>CBDCLG010000024.1:0-66290 GCA_965218625.1 Caldilineaceae bacterium | reverse complement strand
TCGAATTCGCCAATGGCGTCGTCGGCCACCTCACCGGCAGCTACGACACCAACCCGCGCCACAATCTCGAACGCTGCGAGGTCATGGGCACCGGCGGCCGCTTCGTGCTCGACAATCTCTACCAGGAGCTGACCCTCTACCCGCGCCAGAGCGAAGAGCTCACCGTCGTGCGCAACAGCATCATGGGCGGTCTCAGCGGTTTCGGCGCCACATTCACCAACCGCATCAACCGCTGGATCGAACAGGTCGACGACGGCGTGCCGCGCGACGAAATCGAAGCCTCCGGCCGCGAGGGCCTGGCCGTGCAGGAGATCATTGAAGCCGCCATCCGCTCACACCACAGCGGGCGCGCCGAAGAGGTGCCGGCCAGCTGAACTTCCCGCAACAGGAACCCTTTGAATGTCGCGGCGAGCCGGGCGGTCTGCAAGGCAGGATTGGACAAGCAATGACGGCAACAGCCAGTGAAGTTCAGCAGCAGCTCGAACAGCTTAACCGCGACGGTTACATTCTGATACCCAACTCCCTGCCGCAGGAACGGGTCGAACAGTGGAAGACGGTCATCTACGCGCTCTACGACCGCGGCGCCTACGAAATCAGCAACGGCGTCGGCAACGTCGCTTTCGAGAGGCTGCTCGCCCTTGAACCGGAGCTGGCCGGAGAGCTCGTCGGCCACGAAAGCGTTGCGCCCCTACTGCGCGCCGTCATGGGCAAACAGTGCCAGCTGCGCAGCTTGCGCGCCCACGTCAACCCGGCCGAATACCACCAGGAATGGCACATGGACTTCTACGACTACTACTACCAGGTCGAGAAGTCGGACGCCCAGGACCCGCTCCTCGGCATGTGCCTCAACTCGACCTTCTACCTGACCGACAACACCCCGGAGCGCGCGCGCCTCACCTTCGTCAAGAGCTACTTTGACCGCCCCGTGCCCGAGGAGCTGATCCCGTTCCTGCGCTACACCGAAGACCGCAACGACCCCTTCCAGGTGTGGTGCGACGAGCAGGAGCTGGAGCACCTCTATCCGATGGCCGGCGACGCCGTCGTCTTCTACAGCCACCTCCCGCACCAGGGCGCCAAGATGGGACCGGACCCGGAAGGCGAAATCCGCGCTAATATCGTGCTGCACTATCAGCAGAACCCGATGTTTCCCGGCATCAAGTTTGTCAGCAACCCCCAGTTCACGCTTGAGACGCTGGGCTACGCCGGCACATTTCCCTTTGCAGACCAGGAGTAACGGAACCTCTCTTCAATATCAGACAGAATGAAAGGATGAAATCGATGCGATCCAAGCAAACAGTTCTCGGCCTTGTCCTCGTACTGGCGCTCCTACTCGTGGCCGCCTGCGGCGCGCCGGCCGACACCGGCATGGCCGGCGAAGCCCCTGCCGAAGAGGCCTCCACCGAGGAGGAAGTGGTCGAGATCGAGGAGACCGAAGAGGAGATGATGGAGCTGAGCGGCGAAATCGTCGTCAGCATCGCCTCCAATGACGTACAGACCTACCAGGCCATCGCCGACGCCTACATGGAGCTCCACCCCAACGTGGATGTCCTCATCGAGCTGAAGGCCCCCACCGTCGACGCCTACCTCCAGTGGATTCGCACGCAGTTTACCTCCGAGGTGCCGCGCGTCTCCATAATCGAATCGCCCCACCTGCGCGAGTTCGCCCAGGAGGGCCGCCTCGTCGACTGGGGCCCGTACCTGAACAAGGAGAACCCCTACACCGGCGCCAAGTGGGAGAACAGCTTCGAGGAGTGGGGGCTAAACCTGGTGCGCGACCCCAATACCGGCCAGATGTTCACCATGCCATACATGTCGGTCCAGACATTCTGGATCTACAACAAGGCGCTCTTCGAACAGGCCGGCATCACCGACGTTCCGCCGCGCCCGACCTGGGACGAGTTCGTCGGCTGGAATGAAATGCTGCGCGACGCCGGCATCATTCCCATCGCCATCGAAGGCACTACCGAGCAGATCTGGGGTGGCGGCCGCATGCCCTGGCTGATGCGCTCCGCCATGGACCAGTACCACCGCGATGACCTGGAGATTATCCAGTGCCAGGAAGGTGACTGGTGCTTCCGCGAGGGCATCGACGACGTCTGGAGCTACGACCCCACCGACGTGCGCAACGACGACCCCGACCGCGTCTCCGTCAACATCGCCCGCCACCTGGGCGCTCTGCGTGACGGCGCGATCCACTTCAACAACGAATGCACCGTCGAGATGATGTCGGAGATCGGTCGCGTTTTCCAGACGGCGAACGGTTTCGTCCCCGAAGGCTGGACCGGCATGACCGATGCCTATCCGCTCTTCCTGACGCAGAAGGCCGCCATGCGCATGGTGCACGGCGGCATCTACACCAGCCTGCCCAAGGACATTCGCTCGCTGGCGCAGGGTGAATACGGCGGCAGCGGGGAGGTCGACGAGGAGGCCGCGGCCGCCGCGGTCGAGTTCGCGTTTGACCGCTTCGCTTTCCCCACCATCGAAGGGCCGTGTGTGCAAGGTACCGCGCGCGCCAACGAGTTGACGCAGGGCTACCTCGCGCTGCCGGTCAAGGACCGCGCCCAGAATGATCTCGAAGTCGATTTCGTCATGTTCTGGACAAGCCCGCAGGGCATGGCCATCTTCCTCGAAAACAAGCTGGACACCGAGAATCTGCAGGGCGGCATCGCCGGCCCGCCGCTGATCAAGAACGTGTCGCTGCCGGGCGAGATGCAGGAAGTGTTCGACAACGCCGTCTTTGTCGGCAACTACGAGAAACCGGGCGCGCCCGGCGACGCCGTCGCACGCGGCTTCTTCAAGTATGAAGAGACCAAGCGCGAATGGTCGATCATGGTGCAGGAGTTCTTCGAGGGCAAGATAACCGCCGAGGAGTTCGCCGAAGGCTACCAGACCCTGCTCGAGGACAACTTCGACGGCCTGCTTGAGTTCCTCAACCTGACGCACGAGGACCTCGACAGCCCCGAGAAGCGCCCGCCGGGCTGGGTCGCGGCCGGGCCGTACTAATCGATTCATCCGCTCCGTCCGGCTTGATGCGGACGGAGCGGCTTCAGCTTGGACGAAAGTTCGTAGATGGGCTTGTCAACGCCTCCCAAGGCGAATAGCAAACGACTGCATCGCAGCAAACCGGGCATGCCGCTCCCGCGAGGGAGCGGTTTGTCTGATTTGCCAATCTCGATGCGCGCCATGCGGTCCTGGAGGATAGTTGGCGCCTTCGTCCTGGCAGTGGCGGTTATGGCGGCCTTCGCCCTGCCGCTCGCCGCGCAGTCGACCGACGGGCTGCTGTGGGAACATGGCTCGGGAGGCCGCGTCCAGGCCGTCGCTGTTAGCGAAGACGGGGGACGGGTCGCTGTCGGCAGCCGCGCCAACTCCGTGCGCATGTTCGACGGCGCGGGCGAGCTGCTCTGGCAGTTCGAGGCCGACAACAGCATCCTCGGCTTAGACATCTCGCCCGATGGCCAGTGGCTGGCCGTCGCCTCGGAGGACCGCTTCGTATATCTGCTCGATTCCGACGGCGGCGTCCTCTGGCAGTTCAAGGCCGCCCGCCCGATGAACAACGCGGCCGTCGCCCGTGACGGCACTCTGGTCGCCGCGACCTCTAACGACCTCTCGGTTTACGCCCTTGACGGCGATGGTAACCTGCTCTGGCAGGAAGAGCTCGGCATCGGCGTGCGGGCCGTCGACATCTACGGCAGCGGCGAAAAGGCGCGCGTTGTCATCGGCTCCGACGACGGGCTGGTGACCATCTACAGCCGCGCCGGCAAGCAGCTGCTCCAGACCGGTCTCGACTACGGCGTCAACTCGGTGTCGGTGAACGCCAACGGCGCCCGCATCCTGGCCGGAGCCAGCGACGGCAGCGCGACGCTGCTCAACGGGTCCAACGGCTCCGCAATCTGGAATTTTGAGGCCGAGGACGAGATCTCGGCGGTCTCGCTGACCGCCGACGGATCCAGCGCCCTTGTCGGCTCCGAGGACGGCAGCGCCTACCTGCTCGACCGCGACGGCATGCTCTTGCACCGCTTCCGCCAGGACGAGGAGGTGCTCAGCGTCGCGCTCGCCGGAGACGGCAGCCGCATCGCAGTTGGCGCCGTCTCAGGGTCAACCGCGAACTACGACCGCGCCGGGGCAATCACCGGCGCGGCACAGTCAACGGCCCAGCGTCAACGGACCTTACTCCTCATCTTTGGGCTGGTTCTCGTCCTTGTTCTCGCCTCCGTCTGGGCCGCCCGCAACACCGCCTCCGGGCAGCAGGTCTGGCAGCGCAGCTCAGCCGGTCCTCTCGGCGTCCTGCAGGCGATGTGGAACGCGCGCCTCTCCTATCTTCTCATTTTGCCCACGCTGGCGTTCCTGCTCACCTTCAACTACTATCCCGCCTTCTCCGGCCTTTACCACGCCTTTACCGACTGGAACCCCGGCACCCGCACCGAATGGGTCGGTCTGTCCAATTTCCACTTCCTGATGGAGGACCGCTTCTTCATTTCCGGCTTCCGCAACGCCGCCATTCTCGTCGTCGTCGCGATCCTGAAGACGATGACGGCGCCGCTGCTGGTGGCCGAGTTCATCTTCAACCTGCGCAACCGCTTCTCCCAGTACTGGTTCCGCACGCTCTTTGTCGTACCGATCGTGCTGCCCGCAGTCGTGGAGATCCTCGTCTGGAACAACATCTACGACCCGGCGATCGGTCTTCTCAACGAGAGTCTGAAGCTGGTCGGACTGGATAGTCTCACACGCGTCTGGTACGGTGACGCCAGCGTTGCCCTCGGATCCATCATCTTTATCGGCGTCCCCTGGGTCAACGCCTTCGCGCTGCTCATCTTTTACGGCGGTCTCATCTCGATTTCGAACGAAATAATCGACGCCAGCCTGGTCGACGGCGCCAGCACCTGGCGGCGCTTCTGGAGCATCGACCTGCCCCTGCTCATGGGCCAGATCAAGCTGCTCCTGATCCTCAATTTCATCAACGCCGTGCAGACATTCGAGCTCGTCTACCTCACGACCGGCGGCGGGCCCGGCGCGGCCACCTACACACCCGCGCTCGAGCTCTACTACCTGGCGATGCGCATGGACCGCATGGGCGTGGCCTCGGCAATCGGCATGATCCTGTTCTTCTTCATCCTGGCGGGCACGATCATAAACATGCGCTTCGTCAAGTCCTCCACCGAATACGAGGCCTGAGATGACGACCGTGCGCGAGAGCAAACGGACGGGGCAGGCGGCCGCGGTCGTCGCGGGCGGAGAGGCCGGCCTTGCGATTCGGTTCGCCCAATTGAACGGCTGGCAGGTCCTGCTCTACGCAGTCCTGATCTTCCTGCTGCTCGTCACCTTTATTCCAATCATCTACCTGGTGGCGCTCTCGCTCAAGGACAACGGCCAGATCTACGGGCGCTTCTGGTCGATGCCCAATCCCTACCGCTGGGAGAACTTCGGTCTCGGCTCGCTGGTGATCTGGCGTCCTATACTCAACTCGATCCTGACCTCCGGCAGCTCGACCGCCGCGACCGTCCTTCTGGCCAGCCTCGCCGGCTACGTCTTCGCCCGCCACCGCTTTCCCGGCAAAGAGGTGATCTACACCGGAATCCTCGCCCTGCTGATGATCCCGCCGATCCTGACGCTGATCCCGGCCTACGTGCTGATCCTCAACATGGGCCTGGAGAACACCTACTGGGCGCTGATCCTGCCGTGGACCTCGGGCGGGCAGGTCTTCGCGCTGCTGCTGTGCCGCAGCTTTTTTGCCACGCTGCCTGAGGAGTTCTTCGACGCCGCCCGCATCGACGGCGCCAGCGAGCTGCAGAGCTTCGCCCAGATCGCCGTGCCCCTTTCCGCGCCCATCCTCGTGACGGTCGCGGTCGTGCGCCTCGTTACCACCTACAACCAGTTCATGTGGCCGCTGGTCGTCATGTCCAGCCCGAAGCGCCAGGTCGTGGCCGTCGCCCTGACCCAGTTCACCTCGGAGATCGGCGTAACCGATCTCGGCCCGCAGATGGCCGGCTACATCCTGGCCTCAATTCCCCTCATCATCCTCTTTTCGTTCGGCATGAGGCACTACGTGCGCGGCCTGACCGCCGGCGGACTCAAGGCGTAGACGCGCCGTCACTCTTCCATCCAATTCTGAGGTTTTCCCATGGACAAGGTTCGCATCGGCGTGTTGAGCCACGCCCACGGCCACAGCAACACCTATTGCCGCAAGATGCTGGAGTTCGATGACGTCGAGCTGGTGGCCTGCTGGGACGACAACGAACAGCGCGGGCGCGAGGCTGCGGCCGCCTTCGGCATGGAGTTCCGCGCCGCGTCCGAGGCGATCACCGACGATCCTGGCGTCGACGCCGTGATCGTCACGACGGAGACGAACCGCCACGCCCAGTACGTCGAACAGGCCGCCGCGGCCGGCAAGGCGATTCTTTGCCAGAAGCCTCTCGCCACCACACTGGCCGACTGCGACCGCATCATCGAAGCGGTCCGCCGCGCCGGCGTCAAGTTCAGCGTCGCCTTTCAGATGCGCCAAGACCCGGTCAACCGCAAGATCAAGGAGCTGGTCGACGCCAACGCGGTCGGCCAGATTGCGGTCATCCGCCGCCGGCACTGCATCGGCGTGCTCAACAACGAGGCCTTCTTCACCGGCCCCACCCGCTGGCACATCGATCCGGTGGCCAACGTTGGCATGTTCTTTGACGACGCCATCCACGCCGCCGACTGGTTCTACTGGACGTTCGGCCAGCCCACGCGCGTCATGGCCGAGCTCGACAACGTCGTCACCAAGCTCGCGCCCGACGACAACGGCGTCGCTCTTTTCCGCTTCGAAAGCGGCGCCATCGGCACGCTCTTCAACGGCTCGACGACCGTCGCCGGGGTGAACACCACCGAGATTTACGGCGCCGAAGGCACCATCATCCAGGACTACGGCGACGGACCGTCGACGATGGCCCCGCGCCCTCCGGGCGTAGCCCCGCTGCGCATGATCCGCCAGGGCGACAGCGAGTGGGAGGAGTTTCACCTGCCGATTCCGGCCGCTCAGGGAGAACGGATCTCGGGCGTGCCGCGACCCTTCATCGACTACGTGCGTGGGTTAAACGACGAGCAAGTCAGCGCCGAAGAGGGGCGCAAATCAGTGGAGATGATTCTAGGGGCCTACCGGTCCGCACGCGAGGGCCGGCGGATCTCACTCTGACAGGGATTCAGGCAGACGTGAGCAGTTCTGAGGCTTGCTTTCTGTTTCGATCGCTCGCCACTCGTTGTAGATCTCTCTCAACTGACGATGAACTTCGCGGGCATCGTCTCCATGGCAGCAAGGACCGATGATGCCAGGACATGACCCAATGAAGCATTGATCTTCATCCGACCATTCCACGACTCCGTTATACTCCGGGATTTCGATCACTCTTGTGCCTTTCTGCAAGTGGGCAACAGGGGACTCTTGAAGGAAACTGCCAGGATGGACTGACTCCCTCAAATGAGCGGCAGAAGCGTCTTAGCCGTCTCCTCGACCAGCCAGCTGTAGAACTCTTCCGACAGCACACCGCTGCCGTGGTCCTGGATGAACTGCAGCTGTTCCGCGGTCAGCTCTTCTTCGGCCGCGGCCACCGCGTTTTCGTAGGGGTTTGCTGGCGTGCGGTCGAGCGGCGCGACAAACTCGACTGTCAGCGCGCCGTCGTAGCCGATCTCTTTGAGCGTGTTCACAATCAGCGGCCAATCGAGCGCGCCCATTCCGCAGGCCATGCGGTTGTTGTCAGCGACGTGGAAGTCGACCAGGCGCTCCCTGGTGCTCCTGATCGCCTCGACCAGGTTGGCCTCTTCGATGTTCAGGTGAAAGGTGTCGATGCAGACGCCGCAGTCGGGGCCTACTTCCGCGGCCAGCAGCATGGCCTGGTCGGCGCGGTTGAGGAAGTTGGTCTCGAAGCGGTTGAGCGGCTCAAGCGCCATCCGCACGCCTTCCTTCTGGGCGTGGCCGTAGACCTCCTTCAGCCCCTCGACCGCCCAGGCCCACTCCTGCTCCGGCGTATCCATCGCCGCCACCTTGCCTACCGTTGACGGCACGATCGTCATCTCGTAGCCGTCGAGCTCCTTGACCATCGTGACGCAACCGTTCAGGTACTCGATCGAGCTGGCGCGCACAGACTCGTCGGCATCGATCAGGTCCCGCCCCTCGATCATCAGCGAGACGACGCCCCAGCAGGAGAGGCCGTACTCGCTGAGCAGACCGCGAACCTCCTGGGTGTCGTACAGCTCCGGCTCGCCGCTGAGCTCGATGCTCTTGTAGCCATAACGTGCCAGGCGGCGCACCGTAACGTCGATCGGCTCGGCTCGCATCCAGTTGTGCATCGAAAGGTGCATGAAGACTCTCCACTCTCGCTTGTTGCGTCTCTGTCGGCGCTATTGTCGGCACAGTTTGGCCGGCTCAACCCATCTTCTACCCTTCTCCCATGCCAACCCAGTTGATTTCCAGATTCGCCTGCGTCAGCAGCAGAGTACTCAGGTCGCCCACGTGCTGCTGAAGATGGCGGATGTTGTAGATCTGCAGCTCCATCTTGTCGAACGGCAGCCAGTGGAAGCCGGAGGGAGCGCCTAGATCAGTCGCGGGCACGGTTCGATCGACCAGCGATCGACAGTAATCGACATAAGCCAGGACCTGGTCGCGGTCATATGGCTGATCTGCGGCCGGCTGCTCATGGGGTGGCCACGGCGTCGGCCCGAGGAACTGGTAGCCGTCCCGGCACCCTTCCCAGAGCGCCATGTCTTCTTCGGAAGGCTGCAGATAGAGATCAACGTAGAAGAGCGCATGGTAGGCGACCCGCCAGAACGGATTCGCCTGACCCGGCTCGTCCCACATCTCCTCGGGGCAGGTACGGACCGTCTGCTCCATCATCGACAACGTGGCTTGAAACTGTGATGTAACTGTCTTGACTATATCCATCTCGAAAACTCCTGTTCGGCGTCGGCGCAGAGCGAACCGAGGCGCATCTATTCCGTTCGGCTCGAACTGTCCGGGTATCCTTATGTACTTGTCAAGTCCATTTTAGGGTGGGACCTATGCCGTGTCAACTGATGCAGCGAGTCGATCCGGAGTCCCGCTTGCGCCTGTACCATCTGGACAAGAACGGGTAAGACTGCTACGCTACAGTCCGCGTCCAGGCCCGTATCCGGGCCGAAGGAGGAGGATGGAGGAAAACGCCAACGGGGCGCTGATTGCCAAGGCGATTTATCGCTTCGCCCGCACCCGCAAGATCCGTTACTATCGGGCAGAGCGCACGCGCTCCGGGATCGAGTTCTTGTATCCGATCAGTGTCGGCGGCTCGCGCATCGTCGACACCAGCTCCGGCGGGCGCGACTACGTGGTACTCTATCTGCTGACGAAGTGGGGCAAGCTGGCGGCCGGCGGCTACTGGCTGAATCCGAGACAGATCTTTGAGCAGGCGTATGTCACCGACGCCACGACGGCGGACCTGGTGCTGGTGGCAGAGCGCATCGAAGACCTGCCCGACGCGCACCTGCTCCTCGACGACGTCCTCAACCGGAACGAGGTCGAGGTCGACCTGGAGGTGTGGGGCGGGGCGCTGGAATGAAGTTGTCGACAAGGCGAACGAGAGGCGTTCGATGAATCTGCTCGAAGAAGGGACGGAGCTTTCTCTTGATTTCGGCAAGCTGCAGGCAGTTGGCCGGGGAGAGGCCGCGGTGATCCCGGTCGCGGTGCAGGACGCAGACAGCAAGGAGGTCCTGATTGTCGCCTACGCCAATCAGGAAGCGCTGTCGTACACGCTGACGCACGGTGTGGCCGCCTTCTGGAGCACGTCCCGCAACGAGCTGTGGGTGAAGGGCGCTACCTCAGGCGACACGCTCGAGCTGGTCGAAGCGCGGGTCAACTGCGAGCAGAACTCCCTGCTCTATCTCGTGCGTCCGCTGGGCGCGGGCGCCTGCCACACAAAGGACGCAGAAGGCATCGCGCGCGCCGGCTGCTACTATCGTCGCATCGAGCACAGCTCCCAGCCGGACGTGCGCGTGGGGGATCCGCCGGCGTCACACTGGCAGCTGGACCATGTCGACCGGCAGGCTTGACTGCTCGCCCCGGAGCGCCCACGTGCCGCATACGACAGATCCCGAATCCGTTACCGATTGCACCTGAATTGGGGAAAGTGATGAGCCGTTTAACACTCGGAGTGCCGAAAGGGAGCCTGCAGGAATCCACCATCGCCCTTTTTGCCAAGGCCGGCTATCAGCTCTATGTGCGGGGCCGCTCCTACGCGCCCTATATCGACGACCCCGAGATCGGCTGCCTGATGTTCCGCGCCCAGGAGATCGCCCGCTATGTCGAGCGCGGCGTGCTCGACGTCGGCCTGACCGGGCAGGACCAGGTGCTGGAGAACGAGGCCGACGTGCGCGAGGTCGAGGACCTTGTTTACAGCAAAGCCACCAACCAGGCCTACAGGTGGGTGCTTGCCGTGCCCGACGACTCCGACATCCACTCGCCCCAGGACCTGGAGGGCAAACGGATCGCGACCGAGCTGGTCCAGGTCACGCGCCGCTACCTGGAGCGGCACGGCGTCAAGGCCGAGGTCGAATACTCCTGGGGCGCGACCGAGGTCAAGGCGCCGCTTCTGGTCGACGCAGTGGTTGAAGGCACAGAGACCGGCTCCTCGCTGCGCGCGAACCGGCTGCGCATCGTCGACACGGTGGCAGAATCGACCACCAAGCTGATTGCGAATCACGAAGCGTGGGCGGATCCCTGGAAGCGGCGCAAGATCGAGAACCTGGCGATGCTGCTCAAGGGCGCGCTGCAGGCCGGCGCCAAGGTCGGCCTCAAAATGAACGTGCCAAGGAGTTCGCTCGAGGACATCACGGAGCAGCTGCCCGCCCTGCACGCCCCCTCGATTACCAATCAGACCGACCCCGACTGGATCGCGCTCGAGGTGATCATCGACGAAAAGATAGTGCGCGACCTGATCCCCGATTTGAAACAGGCCGGCGCCACCGGCATCATCGAGTACCCGCTGAACAAGGTAATCTACTGAGGAAGAGGAGTAACCCATCTTGCGCGACCTCTGGCACTGCTAGAGCTAAGGGAGCATGACGATGTTCAAGAAACTTCATATCCGGAACTATCGTATCTTCAAAGAATTCAAGATTAGCCAGTTGCACCGCATAAATCTGATCGCCGGAAGTAACAACTCTGGAAAAACAAGCCTTCTTGAAGCGATTTTCTTGTTGACTGGAGGGGGCAATGTGCGTGTTCTGTTGAATGCCCCAGTTGTAAGAGTAGACCCAGGGGTCAGAGTCTTAGGGGACATTTTTTTTAAGCCGATTTTCTCTGAACTCGACACAAGTCATCCCATTGAGATCAGCGGTCAACATGCGACGCATGGTAAACTGGCATTGACAATTGTTTGGGGACAAGAACAGCCATCTGAAGTTCAACTAGACTACGCCGCTGGGACGGCGATCACAGAGCTTCCTAAGGAGTTATCGCTCGCCTTTCGATTTCACGGTCCTTCTGGAAAGGAAGCAAAGAGCCGAATCTTTGCAGAGGGAACTGAGATCAAGATTGAAGGATCGGGTTATAAGGTTCCCTTCAACGCAACACTTCTTCAATCAAATAGTCAAAATAGCCAGGAAGATGCTCTGCGACTATCAAGTCTGAGAAAGGAGAAGCGCGCCGGCTTAGTTCTGGAAGCTCTGCAGGTAATCGAACCGAGGCTCCTAAGCATAGAAGAGAACTCTTCAAGCGGCAGTCCAATGATTTGGGGTGATATCGGCCTCTCCGAGCTTGTACCTCTTTCTGTCATGGGAGAAGGTATGATCCACCTGGCTCGGTTAGTCTTGGCAGTCTCCGATGCGTCGAACGGGATAGTCTTGCTTGACGAAATTGAGAATGGATTTCACTACAGCGTTTTGCCTAATGTATGGCGGTTAATTGAGAGTGCCGCCAATCAATTCAACACTCAGGTGTTTGCGACCACTCACAGCATTGAGTGCGTAAGGGCAGCGCACAATACACTAGATTCTGCTAGCTTTCGTTTGCATAGGCTTGATGTGCTGGAGGACAAGGTAATCCCTGTAACTTATGAACCGGAAATCATCGATGCAGCTTTTCGTCACAACTTAGAGGTTCGCTGACTATGGCAATTCCGCAAAACATTGAATTACCCGTCCAGTTGATTGTTGAAGGAAGAGATCAGGTAAACTTCTTTGAAGAGTTTGTGAATCGTCTATCGCTCACCGAAATTCAAATCCAAGACTACGGCGGTGGCAGTGAATTGCGTCACTTCCTCCCGGCTCTAGTAAATATGGCCAAATTCAAGTCTGTGAAGTCTGTAGGAATTGTAAGGGATGCGGAGACCTCGGCTGAAGGCACCCTAAACAGCATTCAGTCGACTTTGGGAAAGTCGAAACTAGAGGTACCGCCGAAGCCTGAAGTCCGAGTCGGGGAGGACCCTGCGATAAGCATAATGATATTGCCCGGAAACAATAAGCCGGGAATGCTTGAGACTCTCCTGTGCGAGACATTTAGGGATACTCCGGAGGAGTCCTGCATCGATAGCTTCTTCCACTGCATCGCTACCGCCAAGCTGCCAGCGATCAGACGCCTGGACAAAGCCAAGGCGTGGGCTTACCTGACGACAAAGCCTGACCCGCACCATTCCGTAGGAGTCGCTGCAAAGAAGGGCTACTGGGGCGAAATCAATCAACCTGTATTCGACAACATTCGCAGTTTTCTTAAGACTTTGTAACAGGTGAATAGCGGACGCAGAGAAGGCCGGTAAAGCAATAGGAGCCGCCCAATGTCGATCAAGCAATCGGTCTGCATCCCCATTTTGCCGCAGGACGTCTTGCCGCGCGAGCGGCTGTTTGCCGAAATCGCGGCGATCGGCTTCCCGGCAATCGAAATCTGGCAGCGAGGCGACGACTTCGCCGATCTCTGCCGGACGGCGGCCGACAGCAGCCTCCTGCTGATCAGCATGATCGGCCATGACTCGCTGCCCGACGGCCTCAACAACGCGTCCAACCACGGGCGCATCGAGGCCGAGCTGCGCGAGTCGGTCGACCTGGCGGTGGCGCACGGATTGCGCGCGCTGATCTGTTTCAGCGGCAACAACATCCCCGGCATGAGCAATGAGGAGGCGATCGCCAACACCGTCGCCGGTCTGCGGCGCGTCGCGCCCTATGCCGAAGACAACGGCATCGTCATAAACCTTGAGCTGCTCAACTCCAAAGTCGACCACCCAAACTACCAGTGCGACAGCAGCGCGTGGGGCCTGGAGGTCCAGGGCCGGGTCGACAGTCCTAACGTCAAACTGCTCTTTGACATCTATCACATGCAGATCATGGAGGGAGACGTACTTCGCACGATCACCGCCAATCTGGATGCAATCGGTCATCTCCACACAGCCGGCAACCCTGGCCGGAATGAGCTGGACGACTTTCAGGAGTTGAACTACCGCGGCATCTGCCGGGTGATAAGCGATGCCGGATACGAGGGCTACGTCGGCCACGAATTCCGCCCTCGCGGCGATCTGGTCGCCGGCCTGCGCCAAGCCTACGAGCTGTGTAACGTCGACTGACTTCCTGCACGTTGCCGGCCCGAGGTATCCCCGCCATCCATTCCCCGACCTTCCAGCCGACAAGGAGTCCCCATGCCGCGCCAGCCTCACGTCATCTACATCCTGTCCGACGAGCATTACGGCGGCGCCATGGGCCACATTGGCGATGCCAATGTACGGACGCCGAACATGGACCGCATGGCCGCCGAAGGGATCAGTTTCGAGCGCGCCTACGCCAACTGTCCCGTTTGTACACCCTCGCGCGGCACGATCTTTTCGGGGCGCCACGCGCACGCCGGGCCGGTCCAGTTTTTCTTCGACGTGTTCAAGGCCAGTGCGCCCAGCACGGCGACAGCGCTGCGCGCGGCCGGCTACCACACCGCCTATTTCGGCAAGTGGCACTGCGGCGTCGTCCATGACCAGGAGCCTGCCCTGGTACGGGAGCGGCGAGAAGAGTACACGCGCTGGCCGCATCGCACGCCCGAATACCACCGGGCCGGCTTTCAGGACTGGTACGGCTTTGAAATCAACAATGCCCCATTCAAGGGCTTCTACTACCACCAGGATGAAGCCAACCCGCGCTCGATGAACGGTTACCAGACGGACGTCTTGACCGACCTTGCAATCGACTATCTGCGCGACTACGACCGCGAGCAGCCGCTCTTCCTCGTCCTCAGCGTCGAGCCACCCCACTTTCCACTGGAAGCCCCGGAGGCGTTCGAGCGCTTCGACCCCGACGCGCTGGAAACGCTGCCAAACTTCGCCGATTCGCCGGAAATGCGCGCCCAGCTGGCCACCTACTACGCAATGGTCGAGAACCTGGACTGGAACATCGGCAGGCTGGTCGACACGCTGGACGGCCTGCCCGACTTCAAGGAAAACCGCCTGGCGGTCTACTTTTCCGACCATGGCGACTATATGGGTTCGCACGGCGCGATCAACCGCAAGGAGCATCCCCACGAGAACTCGGTCCGCATTCCCGCCATCTTCCACTGGCCGGAACAGATCCCGGCGCAGGGCCGTCGCGGCGGTCTGCTCTTCAGCCTCGTAGACCTGTTACCGACCACGCTCGGCCTGCTTGGGCTGGAGGTGCCGTCCCACTGCCAGGGGACCGACTTCAGCGACGCGTTGCGCGGTGAACCTGCTTTCCGCGGGCCGGAGGCGGTCCTGCTGGAAATGTCCGGCATTCCGCGCTGGACTCTTGACTCTCTCGACTGGCCCGGGCTGGTCACTTCGCGCTGGAAGTATGCTTTCTACGAGACCGGCCATCAGCTGCTCTTCGACCTCGAAAACGACCCGTTCGAGATGAACAATCTCGTGGAAGCCGACCCGGAAACTTGCGCGGCGATGCGAGAGAAGCCGCTGGAACTCCTGGCCGACAGCCGCGAACCGTACTTCGACGTACTGATTGAAGACGGCGCGCCGGTGCAAGGCCCGGCGCTGGACGTGGGCGAATCCCGGCGCAAGGGCAATCTGGCCCCCATCTGGCCCGATCTCGTACGGCGCCGCGAATCGTGACACTCTCCGGCGTTCGGCTGCCGCTCGACCTTACGCCTCACCTGGGGGAGTGGACGACCGACGCAACGATCGCCTTTGCCCTGGTGGGCAGCTATGCCCGCGGCGACGCCGGCCCCTTCAGTGACATCGATGTAGTTCGCTTCGTGAGCGACGACGAGCAAGGCGGGGAAAGCCTTTCTTTTCTCATCGACAGAGCAGCCGAGGACGGGCAAGCGGCCGACACGTCCGAAGAACGTCGCTCCTCCCGAATTCTGGTCGTGCTCAGTACCTCTACGCCAAGCCAGGTTGAGAGTTGGTTCAATGAGCCGGGTCTGGCCGTCAATCTCGTCGCGATGCTGCGCGATGGGCACGCGCTTTGGGACCCGCAAGGGGCATTCGCCACGATCTGGCAGCGGGCGCGTGAGTTCCAGTGGACGAGTGCGCTGCAAACGAAAGCCAACCGCTTGGCGGGCCATGAGCTTGTCGGCTGGATCGAGGAGGTCCACAAGGGGCTGGAGGGGCTGCGGCGTGACGACACCGGACGCCTGCTCAACGCCCGGTTCGGGCTATCCTGGGGCCTGCTTTGGGCGGTGCGCGTACAGCGCGGCATTCTCTCAGACAGCGACAACGCCTTTCTCAGCGTCGCCATCGAATCCGTAGGACCCGAGAGCAGATGGGCGCAGCTACTGATCTCTTCTTTTGGCGTAGCGCAGGGGAACACAGACAAGGGCCCGTCGCTACACGAAACCGTGCGCGCGGGGCTGCTGCTATACTGCGAGACATTCGAGCTGTTGCGGGAGGCGATTGCAGCCGAACATTTCCCGCTGATTGAGGAGACGGTGTGCCTGATTCGCTCCCAATTGCAGGTTGAGGAATGAACCAGCGCCTTGTGCCAAACGGGCCCGCATGACCACAAAAGAGGGTACGCCGGCGGTTGCGTCGATCCCCTTGTCTTCGGTAAACTAGGCAGCAGGTGGTCGGCACACTCGTACGCACAGGAGACATACCCATGCTGACACAGGAACAGATCGCCTCCTACAAAGATAACGGCTTCCTGCACATCCCGGAAGTCTTCACCACCGAAGAGACGCAGGAGCTCTCCGACGAGATGGACCGCCTCGTCGAGGACTGGGCGTTTACGAGTCCGGGTTGGACAGGTCCATGGCGGCTGGCGTACATGGACCCGGAGACCGAGAAGGTGTCCAAACTGACGGCGATGCACGACCTCCACTTTTATTCGGTGGCGTGGATGCGCGCGGCCACGAATCCAGGGCTGGCCAAAGCGCTCAGGCAGTTGCTGGGACAAAACGTAGAGTTGCACCACACGACGATGCACATCAAGCCGCCGCAGACGGGCCATCCGTTTCCCATGCACCAGGACAACCCGTTCTACGGTCATAAGGACGGACGCTTCATCGACGTGCTGGTCCATCTCGACGATACCAGCCACGAGAACGGCGAGATCCGCTTTTTGGCCGGTTCTCACAAGATGGGCCACCTCGATCACGTCATTAAGACCGAGGACGGCCCTTGCTCACCTCACCTGCCCACCGGCAATTTTCACCTGGAGGATACGGTAGCGGTCCCGGCCAGGGCGGGCGACGTCGTGCTTTTTTGCATCGACACTGTCCACGGCTCCTACATCAATCAGACCAAGCGCCCACGGCGGCTGGTGCGCATGGGCTACCGCGACCCGGACAACCGCCAGGAGTACGGCCAGAGCCTGGGCCGGCCGGGCGTGATGGTCAGCGGTTACCGGATTCGCAAGGAAGGCGACGAGCTGCTTCCGATTGCATGAACTGCGAACGAGGCGACCGGCATCTGAAGCGGTTTTTAGAATGGAGGTGACTCTATGCTGACGCAGAAACAGATCGACTTCTACCACGAGCACGGCTACTTGCGCATTCCCGAGGTGTTCACGCCGCAGGAGATGCAGGAACTCTCCGACGAGCTGGACCGGCTCGTAGAGGACTGGGCCTTCACCAGCCCGGGCTGGACCGGACCCTGGCGCCAGGCATACATGGACCCGGAGACAGAGAAGAGGGCCAAGTTGACCGCGATGCAGGACCTGCATTACTACTCGGTTGTGTGGATGCGCGCGGCCACGAAACCAAGGCTGGCCGAGGCGCTGAGCGATCTGCTGGGCGCGAACGTCGAGCTGCACCACACGACGCTGCATATCAAGCCGCCCCAGTCCGGACAGCCCTTCCCGATGCACCAGGACAACCCGTTCTACCCTCACCAGGACGGGCGCTTCATCGATGTACTCGTGCACCTGGACGACACCTGCCACGAGAACGGCGAGATACGATTTCTCGACGGTTCTCACAAATTGGGCCACCTTGAGCACATCACCGAGACCGAGGACGGCCCCTGCTCGCCGCATCTGCCCACCGATCAGTTTCACCTGGAGGAGACGGTTCCGGTCCCGGCCAAGGCGGGCGATGTCGTCCTTTTCTGCATTGACACGGTTCACGGGTCGTACATCAACCAGACCAGGAAGCCCCGCCGGCTGGTGCGAATGGGCTACCGCGACCCGCAGAACCGCGAGGTAGACGGAAAGAGGGTGGAGCGGGCCGGAATGATCGTGAGCGGCTACCGCGAGCGCAAAGAGGGCGACGAGCTCTGGCCGACAAAGGCTGCCCACTTGTAGAAGAGCAAGGCCTGCATGCCCAGGGAGTTGCCGAAGCGTGGCCTATGACACACTGATCGCGGGCGCGGGTTCTGCAGGAAATATCCTCGCCGCGCGCCTGACCGAAGACCCGACACGCCAACTGCTTCTGATCGAAGCGGGCCCGGACTATCCGTCTGCCGACAACCTGCCGACCGATATCCGGCTGGGATTCGCGTCGTCCTCCGGCATCATTGCGACGAGCCACGACTGGCGATACACCGGGGAGGCGACCGCGCAGCGCGCCGACATGCCGGTGCCGCGCGGCAAAATCGTGGGCGGATCAAGCGCGATCAACGCGCAGATCTTACTGCGGGGCGTGCCAGAGGATTTTGAGGCGTGGGCGGCGACGGGCAATGACAGCTGGAGTTTTGAGCAGGTCTTGCCCTACTACTGCAAACTCGAAAACGACCTCGACTTCGGCGCGGCCGACTATCACGGTAACAACGGCCCAATCAGAGTGCGCCGTTATCCCGAGGAGGAGTGGAAACCGGACCAGGCCGCCTGGGCGGAAGCTTGCCGGGCGGCCGGATTTCCAGAATGTCCCGACGCCAACCGGCCGCACGCGACCGGTGTGGGTCCCTTTTCCCTCAATACGATTGACGGTGTGCGCCAGAGCACGGCCATTACCTACCTGGCCGCGGCCCGCAGCCGGCCCAATCTGCACGTGCTGGCCGACTGCACGACCCGCCGCATCCTGCTTGAGAACGGGCGGGCCGTGGGTGTTGAGGTGGAGCGCGCCGGACAGGTCGAGGAACTCTACGCCGACGAGGTCTTGCTTTGCGCCGGCGCGGTCGCCACACCACAGATAATGATGCTTTCCGGCATTGGTCCTGAAGCGCATCTACGCGAAATAGGGATGGAAGTGCGCCACCATCTGCCCGGCGTCGGCCGAAACCTGCGCGATCATCCGACCCTCAACCTTTTGTGGCGGCTGCAGTACAAGCCAGACAACCGCGCTCACTGGCATCAGACAGGTCTACGCTATACGGCTGACGGTTCCGACATGCCGAACGACATGATCGTCTACGTCGGGGCGACGCCGCAGTTGAAGAGCGGGACGGAAGAGCTCCTGTTTGTGCGACCGACTGTAAACCTGGCGGTGAGCCAGGGCAGTTTGCGTCTGCGCAGCGGAAACGTGCACGACCAGCCGGTCCTGAACTACAACTATTTTGCGGAGCCGTTCGACCGCAAGCGTCAACGGGAGGCGATCCGGCTGTGTATTGAGCTTGTTGAGGAGTGCCCCGGCTTTCGCTCGCTCATCGGGCCGGTCTCTTACGGTCCCGGCGAAGCCCTCAATAACGACGCGGCCCTGGATTCCTGGATCTTCGCAAGTGCCGACACCGGCCATCACACATCCAGCACCTGCAAGATGGGCCTGCCATCCGATCCGCTGGCCGTCGCCGACCAGGCCGGCCGCGTTCACGGGATCGAAGGACTGCGCATCGTCGACGCCTCGTTGATGCCGGACAGCGTGCGCGCCAACATCAACGCCACCGTCATGATGATGGCGGAAAAAATTGCCGCCGATATGGTTGGGGGCAACTGAGCGGATGAGCAAGAGTTGAACTACGACACTTTGATAGTGGGCGCCGGCTCTGCCGGAGTCGTCCTCGCCACTCGCCTTTCCGAAGACCCTTCCCGCCAGGTGCTGCTGCTGGAGGCCGGACCGGACTACCCGACGATGGAGAGCCTGCCAGATGACATCCGGCTGGGCCACGGCTCTCCCTCAGGCATCTACTCGATGAGTCACGACTGGGGCTACAGCGGACAGGCGACGCCCGTCAGCACCGACATGCTTGTGCCGCGCGGCAGGCTGGTGGGCGGGTCGAGCGCGGTCAACTCGCAGATCTTTCTGCGCGGCGTGCCGGAGGACTTCGAGGCCTGGGCGGCCATGGGCAACGACCGATGGGGCTTCGACCAGGTCCTCCCCTTTTATTGCAAGGTGGAAGACGATCGCGATTACGGCGGCGCGGACTATCACGGCGCGGACGGCCTGATCGGCGTGCGCCGCTATTCGCAGCAGGAGTGGGCGCCGGTGCACCAGGCCTGGGTAGGCGCCTGCCGCGGCGCAGGGTTTGCCGATTGTCCCGACGCCAACCGGCCGCGGTCGACCGGCGCTGGCCCCTACCCCCTCAACAACATCGACGGCGTGCGCCAGAGTACAGCTGTGACCTACCTGGCCGGCGCTCGCGGCCGCGGCAACCTTCATGTCGGGGCGAACAGTACAACCCGGCGAGTACTGCTTGAAGGCGGGCGCGCGGTCGGCGTTGAAATTGAGCGCGACGGGCAGTTGGAGCGGTGCTACGCAGAAGAGATCGTTCTCAGCGCGGGAGCAATCGCCACGCCGCAGATCATGATGCTTTCCGGCCTGGGGCCGGAGACGCACCTGCGCAAGATCGGCGTGGAAGTGCGACAGCATCTCCCCGGGGTAGGCCGGAACCTGCGCGACCATCCTACCGCCGGCCTGCGCTGGCAACTGAAGTTCCATCCGGCGGCACACCAGCACTGGCTCCAGACCGGTCTCCGTTACACGTCTGACGGTTCGACGATGCCCAACGATATGATCGTCTACATCCTTGCGGCGCCGGCCCTGCCTGACGATCCGGATGAGTATCTGAATCTTCTGCCCGTCGTCAACCTGGCGGTTGGGCAGGGTGAGCTGAGACTGCGCAGTGACGACATCCACGACAAGCCGCTGCTCAATTACCGTTACTTCGAAGAGACTTTCGACCGAAAGCGCCAGCGTGAAGGGCTGCGGCTGTGCCTGGACCTGATTGAAGCGCACGCGCCCTTCCGAGAGCTGCTCGGCCCGCCGCTGCGTCTTCCAGGGGATGCTCTTAACGACGATGACGACCTGGACCGCTGGATGCTCGAATACGCTGAGACATGCCATCACTCCTCAGGCACCTGCAAGATGGGACCGGGCACCGACCCGCTGGCCGTCGCCGACCAGTCGGGGCGCGTCCACGGCATTGACGGCTTGCGCATCGTCGATGCCTCGCTTATGCCCGACTGTGTGCGCGCCAACATCAACGCCACCACGATGATGATGGCCGAGAAGATCGCGGCCGAGATGCACGCCGGGACCGATAGTTAGCAGCGCGCCGTCGAACCGGACACCAGACCCCAAGAACGGAGTTACACCGATGACCAAACGCATTCTGATTACCGACATTGCCTGGCCGGACATTGAAATCGAGAAGGAGGTACTGGCGGCGGTCGACGGCGAGCCGGTGATTGCCGGGAGCGGCACGCCGGAGGAGATCATCGCGCTGGCGCCGCAGGCGGATGCGATACTCACCTGTTGGAAAGACGTCCCGACTGAGGCGCTTGAAATCGCCCCCAGCTGCCGCATTGTCAGCCGCTACGGCATCGGGCTGGACAATATACCGGTCGGCCGCGCCACAGAGCTCGGTATGCTGGTGACCAACGTGCCTGACTTCTGCCTGGAGGAAGTGTCTGACCACGTGATGGCTCTGCTTCTGGCGACGGCGCGTCAGCTGTTGCCACTGGCACGCACGCCCGACCGCAGCGACTGGACACGCGATACGCCGCAGCCGATTCCACGGGTGCGGGGACAGACAGTGGGGCTGATCGGTTTCGGCAATATCGGGCGCGCGCTCGTGCCCAAAGCGCTGGGCTTCGGGCTGCGGGTGATCGCGTACACGCCGCGGCTGCGCGCCGAAGACGCACCTGCGGGCGTCGAGGTGACGAACGACCTGGGCGCCCTGCTGACCGCCTCCGACTACGTGACGATCCACTGCCCTCTTACGGACGAGACCGCCCACATGATCGACGCGGATGCGCTGACGCAGATGAAGCCCTCCGCGCTCCTGATCAACACCAGCCGCGGCGGTGTGATCGACGAGGGCGCGCTCATTCGCGCGTTGGAAAAGGGACAGATCGCAGGCGCCGCGCTCGACGTAACCGATCCCGAGCCGCCCGCGGCCGACAATCCACTCCTGAACATGGAAAACGTGATCGTCACGCCCCACGCAGCCTTCTACTCGGTCGCGGCCACAGCGGACCTGGCACGCAAGGCGGCGGAGAATGTGGTGACGGCGCTGAAAGGGGATGTTCCCAAGACGCTGATCAACGCGGAGGTGCTGGATCAGGAGAACTGTCGCCTGTAGTTGCGGTGGCGGGGACCAAGATGGAGGTTTGGGGGGTGCTGGCGGAGTGTCTGGCCGTCTCTGCGTTCAACCTTGCAGGACGGCAGCACCGTTGCCCAAGGCCAGCGTCTCCAGCTCGGGAAACTGGAGTACGGCCAGGAAGGAATCGTTGAAGTCGCCCCGCCCGGAGAGTTCATGGTACTCGACGATCTGGGGCAGCGAGCGGGCGACTTGGCGTTCACGGAAAGAGAGCAGCGCGATTTTGGCGCCTTCGCCGGCGGCGTTCCCCACAGCCTTGATGCGTTCAACCGGCACGGGCGGCACCAGTCCTATGATGCGGGCGCTCTGCGGGTTGATGTAACTGCCGAAAGATCCCGCCAGAAAGATTTCAACCAGGTCCTCAGCCACCACGCCCAACTCCTGCATCACAACGTCGATACCGCCGGCGATTGAGCCCTTGGCAAACTGGAGCTCGCGCACGTCTCGCTGCGTCAATACGATCGACTTGCCTCCGCCCGACTCCTCCGCCCAGGCGAGGACGAATGCGCGCCGCCCTTCTTCGTCGGCAATGATGCGCTTGGCCAAACCGGGCACGACGAGCTCGTTCGCTTTGTCCACGGTGACGAATCGCCCCGAGGGCAGCATCAGCCCACAGAGCCGCAGCTGCGCGACGGCGTCCAGCAGCCCTGAGCCGCAGAGGCCCACCGGGGGCACATCGCCGATCACCTGCAACTCGATGCCGTCGGCGGTGATGGTCACGGCTTCGATGGCGCCCTCGCTGGCCCGCATTCCGTCCTGGATCTGCGCGCCTTCGAAAGCGGGACCTGCCGGCGCGGCGGTGGCCACTGTCCGCTCGGCAGAACCCAAGATGATCTCGCCGTTCGTGCCGACGTCGACCAGCAGACGGACGCCTTCATTCTGCGCGAGTCCGGTGGCCAGAAGTCCCGCCACGAGATCGGCGCCGACGTAGGCGCCGAGATAGGGCAGGCAGTGTATTTGTGCCTGAGGCAGAATCTCGAGGCCCACCTCCTGCGCCGACGCCTGCACCATCTCCTCAACGACGGGGATGAAAGGTTCCAGGCCGATCGCTTCGGGGTCGGCGCCGAGGAAAAGGTGCTGCATCGTCGCGTTGCCGGCAGTGACGACCTCGTACACTTCGTGCGGCGCAACGCCGCCCTCCTGCAGCAGCTGGGCGATCAGGCCGTTGAGCGTACGGACGATTACCTCGTTCAGCTGGGACAGCCCGTCGTCGTTCATCATGGTGTAGCTGATGCGCGAGATGACGTCGGCCCCGTGAACAGCCTGGCCGTTTAGTGTTGAGCGGACGGCGACAGGCGCGCCCGAATTCAGATCGAGCAACATACCCACGACCGTGGTCGTGCCGATGTCGAACGCCAGTCCAAACGCGCGCCCGCTGGTATCGCCCTCCTCGACGCTGACCAGTTCGTGGCCGACGATGACAGCTGTAACATGCCATTGGCCCTTGCGCAGGACCACCGGCAGCTGGCGCAGCGTGGTTAAAGAGGCTTCGACTTCGAATCCCTCCGGCCCAAGCGCGTCGCGCAGCCGGCTGAAATCACTCCTTTGGTCCTCGAGCGAGGGTGGCGTCAGCGTCAACGGGATTTTGTGAACGTTTGCGTTCAGGATGACGTGGCGGTCAAAGCCCATCAGAGCGGCCTTGGGATTGCCCATCAGCCGCGGCACTTCGCACACGACATCTTCTTGCGCTTCGCTGCGGCACGAGAGCCGCCAGCCGTCGGCCAGCTCATCCTCGGTGAAGATCCTGCGGTCGGCTGCGGTTGCGCCGTTGTGGCCGCGCACAATCCGCACCTTGCATTTGCCGCAGGTCCCTTTCGCGCCGCAGGTGCTGTCGATCGGAAGCCCGATCCAGTTGGCGGCGTTGAAGATGGTCATCCCAGGGGGAACCCGGGTCACTTTGTCGTGGGGTCGAAACTCGATGGAGACTTTGGAGGTTCCGGGCGGTGCGATTGTTGTCATGGCAGCCAGCGCAATGCGCTACTGGTTGGAACGAAACGCGGCCTAGCCGGCGGCCTGCTCGCGCTTCCGTTCCGCTCGAAATGCCTGTATCAGATTTGCCGCGTAGGCGTCATGCCCCATCAGAAGGTCAGCGGCGTAGATGGTATGGCGGATCTCGGTCTCAAGCGGATTTGTGATCGCCGAGTTCAACCCAGCCGCGATCGCCATCGACAAAAAGGCCGCGTTGACTGTCGGCCGCCACGGCAGGCCGAACGAGATGTTGCTCGCGCCACAGGTCATATTGACGCCAAGATTCTCGCGAATCAGGCGAATCGTTTCGAGCGTGATCAGAGCCGCATTGTCGTCTGCGCTTACGGTCAGCGCCAGCGGGTCTATCACTACGTCCTCGGCGGGAATGCCGTGGTCGGCGGCGCGCTCAACAATCTGTGTGGCAATGCGCAGCCTTTCCTCCGGGTCATTGGAGATGCCGGTATCGTCGTTGGCAGCGCCGACCACGGCCGCGCCGTATTTCTTGACCAGGGGCAGCACGGTTTCCAGCCGCTCATCCTCGAAAGTGACCGAATTCACCAGGGCCTTGCCCTCGTAAACGCTCAGGCCGGCTTCCAACGCCTCTACGACCGACGAATCAATGGAGATAGGCACGTCCACTGTTTCCTGAACGGCCTGTATAGCCTGGCTGAGGATTTCTGGCTCAACGCCGTCGACCGGCACGCCAGCGTTTACATCCAGCACGTGCGCATCTGCATCAACTTGCCGCCGGGCGTCACGGCAGACCATGCTCATGTTGCGGTCGATCATCTGTGCTGTCAGGACTTTGCGGCCGGTGGGGTTGATGCGTTCGCCTATGATTACAAAGGGATGGTCCGGTCCGATTACAACCGTTTTCCTGGTGGAGGAAATCACAGTGTTCATGGCGCGCTACTCGTCCTCGTGACCTTTGACCATCAGTTCTTCGACAGCCTGGACCGCCGTCGCCAACGCCGACGCGCCCTCGCTGTCATCGCCTCCCATGCTGACGTCGTACCCCATTTCGACCATCAGCTTTTTGGCCAGGCGGACCGCTGAGCTGGCGTCGGGCGCGAAGCCGTCGGCGCCGACGCTGTCGGCGTACTCCTGGGTCACGGGCGCGCCGCCCACCATGACCTTCAATGAATCGCGCAGACCGGCCTCAGAGAGGGCGGTGAGATTCGACTTAAAGAATGGCATCGTCGTCGTCAGGAAGGCCGAGAAGCCCAAAAGATGGGGCCCGTGCTCCTGGACGGCTTCGACCACCTCTTCGGGCTTTACGTTGACGCCCAGGTCGACGATATCGAAGCCTTCGCCTTCGAGCATGATATTGCACAGGTTTTTGCCGATGTCGTGGACGTCGCCCTTGACGGTCAGCATGACGACTT
This sequence comes from Caldilineaceae bacterium, assembly GCA_965218625.1. GTDB lineage: Bacteria > Chloroflexota > Anaerolineae > Caldilineales > Caldilineaceae > Bin5. The sequence continues at coordinate 41,092 of CBDCLG010000024.1, read as the reverse complement.
TGCCGATCGGCTCGGCGCCCTTGTCGACCAGGAGTGGACGCAGCAGGCCCATCGCTCCCTGCATCGCGCGCGCGGCGACGAGCATCTCGGGCACGAAGTATTCTCCGATCTCGAACAGGCGTCCGACCTCCTGCAGCGACGGAATCAGTGCGCCAAAGAGGATATCGAGCGGGTCCATGCCCAGGTCGATGCCCTCCTGTGTGAGCTCGATCACCTCGGGCGCCTCACCCACCAATGTGTGCTCGTATAGCCCTTTCTTGATTTCTTCTTCTCGGCTCACGGTATACGGCTCCTATTGGCTGGGATTGTCGATGCAGGTTTCCACAATCGACTTGAGATTTTCGACCGGCGCTTGCAGAGGTACGGCGCATTCGGGCGCGATGATGTCGACGCCCGCGTCGATGGCCGCCTGGGCCTCGGCGCGCGCCTCGGCCGGGCCGCGGGCGAAAAGCGTTATCGGATTGTTGACGTTTCCTGTCAGCTTCATTCTGCCCGCGTTCTTTTCCACCATGGTCTCGGGATCGTTGGCCGACTCGAAGTGGTAGCAGGCGAAGCCGGCCTCGCCGAAGTATTCGACCCGGTCGAGCGTTCTACCGCAGCAGTGCAGGATGACCGGGGCCTCCACCTGCGGCACAAGCTCTTGGTGCAGCGGCAGCAGAAAGTCCCGGTACATTGTATTGCGGACGAGGTCGCCGGTGGCGTGGTCGGCCCAGACGATGGCGTCGGCGCCGGCCTCAACCTGGGCAGTGGCGTAGGCCAGGGGCACGGGCGAAAGCGTATCGAGCGACTTGCGTACCCGGTCCGGGTCCATGATGGTGTCGAAGAGGAACTCCTGCGTGTTGTAGCAGTGGTAGGAGAGCGTCCACGGCCCCATCACCTTGCCGAGCACCATGACGTCGTCGCCGAAATGTTGCTTGAGCAGACGAATGGCATCGATCGAGCACCTGACGTACTTGTCCTCAAGAAAGGAGTCGGGAAAGCCGTCGGGCAGCTTGATCTCGGCATCGCGGTCGGCCCACGGCGAGTCGGTCGGATTGGGCATCATGTCGGTGTCGGACCAGTCGACCATGCAGCCGAGCGCGGTGGCTTCCTGCGCGATACTGAAGATCGGCATCACGCTGTCGAATCCCATCACCTCGTGTGCGCCGGCAGCCAGGGTGGCCATCGGCTCCGGCTCGATATTGGCATGGGGGAAACGGGCGCCGGTTATGTCCATCAGCTCATAGGTGATGACGGACACGATACTGGCCGCGGGCGGCCTGTCCACCGGATCGCCGTTCAGCCCAGCAAGGAACCGCTGCTTCGGTGTCATCTGTGCCATAGCTTGCTCCTTTTTCCGCTGGCTTCAGTGTTGATCGTACGGCCCTTCTCAGACCGCTTGCCGTGCGCAAGAATTACCAACTGTCGGGCTCAAGGCCGAGGATGCGCCCTTCCTGACAAATATATTCCCAGGTGGTCTCGTCAATCTCAATGCCTTCACTTTCTTTGCGCTGCGCGTTGCGAAACTCCGGCTCGCCCGGCGCAAGGATTTCGTTGAACCCCGGGGCAAGGCGGCTCGACTTGACATGTTCGAGCAGGGCCTCCACCTCGTCAAAGTAGGTGGAGAGCTCCGTGAAGTGCTCGATGTTGTAGACGGTAAAGAGCACGCCGTTGCTATGCATTGTGCGCGATCCGGCCGCGCAACCCTCGCCGCTGAGCGCGCCACCCAGCAATTCTACCACAAGACCCAGGCTATAGCCCTTATGTGCCACTACCCCGCCCATGGGAAGGATGGCGCCGGGCGGATCGGCCCTGAAGTCGTTTGGATTGGTTGTCGAATTGCCTTCGGCGTCTATCATCCAGCCTTCGGGCACTTCGACGCCCTGGTTGATGGCTACGCGCACCTTGCCCTCGGCCACCACCGACGTCGTCATGTCCACCAGAATGGGGTCGGTGTCGGGTCGGGGCGCGGAAAAGGCGATCGGATTGGTGCTGAGCCGTCCTTCCAGCCCGCCGAAGGGCGCAATCTGGTAGCCCAGCCGGCCGGCGTTGACGAAGGCCAGCCCGATCATGTTTTTCTGGCGCGCCGCCATCAGCGGATAGGCGCCAGCGCGGCCTACGTGGCTCGTGTTGCGTAAGGTAACGGTGGCAAGGCCATGTTGCCGCGCCTTTTCGATTGCCAGGTTTATGGCAAAGGTTGCGCCGACCTGGCCGAGTGCGCCGCCGGCGTCCACGACGGCGGTTGACGGCTTTTCGCGAACGATTTCAGGCGTTGCACGCGGCTGAAAGCGTCCTTCGCGAATCGCGCGCGTGTATTCGTAGTAGCGGATCGCGCCGTGCGAGTCGTGCCCGAACAGGTTCGACTCGACGAGATGGTCAACGACGGCACGCGCATCGTCTGCAGTGCAGCCCGACGCCTCAAATAGCTGGTAACCGACTTCACGCAATCTACCTGGCAGAATATTTGGCATAGTGCCTCTATTTTACTCCAACGTGCGACATCTGAGCGAAAAATGACCTGCTAAATTCAACTTTCGGCTGGTCTTCTCCTGCCACCGGTTCTGCGGACGAAGGCGCGGATTCTTCGGAGTCCGGCTCCGTGGAAGACTGTCCGTTTGCCTGCGCCCAGTGGGACCTGAGCTGGCGCTTGGCCTCGCCGAGGTCGGCGCTCTCGAGGTAGTCGCGCACTTCGCTAAGTGTGAAGCTCCGTTCATCCTCGGGAATGGGCAGCGGCGGCTGGACGGGATCGGGCACCACCTGCACGATGCGGGTTACCAGCTGGGCGCCGCCGCTGTCGCCGGGTGCGGCACGCGCGGCCAGGTGGGCGAAGAGCAGGTTGGCCAGCATTTCCGATTGGCCGATGAAAACTGGCGATTGGGTGTTACACAGGACCTGGCGCAGCGGCAGGCCAGCGTCGTCAGGCTGCGAAAAATCGGTTGCCAGGTTTGCAACAGCTCTGTCAGCCCCTTAAGGCTCGAGGGGTGGACGCTCCGTTCCGGCTCTTCGATGCAAAGCAGTCCCTCGTGCGCCGGATCATGTCTCAGCGTGCTCAGCGCCAGCAGCCGCAGCGTGCCCTCGGAAAGTGAACGAGAAGGGAAGCGCCGTCCATCCTCCATCTCGATCCAGGCTGTTTTGAGGCCGCGCTCTCGATCCTCTTCAACTTCGACCTTCAGCACGCCGGGCGCACGGCCAGCCAGATCGCGTGAAATGGCGGATACGCGGCCCGGGTCGGCGGCGAAGATGCGGGCCAGCGCATTGGCAAGATTGCTTCCATCGGCCCCCATCCTGTCCGACGCCGACCCCTGGCTGGGGTTGCGAAGGGCTTCGGCGTTGAGACTCAAAAAGCGCCAGGAGCGCATCTCCTCGGCCACTGCAAAGGCGTGCGGAAACTCTGTACTTTGAATCCCGCTCAGGAGTGTCCGCTTCGCCTGGTCGGCGGCGACTCTGCGCAGTCCGCCGCGGCCATCCTGATGCAAGGATATGGCAGGCCTGGCATTTTCGACATCGGTTGAAATGAGTGGGGAGCGGCCTCCGGTCATCGCCGGCACCCACGCGCCGCCCGTGTTCAGGTTGTAGGCACGCGTCCAGCGGTCTTTGTGGCGCGGCATCGGCGTCAATGCCTCGCGTATCAGTGAGATGCCATCTGATTCCTGAGAATGGTTTCGCCGTTCGATGACCAACTCGTAGCGCATGCGGGGGTAGGTGAGCTCGCGGCTTGTTCCCCAGCTGTCCTGCACGCGTCGAGCGACCAGTAGTTCCACCGCCAGCCGCATCTGGGTGGCTCTGCGGCCGCCTGGTCGGATTGTGAAGAGTTCTCCTACCTGGCCGCGCACCTCCTGGTAGGCTGAGGTGAGGTCCGATCCAGCCAAACGCCCCAGCAGTCGGAGGGCGTCGAAGAGGTTGCTCTTGCCCGCCCCGTTTGCTCCAACGATTACCTGGAGAGGGGCCAGGTCCAGCGAGAAATCCTGGAACGTCTTGAATCCATCAAGCTCGATACGAGTAATCATCGCGACCCTCTCGCCGCTGGCTGGCGGCTGCTATTATACCACAATTCGTTTCGAATGAGGGTGTGGGCAGGGTTGTGAAACTGGTTCAAATTGCAGAGTGTGGCGTAGCAACGTCCAGGTTTGGGATTGCGCCGTCAGGTACAGGCTTTCCTGACAGGTTTCTGTCAGGATATATGTCTGTCTGTTGTCCAGCTTCCATTCTTCGCGCCACCTATACTTGAGTGAAAATCGGGAGCGTAGGAAGTGAGCACCGATCTCCAGCAGACGGTAAACCAGGGAGGGGCACATCAAATGATTATCGTTGAACGACCTAACCAGGAAGCTCTTACCAAGGCAATCGTCATTTACATGGATGCTATTCGGCCTTTTCTGACTCGCAATCTCAGGCAAGTGTCGGGCAAGACTCCGGAGGAGGCTTTGCAGAAGTCACTGCCACAAGAAACAGCCGGTAACTTCGCTAAGAATCGGCTTAAAGCCGACAACCTAGAGTCTGCGATTGAGGCGAGTTATGTCGAGCACGTAGTTGAAAACTATTGGCAGGACATCTTCGCCCGGTATTTCCGAGATCGCAGAGACGCTTCCACAAAAATGAGGCGTGTCAAATCTGCCCGCAATCAAGTTGCTCATCCCACTTTCCTGCGCGACTTGGATGGTATTGAAACTCTGGATCAACTCGGCATAATCGTGGAACTGCTTGCCTCCATTGAGGCCGAGGAAGAGAGTAAGGCCGTTGCAGACATTATGGCAGAGTTGAAAGACCCAGGAGGGCAGGATAGGAAAGAGGCAGAAAGTTACAAAAATCTGGAGAGGAAGTACCGAAAGAAAGCGGACAAACTTAGTGATACGAATAGGAAGCTGAAAAAGGGGGAGTCCGCCCGTGAAATAGCAGAGCAGAGGGCTCAAATTGCGGAGAACTCCAGTCGCCAAGCAAACGAAGAACTGCAGAAGGAAGCCGCGGCCAGAAAGGAAGCCGAAGAAGCTGCTGGTGAAATCAAGTCATCTCTATCGAAAGCTAAATCCAAACTCTATTCGGCGAATTCGAAACTGGAAAAGGAGAAGTCCGCCCGCCACGAAGCAGAGAAGAGGACGCAAGTTGCCGAGGTCTCCCTTCGCCAGGCTTATGAAGACCTTCAACTGGAAGGCGTGGCCAGAAAAGACGCCGAGAAACTGTTCGAGGAAGAAGCCAATGCACGGCAGTTGGCGGAACAAGCATCCCAGCAACTGCGAGAAGTTCTCAAGAAGACTGAGAAAGAGCTTCTGGCCACGGAAGGCAACTTGAAGAAGGCGAACGAAAAGAGCACTAATATGGAGTCAACAAACCGGGCGAAAGAATCTCTGGCACAGCACGTGTTGAACGACAAACCGTTTGACTCGCGGACAAAAGAGTACGAGCAGTGGCTCCTTGACGAGATCTTCAGCGAGCGTTTGGGCCGAGCCGAGTTGCGCGTATTGGCCGATGACAATCGAGTGTCGGGCCGGCTCGTCTATTTCGTTCAGGCCGCGGCTTCGGACATGAATGGCAAGGCATGGAAGGGCTACCTTACCGGTCGTCGAAAGGCTCTCCGACGCAACCGGAAGATCAGTACATTCGTAGCAAATCAGCAGAACAGCCGCCTCCTCGGGGCAACTCATCACTAACCTCTTTCCGGCACTCTTTTCACCGAGCCATCTGCTCTCCCTGCGTAACAGCAGCGCGTCCGATCGCAGTTCGCACAGCAGCACAAAACTATGGTTGCCCGATTCGAAAAAGAGGGGAATCGGCTGGGTGTCCTGCCGGTCTCGGCGGTGTCGCCTGCGGCGGGAATGTAGTAGAATCTGTACCCAACGCAGGAAATTCGCGTTTTGCCGTGCAGAATTACGAATACGGGATAGAAGGTCTTCTTTCAAGCTTGTTGACTCGTCAAACGTTTTGAAATCTATGAACATCTCCGCACCCCGCCACGGCGTGACCGGCGCGGTCTTCATGATCGGCCTGGCCATTCTATTTGCCACCGACTGGATTTGGCCGGGGATTCTAGTGCTCGTCGGAATCACCAGCCTCTTGGGCGCGTACGTCGAGCGCTCCACGCCCGACGACGACGACATCCCTCTGCGCGTGGACAAGCCGGACGAGGAGTCCGCTCAGCCGGCGCGCTACGTTTCCCAATGCGCCTCATGCGGCGCCACCACTTCCCAGGAACTCCAGGATGGCACAACCACGCAACAGGCTGCATTCTGCAGCTTTTGCGGCACTCAGCTGGACCGGGCTGAATGAATCGCGTGCGTCTGCTCTTTGCGGCAATTCTTTCGGTACTGACGCTGCTTCTGGCCGGCACACTCGTGTGGCGGTATCTATCAGGCCAATCTGCAGGCAACCGGCAGGCTGCCGCTCGCCCGCCGGAACAGAGCATTCTTGTCATCGCGGCGCCCGCGCTGGAACCGTGGCTGCGCGCCGCCGCGGCAGATTTCAATGCAACTCGTCCTCAGCAAAATGAGGTTCCGTATGTGGTCCAAATCGTTCCCATGGCGGGCCTTACCGCACTGGGCAACTGGGACGGCAGCGACTTTGGCGGCTTGCATGCGAGCCAGAGCAACGAACAGTTGAACCGGCATGGGCGCGCCGACCCTTTGCTGCTCCCAGCCGCTTGGGTCCCGGAATCCAGCTCGTTTGTCGAAATGGCAGACGACATTTTCAGACGTCAGCAGGATCAGAGTCCGTTTGAGGCTGACGGCCCTTTTCTCACGCGGTCTGTCGCCTCGAGCCCTTTGGCGTGGGGCTTTTTCCGGAGTCGCGGAATCGCGCTGCAGGAAAACCTGGGAGAAATCTCCTGGGATGCGCTCCGTATAGCCGTCGCCGCGCCAACCGGCTGGAAGGAGCTGGGCGGAGATCCGGCCTGGGGCTATTTCGAACTTGCAATCCCCGACCCGCGCTACAGCGCAGCCGGCCTCGCTGCAATGACGGCAGCTGCCGGCGAATTCTACGGCCGAGGTCTAGTCTCTGTCGACGACGTCGCGGACCCTCTGTTCCAGTCCTGGCTTGCCTCAATTCTGAACCAGATGAATGACGCCGGCGGCCTGAATGCCTTTACGATTGAAGAATTCGCTCTATTCGGCCCTGCCACGGGAGATGGCGGCCTCTTCATCGAGAGCGAGCTATTACAGCGAGCGCAAGGCATCAAGGAGCGCTGGAAGGACCCTCTCCTCATTCGCTATCCCCAGATTCCCACCTGGTTCGACTTCCCTTTCGCAATCTGGGCGGGGCCGGAGACGTCCGACTTTCAAAAAGGCGCTGCGCTTGAATTTCGACGTTTCCTGCTCAGCGAGCCACAGCAGCGCGAGGCCACAGTCTTCGGTCTGCGGCCGGCCTCCAGCGCTATCCCTCTCACCGCCGCAGATGACAGCCTCTTTCTTCGCTCACAGAAGCTTGGCGTCCGCTTTGAGCTCCCGCCTGCTGACGCGGCGCCCGCTCTCAGGCCTGACGTTTTGCTTGCCCTCCTGTCCTGGTACGATCAAATCGCAGCCCAATGAGAGTTTCGACAGCAGCGGCCTCCGCCAGCCATACTGAATCGCCTGAATCCAAAAGACAGACCAATCCGCCCCGCTTGTCGCTTCTCGCCATTCTCATTGGGGCCTTCTTGCTCTTCTCTTCGTGTGCCCTGGCGACAGTGGGGCTCGGCACCTGGATCGTCCGCGTGGTTTCGGACCCGCGTGAGACCGAACGGCATGCCGGCGGGCCTGCCCTGGCCGTTTGGCCTGCCGACAGCGCCGAACTTACGGTCGCCGTCTCGCCGTTGATGGTGCAAACTCTGCAGCAACGGGCGCTGGCATTCAACAGAGGAAATCTCCGCACGCCCGATCGGCAGAGTATGCGCGTCAGCCTTCTGGCCATGTCTTCCCAGGAAATTGTCGCGCGGTCGCTCGGGCAGCCGGTGTTTCAAGCGGTTGCTCCCGACAGCTCACTATGGCTGCGGCAGATTGACCGGCTTTGGGCCGACCAAAATCCAGGAGGTCCGAACAGTCTGCCTCCAAAGCGCATCGGCGATACGACTCGTTTCGCGCTCAGCCCGATCGTAATCGCCGTCCGCGACGAAGAGGCCCGCCGACTTGGCTGGCCAATGCAGGAACTCGGCTGGCAAGATATATTCGCCCTCGCCCTCAGCGACCCTGAATTCGAATGGAGCCGTCCCGGCGCCGACGACACTGCCGGGCTTGCGGCGACCCTGGCCGCGTTCTATATTGGCGCGGGCGCATCGCGCGGACTGACCGCGGAACTTGCGACCCACGACCAAGTGCGCAACTACGTGCGCGAGGTAGAGAAAACGGTCCGGCGGAACGTTGCCTCGGCGTTGACAAACCCGGCCGCTTTCGACGCCTTCATTGCCCAAGAACAGACCGTAATCGCCTTGAACCTGTCCGCCCGCAGCGGCCCGGCAACCCCCGACTTGCGTTTCATCGCCATCTATCCGCGAGAAGGGACATTTTGGGCGGACCATCCGCTTGCTCTTCTAAACTTGCAGGGCAGCAGCAGCCACCCATTGACCAGCAACCAACAGCGGACCTACAGTGCATTCGCCCAGTTCCTGCTGACTGAGGACAGCCAAATCGAGTTGACGCAGGCCGGCTTCCGCCCGGCAGACCTGAGCATCGACCTGAATGTCTCGCCCAGTCCCTTCGTTGGAAACAGCGCCGTGGACCCATTACAACCTGAGGCCCTACTTCCTTACCCCTCCGCGCCCTTAATGCAATCGCTCCTCAATGCCTGGCGCGTGGCCTGGCCACCGGCAAATATCCTGCTGGTGGTCGACACCAGCGAGTCGATGACAGGTGAGAAACTGGCCCAGACCAAGGCAACGCTGTTTGAATTCATCGACCAGCTTCAAGAGGAGCACGACCGCCTGGGCCTGATCGGGTTCAGTTCCGGCAAAATGGATTTCGGCGAGTTGCGAAGGGTGGATAGCCAAGTCCGCGAGCAGTACAGGTTACGGTTCGAGACCGTGCAAGCAAGCGGCTACACTGATCTGGTAGATGCCGTCCTGGAAGCTCACGCGGCGCTCCAACAGTTAGCCGACGCAAAAGCCGTCAACGTAATCCTGGTCATGTCCGACGGACGGGACAATCACAGCGAATTCCGGTTGCGAAATGTGCAGAGAGCAGTGCGCGACGCCCCAATCCCTGTTCTGATCCACACGATTGCCTTTGGCCGTGACGCCGACAAGAGGCTTTTGGGTGGACTCGCCCTTGTCGGCGGCGGGCAATTCCATCGTGCCGACGATATCGACATTGAAGGCCTCTACCACCTCATAGCGACTCACGAATTTGCCGGGGACTAGGCTGGAAGGCGATTCGCCGCCGCGCCAGTAACACTGAACCTATCCGACAGGACAGTGCGTCCAAGACTGCGTCAGAATCGGTTTGCAAAAGGACGGACCGGCCGCAAGTCCTTCGAAGGCAGCGGTGGCCCGCTCGGTCCAAGCGGCAGACTTCTCTTGCAGACTAGTGGGTTCGCAGAAAGTGGGAATGGGCAGCGGATAGCGCTTCTGACGGCGCACAAAGCTCCGGGGCTAGACTCCGCCATTGGGCCCTGAGAGCAGGTAGATCCCAATCGTATAACCCAAATACAGAACCAACATCACCGCTCCCTTCCAGCGATTCATCACATGTGGAACAGGAAGAACAAGAAGGAGAGGCAGAATCGCGATCAGTAACATTGCCGGAAAGTCGCGGCCGCGCATGCTAAGCGGCGCCGGCAGCGGTCTCACACCCGCGGTAATGCCGATAATGGCCAGCATATTGAAGAGATTGCTGCCCACGAGATTGCCCAGGGCGATGTCTCCGCGCCGGTAGACGATCGCCACGACCGACGCCGCCAACTCGGGTAAACTCGTCCCCAGGGCCACCAGGCTGAGACCGATTATCAGCTCGCTGACGCCGAAGTGGCGGGCGAAAAAAATGGCAGACTCCACCAGCCAGTTGGCGCCCAGCACGAGAACGGTGATACCAAGCGTAACCATCGCTATGTCCCGCAACAGGAGCGATTGAAACAGACCGGAAATCGCGCCTGGCAGGAGCGGTCTGCTTTCGGCCTCGGCGATTCGTGCTCGCGCCGTAGCAAGGGCCTCGGGCGATGGTTCGGCCTCGTCCTGGCCGGCGGCTGGCTGGTCCATTCTTATGGCGGCGTCGCCACCGATGTATTCAAGGGCCTCGCTTTCCTTATCCTCTGCCAGCGAGCGGCTGGCGGCGTAGCTCCAGTAGACGAAAGCGAGGAGGCCCAGGAAGAGGACGACGGCCTCCCACTGCACGATCTGGCCATTCCAAGCCATCCAAGTGAACAGGAGCGATACCGCCACCATCAGGGGATACTCGCGCAAGAGGAGCTGGCGGTCAACTGCGAGAGGGCGCAGCACGGCCACAACGCCCAGGATCAAGGCCAAGTTGGCAATGTTGCTGCCGACGACGTTGCCGATCGCCAGCTCGGCCGTTTTGCCGCCTTGCAGATTCGCAATCAGAGTCACGACCAGTTCGGGAAGGCTAGTGCCGAATGCAACAACGGTCAAGCCGATCACGACCAGCGGCACGTTGAGCCGCACGGCCAGTCGGCTGGCGCCCCGCACAAGAAAATCGGCTCCACCGGTCAGACAGGCGAAGCCGACAAGGAAGAGACCAATATTCAGGAGAAGTGGATTCATAAACGGTCTGTTTCGGGGGGCCGGAGCCGGCTTTCCGGTATCATTTCAGTTTGATGTCGGGGGCGGACGAGCGGACGCAGTTTCAACACGGGGAGACGTCGCGTACGAAACGCCCCTGCATACTCCACGGTCCGGTCCAGGTGATTTGGGCTTCGACGAGGCGGCCGCGCAGGTCAGTTCGGGGCCTGCCCCTGCCGGCCTGGCGGGCCGTCGCCAGCGCGCCGGCGGCTGAACTGATGTCTTCGACGAAAACGAGCTTGTTCTGACGCGTGCGACCCCGCCACTTGCCTTTGTGCTGCCCTTCGATCAGCAGCTCAACGGTTTCTCCCAGCAGATTGGCGTTAATTTCGCCGCAAACCTGCTCTTGCAACTCCTCCAGGGCCTTGTGGCGGCGCATTTTCTCCTCTTCCGGCACGTCATCTGCCATGCGCCGCTCACTGACGGTGCCGGGGCGAGGACTGTAGCGCGCCAGGTGGGCCTTGTCGAGTTTGAGGTCGGCGAGCAGTTCATAGGTCTCGCCAAACTGTGCCGCGTTTTCCCCGCAAAAGCCTACGATGATGTCTGTATTGATGGCCGCGCCGGGGATTGTCTGGCGGATTCTGTCGGTTAGATGGCGGTAATCGGCCTGGGAATAGCCCCGCTTCATGCGCGTCAACACTTCATCGTTGCCGGCCTGGACCGGGACCTCGATGTGTTCGCAGACCTTGGGCAGGTCCCTTACGGCATGCAGGATGCGATCGGACATGTAGTTGGGATGGCTGGTCAGAAAGCGAATGCGCCACAGCCCATCGATTTCGTGAACGGCGTGCAGCAGGTCGGCCAGGTCGGGCCGATGCGCGGACTGTTCGCCCTGCGAAGTGTCATTGCGCCAGTCGTACCCGTAACGGTCGACGATTTGCCCCAGCAGCGTCACCTCGCGAACTCCCTGCTCCACGAGGCCGCGCACTTCATTCACGATTTCGCCGACTGGACGGCTGCGCTCGATGCCGCGCCGGAAAGGGATGATGCAGAAAGTGCAGGCGTGGCTGCAGCCGTAGACGACAGGAACGTGCGCGCTCACCGCGCCTTCACCGCTCAAGGCAAGGCGGTGAATCGATTGACCGCCGCTGTACTTTCGTTCGCCGTCCTGGAGCGCGTAGCGCTTCGCCAGTTGCTGCTCTTCGATGCGGGTGGAGTCGGCCGCAATCTCGTCACTTTGCAGGTAGGTTATGAGAGGGGCCGGCTCGCTGGGCGGCATAAAGACGTCGACGTGAGGGAAGCGCTCGCGCAGCTGCGGGCTGGGCTTGACGCCAACCATGCAACCCATCAGGGCAAGTGTCCGATTGGTGCGGTCCCTCTTCCACGGCTTAAGGCTGCCGGCCTTGCCGATGCCTTTGTTTTCCGCGCTTTGCCGCACGACGCAAGTATTCAATACGACAACGTCGGCGTCGTCCACTTTGTCTGTAGGGCAGTAGCCGATTCGTTCCAGTTCGGCGGCAACGTGGTTGGAGTCGGCGACGTTCATTTGGCAGCCGATGGTCCAAATGTGATACGCACCTCGACTCAGACCCTCGAACTCACGAATCGGCGCGGGCAAGCTGGGCGCGGACTTGCTTTTCGACTCGGGCGCGCCGGGGAACCCGGTCGTGCCGGAAGATGTAATCAACTCAAATATCTCGGGGTCAGGATTGGGATTCCGTGCCGACATCGCCCGATTCCGTCCAAGTGTGCGAGCGCTGCGGGATGTCCGGTCTTGGTTCCCGGCAGCGATCTAGCTATTGCCTTGCGATTGATAGCGTCGAACAAAGACCATTCTAGCGATGAACAGCTTGTCGGTCAAGATTTCTTCAGGCGCTTTTTGGCAGAATCGAAGTGAGCAGGCGCTCTTTCAACGCCCACAGCGGTGCGCTGACCCAGACAGGGTAGGACTGAGGCTCGATTAGATCCAGTATGCCATTCTCAAGCCGTTCAACGTCGGCGCGCCTCACTGCCCGGATCTGCTCGATGTCTGGCTTTTCGCCGACCGGGCGTCCGCTGTCCAGCACGTTCACCAGGAGCGGCTCGATTTGGGAGATCTGTTCGGCCTTCAGCGTGCTGACTTTGCCATCATCCCAGGGATGCCTCAGCGTCAAATTGGCTTGGGGGGAATCTGCGTTGCCTGCCGTAGCCTGAAAGAGATCGAACAGCTCCCGATCCGGTGTCTCACTTTCAAGGGTCAGCAGGTCAGCTGAAGCGCGGCCGCGCCGATCGTAGATTCTCCAGGCTCGCTTTCTGCCTGGAAGAGGTGTCTTGGCAGGGTCGTCCGAGACTTTCGTCACAGGCTGCCAGGCGCGGCCGGTTAGCAGCGCGGCCAGCTTATAGACGCCTCCCAGCGCGCTGTGCCCGGCCGATGTGATCAAGCGCGTACCGACCCCGTAGACAAGCCGCTCCACGATACTATCTCCGTCCAGTCCGTAGCGCCTGGCCTCGCGCGCGATCCCTGCCTTGATTTGAAGAATTTTCATTTCGTCCAAATCATTCGAAAGCACGATCGAAGTCTTTGTGAATCCGGCATCGTCGAGCATCATTGCCGTCCGCGTACTCAGGTGGGCGAGGTCGCCCGAATCCAGCCGCACGCCCACGGGCTCGAATCCGTTTTTTTTCAGCCTCTCGAATACGCGTATTGCATTTGGCACGCCACTCTCCAGGGTGTCTACAGTATCCACCAGCAGTAGACATTCGTCAGGATACAGGTCGGCGTAAGCCTTAAAGGCATCGAGCTCGGTCATGCCCAGCGCCAGGAAGGTCTGTACCATCGAGTGGGCATGGGTGCCCTTGGGCGGATAGCCGAGCAGATGGGAGATGCCGGCGTTGGAGCTGAAATCGGCGCCGCCAATCAAAGCAGCGCGCGTACCCGCGTTGCCCCCGCGATCATGCGCGCGACGGACTCCAAACTCCAGAACCGTTGCATTGCCGGCGCTCTCCCGCACGCGGGCAGCTTTCGTGGCAATCAGCGTCTGAAAATTAAGCATGTTGAGCAGCGGCGTTTCCAATACCTGGGCGATGGCGAGCGGGCCGCGCACTACGGTCAGCGGAACGTAAGCGTGAACGACGCGCCCCTCTGGGATGGCCTCAAGCGAAATGCCGCTGAAGTTACCGTTCGAGCGCAGCCATGCCAGGAAATCTTCGGTGAAGAGCTCGCGGCCAGTGCGCGTGCGCATCCCTCGCAAGAGCTCGATTTCGGTGTCGCCGAATCGGGCTAAATTCAACCAATCGAGCAGCCACTCCAGCCCGGCGTTGATGCAGTAGCCGGCCCGGTGCTCGCCGTAGTCCGGGTAGTTGCGAAAGAAATGGTCAAACTGAGCCTGATTCTCGTGGATTCCCAGGTCAAAATAAAGCTGCGCCATCGTCAGCTGATACTGATCGGTAAAGAGAATGCCTTCGGCTGTCGAACGGTGGTCCATGCTTTCTTTTCAGCCAACCAACTGGTCGGCGGTTGGCTCCGCTCAGCAAAACCAATGTTCGGTCAGGCGCGGCGGTTGGGGAACTCGAGAGGGAGGAAGGGGCCAGTCGGGCGCCGGCAGGCCGGCGAGCCTGTACGCGGCGCGTTCGATGAGACGGAAGACCTCGAAGGGGTCGAAATTCTCGCCGTCGGCAGCCGGTTCAGAATGCTCGGCAGGCGTACTGCCGTCGTTCGACGGGCCCGCTGCTTCATGCCGGCCCGCGACTTCGGCGATACGAGCCACATCCTGCTGAAGCGCGTCCATGCGCGGGTCAGGGTGCTGCCAGCAGTAGGTGAAATTGGGCAAATCGAGCGTGCCCCGCCAACTTGCCGCATCTTCGTCCTCAAGCAGGGCGCTGTGCGGCGGCACCAACATTCGAATTGATAGCTGCACCGGCGGGACATGGGGAATCAGTCCTTGCTCGCGTATCCAGCGCAACATGAACAGGTAGTCATCGAGTCCGGTCCAGGGCGTGAATGGCATCCACGTTGGCTGGATAGAGAGACCGGCCTCCCGCAGCGCAGAGACTGCCTCCTCCATGTGGCGGCGCGTGTGCCCCTTTTGGAGCCGGGCGAGCACGGGGTTACTCGTAGACTCAAAAGCAGAAACGGCGAAGGATGCGCCGCACGCGACCAACTCAGGCAGGAGCGATCGATGCTTGAGAAGGTGCTCCACCTTCGCGGTGAAGTCGAAAGTGATGCCGGGGAAGGCGCGATGAAGCGCCTGCGCAACCTTGCGAGCGTGCCCTGGCCCGTTGAGAAAGTCGGGATCGCCGAAGGTGATGTGCCGGGCCCCCGCGCCGACCTGCTGTGCAACGTCGGCCATGACCGTGTTGACGGGCACAACGAAATATCGCCCGTTATAGACCGGCACGACCGGACAATGGCGGCACTTGTGCAGACAACCGCGGCTGGCCTCGACGTAGCCCGCCCTTACCGAGGCCGGCTCGTCACCGTTCTCGCCAATCAGAGGCCCATCGACGTAGTGCGCATACCTGTCAAGCTGCGGTAGCGTTGATCGATCCGGCAATGGCAGGGACAGCCGCGCGAGATTGGGTGCGGCCGCGCGTTCACGCGTCGTCAACCCAGTGACGGCGGCCGGCGCCCGCCCTGTGGAAAGCCTCTGTGCCAATTCGACCAGCACCTGTTCCGTCTCGCCCGCCACGACCGAATCGGCGATCGCTTGACTGCCTTCCCCGCCTTGCAGCAGGTACTCCCGGTTTAGCCACGCGTAAAGGCCGTAAAAGCAAAGATGTGCAAGGGGATTTACGGCGCGAGCCTGCTGCGCGGCGTCAACGCCAACGCGCAACGCCGTGTGCATCGGCACAGCAATCGCGATGAGATCGGCGTTCACCGCTCGATGTGTCGGAAAATCTTCAACCGCCAGGTCAACTGTATCCGCGTCCAAACCGGCCGCCCGCAGCGAGGCAAGCGGCCAGGCGAGGCTGAGCGGCTGATGTCCGAGTTCATAGCAGGAAACAAGCAGCGTCGAGAATCCCATCTACACTCTGCCCTGTGCATCGTCAGAGGACCTTTATCACTTCCAGTCCCCTGCGAGAAACATCCCTTCAATGCTGCGCTTGCATTATAACCATCGAAGGCCGATTTGCAATAGTCGGGCGTCACTTCCTCAGGGCAATTGCATCTAAATCTGGACGCCAAAGTGTCCCACGAAGGGCACCCACAAGGGGCGCCTCTACCAGTTGTCAATCGTTTTCGGCCAAGAAACCGAGCTCCGGAAGGGCACCCACAAGGGGTGCCCCTACCAGTTGTCGGTCGTTTTCGGCCAAGAAACCGAGCTCCGGAAGGGCACCCACAAGGGGTGCCCCTACCAGTTGTCGGTCGTTTTCGGCCAAGAAACCGAGCTCCGGAAGGGCACCCACAAGGGACGCCCCTACCAATTGTCAATCGTTTTCGGCCAAGAAACCGAGCTCCGGAAGAGCACCCACAAGGGGCGCCCCTACCAGTTGTCGATCGTTTTCGGCCTAGAAACCGAGCTCCGGAAGGGCACCCACAAGGGGCGCCCGTACAATGATACGCCCTGTCCTGGGCAATTTTTTGGCACCTATATACTTGAGTTCACAAAAAATCGAGGCTCACACGCTTGATTTCGCGAACTCTTCACATAGTTGAAGGGGTTACTATGTAGATTGTGTCCTAGTAGATCAGGGTGAACGCTTGCTGGAAGCAAGGGATCATCATGCGCGTGGCGGATCCATGCAGGCGTCCCTGGGTGAAGCCATTCTCAAAAAACGCGTGAGAGGATATACTTCGCGCTCACCCTGATCTACTAGGACACAATTGGGTAGGGCGCTGGTAGCAGTTGGGCGTGATGCCACCTGGGTTGGATTCGAACGGAGGGATCAGATGCGCATGATCGAACGCTATTGATTGTCCGACGCCCTGAGTGATTGGAATTCGGAGATCATCTTTTCTTCCAAGGCACTTATTTGAGATTCTAACTTCCGCCATTCTTTGTCAAAGTCTTCTGCCAATTCTTTGAAATCAGTATCAAATTTTCCAGCGAGTTCTTCGAACCTTGATTCCATCTTAGCCTCAAATGAAAGGGCGAATTCTTTTATCACATTGACATAACTTTCTAAGGAGTCAAACACGTCTTTGTCCGCATCCAGTCTGTTACTTACCGCATTGACGTTATTGTCTACCGCATTGACCTTATTGTCTACCGCATCAATGAGCCTTTTCATCATCTCATAGCGTTTTTCGGATGCTTCATAAAAGCCCTCTTGCTCCTCCTTTATCTCAATGAGGCCCTTAAGAACTTCTTCAACAAACGCAAGCTCTTTTTCACGACTGTTAGTTTGATTACTCATAATACCTCCTTACATGCAATCTCATCAGATCGTCTCGCTATTCACAAGAGTCCTATAGCTGGACTCGAATCAGCGACCTGCCCCTTCACGATTTGGAGCGGGATTAGTTATAGTATATAATGGTGAAATCAGGCGCAGATGTGATGTTCGACCCGAGTCTGGGTGTTGCAATGTCCCGAAAATGTGGGCTAGGGCGAGGCGGTTATGAATTGATGTCGGTAGCATCTTCGACCCGCCTCATCTGTGCAAAAACTGTCCCATTGCGCATCACCACCTTCTAACGCGCCCCGTAAAGACGTGCTACGGAGTAGCATCTAAGGTGCGCCCCACAGACAAGGCTACCACGAGTTGGTAGCCTTGTCCAATTCTCGGGTGCATTTTCCAGATTTTTCGCGGGCTGGCAGGTGGCTATTAAAACTTGCCATATTCAGTCCAGTCGTCGTCGGGCGTCAAGCATAATTGGCGAGAGGCAATCTTGTGCTGCTTGGCATAATTTGACAGATTCGCTCACTTGTGCTACACTGTTGCGACAATCTGAATCGGGCCAGACTCATTGCAAGGTCACCGATTCATCCAAATCGACGCAGGTATCTTTGGGGGCCACCGCGCATTGCGGTGGCTTTTGCATTCAAAGGAGGATTCCCCCATGCCAGCGAAAATCGAGAAGGAAGGCGTCATCAGTGTGTTCGATTTCTTTCAGATGTTCCCGGACGCGGACAGTGCGCAGGAATATATCGAGATGGTCCGGTGGGGCGGTAACGTGTGCTGCCCGTTTTGTGATGGCGACAGGGTGACGAAGCTCAAGCGCAAGGGCTATTACCTGTGCAAAGACTGTCGGGACAAGTTCACGGTGCGGACCGGGACCGTGTTTCAGAGGTCGCATATCCCGCTCAACAAGTGGCTGTATGCGATCTACGTCTTGGAAACGTCGCGCAAGGGGATTAGCAGCGTGCAGTTGGCAAAGGAGGTGGGCATAACGCAAAAATCAGCATGGTTCATGCTGCACAGACTACGTGAGGCGTGCGACGTGGAAGTTGCCCCGCTCAGTGGCGAAGTCGAAATCGACGAGACGTGGATCGGGGGCAGGAAATCGCGGATGCACTACGAGAGGAAGAGGAAGTTGCCCCCTGGTCCATACGGTGGCAAGGTCCCGGTGTTGGGGCTGCGGGAACGCGAATCGGGCAGGGTGATTGCCTACCCGATAGAAAACACCGGGATCGACACGCTGAGTATGAACGTGCTGGCGAACGTGGAGGAGGGATCGACTGTATTCACGGACGACCACCAGGGCTACAATAGGCTCAACAACTGGTACGACCACCGCTCAGTGAATCACACGGGCTGGCAGTTTGCGGACGGGGACACGACCACGAACCGCATTGAGAGTATATGGGCTGTTCTCAAGCGGGGCTACAAGGGCGTGTATCACTACATGAGCCCGAAGCACTTGGAGAGGTACGTCAACGAGTTCGTATTCAGGTTGAACGCTGGCGATGACCGTGTGCCAATCTTGGATCGCATGGAAATGCTGGTGCGAGGAGCCTTCGACCGCCACATCACCTACGACGAGTTGATAGCGGATTAACGGGGTGATACAATGGCATAACCCACACACACAATGGAGGAGAATATGCCAGACAAGAAGGAGGAGGAAACGCCTGAAGCTGGCGCACGCAGGATCGACATGAGGGCTTTGGAGAGGGGCGTTAGGAAAGCCCTTGCGATTGAGCCTAAGAATCAGAAGGGGAAAAGGAAGACGAAGAAGGAGCGTCTCACCCGAAGGAATACGGGCGAGACGCAAGAGTGAAAGCCCCCCAGCAGGATTCGAACCTACGACTTTCACCTTAGCAGGGCGACGCTCTAGTCCACTGAGCTATGGGGGCGTTCATTGACAAGCGTACCACAACTGTGGTGCGCTTGTCCAATTCTAAGCCACCGCCAAAATGACGGTGGCTTTTTGATTGGGTAGTTGACATCCTCTTGTAAATAGAATACCGTGGCACTTGCCACAGTAGTGTGCCCTGTGGGAACACGGGGCTTTTTTGACACTTGAAAAGTGGAGGCGCACACTGCGCCTCCTTGCTGTCTGATAGTGTCAAAAGGCTACTGTGGCAAGTGCCCTTTCACTCAAACAGCAAGGAGGCACCGCTTTATGGAAGAAATAACTGGCGTACTGATTTGGGCTGCCATTTGGTGGGTTTGTGGAAGATGGCTTGCGATAAGGAAAGGGAGATGGTCAGCCAGGGTGGGGTGGGGCCTCTTTTTCTTCGGGCCAATAGCATTGGTCATTGTGTTTTTTATGCACAAAGACCCCGATGGAATCGCAAGACTCCGGGTGGAAACGGGTAAGCGGAAATGGTGCCCTTTTTGTCACACAGATATTCCTGTTCAAGCAGTAAAATGCGGGAATTGCGGGAGTGATTTAACCTCAGAATCTGTCACCAAAAAAAGCGAGGCAATAGAATGAAAAAGTCTCGCTCAGATTCAGGTAATTGGCATATCCTCTTATTTCTTATCGTCATTGCAGGTGATGGCATTTTCTTCAAGTTTGAAGGGATAAAACGTGGGCTAATGATTCTCGGTAGTTTTATTGCTCACGAAACGTTTTGGGGCGGATTGCTTGATTGATTTTAGACTTGGGTAAAGAGACTTACTCTGCCCATAATTGGCGCAGAGAGCAGAACGCATGGTAGAGTGAAAGCAGGGGCGCGTGAGGTTGGTAACGCCTAATCGTTACCCGTTATACGGGGCGCGGGAGGGTATTACTATGAATATGCTTAAACGCGTATTTATGCCTTCTAGGGCAGTTCCGCCTCGAATACCTTGAGTGTTCCCAACACTCAGAGGCGCGGGCTACCCGACACCCCTCACTCTACCACTATATGTTATAATAACATGTATGAACGATAAAAACAACGGATCCCACGAGTGGATGACAACTCACGAAGATCACACGCCCGCTCACAAATTCTTCAGGTACATTGAGTGCAGCAAGTGTGGCGCAGCGCAGAAGATTGAGTACCCGCCAGGTGAAATCGTCGCTTTCGAAGGCTCGTATTCGGCCTGCCCCGGACCGCCAGACGAGACCCCGACTTGAATGCCAAACGCGCAAAATCAGATTTCTTGCGCGACGAGTTCAGCGGCTACAACCGCATGAACGAGTGGATACCGCTCTGAGATCGGGTGACAATGGTTCGACTTTCAATCTGATTCCCGGAGGAGGCACCCTCATGCGCCAGTTACAATCCGCTCCCAATTGGGCCAACCAGACAATCTGGACAGGCGATAACCTAGACATCATGCGAGGCATGAACAGTGCATCCGTAGACCTCATTTACCTAGACCCTCCCTTCAACTCCAATGCCAACTACGCCGCCCCTATCGGCTCACAGGCGGCAGGAGCTGCGTTCAAAGACACCTGGGGACTGGACGACATCAACCTTGCTTGGCACGGCGAAATCAAGCACGATTATCCGGGTCTATACGCTTTACTGTCGGCTACCCGTGTAATTCACGGCGATTCGATGATGAGTTATCTGATCTACATGGCGATCCGTCTGATGGAAATAAGACGGTTACTCAAACCTATTGGAAGTATCTACCTGCATTGCGATCCCACTGCCGGGCACTATCTGAAACTCTTGATGGATGCCTTGTTTGAGACAAGAAATTTTCAAAACGAATTCGTTTGGTACTATGGTGGCGGCGGAGCATCCAAAAAACGGTGGGGTAGAAAACATGACACACTCTTTTTCTATACAAAAGGAGCGAGTTGGACCTTCAATGTTGATGATGTTCGCGAGCCGCACAAATGGGACGCAGGACAAAAGCGGGCCGATGGAAGTGAACGCGACCTGAAGCTGGGTAAAATTCCTGACGATGTATGGAGACATAACGGTGTAATGCCCTGGGCAAATGAGAGCACTGGATACCCGACACAGAAACCCCTAGGGAACGTCTGAACAAGTCCACATGTGGTGGATTGAGATGAATGGTGGGGGAAGCAGGAAGATTTTCAACCGGCCTGGGCTGAGTCAGCAGGCAGTTGCCGTGCTGAGGCAAGCCTGTTTGCGCCTCAAAACGGCTCGGCGGCGGGCCTGTCGCCGCTATCAAAGTGATTGCGGCGCACAACTCCCTTTGTCACACCGCCAAGTGGCGCTCGGCTGTCATCAAGTTGGCCAGCCCCAGCAGAAACGTCAGCCGTTGCGTGTTCTTGGCCAGGCCGCGATAGCGCACCTTGGCATAGCCGAAGCGCCGCTTCACCTGCAGGAACGGATGCTCCACCTTTGCTCTGACCGACGCCTTACGCTTCTCGGCCAACGCCTCCTCGCTTTCAGACGGCAGTTGCCGCCGTCGCCCAGGCCTCAGCGCCACATGCCACTCTACATCCAGCGCCCGCATCTCCGCCCGCTTGGCCACGCCCTGATAGCCAGCGTCGCCCCACACCTCCTTCTCGCCTCCGTGCAACAGGCGCGACGCCACGGTCACGTCATGCACGTTCGCCGCTGTCGTCGCCACGCTATGTACGATTCCCGTCTCAGCGTCGGCGCCGATATGCAGCTTCATCCCAAAATGCCACTGATTCCCCTTCTTCGTCTGATGCATCTCAGGGTCGCGTCGCCGCGCACGATTCTTCGTCGTCGACGGCGCCTCGATGATGCTGGCATCGATGATCGTTCCCTCCCGCAACCGCACTCCCTGCGACTCCAGATGACGATTGATCTCCTCCAATAGAACCGACCCCAACTCGTGTCTCGCCAGCAGATGACGAAAGTTCAGTATCGTCGTCTCGTCCGGCAGCGCACCCGACAACCGCAGCCCCACAAACCGTCGCACCGACTCGACCTCGTAGAGCATATCCTCCATGCCCGGATCGCTCAGGTTGTAGAACAACTGCACACAGTAGATGCGCAGCATCACCGACAACGGATACGGCCGCCGGCCGCGTCCCGCCTTGGGATAGTGCGGCCGGATACGCGCTTCCAGCCGACGCCACGGAATCAGACCATCCATCCGCTCCAGGAATTTCTCCCGACGCGTCTTGCGTTTCTTGCTTTCGTATTCCAACTCCCCAAATGTCGGCTGCTCCATTGTCCTCTTCCCCCATTTTCCTGTCGCACGCCCACTAATGCAGTATTATGCCACAATCAATCAGACTTGTTCAGAGTATCCCTAGCTCTCCTCGACCGTATCATCCGAGCCAGCAGTAACGTTGACGACATGATTTTGGATCCATTCTGCGGTTGCGCTACAGCCTGTATAGCGTCTGAAAAGGCAGAGCGAAGATGGGTCGGGATAGATATATCGCCAAAGGCTGCTGATCTCGTTGAAAATCGTATGGAACGAGAAGTAGGCTTGTTCTTTCAAGGCGTCCACCGAACCGACATTCCCCAACGGACTGACCTGGGCAGAATCATCAGCTACAACGACATCAAGAACAAGCAGTGGCTATACGGTGAGCAAGGCGGCTACTGCAACGGTTGCGAACACCATTTTATGATGCAGAATTTGACGGTAGACCATATCATCGCCAAAACGAACGGTGGCACAGATCATATAAGCAACCTGCAACTTCTATGCGGTTCTTGCAACTCCATCAAAGGCACCAAATCGCATGAAGAACTACTTGTCCTGCTCACCGACAAAGGCTGGATCAAACGTCGTAAAGCTGCCTAACCATACATCATCATGCCTTCACTTATCAAGCCCCAATCCGGTTATCGCCTTGCCAAATCTTTTCTAACGGAAAAAACAAGGTCGAACTGAAGAAAATGGGGCTGCTGCACAGCTACACCTCCCAGCAGCCAAGACCCAAAAAGCCCACTTCGGGACCCCGTATCCCGAAGTGGGCTTTCGCTTTGTGAGGCCAGAAAATTTTGTGAACTTAAATATATAGGACCCAATTTTTTCGGAGTTGGGCTCGAATCAGGCAGTGTCGCGCGTCCTGGCCCAATTCGATGCAATCGCCCTGGTTAATTCCTGGCGAAATCCTTAATCAATTGACCGGCTTGGTGGGCAACGACCCGATCGCGCATCGCCCTGCTTTATCTGATCTCGCCCCCATTTGATATGCTATAGCCCCAATGCAAAATTCGCGGAAAGGGGCTCGCGCTTTTGCGACAGAGCTCCAAGGGGCGCGTGGGATGGCTCCAAGATAGCCAACGCGAGATTCGACACTTTGTTCGCAGAAAGGAACCGGGATAATGCCGAAGTCCAATGAGTCCAGTGGGTCCAGTGAAACAGGCCAGGGCAGCCAAATGCGCGCAGACATCCCCGGAGAGCCTGTGCGCGTGGGCATCAGCGGATTGGGCCGTAGCGGCTGGGGCATCCACGCCAACGTTCTCCCCCACGTCAGCGACAGATTCCGCGTGACGGCCGTCTGTGACCCCGACTCTGCCCGTCAGCAAGAGGCCATTGACCGCTTCGACTGCCTGGCATACGCCACAATCGACGAAATCGTCTCCGACAAGGCCGTCGAACTCCTGGTCGTAGCTACGCCCAGCCAGATGCACGTCGGCGACGCCACGGCAGCCATGCGAGCCGGCAAGCATGTTATTGTCGAGAAACCGATGGCGCCTAGCCTCGAAGGCGTCGACCAGATGATTGCGGTCGCCGAAGAGACCGGCATGTTGCTGACCGTGAACCAGAACTACCGCTACCACGCCGACTTTCTTAAGGTCAAGGAAGTTGTAGATTCAGGTGTTTTGGGACGGATCGTTCAGATGCGTATCACCGGAAACGGCTTTCGCAGACGCTGGGACTGGCAGACTCTCAAGCGATTCGGCGGCGGCGACCTCAACAACAAGGGCGCCCATTCCATCGATTGGGCTATCCACTTTTTTGACGATCCCCAGCCGGAGATCTTTTGCCAGATGGAAACAACGCCCCTCTTCGCCGGCGACGCCGAAAGCCACGTCAAGCTCGTAATCAAGCCGAACGACGGCCCCGTCATCGACGTTGAAATGTCCAACTGCTGCGCCTATCCGCAAGATGCCTGGCTCGTCATGGGTACGCAGGGAACGCTCGTCAGCGCCAACCGCCGCGAAGTCCACTGGAAATACTTCGACCCTGCCGAAGCGCCACCGCTCGTCCTCGATACCAAGCCGACCCCAGACCGCAGCTACAATAGTGAAACGCTTCCGTGGCAGGAGGACTCCTTTACGCCCGAGTTCAGCTTATTGACCAGCATGAACAACCTTTACGGCGACATCCATGCCGCCATTCGCCAGGGCAGCCCGCTGGCGATCACAGCAGCCAGTGTACGGCGACAGGTCGAGATCCTCGAGCGCTGCCGCCAGACCAGCCCGGTGTAGTTCGGCTGGTTCAACCTCCGAACGCCGCCAAGTATAACTCGGTCCGCCGGTTCAGCACTCCGTAGAACGCACGCGTCTCCGGATCGGCGTGGTCGCGCCACAGCGTCGCCGGAATACACGAGTCGTTCGCCAGCGGCGCGCGCCCCCTGTGGCCGTAATAGATCTGCACCGACTTGCGTTCGGCGCGGGTGGGACGCGTCGTGGCGGTGTGCAGTGCAGCCACGTTGAACAGCGCACACGTCCCCGCTGGTCCGTGCAGGTCGTAGACGCCGCCATGCGCCAGCTGCATCTCGTCATCCAAGAGAACGGGCTCTTCGACCGACTCCGGAGAGAAGGAGATGCAGTGGGTCGACTCGTCCACGTCGGTCAGATAGACCATCAGCTGCATGTAGTCCATCCGCAACGGATGTTCTTTCCAGTGCGGCTTGTCTCGGTGCCAACTCCGATGCAAGGGGCCGTCATAGGGACCCATGTAGCGCAGACCGATCTCCCCGAAACAGACTGGGCCTCCCATGAGGTCCTCGATGACAGGCAAAATACGCGGATGCCGAATTAGCCCGTCAAACGCCGGTGTCGTGATCAACGCGTCGTAGTTGGCTGCCTGGTGGTAGCCATAGCGATGCCAAAAATAAAGTAAGTCTGCGCGGTCATCGTCATACAGCTTCAGCAGGGCCTCCAGCTCCTCGCCATCAAAGACCTGGCCCAGTTTGAGAAACCCGCTGCGCGTCAACTGCTCCCGGTGAGAGCCGTTCATCTGTCCTGCTCCCTTGACTGCCGGTTCGCCACCCACTTGAGAATATGCTGCGCAACGGCCACCAGATCTTCCGCCTGATTGGCGACTCGAATGTCCGCAACTGACCGCCTGCGTTCGACGTCAATGGCGACGATCTCGTACTCCACTGAAACCGTATCACCGAGGTAAACCGGCGCAAGAAAGCGAATCCTGTCGTATCCTAAGGAGACCGGCGTCTCGTCACCGCCGTTGCGCGACTCGGCAATTGCGAGCGATGAAGCCGTTGACATGAAACCGACAATCAATGCACCGTGCGCTATGCGCCGGCCGTAGCCGGAGCGCTTCATGTATTCTTCATCGACATGGTTTGGCGCGAGGTCGCCTGTTATACCGGCGAAGAGATAGACGTCGCTTTCGCTGACTGTCTTGCTGAACGAAACCTTGTCGCCAACCGCCACGTAAAAGTTGTCCAAGAGCTGTCACTCCTCCATACAATCCGCTGGGCCTCAGCCGCCGGCGGCGCCGTTTGCCTGAATCGCCTGCCAGATCTTCTCCGGTGTGAGCGGCATATCGATATGACGAACGCCCAGCGGATTGAGCGCGTCCATCACCGCGTTGACAATGGCTGGGGTTGAGCCAATCGTTGCCGCCTCACCAATCCCTTTTGCGCCGAGAGGATTGTGCGGAGTGCGCGTTTCGGTTGATTCGACGACAAACCGGGGAAATTGCGCCGCGCGCGGAATTGCATAGTCCATCAACGTGCCGGTGAGGAGTTGACCCTCTTCACTGTAGACCATCTCTTCCAGCAGGGCTTGGGCAATGCCCTGTGCCAGGCCGCCGTGAACCTGCCCGGCGACCAGATTGGGGCTAATGCGCGGGCCGCAGTCGTCGACTGAGTAATAGTCGCGTATCGTCACACCGCCAGTGGCGCGCTCGACTTCGACCACGGCGATGTGCGTGCCAAACGGGTAGACCAGCTCCGGCCGAAAGTAGTCGCTGCCCTCCAGGCCGGAATCGATGGCTGCGGGCAGGTCCACGCCGTAGGCGCGCGCTGCAATCTCTGCCAGCGTAACCGCCTGGTGGGGCACGCCCCGTACCTGGTAGAGCCCCTCAGCCAGTTCGATGTCCTCCGCAGCAGCCTCGAGAATGTGCCCCGCGATCTGCACAGCCTTGTCTCGCACCTTGCCGGTCGCACGGACAAGAGCGGTGCCGCCGACCGCCAGACCGCGGCTGCCCATTGTGCCGATACCCATCGGCGTATTGGCTGTGTCGCCGTGCTTGACGATGATCCGGTCGTAGTCCGCCCCCAGCTGATCGGCCACGATCTGGGCAAAGGTCGTCTCCTGTCCCTGCCCGTGGGGCGAGATGCCGGTAAAAACGGTAACCGTTCCTGACGGCTCAACCCGCACCTCTGCGCTCTCATAGGGACCGAAGCCGCAGATCTCGACGTAGCTGGCGAGGCCTATCCCCATCAGGCTTCCGCCCGGCCCGCTGCGGCGACGCGCCTGCTCGGCCCGAAGGCCCGCATAGTCGGATACTTCCATCGCCTTGTCCATCGACTTCCCGTATTCCCCGCTGTCGTAGGTCAGGGCGGTCGGCGTCTCATAGGGGAATTGATCCGGTGGGATGAAGTTCGCTCGACGCACTTCGGCCGGATCCAATTCCAATTCATTGGCAACCAGGTCGACCATGCGCTCGATATAGTAGGCCGCCTCCGGTCGCCCCGCCCCGCGATAGGCAGCGATCGGCGTGGTATTGGTAAACACACAGTCGATCTCTATATCAACTGCGGGGATGTCATATACGCCGACGGCCATCCAGCCGGTAAGCTCTGGAATGATCAGGACCAGGGGATAGGCGCCCATGTCGGCGACAACGCGCATCTGCAGACCGGCGATGCGCCCGTCTTCGCCCACGGCCAGCGCATAATCGGCGATCTGCCCGCGGCCGTGCGTCGTCGTCAACAGGTGTTCGCTGCGACCCTCGACCCAACTCAGTGGAAGTTGATAGCGCATCGCCAGGCTGGCCAGCGCCACCTCCTCAGGATAGATGCCTATCTTCACGCCAAAACCGCCTCCGACCTCAGGCGCGATGACCCGGATAGCATTTTCCGATACGCGCAGCACGCCTGCCAGCTGGCCGCGCACCAGGTGAGGAGCCTGCGTGCTCGTCCAGATTGACAGCCCCCCGCTAGCCGGGTCCGGCGCGGCTATGATGCTGCGCCCTTCCATCGGCACGGCCGCCAGTCGCTGGCTGGCGATGTGCTGCTTGACGACGCGGTGCGCGTTTGCAAAGGCCGCTTCAATGTCGCCCACCCTACGCCGCCAAACTTCCTGGGAGTTGCCGTCCATATCGTCAAACAGGACGACAGCGTCAGGCTCGAGCGCCTGCTCGATGTCGGCAACGGCTGGGAGCGGGTCCCAGTCGACGAACACCTCCTCGGCGGCGTCGGCGGCGATGGCCGCTTCTGTGGCAATGACCGCGGCCACACACTCGCCGGCGTGCAGGACTTTACCGGTCGAAAGCGCGAAGTGCGTTCGCTTGCTGTTGGCCTCACCGTCGGCGGAACCGACCTCGAAAGGAAAGGGCATCGGTTCATAGCCGGCCGCCAATTCCTCGCCGGTAACTACCGCTATCACACCATCAAACTCAAGAGCGCCAGACGCGTCAATCTCGCCAATGCGGGCATGCGCGTAGGGACTGCGCACAAAGGCGACATAATGCATATTCGACAGCTTCATGTCGCCGACATAGGAACCGCTTCCGGTGATAAGCCGGGGATCCTCCTTTCGCTTGACCTCCGCGCCCATGTATGTTGCGTATGCCATCGCGAAATCTCCTTTCGATCGAACTCATGTGTTGCCGTCGAGCCGAATTGGGGGTCACGGGCGCGCCGGCTGGAGGGACTGCCGGCTCACGCCGGCTGAACGCGCACCGGAATCTGCTCCCGGCCTGAAGTCAGCACGGCAAGCGTGGCGGCAAGCGTTCGCAACCCCTCCTCGCCGCTTACAACGGGCGTCTCCTCGCGGCGTACGACGCGACAGAAATGGGCCAGCTGCGCTGCCAACGGATCCGCATCAACCGGCTCCAGCTCCTCCCGCTCCAGTGGCTCGTGCCAACCTCGTTCTCCACGACCGACGAAACGCCACAGCTCCATCCGTGGAAAAGCCAGTGATCCTTCCGAGCCAAAAAAGAATGTGCAGTTCTCGGCCGCGTGGGCGTAGGCCGGATTTTCGAACATGGTCAACTCATACGACCAGGGCGACGGCGTCGCATCGGAAAGAAAGATCGAACCGACAACGCCGCCGGCAAATTTCAGCGTGATGGCAGCCGAGTCTTCGACTTCATAACCGCGTGTCGCTGAACTGACGGCCGCGTAGACCTCGATGATTTCGCCGCAGACGTAGCGAAGTGTGTCGATTTCGTGGATGATGTTTGTAAGCACAGGACCGCCGCCCGGACGCGTCCGCCAGCTGACATTGTAGTAGTCGTCCGGCTTCTTCACCGTCCACAGCATCGAGACGCCGATGAGACGCCCAATCGCGTCCCCTCTTACCAGTTCGCGAAGACGCTGGATTCGGGGATGGTGGCGGCGGTGGTGGCCGACAAGAACGGGCAGGCCGGCGTCGTTCGCTTCATCGACCAGCCGCCGGCCCCCGTCCAGGGCTGCCGCGATCGGCTTTTCGACCAGTGGCACGATACCCCGCCGGATGCACGCCATGGCAATCTCTTCGTGCAGCTGCGTCGGCGCGGCGACAATCGCTCCGTCCGCCGCCGACAGATCGAGGGCTTCGATGTGGTCATAGAAGTGCGGGACGTCATATCTTGCGGCCAGCGTGCCTGCACGTGAATCGCTGTCGCACAGCGCGACCAGAACGCTATGTTCACTGGCATTCACGTATTCGGCGTGCTTGCGGCCCATTACCCCGGCCCCAATGACGACGATTCGCACCCGGCTCAAAGTTCCGCCCCCGTCTGCTGGACAGTCGCGTCAGAATTGTAGCGGATCATCGGCGGTATTGACCAACGGGAATTCGGCGCCGGTTGGCCGCCGCGCCGTCCTTTTCGGATAGCGCATTCACTCGAACTGGGGTATAAGTGAACGAAATTGGTCGGCGACACAAACGCAGTCTGAGTCACCGAGGGGAATCGAACCATGGTCCAGTATGATTTCAGCGGGCGCACGGCTGTTGTTACCGGCGGCGCCAAGGGTATCGGCCTTGGCATTGCACGGCTCCTGGCAGATTCGGGTGCGGCCGTGGTGGTCTGGGATCTCGACCCGGACCCATTGCGAAACAACGCGGTCGCGGACTCCTTTGAGGCTGTTTTCGCTGTCGACGTGACCGAGCCTGCGAGCGTTGAGCAGGCGGTCCAGGACACGCTCGCGCAGATGGGGGCAGTTGACATTCTGGTCAACAATGCAGGGGTCTCGGGCCCGACCCTGCCCACCTGGGACTACCCCCTGCACGATTGGGACCGCGTTATCGCGGCGGACCTGACCTCGGTCTTTCTCTGTTGCCGGGCGGTCATTCCGGTGATGTTGGAACAGGGAAGCGGTAGAATCGTGAATGTCGCCTCGGTCGCGGGCAAGGAGGGCAACGCCAGGGCGTGCGCCTACTCCTCTGCCAAGGGCGGCGTCATTGCTCTGACCAAGTCCCTCGGCAAAGAGTTGGCGCAGAGCGGGATCATCGTCAACTGTGTCGCCCCGGCCATGGTGCAGACCGACCTTTTGGGAGAGATGACGCCGGAGTACATCGCCGGCGTAAAGGCCAAGATCCCGATGGGGCGCTTTGGTACGATCGAGGAAAACGCCGAGATGGTCGCCTGGCTGTGCAGCGAGGCCTGCAGTTTCGCCACCGGGGCCGTCTTCGATGTTTCCGGCGGGCGTGCCACCTATTGAGCCGGCCGGCTGCTGCGCGGCAAGCGGACAGCCACAGACAGAAGGCCCCGCTCCATGGGCGACTTCAGCCGACTTGCGATCAACCAGTTCACGACGCTGCACCAGTGGTCCCTGCCCCAGGCGATCGAGGGGTACGCCCGTCACGGCGTCCACGCCATCGGCATTGTGCGCGACAAGCTGCTGGAGATAGGCGCGGCGAAGGCGCGACGGCTGCTGCGCCTCCACGACATGCAGGCGACGTGCTACTGCATCGGCGGCCTCCTGACCGACTCCGACCCAGCCCGCTTTCGCGCCAACCTGGAGGCGACGCGGCAAGCGATCGACGAGGCCGCCGAGGTCGAGGCCGAGTGCATCGCATTCGTCGCCGGCGGCCTTCCCGAAGGATCGAGAGACCTGCACGCCGCACGCGCTCGCTGCCTGGAAGGGCTGGCCATAATCCTGCCCTATGCCAGGAAGGCCCAGGTCACAGTTGCGCTTGAACCATTGCACCCGATGATCTGCGCGTTCCGGTCCTGTCTGTCAACGCTCAGCCAGGCCAACTGACTGGGTCGAAGAGCTGGGGGGCGGCCCCGAACTGGGCATCCTGGTCGATGTTTACCATGTCTGGTGGGACCCGGAGCTGGAGCAGGAGATCGAGCGGGCCGCGGGACGTATAGTCTCCTTTCACGTTTGCGACTGGCTGCTGGAGACGACGGATTTGCGGCTGGACCGCGGCATGATGGGAGACGGCGTGATCGACATCCGTCGCATTCGCCGCTTGGTGGAGGCGACCGGCTACGATGGTTTCCGGGAAGTCGAGATCTTCTCGGCGCGCGACTGGTGGCGGCGCGACCCGGATGAGGTCGTCGAAATCACCAAGGCCCGCTATCTTTCCGACGTGATCGGTCCAGCGTGAGTGGACGCAGGTGAAAGCCGGGACAAGAGCCATCCGCATGGCGCCGAAACTGCGTTGGTAGTCGTAACCGAACGGTACAGCAAGTTTTGAACTCATGTGGAGCGTGATGTTGGAGAAGCATCTGACCGACTTTGCCTGGGGTTCGTCCAATGTGCGTAGCTCTGCTCATTTTTCCGCACCATTCCGCCCATTCTTACAATGTTCATGGCGCAGGCGGGGCGGAGGGGTCCCGCAAAGGGCGCGGCGACGACTACGTTTTGAGGTGATGTTTGGGCGGGACGTTTGCTCCCGCCAAGAGGGAGGGCGCCCACCAAAGGCGCCCCTACATGACAGGGACAGTTGAGATTTGAACGGAACCAGGGAGCTTCCCCCCAGCGGCAACAGGCTTGAGGGCAAAGCGGCTATTGTCACCGGCGCGGGTTCACGCGGCCGCCCGGCGGCGGGCATCGGTGAGGCAACGGCGCTTCTTTTCGCGCGCCAGGGCGCGAGAGTAATATTGGCCGACCTGGACCGGTGCAGAGCCGAAGAGACGCTAAAGATGATCGAGAGCGGCGGCGGAACGGCCTCCATCGTCATCGCTGATGTTGCCGTCGAAGAGGACTGCCGCAGGCTCGCGGCGGAGTGCGTCGAGCGCTACGGCAGTCTTGACGTGGTTGTCAACAATGTGGGCGGGCCTGGCAACGGCATGGTAACCGAAATCGAAGAGGCGGACTGGGATCTCGCTCTTGACGTCAATCTGAAGGGACCTGCGCTGGTCTGCAAGCACGCCGTACCGCGCATGGCTGCCGGCGGCGGCGGCTCAATCATCAACATTTCGTCGATCGACGGACTGCTGGCCGGCGCCTACCTTAACGTCCCCTACTCCGTCGCGAAGGGCGGCCTCGTTACGCTGACCAAGCTGATCGCGGTCCACCACGGACGGCAAAACATCCGCGCAAACTGCATCGCCCCCGGCCACGTCCACGCCTCCTTTGTCGCCAGTTTTCCGCACCAGGAACGCGAAAGGCGGCGCAAGATCGGCCCATTGGGAACCGAGGGCACCGCCTGGGACGTCGCCTACGCTGCCCTCTACTTCGCCAGTGACGAATCGCGTTGGATTTCAGGCGTCGTCATGCCGGTGGACGGCGGCCTTCTCGCCGCAACCCCTCTTGCGGTTTCCGGCAACCTGGACGAACCGGATTTGCAGTAATCTTCCAGGATCGGACCGGCAGGCAAGGCGAGACTTGATCGGAATCGCCACGCGAATCGGGCGCACGGCAGGCCCCATACCCGCAGCTACATTCTCCACGATTTCAAGAACTGAATTCTGTAATCGGCGGCAAATGCGCGCGCCGGCGAACCCAGCCATGTGCCTTCGCGAGGATAGCCGCGGGAAGATTAGGCGCGGGCGGCTGCCTCAGGGCGGGGTAAAGAGGACGCGGTAGAGGCGTTGCTGATCGGGCCCGATGGCCGCTCTCGATTGGAGCTTACCACAAGATGTAGGGGCGCAGCATCGAATCGCGACGGATTTGTCCAAATTTTGCCCAAGAAAACACGAGATCATGTTTTGTACAGGTTTACTCTTGCCGATAATTTGTGCAGAATTGGAGATGTTCTCGTTTTGCGCCGGCCATAGGGCAGACCAAACGAAGATCTGAGATGGGTTACTATGCGAAATTCGAGGCGGTCGGCTATCGTCGGCAAAACGAAGCCAAGGCGGTGGGGCCGAAATAGGAAGGGATGAGGCTTAGTCACATTTCTGGCAGCAGGGGGGTATCAACTGCCGGGAGAGTCTGACAGTTGGCGATGGATGAGCTGGGCCTCAAAAACCGGACCACAGGCTAAGGCATCTAATGGAGTAGCTCACCAAGCCTGCGGAGGGGCAGTAGGATGGTCAAGAAACGGCGGCGGTGTTCACTCGTTGGCGAGCTGGACATTGACCATGTGGCCGAGCCAGTCTTCACAGCCCCTTGCTGAACGGTCCGCTTCCTGCAAAGAGGTCAGAAACAACATGAGCGTAAACCGGACGTTGACGCCTCCCTGCCGGGCGGTATAACCGGCGTCGTCCAACACCTGCGCGTACCGGTCAACCATGCGGGCGGCATCGGCTGTGGAGATATCGCAATAGCTGGCGGTGTCGGAGATCAGAATTCCGTTGGCGATCACGGCAATCTGCTTGTCCTGGTCGCTTAGCGCGTTCCACTCTTGTTGCTCGGCCTGAGTTTGACTGTCGCGGTGGATGATGAAGAGGGCCTGTTCGTCGAGAGTGCCGCCGACGCTCGGGGGTGGGGCGGCCGGCGCGGCCGGCTGCGGGGTCGGCGTGGGCGGGGGCGGAGGCGGCGCGGGGGTGGGGACGACGCTTACTGCGCCAGCGTTCGTCGCGGTGACGAGGGGGGCGTAGATCCATGCGTGCTGGCCGCGATAATCGATGCGCCACCAGTCGGAGCCGGCGTTCTTGCCAGTGATGTCAAAGCGGGCGCCGGCGGCGGCGTTGCCGACGATGGCGTAGTTTGTGCCCGGGCCGCCACGGATGTTCATTGTGCCTCGGGTGGTCAGGAACGGGGTGGAAGGTGTGGGCGTGGCGGTGGGCTCGGGGGTGTCGGTGGCGGTGGGTGTTGGGGTGGACGTGGCAAAAGGCGTAGGCGTGTCGGTAGGCGTCGACGTGGTTGTGGGCGTCGGAGTCGGGCGCAAGCGGGCTTCGAGAGTTGCAACCCTGTTTTCGAGCACGTCGACCTGGCTCTTGTCCGCCTTGGCGGCGCCGAGCGCGGACGGCTGACTGCTGCCGTGCTCGTGGACTACATCGTGCCTCTTCCCCAGGGAACTCACAGTGTCGACAATCTGCAGCCGCTGTGCGCCAACTGTCACGCTGTCAAGACAGCTGCAGAGCGCTCTGGCAAGGCATGACCCCCTTCAAAGGCTGGCAGGTGGCGTCCTCGTACCGGCGGGGGCGTCGCGCGCGCCCGACCGTTTTGAAAAGTTTCGAGGACCAAGTGTCATGGCAGCACTTGAGCTTCTATTTCGGAATCGGGATTTCCGAAAATAAAATAGCCGACTCAGTTTTGAGCGGCGGCCGCGGCTGTGGATCGTTGTCTGCATATTGGTGCTGGCGGGCTGTGGATCGCCCTCATTGGGCACCAACGGCCCGCCACTGGATGGGATTTGGCTCAAAATGCAGGAGCGGGGGAGTTGGCGGGTGGGCATGGACCCGAACTTTCCGCCGTTAGAGCCGCGGGATGTAGATGGGGCGGCGACCGGCTTTAACTTAGAACTAGCTCGGAAGATTGCCGCTACGTGGAGGCCGGAGGCGGAGTTTGTCTCGAGCGGGTTCGACTCAATGGCTAAGGTCTGATAGAGCTAGACTGCATTCAATTCATCAACGGCTTGAACGCCCTTGTAGCACCTCTTCGCCTCTTTCGCAACGGCATGAAAAGTAAATCCACTTCGCCCGGTTTCGGCCCACTATCACCGTACAATGCCGTCTGAGTCTTACCCCTATAGGGAGCCGGATTCTCGTAAGGTCGATGGTTTGGGAGCAATTCACACAGAACTGTAGAAATGATGTTTTTTGTCTCAACTCTAGCATCGGAACGTACATACCACACGGTGCCGTCATCAGTCCTTTCCTTGGTTGCTGCAAGACATTCCCGTAGCATGCACATGTACGCTTCTTGACTGGCGAACTTCTGTGCAGAATTCCAGTCAGGGAGGCTGGGACCTTCCCCAAGTGCCCAAAGTCTAAGCCAATTGTCTGTTCTGTAATTGGTAACGTTGCTATACGGTGGCGAGGTTAACACTAAGTCGGCGGGGGCACAGTCTTCGGGCAATGCCTTGGCAGCGTTGCCAAGAATGATCGTTGGCACTTGGCAGTTGCGCGGAGTAGGAATACCTTTGGCGTAACGCCAATCGGCCCGCTTGTGAAGAAAACTCTGCACGTCTACTTCCGGGGGTTTTGAGAGCCCTCTCTTGTGCCACCACTCAATGCAATATCGCGGTGAAAGAGCCCGTGAATGACGCATCTGATTAGACAATCCGTGTCCAATCTTGTCATGTAGGTGCTGAATCACTAGAGTTGCAACTGTGCGGTCAAGACTGTCGCTCTGCCAGTCTAACTCTCGACGGGCTGAGTTAATGAAGGAAAGCACTTCGCCGCAAAAGGCAACTGATTGAAACTCGTTTCTCGGCCGACTATCGTCCGGTCGGGCCTTACACTTTATCTGGGCAATTCGGGATTTGACCTCTGCCAGATCGCAATGGGGAGCAGTTTTGGTCTTTGCATATAGCCAAGCCACTGGATTTGCGTCACAACCAACGGATTCAGCACCATTAACCATCGCTACAAATGGCACGGTTCCCCGGCCGCAGAAGGGGTCAATGACGGTCTGCCGTGGCTTAGCAAAAAGCTCGATGACGCCCTCTACGAACTCAATAGGGAACATCGCGTAATAGGGGCCTAGGCGAGCCCACCTACCAGCAGCAGTCTTATGGGATAAATCGGCCCGGACAGGACGCTTCATCTTTGCGCACTCTAATTGTCGAACAAGTCTTGTAAGATTCGCTGTCCTTGCCTCAACGGTATTGCAGCATGGGCATGGGCCCGAACTAGGGGGATGAAGCCATCGCGATATAGGTGTGTGTAAAGATCGTCTACAATGTCTAGGGCTTCGCCCAGTCTAGGAAACGCGCTCAAATCAGTCCCGTTCCGTTCACGGCCGGCACTATTCACTATCGGAGTCATAACGACCGCATGTTGGCCTACTTTATTCTTATAGAGTACCTTCCTCCCATAGTAGACAGCTTGCCCGTAGGCTTTCTTTGAATCGGGGTTGGGTCTTATATGGCGAAAAATGTAATCGGTGGCTGGGGCCAGCGCAGTACTGTTTGACAGGCGTTGCCTCGCACCCAGGGACTGGTGCCAATCTAATTCTTCCAGATGGTCGAGGAATTCACCCGATTTCTCTATTCCAATTAGGAGCAAGCCTTCGTGACCTTTGCTCACCAAGTCGTTGTGGATTCTCGCGACTTCTGATTGCACATGATCTTTTAACCAGGCTGGCATTCCAAATATTGCTAGAGGGCCATCCATAATGAACGCGATTTCATTGAACCATCTAAGTGGCCGGTATTTGTGGAAGTACCTGATGATGTTTACCAAAAGCAAGTGTTCAGTGACCATACGAAATGCAGTGAACGCTTGTTCGCTACTGCTACTGTCGTAGAATCTCTCGTGCGTGCGTAAACTGTCCGATGGATACAACTGTTCCATTTCATCGCATTTGCAGATGGCATCGGTCTCTAATCGAGAAATCCGATAGGTGCAATCTTCAATGGGACATTGGAACTTGCGGTCCACTTCGGCATCGTTTCTTGTGATTGCTAGAAAGGTCTCCAACAACGATTCGTGATTCGGATCCAGTTTGAAATTCAACTCCTGTCGGATTGTCGACCGAAAGAATTTCTTTGGTGTGTCTTCCTCTCTATTTTTTCCGACCACGTTTTGTCCAGGCAGAACCGCGCTCATTGTGTGGACCTTTTCCAAATCGCGCAGTTGACTAGGACTAGGTATATCGTTCTGGCCGATACTACTCAGTTCTTCAGTTTTGATGACAATGACTGCGGCATTCAACAACGCGGCCTCGGCCTTGGGGAAACCATTTTGGACCGGTTCGGTGACAGTAGAACCGTCAATTGCAATAATTCTTCTGATGGGTCGTTGTCTGCGAGGAGGAGAGATGGCTGTTGGGGGCTCAAGCAACTCACTTTGGTCCCTAATATGGATGGATCCTCTAAAGGCCTTTACACTTTCGTTGTCTTCAAGTCGCCACAGTGAATCACCAGTTGCTTTTTCGTTCTGGAAAGGCATGGTCGGCAGATCCTAATTCAAAATTCAAGTTGCCTCTGGCTCTGGACCTTCGAATCTATAGGGTCTTGCTCAGCCTGCGGGTTCGGGGCAGGCGGCGCAGTGAAGAGGTCCATCTGAACTGGGACGGTGATGTGGCCGGAAGAGGTTCTAACTCTAATCAGTCCAGCCTCTTCTACGCTGATAATGCTTTGGGCGAAATCGGCGAAGTCTTTGTACCTGCTTAATTGATTGGTTTCGTCGGTGTTGTTGAGATGGGCTATAAACCAGTTCTCGGTGTTCTTAAGAATGTTAGGCTGAAGGGAGGAAGGCTCTTGGGTAGAGTATACCATTCCTATGTTAAACTTGGCTCCTTCTTTCGCGATTCTTGCCCATATGTTAGTGTTATCGTCCTCGCTGGCCCTTGGAAGAAGCGTGTGGGCTTCCTCCGCGTAGACAATGACAGGAGGTGGCATTACAAATTCTCCTGTCTCCTCATTGACCTTAGGCTGACTGAAAGAACGCTGCTGCTCATTGAAGAGACGTCGGGTGATGCGTTCCGCTGCCTGCCGGTTCATTTCAGGGTCACCTAGTAATTGGTCAACGATAACCAGTTTTCCCTCGCGGACTTGAGCCACGATCTGATCAGCATAATCTGCCGTTGTTTTGAGGTCATGCCAAATTCTGGCGGTTTGGGAAATGGCCCTGGCTCGGGTATTGTCGTAAAACTGAAGCAACCCCAGCAGGTGGGCGTCGCTCCAATTCCTTCCATCATTAGACGAAGCGTAATCAGCATCAAAATCCTTAAAGGGCTCTTTCTTGACCCATATTGCTAGCGACTTGATGAAGTTTCCTGCCACTTCCCAGGGCATGGTTCCAGATCCCAAGGTATTGACATACTGCTTCATGTCGTCAGATTCGGCCATCAGGTCCCGTAGCTTCCGACTGAAAAGCCCACTGACGTTTGCTGAATCTCTATATTCAAATCCAGTTTCCGCCAAAATGCTGCGGTATACAAACAGTCGCCGACGGAAGCGAGTGTATTCGCCATGATCCTCGGGGGCAGCGCCACCGGTTAGGTCAACATTACAGAACGCCATAATGTAAGCCCCGGTCTCCTCTGAAAGAGCATCTCAATTATTTGTTTGCCTTGGTACAGAGTCCTCAGCTTTGCCTCCAGCAGGTCTTTGTCGTCTGGTAGTGATGTGGGTTCCCAATCACCGTAGAAGTTAAACTTAGTAATATGACGGTCGCGGTCATAAGGATGGGCAAACAAACCGTAAGTATGGACTTCATCCAGGTAGTCTGGATTCTTGTACTTCAGATTCCTAATGCAACCTTGGTCTTGGGGATTTTCATTGGCGTACTCTCCGTTGGGGTCAAATATTAGTTGGCCTACGCGGACGGAGCGCGGACTTTCTCTCAGGTTGAAAAGCGCAGCCGCGATGGTCTTGGTTGTGTTGGACTTGCCAGTTCTCGTCATTCCGAACAGAGCGGTCCGCTGGGCGATGAAGTCCTCTGCAGCAACCTCAATGGCCACCGATTCAGGGGTCTCCTCCTCCTTCATGGCAGCAGAGTAACGGAGTCGTCCAACCCTTCTTGTTGTCGTATGCCCCGATTCGTCACTTCGATAGTTGACAATTTTCTGCAAGGCACTCTCGATTGGCTTGTAGATTTTCATGCCTTGTCCGGCATAGAAATTGGAGATGTCGGCGCCAAAGTGAAGCTGCCATTCTGCATCGGGTTCTGGCCGATAGGTACGAAAGGTACCTAATATCCGGCACCTTACACCTGAATACCTGAGTAAGTTGAGCGTGAACTGATCGGTTTGCTGAGCGTCATCGAAGTTAAACTCTGTGTCATTGGAACGTTGCACGATTTCAAATCGAGTTCGGTTGATATCGATGTCTGAATTCAGCATCACACTCCCAGAAACCCTAAGAAGAATAAGTGATGCTCGGCCATCCAGAGGATCGGTCAAGGGTGGACCGGAAGGAGTAACTCGACTAGCTACTAGCAGACATCCATGGGGGACGCCATTTACCCGGTTCCGATGGCTGTCATGAATGAGAATGTCGGCGGAGGCGTAGTCCAAGCTGATCAAGTCGCCGATATATTGTTCTGGCTGGATTAGACTAGCCAGTTCACGAAGGGCCGCGGACCTACTGTCAGAACTAAAGTCATCGCCGATTTGGGTCAGGAACCCTTCCAAACTACTGGTTGTCACGGACATAGTCCCTTTCTTCTTTGGTATCGAGGCGAGTGAGAACGTCTCAGGATTTACTCGCTTTACTCCATGCAATGCCCCACAGCAGATAGGCTGGAACAACGTAATGAACTATCATGATAGTCTGAGGCTGTC
The DNA here is from genome assembly GCA_965218625.1 of Caldilineaceae bacterium. Lineage (GTDB taxonomy): Bacteria > Chloroflexota > Anaerolineae > Caldilineales > Caldilineaceae > Bin5. Next base: position 2,129 of record CBDCLG010000024.1, on the reverse strand, counting down.
AACGAACAATTGCAGTTGGACAACGCGAGGGGCCTGACCTACACATTCTACGAGCCCACTGTCAGCTACCACAGGGCCAGAATTGCCTCGCTGTCAACTCGGTCGCCTGTGGTGCTCTGGCACCAGTCCATCTTACTTCCATTCTCGCAACTGAATCACTCGCCGTCAGAAGGCATCTCTTACCTCTGTCGAGGACGGTCATCATATTGCTCCTCATGTCATCTTTTGTGGCACTTGCACACATTGGGCGACCAATGATAGAGGCCATGATCCAACTTGCGGACACAGAAGCCGAAAGGAGGGCCGAATGGCAAAGAAAATCGCGCAAATTCAGTTCACGCTGCAGCAGCTCGAGCAGCTGGAGGACCTAAAGCGCCGGACCGGTCTGAATCGTACCGAGCTCGTGCGGCGAGCAGTCGACTTCTACATTTTGCAAGTCAGGGAGCACGGTTATGGATCGACCATGATCCCTTTACCGACCGTAGGTACGAGAGAGGCCCGGTAGAGCGATCAGGCCGATCCGTCTGTACCTTCCCCGTACATTAAAACAGCATCCGGTTGAGTCTCCACTTCCTACCAAGAACCAAAGACTCAACCGGATGCCAGGGGCGCCTAACGGGGCTCGAACCCGTAGCCTTCTGATCCACAATCAGACGCTCTGCCATTGAGCTATAGGCGCCATGCAATATTCGGTTGGCGGCTCCAGACCGCTCCCTACAACACCAGTAAGTGGGATGCGTCACCTGGCGTAAGGCTGGGGGACAGGGATTCGAACCCCGATTGACGGATCCAAAGTCCGTAGTCCTGCCATTAGACGATCCCCCATTTCTGATCGACCCAGGAGAGTCTGGACGAAGTTCAGCAACGGGCCGCACTCTGGCAACCACAACCCGGCCACCACTCGCAGGTGCCGAGGCCCAGACTTGAACTGGGGACACATGGATTTTCAGTCCATTGCTCTACCAACTGAGCTACCTCGGCAAAAAGACCGACTCGCAAGACGCTCGCGCCGCGGCAAACGGAATGCGAGATTGCTGCGGCGCGAGCATCCACCAGGCCGGTCCTTTGAGAGCGGGCGATGAGATTCGAACTCACGACCTTCTCCTTGGCAAGGAGACGTTCTACCACTGAACTACGCCCGCAAGTAAACTGTTAAAGAAACATTCCCGATTCCGGCAATCTGCCGAGTGGACCCGGTCGGATTCGAACCGACGATCTCCTGCTTGCAAAGCAGGCGCCTTCCCGCTTGGCCACGGGCCCGGACGCTGTTACCCAGTGCCGACGAGAGGACTCGAACCTCCACACCCTTACGGGCAATAGATCCTAAGTCTATCGCGTCTGCCAATTCCGCCACGTCGGCTTCCCTTGTGGCAGGCTGTCCAGCGTCATTTGTACAGAGCGGCCTCGCCAGCCAGATTGTCAAGCACTGGCTTCGCCCCGCCAAGCGAACTGTTGGAAGGCAGGTGTACCCCCGATTCTGTCTTCAGAGCGGCCCAAGGGCGCTCCGAAGGTCATCATCTGTCTCGGACATGCGTCCGGCGGCTTGTGACTTGCTGGGCGTTACCCAACTTTGTCCGCACCGCTGCGACGAGATTCTACACCATCTTCGCAGACAGTGCAAAACCCACTCGCCTTGCTCTCGGTTGCACGCTCGCCCAGCCGGTTTCGTCTCCGAAACCGCTGGTGGGCTCTTACCCCACCGTTTCACCCCTTGCCAGCCCGGTCACCCTTCGGCAGCCGGGCGGCGGGTCTGCTCTCTGTTGCGGTTGTAGTCACATTTCCGTTACCGGCCATGCGCCCCCACTTACGGTTTCGTGGGGCAACGTCCCGGCGATGCTGCATTGCAGGCATCGTGGGTGAGAGTCGGGAAGTTCCTCTGCCGGCTCGAGACCGACAGCGATGACTTCACCTGCCTTCCGAACTGACGGCCGCCCTGCGTCTGACGAAGTCAACACAGCAGGCGCTTCGTTGTGTCGACGGCCCGTCAGTCTATCCTAAAGCAGAACCGGCGGCAAATTTGGGGGTGCCTGAACGCGGGGCAACTTTAAGCTTTGACGTCGTCCGACATGGAAACATCCAGCTCCGCCTGCCGCGGGCCTTCGACCCAGACCTCTCCATCGCTCCAGTTC
>CBDCLG010000023.1:0-205379 GCA_965218625.1 Caldilineaceae bacterium | reverse complement strand
CCTGCCAACAGAAGCTCGAGTACATTGCCCCGCTCCAATCGCTCCAGATCGTTCCAGGATCACAGGTCAGGACTTTGTCGATGTGTGGACGCTGCCAGGCAATTATCCCCGCCCTCTGGATGACAGCGCTTCAACACCCCCTACCTCAGTCATGGGTCGATTGCGAGGTAGAATTCTTCGCTGTGCCGAGGTCCAAGCGATAAGCATCGGTTGGTCCGAAATTGACGGAGAGTTCTACGTATGGGCGCGCCCTGTAGGCCCACCCATACCGGACGAGGCAAGGGAATTCTGGCAGTGGATTAAGTCTGAGCAGGCAGATGGATATGTTCGTTACAGTGAGTTGGAATTCAGGTAGCTTCTTCCGGCCGACCCTCCAGTTCAATCAGTGAGCCGCCAGGAATCCTGGGGTTGATCCCAATGTCTGGACCACGAAGAGGCACAAACATGGAGGCGGACGCAACTCGCTACAGGGCAACGACAGAGCAGCAGGAAAACCGCTTCACCATCCCGTTGATCGCTCATGTCTTCACCTTCTCTCTGATCTTGCTCAGCTGGCTGCCATTCAACTGGCTTGATAATGGGACTGTATCGGCCTTGCTCTTGCCATTGCTGGCAGTTCTGAACCTATTGGGCGGGCTGTTGACTCTCTTGCTGAAGTGGCTCGGTTACCGGCCATTGCGCATCGAGACGAATAGACAGGGTCTGTTTCGATACGTTACATTCGTAGCAATTCTGATCGCAGCTGCACCTGTCTACGCTTACTTCCATGGAATCTGGATTACCAGCAGCTTTGTCAGTGAATTCGACCTGGATGTCCGCGTGGAAAGCCGAGAGTTTGTGCTGCTCGAGCCGGCGCACCGTATGGACAAACCGACTTCAGTTCGAGGCATAACAACTGTCTTTACCGTACTCGGCCCAAAAGACGAGACAAAGTCCAAGCTAAGAAACCGTCTTCGCGATGAGCGCAGCTGGCTCCTTTCCAGAACCGGCTACTTTTGGGGTTCATGTGACCGTAAACGCCTTGGGCGCTACATGACTGTCATTCTTGCCGGCGAAGACACACTGCATGTTGCCATTCAGTATGGGGTCCCCTCTTACTGTCTCTTGAACAGACCGGAATGGATGAGTGATTTCATCCGGAGGAGGCATGATGCCCTCTTGGAAGGGAAAATTCAATGGGAAAGCGGGGCCAGGGAGAGTTAAGGGATGAACTTGGCCCCACAAGCTGGACCACGAGCTAAGTTGTACAGAGAAATTGCCACCTGCGCCGCATCACGCACCAGGCCACGGGGGGTTGTAGGAGGGCAGACCAAGTCTGGTAAGGTCGTTGTGCCTGACGAAGCGTAGGTCTTCAGGCACGTCTCCGCTCAATTGGTTGCCTGTGACGTGTAGCGTGGTCAGGTTGGTGAGCTTGCTCAAATCTGAGGGAATGCTCCCGCACTATGGTTAGCCCTAATCCTACATTGGGTTGTCGTCGTTCGGCTTGAGAGGATTTCAGATGAAAGAAGCAGTTGTGGACATTCACGACGGACGGTTCGAAAGCATGGCTGCAGGGGATTTCGATAGCATAGCCGTTGCGAACGTCGATGAGCTTGAAGCGGCTCTGAGGCAGGCCCACAAACGGTGGCCAGCCATCGTTGAAATCGACATCGCGTCATTTGAGACCGTACTGACAATCGATGTTGATGAGCACATCGGATGCATACTGTTCGGAGATAGATCAGGCGACCCTCCATACTATGCATGGTCGTAGGCAATCCTGATGCGCCGGACGGAGACTTTGAATTTGATGTGGGAGGAACTCCTACTCCGATTCCTTTGCGCCGCTGTATCCCGATGGAACAGGTGATCGATCTGGCTACGACATTTCTATGTGCATGGCGAGTTTCCCGAGGGTACCGGACGGGAAGAGGACTGACATTTCGACTTTCGCTCCTGAGCGTGGGCCGGCCCTGGGGCAAGCCACTATGTTGAAAGGTAGTCCTTCCCGCCCGGCTCGGAGAAGCATGGCTATCGCCAGCAGGAACTCCTCGTCGAGTGCCAGCTCACCTGTAGGGTCGGCCGGGTTCGTCTGCACTTCATCTGACCTGGGTTCGTCCCCATATATGGGTATCTGGGCGGCGCCCGTGCTGAACACATCTGATTCTTTGCGGAAAGTCGATCGGTCTATTCCGCCTCTTATCAGAAAGGCCAATCTTTTGCCCTTTACAGCACAGGGGAGTAAGATGGACAAACTCTTTTCGAGGCTGGTCGTATAGGCGAAACCGGCGGGATAATAATGAGGGAAAAGCGTTCAACGGATGCGTGGGGTCTGCTGATATCGGATTACTTCGCTGGCGAGAGCTGCCTTGAATTGATCGAACGGGACGATGGCTTTTTGACAGCGACCGACAATCTGCCGAAGTACTTTTCGTCCTATGACGGGTGGCCGGTTTACGTCAAAGAGGCGCTGGCATTTGTGCGAGGTCGCGTTCTGGATGTCGGCGTTGGGGCAGGCCGGTTTGCGCTGTATCTGCAGGAACAGGGGCACGAGGTGGTTGGCATCGATGTCTCCGCCGGCAATTATTGAGGTCTGCCGTCAAAGAGGCGTGCAAGACGTTCGGCAACTGCCTTTCCACCGCGTAGACAGCTCGCTGGGTGTCTTCGACACGGTTCTCATGATGGGCAACAATTTCGGGCTGTTCGCCAATCCGCGGCGGGCCAGATGGATGCTGCGCCGCCTCAAAAGGCTTACTCGCGACGGCGCGCGCATTGTTGCCGAAAGTCTTGACGTCTATGCCACCGACAAGCCGGAGCATCTGGCCTACCACGCGCGTAACAGGCAGCGGGGCCGGCTCCCCGGGGAGATACGCCTGCGCGTGCGCTACCGGGACCGGATCGGCGACTGGTTCGACTATCTGATGGTATCGCAGAAGGAGATGGAGGAGATCGTAGAAGGTACCGGCTGGCGCATCGCGGCAGTTTTAGAGCGCGGGGGCGGACAATATATCGCCGTGCTCGATAAGGCGTGACGGATTGGACAGCCCTCGACTCTGACGAAGCGCAAGAATTAAGAGGAAGGAAATGACTCGCAAACTATTGCTCACCGGCGCGGCCGGCAAGATTGGCAGTTTCTTTCACGACGCCCACGCCGACACTTACGACTTCGTGCTGACCGACATCGTCGAACCGGCGGACGCGAAGGGCGCGCCCTTCGTCAAGGCCAACCTTAGCGACATGGACGCCATTCGCCCGCTCTTCGACGGGGTGGACACGGTCGTACATCTGGGCGCCAACCCCAATATGGATGCCCCGTGGGAGAGTCTGCTGCCCGACAACGTAGTTGCGACGTACAACGTATTTGAGGCGGCGCGTCAGGCCGGATGCCGCCGCGTCGTTTACGCCAGCAGTATAAACGCCGTCCTGGGCTACCCGGTCGACCAACAGGTTCATACGGCGATGCCGGTCTATCCGATCAACCTGTACGGTGCGACCAAGTGCTGGGGCGAGGCGCTGGCGCGTTACTACTCGCACACGCACGGCCTGTCGTCACTGTGTCTGCGTTTCGGCGCCGTGCAGTACCGGGACTCCGAGATGATTCACTGGGACCACGAGTATGTCGACATCATCCAAACGCTGGAAGACAACGCGGCGCTGATCGCAGCGGCCGTCGAGGCCGGCGACGACGTGATGTTCGGCAACTTTCACGGCATCTCAGACAACCGCTACAAGCGGCTGGACATGACCGACACCTGTGAGCGCCTCAACTATACGCCCCGGGATGACGCCTTCGAGATGGCGCGTAAACTCGGTAACTTCTGAGCGCAGCGCGCCGGCCTTTCCTGCATTACCTCAACCCAATAACTTCAACTCCGCGTCAATCGCCTGCAGTTTCTCTTGCGTAAGGCCCGCCTGCGCCGCCTCAGGGTAGTAGGAGATCTGCTGCAGCGTCATGTGCATCGCCATCGGCAGATCGGGGTGCGAGGAGGCGCCGGGCATATGCCTCTCGATCACGGCCTTGGCCTGCTCGTTGCTCAAAAGCTCCTGCAACGTCGACTGTATCGAATAGGGCATCGTTTTCTGTTCCTTTAGGAATGGGCAAATGTCTGATCGAGACTACGGGTGCTGCGCGCCTGTCGTCTCCAGGTAGACGGCGTAGAGCGACTGGCTGCCCGCCATGAAGAGCCGGTTCTTGAGGGCGCCGCCGAAGCAAAGATTGGCGCAGATTTCCGGCAGGTGAATCTGACCGATGCGCGTGCCGTCGGGCGCGTAGCAGTGGACGCCGTCAAAGCCAGGCCCGGCCCAGCCGGTTCCCGCCCACAGATTGCCGTCGACGTCGCAGCGAATTCCGTCGGCCATGCCGGGCGTCATATCCACGAACAGCCTGCCGTTTGTGAGTCGATTGTCTGACGTTACATCGAAAACGCGGATGTGAGAGGGCCCGTCCGGGTCGTGCGAGCGGCCGGTGTCGACGATATAGAGCAGGCTTTCGTCGGGCGAGAAGCACAGACCGTTGGGGCGCAGAAAATCGTCGGCCACAATCGTCGCCTCGCCGCTTTCCGGGTCGAGCCGGTAGACCCGGTTGGGCAACTCCGCCTCGCCGCGCGAGCCCTCGTAGTTGAGCAGAAGCCCGTAGCCCGGGTCGGTGAACCAGACGCTGCCATCCGAGTGCACCACGACGTCGTTGGGCGAGTTAATCGGCTTACCCTCGAAGCTGTCCATCAGCACCGTTATCGAGCCGTCGTGCTCGGTACGGGTGACGCGCCGTCCCGTGTGTTCGCAGGTGACCAGGCGGCCCTGCCGGTCGCGCGTGTTGCCGTTGCTGTGGTGGGTCGGGCTGCGATAAACGTCGACCTCGCCCGTTTCTTCGTGCCAGCGCAACATGCGGTTGTTGGGAATATCGCTCCAGATCAGGCAACGTGCGTCACCGAACCAGACGGGTCCCTCCGCCCAGCGGCATCCGGTAAAGAGGCGCTCAACCACGGCGTTGCCGATCCTGATCTGGCTGAAGCGGTCATCCAGCACCTCCACCGCCGGGTCGGGGTAGCGGACCACCCCCCGTGTCCAATCTCGGTCTGACAGGTATGGCGATGTCATCGAAAAGTCTCCTTGCTATGTGTCGGAGGAAGGATACTTCCATCCTTAGAGCGGCCAGAAGTAGGGTATCAGAACCGTTGCCAGCAGCCACATGATAAGCGTCAACGGTATGCCAATGCGCAGGTAATCGCCAAATGTATAGCCGCCGGCGCCGCGCACGATGGCGTTGGTCTGGTAGCCCATTGGCGTCATGAAGCTGGCCGAGGCCCCGAAAGCGATTGTCATGAGCAGAGGCTGTGGGTTGACCTGCAATGTGGCAGCCAGTGAGAGGGCAATCGGTGTGAGGAGAACGGCGACGGCGTTGTTGCTGATCAGCTGCGTCAGCAGGCTGGTGAATAGATAGAACAGCGACACCATGATGACAGGGCTTAGCTGCCCGGAAAGAGTGACCAGCTGATCGACAAGCAGCTGGGCGAGGCCGGTTTTCTGCATGGCTGTTCCGAGCGGGATCGTGCCGGCCAGGAGCAAGAGGGTGGCGCCGTCGAGCGAAGACATGGCCTCATCGGTGCGGAGGCAGCGGGTGACGACCATGAGCGCGGCGCCGCCGAGCGCGAGAATGACAATGGGCAGGTCTGTCAGGCTTGCGAGCAGAATGACTGCACCCATGATCAGGAGGGCAAGCCTGTTCTTGGCGCGCCTGACAATGGCGGACTCGACACCTTCGACCAGCAGGAGTTTGAACTGTTCGCTCACGGCTTGAAGGACAGTACGCGTACCCTGCAGAAGAAGAACGTCTCCTCGGTGCAGGCGCGCCTGGCTCGGGCTGGCCCTTCGCTGGCCGCCGTGCCGCTGCAAGCCCAGGACATGAACGTGATGGCTGTCTTCAAGGTCCAGCTGGGCCAGCCGACTGCCTACGGCGCTCGAATCCGGCAGAATTACCGCCTCGACAATGCGGGTAGCGGGTGAGCTTCCGGTTGTTCTATCGGCCGCCGACAGGTTGGGGCTGGCTCCGGCGGCGGCGGCCCCGGCCGAGTAGGTCTCGATGAAGCGGGCGATGAGCGGGGGCGGGCCGCAGATGACCAGGACGTCCCCCTTTTGAACCCGCAATGACGTCGCTTCCCTTGGCTCGAATCGGCCCATGAGGCCGAAGCGGGTCGGTCCCTGCCGGCCGGCGCGAAAGGGCTGGCCGTCTCGCATCAGTTCGAGCAGCTCGATGCGCCCTTCCGCGGCGCTGCCGTCCTCGTGCAGGGCGCGGCGCAGATGGGAGAGGCGCCGGTGATGGCGCTCCGACCTGCGCTGGGGCATGCGTACGCCCAGTCCATCGCTGAACAGATCACCTACTGTCTGGCCGAGCAAGGGGCTCATCTCTGAGACGGCCATCTCCGCCACGAAAGGTGTGCGCTGGTGGCGCCCGCTGTCCAGTGCGCCAACAGGCGAGCGATCGGGTAGCAGCTTCTGGCTGGTAAGCACGACGAATAGCCCGCCGGCCGCGGTGAAGATTAGGCCCAGCGGGGTAAAGGTCAGGAAATTGAACCCGGGCCCGCCGGCGTTGCGGTAGAGATCGTCGACCAGGATGTTGGTGCTGGTTCCCAGGAGGGTTATTGTTCCGCCGAGCACGGCAAAGTAGCTCAGCGGGATGAGGAGCTTGGAGGGCTGAATGCGGAACCGCCGGCTGAGCGACAGAACGACCGGCGCCATCATCACCACGACCGGCGTGTTGTTCATGATCGCGCTGGCCAGTGGAATGACGCCGCCGAGCAGCATCAGTAGACGGCGCGGGCTGCCTCCCGAAAAGCGGGCCAGTCCGATCGTAACGATCTCAAGAGCGCCGGTGCGCAGTAGGCCGCCGCTGATGACGAACATGGCGCCCACGGTGAGGGTGGCTGTACTGGCGAAGCCGGAGAGCGCCTCCCCCGTGTCGAGGATTCCGGTCAGCGCCAGCGCGGCGATGGCCAGTGCGGACGTCGTTTCGATCGACAGCCAGTCGCTCAGATAGAGAAAGGTCGCCGCTGCTAGAATTGCGGCGAGAACTACCATATCAGCTGTCATAGTTGCGCTTTTGCCGGAGGACAGCTTTTGCCCGATTTGAGAGCGCGTCAATCCAGGCGATCGGACGAAGTCGTAGCGTCATTTTGCAATTCGTATAGCAAAGAAGAGTTGGAATCGTGCTGCCCAAACATAGCAGCCCGTTACTCGCCATCAGAATAATGGTATGGCGGTACTGAGTCAAGCCAGTGAGGAAGTGGCAGTGCTGGGCCCGCAAGAGCTATGGGCGGTTGGCGTTCGACAGCGGACGCGCGGCAAGGAGGCGATTATAGCATGCAGGTTAGAGACGGGTCATTGAAGTCCACCATGGTTGCGGTCCCTAACTCGCTATGAGCATCACACGAGCGATTGTGAGCGTTAAGGCGTTTTTCCGCCGGCGCGGGGTACCACTCGCGGCGTCAGCCAAAAGGTCTCTGGCAAGGGTCTGTTGGTCGTAGCGACTCTCCGGACGAGAAGAGAGGACTCGGCAGCCTTGCAAATTCGTGTGCTTGACTGCTGCGACTCCCCTCACTCGCGGTGGGGAATCGCAGCCGGGTGCGGCCATTTCGCATAGAAATTGAAAGACATAGTATGAGCAGCCAGATGGGTACCGCCCCTGTCAAATAGCGAGGCCGACGCGAGGAGGTCCGAATTGGATTGGCGAATTCGGGGCAGGGTCCAGGCTGTGAATGGCAGGACAGTCGCCATAAGGGCGGCGGGAACTTCTGGCGGAAGTAAGGCTGAAGAGCGGGCGAACGGACTCGAACCGTCGACATTCAGCTTGGGAAGCTGACGTTCTACCACTGAACTACGCCCGCACACAAAGGCGCCGGCCACATGGGATTCCCGTCTGTGGCGTATTCGCTTACAGTGGGGTATAATAAGGGTGCCGCGCCGATCTGTCAAGTGGCTGAATTCGCGGCTTGCAAAATGCATTTAGATCAGGTAAAAGATAGTAATGATTTGCCGTATTTCGGATAGAAAGGTGTCTGTTTGACGGCTCGAAAGGCGAATCGCGACTGTTTGGAATGGCGAAGTTCCGGGTGAAGCCTGTCTTCTGCCGCCAACCATAACCTTAGGCAATGGGGGAATAAACGAATGATACAGTTTGATTTTGGCCGCCTGGAACAGGTTGAGTTGCGCACGGTATGGGTGAGCGAAGAGAGCGATTTTGCCTCCTGGATTTCGCGTAGTGACAGCTTGGCCATGCTTGGTGAAGCGCTGAATCTGGAGTTGGAACTGGAGAACATGGAGGGCTGGGTGACGCCTTCGCCGCGTGGCGTTGTATGCCGGACCAGGGGAGCCGGCGGCTACGTAGTAATTGCAAATCAACTTGAACACACGGACCAGAGCCATCTGGGACAGTTGCTCACCTATGCGGCTGAGTTGAAGGCGGTGACGATGGTCTGGGTCGCGGCCCAGTTTACCCAGGAGGACCAAAATACACTCAACTGGCTGAATGAGGTAACGGGCAAGTAGCATTCAGTTTTTCGGTCTGGAGGTTGAGCTCTGGCGGATAGGGGACTCGCCCCTGGCGCCCAAATTCAATGTTGTCTGCAAGCCGAGCGGCTGGACCGAGAGGTCCCCTACGCCGAACAGGGCCGAAACAGGCCACCCCGCCGCCTCCGGCAGCGCCCGAGGACGATGAAACGACGCTGGAGGACCAGTTGCAGCAGGTGGAGAACGAACTGCAATTGGAGTACCAGCTAGTTGAGAATGAACTACAGCTGGAGTACTGGCAGGCGCTGCGCAAACATCTCGAAGGCAGCGGCAGCTTCATCCGCCCTGGCACGCCGCGCTCGCAGAATTGGATGAACTTTGACGTTGGCCACTGGCGCCTGCGCATGACGGCTTTCAACAATATGCGGGACGGCGGCATCGGGGTCCAGCTCGTCATCCGCGAGGGGGACGCCGAGGTTTCCTACAACACCTTGTATCAGCAGCGCGGGGATATCGGTGCCGAGATCGGCGACGCGCTGGAGTGGCGAGAGTTGCCCGAGCACAAGCAGGGACAGGTAATGCTGCGAAGGTACAACGCTGATCCGACGAACCGGTCGCAGTGGCCGGAACAGCACGAATGGTTCAAAGACAAGCTGGAGGCTTTCGATCGCGCGTTCCGCCCCCGCATTACGACCTTCAACGCCGATGTCTAGCCGCGATCTGGGCCTCTGTCCACTCCGGCTGAAATATGCCTTCGAGCCAAGTTGCCGGCATCACAGCCGCGTGAATCCAGACCGGCAACTGATGAGTCAACTATACTTCGCATAGCAATCAGTCCGACGCGCTGCTACCGGTCGCCTTCCCCAGTATGTCGGCCGAGAATACTCCGTCTGTCATAATCCTTTCGCCATCCACGTATATCGTGCACTGTGTCGGAATCACGTCGACATGGTGTTCGGATTTCCAGTCGGCTCCGGTCTGATTGCCGTAAGGGTCGCCAAAGGCGACATGGACTCCGGGGAACTTTTCGTCCTGTAGCAGGTTTCCGACCAGCCCCTCCAGCGCGATGTTGGTGCCGACGGCGAATTCTCCCACTCGATCGGCGTTCTCGGCGCCATAGATGTAAGAGCGCACGTCCTCCTCCAATGAACTGTCTTCGCAGCCAACCGCGCCCACGCGTCCCTTCTCAACTTCGAAAGTGACCGGCGAGGCGAGGATTCCATATCGCTCGCTGAAATAGTCACCCAGCTCATCCACCACCAGTATGCCGTTGGCATCCTGGGGCGAAGTGAAAGTCTCTCCCTCCGGCAAGTTACCCCACTTGCCCGGCTCGTGATAGAGACCGTGACAGGGTATCCAGTTGAATTCCGGGTTGAAAGTGGCGGCGAAGTCGGTGCCCTTGGGGTTGGTGACCCGGATTTCGGCAGCGCTACGCACGATCTCATTGACGCGCATCGTAACGTCGTAAATCTGCTGATAGTCGACCCTCATTCCCTGCATCATGAGCGGCGGCGTGATGTTGATCATGTGGCCGTGGCGGGCGCCTTCGGGATTGGCCTGCATGACCGCCGGCATGTAGGCCATTCGAAACTTGAGCTCTCCCGGCCGGCTGCTCGCCGTGTAGAAGCTGACATGGGGTTGGAACTGCTCCAAAAGGCCCTGAAGCGGGTCCGGCATCGACGTGATCGGGCGAACGCCGACCTGTTCAAGTGTGCGCGTTTCGACCTGCTCGGCGACGGAGCCCGCGGCCTCGGCGAGCGCCTGGCTGATCAGGGCCGAACTTTCGTCGCCAAGGATCAGCACGCGCTCCCCGGGCTGCACCGCCATACAGATTTTGACCGCCACCTCAGCGCCGGCCCGCATGTCGTCGAGTGTGTAACTGCTCGAATCGGTCATGATGTCAGAGTTCTCCCATGTTTCGTATAGTCATTCAGATTCTCAACCAACATATCTGCACCATTCATTCCATTGCAATACGTTTCTTCTAGCCCAAAATCACCGGTTCCTCCGGATAGTGGAGCAAGCTGGGCCGCTCACGTTGGGCCAGCGCGATGACGATGGTCAGCGGTCCCAGGCGGCCCCAGAACATGGTAAATGCGATCGCGGCCTGCCCCCAGGCGTCCAGCTTCGAGGTAACTCCCAGCGAGTAGCCGGCGTTGGCAAACGCGCTCACGACCTCAAATCCGAGCGCAAAAATGTCGCCTTCGTGCAGCAGCGACAAGAGCATCGTAACGCCCGCCACCAGGAGCGTGCTGACCGTCATGATCGCCACTGCTTTGTTGAGTGTCTCTCTTGGCACCGAACGACCGAACGCGACCGCTTCGTTATCGCCCCCCTTTGCGGTCGCCAGCGCCGAGATGAGCAGAACGCCGAAGGTGCTGCTGGTGACGCCGCCGGCCATGCTCGCCGGCGCGCCGCCGACAAACATCCAGAAAAGAAGCATCAGCTGCGTGCTCTGGCTCAGCTGCTCGAGCGGCAGGATGGTCAGGCCGGCCGTCCGCGCCGAGATGACGGTGAAGACGCTGACGGCCAGCTGCTCGCCGGTGTTCAAAGCCGACAAGGTGACCTCGTAGAGCTGCCGGTCGAGCAGCATGACGGCAAGGCCGGCGAGCAGGAGTACGCCGCTCAGCGCCAGGGTTATGCGCGTGTTGAGGGCCAGCATGCGATTTCGGAAAAAGCTGCCCAGGTCGTATAGAACGGCGACGCCAAAGCCGCCCAAAACGATCAGGACGGCCATCACAGCCAACGTGAAATAGTCGGTGCCGAATCCGAAGACGGGCGCGTGGCCGCTGCCGGTGAAGAGGTCGAATCCGGCATTGCAATAGCTGCTGACAGCGTGGAAGATGGCCAGCCACAGCGCTTCGCCATCGGGAAACGCCGTCCGCCACCGCAGCCAGAGCAGCAGAGCCCCCACCGCTTCGATAGTCAGCGTTACCATGAGGACATAGAGCGCGAGATTGACGACGCTGCCGAGCCGTCCCCAGCGGCTGCCGAAAGAGATGATTCTTTCGCCGCCGAGCGACTGTTGGATCATGAAGCGTTCGTTCAGCGTTACACGCCGCCCGACCAGGCGAAAAAGCAACACACTGAAAGCGATAAATCCAACGCCGCCGACCTGGAGAAGCACGAGGATGATCAGCTGACCGAAACGCGTCAGGTCGGTCGCGGTCGTCAGTACGCCCAGCCCGGTCACTGTCACCGCGCTCGTGGCCGTGAATAGCGCCTCGATCCATGACAATGGGACGCCCGATGAGGACGCGGCCGGCAGCTTCAGCAGCAGCGTGCCCAGCAGGATGATGCCGGCGAATCCGATAATCAGGACGTGCGCCGAATGGAGGCGGGACCTGCGTTGTCCGCTCTCAACCGGTCGGCGCGCGTTCCCGTCCCGCGACGGTGCGGCCCGGGCTTGGGCAGCGCCCGATGACTGCTCGGGGGCCAGCTTCAACAGGTAGTCCCCGGATACGCCCCCGCCTTCTTCGACTGGCCTGCCCTCATCTGACCCCAAGGACCGGTCGTTCATCAACTTAGCCGCCTTGATATTCTCCTTCTCTCGCTTCTCCACCCGCGAGGACGCGCAGCCTCCGGCGCCGCTCAAAGCGTAATGTACACCTGCTGCGCCTTCCATCCAAAAACGAAAGGGCGGATCTGCTCCTGCAACATCAGCCAACTGCATCGGGGCGCCTCCCCCTCCCTCTTCACATTTTACTTGGTATAAAAACTATTATAGGGAATAAAAATGTGCGAGGCTACTCCCTCTACTCCCCTTTCCCCATACTCCAAATCTTGCCATTTCTCCTGAGTTCAGGTACTCTCTACAGTCGGAAAACGGTTCTTTGCGTCTGGCAATTGGGCCGGTCCGGAAAAACAAGCGAGTTCCGTCCCGATGATTCTCTATCTGATTCGTCACGGTCAGTCTTCCAACAATCAGCTCGACGAAGAGTTCAAGGCGCAGCCCGGGTCGTACTCCATGGACGATTACATGGTCCGACGCGTCGCCGAGCCGCCGCTTACCGCAATGGGAGAGGAACAGGCCGCCCGTCTGGGAACATACCTCGGCGGCCAGCCAATTGAGCGCCTCTTCTGCAGCCCGATGCTGCGAACGATGCAGACGATGCAACCGGTCGCAGATGCCTTGAGTCGGGATCCAATTGTCTGGATCGACCTGCACGAGCATGGTGGGATATTCGAGCGCAAGGGCTTGAACGCCGATGCCGTCGGTTACCCTGGCCTGGGTCGGGCTCAGATGGCGGAGAAATTCCCCGGTTTCCGGCTGGACGGGATCGGCGAAGGTGGGTGGTGGTACGGCGGCGAGGAAGATCGGGAGGGATGCCACGCGCGCGCGCTGCGGGTGCTGGAAACTTTGCACCGGATGGCGGGTGAGCTGGCCGAAGAAGACTCGATTGCGGCCGTCAGTCACGGCACTTTCATGGACAGTCTGCTCAAGGCGATTGTCGGCCGGCTCCCAGGCAACGAGTTTTACTTCAACCACCACAACACAGGCATCACGCGCGTCGACTTCCTTCCCTGGGGAGGCCGAAGAGTCGTTGCCTTCGTTCGCTATGTGAATCGGACCGAACATCTGGCGGATGACGACTTGACCTACTGAGAGAGGAGCATCAGTTGGCAGATCCCAGACCTCGCCTCATCGTCAGCGACCTGGAGGGCGTGCTCGTTCCCGAAATCTGGATCGCCTTCGCCGAAAAGACCGGCATCGAGCAGCTGCGCCTGACAACGCGGGATATCTCCGACTACGACCAACTCATGCAGATGCGGATCCGGATCCTGAAGGAGCGAAACCTGCGCCTGCAGGATATTCAGGAAGTGATCGCTACGATCTCTCCGCTTTCCGGCGCGGAGGAGTTTACCGCCTGGGTTCGCGAACGGACCCAGTTCGTCATTCTCTCCGATACCTTTTACGAGTTCGCCAAGCCGCTGATGGCCAAGCTCGGCTACCCGACCATCTTCTGCCACTCGCTGAAGGTCGATGCGGAAGGGACCCTCACCGGCTATCGCCTGCGCCTCGATGAATCCAAGCGCAACGCCGTGACGGCATTCCACGAGCTGCAGTTTCAAACGCTGGCGATGGGCGACTCATACAACGACATCGCCATGCTGCAACGGGCCGACGTCGGTGTGCTCTTCGATCCCCCGCAAAACGTCGTCGACGACTACCCCGCCTTGCCGGTGATTCGCTGCTACGATGAGGCGAGGGGTTTCATTGAGGAGTGGTTGGCAGCCGCTTGAGCGTACCGTGCCTACCTACTATACGAAAGATTTCTCGACAGCGAACATGGGCGTCTCAGGGCAAGATTTCGACGCGACCGGGCCGAAATCCTCGTCAACCGAGTTGGTGACCGTCTTCGGCCACATCCTGGCCGTATCCTATCCGCTCCTGGCCCTGTCAACCGGTGTGCGGGCGCTTTTCCAGCTCTTGCTCAAAGAGGGCGTTAGCAACTATCTTGCTCCCGGTCTCAGCCTGCTGGCGGCCGTCTGTTATCTGACCGCCACCATCGGATTTGCCCGCCGCGAGCGCTGGGCCTGGTGGCTCTCGGTCGGTGTCCTGGGATTGGAGTCGGTCCTGACTCTACTGGTAGGGGGACTCAGTCTGACGATGCCCGAACTCACCGGGCGCACCGTGTGGCGCCATTTCGGCGCCGACTATGGCTATTTTCCTCTGTTCCAGCCGTTAATCGGTCTCGTCTGGCTGCTCTGGCCGGCGACAATGCGAAAGTACGGTTTGCGCTTTGGGTCGGCTGCGATCCCGGTTGCCCCGGTCGCGAACGGGGCCGATGAGTAGATGAGCAACGAGACCGAGACCCACCCACCGCCGCGCGGCATCGCTTACCAGGTCCTGCGCAAGGCCTACCACTCCGGCCCGCTGCAACAACCGGAGCTGGAGATTCGCGGGTCAGTCCACAGAATTGCCGGATACTGCTATCGGGCCGTCGTCCTTCTGATCGCACTGGCGATGCTGCTGCCGATGGTGTACCTGGTCTACCGCGCCGCCGGCGCCGGCCTGGATGAAGCAGTCGAACTGATGGCGCGCATTCGCACCGTCCGCATCCTGTGGAACAGTTTTCTGCTCGTGGCCTGCGTAACTGCGCTATCGGTCGCGGTGGCGCTGCCGCTGGCATGGCTGACCGAACGCACCGACCTGCCGGGGAGACGCGTCTGGACGGTTCTGGCGATGATGCCGCTTGTCGTTCCGAGCTATGTAGGAGGGTTCGCGCTGATCGCGATGTTCGGACCCCGCGGGCTGTTGCAGGAGCTCCTGGAGCCGCTCGGTGTGGAGCGGCTGCCGTCAATCTACGGTTTCTGGGGCGCGCTGTGGACCTTGACGCTCTTCACCTATCCTTACGTATTCATGAGCGTGCGCGCCGCGCTGCAAAGGTTCGATACCTCGATTGAAGAGGCAGCTCGTTCGCTGGGGAGCAACGGTTGGGAAACTTTCCTGCGCGTTACACTCCCGAATCTGCGCCCGGCGATAACCGCAGGCGGCCTGCTGGTCGCCCTCTACACGCTGAGCGACTTCGGCGCCGTTTCGCTGCTCCGCTACAACAGCTTCACGCGCGCGATCTACGTTCAGTATTTGAGCAGTTTCGATCGCCATTTGGCCTCTTTGCTCGCCTTGGCGTTGATCGTGTTTACGATTATGCTGTTGCTATTAGAGCGCAAAAGCCGTGGCCGAGGACGCCCTCGCCATTTTCGTGCCGGAGCAGGCGTGGCGCCGCCGCGCGGCCGAGTTGAACTGGCGCGCTGGAGAGGGGCGGCGCTGCTCTACTGCGGCGCAGTCGTGATGGCGGCGCTCGTCATGCCGACGGCGGTTATCACGTACTGGCTGTTGCGAGGGCTCATATCCGGCGAGAGGCTCAAACCGGTCTGGGTTGCCACCCTCAACAGCTTTCAGGCCGGCGCGCTGGCAGCGCTGGCCGCGGCGGCGCTGGGCTTTCTGGTCGCCTATGCGGCTGTACGGCTGCGGGGCCGGCTGATGGGTATAGCCGCGCGTGCGGTCTACGTCGGTTACGGTCTCCCGGGCATTGTGATCGCGCTCAGCCTGGTCTTTTTTGGCGCCAATTTCGCTCCCGGGATCTACCAGACGATGTGGATGCTCGTCTTTGCCTATGTCGTTCGCTTTCTGCCTCAGGCGATGGGCGCGATGCAGATCAGCCTGATGCAGATGAACCCTCGCCTCGAGGAGGCGGGCCGCAGTCTGGGCCTGGGTATTCGCGCCGTCTTCTGGCGCATTACCGCTCCGATCGTGCGCCCGGGCGTGCTGGCGGGGATGGCGCTTGTGTTTCTGACGACGGTGAAGGAGCTACCGGCGACGCTGTTGCTCAGTCCGACCGGCTTTTCGACTCTGGCAACGCAAATCTGGTCGGCGGCCGATGAAGCCTTCTTTGCCAGGGCGGCGGCGCCGGCCCTCATGCTACTCGCCATGTCGGCCCTGGGGATATTCCTCGTCCTCATGCAGGAGGAGAGAGAGATGGGCAGCGGCGCCTAAGCCTTTCCGTCGCTTGCCAACCGTGCCATGAATCAAGAGTCTTTTGCGGCAGAAGCTTCCCATACCGGGCTGCGGCTGGAGGGCGTCGCCAAGCGCTTCGGCCCGAAGGCCGCGCCGGTCATTGCCGCCAACGAGGTCTCGCTGGAAGTCACCCGCGGCGAGCTCATCGCCCTATTGGGTCCGTCTGGATGTGGCAAGACGACGACCCTGCGCCTCATCGCCGGCTTTGAGCGCCTGGATTCCGGCATGGTCGAGATCGACGGAAAGGTTATGGCCGGCAGGGGGGTCCACGTGCCGCCACAGCTTCGACGTGTGGGCATGGTCTTTCAGGAGTACGCCCTGTTCCCCCATGTCAACGTTCTTGCTAATATCCAGTTCGGCTTGCGCCGCCTGCCGGAAGAGGCCCGCACTGCGCGCATACGAGAGGTCGTGGACCTTGCCGGGTTGAAGGGCATGGAAGAGCGTATGCCCCACGAGCTCAGCGGGGGCCAGCAACAGCGCGTCGCCCTGGCCAGGGCCCTGGCTCCACATCCTGCCCTGATCCTGCTCGACGAGCCGTTCAGCAACCTGGACGCCGGCCTGCGCGCGCGGGTACGCCGCGAGGTACGCGAAATCCTGCGTGCGGCCAACACCACCGCTGTATTTGTAACGCACGACCAGGAGGAGGCGCTGAGCCTGGTAGACCGTGTGGCGGTCATGCTGAACGGCCGCGTGGAGCAGGTGGCCGCCCCTCACGAGCTCTACACCGCCCCTGCCAGCCGCGCGGTGGCCGAGTTTATTGGCGAGGCCAACTTCCTGCCCGGCGTCGGGCGGGGCGAAACGATCGAATGTGAATTGGGAACTCTCGCGGCGCAGACAGACGTTTACGGCCCGGTGGACATTCTTCTGCGGCCGGAGAACATCGAGGTGCAGACGGCGCACCCCGGCCTGCCCGCGTCGCGCGTGCGCGGAACGCTCTTCTTCGGTCATGACCAGCTGGTTACCGTCCAGCTACCGACGGGCACACACGTGAGCGTCCGACTTGGGCCGCAGCACGGCTACGTAGCCGACCAGCCGCTCCAGGTGTCGGTGCGTTCTCCCGTGATCGCATTTGCGAGGAAAGGAGAGTGAGATAGTCGTCTCACTCCCCTCACTCTCTCGGCGAAAGGACATCGAAAAGTGAGCGAAGGTATCATCCTGGAAGAGTCGCCGGATGTGCACGAGCAGTTCCAGGTCTCGTCGCCGGCGTTGATGGTAATCTTTGGCGCGTCGGGCGACTTGGCCAATCGCAAGCTGCTGCCCGCGCTCTTTAAGCTGGCTCTGCAACGGCTCCTCCCTCCTAACTTCATAATCCTGGGCTATGCCCGCTCCTCCATGTCCGATCGGGAGTTTCGTGAGCGGGCTCGGGCGAGCATGGTGACAAACCCCGAAATCGACTTTCAAAGCGCGGGCTGGGAGGCCTTCGCACCCCGTCTCTACTACATGGCGGGCGGCTACGACGATGCCGAGGGCTTCGAGCAGCTGCGGGACAGGATCGGTTCGCTTGATGAGCAATGGGACATTGGCGGCAACCGGCTCTACTATCTGTCCACGCCGCCGTCCGTCTACGAACCGATCATCTCGCTTCTGGGAGCTGCCGGTCTGGTCGGGCACAAGGTGGGGAATGAATGGACCCGCGTTGTAATCGAGAAGCCGTTTGGCAGCGATCTGGCGAGCGCCCACAAGCTTAACGACCACGTGCTGTCGGTCTTCGACGAGGACCAGGTCTATCGTATCGATCACTACTTGGGCAAGGAGACTGTGCAGAACGTTCTCGTCTTCCGCTTTGCCAACGGGATCTTCGAGCCGGTCTGGAACCGCAACTACGTCGACAATGTCCAGATCACGGTTGCGGAGAGCATCGGCGTTGAGGGCAGGGGCGGCTACTATGAGAAATCGGGCGCGCTGCGCGACATGGTGCAGAACCATCTGTTGCAGCTTGTGGCGCTGACGGCGATGGAGCCGCCGAACGCGTTCGACGCCAAATCTGTGCGCGACCAGAAGGTGAACCTGCTGCAGGCGATCCGTCCGTTACAGCCAGACGAGGTGCCCGAATACGTCGTGCGCGCCCAGTACGCTGCCGGAACAGCTGCCACGCGCCCGGTGCCGGCCTACCTCGACGAAGACGGCGTCGCCCCCGATTCCACCACGGAAACCTACGTCGCCTGGCGCCTGGAGATCGACAACTGGCGCTGGCAGGGGGTTCCGTTCTTCTTGCGCACCGGTAAGGCACTGCCGCGTAAAGCAACCGAGATTTCGGTTACGTTCCGCAGGGCGCCTCACCTCCTGTTCGACACGACGGACGGGCTCGACGGGGTCCCGGTCATGGCCCCGCACGCGGGAGTGAGCCGGGCAAGTCTGAGCCGCAATGTGCTCACAATGCGGATTCAGCCGGACGAAGGCATCACGCTGAAAACGCTGGCCAAGCGGCCCGGCCCTTCGGTCAACCTGACCCCGGTCAATCTGGAATTCACCTACGGCCACAGTTTTGGCGACCCGCCCGACGCCTATCAGAGGCTCCTGCTCGATGTCGTGTTGGGGGATTCGACCCTGTTTACGCGGCGAGACGAGGTCGAGATCGCGTGGCAGCGGATTACGCAGGTGTTGGAGGGTTGGCACATGCAGGAGTCGCTGGCGGCAAACGGTGCTGGCCCGTACCGTCTGCCCAACTACCCGGCAGGCACCTGGGGACCGGAAGATTCAAACGACCTGCTGGCGCGCGAAGGCCAGCATTGGATTGCCGACGGAGATTGAGCGGTCGGAAACGCCTTCAGCCGGTACGGGTTTGGCTTCCGGTTACTGGTCGCCGGTGCAGACGTAGCAACTGTTCGGGTCTTCCTCGGGCGGCAAGACCCTGAACGGAATGAGTAGTTGCCCGTCTTCAAAACTGTCCGAATCGTCCTCTGGATGGAAGGGCAACCTCTCCCCGCTGGCCTGGTCGAACAGCCCTATCCGAAACAGATACTCTCCTTCAGGCAACTCATCCAGCGCCTCGAGCTGGCGGCGGTCGACATAGAGCGTGTCTGCGCTCCAGTCGCTGGTGCCGACGAGTCCTCTCAGGGCGGCGCCGTCGAACTGGGCGACTCGTTCTCCAAGTTGATTGTGCAGGTGAATATAAGTGACCCAGTCTGCGGTGGGCACCTCGTCTGTCTCCCAGAAGAGGCGAAGATGCGGGCCGCCGGGCGACGGCTGCAAGTCGTAGCCCTGCAGGCGCAGACCGTCGTTGGTATCGGCGCGCGCGAAGACGCCAGGCCGCGCGCTTTGGAACAGGCCAGGCCGGGTCGGTCTGACTTCCAGGTCTCTCAGAGAGAGAATGTTGTCAACTCCTGAGCCTGGCACGGTCATCCTATCGCCAGAGGATTTGACCATGCCGGCAATGAGTGAATAGGTGATTGGAGGCAGGTCCGGCGGGACGACAAGGCGAAGTTCGTCGACGTAGTACTTGCTGGGATCCCACCACTGGGAGTCGGGCCGACCGACGCCTCGGTTGCCGGTGGCCCAGGAATGCTTGATGGCGGGCGTGTACAGGTGCATGAAGCCGTTGAGACGCTCGTGGATCTTGCCATGCGGTTGCCAGTAGAGTCGAACGATGATCGGATCGCCGGGGCGGGGCGATGAGCCTCTGACCATCTCCCAACCAAGGAAAGTTACCTGAGGGCCCTCTTCGTCGCCGAGCAGGACCGGCTCTCCTTGCACATCAAATGCCAGCTGACCCGGCGGGGAATGCAGCAGAAAGGGACCGCGGCTGGACCCGTTGATGGCGAGCCGTGCGATATTGAAGGCCAGCAGGCAGATGACCGTCGCGCCGACAGCGAGAAGAGCGGAACGGGGCTCTGTTGGTGGGGCCGCGCCGGTCGGCTGAGTCTGGGCCGGTTGGATTGCCTGCCGCCGCCTGAACCCCAAAAAGAGAAAGCCGAATGTGGCCGCGCCGATTCCAAGCAGGCTGAGGCGCTCGCCGCGTCGCTGCCACACGGTTCCCTGCCAGCGAATCACGAGGGGCTGTTCAGGGTCTCCGAGTTTGGTCGCCTGCATCCAGCCGGCTGTCCCGGGTTCCAAAACGGCCTGCGTCCCCGCGCCCCAGCCGGGGTGAAAGTGCAGCCTGAGCAGAACCGGCTCAGCCATGCCGGTCAGATCGGCGACGGCTTCGTGGGGGGAACGCCAGATAACGCCAGCTGCCGGTGGTTCGGGGCTGTGCCCGGCGATCACGTTCATGTCCGCCCCTTTGACGAGAAACTCGTTGCTTCCCGTCATCCCCCAGGCGCCGCCCGCTTGTTCGGAATGGCGAATGTCTTCGACGGAGGACGTCTCCATTTCACGCGGCGGCGTAAAGGGTGTGTGGGAGGGAAAGAGATAGGGGGAGAGAACGATCGCGCAGGCGGATAGCAGGATGAACGCAGGGGCGAAACGATAACGCGGAGCCCAGGCATCGACGGCCAATGCGGCCGCCGGCAGCGCCCCGAACGGGGCAATTGACAGGAAGCGGGAAGGAAACTGGACGAAACTCAGGCCGGGGAGATGCTCCCACAGCAGTTCGGTCGCATTGAGGGTGAGCGCCAGCAGCAGCAACGCAAGCAGGGCGCCGCCGAGCCCCCAGTATCGACCGGCGCGCCGCGCCGCGAATGGTACGCTGACCAGCCCGGCGATAAGAGCAAGCCAGGTTGCCGCGCCGAACGTGACTGGAGGCTTGAGCGGCGTGCCCGCGCGGCTGTCGAGGACCGGAGATTGTACCGCGAAGAGGTCTTGCCAGCTGAGAAAGTGCTTGCTGAAATGGAAGAACTCCTCGCGCGCATTGTCGATTTGGACGAAAGTAAGGTCGGCAAGCGATGGGAGCCAGAAGGCGGCCGATACGAGCGCGGCGACCAGCGCGGCCAGTGCGCAGCGCGCCAGCCCGTCCACCCGCCTGTAGCCGATCGCGAGCAGTAGCCAATAGAGGGCGAGAACGCCCCCGCCGGTCATTGCGGTCAGATTGTGGCTGAATGCGAGCGCGGCGAGGGCGCCGACCGCGGCCAGCCAGCTGCGCGGGCGGCCCTGCATGTAGAGCGCAGTGAAGGCCCACAGACAGACCGGCACTAGCAACAGGCCCAGAATCTGGGGATAGTCGCCGACGAAGTAGAAGGTGCGGGTGAGGGTGTGCGGGTGGAGCAGGTAGAGCGCGGCGCCGACGAGAGCGGCGGCCGGACTGAAGGCGAAGCGCAGCCAGCCGTAGATGCCGAACGCCGATAGGACGAGCGCGGCGGTCATTACAAGCTTTAGGGCATGATCCAGGCGAATGCCGGCCCCGTGGGTTGCGCCAACCAGCCAGTAAAGGGCCGGGCTGTAGTGATGAAAGGTAGGCGCGCCGAGGCCGTTGTAGACGGTTGGAAACCAACGCGGCCAGTAGACGCCCTGTTCGAAGGCGCGCGTGACCGCCGCGCTGCGGTGGGAATGGAGCTGCTCGTCAGGCGTGCCCGCCGGCAGCCCGGAAACCTGCCAGAACGGGCCGGCGACAAGAAAGGCCAGCAGGGCGACAAAGAGGATGACCAGGAGGCTGGACGAGAAACGGGTTGACATTCGATTGAGTATACGGGCCCGGAATCAGAGGGGCAAATGCGTGCCTAATCTGCAGCGCCCTCCGAAAGAGGGAGACGCAGAGAAACAATTAGTTGACCGTTCTCAAATTCAGGCGCATTGCCATCGTCGGGTTCAAACGGCAGGCGTTCGCCCGTCTCGAAGCTGTAGAGGCCGATGCGGAAGAGAAAGTCTCCCGCGGCTAGCTCGGCCGGCAGATCCAGCTGGCGGCGGTCGATGTAGAGCGCGTCGTTGTGCCAGCTGCTGGTTGGCAGAAGACCTGCAAATGCGGGTCCGTCGAATTGCGCGACAAGATTGCCATGGGCGTCGGTAAGGTGAATGTAGGTAATCCAGTCGCGGGTGGGACCGTTGCCCGTCTCCCAGAAGAGACGCAAGATCAGGTGGTCGGGTTGTTCAGCCTTTGGAACGAGGTCGTATCCCTGAAGCCGGAGGGCGTCACCGGTCGCGGCGTCGGCTGCCACCGGCGGGCGTTCGCTTTGCAGAAATCCAGGACGCGAGGGCGCGACCGCCATCTCGCGCAGATGGACCAGGTCGTTGACCGACCCGGGCACTGTCAGCCTCTCGCCGGAGGAGGAAACCAAGCCTGCGACAAGCGTATATGTGAGCGGCGGAATGTCCGCTGGCAGGCGGAGGCGCATGGTCTCGATGTAGTATTTTCCCGGGTCCCACACCCTTGTTGGCGGGCGCAGCACTCCCTGGTTCTCGACAGCCCATGAGCGCTGGATGGCGGGCGTGTGGAGGTGCAAAAAGGTGTGGTAGTCGTCTGGAAGCTCTGCTTGCGCCTGCCAGTAGAAGCGAACGCTGACGGTATCGCCGGGGCGGGCGTGTCTCTGCTCAACAGCGTCCATCCCAGGAGGGTCACCTGCCCGGTTTCCTGGTCGCCCAGCGTAGTGGGCCGGCCATCGACCGAGAATGCGAGTTCTCCCGGAGGCGAGTCCAGCAGAAAGGGGCCCCTGGGGGTACAGATCGAGCGCGAGTAGCGGGCCGCGACAAAGAAAAGCAGGCAGAGCAGTCATCACGCCGGCGGCAGGCGTGGAGGAGCGCGGGCCGTCGGATTGGGCGCATTTGCCGCCCTGTCACGGCGAAAGGATAAGAACAGCGTCCCTGCCAGGCTGTGGCAATGCAGCCCAAGCAGGGTCAGGCGTTCACCCCACCGCTGCCACGATCGTTCCCTCCCAGCGAATATGCGCAGGGGTTGCGCGGAAGCTGCGCAGCTGGGTCGCCAGCATCCACCCGGCTGGCCCTGCGCGCCAGTTGCGCAAGATCTGCCGGCGTTCCAACTCAGGGTGGTAAGTGAAGTCTCAACAGCATACCGGACTCGGACTGTTGCCAGAAATGATCGGCGACCGCTTCAAGTGGGGAGAATGCCAAATCAAATCTGGTCGCATTCGGCTCGGCGCGCTCGCCGGTGGCGATGCGCAAGATCGGCGCCCTGAACGAGGAATTCGTTGTCGCTCGTCAAACCCCACGCGTTGGCGATCCTCGCTTCAAATTTGCAAGTGCTATCCTGCTACGTCTCAAGTCTTTCGACCCGGCATGAAGGAGCGAGAACATCGGGGTGTGGTCTGGAAAGAGGTAGGGAAAGAGAACGAGAACCTGAGGATACTACGACTAACATGCCAAGCGCCGGGGAGCCAACGATAATGTTGGGCGAAACGCGTCTACGGCTAGGGCGGCCGACGGCGGGGAGGGCGCCAATAGGTTGCAATGTAGCAGAAAACGGCCGGGATATTGGAACATGCTGAAAGGGCCGAAAGCAGCGCCTGCCAAATGAGGTTCAGAGACGGGAGAAGACATTGCAAGCATGGCCAGTGAGAAAGAGTCCGCTGCCAATGGCACCAGGCGCTGCGAGTCTTGCCGCGTTCTTGGCAGAACGGTAAGCTGAGTAGCCCAGCAATCAGGGCCAGCCACGAGGCCGCGCCGAAAGAGTGTTGAGCGGCATCAAGCGGGTTGCCGGCGCGGCTATCGAGGATCGGGAGACTGAAAGCCGAAGTCAGTTTCCACCAGTGGAGGAAGAGATTCGCTGTAGTGCGCCCGAGCTCCCCAGTTGTGACGTTGCTGTATCTGCACGAAGCTGCAGATCGGCCAAGGGCCGGAAGCCAAAAGCCCGCGGACAAGAATGAAGGCAACCGCAATGGCAGCCGCGGTTCCCGTGCGCAGCGAGTCCCGCCGAGGCTGCGGTAGCCGGCGGCCAGCATCAGCCAGTAAAGGGCACCCAGCATCAGCCCACGGCAGCGATTGCCATCAGAGTTGTGGCTGATGAATCGAGGGCGGACAACGAAAGCGACGGCTGCAATCCATCTGCCGAATCCGAGGATTCTCGTACAAAAAGAGCGGTGAATGCTCCAGAATGCGAACCGGCAAAAGGAGCAAGAGGGCAAACATTTGGGGGTAGTCGCCGGCATAGTAAGACGGTCCGGGTCAGGAGGGCATGGGATGGAGAAGGTATATTGAGGCTGCTGCCAGGGAGGCTGCGCAGACTGAACGTGTAGTCGCAACCAGGCGTAAACGCCGAAGCCGGAGATGACCAGGGCGAGGCGTCATGAAGAGCTTCATGGCGATTGGTCCAGCCCGAGGCCCGAACCAATGATGGGCAATGGCTATCGAGCCAGTACAAACCTGGGCTATAATGGTGGGCGATAGGGGCGCGCCAAGTCCCGTTGTAGACTGTAGGGAAACCAGCGCGGCCAGATGACGCCCTGCTCGAAGGAGCGCTCATATGCGGCGATTCGGTGGAGATGCACCTGCACGTCATGCGTGCTGACAGGAATGCCGTCGATCTGCCAGAAGGGGCCGGCGACTAGTATAGCGAGCAGAGCGATGAAGGGTATGACCCAAAGGTCACGCGAAAGGCGGTTCGACATTTGGAGAAGTATACGAAGTCAAAGAATGCAAGGCAAGTTACTGAGAAAAGGGGTAGGGGCAGGATATCGTGTGAAGGACGGGCGACGGGTCGGCGGAATCCGGCAGTTGGAAATACGCCTTCCACAGACCTGATGGCTGTCCGAAGCTAGAGACGAGGAGCGTAAGGCCGTGAACATATTGGGGACAATCTCGGTGCTGCCTCATCTGCCGGCTCCAATCGCCCGGTTACAGGAGCTGGCATTCAATTTATGGTGGATTTGGAACCCGGACGCCCAAGACCTCTACGAGTCGATCGACCCGGATCTGTGGGAAAGTGTAAACGAGAATCCGATTCGCTTCCTGCGTGGCGTATCGTTGTCCAACCTGCGCGACGCGGCGCAGAATCACAGCTATATGCAGCGGTACGAAGCGGTCCTGCAGCGGTTTGACGCCTACATGTCGGATGATGCTGACACCTGGTACAGACGAAGCTTTCCCGACAAGCAGGGGGAGTTGATCGCCTACTTCAGCGCGGAGTTCGGGCTGCACGAGGCGCTTCCGATTTACAGCGGCGGGCTGGGGATACTGAGCGGCGACCATTGCAAGGAGGCGAGCGACATGGGCCTTCCCTTTGTTGGCGTCGGTTTTTTGTATCCGCAAGGGTATTTCACGCAGCAGATCAACGCGTCCGGCCGGCAGGAGGCGATCTACGAGAAGATCGATTTTGCCGAAATGCCGGCGACGCAGGCGGTGGCCGCGGACGGCACGCCGGTTGTGGTCCACGTGGACCTGCCGGGCCGCACGGTCTACGCGAAAGTCTGGAAGATCCAGGTTGGCCGCGTTCCGCTCTTTCTGATGGATACGGATGTTGAGGAGAATGCCCCGCAGGACCGGGAACTGAGCGCCCGGCTGTACGGCGGCGATCATGAGATGCGAATCAGCCAGGAGTATGTGCTGGGAATTGCGGGCGTGCGTACGTTGCGGGCGTTGGGGTATGAGCCGAGCGTCTGGCACATGAATGAGGGGCACAGCGCCTTCTTGAGCCTGGAGCGTGTGCGTGAGATGGTGCAGATGGGCGTGGAGTTCGAGACGGCCGTCGAGGTCGTGCGCGCGGGCAATGTCTTTACGACGCATACGCCGGTGCCGGCGGGGCACGACGCCTTTACTTTTGAACTGGTTGACAAATTTTTCTGGCAGTACTGGGGTCAGATGGGCATTGACCGGGAGAGATTCCTCGGGCTGGCCCGCCACGACCATGATTGGGGCGCGGAGTTCAGCATGACGGTGCTTGCGTTTCGTTTGAGCGGGTACCATAACGGCGTTAGCGAGCTGCATGGAGAGGTCTCGAGGCGGATGTGGCAGGACTTGTGGCCGGGCACGCCCGAGGACCAGATTCCGATCGGGCATATAACGAACGGCGTGCATACCGAGTCGTGGCTGGCGCCGGAGCTGCAGGCGCTCTATAACCGCTATTACCCCTCAGGATGGCTGGACAGAAAGGACGATTCAGCCGTTTGGGGGGCGATAGACGGGGTGCCGGACGACCAGTTGCTCGCGGTCCACAATGCCTGTAAGGCCAAATTGGTCGATTTTCTGCGGACGCGATTGAAGCGTCAATTCTTGCGTCACGGGGAGGGCCACTGGAAGCTGACGCAGGTCGAGGAGGCCTTTGATCCGATTGCGCTTACGATCGGTTTTGCGCGCCGATTTGCCACCTATAAGCGCGCGACGCTCGTATTCCACGATACTGAGCGGCTCAAGCGGCTCCTGAATGACCCGCAGCGGCCGGTGCAGATCGTCTTTGCCGGGAAAGCTCACCCGGCGGACGACATGGGCAAGGGACTGATTGAGCAGATTTACAGGCTGAGCCAGGAGCCGGAGTTCTTCGGGAAAATCGCGTTTATCGAGAACTATGACATGAATGTCGCCAGGCACCTGGTCAGCGGCGTCGATGTGTGGCTGAACACGCCGCGCCGGCCTTACGAGGCGAGCGGCACGAGCGGCCAGAAGGCGGCAATCAACGGCGCGCCGAACTTCAGTATTCTCGATGGCTGGTGGCGGGAAGGCTACCAGGGGATGAACGGGTGGGCCATCGGCGAGGAGCGGAACTACAAGGATGATGAGACCCAGGACGCAGCGGACGCGCACAGCTTGTACAGTATTCTGGAGGACGAGATCGTGCCGGAGTTCTATGATTCGGTTGTTCCATCCGGGCCTCGTTCAGCCGCCCGGCGGTCGGCATGGCTGACGCGCATGCGGCGGGCCATTGCGAGCTGCGGGCCGCGATTCAGCATGCGGCGGATGTTGGCGGAGTACACGTCCCTTTACTATGTTCCGGCCATGGAAAGCGGCAGGTCGTATCGGCAGGACGGAAACCAACTGGCGCGGCTGGTCGCACATTGGAAGAGGTCAGTGCGGGAGGCGTGGCCGTTCGTGGGCGTTTCGATCGAGGGGGGCCCTCCTTCGCAGGCTGAGATCGGGGACCATATCGGGTTTGAAGCGCATGTTCGGCCGGGGCGGCTCTCGGTCGACGACCTGGCGGTAGAGATTGTGGTAAGCAAGGGCGGGGAGGACGGCGCCCCGCTTGAGTCGACAACGATACCCATGCGGGTACACGGCCAAGAGCAGGGGGACTACCAGGGCGCGGCAACGGTTTCGGCGCGGGGTACGTTCGTTCCCGACGACACGGGGAAGTTCAGTTTCGGCGTACGGCTGAGGCCCCGACATGCTGCGCTTATCCATCCGTTGGAAATGGGGCTGAGCGCGTGGGCATAGCGCGCGAGGAGGCGCAATGCGTATCTTGATAGCAGGGGGAACGGGCCTGATCGGAACGGCGCTCGTCAAGAGTCTGCGTGACAATGGCAATGAAGTGATCATATTGACCAGGTCTCCGCAACAGGCGGGGGATCGGGTCGCCAGCGGCGTCCGATTGGAGAAGTGGGACGGAAGATCAACAGATGGGTGGGGCCCGCTGGTGGAAGAGGTGGACGCCATCGTCAATCTGGCAGGGGAAGGCGTCGCCGACGGCCGCTGGACGGCCGCGCGCAAGCGGCGGATCAGGGAAAGCCGGGTTGAAGCCGGTCAAGCTCTCGTTGCCGCGGTCGCAGAAGCCAGCGCCAAGCCCGGCGTGTTGATTCAGTCGTCGGCGGTCGGCTATTACGGGCCTTGCGCGGATGAGATCCTGACGGAAGAGGCAGCCGCCGGAAGCGATTTTCTGGCGGAAGTCTGTGTGGAGTGGGAGGCTTCGACGGCGGAAGTGGAAGGGATGGGGCTCCGGCGGCCGGTCATTCGTACGGGCGTCGTCTTGAGCGGAGAAGGGGGGGCTTTCCCGCGGATGGCGCTGCCATTTCGATTGTTTGCCGGGGGCCCGTTGGGCAGCGGCAATCAGTATTTTCCCTGGATTCATATCGATGACGAAGTGGCAGCTATCCAATTCCTGCTGTCGAGCGCGACTGCGTCCGGGCCCTATAATCTGACCGCGCCGGATCCGCTCAGGAATAAAGACTTTGTGCGGCTGCTGGGCCGGGCGATGGGCAGGCCGGCGTTCGTGCCGACGCCGTCTCTTGCGTTGAAAGCGGTTTTCGGAGAAATGTCGGCCGTACTATTGGATGGTCAGCGCGCCGTTCCGACTCGCTTGCAGGATGCGGGGTTCGAGCATTTATATTCGGGTGTTGAAAATGCGTTAAGAGTTTTGTGTTAGAGGTTTAGGGTGGGTGTGGACTGTGTATGACTATACGAAATAGAACTGGAATGGGACCTCCGTATGCACAAGGCTGATGCCAGCTTGCGGCGCCAACCCATTGATTGGTCGCAAAGATCTGCAAGGGAAGGACGGGACGGGCGGCAGGATTCAACGGAAGTGAAACGTTCTCCGGCGCTATCGTCTACTCGCGTGATGTGGGCGGGTGTCGCGTTCAGCGCGCTGTTCACCGCGCTGGTCTGGGCGCTGGACCACCGCCTGCAGAGTATCGAGCTTCTGCCGGATACCGGCGCAAGCTGGTACTACTGGAAGCTGCCGGCGCCTACATTCTGGACGCGTGCGACTTCGTGGGGGTTCTACCTGGCCCATCAGCTGGCCATCTGGGGTATCGTCTACTATGCCCAGTCATATCGGAAACACCGCTATACGAAAGGGTTGCACCGGGCAAACGTTTGGGCGCTTGCGGCGAATTCCTTCTTCATTCTGCTGCACCTGGCGCAGACGCACATCTGGTATGACGGCCTGGCGCAGGACACGCCGATCTGGAGCAGCCAGGGTGCGGTAATCGTGCTGCTGGTTTGGGTCCTGCTGATGGAAAACAACCGCCGCGGCCAGTTCTTTGGCCGGCCTGCGCCTTTTCCGAAGGAGGTCGTTCGATTTGCCCGTACATACCACGGCTACTTTTTTGCCTGGGCGATCATCTACACCTTCTGGTTCCATCCGATGGTGTCGACGTCGGGGCACCTGATCGGCTTCTTCTACATGTTCTTGCTGCTGCTGCAGGGTAGCCTTTTCTATACACGCATCCACACCAATCGTTGGTGGACGTTCACGCTTGAGCTGATGGTGCTTGTACACGGGACGTTGGTGGCCGTGATGCAAGGCAATGGTCTTTGGCCGATGTTCTTTTTCGGTTTTGCTGGAATCCTGGTCATCACGCAGATGTATGGTCTGGGCCTGTCGCTGCGCAGCCGCCTCGTCATTCTGGGCAGTTTCGTTACGTTGGCGTTGCTGGTCTATGGACAGCTGGGATGGGTCAGGCTGAACGAAGTCATCCGCATACCGATCATCGAGTACGCCTCCGTATTCGTATTGGCGGGCATCTTCTGGCTCGGGCTGCGGGTTGCGCGCTCGTTGAAAGAGGCCAGGCAAGCCTAGCGTTTCGACGCCGGGAGAGGCCAGGCGCCGCCGCGGGAACTCTCCGTGAACGACCAGCAAAGCTGTCGCGAGCAAACGTACCGACCGCAGTCGACACCCGGCGGCCGGCTTTCCGCCTGGCTGTTGGCCGTGCGGCCGAAAACGCTCCCCGCCGCCATTTCGCCGGTAATCGTGGGCACGGCCCTGGCTTGGACGCATGGATTTTTCGCCCCGTCGCCCGCGCTGGCCGCTGCCTCCGGCGCACTCCTGCTGCAGGTCCTCTCCAACTTCGCCAACGACTACTTCGACTTCGCCAAAGGCGCCGATACCGGCGAACGTCTCGGGCCGACGCGGGCGGTGGCGGCCGGTCTGCTGTCACCCCGCGCAATGCGTTGGGGCATGGTGGCCGTCGCTGCACTGGCCGCGCTGGTAGGCGTTTACCTTGTCATCGTGGGCGGATGGCCGATTCTGGCCGTCGGCGCGGCCTCGCTGCTGGCGGCCGTGCTGTACACGGGCGGCCCCTTTCCGTTCGGTTACCATGGCCTGGGAGACCTGTTCGTCTTCATCTTCTTTGGGCTGGTTGCCGTCGCCGGAACCTATTATGTACAGGCGGGCGCGCTCGCGACCGAGGTCCTTGTCGTCGCGGCGCCGGTTGGAGCCCTGATCACTGCAATTCTGGTGGTTAATAATCTGCGCGACATCGGCACTGACGCCAAGGCAGGCAAGCGTACGCTTGCCGTCATGATCGGCGCCCGCAACACGCGGTCCCAATTCGTCATCCTGCTGGCTCTCGCCTATGCCGCACCCTTCCTCCTCTGGCTTGGGTTCGAACGCGGGCCGGCCGTCCTGCTCCCCCTCCTCAGCCTGCCGCTGGCCGTAAAACGGGCCATCGACATCTACAACGCAACCGGAAGTGCGCTAAACCCATTGCTGGGGGCGACCGCCCAGCTCTCGCTCCGCTACAGCCTGCTGTTGTCGATCGGCCTGCTGCTCTGAGCATGCCCGACTTCGATGTCCTATTTGTCGGCGCCGGCCACAATGCCTTCGTCTGAACCGCCTATCTGGCGCGCGCAGGCTATCGCGTCGGCATGTTGGAGCGCCGCTCGGTCGTCGGCGGCGCCGCCGGCAGAAACGCGGCGACCGTCCTTCTGCACGACCTGAGCCGCCGGCGTCACTTCTTCAGTTAAGAGTTCCGTAGACCGGCCCTTTCCGTTGACTCCAGCCCGGAGCCCACACCCTCCAAAGCGGACCGATTCATTGTTGCGTACCCCGCGAAGTGTTAGAATCTAAACATGGAAGTCCCCAGTGAATCGGACCGCGATCGCACCACAATCTACCGCCCTCGCAGCAGCGGAGAGGCCCCGGTCGGCTACGTGACCTGTCATGAGATCTTCCGACTGCGCTTGCAGGAAGGACTCCGTATCGGTCGCTGCGAGCGGGACGGAGACGTCTGGCGCGTGCTGCGCAGCACCAGGTTCGGCGAAAAGGAGTTGGGCACGGTCGATTCGGACAGGCAGGTCCGCAGCCACGGACTGTTTGAGGGCGGAGAGCTGGGCTGGCTCGAAGCCGATGGAACGGTCATGCGCGGCGGGCTGATCTTCGAGGAGGAGGAGGTTGGCCGTGTCGAAGGGCCCCATGCCGAGGCGGCGGCAGCCGCTCTGCTGCTGATATTCGTGCCCGAAGAGGAAGAGACCGATCGTGAGATGAAGCGACGTGAATGAGGTTAGTGTGGGTTGTATGTGAAGTTGGATGTTTAGTATGACTATGCGAAATAGGCGCCAATGCCAGCCATTCAAACACAACGCTTAGATTTTCATTACCGCAAGTCGGGCGACGCTGACGGCGTTCCCTTGCTCCTGCTGCATGGCTCGCATGCGTCAAGCCGCTGGTGGCAGCCTTTCTGCGACATATTGCCGGACTCGATACTCGCGGTCGCGCCCGATCTGCGCGGATGCGGTCAGAGTAGCCATTCGGAAAGCGGCTACGAGATCGAGGAGCAGGCAGCCGATGTCGCCGAATTCGTCGATGCGCTTGCCCTGACAGAGTTCGACCTGGTCGGACATGGCAGCGGGGGCGCCATTGCGATCGAGTTCGCCTTGCGTCATAGGGAGAGGCTGCATAGTCTGATTCTCGTCGACAGCGTTCCGGTTGAGGGGTCGTTTACGCCGCTTGAAGGTCTACAATTGCTGGCGCAGATGCGGGAGGACCGTGCGCTGTTGCGGCGGGCGCTTGCCTCGCTCATGCCTGCAGCTCCGCCCCCGACAATGAGTCCGGCGGAATTCGAAACCTTCTTTGAATTGGTTGTTGAAGACGCGGCGGGGATGGCGCCGGCTGCGTTTACGGCGGTTGCCGAGGCGTTGACGCGCTGGAATCGCCAGGAAGAGGCCGGGGGGCTCACCTTGCCGACTCTGGTTGTGCAGGGCAGCGATGACATTATCGTCGACAAGGAGGCCGCGACGCTCTCTCTGCTGTCGATCCCCGGGGCGGCAAATCTCGAGGTCCTGCGCGGCGTCGGCCACAGCCCTATGATTGAGGCTCCAGTGACCCTGGCAGAGCGGATTATCGAGTTCATCACAGAGGACTTTGACAGCTTCGAAGAGGCCCGCGACTATGCACAGGAGCAAAGTGAGGATTCCGGCCGCGGTGGCGCCGGCGCCCCCTGACCTCCTTATCGTCGAGACCCTGCCCTCCCGCTTGTGTCGAGATGACCGATGACACGACAAGAAGAGAGCGAACTTCGCGCCCACTGGGATGCACGCTACCGCAGCGGGCAGACGCCCTGGGACACCGGCATCACGCCCCCGGAGGTGCAGAGTTTCTGGAAGGAACGGAGCCCTCCCTTTCGCGGCGCGTTTGCGCTTGATATCGGCTGCGGCACCGGCTTGAACACGCTCTTTCTGGCGCGCCAGGGCCTGCGCGCCGTCGGGTTCGAACTGTCGGGGCAGGCGTTGCGGCTTGCGCACAATCGGCTGCTTGCGCACGGAGAAGACGCGCTAATTCCTCCCGGCGGAAGCGCCGCATTCGTTCAGGCAGATGTCGGGCGCCTGCCCGTCGGCCATCCGGAGGCCGTCTACGCGCTCGATATCGGCTGCCTCCACAGCCTGCCGGACGCGGACCGGCCTGCCTACGCCGAGGGCATCTGCCGCGCGCTGGCCTCGGGGGCACACTATCACCTGTATGTCTTCGATCGGGAGGCTTCTGAAGGGCCCGGCGCGCGCGGCATGTACGAGGGCGAGGTGGCGGTACTGTTTGGGGATGCAATGTCGGTTCTGGCCGAGGAAATCGGCGTCCCTTCCACCCACAACGCGCGGCGTTCCCGCTGGTTTCTTCTACAGAAGCAGTGAGTCGCGATTGCGGGTGCTATCTGGCGGACAGGGAGCGCTGTCCGGGGAAAAGCAAGCTTGCTGAAGGGCATTCGGGCCGGGTTACTCCATCTTCGCCGCCGTCGTCAGCGGGTTTTGGCCGGTTGGGACTGAGCGCAGTATTGGTGTCGATCAGAGGCGGCCGGTCGAAGACGCGCCGGATTTCGGTGGAGACATAGATCCAGTCCACCAGGAAGACGTACATATCCTGGCGTACGGCCGGCGTCAACGCCGGCTCTCCCAGCACCATCCCCTTCACGTTTGTCTCATTCAGAGACAGGCCGAAACGGGCGTACTTGAGAGCGTCCAATATTCCCACGTCGGTGTCAACCGAATAGCGCATTGTCTCGTACAGCCTTACGCCCTGGAGGACCATGTTCCAGTTGAGGTCCGAAAACTGCTTGCGAAGCGCCCACACGACTCGCTGCTGCCGGCGGGCACGCTCCAGGTCCCCGCCGCCCGAACGGCGGCTGCGCACATAACTGAGCGCCTGCCGCCCGCTCAGCAAATGTTCCCCCGGAGGCAGATTCAGATAGATGCCTTCCTCCGGGTAGTACTCGTACAGGTAACAGTCGACATAAATCCTGAGCCCCCCCAGCTCGTCGATCAGCTTCGTGAAGCCGTCAAACTGGAAGCGCACATAGTGATCAATCTCGATGTTGAGCCGCTGCTCCAGGATCGAGATCAGCAACGCAGGACCGCCGCCGCCCGGCGCGTCCATCTCGCCCAGATAGTCGACGACATTGATGCGGTTGGGTAGGTGACCGGGAATGTTGTCGACGTACATGTCGCGCGGGAAGGAGATAACCGCCGCCTCGCCAAGCTCCGGATTCAACAACATCAGCATGATGACGTCTGTGCGCCAGTTGGGCTGGTCCGGCCTCCTGTCGCTGCCCAGTATCAGGACAGTTGTCGTCGCACCCAGGTCGGCGACCTTCGGCGTCGGCTGCGGCGTGTTCGTGGCCGTTGGCACAGGCGTTGCCGTTGCCGTTGGCGCTGGCGTCCCAGTTGCCGTGGCTGTAGGGGTGGGCTCGACTTCGATCTCTACTTGCGGCCGCTGCACCGGTTTCTGTACCTGCGGCCCTTGGATCGACTGCCGTCCAGGGAACCGGTCGGACGGCTGTTCAGGCGCTTTGTCCGCAAGGATATCCTCCGAATGCGCGACCTCGACCGTCCCGTTCTCGCCGCCCGTCACGTCTGAGCTGACCACGACGAAGCTGAGCAGGATGGCGCTGCCGAAGATCAACAGCAGGTAGGGTCGGACGAAGGCGGGCAGCCCGCGACGCGGTGCTTTGCGCGAAAACCGGGGTGGTACCGGGAGATTACGCCTGATGTTCATATCCGAAGTGTACCTCAGAGACGCAGGTCGGAAAGAAAATCCCGCGCCCGTGCACCCGTACAGCTGGAATGGGGGCAGAGAAATGAGGAGAAGTGAGGAGTGGGAAGGCCGACCGGGTCTTGCTCCTCCTTGCTCCTGGCTCTACTTGAGAGCAGCCCGCTTGTCACACATCAATGTCAAGCAAGATGCGGCGGAGCAGGTCCATCGCCCTGTTGCCAACCCACGCATTGGTCAGGCGGTCTGCGCCGCCGAAGGGGAAGCGCACGACCTCGGTGCGATTCGGGCCGGCGCAGCCGATCCAGGTCTCGCCCCCCTGGTTGGAATGGAAAGATTCTTCGGGGCGGCCGCTGGTGACCACGGCCAGGCCGTGAGAGGCCCCGAATTCGTCACGCAAGTGTAGGGCCAGCTCTCTGGCCACATCGCCGTGCGGCGGCCTCTCGAGCAGCCTCCTTGTCTCCTGGGACGGCTCATCGACCGCGCAAATGCGGGTCTCCTCCGGGCCGGCCCCGTTTCGCATGCGCTCGGCGATGGCGCCGCCGGTCATCGTCTCCAGCAGTGCGACCTGCGCCCCGGCTTGGACGAGCAGCTGCGCCAGCACCGATTCGACTGTTTCTTCGGGAGTCGTGCTGTAGACATACTCGCCGATTACTGCGCGCACGCGCTCTTCCATTTCGTCCAGCATCTGTTCGGCGTCGCTTACGGTTTCGGCCCGCGCCGCGATGCGGACGTCGGCCTGCCCGAGATGTGCGGCGAGGCCCATTGTCGGATTGGCGCTGTTCATCAGGTCGCCCAATTCGGCATCCAAATTGCTTTCACCGATGCCTACGGTCCGCAGAATGCGGCGGCGAATGACGCCTACACCGCCTGTCAACTCGCGCAGTAAGGGCAGCACGAGATCATTCATCATCCGCTTCATTTCGCGGGGAACGCCCGGCATGGCGATGACCTTGCCTTCTCGCCCGTGGCGGCGGTCAGCGGTGACGAATCCCGGCGCCGTGCCGACCGGGTTTTCGAGCACTGTCGCCGACTCAGGTATCAGGGCCTGGCGCAGGTTGTTCTCGCTCATCTGGCGATAGCCCCAGCGCGCGAACCGTTCGCGTAAACCGGCTTCGATGTCCGGGTGACGCTCGAGCCGACAGCCGGTCGCGTTTGCGATAGCATCGCGGGTGATGTCGTCGGCTGTCGGCCCTAGTCCGCCGGTAATGAGGACCACATCGCTGCGGGCCAGGGCTGTCTCCAGCACCCCTCGAAGGCGCGGTTCGTTATCGCCTACGGTTGTCTTGTAGTAGAGATTGACGCCGATTTCACGCAGCTGCTGGGCGATCCAGGCTGCATTCGTGTCGACGATATCGCCGAGGAGAATTTCGGTGCCGGAGGTTACAAGCTCGGCTGCGACATTCTTGGAGTCAGTCATTAGCTTTGTTGGCCGGTGCGACTTGCCTGGGAAGCCGGGATTGGTTGTTTAGAGCAGTAGCGCGACCTGCCCGCGAATGCTCTTGACTCGGTTTGCCAGCGCGTTGTTTCCTTCGCCGCTGAAACGTTCTTCCAGGGACTTCAGGGCGTCGACGAACTCCTGCGATAGATCGGCGCGGTTCTCCTGCAGGAGGCGGCGCAGTGCGCCTTCATTGGGCGCGGCGAGCAGGCGGTTGAGAAGTCTCAGTTCGGGAGGCAGCCTCTCTTCGACAATCGCGAGCGCCTTCTGGTAGATCACGCGCAGTCTTTGCACGGCAAAGGCGGCCCTGCTCTGCTCGGCCTGCTGAATGTTCGACGCCAGAACTGCGAGAAACATCTCATCAATCTGGTCTGCATTTTCCTGCAGGGCCGCGTCCGTGTCGGGGGCTTGAAGGACCTTCTGCAGAACGGCCTGCACCTGTTGCGCGGCCGCCTGCTGGCTCTGGCTGCGCTGCTCGCCGATTTCGACGACGCGTTCTCGAATCGCAATCAGGGCGGAACGTTCTTCGGGATCGTCGGCGTGTTCGAGGCGGTCGGCCAGACCGAGCAGAAACCGGTAGTCTGTCAGCTGGGCTGCGGCGCTGAGGACGGCGGAAGCAATGGCCTCGCCGCTCTCTCCCTCAAGCCAGTAGTCCATGAGAAGCGAAAGCAACTCGTCGCGGGTCGTTCCCGGCCCGATTTTGTCCAACGCATCCTGGACCCGCTCTTCGAGCGCTTTGAGATCCTTGCCGGCATCGGTTGTCTCCATCAAAGACTTGCGCAGGTTCAAAATGGCCTCAAGCTGCTCCGACTGGCCTTCGGCGGAAAGAGCATTGATTACCTGGCTCAAGAGGACGAAAAAGCTCGAATCTACCAGACCCTTGTTGCGTTCTACGACCAGCTGCATGGCCGACTGGTCGCTGCCCAGGCGAATGAGACTCCCGATCAGTTCGGACTGCTCGCGGCGGCGGCGAAGCATCTCCGGCGTTACGCCTTCAAATCCCCACAACTTCTCCATCAGCGAGTCCCATTCGAAGAACTGCTGCGGCTGAAACATATAGCCGCGGCGCTGGTCGGAGGGCAGTCGTCCCATCAGGGCCTGGCTCATGTCGCCGATGGTCTTCTGCAGCTGCATGTCGTCTATTCGCGCCTGGCCGGGAATGACAACGCCCAAAAACTCATGCTCGGGCTCGTGGACCATCAAGGGCACGCTGAGTGGTCCTCCGGCGCCGCAGGCATTGCAAACTGCCGTATTGATCTGGCCGCCAAGGACCATCGGCTTGAGCTCCGGGTTGGCGCCGAAATCGACGATAGTGAAGACCGCTGCCGTGTAGGCGACGCCGCAGCCGGGGCAAGTCACCTGCACGCCGGCAGGCGGAAACAACAGGTCCAATTCGGGCTGCTGCGATCGCTCAGCTTCCTGCGCGCCGTCAGGCGCAGGCGCCTCCTCTTCCTGGGCAGCGGGCTGTTCAGGGGGTTGGTCTTCGGTTGTCGATTCCGGCTGTTCCTCTTCTTGGCGACGCGAGGTCGAAAACCCCTTGGGGAGTTCAATGCCACCAGACGGTTGAGAAGGCGGCGGGCTGCCGGGTGTCCAGATTTCAGTCATGACTGTCAGTCCAGGTTTTCGTGAAAGTTCAGTTTGGTTTGCAACGTTTCCTTCACTAGCTCGGCCAGACCCCAGCGTTTCCTTGTCAGCGCGTCGACAAGCCAGGCTTGGTGTGTGGCGCGGGCCGCAAGCTCTCGCCGTTTCGCAGCTGTGAGGAATTGCTCCTCGGCGATCACCCCCAGGGGGGCGAGCAAGTCCCCCACGGTCGTCGTCAACTCGGAAAAGTCTTGCATATTCGGCAACTGGGTAGGCTCAGCGCTTTCTACTGCCTTCTTCAGAGCGGCGCCCAGTGGCAACAGGGCGGGCAACCGGTCGGAATCGATCAGGTGCCGGACGACAGGTACGATCTGATCGAGGGTCGCCAACACCATGCCTGCGTCGCGCTGAAGAGCAAGAGACATCGCCTTGGCGAAAGAAGCCGCTGCGGCCGCGAAATCTTCCATCCGCACGTGCAGGAATCCGTCAACACGGAAGGCCTGCACCAGCCCTGCTCCATCGCCGATAGCGAGGAAAGTCTCCTGGGCCTTCTGATTGCAGGCGAACGCGCGGTCGATCGAGCCCCGGGACTCCTCCAATGCGGCCAGTTGCGCCATGGCCCGCCCGAATCCGGCGCGGTCATCCAGCTGGATGGCCGCGTCCGCCGCGCTGGCGTACCATTTCGCCGCGGCGGGCAAATCATGCGCTGAGGCCAGGGCTGCGCCCTCCCGCAGCAACTTCAGGACCGCCGCATCCGGCTGAAGAGGGTTCAACGCCCGGTCGCCGGCCGACGGTTGCTCTCCTGACGATTCTGTTTCGTTTGTCAGCATCTTGAATTCTATCGAATGAGCCGCGAAAGTGCCACTTACGATAGTCGCGTATGCGTTCTTCGCCTCGACTTGGCCGGCATACTAGGTTGATTGCACAACCTGTGAGCCGCTTGCCAGCAATTCCTGTTCCGACAGGATCCGGATTCCCAGTTGCTGCGCCTTTGTCAGTTTGCTGCCCGCCTTCTCGCCGGCGAGAAGGAAATCGGTATTGCTGCTGACACTGCCCGTAACTTTTCCGCCCCACGCTTCGATGCAAGACTTGGCTTCGTTTCGGCTCATCGTCGGCAACGTTCCGGTAATTACAAACGTCTTGCCCTTGAAGGTCTTCTCGTCGGGCGCGTCGGCGCGTGAACCGTGCGTGGCAGCCAGGTCGACTCCGAGTTCGGCAAACGAATTCACAAGTACGCGATTCGGCTCCAACGCGAAGTAGGAAACGACGGCTTCGGCGATCTTGGGGCCGACGCCTTCGATTTCGCCGAGCGTCTCCACGTCCGCCTCCATCAGGTCGTGGAGCGAGTCGAACTCTGCCATCAACAGCTCGGCCACCACAGAGCCGACAAAGCGGATTCCAAGCGCGGTCAGAAGACGAGTCGCTCCTCTGCTCTTGCTTTCTTCCACGCCCAGACGTAGGTTTTCGACCCGTTTTTCGGCATAGCCTTCGAGTTCTCCGATTTGTTCCCAGGGCAGTCGGTAAACGTCGGCCAGGGTAAGGATATAGCCTTCTTCGACAAACAGCTCTGCCTGTTTGGTACCGAAGCCGACGATGTCCATGGCGCCCCGGGACACAAAATACTCGACCTTGCGCACGAGCTGGTCCGGGCAGGCGTTGTTGAGGCAGTAGGTGGCCGCCTCCTCTGGCGGACGCACGAGGCATTCTCCGCAAGAAGGGCAGTCTGCTGGCATCTTCCAAAGCTTTTCACTTCCGTCCCGCAGCTCGGTCAGGGGGCGGAGTACTTTGGGAATGACATCGCCGGCCCGCTTCACCAGGACCGTGTCGCCGATGCGAATGTCCAGCTCATCAACGTAATCGGCATTGTGTAACGTAGCGGCCTGGACGGTCACGCCGCCGATGGGCACGGGTTCGAGGACAGCGTTCGGCGTGATCGCACCAGTACGCCCGACCTTCACACCGATGTCCAGGAGTTTCGTTGTCGCCTCTTCACCGCCCGTCTTGAAGGCGACTGCCCAGCGCGGATCCTTGCCGGTGAAGCCCAACAACTCCTGGTCGTCGAGACTATCCACTTTGACGACCATGCCGTCCAACTCATAGGGCAGACGCTCGCGGAGCTCATTCCAGTCTGAGACGAATTGGACCAGTTCCTCCCACTCCTCGTCGTTGAACCGCCGCGAAGCGACACAGACGGGGAAGCCGTAAGCCCTCAAGCGATCGAGCGACTCCCAATGCGAGTGCGGCGCATCGCCGCCCCCTTCAATCAAGAAAGTCTGGTAGGCCCACAGCTTCAATGGCCGCCCGGCGCTGATACTGCTGTCGAGCAGGCGCAGCGAGCCGGCCGCGAAATTGCGCGGGTTGGCGTAGGTACGCTCCCCCTTCTCCTCCTGCGACCGGTTGAACGCCGAAAACGCCTCCTCCTCCACGTAGACTTCTCCGCGCAGGATCAGACGCCGCGGTGCAGAAAGCGATGCTTCCGCGACTCCCCCGGCCTGGCCCTCCACAGGAATCTGCAACGGCAGCTGATGCACCGTCCTCAGGTTGGGCGTGATATTCTCCCCAATTTCGCCGTCCCCGCGCGTCG
Source organism: Caldilineaceae bacterium (assembly GCA_965218625.1). GTDB lineage: Bacteria > Chloroflexota > Anaerolineae > Caldilineales > Caldilineaceae > Bin5. The sequence goes on along the minus strand of CBDCLG010000023.1, from coordinate 165,832 downwards.
CGCCCAGCGAAAAACGGCCGTCCTCGTAGTGGAGGACCACCGTCAGGCCGTCAAACTTCGGCTCGACGACGTATGCGAGGTCCGCCTGCTCATCCTCCGGCAGCAGACGCACGACCCGCTCACGCCACCTGCGAAGGTCCTCCTCACCGAAAGCGTTGGCAAGGCTCAATACGGGTACCTGGTGCTCCACCTTTTCGAACCGCTCAGCGACCGCGCCGCCGACGCGCACCGTCGGGCTGTTCGGGTCGGACAGTTCCGGGTTCTCCTCTTCCAGCGATTGCAGCTCGCGCAAGAGCGCGTCAAATTCGGCATCGTTGATCTCAGGATCGTCGAGAACGTAGTATCGGTGCTGGTGATGCAGTATCAGATGGCGCAGGTCTTCGACCCGCTCTTGAGTCTTTTCCATTGAAGAGGATAGCGGCGGTTATGTAGGTTGTTGAAATGTTGAAACTTTTGATGTCTATGCGAAAGATATGTCATTATTCATCCATGATGAAGAAATTTGACGCACTCCAGCCGGCGAGGGGATTCCCGTCCCCGTCCACTTGGCCGGGTACCCGTATGCGGTACCACAGGAAGCCATCGGCATCGACAGGGTACTTCTCGTCCGCCGGTTCCGGTTCCAGGACGATTGCCTGTTCCCCCTCTGTGATAATTGTGACGAACGTGCCGTTAACATTCGGTTCCTGTCGCAACATTACACCTTGCCCCTCGGTGCCGGCAACGATGACATTGCTCAGAACAGGCAGCAGGACTCGAGTCGGCTCGGGCTGCGGCTCGGGGGTCGCCGTCGTCGGCGGTGAAGTCGGCGTCGCCTCTTCCACCTCCTCCACGGTCGGTTCAGCTACCTCCTGCGCGACTTCCTCCGGCGGCCCCGTCAGCCGTGAGACAGCCAGCCACACAAGCCCCGCGACGATAACGAGCACGATGCCGCCCAGCACCCAGACAGGCCCGGTGCGGCCGAGCTTGCGGCGCGGCGGCGGCGTCATCGCGACTTCGGCGGCGGGCGTTTCGTCGAATAGGGTATACTCTTTTTCGGGAATCGGCTCGACCGACATCCCGGAGTCAGGCGAGATATTCACCCAGCCTGCCGATGCGGTCCCTTCCTCATCGGAAGCGGCCTCGTCATGTGCATCTGCCTCCAAGGCCGGTCCAAAGGCTGGTTCATCTTCCGTGAAATCGTCGAAATCCGGAGTCTCTGCTGAGGAGGGCCCGCCGGTTGATTCGGGCGGCTCCTGGTACATCTCATCTTGCAGGGAAACAGCCTCTTCTCCTTCCAGCCCGAAATGGGGTTCGGCTGCGTCCGGCACAGTCCGAAAGTCAGCGTCCTGGATGGTGTCGGATTCTGCGCCAAAATCCGGTTCTGGCGATCCTGGCGACTCGGCCTGGAAGTTACTTGGCGCTTCCGGTTCCGGGTCAGGGGAAAACACTCGTTCTGCCGGCTCCGGAGCGTGCTCATCCGCAGAGAAAACCGGTTCACCGAACGCCGGTTCGCCTTCTGAGAAATCCTCCCGTCCGGGCGCGTCCGTATCCCAGTCCTCAGTCTGTCCGGATGTCGCGTCCTGAACAAAGCCTGGTTCTGACTGCTCGGGGTTTGCGTCATCCGGTCTGAAGACCGGTTCGTCCATCTCCGGTTCGAGCTCCGGACGCTTGGCGTCATCGGTCACTTTGTGCACCTCCCGGATCTATTCCTCTTCAGCAGTCCAAGCAGGTCATCGAGCGGTCGACTATTCATCACGTCTGCCGGGCCTAGCCAGGCCCGCCTCGCGGTATGAATGCCGTAAGGCATCAGGTCGAGTTGACTGACGCTGTGAGCATCGGTGTTGATTACGATCTTGCAGCCATGCGCAGCCGCCCGCCGCGCGTGTTCAGCCGACATATCGAGCCGGGCCGGGTTGGCATTGATCTCGATCGCCGTCCCCGTTTCGGCGCACGCCCGCATCACGACTTCCATATCGATCTCCGACGGCGGACGCCGGCCCAGCAGCCGGCCCGTCGGGTGGCCTATTACATCCACGTGTGGATTGTGGATCGCGTTCAGGCAGCGTTCAGTGATGCGTTCCCGCTCCTGGCGCAGGCCAATGTGAATGCTGGCGACTACAATGTCCAGCGTCCCCAGTACGTCATCCGGCAGGCCCAGCGCCCCGTCGCCCAACACCTCGACCTCTGTGCCCTGAATCAGCCGGAAATCGACCCCTTCGGCCGCGTATCGCGCGTTGACCGCGTCGATCTCGCGTCGTTGCGCCACGAGCGCTTCGCCGTCCACGCCGCCGGTTACACCCAGCCCGATGCTGTGGTCCGTCACTGCCCAGTAACGGGAGCCCTTGCGCCGCGCGGCCTCCGCCATCTCCGCTACCGAAGCCTTGCCATCGCTCCAGGTCGAGTGGCCGTGTAACTCGCCCAGGATATGGCGCGTTTCGATTAGCCGGGGCAGCTCGCCGCGCAGGGCGGCGGCGACCTCGCTGTCGCCCTCGCGCAGTTCCGGCGGCATCCACGGCAACCCTACCGACTCGTAAAATGCCTCTTCGCTGTCGATCGCTCCCGTTCCTGGGCCGGTCAACGCGCCAGAACCGCCCTCGGGCTTCAGTCCGTCCGCTTCGAGGCGCCAGCCGGCTTTCTGCGCGTATTCAGCGACCTCCGCCAGATGCTCCCTGCTGCCGGTTGCGAAGCACAGCCCCGCGCCCCAATCTTTTGCCTCCACCAGGCGCAGTGTCGCCTGCATTCCGTTGGACAGCGACACACTGCTATGCCTCTCGCCGCTCTCCAGCAGCTCGGCAACCTGCGGCAGGCTTTCAAACAGCCGCATCGCCTCTGCCGGTTCGTCGCTCACCGCCAGCAGCCTGATCTCGCCAGTCGTCTCGCGCCAGCGGCGCAGACTGCCTGCGATCTCGACCTTCTGCACAACTGCCGCGCTTTCTCGCAGCCCCTGCGCGAGGCTCTGCGCCAGCGGCAGGGAGGTTCCAATCGGCGTGCGATCATCCGACCTGCGTTCCAGCAGTTTGATGCTCTTGAGAATGCGCTCCTCGGTCTTGGCGCCAAAGCCCTTCAGCCCCCGCAACCGCTGCTGTTCGGCCGCCTCTTGCAACGCCTCAACACTCGCAATCTCCAGCTCCTTCCACAACCGCCTCACCGTCTTGGGTCCGACGTCCGGCACCTGCATCATCGCCACAACGCCTTCCGGTACCTGCGCGGCAAGCTCGTCATAGAAAGGAAGCGAGCCGGTTTCGAGGAAAGTCGCTATCTTCTCCGCGATCGCCTTGCCGACTCTGGGCAGGTCTTCCAGCGCCCCTTCGGCGGCGACCTGGTTTATGTCCTGCTCGAGACCGTCAATCGTGCGCGCCGCGTTCTGGTAGGCCATCACGACAAACCGGCTCTCGTCGAGTAGCTGCAGAAGCTCGCCGATCGACCGGAATAGATCGGCGACCTGTTTATTGTCCATTTGGCTCCGATTCGCGCCGCTCGCCAACTTATGGGTCCTTCCGAAAACCGCTCGAAAACTCGATACATACCCTGATTTTAGATTACAACGATAAACCGGATCAGCGCAAATGGTTAACTCAGCCCCGCCAGGAACACCGGCGTTCGCCCGCTGGCGGATCTGCCTGTAAAATGGCCATGAGCGATCGGTCATCCAGACGTGCTCGATGGGAAAGCAACTTGGCTACCATTCGTCTGAGCAAAGTGAGCAAAGAGTTCGGGCTGCACAGCCGGCCCGGCCAGGGCGTAGGGATTCCACGGCTTCGAGCCGGGGAGGAGGATGGGCCCCGCCGCGTACTGGCGCTCGACCAGGTCGATCTGACCGTCCCCGACGGCCAGACGATGGCGGTGCTGGGACCGTCAGGCTGCGGCAAGAGCACGCTGCTGCGCGTAATTGCCGGCCTGGAGCCGGACTATCGCGGCGACCTCTTCTACGATCAACAGAACATGCTGGACGTGGCGACCAAAGACCGTTACATCGGCATGGTCTTCCAAAACTATGCCCTCTACCCCCACTTCGAGGGGCGCGGCAACCTCTCCTTCTTTTTCCGCATGCACAAGGCGCCCGATGCCGAGGCCGAAGAGCGCATCCGCATCACCTCGGAGATCATGGGCATCGGCTTCCAAGCGTTGCTGCAACGCAAACCGGGTACCCTGTCGGGCGGCCAGCAACAGCGCGTCGCGATCGCGCGCGCGATCGTGCGGCGCCCGCGCGTCTTCCTCTTCGACGAACCGCTCTCAAACCTCGACGCCAAACTGCGCTCGCAGACACGCGTCGAGATCAAGCGCCTGCTGCACCGTTTCGCCATCACCGCGCTCTACGTAACGCACGACCAGACCGAGGCCATGGCCATTGGCGATCAGGTGGCGGTGATGCGCGAAGGGAAGATCGAACAGGTCGGCCCCTTTGCCGAGGTGAGGCAGAACCCCGCCAATACATTCGTTGCCGGCTTTCTCGGTGTCCCGCCGATGAACCTCGTGCACAATGTTGAACTGCGCGATGGCTTCCTCGACGCGGGACGAGGCCTTGCTTTCAAACCGCCGGCTTCGCAGCTGGATGCCCTCTTTGCGGGCAGTTCTCTGACTGTCGGCTTCCGTCCCGAATCCGTGCGGGTGACAGTGGCCGAAGATGGAGCGGACGCGACAGCCGGCGGAAATCGGGCCGATCAACCTGGCGTCTGGACGGGGACCGTTGAGACGGTCGAGCCCGACTACGGACGCCACGTCCAACTGATCCACTTCGAGTCGGGCGGCCGCCGTCTGGTCGGGCAGGCCGACGCGCGCGTACCTATTGCCCAGGGTGAGAGAATCCAGGCCCAGCTGGACGAATCGGATCTGCACTTGTTCGAAGGCGAAAGCGGTAAGAGGGTTGCCTGACCGGTGGGGTTAGCGATCGAACGAAATGCGGCCCGCCTCGGAAGGCGCCTCAGCTGGCGACCGCGGGAGCCGACCGCTTGACCCGCATGTACTGGCTCATGTAGAGGTCGTGGTAGAAGCCCTTCTGGTCCAGCAGCTCCTGGTGATTGCCGCGCTCGATGATGCGGTGATCGTTCACGACCAGGACTTCGTCGGCGTTGCGGATCGTACTGAGACGGTGGGCGATCACAAAAGCCGTCCTGCCCTCCAGCAGCCGTAGCAGCGCCTGCTGCAACTGTACCTCGGTACGCGTGTCGACGCTGCTGGTAGCCTCATCCAGAATGAGGATGCGTGGATCGGCCAGGACAGCGCGCGCGATCGCGATCAGCTGGCGCTGCCCCTCGCTGAAGTTGTTCCCCTGCTCCGAAACGCGAGAATCGTATCCGCCCGGCAAAAGCCGGATAAAGCCGTCCGCATTTGCCAGCCTGGCCGCGGCAACAACCTCCTCATCCGTCGCGTCCAGCCGCCCGTAGCGGATGTTCTCCCGCACCGTTCCCGAGAAGAGGAAGGTGTCCTGCAGAACGATGCCCAGCTGCCGGCGCAGCGACCCCTGCTGAACGTCGCGTATGTCGTGGCCGTCGATGCGGATGCTGCCCTCGTCCACGTCGTAGAACCGGCTCAGCAGGCTGATGATCGTCGTCTTGCCAGCGCCTGTTGGCCCGACAAGCGCGATCGTGGCGCCCGGTTTGGCATGCAGGCTGATATTATCCAACACAATCTCCCCGTTTGCCTCGCCTTGTGCCTCTGCCGGCGGCGGCCCATGTTGCGGAGCCTGCTGCGGCCGACCCCTGGACCCGTTACCTCGTTCCGGGCCGTTTCGCCTCCCCGCCATTGCCGCGCCGGGCGGCGAGGCAGCCGCCGGCGGTGGCCCCGCCGCATAGCTGAAGCTGACACTTTCGAAGACGACGTCGCCTTTGATCTTCTCCAACGGCGGCGCGTCGGGACGGTCGGTCACCGTCGGCTCCACGTCGAGGGCGTCGAAGATTCTTTCCCCGCCTGCCAGCGCCGATTGGAGTTGGTTGTACAGCATCGCGATGCCCCGCATCGGGCGGAAAAAGTTCATGATATAGATGATGAATGCCGCCAATACACCTACTTCGAGCATCCCTCCGATCGCAAGCCAGCCGCCCAGCAGCGCGGCCGCCGCGATTGTGATCGTCATCATTGTGGTGAACATCGGCCCCAGCGCGGCGGTGATTATATCGGCCGTCATCCCGGCCTTGCGGTAGGTCTTATTGACCTCAAGGAAGTCGGCGAAGACCTCCTCTTCGCGGGCAAAGGCCTGGACGACGCGCGCGCCGGCAATGTTCTCCTCCATGACCGTGTTCAACACGCCCAAATTGCGCTGCACGGTGCGAAATGCCGCGCGGCTGCGACGGGTCACCTCGGCAGTTATGTAGAGCATGAGCGGCATCAGCACGAGCATCGCCAGCGCCAGCTGCCAGTTGAGCAGGAACATCGCCACAAAGGTGCCGCCCAGCAACAGAACGTTGGAGATGAACTCGATCAAACCGTTGGACAGCGTGCGGTTGATCGCCTCCGAATCGTTCGTGATGCGGCTCATCAGATCGCCGACCTGGTTGCGATCGTGGAAAGCCATCGACATGATCTGCATGTGGCCGAACAGGCCGGCGCGGATGTTGGAAACAAAGCGCTGGCCAAGCTGCACCATGATCAGGCCCTGCACGGTCGAAGCCGCGCCCGCCGCCAGATAGACGCCCAGGATGCCCACGGCCAGGTTTCGCAAACCCGCGATGTCGCCGCTGGCGATAAAGAGGTCGATCGCGCGACCGATCAGCATCGGGCCGTATAGCCGCAATACGGTGCTGACCGTTACGAACAGGCCGACGACCAGCAGCTGCAGTCGGAAGGGACGCAGGTAGGTGGCCATGCGCATCAACGTGACACGCGTGTTGTCGGCGGCCTCGCCCGTGAGCATGCCTCCGCCCTGGCCGGGCCGAATCCCCTGTCGTGGTGGTGGTCGGAAAAAGATCATCAAATATCGGAGCTCAATCTAACGCGCAATCAAGAATCGAACCTCAAACCTCTTCAAACTGCGAATAGTAGATCTCCTGGTAGATTTCGCTCGAGGCGAGCAACTCCTCGTGCGTTCCCTGGGCAGCGACCTTGCCGTCGTCGAGCACCAGGATCAGGTCGGCGTCGACGACGCTGCTGATGCGCTGGGCGATGACAAAGGTCGTCGTTTCCGAAAGCGACTCCTTCAGCGCAAGTTGCAGCCGCAGCTCCGTATCGAGATCGACCGAGCTGGTGCTGTCGTCGAGGATCAGCACCGCCGGGTTAGTCAGAAGCGCACGCGCGATCGCGATGCGCTGCTTCTGGCCGCCCGACAGGTTGGCGCCGCGCGCCTCGACCATGCTGTCGTAGCCTTCCGGCATTCGCTCGATGAACTCATGCGCCTGCGCAGCCTGGGCCGCGGCGATGACATCCTCCAGCGCCGCCTCGGGCCGCCCGTAGGCGATATTCTCTCGAACCGTCCCGGCGAAAAGCGTCGACTGTTGCAGTACGACGCCGATATGCTTGCGTAGCCGGGTCGGCTCCCAATCGCGCACGTCAACCCCGTCCAGCCTGATCGCACCGTCCACCGGATCGTAGAATCGCGGAATCAGGTTGACCAGCGTACTCTTGCCGGCGCCGGTCGCGCCCATAAGGGCGACTTTCTCGCCAGGGCGGGCGTGTAGGCGGATACCGTGCAACACCTCTTCACCGACCGCTCTTGCCCTGCCATTGCCGAGTCCGCCCCCGCCCGCCGCCTGCGCCTGCCCATTTCCTCCCGGCATGCTCGCGGCTTCGCCGCCAGCGAAAACGTTCCGCAACGAACCCGAATAGTGAAAATGCACGTTGTCAAAGGTAATCTCGCCGACGGGGACCGCATCTGTGATTGGCTCTGACGGCGCCTGGATGGCGGGTTCCATCTCCTGCACTTCGACGATGCGTTTGGACGAGGCTTCAGCGCGCGAGACCATCGCCAGAATGTTGCTGAGCAGCAGCAGCGGCGACATCCCGATCAGCAAATAGTTGTTGAACGCGACCAGCTCTCCTATTGTCAGACGACCGCCGATGACATCAAGCCCGCCCCACCAGATGGCAATGACAGCGCCAAAATTTGTCAGCAGCAGCAGCAAAGGCATCACCAAGGCCAGCAAGCGCCCGACCCTGATGTTCTGCTCCATGTAGTCCAGGTTTTCGGCGCCAAATCGGTCGATTTCATGCTGCTCGCGTACGTAGGCCTTGACCACGCGCACGCCGGCAAGATTCTCCTGCACGAGTGTGTTGAGCCTGTCCAGTTTCTCCTGGACTTTGGAAAAAAGCGGGCCAACGACGCGCAGCAGCCAGAAGAGGACGCTGGCCGAAAGCGCCAGCACCGTGATCATCACCAGGCTGAGCCGCCAGTCGAGGATGAGCATCATCGCCAGGCTGCCGATCACCATCAGCAGCGTCCGCAGCAGCAGTGCCAGCCCCGCGCTCAAAAACATGCGCGCGATATCCACGTCGCTCGAAACGCGCGTCATCAACTGGCCGGTCTGCATCCGGTCCAGGTTGGCGAACGAAAAACGTTGGATGTGGCGGAACAGGTCATTGCGCAGGTCGAACGCGATCCCTTGCGAAATCTGCGCTCGTGCGATGCCCTGGCCGATCGTGGTGGCCGCGCCCATGATGGCGGCCAGCAGCATGACCGCGCTTCCCTGCCAGACGGCTGTCATATCGCCTGCGCGGATGCCCTTGTCGATCACAAATTGCACCATGCGCGGGGTCACAAGCTCCATCAGCACCGGAAGTATGGTGGTGACAAGGCCCAGTACAGCCATCCAGCTGTAGGGGCGCATATAGCGGATTACTTTCGCCAAACCGCCCATCTGCGGGACGCCTCGCAACAACCGCAATCTATGGCAAAAACCAGCAGGTCAGCCGTCTTTACTAAAGCGGTTTCGGAAGTATACTTTACGCTTGGAGCAAATTGCAAGCGGACCGGCGCGGCAATCCAGGGCAGTTGCATCCAATTGGGTCAAGACCCCGCGACACTAATTGATTCGAGCCTTACTCCGAAAAAACGCCGAGAACAGGGCAATTCATAGTGCGCGGTCGCGAATTCTTAAGGTTTTCGGCGCACTGGAGATCGGTTTTTCAGCCGAAAACGACTGACAATTGGTAGGGGCACCCCTTGTGGGTGCCCTTTGTGGGTGCCCTTTGTGGGTGCCCCAGATTTGTGGGTGCTCTTCGTGGGCTATTGTGGCGCCCAGATTTTGATGCGATTGCCCTGCGCAGCAATCTTGCAGAAAAGGGCATGTTCCGCGGGAATCCAGAACGGGCCGGAGCTTCGGGGGCCCTCTTGCCAGCCGGCCTTCGAACAGACCGAACGCAGAGAGGAATGCAGCGTAACGTTTGACTTTCTTCGGGCCGTAATGTATAAGTGCAGGTGGCGCGCAGAGCCCGATTGGCAACCCCGAATCCAGGCTGACTCGGCTTGAAACGCCTCGTGCGTGACCGGTGTGGAATGCCGTACCCCAGCGGGTTCGCAACATTATGTTTGGCAGCTTCAGGGAGCTGCACGGCTGCCGCCGGACCCGGCAGCACAGCATCCGCAGAAGAGGATTCCATGCACATCTCCGAAGAACAGCGCTGCCAGTACCGCAACGAAGGCTATATGTTCCTCGAAAACGCCATCCCCCATGAGCAGGTGGAGGGGCTGCGCGACGAGTGCCAGCGGTACATCGCCCGCTACGATGCCGAAATGGAGGCGAAGGGCGTTACCGTTCAGGGAATCAACCACTACAAGAAGCGGTACTTCATCAGCAGGCGCGGGTTGGAGAGTCCTACGATTACCGACTTTCTGTTCGGCGAACGCATGGCGGAAGTCTGCCGGGCGACGTTGGGCGATACCGCTTATCTGTTTCACGAACAGTACGTGGTCAAGTTCGCCGAAGTGGGCACCAAGTTCGGCTGGCACCAGGACTCCGGTTACGTGGGCCACTACCACCGCCCCTATCTCTCCTGCTGGTGCGCGCTCGACGACATGTCGATCGAGAACGGGACCGTGTCGGTGCTGCCATACTCTGCCATCGGAATGACACCCGACGACCTCTACGACCACACTATCGAGGACGCAAGCAACGACAAGATCGGTTACCGCGGCGATCACCCCGGCGTGCCGGCGATTGTCCCTGCCGGCACTATTGTCGTCTTCAGCAGCCGCACCTTTCACCGCAGCGGCCCCAACACGACCTCGCGCATCCGCCGCTGCTACCTGGCGCAATACTCGGCTGAGCCGATTATGAACAAGGATGGGACCGAGCTGTGGGGCCAGGCGGTCCCGATTGTGAGAGACGGCCAGTTGTGCCGCCCATCGCTGAAGAACTGATGGGCCGCCGTAAAGATTCGGCCGCGCGAGTTCGATCCGATATTGCGCGCTGCCAGGCCTGCTTCTGGGACGCAGTCCGCGAGGAAGGAAACTGAAATGAGCGATTCGAGCTATCTTCTGACCGACGAACAGATGCGCCAGTTCATCTCGCGGGGCTACGTGATCCTGCGGACCGAACTGCCGAAACAGTTCTATGAGCTGCTCAACGCCAATCTCAGCGAAGTGATGGAGAAGGAAGGCAATCCGGGCAACAACCTGCTGCCGCGCCTGAGCGAAATCAACGACATTCTCGAGGATCCTGTCGTGCGCGGGGGCCTTTCCAGCGTCCTGGGCGGCGACTATGTAGTCCACCCGCACCGCCACTGCCACTTTACCTACCCCGGCCGCAAGGATCAGCACTGGCACAAGGACAGCTATTGGGGGCATCAAAAGGTGCGCAACCATCACAATTGGTGGGCGATGATCTTCTACTACCCGCAGGCGGTCGATGAGGAGATGGGGCCGTCGGGCGTCCTCGCCGGCTCTCAGTACTACACCAAACGGGCCGGCGACGACACCGAGCAGCCCGTCTACATGAAAGGGCCGGAGGGCACCTTCGCCCTGATCCACTACGACCTGTGGCACCGGGGCGGCGCCAATGTCTCGCAGAAGAGCCGGGCCATGATGAAGTTCCAGTTCGTGCGCATGGATGCGCCCACGAAACCGGCCTGGAACAACCGGCGCGACGACTGGCTGGAGGTCGAAGACGGGCCTATCGACCACAATGTCCTGTGGGCACAGCAGTGGCGTTGGCATCGCGGCGAGGCGGAAGGCGCGTCAAACGGATTCAACGAAGATGTAGCCGGCATCGCCGCTCTGGGCGAGCAGCTGGCCTCTAAATATGAGCCGGCCGGCGTTGACGCGGCCTACCGCATTGCTGCGCACACTGACGCCGCCATACCCGCGCTAACAGCGTCGCTCACCAGCGGGAATGCTACCGCCGCCCGCAATTCCGGCTACGGCCTCAGCGCCATCGGTTTGGCTGCCCAGGGCGCTCTGCTCGACGCCGCCGGCCACGGGAGCGAGGAGGCGCGCATGCACGCCGTCTTCGCGCTGGGCGAATTGGGAGACGGCGGTTCGGGGACTGCTGAAGCGGTGGCCGGCGCGCTAGCCGACCCGTCGGTGCAGGTGCGGCGCGCGGCAGTGGAGGCGCTCGGGCTGCTCAAAGAACCTGCCGACGTCATCCTGCCCGCGCTCGTCAACGGCCTGAATGACGAGGACGGGCAGGCGCGATTCACAAGCGCTCTCTCGCTCCAACGGCTGGGCAGCCGCGCCGCCGGCGCCGTCCCCGCGCTCAAAGCAGCGCTGCGTGACGAGAACCGTTACGTACGCGCCAATTCGGTTGACGCCCTGCGCCGGATCGGCTCAACCGAGGCGCTCGAGATCGCGTTCGACTATCTCAGCGTTCATCGCTGGTGTCCAACTACGACATCCGATAATCTTTTCTGACTTTTTCTATACGAAGAGTATAGCGGCCCTCCCGTTTTGCCCGTTTGCGCTGAGAAAACTGAAAGCCAGTCAGTAGCCATGGAATCCCGTTTACTTGAGCCCCGAGTTGCCGTTGACGATCTGTCGGTGACGGCCGCAAATTTGGAGATCGACCGCGCCACCGCCATCTACCGCGAACACGGCTGCCTCGTCGTGCGCGGCCTGATGAAGCCGTACATCGCAGGGATGGCGCAGGACATCGCCGCCACAGTCGATCAATCGATCTCCCTCCTTGACCGGGCCGAAAGAAGGCCCGAAGGCTGGGTCTCGCCCAACGGTTCGCTTTTCATTCCCGCGCCGGAGGACTACGAGCGCGACAAGCAGATCATGACCGTCGGTATCAGCTACCAGACCAGCGCCTCCTTCCTGCGCGCCGCCATGGACCCGGCCGCGCTCGACATCCTGGAAGCGATCCTGGGCCCGAATATCGAACTGTTCGGCAACGGCCAGTCGCTGGTCAAGGAGCCGGTCGGCGGACATCCCAAGCATCTGCACCAGGACTCGGCCTACTTCGAGCACCGCTACGAAGGGCCGGTCGCGATTCTCTCCTACGTGGTCGACACCGACCTGGTCAATGGCGCACTGCACATCGTTCCCGGCTCGCACAAGTTCGGCCAGCTGCGGCACGTCGATACCTTTTCGCACCTGGGCCTGGACGAGGACGAATGGCCCTGGGAGGCGGCGCTGCCGGTCGTCGGACAGGCCGGCGACTCGATCTTCTTCAACATCAAGACCATCCACGGCTCCAAGCAGAACCACTCCGATACGCCCCGGCCCGTCTTCATCAACCGCTACCGGCGGCCCGATGACTACGCTGTCGTCAGGGCGACAACGACCGCCAATCGGGCCGAGGCCGAAAAGCGGGCCCAGCAGGCCCGCCGCGAGAACGAACCACAGGGACTGATGGTGCGCGGATTCCGCCCCTTCGCCGACCCGGACGGGGCTGAAACCGATGGCCCGCGCTGACAACACAGACGCCTGGAACTTCTCCGTCAACCTGTGGGACGTTACCTTCATCACCCTGGGCTTCAGTCTCATCTCCAGAGAGACTGTCATTCCCGTCCTCGTCAGCCAGCTTACCGACTCGAAACTGGCAATAGGCCTTGTGCCGGCGATGTGGAGCCTCGGCATCTACTTGCCGCAGCTGCTGACAGCCAGTCTGGCCGAGCGCATGGTGTACAAGAAACCGTTTATTATGTACATCTCGCTCGCGGTCGAACGGCTGCCCTACCTGCTGATCGGGCTTGCCGTCCTTGCCTTTGCGGTCACCGCGCCGGCGCTTGCGCTGGTCGCCCTGTTGCTGGGCATGGCCGTGGCGTCGACCGGCGCAGGCGTGGCCATCCCGGCCTGGATGGATATGATCGCAAAGGTGATCCCAACGCGCCGCCGCGGCATCTGGCTCGGTCTCGGGCACGGACTCGGCCTGCTCCTGGGAGTGCTCGGCGCCTGGTTCGTGGGCCGGGTCCTGGTCAGCTACGCCTTTCCCGGCAACTACGCGCTCCTCTTTTTCGCCGCATTTGTCATCATGCTTTTTTCCTGGGCAGGGCTGGCGCTCACGCGCGAGCCGCCCAGCGAGACGACGAAAGAGGCAGTCCCCCTTCTTCGCTACCTGCGCAGCGTAGGCGCCGTCCTCAAGCAGGACCACAACTTCCGCCGCTACCTGATCAGCAAGTCCTTTGTGAATCTGGGGGGAATGAGCGCCGGCTTCTTCGCCGTTTACGGCACAGAGCTGTTCGCCCTCGACGGGCGCGGCATCGGTCTGCTGACGGCTGTCCTCGTCGGGACGCAGGCTGTGCTGAATCCGCTTTGGGGTATGCTGGCCGACCGCGTGGGCCATAAGACTGTGCTGACCGCGGCCGCGGCTTTCATCCTGCTCGCTCCGCTCAATGCGCTGTTTGTCGGCGCGGCAGGGGCGCCGGGCACGCCGAACAGCGGCGGCCCCGTTCCCCTCGGGCTGCTCCTCACCTTCGTTTTCCTTGGCGCTTTCCTGGCGGCATACCACACGTCGTCGCTCAACATCATCCTCGAATTCAGCACACCTGAGAGCCGGCCAACCTACGTCGGACTCACGAACACGCTGCTCGCGCCGGTGCTGATCTGCGCGCCGATCTTCGGCGGATGGCTTGCCGGCGCGCTCGGCTACGCCGCCATGTTCAGAATCTCGCTGGCGTTTGCGTTTGTCGCCCTGTGCTTGATGATCTTGTGGGTGAAGGAGCCGCGAAGAACGTCCTCGAAGCGGGTTGATGCCGAGCGCCCGCTCTCTGTGCCAACCGGAACATAGCCGGCGCCGAGGCAAAGGTGCGCCCGTGAGAAGGTTCTGCCCCGTCAGTTGGACTGACTGATTCGGTCCAACACGATCACGATTGCAAAGCCGGCCAGCGCCAGCCCAAAGGCGGCGAACAGCTCGCCTGTCCAAGCGGATGGCAGCTGGTTGACCTGGACGGTCGGTAGAATCTCACCGTGACGGTCGACGATCGAGGCCACTGTCTCTTTCCACGGCCACACTTTGCGCAGGCTGCCGGCCATCAGGCCGATAAGCAACGCCACCGTCAGGTCATGGTAGCGCCTGAACAGCCACGCCAGCACCTGGGCGAATGATACGATGCCGACGACCGCCCCCAAAGCGACGATTCCGAGGCTGACCACATCGCGCTGGTTGACCGCCGCAAGCACGAATTGGTACTTTCCCAGCAGCACCAGGATAAACGAGCCTGAGATGCCCGGCAGGATCATCGCACAGATGGCGAGCATGCCGCTGAGGAAGAGGAACCAGGCCGCTTCGGGCGTCTGGACAGGCGCCGCCCCCACCAGAAAATAGGCGCCCACCGCCCCCGCGGCAAGCGCCGCGAACAGCGGAGGCGTCCAGCGTTCAATTCGCTTGCGCACCGTCACGATTGAAGCCAGCACAAGCCCGAAAAAGAAGCTCCACAGCAACACAGGACGGTGCTCGAAAAGCCACTCCAATCCGGGGGCCAGGGTCACGACGGCGATGGCGATGCCGGCGAGGACTGCGGCCAAAAACGGTGCATTCACCGCCAAAATCGCAGCGCCGATATCGAGTCTGAGCAGGGCACGCCAGAAGGGCCCCCGCGCGCCGGCGCGGATGCTCATGACAAACTCCTCGTAGATGCCCAGAATGAAGGCCATCGTACCGCCGGATACGCCCGGCACTACGTCGGCGCATCCCATCGCGAAGCCGCGCGCGGCCAGTCCGATATATTCTTTCCATCCTCGCCCGCGCCCGGTCCGCTTCGACGCCGCCGTACCGGTAGCGCCTGCCGCTTCAGCCGTTTGCCCGCCGAATCCGGTTTCTGTTGTCATGTAAGTGCTTCTCTCCCGCTCCCATTTCAATCGCCAGTCTGCGGGCATCTTCTCCCATTCGCCCAGGGCAACGGCCAACAGTTCAGGCCGCCAAGTGGCTGGCGCGCAGGCAGGAAACCCGCAACCAGATTAGTCTACGACTCTTCGCCGCCGATGCGAAATCTCGGCAGGCGGAATTCGGTTTCTGAGGGTAGAATCTGGAGGCCCGAGCGGAGACTAAAGAGGAAGGCAGGCCGGCCCGATCGGCTCAAAAGTCTTGTAGGTCAGCGCGAACTCCTGGTGACCGAGGCTTTCGGATTTGGTCGGCGCGCCGGCGGCGACGCCCAGTACCTGCGCGAAGATCTCATGCCCGACCTCGTCGAGGGTGGCGCGCCCTTCGAGAATCCGCCCCGCGTCCACGTCCATGTCCCCTTCCATCCGTCGAAAGGTCTCCGGGTTGGCGCAGACTTTGATCACAGGTGAAATCGCCGACCCCACAACCGAGCCGCGGCCTGTGGAAAAGAGGGTCATATGCGCGCCGCAGGCGATCATCTCAGCGATCTCCACCGTGTCGTTGATATTGGGGAAGCCGAAGCGGACCTCGCCGTCCGGCACTACATCCATCAGGTACAGGCCTCCTGCCGGAGGTACGTCGCCCGGCTTGATCAGGCCCTGTATCGGCGAGGAGCCGCTCTTGGCGTAGGCGCCCATCGACTTTTCCTCGACCGTGGTCAGGCCGCCCTCCGCGTTTCCTACCGCGAAACTGCCGTGTCCCAGCGTCGCGTAGTAGCGCGCCGTCTTTTCCATCGTCGAGAGAATCTCGGAAGCCAACTCAGGTGTCACGGCCCGCTCGGCCATGATCTGCTCGCAGCCGATCAGCTCGCCGCCCTCCTCGAAAATGGCGCCGGCGTCGTGCTTGACAAGCAGGTCGAAACAGCGGCCGATGGCCGGGTTGGCCGTGATGCCGCTGGTGGCGTCGGAGCCGCCGCAGATCGCGCCGACGACCAGCTCCTCCACGCCCATCGGCACGCGCTCGCTACACTCCTGCAATCCGGAGAGCGTCCGCCCGAGCCACGCCTGGCCCTTTTCGACCGTCGACAGCGTACCGCCCTGCTCCTGGATAACCAACGTGGCGACCGGCCTGCCGCTCTCTTCGATTCGCTGGGCCAGTCCGTAGCGATCGAAGCTCTCACATCCCAGCGAGAGCAGGAGCGCGCCGCCCACATTCGGATGGCAGCAGAGCCGCGACATCATGTCGAAGGCGTACTCGTTGGGATAGCAGCCGCTGAAACCGATCAGGTGTACGCCCTGCGTGCGGAAAGGATAGACGATCTCGCGCGCGACATGATGCGCGCACTCGACAAGGTAGGCAACCAGGACGGTGTTGCGGATGCCCTTGCGCCCGTCCTGGCGAAGGTAACCCTGAAATCGGAGCGAGGACGGCCCCGGCCTATCGCCCATTTTGGTCATGGCGGATCGCGTTCCAGCGTGTAGGTGGGAATGTAGTCGCTCTGGACATTGTGCAGGTGGACGTGCTCGCCCGGCGCGATATCGCGCACCGCCGAGCCGATCGGCGCGCCGTACTTGACGATCTTTTCTCCGGCGGCGATGTCGCGCGCTGCGATTTTGTGGCCCAGCCCCAGCGGAGTTTCGCAGACGACCGTGCGGCCGCACAGCTGTAGGCGCTCCCCAATGGAGAGGCGGCGCATCAGCACGAATACGTTGTCCTGCTCGGCGATTCGAAGCAGCCCCGACTGTTCAGTGAGCATGTTTGTTTGCGCCCGGCCAGGTTCAAACGGCCAATTCCTTCACGATTTCCTGCGCCCGCTCAAGGCTGGTGCTCTTCTCCTCGAGCATCTGCAGACGCACGTCGGCAATGGTCTCCTCTGAGGCGCGGGTGGTAACAAAAAACGCACGACTGGACATGACCTCGTCGATCTTTTGCGCGACCCGCCGGATGTCGGGGCCGAGCGTGTGTGCCAGCCAGCTTGCCGAGTCGTCGTCCCGCTGGTAGCGAAAATCGCACGATAGACGGATGCGGTCGGACCGGTTCAGGATGCCGCGGTGTACGGTCAGACTGGTGAAGATTACGGCGTCTCCCGGCTCGAAGTCGGATGTTACCCAGCTGAGACTTTCGGCATCCAGCCCGAACACCTTTTTCTCCTTTATCGCCTTGGCCGAACTCGCCACCGAGCCGCCGCCGTGGTCCAGCTCGCCGCGAATGTTCGAGCCGGGCGCGACAGCCAAGCCGCCAATCTGCTGGTCGATCTCCATCAGCGGCATCCAGCAGGCGTTGAAGCTCTGCGACTGGTAGCCAAACCTGAAGTTTCCGTCCTGGTGCGCGCCGAGACCGATCGGCGCCGGCGCGTCGGGGTCGGGGTACATCACACGAATCAGGCGTTGTGTCCATGCCTGTACCGGCCCGTCGAAGATTCCCTCCATCAGGGCCATGATTTGGGGCGACTCAGCCAGTTGCACGAATGATTCCATGCGCGCGATCTTGTCGTAGAAGGCCATGTATTCGCCTTCGGTCGGATGGGGGCCGCCGCTCCACATCGGCTCGTCGGCGCCGTCGTCCTCGATAATGTGGTGCTCGCGCAGGATCTGCATAATGTCCTGCTTGACCTTGTTGATCTGTTCCGGGTCCACCAGGCGGCGCAGGAATAGATAACCTTCACCATACAAGGTCTCGCGCAGGCGCGCCCCGTCGCCAAGAAGCGGCGTCGAATCTCTGAAGGGCTGAAAGTCGGACATGGCTCGTTCTCCCTATGTTCGCAAAAGATCAGAAACCGCCGACAGCTTGTCGCGCGCGGTGTCGGCCAGCAGATTGTAGTCGGTGGCGTAGCACAAAAATGTAAAGCCCTGCTCCACTCTCATGCGGAACTCTTCGGACGAGCCGCAGCCGTAGCCCATGGCGACACCGTTTTCACGCCCGATCGCCAGCGCCCTTGCGAGCGCCTCCTCGATCGGCGGAATCGAGTCATCCTGCATCGGGTTGAGGCCCAGCGACAGGCTGAGGTCGAAACGGCCCGCGTACACGGCATCCACGCCGGGGACGGCGCAGATCGCTTCGAAGTCGTCGAAGGCCTCCTGCGTTTCCAGCATCAGGACGACGAGCGTATTTTCGTTGGCGCCGGCGAAATAGCCCTCGTAGTCAATTGTATAGTTCGAGGCGCGCAGCGGGCCGAAACTGCGCCTGCCTGCGGGCGGGTAGCGCGTCATGGCTACGATCGCTTCGGCCTCTGCCGCGCTGCGGACCATGGGAACGAGAATGCCCATCGCGCCGATGTCCAGCGCACGCTGGATGAATGTTGGTTCGGACGAGGGAATGCGAGCGATGGGGATGCAGTCGGTGCTGCTGATCGCCATCAGCATCTGCTGCACGCCCGCAAAATCCAGCCCGTTGTGCTCCATCTCGATCGATAGCCAGTCGTAGCCGGCGTGCGCCAGCAGTTCGGCGATGAGCGGGCTGCCCATGCCCATGAAACAGCCTGCGGTCGGCTTGCCGGCGAGCAGTCGCTCGCGCACCCAATTGGTTCTCACGTGTTCGATTCCCCCTGACAGTTGTCGTGCGGCGACTACGCGGTTTCATTGACGGTGCGACAGCACCATTTCCAGTTACAGTTTAAGGATATTCGCCAAAAATGCAACCGGCCTTGTACCTGTTTACGGCCTCTGCCGCGACGCGGCGGGCAGGCGCTCGACCGGCGCGGCTCGCTCAATCTGGTTGACAGAGGGACCCGCTGACCGGCCCTGATGCAACTGTATCTGCTTGTACTTCGCTTACCCGTATGTCAGCCGGCGCCCTGTCCCGGCCTGGCGGACAGAACGGGCATCGGAGACGGAGAATGAAGCCGGCGCGTTTGGGCGCGGAACTCCATACCCTTCTCTGCCAGCGCGATCAGATCGTCGCTGCTGCCTGAGTACCACTCCTTCAGCTGCCGGCGGGCGATATTCACGTGTTCAACTTCGTCCGCCCAGTCGAAATCCTGAAGTGTTGTCATCAGCGGATGGCGTGCCAAGTCGCGGCAGAACTCGTACTCGGCGCGCTTGCCGGGCGGATATTTCATCAGGGCGGCTTCGACGCCGATCCCCAACATGGCGTAGAGCTCGAGCGGCGACATCTTGAACAGGTATTCGATCTCAAAATCGCGCAGAGGCATCACGCCGCGGTCGCCATAGACATGCTCCGCGGCAGCCTCACCGAACAAAGAGTGGCGCATCTCGTCCCACATATGGCGGGAAATCGCCGCGTAGAAGGACCAGGGCTGCCCTTTCACGTCCCACAAGACGATCGCCAGCGCTTCTGCGATGGTGAGCTCGCCCAACCGGGTGGCTATCATCTGAACGAACCGTTCCGGAATGCGGTCTTCGTCGACGTGGACAATGTCCCACACGTTAGGGAACGTATCGTCACGCTCCGGTTTGCGCGCGACGCGAAATTCGACCCCGCGGCTACGCTCGGGCCCTACGGTCGCGGCCCCTTCATCGATTTCCATTTCCCCACCAATCCCGCCGGCGGCGTGCAACATCCTTTGCAGGCTGCCTGCCCAGCGCTCCGCCTCCGCCTCTTTCGCGGCCGAATTCACAACTTCGCCGTAGGCGGCATCGAGCAGACGCAGACTCTCGTCCTCCTCAGCGACGAAATTCCGCATCAACCGCACCGATTCATAGTCCGCCAGGCCATTTGTCTGGGCCAGGTAGTTGCGGTAAGCCTCCAATAGTGCGGGCTTGAACACCTTGGCCAACGCGGCGAGCAGCTCGACGCTTCCGGCTGAAAACATCGCTTCATCGAAGAGTAGCTTGAGCCGCTCGTCTGGCATGCGATGGCTCCTGCCCTGCGAAATACGCAGTTCTGTGAGGCGAGTCTTCAGCCGGTCGGAATGGAGGCCGTCTTCGTACTGCAAACGCGACAGCAGCGCCTTCAGGTCCCGCTGCGGCGTCGTGACGATGTGCACGGCCTGCAGGAACATGAGCCTTTCTTCGACATAGGCGATGCGCTGGATCTGCCGGGTGCATTGTTCCACGCTGAGGCCGGTTTCTTTGGCCCGGCCGAGTCCAGCGTACTGGTATATTCTGTTCATCCTGTTCGCCTCCTGTCGTGAGGAGCGGCGGCGGATCCGATCGCAAGCAAAGTATACGTAAATTCCGGGTGGCGGACAAGGTTTCGCCAACGGCCGTCCTTTGGCATCGAGCAAACGCGAGCGCAGCCCGCAGCGTCCCGAACCAAGATTGCGCTCGGCGAAACTTGCCTCCAATTCGGCGTGTTGACGAGCGCCCCGGCGTATGATAGAAATTGGTCAACATTTTAGTCCGCAGATAGACTCGAAAACCCACATAACAGCCTCAACCAGGTTTCGACCGCGTCCCGCTCACATGGAGGATTGCCCATGCCTGACATCGTGGTAATCGGCAGCTTCGTGGCAGGTCTGACGGTGCGCGTTCCGCGCAAGCCGGTTGTCGGCGAAGGGCTGATCGGCGACCTGTTCGACATGGGTCCGGGCGGCAAGGGCGCCAACCAGGCCATCGCCGCCGCGCGGCTTGGCGCGCACGTTGAGCTGGTAGCGTGCGTGGGGGACGACCTGTTCGCGGAGATGGCCGGCCCGCTCTTCGAAGGCGAGGGCATCTCGACCGCGCACCTTCACCGCATCCCCGACATTAACACAGGCGTCGGCCTGGTCACCCTGTTGCCCTCCGGCGACAACTGGATTGTTGGGCACCTGGGCGCGAATATGCAGATGGCCCCGCGCCACGTGGAAGCGGCCGAGTCTCTCATCGCCCGTAGCGACATCGTCATGGCCCAGTTCGAGGTGCCCCTGGAATCGATGGCGCGCGGCCTCGAGCTCGGCAGGAAACACGGCGCCATGACCATCCTGAATCCGGCCCCCGGGCAGACCGTTGATCCAAGCCTCCTTGCAAACGTCGACGTTCTGACGCCCAACGAAAGCGAGACGCGCATCCTGCTCGGCCTGCTTCCCGACGACCCGACGCCAACTCTTGACCTCGCGATCAGGCTGCTGGAGTTGGGCGTCAACCGAATCGTGGTCACCCGCGGCGAAGAAGGGGCGATCATCGTGACCGCGAGCGAGATCGAAGAGGTCGCGGCGGTCCCGGTGAGGGCGCTGGACGTAACAGGGGCGGGTGACAGCTTCAATGCCGCGCTGGCGGTCGCCCTCGGCGAGGGGCATTCGCTGCGCGAGGCAGTGCGTCGTGCCACCTACGCAGGGGCCTATACCGCGACCCGCCTGGGCGTGATCGACGGCCTGCCGACACGGGTCGAATTAGAGGCATTTGCCAAAGGAGAAAAACAGGACATATAATATTCTTGAAGTGGTCAGTTGTGTTCCAATACTTTTTTGTCCCCAGAAGGACACACGCGGCTGCGTACCCTACAGTATTGGCCGGAGTCCGCAGGGAAGTGACGACTTTCGGTGCAGCGCAACCCCTGAACCTTAGTCAGCTTTGAAAGCCGGCTTGGACAGGCGTCCCGCACCGATCGCCGAGAGTTGAAAGGAGGTGGCAAGGCAAAAGACCAATCATCATCGTGAGGCCCGGGTACGAGCGCGGAATCGTTCTTTGGAATTCGTAGACTTCCCTACGACAGTGTCAAGGAGCAATGCGATGAAGAACGGAAAGCTGAGTCGACGAGACTTTTTGCGGGCAACGGCGATTGCAACAGGGGCGATGGCCGCCGCGGCCTGCGGCGCCCCTGAACCGGCAGCCCCTGAAGCGGTAAGCGAGGGCGTGGTAACCGCCGGTTCTGATTGTGTGCAGGACTGGGTGTCGGGCTGGCCGCCCGCTCCAATCAAGTATGATCCGGTCGTGGAAATTTCCGTCCCCTTTAACGCCTGGCCCACCTTCGCGCCGGGCTACGATGCCACCGACAACCCCTACTACAACTTTTATTTGGAAGAGATGGGGATCAAGTTCAACATCCATTGGATGGCTGACGGCGAGCTGCGTCGGCAGAAGCTGCAGGCCGACATCGCCGCGGGCACGATGCCCGACATGATCAACCTTCAGGACCCTATGTTCAACAAGCTGATTGACGAGGGCGCGCTGAAAGAGATCAAGGATATCTGGGAGGCCACGGCGTCGCCGCTCTCGCTCGAGGTCCATCGCTATCCGGAAGGAAAGAACTGGATCCACTGCTTCCGCAACAACCGGCAGGAGTTGTACGGCCTGGACCTCGGGATCACGGACAAGGTCTTCTGCACGATCAGCTGGATTCGCAACGACTGGTTGGAGCAGCTGGACATGCCGATGCCGGACAGCGTCGAAGGCTGGGACAAGACACTGCACGCCTTCAACGAAGAGGGGCTTTGCGCCTACGGCATCACCGCCCAAAAGAGCCTCTTTTCCTGGGCGCACGACTTCACCAAGATTTTCGGCGCCTACCGTGTGATGCCCGGTCTGTGGCGCGACTACGGTGACGGCAAGCTGGTCTACGACAGCCTTACCGATACCAACAAGGATGTGTTGGAGCTCCTCAACGGCTGGTACAGCGATGGTCTGATGGACCCCGATTTCCATACGCTGGACTGGGCGACGGGGCTGAACACGGCAGCCGACGACAATGCCGGCATCGTCACGATGCCGATGTGGGGCACGTCGCGCATCGTCGAGATCGAAAAGAAGGTGGAGGGTGAATTTAAGACGATGCCCCTGCCTACCGGCCCGACCGGCGAACGCGGCCGCAAATGGACCAGCCCTGTGTTCCACGCCTGGGTTTTCCGCCACGACCTGGAGGACATCAAGGTCGAAGCGCTGATTCACCAGCTGAACCACCAGCGGGAGCTGCACGTAAACGGCCCGACGAAGCACGACGCCTACGGCCCGCTCAATGACATGGGGAATGATGGCCTCTTTCAGCAGGGCTACGACTGGGAGTGGGACGAGAATTGCGAGATCACGCTGCTCGAGTGGCAGACCGGCTCCTCGTTCAGGGACGTCGGCTTCCACCACGCGACATACCCCGGTTATCAGCGCCACGCCGACCTGAACAGGCAGAGGTTGCGCAAGATGGATCCCTCGGAGTTGTCCAAAGTCGAGAAGTACTTCATTAGCGACCCAGGGCTGGCGCGGCAGGAGGTGGCATACGCCCAGGTGTTCGAAGAAGCCGAATACGAGATTGAGAACGAGTTTCTTGGAGTCAACACAGCGCGGATGAACGAGCTGCTGCCCGATCTGCGGAAGATGGAAGACGAGTTCTATCTGTCGATGGTTCTCGGTCTGAAGCCCCTTGACGCATTCGAAGAGTACGTGAGCAGGTGGCACGAGCTTGGCGGCGATGAGGTTGCCGAGGACGTCAACGCCTGGTACGAGTCGTATAAGGATTCCTAGCGGCCAGGCTGGCCGTCGTGCCGAACTACACTGCGCGCGCAGCAAACGTGCTGGCCGTGTAGTTCCGCTCTTACTTCAAGCCGGCAGGACCAGGAGTGTGCGCAATCAGGGGGAAGTGGCTTCACCCTGGAGTCCACTTCCCCTTGTCAGTGTCAAATACGTGGTTGGCCAGGTAGCCTGGCGAAAGTGACAGGTCAGCATGGCTGGCGAGAGTTCTCTCACTGGGTCATCGCCCGGGGCCATCGCGCTCTCTGAGGGGTATACTGAGCAGAAACCTCCTTTTCAAGTGGTTTGGCGGCAGCATTGGATGATCTACGCCATGCTGGCGCCGGCGGCCATTCTTCTCATCCTGTTTCACCTGTATCCCCTCTGGGGGCTGTCGATCGCCTTTGTGAAGTACAGCGCGTTCAAGGGCGTGATGGGGTCGCCGTTCGTTGGTCTGGAGAACTTCCGGCGGTTCTTCGAGGGACCGGACGCCTACAATGTCATACGAAATACGCTCGGCATCGCCCTGGGGAAGATCGTCCTGGGCCAGATAATTGCGCTGGCGTTTGCGCTGACGATCAACGAGGTGCGAAGCTCGGTCTTCAAGCGGGTTGCGCAGACGACGACAACCTTGCCCCATTTCCTGTCCTGGGTGCTGATCGGCGGCGTGATGGTTGAGATCCTGAACCGCTCCGGCATCGTAAACCGGGCCATCGAGTCGCTTGGCTTCACGACGATCAGTTTTCTGGGAGACCCCAGGGTGTTTCCCTACACGATGATCGGCCTGGAGACGTGGAAGGAGTTTGGATGGGGCGCGGTGATCTATCTGGCCGCGCTGACCGGGATAAATCCTGAGACATACGAGGCGGCCGCGGTGGACGGCGCCGGCCGCTGGGCGCGCCTCAGACATGTGAGCATCCCCGGCATCGCCCCGATCATCGCGCTGCTGGCCTGTCTCAGCCTTGGCCACGTCCTCAATGCAGGATTTGAACAGATCCTGGTGTTCATTAACCCGATTGTGTACTCGACCGGTGAAATTCTCGACACCTACGTATACCGGGTCGGCCTGCTGACAGGCGAGTTCAGCCTGGGCACGGCTGTCGGCATGTTCAGGTCGGTGGTCGGATTTATCCTTGTCTGGCTGTCGTATTGGCTTGCGGACAGGTACGCGAATTATCGCATTTTCTAGCGCGCGGCAGTCCCATTCCGGTTGTTGAGTGGCTGCTTGCATGCATGGGCGAAGGCTCTACGGGGAGGAAAGGCGATGGTTGAGGAACGGCGCATAGGCGATGTCATCGCCAATGCCATCATCTGGCTCGTCACGGCACTGCTCGTGTTGGCGTGCATATTCCCTTTTGTCGCCGTAATCGCCAAGTCATTCAGCAGCGCGCATGCGGTGAAAACAAATCAGGTAGGGCTTTGGCCGGTCGGATTCAACATTGACAACTACGCATTCTTGATGAGGGAGAAGTCATTTCTTGGCGCGTTCGGCGTCTCGGTCGCCCGCGTCACGGTCGGCGTTACCCTCAATCTGGCGGTGATCGCGCTCACCGCGTACCCGTTGTCGCAGGACCATCTTCACATTCCGGGGCGCACGGTTTTCAAGATTATCATGGTCTTTGGGCTCTTGTTTCATGGCGGGTTAATCCCGACCTACCTCGCCTACAAGAGCCTGGGCCTGCTCGACCATTTTGCCGTGCTGGTTCTGCCGGTCGCCCTCAATATATTCTTTGCCATTCTGATCATCAACTTCTTCCGCGGGATTCCCAGGGAGCTGTCCGAATCGGCGCTGATGGACGGCGCCAATCATCTCCAGATCCTGGTACGCATTTTTCTGCCTCTGTCGCTGCCTTCGATGGCGACCGTTGGCCTGTTTGCGGCGGTCACGCATTGGAACTCCTGGTTCGATGGCATCATCTATCTGCGGCATGCAGACCAGTGGCCGCTGCAGAGCTACCTCTATAACCAGGTGACGCAGCAAAGGTTGCAGGGGACGTTGATGAGCTCGCTTTTCCACGGGAAGGATGACCTCACCTTTCTCAAGGATGCCACCCCGGAAGCGCTTGCCGCAGCCATGGTCATGATCGGCTCGGTCCCGATCATGCTGGTCTATCCGTTCGTACAACGCTACTTCATCAGGGGCCTGACCCTGGGAGCGGTGAAGGGATAACCCCTCAAAAAAGCGTGGCGACGCCCCCAATGCCTGGCTCACATCTCTGCATCGCAGCCAAATAGAGATGACAGGACGTCGGCGCATTGTTTGTCGCCCTGCTGATCCATACGCGATACAGCCCACAATGCGAGAATACGATCGTGGCTCCCGAAGACGTACAGGGTTGCATTCAAGAGATCAGGCAGAAGGGCTACTGTATTCTGCGCCGCCATTTCCCCTTGGATGTGGTAGAGGCGTGCCGGGTGGCGTTTGAACCGATAGCAGAGGCGTACTTGGAAGAGAACGCGGACAACCCGAACCGGGGGCCTCACCGCCACTTCATTCCCCTGCCTTTCCGTCCTCCCTTCTACCATCCTGCTATCTTCAATGACGACACCATTCACGCCATCGCCGAGGGAATCCTGGGCGAGCAGATGGTTGTCGACCACTATGCTACGGACACACCTTTTAAAGGTTCAAGTTACCAGGAAGTTCATGCCGATTTACAGCCGCTCTTTCCAGAACAGCCCGACTTGGTCCTGCCGCCGGAGCTATTGGCCGTAAACTGGCCGTTCGTCGACGTGACGCAGGAACGCGGGCCGTTTCAGGTGGCCGAGGGAACGCACCTGCTGCCCCGGACAGCGGCGCTGGCCCGCGTTGCCTCGGGAGAAATTCCATTGAATTCGCTGCTGATGGAGGCGGGGGACGTTTTGATCCGTGATCCACGTTGCCTGCACCGCGGCTCGCCAAATCTGACCGATACGCCGCGCGTTGTCGCCGTGATCAGCTTCATGCGGCCATGGTTCTGCCGGCGACGCAGGGACACCTATCCGATCGCCCGCTCTCTGTGGAATACGCTGTCAGAGAGGGAGCAGCGACTGCTGCAGCGAATAGCTATCGACGATTGACGGCAGTCGCCTCCTTCAAACTGTGCTGCCCTGGAGGATTATCATCATCGTGTAGGCTTCGACATCCTGCCGGCCGGGCCCACATCTGATTTAGGTAGGTTGGCTTCGTTGCTGCAGTCCCGGTCAAACTGTCGATCCTGCTCAGTCACCAGGAAAAGGCTGCCCCCTGAAAGCCGAGTGCTGGGTCGGAAAGACGCCCTGGAGATGCGCGGATGCATGACATATTGCGAGAGTCGATGGAGCTGGGGGGACGGCACCTGCTGGGCTGGCTCGATCCGGAAAGGGATTACCTGCCAACCGGTAGCTGGCTGATCACGCACGACCTGGCGCGCCTGTGGGATGCCCTTCTGCGCCTGGAAGACGCGACCGGATTTGTCATCCCCGGCCATGTCGAAGGCGCGATGCTGCGCAACCTGCACTGGCTCTGCGACAACCCGGACGGGCTGCTATTCGTGCCTCCCGGCCTGGACTGGCTCGCGCCCAGTTTCGAGCTGCACTCGGTGCGCGAGGGCATTCTGACCTTCAATGCGCTCGTTCAGTACAGGAACAGCCGCTGGGCGCGGGAGGCCGGCCACCGCTATGTCGAGACTTTGACCCGCTGTGTGCGGGCTGATGGCAGGTGGGACCCGCTGAAATTCGACTACGCCCGACATTTCACGGTAACCGACGAAGACTCGTTTGACGAGGTGTTCACGCACGCCAACGGACCTGATCTGACCGTTTCCCACGGACGTTCGATCGAGGCGCTGGTCTGGTACTACAGGTCGACCGGAGATGAGCTGGCGCTGGTCCTGGCGCAGCGGCTGGCGGACTATCACCTTGCCCATTCCACAACCGGCGACGGCTCCATTCCCGGGGCGCTTGCGTCCAAAGGCAATCAGGGCGACCGCCAGTCCTTTCTCTATACGATGTGCGGGTTGTTGCAATTCGGGCTGCTGACGCACCAGCATCAGTATGTAGATGCCGTTTCGCGCACCTACCGCCGGGCGATCCCTGAGCTGGTCAACGAGTGCGGATGGGTCGCGCACGATCTGGGCCAGTTACGATTTCCAGATGAGTCGGGCAATCCTCTGGCCAATACCGAGTCGACCGGCGCGGCGGTGCGGCTGGCCCTGTGGCTCGCGCTCCATACGGGCCGCGCCGAACTCTTCGATGATGTCGAGCGGCTGTTGCGGGCGCGTATCTTCCCCGGTCAGTCGACCGAGGCGGACCTGGGGAACAGTGCCGATGGCTGCATATCCGCCAAACAGCTGGGCGGATGGGGGGCCAATCGCTATCCCCATGCCGGCAAAGGCTACAATCCGAGCGGCACAGCCGAAATCGTGCATACGCTCTGCGCTGTTCGCCAGCATATCTGCACCCGTGCTGAGGCGGGCCTGGTCGTCTACCTGCACTTCAACTACACCGACGACAAGGTAGAGATCGTTTCCCGCAGGCACAAGGGGGCCGCTACGGTTACCGTACGCCCGCACGTACCGGACAATCTCCTGGTGCGGGTGCCCGGCTGGGCGCCGCGGGAGACTTTGCGGCTCTCCGTCGACGGCCAGCCATACCCTCTGCGCCTGATCGGCGATTTCGCTTTCGTTCCAAGCGAGGCGCTGCAAGCCGGGAAGGCGTTCGAGCTGGGCTACGAGCTGCCGCCTCGCCGCACAGCCGAGACAATGCCTAACGGTGATCGTTTTCAGTTCGCCTGGCAAGGAGACGAAATCACCGGCGTCTATCCCAACAGATGGCCGCTGCCGTTCTATCCTACCCTGGAGGACCCAGACAATGTTTGAAGTCGACTACCGCGCCCTGATCGGGCGCGCCGACCTGATTTACGAGCAGCCGGTCGAGCATCCGGTACGGGGGCAGCCCATCGGCAATGGACGCACAGGCACGATGGTGTGGACATCGCCGGGCGCGATTCACTTCCAGATCAACCGCAGCGACCTCTTTTCGGTGAACAAGAGCCATGCTGGCGACTATGCCGACCCTGCCGACCACTGCAGCGCGTGCGCGCAGGTGACGGTGGAGGTGGGCGGCGCCCCCTTCGCCGGCGCCGCGCCGGACTTCAGCCAGCGTCTTTCGCTCTACGAGGCGGAATGTACGATCCACGGTGACGGGGTAACGGCGCGCTGCTTTGTGGCAGCATCTGAGGATCTCTCGGAGCCGACAGATGTTCTCGTTGTGGAAATCGGGGATGGGCGAGCCGAACCGCAACCGGTCCGTGTGGCCCTGTCGATGTGGCGTCCGCCGGAGGTGCGTACCGGCAATCACCTGGCGGCCTACTCCTTCGCGGAGCACTCCTCCATAACGGATGGAGAATGCAGCGATCGCCTGACGCTGGCCCAGCAGTTCAGCGAGGGCGACCATTACTGCGCGTCGGCGGTCAGTGCGGGCGGAGACGGGGCCAGGCTGGATGTAGCCGGTTCCTCCCCGGGCCGCCGCACACTGGTCGTTCCCGCGGCTTCCGGAATGTGCACGCTGCTCTTTTCTTCGGCAGTCTCCTGGTCGCGTGAAGAGGACGTTGGTAAGAAGGCGCTGGCACAGGTCGAGGCGGCCCGGAGGGAAGGATTGCCGACTCTGCGATCGAACCACCTGCGCTGGTGGAAAGAGTTCTGGGCGCGTACATTTCTCCATCTGCACAGCGAGGATGGCGTGGCCGATTTCATGGAACGCGTGCGAACATTACATCTTTACTACATGGCCAGCAGCTCGCGCGGGGCTTTCCCGCCCAAGTGGAATGGGTCGATCTTCACGACCGACGGCGACAAAAGGAATTGGGGCGCCCAGTACTGGGTCTGGACGATGGAGATGCATTACTATGCGCTGATGGCCGCGGATGCCGACGACCTTTGCGAGCCGTTTTTCCGCATGTACGCCAGCCAGCTGGACTCATGCAGCACTGCCGCGGCGCAGCGGTGGGGCGTCGCCGGCGTCTTCTATCCGGAGACGACACCGTTCGACGGGCCGGTTGAACTGCCGGATGCGCTGGTCGAGGAGTTTCGGGCGGTTTTTCTGGGCCATCAGCCCGCCGAGGCCCTGTCCACGCGGTTGCGGGATCTGTGCCGCTACGAGCACCATCTGCTTACACAACTCTACCCGCTTCAAGGGCGTACGGACAGCCGTGTCTCCTGGATCAGCCACCTGGCCACGACCGCCTGCGAGCTGGCGTTGCTGGCGTGGTGGCGCTATCGTTACAGCGGCGACGTCGACTGGCTGCGCACAGTGGCATACCCGTTGTTGCGGGGCACGGTCGAGTTTTATCGCGGCCTGGCGGTGCGCGGCGAAGACGGCAACCTACACCTGCACGAGCTGAACCAGCACGAGGACTTCTGGGGCGCGGACGATGGCATTTGGGACCTGGCGGCGATACGCGGTGCGGCGCCGATTGCGATTGCCGCGGCCGGAACGCTCGATGCGGACGCGGCCTTACGGCGGGCGTGGCAGGAGATGTTGGACGAATTGACTCCCTACCCGATGGGATCCGACCCGCGGGCGCAGGCGCTTACGGGAGGCGTGCTGGCGGAGGATCTCTGGGCCGCGGGACTGCTGGGTGTTGTAAACGGTCAGCAAAACCCGGAAGACGTCTGGTTGGCGCCGGTCTTTCCATTTGAGGACTGGACCCTGGAGACCCGCCAGCCGGCGACGGACGCCATTGTGCAGAAACTGCTCGACCTGGCGCCGCGCATGAACTCGATCCTGCGAGGGGACGCCTGCAACACCGCGATTCGCACGCCGATCGCGTCGGTGAGAGCCGGTCGCGGGGAGGAACTGCCGGCAATACTGGCAGCTTACTACGCGGCGTTTGGGGCATTGGAAAACGGCTGGAGCCTGTTCGAAGGACATGGAGAGATCGAGAACCAGGCCCATTCGATCGAACCGCTGGGATGTATCAGTTTCCTCTTGCAGGAAGGCGTTTTGCAAGGTGTTTCTGCACGGCCCGGCCAGCCCGAGGTCATCAGCCTGTTCCCCGCCTGGCCCAAGGAGTGGAACGCCTCTTTCCGCCTGCTGACGCGCGGCGGCTTTGTGGTCAGTTCGGCCATGCGGGACGGCGAAATCCTGTCTGTCGAGATCGAATCGCGGCGGGGGGAGGCGTGCAGGCTGCGCAATCCCTGGCGAACCACCTGCATACTGAGCCGCGAGGATGGCGCTGCGCAAGAGCTGGATGGTGAGCTACTCCACTTTGGGACGGAGCCGGGCGAGCGTTACTGCTTGACGCCGGCCGGCATGCAGACGCCTGCGCCCATCTCTGTAGCGCCACAATCCGCCCCGTCGCCGGCGTCATACAATGTGACCCTCCCAGGCGGCGCGACAGTGCAAGGCGTCCTTGGCCGCCCGCAATAAAAGCGTCGCGACCGGAGAACTTCTGCGGCCCCGCGATCAGTCGATGTGGAAGACCTCGCGCAGGTCTTTGGCGATCGGGCTGTTGTCCGGGTTAGAGGGCATGATGTTTTTCATGTGGCGCCACCACTTCTTGCAGATCTCCTCGTCGGCGATGCTGGCCCACCGCGCCTCGTCTTCGATCTCGGCATAGGCGAATAACGTGTGGGTATCGGCATCTAGGAAGATAGAGTAGTTGCTGACGCCGTGGGCCTTCAGAACGGCCTCGAGCTCGGGCCAGATTGGTCTGTGGCGCCTCTCGTACTCCCCATGCTGGTCGGGATTCACCGACATCACAAATGCTTTACGGATCACAGATCTCTCCTTCCTTTGATCGTCGCGGTCTGGGCGCCAATGGCAGAGACCCCCATTGCCGCTGCAGGTCGCTTGACACTCGCGACTAACGCTGCTCAACCTCCACGAGATCTTAAACTCACTGCACCGCCGCGTCAAATCTGACCTCCTGGCACGGCCCCTCCTTTTGCGTCAGTTCGCCAGATCTGAATTCCAGTTGTCGTGCCGCGTTCCGCAGTTCCGGGACCCTTCCGGAACGCGCGCATTGGAACTTTATTGCCGATTTGCCAGTCTGAACATGCAGAGTGAGTAAAACCGTTGTGGGCCTCCCGACTTCCATTGGCCAGCTGACGCTCAAACTGCCGGACGGCCGCTGGCGCGGTAAGGCTTTTCGCAGAACACGAAGCGAACCCAACAACTTTCCAGTGCCCCCCTGGGAGCTCCAGTCAGATGATACGATCGGAAACATTTCCAGCAGGGCTCATCCTGGCCGCCGCGCTTGTATTGACGGCCTGTCAGCCAATTACGGACAGTTCCGTCGACTACTGGCCCGCGCCAGCAATAGGGCCCGCATCCGCGGCGCCGCCACAAAACAGGCCTTCAACCGAGCTGTCCAAGTACGACAACGTCTTCGCTCGTACGGTCGCAGAGAACGAAAACGACGGCCGGTCGCTGCTCCATGTCTCCTACCCAGTGACCGAGCATGAAGCAATCAGCGCCCGCATGCAGCAGTTGGCGCACGACTTCATCAATGAGTTTCGCACCACAGCGGCCGAGATCGAGACCGCCTTCCAGGAGCACAAGGACAAAACGGGGCAGGAGTCGCCAACGCTTGTCACCCACTTCCATCAGCACTTTGACGTTTCGGTCGCCAACGCCGATGTCGTATATTTCGTCGTAACGCGCTCCCGCTACATCGGTGGCCTTAGCAATCAGACGGTGCAGGGCTTCGCCTTCGACCGCAACTCTGGCCAGGAGTTGCTCACCTCCGACCTCTTCACCGATCGGAGCTACTTGGACCGCCTCTCTGACCTGGCCAGGGCCGAACTCGTAAATCGCGTGCTGGTCAATGTCACGCAGGTAGAGTTTGGCTCCGAAGAAGCGCGTAACGAGTCGCTGAGACAGTCCTTCAAATGGATCCAACAGGGCACAGCGCCAACGCAGGTCAACTTCGATGACATCCTCTTTCGCGAAGACGGCTTCATCCTGGTCAGATTCGACGAAAACCAGGTGGGCCCAGGCGTAGACGGCCCCTTAGAGGTGGAAATCGCAGCCTACGAGCTCGCCGACTATCTGCGGCCCGAAATCTGGCAGCTTATCCCTTTGAAGCGCCCCGCGGCCCCTTCCACCCGCGACCAGGATCTGGCGTTTGACGCATCTGCGGCCCTGGCGCGGCAGTCGCCAGCAGCCCGGGATGATGGCCCGAACTGCCTGGAAGTGCTGTGTGTAGCCCTGACCTTCGATGACGGTCCTTCCATCTACACCGACGGCCTGCTCGACATTCTCAAGGAGCATGGTGTAAAGGCGACCTTCTTCGTAGTCGGGCAGTCGGCCAAGATTCACTCCGAGACGATCCGGCGGATGGACCGGGAAGGCCACCAGATCGGCAATCACACCTGGAACCATCCGAATCTCACCTATCTGTCTCCGGAAGAGATCCGCGAGCAGATCCGTCTGACCGATAGTATCATCAGCCAGATCATAGGCGAGACGCCGCAACACATGCGCCCGCCCTACGCCGCCTACAACGAATACGTTCTGGCGGTAACCGACATGCCGGTCATACTTTGGAGCGTGGACCCGCTCGACTGGAAGGACCGCGATTCGGAGGTTGTGGCTGCACGAATCATCGCTTCGCCGGCGGGAGCAATCATCCTCGCGCACGATATTCACAGGGACAACGGTTGAGGCTGTGCCGTCAATCATCGCCTCGCTGAAGAGCAAGGGAATTCACTTCGTCACCGTCACCGATCTGCTGGGGCCGCACACGCTGGAATCGGGCCGGATTTACCGCCGCCAGCCCGCCGCGCCGGAGTAGCGAAGCGGTTTCAGGTGCCGCTTTCAAGGCCGCCTTTAGTCGAGGTGCGAGAGTGGAAATGCACGAGGAATCGTAACCAATACCATGGCGCTGATCGTCACGAACAACCCAGCCCGTAACGCTTTGATCTTCCTGCACTCCACTCTTCGATACGGTCAGGAGTTATAGAAAAGTGAACCGAATTACTCGCTCGGCCATTGGATTCCTCCTTGCCCTCTCGTTTATGCCAGGTGCTTGCCAGCTGATTCCCCTACCTCCCGAAAGCGGTGAAGCGGCGCTGAAGGGAGCACACGAAGCCGCTGTGGCCCCCACACACACTACAGCATTCGATCCCTCCAAGTACACGAATGTCTGGGTCTATACGATAGAGGAGATCGAGCATGAAGGCCGCTCTCTGCTCCACGTTTCCATTCCGGTAACGGAACAGGAGACGATCAACACGCGCATGGAGGCGGTTGCGCAGGAATTCATTGAAGAGTACCGCTTAATTGCCGCGGAGACCGAGGAGAGTTACCAGGAGTACAAAAAAGAAACCGGCAAAGAGGCTGCCACATTTATCACCCATTATCGTCAGAGTTTTGACGTGTCTGTCGCCAACGAAAGCCTGATCTTCTTCGACCTGGAACGGTCGATTGATACCGGCGGAACGGGCTACCGCTATGTAATCGGCTTCATCTTCGATCGTCGCAGCGGTGCGGAACTGGCGATCCCCGACCTCTTTGTGGATGAGAGTTATTTGGAGCGACTTTCCAGCCTGTCGAGGGAGGCGCTTTCAGAACAGCTCCGCGATGAGGCTCTTCTGAGCGACATGGACTGGATCGAGGATGGCACAACGCCGACGGCGGAAAATTTCGACAACATTCTGGTCCGTGACGACGGCACGGTGGCGATCATGTTCGACAAGTACCAGGTTGCCGCCGGAGCAGAAGGGATCGTGGAGATCGCGGTGCCGACAACCGGGCTGGCGGACCTGCTCAAGCCGGAGATTCGGCAGCTGTTGGGCATTGAGGCGGACGAGGAAACGGGGCAGGCGAAAACTGAAAGCCTGGCTGGACAGTCAGGCGACAAAAACTGGATCCTTGCCGATGCAAGCCCCAGTGTGGGTGGCTTGGCTTTTGCCCGAACCGGCTTTGCAACGGATCAGCCGGTAACCGGATTGAGCCTCAAAGAGACGAGATGGGCAAATATGTTCCACGCGGTTGCGGCGGCCGAGGAGGACATCAACTGCTACGAAGTCGCCTGCGTGGCGCTGACTTTCGATGACGGCCCTTCGGTCT
Source organism: Caldilineaceae bacterium (assembly GCA_965218625.1). Classification (GTDB taxonomy): domain Bacteria; phylum Chloroflexota; class Anaerolineae; order Caldilineales; family Caldilineaceae; genus Bin5. The sequence continues at coordinate 131,373 of CBDCLG010000023.1, read as the reverse complement.
ATACCGAGGGCCTCTTGGACATTCTCAAAGAACACGGCGCCCAGGCGACTTTCTTCATCCTTGGAAAGTCAGCCCGCATCCAATCTGAAACGGTAATCCGCATGCATGCGGAAGGTCACGAGATCGGAAATCATACCTGGGACCACCCCAATCTGACCCAACTGTCCGATGACCTGGTCAGGCAACAGATTCAGCAGACCGACGAAATCGTCACCCTCATTATCGGCGAACCGACGCAGCACCTCCGGCCCCCTTACGGCGCCTACAATGACCGAGTCGTGGCGGTCGCAGGTCTGCCCATCATATTCTGGAGCGTTGATCCGCTGGACTGGAAAGATCGCGATGCTGACGTTGTGGCAGCCAGAATCATCGAATCGCCGGCCGGGGCGATCATCCTTGCGCACGATATTCACAAGACAACCGTCGCCGCCGTTCCCACAATCATCGCGGCGCTGCGGGAGCGGGGTATTCACTTTGTAACCGTGTCGAAACTGTTCCAGCCTGTTCCCTTGCTCGCGGGGAATGTATATACGAAACAGCCCGCACCGCCTTCGAAATAGCCAGTGCTCGCGGCCCGTCCGGCGGCTTGCCGACCGGAACCCACTGACCGCACTCAGGACGAAGGACCCGTGACAGACGGCGTTCGCTGCATGTGGGACTTCCCGCCGCCGATGCACGACGGAGTGAAGCTGCCGACCGATATCTACCTACCTGCAGCAGAACAGGCTTACCCGGTCATCTTCTCGCACATGCCCTAAGCCAACATCGGGCCCCGCTTCGGCGAGGCCCCCGATTCTTCAACGCGCACGGCTATGCCATCGCCTTGCAGTTCGCGCGCGCGGCCGCTTCGATCGGTGGGGGGTAGCCGCAGAAAGGCCGCCCCTCTTCTTTGACCTGAGCGACGAACCGAATCAGATGAACAATCTCGCCGGGACCGCCGAACTGGTCGCTACCGCTGTCCGACTCAGTGCGCTGTCGCGCGCGTGGCGCGTCGAGACGCCATGGTTGAGCGGCAGCTCAGCGAATTGAACGGTAACGCGGCCCGAAAGTTGCTGCTCAGGCATAGGAGGGCAACAGACAAGAGTGGCGTTCATATGGCTTGGAAGCGAAACATGACCCAGAAGGCGCGTGGGTCTGACTCCGTGCAACTGATAAGAGCTAATTTGGCGGACGACCGGAAGGAGACCGGCAAGAGCGATTTGAACAAGAAGTGAAATGCACTGGCTGTTCGCCAGCCTGAGACAAATGGGAATCAACGTCGCGTTCGGCCAATTCGTGTGAATCTTCAACACAAGGGAATGGATTTCCAGCGCGTGCGAAACGGTCTTGCTCTCACAAAAACATTCGGCTTCCATGTGCTATAGTTTGATATTATATTGAATTTGGTCGTTCAAGCCGTGCAAAATGTAACGTGATGAACCGACTATTGCTGGCTGACCTTCGTAGTAGTGCCAAAAGAAAGGAGAAAACTATGGCCAGGAGGTTACCTGTTCTTATGCTGCTGCTCGCGGTCTTCGTCTTCGGCGCGTGCGGAGATACAGGACCCTCGCCGCAGTCCGGACAGACGGAGGATGCCGTTGCGGAAGAGAACACTGCGCCCGCGCCTGCGATTGATACAATTATTTTCAGCGATTTGAATTGGCCCAGCGCCCTGATTCAAAACCGGATAGCCCAGTACATCGTGGAAAAGGGCTATGGCTACTCTACTGATGTAGTCTTCGGCGCAACCTTGCCCTTGTTCCAGGGTCTGCGCAAAGGCGACACGCACGTTACCCTTGAAATCTGGCTGCCCAATCAGAACGATGCCTGGATTGAGGCGCTGACCAACGATGAGGTGGTTGAGGTCGGCGTCAGCCTGGGAAAGGACTGGCAGTCTGCCTTCGTTATACCCGCATATCTCCAGGAGCAATATCCTGATCTTGACAGCGTCGAGGACCTGAAGGATGAAAAGTTCAAAGCGCTGTTTGCTACTGCGGAAACCGGCGGAAAGGCGCGCCTGGTCTCTTGCCCACTCGGGTGGGGGTGCGAGGCGGTTAACGCCGCGCAGGTCATTGGCTACGAACTGGAGGAACATGTACATGTCGTCAACCCAGGCGACGGCTCAGCGTTGAACGCCGACCTCTTCGGAGCCTATGAAAAGCAGGAACCCTGGATCGGCTACCAGTGGGGCACGAATGATCCGGCGCTTCTCTTGGACTTGGTCAGGCTCGACGAGCCCATCTATAGCGACGAGTGCTGGTCCGGGAACAAAGCTTGCGCTTACAAAGACGCAGACGTGCTCGTAGCCGTCCATCCCGATGTCATCGTAGGTGCACCCGACGTTGTCGAAGTGTTAAAAGCATGGGGCTTCAGAACCGAAATCTATAAGGAAGTAATCCGCTGGGTTGACAAAAACAGCGGAGCCACCAACAATGACGCCGCACTGTGGTGGCTCAAGAGTAAGTCTGACATTTGGAGCCAATGGGTGACCGACGATGCGGCGAAGGCCATTCAAGAAGCGCTCGACGCCAACGAAATCCCTGACGGATGGCCAAGTGAGTAGCCAGGCTCCCCTCGCGCAAGACATTCCGAGTCGCCCGGCACAAAGCGACGTCTACTACGTTGCAGGCGTAACGGGATGCTGGAGGATGAAGCCAATAAGGCGCACGCTCAACAGCCCCGATCAGCTTGATCGGGGCTGTTATTGCTACAGTCTTTTTCAGCTGATGAGGCCTCGGCTCGAATAGGAATTGGCGAACGGCAGCGGCCCGCAGCGGCGCTCAGCCTGCCTGCACCTGCTCAATCGCCGCCAAAAGGTTGTCCCGGCTCAGCAAAGAGCCCTCTTTGAGGGTCTCCAGCGTGCTGTCGACTTTGCGCTCGTACTCGATTGCCCAGATGCCGTCGAAGGAGTCGAGCAGGTGGCGGATGATCGGCTGCCAGTCGATCTCGCCCTCGCCGAAGGCGCGGTATTCGACACCAGAGGCCGGGCGGGCTACATCCTTCCAGTGCGTGTAGACAACCCTGTCCTGGATGGCAAGCAGGGCCTCGTAGGGGTCCGAGCCGCTGTAGGCGTAGTTGGCGGGATCGTAGCATGCGCCAATTGAACGGTAGGGCACCATATCGAGGAGCCGTTTGAGGCCGGCGCCGGTGGCGGAGGTGCCGCCGTGATTCTCGATCGCGAGCGCGACGTTCTTCGACTCGGCGTATTCGCCCAGCTTGTTGAAGGCGGCGCTGAGCGTCTCGTAGAGCGCGTCCGTGACCCGTTCGGCCGGCAGGACGTAGTGCTTGGAATGGGTGAAATCGTGCTCGGTGAAGACGCGAATCACGCGGGCGTCGAGCGCGTCGGCGTGATCGATCACCCGCATCAGCTCGTCGCAGCGGTCCTCGGCCACATCGCCGGACAGCCCGACTACGGCCCCGCCGCCAAGGGCGGTGACCTTGACGCCGGCCGCCTCGGCCATACGCTGCACCGCATCGAGGTCCTGCGCGGTGGCATCGACCTCAATCTTGTTGCGGGACTCCTCTTGCAGCCAGCCGCAGTCGATCTCAACCGACGTCAGGCCGATCTCACGCGATGCGGCGAAAAACTCGGGCACCGTGTATTCGCGGAAGCCGTAGGATGCGTTACCGAGCGCGATTCCATTTGACATCGAAAATTCCTCCTGGCTTGTCCCGTTCTACCGAATCAAAGGGTACAGTCGTCGGAAGTTGAACTCCCCTGCCGCCACGGCGATTAACGCAGATGCTTCTGTTCGCCGGCCTGGCTTACGCGCAGGTTGCGCCAGCGCGCGCTGACGCCCTGGCCGAAGGTAGTCTGCTTGTACTCCGGGTCGAGGCCGGGCAGGATGCCGCCGCGCCCGTCGGGCAGGTCGTCGAGCAGGGTGAAGATCGCCATGTTGACGGTGAAGCGGGCCGGCTTGACGATGGGGGCCGACGGCGGGTCGACGGTCGCCACCCAGTCGACTTCGTGGACCAGCTCGCCGTCGACGTACCACTCGGCGCGGTCGGGGCCCGGGGTGAGGACGGCGTCGCTGCCGGGATCGTAAATGATCTCGTAGCAGTGCCAGGAGCCCGGTTCTATCTCGAGGCCGGTCACTGCCGGGTCGGCCATCGGGACAACGGCATCGCTGCCGCCGGGGGCGTTGACGGCGAAGAGCTCGCGCAATGCCATCACGCGGCGGTTGGAGATTTCGAAATTGATGACCATGCCGGTTGAGTCGTCGATCAAGGCGATGGCCGCGCAGGCGAGACGGGGGTCGTCTGGGTCGGCGCCGAACGGGTTGCCCTCGGTGCCGTGGACGTCGACCGCCATTTCGACCGAGACCGAAAGGCCGTCGCCGGATGCAAAGCGCTTGTCTGCCGTTACGATCGCCTTGACATGGTCGAGCGGATTGTCGAATCCGAGCGTGAAGCGGGGGATGTCGATCTTGAACTCGGGGAGTTCGCTTGTCGGCGGCGTGATCGTCGCGGCTGGGTCGAGGGCGGTAAAGTCACCCGCCTGCAGGATGTGCCAGCCGGCGCCGATCACCGGCGAGCCGGCCGACCAGTCGTTGAAGTCGTAGCCGTCACCGGCGATCAGGTTGGGCGGCGCCGGCAGGCCGCGCCAGACATCGACAGTGCGCGGCTCGTTGGGCCAGTCGAGCGGCACGTACCTCTCCTCGTCCCAGATCTGGTCGAGCTCGGTGGTGAGCTCGATGATGTTGCCGGCAGGATCGGGGACATAGATGAAAATATTGTGGCCGGGGCCGTGGCGGCTGGGGCCGTAGATGATCGGTACGTCGTTGCGCCACAGGTGGTCGCAGATGCGCTTGACATCTTCCCAGCCGGCCAGGTCGTAGGCGTAATGGTTGACCTTGGCGTGGCCGGCGTTGAGGATGGCGACGCCGTGATGTTCCTGGTTGCAGCGAAGCCAGATGACGGCGCCATCAGCCGTATCTGAGACGCGAAAGCCCAGGACGTCGGTGTAGAAGTCGGCCGTGGTCTCGAGGTCGATGCTCTGCAGTGTGATGTGGCCGAACCTGAGCGGGCGGATCTCACGCGGCTGCAGCGGAGCTGCGAGCCTTTCCATTCCTTCAAACAGTTCGACGCGGTTGCCGTCGGGGTCCTCGAAGCAGAGGGCCGCGCCGTGGCCCGGTTCGGCGTAGTCCCTGTCCAGCGGCTGGAAGCCGCGGGCGGCGAGTGCTTCCCCCGCGGCTTCGAGCGCGGCCTCGTCGACAACCTCGAGGCCGAGATGGTGCAGCTTGCGCTCGTCGCCCGGGTAGACCGCGAGGCAGTGGTGTTCTTCGTCGCAGCGCAGGAATACGGCGCCGTCGCTGCGCTCGGACACCTCCAGGCCGACGATACTCTCATAGAAGGCGACCGATTCCTCTACGTTGGGTACGGTTATGGCGGCGTGGCCGATCTGTTTGATGTTGATCATGGCTGGTGGCGGAGGGCGGCAGACCGCTACTCCGGGACCTCCCTATTGAATGCTGAGGCCGCCATCAAGGACGAGGGCATGGCCGTTGAGATAAGAGGCGTTCTCGGAGCTGAGCCAGAGCACGGCAGCGGCGACCTCGTGCGGTTCGAGCAGGCGCTTCATCGGCAGCGAATCGGCGAGCGTTGCGGCCGCCGCGGCGTCGCGCTTTGCAAAGCGGTCGAACATCGGCGTTGCGGCGACCGCGGGACAGACGGCGTTGACGCGGATGTTGGCGCCGACGTACTCGACCGCGGCAGCCCTGGTCAGCCCGATGACGCCGTGCTTGCTGGCCACGTAGGCGGCCATGTCGGGCTGCGCCAGAATCCCGACGGTGGAGGCGGTGTTGACGATGGAGCCGCCGCCCTGTTCGAGCATGGCCGGTATCTGGTGCTTCATGCAGAGCCAGACGCCCTTGAGGTTGATGTCGATGACCCGGTCCCAGTCCCCCTCATTGATCTCTGTGAGCGAGGCGTTGGGCGGGTCGATGCCGGCGTTGTTGTGGGCCAAGTCGATGCTTCCGAAGGCGGAGAGCGTCTGCCTGACCAAATGGGCGACGTCGCCGGCTTCGGAGACATCCGCCTGCGCGTAAATGGCGTCGCCGCCGTTGTCGCGGATGAGGCGAACGGTCTCAGTGCCGCCCTCGCTGTTTACGTCGGCGGCGACCACTTTCGCGCGAGCCTGGGCGAAGGCCAGGGCGGTGGCGCGGCCGATGCCGGAGGCGGCGCCCGTAACGAGCGCGACCTTATCGGCAATTCCTGTCAGATCGTTCATTTCTGGGCTTTCCTGGAGGCCCATTCGCCGCGCTAGGCCAGAATGCCGCCGTCAACGGCCATGGGATGGCCGGTGACGAAGGAGGCGGCGTCGGAAGAGAGCCAGACGACGGCCTCGGCGATCTCCTCCGGGCGGCCCAAGCGCCCGATCGGCTCCAGCTCGGTGAAGTTGGCGACCGCTTCCGGGTAGTCGATCGCCTGCTGCGCGACCATGGGCGTTGAGATCAGGCCGGGGCAGACGCAGTTGATGCGGATATTCTTGCGGGCGTACTCGAGCGCGGCCGAACGCGTCAGCTGCACGACGCCGCCCTTGGTGGCGCTGTAGACGCCGAGCTCGGGCGTTCCGGTCATGCCGGCGTTGGAGGCGGTGTTGACGATGACACCGCCGCCCTGGTGCAGCATCTGGGGTATCTCGTATTTCATCGAGAGCCAGACGCCCTTCAGATTGACGCGCATGATGCGGTCGAAGTTCTCCTCGGGGCAATCGGCAGTCAGCGACATGACGCCCAGCACGCCGGCGTTGTTGAAGGCGCAGTCCAGCCGTCCGTAGAGTTCGACGCAGCGATTGACCGCCGCTTCGACCGAGGATGCGTCGCCGACGTCGCACGAAACGAACTCCGCCTCTCCTCCTGCCAGCCCGATCAACCGGAGCGTCTCCTGCGCGCCCTTTGCGTCAACGTCGGCCACCAGCACGCGGGCGCCGCGTTCGGCAAAGGCCAGCGCCGTCGCCTGGCCGATGCCGGAGGCGCCGCCTGTCACGAAGGCAGTTTTGCCGTCCAGGCTATTCACAACAGGTCTTCCTTCCGTGTGGGGATTTCGAGTCCGGTGCGGGCGCGCGTTCTATCAGTCGGCCGCCTCGGCCGGCTTGTCGAAGTAGCCGAGCTCGCCCAGCCGCTCGATCCACTGCTGGCGCAGCGGGCTGCCGCCGCGGTTTTCGAGCCAATGCGTGGGATAAAGAGGGTCGTCGGGGCGGTCGTACTGTGCGGTGGCCTTGACCGAGTTGGCGGCGCGGGTGCGGGCGGCGTCCACCTCCGCCTTGCCCTTGGGATTGTTGTAGTAGACAAAGGTGCACATTCTACGACCGTCCGATCCGCCCCAGCTGGCGTGCCACAGCCGCAGATCGAATGCGACCACGTCGCCGGGCAGGCTCTCGCACACGAAGGACGGCACGTCGGGGATGTCGAGCCCGGCGCTCTTGATCGTGGCGCCGACCGCGGAATGGAACGGCTCCCTGTGCGAGCCGGGGACGACGCGCAGCGCGCCGCTCTTAGCGCCGACGGGATCGAGATAGTAGGCGAACTTGATGCCGTAGGGGTCCTTGGTGGGATCGGTGTAGTGGTCGGGGTGCCAGTAGGTGTGGCCGACATAGCGGTTGGCATCGGCGCCTATGCCGATCACGTCCTCGCCGAAGAGCTGTTGCGCGGTCGCCAGGAAGCGCGCGTCCTCCAGCATGCTGGCCATGTAGGGTGTTTGCGGCCCCAGTGTATTGGTCCAGTGGCGCTTGCTTCCGTCGAAGGGGAGGTGGGCGTAGGCGGCGTTGAGGCCGTCTTCATACTCGGCTTCGATGGTGGCGAGCTCGTCGGCGCCGAAGACGCGGCGCAGGACGACAAAGCCGAATGTTTCGAAATGGTCGAGTTGCTTTTCGTTCAGCATGGCGTTCACCCTTGGTACGTGGCGTGTGTAAGGCAGCAACGGTCGGACAGAATTTTAGATCGAGCGGCGCGCAGTGTCAAGACGGGAATCCCGGCGGCTTAGTCTCGAATCTGTGGCGAAATCTCGACTTTGCTCCGATTTGGGGCCGTTCGCGAGCGAGCCGGCGGAGGTGAGGAAGTCGTGGCGGCTCCGCGCCGTTCATGATTCCCTTTACGCTCAAGTCTCCCACACTTCTTGCTTTGTTTGTCATATATTGCCGTACAGAATCTCACTTTTCCGAGTCTGGCCGACATTTGCAGGTCAATGCGCCGGGAGGCCGTCATTGAGCGTATTTGGGCGCGTTTGAGCGCGTGAGAAATTTTTGTCACTCAGGCGGCCATTCGCTGGTGGCGGCGCCGGCAGGCGCGTTTGGGCGTCGTTGGGCGTAGGAAAAAAGATTTCCCGGGACTGACGGCCGGTCGAAGTTCGCTACTCCAGTTGACCAGTCTGATTTCTTTTTCGCTGCCCCGATTCAGCCACTGGGCCAATCCATATTGTATTGCTAATTGGACATGTACCCACGCTGCTTATTTGCCTTCCGCAGCCCGGTCAAAGTATAAATGTTACTCTTGACTCTATTGCAGGGACTGCAAAGCAAAATCCTATTCGAGATGTGGTTTATGCCCCCATTTGAGCGAGGCGTATTGTGATCGAGTTCAAGATATCGCGGGTCATCAAAAATTCGATCACACCCTGAACACTTTATGCCTTGCTGGGACAACAGGAGTTCATACATTTCGGTCCGGCTCACTTTGGGACCGGGGGGCTCCTGAATCTTTTGGATTGTCTTCAAAAATGGGACAGCCTCCCCGCCATCGTCCGTTCGAACAGGCAGTGCCGACGTAAAGTGCATGTCCTCAACGAAGAGGAATCCTTGCCTTGATTCTTCGCTTTCAAAGAGGCCAGTTGGTGTCAACATCCCCTCCTTGTTCATCCTGTCCAGCACAACATTCTTAGCCTCGGGCCATATGTCGATACCAACCCACTGGCGTTTCAAACGTTCAGCAGCAAGACAGGTTGTGGCACACCCAGCAAACGGATCAAGCACAATATCGCCTTCATTACTAGACGCCTTGATCATTCTTTCATAGAGTTCCAATGGTTTCTGGGTTGGATATCCCGTACGTTCTTTGGACTGAGAGTTTAGCGGGTTTATGTCGTCCCAGAGAGATTGAGCCGGCCTGCCTTTCATTTCGTCAAGGTATTTCTTGGTTCTGATACCCCCTTTATTTGTAAAATGCAACCTGTTTTCGGCATCTAGTCTCTTCATTGTTGCTAATGGTACAGACCATAAGGAAAATGCACCTTTATACTCATATTCATACCCGCCTCCAGACAACCCCTTTGCGGTAAGTTTCTCGTCGTCCCACAACCGTCCATCCGGATCCTTTCGGCTGAAACGCTTCTTGTATTCCTCGGTGTACGGCTGATACTGAGAGTTCCATGTCCATTTCTTGCCTTTAGTGTAAAACAGAATCTTGTCAACATTTGCTCCATAGCGCTTTGAATCATTGTGGGAGGTAGTTCGCTGCCACACAATTTCATTTTGGAAATTCCTGTGGCCAAAAATGGCGTCTAAGAGTTCTTTCAAATAGTGGCTGGCCGTGGGATCGCAGTGGAGATAGAGGCTTCCGTCGGACCGCAGAATTCGGTGCATTTCAAGCAGTCTGACGGCCATAAAGCAAAGAAACGCCCCCATGTCGTCTCCATAAGACTTCCTGCTTCCGTCAATGACGTTCATTACTCTTGGAAAATCATCCGTAATCTGATCGACCCAATCTTCGTGAACATCTTTGTCCCACACCCACCTATCTTGAAAGGAGGCTCCGGACGCTAAGCTGTTGGGCGTAGCGTGAAAGTCCTTGCCTTTCTTAAAGGGAGGATCAGTTGCAATCAAGTGCACGGTCTCACTGTTCATTGCACGGAGAAAATCAATATTGTCTCCGTGAAAAAGCGTACGGTTTTTCCAGTTTGCTATCATATCTTTGCCTTGGCTTTTCCTACTTCGCTTCCGCCAATTGAGGTAATGGAAAACAACGCCCGCCTATACTGCTGTCCCGAGAAACCAGCAACGAGCCATCGTTCTTGCCGAACTAATGTACCACTGTCTAACCCCTTTTGCAAGGGCTGGAGGAACTAATCTCGTAATTCCCGCACCAATTTGGAACGCTCATATACCCACATACTCCTGCCTCCCGTCAGGGTAATCGCATCTAAATCTGGACGCCAAGATAACCGACAAAGGGCACCCACAAGGGGTGCCCCTACCAATTGTCATTCGTATTCGGCGGAAAAACCGATCTCCAGTCGCCGAAAACCTTAAGAATTCGCGACCACGCACTATGATTTGCACTGTTTAGAGTCTCTTTTTCGGAGTTGGGCTCGAATCAAGTAGTGTCGCGGGGTCTTGACCCAATTGGACACCTTCGTCCTGGCGTTTTTCTTCTTTCGCTTTGCGCTCCTGGTTCCTGACGACAGGGGCCGGCGTGCCGGGAGGCGGGCGACGATGGTGATTGTCGGGTATAATGGTTGTGGTGGGCATTCAGACGGAGGGTGAGTAGGGCACAAAAGGTAGCGAGCGAGCGAACATTCCGCGCAGACAGGAGAGGCAGGTGGCTCCACGCATTTACTACGGCTGGTGGATCGTTGTGGCTGCGGTCTTGCTGCAGTTCATACATATGAGCGTCAGCGCGGCGGCGGTCAGCGTGTTTCTGCGCCCAGTGGTGGAGGAGCTGGGCTGGCAGGTGTGGCAGTTCACGCTGGGATCATCGCTGACGCTGGTGTCGGGCGCGCTGGCGGGTGTCGTGATAGGAGGCATGGTCGACCGCTACGGTGCGCGGCTGCCTGTTCTTGGCGGCGCGCTGGTCACGGCGCTGTGCCTGTATGGGATGGGGCGGCAATCGAGCTTGTGGCTGTTCTTGTCGCTGAACGTCTACGCCGGGCTGATCGGCTGGACACTGTTCGGTCCGTTCGTCGTCAACACCGTGATCAACAAGTGGTTCATACGCCGCCGCGGCTGGGCGCTGGCGATCGGTTCGAGCGGCATCTCGCTGGGCGGGCTGATCGCGCCATATGCGATGACGCTTGCGGTCGATACGTGGGGCTGGCGCAACGGTTATTTCTTCCAGGCGTTGTTCGTGCTCGCGATCGTCGTGCCGGTCGCATTCCTCCTGCGGCGCTCGCCCGAGGACGCGGGGCTGCGGCCCGACGGGGACGCCGGCGGAAGCGGCGAGAAGGGCGAACGGCCGGGCGCGGAGGAGACACCCTCCCTCACCAGGGCGCAGGCGGTGCGCACTTCAGGATTCTGGCTGCTGCTCGCCGGTTACGGCCTGAACTGGACCGCGCTCTCCTCGGTGCTGGTCCACGCCGTGCCTTTCGCCACCGACGCCAATTTCACGCGCACGGCTGCCTCGCTTGCGCTGGCGGTCAACGGGCTGGGCAACCTGCTTTCGAAAGCGGTCTGGGGCTACTGCCTGCAACGGTACCCGGCGCGCCGGCTGGCCGCCGTCGCCTTCTCGCTCGGAGCCAGCGGCGTGGCGATGATGCTGCTCTCCGCTTCGCTGGGCGGCGCGGCGGCAGGCGGCAACTTCGCCGGCATTCTTCTGTTCGGCGGATTCTTCTGCTACGGATTCGGGTTCGGCGGTACGATCCCGATCGGCGAGTCTCTCTGGGCCGGATACTTCGGCCGCGCCCACATCGGCGCGATCCGCGGCTTCAGCCTGCCGCTTATGAACGTCGGCCCCATAATCGGGCCGGTGCTGGTCGGCGTCGGCTACGACCTGCAGGGGACCTACAGCGCGGCCTTCGGCGCGATCATCGCCGTCTACCTGGTGGCGGCGGTGCTGGTGGGCATCTCGCGGGCGCCGCGTAAGGTCCCGGGCTGAGGCGCGGCACCTTATTCGACCCACGAATGGACACGATTTGACACGAAGGGCGCTTATTAAACGCGCTCAGATATTTTCTCGGGTTCTGTTTGGGGGCTGCTGTCGGGCAAGTTAACTGCCTGTCAGGGAAGTTGCCTGACAGCCCATTCAGAGGTGTCTCCGAACGTTCATGGAGTCACGGTGGTGACGCCATCTTCTCTTGGTCAACCCTGGCCAAACGCAAAAAAAGTGGACAAAACTGAAAGATTTTCGCAGGTTGCCCGGCCACTTTCGTTGTGGTAGGATGCCCTTGCCTTGTACTATCAGATCCGGGAGGAGAATTGACCATGGGTGCGGCTTTTTCAGTCCCGCTGGATGACGATCAGGTCCTCTTTTTCAAGACCTTCGGCTACCAGGTGTTTAAGGGATTTTTCACGGCACAGGAGCTGGAGACGATCCAGCGCGAGTTCGACTACAAAATGGATGAGCAGTATCCGGGTCAGCCGTACGACGGCAGCCGGCGCTACTGGGCGCCACTGCTGGACGAAGACACGCCGTTTTTTGGCAGCATGCTGGAAGACAGGCGGTTTCTGACGATCGCACGGCAGCTGTACGGGGACGACGTGCTCGGCATGAACACGGACGGCAACCGCTACACGGGCAACACGCGCTGGCATCCGGACACGGGCTCGGTCCACCAGTACGGGGTGAAGTTTGCCTTCTACCTGGAGCCGGTTGACGCGGAGAGCGGCGCGCTGCGGGTGATTCCCGGGACGCACCGGCTGTCTGAGATCGACGAGTTTCGCGCGGGCGTGGAGAAGCATGCGCTGTCGGAGGTGCCCTGCGCCGTGCTGGCATCGGAGCCGGGCGACGTGGTGGCTTTCGACCTGCGGTTGTGGCACGCGTCTTACGGCGGCAGCGAGGACCGCAAGATGTGTACGCTGGTCTATTACAACAATCCCAAGAACGGGGATGAGCTGGCGGCGCTGCAGCGGCAGAGCAAGCGATCGCCGGAGTCTTCGATCCGGAAATTCAAGACCAAGCAACAGTTTCTCTATTCGAAGTGGTGGGTGTCGAACCCGTCGGATAGCCCGGACCGGCAGCTGTGGATCGACCGGCTGCGGGAGATCGGCTACTTTGACGCGCCCGGCGTGGTCGAGCCCTGAACCGGGCGGCGCCGTGCAACCGAGCAAAAGCATCCGACGCTCATAGGTTCTGCCATCCACAGCAACACAACACCGAACGTTAGGCGGGCCGCATTGCGGCCGCCATCGCAAGGAAAGGAGGGGAAGCGACCAATACTGATCAGTCCATCTCTGAGGAGTCCACAGTGAGAAAAGGAGAATTATCGATGGAACGCAGAGAGGTGAGTAGACGGCAGTTCTTGCAGTTGGGCGCGGCGGCGACCGGAGCGATAGCCCTTGCCGCATGCGCTGCACCCGCGCCGGCGCCAGCCGACACCGCCGACACCGGCGCCGCCGACGAAGGCGATGCGATGGAAGAGGCGCTCGATCTGACCCTTCTGAGCTTGAAGGGGACTGGATGGCCGGAGTTCAACAATCTGATCGTTGACACCTTCATGGAGCAGACGGGCCACAACGGCACACTGCAGGAGGCGCAGTGGCCGATCCGCGAAACACTGATTCCCGCGATTGCGGCCGGTACGCCGCCCGACGTCGTCCACGACATGGGCAAGATGTCGGCCGCCCTCTACATCGAAGGCGCCTACCTGACGTTGAACGACCTAGTGGACGCCGCTCCATTCAGCATGGACGATTTCATCTCGGCTGACGCCCAGGCGCTTACCTTCTTCGGCGACGTCAAGAAGATCCCGTTCTGGCATAACGGCGTTCCCAATGGTTTCTTCATCTACCGCAAGGACTTTCTCGACGAAGCCGGCATATCGCATCCTCCCACGCACGACGCATTCGAGAGCCATACCGAGCTGTGGGAGTGGGTAAGCAAGCTCCAGGTCCAGGATGCCAGCGGCAACATTACTCGTTGGGGCTGGGACCACATTGGCCCTGGCTGGTCGGGATTTCCCGCACTTGGCGGAATTCTGGACCAGGGTTCGCACTGGTGGGACGAAGGCTCCGCTCAGTTCACCCTGAATACCCAGGAGTTGGTCAACACCATTCAGACCCTTTACATGGACCCGGTTTACACGTACGGCATCAGCTATGACAGGGCAAACACGCCCGAGGTGCCGCGCAACGAAAGGCTCTTTGAAGGCGTGGTCGCGGCGCAGCATTTCACCTGGCCGATCCTGATTGCCTACGACAGCGATATGCACGACATGGTGGATCTGATCGGGTTCTCGGAGATGCCGGGAATGGCACCGGGGTCTCACGAGTACGGTTACGAGGGCACATGGGGCGCGGGCATTGTCGCGACCAGCCCTCCGGAGAACCACGCAGCGGCCTTCGAGTTGGCGTCGATGCAGCTTCAGCCGGAAATCGCCCGGGCCATCATGACAATTGCCGGACCTCCTTCGGCGCTGAATAGTTTCGGAGACGACCCGTGGCTGGATGAGCTGGCGGCCAAGGACAATTCGGGCGCCGTCTCGGTGGCGAATTACCGCAGAGACATCAAGTATCCGCCTACCTTCTCCGGCTGGGATTGGATGGACGGCGATATGATGCACTGGATCGAGGCCCGTTGCGGCTCGAGATACGGCGGCGAAGAGCGCTGCAGCGAGGGCGGAGTGGGTCATATCTTCGATGGCCGGATCACACCCCAGCAGCTGGCCGAGGAGTGGCAGTCAGAAGCAACCAGGGTTCGCGCTGAACTGCGCGAGGCTGCCGGCCTTGAGTGATAGCCGGGGCGCACCGGCTTTTGAAGCCCGGTATGGGGGAGCGGGGACAGGGCGAACCCCGTCTCCCGCTCCCTATAACATTTGAATTCACGCTTTTGTCTTTCCGGAAGCAGTCGGCCTTTCGCTTCGGCGAAGCCTCTGGCGTTGTTGACGCGTTTCAAACCGTACCCTCGCGCCGGCGTGATAGCAATTCGACAGCGCTCCAGGTGTAGAGGGGCGCCCCTCCCGATTGGCGGCATGAAACGAACTCACCGTCTGGTCCTGCTGATCTGTACACTGCTCCTGGCCGGCGCGGGCACGGCACGCGGGCAGGAGACGATCGAACAGTACCGCAGCTACACAGTCGACCACGCCGGCCGCCAGCTTCCGATTCCCGATCCCTACATTCTCGACCATGTTATAGACAAGTTCGCCGCCGACCCGGACGATCTGTCGACCCCGCGCGATATGTACATGAACCGGGAAAACGGGCACCTGTACATTGCGGACACGGGAAACAACCGCATCATCGAGCTGGGCGTGGATGGCGAGATCGTTCGCATCCTCGGCGAGGAGATTGGATTCGACCGGCCCCAGGGCATCTTTCGCAATCCCGGCGACGGCACGTTGTGGATTGCGGACACCGGGAACGCGCGCATTCTGAATATCACCGAGGAAGGGGAGACGCTGCAGGAGTTTGGCGCGCCGCAGAGCGATGTGCTGACCGGCATCAATGCGGCGGCGCCGAGCAAGGTGCTTATCGACAAGCGGGGGTACATCTACTATCTTGAGGGCACGGGCGCCGGTATGATCGTGATGGACCAGCAGAACCGTTTTCGGGGCTTTTTCGGCTCGAACCGCAAGGCTTTCAGCCTGCGCTGGCTGTGGGCCCGGTACCTGGCGACGGAGGAGCAGAAGGAGAAGATCCTTCTCTCGACGCCGACGGCGCACTCGGACATGTATTTGGGCAATGATGGGTTCATCTATACCTCGGTAGGCGGCGAGTCGTCGCGACAGGTGCAAAAGCTTAGCCCGGTCGGTGTCAATATCTTCGTAGAGAAGAGCCTGGAGAGGAAGCTGTACAAGAACCGAATCTTCGGGGAGAAGCGCCGCGGGTGGGAGCCGCCGCACCGCTTCGGATCGGTGACGGTGGACGAGGTGGGGACGGTAACGGTGCTGGACCAGGGCAGCGGGCGCGTCTATCAGTATGACCAGGACCGCAACCTGCTGATGGCGTTCGGACGGATGGGGATCGGGCGGGTGGAGTTCGGGCTGCCGAGCGAGATCGAGGTCGACAGCCGCGGCTATCTCTACATCCTGGACGCGGCGCGTTCGGTTATCTACGTGTTGAGGCCGACCCGTTTTGCCGGGCTGGTGCACGAGGCGAGCGCGCTGCAGTATGACGGCCGCTACGCGGAGGCGGCGGAGGCCTGGCGCGGTGTGCTGGCGTTGGCGTCGAACTACGAGCTGGCGCACAGCGGCATGGCGGCGGCCTTCTATCACCAGGAGCGCTGGCAGGAGGCGATGCGAGAGTATGCGCTGGCGCACGACCAGCTTGGCTATGCGCTCGCCTTTTACGAGCACCGCCAGGACCAGCTGCGGCAGAACATGGGCTGGCTGGTGTCGGTTATGTTCCTGGTGATGGCCGGCGTAGTCGTCTCGCCGGCGATTTCGCACCAGTTCCGGCGGCTGGGGAGAAGGCGCAACGGGGATGCCCGTCCCGGCGCCGGCGCGTATGGCGCATTGCCGGGTGAGATTGTTGACGCAGGCGGCCGGTTTGGAGCGGTGCGCCCGGTCAGCTCGTTCCTCGTACGCGGCCTGTCGCTGGCCTGGGGGATAGTCAGACGGCCTGTCGAAACGATGGAGAACGTCGCGCTTGGGCGTTCCTGGTGGCTGGTGGTCGCGCTGGTCTTGCTGGCCGCGGCCGCGCGCATTGTGAGCCTGTGGCTGATCGCCTTTCACATGCGGGCGACGCCAACGGTCGGTTCGGTGCTGGACTGGGTGCGCGTCTATCGCCCGGTGGCGTCCTATCTTCTGCCGGAGCTGCGCTGGGAGGACTCGAACCTGCTGTTCGAGTCGGCGCGCATCGCGGTCCCCTGGCTGCTATGGACGGTCTCGAACTACGGTGTGTCGGCGCTGTTCGACGGCGAGGGGACTTTTCGGGGGGTAGCGCGCACGACTGCGTTATGCCTGGTGCCGTACATCGTTTTCGCAGTGCCGATCGCGCTGCTCAGCCACGTGATGACGGTGCAGGAGCGGGGCATGTACGAGGCGCTGTGGAGCCTGCTTTACTTCTGGATCCTGGTCCTGTTGATCGTGCAGATTCGGACGGTCCACAACTACCCGATGGGTCGGACCCTTGGCGTGGGCGTCCTGAAGCTGTTTGGGATGTTGATCCTGGCGGGCGCGCTGGTGCTGGTCGGGCTCTTGAGCGTTGAGCTCATCGGATTTCTGGGAGAGGTCGCTCTTGAGATCCTGCGGATTGTCATTTAGATTCGCGGCTGCGGCCCGGCGGCTCGTGCCCGTCGCCCTGCTTTGCTGCCTGCTGCTGGTGGGGGCCATGCCGGCCGCGGCCCAGGATCCGTCGCCATTCAGCGGTACGCGGATGCTGGCGGATGCGGTGCCGGAGGGGTACGACCTCGTGGCGCGCAGCGAACACCTGGAGCTGCATATGCACCCGCAGAGCGCGCAGGTGGCAGTTCGCGATCTGCGTTCGTCGCTTGTGTGGCTGAGCACGCCGCCGCTGCCGCCGGGGGACGCGGTGCCGGAGAGCCTGCACGGGAAGTTTGGCACGGTCTTTTTCGCCTTTTTTACGCGGGGTCAGAGTACACAGATGCGCCGCGAGGACAGCGTCTCCAAGGTATCGAGCATGGAGATCGAGCGGACTGCGGAAGGGCCTGCTGTGCGCTACGAGATGGAGGAGCTGGGCGTTGGGCTGACGCTGCGCTACCGGTTGGGGCCGGACTACCTGGAGGTGATGATCGCCGAGGCCGACCTGGTCGAGACGGAGGAGAACCTGTTTGTCGGCATTGATCTGCTACCCTATATGGGGGCGGTGCCCCATGCCGAGGAGACGCCGGCCTACTTCGTTCTGCCGGACGGGCCGGGCGCGCTGACCTACATTGGCAGGCAAGTGGGATATCGCAAGCCGTACAGCACGGTCTCCTACGGAACGCACCGTTATTCGTTTGCGAGGCCGTCGGAGCAGCGCACGCCATTGCCGGTGTACGGGATCGCGCACGAGGAGGGCGCGGTGATGGGCGTGGCCACGGTCGGGGCGGGGGAGAGCTCGATCGAGGCTGGCATCAGCATCGACCCGATGACGTTCAGCCGTGCGAGCCTGAGGCTGATCTACCGCCGGTTGACGCAGTTTCCGCTGCGAAAGGGCGTGTTCAAGGCCTTTTTCGAGACGGACCGTGTCGGCGGGGACCGGGGCATGCGCTTCTTCTTTTTGGCTGGTGAAGAGGCGAACTGGGTTGGGATGGCGCAGCGGTTCCGCCAGCATCTGATCGAGGACCGCGGGCTGGAACGGCTGGGCGGGTCGCCGGAGGCAGGTGCGGGCGGCGGGGAGGATGCGGCGCTGCGCCTGCGGCTGATTTTGGGCGCGCAGAAGCCGGGCCTGATCTGGCGCAGCTTCGTCACGGCAACGTCGTTCGCGCAGGCGGCTGAGATTGCGACGGCCTACGTGGACGCGGGCATGACCGACCTGGACGTTGTGCTGGTGGGCTGGGAGGCGGACGGCTACCAGGGAAATCTGCCGAAGCGCTGGCCGCCGGACCGCCGGCTGGGAGGAGCGCGCGGGTTGGAACGGCTGGCCGATCAGCTGGAGGGGCTGAATGTCCCCCTGTTGGTCGAGGCCGACTACACCCTGGCTTTTCTGCAAAACGGGGGATTCTTTCCGCTGACGGACGGGGTGATCCAGCCGAACCTGCTGCCGGTGAGCGACCTGGTGGCGTCGGCGGCGAACGTGGAGGTGCCGCGCGAGCTGCGCAAGAACCGCTTCTTCCTCAACCCCACTTTTGCGCGCGGCCGTTACCTGGAGAGAGAGGCGCCGCGCCTGGCGGGTCTGGGCGTGGACGGGATGGAGCTGCGCTGGTCGGGGGAGCTGCTGCTGAAGGATGTAAACCCCAGGTTTCCGCTGGAACGGACCGAGTTCGCGGCGTCCTGGCGGGAGATGCTCTTTTTGATAGGCGACACGATGGGGTCGGCGACGGCCCAGGGTGGAAACGGCTATGTGCTCGGCGCAGCAGACACGATCACGCAGCTGCCTATTTACCGCAGCGACTATCTGTTTTCGGACGAAACCGTGCCGTTCTATTCGATTGCGACGCACGGGCTGGTGCGGCTCTACGGGGAGGCGACAAACCTCGATTCGGACCCGCAGCGCGACTTTCTGACGCGGCTGGAATATGGGCTGCTGCCTGCTTACGAGCTGACGTACCGCCAGCCGATTGTGCTGAACCGGACGACGTACAATGAGCTTTACAGCGCCCAATACGAGGAGTGGATAGAACGGGCCGCGAGTGAGTATGCGGTCAGCATCGGGCAGCTGGGCCACACGGTCAACCAGTTCATCGTAGGACGCCGTCAACTGGCTCCCCAGGTCTTTGCCACGACTTACGAGGACGGCACGACGGTCTACGTAAACTACGGGGACAGGCCGTTTGAAGAGAGTGGCATTCGCGTCGAGCCTCTATGGTATCTTGTCGTCGAAGGCAAAAACGAGGGGCTGGCAGGGTAGCGACATGAGACTGAGCCTGAGAAAGCAGCAGATCATATGGGGATATATCTTCGTGAGCCCCTGGATAGTGGGCACGCTGCTGCTGTTTGCGTGGCCGCTGATTCGTTCGCTGATGTTGAGCTTTCAAAGGGTCACCGGGCTCGTGCAGCTGAAGAGCGAGTGGGCCGGACTGACGAACTACAGCGAAGCTTTCCGGGAGGATGTGCGGCTGATTCCGACACTTACCGAAACGCTCGGCGACCTGGCGCTCGATCTGCCGCTGATTCTCATCTTCTCCCTGATCATGGCGATCCTGCTGGCGAGGGTCCGTCGCGGCCAGACGACGCTGCGGGCCATCTTTTTTATGCCGGTGGTGATCGGAAGCGCGGGCGTGATCCAGGAGCTGCTGCGGGCCGGCGCGGGCGACCAGGTCATGATGTCTACGATGGAGCCGATTCTGGTGTCGGCGGAATCATCACCGCTGGAGGGCGGCATCGTCACGCCAATCCAGGCGACGCTGGACCGGCTGACGCTGATCATCTGGCGCACAGGCGTCCAGATCCTGCTGTTCGTGGCCGGCTTGAACAGCATTCCGCCCAGCCTGTACGAGGCCGCGTACGTCGACGGCTCGACCGACTGGGAAGCGTTCTGGAAGATCACGCTGCCGATGCTTTCGCCGGTTATCCTGGTTGCCGCCATCTACACGCTGGTCGACTCGTTCACCGATCCACTCAACAAGGTGGTTGATTACATTATGGACGTGAGTATCGGCGCCTCGCTGCGGCTCGATTACGGCGCCGCGCTGGGCTGGATCTATTTTCTGCTCGTCTTTGTCCTGATCGTACTGTTGGTGCGCCTTTCGTCGGGCCTGGTCTTCTATGCCGGAGAGAGAACATGATCAAAGGGCTTGCTGACGTTATCGGAAGCCGCTTCTTGCTGGCGCGAACGCGGCCATTGGGCAGCTGGGAACATACGTGGCGGGTTTTCCGGCGCCGCCTGGGCACGCTGCTGCGCTGGATCATTCTGCTCGACTTCGCTTACATCTTTCTATTTCCTGTGATTTTCATGGTCACGACGTCGATCAAAACGGTGCATGAATTGAACAACCCGGCGGTCAACTGGATTTCGCGCACGCCGACGAATGAAGGCTACCTGCTGGCGTTCGAGGTGCTGCAGTACTTTGACGGCGTGCGCGTCAGCCTCGGAACCAGCCTGGTGGCGGCGGTCGGCCAGACAATAGTCGGCGCCATGGTTGCCTACGGTTTCGCACGCATGCGCTTTCCGGGGCGGGATTTTCTGTTCGCCCTGCTGCTGTTCACGATCGTGGTGCCGCCGCAGACGACGATGGTGCCGCAGTTTATGCTGTATACCGACCTGAAGTGGACCAATACCTATCTGCCCCTGATGCTGCCGCCGTTTCTGAGCTACGGCGTGCGCGGGGGAATTCTCCTGATCGTCTTTCGCCAGTTCTTCCGCGGGCTGCCCTACGAGCTTGAGGACGCGGCCCACGTTGACGGCGCGGGGCCTTTCCGCATTTTCTGGCAGATCATGCTGCCACTGGCCAAACCGGCTATCCTGGTGGTGATGCTCTTTTCGCTGGTGTGGACCTGGAACGACAACTTCACGCCGTGGCTGGTGCTGCGCGACAACACGCTCTACACACTGACGCAGCGGATGGAGATTTTCAACTCGCTGCTCAATAATTTCAGCGGTTCAACGTATACGAGACTGGAGGAGAACACCTTCATGGCTGCGGTGACGTTGACCGTGCTGCCTCTGCTGCTGATCTACCTGTTCGCACAGCGATATTTCACGCAGAGCATCGACAGAACGGGGCTGGTGGAGTAACTCTCATGGGACGAACGAGCAAGTTGAAACCGGCGACAATTCTACTACTTGCGGCTCTCCTGCTGAGTCCGGCGCCGCACGCTGCGCTGGCGTTCACGGGCGAAGGCTCGCCGCCGCCCGCGCCGCAGCAGCAGGAAGGGATCGGCGTCCAGTATTTCCTGGAGACCACGTACGCCGATGTGCTGGAAGATTACCGCGCCGCCGGCCTTCAGCCGGCCGCCGGCGTGGAGATCACCATTCCGGGCGGCGACTATGCCGACGCCGACGCGCCCGGCTTGAGCGTGGCTTCCGAGTTCGAGGGCAAGGCGGGCCCGATCCTTCTGTGGGAATCGGAGGTGGGCTGGGTCGAGTGGGAGTTTGACGCGCCAAGCAGCGGTCTCTACGAGATCGGCGTCGAGTATTACGCGCTGGAGGGAAAGCGCTCCGCGGTGTGGCGGGAGGTGCATATCAACGGCGAACGCCCCTTTGTCGAGGCCAAGCAGTTCCTGTTTCCGCGCAGCTGGAACGACCAGCGCGAACCGAGGCAGGACAATCGCGGCTGGGACGTGCGGCCACCGCAGCATGAGATATACGGCTGGCAGGCGCGGCGGTTGCAGGACGCCAACCGCATGTATCTCGACCCGATTCGCTTCTATTTTCGGGAGGGGACGAACCGCATCCGCCTGATCGCCCACCGGGAGCCGATCGCCATCGCTTCGCTGCGGGTACTGTCGCCGCTTGCGCTCCCGACTTACGAAGAGCGCCTGGCGGAATGGCGGGCGCAAGGATATGCGGAGGCCAGCGATGCGCTGGCGCAGGTGCAGGCGGAACATACCTATGCGAAATCGGAGCCGACCATCCGCCGCGAGGTCAGCTACGATACGACGGTCGAGCCGTCCGCAGGCACCGGATTCAAGCTGAACACATTCGGCGGCTACCGCTGGCGGCAGGCCGGCCAGAGCGCGTCGTGGCAGTTCAGTGTGCCGGAGGACGGCCTCTACAACATCAGCCTGCGGGCCTGGCAGGCGTTCGCTGACGGCCGGCCTTCGCTGCGAACGCTGCGCATCGACGGCGAGATCCCGTTTGCGGAGATGCGCGAGTTTCAGGTGGGATATGACCGTCACTGGCAAACGGTTACGCTTGGCGACAGGTCGGGGAGCCCGTATCTGTTCTACCTGACCGGCGGCGAACACATACTCACACTGGAGGCGACCGTCGGTTCGTTCGGCCCGACGGTGCGCGCGGTGGAGGAGGTCTTGCTGGAGTTGTCGGAGATCTCGCGGCGCATCGTCATGATCACGGGTGCGCGCCCCGACCCCTTTGTCATTTACGAGGTCGACCAGAAGATCCCGAATCTCTTGGGCTGGCTGATGGACATTTCCGACCGGCTGGAGGCGCAAAAGCTGTACCTGACCGAAGTGGCGGGGCAACGCCCGAACATTGTTGCGACCCTCGAGATTGTGCAGGACCAGATCCACGATCTGGTACGGGAGCCGGACACGATTCCGTTCCGGCTGGAAGACCTGGGCCGGTCCCAGGGCCAGCTCGGCGATTGGGTTGTGCGGCTGAAGGAGCAGTGGCTGGAACTGGACTGGCTGGCGGTCTCGGCGCCCGAGACGCAGGTGCCGAACAAGCCCTACAGCGTGTTTGCCGCGACAATCAGTTCGATCTCACAGTTTCTGGTCTCTTTCAGCCAGGATTACAACTCGGTGGGCAGCGTCTACACGGCGAAGGGGGATGAGGTCCTGCTGACGGTGTGGGTGGGGCGTGGCCTTGAGTGGGCGCTGATACTGCGCGATATGATCGACGATGATTTCACGCCGCGCACCGGCATCAAGGTAAACGTGCGGGTGATGCCGGCCGAGCAGATGAACGTGGGCGGCCTCAACGCGGTGCTGCTGGCGATGACGGCAGGGGACGCCCCGGACGTGGCGATGGCGCTGAATCCGAATCTGCCGATCGAGTTTGCCATTCGCAACGGTGTCATCGACCTGAGCCAATTTGAGGACTTCGAGGAGGTAGTCGAGAGGTTCCGGCCGGGCGCGCTGATCCCGTACCAGTACCGGGAAGGGACTTTTGCGCTGCCGGAGACGCAGGACTTCAATATGCTCTTCTACCGCACCGACATACTGAATGAGCTGAATCTGCCGGTGCCGGAGACGTGGGAGGAGATCTACACGTCGGTCATCGAGCTGCAGCAGTACGGCCTCAACTTTTTCTACGAAGCGCCGGCGCCGAGTGCGGTGGGCGGTCTGACCGATGCCGGGCTGATGCCGATACTGTTCCAGGAGGGCGGCGAGTGGTACACGGAGGACGGGTTCCGCTCAGCATTGAATACGCCGGAAGGGCTGGCGGCATTCAAGACGTGGACCGACCTGTTTATCAGCTACAGGCTGCCGCTGCAGGCCGATTTTTTCACCCGTTTCCGCATGGGCCAGATGCCAATGGGGGTCTCCAACTACTGGACCTACGTGCGGTTCAAGACGGCGGCGCCTGAGCTGCGGGGCCGGTGGGCGATGGCGCCGATGCCGGGCACGCCGCTGGCGGACGGGCGCATCGACCGCACGAACGGCGGCCGCGGCCAGGCGATTGCGATGTTCCGGGATACGGAGAATCCGGAGGAGGCCTGGGAGTTCATCAAGTGGTGGACGGACGAGGACACGCAGATCCGCTACGGCTCGGAGGTCGAGGCGCTGCTCGGCGTCGAGGCGCGCTGGAATACGGCCAACGTTGCCGCGCTGCAGCGGCTGCCGTGGGATGCGAACGACATCGAGGCGATCCTGGAGCAGTGGCACTGGTTCAAGGAGACGCCGGTCGTGCTGGGCGGTTACTTCACACCGCGCCATATCTACAACGCGTGGAACAAGACCGTCCTGCAAGGAGAGCATCCGCGTGACGCGCTGGAAGAGGCGGTACGGGAGATTAACAAAGAGATGCGCAAGAAACAGGAAGAGTTCGGGTTAATCGAACAATGATGGAACAATTCCAGGAGCGCTGGCGCAGTGAGGGACGCTGGCAGCTGATCGGGTACGCCTTTTTGGCGCCCTATCTGCTGCTGTTCCTGATCTTCGTGGTCGGGCCGGTCGTCAGCGCCATATACCTCAGTTTCACCTATTTCAATATTCTCGAGGCGCCGCGCTGGATCGGCTGGACCAACTACCGGTCGCTGCTGGTGGATGATGAGATCTTTCTGATCGCGATCGGAAACACGCTCACATTTGCCTTTGTCACCGGCCCGGTCTCGTTTGTGGCGTCGTTTCTGCTGGCCTGGCTGCTGAACCGAATGCGGTTCCGCACGATCTATGTCCTTGCCTACTACACACCGTCGATTGGCAGCGCGATCGCGGCCTCCTTTGTGTGGCGGATTCTGCTGAGCGGCGACCGCTATGGGACGCTCAACAATGCGCTGATCAGCACCGGGATACTCGACGAGCCGATCCAGTTCCTGGCCGAGCAGTCCTACATCATGCCGGCCATCATCGTGGTCTCGCTGTGGATGAGCCTGGGCACCGGTTTTCTTGTGTTTCTGGCCGGTCTGCAGACGGTGCCCAAAGAGCTGTACGAGGCGGGCAAAATGGATGGCATCCCGAACCCCTGGGTTGAGCTGGTCAAGATCACGCTGCCGATCATGCGTCCACAGCTGCTTTTCGGCACCGTCATCAGCATTGTCAACTCGTTTGCCGTCTTCCAGGTGGCGGTGGCGCTGGTCGGCTTTCCCAGCCCGCTGTACGCGGGCCATGTGATTATCACGCATCTGTATGACTACGCCTTTGTGCGCTTTGAGATGGGGTACGCGTCGGCGATCGCAGTGCTCCTGTTCGCCTTCACCTTCATGCTGGGGCGCGTAAGTGTGCGACTTCTCTCGTCTGATGATTGAGATGTAAGGACCAGGAACTGCGCCATGACCCAAACAACGCCGACCAAGCGCCGATACCGCCGCCTACCGCAGGTGAACTGGACCTATGTCTGGATGCTGCCAATGGCGCTGGCCATGATCATCCCCCTGGTCTATACGGTCTCCTTTGCCTTCAAGCCGCTGGAGGAGCTCTTCCTCTTCCCGCCGCCGCTCTTCCCGAAGAGGCCGACGACCGACAATTTCCAGCAGTTGGTGCTGGCGACGTCGAGCATGACGGTGCCCTTTTCGCGCAACGTATTCAACACGGTGGTCACCAGCGTGGCGGTCATGGTGGGCACGGTCGCGATCGGCTCGCTGGCGGCCTATCCGCTGGCCAAGTACCCCCTCTGGGGTAAGAATTTCGTGTTCGCGGTTGTCATCTCGGCACTGATGTTTTCGCCGGAAGTGACCCAGATTCCGCGCTACCTGATCGTCAATGAGCTGGGCATGATCGACACGTATGGGGCGCTGATTATCCCGAACCTGGCGCTGCCGCTGGGGCTGTTTCTGATGAAGCAGTTCATGGAGGGCGTGCCAACGGAGCTGCTGGAAGCCTCGCGGATCGACGGCGCAGGGGAGCTGCGTATCTTAGGCCAGATCATGATGCCCCTGACGCGCCCGGCCTGGGCAACGCTGGCGATTTTCAGCTTCATCCCGACCTGGAACGACTATTTCACGCCGCTGATCTTCACTCGCAGCGAGTCGATGAAGACGTTGACGCTGGCGATGCAGACGATCGGCAGCGGCGCAACGACTGTCGCCCGGTATGGCGCTGTCTTCGCGGCTGCGTTCCTGGTCTTGCTACCGCCCGTTGTCCTCTTTATCTTCATGCAGCGGCGGGTGCTCGATACGATGGCCTATTCCGGGATCAAGAGCTAGAGTAGACAAGAATGGCGTCGATTACACTTGACGAATTCCTGGATAAGCCAGAGTTTTACCGCGACCCATATCCCGTTTACTGCGAGTTGCGCGCGACCGACCCGGTGCATTGGAGCGAGATCATGGGCAGCTGGGTGCTGACCCGCTACGATGATGTCGTTGCCTCGATGCGCGATCCGCGCCGCTTCTCAAACGCCGGCCGCCATGCCCTCTCGTTGGACCGTCTGCCCGAAGAGGTGCGCAAGAAGGCGAAGCCGATCTACGATCACTACGCGGTCGGCCTGATCCACACCGACCCGCCCGACCACACCCGTATGCGGGCCCTGATCAACAAGGTGTTCACCGTGCAGGCAATGGAAAGCCTGCGCCCGCGCGTACAGAAGATCGTCGACGACCTGCTCGATGCGGCCGCGTCGAACGGCGAAATGGATATAATGGCCGCGCTCGCCTATCCGCTCCCGGTCGCGATCATCAGCCAGATTCTCGGCATCCCGGCCGAAGACAACGAGAACTTTGCCTATTGGAATGAGGGCGTAAACGAGCTGACCGCGTCAGGCCGCACGACCGAAGCGAACCTTGAGCGCGGGCTGCCCATCTTCCAGCACTTGCGCACCTACCTGAGGGAGCTAATCGAGAAGCGGCGCCGCGATCCACAGGATGACCTGCTCAGCGCGCTGGTCATGGTGGAGGAAGAGGGCGACAGGCTAAGCGAAGAAGAGCTGATCACCAACTATCAGACGTTGATCACGGCCGGATTCGAGACGACGATGAACCTGATCGGGACGGGGCTGCTGACGCTGCTGCGCCATCCCGAGCAGCTGGCCAGGCTTCAGGCCGATCCGTCGTTGACAGAGTCGGCGGTCGAGGAGCTGCTGCGCTTCGAGACGCCGTTTCAGCGCAACTGGCGCGTGGCGGCCCAGGATGTTGAGCTGGGCGGCAAACGGATCGAGCGCGGGCAGCTCGTGGCCCAGATGCTGGGCGCGGCCAACCGGGATCCGGAGATCTTCCCCGACCCGGACCGGCTCGACATCACGCGCAATTCGGGTCGCCACATCGCCTTCGGCTACGGCATCCACTTCTGCATCGGCGCGCCGCTGGCCCGCATCGAGGCCGACATCGCGTTCAGAACGCTGTTCCGCCGCTTCCACGCAATCCGCCTCAAGCACGAGCATATCGACTGGCGCGAGGAGATCGTATTTCGCGGCCTGAACTCGCTGATGGTACAGTTCTGAGGCAGCAGGCGGCGAAAGCCGGCAAAACCAAGCGCCAAAACGTAAGGAGTGGATATGCCAGCCAGATTCAGAGTCGGTATCGTCGGCGCGGGCGAAAATGCGCGCGACCACGGGCGCGCCTGTAGCAACGTCGAGCAGGCCGAGCTGGTCGCGATCTGCGACATTTCCTCCGCGGCGCTGGACCGTTTCGGCGCCGAATTCAATGTGTCGAACCGCTACACGGACCTGGCGCAGATGATCGACCAGGAGGATCTCGATATCGTCGTCATCTCGGTCTGGGGCGTTTACCATGCCGAGCTTGCCATCGCCGTCGCCAATTCGGGCAAGGTGCGGGCCGTCCTGGTCGAGAAGCCGATCAGCTTCACCGCCGCCGAATGCGAGGAGATGATCGCCGCGGCGAACAAGAACGGCGTCCTCCTGGCCGAGGCGTTCAAATGGCGGCACGACCCGCAGCATCTGCGCGTCAAGGAGCTCCTCGACGCCGGGCGGATCGGCCGGCCCGTGTCGGTCCACGGCAGCTTCACCTCGCCTCTCATTCGTTTTGCCGCGCCCGATACCTGGCGGTATGACCGTTCGCGCGGCGGCGGCTCCGTATTCGATACGGCCGGCTATCTGATCCACTTTGCCCGCTTTGTCTTCGACGCCGAGCCGCATCGCGTCTACGCCGCCGGCACGCCGCCGATCGAGGGAGCCGACGTCGAGATGTCGGCCTCAATCCTGATGCAGTTCCCCGGGCACAGGACCGCGCAGCTGACCTCCAGTTACGAGTGGGGCTACTGCCAGGCCACCCACGTCCTCGGCACGCGCGGCTGGATCCGTATGGAGCTGCCCTTCGATCAACGCAGCGTGCGCGAGCAGGAGTTTGTCGAGAAGGAGGATCTTCCGGCCACCGTCCAGGTCTTCCACGACAACTTCAACACCGAAGCCTACAGTTTCACCTCAGTCAACCAGTTCGACCTGCAGCTCAGCCACCTCTGTGACTGCCTGGCGTCGGACCGGCCCAACCGCATTTCGCCCGAGTTCAGCCTGGGCAATATGCGCGCAATCGACGCCGTCCACGAGTCGATCCGCAGCGGCAATCCGGTCGACCTGCCGGCATAGTCAGCCATCGCCACAACCAAACCACGTAAGGAGAGACAAGGATGCGGGCAAATACAGTGCGCCAGAAAATTCGGAGCGGCCAAGACTCCTTCGGGCTGTTCATGGGCATGGGCAGTACAATGATCGCCGAACTTCTGGCGCACGCCGGCTGCGAATGGCTGGTGGTCGAAATGGAGCACAACGGCCTCGACATGGCCGAAGTCGAGCAGATTCTCATGGCCATGAACGGCACGGACACGGTCCCGATGGTGCGGATTCCGTCGGCCGACCCAGTCTTCATCCAGAGGTCGCTCGACATTGGCGCGCTCGGCATCGCCGTGCCGATGGTGAAGACGGCTGCCGAGGCCGAGGCGATCGTGCAGGCCTCCCGCTACCCGCCCCACGGCCGGCGCAGCTTCGGGCCGCTGCGCGCTTCGCACTACACGATCGACTACGAGGACTACTTCGACAAGGCCAACGACAACATCCTGATCCTGCTGATCCTGGAGACGGCCGAGGCGGTCGAGAACCTGGAGGAGATCGCCAATGTGCCGGGCATCGACGTCCTCTACATCGGCGCTTTCGATCTCTGTTTGTCACTGGGTCTGAACCCGTTCGACATGCCCTTGCCCGAAATCGACAAGGTCATCGAGCATGCACAGGGTGTGGCCGAACGATGCGACGTCGCGCTCGGTATCGGTTCCGGCAGCCCCGAGGAGTTGCGGCAGCGCGCCGCCCAGGGCTTCACCTTCCTCGGCTACGGCCCGGACTACCAGCTGCTGCTGGGCACGCTGCGCCCCGGCCTGGAGGCGTTCAGGCAGTTGGGCTAGTCCTGAAAACCCAATCCTTGAGAAGTAAATTTTGCGACAGCAAACGTCCCGGCCTTTGCCGGGACGTTTCGTTCTTCTTGACTCTGACGGGCGCGCCGAACGCGCAGTTCCTCCGCAGATTATTTTCCTGACAGGTCAGGCCCACCTACACGGCCAGCGCCACTGCCCGGACTTCGCCGAACTCCCGCTCCAGCTTGGTCCACGAGTGGCCGCGGTCGGTGCTGCGGTAGAGCTGGCCGGCCACGCTGTAGGCGACGATCCAATCGGGAAGCTCGGGATTGCTTACGACGGCCCAGATTGTGCTGTTGGCGACGCCGCCCAGATCTGCTCGCTGCCAGGACTTGCCGAGGTCGCTGCTTTGGAAGAGACCGCCCTGGTTTCCGGGAGGGCCGTTTCCCGCGCCGACCCAGATGCTACTCTCGCCGTTGGACTGATGCAGCACGCCGCGGCAATAGGGCCACGGATAGTGTGACCTCACATTCAGCGGCGTCCAGTTCTGCATGTCGGTGGTGAGACAGACATCGTTGTTGGTGCTCGCGACCAGTGTCTTCGGCGAGCCGGGCACGACCGCCAGCCCGTGAATGTCGAGGCTGGAAAGACCGTCGCTGCCCTCGCGCCAGGTATCGCCGCCATCGCGGCTGATGCGCATTCCGTCGACCTCGATGCCGGCGTACACGGTCTGCGGGTCATCGGGGTCGATGACGATGCTGGTCACACGGGGCACGATCGGCACGCCGACGCACTCGTCCGCGAGCTCGACATCCAGCTGCTGCCAGCTTGCTCCCCCATCGCGCGTGCGGAAGAGCGCCGAGGGACAGGTGCCGGCGTAAATCGTGTCGGTGCTGTTCGGGTCGATGGCGAGCGCCCAGATCTGCAGATCGTTCATCGGCGAATCGACCAGGGCCCACGTTTCGCCGCCGTCTTCAGTGCGGTAGAGACCGGCTTCGGTGCCGGCCAGCAGGACCCCCGCGTCATCCGGGCTGATCGCCAGTGCGCGAATGTCCGACTCCGAGAACATGCCCTCTGTTGCCCGGTCCCAGCTTTCGCCGCCGTCGCGGCTGCGCCAGACGCTTTGCCCGACCGTACCGGTATAGATAGTTGGCTTTGCAGTCACGTCAGTCCTCCTGTTGTTGACTCAATCTGATGCCTCAAATCGCCAGATCGTTTCAGTATCCCCGCTTTGCTTTCGCCATCGATTCGCTGCAGCTGTCCCCAACTCCATTTCGCCTCAAGTCAAGCTGGCTCGCGGGAGGTGCGCCCGATCCGCCGTTCAGGCATCCGCGATGGTCCCTCGCAGAACTACGGCGAGAAACGAATGGCCGGTGCCGTCAATCTCCAGCGCCGCTTTGACCTCGGCCGGCGCGGCATCGTAAAGCGCGCGGATGGCGGCCCGATTTACTTCCGACGTCGCCATGCGCTCGGTCCACTCTTCGAATTCCAGGTAGATGCGATAGGTGAATACGACCTCTGCATCAAATCCGGCTTCCGAGTGGAACCTGCGCCACTCGCTCAGCGTATAGTCGCGCACGTGCGACAGATCGCGCAATATCTCGATCGCGTTCAGATAAGTATCGCAGACCGGGTTGTCGAATCCGACAACGTCGCTGAGGATAAACCGGCCGCCGGGACGCAGCACGCGGCGAAATTCGCGCAGCGCCTGCACCGGCCTGGCCCAATGATGGGCGCTGTAACGCGAGACAACAAGATCGAACGTGTTGTCGCCATAGGGGAGCGCCTCGACGTCGCCCAGCCGCGTGCCGAGGTTTTCCAGCCGCCGCGCCTCGGCCAGCAGCTCAACCTGCCGCAGCATCGACTCGGTGAAGTCGAGCGCGACGACCTCGGCGACATGCGGAGCAAAGCTGGACGCTGCATGGCCCGCGCCGCAGCCGGCATCCAGGACGCGCTCGTCTCCGAGCAGATTGGCCGCCTCCACCATCACCGGCAGGTCTTCGCCCTGCGCGTGCACCGCGCTCGTAAGGTACTTGGCCGCCACCCGCCCGAACTGCTCCTGCACGGCGGTCTTCAGATCGCTCTCTCTTTCCAAACTCGCCTCGCCTTACTTCTCCATTCACGCCTGACGCGGCCCGGGTCACCCCCCGTCGACCGCCGCGTACCGGTCCAGCAGCGTCGAGAGCGCCTGCAGGCCGAACGCCACCGCCTCAACCGGCACGCGCTCGTCGGCGGCGTGGACAGTTGCGCCGAAATTCGTGCCGGGCGGCAGTTTCATCGGCAGGAAACCGTAGTTTTGAATGCCAAGCCGGGAGAACATGCGCCCGTCGGTGAATCCGCCGACCATCGACGGGATCACAACGCCGTCCGGATCGAGCTCCTCCACGATCCCTTTCAGCAGCGGAAACAGCCCCATGTCTACGTCCGATCGTCCCGGGTCGTGCCGGATTATCTCGAACTCCAGGTCGTCGCCCAGCAGCGCATGCAGCTCGGCGATCAGCTCGTTGGACGTGAATCCCGGCAGCACGCGGCCGTCAAGCTCCAGCACGATTTCACTGGGTATGACGTTTGTTTTGATGCCGCCCCCCACCACCGTTGCGTTGACCGTGTTGTGCAACAGCGCATCGAGTGAGCGGGCCTGGTGCAGCCCGTCGGCGGCCATCTGATCGAGCACAGTGTCGGTACGGGCCGGGTCCAGCAACGCCAGCGCGGACTCCGCCAGGTCGTCCGGCGCGCACTCGGCCAGGGCAGGCAGCATCTGTTCCATCGCAGGGGTGATGTGCACGGGAAGCCGGTTCTCGTTGAGCGTCGTCAGCAGCTTGCCCAGCCGCGCCATCGCCCCGTCCCGCAGCGGCGTCGAACCGTGGCCGCCCGGCCCGCCGATCCGGGTTCGCAGCCAGCAGACCTGCTTTTCGGCGATCATCAACGGGTAGTAGCGTTGGTCGCCGAAATATTGGGAGCTTCCACCGCCCTCGCCGATCGCATACCTGGCGCCGTCGAACTGCTCCGGATGCTCCTCCGCCAGGAAACGTGCGCCAAAGTCGCTGCCGGCCTCCTCGTCGCTCATGATCGTGAGCACCACGTCGCCGGCAGGCGTACGGCCCTCGGCGGCCGCGCGCAGGACTGCGCAGGTCATCATCGTCACGCCGCTCTTCATGTCGAGGCTGCCGCGTCCCCAGACGACGCCGTCGACCAGGTCGGCCCCAAACGGATCGCGCCGCCAACTCTGATTGGCCGTCGTCACGACGTCCACGTGCCCCTGCAGCACGATCGCCGGCGCCTCGCCGCGGCCCGGCAGCCGGGCCACAAGATTGGGCCGGTTCGGGACCTTCGCCAGAATCGTAGGCGCGAGCCCGCCTTCCGTGAGGAGATCGGCCAGAAAGCCGATACACTCGGCCTCGTCCCCGGGCGGATTCGTCGTATCGAAGCGGACCAGCGTTCGCAACAGGTCGATCGGTCGTTGGTAGATTGGAGTGGACATATTTCTCAGACGCTCCTGGGTTCCCTCCTGCCCTGCGTGTCAAAGGGTCAAGGCTATGGCCAAAAGCCTATCCCATCCGAGGCGGAACGGCAAGGTTGCCGCGCCGCAACTCGGAAGGAAACGGGCGTTGCGCCGGACCCAATCGAGGCCCGTTCGTAGCGCTTGTTCGCGATTTCGTCCAGGGTTGATACAATTGCGCGAGCGGACTCACACAAAAGGCCTCCAAGGCTTCAATACCACAGGAGTGACTCGCCAAGTGACCCAGCTCGGTCAGAGACTCGCAAACAGCCGCCCGATCGTTCTCGACGGCGCCACCGGCACCGAGCTGCAGCGCTGCGGCGTGCCCATGGATAGCGCCGCCTGGTGCGGTCTGGCCGTCGCCTCCCATCCAGGCATCGTGCGCCAGGTACATCTCGACTATATCCGCGCCGGCGCCGAGATCATCATTGCCAATACCTTTGCCAGCGGCCGCCAGATGCTGCGAGCCGCCGGCGCCGAAAGCGCCACCGAGGAGATCAACCGGAATGCCGTGCTGGTGGCGCGACAGGCCAGGGATGAGGCAGCCGAGGCGGCGGGGAGCGGGGCGAATGTAGACTGGGAGCTGGCCCCACAGACCGTCTGGGTCGCCGGTTCGATCTCGCCGATGGCGTCAGGCGCCTCCACGGGAGCCAGGCCCGCACTACACGAAATGCGTGCAAACTTTACCGAGCAGGCCGAGCTGCTGGCCGAAGCCGGCGCTGACCTGCTGATTCTGGAGATGATGCGCGACGTCGACTATAGCTGCGCTGCGCTCGAAGCGGCCGCCGGCACAGGACTGCCGGTCTGGGTAGGATTCAGCTGCAAGCGGACGCAGGAAGGCAGCCTGGTCATGTACCCTCCGATCGCGGGCGAGCTCGATTTCGAGGAATGTGTGGCCGCGGTGATGGCCGAGGGCGGTTCGCTGGCAGCCGTCATGCACAGCGACGTCAACGTCGTCGGCGACGCGCTGGCTGCAGTTCAGGCCGTCTGGGACGGGCCTAGCGGCGCCTACCCCGAAAGCGGCTATTTCACAATGCCCAACTGGCAGTTTGTCGATATCATACCGCCCGACGCGTTCGCCGGCGAAGCCCAGGGCTGGGTCGACCGGGGGGCAGACCTGGTCGGCGGCTGCTGCGGCATCGGTCCCGACCACATTCGCGCGCTGACGCAACGTCTGCGCGCCTCCGGCAGCTGACAGTGGAACCACAAGTGCCTCGCCAGCAGGCAGTTCGCCGGCCCCAATCGTCTTTGCAAGGCCAATCGACCATGACATATCTCCGCTGGCGCGCGCCTGCGCGCCTCTTCGCGAAATGTATCCTGCCGCCGCTCATCCTCTGCACACTGTTGGCTGGCTGCGGCCGAGACCGTGAAGAAGAATTCCTGTTCGAGGCCGAAGGCCCTCCGGTCACGATCACATATGTGTCTCCGGATTTTTCGAGTGTTGCGGCGACAGAACAGGTTGCGATCGAGCGGTTCCTGGAGCGCGCGCCCGGTATCGAAATCGACCGGCAGCCCTTGCGCGGCGACGCGGCCGACTTCCTGCTCGATTCGCCGCCGCCCGACGTGATGTTGTTGTGGGATGGGATCCTCCTGCGCAGCGCCGCTGAGCAGGGATTGCTCTCGGATCTGGCAGATGTATGGACCGAGAGCAACTTTGCCGAGTCGTATGGAGACCAGTTCCACGATCTTAGCCGGATTGAGGGAACGCCCCGCTTGGCGCCGGCCGGCTTCAGCTGGACGGGTATCTACTACAACGTGGAGGTCTTCGACCGTCACGGCCTGACGCCGCCCGCCAACTGGGAGGCGTTCATCCACATCTGCGATTCGCTGCTGGCAAAGGGGGAGACGCCTCTCTCGCTGGCCGGGCAGAACTCGTTCATCAGCAGCCTCTGGTTCGACTATCTCAATATGCGCCTGAACGGGCCGGAGTTCCACGCCGAACTTCTGGCCGGGCGCGTAAGCTATCTTGACGAGCGCGTTGCCCGCGTCTGGGAACTGTGGTTGTCGATGCTGGAGCGGGACTACTTTGTCGAGACGCCGGGCAGCACGAGCGACCTGGAAAGCATGACGGCTCTCGTGCGCGCGGATGCGGCCAATCCGTTGAACAGGGAAAAAGCTGTCATGACGCTCGCCCCCCATTTCAGCGCGGGCGAACTGCCGCCTGCCTTTGCGAGTGAACTGGACTTTTTCCAGTTCCCGCAGATCGACGCGGGCGTCACGATGGGCGAGATTTCCGTCGTATTTGGCTATGTCATTCCCGCCGGCGCTGTAAACCGCGTCCCGGCCGGGGTGTTCGTGGGCTACATGGGGTCGGCCGAGGCACAGGAGCTGCAACTGAGGCAGATGGGAGAGGACAGTAGCAACGCCGGCTACGTGCCGGTTCACCAGGACATTGACGACGAGTTTCTTTCCCCGGCCGCGGAGAAGGGTGGGCAGATTGTGCGCGGCGCCGATTCCATCCGGCCGCCCCTGACGCTCGTCCTTCCGGACGAAATGCAGCGGGGTTTCACGACGGTCTTGCGGCGGCTCTTCCTCAAGACAGACGCGCGCATGAGGGTCGCGGAGATCCAGTCGATCCTGGAGGATGCGCGGCAGAAGGCGGTCCAGAGCGGGGCCTACCCGCCCTAGTTCAGGCGGAAACGATGTCCCGGGGCCGTTTGCGGCCCTCGGACATACAGGATTCGCTCGGCCTATGCGGTCTCTGTTTGGGCGAGAACGACCTCCGACATGCCCGGCCATTCACGCCAGATATCGGTGTAGGCCTGGTACTTGATTTTGCCTGCGTCCTTGTGGCGCAAGCGGGCGATGACCGCATGCCGCACATTCGGAGAAGCGTTGGGACCGCCCGTGTGCAGCATCTGATGGTGGGCAAGGATGAGGTCCCCGGCTTCAGCCGTTACCATCACCGGGCCCTCCGGAATGTCGATGCGGGGCATACCATTCGCCAGGACTTCGTGACCCACTTCCTTGAAGTAGTCCTGGTAGGCGCGGTGGGACTTGGGCCAGACGGTAAAGTTTCCGGCGTTCGGTTCCAGCAGGTCGGCAAGGTAGACGACGGCGAAGGCGGTGAATCCGCGCCTGTATACCCCCTTGGGCATGCCATTGGTTCCGCTGCCGATTCCGTCGATGTGGCCGCGCGGTTCGGGCGCATCCTCGCCGGGAGGGAGCGGGAAGCGGGGATATGGCTTTGCCGTGACCACGGGCAAAACGTTTCCTTTGCCCGTCAGGTCCTCGGCGATATCGATAACCGGCGTCCTGTTGTAGAGGTCCAGAATTACCGGCGCTTCCAATGGTTCTGCACAGAAGAAGGCCGACCGGTTGTTTTCCATGTCTTCGCCGCCCAAGCCAATGGAGCCAATCGAATGGTTGACGGCGCGCAAGGCCGCGTCGATCATCACCTTTGGTACGACGCCGGGGACCTTTATGAAACCCTGTTCGTGAATCTCACGCTTTTGTGCGAGTGAAAGCATGAAATCCTCCTGGCACTGTCGAGACCTGGAACGTTTTGCAAAATCGTACAGGAATTGACAGGTGTCATCAAGAACGGCGCCGGGGAATCCAATTCATTGCCACATGTCGCTCTGGCGCGTGCACAACAGGTGCTCGCGCCTTAACCTGCACGAAGTCTTCAGGGAAGCTCCTTTTGGAGTTAGTGGATCTTCCTGGGACATGTCCGAGACCTTTTATTTGAAACTGACTTGGCCCTGTACTATCATGGAGAGCGTCGACGGTAGAGATCCCTGGCAGAGAATCGGGAATTTTGACAGCCGATGAAGATACCGGATGTAGCGACTGCGCTTGATTTCACGGGCCGAGCTGTGCTTGTCACCGGTGGAAGCCGGGGAATCGGCGCGGGCATCGCGCGGCGCTTTGGTGAGGCCGGCGCATCCGTTGTGGTTGGATACTCCCGGGCGGGGCAGGACGCGCAGCAGGTGGTCGAGGAGATCCGGGCGAAGGGCGGTGGCGCGCTGGCGGTGCAGGCCGACTTGCGTCTTGCCGGGGAGGTTGACCGGCTGATACGTCAGACGGTGGCACACTGCGGGCGGCTGGACGTTCTGGTCAACAACGCCGGCATCTATCCGGTTTCGCCGCTGCTGGGCCTGGCGGACAGCGAGTGGGAGGATGTGCTGGCCGCCAATCTGACCGCGACGCATCTCTGCACACAGCGGGCCGCGCAGGCGATGATCGATCTTTCGAATCGGGGAGAAGAGGCAGGGAGGGGCGGGGCGATCATAAACATCTCCTCGATCGAAGCCACGTCGACGGCCTTCGGCCACAGCCATTACAGCGCGGCCAAGGCGGGTGTCGAGCAGTACACGCGCAGCGCGGCGTTGGAGCTGGCCGAGCACGGTATCCGGGTCAACGCGGTAGCGCCGGGCCTGATCGGCCGACCTGGGCTGGAGTCGGACTGGCCCGATGGCGTGGGGCGATGGCTGGAACGCGTTCCCCTGGCGCGGTTGGGCGCGCCGGAAGACATCGCCGACGCCTGTCTATTTCTTGCATCCCCCCTTGCTCGTTGGATTACCGGTGTGACACTAACCGTCGATGGCGGCGTGCAGGTCGCTCCCTCGTTCTGAACGCGATGCCAAGACACGCGCTCACCGCCGCAGATGTGATTCGAATCCTAGACCTTGCGCCGCTGCCGGTGGAGGGGGGCTACTATCGCGTGACATACACGGGCGATCTGCAGCTGCCCGCGCAGGTACTACCGCCCGAGATCGTCTCGAGCAGGTCCGTATCCTCCGTCATCTACTACCTGCTGACAGCCGATTCGAAGTCGCGGCTGCACCGGCTGGTGACTGATGAGATGTGGCATTTTTATTTGGGCGATGCGGTGGATTTGTTTTTGTTTGGCTCTAATGATGACTATGCGAAAATTGTCCTGGGAGATAGCATATTGCAGGGCCAGGCAGTGCAGGCGGTTGTACCGGCTAAGAGCTGGTTCGGGGCCCGGTTGCAGGACGGGGGAGAATGGGCATTGATGGCCTGTTCGCTTGCCCCGGCCTACAGCGAAGAAGATTTCTCGATGCCGGACGCGGCGGAGTTCGACTCGCTCATGGCCCGATTTCCCTCTCAACAGCAGATTCTTCGCGACCTTCGCTGACTTCGCTTACCCCCATACATTTTCGAGAATTGGAGCTTCGTGCCATGCGTCAACTGGTTGAACTTGCGTTTTTCACAGAGGATGTACCCGCGCTGGCGGCATTCTACGGACGGCTTCTCGGAGGCGAACCTGCCTTCAGTTCGGAGCAGATGGCCCTCTTTCAGTTGGATGGCCTGCATATCCTGATCCATCACCGCCAGCCGCCCGATCCCGACTACGATGTCGACGGGTCGGGCCCTCCCAACGAGGACCACTTTGCCATTGGTGTCAAAGGGCTCGACGAAATGTGGTCAGAATGTAGCCTGGGGGAATCCCCGGGCGCAATCGAGCCAACCGCCTACCCTTGGGGCCAGTCGGCCTATGTGCGCGACCCTGACGGGCGTCTCGTAGAGATGCAGGCCAGGTGAGGGGCGCTTGTCAATTTGGGAATCTCGTGCTAGGGTAGCTCCGTCGTCCGGCGCAGTGCCGGGTAGCGACGGTCCGGTTCAAATAGTCCGCGACCCGCGGGAAAGGAGGCTTCAAATGTCAGCATTCGAGGAACGCATGAAAAAGGGAAGTGGTGACCGCCTGCACGGGGAGCGGAATTAGCCGGAAGAGTCCAGACTGTCCCATCATTGTTCGCCATGATGGGTGATCGCACGTTTGCTCGCTGTAAAGCTCCGCGAATTTCCTCCTCCTCGAACGACAGGCTGTAGGCGGTTTCCAGCTCGCGGCCTCTTGCACACCTCAGACAGCAAGAACAGACGGATGGGCCGACACACGGCAGATTCCGGCTGTCCGCAATTCCTGGCCGCGCACCCCGTTTGTCAGCCAATCAAGCCGCCTTCCTGTACGTCCTTTCCTGCGATCATGGGCTACAGCGAAGGCGTACGAGACACGCAAGGACTGCCATGGCCTTCAGAACGAAGACTACCGAATTGAACACAGATGAAAGGGCCGAAGAGCCGAACGAATGGGAAAAGGACCCGCTGTACGGGGCAGCGCGGGAGACGGACACGCGCTGGGAGGAGGAGGAAGAGGAGCTGGCGTTCTACACGAAGAGATTTCGCCTATCGCAAGAGAGGGAGTATCGGGTGCGGCGGCCCCCCAGGAACGAACGTCAACGTTTCGAGGAGCACAGGGCAGAGGTTGAAGCGGTAACCGAGGTGGCCGGCCTCGAAAATGTTTGGGAGACCACGTACACGCCTTCGCGCTACGAAGGCGGCTTCCTCAGAGAGTCGTTGCAGCCTTTCTATTCGCAAGACCAGATTGTGGACGTGAACGCGCTGGTGAAGGGCGGCAAGGAGGCAAGCGTCTATCGATGCCGGGCGCACGCTTCGCTGGGCGTGGAATGGATCGCGGCCAAGGTCTACCGCCCGCGCCAATTTCGAAATCTGCGCAACGACGCCATCTACCGTGAGGGGCGGCATCTGCTGACTTCTGAGGATGGGCGGCCAAAGGGCGTAAACCCGCGTGATGAACGCATCGCGCGGGCGGTCGGCAAGAAGAGCCTGTTCGGTGTTGAGGTGCGGCACACATCCTGGCTGATGTACGAATACACTGCCCTGCAGACTCTGCACAGCGCCGGCGTGTCCGTCCCTGAGCCTTACGGCGTGGCCGAGAATGCAATCCTTATGGCCTACATAGGAGACGCGGGCCGGGCTGCGCCAACCCTTCACGAGGTCAGGCTGGAAGCTGGTGAGGCCTCCTCCTTCTTGGAACAGGTCCTGGACAGCATAGCCGTCATGTTGGAGAAGGGACTGGTCCACGGGGACCTGTCGGCCTACAACATTCTCTACTGGCAGGGGAAGATCAAGTTCATCGATTTCCCGCAGGTGGTGAATGCGCAAACAAATCGCAGCGCGCAGTCGATTCTGAACAGGGATGTTGCGCGCGTGTGCCGGTACTTCGCCCGTTACGGGATCCGGGCCGATGCGGGACGGTTGGCACTTGAACTGTGGGAGCGGCATGCGGCCCCTGACCCGGACGACCTCGCGGCGGACCTGTCCCTGCTCGAAGAAGAGGGCGACCTGGAGGATGAGGGCATTGAAGAGTGGTAGCGTGCCTGATGCAGCGGCGGCGATGGGGAGGGGCCGCTACCAGGGAAGGCGCCGGATGTCGCGGCGCATGGCCCGCCACAGTTCGACGGCGCGCGCCAGTGCGCCGGCGCGCGCCGGTAGGTTTGCGTAGCGTTCCTGGCTGATCGCGGCGGTCAGGCCGAGAACGTTTCTGGTCAGTCGCCGCCGCCGCTCCGGTTCGCTCTCGTGATCTCTCAGATGGGTCGAGAGACCGCGCCCGTACTCCAGTTCCGTCTCGGTCAACGAGTGGGGACGCCCGATGCGCCGGCCCCACTTGATCAGCCCGAGCCAGGGATCCTGCGGTCTGCGCTCAAGCAAGCTCCAGACTGCGAAGAGCAGTGCGGCCAGCGGCAGGAGCCAGAAAAGCGTCTGCCAGCTCCAGTTCCACTCCTGGGCCGGGGCCGTCTCTTCATCTGTCGCCGGTTGCTTGCTGCGCGAGCGATCGGTAGCTAACTGAACTGCATTCTGCCGTTGGAGGGATGGCCGCCCGGCAGTCGGCTCAAAGGGCAGCCACCCGACCCCATAAAGGTAGACTTCCGGCCATGAATGGGCTTCGGCCTCAGTAATCGTCCATTCACCCGTCTCCAATTCCCAGTAGCCGCCGATATAGCCGGTTGCGAAGCGCGTCGGGATGCCGTTCAGTCGCGCCAGAACGGCGAACGCTGTCGTGTAGTAGTCGCAGTAGCCCTCTTGCAGGTCAAACAGGAAGAAATCGGCCACGTCTGTTTCGGGCGGCGGCGGTGGGACTTCCAGATTGTAATTTATTCCGCGCAGATGAGCTTCGATTGCTTCGGCGACTTCGAATGGTCCCGTCTTTCCGGCGGCCAGCTGTTCGGCAAGCCGCCGTGTGCGCGGCGTAACGCTTTCGGAGACGTGCAGATGTATGCCGAGCTCGGTTTGGAGCGGCAGGGGCGCCTCGTCCCACGCGGGCAAAGCGCGCAGTATGTCGGCTGACATCGCCGGCACGTAGGAAACAACGTCGAAGCGGTCGACCGGGCCAACGCCGGACCAGACGGCGACCAGGTCGTCCTGTGAACGCCGTTCCAGCTCGTAGTCCATGAGGAATTCGGCAGGTTCGCCGGCAGCGGGCAGGACTGCGGTCGGCGCGGTAAGTCTGACTCTCTGCACAAGCGCCACCCGGCCCGGCCACTCTTCTTCCTCGCGCCAAGCGCGATTTGCCTCGAACGAGGCGTCTCTTTCGTGACCGGTGTTGCTCCAGCCGCGCCCGTCGTAGTCGGCAAATGTGCCCCGTCGCATATAGAGTCGGGGGGGCGTCTGACCCAGCTCGGTCACTGGCCCAAAGGGAAAGTTTGTGGAGACGCGCATCACCTCGAACTGTCCGAGCTCCGACCCGCCTTCGAGCAGGAAGCGGTTGGGCAGGCCGCCGCTGAGGCGGCCCATGCCGCGTCTGCCCCCCTTGAGGTCGGGAAACATCCGCTCGGTCACATCGTCCACCGAGTCGTAAACGGGTGTCATCGTCTGGTAGACCTTGTAGGCGACCGGACGGATTACGACGTTGGGCATGAAGCCGGCCAGAAGGACCATGGGCACCGCGACCGCAAAGATCGAAAGCAGGCGGTCGGTGATCAGCATCGGACTGAAGTCAGTCTCGCGGCCGACCCAGATCCGTTCCAAGCGCTTCTGATCGAGGAGGACATGCAGCAGCAGGGTCGCGACCATTCCGACCAGGATGAGCTGCCGCCCCTGGCGGCCGTAAAAGAGGAGTGTAGCCAGCACCCACAGGACCGGCGCGCCCACGATCAGGCCGTTGCGGGTTGAATGGACAAGCAGCGCCGTGGCCCCGCCAAGCAGCCAGAGCATGACGCCGAAAAAGGAGAGAAAGACAAAGTCGTCCTGGTAGGCGCCGCCGGATTGTACGCCCTGCAGCCAATCGCTGTAGCGCCAGACAAGGGCAGACAGGTCGGCCCGGGCGCCTGTTGCCAGGGAGAGCGGATCGCTGGCGGCAACAGCACGCCACATATCAATCGGGCCGGGAATCCAGTGTACAAGCACCTGCGAAACGGTCGCGATGCCGAGAGCGGTCCAGAGCAGGAACCCAGCGAGGCAGCCAAGTAGGAAAAGAGTACTGCCTAGCCGGACGCGAAAACGCTGCGACGCTGCTCGGTGACTCCGGTTTGGAGGCTGCGGGGATTCGGACAAGCGTCGGGCGGACCAGCCGCGCAGGAGGTTGACGAGCCACCAGCCGGCCAGGAGGCTGATCACGGGAACCCATTCCAGAACGACCTGAATGCGCCGCAGGTCGAGCCAGCGGGCCTCGCGTATCGCCAGCGACGGCAGCACCGTCAGCAAGAGAGTCACGGCGAAGACCGACCAGCCAAGCGGTGGGCGGAAACGCTGCGCCGCCCTCCGCAACAGGCGCGAGACGACGTGCTGGTCGTCGACTGCCGTTACCGCGCTCAACCGACATCCTCCTCGATTTCGTAGGCGACGACCCCGCCGGAAGGGGTGGTGCGGAGGACCGTGCGCGTGCGACGGTAGGTGAGCGCGGGCGTCAGAGCGGTGCCCGCCGCCATGAACTGGACCGGGATTTCGTAGCGGGTCAGGATTTCGGCCAGTTGCGACTGGCTGTCGTCGAGAACGGCGTGGGAAAGGAGAGGCCCTCTCTCCTCTGCCCGGGGCGGGACAGGTTCCAGCGAACCGGGCGCTTGATTTTCCGACTCGCCATTCCTGGCGGCACTATCGACCGTTTCGAAGCCGCCAGGATCCGCGCTGGGCGTAACGGCGAGAACGCTTGACGATACGCCGCCGCGCCGCAGATGAAGGAGTTCCGCCGCCCAGTCTGAGCTTTCGTAAACCACGTCCGAAGTGACAACCAGGACAGTTTGGCCGGCGCTGAATACGCCGCGGCTGCGGTGCAGCAGTTGCTCCAGGGACAGGTCGCCGGCCTGAACCGGCGCAAGCGCAGCCAGAATGCGCCAGACCTGCCCCTTGCCGGGCAATGGCGGCACGGCGACAAGATGGGAGTCCGACTCGTCTGCGCGGTCCTGCCTGGGATCGCCGTTGGCGTCTTGCGCGGCGAGTCCCTCCAGTACGGAAACGGCCGAATCCCCTGCCAGGGCATCGGATTCCCAGCCGGACTGGCGGGCTGGAGCGGTTAGGAGGCCGACTGAGCGGCGTTCGCCCCCGCCCAGATATTCGGCCGCCGCGCTGGCCGCAAGGACAATGCCGGTTTCGAGGGTGCTGGTCGACGCTTCTCCCGATTGAACACGCCGGTTGACATCGAGCACGATCCACAGGTCTCCGCTCGGTTCAGTCTCTACATCGGTTACGATCAGTTCGCCCTGCCTGGCGCTGGTAGGCCAGTGAACATGGCGCAGGCTGTCGCCGGGACGGTAGGCCCTGACGACCGGCGCGCGCTCCGTCCCGCTGTAGGCCTTGCGGCGGCGGTCCCGTCCTGAGAGGTTGCCACTGGGCAGATCGATCGCTGGCATGAGCGCGACGCGGGGATAGACAAGAAGCGTTTCGGATTCCGCGCTCTCGATCTCCAGGCTGAAAAGTCCAAAGGGATCGCCTGTCCGCAGTGCGTACGGCCCAAGCCGAAAGACGCCTCGCTGGCCGCACTGGGCCTCGGCCCTCCACTGGTAGCTGCTGCCGGCGCCGCAGCTGACGACCTGGCGCGGGTTGTAGCCGGGCAGCCGCGAGCTGTCGGCAAACTCCAGCCAGTGCAGCGGCAGGAAACTGTCGTTTCTCAGCACGAAACGCTCCTGGAGCGCGTCGCCCACGACCAACATCGAGCCTTCGCGCCGCCGTTCGAAGAAGATGTGCAGGACCTGAGAGCGCAACCAGGCGTAGCTGACAGCGTAGACAATGACAAGGGAAACGAGAAGCGCAATCCAGACCGGGCTTGGGCCGAGCAACTGCATAAGGAGCAGCAAGGGAATGAAGTAAAGGGGCCACCCGTTCCGCAGC
Source organism: Caldilineaceae bacterium (assembly GCA_965218625.1). Taxonomy (GTDB): domain Bacteria; phylum Chloroflexota; class Anaerolineae; order Caldilineales; family Caldilineaceae; genus Bin5. The sequence continues at coordinate 87,815 of CBDCLG010000023.1, read as the reverse complement.
TCGATGCGTCGGGCCGCGGGTAGATTGCGGTTCAGGAGCCGGGCGAGCGCCCGCCGCGACAGTCGGCGTAACGGCAACCTTGCGGTGTTTCCCTTGTTGGGTGGTGTCTCAGTGACCACAATGCGATTGGCTGCTGGCAGACAGTTATGTCAAAATGGGCCGGGACTCGGCCGGAAGGGCTTTGGGCAGAACCGGCGCAGGCCTCGGCGGGTCCGGTCAAGCGACGCACCTGGTTTGGTATCCGGCTCAGACCTTCCGGCGCGGCCGCCAGGCGAGAACTGACCAGATTGTACCATAGAATTAGGGCGCTCCCAGGAACATCCGAGCAGGCGATCGACACATGCGGGTCCTGGCTTGCAGGTTGGAGGGCGTTTCGTTCCTTGGAAGCGGGCGGTCATTGAAATGTTTCAATTCGGCATTCTTTTGGTGGACCCAAACGCGCTCTTGTGGCAGGTACTGGCTGCTGTCGCGATCGGTGGCATCGTTGTCGTCTTAATCCTCGCCATCATCGAGCCGGGGCCGCTGGTCAAGAGGCGCCCGTTTCCCCGCAGGAGGCGGTCCGCGCCGGCGGACGTCGAGCAGGACGACGCGGAAGGCCCTGACGGGAAAGAGTGACTTGAGTCCGGCGACGGGAGGAAAGGCTGCGGGGAGGGTCTCGCCGCGGCCGGCGCAGGCGTGCCGGGCGCCGGGACATTTGATATGAAGCCAGGAGAGAAGGAGGCAGGGCCGCCCCGCCCGCTGGTGGGGCAGTTTACAGAACCGGTCGAAGCGGGACTCCCGTTCGACCTGCGCGTGCCCCAGGGCGCGGTTCCGCGATCGCAAAACCTTGCGGGGCGGTATTTCCTGGCGCGCTGCAGCAGCGAGGTTGACATCGAGCGGGCCTGCGACTGGTCGATCTATCTGCGGCGAACGCTGTTCATTTGCGGCCGTCAATCGAGAGAGCAGGGCGACTATTGGCGGCTCTACCCAGGCAAGGGCCAGGTTTTTCCACGGCGCGATGCAGCGCACGAGAGCCGGGGGCAGGACGGCGGCGATCCCGCCCTTCTCTGGCTGGCGCAACGCGGACCGGGCGACCCACTCAACCTTTTGGGGCCGTTCGGCAACGGTTTTTCGGTCCCCGCTGAACCGCACAACCTGCTGGTCGCGGTTGACATTTCCGATGACCCGGCATGGTTCTGGCAGCTCCATTTCCTCTGTGAGCAGTCGCTTGACCGCGGGGGGCGGGCAACAGTTCTCTTGCGGGCCGGCGGCGAAGAGGAATTGGCGGCGCTGATTCCGTGGCTGCCCGTGCAGGTGGAGGTGCGGACGGCGGCGGATGAGTTCGAGTGGCTGGAGCAGCTGCGCCAGACGGCCGCCTGGGCCGACCGGATATGCGCCGGCGTACCGGCCTCCCGCTACAGCGAGCTTAAACGCGTGATCGGGGAGAGCCGTTTCCGCACAGACAGAAATTTCGTCCAGGTCCTGGTGAAGGCCGACCTGGTGTGCGCTGTCGGCGCCTGTCTCGTCTGCGTCGTTCCGACCGGCAGGGGAGGCTTTACGCGCGCTTGCGTTCACGGACCCGTGTTCGACCTGATGGACCTGGTGGACTGAAAGGCCCTTGAACGGCTACGTTGATTTCCGCTCCGGAACTGGCTCAATGACCCGATCCGGCGGCGGAGCCGGGGAAGGCGGTTGTTGTCGATCCCAATTGGCCGGGCAGGGCTGGGCGACCGATCATACCCAGGATACCTGAACTGCAAGCAGGCAAACAGGGCGATTGCAACGCATTGGGCCAAGACCGGCGACACTACCTGATTCGAGCCCAACTCCGAAAAAACTGCCGAAAACAGTGCATATCATCGTAGGGGCACCCCTTGTGGGTGCCCTCCTGAAGTTCGGATTCCTGGCCGAAAACGAATGACAATTGGTAGGGGCGCCCCTTGTGGGTGCCCTTTGTGGGTTATTTTGGCGTCCAGATTTAGATGCGATTGCCCTGGTAGGCTAAAGGACCTGTGTCCGGTGAGCCTCGGCATGTGGTAGAATGTTGCGAAGGGCCGTCTGATGCGAGAGCCGCGCAAGGGATGCGGGCGCGGCGGCCAACGATCCCACAGGAGCGAACGAGTGACCGAGTCCAACGGCCGCGAGCAGACGGTCCGAGCAGTTGCCGTTGACGCAAAGGCGGCCGCAGCCGGCGTGAACGAACTCATGGCGAACGAAGAGACGGTCTTTGCCGGCTTCCGGGACGAAGTCGAGCGGGTCTGGAACGAGAATTCGGCGTACTGGGATGAGTATATGGGCGAAGGCAATGACTTTGTGAACGTGCTGTGCTGGCCGGTCACGGAGAAGTTGCTGGCAGTTGAGCCGGGACAGAGTGTGTTGGACATCGCCTGCGGAAACGGGCTGACCAGCAGAAGGCTGGGCCGTTTGGGCGCGCGGGTTGTCGCATTCGATGTGGCGGAAGGGATGATTTCGAGGGCCAGGAGCCGCACGTCGGCCGCTGACGGGAAGATCGAGTACCACGTGCTTGACGCCGGCGACGAGCAGGGATTGCGGGCGTTGGGACAGGCGGGTTTCGACAGCGCGCTGTGCAATATGGCGCTGTTCGACATGGCCGAGATCGAGCCTCTCTTCCGCAATCTGTATAAGCTGCTAAAGCCGGGCGGCCGCTTCGTTTTTTCGATGGTGCATCCCTGTTTCAACCAGGCCGACGCCACACGCTACTCTGAGTTCGAGGACCGGGACGGCGAGCTCATTTTGAAGTACGGTGTACGCGTGAGCGCCTATATGACGCCGACGATGCGCCGGGGGCTGGCGTTGCGCGGACAGCCGACGCCGCAGCCCTACTTTCACCGCCCGCTCGATATGTTACTGAACGTCGGTCTGGAGGCAGGGTTTGTTTTGAACGGAATCGAAGAACGGGCGTTTCCTGCTACGCATCCGCCTGGCAGGCACGAGCTTGGCTGGGGACCGAACTTCAGCGAAATCCCGCCGGTGATTGTCTTCCGGATGCAGCGACCGTGATCCATACTCATCGCACGAATCACGCAGCGAAATCGAGGTCTTAAAATGGACGACCGAGTTCACCTATGGGAGACGCCGGCGGCAAAAGAGAAGGTGATGATCGCCGGCTGGCACCAGTGGGCCGACGCCGGTTCGATTTCATCGGGACTGCCCGCATACCTGATCCAGAAGCTGGAGGCGCGCAAGATCGGCGAAATCAGCCGCGACCGATTTTTTCTTTTCCAGATGCCGGGTGCGCATCACCTGCTGCGGCCCGAGGTGCATACGAAGGAAGGGGTCGTTCAGGAGATGCGGGTCATCAAGTCGGAGTTGCACTATGCCGAATTCGGCGAGAAGGGGCTCGTTATTTTCCTCGGCGAGGAGCCGCACGTCAACGAGGAGGAGTACGCCGAAGCCTTTCTCGATGTTGCCGAAGCCCTCGAGGTCGGACGAATTATGGCGGTTGGAGGCGTATACGGGGCAATGCCGTTCAACAAGGACCGGGATATCTCCTGTGTATTCAGCATGGAGGAGATGCGCAAGGAGATGGAGGAGTACGCAGTGCGTTTTTCGAACTATGAAGGCGGAACTACGATTGGCTCCTATCTCGCCTACCATGCCGGGCAGAGGAACGTCGAATACATCTGCTTTCACGGCTTTGTGCCGGCCTATGATTTCGGCCAGGTGATGCTGCCGGCGCAGAGTGTACGCATCGAAGACGACGTCAAGGCCTGGTACGACATCTTGCGCCGGGCGGACTTCATGTTTCACCTGGGGATCGACCTTTCAGAGCTGCGGATCCAGAGCGACGAGCTGACGACTTCGATGGAAGAGCAGATGGAGGAGCTGGCGCGCCAGGCGCCTCAACTCGACGTTCATGCCTACATGCAGAAGTTGGAGGAGGAGTTCACCGAGAACCCATTCATGCCGCTCGATGACGTTTGGGAGCGGGAGCTGGGCGACCTGCTGGACGACCTGGAGAACTGATCTTGACAGATCGTCCGGCTTCTTCGGGCGCGACGACGCGCGTGGTTTCCCGGGCTGACGCGGTGGCGTTGCTGACCAGGCTGTTGGAGATACCGTCGCTGAGCGGCGACGAGCTTGCGGCGAGTCGTTTCCTGGTCGAGTCGATGCTTTCGCTGGGATATGAACGGTGCGAGGTTGACGCCGCTGGCAATGCGGTGGGCGAAATCGGCGCGGTTGATGCGGACCGGACCGTCATCCTGCTCGGACACATCGACACGGTGCCGGGGGAGATCCCGGTGCGCGTTGAATTGGGCGACGATGGACCTGTCCTTCACGGCCGGGGAAGCGTTGACGCGAAGGGTCCACTGGCAACTTTCGCCTGCGCGGCGGCGCGCCTGGGCCCTCATTGGGCGCGGCAGAACGATATGCGCATTGTGGTCGTGGGCGCGGTGGAGGAGGAGGCTGCGACGAGCAAGGGCGCCCGCTTTATCCGCGATCGGTTTGACGGCGCGCGCGCGCCGGTGCCCGACTACTGTGTAATCGGTGAGCCGAGCGGCGTTGCGCGGATCACGCTGGGCTACAAAGGGAGGCTGCTGCTGGAGATGCAGGCCGCACGGCCGATGGCCCACTCGGCCGGACCCCACCCGGGCGTCGCCACGGTGGCGGTTGACCTGTGGAATATGGTCCGCGACTATACAGAGAAGTTCAACCGCGACAGACCCAAGACATTCGACCAGCTTCTGCCCGGCTTAAGGGAAGTGAACACGCGGACCGACGACGCGATGCTTGATCGCGTGTGGATCAAGATCGGGCTGCGTCTGCCGCTCGACTTCGAGGTTGACGCGTTCTTGGTGGAGGTGTGGCGGTGGGCACAGGCGCGCGCCGGCGACTGTTCAGCGCTGCCGCGCAGGCCCTATGTCGAGGGCACGGACGCCGCTCGGCAACGTTATCGGTTCGGCAGCGGGGATTCGGCGCTTGCGTTTTGCGTTCACGGCCAGGAACCGGCCTGGCGCGGCAGTCGCCAGAACGCGCTCGTGCGCAGTTTCCTGGCAGCCATCCGTGAAGTTACTCCCGACCGGCCTCGATTTGTCAGCAAGAGCGGGACTAGCGACATGAACGTAGTCGGCCCGGCGTGGCGGTGCCCGATTGCAGCCTACGGACCGGGCGACAGCAGCCTGGACCACGCCCCGAACGAGCAGATCCGGCTGGACGAGTACTGGCAGGCCGTCCTGGTGCTCGAAACCGCTCTGCGGCGGCTGTGCCTGCAGTCCGCCTGACTTTATCCCCGCAGCAATCTACTCGAGTGGCGTGAGCCAGCGCTCCCCGTCGCGCCCGTCGGCCGCCCATCCTTCAACGCGCCCGTCGTCGGAACGGATCTGATACCAGAAGTAGTTGTCGGCCGACTGGGGGCCGGCCACTACGTTGAACTGCTGATTTGTGCGGGCGCGTGATACGAGGGGCGAGCTCACGCCGGGAAGCGCGCGTATACTCAGTTCGCCGGCGAGGGTGACGACGACACGGTCGCCGACGATGGGGGAACGATTGACGGGGCGGGGCTCTCCAACCTGGGGCGAAATCCATTCCTCGCTGCCGTCGCCGCCGGCTATCCAGCCGATATTGCCCTGGTTGTCATCCACTTTCCACCAGATGTAGCCGTCCGAGGCGACAGGGCCCTCCAGGACGAGGACACGCTTGCCCTGGGCCAGAAGGATGACGACCGGTGCGTTCGTGCTGGGTTGCTCGCGGATGTTGAGGCCTGTGTCGGCGACGATGCGGGCCTGGTCACCGACATTCAGGCGGTTTTGGACCGTGATAGTCGGGGTAGGCGAAGGCAGGGCAGTGGCAGTGGCTGGAGGAGACAGGGTTGGCGCGGCTGTGGCCGGGGCCTGAACGGCTGCGGGAGAAAGCGGAGTGGCCGTTGCGATGACCGGTTGCGGTGACGGCGTTGGGCGAGGCTGAAAGCTGCCGCAGGCAACAATCGGCCCTACCCAGACCAGGCCCAGCGCGACCAGGGCCAGCAGCGGGCGAGGCGAAGAGCCTGTGCCTTCTGCCGCGCCTGCCGGAGGGCCGGAAATCGCGGCATCGTTGCGGCCTTCTCCGAGTGCAGCCGGGTGCAGTTGGCGGCTACCGGGGGATCGGTGCCAGAACTCTTCTCTTGCGATCTCCGTTTTGTCCCAGAAACAGTCAGATAGTGAGGGATCTTTGCTCATAACTCTTCGCACAGCTCGACAGCCTTCAGCCAGCGAATGTCCTGTATTCCGGCCAACTCGTACAGGACCGCGGCCGGCGTCTGCTCGTCCGTGCCCAATACCATGATAGCTTCGCCGCGCGGCGCGCGACGGCCCACGTGCATGAAACTGATATTGACATCCGAACGGCCCAGCAGGGTACCCACTTTGCCGATGATGCCCGGTCGATCGGTATGCGATGCCAGCAGCAGGTTGCCTTCGGCCGGGAACTCCACCCAAAGGTCGTTGATTGCCACGATTGTCGGTTCGTCGAGCAGGACCGTGCCCAGCACTTTGTTTACTCCGCTCGCGCTGGTTAACCGCAACGTGATCATGCTCTTGTACCGCTCGTGATCCGGCATTTTTCGCTGCACAATCTCGATGCCGCGTCCTTTGGCCAGCAGCTCGGCGTTTACCAGGTTGACCCGCTCCTCGACCACACCGGAAAGAACGCCGCGGATCGCCGATGCCGCAATGTAGGCCATGTCGATATCGGTCACAGGTCCGTGTCCTGTGATCTCCAAACGCGTTATACCCTTCTCATCTATCTGACGTAAAAAGCGGCCCATTCGTTCCGCCAAGTCGATAAAAGGTATGACAGTCCGCAGCGCAGTGGGCGGCACAATCGGCGCATTTACGGCGTAGCGGGCCGGCCTGCCGTTGAGAATATCCAGCACCTGAAGCGACACGTCCTCGGCCACGCGGTCCATCGCCTCAATCGTGCTCGCGCCCAAGTGTGGCGTGAGGATAATCCTGTCGCTCTTTCGCAACGGGCTTTCGCCCGGCAGAGGTTCGCGCTCGAACACATCCAGCGCCGCGCCGCTGATGTGGCCCTCTTCAATCGCGGCGGCCAGCGCACACTCGTCGATGATTCCGCCGCGGGCGACGTTAAGCACGCGCGCGCCCGGCTTCATCTGCCGCAGGCGCTGCGCGTCGATCATGTGACGCGTCGCGTCGTTGAGCGGCACATGCACAGTGAGGAAATCGACCTGCGGCAGCATCTCATCGAGCGAGAGCAGGGTCACGCCCCGCTGCGAGGCGTACTCCACGCTCACAAAGGGGTCATGGGCGAAGACGCGCATGCCCAGGCTGAGCGCAACCTGCAGCACCTCCTGCGCGATGCGGCCGAGCCCGACGATACCGAGCGCCTTGTCGCGTACCTCGGTGCCGACGAACTGGCTGCGGTTCCACTGACAGGCCCGAATATGGCGGTCGGCCTGCGCAACGTTGCGCGCCAGCGCCATCAGCATCGCCACCGTGTGCTCCGCGGCCGCGACCGTGTTCCCTGTCGGCGTGTTGACGACAGTCACCCCCGCCCGCGTGGCCGCTTCGACGTCGATATTGTCCACGCCCGTGCCGGCCCGCCCGACCGCCTGCAGTCGCTTGCCGGCCTGAATCACGGCAGCCGTCACCACTGTGCTGCTGCGGACCAGCAGCGCATCGTAGCCGGGAATCGCCGACTCCAGCTCCATCGGGCTGAGATCGGTACGCACTTCCACGCAGACGTTTTCGTCGAGAAGAAGCGGTTGCAGCCCCTTCTCAGACAGCTTGTCGCTCACCAGAATACTGAACTTCTCAGTCATTTCGACCATCTCTTGCCGCGCCTATACGTCGGATTGCGCCGGACGGCGCCGGCGCGCCTGTCACATCGTCTCCGGGGCCGACATGCCCATCAGTCCAAGAACGCGCGCAAGCGCGGTACGCGCCGCCAGGCTCAGCAGCAGCCGGGCGCGCGCCAACTCCGGCGGCACGTCCGAATGCAGGACCTGGCAGTTCTCATAAAAGGCGCTGAATGCCTTCGTGAGGTCCTCGGAGTAATAGGTGAGATTATGCGGAGAAAGCCGCTCTACCGCCAGCTCGATCTGCTCCTCCATCTCCAGCATCTTGCGAATCAGCGTCAGCTCGGCCGGATGGCTGAGCAGCGCCGCCGCGTCGTCGGCGTCCTCCGCGACCGCTTCAGAAACCTCGTATCCGCTCTCCGCCGCCTTCTGCAACAGGGAGCAGATGCGGGCATGACCGTACTGTACGTAGAATACGCGGTTCTCGTTCTTGTGCTGCACCGCCAGGCTCATGTCGAACTCGACGCTGCGCTCGGGGCTGGTCGTCAGCAGCATGAAGCGCACCGCGTCCGGCCCCACCTCCTCGACGACCTCGCGCACCGTCAGGATGTCGCCCGAACGCTTGCTCATCTTGACTTCCTGGCCGTCTCGAATCAGCTTGACCAGGTTGTAGAGCAGAATGACCAGCCGCTCCGGGTCGACGTCGAGCGCCCGCATCACCGCGCCCATGCGAGGGACGTGGCCCTGGTGGTCCACGGCCCAGACGTTGATCACCCGGTCGAACCGGCGGCGCACGAACTTGTCGTAATGATAGGCGATGTCGCTGGCAAAGTAGGTGGGCGCGCCGTTGGAGCGGATGACCACCTCGTCCTTTTCGTTGCCCGGATACTTGCTGGCCACAAACCAGTGGGCGCCGTCTCTGACGATGACCTCGCCTTTGACCGCCAGTTGCTCCAGCAGCGTGTCGACAAGCCCCTCTTCGTAGAGGCTTCGCTCGCTGAACCAGCGGTCAAACGTCACGCCCAGCCCTTGCAGCTCATCCTTGAGATCGTGCACAACGATTTCGCGGCCGATCGTGCGCATCGCGGCGAGCGCGTCCTCCCGCCCCATATTCGCAAATCGGTCGCCTTCACGCTCCCAAACGATGCGCGCGTAATCGTGCATATAGGCGCCTTGGTAGCCGCCCTCGGGAATCTCAGCCGCGAGACCGGACGCGCCGTTCTCCTGCTGGCAATGCTGCACGTAGCAGGCGTACAGGCTTTCGACAAAGAGCTGGAACTGTGTGCCGCTGTCGTTGACGTAGAACTCGCGCTGGACCTCGTAGCCGGCGGCATCCAACAGGTTGGCGAGCGTATCTCCCAGCACCGCGTTGCGCCCGCCGCCGTAGTGGAGCGGACCGGTCGGGTTTGCGCTGACGTATTCCACCTGCCAGCGCTGGCCGTTTCCCTTGCCGATGGCGCCGAACGCCTGCCCCGCATCGACAATTGTCGGCACCTGTTCCTGCAGCCAGCGTTCGCTGAGGCGAATGTTTATAAAGCCGGGGCCCGCCAGCTCAACGCCTCCGATGGCTCCGGCTGCCCCACTCTTACCAGCACTGCCGGACGTGAGATGCTCGACAATCGCCTGGGCGATCTGGCGCGGGTTGGCCTTCTGCCCGGTGGCCTTCTTTACCGCCGAGGTGACGAGCAGCGCGATATTGGAGCTGTAGTCGCCGTGCTGGGCCTGTTTGGGGCGCTCAATCTCAACTGCAGGAATATCGATTGCCGGCAAGTCGCCGGCGGCCTGTGCCGCGGCAACCGCGTCAATGACCGCCTGCTGTATCTGATCACGAATCATTTTCGATTTCCCGCTTCGCTTGCATGCCCCGCGCAGCCTGCCGCCGGCGCCCTGCCGCTTGCGCCGCGTCCGCGAACAAGCGCCTAATGGACCTGCGCCTGGGCAAGCGGCAGTTCCTCCATTTCATACCAATTCGGACCTGCTTCGACGTCCACTTGCAGGGGAACGTCCAGCTTGTAGGCCGTTTCCATTACCTCGCGCACCATCGGCCCGATCGCATCGAGCTCGCCGTGGGGGACTTCGAGCACCAGCTCGTCGTGGACCTGCAGCAGCATCCTGGCCTGGAGGCTTTCGGCGCGCAGCCGCTCGTGTAGCCTGTTCATCGCAATCTTGGTAATGTCCGCGGCCGTGCCCTGAATCGGTGCGTTGATCGCCTGGCGTTCCAGCGCCTGCCGCTGGTTGAACGGAAGCCGCCCCTGGAGTTCTCCGAAATAGCGCCGCCGGCCCAGCAGAGTCTGGACGTATCCGTCGGCATTGGCCTGCTGGATCGTCTCGTCGATGTATTCCCGCACCTTGGGATAGGTGGCGAAATACTGGTCCAGAAACTCGCGCGCCTCGACCGGGTCCATTTCGGTGCGGCTGCTCAGGCCGAACGCGCTGACACCGTAGATCGTGGCGAAATTGATCGTTTTGCCCATGCCGCGCTGCGCGTACGAGACCTCATCCAGCGGCACGTCGAACAAGCGGGATGCCGTCACCGCGTGAATGTCCTGCCCCTGGCGGAACGCGTCAAGCAGCGGCTGCTCCTGCACGATATGCGCCAGAATACGCAACTCCACCTGGCTGTAGTCGGCCGCCAGCAGCAGGTTGCCCTCGGCCGCCTCGAAGGCCTTGCGGACCTCGCGTCCCTGCTCGGTGCGGATCGGTATGTTCTGCAGGTTCGGGTTGTTGCTGCTCAGCCGGCCGGTCGACGAACCGGTCTGGCTGTAGCTCGTATGGACGCGGCCCGTCTCCGCATTCACCATTTCACCAAGCGCGTCAACGTAAGTGCCGCGCAGCTTCTCCAGCTGGCGTTGCTCGAACAGCAGCGTAAGAAATTCGCTCTGGTCCGACGACAGCTCGGCGGACGAGCTCCTCAACTTCTCCAGCTCGCCGACAGCGGTGCTGACGAAACCGGTCCGCGTCTTCTTCAACCCCTTGGCAGGGAATCCCATCTCGTTGAACATCACTTCGCTGAGCTGCCGTGTGCTGCGCAGATTGAATTCGCGGCCGACGATACCTTTCAGCCGCTCGTCGATCTCCCCCAGGCGAGCGACCAGCCGGCCCGACATCTCCTTCAGAAAGCCGGCATTCAATCGGATTCCCGCCATCTCCATGTCCGCCAGGACCGGCAGCAACGGGATCTCAATATTGCTGTATAGCTCCCACAACCCGGCATCTTGCAGCTTTGGTGATAGCGCGTCCCAGAGCTGAATTGTTGCGTCGACGTCGGCGCCGCAATAGGCGGTGACCGCTTCGATGTCCACCTGACCGATTGAGATCTGGTTGCGGCCTGTGCCGATAAGCGCCGAGATGTCGGTCATCGTCCAGCTGAGTACCGCTTGCGCCTGGGCCTTGAGGCCGAGGGAGCGGCTGGCTGAATCCAACAGCCAGGCGGCGGTCAATGTGTCGTGGATCGCGCCTTTGACCTCAAGCCCGTGGCGGCGGCAGACGACAAGGTCGTATTTGCCGTTGTGGGCCACTTTGGGCAGGTCGGCACGAGCGAAGTAGGGCTGCAGCCTGCTTCTGACAAGGTCCCAAGGCAGTTGCTCGCCCTCATCATGCGCCACTGGAATGTAGCAGCCTTCCCCCTTTGCCCAGGCGATGCCAAGGCCTACGAGGCCGGCGGCCATCGGGTCGGTGCCGGTCGTCTCGACGTCGAAAGAGAGGATTTCTGCATTTTCAAGAGCCTTGACCACCCTGTCCAGTGCGGCCTGGTCCTGAACGCAGACGTAGGAGTGCTCGTCCGATGCCGGGTCGGTTGCGTCGGGACGCAAAATTGGGGTGGAATCGGCGGGAGAGGCATCGGGAAAGAGCCCTGACTGCAGCTGCGGCGCGCCATCTGCGGGACCGGCCAAGGTCTCCCCGCCCAGCTCGTCGAGCTCGCGCTGGAGGCGGCGGAATTCCAGCTCGGCAAAGAGGCTCTCGGCGGCAGTCCGATCGAACCCGGTGAGACTGAAGGTGTCGGCGTCGAAAGTGACGTCCAGATCGCAGACAATGGTCATCAGCCTCTTGTTGCGGCGGACGTCCTGTTCGGCATCGCGCAGGTTTTGCTGCTTTTTGGGACCGCGAATCTCGTCGATGTGGGCGTAGAGACCGTCGAGCGAGCCGTATTCCTGAAGGTAGCGGATGGCCGTCTTCTCGCCCACACCGGGCGCGCCGGGAATGTTGTCTGAGCTGTCGCCAACCAGCGCTTTCATCTCCAGGAACTGTTCCGGTGTCAGGCCGCCGTAGCGTTCGGAGACTTCGGCGACGCCGTAGGCCGATGTGGTCGGAGAAGGCCCGCCCGAGGTGTAGAGGATGCGGACCCGGTCCGCCACCAGCTGGAACAGATCGCGGTCGCCGGTCAGAATCAGGACGTCGTGGCCCTCGGCGGCAGCCTGCCGCGCCAGCGCGCCGAGCACGTCATCGGCCTCATAGTTTTCGAGCGTGATGGTCGGGATGCGCAATGCTTCCAGAATCTGCTCGATGCGGCCCATCTGCGGACGCATGTCGTCCGGCATCGCGTCGCGGGTCGCCTTGTATTCGGCAAATTCCGCGTGCCGCCAGGTTTCTCCCTTATCAAAGGCAACGGCCACGCCGTCGGGCCGGTAGTCGCGCAGCACACTGAACAGCTTGCTGACAAAACCGAACACTGCGCCGGTCGACTCGCCACGGGCGGTGGTCATCGGTATTCTGACGCCGAAGTAGGCGCGAAATGCCTGTGAATGCCCGTCAATGAGAAGATATGTCGACACCTGAGTTCACCCTTTCAGACCGAGCCGCGCACCAGTCGGCGGATGGCGCTACTCTTCGACCACCAGCTGGCCTTTGTCCACCAGCGCCCGGATCTGCGAGATCTCCAGAATCGAGCGCAGCGTGCGCATACGCCGCCCGGCGTCCAGCCGGTACTGACCCGTAGGGAGGTCCAAAATGTAGTTCCTGCTGCTCCGATTGGCGAGGACGATTACATCCTTCGGGTCCTCAAGCCAGGTTATGCCATCGTAGCTTCGCTTGGCCACCAGAACACCCTCCCTCGCGAAAACAGAGCGAAATACGGCGAAACGTTGCCGCGCGCAAGCGGCGTCCTGCGCCGCGGCGCGAACGTCCTATACGCAACTTAGCGCAATTGTACAGGCGCTATTGGGATTTGACAAGATTCCTGGCGCGGAAGAGGCGCGCCGCGGCCCGACCGCGCGCAGTTCTGCCGGCGTGCGCCAGCCATGACTCGTAGAGGCCCGCCAGCGCCACCAGCGAGTAGCCGCCGGCGTAGAGGGCGATAAACGGCAGACTCCACCACTGGCCGTGCGCGGCAGCGACGAAACAGCCGGCGCAGGCATAGGCCGCGAGGAAGAGTTCGCCACCTACGAGCGGCTCCAGGCTGAGCGCGTAGCTGCTGCGACTCCACGTCTCCGCCCTGCGGCGGCCCGCTGGCCTGATCGCGCCGGACCCGGTTTCTACACGAAACTTGGGCGTGCGCAAGAAGGTCCCGGCCCGTCCGGCCAGCGCCTGCACCGCCGCCACAGAGTTGCTTAGCGAAAGCCCCATCCCCAGCAGCATAAGGACCGGCAGGTAGGCCCAGCGGCGGCGCCAGTCCTGTGGGTGCAGCCGCCGCTGCGCCAGCGCGTACAGCGCCGGCGGCCCGATCGAGACCAAACTCAGGTACGCCAGCGGCCAGAGCGGCTGGCTGCCGAAGAGAATCAGCAGCGGCGTGACGAGCAGAAGCAGGAGCAGCAGGGGGTGGATCAGATAGCCGCCGAGGTGTACGAGCGCGGCGACCCGCTTGTGAAGCGGCCAGCCGCCGCGACAGACGCGCCCGCCCAGCTTGCGCAGGGTCGCGACACTGCCTTTCGCCCAGCGGAACTGCTGCCGCTTGAACCCCAGCAGCTGCGGCGGCAGCTCGGCCGGCGCCTCCACGTCGTCCAGATAGACGCCGCGCCAGCCGGCCATCTGTGCGCGGTAGCTCAGGTCCAGGTCTTCGCACAGTGTGTCAGCCTGCCATCCGCCGACCGCGCGATCTTCGATGCAGGCGCGGCGCCACACGCCGGCAGAACCATTGAAACCGAATGGCAGGTCTGCCGAAAAGCGCGCCGCCTGTTCGACGACAAAGTGGCCGTCGAGGGCCAGCGCCTGCGCCCTGGTCAGGGGCGAGAAGTCGGCGTTCAGATGCGCCCAACGGGTCTGCACAAACCCTGTTTGCGTGCCGCCGCGTCCCATGAAGACTGGGATAGTGCGGCGCAGGAAATCGCGCGGCGGCGCAAAGTCGGCGTCGAATACGGCGATGAATTCACCGCTCGCCGACGCGATTCCCGCCTGCAGCGCGCCTGCCTTGAAGCCATGACGGCTGACGCGGCGCACGACTTCGACTTCGACTCCCTTGCGCCGCCAGAGAGCCGCCCGCCGCTGCGCCACGCCGGTCGTTTCGTCGTCGGAGTCATCCAATACCTGGATCTGCAGCCTGTCTGATGGATAGTCCATGCGGGCGCAGGCATCGATCAAACGGCCGACAACGTGCAGCTCGTTGTAAACGGGCAGTTGAACCGTGACCGCGGGCCAGCGGGCTTCCTCATCCAGCGAATCAGCCTGAGGAGCGGATTCAGAACTGACGGCGGAACTGCGCGCTGTACGGTCCGCACGGACCCTCACCATGGTCAGCGCCAGGGCTTGCAGTCCGTAGGCTGCCAGCCCGAGCGCGCCCAGCGTATAGAGGAGTTGCAGGAAGAACAGTGGCAATGACTGAGGCACGAATTGCGCTCCTGTGCAGCTGGTGCCTATTGGGTGCGTTACATGAAAACGCCGACGGTCTACGCCGGCATTTACAGACTTCCCAATTATAGTTGAACTCTGAGGAAGACCTAAACTAACTATAAGCCTTCTTGCAGAGCTTGGCTGAGAAGTACCTCGAGTATTGTCGTCGCTTTCTGACCGTCAATCAGATTCTAGGCAGTACTTGAGGGTCCGTTACGTAACACACTTTCGTACTTCCTTGACTGCTCATAAAGCCAGTCAGCCATCTCATTCCAGTTGTTTCGGTCCTTCGCGTCGATGTCTAGCATCGTCCTGCACCGCGGGTTATTGCCTTTAAGAAAGCTCGATCCCTCCAGTGCTCGCAAAAGGTCGTCTCGAAATTTTTCGATGCGCGCAAATACCTCTTCATCCTCTTCATCAGAGTTGCCCGTCACGTAAACTCTTACACTGTCCTCCCTCATGTAGAGTGCGACTTTGAGATCCGCCTCTTCAATCCAACGGTAAAAGCGGCTCCCGGCAAGACCTTTCTTCAATCCTAAATCTGTGGGCCAGCGGCCCACACAGTGATTCCAGAAGTCTCGCCGCAACGTATGAGAATCTATTCCCTCTTTTATCTCTTTGACTCTTTGGCTCCAATTATCTGGCTTTGCTAGAATTCGAAAAGTCGGCGCAAAGGGGGACCCGGAGATTTGAAACGCTCTAACCCTTATCGCAAAGAAGGAGAACGGATCACCAGTATTCTGGTTTAGCCAATGGATTGCTCGAAGGTGATCTCTTCTGAAACCCTTTGCTACCCAGACTACTATCTGGGCTTCCAAGCCAGCCAGGTAGGCAAGAATCTGACCCAAGTGCTTGAGGTCAGTTTTCTCAAGCTGGTTCTCAATCAGGACGCGTGCCCCATATCTGGGAATTCGGGCCACGATATCAGCCTTGAGCTTACCGACAGACACCTCCTTGGCCTCCAACTCCAACTCAATCCCCAACTCTTCCGATAACCTGTCGAGATTTCTTGACAGCCAAGGCGTGAAGTGTTGCGCCTCGTTTGGCCAAACACATCGCACATCAATACGCTCTAATCGGCCCAACTCTTCGTCATTCATCGCCGATTTCACCATTCATGAACCTCGACTCCGGGCCTACTCCTGTTCGGCCTCTTCCTCCTTGCTCTGCGCAATCACCTGGTCGGCCATGTGACCGGGGACCGGATCGTAGCGCTCAAACTCGATCATATAGATGCCCCGCCCCTGCGTCATCGAGCGCAGATCGGTACCGTAGCGCAGGATCTCGGCCAGTGGAATTTCGGCGTTGATGATGGCGCGATTGTTGCGGTTCTCCATCCCCTGCACGCGGCCGCGGCGGTTGTTGAGGTCGCCCATGACGTCGCCCATGAACTCGTCGGGGACGGTCACTCTCATGCTGTAGATGGGCTCGAGCAGGACGGGCCGGGCCTCCTGCATGGCTATCTTGAAGACCTCGCGACCGGCGGTCTGGAAGGCGATGTCCTTGGAGTCGACAGGGTGATGCTTGCCGTCGAAGACGATTGCCTTGATGTCGACGATGGGAAAGCCTGCGATCACGCCCTGATCCAGAATCTGGCGGATTCCCTTCTCGATCGAGGGGATGAAGACGCTCGGGATCGAACCGCCGAACACTTCGCTGTCGTAGGCGAAACCGTCGCCGCGGTCGAGCGGTTCGACGCGCAGCTCGACATCGGCGAACTGTCCCGCGCCGCCGGTCTGTTTCTTGTGCCGGTAACGGGCGCTGGCGGCGCGGGTCACCGTTTCCTGGTAGGGGACCTTGGGCATTGCCGTCTCGACCTTCACGCCGAACTTGTTGTCCAGGCTGCGGATAGCGACGTCGATGTGGGTGTCGCCCATGCCCTGCAGAATATTCTGCTTGGTGGCGTTGATGTAGTCGACCTGCAGCGTGGGGTTCTCCTCGGCAAGCGCCTGCAATCCCTGGCCCATTTTGGCGCTGTCCGCCTTGGTTGCCGGCAAGACGGAAACCGAGTAGAGCGGCTTGGGATATTCGGGCGGCGCGATGATGAATTGCTGGTCACCGAGCGTGTCGGTCGTGCTCAGGTCTTCCATCTTGGTGACGACTCCGATGTCCCCGGCGCCGAGCGCCGCGGCCGCTTCAAGCTCTTTGCCGCAGACGCGGAACAGGTTCTGCAGTTTTTCGCTCTTGCCGGTACTCTGAATCGTCACTTGTGAATCGGCCGCGAGTGTGCCGGAAAAGACGCGCACGTAGTTCATGCGCCCGACGTAGCGGTCGACGATGGTTTTGAAGACGTAGGCCGCTGCCGGCCCGTCGGCAGCGGCGGCCAGGTCGACCGGTTCATCTTCGCCATTGGCAGCCTGCGCGGCCACGTCTGCGGGCGAGGGAACGTAGCTGGTCAGGGCGCGCACAAGACTGCGCAGCCCGATGTTGGCGATGGCGCTGCCACAGAAGACGGGGATAATCTGTCCCTCTTTGACACCCTGCCGCAGGCCCTGCCGGACCTCGTCTTCGGTCAGCTCCTCACCTTCCAGGTACTTCATAATCAGTTCGTCGTCGGTCTCGGCGGCGGCGTCGATCAGGGCCTGGCGGGACTCCTCGGCGGCCTCTTCCATAGCGGCCGGGATATCGGCGGCGGTGGCATCGGCGCCGAGATAAGCCTTCATGTCGACCAGGTTGACCACACCTTCAAAGCTTTCGCCGGCGCCGACCGGCAGCTGGAAAGGCAGGATGGTACCTGAAAAGGCCTCGTTGACGCTGGCGAGGGCGCGTTCGAAATTGGCATTCTCGCGGTCCATCTTGTTGATGAAGATGAGGCGGGGCTTCTGGGCGGCGTCGAGCTGCTCCCAGGCAAGCTCGGTCCCGACTTCGACGCCGGCAACGGAGTCGACCAGGACGAGACCGGCTTCGGAGACGGCGAGGCCGCTGATCACTTCGCCGACGAAGTCGAGATAACCGGGCGTGTCGACCAGATTCAGCTTGGTGTCTTCGCCTTCGACCGGGACGATGGCGAGGTTGATCGAGATGCCCCGGCGCTGTTCCTCGGCGTCCCAGTCGGAGACGGTTGAACCGTCCTCGACCCGTCCGAGTCGATTCGAGCCGCCGGCGTTGAAGAGAAGCGCTTCGGCAAGAGAGGTCTTGCCGGAGCTGCCGTGCCCAAGAATCGTAACGTTGCGTAGTTTGTCGGTCGAAAACTCAGCCATGAATCCTCCTCACAGCGCTTGACATCGTCCCCGAGAGGGGGGAAGCAACTCTGAAATTTTTTCTGATTATATCAGCCCAGGATGCCCCGCCTCCAAACCCCGCGCGCAAGCGCTGACAGGAGGCCAAAAGTTGCGGGCAACCATCTGCCATCTTACTTTCTTTTGCCGTTATTGTCAACGAAAGAGAGTGATAGTGCAGGGCGATTGCATCTAATTGGGTCAAGGCCCCGCGACACTATTTGATTCGAGCCCGACTCCGAAAAAACGCCGAGAACAGTGCAATCTGTAGTGCGCGGTCGCGAATTCTTAAGGTTTTCGGCGACTGGAGATCGGTTCTCAGCCGAAAACGAATGACAATTGGTAGGGGCACCCCTTAAGGGTGCCCTTTGTCGGTTATTTTGGCGTCCAGATTTAGATGCGATTGCCCTGAGTGACAGTGGGACAAGGCAAGCGTATTCTTACGTGCGAGCAGATCCCTGGGTTGGCCAGTTCTGCGGCCGGCTGGATCGAATAGGCCAGTTGACCCGACCTTGGCATGCGCGCAGCTCGGACGTTTAAGCCGCTCGGGTATTCGCGCCGGGCCGCAACTAACCGCAGTGGCCGGTGGCCAGTGTCCGGTGGCCGGCGTCCACTACCTCCGCGAGAAAGGTGAAAGGCCGGTGCAACGTGGCGCGCGTTGCTTCAAGTGGGAGCAGATAGGCCGCGCGTACTAGCGGTTGCGGTAGAGTTCGCGGGAGATGATCATCTGTTGGATCTGGGTTGTGCCTTCGTAGATCTGGTAGATTTTGGCGTCGCGCATCAGTTTTTCGACCGGGTATTCGCGGCTGTAGCCGTTGCCGCCGAATACCTGCACTGCGTCGGTGGCGTCCTTCATGGCGGCCTCGGCGCAGTAAGCCTTGGCGCTGGAGGCGGACAGGGTGTTGCGGACGCCCTGGTCGACCTCCCAGGCGGCTTTGTAGGCGAGGAGGCGCGCGGCTTCGACGCGGATCGCCATGTCGGCCAGCATGAAGCCGACGCCCTGAAACTGGGAGATCGGCTGGCCGAAGGCGGTGCGCTCGCCGGCGTAGGCGACGGCCTCGTCAAGCGCGCGCCAGGCAACGCCGACGGCGGCGGTGGCAACGCCGGGTCGGCTGGTGTCGAAAGCCTGCATGGCGATTCTGAATCCGTCGCCCTCCTCGCCGAGCAGGTTGGCAGCCGGCACCTCTACATTTTCCAGGAAGACCTGACTGGCCTGGGCGGCGTGCTGGCCCATCTTTTTGAGCGGCTGGCTGGTGCTGACGCCCGGCCAGTCGCGCTCTACGATGAAGCAGCTCATGCCGTTGTGGCCGGCGTCAGGATCGGTCTTGGCGAAGACGGCGAAGAAGCTGGCGACCGGTCCGTCAGTAATCCAGGTCTTGAGACCGTTGAGCAGGTAATTGTCTCCCCGGCGAACGGCTGTTGCCTTGATTCCTGCCACATCGGAACCGGCATCGGGTTCGGTCATGCAGTAGGCGGCGACCTTGCCTTCGTCGGCGATCCAGGGCAGGTAGCGGCGCTTCTGCTCGTCGCTGCCGGCGATCAGGAGGGGCAGAATGGCCAGCTGATTCAGCATGAGCGCGGTCTGGATGCCGGAGCAGCCGTAGGCCATTGCTTCGGAGATGACGCACTCCTCGAGCGCGGTGGCGCCCATGCCGCCGTACTCCTCGGGGATATTGAGGTTGATGAGGCCGATCTCGCGGGCCTTGTCGAATATGTCCCAGGGCCATTCGTCGGACTGATCGTAGTGCTCGGCGCGGGGAGTGATTTCACGGGCAGTGAAGTCGATCGCCAGTTCGCGCAGCATTTTGACATCTTGGGGAAGTTCGTACATTGCAGGCGATCCTCGTGTAAATCAGTTCTCAGGGCGCGCGATCGGTCGGGTGGGTGTTATACTCTAAGGAACTTTGACAGGCCAGCCAGCAGGGGGAGGCGATGGGCTCGGACTCAATTCTCTTCCAGGAAATACAGGAGCAGCCGGATGTGATCGCGCGCTTTGCGCAGGAGGGGCACAGCGAGGTCGAGAAGCTGGCAGACGCGATGCGCGTTGCGGACATTCGCCAGATCGTGATTGCCGCCAGGGGGACGAGCGACAACGCGGCCCGCTATGCCCAATATCTTCTGGGCGCCAGCAACCGGCTGCCGGTGATGCTGACCACGCCCAGCCTCTTCACATTATACCAGCGCCCGCCGCGTTTCGCCCCAAACACACTCGTTCTCGGCATCAGCCAGAGCGGCAAGAGTCCCGACATTGTCAGCGTCCTGGCCGAGGGCAAGCGGCAGGGCTGCATGACTTCGGCGATCACCAACTCGGTGGATTCGCCCCTGGCGGAGCAGGCCGATCACATCGTCGCGCTGGGGGCGGGTCGTGAGCGGTCGATTGCCGCGACCAAGACATACACGGCGCAGCTCTTCGCCGTCGGACTCCTTTCGGCGCAGCTTGAGGAGGACGGAGAACGTTTGGCGGCGCTACAGGAGGCGCCGTCTCTCTTGCGCCAAACGCTTGCGATGAACGGGGAAGTCGCGCGCTTGGCGGAACGATATCGATACATGCGGAACTGTGTCGTTGTTGGCCGGGGCTACAACTATTCGACCACATTCGAAATTGCGCTGAAGCTGAAAGAGCTGACCTATACGCTGGTCGAACCCTATAGCGCCGCTGACTTCCTGCACGGCCCCGTGAGCCTGATCGAGCCCGGTTTCCCGGCGATAGTCGTTGCTGCGGGCGGCGTTCTCGCTTCTGAGATGCGGTCCCTTGTCAAACAGCTGCGCGGCCTCGAAGCTGAGCTTCTGTGCGTGAGCAGTGACGAGGCCGTCCTCGAAACGGGGCGCACCCGCTTTCCTTTCCCTCACGTTCCAGACTGGCTGTCGCCGTTGCTGGCGGTCGTGCCAGGGCAGCTGCTCGCCCTCTATCTCGCCCTCGCCCGCGATTTCGACCCTGACCGTCCGCGTGGGCTGAGCAAAGTTACCGAGACGCGCTAGGACCGGTCAATGGCTGGCGGCGGGACTTGACGTGAACGGCTGCTGGCGATGGCTACGACGAAATCCTCTGGTATACAAAATCAAAAGAGCAGGTGTAGAGGACCTACACCCGCTCTTGCACGTACTGGATCGCTTTCCCTTCGCGATACCAGGCGCCCCGAACTGGCCGGCGCGCTCGCGAGTCGATCAGTTGCCCATGTCGGATCCCGGGAGATAGACGGTGATGTTGACATCGGTCATCTGTATCAATGGCAGCATGGATTCGACGAGGCCGAAAACCTCGTAAAAGCCGCCGCCGGGGAACAGCACCTCCACGGTCTCCAGCAGGCCGGACTCCTTCACAATCGCGAGGATATTCTGCACCTCTCCGCTGCCCCAGGACAGGTAGGGAAGGGCGATGTCGTTGACGCCGATGTGTATTCCTTCCTTATTTGTCTGCAGGGTAATGACCGAAATCCCGGCTTCGGACAGGTTGGCAATTACATCCGGCGGCAGGCGGAAGGCCCAAAAGGGCACGAGGGTCAGTGCGGACCACTCGGTGTCGGTCAGATCGGCAAGCGTAAAGCTGCCGTCGGCGTGGTACACGATCGGGAGGTCTATGGCCGGCAGGTTGGGCAGGAATATGGTCATCTGCTCCTGGGCCACGCGCGCCCGAATCGCTTCTTCGCTTTCGGGCTGCCCAGTCAACGGGATCAATTCGGCCCCTTCGGCTACGGGGAAACGCAGAACGAGACCGATGCCGAAGCTGCGGACGAGGGGCAGCACCTTGTTGAGCGCGGGAACGCCAAGCCCCATTGCTTCAATGGCTTCAGAGGTGGCCACGAGCGACCCGCCGTCCCATACGAGGGAGGGAATCTGACGCCCATTCACCATCAGAAAGACGCCGTCCGGCGCGTTGTTTACCTGCAAGTGCTGGATATTGGCCGCGGTGAAATACTGGACCCAAAATGGGTCGAGCGACATGGCGTAAAGTGCCGTGGAGACGCCCAGTCTGATGCCGGGCGGCAGAACCACACCACCGGGCACCTCCGTGTTGCCGATGTCCATGTGGGACAGGCCGCCGACCGAAGCCGTGCCGTCGGATGCGTAGTCGACAACCAGGGCCGGCAGGTCAACGAAGAGCTTATTCGGGTCTTTCTCGACCACGGAGCCGGCGCCGACGCGGGGCGTGCAGCCTGAAAGTACGAGCGCGACGACAAGCAAGAGCACAGCCCAAAGTGTGACGCGATTCTTCATGCGAGACCTCCTGGTGGTTGAAGTGGACTCCTGTTGACGGGAATCCAGTTTAAGAGCTGCGGCCCCTTTTGTCGCCGCTCTGCTTTGATGTCAGTTGTATCCGACCGACTTTGCCCGCCGGGTCAAGGCGGGGCGACAGAATCGGGTCTGGCAAAAGACAGGACCAGAAGGCCCCGGGCAGCCGTCCCCTCTATCGTTTCGGCAGCGCCGGCGACGATTCCGGCTGAACTTCGCAATCCGGGATCGGTGTCGACGCGGAAATGCTTGCGCCAACTTCCTCGAATTGTACACATGCCAATAAAGTGTGTCAATTGCAGTTCCCGCGCTTGGCCCGGTCGAGAGTATGAAGGAGGCCATAGGAAAAGGCTCGGGACATACGAAAAAGAGCGGGCCGCTGGCACCGGCTCCTTGCCGAACTGGCTGCCATGTGACTATAATCTGTCTGGAGCGCTGGAGGTAAATCTTTTCGCCCGGCAGATGCCGGACAACGGCGCGTAAACGCCGTTGATCAGTGTGGCGAACAAGCGTGAGGCGTAGCAGGTGACAGCACAGGGCCGTAACAAGGGAAGGTCAGCCGGTAACGAGGCCGGCCAAGGAATCGACGGTTCAGACAGGACCGCGGGAAGGGGCAAGACCGCGGTCCCGCCGGGAAGCGCCGCGAATCTGACGAAGGCCGGCGATCTTGTGCTTCTGGTCAGCGGGGGAGGAAAGCGGAACCTCCTGCGGCTCGAACCGGGTCGCCAATTTCACTCCCATTTGGGCACGACCCGGCATGACGACCTGCTGGATCTGCCATACGGCACGACAGTGCACAGCCACCTGGGGCACGCGTTGCTTCTGCTTGAGCCGTCGCTCGACGACCGCATGACGCGCATCAAGCGTAACACGCAGATCATCTACCCGAAGGACGCGGCGATGATCGTCCAGCGGCTGAGCCTGCGGGCCGGGTCGCGGGTGATCGAGGCGGGAACGGGCAGCGGCGGGCTGGCGATCGCGCTGGCCTGGGCGGTCGCGCCGAGCGGCCGGGTCTTTTCCTACGAGATTCGCGAAGAGCACGTGAGGGTGGCGCGCAGGAATCTGATTCAGATGGGACTACTGCAATATGTTGAACTGCACCACGCGTCGATTTTGGACGGGTTTGCGCAGACCGGCGTCGACGCGCTGGTGCTGGACTTACGCACGCCCTGGCTCTTTGTGGAGAAGGCGCACGCCGCGCTGCGGCCGGGATCCTTTTTTGCCGCGCTGGTCCCGACGACGAATCAGGTCAGTCAGCTGCTGGCTGAGCTTGAGAAGGGCGGCTTTGCCGACATCGTCGTGGAAGAGATACTTGTACGCAAGTACAAGCCGGTGCCTGACCGGCTGCGTCCCGACGACAGCATGGTCGGCCATACGGGATTCCTGACTACGGCCCGCCCTGTTGTCGATCCGTCCGAGCCGGGGCGCTGGCTCTCGGAAGAACGAAAGCGCTATGAAGCGCGCAAGGTTTTGAAGGAGCGGATTGCCGAGGAAGAGTTAAGGCGGGCCGGAGACCCGGGAGAGAACGAACGCCCCAGGCCGAAACTGCCCTAAACTGACCGGCGCAGGACCCGGCGCATCCTACCGTTGATCCCTTGCGTTCTCGGAGGCGGCGCAGGTATTCACTTTGCACTAGGCACGAAGAGGAATATTATGGCCCCGATCGAAACCGGCGACAGTCTGCACGAATATTTCGGCAATATCCATATGCACACGACCCACAGCGACGGCACCGGGTCCTTCGAAGTACTAATCGACGGGGCTGTGCAAGGGGGCCTGGACTTCGTTTTTGTAACCGATCACAACGTACTGGTGCGGGGAGAAGAGGAGGGATACCGCCGCGGCGTATTGACCCTCGTCGGCCAGGAGGTCCACGACACTGAACGGGAGGTGTCAGGCAACCACATGCTCTGCCTAGGGGTCGAGACCGACGTCAGCGGCCAGGCCAAGGACCCCCAGCAGCTGATCGATGCAGTCAGGCAGCAGAACGCGCTCTCCTTCCTGGCCCATCCGATCGAACAGGGCACAAGGCTGTTTTCGAACACCTATCCCTGGGACAACTGGGAGGTCAGCGGCTACTGCGGCGTCGAGCTGTGGAACTTCCTGTCCAGTTTCCGCGGCTTCACGACGAGCTTACCGAGGGCTATGCTGGTGGCGTACTTTCCCCACCGCTTTACCGTCGGCCCGCTGCCGGAGATGCTCAAAAAGTGGGATGAATTGACGCAGGAGCGCCCAGTTGTCGCCCTCGGCGGTACCGATGTTCACGCCGTAATCTACCGCAAGGGCCCAATCACAAAACGCTTCATGAACTATGAGGAGTGTGCCAGGGCGCTTAACACCCACGTGTTGACGTCCGTCCCTTTTCTCGGCCAACCGGAGGGCGGCGACACCGACTTTCGCCACCAAAGCGTCCAGCACGACCGCGAAGTCGTACTCGACGGGCTGCGGCAAGGTCACTGCTGGGTCGGGTATGACCTGGCAGGGCCAACCAAAGGTTTCCGCTTCTGGGCGGAAGCGGGAGCGGGTGCAGCGGACAACGAATCGGTCGCGATTATGGGAGACACGGTACAGTTGCCGGCTGGGGGCGGTCTGCGTTTGCAGGTACGCGCGCCGGACCGGGCCGAAGTCCGCCTGCTGCGCAACGGGCGCGTCATCGCGCAAGGGCATACGGATGAGCTGTCCTATGACGTCCGCGATCCGAGCGTATACCGGGTCGAGGTCTGGAAGCACCGTTGGGGCAAGCTGCGAGGCTGGATTTTCAGCAATCCCATCTACGTGCGTCGCGCCGGGGACGGGTGACGTTGTTAAGGGGTTGTGGCAGAGAAGTTGAGGCTGAGGCGTTGCGGCCGGCGCCAACAACGACGGTATTCTTAGCCACCCGGAAGCAAGGGACGCGGTTCAGGCAGTTTCAATCACGGCAGGCCAACCATCGATCTGCGCATGTAGCAGAGCGAGGACGGTGTCTTCGGCTTGTTGCGGGTACGGCTCGGGGCAGACTTCGCAAAGTTGTGGGGCGTACCAGCGATAGAGAACGACCAGCGCGACGGCCTGTCCGATCCAGGATGCCCTCGGCGAGCCCGGTGCGGAGCCGGCGCGGCCCATCTCCAGGGTCTTTTCGAAAGCATCTCGTTGCCTGGGCCCCAGGAACTGATTTATGCGCGCGGTTGAGCGGGGGCGGGTGGCCCCGTTCAAGGCCACGACTAGGTCGAGCAGGAGGGCGCGCGTTTCGGCCAGCAGTGCGTGCGCGGCGAGACCCTCCTGCCGCTCCAGGGCTGCGGGCAACTGCGCCAGCAACAGCCAGAACTGGCCCAGTTGTGCCCCGACCACGTCCGGATCGGGCGGGCTAAGTGGTCGAGTGGGCCTCTCCAGAGTGCCCCGCAATTCGGTTGAAAGCCGCCTGGAAAGATAGATCGGGCGGATCGGGCCGGGGCGGCCCCACAGTTCGCACCCGGATGTAGCCGCCTCCCAGAAGAATCTGAAGACCACGCCGCTCTCTACGCCCTGGCAATTGTTCCGGCAAGAGTTGCTGCCCGCCAGGGTGATGCCCAGCAAGCTGTCGACGCCTTCCTTCCGGGGTGAAAGCCCGAGTTGATAACCTTGTTTGCCCAGTGCCCGATCCAGCACATCCTTTAGTTGGTCGCGCCGCCCTGGCGTGTTCGCGCCCTGATCGTTCAATCTCCAAATGAGGCAAATGTCAACGCTGCTCCAGATGTCGGCGTCCAGGCGCGCCAGGGAACCGGACAGCAGGATCGCATCGATTGAGTCAATGGCGGCCAGAACGGGAACTAGGGCCTGCAGTAGGGAGCGCTGCCGGGGAAGATCAGCTAAGGGGTCGAGGTCGAACGCCGGTTTCATCGGTGGAGAAGGAAACGGGTAGAGCGCATACTGGCAAGTATAGCACAGTTGAGCGTTCGCCGGCGATGCGAGGGCCTAATGGAGGACAGCCAGGGGAGCGCTTCATCTCCGGCTGGGAGCGAACCCAGGGTGATTGCATCTAATTGGGTCAAGAACCCGCGACACTACCTGATTCGAGCCCAACTCGGAAAAAACGCCGAGAACAGTGCAAATCATAGTGCGCGGTCGCGAATTCTTAAGGATTTCGGCGACTGGAGATCTGTTTTCAGCCGAAAACGAATGGCAATTGGTTAGGGTGCCCTTTGTGGGTTATTTTGGCGTCCAGATTTAAATGCGATTGCCCTGAGAGGGAACCCTTGCATCCGGCATTCTTCTGGTATAATGGTGTGCAAGTGCGCCGGCAATGTCGAGGTGCATCGGGACACCGACCAGGCGTGCGGAGGGTAGATTTGCTTTGCATTGCCCCCAGACCAGTCCCGCTCAGTTGATAAGGATCCTTTATGGCTGAACGCAATCCATTTAATGAACTGCTGGAAAGTCTGGACGAGGACGACTGGGAGCAGATCGAGGAGGAGCTAAGGCAGGACGACAACGGGCCGCCGGGGCCGGCCGCGCCGCGGCGCGGCGGCGGGAACGACGGTAAAGGCGGCGGTGGGCGCCTGTTGTGGTGGCTGCTGCTGCCGTTCCTGGCGCTGATCCTGTTCAACACGGTGCTTGGATTCTATACCGACTGGCTCTGGTACGACAGCCTTGCGCTGACCTCGGTCTTCTTTACGCGCATTATTGCTTCGCTGGGCCTGTTCGCGGCGGGGGCTGTGGCATTCTGGCTGTTTTTCGTGGCGAACGTGATTGTGGCCCGGCGTCTGAATCCCCAGGGGTTGGCTGGGACGCCGGTGATGGAGGTGATAGAGTCGATCGGGGTGCGGCTGACGCCGATCATTGTGCTGGTCGGCGCGTTCTTCGCCTTCTTCATGGGCACGGGCGCTTCGTCAGCCTGGGAGGAGCTGTTGCTTTTCTTCAATCAGCAGCCTTACGGCCGGGTTGACCCCTTATTCGGTCGCGACGTCAGCTTCTTCCTCTTTACGTTGCCGATCTGGCAGTTCCTGCGCGGCTGGCTTATGACGGCCGCGGTGATTACGCTGATTGCCACGGCTTTGGCGAGCGGCATCGGCTGGCGCGGCTGGAACGCACCGGCCGCGGTGCGCGCGCACCTGAGCCTGCTGGGCGCCCTGATCCTGCTGCTGATCGCCTGGAGGTACCGGCTGGACGCGCTCGAGCTGGTCTACAGCGCCCGGGGCGCCGTCTTCGGCGCGGGGTATACCGACGTTCACGCACAGCTCCCGGCCTTCACCATATTGGTGTTCGTGACGATCATTGCGGCCATTCTTCTGCTGGTAAACGTTTTCCTGCGGCAGGCATGGCGGGCGATAGTCGTTGTTCTGGTCGGTTGGGTCGCCATCTCTGCGCTGGCCGGAAACGTATATCCCAACCTGGTGCAGAGGTTCCAGGTCAACCCGAACGAATTCACGCGCGAGCGCGAATATATCGCTCACAACATCGATTTCACACGCGCGGCGTTCGGGCTGGACAACATCGTAAACGAGAATTTTGACGCAGCCAGCGAGCTGACCGCCGATGAACTTCTGAACCAGCCGGACACGATTCGCAACATTCGCCTCTGGGACTACCGCCCGCTCCTTCAAACATACAACCAGGTACAGGCCTTGCGGCAGCAGTATCAGTTCACAGATATCGACATCGACCGCTACGATATCGAAGGAGAGCGCAGGCAGCTGATGTTGTCGGCGCGCGAGCTGA
This sequence comes from Caldilineaceae bacterium, assembly GCA_965218625.1. Taxonomy (GTDB): domain Bacteria; phylum Chloroflexota; class Anaerolineae; order Caldilineales; family Caldilineaceae; genus Bin5. The sequence continues at coordinate 60,200 of CBDCLG010000023.1, read as the reverse complement.
TACCGGAACAGTTGGAGCAGCCGGCGCAGACCTGGGTCAATCGCAAGCTGGTCTACACGCACGGGTACGGTGTGGCGGCATCGCCCGTGGCCGAGATTACGCCTGACGGCCTGCCGACATTTGTGCTGAAGGACCTGCCCGTCCAGGGTATATTGGAGGTAACGCGGCCCCAGATCTATTTTGGCGAACGCACAGGCGACTACGTCATCGTCAAGACTGAGACGGAGGAGTTCGACTATCCGCGCGGCGAGGGCGGCAACGTCTTTACCACGTTTGAAGGTGACACGGGCATCAACATCGGGGGATTTCTTCCCAGGTTGGCTTTCGCCATTCAGTTTGCCGATGTCAACCTTCTGATCAGCCAGGAGCTAAGGCCAGAGAGTGAGCTTTTGTGGCGGCGCAATATCCTTGAACGTACGCACGAGGTTGCCCCATTCCTGCGCTACGATTCAGATCCCTACATCGTGGTAGGCAGCGACGGACACCTCTACTGGTTCCTGGACGCGTACACGGTCAGCGGACGTTTTCCCTACAGCGAGCCGACCGAGGCCGGGACGAGAACGCTTCCGCCCGGCTTCAACTACATCCGCAATCCGGTCAAGGTGATTATCGACGCCTACACGGGCGATATGAGATTCTTTCTCGTCGAGCCGGACGAACCGATTGCGGCCGCATATGCCCGCATCTTCCCTGCCCTCTTCAGTCCCTTTGACGAGATGCCGGACAATTTGAGAGCGCATATCCGCTATCCCAACGACCTGTTCAGCATTCAGGCCGACGTCTTCCGAACCTATCAGATGACCGAGCCGACCGACTTTTACAATCGCGAGGATGTTTGGGCGTGGCCGGAAGAGATCTTCGATAACCAGTCGCGGCCAATGGAGCCCTACTATGTGCTGATGCAGCTGCCGGGCAACAGTGACCTAGACTTCATTCAGATCCTGCCCTTCACACCGGCCAACCGCGAGAACATGATTTCCTGGCTGGCTGCCCAGAACGATCCGGAGAAATACGGCGAAATGCTGGTCTACCGCTTCGGCAAGGACTCGCTCGTCTTCGGCCCGAAGCAGATAGAGGCGCGCATCGACCAGGACCCTGTTATCAGTTCGCAGCTCAGCCTGTGGAACCAGCAGGGCAGCCAGGTAATCCGTGGCAACCTGCTGGTGATCCCGATCGGGGAGAGCCTTCTCTACGTGGAGCCGCTCTACCTGCAAGCGGCCACAGGCAAGATCCCCGAGCTGAAGCGGGTCATCCTCGCCACCTCCGAGCGTGTCGTCATGGCGGAGAACCTGGGGCTTGCTCTCGCCGAGCAGTTCGGGGGGGACATTCTCTCCGATGCCAAGTTGGCGGAATTGGCCGTGAGCGGCGACGGCAAGCTGCCGGCTGCGCTTCCGTCCGCGACCGACGCGACCGGCGAAGTCGACCTCGCCATGTCGTCTCTTGAGGAGCTGATACTTGAGGCGAACAACCGCTACAACCTTGCCCAGACCGCGCTGCGGTCCGGTAATTGGGCCGCCTATGGCAGCGAGCTGGAGGCCCTGCGAAGGGTGCTGGAGCGCATGGTGGAGGTGGGCGGCAGCGAGCTTGAACCTGAGCAGGCGCCGGCGCCCACCGCGACCCCGGCCTCAGCCGAATCCGGCTAAGGCGTCGGGTGGAACGACAAGATTGCAAACGAGTTCGTGGCGCCGGCTCTTCATGGGCCATACCGGCAATCCCGCGCTAGGGAGCAAGAGAACTTGCCTGATCTACAGGATGCCCCGCGGCCAAGCGTGCGCGCGGTTGTATCTGACATCGAGCGCGAATGGGAGGCGCTGCAGCAAGCGCTCGCCGGGCTCGACAAGCTTCAGATGACCCAGCCAGGCGCGACAGGCTGGTCGGCCAAGGACGAAATGGCCCATCTCGCAGCCTGGACGAGTGGCGTGGCTGCCCTCCTCCGCAAGCAGCCCCGGTACCAGGCGATGGGTCTGCCCGCCGACGTCGAGCCGGATTCGATCGACCTTGACCGCATGAACGAGATAATCTTCGAAAACAGGCGAGACCTCCCGCTCCAACAGGTCCTGGACGAAGCGCACGCAGCCCACCTGGACCTGCTGGGCGCGGTGTCCGCGTTGAGCGACGAAGACCTGATGCGGACCTACGGTGATTTTCAGCCACAGGAAGAAGAGCTGGAGGACGACATTCCTATCCTCTACGAAATCCCCGCCATTTCCTACGGCCACTACGCCGAGCACCGCGAAGCCATTCTGGAACAGCGGCGCCAGAACTGAATACTGGGAAACAAGCCTCGCATACAGGAGGCTCGGAATACGCGGCATTTCGGCGTTTGCAATAGGGGCTCATTTGCAAGAGTGCTATGCGGAAGGGAGCAAGTGCGAAGAGAAAGTATACTTGAGGCACGAGACCGATTTTTGCTCTTTTGCCTCTCGGTTGGAAAAACCGGAAGGCATTTCATGGCAGAGATCGATACTCCTCGCCCCAAAGTAGATTCAAACAAGACTCTCTTACGTCCGCTAGACATTTGTCGACTTCCACCAGCAACGCGACAGTGGGAGCAGCGGTATCGGCCCGTAGTGACACTTCCCCCGATAGGACACTTCTAATGGAGGTGTGTCATGGAAGCCAAGCAGCCATTGGTAGCGCCGGCCACACTGTGGTGGATGCCGCTCGTACGCGGCATTCTGCTCGTCATTTTTGGTCTGATGATGTTTGTTTGGGGGCGCGGCGCTACACTCATGGGGGTGATTCAGTTTCTGGGCGCCTATTGGCTCGTAGGAGGGATCTTCGATCTGTTTGAAGGGTTTGTAGGGCGCCCGGAAGGTTCCAGGTTATGGATGTTCGTTAGTGCGGTTGTCAGCATGGCGGCAGGTTTCTTCGTCTTGGGACATCCTATTTTGAGTGGTCTGATAGTCGGCACATATCTGACCTACATTATGGGTTTTGCAGCTGCCGTCGCCGGCGTCATCCATATCTTTTCCGGACATAAGATGGGACGATTCTGGGGAGGAACTGTCCTGGGCATCCTCTACACCGTCTTTGGCCTAGCCATTATTTTCAATCCGCTGGTTACACAAGCAGTGATACTTCTTCTGCTGCCCTTTTGGGCTCTCATTACAGGTGCATCAGCGATTTTTGCTGCCGTCAGGGTGCGCGGTACAGCGTGATCGAATGTTGCTCCTCCAATATGCGACAACCGATTGCGTTGCCTCATCCTGTCCCGGCCGAATCTATCCAAACCTGGAAACTCTCCGGTTGGGGCGATTTCATATTGTTCAATAGACTCTTGCCTCTCGAAGGCCCGAACTATGCATGGTCCACATTCGGAAATACGTCCGTGCCAGCGAGAGACCTGGGTCTTTGTCTGCCAGCTGGAGCGCAGTTTTCCTGGCTTCCCACGTGCAGACGATTACGACAGCCAAGAGAGCGATAAAGGGGTCTTGGCGCCCCGGTGACAGGCAATTGCAACCCAATGGTGCTCCGTCTGAGGAAACTTCAGGCTTTGGAGCAGTTCATTCATCCCAGGCCGGGCACATAGTTATGTGCGCCGCTTGTCGAAGAGCGGCTCAAAGCGAAGGCGCCAAGGATCTACGGCTCTTCGGCCAGCAGACCAACAAAGAGTAAAGAGGAGGACTGTGAGTTGCCTGAACTTCCGGATGGACCTCCGCCGACCGCGCAGGCGGTTGGGAAAATGATCGAGTCCGAATGGGAGGCGCTGCAACAAGCTCTCGCCGGACTCGACGCCGAACAGATGACGCAACCGGGCGCGGGCGGCTGGTCGGTCAAGGACGAGCTGGCCCATCTGGCGGCGTGGGCGAGGGGTCTGGCTGCTCTCGCGCGCAAGCAGCCGCGCTACCCTCCGATGGGTCTCCCGGCCGGCGCTGCGCCGCACACGGCCGGTATCGAGCGAATGAACGAGATTATCTACGCGAACAACCGCGACCTCCCGCTCGCTACTGTTCTTGAAGAATTGCGCGCCGCCCACGAGGATGCGCTGGCCGCGGTATCGGCGTTGAGCGACGAGGACCTGTTGCGGCCCTACGACAGTTTTCAGCCGCAGGACAACAGGCCCGACGGCCACACGCCGATCCTGTGGCGGATCGCAGGCAACACGTTTGGCCACTATGCAGAACACAGAGAGACGATCATGCAAATGTGGGACAGGAAATGAACACAAAGAGAAAAGTCGTGATCACCGGCGCATCCGGCTACATAGCCAGCTTGCTGTTGCCGGCCTTTCGGGAGCGCTACGACCTGACGCTTCTGGACGTGCGTACGAAAGACCGCGAGGGCAACGCGGTTGAAGGCGTTCAGATCGCCGACCTGACCGAGCGCAACCGGGACAGTTTTCGCCACCATTTTCGCGGCGCGGATGCCATTGTTCACCTTGGCTTCACGCAGGCTGATGACCAGTCGGACGCGGTGCAGGACTTCTACGCCGAGCTGTCCAATGTGGAGATGGCCTTCAATGTCTACCAGACCGCGCAGGAGGAGGGCGTGCGCAGGGTGGTCGTCGCCAGCTCAAACCATGCCGCCGACTACTACGAGCGCCTGATTCTGGACAATAAGTGGGACGTGGTCACGCCGGAGATGCGGCCGTTTTCCGACAATTTCTACGGTTGGGCCAAGGAGGCCTACGAGCACCTGGGTTTCGTGTTCGCGGTCGGCCGGATGCAGTACCGCGGTCTCCACGGCGAAGAGCCAGAGACCCGGCCGCTGGAAAACGTCCAGGTGCGCATCGGCGGCCCGAGGGAGGATGACCTGGAGAGAATGGAGCCCGGAGACCTGCGCCGAATGTACCGGGCCTTGGGCGTCTACATCAGCCCGCGCGACATTCAGCAGCTCTTCATCAAGAGCATCGAGACCGAGGATATCAGAGACGAAGAGGGAGTGCCCTTCCAGGTCTTCTACGGCATCAGCGGCAATTCGCAGGCCTTCTGGAGCATCGTCAACGCGCGCAAGGTAATCGGGTACGAGCCGCAGGACAACAGCGAGTACCGCTTCAGCGACCAGATCCACCGCCACATCCAGGCTGCGAAAGAGGAGTGGAAGTAAGTCAGCCGGGAGCCCCTCGACGACTGTGAGGCGAAACACGAGTCCTGAGTCTGGACGGCACTGTCAGGTCAGGTCCCGCTGACATTTCTCAAAAACAACAAGTGATGCGATAATTGCGCGTTTTCCGTTACCAGTTTGGGCTCTGCTTCACCCGATTCGCGTGAACGAAGCCCGCCTCGGAAGCCGGCGCCGCTAATCATGTACATCATATGAATCAGAGAAATCATAGTTCAGACAAAAAGCAAAGAGCCCTTGACTATGGCTACACAGATATCGCCTGGCGCGATACTGATTGAGGAATACCTCAAACCTATGGGAATTTCGCAGAGCGCCATGGCTCGAGCCATAGGCGTCGACCCTCGAGTGATCCATGAAATCGTTCGAGGAAGACGTTCGATTCCCCCTGAAATGTCGATTCGGTTCGGCGCCTTCTTTGGCCAGTCGGACGAGTTCTGGCACGGCATCCAGATCGAATGCGATTTCCGGAAACTAGCCGGCGAAAGGCACGCTCTGACGGCAGGCATCAGACCCGCCTCGACATTGGGCCGGGCCTCCTCCTAAAGGGAAAGTTGACAGTTTGCTCCTGGCAAACTGACCGGTACCAGCCCGCCCGACACTCTGCCTTAGTCGAACGCGAGAAAGTGATAACGGCCTTCGAGCCACTCGGTCAGCTGGTCGCAGTAGTGGTCGGAGCCGGGATGGCCTGACTGCCCCTGTGACTCCACCGCCCACATCCCGTTCTCGCCCAGGTCGCTGATGAGCCGGTAGTTTGCGCCCATCAGCGCGCCCCAGTTGGGGTCGAAGCCGGTATTGCAGACGGTCACGCCGCTCCCGCCCACCGGCATTCCGCCGCGATCGAGCAGTTCGCCCAGGTCGCCGCGGCCGGATAGCACATGCCGCAGCTGGACCTTGTGCAGCTCGCCCCACTTCCAGGCCGACATCTCCTTGCCCAGGCGCTCTTCCAGGTCCGAGAGGGTGGCGCGCAGCGCGTCAAGGATCGCCGTCTCGAGATCTTCGTTTCCGAACCAGCCGGCTGCGTCATCGTGGAGCAGGGCCGCTGCAAGACCCCCGCACGACCCGGCAAGCGACGCGGCCAGGTCCCCGTCGAATCTCTCCTCGGCGACGCGTCGACTCCAACGGTGAAAGAAGACCTCAAAGATAGAGGCCGCGACCGAATCGGGCGCCATGTCGTGATCCCAGCCGCTCAGGTAGCGGCCGGCTTCCCGGAGACGGGGATCGCCGCTGTTCGCCAGAAGCGGAAGCAGTGCCGGCATGGCCTCGTCTGCGCGCAGCGTGCGCGTGTCCCGTTGCATCTCGGCGAAGACATCTCGGTCAAATCTGTCGCGCGCTTCGATCATCTGGCGGATGCGCCGCGCCCTGTGGCCGGTGGCCCAGGTGCCTGAGAGCGGGAAGGGGAAATCGTCCGGGGCGACGCGGTTGTTGGCGGTGGCGATCCAGCCGCGTTCCGGGTCTTCGAGTCGCGGCATCTGCTCGAATGGGATCAGACCCTGCCACTGGTGCGCCGGATCCCAGCCGGGCCGGTACCCGCGCTCCCAGACCTTGCGAACCGGGATCCCGCCGACGGCCTGGTAGCCAATGTGTCCCTCCACGTCGGCGACGACTAGGCTCCAGGTCGGCACACGCCAGGTGCGCGTTGCTTCGCGAAACGCTGCGACGGAGCCGGCGCGGTCAATGCCCAGCAGCGAAGGGAGCCATCCACAGTATTCCTGGCCGAGCCAGCGCAGCGAAACGGGGCCGGTACCGGCGGCTTCGGGAGGCAGGATTTCGTCTACGATGGGGCCGTTGCGCGAGAAGCGAATGGTCTTGTCGATTGGGCCGCCGCCGCGCACGTCGATCGTCTCAACGATCGTTTTCTCTTTTTCCCACCTGCCGTTGTAGAGGAAGCAGCCGGGTTGCCGGGCGTCGGTGCGCTCCTGGTAGAGATCTCGCTGCGAGCAGATGTTGTTGGTGATGCCCCAGGCGACGCGGCGGTTGCGCCCGAACATCACCGCCGGCATGCCGGTGTAGGCCATCCCGGCCACGTCGAACGAACCCCCCGTCAGCTGGATTTCGTACCAGCAGGAAACGGCTGCGAAGGCGATGTGCGGGTCGCTCGCCACCATGGGCAGGCCCGACTTCGTGCGGGCGCCGCTGACAACCCAGTTGTTGCTGCCTTCGCCTTCGCGGGGGTCGCCGACGCAGGCGCCGACGGGGACGGTGCCTCGTGCTGAGGCGGGGTACGCCCCCGCGGGGATAATGCTCTCTTCGTCGGCCTCGCCCGTAAGATATGCACGGTACAGGGCATCGTCGTCCAGCGCCCGGCGCGCCAGTTCCGGCCCGACGATAACGGGAAAACGTACGGTCAGGTAGTAGCGAAACTCGGCCGCAATGGCCAGGCAGTCAACAGGCGACCATGGTTCCGGCACGTAGTCGAGCAGTGCGAATTCGATGGGCAGATTGTCGTGGGACGCGGCGATCAGCGCGTTTATGCCGTCGCTGAACCTCTGCAACAGCGTTCGAGTCTCTGCCGGCGTCGCCTTCCATTCGGAGCGAGCGATGCGGTTGAGACCGACGGTGCGGGCGACTGTGTCCAGGGCCAGGCCGTCGAGCCCGAGGATTTCAGCCAGCCGGCCGTGGCCTCTGCGCCGCAGGTAGTCGAGCTGGAAGAGGCGGTCCTGGGCCATGGCGTATCCGAACGCGAAGAAGAGGTCCTCGTCGTTCGGCGCCTGAACGTGAGGAATGCCCCAGCTATTGCGGACGATGCGCGTCTCGGCGCTGACGCCGGCTGCCAGGCCGCCGTCCGCATCGGGGACGCGCCGCCGGGACTCGGCGCGCCACCAGCTGTCGAATTGGGCGCGCGAGATGCCGTGCAGATTACACAGCGAAGCGATCGACTCGCCTTCGCCCAGCCGCTTCAATAGTTCGGCAGAGTTCATTTCCATTTTTTTGCCCTGGAGTTGCGGTGAAAGGATACTTCGACCGCGCGAGCCTGCGGGGAAGCTATCCTGCATGGCATCACTATTGCACTTGCAGGGAGTCCCGCCCTGTGACGGACGCGATCGAAGCGCAGAAATGGCGGAAGGAAACCTGCCGGGAGTCAGGCAGCTCGATTGAAGGACGTCGGTGGGGCTGTCGACGGCGGGAAGCGCCGCATACCAATGGTCCGGCTCGGGAAACTTCGCCGAAGTGGCGCGCCAGGCAGGACTCGAACCTGCGACCTTCGCCTCCGCAGGGCGACGCTCTAATCCACTGAGCTACTGGCGCATATGGCGGGGAGGGAGGGATTTGAACCCTCGAGGGACATTGCTGCCCCTACCCACTTAGCAGGCGGGCGCACTCGACCAGGCTATGCGACCTCCCCGTATTCGTGTCGACTGATGAAGGCGGAGGGAGAGGGATTCGAACCCCCGGTGACATTGCTGCCACAGTTGTTTTCAAGACAACCGCCTTCGTCCTCTCGGCCATCCCTCCCAGCCCCGGACTTTTCAGCCATTGACCGCTCCAGTATATACGCGGCGGGGGCACAATGTCAAGATAGGCGGGTCTTTTGACAGGGTGATTGCATCTAATTGGGCCAGGACCCCGCGACACCACCTGATTCGACCCCAACTCCGCAAAAATGCCGAAACCCATGCATATCACTGTAGGGGGCGCCCTTCTCGAGTTCGGTTTCTTGGCCGAAAACGATTGACAATTGGTAGGGGCGCCCCTTGTGGGCGCCCTCCGTGGGACATTTAGGCATCCAGGTTTAGATACGATTGCCCTGGGTCCGTTGGCGCGCCGGCCTAGGGCCCAGCCGCGCCCGGCGGCAATATCTCCAGCTCCCCGCCAAGGAGCGGGAGCAGGACCTCGGGCAGGAGGACGCTGCCATCGGCGCGCTGGTTGTTTTCCAACAGCGCGATGATGACTCGCGGCAGCGCCAGCCCCGAACCGTTGAGCGTGTACAGGAACTCGGGTCGTGCACCGGCGCGAGGTCGGTAGCGGATGTTGGCGCGCCGCGCCTGGAAGTCTCTGAACAGTGAGCAGGAGCTGACCTCGAGCCACTCCTGGCATCCGGCCGCCCATACTTCCAGGTCATACTTTATCGACGCCACAAAGGAGAGGTCACCGGTGGCGATGGCGATGCGGCGATAGGGAAGCTCGAGCCGCTGCAAGAGAACTTCTGCCGCCTGCGTGAGCGATTCAAGTTCATCCCGGCCGGTCGAAGGCTCCACAAATTTGACCATTTCCACCTTCTGAAACTGGTGCACTCGCTTGATGCCGCGCACATCCTGGCCCGCCGACATCTTTTCGCGCCGGAAGCAGGGCGTTGAAGCGACATAGTAGAGGGGCAGTACGCCCGGCTCCAGAATCTCGTCACGGTGCAGGTTGGTGACCGACACCTCAGCCGTAGGGATGAACCAGTAGTCCTCTTCGGCGTCGCGATAGAGGTTGTCGCCGAACTTGGGCAGGTTGCCTGTGCCCTCCATGGCGTGGCCTCGCACCATCATCGGCGGATAAAGCTCCGTGTAGCCGTGTTCGTTGATGTGCACGTCCAGAAACCAGTTCGAGAGGACCCGTTGCAGGCGCGCCCCGGCGCCCTTGAGGAAGTAAAAGCGGCTTCCCGACGCAGCGACGCCGCGCTCGAAGTCGATGATGTCCAATTGCGGCCCCAAGTCCCAGTGGGCTTGCGGCCTGAAGTCGAACTGGGGCCGCTCGCCCCAATGGGAGAGGACGACATTGCCCTCTTCGTCGGGCGCGACCGGCACGTCCGGCTCGGGCGGATTGGGAACGCGCATCATGGCGTCGCGGAAATCGGTTTCGACAGAGCGAAGCTGTTCATCGAGCTGCGCGATTTCAGCGCCGATTTCGCTCATTCTCTGCTTTAACGTGTTGGCCTCTTCCGTCCTCTTTTCGCGGAAGAGCGCGCCGATACGCTTAGACCCGGTGTTGCGTTCCTCTCGCAGCCCTTCGCTCTGCTGCAGGAGCCCGCGCCGCTTTTCATCCAGCTCCAGGGCCAGCTCCCAGGGCGCCTCCTGGTCGTTCAGTTTCACCATGGCCTCGGCCAGGGCTTGCCGGTTCTCGCGCATCCATCGAATGTCAAGCATTTCGAGCTCCTGCGGGATTCACGCGCCGCGGCGTAGGCGCGCATTGGTCGGGACAAAGAAATCCCCTCGCCTGTTCAGGACGAGAGGACCCGTGGTGCCACCTGAATTCGCAGATGCCCTCCGCTTCCGATACGGTCGGGAGAGGCATCTACCTCAAAACGCCTCTAACGGGGCGGTCCGTCCGGCCATTGCCTGCCGGAAGCCTATGGGGCGCTGATCCGATTGCCGCCTGTTGCCTCGCAGCGGCCGGCAACTCTCTGAAAGAGCGGGCTGACGGACATGGTCCCCAGTCGCGGCCATTCTGATCGCATGTGCCGGCCAAGGTATCACAGCGCTGGCAGGCTGTCAATTCTCCATGTGAGCGAGATTGGCCAGATCAACCAGCTGAAACAGCGCCAGGGGACCGGAGCTGCGGAAACAGAATTCCGCCGGCACGGACAGGTGGGAGGCGAGCCATTCGACGACGGAATCTGGCATGGCAGCCTCGTATTCGAGGCGGACGACCGGCGAGGCCAGCTGCTGGTGGCGCCGACCGCGGCCCTGGGCCGCCAATTCATCTCCCGACCTCGCCCTGTTTGAAGCGCGCAGCACGCGAAACAGAAAGGCACTCTCGATCTGCATCCCCGGGAAGAGTTCGTCAAGAAACCCCGCGACCGCGTCTTCGCTCCAGATGTACAGCCGCTTGCCGGCATCCGAAGGCACTGCTACAAAACGGGACATGAGCGGCGGCACCTTAATGCGGGCGTATGAGAGCGGTCCGAATCTGACATCCGGGCTGCTTAGATGAACGAGAATATTGATACTGTAAGAGCTGATGAACGGAAACGGATGCCCCGGGTCAACCGCCAGCGGGGTCAGCATTGGGTAGAGTTGCTGGCGAAAGAAGCGGCGCATGTGGCTTCGCTGCTGCGTTTCCAGCGAGTTGGGATCACCGATAAGAATGCCGAACTCCCGTTTCAGCTCTGGGAGAAGGGCCTGGTCGAGTTCGAAGAGAGCTTGCTCCAGCAGCCCGTCCAGGTGAGCTGTTATCTCTTGCCTGCTGGTATCGGCCAGGTCCGGCGCCTGCTCGGCGAAATAGTGGTCGAGAACGGATGCGAACAGTCCGAGGATCCGCACCCGTTCGAGCAGCGGGCAGTCCGGGCCGCGGCTCTCGTCCAGCAGGTAGGCAGCTTCGACGACCGGCGCCGGCTGGCTGCTGGATTGGAGTTGCTTCTTCAGCCCGATTGCCAATCTTTTGGCGCGGGCGATGGCGTCGTCGTCGATGGGGGTCGCGAATGCGGGCAGTGAGGCCTCGTATCCGGCGGCGGTAAACGGCCGCTCGCGCGCGGGCCGCCGTCCTTCAATCAGGTCCTGCGTCATTGGTAACTCTCAGCGTTCGTTGGCGACAAATTCAATACGAACTGTGAACTCATCCTGGACGGTGAGCGTGTTGGCGAAGTTGGGCGGATCGAAGCCCAGGTCGGTCATCCGCAGGCGCGTCTCCATGCTGCCTTCGATCGTGCCGTCCTGCAGGCTGGCGCTGACGTCCCAGACCGCCGGCAGCGTAGTGCCGCGCAGGGTCAGCTCGCCTTCCAGCTGGAAGCGCGCCGTGTCGCCCTCCTCGTAGCCCTGCGGCGCAGCGCGGATCTCCTCGGCGACGAAAATCGCCAGTGGGAATCTGTCCGATTCAAGCGCATTCTCCCGGATCCAGCCGTCGCGCAACTTCTGGTCCGTTTGCAGCGTAGGCAGGTAGACCGCGAACCGGTTCGGCCCAACCGTCGCGCCCGACAGGTCGAGCTGAACTGCGCCGGCCACATCCTGCGTCTCGCCGGTCACTTCGTACTTGCCGACTTCCAGACCGTATTTGCGCGTCGCGTCGGCAAAAAACTCCTCGTCCACAATATAGGCCGCCTTGGACCGGGCAGGGTCGATCTCGAACGTCCGCAGTCCGCTGTTTTGGTCCAGCTCAACGGGCGGCAAGTCGCCGAAGGCCGCGGCCGCCTCGTCCGAAAGAGTCCCGGCCGGCGGCGCGTCCGCCGGCTCGGATGGCGATTCGGGCGAAACGCCTTCAGTCGCCGGGCTGTCGCGCCGGCCGCAGCCGGCCGCCATCAGCGCTACGACGAGAAGCACAATGATCAAATATCTGGAACGCATACAGTGAGGTCGCTTTCACTCAAGTGAGCTGCTTCGAGACGCGCCGCCATCTTCAGGCCATTACGACAATTTCAGGGCGCAAGCGCCGGTGGCTGGGGAATCTCTTCCTCAAAACGCACACCATCGGGCAGATAGGGCGGCAACGCGCCGCCTTCTCCAAATTCTGCCAGCAGCTGGCGGACGAAGAGCGAGTAAAACGCCTCATGCCTGAATGTCGGCTCCGATTCCCACACCGCCAGCCCTTCTTCGAACCCATATTCACCAAATGATGCAACAAAATTGCCGTTCTTGGCAATGATGTGCAGCGGCGTGTCCCAGCCGTCCTCACCGCGCGAGACACGCGGCGGTTGGTGGTCCCCCACCAGCACGAAGATCGCCTCCCCGTCCGGTTCGCTCAGGATGAACTCGGTCAGCATCTCCAGCTGGTACGCAACCGCATTCCAGTAGTTCTGGCGCCGCTCACTGTGTTCGATCAGCTCGGAGGAGGCAGTGGGCGCCTCGCCTGGAACGTTCAACGCACGCCAGTCGTTGACGAGTGGCGGCAGCGGCGTCCACGGGTAGTGCGAATTCTGCGTGATCGTGAAGAAAAGGTAGGGTCCGTCGCTTTCCTGGCGCATCGTCTCACGCGCGAATTGCAGCGAATACTGGTCGGGCGGCGCGGGGCCCCAGCCGTACTCGGTCCCGCTGAAATTGAGGTCTTCATAGAGCAGCCAGCGGTCCACGCCGAAGAAGTCAACGTATTTTCTCCAGGCCGATTTCGGCAGGCCCATCGAAAGCGCAGTCAATCTGTAGTAGCGGTAGCCCTGCCCTTTGAGGAACCGACCAAGGTCCGGGTACTCCTCCAGCTGGTACTTGTCGACCAGCGCGTAGTATTGCGGGTCAGAGCCGACGTGCAGGCCGAACAGTGCGCTCGTGTAGGACATCCACGATCCGCCGCCCCAGGTCGGCGCCAGGCTGCGCGCCGATGCCGCGCGCCAGCCGGCGTCGGCCAGCCTCCTTTCGAGCCGTTCCGTCAACTCCCGGTAACGGACGCGCCAGTCGCTCCGCTTGTAGAGAACGCTGCCGTACGACTCGACGAAAATGATGTAGATCGGCGGCCGTTCCTCCAGCCTGTAGCCGCTGTAATCGTAGGCAAGCAGGACCTTTTCGCTGTCGAAGCGCTTCACATTGGCGTAGACGCGGCGCGATTCGGAAAGGTTGTGGTCCAGCTTGGCAACCAGGCTGCTGAACACCATGCCCGGCCGGCGCGTATTCTGGCGATAGTAGGCCGCCTGCCCAAGGACGAGTATTGCGAGCAGTCCCAGCGCGATGCGCGAAGGAAGCGATGGGCCGGTTTGGGGCAGCGCCACCCGCGCCAGGCGCGCGACAACGAAGGCGCCGGCTGCGATCAGCAGGGCTATTCCGGCCAGAAACGCGGCAGTGCCCCCGGCGTTTTGCAGAAAGAAGGAAAACCCTTCGGTCGCCATCCGGAACTGGCTGTAAAAGACCGGCTCCAAGTTGAAAAATGTGAGCGCCGCGCCTTCATAAAGATAGTAGGCAAAGATGACAAGATATGCGGCGACGAACCCGGCGCGAAGAACCGGCCTGCGCAGAAAAGGGAACAGTGCCCAGAGGGCGACGGCGAGAAGGATTTCAGAGTTGAAATGCAGCAGATCAGGCCGGCTGCGCCAGAGAAAGAGTTGACGCAAAACCTGGTCGGCGGAGAGTCCGGCGAGCTGGATTGCCGGCAGCAGCGACCCTTCTTCGCGGTCCATCAGGACGACCGGAAGAAAGAGCAATGCGTGCAGAAGGACAAACACGGCCCAAAAGCGCAGATCGGGATGGAGCCGAATGCCCAGTTTCATCACCGGACGAAAGGGGCCACAACCTGCCCGAAGTGCAGGGGCAACGCGCACCTGGTCAGTAGGATTGGTACGAAACAGGGCTTTGAAGGCGCGAATCAGCGGGCGCATTCCCGGTCAGATCTGCTCTTGCCGCTCGGCCCAGGAGAGCGGCAGAAGACCGCTTTCGGTCGCCTGTTCTACGATCGCGGCAACCACTTCGCCCAACGCTTGCGAACCCCGCCCTACCGGGGTCATGCGGTCTTCGACCTTCGCCTTTGTGACGCGGTTCTCGCGCCAGGTAATGCCGCCTGTGTGGTAGTTGTGGAAGAAGGGCATGAGCCTGTCGAGCGCAAGTGCGAAGCGGGCTTCGGGCGTCTGTTGGGCTTCATATTCCTCCCACAGCACGGTCATCTCCGCGGCCTGGTCGGGAGGCAGCAGGCCGAAAATGCGCACCGCCGCCGCCCGCTCCCGCTCAATCTTGCCTTCGTGGCTGTCGTCGTCGTAGGCGTATGTGTCGCCGGCGTCGATCTCGACAATATCGTGAATCAGCAGCAGCTTGAGCGTGTGCAGCAGGTCCACCGCCTCGTTGGCATGTTCGGCCAGTACCAGCGCCAGCATTGCCAGGTGCCACGAGTGCTCGGCCGAGTTCTCTCTGCGTTTGCTCTTCAGCAATAGCGAGCGCCGCAGCACATCTTTCAGCCTGTCGATTTCAAGGATGAACTCAAGTTGCTGGGCTAGTCGTTCGCTTGCCATTGTCACGGGTCCTACGGGCTGAATTCAGTCGAAGGGAGCATAGAACGGTGATAGGCGCGCCAGTAGCCTGCGATACGCCCGACGAACCGGCCCGGCCTTTCATGGTAGATGAGGGCAGCCTTCAGAGAGGCATAGCGTCGAATGTGGCCCCGCTCGTGGGCTACCAAAGTGTCGAGCAGTTCGGCGAAATCCTCGCCTTCCTCCTGCGGTTTTCGTACCTGGCTCGACTGTAGCAGCATCGCCAGGTCGTGTTCATCGCCCAGCCGGTCGGCGAGACGGTCGCATTCCCGCGCCAGTGCGCCGACCGGCCCCGGCCAGACAGGCCTCAAAATCTGCATGTGGTACCAGAGATACTTGACCCGCTTGCGGAAAGCATGAAAGTTTTCAGTCGTGGGCCGCTTGCAAGCCACTCTTAGTTCGGCGCGTCCGCGGGCGTAGGTCCTCTGCAGGCCGGGCGCAAAAGGAGCAAACTTGCCTTCGCGGAAACTCCAATCGTCGACGCGGGACCTCGCGTCGTGAAGGGAGTCCACAATGGCTGTCAACTGTTGCGGCTCGCGGGCAAGGTTGTTCAATAGCGTCCGGTGACTCCCTTCTAGGGCGTGACGCAGCCGGGTGAAGGAACTGCCGGTCATGCGCGCGCCGTAGCGGCCCCGCAGCCGATCGAAGGTCTCGATGTAGACGGCACTGTCGCGCACAGGCGACAGTATACGGCCCTGGTCGCGGTAGAAAGTGTTTTCGCGGCGGTAGGTTTTGCCGGGCAGCGCGCCGCGCGCCAGGCGCAGCACCGCGCGTATGCGCTTGAAATGTTTGCGCGCTTCGTGGATCTCTTCGTTCAGGTCGTTGCTGCGCCCAAGCTGGGTGATGGCGCCGTCGATCTGTTCAAGCACGATACGACGCAGCGAAACTTCGGGCGTTTCGTCCGGGGAAAGCGAAAAGTTCATCGGCGGTTGCGTGTCGAGCGTTTTCTGCAAATGTTGGGTCTACCCTTCCGAAGCAACCCGGCCCAGCCTGTTGAACAGATCGCGCAAGATGCTGTCCCGGTCAACGTAGCGGGCGGAGGCGATCGTGTGCCGGCTCTCGTCGAAGGCCCAGGTTAACCGGTCGGTCAGAATCGGCGCGCTGACCCGTTCCATCTGCGCCCAAGCTGAATTCACCAGCCAGCCGATCGGCGCAATGTCCCAGATCTGCTTCGAGTAGGCGAACTGGTCCTCGTGATAGTCGCGGTAGATCTCGAAGAGATAGTCGCCGATCGCGCCCTGACCCTTCACGTGGGCGGCGATCTCGGGCAGCGTCGTGTGCAGATGGGAGACGACGCCCATGCAGGGGAAAAGAACGAGAGGAACGCCGCAATCGAGGACGACTCGGCTGGCAGCCGGGTCCTGGTACAGGTTGAATTCGCGCGTGTCGGGCCAGTGACGCGCGTGGCCGCCCAGCCACACGACCACGATTCGCTCGCGGATGGCCGGCTCGAGCAGGAGCGCGGAGGCAACGTTTGTGATCGCGCCGATGGCGACAACGTAGAGGGGGTCGTCCAAAGGGGACGCCAGCGCCTTTTCGATCAGGTCGGCAGCGCTATCGCTTTCGACAGGACTGTCCGCGTCGGGCATCCATGCCGCGGAACCGCGGCGGACGAAGCCGGACCGGGGAAGGTCCAGGAATGACAGACGGGCCAGGAGCCGTTGAATCTCTTCATAGCTCTTCTCCATTCCGTCGCCGGGCCCGGAGGAGCGCCTGTTGTGGAACGGCGCGGCGTACAGGGCCTCCACTTGCAGCCGCTCGGGTGAGAGCAACGAGTATACGATGGCGAATTGGTCGTCGATCTCGTTGTAGGTATCTGTGTCCAGGACCATGCGCACGGGGGCCGGGGGCGCACTCAGGCGGTCTTCGAGAATTTGCTGGTCAAGGGGAGCGAATTTCATGGGTCAAATCCGGGCGGTGCAGAAGAACATTAAAGGAACCACTCTCTAGGCCGCCTGCCGGTTCACCATCTCGAGCATCGCCGTCATGTAGCCGATGGCGTAGGCGCGGCCGCGGTGGCCCCAGTCGGAGTCTTCCACCATCTGAGGGACATGGTCGGTGATCATGAAACCGGTGAATCCCACCTCTTTCAGCGTTTTCATCACCTCGAACGGGTCGACATTGCCCTCGTTGATGAAGCACTCGTTGAAGTTGGGCACGGTCCCTTGCACGTCGCGAAAATGGACGTAGACGATGCGGTCCCGCCCGCCGAAGTGACGCACGGCGTCGATCACGTAGTCGTGCCCGTTCATCTCGGACCAGCAGCCCATGCAGAAATCAAGGCCGTGGTTGGGGCTGTCAAAGCGGTCGATGGCCCGCTTGAAGCCTTCGAAGTTGCGGAAGATGCGCGCCACGCCGCCGAGACTCTCCACCGGCGGGTCGTCCGGGTGCAGCGCGAGCGTGACGCCGGCCTCCTCGGCAACCGGCAGCAGCCGCTCCAGGTAGTACTCGTAGTTGGCCCACATCTCGTCCCGGTCGTAGACGCGGCCGTGCGTCAGCTCCTCCGGGTCGTGTTCGGCGAGGTTGAAGCGGGTGCCGCGTGCGCCGCCGCGCAATTTGGCCGGATCCTGCGTGCGCCAGACTGAGTTGGGCATCCAGTGGTAGCCGAGGATCGGGACGCCGGCCCGGCCCATGTTGCGGACGGTGGTCTGCATGTGGGCGATCTGCGCGTCGCGCCCGGGCAGCCCCAGCATCGCCTTGTCGTAGAAGGAGATGGGCACGTTTTCGAGGCAGATCAGGCGCAGGCCGGCGGCCTTGGCCCGGTCGACGGCTTCCTTCAGGTCGTCGTACTCCCACTGCTTGTCGCCGGAGAGCTTCGGGGTATTCATCAGAAAGTCATCGGCGCCAAGCTGCTTGATAAAGGCCAGCTTTTCGTCGGTCAGCTCATTGAACTGTCCCAGGCCGATTCTCATTTGCGGCGACATACGCGCGCTCCTTTGGTTCACAGTGTTCTGGGCGGGATGGCGGGCGGACCTGCTGTCAGGCGGCGACCGGCTGCTCCAGTTTCGCCAGCAGCTGCGCCTGCTCATCTTCGGTCAGGTCAACCAGCGGCGGGCGTACGCGGCTCCAACCGGGGCGGCCAGTCTGGTCGGCAACGATCACCTTCAGCGCGGCGATCATGTTGAGACCGGAGTCGAGAATCGCCTTGCGGATCCAATTGGTGCGGTCCTGGCGCTCTTCGGCGTCGGGGGCCTGCCAGTTTTCATAGAGGTCGCGGATGACATGGGGCAACACATTGGCCATGCCCGAGATACAGCCGCCGCCGCCGCCCTGCATGTTTTTCAAAAGGAGCCCCTCCGAGCCGCAGAAAACGGCGAACCCGGGGAAGCGGCGGGCGACCGCGTGCAGGCCGAGCAGCGTATCCACGTCGCCCGAGCTGTCTTTCACGCCGGCGGCCAAGCGCGGATAGGCCGCGGCCAGTCTTGCCAGCAGCGCGGAAGAGAGAGGCACGCCGCTGGCCTGCGGGATGTGGTAGAAGTAGATTCGCAGCCGCTCGTCGTTGACGCGGTCGATGATGGCGGCGAAGGACCGAAACAGGCCCTCATCGGAAACGTTGGGATAGTAAAAGGGCGGCAGCGTCAGGACCCCATGGCAGCCGGCCTGCACTGCGTGACGGGAGAGCTCAACCGCCTCGGTGATGGCGGCTGCGCCGCTGCCGATAACCAGGCTGCCGGCGGGGACGCCCGCTTCGATCACGGCGTCAACCGCGGCCATTCGCTCAGCCGCGGAAAAGGAGGTCGCCTCACTGTTGGTCCCGAAGAGTACGAGCCCGTGGCAGCCTCCTTCAAGCAGGCGTCTGCAGAACTCGACATAGGCCGGCAGATCGATGGAGAGGTCGGCATTGACGGGCGTCAGTGTTGGGGCGAAAACACCGCGCAGGGAAAGATCGGCCATTCGATGGCTCCTTTGCTGACGGCGCAGCCGTCTGCTGTCGAAAAGAGCGAGAGTAGGGCTACATGTTAAGGCGAGCGGGACGGCATTGTCAAGTAAAGCGGAACTTCCCGCTGCGCCGACGCCGCCCCAAAAGGAGGGCGCGGAGCGGGCTAGGCGTTCTGAGCGAGTCTCGTGCGCGCTTGGGAACCATTCGCAAGCAGGATTAAATTTGGGACTTTTCAGACTACCGATTTTGGTATACAATTGCGAGCCATGCCGCGCTCGGCAAGGGCTAAGTCGCTCCAGATGTTTTCGCGTAAGGTGTCAGGAGCTGGGCGGCGCCGAGCCGCAAAAATGAATTGTAGAAGAGTCCAGAAAGGCCATCCTCCAGCCTTTCCGGTAGCAATCCCGACAGTTTCACAAGGACTGGCAAGCATTAGCGTGGCATCCCAAAAGGAAGCAGAAATACCCCCAGGTCTGGCACTGTTCAGCAATTATGCCCTGGACACCGACTATTTTGACGAGATGTTCCAGATGGATGGTAGGCCGCGCGACGCCTACCGCAAGCTGCTGCAAAGCATCCTTGAGCAGCAGGCAACCGAGTTGACACAGCGTCAGCAGGCGGCCGACCTGACATTCTTGAACCGGGGCATCACGTTCACGGTCTACGGCGAAGAATCGACCATCGAGCGGATCTTCCCCTACGACATATTGCCGCGCATTATCAGCGCGCAAGAGTGGAGCGCCATTGAACGCGGCCTGATTCAGCGGATACACGCGATCAATCTTTTCCTGCGCGATGTATACCATGAAGGCCGGATACTGCAGGAGCAGATCGTCCCGTTCGACCTGGTGTACAGCTGCCGGAACTATCAACGGGACATGCGCGGGCTTCATGTCGCCAACGACGTCTACACGACGATTGTGGGGACGGACCTTGTTCGCCTTCCCGGCGGGGAGTTTGCGGTGCTGGAGGACAACCTGCGCGTTCCCAGCGGCGTCTCCTATATGCTCGCCAACCGGGAGGTGATGACGCAGGTCTTCCCGGGCATGTTCGGCGGCTACGGTATCCGATCGATCGCCCACTACGGGCAGGCGCTGCTGGAACGGCTCCAGGCGTTGACGCCAAAAGGGCGCGATGCGACGGTTGTCCTGCTGACGCCCGGCATCTTCAATTCCGCCTACTTTGAGCATACGTTCCTGGCACGCGTGATGGGGATCGAGCTGGTGGAAGGCGCCGACCTGCTGATCCGGGACGGTTTCGTCTACATGCGAACGACCGGCGGCCTGCAAAGGGTTGACGTCATCTACCGCCGCGTCAACGAGGAGTTCATCGATCCGCTGCAATTCCGCACCGACTCGGTGCTCGGCATTCCGGGCCTCTTCAACGCCTACCGCGCGGGGAACGTAACGCTTGCCAACGCGATGGGCACGGGAATCGCCGACGACAAGGCGGTCTACGCCTTCGTACCTGAGATGATCCGATACTATTTGGGCGAGGACCCAATTCTGCAGAACGTAGAAACCTATCTGTGCGGGCGCGAGAATGAGCGCTCGCACGTGCTCGAAAACCTGGACAAGCTGGTGGTAAAAGCGGTCGGCGAGTCTGGTGGTTACGGCATGCTGATCGGGCCATTCAGCACGAAGGACGAACGGGAGAAGTTCCGCCAGCAGATTCAGGCCGATCCGCGCAACTACATCGCACAGCCGACGCTGCGCCTTTCGCGTGCGCCCTGTTACATTGACGGCAACGTGGTCTCGCGCCACGTCGACCTGCGGCCGTTCATTCTGTACGGCGGTTCGCCCGAGGAGACGGTCATCGTCCCTGGCGGCCTGACACGCGTTGCGCTGCGCGAAGGGTCGCTCGTCGTCAACTCGTCCCAGGGCGGCGGCAGCAAGGACACCTGGGTGCTGGAGCAAGACTGAGTGACAGGAGCGAGAGACTTAGCAAATGCTTTCACGATCTGCTGACAGTCTATACTGGCTCGGGCGCTA
Source organism: Caldilineaceae bacterium (assembly GCA_965218625.1). GTDB lineage: Bacteria > Chloroflexota > Anaerolineae > Caldilineales > Caldilineaceae > Bin5. The sequence goes on along the minus strand of CBDCLG010000023.1, from coordinate 39,469 downwards.
CATGGAGCGGGCCGAACACACGGTCCGGCTCCTGCGGGTCCGGCTCAACTTTATGGTGGGGCAGGCGCGGCCGCGGCAGGCCGGGAACGACAAAGGCTGGCAGCAGTTCTTCTCCGCCTTGCGCCAGCCCGCGCCGTTGACGGAAAAAGGGTATGTCGACGGCGAGGCAGCGCTGAAGATGGCGCACGACCTCACCTTCAACGGCGACAATCCGCATTCCATTTCAGGCTGCATCAGTCTGGCCCGACAAAACGCCCGTTTTGTACGCTCCCAGCTGAGCAGCCAGGTATGGGAGCACATGAACCGCCTCTATTTGCGGCTGCATTCGTGGCAGGGGCACCACAACTGGCACGACGAGCGCGACAACTTCTTTCGCGAGCTCGAAAGCAGTGTTTCCCTGTTCCAGGGACTGGCTGTTTCTTCGCTGCTGCACGATGAGGGCTGGCATTTCATCCAAGTCGGCTCCCACCTGGAGCGGGTCCTGGCGGTCAGCAGTCTCATGGACGCGCACTTTCGCTATTTCGGCGTCGACGGTGGAAAGAGTCTGGAGACGGAGGACCCGCTCGGCGGGATCGGCGTTCTGCGGGCGTGCAATTCATTCGAACCGTACTGCCGCGTCTACGACCCGCGCCCTGAAATCAGGCAGGTGACTTCATTCCTGCTGCTGAGTCCCGACCTGCCGAATTCGGTCAGATTCAATGTGACGCAGATTTCGCAGCAGCTTGAACAGCTGGCTGTGGCGACCGAGACGCGCCTCGCGGCTGATCTCAACCGGATGGCAGGCAAGCTGCAGGCCCACCTGCAATACAGCCAGCTTGAAGATGTGGTCGAAGTGGGGCCGGAGGCGTTTCTGGGAGAGATATTGAGCGCGTGCGACCAGATTCACGACGCTCTCTACGATACGTATATAGACTATCCGGCCGAAGAGGCATTTGCCTGAGAGCCCCCAACCAAGCCTGGAGAGATGAACTACTACACAATTCACCACCACACGCGCTACCGCTACGAGTCGGCGGTCAGCGAGAGCACGATGGAGGTGCGGATGCAGCCCCGCACCGACCGGCAGCAGCGCTGCCTCAACTTCCAGCTGGAGATCAGCCCGCATGCCCAGGTTCTGACAACCGACGACTGCGCGCAGAATGTGATCCACTATTTCGACATTCCCAGGAGCCACGCCGAGCTGGTCCTGCGCGCGCACAGCCTTGTCATGGTTCAGGAGGGGCCGGCCCTGCCCGACTACCTGGACGGGTCTGAATGGGATGCCCTGGAGGAGACAGCCGCCACAGGCCGGCAGTGGGACTGGCTTGCGCCTAGTCATTTCGCACGCCCAACTTCGCTGCTCGCGGAGTTCTCAAAAGAGATTGGGTTCAGCCGTGAACAGGACCCGCTGACCGCCATCCTGCAGCTGAACGAAAGCATTCACGACGCGTTCGAATATACGCCGAAGAGTACGGCCGTCGACTCGCCGATCGACACGGCGTTGGAGAACCGGCGCGGGGTCTGCCAGGACTACACGCATGTGATGATCGCGCTGCTGCGCCAGCGGGGCATACCGGCCCGCTATATCAGCGGATACGTTTCCCAGGACCCGGAGAAAAAGAAGGAGCAGGACCTTTCGAGCGCTTCCCATGCCTGGGTTGAGGCGTTTCTGCCTGCCGTCGGCTGGATTGGGCTGGACCCAACCAACAATTCGCGGGTCGAAGACAAGCATGTCCGCATCGCGATTGGGCGCGATTACGCGGATGTGCCTCCGACCAGAGGCGTCTACAAAGGGAATGTCAAGAGCGAACTGTCGGTAGGCGTCCACATTTCCGAGACCGAAGACGAGGAGATCCCGACCGACCTGATCGACAACGGAGACTGGACGCCGAAGGAGCAAGTAGAGGAAATCAGCCCCGAGCTGACGCACAACGAGAATCAGCAGCAACGGCAGCAACAACAGCAGCAACAACAGCAGTAGCAGTGACCGGTCCGACCGGCCAACAATAGAGCAAAGAGCCGGCGGCGCCGGCCCTCTGACATTGCTTCTCTTCGATTTGCAAACAGGCTGCCGCTACTGTATCGCTGACCTTACGGCATCACTGGCCTTATTGCATAACGGACTTCGCCGTAGGCACAAGGCGCATCACTTTGATCGTCTCGCGATTGATCATGTCGGAAATCGGCGGCGAGATCCTGTTCAGCCACTCCTCCGACTCGTAGACTGCCGCGTACAATGCCTCCCGTTCAGCCTCGTCAGCGAAACGGCGCATCCACACATAGCGGTCTTCATCCTGCTCGTCGATGAACGAGCCGGCAATGACCATACCCTTCGATACCTGGAAGGGGATGATCACGCTCTCCATGTACTCGACCCACGCCGCCCGCTTGCCGGGGCGGCACTCGTAGATTCGGTATTCGTACAGCATACTTCGCGCTCCTGTCTTTCGGTTGATGAATTTGTTCAGTCGGCCATGGCCGGCTCCGCTTGCGGCTCGGACAGCAGGCGCATGGGCCGGTCGCCCTCGACTTCATAGGTGGAAAAGGTCGGCAGGTTCTCGATGTTGGCATGGAACATCTGGTTGACCATTTCGCGTATCTCGGCCATTGTCAGCACCGCCGTTGACAGCGGATCGTGCAGGATCGCCTGGAAGATCTTGCGCGGGTCGCCCTCGAGGATGCCCTCGACCGCCATCTCTTCGATCTGGGCGCTCAGCCCGGTCAGCATGGCCACCGAGGATGGAAGCGGGCCGACGCGCACGCTCTCCAGCCCGTTCTTGCTGGCCCAGACTGGAATCTCCACGCAGGCGCCGACCGGCAGGTTGTCGACGAGGGGCGTTTCGCCGCTGCCGTTGGGCATGTTGCCGTTGAATTGGAACGGCTCGCCGCCCTCAAGCGCATTGATGATGTAGGCGGCGTATTCGTAACCACGCGACAGATCGAGCGGCGCCGGGTTTTCCAGCCATTCGATGATCTGCTCGCGCCATGTCTCCTCGCGCCCTGAGTAATGCCTGAGCACGTAGGCGTATTCGCCGGGGTTCCAACCGGTGCCGTGCGTACAGTATTTCTCGATCAGGTCCGGGCGCTTGCGGAACCAGGGATTGTACTCCGAATGGTGGCCGCTCGACTCGGTCGGATAGTAGTCGAGGTGCAGGTACATCTCGTTGCGGACCTGCTCCTCGTTGTAGACCTCGGGCCTCTCGGTAATCGCCTTACGAATCAGCGGGTAGGCGTCCTCGCCGTTCCAGTTGAACTCGGTGTACCAGGCCATGTGGTTGATACCGGCGCAGGTGAAGGTGATCTCATCTGCCGGCGCGCCGATCCAGCGGGCCAGCATATTTGCCGTGCCCTGGACGCTGTGGCAGAGGCCGGTTGCGACAATACCGGTCTGCGACTGGATCGCGCGGCAGTTGATCACCATCGGATTCGTGTAGTTGAGCATAACCGCGCCGGGGCAGAGCCGCTCCATGTCGCGCGCGATGTCTACCATCTCCGGCGTCGTTCGCATCGCCCTGAAGATACCCGACGGCCCGCGCGTGTCGCCGATATTCGTGTCGATCCCGTACTGTTTGGGAATCTCAATATCGGAACGCCATACATCAGTCTGCCCGACCAGAATCGTGACGATCACATAGTCGGCGCCTTCCAGCGCCTCCTCGCGGCTCAGCGTCGTCTCCACGTCGGCCGGATATTCGCCCTCGCCAATGATGCGCCGCACGGCCTGCTCGATGTATTCGAGCTTGGCCGGGTCGATGTCCATCAGGCAGATGGTGGCGTCCTCGAGGAGAGGGAAGGTGAGGACATCCTTGACAAGCTTGCGGGTGAAGCCAAAGCTGCCGGCGCCGATGAAAGTTATCTTTGTCATCTCATTTCCTCTTTTTCCGAAAAGGACTGTTCCCGATTCGTCCCGCCGCCGGAGAGAATCGCCTGTGCGAAGATGAAGCCGCGGGCGCAGGCGAGAAACGCCGTCCTGCCGGCTGCCACAGAAATTCTAGCACCGTCCGGGCCTCTCCCCAATGGTTCAGCCGGTCCGTTTACCGCAAAATGCGGCCAAAGAACGGCACCGGCGCACGCCGCGCGCGCAACACGTTGACGAGGCCGGCGACCCAGGCGACGGCCACCGCCAGGTAGACGGCCACCACCAGCGCGAAGACGTAGGCCGCGATGACGCCGCCGAACGGAATCCACGCCACTATGGCCGAAAACAGGGCCCACGCCGCCGGCGCAAGCACCAGCGCCAGCACGAGCGTCAATCCCTGCACTGCGTGGTAGCGGCCGAATTCGTCCTCCTTGCGCAACGCCAGAATATAGGCCGGCCCCAGGACCGGAACGAGGTACGCGAGCAGGGCAATGTCGATGTTCACACGTGCCCCGCCGTCAGCCTTCCCGCTCATTCCGCCTCCCCGATCCCCTGCAGCGTCAGCTCGCGTGCAAAGTGGCAGCTGGCGAAATGCCCCGGTTCGATCTCCTCCAGCTGCGGCTCCTCGCGTTCGCACTGCTCCTGCGCGTAAACGCAGCGTGGATGAAACACGCAGCCGGGCGGCGGATTTGCCGGGCTGGGAATGTCGCCCTCGAGAACAATGCGATTCAGCTTTATCTCTGGATCGGCCGGCGGGATCGCCGAAACCAGCGCCTCGGTGTAGGGATGCAGCGGCCGCCGCAACAGTTTGTCCGAGTCGGCAATCTCGACCAGCCGCCCCACGTACATCACCGCGATGCGGTCGCACATGTGCTCGACCACCGACAGATCATGCGCGATGAACAGGTAGGTCAGCCCCAGCTCATCCTTCAGCTGCTGTAGCAGGTTCAGCACCTGCGCCTGGATCGACACGTCCAGCGCCGAGACCGGCTCATCGGCGATGATCAGCCGCGGGCTCAGCGCGAGCGTACGCGCCAGGCCGATGCGCTGCCGCTGCCCGCCCGAAAACTCATGCGGGTACCGGCGCATATAGTTGGGGTCCAGCCCGACCGCCTGCATCAGCTGCGCGACGCGGTCCTCGAGCACGCGGCCGGAGGCCTCTTTATGGATGATCAGCGGCTCGCCGATCAAATCCTTCACTGTCAGCCGCGGGTTGAGCGAGCTGAACGGGTCCTGGAAGATCATGCGCATCTCTTTGCGCAGCGGCTTCATCTCGGCCTGCTCGATGTTGGCGATGTCGACGCGGCGGCCGTCGTCCGTCGTGTACCAGATCTCACCGGCGGTCGGGTCGTAGAGCCTGAGAACGCTGCGCCCGACCGTCGTCTTGCCCGAGCCGCTCTCGCCCACGAGGCCGAGCGCCTCGTTGTGGCTGATCGCAAAGCTGACGCCGTCGACGGCCTTGACGTGCCCGACCACCCGCTGCAAGAGTCCCTGGCGGATCGGGAACCACTGTTTCAGATCGTTGACTTCGAGCAGGGTGTCATCCATGTCCGTCTGCATCAGCGCGCGGCCGGCGCCTCCTCCACCTCGATAAATTCGCTTGCCAGCAAAATATCGGCATCGTCCCAACCCTTCCACTCCTGCAGCTGCTGGAACGCCCGCCGGAAAATGAGCTGTACCTCCACCGTCGCCTTGCCTCCTCGCTCCGAAGCGCCTCCACCCACGTCGAAGCGGTAGGTGCTGCTGCGCGTGGCCAGCGCGGGGATGCGCGTGTCCGAGACAAGCTCCACCAGGCGCCAGTGCGAATAGGTCGGCTCCTCGCCCGTCAGCGTATCGCGCAATATCTTGGCGAATCCCTGGCCGGCCTCGCCCGCCGCGTCGCCCGCCCAATCGGGCAGCACGTCGCCGGCGAGCAGCGGCAGCGAACTTCCGTCGCCGTCGGTCGCCCGCACAACCAGCAGCACCTGCCGCAACGGCGACCCGGTCGGATAGTGATGGCCCGCGCCCGTGTTGGTCACAGCCGCGTCTACGACCAGTTCCCCGCCTTCAATCCCCGCCGAGACCTGCAGCGCGATGGCGCTGCGCAGAAACAGTTCATCGCTCGCCCCGGGCATATCGTGCAGGTGGATCTGGTCCAGCTCGCGGAAGAGTCCGCCCTTCTCGGGGTAGACAAAGTAGCTGCGCTGCGCCCGCTGCGCCAGATCCCCCAGGCCCGCCGGCAGCGTACGGCCGCTTGCACTTTCGAGCCACGCGGCGGTCTGCACCAGCGACTCCATGCCCGAAGTCAGGCGCGGCGCCGCCGGCATGTGGCAGCTCTGGCAGGTCACGCCGCTCGTCTCGTCGTTGTAGGGGCTGTCCAGCCATTCGCCGTAGGAGTTATAGATCTCAGTCGTGTCGTTCACTCCGTAATGACAGGCGGCGCAGAACGCGCTCTCGCCGTGCAGCTGATTGAAGCTGTCCATCGGCCGCGATACGTCGTCGACAGTGCCCATCAGCAGGTCTTCGCCCGACTTGGGCCGGTAGAGCGTCAGCGACAAAATGCCCGGCATCTCCGGGTCCGGCAGCAGCGAGTCGGTGTAGAAGCTCACTGCGCCGACCTTATGGCAGAAGTCGCACGAGATGCCCTCGGCCGCAACGCCGACCGCCTCATTCGGGCTGACGCCGTCCGGCAGCTCATCGCTGGCGTCGCTCGTTTCCTGCATGTGGCAGCCGCTCCAGCCGCACGTGTTGTCCGCGTCCAGCTTCGACGCCATCGGCGTGTGGCAGGAGGCGCAGTTGCCGTCGCGCTTGGGAAAGTCCACCTTGAAACCCGGGCCGTAATAGGGGTCTTCCGGGTTGCGCGTGCGCGGCAGGCCGGTATCGTAGTTGCTGTTGCGGCTGCGATTGCCCTCGACGTCTGTGCCGTTGTACATCGTCAGAAATCGGACGTTGACCGCGGCCTGGCTGTGCGCGTCCCGCAGCCACTCGGCATACGAGGGATGACACTCGCCGCAGCTTTCCGACGGCTCCCAGTCGTAGACCGTGTGATCGACCCGGTTGTGCGGGTGCAATGCAATCTCTACGTCGACGTCGCCGCCGCGCGCCTCGCTCCAGCCAAAAATGTAGCCCTCCGCCCATGCCACCAGAGTGACGTTCTCAACCGTCGAAAGGCCGTCGATCGTAAATCCGCCGTCCTCCGCCGTGTAGGTATGATTGCCCGTCGTCTGCACGCGCACCAGCGCGCCCTCGACCGGGCCGTCCGCGTCGCTGACCGTCCCGCTGACCGACGCGGTAGCCGGCTGTGGCCACAGAACAACCGCAGCAGCGGCACCGAGCACGACGACGAGAACCAGGAGCAGAAGCAGAAAGAGCGGACGCGCCAGTATTCCACCCCCCGTCGATCCGCCCCGCCAAAACCTACGCCTGCCCAACTCCATTCTCCGTGAACAGTAACCGGCCCTCAGACGATCGCATAGGGGTCGGCCGCGTCGCGCAGCCCGTCACCCAGAAAGTTGAATCCCAGCACGGCCACGATAATGAAGATGACCGGCGTCATGATCCACGTATGCGTGCCCAGCGTCTGCAGATTCTGCGCGTCGCGCATCAAAAAGCCCCAGCTGACCAGCGGCTCCTGGATGCCGATGCCCAAGAAGCTGAGAAATGCCTCCGCCAGGATAATCTGCGGTATCGTCAGCGTGAGCACGACGATGATATGGCTGATCGAGTTGGGGAAAAGGTGCAGAAAGATGATGCGCGCATCCGACGCGCCCATCTCCTTGGCCGCCAGGATGAAGTCGGTCTCACGGTAGGCCAGCACCTTGCCGCGCACCTCGCGCGCCAATAGGGTCCACGATAGCAGTGAGAAGATGATCACCATGATGATGAACACCTGCAGCGAGTCCCAGGTGCGGGGGATTATCGCCGCCAGCGCCAGCCACAGCGGCAGCTGTGGAAACGACGCCACGAACTCGACGAAGCGCTGAATGATATTGTCGGTGATGCCGCCATAGTAGCCGGAGATGATGCCCACGACCGCGCCGACGACGATGCTGACGATGGTGGCGAACATGCTCAGCGAAAGGGAGATGCGCCCGGCCGTACAGGCGCGGCCCCACAGGTCTCTGCCCTGTTTCTCAGTGCCCATCAGGTGGATCTTGCCGCCCTCGTCGACGCCGAACAGGTGCCGGCGCGTCGGGATCAGCCCCAGGATCTTCCACTCCCAGCTACGCACGAAGAACCTGATATCATACCGCTGCGCCGGGTCCTCCTCCCACAGCGGCTCGAACGTCTTGGGGTCGATCGTCACGACCAGGTTGTAGACGAAAGGCCGCATGTGAAAGTTGCCATCGTCATCGATCAGGCGGATGCGCGTCGGCGGGATGAAGCTGTCGCGCAGGTTGGCGTCGGTCGGGTCGACCGGGGCGAAGAATTCGGCGAATATGGCCAGGATGACCAGCGAGAGCACCATGAGACCGCCGGCGATGGCCGGCCGGCTCTTGCGGAAGCGCTGCCACACGAGCTGAAAGTAGGACTCGTGCTGCTCGTCGCCCGCGTCAGCTTCCAGCTTTTCTATGAGAACCCTGTCTTCGTTTTCCGCTGTTTCCATTCCGACCTACCGTCTAACTCGCTTCACCGCCGAAGTCGCTCAATTCCGACGAACGTGCCTGACGCGAATCTCGCGCTCTGCCAAGGGCGTGAACGCCACGTTCTCGACCCCGTTTTGCTCCAATACCCTCTTCACACTTTCGACGACCACACGGACGCCGCCCACCCAGAACATGTCGCTGCCATCCCATTGGTCCTCGTCAAAGTAAAGGCCCTTGTATACGTCGTAGCTCTTGCCGCGCGGGGTTGGCGGCGGCTTCGTTATGACGGCGCTGCGGCTGTAATCGGCTTCGCAGACCGCGCCAGTGATGGCGAGGCCGTGGTAGTCTGGCAACAGTTCACCTTCTGGGTCGAATACTTCGACAGGGTAGGTTGACCAGCCGCTGACTTTGTTCTCATGGAGAATGCGAATGATTCGTCCAGAAACACAAACAGGCGTCACAAGCTGCGTCCAAAGAAAATCTGTCGCCTTCGACCCTTGAGCGGCATCAAACTGGATTGGCTCCTTTATCTGCGACTCGCCCCGCGAAAGGGAATGAATGTCGACGCCCTCAACCTTGGCATCGCCGGGAAGTCGGCTTCGCAGGCGGAATGGCTCGTTTGCCATGGGGTCGGAAAACACAAAGAGTGATTCGTACTTGAGATCTCTGGCGAATGTCATAATACTTGAAGGGTTGGTCTCCGATAAGAACTGTTGCCGCTTACCGTGCTGGGCTCACCCTGCAATCTCGAATAGCACCTCGTAGTCAAACTCTTCTGCGAGTTCCCCCGCCTCTTCCAGGATTTGCAGCCTGGTTGGGTTGGGTGTCTGTTCAAAGAAATCGACCCACGCATCGCCATAGGCCTTACTCCAGCCCTTGTGCATATCTGGATCTACCCAGACCAACAGCCTTGGGTCGTGAATAGTTTCTATTCCGTGTTCAAGAAATCTATCTTCGAATTCCCTTGGCAAAATGTGGTGTGCTTCAAGTCCCTTGGCTGCATTCTCACCAATCCCTGTAAACTTGATTAGGGACCGGCGATAATTGCTTCCTGTAAAATTAACTTGGTCTAGGGAGGAAGCCAGCTCGTCTGCCTTTGTCGCACCTTCCCCCGCGATAGTTCGCATTCCCCGGTAGAAAGGATGCACGAGCCCCGATACAAGCCTTTGAACTACAGGCAAGGGCAAAGTCGGAAGCAATCTGAGAGCAAGTATCCTGGCCAGCGGCGTTCCCACCTTGCCACTGAGCTTCACACTTTTCACAGAGAGAGGCAAGAAAGGAATAATTGCTAAGGCTACCAGAATTTGCTCCGTTTGGGTCAAGCACTCGCCGCTGTAGGGGTCCCTGCCTATGAGGAAGGCGACGCCGTCAACGGCATCACCAACGACGGGGACAAAGCCTATTGCGATGCCTGCACCGTCGGTGATAACGATTTCCAAGTCCACATCTTGACCCTTGAGCGGAGTGCCTTCCGGCCAGTTCAGATGCCCATCCCCGTCCGAATCTTCGAATCCAAGCGCCAGTAGTAGGCTTTCAGCACGATTAACTATAGGTTCAGGTATTCCATCTTGGCCCGCCAGCGTATCCTTAAGTTCCCATACCTGGAGCCACAAGAGTTTCGCTTCCTCAAACGTCAGTTCAGGCAATTCCGCCCTCAGCCCCTGCAATTCAAACCAGAGCTCTTTGGCCTGTTCAAGACTCAAAGAGGGAACGTATGAGCCTGCAAGTTCGCTAATCTGGCCCCATGCCTCCCTCGCCTCTTCGAAACTCAAATCTGGAACTCGAAATTTGGAGGTCGCGTATCTGTTCCCAAATTTCCTTTGCCTCCCACGACATCCAGTTCAGGCATCTCAGGGCGCAGTTCGCCGATGAGGCTCCATACTTCCCGCGCCTCATCAAAATTCAGTTCGGGTATCTCGACCTGCAGCTCAATAATCTGCTCCCGAATCTCCTTTGCCTCATCAAAACCTAGTTCGGGCATCGCCACCCGCACCGCAAGAATCTGATTCCAGATTTCCTTTGCCGCCTCAAAACCAAGGTCTGGCATCTCGGCCCGCAAGTCACCGATCTGGTCCCAGGCTTCCCTCGCCTCGTCGAAGCTCAACTCAGGTGATTCGATGCGCAGTTCACGTATCTGTTGCCAAATCGCCTTCACTTCCTCCAAACCAAGGTCGGGCTTCTCGACGCGCAAGTCACCGATCTGGTCCCATGCTTCCCGCGCCTCATCAAGACTCAAATCGGGTACGTCGACTTGCAACCTGCGTATCTCTTCCCAAATCTCCTTCGCTTCTTCAAAACCGAGGTCGGGCTTCTCGACGCGCAATGAGCGAATCTCATCCCAAACTCGCTGCGCTTCATCAAAAGATAAATCGGGAAACGCTAAACTTAATTCCCGTATTTGTCCCCAAACCTTCTGCGCTTCTTCAAAGTCTAGGCCATGCATTGTGACCCGCAGGTCATTCACTTGATCCCAAGCTTCGCGCGCCTGGTCAAAGTCCAGATCAGGCATACTGAGTCGAATTTCGCCAATCTCGCGCCAGACTTCCTTTGCCTCACCAACGCTCAGTCCCGGCATTTCCTTGAGGAGATCCAGCATTTGCTCCCAAGCATTACGGGCTTCCAACAGACTGAGATCAGGCATCTCCAGACGAAGTTCTCTGATTTGACGCCAGTAGTCTATTACCGTGCCCAAGAGTCCAGCTTGCTCTTGGCCGTCGCTTGATTTCGTATCAGCGGCAACTGACCCAGAACGTATGACTCCGGTCACTTCCGCGCCCTGGTCATTTCCACCGCTGGGCGCCTGACTCCCGTTTGTAGCTTCTAATCCCTGGGCCTCTGCTTCTTGCCCTTCGTTACCTTCCCCTTCCGGCCCGCCCTGAATTACGCTGGAGAACGCACTATGCTCCCCGGCACTTTCCAAATGCTCCTTTAGCTCGCCTATCTTCTCATTCCCTATAGCCAGTACGGAATCCGGACACGGGGTCAGACGACCGCTCTCAAAAGAGGCGTGCACTGGTTGTACGGTAGAATTTAGAATCAGGGCCGACACCATCAGTGTCGAAACCGCCGCAAATGCAAATTTGCTTTTTCGTCCGTTGAACATTCGAGGGACGATCCTCATACCTGGAGTTATTGTCTCTACGAAAACCGCACCCGCGGGTCCAATATCGCCAGCGAAATATCGGCGATCAGGTTGCCCGCCACCAGCACACCGTAAATCAGCAGACAGCTGGCCGCGATAGAAATGTCCTCGTTGCGCAGCGAAGTCAGTCCAACACTTCAACAGGGTATGTCGACCGGCCACTGCCTTCGTTCTCACTCAAGATGCGCATGACTCGCTCAGAAACGCAGTCCGGTATTTCAGGCTGCATCCACAGTTGGTCGGTTGCCTGTACCCCTTGGGCCTCGCCAAACTGAATCGGATTCTACAGCTTCGACTCGCCCCAAGAATGAAATTCGATATCGCTGCCCTCGGCCACGGCGTCGCAATGAAGGCGGCTGCACAAGCGATATGGTCTGGCTGCCAACGAGTTATGGAATTCACAAAGTGATTCGTTTCCGAAGCATATGGATGGCGTCACTGATTGTTCGCTCTTGATCACCGGAAAACTGGCACAGGCCCGCCGACTGATATTCGCTCACTCTTCAATCTCGAATAACACTTCGAAGTCGAATTCTTCTGCGAGTTCCTGCGCCTTTTCCAGGAACTGCAGCCTGGTTCGGTTTGCGATTCTGCTCAAAGAAGTGCCACCACGCTCCAATATAATCAAAGCTCCAACGACTGTGGTCGGATTCGTCAACCCAAACCAACAACCTGGGATCGTGAATTGTCTCGATTCCGCGTCCCACAAACAAGAATTCGAATTCCTTAGGCAAGATGTGGTGAGCCTTAAGGCCCTCGATTGCTTCGTCGCTGACCCCTGTGAATTTCGCCAAAGCACTGCGGTAGTTGTGAACTTCAAACGAATCAAGCTCCAACTTGGCGGCCAATTCGTGCGTGGTTATTGCCCCTTCGCCTGCGATGGGTCGCGTCCCCCGGTACGCGTCATCGACCAAGCCTTCCAACAGCCTCTGACGAACTTTCGCTGACAGGCCTGGATTCGAATTGACAATAGTTTGCTTCAGCAAGGGCAAGGTTGAGTCCGGTTGTTTCCATACAATCTTGAGAGTTCTGCCCGAGTCTGGAAGCACATGAACTATGCTAATAGCAAGGAGTATCAACTCCTCCTGTGACGGGCATTCACCCGATATCGGGTCTCTCCCCAATACAAGCGCTGCACCGTCATGAGTGTCGCCTGCTTCTGGGAAAAATGCTATAGCTACTCCTACCCCCTCGCTTACTACCAAGGCAACGTCTGGATCCTGGCCCTCGAATGGAGCGCCTTTTGGCCAATTTAGTTGGCCGTCAACCTTCGTGTCTTCGAAGCCATGTGATGAGAGCAGTCCTCGTGCTCGTTGATTGAAGATTTCTGGTATTTCACTAGCTTCAGGCAAAAAGGAGACCATATGCCCGGGAAGCTGAGGCAAAGGATTGAGGGAGTCCTTCAGCACTACAGGTAGAGTCGTACACTTTGGCTGTATGATGTACCTAACGAAAGTTCTTCTCGACTTCGCACACAGCATTGCTAGCAGAAGAGCATCCAGATAACTTATCTCAGGGTCTCGTTCCCGTAAGGTCGAAGCGTGTTCCTGTACAAAGCTAACGTCCTCAAGACATACTCGAGTCACTTCCTGCATGAGCAAAACAACCAATTGCCAGACCTCAGAAGCCTCATCGGCGGAGAGCCCGGCCATCTCATTCTGCGTTACTAGAATCTGGCTCCATGCCACTTTGGCTTCCTCAAAACTTAGTTCTTGAATTTGACTTTGTACATGTATTATCTGACGCCAGGACTCCCTTGCTTCCTCAAAACTTAGGCTGGGAGCCTCCGCCCTCAAGTCTTCGATCTGGTCCCAGATGCTCTTGATTTCCCTGAGGGTCATGTTGGGAAATTCAGCCATCAATTCATACATCTGGTGCCAGAAGTCTCCCAATTCATTCCAGAAGCTCCGAGATTCTCCATTGTGGGGAGTAAGAATGTATTTCCGGGCTTGCTCCGTAGCCTCTTCGCCACATTCTCTTGCTCTCGGAAGGACTCCACCAGTAAAGCAGACCCTTACACCAAAGTTTTCGTCGAATTGCATTGAAACAGTTGCAGTGTTTTTCTGTGCCGATTGGATTTCCCCTACTCCTGTAGTGCCCTCGTCCCCAACCAAAGTAACTCCGAACTCCTCCCACAGCCTCTTGAGTTCCTCGGCGCCAGTTACCCAAAAAGAGTCCCCACATTCACTTTCGTTGGGTAAAGCCCCTATGACCTCTGCAGACGAAGCGTGAGCTGAAGTCGCCCCTAAACCTATTAGCAGCGCGGCGGCCAAGATCGGAGAAAGACTTACGGATAGAATCTCTCGAAACCTTCTACGACTCATTCGTCACCAAGGCCTTAGGGAGAAAACGCCCTATGAAAACCGCACCCGCGGATCCAATATCGCCAGCGAAATATCAGCGATCAGATTGCCAGCCACCAGCAGCACCCCGTAGATCAGCAAGCAACTCGCCGCGATGTAAATGTCCTCATTGCGCAGCGAAGTCAGCAGCAGCGTCCCGATCGTCGGCAGGCCCATCACGATCGAGGCCTGCAGCTCTCCCTGTAGCATGTAGGGCAGCACCGTGCCCTGGTACATGATGATCGGATGCAGCGCATTGGGCACCGCGTGCCGGCGCATGACCTGGCCGTCGGTCAGCCCCTTCGAACGGGCCGTCGTCACGTACTGCGCGTTCAGCTCATCCAGCAAATTGCCGCGCATCACGCGCATGTTGCGCGCAACGCCGCCCAGCCCGGCGATGAACACGACCGGCCAGATATGCTGGAGCAGATCAATTAGCTTCTCCCACGTCAGGCGTATCTCCTCCATGCTGCCGAACGCCCACGGCACCACCACGTAGTGCGGCGAGTGGAAGGCGGTTACGTGCTCCTGCTTCAGCGTGAAGACAAGAAAGAACATAATGGCCAGCGCAATCCAGAAACGGGGCAGCGCCGAAAGAACAAAGGCGAAAAACGCGGCCAAATTGTCAGCCACTGAATACTGCCGCGGCGCGACGAATATGCCGATCACAATGCCGACAACTGTTGAAGTCAGGTGGGCCAGCACAGCCAGGAGGAGCGTGCGCGGTAAGCGCTCGGCGATCAGCTCGCCGACGTCCCGTTTGTAGGCGAACGAGAAGCCGAAGCTGCCCTTCGTCACCATGTCGCGGATCCAGACAAGGAACTGCTGCGGCAACGGTTTGTCCAGGCCGTAGCGCCGGCGGAAAAGATCGGCCTGCTCCTCGGCCTGGGCTTCGGTTGCGCCGCCCTGCTCGATCAGAAAGGACTTGTAGCCGTCGGCGTAGTCGCCCGGCGGCAGCTGAATAACAATGAAGCTGACCAGCGCAATGCCCAGAACAACCGCAACTGAGACGGCAAAGCGTCGAACGATGAATCCGATCATGACGTGCGCAAGGTAAGTGCAGAGTCCGTAAGATTTCGGTGGGTACAAGAACGAAGAGTGAGGAGCAATGGATAGCCACTGTTCCTCACTCTTTTCAATTCACTTCTCTACACGTTATTCGCTATCGTAGGTCGCGATGACGCCCGGGCGGATCTGCTCGATCTGCTCATCGGGAGTAACCCAGACCTGCTCGGCCATGACGTTGTCCCACGTCCACTGGTACATGAACACGGGCATGCCGGCCGGCACGTTGTTGAAACGCTTGGCCGCAGCCAGGCCGTAGCGTCCGACGAAGACACCGGCAAAGTAGACGTTGCCGGTCACGATGCGGTTGTACTCCGCCATCTGCTCCAGGCGGACATTCGTGTCCGGCTCGGCGCAGAACGCCTCGACGATGTCGATCAGCTCCTGCTCAAAGTCGAGAAGCTCGCGCGGTTCGGAGCCCTCGCGATGGTACGAGAACTCCCTCGTCAGCGGCGCCAGGTCGGTGCAGCGCGTGAACGGAACGGCGAAGACCTGGCTGTCGCGGTCAACGCGCAGCTCCCACTCGCCGGCCTCGTTCATCTCGCGGCGCGCGGCGCTGTTCAGGGGGCGAACGTTGATCTGCACACCCAGGTCGCCAAGCAGCGTCACCGCCGCCGCGCCCACGGTCTGCGTCTCTTCGGCGTCCTCGCTCGTCACGAGCGCAATCACCAGGTTTTCGCCGCTGGCCAGCCGGTCGGTCGGCCAGTTCAGCGTACCGTCACCATCCGTGTCCTCGAAGCCCAGCTCGGCCAGCAGGGCCGCCGCGGCCTCAGGGTTGTTGTTGTAGTAGGCAACGGTGCCGCGGTCGAAGTAGGAGGAGCCGGGGAACAGGCCGCCGGCCCAGCCGCGCAGGAACGGCCCGCGCAGAATCGACTGCGAGATGCCGTCGCGGTCCAGCGCAAAGCTGAATGCCCTGCGGAAGCGCACGTCGCGGAACAGCTCGCGCAGCGCCGCGTCGCGGTCATCGTTCACACCCAGCGAGGTGGAAAGATTGAACTTGATGCTGAAGCCCAGCGTCTCCGGACCCCACTCGACGTAGAAGTGGGCGTCATCCTCTTCGGCCCGCTTCAGCGTCTCGATGAAGGTGCTCGGGTTCTCCAGGTTGGAGTGATCGGCTGTGCCCGCCAGCGTGCTCAGCGTGCGGCCCACACCGGACGGACCCTTCTCGAACACGACCTCATCCAGGTAGGGCAGCTGATTCCCGGCCTCGTCCACCGACCAGAAGTAGGGGTTGCGGCGCAGGATCATCAGCTCGTCGGTGATGTACTCGACCGGCACGAACGGCCCCAACACGACCGGAATCTTGTCCGGCGGCATCGACGCCTCGAAGTCGACGTAGTCCATGTCCTCGTTGTACTTCGGATGCAGCGGCTTCAGGTAGTGCGCCGGCGAGATGTGGAAGTCGCCCTCATCCATCTGGAAGAGCGACTGGACCGGGAAAGCGACCGGGAAGACAAACTTGAAGGTGTATTCGTCGATCACCTCAAGCTGGGTCATCTCCTCGCCGAACATCCAGGCCGACGCGCCCTTGGGCGACTGTACGTTGGGGTCGACGATCATGTCTTCCCACGTGAACAGCACGTCCTCGGTCGTGAACGGGTGACCGTCCGACCAGCGCGCGCCCTCGATCAGGTTCATCGTCAGCTCATGCCCGTCCTCGCTCCACTCCCAGCTCTGCGCCACGAACGGCAGCGGCTCGAGCGAATCGGAGCGGCGGAAGATCGGGCCCGACTTGAGCAGCGAAGCAAACGCGGCCGCCTCGATGCCGAACCAGCCGGCGCTCTGCCCCGCGCCGCGGTTGAAGCCCTCGGTCGGGCAGGCTGAGAAGTCGCGCCAGACGCCGCCATACACGCCGATGCCCTCGGCCATGCCGCTCTCGAGAACGACACGCGGCGCAACCGGCAGACGCTCTTCGACCGGCGGCAGCTCACCGGCGTCAACCAGCTCGCTGATCCAGTCCGGCTCGCTGTACGAATCGAGCGACTTGTAGGTCACGATCTGGTCAAGCGGCAGCTTCGCCACGGGCCGGCTGCCCACGATCAGCTGCGGCTCGGGAAACTCGCCCGGGGAGAGATCGACCTCCATCATCTCCTCTTCGGCCTCTTCCTCCTCGGCCGCGGCCTCTTCAGCAGCCGGCGCCGCCTCCTCCGAGGGGGTGTCAGCGGCCGGTTCAGGCTCGTCGTCGCCGCCGCAGGCGCTGAGAATCATCGAAAAGATGATCAACAGTGACAGGACGACCGAAAGCGACTTTTTGTGTCGAAGTGACATCAATGTTCCTCCTTGATAGGGTGTGAAAATATGTTTGCCGCGGCGCGCCCGTGTGAGACGCACCGGGACAGGAATTGAAAAATACCTCTCAACCTTCTATGCAGGCCGCAGCCGGTTCCGGGTGGCGCCGGGATTCTGCCAAATGCTGAAGGGGCAGGAGGACCCGTCTCCCGCCATAAACAGCATCAGTCATGCAGCCAGCAGGCCGCGGAATGACCGGGCTCATGCTCCTTGAACTCGGGCGAACGCTCCCAACAGATCTCCATTGCCTGCGGACAGCGATCGGCAAAGGCACAGCCGTGAATCTCGTCGGTCGGGCTGGGTACCATGCCCTTGATGGGCACCAGCATGCTGTCTTCCTTGCGCCCCAGCACGGGTACAGAGTTGAGCAGACCGACGGTATATGGATGCTTGGGGTTATGGAAGATTTCGTAGACGGACGCGTACTCCACGACGCGGCCCATGTACATGACGGCAACGTCGTCTGCCATCTGCGAAACGACACCCAGGTTATGCGTAATCAGCACGATCGCCGAATCGAAATCACTCTGCAACTCCCGCATCAGGTCCAAGATCTGCGCCTGCACCGTCACGTCCAGCGCGGTGGTCGGCTCATCGGCGATCAAGATCGACGGATTGCAGCTCAGCGCCAGCGCGATCATAACCCTCTGCCGCATCCCGCCGCTGAGCTGATGCGGGTACTCGTTGATGCGCCGGTCCGCGTCGGCGATGTGGACCTTGTTAAGCATCTCTTCCGCCCGCTCCTGCGCGGCCCGCCGCGATAGGCTCTGATGCAACAGGACCGACTCCGAAATCTGCCGCCCAACCGCATGCAGCGGATTCAACGAAGTCATCGGCTCCTGGAAAATCATGGCGATCTCGGCGCCGCGTATCTCCCGCAGCTGCCGGCCGCGCGGGTCGAGCTGCGCGATGTCGACCGTTTCACCGTCCTTGCGGTGGAGCAGGATTTCACCTTCGACGATCTTGCCCGGCGGCGACTGCACCAGCCGCATCACCGAGCGATAGGTGACGCTCTTGCCGCAGCCGCTCTCGCCGACGACGCCCAGCGTCTTCTTGCGGCCGAGCGAAACGGTGACGCCGTCAACCGCCCTGACCACGCCGCGCTCGAGAAAAAAGTAGGTCTTCAGATCCCGCAGCTCGAGAATCGGGTCATCCGCGCCGCTCTGTTCATCGGCGGCCAGGATCGCAGCCGTCTCTTGAGTCGCAGCCATGAATTGGCAGACTCCCAAAACCTTATTTCGCTACCTGAATCAAGCCAAGATGGATAGCTGGGCAGGACCGGCCGGATCGCAACTTCAGGGGGCAAAAGCCGGTACAGAAGCCTCGACAAGTCGGACCGCGCCCGCGCAGACCGGTCGGCGCGAGCCGGCCAGAAACTGCGGAAATTCTAGCCGCGCGTCTGCATTTTGTCAATTCTTGTGGGGTTCGGAACAGGGCGATTGCATCTCATTGGGCCGGGACCCGCGACACTACCTGATTCGAGCCCAACTAGAAAAAAACTGCCGAAAACAGTGCATGTCATTGTAGAAGGGCACCCCTTGTGGGTGCCCTTCTGGAGATCGGTCTTTCAGCCGAAAACGATTGACAATTGGTAGGGGCGCCCATCGTAGGCGCCTATCGTGGGCGCCCTTCGTGGGACATTTTGGCGTCCAGATTCAGATGCGTTTGCCCTGGGGTGCGGAAGCGGAAGGCTACTGGGA
Source organism: Caldilineaceae bacterium (assembly GCA_965218625.1). Taxonomy (GTDB): domain Bacteria; phylum Chloroflexota; class Anaerolineae; order Caldilineales; family Caldilineaceae; genus Bin5. Next base: position 20,528 of record CBDCLG010000023.1, on the reverse strand, counting down.
AATTCCGGGCGAACCGGGGAGTCCAGCGGCTAGCCCGCGCCGTTCGGCGCCGCCGGGCGCAAGAACTTGGCACGCCACCAGATGACAGGCAGCCGCCTCAGCTTGTTCCACCTGGTGACGTAGGCGCGCCGCGAAAACACGTCGTAGTCGTGCGCTTCGATGTCGGCCAGGATCGCGCGATACATATCGGCCGCCGCGCAGATCGCAAAGTGGCCGTCTGCGTTCAGCAGCGCGATGCCCGGCCATGACTCCGCGTAGAGTTTTCGCGCGCGTGCAATCTGAAAGCGCATAAACTCCCGCCAGCGATCGTCAACGACGCCGGCCGCCACGTCGCCTTCTTCGAGGCCAAAGCGGTGCAGCTCCTCGAGCGGCAGGTAGAGCCGCCCGGCCCGCCAGTCCTCGCCCACGTCGCGCAGGATATTGGTCAACTGCAGGGCCACGCCCAGCTTCAACGCGTAGGGAAACGCCTCCTCGCCCGAGTAGCCGATGATGTACATGCACATGAAGCCGACCGTCGCGGCCACGCCATAGCAGTAGGCGGTCAGTTCCTCGAATGTCCCGTAGCGGCTTACGTCGATATCCCGCGCCACGCCCTGAACCAGCTGCTCGGCAAAAGCCGGCGGAATTCGGTAGCGCAGGCGTGCGTCTGTCCACGCAGCCACGATCGGATCATTTGCGTCAACTGTTGTCGTCAGGGAACGGGAGTGCCAGGCTTTCAGTGAAGCCCTTTTCTGGCCGGGGCTTGTGTTGGCAGTTGCAGGTCTGTCGACGATGTCGTCCGTGCTGCGGCAGAAGGCGTACAATGCCCGCACCGAACGGCGCTTACTCTTGGGAAGGAAACGCGAGGCCGTATAAGAAGGAGCGGCTGTTGATCGCGGTGATCTCTTCGCAATAGTCATAGGCGAGCGCCAGGGCCTCGTTGTCTGCGAGCTGCAGGGCCGGCCCGGAACTGTTTGACTGGGTGGCTTCGTATGCGAGCGTGAGAAGCGGACGCTCCCAGTCACTGATCTTGATGGCCATAAGAGCACCTTTGCTCCTGAATCATGTACACTGCCGAAGACGGTCACGCGTCTAAGCCAGTCGGCCGCCGTCTGTCTGTAATAGCGTACCCCATCTCGAACACAGCTGTCAAGATTTTATCAGGGTGGTGCCCAGATTTTGTAAAATCCGCGGTGCTGAATGAGGAGACTGCACCGAGCCGGCCATGAAGCCGATGGGACCAGGAAACGGCGGGAAAGGGGGGAGGCGGTTGTGACACGCAATCAACTGACAACCCGGTTGCGCGGAGTTGCTTTCCTACTGAAATCTTGTGGGCTCTCGGGAAGACGGCTTGACGCGCAGCCTGTTTGACGAGAAAAGTCTGCGCGGCCGAAGCCGGTATGTAAGGCCAATCTCGGGGTTGTCCGATAGATGCGACAGGAGAATTTCGCTTTTCCGGTTCGGAGGGGCACCCGGAATCTGCCCTCTTCGAAGGGCAGGCGGAGGGACCTTTTGCCTGGCTTTTGAGAAATTAACGCACGCGTGAGTGGGCCAAACGAGAGGCAGGCCGGCGCCTGAGCGGTCGAGCCTGCGTCCTGGCGGCTTCATTGAGCAGGATTCTCTGGGTGACGCGGAAAAAGGCAGCCAGCTCGTCCTCCGATACGCCTTCGGTCAGGTCCTCTTCGAACTCTCGCATGCGCTTGTCGATCTCGTTGGTCAGTTCTCTTCCTTCGTTGGACAGGGAGAGTACAACGACTCGGCGGTCCTTGCGGAGGCGCCGACGGCGCAGGAGGCGGTCGTCAACCAACTTGGCCACAAGGCGGCTCATACGGGGTGCGCCAACCGGAATCAATTGGAGCAGTTCGGTGCTGGTCCAACGATCCCTGTGCAGGAACCGGCGCAGCACTGCGAAATGAAGAGAGCTGAGATCGAAAGGCGCAACAATCTCGTCGATTCCCTTCGAGGCTGCTTTCACCAGCGTGATGGCAGAGGTACCGAGATCGGTGGGGAGGGTTTCCAATTCGGAAGCAGTTCCGATCGAGTCCTTCTTCATGTTGTTTGCCATGGCGCCATGCCGAATTGAACCCAAGGGGGAGGTCCGGGTCCGCTATCAGGGGGACTTCAAGGGATTGACTGCCGGGGGGAAGGGGGTCTATTCTGTTTGAGTCTTCTCAGCCTCGAGAAGTTACTCCTGGTCGAACCCCTGCGGCCAGTCGTACAGAGATGACTGCGCCCGCTCTTGAAGGTCCAACCGAACTGCGGGGGAAGCGAATCGGACCTTCTGGCTGGAACTGTTCCTGCTGGGTCGCAGTGACTTCGACCGTGCAGAGCCTCGTACCAGCCTTGGGCAAGTATACAGCATGGCCGACCCAGGGCGCAAACGAACTATCTGCCTGATTGAACTTAAGGCAAAGCCGGGCGCAGTTCGCGCCGGTCGGCGGCTGTTGCAGAACGCGGGAAGGGAAGCGAGGCGGCCCCGGCCGTGTATGGATGCGGTTGGCGGCGAACGGGCAAGGGCTCCAAATTGGGACGACCGGCGCATTGCGCCCACTTGACTGGGGAGCGACCGGCTTTACACATCGGCGGGGGGCTTCTTGTATTTACTGCTCAGCTGTTCTGTGCAGGGCGATTGCATCTAATTGGGTCAAGACCCCGCGACACTGCCTGATTCGAGCCCAAATCCGAAAGAACTGCCGAAAACAGCAAGACTTTGTAGGGGCACCCCTAGTGGGCGCCCTTCGTGGAACATTTCGGCGTCCACATCTAGATGCGATTGCCCTGTTTCTTGGCCCGAAAACGAATGACAATCGGTAGGGGCGCCCCTTGTGGGCGCCCTTTGTGGAACATTTCGGCGTCCACATCTAGATGCGATTGCCCTGTTTCTTGGCCCGAAAACGAATGACAATCGGTAGAGGCGCCCCTTGTGGGCGCCCTTCGTGGGACATTTCGGCGTCCAGACTTAGATGCGATTGCCCTGGCGTTCTGTGCAGAATACTGGACAAGAGCTTAACAAATCCGGTATAATTCGGTGAGACTGATCACCTTTTTGTGAGAATGGGCGCAAAAGAGGCTCTATGGGCGCGGAAAGTCCCACATTCAATCTCAAGGCGGTTGTGAAAGAGACGGGCATCAAGGCGGAGACGTTGCGCGCCTGGGAGCGGCGGTACGGCATTCCCCGTCCTGCCCGCACCGCCGGAGGGCATCGCGTCTATTCGCGACGAGACATTGACGCGCTGCACTGGCTCAATCGGCGCAAGCTGGAGGGACTCAGCATCAGCCGGGCGGCGGCGCGCTGGCGTTCCCTCGCGAGCGCCGGTCGTGATCCATTCCTGGAGCCGGGCGAGGCTTCAGGGCCGCTTCGATCGGGTGGAGGGGCATCAAAAGAGTCGCTGGCGGACGGAGTGCGCTCTGCGGAAGGTGACCTTCAGGTCGGCGCCGCGCGTTCAGATTGGCTGGCTGCGTGTCTTGCCTACGACGAAAACGCTGCGATTGAAGCGCTGAGCCAGGCATTTGCGCGATTTTCGGTGGAGACGGTCTGTCTAGAACTGCTCTGTCGGGCCCTGCGCCAGCTGGGAGAAGAGTGGCACACCTGCAATGCCGCCGTGCAACAGGTGCACTATGCCACCGGGCTCGCCATGCAGCGGATCGAGATCCTGCTCGGCGCATCCCCGCTTGGCCGCCGGCCGGGCCAGCTGCTCCTGGCCTGCCCACCTGAAGAGCATCATACGTTTGGGCTGGCGGTCCTGCAACTCTTCTTGAGACGCAGAGGTATCAGTACCGTCAATCTGGGGGGCAACGTCCCGCTGAATGAAATGGAGAAAACGGTCCAGAAGACTCGTCCCGACCTCGTCATTCTGTCGGCGCAGCAACTTCAATCGGCAGGAAAATTGCTTGAGATGAGCGAGGTAGTTCTCAGGCAGGATGTGCCGGTCGCCTTCGGCGGAAGGGTCTTCAATGCGTCGGAATCCGTTCGGGCCGGCATACCCGGCCACTTTCTTGGGACCGATCTGCTGGAGGCGGGGAGCGCTGTTGAGCGCCTGCTGGCAGGCCCGCCCCCGCCGGTCGAGCGGACCCCGCCTTCAGCGCCGTACGAAGGCGCCCTCTCAGACTATTCTTCCAAACGTCCCCTGATATTGGCCCAGGTCTGGACGGGCCTTATTTCCACGAATGAGACACAGGAAACGCTGGCCCAGGTGGACTCGTTCCTTTCCAGGAACATCATTGCCGCGTTGCGATTCGGTGACCTGTCGCTGCTCTCGATAGACGCCGACTGGCTGTGCGCCCTTCTCCATCACCGAAATATTCCGGTTTACATGCTGGAAAGATTTCTCACCGCCTATCGGTCGGCCGTTGTCTCGATTCAGGGTCGATTGGGAAACCCCATCGCGGAGATGCTGGATCTTTTCCTGGACCGGGTACGTTCGGAGAACGAGCGCATCGTGACCGGCGAATTCGGCCCCGCGCAAGGCGCCTGACACTGTTGGCAACAGCCCGCGAGTCGTTCCTGGTGATCTTCTCCGAGGGCCCGGCATGACCTATTCGGCATTCCTCGCCATTTTTGGCTGGTTCTCGTCCTGGTCACCGCCGCGTTTGCACGGACCCTGCATGATCGTGGAAGACGGCTGCCCGCCTCGGTCCTGTTGATGACCTGCATCGCGGGGCGGGCTTTGTGGTGGCAGTTCAGGTACGGAGGGCCCATGTGGATAGGACGCAGGGCGGTCGCATGAAGGTAACTGTCAGGACGGGTGTGGTACCGGGTGCAGGAAGCGCCCGATTTCCAGCCGAAGGCGCCGTGCACCTGTGGTCGTGGCTTCTGCCGGCGGAGGCGCAGACCCTTTCAGAACTTGAGGCGACACTGTCCGAGGACGAGTGGCGGCGCGTCCGCCGCACTGCCTCCCACCACCATGCCAACCAGTTCGTTTCCGGCCGGGGGATGGTGCGGCGCATCCTGGGCAGCTATCTGGAATTGCCGCCCCACGAAATTCGGTTCCGATACGGGCGGCAGGGAAAGCCCGAATTGGATGGTTTTCCACTGAATTCGCTCGCCTTCAATTATTCCGACTCGTATGAACTGGCCGTTCTGTCGGTCGTCGCCGGTCACCCGATCGGGGTTGACGTTGAGCGAATTCGGCCCCTGTCCAAAGCCGAAGCGGTTAACGCGGCCGGCTCCGCCGAAGAGCCCTCGGATCGCAGCGAGGCGTGTTATGCGTTGCGCGAAACGGAAGCCTTTCTTTCGGCGTGGGCGCGCAGAGAGGCCGCCGCCAAAGCCGAGGGCAGCGGCCTCCAGCTGTTGTCCGAAGCTCTGGCCCCGTCGCTGGCCGCGCCTGCTCGCCGACCGCCGGGCAATGATCTCGATGAGGGCCCCAGTCGCTGGCGTGTTTACCCCCTTCCTCTGCCTGCCAGTTACGCCGGCGCGCTGGCGGCGTCGCAGGAAATCGAGACGGTTGTCTGCTTCCCCTGCTCGCCCGGGCTTGTACCGGTCTCACACCGTTAGCCGCTCCCTCGGCATTCGCTTGTGAAGCGAGGGTGCGTCCACGAGCGCGCCGTCTGGGCTTGGCGCCTTTTGCATCCATTGAACCGGGTTTGCAGGCAACGGTTCATTCCCTCACGTTGTCCACACCCAGTGACTCCAGTCTCGCCGCCATCTTCTCTCGCGCCTGGCCGCCTTTCCGCATCATCGCTCGGCTGTAGACAAGCGGGTAGTCCCCCTGCAAATGTGCGCCGACAGTCGCACGCAATGCGGAGATTTCGAGCAGATCGTCGAGCGGATCGGGTGTGTAGCCAATGAACATCGTGCGGCGCGGCCGGCCGTCGCTGCGCCTGAAGGCGGAGTGCCAAAGGCGGTTGTCCCACAGTACGACGTCTCCCGGGATCGTCTGCAGGGAAACGGCGCCGGGAATGTCATGGGGATCGAGCCGCAGGCGCGGGCGCCGCTCATCCCAGTATCCGCACCCACGGAAGACGGCCGCACAGAATTCAGGATGATGGCTGCCCGGGATCACATTCAGGGCACCCTGGTTCTCGTCCTGTTCATCGAGATAGAAAGCGGTCTTCAGTGTCAGCCCCTTCTCGCCCGGGGTCACCGTCGGAGTGCCATGGCGTGTCATCCAGATTGGACCACATATCGCTGCCGGCGTTGTAGAGGCACTCGGTGCCCCAGATGTCGCGCATCGCCTCCATGACGCCGGGGTGCTCGATGAGTTCGCCGAAGGCGTCGTCGGCCTCGACAAAGGGCGCGAGCGTTCTCGTGCCGGCCCCGCCGCCGAAATAGTTGTTGATCGGGGCCGCGGCCATGACGCGATCGTGCGCCTCCTGCAGGCGGGCGACTTCGCGCCGGCTGAGGCAGCTCCTCAGGACGACATAGCCGAAGGCGCGAAATCTACCGATATCAAGCTCTGATAGCATGCCTGTTTTCCTCTGCTGCGCTGCTGTTCAGCTACCCGATCGGTCTTCGACCAACGCGCGGTGGCGCAGGAGAAGCTTCCCGGACTCCCCGTTGACGGCGTCGAGCAGCGCTCTCATGTGCCCGACGGCGAAGGCCACGGAAGTATGGTTGTTCTCGCCGTCAACGGCCAGACCAGGCACGTGGTCGTACATCAGCGCGCCTTCGTAACCGACCTCTTTGTACGTCAGCATGGCTTCCAGCGCATTGACATGGCCTTCGTCCAGGAAAGTTTCGGAGAAGGAGGGGACTGTGCCGGTTACGTTGCGGAAATGCACGTAGAAGATCTTGTCCCTGCTGCCGAAGTATCTGATCGCGTCGAGCACATTGCCGGGCATCTCCGAAATGGTGCCCTGGCAGAACCATAGGCCGTTATTGTCGCTGGGCACGATTTCGATGACGCGCTTCAGCGCCTCGTGGCTCCGCATGATGCGGGCGGCGCCGGCGATTGGCGAGATCGGCGGATCGTCAGGGTGAAGCGCCATTGTCACGCCCGCCTCCTCGGCGACAGGGATGACTGCCTTGAGGAAGTAGGCGAGGTTGTCCCACATCTGCTCGTCGGTCACCTCCTGCTCTTCGCTGACCGGAGGGTCCCAGTAGTCCTGCCTCGCGCCCTGTACCAGGTCATAGTCGAAGCTCGGCACAATCGCGCCGCCGCGACCGCGCGTCGTCTTGGATGTTCGCAAGCCGTAGTTGCCGTCGCGGCAGCGGAGCGAGAAAAAGTAGCCCAGGACCGGAACGCCGGCGGCGCCCATGTTTCTCAGTGACCTGCACCAGTTTTCTATCTGCTCGTCCCTGCCGGGAAGTCCAAGCTTTATCTTGTGGCACCAGTCCTGCGGGACGCCGCCAAGAACGGCCCACTTCAGGCCGGCGTCCTCGATTTTCTGTTTTAGAAGGAGGATGTCCTGAAACTCGTAGTAGCCTCTGTTCGAAGGGTGAATGAGCTGTCTTCCCGCGTCGACGTGCGTGGCGCCCAACTGCCGCGCGAGCGTGAGAGACTCGTCGCCAGAGCCTGCAGACATGGCCAACTTCATGGGTGTTCTGCGGCAAACCCCGCCGAATGCCAGGTGGGCGGGCCGCCTTCCTCCTTTCATTGCACACCGCCCCGCTTATCGCCGAACCAAGGCGGCGGATGAGAACTATTCGAACTGCCGGTCGCTCTGGTGGTGCGCCTTGCCCTTGCCGCGGACGAGGTCCTTCTTCTGCCAGGTCTCGATCGCGCGGCAGATATAGTGGCTTTCGCCGAGAATCCGTTTCAGCTCGTTTTGCGTTGCCCATTGATTGGGAGCGCTGTCGGTTGCCTCCAGGATCGGCCCTTCGTCCAGTACGGCATAGACCCGGCAGATGCCGTCCTCCATTTCGAAGTCTTCGACGTAGGTCATCCACGGAATGTCCACGCCGAGCTGCTCTTTCGTCAGCGCCTGCAGGGAAGCGATGCGCGCGCCCACGTCCCAGCCGCCGGTTCCCTCCTCTTCCCATCCCTCGCCGCCGGGCAGATCCCAACAACTGTTGTCACCGTCGCTCAGCAGCAGAAATCGAGGTCCTCGGTCGGACGGACTCTCGATGAGAAGGCGCGTCGTGGTGATCGGCTTGTCGAAGCAGACCGGAATCAATCGTTTGCCGGCGTTACTGAGCGCGTTCAGCGCGGCGGGGTTGTATGGATAGTAGCCCGCCGCGGGCGGTGCGTTGGATGCGCAAAACTTATGGAAGATGCCGCAACGGTCTTCCTGCGCCGTGCCGGTTGGCGCCAGGTGCCAGGTATGCTGATTCACCAGCAGCAGGTCGCCGGCTCTCAGCTCAGGATCGATGAAGGGGGCCAGTTGCTCCGGGTCGGGACCGTTAAGGTCCAGAACGCGCGCGCCGTCGTCGACAACCTGCGTCAGCCTGTGCGAGCCGGGAGAGACCAGGAACTGGCCGAACTCAACGTCGAAATCCGTGAGCGGAATGATGGCGAACATCCAGTTCATCGAGGAGCCGACCGGGCGCCAGCGCTTGTAGTCGCAGTGCGCGGGACCTCCGATATTGCCAGGTGTGCGCACATAGGCGACGAAGGCGGCAAGATGGGCCGGTTGACCCAGCAGGCCTTCGACAGCGTCGATCATGCCCGCGTGTTCCGCCATCTGGGCCATCCCCGGCTCAGCCAGCTTGTTGCCGCTGACCGTGTATTTCGCCGGCTCAGGGTATTTCAGCGTGGGCGGGTAGGCGTTGATCCGCGCCTGGACCTGAACGACACTTCGCCAAGCCCCGATTTCGTCAGGGGAGAGAAGATTGCGAATGACCAGGTAGCCGTCCTCTTCGTAGCCGGCCTTCTGCTCTTCGCCGATGGTCGAACGCACTGTCACTGTCATCGCGCTTTCTCCAGGTGGAAATTGCTGTGGAGGAACTTCCAGGGTTTCCTGTAAACTCAGCGCCCAGGGGAAACAGGCCCTCATCACCGGGCGCTGCGCCATTCGGGGCCTGTTCACCCTGCTGCGCCCGGCAAGACTGAATTTACAGCTGGTTTCCAGCATACCAGAAGCATTTGGGCTGAGAAAGCCACGAATCCGACCTCCGTGCAGGCATCGAACCGGGCAACGCGGCAGAACACGCCCGCATGGCTGTCCGAAGGCAGGCTCAATACCTGTCTTCGCTCGCGCCCAGGGCGTCGAAGCGCTCCCGCTTGGCCTCTGTGCGCGCCGTCAGCTCGATCAGGGGATCCACCATGGCGCGGATGCGCGGGTGGTCGCTCTTGGCGAACACCTCTTCCGGCTCGTAAACGTGGCCGCGCCTGTTGTAGCGCATAAAGGAGGCGATCTGCTCGTCGGTCTCAAGCTTGCCCGCAAACCGCAGCTTGAGAAAGCGGCGGCCCGGCTGCATTCCATAAACGCCGTGGTAGATCTTCTGACTGAAGAAAACGATGTCGCCGGGGTCGGAATCGATGACGACGCCGGGCATCTCGGTGGGGTCAAGCTCGAGGAACTTCGTGGAGGTGTCACCGGTCTGCTCGTTGAGTGGGAGCAGCTCATCGTAGAGAGGAGGTTTGTGTGAGCCGGGTATGAGGCGCAGCGCACCGGTGTCGGCCCGCAGCTTTTCCAGGTAGAGATGGAAGCTGTAGGTGTTGGCATGGGGCTCGCGCGGTCTGTCCGTATGCCAATGGTGTATACCCTTGTCGTTCACGCCCTCGTTGTTCAGGCTGCCGCCCGATCCGTTCCAGATGAATCCCGGCCCCAGCAGGGACTCTACCGTCGCCCAGATACGGTCATCCACCAGCATGCCCGTTATCAGATCGCTCTTCTCCACGATGTCGAAGATGCCCTGATTCTTGCCTGTCGGAGCGCCGCCTTCCCGTTGCTCCCAGAACAGCCTGTCCGCTTCCACCGACAGGGCCGCCATCTCTTCGGCCGAGAACTGCCCCCGCAGGTGAACGAATCCAAAAATGTCGAAACGCGCTTTCTGCTGTGGTGTAATCATGATCTTTCCGTCCCTGTTTTCTGGGGGCCGCAGCCGCAGCCTCCAGCCCTTTCGGTCCGTCAGCGCACCAGCATACGCGGGTCGAGTGCGTCGCGCAGCCCGTCGCCGATAAAGTTGATCGACAGCACGCAGGTCGTAATCATCATGCCCGGCGGAATCCAGAGCCAGATCATCTGCTGGATGATGTGGATCGATTTGGCTTCATTGATCATCGTGCCCCAGCTCGGTGTTGGCGCCTGGACGCCCAGACCAAGGAAGCTGAGGCCGGCCTCGGTGAGTATCGCGCCCGCGACGCCGAAGCTGGCCGCGACCACGAGCGGCGCCACAATATTGGGCCCGACATGCCTGATTATGATGCGCCTCTTTGCAACGCCAATCGACTCTGCGGCCGTGATAAAGTCCATCTCGCGAATGGCCAGAATCTGCCCGCGCACCAAACGCGCTATGCTGGTCCAGTTGATCAACCCAATGGCCAGCATCGTATTCTGCAGACCTGGGCCCACGATCGCGACCACACTGATAAGGATTATGAGCGTAGGAAATGACATCACAATGTCGGTAAGGCGCATGATGATCATGTCGACCTTGCCGCCGTAATAGCCGGCCAGACAGCCGAGCACAGTACCGATGCTCAGATAGATCGCCACCGCCACCAGACCGACCGACATCGAAATGCGCCCGCCGTACACGATGCGGCTCCAGAGGTCCCTGCCGTTCAGATCGGTACCCAGAAGGTGGCCCCGGCCCGGCGGCACACCCACCTCTTTAAGATTGCCGCGAATAGGGGACAAAGGGGCCACTACAGGTGCAAGCGGAAAGGACATAAGAACTACGATCACAATGTAGATTGCCCCCGCCAAGGCCAACCTGTGCCTGACAAATCGGCGCACGGTCTGGAAACGGCGCTCCGGTAGCGCCGCGGCCGCCGCATTGTGTACTCTTTCGGAGCCGGGACTTTCAATGGACTCGACTGCCATGCTCCTCTCCTCGGGGCAACTGCCCTTTGTGATTTTCCAGCAGCCCCGTCTTCCTACTGGTAGCGAATGCGCGGGTCGGCCACCGCGTAGGCGAGATCGGCCAGGAGATTGCTAAGGACAATGAGGACGGCTGACATCAGGACCAGACTCATGATCAGTGGGTAGTCGCGAGCAGAGACGCCGTCCAGGTACAATCTGCCCAACCCGGGCCAGTCGAAAATCGTTTCGATAATCAACGCCCCGCCAAACAGCCCGGGAATCTGCAGGCCGGCGATGGTGATGACGGGAAGAATGGCGTTGCGAAAGGCATGTTTGTAGACCACCATCCGCTCGCGCAATCCTTTGCTGCGCGCGACCGTAACATAGTCGGTGCGCAGCACTTCGAGCATGCTCGCACGCGTGTAGCGCATGTATGTCGCCATGCCTTCGATCGCCAGCACGCCTGCCGGCAGGACCATGTATTTGAGCCTGTCGAAAAAGGTGGTGAAAAAGCCTGCATCGGTCAGGGTGACGGTCGAGTAGCCGCTGGTCGGCAGCAACCTCATGTTTACGGCAAAAATGTACAGGACCACAATCGCGGCAAAGAAATTGGGAATCGAGATACCGGTGAATACGAACACGGTGAAGAAGTAGTCGGCCCAGGAGTACTGCCTGACTGCCGAAAAGATCCCGAGAGCAATGCCACCGATCAGGGCAATCAGCCCTGAAGTTACCATCAGCTGAAGTGTGGCCGGCAGACGCCGGCCAATTGCGTTCGACACGTCCTCGCGCGTGATGAGCCGCTTTCCCAGGTTGCCCGTCAGAATTGACTGCAGCCAGCTGGCGTAGCGTACTGGGGCGGGCCTGTCCAGACCGTACCTGGCCCGCAAGGCCTCCATGTCCAGCTGCAACTCCTGGGTCTCGTCCAACTGCGACAGGACCATGGAGGATACCGCGTCACCCGGAGCCAGTTCGGTGAAGGCAAACGTGACGACTGTGATGCCGAGCAACACAGGCAGGGCCAGTGCGATTCGCCGAAGCAGATACGTCTGCATTGTTTGTCTCGAGAAGCGTGTTGCCGGATGAAACGGCAGGTCCTTGCCCCACCTGCTTTCCCCTCCCTTCCGACGCGGCCCATATGCCGGGCCGGAAGGGAGGGGAACTGCCTGCAGCGGCTTTCCCGCTCCGCTGGGTAGTCAAAGAGCGAAGCCTTGGCTGACCGGGCCGTTACTCTTTCAGGTACCAGGTATGCGGCAGCTGGTCGGCGTAGGCGGCCAGCGACAGGAAGAAGCGGTAGTTGCACAGGTCCGAACTAACGGCCATGCGGCGGTCCTGCTGCCAGAACGGCATGTCGATCACCTCATCTGTCGCAATCTCGGTGATCTCGTTGAACAGCGCCGTTCGCCTTTCGGGATCGAACTCTGTCATGGTAGCGACCGCCAACTCATCATACGCCTCATTGCAGAAACGCGGCGTATTCGAGCCGTGCGGCGGGACCACTTCACACCGGTACCGCGCCGCGTAGTCCTCCGGCACCATCGGAGCGCAGCAGCCGTACAACAGGTCGAAGTCATCGTCCGACACAACCCTTTCAATCAGCGTCGGGACTTCAACATACTGCGGGTTCACCTTCACGCCAACATCCGCCCAGAACTGTTGCATGGCTGCGGTGACGCGCTTGTGAACGTCGTCCCCATAGTAGAAGAGAAGGTCCAGCTCCCTGTCCGCGTCCCACTCGGCCTCGGCCAGAAGCTCCTTGGCCTTCTCTGGGTCGTAGGGGTAGATGGTGATGTCCGGGCTCATCCATTCACGATTCGGATCGAACATGTACCAGTCGTAGACGATCGCTTCGCTCCCCCAGATGCCGTCCTGGATCGCCTCCAGGTCCAGCGCGTAGAGAAGGGCCTTTCGCACACGAATGTCATCCAGGTTCAGATGGTTGGGCCGAATGAATATGGCCCCGAATGGCGCGCCGACCAGCGCGATATCCGGGTTCTCACCCATGCGGATGCGTTCCGTCCCGCTGGCCTGGGCGCCAACGTGAATTTCACCGGCCTCCAGGGCCGCCACCCAGGTCGCCATGCTGGCGCGCAGCCCGAAACGGAAGATGACCTGGTCCAGGTAGGGCCGGCCTGCCCAGTAGTCCTCATTGCGCTCGAGGACGTAGTACTGGTCCGGCACCAGTTCGGCCAGCTTGAACGGACCTGTGCCGATCGCTTCCATCGTCGTCCCAACCTCAGCGAAGGGGATGCCCTCAATCGACGCCTTGCTGAAGATGTTATCATTGGGGGGAATGCTGCGCAGGAAGTTGGGTTCCGGATTGAGGAAATGGAACTCGATCGTGTGATCGTCGATCACCTTCAACCCTGAGATGTCGTCGGCCTCGTTCGCCTGGAACGCCTCCGCTCCAACAAGGTTAGCCAGGCTGCCGCTTTGGCCGCTGGCGCTTTCAGGATGCGCGAACACCTCATAGGTGTACTTCACATCCTGCGCCGTAAACGGGCTGCCGTCGTGGAACAGCACGCCCTGCCTCAGGTGGAACGTATAGACTTGTTGATCATCCGAAATGTCCCAGCTCTCTGCCAGTTCCGGGACGATGGCATAGGTGCCGGCCTGGGCCTCGACCAACTGGTTGAAAATAAATGAGTCGTTGGTATCCGACAACCAACCTGACCCTGCCAGCCCGCGTGCCGCAGCGGAGCTGACGATAGTGCCGCCATAGCGCGGCGGATCATCCGCGCAGAGGTTGATCCATGTAGCGCCGAGCGTCTCAGGATCGTACCAGTCTGTCGGCGCCAGAACTTCCGTCTCCGGCTGATCCTGCGGTGCAGCTGCAGGCTCCTCCGCCTCGGTGGCTTCGGTGGCGGGGGCCGGCGCCACGCAGCCGGTGAGCAGCACTGCCGTTGCAACTACCAAATATGCTACCAGCATGAGGGTTCGCATCGGGACTCCTCCTTAGGATTAGCGCAAGTTGTGCAAGATCGTGCATTCTGGTCCGACTCGACAACCTTCTGCAAAACGTACACCCTGAGAGAAACCGAGGGCCAGGCTGGCCAGGCCCGGGAATGTAGCGGCGTCGGTTCAGTTTGTCGGCAAAATACCTCCCTTCGCTCGCAAACAGCAGCCATATGCAATCTGAGAAGAATTGCCGGCCTTTCGCATTCAGCACGCGTGGTCAAGCGGCCGCGGGTACGCGTCGTCGCGAACAGGGCCGCGATTCGGAGGCGGTCCTGCATTTGTTTCAGGACGCCTTCTGCCGTTGCCGTTCTGCGAGCGGCGCCCGCCCCGCTGCCCGCACAGGTTCGTTGATAGCGATTCAGTGGTTGGCGCCTGCCTTTGCTTTTGCGGCAGCTGCGAGGATTGCATACACAAAGTTGACTCCCGGTGACGCCGCTACAGGCTGCCAGGAACAAACCAAGAAATCCTGTTCCAGCCTGCGTCGGGCAAGTCAATCGGCCAACAGAACGCCAGCGTCAAACACCATCATAATGAAATATAAGTGAAAGTCAAGTGGACAAAAAAAGGCCCAGGCTGCCCAGGGCGATAGCGTCTGATTGGGCCAAGGCCCGCGACACTACCTGATTCGAACCCAACTCCGAAAAAACTGCCGCAAACAGCAAATCATCGTAGGGGCGCCCCTTGTGGGCGCCCTTCCGGCGTTCGGTTTCCTGGCCGAAAACAGTGTGTCATTGTAGGGGCGCCCCTTGTGGGCGCCCTTCTGGAGTCCGGTTTCTTGGCCGAAAACGATTGACTACTGGTAGGGGCACCCCTTGTGGGTGCCCTTCGTGGGACATTTCGACGTCCAGATTTAGATGCGATTGCCCTGACCCAGGCTGCCTGCAGTTGGGCGAACTCAGCCAGCCTGGGATATAATAACCAACCGGAATTTCGGGACGCCAGACCCACCTGTGAAGGACAAATCAGCATGGGCCGTCGCAGCAGACGCCGCCGTTCAACCCCCAGTAGAGCCAACCCGCGCAGCTACAGCGGACTGCGGCCGGGAACCGAAGTCAAACACGACCAGGTTGCGCCGTCCCAGGCCGGCGTTGGTCCGGCAGCTGCAGAGCCGCAGCCACAGCCAAGCCCCGCCGTCGCCGTCGCCGTCGCCGGAACAAACCAGGCCGACTGGAAAGTTGAATACAGCCGGGTATTCTCCGACCTGAAACAGCTGCTTGTCGTCTCGGTCGCACTCTTCGCAGTGATGCTGGTGGTGGGCTTCTTTCTCTAGAGGGTGCGGGCCGCCTCGTCAAGAGGACCAGGCTTGCCCCTGTGACGGCGGCTGGCGCGACTGAATGACGGCGCGCATGCCGGCATGAAGCAGCCACGACAGCCAGAAGTTGCGCGTGTAGAGAAAAAGACTGGTCGTCGACAGCAGGATTGCCGCGTTTACCAGGCGCTCGGCGTTGTGCTTCGAATGAAGGATGACTCCGGGCAAGGCAAGCGCGGCCCCCAGCCAGATGGACCAGTATGCGATTGCCTGGTCTGCCGCCGGAAGAGAGATCAGCAGATCCAGCGCCGCGCCGCGCAGAAAACACCAGTGGAATTCCTGGGCGCCGCTCTCAATCCACGTGAGGAGCGAAAAAGGACCCGGTCCTCGCCCGCCGGCAGGAGGGCTTTTGTCGGTATGGAGCCAGATGCGGACGATGGCGAGCAGAGCCGACATGCCCACCAGCACGACAAGACCAACGCGTAGACCCAGCGACCAGTCGATTAAGGAAATGCCCATCGAGCGGGGGGACAACTCCCCCAGGACCAGCCCCAGGTAGGGCAGGGAAATCCACCGGACCACGCGTACCGTTCGCTCCAGTTGAGGAGCGAAGAGTCGAGCGAAACCGGCGGTCAATCCGGCCAGCAGGAAACTCAAGGCCAGCCATAGCCCTGCCCCTGTTGGGGCCGCTGTCACTTGTTCCCATATCCACGAGATGTCCATACCGGGATATTAGCGAAACAGTCCTTCCGTGAGAATCAGATACCTGCTGCTAGTCCTCATTATGCTCGCCGTGATTTTCCTGCTGAAACCGAAAGCGGTCTGGGCGGAATACAGGCGGATTCGCAGCCAGTGGAATACGATTCTCACTCTCCTGGTCATTGTTGTCGGCGTCTACCTGCTGTTCGGCTTCTGGAGAGCATACGTCGGCACTGGCGGCATTCCCTGGTAGCGGCCTGCCGAGACCTGGCTACGACCGTTGCCGCGCCGGCGGCATGACTGAATGACAAGGCAGGTCGACTGCGGCCGGCGACCGGTATGGGAGCCCACCAGGTCGATACCAGGTCGATGTGCCGCCTGAGTCAGGAGACCGCCGCCAGGGCCGCGGAAGGGCTGTCCGCCGGCGCCACGTTGTAGTTCGTCTCCAACAGTTCTCCGTTCTCGTCGATCACGAAGTGGCTGCGATGGATGCCCATAAAGGTGCGTCCGTACATGGTCCGCTCGCCCCAGACGCCGTAAGCCTCGGCAATCGAGTGGTCTTCATCGACGAGCAATGTGAACGGCAGTTCAAACTTGGCGCGGAACTTCTGATGGCTTTCCTCACCGTCGGGGCTGATGCCGAAGACGACGGCGTTCTGTTCGGTGATCTCATCGTGAACATCGCGAAAGCCGCAGGACTGCGTCGTGCAGCCGGGCGTGTCGTCTTTGGGATAGAAGTAGAGGATCACTTTCTGCCCGCGATAGTCGGCCAGATCGATCGTTTTACCGCTGTCGGTCGTGGCCTTGAAAGTCGGGGCCGGAGTCCCCGGGGCAAGTTCAGTTCCCATTTCAGTCCTCCTGTGGGTTGATTGGCGCCTCTCCCGCTGCCGGGCAGGGCCGGCCGGGCGTCCGCGGCGTTGGTGGGGAGCGCGATTCTGACATATCAGAGCATGGTTATTCTACCCGATCGGGCCGAATTGCTAAAGGGAAGGCCATCCAGTCTCAGGGCGATTGCATCTAATTGGGCCAAGACCCGCGACACTACCTGATTCGAGCCAAACTACCAAGAAACGCCGAGAACAGTGCAAATCATAGTGCGCGGTCTCGAATTCTTAAGGTTTTCGGCGACCGGAGTTCGGTTTTTCAGCCGAAAACGAATGACAATTGGTAGGGGCGCCCCTTGTGGGTGCCCTTTGTGGGTTATTTTGGCGCCCAGATTTTGATGCGATTGCCCTGCCATCCAGTCTAGGCGCTTGAGCGGAAGTCGCAAAGTGTGATAGAGTAGCCCCAGAAAGTTGTAACAGCTATAGGCCCGGAAACAGGCCCTTGATCGGGCCAGGGATCATGTCTGCCATCCGTAACCGACTGCGACAGCAATACCGGCGAGCAAGAAGATCGATCCGGGAAGCTCCGGTTGGGCCTTCGAGCGCAGGAACAGGTCTGCGCTGGCCTGCCTCCGGCGACCCGGGGCAGGATGCGCAGCCGCCCACCATTTTGGTGCACGGATACAAAGATGAAGCGTCTGTGTTCGAGCCGCTCGCACGGCACCTGGCCGGCGTGGGCGTACGCACGTATGCGGTGACGCTCGCGCCGAGCGATTGCAGCGTGCCCCTCGAAGTCCTGGCACAGCAGTTAAAGGCCTATATCAGCAGCAATTTCGCCTACAACCAGCAGCTGAATTTTGTCGGTTTCAGCCTGGGCGGGATCGTGGCGCGCTATTACATGCAACGTATGGGCGGCCTGGCGCGGACCGGCCGCTTTCTTGGCGTGGCAACGCCCCATCACGGCACGTGGTTGGCTTTCGCCAGCCGCCTGCCGGCCGCACTGCAGTTGCGGCCCAACAGCAGCTTTTTGCGCGACCTCAATGCTGACGCCGAACAGCTGACGAGCATCGAGTTCTCCTCGTTGTGGACACCGCTCGACCTGATGATCGTGCCCTCTTTCAACTGTCGTTTTCGCGTGGGCACCAACATGGCCGTTTGGACCCTTCAGCACCAGGGGCTGATTACCAGCCGGCGTGGCGTCGGCGCGATCGCGAACGTGTTGACCTCGAACGATAGAGAGAGTTCGGGCCTTGGGCAGTCCCCGCTGGGCAATGGGCTCATGATGAGCCGCTGAACAAGTTGCACGTCAGGCAGGCGGTTTATTCGCCTGCGCCACACCTTCTTCCCACTGTCGCACCCCACTCAACCGCCGGCTGCGGCCGCCTTCCGAAACATCTGCATCAGGCGCTCGACTTTTGCGGGGTCGCGCCGTCCCCGGGCCGATTCGACGCCGCTGCAGAGGTCGATTCCGTCGGGCTGCACCGCGTGCACGGCTGCAGCGACGTTGTCCGGGCCGATCCCTCCTGCCAGGAAAACGGGAATGTCCACCTGCTGCTTCAGCGCGGCGACCGCCTCCCAGTCGCCTACCTTGCCGGTTCCGCCGAGGCGGGCAAAGCCTTCGCTGGTGTCGACAGAGTCCGCCAGGAGCGCGTCGGCGCCCGCGGCTACGAAGGCTTGCGGCTCGGCCTGGCCCTCCAGGGTGGGAAGGTGGACCGTCTTCCAGATCGCGCACGTCATCGACTCTTTCAGTTCAGCCACCAGCGAGGGCGGTTCATGGCAATGCAGCTGGAGTGCGTAGGGCTGTAGGGTCTCGGCTACCTCGACGGCGAAGGCGGCGCTTGGATTGCACAACAGGATGACATTGTGCACGCCGGACACCAGGGCGACCGGCCGGGCCTGCTCCAGCGTCAGGCTGCGCTCGGACCAGGCGACGTCCACCAGAATGCCGCAGAAGTCGACGCCGGCGCGTCCGGCGAGAAGCGCGTCTTCAGGATTCGTGGTGCCGCAGAGTTTCAACAGTGTCATCAGGGCGGCGTTGCCTCTCCTTGCGCTGGAGCGAATCCGGGTGGATTCCCGCTGACGCCGGTCGAAGCGGCGCTCGCCTTCGCCTCGTCCGGGAGGACCAGCCTGTATCCGATGTTGTTCGCCTTCGTCAGGATTACTTCGCCGCCGCCCCTGGCAGTGAGCCATTCCCCGGCCTTCAGCCGCAACTCCGACAGGTCGTGTCCGAAGGCGTAGAGCGACGGTCCCCAGCTGCTCATGCCAACGCCCGCGCCGCCGTTCGAGCGAAGGAACTCGATGCATTCGGCGATCAGCGGACCCTGCGTCTTGAGCTCGAAGCGCTTGAAACCGTAACGCTGGTAGGCTTCCATCGCCGCGCCGAAAGCGGGCAAATCGGCCTCCACCAGCGCAGGCAACATCTGCACAAGCAGGATGCGCGCCATTTTTTCCACGTCCCGGGCGGAGATGGGGCAGGCCTCTTCAAAGAGGTCCCGTTCACGTTCTCCGCTCGCGCCCTCCCCGCTTGGGATTACGATCAGCACGTCCCAGGCAGGAAAGTTGTAGCGCGCCAGAACAGGCGGCGGCGGCACGCCAACCGATGCCGACGAAGGCGAGTAGCCCTCTTTGCTGCCCTGGCCGCGACGGAAACGATGGCCGCCGTCGAGAATGAATCCCCCGGACTCGATCGCGCCGACACCGATGCCGGACGTGCCGCCCCGGCCAACCAACGCCGCGATCTCGGACGCAGTTGCCTTCTTCCCGTAAAGCGCGCAGATTGCAATCCCGGCGCCCACGAGTGTCTGTGAGGCGCTGCCGAGGCCGGAATGCGGCTTCGCCCGCGCAAGGACTCTGACCGACGCGCCGGGAAATCCATACGCTGCGCAGACCGCGCGTGCCGTCGCACCCAGGCGGGCTTCGAATTCCCGGTCCATTGGGCAGGAAACCTCGACCGCGATGCGCCGCTCAGCGGCAATGACAGTGCGAGGCTCCTCCAGAGCCAGGCCAATGCCCCCGTCGATACGGCCCAGGCCGCCGTTCAGGTCGAGAAGGCCGAAGTGTAGCCGCGCCGGCGTCTGAATCGTGATCGGTCCCGTCATTTGTCGTGGCAGTACGGTTTGCGATGCATTCCTGCGGCGCCGGCGAAAGTCAGCCCAGGTCGCCGGACAGATGCATGGCGATAGTCACCGCCGCGATCGCGGCGGTTTCTGCGCGCAGCACGCGCGGCCCCAGCGAGACCGGCCGCCAGCCGGCATCAATGGCCGCGCCGGCCTCTTCGGCGCTGATGCCGCCTTCCGGACCGACGAGCAGGGAAACCGCCTTCACGCCCGCGACCCTGGAATCGATGCCCGGGACGCCGCTGCCTGCGTCCTCCCAAGGCATCAGGCGCAGCCCCCCGCCCTGTGTCACGGCCTGTTCCCAGGTCTGCGGATCGGCCAGGACCGGCAGCCGGCCGCGTCCGCTCTGCTCGGCCGCTTCGCGCACGATCGCGCGCCAGCGATCATACTTGTCCAACAGCCTCGCAGACGGACGCACGACCGTTCGGCTGCTGATTACCGGCACGAACCGGCCCACACCCAGTTCGACGCCCTTCTGCAGAACCCACTCGAAGCGGTCTCTCTTCAACGCGCACTGGTAGAGCGTCAGCTCGATTCCCGGCTCGCTGTCCACAGGCGCCTTCGCCAGCACCAGGCCCGCTGCCCGCTGCCGGTCCAGGAACTCGATGCGCGTGCGAAAGGCCGCGCCGCTGTCGTCGAGCAGGGTGATCGTGTTCCCGGGGGCAAGGCGCAAAACGTTGCGCAGCTGATGCGCCAGCGGCGCGAGGTCGACGGAGCGGTGGACCTCGACGGCTACCCCCTCGATGAAAAAACGGTGACAGCCCCGCTCAGCCTCCATTGTCCCGTTCCCCACCTTCGTCGCGCATGTCAGAGTCGCGCATGTCAGAGTCGAGCATTACAAGCGCCACCCAGTCC
>CBDCLG010000022.1:0-32779 GCA_965218625.1 Caldilineaceae bacterium | reverse complement strand
AGAGTGGCTTTTGGGTGATTTCGAATGATCTAACCGACATCTCTAAGGATTACCTTTTGTTGTCAATCTCCCCGGAAATGATGCGGCAAGGGCGGGGAACCCCGCCGGAAACGGGGGGAAGGAGTGCTATTTCATCCCCATCATGCAGGACCGTGTCGCGCTGGGCGTACTCCTCGTTCACCGCTACATAGAAGGTGCGGCGGCGCAGCTGCGGAACGCGTCTGTCGAGCAGGTCGCCAACGGTGGCGGAGTCGGGCAACGTGACTGAATCTTCTTTGAAGCCCGCCGCCTGCCGCAGACCGGCGAAGAGAATCAAGCGAACTTTCACGGCTCGACAGTTCTCGAGCTTTCCGCAGAGGCCGCCCGCTCCCAGTTACCCGACTTGCCACCCTGCTTGCGAAGCAGGCGAATGTTCGAAATGGTCATTGACTTTTGCAAAGCTTTCGCCATATCGTAAATGGTCAGCGCGGCGACGCTGACCGCGGTCAGCGCTTCCATCTCGACCCCTGTGCGGCCATTGCAGCGCACGGAGCCGACGATAATGACCCGCCCATTCTCGTCATCGATTTCGAATTCGACGGCAATTTTACTCAATTGTAGCGGGTGACAGAGCGGGATCAGGTCATGCGTGCGCTTGGCGGCCATGATGCCGGAGATACGAGCGGTGGCCAGCACGTCGCCCTTGGGCAGACACCCGTCACGAATGGCTGTCAACGTAGAGGGCGCCATGTAAATGCTGGCCTCTGCAACGGCTTCGCGACTGCTGCTTTCTTTGTCGCCTACATCGACCATCGATGCGCGGCCGTCCCGGTCAAGATGGGTTAATTCGGACATTCGACCATCCAAAGAGCCGCTAAAGTTCGCCGATCAGCAGCGCGTCCACGAGTTCGCCGGCAGCCAGCGTGCCCTCACGCTGGGGCAACGCAAGGAGGGCGTTGGCAGTGCGCATACTCAAAAGGCGGCTGCTGGCCTGGCTGCCGGTGCTGGCAGCGACGAAGCAGCCCTGCTTATCGTCCCAGCGAAGCGTGGCGCGATGAAATTCGGGTCGAAATGCATCCAGGGGAAGCGGCTGCTCCAACCTGGCTTGAACGCTGGGCAAACTTGGGTTGGGCCAACCCGCCATCTTGCGCAGCGCCGGCACCGCGAAAAGGTAAAACGTCACCAGGCTGCTGACCGGATTGCCCGGAAGGCCAAAGACCAGCCGGCGCTTGCCTTTGTAGTCGGCGGTGGCGAAAGTAATGGGCTTGCCAGGTTTCATCCGCACGCGACCGAAATGGACCGTGCCGGCATGTTCGAGCAGGGGCTGAACAAGGTCCAACTCGCCCATCGAAACGCCGCCGGAACTGATCAGAATGTCGGCCTGTGCCAGTCCTTCCTGTACTCGGGTCTCGAGCGCCTCTTGCGAATCGCCTGAGATGCCCAGATCAACCGGCTCGCCGCCCACAGCGTCGATGGCTGCGACCAGCATGGCGCGGTTGCTGTCGCGAATCTGACCGGGGCCGAGCGGATTCCCAGGTTCGATCAGCTCGTCGCCGGTGGAGAGAACGGCGACCTTGGGACGTGGATAGACTGGTGCTTCGACGACGCCCGCGGTCGCGAGAAGGCCGATTTCAGCAGCATCGAGCCGCTCTCCCGCAGCGAGTACCACCTGGCCCTCTACCACGTCTACACCAACGGGGCGCACGTCGGCGCCGGGTTGCACGCGCCGATTAATGCGGACCGTTGCGGAGGACGTGCCGTTCCCAATGCGTTCGGTCTCCTCGACCATGACGACGGCGTCTGCGCCCTCAGGCAGGGGCGCGCCGGTCGTGATGTAGGCGACAGTACCCGGTTGAACGTTGAAACCTGCGAGCGACCCGGCGCTGACTTCGCCGACAAGTGGATACTCGCCAGGTCCGTCCGCGGCGACGACTGCGTAACCGTCCTTGGTTGAGGCCGGAAACGGCGGAAGTGGTTCACGAGCGGTTATGTCTGATGCGAGAATCGCCCCACGCGCCCTGGATAGAGGCAATGTGACGGGGGAGAGAAGCCGGGCCTGGCCGAGGGCAATTTTCAGCGCTTCTTCAACCGAGAGCATCGCGTAATTGGAGTGCGTCTTCATTGTATTGCCGCCATTACAGAAGAGTGGACGTCACTGTCGGAGCTCGCAGATCAGTTCGACCTCGTTGCCGTCAGGGTCGTCGATGTACATAGTGCGGCTGGCCAGGACGGGATGCGTGCCGCCTCGCGGCTCATATCCCGCCTCGCGCAACTGTTGGTCGAGCGTATCAAAGTCCTCAGCAGCCAGTTCGAAGGCGAGATGATGAAGCTGATTGCCGCGAGGCTGGGCGGCAATGTCCGGCGGCATGGGCACGACAACAATCATTTGCGGGATGCCGGCCGCGCCTTCGCCCGCTTTGAGAAAGACGTTGGGCAGTTCGGGCGGCGAAATTACCTCCAGCCCGAGCAGGTCCCTGTAGAAGGCGACCGACTTGCCTTTGTCCTTTGCCCAGAGAACGATTTCGGCGATACCAGTTACTGCTGACATTTCTTCACCTTGCAGTGGCCTTCCTGAATATGATCACAACCCGATCAACGGGACGGCCGAGGGGCGCGGAAAGAGATTGAAACACTCGCAGTTCGCCCCTGCTCAGCATTCGGACGTGTCCCTCACGTCCTTCAGTATAACCAAAGTCGAGCCAATCGGCTAGCCAGACGATCGAAATCTCCAGGCAGTCCGCCAGATCGAAGGTCTGCGAGGAGGACCTGCAAGTTGCACCCGTTGCCGCGCCTCTCGGCGGGACGGATTTCTCTTACAACCCGCCGCGCAAACCGAGGCCGGGGGATGTGGCGATCAGGGCTGCACCTGTTACAATGTGCATCAAAACGGAATCAAAGTCGGACGGGAGACAGAGCCGTGCGAGAGTGGATAGAAAGAGAGGCGGAAGAACTGCTGGCCGAGCTTGTAGAGTGGCGGCGGGACTTTCATCGCAACCCGGAACTGGGATTCGAAGAAGTGCGCACTGCGGGCGTGGTCGCCGCCCATTTGCAGGAGCAAGGGCTGGAGGTCAGCACCGGCATCGGCAAAACGGGCGTGATCGCTATGGTAGAGCCCGACGGGTTGGATGAGAGCAGCGAGACGGTTCTGCTGCGCTTTGACATGGATGCCCTTCCCATCCATGAAGAGACGGGGCTGCCTTTTGCTTCGCAGAACCCGGGCGTGATGCACGCCTGCGGCCACGATGGTCACACCGCGATAGGCATGGGCGTCGCGAAACTGTTGGCACGACATCGCAATGAACTTCCGGGGCGTGTAAAACTGGTCTTCCAACCAGCCGAGGAGGGACTAGGGGGCGCTCTGGCGATGATCGAGGACGGCGCGCTCGACGAACCGCACCCGGCGACGTCCTACGGTCTGCACTTGTGGAGCAGACTACCGTACAAGCAGGTGGTGGTACAGCCGGGCCCGCTTTGGGCGGCCGCCGATATTTTCACTCTGACCATTCGCGGTCAGGGGGGACATGGCGCGACGCCTCACGACACGATCGACGCGACCTACGTCGCAAGCCAGGTGGTGGTGGCGCTGCAGAGCATCGTAGCGCGCAACGTCAATCCGACGGATACGGCGGTCGTCACGGTCGGCTCATTCCACAGCGGAACGGCCGGCAATGTGATCTCGGAGCAGGCAGTTCTGAAAGGCACAATGCGCAGTTTCGAGCCGGAGGTGCGCGACCTGCTGAGAGAACGCCTGGACGAAATCTGCGCCGGCATCTGCCAGGCCATGGGCGCGACCTATAAGATCGCTATGCAAAGCTGCGTGCCTCCGACCGTTAACTCCAAGGCCGGCGCACGCCTGATGGAAGTGGCTGCGAGCGGCGTGGTGGGTGACGAAAACGTTGCGCAGATTCCTCCCATGATGGTGGGAGAAGATATGGCGGAGTTCCTGAACCGGGCGCCGGGTTGCTTCGTACTGGTGGGGGCAGCCAACCCGGACGAAGGGTTCTACAGCCCTCACCACAGTCCGACATTCGACTTTGAAGAAAGCGTCATGCCGACCGGTGTGGCGCTGTTGACAGAAGCTGCGTTCGCGCAGCTCTCCCTCCAGCAGACCGGCGAAGAAGTGCCGGAAGGCTAAACACTCTCTGCGGCTAGACCTGCGCGCGCGGAGGCGCGCGTGCCCCTACAGCGCTGCCAAACGCCACCCCGTCGATTTCGTTAGTTGACTTGTATTGCGCGATCGAGTAGAATAAATCCGTTTGATAGTATTGATGCAATTAATCCGATAATTAAAGTAGCCGCAACTCGCATGAGTACTCGCCTCACCCAGCCTCATGAAACAGATTCCTAACGACTCCGAGTTCTTGCATTACATCGTCGAGAACGGGTACACGCCCGGCGAGCGGCTGCCTTCGCTGCACGTGATTAGCTCCGAACTGGGGGTGAGCGTCGGAAAGTTGCGCGAACAGCTGGAAGGGGCCCGGGTGCTGGGGCTGGTTGCGGCGCGCCCGCGCCGCGGCATCGAGTGCAACGACTATAGTTTCACGCCGGCGGCACGGGCCAGCCTGATGTTCGGCTTAGCCACGAATGAGCGGCTCTTCCCCGACTTCGGCGAACTTCGCAACGGGATCGAAAGCGCTTTCTGGCACCAGGCCGTCGAGGCGCTGACGGAGGATGACAAAAGGGAGCTGGACGAGTACGTCGTAAGGGCGTGGCATAAACTGCAACAAAGCCGCATTCAGATCCCCCACCAGGAACACCGCGCTTTCCACATGACCATCTTCAGGCGACTGAACAACCTGTTTGCAACCGGACTCCTGGAAGCCTATTGGGATGCCTACGAAGCGGTCGAACTGAACCTGTACGCCGATTATGACTATCTCACCGAGGTCTGGGACTATCACCAGAGGATTGCGGGCGCAATTCAGCAAGGAGAATTCGAAAGGGCCAGATCATTGAACGAGGAACACTTGCTGCTGCTGCGGACAAGGGGCGTAAGGCGCGGCGGTGCGGACGAGTTAGCAAGCGTCGAACGGGGTCACGAGGTAAGGAGTCCAGCATGAGCGTTGCAGTGCGGGAAAAGCCGACCGTGCAACCGGTTGCCCCCGCAACCGTCAATGACTTTGTAATCAATGTGGCGACGGCAAACGGATCGGGAAGCCAGACGAGCAACGGCGTTCTGCTGCGCGCGCTGTTCAAAATGGGCATCCCGATCAACGGCAAGAACCTGTTTCCGAGCAACATTCAGGGCCTGCCGACCTGGTACATCATCCGCCTGAGCAAAGAGGGCTATCTTGCCCGGCGGGAGATGACAGACGTGCAGGTTTGTATGAACGGACGGACGGTTGCGGAGGATATGGAGGGGGCCGTCGCGGGGGGCGTCGTGATTTACGACGACTCATTGCCCATTGCGAACCGGCGCAAGGACATTACCTACTATGCGATGCCGGTCAAAGAGCTGGTCAAAGCGGCAAAGTTACCCCATGCCCTGCGAGACTACGTTGCCAATATGGTCTATGTCGGTGCGCTAACGGAGTTGCTGGGAATCGACGTAGTGGAAGTGGAGGTGGCGCTCGATCACCATTTCGCTGGCAAGGCGAGCGCGGTCCGGCTCAACATGAGTATGGTTGAGCAGGCCATTGACTGGGCCCGGGAGCACCTTCAGCCGCACAAAGTCTATCGCGTGGAAAGGATGGCGGGATTCAACGAGGGCAAGATCCTGGTGGACGGCAATACTGCCGGCGCGCTGGGTGCGCTGGCGGGAGGTCTATCGCTGGCTTCCTGGTACCCGATTACGCCGTCGTCGAGTTTGGCCGAATCGGTTGAGAAGTATGCAGATCAGTTGCGGTCGGACCCGGAAACGGGCAAATCAACAGTTGCGGTAGTTCAAGCTGAAGACGAAATGGCGGCGATTGGGATGGTTGTGGGCGCGGGATGGACGGGAGCCCGGGCCATGACGTGCACGAGCGGCCCGGGGATCAGCCTGATGGCGGAGTTCGCCGGGTTGGCCTATTTTGCCGAGATCCCAGCAGTGATTTGGGATATACAGAGGATGGGGCCGAGCACTGGGCTGCCGACGCGCACGTCGCAGGGCGACATCCAGGCCGCCTACTATCTCAGCCATGGCGATACCCGGCACGTCGTCCTGTTTCCTGCGAACCCGGCCGAGTGCTTTGAATTTGGCCGCGTCGCGTTCGACTTGGCCGAAGAATTGCAGACGCTCGTGCTCGTGCTGAGCGACCTGGACCTGGGCATGAATTCACACATTTCGGAGACGTTCGACTATTCCGAGGAGCCATTTAAGCGGGGCAAGGTTCTCAGCGCCGAGGACCTGGAGGAACGGCAGGGAGTTTGGGCGCGCTATATGGATGTTGATGGCGACGGCATCACATATCGAACGCTCCCGGGTACGAAGCACAGCATGGCCGCGTATTTCACGCGCGGGACGGGGCACAACGAGTACGGATTCTACAGTGAAAGGCCCGACGACTGGGAGGAGAATCTGTTGCGGTTGCGGCGTAAACTGGAGACCGCCAGGCGCCTGGCTCCGGAGCCGGTTGTCGACGACTCGGAAGAGGCCGATATTGGGATTATCAGTCTTGGAAGCAATCACGATGGCGTCGAAGAGGCGCGCGATCGGCTGGCCAAAGGGGGACTGGCCACCAGCTATCTGCGGTTGAGGGCGTTGCCGATCAGCGAGACCGTGCGCGACTTCATTGATCGTTACCGCACAATATGTGTGATAGAGGCCAACGGAGACGGTCAGCTCCATTCGATACTGACGACGGAGGAGCCGCGTCAGGCTCTGAAGCTCAAATCGATCGCAAAATGCGATGGGCTTCCGTTGAGCGCCCGATTCATTGTTGAAGAGATTCATAAAGCATCGCAGGAGGTTCAACAATGAGCACCAGAACTGTGTCCACAAGAGCAAAGGCAAACATTGCCCGCGGCGGACGAACCGCCACGAAAAACCGCTTAGATCTGGAAAAGAGTTCCTATCGAGGGCGGCCTTCTACGCTTTGCAAGGGATGCGGGCATGACAGCATCAGCCAGCGGATCGTAAACACCGCGTGGGAAATGAACCTGGATCAAACCCAGGTGGTCAAGCTGAGCGGCATCGGCTGTAGCAGCAAAACGCCGGCTTACTACCTGGGTTGGAGCCACGGGTTCAACAGTCTGCACGGTCGAATGCCCTCGGTGGCGACGGGGGCAGTGATCGCCAACACGAGCTTGCAGGTCATTGGCGTGAGCGGAGACGGTGATTCGGCGTCCATAGGCATCGGCCAGTTCAAACATGCCGTGCGGCGCAATCTGCCGCTCGTTTACATCGTCGAAAACAATGGAGTATACGGGCTGACAAAAGGACAATTCAGCGCGACGGCGGACGAGGGTCAGTTCTTGAAATACCAGGGAGTAAACGACCTGCCGGCGCTGGATATCTGCATGGAGGCGCTGACTGCGAACGCGACGTTTGTGGCCCGGAGCTTCGCCGGCGACCCGAAGCAGCTGGAAGTCCTGCTGAAGGCGGCGCTAAATCATCGGGGGATCGCCGTTCTCGACATTGTCAGCCCGTGCGTCACGTTCAACAACCATGACGATTCGACCAAGAGCTACGGATTCGGTCGCAGTAACGAAATTAAGCTACACGAGTTGAACTTTGTGCCTGAGTACGAAGAGATAGAGATCGCCGACTACGAAGACGAGATTGAAGTTGAACTGCACGACGGCGGCAGAATCATCCTCAAAAAGATCGACCCGGAACATGACCCCTCTGACCGCGCGGCGGCCTATACCGCGATCCAGCGTTCGCTTGATGAGAAAAAACTCATCACCGGGCTGCTTTATATCAACGAAGAGGAGCCTACGTTTACGGAGCTTCTGAATCTGACGGAGACGCCGCTTGCGCGGTTGCCTGACGAGAAGCTAAGGCCCAGCAGGGAGGCGCTGGAAAAGGTCGTGGAAACTCTGGCTTGATTGACAGGGCTGAAGCCTACTGGGGGGCATCGATGCCCTCCTCCAGGAGTCCGCCGGCGCCGGTTGAATCCTGGGAGGAGGGACTTGCAGGGACCGAGTCTTCGCTGTAGTGACCGCGCAGCTCGGGCGGCATCATCCGGGCTATTGCCATCATTACCTCGTATGTGAAATCAGCCACTTCCTCCATTGAATCCCCTGCAAAGTAAAATGGCTGGCCGAAGCGGACGGCAATCTGCGAACGCTTGAACGGGTTGTACCAGTGCTTGTGCAAGTGCGGAATGCCGAGAACGACGACGGGCACGACTGGCGCGTTGGCTTCGATGGCAATGCGGACGGCCCCGCTTTTGCCCCGCCGCAGGGGTTTGCCGCGATTGCGTGTACCCTCCGGAAACATCCCCAGAACGCGTCCCGCGCGCACGAGCTTAATGCTGTATTCGATGGCCGCGGTGTCGCTGGCCCCGCGATTGATAGGAAATGCGCCGACCCGGTATAGCAGGTAGGTCATAACCGGGTGGACGTTGAACAACTCCCGCTTGGCCATATAGTAGACTTGGCGGGGGCATGAAATGCCGAGTACGAAGCTGTCCA
The DNA here is from genome assembly GCA_965218625.1 of Caldilineaceae bacterium. GTDB lineage: Bacteria > Chloroflexota > Anaerolineae > Caldilineales > Caldilineaceae > Bin5. The sequence goes on along the minus strand of CBDCLG010000022.1, from coordinate 24,241 downwards.
CGCCTCCGGGATGATTGCACGCCAGTACAACCCCTCCCTCCTGCGGGACGTTTTCGACACCTTCGACCCGCAGCGAGCAGAAAAATGGGCGAATTGCACAGAAAAAACGAAAGCAGGACCGCCACATCCGGGAGGCATCGGCAGGGATCTTGAATCTCACTCTAGTTCAGCCTCCGAATCTCTTCCCGAATCTTCCTGAGCACAAATGACAAACGCTTATCTTCGCCGGGCGCCGGCTGCTCCGCTTCGGGTAGCCAACCTCCGAAGGGGATATTGCCAGGCACATGCTCGGTTTCACTTCCGAAGAGGTACAGACAACCCTTCAGAAGGAAGTAGCGCCGCAGGTCATTCTCAGCGAGGAGCAGGTTGCGCGAACCAAAATGGAGAAGGGCTCGGTCGCGCCAAAGGCTGGCCTCGTCCGGTTCGACGATCAGCATGAAATCCAGAACGCCCAGCGCTTGCGGCAGGCTGTGCTTCGAGACGTAAACGGCGCGAAGATTGTTGAGGATTCTCAAAATCAGCGCATTGGTGTCGACTCTGTAGTTCTCAAGCGCAACCGGCGAACGTAACGATTCCTGAAAGAGCCGCGACAGGTATTTGGTCAGCTCATCGAGAGCGACGACTTTGCCGTGGAATGGGTCGAGGAGCCAGACGCCGGCGGGATCGCGGTACTCAAGCATGAAGTGGCCGGGGAAGCCCATGCCATAAAGTCCAATCCCGAGCCGGCGACCTATTGCGATGTAGAGGAGGCTGAGTGTAATCGGGAGGCCGAGCCGCGTATCGAGCACCCGGTGCAGAAAACTGTTGATGGGATCATAGTAGTTCTCTACGTTGCCGCGGAACTCCATCTCGTCATGCAGAACTGTGATCAGCGCTTCGGCACGCGCGCGGCCGATTGCGCCGGCGGGCATGCGCTGATCGGCCTGATCGGCAAGTTCGTCCAGCCGGCGGATACTTGCCTCGACGTCGAGCCCGCTATCGACGAGACTGCCGATCGTAAGAGCCAGTCTTTCGGGCCGGTCCGCACTCGTTTCCAGTTCGGTCGAAAAGGCAGTCAGCGGGTCCACGGAATCTCCCTTCAGTGCGGCCTGACAGCGAGATATGGGCTGGCGCCGCACAGTTGCTCTTGGCCAGACTTACTTTTCGTTAGGGTAGCCTGAATTTACCATTTCTCGCCGCTGCCGGCAACTGAAAGGAAACGCAGAGGGCCCCTCAATCGACCTTGCTTTCGAACGATTCTTTTCTTAGTTTTCGGAACGTAAGGCTATCAGCTCGCCGCCGTCGACACGGATGACCTCGCCGGTGATGTAATCAGATTGGGCGAGAAAGCGGACCGCGTGTGCGACGTCTTCGGGCGCGCCCCAACGCTTAAGCAACGTGCGGCCGGCGCTCCGCCGCAAAAACTCCTCGTTGTAGTGCGGCTGTGGCATGACGTGACCGGGCGCGACTGCGTTAACGAGCACGGTAGGCGCTAATTCAAGCGCAAGCTGCCGCGTCAGTGCGAGCAGGCCGGATTTGGCTACGGCGTGGGCGGTGAAGTTGGGCCAGGCGTGCCAAACCGATATGTCGACAATGTTGACGATGGCGGCCTGCGGTCGTTCGAGCAGAAGCGGCGCGAGTTCATTGCTCACGTAAAAGCTGCCGTGCAAAGATACGTCAATCACGCGGCGCCAGGTCTCGTATTCCTCGGTGGGGACAGCATGCGCGTCGAAACGATCGGCGGCGTTGACGAGCAGGTCAAGACGCCCAAAACGGGCACGCACCGCCTCTGCCATCCGCTGGACGGCGTTCAAATTTCCGACATCACACTGGACCGTCATCGCCTCGACACCGAGCGCGTTAACATCCTCGGCGGTTTTTTCCGCAGCTCCGGCCGAAACGTTGAAGAGGATTACTACATTGGCGCCGGCGCGGGCTAGTTCCAGCGTTATGGCTCTCCCGACGCGATGCGCCCCGCCGGTTACCAGCGCGACCCCGTCTCGCAAGTCCACGATTCTCGCAGCTCCCCTGCCTGCGGCATCAAGCCACAGGACAGTTCCCGGCTCTCGACGTCACCAATCAAAAAGGCGACGGAATCAGAAGCGTCCGCCGCCTGAAGCGCTGATGGGCTCGCAGAATGGCTAATCTCGCATCGTATCCAGCGTTCGCTGGATAATCTCGGCCTGCATGGCCTTAGCGCGGTGCTTGCGGCCTCGGCGGCGGCGTTCACTACGGGGCTGTGTTATTTCTTGCTTGCCATCGGACTCCATGGCGCGCTTGAACGCCAGCTCCATAGGTGAGAGAACCTCCATGTTTTCGAATTTATCCACTACTTGGCCATCCGCATCAACGGCCAAAGCTGCCTCGGCATCGTCCAATGGGCCCTCTTCAGTTTCGGGCTCGTCACGCAGCCCTTTGATACTGATGTCAATCTGCCGGCGCCGGCGGTTGATCGTGACGATGCGGACCTCCAACTTTTCGCCAATTTCGACCACATCTTCCGGTTTCTGGACGTAGCTGTTGCCCATTTCGCGCACGTGAAGGAGCGCGTCGGTGCCAACGCCGATGTCGACAAAAGCGCCATAGGGCACCATGCGGGAAACGACGCCTTCGACGAGTTCTCCCTCCTGAAGGTCACGAATCGTCTTCGTATCGGGCGAGATCATTGTGAGGCTGATGCGGTTGCGTTCACGGTTCAGCCGCTTGATCCACACAGTGACTGTCTGGCCTTCCTCGACGAACTCCTTGACGTTGGTAACGCGGCCAACCGAGAGTTCGGAAATGTGAACGAGGCCGTCGCGGCCGGCCCCGATGTCGACGAATGCGCCAAAGTCGGTCACCTGCTTTATGGTGCCGCTCATCTCCTGACCGACGCTCAAACGAACTACCTTCTTGCTGGCGTCAGTTTCTCTGGCAGAGGCTTCTGCCGATTCTTCCTCGACGGTACGGGTTTCCTCAGTCATTTTCCACTCCTCATGGGGATTGGCGTTGTCCCTGCGCAACACCGAAAAGCAGTATACATATTGTCGTCAGAATGAACAAAAACAGAGATGCGTCAACGCGAAACGATGGCTGCATCAGACCTGAAATCGAAACTGAAGAATGTCACCGTCCCGGACTTCGTAGCCCTTGCCCTCCAGCCGCAGCAGACCCCGCTTGCGAGCTTCGGCCATGCTTCCGGCTGACACCAAATCGTCGAAGTGGACCGTTTCGGCTCGAATAAAGCCCCGCTCCATATCAGTATGGACCGCGCCCGCGGCCGCCGGCGCGGCGGAGCCGGCGCTCACGGCCCAGGCGCGGACCTCGTCTTCGCCGACAGTGAAGAAGCTAATCAGGCCGAGAAGTGTGTAGCAGCGTCGAATGGCCCGGTCGAGGCCCGGCTCGTCGATGCCGAACTCGGCGAGAAACTCGGCGGCCTCCGGCGGGGGCATCAGGGCGATGTCGGCTTCAAGGCGGCCGCGCAGAAAAAACGTTTCGCTACTGAGCAGGTATTCGTACTGGCTTTCGTCGTCGTCATCGCCGGCATTTACCACACGCAGGAGGGGCAGCAAGCTGAGAAAGCCGAATCCAGCCAGCATTCTTTCTTCTTCCGCGCTGACTACGGCCATTCGCAAGGGCTTCCCGTTCTCAAGTTCGGGGTAGAGCCGTTCCAGCAGAACCTCTTCGCGCGCCATTCGCTGCCTTTCCTCCAACTGGGCGCGAGAGCGCTGCACGGCAATTCGTTCGAGTCGATTCTCGATCGTGACCATGTCATTGAGCAGAAACTCGGTCTCCATTTCGTCGAAGTCTGCAATCGAATCGACGCGATCTCGGGGGTGGGGCACGGTAGGATTGGTAAAGGAACGCGCCACCAGGAGCAGGGCGTCGTTCACAGCGATTGCGTTCAACAGCGGTCCCTGAATGCTGCCCTCTTTGCCGATTCCTTCAGTGAGGCCGGCGACGTCGTTGAATGTGACCTGGGCATATACCGCCGGACGGGGTGCAAATATCTCTGAGAGGTTGTCCAGCCGCGAATCGGGGACGTCTACGACGGCAGTATGAATCTCAACCTGCCCGCTGGAAAAGCCGGCAGTCGCGGCCTTGCTTCGGGTAAGCGCGTTAAATATCGTGGTCTTTCCGCTGTTTGGCCCGCCTACGATTCCGATTTTCATAGACCAACATCGATTTCAGACTGCGCTTCTCTTGAACTCTAAAGATGTCTGGCCACAAATGATGCGTCGTCCTGGGGATTTCGGCGTCGAATCGACACCCAAACAGACGAATCGCGTCTGAAACTACGCTTGTACGCTATTTCGGCAAGGTGTACAATTAGAGTTGGACTCAGTAGAGGCAGAGCCTCAGGACCATTTCCTTTGAGGCGCCGGATGGGTCCGCACATTCTAACATCGACGACTGCTGCGGCCAATGTCCCCGCTGCAAATCTGAACAATTATGGCAAGCACCGCTTCTTCCAGCCACACCCGGATTCATCACGCTTTCTTGATGGATCATCGCAACCCGCGCGCCAATCACTTGGTGAGGATTGAGCCGACGTTCGACGACGAGCGTTCGTCGAGGGGAAACCTGTACATCCTGATCGAATTGATAGGCGGCAGCTCTGTCAGCAGCTTTGCTGTACGCGAGATGCAATCCATCATTGAGTTAACTTATTATTCGGCGAGCGGACCCGTAAGCACCGTTCTGAAGAGGGCGATCAACAGCGCGCATGAATCGCTGCGGGACCTGAATCGACGCAGCCCGGATATCGATCTGGAAGCAGGCATGATCTGCGCGGCGATCGTGCAGGGCCACCTTGTAATTGCCGCGGCTGGGCCGCCGATGGCGCTGATCGCGACTGAGCAGCGTCTTGACCAGTTCCCGTTGGACGCCGACCGTTATACCGGGCCGCTGGGAAGAGAGTCGCAACCAAATGTTCACGTCTATCGGCACAAACTAGAGCAAAATGACGTGCTCTTTCTGGGAGAAAGCGAATGGTTCCTGCAATCTGATGTCAGGACGATTGGCGGCGCGATTGTGAGCACGTCGGTGGCAAATTTGCACGACATGGTCGCGCATTTGCGGGAGCAGGGAGAGAACGTACCCTTGCTGGCCCTGCTGCTTGTCTACTCAGAGCAGCCCGGATCGGGGCCCAATGAGGATGCAAACTCGCGGCTGCCGACCGCGGTAGGGGCGGCGCCGCCGGTGCGGGGAATGCCCGGCGAGGCTGGCAGACGGTCGATAATTCCATTCCGAAGCCGGCGCAGCGCCGGGGCGGACGATCTTCCAAGCGCGCCAACGATGCAGCATCAGTTGGCTGTGCCGTTTCGTCCCTTTGTGAAGCTGCGGGGCCCCTGGTACAGGCGGGCCTTCAATTTCCTGGGCAGACCTGGGCGTTGGATGTCGGGACTGTTTCGGGATCTTTTGCCAGAGGATCAGAAGAAGCCGGCCGATGTGTCCCAGGACGAAGCAGATTTCGGGCATTCGGCCGCGCCAGAGTCGGAGCCCCAGCCTGGGCCGCAGCCACCCGCACAGGAGGAACCTCAAACCGGAGAACGTCTCCAGCTTCCGGCCTTGCCGGGGTATGCGCCGCCCGAGCCGACGAAGGGGAACCGCCGCAGACTGTTTCTTTCAATTGCCGTCTTGATTCCTCTCCTGACGTCGGCCGTTGTGGGTGCAGCCTTCTTGCGCGAAGGAACCATCAACCAGGAAGAAGGAATTCATTTTGTCGGGCTGGCGGACAGTCAGCTGTTGGTGGTCCAGCAGGCTTTGGAAAACGGCGACAGGGCCACGGCAAGGGCCGCGCTGAGCGAAGCACAGCGATATCTTGACGAAGCCGTGATCCTTGTCGGTGTTACTACACAAATCCAGGAAATGTCGCAGGTTATCGCGACCGAACTACAGGATCTGCTCCAGGTTCGAGCCCTCTACTCTCTCGACGTTCCCCTGCTGGAGTACCCCTCCGAAGCTTCGCCGCAACGCATCGTCGTCTCAGACCAGGACATTTATGTTCTGGATAGCAGCAGGCAGCTGGTCGAACATTACCGAATCAACTCGGACCGGACGCTACTGGAGGAAAACAGCGGGGCCGTACTGCGGGAAGGAGATATTGTATCCGGTGTCACGGTTGGGCGGATCGTAGACATTGCCTGGCAGCCGCGCATATTGGGATTCGCGGAAAAAGCCAGCCTGCTGGTACTCGACAGAAACAATAACGTCTTCCGCTACAATCGCTTTGACGGGGCTACTCACCTGCGACTGGCCGGTCAGGGCGCGTTGGGAAGCATTGGCCAGCTGGCTATCTACAATGGCCGGCTCTATCTCGCGGATGAGCGGGAGAATCAGATCTTGCGTTACACGCCGGCCGGACTTGACTACGAAGAAGCGCCCGTGAACTGGTTCGACGAACAGGTGCAAGGCGATCTCTCTGGACTGGTGGCGATGGGCATTGACGGTGACATCTGGCTCCTGACCGAAGATGGAACTGTCTTGCGATACAGTCAGGGAGAACAGTTGCCGTTCAGCCTGGAGAGGATCCCGGGGTTGGGGGGCTCGCTCGTTGACCTCGTGCTGGATGACGACGCCGACGGAACGCTCTATGTCGCCGACGCAACGCAGGAACGCATCCTCGTTTTTGACAAAGAGGGCCGCTATATCGAACAGTTTGTTGACGCCGAAGACATGGCGCTGGCTGGATTGAGGGGGCTCTACCTGGATGAGCTTACCGGAATGTTGTACATTTTGACCAGTTCTGCGCTGTACGCGCATCCCCTCCCGCGCTGATTCAACTGGCCTCGCAGGTTTGCAAACCGCTGGCAAGCCTTCTTATCTTGAGACTCAGCCGCGACGCCAGGGCTGGCCGCCCCCGTCCCTCAGTCCAGTTGGTTGTCAGCCAGAATCCATGCTATAATCGCAGGCACTATGCCGATAGTCAGATTCTTCTCGCGACGGCAGCTTGGAGCCGACGGCCAGACGCCTGTCCAGGCTCGAAGCCGAAGTCCCTGGAGCAAGCCTCTAGCCGTCTTTGCGGCAGTGGCCTGCTCGATCCTTGTCCTCGTTTTCGCCTTCTTTGTCGGGAGCATACTAGCAGAACAGGCCAGTGACTATGCACTAAGCAGGAGCCTGCCTGAGCTCGGGCCGGAACTTCCCGTTGAGGCGAACGCAGATGCGCTACCGGCAAGTACAACTGAGCAGCCGGTCGATACGCGCCAGAACAACAGCTCGGTCGAACTCCCACCCCTCACTTTCGCGCCGGACCGCCAGGTCAACATCCTGTTGCTGGGCTCCGATGACCGCGTCAGTGACCGGGAGCCGCCGCGCACCGATACGATGATTCTGCTGACGCTTGACCTCGAGAGGAAGATTGCGGGCATGATCTCCTTGACCAGGGATCTGTGGCTGCCCATTCCCGCTTACAATCTGACGACAAAAATAAATGTTGCCTATGCACTGGGCGAAGAAAGAGGCTATCCCGGCGGCGGTCCGCAGCTTGCGATGGATACGGTAAGTAGCTTCATCGGCCAACCTGTGCACTACTACGTTCAGGCCGACTTCAATGGATTCGTCCGTTTCATCGACGAAATCGACGGTGTTACGGTTGACGTGCAGCAGGCAATCTACGACCCTGAGTATCCTACGTCCGATTTCGGTTTTCAAACGTTCCAACTGAGTGCCGGGCGACACCACTTCGACGGCGAGACCGCGCTGAAGTACGCGCGTACACGAAACATGGACAGCGATTACGGGCGGGCGGCGCGTCAACAGCAGCTGCTTCAGGCCGTGGCCGACAAGTTGCTGTCGACAGACATGATACCAACGCTGCTCGGCAAGGCCCCCCAGCTGATGAACACGATGTGGGGCAGCGTGAGTACCGATATGCCGCCTGCGAAAATTGCCGAAGTCGCGTTTCACGTCCAGTCCGGCCAATTCGAGTTTCGTCGGCTGGTGCTGGACAATCGGTTCGGAACTGAGACATACAGCCACAACAAGGCCTGGATCCTGCTTCCCAATCGGGAGCTGATTCGTCCTGCGCTGAGGCAATTCTTCGGCCCGGTGGCAGTAGCGGCGGGCGACGCGGGAGCAACGGCGCTAACGGGCTCTCCATCGCAGCCGGGCGCGCCGGCGCGCGCGGTTATCGCCGAAGCCGACACAGCCCAGAGCAGCCCGCTCCCAATCGTCCGCGTCTTGAACGCGCGCGAGGCCCGGCTGGAAATTTTGAACGGAACGTCCCAGTACGGTGTCGCCGCCAGGGTTCGCCAGGAACTCCAGGCTGAAGGCTGGAACGTCGTAGCGATCGGGGACGCGGACCGCAGCGATTACCGGCGGACCCTTCTGGTGAACTACAACACGGACGACAGCCTCGTGCGTGAAGTTGGCCTTCTACTCAACCTGACCCCTTCCCTGCACGCCATGCCAGGACTCCTGGAATCCGATTCAACTGACCTGCGCATCGTCATCGGGCAAGACTACTTGACAAACGCCTCCAACGATAATCGATAGTCTCGGCCCCTCTCGCAAGCATCCAGCCCAGACATTCCCGTTCAATCCCTCCAATCAATGGCTCTTGTACAGTTCGGCTGCTACACCTTTGACGCCGACCTCATCGCCTTTGACAAAGACGGCACTCTGTTTGACTTTGGCGCCAGCTTGCGGGCCCCTTTCCTGGAAGGCGTGGAGCACTTGGTGGCGCACTTCGCGGACCAATCGAATGTTCGGGCAGAACTGTACCGCACCTTGGGGTATAACCCGGCAACCGGCACGTTTGATGCGCGAGGACCCTTTGCGACTTCGACAAATGTAGCGATCGGATATTCCCTGGTAACGGTCCTGTTCCAGCATGCCGGCCCGGAACAGGATTGGAGCGACTGCGAACGGTTGGTGTGGGAAGAGTTCAGTCCGATGTTTGAGGGGTCCCGCCATCTGAAGGAGACGACGAGTCTGGAGGCGCTGTTTTCTTCCCTACACAGTTGCGGTGTGAAGGTCGCGGTGATAAGCAATGACGACGCCAACCACACGGAGTCTGCGCTGGCCTGCTTCGACCTTGCGCCTTACGTCGACTTCATCGCCGGGGGAGATGGGCCGTACCGGCACAAGCCGGCGCCTGACGCACTTCTGGCGGCCGCCGAACGGTTGGGCGTTGCGCCGGCGCGTACCGCCGTCGTCGGAGACGCCGTGACCGACCTTGATATGGGGCGCGCGGCGGGTGCAGGGCTGCGGGTCGGGGTGCTGACCGGCGCTTCCTCGCGCGAAGAACTGGCGCAATCTGCCGATCTGATCCTGGCATCGATCGGCGAAATCAGGGTCCTCGCTAAGCCTGCTGGTCAATCAGAACGCGGCCTTGGCCGTTCGTCAGATCGGCCAGGCGGACGGTAAATCGTCCAATGTGCCTGTCCGGCATCGAAAGTTCATAAGAAACGTCAGCCGCAAAGTTCTGGGCAACGATCTCGGCCTCGAACTCAGGCAGCATCCTCTGAAACCTTGTGACGGCACCGTAGCCGATGACGACTCTCAGACTCGATCTCGACACTTTCTCAACGCGTCGCATACCCTCCAGTGCAACCTTTACGCCGCCGCTGTAGGCCCTTACGAGCCCTCCCTTGCCCAGCTTCACGCCCCCAAAAAAGCGGGTCACAACCGCGGCAACATCGCCCACGCCGCTGTGGAGAAGCACAGTAAGCATTGGCCGGCCTGCAGTTCCGTGCGGCTCTCCGTCATCGCTCATGCCCACCTGCGCGCTCGATCCCGGAGGCCCGACCAGGTAGGCCCAGCAGTTGTGGTTGGCCGCGTCGAACTCTGCCCGCACATCCTTGATGAACGCCCTGGCCTCCTCAACCGTGTTGGCGGGAGCCAGCGTCGTGATGAAATGGCTGCGGCGAATCTTCTCGTCAACTCGATGTCGCGCGCCCGGAATTGGATAGGGATGGACCATAATTCTCCGCTGAATCAGCCAGATTGGCAGACATCTCGGGATAGCATCACTATCTGGCAGGAACCGGAGCACTCTTCTACGCTTGCGCGCTCTGCAAGACCCGCTCCTCCAGCGAGTGCGACCACTCTCTCACCGCTCGACGAAAGCGCCGCCAGAGTATGATTGCGTTCACGGGCGAAGTGATGAGAAAGATTCCCCACACATGAGCGAGGCCGCCGTCAAAGAACGTGACAACAAGCCATGCCATACACATTGTAGACCAGATGCTTGCGGTGTTGGATCGCAAGGGAAATACAGTGTTGCCCAGCCCGCGCAGCGCGCCCGACTGAACAAAGAGCGTGGCCCAGAACGGTTGCGCCAGCGCGACAACTCTGATGGCTGCCGCGCCGGCGCGAACAACCTCCGTCTCCTGGGTATAGAGTCGTATGATCGGCTCAGCAAGAAAGAAGGAGACGGCCCCCATCGCGGCCATCCAAATGATTGCCCAACGGGTGGCGATGTCGGCGACCTCAGCGCCTTGTTCCGGTTCCTGCGCGCCAAACGACTGTCCAACCAGCGCGGTCGCGGCGATTCCAAAGCCGAATCCGGGTAGGAAGGACAAGGAGAGGGCATTGAAGGCAATTCGGTGGGCCGCGAGGGCGGCAGTTCCCAGACTGGCGACGATAACCGTCAAGAGCGTAAAACCGGTCGCAATGAGCAGCTGTTCGATTGCAGCCGGAACACCGACACGCAAGACTGACGATGCCACTGTGAAGTCCGGCAGCCAACCCCCGCGACCTGCAATCGAAACGCCCTGCCTGCCGCGCCACATGACGTAGAGCAGAAGGGCCGCGGCCAGAAGACGCGAGAAGAATGTCCCCCAGGCGCTCCCAACCGCTCCGAGGGCGGGCAGGCCGGCGAACCCGAAGATCAGTCCGTAGTTCAAGAATATATTGACGACATTAGCCAGGGCAGTTACGCGCATCGGCGTCTGCGAATCACCCAGCCCCCGCAGCGCGCCGCCGCCGATTAACAGGACGATCAGCACGACAACTGTAGCCATCGAGACCTTGAGGTAGTCACCGCCGATGCGGGTTACGTCCTCTTCGGCGCCAAAGAGACCCATGATCGGGGCAGCGAAAACAGACCCGACGACGGCGAGCGGAATGGCAAGAAAGAGACTCCACACGATTGACTGGCGGGCGAGGCGGGCGGCGTCTGCCAGTTTTCCGGCCCCGAAGGCCTGGGCCACGAGCACACTGCTGCCTACGCTCAGGGAGCCGAGCGCGGCGATGACGAAGAACATCACCTGGACCGAAGCGCCAACGCCGGCAACGGCGGCTATGCTCAGCTGGGCCACCATCCAGGTGTCGACCACCATCAGCATTGTCTCAAGAAAGCTCTCCCCTATTACGGGCCAGGCCAGTGTAAAGACCCGTCTTTCGGCGGATAGGCGCGGCTTGGATGTGCTTCCACCGGCGGGAGACGGATCGGCAGGTTCTTTCTGCATTCAGATTACCAAGTGAGAGCAATGACGCTTTCGGTTCGGTACTGGGGTTCAGTGTATCAGAGTGTCTGTGAGGTCGCACCATTCTGCGCACGAGAAATCGGCGACAGCGACTACTGATCGGCGATCCAAAAGAACTCTCTTTCCCGGTAGCCGGCTTCAAATCCCAGGCGGCGGTAAAATTTTCCTTCATTCGCCGTCTGGAGGCCAGCGTAAGAGTAGCCAAGAGTTCGGGCCGCGGCCAGGACATGACGCACGAGGGCGGAAGCGTACCCCTTGCCGCGATACTGCCGGGGCGTGGAGACATCGTATATTCCTGCGATGCCGCCTGCCAGAATGAGAGCGCACGACGTAACCACTTCGCGGCCAACAATACCACTAAAGAGCCGGGCGTAAGCGTCGGCATCGAGAGCGTAACGTCGATAGGCATCGTACCAGAGCTGGGCGGCGCGCTGGCTCGTCCCGAAACCACGAGCGGAGGCGGTCCACCAGGAGCGCAAGTCCGGCCCCGTCAATACACGAGCAACGCGGAATCCGACGGGGCAGGCCCGGCGCGGCAGCTCGCCGAGTGGCCGAAACATCCAATACTCGCCCTCACCGGCAACCAGCCCACGCCTGACCAGTCGTTCACCAAGATCATGGGGCTGATCGCCGGGAAAAGAGAGCCAGCGGCAAGCCTCGGTCCTAGCGCTTATGTCGTGCAGTAAGGCGTCAATTCGATCCTCAACACTATCGACGGGAAACCTGGACCGCAAGATGTGGTTGCCGGGCGGCCTGTTGGCAACGATCCACGCGACCTGCTCGTCATCGTGGACGCATACGCCGTGCTGACCGTGAAACAGGCGAAAGTAGGCGATATAGTTCTGACGCAGAAAGTCGATCAAGTCTGGTCTGGTCATAAGGGCCGCCGCCGGTCGCCTTCCTGCCTGCCATCGACTGGTTGGACTGCCGAGTACCCTATCATCGCGAAAGCTGCAAGGCAAGACCCGGCGCCTTCACTACGATGGTCAGGCGGGTATCTTGATGCGTCAATTGATCCGTGATATAGTCTGCGCGGGCGGGAGTTTCGCCTTTCACATTGTCATTGATGCGCCGCGACCATTGGCAGGCCGAGCCCAATTCAGGCAAGACGCCGTTTCGCCATTTGGCAGTCAGGACATGCGTACGTGGATAGCGAAGAGAAGCTCTGACACGGCTCCTCGCACGAGCTTTCGCCTCTTCTACCCGGCAAATCACAGTTCGGCCCTTTGTGTCATGTTCGTGAGAGCCCTACAGCTTTGCCAGTGGAGCCGGCTTGAACCTGAAAATTCCATGCGAATCTCCTGTATGCGCCCAACAATTGCAATTTTTTTCTTCTTGACTCTCGTCCTGGCCGCGTGCGCGCAGCCGGTCGTGTTGCCTGCCACTGGATCGCAAACGCCCGCTGTCGCCGCGGCGGCGCCCGACACCGGCATATTGGCGGCGCAGCTGGCTGCCGATTACGGCATCGCCGGGGATTCGGCGCGTGGCGTTAGTGTGAAGCAAATCATTGAGGCCGATGGAGAGCCTTTGTTCGTTGCATTTACCATCGGTCTTCCTCCCGAAGACGACAACTTCGCACACAAGGTCTCGCTCCACGCGCCTGCGCAGGACGGCTGGACCGAGCTTGGACGAAGTGAACTGCAATGTGTCAGCTATTTGGAAGAATCTTGGCTGGAACAGGTCGAGATCGAGCCTGATGGAGTCTGGCTGATTGTGAAGGGCGGGACGGGCGCCCATGGCGCATGCCTTGAATTGCTGCGATGGGACGGTCAGGGCCTGCAAGTCAATTTTACCGGCTTCAGCAGCAGCCCAGACGCTGGGTCCCTGGTTGATTTGAATGGCGACGGCCAGTTGGATTTGCGGATCGACAATAGCGATCCCTATGTCTTCTGCTATGCTTGTGGCGTTTCGCAGTACTGGGCGCAGCTGTTCTTTTGGGATGGGCAGTCGTTCGTGGAGGTGGTTCCGACGCCACTCTCGGACGAATATGGCGAAGAACTGCGCGACTTGAACAACCGTGCCGTGGAGCTGGCCCAAGCAAGCCTGTTTGCCGATGCGCTGACGCGAATCGAGCAGGCCCAGGCGATGGCCCCGGAAGACGATACAGTTGACTGGAACGCCATCTGGATTCGGCACCACCTGGAGGCGAGCCGGCGCGAGGCCGCGAGGAGCGAGTTTCCGATTCTGGGTCACGTGTTTGCCGGCGACTGGGAGGCTGCACTCGATTCACTTTGGGCTATCGGTCTGCCGACAATTGCCAGCAGTGCCCCCATTCCCGAAGAATTCGTGGCTGTCAGCTCTGAGTTTGTCGTCGGAGAATTCCTGAATCAGTATGCTGACACGGCGAAAGCACTTCAGCCTGAACGGGCGGCAGTCCACGCCCTGAGAGCTTGGGGCCGTTTCCTAGTCAATCAAGACGACCCAGCCGTCCAGGAAGGGTTTCGATGGGCCGCAGAACTTGCGCCGGAGGATGAACGCTACAGCGAAATGGCGGCGGCGTTTGAAGGGAGGACCGAAACGGCACCGGTCGCGGCTACAGTGGTCCCGCCCCCAAATGTCGAGGCTCTGGCGGAGCAACTGGCTGAAGCATACGGCATTGTGCAGGACCCGGCGCGCAACGTGGCGGCGCGAAAGCTCGAAAACGGCGATCAGTTCCCCGTGTTCGTGGCCTTTACCTACGGGCTTCCTCCGGACGACGACTCTTACATGCACAAAGTTTCGATCCATGCGACCGAGGCAGGCCTTTGGTCTGAATTGGCACGCGTGGAACTGGCATGCGTGAATTACCTGGACGAGTACTCTCTAGAGCAGGTAGAAATCGACCCTGAAAACGTCTGGCTGTTTGTGCAGGGCGGAGCCGGCGCCCACGGCGGATGTATAGAACTGCTGCGCTGGGACGGCGAGGATCTTCAAGTAGCGATCAGCAGCTTCAGCACAATCTCCGATGCCGGGTCCGCAGTTGACTTGAACGGCGACGGGCAGCAGGACGTACTGCTGAACAACAGCGACCCGTACATATTCTGCTATGCCTGCGGAATCCAGCTCTACAATGCACGATTCTTCACGTGGGACGGGCAAGCGCTTGTCGAAGCGGCTCCACGGTCACTGGTCGAAAGTCAATCTGAGGAGTTACGCGCATTGAACGACGAGGCGCTGGCGTTGGCCGAGGCAGGGCTGTACACCGACGCACTGACCCAAATCGAACGCGCCAGGGAAATGGCCCCTGATAACGGGACGGTTGACTGGAATGCCGCCTGGATTCGCCACCATCTTGAAGTCAGCCGCCAGCTCGCCCAGGCCAGCCCGTTTCCGTTACTGAGCCACGTCTTTGCCGGGGACTGGGATAGCGCTTTCGACGCGCTGTGGGCAATAGGGCCGCCGCGTTTCTTAAGCGACATCCCCATCCCCGGCGACTCTGCCGCATTTGGATTTGGAGAAACAGTCGGAGCGATTCTTGTTCAATACGCGCAAAACGCGTTAACACTGCGTCCGGAGCGAGCGGAAATTCACGCGTTGAAGGCCTGGGGGCACTATCTGCTCGCCAAAACCGACCCAGCGGTGAGTTCAGGCTTTCGGCGCGCCGCAGAACTCGCTCCCGGCGATCCCCGTTTCGCGCAAATCGTCGCGTCCTTTGGCGACGAACATGGCGGCAACAATGGCGAGTAATGCGGCGTAGGCTTGCGGCGCCTGACTCGCCTGGGACAGGAGGAATCGAAATTGCGAACAGTCGACGTTGGAGATGTGCGAGAGGCGGTCTCCTCGCTCTTGCGCCAGGCTGCACACAGTCTGCCGGATGACTACCTGGCGGCGATGCGAGAGGCCCAAGGCGAGGAAGAGTCGCCCACAGGCCAGCAAGTCATCGAACTCCTGCTGGAGAACGCAGCTTACGCGGAACGCGAAACGATCCCGACTTGCCAGGACACGGGAATGGCAATTCTGTTCGTAGAGGTCGGCCAGGATGTGCATTTCAGCGGAGGAACGATAGACGATGCTCTGCAGGCGGCAACAAGGGATGCCTACGTCGACCTGCGCAAGTCTGTCGTGGACGATCCCCTTCTTCGAGTGAACTCAGGGGACAATACGCCCGCACTAATCCATTGGGAGATCGTTGCCGGAGACCGCCTCAAAGTCAGCGCATTGCAAAAGGGCTTCGGCGCCGAGCTGATGAGTCGCGTGCAGATGTTTCCGCCCGCGGTCGGGATTGAAGGAGTGCGCGGCTTCGTGTTGGAAACGGTCGAAAAGGCAGGCCCCAATGCGTGCCCTCCACTCATCGTCGGCGCGGGCATCGGCGGCTCGCTGGACACTGTAGGGATCGCGGCCAAGAAAGCGCTGCTGCGACCCATCGGCAGCGTAAACCCCGTTCCTCACCTGGCCGAACTGGAAGAAGAGTTGCTGGAGGCTATCAATTCGCTTGGGATCGGGCCCCAGGGGTTGGGCGGCGTCGTGACCGCTTTGGCGGTGCACGTCGAGATAATGGCAACGCACATCGCGGCGCTGCCGGTGGCCGTCAATCTGAACTGCTCGGCGCCGCGACGAGCAACCCTGGAGCTGTGATGACAAGAACGGTGCTTGCTCCGCTCGATGGCGCCACCGTGGAGTCACTACGGGCCGGAGAGCAGATCCTGCTTACGGGCCGCATTTATACCGCACGGGACGCGGCGCATCAGCGGCTCTTCGAAGCTTTGCAGAGAGGCGACCCGCTGCCGCTGCCCCTTGCCGGACAGGTCATCTACTACGTCGGGCCGGCGCCGGCCAAATCGGGCGCCGTGATCGGGCCGGCGGGCCCTACCACGAGTGGCCGCATGGACCCATATACGCTTCCGCTGCTCGAGCGGGGGGTCGCCGGCCTGATCGGAAAGGGAAGCCGGTCCGAGGAGGTGAAGCGTGCATTGGTACGGCATAAAGCCGTCTATTTCGCCGCCGTTGGCGGAGCGGCCGCCCTCCTCGCGCGACAGATTCTTAGTAGCCGGACCATTGCCTACGATGACCTGATGAGCGAGGCAATTCGCGAGTTGGAGGTTGAAGCCTTTCCACTGTTTGTGATCAACGACTGCCACGGCGGCGACGCCTACCAGGCCGCTGCAAAAGCCTACCGCAACTCCGCAGGCAACTCTCACACATCTTCAAAGTGAACTTCGCTGGCGAGCCGCAGTCGATGCGCGGCCTGTTCCGCCGTCAGGTCACGCTGCGGCGTGGCAAGCATTTCGTAGCCGACCATGAACTTCTTTACCGTGGCTGAGCGCAGAAGCGGCGGGTAGAAGTGGGCGTGAAGCTGCCAATGGAGGTGGTCTTCTCCGTCCGCGGGCGCTGCGTGCCAGCCCATCGAATAAGGAAAGCTGGTCGTAAAGAGATTATCGTAGCGTGTCAATAGACTTTTGAGAATGTCGGCGAGCGCATCCCTTTCAGACGGTGTCAGAGCAGCCAATTGCAATACATGTCTGCGTGGCAGAACCAGCGTTTCAAAGGGCCAGACCGCCCAGAAAGGCACCAACGCCACCCAGGCTTCGTTGGCGACCACAATCCGAGCCCGCTCTGCAAGTTCCTCTTCCACATAGTCCAGCAATAATGGCGCGCCATGCCCTTTGAAATAGGCCCGCTGCTCGCGGTCCTCTTTGGCCGGTTCGATCGGCAACCGCCGGGTAGCCCACACCTGGCCGTGAGGATGTGGGTTGGAACTGCCCATGATTGCGCCCCGATTCTCAAAGATCTGGACGTAGCCGATCTGCGGGTCATGGCCCAGCTCGGCGGCCTGTTCCGCCCACAAGTCGACCACTCGGCGAATGGCAGGCCGCCCCATGCGCGCCAGCGTCAAGTCGTGGCGAGGGCTGAAACAGATGACGCGGCATACACCGTTCTCTGCCTGGGAGTGGAAAAAACGGCTGTACCTGGATTCGCCATCAGGCGTATCGGACCGCAGGGCAGCGAAATCATTCGTAAAGACAAACGTGTGTTCATAGACGGGATTGGTGAGTCCGCCGGCGCGCGCGTTGCCGGGACACAAGTAGCAATCCGGGTCGTAGCGGGGCAGAGACGGCCGTGGCTCGCCTTCCGTCTGGCCCTGCCACGGACGTTGCATCCGGTGGGGCGAAACGAGGATCCACTCGCCGGTCAGCGGATTGTGGCGCCGGTGCGGATGCTGCGCAGGGTCGAAGAAAGAGGTCATGCGGACTCTATTGGGTAGCCTGGATTCGGGAATGAAAAAAGAGTGCTAGGCGGAGATGCCGGTGGCGCCGGCGCTGAACTGCCGTGCCAGGCGCTGCGCGTACTGGACGAAGGCGGCGGCTCTTGCTGGAGCTGCGGTTCAGGCGGTTTCTCTTTCTGTGCTTTGCCCACAAGGGCGGCTGATACGCTGGAAAATGTCCCAATTTGGGACATTTCGGGATACTTTTTGCGCAGCGAGATGAAGCGCTGGGCGGTGCTCTTGGAGATGCCGCGCTCTTCGAGGCCGCAGCGCCAGGCGCCGCGGGGGAGCTGGTCTTCGACGCGCATGAGGGCATCACCGGCGCGCTTGAAGCGGATGCGGTCGGTGACTTCGGAGTAGCTTTCGGTGTAGAGCGCGCGGCGCTCAGGGCGGATGGACATAGGCTATTTGTCCCTCCAGGCGGGGTCGGCGCCGGCGGCGTTGGCTTGCTCGGTGCAGAGATTGACTAGCTCCTTTGCCCTTGCGTCTGCGTCTTGATCGTTTTTGGCGAACTCTACGGTCGAAGTGTAGCAGCTGAAAAGCGTTTCAATGAGAAGCTCGTGGAAGGTCTCAAGATGCGGGGGCGGGGTCATAAGGTCGAGGGTTTGCCAGGCATCGAAGACGCGTTCCTGGGCCTGCTCGAGATCTTCGTTGAAGGTGGGGGTGTCGCGCACGGAGGGGTGTTTCTCACCCATGGCGACGAGCCCCTCGTAGATGCCCATCGCTTCTACGGCGCCGTTTTGCCGTTGAGGATGCGTTTCACTTCGGTGCGGTATGCGGCCTCCTCCATCGGTTCGGCGCCGGCCTCGGCGGTGGGGACGGGTGTTGCGGTCGGGACCTGCGTGGGCGCGGGGTGGCGGCGGCTGCGGTCTCAAGGGCGGTGAGGCGGTCGGTGAGGTCGTCGATGTCGACCTGGTGGCGGACGAGGAGGCGCTCGGTGATGTTGAGCCGCTGGGCGATCCCTTCGAGGGAGAGGTCTCCCTGGGCGAGGGCGATGCCGGTAAGGATGGCGAGGGTAACGGTGACGAGGGCGAGAGCGTGCAGGATCTGGCGGATCAAGGGGGATCTCCTTTTGTCAGTCGGGGCCGTGAGGGCCGGAAGGTCCGGCCAGGTTCCCGGGTGATAGGAGCGGGCGTACCATGCCGGCTTGGTGATGGTGGAAGGCTACGTAGTTGTCGACGAGCTGGGCTGTTTCCATGTCGACGTCGAGCAGCCAGGTGACCCGATCTCCGGTTTTAACGGAGCGGCGCAGGGCGAGCCAGCCGGTGAGGTCGGTGCGTTGCCTGCGCTTCTTGTTCTCGCGGATGAAGATCCAGTCCGCGAGAGGGCAGGTTTCGATCTTTGCGAGGAGGAGGTCGACGCGTTTGTCGCCGAGATATTGTCTTGGGCGGTTCATGGCCTGCTCTTGGTATGGGGGAAGGGAGAGCGCGGCAGCACGACCGCCTGCGACTGCCGCGGCGCGGGTTGCGTCTTATCGCTGGTGGGGGTGTGCAAGAATATTTCAGAAGCACGAGACATCCCCTCGTGCGTGCCGCTTTCGGGGGTACCTCCCCGGGGCGGCCGTTTTCGTTTTCGTGGCGGTTATTCACGGTAACATGTTGCGAAAATTGCTGCAAAACGGGGTTGGGGGCGTGGGTTGCGCTTGGAAATCGAAGGCTGCAGGGCCGCAATCGAGCTGTCTATCCTGCCCGCTTCCCATTGCGCCAACGCATCGCCTATCAGCAGGCGATGCGCCGTCCCACGCATTCGCCGCGGGTCGCTGCCAGTGCATCGAAAGGACGCGCCGGTCCGCCGATCGGTCAGGATGGCCAGATTCGGGCGGTCTCATCCCCGATTTCGAGCTCGCGCCTGCCAGCGTCTTTGACTTGATGATAGGACGGGAACTCTTGGCACAACACCGCAATTGCCACGTCATCGGCGACAAAGCCTATATCAGTGCCGAGGACGCAGCCGAACTCTGGCAACACAGACGCGTCCGTCTGCACACCTTGCCGTGACGCAACCAGAAGCGACAGCTATCCAGGTCTGTCCGCCGCCTCTTTAACTCGCTGCGCCAAATCATTGAAACCGTCAGCAGCCAGTTGGTCGAACAGTTCCAAATCGAGACCAACCATGCCCATGCTTTCCACGGACTGTGCGCCCGCCTTTACACCAAGATGACCGCACACACCTTATGCATCTACATCAGTCGCCTCATGGGCCTACCTGGTTACCTGCAGAACAAAAAAATGGCTTTCGCTAACTGGCATTAGGCCTTTCTAGCTGCGATCGCGGGCCTGCTGTGCGAGAGCGATCGCGCCCAGGACGCCGGAACGGCCACCCAGGGCCGGAGGCACGATGTAGTCGTCCAGCCCTTCCAGTACGGTCTCGCTCTGAATGTAACCGTTCAGGTGAGAGTTCACATTCTGGCGCACAAGGGGAAAGATGTGCTCCTGTTCCATGACACCGCCGCCCATCACGACCATCTTTGGGGACAGTATCATCATGATGTTGGCGACGCCCCACGCCAGGTAGTGGGCCTCCAGTTTCCACGCTTCGTGCGCGGGCGGAAGGGTCTCACCGGGCTGGCCCCAGCGCGCCTCAAGCGCGGGACCGTTCGCCAATCCCTCCCAGCAGTCTCCGTGAAATGGACAGACGCCCACAAAGGAGTCGCGCTCCCAGTCATGGGGTATGGCGATGTGGCCCATTTCAGGGTGGAGCAGCCCGTGCATCAGCTTACCGTCTACCATGCCGCCTCCGCCGATGCCCGTGCCGATTGTCAAATAGACAAACGTATCGACCCCCATTGCCGCGCCCCAACGATGCTCGCCGAGAGCGGCGACGTTGACATCGGTGTCGAAACCGACCGGTATTCCGAAGGCATCTTGCAGCAGCGGGACGACCGGCGTGTGCGCCCAACCCGGCTTAGGCGTGTTGGTAATGTAGCCGAAGGTGGGCGACTCCGGATCAGGGTCCACCGGGCCAAAAGAGGCGACGCCGATCGCTGCGATCTCATGCTTCTTCTGCTGCTGTTTGAAGAAGTCGATAACGCAGCCTAACGTGGCGTCCGGTGATTCGGTGGAGATGCGAATCTCAGCACGAATCTCGTCCGGTCCGGAGCCGACCGCGCAGACGAATTTCGTTCCCCCTGCTTCGATGCCGCCGTATAGAGTCATTTTGGGCTTGACCTCGCTTGCGGTTTCTCCGCCGCCAATTCTCGGTCCAGGCCGGTAACGCGGCGGGCCTGCCGAGTGAACCCTTCCTGGGACCAGCCAGCCAGCTCGCCGATCCGATCACGCAGCCATTGGTAAAGTCGATGGGCTTCGTCCTGCGACCGCCAGTCATGCCAACCCGACTCCGCGTAAAGGGCGGGAATGTCCGTTCGGGCCGTGCGCCTGCCGCCGCAGCCGTCACCGGCGACGAAACTGTCCACGACCACCCGATCGCAGGCGCTGAGCAACAGCTCACCAAAGGTCTCCACCCCGGAGTACGGCAAGCAGGGGCTGACCGTCACCTGGGTCGCTACGCCGGCTGCGCGTGCCTGGCGGACAAGAGCCAGACGTTTGCCAATCGAGGGGCAGCGCGGCGTCAGGCGCCGACGCACGTCATCTCGATCAGTCTCTACCGAGACATTGAGAAGACAGCGATCGCCAAGCGCCGCCATTAAGTCGAAGTCCCTTGACGCCAGCGGTGAGCGCGTCTGAATGACAAGAAGGCCGGGCGGTCTCCTCAAAAAGCCTGCAAGGCACTGGCGGGTTAACAGGAAACGGCGTTCGGCCCCCTGGTAGGGGTCGGTTGACGACGACATAAAGACTGCTGTTTGCGCCAGCTGATCCCTCTCTTCCAGCCGAGTTAGTTCGCGTTCCAGATGATCGGCAATGCCAATCCGCGGGTATACGTAGTTCCCCCATTCCAACCCTCCGTTGTGGAAACGGTGGACGTTTGAGAACCGTACATAACAGTAGCTGCATCCGAAGCGGCAGCCAATGTAGGGTTGAAGGGTATGGCTGAAACCGGTGAGAAAGCCGCCGGTGCGCGTCAGTGCGCTGCGGGCTGGTCTCGCGCGCGTAACAGTCAGGCCGGGGTCGACCGAGGCGTCATTTTCCGCAGAAAACATGACGCAAGTATACCATTTCGGTCCTGCAGGTGCTATACTTACCGAAATGAACAGGAGCTTTCGTTACTGCCCGTATTGCGCCGGCCCGATTGTAGAGGAATCGCGTTTCAACGCCGTCCGGCCCGTTTGCCGGGCATGTGGATTCGTCCAATTTCATGACCCGAAAGTTGCGGTGATAGCCCTGATCCTGCACGAAGGAAGGGTCCTGTTGGTGCAACGAGCCGTCGATCCTGCGAAGGGCCAATGGTCGCTGCCCGGCGGCTATATGGACGCCGGAGAAATGCCGCTGGATGCGCTGCAAAGGGAGCTGAACGAAGAAGTGGGGCTGGCAGTGGAAATCGGTTACCTCCTGGACATCTTTCCTATGGTCAATGACGAAGGCGAGCGAATCGGGATTGTCTTGGCCTTTGAAGCGGGCCCGTCAGAGTCTGCGGCCATCCCGTATGTGGCGGATGACGTCCAGGCAGCGGGCTGGTACCGGCCGGAAGAGATTCCGACTGAAATCGCCTTTGATTCGACGCGTTCTCTTTTGCAGCGCTGGATTGAAGTGGAGAGCAGTTCCTGATACAGATGCCGGTCGAGCAGGGAGTGTCGAGCGCCATGAATATCCGGGCGGCAGTTGGCGAGAGCCCGAATTCGGTCACCGCGAAAAGCGGCCCGGACCACGCTGTTGACCATTCGAGTTCTGCGCTTCCAGAAACGGCGGTCACCGAGCGCCAAGCGGCTGGACAGACCTGGCTGATCACGGGCGGAGCGGGTTTTCTCGGCATCAACCTTGTGCGCTATCTAAGCAAACGCGGCATACGGCTGGTGTCACTGGACATGGTTCCCTTTGACTATCCCGAAAGGGGTGCGATAACGGTTGTGGACGGAGACATTCGGGATCTCGATGCGGTGCGAACGGCGATGGAGGGCGTCGATCTGGTGATTCACGCCGCGGCGGCGCTCCCCCTTTACAGCCCGGAAGAGATCTATTCCACCGACATTGACGGCACTCGCAATGTGCTACAGGTCGCCAGGGAGGCGGGAATCGGGCGGACGGTTCAGATTTCCTCCACCGCCGTGTATGGAATCCCCGATCATCATCCATTGGACGAAGAGGACCGGTTGATCGGCGTCGGCCCTTACGGTGAAGCGAAAGTCAGGGCCGAGGAGATCTGCCTGGAATACCGCCACAGGGGAATGTGCGTGCCGGTAATTCGACCCAAGACCTTCATCGGGCCCGAACGACTGGGCGTATTTGCGCTGTTCTACGATTGGGCGAAGGACGGCAGGAACTTCCCAATGCTGGGCAGAGGAAAAAATCGGTACCAACTGCTGGACGTCGAGGACTTGTGCGCGGCGATCTTTCTAACAGCGACTCTGCCGGCGGCACGCGTAAACGACACTTTCAACGTCGGCGCAACCGAGTTCACGACGATGCGAGAAGACTATCAGGCTGTGCTCGACTATGCCGGTCACGGGAAACGAATCATCCCGCTGCCGGCGGGACCCGCGATCTGGACGCTGCGACTGTTGGAGCGGCTCGGTCTCTCCCCGCTGTACAAGTGGGTCTATGAGACCGCGGCCACCGACTCATTCGTTTCGGTAGGGAAGGCGCAGAGGATGTTGGGCTGGCAGCCGCGCTTCAGCAACAAAGAGGCGCTGGTCCGCAACTACAAGTGGTATCTGGAGAACCTGAGTAACTTCAAAGACAGCAGCGGTGTCTCCCATCGCGTGCCGTGGGGCCAGGGCATCCTGAAGCTGGCAAAGCTCTTCTTTGTATTTCCCTGAATTCGATAGCGGCCCAATAGGGGGTCAAGAGGACGGCGCCTCCCTTTATTGGTCCTTGGCCGGCTCATCCGGGTCTGTTTCAACTGCGATGTCCTGGGAAGAGTCAGCCTCGGCCTCTTGCTCCTCGAAGTTGCCCGCGAATCTCTGGACTTCGTCAGCAGCCGTCCTCAACCCCTGAGCAAGTCCGTCTTTCAATTCGGCCGCGAGCGCGCTTTCGCGGACGCGACTGGCGACCCTGGCCGCCTGGTCCTGCAACTCCTGACCCTGCTCGCTGCGCCCGAATCGGTTGAGCGCTTCCTCGAGGTTGTCAACCAGAGTCGCCAAACAACCGCGCAGATCGCCTTCCAGTCGGTGTCGCTGGCTGCTGTTCCAGGCGCCGCTCACGGCCACTGCCATCGCATCGACCAACCGATTGACCTCGCGGGCGACATCGTCGCCTCCTGCCGTTTCCTGTTTCTCTTCGCTCGTTTCCCTCTCTGCAGCTTCGGCGCTTCGTTCTTCGTCCATTGCTTCCTCCAATTCGGCGGCTTCCCTATCACCAATACGCCGCAAAAACACTAGAGTTGCAGGCTGGCAGCGCAATTGGCCTTCCAGCCGCCGAACTCCTTCTCCAAATGCTGGGCGAGGGCGAGCACGATGTCTTCGCGCCAGGGATGAGAGATAATCTGGACGGCGACAGGAAGGCCGTAATTGTCCTGGGTGACCGGTACGACGGCGGCTGGGTAGCCCGTGAGGCTGAATGGGACGGTGTAGTCGAATCGTTGGGTGTCGCGCGTGCCGATCGAAGGCGCGGTATGGTGG
>CBDCLG010000021.1:0-45269 GCA_965218625.1 Caldilineaceae bacterium | reverse complement strand
CTCAGTAGCCAAGCGATTCCCCACTCGGCGAACGCGATTACGCTCTGCCACTCAAAGACTATGGCCACTATCGCCATCAAGCCTAGCCCCAACCATATCTTCTGTCGGGGGGCCAGTCGGCTCAATATCCTGCCCAGCCCTAATAAAATCATTCCTATCAGCCAAGTAATTCCCTGCCCATACACCTTTCAGCCCTAACCATGTCACTCCTGTCAGCAACTTAACTCCCCGCCGCTCTCTTTTCGGCATTGGCGGAGTTGTAGGGGGCAGGGGATTTGGGGCTCTCTCGGCTTCTTCCTTGCGGCTAGAGCGATGATCTGTCAGTGGCGGGGCGTGCTCAAGGGGAGTACTCCTTTTAAGGGCAAAAAGCCAACTATCAATCGCCCAATCAGCGGCCTCAGAAGAAAAACCGTAGCGTTCCTGCAACTGCTGGGAGAACTGTCGTCCGGGGTCCGCAATGTTTTGTAGAAGTGATTGAAGCTTGGAAGGAATGTGCTGCCGCAGTGCATGAACGAGAAGGAATCGTTCCCGATTGTCCGACCTGCACAGGTCGGCCAAGAGGGCATCCACACGCGCGGGTTTGTTCAGGAGAACTGGGCCAAAGTCTGCGAGCAACTGGGATAGAGTGCTCTGAGGACGTTCGGATAAGAACGGAGCTTTGTCATATTTCAGATCTCTACTTTCGCGGAGAATATTCAGATTCAGTGGTTCGCCATCTGGAACCAAGGGCTGCCTCTCGATTTCCAATTCCGTTCGGGCCTTTTCCCCTTGGGCGATAGCTTTGTCCACTTCCTCTTGGGCTTCGTCGCGCCGCGCCTCAACCCTTCGATACAGCCTTACAACCTGGTTGAACTTTGATTGAGCTGCTTTCAATTCCGTTTCAGCGATTTTCCGAATTCTGACTGTTCTTTTCGTCTCACCTTGGAGTTCTTTAGACTGCTCCTCGATCGTCTTGCACCGTTTTATTGCTGCGTCCAGCTTAGATTGAGCTGAATTCAATTCGGTTCGCGCGGTTTTCCCTCTTGCGATGACTTTGTGCAACTCATCTTGGGCTTCGTTCAGCCGCGCGTTGGCGGTGTTGTACCGCTCCACTGCTGTATCGAACAGCTTTTGGGCTTTTTCCAAACTAATCGGTTTCGTCGTTGCTCCTGCTCTAAGGGCAAGGGACCAACTCTCGACCGCCCAATTGGCGGCCTCAGCAGAAAAGCAATACCGCTGTTGCAGGCGTTGAGCAAGTCGAATTTCGTGGGCTTTGTTTCTTTGAGAATAAGGTCGCAATTCAGTGACAGAACGCCCACGCAGCGCGTGGACCAGTAGAAAGCGTTCCCTAGGGTACTCGCCACAGAGGTCGGCGAGAAGGGCATCCAGGCGCGCGGGGTCATTGAGAAGGATTGGGCCGTATTCGGCTATCAACTGCCGCAAAGTGCGCCTGGGAAGTTGACTCATCTACTGAAGTTTTCTTCTTTAGCGATAATTACCGAACGAACGCGCCTAGCAGTCTCAACAGAGCGCGCCCCAGCCAGAGCCAGAGCATCCCGACCATGCCGGCTGCCAGGCCCCAGAATGCCGTCGCAGTGCGAAGTAGTCTGTTATCCCCAGTATTTCCAAAACGCCCATCACCTTCATCGCACCCACTACCCCCATCGCGCCAGTCCACAGCCACAACATTCCAAGCCAACCCATAGCGGGCGGGGACAGCTTATCCCTCATCCCTATCGTCCTCAGCAACACTCGTCCGATCCAGAGCCAAGCCATTCCTACCAACCCGCCAAAGCCGGTTACCGCCGCCCATACGATTAGAATTGGCGCGGCTTCAGCCAGATTCTGTGCCTGCACGTCCAGCGCCAGTCCCAGCCACAGAACTGCCACGGCCACCAGCGTGACATTCCCCAACCAAAGCCACAGCATCCCCAGCCATCCCCTATGACTGGAAGACGACTGGATATGGGACGGCGGGCTTTGGTCGTCGGCGGGAGCGGAGGTATAGGAATAGTCACTCAAACGGTAACAGGGGAACTGAGGAGAGCGACTTAGCCAGACCTGCTCGACCTCGCCCGCATCCTGAAATCTTCTCAACAGGGCGACTATCTGTTCCTGTTCTTTGCCCAAGATGCTGGCCAGCTCGTGTGAAGTCAGCGGCCGCCTCTCCAGGTTTCGCAAGACGGACGTGTTCAACTCCTGCGTCCTTTTGAGAGCCGCCTCCGCCGCTTCGGCGTTGGTACGGTGCTCCACAAACTGACGGGCTTTCACCTCGGCCGCGAGCCACTCGTCCTTCTTTCTGCCAGCCTCGGCTTTCACCTCAGATAGGCCCTTAAGCCTCCGACGAACAAGCTCCTCCGCTACAGCCAGCTCCTCCGCCTTCAGGCGGGCGGCGGCTTCCGCTGCGTGCTGTTCCTGGGCTTTGCGGTGAGCTGCCGCTGTGGCTGCCTCCTGTTCCTTGGTCTTGCTCAAGACTTCTGATTCGGCTGCGAGCCACTCTTCCGTCTTTTCTTGAAGCGCCTCTTGCATTGCAGCCTGCGCCTGTTCCTTCTCAAGAGCTGCCGCCTCCGCAGAATTCTGGTCCTCAGATCGCAGGCGGGCTGCCGTTTCAACGCCGATTCCATTCACGGACTTGGAATCGTCTTTGGACGGAAGGATGTTCGAAAGTTTTCTGCTGCGGTAGCCAGGGAGGTGGGGGAGAACGCTCCAGCCACTCATATTCTACTTTTCCTGCATTCATCAACCCCTGTAGCCAACTGGTAACGTGCTCCTGTTCCCTTCCCAGGATGTCAGCCACCTCCTGAGAGTTCATGGGGCTGCTGTCGAGGACCTGCAGCATGATTCCTTCGACTTCCTTTGCAATGCTGCTGGCTGCCATTCTCATTCTGGACCATTCATCTGCCGCCAGGGAATAGGCGGTATGAGCCACGGCGCGTTCCTTCTCTTTGATCCTGGCTTTTTCAGTTGCCGCGGCGCGTTCGCTTACCTTCTGGTTCGCGACCCCATTTGCAGCCCTGAACAACTCGGCCTTTCGATGGGCGTCAGTTACTGATTCGGCGTGTCTTCTGTCTATTGTCCGGGCTGATTCTTGGGCTTCGGCCAGAGCCTCTGACGCTTCTGCCACTGACTGGTCTGGGCCGGAGCGGGCTGCTTCCAGGGCCGAAGACCAGCTTTCGAGTGTCCACTGGGCAGCTTCGGTGGAGAAGCCGAACCGGCTCTGCAGGGAGTTAGCGAGCTGCTGCCGCCTGTCTGAACTGTTTCGTTGCTCAACTAGCAGTTCAAAGGGTATGTGTTCTCGCAGCCCGTGGACGAGCAGGAATTTTTCTCTGGAATGCTGCCCACTGAGGTCGGCCAGAAGGCCATTTACGCGTGCCGGGACAAAGAGCAGTTCGGGGCCTGTGGCTGCCAGCAACTGTGCCAAGACGCGCTGAGGAGATTCGGATAAGGTCGGATTATTGCCATTGGAAATTTCGTGACCGTCGCGATTTGCGTCAGAACCGGGGAAAGCGATATTCAGGGCGATAAACCAACTCTCGACTGCCCAAAGAGCGGCCTCGGCGGAAAGACTATACTTCCTTTGTAAGCGCCGAGAAAGCCGCAACTCGTAGGCTCTGCTGCCGCGCGGTTGGTCCAGAAGCTCTTTGGGGATGCGTTCGAGCAGGGCGTGGACGAGGAGGAAGCGTTCCCGGTGGTGGGGGTGGCAGAGGTCAGCCAGAAAGGCATCTACACGCGAAGGTTGATCAAGCAGGACTGTGCCGTGGTCCGAGAGCAACTGGCGCAAAATGCGCCGGGGTTGAGGGTGCATCGCCGGAAGTCCCCTTCATTTGCGCGATGGCAGGGCCATTGGCAGCAATACGAGCAACAACAGGCCGAGCCCAAAAAGACATCCCCCCAGCCCTGGCCTCGAAAAAAACAGTCCTATGCCGAACACGATCAGGCCCACCGATGCCAGTGTCGCCCAATCTTTTGGACGGGGGGACGATCCGTTCTTGGACGGCGTGGGGGATGAGGGCGCAGGACGCTCGTCACCTTCCTTTTGTCCGGCGAGGCTGCCACGGTATGGTGGGACCGACCCGCTTGTCTCATTTTTTCCGTCTAAGACAAGCTTTCTTAGTCTTGGGAGAGCTTTGAGTTTACCAGAGATTGGACCGATTAGTTGGTTCGAACTGAGGTCCAGAGCTTCCAGTTTGGAGAGGTTAGCGAGTTGTGACGGGATCGGTCCGCTAAATTGGTTATTTGACAGAAATAGCCGACTCAATTTGTGGAGTTTGGCGAGTTCCTGGGGGATCGGTCCGCTAAGCTGGTTATCCGAAAGGGCTAGCAGATCCAAGTTGGAGAGGTTAGCGAATTCTGCAGGGATCGGTCCGCTCAACTGGTTTCTTTCGAGCTTCAACTCTCTCAGACTGGAAAGATTGCTGAGTTGAGGCGGGATCGGCCCACCCAGCTGATTTTCGGAGAGGTCTAGAGTCTCCAGTTTCGAAAGATCGCCTAATGCTGTGGGAACCGTCCCGCTCAATAGATTTGTCGAAAAGTCCAGACTCGTCAGATTGGAAAGCCTGCCGATTTGCGGCGGGATCGGCCCGCTAATCTGGTTTCCGGGGAAGTATGTGGAATCTCCGAGATGTAAGGTTTTGAGATTGGAGAGTCTCCCGAGTTCTGCTGGGATTGACCCTGTCAACTCATTCTTTTCTAGGGACAAATGTCTCAAATTGGAGAGGTTGCCAAGTTCAGCTGGGATCGACCCACTCAAACGATTCAATGAAAGGTCCAGGTGGGTCAGGTTGACGAGCTGTTCAATCTCGGTTGGAATCGAACCTGTCAGGCGGTTCCCCGAGAGGTCCAGGCTTGGCAGGTTGGCGAGATTCCCTAGCTCTGTCGGAATCGGCCCGCTCAATTTGTTTTTTTCGAGTAACAGGTCAGTGACGCGGCCGCTGTCATCGGCAGATACTCCATGCCAAGTGCCAAGCGGTTCGCCGCTGAGCCAATTCTCGCTGTTTTGCCACTGAGAGCCAGCCGTGGCGTGGTAGAGGGCGACCAATGCGTCCCTATCTGACGCCGCGTTTCCCTCAACGACTACCCGACTGCGGGGGATGGACAATGCCTCGCCATTCAAGGCCATCGACCAGCTCTCGACCGCCCAGTCCGCGGCCTCGACAGTAAAGCTGAGGCGCTCCTGCAGACGCTGGGAGAGCCGTTGGCCATGTCCTGCGCCGCTATTCGATTTGGACAGCAGATCGGCAGGAATTCTTTCCCGCAGCGCGTGGACCAGGAGAAAGCGTTCTCTGGGGTATTTCGTGCAAAGATCGGCCAGGAGGGCATCCACGCGCGCGGGAGCATTGAGCAGCGCCGGGCCGTGGTCTTTGAACAGCCGGCGCAGAATCGGTTGGGGAGATTCGGAAAACTCGACTTCGCTGCCACTTTGAAAAACTCCGTCATCGTCGAGGCTATCGGAGTCCGGCGGAGTGATGTTTAAGGCCAAAGACCAACTGTCGGCAGCCCACCGCGCGGCTTCCGCCGAAAAGCAGTACTGGCTCTGAAGTCGTTGAGAGCACGAAGTTAGCCAATAAATAACAGGCCAACGGGCAACGGCAACGCGTTCGCGCAGCGCGTGGATCAGGAGAAAACGTTCTCTGTGATGCTGGCCGCATAGGTCGGCCAGAAAAGCATCTACACGCGAGGGATTATCAAGTAGGGCCGGGCCGTGGTCCGAGAGCAATTGCCGCAAAATACGCCGGGGATGAGGGTGCATCGCTAGAAGCGCACTTCTCCTTCGCGATTTCCGAACTGAATTCTCAGGCGGGGTGAGAGGGTGACGGTCTTTCCCGGCTCAATGTCATTGACCTGTCCTTCGGTGGTCTGGCTTGTCCATTTATGATTCGACCGGTTGCGGAGCCCCCAAATCTGTGGATTTTGCGGATGCTGGGTGACTTCTGCGGCCGGTCTGTCGAAGTCGTAGCGGCGCTGTTCGTCAAGGTGATGGGGATAGAGAAGCGTATCGTGATTGAGCATCACCACCTCGTTGCGGTCGATGCGGATACGCGGCGGCAGGCGGTGCGGTGATGCGCACGCCCAGCAAACCTTGGAACTGCCATTGGAGTTGCTCGGACCACCGGGATCATGGAAGTTTTCGACGCCGCAGTGCTGGCAGTAGAATATGGAGTCCCTCAGGCGGACCAGGTCGCTGCTCCATTCGCTTTCCCGTGTCCTCTTATCGGCGTCATGCAACCCTTCGCAAAAGGTCTGAAGAAAGAGCTCCTGAATGAAGTGGGGATAAAGCGGCCACAATGCCAGCGCGTTGTCATGGCTGCCCAAAAGAGGCCGGTTACTGTCATCGTTTGCATCAAAAATAAAGAGCGGATTGGACCCATACAGGCGGGTCATAGCCGGTAGATCGAAGCAGCGAATCTGAGCCTCTCTCGCCCCTTCGAGCGGGTGATGATTGACAAGCATGTAGAAAAGAAGGACCGCCAGCGAGAAGAGGTCGGTCTGCGTGCTGGGCACTGCTTCTCCGCGTACGATCTCCGGAGCCATAAAGCGGGCGGTGCCGCCAATAGGGCCGCTTCCCCTGTTGTTCACACTCACATTGTCGTTGTCGCAGATGCGCACTTCGCCGTTTTCGGGATCGAAAAAGACATTGCCGAACGAGATATCGCGGTAGCAGAAGCCCTTGGCGTGGAGCTGCCGGTAGTTGTGCGCCAGTTCGAATGCTGCCGTCACCAGCGTGCGAAAAGTCGGCTCCGCCCGGCGCGTCACCAGATCGGTGATTCCAACGAAGCGGTCCTCCCGCAGGGGCATGACATATCCGAAACCGGGCCGGTCTGCCGTGTGGACCAACTCCTGCGGCCAGAGAAAGCGGTCGCTGGGAGGGCCGGTGTCGACCGCGCGCTCCAGACGTGCGCGCAGGTCCGGATCCTGGCGCAAGTAGTGCGGGAAAAACCATTTCAGCGCCACCGCCATGCCTGTGTCCTGGCCGTCCACCAATCGGGCGCGATAAACTTCGCCCTGGCCGCCTCCGCCAAGGAATGCACCGACTTCGTAGGAAAGTTCGGTGGGCAACATCTGCACTTTTTCGCCAGAGTTCAATAGTTGGTTCATCGTGAGGGAGAAGCTTGAGAGGTTTTGGGATATGTTTCACTTCATTCGCAGGACCGAAGGAAGGCTCAGCCTACTACTGTTCTACCGGGCTTGAACGCGTACTGCCTCTACGTGGGTTTCGAGGTCGGAGCACGCTTCGAATAAGTCTCAGGGCGCTTTCACAAAAACGAGGCGCGTGTCTGCGCTCAATTCGCTTCAATGCAGGGAGAGGCTCCTATCCGTTACCCCAACTGGCCGTTCTTTGTCGCGACGACAACTGAAATGTCATCGCCGCTGCCCGCATGCGATGTTTCCTTAAACCAGCCGATTAACTGGGAAGCGACGTGTGCAGGGCCGTCCTGATGGATCGCGTCGCAGAGATCCTTTGCCACCTGTTTGAAAGCCGCGTCTTCGACGAAGGAATTCGCGTAGCCGTCAGTCGCCAGCATAACGAGGATCGGTGGCTTTGTGACTATTGGCTGGAAATGTATGCGTACGAAACGCCAAGCCTCTTTCGAACAAAGGGAAGTGGTGTAATTAGCGAGAAGGTGGCCGTCTTTTTCGAACGGGGGACGTGTCACCTCACCCTCTGCTGAGAGCGTGAGAATGTCACCATCACCCAATTGGATGTAGAGATATAGGGTAGGCGTGAGGAGAGCGGCGAGAATCGTGGCGCCGTAGCGCTGCTCAGGGGGAATAGCCTGACCTTTCTTCGAATTCTCCGCATTCGAGTCTGATGACCGGTTCCCTGAGATTGGATGCTCGTCAGCGTGTTGGGAAACTGAATCGAGCCATCGCTTGAGAAGGTCTTTGGGCAACTGATGTTCGAGTTGCTTCTTAAACTGGGCCATATCCTCGTGGGCGCTGCCGTCCTTGATCCGGGGCAGAACTTCGTTCACCAGCAGCATTTGGGCCTGCTCCACTGCGAGGCGGGCTCCCGTGTCGCTGCGGGTATATTCGCTGCCACCGTGGCCGTCGGCTACGCATAAAACAGCGAAAGTCATGTCGCCCGCGGGCTGCCACCAACTAAACTTGTCCTGGTTGGGCGCGTCATTGCGTTCATGGGCGGCGCCGCGCACAGTTGCGCTTACAATCTGCCATCCATTGGCTGCGGAGGCGCTGCTAGACGAGGAATCGTGTCCGCTTTCTTGCCCCGACGGCTTGGTCAGTTTTTTGCATTCAGTTTCAGCTTCGACATTACCAGACATCACCAACCTTGACGTCAGGGTCCGGAGCAGGCGGAAGGGGTACATTGATGTCCTTGTCTGAGGTGGCGTCGAGGGCTTGGCTGGCCGGTGAGGAGGCCGATTTGAGGACAGCTGTAGAGACCCACTTGATGAACTTGACAAGGCTTTCGGAGTTGTTGGCTTGAAGGGGCTCCAATTCAGGGTGACCGATGAAGCGCTGCAAGACGCTCGTATCGGCGTCGTCGCCGATGGCAATTGCGATGCGGACCGCCTTTTTGCCCCAAGGTTGTGCCATAAGGTCGCGCAGGCCGGCACTGACATCATCGGTGGGCTGGCCGTCCGAAACGAGAACAAGGACGGGAGGCAATGCGCGCTGCGGCATGATAGACGGGTCTAGTTGCTCGGCGACCAGTTGCAAGGCTTTGCCCATGTCGGTTACACCACTGGCCTTCAGATCCTTCCAGTTGAACTGCTCTACCTGCTCAGGTGTGGCGACGTGCCAACTGGCACCGTTGGAGAATTTCACGGCGCGCACCAAGACCTCGGCGTTGGGATTTTCGGCCGCGGCCTTCTTCATGTCGGGTAATGCGTCATGGATCGCGGTGTTAAGGGACTGGATTTTGGCGCCGCCCATAGAACCGGAGCAGTCGGCAATCCAGATAAAGTGGAGGGGTCGCCGGGCCAAAGGGCCACCGGGAATTTTGGCCATGGAAGTCTCTCCTTTCGTCGCGCCGATTGGGGCGTTGCAGGCGTATTCTATCAGAACAGATGCGCATCCAAAAGCCGGGGGCCGGGCCCTGGCCCACTGGTCAGCACCCGCCGCACAGCCGGCAGCGCGGCCAGCCGCCGTTCAACCGCCGGCGCGGTCTCGGCCTCGCAGATGAGGTGCACATTCGGCCCGGCGTCGATGGTGAAGTAGACCGGCAGGCCGTCCTCCTCGCGCCAGGCCCGCACCGCGTGCAGCACCTCCAGCGTGCCCGGCTGCCAGTAGAGCAGGCTGGGGGAACTGCTCATCATCACGCCGTGCATGGCGAGCGCGTCCAGCTCCAGGACCGGGCCGAGCAGCGCGAGGTCGCGGGCGGCGACGGCGCGGCGTACGGTCGCCAGCCATTCGCCGACGTGTTGCGTGCGCGCGGCGGTGAAGGGGCTTGTCGCGGCCAGGCGGTGGCCGTCGCTGCTGCTGGTGCCCTTGGCGCCCGTGCTTACGATGGCGATCAGGTCGCGCAGCGGCCAATGGGTTTCATCGTGTATCTGGCGGGCCGTGCTGGAGCTGTGGGAGCTGCCGCGCTCCCATTCGACGAAGCCGCCGAACAGGCTGCGGCTGGCCGAGCCGCTCGCTTTGCGCGCGAGCGCGGAGAGTTGCGCGGCGTCCAGCGTCAGACCCAGGGCGGCCGCCCCCGCGACCGTTAGCGCGGCGAATCCGCTGGCCGAGCTGGCGATGCCGGAGGCCATGGGAAAGTTGCTTTGGCTGACGACGCGCGCCTTGCAGTTGACGCCGGCCAGGCCGCGCAAGCGGTCGAGGTGGGCGACGATGCGCGCCGCGGGCGCGCCCTGGAGCGCAACGCCGTCGATCGAGATCGAATCGGCAGCAAGGAGCGCGCCGTCGTCCCAGGCGACGGTCGTGGTCGTATGCGCGTCGGCCAGGGTCATGCTGATCGAGTTGTTGAGCGGGATGTTCAGCGCGGGGTCGGCGACGCCCCAGTACTTGATGAAGGCGATGTTGCTGCCGGCGCGGCAGGTCGCCTTACGCGTGGGCGCGCCCTCTGTTGCGGCCTCATGGCGCATCGAACGACTAGGTTTCCCGTTCGGCCTGCTGCTCGCAGCGGCGCAGAAGGTCATCGAGCAGCTCATCGTGGGCGCGGAAGTGGATTGTCACACCGCCGTCGACCGGTTCGATGCGCGCCTGCCAGCCGATGCCCTCGACCAGCGCCAGCTTTTCGACCACGCCGGCCCCCAGCCGTTTGAGCACGGCTTCGGCCTGGCCGGGCGTCAGCTCCGGAAACTCGAGCTGCTCGGAATCGTACAGATCGTCGTCCTGAAAGCGGGGATCGCGACGGTCTTCCTCATCCCCCAACGACGGGGCGCTGATCGGCATCGAACGGCTCCTGATGGTGTATCTTACGGTCGGTTTATTGCTGCGCCCTGCTTACGGACGCGTTCACCGGGAAGAGGAAACCGGCCTCACTTCGACTCGAGCAGCGCCACGCCCACGTCTTCACCGGCGCCCAACTCTTTGAGAAAACGCGGCACAAGCGCATGCAGCTCGGCGATCCGCTCCGCCGGCGTCTTGTTGGGGAGATGAATGCGGCCGCCGGCCATCGTGTTATGGCCGCCCGCGGAGCCGCTCCTGCCGGCGATGACGCGCACAAGCCGGCCGGCGCGGGCATTCGAATCGGCCGCGCGCACCGACATTACGCCCACCTCCTCGAAGATCCCCAAACAGATAACCCAGGAGACATTCTCCATCCGCATCAGCAGGTCCGCCACCTCCGCCGCCATATCCGGCCTCGGCATATCAAAAAGCAGGC
This sequence comes from Caldilineaceae bacterium, assembly GCA_965218625.1. Lineage (GTDB taxonomy): Bacteria > Chloroflexota > Anaerolineae > Caldilineales > Caldilineaceae > Bin5. The sequence goes on along the minus strand of CBDCLG010000021.1, from coordinate 34,501 downwards.
TGACGGCGATGTCGCCGGTGACCTCGGCCCCCTCTTCCTCTTCGTCTTCTTCGTCCGACCCGTCAGTCTGGTCCGGTGATGACGAACCGGACGTGTCGGGCGCAAGCATGCGCGAAAGCGCGAAGATATCGAGATCAAACCGCTGCAGGTCCGACCTGTAACTATCGTCCTGCTCTCCCTCTTGGCTCTCTTCCGTCTCCTCCTCCTCCAACTCATCGTCGACCTTGAGCGGCGCGCTCACAGTGTAGATCGTCGTATTGGCCAGCGCGTCGCTGATGCTGCGGAAGTAGGTGCGGGGAAGCTGTACGTGCTCGATGCGGTTGAGCAGTTCGGTCTGGATCAGGTGGCGCAGCGTCGAGTAGGCCCAGATGTCCAGGCCGGATGTGTGGCGGCTCAGGCCGAGGGTATCGGACTTGATGCCGTAGAAGAGCGCGGTTGCCAGCTGCGCGTCAATCGGCACTTCGGCAATGGCCAGGTACTCGCACATGATCGTGGCCGACGCGCCTACCTCCGGGCGAACGTCGTGCATTTTGGCCCGCAGCCGGCTGCGCCGCGGCGGATGGTGATCGATGGCGGCCAATACCTCTTCACGTGGATAGTCTGTGCTCCACAGCACGTGATTGGCGGAGATCGGCTGGGTATCAACCAGCATGACGCCGTCATACTTGATGATCCGCTCGCCTGCGGTTCTCTGAGGGATGCGGACGCCGTGGGGCATGACGAGGCTTGCCATCGTGCTGTTTTCGGCGCGGCCGATGATGCCGCCGTGCCCCAGTGTGACCTCTGTGGTCGGCGCGTGCAGGCGCAGCAGCTCTTCCACAGCGCGTGCGCTGGCGATCGCGTCCGGGTCCGGATCGTTGTGCATCAGGACCAGGACGTTGTCCTTTTTGTCCAGGAGTTCGACAATCTGCTGAACTCGCTTCTCCGCAGAGCTCCGCCGTCGGGTGCTATAGTCATCCGGCAGGGAGAGCACTGAGGTTGGTTTTTCTTCCATAGACCGTCCGTTTGCCCTCTAAAATCGAACAGGGCGTGGCGTATTATACCTAAAAGAGGCCTCACGTGAAAGCACTGTTTTTGGCCGCGCTTCGACCGTGGCCGGCGGCAATCGTTCCTGAGTTTGCCTCCCTGCGATGGAAGACAGGCGGATGATGATGGAGGCTGCAGGGGCGGGCAGATGGCGGGCGCAGGTGCATCGTTGCCTCCTCCATCTGTTGTCCGCGAGCCGGCGCTGTTCCGTCTGTTGAGCAATCCACGCATTTGCGGTACGATGGGGCGTACCCGGTTCGCTTCCGGTTATTGGTTTCCAATGGCTCGCTTCGGCGGCCTGCTGATAACCGAAAATGGATGACGAAAAGTTGCCCTCCACAAAGTTGGCGGCAATTCGCGCAAAGGATGCACGCATGACACAGACAATTGACACTTTGACCGGCGCCGGCGCGCAAACTGTTGTCCGGCGCATGGGTGAAGCCGCGGCGACCTTTCTGGCCTGTCTGACCGTGGACCAGAAACACAGAGCGGTCATGTCCTTTGACGATCAGTTGGAGCGCACAAACTGGAACTATACGCCGATTCTGCGCAAGGGGCTTTCGCTGGCCGAGATGGCCTTCCCACAGCGGCAGAAGGCGCTGCAACTGGCAAAAACCGGCCTCAGTCGCGGCGGATTTGTGACCGTTTCGACTGTGATGGGGCATGAGAACACACTCGATCTGTTCGAAGGGTGGCGGCGTCCGCATCCGAGCCGGGACCCACAACTCTACTACGTGAGTATCTTCGGCAGCCCGGACGAGGTTGGCGTGTGGGGCTGGCGTTTTGAAGGTCATCATGTCTCGTTGAATTTCACGATCGCGGATGGCAAGATCGCAGCGCCCACGCCTTTGTTCTTCGGCTCGAATCCGGCCGACGCTCCCTTCAGCCCGTCGACCGCGCTCCGCCCTCTCGCCGGCACCGAAGACCTGGCCAGGGAACTGGTCCACTCCTTTGACGATGAGGCCCTGGCCGTCGCACGCGTCTCCCCGGGTGCGCCGCCCGACAATGTGCTCTACAATCTACCCGAGATTGCCGAGGGCACCCTGCAAATGCCGGCCCATTACCCCGACATGAACGTCTGGATCAAAGCCCACGACTTGAGCAACGGGCACATCGAGGCATTGCGCTACTCCGAGATGCCGACCGGCCTTTGCCACAGCCGCATGAATAGCGGCCAGCAGGAGTTGCTGTTGGCGCTGATCGGTGAATACATCCACCGGATGCCGGACGAGCTGGCCGAGATCGAGTGGGACAATCTGCGCGCACGCGGGCTGGACGACATCCACTTTGCCTGGGCCGGCGGCCTCGAGAAGAGACAGGGCCACTACTACCGCATCCAGGGACCGCGCTTCGTGTGCGAATACGACAATACACAGAACGACGCCAATCATATCCATTCCGTCTGGCGCGACCCGGACAACGATTTTGGCAGAGGCATTCTGGCGCACCACTACGTCCACCATCATTAGCGGAGAGGCTTTCTGAAAGCCACCGGCGCATGGCCGCTTGACGCAGCAACTGAAGATCGGTACAATCCGATGCGATTGCCTACCATGACGTGAGTGCGACAGATGGCGATTGCGTGACTTCTTCCCGGATGTCCGTCTGCAAGTGCGACCGCTGACCACGCCAAACCTGCGGCAGATGACGGTCAATTCGTTCGTGAACAGATAGCTCACGAAGTCTGCAAACAGCCTTATACAACGCAACCAATTCGCAAGGAGACCTCTTTATGGCAGAGAACGGCAAATCGGCTGGGACCTCAAACTATCAGGTGATTGGGACCCGGCCCATCAGGCACGACGGTACGGACAAGGTCCTGGGCGCAGCCCGTTACGCAGCTGACCAGAATCTGCCGGGGATGTTGTACGGCAAGTATCTACGCAGTCCCCACGCCCACGCGCGCATCCTCAATATCGATACGAGCAAAGCCGAGGCGTTGCCCGGCGTCACCGCGATCGTCACTGCGGCGGACCTGGCCGAGGCGTCGGACAAGATTCAGGAGATGGGTGAAGACGCGGTGAATCTGAAGTATCTCAGCGCCAATATGCTGGCGCAGGACAAGGTGCTCTATCACGGCCACGCCATCGCCGCGGTCGCGGCCAACAGCGTCCACACTGCCGAGGAGGCGGTCGGCCTGATAGATGTCGAGTACGAGGTCCTCGAACCGGTGCTGGATGTGCGCGCGGCAATGGCCGACGACGCGCCAATACTTCTGCCTGAGATGCGCACCGTCGCCCTGGGAGAAGTGGGCGGCAAAGCCACGAACGTCGCGCAACAGTTCCGCCACGCGCGCGGCGACCTGGAGGCCGGTTACGCGGAAGCAGACGTGATTGTCGAACGGGAGTTCACCACCGCAATGGTCCACCAGGGCTATCTGGAACCGCAGGCCTCGACCGTCCAGTGGCGGGCCGACGACCAGATTGACATCTGGACCAGCACGCAGGGACCGTTTCAGATCCGGGACTCGGTGGCCGCGCTCCTGCAGGTGCCCGTTTCGCAGGTGAAGGTGACACCGGCGGAGATCGGGGGCGGTTTCGGCGGCAAGTTCACGCCCTACACCGACCTGCCGGCGGCTCTGCTCTCGCGCAAAAGCGCCAACCGACCGGTGAAGATCGCGCTGACACGCGCCGAAGTGTTGCAGGCGACCGGCCCCACGTCGGGCAGCTACATCAAGGTGAAGATGGGCGCCAAGAAGGATGGCCGCATCACCGCGGTTGAAGCCGACCTGGTGTATGAAGCCGGCGCTTATCCCGGCTCGCCCGTGGGCGCGGGGGCAGGCGTGATTCTGTCCCCGTACAAGCTGGATAACCTGCGCATTGACGGCTACGACGTCGTCGTGAACCGTCCCCAGAGCGGCGCCTACCGCGCGCCGGGCGGCACGAATGCCGCCTTCGCCTCGGAGACTGTCATCGACGAGCTGGCCGAGAAACTGGGCATCGACCCGCTGGAGTTCCGCCACATCAACGCCGCCCAGGAGGGGGACCGCCGCCCGGACGGACCCGAATACAAGCGCATCGGATACAAGGAGACGGTTGAAACCGCCATCGACCATCCCCACATGGCGGACCCGATCGACGGAAAGAATCGCGGCCGGGGTGTGGCATCCGGTTTCTGGTTCAACGGCGCCGGACCGTCCAGCGTGACCGCGATCGTCAATGCCGATGGCACCGTGAACCTGATGGAAGGCTCCGCCGACATCGGCGGCACGCGCGCCTCCGCCGCGATGATGCTCGCCGAGACGATCGGCCTGGCGGCCGAGGACATCAACCCGCAGGTTGTGGACACCGACTCGATCGGCTACACCGGCGGCACGGGCGGCAGCAGCGTCACCCACAAACTCGGCGTCACCACCCACCAGCTGGGGCTGGAGCTGCGCAAGAAGATGAGCGTGCAGCTGGCCGACTACTGGGAGATGGACGAGGCCGACGTGGCCTATGCGGACGGCAAATTCCATGGCAACGGCCACAGCGTTGGCTTCAAGGAAGCGGCCCAGCAGCTTTCCAGCGGCTACGAAGCCCTGACCGCCAGCGTGACGTTGGAAACGGATGGCGCAGGGCCGTGCTTCGGCACCCATATCGTCGACGTGGAAGTCGACCCGGATACGGGCAAAGTTGAGATTCTGCGTTACACCGCGGTGCAGGATGTGGGCAAGGCCATCCATCCCAGCTATGTGGAGGGCCAGATCCAGGGTGGTGTCGTGCAGGGGATCGGCTGGGCGTTGAACGAAGAGTACATCTACGACGACGAAGGGCACCTGCTGAACGCCAGCCTGCTGGACTATCGAATGCCGACGGCGCTGGACCTGCCGATGATCGAGCCTGTTCTCGTCGAGATCACCAACCCGGACCACCCGTTCGGCGTGCGCGGTGTGGGCGAGGTGCCGATCGTGCCGCCGGCAGGCGCCCTCGCCAACGCCATCTACGATGCCGTCGGCGTGCGGCCGACTGAACTGCCGATGTCGCCGGCGCGGCTGCTGGAAACGATCTGGGAGAAGAACGGCGCCTAGCCGCCAATGAAATGTGGCCGGTCGCAGCGCCGGTCACTCACATGCACAAGAAGGCGGGTCGGTGGACCATGTGTTGACCGGCCCGCCTTTTGATTCGATAGAGCGAATAAGAAATTTTTTTGGAATAACCTGGATGCAGGAGAGATTTGGCAAATGTCGCATTCTCGTTCCGTGGCGGTTACGGGCGGGCTTGGCAACCTGGGTACGAAGCTGCTGCATCACCTGGCGCGTACCACGCCGTGCCAGCGGCTGATCGGGCTGGACGTGCGCGCCCCGTCAACCGAACAGCTGGAAGCGCTGCAGGCCGCGGCCGCACAGAACCGGACGGGCGCCGCCCCGGCGGTCGAGCTGCTTGAGTGCGACCTGAACGATCCCGGCGACAAGCGCTGGCGGGATGCGCTGGCGCGGGTGCAGGCGGTCGTCCATTTCGCCGCGTGCAACCCCTACCCCGACGCAAGCTGGGACGATGCGGCACTATCGATCGACATGACCCTCAATGTGGCGCTGGCCGCGGCCGATTGCTCTTCGGTCGAGCGCTTTGTTTTCGCCACCTCGAATCATGTCATGGGCCGTTACAAGGACAACCCCCTGGCGGCCACGGTCTTGCCGGGCGAGCTGCACCCCGACCGGCCTCTGGGTGTGGGCACCGTGTGGGCGAAGGCCGAGCCGCCGCTGGACGCCACCGCCTACTCGACGACCAAAATGGTGGGCGAGCGCATCTGCCGGGCGCTGGGCGCGCGGGCCGGCGGCTCGACGAGCTTTGTCAGCGTGCGCATCGGCTGGTGTCAGCCCGGTGAGAACCGGCCCGAGACGCTCAACGCCACCGGCGAACCCGGCACGGAGCGCGGCGGCGCTGATTCTCACCCCGACCCGGACGGCTACCGGCGGGCGGAGCGCTGGTTCCGCCAGATGTGGCTGTCGAACCGGGACTTTGTCCATCTGTTCGAACGCGCCGTCAACGCCGATGCCGGCGGGTGGCCGGCGCCGGCGATCGTGGTCAACGGCATGTCCGGCAACAGCGGCATGGCCTGGAGCCTCGAGGAGACGCGGCTTTACCTCGACTATCAACCCCAGGACGACGTGACGCGCGCCGAATAGACGACTTTTCCAACCGACTAAAGGAGAACGCGCATGAGCTACAAGCTCGCTTATTGTACGTTGCGCTGGCAGAATCCTGAGCTCGGGCCGGCGTTGAACAAGCTGGCCGAGGTGGGCTGGCAGGGCTGGGAGAGCCGGCTGCCCCTCAATTGGATGGGCACGCCGGCGCGCCTGCGGCGCATCTGCGACGACGCGGGGATGCCCCTCGTCGTGCTGACCGCCAACGGCTCGCCGGACAGCCGCGACCGCGAAAATGTCGAGCTGAACCGGCGGCGGATGGAGTTCGCCGCGGAGATGGGCTGCGACTGCTTCATGTATATGAGCGGCGGCAAGCCGGAGGGCCGCGCGGTCAGCGATGACGATGTCCGGGCGACCGCGGAGGGCGCCGACGAGTGGGCCGAATACGCGGCCCAGTTCGGCCTGGAGCTGACCTATCACATCCATACCAATCTGCTGGTCGATTCGATCGAGCACTGGAAGCTGTACATGGCCAGCCTGCGCACGGCCAAGCTGTGCATCGACGTTTCCCACGCGCAGTTGTGGGGCTATGACCCGGTCGCGTCGCTGCAGGACTTTCGCGCGCAGCTGAACTATGTGCACCTGCAGGACTGGGCCACCACCTCACGCCGCGCCGACGGCTTCTACGATCCGCAGTGGTGCCAGGTCGGCGAGCACGGTAACGTCGACTTCCCCGCAATCAAAGTGGCGCTCGACGGGATCGGCTACGAACGCTGGGTGACCGCCTGCCCCGGCCAGCCGGTCCCAGGGCGCGACGACCCGCTAAGCGAGGCGGAATACAGCGTCGGCATGGTGGAGTATCTGCGGGGAATCGGCTATTAGCCGTCCAGGTCGATCTCCGGGTGATCGCGGTAGTAGCGGGCCGTGTCGAGGACCAGGTTTTCCTGCAGCTGGATCGTCATGCCGCCGTCGACGACGAGCGTGTGGCCGGTGATGAAACGGGCCTCGCTGGAGCAGAGAAAGCGCACCGCGTGGGCGATATCGTCCGGCACGCCGGTGTGGCGCAGGGGGTAGTGCTGGTCGAAGAAGCTGAGCAGCGAGGGGTTGCTCTCCCAGTGTTCGGCGCCCCGCTCGGTGACGATATGGCCGGGGCAGATGCAGTTGACGCGCACGCCGAGCGGCCCGAAGTCGAGCGCCATCTGGCGGCTCATGGCGATGATGGCCGCTTTGGTCATCTCATAGGCGAGGCTCTGCGGCGCGACCAACTGTCCATGCACCGACGAGATGTTGACGATGCTGCCGCCGCCGCTGGCCTGGATGTGCGGCACGCCGAACTTGGCGCTGAGATAGACCGCCTTCTGTGACGCGGTGAGCGCGTGGTCGAAGGCGCTCTCGGTCAGGGTGATGGCGCTACCGTCCGGCTCACTGGCGCCCCAGGCGTTGTTCACCAGGAAGTGCAGCCCGCCCCAGAGTTCCACGGCCCGTTCGATCATCGGCCGGACCTGCTCCGGCTGGGAGATGTCGACCCGGTGGGCCGAGGCTGTGCCGCCGGCCTCCTCGATGCGGGCGACGTTATCCGCGGCCGCGTCCGGCAAGATGTCGGCGACCAGCACCTTTGCCCCGTCCGCGGCCAGCCGCCGGGCGATGGCGCCGCCGATTCCCATTGCGCCCCCGGTGACGATGGCGATCTTGTTTGTCAGTGTCATTGCGGTTCCTCGGGCCTCTTGCGGAGTAAAAAGCGGGTTCAGTATACTTATGGGATTCCGTTGAGGCAAAGCGAAACTGTGGCTGGAGGTCCCGGGGGTGCATCCTGGCAATCTGTATGACAAGGTATTACTGCGACGTGGTAAACTAATGATGTGTATGTTGACCACGTTTCAGGTCGTACCTGTTGCTCGTACGACAGGATAGTCAATCCCCCGGCGTTTCTCTTGGTCCTTGGAAATGATGGAAGCCAGAACCGGCAACGTGAGCGACATAGTCTCGTCTCTAAAGGCACTTGATCCCTATCGGATCGTGCTGTTCGGCTCTGTTGCTTTGGGCGCGGACAGCTTGGCAAGCGATATTGACCTGCTGGTCATTCTGGATAGTGCGAACATTGCGCAGACGTATGAGGAGAGGATGGAGGTCAGGCTGCTCGTGAGGGAGAGTCTCCGCGCGTTCAACAGGCATATTCCGATCGACCTTGTCGTGTATACCAGGGGTGAGTATGAACTCCTTCAGAGGCAAGGCTCTTCTCTACTGCGCGAGATAGAACGCTCCGGAAAGACGCTGTACGGGAAGGCTAACTAAGGCCTGGCTCGAATCCGCTCGCGATGACCTGGGAGTCGCTGAGGAGATCTTGGATCGGGAAGATCTGACACACATGGCTGCCTTCCACTGTCAGCAGTCAGTTGAAAAGTCGTTCAAAGCAGTTCTCGAAGAACATGAGCAGATCGTGCCCCGAATCCATGACCTGATCACGCTTCGCGCTCAGGTGGAACAGTATTTCGAGCTTGAGTTGGAGTCGGCCCTCCTCAATCAACCTAACGAACTGTATTTGGATGCAAGGTATCCCTCAGATTTGGGTCTGCTTCCGGGCGGGAGACCTCCGCTGAATCTGGCCCGGCAAATGTACACTTTTGCTCGCAGCATATGTGAAACGATAGCACACAGCCTGGAGTAACTCAGGGGAAACGAAATCTCAGGTGTCTGAGAAAGCGAAAGGTTTGAAAGTACCTGAATTCGAGAGCTATGAGGAGGAAGCCGCGTTCTGGCTCAACCTGGATACCGCCGACTTCATGGAAGGCGACGGGGAATGGTTCCGTTTTGATACGCCGCACAAACGAGCGGTTCGCGTTGCGATTCTGCCCGCAATAGCGGAAGAACTGATGCAAAGCGCTCAAGCGCAAGGCGTGTCGATCGAGACCTTGGTTAACGTTCATTTGATTGAGCGTAAGCGGGAATCGCCCGCAGCAGACGAAGAGTCCGGTCCGCCGGGCACATTGTGATGCACCCCCGCTGAGACCGCCAGGCCAGGATGAATGAGCTGGTTTGTAAGAAAAAGAGGAGACGACAATGGAAATTCCGACAATCGAGTTGCCTGATTTCCTCGGGCAGACGCAGTTGCTAATTGGTACCCCGGTCGTGGTTATCTGGCTGCTGTCCGGCATTGTCAGCGCGATGGTCGCCAATAACAAGGGACTCAGCGGGTGCGCCTGGTTTGTGCTGGGAATTCTGCTGGGCCCGCTGGGACTCATCCTCGCGCTCGTCGTCCCCAAAAATGTGCCGGCTCTTGAGCAGAAATCGGTCGATCGCGGCGAGATGCAGTACTGTCCCTACTGCGCCGAGCTGATCCGGGCGGAGGCGGTCAAGTGCCGCTATTGCGGTGAGAGCTTCGGCAGAGCCGAGTCGACGAATGAGGCCTACATGCGGAGGCACAGTTTGTGAATGTGTACGGGTACTCTGAACGTGGAGTACTGAATTCGCTACTTTACGAAATCTTGTACTCCAACAATGGCGACGCGCTGCTCAATCGACTCATTGAGCGGACCTCATTCCCACTGACCGACGATAAGCCATCGTCGGGCACCTCTACTGCCTTGGTCGAACAATCGCTGTCCGATTTCGGCAGCGCGGATGCAATCATTCTCACTACTTCGCCTGTGGGGAACTACACTATATTTGTCGAAGCCAAGGTTCTGTCACAAGCGCGGGAATGGAAGCTTTCCGCTGAGTTTGACAAATTTAGAGCTGGTTTGCAGTCTGTGGTCAATTCCTCGAATTTGTTCACGCAACTCTACCACAAACAACAGCTCGCAACTGTCCTCAAGGGAAACGGTATTTGGGCACTGCAACGGGGCGTCAATTGCCCGTCATGGTCAAAGAATCAGAAAAAAAAGGCAGGCAATAATCCTGTAGTTCTCAATGCCCTCAGACTCATTCAACAACATGCCGACAGTGTGTACTACTTGGCGTTAGTGCCCGATTCCGACGAACGAGCCTCTGCTTTCTTCGACAGAGAATTGCGCAGCGTCCAGCTTCCAAATGTTCCAGGTTGGGACGTGTCACATTTTGGCTACCTCACTTGGGCTGCGGTTAAATCTTTCTGTAAGAAATATCAGCTAGCAGCAACTCTTGACGTATTCGCGTACAATCCTGGTCAGATTTTTCCGGAAAATGAGGGATAGACAGGTGGTGTGTTGGCGCACTATTTCACAGCATCCTGTTGGTGCTTTGTCATCCGGACATGAGAGAGCATAGGACTCAGACCAATGGCAAGTTCTCAACAGAAAACTCTTTTCCCAACTGACGATGCCCGGCTCGTTTCGCGGGCAAAGAAGGAAAGGACGACGGAGCGACTGAAGAGGATTGATACGGACGCCTCACTTAGAGAGAGGTTGCTACCGTATTGCCGGTTAAAGCATGGAGACGTTTGGGAGGACGAGGTCAGTGGCCACCGGGTTGGCGTCCTCGACGCCACAAGCAAGTCGGACGTTGCTCGAATCATGGAAGGTGAAAAGACGGGATTGCTCATCAACGATCCTCCGTATAACGTCGTGGTCGGCAATGCCAAGACTGCCAATCTTTCCAAAACTGACGTTGCTTCTTACCTTGACTTCTCCAAGAAATGGCTATCAAACGCGCTCCAGATCGCCAAACCGCATGCCTATCTTTATGTCTGGATTGGCGCTGACTATAAGGACGATTTTCAACCATTGCCGGACTTTATGATTCTGATGCGCGAGTTCCGTGAGTTTCGTCCGAAAAACTTCATCACACTCCGCAATCAGAGGGGTTACGGAACACAAAAGAACTGGATGTGGGTCCGCCAAGAACTGCTTCACTATGTCAAAGGGAATCCCGATTTCACAGTTACCTATACGGATATCCCGAAAATCCTGAGAGGCTACTATAAGGAAGTTGACGGACGGGCGACCGAGAACCTTGAACGGAGCAAAGCCGAAACGATACGCCCAGGCAATGTCTGGGTTGATGTTCAACAGGTTTTCTACCGGATGGAAGAAAACGTACCAGGCTGCTATGCCCAAAAGCCCTTGAAAGCGATTCAGCGAATCGTGCAGACGAGCAGCCGCGAAAGAGATCTCATTGTTGACTTTTTCTCCCACTCTGGCACAACGCTTATGGCCGGCGAGCTAACGCAGCGCAGGGTTTACACTCTTGACATCGATCCCATCTTCGCTGAGATCACGATACGGCGATTGGAGCGTTACCGGGAAACCGGGAGAACCGGCTGGCAATGGCACAGTCCTTTCCCCGAAGTCGAAAAGGCAATACCGGCATCTTGACATGAACCAGGAAGAATTACGCTCCCACCTTGAGCGTCTTATCGACTCTTTGGGGAGCGGACATCAGGAGCTTTTGCAAGCCAGGTTGGAGAGTCTTGTTTCGGCATTTCCCTTCAATGAATATGAATACCTAATTACATTTCTGGTCGATCATAATGTAATCTCTTTCGGGGAATATGAAGAACTCCGCGAAAACTATGTTTCCGCAAACCGTTATCTCGATCTATTCAGTCTAGTTCCAAGGACCTTTGGCCAAGGCTGGGGCGAACAACATCTCATGGATCTCGATGGAAGGTTCCAGAAACCAACCAGCCGCCTTGACTCTGAATACGAGGGGCAGTATGACCTTTGGCTTGAGGGCATAAGAGTGGAAGTCAAAGCCGCGCGGGCGACTCATGCCAAAAAGCCTGGCGCCCTAGCGTCAAAGGCTCTCCATTGGGGTGCAGATGCTCCTTTTTGGATGAATTATCAACAGATAAAGCTTGACATATGCGATGTTTTTGTCTTTATCGGCGTTTGGGTCGACTTGATCGTTTACTGGGTAATTTCTAATGAGGAAGTCAAACGGAATAGCTATCTAAGCCATCAACATCGGGGTGGCATTGAGTATCAAATAGGCATCAGAGACAGTAATATCCATGAATTCGATGCCTTCATGGTTGACGCACTGGCAGTGACACGAACTATCTTTGCAAAAGCGGGACTTTGACTCACGTTAGAATCATGTCAGGTCATTTACGGTCCGGTTTTTCGCAGACCGGGCATTAGCGAGTAGGAGAATAGTAACCATGCAACACGCAAACTGGAGCTGTCCCAAGTGCGACAATGTCGAGTTCGAGACCGATATCTTTCAGGCGACCGGCGGCACGCTGGCCAAGATTTTCGATGTGCAGAACAAGAAGTTCACGACCGTCTCCTGCACGCGTTGCCAGTATACGGAGATCTACAAAACGAATACGTCGGGACTTGCCAACGTCTTTGATTTCTTCACCCCGTGAGACCTCGCTCATCTTTGAATAAGATGAAGATGGTCTATTTTGAGCAAGAAGATATATTGCATCTGGCGATTTCTGATGAGCCGGAAATGAGTAGCATGGAGCTGGCTCCAAATATCACTGCAGAACTGAGTGACGATGGAGAACTCATCGGTCTTGAAATCCTGAACGCCAGTACGTTCATCCGGGATTCAGTTGTGGAATCTCTACAGGCGAAGATGCTCTCACTTGCCAACGTTGAAAGCACGCGTCCCTGATCGTCGAATGCGCTGCCGTTTCGCGATTTGGGCGCGTGCTGACTGGCTCTCATTCTATCAGTGAACTTCCGTTCCAATACAGCCTGATTGCCTGCTGGAACCGCTATCCCAACTGCTACCAAGGGTAAGGAAATGCTACGTGTCTCGATTTTCCGTCACAACGCAGAGCTGACCGACGAATGGCTGCGCCAGAAGGTAGCGCTCGGCGCCGACGCCATCGACTTCGGGCTGGATAGAGATATGCCCGGAGTCACCGAGCAGGGCTACCCGCGGCTGGACGACGTGCGTGCGCTGCGCAAGCGCCTGCGCTCCTTCGGCATCGACATCAACCGCGTGACGCTGCCGACGCTCACCCGCAACTTCATTGACGAGCGCGTCGGCGCGGAGGATGAGCTGGAGAACGCGGCCAGGGCCCTGGAAGTCTACGGACAGGCGCGCATCCCCATCGCCCGCCAGCGCACCGAGGGCGACGTCTTCCCGCAGATGATGGAGGCCTACCGCACGCCGCACCGGGGCGGCTACATGTCGCGCGCCGAGTCGCTCAGGCGCGGGCCGGTTGAAATCCCCTCGCGCGCCGAGATGGACCGCTGGTGGGGGCGCTTCTGCCACGCGTTCGAGCGGCTGACGCCGATCGCCGAGGCGTATGACATCAAGCTGGCCGTGCACCCGTCCGATACGCCCAATGTGGATACGCCCTTCGGCGGCATCGGCTTCCACCGCATCATCGACGCCTTCCCCAGCCCCAATGTCGGCTACGTCTACTGCATCGGCACCCGCGCCGAGGCCGGCGGCAGCTCGCTCGTGATCGACGAGATCAACAACTACGGGCGCAAGGGCAAGCTCTTCATGCTGCACATGCGCAACGTGCGCGGCAGCCTCGCGACCGCCAGCGGCTTCGAGGAGACGCTGCTCGATGACGGCGACCTCAACATGGCGCGCATCCTGCGCGAGCTGCGCAACGTCGGTTTCAGCGGGTGCATCAACCCGGACCACATCCCCGACCTGCCCGGTGATACGGAGACGCGCGACGTCGGCTGGGCCTATTCGATCGGATATCTGAAGGCGCTGTTCGCCGCGTCGGTGGCGTAACCAGACAGCGGGCGGCCGCCGAACAGCGCCCGGCGCAACGCCGCCAGCCTCACTAGGGAGAACTGAAACGATGAGCGCCGCCGAACGAGCCGATTACACCTCCCTCGTACCCCAATACAGCTTCTCAGAGACATTGGCCGAGCAGGAGGCCGAGCTGCAGACCAATCCCCTGCTGCAACGGCTGCTGGCCTATCGCCAGCGCTACGAGGGCGACCCCCACCGGCCCATCTACCACTACGTCAACCCGGAAAACAGGCTCAACGATCCGAACGGGCTCTGTTTCTGGCAGGACCGCTGGCATCTCTTCTACCAGGCCTACCCGCCCGAAGACCCACGCCAGCACTGGGGACACGCGATCAGCGACGACCTGATCCACTGGCGCGATCTGCCCTACGCCATCTACCCCAACCCGGAGGAGTGCTGCTTTTCGGGCGCGGCGTTGGTCGAAGAGGATCGGGTGATCGCCATCTATCACGGCACCAAGGTGGGCAACATGGTGGCCGTCTCGCACGATCCGCTGCTGCTCAACTGGGAAAAGCTGACCGGCGCGCCGGTCATTCCGATCGCCAGCGCGGACGGCTCGCCGCTGCCCTACCGCGTCTTTGATCCCTGCATCTGGAAGAAGGGCGAGCACTACTACGCGCTCTCCGGCGGCACGCTGCCCCATAAGGCCTCCGGCCGGCGCACGCGCGCAAACTTCCTGTTCCGCTCGCCGGACCTTGTAAACTGGGACTACCTGCATCCGTTTGTCGAGGACGACATCTTCACGCTTGTCGGCGACGACGGCGCCTGCCCCTATTTCTGGCCGATCGGCGACCGCCACATCCTGCTCTTCTACAGCCACATGAGCGGCGGACAGGCGCTGCTCGGCGACTACGACACCGAGCGCGACAAGTTCGTGGTGACATCGCAGCATGACTTCAATTTCGGCGCGTTCGGGCCGGGCGGGGTACATGCCCCCTCGGCCACGCCGGACGGCGAGGGCGGCGTCTACGTTATCTTCAACATGAACCCGGCCAAACCGACCGAGGGCTGGAACCAGATCATGACGCTGCCGCGGCGCCTTAACTTGCAGGGGACCGACAGTATCGGTCGCGATACGCTGCTGGTCGAGCCGGCCGGGGATGTCGAATCGCTGCGCCGCGAGCAGCGGCAGATCGCCGACCTGACGTTGCCGGCCAACCAGGAGATCGTCCTCGGCAGCATCCGGGGAAATGCGATCGAGCTGATGGCGGAGATCGAGACGAACGGCGCGCCCATGGTGGAGCTGAACGTGCTGCGCTCGCCCGGCCGGGAGGAGTTCACCCGCATCGCCTTCTATCGCGAGCGCGGTTTCCGCAGCTGGGACCGGCACGAGGTCTGGCGGCGGGACAAGCTGGCCGCGGCCACCGACGGCCTGATCACGATCGACTCCTCCTACTCTTCGAGCCTGCCGGACGTGAGCTCGCGCGCGCCGGAGACGGGGCCGGTCTTCCTGGAAAGGGATGAGCCGCTGCGGCTCAGGGTCTTTGTCGACCGCAGCGTCGTCGAGGTGTTCGTCAACGGCAGGCAGTGTGTGGCGATGCGGGTCTACCCCGGGCGGGAGGACAGCGTCGGCGTTTCGCTGCGCTCGCAAGGGCAGGACGCGCGCGTCGTCTCGCTGGAGGCGTGGCAGATGGAGAACATCTATGCGTGACCGGCGGGCAGCGGAAATTCCATCCCATACTTTGTTACGAAAGGATTGATTCATGGATATGCAAACCCTGTGTGTCAACATTCTGGGTACGAGCAATAACGTCATCAAGCAGAAGACGGAGGGGCTGACGCACGCCGACAGCATGTTGCAGCTGCCCTTCCCCGGCAACTGCATGAACTGGATCCTGGGCCATCTCCTGGTCTACCGCGAGCAGTATCTGGGCGTGATCGATGGGGAGACCGAGCCGGACGAGGGCGAGTTCGCGCTCTACGGTTTCGGCTCCGAGCCGATGACCGACTCCGACAAGGCGATCCCGCTGGAGACGCTGCTGACGCGGCTCGATGACGTGTCCGAACGGGTCATCGCCGCGTTCAAAGAGATGCCCGATTCGCGGCTGGATGAGATTTTGGATGAGGAGCGCAACGTCACCGTGGCGCAGCGGCTGCACTTCTATGTGGTCTTTCACGAGGCCTACCACGTCGGGCAGCTTGAGCCGCTGTACGAGCTTGCGCTGGCGAACGGCGGCGGTTAGAGATCACTTGCCGAGGACCGGAAAAGCCCCGGTAGTCGCTCTTTCTTCACAAGCTATCGGGGCTTCAATAGTAGAAGTCAAAGGACGATACATTTCGTCTACTACAACGATGTAATCGGGAGACTTAAATGGAGACCCACATTCATACGCCAAAGGATCTTTTCCAAAAAGCTGTCTGTTATACGATACCAGAATTCCAGCGGCCTTATGTCTGGTCGCAGGAAGACCAATGGGAACCACTGTGGGATGACGTTCGTAACGTGGCTGAGAATTATCTAGAACAGTTAGAGCAATCAGGCGGTGACCTTGTTGAGGCCGAAGAAAAGACGTCGCCACATTTCTTAGGGGCTGTTGTTCATCAGCAGGTTCCCAGGCCGGCGAAATTCATCCCTCAAAGAGAAGTCATTGATGGGCAACAGCGAATGACAACCATTCAACTCTTGTTGGATGCAATTCAATTGGTATGTGAAGAACTCGAATTCAAACCTGCTGCCACCCGATTGTCAACACTCGTTTTGAACAATGAAGAGTCGATTGGCGATGAGAGGGACAAAGTACTAAAACTTCAACCCTCTCGGACTGATCGAGAGGCGTTCAGACATGCTATGGATAATGGGCTTGCGGTGAACAGGTTTGAGGAGTCACTAATTGTTCAGGCCCATGAGTTCTTCCAGCAGCAAGTACGGAAGTGGATAAATGATGACCCTGGCCTCAAGAGTGAGAGAGTGGATGCGTTGGAAACGGTCGTCACGACAATGCTTCAGATGGTTGTGATCGACCTCGATTCCAAAGATAATCCGAATGTCATTTTTGAGACGCTGAACGCTCGCGGCACTCCACTTGAGCAGTCTGATCTTATTAAGAACTTTGTTTTGGCTAAGTTTCCCAAGAACAGTAAAGAGGAGAGCGAGATTTGGGCTGGTCTTGACGACAAGTGGTGGCGGGCCGAAGTGACTCAGGGCCGTCTCTACAGGCCTCGGCTTGACATGCTCTTGAACTATTGGCTTGCGATGCGTACCGGAGCGGAAGTGGGGCCTTCAAGAGTCTTCGACTTGTTCCGCAGCTACACAAGTGAACGGCGCATTGACTTCGTGATGTCGGACATCAAGCATGATCTGTCGTATTATCGCCGATTTATAACTAAGAAACACACGCCTAAAGAAGACCAATTCTACTATCGAACTTTCGAAGTGATGAAGGCAGGTGTTATCACACCTGTCTTGCTGCTACTGCTTTCCGCTGGAAGCGACGAACGCATTTGTGCTTTCAGCGCCTTAGAGAGCTTTTTGGTCCGTCGAATGGTCTGTCGTCAAACCACGAAGGATTACAACCGGCTGACCTTGGATCTAGCATCCAGGCTGAGGAAAAATGGCACAAAAAATGCCGATAAGGTCGTTTCAGGCTTTCTGAAAGACCAAATGTCGTACTCAAGAGAGTGGCCGAACGACGAGACCTTGGCTGTTTCGTTGGAGACCTCCCCTTTATATCGCTTGCTCACTAGAGGCAGGTTGAGACTCGTACTTGAGGGAATCGAGAGTCAGTTGCGATCGCCGAAAGCCGAACAGCCAGACGTTCCAAAGAGGTTGACTATTGAGCACCTGATGCCAGTGGGTTGGGGAGAGGAAAAGTGGCCACTCCCTGACGGTATTGATAGTTTGGCAGGAAGGGAGATCCGAAATCGACTTGTGCATACGATTGGCAACCTTACTCTCGTAAATCAGAGGTTGAATTCGTCGATGTCAAACGACTCATGGGAACCGAAGCAAAAGGAACTATTGAAGCATAGTATGATGACTCTAAACAGTGAATTGACTTCTGAGCCAAAATGGAATGAAGACACAATTTTGGAACGGAGTAGACGGATGGCAAAACTGATCGCGAAGTGTTGGCCAGGGCCGGATTCTAGCGAGTGGGGTCTGTAGGTCCTCTCTCCACGCTCCGCAAGGACAGAAACAATGCTGCTATCCGATATCAAGACGGTGGGCGTAGTCGGCGGCGGGACGATGGGATTCGGCATCGCCATCAACTTCGCACTGTGGGGCTACCCCACGATCATCAGCGACCTGAGCGACGAGGTCCTGGCCGGGACCGAGGCCCAGATCGCCCGCGCGCTCGAACTGTTTGTCGAGGGCGGTCTGATCAGTGGGCGGCGGGCCGAGGAGACGCGGGCGCGCATCACCACCACCACCGATCTCGCGCGGCTGGCCGGGCAGAGCGACTTCGTCACCGAGGTGATCATCGAGCGGCTGCCCGACAAGCAGGCTCTGTTCCGACAACTCGATGCGATGTGCCCGCCGCACACGATCTTCGCCAGCAACACGTCGCGCCTGGTGCTCAGCGACATCGGCGCGGGCATCGGCCGCCAAGACAAACTGGTGCTGACTCACTACTTCGCGCCGCCGCACATCGTGCCCGGCGTCGAGGTCGCCAAGGGGCCGGGCGCCAGCGACGAATCGTTCGAGCTCACCTGCAAGCTGCTGAGCAGCGCGCGCAAAATCCCCATCCGTCTGTACAAGGAGAAGTCCGGCTATCTGCTCAACCGCATCCAGGCCGCGATCTGGCAGGAGGCCACCCAGCTGTGGGCGGAAGGCATGGCCAGCGCCGAGGATATCGAGCTGGGGATCATCTCCACCTTCGGCTTCCGCATGCCCCACGAGGGCCCGTTCCTGCACTACGACCTGGCCGGCATCTGGAAATGGCCCGAAGACGTGCGCAACCCACAGGCGATCGAAAACGATAAGCTGCGCGAACAGATGCTGAAGGCGGAACCCTGGTTTCTGGACCCGGCCACCTTCGACGAGGCGGTAGAGAAGCGCGACCGGGAGTACATTCGCCGCCTCAAGGAGCTCTATTGGAAGGACGAAGATTGAGGCAGATTTGAGTCAGATCTGCCGCGCCACCGACGCGACCGCGGCCACGGTGGCGTCGATCACATCCCCGGTATGCGCGGTGGAGAGGAACCACGCGCCCCGTTCCAGCGCGCGCACGCCGTGGTGGTGCAACGCCGCGGTGAAGCGCACATACCGCTCCTTATCCGCCTGCAGCGAACTGCGATAGTCGGTCACCGGCGACTCCACGCCGAATCCCACATGGAAGATCTGGGGGAACCCGTCAACGCGGGCCTGAACGTCGGCCGCGTCCAGCGCCGCGCGGATGCCCTGCATCAGCCGCGTTCCCTGCCGGTCGAGGGCGGCGAAGGTATTCGGCCTTTCCAGCTCGTGCAGCGTCGCGACGAGCGCGGCCATGCAGGCGGGATGGCCGTTGAAGGTGCCGCCGTGCATCACCTCGCCGCTGCCGAAGCGGTCCATCAGGTCGGCGCGGCCGGCGAAGCAGGAGACGGGGAAACCGCTGGCGACCGCCTTGCCGAAGGTCGCCAGGTCGGGCGTAACGCCGAAATGGGCCTGCGCGCCGCCCGGCGCCACGCGGAAGCCGGTGATGACCTCATCGAAGATCAGGACCGTCCCCGTATCGCTGCAGGCGCGGCGCACGCCCTCCAGGTAGCCGGCGGCCGGGAAGATGGTGCTGGTGTTGCACATCGCCGGCTCCATGATCACCGCGGCGACGTCCCCGCGCGCAAGACGCTTTTCCAGCAGCTCCAGGTTGTTCCACGGCAGCACCTCCGTGTGCAGCCCGGCCTGCATGTCCTGCCCGGCGCTGCCGGGAACCGGCGCGGGCGCCTCCTCGGGGCCGTATTCGTCGGGTGAGGGCGCGATGCTCCACAGGATGTTGTCCATCCAGCCGTGGTAGTGGCCCTCGAACTTGATGATCACCGCGCGCTGCGTCGCGGCCCGCGCCAGCCTTATCACCGCCTGCACCACTTCGCTGCCCGCGCAGCTGAAGCGCACCCGTTCAGCGCAGGGCACCATGCCGCACACCAGCCTGGCCGCCTCCTGCTCGATGCGGCTCTGCCCGGCGTATAGAATGCCCGAACCGAGCTGCTCCTGCACGGCATCCAGCACCGGCGCCGGGTTGTGGCCCAGGATCATCGGCCCCATGCCCAGGTAGTAATCGATCAGCCGGTTGCCGTCCGCGTCGTACAGGTACGGCCCCGCGCCGCGTTCGAATACCAGCGGCGTCGGCGCGATTCCCAGGCGGTAGTTGCTGTTCACGCCGCCGGGCAGCTGCTGCGACGCCTCGGCGATCAACTGTTTGGAGGTCTCGAATGTCGCCATGTCTGAACCTTGAATCCTTGTCGATGTCAGCCTAACGGGATGCACATTATCACAGTTTTGCGGCGCGCACACAACCGCACGGGAGGGCGTTCAGTTGCCATTTTGCCCGTTGACGGGTACGCTTTGTCTACCGCAATCCTCAGAAAGATCCCGCCTGCACCTCAGTGGAGAAACGCACATGTCAACCTTCAGCTATGCCGGTCTGTATGCCCGCAACGCGTCCGAGCCGAAGGGCCTGGGCTTTGGCAAACGGGGCAAATACGACTTTGCCGTCGCCTATCCGGACCCGGGTTCGCTGCCGCTGGCGGGGCTTCTCGACGGTCTGAGACAGGCGATGGAGGAGGAGGGCGGCGATCTCTCACACTACGCGCATCCCCAGGGCTACACGCCGCTGCGCGAGTTCGTCGCCGCCAAGCTGCAACGCGACAGGGCGATCAACGTGTCGGCCGAGGAGATCATCCTGGGCGACGGCTCCAGCCAGCCGATCCACATGATCGCTGAAACGCTGCTCGACCCCGGCGATGTCGTCCTGACCGAAGACTTCGTCTACGCCGGCACGCTCAATACGCTGCGCCGCTTTCGCGCCGACCTGCGCGGCGTAGCGACCGATGAGGAGGGTATGATCCCGGCGTCGGTCGAAGAGGTCATCCGCAGCGCGCGCGGCGAGGGCAGGCCGCCGAAGCTGATCTACACGGTGCCGACCTTCCAGAACCCGCAGGGCTGGACGATGACCCTGGCGCGGCGCAAGGCCCTGGTACAGCTTGCGCGGCAGTATGACGTGCCGATCGTCGAGGATGACTGCTACGTCGATCTGCGCTACGAGGGGACCGACGAGCCGTCGATCTACTCGCTGGACGGCAGCGGCCGCGTGCTCTACGTGGCCTCCTTCTCCAAAATCATCGCGCCGGGGATGCGCATCGGCTACATGACCGGCCCGCGCGAGTTTCTGGAGCGGGCGATAGGCGCAAAGAGCGGCGGCTCGGTCAGCACCTTCGGCTCGTGGGCCGTGCATCGCTATTCCACCGGCCATCTCTACAGCCACATCGAGGAGATCAACGATATTCAGAAAGAGCGCCGGGATGCGATGCTGGCGGCGCTCGACGAGCATTTCAGCGGCAGCGGCGCGCGTTGGAGCCGGCCCGAAGGCGGGCTTTTTGTCTGGTTGCAGCTGCCCGCAGGGGCGGACGCGGCCGCCGTGCGCGACGACATTCTGGACGAGTACGACGTCGGCTATCTTGCCGGGCCGCCCTTTGCGCCGGACGGCGTGTCCGGGACCAACTGTCTGCGGCTCTGTTTTGGCTACAACACGGCAGAGGAGATCACGGAAGGGATCGGGCGGCTGGCGACCGCGTTCCGCATCAAGGGGTTGATCGAGTAGCCGCCGGTCAGGCAGCAGCGCAGGTCGCGCGAAGATTCGTCGACGCTGCCGCCGGTGGTCATCTGTACGACTGCGGCAAGGGCAACTCCGCGTATTCGAGGCGGCCCAGGTCGGTCACTTCACCGGCTGTGATGTCGAAGAGAATGGCGTCGATCGTCCCTTCCCTGTACAGAAGGAATGAACTCAGGACGACGTCGAGAATGAGGCCGTAGCGGCCGGATTCGAGCTCCTCAAACACGAAACGGCCGGTGGCGTCGGTGTAGGCGACCGGCGCGGTGGACGGTTCATAGGCGACGACTCGCTCGGTCCCCTCGTCGTCGCTCAGCGGTTTGCCGAGCGCGATCTTGATGTCGACGACCGGCTTGAGGCCGTCCTCCGTCTTGAGCAGGAGTACGCCAGTCAGCGCGCCCGTATCGGCTGTGGTCTTGATCGGCGGCGTTGGCGAATCCGCAGCCGGTTCGCCATTTGCGAGAGGGTTGGCGGTTGCGCCGGTCCGCCCGGTCGTCGGCTGCGGCGAGGTCTGCGCTGCGCCGGGAAGTTCGCCGCCGGGTCTGCACCCCAGGACCAGCAGAGCCAGAAAAAGAACCCACGCCCGGCGTCTCATGCCGCCTTCGCTTTCAACGACGGGCGGGCGCCGTGCCACTCCGGGATGCGGGGCAACGGCCCATCCCCGCGCCTATCATTGGTTGATCCCCTCGTAGACCAGAAACTGGTCGTCGGTCGCGTCGCTCTTCAGCTGATTGACCACGGCGATGATCTTGGCGCCGTCAGCGCTGGCTGTGCAGGAAGCGCTGCCGACATAGCCGTCCTGGATCTTGCTTGCCTGCAGGTCGGTCAGCGTCTCGTTGGCCTGCAGCGTCGAGCTGATCGTGTAGGTGGTGTCGGTGAATTTGCACTCGACCGTTGTCTCTGCCGTGCCAACGTTCATCACATTGACGGTGGTGAAGAAGCCGCTGTTGCGGTCCATGATTGCGGGCAAGCGCACCGTCTTGGTGGCGTCGTCCGGGTTGAAACTGCCGTAGGCGGCGAAGTGCGTAAGGGGGTCGCTGCCGACGTGCTGATTGACAACGGCTGCCAGGGGTTGGCTGGCGCTGTTGGCCGAAACATGGGCTGAACCGATGAACCGCTCGCCGCCTGTACAGGTCGAGTTGGATCCGTCCGCAAACGCGCCGCCCGTGAATTCTACCGTCTGATTGGCTGCGATCGTCTGCGTTTCGGTGCAGGCGGTGCCGGCTGCCGAAGGCATATAGGATACGGTGACGCTGGTGTCGGTGTCGCCCGTATTCTGAATCTGAATGTCGGTATTGAAGCCGTTGTTGTTGGCATTGATCACCGGCATCACAGGATTCGTCGCGCCGCCGGCGAAGCCGCTGTAGGCTGCCAGCGAGCCGGCGTCCTCCTGAAATACCACCGCGACGACCGGCTCGTCGCTCGTGATCTCGGCCGCGAAGACCTTGCTCGTATGCGGCTCCTGGTTCTGATAAAAGTTGTGCGACGCGTGCGCCGCCAGCGTGATCGTGGTCGTGATGCCGTCGCTGTAGTTCACCGTCACATTCGTGGATGAGGCGCTGGCATTCTGAAGCGTGAACCAGCTGTTGAAGCCGCCGTCCTGATTGGCCATCAGCAGAGGCAGGTAGACGGTCGTGCTGCCCTGGCTGCGGCCCAGGTAGGTCCCGCCGGCGGTCAGCCCGCTGTTCATCATGCTGCTGAGCGCGGCGACCGGCTGATTGGAAGAGATCACGACCGAGCCGGTGAACCCCTCAGCTACCGGCAATGTGAAATAGATCTTGGAACGGTCGCGCTCGATGATGTCGGTGAGCGTCTTTTCCAGGCTGCCGTCCTGCCTGTAAAAGGCCAGGATGACATTGGCGGTCGTATCGCTCATGTTGTAGGTCTGAATCGTCGACTTGTAGCCGGAAAACTGGCCTTGGGCATAGATGAGCGAGCCGCCGACGCCGAAGGTGAACGCCAGTGCGAACGCAATTATCACAAAGACCAACAGCTGCTTCCGTTTCATGAATCTGCCCTGCTCCTTCCCGTAATGGGGCTCGACCGCCGGCGCAAGACCTGTCTGTTCAGCGAACGCGGCGGAACTTCAGTGTAGTGCAACTGTGCCAGAGCGTCAACAACCATCGAATATTCACAATGGAAAGTAAGAGGCTCTTGCTCACGTAGTTCGGAATGCTTGGCCTGCGCCGGCCGGGGAGCGGACTGCCCGGAGAGATCGAGGGAGATCCGGCGGACCGGCTGCGGATTCTCTGTGCGGGGCGCACCCGGGACCAGCTTTCACAGGGGGGCGCGTCAATGCAGATCGTCCATGCAAATCGGCAGAGTTGCCAGCGCCGCGCGGGCTCTATCGCTTGCCAGATTTGTCTCGATTGCCGCGCCCCGGGTCGCGCTGCTTTGCCCGGTTGACCAGGTAGCTGCCAAAGAGCATCTGACCCAGGCCTCCGATTTCGGGGCGCGCGCTGCCTTCCTGCGGCCGGTCCCAGTCTCGCAGCTTGGCGTCCCGCTCCCACTTGGCGCGGCCCTCGAACAGCGCTTCGAGTTGCTCTTCCAGCGGCTTGGCATCTTCCGCGGCCAGGTATGTGCGCCAGCTATCCAGCAGCGCGGAGAACTGGTCCAGCCGCTGCAACAACGCGTCGCGGTTGGAGAAGAGCGCCGCAGCCTGTTCCTCGGGTAGCGCGTCCAGCGTCGTGCTGCGCGCGAAGCGGCGGCCGGCCAGTTTCTGGCTCTCATTCCAACCCGATGCGCCATACGCGGTCTGGAAGAGGGCGGCGGCCAGCAGCTCGGGCAGCTGCTCCACGGCCGCGGCGATGCCGTCGTGTTCAACCGGGTCGATGTAGAGCGGCTTCGCGCCCAGACGCGTCAGCAGATTGCTCACAAGCTCCAGCGCGCTTGAACTTGTGCCCGGGGCCGAGCCGATGCAGAAGGTGCATTCGTCGAAATAATCGCTGCGCGGCTCCGGCTGGCTGCCCGTGTCGTTGTGCACCGGTCTGCCGACCACAAAATTGATGTTTTGCGGCAGATTGTCGGCCGCCACTTTGAGCGCCGGCTGCATGACGGATCCGATGCTGAAGACGACCGCATCCTCCGCGAGGTCCTCGTGGATATGCTGCAATGTATCCGACATCTCCACCAGCGGTTCGGTGATGATGACCAGGCTGGCGTTGTCGCAGGCGCGGTGCAGATTCCAGGTCGATGTATCGACCCCACCCTGCTTTTTGGCCAGATTCATGCGCGACGGTTCGCGGTCGTGGCCGATGACCTGGTAGTTGCCGGCATCCTTGCGCAACGAAAGTCCGATACTGGTTCCTATCAGGTCGAGCCCGAGAATTGTGATCTTCGCTGCTGTCTCTGCCATGAGTCGTTTTCCTGGGAATCAGATGCGCTCCCTTGTGAGCGCGGCCTAATAGTCATGTACCGCCGGCGGGCGGCCGTCAGTTGCGGCCGTCAGCCCACTGCAGCGCCGTGAGCAGCCGTTCGCGATGCTCGGCGTTCTCCTGCGGCTGTCCGGCCACCGCCCGGCCCCGCATCTTCAACCGGCGCCCCGTCTTCTCCTGGTGATGGGCGATCAGCCAGCATGTGAGCGGGCTGCATCCATCCGCTTCAGCCCAACCGGCGCCAATGCGCGGATGTTCGAGATGGACATGCAGCAGATAGCGCCAGCCACCGCTTGCGTCATCTACTGCCAGGCGGGCGGCGAGTCCCGGCGCGACCGCCTCCATCAGCACCAGCGCGCTGCGTATCCACGCGTTGAACGTCAGCCCGGCTGCCGCAGCCGCCATTTTGCCGCTGTCGTGGAGCAGCGCGGCCGCCGCCAAATGGGGATCATGCCATCCTGCGCGCTGCAGTGTCGTCAGCACGTTCAAACTGTGCCGCTGGGCGTCCACCGGCATCCGCCGAAAGCGCTCCAGCCCGGCGGGCGGCAGCAATGCGGCTGCCGCTTGAAGCTCTTCCGCCGCTACGGCAGCCGTAACCCCGCGCACCAACTGGCGTACGCGCCGGGCGACCCTGCGCAAGCTGCGGGCCTCCGCCTGCCCCGCTTTCATCCTCTTTTCCGGTTTTCGGCAGCTGGCCCAAGCCCTGCGATTGTCGAGCCGGACTGCACTCTGTTGCTTCATCATACTCAATCAGCGCCATGCTCCCAAATGGGAAAGGGCGGGTCCATTGTCGGCCGGGCAGACCGCGGACGAACTGCGTGAACGCCGGGCCAGGGACCGGCGGGACGTTACCCGAAAACCCGAAACAGCCACTGGAAAATCAGGCTAACCGGCACCATGATGATGCCGCGCGCCAGGAAGATCGTGGCCAGCAGAATGAGAAAACCGAAGCGGCCCAGAAAGTAGCGCAGTTGGAAGTTGTCCCCGGGCAGAAGAGAGAACAGGATGTGGGAACCATCCAGTGGCGGAATCGGAATCATATTGAATACGAACAGGATGACATTGATAAAGACAAAGGATGTGAGGAAATCTCCCAGAATGGAGATTTGGGCGAATCGAGACAGGGAGACGGCAACGGCAGCCAGGAGCAGATTGCTGACGGGGCCGGCCGCGGCGACCAGGACCGTCCCGACGCGGACATCCACATTGATATTGTTGGGGTTCCACTGTACCGGCTTGGCCCAGCCGAAGCCGGTAAACACGATCAGCAGGGCGCCGAACGGATCGATGTGGGCCAGGGGATTGAAGGTGTAGCGCCCCTGCATGCGCGGCGTATCATCCCCGAGTTGGACGGCCATGGCCGCGTGCGCCATCTCGTGGACGGGAAAGGCGACCAGAATAATGATTGCGGACGCAATGATCCATGAAGGATCGCTCAGCCGTCCCAGGGAACCGCCGCCGGACAGAAGCGCATACAGGACCAGGACCCCGATGATGCCGATGACGATCTGTTGTGTTCGGGAGAGGGCGTTCCAGCCCCGCCTGCGCGGATCTTGATGCATTGGAATGCTCCAGGTAACTATCGAAAAGATCGAACGGCGGCATCTCTTCGTTTCGCGCGTTTTACGCCGCGCAGTGGCTGCCGCCGCTCATCTCATATCGGACGGCCCGAAATCAGAGTGGAGCGCCGCGCCCAGCTGAATATTGATGGGGCGCTTCCCCTGGTCCCACCAGCGATACGCCCAGAACACCACCACAAACAGGATCAGCCCTACCGAGAGCCAGCCTCCCAGCCGTCCGTACGCGCGGCGCATCACCTGCGCGCCCAGCGCCAGGAACATCGTAAAGGCCGGCGCAATCCAGATGACGCTGCCGACACGCGTGGCAGCTGCGCCGTCTGCGGGCGGCGGTTTAACGAGAACCGGCGCGAGCAGGCTGACGGCGAAAACCAGCAGCACCGGCAGAATCAGCCAGGCCGCCAACATGCCCACGTTCGCAATCCGGCCCCCGAACTCGGTATAGCCCACCAGCAGCCCGGTCAACGCCAGAAAGAAGATCGGGATCAGAAAGAAATGAGATCCCGATTCCATAACGCCCTGCGAGTGCTTGACCAGCAGAATGCGGGCCAGCTCCTTCATGGGGATGAGGGGAAGGCTGCCGAGGATGCTGTCGACCAGGCCGCCGCCCTGGCTGAACGGGTTGTCGCCGCCGACAAAATTGCGCCAGCCCCACTGAGTCAGCGGTATAACCGGAAGCACAAAGCTGACAAGGGTGATTCCGTACCCCTTCCAGCGTTGCCGGTTGAGCGGGTTGGCCAGCAGAAACCAGACAAGGTGAACGGGCAGGAGCAGTACCGTGCTCAGGTGCGTGTATACCGATATCGCGGTGACCAGAAGATAGCCAACCCAGCGCCAGAATCCGCTGTACCACATCGCCTGCAGCCAGCTCCAGCTCGACAGCAGCACCAGCGCCACCACCAGCACGAAGACGCCCCCCTCCTGGCTGTACCAGAGCTGATATGGATTGGCGACCAAAAAGAGAGTCGACAGGAGCGGAAGATTCCGCAAAAGCGAGCCGCCGACCGTCGGGACCATGCGGCGGGCAACCTGCCACATCAGCACGAAGCCAAACATGCTGAACAGCACCGAGGCATAACGCAGCGAAAATGGAGTGGCGCCGAAAATCTCCAGCCACGGACCCATGAGGAGATAGTAGAACGTCCCGCTCTGCTCCGGCGCGATCAGGACCGTAAACGCTTCATCCAGCGTGCCCGTCGACAGCTGTATCGTCTTCTCTTCGACCGGCGTGAGGCCCTGCACGGTCAGGCCGATCATACGCCAACCGAAGCCTAGCAGGATCAGGAGCGCCATCCAGTGCCGCTGCGCCCGTGCGATGACGCGCGGGCGGCCAGGAGGCGTAAGACGCGGTTCGGGCGTCTGCGCCAGCTGAAATCGGACCGGTGTGTTAAAGGAGAGATTCATAAGGTGTAAGCGGGCTATGCAGGAATCGAGAGTCGGTAGACGCGTCTGCACTTCAATCATACCTGCTGCGCCGGAGATAACCAATGCTTTGTCTGCCAGGGCTAAGCGGCGGACTTACGCGCTGTTCCATTCGAATGTAACGTCACCGGAGTGGACTTCGAGCGCGCCGCCGCCGTCGGTGTGCACCAGAAGCGCGCCGTCGGGCGTCGTGCCGGCCGCGCGACCGCGTACCGGCCCGGTCGCGCCCGGCGCAGTCACGACCGCGCCCAGGCCGAACAGCGCGCGTTCCCAGCGGTCATGGACGGCCTCCGTAGGGGGTCGCGTGGCCGGCGCGCACAGGTGGTCCAGCGCCCGGCACAGGGCCGCCAGCAGCTCGCCTCTGTCGATCTCCGGCTGTCCGCACACCATTGACAGGCTGGAGGGAGGGAGACCGCCGCGGCGCGTGGCCGGCAACTCATCCGCCCGCTGGTTTACATTGATGCCGATCCCAAGAATGACGCCGCCCAGCGTATCCTGGTGGAAGACCGTTTCGACGAGGATGCCCGCAAGCTTCGCCGGGCCGCCGCGTTCAAGGGCGATGACGTCATTCGGCCATTTCAGGCGGAAGCGCCCATCCCCCTGCGGGCAGCAGTGGCGGAGCGCGTCGAGCGCGGCAAGCCCCGCCAGCATAACGGCCAGCGACGGCCGCTCCGGCAGCAGATCGCCGCACAAAATGTAGCTGCCCAGCAGCCCGCGTCCGGGCGGTGCGTCCCAACTGCGCTGCAGCCGGCCGCGACCCGCCGTCTGTTCGTCGGCGATGATCACCGCGCCCGCGGCCGCGTCGCCGCCTGTTTCGATCAGCCGGCGGGCGAGCGGCATCGTGCTCGCCGCCGAGCCGTAATACTCTATGCAGTGGCCAACGCGCTGGCCGGACAGAGCCGCGCGCGCATTGACTATCCACTTGGGTGGCGGGGAATGCGCATTGCGGGAATTGTCTTCGGTTTCCCGTGGTTCGGCGCCGCGATGGCGTCTATCCGCTCGACTCAATTTGCCAGGGATCTCCTGCCTGATTCTGTGAATGCTATACCGATTGAACCAATGGCATGACCACGAACCACGCCCGGTCGCGCCCCCTGCGCCTTCTTCCCCCCCGTCGCCGTCATCTGCTGAAGCGGAGCCGGCTGGTGCGCAAACCGTTCGATGCCGATTTAGTTTGCGCGCGTTGCCTTCGGGTCAGGGAGTGCCGGTACCGCGTTATGCGTTATAATGTCCCAATGCGCTACCGCTTCGCCTTCTGAGCGTAGTGTCATTTGTAACCTCTGCAATCCGGTTTTCCGTGTGGCGGGAAGACCGGCTCGGGCGGCAGGCTTTCTGATTTTCGCAGGAAGGAAGAATTGTTTCAAATCCGCTACGCCTTTAACAGACTTCACTCGATTGGGCACAAAAGGCCGGAAATCGCCGGCGCGGCGCACGCGTCCAGGACAACGCCCGTGCGCGCGCGCATCTGGGAGGTCGACAGCTGGCGCGGCGTCGCCATCATCACCATGATCATCTTTCACCTGGTGTACGACCTGCGCGCTTATGGCGGCATGCCGATCGTACTGCATCAGGGCTTCTGGTTCTACTTCCAGCGCTTCACTGCCATTTCGTTTATCGCCCTGTCCGGCGTCTCGGTCGTGCTCAGTTACAGCCGGGCGCTGGCCGCGCGCGGCTCAGCCGAAGGCATGGCTTGGAAGATCGTGCGCCGGGGCCTGCACGTTCTGGGCATCGGCCTGATCTTCACCGTGGTCATGCGCGTGGGCGGCTTTGGCCGTATCGACTTCGGCGTGCTGCATCTGATCGGGACATCGATTATCTGTTCAGTTCCCTTCTTGAAGCTTGCCGCCGCCGGAGATCGGACGGATGGAAGTGGCGGCGAACGTGGTTACAGCTGGCTGATCCTGGCGGCGGCGGGCGTAATGTACGGGCTCAGCTATCTGCTGATATACCTGGACGTGCAGGCGCCTGCCGGCGTCTACTGGCTGGTCCCGCTCGGCATCGAGCCGCCCGGCTACTATTTCGCCGACTATTTCCCGTTTGTGCACTGGTTTGCCGTCTTTCTGATCGGTCTTTTTCTGGGCGCCATCCTCTATCAAGGGGGTGTGCGTCAGTGGCCGCTGCCGAACTTGGAAAAGGTGTTCCCGTTTCCGCTATTGCAGCGACTTGGCCGCCACTCGCTGCTCATCTATGTAGTCCATCAGCCGGTCCTGATCGGCCTGCTGCTGCTGACCGGCACCATCACTCTCGGCTGACGGCATTCACTCGGCGCAACAGAGAACCCGTATACCGGTCGCCGGCAACAAGCGACCGAATGGAGGAGTCTGTCTTGACTGATTCGACAATCGATCCCCGCATCACCGACCTGCGCGAGCGCAAGGACGAGGCCAAACTGGGCGGCGGTCTCAAACGCATTGAAGCCCAGCACGCCAAGGGCAAAGCGACCGCGCGCGAGCGTCTCGACCTGATGCTGGACAAAGGCAGTTTTCGCGAAGTCGACGCGCTGGTCATGCACGACAGCCACGACTTCGGCCTCGACAAGCAGCGCATCCCCGGCGATGGCGTCGTTACCGGCTTTGGCACAATCGACGACCGTCTTGTCTACGTGTTCTCGCAGGATTTCACCGTCTTCGGCGGCAGCGTCAGCCGTCATCACGCCGACAAAATCTGCAAGATCCTCGATATGTCGATGAGGAACGGCGCCCCGATTATCGGTCTCAACGACTCCGGCGGCGCCCGTATCCAGGAGGGTGTGCTCAGCCTGGCCGGTTATGCCGAGATCTTCTTCCGCAACGTCATGGCCTCCGGCGTCGTGCCGCAGGTCAGCGTCATTATGGGGCCGTGCGCGGGCGGCGCGGTCTATTCGCCGGCCATCACCGACTTTGTCATCATGGTTAAAGACACGAGCCACATGTTTGTCACCGGGCCGGACGTGGTGAAGACGGTCACCCACGAAGAGGTCACCTTTGAGGAGCTCGGCGGCGCGTCGATCCACGGCAGCAGGTCCGGCGT
The DNA here is from genome assembly GCA_965218625.1 of Caldilineaceae bacterium. Classification (GTDB taxonomy): domain Bacteria; phylum Chloroflexota; class Anaerolineae; order Caldilineales; family Caldilineaceae; genus Bin5. The sequence goes on along the minus strand of CBDCLG010000021.1, from coordinate 3,633 downwards.
AGCCCATTTTACCGCCGAAAACGAAGAGGACGCCCTCTTCCTGGTGCAGCAGTTGATGAGTTATCTGCCCAGCAACAATATGGAGGACCCGCCTTTCGTTCCCTCCACCGACGATCTTCTGCGACAGGATGAGGAACTGGATTCGATCGTCCCGGATAACCCCAACCGCCCCTATGATATGAAAGAGATCATCCGCCGCATCGTCGACGAAGGGCAGTTTCTGGAGGTGCACGCGCAGTGGGCGCGCAATGTGATCGTCGGTTTTGCCCGCCTGGGCGGACGCTCCATCGGCATCGTGGCGCAGCAGCCAGCGTTTCTGGCCGGTGTGCTGGATGTCGACGCCAGCCAGAAGGCGGCCCGCTTTGTCCGCTGTTGCGACTGCTTCAACATTCCGCTGGTCGTGCTGGAGGATGTTCCCGGATTCATGCCCGGCCTCAACCAGGAGCACGGCGGCATCATTCGCCACGGCGCAAAGCTGCTCTACGCCTTCTCCGAAGCGACGGTGCCCAAACTGACCGTGATCGTGCGCAAAGCCTACGGCGGCGCCTACTGCGTGATGAACCCCCGCCACATCGGCGCCGATCTCGTGCTGGCGTGGCCTTCGGCGGAGATCGCGGTCATGGGGCCGGAGGGCGCGGTCAACGTCATCTTCCGTCGCGAGATCGCGGCTGCCGAGGACCCCGACACCCGGAAGAACGACCTGGTCGCCGACTATCGAGCCCGTTTTGCCAACCCGTATATCGCCGCCGCCAACGGTTTCGTCGACGATGTAATCGTGCCGCATGAATCGCGGCCGCTCCTGATCAACGCATTGGAGATGCTGCAGAACAAACGCGACCGTCTTCCGCCTAAAAAACACGGGAACATCCCCCTGTGAACCGGGTGCCGCTGGGACCAACCGGGGTAGGACGAACCGGACGCGGGCTCGCCCCGCCCCCTGCGCAGGATGACGCGCAAAGCGGGCCGCTGCCGCGGATGGGGAAAGCGCGCGGCCTGCCGCAAATCGAATTCGAGTTGTCCGCCGAGCAGTTCGAGTTAATGGGCTTTCCGCGCCTGCAACAGGGTCTGCCCCTCACGGCAGTGCTCGATGGCGGCGTGCTGCTGCCCGAACCGGGGCCTGAACCCTGGTACGCCGTGCAGAAGGAGTCGCTGCAACCCCGTCTCACGCAGATCGGCCCCGCTCTCTACGCCTTCGCCGGCCAGATCATCGAGGCGGATATCCAATACGGTCCCGAACAGATGGCCGTGCTCGTGGTTGACTGCGGAATCGTCGCGCTGCGCGTGGCGTGCGCGCCCGGCAACGACGGTACTCTGCCGCAGGGAACATGGGAGACCCGGTTCATGGCCGGCTTTGCGCCCGTTCAGGCGATTGTTGAGGAGAGCTTCACCTCACCGGTCGGGCGCACGGTCGATCTTTCCATGTGGAGTTTTCGACGTCTGCTCCTCACGCCGGGTGACGATGCCTTCGGCGCCTGGCACACGAGTAGCGAGATTCCCCCCACGCCGTACACCTGCGACCGGCTGCTGATAGAGGCGCGCGTCCACCGTCAGGGGATTTAGCGCCGTCAGGTGACAACGTGCCGTCGGAAGTAGAGGCAAGAATCTGAGGACCCGCGTATGTTTAAGAAAGTTCTGGTTGCCAACCGAGGTGAAATCGCCGTGCGCGTCTTGCGCGCGTGCGAAGAGCGGGGCATCGCCACAGCCACCGTCTTTTCGGACGTGGACCGGACCGCCCTCCACGTGCGCTACGCCGACGAAGCCTACCATATCGGTCCCGCCCCCAGCCGCGACAGCTACCTCCGTATCGACAAGATCATCGACGTAGCGAGCAAAGCCGGTGTCGATGCCGTCCATCCCGGGTACGGCTTTCTGGCCGAAAACGCCGAGTTTGCCGCGGCCTGCGCCGACGCCGGCATCACCTTTATCGGGCCGTCGCCGGACGCAATCGCCAAGATGGGCGACAAACTGACAGCGCGCGAGACCGTTGCCAGGAACAATGTGCCGCTCGTGCCCGGTTCGAGCAAGGGCCTGCGCGACGAGGAGCTCAAGACGACCGCCGTGCAGATCGGGTTCCCATTGATGATTAAAGCGACCGCGGGCGGCGGCGGCAAAGGGATGCGTGTCGTCCACGATCCCAACCAGTTTACCAGCGCCCTGCAGGCTGCGCGGCGCGAGGCGATCGCCGCCTTCGGCAACGGCGAGGTCTACCTGGAAAAGTTCATTTCCAGCGCCCGCCATATCGAGGTGCAGATCCTGGCCGACAGCTATGGGAACACAATCCACCTGGGCGAGCGGGAATGTTCGATCCAGCGGCGGCACCAGAAGCTGATCGAAGAGGCGCCCAGCGTGGCCGTCGACGAAAATCTCCGCCAGGAGCTTGGGCGGGTTGCCGTGGCCGCAGCCGAATCGGTCGACTATGTGAATGCCGGCACGATTGAGTTCCTGTTCGACGCCGGCGAGGAAAAATTCTATTTCCTGGAGATGAATACCCGGCTGCAGGTCGAGCATCCGGTTACGGAATTTGTAACCGGAGTCGATATTGTCAAAGAGCAGTTGACCATCGCCTCAGGCCGCCGGATGCGCTACCGCCCGGAAGATATCCGCCCCAAGGGCTGGTCGATCGAGTGCCGCCTCACCGCCGAGGACCCCTTCAACAATTTCATGCCCAACAGCGGCGTCGTAACCTATCTCAAGGAACCGACCGGGCCGGGTGTGCGCGTCGAAAGCTCGCTTTATCGGGGCTACGAAGTGAGCCTCTTCTACGACCCGATGGTCGCGAAACTGATCGTCTGGGGCGAGAACAGGGCCGAAGCCATTCTGCGCATGCGCCGGGCGCTGAACGAATACCGCATCAGCGGAATCAAAACGTCGATTCCCTTCCACCAGGAGATTATGGACAGCACCGAGTTCATCTGGGGCACGTTCGATACCGGTTTTCTGGACCGGCGGCGGCTGGTGGCCAGGAACAATCCCGACCCGGAGCAGTCGCGAATCGCCGCGGTGGCCGCTGCGCTCGTGGCCCATGATGCGGGCCGCCGCGCCGTCAACATCGGCGGGCGCGAGGAGAGCAGCGCCGCCAGCCTGTGGAAACAGGCCGGTCGCGAAGGAGGGATGGGAGGCCGCTGGTGAAATACTTTGCCGATGTCGGCGACCACACATTTGAAATTGAAATCGCCGAGGACGGCATTCTGGTTGACGGCGAGCCGATCGCGGTCGACCTGCGCCAGAGCGGCGTCTCCCAGCTCTACAGCCTGTTGTTGGACGGCGCAAGTTTCGAGATGATTATTGAGGAGACACAGCAGAGTTTCGATGTCACACTGCGGGGCGAGCAGTTCCGCGTCCAGGTCGAGGATGAACGGACGCGGCGGCTGCACGGGGGGCGAGAGGGACCTGCCCTGCCCCAGGGAGACCTGACCATCCGCGCGCCGATCCCGGGCCTTATCGTCAAGGTTATGGTGCAGGATGGAGATGAGATCATCGAAGATCAGCCGCTCATGATCCTGGAAGCGATGAAGATGGAGAACGAGGTGCGCGCTGTGCGTTCCGGCGTCGTGCGCAAAGTGGAGGTGAGCGCCGGACAGAGCGTCGAGCAGGACGCGGTCCTAATCGTCATCGGGTAGCGCACGGCGCCGG
>CBDCLG010000020.1:0-1020958 GCA_965218625.1 Caldilineaceae bacterium | reverse complement strand
AGACGGGCCTCCCAATTCCATGCGCATTTTGGGCGCGGCCCAGCAGTCTATCTGATTGCGGGTGTGGGCGTGTGGGAAGTGTTCAGATTTCTGCAGGAGAGGTACTTCCGCCAGAATGGGGCAAGGGCGGCCACCACCGCAGCCGCTGTAATCGGTGTTGCGATACTGATTCAGGGAATCGTCACCTACCGCACCTATTACTACAGGTGGGCGGTTGCCCCCGAAATGCTTGAAAATATTTCGCGCCATGGACAATAATGGTCGAGGCGCTGAACGCACAGCCGTCCCAGGACGATACGTTGTACCTGATCCCGCACGGCGGCGGCGATTACAGTTACGAATACCTGTACCAGGGTGCCGCGCAGATCCGTCTGATCGACGCGCGCGCGCCCGAACTCCCGCAAAAGGTCGAGTCAGTGATAAGGGAGAGTGGGCCATTGTCCACTGTGAAGGTCCTGCAGTGGACCGGCGACGCCTTCTGGCTCTTGCATGACTCCGAGCTCCTTGCATTTGTCCTGAGCAAGTATGGACGATATCATGGCAGCGAGGAGTACAACGATTTTCGAGTGCACAATTACGGCGCCCCCTCTCTGGACCGGTCCGTGGACACTCTATGAAATCGAGTCGCGGACCGTGAGATTCGAAGGCGGCGTTGACCTGCTAGGGCTGGCACTGATTCAGGGTGCGGAGCAGATGCCATCGCGGCAGCTGTTCGAACTGGGAAGGTAGCGGCCAATGTGGACAGCCACGCGCTGGCAGACCGCTCCCGAACTGGATGTAGACTATTCGATATCCTTGCGTCTATACAATGATGCCGGTGAAAGAGCATTTCAAGAGGACGTTGTTCTCAGAGACCGGGTAGGTTTTACTACGCGTGACTGGTGGGAGGAGGGAACGGTCGACTTCCTGACCGTGCTCAAAATACCGGAAGATTTGACGGCAGGAGATTACGAGTTGCGCCTGGTCGTCTACGACCTGGAGACGCAGGTACCGACTGTCGAGATCGGCGTGTGGGAGGCGGAGACGACTCTGGCGCGGCTGCGGTTGGCAGATGCGCAATGAAGGTAAGGCAGATGTTCGCGAAGTCAACATTCTGAGTGTACTGCCTGGGAGACCCAATCGCGTTCGGTTGATCGCCTCTGCGGGCGGCCGAGAGAACGAGCGTGTCCCAGATTGCCGGCTTGGACGTGCTGGCGCTTGCCTAGGAGAGCGAATCACCATTCTTACTGACAGCTGGCGTTTCGATGAATAAAGATTCCAACAGAGTTCCTAATTCGTTTTCGAGTAGTACAGGTCAACGGATCCGGTCAAGAGACGCCCGTTTTCGCCTCCTAGTTGCATGTGGGGTCCTGTTGGCATTGACGGTTACAGCTGCGGCGCTCCGCTTACATCGCCTGAACGAGAGTCCGAGGGGAATCCACTACGATGAAGCGGCGCATGGAGCGGATGCTCTCCGTGTACTGCAAGGAGAACACGCGGTTTACTTTCCTGATAATGGCGAAACCGAAGGGATGATAGTCTATGCGGTCGCCTTGACGACTTCTCTCTTTGGCCCAAGCGTGTTGTCGTTACGCCTACCGACGGCACTGGCGAGCGCGGCTACCGTTCTTGCCGTCTTTTGGTTGGGGACTGTTCTTTTCGGACGAGACACAGGCGGGCAATCCACCCCCTGGCGCGGCCTGGTTGTAGGAGGTATTGCGGCCGGGCTGCTGGCGGTCTCCGAAGAAAATGTGGGGATTGCACGAATGGCGTTCAGGACCTCTTTCTTCCCGCTGTTCCTTTGCCTGAGTATGGTCCTGCTTTGGGAGGGCTGGAGGCGACGGAGTTGGTGGCAGTTCGCGCTGGCTGGCTTGTGCGCCGGATTGACCGCGTACACCTATACTGCAGCGCGCTTTACGCCAATTCTGTTTCTCTCGTTCGGTCTGAGCCTTCTGCTGCCGGTTCGTGCTTTCACCAGAGAAAAAGTGCGGGCTGCCGCGCCTTGGACAATTCTTTTCGTGGTTGTGGCCGGCCTGGTGGCGGCGCCGATTCTCGTCCACTTCGCTCTGCATCCCGAACATTTTTTTCAGCGCACCAAGGACCTCTCCTTTTCGGCTCCGATCAGGGTCCAGCAGCTGTATTGAGAGCGTTGGTGGAAAATCTCTGGAACCACAGGTTTGCCTTCGATTTTTGGAGCGACCAGCTGTTAAGGCCATGGGAGGCGGTCTTCTTCTGGTTGGGCGTGGGCGTGGCCGTGCGGCGCTGGAAAGCTGGCGCCGTCTATCGCCTGTTGCTGCTCTGGCTGTTGGTTACGCTCCTGCCGTCAATGCTGGCGGAAACCGATGGACCGAACTTGCTGCGGATGATGGGTGCTGTGCCTCCTGTCTATTTGCTCGCGGCTGTAGGTATGTGGGAGACTTTTCGTTTCGTGATCGAGCGCCTTCCTCCAGGTTTGCGCCCTTCGGCGCTACTTCCGTGGGCGTCGCGGTAAGTAGCCTTATTTTGGTTCAAGGTGTGTTTACTTACCAAACCTATTTTAAAAATTGGGACGTTGTAGGCGAGGCACCCTGGTTTTTGCCCCAACCCTGGCTGGATTTGAACCAGGCCCTGATTGAGCAGCCGTCAGAGATGAGTACGGTCTACCTGGTCCCTACCTTCTTTCATCACTTTCTTTTGCAATTCGAATATCTTTACCAGGGCGCGGCGGCAGTCCATTTCTTCCATCCTGGCGCCCCCGATTTGGCGCAGCAAGTCAGAACCGCGCTGCATGACACCGAAAATGTATCGCTGGTGAAGGTTGTGGATTGGGAGGCCAGCGAAAGTTGGTTGGGTGAAGACTCCGAACAGTTCGCCGTTCTTTTGAGCAAGTATGGGCGGTATCAAGACAGCGAAGAGCACCCTAACTATCACGTTCACAATTACACTGACATTGATTTGGATTCCCCCCTGGACATTCTACGACTATCTTGAGCCGCTGACAGTCGACTACGACGGCGGCATCGCGCTGCGAGGGTTTGCGCTCGGCCAGGGCCCGGCGCAGATGTCGTCGCAGCGCCCGTTCGAACTGGGACGTGACCGCCCGACGTGGATGGCGATGCAATGGCAGCGAACGCCGGAGCTCGACAAAGAGTATGCGTTCTCTTTGCGTCTGTACAATTCCGAGGGATGGAGGGCGTTCCAGGAGGATGGTGTTCTGCGGGACCGAACGCATCAGTCAACAGTCAACTGGTTGCAAGAGGAACCGGTCAATACTCTGCACCTGCTTGAATTCCCAGCAGATTTGCCGTCGGGCGAATACGAGTTGAGGCTGGTGATCTACGACTTTGAGACGCAAGTGCCGACTGTCGAATTAGGAGTGTGGGAGCCGGAGAAAACTTTGGCACGCGTGCGGTTGGTGGAAGTTCCGTAAATTGTAGTCAGGCAAGCCCTTTGCCTGGAGGTGCGGTATGCAGACCATCTGTGTGAACGCAGCATCGGAAATGAGGCGAAATTAGAACGACATGTCTGACACAACGTTTTCTGTACAACGGTCGATCCGAATCGGCAGGTTGCAGATTGAGGAGCGTTCCCTATTCAGGTTGGTGGCCTGGGGAATCCTTGTTGCGCTGGCGATTGCCGTCGTCCTGTTGCGACTGCAGCGATTGGATGAGCTGCCGCCGGGACTTGTGGGTGATGAAAACAGGGAGGGCTTGGCCGCCCTTGGTGTATTGCAAGGCAAGCATGCCATTTTTTTCACGGAAGTGGTGCATACAGGAAGAGAGCCTTGGACCATCTATGCGCTGGCTCTGTCTACATTGTTGTTTGGGCGCACACTGTTTGCAATGCATTTTCCGACGGCGCTGGGGAGTGCGGGCATGGTCTTTGCCGTCTTCTGGTTGGGCCGTCTGCTGTTTGGGCGGGATGGAGAGGGCGGACGGGCTAGCCCGTGGCGCGGCCTGCTGGTTGGGGGTGTTGGCGCTGGGGCGATGGCTGTTTCCGTCGGTCAAACGGTCCAGGGGCGGTCATCGTACAGTGACGTTATTCTAACGCCTTTGCTTCTCACATTGTGTCTGGGGCTGCTGTGGTGGGGATGGCGTGAGCGAAGCTGGCGGCGGGTCGCGCTGGCTGGCGTATGCGCAGGGTTGTTGCCCTATACCTATACGTCCGCGCGTATTGCGCCTATTCTATTTGTTTTTCTAGGGATACTCTGAACAAGTCTGATTGATTGTGGCATAATACTGCAATAGTGGGCGTGCGACAGGAAAATGGGGGAAGAGGACAATGGAGCAGCCGACATTTGGGGAGTTGGAATACGAAAGCAAGAAACGCAAGACGCGTCGGGAGATATTCCTGGAGCGGATGGATGGTCTGATTCCGTGGCGTCGGCTGGAAGCGCGTATCTGGCCGCACTATCCCAAGGCGGGACGCGGCGGCGGCCGTATCCGTTGTCGGTGATGCTGCGCATCTACTGTGTGCAGTTGTTCTACAACCTGAGCGATCCGGCATGGAGGATATGCTCTACGAGGTCGAGTCGGTGCGACGGTTTGTGGGGCTGCGGTTGTCGGGTGCGCTGCCGGACGAGACGACGATACTGAACTTTCGTCATCTGCTGGCGAGACACGAGTTGGGGTCGGTTCTATTGGAGGAGATCAATCGTCATCTGGAGTCGCAGGGAGTGCGGTTGCGGGAGGGAACGATCATCGATGCCAGCATCATCGAGGCGCCGTCGACGACGAAGAATCGCGCGCGGCGACGCCGACCCTGAGATGCATCAGACGAAGAAGGGGAATCAGTGGCATTTTGGGATGAAGCTGCATATCGGCGCCGACGCTGAGACGGGAATCGTACATAGCGTGGCGACGACAGCGGCGAACGTGCATGACGTGACCGTGGCGTCGCGCCTGTTGCACGGAGGCGAGAAGGAGGTGTGGGGCGACGCTGGCTATCAGGGGCGTGGCCAAGCGGGCGGAGATGCGGGCGCTGGATGTAGAGTGGCATGTGGCGCTGAGGCCTGGGCGACGGCGGCAACTGCCGTCTGAAAGCGAGGAGGCGTTGGCCGAGAAGCGTAAGGCGTCGGTCAGAGCAAAGGTGGAGCATCCGTTCCTGCAGGTGAAGCGGCGCTTCGGCTATGCCAAGGTGCGCTATCGCGGCCTGGCCAAGAACACGCAACGGCTGACGTTTCTGCTGGGGCTGGCCAACTTGATGACAGCCGAGCGCCACTTGGCGGTGTGACAAAGGGAGTCGTGCGCCGCAATCACTTGATAGCGGCGACAGGCCCGCCGCCGAGCCGTTTTGAGGCGCAAACAGGCTTGCCTCAGCACGGCAACTGCCTGCTGACTCAGCCCAGGCCGGTTGAAAATCTTCCCGCTTCCCCCACCATTCATCTCAATCCACCACATGTGGACTTGTTCAGACGTTCCCTAGGTTTGAGCCTGCTACCGTATCTGTGTCCTATCACCTGGGAAAAGGTGCGCAACGAGCTGCGTTGGGCAGCCCTGTTTGCGGGCGTTGCCGGGTTGGTGGCTGGGCCGCTGCTCGTCCATTATGCATTGCATCCCGAACACTTTTTCCTGCGCAGCAACAACCTGTCGATATTCGATCCTGCGCGTAGTCGGGGGGACCCGCTGGCGGCCTTACTGATCAATGTATGGAAACATCTTTCAGTTTTTGGTCTGGGCGGAGACCCTCACTGGCGGCAAAACTATGCTGGTCAGCCGATGCTGAACCCGGCGGAGGCCGTGTTTTTCTGGTTTGGCCTGGGCATGGCGGTTTGGCGTTGGCGCTGGCCTGTCAACCGACTGCTGCTGATATGGCTGGTGACGATGATTTTCCCGGCATTCCTGTCTGGCGGGGCGCCGCCCAACACCATGCGCATGCTCGGCGCAGCACCGGCCGTCTATCTGATTATGGGAATGGGCATTTGGGAGGCGCTCAGGTATCTGCGGAAGCGGGTTTTCCCCAAAAAAGGGACTGGGACGGCCATTGCGGCGGGTCTTGTCATCAGTGTTGCGATTCTGGTCCAGGGAACTGTCACGTACAGAACGTATTTTCATAAGTGGGCGAATGCTCCCGAAGTGCGTGCGAATTACTTTGGCCATGGATGGAAGTGCAGCAAGCGCTGAAGGCACATACATCCAGGGCCGATGAGGTCTTTCTGTTTCCCAGATACTCTGATTTTGGTCATGAATATCTGTATCAGGGTGCGGCGCAGCTCCATCTGTTCGACCCGTACGTGCAGCCCCATGAATTGGCACAAGAGGTCGAATCGGTGCTAAAGGGAAGTGAGGAACTGTCCACAGTGAAAGTTGTGGAGTGGCTCCGCGGTCCATCCTGGATTGGGTATGATGCCAGGCTGGTTGCTTTCCTCCTGGGCAAGTATGGACGATATTTGGGTAGTGAGCAGTACTCTGATGTTCGAATTCACAGCTTCACTGACATCTCGCTGGACAGTCCGTGGACCTCTTATGAACCGGAGTCTCTGAACGTAAAGTACGATGGGGGCATTGCGCTGCGAGGGCTTGCCTGGGCCAAGGTGCGCAGCAGTTGTCAACCCGGCAGTTGCTCGACCTGGGACGGGACCGGCCACTGTGGATAGTCCTGCGGTGGCAGACCGATCCTGGAATGAAAGTTGATTATTCGTTATCGCTGCGCCTATATAGTTATGAAGGTGTTAGGGCATATCAAGAGGACTATGTTCCGAGGAATCGACTGAAGCTTCCTACGGGTGAATGGTGGTCGCAGGAAGAGATCGATTTCCGTACCATGCTTGAATTGCCTGACGATTTGCCGGCAGGAGAATACCAGTTGCGCCTGGTCGTCTACGACCTGGAGACGCTGACCCCGACTGTCGAAATAGGCGTGTGGGAGCCGGAGACAACCCTGGCGCGCCTGCGGTTGGCGGATAACCGGTAAAGGTGGTATGAAGAGTTACCGTTATGCAACTCGTTCTCGAAAGACGACTGGACCGTCCCCGTCACAGTGAGTTTACCTTTCCGCTGATCGCGCTGGTCCTGGCGCTCATCTTCAGCGGCATTCTGCTTTGGATCTTCGGCGCCAATCCATTCGAGACCTACGCCGCGATGGCCGCCGGCGCCTTCGGCCAGCGCTACCATATCAGCGAGACGATCCTGCGCGCGATCCCGCTCATGCTGACCGGGCTGTCGGTCGGAATCGCCTTTCGTATGTTGTTCTGGAACATCGGCGCCGAAGGCCAATTTGTATGGGGCGTTATCGCCGCCACCTGGGTCGCCCTCTTCCTGCCCGAACTCATCGGCGGTCTGCCCCAGTGGGCCTTCCTGCCCCTCATGATCATCGCCGCCTTCGCCGCCGGCGCCATCTGGGGGCTTATCCCCGCCTTTCTCAAGTCCGCTCTGCGCGTCAACGAGATCATCACAACGTTGATGTTCAACTATGTCGCCCTCCTGTGGATGCAGTACCTCTACACCGGCTCGTGGAAGGACCCCGAAGGCTTCGGCTTCCCCGGCAGCGCCAAATTCCCGGAGCATGCCTGGCTGCCCCGTCTTCCCATCGACCTCGGCCGCGTTCACTACGGCCTCATTATCGCCATCATCGTCGCCTTCCTCATCTGGCTCGTCCTCGACCGCACCAAGTGGGGGCTGGAGATCAAAGTGATCGGCAAGAACCCGGTCGCCGCCCGCTACGCCGGCATGGATATCGCCCGCAACGTCCTGCTGGTGATGTGCATCAGCGGCGGCGTCGCCGGGCTGGCCGGATTCAGCCAGGTCGCCGGCGTCGGCCACCGCCTCCAGAATGGGATCGCGGTCGGCGACGGGTTCACCGCCATCATTGTCGCCTGGCTGGCAAAACTGAACCCGTGGGCCATTCTGCTCGTCAGCATCCTGCTGGCCGGCCTCAGCACCGGCGGCGATCAGCTTCAGATCACGATGGGGCTGCCCGCCGCGGTCTCCGGCGTCCTCCAGGGATCGATTCTCTTCTTCGTGCTGGGCGCCGACGTCTTCATCAACTACCGGTTGCGCGTCATTCGCACGCAGCCCCGACAGGATGCAGGCCCCGCACCTGTATCACAGGGGCCGACGCCGGCCGACTAGCACGCGGCGCACCGGGCCGCTTTGCCTCGATTCAGTTGCTGTCCCCTGGAAAGGACCAATGAACAGACTTTCGCCTGCCGCGCTTTGGCCGCGCGGCAGCTTCGCCAACCCCGCCGACATCCTTACCAGTCAGGAACATCGCCCCTGGCCTCTACCCGAACGTCCCTGGCTGATCTTTCAGTCTTGGCAGGACCTGCTCTTCGCGCACTGGCCGGTTCCCGCCGCCCACGTCGCCCAACTGCTGCCCCCCGGCCTGGCGCTTGACACCTATGCCGGCGATGCCTGGGTCTCGCTCGTCCCCTTCCGCATGTGCGGCGTCCGCCCCCGCTCCCTGCCCGAAATACCCTGGTTTTCCTCTTTCCCGGAACTTAATGTCCGCACCTACGTAAAGAGGAGTAACGCTGAAGATCCACGGCCAGGGGTATTCTTCTTCAGTCTCGACGCGAGCAACCCCCTGGCCGTCGCATTCGCCCGCAGATTCTATCATCTGCCCTATTTTCGGGCGCAGATGAACTGCCGCCGTGACGTTGAGGGCATTCGCTATTGCAGCAGCCGCACCCATACAGGCGCGCCGGACGCCGACTTCCGGGCCCTCTACCGCCCGACAGGCCCGGTCTATCACGCGGCCCCGGGCTCGCTCGATCAGTGGCTGGTCGAGCGCTACTGCTTGTACAGTGTTGACCGGCGCGGGCGTATCCATTGCGCTGAGATCCACCATACGCCCTGGCCGCTCCAGCCCGCGGCGGCAGCGTTCGAACGCAATTGGATCGCCCAGGCCCATCGCATTCTGCTGCCCGACACCGCGCCTCTGCTCCACTTTGTCCGCCAACTCGATGTGCTGACCTGGTGGATTGCAGAGGTCGACGAAAACAGGACGACCGTCGCATAGATGAACGCAATTGCCGATCTGCTCGCTACGATTATGGATTTTCTGCGCAGCCAGGGCCTCCAGGAGTGGGGTTTCTGGAGCTACCCTTTGCTTGTCCTTCTCGTCGTCATTGAAGGGCCGGTCGTCACCCTTCTGGCAGCCGTCGCCGCCTCGCTCGGATATATGCGCCTGCCCCTGGTCATGCTCTGCGCCCTCGTCGGCAGCGCCATCGCCGACACGTTCTGGTACATGCTCGGCTATATGCACGCCGAGGAGCGCATCCTCCGCTATGGACGCTGGCTCGGTCTCCGCCGCCATCACATCGAGCAGCTTCAGACCGAAATGCAGCTGCACGCGCCCAAGCTCCTCTTCTTCGCCAAATTCGTCGCCGTGCTCGCCACCCCCACGCTTATCGCCGCCGGCCTGGCACGCGTGCCGTTCCGCCGCTGGTTCCCGATTGTCTTCCTCGGCCAGCTGATCTGGGTGGTGGTGCTCGTCCTCATCGGCTACCAGGCCAGCGAAGTCGTGCGCAAGGTAGAGTTGGGTCTCCATTATCTGCCTCTGGTCGGCGGCCTCGCGCTGCTGGTCCTCGTCCTGGCCGCGGCCCGCCGTCTCAAATCAGGCCGTTTCCGAAAAAAACCCTCCATGCCCGAACCTGCGCCCGTCATCACGCCGGTCCCGCCGCTCTATACCAATGGCAGCGCCTCCGCCAACGGCGCTTCCCCGCGTTCACCGGCGCCGCAGGCCGAACGCGAGCCAGCCGAACTCTGAGTACCCTACATCGCGCAAAAAAAGAGGCGAGCGGCAATGTTGACGCCACCCGCCTCTCTCTTTTCTGCTCGGAATCCGCTCCCGCTCGAAAGCCCCCTATTCGGCGCAGAAGGGCAGACCAACCTCACCAAGATCGCTGTGGGCAATTCTGCTCCAGGCCACCGGCAGGCAGCCGCTCAGCAAGTTCCCTGCCAGGCTCACTCCCTGCAGCTGGGCGAGGTCGCCCAATTCCGCCGGGATCTCACCGCTCAACTCGTTGTCGTCCAGAAACAGCCATTTCAGGTTGCCCAGCTCCGCCGGAATCGTCCCGCTCAGCGCATTCTCCTGCAGAAACAGCGTACTCAGCTGCGTCAGGCTGCCCAATTCAGCCGGGATCGGGCCGCTCAGCTCGTTCTCATCCAGGTACAGCACCTGGATTTGTGCCAACTCTCCAAGTTCCGGCGGGATCGCGCCGCTCAGCTCGTTTTCATCGAGCATCAGCGTGCGCACCTCGGCCAGTTTGCCCAGCTCCGGCGGAATAGGACCGCTCAGACTGTTCTCTTCAAGCGAGAGCAGACTCACCTGGACCAGGCTGCCCAGTTCCGGTGGGATCGAACCGCTCAGCCGGTTCTCTTCAAGGTAGAGCGTGCGCAGCTCGGTCAGGTTGCCCAGTTCCGGCGGGATCGGGCCGCTCAGCCGGTTCCCATCCAGAAAGAGGGTGCGCAACGCGATCAGATTGCCCAGTTGGGCCGGAATCGGCCCACTCAGCTGATTGCCTGAAAGGTCCAGCCGTTCCAACTTTACGAGAAAGCCCAACTCCGGCGGGATCGGACCGGTCAACTGGTTTGTGTCCAGGTCCAGCGTTCGCAAGTGGGTAAGGTAGCCGATGTCCGGCGGAATCGAGCCGGTTATCTGGTTGTCATCTATCACCAGCCTGTCCAGATTCGTGAGCTGTCCGATCGACGTCGGAACTGATCCGCTCAGCTGGTTCCCGCGCAGGTCCAGCTGCACGACGCGCCCGTGAATATCGGTCGTGACGCCGTACCATGTCCCCAGAGGCTTGTCGCTCAGCCAATTCCCGTCATTGACCCAGCCCTCGCCGCCCATTGCATTGTAGAGCGAGGTGAGCGCCGGCCGGTCAAGGTCCTGCAGGGCCTGGTGCCTGAAACTGCGCAGGGCAACCTGGTACAGGGCGAGCAGCAGATCGCCGCTCAAGCCAAATGCCGGCTGCATGACCGGCTCCTGGGCCGCCGGCGAAACGCAGAAGGGAAGACTCCCCCCGTCGCCGTCGATCGATGCGGCGCTACGCCAACTCGCCGGAATGCAGCCCGTGAGTTGATTTCCCCCAATCTGCCACTCCCGAAGTCGGGTCATGTTACCGAGCTCGGACGGAATCTCCCCGCTCAATCCGTTTCCATCCAAATGCAGACTCTGCAACAGGACAAGCTTTCCCAGCGCCGGCGGGATCGACCCGCTCAGGTTGTTATTGCTCAGCAGCAGCGAGCGCAACTGTGTGATGTTGCCCAGAGCCGGCGGGATCGGCCCGCTCAGTTCGCTTTCGTCCAGATAAAGCCAGCGCAGCTCGGTAAGGTTTCCCAATGCCGCTGGGACCTCCCCGCTCAGGCCGCTTTCAGACAGATTGAGCGAGCGCAGTTGCGCCAGGTTGCCTATTTCCGGCGGGATCGGCCCGCTCAAATCGTTCTCCTCGAGCGAGAGCGCCCGCAGCTGCGCGAGATTGCCCAGTTCGGGCGGGACCGGCCCGCTCAACTGGTTCTCTTCCATGAACATCGTCCGCAATTGGACCAGGTTGCCCAGTTCCGGCGGGATCGGCCCGTTCAGCTGGTTCTCATCGAAGTAGAGCGTACGCAGTTTTGCAAGACGCCCGATTTCGGCCGGAATCGGCCCGCTCAACTGGTTCCCCGAGAGGTCCAGCCGTTCCAGCACTGGCAGCCCGCCCAACGCCGCAGGGATCGGCCCGCTCAACAGGTTCCTGTCGAGGTCCAGCCACTGCAATTTGCTGAGACTGCCCAGCGCCGCCGGAATTTCACCGCTCAACTGGTTGTCGTCGATCACCAGCCGTTCCAGCTGCGAGAGCGCGCCCAGCGCCGCCGGAATCTCGCCGCTCAGCTGGTTTCCCCGCAGGCTCAGCCCCGTTACCCGTCCGCTCCCGTCGGTGGTGACACCGTACCACGCACTGAGTTTCTTGTCGCTCAGCCAATTCTGATTGTTGACCCAGCCCTGGCCGCCTGTCGCCTCGAACAACGCGATCAGCGCGTCCCGGTCCCCGTTCTCGCCGGCTTCGTCGCTTTCCTGCGCGTTTATCGCCGTCCCGGCGGCAGGCTGGGCAAAGGCGACCACGAAGGCAATGGCGAACAGTGCGCCTCGATAGCAAAGCCAGGCGATGGAGCGTCTCCGTCTCATGCTGGGGTCTCCTCCTCACAAGGTGAACTGCTATTTCAGCTCATGTTCACCGAATTCTGATCAGAACCTTGATCGGCTTCCGTCCGTTGCAGCCCTTTTCCTACTTAACTCTGAACGAGTCGACGATCTGTTCGATCAAGAGCTGCTTGGCCCCGACGGCGCCCGGACGCGTCGCAACTGTCAGCGTGTAAACCGTCCCACCGGCGCGCACAATTGTCAGGTCAATGTGAGCGGTCAGTCCATTGACCGGCCCGCCAAGCGCGACCCAGGCCTTTGCTCTGACGACCGGCAGCCCGTTGCGCGTGCCAAGCGCAATGCTTTCGACCTGCGCCTGGCCCAACGCCGCGATCGACGCCTCGACTAGCGCAGTCCATTCCTCGTCGTTCACCTCTTCCGCCAAAGGCGTCACCGATACGTTCAGAAACATCGGGAAGAGCGGCTGCTCGTATAACGCTTCGGGTCCTGTTCGACCGCCACCACACCAAGGTTTTCGCCCGCCGGCGCGGCCAGATAATCACGCAGCTGCTTTACCGCCTCTTCGCCGCCCAACGAGCCCGCCAGGCGCTCCAGGTCACCGGCCTGCAGGTCGAAGGTCAGCCAGTTGAACGGCACCTCCAGCGAGTAGCCCAGCCTCCGGTCTACGAGCGGCTTCCAGAACCGCGGGATGGCTGAAAGCGCAGAATCCGTCTGCGCCGCGTCCCCGTCGCTGGCCGCTGTTTGCGCCTGGGAACGTTCGCCTGTCTGCGCGGTCAATGAAGGCTGGAATGTGCCCACGATCTGGTCTATCGTTTGTTGCTTGGCAATGACGTTGCTGAGCCGGGTCGCGATCGTCAGCGTATACGCCCTACCGTTCGCGCCTACTACCGTCAGGTCAAGATGAGCGTTCAGCACATTGAGCTGGCTGCTCATTTCGTAGACAGCGGTCGCCCTGACCGCCGGCAGGTCGTTGAGAGTCCCAAGTTCGATACTGTTCAGCCGGACCTTGCCCAACGCCGCGATCGATCTCTCTACAAGCGCAACCCATTCCTCATCGCTGACATCGTCCGCCAGCGGCGCTACCGATACATTCAGAAATGTTGGGAACGGCGGGCGGGCGTAGAGTTCACGTGCGTCCGGTTCGATCGCAAATACGCCGAGATTTTCTCCTGCTGGCGTAGCCAGGTAGCGCCGCAACGGCCTTGTAGCGGCTTCGCCCCCCAAAACGCCCGCCGTCTGCTCCAGGTCCGCCCCCTGCAGGTCGAGTGTCAGCCAGTCGGCGGGGACCGACAGCGAATATCCCAGTGATCTGTCCACCAGGGTCTTCCAGCCCGCCGGGACCGTCGCAGGCGTCGCCGCGGCAGGCAACAACCCGGCGAGTCGGGCCGGCGAACGCGCCGCGCCTCCCGCAAGCCGCATCTCGTCGAGGTGTGAGTCGAATCCCGGCTCCGCTATGGCCGTC
Source organism: Caldilineaceae bacterium (assembly GCA_965218625.1). GTDB lineage: Bacteria > Chloroflexota > Anaerolineae > Caldilineales > Caldilineaceae > Bin5. The sequence continues at coordinate 1,007,454 of CBDCLG010000020.1, read as the reverse complement.
GGCGCCTGGGCCAACCCAATCCCGGGCGCCGTGAACAGCAAAATGACCGCCGCGACCGTTATGTTCCAAAGCGGTGTACGTTGCATCTCTTTGGCTCCTCAACCCCTGCACGAGCCTGCTCTCGTGCCTTTGACGGTGGATGGCAAGTTGAAGGGCAGCCAGCACAATTCAAGTCACGGCTGGCGTGTGAACCGATCCGGCTCTTCAACTTTTTTGGAACGGGACTATCGAAGCCCGCAGCAAAGTCAGGTGGGGGTACGCGCGAATCACAAAGTTTCTCGGTCGTACCGATCGCGGCGACTATCCTGTCCTGTCGCAAGACCGTTCAACCGGCTACAAATATAGAGTACATTACACCCGATTTCCCTGTCAAAACGGCGCAAAGAACAGGAATCTGGCTTGAAGCACGGACCGGAGGAACCGAGTTCCACAGGGCGATTGCATCCAATTGGGTCAAGACCCTGCGGCACTACCTGATTCGAGCCCAACTCCGAAAAGACGCCGAGAACAGTGCAAATCGTAGTGCGCGGTCGCGAGTCCTTAAGGTTTTCGGCGACTGGAGATCGGTTTTCAGCCGAAAACGAATGACAATTGGTAGGGGCACCCCTTGTGGGTGCCCTTTGTGGGTGCTCTTCGTGGGCTATTGTGGCGTCCAGATTTAGATGCGATTGCCCTGCCGAGTTCCACCGTGGTTATTGCGGCGCGAACAATGGCTATGGTAATCTCTTATCATAACAGATGGCATGAACTTCGACGCGCCACCGGCGCGGGGCGTGACGCAAGCGCCTCTTCAATCCCCCGAGCAACCGCACCATGGACTCCATCGAGAGCCGTATCGTTCCTGCCTTGCAAAGGCGCACGCCTTCGCGCTCCATCTGCGCGCGCGCGTTTTGAACACTGTCCAACCGACTGAACGCCTATCCCCCATGTCGATTCAGACGTGTATCCGTCTGGGATTCCCCGTCAAAGTGCTCGGCGCGGCCGGCCTGCGTTCGCACGACAGCCGCCGCTGGCAGAACGCGCCGCATTTGAGCGTCAGCCTCGCCTACCTGCGCGATATATTTCTCTATCTGGAAAGCAGGCAGATCCTTTTCTATCGCATGGCCGGCCAGCTTGCTCCCTATCTGACGCACCCCGACCTGCCCGCCTTCCACACACAGCTCGAAGAATGTTCGACCGAGCTGGCCGCCATCGGCGACATGGCGAGAGAGCAGCGCATCCGCCTGACCCTGCATCCCGGTTTCTTCGTCCAGCTGAGCCACCCGGACCCTGTCATCGTCGGCCGCTCCAGCCGCGAACTGGCGGCGGCGGCCGCGTTGCTCGACGGCATGGGGCTGGACGACGCCAGCGTTGTCGTCATCCACGTCGGCGGCGGACACGCCGACGTGCCCGCCGCGCTCGACTGCTTTGCGCGCGCCGCCAATCTGCTGCCCGATTCCGTCCGGCGCCGGCTCGTCCTCGAAAACGGCGACCGCCGGTTCAGCCTGCGCGATGTGCTCTGGGCGCATCGCCGCACCGGCATCCCCGTCGTGCTCGATACGCTCCACCACCACTGCCACAATCCCGAGGCGATACCGCTGCTCGACGGCCTCAAAGTTGCCCTCGCCACCTGGCCGCCGCACGTGCGCCCAAAAATCCATTTCAGCAGCCCGCGCACAGCGGTCCGCACGCTCTATCGCAACGGGGAGGCCCGCATGCAGATGCCCCTGCCCAACCAGCACAGCGACTTTCTGCATCCCTTTGAGTTCATCGACCTGCTGCAGAAGGCCGTTGCCGCCCGCCTCCGTCCCTTCGATGTCATGCTCGAAGCCAAGGCCAAGGATGTCGCCCTCCTGCGCCTGCGCGAGCAAATCCGCAACTACGCGCCCGACCTCGCCCGCCACCTCCACTGAAGAGCAGCTGCCACAAATGTCCCCCGACTATTCAGACCCTTACAAACTGCGCCGCACCGTTCTCGTCGCCGTCGTCAACAACGAGGCCGACCTCCGCCGTGCCGCAGCGGAAGGATGGTATCGCATCCCCCAACGCCGGGCCCCGCGCCGCATCGGCGCCGACTATCTCGCCTTCTACCAGACCGGAGCCTTCAGCGACGAATCCGAGGCCCGCACCGTCACCTACTATGCCGCTATCCGCCGTTATCAACTCCTCGCCCGCGCCGACCTTCTCCCGGACGAGGCCGATCATGCCCGCGCCGACGAATCCTATTTTCGTATAGAAGTCGGCCCCCTCCTCCGCCTGGCCCAGCCAATTCCGGCAAAAACCTTCAGGCGGCTGACCTTCATCCACACATCGCTCGAGCGGCTCCTCAGCGCCGCGGATGTGACCGAGCTCAAACAGGATGAAGAGCCCTTTCAGACGCTGTGGAGCGCGCTGCGGGCCAACCGGCTCAGACCCCTCCCCAACCGTCTCGCCGGCCATTGGCCCGTCGACATCGCCCTGCGCGTTCGCAACGGCTATCTCGGCATCCGCCTCGATGAACCCGCCGATCTGCGCGAGACAACGCCGCCCGAACGCTGGACGCTCCTCCGCATACCTCACAGCCGCATCGCGGCCGACCTGCCTGGCTGTCTGCGCACAATCGCCGCCGCGCTCGTCGATCTGGGCGGTACGCTTGACTCCGAGCCGGGGCGTGAGTGGAGGCCGTAGCCCAGATCCCCCCAAGGCCGCCTGACGCCTCTCCGGGCGCGACAAGCCGGTCACCGCCGCGCGCACCGCCATCGAGTGTGACCTTACATCCCCAGGCCGCCTTTCATGCTATGATTGGCGGCAGAACGGCACCCCCTCTGCTTCCACGCCCGCAGCTGGCGACAAGGAAATATTCGCATGGAACTGAAGATCAACGGGACCACCTATACCCTGGACGTGGCCGCCGACGAACGGCTGCTGTGGGTGCTGCGCGACGCGTTGGGCCTGACCGGCACCAAGTTCGGCTGCGGCATCGGCATCTGCGGCGCCTGCACCGTCCACGTCAACGGCGCCGCGGTCCGCTCCTGCGTCATGCCCGCGGCCGCGGTCGCGCAGGCTGATATTCGCACCATAGAGGGTATGGCCGAGACCGAGGCCGGCGATACTATCGCTCTGCATCCCGTCCAGCAGGCATTCATCGAGCATCAGGTCCCCCAATGCGGCTGGTGCATGAGCGGACAGATCATGCAGGCTGCAGCCTTCCTGGCGCAGAACGCCCAGCCCAGCGCCGAAGAAACCGCACGCGCTATGAGCGGTAACTACTGCCGCTGCGGCTGCTATGTGCGTATCAGGCAGGCGGTTGCCCAGGCCGCAGCTGTGATGGCGAGCGGCGAGGAGGCCGCGGCATGACACAGGAACATAATCAGAACAGACCCAACCCGGACCAACCGAATCAAGCCGTCGATTCCCCTTCCCGTAAGCGCCGCTGGCGCCTCTCGCGGCGCGGCTTCCTCGTCGGCCTCGGGGCGGCGGGGGCCGGATTCGCCGTCGGCGCCTACTTCGGCAAACCGGCCCTCAACCTGTTTATGGCGGAGAGCCTTGCCAACAGTGAGCCGGCCGACAACAGTTTCATGACGCTGCCCGACGACCCGCCTCTCTGGCTGGAGGTCCTGCCGGACAGCCGTTTCAAACTGTCGCTGGTCAAGGTCGAAATGGGGCAGGGCGTCCACACCTCGATCGCGCAGATCGCGGTGGAGGAGCTGGGCATCGCCTGGGATGACCTGGTTGTGCAGCAGGCCGATACCACCTCCGAACTGGTCGACACCTTCGGCACCGGCGGCAGCTTTTCGGTCGCAGCCAGCTACGCGGCCCTGCGCCGCGCCGCCGCCGGCATGCGCGCTCTGCTGCAACGCCAGGCGGCAGAGGCCCTGTCGCAGCCCTACCGTACACTGCGTGTCGATGGGCGGGGTTTTGCCGCCGCCGATGATCCGCAGCGGCGCGTCGACTTCCACGCGCTGGCCGCCGCCATCACCGACTGGGAGCTGCCGCCCGATGACGAACTTCCTCTCAAGCCGGTCGACGATTTTACCGTCATCGGTCAGTCGATTCCCCGCATCGACATACCCGACAAGGTGACCGGTCGCGCCGTCTACGGCTACGACATGCGCCTTCCCGATATGCTTTACGGCGCGGTCGCGCGCCCGCCCACGCTCGAAGCCAGGCTGGTCAGCGCATCACCGGGCGCGGCCGAACAGATTGAGGGCGTCAAGAAGTTTGTGATCGACGTGGAGAACGGTTTCGCCGGCGTGGTGGCCAAAACGCGCAGCACGGCCTGGTCCGCCGCGAAAGCGATGCAGACCGAGTGGGATGAAGGCCGTCTCTGGCAGCAGGAGGAGATCGACGCGCTGATCGAGCCGGAGGGAAGCGGCGGCATCACAGTCCAGCGCGAGGGCAACGCCGCCCGCCTCTTTGCCCAGGGGCCGACCATCACGGCCGCCTATTATTCGCCTTTTGCCGTCCAGGCGCCCCTCGAGGCGCCCGCCGCACTCGCCGACGTACAGGGCGGCCAGGTCCACGTCTGGGTATCGACCCAGTTTCAGGAACGCGCCCGCGGGCAGATCGCCGACGCGCTCGAAGTCGATCCGTCCCGCGTACGCGTCGTCCCCACATATCTCGGCGGCGGTTTCGGCAGCAAGCTCGATTCGCGCGTCGCCATCGAAGCCGCGCGTCTCTCCAGGGCAGTCGGCGCGCCCGTCCATGTCGGCTGGGACCGCACCGAAGCCCTGCGGCATGGCTACCTGCGCCCGCCGACAAAGAACGTCCTCACCGGCGCGCTCGACGACAAGGGGCGGATCGCCGCCATCCAACACCGGCAGGGCAGCGGCGACGTTGCCTTCAGCTTCATGCCTGCCTTTTTGACCTATCTCATGGGCGCCGACTTCGGCGCAACCAGCGGCGCCCGCATCGAATACGACGTGCCCCACCGCACTGTGACCGCGTGGCGGCAGACCCTGCCCGTCTGGACCGGCTGGTGGCGCGGCCTCGGCCTATTCCCCAACACATTCGCCCTCGAAAGTTTCATCGATGAACTGGCCGCGGCAGCCGGCGCCGACCCGCTCCAATTTCGCCTCGATCATCTGCCCGACAGCAGCCGGGGAAGTCGGATGCGCGCCGTCTTGGAGGCGGTCGCAGACCTGAGCGGCTGGCGCACGCCGCCCCCTGCCGGCCGCGCCCGCGGCATCGCCTGCCATATTTCGAACACGATGGTCGCCGAGGTCGCTGAGATCTCGGTCGACGAGTCGTCGGGCAAGGTCACTGTCCACGACGTGGCCTGCGCGGTCGACTGTGGACTTGTTGTCAATGGTGATGGCGCCAGGGCGCAGATCGAGGGCAACGTCATGTGGGGCGTGGGGTCGACGCTGATCGAGCAGGCCTATGTGGAGGATGGCCAGCTCAATCTCAACAACTTCGAAAGCTACCCGTTGCTGACGATGCGGGACGCGCCCCACGTCCGCTCCGTCCTCGTCGACACCGGTGGCGAGACCCCCTACGGCATGGGCGAGCCGCCGATCGCGCCAGTCGGCGCGGCAGTTGCCAACGCCTTTGCCGCCGCCACCGGCAAACGCATCCGCTCCCTTCCGATGACGCCGGCGCGCGTTCTTGAGGCGCTGGCCGCGGATCCGTCCGCCTGACGACCGCAACGCGACAACGGCCCGCCGTCTAGGCCTGTTCGCCTGCCAGGTCCAGGTCCGCCGCGATCTCCTTCATCGCGTCCAGTACGCGCTGTACGTGCTCGTCGAACGGTTCGCCCAGCTCCTCGATGAAGCGCAGATTCTCGGCCCGGTCGATCGCGGCCGTGAAGCGCTTGTCCTTCCACTTCTTTTTGACCGACTTGAGCCGGACGCCGCGCAGGTCCCGGTCCGGGCGCACGTAGGCGCACGCCAGGATCAGCCCGGTCAGCTCGTCGCAGGCCAGAAGCGCCTTGTCCAGCCTTGAGGCCCGCGGCACGCCCAGAAAAGTAGCGTGCGCTTCGATCGCGTGGATGAACTCCGGCGGGTACTCCTGCTCGCGGAAAAGCCGCAGGGCCGAACGGGGATGCCCGTTCTCCTCATCTTCCATATCGGGAAAACGGTCGTAGTCCAGGTCGTGCAGCAGCCCCGTCAGCCCCCAAAGCTCTTCGTCCTCGCCGTAGTGGCGTGCATAGACGCGCATCGCCGCCTCGACCGCCAGCATGTGCCGGCGCAGTCCATCCGCATCCACCCATTCATGCAACAGTTCCAGCGCTTCGCTTCGGTTGGGAAGGGGCATTGTTATCCTCACCTGTCTTTTCTGCGCGCGCAGCTTGCCCTGCCGCGCCGTCAACGATTCAGTTTCGATCCGTAACCGACCCGATCGTCACATCCCGCAGCCCGTAGACAATCTGACGGCTGCCCGCGATATGCGGATGTTCGCCGCCGTCGGCCCTGTCCCGCCACACGCATCTCCCCAGCGCCCGCGCCCGTTCGGCGCTGTAGACGACCGCTTCGCTGAAGCGCGCCCCGTTCAGCCACCTGTACAAGAACAGGCTCAGACTCGGCTCCGGCAGCCAGTTGACCGCATGCGCACCGTTGACCGCGTGCGCGCCCAGTCCCAGCCACGTTGAAGCGAGGGTGCAGCCAAAACAGTTGACCCCGTACACCACGCGCAGATCGAGCAGCGACCTGTCCTCATCGTAGCGCGCGGCCAGCCGGTCAAGCGCGGCGCCGTCCACCAATTCGCGTCCCCGGTAGCCGACCAGGCAGCGCTCCTGTCCATGCACCAGCAGCAGCTGGTCTACCGTATGCGTCGCGCTCAAATGGACCAGGGCGTCCGTCAACTCCTCTGCCGTGGCCCTATCGTCCTCGAGAATGACCACGCGGTCATAGCGCCTGTGTGCGCCCAGCAGCAGCAGCAGCAGCTTTGCGTACTCCTCCGTCGCCCAGTCGATCACCGCCATCACCCAGCGCGGCAGATCGATCCCGTGGATATGGCCCACATTTTCGAGAAAGACGACCAGCGCCAGTGGACGGCGGTCTGTTCCCGCTGATGCTGTTTGACGGTTTTCTGTGGATGCCATGCGCGAGCGTGCCATGGGGCGCGAATCAGGCCCGCTCAGAACTGCAGACGGCCGTTGGAGTCAACGACCCGCACCTTGAAGTTTTCAACAAACGGTTCCAGACCGGCGATCAATTCCTTCCATTCCGGAGAACGCAGGATGCGCGCCGCGTCCTCCTTGTCATCAAGCAGCCCGCCGCCGAGAATCTGCGGCGCCTCTCCCCACAGCGTATACCAGGCATCGGTGATGCGCAGGCCCATCTGCGCCAGCCCTGGGGCCAGCGTCTGAACCACATACCGCTGGCAGTCCTCTTCATGCCCTTGCCGCATATCGTAACTCAGCAGTACTTTGACCATGCTACTGTCCTCAGGGCGGGGAGAATCTCCGCGACGACCGGCCCGTCTTTTCGACTCCGCATTCCAGTATAGCATAGACGAACGGCACTGCGCACAGCCGCAGCAGCAGCGGAAAAGTGCCTGTCCGCTCGCCGCGGGAGGCCAAAATGGACGTCAATCGGTGGCGAGGGAGAGAACGGTATGGAGCCGTACTTCGGCCTGACGTCGGAACGACTCGACAGAGATCGAGCGGAAAAGCCACACCGCCAGCAGCAGCCCTGCGATTTCCAGCGAAAAGACAGCCGCGTAACCGGCCAGGGGATTGCCCGTCAGCCCGGAGAAGATGTCCCAGAGCATACCGCTGACGACGTTGCCGACGGCCTGGCCTGCAAAATTGGCCACGCTCCACGCGCCGATGTAGAGACCGGCGGCCTGGGGAACGGTCATGTCCAGCATAAAGCTCAGATTGCTCACCGTCATCAGCCCCCCGCCCAGCCCGAGCAGGAACACAGCCCCCATGAACAGCCCCGACTGCCCCAGCAGACCGGTGACAATGATGAGCGCGAAGGCCACAGCGGTCACATATGCACCCAGATTGGCGCCCGTTCTCTTGCCCCAGCGTTTTATCAGCAGCAGCCCCCCCAAGAGTGTAATGAAAAGGCCCGCGCCCCAGATCGAGGTCAATCGCGACGTGACTGCCACAGGCATGCCCATGGCCTCGGCGCCAAAGGGCTCGAGCAACACGTCCTGCGCGTGGATGCTGATCAGCACGATCATCAGATAGACGAAAAAACGCCGCGCCTGCGAGTTGAGCGCCAGCAGCCTCAGAACCTGCAAAGGATCGTCGGCTCGATGTGCCGGCTGAACCGTCCGCGCCGACGCCCGCGGCTCAATCCGGTAGCTGCCTACCAGCACAAACAGGACCGAAATAAGCCAGATCGCCCCGAACGCCGTGTGCAGGGTCTCCCTGGAAAACTCGGTCAACATGCGCGAGAGCCCCAGGCTCGTTACAATCGTCGCCGTGATCATCGCCGTCCACATAATGCTGACCGCCCGGCTGCGTCCCCCCTCGTCGGCCAGGTCGGTGACCAGTGACAGGTAGCTGACCGATGCGGCGTTGATCCCGATTCCCCACAAACTGAAAACGATGACCGCAGCCCCCAGACCGAGCGCAAAATTGTCGTCCATGAGGTAAGCCGCGTGGACGGTGAAGTAACTTCCCGTCGCCGCCAGCAGCCCTCCGAGGAGAATCCACGGCGTGCGGTGATAGTCGGCCGCAGGATTCCGGTCCGACCAGTTGCCAAACAAGATCTGCAGCGGTGAAAGAAGATAGGGCAGCGCAACCAGGACCGCCACCAGCGTTACCGGCATTTCCATGTCCGCGATCATCACCCGATTGAGTGTGCTCGTAACCGGGACAACCGTGATCGACACCGCCACGTGGACGAGGGCAAGCTGCGCGATAGTTCTGGCATTCATAGGCAGAGCGTACCATAGATTTCTTGAGTATTCCAACAGATTGGCGCTCTGTGTTGCGCTGTTACGCCCGCCGGCAAGGCGCCATCGGAGGCAGGCGTTCGGTTGACGCATCAGGCGTGCGGGTGTTAGACTCTTGCCGGTGGCAACGGCCTGCGGCGACCCCCCGATCTTTCGAGTCTTACAGGAGGAGCTGTGTCCGCCGTCAACGGTATCGGTAACAGCGAACTTACCCAAAAGCGGCTCGGCGCCAGCCCCCGGTCCGTCCCCGGCGTCGATCTCGCCGGCAGCGTTCCTGTATTCGGCAGTCGGCCCGGCAGCCGTCTGATCGACGGCATATCCTTCGCCGATTTCAGCCGCAAACGCCTCATCTTCGGTGAGTTCAACCGGCGCGGCGAGACCCACGTCTACCGCGTCGACTGCAAAGCCGGCGACCGTCTGCGCGCCCAGCTCTTCGTTCCGGTCCTCCCGCGCGGCGGCGCAGTGCTACCAACTTTCGCCATCGTCGCTCGCAGCCTGCCCTACAGTTCCGACGCGCAAAAGGTGCCCCTGGAGCTGCCCCACGGCTACCGCTCGATTGTCGCGCCGCCGCCGACGGAGCTCTTGCAACCCGTGAAAGATCTCCTCACGCATGTCCGCTATTACCCCGGCCCGCTGATCGACACGCGCACGCTCGTCGGCGGCCGCTGCTACCTGGTCGTCTGGATCCCGCACAACCAGATCGGCAAATATGTGATTTCGATTGGTCATCGCTGGCATCTGCGCTGGAGCTACTGGGCACAGCTGCCGATCTACTGGTGGCGCATTCGCAGCTGGTTCGGGCTCAGTCGCGCCGCGGCCTACTATCTGCTGGCCGCTGGCGTTCTGACCTTGCTGGCCGGCACGGCCATTCTGCGGCGTTTGCGCCGCCGCGCCCGGTCCGAGCCCCTGTAGCCGGCCTCTTCAGGCCATTTCGAGGTGAACTTCGTGCGTATTCTTCTTTACCTGGGCAAAGGAGGCGTCGGCAAGACGACAGTCGCCGCCGCCACCGCCCTGCGCTGCGCCCAGATGGGACACCGTACGCTTGTCGTCAGCACCGACATCGCCCACAGCCTGGCCGACAGCCTCGATACGCCGCTGCAGAGCGAACCGACAGAAGTGACCGCCAACCTCTTTGCCCAGGAGATCAACGTCCTCGACGAACTTCGCAAAAACTGGGGCAAGTTGCAGGGTTACATGGGCAGGATGCTTCGCAAGCAGGGCATGAGCCGAACGGTTGCCGAAGAGATGGCGATCATTCCCGGTATGGAGGAGATCTTCAGCCTTTTGTACATCTATCGCAATGCGGCCACGCAAGAGTTCGACCGGGTCGTCGTCGATGCCGCGCCCACCGGAGAATCGATGCGTCTCCTCGCTATGCCCGAGAGCTTCCAATGGTATGTCGACCGCTTCTTCGGCTGGGGCGACACGGCCATGCGTCTTACCGGCGGTCTGCTGCGACGTCTCATGCCCGAGCAGGACGCGCTCGCGGGCCTGCCCAAGCTGGTCAACGACGTGAAGGAGTTGCAACGCGTTCTCAGCGACCCGCATATCACCAGCTATCGCGTCGTGGTCAACCCGGAAAAGATGGTTATCAAGGAGGGCGCACGCGCCGTAACCTACCTCTCGCTTTTCGATTGCCCCGTGGATGGCGTCGTAGTCAACCGTATTCTGCCCGGCATTCGCATGGAGGCGGCCGATGCGGCCGAAGACCGTGAACCATCGGCGGCAACCGTCTCCGCGCCAACCGTCTCCGCGCCAAGCAGCGATCCCTATCTGCGCCGGCTGCAGGAGACGCAGGCCCGCTATCTGGCCGAGATCGAGCGCGATTTCTACCCCCTGCCGGTTCTCTACAGCGGCTGGCGCAGCGAAGAGGTGGTCGGCCTTACACCGCTGCGCGCCCTGGCCGATGAGATTTACGCGCAACGCGATCCCGGCGACGTCATGTTTGTCGGCCAGGCGCAGGAGATCGAGGAGCAAGGCGACGATTTCGTCCTCAAGCTGCCCCTGCCCCACATCGAGCTGGATAAGATCCGCCTCAAGAAGCGGGGCGATGAGCTTTTCATTACAATCGGCAACTTCAAGCGCGAATATCTTCTGCCCGCCGTTCTGGCGCAGCGCGATGCCAGCGGCGCCGTCTTCGCCGACGGCGTCCTCAGCATCCGCTTCCCTTGCAGCAGCCAGTGATTGATGAACACCGTTCAGTTGCCGCCGCCAGCCGCGAGCCGATGAGGTTCTGACCAATGGGATTGGGCAATCTGCTGGTTCGGGGCCTGGGCATCGCGATTGGATCGCAAATCGGCGCGCGCGTCGCCCACCGCATCCGGCCGCGCCCCTTTCCCGCGCCTCTGCGCGATCTCCTCGATCACCCGGCGCGCATGCAATACCGCGATCCTGTCGCCACCTTGGGCCCCTTCGGCCTGGGTCCTGGCCATACTGTGCTGGATGTCGGCTGCGGCGCCGGCACCTTTACCGTCGAAATGGCGCGCCAGGTCGGCGCTGAGGGCCGCGTACACGCTGTCGATATCCAGGCATCGATGATCGAGACAGCCCGTGCTCGCGTCGCCGCGGCGGGCCATTCCGAGCGCGTCCAGTTTCACCACTGCGGCGCCTACCGTTTGCCTCTTGAAAGCGACAGCGTCGACCTTGCCGTCCTCATCGCCGCGCTCTCCGAAATGCCTCAGCCCCTTTTCGCCCTTGAAGAGTTGCGCCGCGTCCTCAAAGCCGGCGGGCGTATCGCCATCAGCGAAGAGATGCCTCACAGCGGCTATGTGCCGCAGCGGACCGTCCGCAACTGGTTGCGCGAGGCCGGCTTCCGTTACGGCGGGCTGCGCGGCACCCCCTTCTGCTACAGCCTGCTCTATTTCAACGACGGATAGCCGCATCACCCCAATTTGGAACATTTCTTCCAATTTGGTTTGCGTCGATCTGTTATAATTCAGCGAAGTGCCGCTGATAGTTCGTCACAGCGGCCTTCGTCAACAGACCACTGGGACTTTCGTGGAACTCGATCTGACACTGCCATACGCTACGCAGGAGCTGCCGGGCATCGGCGGGCAGCTGCGGGCCGGGCCCGACTCCTTCATCGTCGAGGAGATCCCGCTCTACCAGGCGAGCGGCGCCGGCCAGCATCTCTATGTCAACATTACCAAGGAGATGTTGACCACCCGCGAGGTGCAGCGGGCGCTCGCCGAAGCCTTCGACCTGCCCTACAATGCCGTCGGTTTTGCCGGCATGAAGGACAAACTCGCGCGCGCAACCCAGACCTTCAGCCTGCTCGTCGGCCATGTCGATGACGCTTTCTTGCTCGCAGCCCCCTCGCGCATTGTCGAGAGGGCGCCGGTGGAGGTCAACTGGGTACGGCTTCATCGCAACAAGCTCAAGAAGGGTCATCTGCTGGGCAACCGCTTCACGATTACCGTGAGCCAGCCGGCCGTCGACGGCGAAGACGCGGTGGACAGGGCGCAGGCGGTGGCCGCGCAGCTGCGACGCGACGGCCTGCCCAACTACTATGGCCCGCAGCGTCTGGGACAGAACGGGAGCAACGTGCGTCGCGGCTGGGAGCTGCTCCGGGGTGAGAAGAGAATGGCCAACCGCTGGCTGCGCAGCCTCTTGCTTGCCAGCGTGCAGAGTCACCTGTGCAACCGCTACCTGGCCCTGCGCCAGCAACGCGGCCGCTTCTCAACCCTGTTGACCGGCGACATCGCCAAAAAGCATGACACCGGCGGCCTCTTCGTCGTCGCCGATCAGCCCAGGGAACAGGGCCGTTACGAACGCAAAGAGATCAGCTTTACCGCGCCAATTTATGGGCCGAAGATGTGGGATGCAGAGGCTGAATCCGGCCAGCTGGAGCAGGAGGTCCTGGCCATGAGCGGCCTCGAAATCGACTCGCTCGCAAAGGCAAAAATGATGGGCACGCGGCGGCTGGGACGAATACTGCCCGACGATCTGACCGTCGCCCCGCACGGGGCCGGCATCGTCGTCCAGTTTTCGCTGCCAAAAGGGGCCTTTGCCACCACCGTCCTGCGCGAATTCATGAAAGTGCCCGACGATCTGCTTGCCCAGACAGCCGACGATACCGCCGACCTTGCCTGACCCGCGCAGGCCCGCGCTGCCGATGAGGATGACGGGGAGTAAACCATGATCGACGAAACGCCCGAAAACGACGACGAGCTCTCCCATGAGCGCAGCTCCACTATGGAGATGCCGCTCTTCCCGCTGAACGTGGTGCTGTTTCCGGGCATGGCGCTGCCGCTTCACATCTTCGAGCCCCGCTACCGGGAAATGATCAACCGCTGCCTTGATGAGAATCTCGCCTTCGGCGTTGCGCTCATCAAGGAAGGCCCCGAAGTCGGCGGCGATGCCGAGCCGCGACGCGTGGGCACGGCTGCACGCATCGTCAAGGTCGACCGCCAGCCGGACGGCAGAATGAATATCCAGGTCGTCGGCACGCGCCGTTTCCGCATCGAGGAGCTGAACCACGATCGCGCCTATCTGACCGGTCGCGTGCGTCACTTTCCGGTTACCGACGGCGATACCAAGCTGGCGACCGAGCGCGCCCACCAGGTCCGACCCAAGATCATGCGCTACGTCGAGTTGCTGACCAAGGCCACAGGCGTGCAGCTGAAGCTGGACCGTCTGCCCGAGGACGCCACCAGCCTGGCTTTTCTCACCGCCATCACTTTGCAAGTGCGCCCAGAGGACAAGCAGCGCCTGCTTGCCCTGCCCGGAGTGCCGCAACTCCTGGAATTGGGCAACTACTACCTGGGTCGGGAACTCCAGCTGCTTGAGCACATGATCGAGAGCCAGGAGGCGCTGCCGTCAATGACGATCGGCCCCACCGGACAACTCTTCTCCAACTGAGACCGGGCGCGGCTTTCTGCAACCATGGCGGCGTTAAATCGCCGCGCCGCGTAGAGCAGTTCCCACGGTGATTATCCCAACTGCCCGCATTGCAACCCTCTTGGCAGCAAGCCGCGAAAGGAAAGCTGTATGGCAACCCACCAGTTCCAGCCGGACCATTACCACGTGACGATCGGCTCCCATGCGCCCGTGCTGCGCGTCCAGCCCGGCGACACCGTCGTGACCACCACCGTCGATGCCAGGGGGCAGGGCAGCGAAGGCCAGCCCATCACGCCGGCGGGCAATCCGATGACCGGCCCCTTTTATGTCGAGGGAGCCGAACCGGGCGATACGCTCGTCGTCCATCTCGATACGCTGCGCCCCAATCGACCCTATGGCTGGACGCGTACCATGGTCGCACCCAACGTCGTTGACCCCGAGCATGTGCCCAGTATGCCTTGGCCCGCGGCAGGGCAGGAGCTGGCCAACTGGCGCGTCGACAACGACGCCGGCACCGCCACACTGGTCGAACCGCAGACCAGCCTCGGCCCTCTGACGCTGCCGCTGGCGCCAATGACCGGCTGCTTCGGCGTCGCGCCCGACCGCGGCGAAGCGATCTCCACCGCCACCTCCGGCCCCCATGGCGGCAATATGGACTATCGCGGCTTTGTTGAAGGTGTGACGGTCTACTTTCCCGTCTTTGTGCCCGGCGCCCTCTTCCACATCGGCGACGGCCACGCGGTGCAGGGCGACGGCGAGATCGTCGGCACCGGCATCGAGATCTCCTTCGACGCGGCCTTCACCCTCGACGTGCAGAAAGGGCGCCGCATCTCTTGGCCCAGAGGGGAAAACGAAGAGTATATCCTGACGGCCGGCAACGCCCGTCCGCTGGACCAGGCCACGCAACACGCCACCTCCGAGATGATCCGCTGGCTCGAAGATGGTCTGGGCATCGATCCGGTCGGCGCACACATTCTGATGGGTCAGACCGTGGAGTACGATATTGGCAACATCTACGACCCCGCCTACACGATGATCTGCAAGATGCCGAAAGCCGTCCTGCCGTAGCCGACCCGCGCGACAGCGGCCGGAGAGAAGCGCGATTCTCAATCTCGCGACTTCTCTCTCCCCCTTTCGCTGCTGCCCTGGCGCACCCTGGCGGCGCGACCGCCGAAAAACTGCCACAGGCACAGACCGGCCAGGAGCAGGATACCTGCTGCAAACAGCAACAGCCCCCGTCTCCAGCTTTCCGGCGCGTACCAGAGCCGTACTGTCAGTTCTCCGGCAGGCACCGGCAGGGCTCGCAGCGTGTAATTGGCCCGCAGGATTGGCGCGGCCTCCCCGTTGACCGTCGCCCGCCAGCCCGGGTACCAGACTTCGCTCAAAACCAGATAACCTGTTCTCCCCGCCTTCGCCGCCAGCACGATTTCGTTCTCGCTGTATGAGAGGATCGACACGTCCGTGCCTATGCGTGACGGCGGTGACTCTTCAGCCAGGAATTGGGCGTCGTCCTGCATTAGCACCACCGTTTCTGCCGGCTCGAAAGTCGGGTCCAGCAGCGCGGCCAGCACCGCCTCTTCGTCAGTGGCGATCTTGGCGCCGCCAACCAGCCAGGCTCGCGGAAGAGGGTCGGGATGTTCATGGACGGTGAGCTGTCCGGGGGCGTCGAAGGAGAGCTCATACTGATCTGGCATGGGAGACTTATCGTTCGCTATCACAAAATACACGTTGTACATATCGTAGATGCGAGTGTCGCGACCAGGGTTGTTTTCCCATAGACCCTCCCAATGCTTCAATGTCAGCGGATTGTACATTCCCCACACACTCTGCAATCCGGTCATCGCACCGATGTTAGGCTGAAACAGGCCGGAAATGTTGGTGCGGCCATCAATGCGGAAGAGATAGTGAGCGAGAGAGAGGTCGACAGCCGACTCGCCCGCGTCTTCCAATAAGCGTTCGGCGGCCCGCTCCTGTATGTAGGCCATAATTTCCGGGTGCTCGAATCCGCCTGCCGGAAAGCGTTTACCAATGTCTATCTTGGCTCCGGCCACGGTCAACTCCAGCAGCAACACGATGAACAATAGCCCGGCCAGAACCCTGCCGGGCAGACGTTTACCCCGATACAGCGCCATCAGCAGCCAGCCGGCCAACCACACGAGAGTTGCCTGGAGCACAGCCTGACCCGCATAGTTTACTCGTTTGAACGCGCCGGCGCCCTCCTGCAGCACTCGCGTTGTGACTAAGAGCAGGGGGACTAAGGTAAGTGGAACTGCTGCAAGGCCGATGCGAAGGAAAGAGAAATAAAGCCCGGCATCGGGTAGACGGTTGCCTTCCTCTCCTCTGTCATCTCCTTCCAGTAGCGCATCCAACCCCATCGCCGCCAGGACTGCCACCGCCAGCGACCAGAGTACAATCGCTCTGGCCGGGGCGCGCAGGCTGTCGTAGACAGGAAGAATCTCCGTCAGCCAGCCGTGAACCGGCGTGTTGCCGCCCAGTGCCACCACAAATCCGAACAGGGCCAGCGTCAGCCAGGGAAACAGCCGGCGCCGTTTCGCAGCCATTGGTAGCAGCAGTGCCCCGACCGCAAGAAGAAGCGTCACCAGGCCGACATAGGGCGTTTCGACTCGATCTGTCGAAAACCAGTAGCGCCCCGGCCCCCTACCGAAAAAGCTCGGCGTAAACATCCCTACCGATGCCACCAAGGGCGGCAATGAGAATCTCACAGTCTGTTCATAGGTAAAATCATCCCTGTGCGTAAAGGGCAGCAATTCCAGCGCGGGCAGTACAATCGGCGCAGAGCAGCAGGCTGCCAGGATGATGACCGTGATAGGGTACTGCAAATAGGAGAGAAGCTGCCGGCTTGCCTTCATGAACGACCCCGCGGCGAGCGATTCCCAGTATTGGACTCCCAATACGCCAGCCGCATAGAGCACAATAGCTGAGCCCAGATAGAAGCTGCTCTGCGCATGACCGGCGTAGTTGGCTATCGCAAAAAGGACCCCGGCAGCCCCTGCCCAGCCGAGGCTCCTCCGAGAGAGCGCCATGTGACAGGCTGCCAGAATCCAGCCGCACCACGAAAGTACGGCGATCATATTGAGATTGCCCAGGTGAATGAACAGGATATCGCACAGGCCGAAAGCAGTCCCGGCCAGAAGCGCGGCGGGTCGACTATGGCCAAGCGCACGCACCAGCACGTATGCACCCAGCGCGGCCCACCACAGGTGGCCAACGCCGAGCAACTGCATCCAACGATAGTCGAAGGAGGGATCGAGGAAAAACAGCACCAGATAGGGGGGATAGAGAAATCCGGCCTGAATGTCGCCAATCCATGGCGCGCCTCCATAGAGGTGCGGATTCCACAAAGGAAGCCTGCCCTCGGTTAGAGTACGCGCGGCGAATCGATATATCGGAAAGAGAAGGTTGGCCAGGTCACCGCCACCGCTCGGCTGGTATGCGACTCCAAAGACGGTGCGCCAGAAGAAAGCCAGATATATACCTGCCAGCAGATTGACACAGTGCAGGTCCCAACGTCGTTCGTCGCGTCGAACCGTCAGCCATGCGATTGCGCCTCCCCAGAGTAGGAGGATGATTATGCCAATGCCGATCGGTAGGAATCCGGTGTGGCTACTCATAGAACAGTTCAGACTCTTGCACAGGCGTGTTTGACAAATTTCAAAGCGGTGGCACGGCGAAAGAATGGCGTGCAATGCCGGCAAAACTTATGCCGGCGGACGTGTTGACCTATATCGACGGCGACTTTTGCAGTGGCGCTGCCGCGCCTGTATGGTATAACAGGAGGAGGGCGAACGAAAGATGTCTGACGATCGATAACGGACAGCCGGCGCGGACGCGCCCCTTATACTTTGACAGACCGGGACTGTTCCGTGCAAGCGGATTTGGTTCTTCTCAACGGCAATATTCATACGATGGACCGGCAATGCCCGCGGGCTTCGGCGGTCGCGATCGCGGGCGACCGCTTTCTGGCTGCGGGCAGCAACGAGGAGATGCGAGCCTTGCTGGCCCCCGGCGGGCGCGTTGTGAATCTGCAGGGTGCGACGGTCGTACCCGGCTTCATCGACGCCCATATCCACCTTCTTTCCTACGGGCTGAGCCTGCAGGAGATCGATCTGAGCGGCGTCGCGACACTGGCGTCCGCGCTGGAACGCGTGCGCCGGCGGGCCGCAGAGACGCCTGCCGGTCAGTGGCTGACCGGCCGCGGCTGGGACCAGTCGGTCTGGGAGGGAGGCGCCTTTCCTGCCGCAGCGCGGTTGGACGCGGTCGCGCCGCAGCACCCCGTATTCCTGGCGCGCAAGTGCGGACACGCAGCCTGGGTGAACAGCCGGGCCCTGGCGTTGATGGGGATCTCGGCCGATACGGCCGACCCGAACGGCGGCGAAATCGTGCGCGACAGAGAGGGACGGCCGAGCGGAATCCTGCTGGAAAGGGCGATGGGGCCGGCAAACTGTTTACTGACAGAGCCGTCGCCTCAAGCGGCAATGGCCGCGGTTCGGGAGGCGCAGAAGGTTGTCAACCGCATGGGAATTGTCAGCGTCCACACGAAGGAAGCCGCCGCCTCGCTGCGCGCCTTTCAGCAGCTGCGCGCCGATGGAGAACTCACCTTGCGCGCGGTCGCCCAAATCCCTGTGGACGAACTGGACAGCGCCATCCGCCTGGGGCTGCGCACGGGGCTTGGCGACGAATTTCTGCGCATTGGCGGCGTGAAAGTTTTCAGCGATGGCGCGCTCGGTCCCCGCACCGCCTGGATGCTGGCCCCCTACGAGGGAGAGCCGGACAATCTCGGCATCGCCGTCACAGGGGCCGAGGAGATGGCGGATATCGTTGCCAGGGCTACGCAGGCCGGGCTGGCGGTGGTGACACACGCCATCGGAGACAGGGCCAACCGCATGGTACTGGACGCGCTGGAGACAAGCCGCCGCGCGCGGCAGGGGCTGCATCTGCGCCATCGCATCGAGCACGCCCAACTCCTGCACCCGGACGACATCGACCGCTTCGCGCAACTGGACGTCATCGCCTCCGTGCAGCCGATTCACGCCACCCAGGATATGCGCATCGCCGACAGATACTGGGGCGCGCGCAGCCGCTACGCCTACGCCTTCCGCAGCCTGTGGGACAGCGGCGCCAGGCTGGCATTCGGCTCCGACGCGCCGGTCGAGACGCCCGACGTGATCCAGGGGATCCACGCCGCGGTGACGCGTATGCGCGCCGACGGCAGCCCCGGCCGCGACGGCTGGTATGCCGAGGAGCGCCTGACCGTGCCCGAGGCGGTCTGGGCCTATACCATGGGCGCGGCCTACGCCGGCGGCAGCGAGGACAGCCAGGGCAGCATCACGCCGGGCAAGCTCGCCGACCTGGTTGTCCTCTCGCAGGATATATTCACGGTCCATCCGATGGCGATCCTGGAGACCGACATCGAGGCCACCCTCTTCGGCGGGGAGTTCGTGTGGGGGGAGTACGGCCGGTGAAAACAGAATATTCGTTCTAGTGTTAAGGGAGAGCAAGTGTTATACTGACGGTATTCCACTCATCCGCCACCTCTTGGCCCACAACATAGCGACTAGAAATGCGATTACAACAGAGTTTGTTCGACACGACATCCTTGCCGACAGAGACGCATAGGCTGCTGGAGGGGTTGCTCAGGCAGGATCTGAATTTCCATAACGAACGGAGTTACTACGCGTCCCACAATTTCCACTCCTTCCCGGCGAAGTTTCCGCCTCAACTTCCGCGCAAATTCATCAATGCATTGACCCGAGAGGGCGATGTTGTTCTCGATCCCATGATGGGATCTGGCACTACGACTCTTGAAGCGTATCTGCTGGACCGTCGAGCCATTGGCTTTGATATCGATCCTCTGGCATGTCTGTTGTCGCAAGTGAAGGTCTGCCCACTTGATATCACTGAGGCGCGGCGCACTGGGCACTTGATTGTTGAGAGTGCGAGAGTTGAATTGACCCAAAACCGGGCCGGGTTGCTGCACCGACTGGAGAACCGATGGAACGGAAGTACAAGGGAGTTCGTCGATTACTGGTTTGCCCGCGAATCGCAGATCGAATTGTTGGCTTTGGTCGAGGCCATTGCCGAAGTATCTGATTCTGGACTTCGATCTTTCTATGAGTTGGCTCTTTCCGCCATCATTATTACAAAGTCCGGCGGAATATCACTGGCGCTTGATTTGGCGCATACGCGTCCTCACAAGGCCAAGATCGTGCTTGATAGAAGTGGACGAGTACTGGTGGGAAGCGAAAACACGGAGAATTCAGAAGGACGGACCGCCTTACTCAAGAAAAGACTGCGTTCTCCGATTGAGGAGTTCATAAAACGCTATAAGCAAAACATTGACGGGCTTTCACTTCTTAGAGACGCCCGCTTCCAACCGCGCCTGCAGTTTGGCAATGCGTGTGCGTTGGATCTGGACAGCTCCTCTGTGGATTTGATTGTGACGTCCCCGCCCTATGCCTCAAATGCGATCGACTATATGCGCGCTCATAAGTTTTCTCTAGTGTGGCTTGGACATCTGATCAGTACGCTCAGCAATACCCGAAAGCGGTATATCGGCGGCGAATCGACCACTGATGTAGAATTTGTCGAACTGCCTGATCTTTCTGCGCAGATTGTCGAGGAGATAGCTAGAAGGGATACTCGCAAGGGCCAGGTGCTGCACCGTTACTACTCTGAAATGACAGGCGTCCTTCAGGAGATGTACCGTGTGTTGCGACCTAAGAAAGCCGCGATTGTCGTCGTCGGAAGTTCAGAAATGCGAGGCTTTGACACGCAGACAGGAAGTTGCCTGGCCGAAATCGGCCGCTCGATTGGTTTTGATGTGCCCGACACTGGCGTGCGGCAGTTGGATCGCAACCGCCGAATGATGCCGGCTGGCGCAAAGCGAAATCGAACCTCCCAGATTCAAAATAGGATGCACGAAGAGTTTGTTATCGGTTTTTTTTAAGCCTGACAATTGAGTTGGGAGTCTTGATCGTGTCTGTTAGACAGTTACGCCGAAATTAACAAAGACAAATCTATGAGCAAGTGGTTCGTTTTTCTACAAACAGAAAAAGCGGCCTGGAGTATCCAAATTTTGCCGACGGCGATAGTAAAGCGAGCTGCGAGATTGCCTGGGGTATTGTCGAGCGACTTAAAACCGTCGACACTTCCGATCCAGTTTCGGGACAGACAGTCGGCGCAAAGTTCGAGAGCATCACTGCGACTTTCATCGAGCAAGTATTCCTGCTATTGGGACACATTCGGCCCGGCAACTGGTTCTACTCGACTCGCTATGCTATTTCGCAATTTGACCAATATGAACATCTTGAGTATCTGGAACGATTCAAGAAGTTGGTTGAAAACCCTCTATTGGCGCCGGCCCTCAGCGAAGGCTACATAATCAAACCTGATATCGTAGTCGGACGGCAACTCATTACTGATGAAGAGATCAACCAACGCGGAGAGGTTGTAGAAAATGGTGGAGAGGTTGCCAGCATGACGACATTGCGAGAGGCCAATGTTGATAGCTTGCGCCCACTTCTTCATGCTAGCATCTCCTGCAAATGGACGATTCGCAGTGATCGAGTTCAGAATGCGCGCACTGAGGCTCTGAATCTGATACGCAATCGCAAAGGACGCCTCCCGCATATCGCTGTTGTTACCGCTGAACCGCTCCCCACACGCTTGGCTGCTATCGCCCTCGGCACTGGAGACGTCGACTGCGTTTACCACTTTGCATTGCCGGAGATGCGTGCGGCCATTGCGGAGATCAACAACGAAGATCAGATGGATATGCTCGACATTATGATCCGGGGCAAACGGCTGCGTGATATCAGTGACCTTCCCTTTGATCTAGCTGCTTAGTCAATGAGATTTATCCCCGGCCTGGAGCTGAGCAAACGCTTCTATTGGCAGGCGGTACGGCCTGTGCTGGACCGGTCGTTTCCCGCCCTGCCACACACCGCCGCCCTGATCGGACCCGGCTCCGAGACGCTGGGCCTCGACGACGAGATGTCCACGGACCACAGCTGGGGACCGCGCCTGCAGCTCTTCCTGCCCCCGCAAGACTGCGCAGCCCTCGCCGCCGGAATCGACAACGCGCTGCGCCTGGAGCTGCCCCACCGCTTTCTGGGCTACCCGACCAACTTCTCCGACCCGGACCCGGACGACAGCGCCACCCGGCTCATGCAGGCGACCGAGAGCGGGCCGGTCAATCACCTGGTCGAGTCGCTGACCACCGGCGCGTTTTTCCGCTCATACCTGAATTTCGACGTGGACGGGACGATCGAGTTGGCCGACTGGCTGACCTTCCCGCAGCAGAAGCTGCGCACCATCGTCGCCGGATCGATCTTCCACGACGGTATCGGCCTCGACGCGCTGCGGGCGCGCTTCGCCTGGTATCCCCCCGACTTGTGGCGCTATCTGCTGGCCGCCGGCTGGGCGCGCATCGGGCAGGAGGAGCATCTCATGGGCCGGGCCGGGCTGGTGGGCGATGAGCTGGGCTCGGAGCTGATCGCGTCGCGGCTGGTGCGCGATCTCATGCGGCTCTGTTTCCTGATGGAGCGGCAGTATGCGCCCTACGCCAAGTGGTTGGGCACGGCTTTTGGCCTGTTGGCGTCCGCGCAACAGCTGACCGAAATCTTGCTGGCCGTGCAGCGGGCGGACACCTGGCAGGAACGCGACCGGCGGTTGAGCGAGGCCTACCAGGTCGTTGCCGCGAATCACAACCGCTTGGCCCTTACAGAGTCGATGCCGGAAAACACGAGGTGCTTCTTCGGTCGGCCCTTCCGCGTCATCGCCCTGCACGGCTTTGCCGACGCCCTCCTGCGCACCATCCACGACCCGGAGGTGGCGCGGCTCGCCCAAGGCCGGCCGGTCGGCAGCATCGACCAGTTCAGCGACAGCACGGAGCTGCTGGAGGCGTCGGAGCTGAGGCCGGCGCTGCGGGCGCTCTACGCGCCCGCGCCCGCGTAGCACATCAGACCCATTTCAGGAGACCCTTCGATGCCATCTTCACTCACCAGCGAACGGCTGATTCTGCGACCCCTTGAACCCGCCGACGTGGACGACCTTTACGACTTCTACCGCCGCCCCGACGCGATGCGCTTCATGGATACGCCGCCCCACACGTCACCGGAGCAGACGCGCAAATTGGTCGACCACAAGTACAACGGACCAAACACGACCTGGACGCTGCGCACCGCCGCTAATGGCCCTGCCCTGGGATTCGTCGAATATGTCGGCAACGCGGGCGTGCCGGGCATGGGATATATGCTCCACCCCGAACAGTGGGGCAACGGCTATATGAGCGAAGCCGTGCGCGCTGCCCTCGATTACGGTTTCGACGAAATGGGGCTGGACCGGGTCGAGCTGTGGATCGAAGAACCGAACACCGCCTCCCTCCGCCTTGCCGAGAGAGTCGGCTTCAGGCGCAGGGGGCGTCTGCGCCAAAAGTATGGCAAGGACGCGACCGGCCATGATAAAATCGTCTTCGGCATCACAGCAGAGCAGTGGCATACGGGTCAGCTGCCCGGCAGTGCCCAGGCAGTTTACCAGCTGGCCCCCATACTGGCTGTGCCTGATGTGCTGGCGGCGGCCGAGTTCTACTGCGACAAACTTGGCTTCTCGATCACCTTTCTCTACGGCGATCCGCCCACGCACGGCGGTATCCACTGCGGTGAATGGACACCGGAAGGCGCGCATTTTCAACTCTCCCAAATCGACGAAGAGTTGCCCCAAAAGAAGACCGTCGCCTTCTATGTCACGGTCGGCGAGGACGTTGACGGACTCTTCTCCCGCTACAAGGCTGCCGGCGTCACCATCGTGCGCGAACCGACAAACGAGCCATGGGGCATGAGGGAGTTCGCCATCCGCGACCTGAACGGCTATCTGTTGCGATTCGGCAAGCCGGGCTGAGGGCAAGCGAGTCTGCGGCTTCTTTCGAGGGAGCGAGGGATGATTGAGGAACAGGGGAGATTCCGGCCGGGCGCGCAGAGCGCCCAGCACGCGCAGCTCTGGCAGCACGCGCGCGGGCGGAGCATCGGTCGGCGCCGTTTCCTGCAGCTGCTATCGACCGGCGGGACGGCAGCCGTCCTGGCCGCGTGCACGGGCATGCAACTGCCCGCCGCCACGCCGCAAGCCGAAGCGGAGGCCGCAACAGAGGCCGCAGCAAGGGCCGCAACAGAGGCGCCGCTTCACTTTAAGGATGCTGCGCCGTTCATCGATCACGGCCGCGGGAATCTGGAAGCGCGCCTGCTCAACATGCAGGGGCTGATAACGCCCAATCGGTTCTTTTTCGTGCGTACCAATTCCGCCAGTCTCGACCTCGACGCGACCCGCTGGCGGCTTGCCGTCGAGGGCGACGCCGTTACTGAGCAGCTGGAGCTTTCCTACGACGACATACGGAACCTGCCCAGTCGTACGCTCATCTCCTACCTGGAGTGCGCCGGCAACCACCGGGCCATGTTCGATCTGGTCAATGGGCAGACGGCGCAGGGCACCCAGTGGATGACCGGCGCCGTCGGCAACGGCGAATGGACCGGCGTATCCCTCCGGGACGTGCTGACCCTTGCCGGCATCACCGAGGATGCGGTCAGCGTGCTCTTGATTGGGCTGGACAAGGACTCCCCCGAGGAGGGCTTCCGCCGCGTGATTCCGGTCGAAAAGGCGATGGACACGGATACGCTGCTGGCCTACGCGCTCAACGGCGAGCTGCTGCCCAAAGATCACGGCTTTCCGCTGCGGGCGCTGGCGCCTGGATGGGTGGGCAGCGCCAGCATCAAGTGGCTGGGCCGGATTGTCGTTTCGTCCCAACAGCTATGGACGCGCAACAACACCACCTCCTACACGCTGATCGGCGATGACTACCCGCCCGAAGGCGAGGCGCCCGGCAAGGTGGCGACGACGCAGACGATTAAGAGCGCGCTGGCGCTTCCCTGGCCGGCGCAGCTTCCGGCCGGCGCATCCCGCATCTATGGCTACGCGCACTCGCCGGCCGGTCCGATAGTCAAAGTGAAGTGGAGCCTCGACGCCGGCGAAACCTGGCGCAGCGCGGAGATGACAGCGCCGCAGTTACACTGCTCGTGGGCGCGCTTCGGTTTCATTTGGGATGCGCAGCCCGGCGAGCATACCATTATGACAAAGGCCACCGACGCGGCCGGCAATTCACAGCCGGACGCGATTCCCTTCAACCAAAAGGGCTATCTCTTCAACCAGCCCGTACCCCATCCGATTCGGGTGGCATAGATTCGCCGCCGCCGGCGCTGCCCGCTTGCACGAGAGCATTTCATGAGAGATATCGCCGACCACATCAAAATCGTCTCGGTTGCCGAGATGCAGTGCCTGGAGAAAGAGGCTGATGCGGCCGGCCACAGCTATGCCGCCATGATGGAACAGGCCGGTACCGCGCTTGCCGGGGCGATCCAGGAAAGCTTTCCGCGCAGCGCCGACCGATCAGTGCTGGTGCTGGCTGGCCCGGGCAACAACGGCGGCGACGGGCTGGTCTGCGCGCGTCATCTCAGCGACGCCGGTTATCGCGTGCGGGTCTATCTCTGGAAGCGCAAGACCGCGCCCAGGCAGGACTACGAGGGGCACTTCGGCAAACTGCTCGAACGCAACGTTTCGACCCACAGCGCAGATGAGGATGTCGACGCGGTACAACTGCGGGCCTGGCTCGACGAGGCCGCCGTGGTCGTGGATGCCCTTTTGGGAACAGGCGCGAACCGCCCCGTCGACGGCCTGCTGGCCCGCATTCTCCAGCAGCTGGCCGAGGTCCGCAGCGGCAGCCGGCGGGCTCCGGAGACCGGCGCGGCGGAGGCCGGCGCGGGCGCCCTATCGCAACCCGCTGTCGTCGCGGTCGATGTTCCCAGCGGCCTCGATGCCGACAGCGGCGCGCTCGACCCGGCCGCCGTCGCCGCCGACATGACCGTCACCTTCGGCTGCGCCAAGACCGGTCATTTCACCTTTCCGGGCGCGGCCGCCCTGGGCGATCTGGCGGTTGCGGACATCGGCATCCCACCGGAATTGACCGCCGAGACGCGCACCTTTTTCCTTGCGCCCGAACAGATCGCAGAGTTCCTGCCGACGCGCAGCCGCAACAGCCACAAGGGCACATTCGGCAAAGCGATGGCGGTCGTCGGCAGCGTAAACTACCCGGGCGCGGCCTTTCTCAGCTGTGCCGCGATGGGCCGGGTTGGCGCCGGGCTGGTGACGGGCGCCATACCGCAGCCTGTCTGGGTGCCCGTCTCATCCGCACTCGTCGAACCGACTTGGCTGCTCCTCAGCCACGACCTGGGCGTCGTCAACGAGGACGCGGCCGCCACCATCAACGCCAAGCTGGGCAGCTACGATGCCCTGCTCATCGGCTGCGGGATGGGCCAGGAAACCGCCACGCGCCGGTTCATGCAGCGATTCCTGGGTAGAAATCACAGGCAGCGCCCTTCGGCACTGCCAGGCGGAACTGCCGCGCCCGGTGGTCAGACCGGCCTGGACGAGAAAGACGCGACGGACAGCGAGGCCAACCCTGCCTTCGGCACAATTCGCCGCCGCGATCAGCTGCCCTCCGAGCTCCCGCCCCTGCCCCCGACCGTCATCGACGCCGACGGACTCAACAATCTGGCCCTTTTGGACAACTGGCCGTCGTTCCTGCCCGAAGCCTGCGTTTTGACCCCGCACCCGGCGGAGATGGCCCGGCTCTGCGGCTTTTCGTCCGTGCAGGAGGTCGTGAAAGACCGCTGGGCGCTGGCCCAGGCGCGCGCGGCCGCCTGGCAGGCTGTCATCCTGCTCAAAGGTCCGTACACAGTCATCGCCGGCCCGGAGGGGGACCTGGCCGTCCTGCCCGTCGCAACCCCTGCCCTTGCCACCGCCGGTACAGGGGACGTGCTGGCCGGCGTCATCACCGGTCTCCTCGCGCAAGGTCTGTCCCCTTTCGACGCCGCCTGCCTTGGCGCCTGGCTGCACGGTCGCGCCGGTGAGCTCTGCGAACGGAAGACCGGTCGCGCCGGGGTCGTTGCCAGCGATCTGCTGCCCTATCTGCCCGCGGCCATGAATGAGCTGCGAGAGTAGATAGGCCGGTAAAGAGAACGGGCGTCCCCGCAGAGGTCCCGCTGGCGAAGTAATTCTGAATGTCAGGAAATGAGGACTAGGAACTGCCGCCCGACTGCCACGCACGGCGCAGGGCGCGCGCCCGCTCGATCAGGTCGGCCATAGTCTGATTTGGGCCGGTGACGAGGCTGCTGCCGGCGCCGATAGCCGCGGCGCCGGCATTGGCCCAGGCTGCCGCGTTCTCCGGCCCGATGCCGCCGGTGGGCACGAACTCGATGTCATCCAGGGGCGCGCGCAGGGCCTTGAGGTAGGCCGGGCCGCCGATATCGGCGGGAAAGAGTTTCAGCAGGCGGGCGCCGTCGGCCCGCGCCCGGTCGGCTTCGGTCGCGCTAAAGACGCCGGGGATGTGCAGAATATCGGCAGTGCCGGCCTGGGCGATCACCTCCGAATTCGACCCTGGCGCCACCGTGAACTGCGCGCCGGCCGCGGCCGCGGCATCGAACTGCTTCACGCGGTCCGCACGGTCCCGGCGCCGATCACCATATTTTCGCCAAAGCGGGCCCGCAACATCCCGATCAGCTCCAGCGCGCCGCGCGTGTTGAGCGTCACCTCCATCACAAGCACGGGCGCGGCCAGCAGCGCGTCCCCGATCTCCACGACCTTTTGGGCGGGAAAGTCGCCGCGCACGATCGCAACGATGCCTTCATCCTTGATCCTGCGCGTCATTTCATCGAATCCGCAACCCATTGCTCCTCCCGGAAACGGGCAAATGATCTACAACTCTTCCATTTCGGACAATTTCTACTTTACTCCGAACCTGTAGTAGTATAGCATTGATCACATCTCTGACTGGAGGAATCTCTGCATGAATATTGCCCTTGACGTTATGGGGGGTGACAACGCGCCCCATGATATCGTCGGCGGCGCAATTTTGGCGGCCCGCCAATTCGGCGTGACCGTCTCGCTGGTCGGCCGTCCTGACGTCATCGAGCGAGAGCTGGCACGGCACCCAACGCGAGGGCTGGATCTGCCGATTGTGCCTGCGCTCGAAGTGATCGAGATGTCGGACAAACCGGCCGAAGCCGTGCGCACCAAGAAGGACAGCTCGATGGTTGTGGCCTGTAAGCTGGTGAAGCAGGGGCAGGCCGACGCATTCGTGACCGCGGGCAATACCGGCGGGGCGCTGGCAGCAGGCATCCTGCACTTTGGCCGTATGCAGAGCATCCAGCGTCCTGCGCTGATCATCCCCTTTCCCACCTCGCGCGGATTCTGCCTGATACTGGATGTGGGGGCCAATGCCGACGTCAAGCCGGAGCAGCTCCAGCAGTTCGGCGTCATGGGCAGCATCTATTCCCGCCGCATCATGGGCGTGTCGAATCCAATCGTCCGCATTCTGAGCAACGGCGAAGAGGAAGGCAAGGGCAGTCAACTGGTCCTGGAGGCGACGGCTCTGCTCGAAGCAGACACCCGGCATCGGCTTTGAGGGCAACATCGAGGCGCGTGACGTGGCCAATCATGTCGCCGACGTTGTGGTCACCGACGGGTTTACCGGCAACGTCTTTTTGAAGGGGGCCGAGGGAATCGTCAAACTGGCCCAGGGTGTCTTGCTGGATGAGATCAGGGCCGGGCCGATCAGCAGCATTGGCGGCCTGCTCGTGCGTTCCGCCCTGCGCAGGATGCATCGGCGTCTCGATGACAGCGAGTACGGCGGCGCGGTTCTGCTGGGGCTCTCCAATTTAATCGTTGTCGGCCACGGCAGAAGCAACACCAACGCCATCCGCCACGCGATCCGGGTCGCAAAACAGTTGATCGATTCCCGGCTGGTCGAGGAGATTCAGTCAGATATCAGTGAGCTCATCGACAGCCATGAGGAGTTGGTCGCCCTCCAGCGGTAGCCATCTCAAGTAGCCAAGAAATCCAATCTATGAAAGTTTACCGCAATCTGCCAGCGATCAAATCCAAGGAGCAGCGGGGCCGGCGTATTGCCCTGGCGGGCCTGTTGATTCTGTTCGTCGGCCTCCTCGCCAGCTTTACGCCCAACTGGTTCCAGTCCGAAGAACAGGCTTCCAACGCCCTCGTCGCGTTTATCCAGCGTTTCTGGACCGTCATCAGTTTTGGCGCACTGGCGGTCGGCTTTATCGCCTCCAATATAGGCAGCTACTACATCAACCGCTTCGCGCCCCGCCGCTGGCCGGGCAGCAAACGCGTCGCGCGGCCGGATGAGCTTGTCGAGAGCGGGTTGAAAGGGTTCGACGACAAATACGCGCTCTTCCTGTGGGGGCTCGATGATCTGCCCTATCTGCTGGTCGGTCCGCTGGGTGTGCGCGTCTTTCTTGTGCGCAGCGATAAGGGCACGGTTACGGTCGAAGGCGACAGATGGCGGGAACGGTTCACCATGGGCCGCCTGCTCACATTCCTCAACCGCGAGGGGCTGGGCAATCCGGCGCGGGAGAAGGATGAGGTCGAGCAGAAGGTCCGCGAACTGCTTCAGGAGGGCGAGTCGAGCGGCGCCCTCAGCTTCAACGCGGCCGACATCCCCATCGAGAGCGCGGCCGTCTTCATAAATCCGGCCATAGAGCTGCAGATAGAGAACCCCACCATCCCGGTGCTGCGCGTCGATCAGTTGAAGAAGTATGTGCGCACCAAACAGGACCTGCAGTTGAATGCCGGCGAAGTGCGCTCCGTGACCGATTATCTCCGCAGCGTCAGCGTACCGGCGTGACCGTGCCGGTACCGCGCCGGCGTACCTGTTATTCAAACCCCAAACGCCTCTCCTTCAGACTGACATAACTGGTGCGCGTGATGATCAGATGGTCGAGGACGTCGATCTGAAGGAGTTTCCCCGCGGCGACAATCTGCTCCGTCACCTGCACATCTTCAGGGCTGGGCGTCGGGTCGCCGCTGGGATGGTTGTGCACCACGATCAGGGCCGCGCTGTTGGCGCGCACCGCCTCGGTAAAGATTTCGTTGACGCGAATCGCGGCCGCATTCAGACTGCCTGAATAGACCTCTGCGATCCGCTGGACGTGGTTCTTCGTATCCAGCAGGACGGCCCGAACCTGTTCCCGCTCCAGTAAACCCATCTCCAACATCAACAGGCTTGCGACATCTTGCGGGCTCTGGATCTTCATTCGTTCCTGCGGCGCGGCCAGCAGCAGTCTGCGTCCCAGCTCGAGCGCAGCCTTGATCTGGGTAACCTTTGCCTGGCCCACGCCATGCGCCTTCGTCAGCTCCTCAAAGCTCGCTTGTGCCAGTCCGGGAAGGCCGTTGAACTCGGTCAACAACCGCTCGGCCTGCCTGATGACGTTCTCGCCCTGGCCGCCGGTGCGTAGAATGATGGCCAGAAGTTCGGCGACGCTCAGCGCGCCCGCGCCGGCAAACTCCAGCCGCTCCCTCGGCCGCAGGTCTTCCGGCATCTCTTTGATTGTGTAGGCAATGCCTGCGCGCCGCGTCGCGCCGCCGTCGCTGTGATAATGGTCCGGCGAAGAGTCGATGACAGGGGGATTGTCGTCCATTTGCTTGCCTCGTAGCGAAAAATCAGGGTCCGTTCATTGAAATCTTGTCCCGTCGCTCAGTTGCGGTCCTGTGACTGCAGCTGGCGGTAGGCTTCGGCAACCGCGTTCAGGAAGTTGACGCTCGCCTGTGTGCTGGTCGGCCTCGGCTTGTCGAGCCGGGCCGCGATCGCGCGCGCCAACCGGCGCAACATAATGTTCGACGAGCCTCCGTACCACTTGCGCGCCAACATTTCCCGGATCAGTTCATAGTCGGACATGGACAGCTGGCGGATGTGGGGGAATTCCAGCAGCAGGGACGAACTCTCGGCCGCTTCGGGCTGCCTTTCCCTTCCAGCCAACTCGACCAGCGCATCGAGCGACAGGTCCGCCCGCATGCGCACGACGATCGTACCCGCAGCCCAATCCCCCAGCCGCCGGCTCTTCTCGTTGGAGAACATCACCACCAGGCCCAGCGCATAGCCGGAGGGCAGAAAGTCGACCGGCCGCACCAGATTGCGCAAGAGCGCCTCGACGAAGCCGATCGGGTTGCCATCCAGCCGCAGCACGCGAATCTTTACCAGCCGTTTGCCCGGTGTCTGACCATTCCACAAGAATTCAAACAGGGTATAATAGCCCCAGAAGATGATGAATTGGAGCAGTGCAAACAGCGCAATGGCAAAGCCCCCCAGCCAGCTTGTATCCTCTCCTTCAAGGAGTGACATGAAGTCGGCGTTGTCCCAATAGAGGACTGCCAACAAGAGAATGTTTAGAACAACAACCAGACAGGCGACGATGATGCTGTCGATCAGCGCGCCGATAAATCGGTTGCCGATGCCGGCAATGTCATAGCTGAAAGAGACGTTTTCCGGCGTGTCGATCGTGTAGTCCTGGTCTAAATTCAGCGGTCTGCTGGCCATGGGACCTTCTTATGCAATTTGAACTGTTCATCCGCAGACAAGAGACGAGCTGGCGGCGCCTTGAGGAGTTGACCGACCGCTCCTGGGGCAACGCCGAGGCCCTTTCCGAGGACGAACTGCACGAATTCGGCCGTCTCTATCTGATCGCTTCATCCGATCTGGCCCTTGCGCAACGCGACTTCCCCAGCCAGCGGGTGACACGTTATCTCAACCAGCTGGTCGGTCGCGCTCACGCCCTTCTTTACCGGGAGGAACCGCTGCGCCGCCAGCAGCTTTTTGAATTCTATCGCGAGGCTTTCCCCCTCCTGTACCGCCGTTTGCTCCCCTACACATTGGCATCGACGGCGCTGTTTCTGCTGCCCGCGGTCATCGCCTTCCTCGTCGTCTGGAACCGTCCCGACGCCATCTACCTTATTCTGGGATCGGGCATCGAGCCGCTGGTCGAGACGGTGGAGGACGGTGAGCTGTGGACCGAGATCGCGCCCAGCGTGCGCTCAGCCGCCTCTTTCGCGATCTTCACCAATAACATCAGCGTGACCTTTTTCGCCTTTGCCGGCGCGCTCACCGGCGGCCTGTTGACGCTCTATATCATGATTCTCAATGGACTCAGCATCGGAGCCGTATTCGGGCTGTTGCAGTTCCACGGTATGAGCGCCGGCCTGGCCGAGTTCGTCGCCGCCCACGGTTTCATCGAGCTGAGCGTCATCTTTCTATCCGGCGGCTGCGGCTTCTTCATCGCCGACGGCCTGCTGCGGCCCGGTCTGTTGAGCAGGGCGGCCGCCCTCCGCCAGCGCGCCCGCGTCGCACTG
The DNA here is from genome assembly GCA_965218625.1 of Caldilineaceae bacterium. Classification (GTDB taxonomy): domain Bacteria; phylum Chloroflexota; class Anaerolineae; order Caldilineales; family Caldilineaceae; genus Bin5. The sequence continues at coordinate 975,540 of CBDCLG010000020.1, read as the reverse complement.
CAGCTGATTCTTGGCTGCGCGCCTATGCTGGTCGCAGCGGGGCTGATCGAGGGCTTCATCAGCCCCGCTGGGCTGCCGTGGCAGTTGAAACTGGCCGTCGGCCTGTTGACCGGTATCGCCCTCCACTGGTATTGGCTGCGCCGGCCGCCGACAGAGCAGGGCAGCTGACCAGAAAGCTCTCCTACAGCAGTGTCCGCGCCTTGATCTGAAGATAGCGCTCGATCAGCGCGACGCTCAGTTCGTCTGCCGGCACGTCCAGCGTCAACACCCCGCGGCTGCGCAACGACTCCAGCGCCAGCGCCCGTTCCTGCAGCAGCGTCTCCGACACCGTGCGCCGGTACAACCCGGTCACATCGGCGACGCGCTGGCGCGCGAACGCCTCCACCGTCGGATCGCGCATCGTCACCAGCAGCGGCAGATGTTGCCGCCGCAACCGCAGCAGTCCCGCCACCAGCGCTTCATTGCTTACGCTTCCGGTCAGGTCGCTGAAGACGAGCGCCAGCGAATGCCGCCGCTGGTGCGCGGCGAAATAGCCGAACGCGCCGGTAAAATCCGGCTCGACCGGCTGTCCCTGTACGTTGTACAGCAGTTCCAGCATGCGGTAGAACTGAGCTTTGTCCGTGCGCGGCTGCAACCACGACTGCACATCGTCAGCGAATGTGAGCACGCCCATGCGGTCGCCTTTCTGCACCGCCACATAGGCCAGCAGCAGGACCGCGTTGATCGCATAGTCCATCTTCGCCACATCGCCGACCGGGCTGCGCATCATACGGCCCACGTCGAGCAGCGCCACCAGGTTTTGCGCCCGCTCGGTCTCAAACTCGGTCGAGATCGGGCTGCCGCGCTTGGCCGTCGCCTTCCAATTGATGTACCGGTATTCGTCGTCCGGCTGATACTCCCTCAGCCGTGTGAATTCGGTGCCCCTGCCCCGGACGCGCACAGTGCGCAACCCCATCTCCCACAGGCGGTTCTTGCGCAGGAGCAGGTCGTACTTCTTTACATCCGCCAGGTTCGGGTAGACCTTCACGTCCGCGCCCGCGGCGATGGTCGTTTGCCGCCGCAGCAGCCCCAGGACCGACTCCCAGCGCAGGTGCAGGTCGCCGAAACGATAGTCTCCCCGCCGCGGCGGATGGAGATAGTAGACCCAGCCGGCGCCCTCACCCGGCTCTACCGTTCCGCGCAGGACCCGCTGTTCCTCGGCGATGCGAAACAGTGGCGGCGTTTCGTCGCGCAGCCAGACCGGGAGTTCTCGCCCTGCGCCATCCAACTGCACCCGAAGTTCGATGCGGTTCCACGCGGCCAGTGAGAAGCGCTCGTCGTGACTGCGTTCAACCGACCAGTCCTGCGGGCGCGGCGACAGTTGCCAGTCGGTCAGGAGGAGCGCAGCGCTTGCGATCAGCCAAGCCAGCCCAAGCCAGGCCAGCCAGCCCGTGAAGGCGCCGGCAGCGAGAAACAGGGCAGTAGCCGCCAGCAGAAGCAGCCCGCGTACTGTCAGTTGCATAGATCTCTGAACGGCCGTCGTTGGTGGTCAGCTCTTCTGCCTAAGGAACCGCGCCAAGCGGACCCGTGGGCGGCTGCCGGGTACGAAGAGCTGAGAGTTGAAACGCCGGGAGACAACTTCTGGGACTTGCGGCTGTTGCAGGCGTCTGCTGCCGGCGTCTCGGAGCGGCCGGCCTGTCACCGGCATGCGTTTGCGGCGCAACCTTGCAGAGGCCTGTCGCCCTTTGCCAACTGCTCAATTGTCAGCAGCGGGCCGTCTTGCAGCCCCGGCGTGTCCTTCATGCCGGCAAGTATAACACGAGTTGGAATACGAAGAAGGAAATGGGGCGGCGGCAGCAGGTTCAGGGGGTGCGGACGATGCGACCGTTGCAAAACGGTCCGAAAACGTTCCGAATGATGGCCGGAAAGATGCTTCCGGCAGCTGTAGAATCATGGCATCGACAGTTTGAACTGTGTGCCTAGGAGGATTCGCCATGATCTTAAGATTTCTGCTGACAGGTACGACGCTGCTGCTGCTGACCTTGGTTGCGTCGGTCGGCGCAGCCGTCAGCGCCGAGCCGAACTGGGTCCCCCTCACCGCGCTGGAGAACGTGCGCGCGTATGCGGCCGCCCACCGCGTGGACGCGCGCAGTTACGCGGTGGACGGCGGCCGCCTCTATGGCGGGAGCGGCTCTGTCTGGGAGCTGGTCGCCGCGCCGCCCGGCGTCGTGGTGAACGCCGTCACCGTGGACCGGGCCGATCCGGACACGGTATTCATCGGCGCGGCCAACAAGCTGAGCGTCTACATCTCGCGCAACGCCGGGCAGAGCTGGACTGAGGTCCCCATGGATACGGCGGCGATTGGCGGCGTCACCGCGCTCGCCATCGACGCGGCCAACCGGCTGCTCTACGTCGGCACCGATAGCGATGGCGTCTTCCGGCTGCGGGACCTGGGCGCCGGCGGTAGAGGAGGACTGATAGCCAGCGGTCATCTCCTGTTGGAAGAGCCGGTACAGGAGATCGCCGCAGACAGCACGGGCGCCGGGTTGGCATTCGTGCGCACGCTGAGCAAACTGTACCGGGCCGAGGCATTCGGACTGCGCTGGGTGGCCGTCGACAGCCTGCCGGCTCTGCCGACCGCGGTCGACATCGCCGACACGTCGCCGCCGACCGTCTTCGTGGGCACCGCGGGCGCCGGCGTCGTTATGAGCCGGGATGGCGTCGCGTGGCGGTCGAGCGGTCAGGCGCCGCAAAACAACAGTGACGGCCGGCTTGCGATCAGCGACTTGGTTGTCGATGCCGCCCAGCCGCAGGTGGTTTACGCCGGGACCGTACGCACCGATTCGGCTGATCTTCACCTTCCGTCCAGCCGCGTGTCGATCAGTACCGACGGCGGCGCCCACTGGTCAACCCTGGCCGAGCTGGATGATCTTCACGCCGCGGAACTGTTGCCGGTCACCGGCAATACCGGCGCGGTTTACGTCCTGACGACCGCCAGCCGCAGACCGCTGGCAGTCGGCGGCGAGCCGCCGGCCAACCTGCCGGAGAGCGTGGAGCGGACGGCATCCGGGCTGAGCGGCACGCAACTACTGGCCTGGATTCTGGCGGGCAACGCCAGCGCCGCGCTCGCCATCCTGGTGTTCGGCGAATGCAAGGGCGGACGGCGTCGAGTCCAGTCGGGCCTGCAAGCGTCGCGGCGGCGAGCTGAGATTTCTCCGGTCGAGGTGGGTACACTGCAGCCCGGCTGATGAGATGCCGTCATCGCGCCGATGCGCCCGGTCCCTCAGGGATGGGTCTTCTCTTTTTGACGCCGCGCCCAGCAAGGCGGTGGCCGGTGACAGACCGTTTTGAGGCTTTACCGCAGCTGGGGAAAGGCCGACGCGATCACCAGGCCGGCGAAGATGAGCATCATCACAAAACTTCGCCAGCCTCCGAAGACGAGGAAGAAGATCGCCCACGGCGCCACGCTCAGCAGCGTGCCCGCGATGGCAAAGTGCGGCAGCTTGCGCCCGCGGCGGTTGCCCACCGCGCCGCGAATAACGCGGGCCAACAGCGTCCCCGCGCCGGACCCGGCGATGAAGGCGATGACGAAGCCGAAGAAGCCGATGCTGCTCAGAAGAAAACCAATGATCGGCGCGCCGATCAGCGATACGATGAATCCCACCGCCAGGGCGACGATGTTGTCCCGGCCCAGGGCATTGAAGTAGATGTTCTGCTGTTCCCGCACGCAGTTGGTGCAACGGTAGCCGACCGGCGTCCGCACCGCGCACTCCATGCAGATCGGGTTGCCGCACTTGTTGCAGCGCAGCAGCGTCTCCCGGTCCGGGTGGTTGGCGCAGGTCAGGCTTTCCGGTTCGCCGTCGCTGCCAACCGCCAGCGGGGCCGGCTTGCCGTCGTAGATGGCGCGCCGCGCCGGATCGCCGAGGACAGCGTACGCCTCTTCAACAGCGGCCAGCTTCTGCTCGGCGTAGGCCCGGTCCTCGGCCGACTCGAGCAGTTCCGGCCGGTAGAGATTGAGCAGTCGCTCATACTGCCGCTCAACCTCCTCCTGCGCGGCCTCTTCCGGCACGTCAAGAGTACGATAATGCTCCTTGGCGGGTTGACTGGATTCGTCTCTCATCAGATTTCGCCTTCTACGACCCGAGCGCCGCGCCGCAGGTGGACGCGGCCGCTGCACGGCGCCGCCTTCATTTCAGCTTGTCCATCAGCGTCTGATAGAAATAGCTGCGCGGCCGCAGGCGGACAAAGCGGGCCTGGTACGGGCTGCTGTCGACGACGATTTCGTCCGAGTCATCGACTTCAACTTCAAACTGGCCGTCCACGGTCAGCATCGCCGAGTGGTCGCTGTAGACGCGCAGCCGCACTTCGGTGCCTTCCGAGAGCACCACCGCCCGGTCCATGCTCATGTGGGCGGCGACCGGGATCACGAGGATGTTGCGCAGCTCTGGCGGCAGGATCGGGCCGCCTGCGGCCAGGGCGTAGGCGGTGCTGCCGGTTGCTGTGCTGACGATCAGCCCGTCGCAGGTGTAGGTCGTCAGATAGCCGCCGTCCAGGTTGGCGCTTACGCGCACGATGCGGGCGAGGCTGCCGCGGCTGAGGACGACATCGTTGAGCGCGTCAAAAGAGCAACGCACCGCACGCGCGCCGCCGTTGGCGGCCGCTTTCTCCACCAGCGCCCTCACCATGAGCCGCTCTTCGATCCAGTAGTCGCCGCGCAGAAGCTGCTCCAGGGGCGTGCGCCAGTCCTGGGGAAAAATTTCAGCCAGAAAACCGAGGCGCCCCATCTTCACGCCCAACATCGGTACGTTGTAGGCCGCGCCAAGTCGCGCCGCGCGCAGCATCGTGCCGTCCCCGCCGAGCGTGATCAACAGGTCAACGTCGGGTAGCCTGGCCTTGATTACGTCGGCGTCCCAGGCGGAGTGAAGCCACGTTTCATCCACGCCCGCGCGCCGCAGGAACCGCTCCATCTGCCCGGCCAGTTCCAGCGAGTCCGGTTTGCGCGGGTGATGCAGAATGCCGATGCGATGAAATCCGCTTCCGGCGGCTTCGGTCATTGCAGCAAATCTCTCACAATCAGTGCGTCGCAGGTTCTCAAGTCTACATCCATACAAGCACATTCAGACAAATATGTCTATACCTTTTGAGGTGAAATCCCCACTGTGATAAGATGGGAATATGCGCGTATTGATAATTTCTGACATTCACGCCAACTTTGTCGCCCTCGAAACGGTCATGTCCGATGCTGCCGGCCGTTACGATACGATCTGGTGTCTGGGCGACGTTGTCGGCTATGGCCCGGCGCCGAATGAGTGTGTCGATCTCGTCGAGGCCGAGGCCGACCTGTGCGTCGTCGGCAACCACGATTGGGCAGTGTTAGGGCATCCCGATCTCGATATCGGCCATTTCAATCCCCTCGCGCGCGCGGCAGTTGAGTGGACCCAGGGCCAGCTGAGCAAGAAGAGTCACAGCTACCTCACCGGTCTGCCGGCAGTGCCGCTCGAACCCGAAGGCGCCGACGGTATCCTTGTCACGCACGCCAGCCCGCGCGAACCGGTCTCGGAATACATTCAATCACCGGAGGTCGCGCTCGAGAATTTCGCCCATTTCGAGACCAAAATGTGCCTGGTGGGCCACACCCACAGGCCGGCCATCTTTCACTGGCAGCTGAGGAAGATTTATTCGAGGCGCGGTCGGCGCAACGGCGTTCCCGTGACTGTTGACTATCTCCGGCCCTACGAGGGGCAATGTGTGCGGCTGGAGTTGTCCGAGCTGCAGCGACTGATCCTCAACCCGGGCAGCGTCGGGCAGCCGCGCGACAATGATCCAAGGGCCGCTTACGCTTTGCTGGACCTGGAAGCCCTCACCTGGGAACAGTGCCGCGTGGCCTATCCAATCGATCTGACGCAAAGCCAGATGCGTGCCGCCGAGTTGCCGCGCCGTCTGATTGACCGCCTGACGTTCGGCAGCTGAACTGCGCTCGGCCTGTAATTCGGGCCTGCGCTCCTTTCCTTCATTCTTCGTTCCTCGTCTGCCCCATCTCCAGCCGGTTGTACATCTCGAACCAGTCGGGCAGGTCCTTGCTGCGGTCGTGGGCCTTGCGCCGTTCATCCTCCCGCCGCCAGACGATCATCCGCCGCGTGATCTCCTCCTTGACGTTTCTGGGATTGGGCACGTGATCGAATGTGAACGCGCCCTCACCGGCCGCCGTCTGCACGATGATATTGCCGAAGTTGAGCATCATTTTCAGCGGTGAATTCATCTCCAGGCTGATGTCCTGAATGTCGCTGAGTTGCGCCTCGCGGCGTTGTTCGCTGAGAAAAAGCGGCAGCTTCTCAATGTCGATGATCCTGTCCGCCGTGACTGTGTAGGTGTCATTCCACCAGTCGGCCACAGCCCAGGCGATCCAGCCCAGCGTCGCCAGCATCACCCCGCCGCCCGAAACCAGCAGAGTCGTCGCGCCCACGCTCGACTGGAGCCGCTCCAGCAGCGCGGCCGGCGCAAGCCCGCCCGACAAAAGCAGGATTTCGAACAGTAGCAGCAGGCCGGGCAGCGCGACCTGGACAAAAAGCACCCACCAGTGCTTGTGCCACACCACCCGCTCCGTCGATTCCCAGTCGAGGGCACTGTCTACTTTGGCCATCTGCCGCACTCTTTCCCACACTCTTTCCCACACTCTTTCCCACAGACCCAGGCCTTCCGTCGAACTGTCCCCAACCGGCGGCGGCTCGTCGCTCCGTACCCGGCTCGGCAGGTCAACGGTCAGGCCCAACCGCTTCTCCAGCGCGTTCTGAATATCCAGCTTGTTTTCGGCGCTCGACCGCTGTTGCCGCAGGCTGCGCTGATGGAAGATCGCGGCCCGCAATTCGTCGGCCGCGCCAACAAAGTCGAAATCAATCGAGCCCGTCGTGCCGGCGGTATAGACCGACAGGCTGCCGTAGTTGAGCAGATTGCCCCAGAAGGTCGTCGACACGTCCACGCGTTGGATCTGTTCCAGCAGCGCCTCGCGCCGCTGTTCGCTGAAAAAGATCACCTTCTCCTGCTGAATCACGCGCCGGTTGGTGACGAGAAAAAAATCGTTCAGATAGTTGAGGACGCCCCAGATAAACCCCAGGCCGACCAGCAACGCGCTGAAGCTCAGGGGGATCCAAAACGCGATGCCAAAGGCAGTCAAAAGCCACGTCAGACCCGCGCCCGCGAGGAGGGCTACGAGGGTTACCTGCGATTTCCCCAGCAGCGCCAGCCAGTGCCGCAAATGCAGGCTGACCAGTAGCTCGCCTTTGCGCAGCCACCTGTAGTCCTGGCGCTGCTGCTGCTCGGCATCCTCCGCCTCTTCGGGCAGCCGGGCCACGACTTTGTCCAGGACCTCCTGGCCGCAGATCTGCCCGAAGCGTCTGAAATCCTCCCGGTGCAACCGCAGCCACAGGCTGCCCGGCTCCGATTCAACCGTCAGTTCAATATGATTGGGAGACAGCAGCGCGCTCTCGTTAAAGGAGAAAACGCCGCGCACCGGCGCGCGCGGCAGCGCGCGATTCTCCTCGTCCAGCGCGCTCATCACCGCCCGGCTGTTTTCGAGCAGGACCCACATGCTGTCGCCGCTGTCCCCCTGCTGCATGATCGGATGGAACTGCGGGATGCGGTGGAAGCTGCAGAAGCCGGTCAGCTGGATCTGTTCCTGCGGCGTCAGCCCCGCGAAAATGGAAATGGCGCTGATCGTCTTGGCCGGAAGCAGCTGGATCTCGGGGTCGATTGCCAGCGGGAAGCGCCGCCCCACCTGCCGCATCGTGCGCCAAGGCACTTCAAAGACCGTCGTCTCTGTCTTGGTCTCGGCCCAGTGGCCGTATTTGTCCGCCGGCGCGTTGTGGATCGAGCCCACGCTGCCGGGGAAGCCGAACGAGTTCCCCGTTCCCAGCCACAGCTTGTTGTCCGTTCGCCGCGGATGATAGAGCTCGACCTGCCCCTCGGCGATCAGGAAAAGCGAATCGGGCGCCTCGTTCTGCGTGTAAAGGACGGTGCCTGCCGGCGCCTTCCGGCTCCCGATCTCCTCGGCCAGGAACCCCAAGATGACCATATCGACGTCGGCCAGCAGCGGCATCGTGCGCAGACGGTTGACGATTGCCTGGTACGCGGTCTGCTGATGGGCCGAGGGATAGCGGTAAAGCAGCTGCTCCAGCGTCGAGCGGGCGACGCACAGCGCTGTCACCCCGTCTTCCGCCGTCGCAGTGCTGATATATTTGAGGCTGAACGTCAGTTCATAGCGGCCGATGATGCCGCCCGCGCCGACAAGCCGGCCGAGCCTCTCCTCGTTGCCGGAGCCGTTGGCGTCGACGTCGCGTCTCAAGACGCGCACCGTCCCGCTGAGGACGAAAAAGAGGAACTCGGCCGCATCATCCTGCCGCGTCAGTTCGTCGCCGGCGCCAAAGTCGACGACCAGCGAGTTCGACTGCAGCAGTCCGGCGACCTCGTCAAAGGGAAGTCCCTCCAGGTAGGCGAGGGATTTCAGCAGCGCCGTTGTGGGTGGAGACCCGGCAAACCGCGTCAGGTCGGCCGGTGTGACGCGCGTCATCTACAGGTGCTCCTTGACCGCTTCGGCCGCTTTCCGGTTCATGCCCGGCACGACCCGCAGCTCATCCAGCGTCGCCTGCCGGATCTTGTCGACGTCGCCGCTGAAGTATTGCAGCAGAGCTCTGCGCCGTTTGGGGCCGATGCCGGGCAGGCCGTCCAGCAGCGTCGTCGTCTGTCCTTTGCGCCGCAGGTTGCGATGATAGCTGACCGCGAAGCGGTGCGCCTCGTCGCGGATGCGTTGCACCAGGTAGAAGGCCTGGCTGCCGCGCCGCAAATGGACCGGGTTGCGGCGTTCAGGCAGAAAGATCTCCTCCTCCCGCTTCGCCAAACCGGCCACCGGCACCCGGTCGCGCAGGCCAAACTCCTCTAACAACTCCAGCGCAACGCCGAGCTGGCCCTTGCCGCCGTCTACGATCACCAGGTCCGGCAGCACTTTCCAGTGGTCGCTGCTCGATGCGCGGCGTCCGGGCCGCGCCGGCGTCTCCTCCACCGCGCGGCGAAAACGGCGCCGCAGGACCTCGCGCATGCTGGCGTAGTCGTCCGGCTCGCCCTGGCTGCCTCTGCCGCGTATCTTGAAGCGCTTGTATGCCGATTTGAGCGGCACGCCCCGTCCAAAAACGACCATCGAGCCGACCGTATTCGTGCCCTGCAGAGTACTGACATCGTAGCACTCAACCCGCGCCGGCGGCGTCTCCAGCGCCAGCGCCTCCTGCAGCTCCGCCAGCGCCTCGGTCTGGCGGTTGGAGTCCTCCGCCCATTGCGACTTCTGTACCCGCAGATACTCCTCGGCGTTGCTCTTGGCGAACTCCATCAGCTTCCGCTTCCGGCCCCGCTGCGGCATCCGGATCTCGACCTTTGTGCCGCGCACTTTGCTCAGCCAGCCGGCCAGCAGCTTGTGCGTGCGCGGCATATATTGGACCAGCAGACGCGGCGGGACTTTGCTCAACGCGCCCCGGCTTGAAGGCGCCGCGCCGGCCGCGTCCGTGTAAAAACGCTGAATGAAGATGCCGATCAGATCGCCCAGGTTCTCGGCCGTGGTCTCCGACAGTTCAACGCCCTGCAGCGCGAAGTTCTCCCGGCCGATCAGCCTGCCGCGGCGCACCAGCAGGATCTGCACGACGGTGTCGCCCGATTTGGCGTCCTGCGCGATGGCGACGACATCTTCGTCATCGTGCTGCACACCCACCACCTTCTGCTGGTGGACGATGCGCTGGGCCGACCTGATCCGATCGCGGTAGACCGCGGCCAGCTCGAAGTTGAACCGCTCGGCCGCCTTGCGCATCCTGTTTTCCAGCTGGCCGAGCACGACATCGGTATCGCCCTCGAGGAAGTCGATCAGCTGTGTGATGCCTTCGCGGTATTCGGACTGGCTCTGCACGCCGATGCAGGGCCCGCCGCACAGTTTCAGGTGATAGTAGAGGCAGGGGCTCTCGTCATTGCCGTCGATCGCGCGGTCGCAGTCGAGGTAGGGAACGACCTTGCGCATCGACTCCAGTGTGCGGCTCACCGCCCAGCTGCTGGTAAAGGGGCCGAAGTAGCGCGCGCCGTCATCCAGGATCTGCCGCACGCGTTCCACCTTGGGAAACGCATTCTGCCAATTGACCTTGATGTACGGATAGCCCTTGTCATCCTTGAGCATGACATTGTAATGGGGCTGGTACCGCTTGATCAGGTCGTTCTCAAGGATCAGCGCCTCCATCTCCGTCCGCGTGACCCACCAGGTCACATTCCGCACCCTGGAGACCATCTCGTCGATCCGCTGGCCGTGCTTGGCCGAGGACTGGAAATAGCTGCGCACGCGGTGGCGCAGCACCAACGCCTTGCCCACGTACAGCACTTTGTCGTCCTCGCCCCACATCAGATAGCAGCCGGCTTTGCTGGGCAGCTCTGCCAGCTTGCGTTTCAGTTGTTGCGGGAGTCGTCCGTTCATAATTTCGATTGTATCACGTCTCTTTTGGCGGCTCAATCGACTTCCGGTGCGTTGGCGTCGCAGGGTAGCGGCCCGCCGAAATCGTTGCTGCCCGGCGCGAACCAAACGGCGGAACTGAGCGTCATAAACCAATAGGAAAATAGAAGGATCAGAATTTGACCGACGTTTCAACTGTGCTATAATCACTCAGGTGTCGCCTGAGCACGCGCCGACGTAGCTCAATCGGCAGAGCAGCTGTTTTGTAAACAGCCGGTTATCGGTTCGAGTCCGATCGTCGGCTTTTTGATGTGTGCGTTTTGACTGCAGCCGATCTGGGTAGCATTTGCGACTGTCGGCAGCATTACGGGCGGAGCACTTTAATAGAAGAAACGATAGGATGGGCGGGTGCCCGAGTGGACAAAGGGATCTGACTGTAAATCAGACGGCTGTCGCCTACGGTGGTTCGAATCCGCCCCCGCCCACTAAAATATGTAGCGCGTAGCGAGCGGCACAGAAATCTGCCCGCATAGCTCAGTCGGTAGAGCGCATTCTTGGTAAGAATGAGGTCACCGGTTCAAGTCCGGTTGTGGGCTCCAAAGAGTTGGCCGCCGGCTCGCCGGCGAAGAGCGCGCCAGTAAGTTGGACCTGGCGCCCGCATTGACAAACCATTCAGGCCGCGGGATCGATGCCGCCCACCGAATGCTGGTGGGCGGTTTGCAGCAGTGATTAAAGTTTATCGGGAATACGCTTTGGAATGTGCGCCCTGTACGAACTGTGCGCATCTGACCATTCAATATAAGCAGGAGGCAGCAACCAATGGCGAAGGCAGTATTTGAGAGGAACAAGCCCCATGTGAACGTGGGGACGATCGGTCATGTGGATCATGGGAAGACGACACTGACGGCGGCGATCACGAAGGTATTGGCGATGCGGGGGATGGCCGATTTCAGTGCGTTCGAGGCGATCGACAATGCGCCGGAGGAGAAGGCACGCGGGATCACGATCGCCATTGCGCATGTGGAATACGAGACGGAGAACCGGCACTATGCGCACGTGGACTGTCCTGGACATGCCGACTACATCAAGAACATGATCACGGGTGCGGCGCAGATGGACGGTGCGATCCTGGTGGTGGCGGCGCCGGACGGTGCGATGCCGCAGACGCGCGAGCACATCTTGCTGGCGCGGCAGGTGGAAGTGCCTGCGATGGTGGTTTTTCTGAACAAAGTGGACATGATGGAGGACGAGGAGCTGCTGGAGTTGGTGGAGATGGAGTTGCGTGAGCTGCTCGACACGTATGAGTTTCCCGGCGACGACATTCCGTTTGTGCGGGGGAGTGCGCTGCAGGCGTTGGAGAGCAGTTCGGACGACCCGGAAGCGCCGGAGTACGAGCCGATCTGGGAGTTGATGCGGGCGGTGGACGAGTACATACCGACGCCGGTGCGCGAGGTGGACAGGCCGTTCCTGATGCCGATCGAGGATGTATTTTCGATCAAGGGGCGGGGGACGGTGGTGACGGGCCGGGTCGAGCGCGGCGTGATTCATCCGATGGAAGAGGTGGAGATCGTAGGCGTGAAGCCGACGCACAAGACGACGGTGACGGGCGTGGAGATGTTCCGCAAGCTGCTGGATGAGGGACAGGCTGGGGACAACGTGGGCTGTCTGCTGCGCGGCATTGACCGCGAGGAGGTGGACCGTGGGCAAGTGCTGTCGAAGCCTGGCAGCATCAATCCGCACACGCGCTTCAAGTCGGAGGTGTATGTACTGAACAAGGACGAAGGCGGTCGGCACACGCCGTTTTTCAAGGGCTACCGGCCGCAGTTCTACATACGGACGATGGACATCACCGGCTCGATCGACCTGCCTGCGGGTGTGGAGATGGTGATGCCTGGCGACAACGTGACGATGGAAGTCGAGTTGATAGCGCCGGTGGCGCTGGAGACCGGCGGGCGTTTCGCCATCCGCGAGGGCGGTCGCACCGTCGCTGCCGGCGCCATCACCGAAATTGTCGAATAGAGGAAACCGGTTCGTGGCGAGCAATAAGCTCGCCACTCTTACTGTCTGAAACCTGTCTGCGCACCGCGCCAAAAGGGAAGACTACATGGCAAAGCAAAAGATTCGTATCAAGCTCAAGGCATACGATCACCGCGTACTCGACGCGTCGGCCAAGCAGATCGTCGGCGCCGCCGAGCAGACGGGCGCCCAGGTGGTCGGACCTGTGCCTCTGCCAACGCGAATCGAAAAGTTTACCGTGATACGGTCGCCGTTTATCGACAAAGACAGCCGCGAGCAGTTTGAAATTCGCACGCACAAGCGTCTGATCGATGTGGTCGACCCGGGCAACAAGACGATTGAGAATCTCACCCGTCTGAATCTGCCCGCCGGTGTCGATATCGAAATCAAGCTGTAGCGAAGCGGCGTTTGAACTGTGGCTCGCGGAGAGTGCCCACTTGGGAGCGCGGGCGACCTGCCTGCATGCCGCGGCATGCCGCGAACCACTGACCGGAGGCGCAAGTGAAAGGGATACTAGGCCGCAAAGTCGGCATGACCCAACTCTTTGATGACAGCGGCGCGGTCGTGCCCGTCACGGTCATCGAAGCCGGCCCCTGCTATGTCACGCAGGTCAAGGCCGAAGATACCGACGGCTACAACGCAATTCAGATTGGGTTCGACGAGGCCCCCGAGCGTAAGTTGACCAAGGGCCAGCTCGGTCACCTCAAAAAGTCCAACACGCCGACGCTGCGCGCACTGCGCGAGGTGCGGCTGGAGCGCAACGCCGAACATGCGCCGGGTGACGTCATCAAGGCCGATCTGTTCGCCGAGGGCGAGCTTGTCGACGTAACCGGCACCTCCAAGGGGAAGGGCTTTGCCGGCGGTGTGAAGCGGCACGGCTTCGCCGGCGGGCCAAAAACCCATGGCCAGTCTGACCGCCACCGGGCGCCCGGCGCACGCGGCGCCGGCTCGACGCCTGGGCATACATTTCCCGGAAGCAAGGGCCCCGGCCAGATGGGCAACAAGCGTGTAACGGTGCAGAATCTGAAGGTCGCTTTGGTAGACGCGGAACGCAACCTGATCGCCGTCCAGGGCGCAGTGCCCGGCCCGCGGCAGGGGCTCGTGTTCGTTCGGACGGCGGCCAAGGGATAAATTAACGATCGGTGGCTGATGCGCGCCGGCTCGGACAGCGGCGGTCCGCAATCGTCCGGCCACCGATACGGAGGCGAAACGGTGGAACTGCCAATCAGAAATATGGCCGGTGAAGAGACCGGCCAGATAGAGCTGGAGGATACGGTATTTGCCGCTCCGATCAATCGCGGGCTGATGCACCAGGCACTGGTGAGGCAGTTGGCAAACGCCCGCGCGGGAACGCATAAGACCAAGTCGCGCAGCGAGGTGCGCGGCGGCGGTCGCAAGCCCTGGCGGCAGAAGGGCACCGGCCGCGCCCGGCACGGCTCGATCCGCTCGCCAATCTGGGTCGGCGGCGGACGCGCCTTCGGCCCCACCCCGCGCAAGTACACGCAGAAAATGCCGAAGAAGATGCGCCGCGCGGCCCTGCGCAGCGCGTTGAGCGTCAAGGCAGGGTCGGACCAGATCGTCGTGCTCGAACAGTTGACGATGGACGCACCGAAAACGAAGGCCTTTGTCCAAACGCTGTCCGACCTCGGCCTGGACGACGGCAGTGTGCTCGTCATCCTGCCGCAGCGGGACATGGCGGTTGAGAAGTCAGTCAGCAACCTGCCACAGGCCAAAACAACGCTGAGCAGCAATCTCAACATCCAGGATCTGCTCGGCCACGACATGCTTCTTCTGCCGCAGGCCTCGGTCGAATTCATCCACAGCTGGCTCGGCGCGTCGAGTTAGCGCCGGAATACGAGGAGAGCCTGATGCACGTTTACGAGGTCATTAAGCGCCCGGTCATCACCGAAAAGTCCTATGACGCCGCCGATTTCGGCAATCAGTACACATTTGAGGTCGACACCCGCGCCAACAAACACCAGATTCGGGATGCGGTCGAGACCGCATTCAAGGTGAGCGTTGTCGGCGTGCGCGTGATGATGATGCCGGCCAAGACCGGTATGCGCGGGCGGCGCAAGGTGGTGCGCAAGTCGCCGTGGAAGAAGGCCGTGGTCACTTTGGCCGAAGGCGACAGCATCCAGTTCTTCGAGGGTGTGTAACAGTCAGGAGCGGGCGGCGGGCGCACTCTTCACTTTTCCGCCTCCTCTCTTCGAACGGAGATAGATTCTTATGCCTGTCAAAATATACCGCCCCACGTCTCCGGGGCGCCGCGACATGAGCGTGACGACCTTTGAGACGATCACCCGCACCCAGCCGGAGCGCACGCTGACCATGGCGTTGCCCAGGAAGGGAGGGCGCAACAACCAGGGTCGCATCACTGTTCGCCACCGCGGCGGCGGCCACAAACGGCGCTACCGCATCATCGATTTCAAGCGCGAAAGGTGGGGCGCGCCCGCGCGCGTTGCTTCGATCGAGTACGACCCCAACCGCAGCGCACGCATCGCCCTGCTCGAATACGAAGATGGCGAAAAGCGCTATATCATCGCGCCGCTGGGCGTCCAGATCGGCGATACGCTGGAATCCGGCTCCGGCGCCGACATCCGACCCGGCAACGCTCTGCCAATCCGCAACATCCCGCTTGGCACGCAGATTCACAATATCGAGCTGTACCCGGGCCGGGGCGCGCAGCTGGTGCGCAGCGCCGGCGTCTCCGCGCAGCTCGTCGCCAAGGAGGGCCCCCGCGCGCAGGTGCGCCTCCCCAGCAGCGAAGTCCGATTCATCGACATGGACTGTCTCGCCACGATCGGCCAGGTGTCCAATCCCGATCACAGCAACATTTCGCTCGGTAAGGCCGGCCGCCGCCGCTGGATGGGCATTCGGCCGTCGGTTCGCGGCGTTGCCATGGACCCGGCCTCCCACCCGCACGGCGGCGGCGAGGGACGTTCGCCCATCGGCATGCCCGGCCCCAAGACACCGTGGGGGCAGCCCGCTCTTGGCAAGCGTACCCGCCGCAACAAGCGCACCGGCAAGTATATCATCCGGCGCAGCAGCAAACGCCGCAACTAACTGAGATCCGCACGCTTTGCGCCCCGATTTGGTTTGGGCCGAGCGTAGCACTGGAGGAGATTCGATGGGACGTAGCTTGAAGAAAGGACCGTATGTCGAGCCGCGCCTGCTGAAGAAAATCGAAGACATGAACCGGGCCGGCGAACGCCGCGTGCTCAAGACCTGGTCCCGTGCATCGACGATATTTCCTCAGTTTGTCGGCCATACGCTGGCGATTCACGACGGCCGCCGCCATGTGCCGATCTACATCACCGAAAACATGGTCGGCCACAAACTGGGTGAATTCGCGCCGACGCGTTTCTTCCGCGGCCACGTCAGGTCGGAGCGCAGCACGCGCAGACAGTAGGATTGCCGCCACTTACCGGTCTTTGATTTCTTCCTCCGTCCTGGAGATAGGGGAGCGCGTACGATGGAAGTTCGAGCAGTTACCAAATATACGGGGATCAGCCCGCAGAAGGCTCGCCTGGTGCTGAACGAGGTGCGCGGGCGTCCGGCCGAAGAGGCACTGACGCTGTTGCAGTTCATGCCGCAGCAGGCCGCTCGCATCGTGGCGAAGACGCTCAAGAGCGCCATCGCCAACGGTGTCGAGAATTTTGGCCTTGAGGCCGATGAGCTCTTCATCAGCAGGATCTACGCCGACCAGGCGCCCAACCGGCGCTGGCGCCGTTTTGGCGCGCGCGGCCGCTTCAAACCGTGGATTCGACGATCTTCGCACATCACCGTTGTGCTCGACGAGCTTTCGGACGACGAGTAGCAGACCAGACAAAGGGGGTCCCATGGGACGCAAAGTACATCCGATCGGCTTTCGCCTGGGCATCATCAAGGAGCACAAGAGCCGATGGTTTGCTACGGGGTATGACTACGTGAATCAGCTGGGCGAGGATCGGGATATCCGCGCTATGATTCACCGGGATGCCCCGCGGGCAGGCATCAGTTTCATCGAGATCGAGCGCCAGCCCAACCAGGTCCACATTATCATCAACACGGCCAAGCCGGGCATCATCATTGGGCGCAAGGGCGCCAACGTCAACGTGCTGCGGGTGAACCTGCAGGAGCTGACGAACAAGAAGGTCAAGATCGACGTGCGCGAAATCGACAAGCCGGAGACGGACGCGCAGCTTGTGGCCGAGAACGTGGCCGAGCAGCTGGAGCGCCGCATCAGTTGGAAGCGGGCCATGAAACAGGCGGCCGGCCGGGCCATGCGCACAGGCGCCGAAGGTGTCATGATTCAGGTTGCCGGCCGCTTGGGCGGCAGTGAAATGGGTCGCGTCGACACCATCCGCGACGGGCAGGTGCCGCGCCATACACTGCGGGCCGAAATCGATTACGGCACCGCCGAGGCCAGTACCACATACGGCATCATCGGTGTCAAGACTTGGGTCTATCATGGCGAAGTGCTGCCCGGTGAAGAGTACCACGCCCGCTATGCTCAGATGGCGCTGAACGAGTAGAGGCCCCTGTTTGGGGACGCCGGCTGGATTCAAGACGGGGGATGGAGAGCAGACTATGCTGATGCCAAAACGGGTAAAGTTCCGCAAGATGCACCGCGGCCGGATGCGCGGCACCGCCAGTCGCGGCAATCGGATCGATTTTGGTACTTTCGGATTGCAGGCAACCGAGCCCGCCTGGGTCTCGAGCCGCCAGATCGAATCGGCGCGCCGCGCGATTGTGCGCTATGTGCGCCGCGGCGGCAAGCTGTGGATTCGTATCTTCCCGGACAAGCCGGTTACGATGCGGGCGGCCGAGACGCGCATGGGTTCAGGCAAGGGCAACGTCGATCACTGGGTGGCCGTCGTAAAGCCCGGCCGCGTCATGTTTGAGATCGCCGGCGTGAATGAGGAACATGCGCGCGAGGCATTCCGCCTGGCCGCGCACAAACTGCCGATGGGCACCCAGTTCGTCGCCCGCGAGGACTTCTGAGGTCAGGAAGTTCAGGCTTGGAGGATTGTAAAGATGAAGGCACATGAACTACGCCCGCTCACGGCAAGCGAACTGTACACTCGCTTGGACGAAGGGTACCAGGAGCTGTTCAACCTGCGCTTCCAGAGAGCGACCGGACAGTTGACAAA
Organism: Caldilineaceae bacterium; assembly: GCA_965218625.1. Taxonomy (GTDB): domain Bacteria; phylum Chloroflexota; class Anaerolineae; order Caldilineales; family Caldilineaceae; genus Bin5. The sequence goes on along the minus strand of CBDCLG010000020.1, from coordinate 957,942 downwards.
TACCGCGCGCAAGGGTCAGGTCCGTCGCGAAATCGCGCGCATCAAGACGATCCTGCGCGAGCGGGAGCTGATGGCCGAGGAGCAAGAGGAGTAAACCAAATGCGCGAGCGAAGGCGGGAACTGGTTGGCGTCGTCACCAGTGACAAGATGGACAAGACGGTGGTCGTCGAAGTGGAGCGGGTCGCGCGCCATGCCCTCTATGGCAAGGTCGTGAAGTCGCACAAGAAGTACAAGGTCCACGATGCCGACAATGCCTGCCGCATCGGAGATAAGGTCGAGATACGCGAGTGTCGGCCGATCAGCAAGCACAAAAAGTTTTTCGTCGCCAAGATTCTTGACCGCGCGCTCGTTGTCTGATTTAAGACGCGCCGGCACCATAAGAGGTATGCAGCTATGATTCAGCAAGAGAGCCGCCTGCGGGTTGCCGACAACACGGGCGCAAAAGAGTTGTTGACGATTCGAGTTCGCGGCGGAGGCTCGCGCCGCTATGGTGGAATTGGCGACGTCATTGTGGCGACGGTCAAGTCCTCCAGCCCCACGGCGTCGGTCAAAAAGGGCGAAATCGTCCGGGCGGTTATCGTTCGCACGCGGCGACCGGTGCGGCGCAAGGACGGAAGCTACATCCGTTTCGATGAGAATGCCGCCGTCCTGATCGATGACAATCGCAATCCGCGCGGCACCCGTATCTTCGGCCCGGTCGCGCGCGAGTTGCGCGACCACGGCTATATGAAGATCGTATCGCTGGCGCCCGAGGTGCTGTGACGGGGCGTCGTGTAGATGTGTCAGCAGACGTGTCAGCCGACGCGTTAGCGTATGAATGAGCGGGCGGACGGCATCGTCCACGATGTCAGGAGATGAAGCTGATGAGTATAAAAATAAGACAAGGCGATCTTGTCGAGGTGATCGCCGGCAATGATAAAGGCCACCAGGGTGAAGTCCAGAGCGTGATACGTAAAAGGGACAAAAAGGGCCGTCTCGACCCCAACAAGGTCTACGTCGTCGTTGCAGGCGCAAATTTCGTGACGAAGCACCAGCGCCGCAGCCCGACGGTGCGCACGCAGACCGGGCGCATCGAGCTGGAGGCGCCGATTCACATCAGCAATGTGGCGCTGGTGGGCGCGAACAACGAACCGACCCGCGCCGGCTTCCGTTATGATGGCGAAGACAAAATCCGCTTCGACCGGCGCACCAATGAGCCACTGCCAACACCGAGCGAAAGTTAGTTCAACGCACAGAACGACGGCCCGAGGTCGCACGCTGCGACAAGGGTGGGCGAGGAGTGAAGATCAATGAGCGAATTGAACGGAACGCCGAAGCCGCGGCTGAAGCAACGCTTCGACAGCGAGATTGCCCCGGCGTTGATGTCGGAGTTCGGCTATACCAATATCATGCAGGTGCCCCGCGTCCAGAAAATCAGCGTCAACATCGGCATGGGCGAGGCGATTGCCGACGGCAAGACGATCGATCGCGCCAGCCAGGATCTGACGACGATAACGGGTCAGAGACCGATTGTCACACGGGCCCGCAAGTCGATTGCTACCTTCAAGTTGCGCGAAGGTATGCCGATCGGCGTTAAGGTAACGCTGCGCGGCCGCAGAATGTGGGATTTTCTGGACCGTTTGATCAGCATTGCCCTGCCCGCACAACGCGATTTCCGCGGCATTTCGCCGGACTCGTTCGACGGGCGCGGCAACTACAGCCTCGGCCTGCGCGAGCAGCTTGTCTTCCCCGAAATCGACTACGATGAAATCGACAAAGTGCGCGGCATGGAAGTAACGATTGTAACGTCCGCAGGTACCGATGAAGAGGGACGGCGCCTGCTGGCAATGATGGATATGCCGTTCCAGCGGCGATAGCGGGTTGGCCTACAAAAGATGAAGGAGAGGACGGTCTGTGGCTAAGAAAAGCATTGTCTCGCGGGAGTCCAAGCGGAAGTACGAGGTGCGGGTCCGCAACCGGTGCGCCCAGTGTGGCCGTCCGCGCGCCTTTATGCGCCGTTTTGGCCTGTGCCGCATCTGTTTTCGCCGTGAAGCCCTGCAGGGCCATCTGCCTGGCGTTGTCAAGTCCAGTTGGTAGCGGTACCGACGGCCGCGGGCGTTGCCGCCGCGCAAGGCTGCAGAAGACGCGCCGCAAGAATCAATGAGGAATATACGGTTATGATGACAGATCCAATCGCGGATTTTCTAACGCGGGTCCGCAACTCTTCAAACTCGAGGAACCGGCGTGCCGTTATGCCCAGTTCAAAGACGAAGGTCGCCCTCGCCAAAGTGCTGGCCGAGGAGGGCTTCATCAGCGGTTATTCGGTCACGGCTGACAAGGCCAAGCCCAATCTGATCATCGGCATGAAGTATACCGACAAGGGGCAGCCGGTCATCACCGGAATCCAGCGCGTGAGCAGGCCGGGGCGGCGCACCTACACCGGCTATCGTAACATCCCCCTGGTTCGCAGCGGACTGGGCATCAACATCGTTTCCACGCCCAACGGCGTCATGAGCGGAAGCCAGGCGCGGCGCGAGCGGGTCGGCGGCGAGATCATGTGTAACGTTTGGTAGTGCTGGGAGGTTAAGATGTCTCGAATCGGAAAAATGCCGATTTCTGTGCCTGCCGGTGTCACGGTTGACATTGTGCCGGTGAACTTCGTAACAGTGAAGGGCCCGAAAGGGGAGCTCAGCCAGACACTCAACCGCGAGATGACGATTTCCAGCCAAAATGGAAAGATCGTCGTCACCCGGCCCACCGAACAGCGGCAGCACCGCGCACTGCACGGCCTGACCAGGTCCTTGCTCAACAATATGGTGCTGGGTGTCACCGACGGGTTCCGCAGGGTCCTGGAGATTCACGGAGTTGGCTACCGCGCCCAGCTGGAAGGCCAGAACCTGATCCTGCAGATCGGAAAGAGCCATCCTGTTGAGTACGCGCCGCCCAGCCCGGACGTCACATTTGAGGTGTCGCGCGACGGGCGGACGGTGACAGTTTCCGGGATCGACAAGCAACAGATCGGTGAACTGGCTGCCAAGATACGCAAGGAGCGCCCGCCCGAGCCGTACAAGGGCAAGGGCATCCGCTATCAGGGCGAGTATGTACGTTCGAAGGCCGGCAAGGCCGGCGCGGGCGCGGTCGGAGTTGCATAACTGCGCAAGGGGCAGTGAATTATGGCGAAAGAGACACGAACAAGGATGCGCAAGCGCCGGCACAAGCGCGTACGGCGCAAAGTTTTCGGGACGGCCGCGCGGCCGCGGCTGAACGTATTCCGCAGCCTGAAACATATTAACGTGCAGGTGATCGACGATCAGACCGGACATACGCTCGTGTCCGCTTCGACCCTTGAGGCCGGGCTGCAGGAAGAGATGGCCGACAAGTTGAGGGTGGATCAGGCGAAGGAGATCGGGAAGGTCATTGCCGCGCGGGCCAGGGATGCCGGCATCGATCAGGTGGTCTTCGATCGCGGCGGATACCGCTACCATGGTCGCGTGAAGGCCGTGGCCGATGGCAGTCGAGAGGGCGGCCTCGTCTTTTAATCAGAGCAAGGAGAAATCGATATGGCGCGTCGAGATCGTCGACGGGACCGCGAGCGGGAAGAAGATAAGGACGAATTTGACGAAAAGGTCGTCCATATCGCGCGCACGGCCAAAGTGGTGAAAGGCGGGCGCCGTTTTGCCTTTCGCGCCGTGGTCGTCGTAGGAGACAACAACGGGCGCGTCGGTGTTGGCGTAGGCAAGGCGCGCGAAGTGCCGGATGCCATCCGCAAGGCCAGTGAGATCGCGCGCAAGACGATGGTGGCGGTGAACCTGCTGGGAACGACCATTCCCCACGCCAGCCAGGCCCGATTTGGCGCGGGCGAGGTGCTGTTGAAACCGGCCAGCCCGGGTACCGGCGTGATTGCCGGCGGCGGCGTGCGCGCAGTGGTTGAGGCGGCCGGCGTCAAGGACATTCTGTCTAAGTCACTGGGGAGCGACAATATCTTGAACGTCGTGCAGGCGACTTTTTCCTCGTTGAAGCAGTTGCAGGACTATAGAGTCGAGGCGCAACGGCGCGGCGTCGATCCCGAAAAGCTGCGTCCTTTCTGGTACCAGGAAGATGAGTCCCATGGGTAAGACGATCACCGTTAAGTTAACCAAAAGCCCGATCGGTTACAACAAACGCCAGAAGGCGACGGTGCAGGCTTTGGGTCTGCGTAAGCTGCACCAGACGGTCGAGAAGGACGACAGTCCGACGGTCCGGGGCATGATCGCGAAGGTCTCCCACCTTGTGGAAGTGGTGGAAGAGACGGAGGCGTGAGCGCGTCGACGCGTCGGTGCCGGATCCGGGCGGGCAGTCGCTGCCTTTCTTATTTGGCTGGAGCATTCCGAAAATGAAACTGCACGATCTGCGTCCCGTAGAGGGCGCAATGCGAAAACGTAAACGAGTCGGACGCGGCACCGGCTCCGGGCGCGGCAAGACGGCCGGGCGCGGTACAAAGGGACAGAACGCACGCTCAGGCGGCGGCGTTCGCCAGGGCTTTGAAGGCGGCCAGCTGACGCTGATCAGGCGACTGCCGAAGATGCGCGGGTTCGTCAACCGCTTTAAGGTCACCTATACACCGGTGAACCTCGACAACTTGAGTGACCGCTTCGAGACCGATGCGCAGGTGTCGCCAACGACACTGTTCGAGACCGGGCTGCTGGGCAGCAGCAAACAGCCTGTGGTCGTGCTGGCGCGGGGCGAGATCGACAAACCGCTCCATCTGCAAGTTCACCGCATCAGCAAGAGCGCCAGAGAGAAGGTCGAAGCTGCCGGCGGTTCCGTCGAGATCCTGCCCTTTACGGTCAACAAGAATCTGCCGCGGTCTTAACTGTGGAGAGGCCGGGTTGGCCGCTTCATGCCGGCCGACCGCAGCCAGATCTCCAGCGGAGAACTCCCGATGCTCGAAGCAGTACGCAATGCCTTCCGCCTGCCGGACCTGCGTCAGAAGCTGCTCTACACTTTTCTGATTCTGGTCGCCTACCGGCTGGCCGCTCATATCCCCCTCCCAGGCGTCAATCGAGAGGTCCTGGACCAGATATTTCGTTCAACCGACCAGAATATCCTTCTCAGTCTGTTGAACTTTTTCAGCGGCGGCGCGCTGGCGCAGTTCAGCGTGATGGCGATGGGCGTCTACCCCTACATTACCGCCACCATTATCATGCAGCTTCTGACGCCCATCGTGCCCCAACTCGAGGAGTTGAGCCGCGAAGGCGAGCAGGGGCGGCAACAGCTCAACCGTTATACACACTATATGACCGTCCCGCTGGCGATATTGCAGGCCTTTGGCCAGGCGACCCTTCTTAGCAGGCCGCTCGGCGGCGGAGCCACCGGCGCGGTGCTCGAACAATGGGGCTTCACCGGTGAAGCGCTGCTGCCCTCGCTCACAATCCTCATCAGCCTGACCGCCGGCACAATGCTGGCGATGTGGATGGGCGAGCTGTTGACGGAACAGGGCATCGGCAACGGCGTATCGCTGATTATCTTTGCCGGCATCGTCGCTTCAGCGCCCAATCAGGTCCGGCTTCTCACCCAACAGGGCATCACCCAGCTGATGATTTTCACCGTCATCACGGTCTTGACGGTGGCGCTGATCGTCTGGGTGCAGGAAGGTCAGCGGCGCATCCCCGTGCAGTACGGGAAGCGCGTGCGCACCATGCGCGGCAACCGCCTTATGATGGTCGGCGGACAGAGTACCTACGTGCCGATGCGTGTCAACACCGCCGGCATGATCCCCCTCATCTTTGCCCAGAGCCTGCTCATTCTGCCCAACACGATGGCCTCCTACTTTATTCTCCGTACCGACTGGATCGGCTCGATCGCCAACTTCTTCTATACTTCATTCAGTCCGCAGAATTTCCTCTACTGGATGATCTACTTCATGCTGACCGTCGCGTTCACCTATTTCTATACCGATATCATGTTCCGGCAACAGAATCTGCCGGACACACTGCAAAAGCAGGGAGGATTCATCCCCGGCATCCGGCCAGGCCCGCGCACCGAACAGTATCTGAACAGTGTGCTGGGGCGGATTACACTGGTTGGGGCCCTCTTCCTCGGGTTGGTCGCAGTCCTGCCCTTTCTGGCGGGCGTTGTTTTCGGCGGCGGCGTTGGCAGCTTCAACACCTTGATCATCAGCAGCACCGGTCTGCTGATTGTTGTTGGCGTTGTCCTGGACACGATGAAACAGATCGAGGCGCAGTTGATGATGCGCAACTACGAGGGTTTTATCCGTTAGCCAAAGTTCATTTCGCAGTGCGAGGAAGTGGTGCCGATGAGCGACCGCATTTATCTGGTCTTATTGGGAGCGCCAGGGTCAGGCAAGGGTACCCAGTCGCAGCTTTTGCAGGAACAACTGGGGATTCCACAGATTTCGACGGGGGAGATTTTCCGCTACAACCTGAAAAACGAGACGGAGCTTGGACAGCTGGCCAAGAGTTACTACGACAGGGGCGAATTGGTTCCCGACGAAGTAACCATAAAGATGGTGGAGGCCCGATTGGCGCAGCCGGACGCCGCCCAGGGGGCAATTCTGGACGGTTTTCCCCGCAATCTGATCCAGGCTCGGGCGCTGGACGGCATCACGGAGGCCCACGGAGGCATCGCCCTGGTGCCGCTCATCCAGCTGGAAGATGATGTCGTCACAATGCGCATCACCGGCCGGCGGCTGTGCCGGGACTGCGACCGCGTCTATCACGAGACATTCAACCCGCCCCGCGGCGAGAACTGCGACAGCTGCGGAGGCGAACTGTACCAGCGAGATGATGACAAGCCGGAGACAGTCCAGAATCGACTGTATGTTTACTATAAACAGACCTCGCCGCTGATTGGCTACTATTTCGCCCACGGCTTGCTGGTGGAAGTTGACGGCGAAAAGTCGATCGAGGCAATGCAGGAGCAGCTGATCGCGCTGCTGGCCGCAAGGAATATCGGCGTGGAGGGCAACGCAGTGTCCGCCTGAGGCGCATGTGGACGATAGCAAATGCAGATGGCCGACAAAAGCATGATGACGAAATTCAGGCGGCGGCTGCGTCGAAATGGGCGCAGGCCGCTCAGCGCAAGGCAGGAACGGGAACGCCCGGCCCCCGTTTTCAAAAACCCGCGCGAGATTCAGATTATGCGCGAAGCGGGCCGCATCGTCGCCAGGGTCCATCAGGCCTTTCGCGAGGCGATCGCACCCGGCATCAGTACCTGGGACCTGGACCGGTTGGCCGTGGAGATAATCCAAAGCCACAACGCAAAGTCCAGCTTTCTCGGCTATCGCGGCTTTCCGGCCAATATCTGCACCAGCATCAACGAAGAGCTTGTGCATGGCATTCCGAACCGGGCGCGCGTGTTGCTTGACGGCGATATTATCAGCATTGACGTCGGTGTGTACCATCGCGGGTTTGTCGGCGACAGCGGCTGGACATACGCTGTCGGCGCCATCGACCCCGAGGCCGAACGGCTCCTGCGGGTGACGGAAGAGAGCCTCGCTGCCGGCATTGAAGCGACCCGCTCCGGCAATCGCGTGCTGGACATCAGCGCGGCCGTGCAGAAGAGTGTGGAGCCGAACGGCTTCCACGTGGTGCGCGAATACACCGGGCACGGCGTGGGCCGGGCCATGCACGAGGGGCCGCAGGTACTCAACTATGTGTCGGACGATGTCGATGGAAAAGTTGAATTGAGGTCCGGCCTGGTGGTAGCGATTGAACCGATGGTCCAGATTAGGACCTGGCGCACAGAGACGCTGAAGGACAAGTGGACCGTCGTCAGCAAGGACCACAGTCTCAGCGCCCATTTCGAGCATACGGTAGCCGTCACCAACAGAGGGCCAGAAATATTGACGTGCCTATAGCCTTGTGCTAAACTTGTAGAGTTACCCTGAGTTTCAGAGCAAGGAGAGTTGGGGATGAAAGTCAGTGCATCCGTAAAAAAGAGATGCGAAAAGTGTACGATTGTGCGCCGGCGGGGGCTGGTCTATGTGATCTGCCAGAACCCGAAACACAAGCAGAGGCAGGGATAAACCTGCCAGAAGGGAGCAACAATGGCACGTATCGCAGGCGTCGACATACCTCGGGATAAACGGGTCGTTATCGCCCTTACCTACATTTACGGCATTGGCCGCACAGTCAGCCAGGAGATTCTGGAAGCGACCGGCATCGACCAGGACAAGCGCGTCAAAGATCTGGACAACAACGAGCTGGTCGCCTTGCGCGATTATATTGAGCGCCACTGCCGCGTCGAAGGTGATCTGCGGCGCGAAGTGAACATGAACATCAAACGCCTCATGGAGATCGGCAGCTATCGCGGCCTGCGTCATCGCCGCAATCTCCCGAGCCGCGGCCAGCGCACGCGCACCAATGCCCGCACGCGACGCGGCGTCAAGAAGACCGTCGCCGGCAAAAAGCGGGCGCGCAAGTAGCGACATCTGCTCGCAACTTTCAGACTTTTCGCCAGATGTAGAGGCTAAGGAGAGAACATGGCTCGAACACAGCGTCGCCGCGGTAGTCGATCAACCCGACGCGAGCGGAAAAATGTGCCGAGCGGGCAGGTGCATGTCCGTGCTACCTTCAACAACACGATCATAACAATTACCGATCTCCAGGGAGCTACCCTTTGTTGGGCCAGTTCGGGCACTGCCGGTTTCAAAGGAAGCCGCAAGAGTACGCCCTTTGCAGCGCAGCTCGCCGCGTCGGCCGCGGCGCGCCAGGCCGTGAGCGATTTCAACATGCGTGAAGTAGAGGTGTTTATAAAGGGGCCGGGACCGGGCCGCGAAAGCGCGCTGCGGGCTTTGAACCCGGCCGGTCTGACCGTTACGTCGATAGCCGACATAACGCCGATTCCACACAACGGGGTTCGTCCCCCAAGTAAACGAAGAGTCTAGCAGAGGCGGCGCCGCGTTGCCACTGGCGGCCCGGCCCGCGAGGTTGCGCGATAACGGGATTCACCTGCCGGTGGGGGAAAGGCATCGTGTTTCGGCGCGATGCCGCTTGTCTTGCCCAGCGAGTTCGCCGTGTACGCAAGTCGGTACCTGTGAGGCGAGGCCGCGGGCGCTTGACCAATGATAGGGCAGATGGTTCGAGGCCGCCGGCCGGGGCAAGGCCCTGAGTTGTACAGCTGCTTTCGAACCATACTCGACTTGGAGGAAAGATGGCACGATACACAGATGCGGTCTGTAAACTCTGCCGACGTGAAGGACAAAAGCTGTTTCTGAAAGGCGAGCGCTGCGTCAGCCCCAAATGCGCGGTCGACCGGCGTCCTTTTCCGCCGGGTGAAGCCGGCCGCCGTAATGTGATGCGGCGCAAAGTCTCGGACTACGGCGTCCAGCTGCGCGAGAAGCAGAAGGCGCGGCGCATGTACGGGGTGATGGAACGGCAATTCCGCCGCTATTTCAAAGAGGCGTCGCGGCGCAAGGGCCTGACCGGCGGCACCCTTCTCGCCCTCTTGGAAAGCCGCCTCGACAATGTAGTCTACCGGCTCGGGTTTGCCGATAGCCGTCCGCAGGCGCGCCAGCTCGTTCGCCACGGCCACTTTGCCGTAAACGGCCGCAAGACCGATATTCCATCCTTCCAGGTGTCACAGAATGACCTGATCTCGGTACGGGAGGGGAGCCGGACCAAGACCTACTTCCGTGAACGCGCCCAGATTCTCGGAAGTGCCTCGCCCCCTTCGTGGCTCAGTCTGGATGCGGCAAATCTCAGCGGTACGGCGACTTCGGAGCCGCAGCGGGACGAGATCGGCGTACTCCTGAACGAGCAGTTAATCGTTGAGTACTACAGTCGTTAGCTGAGACTGTAACGATTCGTTGCCTGCCAATGCCGGTTGTTCGCACAACCGGCGGGGCTGCGACGAACGTCTGACACCGCAAAAGGCTTGGATGAGACTGCTATATAGCCGGGAGGGGTAGCCGTTGCTTAACAATCTAGTGTTACCGAAGATAGATGTGGAGGCCAGTTCTCGCAATTATGGCCATTTTGTTGTCAGCCCGCTCGAGAGCGGTTATGGGATTACTCTCGGAAACTCCTTGCGCCGGGTCCTGCTGTCCAGCTTGCCGGGTGCTGCCGTAACCTCAATATCGGTCAGTGGAGTACATCATGAGTTTTCAACGATCGATCACGTGCTCGAGGATGCCACCCGCCTCATTCTGAATGTGAAGCAAATCCGTTTCAGGAGCGAGAGCGCCGAGCCAGTGCGCGTTTCAGTCGAGGTCTACCACGAAGGGCCCGTAACGGCCGGCGACTTGACCTGCCCGCCGGAAGTCGAGATTGTCAACCCAGACCAATACCTGCTTTTTGCCGACTCGAACGAAGTGGATCTGGACATTGAAATGGTGGTTGAGCAAGGCCGCGGCTACAGTCCAGGTGAAGAGCGCGTGCAGCTGCCGCTGGGCGAAATCCCCGTTGACGCAATCTTCAGCCCGGTGACTAAGGCCTCCTACCGGGTCGAGCGCACACGCATCGGTCAGCAGACCGACTACGACAAGCTGAATCTGGAAGTCTGGACCGATGGCACGATTTCGCCAGAAGATTCGATGCGACAGGCCGCCGACATTCTCGTTCAACATCTGAGTCTCTTCGTCGGTGATCGCACCACCATGATCGAGCTGCCCGAGGAGGAGGAAGAGACGATTCCCAGTCGCGTGGCCGAGGCCCCGATTGAAGAGCTGGAGTTGACCGTGCGGGCCTACAACTGCCTGAAACGGGCCGGCATCACCAAGATCGGAGAAATCCTTAAGCGGATGGAAAAGGGCGAAGACGAAATGCTCGCCATCCGAAACTTCGGCAAGAAGTCGCTGGATGAGCTGGTAGAGAAGCTGAGCGAGAAGGGTTACATGAATGTGGTAGGTGTAGACCTCAGCGCCTATCTGGGCGGCGGCAACGGCGCCGAAGTTGACAGCGAAGACAGCCTGACCGAAACCGCCGAAGCGGCCGAAACTGCCGAAGCGACCGAGGCGACCGAAGCGACCGAAACTGCCGAAGCGACCGAAACTGCCGAAGCGACCGCAGCAGCCGAGGCCGTCGAAGAGGTGGACGCGGCGCTGTTACCGGAGGAATAGGACGATGCGACACCAAATCGCGGGACAGAAGTTGAGCCGCTCGCCGGCGCAACGCAAAGCCCTGTTCCGTAACCTGATTCGGGAACTCTATATTCATGAGCGAATTACCACCACGCAGGCCAAGGCGCGTGCTGTCCGCAGCGATGCCGAAAAGCTGATCACCAAGGCCAAGCACGGCCTTTCCGGTAAGATCGACCGCGTCCACGCCCAAAGGCAGGTGGTTGCATACCTCAATGACAAGGGCGTCGCCAAAAAGGTTTTTGACGAATTGGCCCCCCGTTATCAGGACCGAAACGGCGGCTATACCCGCATTATCAAGTTGGGCAAGCGTTACGGTGATGCCGCCGACATGGCAGTCATCGAGTTGGTGTCCGACAACGGCGCCGAATAAGCGGACAGGTTGTCCGTTTGTGGCTGCGCGCGCCACGCCGGTGAGGAGCGAATGCGCAGGGTCGCCGGTCTGATCGCCTACGACGGCACAGATTTCAGCGGCTTCCAGGTGCAGCGCCAGGCGCCGACAATCCAGGGCGCGTTGGAAGAAGCGCTGGCCGATCTGACCGGCGAATCTTGCCGGGTGAGTGGGGCGGGCAGAACCGATACCGGCGTACATGCCCGTGGGCAGGTTATCGCTGTCGCGTTGGCCTGGAAACATTCGCTTTCGGCCCTGCGCGCGGCGTGGAATCAGCGACTGCCTGCCTCGATACTCATCCACCGGCTGACAGAAGCGCCGCCGGGATTCCACCCGCGTTTCAGCGCGGCGGAGCGCACATACCGTTATACCATCTGGACGCCCGCCGCAGGCTGCGAAGGCGGGAGACGATTCCCCCTGCTGGACCGGTTCGCGCTGGTCTTGCCCAGGCGCCCGAATCTTGAGGCGATGAACAAGGCCGCCGGCTCGCTGATCGGAACGCACGATTTCGCCACCTTCGGGCAGGCGCCTCAGGGAGAAAATACGGTCCGCCGGATTGCATCTCTCCACGCGCAATGGGTGAAGGAGTCGCTGCCGGCACTTGGACCATTTGCGCTGGAGCGGCTGGTTCTGACAATTACGGCCAACGCCTTTTTGCGGCGGATGGCGCGCAATCTGGCCGCTTCGCTGCTGGCGATCGGCCTGGGAGAGTGGCAGGCTGAAGACCTGGCCGCGGCTCTGAAGGCGAAGGACCGCAGCCGCTCAGCGCCGCCGCTCCCCCCAAATGGGCTGGTCCTGGAGCGAGTGCAATACACGGAGTTTAACGATCTGTTTGCTGCCCTTTCATAGCGCCGCCGCACAGGGTGTGGGCTGCCTGCAGGTGAACGAGGAGATCCTAGCGTGAAGACATTGAGCCTGAGTTATGAAGAGGCTAAGAGCGGGCGTGAATGGTGGGTTGTAGATGCGACCGACAAGACACTCGGCCGGCTCGCGTCGGAGATTGCGCACGTCCTGCGCGGCAAGCACAAGCCGACTTTCACCCCCCACGTCGATTGCGGTGACTTCGTCATCATTGTCAACTGCGAGAAGTTCCATGTTACCGGCAACCGCCTCGATGAAAAGCGCTATTACAGGCATTCGCGTTATCCCGGCGGCCTGAAGAGCCGCACCATGCGGGAGCAACGGGAACGACAACCGCAGAAAATCATCTATGAGGCGGTCAAGGGCATGATTCCCAAGACGCGGCTCGGCCGTGCACAGATGAAAAAATTGAAGGTCTACGCCGGTTCGGAACACCCGCACAAAGCGCAAAAGCCCAAAGCGATGGAGCTGTAGGAGAGCAGAAATGAGCGAGTACATCGAAGCGATTGGACGCCGCAAGAGCGCCACGGCACGCGTGCGGCTGTACGAAGGAGACGGTGAAATTGTCGTCAACAGCCTGCCGATGGATGGCTACTTCGGGCGAGCGCTGGACCAGATGGTGATCCGCCAGCCACTGACCCTGACCGGCACCGAGCATAGTTTTAACATCAGCATCAAAGTGAATGGCGGTGGAGAAGGCGGCCAGGCCCACGCCGTTCGTCATGGGCTGTCGCGGGCACTCGTGGCAGCCGACCCAAATCTGCGTCCTACCTTGAAGGCCGCCGGTTTTCTTACACGCGATGCCCGCGTCAAGGAGCGCATGAAGCCCGGATTGAAGCGGGCGCGCAAGGCTCCCCAATACACCAAGCGTTAAGAACGCCGAGCAGAATGCAACAACTGTGGAAAGCGATGGCCCCGGCCATCGCTTTTTGTTCGGCAGCCTGTTCGGGACACCGGCCGGTCGGCCGCCCACACGTCCACACGCCTGCGTCGATTGACAGCTGCTCAAACCACAAAGTCGATCGGGGAGAATCCGACGAAAATGCCGATCCGATGCGGATTGCTTCTTGTCACCGAGAAATCCGACCCCGCGCACGATGATGCCGCGCTGACCGAAGTGCACAGCTTGCTGGCCGCACGGTTGGATGGCGCGTTGCCCCTTGCCAGCCGCATCTATGCCGCGCCGCCTCGCTATCAGGTGGAGGAGACCCTGCGCGAGTGGTGCGACGAGGAAGAACTCGATCTGATCCTAACGGTCGGCGGCACCTTCCCCGCGCCGGGACCCTCGGAACAGCAGATCGTGCCGGATGCGACGGCTGCCGTGCTGGAGCGGACAATGCCTTCGCTGCCGCAGACAATGCGCGCGCGCGCCGCGCTAAATCACCCCTTCGCCCTGCTGGACCGCGGCGTGGCCGGCATCCGCGGGCGGACATTGATCGTCAACCTGCCGGGCGGACGAGAACTGCCCGCGGCCTTTCTGGAGGGCATCCTCGACCTGCTCCCGTCGATCGCGGCGCGCCTCGGCTCTCAAGATGAACTGCCCGCGATAGATGCCGTGCAGGTTCCTCCAACGCGCGACTTCACCCAGCCCAAATCCGGCGCGCTCGATCAGGAAGAGTTCGCCGCCTTTCTGCAGCGTCGCAACAGCGGAGAATGAGGAGCCGTCGTCGCGCGCGGCAGCGCCAAGCTGAGCGTGACGAAGACCAGGGCAATTGCATCCAATTGGGTCAAGACCCCGCGACACTACCTGATTCGAGCCCAACTCCGAAAGAACTGCCGAAAACAGTGCATATCATTGTAGGGGGCGCCCTTCCGGAGTTTGGTTTCTTGGTCGAAAACGAATGACAATTGGTAGGGGCGCCCCTTGTGGGCGCCCTTCGTGGGACATTTTGGCGCCCAGGTTTAGATGCGATTGCCCTGTGACGAAGACAGCAATTTCTTGACTTTTATCCCCGATTGAGGGTACGATATTTTCTGTGGTGGGCCTTACAGCCGCCGCCGCCGTTTCCTGGTAGAATCGGTGTTGCGTGGGACCTAGAAGGAAGATCCGGCCAAAAAGCAACATATTGTACGGTCGCATATAGGAGTAGGAGACCAAAAGATGGGCGAGAACACAGTCGTTGTCACAGATGCGAATTTTGAGGATGAGGTCATCCAGTCGGAGCTTCCCGTGCTGGTCGACTTTTGGGCGGAGTGGTGCGGTCCCTGCAAGATGATTGCCCCGGTCCTGGATGAGATTGCATCCGAACTGAATGGCAAGCTGACCATCGGCAAGCTCGACGTGGACGAAAACCAGAGCACTGCGATGGCATTCGGCGTGATGAGCATTCCCACGCTCATGTTGTTCAAAGACGGCCAGCAGGTGGAGACTATCGTCGGCTTCCAGCAGAAGGCACAGTTGCTGGGCAAGATTCAAGCACACCTGAACTGACCTCCGCTTCGAGTTGATTCCCGCGAGGACCCGCCGCAAACGCGGCGGGTCTTTTTTGATCCCCAATGCGGGTGCTACAATTGTCGGCATCTGGCCTGCGGGGGCCATTCTTCATCTGACAAACTCTAATTTCATGGCCAGCGGAGGAGAGCAATGAGCCAACAAAAGAAGGTGATCCTCAGCGAGACGCAGATGCCGACCCACTGGTACAACATCAACGCCGACCTGCCCGTCGCAGGAGTTGAACTGCCGCCGCCTTTGCATCCCGGCACCGGTCAGCCGATCGGGCCGGACGATCTGGCGCCCCTGTTTCCGATGTCGCTGATTTTGCAGGAAGTGAGCGCCGAGCGTTATATCGAGATTCCACAGCCGGTGCAGGACGTCTACAAAATGTGGCGGCCTACGCCCCTGGTCCGAGCATATGAATGGGAGAGGGCGCTGGATACGCCGGCCCGCATCTACTACAAGTACGAGGGCGTCAGCCCGGCCGGCAGCCACAAACCGAATACCGCAGTGGCTCAGGCCTACTACAACAAAGAGGAGGGCGTCACCCGTCTCGCCACCGAGACGGGCGCCGGCCAATGGGGCAGTGCGCTCAGCTTCGCCTGTCAGGTCTTCGGCTTGGCCTGCAAAGTCTATATGGTGCGCGTAAGCTACGAGCAGAAGCCCTATCGCAAGGTCATGATGCAGACGTGGGGGGCCGAGGTCGTACCCAGCCCCAGCCCCGACACGAACGCCGGCCGCCAGATCCTGGCTGAGACCCCGGACAGCACCGGCAGTCTGGGAATCGCCATTTCGGAGGCGGTGGAAGACGCCGCCACGCGCGACGATACGAAGTATTCACTCGGCTCCGTCCTGAACCATGTGCTTATGCATCAGACGGTCATCGGCCAGGAGGTGATCTCCGGGTTGGAGGCCTTCGCTGAGGACTGGCCCGACGTGCTGATCGGTTGCACCGGCGGCGGCAGCAACTTTGCCGGATTTGCCTTCCCTTTCCTCAAGGAGAATATCAGCGGCGGCAGGAACGCCCGCGTCCTGGCCGTCGAGCCGGCCGCCGCACCCAGCCTGACGCGCGGCGTCTACACCTACGATTTCGGCGACACCGCCCAGATGACGCCGCTGATCAAAATGAACACGCTCGGCCACGATTTTGTGCCCGCGCCGATTCACGCCGGCGGGCTGCGCTATCACGGCATGAGCGCGCAGGTCAGCGCGTTGCATGCGGCCGGGTTGATCGAGGCGGTCAGTGTTCAGCAGCGGGCTATTTTCGAGGCCGCGCTCTCCTTTGCAAGCTCTGAAGGCATCCTGCCCGCGCCCGAGCCGGCCCACGCTATCTGGGGCGCGCTGCAGGAAGCGCTGGCCTGCAAAGAGAGCGGCGAGAGCAAAGTGATCGTTTTCAACATGTGCGGCCACGGCCACTTCGATCTCGCGGCCTACGAGCAGCACCTGGCTGATAATCTGGAAGATTTCGATTACCCTGAAGAGGCGATCCGGGCCAGCCTGCAGAAAGTGCCGTCGGTCTAGAGGTAGGTTTCCGGAGTTTCCCTGGCTATGAAGGGGCGCGTTCCGTTCAGCGGGCGGTCTGCGTCACCAACATCGACAGGACCAGCTGCAGCCCAAACAGCAGCACAAAGATCGCCAGGTCGATAATGGCGACCAGGATGAAGGCGCCGGTCAACAGCTGTATCGGGCCGAGAAGAAAGTTGAGCAGCAGCACCACATTGCGGCCCGACTGATCGATGAGCACGAACAGTGCGCCGATGATGAGAAGATAAATGCCCAGTGACTTGAGCGGCGCGCGGTCGCTGGCGCTGGGCATCATCGCGTTGGCAATGGCGAACAGCAGATAGCTCCACCACAGGCTGTCTGGCTTGTGGACGAGGCCGTCGACCACAAATCTCAACCCATCCAGCAGTCTGCCCGTGCGCCAGGCGAAGGCGATTGTCTCGCTGTCGAACACCTGCTCGCCGATGAGGACGATCAGCGCCGACCCGACCAGCAACGGCGCCAATCCCACCAGGCTGTCCTTCAGCGCGCCGCCCGACGCAACCGTCACACTGCCCAACCCGATCGTGTTTCGTGTGAATTTCGGCCACACGCGAAATCTGCTCGTCTTCAAGCCGAGGATCCTGGCGATCAGCCAGTGCGAGGCCTCGTGAATCAGGATGCCCGGCAGGTAGACCAGGAACAGGACCACCATCGCCAGGTTGTCCGAACCGCTGATCCGGTAGACAATCTCCTGGATCAGCAGACCGATCCGCCAGCTGAGCCACCACAGCGCGGCGAGCAGAATGAAAAAGAGGAGGAAGAAGGAATATGGCGACAACACAGCCATCGGGAAGACGGTCCGGATCGGCGCGGTCTACGCGCCATACAGTTCACCGCTGATCCGCACCATCTCGGCGTAACTTTCGGCCTCCAGCGACGCGCCCCCAATCAGCGCGCCGTCAATGTGCGCTTCCCGCATGATGGCGCCGATGTTGTCCGGCTTTGTGCTGCCGCCGTAGAGGATGCGGACCGTGTCGGCGACCGTCTCCCCGTGCATTTCGCGCAGGATGGCGCGTACCTGCCCGCAGATCTCGCCCGCCGTCCCGGCGGTCGCGGCCCGGCCCGTGCCGATCGCCCAGATCGGCTCGTAGGCAATTACTGAAGATTGCACCTGCGCGCTGCCCAAACCGTCCAGCGCGGCGCGTACCTGTCGGTTGATGGTCTCGCCGGTCTGGCCGCCTTCGTTCTGATCGAGCGTTTCGCCGACACAGACAACCGGGGTGATTCCATGCGCCAGCGCGGCGCGACTCTTTTTGTTGACAGTCTCGTCGCTCTCCCCGAACAGCTGTCGGCGCTCACTGTGCCCGACAATCACGTAGTCGGCGAGGCCGCGTAGCATCGCCGGGCTGATCTCGCCGGTGTAGGCGCCGCTCTCCTCCCAGTGGCAGTTCTGCGCACCGAGCGAAAAAGGCATCTCCTCCGCCAGCGTTCTGAGCGCATGCAGACAGATGGCAGGCGGGCACAGCAGCTGCTCTACGACAGCGGAGCTGCCGGCGAGCGCGTGGATCTGGCGCGCCAGTGCAAGCGCCTCCGGCACCGTTTTGTTCATTTTCCAGTTGCCAGCCATCATCGGCTTGCGCATAGCGGGTCTTCTCCGTGGGCGGCGGGGGCAATAGGCTGCATCTCGAATGCACGGGTGACGGGCGAACCGCGTTGCACTGTCCGCCTACGATTCTCCGGCCTGGTCATCCCCATCCGGCTGCGAACCCTCATCACCCGGAATCTCCTCCTCCGGCGGCGCGTTGAAGCGGACCAGCTCCTCTTCATACTCCTCCGCGCTGAGCCAGCGACCGCCATTGACTTCGTAGCGGGAGACATTCTTGTTTCGGTCGAACCAGATTTCAACCTCGACCTGTGTAAAGCAGCGGTTCTTGCCGCTTCCCTGCAGCACTTTGCGCGTGTAATACAGGTTGTCGTTTTCATCGTCGCGGCTGAGGCTGTTGACCAGATCGATGTCGGCCGCGATCGGCTCGCGACAACGGTTGCTGAAGACATAGATGGGCAGGGCGCGGCTACCGCCGCCGCCGCCGCCCGTAAAGAACGATGCCAGTCTTTTGAGGAAGCTCATAGGTCACCACCCTTGTCGTCCAGGGCCGCCACGCCGGGCAGCTCTCTTCCTTCCAGGAATTCAAGGCTCGCGCCGCCGCCGGTGCTCACGTGGGTCAAGCGCTCCACCAGCCCGGCCTGCCGCACCGCGGCCGCCGAATCGCCGCCGCCCACGATCGTGGTTGCATGGGATAGGGTCGCCAGCATCTCGGCGATGGCGTTCGTGCCGTGGGCGAAGGCCGGCAACTCGAAGACGCCCATCGGTCCGTTCCACAGCACGGTGCTGGCGCCGGCCAGCCGGTTGGCGAAGTGGGCCACCGTGGCCGCGCCGATGTCGAGAGCCATCCAGCCCGCCGGCACCTCCTCTACGCTGACTGTGCAGCGCGCGGCGTCCCCCGCAAACCTGTCGGCAGCCACCAGGTCGACCGGAAGCTGGATGAGGCCGTCGCCCGCGCGCAGCAGGGCTCGGGCCGTGTCGAGCGCGCCCGTCTCCACCAGGCTCGCCTCCATCCGATGGCCGCACGCGGCCAGAAACGTGTTGGCCATGCCGCCGCCGACCAGGACTGCATCCACCTTCTGCAGCAGATTCTCGATGACCGCGATCTTGTCGCTGACCTTTGCGCCGCCCAGGATGGCGACGAAGGGGCGTTCCGGCCTTTCCAGCGCGGCGCCCAGGTAGGCCAACTCCTTCTCCATCAGGAGGCCGGCTACGGATGGCAGATGGGCCGCAGCGCCGCTCGTGCTGGCGTGCGCCCTGTGCGCGCTGCCGAACGCGTCGTTGACAAACAGATCGCCCAGGCCGGCGAGCGTTGCGCTCAGCGTCGGATCATTGCTGGTTTCGCCGCCCTCGAAGCGTGTGTTCTCCAGCAGCATCAGATCGCCCGGACCGAGGTCGGCTGCGGCCTCTTCCACGACCTGCCCGGTCACGCCGCCGGGGAAGCGGACGTCTGCCTTGAGCAGCTGCTCCAGCCGTCGCGCGACGGGCCGCAGGCTGTAGCGAGCATCGGGCGCGCCCTTGGGCCGGCCCAGATGACTCATCAACACCAGCGACGCCCCCTGCGCGCGCAGGAATTCAACCGTCGGCAAAGAGGCGCGGATGCGAGCGTCGTCGGTTATGCGGCCGCCATCGTCGATTGGCACGTTGAAGTCGACGCGCACAAGCGCGCGCTTACCCTGCCAGTCGATATCCCGCACCGTCCGCTTGCGCATGCAGCTCCGCCCGCACCTGGAGGTGCGGCCTCCGCGCTATATGCCCTGGGCGGCGATTAAGGCCGCCAGGTCGGAAACGCGGACACTGTAGGCCCACTCGTTGTCGTACCACGTAACGACCTTGACCAGGTCGCCGTAGCAGGCGGTGAACTCGGCGTCGATTACGCTGCTGTGGGAATTGCCCTGGAAGTCCGAGCTGACCAGCGGTTCGTAGCTGACATCGAGTATGCCATCCATCGGCCCGGCCGCGGCCGCGGCAAAAGCCTCCAGCAACGCCTCGGTGCTGCCCGGCCTGCTCACCTTGGCCACAAAATCGACGACACTGACGGTCGAAGTCGGGACGCGCATCGCCATGCCGTCGAACTTGCCGTCCAGCTCCGGCACCACCAACGCCACCGCCTTGGCCGCGCCGGTCGAGGTCGGGATGATGTTCATGCCCGCAGCCCTGGCGCGGCGCAGGTCTTCGTGGACAAGATCGAGAATGCGCTGGTCGGTCGTGTAGGCGTGCACTGTCGTCATCAGACCCTGCTCGATGCCGACCGTGTCGTTGACGACTTTGGCCGCGGGCGCCAGGCAATTGGTCGTACAGCTGGCGTTGCTGATGACATGATGGCTGTCCGGGTTGTACTTCCCGTCGTTGACACCCATGCAGATGGTGATGTCCTCCCCTTTGGCCGGCGCGCTGATGATCACCTTTTTGGCGCCGGCCGCGATGTGCAGGGCAGCCGTTTCGCGATCGCGGAAGATGCCGGTGCTTTCAACGACTATGTCAACGCCCAGCTCCGCCCAGGGCAGCTGGCTGGGATCGCGCTCGCTCAGAACCTTCAGCCGGTCCCCATTGATCGACAGGTCTCCATCGACGACTTCAACCTCGCCGTCGAAAAGGCCGTAGTTGGTATCGTATTTGAACAGGTGGGCCATCGTCTGCACATCGCCCAGATCGTTGACGGCGACGAGGTCAAAACTATCTCTATGGTGCTCAAACAGCGCCTTTGTTACCTGACGGCCGATGCGGCCAAAGCCATTGATGGCGATCCGTGTGGTCATATGGGCCTATCCTCCACAGTGGTAGACGGTGATTGATGACCGCATTTTACCATATCCGGTTGGTATCGTTGACAATCGCGGCGTCAGCGATAGCCTTGCGCAGGGCGGTCCCTCCGCCGGCGATGAACCGTAATTTAACCGAAGCAATACGGGGTTGTTTGCGCGCGCTTGGCACAAAGTTTACAATCAATTTGTAACCGTGCGACTGTCAGATGAAGGAGTGTCCGTGTCGTTTCGGCCGGCGCCAGGACTCGTCCCAACCAAGCCGCTTACATACGAAGAGGCAATCGGCATTCTCTTTCACGATGCCAGATTTGACGGGCGCGCCCCCCGCTCCAACGACCCGGAAGGCCGCCTGGAACGCATGCGCACCGTGCTCGCCGCGTTGGGCAACCCGCAGCAGCGCTTTCGCACGGTCCATGTAACCGGCACCAAGGGCAAGGGCAGCACCAGCGCCTACACCGAGTCGATTCTACGTCATCTGGGTTACCGCACCGGACTTTTCACCAGTCCCCATCTGCATAGCTTTCGCGAACGCATCCGCGTGAACGGTATGTTGATCGGCCAGAAGGCATGCGCCAAGCTGATCGAGCGCGCCCTGCCCCACCTTGAAGCGGTCCCCGATTTGACCGTCTTTGGCCGCATCACCGTCATCGCCTTTCTCTGCTTCGCCGAGGCCGAGGTCGATTGGGCTGTGGTCGAAGTGGGCGTCGGCGGGCGCTTGGACAGCACCAACGTCGTGCAGCCCGCGGTCTGCGGCATCACCCATGTAAGTATGGACCACATGCACATGCTCGGCGATACGCTGGAGCAGATCGCAGCCGAGAAGGCCGGCATCATCAAGAGAAACAGGCCTGTCTTCAGCGCGCCCCAGAAAGTGAGCGCAAGAGACGTGTTGCGGCGGGTTGCCGACCAGAAGGCGGCCCCTCTGACTGAGGTGCCCTACTACCGGCGGGCAGCCCTCCCTCTGGTAGGCGAACACCAGCAGATCAACGCCGGGATCGCCTTCGCCATGGTCCACGAGCTCCACCGGCAAGGTCTCACACGCTGGGATGACCGGCTCGTCGATCGCGGGCTCTCCAATACCAGGTGGCCCTGCCGTATTGAATGGCTGCCGCAGCCCGAGATCGAGAGCTTGCCCCTGGTGGTAGACTGTGCGCACAACGTAGACAGCCTCGAAATTCTGCTCTCGACGCTGGCCGCCATGCACCCTGGGCGACCCTTTACCTTTATCTTCGGAGTAAACCGCGACAAGGACATCGCGCCCATGCTAAAGCGAGCCGCTGCCGCGTCGCCGCGCATCGTCCTTGTACAGAGCAGGCATCCCAAGGCGATGCCGGTACCCGATCTGCGCGCAGCGATCGACGCGCTCCCGACCAAAGGTGACCAGGCGGTGCTCGCCGCGCCGTCGATGAAGGCAGGACTCGAAGCGGCGACGCGCATCACTTCGCCCGACGGCTACCTGGTTGGCGCCGGTTCGGTCTTTGTCGCCGCCGAATTGCGCGAGGCATGGAGCGAACTGCATCCCGGCCTCTTTGCGGCAGATGATTGGATTCATGAAGCGAACACGGACCCCCAGCTGGCGCCCCTGCCCCCTGCCTACGGCACGATCTGAACAATGAATAGTCAACACCGGAACCGCGCCGCCGTCAGGCGGACACAGCCGGCCCGACCATCCTTCAACAGACCGTTCCCTGCCGGCCGTGCTTTGCACTGCCCGCAGGGTGACAGAATGCACGACCATCCCATTTGGGCAGTCTCGACCCTTGCGCGTTCGGTCTGCCTGCTCGCTGCCGTAGTCCTGCTCAGTGCCTGTCAGCCAGTCGAGCCTGAGGTGGACTTGACCGTCGATTGGAAGGACATCCTGCCCAAAGAGTGGCAGGCCGTCTCCGCCTGGGAATCGATCAACATCGACGCCGACCCCGAGCTGGAGCGTTTTCTCTTCTATCGCTACGACGCCAGCACCACCGCCGATGGCGAGAGCATCGGCGGTCCGATCGGCGCCGTGATCTACGACCAGCAGACGCCGATCGGAATGCCGGAGGATTCCGACAGCAGTGCAAGACCACCCGCCCCCTGGATTCAGCCCTACGCCCTTCTGCCCAACTACTGGCAAGGGGCGGGTTATGGATTCGTCGCGCCGCCGCGCCAGAGCGGACCTCCCGACTGGATCGTCGTCAAGCGCGTCGAGGACAGCGAGACCGAAAACCGCTACTTCGAAGTCCTGGCCGAGCAGATGCCCACCCTGTCAGGCGAACCGCCCAGCGATCTGCCCCCGCACGACGAGCTGATCATCTTCGGCGGCAACAGCCCCATCGGCGGCCCGACCTACATCAGCGTCTTCTGGTGGAGCTCGCTCAGCGAAGGGTACGGCAGCACCCAGATCTCCGCGCCCGGCGGCCTCCATATAGAAGAGTGGGACGGGGCCGCAGACAGGTCGCCGATTCGCACCGTGCGCGCCCGCTACCCCCAATATGACCGCAGCCTGCTGTGCAAAGAGTCCCGCTTCTATCGCCGCCTGGACCCGGATTTCACCAGCGCGGGCGCCTATCGCGCCGCCGTCTATTATCAGGAGGGCGCGCGCAAGCTGGTCTTCTGTTACGGCATTCCCCAGGAACCCTTTTACCCGGAGGGCGTGGTACTGTCCTATCTGCTGCAGCCGGACCGCAACTCGCAGCTCCTGACCGAGGAGGCGCGCCAAACGGTCCCCGACGCGCTGGGAGAGTTCACCTGGGTCGATTCTTTGCAGTACATGGCCACGATCAATACCTTCGCCGGCCAGGCAGACACCTCGCGCATGATCACCACCACCGTCTGGGCGTCGGTCGTCTACCAGACAGGCAGCCAGTTGGAGAGCCGGCTTTACGCCTTCACGCTGGAGCACGTTCCCTCGGATGTGAGCAACCGCACCACCGACCAGTGGCGGATAATCGGCGTTCAACTTGACGGCTGAGCTGCGCCGGCCGACACCCGGTTGACACAACTGGCGTAAGATTCTGGCGCAAGCACAGCCCCCCGGACGCTCAGCGGGCCCATTCACCCCAATTCAGCTACACTTCAGGCGAATCCACCGCAGTGCATAGCGCGTGCCGCGTAATTCGCCTGCGCGCGATAGGTTTTGACAGGATAGGGGCGTGGGCCGGTAGCAAATGGCGCACCATTTGGGCGATGATACAGCCAGGTGCGGGGCAGTGGAAGCGAACGGAAGGGCGAAGCGCCGCCGCGCGGCCTTCCGCAAGAAGCGCAAACGCACACACAAACGAGACGCCGGCGCTTCCGGCAACAGCTGTCGCTCCAGTGGAAAACGAAATATGCGTAACGTTTCCATAATCGGTATCGGGCAGATGCCCGTCGGCGAACATTGGGACCTGTCGGTGCGGCACATCGCCCATCATGCGATTGCAACCGCGCTGGAGGAGGCCGGCACGGAGCAGGTCGACGCGCTCTTCGTCGGCAATATGCTGAGCGGTTCCCTGTTGAGCCAGGAGCACCTGGCAACCCTGATCGCGGACTTCAGCGGGCTGCGCAATGTCGAAGCGGCTAAGATCGAGTCGGCCTGCGCCAGCGGCGCGTCCGCCTTGCGTGTCGGCCATATGGCGGTGGCCAGCGGCATGCACGATCGCGTGGTCGTCTGCGGCGTGGAGAAGATGACCGACTCGACCGGCGGCAGCACCACCGCCGGCCTTGCCACAGCCGCCGACGCCGAATACGAAGCGGCCCACGGCGTCACCTTTGTCGGCCTCAACGCGCTGATCATGCGCCGCTATATGTACGAATTTGACGCGCCGATCGACGCCTTCGGCGGTTTCAGCATCAATGCCCATCGCAACGGCGCCCACAACGCCAATGCGATGTTCCAAAAGCCGATTTCGTTGGAGACCTATCTGCACGCGCCCATGATCGCGTCTCCTATCAATATCATGGACAGCAGCCCCGTCTGCGACGGCGCGGCCGCAGTCGTGCTTGCGCCCACCGAACAGGCGCAGCAGTACACGACCGGCCACCACCCGGGCAGGGTAGAGATCCTGGCCAGCGCCAGCGCCAACGATACGATCGCGTTGCACGACCGCAAAGACCCTCTCTTTCTCGAAGCCGCCTATGTCAGCAGCCAGCAGGCCTACGTGCAAAGCGGGGTCACGCCGGCCGATGTCGACTTCTTTGAGCTTCACGATGCCTTCACCATCATGAGCGCGCTCAGCCTCGAGGCGACCGGCTACGCCCGGCGCGGCGAGGGCTGGCATCTGGCCGCGGACGAGGCCATCGGCCCCGACGGACGCATTCCCGTCAGCACGCTGGGCGGGCTCAAAAGCCGGGGCCATCCGGTCGGCGCCACCGGCGTATATCAGGTCGTTGAGGCCGTTCAACAGTTGCGAGGCGAGGCCGGGCCGGGTCAGATTCCGAACGCGACGGTCGCAATGACGCAGAACATCGGCGGCAGCGGCGCGACGATCGTCACGCACATTCTGGGCAGTTGAGTGGGCAGTTTGCCGCGGGACACCGGGCGGGAAACGTCTGTCAAAAGCTATCAGCGCAGCGTTCCGTCTTCCGACAGGTAGAGTTTGATAGGTCAATATGCGTACGATTAGGGCAGTACAGCAATCATGACAAAACTCAGTCAGTGAGGAATTCATGAGCATTGCCAGCCTTTGGCGCACAAGACAGCAACGGTACAGTCTGCAGGGCGAGATCTGCCCGGACTGCCATAAAGCCATCTTTCCCCCGCGTGATGTCTGCCCCCATTGCAGCGAAGCGGCCGGCCCGCTTCACACGATGAGCGGACGCGGCGAAGTCTACAGCTTTACCAAGATGTTCAACGTGCCGGAGGGCTTTCAGGCGCAGCGGCCCTACACAGTAGCTCTCGTCAAGTTGGAAGAAGGGCCGATGGTGACCGCGCAGTTGACCGATATCTCCGAAGATGACGTCGAGATCGGGATGCCTGTCGAAATGGTGACGCGCAAACTGCGCGAAGAGGGCGACAGCGGCGAAATCGTCTACGGCTACAAGTTTCGTCCCGCCTATGCCGCCGCCGATTGAGCCGCGCAGGCGCTGTTAGATGCACTGGGACGCATGCCGCGGCATGCGTCCCAGCATATGGTGAACTGCCCCGCGCAACCGCATGCCAGCCCGCCGGCCCCCTCCCGCAGACGGCCCAACGTTACACAACTGGTCAGAGTCCTACCCCGAGACCACATTGTGTCCCGTCTCTTCCCGCACAGTTGACTTCAACGCCAGCGTCTTCCCGCGAAAGAGTTCGATGGACTCGGGCGCGTCGTCGCGGTCTCGCTGCAATGATAAATATATTATATATATTTGTTCATGATCTCAAGGTTCCCAGGCCGGCGCGTCAGCTGCACCGCGTAACGCAGTAGACTCGCAGGCCAACCCCTGCCGCGACATCTGCCGTCTGAGTCGAAGCCGAAAAAACCTCTGGCAAACGCTCGTAAACACTCGTAAACACTCGTACAAACACACGAGAGCGTAGCCCGACAAGCGCGAACGAGCGCTCTCCGCTGCAAATCCTCGTCAAGCGGCTTCGAATTCCCGCCGCAATCGGATACGCTCCACCGTTCTGGACTGCTTGCCCAACACAGGGCGATTGCATCCAATTGGGCCAAGACCCGCGACACTACCTGATTCGAGCCCAACTCCGAAAAACAGCCGAAAACAGCCCTTTTGGCGATCGGTTTTTCAGCCGAAAACGATTGACAATTGGTAGGGGCACCCCTTGTGGGTGCCCTTCGTGGGATATATTGGCGTCTGGATTAAGATGCGATTGCCCTGTTGCCTAACATCGATTTGGTAGACAAAGCAAACTACTTATGGGATAATATCTCGCAGGAGGCATATTGAATGGCGCAAGATAGACATTATCCCAGCTATTTCACCTGTGTTGCCGAGATTCTGAGCAACGCCAGGACACCCCTCAGCGTCGATGCCCTCGTTTCCCGCATTGCGAATCGACGACCCGTAGGCAACGGCGCGCGCAGCGCCGTCTATCAGGCGATCAACCGCTTGTACCAGGCCATTCCGGTTGGGCATGGACGCTTCGGATGGCTCTCCTGCCTGCTGCAAGACCAGCAGTTCCGCCATCCCCTCAGCCGCTACGAAATCAAAAAGGGAAATCTGCTCCTGGACGAACTGGAACATGCCGTCTTCTTTCCACAGTTCTTTCAGGCCCATCAGCCGGATACGCGACTGATTTCGGTTGAGTTGATGGCGGGACCTACACTGCAGGCGCACGCCGACATTGAACAGGGCACCTGGGCCTTGCGCCTTGGGCGGGCCTTCGTGCAGTGGGTTGATCAGATCGGCGGAACAACTCAGGACGACCTTCTGATTCACGTGCAGGATGCCGTCAGCGGAGAATACGGGATTCGATTGCAGCCCAAAGAGTCCCGGCAGGAAGACCAGATCCGCAACCGCAACGCCCATCTATCGCGGACAGCCGAGCGCATCGTCAGCGGAGACCGAAAATCGCGTATGGCGATGCCGGCCTGGGAGCTGGCCGCGGCGCTGATCGGCCAAAACGTGTACAGCCATGACATCCCGCCGGACGATATGCACTTCGTGTTGCACGAGTACAGCAACCTGCATCTGCTCGACGACACCGGTTACACCACCGAGCGCCAGGACAAGAGCGCGGACGACTCGGAGTCACTGCGCCGCGACTTGCCCCCCCGTGAAGAAAAATCTCTCAGGAACCCGTACCAGTTTCTGGCTGAGAACTGGGATGTCGACCGTTTGGAGCAGTTTTTCCAGGGCAGCGGGAATGCCGGTATCTCTCAGTCCGAGTGGGGGCGATCCGAACTGTCTCCTATGGATGCAGAGGGGGAGAGTTGCGAAGCCTACCAGGCATACCTCAGCGACCTCGAAGAGTATGGCCCGGGTTCGACTCCGCTTGACCACATGGAGTTCCACCTGCTGGAAGCCGAATTGGAAATGCTGGTCAGCCTTGAGCAGGAGTTCGGGTTTCTGATGCCGGAACAGGAACGGCGCAAAAACGAGCTGGCTGAACGTCTCTTCATCGATCCTGATTTTCTGTTGGGCAGCGATTGGGACCAGGACGACCTCGGTGACGTCCCCTTCTGGAACAATTAGGCGTTCGCGCGTTCTGAGCGGACAATCGGGTCAGCGGCCGCCGATCGATGGATCTCGGCGGTCTTGTTTTTCCGCCCCTCGCGCCCGTTTCAAGCCGGCGCGCGCCTGACGATTGCCCATAGGCGTTGTGGCATCCGCGACTGTGCTGGGAGAGCTGCTTCGCCCGTGAATTCCGATGCCACAACCGGTTAACTGTCGTTTCTTCTACGGGGACTATCACCGCGGCAATGATCGGGAGACCTGCCGGCTGCTCGAGGCAAGCCCCGTCAATGAACGCCCCTGGAGACGCAAACACTGCAACAGCTGTCCCGTGCCCGCCCTGCTGCTGACGAGCAGTTGCCGCTCGCTTCTGCTCGAAGTTGAGGTGAAGAAGCGCTTCCTCTCCGAACGGGTGGAAGTTACCTTCTCTGTCTGCGGCAATCATCTGATCGAACTGGAGGACCCGCTGCACTGTCCCCAGTGCGATCTGGAAAGACAAGAATGAAAGGACCACACTTCGCCTGAACGAGCACGGCGAAATATGGCCCCCTGTTGACTCTCTGTCTGGCTTATCGGCCCGACGGCAAGCGGCTCCCCGCTGCAACTACGCCGGTGAACGCCTCGCTTTCGGCCCGGACGGGCTGCGCGGCTTGGACCGCCATCTGGCAATTCGCTTGCGCACCGCGGGGATGCGCACAATCAGGAAGAAACCAAGCAGCGCACCCCAAGCCGCCGGCTCCCGGTAATCGGCCTTCACAACCCAGACATAATGGAAGACCGCGAGCACGCCGGCGACGTAGACCCACTGGTGCAGCTTTTTCCACGCCCTTTTGAGTCGGCGTTGCCACGCCGTGGATGAGGTTAAAGCAAGAGGGAGCAGAATCAACAGCGCAGTGAAGCCGACAATGACATAGAGCTTGGTGCCGACATCCTGCCAGATGTAGGTCCACAGAAAGCCGTAGTCCACCCCGATGAAGATGTAGAAGTGGATGGCCGCGTAGCTGAATGCATAGAGGCCCAGCCACTTGCGCGCCGCAATGATGTTGCGCCAGCCGAGGACGATGTTGCAAGGCGTGCACGCCAGCGAGAGAACGAGCAGGACAAGCGCCGTCTTGCCGGTGCGGAGCGTCCAGTCCTGAATCGGATTGACGCTCAGTCCGTTTGTGTAGTCGTCGTACAGCAGCCATGCAAACGGTATCAAGGCGCCGATATGCGTCAGCCAAAGGATATAGGTCTTTGTAAGCAGCTTGTCGATATTCATGCCTTCACTCCCCCTACGCCCCGTCTCACCGCTCCCCGCCATCTGCCAACGCCTGCCGAACCAGCGCCTGTTCCCAACCGATGTCTCTCCTGTACGCCCGCACTCCGAGGCGTATGACAAACATGAGTGCGGGCGCACAGCGCTACTCTCTTGCTAGTAATTCGCCACCAGGTCCATGCCCTCATAGAGGTCGGCAACCTGCTCCTCGTACCCGTTGAACATCAGGGTCTCGCGCCGGCCCCTTTCGCCTATGCGCCGCTCGGTCGCCTGCGACCAGCGCGGATGATTGACGGTCGGATTCACGTTGGCATAGAAGCCGTACTCATGGCCGGCCGCCGCCATCCACAGCGAGGTCGGCTGCTCGGTGACGAGTTCGATCTTGACAATCGACTTGATGCTCTTGAAACCGTACTTCCAGGGCACCACCAGGCGAATCGGCGCGCCGTTTTGGGGGAGCAGGTCCTTGCCGTAAAGGCCCGTGCCGAGAATCGCCAGCGGATTCATCGCCTCGTCAACGCGCAGGCCTTCGACATAGGGCCATTCGTACCAGCTGCTGTTCCTCTGTCCGGGCATCCCTTCCGGGTCGAGAATGGTCTCGAAGCGGACATACTGTGCCTCCGATTTCGGCTCGACCACGGCAAGCAGGTCGGAGATCGGGAAGCCCATCCACGGAATCACCATCGACCAGGCCTCAACGCAGCGCAGCCGGTAGATGCGCTCCTCAATGTCGAACATCTTGCGCAGGTCGTCAACATCGTAAGTGCCCGGGTTGTTGACCAGCCCTCCGACCTCGACCGTCCACGGGGAGGTTTGGTAGCCTTCGGCCAGGCGCGCGACCGCCTGCTTGTCAGTGGAGAACTCGTAATAGTTGTTGTAGTTGGCGATCTGATCGAACGTGTTGAGCGGGTCACCCAGTTCGTCGGCGGTTCCCGCCTCTGCCTGTGCCGTTTCCGGCTGTGCCGCGCGCTCCGTTTCGCCGCTGCTGGCCACCTCCTCCAATTCGGGCATCCTGCATGCGGCCAGCGCCGCCGCGCTGAGCGCCACTCCGGCGCCCTTCATAAAACTGCGCCGGTTGAGGTAGACATGCTCCGGCGTAATCTCACTCGAGGGAATCTTGGGAATCTGAATGCGTGCCATGGTTCTCATCCTTTCTCCATTCGCCTAAAGTTCAGAACTGTTGCCGCCTTCCGACTTCGTATTCAATCCTGAGTATAGCCAAAAATTCTTATGGATCTATTGCGGACAATCTTATCAGACAATTATCGATATCTGAAATGATATGGGCTGGGTCGGCCTCCGTCAGTGATGCGCAATACATACTGGAGCCGAGTTGCCGAGGCCTCGTGATGCCAAGTAAAGTACTGCTTGCAGTGCCGTCTGGTCGATATGGAGAGTCCTGAAAAACTTCCGCATCCTGCCCGGCGCCAATGCTCGTCTGAAAGCGCGACGTACCGAAGCTTGCTGCCATGAAGCCTTCTCTGATTCATGCCGCTGTCGTCCACTTTCCAATCGCGCTGCTGATCTGCGGCTCTCTTGCCATGCTTGGATACCTCCATCGCTGGCCGCGCGTTGAACTGCGTATTCTTGGCTGGGGCCTCCTCCTTCCCGGCTGGCTGACCTTGCTGGCGGCCATAATCAGCGGCATCGTCGCCCAGGGGGGCCTGCCGCCGGACGCGCCCTTCCGCCCCATCCTCAACTGGCATACCGGCAGCGGGCTGGCTTTGGCCGTCCTCTACGCCGAGCTGCTCTACCGCGGCTGGCTGCATTGGATGCGAACGAAACGGGCGGAAGCGGGCGGCTCCGCCGCGCCGGGGAACATTCTCGACCAACGCAGTCAAAAATGGCGGCTGACCGTGCAGCTTCTTCTCGGCATCGGACTCGTGGTCCTCAGCGGCTGGCTCGGAGGACATCTCGTCTATTCTTACGGAGTTGGAGTGCACTGAAAGAGCAATGCGTACTACATACTTTGTACTGCGCGTAGGGTAAGATCCCCCTATGACGAAGATTCTTGTCGTGGATGACGACCAGCTGATGCGGCGCAGCCTCTCGATCGGTCTGCAGAACGCCGGTTACCGCACCGAGACCGCCGGCAGCGGTGAAGAGGCGCTGGCAAAAGCCCGCCTGGTCCGGCCGCAGCTCGTCCTGCTCGACATCGGCCTGCCCGGAATCGATGGGCTGGAGACCTTGCGCGCGCTGCAGCACTCCCTCGATGCTCCTGTCATCTTCGTGACCGCCCGCCGTCGCGAGCTGGATGAAATCGTCGGCCTCGAGTTGGGCGCGGACGACTACGTCACCAAGCCGTTCGACATCGATGTGCTCCTGGCCAGGGTAAAGGCCGTTCTGCGGCGCGCCGCCGCAAACGAGGAACGCGGCGGCGCCGAAATGCCCCTGCTTGTCGTCGGCGACCTCGAGTTGGACCGCGCCGCCCACCGGGTCATGGTCGGCGGGCGCACCGTCGCGCTTACGCCCAAAGAGTTTCATCTGCTCGCCTATCTGGCCAGCCGGGCAGATGAAGTCGTCCCTGTCGCCGACATCCTGAAAAACGTGTGGGGCCCGGACTGGGTCGGCGAAATGCAGACCGTCTATGTCCATATCCGCTGGCTGCGCACAAAGATAGAGGAAGATGCGACGCATCCCCGTCGTATTCACACGGTGCGGGGCGTGGGCTATCGATTGACCCCCGCGGGCAAGGATGACCCGCATGTGGCGTAATCTGCGCAGCCGGCTGGCCATCAGCCATCTGCTGCCCCTGCTGGTGATCGTTCCCCTGCTCAGCCTCCTGCTCTACTACCTCCTCGAAGCCCGGTTTGTCCTGGAGGAAGCGACCGCGCAGCTGGCCGGACAGGCCGAGTTGATTTCACGGCTCTATCAGGCCGAACTGTCCGCGCTCGAGGATGAAGAGCAGGCGCGCTCCCTGTTCGCCCGCCTGCAAGTGCAGGTCCCGGTCCTGTTCCATGTGGTCGACGAAGAGGGCGACATCGTGGTCAGGCCGGGCATTGCCACCGCATCGACAGAGGTTCCCCTGCGCCCGCCCGACCCGGAGTTGCTGCGAAAGGCCCTCGCGGGCGAGATCGCCCGCCAGGTGCGGCAAGGCAGCGCCGCGGTCGCGGTTCCCTTGCATAACGAGGACCGGGAGGTGGTCGGCGCCGTGCATCTGTCAATGCAGCTGACCCAGGTGTCCAATCGGCTGGCGATTCTGCGCTGGACCGTTTGGGGGACTGCGGGCGTCGGGCTGCTGGTGGCCGTTCTACTGAGTTTCGCACTCAGTCGCTCGTTGAATCAGCCCCTGGAACGCTTGACGAGGGCCTCGCGCGCCGTAAACTTCGACAGCGCGCCCAGCCCGGTCAAGGAAGAAGGCCCGACCGAAGTGCGCACGCTGGCGCGTACCTTCAACGAGATGTCGGAGCGGTTGTATGAGTTGGAGCAGGGAAGAAGGCGTCTGCTCAGCGCCGTCGTGCACGAACTGGGCCGTCCACTGGGCGCGATCAAGGCCGCGGCACAGGTCCTGAGCCAGCATGACAGCCAGTCGGACGTGGTCGTTGAACTCTCCTCCGGCATCGACGATCAGGTCGATCAGCTGCGGCGTCTGCTGGACGACCTGGCCCTGCTGGCCCGCAATGATATGCGCAATCTGGCGCTTGACCTCGTCCCCACCGACGTCGGCGCGCTCGTCCGCGAAGAGTGCCGCCGTTATGACCCGCGCATAATGGAAAAGGAGATCGAGCTGGCTGCGGGCATCGCTCCGGATGCAACGCTTCCAGCGGCAGACCCGATGCGGATGGGCCAGGTCGTCGGCAATCTGCTGGACAACGCCATCAAGTACACGTCCCACGGCGGGCAAATCCGGGTTGACGTACGCTCCAAGGCGGACGTGGTCGAGCTGACGATTGAGGACTCCGGGCCGGGCATCGACCCCTCCGAGCTGGAGCGCATCTTTGACTTTCTCTACCGCTCCCCGCGGCAGGAGCGGCTGCGCGATGGGATGGGTATCGGGCTGGCGCTCTCTCGCCGGCTGGCAGAGGCGCAGGGCGGCACACTGACCGCCCATAACCGCCCCGCCGGCACAGGCGCCCGATTCGTGCTCTCTCTCGACAGAAAGCCGGCCGATCCCGACAAAGGTCCCTGATCACGCCGGAGCGACGATAAGATTTCGTTAAAGTTTCCATAGGGAACTGATAAGGACGGCGGCGGCGAAACCTGCTATGCTTGGGGCGATTGGAGCAGTTGAAGCGGACCACTCTCTCCCACATCGGAGATGAGTTGGCTTATAGACCAAGGAAGACGTAACAGTGCAACCAAGAACAGTTAGTCTGCGGACCTTTCTGGTTGTGGTCGGGATTCTGGCTATCGCGTTTGTCATCGGATTGGCCGGAATCGGAAAAATAGAGATCACACCGGCTACGGTGGAAGCCACCACGGACCAGTCACCACCGCAAGAAATCACATACATTACGCAAGAGGGAAGCCCCGACCATCCAGACCAGGAACTGCTTTCCCGCATCTACGAAGGGGCGACGCAGTCCGTCGTCAGCATCCTCGTCCGGCTCCCGGAGTCCCGGTTGGAAGATCCTTCACAGCCGCAGGGAGGGCAGGGCAGCGGCTGGGTCTGGGATGAAGACGGGCACATCGTCACCAACAACCACGTCGTCGAGAACGCGACCGAGATCATCGTCAATTTCGCCAATGGCATGTGGGCGGAGGCCGAGCTGGTCGCCCGCGATCCCCAGTCCGATCTCGCCGTACTCCGCGTCGAAGCGCCTGACGGCATGTCGCTGCGACCACTGACGCGAGCGGAAATACGTTGCCCAAGGTCGGCCACTATACGATCGCACTGGGCAGCCCTTTCGGCCTTGAAAACTCAATGTCTTTGGGCATCGTCAGCGCACTGGGCCGCAGCTTCCCCATGGGGGATCCTGGGCGTGTCGGCCGCTATTCGCTGCCCGACGTAATCCAGACCGACGCCGCCATAAATCCCGGCAATTCGGGCGGGCCGCTCCTGGACCTGAGCGGACGGGTCGTCGGTGTCAACTTCGCGATTCGCACCGAAGGGCGTTCGATAACCGGCGCCGGCGTCAATTCAGGCGTGGGCTTCGCCATCCCGATCACGGTCGTCGAGCGCATCGTGCCGGCTCTGATCGACGAAGGAGAGTATCGTTATCCCTTTCTGGGCATCTCCGGGATGACCGTCTCGGCGCCGGTGGCGGCACAGATGAATCTGAAAGCCAACGTCCTCGGAGTATACGTCAGCCGGGCGCTGGAGGGCGGCCCGTCCGTCGCTGCCGGTATGCGCACAGGCGACATTATCGTCAGCATCAATGGAATGGAGGTCCGCAGCTTCCGAGGATGTGATCAGCTACCTGATCCTGCAGAAGTTGCCCGGCGAGACCGTGGAGCTTGGCGTTCTGCGCAACGGCAGGGAGCCGCACGATCGATGTTGAGCTGGTTACCCGCCCGGCGACGGAGGACTAGGACCCCGATCTGCAGTGGGAGAGTCTCAGAGAAGCGGACGAAATCGCCGCCGATGCCGTCGCCGAGTCCGACGACATTGGAACCGTCGTCGACAGCTCTGCCCGCGGCGGCGTTCGCGGCGGTGTCAGGGTATGGACCGTCACATTGGAGGGCGAGAACGGGACCGCGACCGTTGTGGTCGACGTTGAAGAAGGAGAGGTCCTGGCCCTGGAAGTGGATGACGCCAATTGAGTGGAGTTCAGTGCGCTTCCTCGCGAGAGGGGGCGCACCCATCTCTACTTTTCAAGGCACAAAGTAGATATGGACAATACGCCCAGCTTTCAGATTCCGGCTTCGGGCGGCGTAGTTTCACCGCCATAACAACTGGCGGCCAGAGATTCATCGCCCACCGGCCCACTTCAGGTGTGCCCCAACCTGCAGGCCGGCCAGGGTTGGAAGAGGAACAAGCTATGTCATCACGAATATTGATTGCCACCCTTTCTACCCTTCTGCTTGCAACTGCATGTGTTCCGCAAACCTTGTCAGTCGATCTACCCTCGCCCACCAACACAACCTCGCCAACCCTCACGCCGCCGCCCAGCATCGACCTCTACTCCGACACCTCAACCTTTCCATACCCCAACCACCGCCAAGCCGGTCGATTGCGTGATGCACGGCGGCAGCCCGCCTCCTTCTCTTCCTGACACCGATTGCAGGGCTTGGGAAATGCTCCACTCGCTCGTGATCATGTCGCATGGGATGGCGAACGAGAGACCACCCTCTACCGCATCAGAGCTTCTCACGCTTGAAACGGAGCTGAATCCCCTCTTTGTTTCCAGATGCAGTTCAACTGCGGACAATGGGTTGAACCATACAACGACTATGAGCCAATTACAGACATGCTTTACTTCCTCTTGTTCTTAGGGATGGATTCCTACGCATATGACACTCCCTCTCTACTCCGTTTTTTGATCGAGGAGGCTTCTACCGAAGAGTTTGCCCAAAAATCGGAATCGATCGGATGCGTCAAAAGTCATTCTCCTGCTCTTTGTCGCATACTCTGAATGACCGAAGGCGCCCAGTGGTCATACACAAAGATGGTATCGACTCATGCAGGACCCATACCGACATGCCCTGTGCCTGATCGACCACAAAGATCGCACGTGGGTAGCCTTGCTTATAGAAGAGTTGAGTCAACGAACTATAAGCCGCTATCTATTCAATGCCCTCTTTAATTGACAATTACGCCTCCAATACAGCAGTCAGGGAGCCGGGTCTATGACGCCCGGCTCCCCACTGTGTGTGCATCGCGCCGGCACCGGATCAATCAATCCGCATTGAAAACGATAGAAGCACAACAGGAGAAAACATCGATGTCCGAAGTCGTAGGCGCCATGCATCAGTTTCATGATTCAGATTACGCCGAGAACTGGTCGCGGCGCTTCACGCCGACGCCGGAGAGACTGCACCTGTTCGAGACGATACTGCGGCAGCTGCAAATCGCCATTGCCGCATCCGGTCATGTCGTTGAGTTGGGAATCGGGCCCGCCTATCTGGCCGAATATCTGCTTGCCCGCCTGCCGTCCCTCTCCTACCAAGGCATCGATTTTTCGCTGCCGATGCTGGCCCAGGCGGCGTCGCGTCTGGAGCGGTTTGGCGGCCGCCTGCATCTGCAACAAACCGATCTGCTGGACGACCGCTGGGGCACCGACCTATCGCGTCCGCCGGACGCGCTCGTGTCCACTTGGGCGTTGCACGACCTGGGCGGTCAAGCGCAGACGGCCCAGGTATATAGGGGCTGCGCGCAGGCGTTGCCGCAGGGCGGGCCGCTGCTGAACGGCGACTTCGTCAAGCCCGAAGGAACGCCTCACCCCTTCGAGCCCGGTCGGTTCGCTGTCAACCGCCACCTGGAACTTCTGCAGGAGGCCGGCTTCTCCCGAGTCTCCTCTCTGGGGCTGTGGGAAGAAGAGATCGAAGCGCCCACACCTTCCCAGAACTACGCCTGCCTGCTTGCCATTGCCTGACAGTGGAGGCGTGCACCGGCGCAACAAGGGCAGCGCGACTGCATCGAATTGGGTCAAGACCCCGCGACACGACCTGATTCGAGCCCAACTCCGAAAAAAAGCCGAGAACAGTGCAAATCATAGTGCGCGGTCGCGAATTCTTAAGGTTTCGGCGACTGGAGACCGGTTTTTGAGCCGAAAACGAATGACGATTTGGTAGGGGCACCCTTGTGGGTGCCCATCGTGGGTGCCCTTTGAGGGTTGTTTTGGCGTCCAGATTTAGATGCGATTGCCCTGGAAACAAGGGCAGCGCGGCTTGACTTCGGCAAAGGTGGTGCTACCATGGATGCGATGTCCCGCGCCATCCTGCCGGGTACAGTTAACGGCGGGATTTCCACCACCTGTACGGCTGTTCAGGCCGTCCCGATTCCATACTTGGAAGGACTGACCATGGCTGAAGCGCCTTTTGAAATCCCCAAAGCCCACCGCTGGTTCGGCATCCAGCTCAACAACAGCACGATGGACGCCCTGGACGCCGGGCTGGTGACAGCGGAGACAGCCGAACCATATATTCACGCCGCGCACGCAAGCTGCCACCATTGGATGCAGGTCGGCACGGTCGCCAATCACGGTCGCGGCGAGTTTGCCGTCGCCAGCGTGTACGCGGCTGCCGGGCTGGGCGAGGCTGCGCCTGCGTCACGCCCGTCGTTATCTGGAGCTGATTGAAGCCAACCCCGCAGAGTTGGAAGATTGGGACAAGGCTTTCGCCTATGATTCCCTGGCCAGGGCATATGCAGCTGCTGGCGATACTGACGCGGCGCGCCAGGCCAGGGCGCAGGGGCAGGCGGCCGGCGACGCCATCGCCGACGAGGAAGATCGCGTTGTCTTTTTGAACTGGTTTGAAGGCGGCAACTGGCACGGCCTGGCCAAAGAGTCGTAGCAATGAGTCGTAGCCGCGCCGCCTTTGCGCAGAAACAAGGATTGAACTGTCCGTTCAACCCGCCTGCCAACTCTCCTGCCACTTGTCATACACCTGCAACCCGCGGCCCTCGCGCACGCCGTCCCGCCAGGCTTCCTTGTGGTTGTGTGTGCGTTGAAACTTGATCCGCAGGCCGGTAGAAACCGGCTCCTCGTGGCGCCCGTACCACCCCTCCAGTTTCTGTTCCAGTCGATCCTGAATCTCCACAAACTCCTCCCACCCGGCCCGATTGAGGCATTCGCCCGGGTCGCTCTCCAGCTCGAACAGATCATGGGGGCCGTCCGGGTAACGTTTGACCAGTTTGTGGCCTGGCGTGCGCACCATGCGCAGGTCGCCGTACTCGCCGTAGCGCGTATCCTCCCATGCGTCCTGGCCGCTGCCGTCCAGCAGGTGCGCATAGCTGGCGCCGGCATAGTTGCGGCTTTCGTCCAGCCAGACCCCGCCCCAATCGCAGATGGCGCGGAAACGTGTCGTAATGGTCCACGCAGCGTTCGCTGACCTGCCCGGCCGCAACCCGGCCCGGCGCGCGCACCATCAGCGGCACGCGCGTAGAAATTTCGTACATATTCAGTGGACGTGTGCTGTTGCCTTTGCCCCAGAATCCATTCTGCCCTATCGAGCAGCCATGATCCGACGTATAGAGCACGACCGTATTTTCCAGCCGTCCGTCAGCTTCCAACCTGTCCAGCAGCCCGACCCACTTCGCGATCGATCTCCGTGACAGCGGCATAGTAGCCTATGTAGCGGCTGCGGATCTCCTGTTCGGTCGGCTGAATGCCATCGGCCAGGGCCTTCATTGCGATGCCACGGGTGGGGCTCGTAAGCAGCTATTTCTCTGGAATTCGGCGTCGGCGAAGCGCGCCGTAAGTTGCGGGGTCGTGAGTTTCGGCCTGGTAGGGCGAATGGGTGGCGATGTAGCCCACATTGAGGAAGAAACGGCTGCTCGGATGGGGCGCTGTCCCAGGAATTGCAGTGCATTAATCCGTGATCAGCGTGCTCTTGTTGCCTGTCAATTCCAACGGTTCACCGTTCAGGTGATAAGTGTGAGCGCCGTTGTGTACACCCTGCCAGCGGGGCAGGCCGAAAGTCCAGTCGAAACCGGGCGGTCTGTGCCGTGAGAGCGCCCCATGTGCCACTTTCCGGACAGGCCGGCAGCGATAGCCGGCCGCGGACAGAAGCTGCGGCAGGGTCGCTTCTCCGGCCAACCAGTCAAAGTCGCCAATGACCGGTTCCGCCTCCTGCAGCCAGTCGTGGATGCCCACCTGCGAGGGCGTTGCGCCCCGTCATCAGGCAGGCGCGCGCCGGCGAGCAGACCGGGCACGGCGTGAACGCGTTGGCGAAGCGCGCTCCTTCCGCCGCCAGCCCGGTCCAGGTTTGGCGTGCGCAATTCGCTGTTGCCATAGCAGCCGTTCGCCCACTGGCCGTGGTCGTCGGTCAGAAAAAGGAGGATATTGGGACGGTCCATTTTGGGTATACCTGTCAGGTGTGGTGAGCGTTCCGAGAACTCGGTGGTGTCAATCAGGTGGCCGGAAAAGAGGACAAAAGCTACTTGGGAGGATAGATTCGCACTGCCTGTCCCGGCCGAAGTGTGAGGACTTTCCGGCCGAGCACAGGAACTGACGCTGCCAGCTCTTCAAGTCGTTGGCTCGATGGTCGCAGGATCACCCCTGCCAGATCGAACTGCTGAATAGGCTGCTAATAGGGAATGTTGTCATCCAGCGTCACGAGAACGTCGAAATGCTCTTGGGCGGCAAGCAACAAGGATCCGTTCTTGAGACCCTTCCGGCCTCTGTAATCTACTGTCTCAATCGTCATCTTTCAGGGAAGTGATATCTGAGCTGAACGTCAACATCCTCGTCAAGCAGTGCTCGCACTGTGCACACGCAGCAGATCTATTGCTTCAAGCGAGAACTCGAGATACGACTCGACCTGCCAGCGTTCGACGGTAGGGAAAGACTCCAGAAATTCTCCAATCGAAGACCCTCCAACGAGATAATGCACTAACGTTTCTACGGGAACGCGCGTACCGGAGAAGACCAGGTCTCCACTGTGGACCTTGGGATTACGAGATACCACTTTCGCGAGTTCGACCTTCCTGTCGTTTGGTTCAGCCATAGCCCTCTACTCACCCCGACAAACTGATGCATCAACCGCACAGGCGGCGCAACAGGTCGTCCCGATTCAGGATCAACAACCTTTTCCCTTATTCTAAGCCAGCCGATTCCCGATCTATCTATCCAGGGCAATTGCATCCAATTGGGCCAAGACCCGCGACACTACCTGATTCGAGCCCCACTCCGAAAAAACAGCCGAAAACTGCCCTCTTGGAGATCGGTATTTCAGTCGAAAACGATTGACAATTGGTAGGGGCACCCCTTGTGGGCGCCCTTCGTGGAATACTTTGGCGTCCGGATTTAGATGCGATTGCCCTGTCTATCTATCCGTTGCCGTTGACAAGACTGTCCTCAGGTCACCGGGTTTTCCAGCGTCATGCCGCCGATCGTAATCCTGACCAGGTCGCCTCTGTGCAGAGTGAACTCGTCGGGCGGGATGATACCGGTTCCGGTCATTAGCAGCGCGCCGTAGGGGAAGGCCAACTCCCGCATCAGATACGCGGCGAGGTCCGGGAATGTGCGCTTCATCTCGCTGGTGGCGGTGCTGCCGGCGAAAGCGCCGGCGCCGCCGCGTTCAATCTCCAGGCTTATGGACAGGTCGGTCAACGCGTCGGCGCCGGCCAGGCGGATGCCCGGGCCGACCGCGGCCGAGCCGTCATAGGTCTTGGCCTGGGCCAGGTAAAGCGGGTTCTCGCCCTCGATGTCGCGGCTCGACATGTCGTTGCCGACGGTATAGCCAACAATCTGGCAGGCAGCGTTGATCACGAGGCACAACTCCGGCTCGGGCACGTTCCAGGTGGTGTCAGCGCGTAAGCGCACCGACTGGCCGTGGCCGACAGTGCGCCAGCCCACCTGCTTGAAGAAAATCTCCGGGCGCTCGGCGTCGTAGACCTTCTCATATACATCGGCCGCGGTCTCGGATTCCGCCTTGCGCGCGTCGCGGCTGCGCAGATAGGTGACGCCGCTGCCCCACACCTCCTGCTGCCCGTCGAGCGGCGCCAGCAGCCCCCCGCTTGCCTCTTCGTCTGTCGCCAGCTCCGCCAGCAGCGAGGGCAAACTCCCTTCGGGCAGAGTCAACAGGGTACTGAGCGTTATGCCCGCAGGCAGCAGCTTGCCGTCAACCGCCCAGCGCGGCCCGGCCGATGTATTGTGGCGAGTGAGATACATTGGCGCTTGCTCCTTGTCGGTTGCGAGGGCCTCGATTGTGGAATTGACCGCGGCGGCATGATGCTCCGTCGCTGCTCATCCGTTGCGCTTCTTCCACTCTTCGTACTCCGCCCAGCCCTCGTCATTGAGCGGGTAGTACTTGCTCAACGCGCCGCCCTCTTCCAGCTTCATGCGGCTGAAGACCTCCCACTCCTCGTGGGCCAGGGTGTGCTCGAGCACGAGAGGGATCATCTGACGCGGAACGACCACCGCACCGTCGTCGTCGGCAATAATGGCGTCGCCGGGCAGAACGAGTATATCGCTGATTTTCACCGGAATGTTCAGTCCCCAAGGGAACAGCTCGGCCTGGGAAGCGTAGTTGGGCGTGAAGCCGACGGTCCACAGGGGCACGCCGATCGTCTGAATGTTCGGCCAGTCGCGCACGCAGCCGTCAACGACCATTCCGGCCCCGCCCCGGCCTTTGAAATAGGTGGTCAGCATCTCGCCCACACAGCCCGTGTAGCGGCTGGCGAAGGCCTGAATGACCAGCACATCGCCGCTTTCGACCGTCTCGAATACGGCCCACAGCGCGCCGCGCTTCTCCGCGCCCTCCTGGGCCGCGCCCGAAAAGACATCCTCGCGCTGGGGCATGAATGCCAGCGTCACCGCCGGGCCCACGATCTTCGCGCCGGGCGTGCGCGGCAGCGGCCCCTGGATGAAGGTCTGGCGGATGCCGAGTTTGTGCATCGTGGCGCTGGCCGTGGCCGTGCTCACCTGCCGCAGCTGCTCGATCAGCTCGGTGTCGGGACGGGCAAAGGGGCCGCCGTCTACGGGCAGAGGTACGCCGGCAGAGGGGACCTCGACGGCCGCGTAGTCGTTGCTGGGTCTGCTCATAAGGCCTGTTCCTCAACTGGGAGAACCGGGATGGGTTGACTGCGAGTGCCCGCGCTTCTTAAGGTCGTGACGGTCATCTGATGGTATGCGAAGAGTACGTATCCCGCAAGCGGCAGGCCGGTTGAAGCGCGCGAACTAGCGTGCTACAATGACTGTAAATCTGCCGTGATTTCGGGACGATCGGACAAGCAGAAAGAACGATACAACGTGCCACTGGAACTCCCCTCTACCTTTGCCTTCAGCCAGTCGAGTCTGCAATCCTACGTCAACTGCCCGCGCCGTTTCTGGCTCGGCTATGTGGAGGAGTTGACCTGGCCGGCCCTCGAAGTGGCGCCCTATGATGAGCACGAGCAGCTGCTGCGACGCGGCGCCCAGTTCCACAAGTTGGTCGAGCGCGCCGAGGCAGGAATGTCGAAAGAGCTGTTGAGCCAAGGTCTGGACTATCCGCTGGACGAATGGTTCGAGAGCTATCTGCGCCACCGGCCGGCCGATCTCCCGACGGGGAACGTTGAGGTCGAACGCGTGCTGAGCGTGCCCCTGGCAGTAGAGGCGGGACGGTCCCGGCTGGCGGCACGGTACGACCTTATCGCCGTCGTCGGCGATGACGAGAACCGCCGCGTCGTCATCCTCGACTGGAAGACCAATCAACGCGCGACCCGGCGCTCGCTATTGCAGCAGCGCATGCAGACGCTCGTCTACCCCTTCGTCCTCGTGGAGGCCAGCGCCGGTCTGCCCTGGGGCCCGGTGGCGCCGGAGCAGGTCGAGATGCGCTACTGGTTCACCGCGTCGCCGGCCGAACCGGTCTCTTTTCATTACAGCAGCGATCTGCACGCCGCCAACCGCGCCAGGCTCAACGATATATTGAATGATATCCTGCGCCGCGAGAGACAGGCCGATTTCCATAAAGTTGCCGATACCGACGAGAACCGGCGCCGCCTCTGTAGCTACTGCATCTACCGTTCCCGCTGCGATCGCGGCATCGTCGCCGGCAGCCTGGAAGAGTTCGACGAAGCCGAATTCCCCGATGCAGACCTGGAGGACGCACTCGATTTCACCCTGGAAGAGGTCCAGGAGCTGGCGTTCTAGGTTGGGAATGCCTATGCTTTCAATTTACGATACACGCGAGGATTGTCAGCGAGCGATCGGGCAAGTCAGAGGACATATCAACGTCGCAAGCCTGTCTTTTGACGTGGTCCCTGCGAGACGGGTAGAGTTCGTATTCGACGAACGGAGGTCCAATGTTAACCAGACTGCAAGTATCAGGCTTTAAGAATCTTGTAGATGTTGATGTCAGCTTCGGCCCCTTCACCTGCATCGCCGGCGCGAACGGAACGGGCAAGTCAAACCTGTTTGACGCGGTTCAGTTTCTGAGCAGGCTTGCCAGCGATACCTTCGTCGATGCCGCGGCGTCGATTCGCGCCGAGGACGATAAGGCATCATCTGTTCAGAGCCTGTTCCATCGAATCGGCAACGAATACGCTGATAAGATTTCATTTGCGGCCGAAATGATTGTCCCGGATGAAGGGGTAGATGATTTGGGACAGACAGCCAAGGCCACCTTTACATTTCTGCGCTACTCCTTGGAACTGGTCTATCGTGTTGATGAAAGACTCCCTTTATCGGGTTCCCTTGAGCTTGTAAA
This sequence comes from Caldilineaceae bacterium, assembly GCA_965218625.1. GTDB lineage: Bacteria > Chloroflexota > Anaerolineae > Caldilineales > Caldilineaceae > Bin5. The sequence goes on along the minus strand of CBDCLG010000020.1, from coordinate 914,789 downwards.
GGAGAGACTGGAACACATCACGCTCGGTGAAGCCTGGAAACACCTCCGATTTCATCACAGCGCGAAGAATTGGCGGAATTCGGTCGTCAAGGGGCGCAGGGCTGCACCATACATTTCAACCGAATCGACAGAGGGTCAGCGTGTGATCCGCCTGCATCAAGATGGCGGTAGCAGTGGACGCCCCCAATCAATTTTGGCGAGCAATCTTCCCCGCACTGTGCTGTCTACAGTCAACGCGACCGAGAGCCCTACCGCGCTGCTGGCCCGTCGCGAGATGCAATCTTGGCGCTTGCTGCAATTGGAACCCTCGTCGCTGCGAAGACCGGACGAGTTCATGACGCCGCCAGGAATGCGTCCCGACGGTTCCCATCTGCCAGCCACGCTCTATTCGCTCGCGCACTCTGAGGGTCAGCCTGAGTCTGACGGCAATGACACCTGGGTCTACGAACAGATCGCCTTGCGGTTGTCAGATCTGATCGATGACGTGTATGAAGTCAGCATCGACAGAGATGAGAAGAGGCAACTGCTTACACTGCAAGTGCAGGATAGGAATGGCACGACCTATCCCGCCCGTTCACTGTCCGACGGCACGTTACGATTCCTGGCGTTGGCAGTCCTTGCACTCGATCCTTCGTCTCAGGGTGTCATCTGCCTGGAGGAACCGGAGAATGGGATTCATCCTGGCCGGATATCGGCGATGTTGGAGTTACTGCAGGAGATTGCGGTAGACGTTACAAGACCGGTCGCGAGGAATAACCCGTTACGTCAAGTGATTGTCAACACACACTCGCCGGCAGTCGTGCGTCAGGTTAAGCCCGAGAGTCTGCTCATCGCCGAGACGAAACAGGATATCCGCGACGGCAGGCGGTTTCAGAAGGCCATTTTCAGGTGGCGACCGAATACGTGGCGCAGCGAAGCATCACCGGAAGAGAAGCCTGTCATTTTGGGGCATCTCCTTGCCTATCTGAATCCTATCCCCGAAGACGGTAACCAACTCAGTCTACTGATGGAAGATGTGGATGCGTACCGAATTCATTGAAGATTTCACACCATTGAGACAGCTAAGCGCATTTGTCGCACTTGAAGAAGAGGTCAGCAGCGCCATCCGAGCGAATGACTGGCGCCTCTGATTTCAATACCTGAGACCAACCACGCACATAACCGATAATGCCCCCCCAACCCTGGATTCTCCCGCCCCATGTCGAACCCTCGCCGGCGCTGCGCGAAGCCGTCGGCGGGCACCCCCTGGTCGCGCAGCTGCTGGCCCAGCGGCAGATCGACACGCCGGAGAAAGCCCTCCCCTTTCTCGACATTGCCGCCTACACGCCGGCGCCGCCAACCGCCCTGGTCGGCCTCGAGCTCGCCGCGCACACGCTGTTCGATGCCTTATGCCAGGGCAAAAATATCCTCGTCTGGGGCGACTTCGATGTCGACGGCCAGACCAGCACAACACTGCTGGTGGCCGCCCTGCGCGAGCTGGCCGCGCCGGAAAATGTCCGCTTTCACGTACCCAACCGCTTTAGGGAAGGCCATGGCATCCGCCCCGCCAAGCTGAACGAGCTTTTGGGTGATGCGAGCTTCCCGCCGGACCTGCTGCTGACCTGCGACACCGGCATCGCCGAGAGTGAGGGAATCGGTATTGCCAAGCAGGCCGGGCTGACCGCAATCGTCACCGATCACCATGACTTGCCCGCCGAGTTTGCCGATACCGAGCCGGGCGCGGCCCCTCCTTGCGCTGAGTCGGCTGAGCTCGCCGGCCTCCATAGCGTCCGCCGGGCCGACGCCATCGTTAACCCCAAGTTTCTGCACGAAGATGATCCGCTGCGGACGTTGCCCGGCGTCGGCGTCGCCTACAAGCTGGTGCAACAGCTATACAAACTGGCCGGTAATCCCGAAGGCGCCGCGCAGTTCCTCGATCTGGTGGCCCTGGGCATCGTCGCAGACGTGGCCGAGCAGTTGCACGACACCCGTTACCTGTTGCAGTTGGGGCTGGACAAGCTGCGCAAAACCGAACGAATCGGCCTCAAGGCGCTGATGCACAGTGCACGCATCTCCCCGCAAAGCGTTGATGCCCAGTCGATTGGCTTTCAGATCGGACCGCGCATGAATGCGCTGGGACGGCTGGATGACGCCACGGTCGCGGTCGAGCTGCTCACCACCGACGACGCCATCCTCGCCGGACAGTTGGCCGCGCGCATGGAGCGTCTGAACAATGAAAGGCGGCTGCTGACCAGCCAAACTGCGCAGACGGCGTTCGACATGCTGGAGCGGGATTCAACGCTGCTCGACTTCAACGCCATTGTTCTCCCCAATCCCAACTGGCATGCGGGGATCATAGGCATCGTCGCTTCGCGCCTGGTCGAGGAATACCACCTGCCCACCGTTCTGCTGTGTAATCCGCCCGCGGAACCGGCTCGGGGCAGCGCCCGCAGCACGCCCGGCGTAGACATCGGCTCGGCCATAGCCGCCTGTTCCGGCCTCTTGCTCCAGCACGGCGGGCACGCCGGCGCGGCCGGCTTGAGTTTGGATGCAGCCCAAATCGACCGTTTCCGCCGCGAATTGAGCCGCCAGATCGAGCGGCATCGCATCGACGCCGGGCCGGAAGGATTGCACATTGACGCCGAGCTGTCCCTTGGCGAGCTGGACCTTGGGCTGGCGGGGCAGGTCGATCGGCTTGCGCCTTTCGGCCACGGCAACCCCGCGCCAAGATTTGTGAGCCGCGCCCTGACGGTTGTCCGGGACCGACGCATTGGCCGCGACGGCGCCCATCGCCGGCTGCTGCTGCAGGATCAAAACGAAAGGGGACAGGAGGTGCTGTGGTGGCGCAGCGCCGAAGCGGAACTGCCCGAAGGCCCCGTGGACATTGCCTACACGCTGGGCATAAACGAATATCGCGGCAAACGCAAGTTGCAGCTGACCCTCGAAGCGTTGCGGCCGGTGGAGGAATTCGCCGCTGCTCCCGCAGCAGCCGGAGGACCTCCTGACGCCGCCCGCATGCGCGGCGGCATCCATGATCTGCGCCAGGAAAGCGTGGCAGTGTCCGATCTGCCGGCCTTTGACAGCGCTTTCTGGTATGCCGAAGGAAGTCGGTTGGGCGATGTTCCCTTCAGCTCGCGGCTGGATGCCGTCTCCGCCGCGGCCGGCCGCCCTCTGGTGATGTGGAGCAGCCCGCCTTCACCGGAGCTGTTGCACTGGCTGCTGGAGACGCTCGCCCCCTCTGAACTATATCTGATCGGACGCGATACCGCAGAGGGTCAACCCGACATGGTGCTGAAGGAAGTGGCCGGCATGGCGAAGTGGTCGATGGGCGCCGGGTCCGATCAAACGCGAACGGGGGCGGCGCAGGATGGCCTGCTGTCGGTCGCCCGGCTGGCCGCTCGCGTCGGCGCAACCGAAGAGATCATTCGACATGCCCTGCTCTGGCTGGAACAAAAAGGGATTCTGCACCTGCGCGCGTGGCAAGGCCGCGATCTTGCCCGCGTCGAGCCGGCAGACGGGCAGGTGCGCAACGACTCGGAGCGGGTCCTGGTCCAGACCACTTTAGAGCAGCTCCTGGCCGAAATGCGCGCCTACAGACGATTCTTTCAGCGTGCGCAGCTGAAGGGGCTCGGGATCGACGCGCCTGCGCCCGGCGCCAGCGGAGAACTGTCTGGCCTTCGTTGAACGCGCCCCGGCTGCAGCTGCGTAGACCTCTCACTCGATCTGGACCTTGCCGCAGGGCGCCCCGATTTCGCCGGCCGCCTCGACCTTCACGTTGTAAGAGCCGGGACGCGTCAGCGGGTTCAGGTTCACATCCAGCTCGACGCGTACAAACTCGCCCGGTTGCCACATGGTCGGCGGATAGACCGCCAGAACGTCCCCGGCGCGCTCCAGGGATCGACCCCAGACACTGCCATCATCTGACTGAATTATCGAGAAAACTGTTGGCTCCTCTTTGATGTCCCCGTTGGCCCGCAGCCAGATTCGCACATGGACCCACCCGCTGGGCGGGTGATAGACGACCTCGCGCGCTGCCACAACCGGTGTCGTGATCTCGCAGGCGGCCAGTTCGATGCCAGGGAAGAGTTGCGCGTTCGTGACGACGGCCGTATCCGAAAGCGTTGGCAAGGTCGGATAGCGGTGGCGGACTGCATATCCCCGCAGGCCGATGCCCGTCGGGTACTGTTCGGTAATGAGCGGAAACTTTGCATCCAGCCAGGCTTGGGCAAGCCGCTGATCGTCGAAGCCGGTGAGATGGCTCTGGACCAGCCAGATGGTGTCCGCGCCCAGGTCAGCGGCAATCTCCTGCACATGCGGGGCGATGATCGAATCGGCCTGCTCTGTCGTCAACGGACTGCCGAAATTACCGTAAATCGGCAATGGGCCCGCTGTGGTTTCCTGGCGCAGGTACCATTCCAGCGCCGGGAGTGTAAAGAAGGGATGGATGACGGCGGCCGAGACAGAGCCGGGGCTGTGCTCCCTGTAGGCACTGATATAGTCGGCCGCAGCGCGCCAGTTTTCGCGGAATAGCGCGGGCGTCCACAGGACAGGCAGCGACGCCGCGAGCAGCGCCACCGCGGCCGCGCCGCCGGTCAGCCCTGCGGTTAACCGCAGCCGTCCCATCTGGACTACACCGCGCGCCGCGGCCCAGAGGACAAATGGCGCCAGGAAAAGGAAGTAGCGGTCCTCGCGAAAGATCGCGGCGTTTTTTGCCAGCAGCAAATTGCCGACCAGCAGCGGGCCTCCGATCCACAGCCACAAGAGCCACTGTTCACCCGCCATCAACCGTCGAAACAAGAATCGTGCAGGTGGCTGCGGGGTGAGCAGCGTGTCGCGGCGGCCGCTGTTGGACAGGGTCAGGCCTGCCGCGACGAGCGCCGCAAAGAAAGAAACGCCTGCGGTCCTGAGCGCGGCCGGCCAGGACGCGAACCAGACCGTGAATATCGTCAGTTGCAGCCGTAGGTTGGGCAGGAAATCAGCAAAGGCCGCGCCAGGCAGATTCTCCGCACTGTTCACGAGCCAGGCGCTGCTGGCGAGGGGCAGAAAGATTGCTGTTACCACCGCCAGCGCCGCACTGCCTTCAAAAAAGTAGCGTCTGTCGAACGCCTCACCCCGGCCGGCTAGAAGTAGCAGCGACAGACCGAGGCCCGGCAGGAAGAAGGCGCTGTAGAGATAGCTGTAAAGGGAGAAAATGAGCGCTGCCGCAAACCCAAGCCAGTGAAGAAGCCGGGAGACTGCGGCGGCGCGGTTGTGTGCCGGGTCATCTCTCTTCGCGGCGACCAGGAAGTAGAGAGCCCACACGATTGCGGTCGCGGCGGGTAGGAACATGCGTAGTTCCTGGCTGTACCACACCAGAATGGGCGCGAGCGCGCAAAAGAGTCCGGCCAGCAGACCGGTCGCGCGTCCACTGATCCGTGTTGCCAGGCGCAGGACGCCCCAGACCATCAGCAGTCCCATCAGGACGCCGAAGATGCGTAGGGCGGCGTCCCATTCGGCCGCGCCGAACCAGTCGAGCAACCCCTGCCAGTAGTGGAGCGCCAGATAATAGGCCGGCGGGTGCTTGTCACGGCTGAGTTGAAGGGTTGCCTTCACGATTTCGACGGGGCCTGTCCTGGCCCAGGCGAGCGAGACCGCTTCGTCGAACCAGAAGCTATGGTACTCCAGCCGCCAAAAACGAAGGAGCGCAGCCGCGATAAGGACAAACAGTTCGGGCAGAGAGGACATCGAAAGGCGGCGCCGCAACGCAACGATGCGTAACGCCGCGATTGCGTTCCGTTCCGGGGAGGAAGAGGGCGGGCTGCTCACAGTGGTTCCGGGCGTGCTGTCACGCGGCAGGCAGCGAAACGGGCCGCATGCGCCGCGTCCGAGCCGTCAGGATTGAGCGCAGCGTCACCGCGCCGATCACGATCGCGCCGCCCAGTAACGCCAGCGGCGTGGGCGTTTCCCCGATAAAGAGGACGACCCAAACGGGGCTGAGAACCGGCTCGAGGGCCTGGATGAGGACGGCTCCCACCGCAGTCAGTTCTTTGATGGCGCGGGCGACGAGGATGAAAGGGAGGCCGATCTGAAAGATGCCCAGCAGGAGCATCCCGGTCCAGTCCAGGGCGCCTGGCGCGGCTTCGCGCAGGAAAGGCAGGCCCAGCAGCGCCGCCAGGACGTTGCCCAGGAAAACGGTCTCGATCGTTGAGGCATCCTTCTGTTTACGCAGGAACAGCAGAAACCAGGCGAATGAGATGCCGGCCAGCAAAGCGTAGAGATTGCCGGTTGCGCCGTGGGATGTCAATCCATCGCCGTAGAAGAACAGCAGCCCCGCGCCGATTGCCGCCAGAGAGAGCCAGTCCAGTTTGCGTACGGGTTCACGCAGATAGAGGATTCCGAAGAAGGCGACGAACACGGGCGCCGTATATTGGATGAAAATCGCGTTGGCGGCCGTCGTCTCGCGATTGGCAAAGATAAAGAAGCCCTGCGCGCAGGCGAGTGCGATCGCCCCGCCAAGCTGCGGCAGCGACCACAGGAAACGTGGCCGGCCCATGAAGAGACCGATCACCACTGCCGCGATGGCGCTGCGCACGCCCATCAAGGCGAGCGGCTCGATCGAAACGATTTTGATCAGCAGCCCCCCTGTGCTGAACAGAACGGCTGCCAGGGCTTGGCAGTAGATCGCGTTGCGGTGGCTCACGTGAGCAGAATCCCGGCCGCCAGCGGCTCGTGGCCCCACCGTCTACGATTCGTTCGAAAAAGCATAGCGCAACGTGACGCCGAGAATGTGGTAGGCGGCCAGGATGGAGCCCCGCAGCGTACCGCTTACTTTCGACTGTCCGAAACGGCGCGGCGCAAAGCTGACCGGCACTTCCAGGATCGGCACGCCCCGCCGCGCGCATTTTACCATCATTTCGGTGGGCCAGCCGAAGGTCATCTCCTGCATGTTCAACGCCAGCAGCAGGTCGCGGCGGACTGCCCGGTACGGTCCCAGGTCAGTAACCGCCACACCGTAGAGCCGTCGCATCAGCCCGGAAGTAAGCCAGTTGCCGAAACGTTGATGCGCCGGCATCGCGCCGGGCAGGATCTGCCCCAGCACGCGCGAACCGAGCACCAATGCAGCCTCGCCGCGCTGAATCGGGGCAAGCAGACTGGGCATTTCGACCGGCAGCGAGCTGAAATCGCCGTCGAGAAAGACCAGAATCTTTCCTGAAGCAGCCCCGGCGCCGGCCGCGCACGCATAGCCGTAGCCCTGCCGCGGCTCGACAACCACGTGCGCGCCGGCTTCTGCGGCCAGCCGGCCGGTGCCATCGCTGGAGCCATTGTCGACCACGATCACCCGTGCCACCGCTTGCGCGGCCGCCTCTTGTACGAGTTGAGCGATATTGCCGGCTTCGTTCAGGGCCGGAATGACGACTTCGACGGCCATGTTTCGTTGAAGAAGCGGTTGGAGGCCGACGCCCGCTGCGGGTGGGCGTCCAATTCGACGCGCAGACGCTCCAGGTCGTCGGCGCTGTCTACATCGTACCATTCGGGCAAAAGCTCGACGCGCAATTCCTCCTCCGCAGCGATGGCCAACGTGTCTTGCAGAACCGTGGGCGTAGACATCTCTACCGCTGTCACCAGCCGGCCGGGCGCCTCCTTTACGCCGATCAGGTAGTAGCCGCCGTCTGCACAGGGGCCGAACACCGCGTCAACATGGGGACTGTCCAGGCAGTGAAATGCAGCTCGCAGGAACTCTGCCGGGAGGGTGGGGCTGTCGCTGTTGATGGCGACGACCTGCCGGTAGCCTTGTCCAATTGCGGTCGACAGTACGTTCTGCAACCGGTCGCCCAATTGGGAAGAGGCAGGACCGAGGTGTGAGGAGTCGGTGGCATTTGCCTCATACCCGCTTTGCTGCGGGATGAGTTGGAAATCCGGCGCGAGGCGGCGGAAGAAATCGCGCGCAGCAGCCGGTGTATAGGCGACAACCGGTGTGAAACCGGCCACGCGCGCCGCGGCGCGCACGGTCGCGAGGACATCCTCCAGGAAGCAGTGGTAAAGAGAGGCTGCGGATTCGCCGGTCAGCGGGGGCACGAGGCGCGTTTTGGCGCGGCCGGCGGCCGGCTGTTTCGCCATGACAAGCAGCGCGCGTCGACTGACTCTATCGGTAGCTTTCGCAGGCCTGCCGGCGGTCAATCTCCCGTCTCCCGCGCGGCCGTCAACGCGTGGCGGATAGCGCCCCGTTTCTCCCACGCCTGGCGCATCGAGAGGAAGGCGATAAAGGTGTATCCGCCGGAGTAGAGCGAAAGCCAGGGCAGCAGCCACCAGATGCCGTTCAGGAGGCTGTACATCAGCAGCGAGATCGCGTACAGGGCCAGAACAATCTCGGCCCAGACCGTGGGATCGCTGGGCAGAACGTAGGCGCTCGTGTGCCAGTCGTTGGCCGCGCGGGTGACGGCGAACTTGGGCGTGCGCTTGAAGGCGCTGCGGACGCCCAGCAGCGCCTCGCAGACCGCGCGGCTGTTGTTGACCGACAGGCCGGTTCCCAGCCCCAACAACACCATTAGCCGGTATATCCGTTTCCTGGCCGGTATTCCCCGCGTGTGCATCGCCGTCCAATACATCAGCGGCGGGCCGATGGCCGTGAGCGAGAAGAATGAGGCAACCTTGAGTACAGGGCTCAAGGAGGACATCATCGGCAGCAGAAAGAGCAGGTTGAGAATCATCAGCGGGTGGACCGCGTAGCTGGTCAGATGCACAATGCCGAGCGCCTTGCTCCACAGGGGGATTTTGGCGCGCTCGCCGCCACGAAACGGGAAGGTCCTGCGCAATCCGAGGACGGCGGTGAAAAGCTTCTTCGCAGTCTGCATACTGCCTTTTGCCCACCGGAACTGCTGCCGTTTGAAAGCGTCGACCGAAACCGGGATCTCCGCCGGGACGATTACTTCGGGAAGATAGGCTACGCGCCAGCCGCACAGCTGGGCGCGATAGCTCAAGTCCAGATCTTCTGTCAGCGTGTCTCCCTGCCAGCCACCGGCATCCTCCATACAGGTCCGCCGCCAGACGCCGGCTGTACCGTTGAAATTGAGCATTGCGCCAAGTTCGCTGCGGGCTCTCTGTTCGACCACAAAGTGGCCGTCGATGCCCAGCGACTGCGCTTGCGTCAGGCGCGAGACATCAGGGTTCAGATGGCCCCACCGGGTCTGAACACAACCCACCGCCGGATCGTCGAAGGAAGGGATCGTGCGCCGCAGAAAGTCCGGCGGCGGGACGAAGTCGGCGTCGAAGATGGCGAGGAATTCACCGCGTGCCTCGGCAAGCCCTTCATGCAAAGCGCCGGCCTTGTAGCCCTGGCGATCGCCGCGGCGGCATTGCGCGATGTCGATACCCCTTTGCCGGTGCAACCCAACGCTTTGGGAGATTATCTTGCTGGTGTCATCGGTGGAGTCGTCCAGCAGTTGAATCTGAATTCGATCGGCCGGCCAGTCAAAAGCGGCTACCGCGTCGATCAGCCGGCGGACGACGTGGCGTTCGTTGTAAACCGGAAGCTGCACCGTCACGCTGGGCGGGTCCTCGAGCTCCGCAGGAGGCGACGCAGCCGGGTCGGGCATTGTCCAACGAGCGATGAGCGTCAGAAAGAGCGCCTGCAATCCGTAGACGGCCAGCAGCGACGCGGTGATTAGATAGATGAGTTCCAGAACCATCTTTCGCAGTTCTCTGTGGTCGAGCGGGTATTCACCTATACCTGATGGCGGGTGAATTTCAAATGGAAATTGCCGGTCTTACCAGATAGGGCCGCGCGGCGGCTCTCCCAAGCGCCGCACAAGCAAACTGTCCAGTCCCCAGGCGCGCCCGGCCTGCGACAGCGCTACGACCAGCGCCGAAACGGTCAACAGTACATAGGTCCAGATCCAATCCTGGCCGCCGAGATAGGCCAGGAACAGGTTGAAGAAGAAGAGCGCCGCGCCGACTGCGGCCAGGGGTGTGAACAGCCCGACCAGCAGCGCCAGACCCATCAACAACTCTGCCACCAATTGAAAGACGGCGAACAGTCCCGGCGCCTGCAGAATCGTGCCGTTGATGATCGCCCGGTAGAACGCCGGTCCGCCCCCGTTGTCATTGAAAAGGTAGTTGAAGAGGCCGACGATGCCTTGGCCGTCGCTTGCGTAGATTCCACCTTGCAGATTGTCAAACCAGGTGGCAACCAGAATTACCCCAACCGTTATGCGTAGAATGGCGGCAGCCTGCCGCAATCTGATTTCTGCCTGACCCATGTTGATACTCCTGTTGTGCTCTGTGTCTGCCTTACTGTTCATTTCGTGCTTCCACGCGGGGAATGCTCAATTTGTCTGCGGCTGCAATGGGCGCAGCATCCCGATGGCCCGGTCTGCCACGAAAACGCCCAGCAGCATCGCCAGCGTCGTCGTGATGCTGCCAAGGCTCAGGAGCGGCACGCCAACGAGCGAGTGCCCCAGGTTGCAGCCGCCCGAAATGCCGGCGCCAACCCCCATCAGCAGTCCACCGGCGGCCAACTGTGCGTAGCGTCCGCTAGACTCTCCCCTGGCCCAGAATGTGCCGGCCCGGCGTGCGGCAATCAGCGCGCCGGGCAGCAAAGCGATGAGCGCCACCGGAATCCATAGATTGCCCGGATCCGTTCCGTTCACCAGCGTGTCGTAAAGAACGGTGGGCACGCCCGATGTGCCGAACGTATAGTTTGACCCGCCAAGGCGGGCCAGGAGCCAGGCCAGGCCGGTAAACACGCCAACCGAAATTCCGAGCGGCAACCACGACCAGTATTCGCCCTGGCCCGGTCGGGGGCTGCGCCACAGATAGACGGCCGCCGCCAACAACAACATGACCGCAATCGCCGCTCCCAGCGGGGGGGCCAGCGCGTTCGCCAGCGTAGCCGTTTGTCCATCCACCTCGACGACGTTGCGATTCAACGCCTCGCGCCACGGGTTGAGAGGCCCGCGCCAAGTGACTACATCGCCAATCGACCACGCGGCCAAGCCGACCAGCGTGCCCAGCATCCCGTGGCCGAGTTTGTAGAAAATGCCGGTTACGCAGGTGGCCGCGATGACCATGCCTGCGCCGAAAATCAGCCCACCCACAAGGTTCGCCTGCCACGACCAGGGCGCCACCCACGGCGCAATCCAACCCAAGGCGGTCATTCCCTGCACGAGAGGCAGAGCGATGAGCAGCGACAGGAGATAGGCGCGTGCCAGATTCGGTTGGCGCGGTCGCCGCACGAGCCCCCGCAACGTGCTGTGGAAGCAGAAGTCGCCCCGTTCAAACAGATAACCAAGGATGACGCCGGCGGCGACAGCCAGCACGATTGTCATTCGAGTTCGTTCTTTCTGTTAAAGCCCGGGGCGATATCGCCCGGCGAGAGCGCCCTCTCCGGCCTTACGCCCGGCTTCTCATGCCGTCCACGCCCCAGACGCGTCCGGCGCCGCTTACAAAAAAGAGGCCATGCCACATCGCCAGCATGGCGTAGCTCCAGGGCCATTCGCCCGGCACTTCCAGCAAGCCGATGCCGAGGTTGACCGACATGCCCAGGCCCACCAGTGCCCCGATGCGGGTGAAGGCGCCGGTCAGCAGGCTGAGGCCGACGGCCAATTCCGCCAGGAAAATCAGCCAGGCAAAGAGCGTGAAGTTCGGCAGCGCCACCTGCTCGACGAACAGGCCGTAGAGCGGAAATGACGCATGCGCTACTTCCAGCTGCAGCCAGTCCATCAACCCACGGCCTTCCGCCGGCATGAAATCGGGCGGCAACTTCCAGCGCAGCGAATAGAGCCACAACAGGCCGATTATCGGCCGGGCGACGGCAATCGGCCACAGGGGCGCCTCCGCTCTCATCGTTCCGGTTCTACCGGCAGCAGGTGGATGCGCTCGCGCGGCAGATGCAGCACGATTCTCTCTCCGCGCTGGAAGCGTTGATAAGGCGGCACGGTCAGCTGCAGCTGTGTATCGCTGATGCCGGCGCCGCAGCGCGCCACCAATCCCTGAAAACTGTATGACTCGACCGAACCGACCAGATTGTTATGGCCGTTCCGCCCAACCTCCACCGCTTCAGGCCGGATCGTCACCAGCACGTCGCCGTCCGGCCTGTCGGTTGCAACCACCTCCAGCGGGCCAAGCGAGGTCTCGACAATGCGTCCGCGTTTGATGCCCGGCAGGAAGTTGATACCGCCGAAGAACCGGGCGACTTCGCTATCTACCGGGCGTTCGAAGAAGCTGCGCGGCGTGCCCGTCTGCCGCACTTTGCCCTGCATCAACAGGCAGATGCGGTCGGCGACCGCAACCGCGTCGGTCTGGTCATGCGTGACGAAGATCATGGTGATGCCGGCCTGCTGTTGCAGCGTGCAAATTGTGCCGCGCAGTTCTTCGCGCAGGCTGGGCTCAAGACTGCTGAGAGGTTCATCCAACAGGAGCACGCGCGGCTGGATCACCAGCGCCCTCGCCAGCGCGACGCGTTGGCGCTGACCGCCCGAAAGCTCGTCGGGCCAGCGCGTCCCGTAGCCGCCCAGCTGCACGGCCGCCAGGGCCTCGGCTACCCTGCTGCGAATCGCGGCTGGGTCTATCCGCCGCATCTTCAGGCCGAACCCAACATTGGCCGCCACGTTCATGAACGGGAACAGCGCGTGCTCCTGGAATACCATCACCGCGCCCCGCCTTTCCGGCGGCACGCCGAGCACAGAGCGGTCATCGAAGCGAATGTCGCCTTCACTTGGCTGCAGCAGCCCGGCCAGGGCGCGCAACATCGTCGTCTTGCCGCTGCCCGATGGACCGAGCAGCACCATGAGCTCGCCCGGTTCAACGCGCAATGTGACGTTGCCCAGCGCCTGCGAACCGGGCGCGTAGATGACGGATAGATTGTCCAGCGAAACCGATGTCATTGCTCTGTATTACTCAGGCCAGACCTCCATCTGCCCGCCCAGCGGCAGTTGGATGGGAGCATCGGGACCTTCGAACCAGCGAAAGTATATCTCGTGGTAGAGACCGGACTTCCACAACTCCTGTAACGCGTAATTCACCTGATCGCGCCAGGCCGACTGGTTGTTGGGCACGCCGATGCCGAACTGCACAGGATTGTGGCCGCCCGGCAGAAGCTCAAGCGCAGGGTCGCCCGCGGCCAGCGCCAACATGGTGATGTTGTCCTCGGTGTAACCTTCGACCGCGCCGTCGCGCAGGGCTTGCATCGCGGCCAGTTTGTCGCTGAACTCGACGATTTCCGGCTCCGCGCCGCCCTGCGCCGCACTATACGCGATCCAGGAGGGGATGGCGGAGCTGCCGGCGTTGGCAGCCACCTTCTTGCCCATCAGTTCATCAATCGACCTGTATTCGCCGCTTCGCGCCAGAAACGACTGGTTGTCCCAAAAGTAGGTGATGCTGAAGTCGATCGCGTTGTCCCGCTTGCGCGTGTGGTTCATGCTGGCGATCGAAATATCAACCCGCCCCTCCTGCAGAAAGCTGATGCGGGTCGTGCCGTCCACAACAATCAGTTCGGGCTCCAGGCCCATCTGCGCCGCGATCGCATCGGCCAGGTCAACGTCGAAACCGACCCATTCACCCTCTTCGGTCACAAAACTGAGCGGGGGGTTGTCATTGCGTACACCGATGCGGACTGTCCCCCGTTCGCTGATCTCGTCGGCCAGAAAACTGACGCCGCTCGCCGGAAGCGGGGCGATCGGTTGGCATGCGCTCAAGACAAGCGCCGCCAGAAGGAGAATGATCGAGAACGGAAACAGTGACTTCATTGACAATGAATCCCCCCTGTTTGTGTGCTGTCCTTGAAGAAGTCGTTGACTTTCAGACGCGCACGATGGGCACGCGCTGTAAGCAGCGCGCCTAATCTTAACATAGCGGCAACCACAAGTACTGTAAGAAGCGGTACGCATTTAAGCAGATTTGGCCCATATTGCGCTGGCTGACGCGAAATTCATTCCCAAATAGAAAGCGATTCAATAGCTGAAGAACGAGTGGACAAGGTCCGGCTGGCGGCTGCGCTGCTCCCAGCGTTGAGAGAGGCGGGAAAGGCCGAAGGCGATAACGAAGTAGAGAACGCCGACAAAGCTGTACATCGTCACCCAATAGGGGGCGTTGGTGACATCTGCGCCCAGGGCCATGCGGGCGACGGTCATCACTTCAGCCACGCCGATGACGACAACGACCGATGTGTCTTTGAACAGGCTGATGGCCTGGCCGGTGAAAGCCGGTAGCATGACCCGAAGCGCGTAGCGCAGCTTGATCAGCAAGTACACCTGGCGCGGGCGGCTGCCCATCAGCCGCGCCGACTCCACCAGTTCCAGCGGCACCGTGGACAGGCCGGCACGCAGGATTTCAGCCTGGTAGGCGCTGGAATAGAGAATCAACGCCACCAGCGCCGACATGCGCGGGCTCCAGTTCAGCCCGAAGCGAACGCCGCCGAGGCCCTGGTGAACGAGCACCAGCAGCAAAATTAAGGGCAGGCCCCGGAACACTTCGACATAGGCGACGGCGCACCAGCGCAGCGGCCGCCAACCTGCACGCGCCGCGCTGCTGACCGGCATGGCAAGACAGAAACCGAACGCTACCGCCAGCACGGCCAGGATCAGGCTGAGCGTCAGGCCGCCGGGCCGCTGACCCGGAAATCCAAACAGGAGCACCGGCAGCTTCTCAATCAGAAAGGAGAGATGATCGTTCATTCTTCTACTGAGCAGTGGTCAGGGGCGTCTGCCGGCTTCCGCCCGCCAACCACTGTTTCTCGACCCAGCGCAACAGACCGGAAAAGGCGAATGCCAGCACCAGGTAGACGACGGCTGCCAGCAAAAGAAATTCCAGCGCCAGAAACGTGCGCGTGATCGCGGTCTGTGCGCTGTGGAAAAACTCAGGCGTGGCCACAAATGCAGCCAGCGCACTGTTTTTCAGATGGTGAATCAGGCGGGTCGAAATGGCCGGAAAGGCGGTGCGCAAGCCTTCGGGCAGAAGGACGCGGCGGAAGAGCTCCAACCGAGACGCGCCGAGCGTGCGGGCGGCGTCGACGTGCTGCTGGGGAATGGCGCAAACGCCGGCCCGGAACAGCTCAGCCAGGTACGCACTGGTATTCAAAACCAATGCAATGCCAGCTGCCAGCGTGTAATAGGGCAGCGACAGGCCGCTCCAACCGCTGATCCAGTTGAAAAAGTCGTTATCGAAGAAAAACCCTCGCCGCATCTCTGCCGGGAACAGGTTGGGCAGGGCAAAAGCCCAGATGATCATCAGCACGAGCGCCGGCATATTGCGGTGCATTTCCACATGCACAACCGCCAGCCCGTGCACGAACCGGTTTGCCGACAGCCGCATCGTCCCCGCAGCGACGCCCACCGCCAGCGCCAGACCCGCGGTTGCCGCGGTCAAGACGACTGTCAGCAGCAGCCCGCGCAAAAGCAGATAGAGTAGGTCCTGCGTCAGCCAATCTAAAGGCATTTGGCGCAAATCAGTAGCATGGTCGGACTAACGTCGGTCAGCTCTGCCTTGGAGTAACCGGCATGACGCCGGACGATCTGCAGCCCGGCCGCGGTCAGGAGGGTTTTAACTTCCTCCTGGCTGTAGAGGCGGTAGCGCAACTGGTAGCTCTGATCGCGCGACGGCGTGACGACGCGGAACTGTTCGGTCACAAGGTCGGCTTCGGTATCGTAGCTGCGCTGGACCTCTGTATAGTTGCTCGCGCCGCCGAAGCGGTCGCAGGCCTTGAGCGCGTCGAGAGTGGGCTGCTTCTGCGGCAGCTCCAGCGCCAAGAGGCCGTCCGCCTTGAGCGCGTTGGCCACAGCCGCGAGCAGCCCGCGGTTGTCCGCCAGCGAATCGGTCGCGACCTGTCCCAAAGTCGTGAAAAGGCAGATCGCGGCATCGAACTGCCCTGCCATGGCAAACTCTTCGCCGCCAACCTGTTGCAATTCGACCTCCACGCCGGCCTCCACGGCCTGTGCCATCGCCGCCTCGATCATGGCCTCCGCCGGGTCGATGCCGAGCGCGCGATAGTTCAGACGCCCCAGTTCAATCGTGTGCCGACCGAAGCCGCAGCCCACGTCCAGCACGCGCGCTTTCGGCGCCAGCGCCAGGGCGTCAACCAGAAAGTGGATTTCCCTTTGGGTTCGTTCTGCCGTCAACAGAGGATGATCGAGAAAGGGTGACCCGTGAGAGAAGAAGTCCTTCAAGGTTCAGTTTCCGGCTGCCGAGGCATCCGGCGGTGCATGTAAGGCCCCACCCACGGTGGGGAGATACTGATTGCGCTTTTTTCACAACGTATCCCGCACGTCGAGCATCGGCAGGTCCTGGCGCTCCAGGTCATAGAGTGCCTCGAATGGGATTTCGGCATCAGCCTTTTCAGCGGCCTCGGCCCAGCCTTCGACCCAGTCGCGCTCGATGCCGTCGACATCATCGACAACGCGCAGCCGGTCAATGTCGTAAGTCTCTTTCAGCTGCTTCATTTCGGCGGCGACGCTCTCCGGTGAACGCTGGCGGAAGCCCTGCCCGTGAACCGAATCACGGCACCAGTCGCAGCCATAGGGGCAGCCGCGCGATGTGGAGATCGTCAACGAGGAGTAGCCGTTTTCCTCGCGCCAGGTGTCAAGATAGCGGTCCATGTCGATCAGGTCTCTGGCCGGCAGGGGCAGCTCGTCGAGATTGTCGATAAGCTGGCGCGGCTGGTTGACCACGACCGTACCGTCGCCGTCTCGAAAGGCGATTCCCGGTTCGCAACGCAGCAGTTCGGGCGTGAGCGGGCCGGCTTCCACCAACCGCAGCAGCGCGTCCAGGGTCTGCTCGCCCTCATGGTGGACGACAAGATCGACTTGGGGATACTGGAGATAGTGGGCGGGATCTTTGGTCGGGTCCGGCCCGCCGAGAATGGTCGACACGCCGCCGGCTTTGGCGTCGGCGGCCAGACTGAGGGCCATTTCGCGCAGGGGCAATACAGCCGAGATGCCTACCATGTCCGGCTGTTCAGCCGTCAGACGGGCGGAGAACGCGCCGACTTCCTCTTCGAATGTGCCATCGAAGACCGCGACAGCGTGACCCTGCGCGCGCACGTAGCCTGCCAGATAGAGAAGACCCAAGGGGAAGTAGGGGCTCTTCAGCGCTTCCTCTTCCGGATTCAGGCTCAGAAACAGTGGGTGGCAGAGAACAATTTTGGCCATTGATTTGGACTCAAGTTACTCCGTTTTCAGCGATCACGTCATTGTCCACCGAAAACCAAGGGACATTATACAATAGAGGCCGTTGTCTGTCTAAGAGGGCAAGAGCGCTGTCGCGAATTCTTACGGTTTTCGGCGACTGGAGATCGGTTTTTCAGCCGAAAACGAATGACAATTGGTAGGGGCACCCCTTGTGGGTGCCCTTCGTGGCTTATTTTGGCGTCCAGATTTAGATGCGCTTGCCCTGGTGCGCGGGTGAGGAGAGGACCTCGTTCAGTCACTGCACCCCCGATGAGGTCAGGACATTGCTCCAGGGCTGATGCTGCGCCCGAACCGGCTGCCCGCTCTCTGCCGCCTGCCCGGCCAGAATGTCCAGGTAGCGGTCCTGGCAGGCCTCTGCCAGCGAGTAGGCGTCGTCGCCGCCGCCTACATATTCCGCCATACGCAACAGCAGGTCCGCGACCGCGATCTCGTCGTCGGAGAGTTCGGCCGGCAAGGCAGGATTGCGGTACCACCACTGTTCGCCTGCCTGGATGCCCTTGAGATAGTTTCCCTCCAGGTTTCCCTCAGGGCCGGCGCTGTGACGGGTGAATGTCACTTCAATCGGTGTGCGGAAATCCTGCAGGTAGACCGCGCGGTCGTCGATGATCTCGCCGCGCTCGCCCCGCACCAGCAGCCGCTGGCCGCGAATCCACGAGAAGTACTGGTCACTGCTGAAATCGAGTACGCCCAGGCGGTCGCCCCAATCGAAGACGGCCAGGAGTTGGTTCGACCCGGTCACCTTTTCCTCGCTGGGCGGCCCCTGGCGGCCAGGTCCCCGCACGATTGGAGAGCTGAAGCGTCGCGCACTGACCGTCGCTGATTCTGCCCCGATGCCGAGGAAGCGGCGCATGAGGCTGATGCCGTGATAGCCGTGCGCGGCCGAAACCTGGACTTGGCTGACGCGTCCCAGGCGGCCGCTGTGCGCGAAGGCGAGACGGGCGGCGTGGTGGGGCTGCCGCCAGTACTGCTCTGCGACCTGGATGCGGGCGCCCTGTGCCTGCAATGTCCACAGTGCATGCATCTCTGCCACTGTGCCCGCCGGCGGCGTTTCGGAAAGCACGGGTAGGCCCTGCTCCACCAGCTGCCGCACGATCGGCGGGTTGGCCGGCAAGGATACGCTGGTCACGACAAAGTCGGGCCTTTGCGCCGCGATCAGCTCGGTGGGCGAACGGTAGAGGGGAACACCGTATGCGGAGGCCAGTTTCGCGGCCCGCTGCGGGCGCCGCGCCGCCAGCCCCGCCACCTCCAGCTGCCCCCGCAGGGCTTGGGCCGCGCGCAGGAAGAAGCGCACGCGCCATCCGCTGCCGACAATGCCGAATCGTACCATGCCGCCGCCCTCAGCTCCGCCGTCCAGGCTGCTCAGGCCGGCGCGGAAGCCTGCGCCCGTCGCGGCCGCCTCCCTGCCCTCTGTAGGGCAGGCCTGGCTGCCAATCAGCCGGCGAGGGTGCAGAGAACTCGTCCAGCGGCAAGGATACCGGAGTGCCGCCGTGCCGGCAGGAGAGGTAAGCTGCTTCACACAGCTCCAACGCGGCCAGTGAGCCCTCTGCGACGGTATAGTCCGGTGCTCCGCGGTCGATCTCCGTTGCCAGATTTTCGAGGTGGCGCTGGTGATTCGTGGCCGGGCCCGGGTCGACTTCGAAGAGTCGCCCCTGAGGATAGTCGGCGTTGAGCAGGCGGTATCGGGGCGCCCAGCCGTAAAAGTCGAGCGTCCCGCGCGTGCCGACCAGCCGGAAGAGCGTGTTCGTGTCCGGCTCCGAAATTGAAACGTAGTCGCCCGTATTCATCACGACGCGGATGCCGCTGACGGTGTGCGCGTAGGTGACGGCCAGCGTTTCTACCTGCATATTGTCGCGAAATGTACGCGTGCTGACGTCACAGGCCGCCATGACGCAGTCGACCGGCTCCCGCCCGGTCAGCGTCACAAAAAAGTTGAGCCAGTGGATGCCGGCATTGATGATGTCCCAGCCGCCGGACTGTATCTCCACCAGCTTCAGTTGCCCGATCTCGCCGTTGCCTATCCGCCCAAGAATTTGGCGGCTGTGTTCTGCCACCAGCAGGCCGTGCGGCACCACCATCGGCAGACTTCGGGCGCGCACAATCTCGAGCACCTTCCGACCGTCTGAAAAATTGTCCGCCAGCGGCTTTTCGACCAGGATGCCGCGCAGCGGCAGGTCCAACGCCGCCTGCGTCACCTCCAAATGAGAGGGCGGCCATGTGGAGACGCAGACCACGTCAGTCGGACAGTCGGCAAACATCTCTCCATGGCTGTTGTAGGTGCGAATGCCGGGGTAAAGTTCCCGGGCGGTTGCGCGCGCCTCCTCCTGGATGTCGGCGACCGCGACGAGGCGGAGACGCGGCGACGCCGACAGGGCAGCCATGCTGCCCTTGCCCCCATTGCCGGCGCCCACCACTGCGGCCGTGTAAACTGGGGCCATTTCACTCGCTCCCTGGCGTGAAGGTCTGCGCTTCATCATACCCCGGGAGGCGTTCGGCGAACAATCCATCCGCGCGCGTCGGAAGGCCTATTTGCAGGGCGATTGCATCGAATTGGGCCAGGACCCGCGACACTACCTGATTCAAGCCCAACTCCGGAAAAACAGCCGAAAATAATTGACAATTGGTAGGGGCGCCCCTTGTGGGTGCCCAACTCCGGAAAAACAGCCGAAAATAATTGACAATTGGTAGGGGCGCCCCTTGTGGGCGCCCTTCGTGGGATATTTTGGCGTCCGGATTTAGACGCGATTGCCCTGCCTACTTGTCCGAACCGATCGGACGGGTATAGTATGGTTTTTGCGGCCCGCTTGGATTCTGGGCAACATCGTCGTTGCGGGCAGTTGTCGCGCCGAATGCCTTTGAAGGATGTAGAGGGGATTGTATGCGCTTTGTCGACAGAACCGTAGTCAGGCTTCTGCGAGGTCTGTCTCTGCTGTGGCTGGTCTGCGTTTGCCGGTTCGCCAATCTGCTGCGGCGCCTGTTCAAAGGCGCGCGCGCCGATTACGCGCTTTTTGAACTTTCCGGTCCGCTGCCGGAGCTGACGCCTCAGCGGCCCTGGTTTCTTGCGCTGGGCCCGCTCGGACGTCCGACGCTGACCGTAGAATCTCTGCATGCTGCCCTACGCCAGATCGCTGAGGACCCCGATGTGCGCGGCGCGCTCTTCTTGGTCAAGGGTTCGCAGATCAGCCTCGCACAGGCGCAGACTCTGGCTGATCTCTTCGACCGCTTTCGCGGCTGGAGCAGGGCGCTTTATCCCGGGGCGGCAAAGGAAGTCGTCGTCTATTTGGAGTCGTGCGGCGGCGCCGAATACATGATGGCCGCGGCCGCCGACCGCATCTTCGTCGCGCCGCACACCGAATGGATGGTGCTCGGTCTGCGCGCCGAACCGCTCTTCCTGGCTGATACATTGCGTAAAGTCGGCCTTAGAGCGGAAGTGGTCAAGGTTGCCCCCTGGAAGACCGCGGCCGACACTCTTGAGCGCTCCGAGATAAGCCCCGCACACCAGGAGCAGCTCGAATGGCTGCTGAACGGCTGGTATAACGAATTGGTCGCGGCCATCAGCCGCGGCCGCGACCTGAATGAAGAGCAGGTCCGTTCCGCCATTGACAGCGCTCCACTGACCGCGGACGAGGCCGTCCGACTTGGGCTGATCGACGATTTGGTCTACGAAGACCAGCTCGCGGCCAAGCTGGCCGCGACCGGCGCAGACGTCCGTATTCTGCCGTTCGAGGAAGCGCGCAAGGCCCTATACCGCCGCCCCCGGTTGCGGCACAGGCGCAGCATTGGCGTGATTTCGTTGAACGGCATGATCACGAGCGGAAAGAGCCGCCGATTCCCCACCGGTTTGCCAATCGTCGGCGGCAGCACCGTCGGCAGCGCCACCGTCCAGCAGATGGTGAGGGCGGCCCTCGAGAACGACCGGCTGGCCGGGATTCTTCTGCACGTTGACTCCAACGGCGGCTCGGCGCTGGCGAGCGATCTGATCTGGCGCGAGTTGACGCTGCTTAACCGCAAGAAGCCGGTCGTCGCCTATCTGGGCGACGTAGCCGGCAGCGGGGGCTACTATGTGGCGCTGCCAGCGCAGAAAATCATCTGCCAGCCGACGACGCTTACCGGCAGTATCGGCGTCATTATGGCAAAGATGTTAACCGGCGAAGCCCTGGCCAGGATCGGCGCCAATCGCTTCGCCGTCCAGCGCGGCGAGAACGCCGATATCTACGCCAGCGACCGGCCCTGGCGGCCGGAACAGCGCGCGAAAGTTGAGGAGCAGATCGGCTACACCTACAGCAGGTTCAAAGATCTGGTCGCCGAAGCAAGGCAACTTGTGCCGCAGTCGCTCGAAAATGTCTGCGGCGGGCGCGTGTGGACGGGCAGACAGGCGCATGAGCGCGGGCTCGTAGACGAAATGGGCGATTTCGCCACAGCCATCGATCTTCTGTGCGAGCTGGCAGAACTGCCCCGGGATGGCTCCGTCCCCGTCATGCAGGTTTCCGCGCCCCAGAATCGGACGCGCCCGCCGCTCTCCGAGCGCAGCCTGGAGCAGATAACGGGCGCAGACAGCCTTGCCGACCTGACAGACGCGTTCCTTGCGCTGCTGCAGGGAGATATTTCTTCGTTGTTGGGGCGGGAGCGGATCTGGCTGCTGGCCGACGGCCTGCCGAAAAGGAGATAGACCGCCCCTTGTATTCTGATGCGACGGCCGCGGGACAGGTGAGCCATGTTCAACGTTGCTGAGATTCGACGACAGTTTCCTGCACTGAATGAGGAGTACGACGGCCGCAAAGCAGTTTTTTTCGATAATCCCGGCGGCACGCAGGTGCACGCAAGCGTCATCGAGGCGATGGTCGACTATCTGAGGCGCCGAAACTCGAATACGCACGGCCTTTTCGAGACCAGCCGAAGAACCGATGCGGTCATCGAAGAGGCGCATCAAGCGGTCGCCGACCTGCTCGGCTGCGGCGCGGATGAGGTGGTGTTCGGCAACAATATGACCAGCCTCACTTTTCATCTCAGCCGCTCTCTGGCGCAGGACCTGGAGCCGGGCGACGAACTGCTGGTAACGCGGCTGGACCACGACGCCAACGTGATGCCATGGGCGCTGGCCGCCCAGGAGCGGGGCGCGCGCGTCCGCTGGGCCGATATAGATGTGGAAAGCGGTACTCTCGATATGGAGGATCTGCGCGCGAAGATCACGCCGCGCACGAAGATCGCCGCGGTCGGCTACGCCAGCAACGCCACCGGCACCATAAACGACGTCGCTACGATTACCGCTTGGGCCAGGGAGGCGGGCGCGCTCACTTTTGTCGATGCCGTCCAGTACGCGCCGCACGGGCTGATCGACGTTCAGGCCCTCGGGTGCGATTTCCTGGCCTGTTCCTCCTACAAATTCTTCGGGCCCCACAGTGGGCAGCTCTTCGGCAAACGGGAGCATCTGCGGCAGCTACAGGCCTATCGAGTGCGTCCGGCCGGCGAGGAGCTGCCCGGCAAGTGGGAAACAGGTACGCAGAACCATGAGGCGATGGCCGGTGTCACTGCCGCCATCGACTACCTTGCAGCCGTTGGCGTCGAACACGGCGCGGCCCGTTCTGAAGACAACCGGCGCCAGAAGCTGATCGCCGCCTGGTCGGTCATCCAGGCGTATGAACGCACCCTGACCGAGCGGCTGGTCACAGGTCTTCTCGATCTGCCGGGCATTCGCATCTATGGTCTTACCGAGCCGGCCGACTGGCACAGGAGGGTGGCGACGGTGGCCGTGCGCAGGCGCGGGGTCACGCCGGAACGGCTGGCACAGGCACTGGCGGATGAGAATATCTTCGCCTGGAATGGAAGCTTTTACGCGCTTTCGGCCAGCGAGCGCATGGGCGTCGAGGGGAACGGCGGCTGGCTGCGTCTGGGGCTGGTCCACTACAATACGCTGGAGGAGGTTGACCACTGTCTGCGCGTGCTGGACGCAGCCTGTTGAGCCCGTTTTGACATCGCGTCGCCGACGCCCTGAAGCGCCTGATCCGCCTGTGCGTTTCAAAGCGGACGGGATGCGTATAGTTCGTATGTCTATCGTGGAAGAATTCAAACGATTTGCTAATACTCATCCAATGACACACTTGCAAAAGTTCGCTACACTAAAGATAAGCGCGTCCAAGTGACTGTGAAGGGTACGCTTGGAAGAAATCATAGATCGGGCAGATGTTGCGCGCATGGCGCGTGCGTCCAAGCTCTCTTGTTAAAGGAGGTCATTTACAAATGGCGAAAATAATCGGCATTGATCTGGGCACAACCAACAGCGTCGTCGCCGTGATGGAGGCGGGAAACCCGACCGTGATCGCGAATGCGGAGGGCAACCGCACGACGCCCTCAGTCGTCGCCTTCTCCAAGGGCGGCGAACGTCTCGTCGGCGTAACCGCCAAGCGGCAGGCGGTCGTCAACCCGGAGAATACCATCTACTCGGTCAAGCGCCTGATGGGCCGGCGGATCGACGATCCGGAAACGAAACGGACGCAGGCGATGGTCTCTTACGCCAGCATCGAAGGCCCGAACCACGATGCACGCGTCCGTGTTCCCATCAAAGACAAAGTTTACACGCCGCAGGAAATCAGCGCGATGATTCTGAGTAAGCTCAAACGGGATGCCGAGTCCTATTTGGGCGAGGACGTGCGCCAAGCGGTGATCACGGTGCCGGCCTACTTCAATGACAGCCAGCGCCAGGCCACCAAGGACGCCGGTCAGATCGCCGGCCTTGAGGTTCTGCGCATCATTAACGAGCCGACCGCCGCCGCGCTGGCCTACGGGCTGGACAAGAATGAAGACGAGACGATTCTCGTATTCGATCTCGGTGGCGGCACATTTGATGTCTCGGTGCTGGAGGTCGGTGACGGTGTAATTGAGGTGAAAGCGACCAACGGCGACACCCATCTTGGCGGTGATGATTGGGATGAGCGCATCGTGCGCTGGTTGATCGACGAATTCAAACGCGAGCAGATGATCGACCTCGGCCAGGACCGTCAGGCGCTGCAGCGCCTGCGCGAGGCCGCGGAAAAGGCGAAAATCGAGCTCTCGAGCACGCCGCAGACAGAGATCAATCTGCCTTATATCACGGCGGACAGCACGGGGCCGAAACATCTTCAGATGACACTGACCCGCAGCCAGTTCGAACAGTTGACTTCGGTCCTGGTTGAACGGCTGAAGAAGCCCTTTCATGCAGCGCTTAAGGATGCTGCTCTGACGCCAAGCGAGCTCCACGAAGTGGTGTTGGTCGGAGGTTCGACCCGTATGCCGATGATCCAGGAGCTGGTCAGTAGTTTGACCGGCAAAGACCCGCACAAAGGCGTCAACCCGGACGAAGTCGTGTCGGTTGGCGCGGCGCTGCAGGCCGGCGTGTTGGGCGGGGAAGTCAAGGATCTGCTGTTGCTGGACGTTACACCGCTCAGCCTGGGGTTGGAGACGTTGGGTGGGGTGATGACAACCCTTATCCCGCGCAATACGACCATTCCGACCAAGAAGACGGAGACTTACAGCACAGCCGAGGACAACCAGACCGCGGTTGACATTCACATCCTGCAGGGCGAACGCCCGATGGCGCAGGCCAACAAGACGCTCGGCAATTTCAGGCTGGATGGGATTCCGCCGGCGATGCGCGGCGTTCCGCAGGTCGAAGTGACATTCGACATCGACGCCAACGGCATCATGAATGTCATGGCAAAGGACAAGGCCACCAGCAAGGAGCAGAGCATCCAGATTACCGCCTCGACCAATCTCAGCGACGACGAGGTAGAACGGCTGGTGCGCGAGGCGAAGGAGAACGAGGGCGAGGACCTGGTGCAGCGCCAGCTGGTCGAAAGCTGCAACACCGCTGATAGCCTGATCTACGCCGCGGAGAAGTCACTGGGCGAGTTGGGGGATAAGGTGCCGCTCTCCGATCGCGAGCAGATCGAAGAGACGGTCAGCGAGTTGCGGACAGCCATGGAAGGTGACGATCTTGAGCGCATCACCAGCCTGACCGAACAACTGCAGCAGGCGACTTCCGCGCTGGCCCAGCAGATGTACCAGCAGCAGGGCGACGAGAATGGCACAGGTCCCGGCGCGGCAGGAGAGGCTGACAGCACAGGGACGCCGGATGAAGACGATGTCGTGGAAGGCGAGTTTCGCCAGGTATAAACTTCCACCCAGTCAAGGGTTGCCCGCCTGGTTGATTAGAGGATAATATGCAACGAAACCGGGCGCCCTGTGCCCGGTTTCGCGTCATTGGAATGCACAGATTGGAATGCTCTGCGGATTCCAGACGGGAGTAGAACAGTATTCGGTACGCCCCCGGTCGAGAGGGACGCGTGGCCGAGCGAAGCGGAGAACGATTCAGTGGACTATAAAGACTACTATGCCATTCTGGGCCTGCGCCGCAAGGCGAGCGCCTCAGACATCAAGAAAGCCTACCGCAAACTGGCCCGAAAGTATCACCCCGACGTGAACAGCGGTGATGCCGCTGCCGAGCAAAGGTTCAAAGAGATCAGCGAGGCCTATGCGGTCCTGTCTGACGAGACGAAGCGGCGAACCTACGACAAGTTCGGCGCGCAATGGAAACAGTATGAGCAAAGTGGACAGAGCTTCGATTGGTCGCAGTGGTATAATGCCGGCGGCGCCGAGCGGCAACAGGGGCGTACGGTCAGCCCTGAAGAGTTCGAGCAGATGTTTGGCGGGGGCGGCGGTAACTCCTTTTCCGACTTCTTCCAGCAACTCTTCGGCGGTGGACCGGCTCAGCCGCGCCGAGGCCCCCAACCGGCGCATCAGACCAGCTTCGGCCGTCCCGACAGCGATCAGACGATCCCGGTGGAGATTTCGCTGGAAGAGGCCTTCTGTGGGACAAAACGGACGATACAGCAGGGCTCGTCCCGCTTTGAAGTGACGATTCCGGCCGGCGTCAAGACAGGCTCCAAAGTGCGCGCCGGCGACCTGATCATGACAGTGGCCGTCCAACCCCACAAAGAGTTTGTCATGGACGCAAACGACCTGCACACGAAGGCGCCGGTAAACCTGTACGACGCGCTTCTTGGCGGAGAGGTCCACGTAAACACGCTGCAGGGCACTCTAGCGTTGACAATCCCCGCCGACACACAGAATGGGCAGATATTCCGTCTCAAGGGCCAGGGCATGCCGGACTTGAAGGACAACAAGAAGCGGGGAGACCTGCTGGTCGAGGTGGTGGTCGAACTGCCGGTGCCCCTCAGCGTCGAAGCGCGACGGTTTATCGAGACCTTGCAGCGGACGTCTTCAGAGTGAACCCGCGCGGACCGCGAGTCCGCCTGCCCGGCGGGAAATTCCCGCCCTGGTCTGCCCCTTTTTTCGGGTGCTGGCAGATGGCAGGAAAGATCGGATTGGCCTATTGCCCCATCGGAGGATCGTTCGCGTTGCACACTCTACACCGATAGTTCCGCCCCTCCCCAACCGGTCGAAGAGTTGGAACTGTGGGCGGACCACAAGAGGCGGGATCGATGGGATCGGCAACCCCCGCGCATCGGCATTCACCCCCCAATAGCAACGCAATACGCCCCATCACACTGAGACGCTTGCGGCGGCCACGACGCCTCTCTTCCCCCTTGTTCGGCGTCGCCTTCCTCTTGGCAGCCGTGCTGGCTGCCTGCGAAGCAGAACAGACGCCGCCCAAAGATGAACCGGATGTCGTCATCTTCACACCTGCTCCGACCGCGACAACAGCCCCCCCGCCGTCGCCAACCAGCCCCCCTGCCACCGCCACAGTCGCTCCGCCAACGCCTACCCCGCCCCCTCCGCCCACGCCGGAGCAGCCGGCCGTTCCCACGCCGCCCGTTGATCTGACCGACTACGCAGTCTATCGTCAGACGTTGTTGGAGGCCCATGCCGACGACGCCGCCCGTCTGCCTGAAGCGCCCCATTACTATATCCAGACGCGTCTTCTGGCCGGCGAAGTCCCGGTCATGGTCGGAGTGCAGCGCATTCGCATCACCAACCAGGAGCAGGCAGGCCTCGATGAACTCATCTTCTGGCTCTATCCAAATCTGCCTGCCTATGGCGGCACAGCGGAGGTCAGCCAGGCACTGGTTGACGGCCGGATCGCGCAGTTTGAAGAGATCCTGGACGGCGCGGCTGTGCGGATTCCGCTGGCTCAAGGGTTGGCCGCAGGAGGGATAGTCGATGTAACACTCTGGTTCAGCGCCACCCTTCCTACCCAGGTGGCCGCAGGCACAGCCGGCGCAGGCCTCTACGGGTTCGTGGACGGCGTCTATGACCTGGCGGGCTTCTATCCTACCCTGGCGGTATACGACCGCGCCGGCTGGAACCTGGAGACCGCGGCCGGATTCGGCGATTCGCTGTTTGCCGACATCGGCTTCTATCAGGTGGAGATGACCGTGCCGCCGGGTCTCTCCATAGTCGCGAGCGGCTCCACAGTGTCGCAGCAGACCAATGACGACGGCACGACGACGTGGCGCATCGCCGCCGGTCCGGTGCGCTCCTTCTATGCCGCCGTTACCGGCCGCTGGCTGGCGATCAGCGAGGACGTGGATGGGGTCCTGGTCAACACCTATTATCCGAACGGCGGCATGTCTTCGGCGCAGACGGCGATGGAACTTACAACCAACAGCCTGCGGGTCTTCAACCGCCTGTTCGGCCCCTATCCCTACCGCGAGCTGGACGTTGTGCCGATGCCGACAACCGCGTTTGGCATGGAGTATGCCGGCCTGCTCGCGCTTGCTGCCGGCTTCTACACCGAGGCGGGCGGCGCATTTGCTATCGCCGCGCCGCATGAAGTCGCCCACCAGTGGTTCTTCAATCTGATCGGCAACGACCAGCCGGACGAGCCCTGGCTGGACGAGTCGTTAGCCAATTACGCCGTCTATCTCTACTACGAAGCGGTGGACTGGCCCCAGATGCAGACCGCGCTGCTGGAGAATATCTTCCGATATCGTTATAATGCCGCGCGCAATATGGGCATAGACAGGCCGGTCAGCGGAGCGGTGATTGAGTTCGATCAAAGCAACTACATCAATATCATCTACAGCAAGGGGCCGCTCTTTTTCCATGCCGTGCGTGAGCGCATCGGTGATGAGGCATTTTTCGCAGCACTGAAGGACTACGCCGGTCGCCATCGCTACGGCATCGCCTATGCATATGACCTGTTTGCCGCCTTCCGCCGCCACACCGATACCCCCATCGACGACCTGATCGCCTCCTGGATATACGGCGAATGACGAGTTGGGCGAACTGTGATTTGTGTGTTTAGATGATGGGCTGTAAAAGAAACGCTCCACTTTGAAGGCGTTACGATGATAGATCTCGCCCTTCTTGTCTCGGTCCTGGCCGTCACCATTCAGGCCGGCGCTTCGCTCGTCTTTGCCGCAGTCGGTGAAATCTATACCGAAAGGGCCGGCATCCTTAATCTGGGTCTGGAAGGCACCCTGATCATGGGCGCCGTCTCGGCTTTCGCCGTTGGCTACCACACCGAGAGTCTCCTGCTCGGCGCGCTGGCTGCAGTCATAGTCGGGGGCGCGCTGGCTTCGATTCACGCCTTCCTGTCGGTCACGTTGCGGGCCGACCAGGTTGTCAGCGGTCTTGCGCTGACGCTGTTCGGCATCGGGTTGAGTAGCTTTCTGGGACAGCGCCTCGGCCCGGAAGGCGCGCCGCTGGTGGGGCTGGTCGGCCCCAAGTTTACTAAGATCGAGATCGCCGGCCTCAGCCAGATTCCACTCCTCGGCCCGGCGCTGTTCAACCAGGATCTGCTGGTCTACCTGATGTACTTGTCGGTTCCGGTCGCCGCCTATCTGCTCTATCGTACCCGGATCGGTCTGAACGTGCGCGCGGTCGGCGAAGACCCCGACACTGCCGACGCCATGGGAATCTCGGTAACTCGCACGCGCTATCTGGCCACTATCGGCGGTGGAATGCTGATGGGGCTGGGCGGCGCCCACCTGAGCCTGGCCTACACGCCCGGCTGGACCGAAAACCTGACCGGCGGACGCGGCTGGATTGCGATCGCGCTTGTCATTTTTGCTACCTGGGACCCGGCGCGGGCCCTCCTGGGGGCGCTGATATTTGGCGGGGTCAACGCGATTCAGTTCCGCTTGCAGGCGGCTGGAGGCGGTGTCGTCCCGGCCGCAGTGCTGGCCATGATGCCCTACCTTCTGACCGTTGCCGTCTTGACCCTGATCACCGTCTATGAAAACGTAAGCCGGCGTCTGGGCGCGCCGGCAGCGCTCGGTCTGCCCTACATGCGCGGCGAGCGTTAGCCCTCTGGCAGATAGGAGAACGGAGTTGAACAGTTCAATGTCTGAACAGGATTATCGCATCGAACATGACAGTCTGGGCCAGGTACGCGTGCCAAGAGAGGCCTTATACGGCGCCCAAACGCAGCGGGCAGTCGACAACTTTCCCATCAGCCCACTGCGCTTTCCGCGACAGTTTATCCGCGCCATCGGCCTGATCAAGGGGGCGGCTGCAGCGGTCAACCAGGATTTGGGGCAGATGGATGCGGAGATGGCAGCAGCGATACAGAGTGCAGGCGCCGAAGTTGCCGACGGCGCGCACGACGCCCATTTCCCGCTCGACATTTTCCAGACAGGTTCCGGCACCAGCACAAATATGAACGCCAATGAAGTGATTGCGACGCTGGCATCCACCATTCTCGGTCGCAGCGTTCACCCCAACGATGATGTGAACATGGGCCAGAGCAGCAACGATGTGATTCCGTCCGCGATCCATTTGAGCGCCTATCTTGCCGTTGTCGAGGAGCTGCTGCCGGCGCTGGACCGGCTGCAACGCGCGCTGGAGGCCAAGGCCGAGCAGGTGGACGAGATCGTGACCACGGGGCGCACGCATCTGATGGACGCGATGCCGATCCGGTTGAGCCAGGAGTTGGGTGGCTGGAGCAATCAGATCGACAAAGGGCAGCGGCGCTTGCGCGGCGGGCTGGCGCGGCTGGCAGAGCTTGCCCAGGGCGGCACTGCAGTCGGCACCGGCATCAATGCCCATCCTGAATTCGGAGAGCGTATCGCAGCCAAACTGGCCGTGATGACAGGACAGCCTTTCCGCACAAGCGAAAACTACTTTGAAAGCCTGAGCAGCCAAGACGCCGCGGTCGAGTTGAGCGGACAGCTCAAGACGGTCGCGACTTCGCTGATGAAAGTGGCCAACGATCTGCGTTGGATGAACAGCGGGCCGATTGCCGGCATCGGAGAGATCGAGCTCCCGGCCCTGCAACCGGGCAGCAGCATCATGCCCGGCAAGATCAATCCGGTGATTCCGGAGGCGGTGGCCATGGTCGCCGCCCAGGTGACGGGAAACGACGCGACAATCACGATCGGGGGGCAGTCCGGCAGCTTTCAGCTGAATGTGATGCTGCCGGTCATCGCCTACAACCTGCTGCAGAGCATCTCGCTATTGACCGGCGCCTGTCGTTTGCTTGCGGACAGAGCAATTGCCGGCTTTGTCGTGAACGCGCAGCGGATCAGCGCACTCGTCGATCGCAATCCGATCCTGGTGACCGCGCTGAATCCGGTCATAGGCTATGAGCTGGGAGCGCAGATCGCCAAGACGGCCTATGCCCAGGGCCGCACGCTCAAGGAAGTTGCGCTGGAGATGACCGACCTCAGCGCGGCAGAGCTTGATGAACTGCTCGACCCCCGCCAGTTGACGGAGGGGGGGATACAGCAACGCTGAGGCGGGCGCCGGGCACGATGCGTTCGCGGTGTTCTTCGGTTCCTGAATTCAAAAAGAGGCCCGACACATCGTGTCGGGCCTCTCTAGTTGTGCGAGCTAATATCGACTTACGGCAGGTAGTAGAACGGGTTGCGGGCGACGCCGTTGTGGCGAATCTCGAAGTGCAGATGCGGGCCGGTTGAGCGACCGGTGTTGCCTACCGTGCCCAGCTGTTCACCCTTGCGGATGTTTTCACCCTGGCGCACGTAGATCGTATTCATGTGGGCATAGAGCGAAACAATACCGTTGCCATGATCGATCATCACCATCCTGCCGTAGCCGCCATTCCAACCATGTGAAGCTTTGACGACAAAACCGCTGTCAGCGGCAACGATCGGAGCGCCGTTCCGCGCGCCCACGTCAATGGCTCGATGGCCGTGCCAGTACCGCTGCGTAACATGGCCGCCGACCGGCCAGGCGAAGCGTCCGGTGCCGCGGGCCGCGGAAGCGGGAATAGGTCCTCGATAGATCGCAACCTGTCGGGGGACGTATGGCTTGGTGCCATGGGGAATTATGAGATGGGAGCCCACGGTGACCGGTGTGTTTGCCGACACCAGTTTATTCATGGGGTGGGCCACAATATCACTGATTTCCGCTTTGAACTTCGTCGCCAGGGATGAGAGCGTATCGCCGGGTCGCACCGCATGCAACACGCCATCTACCGGCGGAATAACGAGCCGCTGGCCAACCCGCAAAAGGTCCGGATTGGACTCCAGATCCTCATTGGCCCACTGAATCGTCTCCGGCCGGAGGCCGTAATGGGCGGCTATCTTCTGCAGATTGTCTCCGGAACGTACTTCGTAAATCCGGATTATATCAACCTTTGCCGGTACGGCCGCGGCCGCCGGCTCCGCGTTTGCGCTCCGACCTTCCGCTGAAGCAATGGCAGGCTCGTCGATTCGCTGCGCGGTGAACGGGCGGACCGCAACCTGCAGCGCTTCGCCAACTCGCGCGATTGGATTGCCGCTGATCAGGTCGCTGTCAGCCGCGGCATTCTCGGCGAGCAGACCACTTGCCGGCAGCGTGTGCAACGGAAAGTCCAGGTCCGGAAGGTCCATCCGGCTTACCACGACGACCATCGTCCCCACGATCAGAACGGCCAGATGACTGGCAAGTCGGATAGGCGCGACCTGCTCGCGCAGAAAGCCTTGAATGGCTGCAAACAACTGCCCGATTGCCGCGCCGGCCGTGTCGAAAAAGCCGGTCGTCCTCCTTTCCAGAACAACCTCGCCCAAACTATCGGTTGCGGAATTGACCTGATCTGGGGTCGGACTTTGAAGATGTCCTGAGAGGCCGGAAGGACTGGGGGGAAGAAATGGTTCCCCATTCGCCGTTGATTCTGTGTCTGTTCGGCCAGGCGAATGATAACTGAACCGTCGCTGCTCTACGTGCTCTTTGCTCTTCAGCATACAGTTTGCCCAGGAAGGGTTACAATGTCAGGACTGTACGAAACACGCTGGATATTCTCCGGGTCCGAAATTATTGTAGACGAGGGGTGGATGTGCGTCTGAGGCGATCCCAGGCGCGCCATTGCATCTTGGACGTCCAGATGCTGCCTTGGTCCCAGGATCCGAATTATAGGGTCAAATGGGGCGCTGTACAAACCGGATCGGCGGTTTTGGGGGCTATTTTGACGCTTTCGTTGCCATTTGCACAGAAAGCGTAGGGAAAACGTAGGCTTTGCGTAAGTTTGCTCGATCGAAGACGCAATTGATGTGATCAATTATTGTCTGTGACCAGTTTTAATCCGTGCGCGGGACCCAGCCGCGCGCGGAGGTTGCAGGTAACGACATCTCCCCTGAAAGAGGCAGGCATCGGGCCCCGAGCTGCCTATTTGATCAGCGTATCGAGGAACTCCTGATTGTCGCGCGTGCGGCTGAGGCGTTCCAGGATGGGAAGAATCGCTTCGTTTCCGCCGCCCATGGCGTCGCTCATGCGGCGCAGCGTATAGACCTTCGCCAGCACCTCCGGTTCCAGCATCCTTTCTTCGGCGCGCGTGCTGCTGCGCTCGATGTCGATGGCCGGGAAGATGCGCCGTTCAGACGTCCGCCGGTTCAGGTGCAACTCCATGTTGCCTGTTCCCTTGAACTCTTCATAAATGACGTCATCCATCCGGCTTCCCGTATCCACGAGGCATGTCGCCACAATCGTCAGGCTGCCGCCCCCCTCCAGGTTGCGGGCAGCGCCGAAGAAGCGCTTGGGAGGGTAGAGCGCAGCCGGGTCGATGCCACCCGAGAGTGTGCGGCC
Source organism: Caldilineaceae bacterium (assembly GCA_965218625.1). GTDB lineage: Bacteria > Chloroflexota > Anaerolineae > Caldilineales > Caldilineaceae > Bin5. Next base: position 881,697 of record CBDCLG010000020.1, on the reverse strand, counting down.
CGAAGGGGGCACTGTCAGGTTATAGGCGCGGGTCAGGCGTGTGATGCTGTCGAGCAGAATCACTACATCGCGGCTGCTCTCGGTCAATCGTTTGGCGCGCTCCAGGGCCATCTCTGCCACGCGCACATGGTTTTGCACCGGTTCGTCGAAGGTGCTGCTGATAACCTCTGCCTCGACCGAACGGTCCATGTCGGTAACTTCCTCGGGGCGCTCGCCGATCAGGACCACCATCATGTGCAGGTCCTCGTAATTGGCTGACATGCCGTTGGCAATCCGCTTCAGTATTGTTGTCTTGCCCGCTTTTGGCGGGCTGACGATCATGCCGCGCTGGCCGCGGCCGATTGGCGCCAGCAGGTCGATCATGCGGGTGGCGAGATGGTTGGGTTTGGTCTCGAGGTAGATCTGTTCGTCGGGGAAGATTGGCGTGAGTTTTTCGAAGACCGGTCGACGTTTTGCCTCTTCCGGGTCGAGACCGTTGACAGCTTCCACCTTCAGCAGCCCGAAATATTTCTCAGTGTCCTTTGGTGGACGAACCTGGCCCACGACTAGGTCGCCCGTGCGTAAACCGAAACGGCGGATCTGGCTCTGGCTGACGTAAACGTCTTCCGGCCCAGGCAAAAGATGGTCGCTGCGCAGGAAGCCGATGCCATCCTGCACGATCTCCAGGGTGCCGCCTCCAAAGATATGGCCCTGCTTTTCGGCGTTCTCCCGCAGCAATAAAAGAATCAAATCAAGCTTTTTCAGCCGGGTGTAGCCGCTGATCGCCATGGAGCGGGCCATTTCTCTGAGTTCATCCAGAGTACAATCCTCCAGCTGGGTCATGTTCATACTGAGCGTTTCCATAATCTGTTCCTTGTCAGGCTCCACAAATCGTCACTCATTGCTCGCGCAACAGGACTATCTGGCATACATGCAGGTGAAAATGCTTTATCAGGCCGTCGCAAGCTGTCCGAGGACCGCTGGGGTCAGCGCCGGCCAATGCGTGGGTTGCTGATAAGTTGTGAAGACGAACCGCCTACACAGCAATATCTTTGGGGATTGCCCTAAGTCGGGCAGTGATTTGCAATGATTCGTGTTGCGCCAGAGTTTGGGTATGTGCCAAAGAGGTGAATCCGACGAACCACTACTCGCTTCTACCTCCCACCAGCGACCGTCGTCCACTGCATTGGGTCATTCTGATTCGATCATCGCCAATGGCGTATACAGCGAGCCGGTTGCGAAGCAAAGTTCTGTTTGGACAATGGCAGCGGACGCGTTCGTACGGAGGCAAACAGGAAGCATTTCACACAAGTATAGCAGTCTTTCGAAATGGCGTCAACCTCGATTTGCGGCGCGTGCAGGCCTGAATGGAGCGGAGCGAGCAGGATTTGCGATCCGCCGCCGCCGGCAAGCAAACAGGACGGCCCTTGGCAGGTCGTTGGCGCCGAACCTCGAACGAAGACATGCAACTGTCTGTCAGGCGCTCGTCGTGCGCTCGTACGAGCGATGCACGAGCGTTATACGAGTGATTGCGAAAGATTGCAACGACAGTTCTGGACAGATGCCCTATCGTCTATTCGCCTGCTCTGCTTGAAAATGGCTGATTGCCGCCAGCTCTCCTGCACCTTGCAGCTCGCGGCAATCAGACCCTCCACTCCCCCTGCTCTCCCTTACCATTCCCAGATGCCGGCGATCTCTTTCAGCTCCTCGATGTCCAGGACTTTGATGCGACGGTAGCCCAGTTCCACCAGGGCCTGACGCTTGAAATCGCGCAGGATGGCGCTGACCGTCTCCCGGTATGTGCCGAGCCGGTCTGCGAGGACCTGGTGGCTGACGCCCTGGATAACACCGTCTTCGCGGCCGCTCAACTCGACGAGCAGAGCCGCCAGCCGTTCCGGCAGCTTCTTGTAGGCCACATCTTCCAGCCTGTCCTCCACCTGCAAGAGACGTCTGCCGTACGTCTGCAACATGCCCCATCCCAAAATCGGGAACTGCAGTGTCATGTTGCGCGCTTCCGCAGCCGGAATCGACCAGACGACAACATCCGTGTCGGCTTCTGCAAAGACATTGGCCCCGTGCGGCCTGTTCAGGGCGCCCTCACCGAAGATGGCAGCCGGCTCCAGCGACCCGATCACCAGGCGACGGCCTTCATGGTTGGTGCACACAAGGTGGATCCTTCCCTGCATGAGTACGAACATCTCCTGCTTCAACGCAGCCGCGTCGGCGACAACGTCGTTCGGGCGATAGGACCGCATGCGCACACGCTTTCCAAAAGAGGGATCGTCCTTGCGGAGGTCCATCAACGTCTGCAACAGTTCAGGTTTTCTGCCCAGAACATCGTCGAAAGTGGTCGGATGATATGGTTCTTCGAACATAGCGCACATCCTTGTCAATTGCCCCCTGACCTGCCTTGCCTGCGGCGCCGGTCAGGGAGAGCGAACAAGCGCCTCCGCCCCGCTGGAGGCCGGTTCATGCCAAAACTGGACAAATTCTATGCGAAATAGGCGGAACCGCCGGCCAAACAAACGAAATCGCGTCTTTAAGGAACCGACATCTGTACATTATCTAAGTATAACGTCCCGTCGTCAGGATTTCCAATTCGCTTCAGGCCGGTGCAGCAGCGGGGCCTGAACTAAGCATAACCCCATAAAGTTACATATCTGTTACGATAAAGTTAGCGTATCATTTGTTTTGGCAGCGGAGACGTTGCCTTCAGGCCCGCCTTCGATTGCTGGCAACGAGCGGCGATTCGCGCTGCGTGGGGGAAAAGCGCGGCGCCGCAAGCAGGATCCGGCAACTTCCCGAAGATCGTCACACATCCGCATACAGCCAGGGAATCGGCCTGTAGAAAACCGCAATTGTGGACTGTTTCGTGTTGTGCTACACTTCAATTTCTGAAAACTACCACTAAAAAAAACGCAGAGTGGCCGTTCGAACTCTCTTTCTCTCTACTCCCTTACGATAGCCCGGTGCTGACACCTGACAGCCTTCGAGTTGCACGTAACCTGACCCATACCGAAGCGCACTTGCATCGGTCGGGGCGAAGCATGGTACGCCATATCCGTTCTTCGCCAGTCATTTGACGAGAGAAGCCAATGGCAGTGATTTTGAAGAGAATTGTTGCAGTTCTCGTAAGCATTTTGTGGCTCAGCCTGATCGTTGTTCTCCTGGCGGGAACGTTCGTGCCCGGTATTCGCGAGGCCCTGCCCCCACAAGTGAGAGAGTTTTCCGTCCCCGATGAACTGCGTGAACTGCTGGAAAATATCGCTGACCTCTTGCCAGGGGATTGGGGCGCGCTGATTCCAACAGGCCCCGAGGCTACGGCAACGCCCACGTCGGCTGCGACCGTGACTGCGCCGCCGACAGCCACACGCGTGGCCGCAACGCCGACCGCCGCGCCCCCTACCGCTGTGCCAGCAACCCCGTCACCCACACCAACATCGGAAGCAGAGGAGGACAAACAGCAGGTAGTCGTGGAGGTCATTCCGGTCGCGGTCGCGGTGTCCGTGCAAGCAGAACTGCGCGCCGCCCCCAGCGCAGAGGCGGACGTCATCGGGCTGGTCGCCATCGGGGGTACGGTCTTCGTCGACGGAAGGGACTCCACCGGCAACTGGTACCGGTTGGAAGACGGCACCTGGATTAGCGCTGATTCTCTGGTCCAAGCCCCCGAGCAACAGGTCCCTGTTGTGACAGCCGAGACGCAACCGGCCAGCCCAGAAGTTGAAGCGCAACCGACCCAAACCGAAACACCCGCGGCCACCCCCGCGGTTCAACTCGGGGCCGTGCAGGCCTTTGTCAGACTCGACGCGAATCTGCGTTCCGGCCCGGGAACGGATTTCGAACGCGTGGACGGCGTCTTCGCCGGCGATGAGGTGTCGGTCGTCGGCCAGTCCGCCGATGGTGAATGGTATCTGCTTGAAGGCGGCGCCTGGTTGTTCGCAGCCCTCGTAACTGAAGCGGTTGACGTACCGATTGTCACTGAAGATGGCGTCCCGGCTGACCAGCCGGAAGGCGAAGAAGAGCAGCCGGAGGGCGAAGAAGAGCAGCCGGAGGGCGAAGAAGAGCAGCCGGAGGGCGAAGAAGAGCAGCCGGAAGGCGAAGAAGAGCAGCCGGAAGGCGAAGAACAGCAGCCGGAAGGTGAAGAACAGCAGCCGGAAGGCGAAGAAGAGCAGCCGGAAGGTGAAGAACAGCAGCCGGAAGGTGAAGAACAGCAGCCGGAAGACGGCCAAGAGCAGCCGACATCAATCGTCAATGCTCCGCTCGGCGCCAACTTGCGCTCGGGGCCGGGCGTCCAGTTCGAACGCATTGAGGGTGTCCAACAGGGTACGAGCTTGACCGTTGTGGCGCAGGATGCCAGCGGCACCTGGCTGAAACTGGACAGTGGTCTCTGGGTCTTCGCCGCGCTCGTGGATAACGTGCCCGCGGACCTGCCGGTAGATACAGGGGAAGAGACCATCACCGAAACGGATGACGCCGGCGAAGATGACGAAGCCCCTGTGGAAGCGCCCGCCCCCGAAGAAGAAGGTGAGTCGGATGATGGGGCAACGGACGGTACACAGTCGACGGATGAGCCCGAAGATGAACAGGACGAGCAGACCGAGGATGAACAGACCGAGGATGAGCAGGACGAACAGACCGAAGATGAACAGGACGAGCAGACCGAAGACGAGGAACAGGCTGAATTGGCAACGGTCAACACAGATGCCAATTTGCGTAACGGGCCGGGTCTTGAGGCGACGATCGTCGCCTCCGTCCTGGCGGGTACGGAGGTGACCGTCATTGGCCGCTCCGAGGACGGGCAGTGGCTCGAACTGGCCGATGGTCACTGGATATTCGCTGCGCTCGTGGACTTCGCTCAGACCGGGGAAGAAGAGGAAGGGGAGGAAGAAACGGGCGCCGAAGACGGCAACGCAGCCGAAGATGGAAGCGGTACTGAAGAGACCGCCGATGACGATCAAGAGGAGGACAACAGCGGCGCCCAGGGGTAACCCGTCTGCCGGTTTCTTCATCGCTGCCAGTGGCTCTTCAGCGGCCGGCGCTGCAGGCTGAAAAACGAAATATCGAATCGCGACAGCACAGCGTCGCATCGGCATAGAGGTTGCCGCCGCTTCGCACGCCGCACTCGACCTGCAGTTTGACGAGTCGGTGGGCGAATCCAGCAGTTGGAAGGCTGGCCGGAAACCAAATTGGCCGTGCGGCGTATTTATTTGCAGCCGGTTCAAACCGGGAGACTTTCTCCCCCCTTTGCGCCGGTTCCTGCAAGCATGGAGAACAGCGAATGCGTATACTGCTTTACACTGGAAAGGGCGGCGTCGGCAAAACGAGTGTCAGCGCAGCCTGCGCCCTGCGCTGCGCGCAGCTGGGCTACCGGACGGTCATACTCAGCACAGACTCTGCCCATAGCCTGGGAGACAGTTTCAACACGCGTATAGGCAGCGAGCTCGTCGAGCTGGCGCCCAATCTGTGGGGGCAGGAGATCGACCTGCTGCATCAGATGGACAAATATTGGGGGCGCGTTCAGGAGTATCTGAACGTGCTGTTCTCCTGGCGCGGTATGGATTCTCTTGTGGCCGAAGAGACGTCGGTGCTGCCGGGGATGGAAGAGCTCGCCAGCCTCATGCACATTACGCATCTGGCCGACAGCGGCGCGTATGACGTCATCATCATCGATGCTGCCCCGACAGGGTCCACGCTGCATCTCCTCAGTTTTCCCGAAATCGCCCGCTGGTTTATCGAGAAAATTATGCCCTTCGAGCGCAGGACATTGCAGATCGCGCGGCCTATTGTTTCCCGCATGACCGATATACCGCTGCCGGACGACAGTATGTTCGAGAGCGTGGAAGAGCTGGTGGACGTGCTCGAACGTACCAGTCTTCTTCTGGGCGACAGCAGCATAAGCAGTATGCGGCTGGTGATCAACCCGGAGCGGATGGTCATCAAGGAGGCGCAGCGCGCCTACGCCTATCTCAACCTCTATGGCTATGCGGTCGACTCGGTTGTCTGCAACCGGGTCTTTCCAAATGATTTGCAGGAAGCCTACTTCAGCGGCTGGATCGAGGCGCAACAGCGCAATCTCGCTTTCGTTGAAGAGGCGTTCCATCCATTGCCGATTCTCCAGATTCCGTTCTTTGCCGAGGAGGTGCTGGGCCAGGATATGCTCCGGCGGATGGCGGCGACCCTCTTTGGGGAGGAGCCGGCGCGCGGCGGGCAGGGAGACCCGACGCAACTCTATTATCAAGGGGAACCGCAGAGAGTCTTCGTTCACGACGGCCACTACGTGCTCAGCATCGCGCTGCCACTGGTGGAAAAGGAGGAGGTGAACCTGCACCGCAGCGTCGTCGACGAGCTGATCGTGCGCATCGGCAATTGGAAGCGCAACATCGCGCTGCCGACCGGGCTGGCGCGACTGAAGATCGATAGCGCCAAGTACGATGGCGACCGGCTGAATATCCTGTTCCGCAAGGAGGAGGGCGACTCGGGCGATGCCGTCGAGTCGTTACAGCGCGGCCCGTGGGCGCAACTGAAGTCGCGTCTGCAGGGCGACGTCGTTTAGGTCGGTTGCAGGTCGTGAAACGATCGCTAATCCTGCAACTGTGCCAGCGCGGCGCGGGCCGCGTTGTATCCGCACATACCGTGTACGCCTGCGCCGGGCGGGGTGGAAGATGAGCAGAGATAGAGGCCGCGTACGGGCGTGCTGTAGGGAGGAAAGCGCAGCATCGGTCGGGTCCAGAGCTGGCCCACATCGTTCGCGCCGCTGCTGATGTCGCCGCCGACGTAATTGGGGTTGTAACGCTCAAGGTCGGCGCTGTTGAGAGCGGCGCGCGCCAGAACCGTGTCCTGAAAGCCGGGCGCGAAGCGTTCGATCTGCGCTTCGATGGCAGACGTCATATCGACCGTCGAGCCGTGCGGCGTGTGGCAGTAGGCCCAGAGGGTGTGCTTGCCCGCCGGCGCTCGCGTCTTGTCAAACCGGCTATGCTGCGCGACCAGCACATAGGGACGCTCGGGTATGCGGCCGCTGCAGGCCGCCTCTTCCGACGCGGCAATCTCCGCCAGCTTGCCGCCCAGATGAACTGTGCCGGCATCTCGACAGAGTTCCGCGCGCCAGGGTACAGGCTCGCTGAGGGCAAAGTCCACTTTGAATACGCCCGGGCCGTAGCGAAATCTCTCCAGTCTGCGCCGGTAGGCAGCCGGCAGCCGCGTCCCCGCCAGCCGCAAAACCTGCCTTGGCGTCACATCCAGCAAGACCGTACGACTGGGCGGTAGCTCGTCCAGCGACCGCACCGGCCATCCGGCAACAATGTCCCCGCCCAATGCCCGCAGATAGGCGCCCATCGCGTCGGCAATGGCCTGAGAGCCGCCGCGCGGAAACGGCCAGCCGACAGCGTGTCCCAGGATTCCCAGCACCAGCCCGAAGGATGAGGTAAAGGGTTGGCGAAAATCCAGAAGCGAGTGGGCCACAAGGCCCGCGAACAGCGCCTGGGCCCGTTCTTCGCTGAACAGCAGGGGGGAGAGCAGCTGGGCCGGCCAGACGCCGGCAAGGCCGAATCGGAACCAGCGCGCCGACATGGACGGTCACAGGATGCGGCCCCAGCAGAGTAGGCGCCAGTTTTGGCCAGTCCGCCGCCAGCGGACCGAAGAGCCGGACCCAGTTCCGGCCGTCCAGGCCGATGGATGAGGCGGTCCGCTCCAACGAACGGTAGAGGCCGACCGCAGAACCGTCGTCGAGCGGGTGCGCTACCGGGATGTCGGGCTGCACCCACTCGACCCCGAAACGCTCGAGCGGAAGGGAGCTGAGAAAAGGGGAGCCGGGCGCCAGGGGATGGATCGCGGCGCAGACGTCGTGTCGGAAGCCGGGCAGGGTCAGTTCGGCTGTGCGCGTTCCGCCTCCGAGCGAGGCCCTGGCTTCAATCAGGAGTACCGAGCGGCCGGCGCGCGCGAAAGTAATCGCGGCGGCAAGCCCATTTGGGCCGGAGCCGACGACGACGGCGTCATAGTTCGACATCCGCTTCCACCAGGCGCAGCCGCTGCGGGCCGCGGTCATCTACGCGCTGCACCACGCCGCGCGCCTCCAGGTCCAGCTTGACCGACACCACGTACCACGAGACCGATCCATCGAATGTGCCGCCGATCCGTTCCCTGACCAAATCTGTCAGCTGGCTGAAGGAACTCCCCGGCTGTTCCCGCAGGACCTGCTCGATCGCCTGCCGAACGCTGTCATACTTGCCTCTGTCGATATTGACGCCCCGCTTTCCCTGCGGATGCAGGGTCATGATCTTCTGGCTCACGCATCTCTCCTTGCTCCGAGCCCTACTCGCCTTCGAACAGTTTCTCGTTGCGGTGCAGGCGGCGGGCGATGCCGAACGTCTGGCCCTGGGCGCGCATCGTGGGTGCGTGGGCGGCAAGATAGCGCGACGCGGCCACCAGCACATGCACGGCCTGCACCTGGGAATCCGGCTCGGCCGCGAGCAGGTCATGCTGGCGGAAGGCCGCTTCGATGCATTGAATCGTGTGGAAATTGCGGTCCTCGCGCAGGAGAAGCGCGCCCAGCTCGGCGCGCAGCGTAGCCGCCGCGCCGCCCTGGAAGAGAAATTCACCGACCGCGCCGCCGGCTTCGTTCACCTGCTGCTGCTGGTCCAGCATCTCCGTAAGCCGCGGCAGCTGGGGCGATGCCCCGTTGCCGTTGGATCGGGCAGGGAGCCGGGCCGCGGGAATGTTGAGAAAGCGATCGAGATAGATGCCCATTGCCGCGTCAAAGACCCCCCGCAGCAGGAGCAGATAGTCATCCGGCGGCGCATACCCGTCCAGGCGGCGCAGACCTTGATGGACGGCGCTGGCGAAGGTGAAGGTGTGCAGCGCCGTGTCCCAGTCGCCGAATTCGTTGCTGGTGTGGAAGCGGGCGATGCGCAACGCCGCGGCGTAGGCGACCACGGCGGCCAGCTCGACTTCGCCGGCGCCGGCCCGCAGTGCATCGAGCAGCGCGGCCGCAACCGCGTACGGATCATCCTCCAGCAAGATAGGTACGAGAGCATCGCGACCGGCCCAACCGCCGCGCAGAGCCTGACCGGCTGCGAGCGCCGATGGAATCTGGGCGCGCGCGTCGCGCAGCAGATCGATCAGGTCAATCGGATTCCGCCACGCGTTGGACTCCTCCATGCGCTGGGCCGAGGCATATCCGGGCACGAGGCTGGTCAGTACCGTTTCGGCCTCTTCCCAGCCAACGATATCAAGCGCTTCGAAGGCCTTGTTGGTGAAGTCGAGAGGATGGCCGACGTCGATGTAGCGGAAATCCGTCGCCGCGCTGAAAAGGATATCGGCCATCTGCTGCGGACCGGCGCCAGCGCGCAGGGCTGTGATGATGCAGCGTTCGGCGCCTTGCGCGTCGCGCACGAGAATGAAGCGGCGGAACCACTGCTTGAGCGTTACCAGGTCCGGACTGCCGTCGGGCAGCGGCGTTACCGGGAAGCGGGGCGAGCTGCCGGCCGCATCGGTCGCGACTGCCGCCAGGCCGTGCGCCAGGGCTTTGGCCCGCTCCTCGCGGCCGAGGCTGGGCAGAATATTCTGGAAGCAGGTGAGCATGGTCAAGCCCTGCCCCCAGCCCTCCATCCGGTAGCGGGTGCCAAAAGCAAGACCGGCGGCAAAGGGCGTCAGCGTGTCGCCGGCCTCGTCGACCAGGGTGATGGCGGCCTTGGCCACGACCAGCGAAAGGTTGCGCTCCAGGCCGACGTCCAACCGCCTGCGCTGGTGTTCCACCGGGTCGCGGCGGGGCGTGACATCCACAAAGACATCCCCGTTGCGCAACTCCACCGGGAAGCTGGGCGTGTCGTCCGCCCACAGATCGAAGGCGCCGCCGGTGCAAAGATCAAAGCGGGCGTGGTGCCAATGACAGGTGAGGATGCCATCCTGGACGCTGCCGCGATCGAGAGGAAAGCCCATGTGGGGGCAGCGATTGTCCAGCGCGTAGACCTCGCCTTCGTTGTGAACGAGCACGATGACGTGGCCGTTCACGCGCACGGTGTGCAGGCCGTCCTGCGTAACCTCTGCGACAGATGCGATGCGCTGATAGTTGTCAGCGGCGATTGATGTGGTCATTCTGAGCCTCCTGAATCCAATTCTGCATTCCGCTGTTCGTGCTGTGCATTGCCTGCCCCTTGCGACCGGTCCGGCACAGCTCGGACGGCCGCGCAAAGGGCGCTACGGTTGCGATTCACGCGCCTCGCGCACCGCGGTGAGCGCGATCCAGCCCACCAGCGCCAGCGCCGACCAGAAGAGAAACGGCACGCCGGCGCCGAAGGTCTCAAGGCTGTTTCCCAGCGGCGGCGCGGCGACCGAGCCGATGCGCGAAATGGCCATGATCATACCTGTGGCCGTGCCGGCAAGCGCCGGACCGACGCCGCGCAACTCGATGATCAAAGTCATCAGAGTGGCCATGTAGCCGTCGCGCATGATGCCGGCAAATATGACGGCCAGCCAGACCGCGACCCCCTGCGCCACTGACAGGACGCCGAAGCCGACCGTGAACATCAACGCGGCCACCAGCAGCAGCGGACGGCGCACGCCCAGACGGTCGGACAGCAGCGAGAGCGGAAGCGTGAAGAGCAGGCTGGCCAGATGGAAACTGGTAAGCGCAAGGTCGGCCGCGTTCGGGCTCCAGGCCTGGTCGCGCAGATAAAGGGGCAGATAGCCGAGCGCGCCTTGAATCGCGCCGCCGATGCCGAACATCGCCAGCGCCAGCAGCCAGACGTTGCGTAGACGGGCGACCCGCACCAGAGAGTCGCGCAGCGAAGGCCGGTCCGGCGGCTCTGCCGTTGGGCTCGCGGCCGCTTCAGGCCTCGAGAGCGCCCACAGGACGCCGACGATCACCGCCAGCACCGCGTAGAAAAGCAGAACATTGCGCCAGCCCCCCAGCAGCGGCGACAGGTAGGTTGCGCTGATCCAGGAGCCGAGCAGGAAGCCGAGCGCCATGCCAGCCGAGACGACGCCGTTCGCCATGCCCAGGCGCGGCCCTGAGAACCAGATGCCGCAGGTCTTGTGAACGTTCATCGGCGCCGCCATCGGGAAGAGGCCCGCGATCAGAACCGTCGTCGTCAGGCTGGCGAAATCACCCGCGAAGGCTCGCATCGCGCCGGTCACGCCTGTCAGCAGGCAGGCGATGACGAGCATGCGCCGCGCGCCGATGCGATCGCCGATTACGCCGCCGGTCAGGCTCATCGCAACGCCCAAAAGCGAGGACGCGCCCCAGACATAGCCGATCTGGACCAGGTCGAGCGAGAGGTCGCGGCCGATCTCGTCAAATAAGACCGGCAGCGACATCATCGGCAGGCCCACGACCAGCGTATGGGTCAGGGCGGCCAGGGCGAGAACGTACCAGCGGTAGGCGCCTTGCGCACGGCTGGAGCCGACTGCTGGCCTATCCGGCGCGCGGCGCGGGTCAGACATCTGCTGTCGCTCCGCCATCCATGAGAAGCTCCGCGCCGGTGACGCTGGCGGCCCTGTCCGAAACCAGAAAGAGGGCCATGTCCGCGATTTCGTCCGCTTCGGCCATGCGCCCCAGGGGAATCGAGGCGATGCGCCGTTCGGTCGCCTCCTCCTCCGAGATGCCGCGCGCGTCCGCTTCCTGGCGGGCCAGCTGGCGCGCGCGCTCGGTGTTCACCGGTCCGGGTGAGATGGCGTTGATGCGGACCCGATAGGGCGCCAGGTCCTGCGAGATCCCCTTGGTAAAGTTGATGATGGCCGCGTTGGCCGTGCCGCCCGCCACGAATGTCGGCGTCGGATTGTGGGCCGCCGCGCCGACGATGTTGACGATGCGCCCGTCGCGCCGGTCCTTCATCTGCGGCGCGACCGCCCGCACCATCCGCATATAGCCGAGCAGCTTCAGGTCCCAGGCGCCGTGGTACGCGTCGTCGCTCAGGCTGTAGAAGTCGCCGCTCGGCGCGGAGCCGGCGTTGTTGATGAGGATGTCCACCCGCCCCCAGGCGCTGAGCGCGCGCGCGGCCACCCGTTCAACACCGTCCGCTGTGCTCACGTCGGCGCTTTCGGCCAGCGCTTCGGCTTTGCTCTCCGGCGCGTGATCGCTGATCGCGGTCAACGCCTGCGCCAGCCGCTCCTGGTCGCGCGCCGCGATCAGCACGCTCACCCCTTCGGCGTAGAGCGCCTGCGCGCAGGCCAGGCCAATGCCGGCGCTGCCTCCGGTGACGATAGCCGTTTTGCCGGAAAGGTTGAGTTGCACGTTTTCAGCTCCTTCGAGGGTTGTCATCCTGCCCGGTTCGCGACTGTCGCAGCGGCCTGCGCCGCGGTTCTCCTCAGCCGGTCTCTCCGTTTACGCCGTCATAGATTTCGCAGCTCGGAAAGGTGAGCGAGAACCCGTACCAGCGGGCGAACAGATGCAACGGCTGTGTAACCGGCAGCTCGGCTCCGTGGGCGTCGTAGAGCCTGCCGTTGCGGAGGGACCCGCCGCTGTCCAGCCGCACTTCGTCGCCGTCCCACTCTGCCTGCCGCACGTCGACGAAGACGGGCGCCGGCGTGCCCGACACCGGGTCGAGATAGACCAGCGCCGTGCTGTCAGCGAAACGGTCAATGATCAGGCCGCCGTTCGCCTTGAGGAGGTCGAGCGGATAGTAGCGGCTGATCTTGTCCGTCCAGACGCCCAACCCCATATCCAGGCGCGGCCGGCGCGGGTCTTCTGCGCCCATGGAGCCCGCGAACCCGGGCGGCACGAAGCGCCCCCTGCCCAGCTTCTGCAGGAGTCTCGTCACCCATTCAATCAGTCCGAACGGCAGTGGCAGCCGCGAACGGGCGATGCGGGTATCCGGGAACTGCGCCAGCGCCTGGTCCGCCCGCATATGGCGCAGGGGCGCCAGCTCCAGTTGCCGTCCCTTCAGCGGGCCGTGCAGGCACTCGCCGGTGATGTGGTCCCAATAGGAGCCGGTCTGGCGGTCCCCCATTATAGACATGCCGTTGTAGATGCCGCGCGTCGCAAACGTGTGGACCTTGCCGTCGACAGTTGGCGTCAGACTGACGCCGCTGTTGCAGGGCGCTCAGAAGGTGGCGAGGAACGGGACGCCATTCAACTCTCCCTGCGCCACGTGGTGGAAGACCATCTGGTCGGTGAGCAGGGCCAGCGCCGCGCCCTCGCGCTCCAGCAGGAGCAGCGGCGTCTCCGGGCGCACCTGCTTGCGGTTCACCGCGTCGGCCAGCGCCTCGGTCCGCTGCACTGCTATGGGACGGAACATATCCCGCTTGCTCAGGATCGCCCGTTTTGCGTCAAAGGTCGTCGCAGCAGTCAGTTCGTTTGTGATCTCTTCCATTGTTAGCTCCTTCGCTAGCGGAAGTCCACAATCAGTTCGTGACGTGCCAGTGTGGTGACGCGCCGGTGCGGTGACGCGTCTATGGTTCGGTTGAGAAACGGAAGACGGTCGTCTCGCTGTACGCCTCGCCGGGCCGCAGTACGACCGACGCGAAGTTCGGCTGGTTCGGCGCATTCGGAAAATGCTGCGTCTCCAGGCAGAATCCGCCATGATGGGGATAGAGCTGCCCGCCTTTGCCCGCGCTCGACGCCTCCATCAGGTTGCCGGTATAGAACTGCACGCCCGGTTGCGTCGTCAGCACCTCCAGCACGCGCCCGCTGGTCGACTCGGTGACGCGGGCCACCAGCCGCAGCGTGCCGGGCGCGCCGTTGAGGACGAAGTTATGATCGTAGCCGCCGCCGAAGCGGATCTGCTCGTCGTCGGCGTCGATGCGCGCGCCGATGGCCGTCGGCCGGCGGAAGTCGAAGGGCGTCCCCGTCACGTCGCGCAGTTCCCCCGTCGGGATCAGCGTACTGTCCATCGGCGTGAACGCGTCGGCGTCGATCATGGCCACGTGGTCCAGGATCGTTCCCCGCCCGGCCAGATTGAAGTAGCTGTGGTTGGTCAGGTTGACGATGGTGGGCGCATCGCAGGTTGCGCGGTAGTCGAGACGCAGCGCGCTGTCGTCATCGAGGCTGAGCGTAACCTCCGTGTCGAGCGCGCCCGGGTACTGGTCCTCGCCATCCGGACTGTGGTGGCTGAGGCGCAGGCCGACCGCCTGTTCATTCTGAAATGGCTGCGTCTGCCAGACGACCTTGTCGAAACCGCCATCGCCGCCGTGCAGATGGTCGTCGCCAAGGTTGCGCGCGAGCTGGTAGCGCACGCCGTCCAGCTCGAAGCTGGCGCCGCGGATACGGTTGGCGAAGCGGCCCACCAGCACGCCGAAGTAGGGATGGCCGGCCAGATATTCGTCGAGCGTGTCGAAGCCGAGCACGACATCGCCGGGCTCGCCGTTGCGGTCCGGCGCCGTGAGCGTCCGGATCAGCCCGCCGTAATCGAGCACGTCCGTCTCTACACCGCTGTTGTTGGCAAGCGTGTACTGCCTGACCGGCTGTCCGCTTTCCGTTTTGCCGAAGGCCTGGCTGCTGAGTCTCATTGTTCCCCGCTCCGCAACTGCTGCCCGCTCTATGTGGCCTCTCCGTCGCTATCCATCCGCCTTCTGCCGGTACTCTGCCAGCATCTGGTCCATCACCCAGGATGTACGCGCGCCGCTGATGCCCGTGCTGGGACAGCGCCCGCGCCCGTTCAGCTCGTCGACGATCGTCTGGATCAGCGGCTGGTGCACGTGGTCCGGCTGTGTAACCGGGATCTCCCGCGCGCCGTCGGCGGTCGTGAGCAGAATTGGGCTGGCGTCGAAGCAGACGTATCCGATACGTCCCTTCGAGCCTTCGATCGCCGTCCAGTCCAGGTTCTCGAAGCCGGTGAACATCCATGTTCCGGTACCCTGCACGCCGGACTCGAATGTGAAGCTCCCGCTGACGATGTCCTCGGCCTCGTAGAGGCCTCCCTGATTGGCCGCGCACCCCTGCACCCGGCTGATGGGGCCGAGAAAGTAGTCGAGAATGTCCAGCATGTGGGAGCCCAGGTCCAGAAAGAGGCCGGCGCCCGCGATCTCCGGGTCGACCCGCCACCCGAGCTCGTCGCGGGAGGCGTCGACAGGCTTGGACTTCCCGTAGAAGCGCACCAGGACCGAGCGTACTTCGCCGATCGCGCCCTGTTCGAGCAGCTCCTGTACTTTCAGAAATTTGGGCAGCCGCCGCCGGTAGTAGCCGACCCACAGCGGTACGCCGGCTTCTTCGCAGGCGCGCATCATCGTCTGGCACTCGTCGTAGCTGCGCGCCATCGGCTTTTCCACGTAGACCGGCTTGCCCGCCGCCGCCGCTTTGCAGGTGTACTCCATGTGGGTGTCGGGCGGCGTGGCGATGTAGACCGCGTCCACCTCCGGGTCATTGATCAGCCTGTCGCCGTCCTCGTACCAACGGGCCACGCCATGGCGGCGGGCATAGTCGGCGGCAAGCTCCCCGTTGCGGCGCATCACGGCCACGAGCGCAGAGTCTCCGGCTTTGTACAGGCCGGGGCCGCTCTTGACCTCGCAGACGTCCCCGCAACCGACAATCCCCCAGCGGATTTTGGCCATGACGCTGTCCTCACATCCAGTTGTATTTTGCCCCAGTTGCTGCATTGTACCACGAGTTTCGTGGGGCGATGATTTGCGGCCGCTACCGCTACGCCCCATCTTCATGTCCGTGCAGCGGCGTGTGCTCGTGGTAGACGCCGTGCGCGTGCATGCGCTGGTGCAGGCGGTTGTGGGCCGCTTCGAGCACCGCGCGCATCTCGCGGAAACGCTGGGCGTGCGGGCGCGGCGCAATCGTGTCGACATAGGCGAGCGCGCCCTCGATCTGTTCCAGCACGGCCGAGGCATCCGGTTGGTTGAAGAGCGGGCTGTCGGCCACGAGCGTTTGCACCGCGCTCGTATGGGCCGCGATCTCGCCCTCCGTGCCGACATAACTGCCGCGCACGCGCAGCGCTATCCACGACGAAGCAGTGACCGGCACCTGCACGCTGCCCGAGGCGCTGTATTGGCCGCTGACGTCGACCTGGTCGACGACCAGCCCGCCCTGGACCACCTCCACCTGCTGGACCGGAATCAGCACCGATTCAACCCGCCATTCGACGCCCACGCTTCCCCCGCCGGCCGGCAGCTGCACCTGTCCACCCGGCGCGACCCCCTCGACGGTCAGCTCGGCCAGCGGGCCGATCGTCATGAAAGTATTGCCCGCCTGCACTGCGGCCATCCAGTTCTCGTAGGTGAACTCGCGGTCGCCCATGTGCGCGTATGTGCGCACGCCCCCCAGCTGCGACGAGGCCGCCATCTTGTCCGAGCCGCCCACGATCGGCAGCTGGTAGCCCAGGTTGAGATAGCGGTACCAGTCGGCGATGCCGTAGGGATTGAGCTCCCGGTCGCAGGGGTTGAATGTCATCATTTCGATCGCGTGGACGAGGCCGAGGACGATGTCGGCCGCCCGTTCCAGCTGCGGATTGGGCGCGTGGGGCAGGACGACCAGGCCGCCCTGATCGATGCATTTCTGCGCCCACTCGGCCATCACCACCTCCTGCGGATCGCCCAGCGCCGATTCGGTCGGTCCGCCGCTGCACAGGGGGTGGATCATCGCGCCGTTGTAGCCCAGCAGCGAAATGTGGCCGAGAATCTGCATGCGATTCTCGGTGCCGACCCGCACCAGAAACTCGCCGTCGCCGCCGAACTCGCGCGCGCCGAACGTCGTCTTGCCGTCAAAATCGCTGACGTTGCTGTACATCTCGCCCCACTGGCTGGCGAGAAGATTGACCACATGCACGTCCTCGGCCTGGCCCTCCAGCAGCGCTGTCGAGGGGCTGAGAAAGTGCACATGCGTATCCGCCGTGACCCAGCCCTTCTCCCGCCAGGGCAGCACCCGCTCCAGCTCGAAGACCAGTTCATCCGTGTCGGCCGCGATCGTCACCTGGCGGCGGATCGGCGCGGTCTCATAGCCCTTGGTGATCTCAACGTAGACATCGCCAAGCGGCATGTCCACCTCGCAATGACCGTCGATGTAGCCGTACTGGTTGCGGCTGTTGACAAACTCACCGTAGTTGTCCTCGAACCAGTGGGGATTGACCTTGCGGTGTCGGCCGCGCGCGGGCAGATATTCGCCGTTCGCGCCGTGGAAGTGGATCCGCACCGCAACCAGGTTGTTCGTCCCCTTCTGTACCACCCGCACGTTGACAAGCCGGTGGGCCGGCTCGACCGCGGCGATGCCGTCCGAAGGCTGGCCGTCTGCAAGCCGCGCGAGGTCATAGACGATCGGTTCGTCGCTGTCGACGCCGACGTGCAGCCACGCCTGCGGATGCGCGCTGTACTCTACGATCAGATCGCGCTCGGAGACGGCTGGCTGGACGTTGACTTCGTCGCCCAGCCAGCGTTCGCGGTCATAATCGAGCGCGGCGCGGGCCGAGATGACGTAGCCCAGGTCGATGGCGAGGTCTTCGTACTCGTCGAGAGCGTTGAACTGAACGCCCTCGGGCAGCGTCAGGCGTAGTTTGCGGCGTACACCGGGGCGTATGGGACTTTCGGTCAGGCTCGTCAGGCTGATGGCGTAGATGGTCGACTTTTCATCGCGCGGCTCCAGAATCAGGCGGCGGATGGGCCGTTCCGGATGTGGGTTCTCAAGCGCGTACAGCCACACCTTCTCTCCCATCTCCTCCCGTCCCGATCTGGTGCGGGTCTCGCCGCGGCCGTATTCGTTGGTCGGAGCTCGCCCCAGCTGTGTTTCCTCTGTGGCTGAGTTGAAAGCAATCGATCTCTCGGCTGGCAGGGCCTCGAAGGCGCTGCCGCCCCAGACGCTGCGGCTCTGCTGGATGGCGAAACGGCGCAGGATCGCAGTTTCGTGGCGCGCGCTGTCTTCATACTCGAAAATGTAGGAAGAGACATGATCGCCCAGCGCATTGCCGTCGAACGCGAAGTCGGCGAAGTCGTCAAGGTAGTTGGTGACGCGGTCGCTTACGGCGTGCAGAAAGACGACGTGGGCGGCCTGCGCGCCCGCCAGATCGACGACGACCGGCTCGGCGTCCAGCAGAATGACACCGCGGCCTTCGGCTTCTCCCAACAGGAAGGGAATGCCGTTGAAAGCGTCGGCGCCGGTCCGGTCAGCAAGAGAAGCCGGTACCTGCAGCGACTCGGGCAGATCGGCGCGGCCGGCATTGAAGGAATCCGACAGATCAACAGGTGTGAAGTGTGGTGAGACTGGATTCATGGCACTCTCCGTTTGTGGCGCGTCTCGCGGCGGTTGTTGCAACAGTCTCGCTCGTCAGCCTGCGCGGAAGAACCGCGTCAGGGTGCTGCCAGCCAGCGGTCGAACCAGTCGAACGCATCCGACTGCATCTCGAGGTCGAACTTGTGCTCACCCGGGTAGAAATTGCAACGGTAGCTGTCGGGCGCGTCGGCCTTTTCGTAGACCTCGCGCAAAATCCCGTCGGCCCGCTCCATCTCGGCAAGAGTGAAGAGCGGGTCCTCGCTGTTGTTCTGGACCAACGTCGGCAGCGGCGCCCGCATCCCCAAAATGTCCGGGTAGTCCATCTCTGTCGGCAGGTGTGGAACATAGATCATCCACGTGTGCCTGTGGCTCTTGTTGAGCAGATAGTCGCGCCAGGTAGTCATCATGCCGACGCAGACCGCACAGCGCACACGGTCGTCCAGCCCACCCAGGTATACGGTGCGCAGGCCGCCGCCGGACAGTCCGCCGATGCCGACGCGGCCCGGCTCCACCTCTTCGCGCGCGCAGAGCACGTCCAGCGCGCGCAGGTCCTCGGCCAGCCAGGCGCCCGCCCAGGTCGTGCCCGCGCTGAACAGGGATTTCGCCAGGATCGATTCGTGGTCGCTCGCCCAGCGGTTGTAGGCCGCAATGTAGTCGGGATCATCCGACTCGGCCGCGTCCATCCCGTCGCGGATATGCGCGGGAATGTCGGCGATGCGGATGCGGCGACTGCCGAAAGCGAAAGCATCCGGCGCCAGTACCGCATAGCCGCGCTGCGCGAGGCGGTTGGCCCAGGGCACGCCGCCGTAGGCCCGCAGCTGGTGCTCGACGTTGACCGGGTTCTGCTGTTCCTGCGTGCGCGTGATCTTCTGCCAGCCGTGGAACTTGTGGCCGCCGTGATCGTGCAGGGCCAGCACACCGGGCAACGGGCCCTGTGCGGCGGCAGGTTTCAGCAACACGGCCTCAGTGCGCGGACCGTAGGGCAGTTGCCAGGACAGCGTCTCCACGCACAGGCCGTCATGCTCGTGCTGCCTTTCAATCCGTACGTCCGGCGGGCCGCCTGTGTCCGGCATTGCCAGCCGTTCGCGAAATCGCCGCCGTGCCGCCGGCCGCCACGCAGCCGGGTCGGTCCAATGCGTATGGCGGAAGGAGAGGTAGTTCGGCCCTTCACCGGCGAGGGCAGCCGCCCACGAGCCGTAGGCGCCGATCATCGAATCAGATTTCATCGCGTCGATTCCTGGTGCAGAGATTCGGTATCAGCAGACCGTGCCGTCGCATGCCCGCTCGATGCGGTCCGCTTTGTGGCAGATTATAAAGCAGGAGCGGGGCGGGGGGAAAGGCAAGCAAACAAGAAGGGGAGGTCGACGCGAGGCCGATCTCCCCTCTGTTTGTCTTCATGGCACCGGCCAGAGCCGGGGACGCACCCCCTGCGAATTCAAGCCGATCCACCCGCAAGGATTTCGCATAGCGGTCATAAGCAGGGCCTCTACCCGAACACCCTTTGGTCTCGTTGACGATTCAGAAGACCATTCGAGCAGGCGACATCTGCTCGCTGTCTGAAATCAGTTTGGACCCTGATTCACCAGATTCTCGTAAACGAAGCCCGCTCATGGAACCAGTGCCGTTAACCGTGTCCATCACATAAATCAGACGAACTGCAGTTCAGACAAATCTCAACCAGCCCCTAGTAACCCGGCGGCGGGTCGACCGGCGCGTAAAACTGCATCGCAGTGAAGACGCCGCCCTGGGGGTCCCCAATCACCGCGAAGTGGCCAACCGTGCCCGTATCGGTCGGCGGTACATGGATGACCCCTCCGAGCTCCTTTGCCCTGGCCGCGGTCGCCTCGACATCCTCCGTCATGAAGTAGACGCCCCAATTGGGCGGAACTTCGCCCCAGGACTCGTCTATCTCCAACATGCCGGCCTGCATGCGCTCGCCCAGCTTGAAAAGATGGTAGCCGTTGGGGTCCTGGTCGCGGCCCCAGTCAAAGACTGTCTGATAGAACTTGCTCGCGGTTTCGGGATCCTTCGTCTGCAACTCACTCCAGACCCACGCGTTCGGCATGTTGACCAGCTGCGCGCCAATGTGTTCCTTCGGCTGCCACAAGCTGACCATGGCGCCGGTCGGGTCCTGCAGCACACCCAGGCGGCCCGATTCCATGACGTCCATGGGCTCCATCGCAAGGGTCCCGCCGGCTGCCGTCGCCTTGGCGATAACCGCGTCGACGTCATCGTGTTTGATGTAGGATGACCAGATCGGTGGGATGTTCTGGGCCATCATCTCCGCCGGCAGATTGCTCAGGCCGGCGACGTTGTACCCCTCTATCTGGCAGAGCGAATAGTGGCTGCCCTCCGGCGTCGGCATGTCGAGGTAATCCCACCCGAAGAGGCCGTTGTAGAACTCCTTGGCTGCGGGGACGTCGCTGGTGGCGAGGTCTACCCAGCAGAACATATTGTTCGGATAACTCTTTACTACCTGCATGAAGCTGTCTCCTTATGACAGGAATGGGGATCTGCAACGCCTGTTAACACAGACAGATCTCAACCTAGCACAGATCGATGATGTGTGCTCAATTGACACCGGTCTGCTCCTGTTATTGGACGCTTTTCCCCCCGAAACTGTTCCCCGAAAACCGGCCGCGGGCGTAAAAAAAGCCGACCGGTTTCCCGATCGACTCTGTACGTGGCTGCATATTGAATTCAGGCCTCTTCCAGGTAGTAGCGGTAGAGCACTCCGGCCAGAACGCCGCCCACGATCGTTGCCACAATATATACCCAGATGTCGCTGAAAATGCCGGCTGCCACCGCCGGGCCAGTCGAAGGACTAGGAAAGTGAACATGCGTATCCGCAGTCACCCAGCCCTTTTCCCGCCACGGCAGCACCCGTTCCAACTCGAAGACCACTTCGTCAGTGTCAGCCGCGATCGTCACCTGTTTACCAATCAGCGCCGTCTCATATAGCCCTTGGTGATCTCCACGAACACCTCGCCCAACGGCATATCCACCTCGCAATGGCCGTCGATGTAGCAATACTGGTTGCGGCCGTTCACGAACTCGCCGTAGTTGTCCTCAAACCAGTGAGGATTCACCTTGCGATGGCGGCCGCGCTAAGCGGTCTGCGCTGTCCGGGATACTATAGCAGGGATTGGAAAGAGGGGAATAGCCGCGCTAACTTGGCGCGTAACCGCAGAAGCACAGAAAAGGGACCGCCACAACCGTGCGGTCCCCCTTGCCACCGTGCTGGAATTCCGGCAGGACGTGTGGTGGCTTACTCTCGTTTGTCAGGCGGCGACGCAAAGCGTCCCCAGGGCGCTTAGGCCCTATTCAGTCTGGTTACCCTGCCCCCAATGAGCCATTCGGCCACATACAGGTTACCGCTGGCGTCAGCAGCCAAACCGTGAGGGCTGTTGAACTTGCCCGTCTCCAGGTGGCTCGTGCGTACTGACTGCCCCGATTCGTTCACATTGTTGGGCCAG
Source organism: Caldilineaceae bacterium (assembly GCA_965218625.1). Taxonomy (GTDB): domain Bacteria; phylum Chloroflexota; class Anaerolineae; order Caldilineales; family Caldilineaceae; genus Bin5. The sequence continues at coordinate 860,109 of CBDCLG010000020.1, read as the reverse complement.
CCCTCAACATCGCACACCTGCTTGTTGTCGCCGAGGTACGTGAGCAGTTCATCGTTTATATCGGTGACCACGAGGCGGGCGCGAAGCTCGGCAATGATCATCAGATCGCCATGTGTCGCGAAACAACTGGGCGTGTTCAGAAAACCGTCACCAAACATCCGCTTGAATCCACCCTCCATGTCGTAGACCTGTACGCGGTCGTTGGCCCTGTCCGCCACGTAGAGCTCCGGCTCGGACTTGCGATAATCAAAGAAGATGCCGTGCGGGCAGTTGTAGGCCCCGGCCCCTTCCTCGCCGTTGATGCTGCTGACATGCTCGCCATCCTTCGTGAACCTGTGGACATGGTACGCGCCGTACCCATCGCCCACCCAGATGTCGCCGTTGCCACCAAAACGCTCCTCGTTCACCGCGACGGTTGTGGGGGAGTAGCGTTTGTCTTTGTACATGGGAAGGGGAGGCGTCTCCAGCCTCATGACCACTTCACCGTCCAATGTCGTCTTGAATACCTGACCGGGCCCTTCGCCCACGCCCGGAGGGTTCTGGTAGCCGTGAAGATAGTGATTCTTGGATCCGTGGTCCACAATCCACAGATACTCGACTCCGTCCTCGTTGATGAGGGTGATCCCATGCGCCTCGGCAAAGTCGCCGCGCCACGAGGAAATCAGGTTGCCGTCCCCGTCGAAAGTCATCACTTCCGGATCGCCGGGGTGGCTGGTCATAACGTTTCCCGATCCCGTGACAACGATGCCCGGATGCGCCCATCCCTTGCGTGAGCTTTCACTTTCGGGAAGCTTGGCCCAATTGTCGTTCCAGTCGTATGAATGCCCTTCGCTGCCTACCCGCATGACATTACCTCCTGCGCGTCAATCTCGTAGTTGAAATTCAAGGGCAGCTGTTTTAGCGTCTGCCTGCGCTTGAAGCGCGCGTGCCGTTCCCGAACATGCAGGGAGAAGCTTTGCAGCACGAGTGATCACACGCGGGCCGGGGAACGGTGTGGGTGTGATGCCGCCCCCACATCCCCTGATTCTCTAAGTACGTGCTGCCCGGGAACGAACCGGCGCGTTCTGTTTAAGGTTTAAGGAGGATCTTGGTGTACCCTTCGATGCGCTTGTCAAACTTGTCATAGGCGTCGGCGGCGTCGTCCAGCGGCACCTCGTGGGACACAACGAAGCGGGGAGTGGCCTTGCCGGATATGATGAGGTCGCGCAAGTAGGCGTTGTACTGCTTCACGTTGCATTGACCCGTCCCCAGCTTCAGACCCTTCTCAAAAAGCTTCCCGAAGTTGATGGCCAGAGAGCCCCTCTTGGCGCCCTCGTCCACTCCACCGGGGTCCGATGGCACATACAGGCCCGGAATGCCCATGATCCCTGTGGGATTGATCAGGTCGATCATCTGATTTAGGACCACGTTGGGAATCTCGGTCTGCTCGCCTCCGGCGGCGGACGATCCTTGCGCAGCGGCCTGATAGCCCACAGCGTCGACCGTCTTGTCCACACCGTCGCCCCCGCGCTTGTCCCTGATCTGCTCCACCGGATCACCGTCATCGAAATTGATGGGAATACCGCCAATCTCGCTGGCCTTGTCCAGCCGCTCCTGCACGTGATCGATGGTATAGACCTCCGCCGCCCCTCTGATGATGCAGCTATAGGTGGCCATCAGACCGACCGGTCCCGCGCCCCACACGGCGACGCTCTCGCCGGGACTCACGTCGGCAAGCTCAGTGCCGTGATAACCCGTGGGGAATATGTCCGCCAGAAGAGAGAAATCCCACTCGAATGCATCCCCGGACGGAAGAGGCAGACAGTTGAAGTCCGCGTAAGGCACCTGAATGTACTCGGCTTGCCCGCCGCGCCATGGTCCCATTGCCACGTATCCATACGCGCCGCCGGCAAATCCTGGGTTGACCGTGAGACAGAAACCCGTAAACCCCCGCTGGCAGTTCTTGCAGAAGCCGCAGCCGACGTTGAACGGCATCACGACCCTGTCGCCTACGGACAAGGTTTTCACAGCGGACCCGACATCTTCGACTATACCCATGTTCTCGTGTCCGAAGACTATGCCCGGTTCGGCCGCAGTCCGACCCTCATACATGTGCAGGTCGGAGCCGCAGATGCAACTCGAAGTAATCTTGACGATTACGTCATTCGGATGCATTATCTCGGGATCGGGAACTTCCTCTACGGCAACGCTGAACGGACCCTGGTACACGACGGCTCTCATAGTGAACTCCCCTTTGCCCTCTTGGATTGCTAAACCTAAGCGGTCAATCTCTTTCATCGCCGAGTCTATCAGGCTAGGGCAGTCATGTCAAAACCCGAATTCAGCTAAGGAGTAGGGTTTAGAGGTCTGGTGAATGCGTGTGATGTCTCGACTATCCCTCAGGACAAAGACAATCCGCATCCTGCACCCTTTCCTGTAGAGCTCGCCCAGCGGGTAATCGGTTCTACGACCGCACAGATTGTACTTGATCCGTTTATTGGCTCAGGGACAACAGGAATGGCGACAGAATTGGAACGGCAGCAGTGGATCGAGATGGACATATCGAAGGACTGCTGCACCCTTGCCCGTGTTCGCATCGACAAGGTGAGGAGGATGATCCGGTGACACAGTTTCCATCCAGACCGCCTCGCACGCGCAAAGAACTGTTTGAGCGAGTCCGGGCCGTGATAGCACACGGCCCGTAAGTTATGCCGGAGGAATCACGCTACAACGGCTCAGGCGCGCCCGGCGTGTTCCTGGAAGATTTGCTGGGGGCAACAGCAGGCGGGCACGACTTACCCGATGCCGTAGGGTGGGAACTGAAGTGGCATTCCGACCGCACAAGCCTTGTTACCCTGTTCCACAAGAGCCCGGACGGGCCAGAAGCCATTCTGCGCTTCATAGTGCGCCGATACGAGCGCAAGGACGTCCAGGGGCGCTCAATTCCGACATACCATCCGGGGGCGTTCTGACCGCTTCAGAGTCGATACAACAAATGGGGAACCTTATCGTCTGCAAAACACAGACAGATCTAACCACAACACACCCAGATCATATGTGCTGAATCGGCAACATTGGCGATCACAAGATAGGAAGATGTCCAATAACTGCAGGTTCCCCGTATCGCAGCCCCAGACGCGAAAAAGCCGACCGATTTCCCGGTCGGCTCTGTACGCGGCGGTGAATGAAAATCAGGCCTATTCGTACGTGTACCTTCTCCCCCTGGCGTATGACCTCAATGCATACGTTGCTGGGAGGTCAGTCGGCGGCTTTGGCCAGCGACGCTTCCGGCGTTGCCAGTTCCGACTATGCTTCTGCGCTGGTCTTCACTATTAGGTCAGCCAGAGACAGATCCGCGAGGGTGGCAACCTGCTCAGAGACATGGGTAAGGTTCAGCTTCCCGGCCACGCCGCAAGCATAGTCCGGATCGGCCTTGTAAAAATGAACAAGCTGCCGCGTCTGGATACGTTCAGGCACGCCATCCATCGCTTCGGCGATATTGCTGAACAACTGCTCTTTCTGGTCGCTGTTCATCAGGCGGAATAGATTGCCGGGCTGCGTATAGTCGTCATTGCCGACGCGATGGTCGTAGCGGTCAGCATCGCCGGATACCTTGAGCGGCGGCTCGAGACTGCGGGAATCTTCGACCGGCCCTCCCATGCTATTAGGCTCATAGTTGACCGCACCGCCGAAGTTGCCGTCAGAACGCAGGTTACCGTCGCGGTGATAAGTGTGAACCGGGCACTGAGGCTGGTTGGCTGGAAGGGCGGTATAGTTGACACCGATGCGGTAGCGGTGGGCGTCTGCGTAGGACATTATCCGCGCCTGGAGCATTTTGTCTGGCGAGAAGCCGATGCCGGGAACGATGTTGGAGGGTTCAAACGCGGCCTGCTCGATGTCGGCAAAATAGTTTTCGGGGTTGCGATTGAGTTCCATGATGCCGACTTCGATCAGCGGATAGTCGCCATGGGGCCAGACCTTGGTCAGATCGAAAGGGTTGATGCGGTAGGTCTCAGCATCCTCTTCCGGCATCACCTGGACGCAGACGCGCCATTGCGGATAATCTCCTCGTTCGATGGCGTCGAAGAGATCACGCTGCGAGCTTTCTCGGTCCTGCCCGACAATCTCGGCCGCCTGGGCATTGGTCCATGTCTTGATGCCCTGCATCGTCTTGAAGTGGAACTTGATCCAGAAGCGTTCATTGTCTCCATTGATAAAGCTGTAGGTATGGCTGCTGTAGCCGTTGACAAAGCGATACCCCTGGGGCAGACCGCGATCACTCATCAGGATGGTGACCTGGTGCAGGCTTTCGGGAGAGAGTGACCAGAAGTCCCACATAGCTGTGCTGGAGCGCATGTTTGTCTTGGGGTCGCGCTTCTGGGTATGGATGAAGTCGCCGAATTTGTAGGGATCGCGAACGAAGAAGACCGGGGTGTTGTTGCCGACCATATCCCAGTTTCCGTCTTCCGTGTAGAACTTGACAGCAAATCCGCGCACGTCGCGCTCAGCGTCTGCCGCGCCGCGTTCCCCTGCGACGGTCGAGAAGCGGAGCAGACAGTCGGTCTGCTTACCTGCTTCAGAAAATATCCTGGCTTTGGTGTAGCGCGTGACATCATTTGTAACGGTGAAGGTTCCGTAGGCTCCCGAACCATTGGCATGCACGACCCGCTCCGGGACGCGTTCGCGGTTAAAGGTGGCCATCTTCTCCAGGAGTTGATAATCCTGCATTAGAAGTGGACCGCGCGGGCCGGCGGTCAGTGAGTTCTGATTGTCTCCAATTGGCGCTCCATGAGCGGTTGTCAACCGTTTGCTTTCAGCCATCTTTATCGCCTTTCATGTGTATGAAGAGCCTCTTCCTAATTCAGAAATTATACCGAGGTTGAACTATCTTGTCCAACAAAAGGTTTGTATGGGGATGTCCCTGAAAACGGACGATTACCACAGCGATATCACCCGCTCCTCGCCGTCTTTGAGCGCTTGGCGATTGCGGCTCAGAGAAATAGTTACGGCCAGGTAGGCAATGAGGCCAAATATTACATAGGGCCAGGGGGTCAGACCGGCAATCGAAAAAACGAGCGCGCACACCAACGAAGTCACGCTGACACTGTAGGTGCCGATCGAGGCCATGCGGCTCCACCAAATCAGCAGCAGCCCGACCAGACAGACGACCGCGCCGATCAGCGGCGAGATGGCCACGATCGTCGCCGCCGTCGTGATGCCGCCCGCGCCGCCTTTGAAGCCCAGAAAGAGCGACCAGTTGTGTCCCACCACCGCGCCGGCGCCGGCCACAGAAGCGGCCGCGGCAGTTGCGATCTCACCCGTGCCGGGAAGAAAGGCGCTCGCGCCGTAGCGGATCAGCAGGACAGCCGCCACGCCCTTCAGCGCATCCCCCAACAGCGTTGGGATCGCAGCCTTCAGGCCGGCCGCGCGCCATGCATTGGTCGCGCCCGTGCGCCCGCTTCCCACTTGCCGGATGTCGACGCCGTAGATCGCGGTGGCAAGCACGCCAACCGGCGCCGAACCGAGCAGATAGCCGAGCAGCGCGCCGGCGATGATCAGGATCCAGTCCATTGAAGATTAGCAGTCAGTCTCAGCGCTGCGGCGAGCGCGGCCTGATGCGGAAACCTTTTCGAGACAACCTTCGTATCGTTGGGGCAAGGTGTCCCGGGCAGGCGTTGGGCGTACGCTAAAAGAACTCTGACTCTTCCTGCTGATCAGAGTTTGGCAAGAGCAATGGCTCAGCCGTGTCAGTCGTGAGGTCCAGCGGCTCTTCGGCGTTTTCCCCGCGCATGTGCAGTTCGCCTTCGAGCGTTGCGCCTTCGTCGAGCAGGAAGCTGTTGACGTAGAGGGCGCCGCGCACGTAACAGCCGGCCAGCAACTCAACGCGGTCGGCGCGGATGACGCCGTCGAAGTAGCCGCGAATGCTGACGTTGCGGGCGCGGATTTCGCAGTTGACGCGCGCGGCTTCGGTCAGGATCACATTGGCCAGCGTCTCCAGCAGGCCGCTTTCGACGACGCCGTCAACGCGGATGCTGCTGTCGCTGCGAAGTGCGCCCGTGTAAGTGGCTCTTGGGCCGATGATGACTTCGATGGCGTCCGGTTGCGGACGTTCGTTGCGTCGAAACACTGGCTCTTCCTGATTAAGAAAACATTCATTCCCTCTACCTGCAAACGGAAAGCGAGGCCGCGCCAATTTCGACTTTTCGGCAGGCAAAATACAGGGGTATGGTCTCTATCCTACTGCGCGCAGTCTAGCACATTTGAAGTAACTGGGCAATATCGATTTTCAATTCTGAGCGGGGCACGCCCCGATATGATCTTGCGTCGCCGGCGAGTCCCGGTCCCATATTTCAGCAGCAATGGCGGGAACCAGGTCGAGGTTTCCGCAGTTTGTCTGAGTATCAAGAGGCGTCGAATCAATACAAGTGGGAGGAGCGAGAAAAATGAAGCGCAATCTGGTCCTTGCTTTCTGGATTTTTGGTATTCTGTTCCCCATGGGCTGGTTCATACGCGTCTCGCCGCTGGGCTACAGGCTGTTCAACGACCTGTTCAGCCCGCAATGGATGCATATTTTCATGCACAGCCTGCTCTTCGGCGTGCTGGGCGCCCTGCTGATGTTTAGTCTGTACGGCAGGCTGGCGATTCGGAAAGGAGTCATGGTCGCGCTGGCCCTGGTCCTGGGCGTGGCCGTGCTGCAGGAGGGCATCCAGCTGTTCAGCGAACGTTTGCCAATTCACGGCGACAATTTTTTCGATATCGGCGTCGATATGTTCGGCGGCGTCATTGGCGTGCTGCTGGCTCTGGCGGTGAGGAAGCTGTTTGACCGGTGGGCGCGGCAACCGGCGCCGATTACAGAGTGAGGGCGGGAGGAACGGGAATATGCAACTTTAGTTGGGAGGCGCCCTCCAGACCGTGAGGGCGCCTCAAGTACCGTGCTACGCGGTTTCGGCATCATGTCACCGTTCCGCGGACGATCGACCGCCACCATGGATAGAGCGGATCGCGCCGGCCTGGGACGTAACTTGCCCCCGTTCGCATTTTGGCCACAGCCGCGCCAAGTTTATCTCTGGGCGCCTGCCCCCTTTCAGCCCACTGCTTCAATAGATCCAGCGTGGAGAGCAGTTCCATGGAAGCAGAATATTGCCTGAGAACGCGGCGGGCTTTGCGGTCATCGGTTGCAACGGAGCAATCGCGGTGAAAGGCCAACGCGCCAGTTATCGCCTCGCCTTCGTCAAGATGAGCAGCTAAGTTCACGTATGTGGCCTCCTCTGTCGGGTTTTCCAGGCACATCAACTGAATCAGACCTTCTTCATGCAGAGGAGAGAGATCCACTGGAATCTGCGCCTCTTCTGCATCTGTCGGTCCGGCGCGTCTGACGTAGAGGGCCTCTTGCTCGGCCACATAGTCGGCAACGCAGAGTTGATAGGGAAGTACGTCAGCGATTTCTCTCAGAAAACCCGTTGCAAAGAGGTTGAGGAGGCAGCTGGCATCGAGCAAAAGCAAGTCGAAATGGCGCGTCACGACTTATAGGGCTCCTTTTAACAGTTTTGTTCAGCGGGTTGTGGCCGGTCAACATCGAAGGAACCGGGCAATTCCGATATATGGGGGGCAGGTTCTTCCATCTCGCTAACGCCTCGTGCCAGGTCAACAAAAAAGGAGGCGACCTGGCCTTCATCGTTGAGAAGCAAAGATTGAGTCAGCTTCTGGACCAGCCTCCTGGCTGAGACGCGGTCAACCCTCAGAAGACGGGCCAATTCGCCTTCGGTCAGCTTGCCCTGTTCGTAGGTTAGGGCAGCAAGATACTGGTAACGCAGAGGCAGGTCAGTCTGGCCATGGGGATGCGGGGTCAAACCCAGATGCTCCTGCGCTTCCCTAACCCTGAAACCGCGGTCTCGCAGAAGATTCCACGTGCCTCCTGGTAGAAGACGAAGTTCCTCAAGGCGCAACATCATCGCTTCAACGGAGACAAAATAGTGATGGGCGAGGCGGCAGATCTCTGTGGCCGTGACCTTCCCGCCCGCCGTGCGCGACTCCTCATTGAACCTGCGACGGAGACCAGTGGTCGGCATGAGCAGGCAACGGGCAAAGGAATCTGCAAAGCGCTCGCCGGCACGCGAACGACCGTATCCGCCTAACATAGATACTTCCGATTGGAAGCGGTTCGAGAGGAAATGGCCGTACTCGTGCGCAAGCGACCATCGTTGCCTGTCCTGCGGGTGGCGGGCGTTTACGGCGATGCAGCCCCCAAGGTCGTCCGTGTAGCTGAACATGCCTGCCACGCGGGAAGGGAGTCTTATGGTAAAAATACGGAGGCCGACGTCGTTTTCGAGAGTCTCTCTCAGATTCAGGAGCGGGCCGTCGCCAAGCGCAAGACGATGTCGTTCGGATGAGGCCACGTCTTCCGCTGCCACTTCTGGGGAAGCGCCATTCGTTGGGTATGGGGGTGGATAGTTGTGGCTGAGCGGCGATTCGTTCAGCTCCTCGAGATACCGGTAGTCTTCGCACAGGCGTTGAAATGCTTCGACGGCATGTTGCATTTCGTCTTTGGCCTGCGGGGAGTCGAGGTTGGTAACAGCGGCGCGGAACTGAACGCTGAAATCAGAAATAGGTTCTTTCGTTCCGACGAAATCACCTACTGGCCGGCCATACAGTCTAGCCAACTGTATTAGTTCATTGGGCCGGGTACGCCGGTCGCCCTTTTCCAGAGCGGTGACTGTCGTGCGGGCAACATCTAAAGAGTCGGCGACCTCCTGTTGCGTAAGGCCGCGCGCTTTGCGGGCCTCCCGCAGACGCCGCCCGAGCAAGGGAGGGGGGATGGACTCGACTACGTTTCTGTTCATCGGTTTTTCTCCTTGGCTGGGTAAGGATTCAGAACTGGGATTAGGATGTCGAGACAGATGCGGAATAAGGCCCGCCACTCAGAGTTTTCGCAATTTTGTCATTTATCTCTTCTGCCGTGGCGGATCCGGTTTTGACGTGCTGGTATGCGGCACGCCACCCGGCTCCTAAGCTCCACTCAAACCGATCCTTTTCTGGCACTATGCCCTCCTGACCGCTAACCGTCTCACGTCGCTCATTAATCTATCTGTCTGCTAGTTCTCTCCTATGCGTACATCCTACCACCTTTTTCTGACAATGTCAAGAAATAAGAAAAATCAACCGAAGAATATGTCAGAATATTCGAAAAGGTCGCTCTGTATCGACCCCTTAGAGGATTTTCCGCATCTGCAACTGCCCTTGTCGACGCTTACCTTCGGGAAGTCCGTTCTCAATCCTCCCTCACGCTCGAAAGGGCTGCTATTGGAGCGCATAGTGTGTAAAATGATACTTGGTCCGCAATGTAAAGATTCGACCAGGACGTCCCGGCACCCCCTCATCAGTGGAGCCTGCCCATGACGCCGCGACTACGCTCTCTCCTCTTCACCCCGGCCGACTCGCCGCGCAAGATGGCCAAGGGCGCGACGCTTCCCGCCGACGCAATCATCGCCGACCTGGAAGACGCGGTCGCGCCCAGCCGCAAGCTGGAGGCGCGCGCGCTGCTGGTCCACTCCTTTCGGGGTCTGCCGGAGCGGCCGGGCGCTGCGCTGCATCCGCATCAATCCGGTCGGCAGCCCCTTCTGGCCCGATGATCTGATCGAAACGTTTGCGGCACAACCCTGTTGCTATCTGGTTCCAAAGGTCGAATCGGCTGCGGAGCTGCATCTTGTCGCCCAGCAGTTGACCCGGCTGGAGCGAGAGGCCGGGCTGCCCCTCGGCACTGTGCGGCTGCTGGCGATTGTGGAATCGGCCGCGGGGGTGATGAACCTGCGCGAGATCGCCGGCGCCGACGGCAGGCTCACTGCGCTGGCCCTCGGCGCGGAAGATCTCGCCGTCGATACCGGCGCGCAGCGAACGCGCGCGGGATGGGAGATACTTTATGCCCGCAGCGCGCTGGTAACCGCGGCCGCGGCCTTCGGCCTGCAGGCAATCGACACCGTCTACACCGACCTCACCGACGATGCCGGGCTGGCCGCCGAGTGTGCCGCGATGCGCAAGATAGGCTTTCGCGGCAAGCTGGCGATCCACCCCCGCCAGGTGGAGGTGATTAACGCGGCCTTTACGCCGGGACCGGCCGAGGTTGAGGCAGCGCGGCGGTTGATCGCTGTTTTCGAGGAACACGCGCGCGCCGGTCGGGGCGTCTGCGTGCTCGACGGCAAAATGGTGGATTTGCCGATCTACCGCGCCGCGCAGGAGCTGCTGGCGAGGGCGGGCGAACGGCCCGAGGGGGGTTGAGCGTCGATGAGGCGTGAGAGCCGCTTAAGCGCCGGGCCGCGCGTTCCTCTACTCCCGCACCGGCCGCAGGCCCAGGTAGACGACCCTTCCGCCCAGGGTCTGCAGAATAGTGCGGGCCGGTTTCCAGGGCAGGAGCTGGTTCAGCTCTGAAGGGCTGAGCGGCGTGTTATTGTTGGCAAGAAAGACGCGGAAGCAGGCCGCGGTCAGCGAGAGGTGCTCGTTGATGTAGTCGGGATCCTTGGTGCAGCGGCTGCGCAGACACTCCCACAGCGCGTCGGTGCGGTGGACCTCACCGGTCTCCGGGTCGATCCAGTCCACATCTTCGGTATCCCTGTGGTCCTTGAATCTGTCCCGGCACTCGCTGCATAGCTGGTCGCGCAGGTAGAGGCGAAAATTGCGGCCGCTCTGTTCCCACCATTGGTAGTCAATGTGGAATTTCGTGTTCACGTCTGGCCGGAACCAGGATATTTTCCTTCTTGGCGCTGCAACTGTCATCGTCTGTCTATCCCTCCTCAACTGCCTGCATCATCCGCGAACAGCCGGCCTCCTGCCTTCATCTCACATTGAAGAAACCGTCCCCTGCGTCCTGGAATCGGGGATTGCTGAGCAAAGTATAGAAGATCGGCCCCGGCGGACAGCGCCACAGCATATTGACCGCGCTGTAGATCGTCTTGACATGGGCGGTGCCCTGGGGATTCAGTTTCGTTATCTCCGGTACAACCATCTCCACGATCTGCTCAAGTGTCGCTTCGTTGCGTTCGAAACCGGTGTTGAACGCTTCCAGCCCTTCCCGGTCCTCGGATGAGACGATCAGGTGCTCGTCGTACTCGCAGGCGATCTGCACTTTGTTCATTTCCAGATCGAAACGCCGGGCTCCGGCATCGACTTTGGCGATGCGGCTCCATTCCCGCCTCATGCGGCGCGGGCGGTAGTCGATCACCATCTCTTCGGGATTTTCGGCGCGTTCAAGCGTGATCTGCGCGCTCACCGGCAGGTTGTGCGCCTCCATCCACTCCTTGAGGCCGCAGACGTAGCGTCCCTTATGCACGATCCAGGCGGTGTAGCGGTTGCCCCAACGCCCGTCGATGATCGTCACCATCGAACGCTCCAGCGCGCTGTGCGGGAACAGTTCACGCGTGCGGCTGCTCAGGGGCAGCGTGCCGTAGAGCCAGTGTGGAAAGATCAGCGTGAAACTGACGCTGGGCACGACCGACGAAACGTGTGAGGCGGCGCTGCTCTCGCCCCATTCGTCATCGAGCTCCCATTCCGTTTGCAGAAGTTCCACGCTCAAGATGGCCCGGTTGTAGCGGCCTATGTTTGGAGACAGCAGCGGCGGCGTGTTGAGCGCCTCCAGCGGTTCGAGCCGCGCCAGGTACCAGAGAGGAACTCCGCCGCGGCCGACCATGTCAAAGCGCTCGTCGTCGCCCAAAGCGTGGTTGACGCTGATGATCTGCATCGGCTGCGAAACATCGTCGGCCTGCAGATCGAGTTCGGGCAGAAGCTCCTCCGTCGAAAGCGGCTGGCCCTGCATTTCAAGCAGCGCTTCGGCAATGTTCAGATGACCTACGTGCACCTCGGCCAGCATGTCGGCCAGCAGCCAAAAATCGTCCATCTTTACGAAGATATCGGTGCCTTCGCCTTCCTCGAGGGCATAGAGAAGACTCTCTTCAATCTCATCCTGATAGAGCGAATGGATCTCTTCGGCAGAAAGGAGGGCTTCTTCGTCGCTCGCAGTCTGGCCGTTTGCAGCGTTCAGCCGGTGGCCAGTCTGCAGGTTGGCGGCGAACTCCCGCTCTTCGCCCGAGTCGGCGAAGCCAACGCGAATGACATCGAACGGACCGTGCTCCGGGTTCTGGCCGGCGCGGCTCTCCAGCACTTCGCCCACCAGGAAATCCATGGCCGGAAAGATGAGCGTCTGCCCCACTGAATAGTCATTTCCGGGCTGGTAAACGGTACCTTTCTTGAGCTCGGATTCCATCCGCGCCGTCTCGCGGCGTTGGTACTCCCGGATCAGATGCAAAGCCAGCTGGCTGGTGGTCATCGGCGACTCTGCGTCCAGAATCAGGCCGTGGATGAAGTCCAGGTCTTCATTCGAAACGCTGAACTGGTCACGCCAGAACGATGCGGTTTGGGTCCTTCGCAACAGCACGTGTTCCTCCTCCCGGAAAGGCAGACGAGGCGTCTGCATCAAACTGCAACGGGTGCGGCCGCCGCCATCGGGGAGCGGCACCGATAAACCGAATGTCCGCAGCCAAAAATAGAGTATAGCTGTTTGTGTGAAAAAGCTCAAGAACGAGTGAATCTGAAATGAAAGTTAGCGATCAACCCCAGCGGAAATCGATAACAGTCCGCAAAGGGTCGGTATGGGAGCAGGCACTCTCGAAAGTCTTTGGGTGTTGTGGGCAGCGGGCGCGGCGCGAGAGAGGGAAGTGAGGCATGTATCAACTGTGGGGCTGCAGAGAGAATGAGTGTAGGCGCTAGCGTGTTGCTGCCACGCGTATCTGGGCCAGGCTCAATTCCGCTTCCCAGACATCAAGTTCGACCGTCGGCTTGAGCGTGCGTGGATCATAGACGATCAGCCGCAGCTCGTAGTCGCCGGGGGCTATATCTGTTGGGACAGTAATGTTGGAAATCGTGTCGACCGGTTCTTCGGGGATCCATCCGCCAGTTGTCGTATCCTCCTTGCTGAGCAGGTTGATGTCTTTCTGGTAGACCATAGCGCCCTCTGCATTATGCAAGCGCAAGGAGATAGAGTAGTTGATCTCCAATCCGGGGGCGGTTTTCCATCGCAGGAGTAGCCACAGGGAGTCATCGCCTTCCACGGTGAGCGGCTGCAGAGCGGACAGTTGCGTTTTGCCCCGGCCCAGGGCGAGCCCGTTCAGCGATATGCCGCCGTCGTAGTCGACAGACAGTGGTTCCACATACTCGTGCAGTGACCACTGGCGGTCCAGCGTGATATCGCTGAAAAAATGGATCTGAAATCTGTCGAACTCCTTTCTTTCCGAGAGTTTTCCATATTTGTCAAGCAGAGCAACAAGGTTTTCGTCACCATCGCCGGACCAGCTCAGCTCGTCCTCCCAATCCACCACGCCCACAGTTGACAGATTCTCTACGGCCGACAGCGCCGATTCGACATTGTGCGCCATTTCGGTGGTGCTGACACGGATGACAAGGGCCGGTGTCTCGCCCTGGTAAAGGTATTCGAAACCATGGTTTCTGATGAATCTGTAGGGGAGCAGGTAGATCAGGCCATCGGAATGATGTCGAGAGTTAAGTGATTCGGCCGCACTTGTCCATTCCGCATAGTACTCTTTGTGGAACTTGGTCGTGGTTGCCCACTCCTGAAAGTAGGTCCGATGGGTGGAGACGCCCTGGACCAGAATCCAGACTGCGATCACCGTTCCCAGAGCAATAGCAAGCCAGGTCCCGTATTCTCGGCAGACGCGCTCGGCGCGTGAGGACAGTGCCAGACAGCGCTGCCCCGTAATGCGGAAGACTTCCCACATGCCGACACCCGTGAGCAGATAGATGGCCGGTGTTGCGCCAAACATTCGCAGTGTGTTCGGGGGAGGGATGAAATCTCTGGAAAGCATGGTTGGCAGCATCAGAATACCAAGCCAGAGAAACAGCAGACGGTAAGCGGGCCTTCGCCAGCGAAACAGGGTCATGCACAGGCCAAACCAGAAGAAAAGCGCGGCCAAAGGGTTCAGCATCGGCTTGGCGCCGAAGTTGTAGTTCCAGTTCGAGTCGCCGCGAAAGCCAAATACGAGGAGGTGGGTCCAGATGTTTTCGAGTAGGGCGCGCAGGGGCTCGCCTTTACTGTAAGTTGGATGAAAGACCCAGAGGACATCACTGCGAGAAGAGAAATCTTCGGGATGAAGAATGAAGTGGAGCAGAATCGGCGCTGCCACCAGTGCGGCTGCCCCCAAGAAAATCGCAACTAAGGGGAGGTTTTGCCCGAGTGGGCCCTGACCCCGGGAAGTGTTGGTGAGGGGGAGGTGAAATAACTGATCTCTTTCCTTGCCTCCATCCGTCGCGGTTTTACGTCTGCTGAAAGGAAGCAAAAGGCTCAGACCGAAGAGGAGGAAGAGGAAGGGGGCGAAACGGGCGGCAATATAAGTGTAGGGCAGCAGCCCGGCGCAGACACCGGCGAGCGCGATACGCCACGAACTTCGCAGTCGAACCTTTTTTGCCTCGAGACCCGAGTCTGCCGGTCCGGCAGGGGCGCCGCTTCCCGCGTTTGGCTGATCATGCCTCGGCCACCCCCACCAGAGCAGGGCCAGGCACAGGGAAAGCAATAGGGGCAGGAAGTTGGCTCTGAGCGCCTCGCGGCCGATAATCGTTTGACCGATGGAAACCGCCATCAGGCCGGCGGCAACGCCTCCCACCATCAGTCCGCGCCATGGCGCGGACCGGCCGCGTTCATCTCGCCCGAATAGCAACTGTCCCAGCCAGAAGACGAGAAAGACGGTGCCCGCGCTAGCCAGGGCAGTGGGCAAGCGGACGGCCAGCAGTGTGCGTCCCACTAAGGAGGTTGTAAGGGCAATAGCGTAGACGATCAGTCCTTCACGACCATTGTTGGCCGGGAAGTAGACGGCGTGCTCTCCCTGCAGAACGTGGAGGGCGTCGACTCCATGAACTCCCTCATCGAAGTAGAGCCCCGGCGGGAGTTCGCTCAAGCGCTGGAAACGCAGCGCAAGGACGGCCAGGGCCAGGACGAGCAGGATACACCAAGCGACGAGGACCCGGGGTAGGCGGCCCTCCGATGGTGACTTCGCGTCGGCGGTCATCGGCGACTCGGAAGATGACATGTGGGACGAGTCCCTTTCCGCTCTTGACCGAAAAGCAAGCAGCGTGCAAGAGCCCTGAGACAGCACGTACGGAGACTAAAGTATGCGTCAATCTCCGGCATGTGTAAAGGCCGCAGGGCATTGGGCCGGCGTCAGGCGGGGAGCCGCGCGAAGCTGGCAGCTATGGCCTCAAGCGAGCGAAATGGAGACTCCGCACTCTTGGGCCAGCGGGCCATTCGGCTGATTGCGGGGTCGACGCGCTTGTTCACAATGCGTTGGCAGGAAGGGCCCGGCATGCCAGCGGCGATCAGCCTCAGGAGTTCGAAGGGACTGTTTCGACTAGGTGGATCACTGCAGTCTAAGGAGCGCAAGGAGTAGCTCCGGCTCCCAGACGTCTATCTCGACAGTGGGTATACCTGTTTCGGTATTGTAGACGATCAGTTTGAACTCGTATTCGCCGGGCGCGAGACCCGCCGGCAGGTCAAAGTGGAACAGCGTGTCGACCTGCCGGTCCGCGCGCCAGTGGCGGGTACGCGCGAATGTCGAATTGCCCAGGACATGGTCAGACTGGTAACTATTCTGGCCGTCGGCACTCTGCAGACGCAGGGATATGGCGAAGTCGGTCTCCAATCCCGATTCGGTTAGCCATTGCAGGGCTACCCACAAGGAGCCGCCTCCTTCCAGGCTGATTGTTTGATCCGACGGGAACTGCTGCTCCCCTTGCCCCAATGCGAGTCCCAGGAGGCTGATGCCGCCGTCGTACCGGACAGCCCGCGGCTCCAGCTGTCCATAGAAGGTCCAGGGGCGGTCCAGGGCGATGTCGCTATAGGTGTGGACCTGAAAGTTTGGGAACGCTTCGCTGCTTTGATAGCGTCCAAACTTTTCGAGTAGCGTGACAAGATTCCTGTCCCCCTGGCTGGACCATTCGAGGCTGTCGTTCCAATCCAGGACTTTCACGGTGGAGAGGTCCTCGATGGAGGCAAGCGTGGACTGGACCGTCTGCGGCAGGTCGGGTCGAATCGCGCGAATGACGTAGGCCGGCGCAGCGCCGTGGTACAGGTATTCAAAGCCGTAGTGCTCATCGAAGCGGTAAGGGAGCAGGTAGACGGCTCCCGGGGCGGCCGGTTGCGCGCTCAGGATGCGGGCGGCATCGGCCCATTCTCCCTGATAGGTCAGATAGAAGGCGGGCGTAACAGCCCATTCGCGGAAATAGGTCTGATACGTGCGCAGTCCCCGCAGCACAACAAGCCCCGCGACAAGAACGGCCAGGGCGACGGTGACCTGGCTCTCGATTTTGCGGCGTGCCTGTCCATTGTCGGGGAAGCTCCCACAACCGCCGTTCTGCCAATTCGCTGCAGTTGACGGCCATAGCCGCATCCTGAGAAATTCGTAGGCCTCCCACAGGCCGACGCCGATGAGGAGGTAGACTGCCGGAGCTGCACCGATCATGCGCAGCGTGTTGGGTCCCAGGTCGAAGTCCAGGGAAAGCATGGCCGGCGCCAGCAGGACCACCAGCCACAGAAGCAGTAGACGGTAAGCGGGACGTCGCTGCCAGCGCCATACTGCCATCCCCACGCCAAACCAGAAGGCGAGCGCTTCCCATGGGTTCAGCATCGGCAGGGCGGCGAAGTTATATCGCTCGCGGCGGTCGCCGTGGAATCCGAAGGCCAGCAGGTGCTCCCACGCGTTGCGTAGAAGACCGCCCCAAAGTGTCCCCTCCCCTTCACGCAGCAGCCAGACCTCTCTGCTCCGAATAAAAAAATGCTCAGGGTTGATTGCAAAATAGATGAGAATCGGCGCCGCCACCAGGGAGGTCACACCGACAAAAATGGCAGCCCGTGGCAATCCGGCGCGCAAAAATTCTTTCGTTCCCGGACGGAGCGGGAATAGAAAACTCAGGCCGAAAAGGAAAAAGAGGAAGGGTGTGAATCGGGACGGGATATAGGTATAAGGGAGCAGTCCGGCACAAAGACCGGCCAATGCGATGCGCCACCAGCTTCGCTTCACTGCAGGTTCTGACCAGCCCCACCATAGCAGCGCGAAACAGAGGGTGAGAAAGAGCGGCAGATAGTTGGCGCGCAGCGAGGCGCGTCCGATGATGGTCTGGCCGAGGGATACTGCGAGCAAGCCCGCGCCGATACTACCAATCAAGAGGCCGCGCCAAGGAGTGGGCCGGCTGCTCCCATCCCGACCGAATAACTGCCGGCCCAGCCAAAAAACGGCAAAGACCGTTGCCGCGCTTGCCAGCGCCGTTGGCAAACGAAATGCCAGTATCGAGCGCCCCAACGCGGAAGTGGTAAGCGCTATCGCATAGACGCCCATCCACTCGCGGCCACTGGCCGCTTCCGGAAAGAAAACCCCGTGTTCCCCCTGCAAGACTTGCAGGGCATACACGCCGTCCGGTCCTTCATCGCTTTGAATCCCCTGCGGTAGTTCGGTATACGGTGAAGGCGCAGACTCAGTACGCCCAGCGCCAATATGAGCAGAATCCCTCCCGCCGCCACCCGCAGGAGGAGGCGTTCCCTGTTTTCTGACATTCGAATTCGCAATTGGTATAGGCTGCCAGGCAAGAGTCTCTTGGAATGGAAGGCGCCCGCCGCTCACCTCACCTTTCCGGTCTGATCAAGATTTGGGTCAGACGCCTCCCAATGTTGAGGCGCACTTTGAGACGCAATCGTTAAGTATAGAGATTACAACAGCAGAATCCAACTGCCCGTCACCCTGATACTTTCCCCGCCATCGCCCTCTTGATCGTGTGTGAAGCCTGCTCATAGGTTGTCGTCCACACTTCAGATTGCCGATCGGCCCGCCCCTTTTTCCTGGCCTGTCTTCGTGATACAGCGTTCCAGCAGGAAATCATCGTCCTGGTTGAATGAAGCTGTTCCCGCATCGTGGTTGCACACCGAGCTCCGACAGTCGGCATCCAATCGGGGGCGGTCCTCCACGCCTTCTGCAGCAACGGATTTCGTTTCTTTCTCCAGGTGAGCGGCTCTCACGCGGACAGTTGATTTACATCCCGTACCGATTCGAGCCCGGAGGGGGACTTACCACTATCGCAGGCGACGGCCGGCCTTACTGCAACCGGGTCTCCCAGCTGTATGTCTGACCCCAACCCCTCCCACAGGTCTTGGATAGAGCGCGTCGGCCTGATGTTCCGCCGCAAACGTCTCAGGCACGTTGCCGCGTTGGCAAAAGGCGCTTGCGTTCCCGCTCCCGTCACTGAGATTTCACCAGCCGCAGGCGTTTCAGGACCACCTCCGGCTCCGCTTCCCCTGGCGAGTAAATCGGTTCCAACGTGGCGGCATTGTAGACGAGCAACCGCAGATCGTATTCGCCGGGCGGGAGGTCGGCCGGGATATCGAGTTGAACGAGCGTGTCGAATGACGCTGACTTCCCTCCGCTTCCGGTGCGCGTATGGTCCGGTTTCCGTAGCGTCGCATCCTTGATGTACTGGAACTCTTCTCCTCCCCCGCCGCCGTACAAGCGCAGCGATACCGCATAGTCGATATCCAGTCCGGCCGCGGTCTCCCATACAAGGGCCGCCCATAGCGTACGCCTCTCTCCGACACTGGGCAGTTGCCGCGCTGGGAGCTGTTCGCGGCCCTGGCCGAGCGCAAATCCTCTGAGCGTGATGCCCCCGTCGAATGCGACCACCAGGCGCTCAAGGTCTTCGTAGAATGTCCACGCGCGCTCCAAGGAAACATCTGAAAAAGTGTGGATCGCAAAACTGTCGTAGTCGTCGCTGCCCAGGTAACGCCCATACCTGCGTAGAAGAACGGTGATCCGCTCCGTTTCAGCGGCAGTTCCGACAAGATTGGTCTTCCACTCGACAGCCTTCACCGTTGACAGGTTCTCGAGTGAAGCCAGGGAGGCGCCGATCTTCTGGGCGAGGTTGGGCGTTCTGGAATGGAAGAGAAGCGCGGGCGCCTCGCCTTGATAGAGGTATTCGAAAGTGTAGCTGTTGAAATCCTCCCACGGGTCCGCCAGGCGATGGCCGTCGGGAATCAGGTAGACCGTACCCGCATCGGGCCGATGCTCGTGCATCTCTCTGACCAGCTCCAACCACTCGGCCTTATATATCCAGTGGACTTCGGGCGCGACCGCCCACTTCTGGAAATAGATCTGATAGGTCCGCACAACCTGTGCCACAACCATGGCGCCGACCAGAATTGCCGGCACAAAGACAGATCTGGCCCAATTCTTGCGCAGAATCAGTCCGGTCAGGAATCGGTAGGTTTCCCACACACCGACGCCTGCGAGCAGATAGGCAGCCGGCATAGCGCCGCTCATTCGAAGCGTGTTTGGAACGAAGATATCCTTGGCAAGCACGGCCGGCAGCAGCAGCAGCGTCAACCAGAGAAGAAGCAGACGATAGGCAGGACGTTGCCAGCGCCAAAGCGACATCCCCACACCGATCCAGAAAAAGCAGGCCTCCCAGGGGGCCAGGAGCGGCTGTGCAGGATAGTTGTGTTCCCAAAATCGGTCGCCGCGCAGGCCAAAGACAGATATATGGCTCCAGATGTTTTCCAGGAAGGCACGCAGTGGGTCGGCCTGATCTTGCCCCGGGTGAAAGACCAGCAACTGATCGCTGCGCATGAAGAAATGTTGAGGATGCAGAGCAAAATGGACCAGAATCGGCGCGGCCACCAGCAGGGATACGCCTGCGAACAGAAGCGCCTGAGGCAGATGATCTTTCAGATAGCCAGTCCACAAGTGCGCGGCGAATCGAGAAAGTCGACGCACAAAAGGGATTCTTGTGTCCCACCTCTCCCGCTCACCGATGCTCCATGAAATCAAAAAGCCTGCGCCCAAGGAGAGAAACAGAAAAGGCCCAAAACGCGCCGCGATATAGGAGTAGGGCAACAACCCCGCGCACACGCCCGCAAGCGCGAGCCGCGCCCAGCTTCGCTGGCTCCATCCTCGCCACAGCAGGGCCAGGCAAAAGCAGAGAAGCATTGGCAGAAAGTTGGCCCTGTACGCCGTGCGTCCGATGATCGTCAGGCCGAGAGAAGCGGCCAGAAGACCCGCGCCCACGCCGCCGACGAGCAGACCGCGCCAAGGGGTTGCCTGCCCGCACTCGTCATCGCCGCCAAAGAGCATCCGCCCTAACCAGAAGATGCCGAAGACCGTGCCGGCGCTGGCAAGAGCCGCAGGCAGGCGCAGAGCCAGCATTGTCGGACCCAAAAGCGCTGTCGTCAAAGCGACCGCATAAACCATTAGACCTTCGCGGCCGTTGTTTCCGGGGAAGAAGACGGCGTGCTCACCGCTTAACACGTTCAGAGCATCTACGCCATGAGCGCTTTCATCAAGCGTGAGGCCCGGCGGAATTTCGGTCAACCGGTAAAGGCGAAGCAAACCAACCGCCAAAGTAAGGGCCAGCAGGATGCCCGCAGTCATCAAGACGACGGGCCGCCCTGCCTTTCCCTCTGACCTGGTGCAGCCGGCGGATCGCCCCTTCAAACGAGCCGATACAGGCATAAGCTTTGGACAAGCATTTCGGGTGCGAGGACCCTCACTGGACTCTCCTGCTAGCGCTGCCCGCTGCAGGCTGACCGTCTGAACTGTTCGCAACGAACAACGAAGGGCGCGTCTGTCACTCTCTTTCCGCCAACCGCAGGCGCGCCAGCACCGATTCCGGCTTTCCAAGCCCGGTCTCAACCGCCGGCCTGAGTGTTACAGAGTCGTATACGACCAGTCTCAATTCGTAATCACCGGCAGCGAGATCGGGAGGGGGATCGATTTGGAAGAGTGTGTCTACCATCATCTCCTTTGCCCAGCCGCTCGTTCGTCTGTGGTTTGCGTCCAGCAGCGGAGCGTCCTTTTGGTAAACCATTCCTCCCCCCGAACTGTGCAGTCGCAGCGATATCGAGGAATCGACCGCGATTCCCGCGCCGGCTTGCCACCGCAGGGCGATCCAAACAGGGCGATTTGCAATCAGGCTGGCTGGCTGCAGCGCTGAGAGTTGCGTCTCACCCTGTCCCATTGCGAGCCCTACGAGAGCGTTGCCGTCGTCGTAGAAGAGTTCAAGCGGCTCCAGATGTTCATAGAGGCTCCAGGGTCGATCCAGTTTGAGGTCGGTGTAGGTGTGAATTCGAAAGTTGTCGAACTCGTCGCTGCCCAGGTAACTTCCATACTTGTCGAGTAGAAGCGAAATGTGCTCCTCTGCGCTCGCGTCCCCGCCAATTCTATCGTTTTTCCAGTCTATAATTCCAACGGCAGCCAGGCCGTCCGAACTCAACAATGTTCCTCTGATTTCTTGTGGAACATAGGGCATGGCCGCGGGAATTACGTCAGCCGGCGAGCCTCCGTGGTAGAGGTACTTGAAACTGAACATTTCGCTGATTTCGTACGGGACCAGGTAGACCAGACCATTCCCGGCCGGTCGCGCGTTAAGCGTGTGGGCCAATTCTGTCCACTCAGTCTCATTCATCCTGTAGATTTCGGGGGAACCCGCCCATACCTGGAAGTATGTTCGATAGGTCAATACGCTCTTGACCAGGATCATTCCGCCAACTGCGCCCCCCAGCAAGATCGCAGCCGGCGTCCTCACCTTTGCCAGGCTGCGCGCGGCGGGCATCGGTATGGCAGTCGCTCGCTTCCAGATGAATTGACAAGCCTCCCACAGGCCGGCTCCTGCAAGTAGGTAGACGGCCGGCGTTGCCCCCATCATGCGCAGGAAGTGAGGCACGTTCTCATCCCTGGAGAGCATGGCCGGCAGCACCAGGACGCCCAGCCACAGGAGCAGCAAACGGTAGGCGGGGCGCTGCCAGCGCCACAAGGCCAGACCGACGCCCAGCCAGAAAAAGAGCGCTTCCACAGGGTTCAGCATGGACCGACCCGCGAAGTTGTGCCGCCAGTTCGGGTCGCCGCGCCAACCGAAGGCCAACAGGTGATCCCAGGCGTTTGCCAGCAAGGCCGCGATTAAGCTCCCCTCTCCCTCGCGCAGGAGCCAGACCGCGCTGCTGCGCATGAGAAAGTGTTCGGGATGCAGTGCAAAGTGGATCAGGATAGGCGCCGCAACCAGGCCGGCTACACCCGCAAAAAGGACGACACGCGGCAACGCAAGCCGCAAGCGAGCCGCGAGCAGGGCGCGGCGAGGGAGACGAGATTGCTCCCCGCTCATCTCCCTTTGGTCTGACAGGCCGCCCCAAGGGAGAAGAAAGCTCATGCCAAAGAGAAAAAATAGGAAAGGAGTGAAACGGGCCGGTATATAAGTGTAAGGCAGCAGCCCAGCGCACACCCCCGCCAGCGCCACTCGCCACCAGCTTTGCTTGCCATCCGCGTTCACGCCGTCCGACGCGGGCCTGTTTCTGCTGCCGTCCCATCCCCACCACAACAGGGAGATACACAGGACAAGGAGAAGCGGCATGTGGGTGATCTTGTTATAGGATGTCCGGCCGATGATCGTCTGACTCATGGATACCGCCATCAGACCGGCGCCGGCCCCGCCTATCAGCAAGCCCCGCCAAGGGGTGGCCTGGCCTCTTTCGTCTCTGCCGAAGAGCAGCCGTCCCATCCAGAATAGGGCAAATACCATTGCAGCGCTGCCCAGGGCTGTGGGCAGACGCATTGCCAGCAAATTGCGTCCGAGGAGCGAAGTAGACAGCGCTAACGCGTAGATGGCGGAAGGTTCTCGACCCTGGTCTACCGGGAAAAAGACAGCATGTTCGCCTTTCAGAACGCGCAGAGCCAGCGCGCCGTCAATGCCTTCATCTCTGTTGAGGCCCGCTGGAACTTCGTCCAGCCGCTGCAGACGCAGCATCACGACGACCAGCGCCAAAGCAATCAGAATGACCCAGGCAGTCAACAAGATCCAGCGGCGTTCGCTATATTCTGACTCGGTGTCGCCGGCAACTTTCCGGCTGGCATCAGCGGTTGCGTTCCCGTCCCGGTCCGCGGCGACGGGCTTCAACATAGAGGTCATTTTCTTGCGTTCCAAGTCCAGCCAGGCGGGCGCCTCCAGGAAATGGCGCAATGCCGCCGCGCCACACGCAATACGCGTTGCCGTTGGGCTGTCCCTGCGCGTAAACTGAGTCGCACTGGGGGCTGTAAGGCCGGATTACCGGATCACCGGGACAGATGAATCGGAACCCGATACTCAAGTATAGAAATTCCCGCCGAAAACTCAATAATTCGTCTGTTCTCACCAGGGCGATTGCATCTAATTGGGTCAAGACCCCGCGACACTACCTGATTCGAGCCCAACTCCGGAAAAACGCCGAGAACAGTGCAAATCATAGTGCGCGGTCGCGAATTCTTAAGGTTTTCGGCGACCGGACATCGGTTTGTCAGCCGAAAACGAATGACAATTGGTAGGGGCACCCCTTGTGGGTGCCCTCTGTGGGTTATCTTGGCGTCCAGACTTAGATGCGATTGCCCTGCCCTTCTCACAGGCTGCTGGCAGCAGGGAAAAGTCCGCCACTTCATCCGGCTGGGGCTCCGGTCTCCAAACTGACCGCCCTGGATGGGCCGAAAGGCTGAACTGTCTTTCGCCGGCTGCGCTTGGCGGTCACTGGCGGCGGCCGAAACGCAGCCGCGCCAGGACAAACTCGGGTTTCCAGACATCGATCTCTACAGTCGGCGTTAGCGTTTCAGCGTCGTAAACAACCAGCCGCAGTTCGTAATCGCCGGGATCGAGGCTCTCCGCAAAGTCCAGGTGAAACAGGGTGTCGACGATTTCGCCAGTCCACCAACCGCTGGTGCGCATAAGGTTCGCGTTTCCCAGCACAGCGTCTCTCTGCCAGGCCATTGCTCCCTCACTGTCATAGAGCCGGAGGGAAATTGCAAAGTCGGTCGCTAATTCGCGCGTAGTCTCCCACTGCAGGGCTACCCAGAGCGGACGAGCCCCCTCCAGCACCAGCCGTTGCTGCGAGGGCATCTGCCGCAAAAACTGGCCCAGGGCGAGGCCGCGAAGTCCGATTCCGCCGTCGTAGCGGACGTTTAGCGGTTCCAGGTGTTCATAAAATGTCCAGGGTTGGTCCAGCGCGATGTCGGTGTAGGTATGAATCCAAAACCTGGCGAACTCGTCGCTGCCAAGGTGGCGGCCGTACTTGCTGAGAAGAAAGAGGAAGTTTTGGTCTACATCTCCGGTCCAGGAAGAATCCTCCTTCCAATCGATTACCTTCACTTGTACCAGATCTTCCATCATTCCCAGCAATGTTCTGACCTTGGGCGCCAGGTCGGGACTCCTGGCATGAACGATGTGGGCTGGCGCCGCGCCCTGGTACAGGTATTCGAAGCTGGGGTGACCATCGACCCTGTAGGGAATAATGTAGACAGCTCCCTCTGTAAACGGCTGCTCGTTCAACACGCCGGCCGCGTCTGTCAACTCTGACTCGTATCGCTCATACAGATCGGGGATAGCCGCCCACCTGTGGAAAAAAGTACGATAAGTGAGCACTCCCTGGACCAAAAGAGCAATGCCGATAACGCCCGCCGCAGCGATTGAGAAAGTGCGCGCCTCCAGGGCCTGGGTCCGCATCCGCAGGAGCTGCAATATCTCCCACACGCCGACGCCAATGAGCAGATAGGCGGCCGGCGCCGCGCCTATCATGCGCAGATAATGCGGCACGAGATCATCCCGCGCCAGCATGGGGGGCAGAAGCATCACGCCCAGCCAGAGAAGCAGCAGACGGTAGGCGGGCCGTCGCCAGCGCCATAGCGCTGTCCCAACGCCAAACCAGAAAAGGATCGCTTCCAGCGGGTTCAACAGCGGCTGGTTGCCGAAGTTATGCCGCCAGTGCGGATCTCCGCGAAAGCCGAAGGCCAACAGATGCAGCCAGATGTTGTCCAGCACTGTTCGCGTTGGATCTCCCAGGTTGTAGTGTGAATCGAGGACCCAGAGATGCCTGCTGCGCAGGAAAAAGTGTTCGGGATGCAGAACAAAATAGAGGAGGATGGGGGCAGCGATCAGCGCGGTTACGCCCAGGAAGAGGCCCAGCCGGGGCAACTCGGCCCGCACCGCCTGCCATCTGCCAGAGCCGAAGGGAAGCAAAAAGCTCAGCCCAAACAAGAGAAAGAGAACGGGTACGAAACGGGAGGCGATATAGGTGTACGGGACCAATCCGAGGAACACACCCGCCATTGCGTACCTCCACCAGGCCCCGCCGTGAAGGCCGCGCTGCCTCCATCCTTCCCACAGTAAGGCAAGAGAGAGACAGAGCAAGAGAGGCAGAAAGTTGCCGCGAAAAACGTGTCGCCCGATGATGGTATAGCTGAGAGAAAAGGCCAGCAGACCGGCCGCGACACCGCCGACCAATAGTCCGCGCCACGGGATGGTATTCCCGTTCTCATCTTCTCCAAAGAGCGCCCTCCCCAACCAGAAGACGGCAAAGACCGTGCCCGCGCTGGCCAGGGCCGTTGGCAGACGAATCGCCAGAACGCCGCGCCCCAGCAATGTCGTTGTCAGGGCAACGGCATAGGCGCTCAGTCCTTCCAGGCCATCGCTGAATCTGGGAAAAAAGACGGTGTGCTCGCCTCGCAGCACCTGGAGAGCGTTTGCGCCGTGCGCCCCTTCGTCGTAAAAGATCCCCGGTGGGATTTCAGTGAGGCGGTAAAGGCGCAGAACAAAGACCGCCAAGGCCAGGGCGAGCAGGATTGCACCTGTCGCCACTGCGTAGGAAATGCCACTGTTGCTTTCTGCTCCGGTCGCTTCTGCCGGACGCCGCGCTGAAGATGACATGTCAGTCATTCGTTTTCATTGAATTCGCAGCAGAAGGGTGGACTCAATCAAGGACAGGTGTGCCGATCAATCGGGTAGAGTTAACTCCGGGGAGCCTGGGCCGACTTGGACGCGCGCCCGTCACTGGCTTTCCGCCAAGCGCAGACGGGCCAGGACGATTTCCGTATTCCAGACATCGAGTTGGGCGGTCGGCTTTCTCGTATCGGACTCGTAGATAACCAGCCTCAACTCGTACTCTCCGGCGGCGAGGTCGGCTGGCAGTTCAAGATGGAAGAGATTATCGACCGGTTCCTCCACCTTCCACCGGCTGGTACCTAGGTGTAGCGGGCGTCAAGCAGGATCTCATCTTCCTGGAAGACCCTCGCGCCGCCGGCATCGTGGAGACGCAGCGACATCACATAATCAGTTTCCAGCCCCGGGGCGGTCCGCAGCTGCAGTGCAGCCCACATTGAGCGATCGGTTCCCAGGTTGACGATCTCCTGGGCCGGGAGTTGCCGTCCACCCTGGCCCAAGGCGAACCCCAGCAGAGTGATACCGCCATCATAAATGATGGTCAGAGGTTCCAGCTGCTCATAAAATGTCCAGGGGCGGTCGAATGTAATATCGGAGAAGGTGTGTATCCGAAGGCCGGCATGTTCCTCGCTGCTTACGTAACGCCCGTACCTGCTCACAAGAGTTGCAATTAGTTCCTCTCTATCTCCATGCCACGGAGGGGCATTCCAGTCCAGGATTTTTGCGGTTGACAGGTCTTTGGTGGCCGACAGCTTTGCTTCCACTTCCTGGGGCATATAGGGCAGGAGCGGATTCGCTACGTGGATTGTCGCCGCGCCGCGATACAGGTATTCCAAACTATAGTACCCGCGTGGTTCGACTCGGGGCACCAGGTAAACCATCTTCCCGTCGGACGGGAGTGCGTTCAGCGCCTGGGCCAATTCCCCCCATTCAACGTGATAGGCCAAGTACAGCTCGGGCGCCTTCGCCCATTTCTCAAAGTAGGTGCGGTAGCTGAACACGCCCTGCCCCAAAATCAATCCGCAGAGCAACGCGCCGAGTGCAATGGCCGCCCTGACTCTATGTTTCCCGGAGAACAGGCCTGCGCGCGCAGCCAGGTCGGGCCAGCGCTGTCTCAGCAGAAAATACGACTCCCACATACCGACGGCAGCGAGCAGATAGATGGCCGTTGTGGCGCCGAACATTCGAATCGTGTTGGAGGCAGGCACACCCTCAAATGCAAGCGTTGCCGGCAGGGCCAGCAGCCCCAGCCACAGGAGCAACAGGCGGTTAGCGGGCCGCCGCCAGCGCCAGATGGCCGCGCCGACACCCACCAGGAAAAAAACTGCTCCCCATGGATTCAACAGCGGCTGGCCTGGAAGGTTGTGGCGCCAGTTCAAGTCGCCGCGAAAGCCAAGGGCCAGGAAATGTAGCCATACATTCCGCAAAAACTTGCCCCATGGATCGCTGTGGCTGCGTCCAGGATCGAAGAGCCACAGCTGGCTGCTGCGCAGCAAAAACTGGTCCGGATGCAAAGCGAAATAGATGAGAATTGGTGCAGCCACCAACGCGGCGGCCCCCAGGAAGATGCCGATTCTAGGCAGTTCGGCTCGCAACCTGTCGCTGAAGCCCGGGCGAAAGGGCGCCACTAAAGTGACGCCAAAGAGGAGGAACAGAATTGGCGTGACACGCGCCGGCATATAGGTGTAGAGGGAGAGCCCTGCGAACGCGCCTGCCAGCCCGACGCGCCACCCGCCCCGCTGTCTCCACCCCGACCAAAGCAGGGCCAGGCACAGAGTGAGCGTCAGAGGCAACAGATTGATCCGAAACGCGTTGCGTCCGAGGATGGTCTGGCTGAGAGAGACCGCGAGCAGTCCCGCCGCCACGCCGCCAATCAACAGGCCTCGCCAAGGAGTGGGCCGTCCGCTCTCCTCGTCCTTTCCATAGAGCACCTGCCCCAACCAGAAGAGGGCAAAGACCGTGCCGGCGCTGGCCAGGGCCATCGGCAGACGGAGAGCCAGCATCGTCCGCCCCAAAAGAGCGACGAACGGAGCAACCGCATAGACGATGAGTCCTTCGCGTCCATTGTTTTCCGGGAAGAAGACGGCATGTTCCCCCTTCAACACTCGCAGGGCGTCTACGCCATGCGCGCCTTCATCATGGTAGAGCCCCGGGGGAATGTCGCCGAGGCGATAGAAGCGCAGCGCCGCGACCACCAGCGCCAATGCGACCAGGATCCCAGCAGTCGCGAAGGAGAGGCGCAATCGATCGGGATTCTTCAACACGGCCCCACTGCCCTGTCGCTGTGAGGATGTTAACGGTTCGGTCATCAGACTAGGGGGTCGGTGCCCGCTTGTTACCCGGGTAAGAGGGCCCGCCTTTTCAGAGTCAAGTTGTTCAGAGGCTGACGGACTGCGGACGCGCGCGCTGCTGCAACAGGTTGTTTCTCTTTGAGACTCAGGAATCAAGTATAGAGAATCAGGCTTTATCGTCCAACTCCGCCCCCCAAAAGATGAGGACTGCCGCCGGCTACAGGGTCGCGCTGCAATTTGGCATTCATGCTCTTTCAGATATGATATTTCGCAAAAGGCTGATCGACGATCGGAGCGCCGCGCAGAAACTGTATCGGACGGCATTTATGGGAACGGTTGCAATGATTCTGGCCGGCGGCGCGGGTACCCGCCTGACCGTCCTCTCCGAGGAGCGGGCCAAGCCCGCCGTACCCTTCGCCGGCAAGTTCCGTATCATCGACTTTACGATCAGTAACTGTGTCAACAGCGGCCTCTATACGGTCGGGATACTGACGCAATACCGCCCGCACAGTCTCAACGAGCATATCGGAATCGGCAAGCCCTGGGACCTGGACCGTCAGCACGGGGGCATACGCCTGCTGCAGCCCTACCAGGGCCGCGGGGCGCAGGACTGGTACGCCGGCACAGCCGATGCGATCCTGCAGAACCTGAACTTCCTTTCAGAGAACGGCGCCGACACGGCACTGATTCTCTCCGGCGACCACATTTACAAGATGGACTACGGCCCGATGCTGGCGTTTCACCACGAAAAAGGCGCCGATCTGACGATCGCCGTCATGCCAGTGCCAATCGAGGAGGCGCACCGCTTCGGCATCATGGAGACGAACGCGCAAGGCGAGATCGTCCGCTTCCACGAGAAGCCGGCACAGCCGACCGGCAACCTGGCCTCGATGGGAATCTACGCGTTCAGCAGCCGCGTGCTGGCACAGCGTCTGCAGGAAGAGGGCGCCGACGGCCCCCGCAGCGACTTTGGCTTGCATGTTGTTCCCGACATGCTGGCGGCCGGGGACCGCGTCTTTTCCTACCCGTACTCCGGCTATTGGGTGGATGTCGGCACGGTCGATGCCTATTGGAAGACAAGCCTCGAGCTGCTCGAAGCGAATCCTTCCCTGGACCTCTATGCGGACACCTGGCCGATCCACACCCGTTCCGAAGAGCGGCCGCCGGCCAAGCTGGGCCCGCAGTCCCAGGTGATACAGAGCATGGTGTCCAACGGCTGTGAAGTCCATGGCCATGTCAGGAGGAGTATTCTCAGCCCCGGCGTCTATGTCAGTCCCGGCGCGGTCGTGCAGGACAGCGTGATTATGAATGATTCATGGATCGGACCCGGTGCGCGCGTCGACCGGGCCATCATCGACAAGCAGGTCATCGTCGGGTTCGGAGCGCAGGTCGGGTCCGCTATGTCGGGCGATCCGCGGCCAAATGCTCTGACCCCTGACAAGCTGGACGGCGGGCAGACGGTCGTCGGGAAGGGGGCGTTCATTCCCGACGGAGTGCGTATTGGCGCCAATGTAATCGTCAACAGTGACAGCGCTGAAGAGGACTTTCCGCCCGACCTCGTTGTAGAGGACGGGCAGACCGTATAGGGGGCTGTTTACGATGGCCTGGGCTTTTGCCATGATCATGGCCGGGGCGGACAATGCCGACCTCAGTGTATTGACCGAGATTCGCTCGGAGCCGGCAGTTCCTTTTGCCGGCAAGTTCCGTCTGATCGACTTTTCCCTCAGCAACTGCGTCAACAGCGGCATTCACAACGTCGCCGTGCTGACCCAATACCGTCCCCGCAGCCTCAACGATCATATCGGGATCGGCAAACCCTGGGACCTCGACCGTTCCAGCGGCGGCGTCAGGCTGCTTCAGCCCTACCGGGGCGGCCCCTACGGTGATTGGCAGCGCGGCTCTGCCGACGCCATTCGCAGGAATCTGGATTACGTGCTCCAGCAGAGGGAAGAGTGCGTGCTGATTCTTTCCGGCAAGCATATCTATCTGATGGATTACCGGCCCTTTCTGGCGCATCATCTGGACATGGGGGCGCCGGTGACGGTCGCCGTCCGCCGCGTGGGCCGGCATGAGACCCATCGTTTTGGCATTATTTCCCTGGACGCGGACAATCGCGTCATCGAATTCCAGGAAAAGCCGCGGCGCACACAACAGAATTTAGCCAATATGGGGGTGTACATATTCCGCCGCGACTATCTGGTCGACGTTTTGAGCGGCAGCAGCGGCGACGACATCGGTCAGCATATTCTGCCGGAGCTGGTGGCGCGCGGCCACGTCGCCAGCTATACCTACCCCGGCTATTGGGCCGACGCCAGCACGGTGCAGGCCTACTGGGACGCCAATATGAGTCTGCTGGCGGAGGAGCCGGCGCTGAATCTCTACGCGCCCGAGTGGATCGTGCATACGCGCAGCGAACGGCGCGCGCCGGTCAAGCTGGGGCCGGCCGCGGCTGTGAACGGGGCGATGCTCTCGAATGGCTGCCAGATCGAGGGCGCCGTCGAACACAGCGTTCTCTCTCCCGGCGTACAAGTGGGGGAGGGCGCGCTCGTGCGCGACAGTGTCATCCTCAACGATTCGATCATAGAACCCGGCGCGGTTGTCGAACGCTGCGTTGTGGACAGGCAGGTACGAATCTGCCAGGACGCGCGCGTGGGTCACTCCGACGACAACAGGCCCAACGCCGACCTGTCGGCCCGGCTCAACACCGGCCTGACGCTGGTTGGCAAGGGCAGCGTGGTTCCGGCAAAAACGAGGCTTGGCCGCAACGTCGTGGTCCACCCGTTCAGCCGTGCCGACGCCTACGACAACAGCAACATTGTGGAGAGCGGAACGAGCATTGGCCGCAACCTGCGCTGAACGCAGCCGTCAATGACCGCTGGACTTTGCGCGGTAGCCCAGTTCGTTCAGCAGCGCGACCAGCCGCTGCCTCTGATCGCCCTGGATTTCGATTTCCGCGCCCTTGACCGCACCGCCGCAGCCCAGCTTGTCCTTCAAATGTTTCGCCAGGGCGCGTCTGCCGACATCGGGGCTCTTTATGCCGGAGATGATCGATACGGTCTTCCCTTTGCGCCCTTTCCGCTCAAGGTGGACGCGCACCGGCTGCGCTCCCTGTACGGCAAAGGGCGCAGCCGGATTCCTGGGACTTTCCGGCGGGGTCTGTTCAGGAACAGGGTCCGGGTCCGTCGAGTAAACGAGGCGCGGTCCTGCCTTCCTGGCGGGGACGGCGTTCGCCCGTTTCGCTCTGCGTTTCGACATGGTTCGAGCATTTCCTTCCGGACCGAAGAGAGAGGATATTGAATTGCGCCCCGGTTTCCGGCCTTCGCTCACCGCCCAGCGCGTGTGGCCGGCCGGTGGGACCGAAAGCGGCGCGACAGGAGAATCGCAATGAAGTATAGCATCAGTGGCGAAATTGCCCAGTCGGTTCGCCTCGACTTCACGCCGGGTGAGTATGCCTGGGTGAGCAAGGGGGCGTTGATGGCCTACACTTCGGGCCTGCAGTGGAGTTTGCGCGTGCCGGGCGGCGCCGGCGGCGCGGTGCGGCGCAGCCTGTCCGGCGAAGGCATCGCCCTCACCTACCTGGAATCGCAGGCCGAGGACCAACACGCGCTGTTGGCCGCCAATGCGCCCGGTCACCTGGAAATATGGGACCTGGAAGGCGACGGCGCGGTGACGACGACGCGCGGCTCCTTTGTGGCCGCCTGGGGCGAGAACGTCGACATCACGGTTACGGTCGCGCGCCGCGCAGGTGCCGCGCTTTTTGGCGGCGCCGGTCTCTTCCTGCAGACGATCTCCGGCGTGGGCAAGGCGCTCGTGCATGGCAGCGGTGACTTCTATGAGCGCCAGATGGCCGCGGGTGAGGAGATGCTCGTCAGCACCGGCAATTTGGCGGCCTTCTCGGCCGAAGTCGACTATGACATCCGCGGTGTCGGCGGGTGCCGGCGAGCTCTGTTCGGCGGCGAAGGGCTGTTCATGACCAATCTGCGCGGTCCGGGACGCGTCCTGCTTCAGACGCTCAAGCGTAACTACGCCGCCAAGTCGACCGGCTGACCTGTTCTCTGCGCGCCGCCGTTTACCGCGCCCCTCAACCAGCGTCTTTGACCCTGTCAGGCAGGATGTCCTGTCTCTGCGTTGATGCAGTTCCGTCGCGAGATAACGCAGCGGTCAAAGTAGGGCAGAGCCGAACACCAACGGATAGGTGGTTGCAATACTTCCCGCATCAGGAGGTGCTGTGTGGGCTCCGACAATCCGTCCATGGCAGAGACCGTTCGCGGCAAGGTTCGCTTGCCGGATCCCGTAGACGATGCGATTCTGACACTCGGCGTGCGTATGCGCGATCCGCTGCCGCACGCGCAGATCGCGTCGCTGTTCGGCATAGCGCGTGACGAAGTCAGCAAGATCTGCCAGCCGTACGAGGCGTTCTTGCGCGCAGCAGGCGATGACGGTCCCGGGCTCGTCTACACCGGGCAGTCGGACAGACAGGCGGTGCGCCCGCGCGGCATGTGGGAAGATGCCGCCTTCGGGAACAGCGGACGCGACTCTTTTCGCAGACAGCAGGTCGTGAACGGCGCCGACCGGCTCGCCGATCCCGTTGACGATGCGATCCTGACATTGGGCGTGCGCGCGCGCAATCCACTCTCTTACGAGGAGATTGCCTCGCTGTTTGATATAACCGGGAAGAGCGTCCGCAAGATCTGTCAGCCGTACAAGGAGTTTTTGCGTCAGGCCGGGGAGTACGGCGTTCGCGGGGTCACATACACGAGGCGAGATTCGATCTGAACCTTAGCCGGCCGGCATCCTCAGCGCGCCGGCACAGCCACAAAGATCTGCCGCAAAATATCGTTTCGTTCGGCCTCCGTCGTCCAACGGGGCTGCGCATAGTCCTCAATCACAGTGGTCAGGATTTCGGTGTTGATCACGCGGCCCTGGTGGATCGTGTGGCGGGCAATCAGCGACGTGCGCGTCTGCCAGCTCCACATCTGATCGAAGAACAGATTGCCTAAGCCGTAGACAATGATGCCGGGCTCTTCACCCGCGTACCCATACGGCTCCATCGCCTGGGGCACGTGACTCTGGACGCCGGTGACGATGTCGGCGCCGGCTGCCCTCAGCTCGCGGAAATCCCGCACCTGCCGTGACAGCGGGCCGGGGTTGTAGCTCTCCTCGTATTGCAGTTCGACCGCGATCACGTCGACCTGCCTGCGCAGCAACTCGATCAATGCAAAAATCTTCTCTTTGTTGTCGAAATAGTAGCATGCACCCGGCTCGTCCGCAGTCGCCCAGGCGAAGGTCGGATGGTGCGCCAGGGCCGCGATGAAGGCAAAAGTGTTGTCGTTGTGGCTCATCAACAGCGGCGTGCAGGCCTCCTTCTCATTCAGGCCGGCCCCGTAGATCTGGATCCCGTTCTGGCGAAACCAGCCGATCGACTCGCGCGCGCCGTCCCGCCCGAAATCGTTGATGTGGTTGCCGCTCAGGCCGACGATATCGGTCCCGATCGCCGCCAGCGCAGCCCAATACTCTGGGTCGCTGCACAAGATCATGTTGTTCAGCGAAGGGTCGGCGACACAATCTTGCAGGAAGGGCACCTCATTGCTGGCATGCGTGATGTCTGCCGCGCGCAGCGTCGGCGCTATGACCCGGGCCGGGTAGTCGAAACCGTTTGCGTCCATGCGTGCCGCGGTGACGCGGGCCATCGCGGTGACGCCGGTCATGACCAGGGTCGTCAGCTCTTCAGAATTGCGGTTTGTCGGCTGGGTGATATGCCGGCGCATGGCGTCCGCAATCGTCTCGCCATCCGTGCCGGTCACAGCTACGACAACCGTAAGTGGATAGGCCGTCGCGCTGAAGGAATTGCTCAAAATGTTGATGCCATTCAGATGCAGGACCTTCAGGACCGGCGTCAGGTTCTCGAAGGGTACAATCGCGATGGCGCCGGCAGTCGCTTCCAGCTGAGCGGGAAGAGAACTGCTGCTGGCAAAATGCACAGAGACGTCCGCCTCTTCACCGAAAACCACCTCCAATTCGGAGACGTAATCGGCCTCGACAATCAGGGGCCCGCCGCCCCGGCCCTGCCAGCGCAGCAGTAACTCCGCGATCGAGACATCATCCTGGACCGTGGAAAAAGGGGCGACCGCCGCCATAAAGCGTGTATACAGCACACCTTTGGCCTGTTCTGTGCCGGGAGCCAGTTGGATCTGCACGTCGGCATTGCGCGGCTGATCGAGCAGGTAGACCGTCTTGCGCACCCCGTCGGCCTCGATCGCTTCAAGTTCGACGACCAGCGAGAGCAGCTGGTGGAAATAGCGCTCCGGTAGCGCCGAATCGAGCGCAAGCGTCAGCCAGCCGCTGCGAACTCTCTCCTGCGCCGCAAGCGGCTGCCAAAGAACTGAGGAGGGGACATACTTGCTTCCACCGCCATCAGTCCCGCCGGCAAAAAGCGCGATCGAGACGGCCGCGGCTACGCCGACGATGCCAAGCAGCGCCGAGACGAGCATCCGGCTGGACGCGCGCAGGCCCGGCCGCAAGCCGGCCAGGAACGCCTGCTCAATGCGTCCCAATCCGGGCCTTCCAAATCGGTTCCAGAAAGCGCTAAGTCGGTTCAACATGGCTGCGCCGCTGCCTCACAAACGGTGCAAGGGGAACGATGGCGTACTGCTGACAGCAAGTCCAACTTAAAAGTATATGGCGATCGCAGGCATTGGTCAATGTCCGGCTGCCGCGCCGGTCGGGCCGGCAGGGCTCGCCCGGCTGGCACTTTCCACTTCGAAGCACGCGGCCGGGTAGATCCCAGGAGCCGCAGTGACAGGACTGAAAGTGATCCTGAAAACGAGCTGTCATATGGACCTGCCGGGGATATTGCGTTGACAGACAGAGCGCATTTCGGTACATTTCCGTCTGATTCCGACAAAACAATGATGAACTCTCAACGAATCGTATGCGCGTGCAGTTCCAGTCAAATTAACGACCGGCCAGGCGGCCGGGCCTGCACCTAAGGGTGATCGGAGACTGAAGGTGGCGACGGGAAACGTTGGCGAGGTAATTCGACTTTGCGGCAAGTTGGGCGTCATCGCCTTTGGCGGACCGGCCGCCCATATTGCCATGCTGGAGGATGAGGCGGTGACGCGCCGCAAATGGCTGAGCCGCGACCATTTCCTCGACCTGGTTGGGGCCACCAATCTGATCCCCGGCCCCAATTCCACCGAAATGATGATCCATGTCGGCTACCAGCGGGCCGGCTGGCCGGGCCTGCTCGCCGCCGGCATCTCCTTCGTGCTGCCGGCGGTCGTGCTTTCGACTCTTCTGGCCTGGGTCTACCTGAAATTCGGCATGTTGCCGGCCGTCCAGCCCTTGTTGATGGGGATAAAGCCCGCCGTGCTGGCGGTTATCCTCGGCGCGTTGTGGCGGTTGGGACGGACGGCTTCGAAGCCGCAAGCCGCGCTGCAAACGCGCGTCGTTCTCGGCATCATCGGCATCGCCGTGGCGGTTGCCGTCTATTTTGGCGCGCCGGTGGTATGGTCGCTGGTCGCGGGCGGCGTGCTGGGCATGGCTGCCCTGCGGGGGACGGGTGGATTGCGCGCCGCCGCGGCGCTATTGGCCTTGCCGGACAGCCGCTTCGATCTCCCTTGGGCCGAACTTTCGCCGTCTTCAGCGTTGAAGTGGGCCGCGCTCGTCGCGGCATCGACGGTCCCGGCCCTGACGCTGGGCGCGCTCGGGCTCTTCTTTCTGAAGGTCGGCAGCGTTCTCTACGGCAGCGGCTACGTGCTGGTCGCCTTTCTGGAAGACGAGCTTGTGCATACGAACGGCTGGCTGACGCAGCAGCAACTCTTGGACGCCATCGCCATCGGTCAGTTCACGCCGGGCCCGGTGCTCTCGACGGCCGCGTTCATCGGCTATGTGCTGGCGGGCGTCCCCGGCGCCGCGGTCAGCGCCGCGGCCATCTTCGCGCCCTCATTCGTCTTCGTTGCCATCCTCAACCCGATCGTGCCGCGGCTGCGCCGCTCGGCATGGATGGCCGCGTTCCTCGACGCGGTCAACGTCAGCGCGGTCGGCCTGATGGCCGCCGTGCTGCTCCGGCTGACTGTGGATGTGGTTGCGCTGACAGGCTGGCCGGCCGCCGTGATCGCGTTCCTTGCCGCGGCCGCAGTGCTCCGCTGGCGGGTCAGCTCGGCCTGGGTCGTCATCGGCGGCGCCCTGCTCGGCTGGCCGCTTTCGTTATTGCTTTAGGGGCAGCGTTTTCGTAAGCGCCATCGAATCGCAGCCAATTGGCGAGGCCAGCGCATTCGGGGTTACCTCTTTCTTCTTCTGCGCCCGCCTCTCCCCTTCCCCTTCTTTTCCGCCAGCATCTGCAGCGCCTGCTTCAGGGTGACGCTCTGCGGATCCGTCTCCTTGGGCACGGTGGCGTTTGTGCGCTGGTGGTTGACGTAGGGGCCGAAGCGCCCGTCCAGCACGCGCACGGGGTCACCGTCTTCGGGGTGCGCGCCCAACTCCTTCAGAACCGTGCGCGCCGAATTGCCGCCCCGTCTGCCCGGCGCCTCTTTGATCAACGCCAGCGCGCGCGGCAGGTCCACCTCAAGCACATCGTCCGGCTGTTTGAGGCTGACGAATTTCCCGTTGTGGACGACGTAGGGACCATAGCGCCCCATGCCGGCGCGCACCTCCTCGCCATCGTCAGGATGCGCGCCCAGCAGGCGCGGCAGGCTGAGAAGGCGCAGCGCAGTCGGCAGGTCAATATCTTCCTTTGCCATGCCTTCCGGCAAACTGACCCGCTTGGGTCTGCCATTCCCCGCGCTTTCCCCTCCGTCGGCGGCCTTCTTCTCCGCCTTTCTGGGCGTAGCCGGTCCCGCCACAACCAACTCTCCCAGCGCGTCAACCGCTTTCGCGCCGAGCCCGGGTACCCGCCGCAACTCCTCGATTGAGCCGTAGGGCCGGCTGGCTGCGATCGCCCTGGCCCTTCCTGGCCCGATGCCGGGCAGCGTCGAGAGTTCCTTCAACGTGGCCGAGTTGATGTCCACCGGTCCGGACGCAGCAGCCGCCTTTCTCCTTGTTCCTCTCCGCGATCTTTCCCTGGCCTCGTCCTCTCCCAACTGAACATAGGCGCCAAAACGACCTTCCTTGAGCAGGACCGGCTGGCCGCTCCCGGGGTCGGAGCCCAGCAACGCCGGCCCCTCCTGCCTTGCATTCACCAGCTCTTCGGCCGCGGCCGCGTCCAGCTCAGCCGGCGCCAGGTCGTCCGGCAAACTGACAGTCTGCCTGTCACCGTTGACCTCCTTCGCCAGGAACGGCCCAAACTGACCGATACGCACCTCAACCGGCAGATCGGGGAAGTCGACCTGGCCGGCGATGCGAGGATCGATGGCGTCCTCCTTCTCCTTGACCTGGTTCTCCAATCCCTCCTCGCCCCGATAGAAGCGGTGAAGATAGTCGAGCCAGTCGACGTCCCCCTCGGCGATGTCATCGAGCGTCTGCTCCATCGCCGCGGTGAACTTCGTGTCCACCAGCTCCTCAAAGTTGGCCTCAAGCAGCTGCACGACCGCAAATGCAACGAAGGTGGGCACAAGCTCGCGCCGCTGCCTGAATACATAGCCCCGGTTCTGAATCGTGTCGATGATGGTGGCATAAGTGCTGGGGCGCCCGATGCCCTCGGTCTCCAGCGCCTTCACCAGCGCGGCTTCGCTGTAGCGGGCCGGCGGTTTGGTGGCATGGCCGACAGCCTCAAGCGCACGGCAGTCTACACCTTCACCGACCGCCAGGGCCGGCAGGGGTGATTCCTGGTCTTCAATCGCCGCGTCGGGGTCGTCTGAGCCTTCGACGTAGGCGCGGAAAAAACCGGGGAAAAGAATTTCCCTCCCGGATGCGCGGAAGAGAGCCTCCTCGACACCGATCATAACCGTCGTGGTCCGTAGGCGGGCGTTCGCCATCTGCGTAGCGACCGTTCGCTTCCAGATCATGTCGTAGAGCGTAGCGTCATCGCCGGAAATGGGAAGCGTGTCGACCGGGCGCATTCCGCTGCCTGCCGGTCGGATCGCCTCGTGCGCCTCCTGCGCGCCCTTGGACTTCGTCCTGTAGCGGCGCGGCGACTTCGTCAGGAACTGCTCGCCGTACCGCTCCTTCACCCGGCGGCGGGCCGCGTTGACGGCCTCGTCGCTCAGATGGACTGAATCGGTGCGCATGTAGGTGATGTAACCGTTCTCGTAGAGGGACTGGGCTACCCGCATCGTGCGGCGCGCGCTCCAACCCCGCTTGCGGTTGGCCTCCTGTTGCAGCGTGCTCGTGGTGAATGGGGGCGCGGGCGAGCGGGACTGTTCAGAGCTCTCGGTCGAGCGCACCTCCCAGCTGCCGTCCTGGAGCCGCTTCTGCAACGCTCTGGTCTGCTCTTCGTCGAGCAGAAGCACCTCTTTGCCGGCCGCGATGCGCCCGGTCGATTCGTCAAAGTCCCGTCCGCTCGCGACCCGCGTTCCGCCTACCGATACCAGCGTGGCTTCGAAGCGGTGGGCTTCCCTGTCCGGGCGCTTGTTCAACTCGGCTTTCAGGTCCCAGTAGGAGCCGCTGACAAATGCGCGCCTTTCGCGTTCCCGCAGAACGAGCAGACGCACGGCCACGCTCTGCACGCGGCCGGCCGATAGTTTGGGCGCAATCTTTTTCCACAGCAGCGGCGAGATCGTATAGCCGACCAGCCGGTCGAGGATGCGCCGCGTCTCCTGGGCGCGCACCAGGTCGTTGTCGATGCTGCGCGGTTGCTGCAGCGCCTCCTCGATCGCTTCTTTGGTGATTTCGTGAAAGACCATCCGCTTGACCGGGACCTTCGGCTTGAGCACTTCGTAAAGGTGCCAGCCGATGCTCTCGCCTTCACGGTCCTCGTCCGTGGCGAGGAGCAGCTCGTCCGCCCCTTTGAGGGCCTTCTTCAACTCCGAAATCACCTTCTTCTTCTCCGAAGGTATGACGTAGAGCGGCTCGAAGTCATCCTCCACCTTGACGCCGAGCCGCGCCCAGGGCTGCCCTTTCACTTTGGCGGGAATCTCGGCGGCAGAGGCCGGCAAATCCCGCACATGGCCCATGCTGGCTTTGACCTTGTACTCTTTGGGAAGGAAGTTGCGGATGGTGTTCGCCTTGGTCGGCGATTCTACAATGACGAGTTTGGACATTCTTCTCTTTGCAATTGAATGGTGGTCGGCGGCAAGCGAGGTGAACGCACCTCTCTGTCTTGACGTGCTTGTCAGAAAGCCGAGTAAGAATACACAAGAACAAGAAGGCGGGCAAGTAGTGTGGGGAGCGCGGGACGCGTGGTCTGTGTGCGCGTTACCCCAGGGCGATGGCATCTAATTGGGCCAAGACCCGCGACACTACCTGATTCGAGCCCAACTCCGAAAAACCAGCCGGAAACGATTGACCATTGGTAGGGGCGCCCCTT
Source organism: Caldilineaceae bacterium (assembly GCA_965218625.1). Lineage (GTDB taxonomy): Bacteria > Chloroflexota > Anaerolineae > Caldilineales > Caldilineaceae > Bin5. The sequence goes on along the minus strand of CBDCLG010000020.1, from coordinate 820,680 downwards.
GTGGGCGCCCTTCGTGGCATATTTGGGCGCCCGGATTTAGATGCGATTGCCCTGCGCGTTACCCGCTAGCTCATTGACAGTCTATCTCCTTCTGAATATACTGGATTCATTCCGTTTCTCTTTCCGGCAGGGGCGCAATGCAGCAACTTCCCCCGTCATCGGAAAGGGCGTGATTCGACCGTCTACATCGCTTCTTTTTATCTCAACGGGGAGACAGACCAGTGTATGCGTTTAAGACAGGACAGCGGATTTCCGCGACTTTTGCGCGCAATCCGGCCGGCACATTGGGCAAACGGCCGCGCGCAACCTTGCTGGTCATCCCCAAACGGCCGCTCGCTTCCGGCATTCTCCTGCTGGCGCTGGCCTGTCTGGCGTTGAGCGGCTGCACGCCTGGCTCCGCTCCGCTTCGGCTGACCGCGCCGGTATCGGCGCACGCCGAACCGGTTGTTTCGGCCGTCGGTCTCTGCCAAGACCGCTTCATTACCCACGAGCTGCCCCACAACACAACCACCGCTGACGGCGTTATCCGCCAGTACGAGGCCAATGGCGCCGGCGCCGCCATCAACGACCTGGACAATGACGGCGACCTCGATCTGGTTCTCGGCAACTACGACAACCCCAATTCGATCTTCTGGAACGAAGGCGGCCTGCGTTTCCGCCAGGAACAGATGCCGGTCGGACGCACGCGCGCCGTGAGCGCAGTTGACGTCGACGGCGACGGCTGGACCGACCTTGTGCTGACACGTGTCGGCGGCGCGATCAACTTCTGGCGCAATCGCGGCGCGGAGGTCGCGGCTGACGGCTCCGGCCGCTTTGTTCAGGAGTTTTTGACCGGCCTGGCCAAGCCCGCCTACGCCATGGATTGGGCCGATTTGGACGGGGACGGCGACCTGGACGCCGCCACCGCCTCTTACGACATCGGCCTGACGACCGAGTTGGGCACCGAGTACATTCTCAATGAAGAGGGCGGAGTCTACATTCATTGGAATGAGGACGGCGTCTTCCGCGCGCAGCGCCTCTCCACCGAAGCCCAGGCCCTGGCCGTCGTCATCTGGGACGAGGACGGCGACGGCCGCCCGGACCTGCTGGTGGGCAACGATTTCGCCCTGCCCGACGAGTTCTGGCGCAATGACGCCGACGGCTGGAGCCTTGCCACGATCTTCCCCGAAACGACCCACAGCACAATGAGTTTTGACCTGGCCGACGTGGATAACTCGGGCAAGACGGCACTCTTCGCCAGCGATATGAAACCGCCTGACATGAGCGAAGAAACAATGCGCGCCTGGGCGCCGCTTATGGAGAAAGAGCATCCGCCCCTGCCCGCCGGCGACCCCCAACGGATGGAGAATATGTTGTTGGTGGCCGACCGGGCCGGCGCTTTCCAGAGTCTCGGGCGTGAGCGCCAGCTGGATGCGACCGGCTGGAGCTGGTCCGGCCTCTTCGGCGACCTCGACCAGGACGGGCAGCTTGACCTCCACATTGTAAACGGCTTCGCCGAGGCAAAGACCTTCGCACATCTCGACGAGCATGAGCTGGTCGAGCGCAACCAGGTCCTGCGCAATACCGGAACCGGATTTGCGCGCATGCCGGAGTGGGGCCTGGGCAGCGAACGGGGCGGCCGCGGCTCGGCCCAGGGCGACCTCGACGGCGATGGCGACCTCGATATTATTGTCAACAATCTGCGCGGCAATGCGCAGCTGTTCGAGAACCGGCTCTGCGGCGGCGCGTCGCTTCAGGTCGACCTGCGTCAGATAGGCAGCGCCAACCCGGCCGCCGTCGGCGCAACCGCAATTCTGGAGACATCCGCCGGCCGCCTGCGCCGCGACGTGCGTGTTACGCGCGGCTACCTTTCCAGCGACCCGGGTCAGCTGCACTTCGGCTTTCCCGCCGGGTCCGAACTGCACTGGCTGCTGATTCGCTGGCCGGACGGTACCTGGACAACCGTGGGGGCGCCGGCCGCAGGCCATCGATTGACCGTTTCCAGAACTGACTCCGTGCAGAATTAGACAGCGGCTGGGCGTAAGCTCGCGTTGCGGGCTCTGCCCGTCACACGTTTGGGAAAAACAGCCATGTCGGCATCCGGCGACCGCAAAGAGGCTATCGAGAGAATTCGCCGCCTGCCCGAGCAGGTGGAGGCCATCGTCGCGGCGCTTTCGCCCGAGGAGTTGACGGCAAGACCGCTGGCAGGCGAATGGAGCATTGCCCAGAATGTCCATCACCTTGCCGATTCGCACATCAACAGCTATGTGCGCTGCAAGCTGATGGCGACCGAAGAGAACCCCCCGCTCAAGCCCTACGACGAGGCCGCGTGGGCCACGTTCGCCGATGGCAGCAGCGCGCAGCTGTCCGACTCTCTGGCGCTGCTGAAAGCCCTGCACGCTCGCTGGGTGCAGTTCTGGGAAACTCTTCCAGAGAAGGCGTGGCAGCGCACCGGCTTTCACCCCGACAGCGGGGAAGTCACACTCGCCCGGCAGCTTGAACTCTATGTGTCCCACGGCGAGGCCCACCTGGACCAGATTCGCCGCACGCTGGCCGCACGGGCAGGGTAGAAAACGGATATACTGCCGCCTTCGAACGGCGTTTGAAATGTACCCCCGAATCCTGTACAATGGCGGAACCGCGTGAAAGCAGAATACCGGCTTTTCACGATACTGTAGAAGCCCCTCCCAAGCAGGGGCGAATTCGACCCATTTACCGGCAATTTCAGAGTTCTTCAGGGAGGAAGAAATGCTAGACCGACAAAGGCGTAACCGTAACAGCATCAAAGCGCTGGTTGTGTTCGTGCTGGCCGCGTTGCTGCTCTCTGCCTGCGCCCCCATCGCGCCGGCAGACGACAGCGGCATGGAGATGGCCGACGAAGGCCCGGTCACAATTACCTGGGCCATGTGGGGCAGCCCGGCAGAGGTCGCGACCCATCAGTCGGTGGCCGATGCCTTTATGGCAGAACAGTCGGACATCGTCATCGAGATTCTGGCCGAACCCTGGGGCGACTACTTCACCAAGATCCGGACCCTTTGGGCAAGCGGTGACGAATCAGTCGTTCCCGATGTCCTCTTCCTGTCGCCCATCGTGAACTACGCATCCGAGGGCGTGCTGGAAAATCTCGACCCCTGGATCGAGGCGAGCGGCTACAACGTTGACGACTACTGGCCGTCTCTGTTGGAGTACGCCATGTACGACGGCAGCGTCTACGGCTTCCCGCGCGACATCGGCCTCGAGGTCCTCTACTACAATACGGACATCTTCGACGAGGTCGGCGTCCCCTATCCCGATGACAGCTGGACCTGGGACGATCTCGCAGCCGCGGCCGAACAGTTGACCGTCGTCGAGGACAGCGGTCGCGTCTCCCGCTATGCCCTCGGCATGGAGGGCGGCAAGTACATGATCTGGGTGATGCAGAGCGGCGGCATGGCCCTCGACGACATGCGCAATCCCTCCCGCTGCGCCTTGAACGACGCTGAGGCCATCCAGGGCGTGCAGTTCTTCAGGGACATGATCGACAACAACTATTTCATGCCTCCCGCCAACATGAGCCAGGCCGGCGGTGACGCCGCCGTCTTCCAGAGCGGCCAGGTTGCGATGATCATCCAGAACGCCAGCCGTGTCTCAGCCTTCAACGCCGCGGGCATGAACTATGACGTCTCGGTCATTCCGATTCCCGCCAACGGACATCGGGCCTCCGCCGCCGGCGGCGCTGCCTGGGTGATGAGCGCCCTCAGCGACAACAAGGATGAGGCCTGGACATTCCTGTCCTGGCTCCAGAGCACAGACGGCGGCCAGCGCATCTACACCGCCTCCGGCGAGATCCTGCCGGCCTTGCAGTCCACCGCCAAGTCCGACGCCTTCCTGGACAGTGGAGACCCGCCGGCCAACCGGCAGGCCTTCATCACCGAAGGTGAGAACGCGCGCATGGGCCGCATCGGCTACTTCGTCGAGTGGAGCGAGATCGGCGGCTCGTTTATCAGCCCGGGCCGTGATCAGATCCTCACCGGCGAGGTCTCAGTCGCGGACGGACTGGCTGCCATCTGCGAGCAGGTGGACGCCTACCTGGAGGAGAATGGGTTCCCGAGATAGGCTGAATTGAACGGCAGCAGCAGCCAGTAGCCAGTCAACCCACCGGCTACTGGCTGCCTGCCACGAGCCCATGGCGCCATGACCGCCTCCTCATCCTCCCAGACCTCCGTGCCCCGCTGGCAGCGCTACAAGCCGGACCAGCAATCGGAGGCCTATCTGTTCCTGCTGCCGAGCTTCCTCGGTTTTGTTATTTTCGTCGCGATTCCCGTCGTCGCTTCTCTTGCCCTCAGCTTTTTCGAATGGTCGCTGCTCTCCCCGCCTGAATTCGTCGGCATCAAGAACTACAAGCAGCTTCTCGCCAGCGATCTGGTCTTCCGCAAGGTTCTCTTCAACACCTTCTACTTCATCGTCACCATCGTCCCCCTGCAGCTTGCCTTCGGCCTGCTGCTCGCAGTCTCCCTGAACCAGGGCCTGCGCGGGCTTGAGTTCTACCGGCTCATCTATTTCATGCCGGTCGTGACGACGATCGTGGCCGCCGCGCTCGTCTTCCAGTGGTTCTTCAACTATGATTTCGGCATACTGTCCGCCGCCGTATGGGAATTGGGCGTATGGACCGGCCTGGAACTCCGTCCACCGGACTGGCTCAACGATCCCGATTGGGCCAAACCGGCCGTCGTAATCCTGACCCTCTGGAAAAACACCGGCTTTACCATGGTCATCTACCTGGCCGCGCTCCAGGGCGTGCCGACAGAACTGTACGACGCCGCCAAGGTGGACGGCGCCAGCGCCTGGCAGCGCTTCCGCTATGTGACCTTTCCCATGGTCAGCCCGACCACCTTCTTCCTGATGGTGATTCAGATGATCGGCGCGTTTCAACTCTTCAGCGAAGCCTTCGTCATGACACAGGGCGGCCCGGCCCAAGCTACCCTTACCATCGTCTACTACATCTACCAGCTCGCCTTTGAGTTCAGCCGCATGGGCAAAGGCGCGGCCGTCGCCTGGGTGCTCTTCATCTTCATCTTTATCTTCACCTTTGTGCAGACGCGGCTGCAGCGGCGCTGGGTGCATTACGAGGCGGGCGGCGACTCGTGACCTCAACCACCTCCTCGCAAATTCGCCGAGACTCCGCACGCGCGCCCGCTCTCAGCGCGGGGCGCCTGCTGCTCCACGCCGCCCTGATCCTGGGCAGCTTCGGAATGCTGCTTCCCTTCGGCTGGATGCTGGCCACGTCGCTGAAATCGCCGCCGCAGATCTTCACCTACCCGCCCTCGCTGGTCCCCAACCCGGTTGTCTGGAAAAACTACCTCGACACCGTGCAGGCGATGCCCTTCGGGCGCTTCTATCTCAACAGCCTCTTCGTCGCCGTGAGCGTGACGACCCTTCAGATCCTGACCTCCTCGCTGGCCGCCTTCGCCTTCGGCCGCCTCCGTTTCCGCGGCAGGGAAGCGCTCTTTCTCGTCTACCTGGCCACGCTGATGATTCCCTTCCACGTGACCATGATCCCCAATTTCATCCTCATCCGCTTCCTGCGCTGGTTCGACACCTTTTACGCACTCATCGTCCCCACCGCCTTCTCCGTCTTCGCCGTCTTCTTGCTGCGCCAGTACTTCCGCGGCATCCCCGTCGACCTCGACGAAGCCGCCCGCATGGACGGCGCCTCCTCCTTCCGCATCTGGGCACAGGTGATCATGCCGCTCAGCGGGCCGGTGCTGGCCGCGCTGACCATCTTCGTCTTCCTCGGCTCCTGGAACGATTTCCTCTGGCCGCTGGTCGTCTCCAACTCCCATGCCACCCGCACGATTCCTGTCGGCCTGGCCACATTTCGCGGCCAGTACAACACCGACTGGCACCTGCTGATGGCCGGCTCCGTCATCGCGCTGCTGCCCGTGCTGCTCGTCTATGTTGTCGCCCAGAAACGGTTCGTCGAAGGCATTACGCTGTCCGGCATGGGCGGCCGCTGACACAGGGGCTGGGGCTGTCGCCGGAACACGACCCCGCGCAAGCAATTGAATTGTCTGTCAAAGATGGGATGATCCGGGCCTGCGGACGTCACTGGGCGTCCGGCTTATCTGCCATCCGGCTGTAGAGGTTTCCCAAATACCAGCGTGCCCGAAAAGCGATGGACAATCGAAGCTTCCCGTCCGCCCGCGTGGCGCGAAGCAATCTCCTTGAACACCGCATCTGCTTCAGCCGCCAGCTTCGGGTCCATACGGTCCCGGGAAAAACCGTTGCGGGCATGAATGCTCTCCACCCATTCGTTGACAGGTTGGCGCCATTCGATCATTTCCGTCTGTGCGCTGCCCATCCGCCGAAACAGTCCCCTCTGCTCCAGTTGGTCTAGAATCTCCTTCTCGCTGAAGGGCTTGAAGTCCTGATTCATCGAATAGCGCGCCAATACTGGCCCCAACTCCTCCCGCATCCATCCTGGCTTTTCGAACCTCATGCCTACGGCAACAAACAGCCCGTCCGGCTCCAGCAACCGGGCAAAGCGGGGAAAGGCCGTCTCCCAGTCGAACCAGTGCAAACTCATCCCAGCGGTGATGAGACAGTAGGGCGGATCAACAGCCGCCGTCTCGATCGGACCTGCGACCCAACGCAACCGTGCGTGACCACCTTCTGGCAGCCGCATTCCCTCCCGAATCGCCGCCGCTGAGAAGTCCACCGCATCCACCCTATCGACCAGCGGCGCCAACGGACGCGCGACAAATCCGGTGCCGCCCCCGGCGTCCAGAACTGTCCGGCGCCTGCAGCCCCCCGGCAGGAGGTCCGCCAACAGATCGAAAGTCGCATTCGGATACTGGGGGCGGTACTGATAGGCCCGGACGACGCTTTCGTCCTGGAAGATGCTGGAATACCTGAAACGGAACTGTTTCGGCTGATTGCTCATCGCAGGACATCCGGTTCACCCCAGTCGCGCACGCGTTCCCCCCGCAGAAACCTGACGATAAACTCTGCCTGCGGATGGCGCATTTCCCAGGCCTTGCGCTCCGCCAGCTTGCGGTCATAATCGACGGCGCGATGTTCCACGCGGTATCCGTGCGCGTCCGCTTCCAGGATGGCATAGGTGGCCCGCAGGCTAGGAATCAAGGGGACGCCGACGCTGCCCGGATTGACGATGTTCACGCCGTCCAGGCGAAAATTCTGTGGCCAGTGCGTGTGGCCAACACACAGCAGGTCCGCGTCGCAGCCATCCAATCGCTCGCTCATCGCCCCGTCGCTGTAAACGGGCACAAATCCATCGCCGTCGTCTCTGCCCGGCGACGCATGCACCAGCAGTACGCGGCTGCCATCAGGTAGGGTCAGCCGTTGTTCGAGCGGGAGGTCGAGCATGAATGGCAGGTAGCCGCCGGCCGCCAGCGCGCCCGCGGTCCAGGCGAACGATTCACAGATATCCACGCACGCAGGCAGCAGCGACCAGTCGGTCAGCTCCTCAAGCGGCGTGGCAAGCGGCCTCTCCCCGCTGAGGAGATATCGCTCCGAATTGCCGCGCACGTAGCGCGCATTCGGCAGACGGTCCAGCCGCTCCATCACCTCCAGCGGCTGCGCGCCGGCGGACGCCATGTCGCCCAAAATCCAGTATTCGTCTACCCCGCCGTCAATGTTGGCTTCAATATCGGCCAGCACGGCGTCCAGCGCCACGCAGTTGCCGTGAATGTCTGAGAGAATTGCGATACGCATTGTGGAAGCAGGTCTCCTGTTGACTCACTCCATCCTGGGCGTCGCCGCTCCTGCTCTCAGCTTTGCCCAGAGCCAGGGCGATTGCATCTGGTTGGGTCAAGACCCCGCGACACTACCTGATTCGAGCCCAACTCCGAAAAAACGCCGAGAACAGTGCAAACTGTAGTGCGCCGTCGCGAATTCTTAAGGTTTTCGGCGACTGGAGATCGGTTTATCAGCCGAAAACGAATGACAATTGGTAGGGGCGCCCCTTGTGGGTGCCCTTTGTGGGTGCTCTTCGTGGGCTATTGTGGCGTCCTGGATTTAGATGCGATTGCCCTGTGCCCAGAGCTTATCCCGGCGAGATGATCGAATCAGATGTGTTAGAATGGATGCGGACCGAACGGTCTTGGATTGTATCACAATAGAATTGCCAAAGCCTTTCAGCGGAGCGGGAACAGCAGGAAATGACAGCTGCGTCGCGTAATCCTATACGTAAAGCTAGCGATGCAATGATCACAGGACCGCAAAAGTTGGAACGAAATGTTTGCGTGTCTGATGCGGACCTTCTTCAACAAATCCTTTCCGCCGTTTCCCGCATACGCCCCTTTGTCCTCGAGACGCCGCTGATCCCTTCACACGCCCTGTCAGAACGCACCGGCGCCCACGTCCTCCTCAAGCTCGAAAACCGCCAGCACACCGGCTCCTTCAAACTGCGCGGCGCAGCCAACAAACTGTACAGCCTCTCGGCAGAGGAGCGGGCGCACGGGGTCATCACGGCCTCCTCTGGCAATCACGGGCTCGCGGTGGCCCACGCGGCCGCGCAGCTCGACGTGTCGGCGACCATCTATCTGCCGCAAGACGCCTCCCTCCGCAAACTGGAAAAACTGCGCGCCTTTCCTGTCAACCTCAGCCTCGTACCGGGCGATGCCCTCGCCGCCGAGATCAGCGCCCGCCGCGCCGCCGCCACGCGCGGCCAGCCTTACATCTCGCCCTACAACGACCCGCAGATCATCGCCGGACAGGGCACGATCGCGATTGAGCTACTGCGACAAGAGCCGGAATTGAACGCCGTCTTCGCCACCGTCGGCGGCGGCGGACTGATGGGCGGTATCGCTTCCTATCTCAAGGGAACCGGCCGCAACGTACGCACCATCGGCTGCCAGCCCGAACGCTCCGCCGTCATGCTCGCCTCAATCCACGCCGGCCGCATCGTCGAAGAAGAAGACAGCCTGCCCACACTCTCCGACGGCAGCGCCGGCGGCATCGAAGAGAATGCCGTCACCTTCGACCTCTGCCGCCAATATGTCGACCAGTGGGTCACCGCGAGCGAAGAGGAAATTGCGCAGGCCATGCGCCTCGTCTACGATGATACCGGCGAGCGTATCGAAGGCGCCGCCGGCGTCGCAGTCGCCGGCCTCCTTCAGCAGGGAAAGCGTTTGGCAGGTCAGCGCCTGGCGGTCGTCGTCTGTGGAGGCAATGTGGACCGAGAAACGTGGCAGCAAGTCACCAAACGCAGGATCTAGCCCATGAAGTCACAATTTTGCTCATGAAGACACCATTTCGCCTCGGGTTTATGAGCCATCTGCGCGGCAGAGCCGACGCCGACCAGGCCTACAGCGAGAGCCTCCGCATCTTCGAGACCGCCGACGCGCTCGGCTTCGACGCCGGCTGGGTCGCCCAGCACCACTTCAAGGACGTCGACGGCTACCTGCCTTCCCCCTTCCCATTCCTGGCCGCCGTGGCCGCGCGTACGCGCCGGCTGCGAGTCGGCACTTCGATCATCGTGCTGCCCTTCGAGCACCCGCTGCGCGTGGCCGAAGACGCCGCCGTCGTCGACACCATCAGCGGCGGCCGGCTGGAGCTGGGCGTCGGCAGCGGCAGCGACGCCGACGAGTTCGAGGCCTTCGATGTTGATATCGAAAGCCGCCACCAGCGCACCACCGACTGCCTGATCACACTCAAAGGAGCCCTCGCCGGCGAGGCCCTGGGCGAGGACGGGCAGCGCCTTCGTCCGGCCGCGCCCACGCTCAGAGACCGCCTCTGGTTGAGCGCGCTCAGCCTGCGCGGCGCGCAGTATGCCGCCCAAAACAGTACCGGTCTGTTGCTCAGCCGCTTTATCGGCAGTGAACTGCAGGCCGCCGGCCAGGAGCAGGAGCCCGTCGCGCTAGCCTACCGCGCAGCCTGGGGCAGCCGTCACGCGCCGCCCCGAGTCGGCCTCTCACGCGGTATCTATCTCGGCGCCAGCCGCCAGGCCGCGCAGCGCGAAATCGAAGAGTTCTCGATGCGAGCCATCCCCGCCGACCTCTCCACCGAGGAATTCTGCCACCGCGCCCACATCATCCACGGCACGCCCGACGACGTCGCCGCTCACCTGGCCGCCGACCGCGTCCTACCCTACACAACCGACCTCATCCTCCAATTCGACCCCATCCACCCGCCCCTGCCCCGCATCCTCGAAATGCTGGAACAGGTCGCAACCCAGGTCGCCCCCGCCCTCGGCTGGCAACCAACCAGCCCCTAACCACTATCCACTATCCACTATCCACTATCCACTATCCACTATCCACTATCCACTATCCACTATCCACTATCCACTATCCACTATCCACTATCCACTATCCACTATCCACTATCCACTGCCCCTCACCCCAGCCAGCGTTTGCGCCGCTTGTAGTGCTTCACGTCGCGATAGCTCTTGCGTTCGCCAACCTGGGTCAGGCCGAGATAGAACTCCTTGATATCGGCGTTCTCCGCCAGCTGTTCCGCCCGGCCATCGAGAACGATACGGCCGCTCTCCATCACATAGGCATGGCTCGCGCAGCGCAGCGCGACGTTGGCGTTCTGCTCGACCAGCAGCATCGACACGCCCGATTCGGCGTTGATGCGGCCGATGACCTCGAAGATCGACTGCACCAGCAGCGGCGCCAGCCCCAGGCTCGGCTCGTCCAACAGCATCAGCTTGGGTTTCGCCATCAGCGCCCGGCCGATGACGACCATCTGCTGCTCGCCTCCGGACAAATATCCTGCCGTCCGGCGGCGAAACTCGGTCAAACGCGGAAAATAACCGTAGACCTCCTCCAGGTCCTGCCGTAAGCCCGCCTCGGACGTGCTGCGGAAGATTGCGCCCGTGCGCAGATTTTCCTCGACCGTCAGGTGCTCGAACAGCCGCCGGCCCTCCAGCAGCTGCACGATGCCCATCTGCACGATCTCGTCCGGCTTCCTGTTGTCGATGCGTTCGCCGTTCCACTCGATGCTGCCGCGCGTCACCGCGCCCTGCTGCGCGCGCAGCAGGGCGGAGACCGCCTTGAGAGTCGTCGACTTGCCCGCCCCGTTCGCACCCAGCAGCGAGACGACCCCCTTGTCCGCCACAGCCAGAGAGACGCCCCGCAGCACGAGGATCACATCACTGTAGACGACTTCGATGTTGTTGATCTGTAGCATGGTCGCGGCAACAGCCGGCGGTCGGCACGACTACGGGCCGCCGACTGCCTGTAACTGAATCTTATTCTGCGCTCGGCCTGGTATCCGGCAGGGCCGTGAACTCCTGGACGACCGCGTAGTCAACGCTGCCGGTCAGCCCATTCCGCCTCCGCTTCATAGCAGTTCATCGTCGTCCAGCAGGCCGCTGCGCGCGGCCCAGACGCCCATCTCCTGCCTGCTCCCCACCCCCAGCTTGCGCCGTATGGCATAGATCGAATTTCGGACCGACATGGGATTGCTGTTGCCCCGCGCTTCAGCTATCTCCGCGTAAGACATCCCCCGCGCGAACATTTTGAGGATCTCGCGTTCCCGCGCGGTCAACCGCTCCAATTCATTGGGAGGAATCGGGCCATACTCGCTACCCATCTCCGTGACCAGCTTCCTGGCCGCCTCTCCCTGCACCCGAAACTCACCTTCGGCAACCTCCCGCAACGTGGACAGCAGCATCTCCTTGCCCGAAAACTTCTGCAGATATCCGGTAGCGCCGGCATTGACCGCCTGCACGATCGCCTCGTGCCTGTTGGACGCAGTCAGCATCAGAACGCGAGTCTCCGACAGGGCCCCCACGATTTCGCGGCAGGCTTCGATGCCGTCCATTCCCGGCATCAGAATGTCCATGATAACCACATCCGGCCTCAGTTCACCCACCTTGTCCACCGCCTCTGCCCCGTCCCCGGCCTGTCCCACAACCTCGAATTCGCCCGACTGCTCCAGCACTTCCGCAATCCCCTCCCGCACGATGGCGTGGTCGTCAACGATCATCACCCTGATTCTCGATTCCGATAACACGCGCCGTCCTCCTTGAACCTGCTTGTAGGGCACGGCGCAACTGACCGTCGTGCCGTTGCCGTTCGATGCAACTTCCAGACTACCGCCCATGCGCGCCGCGTTAGCCCTCATGTTTCTGAAGCCGTGCCCGCGCCCGGCGTGATCATCCGGAAGCCCGCTCCCGTCGTCAGACTCCGACATCCGCCGCGCATCCGCCGCGAAATCGAGAGAGTTCGTGACGCTCTCCGCGTCCGAGTGGCGAAAGGCATTGGGCAGCGCATTGTGGGCGATGGAGTACAGCAGACTGCGCGTTACGGTGGACAGCTGCGGTTCGACGCCCTGCAACTCCAGCTCCGCCGGAATCGACCTGATGTCGGTGACGGTGTCAGCGTGGGCCGCCAGGACTTCGCTGGGCGAGCCGCCGCCGAAGATCTGTCCGCCTTCTCGATCGCATCCCTAAGGCCCAGCCCCAGCGTGTAGGCCGATTGCGCGCTGGTGCCGCGGATGGTCTGCGACATCTCGATCCGCTGGCGCTGCAACTCCCGCTCCCGCGCCACCGACTCCAGCCGCCTGGTCATTAACGGGGGGATCGTGGTTGAGGGCCCCTTACTCGACGCCGTAGTCGCTCTCGAAATTGGACGCGGCAAGAATGAACCGGTTGATCCCGACGGAGACTGTTGCCGTGGAACGGCGTTCCCTGCTTCCCGTTCGGTGTAGCGCCCGAGGCGATATGCAATGATTCATTCTACCATCCCTGCCAAGTGTACTCTCTGTTTTCTCCTCCACCTGAACGGAATGACAAACATTCACAAAAACAAATTTTTTGATTGTCATATACCTTAAAACACCTTTTCCTATTGTCAAAGTAAAGATTAATGCAAGGTTAACATATACCTTTTGCCCTGATATCATCGCAGAAAAATCAGGATAAACACGAAATTTTTCGATCTCCAGGCCCTTCAAGTCGTCCCTGATAACCCGTATTCCATTGGTCCTGCCTGAAAGGGCAGACCAGGCCAACGGGGTTGTCTGGCGCCATTTGAAGCGAGAACTTCCGCCAGGTCACCCTGTGACCGGCCGGCGGCTCCCGCGCAGGGAACTGGTGGTCTGGGTCGAAAACAGCGCCGGAATCCGTATCTCCGAAATGGCGTATCTCGAAACACACGCAGATCCCCACTACGGCCATTGCCAGCGCGCCGTCGTCGATTTCGAAATCCACAACCCGAACCTGACCTACATCGGGCGCCCGCTGCAGCTCCCCGGCGCCCCCCTCCTACAAAACCTACCGCGTCGCTAGGCGCGGCGAAACGCTGACCGATATCGCCAGCCTGTATAACGTTCCGGTTCAGGAATTGAGGACAGCCAACGGCCTCGTCAACCGGGCGACTCTGCTGGGCTGTGAGCCGAATGGCGACAGCACGCGGGTGCAGGGCACGGTGCGGCTAAACGGTCAGCCTATCAGCGGCTACCGGGCGGTCTTCAGCTGGCAGCCGGACGGGGATGTGGTGGCAAGAAGGGTTACCGGCGCGGGTGCCCCTCCGGGCCAGTACACCCACATCCTTCAGGGCGGCGGTCCCCGCGCAGGAAGCTGGTGGTTCTGGATCGAAAACAACGACGGCAACCGCATCTCGGAAATGGCCTACGTCCACACAGATGACCTCCCGCACGCCGGCATGTGCCAGTGGGCCGTGATCGACTTTGACATCCGCAATCCGGGCCTCATTTACGTGGGGCGGAAGCTGCGCATCTCAGTCGGCGTAGACGCGACTGACGCGTGGACAGCTATCTTCTATGCCAACCGGGACCTGGACGGGGCCCCTGTCCTCCAGCGGCAGGATGCATCGATCCGTTTCGACTGGCAGGCAGGCCAGCCGGGCCCAACCGTCGCCAGCGACGATTTCAGCGCCGCCTGGACGACCACCCGCCACTTTCAGGCCGGCGCCTACCGCTTTTTCGCCCGCGCCGATGACGGCGTGCGCATCTACGTAGACGACGTCCTGGTCGTGGCCGACTGGAACATCCATCCGGCCACAAGGTCTTTCGGAGACATCTATCTGAGCCGGGGCAATCACACGATTCGAGTCCAATATTTCGAAGCCGGAGGGCTGGCCTCGATCTCCGTCTGGTGGGAGAAAAGACGCTGAGAAACAAACCTCGTTTGCGCCAGGCTCTGACCGGTTGCGCCCCAATTCTGCCAGCGTCATTCGGCGGAATTGGGTTTCCCTGGCGGCAATCCCGCTCCAGTTGCTTTACCCTCTCGCAAATCTGAATGCCTCCGTGAAACGCCCAACCACCCTGCCCGCCATGCTTTGTTACGCGCACGGCGGACTCTGTGGGCGGCAGGAAACATTGCCGGGTTACGAACGCATGACAGGCATTGCACGGAAGGTTGCGATAGGTTGGGCGCAGATTGCTCTAAGTTTACACCGCTGGCAGCCGGGCCCAAGCCCGACCGGTCTGACCTGCCGCGTCGCTGTCAATACGAACCTGCCGCGACGATTGATATATGCACCAGGCTCCGTTGACATCTGAAAAACTGCTCCACGAAGCGGCATCTACAGGCTTCCTGCGAACGATGAGGACTGCAGTCCGCCCGAATCGCGTGAACGAAGGCCGCCGCGTGAGCCGGCGGCGTTACCCGTCTCCACCAAACGCGCCGACTGCACCGGCGAACTGCTCCTTTCCCGGCTCGACCTGCAACCCGAACAGTCCAGCTCCCGTCGCGGCCCCCGCAACCCGCCCGCCCCCGGGAAGGGGATGACCAGCACGTCGCTGGGCGAAAACGGTGTCGGGAAATCGCTCTTCAGGGCCACGCCGAACAGGACCGCCGTCACCCCTTCAAATAGCTGGGCCAGCCCCAGCGTCATCAGCATGATCGCCAGCAGGGGCTGCCCCGTCATCGGGCGCAGCGCGAGGCGTTCGATCAGCAGGCCGATTCCCATCGCGCCCGCCAGCGCCGCGATCACCGCCGCCCACAGCGGCAGGTCGATCAGCGCCGCGCCCGGTTCCGCGCCGCCGCCGCTAAACCACCACGTCAGAAACGCGCCGAACATCACCAAATGACCGTGAGCGAAGTTGAACACCTCCGACGACTTGTAGATCAGCACGATGCCCAGCGCGATCAGCCCGATCGTCCCGCCGTTGAGCAGGCCGGTCACAAACTGTTGCGGTACAAGCGGCCAATTCATTCCAGTGGATAGTGATTAGTGGATAGGTTCCGCTGACATTCTAGAAGACGATTCAAAGAAGCGACATCTACAGGCTGCCTCAGAACAGTTTGGACTCAGATTCACCTGATTCTCGCGAACAAAGCCCGCCCGGGAAGCCAGCGCTGTTAATCAAGTCAATCATATAAATCAGATGAACTGCAGTTCAGACAAATGTCAACGAGCCCCCGTGGATAGTGAACGCATAAGGCCGGTCAGCATTCTGTTGATCTCGGCGCAGTTCCCAAGCAAACTGCCGCTGGTCTCACGTGGAACCAGTCGCAACCTCTCCGACAGGGTCAGGAATGTTTCCAATTCAGCCAGAGAGCCGCGTGCAATCCCAAGCATCTGAAAAACTCCCCCTTTGAGCGTCTTGCCTGCCCTTCCGCGATATTCGCAGGAACCGAAACCGCTGCCCGCCGCATCTGGGACGTAAGACCATACTTCTCTTCAGACGGGAAGCGGCCTGTAAGCTCGTAAATCCGCACCGATAAGTCCATTGATTTCTGCCATACTATCAACTCCCGATAAGACCGTATAGACGACATGCAGTTCTCCGCCTGTCCTTTGAATGCCGTTTGATTTTTCTAAACTCGAAGTGGACACTATCCACTATCCACTATCCACTATCCACCATCCACCATCCACCATCCACCATCCACTATCCACTATCCACTATCCACTATCCACTATCCACTATCCACTATCCTCATGTCCATCTCGATCACACCCTCGCTGCCGTCCTGGTAGCGCACCGGCGTCCGCACGTGGAACCGGTCCTCGCCCGCGTACATCGTCTCGATCATGTCGGCATAGCGCGTGTACTGCACGTCGCGGCGCAGCTTACGCGAGCGAGTCATCTCCGACTCGTCGGCGTCAAACTCCTTGTGCAGCAGCACGAAGCGCCGCACCCTGCTGCCCGGCGGCAGGGTGGCGTTCACCTCCTCTACCGCCAGCCGGACCAGCTCACTGACCTCCCCCTTCTGCGAAAGGTCGGCGAAAGTGGTGAAGACGATGCCCTGCTTCTCCGCCCAGTTGCTCACGTTCTCGAAGTTGATGATGATCAGGGCCGTGACGTATTCCAGCGCCGGCCCGCCCACCGCCATCACGTCCAGAATGTGGGGGCTGAACTTGAGCCGCCCCTCGATGAACTGCGGCGCGAAACGCTCACCGCTGGCCAGGGTGATCATATCCTTCATCCGGTCCAGATAGATCAGATGGCCGTCGTCGTCGATGTAGCCGGCGTCGCCTGTCCGGAACCAGCGCGTTCCGTTCTCCTCCACGATCGACTCGGCGGTCGCCCCGGCGTTCTTGTAGTATCCCTGGAATACAGTGGGGCCGCCGATGGCAATCGTCGCGCCCCGCCGCGCGTGAATGTCGAGGATGAAGCGGGCCATGTCCTCCTTCTCCTTAGCTGTTCATCCCGGCCATCGGCTCATCCAGCAGCAGGAGCTTCGGCTCGAGCGCCAGCGCCCGCCCCAGCTCGACCCGTTTGCGCAGTCCGTAGGGCAGCGCGCCGACCACACTCTTGCGAATGTGCGCGATCTCCAAAAAGTCGATCAGCTCCTCGACCACCGCCCGGTGGCGCACCTCCTCGGCGCGGGCCCTGCCCCAGTAGAGCGCGCTGGCCAGCATATTCTGGCGCATGTGAATGTGACGCGCCGCCATCAGGTTTTCGAGCGCGCTGAGGTGCGTGTAGAGACCGATGTTCTGAAAAGTGCGCGCGATGCCCAGCTGCGCCACGCGGCTGGCTCCCGTCAACTCGTGCCTGGCCTCGAAGAGGATCCGGCCCTGCTGCGGGCGGTAAGAGCCGCTGATGCAGTTGAGCATCGACGTCTTGCCCGCGCCGTTGGGGCCGATAATCGCGCGGATCTCGCCGGCGCGCACATCGAACTCGACCCGGTCCAGCACGGTTGTGCCGCCGAAGGCGAGTGTAACGCTTTCCACCCGCAGGATCCGCTCAGGGGTCATGGACTGTTTATCGGCATTCTCTCAGCGCCTCCCCTCCAAGGCAGATATTCTCGAAAGGGGGAAATTCTCGATCAGGGACCCGTCAGTTCTGGGAAGTAGGGGGTGTAGAAGCCGCGATCACGAGTGAGGAAGGCGTCAGCCGGGGCGATGGCGTGGGCGCCGATAGGGAAGTCGGTGATGATGCGTTTGCGCGGTCCGCCGGCCCGGCGGTACCGCATCCAGCGTCTGCCGGCTTCCCACGCGATGTCACTGTTGATGGGGGAGAGTGTGATTCCGATCTCCCGTAAGGCCCTGTTCAGGGCGACCCGCTCGCCGAATGCCGGAACCAATTCCGCATGGACGATGTCGCAGACGAGCAGCATCCCTCTGTCATAGGCAGCGCGCAGCCATTCTACTGACTGCGCGTGGTGCGGCGCACGAGATATGAGTACGTCCAAAAGGACGTTGGTATCGACGGATGTGATTACCTACCCCGGATTTCCTCCAGGTATTCATCTACCTCGCAGATGCCATCGAGAATCCCGCGTACACGGTCCACCGGGTGCTGCGCCGCACTCTGTTTCTGTATGAGCAGACCCCGGGCGGTCGGCGTGATCTCAACTTCCGCGTCCTGGCTTAGACCGAATTGGTCTCGCAGCTGTTTGGGGATGGTGATCTGCCCCTGTTTGGTTATCCGCATGATCTCCTCGACGTGAACCAACGATTGCCTCCAATCATAACCTGCCAGGCATTCGAAGGTCAATCCATCTGCGCGCTTGGGCACAGCCCCATCTTTTTGGGTTCAATACGCTTAACATCACAGATTTTCGCCACGTCGCTATGATCTTATAGTAGTACATTAACGAAAGGGGGTGGTCAGAAGAATAAACGCGGTATCAAATAGAGTAGTAAGACGAAAACCTACCATAGATTGGTAGGCGTTTCTAATTCGACTATACTAGCATTGGTCGTTGTTGCCACAGCATCGTCCATAAGACATGAATTGAGAGGGTTTGATCCATCATGTTCCAGAATTGGGAATTCAAATTCAAAGATTTGGGTCCGGTAAGAGACGCCACCTTGAGGCTGGGCGATCTCACAATAATTACTGGCCGGAACAATACTGGCAAGACCTACTTGGTATACACATTGTATGGTTTCTTGCGCGATTTTTCAGAGCTTGTGGAGGAAGTCATGAGTGAATGGGGGAAAAGCGATTCGTTTTCATACGGGATCCCAGCCCCTTTCAGTAGCGTATCGCAAACCCTTCTGGAGAATGGGAATTTCGAAGTGGAATTCTCTAAGGAGGGTTTCGATGAAGATAGAACCCAATTGATTAGACAAATGTGTAGACTGTACTCGCATAATAAAATCGACTATGTTTTCAATGCGAGTGCTGGGACTTTTTCCCGAGCTGTCTTTGAAGTTGAAGAAGACAAGAGGGGTCCAGAGTTTCCTCCTGTCGGAATTTCTATCGAAACTCTGATGGGAGGGGATTTATCGATCTTTTACAGCGAAAACAGGCTGTTATTCATTCTTGAAAGAGACAAGACTAAGAAAAGAAAAGTGAGGGCAGATGAGCTTTTTCAGAGGTTGCTCCTAGAAAGTAATATCCAGCAAGCGTATGCGCGATTCTTATTTCAGGACACGCAAAATTTTTTTAGGACACCGAAGTGCAGCACTTCTGTCCGTCTAGCAACTTCCTTGTTCCATTCAGAAATGGAGAGTAAGAGAAGATTCACAGTGAGGCAGTTACAACAATTGGAGGGTGAACACGATCTATCACCAGCCGAATTCTTACGCACGCACACGAGCCGCTATGCTTTGCCGATAGATGATGAAATAAACTTCGTAAAAGAAATCCCTGATTTTTCTTCTGAGTTCTTGAATTCAGAGAAAGGAGGGGCGGAAAGAGACTTGGAGAAGATAGTTGGGGGGAGTTTTATTAAGTCAGATGGTATTCTCTACTTTATTCCTTCAGAGGGCAACCCGCATGGGGAAAAAATCCCTTTGCACCTGTCCTCTTCGTCAGCTACGGAGATGTCGAGGCTCTTCTTCAATTTTGTTCTTAATCGAGAAGACCAGAGTACACTCTTGATAATTGACGAACCGGAAAGTCATCTAGATACGATGAACCAGATACAACTTGCTCGCGCCCTAGTTAGGTGGGTAAACTCAGGGATGAAGATTCTGATTTCTACTCACAGCGACTATATCATCAAAGAAATCAACAACCTCATTATGCTACATGGGTCTTTCGACAACAAGAAAGAGCTTCTAAGTGACCTCGGATACAAAGAGGGCGACTCGATAGACCCGTCAGTAATAGAGGCATACTATGCCAAAGATGGCGACCTCGTGTCATGCCACAAAAATGCGTTTGGCATCGAAGTCCCATCATTCGAAAATTCCATTGACGAATTGGTTCGAGTTTCCAGCGTGCTTGGTTCCAGAATCATTCTTGGGGGCGACGAATATGAATAGCCTCCTGTTTTCGGGCTGGTTAGACGAGAATATCCAAGAAGAGAGGAAGACAAAGAACATTCGTTGGGACGGTCGGGCAGTTTACCTTGAAGAGAAGAAGACTGGTTATTGGATGCAAGTGAAAATCGAAAATGTTGATCGGGGTCTTGTAGTCATCAATTTTGATCATTTAGGGGGATCGACCACGTATCTCAGAGGGGGAAAAGGGTTTGGAGATCGTTGCGATTTCTTGGTTCTTGAAGAAACAAATGATGAATATGTTGCCTACCTCATCGAACTCGAAAACCAAGTGCCTACAAAACATGCGGTGTCGCAGTTAAGATGGTCTGCTCCTTATCTGAAGTACATTTTAGAAGTGTTCTTGGAACATAGTTTCATGAAGTGTCCCGAAAAGGAACTCAATGTTAAGTTTTTTATGGTTGGAACTAGCTATTCTGGCTTGGTAAATAAGGGAGGCATGAAAAGGCAAACTTCCCGGATGTTTGAGAAATGGGACGTCAGTACCAGGCTGGAAATATATTACAGAATCTACTCAGCAGGGCACAAATTTAGCTTCTCAGAATTCAGGGAAGTTAATCAGTAAGGTCAGAAAGAGAGGATTATGGTGAGCCCCAATCGTTAGACCTCGAAATGGGAAAAATAAGGTGCATTTAGCCGCATGCGGCCAGCTCTGAAAAGAGCACTTCGCGCTCTTCTGCCGACAGTTCCGCCAGAACAAAGTCCAACCCACATCCCGCACATACTTTGCTCTCCACCGGCGAAAACTGTTGGCAAGTTGGGCATTGCTTGACCAGAGGTCTTTCGCCCATGAAGCCAAGCTTGAATGGTACAATGAGAGATTCCTCACCTTGGGCGAGGAACTGTAGAGCGCGGTCAATTCAAAGGAAGAGTAAGAGTCGTTATTTCCCCAGGCGGTCAGCCCAAAAACGCCTCCAGCACGACCGCCACGCCGTCCTCCTCGTTGCTCACAGTAATGCGGTCCGCCGCGGCCTTCACCTCCGGCACCGCGTTCGCCATCGCCACGCCCAGCCCAGCCTCGGCCACCATCTCCACGTCGTTGACGTCATCGCCGAACGCGATCACCTCTTCCTGCGACAGGCCCCAGCGGTCGAGCAGCCAGCGCAGCGCCGCCGCTTTCGACGCGCTGCTGGGAATCACCTGGACCAGGTCATACTTTGGCGATATCAGCGCGCGGCACGACCGCGGCAGTCCCTCTAAGAAAATATCGGACTGCCTGTCCGCTGCCTGGCCGTTTGCACGCTCGAACTGCGCCGCGTCCAGCTCCGACAAGGAAGTCAGGATCTTGGCGGCGGGACGCGTGGTGTGCGCCAGAACATCGCCGACCAGGTTGGCGCTGGTCCACTGGCCCTCACGGTTGGTATACAACTGGTCCGCGATTTCGACCCCTATGCGACAATCGGGCGCCGCCGCCTGCACCTCAGCCACGACGCGGCGCGCATCCTCGACCGGGATCGTTGTCTCGAACAAAACGTCGCCTTCCAACTCGATCCAGGCGCCGTTGTAGCAGATCCACGGGAAACCGTGCAGCGCACAGGGAATGGTGCGCGTCGAGCGCGGCGGACGCCCGGTCGCGATCACAATTCTGCGGCCGCCGGCCTGCCACTTCTCCAGCGCCGCCATCGTGCGCGCCGACACGCTGCTTTCGCCATTCAGCAGCGTCTCGTCCAGGTCTACGGCCAGTACCGAGTACATTGGATGCGGCTCCTGTAAGCCGGTGGACGGCAGGCGGCGGCTCGCGCCCGGCCGGATGCTTCCGGCGTGCGGCGCAACCGATGCGCGTCCCAGTCTACCTTACCTGGCCCGCGGCGTCCATTTCGCCGCACAAAAAACGGACTTTTCGCCGATTTGACAAGTAGCCTGAGCGATCGTATTATCATATGCAGCAAAATAAGTTAGTGTTCTGACAGGTTTACGTATGAGCGTTCTCCCGATGCGACGAAGCAAGGAGCATTTTCATGTAGTATCACCAGTCAGTGCGCAAGTTGTTTTGCGCCGTATCTGGTATCCGTAGTCAGCATAGGAGAGTTTTCACCATGAGTGAAACAGTAGCAGGCACCGTGAAGTGGTTCAGTGATCAGAAGGGCTATGGCTTCATCGCCCGGGAGGATGGACCGGACGTATTCGTGCATTTCTCCGCGATCCAGTCGGAGGGATTCCGCAGCCTTTCTGAAGGCGACCAGGTCGAGTTCGAGATCGAAGACGGACCGAAGGGACCTGCCGCCAGCAAGGTTGTCAGAGTAACCAGCGTGGCCTGAGCAACGGCCGGTTGGTAAAAGTAGGGAGTGACTACGATTGTCGCTGACTCAGAGTTTTCGACAGTAGGCGGCAACTCGATTGGGTCGCTCCCTTTCTTTTTTCTTCAGATGTTCGGGGATGAACGCACATCGCCGCCGTCGCTGCAGACGACCTTCAACTGGTAACGCCCCAGTGTGACCTGCGCGCCGTTCTCCCACGGCCGGCTCCCTCCCGTCCAGGGGTCCACGAGCACGAACGGGCCATCGGCCCCAAGCGTTACACTGCTGGTTAAAGGCGCCACCTCCTCGTTGAACAAAATCCACCAGTCCCGCCCACCCTTGTGCACACGGCGCACGCGCAGCGCAGCCGCGGCCGGCTCCGCGCGCACATCGGCAGCCCCCAGCCGGTCGACAAAGGCCACCAGCTCTGACGCAGACGTATCGGGGCCGTAACGCAGCAGACGTCCGGCCTCTTCCAGCCTTCGCAGGGCAGCGCGCGCGCGTTCGTCCGGCTCGTGCGCCGCGATGACCGCCGCGTAGCGCATACCGGCCAGCTCTATGCCGCCCCCGTCAACCGCGGCATCCTCCCACAGGTGCCGCTCCTCCACGTAGTTGAAGTCGCGCTGGTGCTGGAAAAGGACCTTGGCCGGCTGCCAGGGCAGCCAGTCCACCTTGCCCAGGACGGCGATCGAGCAGATATGCCGGCTGTCCGTGTTCAGCCAGCTGAGGCGGCGGCAGCGGTCCGCGTAGCTCTTGTAGCGCCCCCACCACCCGCTGTGCGGCCCCACGTCCGGCGGGCGCTCGTCGCGGCGGATGCCGCGCACGCTGTAGTAGAAGGCGTGCGGGAAGAGCATGTTCGTGCCGCGCACGAAACACCAGTCCGCCAACCAGTTCATCTCCTCCCACGTCAGCTCGTGCCCGTACGCGCCGCACAGCTCGTTGGCGTTGCGGCCGCGGCCGCTGTGAATCATAGCCGAGCTGCCGCACTTGCCCTGCGTCGACTGCGCCCCTTCGAGCGCCGTCGGGTCATCCGGCAGCACCCACCGCCACACCAGGTCCTGGCCCGGAATGTGGAAATAGCGCTCCGCGCCCAGGTCGTCCGCCCGCGCCGGATGGCCGGTCAGCGCGATGTTATGTTCGCTACACCAGTCGTACAGCGGCGCGTACCACGTCTCCTCCATCCGCAGCGCGATCGCGCGTTCGTAGTCCGCGCGATAGCGCGCCGCGTCCGGCTCATCGTCGTGCCACAGCGCCGCCAGATGCGGCGTGAAGTCGTAGCCCAGCAGGCGGTTCACGTGCGCCAGGATCCCGGTCGTGCCCGGCCACACCCCCCGCTCGCGCGGTTTGCCCACCGGGCTGGGCTCGTCCGTGAAAATGGCCGGAATCAATCCGCCAAAATGCTGCCCGAACCGTTCATAAAATCTGTCGTACACCAGGCGGATGAAGCAGGCGACCGCGTCCGGGTTCAGCAAATCGCCCGCCGGTGGTTCATCCTCCGCCGGGCCGCCGTCGATATAGTGCAGCCCGCGAATGTAGGCGTCAATCTTGCGGTCGATCACGGCCAGCCGTTCTCCGCTGCGCCGCGCAACGACCGCGACCAGCGTCTCGTCCGCCTCCAGCGCCGGCGCTTCGCCCTCCGCCAGCGCGCGCGCCTCCAGGCAGCGCGTCTGGTAGGCCGGGTTCTCCTCCACCACCTGCCCCGCCGACGAGCCCGACGGGTACATACCCTCGTCGTACAGGACCACCTGCATCCCCCGCCGCGCCGCCTCCTCGATCGCAACATCGTAAAACGCCAGCAGCGCCTCCGACATCCACCCCAGCGCGCGCGGCAGCCCCACCCGCGGATGAATGATGAACCCATGTACCCCGTGCGCCTCGAAATCAGCGATCTGCCGCCGGATTTCGTCCGCGTCGAGGTCGTCATTCCAGAACCAGAACGGCAGCACAGAAAACTCAGCTGGCGGATTTGTGAAAGTAGCGAAAGAGGATGACATGGGCGTGGTCCAGATGGTGATGAGGAACGGGTAAAGTCGGTTCCAAGATAGTTTACTTTATGGCAGGTGTTTCAGGCACAGGTAAGGTGGAGGCGATGGGATCTGGGCTGATATGGGCGCCAGTCAGGGCGATTGCATCGAATTGGGTCAAGACCCGCCACACTACCTGGTTCGAGCCCAACTCCGAAAAAACCGCCGAAAACAAACGACAATTGGTAGGGGCGCCCCTTGTGGGCGCCCTCTGTGGAATACTTTGGCCTCCGGATTTAGATGCGATTGCCCGGGGGCGCCAGTACTGTTAAGTTGACCTTCGGGAATGATGCAGAGTAGGATTCAGAGTGGCCGGACTACCCCATGCCGTAGCTGGCGGCAAGGAGCTTTGCACAAATAGTATATGGCTTAAGTTGGGCGTTCGTCTCTCTGATATAAGACAGGGGTTACCACAAAGTAGTAGCATCCAGTGGTTGCTTAGGGAGTATCAAATGGCCAAAATACAAGGTTTTCGAATAAGGAATTTCAAGGTTCTCAAGGATGTTACTCTGGGCCGCCTCTGGAACCAACGGAAGGACCATCCGCTCAGCGACATGACGGCGGTCATCGGCAAGAATGGCGTCGGTAAGAGCGCTATGTTCGATGCCTTTGGTTTTTTGGCCGATGCCCTTAAGTCCGGCGTCGAGGAGGCCTGTGATGCACGAGGACGCGGTGGCTTTGCAAGGATACGATCGCAGGGTGAAACGGGCCCCATTGAGTTCAATGTGTATTACAAAGAGAATCGAGGCGCTCGGCCCATCACCTATGAAATGTCTATTGACGCTGACGAATCTGGCCGCCCCTACGTATTGAGAGAACGCCTAAGGCAGAGAAGGCGCGGCCAGAGACACGGCTGGCCGTTTTCTTTCCTGATGCTTGAGTCTGGGAAGGGCTGGGTTTGGAGAGGAGAGGAAGAAGGTCTGGAGATCGACGAGAGCAAAGGGCAACTCCAACTTGAGGGATTGAGGGAGTTGATCGCGCCGGAGGAGTCCAGCGAGACTGAGTTCATCGAGCTGGAAGACCGGCGCAAGCTCGGCATAGCTACCTTGGGCGCCCTGGCACAGCACCCGCGCATCTCAGCTTTTCGGCGTTTCATCGAAGGGTGGTATCTCAGCTATTTTACGCCGGACGCGGCGCGCAGCCTGCCACTGGCCGGGCCTCAACCACATCTTAACATCCACGGAGATAATCTTGGCAACGTCGTCCAGTTCATGGAACGTGAACATCCTCGACACTTTAAGACCATTCTAAACGGGATCGCCGCCAAAATCCCCGGCATAGATCGAATCGATACTGAAAAGACCAGTGACGGCCGCCTCCTTCTCAGATTCAATGACCTGGGCTTTGAGGACCCCTTATATGCCCAGCAGATGTCCGACGGGACGCTGAAGGTCTTTGCCTACTTGCTGCTGCTCGAGGATCCTTCGCCACCTCCTTTTCTCTGCATTGAAGAGCCGGAAAACGGTCTCTATCACAAGCTCTTGGAAACTCTCGCCGAGGAGTTCCGCGAGCATGCCAGAGTGCCTAGGGGCGGATCACAAGTATTCGTCACGACACATCAACCCTATTTCGTTGACGCCCTCGACCCGCAGGAGGTCTGGATATTGGAAAAGGGCGGGGACGGTTTCTCGACCATTCGCCGGGCCAACGAAGACCCATTTGTATCAAATCTGGTCGCGGAAGGACTGCCTTTAGGTGGCCTATGGTACAGCGACTATCTTGATCCGAGGTGACCGGATGCACTTCGAAATACTCGTCGAAGACAGGTCGGGCAAACGGGCGCTCGACATTCTTGTTCCAAAGATAATCAGCGGCCAAGACTCGTTCAGAATCATAGCCTACAAAGGAATTGGTCACATTCCCAAAAATTTTTCGATAAGCGCCAGTGCTGGCGCCCAACTCTTGCTAAACCAGCTTCCCAAATTGCTCAAAGGCTATGGCAACACTTTCGCCAACTACCCGGCCAACAGTCCGGCTGCGGTGATTGTAGTATGCGACCTGGACAGAAAATGCCTGAAGACATTCCGTCAGGAACTCTTTGCCGTCCTTAATGCGTGCTATCCCAAACCAGAAACCCGCTTTTGTATAGCCATCGAAGAAGGGGAAGCTTGGCTTCTCGGTGATATACACGCCGTCAAAGCGGCCTACCCGCAAGCCAGAGACGCCGTATTGAATGGATACATCAATGACTCGATTTGCGGTACATGGGAACTTCTGGCCGACGCGGTGTATAGAGGTGGTTCTCAAGCGCTAGCGAAGCAGGGATGGCAGAATGTCGGCAAGGAAAAATCCACTTGGGCAATGAGAATTACCCCGCACATGGACGTAAGAAGGAACAAATCACCTAGTTTTCGCTACTTGCAGGAGAAGCTGGGTGAGCTATCAGCCATTGGGCAACAGTAAATGGAGCCAGAAAGGAGGGTGCTCATTTCTGCTCTTTTGGACGTCTGAGCAATGAAACTCGAAGACCTGACAACCAACGCCGCCGTCGAGGGCATCCTCGCCGACAGACTCGTCACCGTCGTCAGCGTGCAGTGGTACGGCGACGCCGCCGTCGAGCTCACCTACAAGACCCCTGCCGGCGAACTCGCCAACGAGCTCCTCTACCGCCAGGACGAGTCCCGCATCAGGATCGCGCAGCAGGCGCGGCCCTGGAGTTTCGACGGCGACGGCGCCCTCTTCCGCCTCGTCTCCGAAGCGCAGCGCATCCGCCTCGCACACCTCTTCGATCCCCTGCTCGCAGTCCATACCTCCGACGTCGAACCTCTCCCCCACCAGATCACCGCCGTCTACGATGCCATGCTGCCGCGCACGCCGCTGAGCTTCCTCCTGGCCGACGACCCCGGCGCCGGCAAGACCATCATGGCCGGCCTGCTCATCAAAGAGCTGATCGCACGCGGCGACCTGCAGCGCTGCCTCGTCGTCTGCCCGGGCGCGCTCGCCGAACAGTGGCAGGACGAGCTCTCCCGCCGCTTCCAGCTGCCCTTCGAGATCCTCACCAACGACAAACTCGAAGCCGCCCGCACCGGCAACTGGTTCCTCGAAACCGACCTCGCCATCGCCCGCCTCGACAAGCTGGCCCGCGACGAGGAGGTCCAGCAGAAACTCAAGGCGCGCGACTGCGACTGGGACCTGGTCGTCTGCGACGAGGCCCACAAGATGTCGGCCAGCTACTTCGGCAGCGAGCTGCGCTACACCAAGCGCTACCGCCTCGGTCAGATGCTCGCCGACCTCACCCGCAACTTCCTCCTCATGACCGCCACGCCCCACAACGGCAAGGAGGAGGATTTCCAGCTCTTCATGGCGCTGATCGACGGCGACCGCTTCGAAGGCAAGTTCCGCGACGGCGTCCACAACGTCGATGTCTCCGACCTCATGCGCCGTATGGTCAAGGAGAAGCTGCTCAAATTCGACGGTACCCATCTTTTCCCCGAGCGCATGGCCTACACCGTCTCCTATAAACTGTCGGCGGATGAGGAACGGCTCTACTCCGCCGTCACCCAGTACGTGCGCGAGGAGTTCGACCGCGCCGGCGCGCTCGAAAACGACAGACGCGCCGGCGCCGTCGGCTTCGCCCTGACCATCCTGCAACGCCGGCTCGCCTCCTCGCCCGAGGCGATCTACCGCTCCCTGCGCCGGCGGCGCGAACGGCTGCAAGGCCGCTTGCAGGAGCTGGAGGGGCTGCAACGCAATGGGGAACCCCGGTTGCCGCTGGCCGGTAGCCAGTTGCCGGCGACGGCGGCAAGCCACTATCTCGGCACAAACGGACTGGGACTCGACAGTGAGGACCTGGAGGACCTGGAGGACGCGCCCGAGAGCGAGGTCGAGGCGCAGGAGAGACAGGTCCTCGACGAGGCCACCGCCGCCCAGACCATCGACGAGCTGCAGCAGGAGATCGCCACCCTCACCGGCCTCGAAGCCGCGGCCGCCCGCGTCCTGCGCGCCGGCCGCGACACCAAGTGGCGCCAGCTGGGTGCACTCCTCGACAGCCTCTTCATTCGCAAATTCGGCGAAACGCCCGCGCCCTACGGGTCAGGCCGGATCGCGCAGCCGGTCCCCTCGCCGCAGCAGAAGCTGGTCATCTTCACCGAGCACCGCGACACGCTCAACTATCTGCGCCAGCGCATCGCCGACCGCCTCGGGCGCGAACAGGCTGTCGTAACCATCCACGGCGGACTGCGCCGCGAGGAGCGCCGCGCCGCGCAGGAGGCCTTCCGCCACGACCCGCAGGTGCGCGTGCTGCTGGCGACCGACGCCGCCGGCGAGGGCATCAACCTCCAGCGCGCCCACCTCATGGTCAACTACGACCTGCCCTGGAACCCCAACCGCCTCGAACAGCGCTTCGGCCGCATCCACCGCATCGGCCAGACCGAGGTCTGCCACCTCTGGAACCTGGTCGCCTCCGACACGCGCGAGGGCGACGTCTACCAGCGCCTGCTCGAAAAGCTGGAGCAGGCGCGCCAGTCCCTCGGCGGCCAGGTATTCGACGTGTTAGGCAAGCTCCAGTTCGACGGCCGCCCGCTGCGAGAGCTGCTGGTCGAGGCCATCCGCTACGGCGAGCGGCCCGACGTGCGCGCCAAGCTGACGACGGTCGTCGAGAATGCCTTCGACGGCGACAGGCTGAACGAGCTGCTCGAAGAGCGTTCGCTGACACCCGAGCTGATGGACGCCGGCCGCGTGCACCGCATCCGCGCCGACATGGAGCGCGCCGAGGCGCGCCGCCTGCAGCCCCACTACATCGAGTCCTTCTTCTTGGAGGCCTTCGCTCGCGTCGCCGGCCGCGCGCGCCAGCGCGAGAACCGCCGCTACGAGATCACGCACGTGCCCGCCGCGCTGCGCAACCGCGACCCCGCCGCGCGGTCCGGAATGCCCGTCCTGCGCCGCTACGAGCGCATCGCATTCGAAAAAGCGCTGGCGGTCGACGGCAGCCAGCCCCCCGCCGCCTTCGTCTGTCCCGGTCATCCCCTGCTCGACGCCGTCATCGACAACACCCTCAGCAGCCATCGCGATCTGCTCAAGCAGGGCGCGCTGCTGGTCGACGAGCGCGACGCCGGCACCGCGCCGCGCGTCCTCTTCTTCCTCGAACACGCCATCCAGGACGCCGGCCTGACCCGCGCCGGCGCCCGCCGCGTCATCTCCAAGCGCATGCTCTACGTCGAGCTCGACGCCACCGCCAACGCCCGCCACAAGGAGTACGCCCCCTATCTCGACTACCGCCCGCTGCAGCCGGATGAGCCCGACGCCGCCTCCCTCCTGGCCCGCCCCGAGTGCGCCTGGGTCGGCGCCGAGTTGGAGCGTACCGCCCAGCGCTACGCCGTCGCCCACGTCGTGCCCGCGCACGTGGAGGAGGTCCGCGGCGTCCGCCAGCCCCTGCTCGACAAGACGCGCCACGCCGTCCAGAAGAGACTGAACCTGGAAATCGCCCACTGGGACAACCGCGCCGAACAGCTCAAGCTGCACGAGCAGGCCGGCAAGGCCAACGCCCGCCTCAACTCGGCCCAGGCCCGGCGCCGCGCCGACCGCCTCGAAGAGAGGCTGGCGCAACGGCTGGCCGAGCTCGAGCAGGAGCGCCAGGTATCGCCGCGCCCGCCTGTCGTGCTCGGCGCGGCCCTCATCGTCCCCCAGGGCCTGCTGCAGACGATGCCGGGCGGCCCCAAAACGCGCCCTGTCGCAGCTGCCGACACGCAGGCCGCGGCCGCCCGCGCGCGCGAGATCGTCATGGCCGTCGAGCGCGGCCTTGGCTACGAGCCGGCCGACCGCGAGTTCGAAAAACTCGGCTACGACATCGAAAGCCGCGACCCCGACGGCAGCCGCCTGCGCTTCATCGAAGTCAAGGGGCGGGTCAGCCGCGCGCCCAGCATC
This sequence comes from Caldilineaceae bacterium, assembly GCA_965218625.1. GTDB lineage: Bacteria > Chloroflexota > Anaerolineae > Caldilineales > Caldilineaceae > Bin5. The sequence continues at coordinate 790,977 of CBDCLG010000020.1, read as the reverse complement.
ACCGTCACCCGCAACGAAGTCCTCTACTCGCTCAACAAACCCGACGCCTACATCCTCGCCATCGTCGAGTTCCTGGAGGGAGACGCCCACCGCGTCCACTACCTGCGCCGCCCCTTCCAGCGCGAGCCCGACTTCGGCGTAACCAGCGTCAACTACAGCTTCGCCGAGCTGCTCGCCCGCGCCGAAGAGCCGTCGTGATCGGCGGCGCCGGTCCGCAATCAGTGATTTATTTGTCTAGGTTTCGTTGACATTTCAGAAGAATAGTCAAAGAGGCGACATTTGCAAGCTGCCTGAAAACAGTTTGGACTCTGATTCATCTGATTCTCGTGTACGAAGCCCACCTCGGGAGCCAGCGCCGTTAATCATGTCCATCATATGAATCAGAAAAATCAAAGTTCAGACAAATGTCAACGAGCCCCAGTGACATGACTACGTCAACCAATCAGTTCCGCCCCGACTATGCCGTGCCGCCCGGATGGGTCCTGCAGGAACATCTCGAGGTGAAGAGCATCTCGCAGGCTGAATTCGCCCGCAGATGCGGTCTCCCAAAGCAGCTCATCAGCGAGATAATCGACGCAAAAGCTGCCGTTGACGCGCAGACTGCCCTTCTGTTTGAAAGGGAGCTGGGACTCGCCGCAAACATCTGGCTCGGGATCGAGAAAAGGTACCGCCTGCACCAGATGCGAACGGCCGGAGCGAGGGAATCGGGCTGAGACTGTGTCCGGGCCGCATAATGGCAAGAGCATCGACCACACCTGCCCTGCGGCGGTACCTTGCTGCTGCTGAAGTGGCATCCCAAGGGTGGGCGCGTTACAATGGACCGGCAGCAAATGCGGTGGCGCAAAGTGTTGCATGGGTTCGCTGACGAGGAGAGAATCCGATGTTGACCCGGCTACGTCTCAAAAACTTCAAGTCCTGGCAGGATACGCAGGACATCGCCCTCAGGCCGATAACCGGCTTCTTTGGCGCCAACAGTTCGGGCAAGTCCGGCTTGATTCACTCCCTGCTGCTTCTCAAGCAGACAGCCGATTCGGCTGATCGCGGCATCGTTTTTGACTTTGGGGGAGTAGCCTCTCGAATTGACTTGGGTGATTTTGTTAGCGTGTTGCACGGGCATGACACGGGAAACTCATTAGGGATTTCCCTTGACTGGCGAAGCAATAAGCAGATAAAGTTAAGAGATACATATACGCGCAGAGATATTGCAGGCAGCAACCAAGTAGGGTTTCACGTTTTCTCGCGAACGGAAGGGACCGGCGGAGATGCGCGCCCAGTCGTGGAAAAGATGGCGTATACCGTCGGGGGTGTAGATTTTGGATTACGCCACGAGCAAAATGGAAAGTACCAATATGACCTTTTTTCTGAGAGTGAGGAGTTCAGGTTCGTCCGATATCAGGGGAGGCCGTGGAATTTCGATTCACCGGTAAAGTGCTATGGCTTTCCAGAAAAAGTGCGCCTCTACTATCAGAACGCCGGATTCTTATCTGATCTTGAATTCGAATTGGAGCAACGTCTTCAAAACACCTTTTACCTAGGTCCCTTACGGGCTTTCCCGCAGCGGCTCTATAGGTGGTCCGGTGGGCACCCGCTGGATATGGGTGAAGCAGGTGAGGCGGTGGTTGACGCGTTGTTGGCCTCACGTCAGAAGGGCGAGAAAATTAGCCTGGGCAAAGGTAAACCTAGACCCTCCTTGGAACAATATGTTGCTCAGTGGCTGAAAACTCTAGGTCTAATCCATGACTTTCGGGTCGTTTCCGTGGCCAAGGACACGGGGTTGTTCGAAGTCAGAGTTAAGAAGTCAAAGCAGGCACCCGAAGTACTCATTACCGACGTTGGCTTCGGTGTTTCACAAATTCTTCCTGCCCTCGTCCTCTGTTTCTACGTTCCCGAAGGTTCTTCAGTAATATTGGAGCAGCCGGAGATACACCTGCATCCGAGTGTACAGGCGGGTCTTGCCGATGTTTTCATCGACGCTTGGAAAAAGCGCAGAGTGCAGATTATCGTCGAGAGCCACAGCGAACACCTGTTGCGCCGGCTCCAGCGCCGCATCGCTGAGGAGGGACTTTCCAGGGAGGACGTAGGGCTTTACTTCTGCACAGCGGATGAAGGAGTCTCCAAGCTCGATGGGCTGGAAGTCGACCTGTTCGGCAACATAGCCAACTGGCCCCAGGATTTCTTCGGTGACAAGTTCGGCGAGATTGCAGCCATGAGCGAAGCCGCCCTAAATCGTCGTCAGAAAGTCGGCTGATCATGATCAGTTCAGAGGTGGTTGTGGACACCAACGTTCTTTTTGTCGCAAATGGAAAAACGGAACAAGCGAGTCCGGAGTGCCAGGCGGACTGCAAAAGTGCGCTTGAGCAAGTGCAGGCGGAGTGTCGAACCCTTCTCGACGAAATGGGACACATTCTTGAAGAATACCGCAAGAGCCTCGACGGCACCGGCCAACCCAACCTGGGAACTGAGTTTTTCTTTTGGCTCTGGGACAACCAGTCTAACTCTATACATTGCCGAAAAGTGCCCATAACTGTTCATGCTGACCGTGGATTCGCGGAGTTCCCCAAGGATCCTAGTCTCAGCAAGTTCGACTATGACGATCGCAAGTTTGTCGCCGTCGCGCTGGCAAGCGAAACCTCCCCGAAACTGCTGAATGCAACAGACACCGACTGGTGGCATAATCACCAAGCGTTGGCGGAAAATGGGGTCGTTGTAGAGTTCCTTTGCCCGGAACTCATGTGTAGGGAGCGCTGATCAGAACAAGCAGACTGCGCTTCTGTTTGAGAGGGAGTTGGGACCCGCTGCAAACATCTGGCTCGGCATCGAGAGAGACTACCGCTTGCACCAGAAGCGAACAGCCGGAGTGAGTGAAGCCGGCTGAGACTGTATCCGGGCCGCACAATGGCAAGAGCATCGACCACACCTGCCCTGCGACGGTCCTATGCAGGGCGATTGCATTTTATTGGGCCAAGACCCCACGCCACTACCTCATTCCAGCCCAACTCCGACAATCCGCCGCAAACGAATGACAATTCGTAGGGGCGCCCCTTGTGGGCGCCCTCTGCGGGATACATTGGCGTCCGCATTTAGACACGATTGCCCTGAAATCATCCCACCTTTTCCTGCAAGAGACCCTGAAACCTGCTATACTCCAAGGTTGAACCTGAACACGCCCAGGTTCGACCCGAACCCTCTGCATGCACACAAATGCCCGCCCACCATGACCGGGCCGCCGACCATGTCGACCTGTTCCAAATCGAACGTCCAAAATCCGTCCAAAATGCAGAACGCTCCCGGCGCTGCCGCTACCAGCCAGAATTGCGCAGGCCTGCCGCCCGCCGCGCCGCCCGCCGGCCGCAAAATGATACCCGCCATGCCGCCCATGCCCGCGCCGCCGACATCCGGATCCGTTTCCTGTCACGAGAAGCATGCAGCAACTCCAGATTCCCTCCTTAGCGCCGCCTCCGCGCCTTCTTTTTCACGATCGCCGGCTGCAACTGACCACAAAATCTCCACGTCTGAATCCCGTCACGGGTTGCCATCCCAATATCCTGTCACGAGGAGCAACAAAAATTTTTTCCAAACTGTGTCCAGCTGTGGCCAGCTGCCCATTCGATACCCTATCGATACCCGATTTCCGCCATTTCCCAGCCAGTTTTGCGCACACCTGGACACTTTTGCGCCAACTGTGAACTTAATGTGCCGCGTCTCTGGTCATACACATGGCAGACCCCCGCGCGGGTCGACGATAAATCCGTACAAGCCGTGCGCCTCGAAATCGGCGAGTCGAACATTCCGGGGAGGCCTGAGCCGGGAATTCATCCGCATCAGTCTGTTTGGTTCGGTGCAGGACGGGCAATACATCCCCCCGCAATTAGGAGTTCGCTTGACATTTCTCCGAAATCTCCAGCATAATAGCGCATCCACTCTTTCAAATCGCCAGCAACAACCCACAGGGGCAAACGTGCAAAACCGCTTCTTCGAAAAACCAATCCTCAACTCTCCATACGACTATCCCACCCAGTACTGGGAGCTTGATGCCGACGGCCAGCCCACCCACAACATCATGAAAGGCCGCCGCACCGCCGAATTCATCACGCCCATACCCAAGCCAAAACTCACCAAGAAAAAGGCGCCTCCGGCCCAGCAGGAGCGCCTTGATCTAGACGGCAGTCGCGGCCTCTCCGACGGCGGCCAGGAATATGACGTCTCCGCCTCTGTCAACCAGATTCGCGGCCTGGTCGACAACTGGCGTAGGCTTCCCCCCTCCAACGATTGGGGCGTGACGCCGGAAACAAAGCGGCTCCTGCAACACTGGCGCGACCACCGCTTCAGCAGCTACCGCCCCTTCTTCTGCCAGGTCGAAGCCATCGAAACGCTTATATGGCTGACAGAGGTCGCGCCCGGGGATGAGCGCGGCAAAAGCATCCTGCGAAGACTGCAAAATGCCAACAAAGCCGCCAACCCGGAGCTGCTCCGCATCGCCCTCAAGCTGGCCACCGGCGCCGGCAAAACGACCGTGATGGCGATGATCATCGCCTGGCAGACGGTCAACGCGGTCCGCCGTCCCGGCAGCGAAAGATTCACCAAGGGTTTCCTCGTCGTCGCCCCGGGGATCACCATCCGCGACCGGCTGCGCGTGCTGCAGCCCAACGACCCGGACAGCTACTACAGCAGCCGCGAGCTGGTGCCGGCCGACATGCAGAACGACCTCAAGCAGGCCAAGATCGTGATCACCAACTACCACGCCTTCATGCTGCGCGAGCGTATGCAGCTCTCCAAGGTTGGACGCGGGCTGCTGGCAGGGCGCAACGGTTCGCTGCGCACGCAGGAGACCGAGGGCCAGATGTTGCAGCGCGTGATGCCCGACCTGATGAACATGAAGAAGGTCCTCGTCATGAACGACGAGGGACACCACTGCTACCGCCGCAAACCGGACGAGGAGGATGAAGAAGGCAAACTGACCGGTGAAGACAGGCAGGAGGCGAAGAAGAACAACGACGCCGCCCGCGTCTGGATCACCGGTCTGGAGACGATCAAGCGCAAGATCGGCATCTCGAAGGTGATCGACCTCTCGGCGACCCCCTTCTTCCTGCGCGGCTCCGGCTACAGGGAAGGAACGCTCTTCCCCTGGACCGTCAGCGACTTCTCGCTCATGGACGCGATCGAGTGCGGCATCGTCAAACTCCCGCGCGTGCCGGTGGCCGACAACATCCCCGACGGCGACGCGCCCAAGTTCCGTGTCCTCTGGGAGCAGATCCGGCCCGACATGCCCAAGAAGGGACGCGGCAATACGGCAGGACTCGACCCGCTCAAGCTCCCCGTGCAGCTGCAGACCGCGCTGGAGGCGCTCTACGGCCACTACGAGAAAACGTTCAAGTCGTGGCAGGAGGCGGAGATTCCCGTGCCGCCCTGCTTCGTCATCGTCTGCAACAATACCTCGACGTCGAAGCTGGTCTACGACTACGTCTCCGGCTTTCACCGCGAGGAGCTCGACGGCTCGACCTCTTTTGAGCAGGGCAGGTTGGGCCTCTTCCGCAACTTCGACGAGCACGGCAACCGGCTCGCACGGCCCAATACCGTGCTGATCGACAGCCGGCAGCTCGAGTCCGGCGAGGCCCTCGACGCAAACTTCCGCAAGATGGCCGCGCAGGAGATCGAGCAGTTCCGGCGCGAGATCATCGACCGCACCGGCGACAGGAGCCAGGCCGACAATTTCAGCGAACAGGACCTGCTGCGCGAGGTCATGAACACGGTCGGCAAGGAGGGTCGCCTCGGCGGCTCGATCCGCTGCGTCGTCTCGGTCTCGATGCTGACCGAGGGCTGGGACGCCAACACGGTGACGCACATTTTGGGCGTGCGCGCCTTCGGCACGCAGCTGCTCTGCGAGCAGGTCGTCGGCCGCGCGCTGCGCCGCCAGTCCTACGAGCTGAACGAGGAGCAGCTGTTCGACGCCGAGTACGCCGACGTGCTCGGCGTACCCTTCGACTTTACCGCGCGTCCCGTTGTCGTGCCCCCGCCGACGCCCAAGCAGACAGTCCAGGTCATGGCAATCCGCCCCGAACGCGACCACCTGGAAATCCGCTTCCCGCGCGTGGCCGGCTACCGCGTCGATCTGCCCAAACAGCGGCTTGCGGCCGAGTTCACCGAGGACTCGGTGCTGGAGCTGACGCCCGGCCTGATCGGGCCGTCGCATACGACCAACGCCGCCATTATCGGCCAGAGCGTAGACCTGAACCTCGTCCATACCAACGACCTGCGCCCCTCCACGCTCGTGTATGAGCTGGCCAGCCACCTGGCTTACAGCAAGTGGCGCGACGACGTTGAAACCCCTGCATCCCTCTTTGGCTGGCTGAGGCCGATCACGAGAAAATGGCTCAAAGATTGCCTGCTCTGCAAAGGCGGGACCTATCCGGCGCAGCTGATGTTCGTTCCTCTCGCCGAAATGGCCTGCGATCGCATCGCCGACGCCATCACGCGCACAAACCTCGAACGCAACACCGTCAGGGCGCTGCTCGACCCCTACAACCCGGCCGGCTCGACCCGTTTCGTCAGCTTCCACACCTCCAAGGCGCTGCGCTGGCAGACCGGCGCGCACAAGTGCCATGTCAACTGGGCCATCCTCGACAGCAAATGGGAGGGGGAGTTCTGCCGCGTCGCCGAGGAGCACGAGCAGGTGCGCGCCTACGTCAAGAATCACAACCTCGGCCTGACCGTGCCCTACAAGCACGGCGCAGAAAACCGCCTCTACATCCCCGATTTCATCGTCCAGGTCGACGACGGCCGCGGCGAGGATGACCTTCTGAATCTGATCGTCGAGATCAAGGGCTATCGCGGCGAGGACGCCAAGGAGAAGAAGAGCACGATGGAGACCTACTGGGTCCCCGGGGTCAACAATGCCGGCGAGTTCGGACGCTGGGACTTTGTCGAGTTCACCGATGTAAATGAGATCGATGAGGGATTTGACAAGCTGATTTCGCAGGCCGCCGCCAAACAGGACTGAGAGAATGGCAAGACGAACGAAGACGCGCAAGACGAAGAGGGTGGAAACGATCAGGCACAAGGACGCCAACCGCAGGAATCTGCCCAGCGCCGAGCACCAGCCGCTGATGCAACAGGAGGAGCAGACCCCTCTGCAGGTCGCCTACCAGCGTCGCAACCGCGACCTCGACCCGCAGCTGGTCTGGCGCGGCAAGGACTTGCAGGACTGGTCCGAGCTCGTCGTCAACGCGCCGCCGCTCTACATCCAGGAGCGCGTCCATCCCAAGGTGCTGGTCGACGACCTGGTGCGGCAGAGCCAGCGCGCGCGGCGCGCCGAAAGCCGGCAGCCCGGCTTCGCCGATCTCTTCGCCGATTTTAACGGCCTGCCCTCCGAGGAGGCCAAAACCGAGTTTTACCGCCACGACGCCAACTGGTCCAACCGCATGGTCCTCGGCGACAGCCTGCAGGTGATGGCCTCACTGGCCGAGCGCGAGGGCCAGCGCGGCAAGGTGCAATGCATTTATATCGACCCGCCCTACGGCATCAGGTTTAACTCCAACTTCCAGTGGTCGACCGACAGTCGAGACGTGAAGGATAACAAGGCCGACCACATCACGCGCGAGCCGGAGCAGGTCAAGGCCTTCCGCGACACTTGGCGCGACGGCATCCACTCCTACCTGACCTACCTGCGCGACCGCCTGACCGTGGCGCGCGATCTGCTGACCGAGAGCGGCTCGATTTTCGTGCAGATCGGAGACGAGAATGTGCATCGGGTACGTGCGGTTATGGATGAGGTGTTTGGGGAAGAAAATTTTTGCGCCCTAATCCCGTTTCAAAAGACGGCTGGCGGGTCTATTTCCTTTGTTCGCGCAGATCTCGACTATTTGCTATGGTACGGCGTCAATAAGAACGTCTTGAAATATCGCGCTTTGAGAGTTCCCAAAGATTTCGTCAATTTGAAGAGCTACAAATATGCTATACGAGATCTGTATTCTTCGATTAGACCCCTAACAGCGGCAGAAAAAACGCAACAATCAATGGTCCCTCCAGATGAAACAGTTCTGCAAATCAGTTTCCTTGGCTCGCAGGATCCTGGGCGAGAGAAAGATCGAATTTATGTATTCGAGAACAAGAAATTTGATGTTGGTGCTCATCGGCATTGGAAGACGTCGAATCCTTCTGGATTAGATCGACTGGCCAAAGCCTCCCGGATACAATCGTTAGGTTCGCAGCTTAACTACAAGCGTCTCTCGACTGATTCTCGCTATACTGAAGTTGGTGTCCTCTGGTCTGATGTTGGAAGTGCCGGATTCAGCAACACGGATCCTAAGGTTTATGTAGTTCAGACAGATGTAAACGTCATCCAACGCTGCATCCTCATGACGACGGACCCCGGCGACCTCGTGCTCGACCCGACCTGCGGCTCCGGCACGACCGCCTACGTCGCCGAACAGTGGGGCCGCCGCTGGATCACGATCGACACCTCGCGCGTCGCCCTGGCGCTGGCGCGCGCCCGCATCATGGGCGCCCGCTACCCCTACTACCTGCTGGCCGATAGCAAAGAGGGCCAGGAGAAGGAGGCTGAGATTGAGCGGCGCGCAGCCTCGCTGTTGCCCCGCTACGGCGACATCCGCCAGGGCTTCGTCTATGAGCGCGTGCCGCACATCACCCTGCGCGCCATCGCCAACAACGCCGAGATCGACGTCATCTGGGAGGATTTCCAGGAACGCCTTGAGCCACTGCGCACAGAGCTGAACGCGGCGCTGGGCACAAGCTGGGAGGAGTGGGAAATCCCGCGTGAGGCCGGGGAAGACTGGCCGCCAGAGGTCAAAGAGCTGCACAAGGCCTGGTGGGCACAGCGCATCGCCCGCCAGCAGCAGATCGACGCCTCGATCGCGGCCAAGGCCGACTACGAATACCTCTACGACAAGCCCTACGAGGACAGGAACAAGGTGCGCGTGGCCGGCCCCTTCACCGTAGAGAGCATCTCGCCCCACCGCGTTCTCGCCGTCGACGAAAACGACGAGTTCATCGATACCGTCGGCGAGACGCCCGGCGGCTACGACTTCGCCGAGATCATCCTCGACAACCTCCGCACCGCCGGCGTGCAGCAGGCGCACAAGGAAGACCGCATTTCCTTCACCTACCTGCAGCCGTGCCCGGGCCACTATGTCTGCGCCGAGGGCCGCTACTTCGAAGGCGGCGAGGAGAACGGCGCCCAGCGCCGCGCCGCCATCTTCATCGGCCCCGAGTTCGGCACCGTCTCCCGCCCCGACCTGGTCGCCGCCGCACGCGAGGCCGCCGACGGCGATTTCGACGTCCTCATCGCCTGCGCCTTCAACTACGCGGCCCACACCACCGAGTTCGAGCGCCTCGGCAAAATACCCGTGCTCAAGGCGCGCATGAACGCCGACCTGCACATGGCCGCCGACCTCAAAAACACCGGCAAGGGCAACCTGTTCGTCATCTTCGGCGAACCCGATGTCGAGCTCCTTGAAGCCGAGAACGACCAGATACAGGTGCGCGTCAACGGCGTCGACGTCTTCCATCCCAACTCGGGCGAGGTCCGCAGCGACGGGCCCGAGGGGATCGCCTGCTGGTTCGTCGACACCGACTACAACGAGGAGAGCTTCTTCGTCCGCCAGGCCTACTTCCTCGGCGCCGGCGACCCCTACAAATCGCTCAAGACGACCCTAAAGGCCGAGATCGACGCCGAGGCCTGGGAATCCCTGCACTGCGACACCTCCCGCCCCTTCCCCAAACCCGCCTCCGGCCGCATCGCCGTCAAAGTCATCAACCACCTCGGCGACGAAGTCATGAAGATCTTCCGCGTGGACAGCTAGCCACTAGCCACTAGCCACTAGCCACTAGCCACTAGCCACTAGCCACTAGCCACTAGCCACTAGCCACTATCCACTGCAGTCATGCTCTTCCTCATCGCCGATACCTTCAACGACAGTCTCGCCAGGCTGAACGGTGAAGAGCAGAAGGCGGCCAAGACGACCGCTTTCGACCTCCAGATAGACCCGTCCCGCCCCGGGTTGCAGTTCCACCGGCTGGACCGGGCGCGCGACCCTAATTTCTGGTCCGCACGCGTCAGCTCCAACATTCGCATCATCGCCCACCGCTCGCAGGCCAGCCTGCTGCTATGCTACGTCGACCACCACGACCAGGCCTACGACTGGGCGCAGCGCCGCCGGCTGGAGACACACCCAAAGACCGGCGCGGCACAGCTCGTGGAGGTGCGCGAGACCGTCAAAGAGATCGAGGTCCCCGTCTATGTGCAGGTGGAACAGGAAGCCCCCGACCGCCCTCCGCCCCTCGCCGGCATCGCCGACGAAGAGCTGCTCACCTTCGGCGTTCCGGCCGACTGGCTGCCCGACGTGCGCGCCGCCTGCGAGGACGCCCTTCTCGAGCTCGTCGAACACCTCCCCGACGAAGCCGCCGAAGCGCTGCTCGAGTTGGCGACCGGGGGCAGACCGCGTGCCCCGGAGCCGGTCAAACCGGATACCGACCCCTTTGCCCATCCCGACGCGCAGCGCCGCTTCCGCGTCATGCAAAACGTCGAAGAGCTGCAGCGTGCCCTCGACTACCCGTGGGAGAAGTGGGCCGTCTTCCTGCACCCCGCGCAGCGCGAAATGGTCGAACGGAACTACAACGGCCCGGCCCGCGTCTCCGGCTCGGCCGGCACCGGCAAGACCATCGTCGCCCTCCACCGGGCCGTGCACCTGGCCCGCACCCATCCCGATGCCCGCGTGCTGCTGACCACCTTCTCCGAGCCCCTGGCCAGTTCGCTGCAGGACAAGCTGCGCATTCTGATCGGTTCGCAGCCGCGGCTGGCCGAGCGCATCGAGGTCAACGCGCTCCAGTCCCTGGGCGAAAGGCTCTACCGCCTGAACCTGGGCACGCCCCGGTTCGCTTCACGCACGCAGATCGAAAGCCGCATTCAAGACGCGGCAGAGGAGGTCGGGTCGGGCAGGTTCACGCCCGCCTTCATGCTGACCGAATGGGAGCGGGTCGTTGACGCCTGGCAGCTGACCACGTGGGCGGCCTACCGCGACGTGCCGCGTCTGGGCCGCCGCCGCCGCCTGCCGGAGTCGCAGCGCGAGGCGTTGTGGTCCATTTTCGCGAAGGTGCGCGACGGGCTCGGCCGGGAGAGCCTGATCACCCGCGCCGAGATGTACGGTCAGCTGGCGCAGAGATTTTCCCAGCTGCAGCGCTCGCCGTTCGACCACGTCATCGTCGACGAGTGCCAGGACGTCGGCGTCTCGCAGCTGCGCTTCCTGGCCGCCCTCGGCGCCGGCAGACCCAACGGACTCTTCTTCACCGGCGATCTCGGCCAGCGCATCTTCCAGCAGCCCTTCTCCTGGCTGGCCCTCGGCGTCGATATCCGCGGCCGCGCCCGCACCCTCAAGGTCAACTACCGCACCTCCCACCAGATCAGGCGGCGCTCCGACCTCCTCCTGGGCCCCGAAATCGCCGACGTGGACGGGAACGCCGAAGTACGGCAGGGTACCGTTTCGGTCTTCAACGGGACCGAGCCGGAGGTCGTCGTCAGCGACGACACCGAGGGCGAGGTCGAGACTGTCGCCGTCTGGCTCAAGGGGCTCACCGACCAGGGCCTGCGGCCGGACGATATCAGCCTCTTCGTCCGTTCATCCGGTCAGGTCGAGCGCGCCAAGGCCGCGGTCGAACTTGCTGGCCTGACCTTCGCGGTCCTCGATGACCGGGTGCGGAGGCCTGCGGGGCAAGTGTCGATATGCACGATGCACCTGGCCAAGGGGCTCGAATTCCGCGCCGTGGCCGTCATGGCCTGCGACGACGAGGTCGTGCCCAACCAGGCCCGGATCGAGTCGGTCACCGACGACGCCGATCTCGAAGAGGTCTACAACACCGAGCGCCATCTGCTCTACGTCGCCTGTACCCGCGCCCGCGACCATCTGCTCGTGTCAGGCGTCGAGCCGGCCTCCGAGTTTCTGGATGACCTGCAGTCGGTGGGCGGGTGAGTGGGTTCGCCAGTCAGTAGCGGGCAGGAGCAGGGATAGCGCCCCTGTCAGCGCCAACCGCCTACTGTATTCTTCCCCACCGAAGTTCCCCGTCCGCTACGGCATAGGCAACTGGTACCCAAATGCCGGGCAACTTGACACGGACCTTAATTAATGTTACCGTTTAGGTAATGAAATACGCTCCTCCTTTTGTGAGGTCCTGTGGAGATTTCGTTCAGAACGCGCAAGCTGCAGAAGGAATTCAGTTCGAAGAATACACTCAAGAGGAAGTACGGAGCTCGAATGGCCCTGACGATCATGGCGCGCATCGGTTTCCTAAAAAACGCCGCTTCGTTGCAGAAGGTGCCGGAATCGCCGCCCGATCGGAGGCACCAACTCAAGGGTCGTCGGAGCGAGCAGTTTGCCGTTGACCTCGTTCATCCCTACAGGTTGGTCTTTGAACCGAGCCACGGCAAGCTCCCTCGCAAAGAGGACGGAGGCATCGACTTGGAGCAAATAACGGCAATAAAGATCCTGGAGGTGGTCGACTATCACTAGGCGTCAAAAGAAGGAGACGTAGAGCTCAGGCCGCGGCAGTAGATGCCCAAGAGGCCGTGAACGGCTCTGGCGTAAGGAGGGGAAGGTATGGCTGCGAAAACAGATCGATTTCAGCCTGACTACGCGATTTCGCCGGGTTGGGTCCTGGCTGAGCGGATTGAAGCGAACGGAATCTCACAAGCTGAGCTTGCGCGCAGGTGCGGCCGCTCTCCAAAACTCATCAGCGAAATTATCGCTGGCAAGGCGCCCGTAGAAGCGGAGACGGCGCTCCAGTTTGAGAAGGTGTTGGGCGTTGACGCCGGCATCTGGCTCGGCCTGGAAGCCGACTACCGCCTGCATCAGCTGCGCAAAGCAGAGGCGCGGGAAGCCGAGGCGTCGGCCGAGTGGGCGCAAAGCTTCCCCGTCAACCTGCTGGTAAAGCGCGGCGCCGTCCGCAAGGTCTCCTCCGCAGGAGAGCAAGTAACCGAGATCTTGACCTTCTTCGGCGTGGCCTCCATTGAGGCCTGGAATGTGAGAAATGAATCCGTTGCCGTGGCTTATCGGCATTCCCCAAGTTTCGAGAGCAACAGCTACGCCCTGGCTGCCTGGCTTCGCATGGCCGACATCAAGGCTGAGCGGCAAACAACGAATGATTACGATAGGGCGGTGTTCACGCGAGCATTGAAGGAGCTGCGTCTTCTGACTCGCGCAGAAATCCCGCAGGCCCTCGTCGAAGCGCGTCAACTTTGCCGTGATGCCGGCGTTGCTCTTGTCTGGGAAGAACCCTTGCCCGGGACGCGCCTGAGCGGGGCGGCAAGGTGGCTTTCCCCCCGCAAGCCGATGATTGCGCTGAGCGGCCGCCACGGGTCGGACGACCAGATCTGGTTCAGTCTCTTCCATGAGGCTGCGCACATCATTCTGCACAGCAAGAAGAGTGTATTCGTTGACGGAGACAAGGCCGGCGACAATGGAGATGAGGCGGAGGCAAATGCTTGGGCAGCGAACTTCCTGATACCCCAGCCCGCCTGGCAGAGCTTCCTCGCCGCCGATGCCTACCGCAGCGAGGAAAACATCCGCAACTTTGCCTCGGAACAGGGAATAGCGCCCGGAATCGTCGTCGGCCGCCTTCAGCATGAAGAGCGGCTTACATGGAAAAGCCGCCTGAACCGCTTAAAAGCAAGAGCCCGGCTGGAGTGGACAGACGACTGAATCCAGGCTCACGCCGACATTCCCGCCGGCGCGCCCGACGAAATCGTACGCATCGTCAACGAAACAGCCGCACCCTGAAATTCGACGACAGCGGCTTTGAGAGCGAGTAGCGGGGAAATTGAGATGACGATCGTTTGCTTAATACACGCTACGAACTTTGGGACCTGCGATTCTCTCCATCCAGTGCGGCATTCTCGGTCAAGGTTTCAATCCGGTCTCGGCGGTGCGATCGACGTGAGTTGGAACCGTACACAAAGACGCTGGCCAATCCTGCCAGATTCATGCTTATGAGAATGCCACCGGCCCAATCGTGGCCGCCATAGATGAGGAAAATGCCCCCAAGTATGACCATCGTCGAAAGGACAAAACCGGCTGCGAGACCCCAGTGACCACGCTAAAGGGCATGGTTGACCAATGAACGTTCCATATCGATTCGATGATCCGCCTGCTTCTCAGAAATTGTCAGCATTCGGTTCGCAGCTCCGGGAACTATTTCTTCGAATCGTTGGAGATCCGCGGGCGCGGGAAGCGGCCCGCTCCAAGATGAAGATTGGACCTGTACTTCCCTGATTACTTTGACTGGGGGGTCTTGTGTCTGATGTACTACGGGGGGTTCGGAGGCCGTACCCTCCTCAACATTGCTCATGATTGCTCGTCTGTATCGAGGGAAGGGAGTTCGTTGTCCTCGAATGTGGCCATTGCGTCCCGGAGGTCCTGGCCAACGACAATCCAATCACTTCTCAACGCTGCCAAGTCTTCCTCATACCCGTTTCCAAACTGCGGGTAATACTCCTCAAGTGTCCCTCCCAGGTCAAAAATGTGGGCGAGTCCATCGAAAAAGGATGGCAACTTAAACGCATAATAACGGAAGCCATTACTGCTCATCTGCACTCCTCCTGTTCGGCAGAGTTGTCTGCAGTGGCAATTCCTGTCTCCATTTATCCGGCCTTTGGTGCAGTACCTAAGCCAGGATGCCGACGATGCAATGCGAGCATACCATACCTTGCTCAACCCTGTAAGTAGTCCCGCCGTCAATCCTCCCAAACGTACTCCTCCCGCACCGGGTGAAACACATCCAGGATGCTGCAGCGAGTCACCGCCCGGCCCGAGTGCTCAGCCCCGCCGGGGATCACAAAGACGTCCCCCGGCCCCAGCAGCCGCGTCTCGCCGCCGGTCAAGCTGATCTCGAACTGCCCCTCGAACATATTGATCACCTGCTCGTGCGGATGCGAATGGGCCGGCAGCGGCGAACCGGCCGCAATGTCCCAGTAGACAAACGTCATATTGTCCGAATGCACGAACTTGCCAACAAAACCGGGAAACAGCTCCCGTTCCTTCACCTCTTCCAGGCTGTAACTGTTCATCCAACGCTCCAATCTGCCCTATATGCGACTTCCCTTGTCAACAAGCTAATTACCGCCGCCACGGTAACCGGCCACCGGCCACTATCCACTATCCACTATCCACTATCCACTATCCACTATCCACTATCCACTATCCACTATCCACTATCCACTATCCACTATCCACTATCCACTATCCACTATCCACTATCCACTATCCACTATCCACTGCCCTCCGCGCCCTCCAGCTGCGCCACCAGCGCCATCGAGTGGATCGTGTCGCGAATGTCCGTCAGCGGCTTCTCGCCGCTGCGTACGCAGTCGGCGATATGCTCGTGCATCGTCAACACGCCGTCGTAACGGCTCGTGTCGGACTCGGCCGCGCCGTCGATATCCCAGCCGTTGAGCGTGCGCGCCTCGTTATCCTCGGTGATCTCGATCTCGTGCGGCATCTTGAAGTAGCAGCCGACGCCGGTGCCGTGGAGCTCGCCGCGCAGCACGCGCCCGCCCGAGGCGCGGTTGCCGTGGATGAAACCGGTCGCCCGTTGTCGAAGCGCACCAGCCCCGTGTAGCAGTTGCGGTAGTCGCTGGCGAAGCGGTCCTGGTAGGCCGTGACCTCGACCGGCTCGCCGCCGGCCATGAAGCGCACCAGGTCGACGGCATGGCAGACATCCTCCCAGTTCGTGGTCGTAAAGCTCCATGCCTCCTCGCCCAGGAACCTCTTGTTGAAGGTGCCGACCACGGTCGAGACCGGCCCCAGGCGCGCCACTTGGCGCAACGCCTCCTGCGTCACCGCGGCGTGGCGGCGCTGGAAGCCGACCGCGCAGATGACATCGTTGGCCACGGCCGCGTCGTGGATCTGCTGCACCTCGTCCATGTTCATGCCGGGCGGCTTTTCGATGAACGTATGCTTGCCGGCGTTGAGACAGTCCAGCGCCGGCTGCAGCAGCCAGCGCTCGTGCATCACACAGTAGACGATATCCGGATCGACCTCCTCCAACATGCGCCGGTGGTCGTCGTAGCGGTACTGGAAGTCGTATTCCACCGCGACCTGGTGCAGCAGCTCCTCGTCCAGCTCGCAGGCGGCCGCCATCTCCACCTCCGGCAACCGGTTGACATTGGGATAGTGAGCGCTCTGGCTGCGCCGTCCGGCGCCGATGAATGCGGTACGAAGCATCAGGATTATTCCTCCCACTCGTAGTCAACGTAGCCCTCGTTCCGCACGAGCAGCGCCGAATTGATCATCGTGCGCAGGTCGCCGCGAGGGCGGAAGTTGATCAGGCTGCGCCCCTTGGTGTTGTCATGGTCGTAGCGGAAGTGCACCGGCAGGCGCACCTCCAGTGGCTCGACGCCGGTGCGTTCGGCCAGGATGGCCGCGGCCTCCGGGTAGCTGAACGGCGCCGGCGCGCCGCAGTTGAACGACTCGCCCAGCGCGGCCGGCTCCTCTACCGCGCAGACCAGCATGTGGGCGATGTCGCGCGCGTCGTTGGGCTGATACAGCCACGGCCGCCCATCCAGGTCGCGCACGCTGCACGGCTGCGACTCGTCAACCGCCTCCGCCAGCAGATCATGCCACAACTCAGTGCCGTCGGCCATGTACAGGTCGCCCAGGGGGCTGTTCTGGCCCCTCTCCAGCAGGTTGGCGACCTGGCCGACGGTGAACCGCCCCAGAACGCCCTCGCCCGACTGCACGTGGCTCGGCCGCACAACTGTAGTGTGCAGCCCGGTCTCCCTGGCCGCCATTGCCGTGAACTCCTCGCCGATCAGCTTGCCCAGCGCATACTCGCCCATCGGCCGCTTCGGGTGCAGCTCGTCGACCGGATGGTAGGCGCAGGCGATCGTCTGGCTGTCGTTAGGAAAGACGGCCGAGGAGCTCGTGTAGACGAACCGTTCCAGCCGTTCGGCGTACTGGCCGCAGACGCGCGTGACAATCCGGTCGGTCTGCAGATTGTTGTCGAGGTGGGGACCGACGTAGTTGGCCGTGTGGATGACGGCGTCGACCCCGTTCACGGCGCCGTCTACAAAGGCCTCATCGGTCAGATCGCCGGCGGCCAGCTCGATATCCAGCCCGTCCAAACGCTCCAGCGCCGGGTCGTCCGGCAGAACAGTGCCGCGCACTTCGTGGTTGCGCGCCAGCAGCTGCCGCACCAGCCGGCAACCGACCTGACCGGCTGCGCCGGCGACAAGAATCTTCATGGATGCCCCTTTATTGTCTTTTGGTCGGGCGTTGCAGACCTTTATTCCTCTTCCAACGCCTCATTCAGATAACCGACCACGTCGCGGAAGGAGATGATCCCGGTCGGCTGGCCGTTGTCATCCACCAGTGGCAGGTGGCGAAAGCCATGGATCGACATCAGGTTGAGCGCCTGCGCGATCGGCAGGTCCTCCTTCAGCGCCAATGGCTCCGGCGTCATGAACTCGGCGATGGTCCGCTGCGACAGGTCATCGACGATGCCGGCCACCTTCATCAGCACGTCCCATTCGGTGAAGATGCCTGCCAGGTGGTTCTCCGCGTCGGTCACCAGCACGCAGCCGATGTTGTGCCGGTTCATCTGCCGCACGGTGCGCGCCAGCGAGCTGTGCAGACCCACGGTGATGGGCACGTTCGGCTCCAGCGCCGCCAGCGGGCTCGAAACGAGCAGGTCCTGGAACTCCGACAGCAACTCTTCAGGATTGTCCATCTCGTCAATATACTCTTCGTCCAACCCGGAGACCGGCATCTCGTCGAACGCCGCCGCGCTGGCGGTGATCTCCCGCTCCTCGACCGTCCACAGGTCGGCCGACTGATAGAGCTGGTCCAGGTCGCCGGCGCCCTTTTTCTCCTGCGCCGACTGCACCTGCGCCATCAGTTCGGAGGTGTAGTCCGGTTTGCGCACATCGCGGATCACGCCCATCGCCGCCGGATAGTCGGGAAACTCCATGCTGCCCAGAATCGATGCCAGCGGCTTGGAGGTGGCATCGTGGACCAGGATTTCGTCCAGGTCGGACTCGTCGAGCGCGACGACCTCCGGCGTGAAGCCGTTGAGGCGAATGCCCTTGTCGCGGTCCTTGCCGAAGATCATATGCTTGCCGTGTTCGAGGTAGAGAGTCGAGTCGTCGCGGTTCTTGCGATCGCTCAGCTCCGTCCACTCGTTCGGGTTGAAGATCACGCAGTTCTGGTAGATCTCGACGAAGGAGGTCCCCCGGTGCTCGGCGGCCCGTTTCAACGTTGCCGCCAGGTGTTGCGGGTGGGAATCGATCGAGCGCGCCACGTAGGTTGCCTCCGCCGCCAGCGCGACGGCGATCGGATTGAGCGGCTGCTCCATCGAGCCCAGGGGCGAGGACTTCGTGACCGTGCCCGGGCGCGAGGTGGGCGAGTACTGCCCCTTCGTCAGCCCGTAGATGCGGTTGTTGAAAAGGATGATGTTCAGATCGATGTTGCGGCGGATGGCGTGCAGCAGGTGGTTGCCGCCGATCGAAAGACCGTCACCGTCGCCGGTGATCACCCAGATGCTCAGGTCGGGGTTGGCGACGGCAAGTCCGGTTGCCAGCGCCGGCGCGCGCCCGTGTATCGTGTGCACGCCGTATGTGTTCATGTAATAGGGGAAGCGGCTGGAGCAGCCGATGCCGGAGATGAAGACGGTCTTCTCTTTGGCCACGCCCGTCTCCGGCAGTACCCGCTGCATCTGCGCCAGGATCGAATAGTCGCCGCAGCCGGGGCACCAGCGCACCGTCTGGTCGGAGACGAAATCCTTGCGGGTCAGGGTGATTTCTTCGGTCGCGCTTGCGCTCATCTATCTTCTCCCCAAAACTGATTCGATCACGTCGCGGACTTCGGAGATCTTCAGCGGCCGCGCCGAAAGGTTGGCGTATGTTTCGACCTCTACGCCGAATTTGCCCCGCAGAAGCAGCGCCAGCTGTCCGCTGTTCAACTCCGGTACGAGGATGCGGCCGGCCCGTTTCAACACCGCTTCCAGGTTGCGCGGGAACGGATTCATATAGCGCACATGCGCGTGCGCGACCGATCTGCCCGCCCGCTGCGCGGCCGCCACCGCCGAACGCACCACACCAAATGTGCCGCCCCAGCCGACGACCAGCAGCTCGGCGTCTCCGCGGCCGAACACCTCCTGCTCGGGGATCCGATCGGCCAGCCTGGCAACCTTCTCGGCCCGTTCGCGGTTCATCTGCTCGTTGTGCTCGGGATCGTAGGAGACGTTGCCCGTCACCGGCGCCTTGCTGAGCCCGCCGAGCCTGTGTTCGAGGCCGGGCGTGCCGGGCAGAGCCCACGGGCGGGCCAGCGTCTCCGGGTCGCGTGCGTAGGGCAGAAACGGTCCGTGTCCATTCGTATGGCCCTGGGGATGCTGCACCTCTATGGCGGGGATCTCCTCTGCCTTGGGCGCCTTCCACGGCTCGGCGCTGTTGGCCAGAAAACCTTCCGAGAGCAGGAAGACCGGCGTCATCGCGCGCACGGCCAGCCGCGCCGCCTCTATCGCCATCTCGAAACAGTCGGAGGGTGTGGCCGGCGCCACAATCGGGACCGGGCTTTCGCCGTTGCGCCCGAACATCGCCTGCAGCAGATCGGCCTGCTCGGTCTTCGTCGGCAGGCCGGTGCTGGGGCCGCCCCGCTGCACGTTGACGACGATCAGGGGCAGCTCCAGCATCATCGCCAGGTTGATCGCCTCGCTCTTGAGCGCGATACCGGGTCCGCTCGTGCCCGTAACCGCCAGCGCGCCGCCGAACGACGCGCCGATGACTGCGCAGACGGCGGCGATCTCATCCTCAGCCTGGAAGGTGCGCACATCGAAATGCCGCAAGGAGGCCAGCGTGTGCAGAATGTCGCTGGCCGGCGTGATCGGATAGGAGCCGTAAAAGAGCGGCTTGCCCATCTTGTTCGCCGCGGTGACCAGGCCCATCGAGAGGGCCTCGTTGCCGGTCACCTTGCGGTAGGTGCCGGGCGGCAGCGCGGCCGGGCGCACCAGGTAACGCTGCTGGAAGGTCTCGGTCGTCTCGCCCAGGAAGTAACCTGTCTGCATCGCCTTCAGGTTTGCTTCCGCGATAACCGGCTTGCGGGCGAACTTCTTGAAGAGCCACTCCTCGGTCGTCTCCATCGAGCGATCGAACATCCAGAAGACCATGCCCAGGGCAAAGAAGTTCTGACAACGGTCGCGTTCCTTGTTGGTCAGCTCGTCAAAGCCTGAAAGCGCCTCCCGGTTGAGCGAGGTCATCGGTATCGCCAGGACCTGGTAGCCGTCGAGTGAACCGTCCTCCAGCGGATTGGCGCTGTAACCGGCTTTCGACAGGTTCTGCTTGGTGAAGGCGTCGGTGTTGACGATGATCGTGCCGGACCGTTGCAGCTCCGGCAGGCTGGCCTTGAGCGCCGCCGGGTTCATCGCCACCAGCACCTGCGGCGCGTCGCCCGGCGTCAGCACATTCTGGCTGGAGAAGTGGACCTGGAAGCCGCTGACACCGGCCAGCGTGCCGGCAGGCGCGCGGATCTCGGCCGGAAAGTCCGGCATCGTACTGATATCATTGCCGAAGACCGCCGAGGTATTGGTGAACTGTGTGCCTGTCAGCTGCATGCCGTCGCCCGAGTCACCGGCAAAACGGATCGCAACCGACTCAAGCTCTTCGATTTCCTGTCTGTCTTCGCTCAGATTCTCGGTCATGCGCTCTACCCTCCCTCCGCTTTGCTTGGGAAGCGTTCGGGATCGTTCGGCCGGTTCAGTACTTCAACCGGATAGCGGTCTGCCAGGTACTGGATGATCGCCTGGTGGGTCATATTCCCCAACAGGTTGCCTTCCCGGTCGACGATGGGCAGATTGCGAAAATGGTTTTCGTCCATCAGGCGCAAGGCGTCCGCCGCCGGCGTGTCCGGTCCGATTGTGATCGGATTCGGCGTCATCACCTCGTCAACCGGTCTGTCCAGGATGTTTTGGGCGTCTATGACTTTTCGCATCACGTCCCGCTCGGTAAAGATGCCGACAAGCTGCGTCCCGCCTTCCTCGTCGGGCTGCCGGTCGTTGTCGAGCACCAGGCAGACGACCTGGCGGTCAGCGCGCATCTGCGCCAGCGTAGCGCGAATCGACGTGCCGGCCGGCACAAGCGAGACGCCGCTGACATCCAGGTGGTTGACATGTTCGGACTTGAGATCCGTTTGCAAGTTCATTGTGGCCTCTGTTCCCCCCTTCTGCCAATAGATCATAGCAGAAACCGGGCGCGTCTTGCGTATTGCCTATCACATAGTTCTCGGCAGTTGTTCGAAAACGGTCCCTGTTTCCCGGTCTACAATGCGGGGGCGAAGAGTGGCGGCGGGCGGCGCGCCTGCGTGATCTGCTCAAACGCGTAGGCGAGGCGAATCAGCACCGCCTCGCTCCAGGCGCGGCCCATGAAGGTAAGACCGACGGGCAGGTCGATTGCCGCGCCGGTGTCCTCCCCAACTGCCACAAAACCGGCCGGCACCGTCACCAGCGGATAGCCTGCCACCGCCGCGCACTTGGAGCTGCCGCCCCGAAAACTGTCCCCGAATCGCGGGTCGATAAGCGGGGGCGGGCCTCCGGACGGCGCAATCAACGCGTCAAGGTTGAAGGCATTCAAGACCGCGTCGAGCCCTTCCACGCCGGCCAGCCGCCGCCCCGTTGCCAGCGCCTGCAGATAGTCCTCGCCGTCGAGAGGGCCGCTTTCCTGCGCCCGCTCGAACTGCTCCTGGCCGAACACGGCCAGCTCCTGCTCGGCGTGATCGAGGTTGAACTGGATCAGGTCGGCGAGCGTGCGCGGCTGCGGCATCTCCGCATCCACGACGACGCGGGTTGCCAGGTAGGCGCCAATGTCATGTTTGAACTCGGTCATCATGACGAGCCTTTCGCTCGCGCCCAGTCTTTCATCTTCGATCGTGGGGATGTCGGCCGGGTCGATGAGCTCCGCGCCCGCGTCGCGGATGGCGTCGATAGCCTCTTCGAATGTCTTATCGATCGCGGCATCGTATCCGCTCACCGTCTTGCGCGCTACACCGATGCGCGCGCCGCGCAGACCGTCAGCGTCCAGGAACTGGCGGTAGTCGGCGTGTACTCTTCGCTGCGGAGCGCCGGTCGCCGGATCGCGTGCATCGGCCGCGGTCAGCGCGCCCAGGACGGCAGCGGCGTCGGCAACGCTGCGCGCCATCGGCCCGACCGTATCCTGTGTGTGCGAAATGGGAATGACGCCGGCGCGGCTGCTGAGACCGACGGTGGGCTTGATGCCGGCGATGCCGCACATTGTCGACGGGTTGACGATCGAACCGTCGGTCTCGCTGCCCAGCGCGACCGCGGCCAGATTGGCGCTGACGGCCGCGCCGGAACCTGAGCTGGAGCCGCCCGGACTGCGGTCCAGCGCGTAGGGGTTGCAGCACTGGCCGCCGCGTGCGCTCCAGCCGCTGTTCGAGCTGGTGGAACGCCAGTTTGCCCATTCGCTCAGGTTGGCCTTGGCCAGGATGACCGCGCCGGCCTGCCGCAGCGACGCGGCGACGGTTGCATCGCCGGCCGCGCGCGAACCGAGCAGCGCCAGCGAGCCGGCGGTCGTCTGCATCCGGTCATCGGTGTCGATGTTGTCCTTGATCAGAATGGGAATGCCGTGCAGCGGGCCGCGCAGATGACCTGACGCCCGTTCGCGGTCCATTTGCTCGGCGATCGTGAGCGCTTCGGGGTTTGTCTCGATCACCGAGCATAGCTCTTCGTCCAGAGCCGCGATCGCGGCCAGGTAGCCCTCGGCAATGCTGGCGGCAGTGCGCGCGCCTGCGCCCATATCGTCCTGCAGCTGGACTATTGTCACTTCGCTCAGTTCTGCTGTCATCTCAGTTGCCGGCTTGACGCAGTTTGCGGCGCGCGCTCGATGTTATTCGCAACCCACTACTCACTATCCAGCATAATCAGCTGATCGAGCGCTGCCCGCAGGTCCGCCTCGGGTTGCGCTCCGACGAACTCCTGCACTACATTGCCCTTCCCGTCGAGCAGGATCAGGTGGGGCTGGTAGCGGAAGCCGAACTGCTGCTCGAAGGTCGCCGAGCCCTGGTCGTCAATGTCTAGATAGATGAACTCAACCTGTCCCCAGTAATCGATTTCGAGCCTGTGAACCACAGGCGCAAAGCGGAGGCAGATCGGTCACCAGAAGGCAAAAAACTCGATTACCTGGGGATGGCCCTGGCCCAGCGCAACGGTCTGCGGGTCTGTGGCGATAATCTCTTCTCTGAAGGCGGGCGGCGGCCCGAGCGTAACCTCGGTCGGTTCGGGTTCCGGCGTCGAGGTCGGTTCCGCGGTGGCCGTCGGCTCCTCCATCACCGTCGGTGTCGGTTCGGCGGCCGGCGCCTCGGTCGCTTGTGCCACCTGATTGCCACCGGCAGCCGGCGCGCCATCTCCGGGGACCGGGTTGCAGCCGGCCAGCGCCAGGACCATCAGGATAACCAGGAGAATCAGCCGTCTGTGCGATTTCGTCATAATCTGATCGTCCCTCCTTGGATTAGGGGCATCTAAGCCGGTGCCCACTCTTCCAGAGTCCGACGGCGAGCTACTTGATTCCGACGGTGGGGATGAGTAGAATCAGTTGCAACGCGCCGTCATTGCTTCCGCTCAACCCCGCACGGAAACGAGTCAGGGGTGAACCGGCGCATGCATCCTGCATTATGCCAAAGTGTAGCCAAGCTGCCAACGCGACCGGCAGCCGATTGCGGCCGGCGCGTCACTGAGGGAGGAGCGCCCTATGCTCGTTGACACCCACGTTCATGTGTGGGAGATCGACCCGCCCAAGTATCCGGTCGGCCCGACCGCGCCGACCTGGAACAGCTACCCCGACGAGCCCGGCACAGCCGACGAGATGCTCGCCGAAATGGACGAGCACGGCGTGGACTGGGCCGTGCTGGTGCAGACCAGCTGGTCGACCTGGGACAACGGTTACATCGCGGATTCGGTGGCGCGCTTTCCCGGCCGGTTCATCGGGCACGGCCTGATCGACCCGCAGGACGCCGACAACGCCGCGCATGTGCGCTATTGGGTCGAGGAGCGCGGCCTGGCGGGCTTCCGTTTCCACCCGATGTACTATCCTGAAGAGAAAATCCTGCTGACCGAGCAGAACGGGCCGATGTGGGAAGAGATTGCGGCCTTGGAAGCAACTATCCAGTTCCATCTGCGCGCCGAGGAGGCCGATCAGATCGCCGTCATTGCCCGGCGCTATCCCCATCTGACGCTGATCCTCGATCACCTGGGCTATCCGCAGGTCGATCTCGAACAGACTGCCTATCAGCCCATTGTCGACCTCGCCCGCTACGATAATATCCACGTGAAGCTGTCGGATGTCGCCGGGCACTCGCGCGCGGCATATCCGCACGCCGACGTGCATCCCTTCATTGCCCAGGTCCAATCGGCGTTCGGCGCCGCCCGCATGATCTGGGGCACGGGCTACCCCGGCCACCACCGCGTCAAACACAACTGGCCGCCGCTGGCGCAGGAGCTGCGCCTGATCAGAGAGGGTCTTCCGTTTCTGCGCGAGGATGACAAGGAGAGAATTCTGGGAGGTACCGCCGCCGCCATCTGGGGTCTTGCCTAGCCCCCCGTCGTACGCGACACACCCGGCTACAGCCGCCCGCATCCGGAGTCTAACCTAACCTTCCGCCGAATCGCCGACCCTTATCCACTATCCACTATCCACTATCCACTATCCACTATCCACTATCCACTGCCGGCCTGCGTTCCCCCACCCGCGTGGCCTGCTCAAAAGCATGCGCCAGCTGCAGCGCTCCGAAATCGTCCTGGTGTCGACCCACAATTTGCACGCCGACCGGCAGTCCCTCGGGAGTAAACCCGCACGGCACAGAAATGGCCGGATGACCGGTCACAGTAATATAGTAGCAGGACTTCATCCAGTCGATATAGGTCTCCATCTCGACGATACCGTCGCCGCTATCAATCGAAGTCGGATACGGAACGTCAACCGAAAAAGGCGGGACCTGGTTGACCGGCAGCAACAGGAATTCGTAGGCGTCCATAAAGAGGCGCATCGCATGGTACAACGCCGTGCGCTTCTCCTCAGCCCGGCCCACGTCCGCTCCGCTGAGAAGCGCCCCCTGTTCAATGTTCCACACGAACGTCTCCTTCATCTGGTGGCGGTGCTCTGCCAGCAGGGGCCCGTGCGAAAGGTGGAAACTCCACGCGCGCAACGTCTTGAAAATCTCGTCGGCATCGTTGAAGTCCGGCAGAGCCGGACCGTCACTTCCCCGCCGCGCCGCGCCGGCACCGCTGAAATCAGTCACCTCACAGCCAAGTTGCTGGAAGGCCGGCAGCTGCGCTTCGATGGCCGCGGTCACACGCGGGTCCACCGGGAACACTCCCCCCAGATCTGCGCTGTACGCGATACGCACACCGTTGAAATCGCGCGCCAGCGGGCGGGCAAAAGCGCTGCCCGGCTCCGACTGCGCGATCGGGGAACGCGGGTCCGGCCCCGCGATCACACGCAGCAGAAACGCCGCGTCCGCCACCGTGCGCCCCATCGGCCCCTGCACCGACAGCCCCGACCAGCCGGTCAAACTCGGCCACACCGGGACTCTTCCCGGCGAGACACGGAATCCGACCACGTTGCAGAAGTTGGCCGGGTTGCGCAGGGAGCCGCCCATGTCGCTGCCGTCGGCGATCGGGGTCATGCCGCAGGCGAGCGCGACGGCCTGGCCGCCGCTGGAACCGCCGCAGGTCTTACTCGGGTCATAGGGGTTGCCGGTCGCCCCAAAGACGGGGTTGAACGATTGCGATCCGGCCCCGAACTCGGGCACATTGGTCTTGCCCATCGGGATTGCGCCGGCCGCGTGCAGCCGCTCGATGATCAGCTGGCTTTGCGCGGGCACATTGTCGCGATGGATGGGCGAGCCGTAGGTGGTGCGGATGCCGGCGGTGTCGGTGGTGTCCTTGTGCAGCATGGGCAGGCCGTGGAGAGGGCCGACGTCGTCACCTGCGGCGAGGGCGTCGTCCGCGGCCCTGGCCTGTTCGAGGGCCTGTTCGGGCAGGAAGGTTACGACCGCGTTGACTTCCGGGTTGATGCGTTCGACCTGCCCGATGTGGGCCTGGGTCACCTCAAGGCTGGAAAAGTCCTTGCGGCGGATGCCGGCGGCCAGATCGGCGGCGTTGAGAAAGCAGAGATCAGTCGTCATCTTCGGGCGCGTCCCCGGCGCGGAAGCCATCTTTGAAGAAGGGTAGTTTTTCGCGTTTGGACCCCCGCCGCCACTGCTCGCAGCCGCCTTCGCCGGTAGGCCGGACCTTGGGCGCGGCCAACTCCTCGAGCGGTTTCCAGGGGTAGGGGTCTTCGCCCGCGATCATGACAATGTCCCGGTAGTCGGTGATCGCCATGTGCTGTCCCTCCTTCGGCCCCCGCCAGGGTAGCAGCGACTCAGCGCTCATGTAGTGGTTGACGAGGACGCGCCTGTAGCCGCTCTGCGCCCGGTTGGGGAAGGAGCGGTGCAGCAGGTAGCCGTTGAAGAAGACGAGCGAGCCCGCCTTCACCTCGACCGGCACCGAGTCATCGTCGCAATAGGGAAAGCCGTATGCTTCGCCGGCGCAGTCGAAGCGGGGATCGTCGTGGTCGTGCTGCGGCCAGATGATGCCGCGTTTGTGCGAGCCGGGGATGATCCAGAGGCAGCCATTCTCGATTGTGACGTCGTCGAGCGCGATCCAGGCGCCGGTGAGCGTGCGGTCGCGGGTGGGGATGAAGTATTCGTCCTGGTGCCAGGCCTGGCCCGGCTTGCCGGTCGCCTTGATGAAGAGCATCGACTGCATACATTTGACGTTCGGCCCGATCACCTGCGTGAGGACATTTGCGATGCTCGGGTGGCCGAGGGAGTCCAGCATCACTTTCGATATTTTGTGCGGGAAGTGGATGCAGAGATAGCGGCGCAGCGCCTCGTCCTCGTTTTCGCCGGGTATGCCCGATTCGAAGCCGTCCACGTCGCCGCGTTCGCCCTTGCAGATGGCGGTCGTTTCGGCGCGCAGCTCCTCCACCTCTGCCGCTGTCAGCGCATCTGGAAGGATGTAGTAGCCGTTCTCTGCGTAGAATTCAGCGATGCAATCGGGGCGGTCCGCTGCCGGAGCCGCGCCGTTGGCGTTTACCGGCGCGAGGCTTGGCGCGGCGCGTGCGGTCGGGACAGTACCCATTGGAAGATTCCTTGCTGGCTGCCGGGAAAACGTGATGAAGCAATGTTGGCAGTATAGTTGAGGAAAGTGCCGGGGTCAACGAAGAGGAAACGCGCGAGTGTCTTCCATCGCGGCGTGCCCGCCAGAAGTCCGCTGTTGTTGTTTGTGTTGCACCGTTTTCGGGACAGCCAATTCCTCGTTTTGACAGTGCTTGAACGATCATGCTAGATTTACTGGCAATTGCGAATGAAATCAATAGGGCCAGTTGCCCGCCCCCCGCCCTTTCAATTCTCCATTTCCAAGAGGAAGCTACTCGAGTTGAAAGCATATCGTATTCTCATTGTGTTGCTGGCGTTGACGCTCCTGTTCAGCGCTTGCGGCAGAGACAGGTCGGAGTCGTCAGAAGGACGCTTGCAGGTTGTGGCAACCGTCTCCCCGATCACCAACATTGTCTACAACGTCAGCGGCGATCTGGTTGAGCTGACCGGTCTTGTGCCGGCCGGCGCCGATTCGCATACCTTTGAGCTGGCGCCGTCCGACGCGGTGACACTGGCCAATGCCGATCTTATCTTCATCAATGGGCTGCACCTGGAACAGTCGGCGATCAAGATGGCCGAGGCCAATCTGAAAGAGGGCGCGGAGATCGTGCTACTGGGTGAGATGGTTATCGATCCGGACGAATATGTCTTCGATTTCTCCTTTCCTAAAGAGGGCGGCAGCCCAAACCCCCACCTGTGGACCGACCCGCTATATGCCCTTGCTTATGCCGAAATTGTGAGGGAAAAGCTGACGGCGCGTGACCCAGAGAACGCCGACGCTTACCAAGCCAATTATGACGAGTTTGAGGCGCGAATCGCGGCGCTGGACGCGGCGATCCAGGCCACGACCGCCAGCATTCCGCAAGAAAACCGCAAACTGTACACCTATCACGATTCATTCGCCTACTTCGCGCCCCGCTATGGGTACACGGTGCTGGGGGCGGTGCAGCCGTCCGATTTCTCCGAACCGTCGGCGCAGGAGGTGGCAGATCTGATCGAGCAGATGCGCGCCGGCGGCGTGCCGGCCATCTTCGGCTCGGAGGTCTTCCCGTCCAGGATCGTAGAGCAGATTGGGCGCGAGGCCGGCGTCACATATGTCAGCACGTTGAGCGACGACGACCTACCGGGCGATCCGGGAGACCCTGAACATTCCTACTTCGCAATGATGGTGGAGAATCTCAAAACGATGGCAACTGCGCTCGGCGGCGACCCCACGCTGATGGATGGAGTAGAAACAGGCAACGTGCCCGGTCCGGACAGTTCCGTAAAGCAGTAGCCGGGGCGATGCTGGGCGAAGACGGGAATGGCAGACATCAACCTAACGTCAACGATTCATTTTATAGGGCACCATCAGGAGAAAAGGAGAGCCAATCATTCGCAAGTCATTCGGTATTCTATTGTCGCTCTTGGCGCTGCTGCTTCTCACGGCCGCCTGTGTCGCCATTGCCCCCCAGGAGACTGGCGCCGCCGAACCAGAAGAGCCGCGCTTAAGGGTTGTCACATCGGGGACCATCCTGGCCAACCACATCTACAATATCGCTGGCGATCTCGTTAACATCGATCAGATCATACCGCCAGGGGCTGATCCGCATACCTATGAACCGACGCCATCCGACGCGGTAAGGCTGTCCGAGGCCGAATTGGTCATCGTGCGCGGTGCCACGAATCCCGAAGTGGTCCGAAGGCGACTCGCATCCATCGTTGGCGACGAGAACAGCGTCGTCCTGATCGCCCCGCTGGCGTTGGAGCCCGAGGAGTACATCTACGACGAATTTGGAAGCATCGACCAGCACATGGGCGGCGATACAATGCTCGCGCTCAAGTTTGCCGGAGTAATACGCGACACACTGGTTGAGCAAGACCCGGCCAATGCAGATGCGTATAACGCCAATTACGACCAGTTCGCGGCGCGCATTGACGAGCTGGACGCGGCAATTCGGGCCGTAACCGCCAGTATACCGGAGGAAAACCGGCAGCTCTACAGCTATCACGACTCGTTTTCCTACATGGCGCGGCGCTACGGCTACACTATCGTAGGCACGCTGCAGCCGCACGATTTCTCCGAACCGTCCGCTCAGGACGTGGCGGGAGCGATTGAGCTTTTGCGCGAATTGGAACTGCCCGCCATCTTTGGCTCCTCGTTCTCTCCCTCACCTGTACTGGAGCAGATCAGCCGCGAGGCGGACGTTCCCATCTACTGGTATGACGACGACAATCTGCCCGGTGAGCCGGGCGACCTTGAGCACTCCTTCTTCTATATGAAGGTACGTAACCAGCAGGCCCTGGCTGAGGCGCTCGGCGGCGACCCAACTCTGATTGACCATGTCGAGACCCGCAACATACCGGAGACGGAATAGACAGGTTTACCACAAGCCGTGCCTCCTCGAGGACGGTTCGTTTGCCCTACGCGATTTTACCTTTTTGTCGGCCTGATGTCGCGGCCGGCAAGAACTGCTTTTGAGCGAGAGAGCTGATCGTGGATAATTGAGTTTGACGTGTTCGTCGGAGTGTGTTAGTAGTATTATTAGTTGCGACAATTTGCAATAACCAAAAGTCTCATGAGCCACAACACGGTAGAGATCAATCGTCGATTGCGAGAGGCAGGCTACCGGGTTACGCCCCAGCGTCAGTTGATCCTGGACGCGGTCTGTGAATTGGGCAAGCACGTTGTCCCAGATGCGGTGTACGAGGTAGTCCGGCGCAAAACACCTTCCCTGAGCCGGGCCACCGTCTACCGCTCGCTGCATTTCCTGACCGAGCAGCGGATTCTGGCGATGGTGCAGATGTCTGACGGGCGCGTTGCCTACGAGGTTGCCGGGCCAGAACCGCATCACCATCTCGTCTGCCGCACGTGCGACAGTTTCTTTGAGTTGCCGCACGGGGTCTTGCGTACGTTTCGGCAGAAGATGGAGACGCAATACGACTTTGAGATCGACGTGAGCCATGTTTCCTTTTTCGGGCATTGCACCGATTGCCGCGACGCTGCAGGCGCCTGACGGGTTCTGAAGGGCGCATCACACTTCCAGACGAAAGGGTAATCGCACATGCTCAGCTCACTCCGAACTTTGCTCTCGCTGCTATCGGTATTGATCCTCCTGGCGGCTTGCGGCCCCATCGCGCCGGCGTCAACGGCCGCCCAGCCAGGAGAGGATCGTTTGCGTGTCATTGCTTCTATTTCTCCCGTTGCCAACATCGTCTACAACATCGGCGGCGACCGAATCGAACTCGATGGCATCATGCCGCCCGGAGTTGACCCGCACACATTCGAGCCGAGGCCCTCGGATGCCGTGAAACTGGCACAGGCCGATCTGATCTTTGTCAACGGGCTGCATCTCGACGAGTCGACGCTAAGGCTGGCCAAGGCAAATCTGAAGGAAGGAGCCGAGATCGTCGAATTGGCCCCTGCCGTAGCCGAACCTGGTGAATTCATCTATGGTGTCGAACACCATCACGGTCACGCCGAGGAAGATGATCACGACGAAGATGAAGACGAGCATGGTCACGCCGAGGAAGATGATCACGACGAGGATGAAGACGAGCATGGCCATGCCGAAGATGACGACGACCACGAGGATGAGGACGAGCACGGCCACGCCGAGAAAGACGACGACCACGAGGATGAGGACGAGCACGGCCACGCTGAGGAAGACGACGACCACGAGGATGAAGACGAGCACGGCCATGCCGAGGACGACGACGAGGATGAGGACGAGCACGGCCACGACGAAGATGAGGGCGAAGAAGGGGAGCCTGACCCGCACCTGTTGCTCGATCCGAACTTCGCTATTCGTTACGCCAAAGTCATTTTCGTCAGCCTGTCAGCCCATGACCCAGACAACAGGGACTACTATGAGGCCAACTTTAACGAGTATACGGCCCGTCTTTTTGCCCTCGACGAGGCCATCCGCGCGACGACGGCTACGATTCCCGAAGCGAATCGCAGGCTGTTGACCTATCACGATTCGTTCGGCTACTTTGCTCTGCGCTACGGCTACACCGTGATCGGAGCGATCCAGCCGTCGGACACCTCTGAGCCGTCTGCGCAAGAGATTGCGGCGCTGATCGACCAACTGCTTGACGAAGGCGTGCCTGCTATCTTCGGTTCAATCTTGTTCCCGGCGGACGTTCTTGAGCAGATCGCGCGCGAGAGCGGCGTGACCTTGAGCACGTTAATGGACGATGGTCTGCCCGGAGAGCCCGGCGATCCGGAGCATACGTATATCGGTATGATGGTGGAGAATCTGAGGACGATGGCGAGTGTGCTTGGCGGTGACCCCTCGTTGATGGACGGGGTGGAGACCGGCAACGTTCCGGACTGAGAATGAGGAGGACGGAGAGAGTAGTTTGCGGGGCAACGCGCTCCTCTCTCCTTTTCACGGTTTCCTCCTGAGGGAGGGTAGATGGACCCGCTAATTGAATTGAACGGTGTGGCCTTTGGCTATGGTCCGTTCAATGTGCTGGAAGAGATCGATCTGCACCTGCACCCCGGTCAGTTCGTTGGCCTGGTGGGGCCGAGCGGCGCCGGAAAGACATCGTTGCTGAAACTCGTGCTGGCCCTGCACACGCCAAACTCGGGGCAGATCCAGCGCGTGCGGCCTGATCTGCGGATGACTTATGTGCCCCAGATCGAGACCGTCGATTGGAGTTTTCCGGTTACGGCCGAAGAGGTGGTCCTGATGGGCGTGGACCACCGTTCGAACATCTGGCCCTGGCCGCGCGGCAGCGAGAGGAAGCGGGCGCGGGAGATTCTGGACCAGTTGGAGATTGGCCATCTGGCCGAGCGGCACATCCGCGATCTCTCCGGTGGCCAGCAGCAGCGCGTCTTTTTGGCGCGTGCGCTGGTGGCGGACCCGGAGGTGCTTGTGCTGGATGAGCCGACCACCGGCGTCGATGTGCGCAGCTCTGAAAACATCTTCCACTGGCTGACCCTGCTCAACAAAGAGGGGATGACGATCCTGCTGACGACACACGATCTGAACATGGCTGCTGCCCATGTGCCCTGGGTCGTCTGTCTGAACCGACGCATTGTGGCCCAAGGTCCGCCGCACGAGATCTTCACGGAGGCTAAGCTGAGCGAGGCTTACCAGGGCGACTTTATCGTCCTCCGCCAAGACGATATGATTTTTGTGCAGCAGAGGCCGCATCCCCACGGACTGCAGGAAGTGCTGCCGGATCCGGTGGAGGGGGGATTGCCCAGTCATGACAACCAGAAGGGCAACGGGACGCAGCCCGCAATCGCCGACAAGGAGTCCTGACCGCTATGGACGCTCTGTTTACCCCATTTCAGTATGAGTTCTTTCGCAACGGTACCATTGCCGCCGTCCTCGTTGGCGGGCTGTGCGCCTTGATCGGCGTCTATATCGTTCTGCGCGGCATGAGTTTCATCGGCCACGGCCTTTCCCATGCCGTTTTCGGCGGCGCGGTGGTCGCCTTCATTCTCCAGTTCAATTTCTATGTCGGGGCTGTATCGTGGGGTTTTGTCGCCGCGCTGCTGATCAACCAGACGGTGCGCAAAACGACGATTAGCGCCGACGCCGCCATCGGCGTGGTAACGACTGCCAGTTTCGCCCTAGGGGTCGCCCTGATCTCACGTTACCGCCGCTTCTCGCAATCTTTTGACGCGGCTCTCTTCGGCAATGTCCTGGGGGTTACCTATGCCGACATCGCCGTGATCATCTTTGTTACGGTCGCGGCGACTTTGATGATCTTCTTCTTCTACAAGCAGCTGCTTTTCACGACATTCAATACGGAGGTCGCTCAGGTTTATGGGGTTCCCACCTTTTGGATCGAGACCTGGTTTGCTTTAATCCTGGCGGCCGTAATCATCGCTTCCGTGCAGATCATGGGTGTGACGATGATTGGTGCCGCGCTGGTGGTTCCCCCGATCACGGTTCGGTTGCTGACCGACAGCTTTCACCGCTTGATTATTTTCTCAACGGCCTTGGGCTCGCTGACCGGGCTGATTGGGATGTACCTCAGCTTCTACGTGGATGTTTCGAGCGGGGCGTCGATTGTGCTGTTGCAGTCGATTCTCTTCTGCATTGCTTTGTTCTATGTGTCCCGTGTGCGCAACAGACGCCGGCTTGTGGAGACACCTGTCTACGGGCCGACCTGAAGACGAGAGCGGCATCGGGGGGCTTTAGCAGGAGACCATCTGCACTTCTCTTAGGAGGAAGGCCGGGTGGCCGGCGTAATCAGGGTTACTCTTCTTCCTCCGCGTCCTCCATCTCCACCGTCGCCAAATCATATTCTTCAGCCAGACCACTGTCTACATAGCCCGGGCTTGTCTGCCCGAGGCGGGCCAGGGCCATCGCCGCGGCGGCCTGTTCCGCCTCCTGCTTGCTCTGGCCCTCGCCAACGCCGTAAGGCTGTTTGTCGATCGTCACCTGGCGGATGAATTTGCGCGCATGGTCGGGCCCTTCGGTGTGGACGGTGCGGTAGCGAGGCGTCTGACCCATAGCCGCCTGCACCCACTCCTGTAGGCGGCTCTTGGGATCTTTAGCCAGGGCGAAATTGGCCACCCTTTCGATCTCCGTCAGGAGCCTCGATTCGAGAAAGCCACGCAGGCCGGTGATCCCCTGGTCAAGATAGAGTGCGCCGATAAAGGCTTCGTAGGTATCGCAGAGAGTGGTATGGCGGGCGCGCCCCCCGTTTTCTTCCTCGCCGCGCCCCAGCATCAGATATTCGCCCAGACACAATTCCTTGGCAAAGCGGGACAACGACTCGCGTTTTACGAGCGCAGACCGCAGGTTGGTCAGTTCGCCCTCTCGCCGCTCAGGGTAGAGCCTGAAGAGCAGTTCGCTGACAATGAAGCTCAGTACGGCGTCGCCCAGAAATTCCAGGCGTTGATTGTCCTGCAGGTCTGAATCGTCACCTGCTTCATGCAGATAGCTGCGGTGGACAAACGCGCGCTGGACCAGCGTGAAGTCGTTGAATCGGAGCCCCACGGCGTCCTGCAGTTCAATCAGCGAGTAAAACTTGCTCTCCATACCGGATGCCCAATGGGGGAAGGAAAAGGCCGGTGGGGTTAAAGTCCGCTGGGCACATCTCGATTCCCGCTGTATCTAGATGGCCGGCAGCCGTTTGAGTCCAAGGCCTGTCAGGTTGACGACGACGGAATCCGAACGTTTGAACTGTGGAGCCAGTTTCGTAAGGGCGGCGGCAACTGTTGCGCTGGTCGGTTCGACGAAGAGACCCCGTTGAGCGAGACGATCCTGGGCTGCATTGATCTCCTCGTCGTTGACGACGATGGCCGTACCGCCGGAGTGGCGCAACGCCCCCAGGATTGAACGGTTGCGCACCGGCTTCTCGACAGCGATGCCGTCGGCCAGGATACTGGGCGCCACCTGCCGGCGGGGCACCACTTCGCTGTATCCCTCGTGGAAAGCGTCGCAGATCGGCGTTATCGGCTCGGCCTGCACGGCCACCATGCGCGGCAATCTCTCGATCACCCCGCTGCGGTGCAGGTGCTGAAAGCCGCGCCATGCCCCCAGAAAGAGACCGCCATACCCGACCGGCGTGACGAACCAATCGGGCACCCTGCGGCCGAGTTGCTCCCAGATCTCCCAAGCATTGGTCATAAAGCCGAGGAGACAGGCGGGGTGCCAGGCATGTGAGGCATAGATCACATCATCGCCGGTCTGCGAGGCTTCGGCGGCCTCGGTGGCAGCGGTGCGGGGGCCGGTAACTTCGACCAGCTCCGCGCCGTAGACAGCGATTTGCGCCTTTTTGGGTTGCGGCGCGTAAGCAGGCACAAAAATGCGGGCAAAAAGTCCGGCCCGCGCCGCATAACATGCCAAGCTGGCGCCGGCATTCCCGCTCGAATCGTCCATAACCGTGCGCACACCCTGCCCCACCAGCCAGTTGATGATGACGCTGACCCCACGGTCTTTGTAGCTGCCTGAAGGCATCAGCCCTTCAAACTTCCAGTAGATGGGCTGTTCCAACCAGACGTCTTCGATCAGCGGTGTCCAGCCCTCCCCCAGCGATTGCAGTTCCCGCCCCGGCGCTACAACTGGCAGCATGGGCAGGTAACGCCAGTGGCCCGGATTATGGTCCTCGATCTTATCCGGGTCGAACGGGGGCAGCTCGCGATACTCCAACGGTTCGCCGCTGAGCGGGCACCGCAGGGGCGCTTCTTCGGCAGCAATCCGGAACTGGCTGCTGGGACAGTATGCGATCAATCGGCAGGTCCTTTTCGGGGCAGAGCAGAGAAGTCGCGTTGTCTTCAACCGGAACCCATGTCCGACTCCTCATTGGATCAACATTTGTAACCGAACTTGCGGGATTGGTCAAGTGGCAAGAGCGGTCACAGGGCAACTCCCTATATTTCGCACGACCTCGCGTTGAGCAGTGGAACCTGCGAAGTGTGTTAGAATCGATTCGACTCGCAAACAACCTCGCTATGGAGGCCCCCAAAATGCGAATTGCCCGCATTTCCGCATACCAGGTCGACCTGCCCCTGCATGAAGGGCGCTATGCCTGGTCCGGCGGGAAGTCGGTTACGGTTTTCGACAGCACGATTGTGCGAGTCGAGACGGACGAAGGCTACGCGGGGCATGGCGAAGTCTGCCCGCTCGGCCCCTTCTATCTGCCAGCCTACGCGAGGGGCGTGCGTGCTGGCCTGGCCGAGTTGGCTCCCCATCTCATCGGGCTGGACCCTCGGCAGCTGGCGGCACTTAACGAGCAGATGGACCGGGCTCTCAAAGGCCATGCCTATGTCAAATCCGGCATCGACATCGCTTGCTGGGACATTTTGGGCCAGGTCAGCGGTCAACCTGTCTGCGTGTTGCTTGGAGGGCGCTACGGTGATGACTTTGTCCTCTACCGCGCCATTTCGCAAGGTACGCCGGCGGCGATGACGGAGTCGGTGGCGAAATACCGCGCAGAGGGATACCGGCGTTTTCAGCTGAAGGTGGGGGCTGACGCGGACACGGATATCGAGCGGATTCGTGCAGTAGCGGCTGTGCTGCGGCCCGGGGACAAGCTGGTGGCCGACGCCAATACGGGCTGGCTGGCGCACGAAGCTGCGCGTGTCGTGCGCGGGGTGGAAGATGTGGACGTTTACATCGAGCAGCCCTGTCTCAGTTACGAGTCATGCCTCTCGATCCGGCGGCGGACGACGCACCCCTTCGTGTTGGATGAAACGATCGATAGCATTGAAGCGCTGCTGACCGCGCATCGGGATGACGCCATGGACGTCGTGAACATCAAGATCAGCAAGTTCGGCGGGCTGACGAAGGCGCGGCAGGCGCGCGACCTGTGCGTCTCCCTGGGCATCGCCATGACGATCGAAGACAGTTGGGGCGGGGACATCACCACCGCCGCGATCTCGCACCTGGCGCACAGTACCTCGCCTGAGTTTCTCTTTTCCGCCACCGATTTCAACAGCTACGTAACCGTCAGCACGGCGGACGGCGCGCCCCAGCGCAAACGTGGCCGCCTGGCGGCATCCACCGCCGCCGGATTGGGCATCGCTCCCCGCTGGGAAGCGCTGGGTGAGCCTGTTCTGGTGATCGAATGAAGCCCGAAAACACACGCCCCACGTGGCGAGCAATCGCCGCCCGACCGTCGTTTACGTATACGCACTTTGATTTGTGCAGCGCCTCCGGGAAAGCGTATACTACGCCCTCAACAGTTGTTTTCAGCCCCTTGTCAAAATCCGTGCAGGGATCGGCTTGCCTTGTGTGAGCAGAGTCACATTCAGGGGGAGGCGCGACGACTCGCGTTGCTTGCTACAGTTCGGCCCGGTCGAACGCCCCAACCAATAGCGGCGGCATTCGTGCAGCCCTGAGAACGGAGTTCTCTTGCCAGTCATGACAAGGATAAATAACACTTTCGTATCAATCGTTAGCTCTGATTCCGATGCCTCCACAGAATCCGAGAGGTTGGCGCAATTGAATTCCCGCATCCAGCTATTCGCATCCTTCTTTGGGCAACTCTATTTGGAAAAGGAGGTCTACGCACACAAGGACAGCATCGTGTTGCGGTGGCCGCGCAAGTTGGTGGCGCCGACCGATTTCAACGTCCGTCTGCAACGGTCAAACGGTCGCATATACGCCGAGAGTGAAGGCAAGCAGGGCGATAGCGGAGATCGCGTGCTGGCGCAGCCTCTTTCGCTCCCCGACGGGGAGTATGACCTGATCCTGATGCCGTCCGCAAGCGAATATTATGTCAGGGGCCTTCGCTTCGAGCGCAAAATATCGCTCTCGGTCGTGCGTTCGGACTACCGGACTGCGCCGTACGGCACCGTACGTAGAGCGTCAGATCGAGTTGCTGCGCCACGCCATTGCCCTTGACGACGGTCTGTTCTCCGAAATTTCCAAGATGACGCTGGGCTGGTGGGACCGCATCAGCTCTCGTCGTATCCATGCCGCAACTGCCGCGGTTGAAGGCTATGGCGATTATCATTTTGCCCGCCTGCTCGGGCTGCTGGGCATGGTTTACCGCTACAGTGAGCACGAGGCGTTTCCCTCCGAATTCCGAGAACCGCTCGATGACTGCATTGTCGGTCTTCCGTTTGACGAAGCGGACTATGCGCAGAAGGCAGGCAGGAAACTCAGCGAGACCGAGCGGCTGATGCTGGCCACCGCTGAACTGCTGGCCGGGCAGCGCTTTGCTGAGCGGGCGTTCCCATCCAGCAATCGGACCGGGCAGTGGCACTGCGAGCGCGGCGAAGCGACCGTTGCCCGCTGGTTGCAGCACGCAGCGACAAACGGGTTCCCCGACACATCGGTCCATAGCCTTGCGAGCCTCTTGACTGCTCTGTCTTACCTGATCGACCTTGCCGATTCGGAGCCGCTTTGGAATCTGGCGGGTGTCGTTATGGACAAGACGCTCGTGACAATGGCGTTAAACTCATTCCAGGGCGTTTACGGCGCCAGCCAGATTGACCTGAGCCGAACGGATGCCATTGGCAGCGAGGCCCCCGCCCGTAGCGGTTACGCGTCGCCGCTGGCCGGCTTTGCGCGCCTGCTGTGGGGTATCGGCGCCTGGAACTGGCATATGGCCGGCCCGGTCAGCCTCGCCTGTTGCCAGGGCTATCAGCAGCCGTCACTGATCACAGACTTGGCACTAGACCGGCCTGACGGCATGTGGGCCACGGAGCGGCACGCCGCGGGAGAGATGAGTGGAGATGACAGCAGCGAGACAGAGGGCGCCACTTGCCACACGCTGCACAAGGGGATTTACAAGACGTCGGACTACCTCCTGGCCAGCGCACAGGATTTTCGGCCTGGCGAGCACGGTTGGGGCGGGCATAGTTGGCAAGCGTCACTGGGCACCGAAGCGATCCTGTTCGACAACGGTCCCAGCGGGTACCTTCCGCGCGTGGCCCAGCACCGCGATCTGCTGATCACGCTTCACTCGCTTCCCGTGGATGATGAGTCAGGATACACGTGCGTCTATTTCCCGACCACTGCATTTGAAGAACATCAGGTGGGCCAACAGTGGGCCCTTGCCGCCAAGGGCGACGCCTATGTCGCGCTGGGGTGTTCGAGGCCGATGGCGTTGAAACAGGACGGTTCGGCGGCGTTCCGTGAATTGCGCGCCGCCGGTCGCGAGACGGCCTGGTTGTGCCAAATGGGCAATAGAGCCGATCACGGGTCGTTCGCTGATTTCCGCAAGTGGGTGCTGGCTGCCCGTTTCGACTGCGATGGCCTTGCCGTATCCTACCGGCCTCTCGGCGGCAAGATGGTCACATTCGATTGGAACAGCGCTCTCTGCGTCAATGGGGAGGAACTGCCGCTTCATCAGCCAAATCACTATGAAGGCCCACACTGCGTGACCGACTGCTGGCCGGCAACACAGATGGTCGTCGCTTATGGCGGGCAGGCGATACAACTCGATTTTGCCAGCGGCTAAGACTTTGCAGCCGCCCAGCCGCCAGGCGCGTAGGTGTTGACTGATTCGTTCCATTGAGATCTCGTTTCTTCCGTTACCGTATCCGGGGCATTCAGCGTTCTGTCTTGTCTGCCAGGCCCAATTCCATCGGGGTCTCCTGTCGTCGTTTAACCGAATTCTGAAGCATTTTCTTGTTGATGCACCAAAAATAAGGAGCACCGCACATGTTTATCTCCTCAATTGAGACATTCCTCCTCGAAACGCCGTTCGAACCAGGCTTCGGTTGGTCCCAGGGCTGGACCGAGAGCCGCAATGTAGGACTGGTCAAAGTGACGACCGATGATGGCGTTGTCGGCTGGGGCGAGGGGATTCGCGGCCCGGCGGCGCGCCAGATCCACGAGGGATTCGCGCCCCTCTTGCTGGGTACAGACCCGATGCAGCGCAACGGGCTGTGGCAGAAGATGTACCAGACCCTCTACAATAACAATGACGCTATGGGCATCGGAGGCAACGCCATGAGCGCGGTCGACACGGCCCTGTGGGACATCGCCGGCAAAGCAAGCGGGCTGCCGGTCT
Organism: Caldilineaceae bacterium; assembly: GCA_965218625.1. Taxonomy (GTDB): domain Bacteria; phylum Chloroflexota; class Anaerolineae; order Caldilineales; family Caldilineaceae; genus Bin5. The sequence goes on along the minus strand of CBDCLG010000020.1, from coordinate 751,357 downwards.
CCGCGCTTCTGGGCGGTCGCGTGCGCGAGCGCGTCGCCGTCTACGCAACCGGCCTCTACTATTTGGAGGAGGGAATCGCGGCGGCATCTGTCGGCAGCCCGTTCCCGCAGCAGCTTTTGGACGAGGCCCGCACGTACGTGGAGCGGGGCTTCGCCGGCATGAAGACAAAGGTCGGCAGGCTTGCCCTGGCACAGGATGTGCGCCGTGTGGCCGCCATTCGTGAGGCGATCGGCCCCGATATCTTCCTCATGGTGGATGCCAACCAGGCCTACAACGCGACGACTGCAATCCGCATTGGCCGCGAGCTCGCTGACCTCGACATCTACTGGTTTGAAGAGCCGGTCAATGCCAAAGATGTAGAGGGCTATCTGCAGGTGAAGGGCGCGCTGCCGATGGCGATTGCAGGCGGAGAGAACCTGCGCACGCGCTATGCCTTCAAGGACTATATCGGCAGGCGGGCGGTCGACATCGTGCAGCCGGATGTGATCAACGTGGGCGGCATCACCGAGATGCACCGCGTGGCCTCGATGGCCAACGCCTTCGGCATTCTGTGCAATCCGCACGTGTGGGGATCGCCGGTGATGACTGCGGCCACCCTGCACGTGGCCTCCGCGGTGCCGGCATGTCCGCCCGCGTACGCGCCGCGTCCCTATCAACAGGAGCCGGTAATGGAGTTCGACCGCACGCCCAGCCCGATTCGCGAGGGCATCGCCGAACCGTTCGACCAGGTCGGCGGCTTCCTCGACGTGCCCACCGGCCCCGGCCTGGGCGTGGAAGTCGACGAGGCCGCTGTGCGCCGGCTGAGCGTGGAAATACAAGAGACAAGAGACACTTAGCCAATACTTACTCTCAAAAGGGGTCGTTCTTTATGCCTTCGATTGGCCTGCAACTTTACTCGGTGCGCCACGACTTGGATGCGGAAATGCCCGGCACGCTGGCCGCGGTGGCGCAGATGGGCTATAACGGGGTCGAGTTCGCAGGCGCGCCCCAACACACGGCCACGGCGTACAAGGCCCAGCTGGACGCGCTCGGCCTGGCGTGCTGCGGTTGGCATGTGCCATTCGACCTGGTGCAGGATGACGCGCTGGACGAAACGATCGCTTTCCACCATGCGCTGGGCAATGACAAGCTGATCATCCCCGGTATCCCCGAGGAGCTGCGGCAGAGCCGCGACGACTGGCTCAAACTGGCCGCCTTCACCAACCGTCTTGCCGCGCGCCTGGCCCCGGAAGGGATGCGGACCGGCTATCACAACCACTGGCACGAGTTCACGCCCCTGGACGGCGAGAGTCCCTGGGACACCTACTTTGGCAACACAGACGCGTCGGTCATCATGCAGTTCGATACCGGCAACGCCATCTTCGGCGGCGGGCATCCTGTAGAGACCATACACAAATACCCCGGCAGGGCGGTGACGGTCCACGTGAAACCGATGATGAAGGGCCTGCTCGACGGCCAGGGACACGACTATCCGCACCCGGCCTTCGACCCGGTGATCGGCGAAGACGACACCGACTGGGCCGCGGTCTTCAACGCTTGCGAAACGGTCGGCAGCACCGAATGGTACATCGTTGAGTACGAGAACGACGCCTACACGCCGCTGGATGCGGTCGAGCGCTGTCTGCAAGCGCTTAGAAAGATGGGAAAGTAGCGGAGCGCGGCATGTGGTCCCAAAATAGCAGGCGCCCCCGGTCGAACACTGTCAACCGGCCACCAACCAGATGACCCGCAGATCTGTCGCGCAACCGGCGTTCGGCTACGGCGCTCTTCTAAAGGAAAACCGCAACTACCGGTTTCTCTGGTTTGGGCAGATCGTCAGTCTGTTGGGCGACTGGTTCAACCTGGTGGCGTCGGCTTCGCTGGTTGGGCTGCTAACCCAGTCGGGGCTGGCGGTCGGCTCCGTCTTCGTAGTACGGATGCTGGCGCCGTTTGTGGTTAACCCCATTGCCGGCGTTGTGGCTGACCGCTACAGCCGCAAGCGGATCCTGATCACGGCTGACCTGCTGCGTGCGGCCTCGGTCCTCTGTTTCCTGTTCGTGCGCGATGCCGGTGATATCTGGCTGCTGTATGCGCTAATTGCGCTGCAGATGGCGCTGAGCGGATTTTTCGACCCGGCGCATACCTCCATTCTGCCCGACGTGGCCGGGCCGGAACAGCTGGGCGCGGCGAACGCGGTCAGTTCTGCCACCTGGTCGGTGATGCTGGCCCTGGGCGCGGCGCTGGGCGGGCTGTTTTCCGGCACGTTCGGTATGTACCCCGCGTTTGTGCTCGACGCCTTCACATTCCTGCTCTCGGCGGCGCTGCTCGCCCAGATTCGCATACCAAAGAGGCCGGCCTCCGAAATGAGGTGAACGGACGGTGGGCGCGGCCGTACGCGAGTATCTCTACGGCCTGCGCTTTCCTGGGCGCAAATCGGGACATCCTGGTAGCCGCCCTGCAGAAGGCGATGCTGGCGCTTTTCCTGGCTACTGCGTTTCAAGTCATCCAGGTGGCAATCGCCCAGCGGTTCTTCACGATCGGCGAAGGCGGCGGCATCAGCATGGGGATGATGTTCGCCTTGACCGGTGTCGGCTCGGGCATCGGCCCGATTTTGGCCCGCCGGTTCACCGGCGACGATCCCGCGTCGTTGAAAAAGGCGATTGCAATCGCCTATGTGGTCGCAATCGTCGGCGTTGCGATCACAGCGCCTCTGTTCAGCCTACCGACGGTCCTGCTGGGTTCGCTGGTGCGTGCGCTCGGCAGCGGGGTCATCTGGGTCTTTTCGACACAACTTCTGCTGCAGATGGCGCCCGACGAGGTGCGCGGCCGTGTCTTTGCCAGCGACTATATGTTTTTCTACCTGGGCAGTGCGCTTTCGTCGAGCGTGATCGGCGCCGCGCTGGACACGAGCCTGAGCGTCTCGTCAATCATCTGGGCGATGGCAGCACTGAGCGTAGTGCCGATGATGCTGTGGACGGCTTGGGTGGTGCGGGGGAGCCGGCAGGCGGTGTGAGGGGTGTTGGAATGTTATACCTGTTTTTACCACGTAGTACATGTGCGCTACACTAAAGTTGGCTTCACTGAAAGCCTTTCCAAGATAGCTCAGTTGATATGACAGAGACTGGAAGTCGTACCTCGCGGCATGTTTACCCTCTGGTGGCAGGGCTTGTTTGAGGAGCATGAAACATGAGTAACTGGGATTTCCCTGGTGCCCGATGGTGGAAGTTTGATTTTCATACGCACACACCTGAGTCAGATGACTTTATGAAAGGATGTCCACAGCATGTCAAGGACGAGGTTAAAACTGAGACTTGGCTGCGGAAATTTATGGAAGAGAAAATAGATTGTGTTGCCATAACAGATCACAACAGCGGCGGATGGATAGACAGGTTGCAGGAAACGTATGATGAATTGCAGAGGAACAGGCCAGATTGGTTCCGACGACTGTACCTGTTTCCTGGGGTGGAGATCTCTGCGAGCGGGGGCGTGCATATTTTAGCGATATTGGGTCAGGATAAGGCTGAGAACGACATCTCTATTCTGCTTGACGCCGTCGAATATACTGGCGCGAAAGGCAAGAGCAACGCCGTGACTACCAAGTCGGCAACCGAGGTGATTAGTGAGATTTCCAAGCGAGGAGGCCTTGCTATTCCTGCCCATGTAGATAGCGATAAGGGGTTGTTTCGAGCGCTTGAAGGAGGAACACTAAGTAATGTGCTAAAGAATTCCAACATTATTGCTTTGGAGCTCTTGGATAGCACGTACCGGAAACCCCAATTGTATACTGATAAGAAAGTCAAATGGACAGAGGTCAAGGGATCGGATACCCATAACTTCAGGCAGAGCACATTTGGCACGTTTACCTGGATAAAGATGGATGAACCACCATCCATAGAGGGATTGAAGCTTGCATTGATAGATGGAACGGCGTCAGTTAATCGCGATATGACCGCCAATCCCAACCATCATGCAGAGTTTTTCATTGAAGAGCTACAGATAGACGAAGCGAAGTTTATCGGACGTTCCGAATCACTTCGTTGCCTATTCAGCCCCTTTCTGAACACAATCATTGGCGGACGTGGCAGCGGTAAGTCCACTTTGCTTGAATTCATGCGCCTTGCTCTGCGGCGCAAAGATGACATACCACTGGCATTGAGAGAGGACACGGAAAAATACTTTCGGGCTGAAGGAAACGATGACTTGCTAGTTGAGGACAGCAAGATATCTTTAATCTATCGTAAAGGTCATGCACGTTACCGGCTGAACTGGTCAGCCAAGGAGAATGCGCCTTCCTTGGAAGAGAGAAAAGAAGATGACTGGGAATCAACACCAGGGGAGATTAGAACGCTTTTCCCGGCGTATGTCTATAGTCAGAAACAAATATTTGAGTTGGCCAGGAATCCACGCGCGCTCCTTGATATCATTGATGACGCGCCCGACGTTGAAGATGCGGCTTTTGTTGCCCGAAAGAGGGACTTGGAAAATCGGTACAAACAGATTGATCAGAAAATTCAGGAGTTGAATGAAAGGATAGGTCTGGAAAACCGGCTGCGAGGGGAGTTAAACGAGTTGGCAAGGCAGATTGGTCAAATAGAAGAGAGCGGGAATAAGGAAATTCTGCAGAATTATCGTACGCGTCAGCAACAGCTAAATGAAAGCGATAGGCTGGAAAACGAGTGGCAAGAAATGTACCTCCAGCTTGCCGAGACGCGGGATGCGATTGCTCCGGTTCATCTGAATACGCAGTATTTTGACGAGCATTCCGACATGCTGTCAGCCATAAGAGAAACGAACGACAGCTGGCTGACCATCGGCAAAAGACTAAGCGACTTGGCGGAGGAAGCGGAGTCGGTTGTGGCCAACTGGCAAGCCCAAAAAAGGGTTGCGATTTGGATGCAGTTACTCAGGGCTGACATGGAGAAGTACGAACAGTTGCGAAATCATTTTGCGCAACAAGGTGTAGAACCAGACGAATACCCGTTATTGTTAGCGCAACAGAGAAACTTGCATAGGGAACTACAACAAATCAGCGAATATCAGTCAGCTTGTAGAGAGTTGGCTTCGGAAAAACTGGAGATATTTGATCTAATCGTAAAGAACAGGAAAGCACTTACAGAGAGAAGGCAAAGGTTTGTGGAAGGTGTTTTGAAGAAAAACAATTTAGTTAGCATCAGTGTCCAACCTTTCGGCCAACCATGGGACAGTATCGAGCAAGACATACGTCTCATCTTGCAATGCGACGGACGTTTTGTCAGAGATTTTGAGCATTTGCGAGACATTTACTTATGCAGCGACGGTCGGTCTGTTGGAAGCATCAAGAACAGAATAGAAAGCATTCTAGATGAAAGCGAGCAACCTAGAGATCGCCGGTTCAGGGACTACCTTTTGTCGTTGCCGCAGGAGACTATGAGCGAATTCAACTTGTGGTTTCCAGGAGACGATTTGTCGATAACCTTTGGTACCGAAAACCGGCCAATTGAACAAGGTTCTCCCGGACAGAAGACAGCCGCCTTGCTGGCGTTTATCTTGTCTTATGGGCAAGAACCCCTACTGTTGGATCAGCCGGAAGACGATTTGGACAACGAATTGATCTACGAACTGATTGTTCAGCAGTTGCGAGAGTCCAAGAGCCGGAGGCAGATAATTGTTGTGACGCATAACGCCAACATTGTAGTCAACGGCGATGCGGAATTGGTGTTGCCGCTCAAAGTAGCAGGAGGTGAAACACACGTGCGGCAGGCCGCCAGCATTCAGGACAAGCAAGTCCGCCAAACGATTTGCGATATCCTGGAGGGTGGCCAGCAGGCTTTCGAACAGCGTTACAAGCGCATCCATTTGGAGAATTAGCGATGTATGACAGCCTGACAGAGCTTCTCCAAAAGATTCTCTCTGGCGAGGACTCAACCCTTGAATTTAAGAAGGAGTTGCCTCATAGAGACAGCTTAGCTGATGAGATAGCTGCGTTTGCCAACACAAGAGGCGGAGTGATCTTGATCGGCGTGGACGACAACAGAAACATAATCGGTCTGGACATAGATGAACTGGACCTGGCTGAAACGAAAGCAGTAGAAATATGCCAGGATAGCGTTAAACCCCCCGTCTCCGTATTTACAGAAAAACTTTGGCTTGACGAAAAGAATGTGTTGAAAATAGAGGTGCCTCGCAGTCTGTTTGTTCACAACTCCCCTGGCGGGTACTTCATTCGGCAGGGAAGCAGCAAGAGGGAGATGCCCCCGGACCAATTGGCCCGTTTAATGCAAAGCCGCTCCCAAGCACGCATTATTTCCTTTGACGAACAGTTCGTGCCCAATACACGCCTTAGCACTCTTCGTAGAAACCTGTACCAACGATTCTTCACCGAAGAATCCGCTGATCACGAGGTTGAAGACCTTCTGCTTATGCGGAATTTGTTGGTCAGAGAGGGGAGTGAGGTGCACGCATCGGTCGCCGGTTTATTGATGTGTCACGACAGGCCTGATGACTACCTTTACAACAGCTTCATTCAGGCCGTCTATTATCGCGGCACAAGAAAAGACGCGAACTACCAGATAGACGCCCAAGATTTCCGAGGGCCACTCGACCATCAGATTCTTGACGCGTTCAAATTTGTAGCAAAACACAACCAGGTATCAGCACGCAAGGACATAGGTAGAATTGAGCAACCGCAATACAGCATGAGAGCAGTCTTTGAGGCACTGGTCAATGCGGTAGTGCATCGAGATTATTCAAGAACAGCATCGAAAATACGTCTTTTCATGTTTGCCGACAGATTGGAACTCAGCTCGCCAGGGGCGTTGTCCAATACGTTGACCGTGGAAAAACTGCGATACGGACAGGCAACCCGTAATGAACTGCTGGCCCGCCTGCTCTCGGAGGTTTCGGTCGAGGATGATGTACGCCGGCAGGTTGCCCGGCGGCACTTCCTGGAGCGTCGCGGCGAAGGAGTCGGCATCATCCTGGATGAGAGCGAGGCGCTGAGCGGCATGGCTCCAGTATACGAAATGTTTGACGAGGAGTTGCACCTCACGATCTTTGCCGCAAAGTCCTTGCAGGAAGAGCAGGACTTCTAAGCCCCCTTTTTCACAAGCCTTGCACTACATCTAGCCATCGAATAAGGCACGGCCATGAAGATCACCGACGTCAAACTGCGCACGCTTCAGCATCCCACGCTCACGCAGAGCCGCCACCGGCTGATACAGGTGCCGGGGTTGCGGCGGACTCAGTACACGCACACGGGAATTCCGACGAGCGAGCCGCTGTACTCTCATATACTGGAGGTGGAGACCGACGAGGGCGTCACCGGCCGCATCGCGCCGACTACGATTAACAAATACCAGCTGGAGATCCTCAAGACCCACGCCATCGGCGAAAGCCCGTTCGCACGCGAACGCCTCTACCAGATGCTCCAAAAGGGCACGCGCTGGGTCTACCAGGAGCCGGGCTGGTTCGGCGAGTTCGACAACTGCCTGTGGGACATCGCCGGCAAAGTGGCCGGGCTGCCGGTCCACGCGCTGATCGGTCGCGTACGTGATTCTCTGCCAGTTTATCTGACCGCCGGGGACATGGACCTGAAGGGCTACCTGGACCACATCGAGGGCGGTCGCAGCTTTGGCGTCAATGCCTACAAGCTGCATACCTATAAGGGCGGCAAGGCGGACATCCCGCTGCTGACCGAGGTGCGCAAGGCTGTCGGCGACGATTACGATCTGCTCAATGACCCGGTCTGCTCTTACGATTTGCGCGAGGCGATCGAGGTGGGCCTGGCGATGGAGGAGCTGGACTACATCTGGCTGGAAGAGCCGATGCACGAGCAGAAGATGAACCTGTACCAGGAACTGTGCAGCACGCTGAAGATTCCGGTAATGGCGACCGAGCGGCTGATGCACGATATCGATCTGACCGCACAGTGGCTGATCCAGGGCGCGACCGACCGGCTGCGGGCGCGTGCGACTTTCGGGCTGACTCAGGTGCTGAAGCTGGCCCATTTTGCCGAGTTGCACGGTACGAACGTGGAGTTCAACGGCCCGGGCGGTCTCTACGGGCTGGTGCACGCCCACGTGGGCTGCTGCGTCGACAATACCGACTACTACGAGCTTCTCGGTCCGGCCGACCCGCGGCGTCTGCGCGCGGAGGGTGAGGAGTGGGGCCTGCTCAACGCGCCGATTATTGAAGACGGCCGCATCGCGCCGCCGGACGGCCCCGGATGGGGCGCGATCTGGGATGAGGAAAGGCTGCGCTCGCTTACGGTGGAAACGCCATAGCGGCATGTGGCCAGTGGTCAGTAGCCGGCGGCTTGAGAAACCGCCAGATTTGCGCTTCTGGCAAGCCCAAACGCCTCGGCACTGTAGACTTTAGCGGGCGTTGTACCCAGCCAGGTGCGGCAGTACCGTCGCCGCGAACAGATACGATCCCTCCACGCGCGGCATCAGATGTCGGCGATGTTGACCGTGATGCGCCGTGCGCCCTGCTCGACGATGATCGACGCAGCAGGGCGTCGGTCACCTGCGCGGGCGTCCCCTCAATCGTGCCTTCGCCGGAGGGACGCACTTCCGGGTCATCCTTGAGCTGTTGCCGGAGCTCACGCTCGCTGTCGGCGATCAGAATGCTGACGTGGGCGACCTGCAGGATCCCGTCATAGTCTCGCCCGACCGCGCGGCAGTGCTCCTGCAACACCGACTGCTTGTGGGCATATGTCTCCACATCGGGGCAGACGTAGTTCCACCAGTCGGCATGCTCCGCCACCACCCGCAGAAGATATCTTTCGCCGCTGCCGCCGACCATGATCGGCGGGACCGGCTCCGGCTTCGGCTCGCAGTAGGCGTTCTCCATCCGGTAATGCTTGCCGGCGAAGTTGACCGGCGTATCGGTCCACATCGCCCGCAGAATCTGGATCGCCTCGGCCAGTTGCTCGATGCGTGCACGCGCCCTGGGAAACGGCCAGCCGTAGCCCACGTACTCCTCCTCGTTCCAACCGGCGCCGATCCCGATCACGACGCGTCCACCCGAGTATGCTTGGGCGGTCGCGGCCATCTTGGCCAGATGGGCCGGGTTGCGAAAGCTGTTGCACAGCACGTCGTGGCCCACCAGTTTGTCCGGGTAGCGGGCCAGCGCGTAGACAGCCGTTGTCCATCCCTCGCCCACATTGTGCCCGTTGTACTGCACGTGATCGGGAAGCCAGAGCGAATCGAACGGGTGGATGATGCGGTCAAGATAGGGGAAAAGCTCGCTTATATGGCGGGACCAGGTGTTGATGCCCACGGGAATACCCATGCTGACCTCCTCGGCGGTGGCGCGCATGACCCTCTGCAGGATACGGTCGCGCAGGTCGCGGATGAACTGTTGGTTGCCGGAGTAAGTTAAGCCCTGCCGGCTTGCATTTCGTTTTCGAATCCTCCACAATCATACCAGAGGAGACGCAAAGATGCTCCAGCCCCGTCAACGCGGCGCGGCGTAGCGCTCTCCCGGAGTTCTACGGTCCGGTGGCTTGCCCAGGCGCGGCGAACTGTTAAGAGGAGAGAAGCCGATGGCTTTCGAAGTGTATGACTTTCGCGACGTAGACAAAAACGTCCTGGTGACGCCCGAGATCCGGGCGCGGCTGTATCACATGGCGCCGGGCCAGGTCGACCGCCGCCACAGCCACGATTTGGGCCACGAGATCTTTCTCATCCTGGAAGGCAAGGCCGAATTCATGATCGCCGGGCATATCGAAGTGTTGGAGCCGGGCCAGATGTGCATCGCGCTGGCCGATGAGATCCACCAGGTCCGCAACCTGCTGCCCGACCGGCGCACGGTCATGTTCCTGTCGGTGACGCCCCACATCCAGCCGACGCACACGGGGCGCGACGCGGACGGCGCCGCGCATCCGCCGGCGTTTCGCCCCAATAGCTTTTACGACGACGTCGACGACACGCGGCCCATCGCCGAGCTGTTGGATGAATTCGTGCGGGGGGCGGAGGCCCTGGCCGGCGAGGCCCGCCAGGCAGCCAGCACGCACGCGCAGCAGGCCGGAATCTGGCGTGATGCCGCGGCGAGCGAACAGCTGGTTGAAGCAGTGGCGGCGCGCAACGCGATGTGGGATGCCGTGTACAACCTGCACAGAAAACTTTTCGGCCTGGATGTGCTCTGGAACAGATTGGCGCCGCGCGCGCGCGAGAATGGCGCCGGAGAATAGCCGGACCGTGCACTAGCAGCCGCCGACAGCTTTCCGGTTGACCTCGTCGATGACTTCGTCTCTTTCTTCGGTGTCTTTCTCAGTGCAGAAGAGCGCGTCCTCAAGCAGGAAGGCGCATCCGGCGTAGAAGCTGATGCGCTTCCAGCAAAGGTTGATGCGCGGGTAGACGCGGGCGCAGCGCCGCAGAAACTGTTCGCCGTAACAGACGCACAGACCGGCGAAGTCGACTGCAGGATCGCCGACGCCGGCGTGGCCGAAATCGACGATCCCCGTAATCCGCCGCGCACTCTCGCTATACAGGATATTGCTGGCGCCGAAGTCACCGTGCCGCAGCACGTTGGCGAAGGCAAAACTGTCTGCATTCTCAAGGAACTTGACGAACTGACGGGCCGTCCAATCGCGAGCCTTTGCGTTCAGGTGGGGATAGACGACGCGGCGGATACGCGTGAAAATGTTGCTCCAGGGGCTTGCGTTTCCGCCGGCTGCAACCGGTAGTCGATGGCTTGCGGCGGGATGGCGTGGAGCGCTTGCAGGAAGGAAGCCAAATCTACCGCCAGGCGGTCGATCGTTCCATCATCGTCGATCTGCGCCAATCGCTCCCTCCACAACGGTTCGCCCGTCAGTTTGCGGTAGCCAACAAAGGCCCGGCCCGCCTTCGCGTCACTCGGGGCGTGGAAGGTGTAGTGCGGCGTTGCCGTTGGCAGGTGCGGGCGGACGGCGTCCAGGATCGCCTGCTCGCGGCGCAACGCGGCAACGCCGTGCGCGAACTTGGGGAAGCGAAAGAGCAACTCGTCGTTGACCGGGAGCAGGTCGTTGCTCTGGCCGGACCGATAGAGTTCGTCCGTATCAATCGTCAGTTTGGGACAGGCGGCGGTGATGCTTTCCAGATACTGTCGTCGCCTGCCCGCCATGGCTGCGCCGGTCATCGTTGCCTGCGAAAGGGCCATCGTTGTTTCCTGCTATGCCGATATCAGCAGATGCCGCAGCGCTTCAACGTCGGTCACCGGCAGCTTGCAGGAAAAATTCTCGCAAACGTAGGCCGCGGGCTGTCCGTCGACCAGGATGCGGCCTTCCAGGAGGGGCAGGGGGTTCTCGCTGTCCGGCTCCTTGAGCGCCAGTACTGTATGCGGCAGGTAATGGCGCCGCGTTTCGTGCAGCAGCGCCTCCGTTCGCCCATCGCCGAGCGCGCCGACGATCGCGACTTCCTGGCTGGGTGAGAGCAGATCATCCAACGCGGTGAGCATGCGTCCGAAGCCGGTCGGCTGTTGGGCCATGGCCGCGTCCATTATCTGGAAGATGCGGGTGGCTACGGTGCGGTAATTCTCGTTTCCAGTAAGCTTGGCCAGCCGCACGAGCAGTTCAGCCGCCATCGAGTTGCCGCTGGGAATGGCGTTGTCGATGAAATCCTTGCGGCGGACGACCAGCTGCTCGTGGCTGATGCCGGTCTGGAAGAACCCGCCGCGTACCTCATCGGCGAACTGGGACTGCATGATCTTTGTCAGGCGGACAGCTTCAGCCAGCCAGCGCAGATCGAATGTCGCCTCGTAGAGGGCGACGAGGCCGCGCGCGAACGCGGCGTAATCTTCGAGATAGGCGTTGAAGCGGGCGCGGCCGTCCTTGTAGCTGCGGAAGAGGAATCCGTTTTCCTGGCTCATTTGCGCCAGGATGAAGGCAGCCGCCTTTGCGGCCGCGTCCAGCGCATCGGCCCGGCCGAGGACGACGCCGACATCGGTCAGGGCATGGACCATCAGGCCGTTCCACTCGGTGAGGATTTTGTCGTCCCGGCCCGGTTTGACCCGTTTTTCGCGTTCGTTGAACAGCTTCCGGCGCGATTCCGACAGCCGTTCGACAACCGATTCTACAGGCGCGCCGCTCTGCTGCGCCAGCTCGGCGGCGGTGTTCTTGAGATTCAGAATCGTCTTGCCCTCGAAGTTGCCTCCCGGCGTGACGCCGTAGGCCCGTCCCAGCAGGTCGGCCTCCTCCCCGCCCAGAACTGCTTCGATCTCCTCGGCTGTCCAGACAAAGAACTTGCCCTCTTCGCCTTCGCTGTCGGCGTCCTGGGCGCTGTAGAAGCCGCCTTCGGGCGCGGTCATCTCGCGCAGCACGTAATCGACCGTTTCATCGATGGCGCGGCGATACTCCGGCCGCCCGTTGATCTGCCAGGCGTGGAGATAGGCGCGCAGCAGTTGGGCGTTGTCATACAACATCTTTTCGAAATGGGGCACCAGCCAGATGCGGTCGACGCTGTAGCGATGGAACCCGCCGCCGATCTGGTCGTAGATACCGCCCGCGGCCATCTGCTGCAGCGTGTGCTCGGCGACCCGCAGGACGTCCGGGTCGCCACTGCGTCGGTACTGGCTCATGGCGAACTCCAGCGTCATCGGCTGGGGAAACTTGGGCTGATCGCCGAAGCCTCCGTGTTGCTGGTCGAACTGTTGAAGCAGTCTGCCGGTCGCTTCGCCGAGAGTTTCACTGCCGAGGGTGTCGCCGCCGGACGACAGGCTTGCCGTGCGCCCGATGGCATCGGTCAGCCGTTGTGCCTGGGAATCGATGTCCTCGCGGCGGTTCTTGTAGGCGTCGGAGACGGCCAGCAACACCTGTGAGAAGGAGGGCATTCCGTAGCGGGGCTGGGGCGGGTAGTAGGTTCCGCCGTAAAAGGGTTGCCCGCTCGGGGTCAGGAAGACGCTCATCGGCCAGCCGCCGCTGCCGGTCATGGCCTGCACCGCCTCCATATAGATGGCGTCCAGGTCGGGGCGCTCTTCACGGTCCACCTTGATGTTGACAAAGTGCGTGTTCATGAGCGCCGCGGTATCTTCGTTTTCGAAGCTCTCGCGCTCCATCACATGGCACCAGTGGCAGGCGCTGTAGCCGATGCTGAGGAAGATCGGCCTGTCGTGTGCGCGCGCGATGCCCAGCGCCTCCGCGCCCCAGGGGTGCCAGTCGACCGGATTGTGCGCGTGCTGCAGCAGGTATGGCGATGTCTCCTGCGCCAACTGATTGATGTGTTCGGCAGGCGTTTCGGATTCCGTCATGTCAACTCCCTTGGCGCGGCTGTGCGCTTGCGTAAGTGCCGAGGTGCAAGGGCAATTATAGCCAGTGGACCCTGCCGCGTCGAATCGGAATGTGGTAGCGGTATTGTCTTGAAACGTATTGACAGCTACCGACGGGGGCTGCTACTATGGCGATATGCTGTTGGAGTGCCCCTATACGAGGTGTGCAAAGTTTTTTTGTATTCTGGCTGACAGAATTCCGGTTTGAATAAATAGTAAGGTGGGCCCGCCTGCTGCTGGATTTCGGTAGGTGGGCTTAGGGGACCGAAGCGCCTGTGTCGCTGCATATTTTGGTTGGCCCCGGTCTCTTGATCTTTCTAACGGTCTTGGCCCTTCATCTCATCGGAGATGGATTGCGGGATGCGCTGGATCCGATGATGAAGAACATACGGTAAACAGTATTGTGTACGCAGCCGCTTCAGCGGAGGCCATCCACTGGCTGGGCTACCGCTTACTGTCCAAATAACGGTCGTTGCCACCTAATGAATGAAAAGGAGATAAGCGCATGAGAGCAAACCGATTTTCCCTACTTGCGATCCTGCTGATCGCTGCGCTGGTTTTCGCAGCGTGCGGCCCGACCGTCCAACCGGACGTGGCCGAGGAACCGGAAGCGCCTGCCCAGGAGGAACAGGCCGCCGCCGAGGAGGAGGAGGAAGCGCCCGCCGAGGAGGAGACGGCGGCCGAAGAAGAGCCCGCAATGATGAGCGAACGCGCGGGCGCGTGGGTGGATGAAGTGATCGCGGTGGAAGAGCCGTCAGCGGCTGCTGCCGTCACACGTATGGATCTTGGGGAGCTCGACGCTTACGCGTTCTCCATCAGCGATGCCGAGGTCTACGCCACGGTTCAAGGGATGGATAGCTTGACCTATTCCAATTCCTTCGGCGTTTACGCGGAGTTGACCTTCAACCCCTCCGGCCCGGTCTTCGATGGTTCCGGTAAACTCAACCCGTTTGCCGTGCCGCGCATTCGCGAGGCCATGAACTACCTGGTCGACCGCGATTTCATCTCCCAGGAGATCTACGGTGGGCTGGCCTCGCCGCGCTATATGGCGATCACCAACGCTTTCCCCGACTATGCTCGCCTGGTTGATATCGTTCGGCAGCTGGAGTTGGAGTATGGTCACAACCCGGAAAAGGCTGCCGGGATCATCAATGAAGAGATGGAGGCGCTCGGCGCGGAGATGGTGGACGGTCTCTGGCACTATGAAGACGAGCCGGTCGAGATCATCTTCCTCATCCGTACCGAGGATGAGCGTAAGGAGATCGGCGACTACGTATCCACGATGCTTGAGGACCTGGGCTTCAGCGTCATCCGTGACTACAAGACCGCCGCGGAGGCATCCCCAATCTGGATTCGGACCGAGCCCAGTGATGGTCTCTTCCATATCTACACCGGCGGCTGGATTACAACCGCCATCAGCCGCGATCAGGCCGGCAACTTCGACTTCTTCTATACCAATCGCGGCCTGCCTTTCCCGCTTTGGCAGGCATACACGCCTTCAGAAGAGTTCGACGCTACATCCGAGAAACTGGACCTGCGCGACTTCACCACCATGGAAGAACGGCGTGAGCTTTTCGCCGATGTTCTCGCCCTCTCCATGCAGGACTCGGTGCGTGTCTGGTTGGTGAACCAACTCGGCTTCACGGCCTACAGAAACGATATCTCGGTTTCCACGGATCTGGCCGGTGGTCTGAATGGCGCTCGCCTGTGGCCCTATACTCTGCGCCGTGCTGGCGAAGAGGGCGGCTCGCTGACGATTGCCATGCCCAGCATGCTGCCTGAACCCTGGAATCCTGTCGCAGGCACCAACTGGATCTACGACACGATGCTGATTCGCGCCACCCTGGACTTGGGCGCGATGCCCGACCCCTTCACCGGTCTGCAGTGGCCGCAACGCCTCGAGAGAGCTGAGGTAACGGTCAAGGAAGGGCTGCCCGTCGGCAGCACGCACGACTGGGTTGACCTCACTTTCGCCGAGCAGATCGATGTACCCGAAGATGCCTGGCTGGACTGGGACGCGGTCGAGCAAGAGTTCATCACTGTCGCTGATATGCATCCCGACGGGCTGACCGCCAACGTCAAGAGTGTCGTCTACTATCCTGCCGATCTATTCGACGTTACCTGGCACGACGGCAGCCAGCTAAGTCTGGCCGACATTGTGCTCGATATGATCACGACTTTCGATCTGGCCAAGGAAGAAAGCGCTGTCTTCGACGAGGCCCAGGTGCCAAGTCTCAGCAACTTCCAGAGCCACTTCAGGGGTTATCGGATCGTGCAGGAGAATCCGCTCATCGTCGAGTATTACAGCGACCAGTTCTCCCTCGACGCCGAGTTGAACGTGGCTACATTCTTCCCCAGTACGCCGTGGCACTCGATGGCGGTGGGGCTGCTGGCCGAGGCGGCCGGCGAACTGGCCTTCTCTTCAGACAAGGCTGATGCCAACGAAGTGGAGTGGATGAGCTACATCGCGGGTCCCAGCCTGGAGGTCCTGGCAGGCCACCTCGATGAAGCCACCGCCGATGGTCATATCCCCTATGAAGCGACACTGGGCGACTACATCAGCGCCGAAGAGGCTGCTGCCCGTTGGGATAACCTCAGTGGCTGGTACGAAGATAAGGGGCACTTCTGGGTTGGCCATGGGCCCTTCTACCTGGAGAAGGCCTTCACAACCGAGAAGACCGTCCAGCTGGTTCGCAACGAAGAGTTCACCGATCCTGCCACCAAGTGGGAAGGGTTCGATGCGCCGATGATCGCCGAAGTCTCGATCGACGGGCCGGCCCGCGTGGCTTCCGGCGATGAGGTCACCTTCGAGGTGATGGTCGAC
Source organism: Caldilineaceae bacterium (assembly GCA_965218625.1). Taxonomy (GTDB): domain Bacteria; phylum Chloroflexota; class Anaerolineae; order Caldilineales; family Caldilineaceae; genus Bin5. Next base: position 735,333 of record CBDCLG010000020.1, on the reverse strand, counting down.
TTCGGCGGCGACGCCTATGCCATAGCCGACATCGACGAAGTCAAGTATCTCGTCTTTGACGCCCTTGGCGAACTGGCCCTGACCGGCACCGCCGAAGCCGTCGAGGATGGTCTCTGGCAGATCACCCTCAGCGCCGAGGACACCGCCGGTCTTGAGTCCGGCGCCAATAAACTGGAGGTGGCGGTAGCGCCCCTGCGGGTCAGCATCCCCACCTTCTCGTCGCTGGAGTTTGTGACGACGAACTGACATTGTAGTAGTGAGACGACGGGAAATGAGGAGCGGGACATTTTTTCTCGCTCCTCATTTCTCTTGAATTTCCCCTGGAGTCACAAGGACAGGCGATGACTGACGCTGCTCTTCCCCTTCGACCCGGCGCCGAGAGCGCCGAAAGCACCAGGACGCAAAGCACCCTCACGCGAGTTGTGCACTACACCGCGCTCCGCATGGTTGCCCTGTTTATCACGGTCCTGATCGGGGTATATCTGACGATTCTGATTGCCAACATGGGCGGCCATGTGGATGAGATCCGCAAAGGATATATCCGAGAGACGGTTGCGATCGCGGTGTCGCAGGATCAGGAGCTAAAAAACATGACCGCCGATGAACGGCGGGAACATATCAATAAGTTGGTTGTTCTGCAGGAGAAGCGGATGGGACTTGACCGACCGTTCCTCGTTCGCAGTTTCAACTTTCTGTTGGGGGCTATGACGCTGAACCTGGGGTGGGCCGATAATATGTCGAGCGACAGCGGCTCGCGGCAGGTACGTCTGATCATCCTGGAGCGCTTGCCCGCCACGGTGCTTCTTTTCTCCACCTCGTTCTTCATGCTCTTTTTTGTGGGCATCTTTGTTGCCCTCTATCTTTCCCGCAACTATGGCAGCGCGCTCGACCGGGTTATCGTTGCGCTGGCCCCGACATCGGCTGCGCCCAGCTGGTTTTACGGCCTGTTTCTCATACTGCTCTTTGCCGCCCTGGCAGGGTGGTTTCCATTCGGAGGACTCGTTTCGGCGCCCCCGCCCGAATCGCTCTTCAACTACTCTTTGAGCGTCCTCAACCACATGGTGCTGCCGGTTGGGGCAATATTCATCAGCGCCGTCTTTTTGGGCATCTACTCCTGGCGCACCTTCTTTCTCATCTTTTCCAATGAAGACTATGTCGACATGGCCCGCGCCAAAGGTCTGTCCGACCGGGTGATCGAGCGCCGGTACATAATGAGGCCGACGATGCCCACGATCGTGACCGGCCTGGCTCTGTCCATCATTGGCCTCTGGTTTGGATCAATTGTGCTTGAGACGATTTTCAATTGGCCGGGACTGGGGCGGCTCTTCTATCTGGCTTCCAACATATTTGAGACTTCGGTGATCGTAGGCTCTACCGTTATCTATGCATACCTGCTCGGCATCACAGTCTTTTTCCTCGACATCGTCTACGCCCTCATAGACCCCCGCGTTAAGGTCGGGGGCAACCAGGGGGGCCAGGTATGACGGCGCTGCGGCGGACGCTGTCCGCTCTTTCCCAATATCCTTCCGCCATCGCCGGTCTGGCCATCATTGCGGCCATGATCCTGTTCTCCATTTATACCGTGTTCGCCATTCCCTACAGTGAAGCGGTTGACCTGTGGCGGGGAGGAGAAGGTGTATGGCTTGAGAACCCTCGCACTGCCATGCCCAAATGGGTGAACCTGTTCCCCGGCGTCAACCTGCCCGAGACGCTGATTCTGGGTCCGGCGGGGGAATCCGAAGGCGAATCCGTACAGAAGGCGCGCAAGGAAGTCTCTGAAGAGATGACCGATGTCATCACCACCTTCACTTTTGACTATACGGCCGATGAGTTTCCCCAGGAAATCTCCCTTTTCCTCACTTCTGAGCATGAACAGAAACGTCCGCTCGTTTCGCTCACCTGGCTGACGCCGGACGGACGCGAGATCCGCATTGCCGATGTCACCGTCGAAGGGCCGGTCACCGTCCGCTTTTCGCAAGAAGAAAAGCTGGAGAAGCGTCTCGACGGAGTCAAGCCGGAGATAGGCCTCTTCGCCGATCCTGCCTCGGACGAAGACGATCCCAAGCCGTTGAAAGGAACCTACCAACTCGTGGCTGCCGGGCTGGTATTCGAGGATGATGCCGACGTTGACGCAAGGCTTGTCATCTATGGCGAAGTCTACGGCCTCGCCGGCACCGATCACCTGCGCCGCGACCTGACGCTGGCCCTGATGTGGGGGATGCCGGTGGCTCTGGCTTTCGGCCTCCTGGCGGCCGTTGGGTCCTCGGTAAGTACACTCATTGTCGCCGCGATCGGGGTCTGGTTCGGAGGAATCATTGACGCGGCAATCCAGCGCATAACCGAAGTCAACCTGATCCTGCCGGTCCTGCCGATCCTGATCATGGTAGGTCTGTTTTACTCGCGCAGCATCTGGGTGATGCTGGGCGTTCTGATTCTGTTGAGTATCTTCAGCTCCGGCATCAAGACCAGCCGCGCCATCTTCCTCCAGATCAAGGAGTCGCCCTACTTCGAGGCCGCTCGGGCCTATGGCGCCGGTGATTTCCGCATTATCTTTCTCTATCTCATTCCCCGCATCATTCCTACGCTCGTACCAGGTTTTGTGGTATCGATCCCTTCATTCGTCTTTGTCGAGGCAACGCTGGCAGTGCTGAACCTGGGCGACCCCTTATTGCCTACCTGGGGCAAAGTACTGAGCGACGCTCGCGTCAACGACGCGCTCTACCAGGGCCACTACTATTGGGTGCTCGAGCCTGCCGCCCTGTTGCTGCTCTCCGGCCTCGGCTTTGCCATGGTCGGTTTCGCCCTGGACAGAGTCTTCAATCCCAGATTGCGAGATTTGTAATGGCCGGTTCCGAACAGCCTCTGCTACAAATCGAGGACCTGCGGCTCTATTTTCGGACGAAGCAGGGCGTTTTGCACGCGGTCGACGGTATCAGCCTGAACCTGCGCCGTAACGAAGCGATGGTGATCCTGGGTGAATCCGGCTGCGGCAAGACCTCGCTCACCAGAGCGATTCTGCGCCTGTTGCCCCGCAATGTCCACACCTACTCCGGTAGTGTCAAACTGAACGGGCAGGAGGTCATGCAGCTGAGCGATGACGAATATCGCCAGCAGGTGCGCTGGGTCAAGATTTCGCTTGTGCCGCAGGCCGCGATGAATTCGCTGAACCCGGTACTTAAAGTAGGTGATCAGGTCGCGGAGCCGCTGCTTTCCCACTTTGGAATCCGTCGTTCCGAGGCCTTCGAACGGTCGGCCGCCGCCTTTCAACATGTTGGCGTTCCCGCCGATTTTCTCAACCGGTACGCTTTCGAACTTAGCGGCGGCATGCGCCAGCGCGTCGCCATTGCCATGGCAATGGTAACTGACCCGGACCTTATCATTCTCGATGAGCCAACCTCGGCGCTCGACGTTCTCACCCAGGCCAACATTATGAACGTTCTGAAGCGGGTCAAACAGGAGACTTCCACGAGCTTCATTCTGATCACCCACGATATTGGCACTTCAAGCGAACTGGCCGACCGAGCAGCCGTTATGTATGCCGGCCAACTGATCGAATTGAACGACGCCGAGCGTTTCTTTGTTGAGCCGCTCCATCCCTATTCGCAGAAGCTGATGGCCAGCGTTCCCAAGCTGCGCCAGACCGAGGAACCGGAGTTTATCAGCGGCCAGCCCCCCAGCTTATTGGATCTGCCACAAGGCTGTCGCTTTGCAGTCCGCTGCAACCATCGCTTCGAGCTCTGCGAAAGCGATCCCGCGCTGGTCCGAACAGGCCAGCGGCAGCACGTGAAGTGCTGGCTACATCACAATGGAGACACCCAGTGAAGCAGACCGCTGCCTGTTTCGTTCCTGCCCGCGTAGCGGATATTCCGTGCGCGCAGCGAGGTCGAGGATGACGGTGACGACCCCTGAAACTGCTCAGTCCCAAGCTGCCAACCTTTCGGATGCCTCGGCCGAGCCGCTTCTGTCGTTGCGGGATGTGCGCACCTGGTTCGAACTCAGGCGTTGGGGCTTCGGACGCGCCGGTACTGTCCGCGCGGTTGACGATGTCAGTTTTGACTTACACGCCGGGGAAGCAATCGCGATTGTTGGCGAGAGCGGCTGTGGCAAGTCCACGCTGATGAAGACGATTCTGGGGTTGCACAGGCCAACCGACGGATCCGTCATCTTCGAGGGACGCGATCTCAGCACCCTCGATTCGCAAGAGTTGCAGTGGTACCGTTCACAGGTCGGCTATGTTCAGCAGGACCCCTTCGGCGCGCTGCCCCCCTTCATGGATGTCCGGCGCATTCTCGGCGAACCGCTCAAGATTCACGGCAACATGAGTGAATCCGACCGTCAGAAACGCATTCATGTGGTTATGGATGAGGTCAGACTGACGCCGGTCGAGGACATTCTGCCGAGATTTCCGCATATGCTCAGCGGCGGCCAGCAACAACGCGTCGTGATCGCACGCGCAATGCTGCTCAGCCCGCGCATGATCGTGGCCGACGAACCGGTCTCGATGCTGGATATGTCAGTACGCGTCGAGATTCTGCGGCTGCTGCAAGGGCTGCAGCGATCACACAATCTCGCCGTCGTTTACATCACCCACGACCTTTCCACCGTCCGATACTTCTCGGAACGCATCTTCGTCATGTACGCCGGCGAGATCGTTGAGCAGTCGCAGATGGACGACCTGCTGCGCAATCCTTTACATCCCTATACACGTGCGCTGCTGGCCGCCATTGCCGACCCTGACCCTGAAAATGCCCACGTCTTTCGCGACGTACCCCCGGGCGAGCCGCCCAGCTTGGTCAATCCGCCCACAGGGTGCCGTTTTCACCCGCGTTGCACGCATTTCATGGAGAATCTTTGCGACGTGGATACGCCTCCCGATTTTGAGCCGGAGCCGCGCCATTTCTCCCGCTGCTGGCTCTATGAGGATACTCCCGTCAACTCGTGAGTGGCAAGCTCTGCACGGATAGGGATATGCCCACTTCACCACTGCATCTGATACTCTACGGTTTTTCCTTGCTTCTGTTTGGTTTTCTGCTGGCTTTCAGCATGGTCATCCGGGTCATCGAAGCCGGTTTCTTGCTCAGCTTCATTTCCTATAGCGCCTCACTCGCGGGACTGATTCTCGGGTTTTACGGCGCGTTCGGCTTCGTACGGCGCAGCAGGCGGTAGCAAACCAAACGAGGAAGCAACTCTGGATTTTCCGGAAGTGATTTGTCCAAACGGGCAGAGTGAAGTTATAATTGCGGATGGATGATTCGCAGTCGTCGCTTGGCCCGGCGGAATCAGGTTCCCCAGCGTCTAACGTGAGTACAGATACGAAAACAGTCTATGTTTGAGAAGCAGATCGGAATCGACCTCGGCACTGTCAATGTGCTCGTGCATGTGAAAGGTCGGGGGATCGTCCTGCACGAACCCTCTGTCGTGGCTATCCGGCCGCAAGCCAACAAGATGGTGCTCATCGGGCACGAAGCCTACGACACGCTGGGCCGCACACCTGAGAGCATCGAAGTTGTTCGGCCGATGCGCGACGGCGTTATCGCCGACTTTGTCGTAACCGAGGCGATGCTGCGCAAATATATTCGCGACATCGTTGGCCGCTTTCCCCTCTTCAAGCCCAAGGTAATGATCAGCACGCCGCGCGGCGTCACGTCGGTCGAGGAGCGCGCCGTCCACGACGCAGCCATGCAGGCAGGCGCAGGCGCGGCTTATCTGATCCCCGAACCGCTGGCGGCCGCGTACGGCGCGGGGCTTCCGATCGGAACGCCGACGGGCAATATGGTGGTTGACATGGGTGGCGGCACAACCGAAGCCGCCATCGTCTCGATGTACGATATTGTTGTCTGGGACAGTGTGCGCGTCGGCGGTAACCGCCTGGATGAGTCGATCGTCAGTTACATCCGCAAGAAGTACAATCTTCATGTCGGGGATCAGACGGCTGAGGAGATCAAGATTGCGATTGGGTCTGCCTTGCCCACTGAGGAGGACCGCGGTATCGAGGTTCGCGGTCGCGATCAGATCAATGGGCTGCCGAAAACGATCGAGATCACGAACAGCGAAGTGATCGAGGCGATGATCGAGCCGCTGCAGAATATGGTTCGTACCGTGCGTGCGACGCTTGAAAAGGCCCCGCCCGAGCTCGCCGCCGATATCATTGACCGGGGCATGGTGATCACCGGCGGCGGCGCGCAGCTTCGCCTGATCGCCTCACTCTTTACGCAGGAGACAGGCGTGCCGGCCTATGTGGCGGAAAATCCGATGGCCTGTGTGGCGTTGGGCGCCGGCCGCGCGTTGGAAAACTACGAAATTATGCGGCGCAGCCTGCCGATGATCTACTCCTGACACGGTTGCAGTCCTTGAGCGCGCTCGCCACCATGCCTTTCGTCCCCAAGTCAATCGACAGCAAGGCCGTTCACGGGGGAGAAGCCCGTCGCTACGCCCCCCGCGACAAGCGCGTTGCAGCGGCGCCTGTCGTTGGCGGCATCGCGCCCAGCATCGGCTATGCCTACGAGGACAGCGACCATCTTGACCGGGCGCTGGGCGGCGACCCGGAGCTATACGTATATGGGCGCTACGGAAATCCCACCGTGGCGGCGTTCGAAATGGCGATGGTGGAGTTGGAATGTCATGATATGCCGGAACGGGCCGATGAGCATTTCGCCCTGGCTACCGGTAGCGGCATGGCTGCGGTAAACCTGGCGGCGGCGGCCTGCGGCGTAGAGGCCGGCGCAACCGTTGCAGCGGCGCAGGACTGCTACGGCGCCACCTACTCTCTGGTGGACCAGCTCTGGCCACAATACGGCGTAAGAGGCGTTTTTGTCGATGCCACTGACCTCGACGCGGTGGAGCGGACGCTGGTCGAGGAAAGGCCGGTCGTGCTGATTGTTGAGACGATCTCCAATCCGCTCCTCAAAGTGGTCGATGTCCCGCGTCTGGCCGAGTTGTGCCATGCCCAGGGAACGCTCCTGCTGGTCGACAATACGTTTGCCACGCCAGTTCTCTTTCGTCCCCTTGCGCACGGTGTCGACGTTGTGATCCACAGCGCCACCAAGTATATTGGCGGCCATGGCGATGTGCTGGGGGGTGTCGTTGCGGCACGTAGCGAGTTGCGTCCCGCCTTTTGGGAACATCAGAAGAAGACAGGCGCCAATCTCGGTCCACACGAAGCGTGGCTGCTCCATCGCGGGATCAAGACGATGCCGCTGCGGGTTGAGCGTCAGTGCCGCAACGCTTGTATTGTCGCCGACCAGTTGAGGAGTCATCCGGCGCTTGCCGGCGTAAGCTACCCGGGCCTGCCCGATCATCCGCAGCATGAGGTTGCAGGTCGGATCTTCGGCCGCCGTGGATTTGGCGCTGTCGTGGCGCTTGAAATGAAAGACGCCGGTCGCGAGGCTATTTTTCGCTTCCTCGAACTGCTGCAGATGGTCCAGCCGGCTACAACGGTCGGCGATCTTTATTCGCTGGTTCTCTATCCGAGCCATGCTTCGCATCGCGCCTTGTCGCCGGCGCAGCGAGCTGCCGTCGGCATTTCGGATGGACTGGTGCGCCTGGCCGTCGGCGTTGAGGAGCCGCAGGACATTGTCGATGACATCTGTGCGGCGCTTGAGGGCTGACATTCGCGGCATTGGATCAGGTCGACGGCCAATGTTGGAACGCGACCGTAATTGGATTTTGACATATGCTGTAGGGTCGCATACAATGTGCCGAAATCGGTAGAGGGTCCGGTTTTCGCGTGTGACTTCAGCATGATTCTGATGCGTTGAAGCGGCTGTATTTCTGATGTAGAGTCTGCCGTTCTTGAAGACGCATCACCGCATGCCGTGATTTACATTTCTGTTGATCGTTCTGCATGACTCAGACAATCATTCTTACGGAGAAAGCCCCCGCTGCAGTCGGCCCCTATTCCCAGGCCGTTGCAACTGACCAACTGATCTTCACCTCTGGTCAAATTGGGATCCATCCTCTTACCGGCCAACTACGGCCGGGTATCGTCGAACAGACCCACCAAGTCTTGGAGAACCTTGCTGCTGTGCTGGACGCAGCCGGCTCCGGAATGGGTCAGATCGTAAAGACGACGATATTTCTGACGGATATAGCGGAATTCTCCACTGTAAACGAGATTTACGCGGCAGCGTTTCAGGACGATCCTCCTGCACGAAGTACAGTGCAAGTTGCCGCGTTGCCGCTCGGCGCGCTGATTGAGATTGAGGCGATCGCGCTGCGCGCCTGAGAGAGATTCTCGCTGGCGATTCGAAGTACCTTTCCACACAGAAGACAAAGTCAGTCTTCGATCCCCCGTATACGCGTGCACGTAGTGCAGGCATGGGCCTGCGTAGTTGCGAGTGCGGAATCTGCGCGTTTGTTGCAGGAAGGAGGTTGAGAGAACTTTGGAACTGTCGTTTCGATTGTTTTCGCAATGCGATCGTTAGCACTTATCGTGCCTTGGGTAACCTTAATTGTATTGGAGGGTGCAAGACAGTTATGTCAACTCAGCAAGCAGTGGCAGTGATGGAACCGAGCGCAGATTTCCTGACAGACGAGGAAACAGTCCTGAATTTGGACGACCATCCGATGACGCAACTCCTTGAGGAATTTGACGATTCCTATGTGAACCAGCCGCAGACGGGCGACATCCGTCATGGCGTTGTTGTCGATAAACGCGCCGGCGAACTGCTGGTCGACATTGGATACAAGTCTGAGGGGCTCGTCACAGGTCGCGAGGTCGACCGCCTCGAAGACGAGTTCAAGGCGATGACCATTGGCGATGAAGTACCGGTCTATGTCATGCGCGAAGACCGAGAGGGGAATCTCCTCCTCAGCATTTCCCGTGCCAGGGCCGAGAGCGATTGGAAATACGCTGAAGAGTTGCTCGAATCCCAGGATATGTTCACCGGTACTGTCAGCGGATTCAATCGGGGCGGTGTGATTGTCAAAATCGGGCAGGTGCGCGGCTTTGTCCCCGCCAGCCAGTTGAGCAGCGAGAGCCAGGCGATGCAGCTCACCGAGGGCGAGCCTGACAATCGTTGGATGAAGTTGATGGATACCGAGTTGCGGATGAAGGTGATCGATCTTGACCGGCGCCGCAATCGCCTCATCCTTTCAGAGCGGGTCGCGATCCGGGAATGGCGGCGCGAGCAGAAGGAAAAGCTGCTTGAATCTCTGGAGGAAAACACCGTATGCGAAGGTGTCGTCAGCAGCTTGGCCGACTTCGGAGCATTCGTCAATCTCGGCGGCGCCGACGGCCTGATCCATTTGAGCGAACTGAGTTGGGGCCGTATCAGTCATCCGAGCGAAGTCGTCTCTATCGGTGAGAAGATCAAGGTGATGGTACTGAATGTGGATCAGGAGCGCAAACGCATCGGCCTGAGCTTGCGCCGCCTGCTACCAGAGCCGTGGGAGACTGTGCCCGACCGCTACGAGGTAGGGCAGGTTGTGCGCGGCCTCGTTACCAAGCTCGTGCACTTCGGCGCCTTTGCCCGTCTGGAAGATGACACCATCGAGGGGTTGATTCACATTAGTGAACTGGCCGAGCGTCGCATCAACCATCCGAGCGAGGTTGTCGCGGAAAAGCAGGAGCTTGAACTGCGCATCATTCGAATCGATACCGAAAAGCGCCGCATGGGCCTCAGCTTGAAGCAGGTGGCGCCCGAAGAGGAGTCGGTCGAGTTTGATTGGGAGCCGGTTCCCCTCGAAGAGAATGAAGCAAACGGCGATGAGAGCAGCGCGGGGACTGCCCAAACCGCCGCCGCGACTACCGAATCCGATGTCGAGGCCGCGCGGGCCCGCGTTGAAACCGAAACTGAAACTGGAAGCGAAGACACACTGGGACAGGACCCGGAAGATCCAAAGTACGTTGAAGCGGTCATCTAGTCTATCGATTTGGTGTTTTTCGTGGGTCGCTGACGCGGCGTGAATGGCAGCAGAGAGCGGCTTTGTAGGCTGCCGAACTGACGCAGTTGGAAAAAGGTGCCGGGTATTTCGACCGGCGCCTTTTTTTGCTAAATTGACAAATCGGGCCGGCCATCGTTACAATATGGTCGATGGTACCGGATGCCCGCAAGGCCGACCTGCGAGCCGAGTCATTTCTCCGTTCACCCGAAACGCCGGTGCTTTCAAGCGGTCCTTCCGGCCACGAGTACGCCAATTGCACTTTTAATTCTGAAAGGCGTTGGGCGGTCTTCGCCCGAGGCAATGCGCCCCGATTTAGTCGCGGATGCTGGTCTGTTGCACGGGATTGAATCGGAATTCCGATTACGGCAGCCTGTTGGCGTGTATGTTAGATTGGCGGAGTCCAATTGCATACGCGCCGGACTAAGCGACGATTGAAGGAATAAACCCATGTCTGATAAACTCGAACGCTTCACGAAACGTGCGCGGCGAGTGCTTACGCTTGCTCAGGAACAGGCACTGCGGCTGAATCACACGCATATCGGCACTGAGCATCTGCTGCTTGGCCTTGTGCAGGAGGAAAACAGCGTTGCCGTCAAGGTGCTCAAGGAGTTGGGCGTCGAGCCGGGCCAAGTCGTGCGTGCGGTCGAGCGGACCGTTGGCCGCGGGGAACGTGCGCCGTTTGGGAAGCCGACGCTGGCGCCGCGCACGAAACGTGTCATTGAGCTGGCAGTCGAAGAGGCCCGCATGATGGGCAACCATTATATCGGCACCGAGCATCTGCTGCTGGGCCTCGTGAGGGATGGCGACGGCGTTGCCGTCAACGTGCTGCGCAGCCTCGGCATCAACCTTGACCGTGTCCGAACACAGACTGCCCGCGATCTGCTGCAGAGTAGTGCCCAATCCAAAGAGAAACAGAAGAAAGAGTCCAAAACGCCGCTGGTTGACCAATTGGGCCTGGACCTGACGGCGTCGGCCGAGGAGGGGCGTCTCGACCCGGTCATCGGGCGGCAGATGGAGATCGAACGTGTCATTCAGATCCTCAGCCGCCGCACGAAGAACAACCCCGCGCTGATTGGGGAACCGGGCGTAGGCAAGACCGCGATCGTGGAAGGGCTTGCGCAGCGGGTAGTTGACGGTGATGTGCCGGAGCCCCTGCTGAACAAGCGCCTCCTCATGCTGGATGTGGGCAGCCTCGTGGCAGGAACCATGTACCGCGGTCAGTTCGAGGAGCGGCTGAAGAAGGTGATCGAAGAGATAATCAACAGCGGCGCGATTCTCTTTATCGACGAAGTGCACATGTTGGTGGGCGCGGGCGCGGCCGGCAGCAGTGTTGACGCCGCCAATATCCTCAAGCCGGCGCTCAGCCGCGGCGAATTGCAGGTGATAGGCGCCACGACGCTCGACGAGTATCGTAAACATATTGAAAGCGATGCCGCGTTGGAGCGACGATTCCAGCCAATTCTGGTTGAAGAGCCGGGGATTGAGGAGACCATTGAGATTCTGAAGGGCATAAAGAGCCGCTATGAGGAGCACCACAAGCTCATCATTTCGGATGATTCCCTCAACGCAGCCGCCCATCTGGCCGCGCGTTATGTCCCCGACCGTTTCATGCCGGACAAGGCTATCGACCTGATCGACGAGGCCGGCAGCCGCGTACGTATGTATAAGGCCCCTCACGCGGTCAGCCTGCGCGAAACGTTCATCGACCTCAAGCGCTTGCAGAAGGAAAAGGAAGAGGCGCTCGAAATGCAGCGATTCGATGATGCCATCGATCTGCGCTACCGTGAAGTCGAGTTGCAATCGAAGCTTGAGAAGCTGCGGGAAGGCTGGCGTCAGGTAGCCAACCAGCCGGTCGTCACCGCCGAAGATATCGCCGAGGTGGTTTCGATGTGGACCGGGGTCCCGGTCTATCGCATGGGCGGTGAAGAGCGAGAGAGGCTCTTGGGGATGGAAGACGAACTGCACAAACGGATCGTCGGCCAGGATGAACCGATCAAGGCGATCAGCAAGGCCGTGAGGCGGGCTCGCGCCGGTCTGAAGGACCCAAAGCGCCCAATCGGCAGCTTCATCTTTTTGGGCCCTACCGGCATCGGCAAGTCGGAGTTGACCAAAGTACTGGCCGAGTTCCTATTCGGCAGCGAAGAGGCGCTGATCAAGTTGGACATGAGTGAGTTCATGGAGCGGCACAACGTCAGCCGGCTGGTGGGCGCGCCGCCTGGATACGTGGGCTACGAGGAGGGGGGACAGCTCACCGAAGCTGTACGCCGACGGCCCTATTCGGTCGTCTTGCTGGACGAGATCGAGAAGGCCCACCCCGAGGCGTTCAATATGCTCCTCCAGATTATGGAGGACGGCTCGCTGGCCGATGCCAAGGGTCGGCGCGTAGATTTTCGCAACGCGCTCTTAATCATGACCAGCAATGTCGGCGCCAAGCTCATTCAGGGCTCGAAGGGCATCGGTTTCGCCATCACCGCCGATGAGCAGACGCGCATGGAGGCCGAGTACGAGCAGATGAAGGCGCGCGTGATGGACGCCCTGAAAAGGACATTCCGTCCTGAATTCATCAACCGATTGGACGGGATAATGGTCTTCCGCAGCCTGACGAAGGATGAGATCACCGAGATCGTCGAGTTGGAACTGCGCACGCTGCGTATGCAGCTGGCCGAGCAGGACATGAAGTTGGAGTTGACATCCGCGGCCCGTTACGCCATCGCCGACGCCGGCTACAACCCGGACTATGGCGCGCGCCCGCTCCGACGGGTGATCCAGAGCGAGGTACAGGACCCGCTCAGCGAGGCTCTCTTGGAGGGTCGCTTCATCCCCGGCGATACGATCCAGGTCGATTTTATCCCCCACGACCCCGCCGAGGTGACGAAGGAAGGCGTGGTCAGCGAGCAGACCTCGGTCACGCGCAACCCTTTCGACGCCGCCAACGGGAAGGCGGATGAGGAGGACGCCCAGGGCCGCTACGAGTTCACGGCGATTGCCCACGAAGAGGTGGAGGAGCCGGAAGACAGCGAAACTACAGAGGCGCTGGAAGCGTTATTGCAGTAGAGAACGTTCCAGAAAGAACTGCCTTTGATTAGGAAGGCAAGGGACCCCAGAGATGGGGTCTTTTTTCGTTCCTGTTTTGTGATTTTCAAGGACAGACGTATCATTATGAACCTGCGAGCGGTCTCCTCGCACCGATTACAACAGGAGGAAGAACAGGATGAATGAGCGCGTAGGGTTTGTCGGGCTTGGCATCATGGGGCAAGGTATGGCCCGCAACCTATTGAAAGCGGGATATAGCGTGCGCGTCTGGAACCGCACATCAAGCCGAATGGACCCGCTGATCGAAGCGGGCGCGACAGCGGGCGCCAGCCCGGCGGATGTGGCTGCCAACTGCGACATTATTGTCGTCTGCGTCAGCGACACGCCGGATGTAGAGGAGGTTATCCTGGGCCAGAATGGCATCCTGTCCGGCGTTCAGGCGGGCGCGCTGGTCATTGATTGCAGCACGATCAGCCCACAGGCGACGATTGATATCGCCGAGCAGCTCAACGCCAAGGGCGTCAAGATGCTCGACGCGCCCGTCAGTGGCGGCAGCGAGGGCGCCGCCAACGGGACGCTCAGTATCATGATTGGCGGGCCCGAGGACCAGGTGGAGCGGGCCCGAGGTGTGTTCGAAGCGATGGGCAATACGATCACGCACGTCGGTAAGCAGGGCGCAGGGCAGACCGTCAAGCTGGTCAACCAGATCTTGGTCGTTGGCAACTGTCTGGCGATGTGCGAGGCGCTCATTTTTGCCCAGGCCGGCGGCGTCGACCTGGAAAGGTGCCTCAACGCGGTGACCGGCGGCGCGGCGGGAAGCTGGATGCTTGCCAACCGCGGACCCCAGATCATCGAACGGGACTGGCGGCCCGGTTTCACCATCAACCTGCAACAAAAGGACGTGCGCCTGATCATGCAAGAGGCGGACGCGCTGGGCGTTCCGGTTCTGCTGTCAGGCCAGGTATTCAGCCTGTATCGCACGCTGCAGCAGGCTGGATTGGGCGAAGAAGGCAACCACGCGCTTGTCAAGGCACTTGAGAATTTGAGCGGCGTGCAGGTTGGCTGACCGCCGACCGTTTCATCGATGATCGGACGTTGAATGCTGGCCTGGAACAAGGGGCGGTCCGATTCCGTCGAAGCCCGAGCGAGGCAGCGATTGGGGAGTGGCTTACAGAAAAAAGCGTTAAGGTCGCATTAAATGGACCATAAGGCAACTTTAGAGACTTTCAGCGACACTCCTGTTACCATGGAGTCTGTCCGTTAAGCCTCCAGTAGTTCTGTCTGAAGCAGGGACGTTTCAGGCATTGCAACTTAGGGAGACTGAAATTCGTATTGTCTCGAAGAGCCTAGGCAATTCAACTCCCGGGGATGAACATAGATGAAGAGACTGTTGATTGCTATCGTAGTGATCGCGGCGATTGGCGCGGCAGGCTGGTTCGGCTTCCAACGTTTCAAGGAGCGCCGGGAAGCCCTGGCCGAGGTCCCCAGCTACGAGACTGCAACGGTCGAACGGGGCACAATTAGCAGCACTGTGAGCGCAACCGGCAGTATAGAACCCGAGGCAGAGGTTGCGCTTTCTTTCCGCGCCAGCGGCCCAGTCGAACAGGTCCTTGTCTCGGTCGGTCAGGCGGTGGAAGCTGGGCAGTTGCTGGCCCAATTGGATGTAGCCGACGCCTCGTTAGCCCTCGAACAGGCCGACGTTTCGCTCCAGATCAGCCGCGCGCAGCTGGGAAAACTGGAGAAGCCGCCGTCGGAGGCCGATATTATCACTGCCCAGGCCAACATAACCGTTGCCCAAGCCAGCGTTGCCAGCGCAGAGGCATCGCTGGCGAGCGCACAGGCCAGCTACCGCGACCTGTTGGCCGGCGCAAACGCGGAGGAGCTTGCCGTCCAGGAAGCGCAGGTACGGCAGGCGGCAGTTAACGTGCGTCAGGCCCAAAGCGCCTATGATGAGGTCAAACATTTTCCCGACGCTGGCGCTTTGCCACAGGCCGTTCAGCTGGAACAGTCGACGATCAGTTATGAGGTGGCGCTAGCCCAGTTTGAGTTGACCCGGCAGGGCGCGGACGAGGCCCAGATCGCGGCGGCCCTGGCGCAGATCGCGCAGGCGGAACTGGGTGTGCGCCAGGCTCTCAGCAATCTTTTGGTTGCGCGGGACGCGCTGGATTCGCTGCTTGAGGGGCCGTCGGAGGAGGACCTGGATATCGCACGTGCGCAGGTGCGCCAGGCCGAACTGAGCAAATTGCAGGCGCAGAATTCGCTCAACAACGCCATGCTCTATGCGCCCATTAGAGGTATTGTCAGCCAGGTCAATTTGCGCCAGGGCGAACTGTATGGCGGCAGCGCGCTGCCCGCGGTCGTGCTGACCGACCTGGACAGCTTTCACATGACCGTTCTGGTTGACGAGATTGACGTTCGTCAAGTGCAGATGGGGCAGACTGTGCGCCTCAGCCTCGACGCGCTGCCCGATGCCGACATAACCGGCCAGGTGACGAAGATTTCGCCTACCGCCCGCGATGTTGGCGGTGTGGTGGCCTACGAGGTCGAGATTGTGCCCGAAACGACCGATGCCCAACTAAAGGCCGGCATGAGCGCGACCGCCATCATTACAACGGCCCGCGTGGACAATGTACTGCTCGTTCCCAACCGCTACATTCAGCTCGACCGCGAATCTGGACGGGCATTCGTGCAGAAGATCATCAGCCAGACCCCTACATTGCAGGAGATCGAGATGGGGCTGCGCAATGATCGCTTCACCCAGGTCCTTGCGGGTCTGGCCGACGCGGACGAGATCGCGCTGATACGGACCAGCAGCGAAGAGCAGCTACGCAGCGCGATCTTCGGCAACTAGCGTTCAATCTAGAAATCGGAAACGCGACTCTAATTCGAATGTTCAAACGATCTCTTGGTGAAACCGGTGCGAACGGGTCTGAGCCGCCAGCTGACAATTATCCGGTTATCGAGACCATCGGTCTGACAAAGACCTACACGATGGGCGATGTGGAGGTCCACGCCCTGCAGGGTGTGGATATGACTGTCCACGTCGGTGAGATGATTGCGATCATGGGGCCGAGCGGCAGCGGCAAATCGACGCTGATGAACATTATAGGCTGCCTGGATGTGCCGACCTCCGGTCTATATCGCCTCGACGGAATCGACGTAGGGATGCTGGACGACAACGCGCTGGCGGAGATCCGGAGCTTAAAGGTTGGCTACGTCTTTCAGAACTTCAATCTGCTGCCGCGCACAACGGCGCAGGCAAATGTCGAACTTCCTTTGCTTTACGCCGGAATCGGCGGCCGCGAGCGGCGTCAACGTGCCGACGAGGTATTGAAGACGGTCAGGCTGGACCACCGCAGCGGGCACAAGCCGAACGAATTGTCCGGTGGCCAGCAACAGCGTGTCGCCATCGCGCGCGCGCTGATCAACCGGCCGCAGCTGATCCTGGCCGACGAGCCGACCGGCAATCTGGATACGCGGAACAGCGTTGGAATCATGGAGCTTTTTGATCAGCTCAACCAGGAGCAGGGCATCACGATCGTCTTCGTCACCCACAACCCTGAAGTCGCTGCCTACTGCGACCGGATCGTTCGTGTGCGTGACGGGCTGATCGAGAGCGACGAGCGCAACTTGCCCGCAGGGGGAGAGGCACCGGATTCCCAGGCGATGCCGAGCGTAGCGACGGGCCAGTAGACCGGAGCGCGCGTCGGTTCTCCGGCCGATGAATGCTTCATTTGATTCGTCCCTGGCCTCGCGAAAGCGTAACTCAATCGTACAGATCATGAACTTCTACGAAGCTGTTCGAGTTGCCATGCTGGCCCTGGCCGCCAACAAACTCCGTTCCGGCCTGACGATGCTCGGCATCATCATTGGTGTCGGCGCGGTGATCGCACTGCTGAGCATCGGGCGCGGCGTGGAGAAGTTTTTCGTTGACAGTTTACAAGCCTCGGTACAAATCTGCTCTTCATTGTTCCCGGTCAGTTGGGCGGAGGGCCGCCCCAAGAGCGAGGTCGTGACGTAGGCGTTCTCACCATGAACGACAGTTACGCCATCGCTAATCCGTTGCGCGTACCCGACGTCATCGCGGTTTCGCCGGAGGTGACAGGGAGAGTCGTCGTCGCCAGGGGAAGTAGTGATCTGGATGTTTCGGTCAGTGGTGTTACCGCTTCCTATCAGGATGCGCTGTTGGGTGAAGCCGCCATCGGCTCATTTATTGGGGAAACCGACGTCCAGGAGCGCAGCCGCGTTGTTGTGCTCGGCTCGGACGTCTTCGGCAGTCTGTTTGACCCGAACGAGGACCCCCTTGACCAGACGATTCGAGTGAACAACATCCTGTTTCGCGTGATCGGTGTGATGGAGGAGCGGGGCGCGGGCATTGGCGGCGCCAATCTGGATGAGACGATATTTGTACCGCTGACAACGGCGTCGGACCGTCTCTTTAAGCGGCGTACGGTAAGCGGCGACTATATTGTCAACGTCATCTACGCGACCGTGAGCTCGGAAGACCGCATGGAGGCGGCCCAGGAACAGATTGCCGAGTTGCTGCGGGAACGGCACAACATCGACTTTCAGGGTGAAGACGATTTCTCCATCATTAACCAGTCGGACCTGCTCTCGATCTTCGGCGACATACTAGGTCTTTTTACTCTCTTCCTAAGCGCGATCGCCTTTATCAGCTTGGTTGTCGGCGGCATCGGCATCATGAACATTATGCTGGTCAGCGTAACGGAGCGGACGCGGGAGATCGGGCTGCGCAAGGCGGTGGGGGCCAAACGGCGCAATGTGCTTGGCCAGTTTCTTATAGAAGCGGTGACGCTGGCGCTGATCGGCGGCATCCTGGGGATCATTCTGGGTGGAGGCGGGGCCCTTGCGCTCACGTCATTTGTCGACAACTTCAGCGCGGTCGTGGGTATCGATGCAATAGTCATTGCAGTTCTGTTCTCGATGGCGGTGGGTCTCTTCTTCGGCATCTATCCCGCCTATCGAGCCAGTCGGTTGAATCCTATCGACGCTCTGCGCTATGAGTAACCGTCGAACGCGCCTCTGCTCAGAGTATTCGTGGTCTGATTTCGCTCGTCTGTTGCGCATCACGCTCCGGACGCTGATTTTGGGCTGCATCCTGCTGATGGCGGCTGCCTGCGGGCGCGCCCGGAGTGAGCCGACGCCATTTGCCACCAGGTACTCGCGTCGTCCAGCCCACACCGGACTTCAGAGCCTCTACGCAGGAGGATGCTTCGGCGACGCAGAATGCAGACCGCGCCGCTGATGCGGTCCGCAATCGGATCGCCCAACAGCAGGCGCAGGCAACGCCGACCCCAATATCCGCCGGTGACCCGCCGACTTCGACTCCATCCGCGTTGCTTGCCCATCCCGAACTCGCCGTTTTCGCCCGCCCAACCGCTTTGGGCATCGTGGTCGGGGGCGGCGTGCTATATGCCGCGCCGGGCGGCGGCGCAGTCGTCAACATGCAGGTAGGCGCGACCCTCACCATCACCGGGCGTTCTGCTGACGGCGGATGGTACGCCGCCTACCTGGCGGACGGGACTGCCGGCTGGGCGCCGGCGTCGCAAGTGCGCGTCTTTGGCGATGCCGGTGGGTTGGAGGTCGTGCAGGATTCGCTGGGCCCGGCGGCCGTTGCCACAATGATCGCAGAGGCGAGCAGGCCACAGCAGCCGCTCGTCACCCCAGTTGCCGGGCAAGCAGCAACGCAAGGGGGAGGTGTCGCGCCCCCTGCGGGCGCCTCAGACACCGCGCCGGCGATCACGGGGCCTTCGGTCACAGTCGTGGTGGAAGGGGCCAATGTGCGTTCCGGGCCGAGCACAGAGTTCCCGGTCGTTGGCGGGCTTTACCAAAATGAACGGGCGGCCCTGTTGGCGCGCAACGGGAGCGGCGACTGGGTCCAGGTCCAGCTGCCCGACAGCGTCGGCTGGATCTTCGCGCCGCTTGTCGAGACCAGTGTGCCCATCTCCGAGCTGGCGGTTGCTGAACCGCCGGTAGCCAACGATCCATAAGCGGGCAAAGATTAAGGTGGACCTCGGTCGGCCTACCCGTCATTGGGGTTCCGCCAACCGCATTTGCGCCAGGACCAATTCAGGCTCCCACACACCTATTTCGACAGTGGGTACAAGAGTTTCGGCGTTGTATACGACTAGCCTTAACTCATACTCACCCGCAGGCAGATGGGACGGGATTGGAAGACGCATTAGTGTATCGACCGGTTCTCCCGCCGGCCATAAACTGGTGTGTTCGTAATTCAGTTTCCCCAGAATAAGCCTCGTATCTCTCTGATAGATGATTGCGCCCTCGGCATTGTGAAGACGCAGGGAAATCGCGTAGTCGACTTCCAAGTCGGGGTGGGTCAGCCATTGCAATGCCACCCACAGAGAACGATCCTCCTCCAGGGTGAGCACCTGCTGCGATGGCAGTTGCTTTCTCCCTACACCCAAGGCAAGTCCCCGGAGATCGATACCGCCATCGAACTGGACTGTTCGGGGTTCCAGATAGTCATAGAGTGTCCATGGGCTGTCCAAAGCGACATCCGTGTATGAATGGATGGTGAAATTGCGGTACTCGCTGCTCCCCTGGTAGTTGCCGTATTTGTCAAGGATCTCGAAAATATGTGTGTTTCGAGCGAGCCATCCAAGAGAGTCCTTCCAGTCCAATACTTCTACAGTAGATACATTTTCTATTGCCGTCAGCTTTGATTCGACCAAAAGCGGAAGGTCAAGCGCGCCGGCATCGACAAAAAGGGCCGGCGCTGCGCCCTGATACAGATATCTGAAGCCAAAGTTCACAAGAGGCCTGTGGGGGAGGAGATAAACTGAGCCCGCTTCAGACGGCAATGCACTCAGCGTGTGGGCGACATTTATCCACTCCCCTTGGAATGCCTTGTAATACCTCGAGCTGACTGCCGATTCCTGGAAGTAGATGCGATAAGTAATCGCACCCTGAACCACAACTATGGCGCCGACCACCATGCCCAGCGCTATTGCAACACCCTTGGCGTATTTCTCGAAGAAAACAGCGGCGCGTCCTGGCAAAGCATGAGCCTGCGCACTGAAGAGTCGGTACGCTTCCCACAGGCCGACACCGATAAGTAGATAGACAGCCGGCACAACGCCGATCATACGCAGAAAACTGGCGGATTCGACGGCTTCGATGGCCAGCACAGCCGGGAAGAACAGGACTGCAAGCCAGAGAAGCAGGAGACGATGGGCAGGCCTGTGCCTGCGCCAGACGGCCACCCCCACGCCAAACAGGAACAGTACCATTTCCCATTCGGTCAGCATCGGCGTACCGGACCTATTGTGGCGCTCGCTCCAGTCGCCGCGAGACCCAAAGGCTAACAGGTGTCTCCAGATGTTTTCCAAAAAGGCGCCCAGAGGGTCTCCTTGACTTCGATGGGAGCTGAAGATCAATACCTGGTCAGTGCGCATAAAAAAGTGATTGGGATGCAGAACAAAGTAGAGGAGAATCGGTGCGGCCACCAGCCCGGCAACACCAAGGAAGAGGCCGCACATTGGCAGGTAGGGGCGCAGGGCAAACAGAAACTGCGATAGGCGACGCGGGAAATTGCCTCTTTCTCTTCTCGCACCTACATCGCCACTCCTGACGATAGAAGGTAGTAAGCTCAAACTGAAAAAGAGAAACAGAAAGGGTACGAAACGTGCCGGGATATAGGTATACGGCAGCAGCCCGGCGCACGCGCCTGACAGTGCGACCCGCCACAAACTTCGCTGCCTCCACCCTGACCAAAGCAGGGCAAGGCACAGAGAGAGAAACAAAGGCAGAAAATTGGCTCTGACCCCTGCCCGCCCGATGAATGTCTGGCTGAGGGAAACAGCCAGCAGGCCAGCGCCCACCCCGCCGATTATCAGGCCGCGCCATGGCGCAGGCTGCCCGCTGTCGCCTCGGTCAAAGAGAATCCTACCCAGCCAAAAGACGGCAAAGACCGTGGCCGCGCTGGCCAGTGCCGTGGGTAAGTGGGTAGCCAGGGGCGTGCGGCCAAGGAGAGAGGTGGCTAGCGCAACCGCATAGACAACCATCCCTTCACGTCCACCATGCCCTGTAAAGAATACAGCGTGCTCGCCCTGCAACACGCGCAGAGCATCCACGCCATGCGCTCCTTCGTCCTGATTTATGCCGGGCGGGAGTTCGTGCAACCGATAAAGGCGGAGCAGTGCAACGGCCAAAACCAGCGCGACTACAACCCCTGCTGTGACCAGCACAAGGGGTCCCCGTTCGATCGTTTGTGATTCTTCGCTACGGTTCAGGCGTTTCGCTGAAGTTGGTGTTGCGGTCATACTCGTTGTCGGGGCCCTATGCCAGATATCGTTTGAAAAAAGCCCCCTGGTGAGATTACTATGGCGTTCGGTGCCAGCCAAAGCAAATCACCAGGAGGACCGATCGAATCATAGCCGATCGTGGTGGTATTGTCTATGGATTCATGCACTCTTTGACGGCAAATGCCAAGTGTTGGGATTGCAACCGCGACGACCGGAGCCGCAGCCAGCGAATGGAGAAAGTGAACGCAAGGAGTGGTCAAAAGGCAGATAGAGTAGGCAAAGTCCCTTTAGAGGCATTGAATACGGCGATTCGGAGCTTGCCATGCCTGGCGGATTTACGGACAAAGATGTCCCTTCCGCCGGGTTGCCGGATCGCTGTCGATTCAACCAATCCCGGTGGAAGAAGGGCAGGACTTTGAAAAAGCCTATCCTTGCATTAGCATTACTGTCGATTGATCGACGGAGACCGGAAACCGGGAATCAGAAACGATCGATGATTCTCCAAAGAGAGTGCAGGAAGAGATATGCAGGCGCTTGACGAATTGCGAAACCGTGCGCAAGAGGAGTTGGCTGCGGCCGAGACGCTCGAAGCGACGGAGACATGGTACCGGGACTATCTGGGGCGCAACGGCGCCGTTACCGGCTTCTTGCGCGGACTGAACGAGTTGCCGCGTGAGGAACGCCCCGAGGCTGGTCGAGCTGGAAACGCGCTTAAGAATGAGTTGGAAGCTGCCCTGCACACGCGCCAGGATGCGATCCGCCAGGAGGAGATGGAGCAATCGCTCGCCGCCGAAGGTGTGGACGTTACACTGCCGGGTCGCAGGCCGGCCCTGGGCAAGATTCATCCGAGCAACCAGACGCTGCGCGAGATCGCGCAGATTTTCGGGCAGATGGGGTTCCAGGTCTACGACGCGCCGGAGGTCGAGACAGACGAGAACAATTTCGGTCTGTTGAACATCCCTGAAGGTCATCCCGCGCGCGATATGTGGGACACGTTTTACACAACGACGCCGGGAGTGATCCTGCGCACGCACACCAGCCCCGGCCAGATCCATGCGATGCGCGAGTACTGCCCTGAGCCGATCCGGGTGATACTGCCGGGCAAGTGCTATCGTCATGAGGACGTGAGCGCCCGTTACGATATGATGTTCCACCAGGTCGAGGGGCTTGTTGTCGGTCACAACGTCACCTTCAGCGACCTCAAGGGAACGCTCGTGAACTTCGCCAATCAGATGTTCGGCGAAGGGCGCAAGCTGCGTTTCCGAAAGAGCTATTTCCCCTTCACCGAGCCGAGCGTCGAGGTTGATGCGGGTTGTGTTCTGTGCGGGGCTGAGGGATGCCGAATCTGCAAACAGACCGGCTGGCTGGAGATTTTAGGCGCGGGGATGGTGCACCCAGTTGTGCTGCAAAACGGCGGCTACGATCCGTCGGTCTTCAGCGGATTCGCTTTTGGAATGGGGCCGGAGCGGATTGCGATGCTAAAATACGGCATCGACGACATCCGTTACTTCTTCACCAATGACGTGCGCTTTCTTGAGCGGGTCGGATGAGTCGGCGGCCAGCAAACCTGGCGCCTGCCGGTTGCTGGCCGCTGCGGTAACCGTTACTCTTCCAGGGCCCGGCGCATCTCCTCTCCTTCTTTCTGCCAAAATTGATAGAGGATCGTGATTTCGGTGCCGACGCAGAAGTGGCGCGCGCCCATGTCCAGGTAGTGCTTGGCTTCGTCTGCGCTGCTGATCTCGATGCGCGGAATTACGCCTGCCGCCAGGCAGGACTCGATGACCCGCTTCTCTCCCGCCTGCACGCGCGCATCCTTGCTCTTTGGAGAAACGCCGATACTCATCGAGAAGTCGGACGGACCCCACTGAAGCATTTCCACCCCGTCCACGGCCAGGATCTCGTCGAGTTCATCCAGCGCCGTCTTTTTTTCCAGCATAAATGCGACGACAACCTTGTTGAGCGCCTCCACGTAGGCTTCATCGCCGCCGTAGCCCATGTAGGAGAAGCGGCGGGTAGCGACACCGTATGTGCCGCCCGTCTGCGGCGAGTCGGCCCTCACGTAGCCGACGCAGTCGCGTGCGCCTTCAGCCGAGCGCACGTCTGAGAAGAGTACGCTGTTGAACCCGGAACCGACCGCCCGCTGGGCAATGTATTCGTTGTTGGCCCAGTCGATTTTGATCATCGAGCCCAGGTTGTGCAGTTCGGCGGCTCGGCAGATGTTGTCCAGGTCGTGCAGCGAATAGGTTCCGTACTCAGCTACAAATTCCACGTAGTCGTATAGCCCTGTGTGGCCCAGAACCTCCACGACGTTCGGCCAGACGGTATGGATGTGCGTCCCCAGCGTTGGTTTGCCCTGATCGAGCAGGCTGCGAAGGATATTCGCGCGCATTGTGAGATTCTCCAGTTGGGTTGGCGCTCTGACGATCCGCCGAAGCAAATGTCAGCCTGTGCCGGAGGTAAGAAAAGAGGAGAGAGCAGTCTCTCTCCTCGGCTACGTCAAGTATAGCACAGCCGAAAAGGGAATGACAGTTGTGGGTTCAGGCCGATGCCGGTTCAATGCGGGTAGCGCGTTTGTCCCTGCGCAATACGAGAAACAGAGAATGCGCGTCCGACGTCGACGCGGCTCAGTCGCTCGGTTCCAGCAGGTCCTCGGTCTGGCCGCTGTGAATCAGCAGAACGGTTCCGACAGCACTGATCCAGTCGTTGAGCTGGCTGCCGTACTGTTCGCGTGCATCGGCATCCGGGCGATTCATACCCAGCAGGGTCAGGTCGGTATCCCTGCTCCAGATTCTCATCGTCTCCGGGAATGGCTGCCCTTGCGGCACGACGACTGCGACCGGTTCGGCGGCGACCCGCACTCTATCGAGGAGGGCGCGCAGATGGGCTTCGGTCTGTTCGCGACCCTCGCCGCGCTGCAAAATCTGGAGCAGGCGAATCGATGCTCCGTCCCAGGTCGGATTCTGGGAGATGATATGGGCCAGCAGAAGCATCAGGTCGCCATTGCCGCTCTGCCCCCGCCACCAGACGTCGATGACCTTGCGGTTGCCGAAGCCGCGTTTCTCGTCGTGCCGCAAGTAGAGGACCGATTTGTCCAGGTCGTACAGCGTCGATAGCAGCCGCAAAGAAAGCGCGCGTCCGCCCTCCGTATCGCTCCATCCCATCAGAACTGTGTTCGGCTCAAGGCCGCCCACGCCATGGGACTGGCAGACGGTCACCGCGCCCGAGTAAAAGCTGTCCACAATGTCAGCTTCGGCGAATGCCGACATGTTCTGCTCGAGAATGAAAGCGCGTATCTGCCGCCGCGCCACGCTGCGTAGCCGCCGTTCCGCCAGTTTATCGATATCCCCGACCAGCAGCTGATAGAAAGAGACGATGCCATAGCCGCGGCTCAGCCAGTCGGCGACCTCGACCAGCGGTGCGCGATTGTGAGGCTGGCCGGTGAAGACGAGGATGTTGGGACGCCAGTTCTTGGCATGATAGATCGAGCGTTCCAGGTTGAGAAGCGATTGCCGTGCAAGTGAAAACCAGATCCCGTTGCGTACATCGCCCCACGTGCGGATGGTCGAGCGGCGTTCCAGATAGAAGTAGATGCCGTAGCTGATTAGAATGGCGACTATTGTCGCGGGCGGGTTGATCACGAACATGGCGCCGTAGCAGCCGGCCGCGCCCAAAAGGGAGAGGCCGGGATGGATCTTGGCGCGCGGTCGGAAGCTCGGGTTGCCCACCAGTTTCTCGATGCCCGCCACGAGGTTGGTCATGCCGTAGGTGTTGAGGAAAAACATCGTGATGATCGGTGCGACCACGTTGAGATCGCCTGCCCAGATGACCGCAAACGCGATGCCCGCGCTGATAATAACGCCCAGGCGCGGTTCGGTCCTGCTGCCCAGGCGGGAGCCGAGCACGCGCGGCACAATGCCGTCGTTCGCCATCGCCTGGAGCGTGCGCGGCGCAGCCACCATGCTGCCCAGGGCGGAGGAGAGCGTAGCCGCCCACACGCCGGTCATAATCAGGGGCGGGAAGATAGAGATGTCCCGCATGATGAGTGTATTGCTCTTCAGTTCCTCCGACGTGCCGTGCAATGAGATCCAGAGGACCGAGATGAAGTAGATCGAAGCGGTGAACAGCACCGAGTAGATCGTGCCTTTATGGATGCTGCGGCCCGGGTCTTTGAGGTCGCCCGACATGCTGGCGCCGACTGCGATGCCGGTAACCGCGGGGAAAAAGACGGCGAAGACGCTCCAGAAACTCATGCCCTCGCTATAGGCGGAACTGAGTGTCGGCGCCTGAATCGCGCCCCAGCCGCCGCTGAAGAAGGAGAGGAGAGCCGCCATCAACGCCACCAGGATGAAGTACTGGATCTTGATCGCGAAGTCCGCGCCGATGAAGGCGACGACACCGAAGAGAACTGCAATCAGGGTGGCGAGCAGGCGAGGGTCGATTTGGCTGACAATGGCGATGCCTTCAAGCGATTCGGTAAAGCCAATGATGTAGAAAGCCACTGAGATCGCCTGCGAAAGATAGAGCGGGACGCCGATTGCGCCGCCGATTTCACGGCCGAGGGTGCGTGAAATCAGGTAGTATTTTCCGCCGGCGCGCACGTTCATCGAGGTGGCGATGGCCGACAGGGACAGGCCGGTCAGGAAACTGATCGAGTTGGCAATGGCGACGATCAGCAGCGCGCCGAGCAGCCCGGCCTGGCCTACGACCCAGCCGGTGCGCAGGAAGAGGATGAGGCCCAGAATTGTAAGCACATTCGGTGTAAATACACCGCCAAAGGTGCCGAAGCGGGCCGACGCGTTCTGCGTTTGAGGCGAAGCCGCCTGTGCAGACGCAGTCATAAGCGGTGTGTGACCTCCTCGAAAACCTCGCACCAGACGGCCGGAATCCGTTCGCCGAGTTCAATCCGCTTTGCGCCGATGAACTGTGCCAGTTCCAGCAGCGACTCTGCCGCGGCCGCGCGCGCCTGGGCGTCGTCAGGCGCGTTTCCTTCCTGATGCATGGCGTGGATGCGGTAGATTCCTGTCTTGCGGTCGATCTGGGAATCCATCCGTCCGATGAATCGGTCGCCGTGCAAGAGCGGCAGCACATAATAACCGTACTGGCGCTTCGCTTTGGGTACATAGATCTCGATGCGGTAGTGGAAGTCGAAGAGTGTCTCCGTTCGATCGCGGTCGCAGATGAGACTGTCGAACGGTGATAGAAAGACGGTGGGCCCCTTCCAATCGTCAGCGCGAACTGTCTCCAGCAGCGGCAAAGAATCGCGGTGGAGATACCAGTCGTCTTCCCAGGGTCCGTCTTCGCCGACAATCTGCGCCGGCAGCACGATCTCCTCAGCGACCAGGTTGGAAAGTCGCTGGCGGAGTTTGGGGTATTTGTTGCGAATGAAGTGGCGGGAGATCTGTCCCTGGCTTGCGATGCCGAGCGCCTTGAGCGAGCGCTGGCATGCAAGGGCCACGACCTCCTCTTCGGCCGGCAGCTCTTTGTCGGCCCAATCTGGAAGCCACGAATCGCGCAGATGCCACAGCTTCCGGTTGCCCTGTCGGCTGACGCACATCACCGTGCCAAGGTGTTCCAGCAAGCCGAGCATAAGAGAAGCGGGCTTGCCGCTGAACCAGGTGGAAGGGAATGAGGGGGCGGCCTCCAAGTGGTCGAACGCCGTTGCAGGCAAAGGCCCTTCTGACCGGAGATCCTCGATGATCTGCCTTTGAAGGGACTCGTTAGTCGCCATCCACTCTCGCGCCCGCTTTACCCACGCGGCCTTGCTCTCAAAATTGCTTCCAACCCAGCGTCGCAAGAGAGGGTAGTCTTCGGTCAGGACGAAGGAGGCACGGTGCGCCTCGCCTTCGATGATGAAGCGTTCCTCCTGGAGCTCATCGAGCAGGGATGGGTCGAAGTTCCCGATGCGGCTCCAGAGAACAAGCAGTTGTGTGCGTTCCACGGCCCGAATGGGATCGATCTGCAGGCAGTTGATTTGGCGCAACAGCTCGATGATGCCCTTTGTGGTGGCCGGCGGGCGCGCTGCGGTCAGCCGTTGGGCGGTGATGGCCAGGCGGCGCGCTTCGGTGGGAGTCAGGGCAACTGGTTGAGTCATTTGAACGCGACAGAAATCTATGTGGAAGCCGGCCTAAAGGGATTTGGGCGGACGTCTGACATTCTGTAATGTAAGGCAACCCTGCGCGCCGGCCGGGTCAGGGTCCGGATTCGGCCGGATTTCTCTTTGGCGTTACCTGAATCTGAAACGTAAGTCATTTGAGCGAGCAATGCGGCACGGCTTCGAAGGTTTGAACGGTCAAGGATTTGCGGAAAGTCAGAGAGCACGAAATGTGTGTGTCAGGTTAAGATGCGCTCACCGATCGCGCGGTACCCTTGGGCTGCCGCGATCAGGTCTTCCAGCTTGAGCTTTTCGTTGATGATGTGCGCGTCGGCTTCGGTGGCCGGACCGAAGCCGATTGTCGGGATGCCGGCCACGCCGGCGCTGAAGGCCGCATTGGTGCAGAAACGGTAGGCGTTCAGGTCGGCCTGGATGCCGACGCCGTGCAGCGCGGCCAGCGAGCCGGTCACGAACGGGTCGTTGTCGTCGGCCAGCCAGGCGGGAAAGAACTTTTCGGTGGCAAATGTGTGGCCGGTGTAGCTGGTATATTCCCCCAACCCGACCCGTGCGTCCAGCCTGATTTCGGCCAGCTCCGGACGCTGCGTGATGTCTGCCAGGACGTTGGCGGCGCTCTCCCCGGGGAGCAGCCGCCGGTCGTAGGTCACGCGGCAGATGCTGGGGATGACTGAATGGCCGGGGTAGGGTTCGCTGATGATATCGGTCAGTGCAAAGATCGCGGGCCCCATCTGTGGGTGTTCGTCAAGGGCCAGGTCTTCCACCGCCGCGACGACCCGCATCATGTCCAGGACGGCGTTGCGGCCCATCTGGGGCGCTGACGAATGGGAGGGCCGGCCTGTCGTGGTCAGGTGGATTTCGGCGCGTCCGCGACCGCCCCGTACGAGTTGCAGGTCCGAAGCTTCGCCTATTACGACGAAATCGGCGCCTGTTTGTGCTATCACCTTTTCCAGCGCCACGCCTTCCAGCACCTCCTCCATCACCGATGCGCTGACGACTGCTTTGCCTCTCAGTTTGGCTTTGTCGAGGGCGCTGATGCCGTAAACCATAGCTGCGAGCGCGCCCTTCATGTCGGCCGCACCGCGCCCGTGAAGCGAGTCCTGCGTCACCTGCCCGCTGAACGGGTCCATTGCCCAGGGCACGCCTGGAGAGACGCCGACCGTGTCCGTATGGGCGTCAAAGACGATGGTGGGGCCGGGCTGGGCGCCTTCCAGAACGCCGATTACGTTTCCGACGTCATCCGTCCAGACGCTATCGAACGCGAGCGCTTTCATTTCGGCCTCGATGCGGCCGGCGACCTGCTCTTCCTCGCCGCTCAGGCTGGGGATGCGTACAATGTCTCTGGCAAATGTTGTCAAGCGGTCTGTATCGAACATTGACGAATTCCTTTCGCATCGCCTGCCGGGACGCGTTGTCGGTTGCCGCGATCAGCGTCGTTGCCGACGCGTCGCGAAAATATACTGAAATACTGGAAATTGTGCAACTGCCTTTTTTTGATCGATTGCGGGACGCGCATCTGGACTGAACGCCAGACTGACTCCGGTGTTGACGTGCGAACGGCAGGGCCATCGACTTTCTGGCGGGTTGCGACGTCCTGGGCAGGGCCTCTTATGCAGACCGGGCAGACCGTCGGAAGCGCGCATAGATGCAGCGTGCACTATGAAAGTCCGATTCGATTGCGGAATCAGGAGTAGTCGAACTTCGGGTCCCAACTGCCCCGGCCGTCCGGCAGAAGATCGAAGAGATGCCAAACGCTGCAGTACAGATCGCCGGGGCTGAATTCATCTTTCGAGACGCGCTCGATGCTTCCGTCCTTTTGCTTGCGAAATGCTGAAACGCCGGGCTGGTAGCCGGACAGAAAGGCCTCATCTTCATTGTGGAAGCCCATATCCTCTATGAACGTGGTGCCCTTTGCCGAGTACATCTTGAAACGCCAGCCACGCTCCTGGGCGAATCTCTTTTGGTCTATCGGGTTGTCGGGGGAGACGACCACAAGGGCGGCCCGGCTCTGCAACTGGTCTACGACGCCGTTGAACTCGTCCGCCCACATGGTGCAGTTTGCGCAACCGACGCCCATGTTGTGAATCAGGATTAGGTCGTCCTTGTCTCCAAACATCTCCGAAAGCTTGACAGGTCCTTCGACGCTATTCAGTTCATAATCCTTCACCGGCTCGGGCGGCAAACGGCGCCGCAACGCCACCAGCTTCCGCCGCGCCGTTTCCAACTCTTTCCGGGCGATTGCTACCTGGCTTTCCAGCCCTTCCCTGATCTCAGACACCTGTTTCTCCTGGAGTGTTTCCCTAATGGAACCAAGAATTTCTTCCGACGAGTGTGCGGCCGAAGCGCCCGTGAGTTCTATGTGCCCCTTTTCCGAGAAGTCGGTATTTCAAAAGGGATCTGCTCCTATCCCCTAATGAAACCGAGAGTTCTGGTTTTCTCGACCTCTCAGCTCTGTCCTGGTTCGTCCGGCCGTAGGTTCCATATTTTGCCTGTTTGTGACATTGAGATGGCGGTTGTCCGGCTCGTTTGCCTATTGGGACCGAGGTCCTCTCGTCTTGAAGTGTCTAGGCGTCCAAGGTCGTCCAAGGTCGACGGTTTTCACTTTTTTTCTGGAGGAATTATCCGGTGCCGGGATTGGCGGAAGTGGCGCGATCCTGGCCGGATCCTCCGGTTGGTTTGGCATGATGATGACAGACCAGCACGGTTTCCGGGCTCTTGCTTTTGCGGGCGAAAGTGGCCGGTTCGGTTGGGTAGTTTTGCATGATGTTGACGGCGTAGCATGGTCGGGGCGCTTTTGCGCTGCATTTCCCCTTTATTCGTCATCTTTCGTCTATTTTCGTCTTTGGCCGGTCGTTTTGGCTTTTCGTGTTATGGTGGGGCGCGGTGGGGCCGGACGGGCGAAGCGGTGGGCGGCCTCGTGTTCGCGTATGGCAAGGTGGCAAGCGGGGGCGTATTCTTCCCGGCGGAAAGCGGCGGTGTGCTTGCGGATGGAGCGGGCGGTCTGCTGCGGCCTCTTTCCCATTCGTGGCAGGCGGCCGTGAGCGTGCGGCCGGACACGGGCACGGGACAGTTGCGTATGCGTTCGTACCATTCGACGGTTTCGCCGGGCTATGGTTGCCGGCGTCCGCATGATGTGCTGCCGGTCAAGTTGCTTCTCCTGTCCGCGATGATGTAGTGGGCGCCGGTCATGGTTCTACTGTAGCTCGCGCGGCTGGCTCTTGCACGCGATTTCGTTTTGGCGTTCAATTTTCGTTGTTCGACTTTGGTTTCTCAAAGGGGCCCTGTGCAAGCGACGCATTCTCAGAAGAGGGGCCGCCCTGATTCATAGGCGATCCGTCGGCACGGCTTTTGGGCAGAAACCCTGGGTTTCATTGGGGAAGCAGATTCGTTCTGGCATCATTGTGAACCTGGCGGCGCGGCCCCCATGCAGTCCGGCGCCTTCGCGCGCACAAGGATATTTGCAGGTCCCAGATCTGTCAAGCGATGCTCCCGTTTTGCAATTCGCCGCGCTGAAGGCAGGGATGCGGCCTCCAATCAGGGCGACTGCATCCAATTGGACCAAGACCCGCGACGCTACCTGATTCGAGCCCAACTCCGAATAAAAACTGCCGAAAACAGTGTATATCATTGTAGGGCGCGCGCTTCTGGAATTCGGTTTCCTGGCCGAAAACGATCGACAATTGGTAGGGGCGCCCCTTGTGGGCGCCCTTCGTGGGACATTTCGGCGTCCAGATTTAGATGCGATTGCCCTGGGCCTCCAATTGCAATGCCTTGCCAAGCGTGTGGCTGTCAGATACACTAGGGACGGATGAAGTTTCCGTCTCCTCGATTGGTTTCCGGCCTATGCGCCCGGCCGGGCGCCGGCTGTCACCGACTTCAGCGTCAGGAGCCTCCCTCCCAGATGAGTGCAACACGTGCGTTCCAGTCGATCGAAACGACGAAAGACGATCTCGGCGAGCAACAGTACATTGCCGGTGATGAAATCGCGACGACCATCTATCTGGCGCAGCAGCTGGGCAAACCGTTGCTTACCGAGGGGCCGGCCGGCGTGGGCAAGACCGAGCTTGCCAAGGCAGTTGCCGGCTCGTTGGACCGTCCGCTCATCCGTCTGCAGTGCTACGAAGGGTTGGACGAGACGAAGGCGCTCTATGAGTGGGAATACGCCAAGCAGCTTCTGTACACGCAGCTGCTGCGCGATCAGCTGCAGGAAACGCTGGTCGGGACCAATTCGCTGGCGGAGGCGGCGGACCGACTGACCGACGAGGAGGACGTCTTCTTCTCGATGCGATTCCTGTTGCAGCGTCCTCTGCTGCGGGCAATTCTCAGCGACGGGCCGGTCGTTCTGCTGATCGACGAGATCGACCGCGCCGATGCCGAGTTTGAGGCGTTTCTGCTGGAGGTGTTGAGCGATTTTCAGGTGAGCGTGCCGGAATTGGGTACGCTGGCGGCCAAACATATGCCGATCGTCGTGCTAACGAGCAACAACACGCGCGAACTGAGCGAGGCGCTCAAGCGGCGCTGTCTCTATCTCTTTATCGGCTATCCCTCGATGGAGCAGGAGTTGAACGTCGTGCGGCTGAAGGTGCCCGATCTTGCGCCCGAGTTGGCACGGCAGGCGGTCGAGCTCGTCCAGAGCCTGCGTCAGATGGATCTGCGCAAGCTTCCGAGCATCTCCGAGACGCTGGACTGGGCGCAGGCGCTGGTCACGCTCAACATTGACAACCTGGACCAGAAGACGCTGGAGACGACGCTGAGCGTCCTGTTGAAACACGAGACCGATCTTCGCAAAGTGCAGCGCCAGTTGAGCCGGATGGGTGGGGACGAAGAGGATGAGACCGATTGGGATGATGAGTTGCGCCCGCCGCGACGCGCCCAATGACGCCGGCGGTCCGTAGAGGATAAGCAGATGGAAGAGCGAATCGTAAAGTTTATCTCAGCGCTGCGTTCGGGCGGCGTGCGGGTCAGCCTGGCGGAGAGCGCCGATGCCTTCTCCGCCGTCGAAAACCTGGGCGTGCGCGATCGCGATACTTTCCGCCTCAGTCTGAGGGCAACTTTGGTCAAGGACGTAGAAAGTCTGCCTACTTTCGAGGAGATCTTCCCGCTATTCTTTGGCAGCGGCGCACCGCCTCCATTGATGAATATGATGGAAGATCTGACCGAAGAAGAGGCCAACATGCTGGCCGAGGCGTTGCGCCAGTTCGGCCAGCAGCTGCGCGATATGCTGGAGCGGCTGCTACGCGGGGAGGAGCTCTCTCCAGAGGAGTTGGACATGCTGGGTCAGATGGTTGGCCTGAACCATGCCGACGACCTGCGCGACCGCGAGTGGATGGCGCGACGGATGCAACGCGCGCTCCAGTTCGACCAGGTGCGTAAGGCGATGCAGGAGATCATGGAGCTGATGGCGCAGATGGGCATGAACAAGCAGCGCCTGGAGCAGATGCGCCAGTTGGTCGCCCAGAACATGGAGTCACTGCGGGAACAGATGCGCCAGTACGCCGGCCAGCGAATCGCCGAAAACATGGCCGAGCAGCGGCCGGAGGATCAGCTGGACGGGCTGATGGACCGGCCGTTCCAGGCTCTTTCCGACGGCGACATGCAGAAGTTGCGCCAGGAGGTGCGGCGGCTGGCCGCGCTGCTGCGAAGCCGAATCGCCCTGCGGCAGAAGCGTGCCAAAAGCGGGCAGCTGGATGCAAAAGCGACGATCCGGGCCAACCTCAAGCATGGCGGGGTACCGTTTCAGATCAAGCATCGTGACCGCACCATAAAGCCCAAATTGGTGGTTGTCTGCGACATCAGCACGTCGATGCGCCACTGCACCGAGTTAATGCTTTCGCTGCTGTACGAGCTGCAGGACCAGGTGAGCAAGACGCACGCCTTCGCCTTTATCGACCATTTGGAGTACATCACGCCGGACTTCCAGGGCAACCGCGCCAACGAGGCGATCCAGCAGGTGTTGATTCGTATGCCGCCCGGCTACTACAGCACGGATCTGGGCCACAGCTTGCAGAACTTCGCCGATGACTACCTGGACACGATAGATCACCGCACCACATTGATCGTTGTCGGGGACGGGCGCAACAACTACAATGATCCCCGGCTGGACATCTTCAAGAAGATGGCGCGTCGCAGCCGCCGCACGCTCTGGCTGAACCCGGAGATGCCGATGTTGTGGGGCAGCGGCGACAGCGATATGCTGGAGTACCTCCCCGTGTGCGACAGGATATTGCAGGTCAGTACCCTCTCTGAGCTGACGGCTGCGGTGGACCAGTTGCTCGTCGAAAAATGATGGCCGTCTGCGCCGCGGAGTTGGCGAAGTAGCGTGACCGAATCCCGCCCAAAGACAATCGCAAGGTTTGGAGGTTGGATCCTGGCGCTTTACCTGGTCGGCGCGCTTCTCTTCGTCGCGGCCGAGCGTTCAGGTCTGTTGGAGCGCGTCCAGAGAACGCTGCTGAACATCTCCGCCATCAATCCCGTCCCCGTCGTGGATCCATGCATTCAGGACGAGACCGCCGGCGCCATCGTGGCCCGTATCGACTACAGGGACACCGAGGCGCTGCACGCACTCTTTGAACGCGTCGACATCTGGCACGTCGAACCGGAACAGCGCACGGCCGTGGCGTTGGTTTCGCAAGCGGAACAGGCCTGGCTGACCGGCGAGCGCTATCTCTTCGCCGAGGAGACGGAGATGACCGCCGCGCTGCCCGACCCTTGCGCAATCCAGGCCCTGTCCGACGAGAGCGTCGAGAGCGATGAGGGCGGAATCCCCGGCTATGCCTGTTATCGCACAGTCGAGGAGACCTATAGGGACCTGGCCGCGCTGGCCGAAGCTTACCCTGGACTGGCTGAATGGGATGACATCGGCAACAGCTGGTACAAGGTCCGCAGCCTGGGCCTGGCCGGTTACGACATCGTATCGCTTGTTCTGACCAACAAAGAAAAGTCCGGCATTGAAAAGGGCGAACTGGTGGTGATTGCCGCGGCCCACCCCCGCGAACTGGCAACCGCTGAGCTGGCCATCCGCTTTGCGGAAAAGCTGCTGGCGGGATATGGGGAGGACGCCGATCTGACGTGGCTGCTCGACTACAATCGCATTCACGTTATCCCCCTGGTCAACCCCGACGGCCGTACGTGGGTCGAGTTGGGTCATCTCTGGCGCAAGAACACAAACGGCACCAATGGCTGCGAGTTTCCCCGTCACGGAATTGACCTCAATCGCAATGGCAGCTTTTTGTGGAATCATTGCGAAGGCTGTTCATCGGGCGACGTCTGCTCCGTCTTTTACCGCGGCCAGAAGGCGGCCTCCGAACCGGAGACGCGGGCGATCGAGACCTACCTGCGCGCCGTGTTCGAGGACCAGCGCAGCAAGGGCTACAACGATGCGGCGGCGGAGGACACCAACGGTATTTTCATTTCACTCCACTCCTTCGGCCGGCTGATCCTCTACCCTTGGGAGCACTCGACCTCGCCTGCCCCGAACCGCGATGCGCTGCGCCGCCTCGGCCGCAAGCTTGGCTATGCGCCCGGTTACAGGGTCTGCTATCCCGAGCTGTGTTTGTACCGCTTTGACGGTAGCGCGACTGACTTTGCCTACGGCACGCTCGGCGTCGCTTCCTATACCTATGAGATCGGCACCGCGTTTTTCCAGAGTTGCCCCTACTTTGAAAAGGCCGTCGTCGAGCAGAACTTGTCGTCGCTCGTCTATGCGGCAAAGGCGGCCCGGCGCCCCTACCAGCTGGCGGCCGGGCCGGACGTGACGAACGCAAGCGCGGAGCCGACCTGGGCCGAGCCGGGGACGCCGATCACGTTGACCGCGACCGCGGATGACACGCTCAGTGCCGGCAGCGGCGCCGACAAGGAGCCTTCCCAGCAGATCAGCGCGGCCCGCTACTCGATCGAGGCGCCTTCCTGGATTACGACCACGTTCGGAATCCTGCAGGCGCATGATGGCGCGTACGATGCCGCGACCGAAATGCTGACCGGGACGCTCGACACGACCGACCTGCAGCCCGGTACTTACACCATTTTCGTCGAGGCGCAGGACGCAGACGGCAACTGGGGTCCGCCCACCGCGCTCTTTTTTGAGGTCGTCGCGTCTGGAGTGGATCTGACGCCGACGCCAACACCGCGGCCGACGCCGACCCCGACGCCGGTGTCCACACCATACAGTCTCTATCTGCCCAATGTATGGCGCTAGAGGCGGTCGATTCTTAGCCAAACCGATTCTTCCACTGTATAATGCAAACCCGAATTCACGGTGTCTGGTGGTTGAGCGCCGATGCGAATTCTGACCACCGCCCGACGACCACCGCCCCAATGCGGCTAAAGGAGTACAGCGATGGCGAAGATGCAAGCGGACCATATCTGGATGAACGGTGAGATCATCCCGTGGGAGCAGGCGACAGTCCACGTATTCACGCACGCTCTGCATTACGGCAGCAGCGCGTTTGAAGGCATTCGCGCCTACGAAGTGAACGAAGCGGCCGCCATTTTTCGCGGTCCTGAGCATTTCGAGCGGCTGCTCTACTCCTGCAAGGTCGCACGCATCCCATCGCCCCTGGACGTTGACGAGTGGATGGATGTGGCCAAGGCCGTCCTGCTGAAGAATGATCATTGCAGCGCGTACATCCGACCGCTGGTCTTTCGCGGCTATGAGAGCCTGGGCGTAGACGGGCGCGGCTGTCCGGTCGAGTCGATCCTGGCTACGGTGCCCTGGGGACGCTACTTGGGCGCGGAGGCGATCGAAGAGGGCGTGGATGTGCAGGTAAGCAGCTGGCGGCGTATGGCCTCGAATATGTTCAGCCCAATGGCGAAGATCGGCGGCCAGTACGTCAGCAGCCAGAACGTTGTGATGGAGGCCAAGGACAACGGCTTCACCGAAGGCATTGCGCTCGACGTTAACGGGCAGGTCAGCGAAGGCAGCGGCGAAAACATCTTTGTGATCTACAAAGGCGTGATATATACGCCGCCGTTGGGCAGCAGCATTCTCGGTGGCGTCACGCGCGACGCGGCGATCACGATCGCAAGGGATTTGGGCTACGACCTGCGCGAGCAGGCGATGACGCGTGAGATGCTCTACCTGGCCGACGAGATTTTTTTCACCGGCACGGCGGCGGAGATCACGCCGGTGCGCTCAGTCGACAGGATGCCGGTTGGTGACGGCAAGCGAGGTCCGATCACGCAGTCGATCCAGGCTGTGTTCTTCGGCATTATTGAGGACAATATGCCGGACAAGTGGGATTGGCTCACGCCGGTTTCATAGTTGCATGACAGAGGGGCGGGCGTTCTTCCGCTCCTCTTCACTCGCCCCGCGTCATCTCCCCAAACCACAGGTCTTCCAGCAGTTCCAGCTCCTTTTCCTGCTCCAGCGCCGCAAGAGCTTCATACAGCGCGGCTTGCAACTGGTGCGCTTTGATCGACACGGCAATAACGTAGGGGTCTGCGTCCAGCGCAGGTCCGACTGCCCGGACCGGTTTGCCTTCGCCCTGGGCCAGCCGCAAGCTGACGCCGTCAAGCAGGAGCGCGTCGCCGGCGCCCGCGAGGAGAGCATCGAGCGCCTCCTGCGATGATTGAAACGGCAGCCGTTCCAGCGCGATGCCCTCGCGTTGCAGGCGGCGGGCAATTGCGTCCCCCCGGCTGCCCCACTCTACCGCGACCGCGCGTCCCGCCAACTCCTCGACAGTCTCGATCGCGGTGTCAGCGCCGACCACCAGACGGACGCCGGCCTCAAAATAGGGCGGCGAATAGTGTATGTCCTTGGTCAAGCGGGGGTTGAAGGGGAAGGCGCTGACAACCGCGTCCACACGGTCAACCCGCAGCGCGTCCAACAGGCTGTCGTAGCCTATGGCGACGATTTCGGCCTCGAGCCCCCACTCAGCCGCAAGCGCCCGCGCCAGGTCCACGTCATATCCGACCGGCGCGCCCTGTGCGTCCAGCGTTTCGAAGGGCGGAAAGCTTGGGTCCATGCCGACGCGCCAGGTGCCCCGCTCCTGCATTTGCAGCCAGGTTCTGTCCACCGACGGCCCGCCCTGGCGTAAAAGAAGCCAGCCGCCGGCGGCCAGCCCCGCGACCAGCACGCCGACTATGAGCCATAACCAGGGCGTCCCGATTGCGTCGCGTGGATTCCAGCCCCTTGTGTCGTTACTATCCACTATCCACTATCCACTATCCACTATCCACTGTCCACTGTCCACTATCCACTGTCCACTGTCCACTATCCACTATCCACTGTCCACTGTCCACTGTCCACTATCCACTGTCCACTGTCCACTATCCACTATCCACTATCCACTATCCACTGTCCACTATCCACTGTCCACTGTCCACTGTCCACTGTCCACTGTCCACTATCCACTGTCTATTGCCGTTCGCTTGTTCATGGCGCTTCGAACCGGCCCTGCGCGTACAGCTGCATCTCCAGATAGATCGCCTTCGGTTCGAAATCGGCGCTGACAAAGGTATAGTAGTCCTGGTAGCTCTTCTGGTCCCAGGGGAAGCGAAAGACCCACAGGCACAGGCTTTCGAGCCAGGGCCACTCGGTGCGGGCGATTTCGAATGCCTGTGCCGAGTTGAGAATACGCTGTCCCGGTCGCACGGCCCTGGTCCAGCGGGGGTGATCGTTCCAACCGCCTTCGGTGATCATGGCCGTCTTGTCGCCGTCTCCGTTGCGCACCATGATCTCGCGCAGTAGCTCGGCGCGGCGGAAGTTGACCACCGACCCGTGGGCTGGCTCGTCGGCGTCGAATCCCAGGCCATAGGCATGAATAGCAAGGATATCGAAATGGCCGGCCGCGCCGGCGTCATACATCCCCTGCAAATAGTTCAGGTCGTTCATACTCCATTCGCTGCCGGGTGGATCCAACGTTGGGGCGAGCGCGCCGGCCAGGACCAGCATCTCCGGCGCGGCCTCTTTAACCATTGGGTACACCACCTTCAGCATCTCAACATAGCCGGCCGGGTCGACGGGGCGAAAACCCCACTCCAGGCTCAGATTCGGCTCGTTCCAGATGATAATATGGCTCACTTTGCCCTGGTAGCGCCGCGCAAATTCAGCCGCGTACAGTCCGAACGCCTCGTAGCTCTCCTCCGGCAGGTAGAGGTGATGCGACTCCTCGGGGCGCGCCCACTCGGGCACGAAGCCCAGGCGTGCAATCACGGTCAGGCCCTGCCTGTTGGCGTGATCGATCACCAGGTCGGGATGACCCCACGAGAAGTGGCCGCGTCGCGGTTCGTAGTAGGCCCAGGGGAAATACTCAACAATCCACGGCGCGCCCATTTCGCGCACCATCTCAAGGCTGCGTTTGATCTTGGCCGCGTCCGGTTCGTCGGTCAGGCGGGTGTGCACGCCCATCTTGGCGTTGACGGTTGTGACCGTTCGCTGCGGGCCGAGAGGGACCCAATTGCGGAAATAGGTGCGATAGGTGAAGCCGACGACGCTGCACACAAGCAGCGCGCCGATCAGTTTCCGGACACGGGGTGACAGGGCCGCGAGGAATGCTATCCAGTTGGCGAATTTGGATTTACCGATGGGAAGTTCGCCCTTCTCAGAGGGGACGATAGGACGGTTCATCAAAGGGAGGTAGGATGCGGGCGGCGTTTACTCCTCGTCCTCGGACTCATCATTGAATTCGTCGGATTGGAGCGACGGTGGAGGTACGAATTCTGCTTCGGTTTCTTCCAACCCGGTCTCCTCCTGCGGCGCCTGGCTGGCTTCGATGGCCTGGATGCCGTTTTCGGCCTGCTGCAATGAGTTGTTCAGGTTGTCTCGCAGCCGGTAGAGCACGTCAAGGGCGTAGACCTCGGCCTCATCAACCAAACGGATCGCTTCGGCGTGTCCATGTGCGATGATGCGCTCGGCTTCTTCGCGTGCGCGCTCGGTGATCGAGTCTTCGCTTACGATCTGGATGGCCTGCTGCTCGGCGTGCGCAATTATCTGCTCTGCCCGCGCTTGCGCATCGCTGATGATACGGTCCCGCTCGGTGATCATGCGCTCGCTTTCCTTGATCGCGCTGGGAATGCTGATGCGCATCTGATCGATCAGCTGCAGACACTCCTCTGAATTAACGATCAGCGATGGAGAGAGAGGCACGCGCCACCCTCGATTCAAGGTCTGTTCGAGTTGGTCAACCAGTTGTAGTATTTCCATGATCAGTTTGGACTTTCGTAGCAGTCTTTCCTAGTCAGATATCAGCACCCGGCAATACCGGGGCGCGGCAGCGGGATACTCAGGATTGGAAGCGGAATTATGCAAACCGCCGCCGCAGCGCCTGCGCGGTATGCGGTGTCACCCAACCCGAAATGTCGCCGTCCAGGCTGGCCACCTCCTTCAATATCGTTGAACTGAGATAAGCGTACTCCGTGCTGCACAGCAGGTAGCAGGTCTCGACCTGCGGGGCCATGTGCCGGTTTGCCATGTCGATGCGGGACTCGAAGCTCAGGTCATCGACATTTCGCAGGCCGCGCACGATCACGCGCACGCCGTGGCACTCTGCCCATTTTACCGTTAGTCCGCTATATGACACAATCGAAATATTTTCGACATCCTGTACGGCTTCCCGGGCCAGCTGAATCCGCTGATCGGTCGAAAACAGCAGCCGCTTGGCGGGCGCGTCGAATATGGTGACGATCAGTTCATCAAAGAGGGCGGCCGCGCGTCGTGCGATGTCTCGATGGCCGTGATGGAAGGGATCGAAGCTGCCGGGATAGATGGCGCGGGTCATACAGCTTCCTTCAAGCTGGAGGGGGTCCCTTTTGCGGGGCTGACCGGCGGGCCGTTGAAGCGGTCGATCAGTTCTTCCGCAGCCATGCAGGCGATCGAGTCCAGCAGCAGGTCGGCGGCGGAGAAGTCGGAGTGACGCGTTATGTGATTGGGGACCGCGATGCAATGCAGCCCGGCGCCTTTTGCTCCCAACATTCCGTTGTAGGAATCCTCGATTGCGACCGCGCGGCGGGCCGGCACATCCAGCCGCTTCACGGCCAGGCTATAGAGAGCAGGGTCCGGTTTGACCCGCTCGACATCATCGGCTGTGACGACCGCGTCGAAGTGGTCCCGCAGGCCCAGTCGTTGCAGATGTGAGTCCACCCAGTTGCGGTCTGAACTGGAGGCAACCGCCAGCTTCAGTCGCCGCCGTTGGGCCGCAGCGATCAGTTCGTGCACGCCCGGCAGGACAGGTTGGGCGTGGACGCGGTCCAGAAACCGCCGCCGCCGTTCCGTGCGAAGGCGCTGGCGGTCAATGGCGCGACCCAACTCTGTTTCCAGATGGTCATGGGGGTCGAAATCGCCCGTACCGCCGCCCACGCATTGCAGCCAGAGGCCGAGTGGCAGCGCAACGTCGTAGCTGCTGTAGATTTCCTGCCAGGTCTGGTAATCTGGCGTCTCGGTGTCCAGAATCGTCCCGTCAAAGTCGAATACAATCGCCTGCAACACTGGCTTACTCCGTTTGAAATCTGTCGCGAAATTGCTATGCAATTTCGCCAGAAGAGCGCGAACTAAGAAAAGAGTGACTCCAGGCCCGTCTACGCCTAGGCAACGAACTCGCTGAAGACACGGTTGCCGAGCAGCAGCCCTCTGGCGGTCAGGCGCACCCGTTCCTGATTCGATTCCAGCATGCCGGCATCCTGCAAGCGGCCCAGTTTTGGGCCGAAGACGGCCTGCATAGGCTGCCCGTGCAACGCTTCAAAGCGGGCGAATGGCACCCCTTCCCGGACAAGGCGCAGGCCGAGCATCATCGTTTCGCCCATGGAGACAACGGCCGGCAGTTCCTCACAGAAGTCAACGGGTGTCTCGCCGGAATCGATGCGCTTCATGTAGCCTTGCACGCCCTTACGGTTGGACCAGCGCAGCGCAGCCTGCCCGCATTGCATACTCACAGCCGTTTTCTGTGCGGCCGCGCCGATACCTCCCCGAGTCAGCTCGCGGCGTAGTCGCGCGGACAGGGGATAGCGCAGATGGCTGTGTGCGCCCGGCCCGACACCGATCCAGTCCTGATTGCGCCAGTAAATGAGGTTGTGCCGGCAGGCGAACTCCGTGTCGCGCGTCCAGTTAGACACTTCGTAGTGGACGTAACCGGCTTTCCGCAGCCTCGCCATCGCGGTCTCGTACTGTTTCGCTGCCAGGTCATCATCAGGCGGTGGTGTCTGCCCGGTCTCCACCCAGTGCGCCAGCGGTGTGTCCGGCTCGACGATCAGGCTGTAAAGACTGAGATGCTGGGGCGCGAGTTTGAGCGCCATGTCCAGCGTGTCGCTCCAGGCGTTCAGCGATTGCTGCGGCAGGCCGAACATGAAGTCGAGATTGATGTTCTCAAATCCTGCTTTCAATGCTGCGTCAAAGGCGTGCAGCGCGTCGTCCGCGCTGTGGATGCGGCCCAGAAAGGCCAGTTCCGGCGGCTGAAAGCTCTGCACGCCCATACTCAACCGGTTCACGCCCAGTTCTCGCAGTAGCGTGAAATGGCCCCAATCCGCGCTGCCCGGATTGGCTTCCACGCTGATTTCGGCGTCCGCCGCCAGGGAAAACTCTGTGCGGACCAGTTTGAAGATGCGGGTGAGTTGGCCTGCGCTGAGAACGGTCGGCGTGCCGCCGCCCATGAATACCGTCTGCACCGTGCGTCCGTTGAGAAGTGGGGCCCAGCGCGTCAGTTCGCGGCAGAGCGTCTGCGTGTAGGATTCGTAAAGCGGTTCCAGGCGTGCATAGGTATTGAAATCGCAATAGGGACACTTGCGGGCGCAGAAGGGAATATGGATATAGAGGCCAAGTGGGCGCTTATTTGTGGAGGTGGGGCGATCTTGTCTGCCGGCGGGCGCGGTGCGCGCGTTGCCGTCGACGTCAGTCTTTCTCCGTTCGCGGCGCGTGGAATATGTCGGAGGCAATGCAGCCGAGACCTTCATCAATCCTGTGACGGCGCTCCGTGCAGGCGGAGAGAGTGAAGAGAGGAGAGTGAAAGGAGAAAGCCTCCTTCCCCACGATCTCTATCAGGGGTTTTCCAGCCTGAATCCGTGTCCGCGCACAGTGATTATATAGTCATCCCTGTCGTCATGTTCGCTGAGCCGTTCCCGCAGTCGGCGCACGAGCGCGTCAATGGCCTGCTTGCTCACACCGTCGCCGCTGGTCTCCGGCCATACCGCCTGCACAATCTGCTCACGTGTCATTACGCCGCCGCCCTCATGCCAAAGCGCGCTCAGCAGCCGGTATTGATGGAGGCTGAGGGGCGGGTCCAACTGCGTTCCGTTGAGCCAGACCTGGCGGGTCTCCTCTTCGATGCGCAGACCTGACCCCACTTGTTCTTCCGATTCGGGCGTGTCCAGCGTCAGCGGTGTCGTCGCCTCGTCATCGACAAAGGCCATTTTGAATCGTAGGGCTATCTGCACTTCATCGCCGTCCGCAAGACTATGGGGCGCGTCGGCGATATCGACTCCATTGACATGGGTCCCGTTTTTGCTGCCCAAATCTTCGATTGCGTAGCCGTAGCCGTCCCAGAATATGCGGGCGTGGTTGCGGCTGACTTGGCGGTCCGGCAGTGTAACGTGGCATTCATCGTGGCGCCCGACAATCAGGGGGGTGGTGCGGCTGAGAGGCCAGCCCTGGCCGGTCTGGTTGCCGTGGCGCAGGATAAGCATGGCCGTTTCCCGCTGCTGGGCAACAGGTTGCGGTCGGCGCAGTTCTGCGAAACTCTGTTCAGCGTTTTGGCCCTCTTGCGTCATTTCCATCCCTCTTGGAACTAACATCCTGCGTGATGTTTCGGCGCGACTTGCAATTTCTTCCGTCTCTTTCTATAGTTATAGCCCTACTGCCAACCTCCGAATCCGAAATGGTTACAGGACTGTCACAAACGCAGCAAGCAGCTGCTAGGGGAAAGTCCATTATAGCGAAGCCGGTTTGAAACGTCAACAGTTTTTTGAAGGCGGGTAGCGCCCGGCCTTGGGAATCCCAATAAGCGAGACGGGTTTTGCCGCACACCAAGTCGTTGTCGGGCGGAGCGGTTTCCGGCTGTACAAGCGGGGCGAGTGCGCTCCGGTCACGTCTGAGTCGCACATCGGGTTAATTCTTTCCGGGGCGTCCAAGGAGCCGCTATTCCGGCCTGTCAAGGGGTAACGCGGGTTCGGCGTACCGCCATTCTCAGAGGTTTCAGTTGTCCACAGTATTGGAAGCGGATTCGATCCTGCGGGGTCGCTACGAAATTGTACGTTTGGTGGGTCAAGGCGGCATGGGCGCCGTCTACCGGGCCAACGATCTGCGCCTGGACGGGCGGGTCTGCGCGATCAAAGAGATTTTGCCCAACCTGCTGATCGACCAGCGCGGGCCAGGGGTAGACCTGGGACAGACGATCGAGCAGTTTTACCAGGAGGCCAGCGTCCTCGCCCGGCTCGACCATCCAAACTTGCCCAAGGTGTCAGACTATTTCTCCGCCGACGGGCGCGAGTATCTGGTGATGGATTTCATCGAGGGGCGCGACCTGCAGGAGATCCTCAATGAGATGCTTCGCCAGCAGAAGCGCCTGTCGGAGGCGCAGGTGTTGCTTTGGGCCGCGCAGCTGCTCGACGCGCTCGAATATCTGCACGGCCAGGACCCGTCCGTTCTTCACCGTGACATAAAGCCGGGCAATATCAAGATTACGCCTGAAAACAGGTTGAAGTTGGTGGACTTCGGGCTGGTCAAGATTTTGCAGCCGGATGATGCCCGCACGGTGACGGTCGTGCAGGGCCGCGGCACGGTCGCCTATACACCGCTTGAGCAGTACGGCGGCGATACAGGCCACACCGACGTGCGCACCGACATCTACAGCGTCGGGGCAACCCTATATCACCTGCTGGCAGGGACACCGCCTCAGGATGCGAAGGAACGTTTCCTGAAGTCCGGGCTGCTCGATCCTCTACGGCAGCTGAATCCGGACATCTCGACCCGCACCGAGCGCGCTGTTTTCCAGGCCCTGGCGATGCATCCGGATGAGCGGCCTTCCAGCATCCCGGCATTGCGGGAGGCGCTTTTCGGGGTAGAGAACACAAGTAAGAATCCGACGACAGACCTGTTGCCGCCGCCCTCCTGGAATGAGATCATGAACAGGAACAGGGCGCTTCTAGGGCTGACGATCGCCCTCTTCATCGTCGCAACTGTCATCAGCATCCTCGATTTTTGAGAAGAACAGAGCACGCGCCGCCGCAGCTGTTTCGCCGCTTCCATTGTAACCCGCTCTTTGTGCGAGTGAACTGCGATCGGCAACTGCGCGCCCCGGGGACGGATTGGATCTGCCCGGCCGCCGGCGGTCGGCAAACGGGCCAAAGTTAAGCCGAAACAACGCTGTGAAAATTTGCGCAATCTTTTTGCGCTCTTTTATACTGTAAGCAGATTCTTGCAAGGGCAGCCCTTCGGTCGCATGCCCCCACGGGG
Source organism: Caldilineaceae bacterium (assembly GCA_965218625.1). Taxonomy (GTDB): domain Bacteria; phylum Chloroflexota; class Anaerolineae; order Caldilineales; family Caldilineaceae; genus Bin5. The sequence goes on along the minus strand of CBDCLG010000020.1, from coordinate 690,647 downwards.
CGCGGTACGGCGGGGCTCCGCATTTGGCATGACGAATTCCTGAGTCTGGCTCGTCCCGTCGCGGCGAGAGAACCTGAATTCGCCCGACGTAGCGCCCCGACGATGGGCGGTCGGCTCGAAATTGGGCCGCGCCGGCCTGGTCGAATGTCAAGAATAGCCCAGCATAGATCAGGAGGGCGGATCAACTCCGCGTAGCCATGAAACGTCTCCTTTCATTCTTCTCGAACCCACGCGCGCTCAGCGTGACCATTGGCGTGATCGCGTTGCTCGCTCTGAGCGTCGTCCCAACGTTCAGTGTGAAAGAGCTCCATGTCGAGCTGGCCGCGGAATCGCTATTGGAGCACGGGCCCAAATGGTTCACCAACGGGCTGTTGACTACTCTCCTCGTGGACATTGTCATCATTTTGATGGCAGTTTTCGCTGTCTCCAGGATGAAGGAAGTCCCCGGTGGCTGGCAGAACATCATGGAGATGGTGGTCGAGGGGATGTGGAACCTGACCCAGAGCATCGCCGGCCACGGCTCCGCCAACGCCCGCAAGTTTTTTCCATGGGTGATGACGATTTTCATTTTTGTCCTGATCAGCAACTATATCGGTCTGCTGCCGGGGTTCGGCTCGATTGGTATCTACCATGTAGGCGGCGGGGACCACGCACAGGTCGAGCTGGGGAACCAGCTGGCCATGGCCGGCGGCGAGGCGGTGGCGGCCGCTGTGGCCGCGGAGGAGGGCAAGCCGGTCCTTGTACCTCTTTTCCGCAGTCCATCGGCAGACCTCAATGTAACACTGGCCCTGGCGCTAATCTCCGTCTTTATGACGCAGTTTTTCGGTGTCCAGGCACTGGGTCTGGCCTACTTTGGAAAGTATTTCCAGAATCCGTTCAAGAGGCCAATGCAGTTTGTGGTCGGTCTCTTCGAGCTGATCGCCGAAATCTCCAAGATCATCAGCTTCTCTTTTCGTCTCTTTGGAAACGTCTTCGCCGGTGAAGTCGTGTTGCTGGTGATGGCATTTCTCGTCACTTTCCTCCTGCCCAGCATCTTCTATGGGCTGGAGCTGTTCATCGGCTTCATCCAGGCTCTTGTCTTCATGTTGTTGACACTGGCTTTCTTTACCATGGCAACTGTGAGCCATGGCGACCACCACTGAGAAGGTCTTCCCGGTGGCGGCGCCAGATGAGGCGATTGGTTCGTCAGGTCTCTTATCTTTCATTTGACACCTTGCGTCCTTTCAGAAGACAGGCGCATCGAACAACTGCAAAAGGAGTTCACACTCATGGATGTTGAAGTCGCCAAGGAACTGGGTTCCGCACTTGCTATCGGGTTGGGCGCAATTGGCCCCGGTATAGGGATCGGCCTGATTGGCGCCAAAGCGATGGAAGCGATGGGCCGCAATCCCGAAGTGACCAACACTGTGCAGACGAACATGCTGCTTGGTTTCGCTTTCTGCGAATCGGTCGCTATCTATGCGCTTGTAATCTCCCTTTTGGTTAAGTTCGCTTAGAGCCTCCAAAACGGGGATGCACGATTCTTGTTGCCGAACCCGCGGACGCAACCGCGGAAGAAGCGGCAGCAGAAGTCAGGCTTCCGTACACCCTGCGCCGCTGCCACAGGCCGGTGCGAAGGATATAGACCAGGAGGTTGGCCTTGGACGCACTCGATAAACTAGGCATCAGTTGGCAGTTATTGCTATCCCAGATCTTCAACTTCGGCCTGTTGATGGTTGTTTTGCATCTGTTACTTTACAAGCCGGTCCTGAGGATGCTGGAACAGCGCAGACAGCGCATCGCCGAAGGGTTGGAGCAGGCTGACAAGGCGTCGCGGGCGGCCGCTGAAGCCGAGGCGGAGAAGCAGGCAATCCTCGAAGAGGCCCGCCGCGAGGCGCAGGAGGTGCGAGCGCAGGCGACGCGCGACGCTGAACGCATCGCCCAGGACATCCGCAGCCGCGCTGATCAGGAGGCCCAGGATATCCGTATCAAGGGGCAGGCCGACGCGGAGGCGCAGACCGCGGCCGTGATGGCAGACGCCAGAAAGCAGATCGCCGACCTTGCCATCGCCGCGACCGAGCAGATCCTGGGCCGCGAGCTGGCGGACCGGGATGAGCAGGAGCGCTTTGTGTCCGACTATCTGGCGCAGCAAAATGGGAGCGGTACATGAGCGAGCGCGCTTCGGCCCAAGACTATGCCCGCGGCATCCTGGAGACGATTGTCGGGCAATGGCAGGAATCTCTCACAACGATTGCTGACACTCTTGAGCAGAATCCGGAATTTGCCGCCGACGTTGAATCCGTCGAAAAGGCGCTCCCTAGGTCTACTCCTGCCCTGATGAAGAACTTTGTAAGGGCACTCGTGCAGGACGGGAACGCTGCCATGCTTCCGCAAATTGTCAGCGCTTTGGGCGCGAGTCTGCGCGGCGAGAGCGGGCCGCAGTCAGCCGATATCACGAGCGCGGTCGAGTTGGGCGACGACGCACAGGAGCAGATTCGCCGCCAGCTCACCAATCAGTACGGCGAGGATCTCATTCTCAGCTTCGATGTCGATGAAACGCTCATGGGCGGCCTGCGCATTCGCGTAGGCGATCAGTTGATCGACAATACGGTCGCAAACCGGCTGATGGCCCTTCGTGAGATGATCGCGGCGGAGGTTCGGTGATCTGCCGGCGGTCAGCTCCCAACGACCGATCGGAGTTCGCTGGCCATTGACCACTCGCCAACAACCACTGGAGAAGAAGAAATGGCAGTTCAGACGGAAGAACTGACCCAGGAATTTACCGACCGCCTTAAGCAACAGATTCTTAACTTCAAGCCGGCGCCCAGCCGCGTTGACGTGGGCGAGGTCGTCGAAGTTGGCGACGGGATCGCCATCATTGGCGGCCTGCAGGGCGTGATGGCGAGTGAGCTGGTCGAGTTCACCAAGACTGGCGTGTTGGGCATCGCCCAGAATTTGAACAGCGATTCGGTCGGCATCATCATCATGGGCGAGTTCACGGAGATTGAAGAGGGCGATCTGGTGCGCAGCACCGGCCGCCTGGCTTCCGTCCCCGTGGGCGACCCGCTGGTTGGGCGCGTGGTCAATGCCGTGGGCCAGCCGCTGGACGGCAAAGGCCCTGTCGAGGCTACCGCGACGCGTCCCGTCGAGCGAATCGCGCCCGGCGTCGTCCTGCGTAAGGGGGTAGATACTCCGGTCGAGACCGGGGTCACTGTCGTTGACGCGCTGATTCCGATCGGTCGCGGCCAGCGAGAGTTGATAATCGGCGACCGCCAGACCGGCAAGACCACTCTCGCCGTCGACACGATCATCAACCAGAAGGGTAAAGACCTGATCTGCATCTATGTCGCTATCGGCCAGAAGCAGTCGACGGTGGCGCAGGTGGTGGGCACGCTGGAGAAGTACGGCGCGATGGAGCACACCATTGTCGTGACGGCATCCGCCGCGGACCCGGCCGCGCTGCAGTTCCTCGCTCCGTACGCCGGTTGCGCCATGGGCGAGGAGTTCATGGAGCAGGGCCGCGACGCGTTAATCGTCTACGACGACCTCTCCAAGCACGCGCAGGCCTACCGCCAGGTCTCGTTGTTGCTGCGGCGCCCGCCCGGCCGTGAGGCTTACCCCGGCGACGTCTTCTATCTGCACAGCCGCCTGCTGGAGCGGGCCGCCCGCATGGACGAGGAGTTCGGCGGCGGCAGCCTGACCGCGCTGCCGGTGATTGAAACGCAGGCCGGCGACGTCTCCGCCTATATTCCCACCAACGTCATTTCGATCACGGACGGCCAGATCTTCCTTGAGAGCGACCTGTTTTACGCCGGTATCCGACCCGCCATGAACGTCGGCCTTTCTGTCAGCCGCGTAGGCAGCTCGGCGCAAACTCGGGCGATGAAAGGCGTGGCCGGACGGCTGAAGCTGGAGTTCAGCCAGTTCCGCGAGCTGGCGGCTTTTGCCCAGTTCGGCTCCGACCTCGACGCCGCGACCCAGCGCCAGCTCAACCGCGGCCAGCGCATCCAGGAGACGCTGAAGCAGCCGCAGTATGAGCCCTTGCAGCTCGACAAGCAGGTGATGAACCTTTTTGCAGTTACCAACGGCTATGTCGACGAGGTTCCGATCACCGGTGTCAAGCGCTGGGAAGTGGAGATGCACGCTTACATGGATGCGAACCATCCGGAGATCGGTCAGACGATCCTGCGGTCGCAGGACCTGCCGGATGAATCGCTCGATTCGCTGCGACTGGCCCTGGAGACCTTTAACAGCGGCTGGAGTGGGTCTGAGTAACAGGATTGTCGATCGGTTCCCGGAATTTCCAGGGGCGGTGCGGGATGCAACGCCCGACGTCGACTAAGTGTCAGAATCTGAAGACCGGACGCAAGTATGGCAAGTACACGTGAGATTCGCCGCCGCATTCGCTCGGTGAGGAACATTGCCCAGGTCACAAGGGCGATGGAGGCTGTGGCCGCGTCGAAGATGCGTCGCGCGCAGCAGCAGGTGCTGGCGACGCGTCCCTATGCCGAAAAGGCGCGCGAGGTCCTCAGAGACATTGCCCGCCTCGACAGCGGCGGGGGAGCCGCGGATGCGCTCATCAACCCGCGCGTTGAAATCAGACGGGTGGGCGTCATTCTGATTACGGCCGATCGCGGGCTGGCCGGGGGATTCAACGCCAATGTGCTGCGCAGCAACGCCGCTTTCCTCAAGGAGCAGCGCGAACAGGGGCGGGAGGTCGAGGTTGTCGCCGTGGGCAAAAAGGGCCGCGACTGGCTCCTGCGCTACGACCCGGTCATACGCGCCGAATTCACCGACATGCCCGATTCGCCGGCAACGGCTGACATCGGTCCGATTTCGCATACTGTTATCGACGATTTTCGTAGCGAGCGTTTCGACGAGGTCCATCTGGTCTTCACCGATTTCGTCAACACTTTGCTCCAGCGCCCCACCGTGCAACAGATCTTGCCCGTTGTACCGGCTGAGCCGACCGTCTCGATTCCGCCCGACTACATATTTGAGCCGAGCGTCGAGGCTGTGTTGGAGGAAGTCGTCATCGGATTCACCGAAGTTCAGATCTTGCAGGCGTTGTACGAGAGCATCGCCAGCGAACATTCGGCGCGCATGGTGGCGATGCGCAACGCCACTGAAGCGGCCAACGAACTGGTCGACGAGCTGACTCTGACCTACAACAAGGCGCGCCAGGAAGGCATCACTCGCGAACTGATGGATATTGTAGGCGGTTCGGTCGGCCTAGAATGAGGAAGAGTGGTTCAAGCCACTCTTTGCATAGCGGAACGGAGCAAACCATGGCAGAAAACGGAAGCAACGGTCGCATCAGCGGTTCTGTGTCCAGCGTTGTCGGCCCGGTCGTTGACTTTTCCTTTACGGGCGCGGACCTGCCGGAGATCTACGACGCCGTTTACGTCGACCTTGACGATGGTACGACCCTGGTCTGCGAAGTGCAGCAGCACTTGGGGGAGGGCGCGGTGCGCGCGGTGGCGATGAGCTCCACAGATGGGATGCGTCGCGGCATGGAGGGTTACTCGGACGGCGCGCCAATCACGGTGCCCGTCGGCCCGGGCACTTTGGGGCGGATATTCGACGTGGTCGGCAACACGATCGACAGCGACGAGAAGGTCGACGCGGCCGATCATTACTCAATCCACCGCGAGCCCCCTGCCTTTTCCGAGCGCAGCACCCAGGCCGAATTGTTCGAGACCGGCGTCAAGGTGATCGATCTGATTGCCCCTTTCACCAAGGGCGGCAAGACCGGCATCTTCGGCGGCGCCGGCGTGGGCAAGACGGTCATTATCCAGGAGTTGATCAACAACGTCGCCGAGTACCATAGCGGATACTCGGTCTTTGCCGGCGTGGGAGAGCGCAGCCGCGAAGGCAACGACCTGTGGCACGAGATGCGCGACTCGGGCGTGATTAAGAATACGGTGATGGTCTTCGGGCAGATGAATGAACCGCCGGGCGCACGGCTGCGCGTCGGCCTGACCGGTGTTACAATGGCCGAGTATTTCCGCGACGAGGGGCGCGACGTGCTGCTCTTCATCGACAATATTTTCCGCTTTGTGCAGGCCGGTTCGGAAGTGTCGGCGCTGCTGGGGCGGCTGCCGAGCGCGGTGGGCTATGCGCCGACGCTGGGCACCGATATGGGCCAGCTGCAGGAGCGCATCTCCTCCACCAACGTGGGGTCGATTACTTCGATGCAGGCGGTCTATGTGCCCGCCGATGACTATACCGACCCGGCGCCGGCCACAACGTTTGCCCACCTCGACGCCACCATCACGCTGGAACGCGCCCTGGCCGAGCAGTCGCTCTACCCGGCGATGGACCCGCTCGGCTCGACCAGCCGTATTCTCGACCCGCTCATCGTTGGCGAGGAGCATTACAACGTGGCGCGCGAGGTGCAGCAGACGCTGCAGCGCTACCGCGACCTGCAGGACATCATCGCCATTCTCGGTGTCGAAGAGCTGAGCGAGGATGACAAACTGATCGTATCGCGGGCGCGCAAGATCCAGCGTTTCCTGACGCAGCCGATGCACGTGGCTGAGGTGTTCACGGGCCAGTCCGGCGAGTATGTGAAGATCGAAGACACTGTGAGCGGCTTCCGCGAGATTCTGGACGGGAAGCATGACGACCTGCCCGAGCAGGCCTTCTACATGGTCGGCACCATCGATAAGGCGGTCGAGAAGGGCGAGCAGTTGAGGCAGGAGGAATGACGATCCAGGTCGAGATTGTAACGCCCAGCCGCATGCTGTACAGCGGCGAGGCCGAGATGGTCACAATGCCCGGCGTCGAGGGCGAGATGGGCGTTCTGGGCGGCCATGCGCCCCTGCTGACGACGCTGAATATCGGAGAGATCGCGCTGCACCGCGCCGACGGCGAGACAGAGTACATCGCGGTCAGCGGCGGTGTGGTCGAAGTGCGGCCGGATAAGGTGGTCGTGCTGGCGCGTTCGGCCGAGCGCGCCGACGAGATCGACCTTTCTCGCGCCGAAGCCGCGATGGAGCGCGCCGAAGAGGCGCTGCGCACGCGTCCCGATGAAGAGCGTCGCCCCGTCGAGGTCGCCTACCGCCGCAGCCAGTTGAGACTGAAGGTGGCGCGCCGTCGCCGCAGCAGCCGTCCCGGTGTGTTTGTGGAGGATGAAGGGTAGAATTAGCTCTCTTGCAGCAGAAAAACATAGGCCGGGCCTTCACAAGCGAAAGCCCGGCCTTTTTCTTTTCGTAATTCTCCGCTGTTGGCGTGCAATCTTCGCGCCAAAAGAGTTTAGTGGTGAGACTGACCAAGCCAGTGCAGATTAGATTCCTGCGCCAGCGGCTTGCTGGCTCCCTACTTGGGCATATTTTGCAGGGCATTGAAGACCGGCAGTGGTCTCCGTTGATTATCGACAATGCCCCATAGGGCCTTTTCCGTGTTGTCGGCCACCAATCGGAAGTTCAGATTCCAGAGGATTGCTGGGCCGACCCAGCCCCAGTTGCGCATCATCTGATAGGCTTCTACGGTCCATTGGGCCTGCTCTTCCAGGCTGTTGTCGTCGGCATAGCGACGTGTGTTTCTTTCCGCCTCGGATGACAGAATGTGCGAGCCGCCTGCAGCCCAGCCGAACTCGGTCGGCCAGATGCGATGGTTGGTGGCGCCGTACTTGACCGCGAGGTTGCGGTAGCCCTCCATCGTGCTGCGGAAGCTCCACGAGTGATGGGGGTTGTCGCAAGGCCCATTGAACTGGTTGCCAGTTGTCTGAATTGTTTGGCACGCTGCTTCGTGCCTGACGGACGGCGGTACGTTGTAGCCGCTTGGATGGGCGCCAAACCCGTCAGCGTGGTTGGCCAGGCCCTGTGCCAGCATCGCTTCAAAATAGCGGAAGTCGTCCACTGCGAGGTTGCCGTTGTCTCCTGCCGGCGTCAGTGCGCCGCTGATCACCTGCATCGAGGGGCAGGCAGCCTTGATCGCCGCATAGGCCGGACGCAAGAGCGCCATATACTCCCCTGGATTAATCGGTCGGTTGCCCCACTCGTAATGCAGATTCTGCTCGTTCCAGACCTCGAGGGCCTTCACAGACGAGCCGCAGTATCTTCCCGCCAGTGCCCCCAGGAATCTGGCAAAAGTGTTCGGGTCCGCCGGCGGCCCGCCGACAGAGCCGTCGAAACCCGGCTCCCGCGCCCAACCTGGCGCGTTGACAACACTGAACAGCAGGCTGACGCCGGCGCCGTTTGCCCCGTCAATGAATCCCTGCATCGCGCCCCATTGATAGTCCCCTGGGTTCGGCTCAAAGACATACCATTCGATCTGCTGTTTCACCCAGCCGAAACCCAATTGGATTTTTGTCGTTTCCATGACCCATCCAGCTTCCTGGTTGTGGACCATGTGGGCCTGGACGCCGTAGCCGAATCCACCCCCGCCTGCCGGGGCGGGTGCTGCAGCCACCGCGGGGGCTGCAGCCGGCGGATCGGGGATGTCGGTGATCACGGCGACCTGGTCCAGCGACCCAGCGGCCGTAACCAGCTGACCTAGTACCCAACCCTTTGTGCCGTTGCCGATATCGATCTGCCACCAATCTCCGGCTTGGTTCTTGCCGAAAATGAGGTAAGGCTGACCGGCTCTTAGCTGTCCGGTGCGAGGGTAGTTTGTGCCCGGCCCCTGGCGGACGTTGATAATTTGGGTGCTTGCCAGCGTCGCGACTTCGGGCTTCGGAGTCGGTTCGGGCGTGGCGGTTGCCCTCGGCGTCGGCGTCGCCATTGCCATGGCGACCACGTTCCCCGGGCTGGCCAGCTGGCGGTTCCCCAGGCTGGAGACCTGCACAACCTGGGCCTCGACGCGTACGTCACCGTCGCCGACCGGCGCCTGGAAGGTGTGGATCGGATTGTCGATCGGATAGGCGACCTGCTCGAGTACCGTTCCGTCGGGCCGGAAGATCGTATAGGCGACCTCCAGCCGCGAGGGGCTGGGGTCGACGTTGCCCCCGGTCTGGAACTGGCGCGCGACCTCCCACAGGTCCGGGTCCACGTCACCGCTATCGGCGTCGCGCACCATCACCTGGGTGACATTGTACAGGTGGAGCAGCGTCAGTTTGTGGGCAAAGCTGCTGCTGTTCTCGATCGTAACGGTGCGCTCCATCTGCTGGTCGTCGATGTAGCTGTACATATAAGCGCCGATGGCGCCGTCATAGGCCAGGGGGCGGGTGATGCGGGGGTTTCCGACCGAGAGCTGAACGGGTTGACCGGGCTGGATTACGCCGTCCTCTCCGCCCAATTGGATCTGGGCGACAAGCGGCTGGAGCACCTGCCGGAAGCCCTTCAGCCACACCTGGCCTTCGCTGCGCTCGAAGGACATGCCCGGCAGCTCCAGCTGTACTTTGCGGCGGTCAATCTGGTCGGTCGCGAAGGCAAGCAGCGATCCCATCGCCCCGCCCAGCTGATAGGCAGCCGGGTCCGCCGGGCCCGGGATCAGCACGCGGTCAGCGGCTCTGCCCAGCGCCTGCCAGTCGTAGCCGCGGGTATTCCAGTCAACCGGAGATACTTGATGCGGCGACTCCACGCGTACCGCCAGCCAGCGGTTCACATCCGGCGCATGCAGCCGTTCGGCCAGACGCTCAATGAAATGGCTGAACTCCGCTTCGCCGGCCATTGCAGCATCCATGCCGCGGTAGTCGACAATCACGCCTGGGTAGCTGTACTGCAGCAGCAGATTCGTGACCGCGTCGAGCTGGTTCTGCATCTGGCCCTGTTCAACCAGCATATTGTGCAGCAGGTCGCTGCGCGGCGGCTCCATGCCCCGCCAGTTGCGCAGGACCGGCACAACGGCATAGTTTCCGACCGGAGGGTTGGCGCGTTCAACTTCCAAGGCGCCGTCCCCGCGCAGATAGAAACCGGCAATGGCGAGCGATGTGATACCTGCATTGGCCAGCGTGGCCGGCACATGCTCGCCGACGCCGATGTTGGTCTCCACGCGCGGCGGCGGCGCGCTGGTCTGCATCACGGCGAAATTCGACGGCGGCCATCCGGCAACGCGTGCTTCGATGCGATCATCCATCGACAGGACCGAACTGGGCACGAACTCCCAGCTGTCTCCATCCCAGCTGTACAGTTCCAGCGTTTCGTAAGGCTGGCTGTCATTGGGAATCGGGATTTGCACGATGCTCTGGTCAGCGCTTCCGCCGCGTACGGCCACCTCATAAATCGGGCTCTTGGCTTCCAGGCCGGCGCCAGCAAGCGCATCGCGGGCTGCTATCCACTCCTGCCCCGCGTTGCCGTCCAGAAATTCCACGCGCGGGATGCTTACGAGATTGACCTGAAAGGACTCCATCACGTTTTCCGGAGGAAATACGATCGTCGTACCGTCCGGGTCCATCAGCGAGCCGCCATTCCTGTCGATCGTCGTGTAGGAGAGGCGCTGGATGCGATCGATCAGGCTGATCGGCGGCAGTAGCAGCGCGATGATGATCAGGGCAGGCAGAACGAGCGACAGAAGGGCGCCGACGATTTTCCTCATCCCGGAGCCTCCTCGCCGGCGCGGCTCATCATAGTCGTAAGAAGAGCGTCGCATTTATGATATCCTCCATTCCGAGCCCCTTGCGAGCAGGGGCGGATTGGATGCGAATCCTTCGTCCGGATGCGTTCCTATCGGCAGTGGCAGTCCCTCTGCCAATCTCCGGCGCACTCCGGCCTTCGTTTGCATCCGAAGAAGTCCCTTTATGCGCCGGTTGCCAGCTATCCAAAGTCCAGGCGTCGGCAGGTAGAGCATCTGGCCAAAAGGTTCGCTCAAAAAACGGCTTTTCGAGGTCAATCTCCGGCCAAACCACCTGCCTGGCGCATCCAGTTATCTGACAATCTTAGCACAAGGAAAAACCTCAACAAAAACGGGTATATTCCTGGCAAAGAGGTTTGCGCGGGCGGCCAGGGCGTCATTTTCGTTGTCCGGCTCCCCCCGCGGCTTGCATGGCAAACCTACCTGGAAATGATTGCCGAAACGTTTGCCGCTGCATTATACTGTTGGCGTAACCGACCTGAGCATTTTGCCCCGTTCCGGCGCCGTGCTCCTCTTGTTCGAAACGGCGCGGGAGACCGCTTCCGATGGGAAGGCATTGATGTACCGCAAAGTCGTCGTCAAGCTGGGAACCGGTGTTCTGACCAAGGGCACGCGCTTCCTGAATCAGCCGCAGATGGTCGAGTTGACGCGTCAGATCGCCTCGCTCCATCACCAGGATAAGGAGCTGATCGTCTGCACTTCGGGCGCGCAGGCTGCCGGCCGGGCGCTTCTGGACTTTCCCGCTCTGCCTTCCAGTCTTTCCAGCCGGCAGATGCTTGCTGCAGTGGGCCAGAGCAGGCTTATGCTCCTGTGGGGGCGCTTCTTTGAAATCTACGGCATTCTCGTCGGTCAGATCTTGCTGACCAGGGCGGATACCGAAAATCGTCAGCGTTTCCTGAACGCACGCGATACATTCAACGACCTGATCAAACACCGGATCGTTCCGGTCGTCAACGAGAACGACGCCGTGGCCGTCGAGGAGATCAAGGTCGGCGACAACGACAATCTTTCTGCGCTGGTGGCCGTGTTGACCGATGCCGATCTGCTGTTGATGTTGACGGACCAACAGGGGCTGTTCACTGCTGATCCGCGCACCGACCCGAACGCACGGCTGATCCCGGAAGTCCAGGAAATCGACGATTCTGTGCGCGCCCTGGCCGGCAGCAGTCAGTCTGGCCTGGGGATTGGCGGCATGAATACAAAGCTGGAGGCGGCGGATATTGCCCGCCGAGCAGGGACCGACGTTGTCATCGCCGCGGGGAGCGCGCCGGACGTGATCCTCCGGGCCGTGGCTGGAGAGCAGGTCGGCACACGCTTTCCGGCGCAGGAGACGCCGCTGGAAAACCGCAAACGTTGGATCCTGGCCGGTCCCGCGCCGTCGGGCCGCCTGATGGTGGACTCCGGCGCGGCCATGGCATTGCGCCGCGATGGAAACAGCTTGCTGCCGGTTGGAATCACTGCTGTGGAAGGCGAATTTGAGAGGGGTGACGCCGTATTTGTGCGTGAGATGAACGGGCCGGAACTGGCGCGCGGCATCACACGTTACAGCAGCAACGACCTCAATCGAATTCGCGGCTGTCAGTCGCATGCGATCAGCGACCAGCTGGGCTACGATTACGGGCCGGTAGTGCTTCACCGCAATGATATGATCGTATTGGAGTAGAGGTTGGGAGGGGAAAGATGACGACTGCAGTGAGAGAATCAGGCGTCCGTCAGGAGAGTTCGTCCGCAAACGGCAAGGGAGCAATGCCGGCAGTTGACCTGGAGGCGATGGGGCGCGCCGCGCGGCAGGCCAGCCGCAAACTGGCCGCGCTGACGTCGACACAGAAGAACGCCGCGCTACACGCTATTGCGGACGCGCTTGAGGCGGGGGGCGCTGACGTACTGGCGCAGAACGAACTCGACATTGCCGCCGGCCGCGCCAACGGACTCAGCGATGCGCTGCTCGACCGGCTGCTGCTGACACCCGAGCGAATGCGCGGATTGGCGGACGATACGCGGCGCGTGGCCGCGCTGCCCGACCCTGTGGGCGCGGAGCTGGAAAGTCGCCTGCTGCCGAACGGAATGCGCCTCAGCCGCCGCCGTATTCCGATAGGTGTCCTTGGCGTCATCTACGAAGCCCGTCCTAACACGACGATCGATATTTCAGCGCTGAGCCTGAAAACGGGCAATGCGGTGATCCTGCGCGGCGGCAAAGAGACCCTGCGCAGCAACCTGGCCCTGGTCTCCGTTATCAGCGGCGCGCTGGGCGAGCAGGGTCTGCCCGGTGAGGCGATCCAATACATCGGCAACCCGGACCGGGGGCTGGTCTCCCGCTTCCTGCGCATGGACGAGTACGTCGATATGCTCATCCCGCGCGGCGGCAACAGCTTGCACCGCCTTTGTCGCGAGCAGAGCACGATTCCGGTAATCACCGGCGGTATCGGCATCTGCCACTACTACGTCGATGTCAGCGCCGAGCAGGAGCGGGGGCTTGATGTCATCGTCAATGCCCGCACGCAGCGGCCTTCCGTCTGTAACGCGCTCGATACGCTGCTCGTCAACCGCCGCATTGCAGCCGAATTTCTGCCGAAGCTGGCGCGGCGCATGGCCGAGTGCGGAGTGGAGATGCGGGCCGCGCCCGACGCGCTTCCCCTTCTCGAAGGCCATGGGGCAACCGTCCTGCCGGCGGGGCCGGAGGACTGGGACACCGAGTGGATGGCGCTGATCCTGGGCGTCAAGCTGGTGGACTCGATGGACGAGGCAATCGAACACATCCAGGAGCATAGCCAGGACCACTCCGACGGCATCCTGACCAACGACTGGAACAACGCCCAGCGCTTCGTCGATGCGATCAATTCCTCAGCCGTCTTTGTCAACGCCAGCACGCGCTTTAACGACGGCGGCCAGTTCGGACTCGGGGCCGAGGTTGCCATCAGCACGCAGAAGCTCCATGCGCGCGGTCCCATGGGGCTGGAGGAGTTGACCACCTACAAGTGGGTTGCGGTGGGCGATATGCACGTGCGCGAATAACCCCGTTGTGGTCGGCCCGTTCATTCAGCCTTCCCGGCGAGACACTGTTCGCCACCGACTAGGGGTCGACTGCTTCCGCGTAGTTTAGCAGCGCAGCTGCGGCCGCATCCAGGTCAGCGAAAATATCAAGTCCGACCGCGGCGGCAAGCGCGGCGCCGACCGCGGCCTCTTCGCTGTGGCTGGGGATGAGCAGCGACATCCCGAAGCGACGCGCCAGGATCTGCGCGAGGAGCCGGTTACGGCGCACGCCGTTGCCGGCGCCCACCAGCAGCGGTCTCGTCCCCACCACCGGTCTCATCTCTTCAAAGAAGGCGGAAAAGCCGTTGGCCATGCCTTCCAGCAGGGCGCGGGCGAAGTGAGCGGGGGTGAAATTGTCGGGTGAGAGGCCGCTGAACGAGGCTCTCAGCGCCGGGTCGGTGCGGCTGCCGGTGAAGAAGGGCTCGCACTGCAGCCCGTCGCAGCCTGCGCGAACCGATGCGGCAAGTTCGCTCATGCGCTCGTAAAGGTTTGTCGGCGTTTCGGCGTCGAGGAGCTGCGCGCCGACCTGCTGGAAGAAGCGTTGCAAGTAGGCGTAGGAGCGGCCGCCGAACAGACCTCCTCCGATCAGCAGAAAGTGTCTGCCGGGGAAGGGGCGGTTTTCCAGTCCAGGTATGAAGTGGAAACTGTCGGTGCGCGCTGAGATCTGGCCGCCCGTGCCCACGTTTACCACGAGACTGCGCACCGGCTCCTGCGCGCTGCCGATGAAGCTGGCCTGATTGTCGCCCAGCGCAACCGTCACTGCCGTACCCTCCGCCATCCCTATTGCTTGCGCCACATCGCGACGCAGACTGCCCGCCAGGTCACCCGCTCGCCCGATCGGCGGGAAGAGACGCGTCGGCAGGTCCAGCCGCTCCAGCAAGTTCGAGTCCCAGCGGTTGGCGCGGATGTCGAAGATGCCGGAACTGGCGGCGAGCGTCGGTTCGCAGACGACCGCCGCGCCGGTCAGAAAAGAGACAACCGCATCGGGGATGAAACAGGCGGTTACTGGAGGGTTGGGTAGGCTTCCTTTCAGTTTCAGCCAGTAAAGGCTGGGGCCGAGAAAACCGGCCGCCGGCAGGCAGCCGGTGTTGCGGAAGGCTGCGCGGCCTCCGGCGGCAGTGATGAACCGTTCCAGTACCGGCCTGTCAGAACCGGGGAGCGGCTGCTGCACCCGCAAGTCCTGCCAGGTTATGGCGGGCACGGCCGGCGAAGCATCCGGTCCAATTAGGGCGACGCCGTGCTGCTGGCCGGTAACACCGATGCCTTGGATGGCGGTCGGGGCAAAATCTGCCTGCGCAACCAATTCGGCCAGGCACTGCATCGCCAGCTCGTACAATCGCGACAAGTCCAGTTCAGCCCGCCCAGGTCCTGGCGACGAACCAGCGCGATTGGCAACAGTCCGGTGGGCCACCTGGCTGCCGCTCGCCGGGTCCAGCGCGATGGCGCTTAGCGATGTGGTACCGATGTCGAGTCCGATTAGCATGGCAATGGCCCCGGATTGCGTGAAGAGAGGCTTGATCCGCGAAATGCATCTCGGCAGGAGCGAATTGATTGTACCGCAAGACAACGCCTGAATCCACACATACATCGCTGTGCCAGAATGGAAAGCCGCCACTCTCTCTGTTACAATAGAGACGGTCGCGCATTCAGGTTTTGCAGTCTGGTCAATTCTTACCGCAAAGCGTGCGGGCCGGCGTACTCATCGCTGCTTCGTGCTACATTTACGAGTGAGGGAGCGCTATGACGACTATCACCAGTGCTCGGGAAGATCGGGCCCAATTGATCCGTGACGGCTACTGCATTTTCGAGCAGGTGTTGTCGCCGGAGATGCTGGCTCGCGTTCGGTCGGCCAGTCACGGCCTGATCGAGGCGCAGCCTTCCGAGCACTTCGACAAGCAGAAGTCGACCGGTAGCATGATCAGCGTCTACGATGACCCTTTCTTTGCCGAGCTGGTCGCTTATCCTCCGGCTCTGGACACGCTGGCCTCGTTGGGCTATCCCAATCCGCGCTGGTCGTCCGGATTTGTCATCAGCAAACCCGGTTCTTCGCCTCCTCTTTTCTGGCATCAGGACTGGTGGGGATGGAACGACCCGGTCAGCTATACCAACATCCCCCAGCAGTTGTTCCTGATGTATTACCTGGTGGATACGCGCATTGAGAATGGCTGTTTGCGGGTCATTTCCGGTTCACACCGCAAACGCCATCGTATGCACGACGCCGTGCCCAACGCCCACACCGACGAACTGCGCCGTGCCACCGATCCCAGCCATCCGGCTTTCCAGCCGATGCCGGAGGACAGGGCAGTGCCGGTTCGGGCCGGCGATCTGGTTATCGGCGATTCCAGGCTGTTGCACGGCTCCTACGCCAACCGGTCGGACGAGCGCCGCACTGTGATCACGCTATGGTACCACCCGAATTTCGACATCGCGCCGCCCCGCATCCAGGCCCATCTGAGCAAGGTTCAGACGCGCGCGGCAAGCTGGTCGCCGCACGCGCGCAAACTGATCCGGAGGCTTGTGCCCACATACGACGGCGCTGAAGAGCCGCTCGAGTGGAATCGGCTGCCGGGCGATCAACTGAGGTGACTAACGTCCGCAAGTAGGGCGGGGCAGTAGTGGGCTGAACGAAGCAACGTTTCTGAATCTCTATCAAACACAAGGAGAATAGATTCGATGAAAATGCACATTGGCGGGCAATGGGTCGACAAGTCCGAGAAGATCGAAGTGTTGCATCCGTTTGACGGCTCGGTCGTCGACACGATTCCCAGGGGGGATGCCGCGGACGTGGAGCTGGCCCTGGCCACCGCCGAACGCGGCGCCAAGGCGATGGCGAAGCTGACCGGTTATGAGCGCTATGAGATCCTGCGCAGAGCCGCCGACCTGATGCTGGAACGCAACGAGGACCTTGCCCGTACGATCACCCTGGAAGAGGGCAAGATCATTGCCGAAGGCCGGATTGAAGCGTCGCGTGCTGTCGAGATTGTTGCCCTCTCCGCCGAAGAGGCCAAGCGTCTTGGCGGCGAGGTTGTGCCGCTCGACGGTGCGCCCGGCGTGGCGGGCAAGTTCGGTTTCACGGTGCGCGTGCCGTGCGGCGTCATCGTCGGCATCAGCCCTTTCAACTTCCCTCTTCACCTGGTCTGCCACAAGATTGGCCCGGCGCTGGCCGCGGGCAATGCCATTATCCTCAAGCCGGCGACCGACACGCCCCTGTCTGCGCTCAAGCTGGTCGAGATCTTCCTCGAAGCCGGCACGCCGCCGGAGGCGCTCCAGTGTCTCACCGGTTCCGGCGCAACCATTGGCGACGCCCTCTGCGCCGATTCACGCGTGCGCAAGATCACCTTCACCGGCAGCCGCGACATCGGCGAGCATATCTGCCGCACTGCCGGACTCAAGCGGGTGACGATGGAGCTCGGCTCAAACGCGCCGCTGATCGTCATGCCGGACGCAGACCCGGAGCGCGTGGCACAGGCCGCGGCGATGTCGGGCTACTCCAACGCCGGCCAGGTCTGCATCTCCACGCAGCGCGTGGTCACGCATGAGGAGATTTACGGCGATTTTCTTGACGCATTCAAGGCGACTGTCGAGAACATCAGTACCGGTAACCCACTCGAGGAATCGACCAAGATGGGACCGATGATCCGCGAGGACGATGCGGTGCGCGTGAATCAGTGGGTTGAAGAGGCTGTTAGCGGGGGTGCAGAGCTCGTCCTTGGCGGGGAACGCAACGGCCAGATGTACCAGCCGACGATCGTGTCGAACGTGAGTCCGGAGATGAAGATCTCCTGTGACGAGGTTTTCGGCCCGGTGGTGGGCGTGACCCGTGTGAGCGACATTGACGAAGCGATCGCGCTGGCCAACGACACGAACTACGGCCTGAGCGCGGCGATCTTCACCCAGAATATCGACTGGGCCATGAGGTTCGTGCAGGAGGTCGAATCGGGCAACCTGCACGTCAACTGGGGCACCCAGTGGCGCGCCGACCTGATGCCGTACGGCGGCGTCAAGGAGAGTGGTATGGGCAAGGAAGGCCCGAAGTATGCTATTGAGGAGATGACCGAGACCAAGATGGCGGTCTTCCATCTGAGCGGCTGATCAGCTAAGGCTGTCAGATCCGGTCCGATACCCATAAACCATCAACTACGGCAGGCGTTGGCGCGGGCAGGTTCCCGCGTTGACGCCTGCCGTTTCAATGTTTCCCGCGGCTGTGAAAGACCGCCAGCCGGAAATCGTGGTTCATGTCCGGCTCCTCGATCGTCAGCCAGTTTTCGGCGGCGATCGGTATTGTACAGGGGCCTATGGAACAGATCGTGAGTTGCCGCGCCATTGCCTCGTCGCGCAGTCTCTTGAGGACCGTCTGCAGCATTTGCCCGCGAAATGGGGAAAAGAGAAAGTAGATTGTGCCGCTACACAGGTTTGCGTTGCGTGCGTCACCATGTTTGAATGTCACGCCGTTGATGCACAGCGCGGCGGCTTCCCGCTTCGCCTGCTCCACATAGGCCGGCATCACTTCCAGCCCGACCGCCTCCACGCCCGTGAGTAGATGGACCAGTAGCACGACTTGGCCCAATCCGGAGCCGACATCGACGAATCTGTCAGCAGAAGTCAAAGGCACCCGGTCAACCAGTTCGAGAAGTGCCCCCACCGGGGCCGGCTCGTAGTGGATCATCTCGCTGTCGCCGCCGTTCCACCGCTGCGGCGGGAGGTCACTGCGGAACAGGCCCGCGGCCAGGGCGTCCGCTGCTTCCCCACGCCAGTGCAGACAGGCCTTATCGCCGGGCCGGTAGATGCCGCTGTCCTCGAACAGAGTGCGAAGTTGACGCCGAGTAACAGCGCCGGCGGTGATGCCGGCGCGAACTCTTTCAAAGAGCGCCTGGTCCCGCCGCAACAGATCGGCCTGCAACGCTCGAACGCGCTGCAACTGTTCTGAGGCCGGCTGTTCGCTGGCGCGTAGCCGGTAGGCATCCACCACAAAGTCGAGCCTCTTCAGCGCCAGGAAGCGCCCGGTCAGGTTGTCGTCATCGTTGAGGGATTGGTCCTGCTCCAGCGCGCCCAAATCCTGCTCCAACTGCGCCAGTTCGGGCATTGCGGTCTCCGTGAGAGGGCGGCTAGCCGGATTCTGCCAAAAGTTCTTTGCGGCTCGAATAGGTCTCCGCGAGCAGCGGCTCTCCGACCAGATCATACTCCAGCGCGCCGTTGATGTGGACCTGCAGCATGGTACCCGCGGGCGCGTTTGCGATACCTGGCACAAGCACAAGGCCGTCGACCTCCGGGGCGTCGCGGTAGCTGCGTCCCAAGACCAGGGGCTCGGCGGTCTCCGCCACTTCGCCCCCGCCTTCGACCAGGATGTCCAGCACCTTGCCGACCTGCGCCTGATTCTTGCGCAGGCTGATCGGTTGCTGGGTCTCCATCAGGCGGGCGTAGCGCTCAGCCTTCACTTCTTCAGGGACGGGTTCGGGCAACTCCGCCGCCGGTGTGCCCGGCTCCGGGCTGAAGGGAAATGCACCGACCTTGTCGAATTCAATCTCCTGCACGAACGACAGCAGTCCCTGGAACTCCTCTTCAGTCTCGCCCGGGTAGCCGACGATGAATGTCGTTCGCAGCGCGACATCCGGCATCGCGGCGCGCAGCTTGTCGACATGATCGAAGACCAATTCCAGCCGGGAGGGGCGTCTCATGCGGCGCAATGTGCGTGGGTCTCCGTGCTGCAGAGGCATATCCAGATAGGGCACGATTTTGTCCTGGCCCGCCATCACTTCGATCAGGGCATCGCTCACGTGTCCTGGATAGGCGTACATCAGCCGCACCCATTTCAGCGCATCGTTCGTTCGATTGCAGAGGGCGCTGAGCAGGCGCGGCAGACTGTCCGGATCCCCCTGGTCGCGCCCAAAGTCGGTCGTGTCCTGGGCAACGATCACCAGTTCTCTGGCCCCTGCCTCCACCAGGGCATTGGCCTCGTCTGCGATCGCCTCGATCGGACGGCTGCGCAGCCTGCCTTTGAAGCTGGGAATCGTGCAGAAGGCGCAGGGCGCGTTACAGCCGTCAGAGATTTTGAGATAGGCGCTTCCTCCTGCCACGGGCGGACGCGGCACAGGCCGCTCGAATGACTCGTCCGGCTCGCCCAGCAGGCTGTAGCGTTGCCGGCGGCGTTGCTTCGGCCCGCCGCGCACCCCGTTGATCAGCTCCACCACATCCATCCAGCGCCGCGTACCCAGCAGACCGTCTACTTCCGGCACCCGTTCCAGCACCTCGTCGCCGTTGCGTTGCGCCAGACAGCCGGCCGCGATGAGCATCTGGTGCCGCCGTTTGCCGCCGGCCAGCTCCTGCAGGACACCGATAGATTCCTCTTTTGCCGCCTCCAAAAAGCCGCAGGTGTTCACGATCAGCACATCGGCGCGGCCGGCGTCCGCGTTCTCAACGATATTCGCCTGCCGCAACAGCATCTCCATGCCGTCGCTGTCGACCTCGTTTTTTGGGCATCCGAGGGTGATCAGATGATAGGTCTGCCCCTTCATCATCAACCTCCCCTTGGCTCCAATTCGCCCAGGTATACATGAATCTCGATGTAACTGCCAGAACTGATTACATACATTCAGAAGCTTCCGCTGAATCGAGCGGTAGACGGACCATCATGGATGGCGAACTCGCGCATCGCCACGCAATTGTAGCACAGAATGCGCTGGTGACTGAGTCGGTTGGCGAGGAAAAACGTACAAATCGAAGTGCTGGTTGACCAACCGGCTAACGGGGACGGATCTGCTCCAACAGCGCGTCCATCTCCTGCTGACTTGCAATCGGCCCGACAACGATTTCAACGATTCTGCCTTCGGGGCTGATAAAGAAGGTCTCCGGCACTCCCTGGATACGATAGCGCCGTGCCGCCTGGCTGCGCAGGTCCGGGCCGTTGGGGTAGGTGACATTGAATTCCGCCAGATAGGCGAGCGCGTCCGGCTCCTGGTCCAGATAGTCGAGTCCGAGGAAGATGATGCCGTTCTCCTTCTCGCGGCGCCATGTTTGCTCCAGGAGCGCGGCCTCCTCGCGGCAGGGGGCGCACCAGCTGGCCCAGAAATTGACAACGACACCCTTCCCCCGAAGATCTCCCAAGTCGACACCTTCGCCGTCGAAAGTTTTGAATCGAAGTTCCGGGGCCTCGCCCGCTGCCCGCTGCCCGTCCCTTATCCCCTTCCACAAACGTACCGCAAGGAGGACGATAAAGAGCAGGATGACGCTGAGGAAGAAGATACGCCACAGACTCACGGCGCGAGCCGATGGTGGTTCTGCCTGCACGGGCGTTTCCAACGTTACATCCCGCTCGTACTGTTCGGTCAGTTCAGTCATAGCGGGCCAATTCCTCATCTAGCCGCCGCTCATGCTCGTCGACCTCAGCTCCCCCTGCCCTTGCCAAAGACGGCCGTTGCGGCCGCGCCATCTGCTGCAAGCGCAACCAGAGGAAGAGACCGCCTCCTGCAACCGCCACCACAGGCATTATCCACGCCAGCCAGTTGAATCCCTGCCGCGGCGGCTCTCCCAGGACTTGCGGCCCATACTGCTCCAGAAAGTAGTCCCGAATCGATTGCGCGTCCTCGCCTTCGGCCAGCTTGATGGCGATGACCTCCCTCATCTGCGTGCAGGCCTTTAGTTCGCAACTGTCCAACCGCAGCCTGCCCCCACACAGTGGACACCACAGTTGCCGGGCGACTCTATTCACTTCGTCGGCGCTGATCTCAGTGGTATCACTCTGTGCCCACAGAGGTGGGCTGCTGCCGATGGCGAGCAGTAACCATCCCCCTACCAGGGCGAAGCAGAGTAAAGTTGAATGGGTCTTTATTGCGTGGAAGAAGTGCGCTCTGAGGGGAGAGGACATGCGTGAAACGTGCAGAACGATACGCGGCTACGCGGCAGGCTGCTCAGCCAACTTCACGAAGAGGCGTTTGGCCAAAGAGCGGCCAATGATTTTGACGAGGCCTTCCGGGTCGGTCTGCGGAGAATCGTTCTCTACTTGCACGATGCTCGGCCCGTCAAAGGGTTCGACGTTCAGCACCTTGATCTGATAGCCCGGCTCCAGATTCAGCTGCGATAGATAGCGCAGGATCGGCGCGTTGTGGTTGGCCACCCGGCGCAGTTCACCCGTTTGCCCGGGCTGAAGTTCCGCCAGGCTGACCAGGTCCTCGATCTTGACCTGACCGTTTTCGCTCGGTACGGGGTCCCCGTGCGGGCAGTGGGTCGGGAAATTACAGATAGTCTCCATGCGCTTTTCGAACTCGGCGCTGATAGCGTGCTCCAGCCGCATGGCCTCCGCCTTCACCTGATCCCAGGTAAAGCCCATCACCTCGATCAGAAATACCTCCAGCAGCCGGTGTCTGCGCAAGAGTTGCAATGCAGCCAGGCGGCCCTGGTCTGTCAACCGGATGCCGGCAGCCGCGGAGCGGACCACATGGCCCGATTCGGTCAGCCGTTTGGTCATGCTGCTTGCCGCGGCCGGCGACACTTCCATCTTCCGCGCCAGCACGGTGGTGGAGATCCTGTTGCTGGTCTCGCCCAACTCATAGATCCCCACCAGATAATCGAGCATCCCATCGGTGATGATGTTGCAGAACGTGCGCATGATCGCCCTCTGCCAACCGCTGGGGCTTCGAAGCTCAGAATGGGTATTGTCAGAAGTATAGAACGTCGTTTGTAGGCTGTCAACACCCGGAATTGATGGGGTGTATCCCAGATTTCTTGCTAGGTTTGATTGACCAGTGGTGGCTTCAGTCTGGCCAATTGCCTGGCCTCACTTGACGGACAATAATTTGGGATGCACCCAATTGATGAATTGCGTTGCGTCTTCTATCGTGATAGTTTGGTCTTTCCCTTATACAGTCCTCGCCCCAACAGGCGCCGGTGCAATTTTCATCCCGCGACGTCCGGATGCAGTCACAGCTGCTCCTACTCCATACCCAAAAACGGATTGATGATTCCAGGGCCGTCTGATACAATTCCCTTGTCCCGATAGGCATAGGCCGGCAGAACGTTTGCCACGCGACCTGTGGGTTCGAAAGCGAAGCCAGGTTGCTCCCACGCAGTCCTGTTGCTTCGTATCCGAGCCGGTTGAGTTGCCCGTTGTTCAAACGGCGTCCGCTCGTTGAGGCCATGGCTCGGCCGTCTGTCTTGAAAAGAAGAAACAGAGGAAAGCAAGCGGTTGAGATTCTGACATCTGCAGCGAGGCGCGCCGTTAGAGTTCGAAAGGAGGCGTCTATCGATGATCTAGGCCGTGTTAAGCTGTTGCATCGCTGGAGAAGCTGTCATCAGGTTGCAGTGCGAATTCATCACAGAACGGCATGAATATCGAAAGGGGGACGTCAGATGGCAAGCAAGAGCATTTCGAGGCGTCAGTTTCTGAAGGGCGTTACGGCGACTTCCGCGGGAGCATTGGTCCTCAGCGCCTGCGCTGCACCTGCCGCCGCGCCGGCGGCAGAGGCGCCGTCAGAGTCAGCTGCGCAGCCTGAGGCGGTGACCATCAGAACGTTGTGGTCCCCGGGGGGGATTGACAACTACATGCGCGCGCTCATCGATCTCTACAAGGAGCAGGAACCCAATGTAGAGTTTGAAATCACTGTGATTGAGCAGGAACAAAAGCGGGCCACCGAAGTCACCATCATGGCCAATGAGGGCGCACCCGACTTCGCCTGGATTAATTTCGGTTCCGGGCTTACCGACAGGCTGGCTGACGCGGGCGCGATCACGCCGCTGGACGACTACTACGAACAGTATGGCTGGTGGGACTACCTGCCCGACCACCTTCACTCGCACGAGTACAACGACCAGATATATCACTTCTCGGTCGCTTCAGTCACTGTTCCCCTGATGTGGTACAACAAGTCGCTCATGGCGCAAATTGGCATGGACCCGCCAACGACGATGGATGACCTTTATGCCTGGGCCGATGCCTGCCATGCAGATGACCTTGAGGCGCTGGCGATGGGCGACCGTGACGGTTGGCCGGGTTTTCACATGTACCAGTGCCTCGCGACCCGCACGGTCCCTCTGGAGGACTACGAGAAGATCCTCCACTTTGACAAGGAAGAGCATTACATGGCGGACTATCCCGGTTTCGAGGAGGCCTTCCAGGTGATGCGCGATATGGAGACCGAGAGGGTCTGGGCAAAGGGTGTCCTGGACATGAACGATGATCAGGCCAAAGGGCTGCTCTTCAACGGTCAGGCAGTGGCCTATGAATCCGGAATTTGGGTATCCGGCCAGGCGCGAGAGGCGTTGGGCGAAGACTCCAGCTTCTTCATGTTCCCACAGATCAAAGATGACATCCCCTTCCCCCTGACCGCCTCCTACGCCGACGAGTATATGCTTTCTTCGTTCTCGACGGTGAAGGACGAAGTGGCTGCCTTTTTTGACTTTGTCCTTAGCAAGGACGGTCAGAAAGTCTTGGCCAAGATCGGTGGCGGTATGCCGATTCGGACCGACATCACGGTGGCCGACCTTGAGGGCTACGCCGATTCAACAGTTGGTGAAGTGACGGAGATGTTCGGCAGCGGTGAATTCCCCGTTACAGATGAGATCGTCACCTTCTGGCCGGCAGAGCTTTACGCCATGTTGCGCAACAATGTGCAGGCAGCGATTGGAGGCCAGAAGACACCGGCCGAGATCGTGGCCGAGTTCGACGAACTGGCGGCCAGATTCCGTGCGGGCGAGGCATAGGAGCTGAAGTTCCTGCTCTTTCTGCTGTATCGCGGACGCTCCAGCATGTTGAGCATCCATTTCACTCTCATGCTGGAGCCTCCGAGCAGCCTTTTGGCGCGCGGGCGCCTGCAGCATAGTGGGGGTCCATGGCAGACAATGCATTTTCCGGCCCGGTAACTGACTGGAGGCTGCGGCTGCGGCGCGGCTGGCGGCGGAATGGCATTGCCTACTTTTTCATTCTGCCGGCTTTCACCTTTTTCATACTCTTCATCGTCTACCCGCTGATCGACGGGCTGGTGCTGAGTCTGTACAGGTGGGACGGCCTCGGCGCGCGCCAGTTCGTTGGTCTCAGAAACTTTGAGGGCCTTCTCGAAGCGCCCAACTTCTACCGCGCGGTTAGAAATACAGTCCTGTTCACGGTCGTTACGACCGTGGCCAAAATCGTCATCGGCTTTCTGCTGGCAACATCATTGCACTTTGAAGTCCCTGGATGGAAGATATTCCGGGCCGTTTTTTACTTGAACGTAATATTGCCCATGACCGCGGTTGGCGTACTGTGGAGCGCGATCCTGAATCCCCATTCAGGTCCGCTTGCCGCCGGCTTGGGTCTGTTTGGAATGGAATTGCCGTCCTTGCTGGGCAACCCCAAACTGGTCATGTGGGTCCTGAGTCTGATCGACATCTGGAAATACTGCGGCTTTCCAATGATTTTTCTGTATGCCGCCATGGAAGGCATCCCCCAAGACCTGTACGAAGCGGCGGTTCTGGACGGCGGTTCACAGCTGCAAAAGCTCTGGTACGTCACTTTGCCTCTGACCAAGCCGGTCTTGTTGACGATTACGCTTTTGCAGACGATTTTTTCGTTCCAGGTGTTTGATATTGTCTTCACGATGACCAAAGGGGGGCCGGGCTACGCGTCCGAGGTACTCACCCATTACCTCTACCAGGAAGGGTTCTGGTTCTTGCGATTTGGCAGCGCCTCGGCGACTGCCGTGCTTCTTCTTTTTGTCATTCTTCTGTTTTCGACGTTGTATATCGGTCAAGGCGGGCTTCGTCAGCGGGAAGTCGAATTCTAGCTGCGGCAATGCGCGGGCAGGAACTGCAGCTCAGGCGGCGACGGATCTGGTGAAATGCAACGAAGACGGAGTTGGGTGGCTGAACACCCGTGGCTGGCAGGCATCTTACTGTTGCTGATCATTTGGACCGGAAACCAGTTGGTTCCGTTGTTCTGGATGTTCTCGATGTCGGTAAAGAGCGACATGGATGTCATCCGCTTCCCGCTAAAGCTCGTGTGGCCGCCCCAGTTGCAGAACTACCCGGAAGCCTGGATCGGCGATACAACCGGCGTCACGTTAAACCTCTACTTTCTCAACAGCGCCATCGTCGTCCCAAGCAGTCTCCTCATCCTGGTGGGCAGCGCAACGCTGGCCGGATATGCCTTTGGACGCTTCGACTTCTTTGGCCGCCGCGTTCTGTTCTTTTTCCTGGTGTCACTGATTGCAGTGCCGATGCACGCTCTGATCGTGCCCCTCTACTCCGAACTGCGAGCCTTCGGGCTGATCAACAATTTTCTTGGCCTGATCTTTCTCTACGTTACCTCCACTCTGCCATTCTCCATCCTCGTGCTCCAGTCCTACTTCACGACCTTTCCTTCCGAGCTGGAAGACGCGGCGTTGATTGACGGATGCACGCGCCTGGGTACGTTCCTGCGTATCGCAGTGCCGATATCCAAGGGGCCGATCGCCGCGATTGCCATCGTCAACTTTATCGGCATGTGGAATGAGGTGCTCTTGGCGATTGTTGTCCTGTGGGAAAACAAGGTGAGGACTGTGGCGCCCGGCCTGCTGGGCTATATGGCGCAGTACGGCGAGACGCGCTGGGGCTTGATTTTCGCGGGCTTGACCATCGTGACGGTCCCGCTGATTGCCTTCTACATGATCTTCCACAATAATATCATGAAGGGAGCTACGCTCGGCTCCTACAGGTAGCCAGGCGGCGGTGGTGCGAGCAAGGGGAAGTCACGACATGCGTCCTCCATGTGAAGGCGTATCGTCGGCGAGCAATGAAACGTGGCTATTCTCGATCAACATCAGGTGCGGACTTACGAAGAGCAAGGGTATCTGCTGATTCCAGGCCTGTTGAGCGGGGATGAACTCGCGCCTGTAGAGCAGACCATCGCGAATGCCGTTGACCGCGTCGCCCAGGCGTTGTACGCTGAGAGGAGTGTCGAAGCGTTGTTCGAAGATGAACCTCTTTCGCGCCGTCTCTTCGAGCTCCACAGAAGGCATCCGAGGGAGTCGATGAGTTGGAATCGGGAAGTTTTCAGCGAGGCTGTCTATGATCTGTGCGTGCACCCGGCGGTCTTGGATGCGGTTGAATCGCTGCTCGGTTCAGGCGAGATTACGATGAACGGCGACTATTGGGTACGCCCAAAGTTGCCGCAAGAGCAGCTGACCACGCTGCCCTGGCATCAGGACAGCGACTATTACGGCCAGCAAACGGAGCCCTTGCATATCCTTTCGCTTTGGATTCCGCTCGTCGACGTGGACGAAGAAAACGGTTGCATGCAGTTCATATCCGGCAGTCACAAGTGGGGCCTGTTGCCAAACAAGAGGCAGGGCGACCATCTCGTGCCCGTCGAGGACGTCGAGGCTCGTGGCCGCGTCGAAACGCTGGCGATGAGAGCCGGGGATGCCGTCGCGTTCCGCAATCTCACTTTCCATCGTTCGTTGATGAACAACAGCGACGGAATACGCTGGAGCATCGATCTGCGTTACAGTGTGACCGGAACGCCGCTGGACTGGCTGGCCGAGATCGGGCTGCTCGGCCTTGTCGCCCGCAGCAGGCAACGGCCTGAAAGCGTGGATTCCTGGCAGGCCTGGCGCGCCAACCGACGCGCATGGCAGAAAGAACAGGCATAGTGGCGCCGGTTCGACTGTAACGAGACCTGTATCGAGACCTGGAGCGAGGCGTTTCATGCCGCGTAGAACTGTCGATCTGAGTCATTCTCTCGATCAATCGACCCCTCCCTTTCCCGGCGACGACCCGGTCGAGGTCACGGTCAAGACGTTGATTCCCGCCGACCTTCCGCCCGGCACACCGGGGTACCTGAACACCAGTGTCCTGCGCGCCTCACTCCACACAGGCACACACATGGACGCCTTCTTCCACTTCTACCATGGCCGGGCGACCATTGAGCAGATTCCGCTGGCACAGTGTACCGGTCCCGCCCTCCTGCTCGACCTTTCGCACAAAAGGGAACAAGAGAAGATCACCGAAGATGATCTGAGGCCCTATGAGGAGTCGCTGACGTGCACGTCCAAGGTGATTCTCAACACCGGCTGGGCGGAACATTGGGGCCAGCCGCTCTATTTCACCGACTATCCCGCCCTGACGGGCGCCGCCGCCCGCTTCCTGGTGGACTGCGGCATCGATCTGGTCGGCGTCGATACGCCGTCGGTTGACTATTCGCCCAACGACGCCCACTTTGTGCTGCTTGGCAACGATGTCCTGATCGTCGAGAATCTGACCAACCTCGATCAGATCGGCCAGCCGCACTTTGAGTTCACCGCGTTGCCCCTCAAGATTACCGGCCGGGACGGCTCTCCGGTGCGGGCTATCGCGGTTGTCGAAGAGCCGTAACTCTGCGCGGCCAACATCGGCTGTGGTCCAACTGTCGCAGATTGCCTTGGAGCTTGTTCGCTGAATCCCAGCCGGTTCAGACAACCTGGAGAGGTCCAACGATGGCACAAAGTGAAGTAGAGAATGGGAAGGCGGCCGGGGAAGGGTGTCCCACGCTGGCGGAGCGCTTCTTCTTCGACAACAATGGATATCTGGTCCTGGAGGAATTCCTGGATGCGGACCACGTCAAAGCCTTGACCGATGCGCTTGCGCGCGTGCTGCCGCGGCGGCGCAGACTGCAAGAGCAGGGCGTGACCCATACCGGGATGACGCAGATCAAGGGCGAAAAGAGCACGCGTATCTTCTATATCCTCGACGAGGATCCCCTCTTCCTGGAGATGCTCGACTGGCCCCCAATCTGGCCCTACGTGACCGGCCTCCTCAACGCCCGCCCGCATCATCATGCTTCGGACGCGCTCATCGAGTACTGCAGCGACCTGATGGGGCAGGGCATGGGATGGCACATCGACGGCCATGACGAAGGCTATCGCAATTTAGGTCCGAACATTCCCTTCTTGCAGCTCAAGATCGGCTACTACCTGAGCGACATGACGCAGCCCGGACAGGGCAACCTCTGCATCGTGCCAGGCAGCCACAAGGCGGCCTATGAGCCCGCCCAAGAAGACCTGAAACGGGCAGAGAAATCGGTAGGGATTGAGGAGATCTGCGCGCCGGCGGGCAGTGCCATCCTGTTTCATAACGCCCTCTGGCACTCGGGCGGCCCCTTCAACCGCGAAGACGGCCTCCGCTGCATGCTTTACTACGCCTATGAACACCCCTGGATGATCGCTTCCCAGGAGCATTGGGGCTATTCCAAGGGCTTTTACAATAACCTCCCGCCTGAGCGGCGAAAGCTGTTTCATGGCTTTCTCTTCGACCCGCCCGAGCATCGCTGGGGATAGCCGGTGGGCAGCCTCGTCATGTTTCAGCGCCAATGATCGCGATAGCATCGCAACGAAATTGGCATACGCATCTGCTGGTCGGGTTGTTCCTCCTCCTGCTGGTAGCGGTCCTTGTCTGGGGCGACAGCCCCGTCGAGCAGCCGTTCGATCCGGACAGCCGCAGCCCCAACGGCCTGCTGATGCTGCGAGAGTGGCTGCAGGAGATGGGTTATCGGGTTACGACGAACGGCCAGACGCGATTTGCGCCCTCGGCCCGCCAGCACATGTTGCTCATTTACCCCGGCGCAGAGCAGTTCACCCCGGGAGAGGCGGACCGACTCTTCGAATGGGTCGAGGATGGCGGCACCGCGGTTATCGTCGGCCACGCGGACCGGGAGCTGCGGCGAGTATTCAACTACAGGTCATGGAACGATCCCGCCGCGATTGAAGTGGAGCAGAGTCAGCCCTTGCTGCCGGAAGCTGACGAGACCTTTGATCGGGGCGGGCATGGCTTTGACGCGACCAGGGCGCCGCACATAATTGCCGTCCTCAAAAGTGGAAATGGGACGAGGCTTGCCGTACTCAAGTACGGCGCAGGCTGGGTCTGGCTCGCTGGCGAGCCGTTCGCGTTTACTAACGGCCGGCTTGCCGAAAGCAGCGCCCAGGCCCAACTGCTTCCGGCCTTTCTGCGCACCGTTCCCGCCGGTGGCACGGTCGTCATCGACACCTATCATCTGTTCGGCCCGCTCCTGCCTGGCGAACTCCCGCCTGTCAAGACGTTCAGGGACTGGGTCTATCTTACGCCGGCTGGGTGGGCTGCCGTATTCCTGCTGCTGCTCTGCGGGGGCTGGCTTCTCCTGTCCGGCCGGCGCCTTGGCCCGCCGCTGGAGGCGCCGGGTCAGGGGCGGCGGCGGGAGGCTGCCGAGTTCGTTGTTGCGATGGCCGGCCTGCAACGTAGAGCCCGCGTCCGCGACCATATCGCGCGCCATCAACGCTTCCGCTTAAAGCAGGCTTTGGGAAGGCCTTGGCGGCTCCGCCCGAGTTTGCCCGATGACGAGTTCTTGCGCCAGCTGCGCTCGCTCGATCCGACATTGTCCAGGTTCCCCCACCACAGTGTTCCCATCCGCGGCCATTCTGCTGCTGGGGCCAGCCCCAACTTAACAATCGTGCAGGCCGCAGCGATCCTGGATGAGTTGGCAACGGTCCCGAGTGAGGAACGGCTGCTGCAACTCGCGCGGCAGGTCGATGACTTCAGAGCCGCCTCTGTTGACAACATTCCGGCATAGCCCGCTGACCGGCCGCGACGGGCGCACAGGCCGCTCCACCCGTTTACAGGTTTGGAATCCATGAATGTTTCTCAACTCTATTCTTCCATCCGCGTGCAGGCCGCCAAAGTTATCGTCGGCCAGGATGACGTATTCGAGCAGATCGTAATCGCATTTCTCAGCGGTGGCCACGTCCTGCTCGAAGGAGTACCCGGCACGGCCAAAACATTGATGGCCAAGACACTCGCCCGGCTGACCGACGCCGTGTTCGGACGTATCCAGTTCACCGCCGACCTTATGCCGTCAGACATCGTCGGCACGCAAGTCTTTGATCTGGACAACGGTCGCTTTCATCTGCGCAAAGGCCCAATCTTCACCCAGATTCTGCTGGCTGACGAAATCAACCGCGCGCCTGCCAAGACCCAATCGGCGCTTCTGGAAGCAATGGAGGAGCGCCAGGCCACCATTGACGGCGTGGCCTATCCTCTCGATGAGCCGTTCATGGTGCTGGCGACTCAGAATCCGGTCGAATACGAGGGCACCTATCCGCTTCCGGAAGCCCAGGTCGACCGCTTCCTCTTCAAAGTGCTGGTCGACTATCCGTCCGACGAGTCAGAACAAGAGGTGTTGCAGCGCTATCACGAGGGATTCGACGCGCATAAATTGGATGCAGTCGACATCAGGCCGGTGATTTTGCAAGCCGAATTGGCGGATGTCCGCGACGAAATCCGGCGCGTGACGGTTGAGCCTGGCGTATTCAGATACATTAGTACTCTCGTGAGCGCCACGCGCCGCAGCCCGGATCTGCTGCTGGGCGGGAGTCCCCGCGCAAGCATCGCTCTGTTACAATCATCCAAGAGCTACGCGGCATTGCAGGGCCGGGCGTACGTCGTACCTGACGATGTAAAGGCTCTGGCCGCGCCCGTGCTTCGCCATCGCGTGCTGCTGCGACCCGAAGCGGAAATTGAAGGTATTGACGCGGACGGGGCAGTTCGCCGAATCGTCGCCGGTGTCGATGTGCCGCGTTAGAGATTGGACAGAAGCTGGACGCGCCTCAGCCCAAAAACTGCGCGGGAAATCAGAAATGCAAGAACGGTTAAGAATCCTCTTCTTGAACAGCGAGCCACTCAGGACGCTCGGGCGGCTTTGGATAATCGGTGCGGTTGTCGGACTGGTGGTCGTTGCCGCGTGTTCGCGGGAGAGCACGCCGGCGCCCCAATCGGAGGAACCGGTAGTCGCGACTGTCCAAACGCAGGCGGCCACCGCGACCATGACTAGCCCAGCCACCGAACCTCCTCCGCCAACTGACACGCCTGTACCCATCGAAGCGCCGGTCTGGCCGGAGATTGTTCTGGTCGAGACGCTTTCCGGGCTCAAAAATCCTGTGGACTTCGCCGACGCCGGAGACGGCTCCGGTCGGCTCTATGTGGTCGAGCAGGCGGGTCTGGTACAGCTGTTCAACGAAGGGGTCAAGGGCGAAACGCCCTTTCTCGACATTCGCGACCGCGTCGACTGCTGCGGAGAAAAAGGGCTGCTGGGCATTGCATTCCCGCCTGACTTCGCCGGCAGCCGCATCTTCTATGTCAACTATACGACCACTTTGCCAGGCAGTCTGCATACCCGCGTCTCCCGCTTCCGCCTTCGTGACGACAACCACTTAGCCGATCCAAGTTCGGAAGAGATCATTCTTGAGTTCCACCAGCCATGGGGTAATCACAACGGCGGCCAGGTCGTTTTCGGGCCCGATGGCTACCTGTGGATCGGGACCGGGGACGGGGGCAGTGGCGGCGACCCCCAGGACAACGGGCAAAAGGGCCAGACGCTGCTTGGCAAAATGCTGCGCATCGACGTAACTTCGCCAACAGACGCCCGTTATGTGATTCCTGCCGATAATCCCTTTGTCGGCAATGACGAATTTCTCGACGATATCTGGGCTTATGGCCTGCGCAATCCCTGGCGCTATTCCTTTGACCGCGAGACCGGCGATCTCTACATCGCCGATGTAGGCCAGAACGCGTGGGAAGAGGTGAGCTTTCAGCCGGCCGACAGCCGCGGCGGCGAAAACTACGGCTGGCGTATCACCGAGGGTCTCCACTGCTTCAATCCCGCCGTCGGCTGTTCCACAATTGATCTGATTTTGCCTGTGGCGATCTACGGCCGGGAGAGCGGACAATCGATTACAGGAGGCTTCGTCTACCGGGGAGAGGACCATCCCTCGCTGCAGGGCATCTACTTTTTTGCCGACTACGTGAGCGGGCGAATCTGGGGTCTGCGGCGGGACGGAGGTCATTGGGAAGCCAGGATGTTGTTGGACACCTCCCACAACGTCAGTAGTTTTGGCGAGGATGAGTCAGGAAATCTCTATGTCGTCGATCATGGCAACGGCGCGATTCTGCGAATTCGTGAGCGGACGGCGACCCAATAGGGCGTCACTACCATAAGGGTCTGTAATGGACTTCGATCTCATTATAGTCGGCGGTGGCATTGTCGGCGCGGCCGCGGCCTATCGCGCGGGTCAGCTGGGCGCGCGTACGCTACTGTGCGATAGGCGCGATGCCGGCCGGGCGACGGATGCGGGCGCGGGCATCCTCGCGCCTGAAAGCAGCACCCGTGATGGTCGTCTCTGGTACGATTTCGCTTTGGACGCGGTTGGCTACTACTCCGTGTTGATCGAGGATCTCGCGGCCGACGGTGTGCCCGGCGAGGAGCTTTCCCGCGCCTATGGCCATTGCCCGAAAATGGTCGTGGCTCTCGATGACGTCGAAGCGGATGCGCTGGCAGAGATGGAGCGAACGGTCTACGCCCGCCAAGAGGAGCGTCAGCCGTCGCCAGCAGAATCTGTGCAAAGGATCTCGCCCAGCGAGGCGCGCGACGTCTACTACCCTCTGCTGGCCGACGCGTCCGCTGTGCTGCTCCAGCCGGCCGCCCGGCGGGTCGACGGCCGCTTAATGACCGCGGTTCTCGAACGCGGGCTGCGCGCACGCGGGGTGGAGACCAGCGAGCTCGATCTGTCTACGTTGCTTTTTGATGATGGCCGGGTACACGGCGTACGCTCGGTCTGCGGGGACGAGTTCACGGCCGGCGCCGTACTCATCGCCGGCGGCGCCTGGTCAACCGATTTCGGCGCCCAGCTGGATGTGCATGTTCCGGTTTCACCGCAACGTGGGCAGATTATCCATCTGCAACTTCCCGACCAGGATACCGGCGCCTGGTCAATCGTCATGGGTTTCAGCGATCATTATCAGGTGCCATGGCCCGGCGGACGCATCGCCGTCGGCGCGACGCGCGAAACCGGCAGCGGCTACGCGGCCCACGCGACGGTAAACGGAGTCCGCGAAGTGTTATATGAAGCTCTGCGCTTGGCGCCTGGCCTGAACGACGCCGCCATCGATGAAATTCGCGTCGGTCTGCGCCCCTATACATCCGATCATTTGCCGCTGCTGGGCGCCGTTCCCGGCGTGAACGGCATCTACCTTGCCACCGGTCACGGGCCTACCGGCCTCACGCTCGGTCCTTTCAGCGCAAAACTGGTCGTTGAACAAGCACTTGAGCAACCGCTCGCCTGGGACTTAGCGCCGTTTTCCGTGGCCCGTTTCTTGCCTTGAACCGGCCGCATCCGAATTGACTGCACCGGCCGCTATGCACCGCCTTGCTTGGGTGCGCCCGCCGCCTGCCGACGCGACGGTTGCCGCCTCCTTGTTCATGTGAACAAACATGCGGGCCTCCATCCGATTTGCGCGCAACCGGTTGCGGGGCTTTTGCGGGTATGCTATGATGTCTTTCCGGCTGTCCACACGAGGTGGCGCATTTTCAGTTCCTACATGTTGTTACCTGCCGCGTCGTGCTCGGATTCGGCCGGAGTTCTGAATAACGGTCGGCGGTTCGTTGCGTCAATTGCTTGCAGAAGTGGAGAAAATCGATGGGCACGCAGTCGCGCGTAAACAGTGGAAAGGTGGCGGAGTCCACAAATGCACGGTGGATTGCGGGTGTCATCCTGGTTATGTCGGCGACTCTTCTGTTTTCCGCGTGCACGCGCGAGCGCGTTGCCGAGGAAGTCGATAGCCCGGTAAGCGAACAGCCGCAAGAGCCGGTTGTTACGCAAATCACGCCCCTTCCGACCTCGACCGATACGCCCGAGCCGACACCGGAAAACACACCCGAGCCGAAGGTGATTACCTACGAAGTTCAGCCCGGGGATACAATTAACGCCATCGCAGAGAAGTTCGGTACCGATCCGCAGAGAATCCGGGCGCTGAACCTGTTGACGACCGATGCTCTGCAGGTCGGCCAGGTGCTGCGCGTCCCCAACATACCTGGCGTGACAACGCCTCGGGGTATCCCCACCGCCACGCCGGAGCCGTTCCAGTATACAGTTCAGGAGGGGGACACGCTCCTGTCGATCGCGCTCCATTTCGGCGTCTCGCTTGACCAGCTGGTCAGCGTCAACGGCCTCCGCGACCAGCACAGTCTCGGCGTCGGGCAGGTCCTTCTGGTTCCCCGCGCGAGCGCCTCCGAGCAGCCGAGCGCTGGCGGCAGGTCGGTTGATCCCGGGCTGTCGGGCCGGGCGGGCACGCACGAGGTGCAGCCCGGCGAGACTCTTGCCCAGATCGCGGAACAGTACGGAGTCACGCTGACCGACCTGCTCGCATTTAATGGCAACACGATCACCAACCCCCATGTTGTGAAAATAGGTACGGTGCTTATCATTCCCGGCCGGACCGCCGCCGATGTAAGCATTTTGAACCAGACGACCTATACAGTACAGGAAGGGGATTCCCTGCTCGCGATCGCGCAACAGTTTGGTGTGACTGTCGAAGCGCTCATGGCGGCGAACAACATTTCCAACGCCGACCTGCTCCGAGTCGGAGACGAACTGATTATCCCCGGTCCCTGATAGCGATCGGTTTCAACCCCTTGTCGGTTTCGGCACACAACGGCCAACCGGCGCGTGAAGTCTCAGCCTGCCTCTGTGTCATCTGCAACAGGTTAGGTCAATCGCTTCTGCGATCGGCCGCGCGTCTATTCGATTATCGAGTACGATGTTCGATGCCCGCGGGGCTGGCGACGATCAGGTCGGTCACCAGATCGAGAAAGAGGCCGTGCTCAACGATTCCGGCTCGGCGTTCCAGCGCGGCGGCGACCGACTCCGGGTCGTCGATCGGCTCGAGCCGGCAGTCGAGGATCAGGTTGCCGTTGTCGGTACGAAATAGGCAGCCGCCGGAGCCCGTCCGCACCTCCGCAGTCGCGCCGAGTCCCGCCATAAAATCCACATGGGCGCGCAAGCCGAAGGGGATTACCTCTACAGGCAAGGCCCATTGCATGCCCAACTGCGCAGAGAGCTTGCTCGCGTCAACGATGATGATTTCGCGCGCACTGGCCTGGGCGACGATCTTTTCGCGCAAAAGCGCACCGCCCCCGCCTTTGATTACACGCAGCTGCGGGTCCACCTCGTCGGCCCCGTCGATCGTCAGGTCAATGCATGGATGACTTTCAAGCGTCGTCAGCGGAATGCCCAGACGCTGCGCGTCAGCAGCCACCTGCTCCGAACAGGGCACGCCGAGAATGTCTGTGAGCGTGCCCTGCGCCAGCCGTTCGGAGATACATTCGAGTGCCTTCAGCGCAGTGCTGCCCGCGCCCAGCCCCACGACCATGCCCGGTTCAACGTGCGTCACCGCCGCTTCAGCCGCCTGCCGTTTGAGAAGATCTACATCCTGCATTTTCGTCTCTTCTTATGCCTGGGCCGGCTCTAAAGACTCGACGAGTTGTTCCAGATGCGTCAGTGCGTCCTCGCCCAAATCGATTCGCAGCACGCGGCGTCCCGCGTCCAAAAGCGCTTGCCGGTCGCCTAAGGACTGTGACCGGATCAGGACGCCGAATGGCAGCGACGTCTGTGACGAGCCGGGCTCGTCGGGAATGTCGGCATCGGCGGCGGGCCTGTCGGTGAACTGGATGAAAAGGCCGTTGCCGCTGTCCCCTTTGTGCAGCTGGCCGGTGGAGTGAAGGAAACGGGGGCCGAACCCCAGCGTCGTTGCCAGCCCCGTATGTTTGCGCAAACGGCTCTGAATTGTCCGCAGCTGTCTCTCGATTGCGGGGCAGGGCTGCAGGTAGGCCTGGATGCTGATGTAGTCCCCCTCCCCGCCCCGCTGCAGGAACGCCGTCAGCGCGCCGGCAGGGGTGGGCGGCGGCGAAGCGTCCGGCGCGTCAAGGTAGACTTGGACTCCGTCAACTTCCAGAGAGGGAGAGGGCTCGGGCAGGCTGCCCTGCTCCATGTAGGCCGTCATCATCAGCCGCGACTGTTGTTTGGCCGACTCCACGTCCGGCTGGTCGAACGGGTGAATGCCCAAGCACGCGCCGGCAATGGCTGTGGCAAACTCCCACAGGAAGAACTGGCTACCCAAGTCGTACCGGTCGCGGAATCGCACGCGGATCAAGGGATGGCCGGCATCGATCAATGCCTGCGCCGGCGCATCCTGCGCGCCGGCGTCACTCCACTGAAGGTGAACGAAGAGGCGGTCATCGCCGTAGTCGTCCGGCGCCGCGACCGGCTCGCCTACAACCGGGACGATACCCGTACCGGCCTTGCCTGTGCTCTCGGCGAGCAGCTGCTCAAGCCAGTCCGCGAACGAAGCAACTTCCTGGTCGGCGATAATCGTCAGCTTGTCCCGGCCCGCCTTCGCCATCTCCGCCATCACGGCCCCGATCTGCGCGCCCGGATTGGCGGAGCCGGTGACATGCGGCCCGCACTCGTTCATGGCCTCGCGGGCGCGGCGCAGCAGCCGCCGCAGACTTACGCCCACCAACGCCGCCGGCGTCAGCCCGAAGTGGGAAAGGGCCGAGTAGCGGCCGCCGATGTTGGGGTCGTTCAGGAAGACCGCGCGGAAATTGCATGCCTTACCCAAAGTCGCCAGCGCGCTGCCGGCATCGGTAATGGCGGCAAAGTGCGCACCTGCCCCGGCCTCGCCGCATTCATCCTGGACACGGTTGTAGAAGTATTTGAAGAGCGAAAGGGTCTCTGCCGTCGTGCCGGACTTCGTGGCGACGATAAAGAGCGTTCGCGCCAGGTCCAGGCTGTTGGCCATGCTCTCGACGGCTGCAGGGTGCGTGCTGTCCAATACGCGCAACCGCACCGGGCCGCCGCCGAACGTGTGCGCGAACACCTCCGGCGCCAAGCTGGAGCCTCCCATCCCCAGGAGGACCGCTTGCGAGTAGCCCTCCTGCTGAACGTCCAGTAGCAGGGCGTCGATGCAGTGGCGTTCCTCTTCCATCCTGGCGCCAACATCGAGCCAGCCGAGCCGGTTGACGATTTCGTCCGGGCTTTCGCTCCAAACGGTGTGGCTTCTGGCCCAGATGCGGGCGACGATTCGGTCCCTGTCAATTTCCTCCAGAGCGGCTTCTACCTTGCTCCGGAGGGGACCGTAAAAAAATCTGTGCGCTCGCTGTCACCCGCGCCGGCGATGCCGGCCACCTTTTCGCCGATTCCCGCCATCAACTCATCGAACGAGTCGGCGAATGCCTCCACGCCTTCGCGCATCAGCTGGGCGGTGATTTCGTCCAGATCGATACCGAGTTCGGCCAGTTGCGCCAGTTGACCGCGAATTTCCCCCATATCGGCATCCACAGTGCGGGCCGCGCAGCCATGGTCGAGGAAGGCTTCCAGCGTCTCGGGCGGAACGGTATTGACCGTGTGGGGGCCGATCAGGGCGTCCAAGTAGAGCGTGTCGGGGTAGTCAGGGTTCTTGGTGCTGGTGCTGCCCCAGAGTGGGCGCTGCACGCGCGCGCCTTGCGCGGACAGCTTCTCCCAGCGAGGCCCACCGAATATCCCGCTGAATCGGTGGTAGGCGTTCCTGGCGTTGGCGATGGCGATCTTGCCCTGGAGTGCGCTGCTGCCGATTTCGCCTAGTATGGGATCGACCTTGCCATCCACCCGGCTGACGAAGAACGATGCCACCGAAGCCACCCGGCTGAGGTCCACATGCGCCCCGGCCAGCTTCTCCAGTCCATGGATGTAGGCCATCGCGCTGTCTTCATACTGTTGCAGCGAGAAGATCAGGGTGACGTTGACGTTGATGCCCTCACCGATCAGCGTCTCGATCGCGGGGATTCCCTGCGGCGTGGCCGGCACTTTAATCATCACATTCGCCCGGTCAACCATCGACGAAAGGCGGCGGGCTTCCATCACCGTGCCCTCCGTATCATATGCCAGCTTCGGGTTGACCTCAAGGCTGACGTAGCCGTCGAGACCGTCGCTGCTTTGGTAGACAGGCTGCAAGATGTCGCAGGCGCGGCGAATGTCCTGGATAGCAAGCGTCTCGTATATGTCGTTGACCGAACTGCCTTCGTCGACCAGGCGCTCCACCGCGGCATCGTAGTCGGTGCTGGCGGTGATTGCCTTTTGAAAGATCGACGGGTTCGACGTAACCCCGCGCAACCCTTGCGTGACCAGTTCGTTCAATTCGCCCGAGTCCAGAAAGGAGCGGCGGATGAAATCAAGCCAGATCGACTGACCGAGCGCCGCCGCCTCGTGCATCCTTGTCATGATTGTTTTTCTCCTCGAGAGATGTTTTTCAAAATTGGTTTGACGCTGCCGCGTTTGCGAGCGACGCGGCGTCTCGTTCAATCGTACTCCGGCACGTAGAGGATGGCGGGATCCAGTTCGGCGTCCGCGCCCCCTTGAATTAGTGCGTGCGCCGCCATCGCGCCGCCGATCAGCCCGGCGTGGTTGCGCATTTGCGCCATGACGATGGGCGCGCGCACGTCAATATACTTGATGAATTTGTGGCCCCTCTTGCTAACGCCTCCCCCAATGATAAACAGGTCCGGCGAAAGCAGAAATTCCACGGTCTGGAAATAGCGGTTTAGCCGCGAGCCCCACGCCTCCCAGTTCAGATCTTCCCGCTTGCGGGCGCTGTTGGCGGCGCGGCTTTCGGCGTTGACGCCGTCGATCTCGATGTGCCCGAACTCGGTATTGGGCGCCAGGTGTCCGTCAATGAACAGGGCCGAGCCGATGCCTGTGCCCAAAGTGAGTAGCAGGACAACGCCGGGCTGGTCACGGCCCGCGCCGAAGACCATCTCGGCAATGCCCGCGGCGTCGGCGTCGTTGATGATCGAGGTCGGGCATCCTGTGGCCCGCTCGAACAACGCCGGCGCGTCCGTGCCGATCCATGAGCTATCGACGTTGGCCGCCGAGCAGACAACGCCGTTGCGAATCACGGCTGGGAAAGTGCATCCCATCGGCCCTGCCCAGTTGAAGTGATGGACGATCCCGGTCACCGCCTCGGCCACAGCTTGGGGCGTGGACGGTTCCGGCGTGTCGACGCGGCGGCGCTTGGTCAGAAGCTCACCTGTCTCTGCGTTGACGACCGCGCCCTTGATGCCGCTGCCGCCAATGTCAATCCCTAGTATGTCCATCTATCCCTCCTTGGCCAGGAACCGAATGTTTCCGGACCGCCAAGCGACCGCTTTGCATTGGCGGCCGCACCCTGACCTTCGATATCACTTCCCTATCAGAGTAGCTATTCCTACTGTGGAACTGAAGCAGTTCCCTGATGACAGCTATAGTTTCGGTTCTCTCAACTTCTCGGATTTATCCACGAATTTGCACGGATTTACACGAAGAGTCTTTGCCAGTTTTTATTTTCTCGTTTCTTGTTTTGCCTTGTTCGGCCGTCGTTGCTTCGGCTGGTTGTGCATCCAGTTTAAAGCGTAGCATGGTCTGGGACCTTCTGCACGGGTTTTTCGCTTTCTGCCGTCAATTGTGGTCAATTTTCGTCATTTGCCGGTCGGTCTGGATGTTCTTCAAGGTTAGAGTCAGGGCAGGCGGCGCCTGGGTTTTGGTGATGTGTGGCCGGTCGTGATCACAGTGTAGCTCGTGCAGTTGGCTTTTGCACGGGATTTCGAGTTTTTGGTCAATCTTCGTTATTGGTTTTATGTGCAGACCCCTTTTCTTGCCTCGAATTCCCGGAGAAGCGGGAGCCTGGATTCTTGGGCGTTCGCCCTCAAAGGCGATGGACAGAAACTCTGGATTCCACTGGGGAAGCAGTTCGGACAATCTCTGATGTCGGCTAGGCAGTGAATGCGCCCCTATCGTCTCTCAATCTCGACTACGTGGGTACTGAATAATCTTATCGTGCCAGCCCTGTTTCTCTTTATCCCACAAAATCCAGAGCAGACCTAGCCAGGAGGACAACTGTCGAAGCGATAGCCTTGCCTATGCCCTCGCGTAAGAACATTCTGAAGAATCCGGCCCTTTTGCCGTCATACCTGTAAACATACGAGACCGAGAATCATCTTTCCGGGGGTCGTTCCACGAGCGAGCAATACCAGGAATGCAATAAGCCAAACAGCGAAAAACAGAAGAGATGCCACAGCAAATGCGCGACTATCTACAAACTCCGTGACTCTTAAGGGTAAGTCGAAAACGGTTGCTATCGCGTAATCGATCAGATGTGCGCCCAACCTTCTCGATGGAGAAGCCAACTTTCCGATCTGCGGAAAGGCAACGTTTCTGAGGCAATATGGGCACCATCGTACATCGCCGGACAACGGAGAATTGCACGCAGGGCAACGCATCCTGAAATGTTGTTTCGTCTCTCCTTCAATTTCGGCTCGTCAAGGGTGCCGCTCAACTTTCTGCGCGGTTCCCGTATGCGCGGACTTCAGCATGGCCTCCACAACCGCCAAGTCCCGCAGCGCTTCTTGCGGCGGATTGCGGTGAGCCGCGCCGTCTCGAACCGCGGCCGCGAACGCGGCCAGCTCCTCGCGCACACTGATGAAGACGTTGAACTCCTGCCGTTCGCATTCGCCGCCGCGTTGAAGCACGAACTCCGCGCGCGAGACGCGCAGGCTGCCCTCGCTTCCGACGATGTGGACGGCATCGTCTCCCAGTGTGCTGCCCGCCGCATAGCTGATCAGGTAGGTGCCGACGACACCGCTGGCAAAGCGCAGCGCAGCGCTCATCGTGTCCGCCGCCGGCAGGTCGGGCCGGTGCGAGGCGGTCAGCGCGCATACGCTCTCGATCTCGCCCAGCAGTGTGCGCAGACCGGCCACATGGTGAACGCCGCCATCCAGCAGGAAGCCGCCGGGAAACTCTTCAGACCCCCGCCAGGCCGTTTGCAGGTAGGGCGAGTCGGGCATTACAGGCAGCTGCAGCGACAGATCGCAAAACAAGGGCTGCCCGATGCGACCATCCCGAACTGCTTTCGCCGCGACCTGAAAGGCCTCCTCGTAGCGCCAGTTTTCGCCCACCATCCACACCAGGTCGCCGCAGGACCGACTGCGGGCGATCAGCGCCTTTCCCTCCGCAACCGTTGTCGCGATAGGCTTCTCGCTGATCACCTGTTTGCCGGCGGCCAGAGACTTCATCACAAATTCCGGCAGCAGCGGCACAGGCAGTACGATATCGACTGCCTCTATGCTCCCGTCGGCAAGCAGTGCATCGATGTCGGTATGAATCTCGACGGGATAGGGGAGTGAATCCGCAACGGTCTGGGCCGAGACGCGCGTTCGGCTGTAGACAGCCGCGATCTGCACCGCGTCTCCCAGCTCCAGCAGGGAGGGCGCATGCGCCTTGCGAGCAAATGCCCCGGCCCCGATCAGAGCAATGCGAACCGGCCCATCCATGATCTTTCCCCGGAGTCGCCGAGAGTTCCGCCAAGACCACCCGTTTTGCTGTCGCTGGCAACTGATGCTATCTTTTGCGCAGTAAAACCATTCGACAAAACGGGGGTAGGTAGAGCTATTATATCACAGAGAGGCTGGAGAAACAGTTGAAACCACTGCTGCTCCTTCTGGCCGTTCCGCTGCCGCCAAAATCCTTGGAAGCCGTCGGCCCGCTCATCGAAGAGCGAACGGTGGATACCGCCTACGGCCCGGTTGGCCCGCTCGCGCGGCGGGGCCAGCCGCAGGGACCGTCCTATTGGGTCCAGCCCTACTACGGTCTGCCATCGCGTACCGATCCGAGGGCTACGATTCAGGCCGCACAGGTGCTGAACGCGGACCGGATCATCGCCTGGGATAGCGCTGTCGCGGTCAATCCGATGCTGGGGCCTGGTTATCCGATGTTGATTACCGACTATATCGACTTTACCCGCCAACAGCCGCAGACGTTTCTGGAAGAGGAGGGTGCCGGCGATTTCGGCCAGTCCCCAGCCGTCTGTCCCCTCCTGACCGAGGCGCTGTCACACGTCCTGCCGATGGCGCCCGGCGGCGTCTATCTCGGCGTAGACGGTCCGCGACGGGAGACCGCGGCGGAGGCGCGCATGTTCCGCAGTTGGGGGGCGGATGTCCTCGGCCAGAACCTGGTGCCGGAAATCGCGCTGGCCAGGGAGATGGACCTCTGTTTTGCCGGCCTGGTTACCGTTGATGCGATCAGCGCCGAGCGCCCGTCACCTCCCGCCCAGGTTGAGGACCATTGGGAACTGGAGGCCGTGGTGCAGGCGTTGACCGCCTTGTTGCATTCCGGCGAGGTGAGCGACCCCTGCAGCTGTGGCCGCCGCTGAAGGGCGCGGACGCTCCGCTGATGAAGATCACCCAGTTATTTGAGCAGTTCGAACTCTACAGCGAAGGCGATCCCCCTTCCCATTCGCTCTTCGTCATGGCGCGTCTGCCCGGCTCGGCCGACAGGCTGCTGATCATCGATCCGCCTGTGGATGTCAGCGCCCGCTTTGACGTGGCTGAGGAGACGGCCGTCCTCTTCACGGGTCCTGACCAGGATGTCGGGCTGCCGCGCGTCCAGACGCGGCCCGGCGGTGTGGCGCACATAAACGTCGGCCAGCATCTGCTGGATATTTACTCGCAGCGGCACGCCAATCTGGTCCACTTTCCGGCGCTAGGTGTGATCTGTGGCGGTACATTTGGCAGCGACCTGGCGCTGCCGCAG
The DNA here is from genome assembly GCA_965218625.1 of Caldilineaceae bacterium. Lineage (GTDB taxonomy): Bacteria > Chloroflexota > Anaerolineae > Caldilineales > Caldilineaceae > Bin5. The sequence continues at coordinate 647,745 of CBDCLG010000020.1, read as the reverse complement.
TTGGGAGAAGGCTCGGCCGGTGAGGATGAGATCGAGAGCCTGCGTCTGCTGGCGCGCCTGGTGAAAGGGCGCCGCCTGCAGCTGTACATTCCGTGCACCGGCTCCATCTCGGCCGACAAAGTCGAGGTGATGGGGCGGCTGGCCGCCGATGTCAGCTACTTCCATAGCCTGCGGCGAACCATTTCGCAAGCGGCTGCGGACGGCTCCTACTGGAGCCGGTCCGAGCAGATTGCAGAATCGCTATTGCCGGAGAACCGCCGCACCCCCGTCGCCGTCGCCATCCACCGGCAGAACATCGAGCGAATGTACAACGCAGCCTTGGCGTGAACCATCGGCTACGGCCCTGTGTCACCTCCGGTGGCAGTGAAGACGGCCTTGTTTTTGACTAGATAGGTCTCCATTTCTTCGAAGAGGGTCAACTGGGCCGATCCGAAGCCAGGTTGATCGTACAGGACTTCCCCTTTTCTTGACATAATTTGGCTCACAAAAGAATCTATGCCATCCTCTATCCCGCTCAACAGCTTGTTCTCTAGATCGATGTCTCTGAGGCCATGTATCGCACGGAACAGACCGCCCATAAAAATGACTTTTGCATCTCCGAGCGATACCTTGATCCCTGCCTCCCTAAGGGAGGTGACCTGTCGTCTTGCTGAATCTACAACTTCCTCAATGTCCAGCTGTCCTTTCTGAAGCGACTTGCACTGTAATTCCTTTTTGCAGACTACAATCAGATCAAGATGAATCGGTGACTTTGCTTGCTTCAAGGGCATGGAAACTGACATTTCTGCCTTGATTGGGTAGCTCTGGATACAAACAAAACCTGCATGTCTGATGGCTTGGTGCAAAGCAGCCCATCCCTCGTGGCGAGCGTGATGGTATGTAAAGACGAATAGTCCATCTGAGCGGAGAACGCGGTGGCACTCCGCAAAGACGCTTGTCAACTTTGTCGTAAATCTTTCTGGGTCTGTGTCTTGAACCTCTTTCGGAGATCGCGTGCTATTGCATGAAGATATCTCAAGTGTTTGATTCAACCAATAGTAGAAGAAGTCTGCCAACTCAGAGTAATGAATGTTGTCGAAAAAAGGGGGATCAGTGATGACCAAATCAACACTGCCATCAGCCAAGTCGGTAGAGCCTGAATCTCCACTACTCAAATAAACCGCTTCTGAATCCGATTGGAACTCCTTTAGAGACTTCGAGACAGGAGGACTTATCGGTTTGTTGATGCCGTGGACTTTCATACTCTTGGATCCGTTCATGCGTAGCTCGAATGGATCCTCTTTGTAGACAAGTGCCCGCTCTACGCGTGAACGAAACAAGCGGGAGAACGCACCGGAAGATTTGTTGGTTCCCCAAATGTTGGCTTCAATTGGCATCATCTCAGGCTTGAGAATGTGGTGGGAGAACATATGACGCACTGCTCCCGTTCCCTCGCCTTTGAATGACGCGAAAAGATTGTTGAACTCGAGTATCCCAGAGAAAAAGCAAGCGAAAAGCAGGCGCAGGTCGTCACGTTCAATTTCTTTGATCGCGTCTACCATGTGCTTGATGCAGACTAACTGCCTATCAGAGACTAGCTGATGCCAGAATCTGTAATTGTGCTTCAACATCTGGCCGGTATTATAGCCGGGCGCGACTCGCACTTGGGGAAAGTAATCTACAATTGCCTCGTATTCTGCCGCAACTTGGCGCTCGAGTTCTCGGTCCCCCTCATTCAGCGGTTCATACCGTTTCGTGCCGTGTCGAGTGAGGATCATTTTTGCGTAACGACGAAATCCTAACGGGGCTTCTAGTTGCTTCATCCTATCTACGAGGCGAAATGCGTGCTGGCAATGATTGCAGGTAACGACGGAACCCCTAATATTGCTTTTTCGGGGATCATAAGCCAAATCGCACTTTGGGCAGCACGCTGCATTTGCATCAAAGGTTGTTAGGTTGACCTCCCCACAGGTGGGACAGATGCTTCTTGCCAGAGGATCCTTCCGCGGAACCGCATTCCGAGAGAACATCCGCGTCGCAAAGAGATCGATGCCAAGGCTGCATTCCGGACACGTTACGACCTTTACGAGGAAGTAATAGAGAACTGTGGCCTCTTCACCCTCCTTGGTGTTGGTCTTAAAGTAGGACAACAATGTTGGGGCCAATTTCTCTTCAAGACTATGATATGTGGATAGAACTTCGGTTTGAGAGTACTTCGACATTGAAGCCAAGCAGGAGAGAAAAGCTACCTGATTAATGTCGCGGCCAACTACTCTGCATCCCAGTTTGATTGCTTCTCCAACCGTGACTCCACTTCCCATGAACGGATCGAAGACTGTGGTTTCGTCGAAGTCATTAAGAGAGTAATAACGTTGCCAGAAGTCTTCAGTTTCGTCCAGACACGCTGCCAAAAGGATACCCCTAAACACCGACCCCAGTCGCTTCGCCCACCACTTGTGGAGGTAATAGACAGGGCGGTATATCTCTTTCCGCCATGACTCTCTCTCCGCAATCAAGGAGAGTTGAGGAAAAGGGAAGTCCGACTCGATTAGTTTTCGCATTTGTTTCTCTTGAGTTCCCTACTCGTCTCGGCACTTGATTAGCAACAAAATTGTGAGGAAGGGCATCGACTCTATCTTTCAGCTATTCCTCGTCTTGTTCCCGGTACGTAGAAGACAGATTGACCGGTTTATCGCTGTCTGAATTTGTACGGTAGGCAACGAAAGAGTGTGCCTTACCCGCCGACGGATTAGGGATTGAATTCGCAAAAATCTCGTTGGACACCAGATCGAATCCATACCCAATCACCAAGTTCTCTGATTCTACTCGGACTACCTTGCCCACAGCCTTCAGGCCCCTCGGAGCCACCCAGGCTGATGGCACCAGCAGTGTGCGAGTGCCCGTCAGTCCATCTGCGATCGCATAGGGGGTAGGTGCTACGTACATTTTGCGGTCGCGAATCATGATGTCCCCGTAACTGCCGAAACCTTTCAAACTTTTGTTCTCGTGAATGTAGTCGTGATCCGCATTAAGGAAGTCACCATGACAAAGGACAAGATCGATTACCGGGTACTCCTCGTGTGAAATTTCTGCTTTGGGATAGCGACCGAAGACATAAAAGATGTCCCGGCCGTTGTGATAGCCCGTGGGTACTTGGCTGTTGCAGTCATATGTTGACTCCCTGCCTGGGTAGGCAAGCCCTTTGACCTCATAACCTTCGGTATTCTCCACAAGTGTGAAGTCGGGGTAGGAATTCCTGCCACTCTTGTCAAACAAGAGTTCAGTTTCTCTGAGGCGATTTTCAAACCAGTTCTGAAAGTGGAACTCCTTGTCCGATCTGTTTACTCGCTTTATCAACGTACCTTGAGTGATCGCGTCAACACAAGCAGAGAATACCTCGTATGCTCTAATTGTCTTCACAATGTGACCTTTCTGACAGTAGGATGAGAATTCCAGTCATATGATTCACGTCCGTGAATTGACCTTACCTAGCGGTAAACTCTAGCCATACCTTGGCTTCGGCCCGAAGCCTCCAACAACATGCGCGCGCATTTAACGTCGCTCATAGAGCACCCGGCCTTCCCGCAGCGCCCGCGCCAAAACATGGTTGAGCGAATCCCGCCAATACTCGACCTCGTCACGGCTATAGAGCAGGATGTCTTTGGAAATGCCGAAGCCCGATAGGGACCGATAAAGTCGGGCTGTTTCCAGGCGCCGGCTCCTTTCCTGACCGAACGGTTTGGATTCCACGACGACCAGGTCCACGTCCGACTCTGCCCGCATGTCGCCGCGCGCACGCGAGCCGAACAGGATCACCTGCTCGGGGTCCACTTCGTCCACGATCTTTTGTACCATCTGTTTGAGAACGGCATCCGATAGTTGCGCCATTTTCCTACCTCAACGCGGCGAGTCTTCTACACCGCTTCAATATTCTTGACTTCGACGGACCTCACTCCGCGCCACCCCCGAACAGTGTGCGCTGTTCCGGCGAATCCGGAAACTCGGCCCCGATGTGTTTGTAGGCAGCTTTCGTGGCCGTGCGACCGCGCGGCGTGCGCTCCAGGAAGCCAAGCTGGAGCAGATACGGCTCCACCACGTCCATGATCGTATCATCTTCCTCGCTGATGCTGGCCGCCAGCGTTCCCAGCCCGACCGGTCCGCCGCTGAATTTGCCGACGATCGAGTTCAGCACGCGTCGGTCCAAATCGTCCAGCCCCAGATGGTCGATCTCGTTGACCTTCAGCGCTTCATCCGCCAGCGCATGGGAAATGCTGCCGTCGGCCCGCACCTGGGCAAAGTCGCGCACGCGGCGCAGCAACCGCAATGACACTCGCGGCGTTCCCCTTGAGCGGCGGGCGATCTCGGCCGCGGCGTCGGGCTCCAGGGGCGTCTCCAGCATTGCTGCGGCGCGGGTGATGATCGTTTCCAACGCGTTCTGGCTGTAGAAGTCAAAGCGCTCGACCACACCGAAACGGGCGCGCAGAGGCGCGGTCATCAACGCCAGCCGCGTGGTCGCGCCGATGACGGTGAAGCGGGGCAGCTTCAGGCGGATGCTGCGCGCGCTGGGTCCGCTGCCGACGGTGATGTCGAGCACAAAGTCCTCCATCGCCGGGTAAAGGATTTCCTCGACCGCGCGGCCCAAACGGTGGATTTCATCAATGAACAGGATGTCACCGCTGCGCAGGTTGGTGAGGATAGCGGCCAGGTCGCCGGCCTTTTCGATTGCCGGTCCGGCCGTTGGTTTGAGATTGCCCTGCATTTCGTGCGCCAGAATATGGCTGAGGGTGGTCTTGCCCAGCCCCGGTGGACCGTACAGGAGCACATGATCGAGCGCCTCCCCGCGCTGGCGCGCGGCCTGCACCAAGATGCGCATCTTCTCGCGCATTCTCTCCTGGCCGATCATTTCGTCCAGGCTTTTTGGCCGCAACGCGTAGTCGACGCGGCCGTCCTCACCCTGTCTTTCGCCGGAGACCTCGCGCATGCCTTGCCCGCCGCCTTGCCGTCCGCTTTTCTGTGTTACACCGCGTTCATCAGCCATGCTCGTATCCAATCGGAATTGCAAAGAACGATTGTGCTAAAGATAGTATACCAAAGGGATGACCGGTTCAAAACAGTGTAAAATCATCCCGCATCGGCCGTGCGCAACTGCATTGACGGAACGCCCAAAAGCTGTTATAACATCTTCCACATTTTGCGCAATTTCTGTGAATGAGAAGGAATCATCATGACAAAGAAGTCGAAATCGGACCGCAAACGATTGCTGGAAAACCTTGAACAGGTGAACGAAGAGTTGGAGCATCTGCGCAATCTGATGCTGGGCGAAGTGGACGTCGAACTGGACGAAGGCGACACCGAAATCGTCGAACGTGAGAAAACCGCCGCCCTTATCGTCGTGCTCGAACGGCGCCAGCAGGACATCGAACACGCACTGCGCGTGATAGACTTGGGTCAATACGGCATCTGCGAACGCTGCGGCGGAAAGATCAGCCCGGCGCGTCTGGAGGTCAAACCCGACGCAACCCTTTGTATGGACTGCCAGCGGGAGGTTGAATCGATCAACCGCCGCAACCGCGCGCTACGCCTTCGCGCTGGTAAATGACATCACCAGGCAACCTAATGGTCGACAATCTGTTCGTTTCAGTGCATCCACTGGTTGAACACAAGATTACGCAACTGCGTGATGAAACGACCGACTTTCGCCAGTTTCGCTCCATCGTCGCTGAACTGTCAATGATCCTGGCCTACGAAGCCACTGTCGATCTGACCACGCAGCCGGTGGAAGTGCAAACGCCGCTCGCCGCCGCCACCGGCAGCAAGTTCGACCAGCGCGTCGGCCTCGTACCGGTCCTGCGCGCCGGCCTGGGCATGGTGGACGGCATGCTCAGCCTCATCCCCCAGGCCGAGGTCTGGCACCTGGGCTTCTACCGTGACGAAGAAACCCTGCAACCTGTCATCTACTACAACAAGCTCCCCGACGATCTCTCCACCCACACCTGCTTCGTCCTCGATCCGATGCTGGCAACCGGCGGCTCCGCGCTGGCCGCCGTCGATATCCTGAAACGCCGCGGCGTAACCCGCGTCAAGTTTGTCGGCCTTCTGGCCGCGCCCGAAGGGATCGCCGCGCTCCAAGGAACCCATCCCGACGTCTCTGTGCACGTGGCCGCCGTCGACGAACGGCTGACAAATGAGGATGACGCCGACGATGGCTTCCCACCCGGCTTCATCTGGCCAGGCCTGGGCGATGCCGGCGACCGTCAGTTCGGCACCAGCTAGCGATGCTGCGGTTCAGGAAAGCTCGATTACCGTCACGGCTGCGTCGGGCGCGCTGAGCGGCCCGCGGATGACCAGTTCACCGTTACGCTGGCGCAGCGGCAACATCCCACCTCCCGCCAGCAACCGGGCCTCCCGTGCAGTCACGCCTGCGACCCGAATCTCTCCCTCCCGCGGCCAGCTGAAGACCTGGAGATAGACGACCCCGTCCTTACGCGTGGTGCGCAAGTCGTCCCGGCCCTGCACCGTCCCCGCCTGGGTTTCGTAGACAGCCTCGCCGTTGACGGCCAGCCAGTTCCCCATCGCCTCAAGACGGTCAATGCTTGGCTGTGGGATGGTGCCCTCAGCCGTAGGGCCGACGTTCAGCAGGTAGTTGCCCCCTTTGCTGACGATGTCAACCAGTTTGCGGATCAAATCGCCGCTTGACTTCCAGTTGTGATCGTTCAGCTTGAAGGACCAGCTGTCGTTAATCGTCGCCGGCGTCTCCCAGTCCAGTTCGAGAATTGTGTCGGGGATGCGATTGTCGCTCGCGGTGGCGTAGTCGCCCAGCGCGTTCCCCAGCCGTCCGCAGACCAGGCAGTCCGGCTGCAGCTCGTTGCACAGTTCCAGCAGCGACTGGCTCTGCTGCTCGGAGATGCTCTTGGGCGTGTCGAACCAGATGATGGCGACAGGCCCGTAGTTGGTGAGAAGCTCGCGTACGTGGGGCTTAACATAGGTCTCGATATATGCCGCGAAATCCTTTTGCGCCGGATCGAAATCCCAGTCGTTGCCATCGCCGTCCGGGTGGTGCCAGTCCTGCGTCTGCGAGTAGTAGAAGCCGAGTTTGATCCCCTGCGCCGCGCACTCGTCCGCCAGCTCCTTCAGCACGTCGCGATTGAACGGCGTGGCATCCACGATATCGTAGTCGGTGACCGCAGAGTCGAAGAGGCAAAAACCGTCATGATGTTTGGTGGTGATGACGAGGTATTTCTGACCGGCGCGTTTCGCCAGCGACACCCACGCCCTGGCATCGAACCGGACCGGATTGAACCTTGAAGCTAGTTTTTCATAGTCCCTGACGGGAATTTCGGCCCGGTACATCAGCCATTCGGCGATGCCGGGCCATTCGCGTCCGTTCCACACGCCGGCGGGAATCGAATAGAGGCCCCAGTGGATGAAGAGCCCGAACCTGGCCTCGCGCCACCAGTCCAGACGCGGGTCGTTACGCGCGCCGGGCTGCTGGCTGCGGTCCGGCTGCACTTCCGGAACGGTGACGACGAAATCATAGCCGCGGCGCAGCAGCATCAACGCCATGTCCTCCAGCGTCTCATTTTCTTCAGCCGCCAGGCGCCGAATGCGCTCAACAAGGGTCAACGGGACGTCTAACTTCAACTCTGGCACGAACTGCCTCCTGATTCTGCAGCCAAGGGGTCGGGAGAAATCCTATGGCCGTTGGCGGCGCTCGCCGTGTGGACTACTATCGCATAGAACACGTCGGTCGACCAACTGTTTCCGGCCTGCATTAGGAGTAACCGGCTCCTCCACTTTGCCTGACAACTCTATCATTGCGTACAATACGTGGGACCGCACTAAGCGATAGTGAAAGGACCTGCAATGAATACTCTGAAAGTTGGCCTCGTCGGCGTCGGCGGCATCTCCCGCACGCACATGCCTGGTTGGGCCGCGTCCGAAGAGGCCGAGGTCGTCGCGGGAAGCGATATCAGCAGAAAAGCGATTGAGCAGTGGGGCGCGCTCCACAATATCACCAAGCTGACGACGAACGCGGACGAGCTTTTCTCTGACCCCGATATCGACATCGTCGACCTCTGCGTGCCCAATGTGTACCACGCGCCGCTCGCCATCGCCGCGCTCGAAGCGGGCAAGCACGTGATCTGCGAGAAGCCGCTCGCGCCGACGCCCGAGGAGATCAAGCGGATGATTTCGGCGCGCGACAAGGCCGGTAAGCTGCTGATGACCGCGCAGCATTTCCGTTTCGCCGGCGTTTCCCAGGCGATGAAGGCGGAGATCGACACCGGTTCGCTGGGCGATGTATACCATGCGCGCGGCTGGATGCTGCGCCGCAACGGGCTGATCCCGACAGCGACATTCATCGAGAAAAAACACAGCGGCGGCGGCCCCTGCATCGACATCGGCGTGCATATCCTCGACCTGGCTTTGTGGCTGATGGGCAACCCAAAGCCAGTGACGGTATCCGGCGTTGCCGATGCGCGGCTGGCCCACCTTCCCGGCGCATTCGCAACCTGGCTCGAAGGGCCGATCCCCAGCACCTTCGATGTCGAGGACTACGCTGTTGCGTTCGTTCGCTTTGAGAACGGCGCCACCCTCATGCTGGAGGTAAGCTGGCTGCTGCATCACGACATCAGCGGCGAGGATATGCAGGCCTGGATTTACGGCGATGGCGGCGGCTGCCACTGGCCCTCGGCCCAGTTTCTCGACACGAACTACGCCACACGCCAGTTTAACAACCGCATTCTCCAACTTACGCAGGATACGATGGAGCCGCACGCGCTCGAATGTGTCGAGTTCGCCAAGGCGGTTGCCGCAGGCGCGCCCTCTCCCGTCCCCGCGGAAGAGTCGCTGCAGGTACTCGCGATTCTCGACGGTATCTACCGCAGCCAGGCGGCCGGCCGCGAAGTGTCGATTGAACTGTGAGCGTTCGCGAGGCGCGGCAGATTGCCAGCCATGCCCGAAAAGTTGGGAAATGACCACGAAACCGAATGCCAGGGGAAGCCGATCCGCGCCTGTTACATACCGCGCCGGCATCATTGGCTGCGGCCGCCCGCGCAGGTCGGAAGGCTCGACCGGCTTCGGCATGGCCCACAGCCATGCCAGGGGATACGCTGCTTCACCCTATACCGAGCTTGCGGCGCTTGCCGATGTCAGCCGTGAAAACGCGCGGGTTTTCCAGAAAGAGCATGGCGGCGAGACGATATACGAGGACTATCGCCGCATGTTGGACGAAGCAGATCTTGATATCGTTTCGATCTGCGTCTGGCCGCATCTGCACGCCGAGATGGTGCTGGCTGCGGCCGCAGCGGGCCTGCAGGCGATCCATTGCGAAAAGCCGATCGCCCCTACATTCGGAGAAGTTCGCCACATGGTGGAGGCCTGCGCGCGCAAACGCGTGCAGTTGACCTTCAACCACCAGCGCCGTTTTGCCCCGCCCTTTCGGACCGTTCGCAGGCTCCTGCGGGAGGGCGCAATCGGTGAACTGCAGCGCATCGAGGGCCGCTGCCCCGATATGAACGACTGGGGCACGCACTGGTTCGACATGATGCATTTCTACAACGACGAGACGCCTGCGGAGTGGGTGCTGGGCCAGATCGACGCCGCCGAGGTCCGCACCATTTTCGGTCTGGCGCACGAGACGTTGGGCATCAGCCAGGTCCGCTTCATCAACGGCGTTGATGGCCTTCTATTTGCCGGCATCGGTGAGTCCAACATGCCGGCCAACCGGCTGCTGGGCAGTGATGGCGTGATCGAAGTCGGCTTGCGTCACGGCGATGCCATCCGCCTCTGCAACGGCCAGACGACCGGTTGGCAGACCATCGACACCGACGGTTCGATTCACGTTCTGGAGGCGGTTGAAATGGGCATCGCTGACCTGATCGACGCGCTTCGGCACGGCACGGAGCCGGAGCTGTCAAGCCGTCGCGCCTTCCGCGCGGCCGAGCTTACGTTCGCCACCTACGAGTCCAGCAGAAGGAGAGGACGGGTGGAATTGCCCTTGGATATCGATGATTCTCCTCTACTGACGATGCTGGAGAGCGCACCTCCGCAGCGAACGCTCGGTGACGTCTAGCAGACGCGCGCTTTTCGGGCCAGGCGTACAAAGCGGCCCCCGCTAACGCAGGAACTGTCTTTGGATCTGTCGATAGCTTTATTCGTCAAAGGTTTGACAAAATGAGGCCGGAACAGTTATATTTCAGGCAGTCTTGATCGTGCTTCTCGCGCTCCCCTTCATGTAGATTGCTCTCTTCAATATGCAAGTTCCAGAATAGAATCGTCTCGACGGCCTGGAGGGGGGAATGCCTGCCCTGGTATCCTCTTTCTGTCCCTGGAGATGTCTGATCCCATCTGCATCAATGCGTTGGGACCGGTCCCACCCATTCCTTTGTCTGCCTGGAGTACAACAATGTCCGAATTTGACATCGCTGCGATCCAATCCGCGGTCCGAGGCCACAGCGACGAAATCGTTTCCTTTTTGCGCCAGATCTGCGCCATCCCGTCGCTTGATTCGAAGATCGGTCCGGTCGGTGAACGCGTCCAGGCAGAGATGAGAAAGCTTGGCTTCGATAAGGTCTGGTTCGACTCGATGGGAAATACGGTTGGCAAAATCGGCGACGGACAGCGTGTGCTCGTCTACGACAGCCATATCGACACAGTCGGCATCGGCGCCGCCGAGGAGTGGGATTGGGACCCGTTCGAGGGCAAGGTGGAGGACGGCATCTTATTCGCGCGCGGCGCCTGCGACGAAAAGGGCAGCACGCCCGGCATGATCTACGGCATGGCCATCGCCCGCGATCTGGGGCTGCTGGAAGGTTGGACAGCCTACTACTTCGGCAATATGGAGGAGTGGTGCGATGGCATCGCGCCGCACGCCTTCGTTGAGCATGAGGGCATTCGTCCCGATTTTGTCGTCATCGGCGAGCCGACCAGGATGCAGATCTATCGCGGCCACAAGGGGCGCGTCGAGCTGAAGGCGGTCGCGCGGGGCAGGAGCGCCCACGCGGCCAGCAATCATCTCGGCGACAACGCCATCTACAAAGCGCTGCCGCTGGTCGAGGGCATCAGTCGCCTCGAGCCGCAGCTGGGCGATCACCCCTTCCTGGGCCCGGGCAAGATCACCGCCACCGACATCGAGGTCGAGACGCCCAGCCTCAATGCCGTTCCCAACCAGTGCACCGTTTACATTGACCGCCGCGTGACTTTCGGAGAGGAGCTGGACGCCGTGATCGAACAGGTGCGCGCGTTGATCCCCCAGACAAACCGCGAGGCCGACGATGTGACGCTGGAGATGCTCTACTACGACGAGCCGAGCTATACCGGCTTCGTCTTTCCGGTCGAAAAGTACTTTCCCGCCTGGGCGCTTGAAGAGAATGAGCCACTGGTGCAGGCGGGGCAGGCGACGCGCAAGCTCATCGGCCTGCCAGACGCGCCCACCGGCAAGTGGGATTTCAGCACCAACGGCATTTACTGGCGCGGCAAAGCCGGTATCCCGAGTATCGGCTTCGCACCCGGCGACGAAGTAACGGCCCACACCGTTCTCGACAGCGTCCCGCTGGCCGATGTGGTGAAGTCGACCGAATTTTATGCACTGCTTCCGGCACTGATCGAGTGAGACGCGCGGGCACCTTACTTTGCAGGTGGGTGTGAACCGGCTTCTGTGTTGCGCGCAGGCAGTTGAATGATCCGATTGGACGAAATCAGAACATTTGGCGACAATAAGGTCTGTCCTGTTCGTGATAGCGTGACGCATTGCCATGACGATTGCTGACAATCTGCGCAAAGTGGAGGCGCGCATGGCCGCGGCCGCGCGGCGTGCGCAGCGTTTGCCCGATGAGATCACGCTCGTGGCGGTGAGCAAGACCATGCCGCTCGCGCTGATCGCCGAGGCCGCCGATGCGGGGCAGATCGACTTTGGCGAGAACCGGCTGGAAGAGCTGGTGGAGAAGGTTGATGCCGCGGCCGCGGCCGGGCTGGGCACCATCCGCTGGCACGCGATCGGCACGATTCAGAGCCGCAAGACGAAACTGGCGCTGGGACCGCTCGCACTGATTCACGCGGTTGACCGTCTCAAGATCGCGCAGCGCCTGAGCCGGCAGGCCGCCGAAGCGGGTCGGACGCTTGAGGTCCTGCTGGAGGTCAACGTCAGCGGCGAAGAGAGCAAGCACGGCTTCTCGCCTTCGAGCCTGAAGTCCGCGCTGCCCGAACTGCTGGAGCTGCCGGCGCTGCGCTACTGCGGACTGATGACGATGGCGCCATTCGTGGCCGACCCTGAAGAGGCGCGGCCCTTTTTCCGGGAACTACGCTGCCTCCTGGAGGATGTTCGGCGGATCTATCCTGCGGCGAACTATCCGCAGGCCGCGTGGTCGCAACTATCGATGGGCATGACCGCTGATTTCGAAGTTGCCATCGAGGAGGGCGCGACAATTATCCGGGTCGGCACCGCGATCTTCGGCCACAGGGAGTACGAATGAGCGAGTTAGAGGGTAGAGTTACGTTTATCGGCGGCGGCGCCATGGGAGAGGCGATCATCGGCTCTCTGCTGGGTAAAGGGCTGCTGAAGCCGGCGCAGATCTGTGTGTCAGAACCGGTGCCAGCCCGCCGTGAACAGCTGCACAGCGCATACGGCGTGGCGACCGAAACCGACAATGCACGCGCTGTTATCGCTGCCTCGGTCGTCGTCCTGGCGGTGAAGCCGCAGGTGCTGGAGGCCATACTCACGGACCTCAAGAGCAACCTTCCCCCGCCTGCGCTCGTACTCAGTATCATGGCGGGTGTGCAGATTGGGACGCTGCGCGACGGCCTCGGCCACGAGAAGATCGTGCGTTCGATGCCCAACACGCCGGCGCAAGTGGGCCAGGGCATGACCGTGTGGACCGACACCGCCGCCGTGAGTGATACCGACCGCGCCCGCGCGCAAACGATCCTGGAAGCCATGGGTGAGGCGATTTACGCCGCGGACGAGCACTATCTCGACATGGCCACGGGGTTGAGCGGCTCCGGGCCGGGCTTTGTCTATCTGCTGTTTGAGGCCCTGATCGACGCCGGCGTGCATATCGGTTTCAGTCGGGAACAGGCGCAGCAGATGGTACTGCAAACGGTGGCGGGCAGCGTGGAGCTGATGCGCCAGAGCGGTCTACATCCGGCGGACCTGCGCAATCGCGTCACCAGCCCGGCGGGTACGACAGCCGCCGGCACGCTCGTTCTGGAGCGCGCCCGCGTGCGCGCCGCCCTGATCGAAGCCGTGGATGCTGCCTATCGCCGCAGCCGGGAACTGGGTGGTGGCTAGCAACCGGGAATCCAACTGCCGCCCGGACAGTGCGAATACAATAGCGTAAGGAGCCGTTGTGATCTTTTTGCTCTTGGCCCGTGTACTCCAGATTTACACTTTCGTCCTCCTGATCCGCATCCTGATCACGTGGATCCCCAACCTGGACCCCTATCATCCGATCGTGCAGATGCTCTTTCAGGTGACGGATCCGGTGCTGGAGCCGGCGCGCAAGCTGATCCCGCCCATCGGCATGATCGATATCTCGCCGATTGTCGTTTTCATCGCTTTGGGCATCTTGCAGGACCTGCTGGTCCGGATGGCGTACTAGCGAATCGTGGAAGCGAACTCGCCTTTCTTGACAACAACAGGGTGGTAAGAGGCAGTCCGGCTTCGCCTCTTCCTTTCCTGGTACCTTGATCACACACGGGGAATTGCTGTGTCCGCGAGTTCAGAGGAAGGTACCATCTATCGTTTGCGGTCGCGTTTCGCGTTGATCTGCGTCATGTTGCTGATCGCGCCGCTTGCGTTGAGCGGCTGCGTATTCGACAGGTTCTTCGGCACGCCGCCAGTCCCGACCCCCTTGGCAACCGAAGAACCGCGATTGGAAGAGGACGCAACGCTGGCGCGCCTGATCGAACGGGCCAGAGAGGACTTGGTACAGACGACCAACGCAGGGGCCGGCGAGATTGCCGTTATCAGCACTGAAGAGGTTGAGTGGGGCGATGCAAGCCTCGGCTGCCCGGAGCCGGATACGATGTACGCACAGGTGATCACCCCGGGTTTCGTCATCGTGCTGGAGAGCGGCGGCGACACCTACGACTATCACACTGGAATCGAACCCGAAGGGCCGCTCGTCCAATGTACGGAAGAGGGCGTGCCCGCAGGCACGGACCTCGTTGAAATCGGTCCGGCCGAAGGAGCAGTTGATTTGCTTGACGATCAAACATTGCCGCGCCTGACTGAACGGGCCATTGCCGACCTGGTGCAGGCGACCGACGCAGTGGCCGACGAAATCACTGTCGTCAGCGCGGAGGAGGTCGAGTGGAGCGATTCGAGCCTGGGCTGTCCTGAGCCGGACACCATGTACGCGCAGGTGATCACGCCGGGCTACCTGATCGTCCTGGAAAGCGGCGGCAGCGCCTACGACTATCACACTGGGACCGACCCTGAAGGCCCGCTCGTACAATGCCTGGAAGGCGCGCCGGCAGCGGGGGAAACCCAATTGGGTGGCGCGATCGCGCCCCTTGGCGGCGTAGAGGACATCGTTTTGGCGCGCCTGATTGAGCGGGCCAAGGAGGAGATGGTGGAGGCGACCGGCGCCGCGCTCGGCGAGATCTCGGTGGTCAGTACCCAGGAGGTTGAGTGGAGCGATACAAGCCTGGGCTGTCCTGAGCCGGACACGATGTACGCGCAGGTAATTACGCCGGGCTACCGCATCGTGCTCGAGAGCGGAGACATTTCTTTTGACTTTCGTGCCGGGGTTGACCCCGAAGGTCCGCTCGTGCAGTGCAGCCAGGAGGCCGAAGGCGGCGAATAGGGACGTGAAGCAGCCAGATGAAGCCGTACGCGCAACCTGATCGGTTTGACGAGCTGGTTCTCAGCGCAATTGAAGATTTGCCAGACGAGCTTCTCCAGTTCCTGGAGAACGTCGCCATCGTCGTCGAGGAGTGGCCAGACCGCGCTGTCCTCGAATCGGTGGGGGTGCGCAAGCGGTCCAATCTCCTCGGGCTGTACCAGGGCATCCCGCAAACAGAGCGCACACACGGCTACAACCTGGTCATGCCGGATAAGATCAGCATATACCGCCGGCCGATTCTCATGCGTTGCCGCAGCGAGCAGGACGTCGTTGAACTTGTGCAGCGGGTCGTGCGCCACGAGATCGCGCACCACTTCGGCATCGACGATGATCGCCTCACCGAAATCGGTGCCTACTGACATTCCGAAACCTATTGCCAGCCCCTTGCGGCTATGATAAGATGCTTTGCGCTTACATGGTTGTCGCAGCCTGAAACTTGAGATTCGTTCCCCGCCAATCGAAGACGGGCGGTCCTGACGATACACGGGACCGCAGTTCAATCGAGAACTTTGCACGACCAGGGCCCGCCGCGCAAGCAGTGGCCCGGAGTGCTCCCTCCACTTGCGGCCGGCCACTCACCACTGGTGATAAGGCGTCACATGGTCGCCAACCTCTATTCTCGCATCCGCTTCGCATCGATTTCGATCTGCATTGGCGCCGGCACTGTTTTCGCTTGGTGCTGCACGCCGGCCAAATGCCGTTACGGACGCCTCCATCCCATTCGTTGGACAAGCCCAAGAACTTCATCATCGTGCTCCTCTTGTCAGCCGTTGCCGTCAAACGCCCGTGCTGCTCTGGCGAGGGGGTCCTTCCATGTTCAGCCTTAGAAACGCTTCAGAAATTGCCGGCCACGCCAAGAGGGCGCCTGTTCCTGCGGCGGCCCGAATCCGCGACCAGGCGAAATGCCGTCCATCGTCCTGGAATTGCCAGATAAAGCTGACGCGCCTTTCGTTCTGCTTTGCGCTGGCAGTCGCGTTTCTGGCGCTCACAACCGTCACTGCGTCAGCGCAGGAAGCGGACGCTGACTCTGATTCCGGGTCGCCCGGTCTGATCGCCTTCTTCTCCACACGTGACGGCGATTACGAGATCTACCTGATGAACCCTGACGGCAGCGGTCTTACCCGTCTGACCAACCACCCTGCCGACGATTCCTATCTCTCCTGGTCGCCTGACGGCAGTCAGATCGCTTTTACCTCCGACCGCGGTGGCAGCGCCGACCTCTACCTGATGAACGTCGACGGTTCGGGCGTCACCCAGCTCACCGACAGCCCGGATGTGAGTTCGCATCCTTCCTGGTCACCCGACGGCAGCCGCATCGCCTACATGTCCGACCCCAACGGGAATGCTGATATTTTCGTGATGAATACCGACGGGACCGAAGTCTTCCAGATTTCGCGCAGCCCGGCGCACGATCAGTTCCCCAGTTGGTCGCCGGACAGCTCCCGCCTTCTTTTTGTCTCAGACCGGGACGGGAACGATGAGATCTACCTGATGAACGCCGACGGTAGCGGCGTCACCCGCCTCACCGACCATCCTGCAGAGGATATCCTCCCGTTCTGGTCACCTGACGGCGGCCACATCGCGTTTACCTCCAAACGCGACGGCAACTACGAAGTCTACACGATGAATCCTGACGGTTCCGACCTCACGCGCCTTACCGACACGCCTGAACACGAGCTCTTCCCCACCTGGTCTCCCGGGTCCGACCTGATAGTCTTCTCCACCTTCGACGACGACATGTTCGAAATCTACTCGATGAATGTAGACGGTTCAAATGTCCGCCTTCTCACAGGCCATCCCGCCTTTGATTCCGGCCCCTTCTGGAATCCCCGCGGCAGTCCGCTTCCACAGGCAATCGGGACTGAGGAAAGCACGGGTACAGGCGTCGGTGAATTCGTGCTCACCCGTATCACAGACAGTCCCGCGCTGGAATTGGCTACTTCATGGTCGCCGGACGGCAGCCAGTTGGCATTTCAATCGGACCGTGATGGGAATAGAGAGATTTATGTGATGAACGCCGACGGTAGCGGCGTTACCCGCCTCACAGACCATCCTGCTACAGACCGTTACCCTTCCTGGTCTGCTGATGGAACCCATATAGCGTTTCAGTCGGACCGCGACGGGAATTACGAGATCTATGTGATGAACGCCGACGGCACCGGCGTCATCCGCCTCACAGACCTTCCTTCAGACGAATCCGAGCCGGCCTGGTCACCCGACGGCGCTCGAATTGCATTTACTTCCCTGGGTGATGGTCAACAAGACATATACGTGGTGAACAGTGACGGATCCGGCCTGACTCGCGTAACCGACGATCCCGCCGGTGATCGGTCCCCCGCCTGGTCGCCGGACGGCAGCCGCATCGCATTTGTCTCGGCGCGCGATGACAACTTGGAAATCTACACCATGGGAGCGGACGGCTCGGACGTTTCCCGTCTGACCAACGACCTTGCCATCGACTGGAATCCTACATGGTCGCCGGATGGCAGCCGCATACTTTTCTCCTCTGATCGCGGCGGGAGCCTCGACGTTTACGTGATGAACGAGGATGGGTCCGGCGTCGTCTCTCTAACCGATTATTCCGCTAACGAAATGCTTCCAATCTGGTCACCGGACGGAAGCCGCATCGCCTTTTCTTCCGAACACACTGGCAACGCCGAGATCTACCTGCTGAACGTCGAGGAAATCGACTTTTCGTCGCTGGCATCGGCGGGCAATTGGGCCTGGTCTGGAGGCAACCCCGGTTCGCCTCACCGACGATCCCGCACACGATGCCGTGCCCACCTGGTCACCGCTGGGCGACCGCATCGCCTTCGTTTCCGATCGCGATGGTGCCGGCGACATCTACCTGATGAACGTCGACGGTTCTGACGTCATCCGCCTCACCGACAACGACGCTGGAGAGGCGGGGCCTTCGTGGTCGCCCGATGGCAGCCTGATGGCGTTCGTCTCCGACCGAGACGGCAACCCGGAAGTCTATGTGATGAAGACCGACGGTTCTGACGCCACCCGCCTCACCGACAACGACGCTTGGGATGTCGCGCCCAATTGGTCGCCCGATGGCAGCCGTATCGCCTTCGTTTCTGCGCGAAAAGGGCAAGACGACATCTACGTGATGAATATTGACGGCTCCAATGTCACCCGCCTGACTGTCGACCCAGCAGCCGATTGGGCGCCCATCTGGTCGCCGGACGGCGGCCGCATCGCGTTCGTCTCCGACCGGGACGGGAACCAGGAGATCTACGTGATGAACGCGGACGGGTCGGAGGTCTTGCGTGTGACGGACAACCCGGCCGAAGATTGGCCTCCAATCTGGTCGCCCGACGGCAGCCGATTTGCCTTCCTCTCTAACCGCGACGGCAACCTGGAGATCTACCTGATGGACAAAGACGGGTCGAACGTCGTTCGCCTCACCGACAGCCCGGCCATCGAGATGGACCCGACCTGGTCGCCGGACGGCAGCCGCCTGGCGTTCACTTCGAATCGCGACGGAGACTTTGAGATTCACGTGCTCCACGTCGAGGCAAGAGTTTCGGCGGCCTTAACCGCCGCATCCGAGCGCATTGCGTTTGTCTCCGAACGCGGGGGAAATATTGACATCTACGTGATGAACGCCGACGGTTCCGGCGTCACGCGCCTCACCGACCAGCCGGATACCGATGCACAACCCTCCTGGTCGCCGCAGGGGAGCGAATCGTCTTTTCCTCCGACCGCGACGGAAACGTTGACCTGTTCGTCATGGATGCGGACGGCTCAAACGTCACCCGCCTGACCGACGACCCGGCGGTTGACGAGTACCCATCAATGTCGCCGGATGGTACCCGCATCGCGTTCAATTCAGACCCCAGCGGGGGTGAAGATATCTACGTGATGAACCTGGACGGCTCCCAGGTGACCCGACTAACCTACGACTCGGCAAATGACTGGTTCCCCGTCTGGTCGCCCGACGGAAGCAGGATCGCCTTTTCCTCCGGCCGAAACAGGCAGGCAGAGATCTACGTGATCAACACAGACGGGTCAGGGCTTACCCGTCTTACCGACCATCCCGCCCAGGACTGGGAGCCTGCCTGGTCCCCGGACGGCCGCAGAATTGCGTTCAATTCCGAGCGTAACGGCAACAATGAAATCTACGTGATGAACGCCGACGGTACCGGCGTCACACGCCTGACCGATCATCCCGCCAACGACTATGTGCCCACCTGGTCATCGGACGGCAGTCGAATCGCCTTTTATTCTGAACGTGATGGAAATGCCTGAGATCTATGTAATGAACAGCCGACGGCTCGGAGGTCGCGCAGGCTCACTGTACCACTTCGGACGAAGATTGTATTCCCTCGCTGGTCGCTCTCCCGCCCGCCTGGTGGAGCCGAGCTGAGGTGGAAGATGCCGACAGGTATGGGCGAAGTTGACCAGGTTGCCGCCGATGTCATCCATCATCCGTCTCACCGAGGAGCCAGTGCGTGAATGGGAGCCCTTCATGGTCGCCCGATGGCAGCCGCATCCTCTACATGTCCAGCGTCGAAGGCGATCTTGGAATCTGGGCAGTCAACGCCGACGGCTCGGGCCGCACACTTCTCTCCGACCATCCCGCCATGGACTGGGGCCCTGTCTGGTCGCCCGACGGCAGCCGCATTGCCTTTCTCTCCGACCGGGACGGGCTGAAGCAGCTCTTCGTGATGAATGCCGATGGCTCAGATGTTGCTCGGCTGACCGACGATCCAGAGTTTGCCGGACATCCGGCCTGGTCGCCGGACGGCAGCCGCATTGCCTTTCAGTCTCTGCGCAACGACAATCTCGACATCTACGCGGTGAACGCCGACGGCACGGATATCGCTCGTCTTACCAAGAGCGCCGGCAACGACGCGCTCCCGACCTGGTCGTCGGACGGAACGCGCATCGCTTATGCGTTTGCAGATTCGAGGTCAGGGCTGTCAGCAGTTCTCGTGGTGAACGCCGACGGGACCGGCGTCACGCGCCTCACGAAGTTCGCCGAAATGCCGGAAGGATACGAAACCCCCTCCTGGTCGCCCGACGGTGGCCGCATCGCCTATCTATTCCGGCAAGCCGACAACAGTTATGACTTCTACGTGATGAACGCTGACGGCTCGGACGCGACGCTGCTGTTCAGTGAGCCTGCGCCCCTTGAGAGCTATGCCTGGTCACCGGACGGCGGCAAGATTACATTTGAGGCGGCGCGCGGTGGGGAAGGCGAAATCTATGTCGTAAACGTTGACGGCTCCGGTATCGTCCGCCTCACCAACAATCCTGCCAACGATGGGCAGCCATCCTGGTCGCCGGACGGCGGCCAAGTCGTGTTTCATTCCGATCGTGAGGGCAGCTCCGACCTGTACATAATCAACGTCGACTACCCGGAACTTTCGTCTGCCGGGGAGCCGACCGTACGCGCCCGCGACGGAGCGGGCCGTATCGAGGCCGAGGACAGCGTTTCTCGTCTTACCGATGATTCGGAGGGAGCCTGGGGTCCCAGGTGGTCCGCGGACGGCGAACGGATCGCCTTTGCCTCCTACCGGGACGGGAACTCGGAAGTCTATGTGATGAACGCCGACGGCACTGCTGTTTCCCGTTTGACCGATAATCCGGCAGGCGACTTGTTCCCCTCCTGGTCGCCCGATGGCAAACGGATAACTTTTGCCTCCAATCGGGACGGAAACCTGGCAATCTATCTAATGGACGCCGACGGTACCAACCTCTCTCGGGTAACCGAGAGTGAAGGCATCTATTCGATGCCAAACTGGGCGCCCGACGGTGAAAAGATCGTCTTCACAGTCCGTGACAGCGGTAGGTTTGATATCTTCGTGATCAACCTGGACGGGACGGAGAGAAACCGGCTTACCCGCCACCCTGCAAACGATATGTCACCAATCTGGTCACCCGATGGCGACCGTATCGCCTTTGTCTCCGATCGTCAGGGCAATAACGAAATCTTTGTCATGAACGCGGATGCGTCTGACGTCATTCGTCTTACCAACCACTCGGCCGAAGACGGAACCCCTTCATGGTCAGCCGATGGCAGCCGCATCGCCTTCGACTCCAACCGGAACGGGAACGACGATCTTTTTCTGATAAACGCCGACGGGACCGGTCTCATGCAGTTGACCGACGACTCCGCAAACGACTATCACCCGACGTGGTCAGCCGACGGCAGCCAAATAGCCTTCCAATCGGACAGAGATGGCGTCAGCAACATTTACCTGATTGACGTTGAAGCAGCGGTGTCCGCTGAGGAAATCGAGCCTCCCGTTTCGTCTCAGCGAATCGTATTCGCTTCGGACCGCGACGGAAACTTTGAAATCTATGTGATGAATGCCGACGGTTCTGGCCTTACGCGGCTAACCGACAGCCCCGGAGGAGATTTCTTCGCCACGTGGTCGCCGGACGGCAGTCGCATTGCTTTCGCCTCAGTCCGCAACGCAGGACCCGAAATCTACGTAATGAGCGCCAATGGGTCGGATCTTGAGTTGCTGACAAATGATCCGCAAGCGGCCTTCTTGCCAGCATGGTCTCCGGACGGTGAAAAGATCGCAATTACATCCTGGCGCGCCGGGAATGCCGAGATCTACCTGATGAACGCGGACGGCTCTGAAACTACGCGTTTGACAAAGGATTCGGCCGCTGACCAGTATGCTTCGTGGTCTCCCGACGGCCAGCGAATCGCCTTCGAGTCCGACCGCGACGGAAACTTTGAAATCTACGTCATGGACGCCGACGGGACCGGTCTCACCCGGTTGACCGACAATCCGGCCGCCGATTCAGCGCCCCAATGGTCGCCGGACGGCAGCCGCATCGCTTTCTACTCGAATCGTGAGGGAAGTTCCGATGTTTACCTGATGAGCCCTGACGGGACGGGCGTTGAGCGGTTAACGGACAGTTCTTCCGACGACTGGTACCCCTCTTGGTCGCCGGACGGCAGCCGTATTGTTTTCCTCTCCGATCGCGATGGGTTTGACGACATCTACGTAATGAACGCCGATGGTTCAGGCATTTTCCGTCTGACGGTCGATTCCGGCGGAAAGCTTTCGCCAAAGTGGGTCGACACAGCCGCGGAGTGAATCGTTTTCCGGTTCTGGCTCAATGGAGTGCCGCGTCCCTTGTACATCTGAGATTGGATATGCGCTTGCCAGCATCGGGTAACGGCGGCTACGATGATATTGTGATTTAGAACCAAAGGGAGCGTCCTGCAGTGAAATTCTATCGTCTTTTCTCCGTCGCGCTCATCGCGCTTGCGCTGCTGTCTGCTTGTATGCGCCCCGACCTGCCCGGCGCGCCCCAACTGCCCAAGCCGCCCTCGCCCCGCTCCATCCCCGGCCTCGAAGACCTGCTCGATAAGCTGCCCGGCTTTGACCTCGATATGCTGCGCGAGCTCGGCCTGCCCGACCTGAGCAGCATCGCCGACCTGCCCCAGCTCGCCGACCTCCCCGGCCTGGCCCTCGCTGAGAACGCAATCGCTTTCGCCGGCCCGACCGAGATGCGCATCGATGTCGGCGACGTCATCCGCGGCACCGACATCCAATTGTCCGCAATCGTCGACGGCCGCGCCGAGTTTCTCTTCGCCGGTTTGCGCGCTGAGCGGATCGCCGGCGACTCGCTCGACTTCGACGGCGCCTGGCCCAACATCGGCGGCGTCGACTATACGCTGCGTCTGCGTGTCTACCGGGTAAACGAGGGCTACGTGCGCGCGGCCGGCGTTCAGCGTGTTGTGATCGAGGGAATTCAGCCGCTGCATCAGCCGGGCGTCGCCGTGAACGACGGTTCCCCCAAGCTGCCCTACACGGGCTCCATCGCCGCGGGGCAGGTGTTGAAAGGGACGACTTTCGGCTATGCCGGACATGGTGAGCAGGGCGCCGAAATCTCTGGAATCCCTGCCGGCGATTTCCCGTTTCGCAAAACAGGTGATAGTCTGCGGTGGCAGGGTATGTTGCGGCCCGATCTGCCCTGCGTCTTCAACATGCGAATCATCAATTACGGCGAAAACTCGGTGCAGCTAGCCGGGATCGTCACCATACAGCTTCCCCAATGAGGTCTTTTGTCAGTTCTGTGGCTGCGCCCCGGCGGCCATGAAGAGCTCAGGAGAAGAGAACGATGGTTGAGGCTGTGAGCAATCCAGGGACTTTCAGTGCAATCCGAAGGTTCAGGCCGCACGCCGACCTTCAGGGAATCCGCGCCGACTATTACAATCTGACCGATCTGCAAGGCGCGCCGCTGGCAGGGCTGCTCGTGTTGATGGACCGGCGCGGACGGCCTGTGCGCGCCGAAGTTCACATGCACATTTCGGCTGCAGACACCCTCTACGAGATAGCCGTACGCCAGGCCCGCCGCCTCATCACCGACCGTTACAACAGCGACCGGCCTATCCGACTCTACCCTCTGCGCGTGCAATTGGACAATGACCCGCTCTCGGTCCAACCGCAAGGTTCAGGGCGAAACATGGCACCGGTCTCGGGCTCAAGCAACTCGCTCTTCCTGTTGTTCGGCTTGCTCCTCGTCCTTACCGCCATTTTCGGCGGCTGGTTCCTGAACGAATGGCTCAGCGGCGACCTCGCCAGCGGCGGGGCGCCCTTCTTTGCGGGCGATGACTCATCCTCGGCAGGCGCGCTCGATCGTCCCATCGTCGAAACCAACGGGCTGTCCCCCAGCCGCAACGCGATCCCCATGGAGGTTGGCGACCGCATCCAACTCTTGCCGGCCTACAAGATTGCCTTGCGCTCGCAAGCCGGCGCCCGAGCCGGCGTGGAAGTCGCCCAACTGCAAGACGCCGACCGCATGACCATTCTCAACGGGCCGATCTGGCTGCAAGGCAACAGCGATACCATCGTCTGGTGGTTCGTGCGGATCGACGATGGGCCCGAAGGCTGGGTACCCGCCAACACCAGCGAACTTACACTCCTGGAACCGATCGTTCAGTAAACTCCACGACCGGATAGCTGGCGAATGAATGACAGAGACCAGACCGAATGGAACATTATCGTCGTCGTCGCCGATACGCTGCGCACGGCCTATCTTGGCTGCTACGGCAACGAATGGATTCACACCCCGGCAATCGACCGCTTTGCCCGCCAGGGCGTCCGCTTCAGCCGTTCCCATCCCGAATGTCTACCTACGATCCCAACCCGGCGCACGCTGCACAGCGGACGCCGCGCCTTCCCATTTGCCGACTATCGACCGGTGCCCTGGGACAATGTCTATATGCCCGGCTGGCAACCCTTGTCCGCCGAGGAAAGCACAGTCGCCGAAACACTGCAACAGGCTGGATACCATACCGGCTTTGCGGCTGATGTGCCCCACTATTTCGTGCCCGGCATGAATTTTACGCGCGGCTTCCATCAGTGGGAGTTCATCCGCGGGCAGGCCGAGGACCGCTGGAACGCGATCGCGGGCGCGGACCCGGCGCTGATTGACCGCTACCGCGCCGGCGACCGTGAACGAATCGCCGCCCATCTGGTTAACGTGCGTCCCCATCTGCCCGAGGAACACTGGCCCACCGCCCGCACGTTTCAGCGTGCTATTGACTTTGTCCGGGACAACCGCGCCGCGACTCCTTTCTACCTCTACGTTGACAGCTTCGCACCCCACGAAACATGGGAAGCGCCCCTGCACTACTACGACCTCTACGGCAGCCGCGCCGACCGCGAACCTGTCTGCCTGACGGCTGTATACGGCCCGTCCGACAATGAGTACGCTGACCGGCTTCCCAGCCTGCGCGCAAACTATGCCGGGCTCGTCACGATGGTCGACACTTGGTTTGGGCGCTTGATGGAGACCGTCGACAGCCTGGGGATGCGCGAGAATACTCTGGTCTTCTTCCTCAGCGATCACGGCACCAATTTCGGGGACAACGCCGAGAATGTGATGGGCAAGCCCGCCGACTATATGTACCCCGGCACGATGGACATCCCCCTGCTGGTGCGCCATCCGGCTGGCTTGGGCGCCGGTCAGGTGCTGGATGAGCTGGTCTACACGCTCGACGTGCCGGCGACGGTCCTGGCGGCCAGCGGGCGGCACGCGGACTACCCCGCCGACGGCATGAGCCTGCTGCCGTTGCTGGAAGGGACCGGCGGGTTTGCCCGCCGGCAATACTTGACCTGCCGCTACGGCAACTCCGTCTGGTATCGCGACGACCGAACCTGGTTTTTCAGCACCGTGGAATGGCGCAATCCCCGCCTGTTTGACCTGGAGAACGACCCCAGTTGTCAGGTGAACATCGCCGACAGCAGCCCGGAGCGCATCGCGCTCGCGCGCCAACGCATCCTCGCCGACGCCGGCGGTCATCTCAACTACTACCAACGCCAGGACTCCACCGACGCGCTGGGCAGGCCGGAGTTTGCCACGCGCTAGCCGCCAATCGACCGACCCACAGCCTTCAGCCGCCGCCATTTGCGCCGGTGGCCGGCAACAGGAGCGCCCAAGATGCCAAAGATCGCCGCCAACCGGCTCGAACGGATCGCAGGACGCCTCCTGCAAGCTGCCGGCGCCTCGTCAGACGAAGCCCAAACCATCGCCCGCCACCTGATTGCAGCAAACCTAGCCGGTCACGATTCCCACGGGGTCATCCATGTCCCGGGCTATGTCGCCTCGGTCCAAAAAGGTCATCTGCAGCCGGGCGCGCCCATCGAAATAATCGAGGAAAGTCCGACAACGACCGTAGTTGACGGCAACTGGGGCTTCGGCTTCACCGTTTCAGAACGCGCGATGGAGATTACTATCGAGAAGGCGCGTGCGCAGAACGTCGCTGCCGCCACGGTCGTGCGCCAAGGCCACGTCGGCCGTTTGACCGACTATCCACTCATGGCCGCTGAGGCCGGCATGCTCGGGCTGATGACGGCTGACTCCGGCCGCGGGCCCAAGAGCGTCGCCCCCTTCGGCGGTCGTGAACCGAGACTGGGCACAAACCCGCTCTGCATTGCCGTCCCCTCCAACCTGGACGGCCCGTTCTACATTGACATCGCGACCTCTGCGGTCGCCGGGGGGAAACTGGGCGTCGCTATCGCGCGCGAGCAATCGATACCAACCGGCTGGGTGATCGACAGCGAGGGCCGCGCCTCGACCGACCCGGCCGCGGCTCGCAACGGCGGGGCCATGCTGCCTCTGGGTGGCACCGAAGGGCACAAGGGTTACGGGCTGTCGGCGATGGTCGAGATCTTCTCCGGCCTGCTCACAGGGCTTGGTTTTGGTATCGAACCGACGGGTCGCCACAACGACGGCTGCTTCATGGCAGTCTTTCGCGTCGATGCCTTTCGTCCGCTGGCCGAATTCAAGCAGGAAGTTACCGAGTTTGCCCGATATCTTACCGCTACGCCTCCTGCCGAGGGTTTCGAACGCGTCTATTACCCCGGCGAATTGGAGCATCAACGTACGCAGCGCGGGAGTGCGGACGGCATCTTCATCGAGGAGGCGACCTGGCAGCGGCTGGCCGAGCTGGCCGGCGAGCTTGGCGTTGAGGAAGAGTTTTCCTCAATATGAACCGAATTCCAGTCCGCAACCGCGCCAATGCCCCGCGCCTCCCTTCCTGCGTCGTTGGAAAAAGCGGCAGTTCGGGCTACAATATCGGTTGGTACCTGCGTACCAGGTCCACGTTGAACTATGCAATTTCTTACGAATAAGCCCGGCAGCGCCATCACGCACAGTCTGCGCGGCATGGCACTGTGTCACCCGGACACAATTCAAGTTCATTTCGACCCTGACTTCGTCGAGCGGACCGCGCCGGCGCGCGCCGGAAAGGTTTCCGTCGTCAGCGGCAGCGGCAGCGGCCATGAGCCGTTGCCCACCGGCTATGTCGGCCTCGGCATGTTGGATGCCGCCTGCCCCGGCCCCATTTTTACCAGCCCCACTCCGGTCCAGCTGTTGGCCGCGGTCCACTCGGTCAATCGCGGCGGCGGTGTGCTCTTTATTGTCAAGAACTACGCCGGCGGAGTGCTCAACACCGACCTGACGATCGAAATGGCCACGCAGGAAGGGATTGAAGCACGCGCCGTGCTTGTCAACGACGACGTCGCGATCTCTGAGGTCGCCAACCGGCGCGGGTTGGGCGCGGCGACGCTGGCCTGCAAGATCGCCGGGGCCGCCGCCGAAGCGGGATATTCTCTGAAGGATGTTGTCGAGGTGACGCGGCGGGCCGTTGACGCCTCTCGCAGCATGGGAGTCGGCACCAATCTCTATACGCTTCCCCGCAACGGTTCCGGCGACGGCTTGGCCGACGACTCAATCGAGTTGGGCGTCGGCATCCACGGCGAACCCGGCGAAGTGCGCTCTGTGCCCAATGGCATGCCTGAAATCGTCAGCCTGCTCATACAGCCCATTCTTGATGATCTGCCCTACTCCGCCGGTGAACGGGTGCTGCTTCTTATCAGTGGGATGGGCGGGACGCCGCCGCTGGAACTCTATCTCCTCTCCGAAGAGACGCACGAAATGCTTGCTGCGCATCGTATTCAGGTCGAGCGCCAACTGGTAGGAAACTATGTCACCAGCCTCGGTCGCGGCGGGTACACCATAACGCTGATGAGACTCGACGACGAACTGCTGAACCTGTGGGATGCCCCCGTGCATACGCCCGCATTGCACTGGTAACCGAAGCAAACTGTGATTCGTGGAAAGGATCATTTCCGGTCACTGAGAATTGGGTCTATCCACTAACCACCGGGGTCAAACGATGGGCCAGGAGATCTCAATATCGCAACTCCGCAGATGGCTTCTGACTTACGCCGAACGCGTCATCGAGAACGAGGACCATCTGACCGAATTGGATACCGCCATCGGCGATGCCGACCACGGGGTGAACATGCGTAGAGGCATGGGAAAGCTGCAGGAGCGGCTGCAGGAGGAGATGCCATCCGACGACATCGGCGCCTTTCTCCGCTCGGTCGCCATGACGCTGATTGGCGGGGTCGGCGGGGCCGCCGGGCCGCTGTACGGGACCTTTTTCCTGCGCGCCGCCACCAGCCCCACAAACGGCCGCTCGGTCGATTTGGCGCAGCTGACGCAGATGTTCCGCTATGGCCTGGATGGACTCCAGCAGCGCGGCAAGGCGCAGGCCGACGATAAGACGATGATCGACGCGATCCAGCCGGCGGTTGAGGCGATGGAGGCCGCACTGGCAGCGCATCAGAGTGCTGCCGTCGTCCTGGCCGCGGCCCGTCAAGCCGCCCACCTGGGCATGAAACACACGATCGAAATCGAAGCTAAGAAGGGCCGTGCCAGCTACCTCGGTCCGCATTCCATCGGCCATCAGGACCCCGGTGCGACCAGCGCCTATTTTCTTTTCGAGACCGCGGCGGAGGTCCTGACAAAGACGGTGGGCAGCGAATGATGGACGGCAACTGCGCCAACCGCGACCTTTCGGCAGCCAGCCAGCGGAGTTCAGGCTGATGGATCAACTGATAGGCGCAATCGACTCCGGCACGACCAGTACTCGTTTCATCCTCTTTGACCAGAGTGGGGCAATTGTCGGTTATGAACAGCAGGAGCATGAGCAGATCTTCCCCCGCAGCGGGTGGGTTGAGCATGCTCCGCTGGAAATCTGGCAGCGTACCCAGGCGGTGGTCCGACCCACGCTGGCAAAGTGCGGCGTCGAACCAGGCCAGATCGCCGCGCTCGGCGTCACCAACCAGCGCGAAACCGCCGTCATGTGGGATCGCGACACGGGCGAACCGGTCTACAATGCCATCGTCTGGCAGGACACGCGCACCGACCGCATCTGTCGGCGTCTGGACGAGGCCGGCCACGCCGACACCTTCCGCCAGAAGGCCGGGCTGCCGCTGGCGACCTATTTCACCGGCCCCAAATTTCGCTGGATCCTGGAAAACGTTGAAGGCGTGCGTGCCAGGGCCGACGCAGGACGACTGCTTTGCGGTACAGTCGACAGCTGGCTGATCTGGCTCCTCACCGGTGGCGTGCACGTTACCGACCCGACCAACGCCAGCAGGACGATGCTGATGGACCTGCGGACGCTCGACTGGGACGAGGAGCTGCTGGAGATTATGCAGGTCCCGCGCTCGCTTTTGCCCGAAATCCGACCCAGCAGCGATCCCGCGTTCTATGGCACGACTGCAACCGATGGCCCCTTTGGCGCCGCCATCCCAATCTGCGGCAATCTGGGCGATCAACAGGCGGCGACGGTCGGCCAGACCTGTTTCAGCCCGGGTGACGCAAAGAATACTTACGGTACCGGCTGTTTCATGATCCTGAACACCGGGGAAGAGATCGTATACAGCCGCAACGGCCTGTTGACAACCGTCTGCTACCAGATGGGCGGCTCGGTGCCCGTCTACGCGCTGGAAGGCTCGATCGCGATGGCCGGCGCGACCGTGCAATGGCTGCGCGACGAGCTGCAGCTGATTCGTTCCGCGCCCGAGACCGAGGAGATCGCGCGCGGCGTCGAAGATGCCGGTGGTTGTTATCTTGTGCCGGCCTTCAGCGGCCTGTTCGCTCCTCACTGGCGCAGCGACGCGCGCGGCGTCCTCGTTGGCCTCACCCGCTTTGTGAACCGGGCCCACATCGTTCGGGCGGCGCTCGAATCGATCTGCTATCAGACTCGCGAGGTGCTGGAGGCGATGAATGCAGACAGAGAAGGTGCGCCGCTGCGCCAACTGAAGGTCGATGGCGGCGCGACGGTCAACGACCTGCTGATGCAGATGCAAGCCGATATCCTCGGCGCGGAGGTGGTCCGCCCCCGCATCTCCGAAACGACCAGCCTGGGCGCGGCCTATGCGGCCGGTCTGGCGATCGGGTTCTGGCCGGGCCTCGAGAGTTTGCGTCGGCAGTGGCAAGTGGACAAGGTTTGGCGGCCGCAGGTGGGGGAAACCGAACGGGCCCAGGGTTACGCTGGCTGGCAGAAGGCGGTTGAACGCACGCTCGACTGGGTGGAGTGAACAGGGTGAACAAGCGTTTTGTGAAGTCGCCGGTTGAGGTCGCATTGACACCCTGTACGCAACTTGCCAGCGGGGGCCGAAAGACGTGATCGGACTGGTAATCGTCTCCCATAGTGCCAAGCTGGCCCAGGGCGTGCATGAACTGGCCGCGCAGATGGCAGGGGATCAGGTCGGCATCAGCCAGGCCGGGGGGCTTTCCGACGATTGTGAGACACTTGGGACCGACGCGCAGAGCATTTTGAACGCCATCGAAGAGGTCTGGTGTGAGGACGGCGTCTTACTCCTGATGGATGTCGGCAGCGCAGTTATGTCGGCCGAAATTGCTTTGGAGATGCTGCCGGAAGCACGTCGTCACAACTGTCTGTTGAGCAACGCGCCGCTTGTGGAAGGAGCAATCGTCGCCGCCCTGTACGCCAGCCTGGGAGAGCCTCTACAGGCTGTCAATGCCCAGGCGGAGGCCGCGCTCTCGGCCCCAAAACTTGGATAGGCAAAGGAAAATTACACCGCAAGGGCTTTCGGAGCCACGATGAATCGGCGGCAAGAATCGCAAAGACGCGCAACTGAAGGTGGACTGGAGAGTCAGGTTAATTCTTCCGCGGGGCAACCGCCGAACCATGACGGCCGCGCGCCCTCGGCCGGCGGGAGCGGGACGGCCGCGTTGCCCTCATCGCTCGACGGCGAGCGCGGTGACGTCAGGACCGAAGTCGAGCCCCGCATCCATCCCCAGAGCAAGAGCGTGGTGGTCACCGTCACAGATCCCCGTGGCCTCCATCTGCGCTCCGGCAGAGACGTTGTGCGTACCGCCAGCCGGTTTCAGTCGCAGATCACCGCCTCCAATCTTAGCCGCAACACCGGCGCAGTCGATCTCAAGAGCATCCTGCAGTTGATGCAGCTGCAAGCCCGCCAGGGCCATGATCTGAAACTGGCAGCGTCCGGCCCGGATGCCGTCGCGGCCATCGACGCGCTCTGCTCCCTCTTTTGACCTTCGACCCAACGATTTCGCTAAGACCGGCGGAGACGAATCTGTGCAGCAGCTTTATCATGGCCTTTCAGCAGCACCGGGTGTCGGCATCGGCAATGTGTACAGGTACGCACCAGCCGCGCAAATCGGCGAGGGCGCAGACGAGCGGGGCGACAGAGGCGTCGCGTATCCCGCGCAGTTCGGGACCCCGGCGGAAGAGTGGGAACGGTTCCTGGCAGCTCGCCTGCTTGTCGATGAAGAACTGGCCCGACTCGCCCAGATCGGACAGGCCGCGACCGCTGATATCTTCCTTGTCCATCGCGAAATCCTCCACGACAGCACCCTGACCGACGCGGTGCGCGCCGCCATCGACTCCGGCTCGGACGCCACGCACGCTACCCGTCTGGCCACCGGCCAGCTGGTCCAGCTCTTCCGAGGGCTCAGCGACCAGTACTTTGCCAGCCGCGCAACCGATGTCCGCGATGTCGGGCAGCGTCTGGCAAACCGCCTTGGAGGCATTACTCCGGCCCGGCAACTGGATACCCTGCCCACCGGCACGATCCTGCTGGCCGAAGACCTGACACCGTTCGATACAACCCATCTCGATCAGGCGCATGTCGTCGGCATCGCACTCGCCGCCAGCACGCCGACCGCCCACACCGCGATCCTGGCCCGCAGTCTTGGCATTCCCCTCGTCTGCGGCGCCGGCTCCGAGATCATGCAACTGCAGAACGGAATGTTCGGCGTCGTTGACGGCATCCGTGGCCGCCTGCTCGTCGAACCGGATGAGGAGACGCTCGAACAGTACCGCCTGACGCGCGCGCGCCTTCAGCGCTTCCAGGCAGAGGCGTTGTCCCACTCACATGAGCCGGCTCTGACTCCGGACGGCGTTCGCATCCCCGTTCGCGTTAACGTCAACAGCCGAGATGATCTCTTGCACATCGATTCAAACGGCGCAGAGGGGATCGGGCTGTTGCGGACCGAAAATCTGTTTCAGCATCGCGCCAGCCCGCCTTCGATCGACGAACAGCTGGCCGCTTACCAGGATGTGCATTCCTACACCAACAATCATTCTCTGACTGTTCGTCTGCTCGACATCGGCGGCGACAAGCCGGTTCCCTACCTGCAGCAGCAGGCCGAGGCGAACCCGTTCCTGGGCGTGCGCGGCATCCGCCTGCTCCTTCGTCATCCCCAAATGTTGACCGATCAGTTTCGCGCGCTCGTCCAACTGGCACACGACGTCTCGCCTGTAAGCCGGATTCGCGTTCTGATTCCGATGATTTCCAAGGTAAACGAAGTCCAGCAAACGCTGGCGCTGTTCGAGGAGATCCCCGGTTACAGACGCTGCCGCCATGAGCTCGGCACGCTTGAAGTTGGCGTCCTGGTCGAAGTGCCCTCCGCTGCCCTGCTGGCACACCATTTCGCCCCGCAGGTCGACTTTCTCAGCATTGGCACCAACGACCTGGCCCAGTACACGCTCGCTGCGGACCGCGTCAACAGCACGGTCGCCACCCTTGCAACCCCGCTCGACCCCTCCGTACTGCGCCTCATCGCCCTGACCTGCGAGGCCGGGCGTGCAGCCGGTATCCCCGTCGCTATCTGCGGCGAAGTCGCCGGCGACCCGTCGGTGCAGCCGCTCCTGCTCGGTTTGGGCCTGAACGAAGTCAGCGTAGCCGGTCCGGCCGTTCCCCTCGTCAAATCCGCCATCCGAAGCGTGGACATGGCCGCGGCAGAGACGTTGGCCGCAAAAGCGCTCCAATGCAGCCGCGCCCAGGAGATTCATCAGCTCCTCCACGATTTGTAGAGTTTCAGATGCAACGATTAGAGACGGAAATCCTGGTGATTGGCGGCGGCGCAACCGGAACCGGCGCGGCCTGGGACGCCGCCCTGAGGGGATTTCGCACCGTCCTGGTCGAAAAACGTGACCTCACCCACGGCACGACCGGGCGCTATCACGGACTTCTGCACAGCGGCGCAAGATATGTGCTGAAAGATCCCGACAGCGCGGTCGAGTGTATCCGCGAGAATCGCATCCTTCGCCGCACGCATGCCCATTGCATCGAGGATACCAGCGGATTTTTTGTGGTTACGCCGGAGGATGAAAATGACTATCCCGACCGCTTCGCGGCCGCCTGCCCCCGCCTTGGGATTCCGTGCGAGGAGCTCTCCGCGGCATCGGCGCTGCGCCGCGAACCCTTGCTGAATCCTCGCATCAGCCGCGTCTTCGAACTACCCGACGCTGCCGCTGACAGCTTCCTCGCCACCCACGCCACCGCCCAGGCTGCTCGCCAGGCCGGCGCGCAGCTGTTGCCCTATCACGAGCTGGTCGGGCTGCAAATCTCCGGCGGAGAGGGCAACCGCGCAGTAACGGGCGCCACCGTCGTTGATGCCGTCTCGGGAGAGGAATTCGGCATCGACGCCGACCTCGTAATCAACGCGGCCGGCGCCTGGGCCGGCCGCGTCGCTGCCCTGGCCGACATCGATGTCAGAATGATTCTGGGAAAGGGCGTGATGCTGGCGACCAACGCCCGCCTGACCAACACCGTCATCAACCGCTGCAAAATGCCCGGTGACGGCGACATCCTGGTCCCGATTCATACCGTAAGCGTCATCGGCACGACCGACGAGCAGGTGAATCAACCGGAAGACCTTCGTATCGAAGCGTGGGAGGTCGACCTGTTGCTTGACGAAGGCGACAAACTTGTGCCAGGGCTCAGCCGAAGCCGCATCCTGCGCGCCTGGGCCGGCGTCCGCCCCCTCTTTCAGGACAATTTCAGCGGCGAAAGCCGCGACGTGACCCGCGCCACGGCCCTGCTCGACCACGAGAAACGGGACGGCGTCAGCGGCTTCATCACCATCACTGGCGGCAAGTGGACCTCCTTTCGCCGCATGGCCGAATCGGCCGTTGATGCCTCCTGCACGCAGCTGCGCGTCTCACGCCCTTGCCGTACCGCCGACACGGTCGTGCCCGGCGTCGAACAGGGGCACTACTGGCTCGGTCACCGGCTCGAGGAAATCGAAGACAATCGGCTGCAGGCGGAGCTGGTCTGCGAGTGTGAGCTGGTCACCCGCTCGATGCTCGAAAACGCTGTGCAGCGCAACCCAACCGTCACCCTGGACGACCTGCGCCGCGACGTGCGTCTCGGGATGGGGCCGTGCCAGGGCGGCTTCTGCACCTATCGTGCCGTCGGCATCCTGCACCAAATGCGCGCCGCTGGCAAGACCGGGCCGCAGGAACCGGCCGTGCTGGCCGGCGCTGCAGAGTGGGAGGCAGCCTTCCTGCAATCGCCTGCCCGCAGTGAAAACGTTGCACCTGCCAGGGCGAGGGCCCGCCCAGTCAACGTTCCCTCCGGCGAAGCTCCCCATTTGTCCGCCGCCATCGATCCAAAGGCGGTCGTTGCACAGCCCAATCTGCTCCTGCGGGACTTCCTTCAGGAACGCTGGAAAGGCGTCGCGCCGATCCTGTGGGGTCAGCAGCTGCGCCAGGAACGACTCGACGAGCTGATCTACCTGAGTATTCTCAATGCCGATCATCTGCCCGGGCAGGAAGAGGAAAGCCCGATGTCGGCCTTCTACCGTCTGAACAGTGAAGACTGAATCCCGAATGATGGTGAGACTCTTGACGCATTCTGCGTTCCGGCAATCAGGTCGACTTGCCGGCCTCTGGACAGCTCGCGCTATACACCCCCCATGCTCGATCTCCTGGTAATCGGCGCCGGTCTGACCGGTCTTCTTGCCGCACACACGGCTGCCCGAGCGGGATTGCGCGTGCGGGTTATCGCAAAGGGCATGGGGACCATCCACTTGCACGCCGGCACGATCGATCTCCTGGGTTATCTGCCGGGCGAGCAGAATCCGGTCGCCAATTGGGTTGAGGCAGTTCCCGAGCTGCCGGCCGCGCATCCGTACCGTCTGCTGGGGGCGGACGCAATCCAGACTGCCATGTTCGAATTCCAGCGGCTTGTCGCCGCGGCCGGGCTGCCGTATGAATCCGTCGCCGCAACTCCCGTGCCCATGGGCGTATCGGGCGGCCCAGGGAAGCAGGACGGGCGCAATTCCCTGCTCATTTCGCCCGTCGGCGCGCCGCGACCGGTCTATCTGGCGCCGGCAGCCCAGCAGCCGGCCAATCTGGAGGACGCGCGCCCCATGGTTATCGTCGGGCTGGCCGGTATGCCCGACTTTTATCCGGCGCTCATCGCCGAAAACTTGCGCCGGCGGGGCCACCGTGCCCGCAGCGCGACCGTGCCACTCGACAAGCTGACGAAGCGGCGCGACAACAGTCCGCTGCAGCTGGCCCGGCTCCTCGATGAGCCGGCCGCTCAAGCCAGCCTGGCCGAGATGGTCGCGGTAACGGCCTCCGGTGAACGAGTGGGCCTTCCGGCGGTGTTGGGGCTGCACAAACATGCCCGCATCTGCGCGCGCTTGCAGGAAGCCACCGCCGAAAAAGCCTTCTTCGAGATTCCAACATTGCCGCCCAGCGTGCCGGGTTTGCGGCTTTACACAGCGCTGCACGAACGCCTGACCGGCTTGGGCGTGCGCGTCGAAACGGGGATGGAAGTTTGCGGATTCGGTGCAGACGGGCGCCGCATTCAGTGGGTTGAATCCGAGACCGGCAGCCGCCCGCTGCGGCACAGCGCGCGCAACTATCTGCTTGCAACCGGCGGCATCCTCGGCGGCGGCATCCTCGGCGAACGCTGCGGCCTGGTTAGAGAGGTTGTATTCGACCTGCCTTTGACCGCGCCCAAGGCGCGCTCGCAATGGCTGCGGCCTCTCTTCCTGGATAGTCGAGGCCATCCCGTCTTCCAGAGCGGTGTGGCCGTCGACGCCCGCTTTCGCCCGCTTGATGAGAGCGGCGCGCCGGTCTATGATAACCTGTGGGCCGCGGGCGCTGTTCTCGCCCAAACCGATCCGATTCGCGAGCGCAGCCGCGAAGGCATCGCTATTGCCACAGCCTACGCCGCGGCCAGGGCTGTGGCTCGCGAGGTCAACCTGCCTCCGGCCGCTGACAACTAGCCGCCCACTACCGGGTTTCTCTCGATGCACACCGTTTCTCTGCACTCTGTCGGTTTGAGCCTAGACGCGTGCATTAAGTGCAATATCTGCACGAGCTACTGTCCCGTCTCTCAGGTTACCGAGCGTTTTCCCGGCCCGAAGTACGCCGCCCCCCAGTCTGAGCGTTTCCGCGAAATCGGTCAGCCCCGTTCGCCCGATGCGTCGGTCGACTACTGTTCCGGTTGCCGCGTCTGCAACGAAGTCTGTCCAACCGGCGTTCGCATCGCTGAGATCAATGCTCGCGCCCGCGCCCAGATGGTGGCCGGGCAGGGCCTCCCGCTGCGCAATCGCCTCCTGGGACGCAGTGAGCTTCTGGGGAAAGCCGGCAGCCTCGCGCCGCGCCTGGCGAATCTCCTCCTGCACAACCGTCTCTTTCGGCAGTTGGCCGCCAATCTGCTCGGGGTTGCTGAGCAGGCGCCGTTGCCCCGCTGGCATGCCGAGACGTTCACGCGCTGGCTGGCTCGCACAGATACGAACCGGCTGCGCAGTGATCGCAAGGCCGTCTACTTTCACGGCTGCGCAACCCAACACTACGAACCTTTCGTGGGGATGGCAACCGTCCTGGTGTTGGAGCATCTCGGTTACGAGGTGATCGTGCCAAGGCAGAACTGCTGCGGCCTGCCGCTGCTGTCGAACGGGGAGTTCGGCGCGGCCGAGCGTTATCATCGCCGCAACGTGGAGCGGCTGACCACCTACATCGAGGCCGGCTATCCGATTCTCGGCAGCAGCAGCAGCTGCACCCTGACGCTCAAGGAAGAGGCGCCGGAACTTCTCGACCTGGAGGGTGATGCCAGAGCCCAGGCGCTGAAACTCTCTACCTGGGACATCTTTGAATGGCTGCGCGAGCGGCAGGAGCAGGGCGACCTGCCGGCCGATTTGCGTCCATTGAACGACGAAGGCCGGCCTTTCACTCTGCCCTATCATGCCCCCTGTCAGTTGCGGGCGCACCGCATCGGCAAACCAGCGCTCGACATCCTGGGGCAAATCCCCGAACTCGAACTGCGCGAAAGCCAAGCCCGCTGTTGCGGTATCGCCGGCACATACGGCTACAAAGTGGAGAAGTACCAGATCGCCATGGACGTGGGGGCGGAGCTGTTCGAATTCGTCGCCGCCCAGCGCGCAGGGCCTGAAGCAAGCGGTTCCTTTGCCTGTACAGCCTGCGATTCCGAGACCTGTCGCTGGCAGCTGGAACACGGCACCGGCCTCCCCTCCCGCCACCCGATTGAAATTCTCGCCGCCGCCTATGGACTGTACGACCTTCAGGCGCGGCGGCCTCTCGGCGGGAATTGAAGAATGAGCGCATTTCGTACTGTTGTGATCGGCGCAGGGGCCATCGGCTGCTTCGTCGGAGGTAAGCTCGCCGCGGCAGGATTCGATGTTACGCTGGTCGGCCGCGCCCGCACGGCCGCGGCTCTACGCGCCCGCGGTCTGGAGCTGCGTGACTCCGACGGCGCTGCCCACACGATTCGCTCGCTCGTCGCAGCCGCGTCGGTGCGGGAGGCATTCCTCAGCCAGAATCAAGAACCATGCCGCGGCTCTGAATCCGTTGAAACTGCTACCCCGCCCACCCGTTTCGACCTCGCCATCCTCGCCGTCAAGAGCTATGACACGGCGGCCGCGCTCGACGAACTGGCCCAGGCAGCCGCAATGGGAGCAGCCCCGTTGCCGCCGGTCCTCAGTTTGCAAAATGGTGTCGGCAACGAAGAGGCCATCGCTGCACGCCTGGGACCGAATTCTGCCATTGCCGGGACAATCACCGCGCCGGTCGAGGTGCTGGAGCCAGCTACCGTCCAGGTGACAAAGCCAGGATATGCTATCGGCCTGGCGCCATGGATGGCAGCTTCCTCAGCCAACGCTGGCCGGGGAAACGAGGAAGGCGCCTCCAAAAACAAGGTTTCACTGGCCGCCATCAGCCAATACTTTGCCTCGGCCGGCATTCCCGCCAATCTATACGCAGACGCTCTGGGGATGAAATGGTCGAAGCTGCTCATGAATATGATCGGCAATGCCACAAGCGCAATCCTCGCGCAGCCGCCCGGCGTGACCTTAGCTGAAACGCGCATTGCCAATCTGGAGATCGACGCGCTGCGGGAGGCGCTGCGGGTGATGGCCGCGGCCGGCATTCCACCGATGAACGTGGAGAAATACCCGCTGGGCGTGCTGGCGCCGCTGCTGCGCTTTGGGCCGCGGGCGCTCCTGCGGCCTGCCCTCCACCGCATTGTCGGCCGCGCGCGCGGGGGCAAGATGCCCAGTCTTTTTCTGGACCTGGACGCTGGCAAGAACGGCAGCGAAATAGGCTGGTACAACGGCGCAATCGTGGGCAGAGGGGAGGAGGTCGGCGTCGAAACGCCGGTCAATTTGCTGCTGACGCAGACCGTCCGGCAACTGGTTGACGAACCGCGCTTACGCGCCGCTTGGCGAGGAAACTACGCCCGTCTTGCCCATGCGGCTTACAGTGGCCAAAGGTAGGTACAGGCAGCCAGCATCAGAGACCCGGCCCGATCAGGACGATGAGCACGAGTGCTAGAATCGCGAATCCTGCATATTCCAGGACGAGTTTGCGGCTGAGATGGCCTTCATGCAGGGCGTGGCGGGCCAGCCCCACGAAGAGATAGAAGACCAACAGCAGCAGCAGCCCGCCGCTGGCGCCGGAAAGCGGCCAATAGTTCAGCGCCCACGCCACCTCGCCGAGGACAATCCCAACCAGGGCGGCATAACTGAGGACGACGTTCACCCGGGGCGTAACATCGCGCAGCAGTTCAACCGTCAGCAGCGACGCTGTCGCGAAGATGAGGGAACTGGACAGCAGGCTACGCGTGCGCGTCTGGTAGACGAGCAGGAACAGTGCCAGAGCGGCCGCGTAGGAGAGCACGTTGAGAAGAATGCGGGCCTGTCGATACGCCGGCGACTCCCGGACGACGGTCGCGTGCAGGTTGAACAGTATTATCGTGATCAGCAGTCCGCTGAGTAGTGCCGTGCCGGCCTGGTATAGCGGCGTATTGGCCAGCGGGGCCAGCAGCACTGCCAGGATCGAGATCGCGGCCGGCAGGCCCCAGAACAGCCACGTGCGTCCGGCGGGCGCCTGCCCTTTGTCCGGCCCAAAACCCACAGCGTTCTCGGCAAAAAAGGGATGCGTGCGGATAGCTCGCTCGGTGCCGCTTGCTGTCAGAAGAGCGATGAAGACCGCGATCACGGTCGTCTCGCTGATACGGATCGACATCGGCGAGCCGAGCGCGTTCAAAGTCAGCACAACTGTTGGCAGCCGCAAGAAAAGGCTTACGGCAACTGTCGCTGCTACCGTCCATGCAAGAATGCTGACGCGTTGAACGAATCGCCTGTTCGGGTGATATGCGGCCGCAGCCAGGTTCCCAAAGACGCCTTCAGCGGTTTCCTGTTGCCCACTGGCCGCGAACGGAGTAAAATGGGTTGCGTCTTCGGTTAGACTGCCGCCAGGCGTCTGAGGATCCAGCCGGCTGTTTTCGAAATCCGTTGCAGCCCCCATAATTTCATTATACAGTCGTTGTTGGTCAGTGGCTAGCAGCGATTCTGATCACTACACTGGTTTCGTCGATGTCCTGCCGTTACACGAATCTTGATATCACCGTCAGTGGCGACAGTTCCCCCCACGTGGTACTGGCGACCTATCGCGGCCTCAGCGGGGCTTCCACCTTCGATCAGGGCGCCCTCCAACCTGTTTGGCAGGAATATCTGGACAGGCTTGGCGACCCTCTCCAGACGCAAGGAGAGCAGCTCCTGGCCGAAATCGGCAGCCGCCTCTTCACCGAGTTGATCCGCGGGCACGTGCGCGATCTCTGGAGCCAAGCGCGCAGCGACCTGGATGACGGCGGGCGTCTGCGCGTGCGCCTCATGATGCACCCGCCCGCTGTCGCCGCGTTGCCCTGGGAGACGCTTCACGACCCGCGCCGCAATCAGTCCTTCGGCGCCGATGCCAGGATTTCCCTCGTCCGCACGCACAATCTGGTGAGTTTTGTCGCCCGTCCCAGAGCGTTAGAGGCAACGCTGCCACTGAAGGTACTGCTCGTGTCGGTCGAGACGGCGGACGGGCTGGCGGCGCAAGAGGAGAGCGGGCAGATCCGCGCTGCGATTGCGGGCCTCTCGTCCGGCCGCATGCATCCGGAACAGCTGGACGGCCGGGTGACGATACAACAACTGCGCGAGCGGTTGGAAGCGACGAGACCCGATATCCTGCATATCATCGGCCACGGCAATGAGGATGGCCTGTTGCTCTGGGCGGATAACGTGCCTGCGCTTGTCTCCGCCTCGACCCTGCGCGCGGTCCTGCAGCAGGCAGAGTCTGTGAAGCTGGTCTTCCTCAACGCCTGTCTTGCTGGTCAGGTCGACAGTTCGCGCCCCTTCGCCGGCGTCGCACACCAGCTGATTCAAAGCGGTCTGCCCGCGGTGATTGCCATGCGCTATCAGATCCTCGACAGACCGGCCGTCACATTCGCCGAATCGGTCTACGAGGCGCTCGTAACTGGCCCCTGTCGCGGTCATGTTGACGCGGCAGTGAGCACTGCGCGTAATCGTCTGTAC
This sequence comes from Caldilineaceae bacterium, assembly GCA_965218625.1. GTDB lineage: Bacteria > Chloroflexota > Anaerolineae > Caldilineales > Caldilineaceae > Bin5. The sequence goes on along the minus strand of CBDCLG010000020.1, from coordinate 607,474 downwards.
ATCAACGACCCGGATCGCGCAGACTATGCGACGCCGGTCCTGTGGCTCAACGCCGAAAACGGCCGAATTCTGCGCTTCGAGGAAGAGGATAAATCGGGGGGCCTGCCCGCCCGCAGCTCAGTCAATGTACGCCCTCAGATGTGGAACTCCGAGCTTCGGCTCGAGTTCAGGCTGGCCGAAAAAGAGGCATGGTTCCGTTCTTTGCCGGAAACGATCTCAGACCCCCATCTGCCCTTCGAATATCAACGCCGCCGCCGCATCGTCGGCCTGTTGCTGAGGATTTTGCGGCAGGCTGTCGAAGAGCGGGAAGAGGGCAAACTCGTCGACATCCGCGCCGTCCAGAGGCGTCTGGAAACCTTCGACGAGGAGAGGCGCCACATCCAGAACATCCTTGACCATTGCCTGCGTCATTCATAGATCCTGATACCGTGGCGCAGACCGGCATTCGACTGATTCGCCTCGTTTGCCTCTACGCAATTCTCTTCTACCTGGTCACGGAAACAGCGATAACGCTGCGGGAGATCGGGGAAGGGAATCCCCGCGGCAGCGTCCCCGCGCAGATAGAGGACCCGATCCCGTACCTCGGCGCCACTGTCGCGCTTGAACAGTATGCAGATTCGTTTGAAAGGCAGGAAGCGCTGCGCCGCTTGGCGGGCGCTGGCTTCGGCTGGGTGCGTCAACGAATTAACTGGGGTCGCATCGAACCCCGCCCCGGCGCGTACCAGTGGACCTGGAGCGACGAAGTTCTGGCCGACATCGCCGACGCCGGACTGGTGCCGGTGGTCGTGCTCGATGGCAGCCCTCCGTGGGCCAGAGACAGCGTAGACCGCCCGGAAGAAGACAAGAACCAAGCTTCCCACTCCGCACGCCTCGCATCGCACCTCCTGCAGTTCGCGCCGCCCGCCGCAACGCAGACCTATGCTGCATTTGTTTCCGCCTTCGCCGATCGCTACAAGGACTCCGTTCGCTACTACCAGATCTGGAACGAGCCGAATATAGCCCCCAACTGGGGGAACCGGCACATCGATCCGGTCGGCTATGCCCGGTTGCTGAAGGCGGCGGCCATTGCGGTGAGAGCCGCCGATCCTGACGCCGTAATCCTGGCTGCCGCTTTGGCGCCCACCCAGGACCGGGGCCACACTGCGATTGACGAAGGCTATTTTCTGCAGCGGCTCTACGCGGCCGGCGCCGCGCCCTATTTCGACGTTGTACTCGTGCAGCCGTTCGGCTTTGGAACGGGGCCGGACGATCCGCGCAGCCGCGCAGAATCGCTCAACTTTCGAAGGGCGGCGTGGGTGCGGCGGGTGATGGTGGCTGCAGGCGACGAACAGACGCCAATTTGGGCGGCGCGTTTCGGCTGGAATCGGCACACGCAAGCACGGTGGAAGACGGTTTCCGCGGCCAATCAGCCGCTCTATACCCAGGAAGCGATCCGGTTTGCGCGTCAAAACTGGCCCTGGTTGACAGCGATGGGATGGCCGGTGGACCGCCCGCCCGCGCCCCTTTCTGACCCCCTGTGGGGTTTCGCTCTCGTCAGCGCGGACGGTCAGGAAGATCCCCTTCTGACCGTCTTCCGGTCCGCGACCCGAGCGAAAGGCGGCACGACGAAGAACGAACTGCGCGATCCGGGGCGGATGCTGCTCCACGCCCGGCTCGCGCTGCTGCTGCTGGCGGGCGGGATTCTGGTCGCGCAGGGCGCGCTCATGTTGCGGCGCCTGCCCCTGGCGCGATGGCAGGTTGCCTACCGCCACTGGCCGCAGGTCGGCAAACTCGCTGTCTGGGCGCTCCTGTTAGCTGTTTACCATCTTGCTTCCTGGCCGCCACTGATCGTTCTCTGCTGGCTGGCGGCGGCTTTCCTCATCGCGGCGCAGCCTCTGACCGGGCTGATGCTCGCGGCAGCCGCGCTGCCCTTCCACTTCCAGCACAAGGAGCTACGACTCGTCGAAACGGTCTGGGCTGTTCCACCGGCACAGGCCGCATTGCTGGCCACACTGCCCGGCCTGGCGCAGCGCGTCATCCTTACAAACTCGCGGCAGATTACGCGCTTGTTCAACGCAGCTCGCCAATCGCTGTTCACAGACCGGTTGGTTCTCGCCTGGCTCGGCATCAGCCTCCTGACCGCCCTCAATGTATGGCACTGGCCGGGGTATGTTCACGGATTCTGGGCGCTTGTGGCGGTCCCGGTTCTGCTTTATGCCGGTATTCGGGTCCTCGCCATCGAGCCGCGTCAGCACCGCGCCATTCTTAAGGCGCTCTTCGCAGGCGGCGTAATCGCGGCCGGTGCGGGCCTCGTTGACTGGCTGACCGGTGGCGGTGTCACTGTGGATGGTGTGCGCCGCCTGATGGGGATCTCCTTTTCTCCCAATCAGACCGCGCTCTATCTGCTGCGGACGCTTCTCATTGGCGCAGGGCTGCTGACAGTTCGGTGGCCTGGCGGGTCTGCCATCGCCGCCGGGTCGCTGTTGGCCGCTTTGGCCTTGGCGTTGACGTTAAGTCGCGGCGCTCTTTTCCTGGGTCTGCCGGCCGGCGCTCTGGTCATGCTTGCGGCAGGACGGGAGCGCATTATTGGCCGCGGGCGCCTCCACAGCTGGCTCCCGCCAATTGGCCTGCTGACTCTGGTGGTCCTTGCAGCGCTCCTTTTCCTTTACGGTGAGCGGATACTGAACATCGCGACCCTGCAAACGCGTCTCGCGATTTGGCGGGACGCCTGGAACTTGTGGACGGAGTTCCCCTTGCTGGGTGTGGGCCCGGGCGGCTACTTCTGGAACTATCCGGCCTTCATGCAGCCCTCGCCCTCGGCAGACCCCAACCTGCTGCACCCTCACTCCGTCTGGCTGGAGTATGCCACCGGATGGGGCGTCGTTGGGCTGGCATGGCTGGCCGCGTTGCTTGGTTGGTTGATCTATCACCTGAAACGCTTATGGCGCAGGCCCTGCGCATGGGTTCAGGTCGGTTTGCTCGCGGCTTTGTGCGCGGGGCTGGCGCACGCACAGGTTGACGCGTTTGCCATGCTGCCTGAGCTGGCCGGGTGGAACTTCGCCGTCCTGGCGCTTATAACGAGCGAAGAATCATGGAGCGCACCGCTATGATACCGGCGGCTTGATCCGGTATACGAAGTATTGTATAAGGAACCTGTATGGAGAACGGTTCGCGGCGCCTTTCCAGGGCGGCCATCCAATAGACAAAGGAGGAAGCACGATGGGCACGACGCGACTCACGCAGCAGCAGATGGCATTCTTCGATACGTTCGGTTACCTCTATTTTCCGGGGCTATTGGCAGATTGTGTTGATAGGATCATAGAAGAGTTCGAGAGGGTCTGGGCGGAGCACGGCGGCGGTCACCACGGAGAGGAACATGATGGCGAGCAGCGTTCCTGTATCTTGCCCTTCCCCGATCGGAATGAGTATCTGAGCTCCCTGTTGGATGACCCGCGCATCCACGACATCGCAGCCAGCATTTGCGGGGACGACTTCAACTACACCAGCGGCGACGGAAACTTCTACACCGGTGACACCCGCTGGCACTCCGACGGCTACAAGCCCAACCGAATTCTCAGCATCAAGATCGCCTTCTATCTCGATCCGCTGACGCGCGAGACGGGTGCCTTGCGCATCATCCCCGGCAGTCACCGCGTTGGCGACTCCTATGCCGATGCCGTTGAGACCGAGATAAAGGAGAGCGGCAAGATCTGGGGCAATGAAGGAAGCGAGGTTCCGGCGCTGGCCCTTGAGACCACGCCTGGCGACATCGTTGTCTTCAACCACAATCTCAAACATGCCGCGTTCGGCGGTTCTGGGCGACGGCGGATGTACACGATGAACTTCTCGTGCCGCTATCCTGAGGACCGACTCGAGGAGCTGCGCACCGTTCTCGGCAGCGAGGCGCGTTTCTGGATCGACCGTATCCACGGCGAGGAGATGATCAGGACGGCCGGACCCGAGCGCATGGTGCATCTCGAGCAGGTCCGCGCCAACGATTCCCACCTGGCCGACCTGACGCGTGAACTTAGAAAGACGATGGCTGAGCCGTCGCGCGGTTGACAGCCTTCCTCTCGCCCATTCGCTGCAATAACGCGGTTGGCGGCCAGATTCCAAGAAGGCCGCCAACCGCTCGATACCTCAAGGAAGTTCCTACTCTTCTACCTGCACCTTCTCGCCTGTCTCCGCGCTCAGATATATCGCATCCAATAACTTCATAAATGTAAGCGCATCGTCGGGAGAGACGTCGGGCGGATTCTCGCCGCGAATCGCGCCGGCGAAATCGCGGATTTCAGCATCGAAGTCGCCATCGCCGTGCGCTACATACTCGTCGACGAAACTGTCTCCTTCGGTGTAGATGGCGTCCAGCAGCCGGCGCGTGCCACTCCGCTTGCTTCCCCCCGCTGTTGAGACCGACTCGAATTCAATCGTCCCTGCCGTGCCCAAAATGCGCAGGCGCAGGTCCCACGACCGGTCCGCCCAGGTGGAAATGACCGCAGAAGTGTCCATCTGGATCGTGATGCCGCCGGCGCAGCCCACCAGGAAGCTCAAATAGTCCTCGGAGTGGCGCGCCACTTCCAGCGTTGTCGGAAAGGCGCTATGGCTGACGGCGAAAGCCCACTGCGGCCGGGGACAACCGATCAGGAACCAGGCCTGGTCGAGGAAGTGCGAGCCCGTGCTGTCCGAGTGCGCCTCCCTTCAGACCCCACCGGTACAGCCATTCCCGGCCCGGCGGCGGCTCAAAGTCGACGCCGCGCTCGCGATAGTGATAGTGGACGCGGGCATGATAGGGGCGCCCAATGCGGCCGCCGGCGATCAGGCGGCGGCTTCGCATGTTTTCGGCTTCATGCCGCATAAAGTAGGAGTAGACGAGCGTTTTTCCGGTCGACGCAGCGACCGCGTTGATCTCCCTGACATCGGATGCGTTGCGCCCGTGCGGCTTCTGCACCAGCACATGTTTACCAGCCTTAAGCGCGTCGATTACCATCGGCTGGCGCACATCGGGCGCGGTAGCGATTCCGACAGCCTCGACCTCGTCGTCGGCCAGCAGCTCCCGGTAGTCGCCGTACACCCTTGGCACATCGTTTTCGTGCGCCACCTGGTGCGCCAACTCCTGGTTCAGGTCGGCGACCGCCCACGCGACGGTGTCATCGCCGGCGCGTGCGCCCGCGACCCATGTTCGACCGACCCTGCAGCCGACTACGCCAACTCTGATCCTGGCTGTCATCGTGTCATCCGCGAGCCGGCTCAGCCATCTCAGCACGTGCCTTGGCGGCCAGCGCCGGAAGATGGCTCTCGTGGTTCATTACTTGCTGCAAATGGCGCATTCGTGCGGGCGACGCTGTGCTGCGCATGATCTCCGAGTGCACCTGTTCCTTCCAGAAGCGGGCCCCGCCGGCAACGAATTTTTCCAACTCCTCGATCTCCTCTTCCGAGTGGCAGTAGGCGCAGCAGTTGATGGTAAACATGCGCCGCGCGCTGCTCCCTCCGAACGAAGCGTGCATCAGGTTATGATTGAAGGCGACAACGTCCCCCGGACGCGTCTCCAGCGCCAGGTGTGGCACCGCCTGCTGCGGGATTCCCCACAGATCGGGCGCCTCGCGCGCCTGGCGGGCCGACCAGCTTTCCGCGTCCACCCGGTGCGAGCCGGGGATTACACGCAGGCAGCCTGAATCCGAAGTAAGCCGGTCGAGATAGAAGGCAACTTTCAGGTATTTGCCGATTGAGTGGAAACCGTCGCTGTGCCAGCGCGTGTCGCCGGTGTAGAAGTTGCCGTCGCCGCCGAGATAGTTGAAGTCCTGGCCGAGGATGCTGCTGATCAGCCCGTCGATGCTGGGGTGGTCCAGCAACGTACACAGACGCTCGCGCTGGTCGATGAACGGTACAATGCAAGAGCGCTGTGTCCCATCATGTACCTGGCCGCTGGCGCCAAAGATGGCTTCGAACTCCTCGATGATCCAGTCGACCTCGTCCTTTACCAGTCCAGGGAAGTGCAGATAGCCAAAGGTTTCAAAAAACTGGAGTTGTTGAGGGCTGAGTTTCATTTTGCTCCCCTGTGGTCATTTGAAATTCCAATCGAATCCAGCCGCATATCTGGTCGGAAGGAAGTTTGCTCCTGCGTAAATCAGTTCCCCGCAGAACTGCTCCCGTTTCCCGCCACTGCCTTGTTCAACGCCGGCATCAGCTCGGTCGCGAACAGCTCAAGGTTGCGCAGCCAGCTTTCTTTGTCGTCCCAGTCGAAGCCCATCAGCACCAGCGTGCCGATCGGACCGCACTCGTCCATCAGCGCCAGCAGGCGTTCGAGCGCATGGTCCACGTCCCCGGCGATAATCTGTTCGGACAACCAGTAATCCAGGTTGCAATCCGCGTTCGACATTGAGGGGTCTCGTTTGAGTAGGTCCCTGCCTAGACTGATATCGAGCAGGTTTGCGATGTATTCGAAGTTCTGCCCGACCGAATTGGTGCGCACGCGTTCGACAGCCTCCTTTGTCGTATCGGCCAGGAAAATGGCGCGCGCCACCCTCCAGTTTGCCCGGTCTGGCTGCCGGCCTGCCTCAACTGCACTGCGCTCGTAGGTCTCCCAATTGTCTGCCAGCATGTTGCCCGCGGCCAGCGCAGCCGAATAGGGCGCGAATCCGTACTCCCCCGCCATTCGCAGGCTATACGAGTTGCGGGCGACACCCGGCATGAGAATTGGCGGATGGGGCTTTTGCAGCGGCTTGTGGATGAAGCCGATCTGGGATTCGTCGTTGACGTTTTCTTTGAGCGAGAACTGCCAGAATTGGCCGTTGTGCTCGTAAGGCGGGTCCGACGACCACAGCTTCAGCATGACATCGATCGCTTCAACTGTCATCGCTCCGCCCTGCTTCGGCTCGAGGCCGTAGAGTTCGTAATCAGTTGTAACTCCGCTTGGCCCGAAGCAGAGATTGAGCCGCCCATTGGAGAGATGGTCGAGAAAGGCGAGGCGGGTGGCCAGATATGCAGGATGATGCAGGTTGGCGCAGATTGGGGCTGGGCCAAGGCGAATGCGCTCCGTTTCGCCCAGAACGCGGCCGATGAAGACCTCCGGCACAACGATCGCCTCGTACTTCATCGTGTGATGTTCGCCAATCCAGAACTCGTCGAATCCGAGCGCTTCAGCTCTCACGGCCAACTCGACATCCTCTTCGTAGCACTGTGCCAACGGTTTGTCCGGCGGATGGAACGGCATAATGAAAATGCCTGATTTGATCGGTTGTTCAACGGTAGTCATGGGGATGCCCTCCTGTCAGGTGGCTGTGAACTGCTTCACTCAGCCCAAATCGGGCTTTCTGGTTTACTCAGGCGCCGGATATTGGTCGCTGCTTGGGGACGATCGGCTGCACGATGGCGCGTTGTTCCGGCGTCAGACGCGCCAGCAACTCGGCCGACGGTACATAGCCGAAACGGTGGCCGAGAAGCGTGGGAACGTAACGAAAGACGAACATGCGCCGCTGGCCTGGGTTGGTCCGCGGCGTGGAACCGTGACAGAGCGCGTCATTGAACAGGAGCGCGTCACCGGCCTTCAGGTGGATCTCGACCGCGTCTTCGATGATGTCCCCAGGCTCCTGCGTTATCCCGCCGTTGGACTTCTGCAGGGGATGCGGAAAGTCCGACTTGTGGCTGCCGGGCACGATGATCGTCGCGCCGTCCCCTGCGCCCACATCGGTCAGAGGCACCAACAGCGACAACATACTGCACACCCACTGGCCGTTGCGGCGCCCACTTCGCTGGTGATGGTCACTATAATGTCCGCCCGAATGTACGCCAATATACCCGCCCGCATCGCGAATGTTCAAAAGCGCCTCGTGCATGAACGGCTTGGTCGACGGCCCCAGAAAATGGCGCACATGATCGAGCCAGGCCGGGTGGTCGATCAGCCGCTCGAATATTTCGCCGCCTTCGATGATGTCCTGCAGATTTGTACCGTCCACGCCGCCATAGGTGTGGACGTAGACATTGCCGTACCACTGCTCCTGTTCAAGCGGTGGCAGGGCGTCGATCCAGGCGTTGACCGCACGCGCATGCCCGGCGTCGAGCGCCTGCCGGATCACTGTGTAGCCGCGCAAGTCAAACAGATATTCTTCTCGCGCCGAAGGCATCGCACCCTCCTTCCTATCTGCCGGTTTCTGGCCTGATTCCAATATCACCTTACAGGCGACCGGTCAAGTCTGCGAAATTTTTCAGTATGACAAGCCCCCGCTCCTGTCGCGGAAGCGCGGCCCCTCCTCCACTCGCTGTCAATCTGCCGCCACAACGCCAAAACTGTAGAGCTGGGCCGTGTCCAGGTGAAAGCGCAGGCGCACGGGCTCACCTGCCGGCAGTTGCTGCTGTTCCCGCCAGCGAACGGCATGGCGCACGCTGTCCGACCGGATCGCCGCGCAGTCCTCACTCGAATAACCCGTCAGCGTCTGTCCATCCGCGGCGAGAAGCTCGACCGCCAAGCCGCCCTGCGAGGCGTCGGCGTTCACTACGAGTTGGCCCGCCGGCAGGCTGAGAGGTACGGTTTCCACGGTTCCGCCGAAATGCCCCGCGTCGAGCGAGACGAAGCCGTCCAGTCGCCACGCCGCGCGGGCGATCGTGGCCCTCTTCGGCGGCAACGTCCCGCCGTGCATCGTGTTGATGGCAGTATAGTAGTGCCAGGTCTCGTCGCCGCAGTTGACGGGACGATCGGCCGAACAGAGGATGCAGCCGGCGTCATAGCTGCCCGGCCCTCCGCGCGGAATGATCGGCGTCCGGTCGAAAAATCGCTCCCACGTGCGCCCGTCGCGGCTGTGCACAAGCTGCGCGTCGATCGGTCCGTCCCAGGGGCTCTGCTCCGCGCCCACCGTCTGCCCCCGAAGATCGCGCATGACATAGAACACCGGCAGAAAGCCGAGGAACTGGCTGCCATAGACGAAGCCTGACATTCCGTAGAATTCGCCCCGTTGCTGAGGGTCCTGGACCCAGGCGTCGTCCTGTTCGTCGCTGACGATGATCAGTTCGGGATCGCTCCAGTCGAGGAAGTTCCGGCTCGTGCATACGGCGATCAGCCGGCGGTCGAATCCGCCAATATCGCCCCAGCGCCGGTGAAATGCGAAATACTCGCCGCGCCGCCGGTCGTGCGCCACCGTGATCGCCTCAAGCGTTTCCTCGGTGTTCATCAGGACTGGGTTCACGTCGTACTCGTTCCAGACCAGGCCGTCGGCGGAGTGGGCGACCCAGTAGCCGAACTGGTCCCGGCTCCAGTCCCACCCGGCCATCTTGTAGCGCTCCGAAGGGTCGGCCGTTTCGTCAACGATGACGGTCGGGCTGTGTTTGTCGAATATCAGGATGTTGTTCGCCCGCGAGCCGTCAAACTCGTGCAGTCCCAGCTCCGGCTTCTCCCAGTGGATGCCATCTTCAGAAGTGGCGTAAAGGATCATGTCCCCCTGCCGCTCGCGCAGGCCCGGCGCCCGGTGCTGCTGCCCGCGCCCCAGCCGCGTCAGGTACCACATGCGGAACTGCCGCGCGTCCGCGTCGTAATGCACCGTGCCGTAGATGTAGACCCGATCCCCCTCCCACGGTCGGTCAGGCAGTAGCACCGGCTCCTCCAGCTTCTTGGCTTGGTGGAGCGTGCGCACCACGCCGCGCTTGGCGCTGATGACAGCGTCATCGACGAAGAGTTGCGTCTCCTCGCCGATGGAGTTCGCCTTCTCCGCTTCCGTACCCCGAGTGGCCATCCCGAATTCTCCTGGCTGCTGAACGTACCTATTGATTTTGATCCATAAACTGAAAAGAATAAAGCTTACAACCGTTCATCACGAAGCGCAAGCGCACTGCGCGACCCGCCAGTTCACCTACGTGTCGCCTGCCCTCCCAGGTGGCGACATGGCGGACCGAGTTGCCGTTCAGTTCGTCGGCTTCGTCCAGTCCGTAGCCCGCCAGCGGCGCGCCGTCCGCGTCCTCTATCTGGATTCGGATTGCGCCGCCCGCGCTCGTGTCGGCGTTCAGCCTCAATTGGTCGCCCTGAAACCGCAGCGGCACGGTTACCAGCTCGCCCCCTTCGTATGGCGCGTCGGCCGAGATGAAGCCGTCCAATCGCAGCCGCGCCCGGAAGAATGCCCCCCGCTTCAGCGCGACCTTGTCGCTGATCCCGTAGCGGAAGCCGCCGTAGTAGATCCACAGCTCATCTCCGACCGGCGCCGGCTGCGTAAACGCGTAGATCATCTTGGAATCAGCCGCATCCGGCGGACCCAGGCGCAGGAAGGGGTTGCGCCCGCCGGCCCGCTGCCATTTGATCCCGTCGCGACTGGTGGCGAGTTGCACGTCCACCGTATCCGGGAATCCGCCCATCCTCTCCTGGTCCCGGCCCGCAGCTGGAAACGGGTTCGTGGACCAGTGCCACCAGACCTCCGGCAGCGCGAGGTAGACGTCCGCGCTTCCAGGATACTTGAAGACACAGTTGCCGTGAAAGTCCATGATCTGGCGGCTCTGTCGCTCCCGCTTAACCGGCAGCGTCAGGTCGACCTCGTCCGCGGCCAGCACCGCGCCCAAGTCTTCCCACTGCTCGAAGTCCGACGACACCAGCCGCCGCACTGCCCGGTAGCGGTCACCGTGGCTGTCCGCCGTCCACAGGCGCGAGTAGCCCACGTACTGCCCGATTCGTTCATCCCAGAACGCCACGTTGAGGCAATCGCAATGGCCGGAGACCGGGTTGTTTGCGCACGCCGTCCAGCGCAGTCCGTCAGGCGAATGGAAGCCCGACAGACCCGACTTGCCCTCCTCGGCCACCGATATCTGGCTCCATAGTTTGTACCGGCGTTCCGGGGGCGCGGTCGGGTCCTTGAAAACGGTGCCGCCGTTCCAGCCCGGCTGTTGCACCGGGTCATGCGCAGCCGGCGCCAGGATGTTGTTGTCGCCGCTGCCCCGGTACTGCACCAGGCCGAGGTTGGGACGCTCCCAGTGTACGCCGTCGCTCGATTCGGCGTAGCAGAGACGGCCGCGCGTGTGCCGCCAGAAAATGGCCGCGTCCTCCGGCGTGCCGCTCTCCGGCAGCTCCACGCCCGCCGGCGGGTCCCATTCGTAGGCCAGGTACCACAGGCGCAAGGTGTCGCCTTCCCGTATCACCGTCGCGTAGGGATGGAGGCGGTATTCCCACGGCGCCTCCGGCAGCAGGACCGGCTCGTGGTCCTGGTACGGCGCGTTCATCGTCAGCCGCACGTTGCGCATCGATGCGATCGCCGCCTCGTCGATAAAGAGCTCCTTGTGCCCGCCGATGTCGCGTACCTGTTCTGTCTGGCTCATGTGTTCACTCATCAGTTCGTGATCGGAGGCTGGTGGAGAGAGGCTGGCACTGGTTTCAAATAGATCATTTTGGCGGTTGAACGTGCATAAAGGGCCTCTCGGCGTAATGTCCTGACATGGTCCGCAATTTCGTTTACGCGTTCAAGTATCTCCTCAAGCGTGCCGGACAGGTCGAGGGCGGCGACCTTCAATCGCTTGTCAGTGTGCTGGATTGTGTACGTCCCAGTTTCGGCCTCGCCTTTCGCGTAGATGAGCAACCCGCCCGGAAGATCTAGGGCCGTGGCGTAAGCCAGGAGTTGATATAAGTCAGAATTTGGTACGCGGCTGTTGGTGATATTCTTGTACTTTGCATCACCCACGAATGTACACGTCGTGCTGTCTTCCCACCATGCCAAATCAGGCTTTATCCGTACCTTTTCCCCTTTATCAAGCCAATCGACCTTTTCTTCCCGCAACGTACGCGCGGAGACGTTCAGAGCCTCGCGCAGAGCTCGGATAACGAACTCCTGAAAGAGCTTATTCATATCGATCAGGAAGCCGGTGGCCCGCACATCCCCTCGGAAAAACTCGAACTCGCTGTGAAGCAGGATCAGCCGCGCAAGCCCCACAACGTGCTCGTAGTGTTCATTCAGTCTGTCAAAGCGAACCTCCGGCACCCGACTACGCCGGAACTCCAGCAGCGACACGTTCTCAAGCACCGCTGCGATCCAACCCAGCCCTCTCCGCGCCTCAGCCGACCTCAGCGTCATGCGGCCAAGCCTTGATGCCGCCGCCTTTACCAACCGGTTCGCCAGGATGTCCTCGGTGAACTCATCGAAGCGCAGCTCGACAGGCAGCGGGATGCCGAAACGGCGGCGGATCTGCTCGCTGAGCTGAATGCGCCCGCGTACTGTATAGAGGGCGTCTTCCTCGGTCTGGTAGGCCCGCAAAAGGCCGCGCCCGAAGGCACGACGGGCGGCCGTGACCAGGGCCATTGCCAGTATCTCGGGAAGTTCCTTTGCCTCCTGAAAGTCGAACAGTTTGTCCTGTGGCTTGTAGTTGCTCAAAGCATAGCAGGATAAGGAAAGTAACCGTGGAATCCCAATTTTCGGTCTAATGAGCACAGATAAATCGCCAATCTCCAGCGCACCAACCGTAGAGCCGGCTGTCAGATTGTAGCTTCCCTTCTTACCCTCGACCGGTTCGACCGAAAGGTGAAGGTTCTTCGACTCCTGCAACAGTGCTTCGAGTTGGTCGACTGAAAGCTCATGTTGACTGGTGGCGTACTCCCGCAGGTTGACTTCAAGCATCAGTTTGGTGTGCCGTCTCCTTCTGCGTCAACGGCCTGCCCACTGTTCTTCTCTTGCTCCAGGACCTGAATCGCTCTGTCCTTAAGTGTGTCAAGGTCAAATGCGTCAAGGTCTTTGTCGATCCCAAAGAGACGTTCCTCAATGTACGGGAGCACGCTGTGCTTCCATATCCGCTCCACAGTCTTCTCATCAAGGAATTCCTTCATAAAGTAGCTCGGCCCGATGGCGGCGTGCTTGTCCTCCTCCAACAGCCTATTGGCCTCTTCAACGACTTTGGCCACCCACCTCATGTCGGGCGCCTTTTCCTCTATCCAGCGGCCAAGAACACTTTTCACTGGTTCGCTATCAGGGTGAAACTCGATGAAGTAGAAGCGGCGGCGCAGCGCCAAATCTACTAGCGCGATGGAGCGGTCGGCCGTGTTCATAGTGCCGATAATGTAGAGGTTTTCAGGCAACGAAAACTCATCTTCGTCGTCATACTGGTATTGCATCCGGACTTTCTTATCGCGGTATTCCAGCAGAAAATACAACTCCCCGAATACTTTGGCGAGATTACCCCGATTAATCTCGTCGATGATGAGAAAATGCTCTACGTGGGGTTCCGCCTCTGCCTTCCGAGCGGCTCGCAACAGGGGTCCATCCTGCAACTGGAATCCAGCCTGACCATCAATGAGCGCTGGCCGAAAGCCCCGCACGAAGTCCTCATAAGCATAAGAGGGATGGAACTGCACAAGCGTAACCCGCTCTTCAGAAACTGCAAGGCACTTCGCAAGCGCCTGTGCAACGTAGGTTTTGCCCGTGCCCGGCGGACCTTGGAAGATGACCTGACGCTTGTCCTCCAATAAAGTGCAGACCTCTTCGAGAAAGTTGGGACGTAGATGCAATTCGTCGGCAAGCGCGTGTAAAGACAAGGGTTCTACCGGTTGCGTACTGATTTTAGGTAAACTGTCGACAAGGTTCCATACCACAGCAAATGCGTTGAGGCGGTGTCGTAGGTCCACCCCCTGCGACCGCGCCATCTCAATGAATCTGTCAAGGAAGCCAAGGGCATGGTCATAGAGCTCGGCTTCATCTGCGTTCTGGTCGGGCGCGTCCCATCCGGTCTGCTTGTATGCATCATCATACTTTTTTTTTGAGAAGGGTGGGAACTGCTTAGTTTCAAACGCCGCCAGCAAGTTGGCTGCTACGGTCAAACGTGATCCTTTGCCGTTTATAATTTCCTCTGGGAATCGCTCGCAGAACGCATGGATTCGCTGTTCCACGGACAAGCTGCCCTCCGTCCAACTCGCCTTAAGTGCCTGTAACGCGTCTTCCGGAGACTTGTCGATCCAAGCACGGACCTTTTCGCGATCAATGAAAAAAACGTATTCACTAGTGAATATTCTCTTTACCAAATCAGCCCAATTGTCGGCATCAGCAAGTACCGCAGTTCGCGCCAGTCTAGCCATGTCTTCAATCTCCAGCTTGGGAGCTATCTGCTGTTTATTCCACCCATCAGATGTGGTAAGCCCATAGACGCGCCGGGCAAATGCATCCCAGCCGTCGTGGCCGTTTTCGATCTCCACACCGTTCGGACACTTAGGGACCGGTAAGCCAAACCGGGGCAGATCATCAGGAAGCTTCCGCCAATGCCAAACTACTGACTGTCCATCAAGTCGGTGGCGCAAACAAACTCCACGTGCCCGCGCTTCCTTGAGGAACTGGTCTAGGAATCCAAGGGCATGTTCATACAACTCGGCCTCATCCGCGTTCCGGTCAGGAGGATCATATCCGGTTTGGCTGTATGCCTTCTTAAACGTTTCCGTCGCAAAGGGCGGGCACCATGTAACGTCTAACCCCATCAACAATACAGATGTAAGCCTTATTCGGGTTCCCAAACCGTGTATAACTGAATCGGGGAGTAGGCCGCAAAAAGAGCGAATCCGCTCAGAAACGGTCGAGTTCCCCCGTTTCCAGAGTGTTCTTAATGCTTCCAACGCGTCGCTCGGGGACTGATCGACCCATTTTCTGAGGTCATCTCTCATGTAGAAGGTCATGGGGTGACCTTCTCGGTTAGCGAGACCATCTTTCAGCCGATCTGACCAATCATTGGCATCGCTTAGTACCGATTTTCGTGCTTTGGCAAACTCGCAACCTAATTCGAGCTTGTATTCAACCTCTTGCTTTTCCAACTCGCCGGAGTCAATGAGCTTGTTTGCTTTCCTTACAAACTCATCCCAAGTCTTCTGCCTGGGATCTACGACGTCATCCGTCTCTTCACTCTTCATCGACCTTCATCCTCTGATATCGATCTAATTCCGATTCAGTCTGAAACTAGGTTTCGTTGACGTTTCAGAAGATCATTCAAACAGGAGACATCTACCGGCTGTCTGAAATCAGTTTGGACCCTGATTCACCAGATTCTCGTAAACGAAGCCCGCTCATGGAACTAGTGCCGTTAATCATGTCCATCACATAAATCAGATGAATCACAGTTCAGACAAATGTCAACGAGCCCTAATATGTCTCGCCGCCTCTCACAAGCCCATCCATCCCCAAATCCCAAACAAGTCACAACGCAGTTCCACACCCCCCTCACCACAGCGACCCCAGCGGCTCACACGCATTATACACATCACACGCCACCCGGATCGCAAACAACTCCGCCTCGAGCAACGAGATCTCCACCCGCACCGGCCGCCCCACCAACTCCCCAATATCCTCCCGCTCCCGCCAACGCGGCCGCGCATACAGATGGTCCCCGCTGATCGTTTCCGCCTCCTCCCACGTGTAGCCGGGGATCGGCTGCGCGGTCATCCCGTCGAGCATCTGCACGCGGATTCCGGTGTGTTTCATTGTGCGCACGTTCAGCTGCATGTCGCCGGCGTGGGGGATGATCACCTTGGTTCGCAGCACGCCCTCGCGGCCCCAGGTCTTCAGCGAACAGAAGCCGTCGAGGCGCATCTCGTAGAGCATCGGGCTGCGGTAGCCGGCGCCGTAGGGCCAGTCGGTCTCCTTGTCGACGCGCGCGGCGTGGCCGCCGTAATCGCTGATGACGAAGAAGAGCAGCTTGTCATCGCGCGTGCGCAGCATCTCCTTGCCGTAGGCGGAGCCGCCGCCCGCCAGGCCGTAGTCGTGCAGGCCGATGAAAGGCTCACGCTCGGTTCGGTACCAGTTCAGCCCGTTGTAGCTGTAGGCCAGCTGCGTATCCATACGCCCCAAGTATTTGATCTGCGGCCAGTTGCTGCTGAGGCTGACCTCCTCGAAACGGTCGGTCGTCATGATGTTCAGGAGGCCGATGTAGAAGTCCTCATACGGCCGCGGCGGCATGTCGTACAGCTCCGTCCCGACGCGGTCGAGGGCATCCGGCTGCATGATCGTGACCGGGCGCGTGAACTGCTTGAAATCCGCCGTGGTCGACATCGCCACGCGCCGGTCGCCGTATACCGGCCGCACAAACAGCTGGTAGAGCTCGGCCTCCCGGTTCCACAAAATGTCGCCGGCGATGTCGGAGCCCGGGTCCAGCCAGGGACCTGAGCGGTCGACCGTGAACCGGACGCCGTCCTCCGAAAAGCCGCCCCAGGTCAGGTGATTCTCCACGTCCAACACGGCCGACGCGTAGCCCCGTTCCGCCAGCGGCGTGCCCGCCAGCGAATGCACGGCGTGCGCCCAGATCGGCGCGCCCTCCTGATCGATGGTTACATCCCGGAACCGCTGCCAGGCCAGCTCGCCCGCCGGTTCGTAGACCGGGTCGGGCCAGTTGTACGGGTCGTCGGTCAGCAGGCGGAACTGGAACTCGCCCGCGCTTATGCCAGGCGTGCGGTCGCGGCTCCCCCTACCCGGAAACGCGACCAGGTAGAGCGCGTACTTTCCCAACCGCTCGTCGTAGAAGGCGGTCGGATAGCCGCCGTAGCCGTCCCAGTCCGGCGGATAGAACTCGGAGAAGATCTCCTTCACGAAGGCCGGCTTGCCCCACACCCGCTCAAGGCAGTCGCGGCGTTC
This sequence comes from Caldilineaceae bacterium, assembly GCA_965218625.1. Lineage (GTDB taxonomy): Bacteria > Chloroflexota > Anaerolineae > Caldilineales > Caldilineaceae > Bin5. Next base: position 590,942 of record CBDCLG010000020.1, on the reverse strand, counting down.
GAGCATCCAGTCGTCGAAAAACCATATCCCATTCATGCGGCATCCGTTTCTTCAATGCGAAAGCTGTAGAGACTGGCGTCCTGCAGGTGAAATCGCAGGCGAAAAGGTTCGCTGCGGGGCAGCTGCGCCTTACCGTTCCAGCGTACGGTATGGCGCACGCTGTCGGCGTGAACTGCCTGGCAATCGGCGCGGGTGTACCCCGCCAGCGCGTTGCCTTCGGCGGACAAGAGCTCTACCGCCAGGCTGCCGGCCGCGGCGTCCACATTCACAACGAGCCGGTTGCCCGCCGCTGGCAGTGGGACCGTCTCCACGACGCCGCCGAAATGGCCGGCGTCCAGCGAGACGAAGCCGTCCAGTCGCCACGCCGCGCGCCCGATCGAGATCGTCTTGGGCGGCATCGGGCCCCCGTGCATCGTATTGACCGCGGTATAGTAGTGCCAGACTTCGTCGCCGTGAACGATTGGTCGGTCGGCCGAGCAGAGGATGCAGCCGGCGTCGAAGCTGCCGGCCGCGCCGCGTGGAATGATCGGCGAACGGTCCTCGAACCGCTGCCAGTTGAGACCATCGCGGCTGTGCGCCAGCTGGACCGCAATCGGGCCGTCCCATGGCGCCTGGTCGATCTCGAGCCCCGACTTCGAAATCGCTACCGGCGCGTGCAGACCGGCGCTGCCGTCGGCGCCGACCGAGGCCGGCATGCCGGATTCGCCGCGCGCGTCTTTGATGACATCGAACACGGGCAGGAACGCCAGAAACTGCCCGCCGTAGACAAAGCCTGACATACCGTAGAATTCTGTGCGCTGCCCGTCATCCTGCGCCCAGGCGTCATCCTGCTCATCCGGCGCCAGGCAGACACCGTGGCTCTCCCACCGCCTGAAGTCCCGGCTCGTGGCCACCGCAACAAGACGCCGCACGTGTCCGCGCACCGAACCCCAGCGGCGATGAAAGGCGAAATACTCACCTGTGCGCGGGTGGCGGGCGACGGTAACCGATTCGAGGATTTCATCGGCGCCCACATGAACAGGATTGCCATCGTACTCGCGCCAGCTCAATCCGTCGGCCGAATGTGCAATCCAGTAGCCGTGCCTGCCCTCCTGCCAGTCCCAGGCAGCCATCTTGTAGCGCTGTTCGGGCGGCGCCTCGGCGTCAACGATGACCGTCGGGCTGTGCTTGTCGAAGAGAAGAATGTTGTTGTCGCGCCTGCCGTCAAACTCGTGCCGGCCCAAGCTGGGCTTGACCCAATGTAGCCCGTCCTCCGACGTAGCATAGAGGATGATATCGCCCGTCCGCGAGCGCAGGCCGGGCGCCCGCCGCTGGTGCCCCTGTCCCAGGCGGGTGATATACCACATGCGGAAAAGCCGCGCGTCCTCGTCATACTCGACGCCGCCGTAGATGTAGACCCGTCGTCCTTCCCAGGCACGGTCCGGCGCCAGGACCGGCTGCTCCAGTTTGCGCGCCGCATGGAGCGTGCGCACCACACCCTGCTTGGCGCCGATGATCTCGTCGTCAACGAAGAGCTGCGTCTCTGGACCGATCGCAGGCGCGTTACCTGGACTCTGCACAGTGCCCGTCCTTTTGATACATGGCTGGCTTGTCCGTCTTCGGTGGAATGAGCGTTCGCAGTTGCGTCACGCCAGGTGACAGGCCACCCAGTGGCCGGGCTGGACTTCCCGCAGCGCCGGCGATTCGTCGCGGCAGCGGTCCTCGGCGATGGGGCAGCGCGGGTGGAAGCGGCAGCCGGAGGGCGGGTTGACCGCGCTCGATACCTCGCCTTCCAGGATGATGCGCTGGTGTTTGCGCGCCTGCCTCGGGTCCGTCCACGGTACCGCGCTGAGCAGGGCCTGTGTATAGGGGTGCAGCGGCTCGTCGTAGATCTCCACACCGGCGGCCAACTCCACGATCAGGCCCAGGTACATCACCGCGATGCGGTCGCTGATGTGGCGCACCACGCGCAGATCATGGGCGATGAACAGGTAGGTCAGCTCCATCTCGTCCTGCAGGTCCTGCAGCAGGTTGAGGATCTGCGCCTGGATCGAGACGTCCAGTGAGGAGACGGGTTCGTCGAGGACGATGAAGTCCGGGTCAACCGCGAGCGCGCGGGCGATGCCGATGCGCTGGCGCTGGCCGCCGCTGAATTCGTGGGGATAGCGGTTGATGAAGTAGGGGTTCAGCCCGACGCGTTCCATCAACTCCTGCACGCGCGCCCTGGCCTCGTCGCGCGACTGGCTGAGTTTGTGGATCATCAACGGTTCGGCGATCGCTTTGCCGATCGTCATGCGCGGGTCGAGCGAGGCGTAGGGGTCCTGGAATATGATCTGCATGCCTTTTCTGAACGGACGCAGTTCCTTGTCGTTCAATTCACACAGCTCGGCGCCTTTGAAAACGACCGAGCCGGACGTTGCCCGCATCAGTTGCAAAATCGTGCGCCCGGTCGTCGTCTTGCCGCAACCGCTCTCGCCCACCAGGCCCAGCGTCTTGCCGCGCCAGATATCGAAGCTCACCCCATCGACCGCGCGCACAACGTCCGGCGGGCGCACCAGGCTTCGCCGCGGCATGCGAAAGTGTTTGACCAGGTCGCGCACGCTCAGCAGCGGTTGTTCGTCCATGCTCCTGTCTCTCTCGGTAGGCATCGCGCGCGTCAGCCCATTTGCAGCGGTATTGCCTTCCAGCACGCGGCCTGCGACTCGCCGTACTGTTCCAATACCGGCTCTTCCTGCTGGCAACGTTCGTCGGCCAGCGGGCAGCGCGGCCAGAACTTGCATCCGGACGGCAGGCTGACCAGGTCGGGCGGCAGCCCGCTGATCGAGAACAGCCGGTCGCCGGGCTTGCTCTCCAACGAAGGGACGGAACCGAGCAGCCCCTGCGTGTACGGGTGGCGCGGATTCAGCAGCACGTCGTCGACCGGCCCTTCCTCCACCATGCGGCCGGCGTACATCACCGCGACGCGGTCGCAGCTGCCGGCGACGATGCCCATGTCGTGCGTGATGAAGAGCGCGGTCATGCCGGATTCCTGCGCCAGCTGTTTGATCAGGTCCAGGATCTGAGCCTGCACCGTCACGTCGAGCGCGGTTGTCGGTTCGTCGGCCAGCAGCAGACGCGGCTGGCACGAAAAAGCGATCGCGATCATCACCCGTTGCCGCATGCCGCCGCTGAATTGGTGGATGTAGTTGTCGAAACGGGCCCGCGGCGAGGGAATACCGACGTGCGCGAGCAGTTCCAATGCGCGCTCGCGCGCCTCCTGCCGGCTCAAATTGAGGTGAATTTCCATCGCCTCGCTGATCTGGCGGCCAATCGTCATCGTCGGCGTCAGCGCGGTCATCGGCTCCTGGAAGACCATCGCGATCTTGGCGCCCCGGATCCGCTTCATCTCCTCGGCGCTGCTTTGCAGCAGGTTCTTTCCCTCGAAGTTGATCTCTCCGGCCACGGCGCGGCCGCTTCCCGGCAGCAGGCCCATAATCGACAGTGCGGTCATCGTCTTGCCGCAGCCGCTTTCCCCGACCAGGCCCAATACCTCGCCTTCGTAGAGCTCCAGCGACAAGCCGTCGACAGCTCGGACGGTGCCCTGTTTGGTCTCAAACTGGGTGTGCAGCTCCTCGATCCGCAGCAAGGGGGCTCGGTTCGGTTCAGCGCCGTTCGTCAGCGAACTGTCCAGCCTGGAGCTGCCATCGGTGGTCATCGCTTCAACGCCGCCTTTGCTCGGGGTTGAGCGCATCGTTCAGGCCGTCACCCAGGAAGTTGAAGCCGAGCACCACGATCGCCAGCACGACGCCCGGCATCACGACCAGGTGGGGATTGAAGCGCCACTGCCCCAGGTTGTCGCTGATCATCTCCCCCCAGCTTGCGCCGGGCGGCTGGATGCCGACGCCCAGGAAGCTGAGCGACGCCTCCGAAAGCATGGCCCCGCCGAATCCGACCGTGATCGAGACGATCAGCGGCCCCAGGCTGTTGGGGACCAGGTGGCTGATGATAATCGTCCAGTTCGACGCGCCCAGGGCCCGCTCCGCCTCGATAAACTCCTTCTCGCGCAGCGAGAGGATCTGCCCGCGCACCAGCCGCGCCTTGCCGTACCACTGCACCAGCGTCAGTGCCCCGAAGATCACGAGGTAGTCCAGGTAGACGCGGTTCGATTCCGAAATCGTCCATCCGTACTGCTCCTGCAGATGGAGCTGCATTTCGAGTACCTTTTCGCGGAAGACGACGCTGATGAACGCTGCCAGCAGAATGTCGGGAAAAGCCATCGTGATGTCGGCCAGGCGCATCACGATCGCGTCGACCCAGCCGCCGAGAAACGCGCCCGCCGCGCCCAGCACGACGCCCAGGACGGTCGTGCCGATCGTGACGATCAGGCCAACCAGAAGGGCCGTGCGCGCACCGTGGAGGATGCGTGTCAACATATCGCGGCCCAACCCGTCGGTGCCCAGCCAGTGGTCGATGCTGGGCCCCTCGTTGATCCTGAAAAGATTCTGTTCGGTGTAGTCATACGGCGATATCCAGGGACCGAAGATGGCGATGAAGACGAGCAGGCAGGCAACAAAGACGCCAAAGATCGCCAGGCGGTTGCGTATCAGCTGCTCCAGCGCATCCTGCCACAGGCTGCGCTGCTCCGGCATTGCAAAGATATCGTGCTGGGTGCTTGCCTCAACCGTCACTCTGATAACTCCAAGGGCTGTCTGGAATCCGGCATTTTCGCTGCGCAGTCTCTATCGCCCCCCACGCGCCGGTCAACGCCACAAGCGGAGAATACTCACGTCCCACCGCTTGCGTCCTCACATGTGCACTGCGTTCAATCATAGGAGACGCGCGGGTCCAGCCCGCCATACAAGAGGTCGGTAAGCAGGTTGACAGTCACGATGATCAGGGATTGAAAGAGGACCACGCCCATAAAGACCGGATGATCCCCCGACAGGAGCGTCTGAATCGCCAGTTTACCGATACCGGGGATGTTGAAGATCTGCTCGACGAAGAGACTGCCGGTCAGCAGCCCGCTTGTGACCAGGCCCAGCGAGGTCAGTACCGGAATCATCGCGGTGCGCAGCATGTGACGCGCCACCACCAGCCGTTCCGGCATGCCCTTGGCGCGGGCCGTGCGCACGAAGTCCTTTCCGAGAACCTCGACGATGCCGGCCCGAGTCTGGCGTACGATCACAAGCATCGGCCCGGTTGCCAGAACGAGCGCCGGCAGGATCGCCTGGCGCGAGAACATGCCATCCCATCCCCCGACGGTTTTGAAAACGGGGATCTTGAGTACAAATATGATCAGCAGGACAGGTCCAATCACGTAGGCCGGAATCGAGCTGGCGATGATCGAACTTGTGACGATCGTGTAGTCGATGGCCGTGTTCTGCTTGACGGCCGCCAGAACGCCGAGCAGGATGGCGAAAACGATGAGGAAGACCACCGCCCAGAAGGACAGCTGCGCGGTGATCCCCAGGCGGCTGACGACCATCTCGCGTACGCCGGTGCTCGTCCCGGTGAAGCCTGCCCCACGGCCCTCATTGACCGCCCTGTCACTGGCGACGCCGCCGAATGCCGACAAAGACTGTCCCCAATTGCCGCCGAACATCGACCCCATATAGTCAAGAAACTGGATGAAGAATGGCTGGTCCAGGCCGAGCGCCTTCTTGACCTCTTCATAACGCTGTTCGTCCTCCCAATCTTCTCCCAGCACCGCGCGCACCGGGTCGATGGGACCAAAGTAGCCCAGCGTGAAGGTGATGAGCATCACGATGAGAATGATCGGCGCCAGCGCCGCCAGCCTGCGAAGAGTGTACAGGAACATTTCGATACCCGGATGAGAACGCTGTATGAGGAAAGAGGAGCGAGGAGAGAGATGCGAGAGACGCTCTCTCTCCTCTGCGCTTCCTTCGCTTACAAGGTCACTTCACGCCGCCAGACCTTCTACTTCGCGGCGATGAAGAGATGCTCCGGATTGCGTACGCCGTGGTCCAGGCTGCCGTAGAGAGAGTTCCAATCGCTGACCCATGGCTTGACGAGCATGTAGGCCGGCTCGGTGAAGTGGCCGATGCTGTACACGTCGGCGAAGAACTGACGCCCGGCCTCCTGATAGAGCGGGATTGCCTCGGCCAGGTCCATCGTCGAATCGGCTGTCATGCACAGATCTTCGGCGTCCGGCGGGCCCCAGGACTCGGCGCGCGAGCGGTTGTAGGTTCCCATCGGCGAGGCGTTTTCACACACCGCCGAGAGACCCGGGTAGCGCGCTGCAAAGGAGCGGCGCACGATCTGGTACAGTTCCGGATTGGCCCGGAACACGTCGCGCGAGCGCTCGATCACAACTTCAAGCCCCAGGTTCTGCTTCCAGTACTGCTGCATCGCCTGCGCAATGCGCGTCAGATGGCCGACCTGGCCGCCAAAGCCGGCTTCACCCACGTGCAGCCGGATCTGCGGCATGTTTTCGACCGAGCCGTAGCTCGATTCGGCGATCAGCTGGCGGGCCAGCTCCGGATCGTAAGCGGGTGTATGGCACTCGCCGTCGATGAAGCCCGGCCAGCCCATCGGGATCAGCTGGCAGGCCGGCTGCCACATCCCGCGCAGCAGCGTGTCGGCGATCACCTTGAAGTCGACCGCATGCGCCAGCGCCTGCCGCACCTTGGTGTCATCCATCGGCGCCAGATCGCGCGCGATGTAGAAGCTGCGGCTCACCTCGTACTGGAACGGGAACATTTCCGTGCTCGTCGGACGGCCCGGTTCCAGCAGCTCGGCTGCCTCCAGCGGCCCATATTTCTCGGAAACGTCGTACTCGTTGTTCTCATACGCGATCAGCGCGGTTTGCGGGTCTGAGTAGTACTTGAGCGCGACCTTTTCGAGGATGGGAGCGTCGCCGCGCCAGTTGGGATTGGGCACAAGCTCGAAGGATTCCGGCTCGTTGGGCCCGACCCACTTCGGTTCGGTCGCGATCATGAAGGGACCGGTCGCGCCGTGGCCGACGAACCAGGGCGTCTCATCCTCGGCCGGCGGGCTGTAGTGCGACGTTTCCGCCATGAGGAAGCGGTGCGGCAGCGACAGGATGGCGGCGAAGTCGCGGAACGGCTGCGTCAGCTCGACCTGAACCGTCAGATCGTCGACGACGGTGATGCCCTCCAGCTCGGTGGCTGGATTCTCCTCGGCGCGCATGGCGTCGTAGCCCTTGATGAAGCGAGCGTAGGTGGTGCCGCGCGAGCCGGTGTCGGGCGAAGCGTGAAGCTCGATCGACTTCTTCACGTCCTCGGCGGTGAACGGTTCACCGTCCGCGGCCAAGATCCCTTCCTTGATCGTGATCGTCCAGACGGTCTCGTCCTCGCTGGCGCTGAAGCCCTCCGCCAGCCGGCCTTCCAGGCTCCCATCCTCATTCATCCAGAAGAGCGTCTCGAAGGCCATGTTGAGCATGCCCGAGACCGCGTATCCGCCCGATGTCTCGAACGGGAAGGGATAGCGCTGGCTGTAGTAGGTCCCCCAGCGCAGCACTTGCTCCTCTGCCATCGGCGTGTCCGCCGCCAGCGCCGGCCGTTCGCGCCATACAGGCGACCAGGGCATGTAGGCGGTCGATTCCGCCATGGCTTCGCCCTCGCCTGCGGCCGGCATGCCCGCCGCCGGCGCGCACGCCGCCGTCACAGCCAGCGCCATGAGTACGAATAGCCCAACCATTACCTTGGATTTTCGGATTGCTTTCATTTTGCCTCTTCTCCTTGACTGCTGCGACGTCGCGCCCATGAAGGTGCGCCGTGTGAAAGACCAGAGCAAACGAATGATCCGCCAACACAATGATCTCTTTCCGGTTTCACCCCCTCGTCGAGTTCGATGTCCGTTACGACGGTAAAACGTTACGCCTTCAAGCTGAGCGCGATGATCGCCCTCATGCTGGCGCCGTCCGGCAACCTGCCGGCCAGACGAAGCCAGTTGCCGAAATGACTCACTTTGCAATAGACAACCTCCGCCCCGCCGAGCGTTACGCTTGTTCCCTCGTCACACCAGCGGATGCCGTCCGCCGAAATCTGGACGTGAAGCGTCATGTCTTCGAGGTTGCCCACGCGCTCCAATGTCCGCACAAAGAAGATCGCCTCGCCCGCCCAGCCGCACTCGTACGGCTCGGTGGCAAAGTCGCCGCGTAACTCCTCGCTGCGCTCGACAATTGCTGTGTAACTTTCGCGCAGCATCGCTACCACTCCCCCGAAAGCAGGACCGAGTCGACGTAGAGAAAGGCCCGCTTGTCAACGTCCGTCTCGACCCAGAACGCGAGGTTGAGCATGCAGTCCAGGTTGGGCATCGCCGGGATCATCATCGGCCCTACGTCGCTGACATCGTGGATGCGATCGTTGCACTGCAAGTGCGTGATCTGCCGGGAGGCCAGGTCAAGATCCATGCGCAGGTAGTACCAATTGTACTTGGTGGCGACCTCATTGTAGCACAAAATCTGGCCCGAGTCAGGCACATCTTCCCAGCCGCTGGGGGCCAGGTGAAAGTGGGAAACCGTCTCCTTGCGGCCGCCGATGTCGTGGAACGGCTCCCGCTTGCGTTTGAACTGCCACTTGCGCGCCGGCTCGCCCTCCATGGCGTTGAGATAGCGCCAGTGCGGCATCCAGCGGTACTCCTCATCCTGCAGGTCGAACAGCACGCCGACCGAGCGCACGTCGTCCACCGAGAGCTGCAGCTCGCTTGCCTCCGGTTTGAAGGTGAAGTAGGCCTCCAGCCGGATTGGCCCGCGCTGACGCCAAGTCACGCGTTTGATCGAAACGCTGATTTCGCCGGCCCGCGGGCGCGTCGCCAACTTGAGCGAATAGGTGCCCTGCATGCCGCCATGCGTGCCCGTGTCCCAGTGCGTGCCGCTGCTCAGCATCGGCGGCCGCATATCGGCGTATTGCGGCAACATGCTGTCCAGGCTGTCCTCGTAATTGCCGATCAGCTCCACCCAGCCGCGCAGGCCGCGGTTGAAGTCGTCGTGATAAATGATGCGCGGCAGCGGATCGAAACGGCTCAGCAAAGGGTCCGCGCTCAAAATTGCACTTCTCGAATCCTGCATGGACTTCCCCTCTCCGTGATCCCCGAACTCGGGAACGTAAGCGTTCAGCGCAGGGGCGCCTGCCCACGTTACTTGAATCCCAACTCCACCAGCTTGCTCACCATGCCCTGGATGCGCGGACTTTCGCTGTAGAGAAACGCGTCTTCGTAGATGCGGCCCGACTGCGTGTGCTGCATATTCTCTACGTGCCTCAGGTTGCCCTCGTATGTCCGCTTCAGGTATTCGATGTGCGTATCCTTTGACGGCTGCGCGCCGAAATTCATCGTGAACATGCGCCGCCCCGTCCTGCCGCCAAAGGCCGCATGCCACAGGTTCTGATTGAAGAAGACAACGTCGCCCGGCTCCGACTCCAGCGGGAAACAGGGTACGCCGCTGCCGTCGGTGCCGAATGGCCGGTGATCGGGATCGCGCCGCTGCCCTTTGAGCGGGTCGAGCGCGCCGTGCAACGGCAGCCGGTGCGAACCGGGGACGACGCGCAGGCAGCCGGTATCCTTTGTCACCGGGTCCAGGTACAATGCGACCTTGATGCGCCCGTAATCAAGGACCGAGCCGTCAGGATGCCAGCCGGTGTCGCCGACGTAGAGGTTGCCGTCCGAGCCGATCCAGACGAAACCGGGCCCGAGCAGCTGTTCGAGCGGCTGGTAGATGCGGTCGTCCTCGACCAGCCCGCTCAGCAGCGGCCTTTTCTCGATGAAGCCGAGCACCCCCTGCCGCGCCGCCCCGTCAAACGGCTGCCCCAGCCGGTCCTCCGTCAGCACATCATCGAACGCGCGGCTGATCTCCTCCATTTCGCTCGCGGAGAAGCAGTGCCGCCGGATGACAAATCCGAATGTTTCAAAGTGGGCGATCTGTTCCTTGGTCAACATTTCCAGCCACTCCTTGCTGCTGCTCGCCGGCGTCAGCCTTGATGCTCCTACCCGATTCCGATATCGCGTAAATAGGCGCGCGTGCGTACTGCGATCGGCAGGGGCTTGTCGAACGGCGCCGGGTACATGTCCTGCTCGACCACGGCCCAGCCGTCGAAGCCGATATCGCGCAGAACGTCGCGAAATGCATGATAGTCGACCCAGCCCAGCTCCGGCTCGACGAACATATCCATCTTGACCGCCTCGGCAAAGGTCACGCCCGAGGCCTCGACCTGCTTCTGTACCTCGCGATCGACGCTCTTGATGTGCAGATAGGGGATGCGCTCGTGATGATCGCGCATGAACCCGATCGCGTCCCCGCCGCGGTAGGCATGATGCCCCACGTCCAGGCAAATCCCCACCCGCTCCGGGTCGGTATCCTCGATGAACTTCTCGATCTGCTCGGTATACTCGACATGACACTCGGCGTGCGGGTGAAAGACCAGCTGCAGGCCGAACTTGTCGATGGCGATGTCGGCCACCCTGTGCGTCGTGTCGATCAGACGCTTCCACCCGTCGCTGTCCAGCTCGGTCTCCTCTACCAGCTCGCCCGTGATCAGGTCCGAATACATGCCGTCGATCAGCACCAGGAACTTGGCGCCCAGCTCCACCAGCAGCTCACCCTGGCCCAGCACCTGCCGTTCAAGCTCCGGCCACTTCTCCGGGTTTTCCAGGCTCTCCATCGCGAACGTGCCCGCCACCTTCAGCCCGCGGCTGTCAAGCTCGCGGCGCAAGGTCGGCACGTCGGTCGGCAGATAGCCGTACGGGCCCAGCTCGATCCACTCATAGCCCGCTTCGGCCGCCTCATCCAGAAAGCGATGCCACGGGGTCTGCTTCGGATCATCCGGGAACCAGATGCCCCACGAGTCCGGTCCTGTTCCAACCTTAACAGCCATTTTTGTGCCTCCATTTTCAGATTCCGGTCGAACCGGCGGTCCGTCACAGATTTCCGTCGCAGATTATAGAAGACCAAACATGCGGGCGGCATTGTCGCCCAGGATCAGCGCCTTCTCCTGCGCCGAAAGGAACTCGCAATGCAGCCGTATGTAGTCAATCGCCTGCTTGTATGTGCACCACGAGCCGGAGCAGTAGGGCATATCGGTGCCCCACATCAGCTTGTGGACGCCGATCTCCTCGCGCAGCCGCCTGATCATCTCCTGCGCGCCGGGAAAGGGGTACTCCGGCCAGAACGCGCAGAACAGCACCTCGACGTGCATATTGGGGCGCTTGAGCAGCGTCATCATCTCCTCGGGGATCTCGTAGCGGTCATCCCCGCCGCGGCGTATGCCGAAGAGGTCGATGCCGTGCGTGAGCACCGCGGGTATGTCCGGATGCGCCGCGGCCCAGCGGTCGAGCTCTGCCACGTGCTCCATGTAGCCGCCGAGCCGGTCGCGCTGGCGGCTGTGCAGATACCACCAGACGGGAATCCCGAGTTCGCGCACCTTATCCCACAACGGCTCGAACTTGGCGTCGTCGAGGTGGTCGGCGTAGTTGCTCAGCGCGAACGGCTCGACGCTGAAATAGAGTCCTTTGTTGCCCTGCTCGCGCACCGCCTGCTCCAGCCGTTCGTGTTCGGCCGGCCGGTCCGCCTCCCATTCCCGCACCTGCGCCAGCCCGATGAAGCGGTTGGGATAGCGCCGCATCTGCTCGCCGTAGTAGTCGTTCAGCGCGCCGTAGATGTGGTCGTGCTGCAGAACGCCCATGTCCACGCCGACGAGGTCCATCTCGCCGATCATGCGTTCGGGCTGCGCCTCGCAGTTGATCAGGCTGGGCGGATAGGCCTGTATGTAGTAGTCGACGCCGTCCACGGTGATCTCGGCGCGGCCGAAGTCGGCCAGGCGAAAGTTGACGTCCGGCATCTCGTTGAGGTCGTCGGAGTCCCAATTCAGGAAGGGATCGGGCACCGTCTCGCCATCGGCCACGCGGCGGAAGCGGCGGCTGTCGCGGATGTGATATTGCCAGAACTTCATCCGCAGCGGCTGCAGCGGGTCCTCTTCAGCTGTTGCTCGGCCGAGCGGCGGGAAGATGTGAAAATGTGCGTCGATAATCACAGGCGTTTGCCCTTTCCTGATTCGGAAGTCGGTACTGGCTGCAATCCGCTATCCCTTCATCCCGCTCACGACCACACCCTGGATGAAATGCCGCTGGGCGAAGAAGAAGACCATCACCGGCGGCAGCGCGATCAGGGTCGAAACCGCCATGATCGCCACCCATGGGACGTAGTGCATCGAAGTGCTGCCGTGCGCCGTCTGCACCCAGGTCGTCAGCGCCACCGCCAGCGGCTGCGTCTCGAAACGGTTCAGATAGATCAGCGGCTCGAAAAAGGCGTTCCACTGGCTCATGAAGGTGAAGATCGCCATTGTACCCAGCGCTGGCTTGGACAGCGGCAGGATGATGCGCAAGAAGACGCCGAAGGTGCCGCAGCCGTCAATGCGCGCGGCGTCGTCGTAGTCCAGTGGAATCGTCAGGAAGAACTGCCGCAGCAGGAAGACATAGAAGGCGCCGCCGCCGAAGAAATGGGGCACGATCAACGGCTTGAACGAGTCCAGCCATCTCAGCTCGCGAAACAGCAGATACTGCGGGATCAAGGTGACGTGCGTCGGAATCATCATCGTGCTCAACACGAGGATGAAGAGCGCCGTGCGGCCGGGGAAGCGCACGCGCGCGAAGCCGTAGGCGACAAGGCTCGCGCTCAGCACCGTCCCCACCATCACCCACACAACGATGATCAACGTGTTGATCGTCGAGCGCACAAAGGGGAAATCGGTCAACCCCGCCGCGTAGTTCCCCCATTCGACCGGCCTGGGGATGAAGCTTGGCGGGATGCGGAACGCGTCCGTCTCCGTCTTGAACGAGCTCGAAACCAGCCAGAGGAACGGGACCGCCAGCATGAAGCCGACCGCGACCAACAGGATGTAGACAAGGACCTGACCGACAAGCCGCCGCCGGCTCATATTCTGCAGCCAGCCGCCTATCCCGCCGTTCCCCGCATTGCTTCGTGTCGTCGTCGCCATCGTCATCGCACCTCAGCTAAACTCCAGGCTCTCACTCCCCCAAAACAAAAGAAAACGCCCCCTCAACTAAAAACGAAAAACTCAAAACTAGAAACTAGCCACTACCGAACCGCCCCCTCGTAGTAGACATAACGTCCCGAAACGCGCAGCGAGATCAGCGTCAGCACAAATATAATTGCAAACAGGACCCACGCCAGGCCGGCCGCGTAGCCCATCTTCAGGTAGTTCCAGGCATTCTGATAGAGATAGAGAATGTAAAAGAGAGAAGCGTCAGCCGGACCGCCCTCGGTAATGACATAAGCGCCCGTGAACACCTGAAAGGTGCCGATCATCCCGGTCAGAAAGGTGAAAAAGATGACCGGCGACGTCATGGGCAGGGTCACGTTGCGGAATTTTGCCCACGCGCCGGCGCCGTCGAGCATCGCCGCTTCGTATAGCACCGTCGGCACGCCCTGCAGGCCGGCCAGATAGAGGATCATGTTACCGCCCAGCCCCCACAGGCTCATGACGATGAAGCTGGGAATCACCCACTGGCGCGAGGCGAACCACTGCGGTCCCTCGATGTTGAGGCTGGCCAGAAAGTTGTTGACGAGGCCGATCTCCGGGTTGAGCATCCAGGCAAACAGGTAGGAGGTGGCGATCGCCGGCGTGACCACAGGCAGGTAGAAGACCGTGCGGAAGAAGCCAAGCCCCTGGACCGTCTGGTTCAGCAGCAGCGCCAGCAGGTACCCGCCAACCGTTCCCAGCGGCACCAGCAAGACGGTATAGATAACCGTCACCTTGAGCGACTGCCAGAACAGCGGGTCGCCGCTCACCATCTTTGTGTAGTTGGCCAGGCCGATAAAGTGGGGCGCGTCGAGGATCGTGTAGCGGCTGAAGGAGAGCACGAATGAGGCGATGATGGGGAAGGCGGTGAAGATGATGAAGCCCAGCACCCACGGCGCGATGCAGATGTACCCGTCAATGGCTTCGCGCAGGCGCAAACGGGACATCCGGCGTCTTCTTTGCCCAGCGGCGGGCGCGGCTGCGCTCATGACTGCTCCTCCATCCAAGCCCGAAATTCGCTCTGCCGCCAGCTGTAACGCGGCTCGTACCCCAGCAGGCGGCGCGCCTTTGCCGTCGAGACGAAGCTGTCGAAGCCGGACAGCGGCCGGCGCAAAGGCACGTCGGCATAGTGGCGGGCGGCGAGGGCCGGCGTCTCTTCAAGCGAACAGGTGTCGGCGCCGTTGATCAGGAAGACCTCGTGTTCGATCTCTTCGTTCTCCACCGCCAGCCTGAACGCCCGCGCGGCATCGCGCGCATCGGTGACCGTCCATAGGTTCGAGCGGCCGCGGTCAGGGTCGACAATGTAGCTTCTGTACCCCTCCCACTGCTCCTCGACCGTGCGCTCCCGGTTCCAGCCGGATCGCACGGCCACCGATGCGCCGGCCCGGTCGAGATACCAGTTGTGATTGATACGCAGGCCGATGGTCTGGATACCGTAGCTCTCGCTGAAGCGCTGACAGATGATCTCGTTGATCAGCTTGCTGATGCCGTACTCGTTGCGCGGCGCGGCCGGGTGCTCCTCGTCGATCGGGAAGTAGCGCGGCCGCGTCGCGCGCCGCCGGTAGTCGGTATTCATCGCCTCCTTCGAGGAGCCGAAGATCACCTTGCGCGCGCCTGCGCCCACCGCGGCTTCCAGCACCGTAAACGTCCCGCGGTCGTTGACGTACATCAGCCGCTCCGGCGTCGTGATGCCGGGCCCCGGCACCGCCGCCAGGTGGACGATGACGTCCTGCCCCGCGCAGGCCTCCTGCATCCGCTCAAGGTCGGTGATCTCGCCGTCAAAGTGGCGGACCTGCTCGACGAACGGCGCTGTCTGGCTGAAGTTGGACACCGTGTGACCGGCGCTCAGAAGCTCGCGCAGTACGTACCCGCCGATCTTGCCGCTGCCGCCGGTAACCAGTACGTTCATGCGTAACTGTGACCGCCCGCGTCCGTTGCGCGGGCGCAGCGGGTGGGCGGCGTTTCAGAGGGGTAACCGGCGGCCGGCGCGCTGCCGGCCGCCGGGAAAGGGACAGTGCCGTCGACGCCTAGGAGGCTGCCAGCTCAGCGTCGATCTCCGCTTTGGCGTCCGACATCGCCTGCTGCATCGACTTCTCGCCGAGGAAGACCTTGTCATACTCGCGCTTCATGGTGTCGTTGAAGAACCGCGCCTTGCGACCGTACCATCTGGGCCTCCAGAGCACGTTCTCAGCCGCCGACGGATGGTTGGTGAAGCGCTCGTCCCGGCTGAGGAAGACCTCGTAGAAGCGGCGCATCCAACCCTCGGGCAGCTCCGGCAGCTTGTCGATCGAGCGCCGCATGTCGTAGCCGGTCAGATTGATGTTGGGCGTGATCCAGTCGCTGATCGTTTCGCTCGTCGTCGCCCAGATCGCGAACGTCGAGGCCGCGTCCGTGTTCTCGCCGCCGCCCCACACGCCCCACGAGTTCGTTCCCATCATCTGCACGCGATGCTCGCGCCACGGCACCGGCATGAACAGCAGCCCGAACGCCTCCTGGTTGACCCGCTGGTCGCCCACGCCCGGGTGCCTGATCGAACAAAACGCCTTGCCCCCGTTGAACAGGCCGCCCTGCACCGCCTTGGCCTCGGCCGGCGTCGGCGCAACCTTGTCCACCAGGGTAAGGTCGATGTACGCCTGCAACGCCTGTACCGACTCCTCCGAGTCGACCAGCGCCTCGGTCTCCTGGTAGCCCCACAGGTCGTCCAGCGCCTGGGCGCCGTTGCTGTACATGAAGTAGAGCGCGGTCGCACCGAAGCCGGCCGTGCTGTTGGCGAGACCCCACTGCTCCACCTCACCGTCCGAGTTGACCTTCGTCGTCGCCTTCAGCAGCTCGACCAGGTCATCCCAGCGCCACTCGTCGTAGTTCGCTGCCGGACCGTCGTCTCCCCAGTCGGGCAGGTCGATGCCCGCCTCTTCGGCCAGCGTCCTGTTCACCACCAGCTGCCAGTTGGGGCAGTAGACCTGCGAGAGCGAGTAGATCTTGCCGTCGTTGCCGCACTGCATCCACGGGTCTGCGTCCCACTTGCTGTTGTCGACGCCGTGCGCGTCCAGCGCGTCATCCAGCGCCAGCAGCACCTTGAACCACTCGCCCTGCCAGATGCTGCCAACCATCACCACGTCGGGCGCGACCCCGCCCACCATCTGTGTCAGCAGTTTGGTCGAGTATTCACCCCACGGCGTGGACTCGCTGATCGCAGTGATATCCGGGTGTTCTTCGCCGATCCCGTCCCGGATCGGGTCCCAAAAGCCGCCGTGCCAGTGGCTGAACCGGATCTCGACCGCCTCCATCGCCGGCGCGTCGCCCTCGCCATCGTCCGCCATCTCGGTTGCGGGCATGGCTGCCGGCTGACATGCCGCCGCCACGACGCCCGCCGACCCGATCGCCGACGCCCACAGGAACTCCCGCCGGCTCATTCTTCTCTTCGCTGCCATCGACTTCCTCCTCGACTGAATGAATGTGGATTCCGCTCCCGACCGCCTCGCAACGGCCTCCGGCCAGGGCTCCTGCTGAAGCCCCGCCATCAGCCGCCGCGCCGCTCGCAAAAACGCAAAGCGCGGGCGGGCTCAACTCTACGCATCCTGCCCCTCTGCGAATGCACAGAGTATACTCCAGCGACTTTCTTCCGCATAATTTTTTTCTTGCCGGATCGCCTGTCCCTTGATCGCGCCCATCGTCAGCCCGCCGGCCAGGAAGCGCTGCACCACCAGCGCCAGCAGCAGCACCGGCAGCGTGACGACCGTGGCCGCCGCGCACAGCGCGCCCCAGTTCACCTGGCCGTATGTCAGAAAGCTGTATACCGCCAGCGGCAGCGTCATCGTCTTCGAGCCGCCCAGGATCAGCACGAAGATGAAGTTGTTCCACGAGGAGATAAAGCTGAGGATCGCCACCGCGGTGATGCCCGGCAGGCTCAGCGGGATCATGATGCGGACCATCGTGCCCAGCTGCGAACAGCCGTCGATCAGCGCCGCGTCCAGCAGCTCGCTTGGCACGTCCTCGAAGAAGCCGATCATGACCCACATGATCAGCGGCAGCACCGTCAGAATGTGCGTGATCACGATGCCCGAGTGGGTGTCCAGCAGGCCCAACCGCTTGTACACGATGAACAGCGTCACCAGAAAGGTGATTCCCGGCAGCATCCGCACCACCAGCAGCGCCAGCGCCAGGCCGGTCTGCCGGTACTTGGCGATGCTGTAGGCCGCCGGCAGCCCCACCACCAGCGACAGACCCACAGAGCTCACCGCGATGGTCAGGCTGTTGAACAGGTACTTGGCAAACGGATTGCGCCGGAAGACCTCGCCGTAGTGGTCCAATGTCGGGATGAAGAACCATACCGGCGGGTCGCTGACGATCAACAGGTTCGGCTTGAACGAGGAGACGAACATCCAGAAGAAGATGAAGAGAAAGAAGACCAGAAAAACGGACAGGATGATCCAGAACAGGGAATTTTGGATCATCCTCGTCTTTCTCATTCCCATCGGCCTTAGAGAGAGTCTGCCCATGTGACGCACTTGGTTGTCCGCTGGCCGGATTTCCGAAAAGTCAGAGCCATGCCCGCTGCCGCAGTCTGATCAGGACCGCGCTGATGATCAGGATGATCACCATGAAGACGAGAATCACAGCCGAGCCGTAGCCCAGATCGTAAAACTCGAACGCCGTCAGGTAGGAGTAGACATGCAGCGTTTCGCTTCGCCTGCCCGGCCCGCCGGCCGTCATGATCCAGATGGCGTCGAATACTTTCAGCGTATCGATCGCGCGGAAGAGCATCGCCACCACGATTGCCGGTTTCAGCAGCGGCAGCGTGATCTGGAAGAACTCCTGCAGCCTGCTCGCGCCGTCGATACGGGCCGCTTCGAACGGCTCAGTCGGCAGCGAGCGCAGCCCCGCCAGCAGGATCAGCATCACGAACGGAACGCCGTGCCACGTATTGATCCAGACAAGGCTGGGCCCCACCGAGTTCTCTCCTGCCACCCACAGGCTGGGCGGCAGGCCCAGTCCTTCCACAAAATGGTTCAGAATGCCGATCGAAGGCTCCATCATGATCAGCCAGATCACCGACGTTGCGGTCGGCGTTGCCACCAGCGGCAGCAGAAACAGGGTGCGGATGACGCCCAACCCGCGGAATGTCCTGTTCATCACCAGCGCCATGATCATCGCCAGCACCAGCTCCAGCGCAAGGCTGGCCAGCGTGAAGTAGAGCGTTATCCACAGTGCATTCAGGAACCTGGCATCCTCGGTCAGCACCTCGACCAGGTTGTCCAGCCCGACAAAAGTAAAGCGGGTCATCGTGACGTTGACCCGCTGTAAACTCAACGATAATGTGAAAAAGAAGGGGTAGCCCATCAGCGCCAGGATCACGATCACCGCCGGCGCCGGCAGCACAAACGCCAGGTTGCGGTCGATCAGCGCAAACGCCCGCCGCAACAACCCCGCGGACCGCGCATCCCCAGGTTCCGGACCGGCCTGGCCGGGCTCCCCCGCCCTCGACGCCTTCCAACTCAGAACCGTTCGAAGCCTCCGCAGTCCTCCCCGGCTCCGAACCCGCTTCCTCCTGCATCGGCAACGCTCTCTGCAAGCTGAAAGCGGCCGGCGGCGCGCGCGCCGCCGGCCGCCGGTTGTATCCTTACTCTTCCTGCTCTTCGAGCATCTCCAGCAGCTCCTGCTGGCTCTGCTCAGCCGCGGCCCGCACGTCGCCCCGCCCTCGATCGAGGTGACGATCACCTGCGCGATCGACTCGCGCGCCCGCATCAGGTTGATGATCGACGGCGGGGCCGGCGGCGAAAAGTCGCCGATCGCCCGCGAATCGAGCAATACCTGTACGAAGTCCAGGTCATCCTGCGTCGCCTGCGTCTTGTAGTCATCGGTATCATATACAGAGCGTCGCGGCACCGCGCCGCCGTCGAGCACATATTTGAGCATGCTCTCCTTGTTGGAGATGAACTGCAGCAGGTACCAGCTCGCCTCCTTCTTCAGCGAGAGCCCGCCGACCGTGATGCTCCAGCCGCCCGCCGATGCCCGCTGCCCGTTGGGGCCGGCCGGCATCAGGAAGTAACCGATGTCCCCGGCCACAACCGACTTGCTCGGGTCCTGGAAATCCTTGCGGAAGACGGCGTCGTCGATGATCATCCCCGCCTTGCCCTGGCTGAAGATGTTGACCGCGCCGACGTGGTCGATGTTGGGCGATCCGGGCGGCCCGTAGAGGCGCAGCAGCCTGCCGTAGAAATCGAAGGCCGCGATCGCCGCCTCCGAGTCCATCAGCGGGACGCCTTCGTCGTCCTCCCACATGATCCCCATGCCTCCCAGGAACCCCTTGAATACCGACGTTGGCACGGGCGGCTTGCCGCGCATTGTGATGCCAAAGATATCGCCGCCGCTCATCTCCTGCACGGTCTGCGCCGCGGCTTCGAGCTCTTCAAACGTGGTCGGCGGCCCGTCGATGCCGTACTCTACGAACAGGTCCTTGCGGTAGTAGCCGATCATCGCGCTCATCTGCATCGGCACCGAGACCAGGCTGCCGCGCGACGAGTAGCCCGCCATCAGGTAGTCGCGCCCCATGTCCTCCCACAGGTCGTACCCCTCGTGGGTCATGGTCGGGTCGTCCACCCACGGACCGATATCGTTGAGCCAGCCGGCGTCGAACCAGACGTTTCTCTCCTCCGCGCCGGCCGGCAGCTGGTAGACGTCCATATCCTCGTTGCTCGCCATCAGCTCGACGCGGATCTTCTGCACCATCTGCGCCCACGGCAGAATCTCCGTGTTCACCTTGATGCCGGTCATCTCTTCAAACTTGGGCAGAATCGACAGCACGTGGTCGCTCAGCGGCTGTGTCTCACCGACGTAGCGCAGCTCGGTGCCGGCGTACCGCTGCCAGTCAAAGCCCTCGGGTTCCATCGCCGCCTCGTCACCGGCCGCGGGCGCACTCGCCGGTCCCACCGGCGCGCAGGCGCTCAAGTATACCCCTGCAGTGCCCGCCCCTCCGGCGGCGGCAGAAAGGGTATCTAAAGGGTAGTGGATGTCGCGTAAAGTCCTATAAAGTCGTGAAAAGCCGCAAAAAATTTTCTTCCTGTGACAGGATATTCGGCCATTTTTTTTGACAGGACAAGAGTGGTGACTACCTCTGGGCAAGAAGTGCGACAAAATGACAAGAGCTGCGACAAATTGGGCCAAAGTGCGAAAAAGGACGCGTTCTGGGCGTACAAGGTGCGACTCTTGTGATGGGAGCCAGAGCTTTGTGTCTGCGGCGCGAACATGAGCATGGGCGGCGGGCAGGGAATGACGGATGGATGGTTGCGGTCGGGCGTTGTTTTCGGTTCCATGATGGCAATATAGCCCATTTTCGGGGCTCTTGCCGGGATTGTCAGTTTTTGGCTACCTGGTCCTTGTTTTGGGTGGAATTGTTGGGAAGGGGGGACGGATATTGAGCAGGCGAAGGGGCATGGGATAGTGGTTTGGGAACAGAAGGAAGCGGGTAGGGACAAGGGAGGGCGGGCACAAGGCCCGCCCCTACGGGGAGGGGTAGGCAGGGCGATTGCATCCAATTGGGCCAAGACCCGCGACACTACCTGATTCGAGCCCAACTCCGAAAAAATAGCCGAAAACAGCCCTCTTGGAGATCGGTTTTTCAGCCGAAAAAGATTGACAATTGGTAGGGGCGCCCCTTGTGGGTGCCCTTCGTGGGCGCCCTTCGTGGAATACTTTGGCCTCCGGAATTTAGATGCGATTGCCCTGGAGGGGTAGGCGAATTCCGTGCTTTCTTCCAGGCTACGCGACATAGGCCGACATGGATGGACCATCCATCCCCGCGATTCCCAGCTTTTGGGGTGTGCGGGCCTCGGGCCAGAAATCACGCTGCAGCGCCGCGCCCGCGAGCATCGCCAGCGACCGCATCATCGGCGTCTCGACGCCCAGCTGCCCGCCCAGCAGACTCCACGCCGCGAGGCCGTAAGGGATGTCCTCGGTCAGCCAGCGGGTGTCGATCGCGCCCGGCGCCCGCAGCTGCGTCAGCATGCGGCTGCCGTTGATCGTCGCCCAAAGATCGCCCTTCGGTCCGAATCCGGCCGCGTGGAAAGCCTCGTCCACCGGCGTCAAATCGAGCCCAAACGCTCTGCCAACTGCCCGGCGCTCGGCGTCGACCGCGTAGATCACATTGGCTACCGTGGGCGTCACGCCCTCTTCGTAGAAGTAGAAGTCGCCGTGCGAATACTCGACGCGTCCCGCATTCATCAGCACGCCCGGCGGGTGGACGACCGGGTTCATCGCCGACAGCCCGCTGGCAAACACATTCGGATACGGTGCGATCGCCGTGGCCCCGCCGCTGCGCCCGTCGCGCGTGAAGATCTCCTGCAGCGCGTCCGCCACCGTCTCCGTCCCCGTCGCCGGGTAGACGCCCAGCCCCAGGCCCGAAACAACACCCCAGATGTGCGCCGAGTCCGGCCCCATTTTGCGGCAAACGTAGGGCGCGGTGTCGGTCTCGGCAAACAGGATATCGCTGTCGTTGCCCGCGGCGCGCACGACCTGGGCAAATTCGAGCGCGCCCAGCGTCCCCGGCGTGATGACAACGATGTGGCCGTCGCGCAGATGCGGCGCGCACAGCTCGGCAAACGCCCGGTGCGCGTAGGCCGGCACGATCAGGAGCAGCAGATCGTTCTCCAGCGCCTCCGCCGCCGATGTCGTGATGCGCTCGATCAGCGCCGCCCCGCTTTCGGCCACGCCGTCCAGCTGGATCCTTTTGTCCTCCCGGACCGGGTCCAGCGTCCAGGCGAACTCCGGGTGCTCGCACAACGTCATCGCGTACCCGCGCAATGCCAGGTTGGCTGCCACCGCAAAGGCCGTGTTGCCCCCGCCGAGAACTGTCAATGAGGTCATGGTTTCTGGTTTCCTTTAGGGTAAAGGTTCAAGAGAGAGTTGATCGAATCACAACGCGCTGCAAACCGCTGCATCCGGGAGTCATCAACGGTTCCGCAGTGTCAACCAGGGCGATTGCATCTGATTGGGCCAAGACCCGCGACACTACCTGATTCGAGCCCAACTCCGAAAAAGCTGCCGAAAACGATTGACAATTGGTAGGGGCGCCCCTTGTGGGCGCCCTTCTGGCGATCGGTCTTTCAGCCGTAAACGATTGACAATTGGTAGGGGCGCCCCTTGTGGGCGCCCTCCGTGGGACATTTAGGCGTCCAGATTTAGCTGCGATTGCCCTGCAGTGTCAACACCGTCAAGAATCATACCAACCGTCCGCGCCAGCGGCAATCTCCCTCCGAAGCGTGCCGGCATTTGGGTTTAGGAATCCAAAGGAGAGTAGAAAGACGGAGGGTTCAGTTGCTCCGAGAGCCTTGCGGAGTCCGGACGGCTGCCTGCGTCCCGCGCGCGTCTCAGCACATTGAAGAGAAGACCACAAGAGGAGGGCCTCCTGTTCAGGAGCGAGGTTACGGCTATAGGCGCCGGGAGGTCGTTCCTGCTTTGCAGCCCCTGGTCAAAGACACCATCTTAAAAGTAGCGGAGATGCAATTCGAGCTTTTCGATCACAATCTCATCGCCGGCATCACCCGGTCTGGACGTCACTCTTACGCCTACCAGATTTTCGCCAACCGCAACTGTCCGAGGCTCTACTGTGAAAACCAGCCAGCCCTCTTCAATGTGTGCCGGCCCGAGCGGGCTGTTGTTCACGCGCACCTCGATCAGATTCTCCATCCCTTTTGCCGGCGGGCTGTTGTGGTAAGGCGCCGGGTGGGAAAAACCCTCTACCAGCACGCTGTCAAGACGGCCCGAATCGGGAAGGTCCTCCGCGCTGGCATCGGACAGGAGGACTCGCAGCGTAATTTCGTGGATATCGTCGGTTGCGGCGCCGACATCGTCCGATACGTAGAGCGACAGAAATGTGTCCGACATTCCATCGCTTGCGAGCGGGGCCGGCAGCGGCGCAAGCATGTTGGTGTTGAAGTACATATTGCGCGGCGTGCTCCACGCTTCCGCGACCGGCACGACGCTTTCGTGATGGCCCCCGCCCCTGCGCTCGACCAAGAAGGTCTTGTCCAGGCCTTTGAGCGTCTCCTGGCTTCCGATTTCGCGGTATATCTGACTCTGAATGTCCCATCGTTCTTTTGCCGGCACACCCAGCTTCGCCGCCAATTCTGCTGGGCCGGCAAAGCAGAGATTGAAGGTATGAATGCCGTCCGCGCCTTTGTGCCGCCAGTTGGCCGCCACGCCGCGCACGACCCCAATCGGGGCCTCATGATACCCGTCCGAAGAGTGATGGTCATCCCACGAAGGGTAGACCCTGATGCCGGGGTCGGCGGCAATGCGCGCAAACGCCTCGACTTCCACTTCCGCTGATCGGCAACCGGGAACGAGGATATCGACCAGCTTTTCGTCGGCCCATCGTTCGACGTCGATGCCGTCGAAGTGGCACCCCGTGATCTTTTCCGGGATACGGGCCGCCAGCAGAAACGGGCGGCCGCGTTTCCGTTCCACTTCCAGTAGCATGATACGAACTGAGCGCATGAATTCGGTCAGCACGTCGCGATGCTTCCACTGTTCTCCCGGAGGGAACAGGACCGGAACCCTGGCGAAGTCGATCTGGATGCCGTCGAAATCGTAGATTTGGGCGACCTCTTCCAAAATGCGCAACTTGTAGTCGCGTACCTCCTCTTTGGCGAAGTTCCAGAACGAATACCAGGTGTGAATCAGCAGGTCCGGCCGCTCTTCCTTGAGCGGGGTCAGCTGCGGCGGCCCCATGTCGTTGTCGGAGCCGTTGATGCGATACGAGAGAAACACCTCTTTGCCGCGCTTCTTCGTCTCGTTCAGAAAGAGCAGGATCGGGTCGAATCCCGCCGCACGCCACTCCTCGAAGACAGGGTGCTGCGGCGGTAGTATCCGGCTTGGATAGGGCGCAGTATTGCCTTCTCCCCACTCATACCAGACGCTGTCTATCTGGTTCGGCGTTTCATCGAAGGGGGACAGGAAGTAGGCCTTCACCTCTTCGACCAGCTCCGGCTTCAGGTGTTCGACGTAGAACTGGCAGATGTCATACTGAAAGATGATCCGTCGACGCCGTTTGACCGCCTCGGTGTGCTCGTTACTCAAACTGATGCTGTTCATCGTTGCCATCCCGGCCCTGTCTCAGGCCGCCTCGTAGGGGTTGGCTTCATCCATGACCAGGCCGCCCATGCTGTACATTGGCAGCACGCGGTAGGAGGGCCATTCGTCCGGCGCCCAGCCGGACAGCTCATCCTTGTGGCCCAGGCGCCGCACCATGCTCCACTCGTTCTTGAAGCCGGAGCGGCTGGTCGTATTGGCGTCCCAGAACGCTAATCCATCGACCCCTTCCGCGTAGAATGACAGCGCCTTTTCACGATAGTCGGCCGGCGACTGGCGGCGTGGCATGACCTCGGGATAGACCTTGCACTGGGTGCCGCGCGTCATCCCGGCGTAGGCGGCAATGTCCATATCCATGACGTTGTGCAGGGGATAGGGGATGATGAAATCTACGAGATTCTCCTGTGCCCATGCGGCCGCATCCAGGCCCTGTGCCATGTTGAGCTCTTCGTTGTTCAGCACGTATGCCGAGAGCTGGACGGTGCGTCCCTGTTCCTCGCCGACCTGGTTGAGTTCATGCCTGAGAGCACGCATGAAATCGGTCATCACGCCGGCCTTGAAGCGCAGCCAGCGTGGGTCATCCTCGGGCAGGTCGCGCGGGTCCTGGTTGTGGAGCTGCTGGAAGCCGTCGATCATCGGCTGTTCGTAGAGGAGGCAGGGGAGGCCGCGCACGAAGCCGAGGTTGATGCCGTCGGCGCCGCGTTCGGCGACCTCGCGGAACAGGGCGAGCAGAAAGTTGCGCACGCCGGCGAAGGCGTAGCTCATGCGTGTGACGGGTCGGCCGGAGCGGCTGACGCATCGCCACTGCGGATGCTGGTAGTAGAAGTTGCTTTCGAAGCCGTGATTGGGGGGATAGACCCAGCCGCCGACCAGGTACATGCCGTGCAGTTCGAGGTCGAGGTCGTGCGCGCACTCGATCACCGTAGTGAGCGGGTCGGTGCCATTCGCCTGCATCGTGCGCATGCCGCCCATCATCGGCCGGCCAAAGGATTCCAGAAAGTCCCATTCGGCGCGCACGGAAGGCTCCCCGACATCGGAGAAGAAGTAGGTCTCGCTGCCGCTGCCGATGCACCACAGCAGCTTCTGAAAGTCGGAGTGGCGGTAGTGCTCGACGGCTTCCCGCAACGCCTC
Source organism: Caldilineaceae bacterium (assembly GCA_965218625.1). Lineage (GTDB taxonomy): Bacteria > Chloroflexota > Anaerolineae > Caldilineales > Caldilineaceae > Bin5. The sequence continues at coordinate 565,749 of CBDCLG010000020.1, read as the reverse complement.
CTCCGGCGCATTGGGATCCAGGCGCCAGGCATCGTCGTAGGCGATCAGCCGTTTGGTGTCGGTGCGGGCGCGGTCCTGCTTGATGGCCGCGACCTCGGCCTCGCTCAGCGGTTCCAGCTTGACGTAGGCGAGCCCGGCGCGGCGTCCGCCCCAGCGGTCCATTTTCTCGATCAGCAGGTCCTGGCCGCTGAGGTCGGCGCAGGTCCAGAACGCTTCGCGCAGCGTGGCAAACCCCGAATGCCACTCGGGATCGGTAGGAGTGGGCCTGGCCGTGATTGCAGGCGTGAACGTGGGATCGCCGCTCAGTTTTATCCCGATCGAACTGTCGGTCCAGTCAGTCCAGACACCGAGGTGGACGGCGTGCCAGCCCTCGACATTCAGGGGGAGGGTCAGCGCCGGCGCGGTACACTGGGAATCGGCCAGCAGCATGGTGCCTGACAGACCCTCTGCCTCGTAGGATACTGTCTGCCAGTGGTTTTGCCTGGGCGTGGAGGAGAGCGCCGCGGCCGGTAGACTGCCGCTGAGGTCGGAAATATAGATTGCAGGGCGTTCTTCAGCCATTGTCATCCCCTTAGCGCGCCTGCAACTCTTCGACATAGGCGTCGTTGTCGAAGTCAAAATAACCGAACTCCCGTCGACGGTCCAGGAGCCATGAGGTCATGAGCGGGCTGTCTCCCCGGTTCAGGAACTCTTCAGGCGTTGGCGTCGAGGGTTTCCTGTTGTTCGCCAATGCTATTTCGGCGGTCATCTGCCTGATGCGCGTGAACTGAGAGCGCATCTCCTCTTTGTGCTCCGCCGTTTTGGGCAAGGCGTAGTAGACAAAAGCAAACTGGGCGCGACCGGGTTGCCCGCCGTAGCTGGCGTGCCAGCAGTTCAGATTGAAGACGATGACATCACCGGGGTCCGAGCGGCAGACCAGGCTGGGAAATTTACGGATGTTGTTGGGATCGCCGATGCCCGGCGCCTTGCGCAATGCAGCGAAGAACGGTGGCATATGGCTGCCGGGAATGACGCGCAGGGCGCCCGTATCGCCGTCGAGCGGATCAGGATAGTAGCAGAATTTACAGCCAAACCGGTTGGTCTCTACGTTGTTCCCGCTGCGGTCGGGATGCCAGCGCGTGTCGCCGACAAACAGATTGATTTGGCTCTCGTGGCCTATGAGCTCTTCGCCAAAGAGCTGCTGGGCTATGTGGTACAGGTGTGGGCGTTCCGGCAGCGAATAGATGTAGGGCGTGGTGGTGCTCGAAAGATTGACGCCTTGGAGCTTATCGCTGGAATCGGAGGAGCGGTCGAAGTCGGTGTCCTTGTAAGTCAGGTCTGTGGCGTGTTTGAGTTCGGCTTTGATCGTCTTGACTTCGTCTGCGGAGAAGTGCTGCTTCAGGACGAGGAACCCAAATGTCTCAAAGAAGCCGACTTCATCGGCTGTCAGCGAAGTCCGCTGAGCGGCATGTGCGTTGTCCTGTGTCGCCTCTGCATTCATCATGGTTCTCCCTGTTTCCAATCAAAGGCCGGCTTGTCTGGCGAGAAGAGTACCGGTGAGCGTCTCTACCTTGTGCTGACTCTCCTGTTGAGCACCTTCCGTGCCTGTGCGCCGTTGTCAGGTTTCGAACTCTGCCGGTCAAAAGGCGAACGGCAGCCTTTCCGGATTGCGCACGGAACTATGTACTCGCCAGGAGAGTGGCTCGTTCATCAACTCCAGCGCCGGCATCCGCTGCAAAACTGTCTGGATTGCGATCTGGCCCTCCATTCGGGCCAGCGGAGCGCCGAGACAGAAGTGGATGCCATAGCCGAAGGCCAGATGCGGGTTCGGCTGACGGCGGATGTCTAGTCGGTCCGGGTCGGAAAACTGGGCCGGATCCCGGTTGGCCGCGCCCAGCATCGGCAGTACGCGTTGCCCTTCTCGAATCCGGCAACCCCCCAGTTCGAAATCCTCGCCGGCCACGCGCGTCTGGTGTTGAATCGGGCTGTCATAGCGCAGGAACTCCTCGACAGCCTTCTCGATCAGGCTTGGGTCCTCCTGCAATACCAGCAGCTCTGCCTGGGTGTGGGCGACAGCGCCGCGGCCGGCTCGCAGCCGGTCAGGTCGGCGAGGTAAATTGCAGGGCGCTCTTCAGTCATGGTCATCCCCTCAGCGCGCCTGCAACTCTTCGATGTAGGCCTCATTATCGAATTCGAAATAGCCGTATTCCTGCCTCCTGTCCACCAACCATGAGGTCATCAGCGGGCTGTCCCCGCGGCTGAGAAACTCCTCGGGCGTCGGCACCGGCGGTTTCTTTCCATTCGACAAGGCGACCTCGACGGCCATCTGCCTGTTGCGCGTGTACTGAAAGCGCATCTCCTTAAGGTGCTGCGCATTCTTGGGCGCGGCGTAGTAGACAAATGCGAACTGGGCGCGCCCGGGCTGTCCGCCGCAGCTGGCATGCCAGCAGTTCAGATTGAAGAGAATGACATCGCCAGGGTTGGAGGGGCAGACAAGACCGGGAAATTTGCCGATGCTTTCGGGATCGCTGATGCCCGGCATCTTTCGCAGCGCGTCAAAGAACGGCGGCAGGTGGCTCCCCGGAATGACGCGCAAGGCCCCGGTCCCGCCGTCAAGCACATCCGGATAGTAGCAGAATTTGCAGCCGAAGCGGTGCGTCTTGACGTCGTTTCCGCTGCGGTCGGGATGCCAGCGTGAATCGCCGACGAACAGATTGACTTCGCTCTCGTGGCCGATGAGATCCTCGCCGAAGAGCTGCTTGGCGACCCCATGCAGATGCGGGCGCTCCGGCAGCGAATAGATGTAGGGCGTGCTGGTCCTCGAAGGAGTTATACGTTGCAGACGCTCGCTCGAGTCAGCCGACCTGTCAAACGGCGAATCCTTATAAGTCAACTCCTTGGCATGCGAGAGTTCGGCGTTGATCGTCTCCACCTCGTCCGCGGAGAAATGCTGCTTCAAGAAGAGGAATCCAAACGTCTCAAAGAAGGTGACTTCCTCCTCTGTCAGCGAACTTCGTTGACCGATGGTCGTGTTGCCGTCTGAGTCTGCTGAATTCATCTTTTTCTCCATATTCTTGAAGATATACCTGCTCGCTGCAGGTTCGTAAAGCCCATTCCCACTTCTTTCCCACAGCCGGCCCCTTGGCCCTTGATTCTGCTGTCGCAGATTGCTGCACTAAACGCGTCAAAAATCGACCGGCAGCAGCTCCGGGTGGCGCATGGAGGTGTGCACCCGCCAGCGCAAGTTTCCGTCCGTCAGCTGCATCCTCGGCAATCGCCGCAAAATGGTGTGGATCGCGATCTGGCCCTCAAGCCGGGCCAGCGGGGCGCCCAGGCAGAAGTGGATGCCGTAGCCGAAAGCCAGGTGCGGGTTCGGCTGACGGCGGATGTCGAGCCGGTCCGGGTCGGCGAACTGCGCCGGGTCCCGGTTGGCCGCGCCCAGCATCGGCAACACCCGGTCTCCCATGAGAATCCGCTGCCCTTCCAGCTCGAAATCTTCTCGGGCCACCCGCGTCTGGTGCTGAATCGGACTGTCATAGCGCAGGAACTCCTCGACAGCCGAGTCGATCAGCCCGGGATCTTCTTGCAGCATCTGCTTCTGTTCAGGGTTCCGCAGCAGGGCCAGCAAGCCGTTGCCAATCAGGGCCAGGGTTGTCTCGTGACCGGCCACGAGCAGAAAAACGCACATGCCGAACATCTCCTCCTCGCTCAGCCGGTCGCCCTCTTCCTCTACGATCAGGAGGGCGCTGATCAGATCGTCCTCGGGACGCCGCCGCCGCTGGGCGAAAATGGTGCGCAGGTACTCTTTCAGCGTATGCACGCCCTGCTGGGCGTGGGCGACAGCGCCGCGGCCGGCTCGCAGCCGGTCAGGTCGGCGAGGTAAATTGCGGGGCTCTCTTCAGTCATCGTCATCCCCTCAGCGCGCCTGCAACTCTTTGATGTAGGACTCATTATCGAAATCGAAATAGCCGTATTCCTGCCTCCGGTCCACCAACCAAGAGGTCATCAGCGGGCTGTCCCCGCGGCTGAGAAACTCCTCGGGCGTAGGCGTCGGCGGTTTCTTTCCATTCGACAAGGCTATCTCCACGGCAATCTGCCTGTTGCGCGTGTACTGAAAGAGCATCTCCTTCTCGTGCTGCGCATTCTTGGGCGCGGCGTAGTAGACAAATGAGAACTGGGCGCGCCCGGGCTGTCCGCCGCAGCTGGCATGCCAGCAGTTCAGATTGAAGAGAATGACATCGCCAGGGCCGGAGGGGCAGACAAGACCGGGAAATTTGCCGATGTTTTCGGGATCGCTGATGCCCGGCATCTTTCGCAGCGCGTCAAAGAACGGCGGCAGATGGCTCCCCGGAATGACGCGCAAGGCCCCGGTCCCGCCGTCAAGCAAATCCGGATAGTAGCAGAATTTGCAGCCGAAGCGGTGTGTCTTGACGTCGTTTCCGCTGCGGTCGGGATGCCAGCGTGTATCGCCGACGAACAGATTGACATCGCTCTCGTGGCCGATGAGATCCTCGCCGAAGAGCTGCTGGGCGATCCCATGCAGATGCGGGCGCTCCGGCAGAGAATTGATGTAGGGCGTGCTGGTCCTCGAAAGAGTTACACGTTGCAGACGCTCGCTCGAGTCAGCCGACCTGTCAAACGGCGAATCCTTATAAGTCAACTCCTTGGCATGCGAGAGTTCGGCGTTGATCGTCTCCACCTCGTCCGCGGAGAAATGCTGCTTCAAGAAGAGGAATCCAAACGTCTCAAAGAAGGTGACTTCCTCCTCTGTCAGCGAACTTCGTTGACCGATGGTCGTGTTGCCGTCTGAGTCTGCTGAATTCATCTTTTTCTCCATATTCTGGAAGATATACTTGCTCGCAGCAGGTTCGCAAGGCCCATTCCCACTTCTTCCCCACAGCCGGCCCCTTGGCCCTTGATTCTGCTGTCGCAGATTGCTTCACTTAACGCGTCAAAAATCGACCGGCAGCAGCTCCGGGTGGCGCATGGAGGTGTGCACCCGCCAGCGCAAGTTTCCGTCCGTCAGCTGCATCCTCGGCAATCGCCGCAAAATGGTGTGGATCGCGATCTGGCCCTCAAGCCGGGCCAGCGGGGCGCCCAGGCAGAAGTGGATGCCGTAGCCGAAAGCCAGGTGCGGGTTCGGCTGACGGCGGATGTCGAGCCGGTCCGGGTCGGCGAACTGCGCCGGGTCCCGGTTGGCCGCGCCCAGCATCGGCAACACCCGGTCTCCCCGCAGAATCCGCTGCCCTTCCAGCTCGAAATCTTCTCGGGCCACCCGCGTCTGGTGCTGAATCGGACTGTCATAGCGCAGGAACTCCTCGACAGCCGAGTCGATCAGCCCGGGATCTTCTTGCAGCATCTGCTTCTGTTCAGGGTTCCGCAGCAGGGCCAGCATGCCGTTGCCAATCAGGGCCAGGGTTGTCTCGTGACCGGCCACGAGCAGAAAAACGCACATGCCGAACATCTCCTCCTCGCTCAGCCGGTCGCCCTCTTCTTCGACCACCAGGAGAGCGCTGATCAGGTCCTCCCGGGGAAGTTGACGCCGCTGCCTGAAGATGCCGCGCAAATAGTCCTTCAGCGCGTACACGCCCTGCTGCGCGCGTCTGGCCACATCCACCCTGGAGCGTCCCGTTCCCAGGAAGGCCATCACGTCGTTGGACCACTGCTTGAACTGCTCGCGGTCCTCGGGCGGCAAGCCGAGCATCTCCGCAATCACGATCGCCGGCAGGGGAAAGGCGAAATCCGCGATCAGATCCATCCGGCCGGCCTCCTGTACCCGGTCCAGCAACTCGTCGACGATGGTCTGGATTCGCGGGCCCAGACCCCTGATCATGCGCGGTGTAAAGGCATTGCTGACCAGGGCGCGCAGCCTGGTATGGTCCGGTGGGTCGATGAATCCCATCCAGGTCGAGATATGGCCCTCGAGCGCCTGCACCTCCGGCTGCACCGTCCCAGGCAGCTGCCGAACCGCCGCGGCAATGCGCGTGCCCGAAACAAGCCGCGGATCGCGCAGGGTCGCTTCGGCGTCTCCGTAGCGGGTGAGCAGCCATGCCTCCATCGCCTCGCTCCAATAGACGGGAGCCTCACAGCGCAGCTGATGGTAGTACGGGTAGGGGTCCGCCAGGTAGGCGGGCGTCAGCAGATGCTGGTCGAAACTCTTGTCGATGGTTGCCTCTTCGCCGGCCTGCTCAGTCAGCCTCGATGAACTCCCACCGCCGCAGCCAGTCAATCCAGCGTTGCCGTTTGGGGCTCTTCTGTGGGTTGGAAAGCCAATGTTCCGGGTGTTGCGGTTCTTTCCATTCGAGACCTTTGTGGACATTGCGGACAACCGACACCATTTCCCGGTTTGCCGCCTCTTCCTCAGGGGTCTTGGGGTTGCTGTAGTACATGATCGAGCACATGCGGCGGTCCGTTGTCCCGCCCCAGCTGGCATGCCACAGTCGAAAGTTGAAGGCAATCAGGTCACCGGGCTCCGAACGACACACGTGCGCAGGAAACTCGCTGACGCCGAGACCGGTCTGCTCTTCGGCGCGTCGGTTGGAATCTTTTCTCGGCACGCGGAACAGATCATCGTGCAGCGGGCCTTTGTGGGAGCCGGGAATCACGCGCAGCGCGCCGCTTTCGGCGCCGAGCGGCTGCAGATAGCAGGCAAACTTGACGCCCTGCATATGCGGGTCATGCGTATCCGGGTGCCATTCGGTGCGGTCGCCGGCGAAGTGATTGCCATTGGAGGCAACGCCGACCACGTCGTCGCCGAAGAGTTGCTCCGCCACCCCGCAGATGCGTGGATCTTCCAGCAGTGCGGACAGGAACGGGGCCTCCGGCCCCATGTTCGGCCAGTTCAGCTGTCTGCGATTGCCGACCGGCGAGTCCATCAGGCGCCGCGTTCTGTTCAATCCCTCCTCATATTCAGCATTTATGGTCCCGATTTCCTCGGCGCTGAACACCTTGGGGAGATGCAGGAATCCAAATGTCTCCCATTGAGTGAGCTGCTGTCCTGTGAGCATGTAGTCCTCGCTTTTCGTTTTGGTTCCTTCAATGCAGTGTCACGACTCAGGCCGCTTCGTAGGGGTTGTGCTCGTCCATGACGAGGCCGCCGATGCTGTACAGCGGCACGACTCGATACGAAGGCCATTCGTCCGGCGCCCAGCCGGCCAGCTCATCCTTGTGGCCCAGGCGCCGCACCATGCTCCATTCGTCCTTGAAACCCACCCGGTACGCGGAGCTGGCATCCCAGAAGGCCAGTCCGTCCACCCCTTCGGCGTAGAATGACAGCGCCTTCTCGCGGTAGTCTGCCGGCGACTGGCGGCGCGGCATGACTTCGGGATAGACCTTGCACTGGGTGCCGCGCGTCATCTTGACGAAAGCGGCGATGTCCATATCCATGACGTTGTGCAGCGGGTAGGGAATGATGAAGTCGACCAGACCTTCCCGTGCCCAGGCGGCCGGGTCGAGGGCGTGTTCCAGGTTGAGCGCTTCGTTGTTGAGCACGTAGGCCGAGAGCTGGATCGTGCGGCCCTGTTCAGCGCCGACCTGGTTGAGCTCATTTCTGAGGGCGCGCATGAACTCGGTCATGACGCCGGCTTTGAAGCGCAGCCATAGGGGATCGTTTTCGGGCAGATCGCGCGGGTCCTGGTTGTGTAGCTGTTGGAAGCCGTCGATCATGGGCTGTTCGTAGAGGAGGCAGGGAAGGCCGCGCACGAAGCCGAGGTTGATGCCGTCGGCGCCGCGTTCGGCGACCTCGCGGAACAGGGCGAGGAGGAAGTTGCGCACGCCGGCGAAGGCGTAGCTCATACGTGTGACCGGCCGGCCGGAGCGGCTGACGCATCGCCACTGCGGATGCTGGTAGTAGAATTTGCTTTCGAAGCCGTGATTGGGAGGGTAGACCCAGCCGCCGACCAGGTACATGCCGTGCAGCTCGAGGCCGAAGCTGTGGGCATACTCGATTACCGTCGTGAGCGGGTCGGTGCCCTGCGCTTTGAGGATGCGAAAACCTTCAACCCAGCTGGCCAAAAACTCTTCCACATAGTCCCACTCTTCGCGCAGCGCGGTCTCGCCTACGCTGGAGAAGAAGTAGGTCTCGCTGCCGCTGCCGATGCACCACAGCAGCTTCTGGAAGTCAGAGTCGCGGAAATGTTCCAGCTCTCCCCGCATCCCTTCCAAAGACCTGGGTTCCAGGTGCGCGGCGTCGTTGTAGGCGATCAGCCGTTTGGTATCGGTGCGGGCCTGGTCCTGCTTGATGGCCGCGACCTCGGCCTCGCTCAGCGGCTCCAGCTTCACGTAGGCAAGGCCGGCCCGGCGCCCTCCAATCTGGCTGACGTAGAGGTTGCGCCCGGTCAGGTCGGCGTGGATCCAGAAGCCCTCTCTGATCGTGGCAAAGCCCGAATGCCATTTTTCTCCGGTTGGTTCAGGCCTGGATGTGAACACCGGAGTGAAACAGGGTGCGCCGCTGAGTTTTACTCTGAGGGCGCTGTCCTCCCAGTCGGTCCAGACGCCCAAATGGATGGCATGCCAGCCCTTCACATCCAGGGGCAGTTCCAGCGTCGGCGCGGTGCACTCCGAGTCCGCGACCAACATTGTGCCCGAGACACCCTCGGCTTCGTAGGGGATCGTCTGCCAGTGGTTCTGCCTGGGTGTGGGTGACAAAGCCGCGCTTGGACGTGAGCGGTTGAGGTCGGAAATGTAGATGGCAGGTCGTTCGGTGTTCATGGCATTGACTATGGAGCGATTTGAACTTGTGACGAGAATTCGATTGTGATTGATATTTTTGGCAGCTATTGGTTTGCGTTTGGTGAAATGTGTCCTCAGGACAGGATCGTGCGCGGGTCGAGGGCATCGCGCAGGCCGTCGCCCATGAAGTTGATCGCCATGACCGTCACCAGGACAGCCACGCCGGGCGGTATCCACACCCACCAGTAGCGTTCCAACACGGTCAGCGAATGGGCAGCGTTCAGCATTACGCCCCACGAAGGTGTCGGCGGTTTTACGCCCAGCCCCAGAAACGAGAGCCCGGCCTCCGTCAGAATCGCGGCGGCGATTCCAAAGGTGGCCGCCACCATCAGCGGGGCCAATACATTGGGCAACACGTGCCGGGCCATGATCAGGCGGTCCGGCACGCCCAGACAGCGCGCCGCCATTACAAAGTCCCACTCGCGCACAGAGAGGATCTGCCCGCGAACGATACGGGCCATGCCTGTCCATCCAAGCAGTCCGATGACAAGCATAACGTTCCAGATGCTCGGTTCAAAGACGGAGACGACGATCATGATCAGGATCAGGCCGGGGAATACCATCATCACGTCGGTGAAGCGCATGATGATCATGTCGACGGCGCCGCCGAAGTAGCCGGACAGCGTCCCCAGCAGGAGGGAGATGGCCACGGCAATCGACATCGATACGATGCCCACCGCGAGCGAGACGCGGCTGCCGTAGATGAGCCGCGCCCAGATGTCGCGGCCCAGCTGATCGCCGCCCAGAAAGAATTCCCAACTTGGCGCGCCCCACGAGTTTTTTCCAGGGTGGATCTCAATCGGATCGCGGCCTCCGGTCACCAGCGGGGCGGCTATGGCGGCCAGGCAGATGACAACGAGGTAGGTGAGACCCAGCATGGCGAGGCGGTGGCGCCGAAAGCGGCGCCAGGCGCGGGCGCGGGGGGACTCGATGGACTGCTCCGCAAGTTCCAGCTGGGCCGCTGCCGTTCGTTCTGCCATGCGAATACCCCGTTACTCGTAGCGTATGCGTGGATCTGCGACTCCGTAGGCGATGTCGGCTATCAGGTTGGCGAGCAGGACCGCTACGGCAGTCACCAGCACGCCTCCCATGACCAGCGGATAGTCCCGTTGCCGAGTGGCATCGACCATGATCGACCCGATTCCTGGATAGTTGAAGACGACTTCGATGAGTAGAGAGCCGCCGAGCAGACCGGGCAATCGCAATCCCAACACGGTAATCAGCGGCAGCAGGGCATTGCGAAATGCATGGCGCCCGATCACGGCTCGCTCCACCAGCCCCTTGGAGCGGGCCGTCGTCACATAGTCCTGGCTCAACACCTCCAGCATGCCGGCGCGCGTGAAGCGAAGCAGGCTGCCCAACCCCTCATAAGTCAGGGCAGCCACGGGCAGGATCATGTGTTCCAGGCGATTGAGGAGGTTCGGCTCAACGCCAGGTGGGGAAATGCCGCCCGTGGGCAAAATGCCAAGGCCCAATGACACGAAGTAGATCAGCAACAGCCCGAGGAAGAAACCCGGCATCGACGCGCCGGCGAAGGCGAAGGCGGTCAGCGCATAGTCGAGCGCCGAATAGGGCCGCAAAGCCGAGATAATGCCCAGCACGATGCCGCCCAATGACGACAACACCATCGACAAGGCGATCAGGGTGATGGTGTTGCCGATTCCTCTGACCATTGTTTCGCGCACGGATAGTCCCGTCCGCACAGAGTAGCCGAGGTTGCCGCGCGCGGCCTGACCCAGCCACAGGGCATAACGGACCGGAATCGGCTTATCGAGGCCGAGGCGGGTGCGCGCCTTTTGCAGGTCTTCGGCGCTCCATTCGTGCGCTTCCATAGGATTGATCATGGCCGAGACCGGGTCCCCGGGCGCGAGCGCGTAGATCGTGTAGTTGATTATGGTGATCCCGAGGAGCAAGGGGATAACCAGCGACAGACGGCGGATGATATAAGGTGACATGATAACGTAGTCTAACTCGACCCGCGCCCCGGAAAGGGCCAATATGCAGGGGCCAGTGCGGCGCCGGCAGGTGCGCCGCCTGTCTCACGACGGCTTACACTCGCGAGACAGGTCGGCGCAACTGGTTCCGCAGTTTAACTTGCCGGGAATCAGGGTACACCGGCAAAAGAAACTAGCCCGCCTCGTCGGCGACCCAGACCTTCTCCATCCCCCAGTAGTTCCTGGTCATCAGGGCATAGACAGGCTGGAAGTCCTCGTCGCCATTCACGCGCTTGTTGATGGCGTAGACCTGGGCCTGGCGAATGTGGTAGGCGACGGGCAGTTCTTCGGCTGCGATTTCCTGCAGCTGCCATACGAGCTGCTGGAACTCCTCACCTTCGGCCAAGAGCGCCTTGTCGATCAGTTCCACTGCTTCGGGGTAGGCGGCGCCGAGCCAGTTCTCGTTGTCGAACCGGGAGCGAATCTGATTGACGCTGATGCCATAGCCGAAGGAAGTGGGCATGATATCCCAATCGTGTGTTTCTTCCAGCGTTGAGGCGTATTCCGCGCCGACAGGATGCGGTTCGGCCTCCACCCCGATCTCCTTCCAGTAGCCGATCATGAAGGAGAACCACGTCTCGATGAACGGGCTGAGATCATCCCACAAGAGGCGCAGCGTCCGGCTCGAGTCCCATCCTGCTTCGGCCAGCAGTTCCATAGCCTTATCGGGATCATACGGGAAGTCTCTGATGTTGGGGCTGACTCCGGCTTCGCCGAAGTAGAAGGCGGCCTCGGGCACATCGCCCAGATCGTACCAGACGGTCTCGAGGAACTGCTCGCGGTCCAGCCCGTACATCAGGGCCTGGCGGACTCGCTTGTCCTGGAGGTAGGGCTGGTGTTGATTGAAGGCGACGCCGATCGTCGCGGTGCCGGAGGGGAATTGGAAGCGCAGGTGCGGCATATCCTTCATGCGTTCGTACTCGCTGGAAGGAAGCCGACCAACGAGTACCTCGCCCGCTTCGATCGCTGCGGCCAGGGCCTGATTGTCGATGAAGGGCACATAGACCAGTTTGTCGAGCAGCGGTTCGCCTCTGAAGTAGTCGGGATTGGGGTCGTACTCGACCACCTCGTTGTGCAGGTATTTGCTCAACTTGAAGGCCCCCAGGCCGATGCCCGTTTCCAGGCCCCAGTCGGTCTTACACAGGCCGACATCGGGACCGGCGCCGCCATAGGCGTCTTCCGGCACTTCGCCCAGAATGTGTTCCGGGATTATCGTCGGCACGGCGATGGACAGGAGGAAGCTGTCGCGGAATGGCTGGGTCATCTCGATGGAGACCGTGTAGTCGTCGGCCGCGTTGACGCCGCTGATGCTCTCAGCCTCGCCGGCCTTGAACTCGTCCATGCCAACGATCAGTCCCTTGATGTCGCCGTAGCCATAGTTCTGGCCGCTTTCGGGATGTCCCATCGCGCGCAGTGTGAACAACACATCGTTGGCTGTGAAGGGCGCGCCATCGTGCCATGTGACGCCCTCGCGCAGCTTGAACGTAATGGTGCTGCCGTCAAATTCCCAGCTTTCCGCCAAGTCCGGAATGACGCCGCTGAGCGTTGAGTTGACGCGCACCAGCCCGGCCGACAGGAAGCGCCGCAGGTAGACGTCGCTGCTGCCGCCGTAGTAGGCGATGGGGCAAAGATTCGATTCGGTGCGTTGCCCATAGCCCCAGACAAGCGTGCCCCCCATCTCCATCGGCTCGGCCTCGGCCGGCGCCTCGGCCGGCGCGTCGGCGGGTGCGGCCGGCGCTTCGGCCGGCGCACAGTGGGCGGCCAGCAGGCCGGAGCTTATGACTGCCGTTGTGCGAAGAAAATCACGCCGATTCATTCCCTTTCTTACGGACATTTCGCTCACCCTGATTTTAGCAACCTGCCGGTTGGGAAGATTGCTAAGGCTGCCTTTCGTCAGCCCTTGTAGGCCGGTCAATTACCGGCTGATGACCTCCGGTGAACAGCATCGTGACGTGATCGACCTCTTTTCCCTCCTTTCAGAACTTGGAGAGCCTGCAAAAAGAAGACTCCAAGTTCTCCTACGACAACCCATTACACGGGCGACATGCAGTTCGGACCCGCTGACGGGGGGACAGTGTGACACTAGGATTCATGGCAATTATTGCAATCAGGGTATCAACGCTTGGGTCCCCAGTAGACGATTGGCAATTCGGCAAATCGCTTTCCTTTGCTGCAGTGCCTCATCTGTTCTGCCTACACCTGTGTGCCCGGCCCCGTTTCCTCCGGCGTCAAGCAGGTTGATCTTTCAGCTCGAGAAAACAGTCGCGGATCACGTCTATCGCCTCCAGGACAGCCTCCGGTTCGATGTTGAGCGGCGGCGAAATCTTCAAAAAGCCGCGACCGGTGACAAACATCATTACCCCGCGTCGGATGGCTTCATGCACGATGGCATCGGCCAGCGCGGTGTCCGGCGTGCCGCTCTCGGGGTGTGTGAGATGGACGGAGATGAAGAGGCCGCGCCCTTGAATCGAAAGCATGTGCCGCGGAAACTCCTGTTGCAGCTGCTCGAGTTCCTCAAATGCCAACCGGCCTGTTCGTGCCGACGCTTCCACGAGGTTTTCGTTCTCGATTACTTCCAGGTTCGCCAACGCGGCCGCGGCGCCCAATGGATTGCCTCCGTGTGTGCTGGACATATCGCCGGGAGCCGGTTGGTCCATCAGGCTGCGCGGGCCGATGACCGCCGATACCGGCAGGCTTGAGCTCAAGCCTTTGCCCAAGGTGATCAGGTCGGGGACGGTTCCGACATGCTCAAAGGCAAAGAAGCGGCCCGACCTTCCACAACCGGACTGCACCTCGTCGAAGCAGACCAGAATGTCGTTGTCGCCGGCCCACTTTGAGAGCGCACAGGCGTATGCGGCAGGCATGGGATAGGTTGCCCAGCCCGGAACCGGTTCGACGATGATGCCGGCGATATGTTCGGGCCGGATGTCGCGTTGGGCCAGTTGGTCGATGGACTTGTGAAAGCAGGACTCGTCGCACGGTTCGTCGCGGCCGCAGCCCCAAGGGCAGTGCGGGCCGAGGGGAAACGGGATCTGGTAATGTTTCACCTGCTCGCGTTGAATCCAATCGGTCGGCTGGCCTGAGCCGGAGCTGAGACCGGCGCCGAGTGTGCGGCCATGGTAGCAGCCCTCGAAACTGAGGATACCCACCTTGTCGGGCGAGATGCGCTGGCCGTGGCGCCGCATCAGCATGATGGCGCACTCGTTCGCTTCGGTGCCGGCGCTGAAGAGGATGGCTTTTGTCTCGGGGATTGGCGACAGCGATGCCAGTTTTTCGAGCAGGAGGAGCCGTTCCTTCGAGGGGAAGGAATATGTTACCAGCAGCGGCTGGTCGGCGGTGCGGTGGATGGCGGCGCGGATCCTGGGGTGTGAATGACCGGCGTTGGCTACAACAATTCCGCTGGTCAGGTCGATCCACTGATTTCCGTAGGGGTCGCGAACGAGGAAGCCCTCAGCTTCATGCCACAGGATGGGCGGCATTCCGCTCGTGGACACTGGCTCTGCGGCACGCAGGCGCTCGATCAGAGGCACCGATGCAGGGGCAGGAATTGGCGTAACGATACGCCGCCAGCGGCTCTGCACCGGCGAGGTCGGCTGCGGCTGTAGCTCTTCAATCGCCATCGCCATGATGCTGACCCCTTGCGGCTGAATAGCCAACTTCAGAGAAAAGTAAACGCAGTATATTCTTTCCTTTCGTTTCTGTCAACCGAAATTTTCGCCCCGATATTGGAGTGGCCCGGGACAAACAGGACGCGAAAGAGGCGGAGAGGAGGGAAGTTGAGTTTCGGGTAAGAGGCGGAGGAACGGAAGAACGGCGAAGACAGCCGGGCGGCGAAAGACCTGTCAATTCCGTTACACAGGATTTACGGGTCGGGGATACTGCTCTTCCGGCAAGTCAAGTCCCAGCTTCGAAGGCGCCTTGATGCCATACCCCAGCTCAGAGCCGCCGCTGATTATCAGATCGATGCCGCTGATATAGCTTGCGTTGTCGCTGGCGAGGAAGAGGCAGGCCTGTCCGGCCTCTTCGATGCTGCCGCTGCGTCCAGGCCACTGCCAGCTGTCCACCAGTCTGTCCAGCTCTTCAGGGTTCTCTGACTGCGCAACGCCTTGAATGCGGCTGTCGGATATGATGTTGCCGGGCAGGACGGTGTTCACGCGCACGCCGAAGCGCGCTTCCTCGATAGCCAACGCCTTCGTAAAGGCGCTGATTCCCCCTTTGGTTGCGCAGTAGGTGGTGGCCAGCTGTTGGCCCATGACCCCGACCAGGCTGCCCATATTGACGATGCTGCCGCGTGTCTTGCGCAGATGGGGTAGCGCAAACTTGCAGCCGGCAAAGTAACTGACCAGGTTCACTCGCAGCAGCTGTTCAAACTCTTCGATTGTGAATTCGTCTATTGTCCTGTGCGGCGGGTGCGTGCCGGCGTTGTTGACGAGACAGTCCAACCGGCCATAGCGTTCTACGGTCCTGTCAACGACCCGTTTGATTTGGTCGGGGCGGCTGACGTCGCACGGTTCGAAATGGCACTCGCCCGGACCTTGCGCCGTCAGTTCGGCTGCCAGCGCCTCGCCGGCCTCGCGGCCGCGGGCACAGATGACGACCGGCGCGCCGGCGGCACAAAAGACCCGGGCGCAGCCCTCGCCAATCCCTTTGCTGCCGCCGGTTATCAGGCTGACTTTATCGAAGCCCTGGATGACGTTCATGGGTTGAACCACCTTGCCGTTGGGAAACCTGTGAAGCTGGGGCGCCGGGACCGCAGCGGCGCGCCGGGGCCTCGATTCCTAGTCCTCTCGATTGACCTGGTTGACGATCTGTCTGATTGGCGCCAGCGCGGCGCCTACATCCAGTTTGGTCGGTACGCATTCGAGCCCCAGGTACCCTTCATAGCCGGCGCGTTTCGCGGCTCTGAGCAGGTTCAGGTAGTTGATTTCGCCGGTGCCAGGTTCATGACGCCCGGGCACGTCGGCGATGTGCATGTGATGCACCAGGTCAATATCCTGCGTGAGACTGCTGATCAAGTTCCCTTCGTTAACCTGATGATGGTAGGCATCAAAGGTCAAACCCACGGCCGGGCTGTCCACTTCTCTTGCGATGGATACGCCCTCCTGCCAGGAGGCGATGAAATAGTCGGCGTGGTCGACTAAGGTGTTGAGGCATTCGACAAGGAGCAGCATCCCTTCGCCCTCGGCGATGGGCGCGACAGACTTCAGCGCGCGCACGATGTTGTCCCGCTGGCGGCGGCGTTCGTCACGCTGCCGGTCACTGCTCTGGTAGTCGAACCAGGGGCGCCCGGGCTCGAACTTGACCTCCTCGACCAGCAGTCCGAGCTGGGTGCAGCCCAACTGCCGCGCCGCGTCGCAGGTTGCCCGCACGGCCCTGGCCAGGACAGTGCTTTCGTCTGTGTCGAGCAGGCTTATTTTGGGATCGACGCTTATGTTCGCGACCACCAGGCCGTGGCGCCTGGTGCGTTCAACGATTGCCGGCACGTCCCGCTCCAGCCATACGCCAAACTCGAAGGCTGGCAGTTCGAGTTCAGCCACGGCGTCGATTCGCTCCTCGAATGCGCGTTCAGTAAACATGAATTCGAGGTTCGCCGACAGTTCAAGCATGGTTACGCTCCCTGTCCGGGAAAAGAGCCATTACTTTCGTGCACGTTCGTCGGTAGTGTCGCCTGGGAAACCCTGCACCTCGCCGTCCAGGCCGATGTGCGGGCTTGGCCAGCACTGTCCGCCCATTACTGCGAACTGGTCGTGCATTCCACTCAGCCAGAAGAACATTTCGGCTGCGTCGTTGCAGTCCCGCGTTGGGGGCCTGGTTGTGGGCCGGTCGAAGAACTCGTAGCTGGCAGTGCGCAAGTCAAAATCCGGTTCGATGATCCAGTCGCGCGCCGGCATCGTCGTGCGCCAGTAGTTGTAGCGAAAGAGATGCCGAAACCCGCTTGCAGTCGAGAGAGTGCGGCGGTGCCAGAGGTTATACGACATGATCAGGATCGACCCGGCGGGCGCGTCTGGCGGCGCGAATCGTATTCCTCCCTTAAGGCCGCCATAATGACCGACGGGGGCCGAGGCGAGGTGATGGGAACCGGGCAGGATTTCGGTGGGGCCTTTTTCGACGGGAACGTCTTCCGGGTGGTAAAAGACCTCCACGTAGTTCAGTTTCTTGTTGTGCACGTAGTTGCCGTCGCGGTGCCATCCTCCCTGCTTGGGCATCGGCGTTTCGGCGCGGTGGTCGCTGATCAGGATAGGCAGCGTGAAATCTTTGCCCAACAGCGAGCGTACGGCCCCGGCGGCCTCCTCGTTCAGCAGCACGTGGTCGACAAACCACTCCTCCTCCAATAGCGGCAGATGAAACTCGAACTCTTTTGAGCGGCGCGCTATCTTCAACGACGGGCGCTCCTGCACGATCTGGTTGGTGTACTCGACCACCCGCCGGTTGATCTCTTCGGGCACGACCGCAGGCAGGAGCAAGTAGCCCATCTTGCAGAAATCGAGCACTTGAGAATCGGTCATTGTTGGGCGAATGTCACTTACTTTCTTCACCTCTTACCTCCATTTTTCGAGGACGTATTCGCCGCCGACCTCGTAGGTCTTGGTTTCGTCCACCCACAGTGCCAGCTCAGGGAATTTGATCACCCGCCAGCCGGCCTGTATCGCCTCGATCACCGACTTGTACGGCCACTCCTCCGGGTCCAGCGGCCCTTCGTCGATCTCGCCGTCCTCCAGCATGAGCATACCGACGACCTCCGCGCTGATCGTCAGCCCGCCTACCCGCAGGAACAACAGCTGCTGACGCGGCGGCTCGTCGAGAGCGTCGAGAACGGCGCGCAAGCTGGTTTCCTTTACGCCTCCATGCGCAAGCTCCTCCAGACATCGCTCGACCCGCTCCCGGATGCTGTTGTGTTCGGCCATGTTGCGGTCCTTAAGGCTATGTCCTGTCCGTCTCGACCGGCGGGCGTCCTCGCTGCTCAACGTGGGCCTTTGACCAGTGCTCGACGTTTCCGCTAACTGTCATACATTGCGCCGGGCGTATTTTCCAGGATCGCCTCGATGCGGGCGAGTTCATCATCGCTGAAGGTGACGTCGGCGGCGACTAGATGCTCGCGCACCTGCTCGGGACTCTTTGCGCCCACCAGCACACAGCTCACCACTGGCAGCCGCAGAAGCCATCCGATCGCCATTTGCACCAGGCTGATCCCTTTGTCGGCCGCCAGCTCCTTGAGCTGGTCAGCCACGCCGACATAGTGCGCCAGGCTCGCGCCCTGAAAGCGCGCCAGGTGCGCGCGTTCGTCATCGTCCGGGAACTTGTGGCCCACCCGGTAGCGCCCCGTGAGCAACCCCTTGGCCAGCGGGCTGTGCGCCAGTACACCGATCTCGTGACGCTCGCAAAAGGGCAGAACCTCAGCCTCCACCCGCCGGTCGAGCATGTTGTAGCGCGGCTGATTGGTGTGGAAGCGCGCCCCTGAGAAGGCCGCCTGCATATGTTCGACGCCAAAGTTGGAGGCGCCAAAGTAGCGTGTCTTGCCCTGCGCCTGCAGGCGCTCGAGCGCCTCCATCGTCTGATCGAAGGGGTATGCGGGATCCGGGTGGTGAACCTGGTAAAGATCGACATAGTCGACGTTCAGATTGCGCAGACTGTCCTCGAGCGCGGTCTGTACGCCCGCCGCTGAATAGTCGCCGATCACCTTGCTTGCCAGAAAGCAGCGCTCCCGGTATCCATCTTTGAGGGCGCGGCCAAGTCGCGCCTCGCTGGGATGATACGCCTGCGCGGTATCGATCAGATTGATGCCGGCGTCGATTGCGGCGCGTGTGATGGAGATCGCTGTCTGAACCTCCATCTCGCCCATGTGGCCTCCCAACGGCCACGTGCCCAGCCCGATTGCCGACACCTGCGTGCCGTCGCGAATGAGTTGCCGGTATTTCATCTTTAACACTCTCCCGCCGCGGCGCGGAGGACGCGGTCCACCAGTCCGCCCGGCTGAGCAGGCGCGCGTATGTCCTGCTTTTGCATCGCCGCGGGCACCGCCCACAACTGTGTGCCAATCGTATACTCAGTGCCGAATGCGAGTTCGCCGCCGGGACTGTCGATGATGTTGGCGCCGTACCAGGACATGCCCCGCTCGCAATGCACCTTGTGTATGAACCGGCGCATCACTTCCAGCCCGAACTCCGGTTGGCCCGCGTACATGTAAGTCAGGCCCAGTGTAACCGGGGCGTGCAGACAGATCTGTGTTGCCGGCCAGGAATGCCAGATGTCGTCGACCGAATCCAGCTCTTCGCCGCCTGCTGCAGGCACGCCCTCGGGGGTGGTGTAGTGAACTGTGCCCAGGGGCGTCGCGGCCACGCAGGTCCGTTTGATCGTTTCCAGGGTAGTCGCTACCCGGTCCGGGCGGAAAATACCCTCCACGCCGTGCCAGCCGGCCATCCATTCTCCGTCCAGTTGGACCGAGAAAATATCGTCCGACTTTTCTCCGGTCTCCGGGTCCAGGTAGCGCAGGTAGTAGTCGCCAGTCCAGGTCTTGTTTTCGATCGAGTTGCTCCCTGCTTCGATCCATTCCCGGCACTGGTCGGCAAACGACTCGTCTCCGGCCGCCTGCGCCATTCGCTCCGCCATCCGCAGCGCCACCAGGTGCAGTCCGCCGACGTGTGGCACGATGCCGGCCCAGTGGCTGAACTCGTACCACTCGGTCTCGAAAAAGATGTGGATGTGGACACTTACCAGCCGATCGGGCATGGAAGCGATTCCGTCGGGGCCGCGGTTCAGATCGACCATGAACTCGATGCACTTTTTGATCGACGGGTAAAACTCCCGCACGAAGGCGTCATCGCCGTGCAGCAGCCCATAGCGGTCGACCAGGTCGACGTAACATGGCACGTTGGTGGTGACCTGGTATCCCGGCGTCGGGCTGGCCATTTCGCAGCCTCCCGTCCATTGCGTGATGCCGCCAAAAATGAGTGGAGGCGCGCCGTTTTCGCTCTGGTAGGCTTTTTGCCCGCGCAGGGCGGACAGCACCAGGCGGGGGAAGAAGTAGACCATCGGGATGCCGCCAAAGTAGGCTGTGGGCAAGCACTCCATCTGCGGACATGAGCGCGGACTCTCGTTGATGGCGAAAAGACCGTCCTCTGGCCGGCACCAGTCGCCAATTGGGGGCTCTGCCACCGCCCAAAAGCTGGTCTCAGCATAGGTGTGCAGCGTGTTGACGAGCGCCTCTCGCAGCCACGCCGGCAGCGTCTGTTCAGCGAACACAACTTCCTGCCAGGCCAGCACGCGCGCCAACAGCGTTTCGTGCTCTTGCGCCAGGACCGCGGCCGCGTCCAATGCGCTGGCATAGCGCGTGGTGTGCATGTGCCGGAAGGCGCGCGGTCCGACCAAGGGGTCACCGGTGCTCATCCAGTGCGGGCTGTACCAGGTCAATACGAAGCGAACCACTTCCTTTTCGCCGGGCGCGAGGGAAAAGTCTACGGCGACGGAGGCGCCCGCCTGGGTCTCTCCGGTCGCTGGCAGATCCTGCTCGATGCGCGCCCATGCGGCCGCGTCCAGTCCCAATTCGCCGCCGGTTCGCACGCGTTTTTCGCCGACCACGCCTAATACATAGCTGCAGCGTCGCGAGCTTACGCTGACACCTTGTACGGGCGTTGAAATCTGCTGCCGAGGGAACAGGTTTGCCCAGGACTCGCCCACGCTCGGGCCGAAAAAGCTGAAGGCCAGAGTTCCGGATTGGGGCGCGTCCGATTCATTGCGCAGATGCACCTCGAATACGGCTCCAGGTAGAATGGAACGGTCCACGTCTCCCGGCAGAAAGGGCGCCCAAGCCCGCAGGCCGACGTCCACAGGCGCGTCCGTTTCGAACTCCAGGTCCGCCACCGGGAAGTGACCCCAATAGTGGATGTCCTGCGCCAGCTGCACACCTGGCATCTCCAGGTCCGGCGGCGGCGCCTCGTTGGCGGCGTGGCCCGATCCCTTTTCCGGGCTTTGCTGTCCTGTCGTCAGTACCCACGTTTTCCCTCCAACGCCGAGGCCGAGAAAGGGCAGGTTCAACGCGCCGCGCCGCGGTACGTGGGAGTTGAATATGCTGCACAGGCCGAAGAGACCGCCACTGTCGAGATCGAGACAACCTGTGTCCAGGCTGCCCAGCGGTACACCGCAAAGAGCGCGATAGGAGCGCCGGTGGATGACGCCAACGACTGGCGAACTGAATCCTGAGGCGTTGAATTCGACCCATTCGCGCTCAGGCAGGTCGGTTGGAAACAGAGTCTCGGGCATATTCCTGGGGTTGTGCCAACGATTGGGAACCGGTTGAAGGAATCAGGCCAACTCTCTGATGCCAGCCTCTGCAAAGCGGCGTAACCCTGCGGGCAGGCCCTCCTGATCGCACAGTCCCGGTTTGACAGGCGCCTCGCACGGCCAGCCTGTGCCTCCAACGTACTCAAACTGCTCGCCGCACAACCAGCTGAACATTTCTGCCGCCGCGATGCCGCACCGGAACTGTTCGAAGTGGGGCTCGACTTCCGTCATGTCGGGCCAGGAAAAATCGTGCTCGGGGTCAATGAGCCAGTCGCGGCGTGGTTCGACCGTGCGGAAGTAGTTGTACTTGAACAGATGGCGGATGCCAGGCACTGTGCTGCGGCCTCTTCGATGCCAGACTGGATAGGCCGTGATGATGATCGTTCCCGCGGGTGATGCGGTCGATTTGAGCGGTTTCACACTGCGGATATGCCCCATATAGTTGGCCTTGCTGCGCATAAAGTGCGAGCCCGGAATCAGTTCGGTCGGTCCCATTTCGGGCGGCGTATCCTGTGGATAGTAGAACACCTGGAGGTAGTCCAGCCGGTTGTTGTAGATCGACCCGCCGTCGCGGTGCCAGTCCTGGGGAGGGAGCGGTCCATCGGCGCGGTGGTTGCAAAACGTTTGCGGCAGTTTGAAATCTGCGCCCAGCAAGGAGCGCACCGCGCCGGCTCCCTGCGGGTTCTTGAAGATACCTTCGACGAACCAATCTTCGGATAGCAACTCCAGCGGTTGATGATCGGTATGCTTGTCGGCGAAGGCAACCATGCGCTCATTGACCTCGTCGCCGACCACCCCTTCAAGTATCAGGTAGCCTTTGCGGCAAAAGTCAAAGACCTGTGTGTCGTTCAGGGTTGGCTCGCAGTCGTAGGGCAGTCCGAACTGCGCCGGCGGCAAGTCAGTCATCCTGGTATCCATCGATCGTCCTCCCTGTATCTCTTGCGTCGTTGACGCTAGCTTTCGAGAATGAATTCGCAGCCGAATCCGAACGTCTTGTCCTCCTGGAGCAGGAGCGCCATCTCGGGAAACTTGACCACCCTCCAGCCATCGGCCATGGCTTCAAGTACGGTGCCGTACGGCCACTCGTCCGGGTTGTCGGGCGCTTCAAGTATCTGGCCATTTTCGACCAACGCCATGCCAAGTACGTCGGAATCTACGCCTGTCGTGCTCGTCTGCAGATAGAGGAGACGCTGTTGCCGCGTCGCGCCGTCGGCATCGAGGCGGCGCAGCGCCAGTTGCAGGTCCTCTTCCACCAGAGTGCCGGCGCGCAGTTTGTCGAGCCACTGTTCGATCAGTTGCCTGTAATCCATTGCGATTGACCTTATACTGTTGCTTGCTGACGGCGAAAGACTGATGAACGCCTAGCCAACATACAGGTCCTGGCGGCGCCAACCGATTTGCTGGCAGATTCCTCTATTCGCTGTCCATGGCACAGCGGATTCCCATGAAATTGTACTTGTAGTTGGCGTGGTCGCCAGTCCGCCAGGCGCCGCGCACTTCGAACGGATTGGAGTTCCACGAACCGCCGCGCTCAACCTGGTTGCCGCCCGGAGATGTGGAAGGGCCGGTTGGGTTCTGTGCAGGTGAGCTGCTGTAATATTCGCTGTCGTAAAGGTCCGCCACCCATTCGCGCACGTTTCCGGCCATGTCCAGTGCGCCGCTCCAGCTGGCTCCCTGCGGGTAGTTTCCGACCGGTGATGTGTCGGCGTACCCGTCGTCGGTCGTCTCGTCCGCCCAGGCCAGGTCGCAACTTGCATCGCAGTAGTTCAGCCGCGTCCCGTCGAACTCGTTGCCCCAGGGGAAGAGGAGGCCTTCGGGCCCGCGCGCCGCGTACTCCCATTCCGCCTCCGTCGGCAGGCGGGCGCCGACAAACTCACAGTAGCTCCTCGCGTCGCGCAGCGTGCTCCAGATGACCGGGTAATCGTCGAAGGAGCTGTCGTCGAAATATGAATCGCGCGTCGCTGAACTCCTCTTTCTCGGTGGATTGCAGACGCCTGCCTCCAGGCACTGCCGGTACTGGGCATTGGATACCTCGGTGCGGTCAAGCCAGAAACCGTCCAAGGCCACCCTGTGCGCCGGCTGCTCTTTGTCGAGATACTGGCGCACGCAGGGGATGCCGTAAGTTTCGCACAGTTCGAGCGCGGCGTCCACCTCGTTGTCGTCGCTGCCCATCTGGAATTCACCCGCGGGCACCCAGACCATCTCCGTCCCATCCGCGGCGCGTGTCCGCGGCCCGGGTTCGGGGGTAGGTGTATCTGGTACGGCGGTGGGTGTCGCTGGTTCGGGCGTAGGTGTCTCGGGTACGGCAGTAGGCGTTTCGGGTACGGCGACTGGCGGCACTGGCACACAGCTGGCTATGCCGAGAACCAGGCAGCAGGCACAAATGAGTAGAGCAAAACGCTTTTGCATCGTCAGCCCTTTCCGGCGAGCGTAAAGCCCCATAGGCGCCAGGGCCTGGCGGCAGCCCGCATTATGCGTGCGGGGCAAACTTTGGGGCCGGACTCGCCTGCTTTCAGGAAAACTGCCTTGCACTCGGCCCTTTCCGATCCGAATCAGTTTGCGCTCAATCCGGTCAGGGTAACGCCTTCGGTGATGTAGCGCTGGAACACGAAGAACACTGTCAGTACCGGGATGAAGGAGATGGCGTCGCCGGCCAGGGCGATGCCCTCCTCACTGAGTCCGGCAGCTCCTCCGGTTCTGACCATGCCGGGTTGACGGATGAGTGTGGCCAGCGCGACCGGTATTGTCCGCATCTCGGTCTCGTTTGTGATGAGCAGGGGCCAGAAGAAGCTTCCCCAGTTCCAGATGAAGGTAAAGATAGCCAGCGCACCGACCGCCGGCAGCATCAGAGGCATCGCGATCTGAGCAAAAATGCGAACCTCGCTGGCGCCGTCGGCGCGCGCGGCGTCGATCAGGTCGTCTGGAATTGTATGCACGAACTGGCGGAAGAGAAAGACGCCGAAGCCGGAGAAGAGGTGGGGCATGATAAGGCCCTGGTAGGTGTCCATCCACCCCCAGCTGACAATCATCACAAAGAGTGGGACCACGGTGACGAAGAAAGGGATCATCATGGTCCACAAAATCATGAAGAAGACGATCTCTCGACCGGGGAACTCGAATTTGCCCAACACATATCCGGCCACGGCGCTCATCAGCACCTGCCCCGCCACAATCGCGCCGGTGGTGAACAGGCTGTTGAAGTACATGCGCCCTATCGGGAAGCGCTCAAAGAGGACGAGAAAGTTGCCGAGAAACAGCTCTTTGGGAATAAATGTCGGTGGTATCGTTTTCAGATCCCAGATTGGCCTGAACGCGCCCAATAGCGCAAAGACAAGGGGGCTGACAACCAAGACTGCACACAGCGTCAGCACGGTGTAGCTGATGAACACCGGCAGAATCGTTTCCCTGCGCTGATATAGCCGTACTATCGGCGAAACGTGCATCTTGAAGGACCTCCACCTCTCATCGCTTCTCTGTCGCCCACCTCAGTCAGCCGGCTAGTATCTCCAGCGAGTTCTGGTCATTCTGAGTTGGAAAATCGTCACAGCAGAGATGATGGCGAACAGTACCAGCGCCATGGCCGAGGCGTAGCCGACGTTGCCCAGCGTGAGCATCTGGTGCCGAATATACATTACCACAACGAGCAGGCTGTCGCCCGGGCCGCCGTAGTAGCCGAAGGCGTAGGCCAGGGTAAACATCTGGAAGGCGCCGATAACCGTGACGACGAGGACAAATGTGACGGTGGGGCGCAGCAGAGGCCATGTTATATGGACAAAGCGCTGCCAGATGTTGGCGCCGTCGATCTTGGCCGAGTCATACAGATGCAGTGGAATGCCCTGCAGCCCGGCCAGAAACAACACCATCTGATAGCCCATCGATTCCCAAACCGCGATCATCACCAGGCTGGCCATGGCCGTCTTCGCCTGCACAAGCCACGGCTGCGAAGGAATCCCGACCGAGTTCAGGACGACGTTGGCGAGACCATAGCTGGGGTGCAGCATATATTTCCAGATCAGCGCGACCACGATGCCGGCGGTCATCACCGGGGCGAAGTAGATGGCGCGGTAGAACGCGCGCCCGAGGCGGATCGAATTCAATGCCAGCGCCCCAATCAGCGACACGACAAATACCCCCGGTACATACATCACGGTGTATTCGATCGTGTTTGCCAGAGAAAGCCTGAAGTCGGTGTCTGACGCCAGCTTTACGTAATGCTGCAGACCGATGAAGGGCCTGACAGGGTTATTCAGCTTCCAGTCGCTCACGCTCATGACGACGGCGAGCGCGATTGGATAGAGGGCGAAGACCAGGTAATAGATGAGAATCGGCGCCAGAAACGTCCAGGCGACGACATAGCGGCGCTGGCGCAAACTGAGCCGGGACAGAGGGCCCGGTCCTCTGTGCTGCAGCATCGAGCGAAGGCGTGCAGCCATGTCAACTCCTTTTGCGCGGTCAGAAATGAGTGTGAAAACTGAATCAGCGATGCCCGGAGGCACCGCTGATTCGATCGTTCAACGCCTCTGTATTCCGGCTCAGGAGCCCAACAGGCCCTTGAGCATATCGGGCCCGCGATTTGCCATCGCTTCCTCGGCGGTCAAGCCATCATGCAGCATGTCGGTGTAGACATTCTCGTGCTCGTGCATGTACGTGGGCTGATCGAGGCCGTCCCAGCGCAGGTAGCCGCAGCACATGACATCCGATACCTCTTGCGCCATGTCCGACGCTCTGGGGCCGGTAAATCCTTCGGGCCCCGTCGCCTGTACTGCCCTGTTCCCCGAAGCGAAACCGGTGGCCAGCTGGTATCGCGCGCACATCTCCTCTGTCGCGACGAACCTCCAAACTTTCCAGGCGGCGTCGAGGTTTTCCGGCGGGGCGGCGCTGGTTACAGCCAACCCCCAGCCCGCACTAATCGGGTGCTGAAGTTCCCCTTCCGGTATACACGCCTTCAGACTGATCGTCTTGGTTTCGTGGCCAAACTGCTCCTCGACACCGTTGCTGAACGCGCTATTGGTCACGCAAAATGCGCCTCGACCTTCCGTGTAGGCGGAAATACAAAGATCGGGGCTGATGCCTTTGGTGAAGTCCCAGTGAAAGATTTCGTGCTCCTTCTCGTACGACAACACTAGGTCCCAGGCATGCCAGCCCAGTTCGTTGTCAAAGGTCAACTCCGTATCGTCGACACCCGGACGCCTGCCGCCAATGCTCGAGAACAGCATCCCGTACAGGTAGCTGGTATGGAAGAATCCGAAGCCGTCCTTCACCAGGTTGCCGCCATCGTACTCGACGACACTTTGCGCGGCAGCCACGAACTCTTCGAAGTTGTTGGGCAGTTCGCTGACGCCGGCCTCCGTGAGGTTTGTCACGTCGCAAACCAGTCCAAATCCCCCTCCATCCCATGGGATATTGTAGTAGCGGCCATCAAACTTCACGCCCTGAAGCCATGTTTCGTGGAAGTCGTTCTCGATCTCCTCAGGCGAGTACAACTCCATCGGGGCAGGCAGGATCATATTGTTTTTTACCTGCTCTGTCAGGAGTGGATTGATGGTGAATATCAGGTCCGGCCCCACACCGGCCTCCGCCGAGATCCGCACCTTGTCCTGCCACTCGCTCCACGGAATGTGAGGCTGAGCGATCTCTACCAATGGCGTGATGCCGGCGTCGGCCATATACTCCGAGATTGCCTCGAAGTGGTCGTCCCAGATGCCGTTGGTGCCCCGCCACAAGCTCAATTGGACGGGCGCCTCCATCGGCATCTCCTCGCCGGCATCGGCGGCCGGTGCAGCGGGTGTAGCGCAGGCCTGCAACAACGCTGTGCCGGCCACCGCTCCCGAGAGCGTCGCCGTCCTCAACAGAAACTCTCTGCGACTCAATCTGGTTGCCATCGTTTCCTCCTTGTGGATTAGGGTCCGGATTTGGAAGAGCTATGCACGCTGGCTAGACTAGGACAGGTCCTGGGTCAAAGAACCGTCTGCCGTATCTGCGTTGAATCATTCCTACCTTTAGACCGGTTGATGTCTGTACATAAGTGCCGGCCTTCAATTGGATGCAGGAGAGCGTGCGAGAAGTCCTGAAAAATTTTTAGTGGAAAGGAGGGAGTGGATCAATGTGCTACAAAATAGCATATTGCACATCTGGTGTCAAACAGCTTTTTTCGGGGCTGTCTCCCTCAATTTCGGGGCGGATCTCAGGCTGTCTTTTGGGAAATTCATTGGTCTGCGCGGCCTGCACCCGCCACCGTCCCCAGCCCCCCCCCACCCCGTTGCCCCAATTTTTTTCCGCCATACGCTCGTAAACGCTCGTACGAGCGCACTGACCCTCACGTCCCCTGCAAGCGCTTCACCAAACCGGTCCGAGTCGAAATCCCCTCCATTTTGGGATGCAGTCGGCAGTGAAAGGAGGTTGACAAGGTAGACCGGTTCAATATATGCTTGACAACAATCTGCAACGGGACAGCCGCTGACTTTGACCTGCACAACGCGGTCATAGACCTTTCCCGATCGACTCGCCGGCTTTGGCCGCCGCGCCGTTCCGCAACTTCGCTGGCGCCGGCAGGGCTGGGTACCTCCCGCAGGGCGCGCAAAGGAACGCATCATGGCCGTTCATCTTGAGTGGGTGGGGATGGCTTGCTTTCGCCTTTGGCAGGACGGAGGCCCTGTCATCGCCATGGATCCCTATACGCCCTCAGCCATCGGGCTTGTCGACGACGGCAGGCGCATCAGCGCCGACACCGTTATCGTCAGTTCGCTCACCGATGTGGCGCACGCCAATGTCGGGCTGATCAATGGTGAACCGCAAGTGATCAACGCTCTCGACGTGGCCCGCGGCGAGAATACTGCGCAGATCTACGGCGCCCCTCTGCGGGCGGTCGAAGCGGCCGAGGTCGCTGACCATCCCGACGGCGCCGACGACAACGCCCTGTACGCCTTCAATGCCGGCGGGCTCTGGTTCCTGCACATGGGTGACCTGGGATATGGGCTGAACGAGGACGATCTCGCGCCTTTCGCCGGTCGCTGCGACGTGCTGTTGGCACTCACCGGCGAAGGGCTGACCCTGAA
This sequence comes from Caldilineaceae bacterium, assembly GCA_965218625.1. Lineage (GTDB taxonomy): Bacteria > Chloroflexota > Anaerolineae > Caldilineales > Caldilineaceae > Bin5. Next base: position 537,713 of record CBDCLG010000020.1, on the reverse strand, counting down.
GCTGGATGAACTCGACCCCATGATCGAGATCCTCAACCCGACGTGGATCGTGCCCATGCACTACAATCTGGCGCCTGTCAGCGGCCAGAAGCGACGGATGACCAAGGTCGATGTCTTCATCGAACGCCGTCCCTGCGACCCCGTCGTCTATGCGCGTCAACCCGTGGTGACCTTTCCTCTCCCCGCGTCCGAACTTGGACGGCCAGCAATTGTTATCCTTGAACCGTCCGGCTATCAGCCAGCATGAAGAGGGCGCCGACCCGGCAGCTGTTCATGCAGTGTATGACAAGGCCTGGACCAGGAAAACGCCATGAAACTCAAAACACTCGTCGAGTCCGGCGACCCTGAACTTCTGGCCACCGGCTTTCAGTTTACCGAAGGCCCGGTCTGGCATCCCGATGGCTTCTTGCTCTTTTCCGACATTCCGGCCAACCGCGTCCACCGCTGGACGCCCACAGGGCTAGTCGATGTCTGGCGGAAACCCAGCGGCAACTCCAATGGCCTCACGCTGGACCGGGAGAACCGTCTGGTCGCTTGCGAGCACGGCAATCGCCGCGTCTCCCGCGGCGGAGCGGGCGGCGCCGTCGCCAGCCTGGCCGACCGATACGAGGGCAAGCGACTCAATAGCCCCAACGATCTCGTCGTCAAGTCGGACGGGACCGTCTACTTCACCGACCCGCCCTACGGCATCACGCCTAGCGAATCGTCTCCCTACAGCAAGGCACAGGAGCAGCCCTGTAACGGCCTCTACCGCATTCTGACCGACGGCACAGTGGAACTGCTGGCGGACGATTTCGATCGCCCCAATGGGCTGGCCTTCTCTCCCGGCGAGTCGATTCTCTACGTCGACGATTCGCCCCGCCGGCACGTGCGCGCCTTCGACGTTCGCGCCGACGGCTCCTTGACCAACGCCCGCATCTTTGCCGGAATGGACCACCCCCAGCCCGGCTCACCCGACGGCATGAAAATCGACGTAGATGGCAACCTCTACGTTGCCGGCGCGACCGGCGTCTGGGTATTCGGGCCTGACGGCGCCTGTCTCGGCGTCGTCGTCACCCCCGAACGTCCTGCCAATTGCGCCTGGGGCGACGACGACCGCAAGAGCCTCTACATTACTGCCCGCACCTCGCTCTACCGCATTCGCACCAGGGTGCCGGGCCTTCCCACGGTTCAGGGTGCGTGAAGCGACCATCGAATGATGCCGACTGCATCGTATCGCTAAGGACGAGTGACAGGGAGAGCAACTGTGGCGACCAATGTCCCGCCTCTCAACAACCGCCTCGGTGAACTGCTGGACGAACACGATGCCCTGTTTGGGGTGATCTGTCGCGACCCCACGCTCACCGAGATCGAGCTGATGGCCCAGGCCGGCTTCCACATCGTCTGGTTTGACATGGAGCACGGCCCCCAATCCATGGCCGAGGTTCTGGGGCTGGCGCGGATGGTTACTCATCTCGGCATGGTGCCTCTCGTGCGCATGCCCGAGCTGTCGCGCACCCAGGTGCAGAGGCTGCTCGACGGCGGTATCCAGGTGCTGGCACTGCCCGATATCCGCAGCGCCGAAGAGGCCGCACGTTTTGTTGAGCTCGGCAAGTACCCGCCGCTGGGAAGCCGCGGCGTCTCCAGCTCGAGCGCCGGCACGGACTATACGATGGGTGCAGACCCGGAGCAGAGGCTGCGCGAAGCCAACGACGCCACCCATTTGATGTTGATGATTGAGAACGACGAAGCCTACGAGTCGCTGGGCGAAATTCTGGCGGTCGATGGCATCGACATGGTTACTGTGGGCCCGATGGACTGGTCTGTCAGCCTGGGGCTGTTCGGCGATGAGGCCAGGACGCGCCAGACTCCGAAGATCGAGCGCGTATTCACCGAGGCGGTTGCGGCCGGCAAGATCGCTTCGGCCGGAGCCTTCAGCATAGATCAGGCGGCCCATTTCCACGCGCTGGGTGTGCGGGTCTTCTTTGTGGGCGTTGACATTTTGATCAAACGCCAGTCTTTGGTCGATACGCTCACCCAGTTTCAGAATGCGCTGGGCGCACCCTGAGCGGCGCGCGCGGGAAAGGAGTGTGCTGAAGCAGCGCACCCGGCTGACGCGTCGGGCGAAGAGTGACCGCGAAGGAATTGACTTTAGAGGCGCCTTCGCTCGCGAAGCAGCTGCCGCTGCCGCACATCCTGTTGACCGCTGTCAATCGAAAGGGGGTAGGGATGAAACTCGGCGTAATTTCACAGAATCTGGAACAGTTCGAGTTTGAGGAAGGTCTGCGATACGCGCGCGACATGGGCTTCCAGGCCGTCGAAGTCGGCGCGTGCGGCCTTTGGGGGCGGGGATATTGCAACGTTGAGAAACTCCTTGCCGACAAGGGTGAAATCGAGCGCTGGAAGGATACGTTCGCCCGCTATGACCTCGAAATCAGCGCGCTCGGCGGGCACGGTGCGCCGCTGATGCCCAATAAGGCGGTCGCCGAAACCTACTCGCGCGAGTTTCGCCAGACCTGCGAGTTCATGGAATTGGCCGGCATCCGCCGGATTACGTTGCTGGCCGGGCTGCCCGAGGGCGCGGAGGGGGATACGGCGCCCAACTGGGTGACCTTTTCCGAGTGGCCCTTCTTGCGCGATACGCTGGAGTGGCAGTGGGAAAAGCGCCTGCTGCCATACTGGCGCGAGCACGGGAAGATCGCGGCCGACCACGGTGTTACGATCTGCTTCGAGATGCATGGCGGCGACATGATTCACAATCCGGTGACGATGAAGCGGCTTCACGACGAGGTTGGCCCGGCCGCGGCGTGCAACTTCGACATTTCCCATTTGTGGTACCAGGGCATTGACCCGATCGAGGCGCTGTTCTACCTTGGGCCGCTCGTGCAGCACGTCCATGCCAAGGACATCCTTATCTCGCGTCATAACGCGCGGCTGCGCGGCATGATGGACAGCACCTCCACCGAGGAGTTTTCCGAGCGTTCCTGGACCTATACGCTGGCCGGCTGGGGCCATGACGAAGCCGCCTGGCGCGAGTTTGTTTCAACGCTGCGACTGCTCGGCTACGATCATGTGATCTCGCTCGAGATGGAGAGCGAGTATTTTGAAGTGGAGGAGGGATTGGAGAAGTCTGTGGCCTTCCTCAAGCCGCTGGTGATCGAAAGACCGTCCGGGGCAAAGTGGTGGGAAATCGCGGGCATGGAACGGGCCGGCGGTCTGACACAAGAGTGAAGAGGAGAGTGTAAAAATGTCTGTGCATCTTCAGTGGTTTGGGCTGGCGACATTTCTTATGAGACAGGACGACGGCCCCACGATCGCGATGGACCCCTATGAGCCTAATGTCGTGGCCGCGGCGTGCGGCGTGGACGATCCCTCCGTGTTCGAGTTCAAGGTGCAGGCGGATACCGTACTGGTCAGTTCGCTGACCGACGAGGCGCACTCCAACCACGAGGCCGTTGAGGGCTACACTCAACTCATCAACGCGCTCGACGTGGCGCAGGGCACGCGTGAGGTCGAGATCAACGGCGAGCCGATGTATGCCGTCCAGGCTGCGGAGGCGCCGCACCATCCCGAGGGGCCCGACGACAACGCGCTCTACGCCTTCAAAGCCGGCGGCCTCTGGTTCCTCCACATGGGCGACCTCGGCTATGGCATTGGAGCCGAAGAGCTTGCGCCTTTCGCCGGGCGTTGCGACGTGTTGCTGGCCCTGGTGGGAGAGCACCTGACCCTGGAGCTCGACGCACTCGATCCCATGATCGAGTTTCTCGATCCGACCTGGATCGTGCCGATGCACTATAATCTGCCGCCGCTCACGGCGGGGATGACCAGGGTCGACGAGTTTCTCAAGCGCCGGTCGGGCGATCCGGTCATCTTTGCCCGCCACGACACGGTCACCTTCCCGATGCCGTCGGGGGGGCTGGGGCGACCGACCATTGTCGTCGTAGATCCGGCCGGCTACGAGCCAGCGTGACGGGGAACGCTGACAAAAGAGCGGGGCCCCGGCGCCGGCTGGACAGTTTGCCGGCGACCGCCTAGCTGAACAGGGCCCGAAAACTCTCCATCGCCTGATGGGCATCGGCCTGCGGGAATGCCTCCATGCCGATCACCCCTCTGTAGCCAACTTCCCGCAGCGTCGACACGATGCGCGGGTAGTTGATCTCACCCGTTCCCGGTTCATGCCGGCCCGGCACGTCCGCCACATGCACGTAGCCAATGAAGCTGTGGTAGTCGCGGATCGATTGGACCACGTTGCCCTCTTCAATTTGCACGTGGTAGATGTCGCACAGCAGCCGGATGCGCGGGCTGCCGACCTGCTCTATCAGCCGCACTACGTCTTCTGTGTAACGCAGGGGATAGCCGGCGTGGTCCACCTTCGTGTTTAGTTGTTCCAGGCTGTAGGTCACGTCGTTGCTCTCGGCCAGCTCCGCCACTTCGCACAAAGTCCTGTAGGCTGTGATCCACCTCGTTGCCGGATGCGGCGCGATGTTGTGGGCCATCTGGCCGCGCGCGTCAAGTTGGCCCGTCGTGATGCTCAGGTTACGGCATTGAATTCGTTCGGCGACTTCCAGGTTTTCCTTCACGCCTGCCAGAAACGCCTCGACACCATCGGGGTCCATCATGCTGCCCCCGGACCAGCCGGGCATGGCGCAGATCTCGATCTCAGGGTCGGCGGCAATCGCGTCAAGAGCACCGTCCTCCCACCCCCACAGGTCCAAGCCGAATCCGGCGCGGCTGATTGTGCGCACCCTTTCCAGGAAGGGCAGATCGCGTAACACAGTACCTTCACAAACCGACAATCGGAACATGTTGACCCCCTTGTTTCATAGCCTATGCAGCCTGGTTTCGGCTGCTCAACCGGCTGAATCCCAGTTGCGCAGCCAGTATTTCTCCATCCGATGGCGCGGCTCCCACCCAAGTAACCGTCTGGCCTTCTCATTGGAAAATCTGCCGTGCGGCGTGTCGCTGCAGATCTGCATGATCTCGAAGTTACGCGGGTACGAGGGCGCTCTCAGCGCCTGCCGCATGGCCGCGCCCAAGTCCTCCCAGGCAGTCAACCATGCGTGCGGACGCTCGGCGTCATGGCCCGGCCCCGCGGGATCGACAAGCCCGGCAAAGGTCAGCACCGGCGTCTCGATGCCGTGGACGTCGGCGAAGGTACGGCAGATCTCCTGGCCGAGGAACTTCGTCAGATTGTATAGATCGTTGCCCGGCCGCGCCGGCGCTTCCGCTGAAATATCGTAATCGTAGCCGTAGTTTGTAGGATCGGAATAGAGCGGCGTACACCCCTGCGGGGGCCCCGTCTGCACGAAACGCCGGATGTCGCATGCAAGTGCGGCCCGCAGCATGTTATAGACGCCGACAACATTGACCCGGAAGGCCTGCTCCGGCTGATCGCGCACCACGGTGCAGTTGATCATTGCGTCCATGCCGCGAGCTGCCCGCAGAACCTCAGCTGCGTCGGTGACATCTACGCACCCGATTTCATGCGGCGGTCCGAGCAGGCGCGGAAACGGCCTGCCCGGCGCGTGCGGCCGGTTCTCGGCGACGATTTCCGCCAGGGGACGCAGGTCGGTCAGGCGCAAGATGTGGTCGCGGGCGAGCGCTTCGGTCGTAACAGCCGCAACCGGACCGCCTGCGCCATAGATGACGACGCGTTGGGGGCGGTACGCGGCCTTGGCTTCGAGCTGTTTGTGCGCCTCAATCGGCGGTTGCGAGGACGGCAGCTTCGCGCCGGAGCTCAAGTCGTGTTGCGGCCTGTAACCGAAGGGCGGCGCTCCGGCCAGTGCAAGTGGGAAGCGCGTATTGGGGCCGCCGCCCGGGATGTGAAAGACCCACCAGCCGGTCTGCGGCCCATCCGCGGGCGGCTCGAATGCCAGCGCTCTCTCGACGGCTTGCACGGCATCTTCAATGTGCAGCCAGCCGGCGTCGGCCCGGTGCCGGCGCACATGCCGATCGTCTACAACTTCGCCCAGGCGCAGCGCAACTGCCTGGACCGGTCTGACGCGTGACAGCTCGCGTGCGACCAGCTCCGCCAGGTGCGGGGCCAGAGCCTCGACGTCGGTTGAAGGACGCGGCGCCCACTGCTCGTTGACCCTATAGTCTGCAGGGTAGCGTTCGAGAGTCCGCAGCGACGACAGCAGGATGAAGCGGGTGGCCGGCGCCTGTGTCAGCAGGTTGTAGGTCCCGCGCGCGGCCGCGTCAAGGATTTCGCCGTCGGGCGCGTCCGCACCGATGAAGGGAGGCGCAAGGACAACCGTATCGAATTTTCGGGTTGCCTCGGCGGCCGCGGCCGCGTCGCGCGCGTCGCCGCCGCCAGTTTCCAACATGTGAACGTCGTGTCTGCGCGCCAAGGCGTTGACGAGGGCGCGGCCCACGCTTTCTTTTCCGCCTGCAAACAGGATGCGCATCGGTGTCCGTTATCCGGCGATCACTTGGGGGTTCCTGTAAATCTCCGAGCGGATATGACGCACAGTGCATTCGTCTCCTGCGCGCGCGGCTGAAAGCGCCCGCCTCGACACGTCAGCCAGAACCATGCCCTCGTCCTTCAGCAGTTCACCGATGACATTTCCTGTCGGATCGATTGCCAGCGACAGACCGGGGAACCAGGCGTTTCCGCTCACTCCCGATTGATTGGCGAAGAAAACGTAGATGCCGTTGTCGGCCGCGCGCGCCGGCAGGATTTTCATCGTGAGCTGCCGGTGCTCTTCGCTCATTTCCTCTGCTCGCTCGATTTCGTGAGGAGCGTAACTGCCGCCGACGGCAAGCAGGAAGAAATCGACCTCGTGGCGCGCAGCGGTCCTGAAGATTTCGGGAACGCGCACGTCATAACAGATCCCCACCGAGAATTTCCAGTTCTGCGAGTTGACAATGGGCAGGGCTTCTCCCGGTTCAAACCATTCCCGCTCGTTCTCGTTTGGCAGATGCAGCTTGGAATAGGTTGTCAGGTAACCCTCCGGACCGACGATCAGCACGCTGTTTCGCAGCACCGTTTCGCCAGGCTCGATCGTGCCGACGGCAACTGTCAACTGCAGCTCCCGGCAGAGAGCTTCCAGGAACGGGACCGCCTTTTCCGCGCTCGCGGCAGCGATTGCTTCTGCCTCTTCAATCTTCAGATTGGATTTGTTCATGGAGCCGGTGATGCACTCTTCCGGGAAGAGGGCGAATTGCGCGCCGGCCGCAGAGGCCTTTCGGCACCACTGCGCGATCCGCGCCAGGTTCGCATCCGGGTCCGCCATCACGCTGGTCATACCGATCAAGGCAATGCGCGTCGTCTCGTCGTCTGTAGCTTGATGATCGTCGGAAATCTCAACTGGACGTTCCATGCGGTCCTCCTTGGTGCTGGACTGCGTAGAGTCGTTCGTCGCGGTTGGCACAACGCCTGCTCTCGGCCTCGTCGTCGTCCGACTACCGCGCAACATGTACATTTCGAAATTGGTCTGCACTTACCTTCAACGCCTGCTCGTGATAGATCACGTTTTTGCTGCGATCATAGTGATGCATGTTCACGGCAGTGGGATCGTGGCGGATGATGTGTCCGAGCTCCCCTTCCGGACAGAGAAGCCAGTCGCTGCGTCTGATCAGGTAGCTGCGAATGTGGCCCATCGGTGCGTCGTCGACCAGATATTGGATCACAAAGAGGTCGCCGCTGGGCAGTTGAACCCAACTCGAGTAGGCGCCGTCGGGGTGGATGCTGCGGTCGTGATCGATGAAAAAGCGTCTGAATGTCGGTGCCAGATGCGAGTTGCGCACGTTCACGGCGCTCTCAGGGTCGGCTGCGCTTGCCTGGTTTTCGGCGTGCAACACCAGCTGACGCGGTGACGTGCCCAGCCCGTAGGTGACCGCAATCTCGCCGCTGCTCAGCCGCCCGGCGTGGGGCCGTCCAATGCATACAAGCAGTTCGGTGCGGTAGGGCCCCTCCCAACTCTTTCCCCCATCCTTCGAAAGCGCCTTGTAACCGCACACCCGCTCCCGGTCCTCGCGCATGAAACAGATCAGACTGCCGTCATCCAGCTCGGCAAATGTCCCCTCATTCAGCCACAACGCGTCGGTTGACGCCACCGGGGTGGCCGGCCCCCAGGTCTGTCCATCGTCAAATGAAAGGAAGGCATCTACCGTCCAAGTTGCACCGTCGACCGGAATGCAGTTGTGGTCGCCGCCGATGATGACCGTACCCGAGCTCGTCTTGAACAGGCATGGGCAGATATGGCCCTTGATGCCGGTCTTTTCCCGCAAACTCCAGGTTGCGCCGCGGTCTTGGGAGCGCCAGATGAGGATTTCAGTATTGGGCGAGTTTTCGGGCTCGAAAGGCGGAATCCAGTCGCAGATAAGGATGAGCCGGCCTTCTCCCAGGTGAAGTATGCGGGGGTTATTGAGGCCGCCATCCTGTTCATAGTCGGGGCACTCGTCGACGATCAGTTTCGGTCCCCAGTTCAGACCTCCGTCGGGGCTGATCTGTAGTGCGATCCGGGAGAAGGGGTGAAAGAGGTGGAAGAGGCTTTCGCGGTATATGCAGACGAGCGAACCGTCGTCGCACATAGCCAGGTCCGGCACAGCCTTGTAGATGCTGTCTTCTCTGGAAACGATTGAGGTGATCATTTGATTCCTCTTGATTGTGCGTTAGGCGTAATGTCTGATGGTGGAGCGTAAAGCCTCTACCTGCTCATTCACTTTGTCCAGAGTCTGCATACCGGCTTTGAACAGGCACAGCCGGCTCTGCATGTTCTCCACTTTGGGGCAGTCGCCGCGGCTGTAGCCCTTGACCGAGCCCTTGTAGCGGGGATCGAAGTTGGGCGCCCGTTCGCGCGCGCCGTAGAAGGCCATGGTCTGGAAGATTGGTTCGAGATGGACAGGCACCCAGGCGCCGTAGAGACCGTCACCGCCCTGTTCGATGAAGGTTTGCCTGAATGTTCGCCAATCCACGCCCAGAGCCTCTTCATCCAACTTGCAGGTATAGCACCAATAGGTATGGGTGCAATCTTGCGGAACATGGGGCGGAATCAGCCATTCGCACTTTTCGTCCCGGATGACGGCTTCGTACTGTGCGCCGATGTAGCGCCGCGCCGCGACCAGGTAGTCCAGCCGCTCAAGTTGACCAAGGCCCAAGGCGGCCTGCATGGCCGACATGCGGAAATTGTAGCCCATGCGGTCGTGACGCTCGAAACTCCAATCCTGGCGCTCATCGCGGGGGATGAGGGTCGAGCCTGGCCGGGCATCCAGCGTTCGGTAGCCTTGGACAGCGGCCTTCCGCACCGCCCGCGCGTACTCCTCGTCATCGGTGATCACCATGCCGCCGTCGCCGCCGCTGGTCATGTGCTTCGAGCCTTGCAAACTCAGGCTGGCGGCATGTCCGATCGTGCCGACCAGCCGGCCCTTGTAGGAGGCCAGGTAGCATTGGGCGTCGTCCTCGACGATGGTGAGATTGTGCCGCTCCGCCAGCGTCAGCAGCGGATCGAAATCGGGCGAGAGCCCAAAAATGCTTACCGGAATGATCGCTTTCGTGAAGGGCGTGATCTTGCGCTCAACGTCTGCCGGGTCGATGTTGTAGGTGTCCGGGTCGCTGTCGGCAAAGACCGGGACGGCGCCGCACTGGACGACGACAAAAGCCGTGGCCGCCATGGTCAACGTGGGTATGATCACCTCGTCGCCGGGCCCTACGCCGGCGGCCAGCAGGCAGGACAACAGCGTGCCCGAACCGGAGTTGTGCGAGATCGCGAACTCGACGCCGAATCTCTGGGCGAACGCCGCCTCGAAACGCTCGAGCATGTGTGCGGACTCGCGGTTGCCGAAGCCGTCGTCGAGCACCTCGTTCATGTAGCGGCGGTCGGCCTCGCCGCAGCGATTGGGCGGGAGGTGACTGAAGATCTCCTCTGGGTCCAGCTTGCCGGGATCCATTGTGACCAGGGGGCTGAGCATGGACGACCTCCTCCAGGTTGAACTGTCCTTTTCGCTAACCGCTGTTTTCCACTTCGACGTACGATTGCAGGAACTCCTGCACGCGGACCGGCTGTCCCGTTCGGCTGCTCTCAATCGCGGCGAAGATCAGCGCCACCGACTGCAGATTGGCCTCTACATTCGTTTCCATTGGCTCGCCGCCGTCGAGCCAGCGCACAAACTTTTCGATCAGCCACGTGTTGGACCACTTGGGCTGTGACCGCAAGGGGACCTCCTCGCTCTGCACCTTCCGGCTCGCGGCCCGCTGCGAGGCCGGATCGTAATCGATGCGCTCAAGGCGGCGGTGGTCGAGGGTCAGCGTCGCCCTTTCGCACTCGGCGCGGATGTACTCCTGTCCCCAATCGTTCAGGCCGACGGCGTTGGTCTTGGCGCCTTCGTAAACGGCTCGCGTCCCGTTGTTGAACTGCATCGTGACCAGGGCCTGCGAATCGCCGCTGAACTCGCCCCAGCGCGGGTTCCACGTCTGCGCGTAGATGGTATCACACTCGGCTCCCGCCAAATCGGCCAGGATGTCGAGGTGGTGCACCGCGCCTTCGACCATCAGCGGGTCGGGGATGTGGTAGCGGAATCCACCCCAGCTGCCGGCCTTGCGGCAGTCACAGGTGAAACGGCAGACCAGGTAATCGAGCGGCCCATGGCGCCCGGAGCGCAGCTCTTCGCGCAGGGTCGTCTTGTCCTGGTCGAAGCGATGGCTCATGGTCACCCCCATTTTCACACCGGCGCGCCTGACCTTGTCGGCGATTCGCACCGACGCGGCCATGGAGTCGGCGATCGGTTTTTCGCTGAGGATGTGCATTTCGTGGGCCAGCGCGGCATCTACCACCGTCTCGTGGTGGGCGGGCGGAACAACGATGGTGCAGAAGTCGGCCCTGTTCTCGTCGAAAGCTTTCTCGATGTCGGTGTAACATTGGTCGGCGTCCAGGTCGAGAAATGTCTGGGCGTTAGTGAGTGCCTCGGGATTGATGTCGACAGCAGCTACAACTTCGATGAGCCCGTCCTGAACGTTGGGCGGCAGAAAGAGCTGGCACCAGCCCGCGCCGTGACCACCCGTACCAACTTGAATCATGCGGTAGGTTTTCATAGTGCGCGATCTCGGTTGGATAGCGATAGGGTGGGAACTCTGTCGGGTCCGGTTCAGCGGAATCCTGGCTACCGGGTCGGGGTCGGCCACTGAACGGGGCGGAGCCGTCGGCGTGCTCCCGTGACGTTACTCCAACGCCTGCCGGCCGCGCACGTCGAAAGCATCGCGCAGGCCGTCGCCGATGAAGTTGATGCTCAGGACCGCCAAACTGATAGCGAGCCCCGGCGGCAGCCATAGCCAGGGCATCTCACTCAAGGTAAAAACATATCGGGCATCGCGGATCAGAGTCCCCCAGGTGGCTGTTGGCGGCCGCACCCCCAATCCCAGGAAACTCAGTCCAGTCTCAGCCAGGATGGCCCCCGCCATCCCCAGCGTCGTCGCTACCATCAGCGGCCCTATCAAATTGGGGAAGATATGCTGCCCCAGCATGCGCAAATGGCCCACGCCGACAGCGCGGGCCGCCAGGATGAATTCATATTCCCGCAATGACAGCACCTGTCCTCGAATCAGCCGGGCCAGTCCCGGCCAAGTGAACAGGCTGAGCGCCAGTATCACATTGAATATGCTGGGACCCAATACACCAACCAGGATGAGGGCGAGCACAAAGGTGGGGAAGGTCATCATCACATCGGTGAAGCGCATGATGGCCATGTCAACCTTGCCCCCCAAGTAGCCGCTTAGCGCCCCCATGAAGAACCCGATGGCAACTTGGATGCTCACGGCCACGATGCCCACAGACATGGACACGCGCGTTCCGTAGATCAGCCGGCTGAGAAGGTCTCGTCCAGCTTTGTCAGTGCCGAACAGGTTCTGGCTATCCGGAGACTGGTATCTTCGATCACTATTGACGTCATTGGGGTCGTACGGCGCCACGACCGGAGCCAACACCGCCACCAGCAGCAAGAACAGGATTGCTATGGCGCCGAAAAGAGCCGGCCGGTGGCGCATAAAGCGGCGGGCGGCGCGGTGCCAGGGCGAGTCGGCCAAGGGCGCCGGGTTGAGGCGCGCGGCCGAGGGATTACCCGCCTGGGCTGTTGGCATCTTATTCGCAGCCATGGTCAGGCGAGTTCTCCTGGCGATTATCCATAACGCACACGGGGATCCACGAAGACGTAGGCTATGTCAGTGATCAGGTTGGCCAGCAAGACCAAAGTCGCCACCATCAGAGCCATCCCCATCTGGAGCGGATAGTCCCTGTTCATGAGGGCTCTGTAGCCCAGCAGGCCCAGGCCATTCCAACTGAAGATCGTCTCTATGATGAAGGAGCCTCCCAACAGCCCGGGCAGGCTGAGCCCAAAGAGCGTGACGATGGGAAGTAGAGCGTTGCGCAGCACATGCCGCGCCACGACGAGTCGTTCCCGCAACCCCTTTGCCCGTGCGGTCACCACAAAATCGGCACTGAGCGCATCCAGGGTACTTGCCCGAGTGTAGCGCAGATATGAAGCTATATGGACGATGCCTCCGGCCAAACTCGGCAGGATCATGTGGCGCAGGAGATCCAGGTTAAACACCCTGGGTTCTCCCACTGTCCACATTCCGGCAATAGGCAACCAGCCCAACTTCACGGCAAATATGAACATGGCAATCAGAGCGATGAAGAAGCTCGGCACCGAAATGCCAAACAAAGCAACAAATGTGAGGGCGTGATCGACGACAGAGTACTGTTTGAGCGCTGACACCACGCCCAAGACAATCCCAAAGAGGAGAGCCATGCCGATAGAGGAGGCCTGCAGGAGCAGAGTGGCCGGCAGCACTTCGACGATCATCTTGGATATGGGTCTCTCGGTCGAGTAGGAGTAGCCCAGGTTGCCTTTCAGCAGCTCTCGCAGCCAGACCAGATAGCGTACATGAATGGGTTTGTCCAACCCATATCTCTCGCGCAGCACTTCCATACCACTGCCTATCTGGGTGGTGGCTTCCATCGCCCCAGGCTTAATAAGCGCGGTCACCGGGTCTCCCGGCGCCAGGGAGAAGATGACAAAAGTCATGAGCGAAATGCCCAAGAGCAGAAACGGAATCCACAACAGACGTCGTAGAATGTAAGTCGTCACGCTCAAGTCTCCAAGAGCAACGCGTGATCCAACTCCGTGTACTACCTATGTGTTTCACAGCAGCACACGGTAAAGAGCTCTCTCGGCCTCGAAATGAGTCTGTGGTGTCGCTCAAAAGGGTGTGGGGGAGGGCAGGGGGTCCCGATGGACGCTGCCCTGCCCTGCCTATGCGCGCTTGCCAGGCCGGAAGGCCTCCACCTCAGGCGGGCGCGACCGTCATACGCTCATAGGGTACAGCTACATTGAGCCCATACTCAAGGGGTGGCACGCAGCCCTGGAGGCGCTTGTTGAAGACACACTGAAACCCGTTACGGTAGAGTGGCGCCCATTGCCAGTTCTCCTGCATGATTAGCGCGACTTCCCTGAACATCTCTACCTGCTTTGCGGTGTCTTCCTCAGCCATTGCTGCTTGCCATGCCTCATCCAGCGCAGGGTTGCAGTAACCATCCCAGTTGCGCCCTCCCCTGGTTTGGTGATCCCACCCGCATCCGACGTGAGAGAACATTTCCTCGAATCGGGGCGTGAAGAACCAGGCTTCAAGGACGATGTCGTAGTCCGCATTCAGTGGGAAGACTTCGACCCAGGAACCTTCGTCTATGACTCTCCACTTGGTCTTGATGCCCACATCCGCGAGCCTCTCCTGTATTTCCAGATGCATAGGAGATGGGTCGGCCCAGTACACCCACTCCAGTTCTCGTTCGAAGTCCCAGCCGGCCTCTTCAAGGACCTCCCTCGCCTTCTCCGGGTTGTAGTCATAGGTCTTCAACCCCTCCGGCGGATCTCCAACTGGTCCGGGCACGTGTTCGAAGACGTAGTTGCTGGCTCCGTGCAGACCGTAGTGCGTCTTTTCGAGGATTTCGTCCATGTCGAGGGCGTAGAGCGTGGCTTCGCATAAGGGGTGAACCATGTCGCCAAGCCTGTTATTGTTGAAATCCAGGGCGAACAGAATGATGGTCGGCCTGTTGAAGGCGACGAGATGCGGTTCTTCGCCAAGTCGACTCCAGGCCTCCGCACTGCTGGCGCCGCCGGCCATGATCTCCTCAGCCTGCAGGGCAGCATCCATGGCCTCCCGGCTCAAGAACCGAAAGATGTACTTGTCAGCAATTGGCCTGCCACCCCACCAGTCCTCGTTGGCGACCAGTTCGGCGAACTGTTCAGCGACGATTTCGTTCACTTTGAATGGGCCTGTGCCGATGGGATTCATGTCCATGGGTTCGTGTGTCCCAACCTTCTCCATTGGAACACCTTCCCAGCCATGCTTAGGGCAGACATACCAGTAGCGCCCAAATGAGACAGGACTCCCCCCGATCCCATACGGGTCCGGTTTTTCAAACTCGAAGCGGACGGTGTAGTCGTCGATTTTCTGGACACCCTCGAGTTCGTCGCCGCCCTCTTCGTGCAGCCTTGCAGCCCCCTTCAGAGCGAAGTATTGTGACCCAATGGTAGCCGCTACGTCCCTGTGGACCATAGCGTAATAGGTCCACACCACATCGTCAGCGGTCATGGCGACACCGTCGTGCCACTTTACGTCTTTGCGCAGGTGGACGTTCCAAACTCGATTCTTTTCCACTTCCTCGACCTTCTCAGCCAGCTGCATGTGTAGCTCTCCGGGAGCAGGAGGTTTCATGGTTTCCACCCCTGGTCCCCACTCCATTGGAGAGAAAAGGCGCTCAAAGATCGGGTCAAACACCATTTTTTGGGCAGTGCCGGCGATCCTGCTGCTGAGCGGGTTGAAGCTGGGGTGGTTCCAGGACGTCCCCACGATAACCTCGCTGACTTCGGTGGGGACGTCTCCGGCTGCCTCCCCGGCCGCCGGCGCCGCGGCTGGCATACAGGCCGCCAGTGCGCTCGACGCCATTGCACCTGCCGCCATTTTCAGAAACGTACGTCGCGGGATACTGTGTCTGTCCAGGTAGACTTTCATCGGTAGGCTCCTTTCCTATGTCGCTGTCGAATGCTCTTTCACTCATTCACTGACAGGGGATATGGCCTGCCGGTTATACCAAGCCGGCAAGACCCAAGGCCGAATCTCCTGCGTCCAGACGTACGTTTAACGTTTTTCTCACCTCCTTCCTCGGTGGCCTCTACTGGGGCGAGGGCAGCGTCTCAGGAATTCACCGGGAACGCTGTTGTACTGACGCTGGCCGTGGGTTGCAAGGCTCCAGTCTCAATTTCAGGCTCGGCAATATTGTTTGCCTAACGCCCTTTTCTCAACCTGAACCAGGAGTGCTTTCACTGTAACCGTCAGGCAAACTTACTGAGTTGATTCTATGCTCTCAGCGTGCCGGCCTGAACCAGGCGCTGTCGACTTGACCTGACCAGCAGCGGTCATGCTGTCATCTGATAAAAGAGCTTACAATGCGTCGCCCGGCTTCGTCAAGCGGTCTGAATTTGCGCCCCCCGGGATGACAGGTCCCTTTTCCTGCTATCATTAATTCAGCGATTCCTCTCCAGCGAGAGGGCCAAATGCGCAACCAGGATCGCGCCCTTGCTGGCATGACCTATCGCGCAACACACTTTGCTGTCAAACGCAGGAGTGCAGGGTTAGGGCAGGAATCCGCAAGTCCCGCCAAGTCGCAATGGAGGGAGGAAAAGTGAAACTGCAAGGAAAGGTCTGAATCGTGACGGGGCCGACGCGGACTGATTCCGAATACGGCAAACTCGATGTGATATTCAATCATGCCGGCATCAACGAGCCGCAGCGGTTTCTTGAAACGACCGAAGAGAATTGGGACCGGACCATGCGAGTTGGGGCCTGGGCGTTCTCATCTGCACCCAGGAGGCAGCCAAGCAGATGATTGCACAGGGGACGGGCGGCAAGATCAACAATACGGCGTCGATTGCCGGTCGACAAGGCTATCCAAATATCGTCCCGTACTGTGCCAGGAAGTCTGCCGTGACCTCACCTCTCCAACTTGAAACATGCGTTAGGTCTTCATAGGTCCCGGTTTGGGAGGCATTCTGGTGCGAGTTGTACCCAATCCCGTGCCGCAGATTCCGTTGTGGCGGATCAGCAGGAGGGCAGGAGAGGGCCGCCATTGGGAGCCGTCCCGCCGGCCTTTAGTCCAGCACCTGCCGCCCGCGCACGTCGAAAGCGTCACGCAGGCCGTCGCCGATGAAGTTGATGCAGATGACCGCAAAGCTGATGGCCACGCCCGGCACGAGCCACAGCCAGGGCATATCCGCCAGCACATAGGTAAACCGGGCGTCGCCGATCATCGAACCCCACGTCGGTGTTGGCGGCCGCACGCCCAATCCGAGAAAGCTGAGACCTGCCTCGGTGAGAATGGCTTCGGCCATGCCAAGCGTCGCAGCGACCGACACCGGTCCCAGCACATTGGGCAGCAGGTGTCTTCTCAGCACGTCCCAATCGCCAACCCCGACGACGCGAGCGGCCATGATGAAGTCCTGCTCCCGCAATGACAGCACCTGCCCGCGCACCAGTCTTGCCGGCGCCGGCCAGGCAAACAGTCCGAAGACCAGCATCACGTTGTATATGCTGGGACCGACGATGGAAACCAGAATGAGGACAAGAACGAAGGTGGGGAAGGTCATCACGATATCGGTAAAGCGCATGATGACCATGTCCGTTTTGCCGCCCAGATAGCCGCTCAGCGAGCCGAGGATGAAGGCAATCGAGAGTTGGATGCTCACGGCAACGATGCCGACGGACATCGACACGCGAGTGCCGTAAATCAGGCGGCTGAGGACATCGCGGCCCACTTGATCCGTGCCCAGCAGGTTCTGGCCATCCGGCGGGAGCATTCTGCGGCCCGTATTTACGTCGAGGGGATCGTAGGGCGCCAGCACGTGGGCAAATGCGGCTACTATCAGCAGGAAGATGACCATGACCGCGCCGACCAGCGCCAGCCGGTGGCGCAGAAAGCGGCGGGCCGCGCGTCCCAGGGGCGAGTCCGGCGAGCGCGCCGAGCCGAAAACCTCGGCGGGCGCTTGCATGGTCGGCGATTCCGATTTGCCCTCTATCGACATGCCCGTTATTCCCCCAAGGACCGGCGACCGCTGGCCGCACGCCCAAGCTGCGACAGGCAGCTACTCGTATCGCACGCGCGGATCGACAAACGCATAGGCGATATCTGTGATCAGGTTGGCCAGCAGGATCAATGTCGCCACCATCAGGGCAACGCCCATCAGGAGCGGGTAGTCGCGGCTCATGAGCGCGCGGTAACCCAGCAGTCCCAGGCCATTCCAGCTGAAGATCGTCTCGATGATGAACGAGCCGCCCAGCAGACCGGGCAGGCTCAGCCCCATCAGCGTGACGATTGGCAGAAGAGCGTTGCGCAGAACATGCCTCATCACGACCAGCCGTTCCCGCAGCCCTTTTGCCCGCGCGGTCACCACAAAGTCGGCGCTGAGCGCATCCAGCGTGCTGGCGCGCGCGTAGCGCATGTACGAGGCCACGTATATGATGGCCCCTGCCGTGGCCGGCAGAACCATGTGGTGCAGCAGGTCCAGATTGAAGCCGATCGGTCGCCCCGGCGTCCACATGCCCGCGGTCGGCAGCCAGTTCAGCTTCACCGCGAATACGTACATCGCAATCAGCGCGATGAAAAAGTTCGGCAGCGAAATGCCGAATAACGCCAGGAAAGTCAGAAAGTGATCGAGGCGAGAATACTGCTTGAGCGCCGTGATGACGCCCAGTACGACGCCCATGATGAGCGCCACGCCAATCGAAGTGCCCTGCAGCAGCAGCGTAGCCGGGATCGCCTCGGCAATCGTCTCCAGCACGGGCCGGTCGGTATTGTAAGAGTAGCCGAGGTTGCCCTGCACCAGCTCGCGCAACCAGACCAGATAGCGCACGAGGACCGGCTTGTCCAGTCCGTACTTGGCGCGCAGCACATCCAGGTTCGCGCCATCCCCCTGGCCGAAGCCGTCGAGCACGCCCGGCTTGATCAACGCCGTCACCGGGTCGCCCGGCGCCAGATTGAACATGAAGAATGTCATCAGCGTGATACCGAGGAGCAGGACGGGGATCAGCGACAATCTGCGCAGTATGTATTGCTGCATAGAGTTCGCTCCAGCGAAGCCGGCAGTTGTCCAGGGAAGGGTCGAGAACTGCTTTCGGAATCAGTGCCAGTGAAGAGTCCCGAGTCGTGCGGCGAGATTCTTCACCGGCATTGAAGGTAACCGGCAGGCGGCCGCCTGCTCCCGATACACAAACGCATCCCTGCAGCGGTCAGAATACGGCTGGATTCCTACCGGATTCAGGCCGGGGTTACGCACATGCGCTCAAAGGGCACGCGCACATTGCGCTGGTAGTCATTGTGCGGCCACACGCCCTGAAGCCGGTTGTTGACCATCGTAACCATGCCTCTGCGGTGCAGCGGCGCCCACGGCCACTTGTCCTGCATGATCAACGCCAGATTTCGGTACATCTCGATCTGCGCTTCGGGATCCTGCTCAGCCAGCGCAGCCTGCCATGCGTCGTCCAGTTCGGGGTTGCAATAGCCGTCGAAGTTGCGCCCGGCTGAGTTGAAGTCCCATCCGCAACCGACGTGCGTGAACATCTCCTGCATGTCGGTCGAATAGAACCAAGCCTCAAACAGCAGGTCGTAGTTGGCCGCCATGGCAAGCTCATCGGTCCAGGAAGCAACGTCGATGATCTTGAACTTGGTCTTGAGGCCGGCGTCCAGGAGTTGTGCCTGGATGCTCAGGTCCATCGAGTCCGGCGGTCGCCAGTAGACCCACTCCAGCTCGCGGTCGAAGTCCCAGTTCGCGTTTTCGAGCACCTCGCGGGCCTTCTCGGTGTTGTAATCATACCTTCGCAGCCCGTCGGGCGCTTCGCCGATCGGTCCGAGAAGGTGTTCGAAGATGTAGGCGCTGGGCGTATTGGTGCCGTAGCTCGTGTCACGCAGGATCGTCTCGATGTCCACCGCGTAGCGAATCGCTTCCGCCACGGGGTGCGCCAGATCGCCCAGGCGCGTGTCGTTCACGTCCAGCGCGAAGAGGAGCGTCGTCGGCCGCGTGTAGGCGGTGAGATGGGGCAGACGGCCGAGGCGGTCCCAGGCATCGAGGCTGCTGGCGCCGGTCTGCACGACCTCGCCCCCTTCGAGGGCAGCGTCGCGCGCCTCGGGGCCGAGGAAGCGGGTGATGTACTTGTCGGCGAGCGGTTTGCCGAGGAAGTAGTCCTCGTTGGCCACCAGTTCCGCATACTGTCGCTCGATGATCTGGCCCATTTTGAACGGCCCGGTGCCGATCGGGCTCATCGCCATCGGCTCGTGCGTGCCCACCTTTTCGAGCGGAACGCCCTCCCAGCCGTGCTTGGGCGTAACGTACCAATAGCGACCGAAGGAGACGGGGCTGCCGACGATGCCAAGCGGGTCCGGCTCATCAAATTCAATGCGAACCTTGTATTGGTCGATCTTCTGCACGCCTTCGAGCGAATCGCCGCCTTCGCTGAAGAGCTGTTTGCCGCCCTTGATCATCAGGAACTGGTTGGCATAGGTCGGGGCCACGTCCCGGTGGAGCATAGCGTAGTAGGTCCACACAACGTCGTCGGCGGTGAAGGGGCGGCCATCGTGCCAATTGACATCCTGTCGCAGGTCAACCATCCAGACGCGATTTTTCTCGACCTCCTCGACCTTTTCCGCCAGCGACAGCGTCAGACCCACCTCTCCGTCGCAGTCGGGCCCGGGGCCCCAGTCCATCGCCTCAAACAGCCGGTTGAAGATCGGCTCAAAGACATGGCGGGCGGGGGTGCCGGCGCTCTTGCACAGCGGGTTGAAGAGGGGGTTTTCCCACTCGGTGGCAACGACAACTTCGCCGCCGCAGCCGGAGGCTGCATCGTCGGCCATGTCCTCGGCAGCCGGTTCGGCCGGCGCCGCGGCTGGCACACAGGCCGCCAAGGCGCTCGATGCCATCGTGCCTGCCGCCAATTTCAAGAACGTACGTCGCGGGATGTTGTTTCCGTTCAAATTGACTTTCATCGGTTCGCTCCTCTCCTTTGTCGCTTCTGGCTGCTAATGCGCTCGTCCACAGACAATGGTTGCGGCCTAATGCTCGAATAATGCCGCAAGGCCTATGACCGAAACTCTTGCGTCCAGACGTACGTTTTTTTTCTGTCGCCACCTCCTTTCTCCTGCCTGCCGCCTAACTCGAAAAGCCAACTCTGCCTCCATCTAGGGCGACAGCGCAGCGCTGACCGCGGCTGCGCATCGACACGCGAAGACTGTGCCTGCACAGCCGGCCCATTTGCGCTGTGTTCCCCATATCCGCTTGCGTCAGAAGGGTTTGCTTGCCGACGAAAAGCAAATCTTCTCTTATGATTCTTGAGTGTGTGAGATACGTCGAGAAACTGGCCGGGGACGGGTATGACTCTATTCTGGTCAATTCGCCGTTCCAGGCTGAGAATACTATGTCCCGTTCGTCTGAGTTAAGCGGCAAAAATTGGCCCGGTCGGAACGCCTCGCAGAGTATCTTTTGCGATATCCCCTGCCCGGACACGCGTGCGCGGGGCGATCCCGAAGGCGAATTTCCCCTCTTGCTGGCAAAACCGGATGCGATATACACTTTGCCCACAAGCGCGGCGGCGTTGGGAAAGTTCGCAAGCGGGAATTAGCGGCAATATCCTAAGGAGGCAATAAACGTGAAACTGCAAGGAAAAGTGTGCATCGTGACGGGGGCGGCGCAGGGCATCGGCAGGGGCATCGGTCTGCGGCTCGCATCTGATGGGGCCAGAGTGGTTTTTGCCGATCTGAACGGCGGGGGGGCCGAAGAGTCGGCGGCGGAGGCCCGCGCGCTGGGGGCCGCGGCCATCTCGGCGTCCGTGGATGTCGTCGACCGCAAGCAGGTGCAGGCCCTTGTCGCGCGGACTGTTTCCGAATATGGCAAACTCGACGTAATCTTCAACAACGCCGGCATCAATAAGCCGCAGCGCTTTCTTGAGACGACCGAGGAGAACTGGGACCGCATCATGCGTGTGAACGGCCTGGGCGTGCTCATCGGCACGCAGGAGGCCGCCAAGCAGATGATTGCGCAGGGGACGGGCGGCAAGATCATCAACACGGCCTCGATCGTCGGCCGGCAGGGTTACGCCAATATCGTGCCCTACTGTGCCAGCAAGTCCGCAGTGATCATGATCACCCAGGGCGCGGCGCACGCGCTGGCCGAACACGGGATCACGGTCAATGGATTCTCGCCCGGGGTGGTCGACACCCCCTTGTGGGAGCAGCTCGATGAGGACCTGATGGAGATCGGTGACAGCTCGGAGCCGGGTGAGGCGATGCGGGACTTTTCGGCCAGCATCCTCCTGGGCCGGGTGTCGACGCCGGACGACATCACCGGCCTGGCCTCCTTTCTCGCCTCTTCGGATTCGGACTACATCACAGGGCAGGTTATCAATGTTGAAGGCGGCATGCAGATGGTCTGAGCGCCGACAAAGCGGAGTCCGTGTTCGTCAAACTGCCAGTGTAACGGAGGAGAAATCGCGATGACGGTCAGAACCTACGGCCTGATGGGTGTGGACTGGGAGGAGCGAATCAACTTTGGGCGGCTGCGCAACGAACGGCTGACCCGCGCCAAGCGGCTTTTGCGGGCGTCGGAGATGGGCGCGCTGCTCTGCTTCGACATGAACAACATTCGCTACATAACGGCGACACACATCGGCACCTGGGCTGTCGACAAACTAAACCGTTTTTGCCTGCTGCCCCAGAATGACGAGCCGATCATGTGGGACTTCGGATCGGCCGCGCGGCACCATGAGCTCTACTGTCCGTGGCTGGGGGAGGGCCGCTCGCGCGCCGGCATTTCCACATTGCGCGGCGCAATGCTGCCGCAGTCGGGGCGGGCGGAGGACGTGGCGCGCAAGATCCGGATCGAGTTGGAGGAGCGGGGCCTTCGCAACGAGCCCCTTGGGGTGGACGTAATCGAGCTGCCCGTTCTCTTCGCCCTGCAAAAGGAGGGCATCGAGGTCGTTGACGGCCAGCAGCTCATGCAGAATGTGCGTATCATCAAGACAGAGGATGAGATCACGTTGTTGTCGACGGCCTGCATGATGGTGGATGCCGCCTATGAGGAGCTATACCGCACGATGCGCCCGGGCATAAAGGAGAGCGAGTGTGTCGGCCTGGTCAGCAAGCTGCTCCACGACCTGGGTTCGGAGCAGGTGGAGGGCGTCAACGCGATTTCAGGCGAGCGCTGCAACCCCCATCCGCATGTTTACACAGACCGCGTGCTGCGCCCCGGCGACCCGGCCTACTTCGATATCATTCACAGCTTCAACGGCTACCGGACCTGCTATTACCGAACGTTTGCGATCGGCAGCGCATCGCGCGCCCTGGTCGACGCCTACGAGCGTTGCCGCGACTATCTGGACGCGTCGATCGACATGATCAAGCCGGGCATAACGACTGCAGAAGTCGTTGAAAAGTGGCCCAAGGCGGAGGAGTTCGGCTTTCCTGACGAGGAGGCCTGTTTTGCCCTCCAGTACGGTCACGGCGTGGGGTTGAGTGTGTGGGAGAAGCCGGTCTTCAGCCGCCTGGTCTCGCTCGACCATCCCGAGGTGATAGAGGAGGGCATGGTCTTTGCGCTGGAGACCTTCTGGCCGGCCGCGGATGGCTGGTCGGCGGCGCGTATCGAGGAGCAGCTGGTGGTTACCGCGGACGGCTGCGAGATTATCACCCGTTTTCCGGCGGAGAAGCTGATGGTGGCGGGCTCGCGTTATTACACGGCCACCGGGCCGCTGCCCACAACGCGCGAAACGGCATCCCATCTGAACAGGTCGGTGGACGGCAACCGTCAAGCGGCAGTCGCGGCCAGCGCCCGTGCCGAAGGAGCGAATTCACCGGCATAAGCGGCGGGGAGTCGGAAGACAGCAGGCTGCAGCTATCCTCGTACTACACCGTAGGCGGACAGCCCGTAGAGAAAGCGCACTGTCGTCGACATCTGCGCGGCCAGTTCGGCGGTGATGACGTGGCGGTATTCCGAGAACGGCTTTATCCAGCTGCACTGGTAGAACGAAATGACGGCGCGGCGCGGCCGGTCGGTCGAGTTGGGGCCGGCTCGATGCCAGGTGCTGCCCAGCCAGATGGCCGCCGACCCGGCCGGCGCGGTCAATGCCACTTCGTTTTCCTGATCACCGCGCGCCCATGTCGGCTTTTTGCGTGTCAGGTGGCTGCGCGGCACGATGCGTGTGGCGCCGTTTTCCGGCGTGAAATCGTCGACCATCCATGCGACCTGGATTCCCAGCGGGAAATCGGGCAGCGGCTCGGGCATCTGTGTCAACGGATTGTCCAGGTGCCAGGATCCGCCCGTCGTCTGTGGGCCGATGCTGGTGGCCGAAATGTCTCCGATCACGCAATCGTCGCCCAACATACGGCGGGCCAGGCCATGAATAACGGGGTGCTCGACCAACCGGTGGGCCAGCACGGTCTTGACCGGCAGATTGCGCACGTATTGCGAGCGGTCGTGGTCGAACAGGTTGGGGATGTGGATGAAGGTCTTGTTGAGTTTTTGGGGCTCGACCGGCCACGGTGTGTCGAAATTCTGGGCGCGCGTGTGGCGGATGCGCCGCATCATGCGCTCCAGCTCGGCGCTGGTAATCGCGTATGACCCGCCCAGGTAGGCTTCGGTTACCGCGTCCTCCGGCGCGCCGGGCCCGTCGCCCGGATCGAAGGGAGCCTCGCGTTCGCGCTCGAAAAGTTCGTCCAGCGTCGAGCGCAGCTGCTCCAGCAGATCCGGCTCCAGCAGGTCTTCCAGGATAACGTAGCCCTGTTGGCTCAGGTGCTCGCTTGTGGCAGTCAGGTCAATTCGTTCGTCCATCGTCGTGCTCCTCTATTTTCCGAACTCTTCCTCACGGAACCAGCAGCCGCGGATATAGGAGTTTGGCGCCGTGTCGCGGTGATGATAAACGCAGAAAATCTCGCCGTCGTCGAACTGGACCCAGCCGCTGTAGCCGTAGTCGCCATGCCATCCGCAGGAATCGTGCTCCAATTCCAGAAAATGGGATTGGCCGCCCGCTCCCGCGAGCCCTGACAGGTCGCCGAACCAGGCCCATGTGCCCGGGTTTCGGCCCACCTTCAGCTTCACCTCCCCAGGTTCAGGTTCCACATTGCGATAGGTCACCAGCAGCTTGCCGCTCTGCAGCAGTCCGGCAGCCGGACGGTCGCCGTAGAAAGGAGCGGGGCGCGGCGAGGACCAGGTGTAGCCGTCATCTGCGGAGAGGACATAGTGTGAAGGACGGGTCGTGTGAACGTTTTCGCGCATTACGCACAACAGGCGTCCATCCGCCAGGCGGACGACCGACGGTTCATCGTGCTGGTAGCCGTCTTGCTCTGCCGCCAGAACATTGGAAGGCCACGTGCGGCCACCGTCAGTCGAGTGCGCGACCGCCACACGAAAGGCGTCGGGAAAGCGAATACTGAAACGCGGAATCGCGATGAGCCAATGCTTGTCATTCAAGGCCAGCACCTTGTCGGGGCATAGTCCCTCGACTTCTGTCCGGCGGCGTTCGGTCCAGGTCTGGCCGTTGTCCTGGCTAAACCAGAGGAAGTTGTGGAAACAGCGGCGGCTCTCCGGCCAAAGACAGGAATCTGCCTCATCGGGGTAGATGCTGGCGTCGCTGTTTACGACGAGCCGTCCATCTGGCAGGCGGGCGATGCGCGGGCCGTTCCAGACGCTTCTATGTTCAGCAAAGGAGCGGGGCCTATCGTCCAGGGGCCGTGGGTTGTACCAGCTGCGGCCGCGGTCGTCGCTTTCGATGAGCATGATGCGCGCGTCGCCGGCAATGTGGGAATCCGACTCGCGGTAGATGCAGAGCATTTTGCCCGAGGGCAGCAGACAGATGTCGGGGAACGCCTCGTAAAGGCGATCTTGGCGTGCGATCGTTACGTGACGCATTGTGTTTGTCATCTGATAGTAGGTTATGTCTTGTCGCTGGGTGGAATAACTTGCCCCGTCGCCGGTTCAAAGAGGTGCATCTTGTCCAGATTCAAGGTCAACTCGATCGTCTCGTTGACACGGCAGTCCACCTCCGGATCGAGTTTGGCGGTGAGCAAGGCGCCGCCGAACTCGAAGTAGGCCAGGATGTATTCGCCCAACATTTCGACAAAGGTTGGGCGCACGCGCACTTGGATGCCGGACCCGTTCGGGTCTCGGCCGTTCGATCCGCTGATATGCCCAGCGCGGAGGCCAGGTTTTCCCGCACCGACATGTGCGGGTAGAGGGCATAGTCCTGGAAGACCATCGCCACGCGTCGGGCGCGCCGATGACGGGAAATATAAAGGTGGGCAGCGTAGCCAGCCAATTGAAGCGATAGACAAGCATACAGACGGGAATCAACGTGACCTGCCCCGGGATCATCATCGAGGCGAGGACGGCATCTCGTTGTACTCATTTGCCATCCGCTCCCACGGATGTCCGGAGCCGCGATCAAAGTGCCCAACCAGGACCAACGTGATGATGTCCTATTCCTGAGAGGATCGGTCTCCGGACGGTGCTGCCATTAAGGCTCCCCTCTCATGCCAGTCATGTGTTCCCGTCCCGGTGGTGAGAAAGGTGGCCGGGACTGAACGGTACAAAGCTTCCTTTCCCTGATTGTTGTTGCAGGTCACCTCCTTTCGGCATGAAACTCCTCCTCGCGGAACCAGCGGCCGCGGATGTAGGACTTGGGCGCGGCGTCGCGGTGATGATAGACGCAGAAAACCTCGCCGTCTTCGAATTGGACCCAGCCGCTGTAGCCATAGTCGCCCGGTGATTCGCAGCCGTCGTACTCGATCTCCAGAAATTGCGACTCTCCCCCGTCTCCTTCGAGCCCGGCAAGGTCGCCCAGCCACGCCCACGTGCCGGGATTTCGCCCCTCGTCTTTCAGCATCGTCGCGCCGGGCTTTGGCTCAACATTTCGGTAAATCGCCAGCAACTTGCCGCTTTGCAGCAGTCCGGCAGCCGGACGGTCGCCGTAGAAAGGAGCAGGGCGAGGCGTGGACCAGGTGTAGCCATCGTCTGCGGAGAGGACATAGTGCGAAGGGCGCGTCGTGTGAATGTTTTGGCGCATAACGCAAAGCAGTCGACCATCCTCCAGGCGAACTACCGAGGGCTCGTCGTGCTGGTAGCCATCCTGTTCTGCGGTGAGAGCGCTGAGCGGCCAGGTGAGGCCGCCGTCATGAGAGTGCACCGTGTGCAGGCGAAAGGCGCCGGGGAAACGAATACTCCAGTAGGCAACGGCTGTGAGCCAGTGGTCGGCGGTCAGCGCCAGGATTTTGTCTGTGCAGAACCCCTGCACTTCCGTCAGATGGCGTTCGGTCCAGGTGCGCCCATCATCCTCGCTGAACCAGAGGTAGGTCCGGGAAGAGAGAAGGCTTTGCGGCCAATTCCAGTCGGCGGCATCTTCCGGGAAGACGAAGGCGTCGATGTTGACGACAAGCCTGCCATCCGGCAACTGGCCGATGCGGGGCGCGTTCCAGACGGCGAGGTCTTGGGCGAAGGTGAGCCTTTCATCCAGCTGGCGCGGGTTGGTCCACGTGCGGCCGCGGTCGTCGCTTTCGATCAGGATGATGCGGGATGTGCTGGCCACGTGAACGTCCGCCTCGCGGTAGATGCAGAGAAGCTTGCCCGAGGGCAGCCGGCAAATGTCGGGGAAGGCCTCGTAAAGGTCGTCGTTGCGGGCGAGAGTTACGTGACGCGGCTCTTTCGTCATGACGGCGATCCCATGTTCTCCATGATTGTCTTGAAGGTATCTCTCATGCGTCGGTAGTCGGCCTCCAGGTGGTCCAGGTCAAATCCCGCCAGGAGCAGCCGGTATCCTTCTTCAATGCGATCGGCCAGCATTTCCGGCGTCAGGGCAACCGCGGCCGCTGCTTTGCCCGCCTTCTTGCACACGTCAACGACATGCTCCAATTCGCGCTGAATGTTGGCGTGGGCGGTGTACTCATCCGACTTCCGGCCGAGCCGCAGCGAAAGGTCCATGTGCCCGACGAAGAGCGCGTCCACGCCTGGAACGCGAGCAATGGCCTCTGCGTTTGCGACCGCCTCGGGCGTCTCAATCATCATGACCGTCATGAGTCGCTTGTTCCACTCGTTCAGGTCGGTCTCGATCCGCTCCACGCGAATGGCGCCGTACGAACGGTTGCCCAAAGGAGGGAAGTAGCAACGTGAGACGATTTCCTGTGCCTGTTCCGGCGTGTCCACCATGGGCACAATGATCCCCTCGGCGCCGGTGTCGAGCAACCTTTCGATCGTGCCGCCGTCATGTGTCCACGTGCGCACCAGCGCCGGGATCCCCATCCCATAAGCTGTGCGGACGCCGTGGACAAGGGTCTGCCAGTCCGTGTGGGCGTGTTGCGCCTCCCACCAGATCCAGTCCATGCCCACCAACGTATACTCGATTACATCGGGGGAGCCGGAGAAGATGCCCGCCCCGATCAGGTACTGCCCCGCGGCCAATTGCTGTTTCAGGTACATCTCATGCCTCGCTATGCATGCTTCCTGCATTCAGGCGTGCGAACAGCACGGGAGGCCGCCAGCAGCAGGAGCTACGAATTGTCGTTTTAGGTCAACGATGCCAAGCAACTGTCCACAAACAGAGCAGCGATTCTGCTCAATCCTGGACTTGGCTGTTTGAGGAATCCGCTAAGTTGAGGTGGACAATGATTTGAGGGGTATGCATAACTGCTCCAAGCTGCCGATTTGTTAACTCAAAAGAGCTTAGCGTCCTGAATTTCTGCTGAAATTGGCGCCCCCAGCATCCCAATCAGTCGAATTTCGCCGCGGCGGCCCCTTGACTTGTCGGAAGCTCTGGCTCATTTGGCGATATCATTGATTACGAACCATGCAATTGCGACCCTGTTTCGCAAATCTGCCATTGAGAAAAGAGTTATGCACACCCCCGGAACTGCCTGGAGGGCTAAACATTATCTGGCTGTTGACGATTCAATGTCGCCTGAGGAAAGGGCAAAGCCTGTGGAGTATAGTCGTCAAATACCCCCCTGTCAATGGGAGTTCTTCTACCGACATGCCGGCGCCGGCGATTGCGTTGCTCTGGCCATCCGTCTGTGCGCGCGGGCTGAGCGCGCCGCAGCTTCAGGGCATCGTGCGAAGCCTTAACTGCGGCAGGGCGGATTTCTGCTGTGTTACAGCGCTTTGTCGCGCCTCAGACGGCGCTCAATTCAGCGGCCAGTCGCCAACACAGTGTCGACTAGCTACATTCTGCCTGAGAGGGGCGTTAGCGTACAAGACGGCGGAACGGATCCTGCTTCAGGTCGCAGAGCAGCAGGCTGTCTAGATCGCCGGATTCGAGGCCGGATCTGATGACAGTGAAGGATTCAGATGCCGCCTCAGCGGTCTGACGAATGTCTTCAGCAGAGTGTGCCATGTTGATGCTGAAACCCATCGGGCAATGGATCCCGCGCCGGGCCATCTCCTGGATGAAAAGGGTATTCACCTGGGGACGCAAAGTTTCGTCAGGCAAAGAGAGGGTGAGGTTGGGGTGGGTGTGCAGGCCCGTGAACTCACCGGAGAGGCCGGCGCCGGCGATGCTGTCATTCAACGCGCGGCGCAGTTTCTCACCGGTTTCCAGGAAGAAGGCCGCGGAGTTGCGTCGTTTGAGCTCGCGAATCGTAGTGATGGCAGCTGCCAAACCGATGTTGTCGCTCCAATAGGAACTAGAGACAAACATGCGGCTTGCCGGCTCCATCACGGCCCGCGAACCCACGACCGCACCCATTGGGTACCCGTTCGACATCGCTTTGGCCAGGACGGTCATGTCCGGCGTGGTTCCCAGGTATTCCTGTACGCCGCCCACAGACAGGCGCCAGCCACAGGAGACCTCGTCAAAGATCAGGATGGCGTCGTGGGCATGGGCAACTGCTTTGACACTTTCAAGGTAACCTGGCTCCGGTAGCGTGGAGCGCAGCGGCTCCATCATGACGGCGGCAACCTCGCCCGCATGTTCATCCAGCAGATGCCTGAGGGCATCCAGGTCACCGTAAGCGAAGGGAATGACGGTGCCGGCCAGTACTTTGGGGACACCAATCGGCTCGATGCCGGCAAAGGGAAACTCGCCGCTTACCGGGTCGGCCTCGTAGTTTGCCGCCTGGTACCAGTCGTGCCAACCGTGGTAGCCACAGAAGATGATCTTGTCGCGGCCGGTCGTTCCGCGGGCAATGCGTGCGGCGACAGCGCAGGCCTCCCCACCCCCTTTTGTGTAGCGAACCATCTCGGCGCTCGGAATCGTATCCACCAACAGTTCGGCTAGCTCGATTTCCTGGGGGCTGTTCAGCGAGTAGAGGCTACCGCGTCTGATCTGTTTCTCGACCGCCCGATCGACGACTTCGTCGGCATGTCCAAGAATGATGGCTTCAACACCGCTCATCCAATCAATGTATTCATTTTCATCCACGTCGATAAAGCGAGAGCCCTTGGCGCTCTGGGCATAGACCGGACTGATGCCATTGGCAAACCGGCTGGCCCGCCGACTGATCAGTTGTGTCCGCCCGGGGATCAGTTCGCCGGCGCGTTCGTATATCTCGTAAGAACGTGTAACAGCTTTTTCAGCCATGAGTAATCTCCATATAAGGTCGCTGAACGTCGAGCGGACGGTCTGACGACAGCTATCGGCCGGTTCAGCCGTCAGTTGTCGGCCGTAGAATGGTTCCGTCCGGCAGGCGGGCCGCGAATGCGAAACACCAGGCTCCCCAGCTCAGGCTGCGGTGGTTGTTCAGTTTCAGAGTGATCTTGTTGCGGCCGCGTTTCAACGTCACCGTCACCTGCCGGGAATCGAAGAAGCGATGATGTGTGGGCGGCAAGATTGTCTGATCGTTCACCTTGACAACCAGAGTGTCGTCCCAGGCGAGTTGAAGGAGTGCTTGCGTATCCGCCGGGCTATCCAACCAGGCAAGCGCGCAGGCTGCCGCCGGCCACGTGAGTGCGATATCCTTGGTGTCCGGCCGGAACACGTGGCCGAAGTCGATAAAGCCATCGATCGCGCTGCGGCGCCTCCAGCGCGCAATATGCTGTTCAGGTTTTATGGAGGAGGGTTGACGCCAAGGTGAGGCGTCGTCAAAGCCGCCATCCCAC
This sequence comes from Caldilineaceae bacterium, assembly GCA_965218625.1. Lineage (GTDB taxonomy): Bacteria > Chloroflexota > Anaerolineae > Caldilineales > Caldilineaceae > Bin5. The sequence goes on along the minus strand of CBDCLG010000020.1, from coordinate 507,626 downwards.
GAGCCGCTGGGGTCGAACGCCTTCTCTGGCGGCAGTTCAGCCGACATCGCCTGCCCGTCCGCGTCCTCGAACGGCCCACACAGCCACCAGCTGCCAGTTGTCTCCAGGGGCAGATCATACTCGCCGCGGCGCAGTTCCAGTTCCGGTCGTCCTGTTGGCAGCGTCAATCCTTTGATCGAGGCCGGTTCCACCAGATCCCATGGGGGCATGCGGAAGAAAGGGCGATGCGGTTCGGTCTGATACCAGTAGGCTGTACTACAGATGTCGTTGCCCACACTGCCAAAGCGGAAGTGTAGATGTTGATTGAAAGGAAGCGCGTCCTTTTCAAAGAAACGGTAGGCCGCCAGACTCTGGTAGGCTCTGGCAGGGCCAAGATCCTCGTGCTCGTAATAGGGCATGCCCTGGTAGAGGGTCGTATCGGGCTTGTGCAGCACGCCCCCGCCGCCGACGCCGAAGGTGTCCTCTCCGCCGCTGCCTCGCAAGAAGGCCGGATTCTGTTCACCATCGATATAGATATTGTCGGCTCCCCCGTGCGACCAGCGAGCCGCGTCATCGCGAACGCGTACACCGTAAGTAAAGCCCAAGAGCCTGCCCTGGCCGGCCGCGTCGAGAACCAGATAGTCTTCGCCGAAGGCCTGGCAGGGGTACTCGCGCCGCCATTGCGCATGGAACCGCAATGGTTCTTTCAGGGTGTCTGGAGGATATTCGTGCCATTCGACGTGCCAGAAGAGATCCAGACCCTGGGGGCTTACCTCAACCTCGATTCGAGCCTGCGAGGCAAAGGGCATGGGAAAGAAGCTCGTGTAGGTGTCCCGATCCGAAGTGGCGAGATAGAGGCTGTTGATGGGATACATGACCACCCCATGGCATAGCCCGAAGAAGTCCCCAATCGGGGCTTCGACACTGGGCTGCTCCTCGCCGTCCCAGTAGATTCGCAGTATCGCGCGGCGGTTATGACCAGTCCCCATCCAGATGCGCTGAATGCAGCCTGGCCCTTTCAGTTCGGCCAACTCGATCCGCTGTCCCTTGACTTCTGGGATTGTAGCCAGAATTCGTCTCGGCGTGTACTGTTTTGGAAGATGTAGATCCATAGTGTTTGCCTGCCTCTATTGGCCCTTTGCCTGTCTGCGCGACGCGCAAGGGCGAGTGGCTGTAGCTGCGGAGAAACTTTCGCTGTATCTTTGCTTCACCTCTCAAGCGGCTCTTTCGACGCCCGAGAGCGTCAATTCATCCTGGAAGTGGCATGCGCCCCAGTATCCCGACCGACCGGCTACCGGTTTCAGACGCGGCTCCTCCACCATGCAAATCTCCTGACGATACGGACAGCGCGTGTGAAATCGGCAGCCGGGCGGTGGCGCACTGGGATCGGGCAGATCGCCTGCGGCGATGGGTCGGGCGGATTGAACTCCTGGGCTGGGGAGGGGAATGGAAGCGAGCAGAGCTTCGGTGTAGGGATGGACCGGCGACGAACAGACGGCCGTTGTGCCGCCAAGCTCCACGATCTTGCCCAGATACATCACGGCCACTCGATCGCTGATGTGGCGTACGACCGCGATATCATGGGAGATGAAGAGCATAGTCAAATTCAACTGTTGTTGAAGTTCCATTAGCAGATTCAAGACCTGTGACTGCACCGAAACATCAAGCGCCGAAACCGGCTCGTCCGCCACGATAAAAGACGGTTCGGTTGACAGCGCGCGGGCAATTGCGATGCGCTGTCGCTGCCCGCCGCTGAAAGCGTGGGGAAAACGGCTCTGGTGCTCGGCGCGCAGCCCGACCATTTGCAACAGCCTGCCAACGCGCGCATCTACCTCCTTTCCCTTGGCGATATTGTGTAGAATGAGGGGCTCACCCACAATGTCGCGCACGTTCAGGCGTGGGTTCAGCGATGACAGGGGGTCCTGAAAGATCATCCCCATATGGCGTCGCACGCCTTTCATGCCCGTTTCCGAAATGTGCGTGATATCTTTGAGCTCGCCGTCGATCATGCACAGAATGTTGCCGGCAGTCGGGTCTACCAGCCGGGTGATCAGCCGGCCTACCGACGTTTTGCCACAGCCCGATTCGCCGACCAGGCCGAGGATTTCTCCGCGGTTGATTGTCAGGTCGATGTCATCTACCGCCCGGACCGCGCCCACCTTGCGACGTAAAATGCCCTTGTAAATCGGATAGTGCAGTGTCATCTCCCTGATACTGACGCCAACATCGCCGTCGCTGGTACTCTCGCTCCAGGCAGAGCCGGCTTTATTCGGGATCTGGAAGGCGCCGTTTGCCGGCGCCGCCGCCGCTCCGTCGTGCACGATTTGGTCCGTTTGAGCTTGCGGGGACTCGAGCGTAATGGCAGCGGTCGCAGCTGGCGAGTCATACAGCCAGCACTTGGCCTTGTGTTGCTCGCTCAGGCTGATAAGCGGCGGTGTCTCCTGACATTTGGACATTACGTCTGGGCACCGGTCGGCAAAAACGCAACCCTGTGGCGCCAGCGTCAACTCGGGAACAACACCCTTAAGTGACTGCAGGGGCGTCTTTGGTTCGCTGTGCAGGCTGGGAATCGATGCCAGCAGTCCTTGCGTATAGGGATGGGCCGCCTGCTCGAAAACCTCCCTCACTGTGCCGGTTTCGACGATGACCCCCAGATACATGACGGACACGCGGTCAGCAGTACTCGCCACCACCCCCATGTTGTGGGTTATCAACAGCACCGACATGCCAAGCCGATCGCGCAGCCGTTTGATCAGGTCCAGGATCTGGGCTTGGATGGTGACGTCGAGAGCTGTGGTCGGTTCGTCCGCGATCAGTAGTTGCGGATGGCAAGCCAAAGCCAGCGCGATCATCACCCGCTGGCGCATGCCGCCGGACAACTCATGTGGATAGCGGCTAAGGAGCCGGTCCGGTTGTGGAAGCCCCACCAACTCCAGCATCTCTTCCGTTCGGGCGTAAGCTTTGTTCAGGCCGATTTTTTCGTGTTCGAGAATTCCTTCAGCGACTTGGTTGCCAACCGGCATCATGGGATGCAGCGATCGCATCGGCTCCTGAAAGATCATCGAAACCTCGCGCCCGCGAATCCGCCGCAGTACGCGCTCATTGCCGCGGTTGACCAGCATGTTCATCCTGCCGGCGCGGGTATTCAACCAGATTTCGCCGCCTTCAAAGACGGCCGGCGGTGAGGGCACGAGACCGACCACGCTGCGCGCGGTGACGCTTTTGCCACAGCCGCTCTCCCCCACCAACCCGACAATTTCCCCCGGCTCCACGGCAAAGCTTACGCTGTTCACGGCCCGCGTTGTGCCCACGACTGAGCGAAAGCTCATCTGCAGGTCTTTGATCTCAAGCATCATGCTGATTCCGGTTGGCTGATTCGAAACCCAGCGGCCATGAAATGTCGGCGCTCAGTAACGCGAATGTGGATCGACCGCATCGCGCAGGCCATCCCCGACGAAATTGAATGCCAGGACGGTGACGATCACAAAGACTACGGGTGTGATCAGCCACGGCGCCACCCCGAGCACGGAAACTTTCTGAGACGCTTGTAGCAGGACGCCCCAACTCACCGCCGGCGACCGCAGGCCAAGTCCCAGAAAGCTCAGTGCCGTCTCGCCCAGGATCATCTCCGGCACCGACAATGTAGCGGCAACGATTGCATAGCTGAGGTTGGCGGGGAAGAGATGGCGTCGGATGATCCAGAACTTGCCTCCGCCGCCCATGCGCGCTGACAGTACATACTCCTCGTTCTTCAGGGAAAGTGTCATGCCGCGCACAATGCGCGCCAAGCTGCCCCAATTGAGAATAGAGAGAATGATCGTGATGAAAAAGAAGATACGGCGCGGGCTCCAATCCAGTGGCAGAAGCGCTGACAGAGCCAACCACAAAGGGATGCTGGGGAAGGAGAGCAGGACTTCAATCCCACGTTGAATCGCCTGGTCGACGATCCCGCCGATAAAGCCCGAGATCATGCCGACGATGATACCCAACACCAGGCTGATGGCAACACCGCACAACCCGATCGTGGTCGAGAGACGCGCGCCATAGATGATGCGTGAGAACAGATCCCTGCCCTGATTATCCGTTCCCAGCAGGAAAGTTTCACCGCCCTCAACGCCAAAGAGATGCCAGTTGCTCTTGAAGAAGAGGAATTCGTACTCCTCACCACGGACGAAGAAGCGCAGCGGATACTTTTCCGACGTATCCTCAATGTAGGTACGCCTCAGCGTCTCGGGGTCCCTACCCTTTTTGTATGCGTAGACAAAAGGCCGCAGGTGCAGGCCTCCTTCAGCATCGACAAACCGCGGAAGCCGAGGCGGCGCCAGGATAGCGCTGAATCGAGTCGTCTTTCCGTAGGGTGCAAAGAATTCTGCGCCCAGGGCCACGACGTAGAGGGCGATCAGTATCCAAAAGCCGACAATAGCGAGCCTGTTCTTGCAGAAGCGCAAATAGAGCAGTCTTCTGTAAGAAACCTGCTGCGTTGCGGAGAGATCAGATACGTCTTCTGCATCACGAGCGGCTGTGGTCATCTTGATTGGCGTTTCCTGGTAGGAACGACTCATTCCAGTCCAGTGATTCGAAGAAAGTCAGATCAGCCTTGGGGCGAACAGATGAACCGAAGATGGGAATGTCGTTGTCATCGCCATTGAATACGCTGAACGTCGCTCGACAACCCAGGCGAGTGGCGTTGCGGACGTTGGTGGTGTTCGCATGGTTCAGACGGGTCATGATCAGTTCTTAGCGGACAGTGCCGAACCTGGCGGATGAAGACTGGCAACCAAGCTGAATTTCGCTTGACAGCAAGGCATTTGGTGCGGATTGCCCGCTTGCGGCGTGGGCGTCCCGACTTCCCTTACGCCATAGGAAATCCAGGGTGCCCCTTGGCCCCCGCAGTGCAGAGAAGGGCGAGTTTCCAATGTGAAGGCACATTCGCCACCGGTGTCAGGTATCCAGGCGGATGCGCGGGTCCAGCCAAGCCAGAGTCAGGTCGGCCAGGAAGTTGCCGACGACAAGGGCGAAGGTAAGCAAGACGATGATGGTGCTCGCAAGATACATATCTTCGCTCATCAGGGCATTCAGGAGGAGAGGGCCGACGAGCGGCAAGAGCAAGACGAGCGATACGATTGTTGCGCCGCTGATTATGCCTGGGAAGCTCAAGCCGATGCTGGATACAATTGGATTGATGGCCACTCTGAGGCCATGCTTGAAGTAAACTCTCGCGCTGGAAAGCCCTTTCATCCGCGCCGTGTCGATGTAAGGTTCACTTAACACATCTAACATCTGGGCGCGCATGACGCGAATAGTGCCGGCCGTGCCGGCTGCACCTATGATGACCACGACGACCCAGATGTGCTTCAGGAAGTCGACCAGCTTGGCCCAGGACCAGGGGGCGAAGAGATACTCGGCCGAGAACAGCCCGCCCACGCTGGTGGATCCAAATACCATGACGGAGATAAAGAGGATGATCAGGGCCAGCAGGAAATTGGGAGTGGCCATGCCGATGAAACCAATGATGGTGAACAGATAGTCCCACCCTGAATACTGTTTGACGGCTGAAAACATGCCAATGGCGATTCCCACCACGATGATGAAAAGCAACGTGGCCAGGCTGACGACCATGGTAAGTAGCAGGCGTTCCTGCAGGAGATCGGCGATTGGCTGATTCATCACCATGGAGTAGCCGAAATCTAGCGTGATGATAGAGTAGAGCCAGCGCCAAAACCGAACCGGCAATGGTTTGTCGAGGGCAAATCGTTCGATGACCGGTTTTACCTGGGCCTCGATCTGCGCCGGCGGGATCCTTTCGGTTTCAAGCTGCCCGCGCAGGACGGTCGAATAGTCGCCCGGCGGCAACTCAACCACAACGAAGCTGACGATTGAGCTGAGCAGCAAGACCAGGAGCATGTTCAGCAGCCGGCGGATTATGAACTGCTGCATCGTTGTTCTCGCAACAAGGGAGGAGAGACAACAGCAGTGGATAGTGGCGAGTGCAAAGCACCCACCACTATCCACAATCCACGAGCTACTTTTCTCTTAGGACTCATCAAGCCAGAACTGGTGGAACCAGGTGTCCCCTTCGTCGGGATTGATGACCAACATTTCGTCGGTTCCAAACCGGCCCCAAACGCCGCGCAGTTTCTTACTGGCTCCGATCGGTTTAGGACCATTCTGCACAAATCCCATGCCGAAGAGCTGGTCCGCCAGGAGCAATTTTTGGCTGCGCAAGGCATCGCGGCGCTCCGCCTCGTCCGTGGTGGTGAAGCAGATCTCCTCCAACTCAAACAACTCGCGCAGAGCTCCGGTAGGCTCAACGCCTGGGCGTTCAGCCTCCGGCTTGTCTCGGTTGCGCCACCACGCCGCGTTGGACGGAGCGAAGCCGTGGGCGCCGGTGCCGATGACCAGGTCCCACAACCAGGTGCCGCCCCACCAGCCGAGGACATATACTTCGAAGTCCCGGTTTGTCAATCTCTCGACCCGCACCGGCCATGTTACACCCTTGGCGACGGAGCGTACACCCACTTCACTCCATTGCTCCGTAATGATCTCAAACACTTCGTCGGTGCCGAGACCGGACGGCCAGCCCGGGATGTAATAGGCGATCAAGGTCATTTTCGAGCCGTCGGCAAATGTCCTGAAGCCCTCATCGTCGCGGTTGTCCAGGCCGAGAGCATCCAACATATCGGACGCTTTCTGTGGGTCGTAACCAATCCATTTGCCGTCGATTTCCGCATCGTACTGGCCAGATTCGCTGATGCCCTGCCCGACCTCGCCAAAACCACCGTAAACTGTTTCCAAGATGAGTTCCCGGTCAACCGCGACAGACAGCGCTCGTCGGAAGTCCGGTTGGCCGAGGACTTCAGCCCAGTTGGGATCCGCATGCGCGGTATTGAAGCCGATGCCCAAGTTTGTTTCTCGCTGGTAGAACAGCGTGTCGATTTGGGACTTTTCCTCATTCTCTTTGAACAGCGTGATGTCGGCGCCGGTGGTCGTTCGGCGAATGTAGTGTGTTTCGCCGGCCAGGAATTTGAGCCTTTCGGTCTCGCCATCCGCGTCCCCGAGCAGGAAGTTTTCGCAGTAGTCGGTGTAAGGCAACTGCCGGCCTTGCCTGTCGACTGCCCAGTAGTAGGGATTGCGCTCCAGACGGACCAACTGCCCTTCCTTGTAGTCTACAATTTTCCAAGGCCACAGGACGGGACGATCGGGGTCCTCCAGGTAGCGGGGCAGTCGCCTGAGGGCATCGAACATTTCCTGGAACTGCTCCTTCGGATCCTTGCCGGAAACCGGGCTAAATGCCGGGTGGAGCTTCTCCACGAAATGAGGGGCGCAGCGGTCAATCGGCGAGGTCTCTCCGCCGGCAAATCCCTGGGTTTCCAGCAGAAAGAGGGGCTTGGCCTTGCCGAAGGTGACCTGCACCGTGTACTCATCAACCGCGATCAGGTTGTCCGCGCCAGCGTCCAGATTGTACAGGCTCGGCGGGGAGTCTGCGAACTCGGATTGCACGATGTTGTCCCACCACCACAGGATGTCGGCGGAAGTGTAGAACTCGCCATCGGACCACCTGAGTCCTTTCCGCAGGAAGAAGGTCAGGGACGTGAAGTCATCCGAGAACTCCCATCCTTCCGCGAAGTGGGGCACGAACTCGCTGCGATCGGAAAGTAGCCGCGCGTAGTTGACCTGGGCCAGCATGTCGATGTCCTTTACGTGACCCAGTTTCAAGGTGCCGCCATAGCGGGCTTCTTCCGGCTCGAGAATCTGAACATCCTTTGCGTCCCAAACCAGAGGGTTCTGCGGCAGGCGTTGGTCAAGCGGCGGTAAGGTTCCGGCCTCGACCATTTCAGCCAGCATGGGCGCTTCCGGCCCTGACGGGGCTGCGGGGGCAGCTGGCATCTCTGCCGGCGCCGCTTCCTGCGCCTCGGGTAGGCATGCCGCCAGCGCGGCGCCTGTCGTTGCCAATGCGGACAGATGCAAAAACGTTCGGCGTGTGATCTCTCGCTCTCTCATGGTTCTTCCTCCTTGTGTAGGTTAGGCGCGAGCGACGAAAAACTGAGATTCACTCAAGCACGATTTGTCTGCGGGAACGCCAAACTTCAGCAGGTTATTGCCACTTTAATTCTGGTAAAGAAAACCGTTAAGTATATAAAGTATAAATTCGGAATTCCTGCTTGTCAAGGCCGATTTTTGGCGCTGGCTTTTCTCTAGAGTGGGGTGAGGTTATGGCTGCCCGGAAGCAGGCGGGGCAGTTGCGGGCGAGGCGACCGAGTTCTCAAGGGCAATTCTCCCGCAGCTGGCATGCACCTTTCGCACCTCTGTCAGGCCGGTTGCAGGGAAATGCACTGCTCTGACGGCCAACATTAGAGCGATAGTTGAACAGCGGCAGAGGAGATTCGTGCTGTTATCATGTGCCCATATTGCCTCTCAAACGGCGTCCAGCTCTGTTGGTGGTGGTATGCGGGGCGGGAGGGCTTAGCGCGCGCTGGCAGTGACACGGGCGCGGCGGCGCGGGCCGACAGTTCATCGGGCTGTGGCGATCCCTGTCCGACTCTCGTAGAATGAGGTTTTTGGGAGGAATTGGGGTGAATCAAAGAGTCTGGCGTTCGTAGACCTGCTCGTTCTCTTCCAGGCCGGACAGCACTTAGCTGCGTTCACCATCGGTTACGCCCAGCGTGATGTCGACTTCAACCGTGCTCTCGCCTTCTTTGACCAGAACGTAGCGCCGGTTGAAGTAGCTGTGAATCGTAACGTTGGGGATGGTCAGCACATCCTCTTTGCGCTCGACGACGATACGCATGTCGGCCAGCGAGCCGACCTCCAATTCCAGGTCGGGCGCGCAGAATTCGATCCGAATCGGCAGGCCTTCGTCCGCACCGCCGGCGCTGTTCGGCGTCGAGATCTGGATAAGCCGGCCCGTAACCTGGCGCTGCGGGTAGTCGCGAAAGACTATCGTGACCGCCTGGCCCGGCCGCAACTTGGGCAACTCCTCGTCGCTGGGGAGGGAGCTTCTTACCTCCAGCGCATCCGGGTCCGCCGGCCCCGTCACCGGTCTAGGCAGAACTCGCTGGCCGTGAGCGCAAGCGCGCTATTCGATCTCTTCCGGGCGTACCTCGCGCCCCTCCTGCGCGGACAGCTGCGCCGCGCGACAGAACTGAAGGATCGCCTTGCCTTCCTCTCCGTCCAGCGGTGACTGTCTCCCTTGCGCGATTGCGTCGATAAAGTCCTGCACGCCGGCGACGAAGCTCGAGCCCCAGTCCGAATCCACCTCCGGGAACTGCGTGGTCTTGCCGTCCCGGTACATCTCCAGCGCCGGCCTGTCGAGCAGCATCGAAGTGCAGCGATTGACCCAGATGAAGCCGCGCGAGCCGGTCAACTCGATCCACTCGTCCTCCGGGCGTCCGTATTTGGTGCGGACCAGAATGTCGTCCGAGGTCACCGCTTCGTAGGACCCGTACTTTTCGGCATTGGCGTATTTCCAGATGACGACCGCAGGGCTGTCGAGCATCCACCCGTGCTGTATGGGGCGGTTCGTGATCCAGGCGAACACCTTTTCCACCGGGCCCAAATACCACCGGGCAACAGAAAACAGATGGTAGCCGTAGTCGAGGATGACACGGCCGCCGCCGCCTTGGGCGGGGTCGAAGCGCCAAACCCAGCGGCGGTAGGGTATCTGCCAATCCGCGCCGGAGGTGCCCTGAACGCACTTGATGCGTATCGAGAGGGGCTCGCCGACTTCGCCGGCGTCGAGCAGCTCTTTCGCCTTCACCAGGGGGGGATAGAAGCGGAAATTTTCGAAAACGCGCATCTGTTTGCCCGCGCGCCGCGCCTTTGCGATGAGGGCATCGCACTCGGCAACGGTGATCGCCATCGGCTTCTGTATTGAAACGTGTTTGCCTGCCTCGAGTGCGGCGATGCCCATTTCTGCGTGGAGGTGGTGGGGCGTGATCACCTCTACCGCGTCGATTTCGGGGTCGGCCAGGAGCTGCCGGTAGTCGGTGAAAGTTTTTCTTATCCCCCAGTCCGAGGCGCGGCTCGTGAGAAGGTCCTCGTCGACGTCGCAGATGGCGTGAAGCTCGGCAGTGGGGTTGTCCTTGTAGCCGAGGTAGTGAAGGTCGGTGATGGCGCCGGCGCCGATGAAGCCAACGCGCAGCTTGCTCATTGCTCCGTCTCGAACATGCGCGCCGACGGGTCCATCATTGGCCAGGGCAGGGTGCCGGGAAGCTCGATCAGGGCTGTCCTATCTGCTTCGATCGCCTTGGAAACTGCCGGGCCGAGCTGTTCGATCGAGTCCACGCGGCAGCCCTCAACGCCGAACGCGCCCGCCAAAGCCATGAAGTCGGGATTCACAACGTCGACCTCGTGCGCGGCCCCGTAACGCACCTCTTGTTGCGGCCGCAGCACGCCGTACGCGCTGTCGTTGAAGACCAGCACCACGAGCGGCAGGTCGTATTGCACCGCCGCGGCCAGCTCCTGACAGTTGAACATGAAGCCGCCGTCGCCGCACAGGACGACCACCGGGCGATCCGGTCGCGCAACCTTCGCGCCGATCGCGGCCGGCAGGCCGAAGCCCAGCGTGCAGAATCCCCAGGGATAGATGAATGTGCGCGGTTCGTAGATGTCGATCAGGCGCCGGCACCAGTAGGCCGCAACCGTCAGGTCGCTCACGAGAATCGCCTCGCGCGGCAGGGCGGAACGCAGCGTGTGGACGAGCTCCGCGCCTTCGGGCGCGCGCGCCTGGCAGGAGCGCCAGATCTTCTGCCTTAGATCGGCGATATCGGTTGCCAAGCCACTTGCCTGCCTGCTCACATCCTGCAAACACGCGTTGATCTGCTGCAGCGCAGTGCGTGCATCTCCGACGAGACCGACCGTCGACGGATAGTTGCGGTCGATCTCCTCCTGGTCGATGTCGATGTGGATCAGACAGTCGGGCAGCTGAAGTGCCCAGCGGTCGGTCTCTTCCTCGGTGAAGCGTGTGCCTACCGCCAGCATGAGGTCGCATTCGGCCAGAAAGGCTTGCGCGTCGGGGTACAGGAGCGCGTTTCCGGCGGCAAGCGGATGGTCCTCGGGCAGAACGCCCTTGCCCAGCACCGTCGTGAAGACTGGGGCCTGCAAGCGTTCGGCCAGTTGAAGCAGTTCGGCGCTGGCGCCGCTGCCGATTGCGCCGCCGCCCGCCCAAATGACCGGCTGCTGCGCATCACGCAGCAGCCGCGCAGCCTGCTCAATCTGTCCCGGATCGGGGGCGAGACGCTGCAGTGTCGCAGCCGCGGGAAGTGATATCTCGCCGCGATCGTCCAGGGTGTCGCAGGGAATCTCTACGGCGGTCGGCCGCGGGCGACCGGTCAGCATCTGGGCAAAGGCCTCTCGCATCGTTTCGGGGATCGCCTCCACGGTCTCGGCGCGTGCCCGCCACTTCGTCACCGGCGTGAAGCTACCCAGCTGGTCATGACACTCGTGCAGATACCCCTTGTCGAGCCCGATTCCCGCCGCAGGGATCTGGCTGGCGATGCAGAGAACGGGGGACGAATCGCTATAGGCCGTTCCCAGCGAGGCCAGTGTGTTGAGCGCGGCCGGACCCGTCGTGCAGATGCAAACGCCGATTTTCCCGCTGGCGCGCGCGTAGCCGTCAGCCATGAAGGCCGCGCCCTGCTCATGGCGGGCAAGAATGTGGCGGATGCCGCCGCTGTGGCGCAGCGCATCGTAGATCGCCAGATTGTGCGTGCCTGGTATGCCGAATACCGTGTCGACACCGTGTGCCGTCAGCGAACGAACGACTGCTTCACCGCCGGTCATGCGCATATGAGATCCTTCAGATTCATTACGTCACTCGTGCACTTGGTTGGGTAGAGACAGGGAGCCTGCAGCACTGAGGGATCGGTAGAAATGCGGTAACCATCCCACGCGATGGTTTTTTCAGTCGGCCGCTACCCAAGTCGACTCGAGGAGTACTGCGGTCGGGCCGGCTGGAGATCTGCTTATTGACGTGTCCGGCAGAGTTACTATACAATCGTTTTGGATTGCCGCCAAGATAGCAGAAAATGTGGTGGGCAGCAGTCCGAGACGATGTTGCCGTTATTCTAACGCCGCGCTCCGCAGTTCTATAGCGGGAACTGTTCGCTGCGACGGCCTCCGAGGGCTATGTCGTTGTTCTGCCGAAAAGGACCTTGGCGGCGTCGGCAGCGATTCCTCATTATTGGCAGGGGCGCGTTTCGTACAACCGGGTCAGACGGGGCTTCCGCCTGGCGCGTACCACACAAAAAGGGAGGAATCATGATTCACAAAAGGGCATGGAGATTCGTCGCTCTTGTCGTCGTCCTGGCTGTGGCTCTGGCCGGCTGTGTGCCGGTTCAACCGGCCGCGATGGGCGACGATATGGCACCCAAAGAGGTTTCGATCGCGGTCGGCATCGAGCCGGTCAGCCTCGACGCCTGGCGTTCCTTTGGCGAAACAGGCTCGGCGGGAATGCGTAACGCACTCGAACAGCTGGTAGCCCGTGATTACGTCAACGGCGGCTTCATTCCGATGCTGGCAACTTCGTGGGAGCGGCTGGACGACACCACAATTCGTTTTACGCTCCGTGAAGGCGTGACCTTCCACGACGGTTCGCCGTTCAACGCCGAAGCGGCCGCGATTAGCATCAACCACACATTCGATCCCGACAATGCCTTCGATCTGCTCGATTTTCTTGGCTCCGTGAGCGCAGAGGCGGTGGACGAGTATACGCTCGATGTCTCGACCCCGGAACCGGACCCGATCCTGCTCGGTAAGGTCGAGTGGGTCGCCATCTCTTCGGCGCAGCAACTGACCGAGGATCCGGAGTCCTACCATTCGCAGATCATCGGCACCGGTCCTTACCAGTTTGTCGAGTGGCGCAAAGGTGAGTCGCTTTCCTGGGAGGCCAACCCCGATTGGTGGGGCCTTGACAATCCGGACGAGGCCGGCGGCGCCCAGACCTTCCAAAAGGCTACCTACCGCTTCCTCCAGGAGTCCCAGGTGCGGGTCGCGGCTGTCCAGGCTGGCGAGGTCGACCTGGCCCAGTACATAACGCCGGAGCAGTGCCAGGCGCTCGACGCCGGTGATGACACCAAATGCGAGTCGGCTCCCAGCGTGGAGACCATCTTCATCCGCATGGACACCAACAGCCCGCTCCTGTCCGACAGGCGCGCGCGGCTCGCCTTCCAGATGGCAATCGACAAGGAGTCGATCGTCAACAACATCCTCGGCGGCGCAGCCACCGTCGCCGGACAGATCGTCAACTCATCTGCCACCGGCCATGACCCGAGCCTGGAACCGTATCCCTATGATCCAGACCAGGCGCGCGAGCTATTGGCCGCCGCCGCGGCCGACGGCGTGCCGACCGATATGGAGATAACACTGGGCGCCCGCCACGCAGTTTTCCCCAGATCCGACGAGGTGCTTCAGGCGGTGGAATCGATGCTCGAAGAGGTCGGTTTCAGCGTGACGATCACCTTCTACGATCCGGAAGGCTTCGGCAAGGTGATGCTCATCAATATCAAGGACGTGCCCGAGGACCGTAACTTTGTCGCCATCCATTTGCATGGCAACGAAATTATGGACTACTCCGCCTCCTTCCGCTTCTACTACGCCTGCGATGGCATTCTCTCAGTATACTGCAACGAGGAAGCCGATGCAGTTTGGATGGAAGCGCTGCCGTTGTCGGGCGACGAGCGCGAAATGAAGCTGCAGGAGCTGAACCGGATCGTGCACGAGGACGTCGCGATCGGCTATATCGGCCACGTGGACCTCTCCTACGGTGTCGGCAGCAGCCTCAACTGGGCGCCCAAGCTCGACCACCGCATCATCGTCAAGGAGATGACGCAGAATTAGCCCTGGCGAGAGACTTCGCGGGGAGTGGAGCCAGGCGCCATCAACCACTCTTCGCTACTTTGTGCCTAATACGATGACCGCGGCGCTGCTGACGGCGCCGCGGTCCGTCTGTATTTGACGGCTCTACAGTGATTTGTAACGCGCCACAGTTTGGCCAACTGCGAGCGCGACGCAGCGGAGACGGGCAATGAGGGAAAGCAGCCGGACTGGCATTGTCGTGGCTGGCGTGATCGGAGGCGCGCTGCTGGGCGGTCTGTTCGCTTGGCTGTCCAGCGCCCGCGCCGGGGAGGGCGACGAGACAGAAAGAGAACCGATTGGTCCGACAGAGTACTTCCAGCTCGGGATCGGTATCCTGACTCTGGCGCGCCAATTTCAATCATTGCTCCAGCGCAAAGTTTGAGGCGCGTTGCGGCATCATTCGTTTAACGTGAGAACAGTTCATAAAGGAATGCGGCCGTGATTCCAACAGGCGAACTCGGAAGCAGCAGCAGACCTGTGCGCATCGCCATAATCGGCGCCGGGCCGTCCGGCTTCTACGCTGCCGGCGCGCTCCTGCGGCAGAAGGATGCCCATGTCACTATCGACATGTTCGACCGACTCCCCACACCCTATGGTCTCGTGCGCTACGGGGTGGCTCCGGATCACCAGAAAATCAAGTCTGTTACCCGCATTTATGAGCGCACGATGAAGGACAGTCGCGTGCGCTATTTCGGCAATGTCAATCTCGGCACGGACATTTCCCACGCTGACATCAGAGCGCACTACGATCAGATAATCTACGCGGTCGGCGCGCAATCGGACAGGAAGCTCGACATACCCGGCGAGGACCTTGAGGCAAGTTTTTCCGCCACTGAGTTTGTGGCCTGGTACAACGGCCATCCCGACTTTCGTCACTACGAATTCGACCTGACCGTCGAGAGCGTCGCAGTGATCGGCGTCGGCAACGTGGCGATGGACGTGACGCGTATTCTCGCCAAATCGGTCGACGAACTGAAGACCACCGACATCACCGACGATGCCCTTGAGGAGCTGCGCGAGAGCAAAGTCCGGCGGGTTCACATTTTTGCGCGCCGTGGGCCGGTACAGGCCAAATTCACAAATCCGGAGATTAAGGAGTTGGGCGAGTTGGAGGTCGCCGATGTTATCGTCAATCCGGCCGACCTTGTCCTGGACGAGGCCAGCCGGGCTGAGCTGGCTGAGGACCGCACGGCACAGCGCAATATGGAGACGCTGCGCCAACTGGCCGAGCGCGGCTCGACCGGCAAACCAAAGCAGATCGTCTTCCATTTCCTGCGTTCACCCACCGAGATTTCCGGCTCAGGTGGAGCGGTCGGCGCGATGATGACCGAAAAAAACGCGCTTTACGCGACCGAGACGGGCTATCTCTCCTGCCGCGGCACCGGTGCCTACAAGGAGTTTGACGTGGGCCTGGTCTTTCGTTCGATCGGCTACCGGGGCGTGCCCATTCCCGGCGTCCCGTTCTACGATCGCTGGGGGATCATCCCGAATGAAAAGGGACGCGTTACCGCCGAGCACGGCGGCTCGGTCGTGCCCGGTGAATACACAGTCGGCTGGGCCAAACGAGGCCCGACAGGCGTAATCGGCACCAACAAGCCGGATGCTGTCGAAACGGTTAAGTTAATGATGGAAGATGTGATTTCAGCCAACGTTTCGGCCAGTGCGGCCGCGAGCGCGGTCGGAGCTGCTTCCAACGGTCAGCAAAATCCCCAACCTGACGCACATGTCCCCCCCCCAACGACATCGTTGCGCTCCTGCGTGAAAGGGGAGCCGCCTTCGTTTCCTTCGCCGACTGGCAGATTCTCGAGCAGATTGAGAATGAGCGCGGGGCGCAGCGAGGACAACCGCGTGTGAAGATCACCGACGTGGAAGAAATGCTGAGCCTGATCCAGACTGCCAAAGAAGGGGTTGCACCCTAGTTGTGCCGTCCTCAGCCCCCTTCTTCCTTCTCCTCTTCCGCCTTCGGTTCGAGGAGCGCGTCCATCTCCTGCGTTTCCTCTTCGCTTTCCGGCGCTGGACTCTCGTCCGTCTCTTCTTCGGCGAGCATCTGCCGTTCGTCTGAACCGGCCGGGTCGCCATCCTCTTCGCCGTCAGGATCAAAGGGAAGAGTTACTGGAACATGGGCGGGCAAGGCGGCTTCGATCTCTTCAGGAGCCGCCGATCCCCAAAAGGCGCTGACCGATGAAAGCACCGGCAGTTCATGCAGACCGAGAGTCGTCTTGGTTTTGGTAGACAATGGCGTTCTCTTCACGATTTCTTCGGGGGCCGCTACGGTTTCGGGCTCCTGGTCGTCGGGCGCCTCCAGGAGCGCGTCTGATCCCTTAGGCAGCTTTTTCATTCTCTGGTAGAGCCGCGCCAGCGTCGGGCCGACCGCCTCCAGGGGCAGATGGCTTCGCAGCGGCGTGTCCGACGTTTCCCACAGGTCGGCCAGCTCTTCAAAGTCCCAGGTGGCGGAAAGCACGCTCTCGCTGCGGACGTTCGACGCCTCTACGAGGATTCCGCTTGAACGGGGCGTAAGCTCCTGCGGCGCCATCAGCGATGAACGACCTACGAACGGGTCGCGCTGGCGGCGGCTGAACTCGTTGTGACCGACGAGGAAACTGATGGCGGCGAAGAGCTGGTTGTCCTGCATACGCGCCAGAATACCGGAGCGTAGCTTTTCGTACAGCACGCGATCGTTGGCTGCGCCCTGCGCGATGAGCATCTCCGCGCCCTGGTAGGCGAGCAGCCGTCCCACCTCCGGAAACAACAGATCCCCGCCCAGCATCAACCCGATCTGCCCGACGGGAGTGTGAATCACGTTCCACTCGTGGCCCGGCTGGGCCAGGTCCTCGTCTTCGGGATGGAGAACGCGTTTGGCCTGATAGCCCAGCCGGTCGCCGTCCGGCGCGTAGACGACGGCCAGATTGCGCAGAATTCCGTCCACAGGATCCGGCAAATAACCGCTTGGCGCCACGAGCGTGACATCAAACTCGTGCGCCAGGCCGCCAAACAGGTCGTCGTATGCCTCCAGGACCGTTTCAGGCTGCGTCGTCAACAACGCGCCTGCCATTTGACGAAAGTCCGAGTTGAACCAGCCGGCGAGCGCGCCGGCAAGACCGCCGCTCGCTTTTTGCCACAGGCTCGACTGCCGCCGCCGCGCCAGGTCCGCCCGCTTGAGCAGATTCGCCTCGAAACCGCCGAGAAGCGGGGGAATGACCATTACCCCGGCCAGCTCCGGGAAGATCACCAGGCGCGCCCGTTTGTTGGCCGCCGCGCGCATGAACCGCCGCAGGTCCTCGCGGTACTCATCCAGCGTCTGGGGCAGACGCATCTTCTGCTGGATTGAGGCGACGATGAGCGTTTTCACGGGACGACGTCTGGTTGCATCGCGTTTGGGCTGCCGGCATTCGGCCTATCGCGTTTCAGTTCCCTTTTCCTATTGTACTATCCCCGGTGCGCTTTGATAATGTCGATAATCAGCCCCACATCCTTGCGGGCGTGCTCCAGCGATGTGCGCGACTGTCTGCCGTTGACGATACAGTCCTGGAAATGGCGCAGCTCGCGCACGAATGCACTGTCCCAGTCGGTGTAGGGCTCGGTGCGGTAGGTGGTGCCTTCGCTATCGATTCCCTGGATGGACACGGTGGACAGGAGGCCGCGCGAGAAGCCGGTTGGGTAGGCTACGATTACCCGCTTGTCGTCGCCGTAGATTTCCAGTGTCTCTTTGAAGTCCCAAAGATGCGGCAGGTCGATCCACGTGCCGACGCAGCGGGCGCCGTTCTCGTAGACCATGGTGAAGGTGACCGCCCGACCCTCCTGCCAGACTTCCAGATGCGTGATTTCGACCGGAAGGCCCATGATCTCGCGCAGGCCGTAAAGGTCGTGGATCATGCTGCCGGCGAGGAGAAAGAAGGCGCGCTCCACGTGGGGTGGAACATCGCCGACCGCCTGGCGGCGCGCGGCCGCGCGGCCTTCCATCGTGCTCTGGATTGCCCCTTCGGGCAGGTCGTCGAAGCGGCGCACGTCGAACTGCCGCAGGTGCAAATCGTTGCTCGGGTGCAG
Organism: Caldilineaceae bacterium; assembly: GCA_965218625.1. Lineage (GTDB taxonomy): Bacteria > Chloroflexota > Anaerolineae > Caldilineales > Caldilineaceae > Bin5. The sequence continues at coordinate 489,749 of CBDCLG010000020.1, read as the reverse complement.
GTGATTGATCTGTACGAAGCGCACGTCCATGCCGGCGGCTTCCTGCTTGGCCCGTTCAAACGCCGGATCGTAGACCTTCATGTAGCCGGCCTGGCTCACGGTGCCCGCCCGCGCGCAAGCCGCGATCATCTCATCGCACTCTTCAAGAGAAAAGCAGACGGGCTTCTCTACGAAGACGTGTTTGCCGGCGTCGAAGGCGTCGACCGCGACCCCCTTCTTGGGGTCCGTCTGGCACAGCAGCACCGCCTCCACATCGGACGCCAGCAGGTCTCGATAGTCGGTAAAGTGCCGCGGGACGTGAAAGCGGTTGGCCACGTAGCGGGACGCGTCGGCCGACACGTCACAGACTGCGGTCACCTCGAACTCTTCCTGCAGCTCCTTCAGGTTGGGCATATGATGGACCTGGGCGATTGCCCCGCATCCAATCACGCCGATCTTCACTCGTGTCACTTGCATGTCTCCCGTCTGTGGTCAGTTGTATGTTGAGAAGGTTGCGGCTCAGGGGCCGGAGTATTCCGTGTCAACCGTGCGCGAGGTGAAGCTGTTCCACACGTCCGCCAGCGCAAAGGCGCGGCGAAAGGCCGGATAAAGAGTCTCCCACATCGCGTCGCGCGCGGCCAGGGTTGTTTCCTGATCGCCTGCCGCCCGCGCTGCTTTGTAGGCCGCAATCTGATTTCTCTGGGTACGCGTATTCGCCTCAACCGCGGCCAGCCATTCCTCTGCAGCCTCCAACTGCTGGTCGAGTAGTTCGTCTGTCGGCGTCGTGCGGTCCGGCTCTACGTCGTAGGACGTGTTCAGGACGAAACGCGGCGGCTCCTTGGTGCCGTCCTCATTCCACATGGTATGGGTCGGCTGGATGTGGGGTGTGACCGACAGGTACATGATGACAGGTTCATCGCCCACATTGCGCACTTCATGCGCCTCATCGGTCAGGGCGACGCAGAGTTGACCCGGCCCCAGCACCTCGGCGTGGCCCTCGATTGTGAATTGCGCCCGGCCCTGCAGGATCAGAAAGATCTCGTGGCCCAGATCATGCGTGTGGCTCTGCGAAGTCTGGCCAACGTCTATCTGGAGGAAGCGGGCGCGAATCTCCGGCGTCGTCAGCACATTGCGGATGTCTTTGTGGAAGTCCAGGACTTGAAAGGGCACACATCTCTCCTTGTTGGGAATCTGTTGAAATGAGAGTCGGCATTACCCGTTTCACTTTATCAGTTACACGTGCAAATGGGGAAAAACTATGATTTCCGAGGTGAAGAAGCCCTGCCGTTTGAAGAAATGTCTGTCCGTTTTCGGCTGCATGGGTCGAGAGCTTGCCGAATACGGAGCGCCAAGAGCATGAAGACCAGAAACTCAATCGATGCGACGCCACAGTCTTGGATCGAGGAAATCCCGGAAAGCGTCGCCGAAGAGGTTTGCGGCCATAATCGCGGCTGTGATCGCCAATCCGGGAAAGATCACCAGCCGCCAGGGTGGGCGAAAGGCCGCGGCCGACGCGGCCGCGCCGGCTGCCATCATCTTCGGGAATCCACGGCGTCCAACAGTGCGGCCGCCACTGTCCGAGTTCTGTAAACGTGTCATTGGTTGGGTCTCCTGTTCTTCTGGTGGATTGATCGACTGTCTGGTATTGAATGGATGTCCTGACCGACACCCCGCAACTTCGCCGCGCCAGCGCGAATGCAGCGAAGTTCCAAGAGGCTGGAGTCGCTGGCAACAGGGGAGCGCAGATTGCGGATGGGATTCACTCAAGCCCAGAGATCGTGGTACATTAAAGGATAAGAGCAGATCGGGGTCAAAGAATTCCGTGCTGAACTCTGGCCCATCCTTTCAGCCCTATCCGGAGTACCGCATTGATGCAACCTGACATCTCGACGATCAGCGCGGCGAGCAGCGGCCGCGCCTCCTCCTGGGACACGAGCGGGCGCAATGCCGACGCCTGGACCATCCCTGCAGGGGAAAGCCGCGTGTTGGCAGATATCAGCGGGCCGGGCGCCATCACGCACATCTGGATGACCCAGCGCAACCACTACCGCGACTGCATGCTGAAGATCAGCTGGGACAACGCCGCGCATCCCAGCGTGTTCGTTCCCCTGGGTGATTTCTTCGGGCTCGGAAACGGGATCGTCAACTCCTACCAATCGCAACTCTTCACCGCGTCCACCCGCTGGAACAACCAGTTTGAGGCCGGCTGCGCACTCAACTGCTACGCGCCCATGCCCTTCCGCGAGCGGGCGCTGGTGGAACTGATCAACGAGAGCGGCGAAGAGCATCGCCAGTACTTTTATGTGGACTACGAGCTTGTCGACGAGTTGCCGCCGGACCGCGGCTACTTCCACGCCGAATTCCGCCGGGCTAATCCTTTTGGCGGATGGGGGCACGAGGTCCTTGTAAATAGGCCGGAGGCAAATGTAATCAATAAGGAGAAGCAGGCCTGGAAGGACAACTACGTCATACTGGAGACGAGGGGCCGCGGCCACTACATCGGCTGCACATTGTCGGTTACCAACTTTCAGGGCGCCTGGTGGGGCGAGGGCGATGACATGATCTGGGTGGATGGCTATAAGTGGCCGCCCGACCTCCATGGCACCGGCAGCGAGGACTATCTGAACCAGGCCTGGGGCATGCAGCGAAACGCCTTCCTGCGCAACGGTTCCTCGATTTTCGAAGAGGATACCAACGGCTACCAGTCCTCATACGTGCTGCACCTGGAGAATCCGGTGCGATTTCAGCAAGAGGTGAAGGTTACGATTGAGCACGGCCATGGCAACCATCTGGCCAATGAAATGTCGTCGGTGGCTTACTGGTATGCGGACGCGCCGACGAAGCCTGCCGATCCACCTTCGGCGGCGCAACGCCAGCCCGTGCTGCGGGATAACCGGGGTAACTGGCTATACGACGAAAGCAGCCGGACGCAGGCGAGGTCCGTTCCCGTTAACGAGGAAATGCGGGCGATGAAGAAGCGCTGGGCGGAGCGAAATGTAGGCTGAACTGACCTACGATGCGGCGAGCGGCGTCATCTGGCGGTACTTCCCGCCGTAAAACAACACCGGCTCGCCCTCGCCATATTCCAGGTGTTCGACCTGCGCGATGAAGAGCGTATGATCGCCGGCGGGGTGGGCATCGACAACCTTGCACACGAAGTAGGCCAGGCCGTCCGGCAGGACCGGATAGTCGTGGCGGCGCTCAAAATCCACTTCCAGCCCCTCGACCGGCCAGCCGGCAAAGTGGCTGCTGTAGTCCTCCTGGTCGTGTCGCAGGATGCTGATGGCATAGCGCCCGGTCTTCTCCAACAGCTCATGCAGCCTCGCCTTGTGCCCGACGGAGACGAGCAGGAGCGGCGGATCCAGCGAGACCGACAGGAACGCGTTGGCGGTCATACCGTGCACATCGCCGTCCAATTCGGTGGTGACGACAGTTATGCCGGTCGCGAATAGGCCACAGGCGTTGCGAAGTTCACGGGGGTCGATTGCGGCGGCGTTTTCGGCGGTCATGTGCAGGTCCGTGTGGGGTTAATGGCTGGATGTGAGCTTTGTGAAGAATGACTTGGGCGGAGCGCAAGCCAGCTTCCACGCAATTCGTAGTCGTAATGTACGCGATGCTCAAATTAAGACCAGAATTGACAAATGGGCTGTCAATGATAGGATACCACGAATTCGCCCGTGAATCACATGAGTCGTATGATGGGGACGGTTCGTAACAGAATTGGATATGCGGCGTGACAGAGCCGCGATGTCATAGAACGGATGCAATTGATGTCTGAGGAACAGTTTTTCGTGACCGGCGCGCTGGGCTGTCTTGGCGCGTGGGTTGTCCGCAATCTTATCGATGAAGGGGTCGGCGTAACCGTCTTCGATCTGGGTTCAAGCCAGCACCGGCTCGAGCTGTTGATGGAGCCTGAGGAGATCGCCCAGATTCAGTTTATCCAGGAAGACATTACCGACACTGAGGCCGTGGCGCGCGCTGTAGAGGAGAGCGGGGTCAACCGCATCGTTCATCTGGCCGCGTTGCAGGTTCCGTTCTGCAAGGCCAATCCCCCGCTCGGCGCGGCCGTGAACGTGGTGGGCACGGTAAATGTGTTTGAAGCCGCCAAACGGGCAGGCATCTCGCCGGTCGTCTACGCCAGCAGCATGGCCGTGTACGGCGGCGCCGACCTCTATGGGCCGGAAGTGCTGGATGACGACCCCCTCCACCCATTGAATCTTTACGGCGTATACAAAAGCGCCAACGAGGGCACGGCACGCATCTACTGGCAGGACGACGGCATTGCCAGCCTTGCCCTGCGGCCTTATACGGTCTATGGTCCGGCGCGCGATCAGGGCATGACCTCCACGCCCACGCAGGCGATGCTGGCCGCGGCCAAAGGGGAGCCATATCACATCTCCTTTGGCGGTACCTGTGGTTACCAGTACGCCGATGACGTGGCCCGCACCTTTATCGCACTCGCGCGCCAGCCCTATGAAGGAGCGGCGGTCTTCAACATCCGGGGCAGCGTCGCTCACATGTCGCAAGTTGTGGACGCCATCGTCGCCGCCGAACCGGAAGCGGCCGGTCGCATTACCTACGAAGAGACTCCCTTGCCATTTGCCGAGGCACAGGATGAGCAGCCTTTGCAAAACCTGTTGCGCGAAGTGCCGTACACGCCCTTAACAGACGGCGTGGCGCGTACGGTCGCCCATTTTCGACACGCGCTCGCCGCCGGCACGATCGAATAGCGCGATTTCACCGCACAGTTGTCCAAAGCGTCCCCTTTGCCCGGGGCCCCTTCAATAATTCACCCACCTTCCAACGAGGAGCGGATCAGATGAGATGGTTGCGGTTTGAGCACAATGGGAAAACGGTGTACGGCGTGGTCAGCGGTGACACCATCGAAGTTACCGACGCTACCTGGTGCGACATTCTGGCCGGCAAGACCGGTACGGTTACCGATTCGGTCGACAGGCGCAGCGTAAAGCTGCTGTGCCCGATGGATAGGCCAGGCAAGGTCGTCGCCATCGGTCTCAACTACCTGGACCACTGCCGCGAAACCAATACGCCTCCCCCGGATCGCCCGGTAATCTTCACCAAGTTTACAACCAGCATCATCGGCCCCGGCGATGAAGTCGTCTGGGACCCGTCGCTGACCGGCCAGGTAGATTATGAAGCTGAGCTGTGCGCAGTGATCGGCAAGACCGCCCGACACGTGAGCCGGGCCGACGCGCTCGACTACGTGGCCGGCTACACCTGCTCCAACGATGTCAGCGCCCGCGATCTGCAGTTGGGCGACCCCCAGTGGATTCGAGGCAAAAGTCTGGACACATTCTGCCCTATCGGCCCCGCATTTGTGACAGCCGATGAGATTCCGGATCCGCAAACCCTCGACATCCGCTGTCTCCTCAACGGCGAAGTTATGCAGGAGAGCAACACCCGCGAGATGATTTTCGGTGTCGCCGAGCTGATCGAGTTCATTTCAACTGCCTTCACGCTTGAGCCTGGCGACGTGATCCTGACCGGCACGCCGCACGGCGTCGGCCTGGGCCGCGACCCGCAGGTCTGGATGCAGGACGGCGATACCGTCGTCATCGAGATCGAGAAGCTGGGCCGCCTGGAGAACAGTTGCCGCATGGTGTGATCCCTGAATTCGCTCACCAACGTCTTTCAATGTGGCCTCGGCATTTGCCGGGGCTTTCTCTTGCCCTGTTCCGGCCCAGGGGCTGAACCCGATACCGCGTCTTTCCCGGCCGGGAGTCGTCTCCCGCTCCGTTGACCGTTCCTTCAACGGGATCTGACCCACGCGGCCCGCCTCTTAACCCTGCCTTGCCTCGCCCTTGATGATTCTCCGCGACACTTATTTTCAGTGCGAAACTATGGTATAGTAGCCTCGTCAAGAGCGCGTGTAACTTGAAATATGCAATCTCGACCTGCCCCACTCAATTCAATCAGGAGGATTCCATGAACAGTCAACGTTTCACACTGCTGGCGCTCGTGGTCGCGCTGGCGCTTTTCGTTTCGGCCTGCGGCGCGCCCGCGGCCCCTGTGCAAGTGGATACCGGCGCCGCTGAGGAGGAAGCCGCACCAGCCGCCGCCGATGAGATCATGACCGTCAACCTGGTGGCGCGCTGCAAGGCCAGCCCGCCCTACGAGAACGGCCGCTGCGACAACCTGACCGCCGCCGTCGACGCCGCCAACGCCGTGCTGGAGGACAGCGACGACAACCGCCGCATCGCCTTGGAGACGATCCAGGACGACACCGGCTGGGGCGACTACAAGACCGAGTTTGAACTGGCGTCGGATGCCGGCGAGGCCCCGGACATCATCGTCTCCGGCCACGAGCACATCGGTGACTGGGCCACGGCCGGCTACCTGGTCGACATCAGCGAGCAGGTCAACAGCGGCGAGTTTGCCGAATTTGAGGATGTGATCGACTCCCTGTGGGAATCGACAATGCTCGAAGGCAAGATCTGGGGCATACCCCAGGACGCCGAGGCCCGCCCGCTCTACTTCAGCAAGTTGCTCCTCAAGGAGCTGGGCTGGAGCGCGGAGGCGATCGAGAGCCTGCCGGGCCGCATCGAAAGCTGTGACTTCACCTGGCAGGATATGTTCGACACCGCTGAACAGGCAGTGGCCGCCGGGGTCGTAGAAGAGGGCGAGGGCTGGTGGCATCGCCCCTCCAACGGGCCGGACTTCCTCTACTACTACTTTGCCGCCGGAGGCGAAATCGAGAGCGAAATGGACGCGCTCCATTTCGACAGCGCCGCAGCTCAGACCGTCTACGAACTGCTTCACAATGCCGCCCACGAACGCAGAATCATCCTCCCCAACAAGCTGGACGGCGACTGGGACTATCACAAAGAGTATACCTCCAGCTTCACGAACGTGATGTTCGTCTTCGAGGGCACCTGGCGCTGGGCGAGTTGGCATACCAACTATCTCCAGGACCAGGGCGGCGAGGACTATCTGTTCGAAAACGTTGGCTTCGCGCCGATTCCCTGCATGGACGGCGGCATCGGGCGTCCCATCACCCTGACCCATCCGTTGGTCTATATGATCAGCAGCCAGAGCGACTACCCGGACCTGGCGCTGCTCCTGCTTGCCAAGGCGACGGTCAAGGAACTGAACACGCCCTACGCGGTGGACAGCGGCCACTTGGGGATTCTCAAGTCGCAGGCCGACCACGACGCGTACACGAGCGCCGAGTTCCTGAGCGCCACGCTGCCGCTGTTGGAGCACACGACCTTCCTGCCCAACAGCCCCTACTGGAGCGCCTGGTCGGAGGCCTACTACCTGGGCATCCAGGCCGTTGAGTCGGGCGACCTCTCACCCGAAGAGGCGATTGAGGTCGTGATCGAGCAGCTCCAGAACGAGCTGGGCGACAACGTCGTTATTGAGTAGAATCAGACGTATGAACCTTGCAATGGAGAGTGAGGTACCCCCGGCTTCGCTCTCCATCGTTCCTTTCCTCACAGCGGCCCAATGACGACGACCCAGACAGAAATGGCAATTCAGGAACGCGGCTCCGGTCGCGGCCGCTGGCTGCTGCTGGCTGCCGGTCTGCTACTGCTGGGCTGCTTTTTTCTGCCCTGGCTGCGTTTCGTCATCGCCGCCGATCAGCGCGTCGCGCTGTCGCTGACCGGCGTGCAGGGCGCGACAATGCCGGTTGTGGAGACGACCGACGGCGGGCTGCTCTATCGCAGTACGTTCTGGCTCTACCCGGCCCCCGCGGCCGGCGTCATCGCGCTGGCGCTGGTCTTGCTCAGTCTGCGACCGAAGCGTTCCGCGCCCTGGCATGGCCTTCTCGCCATCCTGATCAGCGCGGCCGCGGCCGTGGCGGTGTGGGGCGCGTTTTCCGCCGCCCAGGAAGTGGCGGAGAAGCAAAAGGTCGTCTTGGAGGCGCAGTGGGGGCTGGCACTTACCTTTATGGCGTTTGCGCTGCTCCTCGTCAGCGGCCTTGTCGTGCTGCGGGACGTCAGCGCGCGGCAACCCGCTTTCCGCGCCGCGCTCGATGCGCTCAATTTCATGGCGCCGGGCACGGTCCTGGTTATCGTCTTCTTCCTGCTCCCCGCCATCATCCTATTCATCCTCAGCCTGACCGATCTCTCCAGCGCCAACTTCAGCGAGCCGTGGACGTATGTCGGTTTCGAGAACTACAAGCGCATGTTCAGCGACCGCTTCTTCCCCAAGATTCTGCGCAACACCTTCCAATACGTCATCCTTACACTCCTGTTCTTCAATGTTGGCCTGGCGCTCGCCCTCGCGCTCCTGACGGCGCACGTCAGCCGACGGGCCGGCTTCTTCTTTCGCCTGCTGTGGCTGCTGCCCCGCATCACGCCGTCCGTCGTCTACATCGTGATGTGGCAGCGCATCGCCCAGCAGCCGCCTTACGGCATTCTCAACCAGGTCCTCGGCTGGTTCGGAGTCGAGAACCAACCCTATTGGATCCCGGAAGCGCCATGGGTCTTCGTCGTGCTCGTCAATGGATTCGTGGGCGCGTCATTCGGCATGATCATTTTCACCTCGGCCATCGAAGCGATTCCGGGCGACCTGGTTATTGCCGCCAAAGTGGACGGCGCCGGCACGATGGCGCTCATCCGCGACATCACTTTGCCCCTGCTGCGCTGGCCGCTGCTGTTTGTCGTCACCTACCAAACGCTTTCGCTGCTCGTCTCCTTCGAGTACATTCTGCTGCTCACCAACGGCGGGCCGGGGCTGTTCACGACTGAGGTGTGGGCGCTGACCGCGTACAAGCGCGCCTTGCAGACCTATTTCGGCTCGAACCAGTGGGCCTACGGCGCGGCCTGGGGCTTTGTGCTGGTCGTGATCGGCGCCACTCTGTCGATCATCTATCTGCGCGTCTTTCGCTTCAACGATCTGGTCCAGGAGCCGAAGATCGACGTGCTGTGAAATGTGGCCGGGAACTGCGCCCGCCCGCTTGGAGAAATCCTTGGTCGCCGTAGCAAGGGGGAAGGAAGGGCAGGAAATTGCGTGACGGAATGGGTCCACTCTCCACTGTTCAGACGACGTTGCGCGCCAGGCGATTTGCGCCGGGGCAGGCGCTCCCCTATCTGCTGCTGACCTTAACCGTCCTGCCGATTTTGGCGGGCTATGCATGGGTCCTGATTGCGACCTTTTCCCTGCGCACGAACGGCCTTCTGCCGCTGGACGCGCAGGGCAATCTCGGCGGGCTGACTTTCGAGAACTGGCGCTTTCTGTCCGAACCGGACATCTGGAGGGCGACGCTCAACTCCTTCATCATTGGCCTGAGCATGGTGGTGGGCGTCGGCGCCATCTCTGCGCTGGCCGCCTATTCGCTCTCGCGCATGAACTTTCCGGGGCGCAAAGGCTTCCTGGGCATGACGATGGTCCTGCACGCGTTCCGCCCGGAGATGCTCTTGATCGCCATCTTTCAGGTGCTGCTCTTCGTCGGCGGCATCCCTTTGATCGGCGGCTTGTTCGGCTTCAATACGGTCGGAGGCGTCGCCCTGGTGATGGTCACGCTCGACCTGCCCCTGGGCATCTGGCTGATGAAGGGCTTTTTCGACAACCTCTCCTGGGATATGGAGCGGGCCGCGCTCATCGATGGCGCCAGCCGCTTTCGCGTATGGTGGGAGATTCTTCTACCGCAGATTCGCCCCGGTCTGGCAGCGTTGTCGATCTTCATGTTCATCCAGGGCTGGAACGCCTATATCATCCCCTTCACCTTCACCATCGGCTCGAAGATCGCCAATCTGCCGGTCTACATCAACAGCTTCTCCGGGGACACGAGCCTCGTCAGCTGGAACAAGGTGGCGGCCATTGGCCTTTTTCAACTGATTCCGGTGCTGATCTTCTTCATTTTCACCCAGGAGGCTCTGCTGAACATCTACGGCGGCGGCAGCAAAGGGGGAACCTAGTGCGCGTCGAACTGAGCGAACTGACTAAACGTTGGGGCAATGTAACCGGCGCAGACGGCATCACCCTTGACATCCAGAGCGGGGAGTTCGTGGCCTTCCTCGGTCCATCTGGCTGCGGCAAGACGACGACCCTACTGATGGTGGCCGGTATCTATAAGCCGACCGCAGGCGAGATCCGTTTCGACGACCGCGTCGTCAATCAGGTCGCGCCCAAAGACCGCAACATCGGCATGGTCTTCCAGAGCTACGCCCTCTACCCGCATATGAGCGTCCGCCAGAACATCGGCTATCCTCTCAAACTCAAAAAGGCGCCCGCAGAGGAGATGGAGCAGCGCGTGCAGCGGGTTGCGGATATGATGGGAATCGGCCATCTGCTGGACCGGCGGCCGGCGCAACTCTCCGGCGGGCAGCAGCAGCGCGTGGCGCTGGGCCGGGCGCTGGTGAAGGAGCCGAGCCTGCTCCTCTTCGATGAACCGCTCTCCAATCTGGACGCCCGCCTGCGCCTGACCATGCGCAGCGAGATCAAGCGCCTGCAGCTGGATCTGGGCATCACCTCGATTTATGTGACCCATGACCAGGTGGAGGCGATGACGATGGCCGACCGCATCGCCGTGATGCAAGAAGGGAAGCTGCAGGCCTACGCGCCGCCCAACGAACTGTACGAGCGGCCCCGCACCATCTTCATCGCCGGTTTCGTCGGCAACCCGCCGATGAATCTGTTCGACGCCCAGGTCGTGCAGGAGGGGGGGCGCTACCTGGCGCGGCGTCAGAGCTTCGAGTTGGAACTGCCGCCGGAACGGGGCAGCCGGGCGGAGCAGAGTGGGCGAGTCGTCGTCGGCATCCGCCCAGAGGACATCACTCTGGCGCAAAATGGCGGCAGTGGCGATGCAGGCATTGCCGGTGAAGTGTTCGTGGTCGAGCCGCTGGGCCGGGACAACCTGGTCGACGTGCGCATCGAGGAACTGCATCTCTTCGTGTTGGCCGACCCGATACAGCCCTTGCAGATCGGCGACCCGGTGCGCTTGCAGGTCGATGGCGGCAAGGTGCAACTCTTCGATCCAGAGACCGAGTACTCGTTCCTATGGACGTAGTTGCAAAGGCGCTTATCGCTGCTTTCCTGCTCAGTGCATGCGTCGCGCCGCAACCGGTTGAATCCGATGACCGCGCTGCCACGGCGGTAAGTACCAGAGTCGGCCGCGCCGCGCGGGACGGGCCGGTTATCGAGATCGTCCTGACAGGGCTGGTCAATCCGCGCGGCGTGGTCGTGCTGGCGGACGGCTCGCTGATGGTGGCGGAGGCCGGCAGCGGCTACAATGCGGTCGATCCCCAAGAGTTGAGCGGCAGGCTCACCCATTTCCAGGACAGCAACCACGACGGCGACTTCAGCGATGACGGCGAACGCATCATCTGGTTTCGCCACCTGCCCACCTACAACGCCCTCCAGTACTACTCCACGCGGCGGGATGAGGTCAGTGGGCCCGGCGACCTGCTGCGGCACACCGATGGCCACCTATATCTGAGCGTTGACGGCGGGTTGGACCGTGTCGGCCTCTATGAGATTAGCCCGTACAAGCGCATAGGGCGCAATCTATCCGAGCGCAGCAACATGAACGGCCTCACCTTCTCGCGCGATCACTCCCAAATCTATCTGGCCGAAAGCACTGCCAATGCGCTCTCCATTGTCAATATCGCCGACGGCGAGCACCGCCAAATAACCCATTTCGGCGCGCTCGCCAGCGGGCAGCAGTCGGTGCCGGCCGGTGTGGCCGTGGACCCGCGCAACGGCGATCTGCTCGTGGCCCTATTCTCCGGCATGGTCTGGCTGGACGACGGGGCGATACCTTTCATTCCAGGTGACAGCGTCGTCGTACGCGTCAACCCCGACACCGGCGCGATAGAGGACGCGGTCTTGGGTCTGACTACTGCGATCGATGTGGCCGTCGATGCCGATGGCAACATCTATGTGGTCGAAATGTCCAGCGATCACGCCGACCCGCTCGATCCCTCGCACGACCTCTTCAACCCGGAACAGCCTGCCCTCCACGGCGGCTATCTGCGCTTCAGCGGACGCGTCAGCCGCTACGCGCCCGACGGCAGCGATCAACTCATTCTGGCCGACGGCCTCGACATGCCCACCAACATTACCCTGGCGCCCGATGGATCCCTCTACATTTCGATTGGCCAGGGCACGCCCAATCGCCCGATACCCGGGCCGGACGGGCCTACCCGCATCGTCGGCGAGGTTATCCGAATCCGTTTGCCAGGCGCCGATTCCCGCTGAAGCGCAGTCTGAGGGCGTATCCTACACAATCGGGTGTGCCTGCAATACTTCCTCCACGATCTCAACGCCCCAGCCCGGCCCCGATTGGACGGTCATGTAGCCGTCGACTATCTCAGGCTGGTCCGTCACCATCTCATCCTTCCACGGCACGTCGTCGATGTCGATCTCCATGATCTTCACATTGGGCAGGACCGCACACAGACTGGCGCTGATGAACGAGGACAGATGGCTGTAGTAGTTGTGGGGCGCGATGTTCATCTGGAAGGTCTGCGCCAGCTCTCCCACTCGTTTGGATGGGCCGAAGCCGTTCCAGGGCACATCGATCATCAGATAATCTGACGCGCGCGCCTGAAGATAGGGCAGAAACTGGCGTTCGTAGTAGAGCGTTTCGCCGGTGCAGATGCGCGTGCTGGTCTTGCGCCGCACCTCTGCCAGAGCCTCCGGCTCGTACATATCGATCTCCAGCCACATCAGGTGCAGAGGCTCGAGGGCGCGGGCGATCTCCAGGCAGCTTTCCGGCTTAAAGTTGAAGTTCAGATCCAGCAGCAGGTCAAACCGAGGGCCGACCGCGTCGCGGAAGGTTCCCATCTGGGTAACGATATGATCGATTAGGTCATTGGACGCCACCTGGTCGGTTGCAGCGCCCGGCTGGCGTCCTGGAAAGTAGACATCTCCGGGATCGCCGGGAAAAAGAATGTTTGTCTTGAGCGCCGTGAACCCCTTGGAGACGACCTCCCGCCCCAGCGCGGCCACGTCCTCCATCGTGCGCAGCGGCGGTGTGCCCATCAGCTCGTGCATGCGGATGCGGCTCGTCCCGCAGTGGGACCAGTAGACTCGGACCTTGTCGCGCATGGGTCCTCCGAACATTTCGACCACCGAACAGCCGCGTGCCCGCGCGGCAATGTCCACCAGCGCCAGCTCGATACCTGCAATCGCCTTTGCGCCGATACCGCCCGGGCTGGACTGCAGTGCACGGTACATATCCCACCAGCGCTGTTCGAATGCCCTCGGGTCGCGGCCGATCACCACCGGCGTCAGGTCCCGGACTGTGCCGGCCACGCCGTGCGCTGCCTGATCGCTGCATTCGCCCCAGCCGGTGATGCCCTCGTCCGTTTCCACCTTGACGAAAATCCAGTTGCGCCAACCAGCGTCGACGATAAACGGTGTAACCGCTTTGATCTGCATCAGGAAATCCCCCCAGTTTGGAACCCATTCGCTTTCGGCCTGTTCGACCAGAACCTATCCATTCGAAGTAAACACGTATGCAGCCGAAAGCGCAAAGATTGGATAGTTTGCCCCGCTGGGTTCTGCTATACTGCCGGCATAATGACCGAACGAGTGGGCCAGACGCGCGCGGAGACAGTTCTCCATCATCGTGAACGACCCGACGCCGTGCTCCTGCATATCCAGGAAAACCTGGACGCGCCCCGGACGAAGCCGTTACGATCTACATTCCCATTAAAGGCTCGTTCTACGAGTTGCAAAAGAAGGAGAAACAGATGTCCCCGCTAGTCCAGACGACGGAGCTGCCCGACCGCCAGATGCTCAGCATAACGCGCCGCGTATATGTCGGCGAACTGCATGAGCACCTGCGCGGGTCGTATGAACAGCTGGCTCAGCTCATCGCCGATGCGGGCGTTGAATGCGACGGCGAGCCGGTCGCGATATACCATGGACATGTAGAACGAGGAGCATAACGGGCCGGTCGAAGTCGGTATCCCGGTCAAGACGGTTCCGCCCGTGGACGGAGAGGTTAAGAGCGGGGTATTGCGCGGTGGGTCAACTGCTTACACGACGCTGACACTGCGGCAGGCGCACTTCCCGGAGATACTGGGCTTCTATGATGCTGTCTACAAGTGGATTGAAGAGAACGACCACCGGATCGCCGCCTCTCCGCGCGAGGTCTACCTGACGCGGCCCATGGACGACAAAGCGGAGATGGACCAGCCCTTTATGCAGATCGCCTGGCCCTACAAGTAGGCGCTTTCGTTCGTTCACAAGAGGAATGTGAGAATCCCCGGCCACATTCCTGTATCCACAAACCGCGCGGTTGAGTCCTACTCCGCATCTCCGGGGCTGTGCTCGCGCAGCCACATACGCAGCGGCACATCCTCGTCGGTCGGCGAAAAGTGGCCATTGGCATTGACGCTCCAGCCCAGCAGCTGGCGGCGGACCGGACTGCTGCCCTCCCACAGATGCCCGACGGTCATGTCATCCTTGGTGCGCAGCCAGCGGTAGCCGAAGCCGTAGAACAGCACGCGGCGGGTGATATCGGACCAGTTGGGGCTGGCCGCGTGCCACAGGCGGCGATCGAAGAAGACGGCGTCACCCGGCCTGGCCAGCACAGGCGTTGCTCCTTTCGGCTGTCCGATGCCCTCCGCGGGTCTGTCGATCTCGTCCCGCAGATGGCCGCGCGGCACAACCCAGAAGTTGCCCCGTCCCGGCTCGCTGGTATCGGAGAGGAAGTAGGCCACCTTGAGCGAGAGGCGCGGTCGCGGATGGCTCTCCATCTCGAAGTTGACGCGCCCGCTGTCCTGATGCCAACGGAAGGTCTTGTCGTCGGGCGCCTTCCCGTTTGGCGGCGTTACGATCAGATGGGCGTGGTACAGGTAGATATTCCAGCCCAGAATTCCCCATACTTTGGGCAGGACGCGCTCGTAATCGACCAGATCGATGAAAAAGGGATCGTCGGGGATGAAGTTGGGGTAGAACAGCGCCTCGTGCGGGTCTTGGCCCTCGGCCAGCTTGGCCTGGTGGATGCGCTCGGTCAAGGCGATTCCCTGCTCAACCTGTTCCGACGAGAGAGCGTTGCGAACATAGATAAAGCCCTTTTCATTGAAGGTGCGGCGCTCTTCATCCGTCAGGCAGTGCTTGAGGCAAGAGGGGTTAAGGGCTTGCATAATCTGGTCTCCTTAAGAGTGGCTGTCTTTCACGTGCAGCCTGCGGGCGGGTCGACGTCCCGCGGTCAGTCTGCGTAGTCCGTCTGCCACTTGCGCGGCGTAATCGGCTGCACGATTTCGCGCTGCGCGGGCGTCAGCCGTTCCATCAGTTCGGCTGACGGCACATAGCCGAAGCGGTGACCGTAGATCTCCGGCACGTAGCGGAAGATTACCATGCGCCGTTCGCCTGCATTGGTGCGTTCAGCTGATCCGTGGCAGAGAAAATCGTTGATCAGGAGAGCGTCGCCGGCATTCAGCTGCACTTCAATCGCGCCCTCCAACAACTCGCCCGGCCCCTGAGAGATTCCGGCGCGGCTGTCCTGCTGTGGGTGCGGAAAGTCTGAATTGTGGCTGCCCGGAACGACCACCGTGCCGCCGTCGCCCGGCCCCACGTCGGTCAAGGCGACAAGCAGCGACAGATAGCTGCAGCACCACTGTCCGCGGTCACGTCCTGTGCGCTTGCGCGAGTCGGTAACATGGCCGCCGGAATGAACGCCGATGTAGCCCCCCGCCCCCCGAATGTTCAGGAACACTTCGTGAACGTAGGGACGGTGTCGCGGGCCGATGAAATGGCGCACCAGATCGATCCAGGCAGGGTGGTCGATCAGCTGTTCGAAGAGTTCGCCCCCTTCGATGATATCCTGCAGGTTGGTGCCGTCAATGCCGCCGTAGGAATGCACGACGATATTGCCAAACAGCTGTCCCGGTTTCAGCGTCGGCAGATCGTCGATCCAGCTGTTGGCCGCCCGCAAGTAGTCGGCGCTCAGTGCGTCCCTGACGATCATATATCCGTACAGGTCGAACTTGTACTCTTCCATCTGAGTGAGCATCATCTATCTCCTGTTGTCCGCGCGGCGCAATATTTTTTTGCCTCAGTCGAGTTGCGCGCGGTTGAACTTGGGTTTTTCCTGCCTGGCCAATTTCGCCCGCGCCTGGCGCCACAGGTCCGCCCAGGCGCGGTCGTCGTGCAACTCGTTTTCCGGCCGTAGCCAGCTTCGGGCAACGAATCCAGGAAAGAATGGCCGTCCGGATGGACGGCCAATGGGCATATAGCGGGCGTCTACGCTCCAGCGGATGCCGTCGCTGACGTTCGGTAGCGATCTGTGAATCGTGCGCGAGGTCAAGAAAATCGCCCCTCCGCGCTCTATCGGCAGTGGCACAAACTCCTCCGCCGGCAGGTACTCTTCCGGGATGCCCGCGCCGCCGTGCGGTAAGGGACCGTGCGGCAAGAGTTCACTTCGATGGCTGCCGGGTATCACCATCAGGCAACCGTTTGCTTCGGTCGCGTCGTTGATCGCCATCCAGGCGGTGACAATATTTGATTCGTCCGCCTCAGGGAGCGTGCCGGCCTGGTCCTGGTGGCCCGTCACCGTTCCCGTTAAATCGTTGATGCCCTCCCTGATTGCCTCCACCGGCACCTTGATGCGAACATGGTGCGCTGGATGACAGTAGATTTCGGGGCCGATCAGCGATTGCACAGCGTCCAAAACACGGGGACTGCGCAACAGACTGAAGGCAGCCGGGCCGAGATGGATCGGTGTATCGTCTGTGATTTTGGCAAAAGGCAGCGAGATCTCGAAGTGGTAGAAGCAGGAGTCCCCCAGTTCGCGGATTACCTGCGTCAACCGCTGGCCGAAAGGCAACTCGGCGTAGCTTTCGGCCAGCCTGCCCTCAGACAGCCATTGCCTTGCCTTCTGGTCGAGCAAAGCCTCATACTCCGCCACCAGGGGCCGGATGTCGCCTGCTTCGTCGAGCAGGTCTTCGACGACCAGGTAGCCCTCGTCCTCAAATTTCTGGACGCTTGCGCGATCGAGCCTCGACATGATCATCTCCTCCGGTCGGCAAGACTGTTTTTCAGACCTCAACGACCTGATAGCGCAGATCTTCCTGCGGCAAAACGGAGGTGTACAGCGATATCCTTTCGCCCGTGCCGCCGTTGCCGATGAAGAGCGCCAGCCCGCCTCCGCCACTGGGCCCGTTGCAGGAAAGTTCGTGCACCAGCGTGCGCAGCATCTCGGCGTCAGACAGTTGTGGGAATATGCCAATGGCGCGCAGCCGAACTTCAGCCGGCGCGCCGTCCTTGTTTTTCCAGGGAAAGATCGAGTTGACACCTTCATAGTCAAAGCGCAGACGCGACGTATCGATTCCCATCACATTGAGCCGCTCAGTAACGATCTCGGCCGCAAGTTCCGCCCGGGCACACGCCCCGCCGCCGCCATACGAAATCTCACCGACGCCGAAATATCCATCGAGCACGTTCATTACCACCAGGCTTGTCGGCGGCTTTTCATGCCCCTTGATTCCTGCGATCTGCACCTGGTCAGGTCCAATTTCAGAAATCTCCATCGACGTAAAGTCGACCACGCCGTCGGTATGCTTGTAGTTGGCCGGATCGCCGATCTCATACAGCAGTTGCTCCAGGCACGTCATCCGGTTGACCACGCCGCCTGTGCCGGGCAGCTTGGTAATGACGGCATCGCCGCCGGCGTCTACCAGCGCAATCGGAAAGCCGACCCGCCCCAGGTCCGGCGCATCCTTGTAAGGCGGATCGGGGAAATAGCCGCCGGTGATCTGTGCGCCGCACTCCATCAGGTGCCCGATGCCCAGCCCCTTCCCCAACCGGTCCCAGTCGTCACAAGGCCAGCCGAACTCGTGGATCATCGGGGCCAGGTATTGGGTGGCATCGCCTGCGCGACCCGAAACGACGATGTCCGCGCCGCGCTGCAGCGCCTCCACAATCGGCATCGCGCTGATGTAGGCGTTCGCGGAAAGCAGGCGGTCACTGAACAGGGATACCTGTTCCCCATTCTCCGTAACGCAGAGATCGCGCGCTTGGACCATGTCGAGCACATCATCGCCGAGGACAGCCATCACGCGCAGGTGCGGCAGGCCCAGATCGCGGCAAAGTTGCTTCGTCCACTGGGCGATGCCGTAGGGGTCGACGATGCCCATATTGGTTATGATCTTCGTGTTCGTGGCCGCGCACGCCGCGATCACCCTGGGCATGCGCAACTCGTTCAGCTGGTAGTACGCCCTTCCACCGACCCCCTGCTCGCGCTTGAAGCTGCCGATCCCCTCTGACATATTGTCAAAGACAAGGTAGTCGACAGCCCCGCTTTCGGCCAGTTCAACCCCGGCTTCGATGTTGTCCCATCCGTGCGCCGATCCGCACCCCAGACGCAATCTGCCCGTCCCGGCTGCTGACGGAGCCGCCCTGTCCTCGTCCGTCCTGACCTGTCCCTGCGCTGCACTGCCGGGCGTCCAATCCGGCGGCGCGTCAATTTCCATGTCGAGCAGGATCGAGCTGTAACATTTGCCCAGCGTGTCAAGAATCTGGGTGCCGGAATGGCTGCCTTCGAGCACGCCGGGAATCACAAAGTTGAAGGCGCTCAGCTTTGGCAGCTCATAGCGGCTGATCGGGTCGCACGTCACCGGCTTGACGTAGTCGGCCACGGCCTGGGTGGTGAGGTGATCCTTCACCCACTGATAATGGGCCCGGTCGTATGTTGCGATGCCGACGTTGACGCCGTTCCCCTTGTTGCCGGAGCGCGCGTGACATATTTCCCTCAATCTTATCCTTTGCCCCATGGCGGCAGCCTCCTGTGAATCGAACTGCGGGGATTCATCCGTTTATGCAAAGCGCTGCAGGTGGTCATTCAATACAGCTTCCCCGCCGATGCGGAGCAGATCGGCGTCCTCGGCTGTGCACAGAAGCTGGACGCCGCGCGCATTACGCTCGATCCATTCGGCGGCCGCGTCGAGCGGTCCAAATGAGTCCACCGCGATGCCGACCGACTTGCCGTTCTCGCGCGCCTTGTCGACAACCTTTGCTACTGCCGACTGAAACTTCGGATTGTCCCACTGCTGGAAGCAACCCAGACTGAGCGACAGATCCGAAGGCCCGATGAAAAGAGCGTCGAGCCCATCGACCTTTACTGCCTCATCCAGCTCGTCGAGCAGACCAAGGTGCTCCACCTGCACCATCACGAAGACGTCGCGGTTGGCGTTCTGGTAATATTCGGCGCCGTCCTCGCCGTAGTTGCTGATGACCATCGGCCCCCAGCCCCGAATGCCGTCCGGTGGGTACTTGCTGCTCTCGACCGCCTGTCTCGCCTCATCAGCCGATCGCACGAGCGGCACCAGCACGCCGTGCGCGCCCTGGTCCAGCGCCACCTTGATCAGATCGGGCCGGTTGTCCTGGACTCGTACGAATGGCAGCGTCGGCGAGTCCCTGAACATCCACATCACGTGACGCAGGCTCTCTATGTTGAACGGAGAGTGTTCCTGGTCGACGATGACCCAGTCGAAGCCGATTCTTGCCATTGTCACCGCCATCGTCGTGTCGTAGGAGGTCGACCACGCGCCGATGCTGATCTCGTCCGCCTTAAGCTTTTGCTTCAGTTCACTCCCGTTCATTATCCTGCCTCCTGAAGGGCCTGGAACGAACAGGTCCAGGACCCGTTCGACACCGACACTGTTGTTGACTATAGCGTCATGAATTTCCTATGTGAGTTCAGTCCTATGCTACACTAATAGATGTTTGGTTGACAACGTCACATTTATGCCATTTTTTGCTCATTGTCGTTCCGTAATCCAAGCCCATTCTTGCCCTGCAAGTCGTCCTCATCATCTCTTGGGCCTGGAACGACCTGCTCTTCTCCCTCCTCTATCTCAAGGACAGGAGCATGCAGACCCTTACCCTCGCCATGCAGGGCTTCATCGGCACACGCGGCGACACCAAGTGGGGACCGATGATGGCCATGTCGGTCCTGGTGTCGCTGCCGATGATGGCGCTCTCCTACTACGGTCAGCGTTACTTCACCGAGGGCTTCACCCTGAGTGGCCTCAAAGGCTAATCCGCCTATTCCGGTCCGCCCCTGAGATGAGATTCCTGCCTTTCTTCACCTCCCGTCGTGAGCGCCGCCTCTGGCTTTGGACATTGCTCGTCGTCGCCGCGATCTACTCGACGCTCGGCATCGTGCGGCCGCTGGCAGGCGTATTGCGCGAACAGGGTCTGCTGGGCGGCCTGTTCATGCTCGGCATGCTCCTGGTCGGCGGGGCTATTCTCACCCAAGGGTTGAAGACGCGGCCGCGCGGCGCCGAAATCGGCGTTGCCCTGGGCGTTGCGGCGGTCTATCTGCTCCTGTTTACCCGCATCGCTACGCCCGAAGAGCGCACTCACCTCATCGAGTACGGCGTCGTTGCCGTCTTCATCTATGAGGCGCTCACCGAGCGCGCCAACCATGGCCGCCGCGTCCCCGCGCCCGCGTTCCTGGCTGTGCTGGCCGCCTCGCTCATCGGCCTCGTAGACGAGAGCATCCAGGCCTTTCTGCCTACCCGGGCTTACGACGTCCGCGACGTACTCTTCAATGTCCTTGCCGCGCTGATGGCGGTCGCGGCCAGCGCGTCCCTCACCTGGGCGCGGCGCTGGCGCACCAGGCGTCAGCAAGGCTGAGCGGACCTTCCCCAAGAGCAGAACTTGCCTCCCGTCCCTTCGCCTGTCTCTCCTTCTTGACAATAAGACCTCTGCTCTTGCTTTAGTTGAAGCAGCCGTCAACCGGTTCCCCACCGCGCGCCATGGTATCTCTGGCCGTCGTCCAGGCCGCCGCGCAGGTGGGAATTTCCGCTTTTCGGATTCCAGAAAATGTGCTATAACTGGCTTACTCACAGGCAATCAAGCAAATCATTCGCTGTATCTTGAATGGGTCACGCCTGCGTATCCCTTACTTGGAATGTGCGGCCATCGGTCGTCGACACTTAGAGACCCCGCAAGGGGGGTGATGCCACCCAGACGATAGGAGAGAAACACGACACGCGCCCGATCGTTGGATTTGGGCCGGTCTTCTTTTTCGTTGACGAATCCATCCTCAGACAAAGGAGCGAACCGATGGCACGGCAAGAACGCATGAGTCGACGTGATTTTCTGCGTAGTTCCCTGGTCGTTGGCGCTGCCGGCGCTCTGGCAGCCGGTTGCGTGGAAGGTATGCCCGTTGCAGCCCCCGCTGGAGGGGACGCGGCAATGCAGGAGCCTACGGTTGTACGCGCCTCCCACTGGTGGGGCGGCTTCATGACGCCCAGTTTTGAAGCAGCCGAAAAGGCGCTCCCCGTCGACATCACTGAAGAGATGACCCCCTGGGGCGAATACAACCAAAAACTGCTGACCCAGCTCGCGGGCGGCGTCGCGCCCGACCTGATCGAGGTCGCGGCCGACAATTTCGGCGACTTCTGGCCCTCGGGGCGCATTGCAACGCTCGACGACCTCGTCGCCGACCGCGACATGACCAAGTGGGGCTTCGATCAGTGGGTCGAAAACGGCTATGAAGGCAGCCTCTACGGTCTCTCGATCTTCTACCCCGAGCAGATGACCCTCTGGATAAACAAAGAGATGACGGACGAGGCCGGCATCGACATCCCCAACCCCGGCGACGCGGCCTTTGACTCCTGGACCTGGGACGATTTCGTCGAAGTCCTCGATGCGCTCACAGTTCGGGCATCCGATGGCACGGTCGAGCGTTACGGCATGTCGATGTGGATTGCCGGCCTCAACGGCCTGGGCTTGACGATGGTCTACCAGAACGGCGGCCAGATCTTCGACACGGTGGACAACTTTAAGGAGTCGGAGATCCTGCTGACCACGCCTGAAGTGATCGAATCGTTCCAGCAGCGCTACGACCTTGTCCATACGCACGGCGTGGGCATGCCGCCTTCGGAAGTTGAGGCGGTGGGCGGTAGTTCGCGCGCCTGGTCGGCGGGGCGGTGCGCCATCACGTCGAGCTGGGGCAATCCACAGAACATCGTCGAGCACCCCTTCCTTTACGACCACCTGCCCTGGCCGTATAAGGAACAGAGAGTCCAGATCTACGGCGGCAACTGCTGGTCACTCAACCAGGACTCGGCGGTGATTGATGAAGCGTTCGAGCTGATGTGGTTCATCACCACCGACGACCTGTGGGCGCAGTACCGGACCGACAGCTTCCACAACGCCGCCTACGAAACGCGCGGCCACATCGACCGCATGCCCAGCGGGGTGAACAAGGACTTGGCCGAAGGCGTCGTCTACAGAGACCCCGCCACCAAGAATCCGGCGTTCGAGGGCGGAGGCGACGGCGTCTTCGGGCCGCGCTGGCTCGGTGAAAAGGCCGCCCTGGAAATTCAGCGTAGAATGAGAACGGCTGAGGAAGAGATCCTGCTGCAGATTAAGACGGTAGAGGAAGCCCTGGCGGACGCCAAGGCAGAGATCGATCCTCTGTTGAACAAATAGCGTCGTCGGTGAAAGGCGGTGCAGCGGCTATGCTGGAACAGAAGCAGATAGAGTTCTACGCCGAAAACGGATACCTGCACCTGCCCGGAGTTCTCTCCGCGGTTGAGGTGGCACAGTTGCAGAACGCGACCGACCGGCTGATCGAGTTCGCGTCGGCGTTGCAGGTTCCGCAGCCGGACTACAACTACATTCGCAATCCCGACACCGGGCAGGATATCCTGCGCCGCATCAACTTCCCCGGCAAGCGGGCGACCGCGTGTCAGGCTTTGTACGGACACCCCGGCATTCTGGCGATCACCGAAGGGCTGTTGGGGCGTGACTTCATCGTCGCCGACGATGCCCTGGTGATTAAGATGCCGGAGTACGGCGCGCCGGTCCCCTGGCATCGCGACCTGGCCACGGGTGTGATGCACAGGGCTTCCGATAGCTTGGCCGTGCTCGGCGTCGATCTGGACGCTTCCACCGTCGAAAACGGCGCCGTCTACGTGGTGCCAGGCAGCCACAAGTGGGACCTTGTGGACATCCAGGACATGGTCGACGAACACGGTTTTGACATTCCGGGCGCGGTGCCGGTTGAAACGCAGGCGGGCGACGTGGTCGTGCACGCCGCCAATCTCCTGCACGCTTCGCGCGTTGGCCGCGGCGGAAAGGTGCGGCGCACGATCTATTTCGGTACGTTTGGAATCGGGCCTTACATGAATGAGTACCAGGCCAGCGACACGCTCGTAAAGCTGCAGATGCAGTACATGTATCGCGCCATACAACTGCGCCGAAAGATGGCCTATTCTCAGGCCGAGCAACCGTTTGCATGGAAGGGTTCTGCCGCGTGGCAGGTGGACCTGGACGAGGCCGATCATGTCGAGTGGGGCGTGCCCAGCGCGCGTCCCTATTGACTCTCCCTATGCGGCTGACAGACTCTAGCGAGTCCTGAGCCGCCCGTTGGGCAATCCAGGCGCAGAAACCGGCAATCCCTGACTGCTCTGCGTCTTCACGAATCGATAGGAGGTGATGCCGACTCGACGAATCCATCCAGACGAAAGAAGTGCGCAATCGGTGGACCAGCTAGCTATGCTTCTGAGTCCATCCACAGGAAAGGAGCGAACCGATGACAGTTCAGAGACGCATGAGTAGGCGCGATTTTCTGCGCAGTTCATTAGTGGTCGGCGCTGCAGGGGCACTGGCGGCAGGTTGTGTGGAAGGGATGCCGGCCGCCGCGCCAGCCGATGGCGGCGCGGCAATGCCCGAGATGACGGAAGTGCGCGCGTCGCACTGGTGGGGCGGATTCATGACGCCCAGTTTCGATGCAGCCATGAAGGCGCTCCCGATCACTATCACCGAGGAGATGACCCCTCATGGAGAATATCCCCAGAAGCTGCTGACCCAAATGGCCGGTGGCGTCGCACCGGACCTGATCGAAGTCGATGCCTATTGGTTCGGGGATTTCTGGAGTTCGGATCGTCTGGCCCCGCTGGATGATCTGGTAGCAGATCGCGATATGGACACGTTCGGGGTCGATCAGTGGCTGGAGAACGGTTTCAAAGGCAGTCTTTACGGCATCTCCATCTTCTACCCCGAGCAGTTGACTCTGTGGATCAATAGGGGGATGACAGACGCCGAAGGCATCGACATCCCCAATCCCGGCGAACCGGGTTTTGACTCCTGGACCTGGGATGACCTTGTCGAAGCGGCGCAGGCGCTGACCAAGCGCTCGTCAGACGGCACTGTCGAACAGTGGGGCATGTCGATGGGTGTTGGCGGCCTGGGCGGCCTCGGCGCGACGATGGCCTACCAGAGTGGCGGGAATATCTTCGACACCGAAGACAACTACGGTGAAACTGAAATCCAGTTGACATCGCCCGAGGTGATCGAGTCGTTCCAACTGCGCTATGACCTGGTCCACACGCACCAGGTGGCGATGCCGCCCTCCGAGCTTGAATCAGTCGGTGGATCGTCGCGCGCGTGGTCGGCTGAGCGCAGCGCCTTTACCGTCTCCTGGGGCAATCCCCAGAACATCGTCGAGCACCCCTTCATCTATGACCACCTGCCCTGGCCTTACGTCGAGCAGAAGCTACAGATCGTTGGCGGCAACTGCTGGGCGCTAAATAAAGATACTGAAGTGGTAGACGCCGCCTTTGATCTGATGTGGTTCGTCACAACCGATGACCTGTGGGCGCAGTACAGGACGGACAGTTTCCACAATGCCTCCTTCGATACCCGCAACCACATTGATCGAATGCCGGCAGGGACCAATCGAGACTTGGCCGAGGGCGCGGTCTTCCGCGATCCTGCCACCAAGAATCCTGCATTTGAAGGCGGCGGTGACGGTGTCTTCCGCCCGCGCTGGCTGGGTGAAAAGGCGAGCCTGCGGATTCTGCGGCGCATGAATACTGCCGAACAGGAGATTCTGTTGGAGCTCAAGACCGTGGAAGAAGCTCTGACCGAGGCCAAAGCCGAAATCGACGGTTGGCTGCAGGCGTAACATTCGGATAGCGGTGCGCTCAGGGAAGGGCAGCGATTTCCCTGAGCGCACCTTATGCGGGAGTGGGCAAAGAGGGAGGTGCGCAAATGGCCGTTGCGAATGAGGTGACATCGAAACGAAGCGGGCTGGTTTCACTGCGCCAGCATGAGGAGCGGATCGCTTTTCTGTTCCTGACGCCCTGGCTGATCGGCTTCCTGGCCTTTACCGCATTTCCGATTGTCGCCTCCCTCTTTCTTTCCCTTACCGAGTATCCAATCCTCCATTCGCCTGAATTCGTGGGGATTCGCAACTACACCCAAATGGTCTCGGGGGACCCTCTGTTCTGGCAGTCCCTCAAGGTGACCACGATCTACACCGTGGCAATTGTGCCGCTGCAGCTGGTGACCGCCTACGCGCTGGCCATTCTTCTCAATCAGACCGTTCACGGACTTTCGGTCTTCCGCACGGTCTTCTTCCTTCCCGCGGTCACACCCGCCGTCGCCACCGCTCTGATGTGGATGTGGGTGTTCCATCCCGAAATCGGCCTGGCCAATTCTGCCCTGGCTGGGATTGGCATTGAAGGTCCGAAGTGGCTGGCTTCGACCGAATGGGCGCTGCCTACCTTTATCATTATCAGTCTGTGGGGAATCGGAGGCGGCATGGTCATCTATCTGGCCGGGCTGCAAAGCGTTCCCACCTCACTCTATGAAGCCGCCGAACTTGACGGCGCCGGCGCGTGGTCCCGCTTTATCCATGTTACCCTGCCGATGACGTCGCCCGTCATCCTGTTCGTTACTGTTACGAGCATGATCGGTTCGTTTCAGGTTTTTACTGCCGCGTTTGTGATGACCGACGGCGGACCTGTCAACTCCACGCTCTTTTTTGTGCTGCATCTCTATAACCACGGCTGGCGTTTCCTGCAGATGGGCTATGCCTCGGCCCTGGCCTGGGTACTGTTCATCATCATTCTGGCGCTGACCCTTCTGCTCCTGCGCCTGTCCGGTCGGCTCATATACTATGAGGCGGAAGAGAGATCATGACGCAAGCACTGACCAAACCGCAGCCAACCATGATTTCGCAGTGGTGGCAGGGCCCCCGCAGTCGTAACTTCTGGTTCAAGCTGATCATTTACGCGTTACTCTTGGGCCTGGGATTTCTCTTCATGGTGCCATTCCTTTTCATGCTGTCCTCTTCACTGAAGGACCCGCAGGAGGTCTGGAAGGTACCCCCTAGTTGGATTCCCAATCCGGTTTTCTGGCAAAACTATCCTTACGCCCTGGATCAGATGCCTTTCTTCGGCTATTTCCGCAACACCGTGCTTCTGGTCATTGGGGTCGAAATCGGCCGGATTCTGACCGCCAGCATGACCGCCTACGCCTTTGCCCGCCTCCGTTTTCGATGGCGAGGGCCGCTCTTCATCCTGGTGCTGAGTACGATGATGATCCCCTACCAGGTGACACTGATTCCCCAGTACCTTATCTTCAAGGAGCTGCGCTGGCTCAACTCGCTCCTGCCCCTGATTGTACCGGCGTTTTTCGGCGGAGGCGCCTTTTACGTATTCCTCCTGCGGCAGTTTTTCATGACCATTCCGCTCGACTACGACGACGCCGCGCGCATCGACGGGGCCAGCTATTTGGACATTTTTGTGCGCATCGTCCTGCCCTTGTCGATGCCGGTGCTGGGAACGGTGGCCATTTTCACCTTCATGGAGCAGTGGAATGATCTGCTCGGGCCGCTGATCTATCTCAACACGGCGGACAAACAGACGTTAAGCATCGGCATTGCCATGTGGTCCAAGGGCGGCGCCTATCCGGCCGTTCACTTTTTCTCGCACACAATGGCCATAGCCCTGCTCATGTCCCTGCCTCCGGTTGTTATCTTCTTTATCTTCCAGCGTCATTTCATCCAGGGTGTCGTGATCAGCGGCGTAAAGGGCTAACCAAAGGAGATGTAACGTGGCTAAGATTACCTTGATCGGCGCCGGCAGCACCGGGTTCAGCAAGCGGTTTATCTCAGACATTCTCACCCGGCCCGCGCTGTCCGAGGGGACACTCTCCCTGATGGACATCAACCAGGACTACCTCGACATCACCACCGCCCTGGCCAGGAAGATGGCGAAACAGCTGGGCGTGGGGACAAAGATCGAGTCGAGCACCGACCGGCGGCGCGCGCTGGAGGGGTCCGACTATGTGATCTCGGTGATCCTGCTGCACGGTCTCGAGGCGCGCATGGTCGAGCATAAGATTCAACGCAAATACGGGGTCGACCAGGCGGTCGGCTGCACGACCGGCCCGGGCGGCGTATTCCACGCGTTGCGCTACATTCCGGTGATGCTGGACATCTGCCGCGACATGGAGGAGCTGTGTCCCGACGCCTGGTTCCTGCACTACGCCAATCCCACGACTACGGTGCCTTGGGCGATGAACATTGCTTCGCCGGTAAAGAGTATCGGGCTGTGCCACAGCGTGCAGGGGACGGCGATGGAGCTGGCGCACTACCTCGGCGCGCCCTTTGAGGAGACAGGTCACTGGGTGGCCGGGGTCAACCACCAGGCCTGGTTCCTGCGTTATGAGTGGAACGGCGAGGACGCCTATCCGCTGCTGCGCGCGAAGATGGAGGACCCGGCAATCTACGCGCAGGACAGGGTGCGCTGGGAGATGATGAAGTATTTCGGCCACTTTCTGACCGAGTCCAGCTACCACAATTCGGAGTACGTGCCCTACTTCCGTCGCACGCCGGAGATGATTGCGCGTTTTGCGCCCAAAGTCGGCTCCTGGGAGGACCTGCTGGTCTCCTCGGTTGGCAGGGCGGAGGAGCGGAGGGAGGAGCTGCGCGTCGAGGCTTTCGGCGATGGGCCGGTGACGGTCGACACGAGCGAGGAGTACTGCATCGAGATCATCAATGCGATGGAGACCAACGTGCCGATCCGCTTCAACGGCAACGTGCTGAACGATGGGCTGATCACCAATTTGCCGCCGGGCTGCTGCGTCGAAGTGCCGTGCCTGGTCGACAATATGGGCATCCATCCCTGCTTCGTCGGCGACCTGCCGCCGCAGTGCGCTTCTCTGAACCGCAGCCGCCTGGCGGGCGACGAGCTGACCGTCAAAGGCGCGCTCGAAGCCGACCGCAAAGCCATCGAGCAGGCGGTCGGTCTGGACCCGCTGACCGCGTCCGTCTGCACCCTGGACCAGATTCACGACATGGTGGAGGAGCTCTTCGAGGCCGACGCCGAACACCTGCCCCAGTTCCAATAGGCGCAGGCGTACAGCGCCTAGGCACGTGCGGCTGTGCGCCTGCGCTTTCGGTATAGGTGCTTGGCAACCCCCTTTATTTGAATAGCTCGAACTCCGGGCCGAGGACGCTGAACAGCTCTTCGGTCAGGTCGTGGATCTGATCGAGCGTGCAGACCGCCGCGGCCAGCGGGTCGAGCGCAATCGCCTGCTCGATGGCCTGTCGGTCCTCCTCCAGGATACCCTTGACCATCAGCTCATCGCCGGCAATCCGGTTCCGGTTCAGCGAGGCGCACTGTGGCGGCAGATCGCCAACATGGCAGGGATGCACGCCCATGTTGTCCACCAGGCAGGGAACCTCCACCACGCATCCCGGAGGCAGATTGGTGATCAAGCCCGTGTTGATCACATTGCCGTTGAAGCGGAACGGCTCGTTGCTTTCGATGGCGTTGAAAATGCCCGATACGTACTCCGCGCCGCGCTCGATCGCCAGCGGGGCGTCACCGAACGCCTCCTCTCTTAAGACCTCTACTTGCTCCGCCTTACGCTTGACGTAGCTGTCTCTGCCGGTCTCGAAGCGCACTTCGCCGGCCAGGCGGCCGCGCTTGTTCGAGTAACGGTCGATAAGCTCGCGATTCTTGCGGAAGTAGGGCACATACTCCGAGTTGTGATGGCTCGACTCGGTGATGAAATGGCCGAAATGCTTCATCATCTCGAAGCGGACGATGTCCTGCTCGTAGATTTCCGGGTCGGCCATCTTCTCCCGCAGCAGCGGGTAGGCGTCTTCGCCGTTCCATTCCAGCCGCAGGAACCAGGCTTGATGGTTTACCCCGGCAACCCAGTGGCCGGTCTCTTCGATCGGCGCGCCGATGTAGCCGGCCAGTTCCTCCGCGGTGCCCTGGACGCTGTGGCACATGCCGATGCTCCGTACCGGCGTCACCTTGTTGAGCGCCCACGAGAGAATTGGCGTTGGGTTCGAGTAGTGCAGGAAGAGCGCGTCAGGGCAGAGCTCTTCGATGTCGCGCACGATCTCCAGCAGACGCGGCAGATACTTGATCGCGCACTCCATCGCGCTTGCGCCTGTTTCGCCGCCAACGACCTGCAGGACACCGTACTTTTCGGCGATCAGGATCGATTCGGTGCGCGTGTCGATGCCGGTCGGCCGGATGGTCGAGATCACGTAGTCGGCCCCGTCGAGCGCGCGGCGGCGGTCGGTCGTGGCCTCTATCTTGGTCGGCAGATTGAGTTGCTTAACAATCTTCTCGGCCAAAGCGGCGGTGATGTCGACGTACTCCTGGCTGACGTCCATCAGGCTGACCGTGCCCTCGGCCAGCGCCGGGCGCGTCAGAATGTCCATCATCAGCTGCTTGGCGAAACCGCGGCTTCCCGCGCCTATGAAAGCGATTTTTCCCATTTCTCCTCTCCTTCCTTTCCCCGTTCGGAAACGATGAACGCGTCCTGACGGGCTTTTTAGCTATTGCCGTAGGCAAGCACGACCTGCAGGACGTCCTGCGGCCTTTTGTCGATCAGTTCGTATGCCGCGGCGGCGTCATCGTGGTCGATTACGTCGGTGATCAGCTCCTCCAGCCGTAGTTGGGGCATCAGCGACAGGACGGCCTCCATGCGGCGAGCAGACGTCCACCGATTCGACAGATCAGGGCTGATGCCGCTTAAATGCGACGAGATCAGTTGGATGCGGTTGTGGTGGAACTCCGCGCCAAGGTAGACGTTGGCCAGCGCGCCTGCATACCACGACATCACGATAATCTTGCCGTTGTAACAGGCGGTGCGGATCGCCTCGTTCAAAGCGCGATCGCTGGCCGAGAACTCACACACGACGTCCGCGCCGCGATTGTCCGTCAGTTCCCGCACAGTCATCGCGATATCTCTTACCTCGCCCGCATTGTAAACAAGGTCCGCCCCGCTCACCCTCTTGGAGATCTCGAGCCGCTTCTCGATCAGGTCAACCGCAATCACCGGCGACGCGTTCGAGAGCTTCGCCCACTGGACCGTGAGCTGTCCCAGGATTCCTTGGCCAAAGACAACCACACACTCGCCCAGGCGCAAGCCCGCGTCCAGCATGCCGTTGAAGGTCGTGTTCAGGTTGGCCACAAAGACGCCCGCCTTCGGGTCGATGCCCTCCGGCAACTTGAACACCGAACGCGCCGGCAACACGTGCGCCGACTGGTGCGGACCGAAGCAGAAGACGACATCTCCTTCGGCAACCTGCGCCACATCGGGCCCCACCGCCGTGACCACGCCTACACAGGCATATCCATAGCGCAAAGGGTAGTGCCACTCGGGTTCGTCGGAATCCACGAACAGCCGCCTGCGGCGGTCCTGTTTCCGCTGCCACATCGGCGCATCGCCGCGATAGACGTTCATCTCGGTCCCATGACTGATGCCCGAGTACAGGGAGCGTATCGCCACCTCCCCCGCGCCGGGTTCAGAGATCTCGTCGCTGACGAGCGTTATCTGTCGCGGGGCGGTGATTTCAGCTGCCTTGATTCTAAGCATCATCTCTCCGAAGTCTCTGACGATGGGTCGGCCCCCGCCTTCGGCATCAACCATTAAGACAAGAGTTGGGGAATGCCCTCTATTGTCGTGCGCTGCGCCGCGCACACGTCCGTATCATTTCATGTCATTCACCACCTCAAAGCCGAGCAGCTGGCCGAGGTCTTCGATTTCGTCGAGCCAGTCGCCGTAGAAGAGGAGCCTGTGGCCGCCGGGGGTGAGGGGGTGCTCGGCTTTCATGCAGTTGCGCAGCAGCCGTTTGGCATCGGCGACGCGGATGGCGACCGATGTGCGGCAGTCGCGCTGCGGGCTGACGTTGCTGTCGATAACGCCGGTGAAGGCGTACATGCGGTCGAAGGGGACGAACTGGGCGATCGTCACGGTCTGGCCGACCTCCATCTGTACGTTCACGCAGGTGCTACGATACAACCCCTGGTGATTGCGAAAAGCGTATTCCTCCGCTTCCCCGCCGTCCCATCCCCCCATCTTCGTCGCGCTGAAATCGTGCGACATCCCAATCAGGTTTCGCCCTGTATCAATATGAATGTGGCCGATGAAGCCCGGACGGTCGGCGAGGTAGCCGATCAGCAGCTGGGTGATCGTGCTGGAGAGATCGAGCTGGCAGATGCCGGCAAGACCCTCGTCGTTGAGCATCGAGAAGGCCAGGCACGGGAGCGGGTAGGGCCCGCTGCCCATGCAGATGCCGTGTTCTGTGATCGCCTGCGCGTCCTCCTCCGCCATGATCTGCTTGATGCCGAGGTACAACTTGCAGGACTCGACCACATCCCCCCCGGTCGGTTCGACCACCTCGGTGGCCGCGGCAATCCGGCTCTGTGCCAGCTCCTCCGCGACCTCGGTGTCGGCGTTCTGGTAGGCCGCGATGAGGCGGTCGGGCGGGATGGACTTGATCTCCAGCCCCAGCCTCTCCTTCGCCTGCTGGATGAAGCTGTCGCCGAGGGGCGTCAGGTCGCTGAAGAGGTGGATGCCGCCCCAGCCTTCCTCGAACCATCTGCGGCTGGACTCCAACTGTTCTTGGGTCAGGGACTGCTGGTAGAGGACCTTTGATTGCGCCAGCTTGTGGATGGCCTTGAGCACGCCGATCTTTTTGCCGACGTCGGCAAAGTCGGAGGAGAGCACGGGGATGACATTGCTCTTGCCCTTGACGGGCACGAAGTTATGCAGCCAGCCGAGCGGGGAGAGCGGGGCCTCGACCGGGTTGAACATCACGGTCGGCCTGCCCCAGCTCGCGATCTCTTTCTGCATGGCGTTGGGAAAGAGGCTGAGGATGAAAGCAAGGACACCCTCCTCTTCGCGCACAGCTGCGGCCGCGCTTTCCAGCTCCCGGCGCGTACGCACGAGCGTCTGGCCGGTGAACTCGACATCGCTGGCGTAGGCGTTGAGCTCCTGCCGGTAGCGGGCCGCGACGCGCTCGTGGCCGAACTCTCCCTGGTAGATCGGCCATTCCCGGTTCTCCCCGACGGGAAAACTCTCCCCCTCCGGGCTACCAAGAAAGAGCGTGCGGATCCTGGTCTTGTTCACGAGTTTGGTCAATCCCTTCGCTGATTTCCGGCTATGGTCGAGCAGCTATTCGAGATAGTTTGTCTTTCCAGCCCGGGCGGTGTCTAATGGGTTGTGTTCATCTACTTTACAGACGGGGGTAACGGCGATGCAGCTGACCCACGCGCAGAAAGTTGGCTTTTTTGAAAAAGGCTTTGTCCATATTCCCGGCGCTGTCCCGGGCGTCATGGTCGACGCCGCCGTCAAGGCGATCAACCACTCCTTTGGCAACGGGATCGATCCGGCCGAGATGATCAACTTCAGGTCGCGGTCGTTCTGCCCGGAGCTGCGCGAGGCGCCCGAGATAACCGATCTCTACAACCGGACGCCGGTCAAAGCGCTGGCGGAGTCGATGATCGGTGCAGGAAAGGTCAATCCGGTGACCGCGGGCCAGATCGCGGTCCGTTTTCCCCTTTTCGATGATCCGCCGCCCGCGCTGCTTCCCCATCTGGATGGCCGTTACTCGCCCCACAACGGCGTCCCCGCCGGCGAGCTTCTCAGCTTCACGCTGCTGGTCGGTATCGCCCTGAGCGAGGTCACGACCGACTACGCCGGCAACCTGGTCGCGTGGCCCGGAACGCATCGTCTGTTCGAACAGTATTTCCGTGAGAACGGGACTGACTTCATGATGCAGGGCGACGCGAACGGGATGCCGCCGGTGGAGATGCCGCAACCGCAGATGATGACCGTCCGACCCGGCGATGCCTTCTTCGTACACTACCAGGTGGCCCACACGGCCGCGCCCAACCTCTCTCTCCATCCGCGTTACGCGATCTATTTTCGCCTCAGACATGTTGACCACGAGACGCAGCGGTTCGAAACACTGTCCGACATCTGGCTGGAGTGGGAGGGCATGCGCGCGATCGCGGCCCCGCACCGGCCGCGCGTTCCGGCTTTTGACGGCTAGGCGAGACGGGGCAGGCGCTGCTCCTCTTTGGTGATTACTTCGATCAGCGCCGGCTGCCCGGTCGACATTACCTGCTGCGCCCGCTTGATCGCCGGCACGATCTCACGTGGATGCTCGACTCGTTCGCTCGCCGCGCCCAGCCCCTCAGCGATTTTGGCGTAATCGCCGCCCAGTTGTTTCAGCCCGTAGCGTTCCACCGCGGTCGGCATCTGCGCCTCGGAGCCGCACATCACCGAGTTGTTCAGAATGATCGTCAGGATCGGAAGCTCGTTGCGCGCCGCCGTCTCGATCTCCAGGCCCAACATGCCGAACGAAGCGTCCCCCATGATGTTCACCACGGTCTTCTCGGGCGCGGCCACCTTGGCGCCGAGCGCCAGTCCGAGCGAATGACCCATCTGCGTTGAATTGCCCCAACCGAGATAGCCGCGCGGCACGATCGCTTCGAAAAAGGGGACGATCTGATCGCGCACATAGCCCGAATCGTGCGTCACGATCGTCTGTGTCCTGTCGACGGTGTGCATCAGGTCCCAGATCACGCGGTACGGGTTGATCGGGGCCTCGTCGGATGTCAGAAGCGGCCCCCACTCATCAAACCAGGCCTGCTTGATCCTCTCGATCTCGTTGACAACCGTCCCCTGTTCGCGCCCGTTGCCGCCCGTCTGCCGCTGGAGCGCCTCGGTCAGCTGGAAGAGCACCAGCTTGGCGTCACCGAGCACGCCGATATCGATCTGCATGTCGGCGTTGAGGTCGCGGTCGTCGTTGGTCACCTGGATGATCGTCTTGCCGGGCGGCACCGGCGCGCGCATCCATTCCCGGCTGAGACTGCAGCCGATGCCGAGGATCAGGTCCGCCTTGTCGAGGTAGTGGGCGATCGCCCTGGTCACACTGCGATCGTTTGCCACCGTGCCGATCGAAAGCGGGTGGTCTTCGGCGAAAGCGCTCTTGCCCAGCAACGTGCTCATGACCGGCGTGCCGGCCAGTTCTGCGAACGCCCGCAGCTCCTCGGTCGCCTGGGCGTAGAGAACACCTTGCCCCACCTGTATGACGGGACATTTGGCTTTGAGAAGGGCCGCGATCACGGTGTCAACCGCCTCCGGGTCCCCGGCTGACCTCACTCTTTGCGGCGGTCTGTATTCGAAGTCGTCGTCGATTTCGCCATTGCCCACATCGCGCGGGACCTCCAGCATAACAGGACCGGGGCGGCCATTGCGCAGGTAGCTGAAGGCGCGGCGCATCATCTCGGGCATGCGTTCGGGCATGTTGACCTGCTCGGCCCACTTGGTGATCGGGCGGTAGCTGGGCACCGCGGGGAAGTTGCGGGTTGACCCATGCCGGTCGCGGCCGATGTGGCCCGGCAGAAAAAGGAGCGGGACCGAGTCGGCATTGGCCTGCGCGACCCCGGCGAAGGAGTTCTCGACTCCGGCGCCCATCTGCACCGTGCAGACGCCCGTGCGCCGCCCGTCGGAGACCCTGGTGTAGCCGTCGGCCATGGCAACTGCGGTGCGCTCGGTCCGCGTCATGATTGGCCGCATGCCATTGCGTGCGGCCGCTTCAATCAGCGGGTTGTCGGGGAAGCAGAAGATCTGCTTCTCGCCTTCGCGGGCCAGTATACTGATGATGGCATCATGGACTTCCATCGCCGATCCTCTCCCTCTTGGAATCTTGAGCAGATAAACTGGCTGACCTCAGCCGGGAAACTCAGCTTCCCCCGTTCTATTCATCCATCTCCAGCTGACCGGCCCGCTCCATCGCCGCCCAGTAGGCGCGGTCGGCGTCGTGGACGAGCGTATTCTCGAGGCTGCGCTTGATGAACTCGCCTTCGGCCGAATGTGCGCCGGCTGTATGGGCCACCGCCTCCGGCAGCCCGACCGTGAGCGCCACGTGGACGCCGTAGACCGAGTGGCGGATGGATGGAAAACCGGACGCGCCGACGTCGCCCTGCCAGCGCGCCTGGTTTTGCGGGCTGAACTCAAACGGCTTGCCGACGTCGTGGCAGAGCGCGCAGGCCCACAGCAGGTCGCGGTCGATGCCGATGTCGCCGTGGACCCGTTCGAGGCCGTCGGCGATACCCTGGGCGATGCGCGCCACGCCGCGCAGGTGTTCGGCCTGTGTCCCGTCCTTGAGCGCAGGTGAGTCCGGTACGCCGGACCCTCTGATCTGGTCGATGCGCGTAAATTCTGTCTGAGACAGCGCAAAGGCCCAGCCCTCGATCACCTGGCCGCGCAGTTTCTCGTCCTTGATCTCGTTGACCTCCGGCAGGCTTTCGGGTACGCCCTGGCGCAGGTCGTCCATGGATGCCATTGTCACTGTCTCCCTTCGCGTGAAGCGCGCCTACCTCCAGAACCTAACGCCTGGCTTATGTCTGTCAAAAGCCTCTGTCTGCCGGCGGCCGCTTGGGTCATGCCGCCGGCAAAGATTCGACTGCCTCTCTTTGTTTTCGCTAGTAGTGGACTCTTTGCAGTTTCTCGCGGTCCGCCTCGTATTCGGCGCGCAGCCCCTGCGTAACTTCTCTGTTGGTAACCTCGGCAGCCGCAACGTCCCACCACATCTCCGAAGCTGGACCGTAACGGTGCTTCTCGACCTCCATCACGATGGCGCAGCTGCGCGTCTCTGCGCGCGCCTCTTCCAGCGCGCTGCGAAGCTCGCTTGGGTTGGTCACGTGCCAGGCGCGTGCGCCCATACTTTCGGCGTTTTTGGCGAAATCGATCGCCAGGTATTCCCCATCCAACCTGTTCGTCTCCTGATCGCGCGCCCTGAACTCGTTGCCGAAGCTGATGCCGGCGCGGCCCATCTGCAGGCGGCGAATGACCTGGTAGCCGTGATTTTCCGAGACGATGACCGTGATCTTCTGGCCCTCCTGTACGGCCGTGACAATCTCGGTCGGGTTCATCAGGTAGGTGCCGTCGCCGACCAGCACGTAGACTTCGCCTTCCTCTTGCGCCATGCGCACGCCGATGCCGCCGGGAATCTCATAGCCCATGCACGAGAAGCCGAACTCGAGGTGACAGTGGCGCGGACCGCTCGTGTCCCAGAGCTGGTGCAGGTCTCCGGGCGGCCCACCCGCCGCGGCGACGATCGTATCGCCTGGCTGCAGCGCCTGGTTGATGACGTCTATCGCGTGCAGCTGGCTCATCGCCTCGCCGGGATGTTCGACGAACACTTCCGTTGCCAGCATCTCCTGCCAGTCTGACTTTGCTACGCCGACCTCTTCGAGATAGGCCGGGTTCGGTCGGATTTCGGCCGCGTTGGCCTCGCTTACAAAGGCCCGCAAGGCCTCGCGTGCGTCGGCGACGATCGGCAGCGCGCCCTGCTTGTAGGCATCGTGGCCGGTGACGTTGATGTTGATGAATTTCACGTCGGGGTTGTTGAAGACCGACTGCGAACCGGTGCTGAAATCGGTCAGGCGCGTTCCCACTCCGATCACCAGGTCGGCCTGGGCCATCAGCTGACCCGCCGACCCGGTCCCGGTCACACCGTAGCCGCCCAATGCCATCGCCGACTCGCCCGCGATCGCCCCCTTGCCTCCCATCGTCTCGCCGACGGGGATGCCGAAAGTCTCGGCAAAGGTCTGCAGCTCGACCTTGGCGCCCGAATAAATGACGCCGCCGCCGGCTATGACAATTGGGCGTTCGGCCGCCTTGAGCAGGGCGACGGCCTCAGCGATGCGGTCCGGATGTGGCCGCCGCCGCTCCACCTGCCACACCCTTTTGTCGAAGAAGTAGGCCGGATAGTCGTAGGCATGCGCCTGTACGTCCTGCGGCAGGGCGACCGTCACGGCGCCGGTATCGGCCGGGTCGACCAGCACTCTCATCGCTTCCGGCAGCGCCGTCAACAGCTGCTCCGGCCGCGAGATGCGATCGAAAAAGCGGCTGACCGGACGGAAACAGTCGTTGACACTGACGTCGGCGGAGATCGGATGCTCAAGCTGCTGCAGCACCGGACCCTGGTAGCGGGTGACGTAGTAGTCGGACGGCAGCAGCAGCACCGGCAGCCGGTTGAGCGTTGCCGTCGCCGCGCCGGTGACCATGTTGGTCGCGCCCGGCCCGATCGACGAGGTGCATGCAAAGGTGGACAGGCGCAGGCTGGCCTTGGCGAATCC
Source organism: Caldilineaceae bacterium (assembly GCA_965218625.1). Classification (GTDB taxonomy): domain Bacteria; phylum Chloroflexota; class Anaerolineae; order Caldilineales; family Caldilineaceae; genus Bin5. Next base: position 452,640 of record CBDCLG010000020.1, on the reverse strand, counting down.
GCTGGCGGTATGCACCATTGACTGCTCGTTGCACGGCTGGTAGTAGGGCAGGTCCTGGCCGTACTCTTCCATCGCCTGCCCCAGGCCGGCCACATTGCCGTGTCCGAAAATACCGAAGATGCCCGGAATCAGGCGCCGCTCCTGGCCGTCTCTTTCGCTATATTGGGCCTGCAGATATTTGATCACCGCCTGGCCCATGGTGAGCCGGACCGTTCCTCGATGATTCCCGTTTGACATGCTCTATCTCCTTGCTTGAGTTTCGTGAATCCCAAAGAAGTCGAACGATTTCTGGCGGAACTCTTTCTATGATCTTTCCCAGCCTTCCCAGCGCCGCAGTTCGGCCCGGCTACAGTGTAACCAGTTTGCCGGTTTCGGCGGACTCGTACAGCGCCAGTACCGAGCGTAAGATCCTTCGGCTCATTTCAAAGGTCATCTTTGGCGCCTCGCCGTCGAGCAGGCAGGCCTCCATCGTCTCCACCTCTGTCTGATAGGCGTCCTTGGCAGGGGTGATGATTGTCTCAGTACGCCCGTCGCTGGTTGTGAGGAACATTTCCTGGTCATCGCCTTCAGTGCCTGGTCGGATCGAGGGATTGGGGATTACAAGCGATCCTCCGCTGCCAACCACCTCCAGGCCGTACCGTTGGGACGTACGCATGCCTCCCCAGATGTGGCCGATCACCCCGTTACTGAAGCGCAGCTGCCCGCTCATCGCAACGTCAACGCCGGTTTCGCCTTTGATCTGACAACCCCACACCTCCACCGGGGCGCCCGCGCCCGCCAACAGGATCGACTGGCTCACGGGATAGATGCCCACGTCCCAGAGACCGCCCCCGCCCAGGGCTGGATTCAGGCGAATGTTGTGCCCATCTTCCGCCGGCAGGTAGAAGGCGTGGCACCCCGTGATCAGCTGCAAGTCTCCGAGTCTGCCCGCATCGATCAGGGCGCGCACGGCATTCATCTGCGGGTGATGGAGGTAGGCCCAGGCTTCAAAGACCGTTACGTTGTACTCCGCGACCGCGGCCTCCATTGTGTCCAACTCTTCCGTGGTAAGAACGATTGGCTTTTCGCAGAGGACATGCTTTCCGGCGGCCGCGGCCTTGACGGTCCACTCGCAGTGCAGCGAATTGGGCAGTGGGTTGTAGATGACGTCGACGTCCGGGTCGGCCAGCAACCCCTCGTAGTCGCCGTAGGCGCGCGGGATGCCCCATTTGTCGGCATAGCTCTGCGCTCGTTCCGTGGTGCGGCTGGCCACCGCCACCAGTTCACTGCGTCCGGTCTGGCGCATCGGCCCGATCACCCAGTCGTTGATCGCCGCGGTCGATAGGATGCCCCATCGTAACTTGTCAGCCATTCTCTTCTCCCGTCCTGTCTCTGTCCCTAACGCCCTAACTGTTTCAAGGTATTTTGCGCGCCGACGAGCATCCATTCGGTGTCCTCGCCGGCGGTGATGAAGCGCCCACCCTGCTCGAGCCAGAATCTGGTTTCGTCCAGATCAGAGGTCGAGATACCGAAGGCCTTGCCCGTCTTGTCGCAGGCTTCCACCACTTTCAGGATGGCGGCGCGGTGGGCCGCTTTGCCCTCGGCGGTGTTGAGGTCGACGCCCATTGAGATGCGCAGATCGTTCGGCCCGATGTAGCAGCCGTCGACGCCATCGACCGCTATGATCTGTTCACAGCGTTCGACCGCCTGTTTGGTCTCGATCATCACCGCCAGGAAGACCTCGTCGTCGCTCCAGCTCATGTAATCCCCTCCGTGGATGCCGACGCCGAACGGTCCGCCGGAGCGGCCGCCTATGGGCGGGTAGCGCATGGCAAAGGCGGCGGCCTCTGCCTCCTCAACCGAGTTGACCATGGGGACGATGATGCCGAGCGCGCCGCGATCGAGCAGGCGCCCGATTGCGCCGAAATCGTTCTGCTCCACGCGCACCATCGGTGTGGCGTTGCCCAGGGTGATACAACGAATTGCCTGAAAGATGGTATCGTCGCTCCACGGCCCGTGCTGGGCGTCGATCATGAAGAAATCGAAATCCATCTGCGAGAGATACTCGGTCGCTATCGGGGCTCCCAGGCTGATTTCAGCCCCGATCGCGGCCTTTCCCTCCAGAATACGCTGTTTTGCCTTATTGATCGCCATCTCGGCCTCCTTTGTGAACGGGTCTTGTAATCCGAAATATGTTCAGAGAGTCGGTGGGGATGCGAGTCGGGGAGGTCCTGCCCGGAAGGTTGGGCGCGGCCCGCCGCCAGCCAGTCCAGCGGCCGAACGGGTGGTTACGACATTACAATAGCCAATTTATCGCTACTTTGAAAGTCCGGTTATCGCGGGGCGGCCGCGAGCGGGCGGCAGTCCAGCGGTTATTTGAATCCAAGCGCCTTGATATGCGCCACCAGGCCCTGGATGCGGGGGCTCTCGCTGTTGAGAAACTCCGGCGTGTAGAGCTCATCGGTCTGCGTGTGCTGCATCCTCTTGATGAAGCCGACGTCTGATTCGTAACCGCGGCGCACAAAGGCCATGTGGGCGTCGGTTACCGGCCTGGCAAAGAAGTTGAGCGTGAACATGCGGCGTCCCGTCCGGCCGCCGAAGGCAGCATGCCACAGATTCTGGTCGAAGAAGACCACATCTCCCGGCTCGGACTCCAAGGGAAAGGAGGGCAGTTCGGCCCCGGAAACGCCGTAGGGGGTCGCCGCACTCTCGCGCTGCAGCCTGAGCGGCTCCAGATCATCGTGCAGGGGAGGGCGATGCGATCCGGGGATGACGCGCAGGCAGCCCGTATCTCTGGTCACCGGGTCAAGATAGAACGCCACCTTGATGCGACCGTAATCGTGTTCGGATCCATCGGGGTGCCACGGTGTGTCGCCCACGTAGAGGTTTCCGTCGGATCCGTTCCAGATGAAGCCCCGGCCGAGCAGTTCTTCAATCGGGAGGTAGATACGGTCGTCGTCCAGCAGCCGCGTCAACAGCGGGCGCCTTTCGATGCAGCCCATAACGGCCTGGCGTTTTTCTCCGCTGAAAGGAAGCCCCTGCCTGTCCTGGGTGAGGACATCGTCGAATTCACGGCCGATGTCGTCCATTTCCCGCGGCGAAAAGGCCTGCCGCATCACGATGAAGCCAAAGGTCTCAAAGTGCGCTTTCTGCTCTGATGTCAACATCGTATACTCCCGCGCGTGTCCGTGGTGTTGCGGGCTCGAGGCTCAGCTGTCCGAGCAAGGCCGCGTTCGCCTTCACGGGAAAGGCAATCCGTCCCGCTTCTTTCAGACGGCCGGCTCAGGTATATTCCCCGATCTGGTGGGTCAACTCGGTAAAGATCTCCTCGGTCATGGTGTGGACCTGGTCCAGCGTGCAAACGGCTGCGGTCAGGGGATCGAGTGCGATGGCCTGCTCAATCGCCTTGCGGTCTCGCTCGATCGCTCCTTTTACCGTCAGTTCATCGCCCGCCAGCCGGTTGCGGTTGAGCGATGCGCACTGGGGCGGCAGATCGCCGACGAAGCAGGGATGAACGCCCATGTTGTCCACCAGACAGGGCACCTCAACACAGCATCCTTCAGGCAGATTTGTGATCAGCCCCGTGTTTATCACGTTGCCGTTAAAGCGGTACGGCTCATTGGTCTCCATCGCGTTGATGATGCCAACCGAGTACTCGTCGCTCTGCTCGATCTCGATTGAGCCGTCGCCAAATGCTTCTTCGCGTAGGCGCTTGTCCTTCTCGGCCACCGAATTCTTCCAGCGCGCCACGCTGCCCACATGCTGCCCTACGCTTGCACCCGGCCCCCGCTTGTTGCGGAAGCGCTCGACCATCTCGGGACTGCGGCGGAAATAGGGGACGTATTCAGAGTTGTGTGTGCTCGACTCGGTCAGAAAGTGGCCAAAGTAACGCATCATCTCAAAGCGCACGATGTCATGTTCGTAGGTTTCGGGATCCGACATCTTTTCCCGCACGAGTGGGTATGCGTCCTCGCCGTTCCATTCGAAGCGCAAGAACCAGGCCTGATGGTTGATGCCCGCCACCCAGTGCCCGGTCTCTTCATACGGCGCGCCGATGTAGCGGGCCAGCTGCATCGCCGTCCCCTGCACGCTGTGGCACATGCCGATGCTGCGGACCGGGGAGATGAGGTTGAGGATCCAGGGCAGGCTGGTCGTCGGGTTGGAATAGTGGAGCAAGAGCGCCTGCGGGCAGACCTCCTCCATCGTCTTGATGATTTCGAGCAGCGGCGGCATATATTTGAGCGCCGTAAAGACGCCATTGGGGCCGGTCGTGCAGCCAACCGCCTGGTCGACACCGTACTTCTTTGCGATCTCCAAGGGCTCCTCTTTGGAGTCGACACCCGGCGGGCGAATGATGGAGATCACATAGTCGGCTCCGTCCAGGGCCGGGCGCAGCTCCAGCGTCGACTCGATCGCGGTCGGAACGTCCAGCTGACGGGCCATTTTCTTTGCCAGCGTCGTCATTACATCCAACCGCTCCCGGTTGTTGTCCATCAAGGACAGCGTGGCCCCGGCCAGGGCCGGCCGCGTCATGATGTCCATCAGGAACCCTTTGGCGAAGCCGCGGCTGCCGGCGCCAATCAGGCTGATCTTGGCCATGATTTCATCCTTTCCGGCAAATTGAGAAGCGAAGTCCGCCGGTCATCGACAGCTTCATGCACAGGCGGCAACTGTCCTACGCTGCACTGTGCCGATCGTTCCAGCTGGCAATAAACTCCGTGACCCCGAAATTGGCGGGCATTTCGTTGACGATGTAGCGGGAAGGCTGCCCGGACCGGCTCCAGGAAACGTGCTGTTCGGTGTCGGCCTGCAGCCTGGCGTCGAGCACGGCAAATCGCTGCCAGATCTGCTCGACCTCCTCCTGCGAGAAGCGTCCGGCCAGGTTCTCGTCGAAATCAAGCATATCGCGGTGTACAACGATGCTGGCTCGCTCGGCGCGGGGCAGGCCGCGCACCTCCGGCCGCGAGACGAGGCGCATTCGCAGCACGACTTTCGAGATGAGGACAAGACAGACCATGCGGCCCTCTTCGCCGGGCCGCAGCGCGGCCAGCGCCTGCAGAAACCTGTCCCCGTCCTTGTCCAGCATGGCCCGGAAAAGCGACTCCAGCAGATCGCGTTGCTCGCTGAGCAGCTGCGCCATCCTTTCCATCGTCTGCCGCGCCGCGGGGGACAGACAGTCCATGAAGCCCAGCTGCTGGTCCCACACCGGGGAGAAGATATGGGCGTAAAGGGGCGGCGCGATCGAGGCATGGCCGCCGTGAATTGTGCGCCTCAGGCGCGTTCTGTAGTTGCTGCCCCAGTGCCAGATGAGATTCGTATAGACAACGCCGTCTCCGGCATTGAGTGACACGGGGATGCTGCCGGGCAGCGGCGCCTGCGGGTCTGCCGCCATCTGGCGCTCTTCGGCCTCGGTATTGACGCGCAGGTGGCTGCCCGGCACGACCCACAGCACGTTGTCGTCGTAGAGCGGTATGTTCCACTGCACGTAACCGGGCCCGTTCGCGCGCAAATCGGAGGTCAGGCCTTCCACGGGCGCCTGGGTTGAGGACTGAAAGTCGCGGTGCCAGCCGGTGCCGCCGGGGTGGTCGCGCACCGGGCTGCACATCAGCATCATTTCGGTGATCGCCAGCTCGGGCGCGCGGATAAGTTGCCGGGCGACGCCCAGCGTGTTCTCGTGCAGCCAAAGTTCAACCGCATTGGCGGTCGCCTTATCCACCAGCTCCTCCACGTGCGAAAGCCGCGGCTGCTGGTGGGTCTCCCACACGCCGCCCGGCGGGTCGTCCGGCTGGCGCTCGCGCGCCCAGACAGCCTTCTGCCGCTCTACGAGGACCTCGTAGCTTTCGCGGATCGCGTCCAGCTGTTCGGGCGGGATCACGTTGCGAAGGATGATGAACCCTTCTTCCATGAACTGTGCTCTATCGACGCGCATGATGAAGGTGACTCCTGTTTAACCCTTGACGCCCGTCAGTACCGCGCCGCGCACGAAATAGCGTTGAAACGCGAGAAAGAACAGCAGCGGCGGCAACATGGTGAGGACAGCCATGGCGGCCAGCCACTCCAAGTGGTACTCCTTATAGATCCCTTGCGGGTCAGCGAAACTCTGGCGAAAGGTCAGCATCGCCCGCGGCAAGGTCCAGAGTTCCTCATCAATCAGGTAAATCAGGGCGCCGAAAAGCTCATTCCAGTGGCTGACGAACGTAAATATCGATGCGGTGGCCAGCGCCGGTCCCAGATTTGGCAGTATGATGTGACGATAGATGCCGATTGGCGAACAGCCGTCGACTTTGGCGGCGTCATCCAGTTCCAGCGGAATGGTCGTCATGTACTGGCGCATAAGGAAGACGTAGAAAGCGCCTCCTCCGACCCACGAGGGAACAATCAGAGGCCAAAAGGTGTTGATCCAGCCCAGTCTGTGGAAGAGCAGGAAGGTCGGGATGATGGTGACTTGGCTGGGCAGCATGAGGGTGGACAACAGCACGGCGAAGAGCAGGTTTCGCGCCGGAAATCGCAGTCTGCCAAAGCCGTAAGCCACCATCGAACCGGTCAGCAGCGTTCCGGCAAGGGAGGCAACGGCGATGACGATTGTGTTTCTCAAGTAGATGGTGAACGGCATCACCGTCCAGGCATCCCTGTAGTTTTGCCACTGCCAGGGAATGGGCGGAATAAGGTTGATCCCCGTCTCTGAAAGGATCTCAAGGCGGGTCTTGAGCGAGCTGGAGACCAGCCAGAAGATGGGCAGGAGGAAGATCAGCGCCACCAAAATGCCAAATGCATAGAGGAGGAGTAAACGCAACGGGGCGTTGGGCCGCCATGCGCGTGCGACGCTACTCATTTCTCACCTCCGCCTCATAGTAGACCCAGCGGCGTGCCCCGACGAACTGGATAAGCGTCAGCAACATGATAATGATGAAGAAGAGCCAGGCCAGAACGCTGGCATAACCGAGGCGGCGCTGCTGAAAGGCAACATCAAAGAGATAGATAATGAAGAAAAGAGTGGACCTGGCTGGGCCCCCCTGGGTCAGGATATAGCCGGATGTGAAGACCTGCATGGAGCCGATGACGCCGATAACGGTCAGGAAGAAGATGGTCGGAGAGAGCAAAGGGATGGTGATGTGGCGGAACAGGGAGAGATGTCCGGCGCCGTCGATTTTGGCGGCGTCATAGAGGTGCTCCGGTATCCCCTGCAGACCGGCCAGCAAGATGACCATCGTGTAGCCGACACCGTAGACGGCCATGATCACGAAGGCCCAAGGCGCCCACTGCGTCGTGGTTAGCCAGCCGATGCGCGGCAGGTCAAACACACGCAGGAACTGGTTGATCATCCCGAACTCTTTGTCATAGAGAGCCAGCCAGACAAAAGTAAGGGCGACGCCGCTGATGGCAGCCGGCATGAAATAGATGACCCGAAAGAAATTGCGCCCGGGGAACTTCTGGTTCACGTAAAGGGCCAGAACCAAGCCAATCAGAATCGTGAGCGCGACAACCCAGAACGCATAGGTCCCCGTGACCCGCAGCGAGTCGAGCAGACGATAGTCGTGCAGCACCAGCTCGCGAATGTTTTCGAGACCGACCCAGTTGATGCGGCGAAAGCCTTTGTATGAAGTGAACATGAGACCGAAGGAGACCAGCATCGGCCCCAACGTGAGTAGTACGAACCCGATGATCCACGGCGCGATGAAAAAATAGCCGTAGACCATTTCGGTGCGGGCCAATCTGCCTGGCCCCTTGCCCTTCCGGCCCATGGGCGCTCTTAAGCGTTTAAGCATTGTTCTCGCCATTTGCATTGGTGCTGAAGCCGGCGGCGGTTCCCTATGTCCTGGCAGGTTTCACGCGCCATAGAGCCGGCGCTGGGGCCTCCGGCGGGACACTCCTGCGCTCGGGCGGATTTTAAGATAGCTCACTGGGGCTTCCGAACGCAAGGTGACCGACTTTGACGATTGCCTTCAATGAGAAGCGGCCGTGCATGCTCGTCAAGGTACCGTGCCGGCGCTGCTGCAGCGGCAGCCGGTTTGCAGCGACAGGGAGTTCGGATGCAATACGCCCTTCTGGTGCGTGTCGCCGCCGGGGCCTGGACATAGGGCTGCCCAGGCAGCTCCCGGCAACAGAGCCAGAGAATCGGCAGCTGGCCGCCCCGCGGCACTGAGCCTGGTGGACTCTTCGCCGCGCAGGCGGCCATCTTAGGTGAACTCGCCTACCCCGTTTGCAGGACGAGTGCCCGGCCTGTCCCAACGTGCACTGGGCGACTATGCCCGGTACTTGTCCATAATGCGCTGGCTCTCGTTCTGGGCGTGCTCCAGAAGCTGTTCCGCCGGTGTATCGGTGGCGCTGATGGCGCTCCACATCTCGTGCATGACAGGCCAGGCTTCGAACGCGCCCGGGAACAGCGACCAGAAGCGGGCGCGGCCGTACTGCGTCATCTCCTCCGCGACCTGCATGAAGGGGTTGTTCGCGATCAGCTCCAGCCAGCGCGGGTCCTCAAGATCTCTCTTGAGGTAGGGGATGTAGCCTGTCTCCAGGGCGTATTCGATGTACATGTCATGCGACCACCACTTGGCGAACTTGTAGGCCGCGTCAAGTTGTGCGCCCCCTTCCTTCTTGGGGATCCACAACTCCTTGTCCGGCAGCACGGTGGACATCAGGTTGGTGTCCGGGTGCGTTGGCGGATATACGGCCCCCAGCTCCTCCATGTCCTGCTTCAGCCCGAGCAATGCCCAGTTGCCCGTCTCGTAGATGGCGATGCGCCCTGTCTGCAGCCCCTTTTCCGGTCTCGCCTCGATTGCGATCGGCGTGTTGAAAAGCTCGCGGAACCAGTCGATCGTCTGGATGAACGGCGCACCGGTAATCGTGATCTCGGAGACATCATCGTTGGTGTATTCGCCGCCGGCAATGCGGGGATAATGTTCCTCGCCGCCGAAGTAGAACCAGGGCCCCATCCCCCACACCTCGACCTCGTTGATGTTGAATCCGTCCTCGTTGGGGTGCCTGCCCTCATTGTCCCATGTCATCTGCACCCCGATTTCCAGGGCGTCCGTCCAAGTCCAATTCTTGTCCGGGGGCTCTACGCCGGCCTCATCGAACAACACCGGGTTGTAGGCCCACAGGTGAATGACCACTTCGTACGGGAAAGCCCACATCTTTCCATCCACCACTGCCGGGCTGTATGCCGCGCGTGGTCCGTCCGCGTAGATGTCGAGGGAAATGCCGTCCGCTTCCATCAACTCCTGCGCGTTCTCGTAAAGTCCCTCGTTGATGGCGTCGATCGTGGACTGCTGGTACCGATGCCAGAAAACGTCCGGCGGGTCCCCTGCCGACATGGCCAGATCGATCGCTTCGTTGGCCACGCCAAGCTGCACGTCCACCACCACATTCGTATCCGGCACTCTGAAATCATGTTTCTCGGCCAGCGCTCTTTGGGTTGCGCCGAGGTAGTCTGAATCCGGGAGCGGGAAGGAATAGGTGATCGTAATTTCCTCCGGCATCGCGCCTACATCTTCTTCGGCGGGAGCCGCCGGCACACATGCTGCCAACCCCGCGCCGGCAACGCCGGCAGCAGCAACGCCCAGAAACTCACGTCTTGAAACTCTCTTCGCCTGCATGACAAATCCCCCTTTTGTCTAAGGTGCGTTCACAGTTGAATCGCACTTTTCTCGCATTGCGCCAAAGACGGTTAGGCGTCCAAATCTGCAATGCGCGCAAAGCGCTGGTGTCATTCGGAATTCAACTGAACTTCAAGTGTGCTGCTTCGCTGATTTTGCGGTTGGCTTCACCTCCATCCAAATCTCCCCTTCTTTCAGCGGGATAAACGCTCTACCGCAGCGATTCACTATCTCGTGCCCATGCGAAGCCCTTCGAAGCGGGCCTCGCCCTCGGTAACGAAGAGGCCCAGGGCGCCGCCGCGCCGGTCATACATTCGGCCGGAGAGCGCTACCTGGTCATCGATATAGATCACTATCGCCGTGCCATCGACGAGCAACTGCACCTTCACCGGTCGATCCGGCGTCAGCACCGCCCTCCGTTCCAACATAATCAGATCGTTAAAGGTGGTCTCGCCGTAGCTGGGAGTCCAGCGGTCCAGCACGACTCTGTTGTTGGCCGGCTCCAGCCGTACCACGTAGTAGGACTCCAGATCTTCGCTGGCTCGCAACATTAGACCACAGTTCGTCATCTCCGCGTCGAAGGTAACGGTCGTTTCGACCAGACATTCGTCAGGCATCTCCCCCAGCGTCATCAGAGCGTAACGGCCGATCGCGGATGTGCTAGCGCTCCCATCCTTTACCTCCCAGCTACCCAGAACCGGCTGGGGCTGGAGGGGCGCCGCATTTGCGAAGGACTGAGCGACCGTTGCAGGGATGCGCACTGCCAGCGCGCCGTCCGGCTGTTGTGTCACTTCGTGAACGACCAGATTGCCGCCCCATTCCCAGTCGCCGTCATCCGTCTCGCCTTCGCGCGTTGGCAACCAGGCGAATGCAAAGCGCTGTGTTTCGTCTCCCGCAGTCTTGCCCGCGCAGTAGGCAAGGCCATCAAGCATCGAATTGGCCGGCGACAACCAGGGACCCTCCAGGCTGCGCGCCATTCGGTAGTGCGTAGCGATCCATTCCCGGGAGACCGAGTAGACCATATACCACCAGTCGCCTATGCGGAACAGGTCCGGGCAGGGGTGCGCCCAGACCTCGCCTGGCGCCCAAAGCGGCGGCCTCCCCTCCCAGCTCTCCAGATCAGGGCTGGTGGCCAGGCCGATGCAGCCCCGGTTGCGGACAGGTCCACTGTCGGTGCGCGCCGTAACGAGCATCCAGTACTCCCCGGCTGCATCGTTCCAGAAGATGAAGGGGTCGCGCCAGTCGTCCAACTCGTACCCCAGGGCTGTAGGCGGGTTGAACCTGAAGTCAGGATCCTTGGGCCAGTCGCGCAGATCACTGCTCGCGGCGCGCATGACGACCTGCGCGGGCTTGCCGGTGCCGGCGAAACTGGCGTTGATGCCCGTAAAGTAGAGGTGGAAAGTTCCGTCCTTTTCGATGACGGATCCTGTGCCGACAGAGATGTCTTGCTCGTCAACCGCCCCGTGCGGAACAGCCTCGCCCCAATCCTCGAAATTGACAAAATCGCGTGTGACGAGGTGATACCAGGGCTTGCCCGGCCCATAACCGGCATCATCCCGGAAGTCTTTAATGTAGAAGAGATGGTAGTCACCATCCCAGTAGTAGGGGATGAAATCGCCTGCTACGCCATCGTCGGGCCTGTAAAGAATAGACATGGTATTGCCCCTTTCCCTACCCTTTGCATCGGACTTTTCCTGAGGTGAAGTTTTTTTGAAACTTTACTCTATTATTTGGAATCAATGTAGCACAGGACACCAATTTTCTCAACTGTCGTTTTTCCCGCCGTGGGCAAGGGGTCGGTCTCAGTACGGAACATGCCCTGCCCGGTTGGCGACCTCTTCGTCAGACTTTGTCAAACTGTCCGACGCAGCCTCTTGCCGGTCTATCAGCCAGTCACGCGGCGGCCTGCGGGGGATGATCGGCTGGATGATCTTGCGGCGCGCCGCTGTCAGGCGGGCCAACAGCTCGTCGGACGGAACGTAGCCCCAGCGGTGGGCGAAAACCGAGGCCAGGTAGCGAAAGACGATCATGCGCCGCTGGCCCGGGTTGGTCCGCTCGGCCGAGCCGTGGCAGAGAAAGTCCTGGAACAGGAGAGCATCCCCCATCCTCATCTGGACCTCGATCGCCCCTTCGAGACGTGTGGCCGGTCCGGCGTCGGAGAAGCCGCCCTTGTCATGAGGATGTCGAATGTCCGATTTGTGGCTGCTGGGGATCAGCACGGTCGGCCCGTCGCCCGGCCCCACGTCCGTCAGCGCGACCAGCAGCGATAGCTCGCTGCAACACCACTCCTTGCGGTCGCGGCCGCCCGGCTTGCTCGAGTCGATCACATGGCCGCCGGAGTGTACGCCGATGAACCCGCCCGGCCCGCGCATGTTGATGAACGATTCGTTGATGTAGGGTCCGTACGCATTGCCGATGTAGTGGCGAACATGGTCGATCCAGGCCGGATGGTCGATCAGCCGTTCAAAGATAGCCCCGCCTTCGATGATATTCTGCAGGTTCATCCCATCCACGCCGCTGTAGGTATGCACGTCTATATTTCCGTGCCACTGGTCCATCTCCAGCGGCGGCAGCGCGTCGATCCAACTGTTGATCGCCTGAACGTGGTCGCGGTCAAGCGCCTGTTCGATCAGCGTGTAGCCGAGCAGGTCGAAGAAATATTCTTGCATCGGGGTCGGAGCGGACATCTTCCAGTCCCTTTCGCGTCGGCAGGTCTTACCCTTTGATGCCTGAGATGACTACGCCCTGGATGAAATGGCGCTGGGCGAAAAAGAAGACAACCAAGGGCGGGAGCGTGACCACGGTTGATACCGCCATGATGTGGTTCCACTGGTGTTTGTAGCCGTGAATGATGCCCGACCGCCGCCACTGCTCTACCGCAATTGCAAGCGTCTGTTTATCAGGCGTGTTGAGGTAGATCAGCGGGGCGAGAAAATCGTTCCATTCACCCATGAGCGTGAAGATGGACACGGCGCCCAGCGCGGGCAACGACATCGGTAGAATGATGTACCACCAGACGCGAATGAAGCCGCAACCGTCGATGCGGGCCGCGTCATCATACTCGCGCGGAATCGTCATGAAGAACTGCCGCAGGAGGAAGATGAAGAAGGCCCCGCCGCCGAACCAGGCCGGCACGATCAGGGGCTTAAGCGTGTTCAGCCATCCCAGGTCGCGGAAGATCAGGTATTGCGGGATGAGAATGACATGGTACGGGATCATCAGCGTGGTGAGAACGAGGACAAACAGGACGTTGCGCCCGGGAAAGCGCAGCCTGGCGAAGCCGTATGCGGCCAGGCTGGCGGTAAGCAGGCGACCCATCAGCACGCCCACGACGATGGTTAGCGTGTTGAGACCGGTTACGATAAAGGGAAACTGGACAAGCGCGTCCGGATAGTTGATCCACTCGAGCGAGCGCGGGATAAAGTTGGGCGGGTACTCGAAAACTTGACCTTCCGGTTTTAGCGAACTGCTGACGAGCCAGATCAGGGGCGCAGTGTATACCAGCGCCAGCGCCGTAATCGGAAGATAGATGATCAGCAGCCGGATACCCAGCCGCCGCCAAAACTTGCCCTGCAGCCAGCGTCCCCGAAGCAGGCGCTCGCCCATTTGGAATTTCGCATCTTCAATCGTCGGCGCGCCCATCGGTTGTCACCTTAGTTTTGACGAGAGCGTCATTCTGATTTCACGGCTCCGTTTGCCTCCGGATCGTATTTGTCCGGCCAGATCGTGTTGTCGTCGTAGGTGGCGCCGGACAATGTCGCGCCGACAAGAAGCGCTTTTTCCATGTTCGCCCCGCGCAGGTCGGCGTTGTTCAGGTTGGCGCGGAAGAAGGTGGTCGCGACCAGGGTGGTCTGGCTCAGGTCGGCCCCTTCCAGGTCGGCGCCGTAGAGGTAGGCGCCGCTCAGGTCTGCGCCGCTCAGGTTGGCCTCGCTGAGGTCGGCCCGGTCCAATTTGGCATCGACGAAGTCTCGTTCGCCGGCGTTGTACCTGTCGACCAGGTCGCGGTCGCCTGCTTCCTCAGCCGACTCGGTCGCTTCAGGTTCCGGTGTCGGCTCCTCGTCGCGCCCGCAGCCGCCCAGAGACAGCGCCGCGCAAAGCATGATGACAATCAACAGTTTCAATCGTCCGCTTTTCATCGTTTCCCCCGTCGCAAATGTGAGGACAGCGGGCAGTTGCGAGCGGCCATCATCCCTTAATGCCTGAGATGACCACCCCCTGTATGAAGTGGCGCTGCGCGAAAAAGAAGACGAGCAGTGGAGGAACCGTGACGACTGTCGCCACTGCCATGATGTGATTCCATTGATGATTATAGCCGGTGTGGACCGAAGAGCGGCGCCACTGCTCCACCGCGATCGCCAGTGTTTGCTTATCCGGCGTGTTCAGATAGATGAGCGGCGCCAAGAAATCGTTCCACTCGCCCATGAAGGTGAAGATGGCCACTGCGCCCAGCGCGGGCAGCGACATCGGCAGAATGATGTGCCACCAGACCTGGATGAAGCCGCAGCCGTCGATGCGCGCGGCGTCGTCGTATTCGCGCGGAATCGTCATGAAAAACTGTCGCAGCAGGAAGATGAAGAAGGCGCCGCCGCCAAACCAGGCCGGCACGATCAATGGTTTGAGCGTGTTGAGCCAGCCAAGATCGCGGAAGATCAGGTATTGCGGAATCAGGATGACGTGATAGGGGATCATCAGTGTCGTCAGCACCAGGATGAACAGGACATCCCGCCCCGGGAAGCGCAGTCTGGCGAATCCGTAAGCGGCCAGGCTGGCCGTCAGCAGCCGGCCAACCATGACCCCCAACACGATGGTCAGCGTGTTGAGGCCGCTTACGATGAAGGGAAACTGGACGAGCGCCTCAGGATAATTGGCCCAGACAAAAGAGCGAGGGATGAACTTGGGCGGGTATTCGAAGACCTGGGACTCCGGCTTGACCGAGCTGCCGACCAGCCAAATCAAGGGGGCGGTGTAGACCAGCGCCAGCGCCGCCATCGGCAGATAGACCAGCAGCAACCGAATGCCCAGCTGCCGCCAGCGCGTCGTTGTCAGGAGGCGCTGTCCGAGCAGGCGTACATTCGCCGGCGCCCCCATCCCTTCGATCATCGGCGCGCGCATCGTTTAGGGATCCTCGCTCTCGTAGTAGACAACGCGGCGCGCAACCCGAAAACTCAGCAGGGTAAACACCAGGATAATGACGACGAGCACCCAGGCCAGCGCGGAGGCGTAGCCCATATTGAAATACTTCCAGCCGTTGCGATAAAGGTAGAGGACGTAGAAGAGCGATGCGTTTGCCGGCCCGCCCTGGGTGACCAGGAAGGGACCGGTAAAGAGTTGAAACGAGGCGATCAGGCCGATGAGGAATTGAAAGAAGATCACCGGCGTGGTCATCGGCAGTGTCACGTGCCAGAAACGCTGCCGGGCGTTGGCGCCGTCAACTTTGGCCGCATCGTACAACGATGTTGGCACGCCTTGCAGCGCGGCCAGGTATAGGACCATGCCGCCGCCCGCGGCCCATAGCTCCATGATCATGAAGGTCGGCAGCACCCATTCCCGCGATGCGAACCATTGCGGCCCTTCAATACCGACCTGCCGCAACATTCCGTTGACCAGCCCGATGTCGGGATTGAATATCCAGGCGAAGAGGTAGGAGACGGCCAGCACCGGGACGATCGCTGGCACGTAGAAGGCAGTGCGCCAGAAGGAAAGCCCTCCAACCTTCTGGTTGAGCATGAGCGCGAGCAGGTAGCCAACAATTACGGCCAGGGGCACGGCGCCGGCCGCGTAAATGGTCGTGACGCGCAGCGACTGCCAGAACAACCTGTCCTCAAACATCTCGCGGTAGTTGTCCAACCCTACCAGCTTGGGCGGTTTGAGGATGTTGTATTCGTTGAATGACAAGTAAAACGAGAACAGGATAGGGCCGCCGACAAAGATCAGAAAGCCGAGGATCCAGGGGAGGATGGTGAAGTAGCCGGCAAATACCTCCTGTCGACGCAGTTTCGAACGCCACCAGGGTCGGTTTGACCAAGCTACATCGACGCTCATCGAAAACTCTCCCTTTCTCCTTGTCCCGCCAACGGCCGCCACTGGGACCTGCAGCCCTCATGTAGGCTATCCGGCGTGATCAGATTCCCGTGATACCCTGTACTAGGGAACGTCTGAATAAGTCCACATGTGGTGGATTGAGATGAATGGTGGGGGAAGCAGGAAGATTTTCAACCGGCCTGGGCTGAGTCAGCAGGCAGTTGCCGTGCTGAGGCAAGCCTGTTTGCGCCTCAAAACGGCTCGGCGGCGGGCCTGTCGCCGCTATCAAAGTGATTGCGGCGCACAACTCCCTTTGTCACACCGCCAAGTGGCGCTCGGCTGTCATCAAGTTGGCCAGCCCCAGCAGAAACGTCAGGTTGCGTGTTCTTGGCCAGGCCGCGATAGCGCAGGCATAGCCGAAGCGCCGCTTCACCTGCAGGAACGGATGCTCCACCTTTGCTCTGACCGACGCCTTACGCTTCTCGGCCAACGCCTCCTCGCTTTCAGACGGCAGTTGCCGCCGTCGCCCAGGCCTCAGCGCCACATGCCACTCTACATCCAGCGCCCGCATCTCCGCCCGCTTGGCCACGCCCTGATAGCCAGCGTCGCCCCACACCTCCTTCTCGCCTCCGTGCAACAGGCGCGACGCCACGGTCACGTCATGCACGTTCGCCGCTGCGTCGCCACGCTATGTACGATTCCCGTCTCAGCGTCGGCGCCGATATGCAGCTTCATCAAAATGCCACTGATTCCCCTTCTTCGTCTGATGCATCTCAGGGTCGCGTCGCCGCGCACGATTCTTCGTCGTCGACGGCGCCTGATGATGCTGGCATCGATGATCGTTCCCTCCCGCAACCGCACCGCGACTCCAGATGACGATTGATCTCCTCCAATAGAACCGACCCCAACTCGTGTCTCGCCAGCAGATGACGAAAGTTCAGTATCGTCGTCTCGTCCGGCAGCGCACCCGACAACCGCAGCCCCACAAACCGTCGCACCGACTCGACCTCGTAGAGCATATCCTCCATGCCCGGATCGCTCAGGTTGTAGAACAACTGCACACAGTAGATGCGCAGCATCACCGACAACGGATACGGCCGCCGGCCGCGTCCCGCCTTGGGATAGTGCGGCCGGATGCGCTTCCAGCCGACGCCACGGAATCAGACCATCCATCCGCCGGAATTTCGACGCGTCTTGCGTTTCTTGCTTTCGTAAACTCCCCAAATGTCGGCTGCTCCATTGTCCTCTTCCCCCATTTTCCTGTCGCACGCCCACTAATGCAGTATTATGCCACAATCAATCAGACTTGTTCAGAGTATCCCTAGGCATCTTGCGAGCGGGCGCGATTCTGTTTGGACGCATAGAGCCGTTTCGTTGCGGTACGGTGGCTTAGGCAGCCCGCCTGAAAGCTGCTGCAAGCCGCTGGGCACACATCTGGATGTGACGGGAAAAGCCGGTCATGGAAACGCTGCCGCGCTGAAGCGCGAACAACGTTTCCATGACATTGCAATTGGGGTTGTCCGCGAGGTTCGGCGGTCTGATCCGTCCTCGCCTGTGCGAACGGTCGTCTTGCTCCTGTTGACGCGACCTGCCGGCGGCCGCATCAATCAGACGGCAATTCTAGCTCCGAGCCTCGGCCAGGTGAGCGTCGAACTCGGCCTTGGCATCGTCCATCGACTCTTGCGTCGTCTTTTCGCCGAGCAGGACTTCCTGCATCGCCTCGGCCATCCGGTCACGGAAAACAAACGGCTCGATGCCGTACCAGCCGCAGCGCCAGGCAAAGGGCTCGGTATTCTCCGGGATCGTCGACATTCCCTCGATCCGGGAGATTGCCATCAGGTCCACGTCCTTGGCCGGTCCTTCGGGGGCGGCCTCGATGTGCGCCACCGTCTCGTAGGGAGACTGCCCTGCCAGGTTGGTGTACTGCTGCTGCATTTCCCAGTCGGTTGCCATCATGATCACCAGCTGAAGCGCTTCCTCAAGGTGATCGCTGGCGGCGTTGGCCGCGTTGTGATTCGCGCCTATGCCGTGGCCCCTGCGCAGCGTCCACGGCAGGTGAATCACATACTGCTCGAAGTCGAGTACGTTGTCGACAAAGGCCGACGTGCCCAGCTTGCTCATCGCCAGCTTTGAACGGTACGTGCCGCCCTCGACAACCTCTTCCGAGGCCATCGTCGGCCCAACCTTGTCGGTTGTCGTCAAGCTGAGCAACCGGTCCATCATCTCGACAAACTGCGGCTCGTGGATCAGCGTCTCCGTCTCCTGGTAGGTCCAGATCCCTTCATCGAACAGCTCTCCGCCGTTTTGGTGGATCCAGGAGTGCGGTCCCCACCACATCGAGCTGTAGACCTGGCCCCAGCCATACTGCTCGATGGTGCCGTCGTCCTTGCGCTTGGTGCCCGCCGTGATGAAGTTGTGGAAATCGTCCCAGTCCCAGGTGTCGAAATGGTCCGAGCCCCAGACCGGCAGGTCGATTCCCGTCTCGTCCGCCATCTCCTTGTTGATCCAGATCAACTGGGCTTCCTGCAGGAAGATGGACAGCGCGTAGACGGTGCCTTCATATGCGGTCTCAACCCACGGGTCAACCGCGAACTTGTCAAAGTCGAGGTCTGCCAGATTGAGAGCTTCGTCGAGGGGGGCCCAAAGGCCGCTGGGGAAGAAAGTACCGTTGAAGAAGGTGTCGGCCAGAAACGCGTCAGGAGCGGTCCCGCCAACAAGCTGCGTGAGGAGTTTGTCATGATAGCCGCCAAACGGGCTGGGCTGCTCCTGCACCTTGACCCCGGTCTTTTCGGTGAAAATTGGGATCATCTGGGTAACGTCGCCGAAGTAATCGCCCCACCAGTGCGAAAAGGCGAGTTCGATCTCCATCTCCTCAGGCATCTCTTCCGCCGCCGTCCCCTCTGCAGGAGCCGTTTCGGTCGGAGCGCAAGCCGTGGCCAGAATCCCCGCTGCCAGACCTGCCGAACCACGCAAAAAATCTCGTCGATTCATGTCTCGCTTGGTCGCCATCGCTTTCTTCTCCTTTGTGAAAATGAGGAGCTTCCACCTCGCCAAAATTGGAGAGGCAGGATTACATGTGTGTGAGCTCTCTCAGGTTTTTCCCCCTTTCGAACCTGTGTTGAGTACAATGATAGGCGAAGAACTTACGCCAAGCCGGTCCGCGTCATTCGAGTATCTTGGTGAATTTCAGTCTTCAGGGGTCGCGGCGACAACTTTGTCAATGAACGGGAATCGTCTGGCGACGGCAGTGTCAGCCCCTTGAAACGATTCGGACTGGAATGATAATGTAGTGTAAAGTGGCTGGAACAAGTTGTCAATGTCCGAAAAATCGCCCTCTCGCCAGCTCGCTTCACCTGCGCGATAGTGTCCGATTGGGCAGAAGCCAGGCAGTTCAGGCGCCCCGGTCTGTTGACGATGCCAGCGCAGGTACTTCTGACAAGGCGACAAGGCAAAAGCGATGGAACGGATAACGCGGCTAGGCGATACTATACTTGAGGTCGTTGCTTCGCCGGACTTTGCGCACGACCGGACCTGCTTTGCCGCCGGTCTTTCCGGATTGTATCGCTCCGATGACGGCGGCCAGACCTGGATGTCAACTGTCCCTGCGGACGAGGTGGTGTCCGTCTTCGCCGTCGCCCTTTCTCCCGAATATGGGCGCGATCAGAGGCTCTATGCAGGTCTGGAGGGAGGCGTGCTGCGCTCTTGGGATGGCGGGCACAGTTGGGCGGCGGCAGTACTTCCCGTGCCGCCGCCGCAGGTCCTGTGCCTCGCTGTCTCGCCTGCCTTTGCCAAGGACAGCGCCCTGTTTGCCGGCACGGCGGAAGATGGGGTTTTCCGTTCAGGCGACGGCGGCGTCTCGTGGACGTCGTCGAACTTCGGGCTGCTTGACCGAAATGTTCTGTGCCTGGTGATATCGCCACAGTTCGAACGCGATGATACAATCTTCGCCGGTACAGAGAGCGGGGTCTACATGAGCGCCAACGGTGGACGGGCGTGGCGCGGGACGGACTTTCCAATCGAGGCGGCCCCCGTGCTCGACCTTGCCATTTCACCTGAATTCGTTAATGACGGCCTGCTCTACGCCGCAACGGACGCCAGTGGTCTGCAGGCTTCGTCCGACCGCGGCCGCAGCTGGACGCAGGTCCAGGCCGACTGGCTGCCCAGCGCAACCGGCGCGGGTTCACAGGAGAAGGAGCCCAATCAGGCGATCAATGCGATTGCCCTCTCGCCGGACTTTCCTCGCGACCCGGCCATTTTGGTCGCGGCCCAAGAGGGCTTGTTCATCTCGCGTGACCGGGGCCGCTCGTGGAGTGCCCGCTCGCCGGCTGGCGGCGTATTGACCCTGGCAGCGCCCAATGGGGTCGCTGACCGGTCACCGTTTCTGGTCGGTGCGGCGGAGGATGGGGTCAGGTGGGTCGACTGAGAGGTCTGGCATATCCCCTTGTTGAATGTAAGAGATGACGCGCGGTTCGTCTGGGCAATGTTCCTGGAGATAAAGTGGCAATCGTCTCCTCTTCTCTCGCACAATATGGGGAGCGGGAAGAGGCGTGTTCTCCATGTGAGCGTGCATTGGTGATTGTCATTTTGAAGGGGCCCGAGAGGGCATCACCAAATCATTGTTTCTTTTGAGACGAAGCGGGAGACCTTCTTCATTGGCGCCCTGCCGTGTTTGAAGTGGTCTCTCTGATAGAGGGGGCAGAGTTCCCCCTCGGGCTCGATGTCGACTACGGTGTTTCCCTTCAAAGTCAGCTTGAAGGGCTTGTCCCCGATGACGCTGAACAGGGTTTTCTCCCTCATCGGAAACTCGACCGTCACAACGTCGCCTGCGGTCAGGCCACTGACTCTGACATAGTCGTCCGACCAGGCAAAGTCCCGCCGGCTCCCGTTCACCTTGCAGGATACTTCTCCGCGGTCTGTCCAGCGCGGGATGCGGGTCGCGACCGCGGGTGTCTCTTTGATCTTGAGCGCGACCTTCCCTTCGTAGGGCAGATAGCTGTCGACGTCAAGCCAGGCAGAGGCCCGATTCAATAGCAGATTCACCTTAGTCAGATCGCCTTGCTTCGTCAGAATGCTGTCCCAAATCCAGAAATAGGTCCTGGAGGCGTTCCCGGTGCAGCAGGCGTGTCCCATCTTGAGGCCCCAGTCGTTGGGCAAGGAGGAGATGGAGAATCCACCTATCGCTCGTTCGATTTCGTCGCTCTCCCACGGTTCCACAGGCCGTTGCCGGAACAGTTCCCGGCCGTACAGGTTGTCGAGGAAGACGCGCAGTTGATTGTGCGTCATCTGGCCTTCAACGTACTGATTGCGCAGCCAGCGGTCGGCATCCTCCCAGTAGTTGCCTGCTCCAGCCAGGGTCAGCTTGAGGGCCAGCCCGACCATATCCGCTACCTCGCACAGTTCGCAGGTGTTGTCGCGGACGTCCAGTGACTTATACCCTTGCTCTGCCAGGTCCTCACCTGGCCAGTATCCCCCCCATCCTTCCCGGTATGGGCCGGATCCGCGCGCGTGTTCGGCGAAGAAACCGACCAATGAGTCGCCGACCGCTTTCCCGTATTCGTAACAACGGGCGACGAAAGCAAGGAGCTCCTTGTCATCGGTAAGCGTGGCATATTCAAACATAGCCAGCAGGGAGGCCGTGGCCGTGTGGAAGTGTGACAGCAGCCAGCGCCCATCCTCGTCGAAGCCTCGGGTTATCTTCAGTACGCCCCTGATGATCTTGCCTGCAAGCTCGAGCGCCGGCTCATAGCCGGTGAGTCTGTAGTAGATGCACAGACTGCGGGAACACTGGAAGTTAATCTCGTGGGCCCGGATCAGGTCGGTGAACCATCCCCGGCCGCCGGCTGGGTCTCTAAGCGTCTCTGCGGTGTCGTGGGCGGTGAACCACATTCTCACGTCCAAGTCCGTATCGAGCGGTTCTCTGATGGTGAAATAGACAAACTCCTCTTCTGCCACGGCCAGTTCCGTCAACCGCTGTATTTTTTTCTCAACCAGCCTGCGCCACAGTGGATTCTTATCGCGCTGATACCAGATGCAGAGCGTAAGAATGAGGCGACCTTCAGCCTCGACCAGGCCATATGGCTCTTCGAACGGTGGCCGGCCGGGCGATCGATCTTCGGGCTTGTCAGTCCCATACGGCGGTGTATAGACGGAGCCGTCCTCTGCGGTCAAACGAAGAAGACTCTCCATGAAATGCTTGTCCGATTCAAGGTTGAAGCCGCTTCCACTCATAATGCGCAGCAGAGGCAGGGATTCCAAATGCTTTGCTTCACATACAGGGGCACGGCTGGCGAATCCGATGGCGGGCGGCCGTCGATCGAACTCGGCGGTCGTGGCCATCTGATAGTCTCTGTCCGGGTCGAGCATCTGTGTTATGGCGTGAATCGACAGTTCCGCCTTTTCGACCAGGTCCAGGGTATCCGGGACATCGGCTTCATAGCGCTCGCCTGCGTAATGGGGGACAGAGATTTCGGGCAGGTCCTTGTCGGGATAGCTCATGCGTTGCTCCTTACGAAAAGGGGTTTTTCAGGAGGGAAACCGCAGTTCTCTGAAGTAGCCCCATGTCTTCAGGTGGCCGATGTAAGGCGTGTAATGTCTTGCCAACTTATCACCGTAGTCGCGCTGGTCGATGCTCAGCAAAAAGCCCTCCAGTTGCTTGCGCATTGCCGAAGCTCTTGATTTCTCGGTCGCTATCAGATTGTCCGTCTCGCCCCGATCGGTTCTTATGTCAAAGATCATGTCGTTGCCGTCGGAGGACCAGATGTATTTCCAATCCAGCGTGCGCAAGGTCTTCAGCGATTGCATCCAGGGCCGGAAATCCATGTCGTTTTCGACAAACCATTCCGCTTCCAGGAGCAGCGGTTGATGTTCGGCAATGATGAACTCTCTGACCGGCTTGTCGGCCCAGGTCGGAATCAGGCTGACGCCTTGCATTTCCTGTCTGACGGCGGTTTCCTCCAACTCTAACAGGTCAAGAATGGTTGGGAACCAGTCGCAGATTTGCACAAGGTGGCTGACCCGCGTTGCCTCCGGCACAACGCCGGGACAGCGAACGATCAGCGGTGTGTGGAGCAGGTCGTCGAACAGCGCCAGCGGTTCGTGTCCCAGAAAGCCATCACGATCCAAAAGGTCCCCGTGATCGCCGGTGATGATAAGCAGCGTATCGTCGAGAATCTGCCTGGCTGTCAGGAAATCGAAGAGCAGGCCCATCCTTTGATCCAGGCAGGCGGTTTCACCATCATAGAGGCCTTTGAGGATTTCCCAGTCTCTTTCATTCATGTAGCCGTCCGGCCGGTCCGGGACGAGTCCCATACATTGCAGGTATACGTCTTGATTCACTTCAAGGGCTTCCTGGTCGGAAACGCCTTCGGGCAAGAACCTGCTGCGAAACGGTTGGGGCGCCCAGACTGTCAGATGCGGGTCAGTGCATCGAATCATCATGAAGAAAGGTTTCTCGGCATCGTATCTGTTCTCAAACCATTCCTTGACCAGTCGGAGGGCTCTGGTGGAGCCTGAGTCCTCCCCTTCGGCATACTTGAAAATGGGCCTGGCTTCTGAGCCCGCGTTGATCACCTCGCCGTGCCGGAAGACGGGAATGAACTCTTGGAATCCCCGGCACAAATCGGATTCATCCTGGCTGACCCAGCCTGTCGATGCCGCTGTAACCTCGGCCAGTGCGACAGTCTGGTATCCGGCCCGGCTGAGAAGCTCGGCCAAAGTGGGTATCTCACGCGATAGAAAGTTGAAGGACGCACCAGCGCCGTGGCCTGACTGATATTTGCCGGTGAAAAGCGAGGAAAATGAAGGTACGGTCCAGGCTGCGGTTACGAAGTGATTCTCGTACACTATCCCCTCATTGGCGATCTTTTGTGTGTTCGGCGTGGTCTCCTTGTGGAAGCCGTACGGCGTCATATTGCGAACCGATTGGGTATCCATAACAAAGATCAGGATGTTGGGCCTGTTCTTGTGCGTCATTTCGTCGCTTCCCTTCTTATGGATGTGCCTTCACGCCGTTGCGTTCCGACTTCGGCCTGTCAACAACAATTGCCGCCATGAAGGATGTGCGCGGGGAGACTGTAAACTGGCTGTGTACAGCGTTGACTCCGGGGCGGCCTGCATTCTATTCAGAACCAGCGCATCTCCGCGCGCTCGGAGCGTCAGGCCGAGTCGATTAAGGCGGCATCCGCTGAATTCAACCCTTGACGCCGCTGATGACGACGCCCTGGATGAAATAGCGCTGGGCGAAGAAGAATACAAATAGGGGTGGCAGGCAGACCAAAAAGGCGACGGCCATGATCTGGTTCCAGGGATGACTAATCGCGTCCGAACCGTGGGGAATCCGTTGCCACTCCTGGAAAGCGACTGCAAGCGTTCGCTTGTCCGGCGTGTTCAGGTAGATCAGCGGAGCCAAAACGTCGTTCCACTCCCACATGAAGGTAAAGATGGCGGTCGTCCCCAGCGCCGGCAACGACATAGGCAGGATGATACGGCGGTAAATGCCGACGAAGCCGCAGCCGTCAATGCGCGCCGCATCGTCATATTCGGTCGGAATCGTCTGGAAGAACTGCCGCAGCAGGAAGATGAAGAAGGCTCCGCCCCCGAACCAGTAGGGCACGATCAGCGGTTTGAACGTGTTCAGCCAACCCAAATCGCGAAAGAGCAGGTATTGGGGAATCAGCGTCACGTGGTAGGGGATCATCAATGTGCCCAGCACGACGACAAAGAGTGCATTTCGCCCTGGAAAGCGAAGCCGGGCGAAGGCATACGCGGCCATGCTGGACGTAAGCAGGCGTCCGGCCATTACGCCAAAGACCACTGCCAGCGTATTGCGCGCAGAAGTCACAAACGGAAACAGAGCAAATACATCAGGATAGTTGGCCCACCTGATCTCGCGGGGGATGAAGCGCGGGGGGAACTCGAATACCTGCGTTTCCGGCTTCAGGGAACTGCTGATTAGCCAGATCAAGGGGAGGGTGAACAGGAGCGCCAATGCCGCAATGGGAAGATAGACGACCAATATGCGGACAACAGGCCGCATCATCCAGGACCGCTGCCGCCATGCAGAAGGGTCGATCAACCGTGCGGTCACGGCTCAATTCTCCGAGGTTTCATAGTATACGAGACGCCCGGACAGCTTGAAGGTTACCAGCGTTGCTCCCATGATAATGAGAAAGAGCACCCACGCCAGCGCGGAGGCGTAGCCCATCCGAAAGTATTCCCAGCCGTTGCGAAAGAGGTAGAGCACGTAGAAGAGAGAGGCGTTGGCCGGCCCGCCTGAGGTGACAAAGAAAGCGCTGGCGAACACTTGAAACGAACCGATGAGACCCATCAGGAAGTTGAAGAAGATGACCGGAGAGGTCATAGGCAGCGTGACGTGGTAGAAGCGACGCCAGGCATTGGCGCCGTCCGCTTTGGCCGCGTCGTAGAGGGCCGTTGGCACTCCCTGCAACGCGGCCAGATACAACACCATGCCGCCGCCCACGCCCCAGAGGCTCATGATAATGAAGGTGGGAATTACCCATTCTCTGGAGCTGAACCACTGCGGCCCGTGTATGCCGACCTGCCTCAGCAGGCCATTGACCAGCCCAATGTTTGGATTAAATATCCAGGCGAAGAGGTAGGAAACGGCAAGAATGGGTACAATCGAGGGCATAAAGAAGGTTGTACGCCAGAAAGACAGCCCCTTGATCTTCTGGT
The DNA here is from genome assembly GCA_965218625.1 of Caldilineaceae bacterium. Lineage (GTDB taxonomy): Bacteria > Chloroflexota > Anaerolineae > Caldilineales > Caldilineaceae > Bin5. Next base: position 427,351 of record CBDCLG010000020.1, on the reverse strand, counting down.
TCAGCATCAGTGCCAGCAGATAACCCAAGGCCACATTCAGAGGCACCGACCCAAAGGTGTAGATCGTGGTGACCCGCAGTGACTGCCAGAAGTTTCTGTCGCGAATCATCGCGGTATAGTTGTCCAACCCCACTACCGTCGCCGGAGTGATGATTTTGTAGTGTGTGAAAGACAGGGCAAAGGAGACCAGGATCGGGCCCGCGGTGAAGACCAGAAATCCGATGATCCAGGGGAGTATGAACAGGTAGGCAACCAACACTTCTTGACGGCGCAGGTGTGATCGCCACCAGGGTCGGTTGTCCAGGGATGCGCCAACCCTCATTGCAACTCCTCCTTCGCGCACTGATCGCCAGCTTGGCCTTCAGAACAGGCAAGGAACTCCTGGCCTGTATCGGAACCGAACAGACCTGGGGTTCTCAACAATTCCGCTACCTGAGTCGTCGCGATCTTATCCAAGCCGGCACACGAGAAATCGACAGGGGCGGCGTTAGGCCGCTGTAAATTGCGTTCGGAACCGCAGCGGATGCAGTCTTCTCCACCCGATGCCCGTAGTTTGTGGTCATTGCCACAACGAATGAGTGGCCGCAGCCAGTCACTGGCGTGCCAGCGATGTTCGCACGCGCAGGTAGCCGCCCGCCCGGTCCGAACAGGTCTGTCCCAATGACCTGTGCAACCGGGCAGGCAGTATGCAACGCCCGCTAAGCATTCAGCAAAGCGTTGATGTCGACAACGGCCTCGTCAAGAGCTTCCTGCACAGTCTTCTCACCAAGAAGGACGGTCTCGAAAGCTTCGGTCGTCCGATTCCTGAAGAAAGCGAACTCTTTTCCATACCAGCCTGGCCGCCACTCCATATTCTCGGTGCAACGTTCACACTTCGAGAAACCTTCGATCCGCGAGGTCGCGATCAGGTGCAACGTCTGCAGCCAGGGATCCTTGACCTGTTCGATATGCTCAAGCGTCTCATAGGCAGGCTGCCCGGCTGACTCGGCGTAGACTTGCTGCACATCCCAGTCGGTCGCCATCTCGATGGTGAATAGGGCGGCCTGCTCCTTTTTGTCCGACTTGTTGTTTACGGTAAAGCCGTTGCCGCCGTATCGATGGCTGCGGGTTGCGCTCCAGGGCAGCGCAATCATCGCCACGTCCCACTCCGTCGCAGCCTGCAGGCCGGAACCGCTGAAATTGCACATGGCCAGGCCGGAGTTGTAGACGCCGCCTTCGATCATCCCCTGGGCCGACACCGTGGGCGAAACTCTGTTCGTGATGACCATGTCGGTCATGGCCTGAACGGCAGCCACGTTGGCCGGCGAGTTGATAATCGACTCCTTCTCTTCAAAGTCCCAGATGCCGTCGTCGAACATCAATTCGCCGCTGTGCTGGTGCATCACACCGTCGGGCAGCCACCACATGTCGTTCCAGGTGCGGGAGTCGCCGTACTGTTCATGGGTGCCGTCAGACTTGATCTTGGTGCCCGCTTTGGCGAACTCCACATAGTCGTCCCAACTCCACGTATCGAACTCCGGCGTGCCCCACTCCGGCAGCTTGATCCCGGTCTCTTCGGCCATTGGCCTGTTGATGAAGCCGACAACCGCTTCATCGAAGAAGATGGAGAGGGCATAGACGGTGCCCTTGTAGCCGCTGTCGATTCTCTGGTCCACGGCGAACTTGCTCATGTCGAGCTGGGCCGCCTCAATGTAGGGGGTCAACGGGTCCATCAGACCGCCGCCAAACACAACGCCGTAAATGCCGGGTCCGACCATGAGAGAGTCCGGGGCCACGCCTGAGACAAGCTCAATCAGAAACTTTTCCTCCCAAAACGGGAGATGCTCTTCCTTCACGACTAGCCCTGTTTTCTCTTCAACGATGGGTATCATCCCGCTTTGGTCACGCAGGTAATCACCCCACCAGTGGGAGACCCGGATCTCCGCCGGCACGGGAGGCCAGGAGATTTCCCCGGTCTCTTCGGTGGCGGGTTCAACCGCCGTCGGCGTCGGCATGCAGGCAGTGGCCAGAATCCCTGCAGCTGCGCCGGCCGACGCGCGCAAGAAGTCTCGCCGGGTCAATTCTTTGCGGGTCATCATCATCTCCTTTGCGATGTCGAGCGAATGACGCTTCGGCAATGCAGAACGGTTACGACTGACTGCGCGATGTAACTTGAGTGTCTCCTCCTTTCCTGGTAATGACAAGCTACAAACCAAATTGATCTGTCGACGTCATCTCAGGCCGCGTTTTGCAGGCAATGGAACGGCTCCGCTTCGATGCGTCTCAGCAATCGATCCTGCCATCTGCCGACGACAGCTCAGCCAAAGCAGTACGACCATCTGCAAGAGCCCTTATAAGTGGCGGAAGTATATTATATATACCGGAGACCGAATGTCAACACGCGAAAATTGCCTGGCCCGGCTTGCCCTGTTTTGGGCCGTGTTTTGGCTAGGCTCCGTTGACGTTTCAGAAAACCATTCAAAGAGGCGACATCTACAGAAGGTTTGAGAACAGTTTGGACTCTGATTCACCTGATTCTCGTCAACGAATCCCACCTCTGGAGCCAGCGCCGTAAACTGTGTCCATCATATGAATCAGAAAAATCATAGTTCAGACAAATGTCAACGAGCCCTGGTACAGGAGGATTGATCGGTTGCAAAGATCAGGGCAACGCAAATTGGGGACGAAAGTCTGGAGGAGGCTGATGCGCCGTAGCTCGCGCGCAATCGGGCGCTGTCTGTCGGTCTGCAGAGTGGGAACTATCCTTCTGGGATGACGGATGGCAGCCTCAAGTGGTTCAATCGAGAGGTTTCGACCGGCAAGATAGGCGCGAGAAAAGCGCGGCGCAGGCGGCCGCCTGACCTGCGGGGTTAGGATAAATTTCCTGTCTCCTGGACCTGTTCGGGCGTCCGTTCGGCATTCGTCAACGCTCTGTAATCGAAACAGGCGTCAGGGATTATAAGCCACATCTTCAACACTTTTGCGTTGCGTCAATACCACCGCCTCTGTTGTCAGGACCATCACCGCCGTTCTCGCCGCCATCTCCAGGGCCAGGCGCAAAACCTTTACCGGATCGACGATTCCCGCCTCTCTCATATTGACAATCCGCCCTGAGACAGCGTCGAAGCCGCATTCCGGAGCGCCCGGCCCGACCTTGGCGACGACGGTAGACGCTTCATACCCGGCATTGGACGCGATTTGTCGTAAGGGAGCAGTCAGAGCCGCGGCCGCAGTGCGGACTCCCATCGCCTCATCTGCGTCTTGCGTCTTCGTTGTCAGCTCTTCCAGGGCCGGGATGCAGCCCAGATAAGCCGCGCCGCCGCCTGGCACGGTACCTTCTCTTAGCGCCGCACGGACAGACCTGATCGCATCTTCAGCCGATTTCCGTTTGAGTTGGCCCTCGATCTTAGTGAACGCTCCGATTTTCAGAATTGCCGTGCCACCGGACATATTGGCCAAGCGCCGCCGCAGCATGTCCGGTCGGGCTGTGGGCCCCTCCTGGGCGATCTCTGCCTGCAACCGGGCAATGCGGCTGCGAATTTCCGCTATGCTTCCCCTGGGATTAACCAGTGTAAAATCCTTCCGCCTGGCGACTACCCGCCGCGCGCCGCCGAAATCTTCCAGGCGGAAGTTCTCCAGCCGGCGGCCCGCATTTGTGTCGATCAAGGTCGCACCGCAAAGAACGGCCAGATCCCTGAGGATCTCCGGGCGGCTCAATACCAGCCCCGGTGCTGTGATCGGGGCAATCGGCAGCCCTCTTTTCGAATTCAGCAGGAGCGTGGCCAGCGCCTCGCCATCGATTTTGCGAGCGATGATCACCAGGCTCTCCGCGTGCGCCATACGCGCCTGCTCCACCACGGGGACCACCTGGGAGGCGGATGAAACCTCCAGGTCGGCCACGACGATGCCGGGATTCATCATCACCGCGGCATGTTGGGCCCCGTCGGTCACAAATTCAGTGTCAGCCAGGCCGCTGTCCCAGCGCACGTTTTCGACGTACTCCCTATCCAGGACCGTCCCGGCAAATTCCTCGACTACAATTGGCCCTTCCGTGCCAACGATCTCAAAGATTTCGGCGATCAGTTCGGCCAGAGCTGGATCGCCTGTCGCTGAACCGCTCAGTGCAGCGATGGCTGGTCGTCCGTCAAGCGGCTTCGCAACCTCCGCCAATCGCCTGACCGCGACGCGGACACCTTTCTCCAGGCCCCGGCAAACCATCACGGGGTTGGCCCCGGCGGCCACCATCCGCATACCTTCCAGAATCATCGAACGCGCCAGCACAGCGGCGGTGGCGCTGCCATCCCCCATGGTTTCGCGTGCGTGCCAAGCGAGGTGGCGAATCAGCATCGCGCCCGTGTTTGCATACCGATTGGGGATTTCGATCAAACGGCGCGCGATCGTGGCCGCATCGCTCAATAGCTCCGGGGGGGCGCTGTTGCTGCTCAATGAAGCGATGGCCACGGTGCGACTAAAGGGCCCCAGCGTCGCCGCCATGGGCGCGGTCATGGTTTCGACGCCTTGCTTCAAGGCCCGATGCACGTCAGGGGCGAAGAGCACGCCTCTGCGATTGTCCTCCCCCCTGGGTACAAAGACAGGCGGTTGGGGCGTGCCGGGCGGGGGACGCTTGGGAGGAGGTTTGCGATAGCCCTCAGTCTCCTTGGGCTTCTGCTTTATCAGCACGGTTCATCGACTCCTTTGAGGAACAAAGGCCGCCTTAATCACTCCATCGAGGTATTGGCCGGTCACTTCGAACGCCGCTGCATGCTCCTGCAGCGCAAAGCGATGCGTAAGCAGCGCCCGCAGCTCAATTCGGCCTGACTGATTGATCTGCAGCGCCGCGGCAAAGTCGGAAAAGCTCCAGCCGCACATGCCGCGAACTGTCAGCTGTTTCTGGATCAGGCCGTTGAGCGAAAGAGGAATGGTATCGCCGCCGCCCTCGATGACGACGGTTGCGTTCACGCCGGCGACGGCCAGCGCCAGCTGTGCTGCGCGCGTCGAACCCGCGCACTGCAAGACGCGGTCGGCGCCCAGCCCGCCGGTCAGCTCGAGGACTCTCTCCTCAGCCGCGTCAGCCGGCAGCGCGACCGTATCTGTCGCGCCAAGCCGCTTGCCCACCGCCAGCCGGTCTTCATCCCGCGGCAGGCCGACCAGTATCAGCTGGCCGGGGTCGCGTAGCTTGGCGTATTGCAACACGAGCAGGCCGATCGGCCCCGGGCCGATCACTGCGACGCTTTGGCCCGCTTCGATGCCCGCGCGTCGGACGACGGCATGCGCGTTGGCTGACGGCTCGGTCATTGCCGCCTCTTCGAGCGAAAAGCTGTCGTCGATTGGATGCAGCTTCTCGAACGGTGCAACTATGTACTGGCCGAATCCGCCTGGAAGCTGAAAGCCCATCTCCTGCAGATCTGCGCACAGGTTGATGCGACCGCGGCGGCAATGCCGACAGTCGCCGCACGACAGGTAGGTCTCGACGGCGACGCGGGCGCCCGGTTCGATCTGGGTGACGCCGGCGCCGACGGCCTCCACGACACCGCTGAATTCGTGTCCCGGAGTGACCGGATAGCTGAGACCGGGGATTCTGCCTGCCAGGATGTAGTGATCGGTATGGCATATCGTGGCAGCCGCAATCCTGACCAGCGCGTCGCCGGCGCCGATTTCCGGCACGGCGCGCTCGACCAGCTCGACTCGGTGGGGCGCGACAACGCTTAACGCTCGCATCGCAATGGCAAAGCGACCTTTAGTCCGCCTGCGTGCGCAAAATGAGGGGTTCGAGGAACTGCACGCTCTTGATGATGCCCTCCGCGGCGCTCATTATCGGGTCCTCATGTTCGATGCTCAGCGCGCCGTCGTAGCCGACGAGACGCAGCGCGCTGACAAAGTCGCGCCACCACACCTCGCCGTGGCCGTAGCCCAGCGTGCGATAGTCCCACGACCTTTCGCCTATAACCTCCATCGGGCGAATGTCCAGTCCGCCGTTGAGGGCCATCTCCTGCGGGTTGAGGCGGGTGTCCTTGGCGTGTACGTGGAAGACGAAGCCCTCGCCGAATGCGGGGATGACGACGAGCGGATCGATTCCCTGATAGAAGAAGTGGCTTGGGTCGAGGTTGACGCCCACGTGCGGGCCGGCGATTTCGCGCAGGCGCAGCATGGTGCGCGGGTTGAAGGCAATTTGGCCGGGGTGGAGTTCAATCGCGACTCTCACGCCGTGGTCCGCTGCGAACGGACCGGCTTTTCCCCAGAAAGGCGTGACCACCTCGTCCCACTGCCATTGGTCAATCTCACCGAATTCCGGTTGTTGTGGATGGATGGGCCAGTTTGGGAATGGCGAACCGCTCGGGTCGCCGGGGCAGCCGCTCATCGTCACGATCGTATCCACACCGAGTTTGTGCGCCAGCTCTACTGTCTTGTGGTAGACCTCCTGCGAACTGCGGCAGCGCTCGGGATGCGGGTCGAGCAGGTTGCCGTTGCAGTTGAGCGCGCTCAACATCAGGCCGCGGCTATCGATTGCGTCCATGAACTCCTTGCGGGCATCTTCGCTGTCCAGCAGCCCGTCCAGGTTGCAGTGTTGAGCGGGCGAAAAGTTGCCCGTACCGATCTCGACCGCCTCGATTCCATGCTCGACGATCCAGTCAAGCGCCTCGGTGAATGGAGCCTGGATGCCATCTGTAAACAGGCCAATCTTCATAGCAATCTCCTCTTTGTGGCGGGTATGGCCCGATTCTCGCTAATAGACGACCGGCAAAGACTTCAACATGCGCAGACCTGCCGCTTCGCGCCACGGTGGGTTTTGGCGCCAGCTGCTGTCGGCGAAGCGAATTTCCGGCAGGCGGCGCAGTAGAGTGTTCACCGCGATTTCACCCATCAGGCGGGCCAGCGGCGCGCCCAGGCAGAAATGGATGCCCCAGCCGAAGGCCACATGCTTGTTCGGCTGGCGGCAGATGTCGAGCCGGTCCGGGTCGGGGAACTGCTCCGGGTCCCGGTTGGCCGCAGCCAGCATCAGGACGACGGCCTGCCCCTCGCGGACCTGCTGACCGCCGATTTCCAGGTCCTCAAGCGCCAGGCGGGTATCGCGCGGCCCCGGGCTTTCGTAGCGCAGGAACTCTTCCACGGCAGTGTCGATGAGGGCGGGGCTGGTCCTCAGCATTTCGAGTTCGGCAGGGTTTTGCAGGAGCGCAAGCATTCCGTTGCCGATCAGGCCTGTTGTCGTGTCATGTCCGCCGACGAGCATCTGAACGCACATGGCGAACAGTTCCTCGGCGCTGAGCCTGTTGCCTTCTTCCTCGACTGCGACCAGGGCGCTGATCATGTCGTCGCGTGGGCAGCGCTGGCGATCCTGTGCGATCTCGTGGAAGTATTCGGTAAGTTCGAGCAGGCTCCTCAGCGACCGCTCAGCGACGTCCGCAATTTCAAGTTCGCTGCCGTCAATGAAGGCAACGATGTCTTCGACCCATTGTGTGAACTGTGTCACGTCCTGCGGCGGGATGCCGAGCAGCTCGCAGACGACGGTAACCGGCAACGGGTAGGCGAAATCGGCGATCACGTCCATCTGCTCCTGTGTTTCGGCCTTGTCTACGAGGGCATCCACGATTTCCTGGATGCGGGGACGCATGCCTGCCACGACGGCCGGCGTAAAGGCCAGGTGGACGAGGCGCCGCAGGCGCGTATGGTCGGGCGGGTCGGTGTGCGAGACCCACATCGAAAGATGCTGGCCGAGCTTTTCCACCTTCTTGCGCAGCGGGGCAGGAAGCTGCTTCATCTTCACCTGCATCTTGTCCGAGGAGAGCCGCGGGTCGGCGTGGCCTGCCAGAACATCGTCATAGCGGGTCACCAGCCAGCAGTCGAGCGGCGCGCACCAGTGCACCGGGGACTGCTCTCGCAGGCGGTGGAAGAGGGGATACGGGTCCCCCAGCCGCCCGCGGCAGAACAGGTCATACTCGTTACCCGCTTCGGCTTTCGAACGGGGCAAATCCGCGTTTCCACTCATCCTAATCAGCGCCTCAGGTTTGAACGCGGTCGCAGGCTGTGATGGAATCGGGGCGTGGCCATGGGCGTTGCAGCCCAGGCAGGTATGCATTGTATGTCACAGCGGTTACTCTGTCAACGAGTCTTCAGACCTCGGGGCAGTCCAATTCTGGGGTCGAAAAGCGGCTGCGCCGGGGCTGTTATAAGTGCGAATTGGCGGCATGAGGCGCGAGATGAAGCCCAGCTTCGCCGACACCTGTGCTCAGAGTTGCACCTGGGAGCGCCCGTCCGGGTGACTCACGAGCGTTTACGAGTGTTCACCAATGGTTTTTATCTGTCGCAGAAGCGCGTTCTTCGGGCGTTTGGGCGCATTTCGGGAGGCAACTGGCTTCTGCAAGAGGCGCCCAATTGCGTCCCTGGAACACAGTCACAAGCCGGCCGGCCAGCCGGCAGTTTCAACCCGTTTGCGTTTGGGTGGCGGATATGTTGAAATCCCCTAGACCGGAGTCTGATGAATCTTGGAAACTATAATATATATTTGGGTCCTGGTTGAACCGAAATCGGGAGTGCGAGACGCCCCTGGCTCCACCCTTGTTCGGTCAACCGGCGCCTGCAGTACGGTCATTGTAAGGAGGCTGCCTTGCTGACAATCGAAGGATATCCCGACCGGTTGAGCGTTCAGGCCGGTGATGAGATTGGCTTCCACATCTCAACCAATGCGCCATCGTACGACATCGAGATTGCCCGCGTCGGCGCGACGCGCGAACCGGTCTGGAGCCGCGCCGGCTTGGAAGGCCGCAGCTACCCAACGCCGGAGAATGCATCGTCCTACGGCTGCGGCTGGCCCGCCGCCATTCAAGTGTCGGTCCCTCAAGAGTGGCAGTCCGGATACTACAGCGCCATGTTGCGTGCTTCCGACGCGGATGGGCGCACGGCGGTCGGAGAGCTGTCCTTTGTGGTCAGGTCGGCGCACCCGGGGCGCGACACGTCGATTCTGCTGCAGCTGACCACCAACACCGATTGCGCTTACAATACCTGGGGCGGCTCGACTTTCTACAGCGGCCCCGACGGTCCGGCGCGGCGCCTTTCCTTCGCGCGCCCGTTCGCCGGTTTCCGTTTGGACGAGAGCCTGTTCCTGTTCGATGCTGAAACGGAGTTTTCTGATGCGTTGAACGGGGGCGTTGTGACGGATCGGCTGCGGAGCGAGTTTTCGGCGCACGGCTACGCGCTCTCTCGCCATATCTGTATGACAATCGAAGAGCCGGGCCGGCTTTGGCATATCCACGATCCGGGTGGGATCTACGCGATTCGGAACGAGGGTTCGCGGCTGCGAATCTATGATGGCTACACGGTTTGGGAAAGCTGCTGGCATCACTGGCAGCAGCCGTTCGTCGCCTGGGCCGAACGGGCCGGATTCCGTCTCGACTACGCCGTCAACGGGGACCTTGAGTTCCACCCTGAGATCCTCGAAAACTACCGGCTGGTCCTCAGCGTCGGGCACGACGAATACTGGTCCTCGCCGATGCGGGACAGCCTGGAGGCGTTCATCGCCGGCGGAGGCAATGCGGCATTTTTCAGCGGCAACAACGTCTGGTGGCAGGTGCGCTTCGCGGAGGATGGTCGGGACCTTGTCTGTTGGAAGGAGGACTACGAGCAGGACCCGGTTTACGCGCAAGGCAAACTCGGGTTGCTCAGCACGATTTGGAGCCACCGGCTGGTCAACCGGCCCGAGAACTACCTGACCGGCGTCAGTCTTGCTTACGGCGGCTATCACCGCTTTTTCGACCAGTTCCAGGACAGCCCGGGTGCATACACAGTTCACCGGCCGGATCACTGGGTCTTCGCCGAAACGGGACTGAAGCGCGGGGACCTTCTCGGCGCACAGGACAAGATCGTCGGCTACGAATGCGATGGCTGCGAGATAGAGTTGCAGGACGGGCTGCCGGTCCCCACCTACCGCGACGGCACGCCGGCGGGCTTCGAGATACTCGCCACCGCGCCGGCCGCGCTGACCGCAGCCGACAACTCGCTCACCCTGGTGCCGGCGGCGATGTTCGGCGAAGGGTCGGATAGAAAGCTTCCGCAGCCGGGCGCGGCCGTGGTGGGGACCTTCACGCGCGGCGGCACCGTGTTCACCACTGGCTGCACCGACTGGTCCGAGGGTCTGCGCGGCGGGGATAGGGTCGTCGAGCAGATTTCGTACAATGTTCTGGAGCGGCTATCGAAGTAGACCGGCTGCCGGCCAATTCACTTTGTCGTACAGGGAGGAGTCGCGTCTTAGGAGGCACGATGATGAGAGCGGCGATATTGCGGGATGTGGATGATTTGAGGGTGGAGGAGCTGCCGGCCCCGAGTCCGGGCGCGGACGAGGTCCTCGTGCGCGTTGCTGTCTGCGGTGTCTGCGCCACCGATGTGAATATGTGGCGGGGCACGAACCTGGAGGGCACGTTTCCATTTGTCCCCGGGCACGAGTGGGCGGGGGAGATCGTAGAGACCGGCAGTGAGGTCAAAAAATTTGCGGTCGGCGACCGCGTTGTCGGCGAAGTTGCCGAAACTTGCGGCGTATGCGCCAACTGCAAAGGGGGTCTGCCGCCGATCTCCTGCCTCGAAGTCAAATATTATGGATTCAGCTGGCAGACGCCGGGAGGAATGGCCGAATACTGCACGGCAAAAGAGCCCCGGCTGCACAAGATCCCTGACAATCTGAGCTACGAAGAGGCGGCCCTGGTCGAGCCAATCTCGATCGGCTATCACGGCGTCTGGGAAACTGCGGGCGGCGTGTTGCCCCATGACCGGGTCGTTATCTTTGGCGGCGGTCCTATCGGAATGCTGACTTTGCTTACCTGCAAGGCCGCCGGCGCGCCGGTGGCAATGGTCGAGCCGCATCCCCATCGCCGCGACATGGCGCAGGAGCTGGGGGCGGACGCTGCCATCGATCCTCTGGAGGGAAGTCTGGAGGAACAGGTGATGGCCTACACGGAGGGCAAGGGCGCGTCGCTCGTGGTCGAATGTTCAGGCAACGATGCCGCGCGATGCGGCAACGCTGGATGTTGTCGCCTTCCGCGGGCGCATCGTTCTCATCGGCATCAGGGCGAAAACCAAGGTGCCGCTTGAACTGGACAAATTCGTCTTCAAAGAAGCGACCATGGCCGGTTCAGACGGGAGTGGCTTCGTCTTCGCCAAGCCTCTTGAATTGATGTCGCGCCGTGTGGTCGATTTCTCCAAGGTGATCACCCACCGTTTCCCCCTCGATCAGGTCAGCCAGGCGCTCAAACTCGGCGCCGGCCAGGCTGATTCCAGTAAGATAATGATTGTGCCGTAGCGCGGGCCGTCCCGAATTCGTTACATTGAAAGAGCATCGAAAAGAGGTAGAGCAGATGAAGATCACATTGGACCCTCTCGTACATTCCGATCTCTCCTTGCCGGAAATTCCGTACATGGCGGCCAAACTGGGGTATGAGTATCTCGAGCTCTGTTCGCGCGACGAATTCATACCCGAATATCACCCGCCGCGCGCCAATGCCAACCGCATCCGTGAGTTTAAGGAGGCGCTGCGCGACGCCGGCGTCGAGCTGGCGTCGATGCTGATTACCTACCGCTGGGCCAGTCCATTGGAAGACGAGCGCGAGGCGGCCGTTCGCTACTGGAAGCGGGCGATTGAAATTGCGGTGGAGCTGGATTGCCAGACGGTGAACTCGATCCTGGACCGCGGGCCTTCGCCGGAGCGGTCCAATTTTCGCGTCGGGCCGGAGATGGCCGAGGAGTGCGAGACCGCTTTCTGGAAGTCGATGGAGGAGCTGGTTCCGATCTTCGAGCGGGAAGGGTTGCCGCTTCATTTGGAAGCGCATCCCGACGACTTCATCGAGGACAACAACCTGGCCGTGGACATAATCCAGGCCATCGGTTCGCCGATGGTGAAATACCTCTACTGCGCGCCGCACACCTACTATCTGGGCGACGACATGGCGGCGATGATCCGCTACGCCGCGCCGGTGCTGGCCCACGTCCACGTGGCTGATACCTTCAACCACAAGGCGGGCTGGCGTTACGTGATGAACCCGCCCGGCTCAACCACGCGCATCCATCAGCATCTCGACATCGGTGAGGGCGAAATCGACTGGGACCTCTTCTTCAAGACCCTGGCCGAAGTTGGCTTTGACGGCATCATGACCAGCCAGGTCTTTGCCTATCTGCCCGACCGCGCGGTTGCGTCCTCAACTTTCATGCGAGAACGTATCCAGCATTACCTCGACAAGTACTTCAATCCATCTTGAGGCCGGTCGGATGGCGTGATAGCCGTCCCTCTTGGGCGCTGATGCTGGGCCGCTAACAATTCACGCGCGCCACCATTCACTGACCACCGACCACTGACCACCGGCCACCGACCACCGGCCACTGACCTCTACGCACTGGCCACTGCCGTACTGCCAACAGCGACTGGCTCTTCTCGAGCGAGGAGTTGGATAGAGGCGTTGGGAAAGACGGCGACGGTCGCGTCCGCGGGCAGTTTGGCCGCCAGCTGATCGATAATCGACTCCCAGTTGCGGAAGAGTATATCGTCTTCGTGGCGCCTCGCAAATTCCGCGGCCTCGAACTCCTCAGAGAGAATCAACAGCCTGCCGGAACCGTCGAGTACCGCAGCCGGGTCGGGCGTCGCTCCGTTTGCGGCTCTGCGCTTCAGGTAAAGCGACCATGGCAGCTGCTGGCCGGCGCCGTGGTAGAGGATGCCGTCGCTGGCCGCGTTGAGAACAACCTTGTAGGGCTCCCGCTCAAAATAGGTAGCGGCCCAGAGCGATTTGTCGCCCTGAATCGGGTCCGCGTCCAACGGATAGGCGTTGCAGACCAGCAGGTCGGCCTCCTGGCGCAGCCTGTTCGGGATGTGCGTGGCGTAGACGCGCTGCGCGAAGCGGGCGCCGGCCCGGTGGGCTTTGACGAAGTCGCCCACAAATAGCCCCGCCATCTGCCTGCGGTCGGTCAGCACGCAGTTGGCAACCATGTCCAGCCCGATACGGCGCGCCACGCCCTCGGATACGTCGCGGTGATCGCGAATGCCGCCGTCAATGAGCGTCGCGTCGCCCGCTTCCCCCTGCTCCGGTCTTTTCCTCTCGATGTTGCCATGACCCCGGCTGGCCGAGAAACTGTGGAAGTGATGAATGGTGGCGAAACCGGAGACGCCGGGCAGGATCAGCTTGGCGCCGCCGCCGAATCCGACGGCGCCATGGGGATAGATGCCGCCGACACAGATTTTGAACTCGGCTTCGGCCACGATTCTATTGATATAGACGGGCGTGCCGTCCTCCAGGCTGCCGTAGCCGACCAGGTCTCCGGCCATGAAGTTGTGCGAGGTCGCGGCATAGGAGGCGGCAACTTCCGCGCCCACCTTCAAGGCGATCTCCTCTTCGGTCAGCGGGCGGTGCGAGCCGCAGCCGACGACGATCGCCGTCTCCGATTTGGGCACGCCGGCCGCGGCCAGCTCTTCCAAAACGTAGGGTAAGATCTCTGCCGCAGGCGTGGGCCGACCCAGGTCATCAACGACAATTGCGGCGCTGGCGCGTCCTCTGGCGGCGTCGCGGATGCGCGGCGCGCCGATCGGATTGTCGAACGCGGCTGCGATTTGGGTCGAATCGAGCGGGGGCGCGCCCTGGCTGGCGCAAATGTGGAGTTTCCAGCCGGCGGGGAATGTGAGCGTGCGGTCGTCGTCGCCGAACCAGGCGCGTGCGGGGACGGTTACGGTCTGTGTGTTGTTCATGGCTCTAGCCTTCGCATAGTCATTGTGGGCGGACAATCCATTTTCGACTACGTGGGAATAAGGTGGAACTTTAGGGTTTCAAGAAGCCGCTTCGCGAACCAGGAGCGCTCAGTCACTTGGGAAGGATTGATCTGTCCCAGAATATCGAAGGAATGTAAGCTCTTGTCGTAAGCGCCCTTCTTGCTGCCCCTGCTTGCAGAATACAGCTGGTTGAAGACGTCGCCTTTTGGGATTTCTTCGATATCATCTCGTCGGGATAGAGAGGCGCGTCTGAATCCGGCCCCGAAGAAGGATTCCAATGCCGACACATCTGCCAGGAACCAGGATTCCATGCACTGCACCAACAGATGCGCCTGTTCGTCGCGGGCGCCCTCGGGGCGTCCCCAGCGGTCGCGGTTGCGGAGATGCTGCCAGGGACTCCGTTCTGACGAGGCAGGAGCCTCGCTATCGACCAGCAGCAGAGGAATTTCGTCGGAGTTCGTCTCAATTTGAGCGACACGGAAATCTTTCAATGTGTTGTCCCGGCTTCCACATGGATACACCCTGGGCATGTGGCCGGCCAAGCCAGCCTTTTCGAAGAATCCGCGAAAACCCTGACGGCACTTGATCCTCCAGTTTTTGCCGGGGCCGCCGCCCTCAACATAGACGGACACACTCACCATCGGTTGCCCCCAAGTTGGCCCCTGAGCCACAGATCTCCCAAAGAGTATTCCTTGAGCCATTTGCGTAGTCTATCCTGTTCCAGTCGTCGCACCGTAGACGCGTTGCTCTCTTTCTCGCAGACGAGCACAGCTTCAGGAATATGAGACAGCGCATCGACCAGAATGTCAGAGTGCGTTGTCACGATGATCTGTGTTCGTTGCGATGCTTCAATCAGCATTTCTGCAACAAGCGGCAGGATGTCGGGATGCAATCCCAACTCTGGCTCTTCGATGCAAATCAACGGCGGTGTGGAGGGATGACAGAGGACGGAAGCCAAGCAAAGAAATCGAAAAGTGCCGTCGGACAGGCGTGGGGCGGGAACCCAGTCGTGCAGGCCCTCTTCGCGCAAAAAGAGTTGCACTGTCCCCCCTTCGACCGAGACCGAAAAGTCCTTGTATTTGTCATAGAACTTGGAGAGATGTTCATTCAGGGCTTCTTTTGTGCCTCCCGTGCGTTCAAGAGAATTGAGAACCAGGCCAAGGTTGCTGGCATCTTCAACCAGGAAGTCGTTGGGCTGATCAACTGGCTGCGGATTGCGAAGCGGTGAATTGCGCCCCGTATCCCAATCGCGGTAGAGTCTGAACTGCCTATAGTTATCTCCCAAATATGTAATCTCCGGATACTGCACGGGGTCCCGTCGCTGTGACAGCACGGACTGATCAGGTGCAAATTCCTCATATCCGAGCCGCCTATGTACGCCGGTTCCAGTCAAAACTCCTTGCTCATCTGTCAGGCGAACAAAAATCTCAGAAGTTCGCTTTATTTGGTGGAAAAACTCGAACTCTCTACTAAGCAAAACTGACTCTTTGTGCTGGATTCCGATTCCTTCATCGGTCAGTTCGAAATGTTGAGCAACTGCGGAAAATGCAATCCTGTGCCGCAAAGGCTCCTGTCCTTCAGGAGAGGTAAGCGTTGCTTCCATTTCAGCAACTGGCAATGCTTTAGCCCCCTTCCACAGCCATTCTCTAACACCGCCTCCAGCACGGATGGGGGAGAGTAAGTCAGTCGACGTGGCGTGCAAAAGATCGATAGCTTCAATCACATTCGACTTGCCCGATCCGTTCGGACCGATCAGTACATTCAGCGCGCCTAGCTCGATCGGCGTCGAGTCCGGGCCGAAGGACAGCAGGTTTTGGAGCCGGAGCGTGCGAATGAACCTCGCGTCCCCCAACATCTCGGTGCCTTTTATCCTGTCAAGATTGTGCTGATCACTCATCGACATTTTAACACAGACGCTGCACACTGCATCTGCCATCTGTTCAACTGGGCATTCTGGGACATCCGAAGGGCCAGCCATCCACCTTCAGGCAGGAATTCACTGCTGGCAAAGAGTGATGACAGCGCCCGAAAGCCAATTTGTCGCAGGCAGAGTGAATCCGGTCAGAATTTTTGACAGTCACCACTTCTCTGCTTATACTCAGCCCTGTCCAACTCGGCAGGCCAATCGGTCCCCCTTGCCAGAGCTGACAAGAGGCGTCAAGGCATTCGTTTCGGTTGTCGTTTGCGGGGCGTGGCGCCTGCGCTTCTTCGTTTGAAAACCTCTAAACCTTGAAAGGAAAGTCGCAAATGAGACCGAAGCATTCGATGACCAGACGAGAATTCCTGCGCTATTCGGCGTTGAGCGGATCGGCTGCGCTGCTGGTTGCCTGCGGACCGGCAGCGCCCGCCGGGGACAGTGGAGAGGCTGCACCGGATGACGCGCCGGCCGAGGCGCCGGCAGCCGAAATGAGCGGCCCCAAACAGGGCGGCACAATGGTCTGGGTAGGCCACCAGGAAGTAGCCGGACTCAGCCCGGCAGACATAGGCCCCACCGTCCACTGGGTCATGATTATCAATATCCACAATCCTCTCGTGACGGTGGACGAGAACAACGAGTCGGAACTGGTCCTGGCAGAGTCGGTCAACGTTTCCGAAGACGGCCTCACCTACATGTTCAAACTGCATGAAGGTGTCCTCTTCCATGACGGCGCCGAGCTGACCGCGGATGACGTCGCCTATACCTACAATTACTACCGCAATCCCGACAATGGCGCGCCTATCGTCGGCAGGTTCACCGGCATCGGTTCGGTCGAGGCCCCGGACAAGTACACTGTCCAGGTCAACATGGACGATGTCAACGCGGCCTCGCTTACATCGTGGGCAACCGTTCCGATTCTGCAGTCGGCCTACCACGCCGAGGTGGGCGAAGATACCTACCGCACCGCGCCGATCGGCACCGGCCCTTACAAGTTGAAGGAGTGGCGCCCTGCCGAGTTTACCGAGCTGGAGGCCTTCGACGACCATTTCCGCGGCCGGCCCAATATCGATGTGCTGCGCGAAGACATCGTGCCGGAACCGTCGGTGCGTATGATCGCTCTCCAGACAGGCGAGGCCGACTCGGCCGTGTGGCCCTTGCTGGTAGAGGACAGCATGTACCTGGAATCGGAGCCGAGCTTCGTTAATTTCCGCACGCTGGCCAACTCGATCAAGCACTTCCCGCTCAACAACAGCATTCCGCAGCTGGCTGAGAAAGAGGTGCGGCAGGCGATGATGTACGCGCTCGATCGCCAGCGTATCATTGACGATCTGTGGAACGGCGCGGCGCAGGTCTCCCACTCCAACCTGACGCCGGCCAGCCCCTATCATCACACAGGGCTGAAGCAGTATGATTTCAACCCGCAGGAGGCGATGGCGCTGCTGGACGGCGCGGGATGGACGGCCGGCAGCGACGGCATCCGGGAGAAGGACGGTAAGAAGCTCTCCTTCACGATCACGACGATCACCGGCGACCAGGCGCGGCGTCCTATCGCCGAACTGGCGCAGCTGATGTTCGCCGACGTCGGAATCGACGTGCTGCTGGAAGAGGCGCCGGTCGCCACCATCCTCCAGGGTATGCGCGAAGGCACGATGGACGCCTCGCTTTACAATTGGACCTACGGCAACGCGGTCGAGCCGGACCCGTTCAGTACGCTGCACTCGACCGGCGGCAACAATTTCGCCCAGTTCAACAACGCCCGCGTAGACGAGCTGATCGAAGAAGGTCTCAAAGTGGTCTCCTACGAGGAGCGCGAGCCCTACTACCACGAGATCCAGGAGATCTTCGTCGAAGAGCAGCCGGTCCTCAACCTGCAGTTCGACGAGTGGATGAACGTCTTCAATAGCCGCATTAAGGGGCTGCCGGAAAGTCCCAAGAACAGTGGGATGTACCAGCAGGCCTATAAGTGGTGGATTGAGGAGTAGCGGCAGTGCAGTGGCCGGCGGCCTGTGACCATTGGTCATTGGGGTTGCCGGCCACTTTCCACGAACCTCAGGCCGCCGCATTATGATTCCCTACATTGCCCGCCGCATTCTCCAAGGCCTTGTCGTGATCGTGCTGATCAGCCTGATCACGTTCATTGTCATACGCCTGATGCCGGGCGACCCCGCCTATCTGCTGCTGGGTGAAGGTGAGATCCGCATCAGCCAGGAGCAGATGGAAGGGATCCGCAAGCGCTGGGGGTTGGACCGGCCGTATCACGAGCAGTATCTGCTCTGGGGCTGGAATCTGCTGCGGGGTGATTTCGGCGAATCTCTGATCAGGACGGGCATTCCCGTGCGGCAGATGATCTTCGAGGCGATTCCGGTGACGGCAAGGCTGAATGTCATTTCACTGGCGCTGGCGCTGGCGGTGGCGATTCCGGCCGGCATCGTCGCCGGGGTGCGGCGAAACTCGCCGTTCGACTACAGCACTGCGGTCGGTTCGACGCTGGGCGTGGCGCTGCCCAACTTCTGGCTGGGATTGATGCTGATCGTGCTGTTCGCGCTCTACGTGCCGCGCTGGTTCGGCGAGCTGCCGCTGGTCGGCCGCGTTCCCCCATTCGGACTGCGTTCGTGGCAAGGCTACATCCTGCCGGTGCTGGTGCTGACGACGGAGCAGATGGCCGTGTTGACGCGTGTCATGCGCGCGTCGACACTCGAGGTGCTCGGGCAGGACTATGTACGCACGGCCTACGCCAAGGGCCTGCCGAACAGGACGGTGCTGGTCCGCCACGCGGTGCGAAACGCGCTGCTGCCGGTGGTGACGGTGATTGGCTTTCGCATCGCATTCATTCTGAGCGGCACAATCGTTGTGGAGACGGTATTTGCGTTGCCGGGCATTGGCCGCCTCTTCACCGATTCGGTCTTCCGCCTCGACTACCAGGTTGTGCAGTCGTTGGTCGTCGTTCTGGCCATTCTGGTGGTGGCGGTAAACTTGCTGACCGACCTGACCTACGCGATCATTGATCCTCGCATTCGTATCGGATAGTTGGAACTGACGCGATACCACAGATGACGCCCACATCAGCTGCCGAGGAAAACGCCCCGTTAATCGCCGAGACGGCGCGCCGCTCCGAGTGGAGCCAGGCGTGGCGGCGCTTTCGCGCCAACCGGATCGCAGTCGGCGGGCTGACTGTAATCCTGCTGCTGGTGCTATTGGCGGTCTTCGCGCCCCTGTTTTCGCCGTACGATCCCATTCAAGATGTTTTCAGAGGGATGCGCGGGGGCAGTCCCACCGCCGCCCATCCATTCGGCTTCGATCATCTGGGGAGAGACCTGCTCAGCCGGGTGATTTTCGGCACGCGTGTCGCGCTGCTGGTGGGGCTGATCGCGACCGGCATCGCGGTTTCGATTGGCGTGGTGGTGGGCGCAGTGGCCGGCTTTTTCGGCAGCTGGGCCGACATGCTGATTTCAAGAGTGATCGACACCCTGATGGCCTTTCCCATTATCGCGCTGCTGGTTGTGCTGGCCGCGGTGCTTGGGCCGAGCCTATCCACGACGATTCTCGTTATCGGCGTGACCGGTTGGGCGCGTTTTGCCCGCGTGGTGCGGGCCGATGTGATGTCGCTCAAGGCGACCGATTTTGTCACCGCGGCGCGGTCGGTCGGCGTGCGCGACTGGCGCATCATCTGGCGGCATCTGCTGCCCAATGTGATGGGGC
The DNA here is from genome assembly GCA_965218625.1 of Caldilineaceae bacterium. GTDB lineage: Bacteria > Chloroflexota > Anaerolineae > Caldilineales > Caldilineaceae > Bin5. Next base: position 408,023 of record CBDCLG010000020.1, on the reverse strand, counting down.
CGGTAATCGTTTTGGCTACGCTGGGCATCGGGGGCATCATTATTTTGGAGTCGGCGCTCTCCTTCCTCGGCCTTGGCATCCGTCCGCCGGAGCCGTCCTGGGGGCGCACATTGGCCGATGGCAGGGACTCGATTTTGCGCTATCCCCATATTTCGTTTTTTCCCGGCCTGATGATCGTCATCACTGTGCTGGCGTTCAACGTTTTGGGCGACGGCCTGCGCGATGCACTCGATCCGAGGGAGCGGGATTAGAAAATGAGGCCTTCAAAATGAGTGCAGAGCGTTTGATAGTTCCTGGAATCGTCAAGAACGGCGTAGCTGTGCCTCTAAGCGATACGCCTCTGCCCGAAGGAGTCCGCGTCGAGATTCTGGTCAGGCCGGCGAACCTGACTGCCGAGCTGCGGTCTGAACTTGAACAGTGGCAGGCGGCCAGCGATGAGGCGTGGGCGATGATTGACCGGTTGGAGGCTGAGGCAGGCTGAGTGTAGGCAACATCTGCTGGACCGGACTGCCTATCGTCAACGGTCGCGAACAGAGTGGTCGTCGGCCTGGTTGTCGGCAGCGCCAACGGTGTGGGCGTCGCCGTTTTCCGCGTCAATCCCCTAATCATATCCCTAGCCATGTCGGGGATGCTTCTCGGCCTTTTCACCGCCTGGGCCCAGACGATACTGAAGGGCTCGACGCAGGTTGGCCCCTTCATCAAGCTGATCGGCGCCGGCTCTTTCCTGGGCAATCGCATTCCCTACAGTGTGGTCGTATGGGCAACTGTCGCCGCAGCCCTGATCTGGCTGCTGAGGCGGACCGGCTGGGGACGTCTGCTCTATGCCATCGGAGACAACGAGGTCGCAGTGCGCCTTGCCGGTGTGCGCGTATGGCAGGAGCGCATAACCGCCTACATTGCAGCCGGCCTTAATGGCTCCGTTGGCGGCATCCTTCTCGGCGGCCGCACCGGGGCGGTAGACCTCCAGCTGTCCAACGCATTCCTGCTGCCGTCGCTGGCCGCGGCGGTGATCGGCGGCACGTCGATATTCGGCGGCGTCGGCGGCTACGCCGCTACGATTCTGGGCGCGCTGATCCTGAGCGTGCTCAACTCGATGCTCACCTTTCTCAATGTCGGGCAGGCGATTCAGCAGGTCGTCTACGGGGCAATCGTTCTGGCGCTGGCGTGAGGCTACGCCGGTCTGACCCGAAGGGCGTAAGGGCAGTTTTCAGTTTCTAGTTTTTAGTTGACTTCTGGTGCGATGTAAAAGTCCTACAGAAGAAACAGAGAGCCACAGTGAGGTGACGAGATGCGCGTATTCAATGTAGCCATTGTCGGCACAGGATTCATGGGGCCGGCGCACACCGAGGGGCTGCGGCGGCTGGGCATGAACGTGGCCGGCATCCTGGGCTCGTCCGCCGAGAAATCACGCCGCGCCGCGCAAGAGCTGGGCATTCCGAAGGCGTACAACGACTATTCCGAGCTGCTGGCCGATGGGGAGATCGAGGCCGTGCACATCACATCGCCCAATCGCCATCATTTTGCACAGGCGAGCGCGGCGCTCAAGGCGGGCAAGCATGTCCACTGTGAGAAGCCGCTGGCGATGACGTCGGCCGAGTCGGGCGCGCTGTGCGACCTGGCGCGGGCGAGCGGGCTGGCGGCAGGAGTTAACTACAACATGCGCTTCTACCCGCTCAACTGGGAGGTGCGGGCGATGATCCGCAGCGGCGCCTTGGGCCGGATTCACTCGGTCTACGGCAGCTACGTGCAGGACTGGCTGCTCTACCCGACCGATTACAACTGGCGTGTGCTGAGCGAGGAGGGCGGCAAGCTGCGCGCGGTCGCCGACATCGGCACACACTGGCTGGACCTGGTGCAGTTCGTAACCGGCCTGTCGGTCAGCGCGGTGCAGGCCGACCTGAAGACGGTCTACCCGGTGCGCCAGCGTCCGGTTGGCGAGGTCGAGACCTTTTCGGCAAAGGTGGAGGAGATCGAGGCGACCGAGTCGATTGCGATCGAGACCGAAGACAGCGGCGCCGCGCTTTTGCGATTCGGTGACAACGCGCACGGCTCGCTCTGGGTTTCGCAGTTGACCGCGGGGCGCAAGAACTGTCTCCGTTACGAGATTGCCGGCAGCGAGGCCACCGTCGCCTGGAACAGCGAGTTGCCCAACGAGCTGTGGATCGGTCATCGCAACGAGGCCAACCGGCATCTGCTGCGCGATCCGGGCCTTGTCTCCGACGACGCGCGCGCCCACATCGGCTATCCCGGCGGGCACAACGAGGGCTACGACGACTCTTTCAAGCACTCGTTCAAGTCCTTCTACGACTACATCGCGGCCGGTGATTTCAGCGCCCCCGAGCCCTTCCCCACCTTCGCCGACGGACACAAGGAGATCGTTCTGTGCGAGGCGATATTGGAGAGTCACGAACAGGGCGGCTGGGTGGAGATAAGTTAGGAATGGAGCTTTGTGTCGAAGTGCAAGGCAAGGTTCGACAGACTCCTGCTCAACTAGGAGGACGAGTGGTATCATGCGAGGAGACAGATAATGGGAGAACTCTGCGAGGAGTAAGTGTCATGCGAGGCCAGGCAAAATGAGGAAGTCTCAACTGAAGGGGTTCCTACTCACGCTTCTGTTTGGACCGCTAGGATTGTTTTACTCCAATGTGCCTCTGGCAATCGTGTTCGTGCTTCTTGCGGTAGTCGTTGGCGCAATCAGCCTGGGTTCCGCGATGCTTTTCTGGCCACTTTCAGTTGTCATCGGTGTCTTTACCGTCAAGAGGCATAATTCAAAAGGAAGAGTGAAATCAGAGAAGGTTGAGAAGATAGTAGGACCTGAGGAGCAGAAGGCATCAAGGAAAGGGGAAGAGGAGCTTGCGGATTTTCGTATCGTTCCTTCTCCACTACCAGAGACCAGACTTTGTAGGCAGAGCAAAACGCAAGCAAAGTGGATTGAACCCGGTGAAAGAGTTAAGGTAGGCAAGTTTGAAATCCAAGGAGGCTATTTCTATTTTGGCGGCCAATTGAATGGGATGGCCGGCTTCTACGGGGAAGATGACGCGTCTCTTGTTAACCCTGCACTTGGAATTGATTCTATATCTCCCGATTATGCTGGCGACCAAATGGACTATTGGCCGCTATACAGCCTGATATCGCCCCAAAGCCGCGCCGCGTATATTGAGTGGCTTGCCAGCGATCGTAACGATCCTGAAACCTACATTGGGTATGTCTTTCTCTACTTTTACGGCATCGAAAGGCGCTTGCTGGTAGACGATCCAAGGGGAGAAGTTTCAGACGATGAACGAAAGGCCCTAATGCAAGAATTGAAACGATTGAAGAGCGTCTATGGCGACCATCGTTCTTGCAACTCATACGTAACGGCTTTACTTTCGCATGTCTGGGTATTCAATCAAAAAAAACTTGAAGAAGGGCCTTACGACTTATTGGTTGCAAAGAGAGGATTTACTGCTGCTTTCAAGTTCTTGCTGGCGCAAACTGTCCAAGCCGGAAAGCCGATCAATGCGGAATTGGCGCTTGCCTGGGTAAAGAGCCACCCCGAATTCACATTGCGGACCCCCGCCCGCCGCTGTCAAGCTGAATTCGATGAACTCTTCAAGTTGCGGTACAGGAGCAAGTTTGGCGATGGACTAGAGATAACTCCCAACAAGACACGACTGCAACTTGATTACCAACCTGCCAGCGCGTCATTAAGGGGATACCAGAGTCTTAAGTTGGACCTTCCAGATGTCAGTCGATTGAGGGGCCCTGTCAGCAAACTGTTCACGCTGGCGGAGTCTTGTACAGGCGAACTTGATCAATTCAGTCGCTATGTCGGCAGACCAGGGAATTCGCATGACTCGTTGAGCGCAATTTCACTCTTGCCTAACGATCTGATCCCCTCAGTATCTTATCCCCGTCTCGATAACTTTAGGGCTTGGGTGAAAATAAAGGTGCCCGATTCCAGTGGCTTGGTTTCGGTTGAGTCAATACTCCAGCAGTTTGGCGAAGATGCTCCTCTGAAAATCAACAAGAAAGAAGCCGCTATGCTGTCGAACATCGCAGAGAAAGCGGGCTTTGGCATCGCGCCCGATGTTCGGTTCCATCATGCCAAGCCCAACATCGACGGCAATGTCGTACTCTTTTCCGGGGGACACGGAGAGGGTTTCAATCCCTCCGGCGAATTCAGGAAGGTAGGTACAGTACTGCGCTTAGGTGCACTCGTTGCTGCGACAGACGACCATGTCAGCGATTCTGAAGTTAGTGCCCTTAAGGGTGTTATAGCTGAGAACAGCCGGCTATCTGAAACCGAGAAACGATCGCTCGACGCATACATGCTTTGGCGTTTGAACTCACCAGCCAATATGACGGGACTGAAAAAGCGGCTGGATCTTCTCAGCTCAAGCGAGAAGGTCGCCATCAGTCATATTTTGGTCAGTGTAGCGTTGGCAGACGGCAGGATCGATCCTGCGGAAATCAGACAGCTTGAAAAGCTTTACACGCAATTGGGTCTTGAAAAAGGAATGGTTGCAAGTGACATTCACAACCTTTCCTCAACCAGGTTGCCCCGACCGGGTCGAGCGAGCGAGCGAGTTCCAAGTGAACCGATTGAACCTGATGGCGGTTTTGTTTTGGACCGCGAGCTATTGCGGCGGATTGAAGAAGAAACTAAGGAAGCCCAATCTGTACTCGAGTCGATTTTCGCGGATGAAGGAATTGATGACGAATACGAAGCTGGAGTTCCGCCGGAGGCGCCGTCGAAGAACGGGTCAATTGCGGGACTGGATGAACAGCATCAACAGCTGTACGTCAAGCTCATTTCCAAGTCACAGTGGAACTACGAGGAAGTGGAAGAACTCTGCAAGAGTCTGCAACTAATGACCGACGGGGCTGTTGAGACGATCAATGATTGGGCATTCGAAAACGTCGACGCACCCCTGATTGAAGATGGTAGTACCGTCTATGTCGATATCGAGCTTGTCGATGAGATAGCCGCAATGCAGGGACAAAAGCAGTTGCCATGACCATAAAACGAACGCGAATCAGACACAGAGATCGGGACTCAATCATCCAGTCCCTCAAGGCAGGTGTATCTCCCCGAGTCGGCATCCAACATATACAGGTAGGACGCGTAAACGAACTGGAAGCCATAAACAAGGACATAGATCGAATCGCACAGGGCGGGTCCGCGTTTCGCCTGGTCATTGGCGAATACGGTTCGGGCAAGACCTTTTTTCTCAATGTAGTCAGGTCAATCGCTCTCGAAAAACAGTTGGTGTCAGTCAGCGCGGACTTGTCACCTGATAGGAGGATTCATGCATCCGCAGGCCAAGCCAGGAGTCTTTACTCGGAACTCATGCGCAACATGGCGACGAGAACTCGACCACAGGGCAATGCTCTGACCTCGATAGTTGAGAGATTCGTCAACAATGCCGCAAAGGAGGCCGAAGAATCAGGGACTTCAGTCTCTGCCGTCATTCAGGATCGTCTGGCGACCCTTTCCGAGCATGTCGGCGGGTACGATTTCGCCAAGGTAATCGAAGCGTACTGGCACGGACATGAGGCTGATGATGACGATCTTAAGACAAACGCTGTCCGCTGGCTGCGCGCGGAATTCACAACAAAGACTGATGCCCGTAAGGCGCTTGGAGTACGCAACTTCATCGCAGATTCGTCATTTTATAGCAATCTGAAGATCATGAGTCTGCTTGTGAGGCAGGCTGGGTATCAAGGTCTGCTGGTCTGCCTGGACGAGATGGTAAACCTCTACAAGCTGAGCAACACGCAGGCCCGCCTGTCGAACTACGAACAGATTCTGTGGATACTCAACGACTGTCTTCAAGGCACTGCCGAAAACATGGGATTCTTGATGGGAGGTACGCCCGAATTTCTCCTCGACACCCGCAGAGGACTATATAGCTACGAGGCGTTACAATCGCGATTGGCCGAGAATAGTTTTGCGCAAAAGGCCGGCGTTGTCGATTACTCTTCACCTACACTTCGGTTGGCCAACCTGACGCCTGAGGAACTCTATATCCTACTTCAGAACATCAGGCGCGTATTCGCTTCAGGCGACGAATCGCAATATCTGGTTCCGGATGAGGCCTTGGAAGCATTTCTGCACCACTGCAGCAACACGATAGGCGATGCATATTTCCGAACACCTCGCAATACAATTAAGGCATTTGCCGACATGTTGTCGGTCTTGGAGCAAAACAAGGATATGTCATGGAGTGACTTAATCGGTTCGGTTGAAATTAATGAAGATAGCCCCAGCGATATGCCCGCATTGGACGATTCCACAGACGGCTTGGCCAGTTTCACTCTGCAATGAAAAACGACGAGTTCTCACTCTTGCATCCAGCTGTTCAGAAATGGGTCTACAAGCAGGGATGGAGGGATCTTCGGGATATCCAAAAGAGCGCCATTAAGCCGATACTCTCCGGCAAGTCCGATGTTGTAATCAGCGCACCGACTGCTGGCGGAAAGACGGAGGCTGTCTTTCTTCCCGCCTGCAGTGCAATCGCCGGGGAAACGGATGGTTTTGGCATCCTGTACATTAGCCCGTTGAAGGCATTGATCAATGATCAATTTCGCCGGCTGGAGAGTCTCTGCGAGATGTTGGACATGCGAGTCACTCCTTGGCACGGCGACAGCCCCCAGTCCAAGAAGACAGCGGCCAAGCGACTGCCGGAAGGCATATTGCTCATCACCCCTGAGTCCCTCGAAGCACGGCTTATTCGGGATGCCGGATGGGTACGGGCAGCATTTGAGTCACTGAAGTATGTCGTTATTGACGAATACCATGCCTTCTTTGGCTTCGAACGCGGCCACCATCTCCAATCTCTGTTGACCCGACTTGAGCATCTTCTCCAAAGGCAACAGACCCCAATCCCTCGCTTGGCGCTAAGCGCTACATTGGGAGACATGGATAGTGTTCAGCGATCCCTGAGACCAGATAATGCATTTCCCTGCAAATTAGTAATCGACTCGGACGGCCGAAGCGATCTGAAAATGCAAGTGCGTGGGTACATTGATCCCGCTTCCAATGATACGCAGGATATCAGCGATTTAGCAGCACCCACAGATCAACAGATTGCAAGTGATCTCTTTGAGGTTCTGCGGGGTGATTCTCATCTCGTCTTTGCCAACAGCCGCTGGAGAACTGAACTGTATGCGGCGCTGCTGCGCGACCTGTGTGAAGGCAGTTTTCTGCCTAACGAGTTTTTCCCCCACCATGGTTCACTTTCAAAAGAGCTTCGCGGCGCTCTGGAACTTCGACTTCAAAAGGAGAATTTACCTACAACTGCCATCTGTACAATGACATTGGAACTCGGAATAGACATCGGCAAAGTAAACTCGATTGCTCAAGTCACGGCTCCCCACTCTGTGTCTAGCCTCCGGCAGCGACTGGGGCGTTCGGGTCGCCGTGGCGACCCGGCAATACTACGCATGTATATTGCCGAGAGAGAACTGACGGCGAACGCAAACCTTTCCGACAAGCTTCGCTTGAGGCTGCTACAGAGCGTGGCGATGATCCGTCTGCTCCTTAGACAGTGGTACGAGCCGGCAGACACAGGACTGTTTCACTTTTCGACTCTATTGCACCAGATACTTGCGACCGTGGCCCAGTGGGGAGGAGTTCGAGCGGACCAACTATGGTCGCTGCTGTGCAATTCAGGCCCCTTCGACAAGATTTCGGTGGAGCACTTCAAGATATTGCTCACGGATATGGGGCAAAAATGTCTGATAGCTCAACTGTCCAGCGGTGAACTGGTGCTCGCAGAACAGGGTGAGAAACTGGTAAATCACTATACTTTTTATTCGGTCTTTCACACACCGCAGGAATTCAGGATTATCGTCAAACAAGGTGGAAGAGTTCTGGGTACTCTACCCCTTGACTCACCGGTGGTGCCCGGACAGCATATTGTTTTTGGTGGCAGGCGTTGGAAGATCCTGGATATTGATATAGAGAGAAAAGTCATCTCTGTGGCTACCACGGCGGGGGGTGCTCCTCCCGCATTTCCCGGCCATGGTATGTCGGTACATGATCTTGTCCGCCAGGAAATGCTGGAGCTCTACTTGGAAGGAGACTACCGGGTTGAGGTCCAGGGGAGAATGGTTGACTTCATGGATGACACAGCGAGGAAGCTGTTTCGGGAAGGGCTAAACGCATTTCGAGATATGAATTTGGCGGACAGACGAATTTATTGCCACGGAAGTCATGTATACTTGGTTCCATGGATGGGGGATAAGATCGTCAATACTTTGACCATCCTCTTGGTACGGGCCGGATTAAAAGCAAGTAGCTTTGCAGGAGTCATAGAGATCGTAGATTCTTCTCATGCGGCTGTCTTGGAATGCCTGAAGACCACTGTTGAGGATAGGCGGGCAAATAATACAGATCTTTCCCAACTGATAGAGGACACACGGACTGAAAAATACGATCACCTTTTGCCTGAAGCACTCTTGGAAGTAGGCTATGGGGCCAAGGCATTCGATACTGACGGCACAATTCGCTGGCTTGCAGAAGCCGATCGCATGAATCTCTTGCAGTCAGGGTAAATGCCGACAAATTCTGCGACACTTTTTATGATTCCGTAAGGGAGTCCCTCGACACCCATAAGGAGACAAAACCCAATGATGAAACTAGGCTATGCCAGCGCCATTCTGCCCGACCTCTCGCTCGAAGAGGTCGTCGAGTTCACCGCGGCCAGTGGCTTTGCCACCGTCGAGCTGATGTGCTGGCCGGCGGGCAAGGCGGAGCGCCGCTACGCCGGCGTCACCCACATTGACGTGGTCGGCTTCACCAAGGCCGACGCCGACCAGGTCAACGCCCTCGTCGACGCCGCCGGCATCACCATCAGCGCGCTCGGTTACTATCCCAACCCGTTGTCCCCCGACGCCGACGAGTCGCAGACCTGCATCGACCACATCAAACAGGTGATCGCGGCCGCGGAGCTGCTGGGCGTCGGCGTGATGAACAGCTTCATCGGACGCGATTGGACCAAATCGGTCGACGACAACTGGCCGCGTTTTCTGGAAGTCTGGACGCCGCTCATCCGCTTTGCCGAGGACCGCAACGTCAAGATCGGCATCGAAAACTGCCCGATGGCCTTCACGCAGGACGAGTGGCCCGGCGGCAAGAACCTGGCGCATACGCCGGCGATCTGGCGGCGCATGTTCGCCGACATCCCCAGCGATCATTTCGGCCTCAACTACGATCCCTCGCACATGATCTGGCAGCACATGGACTATCTCAAGCCGATGCGGGAGTTTACCGACAAGCTGTTCCATGTACACGCCAAGGATGTGCGTCTCGACAGGCGCCGGCTCGATGACGTGGGCATTATGGCGACACCGCTCGAGTTCCACGTGCCGAAGCTGCCCGGCCTGGGCGACATCGACTGGGGCCAGTTTTTCTCGGTTCTGAGCGACGTGGGCTACGACGGGCCGGTCTGCATCGAGGTCGAGGACCGCGCCTACGAAGATTCGCTCGAAAGCCGCAAAGCCTCGCTCGTGCAGAGCGGGCGCTATCTCAAGAATTTCATGCCGTAGAGGCTGTCGAAAGCGGTCCGGCCCGCCAAGGAAATCAACGTATGACTCTTGAAAACGAGATTCGCGGCATCATCGACGACTGCGGCGCGGAGATGGCCTTCAGCGCGCGTCATCTGGAGTCCGATCAGAGGATCGAGATCGACGCCGGGCGCGTCTTTCCGATGTGCAGCGTGCTCAAGATCCCTGTGCTCGTGGAGGCCTTCCGGCAGATCGAAGAAGGGCGTTTTGCGCTCGACGATCGCTGGCAGCTGACCACGGCCGAGAAGAATCTGCCCACCGGCATACTCGTCTTCTTCGAGGACGGCCTGGCGCCGACCGTGCGCGATCTGCTGACGCTGATGATCATTATCAGCGACAACACGGCCACCGACATGGTGATGCACCGGCTGGGAGAAGGCAGCGTAACGCGTACCATGCACCGCCTGGGCCTGACCGACATTCACGTGCCGATGACGATCCGAGAGATCTTTGACGACCTGCTGCCTTCCGGCGACCCGACTCAGGACATGCTGGCGCTGGCGACCGCGCCGCGCAATCGCGCGGGACGCTGTTACAGCCTGGGCGCTGACAACGACGTGGGCACGCCAGCCGCGCTGACGGAGCTGCTGGCGCGTATCTGGCGCGGCGAAATCGTCAGCCGCGCCGCCTGCGACGGCATGTTGCAGATTCTGCTCAAGCAGCAGCTCAACGATCGCCTGCCCCGCTATCTGCCACCAGGCACGCGCTGCGCCCACAAGACCGGCACGCTGCCCGGCATCCGCAACGACAGCGGGATCATCTACGCCGGCGTCAACGCCCACGTGGCCGTCACCGTCTTTTCCCGCTGGGATGACGAAGCGGTGAAAGACGACCCGGTTGCGAGCAAAGAGAGGCCGAACGCGGTCGACAGCGCCTTCGGATGCATTGGACGGCTCCTCTACGACGCGTTTCAGGATTCCTGACAACATCCCATGACCGAGTCCCTCACCCTCATCCGCAACGCCCGCATCGTCGACGGCACAGGCAACCCCTGGCGCTACGGCGATCTGCTCCTGCAGGGCGACCGCATCGAGCCCGTCGCCGCGCCGGGCGCCGTCAACACCCAAACTTGCAGCGAAGTTGTGGACGCCACCGGTCTCGTCGCCTGCCCCGGGTTTATTGACATTCAGAGCCATTCGATCCTGTCGCTGATGATCGACGGGCGCTGTCTCTCCAAGATCACACAGGGTGTGACGACGGAGATCATGGGCGAGGCCTGGACACCGGCGCCGGTCGCGGGCCGCCACACCGACCCGATGGACAACGCCATCCTGTCCATGCCGATCAGCGACGGGTGGCGCGAGAAGATGCGTGGCTGGACCGGCTTCGGCGACTGGCTGCGCGACGTCGAGGCCGCCGGTGTTTCGCCCAACATCGGCTCCTTTCTTGGCGGCGGGACCCTTCGCCATGTCGGCAAGGGCATGGAGATGGGCCGGCCCTCCGCCGATGAATTGGCGTTGATGCGGCGCACCATGGCCGAGGCGATGGAGGACGGCGCCTTCGGCGTCTCCTATGCCCTCATCTATCCGCCGGATGCCTACACCGATACCGACGAATTGGTCGAGGTCTGCAAAGTGGTGAGCCGCTATCATGGCCTCTACATCACGCATTTGCGCTCCGAAGCCGCACGGTTCTTCGAGGGGCTGGAGGAGGCGCTGACGATAGGCCGCCGCGCCGATCTGCCGGTGGAGATCTATCATCTGAAGGCATCGGGCACCCCCAACTGGCATAAGATGCCCTCCGTGATCGCCCGGATCGAGGAGGCGCGCGCGCAGGGACTGGACGTGACCGCCGACATGTATCCCTACGACGCGTCGGGTACCGGGCTGTCATCTCTATTGCCGACGTGGACCGCGGCAGACGGCGATTTCTTCCAAATCCTGGAGGACGCCGGCACACGCGCACGCCTGCGCGCTGAGGTGCTTGCTGGAGAGGGCGCGCAGGGAAAGCTGGCTACACGCGGCGGCGCGGCCGGCGTCTTGCCGGTGGGCTTCCAGAAGGCGGAGAACCAGCGCTATGTAGGTATGAACCTGGCGCAGATCGCGGCGCAGCGGGGGCAGGACTGGCTGGACTGCGTCATCGACTTGCTGCGCGCGGAAGGGCAGCGTATCGGTACGATTTTCCTTTCGATCAGCGAGGAGAACATGCGCGCGCAGCTGCCGCTGCCGTGGGTCAAGATTTCAAGCGACGCGGCCGGGGTGGACCCGGCCTGGGCCGCAGAACTCGGCCCCACGCATCCTCGCGCCTACGGTACATACCCGCGCGTACTGGGTCGATTTGTGCGCGAGGAACGGCTTCTCACGCTGGAGGATGCGGTGCGCAAGATGACGGGCGCCGTGGCCGACCGGCTGGGCCTGCGCAAAAGGGGACATTTGCGGGCCGGCTTCCATGCCGACGTCGCGCTCTTCGATCCGCAAACGATCGGCGACCGCGCCACCTTTACCGATTCACATCGACTGTCGGTCGGCGTACAGGACGTGTGGGTCAACGGCGAGCGGGTGTTGCGAGACGGCGCGCACACCGGTGCGACGCCGGGGCGGTTTGTCCGCAGGGGTTGAGAGTACGGTGCGCAGGACCGGCTACCGCTTGTCTTTTGCCAGGGTACGTGCCGCGCCGATCCGTTCAAGCTCCTCGTCCAGCCGCAGCCGGTGGAGTTCCATGCGCCAGATGGGGAGGGTGATGTTGAGGTCGGCAATGCGGCGGTTGAGGGCGGCGATCTGCTCTTCCCAGCGATGCAGCGTTCGCTTCCAGCCGCTTTCGAGCGCCTCCGCATCGGTCCCTGGCGCGTTTGCGCGGGCGCATGTCAGGGTCCACTCGTTAAGCATTGCCGTGCGGAGCGCCTCGATTTCGCTCTGAAGCGCCTTGCGGTCGCCAATCCAGGCCGGCGTCAGATCGTTGTCCTTGAGCAGTTTGTTGGCCATGCGCACATCGGACGGCTCGTTGGGATGCTCGTTCAGGCGCAGGGGCCGCCCTGACCCCGGCAGGTTGTTGAATGCGCCTTTGGACGCGGCGTCATCAAGCTGCTCGGTGATCAGGTCCTGCCATTCGTTAAGCCCGCGCCGCCGGCGAGGCCTCGCTTCACTGCCCGCAGACTCTCTCAGCCTGCCTTCTCTTGTGGTCTCTTTGCCACGGTTCTCCATCTGTCGTTTCTGCTGCTCCGGCTGTTGAAGTTGCACTGTCCCGCGCCAGCGATTGAGCCGTGGACAATGCGGCATCGGGATTTGCTTTTTGACAAGGCTCAATCGAAATGGCGAACCGGGCATTCAAATTGGTCGCGGCAGCCCGGATTGCAGAATCCCACCACGCGGCCGTTGAATAAAGTGAGCGAGTCGGACTGCACGCGGCCGCCGGACCAGGGGCAGGTCTCGTTTATACAGTCGGCCAAATCGAGAAGGGGTGTCGCTGCTTTCTCTTCAAAAACCTTGTCTTTCATGTCTTTCCTTGGTTTGCATTCGGTATCGGCCGGGACAAATAGCGGCTCTTTCTGTTATTCATCTTCAGTTCGTGATGTCGTCGAGTCCCGTCTGGCAGTGTTGTCCTGTATACTAATGCACACAGGGTCCCCCACTGAAAAAGGAGTCAGTCGTGCAAGAGATTGCAGAGGTCTTTTGGAATCCCACCGACAGGCGGCTGCGTGCCTTCTGTCGCGTGGTCGTGCACTTCGCTGTCATCTTTGTCGGACTGCAACTCGTATCTGCCATCCTACGCCCTGTAGTTTCAGCCATTCAAGGCAGCAATGGCAGCGGGCCCAACCCCTTATCCGCCATGGCCGCCCAGTTACTGACCGGCCTGGTATACGTCTTCGTTACCATCCTGGCGGCCAAACTGCTGGACCGCCGCAGTTTCAGCGACTACGGCATTGTCTGGAACGCCCGCTGGCTGCGCGACCTTCTCTTCGGGCTGCTCCTCGGCGCCCTCCTGATCGGCGCCATCTTTGTCTTCGAGCTGGCCATGGGGTGGGTCACGGTTGAAAGCCTTTTCCTTACCGTCCTGCCACTTCCTTTTGCCGCAAGCTTCCTGCTTTTCCTGGTCCTGTTCATCCTCGTGGGCGCCTACGAGGAACTCGTATTCCGCGGCTATCAGTTGAAAAACATCGCCGAAGGTTTCAATTTCGGACGGTTGAGCGGCAGAAACGCCGTTTTTCTGGGCTGGATAATCTCGTCCATTTTGTTCGGCCTGATTCACGCCGCCAACCCCGGTGCGACGGCCTATACGACTTTCAAGATCACTCTGGCAGGCCTATTTCTGGGTTTGCCTTTTATGTTGACAGGCGAACTGGCCCTCTCGATCGGGATTCACGTCGCCTGGAACTTCTTTCAGGGTAACGTTTTTGGGTTTCCGGTCAGCGGGAATACCGTGATGCGGACGACCATCGTAGATACTGTCCAGGGAGGCCCCGACCTTTGGACCGGGGGCGGATTCGGGCCCGAGGCCGGATTGCTCGGCCTTATCGCCATGATCGTCGGCTCCCTGGCCGTAGTCTGGTATGTGAAACGAACGCGCGGCCCTCTTGGTCTTTCGCTCTCACTGGCCGAATACCGGCCGCCTTCGGAGGACTGAGGGCCGACGTTCTATCGGTTGAACCGTCATTTCCCGCTCTTTGCCGCCTGGCGCCAGGGAACCGGCGCTCATGCTGCGTGCGGGCAAGCCATTATCAGTGGATGAGCAAACTGCAGCAGCTCTTCTGGAATCCTGTAGACAGGCGCCCGCGGGCGCTTTGGCGGCTGGTACTCTACGTGCTGCTGCTGGCCGCCGCTGGCCTGGCGCTGTTCTCGTTGCAGGGCCTTCTCCCCGGGGCCGGTCAGGAATCTGCGATGAGCGATGCCGGCTCCGCCGCCCAAAGGCGCCTCGGTCGCGAATTGGCTATCGTGGTCCTGGGCGCGCTCGCATGGGTGTTGCCGACCCTCTTTGCGGCCCGATTCTTCGACCGCCGTCCCGTTTCCGATCTCGGCTTGCAGTTCACGGCTGCCTGGTGGCGGGACCTGTGCTTCGGTCTGGTTCTGGGTGGGCTGTTGATGTTAATGGTCTTCCTTGTTGAGCTGGCCCTGGGCTGGATTACAATCAAGAGTACATTCTATACCCGTTTGCCGCTGCCCTTCTGGACGGCGCTCGCCTGGCCCCTGACCCTCTTTCTGATGGTGGGCATCTATGAAGAGCTGATGGTGCGCGGCTATCTAATGAAGAATCTGGCCGAGGGTCTCAGCTTCAATCCATTGGGCCGCAAATTGGCGATGCTGCTGGCGCTGCTGATTTCCGCGGCGGTATTCGGGCTTCTCCATGCCGGCAATCCAAGCGCGTCGGCGGTCAGCACGTTTTATCTTTGTCTGGCCGGTCTCTTGCTGGGATTGCCCTATCTGCTGACCGACGAATTGGCGATTCCGATTGGCCTGCATATCACCTGGAATTTCTTCCAGGGCAATGTCTTCGGCTTACCGGTAAGTGGAACGACGGCCAATCTCACGACCTTCATCGCGGTGGAGCAGGGAGGTCCCGAACTGTGGACCGGCGGTGTGTTCGGGCCGGAGGCCGGACTGATCGGTGTTGCAGCCATGGCTGTCGGCACTCTGTTGATCGTATGGTGGGTGAAACGAACGCGGGGCACGGTTGGTTTCCGTTCGTCGGTTGCCGAATATCAGCCTCGAATCTCGGTGCCTGCCGGGACTGGGGAATACTGATGCCGGGCCGAATGAATGGGGCAGTTGGGAGAAAGGCAAAGTGAGTACAAAGCTATGGGGCGGGCGCTTCAGCGACGCGCTCGATCCGTTGATGGAGGCGTTCAACGCCTCGATCGGCTTCGACTGGCGGTTGTGGCAGGCCGACATCCACGGCAGCCAGGTCTATGCGCGGGCGCTGGCCAGGGCCGGGCTGCTGACCGGTGACGAGGCCGCGCTGATCGTCTCCGGCCTGGAAAGGGTCGCCGAGGAGTGGCGGAGCGACCGTTTCGTCGTTCAGCCGGGCGATGAGGACATTCACACCGCCAATGAGCGCCGTCTGACCGAACTGATCGGCGCGGTGGCGGGCAAGCTGCACACCGGCCGCAGCCGCAACGACCAGGTGGCGACCGACCTGCGGCTGTGGCTGCGCGAGGAGCTGCAGGCGCGCGCCGGGCAGCTGCGGACCCTGATCGGCGTGGCGGCGGAGCGCGCCGAAAGCGAGATCGAGCTGCTGATGCCCGGTTATACGCATCTGCAGCCGGCCCAGCCAATCCGCTGGAGCCACTGGCTACTGAGCTACGCCTGGGCGTGGCAGCGCGATGCCGAGCGCTTGCAGGATCTGCTGCGCCGGGTCAACCTGCTTCCGCTGGGCAACGGCGCGCTGGCCGGGAATCCATTCCCGATCGACCGCGACTGGCTGGCGCAGGAGCTCGGCTTTGACGCGCCTACCTCCAACAGCCTGGACGGGGTGAGCGACCGCGATTTTGCGGCCGAGGCCCTTTTCTGGGCGACGATGACGATGCTGCACGTCAGCCGCTGGGCCGAGGACCTGATCGTCTACAGCAGCAACGAGTTCGGGTTTGTGACGCTGGCGGACGCCTACAGCACCGGCAGCAGCCTGATGCCGCAAAAGAAGAACCCCGACTCGCTTGAGCTGCTGCGCGGCAAAGCGGGCCGGGTTTTCGGCGACATGAGCGGCCTGCTGATGACGTTGAAAGGGCTGCCCAGCACCTACAACAAGGACCTGCAGGAGGACAAAGAGCCGCTGTTTGACGCCATGGCGACATTGGCGGGTGCAATGCCGATCGCTGCCGGGGTACTGGCTACCTTGACCGTTCATCCTGAAGGCATGGCCGCTGCGTTGACACCGGAGCTGCTGGCGACCGACCTGGCAGAGTACCTGGTGCGCAAGGGTGTGCCGTTCAGGGAAACGCATCACATTGCGGGTGCGGCCGTCGCGCGGGCGGAGGCCGAGGGGATTGCGCTATCGGAGTTGCCGCTGGCGGCGCTGCGCTCTCTGCACGCGGCATTTGAAGAGGATGCGGCCGAAATCTGGAGCTACGAGCGCAGTGTGGAGCAGCGCGACGCGGCCGGCGGGACCAGTCGACGCGCCGTGATGGAACAGATCGCGGTGCTGCGGGACTGGCTGGAGGCGTGAATTTTCGCGTCCCCGGCACCGTTTCTGCCAAACGGTTTTCCCCGCGTTTTTCTGAATTGACAAAGAGCTTGGCCGTTGTTAGAATAGCACATTCACTACGCTCAATCGAGAGCAGCGACATCGGAATAGGAAAGAGAGAGTCATGGCCAACCTGATTGAAGTCAGCAATCTCCAGACGCAGTTCTTCACCCAGGATGGAATCGTCCACGCGGTCAACGGCATCAGCTATGAGGTCGCCGAGGGCGAGACGGTCGCGATCGTAGGCGAATCGGGCAGCGGAAAGAGTGTCGGCGTCATGTCTCTGATCCGGCTGATCCCTGAACCGCCCGGGAAGATCGTCAACGGGGAAGTGAATTTTGACGGCCAGGACCTGTTGCAGCTCAAAGAAGAAGAGTTGCGCCAGATTCGCGGCAACCGCATTGCGATGATCTTCCAGGACCCGATGACGTCACTCAATCCCGTGCTGACGATCGGCCGCCAGATAACCGAGTCGCTTGAACTGCATCTGAACATGAACCGCGAGGAAAGCCGCGCAAGGGCTGTCGAGCTGCTGGAACTGGTCGGCATTCCCGATGCCTCAGCCAGGCTGGACGACTACCCGCACCAGTTTTCCGGCGGCATGCGTCAGCGCGTGATGATCGCGATGGGCCTGAGCTGCAACCCGCAACTGCTCATCGCCGACGAGCCGACGACCGCGCTCGACGTTACGATTCAGGCCCAGATCGTCGATCTTGTGCGGCGGCTGCAGACCGAGCTGGGCATGGCCATTATCTGGATTACGCACGACCTCGGCGTTGTCGCCGGCATGGCCGACCGTGTGTTGGTGATGTATGCCGGTTTCATCGTTGAAGAGGGCCCTGTCGACGTAATTTACGGCCATCCCCGACATCCGTATACGCTCGGCTTGCTGCGTTCAATTCCTCGGCTGGACCTTGGCAGGCAGCGGAGGCTGATTCCGATTGAAGGCCTGCCGCCCGATCTGCTTGACCCACCGCAGAGTTGTCCCTTTGCGCCCCGCTGCCCCTTCGTGGTTGACAAATGCCACGAAGAGAACCCGCCCTTGACAGCGATCGATGCCGTGCGCAAGACCGCCTGCTGGGTCGACCTGTCTGAAGTCGAAATCTATGATACTAGCGCCGATGAACAGGTGGAGGCCGTCGCATGAGCATTCAGAATTCTGACAACGGAGACGTTGCGGCTGCACAGGAAACAGGCCAGGATGAGGTGCTGTTGAGCGTGCAGGAGTTGAAGATGCATTTCCCGATCACGCGCGGCATCATTCTGCAGCGGCAGGTTGGGAGCATCAAGGCCGTTGACGGCATCACCTTTGAACTGATGCGCGGCGAAACCCTCGGCCTGGTCGGAGAGTCCGGCTGCGGCAAATCCACGACCGGGCGCGCCATTCTGCAACTCTACGAACCGACCGCCGGAGAGGTGATCTTCGAAGGACAGGACCTCACGAAGATCAACAGCGGCGACTTGCGCCGAATGCGCCGCCGCATGCAGATGATCTTTCAAGACCCCTACGCTTCACTCAACCCGCGCATGACCGTCGGCAGCATCGTTGGGGAGCCGCTTGAAGTCCACAAAATTGGCGGCAACCGACGCGAACAGCAACAGCGGGTGCAGGAGCTTCTCGAAATTGTGGGCCTGAATCCATACTTTATCAATCGCTATCCCCACGAATTCTCCGGCGGCCAGCGGCAGCGCATCGGTGTGGCTCGCGCCCTGGCGGTGAACCCGTCATTTATCGTCTGCGACGAGCCTATTTCGGCGTTGGACGTCTCGATTCAGGCGCAGGTCATCAACTTGCTCGAGGACCTGCAGAACGATCTGGGCCTGACTTACCTTTTTATCGCCCATGATCTCTCGGTCGTGCGCCACATATCCGACCGCATCGCAGTCATGTACTTGGGGAAGATCGTCGAGTTGGCCGGTCGAGAGGAACTGTACGAAAACCCCATGCACCCGTACACGCAGGCGCTCCTTTCTGCCGTGCCCATTCCCGACCCGCAGATCGAAAAGAAACGGCAGCGCATCATTCTCGAAGGCGATGTGCCCAGCCCCGCTGAACCGCCCACCGGCTGTAACTTCAACACCCGTTGTCCCCAGGCGATGGATGTCTGCCACCAATATGAACCCGAGTTCACCGACCTGGGCGACGGGCACCATGTCGCCTGCTTCCTCTACGATAAAGTAAAGGGTCTTGACGAAAAGGGCCAGCCGGTCGCCGTCACGGCATGACGTATTAGGGCAGGGATTCGCGTCGCTCGCATCCCTGCCACCCTTTCCTCCCCGCGCGCTCTGACTCTCATCCGCAGCGTCTGCCCCGGCTTCCGGCAAGCGGGCCGGTCGTCGTTTTCTTAATTTCTTGCGCCACCTCGCGACAGTCTCTGAGTTTCCTATTGGGAAATTCGGTGGCGCGTTTATCCCCAAATCCCTGCACGTGCGATGAAAAGATCAAAGGTGGGAAACACCATGTCTGATCACGGTCGTGTCTTTCCGTTGGTGTGCACTCTGCTTGCCGCGGCATTCCTCTTGGCTGCTTGCCCTCCTGTTCATCCGGACTACACGACGCAACAGGATTCGCACGCTGAACGAGTGCGTGCGGAAATTCTCCAGGGACCGGTTACCCTGGACTGGAACCTCGGAACTGAGCCGCCCACCCTGGATCCCGCCCTGGCAGGCGATTCCGCATCAATCCAAGTCCTTAATGAGGTGATGCTGTCGTTGACCGAACTGGACCCGGAGACGCGCGAGCCGGAGCCGGAGCTGGCCGCGAGCTGGGTATCCAGCGAAAACGGCGCCGTTTGGACATTTACGCTGCGCGAAGACGTCCCCTGGGTTACCTATCAGGAGGGCGAGGTTGTGCAAGTGCTCGACGACGCCGGCCTCCCTCGAATCGTCAATGCCCACGACGTAGTCAACGGGGTCCAGCGGAGCTGCGATTCCAGGACCGTTTCCGATTCTGCCTACATTCTGTATGTGATCGTCGGATGCCAGGAGGCCCACACCGGGGAAGGTTCCTTTGAAGAGGTCGGCGTGGTTGCGCTCGATGACTTCACGGTTGAGTTCACCCTGACTTACGGCGCAACTTTCTTTCCCCAGATCGTCAGCATGACGGTTGCCCGCCCAATGCCCAGATGGCTAATCGAGGCAGAGCAGGACGGCTGGACCGAAGCCGGCATCATGCAGAACAACGGCCCGTATGTCCTGGCGTTGTGGCAGCACAGCGATAGGATTCAGCTCGTTCGCAATCCGTTCTGGTACGGCTGGGCCGAATTGGCCGATGTGGCTGGCAACATCGAGGTAATCAATATCGCTTTGGATTATGATGATTCGAGCGCTTTCTCCTTGTACCGAAGAAATGCGTTCGATTGGGCGAACGTTCCTTTGGAGTCGTTGGACAGTGTGACCGCAGCCGGCTCCGAACTTGCCGCCGAGTACAGGAACTTCGCCAGCAACTGCTCCTACTACTTCGGCTTTGTCACCCAGCGCGAGGCGGTCAGCGACGTCAGGGTGCGGCGCGCGCTCTCAATGGCGGTGGACCGCAATACCCTCGTCGAAGAGACCCTCAAAGGCGGTCAGATACCGGCAAATACTTTTACCAACCCGCTCAATTTTGGTGCGCCGCAGCCCGGTGACCCCGATATTGCTCCCTGGGCGGTAGCTGAAGAGGATGGCGGCCTGGGCTACGCCGCCGCCGTAGAGATGGGGCAGGAACTGATGGCCGACGCCGGCTTTCCGCGCGGCGAGGGACTCAGTCTCCTCCTCTTCGAAGAGCATAACGCCGCTGTGCTGGCCGTCACAGAGATGTGGAGCGCCGCTTTTCCTCAGATAACTTTTGAATTCGAGTATATGGACTGGGGCGCGTTTCTCTACAGCCTGCGTCCCCAGGCGCCGCTGGAGAACAAGCCCGACCTCTACTTTTTCGGCTGGTGCGCCGATTATCCCCACGCCAACAACTGGGTCCATGAGGTCTTCAACCCGACCCAGGGCAGCAATGCGACGCTGCTCTCCTTTGACGACCCGCAGGTCGGGGAGCTGGTGCGACAGCTCAATGATGCCACCATCGCCGCCCAGACTGCCCCGCCAGCTGAGCAGCTTGCACTCTACAAGCAGGCAGAAATGCTGCTCATTAACGATATCGTCGGGATAATCCCCCTTCTCTATTTCGCGCAGGAGGTTGTCGTCAAGCCCTGGCTTGACCGTATCTACTCCCACGAGCTCTATATGTATCGATGGTCGATTGACAAGGCAGCCAAGGCGGAGGCAGAGCGCTAAACTGTTTTGCGGGATGCTGGAGCGCTCAGTCCTGGAAGCGCGCAGCGAAGCGGGTTCACTCTGCCTTCTCAGCGCCGGCCAGAAAGCAGTTGATGCTCTCTGTGATGCCCGCGGCGACGCGCTCCGGTTCCTGCGTAAGCAGGTGTGCGTCGCCGCCCAGGAAGCCCATCTCCAAAATCACAGTCGGCGTGCCGGGCAGGACTTTGCGAAACGCGTGGTAACGGGTCATCTCGTCGGTGACCGATGGGTGGAACGACAGTCCTGTATGGGCGGCGTAGTGCTTGTCGATGCAGGCGAGCATCTTTCTTTCTGTCAAGGGGATGGCGCTGTTGTACGGGTAGGCCGCTTTGTAACCGTTGACAAAAATGCAGCTGTCGGCATGCAGGCTCAACATGAGCGCTGCGTCCAGGTTTGTCAATCGGGCATCGTACTCCTCCAGGATCAACACGTCCAGGCCCGTACTTTCCAGCTGAACGCGCACCAGTTCGACGATGCGCGCGACGACATCGACTTCCTTGATTGTCGGAGCGTTCATGTCACCGCAGATCGCCCCCGAGTCGTACCCGGCATGGCCACTGAGCAGAGCGACCGTGAGCGAAGGGACGGTATCCTGCTCCGGCGTCGGCGTTATGACGGTGACCTGTTCAATCTGGCGGGGCAGAAGGATGCGAGCACTTCTCACAGCCAGAATGATAACCCCTGCAACGAGGACGAAACTGAATAAGAAGAACAGTCGCTGTAACCTGCGAATCAAAGCTATGCGCATCTTTTCCCGGGCGTGCTACAACGATCGGACTGTTCGCATTGTACCGGTAGGTGGGGAACTGTCAATAACCCCCTATGCAAACGCGGACGACTGCCGGGCCGCGCCGCTTCGCCTGCATCGGCCGTGCCTCCAGTAGTCCTTGGCGGAGTTTGAAAGATAGTATTCTCCCGTGTAGAATAGATTCTGATTATGAGTGAGAGTGCCATTTTCCGGGGGTCTCCAACCCAATCTCCAGAAGGCGGAGCTGATGCCATGGCGCCCGGCGCGCCCGCGCTCCAGTCTTTGGGCGCGATCCTGCGCGACCGTCGCGAGAGCGCCGGTATACCGCTGGCCGAAGTCGAACACGCGACGCGCATCCGTCAGAAATACCTGGCCGCCATTGAAGCCGATGAGTGGCATCTTCTGCCTGGTGAAGTCGTAGGGCGCGGTTTTCTGCGCAATTATGCCTACTATCTGAATCTGGACCCTAATCAGATGGTCGACCGCCGCCGGTCAATGGTCGACAGCAGCCTGTCGCGAACGCTGGCGGGCACCAGCACAGGGGTGCGGCTGCCTCCGACACGCCCGGTGGACTACCGTCCGCAGGACGTCGACCTCGAGCAGACGGCCTTTTCTACGCGCTTTACCGAATCCGTCGAATCTATGCGGGACTGGATGGTGCCAGTTCTGGCCGCGGTCCTGATCGTGCTCGTCGTTCTCATCGCGTTCTGGGGTATACGACAAATGAGCGGACAGTTCGGGGTCATCTTCTCGACCGTCCAGGAACGCATATCCGCCGTGGCCGACAATAACCGGTCCCAATCGAACGGACAGGCCGGCGGTTCAGGAGGCTCGGCAAGCGCCAACGATGGCGAACCTGGCGTCGCGTCGGTTGCGACAGCTGTGGCGCCGGCTCCAACCGCAACGCCGACCGCAACGCCCACCCCGGTCCCGACTGCAACCGATACGCCCCAGCCAACTGCAACCGAGGCGCCGCCTCCGGAGCCCACCGCCACTGAAACGCCCGCGCCGACACCCACACCGACTGAGGAGCCGGCCCAGGAACCTCCGCCGGAGCCCGAGCCACCGCCCAGGCCGCCTCCAATCGTGCCGGTGACCTGTGCTGACAGCCGCTTGGCAATCTCCTCGCCGGGGGTCAATCAGTCCGTCAGCGGCGTTGTGCCGATCACGGGGCGCGCCGTGCATGAACAGTTCGACTATTACAAGCTTGAGTTTGCACCGGGCCCCGACGCATCGGCCGGCTTCACCTGGTTTGACGGCAGCGACCGCAGCGGAAGCGGCGGCGTTGTAGGGCCGCCTGTCGAGAACGGTACACTGGGCCACTTTGACAGCACTGGCCAGCCCAACGGCACATACACCTTGCGGCTGACCGTTGTCGACGCGAGCAGCAACTACCCCGAGCCCTGCCAGGTTAATATCAACGTCCGCAATTGACGGGCGCCTGCGCCGCGCTGAGATTGCTGGCCCGCCCAGGCGCCGGCAGCAGCGTCAGCAAGGTGACGTGGGGCGGCGCACCAATCCGGATTGGGATACTCTCGCCCAACCCGCGGTGCACGTAAACGTGGGTCTTCCCGTGTCGCCAGTAGCCGGAAGCCTCGCTGCGGGTCAGTTGCTCCGTTTGCGTGTAAACAGGGCCAAGCAGAGGCAACACGATTTGCCCGCCATGTGTGTGCCCGGACAGGATCAGATCAGCCTGACCGGCAGCAGGCATGGCGATGATGTCCGGGTTGTGTGATAGTAGGATTGTCGGCGCGTCGGGCCGAACGCCTTGAAGTCCACCTTGCAGGTCGGGTTCTCCCTGGAGCAAGTCCTCGATGCCGACGAGATAAGTGTCCGTCCCCTCCAGCCGTACGGCCCGATTGTCCAGGAACTGAACGCCGCGTCCCTCCAGTGCGCGGCGCAGGCCGGCAATGTCGTTGACCCCGCTCGGCTCGCCGTCGAACCGGTTGTTGAGCAGATAGCGCGCAAAGTGAAGAAGGCGTCCTAAGCGCGCCCTGCGAGTGCTTGTGCGTTTCCCAGAATAGCTGCCGTCCCACTCCCCTCCACGCGTCAGGAAGATCCGCCACGAGTAGTGAAGCGCCTTTTTCATCTCGTAGACCACATGATCGTGGTTTCCGGTTACGGCAAACGCGCCGAGCCGCGGCCTTGGGATGCTGTCGATAAGTGCCAGGACATTTTCCAGACCGCCGTCGTTGTGCAGGAAGTCGCCTGTATGAATCAGCAGATCGAACTGTGCGCCAGCGGTGGCGCGGCGCACCTGCTCGATCTTCGCGTGTTCACGGCGATCGGCCCCGCGAAAGTGCGTATCGGAAATATGAAGAATGCGCAGCCCTTCGTCGGGCAGACCGCGCCGGTCGCGCATCAGCCGCACCGTTAGCTGCTCCGCGCGTACGTCGAACGGTTCATACAGCAGCGCATAGCCGCCGAGAGCCGCGCCGGCCCCCGCAACCGCGCCAAGACCTGCCAGCCAGGCCGCCATACTCCGTCCCACATGGGCGCGCCCGTTTTCTTCTTCGCCTGTCACCTTGCCCCTTTCTCGTCTACTGACCTTCTTCGTGACTACATCTTCACAGGCCCCTGCGCGAAGGGCCAATCGTACAGGAGAAACTGCCCACTGGCAAGCTGACAGAGGTCCATAAAGGCTGCTTGAGCAGGTGGCGGCTCGGCTCTACGAACTGATTCCATCTTCTGAGAAGACCTGAACTCTTCCCTTGCCGCTGCATGTTATGATATGCGGGTGTCTCTATTTGCCTGCTTCCGGCTGTTGGGAGAATCCTATGCGCTCTGGATATGAAGGCGCCATGCCGAAAAGGTCGTTCGGCCTCCTGAAAGAGGAGTTGAAAAAGCAGGTTTCGCGAATTGCGCTGCTCATCTTCGTGGCTATCCTTGGCACCGGGGTCGGGCTGATTCAACCTTTGCTCTTCAAGGCGCTCATCGACACCGCCATCCCAACCTCCGACCTGAGGCTGATCGGTCTGCTTCTGGTCGGCATGGTAGTTGTTCCTGTACTGGGCGCCGGCCTTTACTCTGCCAACCACTATCTGCGCGCCTTCATCGGTGAAGCCGTCGCTCAACGGTTGCGTGGGGAGCTGTTCAATCATCTGCTGTATGCTCGGCTTGCCGAGTTGGGGAATTTCAAGACGGGCGAGCTAATCAGCCGGCTCACCAGGAGTTGCGGCATGATCGGCGAGGTCTACGTCACCGACCACCTGCTGCCGCTGCTTATGAACGTCATTCTGCTGGTGGGCACGCTGACGGCGATGACCGCGCTCAGCTGGCGTCTGTCGCTCCTTGCTCTGCTCGCATTTCCCCTTTCCTACCTCCTGACGAGGAAGACACGGGGCCATGCTGAGAACCTGTACGGCGAGTTCTCCAACGCGTTGGAGGCCGGGCGGAGCTATCTGCACGAGCTCTTTCCCGGTCTGCGAACAGTCCGCGCGTTCAACGCCGAAGCTTATGAAAAGGGGCGCTGGCAGAGTTGGATCCAGCGGCACTGGCGCATCAAAGCCAGGGTAACGACCTTCCATGAACTGATACGCACGCTCCTGCCGGAGTTCATCAACTACGTGGCGGCGGGCCTGGCTTTCGGTTACGGGGCCTTCGAGATAATCCAGGGCAGATTGACAGTAGGCAGCCTGGTGGCATTCGTCGCCTACCTGCCCCGCTCCTACTCGGTGCTGCAGGCCTTGCTCGGGACCCAGGTCAACTTGCAGGAGGCCAGAGTCAACGCCGAAAAGGTTGACGCTTTATTTGGCCTCGACCTTGTGCAGTCCGGCGAAACAGCCCTGTCTGCTGTTTCTTCGCAAGGTGTGGCGCTGGCCTTTCAAAATGTGTCCTTCGACTACGGGCGCGGGGACTTTGGCGTTCGAGACCTTACCTTTCGCGTCGAGCCGGGCGAGTTCATCGCCGTCGTCGGTCCCAGCGGCGGCGGCAAGTCCACCATCATCGATCTGATCATGGGCTTTTTCTGCACCCCGGTCCGGCACAATCACGTTCGACGGAATCGATCAGTGCGACTTGTCGCTTGCATCGTTGAGGAGTCAAATTGGCTTCGTGCCGCAAGATACATTCTTGTGGAACGATAGCGTCGCCGCCAACATCCTCTATCCGGGGCGCAGTGACGATGGGGGCAGGAGCCAGCATGCTGCCCGTGCAGCGCAGATCGACGAGTTCATTCTGGGTCTGCCCGACGAGTACGAAACGCTCGTGGGAGAGCGAGGCATGACGTTATCCGGCGGGGAGAGCCAGCGTCTCGCCATCGCGCGGGCACTGTTGCAGCAGCCCAGGCTCCTCCTGCTGGATGAAGCCACCTCGGCGCTCGATTCCCTGACCGAGCAGAGGGTGCGCGCGGCCATCGACGCCGCCAGGCAAGGGCGGACGGCCATCGTTGTGGCCCACCGGCTCGTCACAGTTCTGCAGGCCGACCGCATACTGGTGATCGATCGGGGGCGTCTCGTCGAGATCGGCGCCCTCCAGTCGCTGCTGGCGCGTCGCGGCCTCTTCTATGACCTGTACCAGGCGCAATCTTTCGATCTTCCCCGGATCGCGCTATAATCAGTGCCCATGGCACTTGAACGCGCCTACAGCCATTGGATGCTCCGACGACGAATACGCTAAGGAACCTGCGCATGTCAGCTGTAACTGCCGCGCCATTCGACAGCCCTACCCTCGACCCGGAACTGGAAGAAAATGTGGTCAATACGATTCGGATGCTGGCATTGGACGCCGTGCAGGCCGCCGATTCGGGCCACGCCGGCCTGCCAATGGGCATGGCCACAGCCGCGCTGACGCTCTGGCGCCGGCATCTTCGCTACAGTCCGACAAATCCCGAATGGGCGAATCGTGATCGCTTTATTCTCAGCGCCGGCCACGGTTCGATGCTGCTCTACGCCCTGCTCCATTTGACCGGTTACGATCTGCCCCTGCAACAGTTGAAAAACTTTCGCCAGTGGGGCAGCCAAACACCCGGCCACCCGGAATACGGCCACGCGCCCGGGGTCGAGACCACGACTGGTCCGCTGGGACAGGGATTTGCCAACGGCGTGGGTATGGCCATTGCCGAACAGTGGCTGGCGGCCAACTACAACCGGCCCGGGTTTGACGTCGTGTCCCACCATATCTATGCCATCGTCAGCGACGGCGACCTGATGGAAGGCGTCGCGCAGGAGGCTGCAAGTCTGGCCGGTCATCTCCGCCTTGGCAAGCTCATCTACCTTTACGACGACAACCGCGTCACCATCGACGGTTACACCGATCTGGCCTTTACGGAGGACCAGTACCGGCGATTTGAGGCGTACGGCTGGCACGTTCAGAAGGTGGACGGGATGGACAGCGCGGCGGTCGATGCCTCCATCAGTATGGCCAAACAGGACCCGCGTCCCAGCCTCATCGGCTGCACAACCATCATCGGTTTCGGCGCGCCCAAACAGGGCGAGCCGGACATGCACAGCGACGCGTTGCCGGCTGAGGAGGTTGCCCAGACCAAGGCCAGCCTTGAATGGCCGCAAGAGCCGACTTTCTACCTGCCGCATGATGTGTGCGCCTTCTGTCAACAGGCCGTCGAACGGGGCAAAAAGCTGCAGCGAGACGATCTGGCCCTGTGGGAGGCCTACGCCGCGGCGCATCCCGAGCCTGCCGCCGAACTTGCACGGCTGTTGCGCGGCGAGCTACCCGACGGCTGGGAGGAGGCGCTGCCCGTCTTCGGGGGGGGCGACAGTCAGGCCACGCGCAATGCCAGCGGCGCAACGTTGAACGCCCTGGCGCCGGTCATACCCAACCTCATCGGCGGCAGCGCAGACCTTGCGCCCAGCAACAAGACGATTATCAGCGGCAGCCCGGACTTCCAGCCCGAATCCTACCGCGGCCGCAACTTCCGATTCGGCGTGCGTGAACACGGCATGGGCGCCATTCTCAGCGGGATGGCCCTGCACGGCGGCGTCATTCCCTACGGGGGTACTTTCCTGGTCTTCAGTGACTATATGCGGGCCAGCGTGCGCCTTGCCGCGCTGATGGGAGTGCCCGTTATCTACGTTTTCACCCACGACAGCATTGGGGTCGGCGAAGACGGCCCCACCCATCAGCCGGTCGAACAGGTGGCCGCGCTGCGCGCCATCCCTAATCTGACCGTCATTCGTCCCGCCGATGCCAACGAGGTGTCACAGGCCTGGAAATCGGCGCTGGAGAACCGAGGCGGGCCCACCGCGTTGATCCTTTCACGGCAGGATTTGCCGGTCTTCGAACGCGCCGCCGACGGCATCGGAGCTGCCGAGCGGGCGGCTTCGGGCGGATACGTCTTTTACGACGGCGCGACCAACCCGGAGTCGCCGGCGCTGGTCTTCATCTCGAGCGGCAGCGAACTGGAGCTTGCCTACGCCGCGGCGCGGCAGCTGGCCGAGAGCGGTGTGGCGGTACGGGTCGTCAGCCTGCCAAGCTGGGAGCTGTTCGCCGCGCAGTCGCCGGAATATCAACGGGCAGTGCTGCCGCCCGGCGCGCTCAAGGTGTCGGTTGAAGCCGGTGTTGTGCAGGGGTGGGAACGCTGGGTCGGCAACGATCCGGCCCGCGGCGCTGCAATCGGCCTTGACCGCTTCGGAGCCAGTGCGCCTCAACAGGATGTCTACGCCAATCTCGGCCTGACCGTCGAGAATGTGGTCAGAGCGGCGCAAGCGCTGCTCGAGGCATAAGCGATTGTGCCTGCCAGGGCCGTGGCCGCAGTTCTCCAGCAGACCCGACGGCATCATGCTATCGAACACGCGACGATTCATCTGCTGGCGGCCCGATTCCCGCGCGTGAATTTAGCCGGTCTGAGCGACCCCTGGGGCTTCACTCTTTTCGGGCGCGTGCCGCGCGCAGCGGTGGAAGACGCAGTCGGCGAAGCCTTGCTGCGCCTCAAGGCAGGTGAGGAGGAGATCGCCTACCATCCCAACTGTGGCACCAGCCTTACCGCGAAAATATTTCTGGCGACGGTGGCGGCCATCGTAGGCAGCGCGGGCAGCCGCCGCACGCTGTTTGAGAAGGTCACTGTGACCGCCGGGCTGGTGACGCTCGGGCTCCTCATCGCCGGGCCGCTGGGGATGCGGCTTCAGCGTCTGACGACTTCCGCCGCCGTAGACGATCTCGGGTTGGCTGAAATTGTGCCGGTAGGGGAGGCGCATCGCATCACCTTCAGCAGCAGCCACTGACCGCCAGCCGCCGATGCTATACCTGTTCCTCGCGCCTGATGAGTATCTATTGGGGCAGCGCCTTGGCCAGTTGAAGCAGGCGTTGGGCGACGCCGAAATGGCTTCCCTCAACCTGACCGAGCTCGACGGCGCCCGCCTATGTGCAGCCGATATAATCTATCACCTTGGCGCCATGCCCTTTCTGGCGCCGCGCAGGCTTATCATTGCACACGGCTATCTGACCAACCTGGAGGCCCGTCTCGGCACGGCCAAGTCACCCAACAGGGCCGCGCAGGATGAGGCGCGCCAGGTCCTGACCTGTCTCGCCCATCAGCCGGCCGAGAACGACCTGGTGTTCGTCGAAGAGAAGCTGGACAAGCGCCGGGCCCTGTGGAAGGGGATAGCCGATATCGCCGGCATCGAGCAGTTGAGCCGGGATGGGCTGCTGGCGATAGAAAGTATGGCCACGCCCGACGCCCGCCAACTACCCGGCTGGATTGCCAAGACCGCCCGGCAGGAAGGGATCGCGATCGAGGGGAGAGCAGTGCAGATGCTGGCGGCTTATGTCGGGCCGGACCTGCGCCGCCTCCGCTTGGAAATCGAAAAACTGCGCACCTATGCAACCGGTCGCAGTGTCACCGCCGACGACGTGCAGCTGTTGGTCAGCGATACAGGCGAAGCGCTCATCTGGGACCTGACCGATGCCATCGGTCTGCGCGACGGGCAAAAAGCAATGCGGTCCCTATCCGCGCTGCGGCGCAACGACGCCAACCCGTTCTATCTGCTGACTATGATCACGCGCCAGTACCGGATCATGATCAAGGTGAAGGATGAGACGGCGCGCATTTCAGGCAACGAATATGACGTTGCCGGACGCGTTGGCGAACGCCCGTTTCCTGTCAAAAAGGCGATGGCGCAGAGCCGGAACTATGACCTCGTTCAGTTGGAAGCGATCATGGACCGGTTGCTGACGGCCGACTTTGCCATGAAGAGCGGCGCTGACGCCGACACCGAACTGGATATCCTGGTGGCGGAATTGACAAGGCCCCGAAAGAGGAACTGAAGCTCCAATGAACATAGAACGAACGCATTCTGTCTGTACGCTGTCCTCCGCCGTCCATGCCGACACAATCGGACGGACGACAATTGGCCCCGAAACAGTTCATCGCCTGCAGAGCGCAAACGGGATTACCGTCCTGGTGCGGCCAAACCCGTCGGCGCCCGTAGCTGTGCTGGAGGGGTGCCTGCGGGCCGGCAGCGTCGATGAAGCCGCGGGGAAGGCCGGGCTGGCGTCGTTTACCGCCTCGCTTGTGAGCCGGGGCAGCGCCAATTACGACTTTGACCGATACAACGAGGCGGTCGAATCGGTCGGCGCCAGCATCAGCGCGTCCGGCGGCTCACACGTGACCAGCTTCGGCAGCGAATGCCTTGTCGAGGATTTTCCGCTGATCGTGGAGATTCTGGCCGATATATTGCGCCGGCCCACCTTTCCGCCTGAGCATGTCGAACGTGTACGTGGTCAGTGGCTCGTTCGTTTGCAGGAACGCGAACAGAGCACTCGCAGCGTCTCCTATCGCCGCTTTAATGAGATGATCTACGGCGATCACCCGTACGGCCTGCCAACCTCCGGCTACATCGAGACGATCGAAGGGATCAGCCGCGACGACGTTGTCGATTTTCACCGCAAGAATTACCGGCCAAACCAGGCGATCATCGTGGTAAGCGGCGATGTCGAACCCCAGGAGGCAGTTGGGCTGCTGGACTGCCACTTTGGTGATTGGGAAGTCGGAGAGATGCCGGTCGCGCCGGCCGCCAGCATACCTCCGGTTGCGCCCGCAGAAGGCATCAACCGGAAAGATGTCTCCATGCCCGGAAAGGTCCAGACCGACGTCGTAATCGGCTGCCTCGCCGTCGCCCGCACCGATCCGGACTACTATGCCGTGCAAGTTGCCAACAACATCATGGGCCAATTCGGGATGATGGGGCGGCTGGGAGAAAATGTACGCGAACGTCAGGGGCTGGCCTACTACAGTTACAGCGCACTCGACGCCGATATCGGCGTCGGCCCGTGGGTGGCGTTCGCCGGCGTGAACCCGCAAAACGTCGATCAGGCAATCGACAGCATCCTGCACGAATTCGAGCGCATGGGGCGGGAGCCTGTCAGCGACGAAGAGCTCTCCGACAGCATCGCCAACATGACCGGCACGCTGCCCCTGCGACTGGAAACGAATGACGGAGTGGCATCAATCCTGCTGAATATGGAATGGTACGGACTCGGGCTGGACTATTTGCAGACCTATCGGCAGCGGATTCGCGCGATAGCCAAAGAGGATGTGCAGCGGGTCGCCGCACAATATCTGCGCACTGACTCCTACACGCTTGTAACCGCCGGGCCGGGCAACAACGGGGGCTGAACCTTTATGACGCAAGAAAACCCGGTAATTCAAATTGAGGAGCTCAGCAAGGTCTATACCGTTACCGAGCGGGAGGCAGGTCTGGCCGCGGCGTTTCGCAGCCTGCTAAATCGCCAGACACGCGATGTGCGGGCTGTGGACAGGATCTCTTTTTCCGTCGGCGAGGGCGAGATCGTCGGCTTTCTCGGTCCGAATGGCGCCGGCAAGACGACGACTTTGAAGATGCTCGCCGGCCTGCTGCATCCGACCGACGGCCGCGCGGCTGTGCTCGGTTTTCGTCCCTGGGAGCGCAACCGCGACTACCTGCGCCGTATGACGCTGGTGATGGGCCAGCGCAATCAGCTGGTGTGGGATATTCCGGTCGCCGACACTTTTGAGCTGAACCGTGCGGTCTACCGCATTCCCGAAACCGATTACAGGCGCACGGTTGACGAACTGACCGAACTGCTGGAGTTGGCGCCGCTGCTGCGAAAGCCGACACGCAATCTTTCGCTGGGCGAGCGGATGAAATGCGAGATCGCGGCCGCGTTGCTGCACCGCCCACTGGTATTGTTCCTGGACGAGCCGACGATCGGGCTGGATGTGACGATGCAGCGTCGCATACGTCAGTTTATCGTCGAATACAACGAGCGCTCCGGCGCGACCGTCCTGTTGACCAGCCACTATATGGCAGACGTGGAGGCGCTGTGCAAGCGCGTCATCGTTATCCATCACGGCAAACTGCTCTACGACGGCCAGCTCAGCGGTCTGGCCGATCGGTTTGCGCCGTTTAAGACCGTCGAGGTGGAGCTGCAAAATGGCGCCGGTGGCAGGCCGCTGGATGAGTACGGCGAGGTCCTTGTCCGCAGTCCCGGCCGCGTCACGCTGCGCGTGCCCAAATTCGAGACCGCCTCCGTTACCGGGCGTATCCTGACCGATTTGGATGTGGCCGACCTGACGGTGCAGGACCCGCCGATCGAGGATGTGATCGAGCACGTATTCAGCCAGGAAGCGACGGAAAGCGAACAGGGATGAGGGGCGAGAGTATACCGGCCGTTTGTCAGTCCTCACTCCGTACATGACTGCCTTTTATTCGATCTACAGGGGTTATTTTCGCACCGCGCTGGTGGTACAGTTCCAGTACCGCGTTGCAATGATCATCTGGCTGCTGGGCGGCATCATTGAGCCGGTGATGTATCTCGTCGTTTGGCGCACGGTGGCGCAGCAGCAGGGCGGCGCGGTGGGCGGTTATGCGGTCAACGATTTTGTCGTCTATTTCATCGCCATCATGCTGGTGGAGCACGGTACATTTTCCTGGATCATGTGGGAGTACGACTTCCGAATCCGCATGGGACAGTTCTCGTCGCTGCTGCTGAAGCCTATCCACCCGATTCACAGCGACATCGCCGACAACATCGGATACAAATTTCTGACCTTGACCGTGATGGCGCCTACCGCGGCCCTGCTGGCCTGGCTGTTCAACGCCTCGTGGCAGCCGGACGCGCGCACGCTGGCCATATTCGTGCCCGTGTTGATCCTGGCCTTCCTGATGCGTTTCTTCTGGGAGTGGTCACTGGCGATGTTGGCCTTCTGGACAACCCGTGTCGACGCCATCAATCAGGCTTATTTTATCGTCGTTCTCTTCTTTGCCGGGCGGCTTGCTCCCCTTGAGCTATTTCCCCAGTTCTTGCAGCGAGTGGCCGACATTCTGCCCTTTCGCTGGATGCTGTCTTTTCCGGTCGAGTTGTTGTTGGGACGGCTGACGCCTGGTGAGCTATGGCTCGGTATCGGTGCGCAGCTGTTCTGGCTGGTCGCCGGCTACCTGGTCATGCAAGTTGTCTACCGCGCTGGCATCCGCCGCTATGCCGCATTTGGCGCGTAGCCGCCAGGCTCGGCAGAAACTGCGCAACAGATTACCTTTTTGCGATGTACTACATTCGTCTCTTTGCCACATATCTGCGCCTCGGAGCGCTCGGGGAACTGGAATACCGCGCCAACTTCTGGATCAATCTGCTCCAGTCGATTCTGGAATTGAGCGTAGCGCTGGGCGGGCTGGCCGTCGTCTTCAGCCACACCGACAACCTGGGGGGTTGGCGGCCGGAGGAGTTACTGGTGCTGCTCGGTGTCTACTTCCTCTTCGGCGGCCTTATCCGTACTCTGATCCGTCCCTCGATGGTGAAGTTCATGGAGGATGTGCGCCAGGGTACACTCGATTTCACGTTGACAAAGCCGGCTGACTCGCAGATATTGGTCAGCATCCAGCGGGTGGAGCTATGGCGGCTTGCCGATGTGCTCATCGCCCTGCCGCTACTGGTTACGGCGTTGGTCCGGCTGCGTGCGCAGTTGGGCCTCGTTGACGCGCTTACGTTTGCGGTGACGATGCTGAGCGGGGGGCTGATTATCTACAGCTTCTGGCTGATGCTCAGCACCTGCGCTTTCTGGTTCGTCAAGGTCGAAAACATTCAGGTAATCTTCCAGAGTATGTGGCAGGCAGGCCGCTGGCCGATCAGCATCTATCCCGCATGGCTGCGCGCGGTGCTGACATTTCTTGTGCCGGTCGCTTTTGCCACGACCGTACCCGCCTCTGCGCTGAGCGGGCGGATCACCTCCAACACCCTATGGGGTTCGTTGGCCCTGGCTGCGGCGTTGTTGATCGTTTCCCGCTGGTTCTGGCGGGTGGGAATTCGCTTTTATTCGGGCGCGTCCGCGTGAGTTAGAATCGAGGAGACCAAGGATATGAGAATCTTGATTACGTCAGGTTCGTCAGATCGGTCCGCCGCACTGGCGGACCACTTGGCGCCCGAGCATGAAATCCGGCTGACGGAACGCGTGCCCGTGACGAGCGCGCACAGTTCTGTGCAGTGCGGGTTGGGTCACGATCGTTCGACGAACCTGCTGACGCGCGGCATTGACGCAATTGTTCACGCTGTCGAGGCGTTGCCCGGCGAGGAGGTGAGCGCACAACTTGATGCCGCGACCCGTTGCACGTATAACCTGCTGCTGGCCGCGGCTGAGGAAGGTGTTCCGCAGGTCGTTCTGCTGAGCACGCTGGAGCTGATGGCAGACTATCCTGCCGCCTATCGCGTCGGTGAGAGCTGGCGGCCTCTTCCGCGCACGCGGCCGCCGACGCTCAGCAAGCATCTGGCAGAACAGGTCTGCCGCGAGTTCGCACGCGAACGAAAGCTGCGCGTTGCCGTTCTCCGTCTGGGCAAGGCGTCGGACGCAACTGTCCATGAGGCGGTCAAGTGCGCACTTACGAATGACGAGGATTGGGCGATTACACACGTAGGAGAGATTGCCAGATGAAAGTACTCATTCTCGGCGGCGCAGGATCGTTGGGGCCATATGTTGCGCGTGAACTTGCCGTAAAGCACACGCTGCGGATCACCGATGTCCAGAAGCCGGAGGAAGAACTGCCCGGCGAATTCCTTCTGTTGGACGTCTCCGACCTGGATGCCGTCGTCGGGGCAGCAGAAGGCATGGACGCAATCGTCAATCTATCCGTCCTGCGCCGAGACCGTCAGATTGCCTGGGATGTCAGTACACGCGGCTGTTACAATATGATGCAGGCCGCGGTGACACATGGCATCCGGCGCGTTATCAATACCGGTCCCCACCTTACCGTTGGGGGCCACAATATTACCGAGTGTTTCGATTACGGCATCGGCCCGGACATCCCGCCGCAGTCCGGTACCTACATCTACGCGATTACAAAGGCAATGGGCCAGGAAATCTGCCGCGTCTTCACGCTGCATCACGACATCAGCGTGCAGACCTATCTCTTCTATCATTTCGTAGACCCCGAGGCGATTCGGCCAGGCAAACAGTACGCTCCCTACGCTGTCTCCTGGGAAAACGCAGCCGAAGCCTTCGCTCTCGGCCTGGAGATCGACTTGGACGCACTTCCCTCCCGCTGTGAGGTCTTCTACGTGTTCGCCGACATGCCGCATGGCAAGTTCAGCAATGAAAAGGCAAAGCGGATCCTTGGCTTCCAACCCCGCAGGGACTTGGAACAGCTCTGGACATAGTGAGGGACATGGACGGCGGAACAGCGGAGGAAACAGGTTCAGAGGGGGCGCGAGGAAACGTCTTTCCAACGCTTTTGCAAGAGCGGCAACTGTGGCGCGATGGGTTTGAACGGTTGGCCGGACTGGATGAGGCCGGCCGCGGCGCGCTGGCCGGGCCGGTTGTCGCGGCCGCGGCCATTCTTCCTCTCAACTGCGCCCTGGAGGGGGTGTGGGCCGCGGTGCAGGACAGCAAGCTGATCGCTCCGCCGCGCCGTGAGCAGCTGGCCGAACAGATCCAGGCGCAGGCGGCCGACTGGAAGCTGGGAGAAGCATCTGCCGCCGAGATTGACGCGATCGGCATCGCCCCTGCCACGCGCCTGGCGATGCGCCGCGCGGTCCTGGCATTGGACCCACCTCCCGATCACCTGCTCATTGACTGGGTGCAGCTCAGGGCGCTCAATTTTCCCCAACGAAGTTTCACCAGGGGGGATCAGCGCGTCGTCTCCATCGCCGCCGCTTCCATCCTGGCAAAAGTCCACCGCGACCGGCTGCTTTGCCAGCTCCACCAGGCCTACCCGGAATACGGATTTGCCGGCCATAAAGGATACGGCGCGCAAGCACATCGCGCCGCTATCGCTCGCTTCGGACCTTGCCCGGTCCACCGCCGCTCATTCGCGCCGATGCGTCACCACGCCGGGCTGTTTGGCGATGAACAGCCGCCGGAGCCGTCTTGACCACGGTTCACAGCCCATTGGCCAAAGTTGCGAGAAGGGCGAGCGCCAGTCGTTTGCTCTCCAAAACGGGACGCTCTTCCTCCCCTACCAGCAGCACAGGACCGACGCAGGCGGGACATCCGTAGCGGCAGCCGCAGCCGCGAATCAGTTCCGCAGCCGCGGCGATCAGGAGATCGTGGCGCTCGTACAACTGAACGCTGAAGCCGATTCCTGCGGGGATGCGCTCGAAAATATAGATGCGAGGCGTGGCCGGGGCGCTTTGCGGGCCATCCGACGCGGTAGCGGTCCCGCACTCTTGCCGAACAACGGCGACGTCGATGTCCCGCCGGTCGCACATCAGGTGCAGCGGGGCCAGATTGCCCAGGGCGTATGCAACCCCGTCCATGCCGGTGCGGGCGCGCACGCCCGCTTCCATGCGCTGATGGCAGCGCCGGCAGAGCAACACGAGATTGTCGAGGCGGTTGGCCTCCCGGTCGTTTCTGTTCAAACCCGGTACATACCCGAAGGCGCGGAATGGGATGCGATGATGGACGTCGTGCTGGTGGCTGCCTTTCTCGGGAGCACCACACTCAGCGCAACGGTAGCCGTCCCTGTCGCGTGTCCTGGCGCGCTGTTCTTGCCAGTCGGGACCGTAGTCATTGGGCGCGTCGCGCCAGTTGCCAGCCTCCATCAGCGCCAGCTGCGCCTCTGCGGTCACCTCCAGCCAGTAGCCGGCGGTGTCGAGAGTGGTGGGTGGATAGTCGAGCGGCAAAACGCCGAGGTTTTCATGTGTAAAGCGCTTGACGCGGCGGTACTGCGTCACCTGCGAGGTCACCAGGAGTTCGCCGTGGCCCAGTTGCGCGCCGCCGGCAACCCGGCTCTCATAAATGGACAGCACTTCAATCTCGCTCTCCGTGCTGGCTTCCGTGTAATAGTCGACCGCTGCAGGCCATACCCACGCTGTTTTCTCTTCCAGGTCCAGGCGTTCCACCAGGTAGCTGCGGCCTTCGTGCAGATAGACGGCCCCTTCGTGCACGAGAAAGGGCGCACTGATCGCGTCGACTTCGCCAATGACGGTGAAAGAGTCGTCTCGCGGCGCGGGTCTTCCAGGTTCTACTGCGTCTGAATTTCCTGCCAGCACGACCACAGGCTCGCCGCCAAGGCTGCGCAGTCCAA
The DNA here is from genome assembly GCA_965218625.1 of Caldilineaceae bacterium. GTDB lineage: Bacteria > Chloroflexota > Anaerolineae > Caldilineales > Caldilineaceae > Bin5. The sequence goes on along the minus strand of CBDCLG010000020.1, from coordinate 370,883 downwards.
ACTGGCGTGCGGGATAGCCGTCGCCGCTCCAGAGAAGGCGGTTGCCGAACTGCCGCACCGATGCTTCTTCTACCAGGAGATCGAGGACCTCTGCAGTGAACGGAGAGTTCCCGAACGGCTCCCCCTTGGCGAATGGCAACTCGAAGGCGGCGCACCGCATTTGGTCCATCAGCAGCGCCAGGTTGTCGGGGTTGGCGAAAGCATGCTCCGGCGACCGGCGCAGCAGATACTGGGGATGGTTGACAATGTACTGGTCGAGCGCACCGGCGGTTGCCACAAGCACGGCTACAGAAGCCTCTGTCGTACGGCCGACCCGGCCCCATTGCTGCCAGGCGGCCGCGATCGTGCCCGGGTAGCCGCAGATCAGGGCCGCCTCCAGCTGGCCGATGTCGATGCCCAGTTCCAAGGCATTGGTAGCGACGACTCCGCGCACCGTCCCCGCCCGCAAACCCGCTTCGATCTGGCGCCGTTCGCGGGGCAGGTAGCCGCCGCGATAGCCCCGCACTGAATTGCGCGTTGTGCTGCTAACCTCCTCCCAGTCGCCGCCATCCGCAGCCCGAAGTCGTTCGCGCACGTAGCTCAGCAGTAGCTCGACGGTCAGCCGGGCGCGGCCGAAAATGATGGTCTGCAGCCCGCCCCGCAGAAAACGGGTGGCAAGCTCCTGTGTTTCCAGGACGCTGCTGCGGCGGAGCCCTTGAATCGGATCGTACATAGGCGGTGCATACAAGATTATGTGCTTTTCCCCCTGGGGCGCGCCGTTACGGTCGATGACTCGCACAGGCTGTTCGGTCAGAATCTCTGCCAGCTGTTTTGGGTTGGCGATTGTTGCGCTGGTGAGCAGGAATTGGGGACAACTGCCGTAGTGGGCGGCCAGGCGGCGGAGCCGGCGCAGAACATTGGCCACATGGCTGCCAAATACGCCGCGATAGCCGTGCATTTCGTCGATGACGACATACCGCAGGCCGCTCAGAATCCGCTCCCAGCTGCCATGATAAGGGAGAATGGCGGCGTGCAGCATGTCCGGATTAGTGAAGATCAGCCTTGCCCTTTGGCGAACCGAGCCGCGCTGCGCCGTTGGCGTATCGCCGTCGTAAGCCGCGACCGGGAGGGCGCCGCCTGTGGCCGCGATCCACCCGTCGATCTCCGCCAGCTGATCGTGAGCAAGCGCTTTGGTTGGGAAGAGGTAGAGGGCAGTCGAATTGGGGTCGTTAAGCAGCGCGTGCAGGACTGGCAGGGTGTAGCAGAGCGTCTTGCCACTGGCCGTTGGCGTGACGACGGCAACGCTTTCGCCCGACAGGGCCCGCTCTACTGCCTCTGCCTGGTGACTGTAGAGCTTCCGGATCCCGCGACTTTGCAGCGCCTTCGGCAGCGCCGGGTGCAGTCTTGCCGGTATCCCTGCCATGCAGCCAGCGCGGGCGGGCAGCGTCTCCCACGCGGTGACATTGGACATAAAACCGGTGTCACGGCGCAACTCGGCAAGAACGTCGGCGATGCCCATACCTTCAATCGTGTCTAAACGCCGGTGATTCGAATCCCACTGCCCTTCACTTTGTGGCGCATGTTGACGCCAATGAGGACAGCGGTCAACCCTTCGCTGACGCCGCTATTGACGAGGGGGCCGGCGTCAATGCCCCGCATCCCTGCGGCCTGGGCCAGTTCAATCGCTGTCCCTTTCGCCCCTTTGTCGTCTCCGGTGACCAGAATGTCGCAGTCGACTGCGTGTTCCAGCTCCTTCAGGTGTGTGGCGCTGATGTTTTGAAATGCCGCCACCAGCCGCGCACTTCCGCCGAGCAACGCCTGCGCTTCTTCGGCTGCAGACCCTGCCGGCGGGCGCCAAACTCGGCTCACGCGGGGTGGCTTGAGCGGAACGACGACGCTGACAACTGTTTTACCCTGGCAGCCTGCTCGAATCTGCTCTATGATTCCGCTCTGGGAGTCGTATGGGACGCTGAGAATGACTACATCGGCCGCTTCAGCCGCGCCCGCGTTGGTATCCCCGCCAATGGTCAGTTCTTCCCCGGGCAGCAGCGCGGACAGTTCAGCGGCAGTCGATTTCGCCTTGTCGCGACTGCGGCTGCCGATCAGGACCGGATAGCCCGCGGCGGCCCAGCGCAACGCCAGCCCGGAACCTTCCGCGCCTGTGCCCCCAATAACGGCCAGTGTGGGAAGGCCGGCATCCGGTTCTCTGTCTTGGTTTTGCGGTTTCAACTCCAGTCCCCCTGGTCAGATTCAGGTCTGAAGCATTTGGAATGCGAAGACCTGTTGGCCGGCGAAACATCATTGAGAGAGAAAGTATTAGGGGAACAACTGGACACTAGGCGCCGCTCTCGAACCGTTTCCATGTTTCCTGCGCGTGTTCGCGGCTGCGGGCAGTAATCTCTTCCTCGTCCAGCGTGAGCAACGCCCTATCCCGCATCAGCACACGGCCGTGACAGATCGTGCTGTGGACGTGTCCGCCACCTATACCGAACAGAATGTGCCAAGGCAGATTGTCGCGGTGCAACGGTGTCGGGGGGAAATAGTCGAGCAAGACGATGTCGGCAAACGCGCCGGGAGCCAGGATGCCAACCGGCTTCTCGAAAAAGGCGCTGGCCAGCGCACGGTTATTGTGGACCGCCATCTGCGCTACTTTGTCCGCGCCGAGCGTGCGCGGGTCGCCGCTGGTCACCTTGTGCAATTGGTCGGTCACCTTCATTTCGGCGAACATATCGTTACTGAACCCATCGTTCCCCAGGCAGACGGGCATCCCGCCCCGCAGCATTGCCGGCACGCTGGCCGCGCCAACTGCGTTATTCATGTTGGAACGGGGCTGGTGCGAAACGAACGTTCGCGTTTCGCGCAGTAGCGCAATCTCCCAGGCGTCGATATGAATGCAGTGCGCAAAAATACTTTCGGGACCGGTGACGCCAAAACTATGCAGCCGCTCGACCGTGCGCGCACCGCTTCGGCTCAGGCTGTCCCAGGCGTCCGCCTGATGTTCGGCCACGTGGACGTGGAAGCGATTGCTCTCGCCTCGGCAGGCTTCGAGCGTCTCGTCGGAGAGCGTCATGCTGGCATGCAGGCCGAAAGTGGCCGCTATGCGGGCTGACTCGCTGCCGCCGCCGGCAAGCCGGTTGGCGAAGCGCACATTCTCGCCGATGCCCGCCTGCGCCGCCGCCGGACCGTCCCGGTCCGTCACCTCGTAGCAGAGCGCCGCCCGCAATCCGCTGGCATCCACCGCCGCGGCGATGGCGTCGAGGCTGCCGTCAATTGCGTTTTGACTGGCATGGTGATCGATGAGCGTGGTCGTCCCGTTGCGGATGGCGTCAACGAGGCAGACCTCGGCCGAGCTTTGAACGCCGTCCAGGTTCAGCGAGCGGTCCAGAGGCCACCACAGTTTTTGCAGGATTTCGGGAAAGTCTTTGGCAGGTTCGCCGGGAATATACATTCCCCTGGCGAAGGCGCCGTAGAAGTGTGTATGGGCGCAGATCATGCCCGGCATCAGCAGTTTGCCGCGCGCGTCCCAGCGCTCTGCGTTGGGATAGCGGCTCAGCAGTTCGCTGCTCTCGCCAACCGCGACGATCTCGTCTTCTTGAAAGTAGACGGCGCCGTCCGCAAGGATTCGTTCTGTGTCGTCAAAAGTGATAACGATCGCGTTGTGAATCAGCATTCTCTGTCCCGGATATCTACAGCTTCAGCGGACACTGATCAATAAAGTATACGGGTGCCGGGAAGAAACGCAAAAGCAGGGGCGCGCCCGGCCTGATTTCTCCTTTCCAACGGAACTCCTTATACTGGACTCTCTGGAGCGGTTGAATCCGAAGAGGAGCGCCGAGTGAAAATCCTTGTAACGGGGGCAGCTGGGTTTATCGGCAGCCACGTTGTTCATTGGCTTCAGAATGCCGGGCACGAGACCGTTTTTCTTGATAACCTGCAGACCGGCAAGCGCGCCTATCTCCCTGCCGACGCGCCATTCTACGCAATCGACCTGCGCGATCAGGCCGGGCTGGCGCAGCTATTTGCGGTGGAGCGTCCACAGGCGATCGTCCATCAAGCAGCCCTTGCGAATGTGCGTGAGAGTATGAAGGACCCGATCACCTATGCCGAAGTCAACATAATCGGCACGCTGCACCTGCTCGAGCTGGCTAAGGAGTATGGCTGCTGCAAATTTGTCTTTGCCAGCACTGGCGGCGCAGTCTATGGCGAGGGCGATGACCGGTCGGAGAGCGAAGCGGCCGAAGGCAAGACGTCCCCCAAGTCCGCGACGCCGCCATTCAACGAGAAGAGCCCCGCCAGGCCAAAGGACAATTACGGCGCCAATAAGCTCAGCTGCGAGCATTACATCCAACTGTACGGCCAGAACTACGGCCTCCCATACGTCATCCTGCGTTATGCGAATGTCTACGGTCCCCGGCAGGATATTATGGGCGAGGCCGGCGTTGTTGCCATTTTTGCCGGCGCCATGATTGCCGACCGACCCACGCACATTACAGGCGATGGCGCCCAAGTGCGCGATTTTGTGTATGTGGAGGACGTCGCAAGGGCAAATGTCCTGGCTGTCGCGACCGACGTCAGCGGCGTCTACAATCTGGGTACTGGACAGCCTACCGAGATCAACACCATCTACCGGCTACTTGCGGAACTGACAGGATATCGTCGCAAACCTGCCTATCTGCCCCGGCCTGCCGGTGAAGTGAGGGCGACTTGGCTGGACAGCGCCAAGGCGGGCCAGGAGTTGGGCTGGGAAGCAGAGATTGATCTGCGGGACGGATTGCGGCGAACCGTGGAGTGGGTCCGGACGACAGCGGACCCAGGCTAGTCGTTTGGTAGAATCCTGCCGATCGATTCACTATCCACTGAACTTGCCATGCGCATAGTCGTCAGCGGTTGGTTCTGGGGGCAGCCCGGCACCGGCAGCGGTCAATATGTCAACCGGTTATTGCCCCAGCTGATGTCGTTGACTGCGCAGACCGAAGACGCCAGCAGCCGGTATGCGCCAGCGCAAGGGGTTGACGGGGAAGTCGCGCCCAACTTTACGCTGCTCCTGCCAGGCGCCATGTCCGGTGACGCGCAGCAGTTTCCTGGATCGACTATCATTGCGCCGCCTCCGCCGATGCCGCGACAGATGGCGAAGCTCTTTTGGGAGCAGGTAACAGTACCCATTTGGGCCCGGCGTCTGCAAGCGGATCTGCTGCTGATTCCCTATTGGGCGGCGCCCCTCTGGCAGCCCGTCCCTACCGTGGTCACTGTCCACGACTTGATTCCTTTGCTTCTGCCTGCCTATCGAGGCGGATGGCCCGGTGCCCTGTACACCTGGCTGGTCGGCCAATCGGCCCGGCGCAGCGCGGCCGTTTTGACGGTCAGCGAGGCGGGCAAACAGGACATCATCGCACATTTGAAGCTTTCGGCTGATCGCGTCTTCGCAGTTCACCACGGCCCAAATGACACGGGCTTACCCAAGTCGCATGCCGCATCGTGCGTCGATCTGGCCAGCGATCGCGGAACTGACGCGCGACACGCGTTGCGCGAGAATTACGCGCTGCCGGAACGATATTTTCTTTATCTGGGTGGATTTGACGAGCGAAAGAACGTTTTGGGCATCGTGCGCGCCTATCGGCGCTACCTGGATGAGGGCGGGGACCCTGAAGTGCACCTGGTGCTGGCGGGCCCGCTACCAAGCGTCGACGCCGAGATCTTCCCGGACCCGCAAAGGCTTGTACGTCAGCTTGAGCTGACCGACTGTGTGCGCTTCATCGGGTGGGTTGATGAGGCAGACAAGGCGCAACTCTATGCAGGCGCGACTGCGTTCCTTTTCCCCAGCACCTATGAGGGATTTGGCATGATGTTGCTGGAAGCTATGGCCGCCGGCGCGCCGGTGATCACCAGTTCGGAGTGAGTCGCAACTCGGACTGCTCGCCGCTGCCCGGCACATGGCAGACCTGCCGGACATTGAGCGCCGGATGGTCATCGCCGAACTCTTCCGTAATCTGCCACAGTTCGGGACTGTCCAGGAAGACCGACATGACTGCCGCGCAGGCCGCCACCGGGTTGGGCACTGAATAGTAGGCGGTCAACCAGGAGCGGGCCGCTCTGACATATCTGTTTTCCGGCTGCTCCTCGGCAAGGCTTTCCAGTAGCGCATCGGCCTCTGACCTTTCGTCATTCAAGGTCAGAGCCTGCACCAGGCGGAAGTTCGCCAGCCCACGCAGCAGCGCCATCTCATCTTCCGGATCCGTGCCCTGCGTGCTGCATGGCTTCAGTGTCGGCGATTCGAGGATCTCCCTGTACATCTCAATCGCCATTACATAGCCGGACGGGTCTCCTCTCTGTCCGGCTGCCTGGAGCGCCACGTTCGCTTCTATCAGCCGCAGCCCTAAGCAGTTGCTGGCTTCGTCGGTACGGTCATACGACCATGTGTAGCGCCGCAGAGGCGAGCCGTCCACGCTGTACCAGATTTCAGTATGGGAGACGGCCAGCCCGTCCTCGTCCATGCCGCTAACGCCGCCGCGCAGCCACAGACGGCGGATTTGCGGCAAGGCCGACCCGTCAACGCTTGCAACATCAACCAGGGCTGTACCTTCGGCGATCGTGGCGTCAGTTCCCAGCACCGATCGGTAGCTGCCGCTCACGCCGTCCCAGGTAATCGCCTTCACGTGCAGCAGACAGTAAGTCGTGCAGCGCTCGCGTTGCCAGACCAAATCGGGTCGGCCGTCGCCATTGGCATCGCCCAAGGCCAGGATTGTCGGCTCGCCGCGCTCCTCCGGGTCATAGGCTGTCTGATAGCTTCCGTCATCCTGCTGGTGAAGAATCATGAATACGCCTTCTGCGCCGTCGCGCCCATAGCCGTCAGTGCCGGAGACCGCCGGGGCCGCGATGAGATCTTTCAGACCGTCCTGGTTCAGGTCATGGAATAACAGGCCGCCCCGTTCGTCGCTCAGTGCGCCGCAGGAACGCAGCCAGGCTTCTATCGATTCCGAGAGGGTGGGCGCGTTCTGCTGGCCTTCGCTACCGGTGGAGGCCGTTGAAGCCAGGTTCACGGCCGCGGGGAAAGCGGCCAGGTAGTCTACGGCAGTGGACGGGCAATCCGGCAACCCTTCGATCTGAACGACGTTCGGCTCAGGCTCCTCCGGCGGCGCCAGCTCCAGGATTGGGCAGACATCCTTTGCGGCGAATGTTGGATTTGCGTATCCGTAATCGGCCAGAATATCGACAACCCCCGGCATAACCTCGGCGTAGACGCGCACAACTTTGCAGGCGGAACGCGGGTCGCCGGTCAGCAGGTAGTTGTCGAGCCAGCGCCGGGCCACGCCGGCGTAGATTTGCTCGGCGTACTCGGCTTCCAGCCGCTGCACAAGAGAGATAGCTTCTATCGGATTCTTGAGATAGCCCATGATGACAGCCAATCGGAACAGGGCAAAGCTCTGCAGTTCGGACAGTTCGTCAGGACGATTCCAGCAGGCTTTCAGACTTTCGTTTTCCGCCACATCGGTGTAGAGCCACTGCGCCTTTTCCAGGTAGCGTTCGTCGGTTAAGGCCCTGTTGGCGTCGAGCAGGCTGTGATAGAGGCAGTCGCTGGACGCAAAGATTTCGTCGTTCAAGGCATAGGGCGCGCCGCCTGTGCTGGTCCAAACAGCTGTGCGCTTGCGCTGTGGGCCGGCATCGGCCCCCGTGTACTCCCCTCCGGTAAGGTGAAGCTCCTTAATCTCTCCGCTGCCACTGCTATCGATCAGAGACACGTTGGCCGATGCCATCGTGATCGTGCCTTTGGTCCAGTCCCGCCATGCCACGCCGTCCCAGCTGCGGACGTGGACTGTGAGGAAGCAGGTGTTGGCCCCGCAGACGGTATCGGCCCAGACAACGTCGGTCCGGTTGTCACCATTGATGTCCTCTGTGGCCAGCAGTTCTATCGTACCGTTGGCGGTGGCTGCGAAACTCAACGAATGGGCCTTGCCGCCGCTGAGAATCACCAGTTCCTGCTGGTTGCCGTCTCCACCGGGCGACCTGCCACCGCTCCGAGTGGCTGTCGATCTCGCGACTTCGTTACCGGGTCCGCTCGGGGTATAGACAAGAACTGCGTCATCGACGTGATCGGCGTTGAGGTCGGCACTCGTCAACATTTTCAGGTCGGCCCCGCAATCCGCCAGAAAGGAGGTGAGTTGGGCGTAGCGGTTGGCCGCGGGTATACCGAAAAGGTCGGTCAGCGCCGGGCCCAGGTCGTCGGTCGAGCCCGGGCACGGGGGAAGGGTAACGCGTGTGGGCACAGGCAGGCTGATGCGTGGACCAAAAAACGGCGCCGGCTCACTCGTGGGCTCCATGGACAGACCGTCGCCTCCGGCCGCTGGTGTGCCCGCCGGCAACGGTACAACGGGTAGGGCCTCTCCGGTAGGCGTCGGCAGCAGGGCCGGGATCAGGAGGCGCTCACCTACAATCAGCGCATTGTCAGGGCGCAGCTGTTTGGGGTTGGCCGCCTGCAATTCGTCCACCGATATATCGAATTTCCCTGCAACCGAGATCCACCCCTCCCCTCGCTGCACGATATAAAATCTATCCTTCCAACGGGGTGTATTGGGAATGAAGAGCCTTTCCCCGACGATGAGCCAGCCATTTGGGCGGATCGATTCCGGGTTTGCTTCCTGTAGCTGGCTCACCGTCAGACCGACCCGTCGGGCGACCAGCGGCCAGCTGTCTCCCGGCTGCACCGTGTATGTATAGCCGTTTTCCTGCGCCGAAACGGTAACGATCTGCACCAGGAAAACGAGCGCGATCGAAAGGAACGCCAGTCGCAACGCCAGCTTCATCGCATACTCCTGCGAATATGAAGAGTCAACCTTACACCTGCAGTGCCAGCGCCTGCCCGAAAGCCGGGACCTGACGCCGACGATTAAAGGGGTGCCCTTTAGTATACTAACTGTCAATCCCGTGTACAAGCAACGCGCTCAAAGTTTACTCTCGACGGTTGGCCGCCTCTTGCTCGCGGGGTACAATGCAGCGATGAATGCGACTGTTACCGTCGAACTGACGCGCATGGCTGCCAACGGAGAGGCGATCGGTCGCGACGAAGAAGGCCGCCTGGTTTTCGTCGCCGATGCGATTCCAGGAGAGATTGTGGAAGTGGAGATCGTCTCCGAGGCGCAGCGCTGGCAGCGCGGCATCCTGCGCCGCGTGCTCGAGGCAAGCCCCGATCGTATCGAGGCTCCTTGCCCTCACTTTGGCCCCCCTCATCCGGTCACCTCAGCCGAGGGACGCCTCCTCAATCCCTCCTGGCGGCGCGCCGGCTGCGCCGGCTGTCAGTGGCAACAGATCGACTATGAGCGCCAACTTGCCCTCAAGCGGGAGATCGTCGTCGAAATCCTTGCGCGCGAAGGTCGGCTGGGCAAGTCAAGGCAGAAGAGCAGAGAGATCGCAAACAAGATGGTTGCAGAGGTGATCGGCATTGCCGCGCAGGAGAGCGAGTCAACCACTGGCGCGCCCCCCGTGTTGGATTTCGGCTACCGCACACAGATGCGCTTCGACCTGGCGGAATCCGGTCGACTGACCTTCCCGGCGCGCAACGGTGAGCGGCTGGTTATCGACGACTGTCCCCTGTTCCATCACCGTCTTGCAGAGCTTTTTGCGGGATTCCATGGTGATGAAAACGGTGAACATGGAGATCGGCGGGAAGGCAGATCACAACTCGGCGTCACCCTGGCGACCGGCGGCACAGCCGGCCCGATGAGCGATACCGACAAAGGGGTCCTTGTTCTCCACAGCGACCGAGACGACCTACCCAGTCTCGAACTCGACCAGCCCGTAAACGTCTTCCTGCTGCATGAAACCGAAGATCCTTCTCTTGAACTGCTGGTGGGCGACTGGAGCTACGATGTGCAGGTCGCGGACCGTCGGCTGACGGCTTACCCGCCCGTTGACAACAGTCCAGCCAGCGGTCATCTGCTGGCGGATGAGGTCCTGGCGTCCGTGGCAGAGGAACTCCTTGAACTCAAAACGTTCGAACATCTGCTGGAACTGGGCGCCGGCATCGGTGCACGCACGACACTCCTGGCGGAACGGGTCGCCACGGTTGTCGCGGTCGAGGAAGCAGACCTGAGCGCGGCGGCCCTGCGCGCCAATTTGGCCGTTCTGGACAACGCCGACGCCTGGCACGGCGCGATGCTGCCGACGATCCGCAGGCTGCGTCGCGCCGAATACCGATTCGATGCCGCCTTGCTCGCCCCGCCCGGTCGCCACATCGAGCCGGAGCTGTTTTCTCTGCTCACGCGTATGCGAATTCGCCGCTGCGGCCTGATTACTGACGACCCGACGCGCCTGGCTCGGGCCCTGGCGGGCGTGGACGAAGCCGGATATCGCCTTGCCGCCGTCCAGCCGGTAGACCTTCAGCCCCAACACTCGCAAGTTACTCTCGTCGCCCGCTTTGACCGCAAGTGAAACGGCAGCCACATACCTTCGAGGGAGTTGCAGGAGATGAGCGCTTCAATTGAGATCCGCACATTGACTTCCGTTGGCGACATGCGGACCCTGCAGGCCGTCCAGGACCTGATCTGGGGCGGCGATACCATGTCGATCCACGTACTGGTGACGCAGGCCCATCACGGCGGGCTGCTCCAAGGGGCATTTGCCGGCGAGGGCGCGCAGGAGACCGATGGCATGGTCGGCTTCTCGTTCGGCTGGCCGGCCTTCGCCATCGACGGCTCCGGAGGGCGCAAGCTCAAGTTTCGCAGTCATATTATGGGCGTGTTGCCCGCTTGGCACGGGCGCGGCATCGGCCTCAAATTGAAGAAGGCGCAGCGGGAGGAGCTGCTGCGCCAGGGCTGGACCGACCACGTTACCTGGACCTATGATCCGTTACTGCGTGTCAATGCACGGCTGAATATCTGCCGGCTCGGCGCTGTCAGCACCACTTATGTGCGCAACGTGTACGGCGAAATGACCGACAGCCTCAACGCCGGAGTACCCACCGACCGCTTCGAGCTGGACTGGTACCTGAATAGCCCGCGCGTGCACACGGCTCTCAGTGGCGATGCATTGACCGCGTGGCAGACCATCGATTTTCAGCGTGCCGCCACACGTGCGCAGCGCCGCGGCGACCCGCTGCGCACGCCGCTCGGCCCTCCCCCGCCACCGGACGGCCGCCCATACGCGCTCCCGCTGCCCGATAGCGTCGATGCCCTGCGCCAGGCCGGCGGCACACTGCTGTACGACTGGCGCATGTTTGTCCGCCAGGCCGCGGAAAGCTGCTTCGGCGCCGGCTACACGCTGGTTGACTGCCTCCAAGTCGATGAAGAGTGGCATTACATCCTCGCCCCGCCGGACTGACTTTCTCTCTGGCGGCCGGGCATTCTACTTTTGCTCGCATCCACGGCAGTCCCGACTTTGCGGCAGTTCCCAGGGGGGACTTTCGGCGGAAATTGACGCTAGCGACTCTCTTCGGTATACTTCCACTGCCTGCAGACGCAAAGAGATTCTGCAGCATGTATGGGTCTTCGAATATTCTGGTCCGTAACATCTTCAGACCTTCTTCCACACAGAAAGGATTCCACATGATTCAGGAAGCCATCGCCAAGCTCGTTGCCAGGACCGCAGTCGAAACAGCCAGCGCCCACTGCGACGGCCCCTGCGGCGTCTACGACCCGGCATCCGCGCGTATTGCCGCCGAAGCGGCACTCTCGATGACCAAGAAGATAATCGCTCTCGGACCCGCTGACACCGATTCCAATACCTATTCGCGCTTCGTCAGCATCAAGGAAGAGCAGGCGCACCTGGCCAAGACCGAGTTGCTCGTGCTGTGGACCGACTACTTCAAGCCGGAGCATCTGGAGGCCTGCCCCGACCTGCACGAAAAATTCTGGAACGCGGCCAAGCTCTGCTCGGCAGTCAAGCAGGGCATTGACGAGGACGCGGCCAACGCGCTCATGGCCGCAATCGAGGACATCCACAACGTCTTCTGGTCCTCGAAAGGTCGCGAGGTGGACTATTACGTGGCTACCTGAGCCTTGACGATAGAAACGTAGGCCAAGAAAGTAAGAGACCGGACTCCTGGGTGGGTCCGGTCGTTTTCTTTTCGGAGAGCGATGGAAACGGGGCTGCCCGCCAGCGGCTGGCGCGAAATGGTCCTCTGGCTACTGCGCCGCCGCCGGCTTTTCCGCGTCAGCGGCGAATCGATGAAGCCGACGCTGCCATCCGGCGCGGTGGTCATGATCGATCCGCGTGCATACAGCTTGCGGACGCCCCGCGAGGATGAGCTTGTCGTGGCGAACCATCCGCGTCAGGCCGAACTTCGCATCGTCAAGCGTGTGGGAGCGGTGATCGGGAGCGGGCGTGGTGACGTCCACCTCCTGCTTTCCAGCGACAACGCGGCCGAAGGCTCCGACAGCCGCGCCTTTGGCCCGGTCGCGGCGGCGCAAGTGCTCGGCAAGGTAACCAGCCGTTTGCGCTGAGTTCATGTGTAATGGATGGGAATGAGGGAACCGAGCCAGCCCGTTCACCGTTGTTCGCTACCGGCGCTGGCGGGGATCGAGCGCGTCGCGCAGGCCGTCGCCGATGAAATTTATGCTTAGAATCGTCAGCGAGATGAACATGCCCGGCCAGATGACCAGCCACGGGTTTTGCGTGATGAAGTCCTTGTTTTCGAACAGCAGCCGTCCCCAGGTAGGCACATTCGAGGGGAAGCCCAGACCGAGAAACGAGAGCGCCGACTCGGTCAGAATCGCCGATGCAACCCCCAACGTGGCCGAAACGATAATCGGACTGAGCACGTTGGGCAAAATGTGCTGCCAGACAATCGTGAATTGACGCGTCCCTACGCTGATCGCCGCCTCAACAAACTCCTTCTCCTTGACCGACAGCACCGAACCTCGCACCACTCGCGCCGTTGGCATCCACCCGAGGATTCCGATCACGAACACGACCAGCAGAAAAATGCCCAGTTCCGGGCCGAGCCAGGACTTGAGCGTATCTCGGAACAGCATGATGATGACGAGCAGCAGCGGCAGGCTGGGAAGGGCCAGCATCAGGTCGGTGAAGCGCATCAGGGGATTGTCCAGCCGGCGGAAGTAGCCCGACAGCACGCCCACGAGCGTGCCGAAGGTGATTGCGACCAGCATTGCCACCACGCCCACCGCCAGCGAAATGCGCCCGCCAAACAGATTGCGCGCCAGCGTGTCGCGCCCAAGGTCGTCTGTGCCGAGCGGATACTCTGCCGAGGGCCGCTGGTTGACCGAGTTGATGTCATCGACGATGAAACTGTACTCCGGGTCCACCGTGTAGACGGCAGGTCCGGCCAGTACACCCAGCATCAGCAGCGCAAGCGCGACCATGCCGAATATCGCCAGCTTATGCCGGCGAAAACGTAGCCACACATCTCCCCACAGAGTCCGAAACTGACGCTGTGGAAGTTCATCGGCCAACTCGCCAGCCGAAGCGGTCTCTGTGCGCGCGGCCATGCTCACTCCATCGGTGCCGGCTATCCGCCTGATATTGGCAGTTCAACTGTATCTGATGCGCGGGTCGAGTACGCCATAAGCGACATCGGCAATCAGGTTGAAGATCACGATCAGGAAGGCGAAGATAAAGGTTACTGTCTGCACGAGCGGAATGTCATTGAGTTGAATCGCGCCAATCAGCAGCGCCCCCAGCCCGTTCACGCGAAAGATCTGCTCGGTGATGATCGCGCCGCTGAAGATGGCCGGGATCCCCAGCGCAATCAAGGTAACGACCGGAATCAGGCTGTTGCGCAAAATGTGGCGGACAACCACGTAGCGCTCCCCGAACCCTTTGGCGCTGGCCGTGCGCACGTAGTCCATCGGAATATTGTCCAGCATCGACGAGCGCGTAAATCGGGCCAGGGTGGCCGCCTGAAAGAAGCCGAGGACGGCGACCGGCATGATACTCTGTCTGATTTGCCGGGCGAAGCTGTCCCAGTCCACGATCTGCAGGTTGGTATCGTAGATCATGGGAAACCACTTGAGCTTGACGCTGAAGAGAAGAATCATCAACAGGCCGGTGAAAAAGGTCGGAATCGAGTAGCCGACCAGCGAGAAGAATGTACCGGCCTGATCGAAGATCGAGTACTGACGGATGGCCGAAACAACGCCGACCGGAACCGCGATCACGATCGCCACAATGTAGGCCAGGCCCACCACCCAAAGTGTCTGCGGCACCCGCTCAAGAATGATATCCATTACCGGCGTGCCGCGACTCCCCCACGACGTTACCCTAAGCCGCTTCTCGGAATCTCCGATCTGGATATCGAAGGCCTTCTCAATCAGCGCCAGCGGCTCATTGATAAAGAACTGCCGCATCCACAGCGAATACTTTACCGGCAGCGGCTCATCCAGTCCCATCACTTTGCGGATCTGCTGACGGACTTGAGGGTCAATCGTTTCAGGCAGAGCGCTCGTGGGATCGCCGGGCGCGAGATCCAGCACCGCGAAGATGACGAAACTGATTGCGATGAGCGTGGGTATGATGGTGAGGATGCGCCGGACGAGATACTGTCCCAAGGCTGAATTAGAGGAGAGAGTGGAGAGGAGGGAGGAGAAGGACTCTCCCCCCTCCTCCAGTCAAGTTAGCGGTGCCATTCACCGATGTTCCACATCTCACTGTCCCAGCCGTTGATCCATACACCCTGGAGACCGTTTATGTGGGCCGAGACATCGCCGCGATAGACCAGCGGGATCTGGAAGTTATTCTGCACATTGATATCGTTCAGCTGTTTCACGATTGACTCACGTCGCGGACCGACCGGTGTTTGCGTCAATTCTGCAAACAGCTCGTCATATTCGGGATTGCAGCCGCGGAAGATGTTGCCGCCGCCCCACGCGTTGTCCGGCGTTGGGATCTGGCTGCAGAGCCATTCCGACAGATGCTGTTGTGGGTCGATGCTTGGTCCCGTCGTGTACATCTGAAGATCAGTGTAGAACTTTTGGTATGTGTCGGGGCTGTTCGGGTCGCCGCCGAAGAACACACCGGCGTCGTGGTTGATCAACTCGGTTTCGATGCCAATTTCACTCCACCACTGGCGGATCAACGCTTGCGTCTTCTGGCGAACCGAGTTTGTTGAGGTCTGGTACGAGACCATGAGCGGGATGCCGTTGTACTCGCGGATGCCGTCGCCGTCCGTGTCGACAACGCCGTTTTCGTCCAACAGTGCGATGGCGCCGTCAATGTCCTGCGTCAGGCAGCCGTCGTTGGCCGTTGAAACATAGTGCAGCGGCGCCGGGATAACATTGCAGGTAGCCTTGCCGGCAAAGCCGTAGAGCTGCTCGGAGATCAGACTGCGATCGATCGCCATCGACATCGCCTGCGTAATCGGCGGGAACGACAGAAACGGATGGGGATTGTCGCCGGCCATGTATACGGAGCGGTCGTCACCGAGATCCGGGTCTGGGTTGGTCTGGTTAACGAGGATGCGCTCGACATAGCTGGCAAAGGAAGAAACGATCTGGCCTTGACCGGCTGCTTCCATGTCGCGCAGGATCTCCGGCTCAACCTGCAGATTCCACGCGTAGTCGGCTTCCCCGGTTTCCAGCACCGCGCGTGCCGCCGATGCGGCATCGCCGCCGCCCTTGAAAATTACCTTGTCAAAGTAGGGGGTGTCTCCGTGGTAATGCGGGTTGCGTTCGTAAACGATCACATCGTTCACTTTGAAATCGATGATGCGGTAGGGGCCCGTGCCCAGCGGCGCCGTGTTCTCATCATTGCAGGTTTGAGCGGCCGCGCCCATGCAATCGGCAAACTGCACGCTGCTGATGATCGGCGTACTCGCGC
Organism: Caldilineaceae bacterium; assembly: GCA_965218625.1. Classification (GTDB taxonomy): domain Bacteria; phylum Chloroflexota; class Anaerolineae; order Caldilineales; family Caldilineaceae; genus Bin5. The sequence goes on along the minus strand of CBDCLG010000020.1, from coordinate 355,142 downwards.
CTACGTACGCGTTGAACGGGTAGGGCGTCGGCGCGTCGAAGGTGATCTTGACGGTGTGGTCGTCCAAAGCTTCCACGCTCTCGACACCCAGAAACGCCTCGCTTGACGTGCAGCCCATCGCCTCATCCGTGCAGTACTTCCACGTGAATACCACGTCTTCTGCCGTCATGTCGCTGCCGTCCGACCACTTCACGCCTTCCTTCAACTTCCAGGTGATCGACATCAAGTCTTCTGAAATGCCGCCGTTCTCGACTGAAGGAATCTCCACCGCCAGCTTTGGTATCATCGCTCCATCCGGGTTGTAGTTCGCCAGCGGCTCGAGCGTGATCGCACTGGCGTCCTGGTCCTTTGTGCCGCCGGACAGATAGGCGCTGGGCAGCGAGGAGGCCTGCCAGTAGAGGATCGTCAGGACTTCGCCTTCTTCTTCCACGACTCCCACTGTCTGCGCCGCAGGACACGCTGCCAGCATGAATGCCACTGTCAGCAAAAGGGCGATGACTCGTAAGGATGAACTGTGCGTCTTCATTTGCATCTCCTTTTCACACGTTCGGGTGGGGTTTTGTCGTATTTCATGTGCAGTTCGGTTTGAGCTGACTCGCTTTGCAAGGAACCTGGCCCTTGTGCATATGCATCGGCGGCCGTTTCGATACAACGCCCAAAAACAGGGAAGCTGAACGGTCAGTCTGGGTCAAAAAGCCCCGCAGGATGGCGGGAGCCGGTGACGGTACGGCTCCTTCTATCCTACCACCCTCTGTCAATCGAATCCAACCCGTTTCAACCAGCCGAGGGACGCCGATCTAGCCCGCGGCCGCAAGCTGTTCGCCGAACCGTTGCAGACCCGCCGCAACCCGCTGCGGCATATCGCCTGCCCGGGATTTGAGAAAGGCCAGAATGCGGTCCGGTGGAACGCCCTCGTCGGCGGCCCTTTTGAGGCTGCGCTGGTTGATCTGGTAGATGAAACGCGGATAACTGGCCTGCCAACTGCAGAAGCGGTCTACCCGAAAGCGGTCCATCAGCGGCGTGCCCGGAGCAAGCTGGACTGTGAAGTCCTCCGCGACTTCGATCGGAGGCCGCCCGGCCTCCTCCGGCGCTTCGCTATCCTGGCCCAGCCAGCGGGCGCCCAATCCGCTGAGCGATATGAGCAGGTCATCGCCGGCGGAAGGCTCGGCCAGCTCGACAGCCGCAAGCCAATAGAGCGGGCCGTTCAGAAGGAATCGCAGCAGTGCGCCTTCAACCCGTTCCCAGTGGTCGAAGCCGCGCAGGAATTCGTTCGAGTTTTCGTCTCGTATCGGCCAGCTGTCGAAGTCGCCCGTGGGACGCTGGAAGTCGGGCTGGGTCTCTTTGATCGCCTTGATGACATCTGTCTGACTATACCATGCGTCGGACTGCAGGCGGCCCAGAAGTTGGAGGACGGCTTCACGCGCCTGGAGTGGATTGTTCCGCCAATTGCCTGAGGAACAGTCGAGGCCCGGCGTGCGCTCCAGATCGTTCCATTCGGGCGAGTTGCGCCATGCCTCCCAAAGCGTAAAGCGCTGCTCCGACCGTGTCTGTTCCAAGAATGCGTAAACTCGATTTCCAGTCAGGCGCACACGGTCATCGTCGGCGCGCCGCAGCCAGCCCAGGCGCCTCGCCGCATGTAACAGCAGCGCCAAGCGAAGCTCAGAAATGTTCGTGGAATCGTCGGAGGTGGCCAGCGGAGAGACGTAACCGTGGGCCGTGTAGAGCCGTGCCATCAGCCGGTCTACGTCGTCCGTGTCCGGCGCGCCGTTGGTCTGCAAACGCAACCCTTCGGTATGCAGAAAGCCCAACAGGGTGCCGGCGTCTTCGAGGAGGGCGTCATCCAGGTGGAGCATTCTTGAGGCCGGAGGCGGGGGCACCGGAGTCGCTGCCAGACCCTGTTCGCCGTCAGCCGATTTCGGCTGCGGCAGCCAGGGCAAAACATCGCTGGGGATATAGACGACCGTGTGAGCGCCCTGGCCCGCGCCCTTGAAGCCGCGCCCGATCAGTCCATAATAGTAGAGCAACTCGGCCACGCTCTCCGGCGTGTGCCATGGCTGTTCCCGCTCCAGTTTGGCGGGACCCATCTGGCGAATGCCGCCGAATTCGCGGCTGAACTTGGCTTCTCGCAGCTCGCCCCCCTCTGCGAGCAACAGGTCAAGCGCCGACCTGGCATCGGGTGAGGAATCAGTGATCTCCTGCAAGGCCATCAGGACCGAAGTGGGGTCAGTGATCTGGCCGACCAGGCTATCGATCAAACCCCTCTTGTTTTTCTCCCCGTTCAGGAACGCGCCGCGTAATTCTGCAATTACATGCAGAAGGATCTCCGGGTAATCGGCGATCATCTGGCTGGTTTGCGGCATTTCCGTTTCCCGCATATCCCTCTTGTCCGTCGTTCAGGACAGCGCCCGGTCTCCGGCCCGTCCCAGGACGCTCGGCCCTGGTCGGCCTTGACGTTCCTTCAACACTTGCGGTTCTTGGCAACCATGTGAGAAAATAGTGGGCGACGAGAAGATGAAACGGGCTTGCTGACCGTCGCCCTCCCGAAGCGCCCGACAGGCCTGAGCCGCACGCTTCACCTCAAGCAATCGTGCGGCAGGTGAAACGTGCGGTGGCGGTCAGACAGTGACTGGAGGTCTGTAGAAATGACCCGAAATTCATCCTTTGCATCCCCAAGCGGTGGTTGGCGCTTTAGCGATATTTTACGTGATTTAGCTGTTGTCTGGCAACTGATGGGCGATCCGGAAGTGCCGGTTCTGCTCAGACTCGGACTGCCCGTTTTCGCGATTCTCTACCTCATTTCGCCGATCGACCTCTTGGTGGGGCCTCTCGACGATATCGCCGTCATCCTCCTGGCCAGCCGCGTCTTCGTCCAGCTGGCGCCCCACGCAGCGGTGAGACGCGCCCTGATCCGTTTGGGAAGAATCCCGCCGGACGAGCCGGACCGCGAGGTCTGGGATATCTGGGACGAGGACGACAACACCATCCCCGGAGAGTGGCGCACAATCGACGACTAGAGGTTGCCTCGCGCCCACACCACGCCGATGCTCAAAACTCTAAATGAACGGATCGCGCGCGCCGTCAACCGCCAGCGCCTGACCGACACTGCGCTGGCATTGATCGAAGTGCCCAGCCCGCCCCGCAGCGCCGGCGCGGCCGCGGACCGACTCGCCGCTATCCTGGATTCCGACGGCTTTTCCGTTCAGCGGCACGAAGCCGACTGGCCGCAAGCTCCCGTTGTCGCCGCCGCGCTCGAGAGCGGCAGGCCCGGGCCTACCCTCCAATTCGACGGCCATCTCGATACAGTGCACCTCCCCTTTGTGCCGCCGCGCCTGGAGAACGGAACTATCTACGGCTCCAGCGCCGCCGACATGAAGGGCGGCATCGCCGCCTCCCTGGAAGCGCTGCGCATTCTTCGGACACTGGACGCGCTGCCCGCCGGCCGCGTGCTGTTTACCGCACACGATCATCACGAAGGACCTTGGGGAGATGGTCGGCAGGTGCTCGCTATGATCCGCGAGGGCATCGTCGGCGACGCTGTGCTTCTGCCCGAATATCTGAACGAAACGTTGCCGGCGGCCGGCCGCGGCGTGGCTATCTTTAAGGTGACAATTCGCCGCGCCGGCGCGCCCGTGCATGAGGTGCTTCGCCCACCGGGCCTGCCCGACGTGGTCGGCGCCGGCGCGTTGCTGGTGACCCGCCTGCAAGCCTGGCGCGAACAGATGAAACACAACAGCCATCCCCATGCCGGAAGCGACTCCGTCTTTGTCGGCAGCGTTCATACCGGCGAAATCTATAACCAGGCGTCTACCGAATGTGTGGTGGAAGGCACGCGTCGCTGGATCACGCCGGGGAGCGCCGCCGCCGTCAAGACCGAGTTTCAGCAGCTCCTGGCCACACTCGCGAACGAAACCGGCACCGTTATTGAACTTGACTTCGTCGAGCAGGGTGAAGCCTACCGCATCGATCCCGACGACCCGTTTGTGCATGCCTTTCAGCGGGCCTGCACCGTCGCATCTGGCTCACCTTTGCCTGTTGGCGCCAAGCCTTTCGTCGACGACGGCAACATCTACGCTTCCGTCGCCGGCATCCCCGCGCTGACCCACGGACCCGCGGCCACCGGCGCCCACACGCTCAACGAAGCCGTGCCCGTCAGTGAATTGGTGCGCGTCGCATCCCTTTACGCCCTCACCGCGGTCGCATTCTGCGGCGGCGCTTAGCCGCGCCGCCGCCAGAGTGAACTCCCACCGCTTCAGGGACAGCTTCTAATCCAGCTCACCGCGGCGCGGGATCGACGCCGCCGCGCCCGGCCTGCTGACACAGAGCGCGGCCGCCTTTGTCGCCACAGTCAGCGCCTGCGCGGCCGGCCCGCCGGCCACAAGCTCCGCCAGAAAGTAGCCGGTGAAGGTGTCGCCGGCCGCAGTCGTATCCACTGCCTCGACCGCTTGCGCTGGGGTTCTGATCCGCTCCTCGTCGCTCGCAAAGAACGAACCCTCTGCGCCAAGTGTCACAAGAATCGCGGCATCGGGATAGCGGCCCTGCAGTCTATCCACGATCGGGGCGGGCCGCGCTTCCTTGATTTCTGCCAGCGCGGCTCCCTCTGTCTCGTTGACAACAAAGAGCGAGACGCCTTCCAAGGGGTAATCGAGCACCTCCGGCGTCATAGGCGCGGGGTTGAACGCGACAGTCATCCGCCGTTCCGACGCTTCGCGCAGGATAGCCGGCAGAGCGCTGATCTCGTTTTGGAGCAGAAGCCAGTCGCCCTCGCCGAAGTGAGAAAGGACGTAGTCGGCGTCATCGGCGGTCACAGTGAGGTTGGCTCCGCCGAAAAGAAGGATCGAGTTTTCGCCCGCGGCGTCCACCTGAATGATCGCGTGTCCTGTCGGCTCGTTGTCGAGACCGACGTGCGTTACATCGACGCCTTCGGCCGCGATCGCGTCCCGCAACCAGATTCCCTCGCGGCCAATACGCCCTGCGTGGAAGACCTCGGCGCCGGCGCGCGCGAGGGCAACCGACTGGTTGGCCCCTTTGCCCCCCTGAAAGCGGCGATACTCCGTGCTGGGCAGCGTCTCACCCGGCCGCGCGAGATGCTCCACCTGGTAGACATGGTCGATGTTGAGGGAACCGAATACGAGAATCGACATGGTTAAAGAGAAGAATGGATGGGCGGCACTCGCCGGCTGCTGCATTGTAACACCCTGGGATCGGGCGCCAAAAGGAAACCTTCATCCCCGTCCCTTGTGCTATAATGCCCGGAACCATTCCCTTGAGGCTCGCGACGGGCCGGTTGCGTCCGCCGCGGATTCCTTTGCGGATGTCCGAAGGAGCGGACTGTGTCCACTACTGCACTGCTCGCCGCCGCGCGCGGCGAACATCCAGCCGATCTGCTGCTGCGCAATGCGCGCGTGGTCAACGTCTTTTCGGGCGAGATCGAGGAGGCGGATGTCGCAATCCACGACGGGCAAATCGCCGGCGTCGGCACCGGTTACGCAGCCGCGCAAGCAATCGATCTGCAGGGCGCCTACTTGGCGCCGGGCCTGATCGACGCCCACGTACACATCGAGAGCAGCCTCTGCCTGCCGGACCAGTTCGCCGCCGCGGTCTTGCCCAGGGGCGTGACGACGGCGGTCGTTGATCCCCACGAGATCGCCAATGTGGCCGGCATCGATGGCGTGCGCTTCATGGCCCAGAGCAGTCGCGGACTCCCGCTTCAAGTCGTGGTGATGGCGCCCTCAGCCGTGCCCGCCACCCACATGGAGACGAGCGGCGCGACCCTTCCCGCCGAGGACCTGGCCGCCCTGCTGGCGGAGGGAACCGTCCACGGACTTGCCGAATTGATGAACTTTCCCGGCACAGTTCACGGCGACCCCGCCGTGCTGGCCAAGATTGCCGCCTTCGCCGGACGGCCCGTCGACGGCCACGCGCCCGAGTTGACAGGTCGGGCGCTCAATGCCTACGCCGCTGCCGGCGCGGGCAGCGATCACGAATGCGCGACCGTCGCCGAGGCCGCCGAGAAACTTGCTCGCGGCTTTTACATCCTGATGCGGGAGGGCACCAATACCCACAACTTGCACACCCTTCTGCCGTTGGTCAACGAGCGCAACAACCGTCGCATCTGCTTCTGCACCGACGACCGTATTCCCGGCGACCTGTTGGCGCAGGGGAGTATCGACTACATGCTGCGGGAGGCGATTGCCTTCGGCATCGAACCGGTCACCGCATTCCGCATGGCCGCGCTCAACAGCGCCGAGTGGTTTGGGCTCTATGATCGCGGCGCAATCGCGCCCGGGCGACGCGCCGATCTATGGGTCTTTGGCGACCTGCAGGCGCCGGTTGCCCGCCAGGTCTACGCCGCTGGACGGCTCTGCGCTGTGGACGGCCGCATGATCGACGATACCGGCCCGGCCCGGCCGGAGCTGCCGGCCTCTGTCGCTTCGTCCGTCAATCTGGCCTGGGACGCCTTCGATCTGCGTATCTCCGCGGCCGGCGCACGCGTGCGCGTCATCGGTTCGCTGGAGGACCAGGTGCTGACCGAGGAGCGCGTCCTCGACGCCCGCATCGAAGACGGGCAGGCCGTCGCAGATCCGGCGCGCGACATCCTCAAGATTGCCGTAATCGACCGCCACGAGGCGAGCGGATCGATGGGGCTGGGATTCATCCAGGGTTTCGGCCTGCAGCGCGGGGCCATCGCCGGGACCGTCGCCCACGACCACCACAACCTGGTCGTGATCGGCGCCGACGACGCCTCAATGACCAATGCAGCCAGGGCGGTCGCCGCCATGGGCGGCGGGCTTGCCATCGCCGACGGAGCCGCTGTACTGGCGACCCTGCCGCTGCCCGTGGCCGGTCTCATGAGCGACCAGCCGCTCGACAAGGTCCGCGCCCAATACGAGACGTTGCTCGACGCAGCGCATGAGTTCGGCTCCCGCTTCCACGATCCCTTCATGGCGATGAGTTTTATGGGGCTCGAGGTGATCCCGAAGCTGAAACTGACCGACCAGGGCCTCGTGGACGTCGAGTCGTTCGACTTTGTAGACCTGTTTGTAGAAGAGTAGACAGCAAAGACCATTCCGATTGAGGCATTGGAAAATGTTTGAGACGATTACGCCCGCGCCGCCCGATGCGATCCTGGGACTGACCGAAGCGTTTCAGAAAGACCCGAACCCGCGCAAGATAAACTTGGGTGTAGGCGTCTACAAGGACGGGAGCGGGCAGACTCCTGTTCTGGCCTCTGTAAAGGAGGCCGAAAAGCGTCTGCTGGGCAGCGAGGCCACCAAGAGCTATCTGCCGATCGACGGGCTGGCCGCCTACACGACCGCCTGCCAGGAACTTGCATTCGGCAGCGAGCACCCAATTGTCAGCGCCGCGCGCGCGGCCACCGTCCAGACGCCCGGCGGCACCGGCGCGCTGCGCGTGGCGGCCGACTTCGTTCGCCGCGTCTCGCCCCGGGCCACCGTCTGGCTCAGCGACCCGACCTGGCCCAATCATCCCAACGTCTTCGGCTCGGCCGCTCTCAATGTGGCCTCATATCTCTACTTCGACGCCGCCGGCAACGGGGTCGCCTTCGACAGCATGATGGCCGCGCTCGAGAGCATCCCCGCCGGAGACGTCCTGCTTCTGCACGGCTGCTGTCACAACCCCACTGGCGCCGATCTCTCAGTCGAGCAGTGGCAGGCCGTGGCTGCCCTCTGTGCCGGGCGCGGCATTCTGCCCCTGCTTGATTTCGCCTACCAGGGATTCGGCAACGGGCTGGAGGAGGACGCAGTCGGCGTGCGTATTGTCGCCAATCACTGCCAAGAGTTTCTCGTGGCCGGTTCCTTTTCCAAGAATTTCGGCCTCTACAATGAACGCGTCGGCGCATTGACGCTCGTCGCAGCCAGCGCAGACGCGGCCGCCGCGGCCCAGAGCCATCTCAAGATCTGCGTGCGTACCAACTATTCAAACCCGCCGGCCCATGGGGGTCAGATCGTAGCCGCCATCCTGGGCGACCCGGAGCTGCGACAGACTTGGGAAGACGAGCTGGCTGAGATGCGCAACCGTATCAACGCGATGCGCCATCTCTTCGTCGAGACGTTGGACGAGCAGGGCGTGGCGCGCGATTTCTCCTTCATCGCCCAGCAGCGGGGTATGTTCAGCTTCAGCGGTTTGACGCCGGCGCAGGTGCAGGCCCTGCGTGAGCGCCACTCGATCTATGCCGTCGGCTCCGGGCGCATCAACGTGGCCGGCATGACTGGGGCCAACATGGACTACCTCTGCGCGGCTATCGCCGACGTGCTGGGCTGAGGCGGGCCCCGACGCTCGTATACGGGCGGCCCTGAATGCAGGCGCCGCCTTCAAGAAAAGAATAGATATCGTGTTCGATTCTTCTATCCCACAATTTGATCTGCCAGCCGCAAATCTTGGATACCAGGGAGGCCGTTCCCGATGAAGCCCCTTTCACAGCTGGTCGAATCTGTGCCGGGCAGCCCGACAACGCTGATGATGCAGAAAGGCCGCGAGCTGGCCGCCCAAGGCCTCGACGTCATCAATCTCGCCGGCGGCGAGCCGGATTTCGACACGCCAAAACATATCCAGCAGGCCGCTTTCGACGCCATCGCCTCCGGCGACACGCACTACCCCCCTCCCTTCGGCAAGCCGGAGCTGCTCGACGCTATCTGCGCCAAGCTGGAGCGGGAAAACAACGTGCAGGCCGTCCCCGAGCAGCTGCTGGTGACGCCTGGCGGCAAGTGGGCGATCTATACGGCGCTGGCCGCGCTCCTCAACGAGGGCGATGAGGTGATGGTCCTCGACCCGGCATGGGTCAGCTATGCGCCCATGGTGCGCCTAAATCTCGGTGTGGCCGTGCATGTACCCCTGCCGGCCGGCGACAGCTTCCGCGTGCGCGCCGCCCAGCTGGAAGAATATGTCAGCGATAAGACGAAGCTGCTCATGGTCTGCTCGCCCAGCAACCCGACCGGCCGCGTCCTCACGCAACCGGAGCTCGATGACATCGCCGCCGTGGCGCAGCGCCATGATCTCTACGTCCTCAGCGACGAAATCTACGAGCACATCCTTTACGACGGCGCTTGCCACCGCTCCATCGCCTCTATGCCGGGCATGGCCGAACGCACCATTATCATCAATGGCTTCAGCAAGAACTACGCCATGACCGGCTGGCGCCTGGCCTGGGTCGCCGCGCCGCACCCGGTCGCCAAACTGGCCCGCACCTATCAGACGCAGACCGTCACCTCCGCGGCCAGCTTTGCCATGGTGGCGGGCGCAGCCGCGCTCAACGGTCCCCAGGACTGCGTGCATGAGATGGTCGCCTCCTACGCCGAACGCCGCAATTTCGTTCTCGACGCCCTCGACGAGATTCCCGGCATCCGCAGCAGCCCGATAGAAGGAGCGTTCTACCTCTTTGCCGAGTTCACCCAGACGGAGATGAAGAGCCTCGACATCTCGCAGCGCCTGCTGGAGGACGGGTTGATCGCCTCCACGCCCGGTATCGCTTTTGGCGAGGCCGGCGAAGGCTATGTCCGCTTCAGTTTCGCCACCGGCATGACCGACCTAGAGAAAACCGTCGAACGCCTGGCGCGCATCGTGCCATCTTTGTGAGGCCTGCATGGATATCTCTCCGCTACAGTATCTTCTCGCGATTCTCGCCGGCATCGTCGCAGGCATAATCAACACTTTGGCCGGCAGCGGTTCGGCGGTTACCCTGCCGATGCTCGTCTTCCTCGGACTGGATTCGGGCGCGGCCAACGCGACCAACCGCATCGGCGTGATCATTCAGAATATCGTCGGCATTACGACCTTCGCCCGCAGCGGGCGCTTGCAGCTGCGTGGCGATCGCAGTCAACCTGTATCCGAGAGCATCCTCGACGCCGACTCGCTGCGCTTCGGTCTATGGTTGAGCGCGGCCGGCATGCCCGGCGCCATTGTGGGCGCCTACGTTGCGACCCTCCTCGACAAGGACGCGATGAATCTCGCCATCGGCGGCATGCTGATTGTCGTCCTGGTGACGATCTTTTTCAACCCGACCAAGTGGCTGCGCCAAAAGTCGGAGGTGCGCAAGGAGAGGCCGGAGCTCTTTGTGCTGGTCCTGTTCTTCGCTATCGGCATCTATGGCGGCTTCATCCAGGCCGGCGTCGGCGTCTTCCTGGTGACTGCGCTCGTGCTTGGCGTCGGATACACCATCGTTCACGCCAACGCGGTCAAGCTCATCTTTGTACTGGCGCTCAATATCGTCGCCTTCATCGTCTTTATTCTGTCGCCGCTTGAGATCAACTGGGGCATCGGCGCTCTGATGGCCGTCGGCCAGAGCATCGGCGCCTGGGCCGCGGTGCGCTTTGCCGTCTCCGTGAAGGACGCCAATCGCTGGGTACGCTACCTTCTCATCGTCGTCGTCATCTACTCGATTCTGCGCTTCTTCGGCCTTTGGGACATGATAGTGGGGCTGCTCTGAGCGTTTCCCCTTCCTGCCGCAAGCGGGGCATGCTGCCGCCGGTAAGGGCCTGAGTTCGATAGTGAGTTACGGGAGTACCGACATGAGCCAACCAATCAGCCACGCGACCGTCATCGGCGCCGGAACGATGGGCGCGGCTATCGCCGGGCACCTGGCCAATGCCGGTGTCTCTTCCCACCTGCTCGATCTCGCGCCGCGCGAGCTGACCACTGAGGAACAGGCCAATGGCCTCTCGCTCGGTGACCGTGCTGTGCGCAATCGCATCGTTCAGGCGGGATTCGAGCGCATGACCCGGGCAAAGCCGGCCAATCTCTTCAGCTCCGAGCGGGCCAAGCTGATCACGCTGGGCAACGTCGAGGATGATCTGGAGGAGGCAGCCGCGCGCAGCGACTGGATCATCGAGGCGATCGTCGAGCGGCCCCGCCCCAAGCAGGAGTTGATGGCAAAATTGGAGGCCGTTGCCCCCGCCGGCGCCATCATCAGCACCAACACGTCCGGCATCCCCATACAGGTCATCAGCGCCGGCCGCAGTCAGGCGTTCAAGCGACGATTTCTGGGCACGCACTTCTTTAATCCGCCCCGCTACCTGCGCCTTCTGGAGCTCGTCCCCGGCGCGGAGACCGACGCGGAAGTCCTGGCGGGCATGAAGGAGTTCGCCGAAACCCGATTGGGCAAGGGCGTAGTCGTCGCCAAGGACGTTCCCAACTTCGTCGGCAACCGCATGTTCAGCTACATCATCAGCGATCTGCTCGAGTTCGCTGTCGGAAACGATTACACGGTCGATGAGGTAGACCGCCTGACCGGCCCGCTGATCGGGCGGCCTAAGTCCGCGACTTTCCGTCTCCTGGATGTGGTCGGCATCGACGTGGCCGCGCTGGTGGGCGAGAATCTGTACGAGATGGTGCCCGACGATGCCGACCGGGAAGTCCTGCGAGGGCCGCTCGGCTCTGCTGTTCTCCAAACGCTGCTCGCGAACGGTCTGCTCGGGGCGAAGAGCGGCCAGGGTTTCTACAAGAGGGCTGCGGACGGTGCGGGCAGGAGAAGCTTCTGGGGCCTTGATTTGCAGGCGGCTTCCGAAGGCGAATTGGACTATCTGCAACCGGGGCGCGCCAGTTGGGCCAGCGTGGACGCGGTCAGAAACGCGCCCCTTCCCGAACGCCTGCGCAGCCTCGTCGCCTCCGGCGCTTCCGGCGAGGACGGGTCGGAAGACGATGACGAGGCCGCCGGGTTGCTGTGGCACACGCTCAGTCACACACTCGCCTACGCCTCGAAACGGGTGCCGGAGATTGCCGACAGTCCTGGCGATATCGACAACGCCATGAAATGGGGTTTTGGCTGGGAGATGGGTCCGTTTGAGACCTGGGACGCGCTGGGCGCCGCCGAGACGGCGGCCCGCATGGAGGAGGAAGGCCTGGCGGTCGCCCCTTGGGTGAAGGAGATGCTCGAACGCGGGCATGACGCCTTTTACAAGCTCGAAGAAAGATTGGAGGAGCAGGATACCGCTGCGCGCAGACTGGTATACAGTCCGCAGAGAGGCGTGTACGAGGCCGCCGACGAAAACGACCGCGTGGTCAACGTTGCCGTGCTGAAGCGCGGCCGACCCGCGCTGGCAGAGAATGACTGCGCCAGCCTGCTGGAGATGGGCGACGGCGTGCTCTTGCTTGAATTCCATACCAAGATGAACGCGCTCGACACGCAGATCGGCGCGATCGCCGATGCGGCCATCGAGCGTCTCCACGGGAATGCCGCCGGTCTTGTGATCGGCAACCAGGGCGGCAACTTCAGCGCCGGGGCCAACCTCTTGCTGATCGGCGCCCTGGCCCAGGGCGGCCAGATGGACCAGCTGGACGAGGCCATTGTCGGCCTGCAACAGATGATCATGCAGATGCGCCTTGCGCCCAAGCCCGTCGTGGCCGCACCATACCAGCTCGCGCTCGGAGGCGGCGCCGAAGTGACGATGAGCGCCGACCGCATCGTGGCGCACGCTGAGCTGTACATGGGCCAAGTCGAGACGGGCGTAGGCCTGATTCCGGCGGCTGGCGGCTGCAAGGAGTTGCTGCGCCGTCTCGTCTCGCCGCACGTGCATGGTCAGAACCCCGACCCCGCGCCCCATCTGCAGCAGGTTTTCGAGTTGATCGCCCTGGCCAAGGTCTCGACCTCCGCCGAGGAGGCCCGCCGAATGGGCTTTCTTCAACCGCACGACCGCGTCGTAATGAACTACGATCACCTGCTGGCCGAGGCCCGGACAGAAGTACTGCGTATGGCCGACGAGGGCTACAGGCCGCCCGCGGTTTGCGGAAACGTCTACGCTGCCGGGCGCGATCATCTCGCCAATTTGCGCATAGGCATCTACATGATGCGCGAGGCGGGCTACATCAGCCAACACGACGTGGTGATCGTCGACAAACTGGCCCACGTCCTATGCGGCGGCGAGCTGAGCCAGCCGGCCTGGATGGACGAGCAGTACTTCCTCGACCTGGAACGGGAGGCGTTCCTCACGCTGTCCGGCTATGCCAAGACCCACGAGCGCATTTGGCACATGCTGAAGAACAGCAGGGCGTTGCGCAACTGAGGTTGCAGCGTTGATTCGCCTCGCGCTCCTCTTTGCTCAGTCCTTCGGACCGGTACGAGGAATTCAAAGGAGAAGTGGACATGACAAGCGCAGTCATCGTATCTGCCGCCCGCACAGCTGTGGGCAAGGCGCCGCGCGGAACGTTGCGCACGACCCGCCCCGAGGAGATGGCGGCTGCCGTGATCGGGGCCGTGGTGGAGCGGGCGCCCGCGGTCGATCCACAGGAGATCGACGATGTGATTATGGGCTGTGCCATGCCCGAGGCGGAGCAGGGCATGAACGTTGCCCGCATCGCCAGCCTGCGGGCCGGCCTGCCGGTTGAGGTACCAGGGCAGACGGTCAACCGGTTCTGTTCGAGCGGCCTGCAGACGATCGCCCTGGCCGCCCAACAGGTCATGAGCGGGATGGGTGAGACCGTCATCGCCGGTGGCGTCGAGACGATGTCGATGGTGCCGATGAGCAGCAACAAGTTCATGGCCAACCCGACCCTGGCCAAGGAGCATCCCGGCGTCTACATCGGCATGGGTCTGACGGCGGAGAACCTGGCGCGCCAGTACGAGGTGACGCGTGAGGAGCAGGACGCCTTTGCCTTGCGCAGCCACAAGCGCGCGGCCGCCGCGCAGGAGGCCGGCAAGTTCGACGAGGAGATCGTCCCGCTGGAGGTCGAGATCACGCTGGGAGAGGGCGGGGAGACGCAGACCTACCGCACCACCTTCGCCAGGGACGAGGGCATCCGTCGCGACTCGTCGGCCGAGGCGCTGGCGAAGCTGCGGCCGGTCTTCCATGCCAAGGGAACCGTTACAGCCGGCAACAGCAGCCAGACCAGCGACGGCGCCGCGGCCGTGCTGGTGATGAACGAGGAGAAGGCGGAAGCGCTGGGCCTCAAGCCTTTGGCCCGTTTCCGCAGCTTTGCCGTCGGCGGCGTGCCGCCGGAGATGATGGGCATCGGTCCGGTGGCGGCTGTGCCCAAGGCGCTCAAGATGGCCGGGTTGATCCTGGACGAGATCGACCTGGTGGAGCTGAACGAGGCCTTCGCCGTTCAGGCCCTGTCGGTCATGCGCGAGCTGGGGCTGGACGAAGAGAAGGTCAACGTCAACGGCGGCGCGATCGCGCTCGGCCATCCGCTGGGCTGCACCGGCGCCAAGCTGACGGTGCAGATGCTGCACGAGCTGTCGCGGGAGGACAAGGAGCTCGGCCTCGTCACGATGTGCATCGGCGGCGGCATGGGCGCGGCCGGCATTTTGGAACGGCTCAATTGAGTGGGCAGCAGCCGGTGGCCGGTGGCCAGTAATGAGTTCTCATCACTAGCAATGTACGCTTGAAGATTAGGCTCCTGAGACCCACACTCTGGAGTTGGGCACTGGCAGCCACTCTCCGTCGCGACCGATCGATTCCTGGCTGACCAAGCCGGGCAGGGTCATGTCCATCGCGGCGTGAACGTCGATCGGGGGCGGCTTGCGCCCCTGCACCGCGTCGACGAAATCCATCACTTCAAAATAGTCGCCTCCTCCGTGGCCGGCGTTGACCGCTTCGGGCGGCGGGTCGCGCCAGATTTTGGGCATGAACTCGGCCTCTAACTCCTCCAGCGGCAGCCACACGTCGGGGTCTTCGCAGAGATCTTCCAACCAGATCCAGTTGCCTTCGCCGGGACGGCGGGCGCTCTCGTAGGCGCCCTTGGTGCCCTGCAAGGTATAGTTCGTCATGGCGTGCGGGCGCTTGGAGAGCATGTCGAGGCGCACGCGGATCAGCTTGCCGCTGCCTGTTTTGCAGAGGAGCAGGACGGTGTCCTCCATGGCGTGTTCGGGGTCGGTCCAGACGCCGGTGCCGACGCAGCTGATGCGCTCGGGCCGCTCCTTGATCCACATCAGGCAGGGGCCGAGGCTGTGGGTGGGATAGGTGCTGCCGTTGACGCCGACCTGCCAGTAGTAGCGCCATGTCGGGCTGCCATCCGGCATGTGGTGGAGGCTGGAGAGCTCGTGCAGGTATTCGCCCTCGGCGTAGTAGGTCTCGCCGAAGAGGCCGGCCTCGACGAGCGCCTGCACCAGCACGTTTGGCTTCGTGTAGATGTAGTTCTCGGCCATCATGTAGACGGCGTCGCTGCGGGCGCAGGCCTGCGTCAGCCAGCGGCACTCGTCGATTGAGACGGCGGCGGTCACTTCGCTGAGCACGTGGATGTTGCGCTGCAGCGCGGCGATTGCCTGCGGGGCGTGGTGCTGCATTGGCGAAGAGACGACCACGGCGTCGGGCCGGGCCTCGTCGAGCATGCTCTCGAAGACCTTGTAGAGCTGGGTCACGCCGGTGGCGCGACCGGACTCGGCCAGCGTCGCGTCGTGGGGGTCGCACAGCGCGACGATTTCGGTCTCCGGGTGCTGTTGGAATGCCTTGAAGAAGGAGCCGGCGCGCCGCGCGCCGGAGAAGGCGACTTTGATCTCACTGGCCATTGTCTAAACCTGTCCTGTCTGCAAGTATATAAGATATTGTTACAACTCCTGTTGCCTTTGACAATTTCAAAGGTAAGTGTTGAAGAATTCGACTGTGCCTTCGAGGCCGCCCCAGCCGTGTCCGTTGGGGTGGACGAGCTTCCACAGGCGGTCGCCCACGCCGGCGGCCTCGTAGATGCGTTTGACGCCTTCATACCCTTTGAGCATGTCGTGGATGAAGAAGCAGTCGTCGTACATGCCCATGTCGAGCATTAGCGGGCGGGGTGCGATCAGGCCGGCGATATCATCTGTGTCGAACCAGGCGTAGATGCCGGGCACGATCTGTGAGCCGCAGAAGTTGACGCGATCGAATGCGAAGGCCTTCCACGGGTTGACGTAGCCGAGGATGTCGGCAACCGCGATGCGGGGCTCGGCCGCGGCGGCGAAGGTCGTCATCGTGCCGCCCTGGGAGAGGCCCATCATGCCGATGCGTTTAGGGTCGACCTCGGGGCGGGTCTCCAGGTAGTCGACGCAGCATTTCATGTCCCAGATGTTGAGTGTAAGCGGCCAGCGGTCGAGCATGGTGCCGCGAATGTAGTTGACATTGCAGGGATCGCGGCCGGGGAACGGGTCGCGGCCGTCGCGGCGTTCGCCGAAGCCGCGCAGGTCGGGCGAAATCGTCAGGTAGCCGGCCTTGGCCATCTGGCGGCCGTAGTCGTAGTTGTGCTGTTCGATGTTGGCGGCCATTTCGTCGGTTGAGCGGATGCCGGCGACGGGGTCTTTGCCGAAGGGTCCGTGGCCGTGGGAGCAGAGGATGGCGGCGTTTTTGCCGTCGGCGGGCATCTCTTTGCGGCGCAGGACCTGGCAGGGGACGCTCATGAAGGGCTCGGCGTTGAAGACGACCCGCTCGCGGATGAGGCCGTCGTCCTCGACGCTGCTTTCGACTTCGGCGTCGAGCGGCGCCGGGTCGGGGAAGCTGCCCAGCAGCTCCATATACTTGGCGTACGCGCTGGAGTGCCACTCGTTCCAGTCCGTGTCCTGGCGGTCAAAGTGAAGTTTGGGCGTGTGGCTTTCGACCTGGTGCTGCCAGTAGGCCTGCATCGAGAAGTTGCGTTGTGTCATCGTTTTTTCCTCGCGCGCCGCTTTGGGCGTTTCTTCCTGCCGTGGTTCAAATCGTCGGATACTGGCCGGAGTAGCCCGAATTTCCGCCGAGGATGCCGCGCAGCTCATCGTCTCTGACCGTTTTCAGGATATAGTCGGGGACTTCGGTGCCGGGCCAGTTGACAAACCAGTTGGGCGTGAAACCGTAAAACATTGTGTAGCGCACGTTTTCGCTCAGAATGGGTACGCCGGCGTGGAGCAGCGTCTCGGTGAAGTGCAGGATGCTGCCGGCCGGCGCGGTCGATTCGACGATCGGGCAGCGCTCCTTCAACGTCTCGTAGGTCCCTTCGAGCCGGTGCGAGCCGTCCAGGATCATGGTGCCGCCGTCGCCGGGCTCTACGTCGGTCAGGTAGGTGATGTTGTTGAGAAAGAGGCAGTTGACGAGCTCGGGATCGCTGTCGTCGGCGAAGGTGCCCCATTTCGGTCTCATGCCCCTGTGCCAGCCCATCTTTTCGGGGTCGCGCAGGGCGTCGCGGTCGGTATGGCGCTGCGGGTGCGGCCGTTTGATCATGGCGTGGCAGGTCTCGTACTTGATTTCGGCGCCCATGAGCTGGCGGTTGGCCTCCAGCACCTGCGGGACCATGATCCAGTCGCGGAAGAGCGGGTCGCCGTTCACCATGCAGTCGATGTGTAGGATCTCGTCGTCATCGTTGTGGGCGACGGGGCGGGTGTAGTGTGACTGCCGGTCGAGCGCGGCCTTATAGGCCCCAACCTGTTCGGGGCTGAGCACATTCTCTTCGAGCACCCAGCCATGGTCGGCAAACTGTTGCAACTGTTCACGCGACAGCATCAATTTCCTCCAGGGAGGCGGGATTCAGAACCAGTGGGGCGACTGGGGCCGCCTGGTGCGGATCGATTCGAGTGCGGCGGCGCAGACCGAGACGATGTTTGCGCCGCGCGACGCGGGGATGGGGTTGTCGATCTTGCCGTCGAGCAGGTCGAGGAAGTCGACGACCGAGCGTCCCCAGCCGTGGCCGCCGACTACGGCGTCGGCGGCGGGCTCTTCGACGGGGACGGGGTCGTGGTCGCGGCGGTAGAGCTTGCCTTTCCAGAGGGTGCCCTCGGTGCCGTAGACGGCGAGAAAGCCGCCGCCCATGCCCTCGCCCATGCCGTGGCCGGAGCAGCCGCTGGTGACGAAGACCTTGCCGATGGCGCCGCTCTTGAACTGGAGGATGACGATGTAGCAGTCGTCGTCGGGGAAGACGGGGATGCTGAGCTTGTTGCTGTAGGCGCTGACCTCGGTGACGGGCGATTCGGCGGTCCACAGGATCAGATCGAGTGGGTGGCAGCCGCCCCCGAGCAGGATGTTCTGCGGGTTCTGCTTGTCGATGCGCCAGGGCGTGTGGTGCTCGCCTTCTGGGGCGTAGTGGCTCCACATATCGTGGATGTAGTCGCCCTGGAGGAAGAAGATGTCGCCAATCTGACCGGACTTGGCCATCTGCGCCATCTGGTGCCAGGGGTGCATGTAGCGCATGGTCTGGTCGGTCATGACGTGGGCGCCGCTTTGGGCTTCGGCGTCGAGAATGCGCTGGCAGTCGGCGACGGTGGTTGCGAGCGGCTTTTCGACGAGGGCGTGGCAGCCCTGCTCGAGCGCCATCACGGTTTGATCGGCGTGCAGGTGGTCGGGCCCGGCGAGGACGGCGACGTCGGGCTGGGTCTCGCGCAGCAGTGCGGCGTAGTCGCAGCCGGTGGCGGTGTGGGGGTAGAGCTCTTTCATCCGGTCGAGCTGGGCCTGCTGGGGGTCGACAACGGCGGCGATTTCGCCGCGGCCGCTGCCGGCGGCGACCTGTGCCACGCTGCTTCCGGCGCTGCCGCCGCCGCTGATCAGAAACCTGTATTTGGTCATGTCCGGGTCATCCCCTTTGGTCGGTCTGGGCGGTGGGAACTACGTCGGGGTCGAGGAAGGCGACGTCGTTTTCGTCGTCTTCGAAGCGCTTCATGCCGACCTCTTTGATGGCGCCGTCGTCCACCTTGTGCAGGGGGGTGTAGCTGGGGTGGTGCGCCTCGCGGTAGGGGTCGTTGCGGGCGGCGTTGTAGCAGCAGATCAGGGACCAGCGCGGCTTTTGGGAGCGGTTCTGGTCGGAGCGGTGGAGGATGTTGCAGTGGAAGAAGAGGGCGTCGCCGGGCTCGGCTTGGCAGTGGACGAGCTGGAGGCGCTTTTCGGCCTCTGTCACGCGTTCGAGGTCGGCGCCGGCCTGCTGGCCGGTCTCGACGTGGGTGATGCGGCCCATGTGGTGGGAGCCTTTGAGGACCTGCATGCAGCCGTTTTCGCGGGTGGCGGGGTCAACGGCGATGGAGACGCTGGACATAAGGGGGTAGAGGACGTAGTTGTCGTACCAGTAGCCGTAGTCCTGGTGCCAGGCCCAGGCGCCGCCGACTTCGGGGTCTTTGAGGATCATCTTGGAGTGGTAGTGGTAGACTTCGCCGCCGAGAAGCTGTTCCATGGCGTTGACGACGCGGTTGCAGCGGGCGTACATGCCGTAGATGCCGCTGCCGGGGTGGTTCCAGAGGGTGAGGCGGACGGTGCCGCCTTCGCCGTCGGCGCGGCCGAATGATTTGCTGTCCATCTGGCGGTCGGCGATGGCGGTACGGCGCAGGAGCTCGACCTCTTCGGCGTCGAAGAGCGATTTGACGATGAGGTAGCCGTCGTCGTGGTAGGCGTTGATTTGCTGTTGGGTGAGCATGGTATGTTCCTTCTTTCTGAAACTGTGGCCGGACGCTTCCGGCTACAAACGGGAGAGTTCCGGGGTAAGCGCTATCCTGGCAGTTGCAGTTCCACTTCGATGACGGTGAGCGTTATGTCTTCGATGGTTGCCTGTTTGCGGCCGAGCTCCGTGAAACCCTGTTTGTGGTAGAAGGCGAGGCCATTGCTGTTTTCGGCTTCGACGTCGAGGCGGAGTTGGCGGGCGCCGGGGAAGGCGGCGATGCAGGCTTCAAGCAGCTTGACGCCGATGCCCTGGCGCTGGTGGGCGGGCAGGACGTAGAGCCGGCCGATGTATACGATGTCGTCGCTGCTGCGGGCGGCAGTCAGCAGGCCCAGGATGGCATTGTTTTCGTCTTTGGCTACGGCGAAGCAGACATTTTCGTTCTCGATTTCGGCGGCGAGCGTTTCGGGCTTGTGCCAGAGCGTGGTGATCTTGTAGATGACCTCCACCGGTATGAAGGTCTGGTAGGTGTCGATCCAGGTCTCTCTCATGAGCTGTTTAATCTGCTGTATTTCGTCTACTTTGGCCGGCTGCACTGTAATCATTTTAGTCGGTGTCGCGGCCGCTTATTCACTAGGCTCCGTTGACGTTTCAGAAAACCATTCAAAGAGGCGACATCTACAGAAGGTTTGAGAACAGTTTGGACTCTGATTCACCTGATTCTCTTGAACAAAGCCCGTTTCGGGAGCCAGCGCCGTTAATCAAGTCCATCAGATAAATCAGCTGAATCAAAGTTCCGACAAATGTCAACGAGCCCTAAACTCTCTGCTTGTAACGGGCTATTGGCTGGCAATTCGTTCAGACACGGACCAAATCCTTCTCTATCAGTTGGCGAAGCAAAGGCTTTTGGTCCACAGCCCCTTTTGTCAACACATCCACCTTGGTTTCCAGCAGTTCGGCCAGATAGTCGCAGAGATCGACGAACTCCCAGCCCAAGGGTGCGTTCAGCGTAACCAGGATGTCGAGGTCGCTGTCGTCGGTCTGGTCGCCGCGTGCGTAAGAGCCGAACAGGGCGATCTCCTCCACGTTGTAGCTCTTCTTCAGTTCGGGTTGATGCGCACGCAGGATCGTGCGAATCTCTTCTACGGTCTTCATGGTTCGTGATGAAATGGTTTCAACAATTCTACCCGTAATCCGGGCTGGTTGCATTGGTTGACGCTGCCTGATTCCCGGACTCCATCCGATTGTTTGCGAACTCGGTGTCATAGACGTCCATTTCGGGCGCGTCCCAGTCTTCAGCGAACGTTGCAAAGCACGTTCGTAGCTCGGCTGCAATAGGCTCGCCAATTCCTCGCTCGAGCAGATCGACACTGTTTGGATTGAGGCATTTGGTCATCGTATACGGTCTCTTGGTCACTTTGTTGCACTTTTCCTCGTTTGGACTAACTACAGCTGGCTCGCGGGCCAATTTTCGGGCGCGAAGGGCCAGTCGAGCGTGGCGCAGACGTTGCGCCAGCGTTCCTCCATGTCGGGCAGGTAGAGGAGGGGGACCCAGCCGAGTCGGAGGTAGATGCTGAGGGCGGGCAGGCGCCAGTCGTCGGTGTTGAGGTAGATGTTGGTGTAACGGTTTTCGAGCAAGCGGCGGACGACGGAGGCGCAGACGGCCATGCCGAGGCCTTTGCCGGCGTGTTCGGGATGGCCGGCGACCCAGCCGAGCTCGCCGGCGAAGGGGTGGATCTCCTGCGGCCTGTGGGTGGCCATGGCGCTGGCGACGATGGTATCGGTGGCGCGGTGGAGGATGAGGAACCAGCCGTCGGGCAGGATGTGGCAGAACCAGGGGCGGAGGACCTCGATGTTCCAGCCGGTGAAGCCGGCCAAGTCCATGACATAGTAGAAGCCCTCTTCGTCGCCGGGCCGGTAGGTGCGCAGGGTGTAGCCGATGGGGACGTGGACGGCGGGCGGCGAGTTGAGCAGCTCGGCAGGCCAGACCATCTTCAGCTGTTCTTTCTTGCGTTCCTGGCTCATGTTTCGTGTCCTCTGGCTGCGCGGCTGCGGCGCGGCGTTATTCTACAGGTTGCACCTTGGCGGGCATGCCGGTGCGGATCGAGTCCCAGCAGGCGGCTGCGGTGGCGATGACCTTGGCGCCGGCGACTTCGTCGACGAGGGGGCGCTTGTCCTCGAGTATGCATTCTTCAAAGTGGCGCATGTAGCGCATAACCTCAAGCCCGTGGCCCGGTTCGCGCCTGTAATCCAGAGACAGGACGGGCTGACCTTCAAACTTATCGAGGACCAGCTGTCCGTTGACAAATGATCCCTTGTCGCCGAAGACGCCGAGGCCGAGCTGGGGCACGGGCGGTTCGACCAAACCGAAGACGGCCAGAATGCGGGCGATGACGCCGGACTCGAAACGCAAATTGATGAGGAAGTTGTCCTGTTTGTCGGCCGGATAGCGGTCGTCGATGTGGCTGTGAGAGGCGTAGGTGAAGACCTCTTCGACGTCGCCGAAGAACCAGCGCAGCAGGTCGATGGGGTGGCAGGCGCCGCCGTAGAGCCAGTCCTGTGGGTTCTCGTGCCGCCAAGCGGTGCGGTCCATGACGGGGCGCATGTCGTGGACGTATTGGGCCTCGGCGAAGAGGGGGCGGCCGAGGTCGCCGTCGTCGTAGAGCCTTTTGGCGGCCATGAAGCGGGGGGAGAAGCGGGAGGTCTGGCCGGTGAGAAACTTGATGCCGGACACGCGCACGAGTTTCACGGTGCGGCGGGCTTCATCGAGCGAGACGACCATGGGCTTGGTGCAGATGATGTGCCTGTCGAAGGCGATGGCGCCCTCGATGTGCTCCATGTGCATGTGGTCGGGCGAATAGATGCCTATTACGTGGATATCGGGACCGGATACGAGCTCGCGGTAATCGGTCGTGAGGAGAGGAATATCGTGCGCCTGCCCCAAGCGCTGAAGGCGCGACTCGTCGCTGTCACAGAGGGCGCGCACCTCCATACGGGACGTCGGATCCTGGTTTACGGCCAGCATGTTGGCGCCCATGCCGAGGCCGATGACGCCGACACCTAAAGTCTTGTCCATCTGGACCTCCTTTCTTGAGGAGTCATCCGGGGGACGGGGGCGTGTAGTTCTGGCTGTCGACGGGAAATTTCACGGGCGACACTTTAGGTTTCGTTGACATTTCAGAAGAATAGTCAAAGAGGCGACATTTGCAAGCTGCCTGAAAACAGTTTGGACTCTGATTCATCTGATTCTCGTGTACGAAGCCCACCTCGGGAGCCAGCGCCGTTAACTGTGTCCATCATATGAATCAGAAAAATCAAAGTTCAGACAAATGTCAACGAGCCCTGGTCTTTAGTTTTTCGTTTCGAGTTTCTAGTTCTTAGTGGTCGAGTTGGTGCTTGTCCCGTTTGGATGTCAGAAGTCGTTGAATACGTCGACGGCGTTGCCGCTGCGGATGGATTCCCAGGCGGCGACGCCGGCGGCGACGGATTTGGCGCCGTCGAGGACGCCGGGTGAGGGATCGGTGTCGTTGTCGAGGCAGTCCTGGAAGTGGCGCATGTAGCGGATGACGGTGGCGCCGTGGCCGTAGGCGCTGAGGTCGGTTTCGGCGTCGAAACGTGTGGTGTGGACTTCCTCGGTGTTGCTGTCGAGGACGACGCGGATTTCGCCGGGTTCGTTGTCGGTGTATTCGCCCTGGAGGCTGCCCTCGGTGCCGTAGACGCCGTACTGCATCATGGGCAGGGGCGGATGGACGATGCCGTAGAGGCCGGAGACTCGGCCGATGACGCCGGAGGTGAATTCGGCATTGATGAAGAAGTTGTCCTGGATGGGGTAGCCGGGTGTGAGACCGCCTTTGTTGGCGACGGCGTGGACGCGTTTGATGTCGCCGCCGAAGGCGCGGATGACGTCGATGCTGTGGACGCAGCCGCCGAACATGAAGTCCTGCGGCATGTGGAGGCGCCAGGGCGTGAAGTCGTAGACGGGGCGCATGTCGTGGAGGTAGAAGCTTTCGACGGCGATGAGTTTGCCGAGCCGGCCGCTGTCGTAGCGGCGTTTGGCGTCGAGAAACTGGCGGTCGAAGCGCATGGTCTGGCCGACGAGGAATTTGAGGCCGGTTTGGCGGACGAGGTCGACGAGAGTGCGGGCGTGTTGAAGCTCGGTGACCATGGGTTTGGTGCAGACGACGTGTTTGCCGTTTTCGAGGGCGTCGATGCAGGACTCGGCGTGGAGGGCGTCGGGGGAGTAGACGCAGGCGACGTCGACGTCGTCGCGGGTTGTGATGTCGCGGTAGTCGGTGCTGTAGAAGGGGATGTTGAATTTTTGTGCGGCCTGTTCGAGGATTTCGGGTCGGCGGGCGCAGGCGGCGGTGATGGAGTAGCGGAGGTCGGGTTCGTTCTCAAGCATGGTCATGGTGGAGGCCATGTTGGCGGGTCCCATGCCGATGATGCCAAGGCGGATAGGTGAGCCGCTCATTGTATATGCCTCCTGACAGCGATAGAGGGTGTGCTGAAATTGTATGCGGCCTGGAGGCCGGTCTTGGTGATCTGCATGGCACTTGCGGCCGCGTTGGGACGCAAGTGTTGTGCCGGGTGAAGCGGACGGCGGTATGGTACACCAGTTTGGCGTGCATTGCACATTGGAGGGTGGAGGCGGACAGTAGACCGTGTGAATTGGGTAATGGATTGGGGCGGCTGCGGTTGTTGCGGATTGCATGGTTGGATGGGTGTATGTAGGGTTGGTGAGATGTAGTCACCGGATCAGGCTACTTATGTGGCGGCGGCGCTCTTCGGGGTCCATTTCGCGCCACCTTCTTTCGCGCTCCAGGGCGCGTGCGAAGGCGACGTGATCTAAGATTTCGAATGATTTGGGGGCCTGTGGTTCTTCGGCGGGGGGGCTTGGGATACTGTCGGCCGCGGTGATGCCGTAGCGGAGGGCGTCGTAGGTGTCGTCGTCGCCCTGGCCGTATTCGTTGACGTCGGTTTTGAGGACATCTTCGGGGTTGGCGGGGTCGTGTTGGAGGTCGGTGAGTCATTCGATGAGGCGGGGGCAGTTGTTGGTGATTAAAAGTGGGGGCTGGATGCCTCTTTCGGGGTCGCCGAGGCGGTTGCGGACTTCGCTGGCGCCCTGGAAACGGTCGGTGACGGCGGATTCGAGGTATATGCCTTCGTCGGCGTAGCGGTCGGCGATGGTGCACTCGGCGTGGCGGGAGAAGACGTCGGGGCCGGCGCGGAAGTGGCGGTATTTCGGGCGTACTTTTGGCGGGATCTGACGGTTGGAATTGCATGATGTTTACAGAGTAGCAGGAATTCTGGGCTCTTGCAGGGAAGGGGGCGGAATTGGGTGGTGGGGTCGGATGGAAGGCTCGAGCGGAGGGCGGGCACAAGGCCCGACCTTATTGAGCTATGGAGCGGAAATGGGCTGCAGGGGCAGGGGGGAGGAGGAGTTACACGGTGTGGGCGGCGGTGTCAAGGGGGAACTGCAGTGGTTAGTGGCTAGTGGTCAGTGGGTAGTGTGGGCTGTCTGAACTATGATTAAAATGATTTATGTGATGGACAGGATTTGGTGCGTTGGCTGGCGGGGGTTGCCAGAATCTCGACTGGGGGGAACGAAGGATTTTCACGACTGTTCGCGTAGGGGTGGAGTGCGCGGGTTGCAGAGGAGGGCGGGCCCAAGCGTCGCTCCGACGGGGAGCGGGGATCGGCGAGGGGGTGGTTCCGGCGGGATTGAGGAGTGGGAGAGGAGAACTGTAGTGGCTAACGGATAGTGGTTTGAGACGGCAGTGAGTGCGCGGTGGGTAGAAGGTGGGACGGATGTGGATGATCTTTAGCCAGCAATTTTGGAACCTAGGCGGGCTGGGGGATAAGCACTGGTCTTTAGCGGGGCTATTCGCCGGCTCTGATTATTGTTCATTCGCCAAGTATCGATTGGCTGTCGCTTTGAACTCTTCTGCGAAAGCGTACACTTCATCATAAGAATTGACTCTCTGTCTCGTTTCCTTCTTGTTCTTGTCAAACACGCCCAGATACGCTTGTTTCCTTTTGAGTCTGATCTTGCATATAGGTTTCCGTTTGTTGTCATCCAGAATTAAATCACAATCATACTGGGTTCCGCTTCTTGAGACTCGAGATTTATCCACGACAGGACGGAGAATTTCTTTGACAGCCCTGAGTACCCCATGGGCAATTGATGAGTTCTTTTTCCTGTTGCATAGGATATGAACGGCCTGCAGATTATCAATATTGTTTTTGCCACCGTAGGCCTTCGGGAAGATGTGATCAACGTGAAGGTTGGCTGAAATCTGCTCAGGCAGTTGCTCTCTGCAAACGGGGCAGATTCCTTTCTGACCTGCCAAAAGTCTTGGTAGATGACGGCGAGGCTCCCTAGCAGTGGCTTGCCGGCATGACTGGCAGCGTTTGACATTTTTGCTTGGGTAACGAAATAAATCTCCGCAGCTCTTGCAATGGCGATGGCGTTTGGGAATCCTCTGCATGTGCCTCCTAGATCAGATGAATGTCAGACTAAGCGCCTGACGCTGCAAGTGATTGAGTCGCGAGGAAGTCATACGAGCACAGTACCGAAGTAACTGGCCCGAGTGCTCGTGGAACTAGCATCTTTTGGGGACTCTCGGGCGGCCGCTTCCTGCGTTTGGGTTGGTCAAGAGTGCATAAGCACCCTAGTGTAGCACAAATAGTTGAAATGGGCAAGCCTTTTGGCCCTCTTTTTCCAGGGCAATCGCATCTTAAGTTTGCGGGACCTTGAGAAAGTATTCCTGATTCCACCCAGCACGTTTACGTTTGGCGGCGATACCGACTACGGCGGTTTTCTCATGGCGCAGTAGATTGAGGGCCATGCGGCGTACGATAGCCAAGTTACGTTTCGCATGGCCCGGTCGTATGCGGCTTTCGTCTTCTCGAAATGCGATATGCACGACGGCGGTGATGCGCTCACTCAGCGCCTCTCCATTGGTGGGGAGCGCCTGAAGTTCTGCCTCCTCAATTCGACCCATCTCCAGTGGACTCGTGAGCCTGTCAAGCTGCTTGTCAATTACTCCGCTCTCGAATGCATCGTGGGTCTCCTTCGGGGCTTCGACAGATATATTCTGGGAATTTAAGATTACGATGTTGTTGTCGCCGCTGATTTCCACCTTGTAGGGACGGTTCTTGACGTGGCGCTTGAGTCGAATGACCCCAATCATTCGTTTCAGGATTCGTTGCGCGGCCGCCAATAAGGATTGCCCCCGCACCCGCGACAAAATCGGGGTGACCAGTCACGGTTTTCCAGATTTCGAGCACAATGTCCGCTGACCCCTGACGTACGTCAGCAATCTTGACGCGGTGTGTCGAGCTGGGGTCGCCGGTCTTGGCTAATTCGGCGTATGCGCTTGAAAACCCCTCCAATATTGGGATGAGATCCTCAAGGGACATTGTGCCGTCCTCAACGTCCGGGCCTTCAAATCTGAGGTGGACCTCAAGGCGCTCTTCAAAGAGATTGGCGGGCGTGTCCAAGGTTTTGTTCAGGTCCCCCTATCTAGTCCCAAATTAGTGAATTCCGTCCACTAAATTTGCTAAAGCTTAGCAATTTCTGAATTCAACAGCCAGTGCAACTTGTGTGCAGTTCCATTTGAGGTAGTCGTAGTCGGCGATGGGAAGAGAGGGTTTTACGGTTGGGGGAGGTAGGCGTACCGTTGGCCGGTTACGGATGGTTCTTCGGCTAGAGCGCGGCGAATGTTGGGGACCAGCTCCCAGTCCAAGTCGAGCGCATTGGTAACGGCTTCGTCGAGGGCGCGGCGGACGGGGCATTGGTTCATTTGGGGAAGAGGAAGTAAGACTTCGCGGGCGTGCTTGTCATAGGCAGCGGCTAACGTGTCGACGGCGTGGGGCCCGATCGTGTCGAAGTCTGGGACAGCAAGTTTGCGCATGTCGTCAAGTGAAATGTTTGGATAAGTCGGCTTCTTGTTGGAACGGTCACCTAACAAGGACAGTATCCCCATGGGTGAATTGAAGTAGACGCAAAGAGCCTTCTCCCAGTCGATTCTCAAGTTTTGGGGGCGATTAATGTTGCAAGGAACCCACGCCGAACCAACACAGGGGGTTTCTAGTCTTACGACTACTGTACGTGTGGTCTGCAAAAACAGGCGTGTCGGCAACAGAATTTTGCTGCGCTGTGCCCAATAGGAGCCCGCTAAGTGCCTTTTGGGTGACTTGGCGATGATATGGGAGTCCCATTCAGCAGCCATCGATTGCGTCTGCTCCGTGTCGTGGTGCCACAGTGCAACTCGCCCCAATGCATCGGGCATCTCAGATTTTACAAAGGCATCGCGTATCCGCTGGCCGGCGGGCCCGATGAGGGCAAATGTGTCCAGCGCAACTGTTGGAAAGAAAACATCATCCCTGAGGTGGGCGAACATACTACACAAATAAGGCGAGAGGAATTGCACCGCGCCCCAATCGCCGGTTGTGATTTTCGATTGGGGCCACTGCTGTATTGTCCCGAGGCGTTGAGATTCGACGGCGTCATCTTTGATAGCTTGGGCAGCTGAGATGGCAGCGGAAGGGGAAGCCGGGTTTACGGCCAGATTGACAACAGTCGTCGGCGGCTTGGGTCCCTTATCATCGGGCCACCGCCTACATATCAATAACATTTCACCGATGCTGGTATTTTCAGAGAAGAATATGCGCTCGGGGTCGTGGGACGTGACAATGATATTGATTTGAAAGTGATTGGCAAGAAAAATGCGCGTAGCGCGAAAAGACGCGTTCGTAGCATTGGTAAGTGGAAGTATGGCTGCGATGGTACCACTTTCCTGCTTCGCAATCTCTTCTGCCAAGACCACAAATGCACTGCTATTTCCTGACCAATGCACTGGCCTCTTCGCAAATAGCGACTTTTCCCGTTGCTTAAGCAGTCTCTCCTCCTCACTTGTGAACTGGTCGTGGCGCAGGCTGTCGCGGGTGAAGGGCGGGTTCATAATAACGAGGTCGGCAGCCTCGGTCTGAGGGATTTCCTCTCCTGTCTCTACTTGCGTCACTGACTGAACCGAGGAAGGCCAGGGAATGAGCGTTACCTGGCGGTCGAGGAACTCCAGCGAACCCAAGTGAGCTTTGCCGCCTTCGTCGACGCCAAGGAAGGTGCGGCCGATTTTCATGTTGCTGAATTGGGTTGTGGGAGAGAGCAGGCCCAACGTTGTGGCGGCCATGTGGGTGGCAGTCAGGTTAATGTCGTATCCGCTGAGGACCTGTTCGATGAGTGCGGCGGCGACTGTTTCGTCGTCGAGCGTGTGTGGGGCGAGGTCGCGAATGCGCTCGGCGGCGGCCATGAGCAGCGTTCCGGTGCCGCAGGCGGGGTCAATGATGCGCAGGTTGGCGATGGCTTCAGGGTCGTTCCAGTCGCACTTCTTTTCGTCGATGGCAAGGGTCGCGAGGAGGGTAGCGGCGGGGGTGGTTGTGTAAAAGGAACCGTCGTAGCGGGCGGTGTCGAGCACGGTGTGGAAGATGCGGCCGAGAAGGTCGTGGCGCAGGCCGGCGATGGTGCGCACTACGGTCAGAGCGGCGCGGCAGCTATCGTGCACCGCGGCGGTGAAGGCATAGTCGTTGGGACAGGCGAAGAGGGCGGCGCGGCCGGTCTCGAAGATCGGTTTGTAGTCGAGGGCGAGGATCAGATTCCAGGCGTCGGCGAAGGCGCCGATCGGGTCGGCCGCATTGGCGCATTCCTGGGCCATGGGCGGCGGCCAGTCGTCGTCGAAGGGCTTGGGCGGCGAGGTGCGGTTGTCGAGCTTGGGGCGCAGCTTGTGACGGTGGTTGTCGAGACGGGCGTGGAACATTACGGCGGTGACGATGACAAGCAGGGCGCGTTTGGCCGCGGTGTTGAGGGGGTTGCCTTTGGCTACTTTGGCACGTTCGGGCAGGTCGAGCTTGCGAGCAAGTTCGCGTTTCTGAGTTTCGCTTAGACGGTTGACAGCGCCGTCGAGGCTGCTGGACAGGGCGGTAGCGACTGAGTCCGGGTCACCGAGTTGGGCAGGGGTAAGACGGATGACCGAGACGAGCTGATCGATGGTGCCGGCGCTCCATTCAGCAGCGGCTGGGGTAGGCGCGGCGGGGTCGCGAACGGTCCAGAGAAGTCGAGCGGTCGGCAGGGAATCCTCGGTTGTGTTTTCGGGGTAGCAGATGGCGATCGCACACTGGGCCAGCCTCTGTTTGAGGCGGGCGTCGGCGTCGCCGATGGCGGAAGCCTTCTTTGTCGAACTCTGCCCATGTTCGGCTTCGAGGGCGATTGCCAGGGGTCGGATGCGGACCTCGACGTCGATGCGGCGGTTGCCGGGGTGCATTGATTCGGGCCTGGCGTCGAGCCCGTAATTCTTGAGATGCCCTGCGAGCCAGACGTTGAGGGTTTGCTCGTGTACTTGGTTCATGTTTGGGCGCTCTGGGCTGACTGTGGCTGGCCGGGCATCCGAATGGATGGATTGATTAATTCAGGCGGCTATCATAACTTCACGATCTGCGCTCTCAAGGTAGTCTCTCATGCTACGCTTGATCTCGTTTGTCGTGATGAGGGCATCCCTGAAGTCAATGTCGATTATCTTAGCGATTGCCTTCCGAAAGGCGTCCTCTTCAATGTCGAGGTCGGGTAAGTCCCATTCATTGAAGGACTCAACGAGAATGGAGGCCTGTTTCTTAACAGCCTGAGTTTGAGATGCGAACCAATTCCAGGCATTCTCAACACCTAATTTTTGCAAGAACCCAGCCGCGATTTGCCAAGCCCTGTCTATTCCAACGCGTTCAGCCAGCCCTTCTATCCACTCCCATACGACAACAAGAATGTTGTCATGCGTGTCATCGACCATTTCACGCATGAAATCTTCTACATCCTCCAAGACGTCTGCAAATTCGTTCAGGAGGCCATGTTCTTGCAGAAGTTCCCACCAGCCCTTGGCGATCTTGACGGCGTACTGGGCGAGGAAGACCAAGGACACGATTTGGAGGACGAACAGGATGGGCGCCAACATCGGCAATAAGGGGGGGAACAAGAGGTTGAGGCCAACAATAAGTCCGGTGACGATGAACGCGGAAAGACCAGCCAAGGCGGCCGCCTTGACGACTTTCTCGACCATCTCTCTTCCACTGATCTCTCCTGCGGCATATTGGAGGCCGCACTCCAGGCACAAGATCAGCCCACCCATAATGATGCCCGCCAGGGCTCCTCTAACCATTGCGGTTGATGTCTGTCGAAGGACCGAGCGTATCATATCAGATCTGATTACTTTTCTGGCTGCTTCTATTTCATCCGGCCTCATAATGCGGTCGCCTCGGCTTCTATTGAGTTCCGTGCGTTCAAAAACCCCGTTGTCGGGCATTGATGACCCGCCCTGGCTCTTTGGAACGATATGCGACCAGTCTTTGTTGTTGAGGAACTTTCGGATTTCTTTCTCGCCGCCCATGCGGACCTGTTCCGGTATAGTTTCCCAAATTCCCTTTCCTTTGGGGAAACCCCTGCACTCGGCACCGGCACAGCGGAAGTAATTCTTCAGGTCCTGGGGCAAGTTAACGTAATTCAGATGGCGTGCGAAGGAATTGACAACGTGTCCGGCAACCCATAGTGAACCCACGCCTGACGCTATCCATTGTAGAGCCTCGTGCCCACTCTCTATGTCGTCTGCCTGCGGGAGTTGGAGGAGAGAAAAACCGTTGTGAGCTTGCACCGGGCGTGCGTGCGGGCACAAGGCGGCGGCGAGGGTCAACGTCGCGCCGATACGCGTTGTTGACTTCAGGAATTGACGACGGGTGGGGGCTTGAACTGTCATTGTTTTTTTCCTTGCGGCTGGCGTCTGACTGAATCGGGATTCCTCCTGCCTGAGTTCGAACAGTGCCGTGGCGCGTGTCGGTGACGCAGAATTGCTCGCCACAACGAAGTGAAAGATGGCGGGCAGGACCGGCTATCGAGGGGACCGCTTAAGCGGGCTCCCTAGCTAATCTCTGCGCTATGATACTACATTGGTGTGCTCAAGGGGGATTCGTCAGGTATGGCGCGGCAGGGCGGGCACAAAGCCCGCCCCTACATGGGAAGGGAGTGTGCAGGTAGAGGGCAGGCAGGAGGCGTGCGGTTAGGGCGTGCCCAGCTGGGCGTTGATTGTGCCCGTAAGCCAGGCGTCGCAGCCGGCCTGGGTACGGTCGGCTTCTTCGAATGTGCTGAGCATGAGCATGAGGGTTGCCCTGGCTTTGACTGCCTGTACTGCGGACCAGCCGGCGTCGTCGAGGCGCTGGCCGTGGCGGTCGATCATGGCGGAGGCGTCTGCTACGGAGATGTCGCAGTATTCGGCGGTGGATTCGAGCAGTATTTTTCTGATGTGGATGAGGGCGTTCCTGTCGGCCTGGGTGAGGGCGTTCCATTGCTGCAGGCGTTCGGGTCTTGCCTGGTTGTCTTTGTCGATGATGTAGAGGGCGAAGTCGTCGTCTTTGAGGAAGACGAAGGGTGTGGCGGTGGGCGGGGGGAGCGGCGCGGTCGGGGGCGCGGGGGTGGGCACGATGTTGACGGCGCCGGCGTCGGTTGCGACGACGTAGGGGGCGTGGATCCAGGCCTGCTGGCCGTTGTAGTCGATGCGCCACCAGTCCCCGAGGATATTTCTGCCGGTAATTTCGAAGCGGTCGCCGTCTGTGGTGGAGGCGAGGACGGGGTAGTCGGTGCCGGGGCCGGAGCGGATGTTCACTTTGCGTGTGGCGGCGGCGAATGCGGGGCCGGGCGTGGCGGCGGGGCGTGCGGCCTGGGCGGGCGCGGCGGTGGGGGTGGCGGTGGGCGTGGGGGGCAGGGCGGTGTGGCGGGCTTCGAGGGTGGCGACTTTGTTGGCGAGGAGTTTGAGCTCGGCCCGGGTGGCGCTGGTGCGGCGCAGGGTTGAGACGGTGCGAGCCAGGGTGGTGATGCGGTTGGAGAGGCCCTCAAGGGTGATCGACGATTGGGCCTGGAGGCGGGTTACGCCGAGCGCGAGGAGCAGGAGGATGGCGGCTGTGAGGGCGAGGACTCGGTGTTTGGTCGGCATGACGGCGTCTCTTGTGGGAGATTCGGTGAGCGGGGCGGATTGAATACGTTACATCGTATGGGCGGCGGTGTCAAGCGGGAAACTGCAGTGGCTAGTGGATAGTGGGGGTTGTCTGAACTGTGATTGTATTGATTTGTGTGATGGACAGGATTAGGTGCGTAGGTTGGCGGCGGTTGTCTGAGTCGGGACCTGGAGTCTGTCCTAGTCCGGAATTTGGGGATGGAAGGATACTCGGTGCTGCGGGCCCGGGGATGGGCGGGGTCGTCCTGTGGTGGGGCTATGGGTTGGGCGCGAGTTCGAAGCGGACGCCGAGCTGGCGCAGCATGTCGAAAGTGTTGCAGTAGGGGACGTTGAACTGCTGGCAGACGTTGGGGATGGGGACCCTTTTCTTGATTCTCGGGTCAGGAACTTCCTGGGTCACCAGGGTTAAGCCGTGAACATTTGCGTGGGCGACAAGCCATCCGTCGGCTTTTTCGGCGAACTCGTCTTTGGCCCCTACAAAGAACTGGGGACGACTGGAAACCCAAGCGATTATCTCATTGTAGGCGTCCGCTAACGCCCGGCTGCTGGACGAAACGAACATGTCTTGCGGCGCAGCTAATGTCCAGAAATAGAGTGCATCCGGTTCTTCATCCTCCAACTTACTAATGTCAAGCAATTCTTCGCGCACTTTGTCGATACTCAACAGATTTCCGCTACGAAAGTGTTGGATCAAGCCATCCCAGAAGCCCGGACAGATATCGAACGGATAATAGTTGCGGTGCGTTTCGATGAACACATTGGCGTCCAGGACGAACAGAGGATTTGCCTGACCGGTCAAAGCTGGATTCCCATCCCTTCCGGCAACTTTTCGAAGGTATTTCGTTTCAGACCAGTGAGGCTGTAGGCTTCCCGATACAAGAGGCGGCCTTCCCTGGCTGCCCGTACCACCGCGTCTCCGAAGCGAGGGCCGATGCGCCATCTCTGCGTGTTCCAGAAACTTCCGCCAGGTCTCTTGGTGGGGCGTTTACGGCCTTGCCCCCTATTGATCTCGTAGAAGTCGAAGAAAGTGTCGCGGTCGATCAGTTGAAGGTCGAGCGCGCGGCGGGCGGCGACGATGGCGCTGACTTTGAATTGACGAGCAGTTCTTTGGTGTGGGTCCCCTTTGTTTTGGACGGCAGGCCAGCTGGCCCGCAATTCTTCGGCGGGCACCAGAAACTCGGCGGCGACGCGATTGCAGAACCGTTCGGTTGCATGGTTCGCGGGCAATAGCCTGTCAAAGGAAGTCAGGCCCGTTTCGCCGATGAGGAGGTGGGCGAATTCGTGGAAGAGGGTGAAGATTTGGGCGGCGATGTAGTCGGCGCTGTTGACGAAGACGAGCGGGGCGAATTCGTCTGCGAGGGCGAATCCCTGGAACTCGGCGGGGTCGAGTTTGCGGCTTGTATTGTTGCCGACGATGCCGTTGAAGACGACGAGGACGCCGGTTTCGTCGAGCCGGTTGCGGAGGAAGCTGAGGGCGTCGCGCCAAGTGCGGCATTGTGCGGCCCAGCCGGTGTCGAGTTCGAGGGCGGTACGCATGGCGGCGGCGACTTTCGTGTAGTCGTCGTCGGGGCTGTAGGCATTTACAAAGGGGAGAGGGTCTTCTTCGTATTCGATAAGTTCGTCGCGCATC
This sequence comes from Caldilineaceae bacterium, assembly GCA_965218625.1. Classification (GTDB taxonomy): domain Bacteria; phylum Chloroflexota; class Anaerolineae; order Caldilineales; family Caldilineaceae; genus Bin5. Next base: position 321,227 of record CBDCLG010000020.1, on the reverse strand, counting down.
CAGGCCTGGCGGAGCTGCATCTGGTAGATGGTCTCGAGCAGGTTGGGGCTTGGACGGTTGGGCGGTTGGCCGGCACGGGTGCGGAAGTCCTGGATGGGCAGGCTTTCGTCGGGGGGGTTGTCGAGATAGAGGTAGCCGAGGGGTGTGTAGGTCCTGGCGGCGAGTTTGTCGGCCTGGGCGACGCTGATTTTGCCGGTCTGTTCCCATTTGGTGACGCGGTCGACGTTTACATTCACCTTCTTTGCCAGCTGTTCGGGGGAGAGGCCGGCGCGCTGGCGCGCCCAGCGCAGGACGTGGGGTCGGAGGGTGATTTGGAGACGGCGGCTGGTCATGGTTGTGGTGGTGGCTGGACCACTTTGCGCCGGCGTTTGTGACTGTTGGCCGATGCTAGTTCATGGAATGGGGACAGTATACCCGACTTTGGCCCTTATTCAATGCGTGGATGATATCAGAGTCGTGCAGGGGTGATGTAGGGGAATTGGAGCGCACGTGCCGGAGGCGAACTGCAGTGGTTAGTGGATAGTGGACAGTGGTAAGTGGTGTGAAGGAAGGTGGAGGTCTTGGGGGGGAGGTAAAGGCGACTTTGTGTGGGTTGAGGGTCAGCCTTTGAGGCCGGTGAGGGCGATGCCGCGGACGAAGTTTTTCTGGAAGATGAGGAAGACGATCAGGGGTGGGATGGAGACGAGGACGGAGCCGGCCATGACGGCCTGGTAGTCGGTGCCGCCGAAGCGGTTGGCCATGCGGGCGATGATGAGGGGCAGGGTGAGCTTTTCTTCGTCGTTGAGGATGACGAGGGGCCAGAGGTAGGCGTTGAAGGCGCCGAGGAATACGAAGATGGCGAGGGCTGAGAGGATCGGCTTGGTGAGGGGGAGGATGATGTTGCGGTAGATGCCGAAGTCGCCGCTGCCGTCGATTTTGGCGGCGTCGTAGAGTTCGCGGGGGATGCCGTAGACTAACTGGCGGCAGAGGAAGACGCCGAAGGAGGAGAAGATGCTCGGTATCCAGACGCCCCAGAGGCTGTTGAGAAGGCCAAGCTCGCGCATGACGATGTAGAGCGGGATGAGGAGGGTGACGACGGTGCCGGTGGTGACGATGATGCTGTTGACGTAGGCGATGGGCAGGTTGGCGCGGGTCGGGTCCATGACCATCAGGTAGGCGCTGAGGGTCCATTTTTCGGGCCAGAGGGAGACGGGGAGGCGGACGATGTCGGCGCCGGTCTTGAAGGAGGAGAAGAGCAGCCAGATGAACGGGTAGAACATGGCGAAGCTGCAGAACGCCAGGATCAGGAAGACGATCGCCTTGGTCCACTTGCCTGAGATGAGCCAGCGGCGGAGCGGGGAGATTGGCGTGGGCAGGATCTGTGTTTCAGCGGTTCTGGCCATGTGGCATCAATGCTCCCATTCGATGCGCCAGCGGTTGAGCTGGAAAACGGTTGCGCCGAGCAGCATCACGAAAATGATCAGTGAGACGGCGGCGCCGTAGCCCAGATTGAGGGCGCGGAAGCCCAGCTCGTAGGTGTAGAGCGCGAGTGTGCGTGTGCTGAATCCTGGTCCCGGTATCAGGAAGAAAGCCTCAAACATCTGCACTGTGCCGATTACGCTGACGACCATCTGGTAGACGAGGACAGGGCGAATCAGAGGGAGGGTGATGCGGAAGAAGGACTGCCAGAAGCCGGCGCCGTCGAGGCGGGCGGCCTCGAAAAGGCTTTCCGGGACGTCGTTGATGCCGGCCAGAAAGAGTACGATGCCGGTGCCAAGGTGGGCCCAGATGATGACGACGGTGATGGCCCAGAGAGCCTGCTGGGGGCTGGCCAGGAAGGGTTGCTCGGGCAGGCCGACGCTGCTCAGAAGCGTGTTGAACGCGCCGCCGGTGGGCCGGTAGAGCCAGCGCCAGAGGTAGATCGACACGACCAGGGGGGTGATCACCGGCAGGTAGTAGAGCGAGAGGTAGATGTTTTGCCACTTGCCGAGGATCTGGCTCAAAGCGAGGGCGAACAGCAGGGCGAGTGTGAGCCCGAGGCTGATTTCGACGACCGAGAACAGCAATGTCTTTTCGAGGGCTTGCCAGAAGTACTGGTCGGTAAAGGCCTTGGTGAAGTTGCGCAAGCCGACGAATTTGGGATTGGTGATGAAGTCCCAGTTCTGGAAGGCGAGCCAGATGCCGGTGCCAAAGGGGATGATGAAGATGATGGTATAGAAGATCAGGATGGCGGCGGAATAGATGAGCGCGAAAGGGCTGGCGCGCCGGAATCTCCGCCACACGCTGTCGCGGCGTTCGGCCGGCATTTGCGGTAAGGCTTGACCACCGCTGGCGGGGCGGTCTTGCACCGTTGTCATACTCTTGTTTCCGCTGGCTCCAGGGTGCCGCGTACACCGGTACGCGGCGTCCCTTCAGGCTGTCAATTGTGAGGTCAGGCTGCGAGACGTTCTCTGGCCTGATCTTCCTGCTCCTGCAGGTAGGCGTCCATGGCGGCGAGGGCCTCCGGGATGGAGATCTCGTTGCGCATGGCGCGGTCGAACTCGGCGCTGGCCGGGCCCTGCTGGGCGACGTGGTCCTGGGGATAGCGGGCATAGGGCCACATGCCCTCGGCTACGCGCTTGGAGACGAGCCCGTACTTGACATCGCCGATGCCGGGATCGTTGTAGACGCCCTTGGAAGGAACAACGCCGGAGTAGAAGTCCAGGGCCTGGAGGAGAGCGCCGTTGCTGACGATGAGCAGGGCGAACGCCACCGCCGCATCCAGCTTGGCCGAGTCTTCGGCCAGCCGCTTGGAGAGTCCCCAACCGGCGACGTGCTGCGGGTAGAGGGCATATTCGACGGCGTTTGCGAGAGGCCGCTTGACGATGTTGTCGGCCGGTACTTCGGCGACGTCGGTCTGCACGCTCATGGTCCAGGCGCCGTCGCCCCAGATGGAGACAAGCTGCTGGCTGACGGCTTCGAACTCGCTGGTGAAGAGCTCGAAGTCGACGGTCCCATGGACATGGTAGATGTCGTGCAGGATCTGCGCGGCGGCTGCGCCCACTTCGCTGTCGTGGGACCAGACGCCGGTCTCCTTGTCGAAGAAGTCCCCGCCCAGCTGCCAGATCAGGGACCAGAGCTGCTGATATTGGGAGCTGCGAATCGAGTAGCCGGAGTGTGTGACTTTGCCGTCGTCGTTTCTCTCTGTCATGGCGACGCCGGCCTCGATCACGTCTTCGTAGGTGTCGAAGTTCAGGTAATCGATGCCGGCTGCGTCGCAGTGGTCCCTGTTGACAGACATGGCCGCGCCGCGGATGCCGGCCAGCCAGGGCAGGTAGTAGACCTTGTTGCCGGGCACTTCCACCGCCTGGAAGGCCGCGGGCCACATCTTTTCTTCGAGCGCGGCTGCGCCGCCGGCGGCGTCGGTGATGTCGAGGAAGACGCGGGTGATGTCGGTGGCGACGACCCAGTCGGTGTACATCATCATGACATCGCCTTCGGTGCCGGAGGCGATGGAGGGCAGCATTTTGTTGAGGAGATCACCGTAGCCGATGGCCTGGAGGTCGACGGTTACGTTTTCGTGGTCTTTTTCGAACTCGGGCTGGACCCATCCCATGATGCGGTTGGCGCCGTCCCAGTCCTGGTACCAGACGACAAGGTCGAGCGGCTCGTCCATGGCGGCGGCGCCGTCCATGCCTGCATCGGGCCCTACCGGGGCGCAGGCGGCCAATGCGGCGCCGCCGCCGATACCGGCTCCCGCCTTGAGCAGCTGTCGACGACTTAACTCTTGCATGTTTCGCCCTCCTGAAAGGCTGTTCTGGCCGCCGCGGCTGCGGCGCGCCGTTCGATTGGATTTGGGTGGAATGTAAAATGTACGGGCGGTTGACTAAGCGGGAAGTACAGCAGTGCGGTTGCGGTTGTCAAATTTTGGGCGAGTGTATTCTCTGAACCGGGGAGCTGCAGTGGATAGTGGATAGTGGATAGTGGATAGTGGATAGTGGGGAAGTGGGGAGAGGGTGGGCGCGTGTGTGGGGTGGCGCGAGATTGGGACGCGTGATATTGGGTTGGGGACTACTGCGCCCGCGGGCGGTCCTGTGAGAAGGGAAGGGGCTTGGGAATATGAGAGAGATTCTGATTTCGTTGTTGATGCTGGGGTTGATCGTTGGGTTGGACTGGCTGGGGTTGGAAGGGAGCGGCTTGTATCAGTTTGTCGGCTTGTTGCGTTTTGAGCTGGATGGGGTCCCCGTCGGAGGCGGGGTGGGCGGCCTCGTGTCGCTGCTGGCAATTGTGGTCGGGGTTTTCTATGCGGGGGGAATGCTGTTTACGTGGCAGGGGGAAGGTTGGCAGGCTTTGACGGGCAAGGGTGGTTTTTGGGGGCGGGCTATGGCCGGGGTTGCGAAGGTTTTTGGGGGCGTGCTGATTGCGGCGGCGGCGGCTGCGGCGCTGCGATATGGGTGGTGGCTGGTTGTTCAGATGTTGCGGTAGCGTTGGTAGGGTGTAATCTGTGGACTTAGTGGGGCGGGGCGGCGCGAGAAGGAAAGAGGGCGGGCACTAGGCCCGCCCCTACGGTGGCGGCGCGCGATTGGGAGAGCGACGCGCTCGGCGCACTAGGGCCAGCTGCGGGAACGGAGCGGATTCTCAGGCAGGCGGACGCGGGGTGTGGCGGCCGTTTTCGCGATAGAGAGTTCTGGGGACTGCTTTGAGCCCCCTTAGGTCTCGTCAATTCAGGCTGGCCTGGTCCATTCGAAACTTGAGGGCAGAGATTGGGTCGGGCGGGTCGATTGGGTGGTGTTTGCTCTCGTTGAGCTCGTTGAGCCCGGCCAATTGTTCGAGCTCGTCTCCTTCGGGCGTGCCGCTCTCGGCGTCAAAAATTTCGTCGACGCAGGCGAGCGCTCGCTGATACTCCTCCTCTGTTCTGATTGATCTGAAGCTGCGGGTCATGACCGGTCTTCCCCTCGGGCGTTGCCGGAGCCAATACATGCTTGGCCCAGTCGGGCCGCGCTGGCCGCGGGCCCGACTGGATGGCGGTCTATTCGCAGGGAAGCCTGTGGGCGAATTCCAAGCTGAATTCGTGTTTGCTGTAATCCCCTGTCCTCACTTCAAGAGCCCTGGACCAGTCCCCGTAGGGCGCGTAGTCGATGCTTATGTTGGGACCAAGGATGTCGTCCGGTTCGCAGTAGAAGAAGAAGCCAAAAGCGTTGAAAGATAGTTCGAGCTGCAAGAGTATCATGTTTGCCTCCGCGAACAGGAGCGCGTCTGTTTCATCGCAGCCGGAGCCCATGGAGTAGTTCGCGACCAGCCTAATTGTCGATCCGAAGGAAACGTCGCGGGCATCCAGGAACTCAAAGCCGCCTATGTCGCATTCTATATGTTCATCCACAGGCGTTGGGCTGGGCGTGTTGGTTGGCCTGAGGGTGGGCGTGGGGATGGGTGTGGGCGTGGAAACGACCTGTATATCGGCGGCATGGTTTGCCGTGACGTAAGGGGCGTAGACCCAGCCTGTTTCGCCTTCGTAGTCGATCTGCCACCAGTCTTCGTTGATGTTTTTGCCGGTGATGTCGAATTCGGCGCTGGCCTCGGCTGTGCCGAGGATTTCGTGGTGAGTGCCCGGGCCGCGGCGGACGTTCATTCTGCGCTGGACGGTCAGGTAGGCCTGTTCTGGCGGGGAGGTGGGGGAGGGCACGACGGTGGGCGTGTGGGTTGCCGTGGGTGTCGGTGTTGGCGTCGGGGCGATTGCAGTTTCGACGGCGGCGAGGCGCTGGGCGAGGTCGTCGTTGGCGTTGAAGAGTTCGGTGACCTTGGAGGTCAGGCCTTCAAGCTGTGCGGCGAGTTCTTCGAGGGTCAGGTCGCTCTGGGCGAGAAGGACGCCGGGCGCGAGGAAGGTCAGGGCAGCGATCGTGATGAGCAGTTGGCGTTTCATGGGAGCGTTTTTCCTCTGATTGGTTGGCGCGGTCGGCATGTGAAGGCAGGAAGAGGGCAGAGGCTGCAGGGCCCAACTTTTCGCCGTGCGCCGGGCGAAAGTTGTCGTGCGGCGCCGTTAGAGACGATCTGTTTGTATGCTCGCGGTTCGGCGACGCGTGCGAGGTCAGGATCGATGCTGGATTTCCGGGCCCTTTTTGCCTGGGAGGGGCCGGAGGTTTTCCTTGACGCAGGATTTTTGGGTCGCGATGACGGGGCCCGCCGTGGGGGAGTCCGGCGATCAGGAGAAATCCTAGCACAAATGTACTTGGGAGCCAAATGGGGGTTGTTGCGGTGTTCACTTCAAAGTTGGAGTTGGCTTGCGGCTGTCGCTGGTCAGGTCGGGTGAGTTCTACAAGAGAAGGACGGGGCGGGAGAAGGGTGGACTGGGGGCGGATCGATGGGGATTGGGTGGTTTGGGGGAAATTAACACTGAATTGCTATCAAATTGGGCCGATCTGTCACTGAATCGTCATGGATTAGGTGGTAAACTGTAGGGCGAGGGTCAATCAATCCTTAGTTGCGTCATTGATTTGATATGGGACTGGTTGTTCCGACGCTGCGGTGCTTCAACTGCCGGCTGACTGGCGTCTGAGTCGGTCGCCGGGGGGTTGTTGGGGGGCGTTGCGGGGGAATTCCCCCCCGCACAAGGGAGGGCTGCCAGGCCCGACCGCCCTAACGCGTGCAGCCAGCTGGATGGGAAATCCTTCAGAAGTTCCTCTGCCGGGCAAAGCCGCCCACAAGCAAGAGTTCTAAATGGATAGGGCCTGTGGTCGTACGGTCATCCCCCGGTCCGTGCGGCTGTGGTTTTGTTGGAATTCCTGGCGCTGCCTGTCGCAGGGAAGTTGCCTGCGGCGGGCGGCGGCGGGATTTTCGCGCGCGGTGGAGGGATCGAGGGGCCGGGAGGTGGTGAGAATCAGGCAGGGGTTTGGCGTTGGTTGGGGGACTCGCTATCGCCGATGCGGTAACCGAAGCTGGGCACGGCGACTATGTAGTTGGGGTCGCCGGCGTCTTCTTTGAGTTTGGTGTGCAGTCTTCTGACATAGGTAAGGAGGGCGCCCCCCCTGCTGGCGGAGTTCATGCCCCAGACGTTGCGCAGGAGCTGTTCGTGCGTGACGACGCTGCCGGCGTCTTATCGTTGGGGACCGGGCAGGTGCCGGGAGGAAGCGGCTTCCGGCATTTGGTTGGCACGAACGAGGCTGACGCGTCGTAGGGGGACACGCTCGAGTATGTGGTGAGGCGGCGGCGGGAGGCCGCGGGGCAGTTTTCAGGGAAGGGGGTGGTGACGCGGGTGTCGACCCTGCCGATTGGGGCGGGGATTTGGCGTGGGCCGGGGGGGGCGGCTGCTATGCAGGATTCTCTACCAGGACTCGTACCGCACCTGGTTGTCGATGTCGATGGTGAAGATGTACTGTTTGCCGTCCCGATAGCAGGTGACGACGCGCAGGAACTCGCCTACCGGGTCGTAGGTAACGGTGACGGGCATGTCGGTGAACTCGTTGATAAAGGTGGAGAGGACGAATTCCTTGTCGGGCATGCCGACCGGCCAGCTGGTGAACTCTTTAATGTGGGGGATGATCGGCCCTTCCTGGACGTTGCCGTTGCCGACCAAGTAGAGTCTGAGGCCGTTGGCGTGGTCGAAGACTCGGAGCGGGGTGGCGTGGTGCTGGATCAGGCCGGAAAGCGGGGCGACCGTGGGAACAGGGGGCGGGTCGAAGACGCAGTTATAACGTTCGCAGTCGTTCCATATGTGACAGTCGTCGCAGCGGGGGTCGTTTTGGGCGGCGGTGGCGTCACCGACCGCGTTTATGATGAGAATGACGCTGACTGCGACTGTGAGCGCGAGGAGCCGCTTCATAGGTGGTCTCCCTGAGACTACGAGAAAGAGCCGTGCGTATTGGAGACGCTGTGTTTGGGGGGAATGTTCCGTTGGGGGACGCGTGCGTTTTGCGAGGGTTGTGTTGCGATAAGCTATGGTGTGGTACGATAAAATACTCAGCTAATCGGTTTTGTTGGGTATCAGCGAGATTGTCGGCGTCGCGTAAGGTGAGGGCAGGAAATGGGACTGCCCTACGGGCGACGGGGCGGACGGGTAGGGTATCTGACGGAAAGGGTGCGAAAGCGGGAGTTGTGCCCGGCTTGTTCGTCGTTTTGGCTCATTCCCTCACCGGCATTAGAGTTCGTTTAAGTGGACTTTCATTTTGCGCCCTGCGAGAGACGGTTTTCTCCCCCGGATCGTGGATGAGTTCAGAGTGATGAGGTTACGTCCATATTAGGAGGAGGTAAACATGAAACGACGCGTTAGAGGATTCGCAGTCGCAGGCCTGCTTTGCATTCTGGTCGCGGTGGCGTCGAACTGGCCCTCGCTATCGTTCGCCGTCCACCCTTTCTGTTCGAACTGCCTTGAGGTCGGTGACTGCGAAGAGTGGAACTGTCCAACACAATCGGCGTCTGAAACGATACAACGGCATGACTTCAACGCAGGGCTGCCCAAAGGCGTCCGCAACCTGGTTGACCACGCGGCAACGCCGGTCAGGGTCTTTTCCAAGGACGAGAGCCTGGAGTACTACTGTGTCGGCAATGAAGGCAGCCAATCAGTCCTGTCGGTCAACCCTTCGGCATTCGGCAGGTTTGTAGCACATCTTTTGAAGAACAGGCAGGACGACGGGCCGGAGTCAATCGTGCTTTACAGGGGCGTGCATCCGGGCACGAACCAGGAGATCGTGATCAACTATATCACCGACGCTAAGGTCGTGCGGATGTCAACGTCGTATGCTGACGGGAAGCCATACGAATTTGATATAGACAGTGAATTCGAGGTCGTTCACTTGCGCTGGTAGAGCCCGCGGCGTACTGACATACGCAGCGCCGGCATGCCTTTTGGCAGGTGTGCGGCGGGAAATAGCAAGGGCACGGGGCCGTTCTATGGGACGGTTCTTTTCTATTGGCCGGAGGTTAAGGATTTCAAGTCATGGCGCTGTTCGGATGCGCGCCGGGCGGTTGGGACGTGTGGTCTGGTCAGGGCGGATGGGGCGGGTGGGCACAAGGCCTGCACCTTCGGGGATACTGCAAGGGTCAGTGGTCGGTTGCCAGTGGATGGTGGCTGGTAATGCGTTTCCGGGCGGGGAGAGGGCCGGAGCGGGAGGGCCCCGGGGCTTGGTTGGGGGCGGTCCTGCTGCTAGAATGGGGAGGGGGGCGGTTTCCGCGTTGTGGCGCGGGGGCGGCAGACGGGGACCACTTTTTCAGCCAGGATGCAGCGGATGGACCACCGGCGGCTCAGCGCAGTCTCTTTCGGCCACATGGCGATCGACATAATGAATTCGTCGGTCGCGATGATCCTCGCGGTGCTGGTCGTGCCTTTCAATCTTTCGAATATGGAGATTGCGTGGGGCATGATGGCGTTCACGCTGATGGGTTCGCTGACGCAGCCGGCTTTCGGTGTGCTGGCGGACCGGTTTGGTGGGCGGTGGCTGGGCGCGGCGGGGCTGTTGTGGACATCGGTATTCTATTTTGCGGCGACTTTTGCGCAGGATTTCATCGCGCTGATCGCGCTGATGACGGTGGCCTCGCTGGGCAGCGCGGCGTTCCATCCGCAAGGGGCGATGAATGCGGGGGCGGCGGGGCGCGAGCGGGCGACGACGGGGACGTCGATCTTCTTTTTGCTGGGGCAGATGGGGCTGGCGTTCGGGCCGATGATCGCGGGTTTCCTGCTGGAGGAGATCGGGATGGCGGGGCCGCGGATCATGGCTGTGGCGACGCTGCCCTTTGTCGCTTGGATGGCGGTTATACTGCACAGGCCGCTGGAGAAGCCGGAGAGCGAGGAGGCGCCGGCGGGGCCGGTGAAGATTTCGCCGTTCCGCGGGGGGCACGTGTGGCCGCCGACGAAGCCGAGACGAAGAAGGCCGGGGACGGAGAGGCCGCGGCGGACGGGCCAGCTGTACGTGCTGGTGGCGTTTGCGGTGCTGGTGGCGCTGCGGGCGTCGGTGCACCAGATCTTCTACGGGCTGCTGCCGAAGTATTTTGCTGATATGGGCTTTTCGCCGTCGACGTTTGGGCTGATGGTGGGCGTGCCGAGCGTGGCGATCGCGCTGGGTTCGATGACGGGCGGCGTGCTGGGGGACCGGTACGACCAGCGCAAGATCCTGATGTTCGCGCTGGCGGCGGCGACCCCGTTTTCGTGGCTGATGCTGGATATTGTGGATGGGTGGGCGTTCTTCCCGCTGGCGTTTGCGGCCGGGTACATGGTCGGGATTCCGCACAGCATCCTGGTGGTGATGGCGCAGCGTTTTTTGCCGGGGCGGCAGGGGCTGGCGAGTGGGGCGATATTGGGTTTCACGTTTGCTGCGGGCGCGTTTGGGATGGGGGTGGCGGGGCCGATCGCGGACTCTCTCGGTCTTGCGGCGGTGATGCACGCGGTGGCGGTGATGCCGATTCTGGCTGCGTTCTGCGCATTCTTTGTGCGGATGGGCGTAGCGCAGCCGGCGCCGGCGGTTGCGCCGGCGACAGGGTCGGCGGACTGATTTTTTGTTAGTTTTCAGTTTTGAGTTTCTAGTTTTTAGTTGGCGCTCGGCGAGGCGGGGTTGCTGGTATTGCGCAAGAAGCTCCATTCTAAACTGTTTCCCTAATGGAACCAGGAATTTCTTCCCGACGAGCGTACGGCCGAACTGCCCGTGAACCCTATGTGCCCCCTTTCCGAGAAGTCGGGGTTTCAAAAGGGATCTACTTTAGATTCTTGGCGGGTTGTATGGGGCGAATGGAGCCGGCTGGCAGGCCAATGCTGGACTGGCGTAGTTGACAAGGAGACTAGGGCTCGTTGACATTTGAGAAAGCCATTCAAAGAGGCGACATCTAAAGTAGGTTTGAGAACAGTTTGGACTCTGATTCACCTGATTCTCGTGAACAAAGCCCGCTTCGGGAGCCAGCGCCGTCAATCAAGGCCATCAAATAAATCAGCTGAATCACAGTTCCGACAAACGTCAACGAGACCTAGAGCCGATCGCGCTCGTCTGGCGGGTCCACATCTGCAACTTTCGCCATTGCCTCCGGGCAGTTTGATCCGCCTTTCACTGCTGCCACGCCTCTTCGGTTATCTCCGCTTCGACGACAGGTCCGCGTGCGCTGGGAGCGAGGCGGCCGGTGACGATCTGGCCGTCGTGTTGAAAGACGAGCAGGGCGTTCTTTTCCTGGGCCTGCTGGCGGAGGGCGCGTTTGCCCTCGATGCTGCGCATGGGGTCGAGGTCGAAGGAGGGTACCCAGGCGAGCCGGTCCATGTGGGCGGCCCAGCTGCAGGCATCGCCGAGGAAGAGGAGAGATTCGCCGCAGTCCTCGACCCAGACGGCCTGGATGCTGTCGGTGTGGCCGGGCACAGTGACCGAGCGGACACCGGCGGCGAGGTCCTGGTCGCCGTCGACGACTTCGAGCTGGCCGGAGCGGCGTAGGGGTTCGAAGTTCTGGGGGAAGTAGGTGCCGCGGGTGCGCTCGTTTGGGAATGAGGCGTCGGCCATTTCGAGGCGCTGGACGAGGTAGCGGGCGTTGGGGAATGAGGGGACGGCGTCGCTGTCGGGGTCGGCGGGATCGCTCCAGTGGGTGCAGCCGCCGGCGTGGTCGCCGTGGAGATGGGTCATGAGGACGATGTCGACGTCTTCGGGGCTGAAGCCGACGCGTCCGAGGTCGGCGGCGAGGCGTCGGGAGGAATCGTCCATGCCGAAGTTGCGGCGGTCCCGGGCGGTGAGTTTGTCGCCCTGGCCGGTGTCGACGAGGATGAGGCCGGCGGAGGACTGGACGAGGAGTGAGCGCATCTGCACGGGGATACGGTTTTTTTCGTCGGGGCGGATGACCCGTTCCCAGAGGACGCGGGGCACGAGGCCGAAGAAGCCGCCGCCGTCGACCAGCTGGCGGCCGTCGCTGACGACATGGCAGGGGATGGAACCGATTTGGAAGGAGTAGGGCATGGCTGCTGTTCCTGCTGGCGAAGGGCGTGGCGGCGGGTGTTCGAGCGGTCTGCGGCTCGATGCGGAGTATAGCACGGGGCGATGGGGATGGGATAGTTATTGGCTTTGAGTTTCTAGGCTCCGTTGACGTTTCAGAAAACCATTCAAAGAGGCGACATCTACAGAAGATTTGAGAACAGTTTGGACTCTGATTCACCTGATTCTCGTGAACAAAGCCCGTTTCGGGAGCCAGCGCCGTAAATCATGTCCATCATATGAATCAGAAAAATCACAGTTCAGACAAATGTCAACGAGCCCTAGTTTTTAGTTCTGGAAGCTACGTAGGCGGGCACGAGGTGAGGGTTTGGGGCGGAGCCTCAGCCCATAGTCGGCGGAGGTGAGAGCCAACCTGGTATGGATTCGCAAGGTTTCTTTTCGGGTGAGGCGGCGGGGATTCGGCCGCGCAGGCTGGTGCAGGGGCTGATCTTCGACTTCGACAATACGCTGGCGCGGCTGGCCGAGCCGCTGGAAGGGCTGATGGCGAAGGGGGCGGAGACGGCGGTGGCGTACATGCGCTCGACCGGCATGGACGACCTGCCCGAGGAGTTCGCGGTGAATCTGGTGGAGGCGCGCCTTTTTGCGCAACAGAAGTCGGACGATGAGCAGGAGGAGCACACGGCTGACGATACGCTGAGCTTTCTATTGCAGTTTTTTAACTACCCGGCCTCGCGCATGGACTTGGATGTTCTGCGGCAGGCGGTGGACCTCTTCTATGCGCCGGAGATGACGGCGTGGGAGCCGATACCGGGCGCGATCGAGCTGCTGGCAGAGCTGCAGGATGAGGGCTTCCCGCTGGCGGTGATCGCGAACTATGCCAGCGACCGGGTCTTTCAGCGAATCGTCGATTATACGGGGGTGCGGCCCTACCTCGATGTCTGTTTGAGCAGCGCGGCGGTGGAGTGGCGCAAACCGGAGAAGGAGATCTACGATGCGGCGCTCGGACGCTGGGATGCGGAGCCGTATGAGCTGGTGTGTGTGGGTGACAGCCTCAAGCACGACGTCGCGGGCGGGCAGGCGATCGGCGCGCTGACGGTGCACTGCCGCATGATCCCGCTGGCTGAGGATCAGCGGATTGTGGAGAGCGTGCAGCCGGACGCGGTGATCGAGGAGCTGGCGGAGTTGCCTGACATGGTGCGGGCGTGGAGCTGAGCGTGGACGGAGAGAAAGGTGCGGTCAACCAGACTTTTCCGGTAACGATCAGCCGCGAGTATCCGCCTGCGCCGCTGGTGGCGGTGGCGGCGGCGGTGCTCGATGACGCCGGGCGCGTGCTGATGGTCAGGCGGGGGAAGCCGCCGTCGCTGGGGATGTGGGCGCTGCCGGGCGGTCTGCTGGACCTGGGTGAGACGGTGCGGGACGGGGTCGTGCGCGAGGTGCGCGAGGAGACCGGGGCTGAGATCGAGTTGGTGGAGCTGCTGGACCTGTTCGAGCCGATTCACCGCGACGCAGAGGGCTCGGTTCGCTATCACTATGTTGTTATCGACTTTTGGGCCCATTTCCGCGGGGGCGCGGTTGCGCCGGCGGATGATGCCGACGGGGCGGATTGGGTCTCGCTCGACAGGTTGGACGGGCTGCCGATGGAAGACGCCACACGCCGCGTCGTGCGCAAAGCCCACGCCCGCTGGCGGAATGGGCGGGCCGGCGCCTGAGCTGCTCACCCTCCCACGGGTTGACCTCTTTCTACCACCAATAGCCGGACTGTTGCGGGTCTGGACCGCGGCTGCGGCGGTCTAGGACTCGCTGAACGCGTACCCGCTTTCTCCGGCTACGACTTTTTCTACAAATTCCCCTCTTGACTCGATTCCCGAAAAGAGCGTGCGCGCCTCCTGAAGATGCTCGAAGCCGCCGACGAGCGTCAGGTGGTCTCCCTGTTCGAGCTGGGTATGGCCGCGCGGCACGATGAACTCTCCGGCGCGGCGGATGGAGAGGATCAGCACGTCGCCGGGCAGGTCGATCTCGCGCAGTGCCTTGTCGTAGAAGCTGGGCTCATAGACAACGACTTCGCCGACTTCCTTGTTGTCGTCGGTGCGGGTCAGGAGTTCGTAGATGTCTGGGTTGCGGGCCAGCAGGCTGAGGAGCGCGGCCTGGTCCAGGGCGGGGTTGAAGACGGTGACGTTGATGTTTTCGAATTCGGCCAGGAGCGGGAGCAGGGGCTCTTCGTGGGTCACCCAGCCGAACCCGCTGCGTCCGATGACGATTCCGGCCAGGATTTCGCCGACAACGATGGGCAGCCTGAGGCGTTTGAAGCGTACCAGCAGCAGGGGGACGATGAAGGCCAGTGCGATGACGATCAGTAGCGGGGCAAAGCCGGCTTCAGCTTCCATAGGTGTTCAGGGGTCTCATGGTCGGAGCAGTCTGTGCCTTGTGCAAGTCGGTTGGGATGCTGCTGGAGGCCCGGCGGGATGGTTTGATCGGGTATTCTGATTCTGTTACCCTAACATTCATGAACGGGGACGGGCAGGAATCTCTGCGCGGGGTGATCGAGCGCATCACATACCACAACGAGGAGAACGGCTACACGGTCGCCAAGCTGGCGCTCGAGATGCCGACGCCTCAGCTGCCTCACTGGCAGAAGGAGGCGCCGATCGTGGGCAACATGGTCGGCGTCAATGTGGGCGAGGCGGTCGAGCTGCGGGGGCGCTGGGAGATGCACCCGCAGTACGGCAAACAGTTCAGCGTTAGCGGGATGCGGACGGTGCTGCCGGCGACGGTTGCCGGAATCGAGAGGTATCTTGGCAGCGGCCTGATCCGAGGCGTGGGGCCGGTGACGGCCAAGCGGGTGGTGGCCCACTTCGGTGAGCGGACGCTCGACATTATCGACGGCGAACCGGAGCGGTTGTCGGAGGTCGGCGGGGTGGGCCGCAAACGGCTTGCGATGATCCGGGTGGCCTGGGCTGAGATGAAGGCGATCAAGGAGGTGATGATCTTCTTGCAGGGGCACGGGGTCAGCGCCGGACTGGCGACGAAGATCTATAAGCGTTACGGCGACAACGCGGTCGCCATCGTGCAGCAGGACCCGTACCGGCTGGCGGAGGATATATTTGGCATCGGCTTTGTGACCGCGGACAAGATCGCGGGCGCGCTTGGCATCGCCGGGGACGCGCCGCAGCGGATCGCCGCAGGGGTGGCCTACACGCTGGAGAGGGCTGCGGGCGAGGGGCATGTCTACCTGCCGAGTCCTGAGCTGGTTGCGCAGGCTGACGCGCTTCTCGATGCCGGTCGGGAGAAGGCGGCGGCGGGCGTGCTGCGGCTGGAGGGGGCGGAGCGGGTGAAGCTGGCGGCGGAGGCAGGCGCGCAGGCGGGCGCGCTTCGCTGGGCGGTTTCCGGTGAGTATGGGCCGTCAGACAAGGATTCCCTTCCCCTGTTGCTGGAGAGCCGCAGCACGTTTGACGAGCCGTCCGACGAGCGGATCGAGGCGCTGTTGCAGGGCGAGCAGGCGGTCTACCTGACGCCGATGTATTACGCCGAGGTTGGGGTCGGCAATCGCCTGGGACGGCTGGCGCGGGGCGGTGACGACACTTTGTCGGGGGCGGTGCGCGGCCCGTCAGCGCTGGACCGGTTGCGGCGGGTAGACTGGGAGCGGAAGTTTGCCCAGCTGGAAGGGGCGCGGGCGGACGGGTCGGGGCTGCGGCTTGTGCCGCGGCAGAAGGCGGCGGTGCGCTCGGCGTTGACCCACCGGCTGACGGTGCTGACCGGAGGTCCCGGCACAGGCAAAACGACGGTCGTGCGCACGATCCTCGATCTGTGCGAGGAAGCGGGCGCGCTTGCGCTGCTGGCGGCGCCGACCGGTCGCGCGGCCAAGCGCATGGCCGAGGCGACCGGTCGCCCGGCGAAGACGGTCCACCGCCTGTTGGAGTTTCAGCCCGGCGCGGGCTTCTCCTTCAAGCGCAACCAGGAGCATCCCCTGCGGGGGGACCTGCTGATCGTCGACGAGGCGTCGATGCTGGACCTGCTGCTGACGAACAGTCTTTTGAAGGCGGTCCCGCCGGGGATGTCGCTATTGCTGGTGGGCGACGTGGACCAGCTGCCGAGCGTGGGGGCGGGCAATGTTTTGGGCGACGTGATCGCGGCGATCGAAGAGGGCGGCGGCGATGCAGCACATACGGATGATGCGGCGCAAACGGGGGAAGCGGCGGTCTGGGGCGAGGCCGCGATTGTGCGTTTGGAGACGATTTTCCGGCAGGCGGCCGGCAGTTACATCGTCGAGAACGCGCACCGAATCAATCGCGGGCAGATGCCGGTCCTTACGCAGTCGGCGGCGGATAGAGAGGCGGCGGCTGATTTTTTTCTCTTTCGCACCGAGGAGCCGGAGCGGGCGGCCGAGCTGTGCGTTGAGCTGGTGCAGGAGCGGATTCCGCGGCGTTTTGGGATAGCGGCCCAGGAGATCCAGCTGCTCAGCCCGATGCACCGGGGAGCGGCCGGGGTCGGAGCGCTGAACGAGGCGTTGCAGCGGGCACTGAATCCGCCCCGGCCCGACCGGGCCGAGCGGGCCATGGGCAGCCGCGTTTTTCGCGTCGGCGACCGCGTGATGCAGGTGCGCAACAACTACGATAAAGATGTATTCAACGGCGATATGGGCTATATTAAGACTGTCGATGGGGTCGAACAGCGTTTGTCGGTCGAATTTGACCGGCGCCAGGTGCCGTACGACTTTCTCGACCTGGACGAGCTGGTCCACGCCTACGCCATCAGTGTGCATAAGAGCCAGGGAAGTGAGTTCCCGGCGGTCGTCATACCGGTGCTGACCGGCCACTATATGATGCTGCAGCGCAATCTACTCTACACGGCGGTGACGCGGGCGCAGCGGCTGGTGGTGTTGGTGGGCCAGCCGAGAGCGATAGGAATTGCCGTTGGCAACGACAAGGAGGCCCGGCGCTACAGCGGCCTGACCGCCCGTCTGCTCCGGAGCTCAGCAAAGGAGATCTTTGCATGAACAGCAACGAAAAGCCACTGGTCGCGCTACAGTTGTACAGTCTGCGTCATCTTTCAGACAGCTTCGACGAAATCGCGGCCGCGGCCGCGCAGGCGGGGTACAAGGGCGTCGAACTGATTCCTTTGCCGGACCATTCGGGCCTGGAGGCGAAGGCGGTTCTGGAGGAGCACGAGTTGCAGCCGGTTTCTGCCCATGTTCTCTACGAAGCGCTGGCGGAGGAATTCGCCGCGACGGTGGAATTTCAGGTTGCGGCCGGCAACGACCTTCTGATCTTACCGGGGCCGGCGCAGGAGGTGCGGGCGGCGGAGAGCAGCGAGGCGTGGCGGGCTTTCGGGCACACGCTCAACGAGCTGGGCCGGCGCTGCCGCGCGGAGGGCGTCCGCCTGGGCTATCACAACCACGCCTTCGAGATGGCGGTGTACGACGGCGCGCGCGCGATCGACTGGCTGCTGGAGAGCGCAGACCCGGAAAACCTGTTCTGGGAACTGGACCTGGCCTGGATCAGCGACGGCGGCGTCGACCCGCTGGAGATGATAGAGAGGTACGCGGGGCGCTGTCCGCGCATTCATGCCAAGGACCTGGCGCGTCCGGGCGAGAATGAGGACCAGATGGGCCTTGCCGACGTCGGCTACGGTACGCTGGACTGGGAGGCGCTGCTGCCGGCGTGCCGCGCGGCCGGCGCAGAGTGTTATATCGTCGAGCACGACTTGCCCAAGGACCCGGTCGCCAGCGTGCGCCGCAGCCGCGAGTTTTTGCAAAGCCGGGTGCAGCGGGCGTAGGACTTCGCGCATCGCCAATGGAGGGAATTTTGGCTAAATCGGCAATGTTTGAAGGGCTCGTTTTCGACGAACGCCGCAACGCGGCGCCGGTGAAGTATGTCGGCGAGCGCCCCTGTTACGTGGTCGACGAGGACGGGTTCCTGCGCCACATCGACGCCGCGCAGGTGGACCAGCAGGTGCTGGACTATCTGAAAGGGCAGGTCGACCAGCACCGGGAACTGGCGGTGAGCGGCATGTTGGACCTGATGGGGAAGAACGACATTTTCACGAAGGCGGCGGTGGAGTCATCGATCGACAATATCGATCAGGCCGTCGGCCAGGAAATCCCGGAGCAGTCGCGCCAGTGGCTGGGCATGATGGGTTTCCGCGTCATCATTGACGACGGCGGGCACGTTGTGGAGATCGAGATGCCGACAGGCGGCGTCGAAGAGGACGACGACTACTGATGTGGGGCGGCGGACGGACGCGCGCTTGCGTCCGTCCGCGTTTTTAAGTTTTCAGGAATTCAGGTGCCAGTCGGGGTCGGTCAGGGCCTCGTAGACAACGCCGCCTTCGACATTGCGGGGCATCGGCAGCCCCAGCAGGTAGCAGAGTGTGGGCGCCACGTCGACGGCCCGCACCTGACCTCGCAGCGCAATCCCCTCCTTGACGCCGGGACCGGCGAGGACGAAAGTGCAGTGCTGACCGGCGATGCCGAAGCTGACGGACGGCAGCTGTTTGCCGTGGGCGCCGTCGAACTCGGGTCGCAGGGCGTAGACGACATCACCGACGGTGTCGCCCCAGAGGTTGACCATCTCGGCGTCGGCGCGCGTGAGCGCCAGGGCGAAGGGGTGGCGGCCCGTTTCGGGGTCGGTGTAGGCGTGGAGCGCCTCGATGATGGCCAGCTGCGTTTCCTCGTATTCCGAGACCGGCACTGTTCCGGTTGGCTCCCGCCCCTGCAGGTTGATGAAGACATGCACGAGGCCGACGGGCGCGGCGCGCGTGCGCGACCAGTCGACCGTCCGTTTGCCGTTTTCCTCGCTGTAGACCAGCAGACCGGCCCCTTCGAGCGCCTCTTCGATCAGGACCGAGCGGAACTGGTTGGGGGTGCCGCCATGGTCCGCAACCAGACAGACCAGCGTGTCCTCACCGGCGAGCTGGACGATGCGGCCGATCATATCGTCGATTGAGGCGTAAGTGCGGATGACGCCGTCGAGGCTGCGCTGCTGCGTCTCTTTGTCGGCGCCGCTCAGGTCATCGGCCTGGCCGAGGAAAAAGTGGCTGGTGTAGTCGGAGGCGTGTGTCTCGATGAAGAGCATGGTCCAGTCGGCGCGGGTCGCGGTGAGGTAACCCGCCACGTCGACGAGGCGCTGGTGATGGAAGTCAAGCAGCTCGAAGTAGGTGTCGTCGTCGATGATACCGAGCGCGTCCCTGCCCGGATTCTGCAGGAAGTTGCCGACGTGCTCGTCGAGCTCGGCCGCGACCTCGGGCGGCTCGGTATAGCCGAGAGCCGGCCAGATTTGGGGCACGAAGAGCTCGAAGGCGTCGGCTTCGGGCGTGAGGTTGACCAGTTTCATGCGCACGTAGCCGTCAACGCCCTCGCCATCGATTTCGAAGCAGTCGAGCCACCAGTCGCTCCACTCCCCGACCGCGAGCTCGGCAATCGGGTCGGCGGCGTCACGGGCGCGGCAGATGCGCACGCGGTCGTAGCCGCTTTCGCCGGCGGCGTAGATCAGGCCGTAGAAGGGCTTGGGCGTTCCCTGTTCGCCTCGCAGCATCGAGCCGCGGCCGCGGACGAGGGGCTGAATCGTCAAGGGTACCTCTTTGAAAGGGCGCGTCGAGGGCGGCAGGTTTGACCAGCCCTGGGCGTCGCTGACCATGACCGAATCGACGTCGGAGACTGTCTGCAGGGCGCTGGGGTCGAGCGTTTCCGGGTCGCGCTGGCCTTCGATCTTGCGGCGCTGCCAATTCCCCGCCACGAAAAGGTGATAGCCGGCGATCTGGTGATGGTTTGAGACGCCGGGGCCGGTCCCCTCCACCTGAACGCCGCTGGTTACTGTGGGCGGCCAGGACATTTCCCATTTGACGAGCAGAGGGGTGCCGCCGGCGCGCTCGACGGTATTCCACAGGTATTCGGCCTGGGACAGGTCGGTGTTGATGCCCCAAACGGTCTCATCGAGGCGCCCGCCGAGCTTGCGAATGTTGAAATCCATGACGCCGTGGGTGCCGGGCCAGGCGCCGGTGGAGGTGGCCGTCCAGCCGGGGGGCGTGAGCGTGGGAAAGACGCCGATCATGGGGCGATGGGCGCCGCGCTCGAGCAGTTTGCCAACGTGGGGCATGTGGCCACCGTCGACCATGTTGTAGATGAGTTCCATGCTGGCGCCGTCCATGCCGATCAGAATTGCGCGCCGTGCGGGGCTCTTCATTGCTTTCTCCTTTTGCGGGTTGCGGTTGCGCCGCTGCCGGGGGCGACTATGGCTGGAATGCCCGGCAGGGTACGGTCAGATATGATAACCGGCAGAGGGTCAAAAAGCATAGCGCGAGGGCAGGCTGGGGGGGATCCACGAAGGGGCACGAATTTGCACGAAGGGAGGAAAGGCTCAAAGCACGAAAGGATACGAATTTGCACCAAATTGCCAGAAGCATATAGACGCATCCGGTCCCGGGGGGAAGTCTTAAATCCGGGATGGATTTGGGCGGGGAGCCGGCCTTTCCGGCTGTGCCACTGTTTTGATGGGATTGTGATGTTGGACACAATGGGTTGTATTTGTGCTATAGTTTCTGTAACGTATAATTAGGTTCTTTCACTTCCTCTCCGGCGTCCTTCAGGGGGGGACAATGCAGGCTGGAAACCGCCGAAAGGCGCGCGGAATCTATGGGCGCGGGAAAAATCTTGTTTAACCGGACCGTCCTGGGCCAGCTGGTTTTGAAGCTGGCGCTGGTCGCGGCGCTGCTCCTTCCGGCGGGCGGCCTGATCTTCGCGCAGTCGGGATTCGTGCCCTTCACGA
Source organism: Caldilineaceae bacterium (assembly GCA_965218625.1). Taxonomy (GTDB): domain Bacteria; phylum Chloroflexota; class Anaerolineae; order Caldilineales; family Caldilineaceae; genus Bin5. The sequence goes on along the minus strand of CBDCLG010000020.1, from coordinate 300,625 downwards.
ACAGCATTATCAGCCTGGACGTATCACCCGACGACGGCGTTATTGTGGTGGCCGGTACGCTCAATGTGCCGGTCCCAGCGGGGATCTATCGCAGCAGCGACGGCGGCCACACCTGGAGCCGCGCCACTGTGGAGCTGCCGGCTGACACGTCGATCAGCGCGATCCGGTTCGACCCGCAGGACGGAAACCGGGTGCTGGCGGCGGATGGGGGTGTGGGCAATCTGTTCATCAGTGAAGACGGGGGCCTGAACTGGCGCCAGGAAAGCTCGATCAACCAGATACTTACGCCCAACAGCGGGGTGGGCCGCCTTTTTGCCCGGGTCGAGGAGGGGCAGACCGTCTTTTACGCGGGCACGCGCTATGACGGTGTGGTGCGCAGCGCGGACGGCGGCCTGACCTGGGCGTGGTACGGCGATGGACTGTCGGCGGGCGCGCTGCGCGTGCGGGCATTTGTGGAGAAGGACGGAACGCTCTTTGCGGGAACGCACGACGGGGTCTGGCGGCTGTCGCCGGGCACAAGTGGGTGGACGCGCGTCAACCTGCCGGCCGGCATCATCGCCCGCGGGATGACAAATCACAATGGGCGGCTCTATGTCGGGACCTTTGCTTCCGGCCTCTATCTGAGCGACGACGGTGTGAACTGGCTGCAGGACCCATCGTTTCCGGCTGGCGTCATCATCTACGATATGGCCGTGAGTGGTGAACAGGTGATTGTGGGCACGATTGTCGGCCTGTGGAGCCAGAGCGTGCCGGACTGGGTGCGGGCAAGCGTTAACGGCGTAGGTTTTGCCAATGCGGTCTACCGGCTGGCTTCGTCGGCGACGCTGGTGGGCGTCACCTACGCCGGGACCGAGCAGGACGGCGTCCTCCGCACGATAGACAGCGGCGTCAGTTTTCTCTCGTCGGCGCAGATTACGCCGTTGGACCCGGCCGAGCTGCCGGGACAGCCGACGCCCACCTTCACCGCGACGCCGACAGAGACGGCGACGGCGACGGAAACACCATCGCCGACCGCAAGCGCGACGCCGACGGCGACAGCGACGCTGGACCCGAACGCGCCGACGCACACGCCGACGGCCCTCCCGACGTGTGATCCGAACTTGCCGACCTTCACGCCGCCGCCGACCGCGACGGCGACGCTGGATCCGAACGCGCCGACCTCCACGCCGACCGCGACGGCGACACCAACGCCGACTTGGGACCCGAGCGTGCCGACCCATACGCCGACGGCGACGGCAACGCCAACGCCGACGTGGGACCCGAACGTGCCGACGCCCACGCCGACCGCGACGGCCACGGCCGTTCCGAACTGTGTCCCCGGCGATCCGACTTCGACGCCGACAGCGACTGCAACGCTGGACCCGAACGCGCCGACTTCCACGCCGACTGCGACGCCGACGGAGACCGCGACGCCGGACCCGAATGCGCCGACTTCCACGCCGACTGCGACGCCGGAGCCAGGTGAGCCCGATCCCGACGCGGCGACGAGCACGCCGGAAGCGGCGGAGGAGGAAGGGGACGTCCCGATCCCAACGCCGACCGCGACCTCGACGCCGGGCACGCTGGGCAGCGTCGGCGACCGGCTGTCGCAGATACCGCCGATCTGGATCGGGGGGGCGGCGCTATTCTTTCTTCTGATCCTGGTTGCCAGCGTTTCGGTGGCGCGCGATGGAACGCGCGATGCCGATGACCTGTGACGGGGCGCGCGCCGGTGAGCCGCGAAGTGGGGCGCGAGACCGCGGGGCGTGACGGGTCGACAGAGGGCGGCGGGCGGGCGCTGGACAGGTTGCTTGCGCAGATTCCCCAGGCGTTGCGCGTCGGAGGCAATCCAGGAATTCCTGCGATAGAGGTGCGCGCGGTCACCGAGGATAGCCGGGCGGTGTGCGCGGGCGCACTGTTCGTGGCGGTGCCGGGTATAGAGCAGGACGGCCATCGCTACATCCCACAGGCAGTAGAGGCGGGCGCGGCGGCGGTCGTGGGCAGCCACCCGCTTGAACTGCTGAAGGCGGAGGGCTGGTGGCCGCGGTCGACCGGCGCACACTATACGCAGGTGAAGGACAGCCGCGAGGCGCTGGCGTGGCTCAGCGCGGCGGTTTTCGGATTTCCCAGCCGCGGGCAGACGGTGATCGGCGTTACCGGGACCGATGGCAAGACGACGACCTGCGCGCTGCTTGAGGCGATTTTGGGCGCGTCGGCCGACGTGGGTGTGATCACAACGGTCGGCGCGCGCATCGCCGGGGTCGAGCAGGAGACAGGGCTGCACGTGACGACGCCGGCGGCGCCGGCGGTGCAGGCTCTCCTGGCGCAGATGCGTGCGGCGGGCTGCGCCTACACGGTGGTCGAGAGCACCAGTTTCGGTCTGGAACAGAAGCGGGTGGCCGCGGTCGAGTATGATGCGGCTGCGCTGACCAACATCACCCACGAACACCTGGACATCCACGGTTCGTTCGAGGCCTATCGCGCGGCCAAGTTCTTGCTGTTTCGCACTCTCTTTCGCGGCGGGCAGGACGCGGCCGGGCCCCGCATCGCGGTCTTCAACAAAGACGACGGCAGCTGCGAGCCTTTGCAGGCTGTGCTGGCCGAGGAGCAGGCGCGCAACCCCGCAGCCGAAGTAACCCCGTATATATATAGTGTGTCCGACACGGGCGCGGACGTCTACGCGCGCGGCATCGAGTATCTGCCGGACGCGACGCGTTTTGAGCTGGTCTGGCGTGGGGGCGTGCTGCCGCTTGAGACGCGGCTGATCGGCGAGTTCAACCTGTCGAACGTTTTGTGCGCGGCGGCGGTCGCGCTCGGGCTGGGGATTTCGCCGGAACAGGTCGCGCGCGGGGTAGGCTCTCTTGCGGCGGTGCTGGGGCGGATGCAGCGGATGGATGTGGGACAGGAGTTTTTGGCTGTGGTCGATTTTGCGCACTCGCCGGCCAGCCTTGAGCGGGCCTTGCAGACACTGCGCCCGCTCGCCGGCGCTGATGGGCGCGCCGGGCGGCTGATCGCAGTTTTTGGCTGTGCCGGCCTGCGGGACCGTGGCAAGCGGCGGCTGATGGGGCAGGTGAGCGGCCGTTTGGCTGATTTCACGATCATCACGGCCGAGGACCCCCGCACGGAGGACCTGGACGCGATCTGCCGGGAGATTGCAGCGGGCGTTGAGGAGGCGGTCGGGCAGGCTGAGCAGAGGAAGGGAGCGGGGCAGGGCGCGTATGGAAAGGGCGCCGCGCCGCCAGAGTCCCGCTATGCGATCGTGCCCGACCGGGCCGAGGCGATTCGGCTCGGGGTGCAGATGGCGCGGGCGGGGGATGTGGTCGCCTCGTTCGGCAAGGGCCATGAACGGAGTATGTGCTTCGGCGAGACGGAGTATCCTTGGAACGAGCAGGAGGCGATGCTCTCGGCGCTGCGGGCGCGTATGGGGGGAGTCGGTGGGGGTCTTTAGTTGTTAGGTTCCGTTGACATTTCTGAAAAGTATTCAAAAGGACGACAATTACAAGCTTTTCGGGAACAGTTTGGACTCTGATTCACCTGATTCGCGTGAACGAAGCCCCCCTCGGAAGCCAGCGCCGTCAATCATTTCCATCATGTGAATCAAAAAAATCAAAGTTCAGACAAATGTCAACGAGCCCTAGTTTTCTAGTTTTCAGTTTTTGATTGGGGGTCTCGTTTGAATGGCGGGGTTGTTGTGTTTGAAAGTGGTTTTGTGCCTTGGTATGCCGTATTGTAAGATGTGTGGTAGCCCTTCTATGCGCCAGAGAGCAGGGGCGGGCGACCATCTTACCGGGACGAGGTAGGGAGGCGGCCCGGTTGGATTGGCGATTCATCTGTTCAGTGTAGAGCAGCGCAAGGCTGCGCGCACGGAGCATGGTGTGGAGGCGCGTTTGACGTTTCGGCATTGTGCATCCGTGTGATCCGTGATATAACTGATTCAGACCGATTGGTGGACGCGTTGATGGGTGACGCGGCGACCGCAATTATCTGCCACATCATTGTTAAGCACACATAAGGAGGCGGCTCGTGCCGGCCTTACTCCGCAAATTCGCAGCCGTTCTGGTCATCAGCCTGGCGTTGGGCGCCTGTGCTGGCGGCGCTAGCGGCGGCTCGACCTGGTTCAACCTCCCGTCGGTGCCGATACGGGTCGATGCCAGCGGCAACGTCAGCGCGCTCGGATTCCCTCTGGGCGCGCTACTGCAGCAGCCGATGTTGGACCAATTTGCCGCAGCCGGCGTTGACGTGCTGGAAGCCCGCATCGGCTATCACGGCGTATTCCTCTACGCCGACGGCGAGCCTCTGCCCTACCTGAAGTGGAGCGATGAGTCGACCGAGTTTCTGAACGAGATTCTGCCTTATGTGCCCGACGCGGGGCAGGCGGCGCCGGCGCTGCCGTGGCTGCGGCGGGTTGGCCTGGGCGCGATCATCGTTTTGCCGACGGCCGGCGGCGACGTGCCGCGCTGGCAGGGCGAGGAGCTGGTCAGCAGGGAGCGCGTGGAGACGACGATCGGACCGCTGCAGTTTGCCAGCATTGCGTTCGACGCGGAGGGCAATGCGTCATTTGAAGGCATTCCGATGGCCCAGCTTGAAGAGGCGCTGGGCGCATCGCTGGGCGTGGCGCTGCCGCAGATGGCGCTCAATATTGTCAATGGGGTGGGGGCGGACCAGTTCAGCATTGCGACGCAGCCCAACGGTATCGACCTGGCGTTCGACGATACGCTGCTGGCAGGCCTGGCGTATGACAGCGAGCGACTGGAAAACCTGATGCCGATCCTCGGCGCGTTCGTGGACCCGTCGATGGGCGACATGATCGGGAACGTGGTTCCGATGCTGCAGGGCGCGGACCTGAACATTATCGTCTCGTTTACGGGTGAACCGGCGGCGGATACGCTGCTGCCGGCGATTGCGGTCGACGTAGCGGATGACGGTTCGGCGAGCGCGTTCGGCATTCCGTTGGGGACGGGGTCGCTGCTGCCGGCCGACGTGCTGGCCATTCTGAGCGATTCAAACGTGCTGAAGCTGGATTTGAGCATCAAGAGTGAGGGCATCTACCTGGCGCTGAACCAGGAGCCGCTGCCGACGATTGTGTGGAACGAGGCGTCGATCGGACTGATTGGAAAGATCGCGGTCGATCTTCTCGACGTTGCTCCCGGCATGGTGGACGCCGGGCTGACGGTGTTGCAGAGTCTGCTGGCCAAGACGGATGTGACATTGTCGCTGGGTCTGCCGGGTCAGGATGGGATGACGTTTGCCGACGACTTTGATGTAACGGCGCCCAGTTATGCGGCGGCGCCGGAGATGGGAACGCTGGGCCAGATCGGGGCATCGATCAGCAGCGATGGCACGGTCGTGTCGGCGCTTGGTATCTCGCTCGCCGATATGGCGATGCTGCTGCCGCAGCAGATCATCCTGCCGCCGGTGGTGATGAACATTCTGAATGCCACCGGTTCGGACGCGCTGCAGCTGACGACTTCGACCAGCACGACGGAGCTGGTGGGCGACGCGGGCACGTTGCTGGCCTTGCAGTATGATGACGCGGCGCTGAACCGGCTGGTGGTCGTTCTTTCCTCGCTGTCGGACAGGGTTGGGTTTATTCAGACATTGATAGATATACCCGTGCTGCCCAACTTGCCGCAGATTCTCGGCGCCGGGCTCAACGTACAGCTTGCGCTGGGCGGGCAGGATGCGCCGGATACGAATCTGACTTCGCTGCCTGTCGAAGTGAAGGCGGACGGGGGACTGGCGGTGTTGGGGATCCCGCTGGGCAGCGATCCGAGGCTGCCGCCCGACCTGATCATTCGAATGCAGGAGTTGAACGTCCAGCGGCTGGATCTCAGTATCATGGATGCCAGCCTATACCTGGCGGCGAACGGCGGGAATCTGCCGGTCATCTCCTGGTCCGAGCAGACGATGGATACCCTGCAGCGGGTCGCGGCTGAGCTGCTGCCCGGCGTGCCTTTGGGGGCGGTTGTGGACTTCCTCCAGAACACCGATATCGGCGTGGCGCTGACGCTGCCCCCGGCTGACGGGGCCGAGGCGATCGTCGTGCCGGCCGAGTTCGATGTAACGGCCGTGCGGATGGAGCCTCCTATGATCGAGAGCGAGTTCAGGCCGGTCCTCGCGCTCAGTCTGACGCTGGAGGGTTCGGAGATTCGCTCGGTCGCCGGGTTGCCGGCCGCGGACCTGGAGGAAATGGGCGTGAGTTTGCCGTCGCTGCCGGATAACATTGCGTTTATCCTTCAGGATGGTCTGAAGGTGTCGGAGCTGGAGCTGACCTCGACTTCGAATCAGCTGAATGTGGGGGCGGACAACACGGTGCTGCTGACGTTGCACTATGATTCGCCGTCGATCCTGCGGGTACTGGAGTTGGCGGCTCCGTTGCTGCCGGATCAGCTTTCGGAGGCGCTGGAAGACCCTGCCATCGCGGAGCTGATCATCGACGAGTTCCTGCCTTTGGTTGTAGGCGCGAAGTTGGACGTGACGGCGGAGTTGGTGCGGGAGTAGGTTGTCATCCAGCGAAAGTTTTACAGCTGAACAGTGGGCGAGAGCGATTCTATCGGCTCTCGCCTTTTTGTTTCCAATGCCCCGGGAAGGGAGATATCGACCATGCCGAATGGAGACTCAGATTGTTGTGGGACCTGCTGGTTCAATCGAAGGAACCGCGGTCAAAAGGGGTACCCGAAAGAATTGGACAAAGACGAGGAGGCCTTTTGCCAGATCAGGGATGTAGCAATCGAGGTCCCATTCTGGACTTACTGTGCCAACCATCCTCATCGGAGACCGGAACGAGACCAGGTTCCGATCGGGCCGATAATGCGCAACGTAGGCGATGGAAGCAATGGCCGTGAGGAATGGATAGCATCCCCTGATTCAGAGGAGATACGACAGCATCTCCTTGAGCTGCTGGACAGCTTCTTTCAGCATGTTGCCGAGAGCCGTCGCTATCCGATCGGTCCCGACATAGGCGTGGTGGTGCTGAAGCAGCTTGGTGAATTCAGGGAACGGCGGGCAGAGAAGCATATCCAGTGGATCAGCGGGAATTGCCCGGAGCCCTGGTCCTATTCTGCGGATGCCGCGCTGAGAGATATCCAAGGCGAGGGCTGAGATTGCAGCCGGGGCCGTTCCCAACCGGCTGGGGCCGCGGCAGTGCATTTGAAGGCGGAACATGATGCAGGGGAGACGTGGAAGTGTCGTCCCTGTTTGCGCTGAGGGCGTCAATTTAGTAGCGTTCCGGATACCGCAGGTAGATACGAGGATAGACCTTACAGGTTGCGTGGGGGGATAGAGGTTAAGCCGCGACGGTCCAGGTTTGGCGCAGCAGTCTTCCGCTAGAGGGTGTGCGCGATGACATAAGGGCAGAGCCCAACCGTTTGCTCGACATCAGACCGTGGGTCGAGTGTATCATTAGGCCATGAACGTCTTCACCAAGAGATCGGGACGCCATTCACTCCTTATCCCGTTTCTCTTGATTCTCGCGGGCTGCTCTTTTCAGCCGGCCCCCCCTCGCCACTTCTCCTGCTCCAATTTCACTGAGTCCTATTGGTCGGAATTCAACTTTTCCGCCGACTCGCTTGAGGACCTTACTTTTGCCGTGCTTAAGCTGTGGGATCTCGACCAAGAGCAAGTCGGATACGATGTTCATGGGACCACACACATACTGACGTGGACAGCGAGACAGGACGGCAGAGTTCGAGGGCCTGTCCATTGCCAACTGACCAACATGTGATTTCTGGCGGAGGACGTGGGAGTCAGCCGCTAAAGACACGCGAATTGATCTTGCGGCGTATTGGCGACAAACCAGGAAGACCCGTCATACATAATACAGACTCGTTTTCCCTTCGCCTGCAACTGCTTCCCTTGCTTCTCCTCTTGAGCGGCTTGCTCTCTGCTTGCGCAGAACCGGAACAGCCCGTGACCGTCGAAATCATAACGCTGGAAGAGCTGCTGGTTCTGCCGCTGCCATCAGCGGTCTATGCAGATGTGGCCTGGCTCGACGAGGAAACGCTTGTCTTTAAGCATCGACAGCCGCCTGTGCCGATAACCGCAGAAGAGGTGGACCGTGATGACGACTCCTCTGAAGAAGGACCCATACCCTTTTGCCAAGTTACCAAGACATGCCCCAAAGTACAGTTCGACGACCGTTTTGACGACTTCGCTGTAAGCCTTTATCGTCTTGATACGCAGGAGCTTAGTGAGGTTCCGCTCCCGTCCCCTCCGGAGTATTGCGCTCACAGGGCTGGACATTTCGGCGTTCTGACCAGGGTGCCCGGCGCCCGGTTCGGCTACATATTACGACTTGCCATCGGCACAGAGTATTAGAGGCATATCCAGCATTCTCTATCTATGGGACAGGGACCAGAACCGCATGATAGAGTACACCTCCTATCCCAAGCCACACATGAGACAGCTCTGAGGCATTCAGGGCAGGCAGCTTCTCATTTGCACCGGACATGTCAAGTCTTTTCCAGGAACGGCCGGCGGGACTCTCTCCGGAACTGTATTACGTCGATGCTGAATATGTCGACGGGGATGGCGAAATGGTGCAGCTTTTTCCAGAGTTCGAGAGCGTGACCGAGCCCAGCCGTTCCCCCGATGGAAAGACGGTCGTCTTCGGCGGCACCGCCGGTTATCCTTTTGAGACCGACGAGACAAAGACAAAGGGGCAGATTGTTCAGATCTATCGGAACCTGTTTGATCTCTATCTCATGGATGCCGACGGCGGCAATGTACGGCTTCTGCTTCCGCAGGTCGGCACTCTTCACGATCTGACCTGGTCGCCGGACGGTGGGCGCCTCTTCTTTGTCGGGCGAAGCGCCTGGGGTCCAAATGGGATCTGGATGCTCGATCTGGACACGCTCGAGAGTGTGCAGATCTGGCCGGACAGCAGGTCATTCGCGCTGTCGCCGGACGGTCGGCGCATCGTTATCCTTGTCGTCGACGACTACGATTGGGCAAGAAACCCCACCCAGCCCACGATTTTCGCATTGCCAGAGTTGGCGCGAGACTGATCGCTTCTGCTCTCTTGTCGTGCGAGGGAAGGAAGCTTCGTTGCAGCAGCCCCTACTGTCCCCGATTGCTTTTCCCCCGGCCAGAATTCCGACGCCGGCACAACATGGCTACCCTTCCCGGACGATATGATGAAAGCCGCGGAAGAGCCTGCATCCGCCCCGATTGACGAGAACGCTGCCGAAGATGGTGATTTCGCTGGCTTGACTGGACGATTGGGGGACGAGGTTGGCGAGGACGCGCTGCCTGGCTGTTCTGGCATGCACACTTGAAGTTTTCCCGTTGTCTTTGACAGCCCTGGGCTGTACGGTATACCTTAGGGGACGTAGCCCATTGGGAGGCCCTGATTGCAGCGATGAAGGTTGAGAGCCGCGGCGAGGCGTTTCCCAGGCAAGTCTGGCCCCGGCCTTGCCGCATCGTGTCCAACGCCAGGCCCCCGCCAAAACCGGAGGTGACGATGTTTCAGCCCGTATCCAAAGCCTTGCAAAGTGCGCTGACGCCGATCGCAAAAAAAGTCCTGCTCACCTGGGAGCGGCTGGAGTCCGGTGTCAGTTATGATCTGACCTCCCCTGCGGTGATGGCCGATCCCTATACCCTCTACGAACAGCTGCGCCTCAAAGACCCCATCCACCGCATGAGGCTGATCAACGCCTGGGTGTTGACCGAGTACGAAGATGCCCAGGCCGTCCTGCTCGACCACAAACGTTTCTCGAGCGGGGAAAACCGTTTCGACTACACCCCCTACCGCACCATGTTGGACCTCGACCCGCCCGATCACACGCGGCTGCGATCGCTGGTCTCCAAGGCATTTACGCCGCGGTCCGTGGCGGCGCTTGCCCCGCGCATCCAGCAGATCGTTGACGAGCTTCTCGACGCGGTCGCGGCTGAAGAACAGATCGATCTGATCAGGGATTTCGCCTTTCCCCTCCCGATCATCGTAATCGCCGAAATGCTGGGCGTCCCGGCACAGGACCGCGACCGCTTCAAAGGCTGGTCCGACGATCTCGCCCTCTCGATCGAGCCCATCCTCAGTGACGAACAGATCGGGCGCGTCCAACGCTCCGCTGACGAGATTTTCGACTACTTCGAAGGCATTATCGAGCAGCGACAGCAGAAGCCGCAGGACGATATGCTCAGCGCGCTTCTGGCCGCCGAAGAAGAGGGCGACAGACTCAGCCGCGAGGAGCTCCTCTCGACGCTCATGCTGCTGCTCGTGGCCGGAAACGAGACCACCCGTAACCTCATCGGCAACGGTATGCTGGCCCTGCTTCGGCATCCGGACCAGCTCCAACGGCTCAGAGACAATCGCGATCTGCTCGACCCGGCCATCGATGAGCTGCTGCGCTATGACAGCCCTGTCCAGTTCAACATACGCGTCGTTGCGGAAGACACCGAGATCAAAGGAAGGCGGCTGCGCGCCGGGCAGCGCATAATCGCGCTCATCGGCGCCGCCAATCGCGACCCCAAGGTCTTTCCTGTCCCCGACGTTCTCGATATCGGCCGCCGGGACAAAGGTCACATATCCTTTGGCCGCGGCATCCACTACTGTCTCGGCGCCCCTTTGGCTATCCTGGAAGCGCGTATCGCCTTTGCCAGCCTGCTGCAGCGCTTCAGCTCGATCCGCCTGCTGTCTGAACCCACGCCCAGATACCAGGTCGTCCTGCGCGGTTTCAGATGATCTGTGGGTAGAGGTCGAGCATCGACCGCGCGAGCGGCAGCCGGCCGACCCTGAATGACACACACTTACAACGAAGCGGGAACGGACGGCGAGGCCGCCAACACCCGCGGCGCCGCCTTTTGGCATGGCCCCGCAAAAGGAGACGCGATCATGGCTGTGAGCAAGCTGACAAGAGTGCCGGCCCGTCTGATTTCACAAAGAAGAGTTCGACGGATGCGAAGGGCCTGCACTCCTGGCGACGGGCCATCAGGAGGGAATCTGCGCTGGGTGAATTCCTTGAACTGCCGGAATCACCTGCTGAACGCGTAGGGGCCGATACTGTTGTTGATGTAATGAATCTCCACGGGCAATCCTCTCCTGCCCTGCACGCACGCACGCGCCCGATTACAGCATCGGGCGCGCACTTTCCTGCCGGTCCAGCGAAATACTCCCAGCGGCGAATGGGCCGGCCCCGTGGGACTGGCCTGGGGCTGTCAGCTCCTGTCGAATCGCGCCGTGCTGCCTGAGAGTCGGCGCTGCGAGGGCTGCTCTGGCGGGCTGAAAGCGCGTCCCTGTGCTCTGCCGGGGCCGGGCCGGGGTGGCAAAAAACGGATTGACCAGCCAACTCACGTGTGGTAGATTGCTGGCGTAATCCTATATCTCAGAAATCCACAGTCCACAACAGAAGTCGACCGGTTGCATTGTCCGGCTGCGCAAGGGGGTGATGCCTTTCGAGACGTGAGCAGAGGGAATCTTAATTTTGGGAGATCGTCCATCGTGCTGCCAATTCGGCGTGTGCGCGGGATTCGGGGGCAGACAAAATCAGGGAGGAGATTCGACGATGACCAGCAAGAGAATGAGCCGCCGCAGCTTTTTGCAGCTTACGGCAGCAGGGACCGCAGGCGCGTTTTTCGCGGCCTGTGCACCGGCGCCGGCAGCCGAGCCTGCCGCCGAAGATGGCGGGGAAATGATGCCCGAGGAGCCTACTGAGCTCCGGTTGTCTCACTGGTGGGGCGAGCAGCACAAGATGTGGCTGCCGATTGTGAACGAAAAGGCCAACGTCACGGTTACGGAGGAGATCTATCCCTGGGGTGAGTATCTGACCAAGGTCCTGACCCAGGTGGCGGGCGGCGTGGCGCCGGATATCATCCAGCTTGATCAGAGCCACAACGCCGACTTTTTCCCCAAGAATGTCTTTGTACCTTACAACGACTTCCTGGCCGGCTCGGGTCTTGACATGAGCAAGTGGAACGTCGACCCCGCGCTGGAGCTTGGCTACAATGGCGATATTTTGGCACTGAGCCTGTTCACGATGCAGGGGCGCTCGGTCTACCTGAACCTGGACCTGGTGCGTGCGGCTGGCTACGACGAGTCGGCGCTGCCGCTGTACGGCAGGGACAACTATGACACGTGGCACTGGGACGACTTTGTTGACTTCCTGCAGGCTGTCACGATTCAGGCGTCGGACGGCACGTATGAGCAGTACGGCTATGCCGGCGCGATCAGAGACGCACACAGTCTCGCCTATCAGATGGCCAGCTACGACGCTGACCTGGTCGACGATCCGTGGACCTTCGCTGAAACCGAAGCCTTGCTGGACTCGGAGGATGCGATTGCGGCCGCACACGACCTGATTGATTTGACCACCGTGCATGGGGTAGCCCCGACCATCGAAGCCCAGCAAGGAATCGAGGGCGGGCTGTTCAGAGCTGGGATCGCTGTTGCTTCGATCAGCTGGACCAACCAGTCCTATCTCGTGGCCGGGCTGCCGTTCGAGCTTGGCTTCATGCACCTGCCGTTTACGGGACGGCGCGTGCACGGCATTGGCGCCAACCACTGGAGCGTCAACAATGCGTCGGACAATATTCCGCAGGCGCAGGAGGCGGCGCTGATCCAGACGACCGATTACGAGGTCGGGCAGGCGCTGGTGGACCTGGCGGCGACGATATCGGCCTACGATCCGGCCTACTATCTCGATACACTGCCCGAAGGTGACCTGGGCGTAATCACCCGAATCATGTTGTCGCGCCTCGCCGGCATGTCCGACTGCGACTACTGCACGGAAGACGTGAACATGTTCAACCGCGCCGGGTTCGGCCGCAAAGGTCGCTTCCTGCAGGACACGGTGCGGGCGGCGATGGAGAAGGCGCTGATCGGCGAGAAGAGCGTCGAGCAGGCGATGCAGGATGCCGACGCGGCGATCGACGAGGAGATCGCGCGCGAATAGGCCGGTGAGCGACGCAGATTACGCTTACGGGCTCAGGTAGAACCAAGAAGGCGGCAAGGGGGGAGCGGCCGATGTTCTGGAAACTGAAACTGTCCTTGCAGGCGCGCGAGACGCGCGATGCGTACATCGGTCTGCTCCCCTTTCTGCTGGGGTTCGTGATTTTCACGGCCGGCCCGCTGATCTATTCGTTCTATCTTTCCTTCACGAGCTACGATATTCTGACGCCGCCGCGCTGGCGGGGTCTGGACAACTACGACCGGATGGCGACGGGCGACGATACGCTGTGGCAGTCGCTGCGGGTGACGGTGATCTACACGATGGTGGCGGTGCCGGTGCAGGTGGTCGTCGGCTATGGCATGGCGCTGATGTTGAATCTGAAGGTGAAGGGGCTTTCGTTCTGGCGGACGGCGTTCTACATGCCGGCGGTGGTGCCGGCGATGGCGGTGGCGTACGTTTTTTCGTGGATGCTGCAGTCGGACGTGGGGCTGCTCAACCAGACGCTGCGTTCGATCGGGATTCCGGGGCCGAAGTGGTTTGGCGACCCGAACTGGGTGCTGGCGGCGTTCATCCTGATGTCGGCGTGGGCGGTCGGAGGTACGCTGCTGCTATACCTGGCGGCGCTGCAGGGCGTGCCGACTGAGCTTTACGACGCGTCAAAGGTTGACGGCGCGAATGCGTGGGGCCGTTTTCTGAATGTGACGCTGCCGATGACCTCGCCGGTCATCTTTTTCGTCTTTCTGACGGGCATGATCGGTACATTTCAGGTTTTCACTGTGGCGTTTGTGACCACGAACGGGGGGCCGGGCGAGGCGAGCCTGTTCTATCTGCTCTACCTGTACCGCACTGGCTGGGAGTACCTGGACATGGGTTATGCGGCGGCGATGGCGTGGCTGCTGTTTGTGATCCTGCTGTTTATCACACTGCTTTCGCTGCGGCTATCGCGGACGACGGTCTTTTATGAGGGCGCGCAGGAGTAGATGATGGCGGATTTGGGAAGTTCGCAGGCTGGGGGGGCGCTGGCACAGCCGCCGTCCGGGTTGGGCGGAGATTGGGCGCAGCGCTGGCGGATGGGGCAGCGGGTTGTCGGCAGGTTGCTGCTGTACCTGGCGCTGGCCGGGCTGACGATCATCCTGGTGGCGCCGTTGGTGTGGATGGTGAGCGCTTCGTTCAAGCCGGAGGGGTACGTCTTCGAGTATCCGCCGCGGCTGATTGCGGAGCAGGTGCAGTGGTGGAACTACGTGGAGGCGTGGAACCAGTTTCCGTTCTGGCGATCGTTGCGCAACACGATGACGATCGTGGTGGGGGTCGAGATCGGGCGGCTGGCGAGCGCGAGCCTGACGGCCTATGTCTTTGCCAGGCTGCGTTTTCCTTGGCGGACGCCGCTGTTTCTGCTGGTGCTGAGCACGATGATGATCCCGTATCACGTTGTCTTGATTCCGCAGTACCTGTTGTTCCGCAACCTGGCCTGGCTGGACTCATTCAAGCCGCTGATCGTACCGCACTATTTTGGCGGGGGCGCGTTCTTCATTTTTCTGTTGCGCCAGTTTTTCATGACGATCCCCCGCGATTACGACGACGCGGCGCGCATCGACGGCGCGGGGACCTTCGCGATTTTGTGGCGGATCATCGTGCCGATGTCGAAGCCGGCGCTGGCGACGGTGGCGATTTTCACCTTCATGGGCGAGTGGAACGACTTTTTTGCGCCGTTGATCTATTTGAATTCGCAGGAGAGGTATACGCTGGCGATTGCGATCCGGCAGTGGCAGCAGGTGGCGGTTTGGGGCGCGGGCGCGTATGTGCCGCCGACCTGGAATGCGATCATGTCGATGGCGACCGTGCTGACGATCCCGCCGGTCGTGCTGTTCTTTTTCACGCAACGATATTTCATTCAGGGCGTGGTGATCAGCGGCATCAAGGGGTAGCCGGTCTTGACGCCGGAAGGGGGTGCTGCCAATCCGACCAGAGGGGGCGTGATTCATCGTAGGCGTTAATCAGATTTGTCAAGCGTTATGCCAAGAAGGAGGAGACGATGAACGCCAAAAGTAAGCTAACGAGCCGGCGCGATTTTCTGCGTCTGTCGGCGATAGGGGCGGTGGGCGTTGTTGCGGCCGCGTGCGCGGCGCCGCCGCGGCGCCGGCGACGGGAGAGAGTGCGGAGGAGGAGATGCCGGCGTCTGCGGAGCCGGTGGAGATCCGGCTGTCGCACTGGTGGGGCGACCAGCACAAGAAGTGGCTGCCGATCGTTGAGGAGAAGAGCGGTACCGTTTTCAAGGAGGAGATCTACCCCTTCGGCGAATATGTGACGAAGGTGTTGACGCAGGTGGCGGGCGGCGTGGCGCCCGACATCATCCAGCTGGGCGGGCCGATGTACCCCGATTTCTTCCCGCGCGGCATTTTTGTGCCCTTCAACGACGTGCTGGCTGAGTCGGGCATCGATATGAGCAAGTGGTACGCCGACCCGGTGGTGGAGCACGGGTACAAGGGCGACATCATGGGGTTGAGCCTGTTCACACAGCAGGCAATGATGGCATATGTGAACCTGGACCTTGTGCGCAACGCCGGTTATGCGGAGGCGGACCTGCCGCTGTGGGGCGGTGCAAACTTCGATCAGTGGCACTGGGACGATTTCGTCGACTTCATGAAGGCGGTCACGATCCGCAGCTCGGACGGGACGGTCGAGCAGTACGGCTACCAGTCGGCGGAGACGAGCATCAACGCGTACGGCTACCAGCTGGCGACCTACGACACCTGGTTCATCGACGACACCGAGTACGAGGAGACCGAGTGTCTGCTGGATACGCCGGAGGCGATCGCGGCGGTGCATGACTATGTCGACCTGACGGTGGTGCACGGCGTGGCGCCGACGCTGGAGGCGCAGCAGGGCATCGAGGGCGGTCTGTTCCGGGCGGGGCTGGCGACGGCGAGTGTCAGCTGGTCGAACCAGACCTACTTGGCGGCGCAGCTGCCGTTCGAGCTCGGTTTCATGCATCTGCCGTGGGTCGATCGGCGGGTGCACGGGGTCAACGCCAATTTGTGGTGCATCAACAAAGAGTCGGCGGTGATTCCGAAGGCGCAGGAGGCATCGATCGTTCAGACGACCGACTACGAGGTGGGGCAGGCGCTGGTCGATTTGGCGGCGACGCTGTCGGCTTACGATCCCGCCTACTACCTGGACAGCCTGCCTGAGGGCGACCTGGGCATCATCGTGCAGGTGATGCTGTCGCGGCTGGAAGGGATGTCCGAGTGCGACTACTGCACGGAGGACGTCAACATATTTAAGCGGGCGGCGTTTGGTCGCGTGGGCCGCTTCATGCAGGACAAGTTCAGGACCGGTGTGGAACTGGCGTTTGTGGGCGAAAAGACGGTCGAAGAGGCGATGCAGGACGCCAAGGCGGTTATCGACAAGGAGATTGAGGCATCGGCTTCCTGATTTGAAGGGCGAAGTGTTGAATTGAGAGGCGCTCCGGCCGGTTTGCATGCGGCCGGAGCGCACTTTTCTATTGGGGGAATATCCGGGGAGGCAGGCGATGAACGGTCAGGATGCGGTGGGGAATGGGCCGGGGCGGCCGAATATCTTCATGATCTTTTCGGATGACACGTCGCGGCGGGACTTCGGCTGCTACGGCAATTCGAGCGTGAGGACGCCGCACATCGACCGGCTGGCGAGCGAGGGGATGCGTTTCAACAACGTGTTTACGACGTCGCCGACCTGCGTGCCGAGCCGCGTTTCGCTGTATACGGGGCTGTATCCGATCCGCAACGGGGCGCACCCCAACTGGAGCTCGGTGAAGCCGGAGATCAGGAGCCTGCCGCATTATATGACGGCGCTCGGCTACCGCGTGGTGCTGCTGGGGAAGAAGCATATCACGCCGTGGGAGAACTTTCCGTTCGAGTATTACGAGGACGGGGATGAAGCGCTCGGGCCGGGCAGCGCGTTGCAGGGGATCCTGGCGGAGCCGGGGGAGAGGCCGTTCTGCCTCATCATGTGCAAGTTCAGCGCGCACGTGCCGTGGCCGCACAACGACTACGGCTACGAGCCGCAGGCGGAGGATATTCCGCCGCACCTGCTCGACACGCCGGATACGCGCGCGATGCGGGCGCGCTACTATTCGAAGATCACGGAGATGGATGCGGCGGTCGGGCGGTGTCTGGCGCTGCTGAAGGCGGAGGGCCTGGAAGAGAATACGCTGGTGATCTACACGACGGACCACGGGTCGGACTGGCCGGACGAGAAGTGGAGCCTGCACGACGGCGGGATCAACCAGCCTTTCATTGCGCGCTGGCCGGGCAGGATCGAGCCGGGTTCGGTCAGCGAGGCGCTGGTCAGCTTCGTGGACATACTGCCGACGTTCATCGAGGCGGCGGGTGGTGACGTCGGCGAGGTGGTTGCGAGTTGCGGCGGGGAGCCGCTGGACGGCGATAGTTTTCTGCCGGTGCTGCTGGGCGAGGAGGCGGAGCATCGCGCCGAGGTGTTCGCCAACTTCACCTGGGGTGTGATGGTGGCGTACCCGATGCGGGCGGTGCGCACCAAGACACACAAGTATATCTGGAATATCGATTCGCATTTCCGTTACACGTGGCCGGTGGACGTGGGCTGGTGGGGGGAGAGCAGGCCGCCGCCGGCGCTGACGCCGATTGCGAGCCATGCGGCGGCGATGTGGGACTCGTGGTTCGAGGAGGCCCAGACCGATCCGGCGGCGGCTGAAAGAGTTGGTGCGCTGCAGTTCAGGCCGGCGGAGGAGCTGTATGATTTAGAGGCCGACCCGTACGAGATGAACAATTTAGCGGATGATCCGGCGCAGGTGGAGGTGCTGGAGAGCCTGCGGGGGAAGGTGCGGGCGTGGATGGCGCAGCAGGGGGATGACGGCGGCTCGGCGTATCACGGGGAGCAGGGCCGCGAGCGGCGGTTCCTGGACGAGTTTTACGGGCGGCAGGTGACGGTCAATGCGCGGATGTACTACGAATCGAACGAGGCGTCGCTGCTCGAGCTGCTATGCCCGGTGTGGCGGGCGGAGATCCGGTACACGCTGGATGGCAGCGAGCCGACGCGGGACTCGACATTGTATCGCGAGCCGTTCTCGCTTTCCCCGCCTGCGACGATCAAGGCGAAGGGATTTTACGAGGGGGGCGAGACGCCCCTGCGGGTGGTGGAGTTTCCTGATATTGATTATTTGTTCCATTACAAGTATCACTTTAAGCCGGTTTCGTGGTAGGGAGCGGCAGTTATTGGTTTTGAGTTTCTAGCTTTTAGTTTTCTGTGCGATGGTATTGGTGGGAAGGCGGGGGGGAGCGGTTGGCTTTTGGGGCGTTTGGAATAGAAAAGAGGCACAGGGTTTAGCTCCTACGCCTCAAAGTTGGGAGATATCTGGATGTTCACTAGGGAACGATTATGGCAATTATCGAGGCAATCACGCCAGCGCCGGCGACGCTTACGGCTATGAACCACTTCAGGCTTCGGAGTTCGGAACGCAATTCAGCTATATCGGCTTTCGTGGCCAGGTGATCGTAGGCCCCTTCTAGTCTAGCCAGACGTTCTCCATGTTCTGTTGAGGCAGTCATTTCTGCCCCTTTTCTTCTTCGGTTTCATTCTCTCCTTCAAGTGTTCGGTCTTTCACCAATGGTCTCCTTTGGTTGGGGGTTTTGTGCGACTCGTCTGGCTCTTTGTCGTCTTAGACCGAGTGGGATAATTTTACTGGACTTGCCAAGCCGTGCAAAACTGATTTATTGCAGAGTCAAATGTCTCATTCCCTTTCGATGCCAAGGCCCTCATTAGGAAAAAGGGTCGCGCGGCAGACGATAGCGTGCCGCGAGCCGAGAAGCCTAGTCGAGTTCTACGGGCGGTAAGTGACGGTCAATTCTGGGATGTACCATGCGTCGGATGAGATGGCGATCTTTGGGTTGATCTGTCCGGTGTGGCGGCCTGAGATCCGGTACACGCTGGATGGGAGCGAGCCGACGCGGGATTCGACGCTGTACAGCGGGCCAATTCCGCTACGTGCGCCGGTTAGAGTGCCGGCGAGGGGTTTTCGAGGGTGGGGAGACGCCGGTGCGGGTGGTAGAGTTTCCGGATATCGATTCCTTGTTTCATTACAAGTATCACTTTAAGCCTGTTTCGTGGTAGGCGAGAATCTCAATCTCTACTTCCGTGGGACAGACGTGCATACGGGGCTCGGCGATGGCCGCGGCGGATCGGTGGGCGAGCGGAAGGCGGCCTGGTCTTCGCCGGCCCGGGTCGGGCGGGCACAGATTCGTTCGGGTCCCTGAACCTTCGGCGCCGTCCAGACTTCGGGTTGGCTTGGCCCTCCACCGCCAGTACCAGCAGCGGTTTCTGCACAGGCAGACGAGACCAGGCAGCGGATAGCTCAAGGGAAAGACGATGGCGACTCAGATACCGGAAAACCGCGACCGCACGAAGGTGACGATTGCGGATATCCAGAAGATGAAGCGTGAAAGCAGGAAGATCACGATGCTGAGCATTCCCGATTACCCGCTGGGACTGCTTGCCGACCGCGCCGGCCTCGATATGATCCTGGTGGGCGATTCGCTGGCGATGACGGTATTGGGATATGACGACACGATCCCGGTCACCGTAGATGAGATGTTGTACCATACGAAGGCGGTGACGCGTGCGGTCCGATACAGCTTTGTCGTGGCGGATATGCCGTTCATGTCCTATAACGTGTCCGAGCGGGACGCCATATTCAACGCGGGCCGGTTTATGAAGGAGGGAAGAGCGGATGCAGTCAAAGTGGAGGGCGGGGCAAATGTAACGCATATCGTGAAGGCGATACACAGGGCAGCGATACCGGTCGTCGGGCATATTGGACTGACCCCGCAGGCGATTTCGATGCTGGGCGGGCTGAAGGTACAGGGCAGCGATGCGGCGACTGCGCGGCAGATCATTGAGGATGCGCTGTTGCTGGAGGAGGCGGGGGCTTTTCTGATCATTTTGGAGTGCGTTCCCGCGTCGGTGGCAAAGATCGTTACCGAGCAGCTGACTGTTCCCACGATCAGCTACGGGGCGGGTGTCCACTGCGACGGACAGGGACTGGTCGCCCATGACATCATCGGCCTGTTCGACCGTTTCACACCGAAGTTCGTGAAGAAGTACCTGAATTTGAACGAGCTGATTCTGGGGGCTTTCCTTTCGTACAAGGGCGACGTGGTGGGGGAGACGTTTCCGACGGACCAACACAGCTTTCACATCAGGAGGGAAGAGCTTGAGAAGCTGGGGAAGTTTTGAGCATCTGCGCAGCAAATCCGGGGATTCAGCCGAAGCGGAGTTACCGAGATATGACAGATGAGAATGTGAGGTGGAGATGAGCGATCGAGTCAAGGGGAAGGTAGCGCTGGTGACCGGGGCCGGGTCGGTGGGGCCGGGCTGGGGCAACGGGAAGGCGACGGCGGCGCTGTACGCACGGGAGGGCGCGCAGGTCTTTCTGGTCGACTACAACCTGGAAGCGGCAGAGGAGACGAAGCGCTTGATCGAAGGCGAAGGGGGCGATTGCTCCGCGTACAAGGCGGATGTGAGCGACGGCGCGGCCGTGGAGGCGATGACCGCGGCTTGCATCGAGAGGTACGGCCGGATCGATATTCTGCACAATAATGTGGGCATCATCGAGGTGGGCGGCCCGGTGGAGATCTGCGAGGAGAACTGGGACCGGCTGATGGCGGTGAACGTGAAGGGGATGTTTCTGACGTGCAAGCACGCGATCCCGCAGATGGAGGCGCAGGGGGGCGGCGCGATCGTGAACATTTCGTCGATCGCGGGGATCCGCTATACGGGGTATCCGAGCGTCTCGTACAATGCGTCGAAGGGGGCGGTGATCCAGCTGACGCAGAATATTGCGGTGCAGTATGCGGCGAAGGGGATCCGGGCGAACTGTGTGCTGCCGGGGCTGATGAATACGCCGTTCATCACGCAGGGGCTGCAGGAGGCCTATTCGGACGAGGGCGTTGAGGAGATGATCCGGCAGCGGGACGCGATGTGTCCGACAGGGAAGATGGGGGATGCGTGGGACGTGGCGTATGCGGCGCTGTACCTGGCGTCGGATGAGGCGAAGTATGTCAACGGTGTGAATCTGTTGGTGGACGGTGGACTGACATGTGGTTTTTAGTTCTTCGTTTCTAGGTCTCGTTGACGTTTCAAAAAACCATTCAAAGAGGCGGCATCTATAGGTTGTCTGAGAACAGTTTGGACTCTGATTCACCTGATTCTCGTGTACGAAGCCCACCTCGGGAGCTAGCGCCGTTCATCATGTCCATCATATGAATCAGAAAAATCAAAGTTCAGACAAATGTCAACGAGCCCTGGTTTTTCGTTGGGAAGGGGCTCCGCGGGGGCGGGAGTCTTTGGCGGCGGTTGTCGTTGGGACGCACAGGATGGAGAAGCGGCAGCTGGCGTTGATGCAGTGATGAAGATATGTTAGGCTGTGCATCATGAGGACCACTATCTCCCTTGACGACCGGCTTGCAAAGCAGGTGCGACGGGCGGCTGAAGCCCGCGGAATCAGCGTGAGCGCCTTTATCGCCCAGACATTGGATGACGCTCTGAAGCGTCGTGAGCCGTCGGAGTCGCCGCCGTTCCGGCTGGTGACCGTGCGCGGCGTTCATGCCCGCCCGGGCGTCGATCTTGACCGGCCGAGAGCGCTTGACTCACAGGATGATGAATCGCGGTTCGGGCAGGGGAAGCGGTGACCCGGGATGCTGCTTCCCGACGTGAATGTCCTGATATACGCCCACGTCGAGGACTCCGCTCCGGAACACCCCGAGTATGCGAAGTGGATCACTCGTCTGGCGACCGGACCGGAACCCTTCGCCCTCTCCGTCCTCGTGCTGTCCGGTTTCGTCCGCGTGGTAACCAACCCGCGAGTCTTCGACCCCCCATCCACGCTCGACCAATCCTTCGCATTTGTGTCCGCGCTGATCGAACGCCCGACCGCGCGCATCGTCGGTCCCGGTCCCGATCATCTGCAAATATTCGAACGACTGTGCCGCGAGTCCGGAGCGACCGGGAAGCTGGTGGCCGACGCCCAGCATGCTGCGATCGCCATCGAGCACGGATGCACCATGGTTTCGACCGACTCCGACTTTTCCCGTTTCCCGGGACTTCGATGGCAGCATCCGCTGCGCCCTGGCGGGCGGACTGGTGTTTTCTAGTTTTCAGTTTCTAGTTTTTTGATGGGAGGGGTCTACGGGAGGGGGGGAATTGCGGTGGGGAAGAAGGTTTGGGCGGCGGTGGCGGTGGCCCGGCGGCAGATGGAGTTGCAGGAGTTTGCGCTGCCGGATATTGGCGAGGAGGACGGGCTGCTACGGGTGGAGATGTGCGGGGTGTGCGGCAGCGATCCGCGCATTTATGACTGGACGGATGCGAGCCGGTTTCCGCTGATCTTGGGGCACGAGCTGGTCGGCCATGTTGCCGAGATTGGGAGCCGGGCGGCGGCGCGCTGGGGTGTGAAGGTGGGCGACCGCGTGATCGTGGAGCACCTGTTTGGATGCGGGCACTGCCGCTGGTGTCTCGTGGGCGAGTACCGTTTCTGCCTCGAGCAACAGGGTTACGGCGGGCCGACACCGTGCAGCGTGCCGCCGCATCTGTGGGGCGCGTACAGCGAGCACATGTATTTGGCGCCGAACGCGCGCGTGCACCGCATTTCGGCCGGATGTGCCGGCGGCGGCGGCAGCGATGACGTGCGCGAATATCGGCAACGGTCTGCGCTGGGTGCGGACCGTTGGTGGGGCGGCGATCGGGGATACGGTGGTGGTAGTTGGGCCGGGCGGGCAGGGGCTGGCGGCGGTGCTGGCGGCGCGGGAGGCCGGCGCGGCGCGCATCGTGGCGCTGGGGCTGTCGCGGGACGAGCACCGCCTGGCGCTGGCGAGCGAGTTTGGCGCGACGGATACGGTCAATTTGGAGGAGGAGGACGCGGTTGGCGCGGTCGAAGCGCTGACGGACGGGGCGCTGGCGGACGTGGTTGTGGACGTTACGGGCGCGACGGCGTCGCTGGGCCTGGCGCTGGAGCTGGCGCGGCCGCTGGGGACGGTGGTTGTGGGCTCGAATACGGGCGCGGAGGAGGCGAGACTTGTTGCGAGCTTGATGCCGGTGAAGGAGCTGCGGGTGCAGGGTGTGAATTCGCACGATACGGCGGCGGTGCGGGCGGCGATCAAGGTGGTGGAGTCGGGACGGTATCCGATCGAGAAGATGGTGACGCACAGGTTTTCGCTGGAAGAGGCGGAAACGGCTGTGCTGGCGGCGGGCGGTGAGATCGAGCTGGAGGGGTTTGTCAAGGGAGTGATCGTACCCAACTGAGGGCGGGGCGGGGTGGAATAATGCAGACAACCTGGGATTACGCGGACCAGCGGGAATATGTGCGGCATATCCGCGAGGGGATGCCGCCGGTGATCATCAGCGCGGTGGTGACGGGCGGGCATCAGAA
The DNA here is from genome assembly GCA_965218625.1 of Caldilineaceae bacterium. Classification (GTDB taxonomy): domain Bacteria; phylum Chloroflexota; class Anaerolineae; order Caldilineales; family Caldilineaceae; genus Bin5. The sequence goes on along the minus strand of CBDCLG010000020.1, from coordinate 277,330 downwards.
GAGCGAGAATCCGGCGGTGCCGGTGACGGCGGAGGAGCAGGCGGCGGCGGCGGCTGCGGTCTTCGAGGCGGGCGCGACGATCGTCCATATTCACGCGCGGCAGGCGGATGACCCGACGCAGGCTGCGCACGATGCCGAGCGGTACCGTGAGATCAATGCGTTGATGCGGGCGAAGGCGCCGCAGATTTTGGTCGACAATTCGCAGGGTTTTGCGGATGTGGATACAGCGGGGTCTGGACTTGAGGGCACGGCGCATCTTTACCGGTCGGCGCCGATCGAGGCGGGGCCGGACATCATGGCGTTCAATCCGGGCCCGATGACATTTCGCGGGGGCGCGGCGTATACGGGCGGCGGCGGGGGACCGAGCAAGGTGACGCTGGCGACGTTCGACAGTTCGGAGCGGACCGCGCTGCGGCTGCGTGAGAAAGGGATCAAGCCGCAGGTGTTTCTGTATCATCCGGGGCACCTGGACATTCTGGACTACCTGATCGGGCGCGATGCGCTGGAGAAGCCGTATTTTCTGCAGCTGGTGTTCGGGCAGGAGAGCGGCATCAATACGAGCATGGACAGTTTTCTTTACATGGTGCGCAATCTGCCCGAGGAGTCAGTTTTTCAGACCTGCGCGTTGGGGCTGGAGGAGCTGCACGTGAATGTGATGTCGATGCTGGTGGGCGGGCACGTGCGGACGGGGCTGGAGGACTGCATTCATTATCAGCGGGGTGAGCTGGCGGAGAGCAATGCGCAGATGGTGGCGCGGATCGCGCGGATTGCGGAGGAGCTGGGGCGGGGTGTGGCGACGATTGAGGAGACGAGGGCGATGCTGAACTTCAGTGGATAGTGAATAGTGAATAGTTGCTACGATTGAAGGTTGAAGTCTCTCTCTAACGGAACAGTGGGAATTTTGCTTCGGATGGTGAGCTTCGGGGGGTAATGGTGTCGAGCGCGGACTTTGTAGTAGTGGGCCTGGGGGGAATGGGGAGTGCGGCGCTGTATCACCTGGCGCGGCGGGGGGCGGCCGCGGTGGGGATCGAGCAGCACCGAATTGGGCATGCGCTGGGCAGCTCGCACGGGCATTCGCGGGCGTACCGCAACTTCTATCATGATGCGATTTACGTGGAGATGGCGGAGGCGGCCCTGCCGCTGTGGCGGGAGCTGGAGGCGCGCTCGGGCGAGAAGCTGTTGACGCTGACGGGTCTGCTGCAGTTCGGCCGGAGTGGGAGCGAGAGCCTGGAGCGGAAGATTGGTGTGATGGAGGCTCTGGGTCGAGCGCACGAGCGGCTGAGCGCGGCGGAGGTGGCGGCGCGATTTCCGGCGCTGCGGCTGCCGGAAGAGAGCGCGGCCTGTCTGACGCCGCTGGGCGGGTTTCTGGACGCGGGCCGCTGCGTATTGGCGCATTTGAGGCAGGCGCGGGCGCTGGGGGCGGAGATACACGAGGAGGTGCGGGTCGAGGGCGTCAGTTTGCGCGGGGAACGGCCGCTGGTGGAGACGTCGGCGGGGCGCTACGAGTGCCAAAAGTTGATCATTACACCGGGACCGTGGGCGGCCGCGGTGCTGGAGGAGCTTGCATTGCCGCTGGAGGTGACGCGCCAGCAGAAGTTCTATTTCCTGCCCGAGGACAGGGCGGCGTACCAGCCAGGGTGTCTGCCGGTGTACGGGGATGTGGAGACGCAGTTCTACGGCTTTCCCGACTACGGTCCGGGGATGAAGGTTGCGGATGACGGGCTGGGCGAGGTGACCTCGGCCGACGGTGTAGACCGGACGCTGGACGAGGAGAAGAGGGAGGAGCTGCGGCGCTGGCTTGAGAGCATCATGCCGGGGGGCGGGTTCAGCTATGTTGCCGGCGCGACGTGCATGTATACGATGACGCCGGACCGGGATTTTCTGATTGGGCCGCACCCGGGGAACGGGAATGTGCTGGTGGGCGCGGGGTTCTCGGGGCACGGTTTCAAGTTTTCGACGTTGGTGGGCGATATTCTTGCCGGGCTGGCGGTGGAGGGTAGGACGGGGCAGGCGATCGAGCAGTTCCGGCTGGACAGGTTCGATGGGGCCAGCGGGTAGGGGCAGGAAGCGAGATTCTGGAGAGGGGTTGCAGTGTGGCGGCCCCTGCCGCCTCGGAGGCGACATGTGCAAAGGGGGATAAGGAGAAAGTGAGCAAGTCGCTCAGCTCATGGTTTTCTAGGGGCCCATTTCTGGAGCGATCACAATTTGGCTTGGATTAATTCTGAGTTTTCGCAAACTCGTAGTGTATTGTTACAATCGGGACGAGAAGCAATCGAGGTTCGTTGGGTTGAACAAGGATAAACAATGATTATAGAAGATATGAAGTTGACTAGCTTCGCCTGCGTTGTTCATGCCGAAGATCCTAATCGTCACGAACCATATAGTTTGCATCACGGATTCTTAATTTCCAGAGGGGTGGTACCCAACGACTGGGAAGTTGAAGAAGTTGAGATGAATCCTTTGTCAGCCAGATTGCGATATGAGAACGGCGTGATCTTATTTATGGACGACAGTTCTTTCCAAGTACATCAAGAGCAGGAACGTGATTGGGGGGAAGGCAACGATACCGTTGGAGTGTCAGTAAGGTATTTGACTTCGGTGAATCAGAAAATTTTCGACGCGTCTTCAATTCATTGGGTTGCACACATTCCAAGTGGGAACTCCAACAAATGTCTCACAGATCACTTTCTAAGTCCAAGGGTTGTTCCTGAAAAATGGAAAGATTTCTTCACGTTGGGTTTGTCTTTTCGAATAAGAATTGATGAGATGGAGATGTACTTTAGGATTTCTTCAGTTCAGACGACAAGCAATGATGAGGCCGAACAGGAATTCATTTCTGTTGGGTGCGGTGTGTATAAGGACGGATTTGAAGATTGCACTGATCTAATTGGCTGGTTGTCTGAATGGCGTGAGCATGAGCGAAAATCATTCCGGGAGTTCGAATCACTAATGGAGGTAAGGAATGATGGTGAGTGAGGCTATTGTGCAAGATTGGCCTGAATCAGCACCTAATCCTGAAGAACCTCACAAATGGGTAGAACAAATTCGAAGCATACTTGGAAAGGTTGCAGTTAAAAGTTCATCACCCATCCAACATCCGCATTCGCCCTCTAGCGAAAGAAAGGTCTATGAGACGCATGGCCTAGCTGTGTCACATGGAGGTAGATTTAGGTCTTATCGCTATGACGAAAGTGCCTTTGAATTTAGTACAGAAAGTCGAGGTGTTTGGGCATTAGGAGATCATCTCTATGAAGTTGAATTGGAGTTCATTCATAGGGACCCAAAAAAAGAAAAGGGTCTGCGACTGGTTCGAAATTCAAGAGACGAGGAAGAGCTATTGAATGCTTTGGTTGAGGTGGGATTTTCAGATCAGGTCGAGCAGTTCCACAAGTATTTGGAGAGAAGGAAAGAGAATCTAGATGAAGGAGAGCATCCAGGATTCATATTTGAGACTTTGAAAGCTGCCGCTCGGTTCCTTGTCGAAAACGATGATTTACCGTTTTCTGCAATCAAGTCAGATTTTGAAGGTAATGCTGATCTTGAGTGGTTCTTATCTTCAAGACGCACCGAAGATCATGAAGATGATATGTTTTGGGGTGAAGGAGATGGGCAGATCGTTCTCAGATTTGTTTCTCCTACATTGATAGAATTTGCGATGCTGTCTGGACCCTGGGACGATGAAAGAGAGAGGCTCAGTTTATCGGGGACTATGTCTCACAGTAAGATGAAGACTATAGTTGAATTATTCACCAAGAAATTGGTTGGGTATGACAAGGAATAGATTGAAAGCTGACGAGTCGGTTCCTGTAGACTTTCATGTAGCTAGATATTGTTTCCCTGGAACTGTTAGAACGGTTAATGATGGAGTAATTCGAATGGTAGTTTCTGCACGTGCATTTGAGAATCGGAAGAACCCTGCGGCAGATGTTTCTTTTAGCGTAATGCAATGGTTTTGTGGTGCAACCGACGAGGAAATCATCTATCGAGTTTGTGAATATAGAGGAGACCTTAGAGTCAAAGAGGGTGGAGATTACGTCAAATTGGGTGCGGGCAGTGTGGTGAGGAGTGTTTCGAGAAAGGGTACACCACCCAGTACGTTAATCTTTCGCCCAGGAAAGAATCCTGCACATGCGGCATTGCTTGCAAATAGCCTGTCGGTGTCAACAGCACTCTCTGCGCTTGCAAATAGAGACGGAAAGTTTTTCCCTGTGCCTAGCCCTCTTCCTACACGCAAGGTAGCAGATTGCCACGAGAAACCCACTTCACGTTTCCAGAAATAACTGCAATCCTTGGACTATGGGGCCACATCGAAAGGTCCGTCGCGCCAACCCCCCGCTCAAACCACTTCTTGCAGCCCCGGAATAACCACCTCATGATGCTCGTGTCTTGTGGTCCTACCAAGAGGCAGGATAATTTCTCGCAAAGCGAAGACTGCATAGGCCCGGCGTGAGAACTTTCTGCGTGGCTACTGTCTCAGCAGATGGGGCGGCGATGTAGTGAACTAAAGTGTGCCGGTCTTATGCCAACTGAGCACGGTTTTCGGTCTAGCACCCTGTTAGAGTCATGCGACCGAACCGGAAACGGAGCAAGAGTGAACGAATCCTACGAATTAGATGCGCGGGCGTTTTACAGTGACGCGGTCGTGATCGACAGCCTGAACGTGAGCAACTGGGACAGCCCGGCGGTGATCGAGAGCTTGCGGGCGGGCGGGATTACGGCGTTTAATGCGACGGCGGCGACGCTGGAAGGTTTTACGCAGACGCTGGACAATATCGCGGCGTGGCTGCACCGCATCAGGAGGTATGAAGATGTGCTGATGCAGGTGAAGAGCGTGGAGGACATTGGGCGGGCGAAGCGGGATGGGAAGGTGGGCGTGATCCTGGGCTTTCAGAATGCGACGCCGATCGAGAACGAGCTTGACCGGCTGGCGCTGTTCCATGCGCTGGGCGTGCGGGTGATCCAGCTTACGTACAATGAGCGCAATCTGCTGGGGAACGGCTGCTTCGAGCGGCGCGACGACGGGTTGAGCAACTTCGGCGTGGACGCGGTCGCGGAGATGAACCGGCTGGGCATTGTGATCGACCTGTCGCACGTGGGGGAGCGGACAACGGTGGAGGCGATCGAGGCGTCGGAGCGGCCGGTGGCGATCACGCACGCCAACGCCAAGTCCTATTTTGACACGGAGCGGAACAAGACGGAAGAGGCGCTGACGCGCTGTGCGGAGAAGGGGGGCGTGATCGGGGCGACGTCGATCACGACATTTCTGCTCAACGGGACCGACTCGACGCTGGCGGACTTCGTGGACGCGATCGATGACCTGGTGGCGCGGGTGGGGATCGACCACGTGGGTGTGGGAAACGACTTTACACAGGACCAGCCGGATGCGTTCTGGAAGTATATTCTGTCGCAGCAGGGGACGAAATATCCGGGCAAGTTCGTGGCTGACCCGGCGATCGACTACCGCAAGGTCCAGCTGTATCCGCCGGGGCTGGAGACGCCGGCCGATATGCCGAACCTGGCGGCCGCGCTGCTGGAGCGCGGCTACAGCACGGACGACGCGGCCAAGATCCTGGGCGGGAACTGGCTGCGGCTGTTCGGCGAGGTGTGGGCATCCTGAACCCGCTCGGTGCCGCCCGGCTCAGAGCGTATCGGGGATCCTCGGTCTGAGCATCACCCGCCAGTAGTAGCCGTCGACCTGGCAGAATATGAGGTTGGGCTCGACCTCGATTATGGTCGGATAGGATGAGCCGATGCCTTCGCCGATGGTGGTCTCGACCCAATCGCGTCCGCTGCCATCCTCGCTGATGGCGAGTTTGATTATGGCTTGGCCCATGCCCGATTCGCCGGGGCCCCCCGGTGAGCCTGGGGGGTAGCGCACGCCGTAACAGCAGAGCAGGCGGCCGTCCGCAAGCTTGATGAGGCAGGGGTCGAGGCCGCGTTCGAGGCCGGTGTAGACCGGTCCCTCCCATGTCTCCCCATTGTCGGAGCTCCACGCGCCGTAGAGCGGCGTGTAGTTTCCGCTGCGCATGATGCAATAGAGCTGGCCGTTGTCGAGCATGACGATGCTGGGCTCGCCGTAGCCTTCGCCGACGGCGTCGTCGTCCTCGGTTGGAGCGACGACGGTGGAGACGTAGTCCCACGACTCGCCGCCATCGGTGGAACGCACGACAGCGGTGCGAAGCTTGTAGGGCTCGTCGCCGGGGAACTCTTCCCTGTTGCGGTGGCCGATGGGCACGACGCGGTCGGAGTGGAAGTTGCCTTCGATGGCGGCGAGCAGCGAGCCGTCGGGCATTTCAAGGATGCTGCGCCAGGTGTAGATGCCGTACCATTCGTAGCGATTGCGCTTGCGGCGGGGGCCGTCGGGGACGCGGAAGACCGAGGTTGTTTCTTCGATGGTTTCGAGGTCGTCGGTGGAACGCCACATCGGGGCGTGGTAGATGCCGAGAGACTCGTATTCGAGGTCCTGGCCGAGGGCGAGGAAGAGGCCGGGGCGGCAGAGAACGGCGACGAAACTGTTTTCCTCGCCGATACCGTCAGGATTGTTGGGCCGCAGGATGCGCTCCCAGCGGTCATCGTCGTGTGGGATGACGGTGCGGCCGCGGTCAATGGACTTGAATTTGCCGCGGAAGTAGATTGTGCCGTCGGGGCCCTGGATGCAGCGGACCCAGATGAAGTTGCGGCCCTCGCCGAAGTTGCGGACCTGCCCTATTTTCAGCACAAAGGGAATTTGGGACATAGTGGGCTCCTGTTTTCCGTTCGGCAAGCGCGGCAGCGCGGCCTTGCTCACTTCATGTGTATTTGATGGCGGCGTCTGAAGCTGTCCGGCTCAGAGCGTATCGGGGATTCTCGGCCTGAGCATGACGCGCCAGTACCAGCCGTCGACCTGGCAGAAGATCAGATTTGGCTCGACCTCGTAGATGGTCGAGTAGGCCGAGCCGAGCCCCTTGCCGATGGTCGTTTCGACCCAGTTTCTGCCGGTGCCGTCCTCGCTGATGGCGAGTTTGAGGATGCCGGCGCCTTTGCCCGACTCACCGGGACCGCCGGGGGAGCCGGCCGGATAGCGCGTGCCGTAGCAGCAGAGCAGGCGTCCGTCGGCGAGCTTGAGCAGGCAGGGGTCGAGGCCGCGTTCGAGGCCGGTGTAGACCGGACCCTCCCAGCTATTTCCTCCATCCGAGCTCCAGGCGCCGTAGAGCGGCGTGTAGTTGCCGCTGCGCATGATGCAGAAGAGGTTGCCGTCGTCGAGCAGCGTGAAGCTGGGCTCGGCGAAGCCTTCGCCGACGGCGTCGTCGTCCTCGGAAGGGCGGGCGACGGTGGAGATGTAGTCCCACGATTCGCCGGCGTCGGTCGAACGGACGACTGAGGTCCTGAGCTTGTAGGGCTCTTCGGAGGGGATCTCGTTCCTGTTGCGGGCGCCGATGGGTGCGACGCGGTCGCTGTGGAAGTTGCCCTCGATGGTGGCGAGGAGGGAGCCGTCGGGCATTTCGACGATGTTGCGCCAGGCGTAGAGGCCGTACCATTCGCCGGGTTCGCGTTTGCGGCGGGGGCCGTCGGCGATGCGCAGGACGGAGGTGATCTCCTCGATGGTTTCGAGGTCGTCGGTGGAGCGCCACAGCTGGGCGTGGTAGACGCCTTGGGACCCGTATTCGACGCTCTGGCTGAGGGCGACGAAGAGGCCGGGCCGCCAGTGGATCGAGATGAGGCGGTGTTCTTCGCCGTAGTCGCGCGGCTGGTTCGGCCGCAGGATGCGCTGCCAGCGATCGTCGTCATGTGGGATGACGGTGCGGCCGCCGTCGACCGACTTCATTCCTTTGCAGAGGTAGATAGCGCCGTCCGGGCTCTGGGCGCTGCGGACCCAGGCGAAGTTCTGGCCCTCGCCGTAGGTGCGGACCTGTCCGACTTTGAGCACAAAGGGAATTTGGGACATGGTTGGCTCCTATTTTTCGATCAGGGCGCGCGGGTCGAGTGCGTCGCGCAGCGCGTCGCCGATGAAGTTGATGCAGAGGACGGTAAGGGTGATCATGAAGCCGGCGGGCAGCCACATCCAGGGTCTTTTCTCGAGGTTGTCGAGCGAACGGACGGCGCCGACGACGTTGCCCCAGCTGGCGGTGGGTTCCTGGACGCCGAGGCCGAGGAAGCTGAGCGAGGTCTCGGTGAGGATGGCGCCGGGCAGGCTGAAGGCGAGCTGTACGATGAGGTAGGGGACGACGTTGGGTAGGACGTGGCGGAGGACGATCTGCCTGGTGGAGACGCCGATGCTGCGGGCGGCGAGGACGAAGTCCTCCTCGCGCAGGGAGAGAATCTGGCCGCGCACGAAGCGGTAGATTTCACCCCAGCCGAGCAGGCCGAGGACGATCATGGTGACGACGATGTTGGGGTCGCCGGTGAGCGCCGCGATGCTGATGACGATGATGAGTGCGGGCATGGCGTTGACGATCTCCATCGTGCGCTGGAGGATGACGTCAACCAGGCCGCCGGCGTAGCCGGAGACGGCGCCGGCGACGATGCCGATGGTGAAGAGGATGCCCGTGATGACGAGTGAGACGGAGAGGGAGACGCGGCCGCCGTAGAGGACGCGGGCCCAGACATCGCGTCCGACCCGGTCGGTGCCGAGCCAGTGGTCGGCGTCGGGGGAAGCGTAGCGGTTCATGACGTCGAGGTAGATGGGGCCCTGGGGCGCGAGCAGGGGGGCGGCGATGACGAGGAGGAGGATGCCGGCGAGGACGACCGAACTCACGATCGCGAGGCGATGGCGGCGAAAGCGAGCCCAGGCGCGCGAGCTGAGGGTCTCGGTTGATTCTTCCAGCCGCAAGGTGGCCAATTTTATCTTTCCAGGCGGACGCGCGGGTCGACAATGGTATAGACGACGTCGGTCAGGAGGATGATGACGACGCTGAGCAGGGAGCTGATCATGACGAGCCCCATGATGATGGGATAGTCGCGCTCGCGCACGACACGGATAAACAGGAGGCCGAGGCCGGGCCAGGAGAAGACGGTCTCGACGATGACCGAGCCGCCGAAGAGCCACATGATCATCCCGCCGACGAGGGTGGTGACGGGGATGAGGCAGTTGCGCAGGGCGTGCTTGAGCATGACAAGCTTTTCGGACAGCCCCTTGGCGCGCGCGGTGCGGATGTAGTCCTCGCCCATGACTTCAAGCATGGCGGTGCGGGTGATGCGCATGATGTAGGGCAGGCCGCCGAAGCTGAGGGTGGCGGCGGGGAGGATGAGGTGGCGGACGCGGTCCCAGAAGGAGTAGGGCATGCCGACGGTCTCGTAGCCGCCGGTGGGGAGCCAGCCGAGCACCAGGGCGAAGACGTAGATGAGGATCATGGCGAGGAAGAAGCCGGGCATGCTGACGTAGAAGAAGGAGAAAAAGGCGGCGGTGTAGTCGAAAAGCGAATATTTCTTGACGGCCTGGAGGACACCGAGCGCGAGGCCGAGCAGGGCGCTGAGTGCGATGCTGAGGATGTTCAGCTGCACTGAAGGCCAGGTATATTCGCCGATGATCTCGACTACGGGGATTTTGGAGACCATCGAGCGCCCCAGATTGCCGCGCGCCAGTTCGCCAAGCCAGAGGACGTACCTTTCATACCACGGGCGGTTGAGGCCGCGAATTTCGCGCTGCGTTTCGATCATCTCATCCAGCTTCTCCATTGTCATGCGCGACCCGGGGCCGGACGTGCCGAGGAGGGGGTTCATCATGAGGGTGACGGGGTCGCCGGGCGCGAAGCTGTAGAGGGCGAAGTTGAGCAGGCTGATGACGAAGAGCACGGGGACCATCAGCATCAACCGTTTGACGAGATACCTGCCCACAATCTAAGCCTTTCGCCCACGTCGGGCAGGCGGTCGGCGCGTCGGGCCAACCACCTGACCGCTCCAGCTTGAAGGCGGCGGGCGCTGCAGGCGCCCGCCGTTGTCGATGGATTTGCGCCGGCTACTCTTTGAGATACCAGTCGGCGGCGTTGAAGGAGGTGTCACCCAAACTGGGATTCCAGATGAAGTTGCCTACCTTGTCGCTGACGAGATGGCAGAGCGGGTCCTGCGTGACCCACAGGTAGGGAAGCTCATCGTTCATGATCGCCGAAATCTCCCAGGCGATCTCCTTTGCCTTTTCGGGGTCGGTGGTGGAGGCGGACATGCTTACCAGCTCATCCAGCTCCTCGTTGCAGTAGGCGGTCCACTCGGAGTAGACGCCGCCGCAGGCCCAGTGGGCCGCCACCAGCGCGGGGTGGCTGCCGTCGTAACCGCTCTCGGACCAGAGGTCCATGTTGCCTTCTCGCATGATTTCGATGAAGGCGCTGTACTTGACGTGGATGATCTTGACGTTGATGCCGGCGTCGCCCAGAGCCTGCTGCACGTAGGCGGCGATGGGATCTTCGCCTTCCGCATGGCTCTGGAAGATGATCTCGCGATCGAAATCCCATCCGACTTCCTCGAGGATGGCGCGGGCCTTGTCCGGGTCATGCTCGTAGGGGTTGATGTTGGGGTTGGCGGCCCACTCGGGGAAGTTCACCGGCGACGTGATCCCCTTGCCCAGACCTTCCCACCGGAGCTGGTTGAGCACTTCGCGGTCAATCGCGTGCATCATTGCCTGCCGCACCCGCTTGTCGAAGAGGTACTCCTTGCGGCCATTGACGCCGAGGCCGCCGAAGGAAGGTGACGGATTGCAGGTGAGGGTTGCGCCGTCCATTTCGCTGGCGCGCTGCAGGATATCGCCGCCGGCCCGCTCCAGGATCTCAAGTTCGCCGGCTTCGACCTTGGCAATGGCCGCTTCGGGCGACAGGTTCTGGAACATGATGATCTTGTCGACGTTGGCTTCGTGCAGGTAGGGCAGGTCGAGCCAGTACGGGCGTACCGCTTCGAGCTCGATGTACTGGGTCTCCTTGTACTCGACCAGGCGGAAGGGCCCTGAGTGAACGTCCGAGTGGGCGTTCCAGGGATTGGCTTCGATCTCCTCGATCGAGGTGGCGTTCTCGTAGACGTGGCTGGGCGCAATCGAGCGGTAGAGGAGGCGCAGGAAGGTGACATCGGGCTGGACGAGCTGGAAGCGGACGGTATGGTCGTCGATGATCTGGATGCCGGTGACTTCGTCGGCTGAACCTTCGGCGAAGGCGACATAGCCTTCGATCAGATTGCCATCGAGGAAACCCCAGCCCCCGGCCGTCATGTCGAGGAACCCGGGCGTGAGGAAGCGTTCGTAGGTCCACTTGACGTCGTGAGCGGTCAGGGCGACGCCGTCGCTCCACTGAGCGTCAGTGGGCAGGTGGAAGGTGACGCTGGCCGCGTCCTCCCCAACCTCAAAACTTTCAGCCAGGTAGGGGTCTATTCCGCCCTCTGTGTTATGGATGACCAGGCCGGGCCAGACCAGTTTCATGGTGTTGTGCCAAGCGGTGGTCTCATAAAACCAGAGGGGTGAGAAGTAGGTGGTGCGGCCGCCGGAGCCTTTGTAGCGGATGATGCCGCCCTGCGGAATGCCGCCGTCGGCCATTTCGGCGTCGGCTGCGGGGGCTTCGGTTTCGAGCGCGGCGGGCGCGGCGGGTTGTGCACATGCGGCCGCGGCGAGGCTGGCCGCGGTGAAAGCTGACACTTTCAAGAATTGCCGGCGAGAAATCCTGTTGATCGTCTTGCCCTCCATTTTCTCCTCTCCTTTGTGAGTCGTTCTCAGTTCAGGGACGATGAAAGGTGTTTCACACAAGAAATCGCGTCACGGGTCCTGCCAGTGTAGGTCAGAAGGCACGCGGTTTCAGGGATTCCAGGGAATCAGGTTCGATATGATTGCGGAATTCGCGGCGCTCCTTTCTCCGGTCGTGCGCTGGTGCGCGGCGGGAATCTGCAAGAGGGAGCTGCTGTGTGCAGACGTATCGGAACGGGCCGGCGTGAACGAGGACGGCGTTGTCTGCCGGCTGTTTGGGCCCGATGCTAACACTTATATTTCGATATGTCAATGGAGATTTCGGGGTCGGAAACCGGGCTGTTGCGCAATGGAAGGGGGTCAAATGTACTGCCTATAGTTTCTGGTCTCTGGCTTTCAGTTTGGGGCTTATATACTTTGGTAGCCAAGTGGAAAATGAACGGCGGAGAGGCCGAAAATCGTCTCTCATTCTTTTAATGCGACGCGGGGACTGTGGGGCGAAGAGACATCCGATTTCACAAAAGGACAGGAGAAAGACTATGGAAAAGCAGCATACAAACACCGAGGCAACGAGCACCTGCCCGAATCATTTCCAGGCATTTGAAGTCGGCAGAGATTCCAATCAAGACTTCGAAGGACTAAGAGACAGATGCCAACAACTGCAACACGAAAACAGGTTACTTAGAGACAACCTGGATGCACTTGTGAATTCGTCTGCAAGGTTGTGGCAGGCAGCGCAAAAGGTTTTGCCCGTGCTGCGGGACTAGGTGTCCACTCTCTGTCTTAGCATCTCCTCTAAACTGTTCATAGCGACATTGTATGACTTCTCTGCAACTTTTTGATCTATATCAATGAACTGCGCGATCTTAGGAATAGAATCTGCAAAGGCGACTATTTCTTCTGTAGAATTGCCGGCATTTTCTGTCAATTCTTTCAGTGCGGACTGGAGTCCTATCTTGTTAATCACGTCTAGGAGAACTTCAGCGAAGTTGCTATGTGCCGCCGCAGCTCCAGCGAATTCTGCAAGAGAAAGATCAAGTTCTTCTAACTGCTTGATCAATCGCTCGTGTTGTTCAAGGACATTCGTGATAGGTTTTTGGGTTGTCATGGTGCGGTTCTCCTTATTGTGAGAAGCTGGCCAGCATGGAGAACCGTGGTGCAGATGAAGCAATGTGTCAAACGATGAAAAGATGGAAGCACAAGAAATCGAAGATGACCGGTGTGCGGGAGTCTGTGGGCGCAACTTAGTCAGTCAAGAACGATGTAAAGGGACTGGTGAAGTCTAACGTGCGGCTTACAAAACCGGCGAGTTCTGTAGCACTGATGTCTTCCGTCGGCCTCGCTGGGTTTGGTCCGTGGTGGTATGGGTTGCTGTATTCTTTGATGTCCGTCAGTTCTTTGATGTCTCTTTCGTTCAGAATTTCGTCTTGTTTCCCAAGTCTTTCCCTGCACTTCGTGAGAAAGCGTTCCAAATTTTCTCCTGGCTGGAAATGTTCAGTACAGGCGACTCTAAGGTATCCCTCCAGATGAGGACGGATATCCCTAACGATTGTTTTTGTATCTCCTGTTTGGTTCTTAGCATATTCATTAAGGCGTTCATGTTGTTCGTCGTACTCGGTAATCGCTGCTTGGTTTATATCCCATGATCGAATAGTAGAGGTCCTTTGGCTTTGTGCAATTTCTAAGGAGCAACATTCGTGGGATTTTAGATAGCTCCACACACGGCAAAGAAATCGTTTATTGTGAGAAAGCACGATTACCTGTTTAGCCTGTTCGGTTATTTCTCGCACCTTCTGAACTGTTGCTATGCCACGGTGTTCATCCAAGCTCGCCATTGGATCGTCGATAACGACAATAGAATCGGATAAATTGGAAGCATCGTCGAGGGACGAAAAGAAAAAGGCAAGGGCTAAGGTATTTCGGTCCCCGGCACTCAGTGAGTTGCGAAAAGAGGGTTTGTAGTTTCCGGTAGAAGGGTTGTTGCTGCCAACGTTAATTGATGAGTCATTGATCACCACGCTATAGTCACAAGTTGATCCTGTTCCTCTGCCAGTACCCCTAGGTTTCAGGCTGCCGATTCGAAAACCAGCATTGAATCTATTGAGGTAGTAGTTGACTCTGGACTCGATTTTTGGGAACACGGTATTTCGGTATTCGTCAAGTTCTATTCTGGTCTGGTCTCTTTCACTTTCTGTTTGAGCTTTGGCGTCTTTTTCATTGATGTAATCTTGGCAAAGTGGGGCGATTTCGGCGGAGTGTCGAGTTTTAGTTGCCTGCAAGGTTCTCATTGCGTTGAAGATTTTATCTTCGTTAGTATTCTCCAATTGTTCTTTCAGTTTGAGTATTTCCCTGTTGGAAGAATCAAGATGTTGGTTGATTGCTCTGATCGCATTTCGGTGAGAGTTGTAAGTGTTAAGAATCTTCAGCGTGCCTTCGTCGAGTCTCAATTCTTCGAGAGGGGCAGACTGCTTTGCTTCCAGCAATGCGATCACTGACTCTCTGGCTTTATTCCAGTCGTTGACAATTGACATAGTGTCTACGTCAACATGAGGCACATCGACAAAAGGGCTCCAAAACTGCCTGGCAGCGTTCGCAAGTCCGACGGCCCGCTCGAACAATACAGGGGCATTGTCGGCATGAATGCCATTTATGGCAGCGATCGTGTCAGCCACGCGCTGTTTGAGTTCAGCGTAACTCTCGCTGAAATAGACACTATAGTGATCGAGCAAGGACACGTTGTCTAGGTTTTGCCCACAAAACGGGCACTTTTTCTCAGTTTTCACTAGGTTAGAATTAAATCCTCTTTCGACCCATGATTCACCGTCATCACCAAGTGCCTGTACGTGAGCCTTAACACGCACTTCCGCACTATGAGTCATGTCTGGCAAACCGGTATGCAGTATTCTCTCTATTTGCACGACATCAAATTCTGGCAATTCAAGTGACGCGGGCGGATTGAAGGCGTGCGCGACCGGGTGATCGGCGCGCTAACTCAAATCCGTGATACCAGATCAGTGAGTTTGGCGTTAAGGGTGACGCCTCGATCACCGATGATTAGTTCGTGAAGATTTCGTCTATGTTGAGGTTCGACAGAAAGACCGGAGTAGACATTTTCATCTACAAACGTGTCATCAAATATTTTGAGATTAGGGACTGTGTTTGTCCAGGCATTGTTCTCGAATTTCAGGGCTTTGGGTTCATCATGGAGTGAAAGAATGACACGGGGTGAACGGGTTGAGCCAATTCTCTCTCGTTCAAGGATTGACTGTGGGTCCCCCGATGCCAGAGAGCGCAAGATGGCAGAGAGCGTGGTCTTTCCGCGTCCGTTTTCGGCATAAACAAAATTTGTTTTTTCGAGCCTCAGAGAGTTTCCAGGGCAGTCGGAGTCGAAGGTCGTTTTGGAGTAAATTTACGTATTTAATCACTTGCCATTTCTCCTCTTTTGGTGAAGGGCATAGGTTAGTGCAAGATGTGCGGGGAGTCAAGCGGAAGGTAGTTTGAAATGCTTTTGGCGACGGATTGACGACGGATTCTAGGGCTCGGACAACTGTCTGGTGATTCATCTGATCTGGTGATGGGGATGACTTGGGGCGCAGGCTCCCACAGGGGGCTTTGTTCAAGAGAATCAGGTGAATCAGAGTCCAAACTGCTTTTGGACAGCCTGTAGATGTTGCCTCTTTGAACAGTCTTCTGAAATGCCAACGGCAAATAGTGGATAGTGGAACCGCAGAACTGCCGTGAATGGCGAATAGGGGAGCGGGGGCAGCTTTTGGTGCGGGTCGGCCGGGGTATGGGAGCGGCAGTGGCCGGGCAGTTGCTCGTTAGCCAAGGGAGGGACGGATGCCGGATTCAACTTTCACTCCATTTGAAGTTTCGGACCAGGACAGCGAGGACGCCGCGACGCTGCAGGAGAGGTTTGCGGAGAGCGGCTACCTCTTCTTCAGGGACTTGATCGACCGCGGGCGGATTGAAGGCGTGCGCGACCGGGTGATCGGCGCGCTCAAGGCCCATGGTTTCGTGAATGAAGAGGCGACCTCGGATCCGATATGGTCGGGCAAGTGGCCGGAGTCGAATGAGCTGTCGCCGGACGGCGCGGTGACGGCTGACATTGTGGAGCTGGGCCTGCTGGAGGAGCTGGCGAGGGCGCCGGAGCTGATGGAGCTGCTGGGCAGGGTGCTGGGCGGCGAGGTCTTCTGCTGGCTGGACAACAAGACGCGAATCCGGATGATGCTGAGCGGGAAAAGGAGCATGCAGTCGGCCGACGGGCCGAAGTTTTCGTTTACGACGCCGGGCCACCAGGACTACTATTTCTTCCGGCCGGTGGAGTTCTGCACCGTTTGGATACCGCTGATGGAGATTGAAGAGACGGTCGGCGGGTTGGCGCTGGGCAAGGGTTCGAAGCAGGAGGGCTTGCACGAGGTGTGGTGGAAGGGCAAGGATTACCTTGGCGTGGCGGAGAGCGCTGAGCAGGCGAGCGAGTGGCGCGCTGATGGCGGCGTGGTGGTGGCCGGCGCGGTCCAGAGGGGCAACGAAGGGCGGGCGTGGCTGCGTTCGGATTTCAGGATGGGCGATGCGCTGATCTTCCACCCGCTGATGATGCACGCCGGCATCGCAAACGACTCGGACATGGTCAGGATTTCGGCCGATTTCCGCTACCAGCGGCAAGGGACGCAGACACACTGGGAGTCGCACTCGGACATGGTCGATTCGGTGCGCTATTTCGGCGAGGTGTTCCGCCGCCTGGATGAGCTGGGCGTCGAGCCGGGCGGCGTCTATGAAAGGGTGTGGGAGACGCTGCGACTGGAGGGCCCGGGTTCGCAGGCGGATTACTCGGTGGCGGCGCGGGTGGAAGAGGTCCTGGGGCAGATGGTAACTTGACGGCCTGAAGCAGGCGCGAGCCGGGGGGCCGGGCTCGCACAGGTGTTCGGATTGACAAGAAATATCATGTACAGTTATCCTCAGCGCTGCCAAGCAGCTGCCTCCACGTCAGTACTGCAGCGGGCATTGCGTCACAAGATCCAGAGATCGCTGGTGGCGTATTCGTCCAAGCGGTTGCAGTTGAGCGAGCGTTCAAGAACTAATTCAAAAGGAGGAAGGGACAATGAAGCAGAGGTCACGTTTTTCCTATCGGTTGGCGTTGGTGAGCATCGGTCTGATCGCAGCGCTGGTCATGTCAGCCTGCGGGGCGCCGGCGGCGGAGCCGGCAGCGCCGAAGGCCGAGGCGCCGGCCGCGGCGGATGCGGAGATGGATGAGGGATACAAGGAGGCGCCAATGCTGGCGGCGCTGGTCGCGAGCGGTGACCTGCCGCCGGTGGAGGAACGTCTGCCACCGGAGCCGGTGGTGTCCAAGGCGCCGGATATCGGCAATTACAGCGACACCCTGGCGCACCACATCACGGAAGGGATCGACTACCCGTTCAACATGTACGTGGTAGGCAACCTGAACCGTCTGCAGCTGGCGACCTACCAGGGTATGGCCATCTTCACTGTGGAGGAGGAGCCGGTGCTGGAGCCGGACTTGGCGACGCACTGGGAGATTTCAGACGACGGCCGCGAGACGACGATCCATCTGCGGCCGGGCGTCAGATGGTCGGACGGGGCGCCGTTCACGACGGACGACATCATGTTCACATTTGATGATGTGATCATGAACGACGAGCTGGCCAACCCGCGGTCGGCCAACATCCGCAAGGTATTTGACCAGTACGGCGGCGTCACCTTCGAGCAGATCGACGAGTACACCTTCAAGATGATCGCCGAGGAGCCGGCGCCGAACCTGATGGCGGAGATCTTCGTGCCGCGCAGCGGCTGGCAGCAGTTCTACACGCTGCCCAAGCATGAGATGGAGAAGGTGCATCCGAAGTACAATTCGGAGGCGACGCTGGCGGACTGGCAGGGGGCGCGGCTACCCGGCGACCGGCCCGCCGTGCTGACGCCGTGGGTCACGACGGGAATCGTGGGCGACAAGCTGGTGAGCGAGCGCAACCCGTACTATTGGAAGGTGGACGCTGCGGGTCAGCAGCTGCCCTACTTTGACCGCTTCGTATTCAAGCTGGTGACGAGTCCTAGCGAGATCGCGCTGGGTCTTGTCTCGGGCGAGCTGCATGCGGACCTGCATGGCGGGTCGATGATGGAGGCCGGCCTCGTCAAGCAGAACGAAGAGGAGGCCGACATCTCGCTGGTCATGTTCGCCGAGATCAGCCGCATCCATGGGTTGTGGTTCAACTTCGACCATTTGGATGAGAGCATGAACTGGCTGATCAACAATCCGAAGTTCACGGATGCGCTGAGCATGATCATGGACCGGCAGCGGATGTCGGAGCGGGTCTCGCCGGTGGTAGTGCCGGACACGTCGCCGCTGCCTGACGTACTGCGGTCGAAGTTCCCGGATCTGGATGCGCAGTACGAGCTCACGCACGACCTCGAAGGGGGCTTGGCGCTGCTGGATGAGATCGGTGTCGTGGATACGGACGGCGACGGCTGGCGGGAGTTTCCTGACGGTCAGCCGCGTGCGGGCGAGCCGATCGGTTGGCGAATCCTGGTGGCGATCCATGACACCAGCCGTGTGCGCACGGGTGAGGACTTCGCGCAGCAGATGAAGGACATCGGCTTCGACGTCGAGGTGGACCCGATGAACGAGACGTTGATGTACGAGAACTTCGTGCGGCCGTCTGACTACGATGCGCTGATTCGAAGCCCTGCTTTCGACCACAACACGCGCATCAGCCTGGAGGCGAGCAGGTTGAACTCCTTCCTGCTGCCGATACGCGAGGATGCGGTGCCGGACTTCCAGCGGCTGACCGGGTTGGAGAGTCCGCTGGTGTGGCAGCAGGCCTGGTTCGACCTCTCTGCGAAGTACGAGGCGGGTGAGGTGGACGAGGAGGAGGGGTTGAGGCAGCTGGCCGAGGCGATTGCGCAGGACGGCTGGCGGGTAGGGATACCGATGACGGGCTTCCGCGCGTTTGTGGTTGCCAGCAATGACATCGGCAACAACCCGCGCCTGTACCACCCCTACTACAACCAGCACGTGGGCCCGAGTTTCACCTACAGCTGGGCCTACTTTATACATAGCCGCATCTGGGAGTGGTATCAGAAGTAGTCACGTAGGCTGAGATCCTGACAGAAAGAAGGGGCGTCCTGCGATTGGTCCAGTTGCAGGGTGCCCTTTTCTTGCCTTTGGGGGGACGGCTGATGGGCGAAAAGGTTCCGGTTGTACTGAGCACGGATCTCTACTACCATATAGGCGACTCCGATGATCACTTCGACGTTGCGTGTTACCTGACCTGCTCGGAGTTCGAGCACCGGGGCATCATACTGGACCACAACGCCGGCCGCCGCGGCCGGCCGCAGGACGGGCGCCGCGTCCTGGCCAAGCTGATGGAGTTCAGCGGAAGGGTCTGCCCCTACGCACACGGTCTGCAGAATTTTCATATGCGGGATGAGCGCGACGGGGCGCAGGACAATTCCTGCGAGGAAGGGCTGGCGCTTTTGCGCGAAGCGCTTGAGGGAGAGGGCCGTGTCCACATAATCGCAGTGGGTTCGATGTCGGACGTAGCGGTCGCGTACGTTCGCTGGCCGGAGCTGATGCGGCGCAAGGCGGCGAGGCTCTACCTGCTGGCGTCGAATGCGGGGCATAAGATCAGGGAAGAGGAGCGCAACGCGGTGGACGATCCGATTGCGCTGAAGGTGCTGCTGGATTCGGGGCTGCCGGTCACGCTTTTGCCCTGTGACATCACCTCCTGGCCGTTCGACTTTTTCAGGCTCGTAGGATCTGCCAACCGGCTGTGCGATTTTCTGGCCAAAGAGGTATTCTGGGCCTACCTTATGCGCCAGCCGGCAGGGAGGCCGCCGCCACTGGTGGACCGCTATGCGCTGATGGAGCAGCAGAAGAAATGTTACAGCACTGTGGCATTTGCCCTGGCCGCCGGCGATGCGCGGGCGGAGAGGATGGCCGAGGTCGTGCCGAGCCGCGTGGCGGTCGACGGGTTGGGCCGGCTGGCGGCGCTGGAAAAGCAGAGCAGTGGGGCAAATGTCGATCTGATTGCGAGCACAGACAACACACTTGTTGAAGAGTTCCTGGTCGAGAAGCTGCGCTCAGCGCCTGGAGGGAAGGGCGCAGGGGCGGCAGGGGGTGACGGGTATGAGTCGAAGCGTGCGCCCGTGCGGGTCGAGGCGAGGCCGCATCCGCGATCGACGAGCGGGGCCCGCAGGCCGCTTGTTCGCATCGAGCCGGGTCGGTTTTACTACGGCGGGGCGTGCGACGAGAGGGTGCTTGAGCGGTCGGTAGAGATGGACCGTCACCTCGTTTCCAACTGCGACTACTGGTGTTTCGTTGTCGAGACGGGCCATCCGCTGCCGCCCCACTGGCCGGGCCGTGTGCTGGCGGGAACGGAGCACGAGCCGGTGAGCAAGGTCACGTGGGATGATGCTCGGGCCTATGCCGAGTGGGCGGGGAAACGGCTGCCGACCGAAGCCGAATGGGAGCGGGCCGCACGCGGCGTTGACCGGCGTGTTTATCCCTGGGGCGACGAGGAGATCTATCCGATGCCGCCCGGCGGCGGCCTGCCTCCGGAGGGGCCGTGGGAGATGCTGGGGAAGGTGTGGCAGTGGACATCGGACTGGTTTGACGGGGCGCGGCGGTACCGGGTGCTGCGCGGGTCCTGTGCCAATCTGCCTCTTTTCCCGTTATACTTCCGATACTGGGCCAGACCGGAGGCGCGTTCGGCCTACATCGGTTTTCGGTGTTGCCGCGACGTCTGAAGGCGGCGCCATCGGGCGCGGCCTGGCAGGGTGCAGTGGGGAATCGCGGCTGCGTTCGATCATGAGATGAAGGGACGATCATGCTTGCCTACCTAATCAAACGAATCATTTACATGATTCCGGTAACGCTGGTCCTTTCCTTCATCTGTTTCCTGGTTGTTGATCTTGCGCCGGGCGATTTCGTAACGGTCTACATGACGAGACTGCAGGCGCTGAGTTCGGAGATGACGCAGGAGGCGGTCGCGGCGCAGATGGAGTTTCTGGACAAGATGAGGGAGCTCTACGGCCTGGACAAGCCGATGCTGGTGCGGTATTGGGTCTGGCTGGAGGGGATCGTCACGCGGGGTGACTTTGGCTATGCGTTTATGAATTTACGGCCGGTGTCGACGATCATATGGGAGAAGATGGCCTGGACGCTGGCTCTGACGAGTTTGAGCATGGTTTTCTCGTTGGTGGTCGGATTTGTGGTTGGGGTGTATGCGGCGACGCACCAGTACGGCATCGTCGACTACATTGCAAGTATTTTCTCATACATCGGGCTGGCGACGCCGAACTTCTTTCTGGCGCTGTTGCTGATGACGATGGTGGTATTTGTGTTCAAAGGGCAAGTGGGGGGCCTGTTTTCGGCCGAGTATGTGGGCGCGCAGTGGACATGGGGGAAGTTTTGGGATCTCATGAATCATCTCTGGATTCCGGTCGTGATCATCGGCACGGCGGGCGCGGCGGCCAACATCCGCATCGTGCGGGGCAATCTGCTGGACCTATTGGGCCAGCCGTATATTCAGACGGCCCGCGCCAAGGGGCAGGCGGAGCGAGTCGTCATCTACCGTCATGCTCTGCGAAATTCGCTGCACCCGTTGATCATGCGTATCGGTTCCTCGCTGCCGGCGCTGATATCGGGGGAAATCATCATCAGTATCGTGCTGGGTCTGCCGACGGTTGGGAACACATTTTATTCAGCGCTGTTGATGCAGGACTCATACCTGGCGGGGAGCTTTCTGGTAATGTCGGCGCTGGTGCTGCAGGTGGGCAATCTGCTGGCCGATATCGCGCTTGTGCGGATCGATCCGACGATTTCGTTCGAATGACGGCGGAGAGCGGAGGCGCGCCGATGCCGGATGGATGGATGGAGCCATGACTACGACTGCGTTAACGGGTGAGGAGCTATTCGGGGCGAAGACGTCGCGCGTGGTTACGGCCCGTGAGCTGGCGTGGCGCAAGTTCAGGCGGCACAAGCTGGCGATTGCGGCCACGGCCATCCTGGTGCTGACCTATCTGGCGACTATTCTTGCCAGTTTCTTCGCTCCCTATCTGTCGCAGGAGACACTGCCGCATGTAAACATGCCGCCGCAGAAGGTCCATTTCATCGACAGTGAAGGCAAGTTTCATTTGCGGCCGTTCACTTACGCGATGGAATCGGAGCTGAACATGGATATCCTCCAGTGGGAGTACGCGGAGAATACGGAGCAGATCTACCCGATCTATTTCTTCGTCAAGCGGCCGAAAGCGTTGCACGGTCCGGACCGGAACACGGAGACGTGGAGGTTGATCGGCGTGGAGGGAGAGGGTACGATCGCGTTGTTCGGCACGGACTACCGCGGCCGCGACCTTCTGACGCGCATTCTGTACGGGGGGCGGATCACGCTGAGCATCGGGCTGTTCGGTGTCTTTCTGAGCATTGTACTCGGTGCGATCCTGGGTGTGGTGTCGGGCTATTTCGGCGGGCTGGTGGACATGGTGATCCAAAGGCTGATCGAGGTCCTCAGCACGATACCGACCTTGCCGCTGTGGCTGGCGCTGGCGGCGATTCTGCCGCGGGAGTGGCCATCGCATTACACGTATTGGGGTATCGTGTCGCTGCTGGCCCTGATTGGGTGGACGGGGCTGGCGCGGCAGGTGCGCGGCCAGGTGCTCAGTATCCGGGAGCGGGACTACGTCACGGCTTCGCTGGGAGGGGGAGGCGGCACGGTACACATCATGCGGGAGCATGTGATACCGAACACGCTGAGCCACATCATCGTGGTGACGACGCTGGCATTGCCGGACATGATCCTGGCGGAGAGCGCGCTGAGTTTCCTGGGGCTGGGGATCCGTCCGCCGATGACCAGTTGGGGGCTGTTGATGCAGGATGCTCAGACAGTGGACACGATCATCAGGGCGCCGTGGATCATGTTGCCTGGCGTATTCATCGTTCTCTCGGTGCTCTGTTTCAACTTTGTGGGGGACGGGCTGCGGGATGCAGCTGATCCTTACAGTTGAGATGAAGGCGGTTCGGAGAGGAGGGCGGGGCGCAGGCGTCCTGCAGGGGAGGGAGTCGTTCCGGCTGCCTCCGGGCGATGGGCACACAGCAAAGAGCTTTGTCCGAAGGGAGAACTGTTCGTGAGCGCGGCCCAGAATCCACTGTTGGAGATAGAGGACCTGCACGTCGATTTTTCCACCCATGAAGGGGTGGTCCGAGCGGTGCGCGGGGTGGACTTCGAGATTGGGATGGGTGAGAGTGTGGGCGTGG
This sequence comes from Caldilineaceae bacterium, assembly GCA_965218625.1. Lineage (GTDB taxonomy): Bacteria > Chloroflexota > Anaerolineae > Caldilineales > Caldilineaceae > Bin5. Next base: position 254,429 of record CBDCLG010000020.1, on the reverse strand, counting down.
TGGGCGAGAGCGGCTGTGGCAAGAGTGTGACTGCACTCTCGGTGATGCGGCTGGTCCCGCGGCCGCACGGGCGGATCCGGCAGGGTCATGTGTGGCTGTGGCGCGACGGCGAGAAGACCGACGTGGTACCGTTGGACTTTGACGGCGCCGACATGCGCAGCATTCGCGGCGGCGACATGGCGATGGTTTTTCAGGAGCCGATGACCTCACTCAACCCCTCGTTCACGGTCGGGTACCAGATCATGGAGGCGATTGAACTCCACCAGGAGGCAACCAGGGAGGAGGCGCGTGGGCTTGCGATCGAGGCGTTGGCAAGTGTCAGCATTCCCGAGCCGCAGGATGCGATAGAGCGCTATCCGCATGAACTGAGCGGCGGCATGCGCCAGCGGGTGATGATCTCGATGGCGATCACCTGCAATCCCCGGCTGTTGATCGCGGATGAGCCGACGACGGCGCTGGACGTGACGGTGCAGGCGCAGATTCTGGACCTGGTTGAGCAGTACCGTGAACAGACCGGCATGGCGATCATGTGGATCACGCACAACCTGGGTGTGGTGGGGGAGCTGTGCGAGAAGGTTGTGGTGATGTACCTGGGCCAGGTGGTGGAGCAGGCCCCGGTCACGAACATATTTGAGAACCCAAAGCATCCGTACACGCAGGGGCTCCTCTCCTGTATTCCACAGCTGGACGCGACGAGCCGCGAGGAGCTTGTTCCGATTCCGGGGACGGTTCCCGGGCCGTTCGAGATCGTGGAGGGGTGTGCGTTTGCGCCGCGCTGCCCGCATGCGTGGGAGCAGTGCCGGGAGGCTCCTCCGCTCTTCAGGGAAGGGGAGAGCCAGGTCAGATGCTGGCTGCACGAGTCATGAATGCGGTCCGGCCAGGCGCGATGGGCGCGCGTTCGTCGAAAGGGTTTGCCGTTTGCCCGCTGCCGGTGGCCCAGTAGCCGGCGTGCGACAGGCAGGCCGCTGCTTGCGCGCGGCCAAGGGGTCGAGAGGAAATATGGCGGCAGAAGCCAACAGTGAAGAGTCATTGGTACAGATCGATGATCTGAAGACCTGGTTTCCGGTCAAGAGAGGGTTCTTTCGCCGGGTCGTGGGGCACGTCAAGGCTGTCGACGGTGTAAGCCTGGAAATTCGCCGCGGTGAAACGGTTGGGCTGGTGGGCGAGAGCGGCTGCGGCAAGACGACCCTGGGCCGGACGGTCCTGCGGTTGATTCCGGCCACGGCCGGCAACGTGAGCTACCGACTTGACGGCGACATGACCGACCTTTTCGAGCTGGATCACGCCGAGATGGTGGGCATGCGCAGGCGAATGCAGATCATCTTCCAGGATCCGTTTTCGTCGTTGAACCCGAGGATGTCGGTCGGCGACATCGTTGGCGAGTTCCTGAGGATTCACGGGGCAGCGGACCGGCAGGAGAGGGTGGTTGCGTTGCTCGAGTCGGTGGGGCTGTTCAGCGGCTATACGCACCGCTATCCGCACGAATTCAGCGGGGGCCAGAGGCAGCGAATCGCGATCGCGAGGGCGTTGAGCCTGGACCCGGAGTTCGTGGTGTGTGATGAGCCGGTATCGGCGCTGGATGTCTCGGTGCAGGCCCAGATCATCAATTTGCTGAGGACGCTGCAGCAGGAGAGAGATCTGACCTATCTGTTCATTTCGCATGATCTCTCGGTGGTGCAGCATCTGAGCGACCGGGTGGGGGTGATGTACCTGGGGCAGCTGGTGGAGTTCGGCACGATGGAGGGGCTATTCGAGCGGCCGCGCCACCCTTACACCGAGGCGCTGCTGTCGGCGATTCCCGCCTACCGGGGCGGCGGAGCGGGGCGCAGCCGTTCGCGCATCGTCCTGGAGGGCGATGTGCCAAGCTCGGCCAATCCGCCGGAAGGCTGTCGATTTCATACGCGGTGTCAGTATGCGGAGCAGATGTGCCGGCAGGAGGCGCCCGTATTGGTTGCGAGCGACGTCGAGAGTGATCATTATGCGGCCTGCCATTTTTCTGACAAGCTGGACCTCAGCGGTGTGTCAGCATTGCCCGCAGGGCTGGGCGGCGGCCGCAATCCGGATGACTGAAGACTGACCCCGATTGTTCCCACGAATTGGCCAATAGGAGCGGGCTGTGACCAGACCAATACGGATGGCGTTTGTGGGCCTGGGCAGCTGCCTGCAGACGATGTTCGGGCCGGTGCTGCGGCTGGTCGAGGGTCTGGATGTCGTCGCGGTTGTGGATAGCCGCCCGGCCAGGCTGGACGAAGCGCGTGAGATGTACGGCCTGGGCAACGGCTACCAGTCGCTGGAGGCGTGCCTGGATAAGGAGGAGCTGGACGCGGCGCTGATCGCGACGCCGGTGTTTGAACACGTTGATCATGCTGTGGCTTGCGCGCAGCGGGGCGTGCACGTCCTGCTGGAGAAGCCGATGGCGCGCTCGCCGCGCGAGTGTGATGCGATTATCGCCGCGCATGAGAAGGCCGGCACTGTGCTGATGATGGCGTTCATGAAGCGGTTCAATCGCTCGATGCGGAAGGTGACGGAGCTGATCGAGGGGGGTGAGATCGGCGCGGTGATGGGGATTCGCCACAACTGGGACTGGGGCCCGGACGAGAGCGGTTGGGTCGATCCAGGCTGGCGCGGCTCGGTGCGGACGTGGGGTGGCCAGTGGCAGGACCACGGTTCGCACAGCGTGAACCTGGCGCAGTGGTGGGCGGGCCCGATCCGGTCGGTGATGGCGGTCTTCGATATCACCGGGCCCTACCCGGAGGTCGAGAACGACTACATCGTCGTCTGCACCCACGAATCGGGCGCGCGCAGCACGCACCAGGCCACGCGCTACTTCCACTGCCGCGGCGAGGAGCGCTACCTGGTCTTCGGTGAAACGGGTACGATTGAGACGAGGCACGAGGCCGAAGTGTTCCGCTACACGACGCCCCACGAGATCGTTCTGCACCGATATGGACGGGTGGAGGAGAACCACCGGCCGCGGCACAGCCGCAACTGGCTGGTGGAGAGCGAGCTGCACGGACAGTACAAGGTCGAGCTGGAGCATTTTGCGGACTGCGTGCGCTCCGGCAAAGCGCCCGCCACGGACGGAGCGATGGGGCGGGCCGCGGTCGAGGTGACGAGCGCGGCATATTTGTCGGCGCTGGAGCGGCGCGAGGTGACGCTGCCGCTGACGGAGGAGCCGGACTATGAGTATTTCTTCCGCAACGTTGCGCCGCAGCGGACGCCGGCGCGCTATGCCGGGCAGGTGCGGGCCTGAGCGTTGCCAATTCTTGCGGGCGCGTGCCGCCGCGTCCGAGCACACTGTCATAGGAGAGATGATCGATGTCTGAATCGTTGCGAGTTCTTTCGGTCGGCGCGCATCCGGCCGATATTTTTGACCAGTCCGGCGGGACGATGGCGCATCACGCGGCGCGCGGGGACTATGTGGGCTGTGTCGTTCTGACGCACGGCGCGCGTGTGCATGACAAGGTGATCAGCGACGAGATGCACCACCGCAGCGAGGTCCCTGCGGCGGACGAGCTGCAGTCTCTGATGGCTGAGCGGTCCGACGTCAAGGCTGAGGAGGCGGTCAAGGCCTGTAATCTGCTGGGCGTCGAAGACGTCTACTTTTTTGGCGCGGATGACGCGGTGCTGCTAGTGACGGACGAGGTGGTGCGGCGGCTGGCGCGGCTGTTCCGGGAATTGAAGCCGGACCTGGTCCTGACCCATTTTCCCAAGGAGGGCGATGGCCTGACCAATGCGCACGCCACTGCAGGTCAGATCGTGCTGCATGCGATGGCGCTGGCGGGCGGGGTGGACCCGGGCGACCGCAATCCTCCGCACAAGGCGGCGCAGGTCTTCTTTTTCGGAACGGGTGCGGCCGCGGTCCCGCGCACGGTGTGGCAGTCGGAGGGCGGCTATTACAACGATCTTTTCATCGACATCACCGACGTTGTCGACAAGAAGCTGGCCGCGCTCGACTGCCTGGTGAGCCAGGGGTACGGGGGCGCTTACGCGCGCAAGCGGATCGAGACGAGCGACGGCGCGTTCGGGATGGCCGGCGGCGTCGCCTATGCCGAAGGTTTCATCAAGCTGAACGCGGAGACGCACGACTATCTGCCGGTGACGGAGCGTGCTCTGGCGGCGGCGCGGGCGTCGGACCATGAGCTGATCGAGGAGAGGTCGTACCGCATCCGGGTGGATTAGGCAGGTCCTGCGAGGCCCGATACCCAGCAGCGGGGGTGGACATGTCGAAACAACAAGCTGGAACACTATGCCAGGAGCAGGTCCGATTCTACGCGGAGAACGGGTATCTTCACGTGAAGGGCGTGATCGATCACTGGGAGCTTGAGCGTCTGCGGGCCGAATCGATGAAGATGATCGACCATTGCAAGCATGTGAGGCCGCCGAACGATGACTATCGCTATCGCATGGACCCGGTGACGGGAAACTCGGTCTTGCGGCGCATCAACGGGATGTACCTCAAGAGCGACGCGTTTTTTGCCCTATACGGTCACCCGCAAGTGCTGGGCTTTGCCGAATCGGTCCTTGGCCCAAATCTTACGCCATGGCAAGATGCGCTGGTTGTCAAGCTGCCGGAATACGGTGTGGCGGTGCCATGGCATCGCGATCCGGGCCACCCGCGCGTACACCCTCCGCTCGACGTCGACGTTTACCTGGATTCGGCGACGCCGGACAACGGCTGCCTGTATGTGATACCGGGAAGCCATCTGTGGCAGGGCTTTGATCTCCAGGATATGGTGGATGAACATGGGTTTATGCTGCCCGCAGCCGTTCCGGTGATCGCTGAGCCCGGTGACGTGGTGTTGCACAGCCCCAACCTGTTGCATGGCTCACGGGTAACGCGGGGCAAGCCGCTGCGGCGGATCAACTACTTCGCCTTTTTCACGATTGAAGAGATTCTCAGTCGAGGCGGGCCATATGACGCCGACCTTGCGCGTGCATGGATCGGTGTGATGCTGCAGGCCGTGGAGGCCCGGCGCCAGCTGCCGGAGGCGGCCGGCGAAGATCCCTTCGTTTACAACCCAACGCTGGCGGAATTCAAGGTCGAACCGGGTTCGCTTGGTTACGTGGAAAGGTATATTCAGAGCTTGCCCGACACATTTGACCCGGTCTACCGCTATTCCCCCCACAATCCGGTCAAGGCAGTCGCTTGATCGGGAGGCGAGAGGTATGAAAAGGGTTATCGGCGTGGACGTGCTGACCGCGGTGGAGGAGCTGGCGGCGCCGAGCAGGACGGCGGTCCTGGTGATTGACGTTCAGAATGCCTGTTTCAGCTCTGTGGGCGGCTTCGAGGGCAACGGCTCGGGCGGGGATGCCGACGTCGCGAACATGACGCCGATCATTCCCAGGATTGGGCGGCTGCTGGAGGCGGCGCGGGCGAGTGGCGTTTTGGTCGTCTACACCGAGTTCATCCACCGCAGTGCGTTGCGCGTTACCCTGATGGACGGGCCGAATAACTACTGTGTGCGCAACAACCCGGACCAGCCGGATGTGGTCGAGGGAAGCTGGGAGGCGCGAACTGTCGAGGAATTGGCGCCGGGGAAGGGCGACGTCGTTGTGCGCAAGAGCCGGGGAAGCGCGTTCTACGATACCCCCCTGGACAACATTCTGAAGGCGCGCGCGATCGGGACAGTACTGCTTACCGGGGTGCTGAGCGCGGGATGCGTGCTGTTCACGGCGGCTGACGGTATGCACCACGGCTATTATCCGCTTGTGCTGCGCGACTGTGTGGCCTCCTATTCGCAGGAGGCGCACAGGCAGGCGCTGATTTGGATGGAGACGCAGTTTCCGGTATTCGACCTGGAGGAGGTGCTGGGGCTCTGGGCGGGGCAGGAATGATCTGTTCGAATCGAGCGGTTCTGCGCGGGTCCTGATGCGTTGAACATACACACCAAAGGAGGCTTTCATGGTTGCTACCTGCGAAAACGTGGACTTTGATCTGAAGCTGGACGAGTTCAAGATCAACGGCTACGTTGTATTCGACGACATGATACCGCACGAAAAGTTGGACTGGATTCGCGAGGCGTTCATGCCGCTGGTCGAGCACATCAAGGCGCGTGACACGGAGGTAACGGATGCGGAGACGGGCGACGTGCGCGTCGGCTTGGGCCGGCAGCAGTTCAAGAACCGCTATACGGTGACGATTCCGTGGGTGGAGCCGTTTGCCGACCCGGACATATACGAGCATCCGGTGATGATGGAGTTTCTGGACCGCTACTGGCAGACGGACGAGTACGTAATTTCGTGCTTCCACTCGAACAATCCGTATCCCGGCAGCGAGATGCAGCCGTGGCACCGGGATACGGGGCTTGCCCGGTACATTCCGCACGTGGGCCTGGAGAACTGTCCCGTGGTGGGCGTGAAGTTTCCACTGGCGGACACATCGGAGGAGAACGGGAGCATTGAGGTGTTGCCCAGCACGCAGTACCTTGCGGACCCGAGCATGGAAGGGCGTTACAACGAGGTGTTGCTGCGCGGCAGTTTTCCGTCGGCGCAGCGGCTGAACCTGAAGAAGGGCTCGATGTGGGTACAGGATGTGCGCATGCTGCACCGGGGCACGCCCAACCTGTCGGACAGCGTGCGTCCGGAGCTGGTGGTCTGCTACTGCCGTTCCTGGTTCAGCATTGCGCAGACCGTCGAGATGCCGTGTTCGACCTATCACGCGCTTTCGGACCGCGGCCAGAGGATGCTGCACCGGCGCAGGCCGGTAGACTGGGATTGAGGGAATTGTAGACGGGACAAACGGGCCAAGCAAAGATGAATTCGCCGTTAATGATGGAACTGTGAGCCCCACAAGCAAAGGAGGGCTGTGATGGGCGTGACGGCCGGCTACGATATCGATCAGAAGATGCAGGAGTGGCGCATTAATGGCTTCGTGGTTTTCGAGGATTTGATCGCACACGAGACGATTGACCGCATTCGCGAGGCGTGGGTCCCGGTTCGAGACCGGGATATCGAACGGCAGGGGGAGAATCCGTTTCGGGGTTTTCGGCGGTACAACGTGCGTGTGCCGTTCACACGCCCATTCGTGGATTCGGAGATATTCGAGCACCCGGCGCTGGTTGCGTTTATGGAGCGGGCGCTGGGCCCGGACTACGTCTGGTCGCACTTTGATTCGAACATTCCGCTGCCGGGGACGGACTACCAGACCTGGCACCGCGACGGCACGGTGGCGCTCTATCCCGGCATCAAGACGCCTGCGCTCGGGGTCGGGGTGAAGTTTCCGCTGGTTGACACGAATGAGGAGAATGGCAGTTTCGAGGTGTTGCCGGGCACGCAGTATATCGCCGACGAGGACCTGCTGAGCGACCTTGACAACGTGTTTGGCGAGGGCGAGAACCGGATTGGCAACTACTATCCGACGCGGCTGAACCTGAAGAAGGGCTCGCTGTGGGTGCAGGACGGGCGGGCGTTTCATCGGGGCACGCCGAACCGGTCGGATGAGGTGCGGGATGAGCTGTGCATGGCGATGTGCAAGCCGTGGCTTTTCAGCGGGTGGCAGCACGAGTATACGGAGGGCCATCTGCCGCGCGAGCTGTGGGAGAGCCTTTCGGACCACGGCAAGCAGGTGCTGCGCTGGCAGCGGATACGGGACTAACGTTCGTCCCGGGAGCCCGCGAAAGGCCCACAGAAAACTATTTTTTCGCTGGTTGACGAACCCGGGGTCTCATGGTACGGTAGCCACTATTGGAAGCTGGCGAAACCGGCAGTGGCCGGATTCCAATCTCCAACAAAGTCTATCGAAATACGCGGTCGTGTATACTGCCCCGGGAATTGACGCCGAGATGGGCTGGACAGTGCGGGCACCCTTTACGTCGCGTCGGGCCACATCAGAATCGGGTCGAAAGGAGACTGCCAGGCGACGAACGACTCTAGTCTCAGTTTGAGAGCAGTCTGTTCCATTCCACGCTGTAAACAAATCATATCGAATTGTCTGCAGACAATCTGTGCCATGATAAGGAGGTAAAGTCATGGGAAACGGAATGCTGAATCGACGCGACTTTCTGCGAATCGGCGCGACGGCCGCTGCGGGGGCCGTGGTAGCCGGTTGTGTGCAGATGCCCGCCGGTACACCGGACGAAGGCATGGCGGAACCTGACGAAGTTCCCCAGGAGGTCAGGCTCACAGGGCATAACCGGCCGATTTACCTTGCCTTGAATGAGAGGTTTACGGAGGAGACCGGGATCGAGGTGGCGATGGAGTTCCACCCGCCGAAGTGGGAGGAGATCCTGGCCAAGTTCACGTTGTGGGGCGAGAGCGGCTACGACGGCATCGACGTAGAGGCGCAGGACGATCAGATCGCATCTCTGTACTCTTTCAAAGAGTGGTGTTTTGACCTCACGCATTTGATGACAGAGGAAGAGCGATTGGACCAGGCCGATGCTGTCCTTGGACTGACCGAGCAGGTTGGTGGTTTCCAGGCCCGGATTTTCTTCTTTGTCGGCGCAGAGCCATTCTACTTCAACAAAGAGTTGATCCCGGAGGCGCCCACGACCTGGGACGAGATGGTAGAAGTGGCAAAGACGGTCACAGATCCCGAAAATGACGTTTGGGGTTGGCGGCCGAACGCGGGCAGTCACAACATGAACCTCACGCTGATGATGGTGAACCACGCCGGCGGCAACAACGAGACGCTGGACGATGAGGGGACGCTGACAGCTCTGCAGTTCATGCGTGACTGGGTCTTCGAGTACGAGATCACGCCGCCGACGGTGGTTTCCGAAGCTGCGGAGGAGATCATGGCGCTGGCGCCGGCGGGCAAAGCCGGCATGTGGTGGATGTATGAAGGGAATTATGGGCCGTTGCTGGAGGTGGAAGGCGGCATGCTGACACCGGAGACCCTGGGTGTATCCCGATGGCCAATGGGACCTGCCGATGACGCGCTCATGGTGCATGCGTGGGGTTGGTTGATTCCCAAGTTCACGCCCAGGTTGGAAGTAGCTGAGGAATTCGTATCGTGGATGGCACAGTATGATAACGTGAAAGAGCTTATCACCGACCTGCAGATCACCCCGCCCAGAAAATCGATGTATGGCGACCCCGAGATTACGGACAAGATTCCGATCTTGCGGGCCGGGCCGGGCTGGGAGGAACTGACGCGAGGCGCGAAGTTCCGCTGTCCGGTTGTGTGCCACCCGAATGCTGGGGCACTTTCGCTCATCTTCCAGGATGCGGGTCTGTTCGTCATGGCAGGCGAAAGGTCGCCGGAAGAGGTGCGAGACTGGGCTGCGAACGAGATCGCGATCGCGATGGAGGCCTGAGTTGGGCACCGTTAGCAGAAGAGCGATGCAGTCGTAGGACAGTTGGAGATTGGCGCCCCTATACCCTTGGCGGCCGCCAATCTCCAATTTTTCCCTGTTGGAGGCAGTGATTGTGACGCAACAGGCGCTGGCTGGACAAGAACGGGAAACGGGCCCGATTGGGCTCGTTCTCACGTTCATCAAGAGATACTGGGTCGTGTACGCGCTGGTGCTGCCGGCGGTGTTGTTCAGGCTTGCGTTCACGGTCGGGCCGCTGCTGCGCACGATGTGGCTGAGCTTCACCGACAAGTCGCTGCAGCGGGACGGCAAGTTCATTGGGCTGGAGAACTATGCCTACATGTTCAAGGACGCCTACGTACATGATTCGATCGATTTCACGATCATCTACACGGTATTGGCGACGGTGCTGCAGGTGATTCTGGGGCTGGGTATGGCGCTTCTGCTCAATCAAAATCTGAAGGCTCAGTGGTTTTCGCGGGTGGCGAACCTGTTGCCGTGGGCGGCGGCGCCGATCGTGGCCGGGATCATGTGGCGGCTGATGTTTTTTGAAGGCGGCGGCGTGCTGAACGACCTCGTGCTGCGTTTCGACCTATACCCCGAGCGTGTCATGTGGCTGAGCGACGGCAAGCTGGCCCGGTTCTCGGTGATTGTTACGACGCTGTGGAAGAATTCGCCGTGGTGTGCGCTCGTGATGCTGGCTGGGCTGAAGACGATCCCCAGTGAACTGATGGAGGCGGCGCAGGTGGACGGGGCCAGCGTGTGGGAGCGATTCATTTATATCACCTTGCCGCTGCTGACGCCGATTATCCTGGTGGTCTTTTTGTTCCGCGGCATGGGCGAGGTGGGCACGTTCGATCAGATTCTGGGCCTGACGCGCGGCGGCCCTGGTAGCGCAACGGAGATTATCTCACTCTACGCGTTTGACCGTTTTTTCCAGCATGGCAGGTACGGATACGGCTCGGCGCTGGTGATGGTGCTATTCTTGTTGACATTTTTGATTGGCGGGTTTTTCGCCCTGCTGCTCTATCGCAGGGGGCAGGATTGAGGGAAGAGGTCGTTTGAAATGAGCGGGAAGAAGAAGGCCGCATACCTGCGGGTATTCCAGTATCTTCTGCTGGCTCTCATGCTGCTGCTGCTGCTTTTCCCCATCTACTGGATGATCAACACATCATTCAAAGAGGTTGGCGAGGTCCGGTCTTTGCCGCAGACCTATTTCCCCAAGAAATTTACCTTCCAGAATTACATCGAAATGTTTGAGCGCTGGCGGTTTGGGTCAACGTTCGTCAATACCGTAATCATTGCCGGCCTATCCGCGCTGGGGGGGACCGCCCTGGGCGCGATGGCCGCATTTGGGTTCAATCGCTTCGAATTCCCGGGCAAGGGGCTCTTTTTCGGCTTCATGATCGTCAGCATTGCCCTGCCGGGGATGGTGACGATCGGCCCGGTCTTCATGGCCTACAAGAATCTGGGCCTGCTGGACACCAAGACGGGGCTGATTCTGATCGATCTCTCCGCCGCGCTCCCGTTCGCGATCATCTTTCTGTACGCCTTTTACCAATCGATCCCGAGGGAGCTGGATGACGCGGCCCGCATCGACGGCTGCACGTGGGTCCAGACGTTGTGGTTCATCATTTTGCCGTTGAGCGCGCCCGGCGTGGTCATCACCTACATCATCTCCTTCATCGGCGGCTGGAACGAGTTCGTCTTCGCCAATGTGCTGACGATGAGCGAAGCCACGCGCGTGCTCACTGTCAGAATGATGGAGATCCCCACGATTCACGGTACGCCCTACAATTTGATGGCGGTGGGCGGCATGCTCTGTCTTTTTCCGATTGCGATCATCGTCGTGATAGGGCAGCGTCAGATTGTGGAAGGGCTGATTTCAGGCTCTCTCAAAGGATAACAGGATATCGGAGCGGGTGAGTATTTTGGCGCCGAGCGGCCGGCCGCACTGCCTATTCAACCCGGAAGTCCATCTGGCCCTTGGGCAGGGCGTTGAGTCGATGACCGCGCTGCTGGCCTCCACGCTGGGGCCGGTCGGGCGGACGATCCTCCTCGAATCTCTCCGCAGCACAAATGATCCGCCCGAAGTGTTGGGCGATTCGGCGACGATCGCGCACCGGATGGTGAAGTTCTCGGATCGCCATGCCAATGTTGGCGCAATGCTGGTGCGCGAGCTGGCGATGGAGATGCGCGACCGGGTGGGTGACGGCAGCGCGACCGCGGCTGTTCTATCGCGTGAGATGGTGCGCGGCGGGATGCGGATGGTCGCCGCCGGCGCCAATTCGCAGTTGGTGCGGCAGGGTATGGAGAAAGGCGTACGCGCGGCGGTGGCCGAGCTGCAGGCATTGGCGCAGCCGCTCGAATCGTCGGAGATGGTCGGCGCGGTGGCGCAGGCGGTCACAGGCGAGACGTATTCCGCCTCCGCCAATGGTTCGTCCTCTGCCAGCCTGACCTTGCCGGAGATGATCGCCGAGATCTTCAGCATTGTCGGCGTTGACGGGACGATCGTCGTCCAGGAGCATGTGAGCGCCTTTCTGGAGCGCGACTACGTTGAGGGCATTCACTGGGACAGCGGCGGGCTGGCCGCGGCGAACTTTGTGACCGACGCGGCGCGGCAGGAGACGGTGCTGGTCGGGCCGATGATCGCGGTGGCGGACGTGGAGGTGAACAGTTCGGCGCAGGTCGTGCCGCTGCTCGAGCGGGCGCTGAAAGAGAAATACGAAGGCCTGGTCATTATCGCCCGTAAGATCGAGGGCGAGGCGCTGGGCGTTCTGCAACTCAACAAGGAGAAGCTGGACGTCATGCCGGTCAAGGGGCCGGGGTTGATGGTGAGCCAGCCGAAGATACTGCAGGACCTGGCGATTCTGACGGGGGCGAGGCTGATCGAGGAAAAGGCGGGCGGCCAGCTGGCGGAGTTGCGGCGCGAGGATTTGGGGCGTGCGCGGCGCGTGATCGCGACGCGCCGCGGCCTTACAATTGTCGGCGCCAGAGGACGGCAGAGAGCGATTCGTCAGCGCATTGCCGAGTTGCAGGCCGAGCTGGAGCGGGAAGGCCCGCGGGAGCAGGCGGATACGCTGCGCAAGCGGGTGGCGAACCTGTCCGGCGGCGTGGCCACGCTCAAGATCGGGGCCGCGACCGAGGCGGAGCGGACGCTGCGACGTGAGATTGCGGAGGACGCGATCCGGGCCGTGCGGGCCGCACTGCAGGAGGGTGTCGCGGCGGGAGGCGGCGCGGCCTATATGGCGTGTGTGCCGGCGGTGAACGCGCTGGAGGCGTCTGCCGCGAGTGATGAAGAGGCGATGGGCGTGCGTGTGGTCGCCGATGCATTGAGAGCGCCGCTGGCGCAGATCGCCGACAACGCGGGATATGCGGCTTCGACGGTCGCATTCCGGGTTGGCTCCCACTACAATGGCGTGTCGGCCGGCGCGCAGGCGGGCACGGCGCTGGCCGGGTTGCGCCGGACCGAGGGGGCCGCGCCTGATGGCGTCGGGTTCGATGTCACATCGGGCCAGGTCGTGAGCATGTGGGAGGCCGGCATTGTTGACTCGGTTAAGGTGCTGCGCATGGCGCTGGAGATGGCGGCCAGCACGGCAGGGATGGTCCTGACAACCGAGGCCGTCGTGTTCAAGAAGCGGGAGCGGATGTAACTTTGCGGTGTGACCGGCGCTCGACCGCCACCGTTCAGCCGCCGGCATTGAACGCTGAAAAATGTGATGATGACGATGTCTGCCTGGGAATGTTTGGGGTCTGCGCTGGAAGGAGAAGAGCTGTTCTCGCTGGCCGTTTCCTCCCCCGCTGTGGCAGGGGCCAACGGTTCGGCCGGTCGGAGGATCCTGGCCGGATCGCGGCAGGGGCTGCACGGCTCCGACGACGCCGGGCAGGGATGGCGTCTCATGAGCGGCGCGCTTGGCAGCTTCCCGGTGATGGCGGCCGCGTTCAGCCCGGACTACCCCAACTCGCCAGGCATTTTCGCCGGCGGCGCGCCGGGGGCGGTCCTGCGTTCGTTCGACGACGGCGAGAGCTGGGAAGCGTGCGGCCTGGACTATCCTGACGTGGTCGTGACCGGCCTGGTGACCACGCCCTCGGCCTATGCCGAGGGGGTCATTCTGGCGGGTACTGCGGAGGACGGCATCTATCGCAGCACGACGCGGGGCCGGTACTGGCAGACGGCCAATTTCGGTCTGTACGATCTGAGAGTGTGGAGCCTGAGCATTTCGCCGGCGTGGCAGGCGGACCAGACCGCGTTTGCGGTCGTGGGAGACGGACTGTTCCATTCGACGATCGGCGCACGCGCGTGGCAGACGGTCGGGATAGACGAGCTGCGCGAGACCTTGCCGCAGGTGGTGGCGATTTCGCCCGATTTCGGTGAGGACGGGACTGTTTTTCTTGGCACGGCGGGTGAGGGCGTGTGGTGCTCGCGCGACCGGGGAAAAGAGTGGCAGCCGGCCGGCGGCAGCGCCGGTGCGAGCATAAACTGCCTTGCGTTCTCGCCAAGTCGCGGTCGGGAACGGACGGTCTATGCGGGCACGACGGAGCACGGCATCCTGGTTTCCGGCGATTGCGGCAGAAATTGGCAGCGTTTGAGCGGGGCTGAACTGGCCGCGGTCTGGTGCCTGGCCGAGACCAGCTTCGGAGAGGGAAGCGTCCTGCTGGCCGGGGTCCAGGGCCAGGGGCTTGTCCGTTTTCTGCAGCGACGGCCTGACTCTGAAGTTTGAAATACTGATATCCAGGCAAACCGGGAAACGACCAACTTACGCTACACACAGGGGCAGAAGAATTCTCGGCGGCAAGGAGGAAAGAGCTGTGGCAGCCTCACAACAGTACGACATCGACATGAAGCTGGCTGAACTGCGGATAAACGGCTATGCGGTCTTCGAAGACCTGATTCCGGTCGAGAAGATCGACCGTATTCGGGAGGCGTTTCTTCCCTATCTGGAGGCGGTGCGCACACACAGCGATCCGGCGGGCGGCGTAGACCTGCAAGCGCGCAGCGATGATCGCATCGTCGTCGAAGGCCGACTGCAAGTTGTCAATCGATACACGCTCTATGTGCCGTGGGAGCAGCCTTTTGCCGACCCCGAAATCTACGAGAACCCGGTGCTGCTCGAATTTCTTGACCGCTACTGGGGGACGGACGACTACCGGATTACCTGCTATCACTCGAACAATCCCTACCCGGGCAGCGAGTACCAACGCTGGCACCGCGACGCGGGCATTTCCAGAATGGTGCCGCACGTCGGCCTCGAGGTCTGCCCCCATTTCGGCGTCAAGTTCCCGCTGGTGGATACCTACGAGGAAAACGGGAGCTTCGAGATTCTGCCCTCGACGCAGTATCTTGCCGATCCGGCCATGGAGGAGCGCTACGACGAGATCCTGGAATCGGGGGATTTTCCCAGCCGGCGGCGTCTCAACCTGAAGAAGGGGGCGTTGTGGATTCAGGACCCGCGCACGCTCCACCGCGGCACACCCAACTGTGCCGATCACGCCCGCCCTGAGCTGGTGATCTGCTATTCGCTGCCGTGGTTTGGGCAGATGAATCCGATCCAGATGACCCAGGTCGAGTACGACAGTTTCTCGGAGCGGGGTAAGCAGATGGTCGCCAACTACCGGCTGGTTGGCTAGCCTGCGGCAACTGCAGGATCGAACCGTTTGCCAATCCTGCACACGAGGGGCGAAAATGCGAGAAGAATGGACCGGGTGTTCGATGTCCGTACGGCGAGGGATTTCAGCAACGGTTTCATTGACAAGAAGCAAAAATGGCATTCGAAGCCATAGAGACTCGCCGGCTGTTCTGAGGATCCAAGATGCATGAAGATAAGCTACTTGAACGTGTTTCCCTGAATCCCAACGTTATGGTCGGGAAGCCGGTCATTCAAGGGACTCGTTTGACAGTAGAGTATGTCCTGGGCCTGCTGGCGCAAGGCACAACCGTATCCGAAATCCTGGAGGAATACGAGGGATTGGAGGAAGAGGATATTCAGGCCTGCCTCCTGTTTGCGGCGAGAGCTCTGGAGGGAACGTCATTCATGCCCTTGATGGGGGAGCCCGCCTGAGTGCGCTTCCTGGTAGACGAATGCGCAGGTCCTACCCTGGCAAGGTGGCTGCGAAAACAGCAATTCGATGTCTTCTCTGTCTTCGACGAAGCGCGTGGTTTAGGTGATGACGAAGTCCTTACCCAGGCGTTCGAGGACAACAGAATCCTCATTACCACAGATAAGGACTTCGGGGAGATGGTGTTTCGTTCGCAGCTCCCTCATCGAGGCGTTGTCCTGTTGCGACTGCAAGATGAACGAGCCGCGAACAAGATTGAAGTCTTGAGGCGGCTCATAGCCAGCTACGGGGGCCAGATCTCAGGACGTTTTCTCGTCGTGACAGATAGCCAGGTCCGCTTCGCACAGTCTTGGTCCGAAGCTGATCGCTGAGCACTCGACCGGGGGAGGCGCCGGTGCCGGGACCAAACAGCATACCAGCTTGACCAGCAGCTTCTTTCACCGGCGTTTTTCGCCGATCCGTACGCCGTCTACCATCGGCTGCGCGCCGAAGACCCGGTCCACTGGTGCGAGCCGTGGAACTGCTGGATTATCTCCCGCTACGACGATGTGACGGCCGGCCTGCGGCAGGATGGGCGCCGTTTTTCGGTTGTCGGCCAGTTCGGCTCCTACCTCAACGCCCTGCCCGAGGCGGACCGGCCCCGGTTTGAGCCCCTCAAGCAACACTTCTCCATCGGACTGCTCCACTCCGACCCTCCCGACCATACGCGGCTGCGAGGTCTGATAAACCAGGCCTTTACCCCGCGCGTCGTCGAGCGGATGCGGGGCCGGATCGAGGCGACGGTGAACGCGCTGCTCGATGCCGTGCAAGATCGAGGGCGGCTGGACGTTATCCGCGACTTCGCATTCCACCTCCCGGCCATCATCACGGCCGAGGTGATCGGGATGCCCCCTGAGGACCGCCACCAGTTCAAGGCCTGGTCGGACGACATCGCCTCCTTTTCGGCCAGCAACCGCATGACGGTCGAGGTCGCAGAGCGGGCGCAGCGCAGTGTGCTGGCCGTGCGCGCGTACTTGTCGGAGATCGCGGCGAGGCGGCGTGAGAAGCCGCGTGACGATCTCATCAGCCGGCTCGTCGATACCGAGAATGGGCAGGAGAGGCCGGGCGAAGGGGAGCTTCTCTCCACCTGTGTGACATTCATGGTCGGCGGCCACGAGACGACGACCGCGCTGATCGGCAGCGGCCTGTTGGCGCTATTGCGGAATCCTGGTCAGCTCGACAGGCTGCGGGAGGAGCCGGCCGCGGCAAAGAGCGCGGTGGAGGAGTTCCTGCGCTACGAAAGCCCGAACCAGCGTAGCATCCGCCTGGTCAAGGAGGATTTCGAGCTGGAGGGACGGCAGATCAGGCGGGGTCAGCGGGTCATGTTTTTGCTGGGCGCGGCCAACCGCGATCCGGCCCAATTCCCCGAGCCGGACCGGCTTGACGTCTGCCGCGAGCCGAACCGGCACATCGCGTTCGGTCTCGGTCCGCATTTCTGCATCGGCGCCCCGCTGGCGCGGCTGGAGGCGGAGGTCGCCTTCAACGCGCTGTTGCGCCGCTTTCCCCATATGCGGCTTGCCGGGGACGCCCCTGAGTGGCTGCCGAGCTACCAGCTTCGGCTGCTGAAATCGTTGCCAGTTGAATTCTGAGCGGAAGCGGCAGGAGTGCTGTTTCCGGCAGAAGATAGTTGCAGTCGCCCTGTAGGATCAGCCGCCAGATTTTTTGGGATCTCAAAAAGGAGGATCACAATGTCTGTTTTGCGGAAGGGACGGGTGTCGCGGCGTGATTTTTTCAAGTATGCCGGGAGTGCGGCGGGCGTCGTAGTGATTGCGGGCTGTGCGCCGGGCGTCCAGGCGCCGGCTCCGGGGGCTGCGCCGGCTGTTGCACCGGCAGGCCCCAGCGGTGAGATAACGGCCGTCATCAGGCAGGTTATCAACATCGCGGACGCGGCCAACAACATCGGCTATGCCACACGGGTGGTTGCGCACACGATGTTTGACGCCATGGTCAAGCGTGACCTGGCTGGCAACTTTGTACCCGGCCTGGCAACTTCGTGGGAGAACCCGGACCCGTTGACGTGGATCTTTTCGCTGCGGGAGGGCGTGAATTTTCACAACGGGGAAGAGTTCACATCCGAGTCTGTGGCCTTCACTATCAATCGCATCCTTGATCCGCAGAGCACGACGCCGGCGTTGAAGCCGCTGCTTGTCGACATCGACACGGTGGAGACACCGGACGCGATGACGGCGGTTATCAAGACCAAGGAGCCCTTTGGGCCGATGCTGAACAATCTGTCGATGTTGATGATGTTGCCGCCGGAATATGCGCAGACTGACGAGTATCTGGAGAAGCCGGTGGGCACGGGCCCATTCCAACTTGAGGAGTGGGTGAAGGGCAATAAGTTCGTGGTCGAGGCCAATCCCAATTACTGGCAGGAGGGCAAGCCGAAACTACAGAGGGTGTCGATCGTGGAGGTCCCTGAGCCGGCCACACGACTCGTTGCACTGGAGAGGGGAGAGCTCGATTTCGTACACGGCATTCAGCCGGAAGACATGGAGCGGCTGGAGGCGAACCCGGACGTCAACCTGGTCAGGGGTCCGACGTATACATTCCGCCAGTTTCTGATGAACGGCGGACGGCCGCCCTTCAACGATCCGCTGGTGCGCCAGGCGGTCTATCACGCGATTGACGTGGACGCCATGGTCAACGACATCATGGGCGGGACGGTGGAGCGGGCCACGTCGTACATCAACGCGAACGTGTGGGGCTTCGCGGCGCAGACACCCTACCCGTATGATCCTGACAGGGCGAGGGAGATTCTGGCCGAGGCCGGCTTGGCTGACGGTGTCGACATGGAGCTGAAGTGGACGCCGCGCGATGTGAAGGCCAAGGAGCTGGTCGAGTTTTCGATCGCGCAACTTGAAGAGGTGGGCATCCGGGGCAAGAGCATCGAGCAGGAGCACACGGTCTGGCTGGAAGACCTGCTGGCGCTTGACTGGGACGTGCAGCTGGTCTCGGGCGCTACCTCGACAGGGGACGCAGACTATACGCTGCGCAGGATCTACTTCTCCGGCAACAACCGGACGGGCTGGGCCAATGAGGCCTACGACGACCTGGTGACGCAGGCGGCGCGTACAACGGACCTGGCGGAACGCAAGGAGCTATATGCCCAGGCACAGAAGATTGCTTGGGACGATGGTCCAAACGTGATGCTGTTTGAGGACATCGCGACGTACGGCCTGAACGCGCGCGTGCAGGGATTCGAGCCGTGGCCGGACGAGCCGCCCCGTTTTGCCGACATGTGGGTGTCCGGCTAGAGGAGTAGCGGCTGTCGACTTGCATGATCGGCCGTCAACAATCGCCGAACCGGAATGGCTGCTTATCTTATCAGGCGACTGGCGCTGGCTATCTTCGTGGTTTGGGGTGTGGTGACGATGGTGTTCGTCGTCATGCGTCTCGTCCCCGGGGACCCGGCGAACGCGTTCCTGGGGGTGGATGCCACCAAGGAAGAGGTCGAGCAGCTTCGAGAGCGGCTTGGTCTTGACCGCTCCATCCCGGAACAGTACATGATATTTCTGCGCCAGGCTGCCGGAGGTGACTTGGGTAGTTCGACCTACTCCGGGCAGCCGGCGCTTGAAATGATCATTCAGCGGCTGCCGGCAACGATCAGGCTGGCGACTGCGGCTCTTGCGCTCGCGCTCGTAACCGCTTTTGTGTTGGGCGTGACAGCAGCCTTGCGCGCCAATTCGGCGTTGGACCAGCTGATCAGCGTCGTAACGGTCATGGGACAGAGTCTGCCGGATTTCTGGATCGGGCTGATGCTGATCCTGGTTTTCTCGGGCATACTGCGCCTGCTGCCGACGTTTGGGAGCGACACGTTGGCGCATCTGATTCTGCCGGCGGTGACGCTGGCGCTGCCACTGATGGGCGCGACTACCCGGCTGGTGCGCTCGGGTATGCTGGAGATTCTGGGCCAGGACTATATTCGCACGGCCCGGGCCAAGGGCTTGAAGCCGTCGGTTGTGGTACGACGGCACGCTCTGAAAAACATGCTGATTCCGGTGGTCACCGTCTTCGGCCTGCGGTTGGGCTATCTTCTGGGCGGTTCGGTGATTGTGGAGACGGTGTTCAGCTGGCCGGGCGTGGGCAACACCATCATCTTTGCCATCAGCTCGCGCGACTACGCGGTCGTCCAGGCGGCGACGCTGGTTGTGGCGATCAGTTTCGTGGCGATTAACTTGGTCATCGATCTGATCTATGTTTTCCTTGATCCCAGAATCCGCTTCGCCTGACCGGACGTCACGTTGCTGCCGTCGGCCGGGGGCGTGAATGCTTGAGGGGCGACGAGCATGACGGAAGGGTGCGAAAACTGGCGTGCTGTGAGGATCCCGGGTCGCCGCGCTTCGATCTCGGCAGCAAGGTACCACGACGCGATGGGGAAGGGTCTGATAGCGCAGGGTTGTGAATTGGAAAATCATGCATAGGTTGGTGCAGTCGCGCAGTCAGCGCCGGGTATTGGTCTGGAGTTGCGCCCTGTTGACGCTCGTGTTGGCGGGCGTCTTCGCGCCGCTGCTGGTGCCGCGTGACCCAGGGTTGCAGAAGACCGACGTCCGACTGGAGGGCCCCGGCCTTGTATTCGAAGAAGGTACGGTTGCTATTCTCGGGACGGACCAGCTTGGCCGCGATGTTCTGAGCCGCGCCATCTTCGGCATACGCGCCTCGCTCTTTGTCGGGATTAGCGGTGTCTTGCTGGCCGGCCTGCTGGGCGTGGGACTGGGGCTGGTTGCTGGATATTTCGGCGGTCCCTGGGACATGGCCATTATGCGCTTGGCGGACATCCAGCTGGCTTTTCCGGGCATACTGATGGCGCTGGCCCTGACAGCGGCCTTGGGCCCGAGCGTACGCAATTTGATCGTTGCCCTGACCGTCACGGGGTGGGTGCTTTACGCGCGCCTTGTGCGCGGGGTGGTTCTGTCGGTGAAGGAGCGGGAGTTTGTCGAGGGCGCGCGCGCGCTTGGCGCCAAAAACAGCCGCATTGTCATGCGGCACGTGCTTCCGAATGTGATCAGCCCGGTTGTCATTGTGGCCGCGCTCGACCTGGGACGGATGATCCTGGCGGAGTCGTCGTTGAGCTTTCTGGGACTGGGGATCCAGCCTCCCACGCCAAGCTGGGGAAGTATGATCGCCGATGGGCGCAGCTATCTGTTCAACGCGTGGTGGGTGTCCACGTTTCCGGGCCTGTTCCTGGCGGTGACGGTGATGGTAATCGCTCTGCTTGGCGACGCAGTACGCGACAGCCTGGACCCGCATTTCCGCTATTAGCGAAATTTGGCATTGGCGCCCGGGTCCGGGGCGCAGCATTGAAGAGGTAGGTCGTCCGTCCCCCCTTCGAATGCCCGTTGGGCGGCGCCGGTGAGGCCACCCCACAATCTGATCGGACAACTTCCGGCAAGCTACAAGAGGAAAAAGAGCTATGAATATCGACCGTGATCAGTTTTTGGAAGACGGCTTTGTGATCTTGCGCCAGGTCATTCCGCCCGGTGAGCTCGAGGCGTTGCGGCGGGCGTATGAGCTGCTGATTGAGCGGCAGAAGGTGATCTGGGCGCGGGAGCGGGGCCCGGACGACCCGCCGGGGGGCCAGTGGGAGACCAACGCCCAGCCGCGCCTCATGCTGGGCGGCATGGCTGATGAGATCGACGCGCAGACGGCGGCCGCGGTCGAGATCTGGCTGCACGAGAACGTGCAGGGGGCCAGCAGCCAGCTGTTGGGGGTGGAGGATGCCGGCGTCACCGAGATGATGCTGATGTGCAGCCCGGTGCGGGACCATGACACGGGCGGTCATCGCGGCTGGCACCGCGATTTCTATCCGCCCCACGCCGCGCCGCTGCAGGGCTACACCGACGACATCCTGGAGAGCGGGCCGCGCTACGTGCAGTGGAATCTGCCGCTGTACGACGACAGCGTTCTGTGGGTGGTGCCGGGCAGCCACAATCGCTTCAACACGGCGGAGGAGAACGCGGCGCTGAATGCCGATGACCGCCAGCCCTTGCCCGGCGCGGTCCAGGTCCATCTGAAGGCGGGCGACGGTGTGCCCTACATTCTGCCGCTGCTGCACTGGGGCAGCCGCTACAACGCCGAGATGCGGCGCACGATCCACGGCGGCTTTTCCGAGTTCTCCCACTATGAGGACCTCTCCTACCTCGAACATCTGTCACCCGCGGCGCAGGCGACATTCAAACGCTGGAACGAGCGCAGCGATCAGACGCTGGACCAGATAGAGGCGGTGCTGCGCGCGGTGATCAACGGCGACGGCGCGGCCTACCGCGCCGGCCTGGAGCGCATGCATCCGGGTCGCGGCGAAAAGGGAAGACTGCTCTCCACCATCTTTCTGAGCAAGAGCGCGAAGCGCATCCACCAGCTGAAGAGCCCGCATTTCGACCGTTTGCCGGAGCTGGAGCAGGGCTGGGCGACCCACATACATCCGATAACGCTGCATTGGGGCAGGCCAATGGCCGACCGTTTTACCGTGCAGGAGTCCGAACTGCTGTGGGCGCGTTTCAAGTATGTCGACGACCTGGTGCAGGCCGAGGAGGAACAGTGGACGCCGGGCTTCCAGGGCGAGGCGACGCGCTACTACTTCGAAGAGGTCCCGGCAGCGTTGAGTGCGGAGGGCTTTGTCGCCAGCTTCAGCAACTGACGCCAACCGTTTCTGCCGCGTTCCAATCAGACGACTGGATTCAGTGATGGCGTAGACTTCCCACGAAAAGGAGTGAAGCCGTGGGCGCCAAACGGGTCGGAATTGGGCTGATCGGCGCCGGTATGATCGCGCAGGTGATGCACCTGCCGCATCTGCTCGAGTTGCCGGACCTGTTCGAGGTTGTGGCGCTGTGCGATCTTTCGCCCGGCACCGTGCAGGCTGTCGCCGCGCGCTGCGGCATCGGGTTTACAACCAGCGATTACCGCGAGATGCTCGAACGCGCCGACTTGGATGCCGTGATGGTGCTGACGCGCGACCATGCGCAACCGGCGACCGATGCGCTGCGGGCGGGCAAGCACGTCTTCATCGAGAAACCGATGTGCAACAACCTGGATGAGGCCGACGAGCTGCTCGAGGCGCAGGCGCAGAGCGGCCGCGTTGCCATGCTCGGTCATCACAAACGCTACGACCCCGGCTACGTGGCCGGCCGCCATCGCATCCGGCAGATGCAAGCCCCCCACCTGATCCGTCTGCATGATGTGGCCGGCCCCAACGAGCTGTTCCTTGAGCACTATGACATTGTGCGCGTTGATGACGTTGACGCGGCCGCAAAGGGCAGGATGCAGCGGTCTCACCAGGAGAGCCTGCAACGCGCGGTTGGCGCTCAGCCGGAAGCGGTCCTGCGCGCCTACGGCCTGATGCTGGGTCTTTCGATTCACGACATTTACATTCTGGATGGCGCGTTCGGGCTGCCGGAGCGTGTCGTATCCACCGAAATCTGGGACGGAGGCGCGGCCTATGCCTCCATCCTGGCCTACCCGGACAACTTACGCTGCGTGCTCGACACCGCGCTTGTCAGGGGCATGCGCGTCTTCGACGAGTCCATGACCGTCTACGCGCCGGACAGCATCGTTTCGATCGTCTTCCCCAGCCCGTTTCTGAAGAACGCGGCCACAGTGGTGGAGGAGTGGGAGATGGTCGACGGCGGCTATCGCGCCTCGCGCACGACCGCTTCCTACGAGGAGGCGTTCAAGCTGGAGTTGATACACTTCCACGACTGTATCGTCAACGGAGAGACGCCGCATACGCCGGCTGTGGAGGGCCGTGCGCAGATCGCTCTGCTGATCGAGATGATCAGGGCCTATCGGCCTTAGTGCGCCGGCCCGCCGGCCTGGCGCTCTATCCGTTGATCGGGGTGGCAGCGGCTTTCCCCAGCAATAGGTTATATTTTTGTGATGTTTGACATGTCAGAATCAGAATGGTATGCTGCCGGTAAGAGAGCCATATCATCTTCAGAGAGAAGGAGAGATGGCTTCTTGGCTTGCCAAGTGTAGGCAATCAGACCGGCGATGAGATTGACGATGAAGTTGGTCGTGCTGCGATGACGGGTGTGTTCAATCTGCGGGATATTCTTGAGCTGGTCAACGATGGTCCCGATGACGAAGCGCTTACGCGTGAGCAGTTTGTCTTCGAGAACGACGAGTCGATTCTGCATGTTTTTGCGGATGGGCGTAATCAATTGCAGTCCGCGTGCGAAGAGTTGTTCAAAGAGAGCTTGGGAGAGATAGCCGCGGTCGCCGACCAGCTTGCCCCACAGCCTTTTGGTCATCTGTGGGACCGGTATGCGGTCATCTATGTTGCCGGGCGTGAGTTGAACCGCCAGCAATTCACCCTGGTCATTGACAATCAGATGGAGCTTGAAGCCATAGAACCATCCCATACTTTGTGACCACGACCGAAAAATGATAGTGCATTGGTTGCCACAATGGGAGGTGTCCTTCAGAGGGGTGGATAACTCATGGGCCACTACCTTGTAAGACGCCTGCTTGTCGCTTTACCCGTTCTGGTCGGGATAACTATCATCAACTTCGTAGTCTTTAACAGCGCGCCTGGCGACCCCATCTCGGTGATGCTCCATACTGAGGTCCTGGGGGAGATGCAAGTAACCATGAGTGAGGAAGTGCAGCAAGAGCTTCGGGAGGAGCTTGGACTGCATCGTCCTTTGCCGATCCGCTATCTCTTGTGGCTTTCGGAGGTCCTGCAAGGCAACTTTGGAAAGTCCTTCTACACGTCCGAGTCGGTTGCCAAGGTGCTTGTGGAGCACATCTCCCGTAGTATCCAGCTCATGGCCACCTCGATCATCCTGGCCATGGTCGTCGGTGTGGCACTGGGCCTGCTTTCCGCACTGAAGCAATACTCTCTGCTCGATTACTTCCTCACCTTTCTGTCGTTCATCGGCTTCTCGATTCCGACCTATTTCTGGGCGTTGCTTGCGATATTTTTCCTTGCTTATCGACTTGGGCTCTTCCCCACCTATGGCGTGACCAGTCCCGTCCCGACGATGCATCCTATTCTCGACAGGCTGTGGCATCTTGCCTTGCCCGCTCTGGTGCTGGCGACGGAGCAGACCGCCAGTTGGCTGCGCTATTCCCGCACTGCCATGCTTGAAGTCATAAGGCAGGACTATGTCAATGTTGCCCGAGCCAAAGGGCTAGTGGAGCGTGCGGTCGTCATGCGGCATGCCTTTCCCAATGTTCTTATCCCAATCGTGACGCTGATCGGACTCACCTTGCCTGGACTTTTCGGTGGTTCGTTCTTCGTCGAAGTGCTGTTCGGTTGGCAGGGGATCGGATGGTTGAGCTACAGGGCAGTGATGACGCTTGACTACAATCTGCTGATGGGCTCAACCCTATTGAGCGCTGTCTTGATCATGGTCGCAAATCTGCTGGCAGACATTGCCTACGCGTATGTGGACCCGCGCGTCGGGACTGAGTGAGTTGACCGTCGCTCGATGACACCGGTGATGTCGTGTCAACACCAGCCAGGTCGCATGACCCCTCCTCATTCTGTCGCGCCGACACCTTTTGACGCAGAGTCGGGGAACGAGAGACGTTGACATGCCAGCGATAGAGGCAGGACGTGCATCCAACGGTGGCGGAACCTCAATCCAAATCGAGGTAGAAAAACCTCGCAGTGCCACAACCCTTATCTGGATGCAGTTCAGGAGGCACAAATTGGGCGTTGTGGGCTTATATGTCATCGGTATGATGGCGCTGGTCGCTTTGCTCGCGCCGGTCATCAGCCCGTACGATCCCTACAAGGTGGACATGCAGGTGGCAGACTCTCCTCCAAGCCTGAGCCACCTGCTGGGCACAGACGCCACGGGACGCGATCTCCTGAGCTTGTTGATTTACGGCAGCCGCGTCTCGATGTCCGTCGGACTGGTGGCCACATCAGTCTCTATCGGGATTGCTACCCTGCTCGGCTCCGCCGCCGGGTATTGGCAGGGGTGGCTTGACGTGACGCTAAGCCGCTTCCAGGAGACGGTTAGCAGCTTTCCCACCTTTTTGTTCATCATCACCATCGTTGCCATGATCGGGCCAAGTATCTTCAATGTAATGTTTGTTATCGGTCTCTTCGGATGGACCGGCATGTTTCGCATCGTTCGCGGTCAGTTCCTGGCCCTGCGCAATTTGGACTACGTGTTGGCGGCCAGGACGGTAGGGGCGCAGGACTCACGCATCGTTTTTCGGCATATCCTGCCCGGCGTGATCCCGTTTCTCATTGTGGGCGCTACCTTCAGTGTTGCCGGCGCAATCCTGTCGGAGGCCGGGCTCAGCTTCCTCGGCCTGGGCGTACAACCTCCAACGTCCAGCTGGGGAACAATGCTCTCCGTCGCGCGGCAATTGATCATTTTGATCGACCGCCCCTGGCAATGGCTGGTACCAGGGCTTACGATTTCTCTTGTTGTGTTGTCCGTGAACTTCCTGGGGGACGCGCTGCGCGACGCGATCGATCCAAGGGCCATCCTCGGATGATTAAACCTGAAGCGGTTCCCAATAAAAGGAGGTGAGGATACCAAGGGAACCGGTTGTGGTCATGTCGCACGCCAACAGGAATGTCTGTCGGAGTGAAAGTGCGGTCACAAGTGGTAGTTTGACGGCTTAAAAGGAGGCGTCTCAAATGCTTAAGCAAATCGACCGACGTCAGTTTTTGAAGGCAGCAGGCGCAGCAGGAATCGGCGCCTTGGCGGCGGGATGCATCGCGCCCGCGGCGCCGCAGGCGACGGAAGTGGGGGCCCCGGCAGTGCAGATCAAGCAGGGCGGCACCTTCCGCTGGCGCCACCACGCTGTCCCTATGGACATGGACCCGCTCAATATGATCGGTTCAGCCAGGATGGATTTCGCCGCCAGGTATCTGGCCACGCCGGTCAACCGTTCGAACGTGTTCGAACCCGTTGACTATCTCTGCTCTTCGGCGTGGGCGGATGACACGACCCTGGAGTTGGAGGTTCATTCCAAGGCCATGTGGCACGATGGCCAGCCGGTCACCAGCGAAGACATCGAGTTCACTATCGTCTCGCAGACCGCGCCTGGTTCCCCTTCTTTTCTGGGCAGCATCTGGGAGAGAGAGATTCAGGGCGCCAAGGAGTTCCGTGAGGGTGGGGCAGACAAGATCTCGGGTATCGAACTCCTCAATGACAAGAAGATGCGCTTGAAGTTCAACAATGTCAGCCCCGATTTCATCGTTGACGTCGGCTGGTGGTGGTGGATCGTGCCCAAGCACATCCTTGCCGACATCCCTCCCAAGGATTGGAAGACATCCGACTACGCGACCAAGGCCGACAAGATGATCGGCTGCGGGCCTTTCCGCGTGGTCGAGTTCGACCGCGCACAGCGGGCCGTGTTCGAGGCAAACCCGGATCACTTCCTTGGACGGCCCTACATCGACCGTATCGTCCATGATGTCCTGGAGGATGCAGAAGCGGCCGGAGTGGCGATGCTCAACGGCGAGTTCGAGTTTGCAGGGCGGGTGCCGCCCAAACTCCTCCCGCAGTTCCGAGAGCAGCCCGACAAGTTCAATATGGTTCGCCAGAGCTGGCCTGGCACCGGCGGCCTCCAGGTGAACCACGCCCAGGAGCCGTTGAACGACGTCAAGGTGCGCCAGGCGCTCATGTGGGCCATAGACAGAGAGGCCTATGCCAAACTTGTGGGTTTCCCGTTCTCTGGCGACCGCCACTGGGACTACGCCTGGGTCCCGAAGCCGGAAGGTCTCACAAGCTACCACCCTCGCGACATCGAAAAGGCAAAATCGCTGCTTGCCGAGGCCGGGCTGCCCAACGGCTTCGAGTTGCCAATCTTGACTGGGGGCACAGGCCAGGAGGATACATCGGTCCTTCTCCAGGCCAATCTGAAAGAAGTGGGCATTGAAGTCAGGTGGGACATCAAGCAGGGCGCGGCCTTCGACGAGGACCTGTTCTCGGGGAATTACCACGTCCGCGGAGGCGGGGTCAACTATGCCAGCCCATCCGGCGCGGCGCGCTACTTCGACTCCCGTGAGATGGGAAAGGGCCAGGCTGGCGCCAACTGGACCAACTTCGCCAATCCCGAGGCGGATAAGCTGATCGACGCGGCCGCTGCGACTACGGATCCGCAGAAACGGGCAGAAGCCTTTCAAGCATTGGAATTGCTGCTGATGAACGAAGTGGCCACCATCCCTATCTGGCGCTGGATCTTCGAAGCGCCGGTCTCGACGAGGGCGCACGATTTCATATGGAACGGCAGCGGAGCCTACGATGCGTCGCACTTGTGGCGGCTGGAATAGGCCAGGCTTCTGAGCAGAGAACCTGTCGGGATTCCGACAACCCAGACTTCGCAAGCCTTTGGGCCCCGAACAGGTTGACCGGGTCGTATCAAGAAGCTCCATCTGCGTCAGACGCGCCCGGCGCATAGGGCAAGTTCGGACGGTGCAACCTCGCAGGTTTCGCGAATGGTTGCACCGTCCGATAGGGGAGTGGGCTGTGTCTCCCTGATCATTCAATTGGCCGACGCGCTGAGTGAACGACCTCTACCGGTTTGGAGCCAATCAAGGGGTAGGTTTGAAGCGTTCCCCCGTGTCATTTCTCTTCGCGTCTTAGTACCTTGGTATACACCCCGGAATCGGAGAAAGGAGGAAGGTTCTCCAAGCGGTTTTCAGACTCGTGATACTGTTTGGAAAACCAGGATTCTCTATGTCAGATTCACAGCAATCGGGAGACAACGACCCTTGGGTGGCAGTCGGAAGCGTCTCATTCGAGGCATGGCAACGTCAACATACCGAGACCGGCAGGATTCGCCCTGCCGGATTTGGCGGGGACATCGCCGACATACAGGTCTTGCAGCGGAGCAGGCCGGAACAGATCGAGCCGCTGGCAGACGCGCGCCCTTCGCCCGACCTGAGCCTGGAGGAGATGGCACACTGGAACCTGAACTATCTTATCCATAACCCCAAACCACATATGGACTATGAGTGTCGTTTTTGCCAGGACCCGCTGGGCTATCCGCCTGTGTTCGACACCCACGACCGGACCGCGTCCGGCGACACAGACGCGCGCATGGACAAGTGCTTCATCTTCATGCGCGAAATGTCAGGCCGCAGCGACGGCTTGGAAGTGGAGCGGGCCCTCCGCCGTCGCATCCTGGGCTATCTGCGTGAAGACGGGTTGAGTTGGACCCAGGCCAACCGTCACTTGCATTGGGATGGGCAGCCGGCCGCCAGCACCTGGACAACCGCCAAGACGCTGGAAGGGGTGGTCGAGACCCATGCCCGCACCGGTGACGGGGAGACCAAAGCTCTGTCGCGCCGCTTGTTCGAGGGACTGCGCAGCCTGGCAAGCTGGGACACCGGCCGCGCCTGGTACGCAGGTGGCGGTATACAGACGTGGCGGGACGGCCAGTGGAAGAAAGGGTATTGGAGCGCATACCCGTCCCAGGCGATAACAGCCGTGCTGCGTTACTGGGAAGTGACCGGGGACGAGGAGGCGCTGGAGTTCGGGCAGGCGATGTCCTATGGCCTCATCGACGGGTTGCAACCCAACGTCGGACATTTGGGTTTCGGGCCGGACGGCAGCTTCTGTGATCATGTCCACCTGCATCTGCACGCGGCGCGCGGCGTTGCCTACCTGGGCGCGCTGACTCGCGACCCACGCGCCAGCGAGTGGGCCAAACGCGTGTTGGACTTTATTGTTTGCCAGGGTTCCGACTACGGCTGGGTGCCTGAGTTGACCCGCGTCCGCTCCTATCAGTTGGACAGTCCCGACGCTGACTTGGCGCACCGCATCCACTACGCCGAAACTTGCTGCATCGCCGATCGCCTGGACATGGCGGCCTGGCTGGCGCGGGCCGGCTACGTCGGCTACTGGGACGATGTGGAGCGAACGGTGCGCAACTACCTGCGGGGGGCGCAGTTCTTCATTACGCCGGCATTTGAGGCCTTGTACCGCTTCCTGCGCCAGCAGCAGGGGCAATCGGACCACGCCGAAGATGGGCTGCGCAGGCTTAAGGATCTGGAAGGAGGTTTCGCTAACCCTTCGCCCAATGACTTGGTCTTGGACCATTTCCGCCTGTTTCGCGGACCGCATATCAGCATTGTCGGCTGCTGTCAGGGAGAAGGCCCGCGCGCGCTGCATCAGGCCTGGCAGAACATCGTCAGACGGGAGGCCGATGGGATCTACGTCAACATGTCGCTCAACCGGGATGCGCCTGAGGCCAGGGTGGTCTCCTTTCTGCCCGAGGAAGGGCGGGTGACCGTGGTGGCGAAAATACCCGGCGACGTGTATGTGCGACCCCCGGCATGGGCGCCCAGGGCAGAGGCGCGTACCTATCGCGCAAGTCGGGCAGTTGAGCCTGAGTGGCGAGGCGACTACCTGCGCTTCGCCGCTGCTACAGCAGGGGAGGAGCTGACGGTGACCTATCCGCTGCTGCGGTTCCGGCAGTGGGTCGACATCAGCCATGCGCCGTACATCGTCGATTGGCTGGGGAACACGGTGGTCGGGATTACGCCGGAGCCGTTGTTGCTCTCACCCCTGAAGCCTTGGGTCCCCGATCCCCAACTGCCGCCAGCGCAGGAGTTCGAAGCCTGGATACCCGCAACGTGATCGCAGACCTCGGCAGAGAAGCGTCGATGATCCCCACCGCAATCAGTTACAGCACCATTGTCAAGGGCAGGGCGGAACGTCCACGCAGCGATACAGCCTCGGTGGTCGAGCGGTCTGATGGCAGCCTGTTGGTCACCTACCACAGCTACAGCGCCGGTCCGGAGGCGGGTAACGATTTCGGGTCTGCCCGCATCTATACCCAGGTCTCGCCGGACGGTGGTCGCAGTTGGGGTGAAGAGACCCTGAGAGCAGACATCGAGCCGGGTGACCTGAATGTGATGTCCCCATTTCTGTGCCAGATTCCCGGCGAGTTGCTCTTGGGGTATCTGCGCATGCATTCGGTGACCAGTAGCTCCATGATGCTATGCCGTTCGATCGACGAAGGCGAGACTTTTTCTGTGCCACAACCGATCTGGAGCGGCGCCGAGTTCCATGTCTGCCGCCTGCAGGGGGGTGCATCGTCTCTGGTGCGCCTGTCCAGCGGCAGCTTGCTTCTGCCCTTCTGCTGGATGGCAGAGGGAGGGCTGTATCGCTGGACGCAGATGGAGCGGGCTGCCGCCTACCTCAGCGATGACAACGGGCGGACATGGCGTCAATCACGCGGTGATGTGTTCCTGCCATTGGTCGGCGCCAGCGAGCCATCGGTCGCCGAACTGGCGAGCGGCGAGTTGGTCATGTCACTGCGCACTCAGTTGGGCAGCGTGTTTCTGGCGAGATCCAACGACGCGGGCGAAACATGGTCTATGGCACAGACGACTGGATTGCGCGCGCCGGAGTCTTGCACCTGCATCCGCCGGATCCCCGCTACGAACCGCGCCGTCTTGCTCTGGAACAACAGCCAATATAACCCGCGGCACCATCATCTGGGTGTACGTACGCCCCTTTCGGTGGCTGTCTCCCACGATGGCGGCCACCGCTGGCACTATCTCTTCGATATCGAGAACGAGACCGGCTACGAGTACACGAACTTGGACTGTACATTCCTGCGCAGCGGAGAGGCGATCGTGACCTATATGTCCTCGCAAGAGCGTCCCGACGGTGGCTTCGGCCGCGAGTGCATCGATCTGAAGGTGGCGATCATACCAGGAGCATTGCTGCTCTGAACCTAGCCGTCGCCAGCATTTCGGTGGTTGCCGGGGTGGATCCCGGATTTGGGGGCATTCAGGCCAGCAGACTGCCGAAGCCGGCGTAGCTGCCCAAAGGTGAGTCAGAACCTCATCCCCTCCTCAGGAACGCACCCGGCTGTCAGGGCAATCGCGAGCGTAGCCGAAAATTTTCAGGTTCGCGATTGCCCTGGCCCCTTTTCGGACAGCATTGACAGGTCAGAACCAGCATGGTATGCTGACAACAATCGTACAGGCCAGTGTCCCGTCTCTCTATCCCATTCGAAAATCGTATCGAAACGCGTCGCCTGCGCCGACGCACATTGCAGTCTGCCAGGTGGCTTACGATGCGGGCCGTGCGAATGAAGCCCAGAATCAGCGATAGCGTAGTCTTCGGTCACCAGCAGGTATTCCACATCCCCATACACGCTACGACCGATTGCCGCGAAAGGAGGTGAAACGCCAGAGTAGATTGCACAATAGTCTGACTTCCGATCCCGCCGGTGCTGGTCTTCTTCTTCCTGCAGCGATACTTCATCCAG
The DNA here is from genome assembly GCA_965218625.1 of Caldilineaceae bacterium. Taxonomy (GTDB): domain Bacteria; phylum Chloroflexota; class Anaerolineae; order Caldilineales; family Caldilineaceae; genus Bin5. The sequence goes on along the minus strand of CBDCLG010000020.1, from coordinate 222,879 downwards.
GGCGTAGTCGTAACCGGCGTGAAGGGTTGAGCCGGAGCGCGGCGTCTGCCCCATTTGTCGAAAAGCAACTGTATCGCGCAGCCCTTCCTCCGTCCTGAACGGCCTTTGCTCCCGCAACCGCCCTTGACCGGCGCGGAATGTTCCTCGCAAAGTCGTGCCGGCGCCGTTGTGCCGCTGCGTTCGTTGAAGGAGGCGGCGATGTTGCCAGCGCGAGGGGGATTTTGCCTTTTGCGGCCGCGAAAGCGTTGGCCGCCGTTTTGCCGCGTCCTGTAGCGCTCGTTACGCCGTCCCCTCGCGGCGCCGGAAACTGAAGGAGCCTGATCAGATGACCGTGCTATCTATCGAACCCTTGCTGGAGAAGCGGGAGCACCCGCGCCTCTTTGTCAACCGCGCCGAGCTGGCGCGGGTCCGGGAGCTGACGCGGCGGGAGGGGAGCTATCAGCACAGGCGCTTTGCGGAGACGAAGGCCGGCGCCGAGGCATGGCTGGAAAAGCCGTCAGCGATACCCAGTCAGGGCGCGGAGGGTGCGCTGGTCTATGTTTGCAGCGTGGATTCGAGTGAGCTCATCTACGATCCGGAGAAACCGCGCGAGCACATTTGCCCCAAGTGCGGCCGGGCATACAGCGGCGGCACCTATGACCGCGTCTGGCGCGCCTTCACGCATGCCCGCATTGCCGTCGCGGCGCGCGACCTGGCGCTGACCTACGCCCTGACCGACGAAGAGCTGTACGCCCGCGAGGCGGCCACCATCCTTCTGGCGTACGCCGACCGCTATGCCGGCTTTCCGGTGGTCAATCTCTCCAAAGTTGGGCGGGAGATGTGGGATGACTGGCGCAGTGGTCTGGGTATGGCCGCGGCCTACGATTTGATCTGCGACAGCGGGGTACTCAGCCAAGCGCAAAAATTGCACATCGAGCAGGACCTCCTGCTGGAAACCGCGCGGCTCATACAGATCGCGCACGGCATGATGATGGCAGACCGCGTGGGCGGGGGGATCAGCAACTTTCAGGCCGGCGTGGCGGCGGGGGTCGGCGCCCTGGCGGTGTTCCTGGGCAGCAAGGAACTGGCTGATTTTGCAATCAACGGCCCGGTCGGTTTCAACCGGCTGGCGGCCGAGGGTGTACTTGACAGCGGCCTCTGGTGGGAAGGCTCGTTCGGTTATCATGCCGCGGTTGTCAACGTTTTTCTCCATCTGGCGGAAGCGGCGTGGCACTCGGACATCGATCTGTACACGAACGAGCGCTTCAGGAGCATGTTTCGGGCGCCCTCTGCTGGCAGCCCTGCCCGACAATACGCTGCCTGCCACGAACGACGGGCTCGACCTCGAGACCAAGGTTGAGGACCGGTTCAGGAGACTGGCCGAGGTCTACTACGCGCGCACGGGCGACCCTGTCGTGGAGCCGCTATTGGCCCCCGGCGAGATCACAGGGTTCAACACGCCGAACGATCCATTTGACCTGGCCCTGTGGCTGACGCCTGACTGGCCGGATAACAGGCCCGAGGCGCCGCAGAGCGTCAACATGGCTCCCAATTTCGCGATTTTGCGCTCCAGTCCGCAGGTGGAGCCGGTCTACTTGTTGCTGGACTACGGTCCGCACGGCGGCACACACGGTCATCCCGACCGCCTCAGCATTATCCTCTATGCCAACGGCAGGCTTCAGGCCCCGGACTTCGGCCACGGTTGCGACTACCGTCTGCCCGAGTGGCGTGAATGGTACCAGCAGACGCTCAGTCATAACACCGTCGTGGTGGACGGGCGGTCGCAGCACACGGGTGCGCGCCTCAATCTGTTCTACACCAGCCCGGGCGCCAAAGTCGCCGATGCCTCGCCGGTCACCGACCGTTGGAGCGATGACGTTCCCTTCCAGGTGAGCGGCAGGATGCGTCAGAACCGTGGCCCTGCTGGATGACTCCTTTCTCGTGGACATTTTCCGCGTCCAGCAGGGGCAGGTGTTCGACTGGGTCTATCACAATTTCGGGAGTTTCGAGACGGAGAGCGAGCGCTCCGAGCCGGAATCCCGCTTGGGGGAGATAAACGGCTACCAACACATCAAGAACGTACAGCGCCGCAAGACGCCTGGCGAAAGCTGGAGCGGGAGCTGGCGGAGCGAAGGGCAGGGGTTGAAGCTGACCATGGTCGGCGCCCAGGATTTGGAGATCATTACAGGGGAGGGGCTGGGCCCCCACATAGATGAAACAGTGCCGTTGGTTCTTGCCCGCGGCCGCCAGCGGGACACGATCTTCAAGGCGGTGCTTGAACCGTTCCGCGGCGAGCCTTCGATCGACCGCGTAACGGATATGGCGGTGAGGAGGGTGTCCTCCTTTCCCTCCGGCTCCCGCCAGCAGGGGACGGAGGGGGTCGGCTTGAAGGTCGAAAAGCGGGGCGGCGCAGTCCACTGCTTCCTGCTCGGCTATGCCTGGGGCGAGAAGGGCTTCGACGATATCACCTTCAACGGCCAACTGGCCTTCCTCTCCTTTGACCGGGGGGACTACGATGAGGGGGCGATGCCGCGCTATTTGTGCGCCACACACGGGTCCAGGCTGGAGCGGGGCCGGTTTCGCCTGCGTACCGATCGGATGATCAGCCTTCACATGCAGCGCGTTGCCGCTGGCGCGTACGTCCTGGCCAACCAGAGCGAAATGCAGGCGAGGATTGAAATCGCAGGGGCGGCATGGGACGCGGTGGAGGTCCGCCGCCTTGACGAAGAAGGAAACCGGTCTGAAGGGGTGGACGCGGGTGTCAAGGAAGGGACTCTCACATTTGAGGCGGCGGGAAAGTCAAGTTATCGCCTTGATTATGCCCGTTAAATCGCTGTAACAGGGCCGCAGGAGACCGGGGCCTCCTGTGTCCCGCCCCAACTGCCAGCGGCGAGCGGTTCGGAGCCTGCCGATGTACGCCTACCGCGAGCGCTATCCGCGTCTGGCTGACTTCATAGACGGGGTCAGTGCGGTCATTCTGGCCAATCTGCTCTGGCTACTGCTGGCAGCACCTATCGTCACCCTGCCCGCGGCCACAGCTGGGCTTTTCGCGGCCATGGCCCCCTGGTCCCGCGGGCAGACATCCAACCTGTTTGCCGACTTTTTCGGGGGGATGCGGCGGCACTGGCGGGCCAGCACTGCAGTAGTCGTGCTTGACCTTGGGATTGCGGCCATCGCTTACGTTGATTTCATGGTTTTGACAGCAACGGACACTTTCTGGGCATGGCCGGCGCTGATCGTGGTCGCGCTTGTGGCCGAGGTAGGCCTCATGGCGAATCTCTATCTGTGGCCGCTGCTCGTCACAACAGAGGAGATGTCGCTGCGCGCTCTGCTCAGCACGGCGGCGCGGCTGGCGTTGGGGCGCCCGTTCTGGTCTTTCTGCCTGACCATCGCGGCCCTTCTGCCCTTCGCGCTGGCCTGGGTGCAGCCGTTTATGCTGCTGATAATGAGTTTTTCGGTCAGCGCGCTGCTGATCAATTGGGGCGCAGGGCGAGTTATCCGGCAGCAGATGGCGGAGATTGGCAGTACTGACGATCCTGAACAGCAGGTTCAATAGGGAAAAAAGAGGGTCAAATGATGGAGCAGCTTGCCATTTGCGGCGGACCGCAGGCCGTCACTTCAGACCAGACCGAGGCCACGGCCTGGCCAAACGTTGGCGACGAGGAGATCTCAGCGATTGAACGGGTTTTGAAGGCGCCGAATTACGGCTGCTACGACGAAGGCTACCGTTTGGAGGAAGAGTTCGCCGACTATACGGGCAGCAGCTATGCCCTGGCCCACATCAGCGGGACGGCAGCCATCCATGCTGCGTTGTTTGCGGTTGGCATCGAGCCGGGCGATGAGGTGATCGTGCCCTCCTTCACCTATTGGGCCAGCTGCATGCCGGTGGTGGCCCTGAACGCGGTGCCCGTTTTCGCGGAGGTGGACGGACACACAACGAACCTCGACCCGGCCGACGTGGAGCGTCAGGTCACTGCCAAGACCAAGGCGATCATCGTCGTGCACATGTTTGGTCTTCCCTGCGAGATGGACCGGATCATGGAGGTCGCGGCGCGGCACGACCTGAAGGTAATCGAAGATGCCGCGCACGCGCACGCGGCCGAGTACAGGGGGCGCCAGGCCGGCACGATCGGGGACGTTGGCTGTTTCAGCTTTCAGGCTTCCAAGCTTCTTCCGGCGATCGAAGGCGGCATGGTGGTGACTGACACGCGGGCCTATTACGAGAGGGCTATGGCTCTTGGCCATTACGAGAGGCTGTCCGGGCTGCCGGAGGAGTCGGACTATCGCCAATATTCTGTGACAGGGTTGGGTTTCAAGTATCGAATACACCCCGCCTCGGCGGCGATGGCCAGGGTGCGGCTTGCGCGGTTGGAGGAACTCAATGCGGCGCGCAATCGCAACATGGCTTATCTGGACCAGGCCCTGTCGCAGATCGACGGCTTTGAGCCAATTGCCGTCCCGCCCGACAGCAAGCGAGTCTACTATGGGTACCGGCTCCACTATCATGCCGAGGCGCTGGGAGGCAAGGGGATCGACAGCGTCGTCGCGGCGCTGCGGGCGGAGGGCGTCCAGGTCGGGCGCGAAAGGTACTTTATCCAGCATCTTCAGCCTGTCTATGCAGAGGCGCGTGCGTCCCTTTCCCGTCTTTTGCAGGAGGAGGTGGCCCCCGCGGCAACCCATTTGCCGGTCACGGAGGGGCTGCATTCGCGGCTTTTGGGCCTGCCGACCTTTCCCCAGGGCACGGAGGCGCTGATGGAGCAGTATGTCGGAGCCTTCATCAAAGTGTCGCGGGGATGGCGGGAGATCCCGCAGGAGGTCGCCGCGAGGGAGCCGCGCTCGGAAGGGCAGCGTTCTGCGATTCGATGAAACCGTGTCCGGCGTTTCCATTAACAACTATATCTTAAATTCTTGTTGCACCTACGTCCCGTTAGACCTATAATGGATATGTCACTTGAAAGTGAACGTAGGTTGATTGGCGTTCGTCGTGTCGCTGGATTGCCTTCGAAAGAGGAGACCTCTTTCAAATGGCGGCGACCCAGGTTACTCGAATCCAGCTGGCGGCCGGCAGATACTCTCGCCTCTTCCTGTTAGGAAAGGGACTGGCCCCAGTTCCGCGCTGGCGAGCAAGCGGACGAGTTGCCGGCAGGGGTGCGCCGCATGGATTTGAGGCGGCGGCAGAGTTTGGCTGGGCCCCCGTGCTCCAGTCCCCGCGCACGGCGCTGACGTCCGACACGCCTTGCCCCGGTGCGAATTTAGGCGCGAAGCGATCTGCGACCTGTCAGAGTTGCCCCGGCGCTTCCATCTCCAACTGCCTCTTCGCCTCGCACAGACCAGGATCGGAATCAGACGAGTGCCTCGTCCTGCCTGCAGGCAGGACGTTTTTGGTATGCGTGCGGCATGCCGTGCGCCGGCATGAAGGAAAGGTCAGGCAGCTTGTTGAAACTAGGCACATTCACGGTTGACTGCACACCGCCGGTTGGATGCCCCGTATCGTTCGGCGATATCGGCGCTACTGTCGCTGTCAGAGACCCGCTCTATCTACGGGGGTTCGTCCTGGATGACGGGCAGGTCAGATGTTTGATTGCGGCATTGGATTACTGCGGACTGATGAACAGCGCCTATGACGAACTGGCGGGGGCGCTTGCCGAGGCCACTGACGTCAGCCCTAAGCACGTCATCATTCATTGCGTCCATCAGCACGATACGCCGCTCTTGAACTTCGAGATCGAAGCATATCTCCATTGCAAGACCTACCCCAGGCAGTGGTGGGCAGGGTTGGTGCAGAGTTGCGCCCAGGCTGCTGCAGAATCTCTCGACGGCATGGCTACGATCTCCTCCTTGGGTTACAACGAGACCAGAGTTCATGGCTTCGCCTCGAACAGAAGGGTCCTGCGACGCGACGGGACAGTTGGCGATATGCGATCCAGCCGCTGCGAAGACGCTGCGCTCAGAGATGAGCCTGCAGGGGTCATCGATCCGATGCTCAGGACGGTCGCATTCAAAGATTCGGAGGAGAAAATTGCGGGGTCGATGAGTTTCTATGCAACGCATCCCCAGGTCTCGAACGGCAGAGACATGTACAGCGCCGACGCGCCGGGCGAAGCGCTGAGGATCGCGGCGGGACGCTGTCGCGACGGACTCCATGCTTTCTTCACGGGAGCTGGCGGCAACGTGGCCGCTGGCAAGTACTCGTCCACAACCGATCTGGAAGGCAACCTGCTCAAGTTTGGACAGATCCTGGCGGATGGGATCAGCCTGAACCTTGACGCGATGCGTTGGGAAGAGGCGCAATCGCTGCACTGGCACGTGAACGACTTCCCGTTCCCGCGCCAGCAGGTAGGCAGAGAGGAGCTGCTGCGTCTGATCGACGATGAAGGCTTGGGCCGTTTTCAGAGGCTCCAGAAGGCTGTCCTGCTGACCTGTTTCGAAAACGTCGAAAACTCGTCATATCATCTGTCCTTGCTGCGGACAGGGCCAATCAGAATACTGTTTCTGCCGGGCGAGCCATTTGTTGAATATCAGCTCTTCGCGCAGTCGCTCATCCCGGATGAGTTCCTCGCGTTGGCGGGCAATTGCGGTGACAACTTTCTATATCTCCCGCTTGCCAGGAGTTTTGCCGAGGGCGGATACGAGGTCAGCACGTTCTGCTGGTGCACGGAGGCGTTTGAGAGCCGAATCAAGGCGGTTCTGGCAGAGCTGCTTTCGACTCCGATGCCTGATGGAAGTATGAGCTGACGCCGCTTGAAGACGGGCGACAAGGGCGGCGAAGCGCGTAGAAAGGAGCGCCACAATGGAGAGGAGTGCGCGGTCCGGCCCCCCCGCCGGCGAGGCCGGGTCACCGATAGAGCGACTCAGGCAGCGCTGGCGCTATGGGGAGGCCGGCGCGGCAGATATTGTGCTGGCAAACCTGCAGAAGTACTGGCTGTTGTATGCATTGCTGGCCCCGGCAATTCTCTGGTTTGTCGTCTTCCAGTTTGTTCCCATCGCCTTGACGATTCCCCTGGTCTTCAAGGACTACAAGATTCTGAAGGGGATTGGGGGCAGCCCCTGGAACGGTCTTGACAACATAAGGGTTGCTGTCGAGAGTCCCGACTTCTGGCCGGTAATCAGGAACACGGTGATCATAAGCGTTTACCGCCTGGTTGCGGGTTTCTTTCCGCCCATCTTTCTGGCGATTATCACGCACGATCTCCGTCTGCACAGAGTCCGACGAGTCGCGCAGTCGGTGACCTATCTGCCCCACTTTATCTCCTGGGCGGTCGTGTACGGGATTGTGCTGGCTCTGCTGAACCCTGCCGACGGCGTGATCATCAGTCTTTTGCGCGATATCGGCTTTGACCCGCCGGACCCGATCGCGTCGAGCAAGCTGTTCCGTTCGCTGCTGGTTGGCACGGCCATCTGGAAGGAGGTGGGCTGGGGCACGATCATCTACCTGGCGGCGCTGTCGGGCATAGAACCGGAGCTCTACGAGGCTGCGACGGTTGATGGTGCGGACTGGCATCACCGCATCTGGTACATCACGCTGCCCGGCATTCGGCCGGTTGTGGCGCTGCTGCTCACGCTCAGCCTGGCAAATCTGCTCAATGCCGGCTTTGAACAGGTGTATCTGTTCTACGGTCCTCTCACCTATGATGTAGGTGACATCATCGACACATGGGTCTACCGGCGCGGGCTGCTGGCGGCAGATTTCTCGGTGGCGACCGCGGTCGGGTTCTTCAAATCGGTGATCGGTCTGTTCCTGATACTTTCGGCCAATAAACTGGCCAAGCGTTATGCCGGCCGGGGCATCTGGTAAGAGGGAGGGCGTTCAGAATGACAATACGAATGACGCTCAGCGAGAGATTGTACCAGGTGTGCGCGCATCTGATCGTCGTCATAGTGGCCCTGGTCTGCCTGGTCCCCTTTCTATACGTCTTGTCCATTTCGATCACACCCATTCGTGAGTTGAACCTGCGCGGCGGCTATGTGCTGATTCCCAGCCATTTTACTTGGACCGCCTACAAACTGATCATTGCCCAGGGTGAGATCCCGCATGCGCTGATGGTCACGGTGGCGCGTGTACTTGTCGGCACGTTTCTGCACCTGATCATCTCCAGCGCGGCCGGTTACGCCCTATCCAAAACGTTTTTGCCGGGATACAGGTTTTTCGTGCTGCTGGTGCTGATAGCGTTTCTGTTCGGGCCGGGTCTGATCCCCTACTATCTTCTTCTGCGCAGCCTGAAAATGGTGAACACATTCTGGGTGATGGTGATACCTGGCGCAGCCGGGGCATGGAGCATTCTGATCTTTCGCCAATTTTTCCTGGCGTTGCCGCCCGAATTGGAGGAGGCGGCTATTATCGACGGCGCGTCCGCCCTGGGTGTCCTCTGGCGCATCATATTGCCCCTGTCCCTGCCGGTTTTTGCCGCGCTGGGCTTGTTTACTGCGGTAGGATATTGGAACGACTTTCTGACCAACGTGATTTTTGTGCCGAAGTCGAGTCTCCACACGATCGCATTCGTGCTGCAACAGGCGCTGACATCGATGGAGCGCTTTTCGTCCGGCGCGCAGCAAGCGGGGGCGGACGCTGATACGCTGGGACCGGAGGTCTGGGAGGCGATACCATCGCAGGCGATGAAGATGGCGACGGTTGTCGTGGCAACCATTCCCATCCTGCTTGTTTATCCATTCTTGCAGAAACATTTCGCCGCCGGCATGTTGGGAGGCGCAATCAAGGGCTAACGGCGTTAACGGCAGCGGCCTCGAGTGGTCACCGGGGGGTGACGAAGGGGGGAAGGCAGATGAGGAAGGCGCTATGGCCGAGGCGGGTAAACAGGGCTGGCAACCCTATGCTTCCGCTTCCCTATTTCCCGCATTGCGCCCCGGGAAGCGCGGTCTGCGAGCTGTAAACAGGCATGGGCGCAATCGAGGAGGTCCGTGAATTCGCGGGTCGACGAGCGGCCCGCACTGCAAGCATCCCAAGGAGAGGTGAACACGATGGCTAAGAACCACAGGACTCTATGGGTGATTGTCACGGTGATGGTTGTTGCCGGCCTGCTGGCGGCGTGCGCCGCCGGGCCGGAGACACCGGCCGATACCGGGGCGGCCGACGGCGAGGGAATGGCCGAAGAGATGGCAATGGCCGATGACGCCGCCGTGACACTGGCCATGGAACTGGAGGAGGCCTCGGGCGCCTGTTACATCGAGCCCGCGCCGGCCTCTTTCTACGACTATGATGACATGTCGCAGCACTACCCGATCGTGTGGCTTGCCAGCGACCCGTACGGCCTGGGCGAAGTGGACGGTGCGGACAAGAGCTGGGTGAACGCCTACATCAACGAGGAAATGAACATCGATTTCCAATATCAGCTGGCCAAGAATCCGTTCCAACAGCTGAACCTGATGTTGGCCGCCGGCGACGTGGTGGACACGTGGGGTTACGGCATGTCATGGCCGGAGAGAGTCAAGCTGGTTGATGATGGCGTGGCGGTTGCTGACCTGACACCGTATATCAAGAAGTACATGCCCAACTACGTGACACACATGTCGCGTTACGGCGGGTTCGAAGCGGCGCACAAACGCGCCATGTACGACGGCGGAATCATTGCCTTCGTTCGCCCTCCGGGCGGTCTGTACAACCCGCACGGGATCTTCATCCGCCAGGACTGGCTGGAAAACCTGGGCATGGAGATGCCGACGACCACGGATGAGCTGAAGGAGATCGTGATTGCTTTCGCGCAGAACGACCCCGACGGCAACGGCGAGGACGACACCTACGGCATGATCTTCCGCGGCATCAACAAGGACAGCAGGCCGCTGGGCAACCTCAGCCGCCTGGGCGGCCTGTGGACGGCGCCGGACGGGTTCGCCATCTATGACGGCCAGCTGGTCCTGGGCAATGTGATGCCGGGCCGCAGGGACTTCCTGGCGTGGGCGAAGGAGATGGCCGACGCCAACGGGCTGCCGCCGGACTGGTACACAATCGATGCCACGCGCTATTTCGACCGTCAGCACAAGGGCGACATCGGCGTCTGGGTTGACGATATGTGGACCTTCTGGACAGCGAAGATGGGCTTCCGCATTGACGACTACGAACTGTTCGAGCCTGCGTTGTATCTCGAAGGCCCGACCGGTGAGTCGCGTCGACGGCCCCCCCGTCTGCCGAGCGGGAACATTCAGATCGGCACCCATCTGCTGGAGGACGAGGGCAAGCTGAAGCGGCTGTTGCATTTCTGGGACCAGACCGCGATCGCCGGTACATGTCTCGGCAGCATTCTGAGCCGCTCGATGGGTTATATCTGCGAAAATTACGAAGCACGCGAGCTGTATTCATGGAAGCATGAGGACGGCTTTTTTGTTTCCCAGACGACGCGCGAGGACCTGACGGATGAGCGGGAGAGTCGGGGCATGAAGGGACATCACGGCCCCTGGTGGGAGATTCCGCTGGTCACCGACGCCAACAACCTCTATTGCGGCTTCCACCCTGATGAACGCCGCATTGTCTACGAGTGGACATGGGACGACGTTGATGGCCGAACTGTCCGCCAAGCCGACTACCATCTCGTCTGGATGGAGGACGCGATGGCGATCGAGGACCAGGTCATCTACGACTGGGCCACGGTGACACCCGACCCCGACCTGTGGGTGAGCATTCAGAAGCACATCGTCTCGAACGAGGTCAAGTTCATCGTCGGTGAGCGTTCGCTGGACGAGTGGGATGACTACGTGGACGAGATTATGACCCGGCTCAAGGGGCAGGAGGTTGTCGAGAGCGCCCTGGAGCAGTCGACGGCCGCAGGCGATCCCATCACTGGGATCCACGAAGACATGCCGATGGAGTAGTGGAGAGGCAGGCGCTGCCCGCCATCTGCATGACGAATCGGAGCCGGACCGTCCGAGATGCGGCCGGATGTCAGGCCTGCGGCGCCTGAATCGGAGCGTTGAAGTAAGGGGGCACAGAAGAACTGTTTCTCCTGTGCCCCCTGTTTCTGAAAGACAGAACCGGGTCCGGGAAACAGATCGTTGTGTTTCTCCTGCTACGTCGATAGCGGCACTCTGTCCTTTCCTGCCGGAACATCTGGCAGAAGGCATGTTGACCGCTGCGGCCCAAGGCTGATTGAAGCGGAGGAGGTTGTGCCATGGCGCGAGGGACGCCGCCGCCGATGACGAAGATAGAGCTCAAGCAGCAGGAGCATCCGTTTCTCTTTCTCAGCCCTGCAGAGGTGGAGAAGATCAGGGCGCTGGCGGCGCAGGAGGGGAGCTACCAGCACAGGCAGCTGGTGCAGATCGGGCAGTCCGTGGACGAGTGGTTCCGTAACCCACTGGCTATCCCTGAGAAAGGGGCCGAAGGCTCCCTGATCTACGTCTGTGATCGAGACGGTACGCACCTGACCTACAATTCTGAGACACCGCATGAGCACGTCTGTCCGCGTTGCGGGAGGATCTACAGCGGGGGCAAGTACGACCAGGGCTGGCGGGCATTCACGCACCAGAAGATAGCCTATACGGCCAGAGACCTTGCGCTGAACTATGCTGTTTTCGGCTCTTTGCGCAGCGCGGAGGAGGCGGCGCGCATTCTGCTGGAATACGCCGACCGCTACGCCGATCTGCCGGTCATCAACATGGCGAAACTGGGCCGGGAACTGCTGGACGACGCGCGCTATGCACTGGCGCTGGCCGCGGCCTACGATCTGATCTGCGCTGGCGGGGCTCTGTCTGACGAAGAAAGACAGAAGGTGGAGCGTGATCTTTTCCGTGCGGCGGGGCACTTCATGGCGATCGGGCAAGGGTCGCAGCAGGCGGACAGGGTTGTGGTCGGCTGCAACTTCGAGGCGATGAGAGATTCGGGCGTCGGTGTTCTGGGACTGCTCGTCGGCGATGAGGAGCTGGTCCACTACGCGCTCAATGGGCCCACGGGCTTCAACCGCCTGATGGCCGAAGGAGTACTCGAAAACGGTCTGTGGTGGGAAGGCTCGCCCCTGTACCACATCGGCGTGATCAACACGAGCATCCACCTGGTGGAAGCGGCCTGGCATTCTGGCATCAATCTTTACGAGAACGAGAAGTTCCGGCGCATGTTTCGCGTGCCGCTGCAGCTTGCCCTCCCCGACGGCTCGCTTCCCGCCATCGGCGACGGCCGCTTTGGCGACAGCCTGGAGCGTCTGCGCGGTCTGGCCGAGCTCTATTATGCGCGCACGGGCGATGAGGTCGTAGCCCCTTTGCTGATCCCGGGCGTGGTTACCGGGCTGGGCGGCGTTCCCGCCGCCGGGGAAGATTCTGAAGCGTCCAGGCGGGCGGGCCGGGCCGATCAGCCCTCGTACAGGGAGGCAGCCAGAAGCTCGCAGCCATTCTGGACGGCATCCCCATTCGACGTAGCCCTGAGTTTGACGCCGACCTGGCCTGGCAAAAAGCCTGCCGCTCAGGAGAGCGTCAACCTGGCCCCCAACTTTGCCGTACTGCGCGGCGACCGCGGCAATGACCCGCTCTACGTCCTGATGAACTATGGCCCCTACGGCAGCACGCACGGCCACCCGGACAGCCTCAACATCATCCTCTATGCCAACGGCAGGCTTCAGGCGCCGGACCTTGGCTCGTGCGACTACCGCCTGCCCCAATGGCCCCAGTGGTATCAGCAGGCGCTGAGTCACAACACGGTCGTGGTCGATGAGCGTTCGCATTACATGGGCGGACGGCTGAACCTGTTTCAGATCAGCCCGCGCGCTAAGATTGCGGATGCCACGCCTGCACCCGACGACAGATGCTTCGAGGTGCCGGTGCAGGTGCCGAGGATGAGGAGAACGCTGGCCCTGCTCGACGACTCGTTCATCGTGGATATCTTCCGGTGCCAGGGTGGCAAGGTGTATGATTGGGCATACCATAACTTCGGCGAGTTTCAGACCGATGAGAGGATGGTCACGCAGGATGCGCCGCTGGGCGAGGTAAACGGTTACCAGTATGTCACCAACGTGAGACGCGGTCTGCCGGCATCGGAGTCGTGGCAGGGGAGATGGACCGGCGAAGACCAGGGCATCAGGTTGACAATGCTCGGTGCTGGCGAGATGGAGGTCATCACCGGAGAGGGTCTTGGCACGGGCATCGCTGAGAGGATGCCGATGGTGATCGCGCGCGGCAGAACGCAGCAGACGATTTTCAAGTCGGTGCTCGAGCCATATAGGGGTGAGCCATCGATCACTCAGGTGCGCGATCTTCCAGTGGAAAAGTCGCCGTCATATCCGCCCGGTTCGATTCTGCGAGGACCGCAGGGAGTGGGCCTGGCCGTACAAAAGCAGAATGGCACGCACTACTTTCTGCTGGCCTATTCGTGGGGTCCGCAGCTTTACGGCGACATAGTCTTCAACGGCCAGATCGCATACCTGTCGTGCGGGAACGGAGAGATGGGCCGGATGCCGGACTTTCTCTACGCGGTGAATGGCACCTACGTGGAACGCGGGGAATTCCGGCTGCAGGCCGACAAGATGACCACGCTCTACCTGGAGCGGGCGAGAGGGGGCGGCTACGTGCTCGGACATCAGGGTGATTTGGAGGCTGAGATCAGGATTTGTGGGGAAGACTGGACGGGAGCGACTCTTGTCCGTCTGGACGGCGCAGGTGGGCCGTCAGCTGAGATCGAGGCTCAGGTCGAGGAGGGAGCGGTCTGTTTCAGCGCCGCGGCCCGTTCGCGCTACCATCTTTCAGCAGGAGTTTGAGAATATGGCCGGCGATCGTCGAATCGAGCGGGATGGCAGGGCGGCGCCGGGGGCGTCCCAGATCCATGTGAAGGTGGGCGCGCCCGGAGCGGACATTCCCGGTCTTGACAACCGGGCGGTGCAGGCGGCGCTGGACTATGCGGCCGGTCTGGGCGGTGGCACGGTGGAACTGACGGAAGGCGAGTTCCAGATCAGCGATGCCCTCTATCTGCGCAGGAACGTCGTGCTGCGGGGCCAGGGTGACAGGACGGTGCTGAGGAAGTGCGATGCGATACGGTCAAATTTGCGCTTTGACGCCGACATGCACGAGTCGTCCGTCACCTTGGTGGATGCGGACGGCTTCGAGGTGGGAATGGGTGTCAGCATTGGTGACGAAACGCACGCAGTGCAACACCTGGTGTCTGTGCGCACGGTCATCTGGAAATCGGGCGCCACACTGCGTTTCAGCAAAAACCTGGAGACGACGCAGATGGTCGGCAGAGGGGCATTTGCCCAGATCACCTTTCCCGTCGTATATGGAGTTGATGTCGAGAACGTGGCCGTAGAGAATCTGGCCGTAGACGGCAACAGCGCAGGGAATCCCCTGATCGACAGCTGGACGGACGGTGGAATCTATCTCCTGCGCGTCAAAGGCGGCCGTGTCGCCAACTGTCGCGTCTATGATGTGAACGCTGACGGGATCAGTCTCAATCAGAGCGATGACATTGTGATGGAAGGTTGTTTCGTTCACGAAAACGCGCGCCTGGGCATTCACATCGGCACCGGCAGCCAGAACGCCGTCGTCATGAACTGCCGCATTTTTGAAAACGGGTTTGCCGGGCTTTCAAATAGTGACGGCCTCAACCTCTGTTTCAGCGCCCAGCACGGGCTGTATCAGGGCAACGAGATAAGTGGCAATCGCGGTGCGGGGATTTCGATAGGTCACAAGGACGGCGAAAACCTCTTTGCCGACAACGTCGTGCGCGGCAATGGCCACGGCGTCTTCTACCGCAGCGATACCTATCGGACCTATCGCAACCGGTTCGAGAACTGTGTCATTGAGGACAACGGCGGTCCAGAGGAGGGGTATGGTTTCTACATTTGCGGTGACGCCCATGACACGCAACTTGAAGGCTGCCGCATTCGCGACATGCGGCCGCAAGGGCAAAAGAGGCAGCGAATCGGCGTCTACATTGGTCCCGGCCTGGAGGGCGTGAGGTTCGAGAATTGCCACATCGAGGGACACAGCGAAAGTGATGTGGTCGATCTCAGTGGTGGAGACAACCATGAACTACCTTGACGGCGACTGTCTGCTGGGGCTGCCGACGGTGCCTTTGCCGGGCGTAACCCCTGATCTGAGCGACCTGCTGGCTGAAATGGAGCGCCTGGAGATCGGCCGTGCGCTGGTGCGGCACCGTCTCTGCCTGGAAGCCGACCACGAGAACGGCAACGATGCCTTGATGGAGGAGGTGGCGGGCCACGACCAACTGCTTCCGGCCTGGTATGTCACGCCGGACGGCCTGGAGGGCGAATTCGACCCTGTGAAGATGGTCGATCTGATGCGCGCGCGGCAGGTGCGCGCCGCATGGACTTCGCTCGGTGATCGCGATGCCTTTTACCTGCTTGATCCCTGGTGTTCGGGCAAGCTGCTCGGCGCGCTGGAGAAGTATCGTATGCCGCTCCTGATACGGTATGAAGAGGTCCCTGCGAATACGCTGAAGACGGTTCTGACAGAGTTTCCGGGGCTGCCGATCGTTCTGCTGGAGACGCCGCGGTTGGGTCGCAACCCCATTCTGTACCCGCTGATGGAACAGCATCAGAACCTGGTGCCCTGCGTGAGCGCGATCTACGGCGTGCACCTCGGACTGGAGGACCTGTGCAGCCGCTTCGGACACGACAGAATGGTATTTGGCAGCAGCTACCCGAAGTGCGAGGGCGGCTCTTCGATCGCGGCGCTGACCTATGCCGATCTGTCCGCTGAAGCCAAGGAGGCGATCGCGGGCGGCAATTTGGAACGCATTCTCAACGAGGTGGAGATATGAGCGTTGACGACATTTTTGCGCAACATGGCAAGGCAGGTACACCGCTGGACGGTCTATTCGTGATGGACTGTCACTGTCATCTGGGCCCGACGCGCCGCCTCAAATCGCTCGACACCTCGGTGGAGACGGTGGTGCCTGTGATGGACCAGCTGGGTGTCGACGTGGCCGCGGTCAGCGCCATTCCGGCTGCGATGAGCGGAATCCTTAAGGGCAACGACCTGGTGATCGACGCTCTGCAACGCTACCCGGGCCGGTTCTTCGGCTATATGGTGGTCAATCCGCAGTACCCGGCCGAGGCGGAGGTGGAGCTGGAGCGCTGCCTCGACGCCGGTATGCGCGGCGTTAAGGTGCACTCCATGCAGGGCACAAATTACGAAGAGCCCTGTTACGACCTGGTATGGGCGTTTGCCGCCGCGCATAACCTGCCCGTGCTGGCGCACGCGGGGGGCAAGGACATCCTCGAGTACGAATCGCTGTTTTCGCGTTTTCCAACTGTGACCTGGATCATGGCCCACGCGGGGATCGCGGATCCTGAGATCTATCTTCAGGTAGGCAAGGAATACGAGAACGTGGTCATCGAGACCTGTTATTCGGGATGTCCTCGCGGTATGATCGAGTACTTTGTGGACGGTGGATTGGAGGATAAGATTCTCTGGGGAACGGACGTTGCCTTCATGAGCGCGGCCCCGCAGCTGGGTCGAGTTCTATTCGCCCGCATCACACCGGCGCAAAAGGCGAAGATATTGGGGCTGAATGCCCGCCGCATCTTTCGTCTGCCGGAACAGTAAGCACCAGGAGGAGAGGTATGAAACAGCAGGGAACCACCGTCAGCGACGAACAGCGCCAGCATTTTCAAACGTTCGGCTATGTTGTCTTCCGGCAGCTTTTCGGCGCGCAGGAGATCGAGTTCTACGCCCAGGCGCTCGAACGCGCGTTGCGAAAGGTGCGCGGCGGCGAGGACTTTGACGGCAACGAGCGGCAAGAGGTGATGCCGATCATCGAGGAGGACCCGGAGTCGTTCTACCCGCTGCTGGACGATGGGCGGCTGCTGGACGTCGTGGACGGGCTGTTGGGCGAGGGCAGCCTCTACATGGGCGGCAACGACGGTAACCTGTACGTGGGAGATACGCGCTGGCACGCCGACGGCGGCGGGTTGCACACTTTTGCGACGATGAAGACGGCCTTCTACTGCGACCCTGTATGCGAGGGCGAGGGTTGCCTGAGCGTGATCCCCGGCAGCCACCATCCGGAGTATTCGCGGCAGCTGCACCAGTCGGTCGCTGACGGCATCTTCGATACCCACTCCCCCGACGTGCCGGGGCGAATGCCGCTGGACTCTTCGCCGGGCGACGTCGTCGCCTTCGACCACCGCCTGTGGCATTCGTCGTGGGGCGGCGCAGTGGGCCGCCGGATGTTCACCTTCAACTGGGCGGCCTATCCCAGGATGGCCTGGGAGGAGACGTGGCTGTACGGCTATCTGATGCGGGTCAATCAGCGGTACGGCAAGCGCACGTTCACCGACCGGCTGATGGAGACGGCAGGGCCGCGGCGCAAGGAGAAGATCGCAAAGCTGTACGAGATGGGACTGTAGAGGAGCAGTTCTCAGTCGGTTCGGTTGACAAGTCGAAATCTGGCGGTTGTTTCATTCACAAATGCTCTCCACTCTGTTACCGCTGCGTCGCGCGGATGTATTCTTCATCCACCGCGTCCATGGTTTCCTGGAAGCTCTTTCCTTCGAACAGACCGACCAGCGGCACGTCTTCATCGGTAGGATGAATTCCACCGTTCGTGCTTGGGTCTACCATTGTACCAAGCAACTGCCGGCGCACCGCGTTGCACTTTGCCAACAGTTCAGGCGAATTCTCTGTCCGATCGCCCAGCCGCTGCCACACCGGCGTGTAGACATACCACAAATTCCTCCGCCGAACGTTCGAGGTGTTGCGCGGGACACAGTGCCACAGCGCGTTGTGAAACAGGACCGCGTCGCCGGCTTCTACCGTCAGTTGTCGCGCCCCCGGAACGCCGGCGTCGATCTGTTCTACCTGTGTGAATTTTCTAAATGAAGTGATCGTCAGAGCCTGCTCCAAGCCCTGCGGCAACCTGGGAAAGCCGTTGCGATGACTGCCGGGAACGACCGTGAAGTTGCCCATATCGGGCTTGTCGACGTCGGTCAGAAAGAAGCCGATTCGCGCCCATTGCAGCGGTGTCAGTCTGTCAACGCTGGCAAAATAGTACGGTTTGGAGCCATCTTTATGCCATCGGTTGGCCGGCGCTGGGCTTGGCGGGCGCACCATTGCCTCCGCCCAAGACAACTGGATGGCGGCGCCAATCAACTCGCATACAATACCCAAATGGCTGGGATGGTCGATCAAGTTTAAGAAAGCCTCGCAGGGTTCATGGCGCAGTATGGTGCCGCTATTTCCCGGCTCAGATTGAAACAGGCCCTCAGTCGCCGCGTTGATGATGTTGACAACGTGGAGCAGCGTGTTGGGATCGCGGCCCAGACGCTGTGACGCTTCATCCAGACGGTCTACTTCAGCGACCAGCTCCGTTACCTCCTCTGCTGAAAGAGCGTTCTTGATAGTCAGATAGCCATCTTCATCCCACCGTTGCCTCTGCTCAGGCGTCATGCGCCGGAATGTCGTCGTCTCCATCAATCTGCTCCTTTGACAATAGAACAGCTGTTAAACTACAAAGCTCCGCTGATATTCAGTTTGCGTTATCTACCCCAGCCGGCTATGAAGGCCTCAACATTCAAATCGGCCGGCATTTCATTGAAGTGGTACTTCATAGGTTCCGCAAGCAGGCCGGGCGCGAATTGCTCTTCATCTGCCTGCATCCTGGCATCGAGCCTCTTGAAGCGTTCCCATAGCGCCTGCGATTCCTCCGACGAGAAACGCTCGGCGAACTGCGGCCCCCAGTTCAGGCTGTTCGGATGCGCCCGCGTCAGCCACATCGACAGGCCCGCCGGAACACCCTCAAGACGGCCTGCCTCTGATCCCTTGACAGGCTCAGAACACCTCAACAGATAGATTAAATGGGCTGCCTTGGACAGGAAGACCGTTAGCAACAGCTTTCCATTTTCACCGATCCCTGGATGGAGCTTGTCCAGGTTTTCACGGTAGGCTACGGCATCCTTCTGTATGGCGGCCCGCAGCGTTGCTTCGGTGACGTCTTGCATCCGCTGGCTCCGCTCGGTCCAGCGCTCAAAAACTGCTCGGGCCGAACCGGACAAGTACCTGCTGAAGCTCAAGTCTTTGTAGGCCGTCAAGATGGCATAGGTTCCATGGATTGTACGCCGTAACTTGCTGCTGTAGTTGCTGCCCCAATGCAGAATGCCAGGGCTGACATACACCACACCGTCACCTGCCTTCAGCTCCGCCGTGACGCCGCCCGGCAAAGGCGCCCTCGGATTTGCCGACAACATGCGGTTTTCTTCTTCGGTGTTCAGCCGATGGTGGCTACCCGGTACCACCCACAGCACATCGTCGTCGTAGAGTGCAATGTTCCATTGCAAATGTCTGGGTCCGTTTTCCAGCAGGTCTCTCACGTAGCCCTCCAGGGGCGCCGTATCGATCGGATGGATATCGCGGTGCCATTTGGCGGGTCCGTGGTCGCGTACCGGGCTGCACAGCAAAAACATCTCACTGTGGGCCGTTCCCGGCATGTTCAGCAGTTGGCTGCTGACACCGAGCGTGTTTTCGTGAAACCAGAACTCTATCGCGCCGACCGTCTTTTGGTCGATCAGCTCCGGCGTATCGTGGAGCCTCAGGCGCGGCTGGGGCGCGGACTCCCAGACGCCGCCTGGCGGATCGCCAGGTTGGCGTTCGCGTGCCCAGACTGCCTTCTGGCGTTCGACCATGATTTCGTAGCTTGCGCGCAACTCGTCCAGCTCGTCCGGCGGGACGACGTTGCGCAGGATGAGATACCCCTGCTCAAGGAATTGCCGGCGATTGATCTCCATCCGTCTTGCCTCCTTACGTCCTCTATCGGGCCGCGTCAACGACCTCTAGAATGGCAGCGATGATCAGATCAGGCTGCTTCAGGGGAATATCGCTGAACGCGCTCTGTTCAGCGACCAGCGACTCCCCGCGCAACGGGTGCCCCTGAGCCGCCATATCCTGCTGCATTTCCTGCCAGACACGCTCCTCTTCCACGGCCAGTTCGGAGTCGAGACCCGGCACGCGATGACCGGGGATTCCGTGCGTGATGACGAGCAGTGGCACATCGGGCAGCCAGGACGCAACGCCCGGTGAAAGCCGCCGCACCTGCGCCCGGCTCTCTTGCAACATCGTCCGGCGACTTTCTGCGGCCAGCGTAGCGTAAACCTGCGCATTGTAGATCCAGAATTCTTTGGCGGTCGCGCGCAATTCGGGCGGCAGCAGGTCAAATTCCGCCGGGAACTCGATCTGCCCGGCATTGCCGAGCAGACGCAAGACGCTCAGCCGGGCAAGCAGCCGCCGGCCCGTCAAGGCGTTGATGTTGGCGGCTTCAACCCGGCTCACCGGTTCGGGCATATGGGTCTCGTATTCCGGATGATCGGAGGCGATCAGCACGATGCCAGCTACATCGTCGGGGTGCAGCATCGCAAAGTGCTGCATGTACAACCCGCCCAGCCCATGCCCGACCAGCACGTAGGGGGGTTCAACTTGCGCGCGGCCGAGCAGCGTGCGGAGTTCGATCACCATCTCGGTACTGCTGCGTCGAGAAGGGCTAGGGTCGCTCCATCCATACCCGGCGCGATCATACGTGCAGATGCGCGTGGAGGTAGCGACCTTCGGCTGCCCCAGACTCCAGTACAACGAGCCGCCTTGAGGGGCAGCGTCTACGATGACCGTCGGGCTGCCTTCGCCGGTACAGTGCAGGTGCAGCTTGTACCCGCCAACGTCAATCCGGGCGCCGGGGGGCGGATAGCGCTGGTAGACACGCGACTCGACGCTGCTTTCATATACGAATCCTATCGCCCCCAAGATCAGGAGCAACACAATCAGCCCGACAACGATGCGTGCGATTTGCCGGCGCAGCCCACCCCGATTGCGCGCTGCATTCGTCTCCTGTGTCTGCCGCAGCATGTTCAATCCCAACCTCCGGTACGATTCCGGTTTCGATGATTGCGCCTATCCGAGACCTATCTGCTGGAAGTAGGCGCGTGTCCGCCTGGCGATAGGCAATGGTCTGTCGAACGGTGTCGGGTACATGTCATGTTCCACGATCGCAAAGCCGTCGTAACTCAACTCGGCCAAGAGGTCGCGCAATGCCGGGAAGTCCACCGCGCCCCGCCATGGTTCGCAGAAGTAGCCCTGTGCGGTCGTGACTGCGATGGGGACGCCTTTGCCCTCCACCTCCTTCTGCATCTCCGGATCGACGCTCTTGAAGTGAAGGTACTCAAGCCGTTCCTGGTGTTTTCGGATAAATGCCACCGGATCACTGCCGCGGTAGGCGTGATGGCCGGTGTCCAGCGCCAAACCAACGAGCGCCGGGTCCGTTTCGTTGAGGAGCTTTTCGATCTGCTCCTCGTACTCGACGTGCGTGTCGGCGTGAGGATGGAAGACGGTGCGCAGGCCGAAATTCTGCCCGGCGAGGCGCGCGATGGCGTGGCTGGCGTCGATCAGAATGTTCCAGGATTCCTCGTCGAGCGTGGGCGCCGCTACAGGTTTGCCGGTGTGCTGATCGGTATAGAGGTCATCGATCAGAACGAGGTATTTGGCGCCCAGGCCCGCGAGCAACTCACCCAGGTCGAGAACCATTCGCTCGATCTCAGGCCACGCCGCGCGCTCCTCCAGTACGGGCATGATGACTGCGCCGGCCAGTTTGAGATTGCGCTGGCCCAGTTCGCGCTCCAGCCTGCTTTGGTCCGTGGGAAGATAGCCGTATGGGCCAAGCTCCGTCCAGGTATAGCCGGCCTCGGCAACCTCATCCAGATAGCGCGTCCAAGGCGTCTGTTTGGGATCGCTGGCGAATGAAACGCCCCAAGCGGCCGGCGCACTTCCAAGTCTGACATTCATGTTCATGTCCACCTGGCCCATCGATCAATCTGCTCATTAGAAACAAAGCGTTCGATCTTGCGCCAGCGCGTGCTGTTGACGCGATAGTGATCCCGCTGATACAAGGGACAGTACTGTCCCGGTGGATCAATCGCGACCACCTCGTTCCCCTTCCGTACCAGCGTGTATCGCTCCTTCTCGATGTACACCGTCTCGGCCCGCTCGCCGATCGGGAAGGTCAGCGTCGCCACATCGTCCGGCTTCACCGCCCCGACTCTGGCGTACCGCCCCTCCCAGCTCACGGTCCGTTCTGCACCGTTCACCTGCACCCGCGCTTCGGCCGGCTGCACCCACTCGGGTATCCGTAGCCACAGCTCCACCGGTTGCTTGATCCGTACGTCCACCTGCCCCACGTAGGGAATGTGGCTGTCCACGTCCGCCCACGGGGACGCCCGATTGAGCAGCAGGTTCACCCGCAGCTGACCATTGTCATGCTGCAATATACGGTCCCACAGGAAGTAGATCACTCGCGATCCCCTATAGGTGCAGCAATGCATAATCCCCGGCCCGGCTCCCACATACCAGTCATTGGCCGTCGGCCAGCCGGCAAATGCCCCCAAGTTGCGCTCCGCGACCCGCTCAGTGGTTTGGTAGGTCTCGTCAATCACCGAGCGTGGGATATCGCTTTGGCGTTCCCACTTGAGCCCGGCCCCAGGAATGCGCTCGATCCAGTCGGTGCGCAACAATTGCCCTTCGGCCAGCATATTGCGCGTCCAGCGGTCGGCTTCGTCCCAATAGTCCCCAACCCCCGCTTCCGTCAGCTTCAGCGCCAGCATGATCATATAGGCAACTTCGCAGATCTCCGAGTGCTCCAACTGGGGCGTGTCAATGTTCTCAGGAAAGTATCCGATCAGCGTGTCACCATGCCTCATCCCATACTGAAACCCTTTATGGGCGAAATCGATCATCTCCTGGTCCCCACTGACCATGCCGTATTCCAACATGCCCACGAGACCGACGAGATGGTGGACAAAGTGAGCCTTGGGGCCTCCGTCCGGGGAGTCGGGCAGGAATGATCCGTCGGCAGCATGGTATTGGCCGTGGTCTTTCAGATACCGACATAGTTTGCCCGCCAGTTCTAACGCTGGCTCGTAGCCCAGAACACGGTACACCTTGGCGAGCCCCTGGGCCAGCCATCCCACCAGACTGGCCTGGAGGCCGGTCGGAATCTCCGTATTGGGATCGACCGGTTGGCCCGGCACGAGAACCAGCGGGAAGTATGCATACCCCTCCCGCTCGATGGCCTGCGCCGCCAATCCATCGACCACCCGCTTAGTCGCCTCTTCCCACAAGCCACTGCCATCCCGCAAGTGGAACAGAGTCATCGCGCTCCACAGGGGGCCGATGTAATATGGGTTGGCAAAATGATCCACGTCGGCGCTGCCAAACAAGCCATTGATGCGCGCCCAGGGCCGGCCCACAGTGGGGACGTAGATCACGCCATCCGGCCCCTCCATATGCAGTAGCACCTCCATCCAACGCCGCTCCACCTGCTCATTCTGCCTCGAGCCACTGACCAGCCGCATCAAGGGCAGCGCCTCCATGAACTCGGGCTGCACCGACGAAAAATCGCACCAGTCGTGAAGCATCATTGCCGGGTTGTGCGTGAAGGATACCATCCAATAAACCTCATAGTCGGCCTCGGGATCGGTGGGCCCGGTCAGCCCGTTGATCGCCAGCGCGGCCCGCTCTTGCAGGTCAAGCGTGTCCGGAACCAGCGCCTCATACCGTTCTCCCTCATAGGGAGGCACGTCGAACTCAGGAATCTCCTCCCGAATGTACCGGATAGGATCCCCTCGCTTCCATCCCGCATTGCGCATGTCGCCCATGGTAATCAACATTCTCCTTTCGTGAGGTTACAGCCGATTGGCTTACAGAGCTAACCGTCGGGCAACTCTGGGCCGAGGTCCGCATCCTGGGCCGCCGAACGGTGTGGGAGCGCCCTCCTGAATCTGGTTTCGGCGTGCCGATCGTCAGGGTAGACTGCTAGACACGTTCTGGTCAGGATCAGCCATCATCAAAAAGGCCGCAGTCCATTTCCACTAGCTTGTTTCGCATTGTGGTGACCATGGTAGCTAAGTCAGGAGGCCGTATTGCAACGGAGGCCGTATCGTAGCGTGGTTCGTGGTGACTAACTGAGCAAACCAGTACCCTTCGATACGCCCGTCACCTCGTTCGCGCTACTCAGGATACTCATCCTGAGCTTGTCGCAGGGCTACTCTTTCAAGTCTTCAGGGCATTGAGCTGAAGCCTGAAGATCGGCTGGTCCACCTTGCAACTAACCTCGCTGATCCCGTGCGCCCAATCAGCCTTTGACGCCGGTGATAACGACGCCCTGGATGAAGCGACGCTGTAGGAAGAAGAAGACCAATACCGGTGGAATGGTCAGGATGGTGGACATAACCATCAGTTCAGGCCAGGTGGCTTCCCGGTAAGTCGCATCCGTGTCAAACTGCCATTGCCGCAGGGCGACAGCCAGCGTCATCTTATCCGGGGTATTCAGGTAGATGAGCGGCGCCAGGAAGTCGTTCCACTCCCACATGAAGGTGAAGATGGCCAATGTTCCGATGGCTGGTAAGGACTGGGGCAGGATGATCTGCCAGAGCGTAGAAAAGAAGCCGCAACCGTCAATGCGCGCCGCCTCGTCAATCTCGCTGTTAAGGGACCTGAAGAATTGACGCAACATGAAGATGAAAAAGGCCCCGCCACCAAACCAGTTCGGCACGATGATCGGTAGGGCCGTGTTCAGCCAACCCAGACCGCGGAAGATCAGATACTGTGGGAGCAGCACCACGTGATACGGAATCATCATCGTCGCCAGCACCACGACAAAGAGAGCGCCGCGCCCGGGAAAGCGCAGGCGGGCAAAACCATACGCCACCAGCGAGGCAGTCAGCACACGCCCGACCAGAACGCCCACGACAATCGTCATCGTGTTCCTCAACCCTACCCAGAAGGGGAATTTAGCCAAAGCTTCGGCATAGTTGCTCCATAGGACGGGCCGCGGAAAAAAAGTAGGTGGTACGGTGAAGACCTGTTCCACCGGCTTGAGCGAACCGCCCACCAGCCAAACCACAGGCAGCATGAAGAGCACCACGCCCACCGCCAATGTCAGGTAGATTAGACCGCGCCCCAACAGATTGACAGCCCGACGACTCAACTGCTCATTCCTGCCTCTTCGATCCTGGGCAGACTTTGTGACGGAGCTTGCGGCAGCGTTGCTCACGTTCTACTCTTCTCCATAGTAGACCCAGCGCGCGGATGTCCTCAGGACAAGGATTGTCAGGCTGAGGATGATGATGAAGAGAACCCAGGCCAGGGCGGCCGCATACCCCATCTGAAACTGCTCCCAACCCCTGCGATAGAGATAGAGCACATAGAACAGGGTCGAGTTGACCGGGCCGCCTTCGGTGACGATTAAGGCACTGGTAAAGATCTGGAACGAGCCGATGATGCCAATGATGAGACTGAACAGGATCACCGGGGACGTCATGGGCAGGGTGATGTGCCGGAATCGGGCCCAGGCGTTGGCGCCATCCACCTTGCCCGCGTCGTAGAGCGCCGTCGGCACCCCCTGCAATGCGGACAGAAACAGGATCAGCCCGGCGCCCGCCCCCCACAGATGCAGCATCATCAGCGTCGGCAGCGCCCACTCCGTCGAACCGTACCAATTGGGTGGATTATTGATACCGAAGGTCTTGAGGATGCTGTCAGCCAACCCAAAGTCATGCGCGAACACGTATGAAAAGAGATAGGCCGCTGCCAGACCCGGGACCACCGCCGGCAGATAAAAGCCGGTGCGCCAGAGGGAAAGCCCCCTGACTTTCTGGTTGAGTAAAACGGCCATGCCATAGCCTAGGGCGGTGCCCAGTGGCACAGTCACCAACGTAAAGATGATTGTGACCTTCAATGACTGCCAGAAGAGTCTGTCTTTTGTGAACATCTTCACGAAGTTATCGTGGCCAATGAACCGCGGCGGCGTCAGGATCTCGAAGTTCGTCAGCGAATAGTAGGCCGCAGCAATCAGCGGCGCGATTCCAAAGAACAGAAAACCCAACAACCAGGGGGAAATGCTGATGTAACCGGCGATCGCTTCCCGGCCGGCCAGCGTCCTCCACCAATTGCGCTTCCTTGTCGTCACTTGACTCGCCATCGTTAAATTCAAACCTTATCTATCCAATGCACTGCACGTCAGTACGAAGCCGCCAGGCAGGGTTGGTATCACCAACCCTGCCCGCATGTCCGCGACACTCACTGAACCAATATGCCCTAAATCGCGCTCTCCAGTTCGGCATTGATTTCAGCGACCGCCTGCTTCACCGCCTCCTCGGTCGTTTGTTTGCCAAGTACAGCAGACTCCATGGCTGAATGCATGGCATTGTTCAGGTATGAACCGACCTTGAACCCGGACTGCCCCGGATAGACGACCGTCGCCGCCTTGTCGGGGAAGCGAGTAAAGCGCGGCCAGCGCGACAGACCGATGGCCGTCACGATCGAGAGCTCGGAGCCTTCCTCCAATTCGTCGTGCCACTTCCGGCTATTGTAGGCCGGCGTCAGCCCTTCGATGCGGATGTACCGGCGGGCAACATCCTCGTCCATCATCCAGGCAAAGAGTACATCCAGGGCCGCGTCGGGTACCTCGGACGCTTTGTTTATACCCATGAAGTTCTGGCCGGCCATGGTGTACCGCTCCTGGAGGACCGGTCCCTTGATGTACAACTGCTCCCAACCCATCTCCTCGGTGCGGAGCCATCCGACGCCAATCGGACCGTAGTGACTCACCGCTTTCCTACCCTGGTAGGCCCCTCCCTCAATCGGGCCGCTGAGAAGCTCCAGGTAGCAAAGTTCATCTTTGACCACCTGTACGGCCTTGTCCATGGCCTCAATCGCCTCGGGCGAGTCCAGAGTACACACGGTCTCGTCCCCTTTGCCCCACATGCTGTCGTAGCGCTGCGCCCCATTGCTGTAAATCCACTCGAGCCAGTTGCGGCTCATGTTTTGGGCGCACCCCCACTGCTCCACCGTTCCGTCGGCCCTTTTCTTCGTTCCGGCCTCGAGAAACTCGACCATATCATCCCAAGTCCATGTGTCGTAGTCAGGCTTGTCTACAGTCGGCAGCATATCGGTGATGCCCAGTTCGTCAGTCATCTCTCGGTTGATGTAGAACGCGTTGCCCACGCCTGGGAACTGCTCAAGGCACAGGATGTCGTCCCCGTAACCGCTTACGTCCTCAATGGGATCCCAGTAGTACAGGTCGCGGTCAAAACCGTACGCCTCCAGGTAGGGATTCAAGGGCAACAGTTGGTCTTTCGGGAAGAGAGCACCCATCCACGGGTGGCCGATACACAGGTAGTCGGGCGCCGTGGCAGCGGCCAACTGAAGCAACATTTTCTCGTGCCATTGGGGCCAGTTTGCGTACTCATAAACTATGTTCGTGTTGGTCTTGTCCATGAGAATGGGCGCAAACAGACGGCCCAAGTCACCCCACCAGCCGCCTATACGGACTGTGGTGCGTTGCTGGGCTGGAGCAGCGACCTCCACCACGCGGGTCACCTCTACCACGGCCGGTTCGGAAGGTGGGGCGCAGGCCGCTGCCAGGGCCCCTGCGGAACCGAGTGCCGAGACACGCAAAAAGTCACGGCGAGACATCATCTTTTTGGTTTCCATGGTTTTCCCCCTTAACTATCCAGCAGCGATTTTCTTGTTGTACATCCGCCAGGCTTGCCCGACGGTTCCATCCGGCCCCTTAGTAACTGACCGCTCCTGACTTAGCGGTTTCGTTCGACAGATCAGTATGGGATTGCTTGAAATCGCTCCGCCATTTAGGGACAGTTACCTGGATAAGCAGAGGCCTCGTTGCGTCTTGACTTCCACTACCACCTCCTCCTTTTTTCCTCAATTGCGGCAAAAGAAAATGTCCTGAGCCTGTTTCGTGAACATGGCCCAGCGTGGTGACGCTGAGGGCCCGGCTGTGCACAAAACCAGCGCACAGGACAGTCGTTCCCGGTCTGCCAACCTTATCTGCCACCCCCAGTTTATCTGTTGATAATATGACATAATTTGGTTCCCTTGTCAAGTTCCCGTTTACAATGGGTATATCCCAGATTTTTGCCGGGTTTGATTGACCAGTGGTGGCTTCAGTCTGGCCAATTGCCTGGCCTCACTTGGCGGACAATAATTTGCGATGCACCCTTCACAATTCACAATGGGTGCATCCGAAAATGGGGGTGAGTTTCTGGCTACCTCTGGGCAGTTACACTGGGATCCGCAGCCCGCTACTCTGGGCAACCCCTAATCCTGCATGCACCCTTCACAACGGGTGAATCCCAGATTCTTGTAGTGAGAAGAGGTTTAGACTGAATAGAGCGGGCGTAAAGGGTGAAAGGGGAGGAAGATCAAAAGAGACGAGGCGAAGGCGAAATTTTTGGGCGGCGCGGAGGAGGTGTTAGACGAGATGTGGGCGGGGGGGAAGCGCATCCACAAGCGACCTTTGACGAACAAACAGACAAGATGGCGCGTTTGCGCCGGGAGCTGATGGGCGCGATGCTGGCGCAGTTGCTGTCGCAACACGGGGACGGGAGGTAGGAGGAAACAGTCTGTCCGCAGTGTGGGAAGGAGATGAAGTCGAACGGGCGGAGAACCTGTACGGTGGTCGACGCCGAAGAGGAGGTGAAAATCAAGCGAGCCTTTCTCCGCTGTCCAGCGGGTGAGCAGGTGATTATCCCTCCTGGATCAACGACCCCATCCGCCGGCGCTTGGCCGGCCCCCTGCCACCGTAGCACAAGCGCTGGGGATGAGGAGCGCCGGGATGCCCTCCTATGCGCGTGCAGCGGCCCGGTTTGGCGATCTGACCTATGTGACGCTTTGCATGAGCAGCCCGCACGAGGTGATCAATGACGATGGAGGGCAGCAAATATGCGTTCAGTTGGAAAGCGCGCTCTTTCCCGTTTTGCCATGGCGTCGGGTCAGCGCGAGACGCAACATTCCCTGGGAGCTACCGGTGTCAAAAGTGGCGGTATCAAATTGAACATGCACCGGCATAGGGGCATGAGTACATCTGGAATACCAATCCTCATCCTTCAGAGGCTTGCATCCGTTCCAGCAGATACTCTCGGCTCTGGTAGAGGGCCCTTTCCCATTCATCTGCATGCGCGTGCAATTCGACGCTCAGATAGTGCTCATAGTTCGCGTCTTGGAGCACTTGCAGCACAGAACGAAGGTCTATGTCACCTTCTCCCGGAATCTCGTGATGATGCACCTTCCCCTTAATGTCTGCGATGTGGATGTGCCTGGTATAAGGCGCCGCATCTGCGACACGCTGCAATAGGTCGTCCTCACAACACTGGACATGGGTTATGTCCATATTCAGCCTGAACTGAGGAGAATCGATCTCCTTGATGATGGGAACTGCTTGACTCGTCGTTTCTATGAAGCAGCGGCCGCCGCCCATGGATGCCGGCAGCTGCGCCTCGGGCTCGAGTACCAGGACCGCGTCGCCGGCACTCTTCAGGCAAGCGCGTATCCCTTCCGTCAACATCTCTGTCGCTTCTTCAGCAGAAACACCTGCCTGCCGGATTCCGCTTACGAATTGGACAACCGGTATGGAGAGGTCGTTGGCCATCTCAAGCGCGGCGTTGATGACATTGATTCTTTCATTGCGCGCTTCCTGGTCCGGGGAAATCAACGAGGGCTCGAAGGCATCATCGCTCACGACAAACGGCCCCCCGGAAGACAAAGCGGCCGGCTTGATCGGCAGCCTGGCAAACAGGTCTTTCAACTCGTCCAACTGCTCCCGCGTGACATCGAAAGGGTGCAGGTGTTCATCGCGATAGGCCAGGTCTATCCCCTCATATCCAGCTTGGGCGGTTTCTTCGATTGCTCTGCCCAGGGGGAGATTCCGCAAACATTGGGTGTTAAAGCTTAACGGGAACATGAGCATCCTCCTCAGTCTCTACACTGATCTGAATCCCGTTCGAAATCGAGATTTCTGCGCGGATATCGTGCGGGTTTCCAAAGTGAACGTCCTGTAACTCTTGATCCCTGGGTACGCCATGGTCTCGAGAACGCGGCGCTGGATGAAGATAAAGGGCGGCTTCGGCGATAGCTGCACCAGGAACGCCGCTGCAAATGCCCCCCTGTATGGCGCCACACTCGTCGCCCCGCTCCCACTCTTCTGCATTGCCAGCGTCAGCGTTTTCATCGACTCGCTTCGCCAGCTTCCCGTCCATGTCTGCGCCAACGCCTGCAAAGCCGGCGAAGAGATTGCAGAATTCATTCTGCCAGGCTTCGAATTCTGCTTCCCGCCTTGTTGACTATCTGGCGCTGTTCAGTCCTGACAAGCGTTCCCTCTGCCGCGAACGTCAACCGCCGACTCAATTCTACACTTGAACCAAGAGCCAGGCCAAGGCACTCGCGAGCTTCGTGATCGCGCCGGCATGAGTGGCCCGGCACGCCCTTGAGGAGGGTGACACTCTGTTCTCAGACCCGACTGAGCCGATTCAAATGCCTCGTTGAGGGCGGCTAGGGTGCGCAGTCCATCAGCAGGCGACAAGAACGTGAGCAGGTCTCAGAAGGCCGCGATCAGCCGTCGAAGAAGACCGCGCGGCAACTCATCACAGGCACAGCCTGGCGACCAACTCAGAGAGGAGCCGCAAGGCCCGGTTGTCGCCCTGGAGCGCGACGCGTTTATTGGACAGTGCCCGCCGCTGTTCCTGCCGGCCGGCGTATCGCTCGCCGACGGGAAGAAGCCGCAGACCGCCCGGTCCTGGCGTAGGGACTGTCTTCTCAAGGCGCCGCAGCAACAGGATGCGATGGCCCTGAATTTCCTGTTGACTTCTCTCTGCTTATATATTATATTTACTCTGCCCAACCGGTAATTCAATCATACATATTTGATGGCGACCTTTTCTTAAGGGTGTCTTTCACAGAACATCATTCGGCGTCAATGCGTCGCGAATTCCCGCCTGAAGTCTGGCCGATACATTCTGATCTTGAAGGTCTGGCAGCTCTGCCTGGTCGCACATTGAACAGAGCCAACTTGGTAAACGACCAGAGAACCGCCACAAAATGATTCGTCTGCGTCGTCGGTCTGCGGGTCGGTGATTTTGCTGAAGATGCGCTCCTTTTGCTTGAAGTTCATGCTGCGCCTCCTGCCCCTATTCTATTCTGTGCGCCGGCGGCTGCGTAACGCGAGCGACTCGAATACTTTGTGTAAAGAACATCGACGGCTGCCCCCCTTGCTCTGTGCTTCGGACTCTGTTCGTCGCATGACTGTCTCTAGCTCTGCTCCGTATTGGTCGCGCGGTCTTGCTCGCTTAAGCGGTTCGGGCGCATCAATTCCCGCTCTGAACAGAACTGGCGCTGTCAAATCGCTTCCGAAAATCCTGATGTTGTTCTCTGCGAAGGAGGTGACCGGTCACGCATGAAGGAATGCACCAGTACCCATGCTTTTCGAGCGATGGACTTGGAAGACGCTCTCCGCCAGATCTCCGCGTTGGGGTTTCGATATGTGGAGCTGAACTGCGATGAGCATCTGGGCTTCAAGATACGTGAAGACGTCCCTGTGTTGCGTACAAAGAAGCTGCTCGACGAGTTCGATATGGCGCCGGCAGCCCTCATGGGCGATAGCGATTTCGCGGTCAGTGATTCAGAGCTGGATGCCATGCTCGCTAGGGTGGGCAAACAGATCGGCTACTGCGGTGCGTTGGGCGCCCCGGTTCTCCGTATTTTTGCCAGCCACATTCGCAGTCAATATGTCGATGCCAATATGTTCGACCGGACGATCCGCAATCTCAGGCGCATAATGCCGGTCGCAGAGGAGAATCGGGTTCAGCTGGCGCTGGAGAATCACTTCGGTATCACGGCCAGCGGTGACGACGTGGCGCGGATCGTAGAGGGAGTCGCCAGTCCCTGGCTTGGCGTCAACTACGATCCGGCAAACTTTGTGCCTGTGGGCGTCGATCCGATAGAGGCAGGACGTCAGCTGGCGCCCTATATCAGTCACTGCCACCTGAAAGACGCCGTCTACGTGGGAAGCACGCACTTACAGTGGCTACGCCTATCTGGAGGTTGGCGCGGGCATAGTGGACTATCCTCGTGTGATTGAACTGCTGCGTGACATCGATTATCAGGGCTTTCTTTCGCTTGAATATGAGAGCACTTTCGATCCTGTGCGCGGCACGCGGCAGGGCTTGGCCAATCTGCGCAACCTGATGGCGGCATAGATCGGAGGTAGGAAGATCTGATGGAGTTAGCAATTTACACTGTGGATGTCCCAATGGTTCCGGACATGGATATTCCTGTTCTGCCCAGGCCGGAGGAGGCGATCCCCGAGCTGCAGGCAGCGGGCGTGACAGCCATCGAGGCCGGCTTTGATTTCTTCGTCACCAATCCCGAACGGGTCGTTGAGAAAAACAGTCAGCTGTTTCGCCAAGCTGGGATCCGGCTATGGTCGGTGTACGCATCCTTCGGCAAAAACCGAAATCTGGCTGACCCGGACGAATTGAGGCGTCACGAAGCTGTGGAGTACCACAAATTCGTCCTGGAGAGGGTTGCCCTGGCAGGCGCTTCTCTCGTCGTCATTCACCCCGGCGCATATCCCGGTGAGCAGGAGGTTCCCCGAATGCTTCCGCTGCTTTTGGACAGTCTGGAAGCTCTCTTGCCTGTCTCGGAGCGTCTGGGCGTGCAGCTGGCCCTGAAGAATATCGTGCCCCGCGAACCAGGTCCTGGCTACCGGGCGTTGCGTCAAGTGGTAGAGAAGCTGGGCTCAAAATGGCTGGGCGTATGCTTCGACACCGATCATGCGCATATGGCTGGAGGGGTCAAAGCGGGTATGGAAATATTGAAAGATTTCATCATCACTTTCCACCTCGCCGATAACGATGGGACCGTTCAATCCTGTATCTGGGACCACTTTCTGCAGCCTCCCTACGGCGTCATCCCATGGGACGACTTCACCAGCGTCTGGCAGACCATGGATTTTACAAACCCCGTTGTCGTCAAGGCCCTGCCGTGGGCAGGTGAAGGGTACGGCCATATGCGCCGGGAAATCTCAGCCCTTCTGGAAGGCGAGTTGATGAGAGTGGATGTCGATGGTATGCCAACCAGGCTGCGCTGTCTGCGTTGTGGGCATCTGCGATTTGGGACGGTGGATGACAATTGGTGTGCATGCCGTTGAGAGAGTGCGCGTGCGTACGCGCAGGTAGTCGGTGGGCGCGTGGCCGTTGTACGACGGCCTTTCCATGCTGAAAGCTGCGCCTTTTCGATGCCTGCGGGAGTAGGGAGCCAGTCTTGTAAGCCGTAGGCTGCAGGTATGAGCGCAGAAGGAGCGGCATGGCGCCCGTGCCCGACGAAGTTCGCTGAATTCAGGGAGCGAGGCAAAAAATGGAAGTCGCGTGGAGCACATTTGATTTCCCTAACCAGGTGCTGTCAAGGCCGGATGAGCTGATCCCAAGGCTTAAGGAAGCGGGAATAACGGCCATCGAGGCCGATTATAATTTTTTTGTCAGCCATTCCGAAGAGGAGGTGGAGAAGAATACGCAACTGTTTCGCCAGGCCGGGATCCAGATATGGTCGGTGCATGCGCCATTTGGACGTGCTTTGGGCGATATATCCGATCTCGACCAATCCAGCCGGCGCAGCGCGGTGGAGTACCACAAGTATATTCTGGAGAGGATATCCCTGGCGGCAACTTCCGTCTATGTGATCCACCCGGGTTCATTTGCCAAGGAAGAAGAGGTTCCCCGGATGCTCCGGGTACTCCTGCACAGCTTGGAAGAGCTCCTGCCGGTGGCGGAGCGTTCAGGAGTGCGACTGGCCCTGGAGAACATAATTCCTCGTAGTCCCGGCTCCGAGTGCCAGGAGGTTCGCGACGTGGTGGAGAAGATAGGGTCCGAGTGGCTAGGGGTATGTTTTGATAGTGGTCATGCCCACGTAGCCGGTCATGCCAAGGAGGGAATGGAGATTCTGAAGGACCTGATCATCACCTTTCACTTGGAAGATACCGATGGCGTCCGCGATATGCACTTCCAGCCTGGCTATGGAACCGTTCCCTGGGACGACTTGGGCGCTATCCTGCGGTCGATGGACTTTGAAAGTCCTATCGTTGTCGAAGCGTTGCCCTGGCAGTCTGATCCCGTGCCCTGGCAGGGTGACAAACTGGGCCAAATGCGCCGGGAGGTGACGGCTCTCCTGGAGGGCCGGATACTGAAAGTGGATGTCAATGGCACGCCCACCAACGTACAGTGCTTGCGCTGCGGACATCTGCGCTATGGCACGTTGGAGGATAGTTGGTGTGCCTGCGGCTGAGAAATGGCATGGCTCAGGTGGGATCGGGTGCTGCGAAGCGTGACAAGGACGGACGTCCTGCCGAGGCATCTTTGTCAGAGAATAGCGATGTACTTTTCGGAGCGGTAGAGAAGCCATGGGGGCTGGAAGCGAGCGTCAGGGGTGCCGTAGGCAGCCGCTGTGGTTGGGCGGCGGTCCATCCAAGGTTATCACGACGATTGTCATTCTATTGGGGGCGGTGGCGCTTGACGCGTCGCAAGTTCGTGCACAGGGACCGCTGCAGCCATACGATAACTTCACCTTGGACCATACGGGCCGGCCGGTCCCGATTCCGGCTCCCTACGTTCTCGAACGCATTGTCGACGGGGTATCACTGGGGATCGGTGATTTCGCCAGCCCGGGCGATGTTTTCAGCGACCGCGCGACGGGCCATCTCTACATCGTGGACACCGGCAACAACCGAATCGTCGAACTATCTCCCGACTGGACCGTGGTGCGCCAGTTTGGCCCGGAACTCGGCCTGGATGCGCCGCAGGGGATCTATCGCGACCCTGTCGACGGTACCTTCTGGATAGCCGACACGGGCAATGTTCGCATCGTCCATGTCGACGACGACGGACAATTCATTCAGGAGTTCAGGACGCCTCAGAGCGATGTGCTGGCGTCGATTCGGACGGCTGGTCCCACCAAGGTCCTCAGAGATCGCCGCGGCTATATCTATTTTCTGGAGGGTTCCGGCGCCGGCATGATCATCATGGATCTCCAGAACCAATTTCGAGGTTTTTTCGGCACCAATCATATTGGTTTCAGCCTGCGCTGGCTCTGGGCCCGCTATCTGACCACAGAGGAACAGCGCAACAAGCTGCTGCTGGCGCGGCCCACCGCCCACACCGACATGTACCTGGCCGCTGACGGATTCATCTACACCTGTGCCGCCGGCGAAGAGCGTGAGCAGATTCAGAAGCTCAGTCCCGTCGGTGTGAATGTCTTTGTGGAAAAGGGCCTTGAACGCAAACTCTATCAGAACAAGCGCTTCGGCGAGCGGCGACGGGCCTGGGACCCGCAGTTCCTGTACGTCTCGATCACGGTCAGCGATGACGGAATCGTCACGGCGCTTGAACAGACCACCGGGCGGCTTTACCAATTTGACCAGGACCGTAATCTGCTCATGGCGTTTGGCAAGCGGGGGAGCGGGCCTGTCGCCTTTGGTCTGCCCAATCAGATAGAAACCGACAGCCGCGGCTTTCTCTATGTGGCGGACAGCGCGCGCTCGGTCATTCACGTTCTACGTCCGACGCGTTTCACCCAACTCGTTCATCAGGCCAGCGCGCTGCAATTCGACGGGCAATATGACCGCGCGGCCGACACCTGGCAGTCGGTGTTGTACCTGGCGTCCAACTATCAGCGGGCGCACAGCGGCATCGGCAGAGCGCGCTTCCAGCAGCAAAAGTGGCAAGCGGCGATGAACAGATATTCGCTTGCTCGCGATCAGCTTGGCTATTCGGAGGCCTTTGTTGAATTCCGGCAGGAGTTATTGAGGCGGCATTTTGGCTGGATCACCAGCGGCACTTTCCTGGTCTTTCTCGGTATCCTCGGCTGGCCCACGTTTTCCCGGCGGCATCAACGCGTCTCCGCCGCTGCGCCGGTCCGCGAAAGGGAGCTGCCGGCCTTTGTCGGCATTCTCGTGCGCCCCGTCGATACGCTGGAACGGGTGGCGCAAGGCAGGTCGCTATGGCCGGTCCTGCTCTTGCTGACGGCGGCAGGACTGGCGCGTGTCGCCAGCCTCGCGCTGATTGCCTTCCATATGCGGGCGACACCCGCGGTTGGCTCGATTCTGGACTGGCTGCGCCTGTACCGGCCTGTCGCTGCATCGCTTTTGCCTGAGCTGCGCTGGGAAGACGCCAAGATCTATTTGGAATTTCTGCGCATTTTCATACCGTGGGGGCTGTGGACGCTGGCGAATTTCGGGGTCGCAACCCTTTTCGACGGTGAAGGAACGGCTCGGGGTGTAGCCCGCACGACCGCATTCTGCCTTGTTCCATACATTATATTGGCGGTGCCGATTGCGTTGTTGAGCCACGTGCTGATGGCAGGCGAACGGGGCCTCTACGAGACGTTGTGGAGCCTCACCTACTATTGGGTCCTATTGTTGCTGATCCTGCAGCTGCATACAGTCCACAGCTACACCTGGCGCCAGACCGCGCGTGTTGGGATGGTGATCATTTTCGGGGTCTTCGTGCTCAGCGGAGCGACTGTGATGTTCGGCATCTTGGGGGCCGAGGCATTGAGAGCAGTCGGAGATGTAATCTATGACATTGTTCGCCTCTTCTAAGCCGGTGAAACTGGAAGAAGGACGCCCGGCTGCCGACGGGCGTCCCGACCGCCGGCATACTCTAATCGCGGCCTGGCATCTCTTGATTGCCGTGGTCCTGATCCTGGCCGCTCCCTTCCCCGCCGCGGCCCAGGAAGAGAATCCTCTTTCAGGGGTCCGCTCGGTCGTGGAGACCGTGCCCTTCGGCTACGAACTGGTGGCCACAAGCACTCATCTGTCGCTTTACGTGGATGAATCCAGCGGTCACTTGGCGATCCGTGACCGGCGCGCCGACCGCGTCTGGCTGACCTCGCCCGAACTGCCGACCGGCGTTGACATTGCCAGAAATGTTCGGCGTACACTGGAGACCGATTTCACACTGATCATGACGGGCGGGGCCGGCACACAGACAAAACGCTCCGACAGCGTCACCGATGTGTCTGAATTAGCGGTCGAACGGTTGCCCGCCGGCGCAGAGGTGACGTATGCCATGGATGAATTTGGCGCGGAGTTGACCCTTCGTTATGAAATCGGTCCGGATTATCTGGACGTCACGCTGGCGGACGTGAAGATGAAGGAATCTGAGAACAGCCGCTTTGTGGCACTGGACCTCTTCCCATTGCTGGGGGCGGTGCCGTTCCGGGCAGACACATCGGCCTATGTCATATTGCCCGATGGCCCGGGCGCACTGCTGCGCCTGGGTGGCGAACACCCGGGCTATCGCAAACAGATCAGCCTGCCCGCCTATGGCGCCACTGTCTACTCCTTTGCCCAGCCACCGACCCAGCGTACCTTCCTGGCCGCGCTGGGTATCGTCCATCCCGACGAGCAGGTGGCTGTGCTGGCGGTCGCAACACAAGGCGCGGGCGATACCGTCATCGAAGCATCGCTGGCTCGCCGCCCTTCGATGCTCAGCCAGGCCAGGCTGCGGCTTGTCTACCGCAACCTGACCGAATATCCATCCGATCAGCAAGGTGTATTTAAGGGCTATTACGATACAGAGCGCATCCACGGCGACCGCGTGGTGCGATATTTTTTTCTGGCTGAAGAGGGCGCAGACTGGGTGGGGATGGCCCAACGATTGCGGCGGCACCTTGTGGAGGATGTGGGCATTCCCCGGCTCAGCGGCGAGAGTGCGCAGCCGGCCATGCGCCTGCGCCTCGTAATGGGCGCGGCCAAGCCGGGGCTCTTCGGCCGCCGGTTCTTGACAGCCACCACCTTTGAAGAAGCCGGCGAAATCGTCTCGCAGTTCCATCAGCGGGGCATCACCAACCTCGACGTGGTTCTGGTGGGCTGGAACGCTGGCGGTTACGAGGGCAGGCTACCGCGCCGCTGGCCGCCGGACCGTCGGCTGGGGGGCGCCAATGGCTTGCGTCGGCTGGCAGACCAGGTCGAAGAGCTGGGTGGGCGGCTCTTGCTGGAAGACGACTACACGCTTGCCTTTCTGCGCAATGGCGGCTTTTTTCCTCCTACCGACGCCGTGATCCTGCCGAATCTGTTGCCAATGACCGATATGATTGCCAGCGCCAGCCGCCTGTACGTCCCGGCCGCGCTGCGCCGCAATCAGTTTTTCCTCAATCCTGTTTTCGCGCTCAACCGCTATGTGATGACCGATGCCGCCAGGCTGGCTGCGTTGGGGGTTGACGGGCTGGAGCTGCGCTGGGCCGGGGAACTGGTGCTCAAGGACGCAAATCCGCGTCATCCGTTGGAGCGCACCCAGTTCGGCCAAGCCTGGCGCCAGATGCTGCGGGCCATACGCGACGAGACCGGTTCAGCCGCGGCGCAAGGCGGCAATGCCTATGTGCTGGGTGCGGTCGATGCCGTCACCAACCTGCCGCTGGACCGCAACGATTATACTTTTGGCGAACAGACCGTACCCTTTTATGCCGTGGCCACTCACGGTCTTGTACGGCTATATGGTGAGCCGTCAAACCTGGACCTGTGGCCGGAGCGCGATGCCCTGCGCCGTCTCGAGTACGGCATGATGCCCGCCTACGAGTTGACCTACAGGGATCCGGTACTGCTCGCCAGGTCGACTTATTCCGAGCTGTACACTGCTCAGTATGAGGATTGGATCGATCGCGCGGCCACCGAATATGAAAGGCTCGTCGATCAACTTGGCCACACGGTGGACCAATTCATCGTTGCCCACCGCCAGCTTGGGCCGGATGTCTACGAAATCGAATATGAAGACGGCACGCGCGTGGCGGTGAACTATGGCGGGAGATTATATGAGCGAGCGGGGCTTACGATCGAACCGATGGGGTATGGCGTGCGATGATGTTCAATCTGAGAACACAAAGGGCGATCTGGGGCCTTGTTTTCGTGAGTCCCTGGATCTTGGGGACGGCATTGCTGTTTGCCTGGCCTATCATGCGCACCATACTGTTGAGTTTCCAGGACGTGACCGATTTCATGAATCTGCAGACCGAGTGGGTTGGCTTGAAGCATTACCTGGAGATTGTCCAGAGCGACGTGGACTTTGTGCCGGCGCTGGCCAGAGCCCTGCGCGATCTGGTACTCAACGTGCCGCTGATTCTGGTTTTCTCAATGATGATGGCCGTTCTGCTTCAGGGTGTAACGCGCGGCCAGCTCCTTTTGCGCGCAGTCTTCTTCTTGCCGGTGATTGTTGCCAGCGGCGGCGTGATCAAAGAAGTGATTCGCGCCGGCGCGGCCACGGATATGGTCAGCACCACCATTCAGACCTTTCAGCAGGCTACAGTGGCTTCGGATATTCAGACGACACTGGTCGTGGCGCCGGTGCAGATTATTGTGGACCGCCTGTCTCTGATTATCTGGCACACGGGTGTGCAGATTCTGCTCTTTACTGCCGGCCTGAACAGCATTCCGGATTACCTCTATGAAGCGGCCAAGGTCGACGGCGCGTCACCATGGGAGTCATTCTGGAAGATCACCCTGCCCATGATTTCACCGGTTATCGTGATTGCCATGATCTATACCTATGTGGATCTGTTTAGCGACCCCCTCAATCCGGTGGTCGAGTATATCATGCGGCTCACGTTTGGCCCGCTGCGACTGGGGTTCGGGGCGGCGATGAGCGTCGTCTACTTTGGATTGGTCTTTCTATTGGTGGGTCTGACCCTGCGTATGATGTCGAGCGCTGTCTTTCATCTGGGAGACCGCGGATGACAGATCAAGTGAAACGTAGGCTGCCGGCACTTGCCTTCGGGGACCTGCAAGGCGTGGGCCTCAAAGTCAGACGAAATTTTTTTGCCATACTGCGCTGGCTGATCCTGCTGGAGTTGGCGTATGTTTTTCTGTTTCCGGTGCTCTTCATGCTTTCCACATCTTTCAAACCGCTGATCGAGCTCAGCAACCCGACGGTGCGCTGGATTCCGCGCAATCCAACGGCTGACGGTTACGTACTGGCTTTGGAGCATCTGAATTATTTTCGTTCGCTGCCGGTCAGCATTGTGACCAGCGCCCTTGCCGCCGTTGGGCAGACGCTGGTGGGTGCGCTGGTGGGCTACGGTTTTGCTCGCTTGCCCTTTCGCGGGCGCCGGATTCTGTTTGGCCTGCTGCTGTTCACGATCATCGTGCCACCTCAGATGGTAATGATTCCGCAGTTCATGCTCTTTTCCAAGCTGAAGTGGATGAATACCTATCTGCCGCTGCTCGTCCCAACCTACCTGGGTTATGGTGTTCGGGGCGGTGTTCTGCTCGTTGTCTACCGGCAGTTTTTCAAGGGGCTGCCCTTCGAGCTTGAAGATTCGGCAGCCGTCGACGGCGCCGGACCATTGCGTACCTTCTGGCAGATCATGCTGCCGCTCGCCAAACCGG
The DNA here is from genome assembly GCA_965218625.1 of Caldilineaceae bacterium. GTDB lineage: Bacteria > Chloroflexota > Anaerolineae > Caldilineales > Caldilineaceae > Bin5. Next base: position 182,753 of record CBDCLG010000020.1, on the reverse strand, counting down.
CCATCCTCGTCGTTTTTCTCTTTTCGTTTGTGTGGACGTGGAACGACAGCCTGGGACCGATCATGGCGTTACGCGACCAGGATCTGTATACACTGCCCCAGTGGATGTTCAACATGACGAGTTTGCTTACGTCATCGTCCTTCACCTATTTCTATTTGGGAGAAAACCTGTTTATGGCGGCTGTCACCCTTACGATTGCGCCGCTGCTCCTGCTGTTTCTCGTCACGCAGCGTTACTTTACGCGCAGTATCGACCGTACCGGGTTGGTGGAGTAATATGGGCCGCTGGCGATCGGGCGTTTTCAGCCATTGGTTCTCCGGTTTCTTTTGGTGTCACTAACATCAGGCAGTTCTTTCCCGCGTGACCTGTTTCTATCGCATTGCGACTCTATTCCAAGGAGGAATCCCATGAGTCACAGTATGAATCGACGGAAGTTCCTTCGACTGTCTGGCTTCACGGCAGCCGGCGCCATGCTGGCCGCCTGTGTCGCGCCGGCGGCCCCGGCAGCTGAACCGGCGGCCGAAAGTGAAGAGTCCGCTCCGATGGCGGAAGAGATCACCATCCAATACGTGCACCTGTCCAACACCGAACAGGACATGTGGCACAATGTACTCAAGGATGATTTCGAAGCCACGACGGACTACAAAGTCGAGTTGATACCGAGCGGTTGGCCGGTGCGCGAGACATTGCTGCCCCTGCTGGCCGCGGGGACGCCCCCGGATTGCGCCCACGCGGCATCCTTCGGCTATCCACAGTTCTACATTGACGGTACCTACCTGAACCTGGATGACATCTTCGATGCTTCCGGCTACACCCGCGATATGTTTGCGCCGGGTGATCTGGACAGCGTGTCGTTCAACGGCAAGCTCATGGAGATGCCAAACGCCGGCAGCAATCCCTCCCAGATGCTCATGTACCGCAAGGACTTCTACGATGAGGCCGGACTGCCTTATCCCGAAGAGCTGAAGAACTGGGGCGTGTGGGAAGACATGCTGGCAGAAAGTGCAGAGTTGGTGCAGGAGGATGGCGCCGGCAATGTCACCCGCTGGGGGCTTGACCTGCTCAATCCCAGTTGGTCCGGTGATTGGATGCTGGGCGCCATCCTGGACCTGGGCCAGCACTGGTGGGACGCCGAGAATCAGGAGTTCCAGCTGACCTCCGACAAGACGATCGAAGCCGTACAGCGCTTCTATCTCGATCCCGTCTTCAAGTTCGGCGTTTCCTTCAGCGAAGAGACCCGTCCCGAGGTGGCCCGCAACGACCGGCTCAGCGAGGGCGTGGCAGCGATATCGCTGCTGGAATCCGCGCTGCGGCGGGCGAAGCAGCAGGAAAACATGGAGATGTACGAGCTGATCGGTTGGTCTGAGCAGCCGGGCCTGGCTCCGGGTGTCCATCACACGGCGACCGTTGGCCCGGGGGGTATCGGCATCATTTCCGCTGCGCCGCAAGCGCACCTGCCGGCCTCGAGTAAGTTCATCTTCACTCAGCTCAAGGACGAAACCCAGCGCCGTTATATGGACATCTTCGGCACCAATACGGCACTTCTGGGTTGGGCCGGCCAGGACGAGTATGTCCAGAGCCTGCTGGCAGATGGTGAACCGCTGGCCCTGTTCGGCGCGGCCAAGCGCGCTCAGTATGCTGAGGGCCTGAACAACTTCTACGGCTGGGCGTGGGGCGACTTCGGCAATGCCTACTTCATGGACAACAGGGAGCTACAGCAGGAGCTGCTCGGCGGCACCATCTGGTCCGGCACGGTAACCGCAACGCAGCTCTGCGAAGCCTGGCAGGAAGTCGCAACCAAGGGCATGATGGAGTTCAAAGAGAGTGCCGGCATTGAAATGATCACGTAGTTAGCACTGGGACGCGTCATGCGGGAAAATCAGACCTTGCCGGGAGCCGCTGCCTGTGGTTTCCGGTGAGGTCTGAAGCACTTAAGGAGGAGGTCCAACCGGAGACAGAACTGTTTAGAGGAACTCGCCTGCCTCGCCACAGCGGTCAAGCGCCGCAATCGTCCGCATCCACACCGAAGGCCCTGGCAATCTCCAACGCGCGGCTGAAGATGTCATTGCCGTGCAAAAACATGACGTTAGCCGCGTAGTCCGCCCCGTCGAGGGCGCGGCGGCGGTCGGTGGTCGCCCCGATGGCGGTAGAGCGACCCGCCTGTCCTGCCATTTTGCGGGCTAAGGCGGTCGCCACCTCAAGATTTTCCTGACTAGGTTCCGTTGACATTTCAGAAAACTATCTAAAGAGGCGACATCTATAGGTTGTCTGAGAACAGTTTGGACTCTGATTCACCTGATTCTCGTGAACAAAGCCCGCTTCGGGAGCCAGCGCCGTTCATCATGTCCATCATATGAATCACTTGAATCACAGTTCAGACACATGTCAACGAGACCTAATGTCCATCAGCGAGACCGTGGTCGTCTCGGCCAGTTGCGGCCGCGTGGGGATGTCCGCCAGGAACGCCTTGGTAAAGCCCGTGCTTCCAGCGCCGATGATCGTGATCTTGGGCATCTGGTCTCCCCTCTTCCGATGCTGATCCCTTCGGAGACCGCGCTCAGCGGCTACCTGGTGGGCAGGTTCCTGTCTTCCTCCCGTCTTATGATCGAGGGGGAGAACTGAAATTCTCTGTACTTGTCCTCAAAGTGGGCAACCGTGGTCTGTCTGTCCAGCTTTACCTTCCACTGCCGGCTCCCTTCCTCGCCGAAACTGAGTGTCACCCGCAGAACTCGCATCTGTACAAGCTCGCCCGTACAGCCCTCGAACGATAGGGGTCCCTATGTCATCGGTGAGGTAGAAGAACAAGGAGTGTTCGGTGAACGCCGGCCCCTCAGACTCGCCTGAGATTACACATTCGCGCGGATCGAAGCGCCAACTGCTGAGGGCAAAGGAACCGCTGATGTGCCGGTCAGAGCCGATGAAGGTGACGTCCTTCTCTTTCTCAGTTGCGAAAAGAACCTGGCAGGTGAAGGGGGGTAGCGTTGCGGTGAACTCCTCTTCCAGCGACCCCACAAAACGTTTTGACCAGAAGTCGAACAGGAGGTATTCGCCCCCCTCGCGCACGACATCCTTGCGCCTGAACGATAGGGTCCTGGCCTGCTCCTCGGACGACCAGTTGAACAGGCCGACCACGGTATGACGGCCTCCCCAGGGATGGGAGACGGGAAGCGCCCAAACGCTCAGGGGATTCTCCTCCGCCATCAAGTCGAGGGGATAACCCCGTCCTGGGTAGACAGGCAGTGCGCGACTCAGCAGGTCAAAACGCTCGTCTGAGGTCTTTTCCAGTGCGCCGCCCACGAGGAAGTTCCAACAGGCGATGGCCTGCAGGGAAATCCACGCCTTTGTCTTTTCAAGAGGCGAAATGATCTGATCGAGGGGTGCCATTCGGGGCTTTCCGAATGCGCCCGAATCATTAGCGAATGGGAACGCGGCCGCGTCGTAGAACTCCGGGTCCAGCTGAAACCACTTCCCGTGGTAGTAGTAACGCTGGGCCAGCTGATGCAGTAGAATCACCTCTCTTCCGCCGCGAAAGTCCAGCGCCACACGTCCGGCGTCTATGACATCGGGGGCTGGCGGCATCGGGAAATGTGATGTCAGGAAAATGTCCGGACCGATCTCTTGCCTGATTTGTGTAAACCTTCTCCGAAAAGCCTCGATGATCGTCTGTTCCGGCTGCAGATTGTATGGCGGGTAGCCGACGCCGACGAACAGATAGTCAAACCCCCACTCGTCTACGAACTTCTTTTTCGCGTGCCGGCCGGCTACCTCATCCCATTCCGGCGGACCACTCTTGACATGGTTCAGCTCCGTATAGTGAAACGCCGCCTTGAACCCGCGATCGTGGATCTCATCGGTGAAACTCCTGATGCCTTCGGGAAAATAGTCCAGCAGCTGGTAGTCCTTTTCTGAACCTCTGAAGTCCGGGTGTGAAACGTCGATCGGTCTCAGTGCCTCGTCGGACAAGAACGCTCTCCAGTCAAAGCCGTCCGGCGCATTCTCAGGCGCGATGCCCACACCGAGTGTGAACAAGATGTAGGTCAGGCCATACTTTTGTAACTTTTCTTCCAGGATGTCAAGAATGGTTGACAACCGGTCCCTGCTGACCGATTGCGCGTCTGTCGTGCGGAAGGATGGATGGCACGAATAGTCGGCAAACAGGCCGGTAATGGGACCAAACGGCAGCTCTACCTCCAGGTAGTCCCGGACATGATCTGTGTAGTTGTCAAGAGCGGTATGGATCGACCCGGAGGAGGTGATCGCGAATCTGGAATCTATTGTGCGGCCGGTTTTCAAGAGCACTGGATTGATAGGCACATTCTCTGATTGCGGGTCCAATGCCTGTCTGTATGACTCTTTCCAGGGAAACTGTGTGCCGGTTTCCTGTAGAGCGGACGCATAGATTCCGACGTCGTTTTCCCGTCTGGAAAAGACAAAGCGGATGAAGGCCGACGGCGAGTTGCCCATGCCGATGGCAAAACACAAGTTTCTTGTGGGGACTGATAGCGCCGTAGACCAGAATGCTTCAATCTGTGAGCCTGGGTCCAGCGCACTGCTAACGGGTTCCACAGTCGATGGATACCACAGGAATCCGCAGGCGCCAGGCCCGTTGTTCAACACGCGGCATCCGTCAGAATCGCCCAATTCTTGAAGGAGTGTCCCGTCAACCGCGAAGATATCCTCGACCTGCAGATCTGCCGCGCCGTTGTTCGTTGCGGAAAAGGAGATCGCCAGGACCGACTGGCGATCATAGACGTCTAGTTTCCAGCGGAAGGAGAGTTGATGCTCATCGTTGACGTATTCGGCAATGACGCATTCTCCTGTGCCGGCAGGATCGGAGAGAGGTCTCCTCTCCGCACTGACAAACCTGCCCAATACTTTTTCTCCTCCTGCCAAGTGGAGCCCGATCCTGCTGTCGGTGATGGCGACACCCTCCGCCGTGTGAAGACTCCAGCGATCGCGCGCCGGGTCCAGGTGCAGAACAGCCCCGTTGCCAAAGTGGTAGACTCTTGTATTCATTTTGGTCGCTCCGGTTTGCAATTTAGCCTTTGAAGGCGGTCACGACGACGCCCCGGGACGGAGCGCCCTTGAGCAATAAGGACTACCAGTTGGGAGGCAATGAGATGAGGAATGCAAGGGCGGACGATCGGGTATGGGGGGAATCTTGGCCATGTGACGGGAGATCGTAAGGACCACCTTCGAAAAGGTGGTCAAGCTTCAACCAGGACGTGCGCTACGCACGCCCCATTCGACGTGATCGGTCTCTTCCATCTCCACGTGCCATGCCGGGGACCCTCGCCATTCGAAGGGTTTTTCGTTCCGAGTATAGGCCAGTTTCCGACGCAGCTGTATCCCCCGAAAGACATACTGCATATGCAATTTAACGAGAGAGTGACTGGCCTGGTACTCATCGATGTAGCGGTCGATTGCAAAGGCGCCGAAATAGATCGTGCGTCGAAGCTTTCCGCCGCGGCCGGCCCGTGAAGCGTGAAGCGCGTTGCCGGCGTGTACGAGGACATCGCCCGGTTCCGTTTCGACGGGGATGGCTCCCGGCAGGTTGAAGCCATGTTCATCCACCAGGTCCGGGATGTTAACCAAGTCCCACTTGTGGGTCCCGGGGATCACATGGACGCACCCGTTTCCGAGAGTGGAGGCATCCAGGTCAACGCCGACAACAGCCAGGCTGTCGGTTGCCCTCCGCAGCGTCTTTGTGGCCAAGTCTCGGTGCCAAGGCACAGGCGCCCCATACTCAGGCATCTTGATCACCAGGGCATCGTCAGCGACGGTGAAATCCCGCCCCAAAAGGCCTTCTGCGATCTCCAGCAGCCGGGGGTGTCCGTACAAAGCCTGGACCTCGACCGCGCGTTTGCTGGTGGAGTTTATCCTGTTCAAGACATGCTCGCCGGTATCGGGGTTGCGCCGGTACTGATAGTCCGGCTGGGGAATCTGCCATGATGAAGCGAATTCGATCAGACGGTCTGTGGCATTCTGTAGTCTCTCAACCTCAGCAGTAGAGAGGACGCCCGGCAGGTGTAAATACCCGTTCTCGTTGTAGAATTCGATATCCTTCTGATCCAACATGACTCAGGCGCCCCCTCGGGAAGTCAGCACGTTTGAACTGCGAAACGAAGAGAAAAACCATTTGCGTCCATGAGTCTGTGCGCAAAAGAGTTGAGTCACCATCCGACTCCCCTCCCGATAGCAGGGATTGTACCACAATCTTCACCAGGGAGATATGAGGATCTGAACATCAGAGCGCATCCCGGATCTGGGGCTAACATCAGCCCCAGAGAGAAAATCGGCCAGGATTCCCCCCCACCGCGACCGGCAATGGCGCCGGTCCGGTTGCCTCGATGCAGGTCACGACCGCGCGCATCGAGAGGCAGGTCAGAGCATGCGACCTGCAAGCCCACCTTGCAGGGTCGCTTCCTGGACCGTGCGGGGTGTGTTGGCGTCGCCGATGGTATAAACCTCAGGCACAACCCCTCGCAGTTCAATGGCCAAGCCGTTGACGGGTTCGGCCCCGGCGGAGATGACAACAGCGTCGATCCCTGGAAGGGCGCGCTCTTTGACAAAGCGGCTGTGCCGGATCAGGGCGCTCCGGTCATCCCAGTACACGAGCTCTTCCTCTACGCTGAACCGAACGCCTCTCTCCTGCAGCCTCCCCAGCATTTCTTCTCGCGTCATCCCGTCAACGGCGCCGGCCGCCCGGGCGGCGGGGGTAATGTATTCGACTTCGAGCCCAAGAGCTGACAGGTAATCGCTCAGCATCAGGGCGTGCATTGTCCCGGTGCGATCGACGACCAATAGTTTCTCGATACCGTTCAGATTTCGGTTGAGGGCGTCGGGCACTGTCCATGTCTCGCGGCTGCCGGGGACCTGGGCGGTGCGCGGTCTGCAACCCGTGGCGACAACAACCGCGTCCGGCTCCATTGAAGCGATCGAAGCGGTCGTAGCCGGAGTGGACAGGCGAATCTCAAAAGCGCCTTTCTGTGCCTGGCGTTGGTAGAACTCAGCGATGCGAATAAACATTCGGCGCATGGGGCTGGCAGCGGCAAGGAGCGCCTGGCCACCCACCTGGCCGCTCTTCTCGAACGCGATCACTTCATGGCCGCGCGCATGGGCAACCAGTGCGGCCTCCATGCCGGCCGGGCCCGCCCCCACAATGACGACCCGCTTTTTCGGCTGCGCCGGTTTCAGCTCCGCCCAGGTCCGTTCCCGGCTTGTGACCGGGTTGTATACGCAACCCATCTGTTCCGTGTCCCCGATGCAGCTTTGGAGGCAGCGCGTGCAGTAACGAATGTCTTCAAGCCGCCCTTCTTGGACCTTGCGTGAAAAGTGCGGATCGGCGATGTGGGACTTTGTCATACAGACGATATCCAGCATGCCGCCGGTAAGGGCCTCTTCGGCCATTTGCGGGGTGGTGATGCGGCCAGCATGCATGATCGGCAGGGAGGTGGTCTGCCTGATCTGAAGCACAAGCGGCAGCCACTCCCCATCCGGACGGGGCAAGGGGCCGTGGTGCAGGCCGCCATCACCGGCCGTGAGGCTGATGTAGTCCACCAGGCCCATCGACCCGAGCCGGGCGATCAGCGCTACATAGTCCTCCGTCGTCATCCCGCCTGTTTCCAGGTCGTGGGCCTTCAGGCGTATGCCAAGAGGCATATCCGCCCCTATTGCACTGCGCATCGCCTGCAGCGTTTCGACGACGAAGCGCATGCGGTTGGCCAGCGGTCCGCCGTACTCGTCGCTGCGCCGGTTCCAGACCGGGCTGAGAAACTGGGCATGCATATTGCCCTCATGTGCATGGAGCTCCAGTCCGTCGATGCCGCCCGCCCTGGCCCGGGCGGCCGCTTCACCGAATCTGCCGGCCAGAGCGCGAAGGTCCGCCGCGCTCCGATCAGGGCAGCGGGGCCGTTGACGTGCGCGCGGAACAACATCGGCCTGCATTCCAAGACGGATGCGTGCGGCGGCTGGGGCCGGGAGGGGGTCGCCCGTATGAATGAGTTGGGCGAAGACCTTGGCGCCATGCCTGTGCCCTGCCTCGACCAGCATCCGGTAGCGGGGTATGATTGCCTCTGAACTGTTCTGTATCCAATCCGGCCCGGCGTCATAGGTCGGGCCTGTGGCGCCGATGACGAAGAGACCTATGCCGCCTTTCGCGCGTTCTTCAAGGTAGGCCGCGAACTCCTCGTTGGGCAGCCCATCGGTGACCCACCACCCCGCGAAATGGGCGCTGACCGCGATTCGGTTGCGGAGCGTTACACCTTTTAGGGTGATGGGGCGGAACAACCGGGGAAACTTCAGATGTTGCGCTGGCACGGATTCAATTCCTTAAACGAAGCAATTTGCATCCTGAAAGCGCGCTTTGCCTGTACCCGCGATGAACTCATCCCGTTGCCACATCTGGACAGTGCGACAGACAGCAGCGCTGATACAGTGGCGCTGTCACCGAGGGCGTGTCCAGGGCGGGTCCTCGAAACAGAGTGTGCAGTCCGGCGTTGCTGAATCAGGGAGTTGGTCTTACAGCTACCCGGATATGGTTGCCGGAGGACGCAACGCGAACGGCGTCGTTAATCTCCGCCAGGGGGAATACGCTGCCGACCAACTCCGGATAGGGGAGCTCGCAGCATCTCTGTTCCAAAAACCTCAAAGCCTGGCCCAGGTGATCCGGGCGGTAATTGTGAATGCCCTTTATGGTAAGACACTTCCGTGTCACCAGATTGCCGTCTATTCCCAAGTCGCTACCCGGTGATACGAGTCCTGCGATCAGATATCGTCCGCCGATGCGCAATGCCCCAGCCGCCTGTGCAACAGCAACACCGGCGCCGCACGCTTCAAAAGCGACATCAACACCATATCCGCTGGTCTGGCTGCGAATCTGCGTCACTGTTTCTTCGTCGCTTGATTCGGTGATGTTAATGCAAAGGTCGGCCCCAAATCTGGAGGCCAAATCCAATCTCTTGCCGCTGATGTCGGTGACGATGATCTTGCGCGCGCCGGCACCAGCTACGGCTGCGACAAGGCTCAGGCCCAATGAACCCGCGCCTTGAATGAGTACCGTTTCTCCACTTTCCAATCCGATTGTCTCAATCGCGTTCATGGCGGTTGACAGGGCGCAGTTTGCCGGCGTTGCAATCTCGTCGGAAATAGCCTCGGGTACTCTGAATATGGCTGTGCCGGGGAAGAGATAGATATACTCGGCATATCCACCTGTCAATCCTGGATGCTCGTTGCAACTTGTGTGACCGTATTTGCGCAGATGCTCGCATTTCTGTGGCAGGTCCTTGCGGCAATAGAAACAGTTTGCGCAGGATGCCATGATGGACCACGATACTCTGTCGCCCACCCTCAGCCTTTGGCCGAATCCGTCGGCCTCCAGTCCATCGCCCAGGGCAACGATGTCACCTATCATTTCGTGGCCGAGGATGATCGGAGTCGGCTCTTGGCGCCTGCCGCTGATTGTATGCAGATCGGAGCCGCATATTGTGCTCAGTCTGATCTTACACACGGCAGCGCCGGGTTCGATGGATTCAGGCAGCGCAAACTGCTGGATCCGCAACGGTTTTCCCGCTCCCGAGAATACTGCTGCGCGCACAGAGATCTCATTCATGTTTTGGCCTACGGTCTGTCACCCATCTTCAGTCTCAGCTCGATTTCGTCAATAATGGCCGGCACATCCGCTATAGACTCTACGACGTAATGCGCGCCCACTGCGGCCAGGCCGTCGGCCGCGCGCGCGACTCTGAGCCGTACCTCGTCCTCAGGCAGAGCCGCCAGCTCGCTCTCGTTCAGTCCGACTTCATTGCCGGTCCTGGAGAGTCCGATCGTCCACGTTCCAGCGTTCAACCCTTCTGCAACACCCGGCTTTGTATCGTCAACCTTTACGACGGCTGCCGGGGGGAAGACGCGCGCCTGCTGCATGTTGCTTAAGACCATCCAGGGTTCGGGCCGGCCGGCGGGGACATCGCTGGCGCAGGAGTTCGCATCAGGGGTGTAGCCCTGCTTTTTCGCTTCGCGCAGGTTGATCTCCATGGCGGCTGTAAAGTAGCCGCTGGTGGAACCTATCGTCATTCGGCGACTTCGCAGCTCATTGGTTGCTTCAACTGTTCCCGGGATGAGCTGGCTATAGTCGCCAATACAGGCCACCTGCAGGGGCACGAAGTCCTTTTCGAACATCTCCTGCACGTCCGTTTCGGAGCAGTCTCGGCCATGCGTCTCTCTCCACAGGTCAGCAACCTGGTCCTGCCGCGAGATCGCTCGGATGTGGTCCGCTTTTTTGAGTCCCATCGGCTGCCGGGCCTGCTCCATGCTGATCTCCACCCCGCGCCGTTTGAAGACCTCGATGAACACGACCGCCGGGGCATAGCAGCCGTAATCCAATGTCGTCCCCGCCCAGTCAAAAATGACCAGCTTGACCGGACCTCGGTAGGATCTTTGAAAGACAAAGTCCATGCGTCTATCCTCCATGCTCTTCACTGTTCCGTAGGAACGCACAATCCCGCCAGGAGTAGCGGGGGGCATAGCCCAGTTCTCGGGCGGCTTTGCCATACGAGACGAGTGTGGCGCAACCGCTGACGGTCTCTCGAATTGGCACATCCGGGAAGAAGCGTTCGAGCAGCGCCGAACTCCCGAGCCGAGAGAAGGTGTCCGCAGCGCTGAGAAAGTAGACGCCATGCTCGATCCGCTGGTTCTCCAACGCAAGACGGACGGCCGCGGCCACGTCTCGGGCATCGACGTAGACCCAAAAGGCCCACCGTCCATCTGCCGGGCGATCGAGTGCCGAGAGAAATCTGCCCCACAGCTCCTCCACGGTGGCGGCTCCCCAGTCCTCGGAGGGCACGATGAGACTGGCCCCCGGCCGGTCCAGATACTTGCCGCCGGCGATCCGCAGACAGATTGTGCGTAGGCCGTGCGCCGCGGAGTAGCTGCGGCAGGTCTCTTCGTTGAGGCATTTGCTCAGGGCGTAGGCATCGCGCGGGAGGCAGGGATGTTCCTCATCCAAGGGTAGGTAGTCGGGAAGGAGCTCGTGCCGGCGCCAATATCCCGTTGCCGCGTTGGATGAGGCAAAGATCACCTGCCCCACTCCCTCCTGTACGGCGGCCTCCAGGACGTGGATGGTACCCATTACATTAACGTGCAGTATCTGCTCAGGCGGAAATTTCTGCAGATTGGGGATGGCTGCCAGATGCACAATGGCATCCTTGCCGCGGCACGCTGCCTTCAGTTGCGCTAGATTGAGCACATCCCCTGCAAAGAGGCTGACGCCCTCCAGCGCCTGCGGGCTGCGGCTGAAAGCAGTCACCTGATGGTGGTGAGCCACCAGCTCGCGCACTACGTAGCCGCCAATCATGCCGCTGCCGCCTGTAACCAGCACGTCCATTCTGTCTTCTCAGCTCAACGAGTCAGAACTATCTTCATCACACGTTCCGGATGGCCCACCACCTCGTCAATCGCCTGCTGTAGATCTGCCAACGGCCGGGCGGTAATCAGATTGTCCAGTTTAAGCCAACCCCTTGCCGCCCAATCCAACCCGATTTGCGCCAACCGCCCATTCCGTACCCGCCCTCTTGCGCTAGAATCCCGCCAGTTATTCAAGAGGCGGAACGCTTTGTGGTGCCAGGGCCACAAGTCAAGGGTTTCGGGCCAGGCATGGACGCCGAAACTATAGATGGTGCCGCCTGGCCGCACCAACTCTGCCGCGGTGTCAAGTGAACCGGGCGCGCCGGCGCACTCGATCACAAGGTCGAAACCCTGCCCCTGGGACAACTCATCCAGCGCTTCGGGCACGCCTCCTTTGTGGATGTTGTAGACCTGATCGGCCCCCAGCTGTTCGGCGATCTCCAGGCGGCGGGGCAGCAGATCGAACATGGCCACCTTCCAAGCGCCCTGCAGGCGAATCGACTGCGCCAGGAGCTGTCCGAAAAAGCCGGCGCCTACGACCGCCACCAGGTCGGCCGGGCAAATACCCGAAGACAAGGTTGCCTTCACGACCATGGCCAGCGGCTCGCACAGTCCCGTGGCAAAGGAGAGGCCCTCGGGGATATGAAACACGGCATCCTCATGCTGGAGATAATGGTCAGCGAACTGCATGCGGATGTCCGGGCCGGGCCTGCCACCGAGGCTGCTGACGCGATCTCCGGGGCGAAAGCCGGTTACCTCGGGTCCCGCCTCAACCACAACGCCGCCGGGTTCGTGACCGATGTAATCGGTGGGCGGTGTGATCGCTGAGTGCTTGCCGGTAATAACCAGCAGGTCACTGGTGCAAAGTCCGACGGCGCGCGTCTCGATCAAAACCTCGCGCGGGCCGGGCTGCGGCCGCGGCCGTTCGCGGAACTCGATGCAATTGGGGGCTACACACACCGCATATCGTGTCTGTCCGGCCTGTATGCTCGACATGGCAGTTCCCCCTACCCCCGGCACTTCTGCATTCCATCGGCCAAGGCCGCGATAACAGTGTCGATCTCCCAGTCCTCCATCGCGGCGCAGATGGGAAGATTGATCTGCTGCTCGAACCACACCTTCTCGCAGGTGGGGCATTCGCCAAACCGGTGACCCTCGGCCCGGTGCTCGGCGCTGAGGTGAAGCGGCCAGAAGCGCAGGATGATCTGGACCCCCCCTTCACTTTCGAGATGCTTGGCGAAGAGGTCGCGGTTGACGCCGGAATCGGGTTCAACAAAGCAGGTGTACAGATGCCAGGCGCTCTTGTCACCCTCGGCGACCCTGACCGGCCGCAGACCGGGGATATCAGCGATGGCCTCTGTGTAGCGTTGCGCCACGCGCGCCCGCGCCGCGATGAAGCTGTCCAGCCTGCGCAGCTGGACGCGCCCGACGGCTGCCTGTACCGCGCTCATACGGTAGTGCGTGCCCAATTCATCGATGCGCGCATAGTCCTGGGTCCAACTGATGCCGGCATGATCGAAGACCTGGGAGTCTGGCCTGGCATACGGGCCAATGCGGTCTGTGCCCCGGTCGACCGTCTCGCCCATTACGCCCATTGTGCGCAGCGCCGCCGCCTCGGCCGCCCACTCGTCGTTGTTGGTCGTGAGCATGCCGCCCTCGCCTAGGGTGGTCATGTTTTTGAGCGAGTGGAAAGAAAAGCAGCACAGATCGCCTCCGCCGATTTTCTGCCCCCGGTATTCCGTGCCTACCGCGTGCGCACAATCCTCGACAACGGGAATACTGTGTGCGGCAGCTATCTTCCTGATCGGCTCCATGTCGGCTGGATTGCCGCCGTGATGAACGAGATATATCGCCTTGGTGCGCTGACTGATTTCGGCCTCGATGGAATCCGGGTCGATGTTCAGCGTTTCCGGGTCAATGTCAGCAAAGCGAACGCGAACGCCGCGCGCGATGAGGGCCAGTGTCGTCGATTGAAAGCTCTGGGGTGTGCAAACGACCTCATCGCCCGGCCCGAGACGCAGCACCTGCGCGCAGAGGTGCAGGGCCGCGGTGCACGAGCTCACCGAGATGGCGTGCCTGGCCTGAGAGTAGGCGCGAAAGTCCTCTTCAAACGCGGTGCGCTCAGGACCCCATGCCAGACTCTGACCGGAGGAGATCACGCGTCGGATCGCCTCGATTTCCTCTTCTCCCAAGATGGCGCCAACGCTGTGTTCCACAACTTTCATTGCATCCCTCCTTGTGAGTCATATCATCCCGCCAGGCTGCGACATCGGATTGCTATCTTGGAGGATTTTCCGAAAATGTGAACTGTTCAGTCCTGTTTGGTGTTCCATCGACTGCGGACGTAAAGCGGCCGCCTAATTCTACCCTTGAACCAAGAGGAAGGCCAGCGCAATCGCGAATTTCGAAAAAGCAATGATTAACGGTTTTTCCCGGAAGGAAATGGTTGGCAGAACTGTCTCTGCCTGGTACTGCGAACAGTTCAACAAAGAGGATGGTGAGGGAGAGCAGGTCTTCGACGGTCGACAAAGGCGCAAAAAAGTCTTACGAGGATGCGACCACCCGATGAAGGGGAATGCGCGCAGACCCGTCACAGGCAGGGTCTTGCGATCAGTCCTTAGAGGATTGGCAAGGCGCGCTTAAAGCTGTAGAGGGCGCCGCGTTCGTTGGTGCAGTGGCCGCGACCGTTGCGTCCAGCGGGCGTATTGCTATTTGAGGGGAAGGGGCCGCGCTCTGGGGACATACCCTGTGCCTGGGTTCCTGGGTTGCGATTCACCATTCTGCGACCGGGCGATTGGCCTCGACGGAAAACCTCAATTGAGTTAGCAGGGAGCCAGCAAAGCGTGTTGAGAGGTATTGCAAAGCGAAAAGGGATGGGGTTCACGACGGTTTTCCCGACCGCGGTGAGCCTCGCGGTCATGATGACCTTCCTATGGTCTTTTTACTCCCCCGGGCAAGTTCACGCCTGTACGTGCGTGAGACCCGGCTCTCCTACCGAAGAGCTGGAGGAGGCCGATGCAGTCTTCACCGGCAGAGTCATCTCGGTCCACCGCCCCGACGACCGCAGTGCAAGGTCTCCCACCTCCACGGGCTTTACCTCTAACACCGTTGGCTTCGAAGTCAGCACGGTGTGGAAGGGTACTGTCCACGAGAAGATGTACATTACTACGGCTTCACTTTCCATGACATGCGGCTTCAACTTCAAGAGGAGAAAAGAGTACATCGTTTATGCCTACGGTAACCCCGATAATGAACGGGGCTATGGCACTGGCTGGTGTAGTCGGACAGCTCTCTTCAGGCAAGCGCGTGGCGACCTCGATGCGTTAGGGGGTGGCCACGTCCCCATAGCCGGTACTGGCGGACCCGTGCCCGAACAAACGCCGTCTCTGTTTGTCAGCCGGGCGTGGGTCATCGCTCTGTCGGTCGTTGCAGTTGTGATTGCAATTGGAGTTGTGGTGGTCTACCCGCGGTTCAGACGTGGCCGTACGGCCTTCTGATGTGGGTCAACCAGCGGCACGCGAAGCGCAAGTTCACCGACCGACGAATGGAGACGGCGGGGCCGCGGCGTAAAGAGGTGATCGCGAAGTTGCTCAAGAGGGGACCGTAGAGGGGCGGTTTCGGCTGGGTTCCGCTGCCGTGTCGAAATCTGGCAGCTGCTTCATTCACAGATGCTCTGCTGTCCTTTACCGCTGCGTCGCGCGGATGTATTCCTCATCCACGGCATCCATGGTTTCCTGGAAGCTCTTTTCTTCGAACAGCCGCACCAGCGGCACGTCTTCATCAGAAGGGTGGATTCCACCGTTCGTGGTCGGGTCCACCATGGCCCCAAGCAGCTGCCGGCGTACCGGGCCGCACCTTGCCAATAGTTCGGGCGAATTCTCTGTCCGGTCCCCCAGCCGCTGCCATACCGGCGTGTAGACATACCACAAGTTTTTGCGCCGGACCTTCGATGTGTTGCGCGGGACACAGTGCCACAGCGCGTTGTGAAACAGGACGGCATCGCCGGCTCTTATCGTCAACTGTCGCGCCCCCGGAACGCCGGCGTCGATCTGTTCGACCTGTTTGAATCTGGTATATGAGGTGATCGTCAGAGCGTGCTCCAAGCTCTGCGGCAACTTGGGAAAGCCGTTACGATGGCTGCCGGGAACGGCCGTAAAGTTGCCCATATCGGGCCTGTCCACGTCGGTCAGAAAGAAGCCGACCCGCGCCCATTGCAGCGGCGTCAGTCCGTCAACGCTGGCAAAATAGTACGGTTTGGAGCCATCCTTATGCCAGCGGTTGCCCGGCGTTGGACTCGGCGGGCGCGGCTACACGGTTTGCCGGTGTGCTGGTCGGTATAGAGGTCATCGATCAGAACGAGATACCTGGCGCCCAGGCCTGCGAGCAACTCACCCAGGTCGAGAACCATTCGCTCGGTCTCAGGCCACGCCGCGCGCTCTTCCAGTACGGGCATGATGACTGCGCCGGCCAACTTGAGATTGCGCTGGCCCAGTTCGCGCTCCAGCCTGCTTTGGTCCGTGGGAAGATAGCCGTATGGGCCGAGCTCCGTCCAGGTATAGCCGGCCTCGGCAACCTCATCAAGATAGCGTGTCCAGGGCGTCTGTTTCGGATCGCTGGCGAACGAGATGCCCCAAGAGGCGGGCGCACTTCCAAGTTTGATATTCATGTTCATGTCCACCTGGGTCATCGTTCAATCTGCCGATCGGAAACAAGGGGTTCGACCTTGCGCCAGCGCGCGCTGGAATGTTCTCCTATGCGCGTGCAGCGACCCGGGTTGATGAATTGACCCGTTGGACGCTTTCCACGGGGAGCCTGCGCGCGTTGATCAATGGCAAAGGCGGGCAGCTGAAATGCGTTCACTCTGAAATGCGCCCCTTCCCCGTACTGCCAATGCCGCGGGTCGGCGCGAGACGTCACATTCCTTCGGTTCTGACTGTACCAAAAAGAAGTGAATTAAAATTGAATTCTTGCCGGAATGACGGCACAGGTACGCCTGCCAAACTACCCTTATGCTTCAAGGGCTTGCATCTGTTTCAGCAGATATTCGCGGCTCTGGTAGAGGGCCCGTTCCCATTCATCTGCGTGGTCATGCAATTCGACGCTCAGATAATGCTCATAATTCGCGTCTTTGAGTACCTCCAACACAGATCGAAGGTCTATGTCGCCTTCTCCCGGAATCTCGTGATGATGCACTCTTCCCTTTATGTCTGCGATGTGGATGTGCCTGGTATATGGCGCCGCATCAGCGACACGCTGCAAAAGGTCGTCTTCACAACACTGGACATGGGTAATATCCATATTCAGTTTGAATCGAGGAGAATCGATCTCCTTGACAAAGGGAACTGCTTGACTCGTAGTTTCTATGAAGCAGCGGCCGCCGCCCATGGATTCCGGCAGCTGCGCCTCTGGCTCAAGTACCAGGACCGCCTCGCCGTCACTCTCAAGACAGGCGCGTATTCCTTCCGTCAACATCTCCGTTGCTTCTTCAGCCGAAACACCTGTCTGCCGAATGCCGCTTACGAACTGTACGACCGGGATGGAGAGTTCGTCAGCCATCTCCAGCGCGGCGCGGATGAAGTTGATTCTTTTCTCGCGTGCTTTTTGGTCGGGGGAAATCAAAGAGGGCTCGAAGGCATCATCGCTGAATAGGAGCGGCCCACCGGAAGACAAAGCCGCCGGCTTGAGCGGCAGCCTGGCAAACAGGTCTTTCAGCTCGTCCAGCTGCTTTTGCGTGGCATCGAAAGGGAGCAGGTGTTCGGCGCGATAGGCCAGGTCGATCCCCTCATATCCAGCTTTAGCGGTTTCTTCGATCGCTCTGTCGAGGGGGAGATTCCGCAAACATTGGGTGTTAAAGCTCAACGGAAACACGAGCATCCTCCTCATTCTTCGTCGGGAGTTCTGCGCGGCAAATCGTCACAGGCAGAGTCTTGTGATCAGCTCGTAGAGGTAATGGAGGGCGCGGTTGATGCTGTAGAGGGCGACGCGTTCGTTGGTGCAGTGGCCGCCGCTGTTGCGGCCGTCGGGCGTGAGACTGATCGATGGGAAGTAGCCGTAGACGGCCCGGTCGGGGGCGCGCAGGAAGCGCACGTCGGTGGCGCCGCCGAGGAGCAAGGGGACCGCCACGGTGCCGGGCGAGATGTCCTCGTATAGCTCACTGATGCTGCGAAAGAGGGGCGTGTCGCTGGGTGACTCCCAGGCGAAGAAGCTCTCCTCGACTTCGCCGATCTCCAGATCATCGATCCCGTCGAGACGGGCGCGTATCAGATTGAGCACGTTCTCGATGCTTTCGCCGGGGAGGAAGCGGACGTTGCAGTGGAGTTTCACCTCGGTGGGGTAGGCGTGCGCGCTCTCGCCACCCTGCACCATTGTCGGGACGATGGAGTTATAGAGGGAGGGTTCGAACCAGCCGGCCAAGCCCGGGGCGGACTGGCGCAGGGCGGCCATGCCCTCGTCGCGGGTGGCGTCCTTGAGCAGGGCGTAGAGAGCTTTCTGCACCTCTGGCGTTTGGCCGGGCGCGATCGCCTCAATCGACGAAGCTACCGTCTCGGTCATTGTAGATGAAAGGCGCATGTTTTCGAGGCGGGCAAGGACCTGTCCGAGACGGCTCATGGCGCCGTTGGGGATGATGCGCAGGGAGTGGCCGCCCGGGGCGCGAATCGTGATCGTCACCTCGAAGGCGCCTTTCTCGGCGGTGGCGACGGCACAGTAGCTCCCCTGTGGCGCGGACACCTCGCCGCCGCCGCCCTCGCCCAAAACGTACTCGGCATCGAGCTCGTCCCTGCGGTGCTCGGCCAGCCAGCCCATCCCCATCTGTCCCCCCGTCTCTTCGTCGGCGCAGGCGGCCATGACGAGGTCGCGTTTGAGATTGAGCTTGCGGCGCTTGGCGAGGACGAGCATCATGGCGTGGGTGGCGACGCGGTGTTTGCAGTCCATGGCGCCCCGTCCCCAAATGAAGCGATCTTTGAGTGTGGCCGAGAAGGGCTCGACATCCCAGCCGGCGGGGGTGGCGGGCACGACGTCGAGGTGGGAGACGAGGAGCACCGGGCGACCGCCGCTGCCGTCGCCGCGCACGCGCGCGAGGACGCTGCTGCGATGGGGGAGCGGGCCGGCGACTTCTGATTCGATCCCCTCGTCGACGAGAATATCGTGCAGGTAGTCGGCGGCGGGGCGCTCGTTGCCGGGGGGATTGGAGGTGTCGAAGCGCACCAGGTTCTGCAGCCAGCCGGCGGCCTCCTCGAGGACGTCATGCCAGTGGGCGGGGGCCCATTCGTCGGTGTTTCCGACTTTTACGCCGTGATCCTGGTTGGCCATAGCGGTTTCTCCTCGTTTTGGTTGGTCGATTGCGCCGCCTCTGTCGCTATCAGTCGCGATGGCCGCCGTAGAAGGGGCTTTCGCGATAGCAGAACAGGTCCCAGAAGTTCATCGGGTAGGGGGCGGGCAGCTTGCTGGCCTCGTTCAATTGCAGCATCTCTTCATCGGAGAGTTGCAGGTCGAGCGCGGCCATGTTGGCGTCGTACTGTTGCTGATTTCTGGCTCCGATGAGGACGACGTCGCAGGTCCCTGATTGCAGCAGCCAGCGAATGGCCACTGTGGGAATCGCCACGCCGTGACGGCCGGCGATGGCTTCCACCAGCTCGAGCGTGTTCCAGTTGCGCTCGACGGCCAGGCTTTTCCAGGAGCTGCTCTCGGTGTCGATGTTCTGGGCGGTGCGTGATTCGGGGGGCGGTCCCTCGTCCCCGCGGCGGTAGCGGCCGGTCAGAAAGCCCTGGGCGAGCGCGCCCCAGGCGATGATGGAGACGTTCTGATCGCGGCAGGCGGGGATGATGGCGAACTCGGCGACGCGGTCGGCGAGCGTGTACCAGATCTGGTTTGAGATGAGCGGGGTGAGGCCGGACTGGCTGGCGTGCATATTGGCCTTTACGACCTGCCAGCCGCCCCAGTTGCTGACGCCGACGTAGCGGATCTTGCCGGCGCGCACGAAGTCGTCGAGAACGCGCATCGTTTCTTCGATCGGGGTGTAGGGGTCCTGGACGTGGCACTGGTAGAGGTCGATGTAGTCGGTGCCAAGGCGTTTGAGGCTGTCTTCGATATTGGCGGTCAGGTAGGCGCGCGAGAGGCCGAAGGCGTTCGGGCGCATCGGTTTCTCGACCAGCCAGGCGCCCTTGCTGCCGACCACAAAGCGGTCGCGGCGGCCGCGGATGATTCTGCCCACGGAGAGCTCGGAGAGGCCGCCGCCGTAGATGTTGGAGGTATCGAGGAAGTTGCCGCCGGCGTCGAGGTAAGTGTCGGCCATGTCGCGACTTTCCCCGTCGGTCATCCAGGTGCCGAAGGGAATGGCCCCTAGGGCGAGGCGGGAAACCTCCAGGCCTGAGTGCCCCAGATTGCAGTAGTCCACGCTTGTCCTCCTGCCCGTTCGGTAGGGAATGCCCGTTTCGGCGTCTGAGCCGCGCTACCAGGCGAGGGTCTGCTCGTCGAGGTAGCGGGTGGTCCTTTTCCACAGCGTTGTGTCGTCGCGGTAGTGGTCGCGCTGGTAGAGCGGGCAGAGTTTGCCCGGCGGATCGATGTAGACGATGTCGTGCCCCTTGCGCACGAGCAGGTACCAGCGATTGTTGATGGTCACGCGGTCGGTGCGTTCGCCGATGGGAAAGTTGAGCCGCACCGATTGCTCGCCGCGCACGTCGCCGACCTGGGCGAAGCGGCCGTCGAACGCGATTTCTCTCGCGCGATCGTCAACGAGACAGCTCACCTGGCCCAGGTCGACCCAGGCCGGCATGCGCACGGCCAGCGTGCAGTCGCGCTTTACGTGCAGGTCCACCTGTCCGCTGTAGGGGATGTGGCTGTCGACGTCCACGGCCTCATGGGTGCGGTTGAGGAGGAGGTTGACGTTGACGCGTTCGCCCTGTGTGCTGACGATGCTGCGCCACACTTCGTATAGACCGCGGACGGCGTTGGCGGTGCAGCAGTGCATGATACCCTGCACGTGGCCGAGACGGTCGCCGAAAGGGGTACCTTCGAGGAAGCGGGTGAGCATGAAGTCGACCCAGTCGTTGGGGGCCTGCCAGCCGGCGTAGGCGCCGATGTTGCGCTCGCCTACGCGATCGGTGGTCATGGGCCAGCGCGCGCCGACATCGGTGTTGATCTGGGACGGGGGCTGGCCCATGTGCAGTCGGTAGATCCAATCGGCGCGGGTGAGCTGCCCTTCGGCGAGCTGGTTGCGGGTCCAGTGGTCGGCGTCGTCCCAGTAGTGGTCGCCCAGCCCGGCCTCGGCCTGGCGCACGGCGATGCGGACCATGTCGCCGACTTCGCACAGCTCGCAGGACTGGTGGTGGTCAATGACCGATTCGGGGAAGAATCCGGTGATGGGTTCGCCGTGCTGGATGGCAACGGGGAAAGCCTGCGCGGCGAAGTCGAGGACCTCCTGGTCGCCGCTGGCGAGGGCGTACTCGAGGCAGGTGAGGATAGTCATGGCGTGGTGGTGGAAGTGGACGACGTCGTGGCGGGGCCCGTTGGGGTCGGGGTTGTCGGGGAGGAAGCGGTAGTTGGCGTCGAAGTACTGACCTTCGCGGATGATGTAGCGGCACAGTTTGCCGACCAGGTCGAGGGAAGGCTGGTAGCCGGTGACGCGGTAGAAATCGATGAGGCGGCGTCCGGGCCAGGTGGCATAGGCGGCGTAGGTGCCGAGGGGGCGGGGCTGCGCGGGGTCGCCGCGCTGGCCGGGGGCGAAGACCCACTGGGAGATGTATGCCATGTCGTCTTTGTAGGGGACGACGAGCCTGCCGAGGCCGTCGACGATGTCGCGGCCGATCGGCTCCCAGAAGGAACGATCGTCGAGGACGGCGAGGGTGGAGGCGATGCCGAGCGCGATGCCGTTTACCTGCTGGTCGATCATCTGGTCGCCTTCGAGGCCGCCGGGGATGTCGGGCCGTATCAGACCGGGTCCATTGACGGGCGAGGCGACCTGTCCGTCGGGGCCGATCATGCGCAGCAGGACCTCGCGCCAGCGGTCCTCGACGTGAATGCCCTGTTCCGAGCCGCTCATGATGCGCATGCGCGGCATGGCTTCGAGGAACTTGAGGGTGATGCCGGTGTCGGAGCCGTCGTGGTACATGACGGGTGGGTTGAAGCGGAAGGAAGCCTTCCAATAGACGCGGTAGTCGGCTTCGGGGTCGGTCGGTTCGACCATGCCGTTGACGGCGAGGCGGGCGCGGTCGGCGAGGTCGAGGGTGGCGGGCGTCCAGGTTTCGGTGCGGAGCCCGCGACGCAGGCTTTGAGGCGGGGGAGGCGCGCCGGGGCGGATGTATTGGAGCTGCGTGGGAAGGAATCTGCCATTTCGGATTCTCCTGAGCTGCTCGATGCCTGGTTACGAGTGGGCAGAGGGTGAAACCTGTGCCTCGAGTGTTCCTGCCAGCTCCAACTCGAGGGCGCGGTGGCAGCTGACGGCATGGCCGGGCGAAATTTCTTCGAGCACAGGTGTCTCTTCGCGGCAGAGGTCGACGGCGTAGCGGCAGCGCGGGTGGAAGTAGCAGCCGGAGGGCGGGTTGGCGGGGTCGGCCACTTCGCCTTCGAGGATGATGCGCTGCGAGCGCATGCGCGGGTCGGGCTGCGGCACCGCCGAGAGGAGCGCTTCGGTGTAGGGGTGCTTGGGCGACTCGAAGAGCTCTTTGGTCTCGGCGGTCTCGACGACGCGGCCAACGTACATGACGGCGACGCGGTCGCAGATGTGTTTGACGACGCTGAGGTCGTGGGCGACGAAGAGGTAGGTGAGGCCGAGCTGGTTTTGCAGCTCCAGCATCAGGTTGAGGATCTGCGCCTGGACGGAGACGTCGAGGGCGGAGACCGGCTCGTCGGCCACGACGAGGCTGGGGCTGAGCGCGAGGGCGCGGGCGATGCCGATGCGCTGGCGCTGGCCGCCGCTGAAGGCGTGGGGGAATCGTTGCAGGAACTCGGGGCGCAGGCCGACAAGCCCGAGCAGCTCTTCGACGCGGTCGATGCGCTGCTGGCGGTTGGTGACGCCGTTGACGAGCAGAGGTTCGCCGATTATGTCGAAGAGGGTCATGCGCGGGTTCAGCGACGAGAATGGGTCCTGGAAGATCATCTGCATGTGGCGGCGCAGCGGCTGCAGCTCGTCGCGCGAGAGATTGGCGATCTCGAGCATGGCGCCGTCGCCTGTGCGGAAGTGGATTTGGCCGTCGGAGGGTTCAAGGGCGCGCACGATGCAGCGGGAGGCGGTTGTTTTGCCGCAGCCGCTCTCACCGACGAGGCCGAAGGTCTCGCCGCGGTTGACGCGAAAGTCAATGCCGTCAACCGCGCGAACCTGGCCGACGACGCGTTGCAGGAAGCCCTTCCGAATCGGGAAGTACTTCCGCAGTCCTTTGACTTCCAAGAGTGCCTGTTCGTCTTGCATATCGGGCATTTCAGCAGCTATTCAACCGCGTCCGTTGCCGGCTGCGATTGCTCGTGCGGGTGATAGAGAAAACAGCTTACCTGGTGCTCGTCTCCAACCGAAAGCAGCTCCGGCTCGTGCCGGTCGCAGACCCCTTCGATGACATCGGGGCAGCGCGGATGGAAGGGGCAGCCGGCCGGCCGGTTGTAAGGGTGGGGGATGGTGCCGGTGATTGTCGGGAGCTGCACCTTGGGCGTCGAGTGGATGCTGGGGATCGAGCGCAGCAGGGACTGTGTATAAGGGTGCTTCGATTCGCCAAAAACGGTGTCTACCGGGCCTTCCTCCACCACGCGGCCCAGGTACATCACCACGACCTGATCGGCCATCTCCGCAATCACCCCCATGTCGTGGGTGATCAGCATGATCGCCATCCCATTTTGTTCCTGGAGGGAGCGCAGGAGATCGAGAATCTGCGCCTGGGTGGTCACGTCCAAGGCGGTCGTCGGTTCGTCGGCGATGAGAAGCCTCGGGTCACAGGAGAGCGCCAGCGCGATCAGGGCGCGCTGACGGAGGCCGCCGCTGAGTTGGAATGGATAGGCGTCAATGGCGGTTTCGGGGCGGGGAATGCCAACCAGTCTGAGCAGTTCGACCGCCAGCTCGCTGGATTCCTGCCGGGTAAGTTTGCGGTGCAGCCGGGCGGCGCCCATTATCTGGTTGCCGATCGTGTGAACGGGGCTGAGCGACGTCATCGGCTCCTGGAAGACGAGCGCGATCTCGGCGCCGCGGATCGAACGCATCTCGCTGCTGCTGTCGCCCAGCGAGGTCAGCGCGATCTCGTGCGTCTGTCCGTTTTCGCGTTCGCGGCGCAGCAGGATTTCCCCTTCGACGATGCGGCCCGGGCGTGGCACGATGCCGAGAATGGAGAGCGCGGTAACGCTCTTGCCGCAGCCGCTCTCACCAACGATGCCGAGCGTCTGGCCGAGGTGCACGTCGAAGCTGGCGCCGTCCACGGCGCGCACGACCCCCTCGTCGGTGAAGAAGCTTGTTTTGAGGTTGCGCACCGATAGGATCGGCTGGTTGTCAGACATGACTGCAGTGGATAGTGGTTAGTGGATAGCGGTAAGCCGAAGGCCTATGTCGGATTCAGTTCTTCTCGAATGACTCGCCGCAAGAGCGACTCGATGCCTTCCATTCGAATACTGTCTTTCAACGCTTCATTTATGAGCGTCTGATAGCCGCGGCCTTGTGCCTCCGCTTTGAAATAGGCAACGACCTCGGCATCCAAATAGATATTGACCCGCACCTTGCCTTTGGCGACAGGTTTTCCCCCAACCCGAAAGGTGGCGCGAGCTATCTGGTCCGCAGTGACTTCAGGGATGTCGGTGAGGTCGATATCGTCATCTTCCATTTCTATCAGCGCTTTCCAACTCGTCTGTGAATCCTTCAATGTAAAGGCCTCGTACATCTCTCTCGTGGGTTGACTATAGAGACAGTATTCTCATCGCAACGTCGATTCCCACCTGTTACATTAAACGCCATACGGGTCGGCGGCGTCGCGCAGTCCGTCGCCCATGAAGTTGAAGGCCAGGGTCACGACGATGACGGGGGCGGCCGAGACAAGCAGCCACGGCGACAGCGCGACAGCCTCGACATTCTGCACCTGCTGTAGCATGACCCCCCAGCTGATAGCCGGTGGGCGCAGCCCCAAACCGAGATAGCTCAACGCCGTTTCGGCCAGGATCATGGCCGGGACGGACAGCGTGGCCGCGGCGATAATGTGGCTCTGGAAGGAGGGTATCATGTGCCGGAAAATGATGCGCTTGCGGCTGCAACCGGCCAAATCCGCCGCTGTCACAAAGTCCTCCTCGCGCAGCGAGAGAAAGCGGCCGCGCACCTCGCGTGCCAGCCCTGTCCAGCCGCGCAAGGCGATCACAATCGTGATGGCAAAGTAGATCTGTTCGACGCTCCATTCACGGGGAAAGGCCGCGGCCATCCCCATCCACAGCGGGATGGTGGGAATCGAACGCAGTATCTCGATGAGGCGCTGGATGGTGGAGTCAATCGCGCCGCCATAGAAGCCGGAAATCCCGCCCAACAGCACGCCGAGCACCAGGCTGAGCGCCACCGCCACCAGGCCAATTGTGAGCGAAGTACGCGACGCCACCATAATGCGCGACCATACATCACGCCCCTTGTCGTCCGTGCCAAGCAGGAACAGCGATTCCGCCGCGGTAGCGCCCTCGACGCCGATCAGATGGCGATCGGTGCGCATAAAGCCAAGAAATTTGTACCTGTAACCGCGCACAAAAAAGCGGACCGGCCGCTTCTGATCGGGGTCCGCAACGTAGACGCGTTTGAAGGTTCTCATATCCCGCTCGCCCGACACCGCGTAGACATGCGGCCTGAACCTGCCGTTGTCAATGAAGCGAATCGGTTGGGGCGGCATCAGGGATCGGTATGCCTCGGTCGTGTTGGGATTGGTGTAGGCCAGGAAGTCGGCGCCCAGGACGACGAGATAGAAGGCGACGACGACAAAAGCAGCCGCCACGGCCACACGGTGCTTGCGGAAGCGCCACCACATCAGTTGCATCTGACCGGCAACGAAGATCCGTTCCTCGCTGTCGGCAACCGCTTGTTCTTCAGCCACAGTTCACCTGTGATACGCGGCACGCGCGGGTGGGTGGGAACCGGCGCCCGGCACGCGCCTCTGATTTCTGGCTACTGAACCATGCCAAATCGGATGCGCGGGTCGATCCACATCAGCAGCAGGTCGGACATAAATGTGCCGATCACGGTCAGCGCGCCGAGCATCATGACGATTGTCCCTGCCAGGAACATGTCCTGGGCAACAAGGGAGCCCAGGAGCAGAGGACCGAGCGTGGGCAGACCCAGCACGACGGAAACGATTACGCTGCCCGATAAGATATAGGGCAGAAGATAGCCGACGGTGCTGGCGAACGGGTTTAAAGCCACCCGCACCGGATATTTGAGTACGAGGCTGCGCTCCGACATGCCGGCCGCGCGCGCGGTGATCACGTAGGGTTTACGCAGTTCATCCAGCAGGTTGGCGCGCATTACGCGGATCAGCTCGGCGGTGCCGCTGAGACCTATGATGATGGCGGGCAGCGGCAGATGATAGAGCAGGTCCTTCACTTTGCCCCAGCTCCACGGCTCCAGCTGATACTCGGGCGAGAAGAGCCCGCCGATGTCTGAGTCGAAGAGAGTGAAACCAAGATACATCAGTACGAGCGCGAGCAGGAAACTGGGCACGCCCAGGCCGACGAACCCGATGAAGGTGAAGACGTAGTCGCCGATCGAGTACTGGCGCACGGCCGAGTAGATGCCGATCGGCAGGGCGATGGCCCAGGTCAATATGATCGCGCCCAGCGAGAGAACCATCGTCATGGCCAGGCGGTCGCCGATCACGTCGAGCACCGATTTGCGCCACATCATCGAGGTACCGAAGTCGCCGCTGAAAACGCCGCCCATCCATTTGAGGTACTGCACGTACATCGGTCTGTCGAGCGCGTACTGGCGGCGCAGCGACTCGAAGTGCTGCTCCGAGACGTTCGACTGCGTGGCAGACAGCTGGGCCATGTAGGCATCGACGAAGTCACCGGGCGGCAGCTGGATGATGATGAATGAGAGCACCGTGACCGTCCACAGGGTGAAGATGGCGAGGACGAGTCGGCGGGCGGCGTAGGCGAGCATTGGGACTCCGGCGGCTGGAGGCCGGCGGCCAGGGGGAGCGCCCTTGACCACCGGCTCTGCGGTTCAGTACTGACTAATCCTTGAAGTAGTAGGTGGGTGGATGGCTGGTCGCGGGCGTGCGGCAGTGCTGCGCCGGGCACTGGTTGCGCGGTACATTGCCCAACCTGTTGCTGGTGACAGCGATGCCGGCGCCCTGGCCGACCGTGCCGATCTGCCAGACCTCATCGACGACGAGCGACCAGATTTCCTGGGCCAGCTTGTTACGTTCGTCGCCGCCGACACCGTAGCCCTGGCGGAAGAGATCGAGCGCGTGCTCCATCTCAGGATAGGGCGGCGCCATGCCTTCCTCGCCGCCGCTGTTGTACCAACGGGCGATGTCGGGGCCCATGTAGGCTTCAACAAGGTTCACCGGCAGCACGTGGCGAGGATAGAGCCAGAGCGCCGAGGATCCACCGTTGGTCCAGACTGCGAGCTGATGATTGTTGGCGCGCGATTCGGTCTCGAAAAGACTGCGCTCCTGGATCTTGAGGTCGGCCCAGATGCCGATCGCTGTCCAGTGGTCTTTGATCATCTCGAGCATGCCGTCCCATTCCCAGCCGATGTTGGCGGGAGCGGCAAGCTCGATTCGCAACCGGTCGCCGGAGCCGTCCGGTCGCAGGCGCCATCCTTCGTCATCCTTGGCCTCGAGGCCGACCGAGTCGAGCAGCGCGTTGGCCTGGTCGGGGTCGAAGGTGGCCCACTTGGTCACGTACTCTTCGCCGGGCGTGGAGGGCAGGCTGGCCGCAATCATCGACGAGCCGGGTACGCCCAGCCCGAGGAAGATGGCCTCATTGATCTGGTCGCGCCGGATTCCCATTGAGAGCGCGCGCCGGAAGTCACGGTTCTGGATCAGTTTCTGGATTTCGGCGTCGCCGTCGTAGCTGTGATTGAAGCTGACGACGTTGTTGTGGAAGAAGGCCCGGCTCATGTCGATGCGGTAGTTGCCCTTCTCCATGTTCTCGAGGAAGACGGGCAGTTTCGAGATCGAGATGTGACGGCCCTGGTGGTCGTATTCGCCGGCGATGGCGCGCAGCGCGAGCACCTCGCTGTCCTGCGCCAGCGTCACCACGATTTCGTCGATGTAGGGCAGCTGGTTGCCCTCCGTGTCAACCGCCCAGTAGAAGGGGTTGCGCACCTCGGACCAGACGGCCTCATTGACGGGCGTAACCGTCTTCCACGGCCCCATCGTCGGCACCTCGGGGTTCTGTGGCAGATAGGCCATGTAGCTGAACATCTCCAGCCAGCTGTCGAAGCCTTCCTCCTCGGCCCTCGCCGTCACCTCCTCCTCGGAGGAGTACGCCGGCAGGAACTGGCTCATGTAATGCTTGGGCATGTAGCCGCCGCCGTTCCATGCGCCCTCCGTGTCCGGGCCGACGCCGACAGCGTTGTGACCGGCGAGGATGTCCAGGAACAGCGGATAGGGGGAAGCGAATGTCCAGCGTACCGTGAAGTCGTCGATCTTTTCCAGCAGGCCGACTTCGCCGTCGATCACCATCTCATTCGGCGGGGTGGGCCAGATCTCCCCGTTCAGCGCCACGTCCTCGTACCAGAAGAGGATGTCGTCGGCGGTGAAGGGGTGGCCGTCAGACCACTTGGCGCCGCGGCGCAGATGGAGCGTGTACGTCGTGTGGTCCTCGTTGATCTCCCAGTCCTTGATCAGGCTGGGGATGATCTTGGAGGCATCGTAGTTCCAGGTGAGCAGGCGCGACGAGGAGTTGATGCGCATCAGGTTCTCGCCGTCGGCAGGCCCGGTGAAGCCGCGACGCCAGGTGCCGCCGTACTTGCCGATCTCATTCATCGGCTCGATGACGTAGATGTCCCCGGGATCGGGCAGCCGTTCCTCGACCGGCGGCAGCTCGCCGGCTGCCACCATTTCGGCCAGCATCGGCGCCTCACTGAACTCGGTCGGGTACATGGCCGGGTCGAGAATTACCTCGGGTCCCTCGATCGGCACAATCTGCGGTAATGGCGGTGGGCCTGATGTCTCCTCTTCCTCGGCTGGGGCCTCGGCCATCTCCTCGGCCGGAGCTTCCGGCGCGGCCGGGGTACCACAGGCCGCCAGCACAAGGGAAACAACCAGCACGATTCCCAACAGCCACGAATACTTCGTCCGTTTCATCTCTATCCCTCCTTTTGGGATGATGAGTTAGAACTGCGGGTCGATTCGATCGGTTTAACTCTGACTGGTATTCTGGATTGTTTGAGGCGCGCCTACGATTCAGGCAGGCGCCTCCCGCTGCTGCTCGCGGGGCACTTTCCGATAGAAGTCATCCCACCAGGCGGCCCTGGGCAGCGCCTGGTCGCGCTCGATGATGGCCCGGTATCGTTGGTTCACCTCTTCGTAGCGCGCCTGCAACGCCTCCATCGACTCAAATTCGGGCAGCAGCCATTTGCGGCCGAACTGGGCGTGCAGCACCTCGTCCGCCCAGTCGTAGTCCTGGAATGTTATGGAGAGCGGGTCTTCCGCTTTGCGGGCGACCTCGTATTCGCGGCGCTTGCCGTCCGGCTTCATCAGGCTTTGTTCGACGCCCCACAGGAGGACCTGGCGGTCTACCGCTTCCAACTGTGTATTGGGGAACTCGGCGAAACTGATCTCGTGAGGCACGGCGGCCCAGTCAACTCCCCCTCTTTCAAAGGCGATCTCGCCCATCATGGCGTGGCGGGCCTCGTCCCACAGCTGGCGGGCCATGTCGCGGTAGAACGCCCAGGGCTGGCCGCCCCAGTCGTAGATGATGAGGGCCAGCAACTCTGGGACGTGCATTTCGGTCAGACGCACGTAGAACATCCACCAGTTGCGCTCGGCCGGCGGGGCCTCCTCGCCGGGGCCGAGGCCGCGCGAGTCCCACAGGCTGGGGAAGCGTTGGTCGCGCCTGGGGGAGCGGACGGGTTCGAAGGGCTCTTCGGCACGCGCCGGAGGCAGGTCGCCGGCCGCGGCGCGGTCACCATCGCCGGCGATGCCGCCTGCGGCATCGAGGTATGCTTGCAGATGAGTGGTCCATTCTTCTAGCGCGTCGAGCTGCGCGCTCTCTTCTTCCTCATTGAGCAGAGCGCCCAACGCGCGGTTACCCCAGTCGAGCTGCTCCTCCTCTTCAATCAGAATGAAGCGCAGCAAGCGCCGTGTGGGTTGATCGGCCAGCCGATTGGCTTCCGCCAGGTGGCGCTGCATGGCGTTGATCGCAGCCGGTTTGAGGACGCCGTAGACGCCGGTGAGAAGCTCGAGTGTGGTGTCCGAGCGCAGCAGCTCCTCGAAGAAGGCGTCCAGGGCCGGATCGGGGATGCGATCGAGGTGCAGCGGCGGCGTGCGCATCTCCTTGACGCGCTCGCGCAGCCAGGTGCAGTGTTCGGCGTCCTGCCACAGATGGAGTGAGAGGCCGCACTTGACCTCCCACTCCGGCACGGCGTTGAGATGGGCGACCAGACAGCGCATGGTCTGGGCCTCGATGAAAAGATAGCGCCGCAGCAAACGCACGGTGCGCTCGACTCCGTAACCCGGATTTGTACCCTCGGCGTAGGAGCAGAGAGCGGCGAGGGCTGGTGCGGTTGCCTTCATGGACTGGTCACACTCCTGTCAAACGATTGACACGGCGCGCTGCTGTTCCTGCCTAGTGGCCTTCGGCCAGTATTGCCTCGATCTGCTCGCAGGCATCTGCGGTCGCCTGTTCGACCGTCTTGGCGCCGCGGATCGCGTTGTCGGTCTCGGTGGTCATGACGCTGAACAGGATGCGGAAAGGCTGCGGGCTGCGCGGCACGTAGGGCTGCGGCACGGCGTAGATGAAGCTGTCCTTGATCATCTCGATGTCGAGCCCGGCCATTGGCTCCTGGAAGGCCTTCGTTTCGAAGATCGAATAGCGGGTGGGCGAGTTGATGAAGGCCATTGTCGTGCCGGCGTCGTAGGCCTCTTCCCAGATCTCCCGGCTGCTGCGGTAGCGCATCCAGGCATAACACTCATCCGGATAGGGGCTGTTGGACGCGATGTTCATCTGTCCGGTGTCGCCCCAGCAGTTGAATCCGGCCGGCCCGGCGGGCCCGACGATGAAGTCCCACTCGAAGTCCAGCTGCCGATCCGGCAGCAGGTCCTTCACCCCATCGCAAGAGGTGGTCCCTCCGACCACGATTCTGCCGGTGTTGAAGGTGATGCCGAGCTCACCGGCCTGCATCTCAGGCGGCGGCTGGATCCCGTGAACCTGCACAATGTCGGCAATGTATTGGATTGCCTCCTGCACAGGCTGTTCGGTGACGGTGCACTTGGTAATCGCCTCATCGAAGAGGTCACCACCGAAGGCGCGAATCACCGCCAGGATGTGCGTTCCCCAAAAGCCGCTGAAGAAATACTGGTCGGCCTCGCCGTCGCCGTCCATGTCCTCGGTCATCTGCTTGCCGATCTCGACGAAGCTGTTCATGTTCCAGCCCTCTTCCTTCTGTTCCCAGTAAAGTTCAGAGGGCGTAGGCAGCCCGGCCTCGGCGAACAGGCCCTTGTTGTAGCGGAACATGTGGCCGCAGGAGGTGTAGGGCAGCCCGACAACCTTGCCGTCGATGGATGTGTCGCCGGGAAAAACGATGTCGTCAAAATCGATATCAGGGTCGGCGGCGATGTAGTCGTCGATCGGCACGTAGCCGCCGGCATAGTAGCCTTCTGTAAAGAAGCCGGCGTGGCTGCCGATGATGTCGGGCGCGTCACCGGCCGCAATCATGATGGGGAGCTTGGTGTTGAAGTCGTTCCACGGCAGCACAAATGGCTTGACGGTGATATCTGGACGCTTCGCGGCAAAGAGGTCGAAGAGGCCCTGCATGACGGGCAGATCGGACTCGGTGCCGTGGCGGGAAAAGAGAATCTCGACCGTTTCGGCTGCGGGCTCGGTGTCGGCGGCGGCCTCCTGTTCTGCCGGGGCCACAGGCATACAGGCAGCAAGCAGGGTTCCCGCAGCTGCCCCCGCAGACAGGTTCAGAAAGGTACGTCGTGACAATCGCGTGCTGTTCATGTACATCCTCCCAGATGGTTTGACATGCTGACTCGCTTTCAGTGTGTTGCGACAAATCGGTCAGACGACGTACAGCCCGGACGCAATCCCGAACTGCAAGAAAGAAAAGAGTTAATCTCCTCTCCCCCCCGCCTTACCCTTGACCTCCTTTCGTTTGACGGAGCGACTGTACCCCTGAATCTTCATGCCTTTTGGAACCGCAAAGCATTAGGCTCCGTTGACGTTTCAGAAAACCATTCAAAGAGGTGACATCTACAGAAGGTTTGAGAACATTTTGGACTCTGATTCACCTGATTCTCTTGAACAAAGCCCGTTTCGGGAGCCAGCGCCGTTAACTGTGTCCATCAGATAAATCAGCTGAACTGCAGTTCAGACAAATGTCAACCAGCCCTAGTCTTCGGCGCCGGGACCCAAATGGTTCGCTAGATCTTCGCCAGCTTACGCGCCTTGTTGCCGTCCGTGCCCAGCTCGGCGACGAATATGTTGCCCTTGGAGTCGCACCAGATGCCATGGGGCATGGTCAGGCCGGTCTCGAAGCCGCGCATGCGCCCGACCAGCTCGCCTTCTTCAGTGAATATCGAGACGCCGATCGGCGCCGGCCCTTTGCCGAGCGAGCCGCCCTGCTCGGCGACGTAGACGAGCCCGTCGGGGCTGCAGTACACATCGCCGGGTCCGTTGACGTCCTCCCACATGGTGATGAACTGACCTTCGCGGTCGAAGATCTGGATGCGGCTCGACTCGCGATCGCAGATGAGCACGCGTCCCTGCGAGTCGATGCCAATGTTATGCACCAGGGCGAACTGTCCCGGCTCCATGCCGGAGGTCCCCCAGGAGATTTCGAGGTCGCCTTCGGCGGAGAAGCGGTGGACCTGGCGGTTGCCGTAGCCGTCGGCCGTGAAGATGCAGCCGTCCTCGGCGATTGCGACGCCGGCCGGCATGTTGAAGGGCGGATCGAGCGTCGTGCCGTAAGGCGTGACGGTCATCATGGCCCAGCCGCGGCGGCCGAGCTCAAGCAGCTTTTCGCCGTGCTGGGTATGCTTGGTGACGACGTGCTCCTGGCGGTCGGTGACCCATACATAGTCGTCGGCGTCGATATAGATTCCGTGCGGCTCGGTGAATTCGCCCTCGCCCCAGGATGTGATGAAGTTGCCGGAATCCGCTTCGAAAGCCACAACCGGATGCTTATGGCGGCAAAAGACGAAGACCCTGTCGCGCGAGTCGATGGCGACATCGGGGACTGAGCCGAGCGACCAGCCTTCGGGCACTCTCGGCCAGCTGTCATCCAATTCGTAGCGAAAATCGCCGTATCCAAGTGCCATAATCGGTTGTCCTCTTTTGTGGCGCGCGTCCGGGCGCGCAAGGGTAAATGTTACTCTTTACGCCAGTGGTCTTCGGCGCTGTCGACCGGCGTGAAGCCCAGCAGGTCCCAGGCGTAGGGCGTGTCGTAGATCTTCCATCTGTTGTTGGACGCGCCGTAGATGATTTCGTAGCCGATGTTGGGTCGTTCGACGCAGGCGCGCAAGAATCCTTTGGCGTCGCGATGACTGAACCAGCTCACCAGCGCGCGGTAGTCGTTGCCCGGCTTGTTCCACGGCGGCAGCGTGCCGAGGCGGACGCAGATGACCTCCATCGGGCGCTCGTCGGGCCGGTCGATGTTGGCGCCCTCGGTGTAGTAGCGGCCGAGCGATTCGCCGAAGACCTTGGTTGCGCCGTAGCGGCTGTCGGGCCTGGCGTCATCGTCGCCTTTGACCAGCGTTACCGAGGCGGGGTCGAGGCCGTCGAGACGGCCCGAGACGATGGAGGCGTAGGGTTCGTCGAACTCGTAGCAGCCCATCACGTGCATCGAGCTGGCGAATATGACACGGCGCACGCCGGCGTCGTGTGCGGCATCGAACATGCGCGCGGTGGCGATCAGGTTGGGATTGGTCAGCTCGTCCCAGCCGATTTCGACTTCGTGGCGGGGGTCTGCGGCGAGGTGGATGACGACCTCGACGCCTTCGAATATAGGAGGCAGCGCGGCCGGGTCACACAGGTCGGCCTGGGTCGATTTGGGCCAGTCGGACGGTTTGAGGTCGATGCCGTGAACGTCGTGGTCGCGGCCGAGCTCGGGCGCCAGGAAGGTGCCGATTGTACCGCTGATGCCGGTGATGAGAACTTTCATTGGAGTCTCCTGATGAGGTCTTGCCGCGAATGGTAAATGGAATTCGGGTCGATGTCAAACTTTTCCCAATGCCCCCTGGCGGCCGCTCAATCGGCGCCGGTCATCGTCCAGGCGACAGTCGGGTGTGCGCGGCTAGGCGGCAGTAGCCTCTTCAGGCCAGCGCAGACGCTCGTCGGGCACTCGGTTCTGCACCATGGGTGCGACGGCGCCGCCATAGTCGGGGATGAGTGGCTGGATCGCGGCCAGCGCCTCCTGCGGCCAGTTTGCGTGTCGGCGGTGCATTAAATCGTGGATCCAGCTCTGCGTCGGCTCCTGCAGGTCGGTGAAGAAGGGGTGGAACCAGATGGTGATCACCGTGCGCTTGTGGGCCGAGCGGTTGGCGTGGGCCGAGTGGAACATGCGGGCGTCGCCGACAACGAGGTCACCGGCCTTGATGGGCACGTCGATTTCACCGGGATAGTCGCGGAAGCGGGGGTCGTCGGGGTCGTCGATGCGGTTGATCTCGCGCGTGTGGGCCTCGCCCATGCCGTCGAGGATGTGGCGGCGGCGGTGGGTGCCCGGCAGCAGGCGCAGGCAGCCGTTCTGGCGCTCGGTGTCCTCGAGATAGTACATCAGGAAGATCATCGGCGGCCGCTCGCTGTAGGCGCGCGGGTCCTGCCACATGAGGCAGTCCTGATGCCAGTAGAGGCGGGGTCCGCCGGGGGGCTTGCTGATGATGACCGCTTTCCAGAACTTTATGTCTTCGAAACCCATGCGATCGAGCTGTTGCAGGGCAAGCGGGTTGCCGATCAGGTCGGCCAGCTCGGGGTAGTTGTCGGAGTCGATCAGGCTGCCGGGCGCTTTGGTCTTGGCCAGCCGTTCGGGGTCGACTTCGGCCAGCGCTTTGTCGACGCAGGCGCGCGTTTTCTCCAGCAGCTGTTCGCCGGCCATGTTTTCGATGATGCAGTAGCCGTCCTGCTTGAGCTGCTCCATGCGGGCCGCGGGTGAACTGGTTTCGGTCATGGCAACTCCGGTCCGGCAGAGATGGCGAGGTATAGTGGATGCGCGCGGCTAATTGCGCGGCTTGAAGCGGGCGATCTGGTCTTCGACCCAGGCGCGGTTGGCGTCGATGGTGCGGCCGGCGTTGTGCGGCGTATGGACGACGTTGTCGCGCCCGAGCAGGGGCGAGTCGAGCGCGACGGGCTCGACGTCGAAGACGTCGGCAGCCAGCGCGAGCTCATCTTTGAGCACGCGCCGGTAGAGCGCCTCGGTGTCGCAAACGGCCGCGCGCGTCGCCTGCACGACCAGGCTGCCGCGGGGCAGGGCGTCGATGGTTTCCTTCGGTATCAGGCCGCGCGTGCTGTCGGTCAGCGGCACCATCGGGGCGAAGATCTGTGAGTCTTTGACAAGCTCGGAGAGGTGGAAACAGCGGCGGGCGCGTGCCAGCGCGAAGGAGGCGTCGGGCGCGTATGGGTCCCAGATGGCGACCTCTGCGCCCATGGCCGCGCAGAAGGATGCGAAGCGGCCTCCGATGTTGCCGGCGCCGACGATGCGCACCCGTTTGCCCGCGATCGTGCCGTTGGTGAAGCGGGTATCGTCGCCGAACTGGGCGCCGCGCCGGCCCGGTTGGCCGGTTGACGGGTGGTAGTCCCAGGGCTCGTGGCTGCGCATCATGGCGGCGTAGGTCTGGGGGATGCGGCGCAGCGCGCAGATCGTCAGGCCCAGGGCAAATTCGGCGACCGACTGTCCCCAGTAAACGTCCTCGCGGTGGGGAATGAAGCTGACGCCGCGCGCGGCCGCTTCATCGATGCCGGCGGCCGGGACCGTTCGATGCCCGCTGTGAAAGCACTCCTCGAGCGCGCTGAAGGGCGTGAGGTCCTCGCTTTCGGCTGGGAGGCCGAGAAGGACCAGCCGTTGCACCGAGGCCGGGTCGGGCGCCAGCTGCGGCGCACGCGCGGCCGGGTCCAGTGTGCGGTAGAGTTCGCACGCGTGGGTTTTGAGCCAGCGTTCGTGCCAGTAGTCGGCGGCGAAGGGCCATGTCGCGTCGAAGCGTTCGTGCACACAGATGACGGACCGCATGGGGAAGGTTCCTTGACGGGCGGGGCAGCGGCGGAATGAGTTCGTCTTCCGGCGCATGATATATGCTACTGCGCTCTGCGCGCAAAGATTGGCAGGTCAACGCGAACGGAGATGGGATTAGGGTGGAGTCGGGCGCAGGCGCAATTCCAGGACAGCAGAGCGGCAGGGGGTTAAGTTGGGCCGTGCGCTCCAGGTAGTAGGAAACTAGGTTTCGTTGACGATTCAGAAGACGATTCAAAGAGGCAACATCTACAGGCTGTCTGAGACCAGTTTGGGCTCTGATTCACCTCATTCCCGTGAACGAAGGCCTCTTCGGGAGCCGGCGCCGATAATCATGCCCATCACTTGAATCAGATGAATCACAGTTCAGACAAATGTCAACCAGCCCTAGCCCTTCACCGCGCCGAGCATGATCCCCTTGGTGAAGTAGCGCTGGAGGAAGGGGTAGACGAGGAGGATGGGGACGATGTTGATGACGATGACGGCCATCTGCGCCTGGATCCAGAAGCCGGCTGACTGGTACATGTCTGCCGGGCCGGCCTCGCCCTGGGGGAAGGTGGCCAGCATGACAACGTTCCGCAGGACGATGGTGAGCGGCCAGAACTCCTTGTCCTGCAGGTAGAGGAGTGGGCTGAAGAAGTCGTTCCAGGCGCGCACGCCGGCGAACAGGCCGATGGTGGCGAGGATCGGCTTCGAGAGGGGCAGGACGATGCGGCTGAAGACGGTCCAGTTGCTGGCGCCGTCGATGTAGGCCGACTCCTTCAACTCGTCGGGAATCGAAGCAAAGCTCGTGCGCAGCAAAATCACGTACCAGAAGCTGAAGAGCTGCGGGATGATGATCGCCCATCGCGTGTTGAGCAGGCCGGCCCAGCGCACCACCATGTACATCGGTATCATGCCGGCGCCGAACAGCATCGTTATCAGCAGGAGAATCGTCAGGAAGTTTCGCCCGCGCAGCTTTCGCTCCGAGAGCGCGTAGGCGAGCGGCGCCAGCAGTGCAAGGGTCAGGAGGGCGCGGCTGGCAGAGTAGAAGGCGCTGTTGAAGAAGGCCCTGACCATCGGCTTCTGGGCGATGATGAACTGGTAGGAGCTGAACTCTAACCCCACCGGAAGGAGGCGAATGCGGCCCTGCTCGAGGGCCACCCAGTCGCTTATCGAGCTCGAGAGGATGAAGAGCAGCGGGTAGAGCCACACGACCAGCGCCAGGGTGAGGGCTACGTATACGCTTATGCTGAACGCAGTCCCACCGAATCCCATTTTGTATTTCATGCCGTTGCGCCTCTTCGTGCGACAACCTACCAGATGGTGGCGGTCGAGTCGCTGCCTCTGCCGATTCTGCGCAGGATTGTGTTTGCCGCCAGGACCATGACGGTGGCGGCGACCGAGTCGATCAGGCCGACCGCGGTGGCGTAGCTGAAGTTGTAGCCCATGATGCCGCGCCGGTAAACGTAGGTGGGCAAAACGTCCGCCGTTTCATAGGTGGCAGGGCTGTAGAGCAGGAAAACCCTCTCGAAGCCGACCGACACCATCGTGCCCACGGAGAGAATAAAGAGGATGGTGATGGTGGGCAGGATTCCGGGCAAGGTGATGTTCCAGATGCGCTGCCAGCGGTTGGCGCCGTCCATAATGGCGGCTTCATACAGGACGGGGTCGATGGCCGTCAGCGCGGCCAGGTAGATCGTGGCAAAGTAGCCGGTGTACTGCCAGATGTCGGAACCAATATACATCGTCCTGAACCAGGCGGGGTCGGTGAGGAAGCCGACGTACTCTTCGGTGAAGGGGGCCAGGATGCGATTGACGATTCCGTCGGAGCGGAAGAGCATCCACATAATGCTGACGACGGTGATGACGGCGATGAAGTAGGGGAAGAAGCTGACGCTCTGGACCAGCCGCCGGAACCAGATGATCCTGATCTCGTTGAGCAGGAGGGCGAGGATGATCGGCATCGGGAACCCCCATATCAGGTTGAAGGTCCCCAGCAGCAGCGTGTTTCGGATCAGGCGGAAGAAGTAGGGATCGTTGTAGAAGTCCTCGAACCATCTGAAGCCGACCCAGGCGCTTTCCGCCAGCCCCCTGACGAGGTTGAAGTCCTTGAAGGCCATCACCAGGCCGTACATCGGGCCGTAGCCGAAGAGGAGGAACCCGGCCAGCCCCGGCAGGAGCATCAGGTAGAGGTCGTAATCGCGCCAGATTTCAGAGACTAACCCGGCAAAGCCCTTCTTTTTGGCCAGCGCGGCTTGTTGGCTCATATCTTTCTCGAACGGGCGGGGACGTTTACGCTCCCGCGTGGAATGAAGTTTGGCGCGCGTACGGCTCCGCAGGATTGGGCGGTCGCCGCGCGCGGCGATCAACGACCTTGCGCCCCTGCACTCCTCGAAGCGCCGGCCTGGAAGCGGCCAGCAGCCAACGGCAACTTCAAGCCGCCGGCCACCAACCACTGGCCACTATCCACTATCCACTATCCACTATCCACTATCCACTATCCACTATCCACTATCCACTATCCACTATCCACTACTTCGCCTTGTACCGCTCCAGCGAGATGTTGAAGAGCTCGACGATCCTGGGAACGTCGAACTTCTCCATCTCGGACTGGAAGGCGTCCCATTCGCTGAAGGAGCGCCTGCCGGTGATGAAGGCGATCGTCTGCTCGTCGATGAAGGTCTCGAGCGGCAGAAGCTTCTGCTGCAGCTCCTGGACCTCAGTGCGGGTGAAGCCGAGGATCGGCGGCGCCGGCTGTACTGAGCCTTCGGCCTGCGACACGACGTTGAAGGTGTCGTAGTGCGTCCAGTCGAGCTCGAGGTTGCCTTCGCCGGAGTGGATAATCGGCTTGCGGAACTCGGCCCAGTCCTCGGGGATCTGCGTCCATTCGCCCAGCGACTGCAGGTTGCCGT
Source organism: Caldilineaceae bacterium (assembly GCA_965218625.1). Classification (GTDB taxonomy): domain Bacteria; phylum Chloroflexota; class Anaerolineae; order Caldilineales; family Caldilineaceae; genus Bin5. The sequence continues at coordinate 144,128 of CBDCLG010000020.1, read as the reverse complement.
CGGCATCGTGGAAGCCTGCGCCGGCCAGCGGCTGGCGGCCGTGCATGTAGACGCCCATGATCTCGTGTTTCATGATCTCAAGATAGGCGCCGAGGCCGCTGTTGGGCCGGTTGTAGAGCTCAGTGTCGTAGTCGGCGTACCAGCTGCCCGTGTGACCCCACCAGCCGTCGCCCCAGCCGGGGAAGTCGGCCTCGCTCCAGCGGTTGATCTTGTCCAGCGGTGGGTTGCCGCGGAACCAGTTGATGTTCTCCTGGCCGAAGGAGGACTTGAACGCGCCTTCGGGGCTGTAGCCGCGGTCGATCAGCGACAGGATTCTATCCTGGTTCTTGGCCTCGGCGTTGATGATCCAGGACTTCCAGACCGCCTGCACCGGATTGCCCATCACGTAGTAGCCCTGCGAGCCGTCGGGGTGACTGGGCGGCGGGACGGGATGGAACAGCCCTCTCGAGCCGTGCGACATCGTCTCGCTGGGCGTGATCGTGGAGACGCCGATCTTGCGCGGGCGGTTGTGCGCCAGCTCGAGGTACTTCTTCTTGTCCTTGCCCATCAGGACCCACTCGGGGAAGAACATGTCCTCCGATGAGAGCATGGCCAGGTACTCGACCATGCGCTGGAACTCCGGCATGCCGGGACCGAAGACATACTTCTCCTCGTCGTAGTTGAAGAAGGGGCGGTGGCTGGTGCGGAAGATCGAGCCCCAGACCGCCAGCGTGCTGTCCGTCGGGCTGCCGAGAACCGGCTCGGCGCTGAAGGACCACTGCGGGCAGTAGACGAAGCCGCCCTGGCCTTCGGGGCCATCGTCGCCCAACGCCTTGACCGAGCGGAACATTTCGGTGAAGTCGTCGAGGGTCTTGATGTCGGCCGGGTTGACGCCGATCATCTCAGCGTAGTCGGCGTCGAGGGTGAAGTACATCCACGGCGCCAGGCGGGCCGAGGGGCTGATGTACGGGAACATGTAGACCTTCCCGTCCTCATCGTTGACCATCGCCTTCGCCATCGCCGGATAGACATCCATCAGCGCGGCGGCGCTCGGCATCGCCTCCCTGATGTGGTCGACCTCGAAGCCGGCGAATACGCCCTCGGGCCCGTACTGGTCGACGAGCATCTTATCGAGCGTTTCGGCCATGTCGGGCAGGTCGCCGGAGAGGACGATGGTCGCCAGCTTGGTGTTGTACTCCGGTTTGAGCGATACGGAGGGATTGATCTTTACGTTGGTGCCCTCGGTCCAGCCTTTGATCCAGGGCGTCTCGGAGTTGTGATCGGCGTCCCACCACATCGAGTAGAGGAATGAGACCTCTACTTCCTCCGGGCCCATCGCCGGCGCGGCCATATCGCCGGGCGCGGCCGCTTGCGGGACACAGGCTGCAACCGCCAGCCCGGCCGCGCTTGCCGTCGAAACGCGCAGAAAATCACGTCGATTCATCCCAGGTCTGCTTGCCATTACGATTCTCCTTTTGATTTCTGTGATTCCGCTTTCGCTATCGGTTGGACCGGACCGGTTGGCCGGGCAACCGCAGTCACGAAGTTCGGCCGCGCCGATCTATGGCGACCGTAGTTCCAGTCACAGCCTTTCAGGGCCTATCACCTCCTTTCGTCCATCGAGGACAGCTGAGTCTGCGCCGATTTCCGGGCGCTCGCGGATGGCGTTATGTGGCGGTAACCGTGCGCACAAGGATTGACTTGCGTTTTTGCCCCTGTGCGTCGGGGATATTGAAGTCGGAGTAGGCCAGCAGCGCGGTGCGCTCGTCGAGCGCAAGCAGGCGCGAGTAGGAGCAGGTGTCGGCGCGCTTCTCCAGCGGCTCGACCACGGTTACGCGCGGATCCCAATCCAGGCCGGCGGGGTCCGCGGTCGCCCTTACAAAGAGTCCGGGGCGGCCGTACGAGGCCAGCGTCACGCCATTCTTGAGGGTTAACATCCGCGGCAGGACGCCGCGGTCGTCGAAGACTTGGGGACGGCTCCAGCTCCTGCCCCCGTCCTGCGAGCGGGACCAGTAAGAAGGGCCGACATCCGAAATGTGGTCATGCGTCCGGATGAGGCAGAGCACCGAGCCGTCGGGCATGAAGTTGACGTCCGGTTCGGTGAAGCCGTTGCGCCGGTGCGCGTTCGGGTCGGCCCCGCTGTCCGGCTGGAAGAGAATTTCGCTGAGCACGTCCCAGCTGTAACCGGCATCGACCGAGCGCAGGATCAGAACGTTGCTGGCAGGTTGGACCTTGCCGTCGACGATGCGCCTGAAGTGGATAACGTCCCAGATCGAGCCGTCGGGCGCAATCTGCGCGTGGCCGTGAGCGAAGGAGGGCCAGAACGGGAAGACGCCCTCGCGCACGATGCGGATCTCGCCGGGAATGCGCACGGCCGCAGTCTCTTCCACCCATTCGGTTTCCCCGCTGCGCTGCCGCAGGAAGCGCCAGCCCGACAGCTCGGCGGGCAGGTCGGCCGCGCGGTATATGAAGAACGGCTGGCCAAGCAGCGCGTCCTCCTCGACGAACGGTTCGGGCAGCTCCACCTCTTCCCGCTTGAGCGATGGGACCTGGTACGGCAGGAGGCGGTCTCCGTTGGACAGCTGCAGACCGCCGCGGGCCTCCTCTTCCTCGGCTGACGCCCACGTCCGGCCGTCGTCGGCGGAGAGGGCGTGCCTGGATGGGAGGCCGTAGGAGGTCGCTGAATCGGACTCGACGTTGAATTTGAGGTGGATGCGGCCGTCCGGCAGACGCTCAAGGTGGGGAAACTGCCAGGGACCCCAACGCGTCAGCCCCGGAGGGGCCTGGTCGATCAGGACCGGTTCACTTAACGTGACCTGCGGCATGGAAATCTCCACTGTTGGCGGCGCCAGGGGCAGCGCACAGAGTTTTCGGGCTACGAACTCTTCTATACCAGGCCGAGCTCCTGCACGCGCGCCTGCACTGCCTCGGTCAACCCCGGCAGGAAGGTCAGGCGGCCGCCGGCATCGGTCGCCATGCGGTCGTACATCGCGGCCGATTCGTACATCGTGTAGCCGCTCAGCTGCCCGCTGCGGTAGGCGATCTCGATCTGGTCGGCCAGGCGGTTGCCGTCCTGTTTCGATATCCCGACCGGCAGGCTCAGGTGGCCGGGCACATTGTGCGCGCTGATCTCGTCCAGCGTCTCCTGTACAAATTCGTCGGCGAGGATGCGTTCGGGCTGCCACTGGCGGCCGAAAAGGGTCACCTCGTCGACCAGGCCGTTCTTGAGCCAGCCGCGCCAGTGGAAGTTGATGTGCCCCGGCCGCGCACGGGTGCGCGCCGGCGCCGCATCGGGGCGGAAGGACTCGATCTCGACGTGGTGGTGAAACGCCAGCCCGGCCGCGGTCAGACGCTCGCGCGCCGCGCGCACGAACTGATCGTAGAGATCGCCGCGCAGGTCGGCCAGCAGCTGCGGGTCGTACGGCTCCACGTCTGGGTTGACGCCGTAGCGCCGCTCGTATTCGGCCGCGACCGGCGGGTTGAAGCCGTAGATCTCGGGCGAATCGGTCCACGAGCTGTGGCAGGAGATGCGGACGTCGACGCCGTCCACGCCGGCGGCGATGCAGTCGCTGACCCATTCCATCCAGTAGGCGCGCACGTCCGGCTCGCCTTCGCAAAGGGAACCGGAGAGGTGGCGGTTGCGGCCCTTGGCGAAGGCGATGACGCCGTCGGGCGCGTCGTCGGCGCGGCTGAGCCAGTTTTCGAACGCGGCCTCGCTGTTTGAGACGTCGAGGCGAATGGTTGCCGAGCCGAGGCCGGTGTCGAACTCGAGATCGCCGCTGCGAAAGTCGCGATCGATCCGCCAAATCGCCTTGTGGCTGGCGACCACAATCGGCAGCGGCCGGTCGTCGGGTCCGAAGGCGCGCACCATCTCGACCGGCGTGTTGGCGAAGGTTCCGTCGCTGTCCTGGAAGTTGGTGGTGACGGCGATGAAGGGGTCGAGCAGGTTGAGGCCGGTGACGTTAAGGACGCGCACCTCGTCGCCGGCGCTCGTGACCGGGTTGCCGTCGATCTCGACGACATCGTGCCGGCAGGTGTCCACCCCTTCGCTGAGGCTGAAGTCAAGGTCGCGTTTGCGGTAGCCGTCATTGTCGTCGCTGGTCCAGATCTCCAGGTTTTCGCGTCTGACGCGCAGCGGCGCCATGTCCTTTTGGCGTAGCTGGATGCGTGTGACGGGCACCTCTTCCAGGCCCACCGGAAGGTCGGCCTGGCGGGCGCGCACCCGCATCTCCGGGCGGGCAAGGGTCCAGGGTTCGACTCTGTAGATGCCGCCGATGCCGGGCAATCCGATCCAGCCGTTCTGCATCATGACCGACCGCGGCGTGGCGTGGCTGGCCCCATTCTCGTAGGGCTTGATGACGCCGATGAACTCCATGCCCCGCTCGTGCGCGAGGCGGCAGCCGGCCGCCATCGGATCGCCCAGGTTGTCCAGCGTGCCCGTCGAACCTCCGTCAAGGCGGTGCTGCTTGAACCATTGCCAGTGACCGGGGTTGTAGTAGTTCCAGTAAACGCGGCGCACGCCCATCCACTGCAGGCGGTCGATCAGCTGCGCGACCAGATCTTCAGTGAATGTGATCTCGGCGCAGTCATCGGGAAAGTCGACCAGCGTGGAGAGGAGGAATGGATGATCGCTCATTGCGGAATTCTCTCTGGATGGGGCGGTGTCATTGTCAATTCTGTGAGAATCTTTCCCGGGACGTGAACAGACCGGCCGCGTCGGGTTCGGGCTGTCAAAGTTTCCCCGCGTTCAATCAAGCGTCATGCGTGGATCGAAGGCGTCGCGCAGGCCGTCGCCGACGAAATTGATCGCCAGCACGGTGAACAGGATCGCAATCCCGGGCGGCAGCCACATCCACCAGAAACGCTCAAGGATGTAGATCGACTGTGCCCCGGTAAGCATGTTGCCCCAGGACGGGGTGGGCGGCAGCACGCCCAGCCCGAGGAAGGAGAGGCCGGCCTCGGTCAGGATGGCCGACGCGACGCCGAAGGTCGCGGCCACCAGCAGCGGGGCCAGCACGTGCGGCAGGATGTGGCGGAACATGATGCGCTGGTCCTCCACGCCGAGGCAGCGCGCCGCCATCACAAAGTCCCACTCGCGCACCGAGAGAATCTGGCCGCGCACGAGGCGCGCCGAGCTGGGCCATCCCAGCAGACCGATCACCGCCATCACGTTCCAGATGTTCGGTCCTAGGACTGCCACCACCGTCATGATCAGGATCAGGCCGGGGAAGACCATCATGATATCGGTGAAGCGCATGATGATCATGTCGACCGAGCCGCCGTAGTAGCCCGAGAGCGTTCCCAGGATGAGTGCGATGAAAACTGAGATCGAGACGGCCACGATGCCGACCGAGAGTGAGACGCGGCCGCCGTACAGGAGGCGCGCCCAGATATCCCGGGCCGCTCCGTCCAGCCCCAGGATGTGCTCGCTTGTCGGCGCGTCGCGTGCCCGGCCCTCCTGCATGTTGGTCGGCGAATGGGGCGTGACCACGGGAGCCAGGGCAGCCAGTGAGACGACCAGAATTATGAAGGCGGCGCCGGCCAGGGCCATCTTGTGGCGGCGAAATCGTCGCCACGTGCGGGCGCGCGGGGTGGCGGTTGCGCTTCTGCGCTCTTCGAACAGATTATCGGTAGCCGTCGCTTCTCTGGCCATCGACGGTCACTCTCCCTCTAGTCGTAACGGATGCGCGGGTCGGCCCACGCGTAGGACAGGTCGGCCGCCAGGTTGCTCAGCAGCACCAGGATCGCGGTCATGAGCACGCCTCCCATCAGGAGAGGGTAGTCCCGCATCCCGGTGGCGTCGACCATGATCTTGCCGATGCCGGGATAGTTGAAGACGGTCTCGATCAGGACGGCGCCGCCAAAGATGCTCGGCATGCGCAGCCCCACAATGGTGATGATCGGCAGCAGCGCGTTGCGCAGGCCGTGCCGGATGATGACGAGATAGTAGGCGAGGCCCTTGGCGCGCGCGGTCGTCATGTAGTCCTGGTGCATCACCTCCAGCAGGCTGGCGCGCGTATAGCGCATCAGGCTGCCGGTCGTTTCGTAGGCCAGCGCCAGCCCCGGCAGGATGATGTGGGCGAGGCGGTTGCCGATGGTCGGTTCCGCGCCCGGCGTGGTGACGCCGCCGGTCGGCAGCAGGTCCATTTTGATCGCCACCGCGTATATGAGGAGCAAGGCGAAGAAGAAGCCCGGCACTGCGACGCCGGTAAACGCGACCGTCGTCAGGACGTTGTCGAGCAGGGAATAGGGTTTCAACGCCGACAAGATCCCCAACAGCATGCCGGCGACGGTCGAGACCACGAGCGCGAGCGCCATGATCGGTATGCTGAGGCCCAGCGCCCGCAACATGACACTGACGACGGGCGTGTTGAACCAGATCGAGTAGCCCAGGTTTCCCTGCAGCGCTCTGCCCAGCCAGATCAGGTAGCGCACCGGCACCGGCTTGTTCAAACCCAGCGCCTCGCGTCGCTCCTCCATCTCCTCTGGCGTCATCTCGCGCATCTCTTCCGGGTTAATCATCGCCGAGACCGGGTCCCCGGGGGCCAGGGCGTAGATGGTGTAGTTGATGACCGACACGCCGAACATGAGCGGGATGATCAGGAGTATACGGCGCACAACGTATTGGGACATCCGGTCCTACCTGTCTTTCGATTCGCAGATGGAGCTGCCCGAGCAGGCCCCGCGCCCCCGCGGCGGAATCTCCCCGGGGGCGCAGCGGCCATGCATTGCAAACTTATGACTCTACGTAGACGTTCACCCAGTCGATCCAGTCGGTGCGCGGGCCGTAGACCGGCACCACGTTGCCGCTCTTGACGGCGTTGTTGACGATGTGGATGCCGGGCAGCTGGCTGATGACGCCGTGGCGCTGGAACTCGGCCAGGAACTCCTGCAGCCGCAGCACGGCCTCTCTGATCTCGTCCTCGTCCTCCATGACCAGGATCTCGTTGATCATCTCGATCCCCTCGGTCGTGTCGGGCCCGAAGCGCTCGTAGCTGAGCGCCGGGATGAAGGAGCCGGGCGTCACGCCCCAGCCGTAGCCGCTGAACTGCGTGTCGTAGTCGTAGGGCGGATTGCTGACCACGTTGCTGAACTCGGCGCCTAGGATCTGGTACTCGGTCTGGACGCCGACGTCGGCAAACATCTCGCTGCACATCGCCAGCAGCGGCTCCCACGTCGGGCTGATCGACTGCACCGCGTAACGCAGCTTGTAGTCAAAGTCCCAGCCGCCCTCTTCGAGCAGCTGCCGCGCCTTGTCCGGGTTGTACTCGTACCACTTGGAGCAGTCGGGGCTGATGCCGTAGTCGGCGTACTGGACCGGCGCGTAGAGCGGCGGCACGGTGTCGAAGAAGAAGTCCTTGGCGATCCGTTCGCGGTCGAGCGCCAGGCTGAGGCCCTGCCGTACGCGCATGTCGGCCAGCTCGTAGCGGAACTGCCAGTAGAAGACAACCGCGCTCGGGCCGTGGTTGAGCACCACGTGCAGGTGGTCCATCGCCTTGAAGCGCTCGTACTCCGACTGCGGCGTGCGAATGCCGATGTGGCACTCGCCCTTTTCCAGGGCCGCGGCCATCGCCAGGTGGTCGGTGTAGGGCACGAAGACCAGTTTGTCGAGCTGCGGTGTGCCGCCCCAGTAGTCGTCGAAGGGTTCGTATTCGACGATCTGGTCGGGGATGAAGTTGGTAACGCGGTAGGGACCGGTGCCGATGCCCTGCTTGAGGGCGTATTCGGTGCTCTTGAGGCCCTGCTGCCCCTGCTCGTCAACCGCCCACTGCTCCTCCGGGATCGCGCCCAGCAGATGCTTGGGCATGATCGGGTGGCCCAGCAGTCTTTCGAGGAAGGCCGCGCGGAAGGGCTTATTCAGCTCGAAGACGAATGTGTAATCGTCGGGGGCCGAGACGCCTGACACCTCGTCCGCCTCGCCTTCGGAGAACTCGGTCATGCCGACAACCATATCCTTCAGGTTGCGCACGCCGTTCCATGTGCTCACGTTGGGATGGCCCGTCAGCCGGCCGATGGTGAAGAGCACGTCGGCCGAGGTGAATGGCTCGCCGTCGTGCCATTTCACGTCCTTGCGCAGGTGGAAGGTCGCGTTGTTGCCGTCGAATTCCCAGCTTTCGGCCAGCTCGGGCAGCCAGGTGGTGTAGTCGGCAGTGATGTTGACGAGGCAGTTGTGCGTCAGGCCGATCAGGTAGTAGCGGCGGTTGCCGGCGTTGTGCTCCATCGCCAGCAGGTTCTGGTAGCTGGTCTTCTGCGGATAGCCGAAGACGAGCGTGCCGCCCTTGCGCATCGGCATGGCGTCGGCCCCTTCGTCCGCAGCGGGCGCAGAGCCGGTGGCAGGCGCCGCCGCCGGCGTACAGGCTGCCAGCAGGCCGCCGGCCGCGGCCAGGGCCGATCCCTTAAGAAAGTTGCGGCGTGTTACGTTGTGTTCGTCCAAGCGTTGCATGGTCTTTCCTCCTGGGTTCTACTGTGAATGCCGTGATACGCTGTCGAATCATCTACCTCACGTGAATCAGGTGAGGCCTTGAATGAAAGAATGACTGAGGCCTCCAACCGTTTTAGGACACACCTTCATCTGCATGTTCCGCTCTGGGCGTTGTCATCCTCCTTTCCGAGAACCGGTCTCGCTGCGGCGTCCGGCCGCGTCGGCGGCTGAACTGCTATTGCCGATCGATGTCGATTTCCAACAGGTAGATCCGCTCCCTCTCGAACGGGATCATGCTGTCCGGCGGCAGCGCGGAGGTGGGATAGCGCTGGAGGATGCGGCTGCGCACCTCGGCGTCGGTCGGCACCGGCATCCAGCCGTAGGGAATGCGGTCGTAGACCATCAGCAGACGGCCCGGCTCCACCTCGAGAATCGACGTGTAGGAGGTCGTCTGGTCCGGCTGGTCGAAGTCGTGGTGGACCGTGCGGTACTGCTCGCGGGTGGTCGCCTCGAGTCCGTACTTGCCGGGGCTGATATGGTAGGCGGGGTCCATCTCGGAATTGTGGTGGGCCATCACGTCGAAGGGCACCCACTGTTCGCCGCGCGGGTCGGTCGACAGCCACAGGAAGAGGCCGGGCCGCCCGGTCGAGAGCGCCAACACACCGTTGCTCATGCGCATGACGTCCGGCAGAACGCTCCACGCCGGCAGCCGGTCGATCGGCGTCCATGTCTTGCCTTCATCGCTAGAATAGGTGCGCGCCAGCAGCTGATCGCGTCCCCCGCCCATGCGCCCGACGCACATCAGGTCGCCGTCCTCCAATCGCACCAGCGAGGACTCGGCGAAGCCCTCGCTCGCGCCGGCGCCCGCCTCCGGCCCACAGACCGTCGAGAGATAGTGCCAGGTACGGCCCTCGTCCTCCGAGACCATCACCACCGTGCTGTAGCGGTCGTCCCCATCAAAAGTCATGTAGGTCGTGCTCATGAACCGCCCGGGTTCCAGCTCTATCGTGTCGCGAAAAGGCGACAGCTCAGCCCAACGGGTCCGGCTCTGCACGTCGCGTGGCTTCACGTCACGCGGCAGTCCCTCGATGCGCGTGCCCCACAGCTCAACGCTGTAGCGCTTGCCGCCCTGCTCAAAACGGCCGTAATTTCCGGCGAAAGTGCGCCACTGGCCCGGCGGATCGGGCTTGTAGGGCTGGTTGGGACCGGCCAGGGTGCCGTCCGGCAGCGAGATGTCCAGGCGGCCGCCGAGCCCGGAGACGTCGCAGTGCCGCGCCCACGTGGCCCCGTTGTCCGTCGAAAGCGAGATGCCCGTCACGTTGACCAGGTTCTCGCCCGAATCGGGGTTCAGGCTGTAAGCCGCCATCAACTCGCCCGTGGAGAACTGGCGAATCGCGGGATACCAGCAGAACCCGACCCCTTCGGCAACGACGCGCGGCGTCCCCGCCGTGAACTGAAGGTCTCCTTGCTTGAATTCCTGTGCCATGTCGACCTGCCTCCTCTGAGTCTGTCGATTGGCCGGCCAAGTCCGCAGTGGCGGGCCGCCCACCGCTCCCGCGTTAGAGATCTCCCCTGACGTGTCTTTCAAGCTGGGCCAGGGTTGGATTCTCAGTCGTCGGGTCCTGGCCCCCGTAGAACCAGGACAGCGGCAGAACCTTCAGCCGGTGGCCGCGCGCCTGCTGGCCGGCGATGTCACGCGGGAAGTGGTTGTACTGGATCAGGACCCGGTCTTCGGCGACAAGCACGGCCGGATAGGACCACATCCCGTACCCTTCCGGAAGCGGCTTGACGGCATCGACGTCGCAAACAACGCCGCCCCCTGGCGCGCCATAGGCCCCTTCCGGGCGGACTGGGTAAAGCGGACCGGGTTCGACGTGGGTCTCTTCGTGTAGAGATTCCAGGTTCTGGAAATGCTCCCAGATGCCGCCCTGGTTGCGGCTGATCGCGGTCGACAGCCGCGTGCGGATCAGGCCGCGCTTGATCTCCTCCTCGCTCTGCTGCGTCCAGACGACGAGCAGATGGCCCGTTCCGGGGACCTGACGGATCTGCGCTGGCGCCTGCGTGCCCGCCAACTGCGTCGGTTCCGGGCGGGTCCAGGTGCTGCCGTCGTCCTCCGACCAGGCCTGGTACATGCGGCCCAGTCGCGTGCGCAGAATCATCAGCAGTTTGCCGGGGGCGTACTCTACGAGCGTCGGCTCGTTGGTCAGCTCCCAGCGCCCGCCGTACTCCATGATGACGAGCAGCTCGCCGTCCTCGTTCTTCTGCCAGGTCTCGCCTTCGTCATCGCTGTAGATGACATAGCTGGCGGTGAAGTGGGGGTCGTAGAAATGCGCACTCGTCGAAACGAAGACGCCATCGACATATCCGCCCGGAAAGGGCGCCCCCGCCTGGTGGAACCCGCCCTGGCCGATGCCGAAGTAGACCGGCAGGATGATGCGGCCCGACTGCGTGCGGATCATCGTGTCGTTGAGCGCGTGCGCGGCCAGCATCCAGTGGTTCATCAGCGTCAGCGCCGACCACGTTCTGCCCTCATCCTGCGAGCGCCGGAAGACCATCTGCGACTCGTAGATGCGGTCGGTCCCGGGGCGCGTGCGCTTGGTCGCCATGCCGATGGCGCCGCCGGAGAGCGGCGCGAACGAGGCGTTGTTCAGGGTGAGCGGGTCGCCGTTTTCGTCCAGCCCCGTGTAGGGCTCGCCCCAGGTGATGCCCCCGTCGGAGCTGACAGTGAAGTCCGTGCCATTGCTGAAGAGGATGCGTCCGCCCTCCAGGCGCAGGAAGGCGTTTCCGCGGAACTTTCCGTCGTGGAAGGCCAGCATCTCCTCAGGTCGCGTCATCGGCACGTTGCTCACGTCCGCCCCCTTTTTGAATGCCTGCTCTCGCTATCGCCGGTTAACACTGTGTTTGCCTGGATACAACTGCTGGTGGCAGCCGTTTTCCCCGGCTGACGGGCTATCTTCTGTTTTCTTGAGGTGTAGTCTTCAGTGCGAAAAGAGGTATCTCAGGCCACGAATTCCGCTTAGGTTTCCCAACTGTGCGGGGTTGAACGCCGGCCTTCGACCAGGCGGCGGTTGACTTAATCCAAGAGAGCTGCCCGGCCCTTTGTCGATAATCGCCCCCTGTTCCCGGCTTAAACCTGTCGCGCCTGCTGTCATGCCCCCTATGCTGCGGACTTTATAGCATATTGCAAAGTCCTCGTCAAAGGGGCGAAATTCGCCTCGGTAACGCTCGCCGTCAGGCGTTACGGCCGTGTCACGCCCAACTGGCGATGAACTCCTCCACGCCAAAGGCGGCCGGCATCTCGTAGACCCTGTAGCTGCTCGGTTTCGCCTGCGTGCCGGCCACCAGCTGGTCGGCGTCGGTCTTCAGTCTAGCGTCGAGTACGGCAAACCGCAGCCACAACCGCTCGAATTCGGCCGGCGTGAAACGGCGGGAGAGATCGTCGTAAAGGTGTTGGACGGACGGATTGACCAGCTGCGCCTGCTCTTCCGCCGTCTTGCCGGCGAACTCTGGCCTGGTGAAGGCGTGCAGGATCTGGGCCTCCTTGCACAGGATCGCGGCACACACCATGCGCCCCTTCTCGCCGGGGTGCAGCGCGGCCAGCCCGGCGAGAAAGCCCCTGGTGTCGCGGTCGAGCATGGCGCGGTAGATCGCCTCGATCATGTCATGATCGCGCTCGATCGCGCGCGCCCAGCGTTCAAACGGCTCGCGCAATGCCGGCGGCAGATTCCGGGTGAATTCCGGGCTCCACCACAGATGGAAGTAGCGGTAGAGCGGGCCGCCGAAAGACTGAAAGCCCAGGTGAATCGTTCGGCGCAGCTTGCTGCTGTAGTTGCTTCCCCAGTGCAGGATGAAGTTGGTGTAGACGACGCCGTCCCCGGCGCGCAGCTCCACCGGAATGCCGCCGGGCAGCGGCGCGCGGTCGTCTTTCTCCAGCTGCAGGTCTTCGCCCTCGGTATTGGCGCGGCGATGGCTGCCGGGGACCACCCACAACACGTCATCGTCGTAGAGTGGGATGTTCCACTGCACGTAGCCGGGCCCGTTTTCCATCATGTCGTAATGCAGCCCCTGCAGCGGCGCGTCGGTGTCAGGGCCGGTGTCGCGGTGCCAGCGCGCCGGCCCGTGATCGCGTGCCGGGCTGCACATCAGCATCAGCGCGTGCAGGCCGACCTCCGGCGCGCGCATCAACTGGCTGCTGACGCCCAGCGTGTTCTCGTGCAGACAAAACGCGACTGTATCGGCGGTCGCCTCGTCCACGTTGTTATTGAAGAACAGCCGCGGCTGCGGCGCGGTCTCCCATACGCTGCCGGGCAAATTGTCGCGCCGGCGCTCCTCTTCCCAAATCGTCTTCTGCCGTTCGACCAGCGCCTCGAAGCTGGCGCGCAGTTGCGGCAGGAGGGCGGGCGGGATGACGTTGCGCAGGACGATGTAGCCGTCGTCCAACATCTGCTGCGGGTCGACCCGGATTCCACTTTTTGTAGACATTGGGAAACCTCCCTTTGCACGGACGCTTCACGGGCTCGGCATCGGCAGCCGGTACGGCAACATGCTAGCACCGCGAAGACTGGTTGGTCAACAGGCGCAGAACGGCCCGAAAAAATGGCTTTGACGAGGGCAAACAATCCCCATATAATCGGAGTAGCCCAGTTTCAGAGAGGACAAATGCGAGCATGGCGATGGCGCCCGCCCAACTATGGTAAATGCCGATTCCGGCTGCTTGCCCGGTTCACGGCAGCCGCAGGGTCGGTAGTGGTCGACAATCGTTTCAGCTAGTGACGTCAAGTTTCCGTTCTGATTCCAACACCACAGGTGCGTAAGGAGAAGAGACCATGGAAGAGAAGAGGACTTTGAGCAGGCGCCGGTTTCTGCAGCTCTCGGCGGTGGGCGCGGCGGGGGCCGCACTGGCCGCGTGCGCCGTGCCGGCCGGCGGCGCGGCAACGGGAGGCGAGATGGCCGAGGCGCCGATGGATGAGACTGTCGAGCTGCGGCTGAGCCACTGGTGGGGCGAGCTGATCACGCCCAGCATTCCCCTGATTGAAGAGAAGCACAACGTCAGCATCACCGAGGAATCGGCGACCTGGGGCGAGTACTTTGACAAGCTGCTGACGCAGTTCGCCGGCGGCGTCGCGCCCGACGTGATGATGACCTCGATCCTCAAGGTGGGGCCCTTCTACACCGCCGGCCTGCTGCAGCCGCTGGCGCCGGCGATGGAGCGCAACGACATCGACCCAGCGCTTTGGGCGCTCGACCTGAACAGCCTCGCCTTCAAGGGCGACATCTTCGGGCTGCCGATGTTCCTCAACTTCCCGCTTGGCTTCGCTGTCAACCTCGACCTGATCGAGGCGGAAGGCTTCGACGTTCCTCACGAGTGGCCGTTCTGGGGCACGGAGGCGTTCGACAACTTCAGCTACGAGAAGCTGACCGAGAACTTCGAAGCCTGCACCAAGCGCTCGGACACGGGCGAAATCGAGATCTACGGTAGTGCCGGCACATGGGGCTCGGTCAATCAGCAAAGCCTCTTCGAGAACGGCGGCGATTTCTTCGACTCGTATGAGTTCGACGAGACCGAGTGCCTGCTCAACTCACCGGAGGTGGTGGAAGCCGTCGCGGCCTACACCGACTGGGTGATCAAGTACGAGGTCGCGCCGGAACTGGGCGCGGCGCAGGCCTTCAAGGAGGGGGTCTGGCGAGCGCAGAAGGGCGTTGTCCATTACTCCTGGCTCTGCTACAACTGCTTCCAATCGCCCGAGGCCACCGGATTCAACTGGCGCATGTTCCATCTGCCGCAGCTGCCCAGCTTCAAGGCGCGCAGGAACCTCATCATGGCCGATATGGTGACCGCCAACCCGGCATCCGATCACGCCGACCTGGCGGCGGACATCGCCATCACCTTCACCACAGACTGGGATTTCACCCAGAAACTCTACCTGACATGGCTGAATCTGCCGGCCTACAATTCGGGCGCGCATCTGAGCCTGGTCGAGGACGATCCCCACATCGTCGAGGCGATGAAGGTCTATCTCTCGCGCTACGCCGCCTTCTCTGAGGACATGCGCTCGACCGAGGGCTTCGAGCTTGCCCCGGGCACGCGCGGCCGCCACGCCGGTTTCGTCGACAACACGGTGAAAACGGAGATCGAGGCCGTACTTGTCGGCGACAAGACCGCTCAACAGGCCATGGACGACGCCAAGGCGCTGATCGACGCGCAACTCGCCAAATCCTGATCGTGGCCGGTGACTCGTGGATAATGGCGACTGTCTGCCCGCCGTTATCCACGAGTCGCGATTCACCCATCAAAGGAAACCACGTTGCTGACTTTTCACCGCCAGTGGCGGGACTCGTGGCGGAGTAAGCTGCTACGCGACGAGATGCTGTTCGGCTACGCCGCGCTCATTCCTTACCTGGCCGGCTTCCTGATCTTTGTCGCCGGGCCGCTCGCCTACTCGCTGTGGCTCTCCTTCACACAGTACAATATCCTGCAGCCGCCGGTCCCGCTGGGGCTGGACAACTACAAGGCTCTGATCGAAGACCCGCTGATGTGGAAGTCGCTGGAGAACACCGCCGTCTACAGCCTGGTGTCGGTGCCGCTGCAGGTAATCCTCGGCTACGCGCTGGCGCTGATGCTCAACCAGAAGGTGAAGGGCCTGTCAGCCTGGCGCACGGTCTACTACGTGCCGGCCGTGGTGCCGATCGTGGCCTCGGCCTACCTCTTCTCCTATCTCTTCAACGCCGATACCGGGCTGGTCAACCTGCTGCTGAAGATGGTCAAAATTTCCGGGCCGAACTGGTTCGGCAGCCCCGACTGGGCGCTGCGCACCTTCATCATTATGAACCTGTGGGTGAGCGGCGGGGGCATGATCGTCTACCTGGCGGCGCTGCAGGGCGTGCCCACCGCGCTTTACGACGCCGCCAAGATCGATGGCGCCAACGCCTGGCAGCGACTGTGGGCCGTAACCGTCCCGATGACGTCGCCGGCGCTGCTTTTCATGTTTATGATAGGCATTATCGGCTCGTTTCAGGTATTCACCAGCGTTTTCATCATCACCAGCGGCGGCCCTGTCAACGCCACGCTCATGTATGTGCTTTATCTCTACCGCCACGGCTGGAGCTACCTGCAGATGGGATACGCCAGCGCGCTGGCCTGGGTGCTGTTCGCCATCATCTTCGGCCTCACCTATCTCAGCCTGAGAGTCTCGGGGCGTCTGGTCCACTATGAAGTCTGAGTTGCAGCAATCAAAGGACCGCGGGCACTGTTTGGAATCTGCTGACCCCGGCCCATTCTTCTGCATGACACCATCTCCATCCTCCGCCTTGGACTACCGCAGAGGCGGTGTCTCGTCCGAATCCGGTCAGTGGGAAATATCCAATTCTGCGATATGCCGGTATGCTGCAGGAATGGGAAAAAGAGCGACAGTCAGATGAGTCAATCGGTTCAAAGGTCGGATACGGAGCTGCTATTGGGTCGGTACACGGGGCGGGTCGCGCTCTATTTTGCGCTGGTCGGTCTGGGTATTGTTTTCGTCTCGCCGCTCCTGTGGCTTGTCTCCAGCTCGCTCAAGCCGGAGAGCCAGGTGCTTGCCTATCCGCCGCAGTGGATACCGCGGCCGGTACGTTTCATCAACTATGCCGAGGTCATGCAGACCTTTCCGTTCTGGCGTTCTGCCTGGAACACCATGGTCATCGTCACTGGAACCATGGTGGGCCATCTGTTCACCTGCAGTTTGACCGCCTACGCCTTCGCCCGCATTCGCTTCCCGCTGCGCGAGGCCCTGTTTGTGATGGTGCTGGCCACGCTGATGATCCCGTATCATGTCTACCTGATCCCGCAGTACCTTCTGTTCAGGGAGTTGAACTGGCTGAACTCGAGCAAGCCGCTGATCGTGCCGTTTCTGCTGGGCCAGGCGCCCTTTTACATCTTCCTGTTGCGGCAGTTCTTCCGCACCATTCCGAAGGAGTATGACGACGCCGCGCGCATCGACGGCAGCGGCTGGTTTGGCATCTACTGGCGCATCCTGCTGCCGCTTTCCTATCCGGTGCTGGGCGCGGTCGCGATCTTCACCTTTATGGCGCACTGGAACGACTTCCTGGCGCCGCTTATCTACCTGAACGAGCCGAAGAAGCAGACGCTGGCCATCGCCATCCGCACGTGGGAGGCGCTGCGTCTGCAGGCCGGCGCCAAACCGGCCTCTTGGAATCACATCATGGCGGTTTCGGTTCTGTTGACATTGCCGCCAATGCTGGTATTCTTCTTTGCTCAGCGCTACTTCATCCAGGGTGTGGTGATGACCGGCATCAAGGGTTGATCCGTCTTCGAGCACAACCTGGGCCACCCAACGGCATGCGGAACAGCAAACAGGCAACACGAATTGGAGCTTTGGAATGAGGCTTGGGGCAACGATTGGCGACTACCTGGGGACCGAGGAGCCCGACGCGCATGTGGCGGAGTGCCGGCGGCAGGGCTATCGCGCCGCGCCCTGCCCCGAGGTGGCCTTCGGCGATCGCGCGCGGATTCGCGACATCAAGCGCGCCTTCGCTGAAGCCGATATCGTGATCGGGGAGGTGGCCGCCTGGGTCAACGCGCTCCACCCGGACGAGGCCAGGCGGCGCGCCAACCGCGAAACCATCGCGCAGACGCTCGCCCTGGCCGACGAGCTGGAGGCGGTCTGCTGCGCCACGATCGTCGGCTCCTACGACGGCAGCGACAACTGGGACTCGCACGTCGGGCATCATCCGCTCAATTTCAGCCAGGAGGGGTTCGACGCCGTCGTGGAGTGGGTGCGGCAGGTGCTGACCGAGGTCAATCCGCAGCGTACCAAGCTGACGCTCGAGATGTCGCCGTGGACGCTGCTGGACGGTCCCGAGATCTATCTGACGCTGCTCGAGACAATCGACCACCCCGGGCTGGCCGTCCATCTCGACCCGGCCAACGCCGTGCGCGAGCCCCGTATCTACTACAACAATGCAGAAATGATCGACCGCTGCTTTGATCTGCTGGGCCCCTGGATCCGCTCCTGTCACGCCAAGGATGTCCACTTCGCTCTCGACGCGCGCACCGTCGCCATCGAAGAGGTGCTGCCCGGCCGCGGCGTGCTCGACTACCGCACCTACGTGTCGCGAATCGAGCAGCTGTCGCCTGAAATGCCGCTGATCATCGAGCACCTGGCGACCGAGCCGGAGTACAAGGAGGTATCCGACTTCATTCGCGGGGTCGCGGCTGAGGTGGGCGCGACGGTTTGATAGTGGCCGGTTGCCGGTTGCCGGTAGCCAGCGGTAGGTGGAAAGTGGAAAGTGGAAATCGACCGTTGGGCGCAGGTTCGCTTGCATCAGGGAGATTGAGTGATGGGAAAACTGTCTGGGAAGGTTGCGCTGGTTACGGGTGCGAGCAAGGGGATCGGCCAGGGGCTGGCGATCGGGCTGGCGGCTGCCGGGGCTCAGGTCGCGGTCAACTACAAGACCGATGCCGAGGGCGCGCAGAGTACCTGCGCGCGCATCGGCGAGGCCGGCGGGGAAGCGGTCGCGTTTCAGGCCGACATCGGCGCCAAGGCCGAGTTCGAGGGGCTGGTCGACGCCGTCTGCACGCGCTTCGGCCGGCTGGACGTGCTGGTGAACAACGCGGCCCGCACCCGTTTCGGCCACGTATTCGAAATCACCGAAGAGGACTTCGACGACGTGGTCGATACCAATCTGCGCGGCCCCTTCTTTGGCTCGGTTGCGGCCGCGCGCAGGATGCAGGAACAGGGCAGCGGCTCGATCATCAACATCAGCTCGATCGCGGCCAAACTGATGATTCCTGCGCATTCCAGCTACACGATGGCGAAGGGCGGGCTGGAGGCGCTCACCCGTCAGCTGGCGCTCGAGTTGGCGCCGGAGGTGCGTGTGAACGCGATCGGGCCGACGGCCACCAGCACCGAGCGCAACCGCGGCTACGACCCCGACTTCGACCAGAAGTGGAACGCGATCACGCCGGCGGGCCGCCTCGCCTACGTGGAGGACTACGTCGGCCTGTGCGTCTTCCTGGCCAGCGAAGACGCCGCGCTGGTCACCGGCCAGATTATCTACGTGGACGGCGGCTGGACGCTGCGCGGCTTCACCCCGGATATGTCTGACTTTGATTTCTCTCAGGACCGGGAACGCGACTGAGCGTAAGGGAGTCTTGTAAGCAGATTCCGGGGCGCGCCGGCCGCTCCGTCAACCGCGCAAGCAGCCCATTCGCCGCTCCGCATCCGGTGTGAGCCGGCAGTGAGCATGAGCAGCGGCTGGGTCGCTTCAATCGCGGTCCACAGCAGTCCCATCGTGTTCTCCGGGTCGGGCACTTCAGAGCCAATCCGGTTCGACAGCAACCCGGCCATGAACGCAATACCGAGTTAGAACGGTACATTCGCCTCCAGGTATTCCCTGGGCAGGCCCTCTCCGCCGAATCTGTCGAAATTTCGTTTGCCCTGCCAGGAGTTGAAGATCGCAACGAGCGGGCCCAATTCCATCCGGGGATTGAAAAACTGCCAGATTGTGCCGCCGGCTCGCCCCGAAGATGGCTCGTAGAACTGCGCGGCGATAAACTGGATATGGACGACGACAGCCAGGACTTTCATAGGCAGACCCAATGTCGGTCCCGTGCCGGTCCTTCTACAGGCAATGCGGGACTTTCGGACGCCAGCTGCCCGATGTCAATTATATTACACTTCATTATTATGCAAGAGCCGGCTCCATCAGCAGGAAAAGGGTGTGAACGATGCAGTGCCGTATCACGATGACCGAATTCAATGCAGACTGGTACATCATCGAGGGCATTACGCAACCCCGGCAGCATGCCGGCCTCTACAGCCGCGAGGAGGCGATCGCGCTGTGCGGAACGCTCGACGTCGACGGCCTCGAGCTGATGGGCCAGTACTGGGATGACTGCTCGCCGGCCTACGTCAGGAGGGTGGCCGAGAACGCCGGCCTGCCGCTCATCTCCTACATCTTTTTTGTTGATTTGGCGCTGCCGCCGGAGAAACGCGCGGCCGCGATCGATGAGGCGTACGCGCACATCGACCGGTTCGCCGAGATGGGTGCGGCGCTGGGCATGATCGTGCCCGGCGTGGGCAAAGAGGACTGGCCCATCGAGCGGCAACGGGGCTGGATGGTGGAGGGGCTGCGCGTCTGCGCCGAGCGGGCGCACACTGTCGGCGTCACGCTGATCGCCGAAAACGTCGACTACCCGCCCAGCCGTCCTCTGATGGGTCGCGCCGCCGACTGCCGCGACATCTGCGCGCAGGTCGATTCGCCCGGCTTCCGCCTGATCTACGACAGCTGCGCCTCGCTGTGCGTCGGCGAGGACCCGCTGGAGACGCTGCGGGTGATGGCGCCGCACATCGCGCACGTGCATATCAAGAACAGCCGCCCGCTGCAGCCCTACGAGCCGGGGGTCCGCTACTTCGAGGCCGATAGCGGCCTGCGCTACACAGGGACGGACATCGACGGTGGCGTAGTCGATCTGCCGCCGATACTGGCGGAACTGGAGCAGCTGCGCTATGATGGCTACATGATGATCGAATACCAGGGCCTGGAGGAGCCGACCGCGGCCCTGCCGCGCAATGTCGCCACTCTGCGCCGGCTTCTGGCGGAAACGTGAAGTGAAACGACTCTACAATTCGACCGACGGGGGTCTGCAATGATTACCGATGAACAGATTGCCTTTTTCCGCGCCTTCGGCTACTTGGTGCTGCGGCAAGCGTTCGACCGGCAGGAGACGGATGCCATTGTTAACGAGTTCGACCGCTTGATGACGTCGGACCGGCGGGGGCAGCCCTTCGGCGGCGAGAAGCGCCAGTCCCTCTACGGCATCGCCGAGCTGAGCCCGCTCCTGACCGATATGGTGGCCGACGATCGCATCTATGGCACGATTGAAACGCTTCTGGGCGACGGCTTCCTCTGGCTCTGCTCGGAAGGGCAGCTCTACGTGGAGGATACCCAGTGGCACCCGGACGGCACGCGGCTGGACTACCGGCCGATGAAGGTCTCGCTCTACCTGGACAGCGTGACCGCGGCGACGGGGTGCCTGCGCCTGATTCCCGGCTCGCATCAGCTGCCGCTGCACGAGGCGCTGAAGCCGATGGAGCAGTTTGCGCTGCCCGGCGATCAGATCCCCTGCTTTCCCTTCGAATCGCAGCCCGGCGATGTATGCTTCATGGACATGAATGTCTGGCATGCCTCCTTCGGGGGCGGCCGCGGCCGCCGTCATATGGCAGTAAACTTCGTCCCGCAACCGCAGACCGAAGCCGACACGGAGATGCTGAAGTGGAATCACGGCGTCGTGCTGGAGGCGATCGAGGGCTATCAGTTCAGCCAGCCGCAGCGCGTCTTCACCGATGACTTCTTATGCAGCGAGAATCCTCGCATCCGCCGCATGTCGGCCAAGTGGGTCGAGATGGGCCTGACGTAGGCGGCTTCACTTCATTCAACCACCAGGGAAACCTACAACCAGGAGAGTTCAGGCAATGAAAGTACTCTATCTGCGCGCGGCGAGTGGCCTTGACCGCGCCTATCCCTATTTTGCCGACGCGATCGACGAACGCTACCAGGTCGAGATCTTTGACCCCGACAAGCCGGCGGAGGGGCAGTTTGAAGGGGTCGAGGTTGTGGTCGACCCGGGCGGCGCCGTCGCCACGCGCCCGTTGATCGACATGGGGCTGGCAGCCGGTGTCAAGCTGTGGCAGGTCACCACGAATGGCACTGACGAAGTCGACGTAGAGTATTTTCTGGAGACCGGACTGGCGCTGGCGAACTCGCCCGGGCCGTTGAGCGCGGTGCCCCTGGCGGAACACGCGCTGATGATGATCCTCTACTTCGCCAAGAATCTCAACGTGAACCGGGCCGACAGCTGGCAGCGCATCATCTGCGATGAGATGGAAGGGCAAGTGTTGGGGCTGATCGGCTTCGGCGCCAGCGCACGTGAGCTGGCGCGGCGGGCCTGGCCGCTGGGCATACGCATCATGGCGACCGACGTGGTTGCGTTCCCGCAGGCGGAGCTGGACGAGTTCCACGTCGAGTTCCTGGGCACGCCCGACCAGATGGACCGCGTGGTAGCCGAGGCCGACTATCTGTCGCTGCACCTGCATCTGAACTCGGCAACGCGGCACTTGATCGACCGGCGGGTGTTCGGTCTGATGAAAGAGTCGGCGGTCCTGATCAACATCGCGCGCGGCGAGCTGGTCGACGAGGAGGCGCTTATCGAAGCGTTGCAGCAGGGGCAGATCAAGGGGGCCGCCATCGACGCGTTCGCCGAGGAGCCGCTGTCGCCCGACCATCCTCTGCAGCAGCTCGACAACGCGATTCTCACGCCCCACTGTTCGGCCTACACGCCGGGCACGCCGCGGCGCCGCATGCAGGCCGCGGCAGCCAACGTGGACCGCATCGCGCAGGGCCTCCCGCCGGGCGACCTGGTCACCGAGCTGGTCAGATGAGCGCCAACAAGGGCGTTCTGTGAGCAGAACCGGTCGAACGAACGCCACAATGTGCGTTTTGTGCGCTGAGCCGTCGTTCGGCAGCCAGCCGCAAGGGCAGAGCGGCGACAGATCAACCACAATCTGAATTGGAGGAAAGATGGCGGGATTCAAGGTTGCCATGGTCCACATGGATGCGGAGGAGTTGCCGTCGTGGGTTACAGAGACGATGGCGGAGCACGACATTGAGTTTGTTTTTGTGGAGTGCGAGACGCGGGCGCAGCTGGCCGCGTGCGCGGGTGACGCCGACGTGGTGTGGGTGTGCGGCGGCAGCCCAATTGTGACGGCTGAGAACATTGACGACCTGGCCCGCTGCGGCGCGATCATCCGGACCGGCAGCGGCACCGACAATATACCGATCGAAGCTGCAACCGAGCGCGGCATCATCGTCGCCAACACGCCGGAGGCATTCAACGACGGCGTCTCCGATCATACGATCGGGCTCCTGTTGGGCGTCGTGCGGCAGATCGGGATCCAGGACAGGCTGGTGCGCAGGGGGATCTGGGACCGGGAGGCCGGCTATCCGAGCTGGCACCTGCGCGGTCAGACGCTGGGCCTGATCGGTTTCGGCCATATCGCCCGCCTGGTGACGCGCAAGATCAGCGGGTACGAGATGAAGGTGCTGGCGCATGACCCGTACGTGAGCGCGCAGGAGATGGCCGAACACGGCGTGCAGCGCGCGTCGATGGAGCAGGTGTTGTCCGAGTCCGACTTCGTTTCGCTCCACTGTCCGCTGCTGGCGGAGACGCGCCACCTGATCGGCGAACGCGAGTTGCGCCAAATGCAGCCGCGGTCAATTTTGATCAACACCTCGCGCGGGCCGGTGGTGGACGAGGCCGCGCTGTTCCGGGCGCTGAAGGAAGGCTGGATCGCGGCCGCGGGCATTGATGTGCTGGAGCAGGAGCCGGCCGCCGCCGACAATCCGCTCT
Source organism: Caldilineaceae bacterium (assembly GCA_965218625.1). Classification (GTDB taxonomy): domain Bacteria; phylum Chloroflexota; class Anaerolineae; order Caldilineales; family Caldilineaceae; genus Bin5. Next base: position 121,320 of record CBDCLG010000020.1, on the reverse strand, counting down.
TCGGCCTGGACAATGTAGTCATAACACCGCACATCGCCGGGTACACCGACCGGTCGCTGGAGGACAGCTGGCGCCTTTCGGTCGAGACGGCGGTGACGCTGTCGGAGGGGCGCTGGCCCCGATCTTACGTCAATCCCAACGTCGAACCGCGTTGGCAGCTGCAAAGGAGCTGATGGCATGAAGAGTTCGGAGCTGAAGAAGCGTCTGCACGGAGGCGAGGCCGTTTACGGGACGTGGTGTGTTTCGACCGATCCGCTGGTGGCGGGCACGGTCGCGCGCGCCGGTTACGACTGGATGAGCGTCGACATGGAGCACTCGCCGCGCAACGACGAGTCGCTGCGCTACATCCTGTGGATGGTGCGGGACACGCCGACGGTGGCGATGGTACGGGTGAAGGACAACCGGCCGGACGCGATCAAACAGGCGCTCGATCACGGCGCCAACGGGGTTGTGGTGCCGCTGATCGAGTCGGTCGCGGACGCGCAGCGGGCGGTGGCGGGCGTCAAGTATCCGCCGGAGGGCGTGCGCGGCTACGGCCCGTTCATGCCTTCATTCGGCTGGAACGACCTGGAGTATCACAGCACGGCCAACGAGGAAACGGTCGTCTTCGTGCAGGTCGAACATTACCGTGCGGTCGACGTGATCGAGGAGATCGCGGCGCTGCCGGGCATCGACGGCCTCTTCATCGGCCCCAACGACCTGACGCTCTCGATGGATATCTTCCGCGCCTGGGACAGCGAGGAGTTCATCTCCACGATCCAGCGCGTTGTGAGTGCGGGGGACGCGAACGGCATCCCGGTCGGCTTTCCGGTCGATGTACTGAACGGGGCCGCAAACGGCATCGCCTGGGTGAAAGAGTATGCGCCGACGATGCGTCTGCTCGCGATCGGCGCCGACCTGGGCTTTGTCGCCAGCGGGGCCGAGGCGGCCTTGAATCAGATCAGGGGGACGTGAGCCGGCTAGCCGTCAACATCAAACATGCGGGCCAGGTTGCCGCCGAGGATGAGGTTCTTCTCGGCGGTGGAGAGAAAGTCGCAGTGCAGGCGGATGTAGTCGACCGCCTGTTTGTAGGTGCACCAGAAGCCGGCGCTGAAGGGCATGTCGGAGCCCCACATCAGCTTCTCGACGCCCACCTCTTCGCATAGGCTTTCGAGCATCTCCTGCCCTTCGGCGAAGGGATACTCGGGCCACTTGGCCTGCATCAGGACTTCGGCATAGAAGCCGGGCCGCTTGAGGAGCTCGATCACCTGGTCGGGTATGCCGATTTCGTGGATGATGGCCGAAGGCACGAGCCCGTGGGTAATGACCGACGGGATGTCGGGGTGCGCATTCGCCCAGTTGGTCAGTTCGTCGACGCGCTCCATGAAGCCGGCGATGCGGTCCTGTTTGCGGGCGTCGATGTACCAGAAAACGGGGATCTCCAGGCGGCGCACCAGCTGCCAAAACGGGTCGAACCGGGAGTCGTCGATCCGGTCGACGTAGCCTCGCAGTGCGAACAGCTCCACGCTGAAATAGACCCCTTTGCAACCAAACTCAGTGACGGCGCGCTCGAGCCGTTCCAGCTCGGCCGGCTCGCCTGCCTCTGTCTCGCGCACCTGCGCCAGCCCGATGAAGCGGCCCGGGTAGCGGCGCAAGGCCTCGGCGTAGTATTCGTTGATGTTGGCGCCGTAGACGTGGTCGCTCTGCAGCACGCCGATGTCGACGCCGGCGACGTCCATTTCGGCGACCATGCGCTCGGGCGTGGCTTCCAGGTTCTCCAGGTTGGGCGGGTAGAACTGCATGAGGTAGTCGACGCCGTCGACGGTGATTTCGGCCTGGCCGTAGCGGCCGAAGCGGAAGTTGACGTCGGGCATGGCGTTGATGTCGTCGGAGGGAAAGTCTAGCAGGGGTTCGTTGACGCGGGCGCCGTCGCTCTTGCGCCAGTAGTCGGTGAAGTCGCGCAGGTGGTATTGCCAGAGTTTGCGGGCGAGCGCGGCGCTGGCCTCGCCCGAGCCGGTGGCAAAGCGGCGAAAGATATGATAGTGGGCGTCGATGACGAGAGCCTTCTCTTCGTCTTCGGGCTCGACGGGGCGCCAGCCGCCGCCGAAGAACTCCAGTTTTCTTTCGGTCATTGTTGTTGCTCCAACCAGGTGTGGAAGTCGCTCTGCCGCCAGGTGTATTTGGGCTGATAGCCCAACAGACGGGTCGCCTTGGCGTGCGACCAGGGCGAGGCGTGGCCTTCGAGCGGCGCGTTGACGGGCACGCCGGGATAGTGGCGGGCGATCAGTTCGGCGGTCGGTTCCTTTGAGCAGGTGTCGTCGCCGTTGATGAGGAAGACTTCGTGTGCGATCGTGTCGTTCTCGACGGCGAGGCGGAAGGACTGGGCGGCGTCGCGCGCGTCGGTGAAGGCCCACAGGATCTTGTGGGGCGCAGGCGGGCCGGGCGTGGGCCAGTCTCCGTCGGCATCCTCGATGGTCTTGCGGTAGCGGGCGGTCCAGAGCTCTTCGACGCTGAACTGCTGCGCCCAGCCGGAGCTGACCGCCACTTCGGCGCTGGCGCGCTCGAGATACCAGTTGTTGTTGATGCGCAGGCAGATGGTGCGCATGCCGAAGCCGTCGCTGTAGCGTTTGCAGGTAAGATCTGCCAGCAGCTTGCTCAGCCCGTATTCGTCCTGCGGCTCGCTGGGATGTTCTTCGTCGAGCGGCAGATAGCAGGGGCGGAGCGCGTGTTTCTGGAAGGAAAAGCCGGTGGCGGCGCCGGATGAGGCGAATACGACCTTGTCGATGTCGGCCTGGAGCGCGGCTTCGAGCACGTTGGCTGTGCCGACGACGTTGATGTTGAGCAGTTGCGCCGGCGTCGCGCGTCCCGGCCCCGGCACCGCGGCGAGATGGACGACCGCGTCGTACCCCTGGCAGGCCTGGGTGAGCCGGTCGGGGTCCATGATGTCGCCCTGGATAAAGCCGGCGCCGTCAACGCGAGGCGCGGTGCGGCTGTAGCTGGTCACCGAATGGCCGGCCTGGATCAGCTCTCTGAGGACGTAGCCGCCTATGGTGCCGCTGCCGCCGGTAATGAGGATGTTCACGAAGGTTGCCTTTCGTACAATGCCCGATCTATGGGTTGTTCCAAGAGATTCCAGTCTGCGTTGATGTTACAGAAAACCGCTCAAAGACGTGACATCTACAGAAGGTTTGAGAACAGTTTGGACCCTGGTTCACCAGATTCTCGTGAACAAAGCCCGCCTCGGGAGCCAGCGCCGTAAACTGTATCCATCAAATTAATCAGAAAAAGGCAATGAGTAGATTGGGGCTCTACGGGAGAATCAAGCCGGTGTATGGTTCAATCGGCCAGCGGGAGTTCGATGAGTTGACAATGTGCAGACGCCACCAATTGATCCCAATCCTGTGGGGGAAGTGGCGTTGGCGAGGGAAGAGGTGTACTGGTTGGAATAGGCGTGTGTGTTGGTACAGGAGTGGGCGGAATGGGTGGAGTGTGAGTGAATGTTGGGAACGGCTTGACTACTTGCTGGACACTGCCAGTCGAGGGCGAATCTGATGATCGAGATTGAATAGTCAAGAACACCGCCACGATGATCAGACTAACCACCATTCAAATTAGGATGTTGGCGACGGTTTTCATGGTGGTGCCCCCTTGGTGGAAACGGATAGATGGTTGCCACCAAGGCGTCCATTGTTAGAACATTACTCAATGACCGCGCCTTGCAGGAATTCGGTCATGCCGCGCCAAAATGGAGTTGCGATAACTGCGCAAGCAAATCTGGCGACAACGTCCGATGTAGCCGGGGTGCCGAACCGCTCAATCTGCGCCGTGTGCGGGTGGAGAGGGTTCGGTAAGATGCCCCTGAACGGCGGTCCGCAAGAAGTCCAATCCGTCGAGAACATCTCTTGCTAGCCGGTCGGTTCGGGTAATCTGTTCGGCGTTGCTAGCGACCGCCTTGTCCGTGGTGATTATCAAGAGGTTCAGGTTTCGTTCAGTTTCTTTTTGCCGTTCGGCTAGCTGTTTCTGCCCCTCTGCCAATTGCTCCAAGATTTTCTCAACTCGGTCTAGTCTGTCATTTTTCTCACTCATTGCTCGCCCCTTTCATGTGGAGCGTATAGTACACTACTTATTCACATTTTGGCAAGCAAAAATTCAGCGTCCGATGTAGCCGGGACGACGTGTCAACCTTTCAAAACCGCAACCGCGCCTTGCAGGAAGTCGGTGAAAGCGTTTACGTTGCCGCGGTTGTTGTACTTGCAGCAGGCTTCGAAAATGTAAGCCGCCGCGTGCTCTTTGCTGTAGCTGGTGACGGAATGGCCGGCCTGGGTCAGTTCTCGAAGGACGTAGCCTCCGATGGTGCCGCTGCCGCCGGTAATGAGGATGTTCATGAGTGATTCCACTTGAGTATTAGGTTCCGTTGACATTTCAGAAGAATGTTCAAAGAGGCGACATTTGCAAGCTGCCTGAAAATAGTTTGGACTCTGATTCACCTGATTCGCGTCAACGAATCCCACCTCTGGAGCCAGCGCCGTCAATCATGTCCATCATATGAATCAGAAAAATCACAGTTCCGACAAATGTCAACGAGCCCTGATTTGCGGTGCCTTGTCAAATCTCTCTATGCTCCGAACAGATCATCCAATCCGAGTCTGAATTCCTCCAGCGTGGGCGAGGTCAGCGTGTCCCCTTCGCCGAACGTGCCGACAACCTCATAGCCGTCGTCCCCCAGCAGCAGTACCGTGATGGTGCCGGCATCGGTGCCCACCAGCCAGTATTCCTTCACGCCATGCTGCGCGTAGAGTGCGCGCTTATGGCCCTTGTCGCGCTCGGCGGTGGCGGGGGAGAGAATCTCGACGACCAGGTCGGGCGCGCCATGCACGCCGTCAGTTGTGATGATGTTCAGGCGCTCGTTGGAGACCAAGAGCAGGTCGGGTTGTACCACGTCGACTTCGGATAGCACCACATCGGTTAGGGAAAAATAGATCCGCCCAATCTTCCTTTCTTTGATATGTGTGCCGAGAAAAAGCCCCAACTCTGCCTGGCATCTCTGGTGCGCTTCACCCGGCGAGGGAATCTTCAGCAACTCTCCATCGAGGAGCTCGAAGCGCTTGTCTATAGGTGTGGTCAGGTAGTCGGCATAGGTGAACTTCAGCCTCGGCCTCTCACCAATCATCAGACCTACTCCGACGGGAAATACTGCCTTGAAACAGAACTCGCGGCTGCTGCGGGCGGGAACCCAGAATTGATGTGTTGGTTGTGACGCGTTACCCCTTAACCGCCCCGCCGGTAAGGCCGGCGACGACGAAGCGCTGGCCCAGGAAGTATAGCACGACGGCGGGGATGGCCATGAGCAGGGCGCCGGCGCTGAGCTCGCCCCAGCGGTAGACGTCGAGCTGGATGAAGCTGGCAAGTCCGATCGGCATCGTCTGCGCTTTGGCGGTCTCGGTCAGGATATAGGCGTAGAAGAATTCGTTCCAGGCCAGCGTGAAGGCGAAGATGGCGGCGGCGGCGATGCCAGGGGAGGCGAGCGGCAGCACGATGCGCACCCAGGCGCCGACGCGGGTGCAGCCGTCGATCATGGCGCACTCCTCCAGCTCGACCGGGATGTTATGGAAGTAGCCGCGCAGCATCCACACGCCGAAGGGAACGGTGAAACTGGAGTAGACCAGTATCAGGCCGAAGCGGCTGTCTACCAGCTTGACCGTCGCCATCATCACGTACAAGGGGATAAAGAGCAGGGCGGGGGGCACCAGGTAGGCGAAGAAGACCGCCATGCCGAGACGCTGCCGGCCGGGAAAGCGCAGTCGCGCCAGCGCCAGGCCGGCAAAAGTCGCGATCACGACCGACAGTAACGTCGCGCCGAGCGCGATTGTCAGACTATTGAACGTAAGTTTCTCGAAGTGGAGAAAGGGCTGCGTGAAGAGGCCCCTGTAGCTTATAAGCGTCGGTTCGTTCGTCCAGAAGATGGGGATGCGCACCGCCAGGTCTTTGGGATGTTTGAACGAGGCCAGCACGATCCAATAGGTCGGAAACAGCACGCAGGTGAGGACAATCACCATCCAGATCGTGCCTGCGACCACCTTGAGACGCCGCTCCCATTTCAATCCAAGCGTCATGCCTCGCTCTCCTCTCTGGACGTGATAAAGTAGTTCAACAGAAGCACGAGAATGACCAGAACGGGGAAGGTCAATACGGCATAGACCGCGCCTTTGCTCAGATTCTTGGAACCGGCCACAAACGCCTGCATGTAGGCCGCGATTGGCAGCGTGGTCGTCGCGTCACCCGGTCCGCCTGTGGTCAACAGCCAGATGACGGTGAACTGATTGAATGTCCAGATGGTGGAGAGGGTGAGCGCGACCATCAGGACCGGAAAGACGCCGGGCAGCGACACATAAAGGAAGCGATGGATTATTCCGGCGCCGTCCACTTTGGCGGCGTCATAGAGGTCGTCGGGGATCGGGGAGAGGCCGGCCAGCAGGGTGATGGCGAAGAAGGGGAAGCCCTGCCAGACGCCGACGATTATCGCCGAAGGCATGGCGTATTCAGCCTTGGCCAGCCACAGGATCGGTTTCTCGATCAGATGGGCTTTGACCAGGATATAGTTGAGGACGTTGGTCGTGTCGTTGAAGAGAAATCGCCAGGTGACAACCGCTGTCAGCGGAGGCAAGGCCCAGGGCAGCAGCACCGCCGCCCGCGCCAGTCCCCGCCCGGGCCAGTTCTCGTTGAGCACGAGCGCGGTCGCCATTCCGACGCAGACCTTGATCGCGACCGAGGCAATCGTGAAATAGAACGTCCGCCCCAGCGCCGGCCAAAAACCCCCCCCCGACAGGACCTCTGCATAGTTTACGAAGCCGACGAAGGGCATATCGCGCACGCCCAGGAGCTTGGTATGCAGGCTGATCCAGATGGCATACAGCGTCGGGTAGCCGATCAGGCCGAGAATGGTCGCCAGCGCGGGGACCATGAGGGCGATTCCCAGGACCGTTTCCTTGGACAGGCCCAGCCGCGACCTCGGGTCAGCCAGGCCGCGCGTTTGATCGGAACCAGCGCGCCCCGCTGCTGATTGCGTCATGACTATGTCCTAGTCTGTGGAGAAAAGCCAGTGGCCGCAGAATGGGCCGGCCACTGGCCATTGTTGGCTTGTCGGCTCAGCCGCTCAGGAAATCATCTCTGGCTGACGCCACGATATCGTGCGCTTCCTTCATCGCCTCCGCCGCGGAGAGACCGTCGAGGATGACGCGCGAGCAGGCTCTGCCGGCCCACGTCAGCCACATGCTGGTCCACGGCGCGGGCGTGGCCGGCCAGGACTCGTCGCGCATGATGGGCACCACGTTTTCGACGACCTGCCGGTTCCAGCGGTCCTCGGAGAAGTAGGGATCTTCGTAGGCGCCCATCAGGGCCGGGAAGAGATAGCTCTGTCCCATCTGCATCATCTTGATGTAGACGTCGGGCGACCACAGGTGGCGCAAGACATCCTGCGCCGCATCGGGGAAGTTGGACTCCTTGTTGACGCCGAATGCCTGTCCGGCCTCGGTCTGGGCTTGTGGGCCGATTTCGGCAGTTCGCTGCGGCCACGGCGCCAGGTATGTCTTTTCGAGCAGGTCCTCGATCGGCGTATCGCCGCGGCGCACAGCGGCCAGGATGCTGCCCGGGTTCATCGCCGTGGCGATCTGTCCGGTGAGGTAACCCTGGTTGTTGCCGCCGCCCTCCCAGTTGACCGCGGCCGGCGGCACAACCTCGTGTACGGTGTAGAGGTCGGTGTACCACTGGAGCGCCTCGATGTTTTCGGGCGAGTCGATGGTGATGTCGCCCTCCTCGTTGAAGGCGGCGCCGCCGAATGCCCACATCAGGGGCTGCAGGTGCATCAGGTCATCGGACACGCCGTAGGCGAAGCCGAGGCCGTACAGGTTTTCGTCGGCGTTGGTGTACTCCAGGCCGAACGCGACCATCTCCTCCAGGTCGGCGAACGGCAGCGTGAAGCCCGCCTCGTTGACCAGGTCTTCGCGAATGTGCATGAATGCCGGCGCGAAGCCGATGTCTAGCATATAGCCTGTGCCCTCGATCATGAAGTTGCGCTCGGCGGTCGGGTGCCAACCGCCGAGGCCCTCACCCACTTCGTCCCAGACCTCCTGGATCGGAAGCATGCGGCCATCGCGCATGAAGGTCTGCGTCGCCAGCTGGGGCGAGAAGATGTCGGGCAATGTGCCGCCCTCAGCCGCGGCCGACAGCTTGGCGGCGAACTCCTGGAAGCCGCCGGGGATGGCCTCGACGTCGACGACGAAGCCAATTTCGCGACCGGCTTTCTGGGCTTCCTCGTTGAGATGAAGGTTGATGTTGGGGTTGAAGAAGCGGGTCGTCCACATGCGCAGGACCATCTGCTCCGCCGGGACTTCAACCGTGACCGTCTGCGGCGCCTCGCAGGCAACTGCCAGCAGGCCTGCGCCGGCGACGACGGCGGTGTTGCGGAGAAACTGGCGGCGGCTCAGGCCCTTCGGCGCGCCGCTCGGACTGTCGTTCACTTCGTTGACGGTGACGTTCTCAGCCATTCTGCTTTCTCCTTAGCGTTTGTTGCCTGAACAATACTTTTGTAAGACTACGCTGAATGAATTACCAAACTGTTGCAGATTCTGTCATTCACCCTCCTTCGTCTCCTGCCAAAGCTCGTGAACCGCAGCGACCTCCCACCAGGTCGGCCCGACGGGGTTCTCCAGCAGCATCGGCCTGATGAATTCGGCAGCTTTTTCCAGACCCTCCTTCATTTCGATGTACTCGCTCTCCATCTCAAGCGTGAGGATACCGCTATAGCCGATGAAACGGAGCGTCGATATGACCTCGCGCCAGGTTGTGGCGTCGTGGCCCCAGCCGGGGATGGTGAAGGTCCAGGAACGGTGCTGGAACTGCTTGAGGTCGGTCGAGTCGAAGTAGCCGCGCAGGCGCAGATTCGGTTCGTGGATCAGCGTATCTTTGAGATGGACGGCCTGGATCAGGTCGCTGAGCTCGTGGATGGCCTCAAAGGGGTCGATCCCCTGCACCCACATGTGGGAGATGTCGAAGTTGCAGGCGACGACGGGGCCGAGCTCGTCGCGCAGGCGCCGCAGCTTGACGGGGTTGTGGACCATGTCGTTGATCTGCATCTCGAAGCAGATGGTTACACCGTGATCGGCGGCGATTTTGCCGTGCTCGCGCCAGAAGGGCAGCAGCCGCTGCTCCCATTGCCATTCGAGGGCATCGCGCAGGAAGGGCAGGTCGGTATTGACGATCCATGCCGGCAGGCTGTCGCCTTCGGCGCCCTCGGGCAGACCGGCCACGAGCGCAAGGCGCGTGCAGCCGATCTTTTCCATGAACTTGCACGTATTGCGAAACTCGCGCGAATACTCCGCTGCGATGCGCTTGTCGGGTACGAGCGGCGTGCCGTGGCCGGCGAAAGAGTAGATTTCAAGGCCGCGGGCGGCGAACGCGTCCAGCCAGCGGTCGAGCTCGCCCTGGTCGGCCAGCAGCTTGTCGACGTTGCAGTATTTCTTGGCGCCGGGGCCGATTGCGGCCACTTCCATCGCCACGACCTCCTGTTCCTGGCAGAACTGCAACCCGTCTTCGAAGTCCAACATGCTGATGAAGAAGGTATTCATGCCGAGTTTCATTCTGGCTGCCTTTCGCTTGATGAGGGGAGCTTGGGCGGACTCAGACGGTTTTTGGCCGCTGAGGTTGTGTTGGACGCTTGCATCCTCCGCTGGCTCGCGTTTGCTCGACAGGCGCAATGTTGGGGAGAGAAGAACCTCTTCTTGAGCGCATTATAGGGAAGTCCGTGAAGGGTGTCAAAAAGTGATTGCTTGCCCCGAGCGGGCAGTTTGCCGGGCATCCCGTTACGTCTGGCAATGGCGGTCTACTGCCGGTCTGATTACCCGAAATGGTCCCCGTCGGGGCGAATCTGGGCCGATTCGGAGGCCGTTGACAGGAGCGATGCGGCGTGTATAATGCCCCCTGCACAGGCCCTGAGGGTCCCACCGTTCCTTACCACTTCGTGCCAGGGAGACAGCCATGAAACTGGGAGCCATCTCGACAGTATTTGTAGAGCAGCCGTTGCGGGAAGCGGCCCGGCGCATGCACGAAATGGGGCTGGAGGCGATCGAGATCGGGACCGGCGGCTTCTTCCCTAAGAACCACTGCGACCCGGCCGAGCTGCTGGCGGACCAGGCTGCCTTGGAGACCTTTGAGGCCACACTGGCCGAATACGGGCTCGAGATCAGCGCCTTCGCCATTCACGGCGAACCGCTCCATCCCGACCCGGCGATCGCCGACCCCTACCGGAAGGAGCTGCGCGACACGTATGCGCTGGCCGCGAAACTGGGGGTTACCCGCCTGACGCTTCTCTCCGGGCTGCCGGAAGCCGTTCCGGGCGACCGGGAGCCGAACTGGATCCTCTACCCCTACCCGCCGCGGCTTATGCAGATGTACGAATGGCAGTGGAACGAGCGGCTCATTCCGTACTGGAAGGAGGAGGTCATTGCCGCCGACGACCACGGCGTGCAGCTGTGCATGGAGATGCACGCCGGCAGCATGGTGTTCCGGACCGACCAGCTGCTGCGTATGCGCGACGAGGTCGGTCCGGTTATCGGCTGCAACCTGGACCCGTCCCACCTGATATGGCAGGGGATGGAGTTGCCGGAGGTGATCCGGGCGCTCGGAGACTCGATCTATCACGTGCACGCCAAGGACAGCCGGCTGGACCCCCACAACGTGCGCGTCAATGGCTTCCTTGACCCTTACTCGTTCCAGGACAAGGAGAGGCGCAGCTGGATTTTCCGCACGGTCGGCTACGGCAACGGCGAAGATTTCTGGCGCGAATTCGTCAGCGCGCTGCAGCTGGCTGGCTATGACGACGTCCTTTCGATCGAGCATGAGGACCCGTTGATCGACCCCGAAGAGGGCTTCGAGCTGGCGGTGAAGTTGTTGCAGAGCGTTATGATCCGCAAGCCGGCCGCCCGGCTCTGGTATGAGTAGCAGAGCCGAGGCGCGGCGATGAAACTCGGTCTCAACCTCTGGATCTGGGATGCTCCGTTTCGCACCGACATGCACCTGGCGCTGATTCCGCTGGTCAGGGCGCTGGGGGGCGAGGTGGTCGAATTCGCTCTCGAGGACGATTCGGTCGTCAACGAGCGGCTTTTGCGGAGAACGCTGGCCGACGAGGGGCTGGCCTGTTCGGTCGTCGGCCTGTTCGGACCGGACCGCGACCTTTCGCAAGATTCTGTTGAGGCGAGGCAGAACGGGTTGGCCTACGCGCGGCGCTGCATCGACCTGTGCGCGGCCGTGGGCGCGACGCCGCTTTCGGGCGCGGTCGCCGGTTGCGGCGGTAAGGAGCTGCTCTCGCCCGACGCGCGCCGCGGCCGCTTTGAACGCGCAGCGGAAAGTCTGCGCGAGTTGGGAGATTACGCGTCGGATGCCGGGGTCGTCGTCGCGGTCGAGATCCTCAATCGTTACGAGAACAATCTGCTCACGACGGCTGCGCACGGGCGCGAGCTGATCGAACTCACCGACCATCCGGCGGTCGGCATTCATCTCGATTCGTTTCACATGAGTCTCGAAGAGCAAGACCTGGCCGGCGCGATCCGCCTGGCCGGCCACAAGCTGGTTCACTTTCACGCGAACGAAAGCCACCGCGGCACGCCTGGAACCGGTGTTGTACAGTGGCGGCAGGTGTCGGACGGGTTGCGGGCGGCTGGCTACGAAGGCCATGTAATTGTAGAGTCGTTCAACCATCTGAGCTGGATTGGCCCGCTGGCGCACTTCTGGCGTCCCCTGACGGAGTCGCCGGAGGCTCTGGGACGCGATGGCCTGGCCTTTCTGAAAAGGGTCCTGCGCGGCTGAGCGGCTCGATCATAGGCAAATGCCGGGGCGAGCGGCCAATCTCTTTGGCCGTTGGCAAGGGGGGAAGGGTGAGCAATCAGGAACTTGCCGAGTTGGGCATAGTGGACACGCACGTGCATTTCTGGCGGTTGGAGCTGCTGCGGCGGGCGTGGCAGCCGCCGCCGGTCATTTTTCGCACCTTCGGGCCGCCAGACCTGATCGACGCTGCCGCCGCGGTCGGCGTCAAGAGCTGTGTGCTGGTCGAGGCGGGCACGACAGCCGAGGACAACCGGGCGCTGGCTGATTTTGCGGCCTCGTCCGATTTTGTCGGCGCCATGGTCGCCTATGCCGACCTGGAGAGCCCGTCACTGGAGCAGGAGTTGGATGCCCTGGCGGAGATTCCCAAATTCAGGGGTGTCCGCCTGCGCTGTGAAGGGCATCCGGACGCGGAGATTCTGACCCGCCCCGGCGTGATCGAAGGCATCCGCAGGGTGGCGGAGCGCGGTCTCACTTTGGACTTTCTCGTTGTGACCGGCCATCTGAAGGATATCCCGGGCGTATATGAGAAGGCGCCTGGTCTCAAGGGGATAATCGATCACATCGGTAAGCCCGACCTGCGGCGGGGCAGCGATTTTGCTGCCTGGCGCGAATATATGCGGGCGGCGGCCGCAAATACGGACGCGGTCTGCAAACTCTCGATCGGGCCGCGCGCCGCCGATATGGAGCAGATCTACGCCAGCCAGGGTGAGGGCTGGGAGCTCGAACAGTTACGGCCGCCGCTCCATTTCCTGCTGGAGCAGTTCGGGCCGGAGCGGCTGGCGTGGGGAAGCGACTGGCCGCTGGTGCTGCTGCAGTCGGACTACGGCGGCGGTCTGCAGGCGGTGCGCGCCGCGCTTGGGCCTCTCGACGCCGACGCCGAGATGCGCCTGTTCCGCGCGACGGCGATGCAGTTCTATTCGCTGTAGGGGGCGGTATTGGCGCCGATTCAGCCCGAAATCGGGCGCGGGAGGCGCCGATGCCGACAATCGGCCTCACGCACCCTGCTTCTGTCCCTAAAATTTTGACTATTATAAGTTCGGGGCTTGACAAGCAAACATTTATCGGGTACACTTAAGGGTATAATCAAGAAGGAGTGCCCGATGGATTTGGTAACGATTTTCGAGAGATTCCCGACACTGCAACATTGCATCAGTCATCTGGAACAAGCACGTTGGGCCGATGAGCCTACCTGCCCGTTCTGTGGTTCCGACAAGGTAGCGCGCAAACGTGAGAATGAACGTGTGGGCCGCTGGAACTGCCACAAATGCCATAACAGCTACAACGTGCTGACCGGAACCATCTTTAAGGCAACCAGAATGCCGTTGCAGAAATGGTTCCTTGCCATAGCGATTCTGCTGAAAGCAAAGAAAAGCGTCTCCAGCCTGCAGCTGTCCCGTGACCTGAACGTCACACAACCGACCGCCTGGCGCATGGGAATGCAGATCAGAAAGGCGATGGTCGATGACGCCGTATTCCTGAACGGCATTGTCGAGGCCGACGAAACCTACATCGGCGGCAAACCTCGCAAGTCTGACCATGACGATGATGATCCGCCCAAGCGTGGACGTGGCACCAAGAAACAGCCCGTCATCGGCGCGCTGGCACGCGGTGGCAAGGTTGTGGCACAGCCTTCCGACAAGGTTACTGGAAAGAGGCTGAAAGCCTTTCTGAGACAGTTCGTAAAGGCTGATGACTCCGTACTGGTAACTGATGAGTTCACTGGCTACAACCGAATGCGCGAGTGGGTCCCTCACTTCACCATCAATCACGCCGTCGCCTACGCCCAAGGACTGATCCACACCAACACGATTGAAGGCTTCTGGTCGCTGGTCAAGCGAGCCATCTTCGGCCAGCACCACCACTACAGCAAACACCATGCCGCCGCCTACATCGTCGAAGCCTGCTACAAGTACAACAACCGCCACAACGCTAACGCTTTCGAGAACTTCATCACCGATGCGGTGATGGTGTAACCAAAGCAGTGTTCACCTCTTATCCTCTTTTCCCATACGATTTCAAGATTCTTCCTGACTTTGTGAAACCTCGCGTTCCAAAATCACAATGATTTCAGCATCTTCATAGTTGTACACTTGAAAAGTGTGCAGCCTCCACCCTTCTTTCGCGTGCTCATTCAATATTTTTTGGCCTTCGACTCGTCCGAGGAACTCTAGGATTTTGTATTCATACATTTCAATCTTCTCCTGTCACTCTGCATCTCTCTGAATATCAAGCCCTCTTTGCTCTAAAGCCCATTCAGTGGCGGGAAAGAACAACACCACAATCGTTCCATCAGAAGCAATGTTCCATGAGTGGAGTTCCATTTCTCTGTCCGCCGCTGACGACACAAGCTCCTCCAAATCTTCAGAATCTTGTGCGGTCATCACTTTGACATACTCTTGCTGTTGAAGATTCAATTCTATTCTCTCCTTATTGATCGCCGATGCTTCTCGTCATAGGAGGGCGCGGTTTCTGAATTATCGCTCTACGCAGCTCCTCCTGGCCCTAGCGCAACTCTTGCTGGCCTCCAACAAGCTGCTGCACCACCTCCTTGATTTCCGTTCGTTCTTTCTTGGCTTCCATCAACTCCTTCAAGATAAGCCCAAACCGTTCGTCGGCACCGTCCTGCCTGGCTTCCACACGCCGCACCCGCTCCTCCAACTCGACGGTCATTGTTTCTCTCCTGTTCGTTCGCTAACTAGGTTTTGTAGCCAATCGATCAAGATGCCGAACTGCTCAACCAAGAATCCGATTCCGTCTTGACTAAAGACATCGAAAACGAGCAAAGCGATAGACACTCCCGCATAGATAAAGAGTGTGATGATTGCGAAAATGTAGGGAGCCATTGCGACCCCACAGCCGATCTTGACCGAATCCCGCCATGTCAGCACTCCCTTCTGTTTCTGTTCCTGCTTTTGCCAGACAGGTACTGGTTCCCAACCCATCTGTTCCTTTCCCTCGGCGCTCTGTTCATTCTGCTCTCCATTTGATTCCTGATCAAAGTCCTCATTTGAATCTCCTTCCGCCGAAGGTCTGTACCCACATCTGGCACACGTCTGGTCCTGCACTCTGACGGCATTGCCGCATTCAGGACACGCCCACTGGTATGCGTTTCCCAAGAACAAACCGCACTTGACACAATTACGGGAAAAGCCCGGAATGACTGCCCAACATCTTGGACACTTTGCCAAAGGTGCCCCCTTGAAGGCAAAGGCGAATGGCCGCTACAACAGCAATGGCATACGCTGGTTCCCACCAAGGGGACGCAATCCACGCCCCACCCGTCTCCTCCAGCTAGAAACCGACATGGCATTTCTGTGGTACACTCAATTATATACATGGCAGGAGTTAGCATAACGTTAGCAAAAACACAACAGTTGATGCCAAACTCCAAGTTACCAATTGCCATCCAACTCAATTGGTTCCAAATCTGCTCCAGAGAAACACCCGTCACATGGAAGATGCACTTGTAGCCATCATTTCTGAAGCAAAAGGGTATCAACCAGTCATTCATGGCATCATACTCTTGCTCGGTTTGGGCCTAGTCCAAAAGGCAGCCAAACGGTGGCTCAAAGTAGATATTTCTTCAAGAGGGGGACTACTAAAGTAGATCCCTTTTGAAACCCCGACTTCTCGGAAAGGGGGCATATTGGATTCACGGGCATTTCAACCGCACGCTCGTCGGGAAGAAATTCTTGGTTCCATTAGGGAAGCACTTTAGGTCTGGTTCTTCCCATCATAACTATCGGAATGGTCAGCATAGCCATAGACGGCAAGGAAATCCCCTCATCATTGTCTGTAATGTTCGGACTCTCTATTTCAGCAACATTGACTTTCTTCATCCTAAAGCCAAAATAGACTTGACTAATTTGATCCAAGGCCCCAACCACAACTCAAGTTGTTCAGGTACAAACCAGTCCATGAGCTGGTATCCACCTATAGCCATAAAGAATGCCTTTACCAACCTATCCGAGACATCCACCACTGCGTTTGCAGCCTTTCTTATCCCCATCTCCTCCCCCTTTTCAAGCCCCAAACTTATAATTGCTTTCCTATATGCATGGAACGACTTTGTCTTCGCGACGATCCTTCGTAACGGACACGAACTGATGCCGATGACGGTGGCGATTGGCAACTTCTTCACCCAGGCCAACCGGGATTGGAACGCGATCATGGCGCTGAACACGATGGCTACAATTCCGTTGATCGTCATTTTCGTGTTTCTGCAGCGGTGGGTCATTGAGGGAATGACGGCGGGCGCGCTCAAGGAGTAGGGCGCGGTCTGCCAAGGAGGGTAATCCAATGGCGGACCAGCAGTTTAGCCTGTTGCGGGCCAGGCATCTGATCGATGGGAGCGGCGCGCCCGCGCGCGAGGAAGCAGCTGTTCTCATCGCCGACGGTGTCATCCGAGAAGTCGGACACCGCGACGAGATTGAGGCGCCTCCGGGCGCCGACGTGATCGATCTTGGCGAGCGCACGCTCATGCCCGGGATCGTGGACGCGCATGTGCACTTTTTCGGACATGGGACCGACAGGCCGTTTGGCGGGCTGCCGGGCGATACCCGGGTCTATCGCGCGCTGCGGGTCGCGGGTGAGGCAAAGAGAATGCTTGAAGCCGGCATCACCGCGGCGCGCTGCCTGGGCTCGGGGCACATCGGGCCCTCGCTGCGGAATGCGATCAACGACGGACACGTGCCCGGCCCGCGCATGGTCGCGGCGGGCCACTTCATCTCTTCGACCGCGGGCACCTTCGACCATCTCAGCGTCCCGCTCGACTTTGTCAAAACCGACGATCTGCTGGCCGACGGGGTCGACGGCGTGCGCGATATGGTGCGGCGGCGCATCCGGCAGGGCGCCGACGTTATCAAGGTCGGTCTCTCCCGCTCCGGCGTGACCGGGGACAACTACCAGGCGTGGGGCGAGGACCCGCATGACCAGATCGCGTCCTACAGTCTGGAGGAGATGCAGGCGCTGGCGGGGGAGGCGCACCGCAACAAGCTCAAGGTCAGCGCGCATTGTATCGGCGATGACGCGGTGCGCCTGGCATTGCAGACCGATGTCGACACGATCGAGCACGGCTACGGCATCAACGATGAGACGCGCCGCATGCTGGTCGACAGGAACATGATGGTGGTAAGCACGATTTGTCAGCTGTACTACCACGTGCAGGGCGCGCAGAGGTTCGACTATCCCGATTGGGCGCGCAAGCTCTTCCGGCGGCACATTGAAGCGATGCAGGCTGATTTCGAGAAGGGTCTGGCCGCGGGCGTCCGCTACGCGCTGGGCACCGATCTGATCGGCCATCCCACGCACCCGCAAGAGCTGGCGGCGAAGGAGTTCGAGATGGCGGTGGCGTGGGGCATGGACCCGATGCAGGCGATCGTCGCCGGCACGCGCATCAGCGCTGAGGCAATGAGCATGGACCACGTTATCGGCACGGTCGAGCCGGGCAAGTGGGCCGATCTGATCGCGTTTACCGGCGATCCGTTGCAGGATATCACCGCCTTGCAGCGCGTCGAGTTTGTGATGCAGGGCGGAGAAACAGTGGTTGACAGGCGCAGTGCGGGCGTCCAGTAGACGCTAGCGGCGCCGCGCTCTGACATTCGAGGCATCCTGAGGCCAGGACCAAAAAGGGGGTGATCACGCAAAAGGATTCGGGCACAGAACTGTTTGATGGTTGCGGCATAGGTTTGAGGCGAGAAGAATTCCTCAGCAGAATCTGGCACGGCCAAGGAGGCAAAAATGCGTAAGGACTTTTTGTATCGATTCCTGGTAGCTCTGCTGGTATTGACGGTCTTTGCATCGGGCTGCGCGCCGGCGCCTGCCCAGGCTCCCGCCGCCACAGGCGATTCCGAGGCGGCGCCCGAGGTTGTGGAGATCACTTTTCTCCATGTCTGGGGCGAAGAATGGCAGGCCCCGATTTGGGCCGACATCATCTCTGAGTTTGAGGCGGCCAACCCCAACATCAAGGTTTCGTTGAGCCATGTGCCCTATACCGAGTCGGGTGCGAAGATGAGAGCCGCGGCGCTGGCAAACGACTCGTCGTTTGACGTGCTGCCGATGGGGCCTGAGTATATCGCCAGTCTGGTCGACATCGGCTATCTGGAGGACCTCAATCCGTGGCTTGAGGCCGAGCCCGACTTTGCCGACAGCCTCGCGCCTGAGGCGTCGATGAAGTTCCAGGACGTAACGCGGGCGTTGGGGATCTACATTTTCCCGTTCCACCTGCTGTACAACGTCGATCTCTTCGCCGAGAAAGGCCTGGAGCCGCCGACCAGTTGGGACGAATTCCGCACCGCGGCCGAGGCGCTGCGCGACGAGGAACAGGGCATCTACGGTTACATGGCTACGATGTCCTTTGCCGAAGTGCTGACGACGCGCATGTTCCTCTACCGCCTCGCCCAGTTGGGCGGTCGGCTTTTCGATGAGGAGGGCAATGTCGCGTTTGACTCGCCCGAAGGGCTGGAGACAATCCGCTGGTGGAAGGAGTTCTGGGACGATGACCTGATTTCGCCTGACTCCTTGACGATGCCTTGGCCTGGCATCATGGAGCTGATGGCGGCCGGCCGGCTGGGGATGTTCACCGACGGCCCCTTCACGGCCACCTACCTCAAGGCCCTCAACCCCGACATCAATATCGCTTATGCGCCCCCCTGGCGCGACGAGACCGGCGGCATCGTCTGGAACGTCACCGGCATCGCCATGAGCGCCATGTCGGAGAATAAGGATGAGGCGTGGGAGTTCATGAAGTTCCTCTATTCCGACGAGATCGCGAGCCGCTTGACCGACGAGATTATGGGCGCGCCTGTGCCCACGAAGGCGGTGATGGCGTCGCTCAGGGAGAGCGACAATCCGGTCATGCGCGAGGTGCCCGACCTGTTTGCGCAGGACCCTGAGTACAATATCCAGCAGCCGGTGCTGCCCAACATGGAGAAGCTGGTGGATGCGGTTTTGGTCGCATTTCACGAGGTTATGCTGGATGAGAACGACCCCGAATCGGCGTTGAAGGAGATGGCTGAAATCTGGCAGGAAGAGATTGACGCTGGGCGCTAAGCATTCTACCTGGTTTTCCTGCGCTGTAAGTTCGCCGCGCCCCGTGAGCGCCAGTATTCGTCCACGGGGCGCGGTTCGAGTAGTCTCCTCGCGAGGAGCGAAATGCCCCAAGAGAGTGGTCCCGCGGTCGCCAACCCACCGGCCAGCGGCGCAAACGACAGTCGCGGCCGCCGCCGCTTGCAGTGGCTGAGAATCCGCCGTGAGTTGACGGGCTACTTACTTGTGGCGCCGGCGCTGCTGTTTCTGATCCTGCTCACAGTTTACCCGCTGACGCGCACAGTGCAGATGAGCTTCACCGACCTCAAGGCGGGCGAGTGGATATTTGTCGGCCTGGAGCATTACCGGGAAGCGCTGGACGACAAGTGGTTTTGGAACAGCGTGCGGGCAGTGGTCGCGTTCACGGTTCCGGCGTTGGTGCTGCACCTTCTGGTCGGACTTGGATTTGCCCTGCTTCTGAACGAGACCTGGTTCAGCACCGGTCTGCGCAACTTCATGCGCGGGCTCTTGATCCTGCCCTGGGTCTTTTCGACGCCGGCCTCGGCGCTGATGTGGGCATTGCTGTTGCATCAGACCGGCCCGGTCAACTACGTGGTGGTGGGGATTCTGGGCCAATCGGCGCCGATTCCCTTCCTGGCCGGCAGCCCGCGCCTGGCGATGTCGTCCCTGGTGGCCATCAACACCTGGTTGTCGTACCCATTTTTCATGATCATCATTTTGGGGGGCCTGCAGGCGATTCCCCCTGAGCTGTACGAGGCGGCCAAAGTGGACGGAGCCAACGCGCTGAAACGATTTCGGCACGTTACCCTGCCGCAGCTGCGCACCATTCTGCTCGCGGTCACCACGATCGATTTCATCTTTACAGTCGGCCAGCTGGATTTGGTGCAGCTGTTGACTCGCGGCGGCCCCCTCAGACGGACCGAGACGATCACCTACTACGTCTACAAGACCGGCATGCTCGACGGCAACCTTGGCTACGGCTCGGCTGTGAGTACATTGATGTTGTTGACCCTGCTCGTTCTCATTGTCGTTTACGTCAAAATGCTTTCGCGCGGGGGAGAGAGTGGCGAAACAAGCTTTTAGACTGGGCGGTGGGTCGAGAATTACAATGAAGCAGCTTGTGATCGCCGCCGTCACGATGGTGGGCGCCGCCATCATCCTGGCGCCGATTGTGCTGATGGTCAACGCGGCGGTACGACCGATCACGGAGATCCTGGCCTATCCCCCCAAGCTGATTCCGCAGCAGGTCACGCATGAGCATTTTGCCAATGTCGTGCTGGACGCCGAGAACCAGCTCCACTTTCGCAACAGCACAGTTCTTGCGTTTTCGTCCCTGCTAGTCAGCGTCGGTCTCGGCTATCTGGCTGCCTACGCTTTCTCGCGTTTTCGGCTGCGCGGCGGCAGGGTGATGCTGCTCGGCATTCTTGGCATCCTGATGATCCCGCGCATTCTGCTGATCATCCCATATTTTCGCCTCGCGGCTGCCTTTGGCGTGCGCGACACGATTCCCGGGCTTGTGATGGTCAACGCGGCCTTTACGATGCCGATCGCGATCTGGCTGTTGAAGGGATATATTGACTCGATCCCGGTTGAGCTGGAGGAGGCTGCGATGATCGACGGCTGTTCGCGCCTGCAGGCGGTCTGGAGAGTGCTCGTACCGATTTCGGTGCCCGGGATTGTCGGCATCGGTACCTTTGTCTTTATCGCTGCATGGAACGAGTATATTCTGGCCATCATCCTGACCGACACACCGGATACGCAGCCGCTCACGATCGCGCTGGCCAAGTTTTTCGGCTATGTCGCCCGCGATTGGAATTCGATCATGGCCCTTTCGACGGTCACGAGCCTGCCCCTGGCGTTGATCTTCATCGTGTTCCAGCGCTACGTTGTGCAGGGGATGACGAGCGGAGCGGTCAAGTGAAGGAGGGCACGGAGGGGAGATGACGCCGGTACTCGTTGACGCTGACTTGATAGGCCGCCTCGAACGTACGCTTGCGGGATGGATGCCCGAATTCCAGTCGGACCTTGCCTGGCTGGTGGCGCGTGACCGCGGTTCGGAACATAAGGCGGGGGTTGACGCAGCGGCCGATTGGATGCTCGGCAAGTTGGGTGACCTGGGCTGCGAGACGGCGACCTACCCGAGTGACGATTACGGCATGGCGGTTGCCGGCTCGTTGACCGGGCGGGGACAGGGGCGCGCTCTGCTCGTTGCCCATCTCGACACGGTCTGGCCTGCGCAGACGGTGGCCGGCTGGCCGTTGCGGATCGAGGGCACGCGGGCGATGGGTCCGGGGGTGGTTGACAATGCCAGCGGCAGCCTGGCCGGATATTACGCCCTCAAGGCTTTGCAGGCGATTGGATACGACGATTTCGCTGAAATAACCCTGCTCTGCAACGGCGATGAGGAGGTCGGCTCGCCCTTTTCGAAGGAGGTCATTCGGGCGCTGGCGCAGGGCAGGGACGCGGCTTTAATCCTGGAGGCGCCGTCCAACCCGGATGAGATCATCAGCCAGCGCGCCGGGCTGATGTACTACGATTTGCGCGTGAACGGCAAGAACGCCCATGCCGGTGTCGAGCCGGAGAAGGGGCATAACGCCATCGCCGAGTTGTGTCTCAAGTTGAACGCTTGCCAGGAGATCGGCGGCGAAAGCGAGGTGCTGACGGTCAGCGTTTCTACAATTGAAGGAGGTCAGCGTCCCAATATCGTGCCGGACTACGCCCGCGCGCAGATCGACGTGCGGGTCGAAACGGTGGCGGAAGCAGAGCTGGTGGACGCCCACTTTCGCGCGGTTGCGGAACGTGTCTGGGTGGCCGGTACCTCGGCGGCGCTGCGCGGCGGCATGTCGCATCCACCGATGGAGCGCGGGCCACAGTCGCCGCGGCTGGTAGAGACGGCGCTGTCGATCGGACGCCTGCTCGGTTTCGAACTCAAGGACACGTTCTGCGGAGGCACTTCGGACGGCTGCTACAGCGCGGTCGCGGGGACGCCGACGCTGTGTGGGCTGGCCCCGTTCGGCGCACTCTATCACACGCGTGATGAGTACCTCGATCTGAGCACAGTGGCGCCCCGGACAGTGCTGATCGCCGGCCTGGCGGCTTCCTGCGGCCGGCGCTCAGATTGAATATAGGGAGCTTTTGAGGAGATTTGCCATGTCCCTTGACCGTATCAGGCTCGCCGCAGTCTCGCCGCCCGACTTCGGTCTGCCGCGCAGCCAGCCGACGGTAGGTCGGGCCGAGTACGAGGCTCGGATCGAGATGGCGCGGGCGCGGGCGGTCCAGGCTGGGCTCGACATTTTGCTCGTCTACGGCGATCGCGAGCATTTTGCCAACCTTGCCTACCTTACCGATCACGATCCCCGTTTTGAAGAGGCGCTCCTGGTTATCAACAGCGAGGGGGGCCGGCCTGACCTGCTCTTAGGAAACGAGGGGCTGACCTACGCTGAACTCGTGCAGGTCGACGTCGAGCGGCGGCTTTACCAGGGGTTCAGCCTGCCGGGGCAGAAGCGCGGCGACAGCCCGAGGCTGGAACCGGTCCTGCGGGCGTGCGGGATCGGGCGCGGCCAGCGGGTTGGAATGGTGGGCTGGAAGTATGCCACCGCGATCGAAAGCGATGACCCGGCGCACTGGCTGGAGGGGCCGGCGTTTCTCGTTGACACGCTGCGCGCGCTGACGGGCGACGCCCGACTGGTGACCAACGCGACGTCGATCTTCATGAACCCGGCCGACGGTCTGCGCAGCCTGAACAGCGCCGACCAGCTTGCGGCTTTTGAGTTTGCCGCGGCGCACTGCTCGCAGTCGGTGCGCGATCTGATCGAGCAGTTGCGGCCCGGGATGACCGAATTGGATGCGGCCCACAGCTTGAAGCTGAACGGCCTGCCGCTCTCGGCGCATCTTATGCTCTCGTCGGGCCCGCGCGCGCGGCTGGGGCTTTCGAGCCCCACCAGCCGCATGATCGAACGCGGGGATCCTTTCTTTGTGGCGTTCGGGCTGCGCGGCGGGTTGACCGCGCGCGGCGGCTTTGTGGTATCAGACGCTTCGGAGTTGCCGTCCGAGAGCGCGGCCTACGTCGAGCGCCTTGTGCAGCCATATTTTGGCGCGGTTGCCGCCTGGTACGGGGAGATCGGCATCGGTGTGACGGGCGCTGCCATGCAGGCGGTGGTCGAGGATGCGCTGGCGGGGCACGAGATCGGGATTGCGCTCAACCCCGGCCACTTGATCCACCTCGATGAGTGGGTGGACTCGCCGATTTACGCCGGATCCGAACTGTGTCTGCGGTCAGGCATGTTGATCCAGTGCGACATCATTCCCGTTGTTGCTCCGCATCTGCACACGACCAATGCGGAGGACACGATCGCGCTGGCCGGCGAACCGTTGCGAGATCAGCTTGCCGCCGGCTATCCGGAGCTCTGGCAGCGGGTGCAGGCGCGCCGGGCGTTCATGCAGGAGGCGTTGGGCATCCGGCTCAAGCCGGAAGTACTGCCATTCTCCAACATGGCAGCGATGTTACAGCCATTCGCGCTCGACCCGGGCCAGGCGATGGCGGCGAGAGGATAGCTCGATTTCGGCAGGCCTGGGCATCAGCCAAGAAGGGGGACTACGACAATGAAGGGACGATTGGCGATCAACGGCGGCGCGCGTGCGGTGCCCGAGGGGCTGAAGAGGCGCTGGCCCGATATCACGCAGGCCGACAAAGACGCGGTGATGGCGGTGCTTGACCGCAATATTCTGACCGGCCAGGACCACGGTCCGGAAGCGGCTGCACTGCAGGAGGATTGGGCGGCCTTCACGGGCAGCAAGCATGCGTTGACGTTCAACAGCGGGACGGCTGCGCTGCACACGGCCCTGTTCGCCGCTGGCGTTCAACCCGGCGACGAGGTGATCACGACCGCGTTCTCTTTTTCGGGCACCTGTCTCCCCATATTGCAGCAGCAGGCGATCCCGGTATTCGTCGATATCGACCCGCGCACGTTCAACATAGACGCTTCCAGGATTGAGGAGAAGATCTCCGAGCGAACCAAAGCGCTGCTGCCGGTCCATATGCACGGGCTCCCTGCGGATATGGACGAGATCCTGGCCCTGGCCGAGAAATATGGCCTGGCAGTTGTCGAGGATGCCTGCCAGGCGCACGGCAGCGCCTACAAGGGGCGCATGGCGGGCACGATCGGCGACCTGGGCGGGTTCAGCCTCAATGCGACCAAGAATCTTTCCGGCGGCGAGGGAGGATTCTTGCTGACGGACAGCGATGAGTATGCGGAGCGGGCCAAGATGATGCGCACTTTTGGCGAGAAGCTCGACGACCAGGATAGGCGGTTTCGCTCCTATGCCTGCCATACAATTGGCTGGAACTACCGGCTGCAGGAGTTGCCGGCGGCCTTTGCCCGCAGCCAGTTGAAACGGCTGCCGCAGTACAACGCCATCGCGCAGCGGAACGGGGCATTCCTCTCCGAGCAGCTGGGCAAGATCAGCGGTCTGCAGCCGCCGTTTGTGCCGGAGGGCAGCAGCACCATTTATCACAAGTACCGGCTCCGCTTTGACCCCGACGCGCTGGGGCTGGAGATGGCGCCGGCCGGTTTTCGGGACAGGCTGTTGGACGCGCTCGAGGCCGAGGGCGTCACTATGAGTCTGTGGCACTACGAGCCGATGCCGGCCTTTCCGATTTTTCGAGATCGCGACATAGGATACGGAAACGGATACCCCTGGCGGTCGGCCCTATACGATGGAGACGTAACATACGATCCACAGGAGTACCCGCAGGCGCTGCGCATGTTTGAGACAACGCTTATCGTGCATGACGAGCGGCACTCGATCACAATTCAGGATATGGCGTTGATGGAGTGTTACGCCGAGGCGTTCCACAAGGTGTTTGAAAATCTCGATGAACTGCTGGAGACCTGAGGGCGCCTCCGCTGGTCCTGGTTCGAGGCGAAAGTGAGTCCTATCGAGGGTCCGTTCCGTTGTCAACAGGAGATGAGATAATGACGCAGACGCGCAGGATGGAAGGAAAGCGTGTGCTCGTAACCGGTTCCGGTACTGGGATTGGACGCGGGGTCGCGCTCGAGTTTGCCAAAGAGGGCGCGGCGGTCGTGCTGCACTACGCGCACAGCGAGGGGGGCGCGGCCAGCGCGGTCGACGAGATCAGGCGGGCCGGCGGAAAGGCTGAGGTATTCAAGGCAGACCTGGGGGAAATCGAGGAGGTCCAGAACCTGGCAGCCAGGGCACGCGATTTCCTGGGCGGCATCGACGTGCTGGTGAACAATGCCGGCATCACGATGAACAAGCCATTTCTTCAGGTCACGCCGGAACAGTTCGACACGCTCTACAATGTCAACATCCGCGGCATGTTTTTCCTGACGCAGGCGGTCGCTCCCGGAATGGTCGAGCAGGGGGACGGCGCGGTGGTAAACTTGACCTCGGTCCACGCCTTTGCAGGGATGACGGAGCACACCGTATACGCTGGCACCAAGGCCGCAATCGTGGGCTTTACGCGCGTGCTTTCGTTGGAGCTGGCACAGAAAGGCGTACGGGTGAATGCGATCGCGCCGGGCTGGATCCTTGTCGAAAATCATCTCAAAGTACTTGGAGACTTTGATCAGCAGGCGGCCGCCGGCGAGCTCCCGGCCGGTGTGCTGGGGGCGCCGCACGATGTGGGTAAGCTTGCTATATTTCTGGCCTCGGAGGAAAACCGCTACATTGTTGGGCAGACAGTTGTGATCGACGGCGGCCAGCTGGCCATCATGCCCAACACGGGCGATTTTCGCGAGACGCGCCCGGAGCAGTGGGGCCAGGGCTACGTGCCCGGCCTTTGAGGTCATAGGGGCAATCGCGGTTGTTCCCGTCGAAGCAGACCGGCGGCGAGCCAGGGCTCCTGGCGGCGGGCCTTTCATGGCCTGGCGCACGATCCAGCCTGGATGTATTGATCCCCAAAGCAAGAATCTCTCACAGCCGGCTATCCTGCGGTTCGCCCGCCCGGCTGGCCTGTGTCTCCGACCGCCTGAGAAGACCCCTCAGCGGAAGACATCTTTCAAATTCTGCTTGGCAGATTCCATCGCAAACGGATGGCGGGCAGGACGAGAGCCTGCCATCCACATCAGCGCGCTTCGCAGCGGGCATAATGCGCACGCTTGTTTGGCCCCTGTCGCCTGGAATGCGGGTGCGGTTCAGTTTGGGAGTCGTTCACGGCGCAAGTCGGACGAGTCGAAGGTAGCCTCCAAGAGAAGGCCGGAAGCTCATCCTCAACGTGGTCGGCGCCCCCCATATCGGAGCGAATACCAGAATGGGGGCGAGATTGCGGCCGCGTTCGGGTCTATGGAATGCTTGCGGGCGGCGTGAGGGGCGCGTAGGTCAGCTGTGCCGATGTCCGCGTATGTAAGTTGTTACGAGCGTATATGAGCGCTTGCTCGCGTTTTCGGCCGCACCAAAATTGTGTCTTACAGGCATGGCGGGCAACGGGCGGTTGCGACGCCGGCCGGTCAGGGAGGGCAGCAGTTTCCCAGGCATGGCCCACGCGCCCGGCGCGGGACGGGCATAATGGCACGGCGCTTGCTTGGGGCTGCCTTTCATCTGCCGCCGGGCCGAGGCTGCCTTTGCTTAGGTTGCGCAAAACAGAATTAAGAGATCGTGGCTCCTGCAGTTGCCGGGCGTCTCGGGGGGCCGGGAGGCAGGGGCATTTTCTCCAAAAATGCGGGAAGCTGTCGCAAATTTTGGTTGGTTGCCGGGAACTAGAATATATGATACTGTCAGCAATCCTACAGAGGTTTATCAGTCGGAATCAGACGGGAGACTTTCGTCCCCGTTTCCCCTTTTGAGCCTGGACTTTCGTGCTGCATGCCGCGCGGCAAAGGAGGTGATTAGACAGAAAACGGTTCGAGATTCTCAGTGCCGCCTGAACGAATCTGAACGCCGGCTTTTGTTCGTGTCGAAAGCAGAAGCAATACGTGTCACCTTCATACCGCCACGAAGTGCAAAGGAACGGAGGAGAAAATGCGTAACCTATCCCATGCTTTCGCGTTCTTGCTGATCGCCGCCTTGCTGCTTGCAGGGTGCGGGGCGGAGGTCGTAGAGGTTGAGGTCGTAGTAACCCCCACCCCGATTCCAATCGGACGCGAGCTTATCAGGGAAGGCCTGTCAGGGCCGGAGGTCGTTCTCGACCCGGCCGAGTGGCCTGACTCATACGATGACGCGCCGATGCTCCAGGAGATGGTCGATGAGGGCAAACTTCCCCCCGTCGAGGAGCGATTGCCGCTGGAGCCGCTGGTGCTCAGGCCCCTCAATGAAATCGGTCAGTACGGTGGTATTGTACGCCGCGGTTTCACCGGACCGGGCGACGCGTGGAACCCCAAGCGCTACGGGGCCCATGATCATATCCTGTTCTGGAAGTATGATATGAGCGAGGTCATTCCCAACATTGCCAAAGGCTGGGAAAGGAGTGATGATGGCGCCGAATGGACGATCTTTCTGCGTGAAGGCATGAGGTGGTCCGATGGCGCGCCCTTCACCTCCGCTGACTTTGTATTCTGGTTCGAGGACATCTACAACAATACAGAGATCATTGCGGTCCCCGGCGTAGACCTGCCGGTCGGCACCCAGGTGGTGGCTGTAGACGAAACGACGGTCAAGTATATATTGCCGGCTCCCAATTTCCTCTTCCACCAGGCGCTGGCCGGCTTCTCACAAATTGCCAGCCAGGCCAATTGGGGACATACAGGCATGGGAGGTTTTGCGCCGGCGCACTACCTGAAGCAGTACCTTCCCAGCTATACTTCGCAGGAGCAGGTCGACGCCCAGGCTGACGAGGCAGGGTTCGACAACTGGGTCAATCTGCTCAAATCAAAGATGAGCTGGCAGGGCAATCCTGACCTGCCCGCTGTGACGCCCTGGACGACCTCGATCGCAATCAACAATCCGAGTTGGGTGCTGGAGCGGAACGCCTACTACTGGGAAGTGGACACAGCGGGCAATCAACTCCCCTACCACGACTACATTGTATTGGAGGTGGCGGAGTCGGTTGACGTGATCAACCTGCGGGCCGTCGCCGGAGAATACGACTTCCAGGCCCGGCACATCGACATCGTCAATCTCCCCCTCTTCCTGGAAAACCAGGAGCGGGGCGGCTATGACGTTTTTCTGGATCCCACCGAGAGAGGCACGCAGGCCGGCCTCATCTTCAACATGAGCTATGACGGCGACCCGGAGATCGTCAAGTGGATCAACTCGCTGGAGTTCCGCCGCGCTATTTCCCTGGGAATTGACCGCGAGCAGATCAACGAGGCCTTTTTCCTCGGTCTGGCCGAGGGAGGCAACGTTCTGCCGGTCGAGACCAACCCCTTCTCACCGGGCGCGGACGAGAATGGTGTCCTCTACCGCATGTACTGGCACACCTACGATCCCGACACGGCCAATCAGATGCTGGATGATTTGGGCTTGACGGAGAAGGATGCCGACGGCAACCGCCTGCGGACAGATAACGGCGAGCCGCTGATTTTCGAGGTGCTGGCCGCATCGGAAGCCTTCCTCCCCTTCCCTCAGATCAGCGAAATGATCAACGACCAGTGGAAGGCAATCGGCATTCAACTCGACATCCGGGCGGTGGAGCGCAGCCAGGGAGAGACGATGACTGCCGCCAACCAGCACCAGATCTGGATGTGGGAAGTCGGGGACAATATCGTCAGTCTCGCCTCGACAGCCTTCCCGAACGGGGCCGGCGGCTACGCGTCCGGGCCTCTGTACGGTGAGTGGTTTGACTCGCGCGGGGCCTCCGGCCTGGAGCCGCCGCCTGAGATGCGCCAGGTGATGGAGATGTGGTACAAGCTGGGCGGTTTCCAAACGGATGAAGAGGTCATCGCGCAGGTCAAGGAGATGTGGAAGATCATCGCCGACCAGACGTGGACCATCGGCACGGTAGGCGCCGGGCCGGTAATCTTCGGCACGCGCATCGTCAACGACAGGATGGGGAATGTTGCGCCCAGGCAGATCGTCAACACTGCCGGCATGACCCCTGGCCTCATCCGCTCGGAACAGTTCTACTATAAGGACGAGTAGGACGAGTAGCGGTCTTGCCCGGCGATTCAGTCTCGAACCGGGCGCCGCAACCGGCTGCAGGCGGGGCGTATCCCCACTCCGGGAAGGCACTGCCGGGGCGCGCCCGGCGCCCCATGCGTTCCGTCTGCAACCGGTGCAACTTTCCAGACGCCGTTAAGACGCGACTCCAATGACGGGAGAGCGGGCGCCTTGCCCGCTTTCCCAGACCGCAGCCTGTTTGCAAATACCCGATATCGAACTGAATTCCCTCTGGTTGCGCGGCTGTAGGCGGAATGCTAGTATTGGCTGCGGTCAACGCGAACATGACGAAGACCGATAGCAGATTCACCGCCGCCGTTCCTCACCAAGGTCAAAGCGTTCATCGTGGTTGATCCGAGCTCATCCGTCCTCCATACCCCGATCATCTTCGCTCCCTGTTGCCAGCTGCCAGGGCGCAGGTCCCTCCAACCGCTCGGCAGCGTGTCCCCCTCCTTGCCGGACAGCCCGAGCCGGGCACTGAGAAAGCCTGAGCTCTCTGTGCCGGCACGCGACGGGCGAGGGCGTAACAGATGTTAGCCTACCTGGCACAGCGATTCCTGCTGGCGATTCTGACCGTATGGGCGGTCAGCGTGCTGTCCTTTTTCATCATTCAATTGCCGGCGGGGGACTACGTCGACGCCTACATCGCTTTGCAGCGGGAGACGGGCACGCTTGTCTCCAGACAAGAGGCCGAGAACTTACGCATCCAGTATGGCCTCGACCAGCCCGTATACGTGCAATACGCCAAGTGGGTGGCGCTGATCCTGCAGGGCAACTTTGGCATGTCGATGGAGTGGCGCCGTCCCGTACTGGAGGTGATCGGCGACCGGCTGGCCCTGACCATCGTCGTTTCGGTCGTTGCCCTCGTGTTCACCTGGGCGGTCGCGCTGCCGATCGGCATCTATTCGGCGGTACGACAGTATTCCTTCGGTGACTACATCTTTACCTTTGTGGGATTCTTTGGCCTGGCTACGCCCAGCTTCCTGCTGGCGTTGGTGGTCCTGTACCTGGCCTTCTCGCTGTTCGGCGCCAACGTGGGGGGGTTGTTCTCTTCAGAGTTCAAGCTGGCGTCCTGGAGTATGGCCAAAGTGTGGGACCTGCTCAAGCATTTGCCTGTCCCGGCCCTCATTCTGGCGTTGTCGGCGACAGCCCAGCTGATCCGCGTCATGCGCGCCAATCTCCTGGACGAGGTGCGCAAGCCCTATGTCGTCACCGCGCGGGCGAGGGGACTCCCGGAGGGCAGAGTCATCTTGAAATATCCGGTGCGCGTGGCGCTCAATCCCTTCGCCAGCACCCTCGGCTACCTGTTTCCACACATCGTCTCCGGCAGCATCATCGTTTCGGTAGTGCTCAGCCTGCCAACGATGGGGCCGGTCCTGTTGCGCTCATTGCAGTCGCAGGATATGTTCCTCGCCGGAACGATCGTGTTGCTCATCGGCGTGATGACCGTCGTCGGCACCTTTATTTCAGACATGGTGCTGCTGCTGATCGATCCCCGCATACGGTTGGAAGGTGGGCGATGACGGAACGGATTCTGCCGGTAGAGGCCGCTATCGCGCCGGAACAGGGGGAGCGCATCTTTGTTGCCAGCCAATGGCAGCTGATGTGGTGGCGATTCCGCAAGCACCGCCTGGCGATGATCGGCGCGGTCGCCATCATCATCTTCTACCTGGTGGTGATCGGCGCCGACTTTGTGTCCTACTCCGACCCGGAGGTGACGGAGGCAAATTTTTCGCAGATGCCGCCGCAGCCGATCCGATGGTTTGATGGAGGGGCGTTCAGACCGCACGTCCTCGCCGTGAAAGGGGCGCGTGACCCAAATACATTCAAGCGCGTTTTCCAGACCGACCCAAACCAGAAGATCCCACTGCGCTTCTTCGCGCGCGGATACAAATACGAGTTCCTGGGGTTCATTCCCACCGACCGCCACCTGATCGGGGTTGAAGAGGGCCGGGCTGAAGATACGATTTTCCTCCTTGGCACCGATACGCTGGGGCGCGATCTGTGGTCAAGGCTGATGTCGGGTACCAGGGTATCGCTGACGATTGGCCTGGTAAGCGTTACACTCAGCCTATTCCTGGGCGTGCTTTTCGGTGGGCTTTCGGGACTGTACGGGGGCGCGGTCGATACAATAATTCAACGGCTGATCGAGATCCTGCGTTCGATCCCGACAATTCCACTGTGGATGGGGCTTGCGGCCGGCTTGCCGAGAAACTGGACGGTCCTGCAGGTCTACTTTGCCATCACCATCATCATATCGCTGATCGGCTGGACCGAGCTGGCCAGGGTGGTGCGGGGAAGGTTCCTGGCGCTGCGCGAGGAGGACTTCGTGATGGCGGCAGAGCTTGCGGGCTGCAGCCAGTGGCGCATTATTTTCCGCCACCTGGTGCCCTCCTTCATGAGTCACATTATTGCCGCCACCACCCTCGCACTGCCGGTGATGATCATCAGTGAGACCTCGCTGAGTTTTCTGGGCCTGGGCATCCGCCCGCCGGCGATCAGTTGGGGCGTGCTGCTGCAGGACGCGCAGAGCCTGCAGAGTGTTGCTCTGTCGCCCTGGCTGTTGATACCGGCGGTCCCGGTCATCACGGTGATTCTGGCGTTCAACTTCGTCGGGGACGGGCTGCGAGACGCAGCCGATCCATACGGCGTTTAAGGGTCAGGCATGGAAAACGAAGAGCAGCTGATTC
The DNA here is from genome assembly GCA_965218625.1 of Caldilineaceae bacterium. GTDB lineage: Bacteria > Chloroflexota > Anaerolineae > Caldilineales > Caldilineaceae > Bin5. Next base: position 89,671 of record CBDCLG010000020.1, on the reverse strand, counting down.
TGTCAGTTCGTAATCTCAAAACATACTTCTTTCTGGACGAGGGCATCGTCAAGGCCGTCGAAGATGCCAGCTTCGATGTCGAACCCGGCAAGACGCTGGGCATCGTGGGTGAGAGCGGTTGCGGCAAGAGCGTGACCGTGCGTTCGATTTTGCGAATTGTGGAACGGCCGGGACGCATCGTTGGCGGCGAGATCCTCCTCTACCGAAACGGCGGGGGCGACCGGCCCGACCACGTCGACCTGACCCAATTGGAGCCCAATGGCCCCGAAATGCTCGATATCAGGGGAGATGAAATCGCCCTCATCTTCCAGGAGCCGATGACCTCTCTCAGCCCCGTGCATACGATTGGCAATCAGCTCATAGAAGCCATCCTGCTTCATAAACAGATGACGCGGCGTGAAGCGCGTGAATTCGCTGCCGATTTGCTTCACCAGGTCGGCATCCCCCGGCCTACCGGTCGGCTGGAAGAATACTCGTTCCAGCTCAGCGGCGGTCTGCGCCAGCGGGCCATGATCGCCATCGCTCTCTCCTGTGACCCGCGGCTCCTGATTGCCGACGAGCCTACCACCGCCCTCGACGTGACCACCCAAGGGCAGATCCTGGACCTGCTGCGTTCTTTGCAGGAGGAGCGGGGCATGGCGATCATCCTCATCACCCACAATCTTGGCGTGATTGCCGAAATGGCCGACGACGTGGTTGTCATGTATCTGGGCCAGACTGCCGAAAAAGGGCCCGTGGATGAAATCTTTCATGCGCCAAAACACCCCTATACCCAGTCGCTTTTGCAGTCGATCCCGAGCATACATTCCAGGCCGCGCGTGAATTTGCCGACAATCTCCGGTTCGGTGCCCCATCCTTACAACCGGCCAACGGGGTGCCCCTTCCATCCACGCTGCACCCAGAACATCGTTGGAACGTGCGAGGCGCGCGTGCCAAGTCTGCTTCCGGTAGGCGAGCGACAGGAGGTCAGCTGCTTTCTCTATGAGCACGAATGAGGAGGTTACGGCAGTGACCGGCGGCGCCCGACAGCCCCTGTTGCAAGTGAGAAACCTGCGCAAGATCTTTCCCATCCGAAAGGGCTTGCTGCGGCGCAATGTTGGACAGGTCCGGGCCGTGGACGGCGTCTCCTTTCACGTTCAACAGGGGGAGGCGTTGAGCCTGGTGGGAGAGAGCGGGTGCGGCAAAACGACGACCGCGCGCTGCGTCTTGAGAGCCATCAAACCGACCTCCGGGGAGATCCTGTTTCGCACGGACGACGACACACTCATCGACGTTTCCGACCTCTCCAAACGCGAACTGCGGCCCTTGCGCAGCCAGATGCAGATGATCTTCCAGGATCCGGTCTCGTCTTTGAACCCGCGCATGACCTTGTTCGACATTATCGGTGAACCGCTGCTCGTAAACGGCATGCGTGAACGCCAGCAACGCATAGAGCGGGTCGAGGAGTTGCTCGGCCTGGTGGGACTGCCGCCAGAGTACCTGCAGCGATTTCCCCACGCTTTCAGCGGCGGACAACGCCAACGGATCGGCATCGCGCGCGCCCTCGCCTTGAACCCGCGCCTCGTCGTCGCCGACGAGCCCGTGTCGGCGCTGGACGTTTCGGTGCAGGCCCAGATATTGAATCTGATGCTTGAGTTGCAGGAAAAGTTCGGGCTCACATATCTCTTTGTCGCCCACGACCTGAGCGTAGTGAAGCACTTCAGCCACCGTGTTGCCGTGATGTACGTCGGCCAGATCGTGGAGATGGCCTCCTCAGAGGACCTGTTCAACGCGCCTCAGCACCCGTATACGGAAGCGTTGCTCTCGGCCGTGCCCAAGCCCGATCCCCGCCTTCGCACCCAGCGTGTTATTCTGCAAGGAGACGTGGCAGACCCGGCCAATCCTCCAAGTGGCTGCTACTTTCACCCCCGCTGTCGTTACGCTGTCGACATCTGTCGCATCGAAACGCCCGAATTGGAAGAGACGGAGAGAGGCCACTATGTCAGCTGTCATCGAGCGAGCGAATTGACTTTGCAAGGAGTCTCGGGCAGCGTCGGGGACGAAGGCCGACCTTCTCAGAGCGCCACCGCGTAGGTTTCGGCCAAGACTTGAACCGATTCTACTGCTTTTTCAGCCATTGCGGTGGCCTTTATTGCTGCGAGGTCCCGCGGGGCAAGAGACTGGGGCTTTCATCCATCTTTCCGACTGCCAGCCGGCTTGGCGAATCCCGTTCCCCGCAACGCTCGCCCACATGTGATACAATCCCTGTACCCCATCCTACTTTCAAAGAGAGATAGTCCATGAAAAACGCATCCTATTTCACATCCAAGTTACGTCGCGGAGAAGTCTGTCTCGGCAGCGGCATCTCGTTCGCCGACGCGACGGTCACCGAGGCGTTGAGCGGCCTGCTCGACTTTGCCTGGATCGACATGGAGCATAATGCCTATTCGCTGGAAACGGTGCAAGCGCATATCATGGCCACCAAGGGCAGCGAAACCACGGCCTTGGTGCGCGTACCCGAGAACAACGCCGCGACGATCAAGACGGTCCTCGACATCGGCGCCGACGGTGTCATCGTGCCGATGGTCCGCACCGCTGACGACGTGCGCCGCGCGGTGGCCGCATGCCGCTACCCGCCTGAGGGGATGCGGGGTTTCGGGCCGCGCCGGCCGATCGACCACGGGCTCAGCGCGGATGAGGGTTACAGCCAGCGGGCGAATGAAGCAATCATCGCGATCGCGCAGATCGAGCAGATTGAGGCTGTCAACAACCTGGACGAGATCCTGGCCGTGCCGGGCTTGAACGCAGTCGTCATAGGCGGCAATGATCTGTCCGGTTCGATGGGGCTCATGGGGCAGCCGCATCATCCTGACGTAGCCGCCGCAATTGAGACGGTGATCGCCAAGTCGCGCCAGGCCGGCGTATTCGTCGGCATCGGGCTGGCCGACGAGCCCGAGAAGATGGCTGAATGGCTGGACAAAGGGATGCAGTGGCTCCAGGTTGGCGTCGACTGGTGGTTGCTGATGCGTTCAGCTCAAATGATAATCGGCGATCTGCGCGCTCGCATTGCCGCCGGCGGGTCAGCCAATCAGTCAAAGGAGTGAGGCAAAATGAATGTAAAGATCGGGACCGGTCCCGACTCGTGGGGCGTCTGGTTTGACGACGATCCCAAGCAGATTCCCTGGCGCCGCTTTCTGGACGAAGTGGTCGAAGCCGGCTACGAATGGATTGAGCTGGGCCCATATGGCTATCTGCCGCCCGATGTCGACACGTTGCGGTCCGAACTGGGAAATCGAGGGATAAAGGTTTCCGGTACCTTTACGCTTGCCAACCTGGAGGAGCCCTCGGCCTGGCCGGAGGTGGAAAGGCAGGTGGTTGGCGGAGGCGAGCTGGTGGCGGCGCTGGGTGGAGAGTTCATGGTGCTGATCGACGAGCTGCACACCGACTGGTTTACGGGCGAACGCCTGGCCCCGGAGCGGCTCGACGAGGATGCGTGGGCGCGGTTGATCGACACGACGCACAGGGTGGCGGACATCGTGATCGATCGGTTTGGGCTCAAGCTGGCTTTTCATTCCAGTCCCGACACGCACGTAGCCTATGAGGACCAACTCGAGACGCTATTGGAACAGACCGATCCCGAGCGGGTCTCGCTCGGCCTCGACGTGGGCCATTTTTCCTACCGCGGCATTGATGCGGTCGATTTCATACGGCGTCATCATGCGCGCATACCGTATCTCCACTTCAAGAGCGTAGATCCTGACATCCGGAAGATTGTCGAAACCGAGGAGATTCCGTTTGCAAGGGCGGTGCAGATGGGCATATTCTGCGAGCCGTCGAAGGGGCTCGTCGATTACCTGGCCCTGCGCGACGTGCTGCTTGAAGTTGACTTCAACGGCTTCGCCATCGTCGAACAGGACATGTATCCGGCGCCGTTCGACAAGCCACTGCCGATTGCCAAGCGAACGCGCGCCTATCTGCGCCAGATTGGGATGGGATGACGGTTGGATCCTGCATCGAGGAAGAGCCGACGGGACGCCTGGTCCCGAAATCCGGGTCTGCAACCAAGAGTCTCGGTTTCCAAAAGTAAAGAAAACGCAATTCAGGATCAACAAATCAGTCGAAAGGGAGTAGGCCATGCTTTTCAACAGGTCGCGCGCGATCGACTATATGCGGGAGTACGAGCTGGATGCCCTGGTAGCGACGTCATTCGCCAACATCACCTACTTCAGCGATTACTTCTGCTGGATCGACCCGATCTTCAAAGAGTACATGATGGTGCCGGGTGCGTCCAGCAATTTGGCGCAGGCCTATGCCGTGTTCCCGCTTGAAGGGGAGCCGGCGCTGGTGCTTGGTCCGCCGTTTGCGGTCAATGCGGCCGATCTGTGGGTGCGCGACGTGCACATCTTCGGCGCGACCGGTCTCGACCATTCGCTGCCGCCTCCCGAACCGCCCGAAGACCTGCGCCGGTTCGTCGACCTGATGAACGCGCCGCAGACAAATGCCACCCCTACCGATGCGCTGGTGAGCATTTTGAGCCAGCGGGGGCTATCCGGCGGGCGGATCGGTCTGGATACGGAGGACCTGCCGCCGGAGACGCACGACCAGATCACGCGCGCGCTGCCGCAAGCGTCGTTCCAAAACTGCACCAACTTGATTCGCCTGCTCCGAATGGTCAAAAGCGAGGAAGAAATGCGGCGGCTGACTCGTTCGGCCGAGATCAACGAGGAGGTCGGCATTGAGTGTCTCAATATGGCGCGGCCGGGCACGCCGATCTCCGAGCTGGTGCGGCATTACCGCGCCCGGGCCGGTGAGCTGGGCGCCGATTTCGATCACTTTGCCTTCGGCGTGCGCGGCCTGGGAATGGCGACAGAAACAAGCTACCGACTGGCGGAAGATGACGTGCTCTACGTCGACTGGGGCTGCATCTACGATCACTACTTCTCCGACACCGGCACCACGCTGGCGATGCGCGAGCCTGAGGCCCATCTGGAAGCGCGCCACGCAGCCTTGCGCGCCTGTATGGCTGCCGGCGCCGAGGCGCTGCGGCCGGGGGCGAAGGCGTCTGCGGCGCAGGGCGCGATGCTGCAAACGCTGAACGACAACGGCATCACCATAACGTTCCCGCACGGGCACGGCCTCGGCCTGGAGGTGCGCGACTACCCGATTCTCGTCGCCGACAACGGGTTGCGAATCAGAGACGATTGCGTGGATGTGGCATCCGACCTGCCGCTTGAACCGGACATGGTGCTCAACCTGGAAGCTATGGTCTCACTGGCGGGCATCGCTTCGCTGCACATCGAGCAGTCCTTCGTTGTTACGCCCGAGGGCAGCCGGCCGCTCGTGCCGCAGGACCGCAGCGGGCCCCTGCAACCGTCGGCACCCGCTACATAGTCGGCTCCACACTTCGACCCGGGTAACACTGAAGTCGCCAAACTCCTTCGATCCATTTTCCATCGGAGTCAACTGGCAATACAGCGAGAGGCTTTCCGGGGTCTGTCGAAACGCCGCAAGGCAGAGCTTGAGGTGGGTCCGGGCGCGGACAAGCAGGAATCGAACCCAGAGGAGTTGCTCTATGCCGGGAACAATCAATATGGCGCTGATCGGGTGTGGAGGCATGGGGCGCAGCCATCTGCGCAGCGCCAGGGATGTTGCGGAGCTGAACTTCGTCGGCTATGTCGATGCCGTCGAAGAGGCTGCCGCCGGGGCATGTCGCGAATTCGGCGGACGGTACCATACGACCGATGTCGAAGCGGTCATGCGGGACGACGATGTTGACGCCGTCCTGATCGCGACACACCACGATTCACACACGCCGTTCGCGATCCGGGCAGCCGAGGCAGGTAAACACATCTTCCTTGAGAAGCCGATGGCGCTCACCATCGAGGACTGTCTGAAGATTGAAGAGGCGGTTGAAAAGGCGGGCGTCAAGCTGATGATGGGTTTCAAGTTTCGCTTCGCGCCGCTCGTCGCCAAGGTAAAAGAATTGGTCCCAACTCCACTGGTCACGGTCGGCCAGAGCCTGCATTCGGCGATGAAGGGCTGGCCGTTGACGCCGGAAAAAGGAGGCGGCCCTGTCCTTTCAAACGGCTGCCACGCCTTTGACCTGGTCTACTGGCTCAATGAATCGGAGCCGGTCCTCATCAGCGCCGCCGGCGGGCCGCTGACCCATCCCGATCACGGCCTGATCGATAACGCGGCGGTCTCGGTCCAGTTTGAAAACGGCAGTATCGCCGCCATCATTGCCGGAGACAGCGGCGATGCCCGCTACACATCGAAGTTTTTCTTCGAAGTGCTCGACGGACAGCGCACGGCTACGCTGTACGAACGCTGCCACAAGGCCCTCCTGTCCGGCTGTGAAGTCGACTCGTTGAGCGTTGAGGAGCTGCCGCCCGCGCTCAGTACAGACCCGGAGGGAACGCGCGCTGAACTGCAAGCGTGGGCCCGCTGTCTGCTTGACGATACCGAATCGCCCGTCGGGCCGCGCGACGGAACGCGCGCGACCGCGATGGTGCTGAAGGCGTTCGAAGCGATACGCAGCGGCAAAACGCAGGAGCTGCCGCTGTAGATCGAGAAGCGGCGCAGCGGGAACCACCCGCTTATACGAAAATAATCGTCACCAGCAGCGCACAGCTCTCCTCAGCCTCGAGTGAGTGCACTGCTCCGCCCTCCAGGTAGAGCCAGGAACCCGGCTCCAGCGCGCGCGGCTGATCTTCGACGTAGAAAGTACATTTTCCGCTCAGACAGTGTACCGTGATCGGGCCATCCACCTTGTGCGCAGGGATCTTCCGACCGGGATCAAGGTAGACTCTGATCGCCTCAAACTTATCCTCTTTGACAACCGCGGTCGACTGCGATTCTCCAAAGGAATTGAGGTCGATAACTGCACCGGGTTCTGCATGTTCGTGCGCCATTCCTTTTCCCCTGTTTCCTGTCAACGCGGCGCCTTGTAGAATGGCCGTTTGCGGATCCGGGCCCGTCGCGGGCTGCCCCGGACCAGGACGTGGAGGTCGGAACCCAGGCGGTGCATTCCGTTCGGCACGTAGCCGAGGCCGACGAATTTGTCCAGCGTCGGGCTCTTCATACCGGTGGTAACTTTGCCGACCACCTTGCCCTCCTGGCCGATGATCCCGTATCCCTCCCTGGGTACGGCGCGTTCTTCCATTTCGAACGCGACCAGCAGCCGCTCGCTGCCTTCCAGCTTCTCTTTCAGCAGCGCTTTGCGGCCGATGAAGTCGGGCTTTTGCAGGGCGACCACCCATCCCAGCCTTGCTTCAAAGGGCGTCGTCTTGGCGTCGATCTCATGGCCGTAAAGAGACATGCAGGCTTCGAAACGCAGGCTGTCGCGGGCGGCCAATCCACACGGCAGCAGCCCTGCGCCCCTGCCTTCGGCGAGCAGGGCATCCCAGAAGGAGACTGCCTCTTCAGCCGGCAGATAGAGTTCGAATCCGTCTTCGCCGGTGTAGCCGGTGCGGCCCAGGAGCATCTCCGTGCCGCCGACCCGCGCCCGCAAAGCGGTACGATGCGGCACTGCCGCCAGGTCGGTGCCCGTCATGCGGTCTAAAATTGCGGGCGCCTTTGGCCCTTGTACGGCCAGCATATAGGTCTCGTCCGAGATGTCCGTCAGCTCGACGTCAAAGCCATGGGTGAAGCTCTGCAGCCAGGTGAAATCCTTTTCCCGGTTGGCGGCGTTGACGACAATGAGCCATTCGGCGCTTACCGAGTGATTTGGCAGCCCATTATCGATTTCGGGCAGGCGGTAGATGAAGATGTCATCGACGAGTGTACCGTCCTCGTAGCAGAGCAGGCTGTAGCGCGCCTCCCATACCTTCAACCGCGAGAGATCGGCCACTTGTACATATTGCAGGAAGCGCAGGGCATCTTTGCCGCTGAGCGCGAATTGCCCCATGTGGTCGATGTCGAACACGCCGGCGGCGGTGCGTACGCTCTGATGCTCGGCACTGGGGCCGGCCGTGTATTGTACCGGCAGTTCGTACCCTGCAAAGGGGACCATACGCCCGCCCAGGTCCACGTGCCGTTCGTAAAGTCTCGTCTGTTTCATTCCGTCGCGTCTCCGTCGTCGCGCCAAGACCGCACTCTATGTTCAATTGAACAACCGACCGCAGATCGTACCACAGGATCGACCGGAAACGGAAAACCATGGACGCTGTCGCGGCGCCTGCACCGTTCTTCGTCCGCGCGTTGCCACAGCTAGAGACAACTGAAAACGCTCCAAGGCGTAAATGGCAATGCGTTGACAAGGAATGGCCATTCCGTTATATTCAGAGTTCGCATTGCAGTCGCGAGCTACGGCGGTCAACCGGATGTCGTTCAGATTCCATCCTGTCAGGGCCGGCTGCAGCCGACCCCGGTGGCGCGCAGCCGTCTATTGTGCCCGGAGGGCGCGAGTTGCCATGTTCGACGCAGCCAGAGTAGAGAGCCGGACCGTGCTGCTGGTCGTCGCGGCCGTCGTTCTGCTTCTGTGTGCGCGGCCCCTGCGCGCGCAAGAGTCCTTGGTCTCACCTTGGCTGAACTATACGCGGGAAGACGGTCTCGCTTCCAACAACGTACTCGTCGTCGCCGTCGGCGACGGGGAGGTCTGGTTCGGGGCTGACAGCGGCATCAGCCGCTATGACGGCGCTTGGCGTTCCTGGAGCGATGATGCCGACCTGGGCAGCGGTGTGTTGAGCCTGGCGGTCGGCGACTCGGGCACGGAGCTGTGGGCTGGAACCGTGACCGGGGCGGTAATGAGCTGGGACGGCGCCGCCTGGGAAATGCTGACGGCGTTGGACTCGCCCGTGCAGGCGCTGCATTACGCCCAGGGCAATCTCTGGATCGGCACGACATCCGGGCTGTACCTCTGGGGCAGCGGTTTGCCCGCATCGGTGGCAGGATTCGACGACGCTTTTGTGAATGTGATCGAGAGCTCTGAGGACGGCAACAGTATCTGGGTCGGCGCCTCGAATGGGCTCTGGCTGCGGCAAAGCGGCCGCTGGCGCGCGATCGACGAGGCGGATGGTATGCCCGCTGGCGAGGTAACCGCTCTGTGGGCCGCCGCCGACGGCCCGGTGTGGGCTGCCGCGGACGGCAACATCGCTTGGCGGCACCCCGCGACCGGCGCCTGGCAGCAGGTCGATACGGCGCCTCTGCATGCGCGCGCGCGCGTGCGGATCACATCTTTGACGGGAACTGGTTCCGGCAGCATTTGGGGCAGCACCGAAGGCAGCGGCTTCTTCCGTCTTATCGCGCGTACGGTTAACGGCACTCTGACGCCGCGGTACGATCTGAATCCGCAGTCGATCAATCACGGCGAAACCTCTTTCATCCACTCACTGGCAATTGACGCTGCCGGCACGCTTTGGATGGGGACCGTCTCCGGCGTCTTCCGCTCGGACCGCAAGATGTGGGGGAGGGAGTTGCGCGCGCCGGCCGGGGGCCCCATCAATGAGATTCAGGCGATGCTGGCGGATCATGAGGGCAATCTCTGGATTGGAACCAGGGGGGGCGGCATTCGTTTGAAAGTTGCGGGCACTGTACTTGAGCGGCAGGAGGTCGTCTATAGCCAGGATGACGGGCTGCCCAGTCCCTACATAACCGACCTCGCGGCCGACGCTGACGGCGGCATCTGGGCCGGTACCTGGCAGGGGCTCGCCTTGCTGAAACCGGGTGCGAAGGCATGGTCGCAACCTGTTGCCGCGCATAGACTGCCGTCGTCGCACGTTACGGTCGTGCTGGCGCGGCAGGGGCTGGTCTGGATTGGGACCGGCAACGGGCTGGCGCGCTACGATGCGGCGACCGGCGCGTTGTGGGCCGAGGAGCTGTTGGCGCAACAATATGTGCAGGACCTGGCGCTGGACTCAGGCCAGCGTCTTTGGGTGGCCACGGAAGGCGGCGGCATCTACGTCGAAAGCGGCAATGGCGGCTGGACCCACTACGGCCGCGATACAGAGGGCGGTCCTGCCTTTCCGGGCGACAGCGTGGCGGCCCTGGCGCCAGACCCGAAGGTTCCCGGTGCGATGTGGGTCGGAATTAACGAGCAAGGCCTGCGATACTTTGACGGAGGAACGTGGCACGACATGACCGCGACGGCGCGCCTGCCAAGCAAACTGTTTTACGATCTCTACGTGGACCCTGTCGACGCGTCGCTGTGGATTGGCGGCGAGGGCGGGGTTACCCGATTTGACGGGCGTACCTGGGAGACGCTCAATGTTGAATCGGTCCTTCCGGCCACGTCGATCTACTCGATAATTCGGACGGAGGAGGGCATCTACTGGTTCGGCACCGGCGAAGGGTTGACCTTCTATCGCCCGGATGGGAATCCACCATGGATCACTATCGGCGGTATCTCGGGCGCGGCCGAGCAGATTTCGGCCAACGGATGGGAGGTGGAGAGGGACGGCAAGATCATTATTGGCTATGAGGCGGGTGATCTCTACACACCACAAGCGGAGCTCGTGATTCTCTACCGGCTCTCCGCGCCGGGGCAGTTCGGTCGATGGCAGGTGCTGGACCGCCCCTTCCTTGAGCTATCCGACTTTAGCCAAAAAGGCGATTACACGGTCGAGTTCCAGGTGCGGGACTTCGCCTTCAACTACTCTCCTGTCAGCAGTGTCACGTTCGCGACCGAAGTTCTGCCCGCGCAGGTGCGGTTGCCGTTCATCGGGCAAATCCGCATCGACTATCTCGTCACCCTGGTCGTCACCGGCGCGCTGGCGGTGATTGGCTTCGGCTACATGGGGAGCGAGATCGTGCAAAACCGGCGCCGAACGCAGGATGCGGTCGTGCGTTCGTTCAATCCCTTCATCAGCGGCGAGCCGGTGCGGCGCGAAGAGATGTTTTTCGGCCGCAGGGATCTGCTGCAAAAGATCGTCGACACGCTGCACAACAATAGCATAATGATTCACGGCGAACGCCGCATCGGCAAGACCACACTGCTTTACCAGTTGAACAACCATCTCTGGGGCCTGGAGGACGAGGAGTATTGGTTTGTGCCCCTTTACGTGGACCTGGAGGGAACTGAAGAGGATGCCTTTTTCCACTTCCTGATGGAGGAGATTCTGCATACGGCCTCCAATCTCTCCGGCCTTACACCGGACACGCAAGCGGCCTTGCACGGCCTGCGCTACTATCGACCCGAATACGCGCACTACACCGACAGGGAGTTTATCAGGGACCTGCGCGATCTGATCAAGGCTTTGGGGACATACGGTGAGGAGACACATCCGGGCAAGCACCTGCGCCTCATCCTTCTGATGGACGAGATGGACGTTTTCAACGCCTATGACCGGCTGATTCAGCAGCGCTTGCGCCGTATTTTCATGCGCGACTTTGCCGCGACGATGGGGGCGGTCATCGCCGGCATCCGCATCAGCAAGGATTGGGGTCGTATCGAAAGCCCTTGGTTCAATCTCTTTAACGAGATTGAACTTAAGCCGTTTACCCGCGAGCAGGGGATTGAGCTGCTCACCGAATCGGTGCGGGGCTTCTACCGATTTGAACCCCCGGTCATCGAGTTCATCATCGAGAACGCCGCCGGGCGCCCGCATCGTATACAGCAGTACGGCCTGGAGGCGGTCGGGCGCATGCTTGCCGGCGGGCGGCGCACGATTACAATGGAAGATGCCGTCAATGCCCACGAGCGCATCCAGCAGATGGGTGACAGCATCAATGTTGGTCTGAATGGCAGCAACCCGCCAGCGCCGGCAGCTGATGCCGATGGCGACTGACAAAAGGCCTACCACCGGCTGATAACCAAAGGTGACGAAAAAAGACCAAAAAAAGTGTAATGCAGTGCAAAAGCGCCCCGACCATGCTACGCTGTTGACATCATGTAATACTGCCCAGCCGAACCGGCCCCTTTCGCTCAAAAGAGCAAGAGCCCGGAAACCGTGCGACTCTGTTATCGTCACGCCAATCCAACCGAGCGATCCGGCCAGGATCGCGCCCATTTCGGCCAATCCCGGCAGCGGACAATCCCTCCGCAAAAAAGTGAAAACCGTCGACATTGGCCTACATTGGCCGACATTGGTCCACATGAGTTGACTTTGGTCGCCATAACTCGCCACAACGAGGGGACCTCGGTCACAAGTGACAAAGGACCCGGACGCCCCAACGTCAGGTTCACAAACAACCATACTTTGGGACCAACAGCCGGACGAACCGATATAGATCTGAGAGGTCAGAGAGATCGAGATTCTCGGTTTCACAAGGAAACAGTCCAGGAGTTGACCGAGCGACATGCGAAACCCTTACAACGTAGGACGCTGGCTGCGGGGCGCCGATCACTATGGGCGTGAGCAGCTTCTCGAATACCTGGTCCACGCCGACGACCCCGCGATCTGGGTTGTCGGCACGCGCCGCATGGGCAAAACCTCGCTGCTGCGCCAACTGGAATGGCTGCTTACGACAGAGCACGAGTCCAGGTTCGTTCCCTTGTTCTGGGACCTGCAGGGCAGTGAATCCAAAGAGGACTTCGACTACGAGCTATTCCTGGCCGTCGAAGACGAGACGTCGCGATTTCAGGCCTACGGAGTAGACGTGAGCGCGCTCTATCGGCGCGATGCAATCGACATTCTGCGGGCGCTGCAGCGCGGCCTCCGTCAGCATGGTAAGCAGCTCCTGTTACTCATCGACGAGGCCGAGGCATGGATAAGCCTCGCCAGGAACGATTACCAGGCGTTGGCGCGGCTGCGCAAAGCGTTTCAGAGCGGCGGCATGCGCACCATCATGACTTCGACCAAGCTCCTGATGCAGCTGAACGACCTGACCCGCAACTGGCTGACAAGTCCGTTTCTTTTCGGCTTCAGTCTTGTAAATCTCTGGAGCCTCGAGCCGGAGGCGAGCGCCGGTCTCGTACTGCAGGAGCAGAGCAACACCCCACTCAGGGTCGAACGGGAGCGGATTGAGGAGGTCTTGCGCCACAGCCATCGCCATCCCTATCTGATTCAGACGCTATGTTACCGCCTCTTCGAAGAAAGGAACGGCGTGGGAACATTGCGCGCCATTGGCGAGGAAGACCTGCACGCCGACCATCTTCTCTCCGGCTTCTTTGAAGTCGACTTTAAATGCCTCGCTCCCACCGAACGCCAGATCCTGTTGACCGTTGCCCGGCAGGGCATCATCGATGAGGAGGAGCTGCTGTCGAAGATTGACAACGAATCGCTCGAACAGATATCCATGTACGTTCACGGCATGAACAATCTCGGCTACTTGCAGCGCGTATACGGCCGGCCCGACGCTCAGTCTGCCGCGGCCGCAGGTGACGATGATGGCTATGCCGAAATGAACCGCGCTGACTCGATGCCCGACGGACAGTTCGGGTGCTGGACCGTGGGCAACGAGTTTCTGCGCCGCTGGATGCTGGAAAACTACCAGGATCTAGCCCAGACTCTCTATTCGGATGTGAGCGACTACGGCGTCGAGTCTCTGCTTGAAATGGGCCGTAAGGTGGAACTGGACTATCTCCAGCATGAGATTTCGGAGCTTCGCAGGCGTCTCGATTCGCTCCTGGCGGCCCACAACAGCTATGGACAAGAGCCGCCGCCTGAACTCGAGCAAGAAATTCAGCAACTGCGCGGCGAGCTGGAGCAGGCCGGCGCGCAGCTGCGCAACCTGGCCGATTGAGCGGGGGAACGATGAGCAGCTCCACACTTCCATCTGCAGGCGAAAAGGCTGCTTTCGTCAACCGGATGTTCGCGCAGATCGCGGACCAATACGACCTGGCGAACCGCCTGATCACGGCCGGGCAGGACGCCGCCTGGCGCCGCAAAGTCATCGAATTGTGCCAGCTGCCGCTAGAGGGACGTTTTCTCGATGTGGGAACGGGTACGGGCGACATCGCCTTCGAGGCCGGACGCACTCATCCCGATGCAGAGGTTATCGGCTGCGATTTCACCTATGAGATGATGGCCGTCGGCCGCAAAAAGAGCGAGAGGGCCTCTTGGCGCGCCCGCTGGGAGACGGCCGGCGGGGTCGAATTCGTGCAGGGGGACGGGATGCAGCTGCCGTTTGCAGACGACTATTTTGATGCGGTTGCGAGCGGCTTTCTGCTGCGGAACGTGACCGACGTCGACATTTGCCTGGCCGAGCAGCGGCGCGTGACGAAACAGGGAGGGCGAATCGTCTGTCTCGAGACTTCTCCGCCGCCACAGAGTGCATTGACGCCGCTGCTGCGCTTCTACATGTTCAGGGTGATACCCGTGTTGGGCCAGCTGGTGGCATCCGGCGGCAGGGCCGCCACCCGCTCCCTTAGTTCGGCCCCCTACCACTATCTGCCCGCCAGCACGGCCGCCTTTTTGCCGCCGCGGGAGATGGGACGTCGCATGGCCCAGGCAGGTTTTCGTCATGTCTCCTATCTGCCCAGAATGTTTGGAACTGTCGCAATCTATGTGGGGATCGTATGAACGGCAATGACGCCGCGCGGACGGCGCGGCGCGGCAATCCCTCCTATGTCTGGCGGGCCGGACAGGAACGCCGACTGCAGATGGTCCTCGAGTGGGCGCCTGCGCGGCTTCAGCGCGCCCTGGTCGACGGATGCGGCGTGGGCATCTATTTGCGGGCGCTGCAGGAATCGGTGTCGGAGGTACATGGAATCGATATTGAAGGGGATCACCTGCGGGCAGCGGTCGCAAACGCGCCGTGCGCTCCCCTGAATTTGAGCCGGGGCGAGCAGCTCCCCTATGTTGACGGCTGCTTCGATCTTGTTCTGTCTCACGAGGTGCTGGAGCACGTGCAGGACGACAGGCGGGCCGCAGCCGAGATGGTGCGCACCTTGCGTGTGGGCGGCCGCGCCATCATCTTCGCGCCCAACCGGCTCTATCCGTTCGAGACGCACGGACATTACTGGCGAGGCGACTACTACTTTGGCAACGCGCCATTGATCAACTATCTTCCGGACCTCCTGCGCAACCGGCTCGCCCCGCATGTGCGCGTCTATTCCACTTTCGACCTGCTGGACCTCTTTGTCGGATTGCCGGTCCTGGTGCGCCGGCACACGCAGATCTATCCCGGTTATGACGGAATTTCTGCGCGCAAACCGTTCTTCGCGCAGGCGCTGCGTCTGCTCACCTACAGCCTGGAGCAGTCGCCGATGACCGTTTTCGGGATCAGCCATTTTCTCGTGTTGGAGAAAGTCGAAGCGGCGCAGGCGCGCTGATTTGGGTCGGTATTGGGCAAATGCTAGAATTCTGGCAGCAGAACAGGGCTGAAGAGACGTCTCGTTCAGGGACTAAGAGAGGCTGTTTACAGGAGTGGACAACAGTAACGTGAGGCACCATAACGGCGGGCAGCCGGCAGACGGCGGCGAGGGAGCGCTGAGATGGCGCAGATAGGTCGCGGTGCGCCAAGATTGAGCGCGAGCAGGTCGGCTCGCATCCGCATGGAGCGGCGGCGACGAGAACGGGCCAGGGCAGGCCGTTCACGCCCCTGGTTCTGGTTCATACAGGGAACGGCGGCGCTATTGATCGCCCTCTTTCTGCTCGTCGGCGGCGCGGTCGGCGTGGCCGTGGCGAGCGTGTTCGGAATCTACACCTTTTACGCTTCTCAGCTTCCTGACGCCGGTGTGATCGAGCTGCAGCAGGAGAAGTTTGAGACGATCCGTTTCTATGACCGCACCGGCAAGCATCTGCTGTACGAGAGCGTCGACCCCCGTCCCTTCCGCGGCGATCGTACCTACATGCCCTTACAGGAGATGGCGCCCGCGGTCATCGAAGCTGCGGTCGCGCTTGAGGATCACAATTACTGGGAGAACCCCGGCATCAACGTACGCGGTCTGGTCCGGGCTTTTGTTTCCAATCTTCAGGGCGGCGGCGTACAGGGCGGCTCATCGATCACCCAGCAGCTGATAAAAAACGTGGTGATACCGCTCGAGGAGCGGGCGCAGCAGTCTTACGCCCGCAAGCTCAAGGAACTCATTCTCGCCATGGAGGTGACGCGCCGATATGATAAAGAGACGATACTTGAGTGGTATCTTAACTACAACTTTTACGGCAATCTGGCTTACGGGATCGAGGCGGCCAGCCGGGTCTACTTCGATAAGGGCGCTGCCGACTTGAGCGTCGCCGAAGCCGCTATGCTGGCGCCGATTCCGCAGTTTCCGGCCCTCAATCCGTTCGACAACCCGGAAGACGCCAAGATCCGCCAGGGCATCACCCTGCAGGTGATGGTTGACGCCGGCTATATCACGCCGGCAGAGGCCGACGCCGCCTTTGCCGAGACGTTGGCCCTGCGCGGCTCGGCTGCTGAGCGTTTCGAGATCGATACTGCGCCCCACTTCGCCCTCTACGCCCTTGACCGCATAAAAGATGAATTCAATACCGTTGACGACCCTTTCCGTATCTGGAAGGAGGGCCTGACCGTCTACACGACGCTCGACGTCGAGTTGCAGAGATACGCGGAGCAAGTCGCGCGCGCGCAAATCGCCCGCCTGAACGAGCAGAATCGCAATGTGAATAATGCCTCGGTTGTGGTTCTCAGGCCGGATACGGGCGAGATCCTCGCCATGGTCGGGTCGCTCGATTACAACAACGAGGAGATCGACGGCCAGGTCAACGTTGCGATTTCGGAGCGGCAGCCCGGTTCCAGTTTCAAGCCATACGTTTATCTCACCGGTCTGTTGCAGGGGATGACCCCCGCCTCGATGATTCTCGACGTCCGTACGCCCTTTATCCAGGACGACCGCTCGGTGTATGTGCCCGAAAACTACGACCGCCTCTATCACGGGCCTGTCTCGCTGCGCGAAGCGCTATCCCAGTCGCTCAACATTCCGGCCATTCGAGTCATGGACCAGGTCGGCGTTGCCAGCGCCTTGCGCACCGCCCACCGCATGGGCATCAACGGCCTCGACCGGGGCCTGAGCTACTACGGTCTGAATCTGGTGCTTGGGGGAGGCGAGGTCACCTTGCTGGACCACACCTACGCCTACAGCGTTGTTGCAAACGGTGGCGTGATGGCCGGACTGCCAGTCCCGCCGGAGTCCCGGCGCAGCGGTTTCCGCAACTTGGATCCGGTCGCCATTCTGCAGGTGCGCAACACGGCCGGCGAAGTGCTGGCAAAGTATGAGAGGCCGGAGGTGGAGCGCATTATCAGCGCCGACGCGCAATATGTGCTGGCCGATATTATGAGCGACAATGTCTCGCGTGCCCCTATGTTCGGCATCAACAACAATCTCGTGCTGCCGGACCGCAGGGTAGGCGCGAAGACCGGGACGACTAACGGCTGGAAAGATGCCTGGACCGTCGGATTCACGCCCCAGTTGACGGTGGGCGTCTGGATCGGGAACACAGACAATGAGTCGATGAACAATGTTACCGGCGCGTCGGGCGCCGCGCCGATCTGGAAGAGCGTCATGCAGCGCTATCATCTGGATCAACCTGCCCGCTGGTACCAGCGGCCACCCAATGTTGTCACTGAGACGATTTGCCAGCCAAGCGGTCTCTTGCCCTCAGATGATTGCCAGCGCCAACGCCAGGAACTGTTCATTGCCGGCACCGAGCCGAAGGTAGCGGACAATCTGTGGCAGCCCTTTGAGATCGACAGGCGTAACGGACTGCTGGCCAGGACCTCTACGCCCGAGGAGGAACGGGAGACGCAGGTCTTTCTGATACTGCCGCCCGAGGCTGAGGATTGGGTCAAGGGAAGCGGGATAGAGCAGCCGCCGCAGGGACAAAGTCCGGAGGAGTTCATCGACTTTGATCCTGACGTTGCCATCACATTCCCGCCGCCGGGCGGCTACATCGGTGGACAGGTCGAGATATTGGGCAATGCGCGCGGCGGCAATTTTGCCAACTATCGCGTTGAATTCGGTGCAGGCGCCGCCCCGACCCAGTGGACGCAGATCGGTCCCGAACACGGCGCTCAGCACCAGAATGGTCTGCTGGAACTGTTCAACACCGAGGGTCTCGAAGAAGGCCCGTATACGCTGCGGCTGACCGTCCGCTACCATGACGGCAACCAGCGGGTATGGGACGCGCCGGTTACGATCGACAACACGCCGCCGACACTGGAAGTCAGCGAACCGGAGCCGAACAGTCTCTACGAATTGGACGAGGACGATCAGATCAACATCAACGCGATTGTAAATGACGAGTGGGCGATGGACCGGGTGGAGTTCGCGATCGACGGCGCCTATTTTATCACCCGCACCGTCGCGCCCTACAACGAGCGCTGGCAGCTTGAGATGCGGTGGGAACAGGTCGAAGTGCCGAATGAGACCCGCAATTGGCCGGCATTCGGCTCGGATGACGAGGAGATTCGGCCCGGCCGGATCCGTGAATTCGAGGACGGTTTCGCCGCCATCCTCGCCGGCAGCGGCATCTATCTTGAAGGCCATCTGATCAAAGTGCGAGCGTATGATCGGGCTGGCAACGAGACGGAGAGCGAGGAGATTCGCGTTTATGTTCGCCAACCGCGCGACGAGTAGGTTGGGTGCGGCGCGCGGCACAGTCGCGCAGTTAGCCAGTGGAGTTCGAAGGGTCGATGCCGAAGATTCTGGTCACCAATGACGATGGGGTTTACGCTGACAGCATTCGGGTGCTGGCGGCCGCGCTGGACGGCTTGGGCGACGTAACGGTCGTGGCGCCAGAGCGGAATTGGAGCGCTGCCGGACATCCCAAGACCTTGCATAAGCCGTTGCGAATGGCGCAGATCGAATGGTCCGATGGGCGCAAGGTCCACGCCTGCAGCGGCGCGCCCTCCGACTGCGTGGCGCTGGCGATTCTCGGTGCGGTTGGCGGCAGGTTCGACCTTGTTATCAGCGGGATTAACGACAATTTCAACCTCGGCTGCGACGTTCTCTACAGCGGGACGGTCGCGGCGGCGATGGAATCGCTGGTGATGGGCGTGCCATCGATGGCGTTAAGCACCGGCGCGGTTGACGGCTACGCGATAGGGGACGCCGAGGCCTGGCAGAACGCGGCGGCCTGCGCTCGCACGCTTGCAGCGGGTCTGCTCGAACGGCCGCTGCCGCCGCAGACGCTTTTCAACGTGAATGTTCCCCGGCGGCCGGCGACAGAGATCCTGGGCCACCGCCTCACCTGTCTGGGCCGGCGCATTTACGGGGATGTGCTCGTCACGCGCGACGACCCGTGGGGCAAGCCCTACTATTGGATCGGTGGAGAGGTCCCGACCGGCATCGCCGAGGAGGGCAGCGACTTTGGCGCGATCGAAGGCGGTTACGTCAGCATATCTCCCCTGGGCATCGACCTGACGCGGCACGAGCTTCTGGCCGATCTCGCGTTGGACGGATGGTCGGCGCCCGAGTGAGAACGAGGGGTCTGGGGGCTCGATCTTGCAGAGTTCGGTCGTCATGAGCGTATTGCGGCACACTGTCTCGCAGTACGGATCGGGTCTGAAGCAGGCGCGAAGGTCCCCTTTTTGGCGCCGCGGTTTGGCGCAAGGCAGGCGTTATTGAATTGGCACGCATGGTATACGCAGCCCCTTCAGACCGTACTCGCTGGCATGGACTGGCCGCGCTCTGTTGGCTTCTGTTGACAGATGCGACACTGCTCATGTGGCTGACGCTAAAGCCGATCACGTGGAGCAGTTTTCTGCTGCTTCTGGCCATTCTCGTCACTTTGCCCGCCCTGATTCACGTGTCGATGCGGACATGGGGCGCATTCAATCTCGAATACTGGCTTGACCGCAATGCGCTGCGCGTCCGCTGGGCCGGCAAGTGCCAGGTCATTCCGCTTCACAGCATTCGGCGCATCATCGAAGGTGTTGATGAGTTTGCCTTGCGGCCCTCGATTCTGGCCTGGCCGTCCCCGTTCGTGCGGACGGTTGAAGGGGGACATGGCCAACGGCTTGTGCGCATGGCGAGTGTTCCGCTGGACCGGTGCCTTTTGATCGAGACCGACGGCGGGATATACGCCATATCTCCGGCCGACCCGGATGAATTTCTGGAGGATCTGCAGGCGCTGAATCGACTGGGGCTCTCTCGCAGGCTGTCGTTTCAGCGTGAAGAGCGGACCAACTACTATGTGGTCGCTACAGAATCGACAGCTGGGCGCTGGCTGCTGGCGGCTGGGCTGGTTGGCTGCCTCATTCTCTTCGGATATCTTATGTTCCGCTTTCCACAGTTGCCGGAAACGCTGGTGTTTCACTACAATCGGCAGGGTGTGCCGGACAGCATTCGTCCCAAAAGCGCCCTTTTTCTTCTGCCATCAATCGGTCTCCTCACCTACTTGATCAACAGTGCGGCCGGCCTGTGGATGAAGCAGCGCAGCCAGCCGTCAGGAGCGCACCTGTTCTGGGCGGGAACGTTGTTGGTACAGGCGCTTTCGTTTTTGGCGCTGTTCAGCCTGACGAGTATGAGCGCATAATGGTAAGCTGCCGGCCTCTTGCGTGGACGCCGTTCAATCGCCGCTGGGCGGGGAGAAATTCGTGTCGCGTCCCTACTTGACGATTATCATTCCCGCTTACAATGAGGCGCGGCGTTTGCCCGACTCCTTATCGAAGATCTCCACCTATTTGCGTGCCCAGTCCTACTCAACCGAGATTCTTGTGGTGGAAAACGGTTCGACTGACGAGACCAACGAAGTGGTGCGGGATTTCGCGCGGACGCTCAGACCGGAGGACCCGTTCACGCTGGAGTTGCTGCACAGCGCGCGCGGCAAAGGGGCGGCAGTGAAAACGGGGATGCTGGTCGGCGAGGGCGATTTTCTTTTCATCTGCGATGCCGACCTCTCGATGCCGATCGAGGAGATCGCCAAGTTTTTGCCGCCCCGGCAGGAGACCGGCGGGTACGACGTTGCCATCGCCAGCCGCGAGATAGTGGGCGCAGTTCGCTACAACGAGCCAACCTATCGTCACCTGATGGGGCGGGTCTTCAATTTCGTTGTGCGACGGCTGATCATACCGGGGATTGAAGATACGCAGTGCGGCTTCAAGATGTTTACACGGGCGGCGGCGGCGCAGGTCTTTCCTCACCAGACGATCGACGGCTGGGGCTTCGATCCCGAGGTCCTGTACATCAGCCGCTGTCGCGGCCTGCGAGTGATTGAAATACCGATAAACTGGTATTACATGACAGAGAGCCGCATCAATCCCGTGGTCGACACCTTCAAAATGGTGCGGGACGTCCTCCGCATTCGCCGCAACGGGCTGCGGGGCATTTACCAGGAGACTTCGCGTTCGGCGGCGTAAGCCTGTGCTTCCTGCCGGCGATTGCGGCCCCCTTGAATCGCAGAGAGCCCAGTTCAATCGCATCGTCGTTCACGCCGGCGGCGAGCGCATAACTTCCCGGCTGGCCAGCCAGATCTGCACGGCGTTGGCAACGAAGTGGGCGACAAACGGCGCGAGCAGGCTCTGCTGCCAAATGAACAGCAGCCCGAAGACGACGCCCGCCGCGCCGGCGCCGGCAATGCCCCACAAACCCTGCGGACTGTGCAGCAGTCCGAAGATGAAGCTGAAGCCGATGATCAGCCAGGCGGTCGGCAGCAAAGGCGAGAGCCCGCCGATGAGCAGGCTCCGGAAAAGCAGCTCCTCGAAGAGTACGCTCAATATGAGCGCGAAGGGCAGAAGGAGGGCCTCCTTGCGGCTGCGGGGAACAACCAGGGCCAGAATCGGGCGGTAGAACGAAGTCGGTGCGGCGCGCTTCAGGAGCTGGCCCACTGCGAAAAAGAGGATAGCCAGGCCGAGGCCGGTCAGGAGACCGGTTAATAGTTGCAAACCCGCGTTGTTAATCTGCCAGCCCAGCGTTTCGGGTGGCAGACCACTGCCGCGACCCAATAGAAGGCAGACGGCCAAAACCAAAGCGCGCAGCGCGTTTTCGGCAGGGAGCAGCAGGATGTTTACATCGGGCTGCCAGTGACGCAACAGGCGCGCGGTTGTATAGGCGCCATAGCCGACCAGCGCCGTTATGAGCAGGGTAAGCGTCACAAAGAGGATGTATTGCCACGTCATGCCCGTAGTGTAGGCGACGGGGCCAGAGCCTTCAAATGTGGACACCGCCCGTGTTTTCGACTGGCAGATTGTAAGGTGAGGCAGCCCGATTCGGCTGGTGCCCATGCGCGTTCAGAATCCGGAGTTGGATCGCCCCAGATCCCGCAAGAGGGCTTGCTGGACCACAGCTGTCGTCGTCATTTTGGCATTCATAGCCTCTGTTGCCTGCCTCCGAATCCTGTATTGCGCAATTACCGGCTGTGGCGGTCCTATCCTCCATCCGATGCCTGCGCTGCCAACGGAGTTGGCAGCGCTTCCCGTTCAGGCACACACGGCGTGTTCGATGAACGCCCGTTGGAATCAAGGTGGGACCGATGTCTGGGAGTATCCCGGCATAAATTCAAACGTTGATACGAATAGTGCCTACACCGGTTCTAAGGGCAGGAACCGGGGATTCGTTCGTGATTGCAAAGAGGTTCGAGTAACGGACTATGCCTGGTCGGAAATTGATGGCGAGTTTTACGTCTTGATAGAGTCCCGGCAGGCGGCAGGGTGGACGCCACTCGAATTTGTAGATTTTGAAATTGCACGGCGAAAGCGAGAAGCAGCGTCAGCCGAGGTGGAATTCATCGCCCGAATCGCCGCAGAAGTCGACGACCCTGCGATTCGGGCGCTTCGAGACGTCCCGTTCGAGGGAGCCGCGATCCGATCGCTCTTCGATGTTTACATCCACGACGACCGGTTGATCTACGTGAAGAGTCCTTGTAGCGATGATGATCTTTCCAATCGATTCTTTCTGCATATCGCTCCGGTCAACCTTGAGGACCTGGCCGAGGAAGATAAGGCGCTCGGATTTGGCATCTTCGATTTCTATGCTACTGACAGCGAAATCGCTTCTTTCGTTACTGAGAGCGGGTGCATCGTGGCAACGGCGCTGCCAGAACATGATATTCAGGCTATCTACACGGGCCAGGTCATACGCGTGGAGAGCGACAGCGGCGAAGTCTCCTGGAAGGGTCCTGTCTGGCATGGCGGAGCGGTCATGGAGCATGACCTGCGCTAGACGGTTTCCGCCGTTTACGTTGAGCATCTGATCAAACCGTCGGGCCCATTGCCTTGTATGCAACGTCTTCTGGTTGCCGGCTGCGTATCAGCAAGCCGGTTCTTGAATAGTTCGCGACGTTTTGCTATACTGGACAGGTAAACACTGCAAGCTTGGCACGCCGCAGCAAGGCGTGTCGAAGAGGCGTCCACCTCTTCTTAGGCGGAGACAATGGCGTCTCCGCCTATTTCTTTCATGACTTCACTGTTGACAGTTGCCGCACCGCGGCTTTGGGCGCCGGGGACACTTGCCAAGGACAGCATCCATGGCTTCAACGCAGGAATTGCTCTACACAGAGGAGCACGAACTGGTCCGCAAGACGGCCTATGACTTCACTCGCAACGAGGTCATGCCGATCATCGCCGAACACGACCGCAACCACACGTTTCCGTACGAGCTGCTGCCCAAAATGGCGCAACTCGGCTTTCTGGGGATCTGCCTGCCGGCGCGATACGGGGGCGCGGGGATGGACTTTCACTCACTTGGCATCGTCTCGGAGGCGTTGGAGTACGGCGACTCGTCGGTGCGCGAGACGATTGCGGTCCATCTGGCGCTGCATGCGCTGCCGATCTTTCAGTGGGGCACAGAGGAGCAGAAGGAAGCTTTTCTGCCCGACCTGGCCGCGGGCGTGCACATTGCCTGCTTTGGTCTGACCGAGCCGGGCGCCGGGTCGGACGTATCCGCGCTCCAGAGCCGCGCCCGTCGCGACGGCGATAGCTACCTTCTCAGCGGGGAGAAGATGTGGATCACGCTCGCGGACGTGGCCGACCGATTCCTGGTCTTTGCCAAGACGCAGCCGGAAGACGGCGCCCGCGGCATCTCGGCATTCATTGTGGAGCGCGGTTGGGAAGGGCTGACGACCGGCACCCTTGAAGGGAAGATGGGGGTCCGCGCCAGCAACACCGGCTGGATCAATATGCAGAATGTGCCTGTTCCGGCGGCTCACCGCCTGGGCGCAGAGGGTGAAGGCTTCAAGATTGCGATGAGCTGCCTCGACAACGCCCGTTTCGGCGTTGCGTCCGGCGCGGTCGGGATTATTCGTGCCTGCATTGACCAGTCGGTGCAATATGCTTTGCATCGCAAGACGTTTGGCAAGCCGATAGGGGAACACCAGCTGATACAGCAGATGATCGCTCAGATGCAGCAGGACCTCGATATAGGCGAGTTGCTGGTTTGGAAGGTCGGTTTGCTCAAGAACCGGGGCGAGCGCAACACGCGCGAGACCAGCATGGCCAAATGGTTCTGCACGGAGGCGGCCCGCCGTGCCGCTGACAATGCCGTGCAGATTCATGGGGCCTACGGCTACTCGGACGAATTCAATGTTGAGCGCCATCTGCGCAACACCAAGAGCGCGGTGATCTATGAGGGTACGAGTCAGATCCACACGCTGATGCAGGCTGCTTACACATTGGGCATGCGGCAGGACCGGCCCCTGCGCTGTCCGATGCCGGCCTACGATGCCGATGCTTGGCAGGAGGATGCGTAGGGTCAAACCGCTGCGGCCGGCGGCGACCCCGCAATCGCGGGGCAACACGAACTACGAAAGGAGCGCTGTGTGAAGGTAGCGGTGCTGATAAAACAGACGCCTGACACGGCGGAGCTGCCCAAAGTAACCGTGGACGAGGCGCGCTCCGGGGAGGTTAGGGCGACAATGGTCCTCAATCCCTGGGACGAGTTTGCAGTTGAGGAGGCGATCGATCTTTCCGACCGGTTCAATTGCGAATCGACCGCCATCTCCCTTGGGCAAGAGGGCGATACCGATGCTCTGAAACATGCCCTCGCCATGGGCGTGGACAGTGGACTGCTGGTGGACGAGCGGGTGATCGGCGAAGGCGACGAATGGGCAACGGCCGAGGCCCTGGCCGGGGCGGTCAAGCACGCCGGAGGAGAGGACGGTGTCTCGCTTGTGCTGGCCGGGAAGATGAGTGTAGACGGAAACAGCGGCGTCATCTATGCCGGCGTGGCCTGCATGTTGGGGCGGGACCTGCTGGTCAATGTCACCCGGATCGTCGACATTGTCGATGGCAAGCTGATCGCCGAACAGGTCTTTGAAGGCGGGCAGGAGACCGTCGAGACGCCGCTGCCGCTGGTGGTGAGCGTGGCCAAGGAGATCAACGAACCTCGCTACCCGAGCTTCATGGGCATCCGCAAGGCCAGCCGGGCGCAGATTCCGGTACTGGGCGTGGACGACTTGCAGGTCGGCCCGTCGCGCACAGTGCGCTGGGGAGGGATGAGCAAGCCGGAGCCGGAACGTGTGCAGGTGCGCATCTTCGAGGGCAATACGGTAGAGGAGAAGGCCGCGCAGCTAGCCGATGCTCTGCTGGCGGAAAAGGTAATTTAGCGATGCGAATCGTGGGGAAGTTTGGCTTGCAGTCAATCTTTCCTGACAAGAGGAAAGACAATGTCGATTCTCGTCTGGATTGAACAGAATGATGGTCGGGTGGTATCAAACTGCTGGGAACTCCTGGCCAAAGCGAAGCAGCTGGCCCTGGAACTGGAGACCACGGCCGCAGCCCTCTTGATTGGGGATGAAGTGGACGAGGCGGCCCGCCGCGCGTTCACCTATGGAGCCGACACAGTCTACGCAGCGGCTGACGCCACCTTGTCCCGTTTCCGTTTGCAGCCGTATGCCGCGCTCGCCGAGCAGGCGGTCGAACGCGCCGGGGCGAGGGCATTTCTTACCAACGGATCGATTCGCGGCGGCACCTTGGCGGCGACCGTAGCCTGCCGGCAGCAGGCCGGTATTGCCGCCAACGCCTCCGATCTGTGGGTCGAGGGAGGCGAGTTGGTGGCCGCGCGCACAATCTATTCGGGCAACATTCGAGCGGAGCTTCGCTTTGAGAGCAGTTTGGCGGTTGCGAGCGTGCGCCCGCGTTCATTTCCGATGCCGGAACCGCTGGGCGGTCCAGGCGCGCTGGAAATGTTGGATGTGGCGCTGGATGAAGACGAGATTCGTGAGAAAGTCATCGATTTTCGTGCCGCGGATTCGGGCGAGATCGGGCTGACCGACGCTCATATCATCGTTTCGGGCGGGCGCGGCGTGGCCGCGGACCCTGCCAAAGGGTTCGAAATCGTCGGAGAGCTGGCCGAGACTCTGGGCGCGGCGCTCGGAGCCAGCCGGGCCGCAGTCGACGCCGGTTACATTCCCTACAAGCACCAGGTGGGACAGACAGGCAAGACTGTCAGGCCGGACCTGTACATAGCCTGCGGGATTTCCGGCGCGATCCAGCATCTCGCCGGGATGGGCAACAGCAAGATTATTGTCGCCATCAATAAAGATGGCGAAGCGCCGATTTTCGAGCGCGCCAAGTACGGCATCGTCGATGACCTGTTTGAGGCCGTGCCCGCGTTGACGGCCGAGTTCAGAAAACGCCTTACCTGACCTCTCTGCCATTGGAGTACGCGATCCCGCCCACGTGGCGCGAAAGCCTTCCTTCTTTGGCTCAATTTCGCTATGTTACAGTACGCGCACTGTCCGTGATTCTTCCGTCACGTCTTCCAGGTAGATGCCAGACTCGAAGGGTCGGCGCTGCCGGGCGTGACTTGGCGCCCGCCATTGTGGTGAATCTCCATGTCCGAACTTAAATCCCACTTTCGCTGCTTCCGCGGCTGTCCAGGGACATATTCGGTCCTTGAAGTAATTTACACCTGCCCCAAATGCGGCGGTCTGCTTGAGGTGCAGCACGACATTGACGCATTGCGGGCTCGTTCGGCTGACGAATGGAAGCGTCTTTTCGACGAGCGGGTCGGTACGACCGAGTGGCCCTACGGCAGCGGCGTATGGGGCAAGAAAGAGTGGATCATGCCCACAATCGCTGATGACAATGTCGTCAGCATGTACGAGGGCAACTCCAACCTCTTCTGGGCTGAGCGGCTTGGCCGACAGGTTGGCCTGTCCGAGCTGTGGGTGAAGTTATGCGGCATTAGCCACACCGGCAGCTTCAAGGACCTGGGCATGACGGTGTTGATCAGCGTTGTCAAACAGATGCAGGAAGTAGGCGTGCCGGTCAGGGCGGTCGCGTGCGCAAGCACTGGTGATACCAGCGCCGCGCTTGCCGCCTATGCTGCAGCAGCAGGCATTCCCGCGGTCATCTTTCTGCCGGAGGGCAAGGTCAGCCCTGCGCAGCTGATACAGCCGATCGCGAACGGCGCATACGTTCTTGCGCTTGACACGGACTTTGACGGCTGCATGCGCGTCATTCGCGAGATTACCCATGACGGTGAAAGCCCCGATTCTTCGATATACCTCGCCAATTCGATGAATTCGCTGCGGATAGAAGGCCAGAAAACCGTCGGCGTGGAAATCGTGCAGCAGTTTGACTGGGAGATACCTGATTGGATCATTATCCCCGTGGGAAATCTGGGCAACATCAGCGCGCTGTACAAGGGGCTGAAGATGATGCAGGAGGTCGGCATTATCACCCGTCTGCCCCGTCTGGTCGCGGCCCAGGCCAGCAGGGCCAACCCTTTTTATCTCAGTTATTTGAACGACTTCCGTGAAAAGGTCAGCGTAGAGGCTGAGTCGACGCTGGCGTCCGCGATACAGATCGGTGATCCTGTCAGCTACGAGAAAGCGGTGCAGGCGATTCAGGAGACCGAGGGCATTGTCGAGCAGGTTAGTGAGCATGAGATCGCTGCGGCCGCAGCGATGGCGGATACCACGGGAATGTACACATGTCCGCACACTGGCGCGGCGCTGGCGGCGCTCTTCAAGCTGCTGGAGCGGAAGGTCGTCAAGAGGAGCGAGCGGGTCGTTGTCATCAGTACCGCGCACGGATTGAAGTTCACGCCGTTCAAGGTCGGCTACCACGAAGGCACACTGCTGGAAGTGGAGAGCGACTTGGCCAACCCGCCGGTCTATCTGCCCGCCGATGCGGATATCGTGAGGGAGACGATCCAGCGCCGGCTCACATGACCGTGCCGGCTTGCGTTCGCGGCCGCCGTATCGCCGCGTGAAGGTCACATAGAGTCCGAAGTGTCGATGTGATGATGAAGGCAGCCGCTACGCCAACGGATCCAGGAACGCGGTGAACGAAGAGGACGGTCAGCAGGGGCTCGACTACCACGCCACATCCTTTTCCCAGGGGCGGATGGACTTTGCCTGGGAGGAGTTGACCGATGCCGAGCGGGCGAAGCTCTACGCCGACTGGCAGGCAGGAAAGGGGCTGATTGGAGGCGACCCCCGCAAGCGCCCTCACTTTGATCTACTTCCGGCATGGGGAATGGACCGGCCATTTGTGCGCGCCATGGCGCTCAACGATGTTCGGGCCGCCAATGGTGAGCGATTTCGCCGGGAGATTGACAGCGCGCGGCCGCTGGAGATAGAGATCGGTTTCGGCCGCGGTGACTTTCTCCTGGACCGGGCCGCGCGCATGCCCGAAAGTCGGTTTGTCGGCTTTGAGGTGAGGACCAAGGCCGTGCGGCTGGCGTTGCGTCGCGTGGAGAAGATCGGGCTGGAAAACCTGTGGCTCAGCGATGACGATGTGCGGGTGGGCCTGCCGCCTGCTATTCCCGATGGTCGAGTGGATGCGATGCATGTGCTCTTTCCCGACCCGTGGTGGAAGGCGCAACATAAGGTCAAGCGCCTGTTTTCGCCCCCTTTCGTCGACCTTCTTGCAGCCAAGATTCGTCCCGGCGGCTACCTGCATTTCAAGAGCGACGTGGAGCCTTACGGGGCGCTGGTGCGCCATCTTGTCAGCAGCCATCCGGCCTTCGGCGACCACTGTCCGGGGCTTGCCGATCGGGTCGGCCCGTATGTCGCGACGCATCGCGAGCACTGGTGCCGTGAGAATGGTATGCCGGTCTGGGTGTGCTATTTTTGCAGGCGCGACGAGACACGGTGCAAAACCTGACATAAGACAGGGACGCGGCTACTTTGCAATGGCAAAGTAGCGGAGGTCAGTCATGCTGACGAACATTGAGATACGAAACTTCAAGCGATTTGAAGAAGTGGATGTTCCACTGGGCACTTCAGTCGTTTTTATTGGGCCAAATGATTCAGGAAAGACTTCCGCGCTTCAGGCCCTAGCATTATGGAACAGGGGCTGCGCAGTTGGCAGGAAAAGTATCGAGGCAAGTCGGCTCCAAAAAGTCGACCGGTCGTCACGATCAATCGCCGTGATCTAATCGCGATTCCTGTTCCCAGGGCGGACCTGCTGTGGCGCAATCTACGCGTACGCACTGGGCATAACAAAGGACGATGACAAGCCGCGTCCACAAAACATCCGAATTGACATTGTCGTAGACGGTATCACAGACAGTGAGTGCTGGTGCTGCGGTATGGAATTCGAATATGCCAGTGTAGATTCATTCTATTGTCGTCCTCTGCGTATAGACGGAGAAGCAAAACCCGTGGATAGGATGCCAATTCCTGACCAAGCGCTACAGACAAAGGTCGCGTATCTGCCACCTATGTCTGGGCTGGCAGCGGTCGAGCCAAGGTGGGAGTTGGGCCGAGTAAATGTCCTCATTGGTGAGGGCCAGACCGCTCAAGTATTGCGAAACTTGTGCCACAATTTAGCGGAGAACCATTCCCATGAGTGGTGGAAAGTTCAAGAACATATTAGGCAACTCTTCGGGGTTAAGCTGGATAGGCCAGACTACATCGCCGAACGCGGCGAGATCACAATGTCTTACAGTGACTCGTCTGGTGTTTCCTTGGCTCTCTCCTCTTCGGGCCGAGGGCTACAGCAGACGCTGCTGTTACTTGCATACCTCTACACAAATCGTTCATCAGTCCTCTTGCTAGACGAACCTGACGCACACCTTGAGATATTGCGGCAACAACAGATCTATCACTTGTTGTCGGAAATCGCCTCCGAAATGGGCAGCCAGATCATAGCAGCTAGTCACTCGGAGATGATCCTGAACGAGGCCGCAGGCCGGGACATGGTAGTCGCCTTTGTTGGTCAACCTCATCGCATTGATGGAAGCTCTGCAAAGGCACAGGTTTCAAAGGCTCTGAGTGAGATCGGCTATGAGAATTACTATCAGGCAGAGCAGACCGGGTGGGTGCTTTATCTTGAAGGTCCGACCGATCTTTCCAATTTGCGTTCCTTAGCACAAACTCTAGATCATCGCGCGAAGGAACTGCTCGATAGGCCCTTTGTGAAGTATGTGGGAAATCAGCCGAGCAAGGCGCGAGACCAGTTCTATGGGTTACGTGAAGCCAAGCCAGACCTCGTTGGAATCGTAATCAATGACCGCGACGTGCCAGTTGGTGAAGCTAGTTCTTCCTTGCTGGCAATTCAGTGGAAGAAAAGAGAAATCGAAAACTACCTGGCTTCGCCAACTGTTTTGCGTGAATACGCCAAATCCACAGTAACTGATGAATGGCCCGAGCCAGGCCCGATTTTTGGGCAAAACAGAGAGCAAGAACGGATCAGACGAATCGATCTTATGGATGATGTCATTCAATTTCTCGTCCCTCCAATTGCGTTGCAGAACCCAAACGACGATTTCTGGCGCGAAGGCAAGGGGAGTGACTTTCTTGATCGAGTATTCGTGGAGTTCTACAACCGCATTGGGCACCCCAATCCCATGAGTAAGTCGACCTATCATCGGTTGGCTGCACTGGCGAAGCCCGAAGACCTGGATGAGGAAGTAACCGACGTCCTGGACCAGATTGTGGGAGTAGCGAAGCAGGCCAGGCCGGCGGGTGACTGAGAATGTGGATGTAACACGTTTGGCGAGGCGTCACTTGGAACTGAGCAGTCAGCGGCTGTGGGCGAGATGAATCTGCTGGCGGAGCTCGCGGCGGGCGGTGTTCAGGTTTTCTTTGATTTTGAAGAAGACGGCCTCGGTGACCTCCATTTCCTGCGAGACCAGCAGCGTTTCCAAGGTCTCGACAACACGAAGGACTTTCGCTTCCAACAGTTCAACCGTCGTGCCGTAGAGGGATTCGGGCAGAAAGTAGAGGAGAATGACCAGCCCCCACATACTGAAGGCCAGAATCCGTGTCCCCGCAATCCCCAGTTGTTCCCTCAGAAATAGAAGCGAAACGAGCCAGAGCAGGAAGGCGCCTATCATCAGGTCATAGCGGGTGATGGGGCGTGCTGCGCTGACATCCTGCAGGCCGGGCGCCAGCTGGTCGTATGTCTTCAGCCTGGCCAACCACGAGTTGAACTGGCGGCATTGATGTCGGTTGACCCTGTTCTGGTCAAAGCGGGCCAGCTCCAGCGCTCGTTCACGGCATTGGTCAGCCAGGTCATAGAACTCTTTACGGGTTAGTTCTGCCATGAATCGAAGCAGGAAAAAGTTGAGGTCGAGCTTCTTGCTGCACTCGGCGGGACACGATTACATGCCGTCGTCCGCAATGTGAAAGGGTCGGTCAAGTAGGTAGCAGATCCGTCCCGGCTGGTAGCTGGACAGGTCGATACTGCGGCCTGGGGTGCCCGGAATTTCCTGTTGGCGGTGGCAAACGCAGCCGCGTTGCCGTCAAGCGAGCCATAGGGGAATCAGCCACAGCAGTCCGGCTAAGATCACCCCGTTGATAGCGTTTTCTACTGTTGCAATGCCAGCCTGTCTGGAGAAAGGCCAGACGCGCCCGCGGGCGAATGCCCTGAGGAAGAGGGGGAAAGCGCCCAGGACGAGAATTGTCCAAACAGGGACTGCGCCGGTCGCCATCAGCAGAATCAGGGCGACAAATCCGACGACGGAGACAATTGCCGCGATGTCGAGGCCGCGTTCGGGCCCGAAGACAACGACCAGAGTGCGTCTTCGAATCCGCCAGTCCCTGTGCCAGCTATAGAATGAGTAGGAAAGGTAGGCGAGCCAGGCAAAAGTGGACGGTGCGAATGCAATCCAAAGAAGGGGGCGGGTCACGGCGCCGGTAAGGGCGAAGTAGGTCGCCAGCAGTGGAAGGACGCCCATTCCCAGCCAAAAGGAGATGTCGCCGAGCCACCACAGTCTGCGGGCGTAGCGGATGTTCGGCCAGATAGAGGCGCCGCACATCAGGCCGCTGATCAGAGCGAAGAACCAGAAGGGCCATCCGACGAAGAAGCCCAGCCAGAGCGCCGCCAGCGCGAAGATTGTCCCTGCCATCAAACCGAGGCTGAGAAAGGTCGCTGCGCGCAAGAGACCCTGTTGCATCCAGTCGTACCCGTCGAAGAGCAGGGTGCGGGTCTGCACAGGAGGCTTGTATTCGTTTTCAGGGGCATGGGACAGTGCGTCGAAGTTTGAATGGCGCCTGTAGTCCACGTAGGCGCCCAGGAAGTTGCATGCCAGCGCCAGCGCGCCGAAGCTGAACAGCAGAGCCAGGGCCCGCCAGATGCTGACAGTTTCAACCTGCCAGCGCGCGGTTGCCGCGGCCCACAAGACCGGTGTAAGCAGCGCAGGAACTGCTCGCATCCGCCCCATTTGGGCCGTCACTCGGAAGAGGTCGACGGCTACTTTGGCGGTTCGCAATGGCTGGGCGGGAGCGACGTCCTTTTCGCTCCCGCTCAGGCCGGAAGAGATGTGCCTGTACATTGTTCGCCCGTCAGGAAATGCACGTTTTCGTGTTTACATCTTAGCACCATAGTGCGATCAACTCAACAGACTCAGTAAGACACCCGCCAGCGCTCGTACAACGGAGTGCCGTCGCGTTGGGCATACACCCGCTCCCGTTGCAGGTGGCCGTTCCTCTCCTCAACCAGGCGTTGGAAAGCGGCGCGGCGTCCCTGGAACAGTTCGTTCCCCGGTGTTCTCAGCAAATAGACATTGTTTGCGTTGTCCAGGAAAGGCTCAATTCGCAGGTCAAAGGCCTCGTCAGGCTCAAGGAGGGAAGCGTAACCGAAAACTTCAATCGGCGAAACGGTACCTGCGCTCAGAAAGCGGATCGGGGCCTCTATGCCCCAATCCAACACGATCGGCGCGCCCAGCCCGCTGTAGCGAAGATCGAAGGCGAGGTGGTAGGTGGCGTCCGAGTGATCTACCAGCCCGCCACTGCGGGACAGAGCCGTGTGATAGGCCATTGTCGCCCGCAGATCGAGCAGGAAACAAGCGCTGACGAGGAGCGCGAGGAGAAGTCGAAGCGCCGGCGCCTGGGCGAGGTGGTGGAATGGCGGGCGACCTGACAGCGAATGCCGGAGCGCAGTCCAACGCCAACCGTGACCATGGTCAGGAATTGCCTTCCCCGACTCAGTCCGTTCGTAGGAGGCGAACCATCGCCAAAGTTCGCACAGAGCCAAGCTTGTCACGGCAACTGCCAACGGGTGCAGAAGCGCGTAGTGTGTGACAAACAGGTCGCTTATTGTGAAGAGGCTGAAGGCGAACGCCATGATCAGTAGAAGGAGCGGCGGTCCGACCATGCGGCGGCCATTGGGACGCGCCAGGACTGCGGCCGGCGACGCCAGCGCCAACCAGGGCGCGATAGGACTTTGGTGGACCGCACCGAGATACCAGAAGTGACTGCCGGATAGAGTCTGGACCAACTGTTGCCAGCGCAAGGTCGCATTGGACAGGATGGCAGCGTTGTTTACGCCGTAGTAGCTGCTGCCGATATTTTGGGTAATGGAAGACAGTGTACCCCCGGTTTGGATGTTGAAGAGGAAAAAGGGGGTCAGAGGAAGCAGGAAGGCGAGAGCAGCGGGGAGAAACAGCAAATGCGGGCGGCCAAACGGTTTTTCCCGTTGGTTGGATTGGTGGGGAGCGCTGGGGCGTTGCCATAGCCACCATCCGGCGCACGCCAGGCTGAACGGCAGTATGATCCAGGCGGCCAGCAGTTTGGCGTAAAGAGCCAACCCGGCACAAAGGGCGGCCAGGATCAGGTTGCGAGCTTGCCCCAGGCGCAGCCAGCGGATGGATTGCCACATACAGGCGAAGGTGAGAGGAAAGGTGGCGTTTGTTACGAAAATGCCTTGTCGCTGCCAGAAGACGAAGCTCGGTGCGGCGGCCAACAAAGTCAGACAAGCGAGGGCGGCGGGAGCGATTGGTGCGGTGGGCGCGGGGCTGCGGTCGCAAAAGGCCAGCCACTCTGAAATCGTGCGTTCGAGCGCCAGCAGGCCGAGAACAGCGAGAAGGAGCGGCAGCAATCGCAGATTGGGCACTCCGACGCCGGTTATTGCCAGAATGGGCACAGCCAGGTAGACGTTCAAGGCCCCGATGTAATCCTGCACCATCAAGGGCAAGTCCGTCCCGAAAAACGAAACGGTTGCGCTGCGAAACGCGGTTACCGGCGCGCGATGGAGCAACTCCATTGCATTGACGCCCGCCTCTTTGGCTTCATCGTAGTGGAGTCCGGGGAGTCCCAGCTGGTAGGAGGCGAGGGAAAGAAAAAGGCTGACCGTTGCAGCCAGCCAGCCAGGTCGACCGTACTTTCGCCAACGCGTCATTCGACAATCAGCCCCACGTCGCTGGCCAATGCCTCGTAGTTCCACCCGCTGGCATAGATTCGGATGCTGTCGATGCGCGCCGGACGCGTTGCTTCAAGCTCTTCAATTAAGTTGCCGGATTCAAAGGAATGCCAAGTGAATAGATCAATCTGTTCTCCGCCAAATAGCGGGTAGTCGGGTCTTGGGTCGGTGTTATAAAAGCCCCAGCCCCACGTTTCTACTTTTGAGTATATGTCCGTATAGGTGATTTCGACGCGCAAGGGAAACTCAGAACTTTTCTCGCCGGCGCCTGCCAGAGTCTGCCAATTCAGTTTTACGTCGAGTCTGATGACAAGGGAATCGTAGCTATGGACGGCTTCGTCGACAACCTGGCGAATGCCCACTTCAGTATGAATACCGTCTTCCCCAATGCGATAAAAGCGGGCCACCTGCCGCCCGTCCTGTTCGAGAAATGCTACCGTGCCGGGCGTTGTATAGGGGGGATCGAAGTAGTCTACCCAATCCTGTCCAATCGGGCCGTTGAGTGCACCGTCTCGCAGCAGGTTGTGTTCGGCAGGAACAGGAGGCAAGGTTGTTCCGTCCTCCAGCAACCAGGAGCGAAGACCGGGTTCAATCACAATTGCGTCCTGTTCGGGCTGGGAGATTCTGGCCAGCCCCTGTTTGACAACGACTTCGGTGCCTTCTGCGTTGACCAGGAGGGCGTAATTTCCTTCCTCCAGGAGGGCTTCGCCGTGCGGAGTCTCAATCTGGACTTCAACCTGACGATCAATTGAGCTCTTTGTGAAAAGCCGCACCTGTCCTTCTCGGAGGCGGACGCGCACGGTGTACGGTTGATTGCTGCCGGCAAAGTAGGGGCGTCGGCTACGCAAGATTTCGAGAGATGTGTTGGGATAGAGGAGGATTGTTCCCATCAGTTTATCGCTCTGGCTAGTCAAAGGAAGGCCAAGTGCACCTTGCGTCGCTGCGCCTCTTGTTTCCAGGCGGCTGCCTTCTCCGATGCCATCGCGCCTGCCGGTCAGGGCAATCGGTTGGTCGGAACGCGGTGGGTAAAGGAGAACCGTCCCGATGGTCGTTTCGAATCGAAGGGACTGTCTTACCGCGGCCGAGTGGTAGAGATTGCGCAAACCCAGGGGGATTCCGATCAACACAATGAGAAGGAGGGCAAACGAGCCCAACAGCACGATCCAGGCTACGCGCTCCGGCCGTTCGCGCCAGCGCGGCAGCGGATGCGATTGGGTTGCGGGCGTTGTATCGGCGGCGGCTGTCTGCGATACCGACGGGTCTGCTGTCATTTTGACGAGTCGTTCCCGTTTTCGGCCGACGGGCGCGGCCCTCGACCATCTTCACTTTCCTCGCCACGAGCTCTCTCGACCAGTTGTGCGCTAAGCTTATCCATCCAGAATTGTGCGTCGCGGTCGCTGGGGTTGATCTCAAGAGCCCGTTGGAACAGAGCCGAAGCCCTGCTCAAATTGCCTTGCTGCTTGTATATCAATCCAAGGTGATAGTGGACATTGGCGGCACTGGGATCGAGCCAGAGGGCTTTTTCGTAGGCGCGAATGGCACGTGCCTGGTGTTTCGGGCCGGAAGTCTCGAGCCGTCCCAAATATGCAGCCGCCAGGTTTGTCCAAAGCAGTACGTTGTCAGGCGATGCATCAACGGCTTTTCTCAGGATTTTGACTGCTTTCGTCCACTTCCGCTGCAAAATCAGCGCTCCGCCGAGATTGATGGCGATATCGGGATCGTTCGGCAAGTCCTCGTGCAGAGGCTCCAGCACAGCAATCGCTTCTCCGGGACGGTTGGCGCGCAACAGGCGTGCGCTCTCATTGAGGGTAGTCCGGTAGTTGGCGCTTGAACCGCTGCTCCTGGAATTACGTCGGCCTCGTTCGTTGTCTGTCATCGTGTCCAATTCAATCGGGCGGTTTCAATTTGTCCCAGCATTTAGCAAGCTCAGTTATCAGCGTTTGCATCTTCCTGCTTTTCCCCGCTATCCTCGTCGAGGTTGTGGAACAGTTCGTACTGGTCCAAGGTGGGGGCAAAGAATTCGAAGACGAACTCATTGGGCAGGCCCATCGGGACAACAAGCTCGCTGAGAAGCGAACGAACGAAGACCCGCCTCCGTTCGGGGTCCATCCTCTGGGAGGCGATGTCCCAAAGCAGAATCGTCCCGTAGGTGCCCTCACCGGTGTAGTGAAGATCGAGCTTGCCTATCGTGGCTGGCCGGTCATCTTCATCGGTCTGGGCCAAGTCGAACAAGGCGTACTGTTCCGAACTGCTGGTTCGCACAAGGCGTTTGAGTTTCAGGTTCACCACTCCTCCAAATCGTCAGCTTCGTCCTCCCTGTTCTCAAGCGTTTCGTCAAATAACGGGATTCCGTCGGCATCTCCATAGAAGAGAGCCTCCTCCAGTGCATCGGCGGCCGAACTCGACTCTTCGGGGTCGTCACTTGTACTGATAGCGCCCAGCAATTCCCTTGCCTGTCGTCCACCGAGCCGTCCCAGTGCGAAAATCGCGGCCAATCGCACCGGCTTGTAGTCGTCGTTCAGGAGCTCGATAAGTGCCTCGAGCGCGTCATAGGCCTCGAGTTGACCGCAGGCTCTGGCCGCGGCGGCCCGCATCTCCGCTTCAGGGCTTTCCAGTTCGGACTGAACCGTGGAGCGCCAGCGGACGTCTGCGCTACGCCCCATGGCACGCAATGCTGCAACCCGCATCTCTTTGTAGCGAGAATAGTAGCAGTCTTCGATGAGCTCGCGTACACCGGTCTCTCCTGAAAAGGCGATGCTTTCCAGTGCGCAGGCCTGGACGATAAGCGGCTCCATTTCCGCGTGCAGGACAGCGAGAAGAGCGTCCTCGGCGCGCATCGCCAGCGCTGGAGAGAGTTCGTCCAACTCGCCTGCGAGCACGAACGCGCCAAGCGCTTCGGCCGCGGCGGCGCGCACTGTGTCGTAGGGATCGTTGTTAAGCATCTGGATCAGTGGTCCAACAAGATCGGCCTCCCTGTCCTCCCACAGCCCCCGGACCGCCAGGATGCGGACGTCGGGTAGCGGGTCGCTCAGGGCCAGGCGAAGAATCCGTCCCAATTGGAGATGGATGTTGTCGACGCTTTCATCCACCAGCGATTGCACGACACGAAGTCGACTGGCGTCCTCTATCGTTGTCCACGCCTCCCGCACGCGCTGCAAGTCTGGCAGGCTCAGGTCGGAAAGGACGGCCAGGTCCTGACTTTGGGGGGGCACGCCATCCTCCTGCAGTTGGGCCAACAGAATTTCGACAGAACTTGCCGGGCCTGGTTGGGTTTGCGCGCCTTTTAGCGGCCGGGCCGGGTTGCTCACTTGCTGCCTCACACAGGGAAATCGCAATCTATCGGGTGTCGGATCGTCATGGTTCGGGTGGGCCGTTCAGATTATATACCACTTTCGGTCTGTCGCCAGATGAACAGATACAGGGTTGTGCGCGAAACCTGTTTGCTATCCGGGCGGCGTCGCGGTCGCGGTGGCCGCGGGCGTAGCCGTAGGTGTATGCGTCGCCGTTGCCTGGGCCCGGAAGGGGACTACGATCTCCTGCCCCGGCTGCAGGTTTCTTGCTTCCGCATCGGACATGTTGTTGGCTTCCATCAGTTCGGCCGTACTGATACCAAAGTTTCTAGCAATATCAGCTGGAATGTCGCCCGCCTGTATGGTATAGGTTATCAGCAATGGGGCAGGAGTTGGGGTCTCTAAGGCAGTCGCCGAGGGCGTTGGCGACGGTGTCACAACAGCCTCTTCGACTACAGCCGTGGGAGTCTCGGCGGGCTGCATCGCCTGTGCCGCCGGTGTAGCCGTCGCTTGATTGACGGAATCATCGGCCTGCGTTCCCGCGGCTGGCGAGTCAGATTCTTGCGGAGTTGGGGAAAGGGTCGGAAGCGCGCCGGATGGGGAAGCCCCGTTTTCGGAAGACGAGCCGGCGGCCTGACCGACACCGCTCTGCACGACCGCGGGCGCCAGACTATCGCGCGCGGGCCTAACGTTAGGCTCGCTGTCGGCCACAACCGGTGTGATTTCGAAGTTCTGGATGAGTGGCAGGCTGTCGTTGTCTCGCAGGAACGAGGGCGCGTCGCGTGCGATGAGCGTAATGGCCAGCGCGCCCAACAGCAGAGCCGGCGCTCCCATGGTCAGAAGCCGGGAAGGGGCTGCCCGCAGTTGGCGGCCGCAGTTCGGGCAGATCACATGGTCGGAGGTAGCGCGCTTGCGGCAGCGGAGACAGCGGATTCTTGTAATGCGCGGCGCCAGCCTTGTGCCGCATTCGGCGCAGACGATCTGGTTATGCAGTACAGAGGCTTGGCAGGCGGGGCAGCGTTTCGCGCCCCAGGAAGGGGTCTGTGCGGGCGGTCTGTTTTCCGGTTGGGCTGGAATGAATCTATCGGTACCGTCGTCCGATAGCCCGGTTTCATCGAAAGCCATTTTTCCCGCACGGTACTACACTAAAGGGGGAGACAGGATATGTCAGCGTTGTCATTGACCCAGCAGGTGGAACCAGTCAATGCCTTGCGGGCCCGAGCGAATATCATTGATGGTGATGACTACCATCAGCCCCAACAGGAGTATGAAACCGACCAGATGAATTACTCCTTCCTTTTCTGGGGCAATGCGACGGCCGCGCAGCTTTTCTATGAGTATAAACAGCAGACGGCCGCCATCCAGCGCAGGAATTGGCAGTAGATTTGCGATTGCGAGGCCGGCGCTGATAATTGCAGCCAATTGCCAGACGGGGAACCACAGTCCGGTATCTGCGGTTGCGCTAACGGCGCCGCCCACAAGTTGGGCAATTCCTACCGGGCCTGACAGCGCTGCATCCTGAGGCGCCAGTTGCCCTGCGATCAGCATCATGGGCAGTGAAATGATCGCCTCGAGGTAGTCGAAAATGCTGACAATTCCGAGCCAAATGCTCTGAAGGAACGGCAGCGTAACCAGCATCAGCACGCCGCTTATGCCGACGCCCATTGCGCCCTGGCCCGGCGGCGGATCCTGTCGAGCCAAAACCTGGCGCGTGAGGAGTTGATCGCCGCGCAATAATGTGACGGTAATCGTCTGGCCCAGATGCTCCCGTACGATGTCGCTCAGGCCGTGTTCGGCTGTCACGACCTCACCTTTCACCGCGTAAAAGAGATCGCCTGGCAGCATTCCTGCTTCCTCTGCCGGGCTGCCGGGAGCGACCTGGGTAATCCTGGTCAACAGGGCGGCGTCGGAGGGCTGCTCTGCCAAGAGGCGCTCAAGGTCATCTTGTGTCGCGAAGGGAACCTGCATAGTGATCAGTCCCTGATCACGAAGGATTACGACTGTACCGACCTCGGCTACGATTGGCGAATGGCGCCGCTTTTGGTTCAGGAGTTCTCCGCTGCGCACGTCGATGTAAACTGGACGTCCGTTCAGGCGGATGAGGGTGTCGTTCGGCTCAATCGCAGCTCCCATAAAGGATGTGTCTGATGGGATTTGGCCCAGGCGAGGGTGGGCAGCCCCTGCTGGGAAGCCGGAAAAGATGCTTGCAATTGAGAAGAAGATGGCGAGCAGCAGATTCATCGCCGGCCCGGCGAGTAGGGTTAGGACCCGGCCCCGCCCGCGCGCGGCGTTGAAGGAGCCAGGGCTGATGTCTGCCATGTCCTCCCCCTTCATCCGCACAAAGGCGCCGAAGGGGATAGCGTTGATAGAAAACACCGTGCCATCGTAAGTAAAGAGCTTGATCAGACGGGGGGGAAAGCCGAATACGCCGAACTCTTCAACTTCGATTCCGTTTCGTCGCGCTACCAGATAGTGCCCCAGCTCATGGAAGAAAATCAGGACGCCCAAGAGGAGGAAAAAGGATACGATTGTCAGAAACATCCGCGTTCTTACTCCAAGTCAAGAGGAGGAGCTGTTGTGGTTGCCCCTATCCGTCTCTCCATTCAGGGAACCGCGCTTGAAAGTGATGTCCATTCGGACAGCCGCCCGGCGTCAAGAGACCCTGTTCGCCGATTGCCGGAGGAGCTTCCGGCGATGGCGAAGGCGACGCGGGCAGTCGGCGCGGTTCCTGGTAGTCGTTTCAGTCTCTTCAGAGTTTATTATACTCGGACGCCAAAAAAGCAGGCAAATGGTTCGGGCCAAACCTTTCTGCGCCCTGGAGAAGCGGGCCGGGCAAGAGAGGCCTGCCCTTTGCCTGGTTCGCTGCCGGAATCCTAATTATCGAGAATATGGGGTCGGGTGAGTTTCTGTGAAGCACCGGCGTGGACAAGCGTACCGGGCGGATTGGCGAGGTCGGTCAACGCGGCGTAGACCGCTCCGGGCGCCAGCCCGCCGCAGATGACCACCTGCAGGCCGTCAAGAGTGCGGACCATACAAAGTGACTGCCGGACTTTCGCGGCCATGCCTCCGGTTACGTCCGCTGCGTGACTGGCGCCGAGGGCAGCTTGCAGCGTTTCGAATGAAAGGGGTGTGATTTCGGTCAAAAGAGTGGCGGATGCATCCTGCAAGGGATCGCTGGTGTAGACTCCGTTGACTTCGCCGGCGAGGATGATTCGGGCCGGCGGCAATTGCGCGGCCATGTATTCGAAGATCTCCTCGGTACTTGCAATCGTTCCCCCGCGCACGGAGTCCAGCGCCACGTCGCCATGCACAAGCGGCAGCAGGCCGCGATCGAGGGCCAGGCGTACTGTCTCCGCCGGTCCTTTGATGATGCTGCCTTCCACGCAACGCAGTGAGACGCTCGGCTGAATTGACCAGACGGGCAGTCCGGCTTCGAGCAGATGGGCAACTACGATGCGTGTAAGGCGTGTTGCGGCATCCGCGGTCGCGGCGAAGCCGAGCCACTCTTGCGGGCTGCGGACACCTTCGCGCGTGCCGTAGCGCCGGGCGCTTACGTGTCCGAAGCTGCCGCTTCCGTGGCCGAGCACGAGCCGAAGTTGAGGGCGGTCCCTCGTGGCCTGGGCAATCTCGTCGCTCAAGCGTTTGAGCACGTCCCTGCGCGGGGTCTCGGCGCGGCGCTTGTCGGTGATGAGTGAGCCGCCGAGTTTCAGATAGACGAGGGTCACGATAGTTTCGGTTTAACGCCTGCTGGCGATGGTTCTGACGGCGAGTGCTTCGAGCAGCTCGTGTTCCTGCTCCGGCAGAACCGTGCGCAGGTCGAACAACAACAGATCGTTCTGGATTCTACAGATCACAGGTGGATCGTTTTGCCTCAGAGCCGCGGCCGATCCGTCCGGCTGGGTGGTATCGAGGGCGAGCAGATGTGTTGGCAGCGTTTCACCCGGCAGACTGCCCCCGCCAATCGTGCTTTCACCGCCGACAAGAGTGGCGTTGATGCCGGCCGCGCTCAAATGCTTCTGCAATACGTGTGCGCGCCGCCGCACGGCTTCGGCGGGCTGCTCAATCATGCGCCAAACAGGAATCTCGGTGGTCGCCGTGCCGCGTCGATAGGCGCGCAGCGTCGCGTCCAGCGCGGCGAGCGTCATTTTGTCGACCCTGAGTGCGCGCGCCAACGGGTGTGCGCGCAGCCGTGAAATCTGTTTGGACTTGCCAATGACCAGCCCGGCCTGCGGTCCGCCCAGGAGCTTGTCGCCGCTGAAGGTAATGATATCCGCGCCCGCTTGCACGCTGTGCTGTACCATGGGCTCGGCGGCGAGGCCGAAGCGGGTCGTGTCCAGGAGGGTGCCTGAGCCGAGGTCGTCAATTACGAGGGGTCGTTCAGCATCGGGTTGTTCGGAATGGAGTCGTTTCGCCGTGGCGCGGTCGCCTGTGACAGAAACCCGCTCGGGGTCTGTTGCTGGGGGCGGGTCCGGACTTTCTTCTGGCCACTGAGCTTGTGCGATCGTGACCAGCTGGTTGAGTTGCGGTTTGCTCACAAAGCCGAGCTGCCTGAAATTGCTGGCGTGAATGCGCATCAGCGCGGCAGTGCGACCGCTGATGGCATTGGCGAAGTCGTGTGGGTGCGTGCGGTTGGTCGTGCCGACCTCCACGAGCGTCGCGCCGCTCTGGCGCAGCACATCCGGTATGCGAAATCCGCCTCCGATCTCGACCAGCTCGCCGCGGCTGACGATCACTTCCCGGCCCTGGCACAAAGCTGACAAGGCCAGAAAGACGGCTGAGGCATTGTTGTTGACGACCAGGGCATCATCCGCTCCAGTCAGCTCGGAAAGCAGCCGGGCGGGGTGGCGGTGCCGGCTGCCTCTGCCGCCGGCCTCCAGGTCATATTCGAGTGTGCTGTAACCTTTGGCCAGCTCGACGACGGCATTTTGGGCGGCCTGGCTGAGCGGGGTGCGCCCCAAATTTGTGTGGATCAGGACGCCGGTGGCGTTGATGACAGGGCGCAGCGACGGGGTCTCGATGGCGAGAAGGCTGCCTGAGATGCGCTCCGCCAACTGCTCCCGGGTTGGGGCGGCCGCTCCAGCGCGAATGGCGTT
This sequence comes from Caldilineaceae bacterium, assembly GCA_965218625.1. Classification (GTDB taxonomy): domain Bacteria; phylum Chloroflexota; class Anaerolineae; order Caldilineales; family Caldilineaceae; genus Bin5. The sequence continues at coordinate 46,998 of CBDCLG010000020.1, read as the reverse complement.
GCGTGCGGCGTCGAGTTCAGAGCGGGCGGCGGCGGTGACCGGGCCGGTTCCAAATTCGGCGACCAGGGGGCTTACTTCGGCGCGACGTAACAGACTGTCGACGGCGGGCAGTTTGCGAAATTCGTCCGTCACATGTTGCGGCGCCGTGCTGTCCGAGGGAGAGAAGGGGGGAGCGGTTTCGTTCATGGCTTTTTCCTGGCGGCGAACGCCTTAGTTTGACTCAGGCCAGGCGGGGCAGGTTGGCTACGGGCAACTCCGCCAGCGGGGGATTGGAGCAGTCCCTTTCAGACAGGAGAGGAGCTGTGGCGAGCCAGTCCACGGCCAGATCCGGGTCGTCCCAGGCGACCCCATGCTCGTCGCTGCTGTCGTAATAGTTGTCAACGTTGTATGCGAGCGCGGCATCTGTCAGGGCCAGGAAACCGTGCGCCACGCCCACCGGGATGAAAACGCCCAAGGGGTAGCGCTCGCCGATTTCGACGGTTTCCGTCTGACGGAACGTCGGGCTGTCGGGCCGGAGATCGGCGAGCGCTACCTGGATCCTTCCCTGCACGCAGAACCAGTAGTCCACCTGGTGGAAATGGAAGTGCAGCCCGCGCAGCACGCCCGCTTTCGAATAGCTGACATTCGACTGCACCCGTTCCCAACTACGTTCAGGAAACCACTCCTTGCGGAAGGTCTCCAGAAATTTGCCCCGCTCATCGCCGAAGGGCCGCAAGGCGACAAACTTGGCGCCTTGAATCAGAGGTGATGCGTTTATTTCGGGCACAAGTGGTCCCTATTGGCCGTGTGGTCGGCCGCCAATCTGCGAGGGTTCTCCGGTTTGTTGAGAGCCGGCCGGTCAACACTCATGTTGTGAGCCTGCCCATGCGCTCGATAATTCGGTTGATGGCGGTTGCTTTGAGCTGGTATGAGGTGCGGTTGACCAACAGCACGGCCTGACTCTGCAGAATTGTGCGCATCTCGACAAGCCCGTTAAGGCGGAGCGTCTCACCTGTCTGGACGATGTCGACGATGAGGTCGGCCAAGCCGAGAATGGGACCCAATTCGACAGAGCCGCCCAGGGCGATGATCTCGGCGTTGACACCCCGCGCGGCGAAGTATTGCCGTGTAAGTCGAGGGAACTCGGTCGCAATGCGTGGCTGGCTCATGTAGCGCAAGGGCGTCCCGGTCGCCCCTGGAGATGATGCTGTTTCTGCGGAGACCAGTTCGGGGCGCTCGGCCGTGGCGTCTACCTGTCGCGGCGAGCAATCTGCGGGGCCGGCCAGGCAGAGACGGCAGTGTCCAAACGGGAGAAGCAGCGGCTCGTAGACGGCGCGGTCGGTCTCCCGCACCACGTCCAGCCCACAGATTCCCAGGTCGGCTGCGCCGTGCTCGACATAGGTGGGCACGTCGCGTGGTTTGGCCATCACAAAGCCGATAGAGCCGTCCGCGGCCGGCAGCACAAGTTTACGGCTGGCGCTATCGGTGGGAACCGACAGGCCGGCCAGCTTCAGGAAATTGAGGCTATCGTGCGCCAGCCGCCCTTTGGGCAGGGCGAACAGCAGGGACTGGACAGTGGCCGTCTGACCGGCCGGCAAGCGGGATCGCTCCAGTATTTGGGCAGGATCACCTGCGGGGGCGCCCGTTGACTGGCTCACAGGCGGGGCTCTCCCGGGCGCGCAGTGCGAGCGGGCGCTAGCCGGCTTTGATCGAGCGGACCGAGAAGGGCAAATCTGCCTTCACCGTCGCTGCGGTGATGGAGAAAGCCATTGTCCCACTGGAGAACGTCGCGAATGCCGATCTGCGCGGCATATTCCAGGGCGGAATCGACTGACAAACCGTTTACGTCCAGTTGGACCGGCAGGCCGGCCGCGCGCAGCATCTGCACTTTGGCCAGCGCGGCCGGGCTCCCTTGTGCAAGCGCCAGAGCGGGGCGACAGCGGCGGGGGCTGTCTTTCGCCTCGCCCGCTTCCTGGCGACTGCGCGCCAGCTGCAGCAGGTCTACGCCCAGGGCCACACCGACCGCTGGTTGCGGGGGCCCGAAGTGGCCGACGAGTTCGTCATAGCGCCCGCCGCTGCCGACTGCGGTGCCCAGCCCCGGCGCCAGGGCCTCGAATGAGATGCCCGTGTAGTAGCCGAGATTGCGGATCTCGGTCAGGTCGATTATCAGCTTGTCCAGGATTTCATAGCCGGCGAGGGCTTCGACGATGCGGCGCAGGTTCTGCAGGGCCCCGTGCATCCCACTGTTCTGGATATGCCGCTCGGCCTGCGACAGGATGCTATCAATGTCGCCGCCGACCAGGTGGGGCAGCGTTTCGACCGCCTGCCGCTGTCCGGTGCGCAAGGGCGTATCGCGCAGGAATTCGGCCAGCAAGGGTTCGCTTTTGCGGTTCAGCGCATATTGCAGGCGTTGCGATTGCTCCTGCGTCAGCGCCAGCGCCTGCAGGAGGCTGCGGTAATAGCCGATGTGACCCACGATCAGACGGTAGTCGGTCAGCTCCGCGATCTGCAAGCTCGCGGCGGTGAGGGCAAGGATTTCCGCGTCGGCGGCGGGCGTGGGCGCGCCGATCAGTTCGCCGCCTGCCTGCCAGAATTCGCGCTGTTGACCGGCCTGTGGTTCCAGGTAGCGGAAAACGCTGCCACCGTAGCAGAAGCGCTGCGGCATTGGCCAGTCGTGCAGCCGGGCGCCGACCAGTCGGGCGACTGAAGTCGTGAACTCCGGGCGCAGGGAGAGGGTGCTGCCGTCGCGGTCGAGAAAGCGGTACATGTCGGAGCGCAGCCGATCGTCATACTGCGCGCTGAGGTTTGCATCGAACTCGAACATGGGCGGAATAACGTCGCCGTAGCCCCAGGCGCGAAAGGTCTCCATCAATCGGTCGAGGAGGCGCTGCCGATTGCGCGCCTCATCCCAGAAATAGTCGGCGACACCGAAGGGGACCTGTCCGTTCATCGGCCCTGCTCGCGCTTCTTCTGCCTGTTGGCCTGCAATGACTGAATCTGATCCTTTGGCGTAAACGATTGTTGCCTGGCTGATTCGGCGCCGGCTGCGCTCTGCTCTTGTGGCGTAAGCCCGCCCAGAGCCCCCAGCACCGATACCTGCGAGATGGCCCGACGTGTGGCTGTGCTCGCGCAGCTGGGACAGACCGGCTGCTGACCCTCCGCTGCGGCCGCAGTTGGCCACAGTCGATCGAAGCGGTGATCGCATTGCTGGCAGATATACTCGTAGATTGGCATGGTGGACTGTGTTGCGCTTGGCTGGCTATCGGCTGATAGAGCGAACCTGAATTGCGACTGCCAACAGTATGCCAAAAGTGGTCCAATGCGCAAAGGACAGGCGCTCCCTGGGGGCCCGGCGCGCACTCAGTTCGGCAGTAGTTGACTTCTTACGCTCTTGGCATTACACTGGGGCCACAACTGAATAACTGACGCCAGAGGTGCCCATGGTCCGGATGCCATGGGCTGAGAAGGCGAAGCCGGTGAGAGTCCGGCGCTGTCCCGCAACTGTAAGGGATTACGACCCTGAACCTCGTTATTAGCGAGGGTCTGTGCGAGAATCGAATCGCCAGGGGAGCTCCCAAGCCAGGTCGACCGCCTCTGTCGCGCTCTTGAAACATCTCGAGGATTGGGTGACGGAGGGAAGCCTGCAAATTGGGGCAAGACATAACCGAAATCGTCCGATCTCGCAAGAGATCGGACGTTTCAGTTTCTGGGGCTGTTTCACGCGGCGCGGCGAGGGCAAATGATATGGATTGTACCCACAAAAGAGGAGAGTAAGATGCCAACCTTGCCAGGCCGGCTTCTTGTAACTGTTCTGCTGTTGCTCAGCGGATGCGTTGCCGCGCCAATCGGGGACCAGTCGGCGCCGGATGCTGTCACCGCGTCGGGGTCTGCTGCGGCTTCATCCCTGTCGGCGAATCTGGAGGGAAGCTGCGCCGACTCGTATGACCCTTCGATCGACTACTTTCCCCAGAAGCTGTCGGTCTCATTCGCGACCGGGTTCGAGGTCGAATATCACAACAATTTCAAGATAGTGACTGTCGCCAATCCGTGGCAAGGTGCGCAGGAGAGTTTCCGCTACCTGCTTGTGCAGTGCGGCACGCCGGCGCCGCAGGACGTGGATGGCGACGTTATCGAGGTGCCTGTTGTCGACATGATTGCCATGTCCACGACCTATCTGCCAACCCTGGATAGCCTGGGGCTGATAGACCGGCTGATCGGGATCGACAGCTACGTGTGGACGACAAACGAGGCTGTGCGGGCCCGAATCGAGGCCGGTGAGATCGCGGAAATTGGCGGCGGCGCGGGAGTCAATGTTGAGTTGACCCTTGACCTGGACCCCGCCCTCGTGATGACCTACGGAACGGGTTTCGCCGATTATGACACGCACCCGGCGCTATTGGAGGCGGGCATACCGGTGGCGCTCAACGGCGACTTTGTCGAGCAGGACCCGCTTGGCCGTGCCGAATGGATGAAGTTCATCGCCCTTTTCTTCAACCGCGAGGCGGATGCCGTTGAAGAGTTTGACGCCGTTGCCGCCGAGTACCGGCGCGTGGCCGGGCTGACGGCATCGCTGTCGGAGCGGCCAACGGTCCTGCTGGGCAGTGTCTACAACGGGACCTGGTATGTGGCGGGGGCCAACAGCTATATGGCCAAGCTGCTGGCGGATGCCGGCGCGGCCTATTTGTGGGCAGATGAAGGGGACGTGGGGGCGCTGCCGCTCAGTTTTGAATCGGTCTATGCCATTGCGGCCGATGCCGAATTCTGGTTAAACCCGGACAACTCTTTCTGGTTCAGCATCGGGGATGTAGTTGCCAGCGATCCTCGCTATGCGGATTTCGAAGCGCTGGAGAGAGGGCAGCTGTTCAACAACAATGCGAACGTTAACAAGAACGGCGGCAACGCCTATTACGAAGAGGGCGCAGCCCACCCCGAAAGGGTTCTGAAGGACCTGGTGAGGATTCTGCACCCGCATCTGCTGCCGGATCATGAGTTGGTGTTCTTTCGGCAGATAAAGTAGTCGTGTTTACGTCCGTACCAGAAGATGATCTGATGCGGCGGCGCTTTGCTGAGGCCACATTTGCATTGTGAAGGGTTTGCTGACCGACGCATTGGTTGCAGTGCAGTTCCTGACGGTGGCGCCGGCGCTTCTGCGACGAAGCATTACGCCGCTTGAGCTGGGGAAATCGGTAGCGTTCTTCCCGCTCGTCGGCCTGCTGATCGGGCTGCTGCTTTTCGGCTTGCACCGACTCCTGGAGGCCGTCTTCCCCGCGGGGGTTGGGGCGGCGATTCTGCTCGGCGTCTGGTTGCTTTGCAGCGGGGCGCTGCACTTTGACGGTTTTGTCGACGCAGTCGACGGCCTGCTGGGTGGACGAACGACAGAAGACCGCCTGCGGATTCTGCGGGACGAGAGGGTAGGCGCTTTTGCCGTCGCGGCGGGAGGGACGCTGCTGCTGTTGAAGTTCGGGGCCCTGGGGGGTGTTGGGGCCAAGCCGGCCGCTTTGATCGCTGCGCCGCTCTTGGGCCGCTGGGTGATGAGCGCGGCGGTCGCTCTCTACCCATATGCCCGCGCCGCGGGGCTGGGGAGAGCGATGAAGGAGAACAGCGGTTGGCAGCAGTTTGCGATGGCCTCGGCGTCGACGACGGCTGCGCTCGCGGCTCTGGCTCCGCTGGCGGGCATCGCTGCTACCGCCGCGGCTGTTGTTGTGGTCGGCCTCGGCGCGTGGCTGCTGATTCGTTTCACGCTGAGGCGGATTCCGGGTTTGACGGGCGACATCTACGGCGCTCTTTGTGAAGTGGCCGAGACCCTCTGCCTGGTGACGCTGGTCGCGCAATGGCCGCTCTAGGGCATAGTCGACAGGAAGGGAGTTTGTGGGGAACCTGACATTGATTCTCGGCGGCGCCCGCAGCGGAAAGAGCGCTGCGGCGGTGCGCATGGCGCAGCAGTGCGGCGGCGGCAACGTCTTATACGTAGCCACGGCCGATCCCGGGGACGAGGAGATGCAGCTTCGCATTGACAATCACAGGGCCGAACGGCCGGCTGAATGGCAGACGGTTGAAGCCAGGCATGACGTCGGCCAAGCGATCCGCCGGCAGACGGGGAGCTATTCGAGCGTTGTGGTCGACTGCGTCACGCTGCTGGTGTCGAACTTGCTGGTCGATCAGGCGAACCCGTACGCCGAAGAGGCGCAGAAACGGGTCGAGCGGGAGATTGGGGCGCTCGTGGAGGCGGCGAGGGCAATGCCCTGTCGCAGCGATACAATCGTCGTATCCAACGAAGTCGGAACCGGCCTGGCGCCGGTCACACCTTTGGGACGGGCATTTCGAGATCGGTTGGGCCAGGCCAACCAGTGGTTAGCCGCCGCCGCTGACAGGGTGGTACTGATGGTTGCGGGCATTCCTGTCGTTCTGAAAGACGGAGAGGCGGCAGGGAGTGCGCTTGCAGTTGCGGCGACGGGAGCAGCGAGGGCGGGGGAGAGCGATGAGTAGAGGGAATGTCCCCCTTGCAACGCCGAACCAGGGCGTGCAGGCAGAACCGGCGCGGGGCGTCGCCCTGGGTCCGGGTCTGATGCTGGCCGGGTTGGCGCTGGTTGCGCTTGCCGCCTTCCTGTTAAGCCTGGCGGTCGGCTCGGTACGCATACCGCTGGATGAGATCGTTGCGGTCTTGCTGGGCGGTGACGCTTCCAAGACGGCCTGGACCACGATTGTGTTGAAGTTTCGCCTGCCCAAGGCGCTGACGGCGATGCTGGCGGGGGCTGCCCTGTCGGTGAGCGGGCTGCAGATGCAGACGCTCTTTCGCAATCCGCTGGCCGGGCCCTTCGTGCTGGGGATCAGTTCCGGGGCCAGCCTTGGCGTGGCCCTTACGGTGCTTCTGGCCGGTGTCGCGGTCGGCCTGGGTGGCAGCACGACGCTTCTGGCGGGTATCAGCCTGGCTGGGGATACCAGCCTGGCTTTGTCGGCGATTCTCGGTTCCGGCCTGGTGCTACTGCTGGTGATGGCGGTGGCCCGCCGGGTGCAGAGCGGGATGACGCTGCTCATTCTGGGGCTCATGTTCGGTTATACGACCAGCGCGCTGGTGAGTGTGTTGATCTATTTCAGCGTGGTCGAGCGCATCCAGGCCTACATCTCGTGGACTTTCGGTTCGTTTGGCGGGGTAACGTGGCGCCAGCTTCAGGTGATGGCGCCAGCGATTCTGCTCGGGCTGGCTGGCGGTCATCTGTTGATGAAACCGCTCAATGCGCTGCTGCTGGGCGAGACATACGCGCTCTCCCTTGGTCTGAACGTGCGCCGCGTCCGGCTGGGAATCATTGGTTCGTCGGCCGTGCTGGCCGGCGTCGTGACCGCTTTCTGCGGGCCGATCGGCTTCTTGGGGATCGCCGTGCCGCACCTGTGCCGCAGCCTGCTGCACAGTTCGGACCACAGGCTGCTGCTGCCCGCCGTCTCATTCATGGGGGCCACCCTGGCGTTGGGGGCTGACATTGTCGCCGGGCTGCCCGGCAGTCAGCTGACGCTGCCGCTGAACGCGGTGACCGCCTTGATCGGCGCGCCGGTTGTCATCTGGGTGATCTTGCGCCAGCGAAATCTGCGCCAGGCATTTGCCGGCTAAAGGAGGGGGCCTGATGGGCGATCGAGAGGTGTTGCAAACGGAATCTCTTTCGATAGGCTATCGCCGCACGCGCAGGGCTGCCACTGTCATTGCCAGCGGGCTGAGATTCGGGTTGCGGCCTGGCGAGCTGGTCTGTCTGTTGGGGCCGAACGGCGCGGGAAAGTCAACCCTCATGCGCACGCTGGCGCGGCTGCAGCCGGCGCTGTCCGGTCGGATTTGGCTGGATGGACGGCCGCTGGAGGAACTGCGTCCGGGGCAGCTGGCCCGCCGGCTGAGCGTCGTGCTGACGGACCGGGTCGATGTCGGGGCGATGTCCGGTTATGGGCTTGCAAGCCTGGGGCGGCATCCGTACACTGGCTGGACGGGGACGTTGAACGAGAGTGACGAGCGGATCGTGCGCTGGGCCTTGCGTGCGGTCCGGGCCGACGGGCTCGCCGACCGCCTGATCGTCGAGATGAGCGATGGGGAACGTCAGAAAATCCTGATCGCGCGCGCGCTGGCCCAGCAGCCGCGCGTCATGTTGCTCGACGAGCCGACCGCCTTTCTCGACCTGCCGCGCCGGGTGGAGGTGATGGACCTGCTGCGGCGGCTGGCGCGGGAGAACGGCCAGGCCATATTGCTCTCCACGCACGACCTGGACCTGGCGCTGCGGAACGCGGACCGGCTGTGGCTGCTTTCGGCCGACGGAGAGCTCTACGACGGCGCGCCGGAGGACCTGGTGCTCGGCGGCGCGTTTGAGCGGGTCTTTTCGGCTGAAGGCGTGACCTTCGACCGCGATCGCGGCTCATTTCACACGCGCGAGGAGAGCTGCGGACTGGTCCTCCTCCGCGGTGAAGGCGCAGCCGCTTTCTGGACGCGCCGCGCACTCGAGCGAGTGGGCTATGCGGTGGAGGAAGTCGCGCATTCCGGTCGAACCAATGGCGCCTCCTTCGACGCGGCGGCCGCTGCCGGTGCGAGATATGCGCTGGAAGGCGCCCGGCGGGCCGTCCGTCCTGACCGCCGCCGACCGGACGTTGAAGCCGGCAGCGCCGCGGCAGAAGCGCCTACCCGCGCGCGGCCGATCGGTACCGTTTCGGTTCGTGTGTTGGACGACAGGCCGAGTTACATGCTGAAGGTCGCCGGGAGCGAGAGGAAATTCGCCACGCTGGATGGGCTGACCGCGCATTTGAGGCGCAGGGACGCCGGAGGAGAGACGCATGCCAAGGTTGACTAAGATCTACACGCGCGGCGGTGACGACGGCACAACTGCGCTGGGCGGCGGGCAGCGCGTGGCCAAAGACGCGTTGCGGGTACAGGTGTACGGAACGGTAGACGAGCTGAATTCGCAGATTGGGGTGGCGCTGGCGGTCGGACTGAGCAGCCGGCTTCAGGGCACGCTGGGCGAGATTCAGAACGAGCTGTTCCATCTCGGCTCGGACCTTTGCTTTGTGGAGGAAGACAAGGCGCGCTACACGCCTCCGCAGATTGAGGAGCGGCACGTGGACCGGTTGGAGGCGCTGATCGACGAGCTGACCCCGGTTGTGGGCGTCCTGGAGAACTTCATTCTGCCCGGCGGGTCGCTGGGCGCTTCGCAGCTGCACGTGGCGCGCACTGTCTGCCGGCGGGCGGAGCGGGAGGCCGCTTCGCTCGCGAACGCCGAGTCGATCAACCGGTTGGCAATTCGCTATCTGAACCGTCTATCGGACGCGCTTTTTGTGATGGCCCGTTTCGAGAACCATCGGCAGGGCGTGGCCGAGCCACTGTGGGACCCGGCGGCATAGGGATGGCGGCGCTTTGAGTTCTGGGGAGGAGAAGGAGCAGGCGGTGGACGTGCCGGAAATGGCGCCGTACGCGCGCCACGTTTTCATATGTTCAGGGCCCTTTTGCGACCCGGACGGGAAGGCGCAAAGGCTCTATGCGCTATTGGCCCGCAAGCTTGGCGAGCTTGGTGAGTATGACAATCCTTCTCGGGTCAAGCGGGGGGTCACGCCGTGTCTGGGGGTCTGCCACAGCGGCCCTATCCTGGTGGTCTACCCCGATGGCATCTGGTACTGCTGTGTCGACGATGCCTTGCTGGACAGGATCGTCGAGGAGCATCTGCGCGGCGGCAGGCCGGTTAAAGAGGCGGTCTATCACCGGCTGGGCGAAGCGCGTCCGGAGTGAGCCGACCTTACTTTCCAGCGCGCTACGCCCATTTGGGATAGCTCTTGGTGTCCTGCCGGGGCTGACAGGCTCAGCCCAGACGGATTGGTTACACAAGGAAAAGTCGTTCTTGGCGTCTTGCGGGCTTCAGTCGGCCCAGGCGCCCTTGGCCATCAGGCCGCCGTCAACGTTGATATATTCGCCGGTCATGAAGGATGCGGCGTCGCTGCAGAGGAAGAGCATGACGGATGCGATCTCCTCCGGCTTGCCGATGCGGCCAATTGGGTGGGCCGCGGCTGCGGCCGAGCGCAGGGCTTCCAGGTCGCCGGCGACGCTTTCGACGGCGAGGTGGGTCTCGATGGTGCCGGGATTGACTGCCAGGACGCGAATGTTGTGCTCGGCGTAGTCGAGCGCCAGCTGCTGTGTGAGCGAGAGCATGCCGCCTTTGCTGGCGGCGTAGGCGGGAACGCCTTTCATCGATTGACGGCCCTGCACGCTGGCGGTGTTGACGATGACGCCGCCGCCCCGTTTCATCATTTCGGGCACGGCGAACTTGGTCATAAGAAAGCCGCTTTTCAGGTTGACGGCGATGATGCGGTCCCACGTCTCTTCGGGAAATTCGTGGGCGGGGAGGTAGCTGTCGAGGGGTTGGATGCCGACGTTGTTGATCAGGACGTCGACGCCGCCGTTGGCGGCGGCCTGGCGCACCAGCGCCTGGCAGACAGCGGCCTGGGAGACATCGGCGTCGACGAAGGTGATCGAGCCGGATACGGAGGGGCTTTCGGCCGCCATTTTTGCGCCGGCCTCTTTGTCGACGTCGGCGCAGAAGACGTCGGCGCCTGCCTGGGCGAAGGCCCTGGTGACGGCTTCGCCGATGCCTTTGGCCCCGCCGGTTACGATGACGGTCTTGCCGCTGTAGTCGGTCATTGAATTTTCTCCATTTCTAAGGTGTCATGTTTACAAAAAGTTGAACTGTTCCAGCTACTGTTGCGAGGCGAGAAAATCGGCGATCAGGCGCGCTTCCTCTTCGGTGAGGCCCAGGTTTCCCTTGTCGGCCCCCGGGGCGAAGCCGGCGGGGTCGGCGATGAATTTGGCCAGGTTTTCCGGCGTCCAGCCGATTCCCAGCTCGCGCAGCGCGTCTGTGGTATTGAAGCCGGCTACCGCTCCTGCACGGCGGCCTATGATGCCATTCAGGTGGGGGCCGAGGCTGTGTATTGCTGTCAGATTATGGCATCCAGCGCAGTGCGCCGCGTAAAGGGGCGCGCCCGGATGGTCGCTCGGGCCGCCCGCCAGTGAGGTACCGGCTGCGATGGCTTTCGCTTCTTCCGGGCCGTCGTCGTCGAACGACTGGGAAGCCTCCCATAGCGGGCCTATCCATCTGACTTCACCGTCGGCGGACTCTTCGCGCCTGACCTGCCCCGTATAGAGTGCCCTGATGGCAAACGGGGGAAGAGCGCGCGAGACGACGCATTTTCCATCCGAAGCCGCGGTCGCCACGCCTTCGTCCGTGGCATTGAAGTCGTAGACGCCAAAACCGAGTTCCCGGAATTCATCGGAGAGGTCCTCCAGGCTTTCAGGGGTGATGTGGAGGAAAATCCTGTCCTGAAGGTCCTCCTCGCGGCAGGGGTCCTTCAGGTAGAAGATTCGTCGGTTGCGCAGATAAACGTCGAACTCGGAGCTCACATGTGGACGGCTGGCGGCCATGCCTCGAATGGAGTGAATTCCAGGGCTTTCGGCACTGTCAAAGACGCTCAAGAGGTCAATACATACTTCATCTGCGTCATAGGTATAGATCGAGACCGACCTGTAATCTGCCTGGCAGTATAGCGGTGCGCGCCAGAGAAAGATCGCCTTTGAGGAGTCCATCAGCAGAGCGATGCGGCCATCGGGCATCTGGGTGATGTCGCGGATGCGCTCGCCGATCGGGATCCGTTCGAAATAGACAACTCTCTCCTGGCGCAGGCGCACGCGCAACAGGGAGTTGGCCCTCAGCGACGCGATCAGAAGGTCGTCCTGCCAGAGGGGAAAGTCGCGGCTGTCAGCTGCGATCAGGCTCGAGACGCCGATAGAGGGAATCCACGAGTAGACAGGTTCTTCGAAGCCTGAATGGTCCCCTTGAACCTTGTTGAATGGCCAGATTCTGTTGCCATATAGAACGCCGTAGGTTACGTAGGGCCAGCCGAAGTCAAGCTCCGGTTTCAAAAGGTTGAGCTCGTCGCCGCCGAGCGGTCCGTGTTCGGTAAGCCAAATGTTGCCTCCCTTGTCGCGCGCGAAGCCCTGCGGGTTGCGGAAGCCTGCGGCGATAGTTTTGGCCTCTCCTGTCGCCACTTCGACGCGGACCACCTTCCCCAACTGTGTGTTGGGATCCACGTCGGGCGCTCGCTGCCAGTTTCCGGTGGTCTGCAGCACCTGCCATTCATACCAGGCATTGTCGCCGATGGCGAAAAGAAGGTGGTCTGCTCCGTCGAGCAGTAGTTTTCCGCCTACCTGGATTCCTCCGCCGAACTTGGGGTCTTCACCTTCCCATGAGTAGAACAGGTCGGTCTTGATGCAGGGCGCCGCAGTGAAAACTGTGTGCCAGTCACCGAGCAAACTGGGCCTATCGTTCTTCAGGGTCAACGAGATCGAAGAGATGCGGATTTCGATACAGTCGCCTGCATGGTAGTGATGCGAAACGAAGAGTGTGTAGGCGCCGGGGGCGTTCTCCCTGAGCAGAATATCAGCGACGCGAAAGCCGACCCATGTGGAGGGCTGATCTGGAGGCGAGGCATACATGGGGACGCGTTGCTCGAGGTAGGCAGAAGTGCCATCGGCATCGATCACGGCCAGGCGTCCTCTTGGGGTCGCCAGCAGGAGACGGTTTCCGAGTGGCTCGATGGCTCCGCCCTTGTCGGCGAATCTCTCAAGCCAGACATCCAGGGTCTGAATCTGGTAGAGATGAGTCGATATTTCCTGGGTTACGGGCAGGAAGAAGCCGTTTTCCGCTTCTTGCGAGGGGGCTTCTGCCATCAGTTCCCCCCGAAGAAGAAGCAGAGTGGCGATGAAAGCGACTCCGAGCAAAGCTGGGGCCAGACCTGCCCTCCATATCCGCATTCTTCGAGGTGATTTTGCCTGTTTTCGAACGTGTATTTGCTCCTGTCTGTCAGGTGAGTGCCATCGTGCGTGCCTGGTGGCTGCAGGAGACGGAGCCGGAGCGGAGACCTATGCTTTCCGCTATTCTTCGGTAGCAAGAAACTCGGCGATCAGCCGGGCTTCCTCTTCGGTCAGGGTCAGGCCGCCCATTGTGGTGCCGGGGGCGAAGGCGTCCGGGTCGGTGATGAACTGGGCCAGGTTGTCGCGCGTCCACCTGATATCCAGGGCGCTGATTGCATCCGAGGCGTTGAATCCATCGACATTGCCGGCGCGGCGGCCGATCACATTTTCGAGGTGCGGTCCGATATTGTGCTCGGGCGTCAGGTTATGGCAGCTGGCGCATTTGGCGGCGAAGAGGGCCTTGCCGGGATGGTCGACAATGCCGCCCTCCTGCACATAGGGCGCCGCGCCGGTCTCCTCTTCTTCGGCCTCAGTTGCCGGAGAGTAGGCGCCGTGCCAGACCGGGCCTCTCCAGGAGATTTCGCCGCTGGGGCTTTCCTCGCGGACGACCTGGCCGGTGTAGATATGCTTGATATCGTAGGCAGGCAGGGGGTAGGCGGCAACGCAGCCGGCAGCGCTCACAGCCGTGAAGACCTGTTCGTCGGCTGCGTTGAAGTCATAAACGTTGAAGCCGTGTTGCCTGTGCTCTTCGGCGAGGTCGCCGGCGTTGACCGGGGTTATGTGCAGGAAGAAGCGGTGGGAAAGGTCGGCCTCGCTGCAGCCCCCACGCAGGTAGATCAGCCGGTCATCTTCGACATAGACGCGAAACAGTGAACGGATGACCGGTGAATCGAGACTTGCATCCTGGATTGAAAGAACGGCGGGGTCTGCCGGGTCCGGGAGTATGTCAGAGATGTCGAGGCAGACTTCGTCGGCGTCGTGGGTGAAGATCGACCGAGAGGCGTTGTTTTCCTGGCAGTAGACGGGCGCACGGCGCAGAAAGAGGACCCTGGCGTCATCGGTCAGGATGGCTATATTGCCGTTGGGCATTTGCGTTATGTCGCGGATGCGTGTGCCGAAGTAGATCTTCTCGACATAGACGACCCTTTCTTCGTGAAGGCGGACGCGAAAGAGGGATTGGTCCTTTAGCGAGCCAATCAGCAGGTCGTTCCGCCACAGTGGAAAGTAGGGGCTGTCGCTGACGATGAGGCTGGAAACGGCGATCGATGGAATCCAGGCGAAGACCGGCTTTTCGTATCCGTCGTGGCGGCCCTGGACGGGGTTGTAGCGCCAGACGCCGTAGCCGTAGTTGAGGCCGTTGGTGACATAGGGCCAGCCGTAGTGTGTTTCCGGCATCAACAGGTTGAGTTCGTCACCGCCCTGCTGGCCGTGTTCGGTCTGCCACAGGCGCCCCTGACGATCGCGTGCCAGCCCCTGCGGGTTGCGGAGGCCGGCGGCGACCACTTCGGCGCGGCCGCTCGCCAGGTGGATACGCACCAGCTTGCCGAGATGGAAGTCGGGTTCGACGACCGGGCCGTCCTTCCAGCGGTCGGCCTGCTCCTGCCACTCATAGTAAGTGTGGTCGCCGACGACGATCAGCAGGCGGCCGCGGCCGTCCATCAACATGCGGCCGCCGGACTGGATCCCGCCTCTGCCGCCAAAGAGGAAGATGTCGAACTCGATGCAGGGTTCCGCCGTAAACTCGGTCTTCCAGCCCCCCGCGAGCGAGACTTGACCGTCGTGCAGGCTGAGGGTGGTTGAAGAGATACGGAATTCGACGCACTCTTCTGTATAGTAGTGATGCGAGACGAAGAGCGTGTAGCGGTCGTGTGAATGTCTGTGCAACAGGATGTCGGCAACGCGGAAGCCGATCCACGGGATCCAGCCTGAGGCCCACGCGTTCATCGGGACTTTCTGCGGCAGGTATTCGACGGCGCCGTGGGCGTCGATGACGGCAAGGCGTCCTCTTGGCGTGGCGGCCAGGAGCCTTTCATCCAAGGGTTCGATGGCGCCGCCCCTGGCCAGGAATTTTTCCAACTCGACGACCAGCGGCTGAATCTGGTACAGGTGGGAGAAGATGAACGCGGGATCGTTTGCGAAGAGGACGGCCTCGCCGGCGTTGTTGCCGGCTGCCTCGGTCGATGCCGGCCGGGACAGGAGGAGAGCCAGGGCGGAGAGCAGGGCGCCGATCAGGGCGGCATAGAGGGGCGTACGCGATCGCCTGCTGTTGGCGCAAGTTTGTGCCGATGTTTGGCTCATCAGTTCGACATGGTCTGGTTGTTCGTGCAGCGCGGTCTTGCCGAACCCCGCGCACTTTCCACGCCGGGCCTGATCGCATGGTGGCTATCATATACTTTTTGAGACAGCCGGACAAATCGGACCGGGTAAGCCAAGCCGGCAGCGGGCGCTGTCTTCTTCTGGTGATTTGACGGCTGCGGGAGGGTCTGTTAGAGTCCCTACCCACGGAGGACACGACGAAGGAGGGGCGGCCAGAGCCGCTCTTCAGTAACGATAGAAGGAGGCCGGTGAGAATGGGACGCGTCAGGACAGAGATCGCGGGCTTCGGCCTGGCGAGCGATCATGGGGGGGCAGAGTACCGGTGATCCTGGTGGGGGCAGGCGGCTCGGTATAGGCAGGGACGCCAGCCAGACAACGGCAACGAGGTCACGGTGCCAACGCCCGTGGCTTTTCTGTTTGCGTTTTCTGGTGGAGAGCCACGGGCCCGGCCCGCGGCTCTCTTGTATTCTCGAGGCGACGGCGCGGCGCTGCGGCCTGGGCCGGCTATCAGGGTAAAGAAGATGCGTGACAAAGGGATTCGACTTACCTACGACCTGAAAGAGACGCTGACGCCGAACCGCTTCAGGGGGTTGTGGCGGATGGCCACGGGCTTCCACGGCATCTACGCGGTGGCGGTGCTGGCCGCCGGGCTGGCGGCGTTGAACCGTTCGGCCACCTTCTATCTGCTGCGCTACTTTGTCGACGGGGTGCTGCCGGGCGGGGGCGGGGGCTGGGCGCTCGCGGGTGTGGCCGCCGGCCTGATCGGGCTTGCGCTGGTGCAGGGGCTGTTCGCCTTCGGCATGGGGCGGCTGGCGGCGTTGACGGGCGAAGGGGTTGCGCGGCGGCTGCGCAACTATCTTTTCGACCATATCCAGCGGCTGCATTTCGGCTACCACGATTCGATGCAGACGGGCGAGCTGATCCAGCGCGCCACGTCGGATGTGGATACGCTGCGCAGGCTGTTCCAGGACCAGCTGATCGGCATCGGGCGAGTTGGGTTGCTGACGGTTGTGAATTTCAGCGCGCTGGTGTTGCTGCACGGGCGGCTGGCGTTGATGGCGACGCCCCTGCTGCCGGTGATCGCCGTTATCTCCTTCTTCTTCTTCAGGCGCATCGGGACTGTGTACGAGGCCTATCAGAGCCAGGACGCGGCGGTTTCGAACCGGCTGCAGGAGCGGTTGAGCGGCGTGCGGGTGGTGAAGGCGTTCGCGCGCCAGCGCTACGAGATTGGCAGATTTGAGGAGGATAACTGGGAGAAGTACCGGCGCGGCGTGCAGATGGCGAATCTGCACAGCCTCTACTGGCCGGTGGTCGAGTTCATCATTGCCGGCCAGGTGATTGTGGGCACCTACCTGGCGGCGATGATGGCCGTCGAGGGTGAGATTACGACCGGCACCTTCATCGCCTTTACGGGGCTGCTGGTTGCGACCGTGTGGCCGATGCAGGCGATTGGGCGGTTGGTGGCGCATATCTCGGCCGGGCTGGTCTCGCTGCGGCGGGTCCAGCAGATTATCCGGCAGGAGCGGGAAGAGCTGGAGGACGAGGACGGGGCTGACGGCGCGCGCCTGGAGGGCGCGATCGCGTTCCAGGACGTCCAGTTCGCTTACGAGCCTCCGCCCGACCCGGAGGATGGGGAGTCGGAGGATAAGGCCGAGAGTAAGGCGGAGAAGAAGGGGTCGGCCGGCCCGAGCCGCCAGGCAGTGCGGCGGCGCGCGTTTGCCGAGCGCGGCTACGTGCTGCGCGACATCAGTCTGGAGGTGGAGCCGGGCCAGGTGATCGGGCTGCTCGGGGCGACCGGCTCGGGCAAGTCGTCGCTGGTGAACCTGTTGCCGCGCTTTTACGACTACAGCGGCGGCAGCATCCTGTTGGACGGCCGCGAGCTGCGCTCCTACGCGCGCGGCTTTCTGCGCAGCCAGATCGGCTTTGTGCAGCAGGAGCCGTTTCTGTTCTCGACCACGATCCGCAACAACATCACCTACGGCACCGGGCGGCACGTTGCCGACGACGAGGTCGAGGCGGCCGCGCGCGCGGCGGCCATCCACGACGTGATCCTGGGCTTTCCGCAGGGATACGACACGATGGTCGGCGAGCGGGGGGTGACCCTCTCGGGCGGGCAGAAGCAGCGCGTGACGATCGCGCGCACGCTGCTGAAGGACCCGGCAGTTCTCATCCTGGACGACGCCACCTCGAGCGTGGACACGGGCACCGATGCCTCGATCCGCGCCGCGCTGCGGGGGCTGATGCGGGGGCGGACGACCTTCATCATTGCGCACCGGGTGCAGAGCGTGATGGAGGCGGACCAGATCGTTGTGATGGACGGCGGGCGGATCATCCAGCGCGGGCGCCACGACGAGCTTGCCGCCGCGGCGGGGGTCTACCGGCGCATCTACGCCCTGCAGATGCAGATTGAGGCCGACCTGGAGCGGGAGATCGCGCAGGTGGTGGCGGCGACCGAGGCGAAGCTGGATGATGTTGCGGTCGAGCGGTCGCGCAATGGGCAGGGGGGCGCGCCGGCCGCGCCCGGGGCGCAGCCTACGGTTGGCAGAGGTTGAGTGATGACACAGGACAGTTATTTCGAGGAAGAGGAGTTCAGCACCGAGTTCAACGGGCAGACCGTGCTGCGGATGGCGCGGCAGGGACTGGTGCACTGGCAGCTCTTTTCCGGCTATATATTGTCGCTGTTCTTGACGGGGTTCGCGGACGGCTACCTGGTGCTGCTGGGCAAGCGGCTGGTCGACGAGGGCATCCTGGCCGGCGACGCCGACGCGGTGGCCGGCCTGATGCTGCAGTACGGTCTGACCGCTTTTGCCATCGCGCTCGGTGTGTTGGGCTTCATTTTCTGCGCGTCGCGCCTCGGGGAGCGGGTGCAGTACGATCTGCGCAAGGAGATGTACGCGCGCCTGCAGGAGCTGTCGCTCTCCTACTTTGACCGCACGCCGGTCGGGTGGCTGATGAGCCGGCTGACGTCGGATGCCACGCGCGTCGGCGAGCTGGTCTCGTGGGGTTTTCTCGACCTGTTGTGGGGCGTTATCGGCATCGTTGTTTCGCTGGGTTATATGGCCTTCATCGATTGGCGGATGATGCTGATTGCGGCCGCGGTGGCGCCGGTGCTGGCGGTGGTGGCGGTCCAGTTCAAGAAGCGGATTCTGTCTGAGTACCGCGAGGTGCGCAAGACGAACTCGCGGATCACGGGGGCCTACAATGAGAACATCACCGGCGTGCGGGTGGTGAAGTCGCTGCGGCGGGAGGAGGCCAACCTGACCGCCTTCCGCGGGCTGACGCGCACGATGTACCGCGCCGGCTACCGGGCGGGATGGCTGTCGGCGCTGTTTCTGCCGGCGGTGCAGCTGGTCACCGCGGTTGGGGTGTCGGCGGTTGTTCTCTATGGGGGCTGGAGCTACCAGCTGGGCGGCATCACGATTGGCGGGATCCAGGCCTTCATCTTCTACATCACCTTCATGCTGATGCCGGTGCAGGAGATGGCCCGCGTCTATGCCGAGATGCAGCAGGCGATTGCCTCGGGCGAGCGGATCTTCAGCCTGATCGACGCCTCGCCGGAGATCGAGGAGCGCGCGGGCGCGCTGGAGCCGGGCAGCCTGCGCGGTGATATTGTTTTCGAGGATGTGGAGTTCCGCTACGAGGAGGAGAAGCCGGTGCTGCGCTCCTTCAGCCTGCGCGTGGTGCAGGGGGAGAGGATCGCGCTGGTGGGGCCGACGGGGGCGGGCAAGTCAACGATCGTGAACCTGCTGTGCCGCTTCTACGAGCCGACGGGCGGGCGGATTCTGATCAAGGGGCGGGACTACACGGGCTGGACGCTGCACGGGATTCACAGCCGGATTGGGGTGGTGCTGCAGACGCCGTACCTCTTTTCGGGCACGATCCGGGACAATCTGAGATACGGGCGGCTGGACGCGAGCGACGAGGAGGTTGAGGCGGCCGCGCGCATGGCCGGCGCCCACGGCTTCATCGAGGCGCTCGAGGACGGGTACGGTAGCCAGGTGGGCGAGGGCGGTGTCCTGCTCTCGCTGGGCCAGACGCAGCTGCTGAGCCTGGCGCGCGCCATTCTGGCCGACCCCGACATCTTCATCATGGACGAGGCGACGAGCTCGGTCGACACGCTCACCGAGGCCCTGATCCAGGAGGCGATGGACGCCGTCATGGTCGGCCGCACCAGCTTCGTCATCGCTCACCGGCTGTCAACCATCCGCAAGGCCGACCGCATCCTCGTCATCGAAGACGGCGGCATCCTCGAACAGGGCACCCACGCCGAGCTGATCCGGCTGCGCGGCAAGTACTACGACCTCTACACCCGCCAGTTCCGGGACGAAAGAGAGGGCGAACTCCAGTGGGCGGAGGTCTGTAGATAGTGGTTAGGTTTCGTTGACATTTCAGAAGAATAGTAAGAGAGGAGACATTTGCAAGTTGCCTGACAACAGTTTGGACTCTGATTCATCTGATTCTCGTCAACGAACCCCACCTCGGGAGCCAGCGCCGTTCATCATGTCCATCATATGAATCAGAAAAATCAAAGTTCAGACAAATGTCAACGAGCCCCAGTGAACACCTGAACTGCAGTGGTCAGCGGCCGGTCTTGTGTCCTCTTTGCGTAGCGGCCGCAGGCGTGCGGCGGGTGTTCTTGGTTGGCTGCCGTACCAGGCTCCGTAGACGTTTCAGAAAACCATTCAAAGAGGCGCCATCTACACAAGGTTTGAGAACAGTTTGGACTCTGATTCACCTGATTCTCGTCAACGAACCCCACCTCGGGAGCCAGCGCCGTTCATCATGTCCATCATATGAATCAGAAAAATCAAAGTTCAGACAAATGTCAACGAGCCCCAGTGAACACCTGAACTGCAGTGGTCAGCGGCCGGTTTTGTGTCCTCTTTGCGCAGCGGCCGCAGGCCCGCGGCGGGTGTTCTCGGTTGGCTGCGGTACTGGGCAACGTTGACGTTTCAGAAAATCATTCAAAGAGGCGCCATCTACCGAAGGATTGAGAACAGTTTGGACTCTGATTCACCTGATTCTCGTCAACGAAACCCACCTCGGGAGCCAGCGCCGTTAATCAAGTCCATCATATGAATCAGAAAAATCAAAGTTCAGACAAATGTCAACGAGCCCTAGTGAACACCTGAACCGCAGTGGCCAGTGGCCGGTCTTGCGTCCTCTTTGCGCAGCGGCCGCAGGTGTGCGGCGGGTGTTCTTGGTTGGCTGCGGTACGAGGGCTCGTTGACATTTCAGAAAACCATTCAAAGAGGCGACATCTACAGAAGGTTTGAGAACAGTTTGGACTCTGATTCACCTGATTCTCGTCAACGAATCCAACCTCTGGAGCCAGCGCCGTAAACTGTGTCCATCATATGAATCAGAAAAATCATAGTTCAGACAAATGTCAACGAGCCCCAGTGAACACCTGAACTGCAGTGGTCAGCGGCCGGTTTTGTGTCCTCTTTGCGCAGCGGCCGCAGGCCCGCGGCGGGTGTTCTCGGTTGGCTGCGGTACTGGGCAACGTTGACGTTTCAGAAAATCATTCAAAGAGGCGCCATCTACCGAAGGATTGAGAACAGTTTGGACTCTGATTCACCTGATTCTCGTCAACGAATCCCACCTCGGGAGCCAGCGCCGTTCATCATGTCCATCATATGAATCAGAAAAATCACAGTTCAGACAAATGTCAACGAGCCCCAATGTAGCAGGTCCTGAGAGCTCCTGTTTTTGGGCGCGTCACGCGCCGGCGGGAGTTGCGGCCTGGGGTTCGATGGCGAGGTCGGGCAGGTTGCGAACGATCTTGTCGGTTTCTAGGCTGACAGTGATGACCTGGGCGATGAGGCGGCGGATGTACTGCGGGTCGTCGGGGCGGTTGGGGTCGTTGAGGATGCCGGAGCGTCTGTCGGTCTTGACGCGGTACTGGTCGATGATCCATTCGAGGGCGGAGCGGTTGCCGAGGCGGTAGTTGAAGGTTTCGGGGGGGATGCCGTCGAGGGTGAGGAAGTCGTTGTAGTGGAGCTGCGTCCTTTCTTTGGAGAGGCGCATCTTTTCGACGCGCCAGTCGAGGGGCATGTCAGGTGTTTCGATCTGTGTCAGGGGGTGTTCGGGCTGCTCTTCGTAGTGGACGTGGATGCGTGCCAGGCGGGCGCCGGCGTCGGCGAAGGGGCTGGAATTCGGGGGCGAAGGGGATGCGGGGCAGCTCGCGTTTGAGGTTGGCCTGGTAGCGTTCGCGGTAGACAGGGTGATGGAGGAGGCCGTAGACGTAGTGGAAGATGTCCCACTTGGTGATGGCGTTGTCATAGTAGTGTGTGCGGAAGCGGTCCAGGGCCCAGTCGGTAATATTTTCGCGGCGGTTCGTGCCGTCCTCGTCGTAGGTGTAGAAGGGGAAACATTGGGAGTCGCCGGTGAGGTGATAGTCAGGTATGTGATTTGACATCAGGCAATGAAATGACTTCTTGGTTCCAATGGCTGTAAGACAAATCGCCCGGTTTTCAAATTCTGTCTCTATTGTAGGGAAAATTGAAGGCATCCGGTACACTCTTTCGTTCAGCGTTCGGTCAAAGTAAAGGTGCGACTTCGTAAACGGACGGTATACTGACCTCCTTATGTCTTGTCGCGAAATGCTAATACTATTGCCCTTCTTTAGGTTCTGCTTTAGGCGATGCGTCCAACCGATCTTGCTGCTATCGCTATCGACAAAGTCATCTATTTCTTCATTTTGGCCTGCTTGGCTAAGCCATTTGTACATCTGCTCGTTGTAGAATCCGATCATCCTCTCCATGTTGCTTTCCAGCGCTGTCTTGTCCGAGTTGTAAGCCCATGCGTCACGGGCAGTTACGACACCTAGGCTATACGATTTGAAAATAACTTCTGGCGATTCATCTTTTGTCGTTTTTGCTTCTTTGCTACCCATCGGAGTGAAGCCACTAAACTCGTCGTGGAGTCCCTCCGTAAGCCATGTGTGTTTCTCATCAACCGAAGCAAGTCTTGTAGGGACGTCTGCATAATTTTCGAGTCGCGCCAATACTTGCTGCTTTTCGTGGGCCTTCAGATAGTCATCCACCGAGTAGATCCAGACTTCGGCCTCATCAAGTTTTACTTCCGGCTTCTTTACGAGAAAGGTGATTCCAATGCCTACGCGGATCTGATCATTGAAGATGTTGCCAGCCTCTCGACGACGGCGCTCACCGGATGTTCTGGCATTCCCTTTTAGGTTGATGTGGTAAATCTTTGTGAAATCCCGTTGCAGATGCTTTCGCATACCGTCGAATGCCACCGCGTCAAGAAAACTGTTGTTTGTCACAAAGGCGACTAGGCCCTCCTCGCCGATGCGATCCGATGCCCAGCGGACTGCCTTGACATAGGGGTCCGACAATTTGTTCCTGAGTGTCGCCTTGGAATCCTTCACGTAGGAGTCCTTCACCCGCTTGTCCATTGTGGGATACTTGCGGTTCTTGTTGTTATCGTTTTCATTCGCTTGTCCCATGTTATATGGCGGGTTACCAATGATTACAGTGATATTTTGCTTTTGCTGCGACTCAACTCGTGCGAAGTTGGCTGACATGAAATCAAGACCCAGTTGCTGGGGCCGGTCTTCCGATGCCAGTTCGAATGTGTCCACGAGGCAGATGCCGGAGTACGGGGCGTAGGAGCCGGTGGCGTCGTAGTATTCGTGCTCGATGTTCATGCTGGCGATGTAGTAGGGGAGTAGCATGACCTCGTTGCAGTGTAGCTCGGAGTCATATTTGTGGGGTAGGGCGGTCTTGGGGATCTCGCGCATGATGCGCACGATGAAGTTGCCGGTGCCGACGAAGGGGTCAATGATGTGGACGCCCTCGTCAGCCAGCGAGCGGCCGAACTCGCGCTCGAGAATGGCGGCGACGCTTCGGACCATGAAGTCGACGATGGGCTGGGGCGTGTAAACGATTCCGTGGGTGTCGGCAACCTCTACCGAAAAGCCCTGGAAAAACTGCTCGTAAACGGTGTTGAGGAACTGCTGCTTTTGGGTGAAGTCGCTAATGGTGGCGGCGGCCTGCTCGATGGCGACGTAAAATTGGTCCAGCCTGCCCAGGAAGTCGGCCCGGCTGAAGGATTGGGAGGTGAGCGCGGCGATCACGCTGTCGATTTCGCTTGCAATCACGTTACGGTGCACGAAGTCCGGGTTGTTGAAGACGGTACGGAAGAGGCGCTCGGTGAGCATGTGCTGGATCAGCATCTCTTCGACGGCGGCTTCGGAGAGATCGGGATTTATGGCCTGGCGGCACTTTTCCAAAAATTCGGCGAAGGCGGCGGTGAAGGTCTGGTTGGTGCCGCGCTCGCGGCGGATGAGCTTGGCAAGGCCCTGGCCGATGTCGGCGACGCGTTCTTTGAACTGGGCGACGGCCTCTTCCCAGGCGGCGTACTCCTGCGGGCGGTAGCCGAAGAAGATCTGGAGCGTGTCGATCAGCTGGTGCGGGTCGGTCAGGTCGGCGTCAAGGGCGAGGCTGCCGTTCTGGTAGAGCATGGCGCGCCGCGGCGTCTGGAAGAGGATGTTGTCGCGCGGGTAGCCGGCGGCGAATTTCCCGTTGACTTCGGCCGGCAGGTCGTCGTGGATGTCCTTGGCCTCCCAGTAGCCATGCACGAGGTGGTAGTCGTCGATGAGGGAGCCGTCGATGATGATCTGTTTGCCGCCAGGCGCCTTTGCGGCATGTTCGGGCACGAGGGTCCAGCCGGGCTGTTTGGCGCAGTGTTGCAGGAGGGACTGGAAGGCGGATCGGACGGCGCTCTCATGTGTCACGCCCAGGCTTGTGAATTGGTCAAGGGCGGCGTAGTAGTCTTTGACCGGCTTGTGGGTGTGTTTAATGTTAAGCGCGGTCATGGCAGCTGGGGTGGTGAGGTCCGTGTAGGTGAGTTCTTGCGTAATGATACTACATTTTCAGGGCGATCGCTGAGCCGGGACTGCAGTGGACAGTAGGGATTGGCGGAACTGAGGCGGATCGGGCGAAGTGGTATGTTGTTGGTGTAGGCGGGAGGAGGTGTCGGGAGTGCTGGGGGTCGATGGTGAAGTAGAGGAGGGAAGCGAGGCGGCTTGAAGGACTGTCGACAAACGCGGCGCGGCCCAATACCTAACCTGAATTCGGAGCAAATGAGCACCTTACAAAGCCGGTAGAATTGAAGTTGGCCAACAAAGGCTCTCCAGCAAAGAAAGGTGCTCAGTAATTAGGTTTCGTTGACATTTCAGAAGAATAGTCAAAGAGGCGGCACTTGCAAGCTGCCTGAAAGCAGTTTGGACTCTGATTCACCTGATTCTCGTCAACGAATCCCACCTCTGGAGCCAGCGCCGTTAATCTAGTCCATCAGATAAATCAGCTGAATCACAGTTCCGACAAATATCAACGAGCCCTAGTAGTGTCACTATGCTAGTCGATGGGTTGGTTGGGGGTCGTGAGCGATTGCGGAGGCCTTGAAGTGGTCACCGTTGTCCTCAGTCGGAGTCCTCAAGCATGTTCTTTTCTTGTATGGGCTGCTATCCACAATGTATTCTCCCTCGAAATGATACTTTCGACCCTCTCTATGAAGACTTTTTCCCTGTCTTCGGCGGTGGCATAGCCATTGGCAGCAGCGCTATAGTAGTGCTTCTCTTTTCTTAATGTTTCCGCGATTGTCCTGTAACTGAGCCAGTTCTCTTGGTATTTGAAAGATTTTAAGGCCGATGTAGTGATTGTCAGGAGAATCGCCAGAAAGACTGTAATCCATTGAAAGTCCTCAGGCATCCGAACTATCATGACAGGAACTGCAGCCGAGATTACGATGGCCGTCCATTGGAGCCCGTGATAGTATCTCTTGTTCTGGGCGGACTTGCAGCTATACCACCTAACTTGGTCCTCATATCGAGTCTCCAGATAGCTATCGAAATCTTCTCTTTCCAC
Source organism: Caldilineaceae bacterium (assembly GCA_965218625.1). Lineage (GTDB taxonomy): Bacteria > Chloroflexota > Anaerolineae > Caldilineales > Caldilineaceae > Bin5. Next base: position 22,053 of record CBDCLG010000020.1, on the reverse strand, counting down.
TTTGAGACAGCCTCCTTATAGCGCTTACGATAGTGGAAGTGTTCCAGCCGACGATTTTATCTGCTGACCCTTGAACTGCTTTCGGTATTCTCGTCGAGCCCCATGGAGCTATTCCCAATATGGGCTTTTGCAAATTGCTCGCATAGTCGATCTCGAATTGAATCCAATCGCTATAAGAAACATACATGCCACCAAGTATGATTACGACCTCTACAGGCCGAATTTGCCGACGCAATTGTTCCTTCAACTTGCTCTTGTTGTTTGCATCCACGGGACTGTGTTTTGGAACACTATAGTTTGCAAACCGAAAGTTCGTAGCATTGTCCAGAAATTTGGTCAAGCGGTAGTATTCCTTGTTGTACTTCCACGCGTGGCTGATGAATATCCTGTATTGGTGCAAATGTGGCATTTCCTTCTTTCCTTTGCCTGGATTTGGGCCGTATTTGGTACTCGCCCAATGATTGGACTTCGATACGGGAAAACGTCTCTCATCCCGGTGAACGAGGTTGGGTGCAGCATGTCACCACCATCCCAACGCCATAACTCAGGTTCTTACCGCGCTTGGCAAATTGCTCCAGAGCACGGCCTGGTGCACCAATCGACTTTGGAGATTGTCTCTTTGATTCACAGGCCTGTATCTTCCACAAGCAACTGAATGGCAGATGCAGTAGCGCTGATTGCGTATTTTGCGACGTGTTGGGGCACATTTTTCGGTTGTGAACCAGCGCCATGCGATGTGCTCTCTTCGTTTCTGATGATGAATACAACTTGAAGTGCGTTCTTGTAGTACTGACTCAATCCGGTGTTGTTCAAAACCGTCGTTAAGAGATTCGTCGCGTTGCCAGAGCCTCTGAGTTTCCACCCCTTTCTTTCGCAAATGACCTTCAAAACGCTCTCATATGCGCTGGCGCATTTCGTTACGCAATCTTTGTACTCCTCTAACCGATACTCCTTGAGGGCTTCAAGGAACTCCTCATTTGCATGACAAAACGCGGGATGTCTTAAGAGTGCAAGAGAGGGCTCAATCGCGGTCTCATGCACAATTTCATCGTCCCGTCGTATTACCTGGGGGAATTGTTCCGTATACACTTCAGTCCATTCGCCCTCATCGCTCTGGCGACTGGTGGTAACGTAATCGGTCACGAAATATGGCAGATCGTCCTCCATAAGGAATCTATTCACTTCAGCCAATTTCACTTCATTTGGACTTGCCATTGGGGAAGGTCGCTGAATCCGAAAGGTAAATTCGACAAAGTCAAGGAACTGTTCGTCATTGCATTTCTCCAAGAATCTGATGGTATCCTCAACTACAGGGCGGCCATTATCACTAGCCAAAAATATTCGGCCATAGAGCAACTTTAGTTCCTTGTTCATCCTGGCCCAGAAGGGTGGAATGCCGCCAAAGGGTTCGTGAAGGGGGAATTCATCTACGCAACGCATAAAGAATCTGTTTCTGAACTCAGGAGTAAGTGGCTTACTTGCCTTGTTAGTTTCTTTGTTTCGCCTAGAAAACGGTCTGAGAATTCTGTCAAGATCCATTTGGTTACCTCCATATAGAGTTCGTTATTAGGGCTCTAAAGTGTCCTAGCCCCGGGCAGTCTTACGGGCTCTTATATCTCTGTCTGAGACGCAAATCTTCACAGGTCGTGCATAGCAGCACCATCGGGTGCCACATTACGCCGAAGTGACGCAACGATTTGGCTCCAAGTGGTCGCCCACAGTCATCGCAGTGTTCGTTCTTCGACTTCATTCTGCGGCGGAGCCGGCGTTCTTCTGTGGATGTCCATTTTTTCACGCTCATGGTTTGCCTCCCTTCGTGAGAGCTAAAGGGCGCTTAGTCTTCGGCGAGACGGCTCAGTTGTCCTCTTGCTCCTTAAACTGAACACTGGCCTTCTCCTTCCAGACCATCTTTGAGAGCAGTCGATAGTTGTTCCGCTCGTAGCGCACGCGTCCGGCGACGACTGCGGGATGCACAACCGCTTCCTGGGCCAGGCTGAAAGCGGCCAGGCGGCTTGGCTTGGTTCGCACACTGCTGGATAGCCACATTTCTGGAGGGATGAGGGCGTCCTGGGCATGCTTGTCAGCCTCCTCTTCCAACGGGTCCGATCCGCTAACGGAAAGGTCATCCAGGAAGGGGTCGCTCCCGCCGCTGTCCAGGTGGAGTCCCACGTGGGCCAGCTCGTGCATCAGGCTGAACCAGAAGCTGTCGATGCGGTCGTAGCGCAGCGTCAGCGCGATGACCGGACGGCCATCCTGCAAACTGAGTGCGGCCCCATCCAAATAGGTCCTGGGCAGATGTGGTTCTACGACGAGGGGGATGCCGTGTTGGGCCAGGAAATCGCGCGCACGCGTAGGGCCGTCGTCGTAGACGCTGAGGTGGGCGACCTCTCGCATAAACGAAGCGGTTACCGTCCCCGGCGTGTAAGCGTTCTGTGGGATGCGGTCGTTGGCAAGGCCCAGGACGCGCCAGCACCAGGCTCGGACGGCGTAGGCGTCGGCGTTGGCGTTGAGCCGGCGGCGCCCGTTTTCGCGAAAGCGAACCTTCGGGACTGCTTTCAGCCCGCCGGCCGGTCTTACCAAGGCTTCGAGCATTTCGTTGACGTAATCGCGAAGATTGGGCGGTTCTGGAATCCACTCCCGTTTCACTATCTCTTTCCACGGGAAGCGGTGCAGGTCGATCCCCTTCAGGGCAGGATCGAACTCCGCACCCGGTTTCTGCAGCAGCACGTCGGCGGGGATCCCGAGATGTTCATGCAGCGCGCGCGCCATTGACATTGTGATGTCCCGCTTGCCCGACAGTACTTCCGAGACTCTCGCCCTGCTTCCGATGATGGGAACGAGGTCCCGTTGCCTCAGGCCGGCCTGTTCCATGCGGAACTTGATGGCAGAGATTGGATCGGGAGGGTCGATCGGGTGGTGCTTGCTCTCGTAGAGCTGAATGAGATCGACCAGTTCTTCAAGCTCCTCTTCTTCCGGCGTGCCGCTTTCTGCGTCAAATATTTCGTCAATGCGCGCGAGCGCTTCTTCATAGTCCTCCTCTGTTCTGATGGCCCTGAAATTGGTGGTGTTCACTGATGTTCTCCTCGTGTTACTTCCAGGGCGCAATCTGGGCAGATTTGTCGCGATGACTGCTCCAGATAGCGCGTACGGGGCTGTTCGGTCCGATCTCTTGAAATGTCTGTTTTGGCCTCCCTCTCTGAACCATTGGCAATTCTCATATCGTCTCGGCGTCGATCTTGTCGTACTCGGTATGGGTACCGATGAAACGGATGAAGACCATTCCTCGGTTGTAGTTTATTTTAACGATGAGCCGGTAGCGGCCCTGTCTGATCCTGAAGACTGCGCGATTATCGCCAACTGTGCTGGCCCTGGGATATCTTGCCGTGAGGTCCTCCGGCTTGGACCAGTCTTCCTTTTCGACTTCCTTGTGCCAGGCTTGCAGAGGTTTCTCGGCATCGGGATTAGGTTCCGTTGACATTTCAGAAAACTAATCAAAGAAGCGACATCTACAGGCTGTCTGAAAGCAGTTTGGACTCTGATTCACCTGATTCCCGTGAACAAAGCCCGCATCTGAAGCCAGCGCCGATAATCATGCCCATCACTTCAATCAGATGAATCACAGTTCAGACAAATGTCAACGAGCCCTAATCTCCCACAATCTTCCCGATGTTCTTTTGGCGATAATCCTCATCTTGGAAGAGAATCCTACCAAAGGCGGCCAGACAAGGGAACAAGTAACAAGGCTTTCGTCTGTTCCCAGAATAGCATGGTTGAAAGTCAATGTTAATAGATTCTGTTCGGGAACTTTCTTCCCTGCCGGCGTGCCGTGGGCGAGGGCTGACCCTACTTGACTTGCGTATTAGGGTCGGGTATACTACAAATAGATGCGCCGAGGGGCGCGAGCAAGTACGTTAACAGTTGAATCGCAATCGGGAGCTCGGATGAACCGGGCTGAGATATCTCTTTGCGCGTCACGGGATGCGCGGTGGAGATGACCGACGGACCTGATCCAGGTAATGCTGGCGGAGGAATTTATGTGATGCGTAAATTTGGGAGAAGAATCTAACGTCAGCCGCCTGGAAAGGCGGTTTTTTTGTTTTCAGTTTTTAGCTACAAATTTCTTGTTTTGTGTTGCCAGCTGTGGATACGGATTGCAAGCAAGGGCAGGCACAAGGCCTGCCCCTACGCGACGAAGGAGAGGAGGAAAGGGCGTGTCGAATACGGTGATTGTGGACATTGAGGTGCTGCCGGGGACGGGGGAGGATGCCTACGCGGTCGTGGAGCGGGCGATCGGGGTGATCGAGGCGTCGGGGCTGCGCTATGAGGTGGGGCCGATGGGGACGACGGTCGAGGGCGACCTGGACAGCTGCCTGGAGGTGGCGAAGGCCGCGCACCGGGCCTGCTTTGTGGACGGCGTGGAACGGGTGGTGTCGATTATCAAGATCGGGGAGTCGCGGGAAGGGACGACGATCGACGCGCTGGTGTCGAAGTTCCGCGAAGAGAGCTGATGAGGACGACGCGGCTGTTTGTTCCGGCAATTGTACTGGTTGTCTTTGCCGCGGTCTGGGAGCTGGCTGTGCGTGGGCTGGCGGTGCCGGTCTGGATTCTGCCGTCGCCGTCGGCGATCTGGCAGTCGTTCTGGGAGACGCGCGACCTGATCGGCGTGCACGTGGGGCAGACGCTGCTGGAGGTGGCGATTGGGGTCGCGGTGGCGGTGACGGCCGGCGTTGCGGTGGCGGCGGCGATGGATTTCTCGCCGTGGCTGCGGCGGGCGATCTATCCGCTGCTGGTGATATCGCAGACGGTGCCGATCATTGCGCTGGCGCCGCTGCTGATCATCTGGTTCGGTTTCGGAATCGCGCCGAAGGTGATCGTGGTGACGTTGTTCTGCTTTTTCCCGATCGCGGTGAACACGAGCGACGGGCTGACGGCGACGGAGCCGGAGATTGTCGACCTGTTCCGCTCGATGGGGGCGACGTGGCCTCAGATCTGGCGCAAGGTGCGGCTGCCGGCCGCGGGGCCCTACTTTTTTTCGGGGCTGAAGATCGCGGCGACCTACAGTGTGGCGGGGGCGGTTGTCGGCGAGTGGGTGGGGGCGAAGCAGGGGCTGGGCATCTACCTGCTGCGCATGTCGGCGGCCTTCAAGACGGCCAGTGTTTTCATGACGATTGCGATCATTTCGTTGTTGAGTATTGCTCTGTTTTTGACGGTCTTCGTTGTCGAGCGGCGCATGATGCCGTGGTACTTCGCCGAACGAAGCGAACAGTAGACGGCCGGCGGCTGCGCCGGCCGATTTTCACCAAGAGAGGGGGAGACAATGGTTAAGCGAGCAAAGGGTGGGTTTGTGTCGATTGGACTGCTGCTGGCGCTGCTGCTGGCGGCGGGGTGTGTGCCGGTTGCGCCCGAGGCGCCGAGCGAGGGCGCGATGGCGCAGCCGAAGGACGTTACGTTGATGCTGGGGTGGACGCCGAACACGAACTACACCGGCATCTACGTGGCGCAGGAGATGGGCTGGTACGAGGAGGCGGGGCTGAACGTGGAGATCGTGCTGCCGGGCCAGTCGGACGTGCATAAGGTGGTGGGCACGGGGTCGGCGGAGTTCGGGTTCAGCTACCAGGAGGGGACGACGTTTGCGCGCAACGAGGGCGTGCCGGTGGTGTCGGTTGCGGCGGTCATCCAGCACAATACGTCGGGCTTTGCCTCGCGCAGCGGGAAGGGGATCGCGACGCCGACGGATATGGCGGGGATGCGCTACGGCGCGTTCGGCTCGCCGATCGAGTACCCGACGATCGACCTGCTGATGCAGTGCGAGGGGGCGTCGGCGGAGAGCGTGGAGTTCATCGATATCGGCTGGGCGGACTTTCTGTCGGTGACGGAGGCGGACCAGGTCGATTTTGTGTGGATTTTCTACGGCTGGGCGGGGATCGACGCGGAGGTGAAGGGCGTCGAGCTGGACATTGTCATGCTGAAGGACTACCTGGCGTGCATTCCGGACTACTATACGCCGATTCTGATCGCGAGCGAGGCGCTGATCGCGCAGGACCCGGAGATGGTGCAGGCGTTCATCGGGGCGTCGGCGCGCGGCTACGAGTTTGCGATCGAGGACCCGGCGGCGGCGGCGGATATACTGCTGGCGGCGAACCCCGACCTGGACGAGACGCTGGTGCGGACGAGCCAGGACTGGCTGTCGAAGGAGTACCAGGCCGAGGCGTCGCAGTGGGGGATTCAGACGGCCGAGGTGTGGCAGGCGTACGCCGATTTCCTGGTCGAAAATGGGATCATCGAGTCGTTCGACGCGGAGAGCGCGTTCACGAACGACTTTCTGCCGGAGCGGTAATGACGCTGCTGGCAGTTGAGTCGCTTTCGAAGACGTTCGCCGGCGGCGGCGCGGGCAGGCGGGAGCGTGCCGGCGTCGAGGCGGTGGTTGATCTGACGTTCGGCGTGAAGGCGGGTGAGTTTCTCTCGATCATCGGCCCGAGCGGATGTGGAAAGTCCACGCTGCTGCGGCTGCTGGCGGGCCTGGAGCAGCCGGACGCGGGGCGGATCGTTCTGGACGGTCAGCCGCTGGCGCGTGCGTCGGAGCGGCAGGGGCGGTTCGGGTATATGCCGCAACGGGACACGCTGCTGCCGTGGCGGACGGTGTTGGAGAATGTGATATTGGGGGCGGAGCTGGCGGGCGGCAGCCGCGAGGCGGCGCGCGCGCAGGCGCGGCAGCTCCTGCCCCTGTTTGGCCTGGAGGGGTTCGAGGAGGCGTGGCCGAGCGCGCTGTCGGGTGGGATGCGGCAGCGGGCGGCGCTGCTGCGGACGTTTCTGGCGGCGGATGACATATTGCTGTTGGACGAGCCGTTCGGCGCGCTGGATGCGCTGACGCGGCGCGTGCTGCAGCAGTGGCTGCTGGAGGTCCGAACGCGCTTTCGGAAGACGGTCCTGTTCATAACGCACGACATCGACGAGGCCCTGCTGCTGGGGGACCGGGTGCTGGTGTTCAGCCCGCGGCCGGGGCGGATCGCGGCTGATCTGGCCGTCGGTCTGCCGCATCCGCGCGGGGAGGAGACGACGTTGGAGGCCGGCTTTACGGCGTTGAAGCGGAGCGCGCTGGCGCATCTGAAGCTGTGAGGCGGGGCGCTAGCCCGGGGCTGTCAGCGTGAGGCCGTAGCGGCTGGCGGTGTTTACGATCTTGCCCCAGGCGCCGTCGTCGACGGGGATGCCGTCGCGGGTGCGCTGTTGGCGGGTGCGGATTTCGGGTTCGCCGGGGGCGAGGATTTCGTCGAAGCCGGCGGCGAGCTCTGAGCTCTTGACGTGGTGCACGAGCGCGTCGACGTCGGCGTAGAAGGCGGCTTCGTCCCTGAGGTGATCGGGCTGGATGAGGAAGGCGAGGAAGCCGTTGCCGATGCGGGTGGCGCTGTCGCGGCTGCAACCGGCGCCTGAGAGTGCGCCGGCGAGGATGTCGATGACGAAGGCGAGGCCGAAGCCTTTGTGCTGGCCGAAGGGGAGGATGGCGCCCTGGGGCGGCCCGTAGAAGGCGACGGGATCGGTGGTGGGGTTGCCGTCGGCGTCGACGATGCAGCCGGGCGGGGCGGAGTCGCCGCGATTGAGAGCGTCCTTCAGTTTGCCCTCGGCGATGGCCGAGGTTGCCATGTCGAGCACGAGCGGCTCGGCATTTTTTCTTGGGACCCCCACTGAGATCGGGTTGGCGGAGAGGCGGCGGCCGCGTCCGCCCCAGGGTGCGGCGAGTTTGCCGGCGCCGTGGGTGTTGACGAAGAGGACGGTGACGAGCCCGTGCCGGGCGGCGAGCTCGGGGTAGTGGCCGACACGGCCGATGTGGCCGCACTGGCTGACGGCGACGATGCAGAAGCCGGCGCTTTCGGCCTTGCGGATGGCGACTTCGAAGGCTTCGAGGCCGATGACCTGGCCGAAGCCCCAGCCGCCCTCGATGACGGCGAGGGTCTCGGTCTCGTGCACAGTCGAGATGTGCTGGCCGAGGGCGACGCCGCCGGCCTCCATCCACTCGACGTATTCGGGGATGCGCAGGACGCCGTGCGAGTCGTGGCCGGCGAGGTTGGACTGGACGAGGTGCTCGGCGACGACGGTGGCTTCTTCGGGCTCGACACCGGCGGCGATGAAGACGTCCTTGGTTATTGTGGTCAGCTGCTGCGGCGGGAACAGTGGCATGGTCGGGTCTCCATTTTGTGTTGCGGGCGGGTGTGAATGTGACAGTTTAACAGATTGAAGCGACTTTTTTCAATGAGAGGCAGCTGCGCGGCCTCGCCGATGAGGGTTGCGCCGGGCTACGGGCGTCTTTAGGAGAGGGATTTTATGCTCTAGTAGCCAAGTGGAGCATAGGTTGTCGATTCCCTGGTTGGCAGGTGGGGCGTAGGATCTCGTACGATGAATTGGTGACGGGTGCCAGAAGATGAATTGCCAGGATTCGAAATCAATCACAAGGAGAAAAGATTTGTGAATCAAGTAGCACTGATAACGGGGGCAACGAACGGGATTGGCAGGGCAACCGCAATCGAACTCTCCAAAGGGGGTTTTACTGTTCACATACTTGGAAGAAACGGTGAGCGTGGAAGAGAGACACTTGGTCAACTGAAAGAGATATCACCTGAACGTCCGCACAAACTGTATCTGACCGACCTGGCCTCAATGCAAGAAAACAGACGCTTTCTGGAGGAGTACGTAGAGCACAATAGCCACCTTGACCTGCTAATCCTGAACGCAAACGCAATGACGAGGAAGGCCAAAATAACTGAAGATCGGGTCGAGACTACCTTTGCAGTGGGTTGTTTGTCAAGGTATATGTACGCCGTCATGCTCAACCCTTTGTTGAGAATGGCGGAAGGGAGCAGGGTCATACATATTGGTGACGCTGCGCGCATCGGCTCACTCGATTACGCTAGAATTGCCGGACGCGGTTTTGGTATTTTGAAGGCAACCTACCAGAGCTATAGCGGCGACGCGTTGCTGGCGTACTGGTTCAATGCAAGCGGTATGACAGAGGTTCCCCACGAAATTGTGAGCCCGGGGGTCGTGAACACCGACCAGCTGCGAATGCTGCGGTTTCTGCCGAGGAGAGTATTGCATCTCGTCGGCGTGATCGAGCCTGATGAGTCAGGGCGCAGACTGGTAGAGCACATTATGAAAAGTGACGCCTCAGAAGTTGCCGGCAGATTTTTCCATTTGGAGAAGGAGAAAAAGGTAAGTCGCAACCTAATCAACGGTCGCCCGAAGTTTGTAGAGCTGCTTGGCTTCTGTGAGAAAGTTACTGGAGTCGAGGCCAGCCGGATGATGTGAGATATGCGCACCATTCCTTGCAGGCTTCGAATGGTGCTGAAGCGCTCGGAACTGATTGACTGTTCATGTATGCAGGTTCTTCTGGAAGAGGGCATATTGGTGCTGCCAGAAGTGGTCGCCCTTTTTGGCGTAGGACTCGCTCTGCAGGCCGGAGCGGACGAGGGCGGCGATGCAGTATTGGGCGCCTTTTGCCAGGGCGGATTTGACGGAAAGATGCGCGAGCGCGTTGGATAGACGTTGCCCGCGCGCCTCTTTGCTTACCCCGGTGCTTTTGAGAACAATATAGGTTTCGACGTCCGCGGCTGCGGAGGGTGGATGCCGGTCGGTGTATGCGTAGAAGAAGCCGACTTCATGCCCCCGCGGCGAGACGGCGAAGTGCGTGCAGTCCTTTTCCGGCTTGCCGAGCGTGCTGATGAAGTGGTTGAAGAGGGGCTCGGGGGCGGTCTCGAAAAGGAAGCTGTCGGCGAAGGCTTCGTTGGTGAGTCGGTATAGGAGCGGGGCCTCCCGATCGAGAAGGCGGGACCAGTCGAGGCTGCGGAAGGTGAAACCGTTTGCGAGGGCGCGGCTGTAGTCGGGTTCGGTCTGGTCGAGGAAGTTTTCGAGGTTGCCGAAGGCATTCGAGTGGTAGTCGGCGGTGCGTTCGAATCCGGCAGCCTGGAAGTGGGCGACGTATTCGGGCGGATTGACCGGTTCCCAGGCGAAGCAGCGGTCATCGCGTTCGTTGACGCGGAAGCGGTAGGGCAGCCAGGTATTGAGATTGACGGGCCCGTAGACGGCGGCGACTTTCTCTCGCAGGAAGGCGCAGGCGGCGTCGATGAGGATGCGGGCGGCTTGTGCGGCGTCGGGGCGGATGGTGTCGAGCTCGAAGAATCCGACGTAGCCGGTCTGTGGGTCGTGGGTTGAAACACTGGCGCCGATGCGGCCGATGGGGGCGTCGTTTTCTTCGAGCAGCCAAGAGTTGCGGGGCGCGGGCAGCTGCAGCTCGATGAGGGCGCTTTCGAGCTGCTGTGGAAGCAGGGCGTTGCGGTAATGGCCCAGGCGGACGCGGGCGGGGAGATGCGAGAAGGCCTCGATGAAGGCAGGCTTGTCGGCAGTGTGCAGATAGCTGGTCAGTTTCATGGCAGGATTCTCACCTCTCCTTTGCCGGCGTCCATGCGCACGCGCTGGCCGGTCTGAAGTTTTTGCATGAGGCCGCCGGAGATGCCGACGATGGTGGGCAGGCCAAGCTCGCGGGCGACGACGGCTGAGTGTGAGAGGAGGCTGCCGCGTTCGATGAGGAGGCCGGCGCAGGAGGGGTAGAGGGGGACCCAGCCGGGGTCGGTGCGGGCGGTGACGAGGATCTGCTGATCGAGCTGTTCGGCTTCGGCGGGTGTGCGGGCGACGAGCACGGGGGCCTCGACGACACCGGGGCAACAGGGTGTGCCGGTGAGGAGATTGGGATCGTCGGTTATGTCCTGGCCGGGTGCGGGACGCAGGAGGTCGGCGGCGTCGAGGAGCTGGGGCCGCTGCGCCCATACGCCGGCGGCGCCCTGGGTGAGGAAGCGGTCGGGCGGCGGGGAGGCCTGGTGGAAGTTGCGGTATTCGGCGCGCCTGAAATTGGCGAGTCCGCCGAGGTCGGTTACTGCCAGGCGGCCTTCGACGAAGGCGAAGATTTCGTCGAGGGTAAGGTAGAAGACATCATCGGCGGCTTCGAGAACGTGCAGGCGGTGGAGCTGCAGCCCGACGGCGCGGAAGAGGTGGCGGGCGAGGCCGAATATCCTGGTGCGGTCGAAGCGCAGGTTTTCGCGCTGGCGGACGGTGCGCCGCGCCTGCTTGAGGACCCAGCGGTAGGCGGGCCGTTTCCAGCCGGAGAGGGCGCTGTCAATGCGGCGTTCGGCGGCGGAACGGATTGCTTTTTCGCGTTGGACCATGGCGCCGATGTCGTAGGAGCGGTCGCGCACATAGCGGGCGATGGCGCTGATGACGAAGGTGGGGTCGTCGTGGAGGTCGGGTTCCTCGAGTTTGAGCTCGTTGACGGAGCGGAAGCCGTAGAGGTCGAGGAACCGGTCGATCATGGCGGCGGCGGCGGGGGCGCGGTCGCGTTCCTGCCAGACCTGACCGGGGGTCGAGTCGATGAACCAGGCGCGTGTCTGCGGGTCGCCATTGTCGATGCTGGCGGCGATCTTCATCAACATGCGGGTGGGTTCGGTGCTGACGAGGCCGCCTTCGCCGCAGAGGAGGTCGTTCTGGAGGGAGGCGGCCGGGGCCGTCTGCTGCGCCGTGCCGTTTGCGGCCTCTGCTTCGGATTCGGCGCGACAGACCCAGTCTTCGGTGAGTCTTTTGAGCAGGCCGAAGAAGATCATGCAGAGGTAGTCGTTTATTATGGGGGCGTGCCACTTCTTGAGTAGATCGTCCTCGATGGCGCTGTAGTGATCGAGCAGGGCGTTGAGCGACATTGCGTTGAAGTCAAGGCTGCGGGAGGTTTTGTAGATGGCGGCGAATCTTGACTGAAAGTCGTTGACGGTGCGGTCGAGGCCGATGAAATGGCCGATGGTTGTTGCGGTTACGGCGAGCTGGCGGAGGCGCGAGCGGGTGGGCGGCTGCTGGAGCTCGTCGAAGAGGGAGGAGAGCTCGGGCCCGAGGCTCTGCTGCAGGCCCATCATCGTTTCCATGAAGGTGTCGCTGGTGCCGCCGACGGGCAGCATTCGAATGAGGCGGTACCAGTTGATCAGGTTGTAGTAGATGCGTCCCTGGATGAGGCCGAGCATGTTGCGAAACATCGGTTCGCGTTCCTCGATCACATGCGCGGGGATGCCCAGGATCTGGCAGAACTGGATGTAGACCTGGCGGTAGGCGCGGCTGGCGAAGCTGAAGGTCAGGGGGGAGGTGATCCCTTCGTAGCTCTCGATGATGTTGGCGTTGTCCCAGAGGACGTAGTGGGAACCGATGACGTCGCGGTCGTAGAAGGCTTCGGGGGGAAGGGTTGTGATGGGGCGCGTCTGCAGAATGAAAAGCTGGCCGCTGCCGTCGAAGGCCCACTCGCAGTCCTGGGGCGAACCCATCAGATCCTCCAGGCAGGCGGCCTGATGGGCGACGGTTGTGACCTGTTCGTCGGAGAGGCAGGGGCGGGTCTGCGCTGCGGCGGGGACGGGCTCGAGCTGGATGCCTCCCTGGAGCCGGCGGCGGAAGGCCTGGCCTTTGGGGGCGATATTGGCCTCGATCGAGTGCGACCGACGGTCTACTGAGAAGTGATCTGATTCGAGCGCGCCTCCAACGAGGCCTTCTCCGAGGCCGTAGAGGGCTTCGACGATGATGTTGTCGCGGTCGAGGGGCGCGGTGGGATCGCGCGAAAAGGCTACGCCGGAGGTTTCGGCGTCGATCATTTCCTGGATGACGACAGCGACGCGGATATCGTCGATGGGGAGGCCCTGTTGCCGGCGGTAGGTAAGGGCGCGCTCGGAGAAGGCCGAGGCCCAGCAGCGCCTGACAGAGTTGATGACGGCCTCACTGCCTTTCTGGAAGAGAAAGGATGAGAACTGGCCGGCGAAGGAGGCGGTGGGGCTGTCTTCGTCGATGCCGCTGGAGCGTACGGCGAGCAAGGTGTCGTGCAGATTGATCGACTCGATCGCGGCGAAGAGTTCGTCCTCAAGCTGTGCCGGCAGGGCATTGGATAGGAAGAGTTCTTCGACGCGGCGGGCGAAGTCGTCGAGATCTACGGACGGCTCAAGGTGGTCGCGCAGGCGATGCTGATTGACAAAGGCGTCGAAGGCGCTGGCGGAGAGGCAGAACCAGGCGGGGACGGGTAAGCCCTGCTGTGTCATGCGGGCCAGGTTGGCGGCCTTGCCGCCGCCGTCGGCGTGAAAGAGGGAGAGGTCGTCGCGGGCGGCGAGAAGAGTCAACATGGCGCTATCCTGCCACATCCAGCCATACGCTCAAAGCGACGGCCCAGACGTGCAGGGCGAGCGAGAGTGAGGCCGCGTTCTCGACAGTTCTGAACCGATCGGGGGCGATGAAGACAAGCGCCAGCAGCGCGATCATGATCGCTTCCAGCGGCCAGAGGAGCGGCCCTAACCCAAGGCCGAGGGCGCCGATGGCGGAGAGTGCGACGGTGCAAACGGCAAAGGTGACCGTTTTGGCCGGGCCGTAATGGGAGAGGTAGGTCTGCACGAGCGGGTGTGCGTTCGGGTCGAGTTTGCGGCAGATTTCGTAGGTGAAGAAGGCGCCCAGCACGGTAGTTCCGAAAGCGAAAGTCAGGGTGTGGTGCCAGGCAATCGCGTCGAAGACCAGGACGCTGTAGTAGCAGAGAGGGAGGAGAATGACCTGGTGGGTGGCGGCGTAGAGGATGGGTCGATCGCTCAGCCAGGCTCCGGCGTAGAACTCGCGGTACATGAGCCAGAGATAGCCGGTGACGAGGAGATAGGCGAGGCCGGCCGGGGTGTTGCGAAGTCCGACGGCCAGGGCGAAGAGGAGCATCGCGATGACCAGTCCTTTGACGGCGGCCGCCACCTGTTGGGGCGCGAGAACTCCCCTGGGCAAGGGCCTGTCGGGATGGGCTATCCGATCTTTCTCGAAGTCCTTGAGCTCATCCATGATTCTGAGCACGGCCAAGAAGAGAAAGGCGCCGACAGCGGCGATGGCCGGCCAGGAGATTTGGGCATATTCGACAGGGTTCGGGCTGCCGCTCAGGGCGCCGGCGGAGACGGCCAGGCCCGACACGAGAACGAGATAGGAGGCCAGCGGCAAGCGTTCTCTGAGAAAGGTTATCCAAGCGCCGATTGGGCAGCTCCTTTGAGGCTTGCGGGGCGGTCGATGCGGGCCCTGTGCCTGCGGTCGCGAACGATGCGCGTTCGGATGACGCGGTCGATGCCGGGCAGGCGGGCGGAGGCGTCGACTTCGCCGACGAGGAGGATTTCGCCGGTGTGCATGCGGTGGACGAAGCAGTTGCTGGATTGGAGTGTGCTGTAGGTGCGTTGCTCGAGCTCGAAGTCGGATTCGGTTTGGTTGGCGCGGCCGCGATACCACCAGCCGCGGCCGTCTTCGCAGGGGCTGATGCGGTCGCCCATGAAATGCCAGGCGCGGCCCTGTGCGTCGGTCCGTTTGTCGGTGAGATTGGCGGCGTGGTCGCCGAGGTAGGGGCCGCAGACGTGGGGGCCGCTGACCCAGAGCCCGCGTGCGTCGCTGTGGTGGGCGATTTCGGGGACGGGCGGTCCGAGGAAGAGGGTCTGGAAGTAGCCTTTGTCCCTGCTTTGGCGGACAGCGGTACGAGCATCGGCGATGGCGACGGGCTCGGCTTCGGTGCTGCCGTAGAGGTGGCGGAAGTGGACCTGCGGCCAGCGTTCGAAAGCGCGTTCGAACGTGCGGCAGTCGGTGAGGGCGCCGCCGATGTGAAGGCTCTGGAGGTGGGGGAGGGTTGCGTGTTGCATCAGCAGCGACAGGAAGGCGGGACCGCAGGTGAGGGAGTGCGGCTGGAGCGCGGGGGGCAGGCGGTCGAGCTGGCGCAGGAGCCGGGGCTTCCAGGGATTGGGCAGGAGGATCGACGGCCGGCCCGAGGCAAGGTTGGCAAGTACGAAATTGGCGAAGATGCAGAGGTCCGCTCCTGACAGTTGATCGGCGTCGAGGGCGCGGCCCAGGACCTGGCGCTGCCTGAGGAGGCCGCCCTGTGTCCTGACGACGCCTTTGGGCGGGCCGGTTGTGCCGGAGGTAAAGGAGACGGTGCCGGGCTGGTCGGGGTCGATGTCTTCGACGACGAATTTCCAGCCGTTTGCCGGCTGCAGCAGGCGGCGGAGGCCCAACTTGTGGGGGATTGCGCGGATGGCCGGATGGCGCATCCCCCAGAGCCGTCCCAGCCAGCCGCTGATGAAGAATTTGGGCGCGGCTGATTGGGCCGCCCGTTCAATATGGCCGGCGGGCATCCACGGTTCGATCAGGACGACGGTTGCGCCGAGACCGAGAACGGCGAAGACGGCGGCGTAGAGGCGAACGCTCAAGCGGTCCTGGAGCAGGACCATGTCACCCGATTTGACGCCGTTTGTGACGAGCGAGCGCTGTATTGCGCAGGCGAGGGCGAAAAGCTCGGCGAATGTGGCGGTCTTGCCCCTTGCGGGATCGGGCAGCCAGATGGCGGGGCGGTCGGGGCTTTGTGCGACATGGTCAAGGGCGAGCTGGACGCAGTTCAAGGCGGGCCTCTTCGCATGTAAGGCAGATGTCAGAGCACCATATCGAGGTGGAAGGCCTGGTAGAAGAAGGCCTTGTCGCGGCGGAAGCAGCTTTGCGAAAGGTCCTTCAGCGAACGGACCCGATCGGGCCAGTGGCGGGCGATTCCTCTTGGGACGAGCATATTCCAGTAGGCAAGGCGGGCGGAGGGGCGCGCGTTTTCGAGGAGGAGGCGTGAGGTCTGGAGGAAGAGGTCATGGCTCATATATTCGAAGATATCGGAGAGGTTGAATTTGTCGAATCCCATCTTGTCGGCGGCGAAGAGATCGGAGACAGCGCCGTGGAAGAGCTTGAGGCGGGACAGGTTACTCCGGATTTTTGTGAAGTTCTCTGCGCGGGCGTAGAAGGGAAGCGCGTGCCGGAAGGAGCCGGTGGCGATGTAGTCAAGGAAGGGGTTGTTGTGGGTTGGCACCTTGGTGAGCCCCTCTTCGGCGCGTTGCAGAATGCGGTCGGCTACTCTTCCCTCTACGAAGCGCATGAACTCCGGGTCGCGGCCGGCCCTCCCGAGGACGAAACGGCTGCAGAAGATCCGGCAGAGGAGCCGCCAACGGCGGGTATCCCAGCGTTCGCGATAGAATGCGAGGCGGGCGGGTTCGTCCTTTTCTGTCATCAGCTCGTTCAGTGTTTTTCTGCTATGGGTCAGGGGCAGAATCCAGTTGCCGAAGATGCGCACATATCTTTCGAATTTGCCGTTGTGGATGAGGCCGCCGGCGATGTGTTCGGTGTTGTGGTCGAAGAAGCGTTGGGCCGGGGGAGAGAGGGAGGGGCGGAGCATTGTGAAAATGTCGAGGCGGTGTTCGCAGTGGCGGAAGCCGAGGAAGGCGAGCATGTCGGCGTGCGAGAGTTCGGCGAAGGCGGCGAGCCTGATTTCGACGCAGGCGAGCTGTGCGAGGTTGAGATCGCAGGCGACGACGAGTTCGGGTTCGTTTGCCAGGAGGGCGAGAGAGTTGTCGCCGGCGGAGGCGATCGAGAGGCAGCGGTCTCCCTTTCTGACCGCCAAGGCTTCGAGCAGGATGTCGGCATCTTCCCAGCAGTTGGCGTAGCGGACCTGGTCAAAGGCGGCCCGGTCCTGAATGGCCTGGTTGTTCGTCATCGAATTTTCTCAGGGGGCGGAGGGCTGGTGAAAGGCCGAGTGGGGGCCGAATCGGGCGGGCTCTTGCTTAGGGTTCCAGGGAGATTGCGGCGTGTGCTTCTGTGCGTCACGGGGCGCGGTTTTCGTGATGCCTTCGCCGGCTTAAGCGGCGTAGACGGAAGGTGTCGTCCGGGGCTAGTCCAGCAGTATCTTTACCGGGGCTTCGAGCAGGCTCTTGATTTTCTGGAGGAAGAGCGCGCACTCGGCGCCGTCGGTGACGCGGTGGTCGGCGGAGATGGTGATCTGCATGACTGTGCGGACTTCCACCCGGTCCGCGACCACGAAGGGGGTTTTCCTGGCGGTGGCGACGGCCAGGATGGCGGCTTCGGGCGGGTTGATGATGGCGGCGAAATGGTCGGTGTCGTAGGCGCCGAGGTTACTGATGGTGAATGTGCTGCCGCTCACGTCATCCCGCTTTACCTTGCCGGCGCGGGCGCGCTGGATCATGGCCCGGTTGTCGCGGGCGATATCGGCGATATTACGCTTATCGGTCTGGCGGCTGACCACGGTGAGCACGCCGCCTTCGACGGCGACGGCGGCGCCGACGTTGATTTCCGGGTGGCTGACGATGCGGTCGTCAACGTAGGATGCGTTCAAGTTGGGGAAATCGCGCAGGGCCAGGGCTGTGGCTTTCATTACGATGTCGTTGACGGTTATTTGCTGATCGGCGGGCAGGTCCTGGTTATAATGTTTGCGCACGGTGAGGGCGTCGTCCATGAGGACAGAGGTTGTTATGTAGAAGTGGGGGACGGTCTGCTTGCTCTGGCTCATGCGCTGGGCGATCGTGCGGCGCAGCGGCGACGCGACCGCGCTCGCGGCGGGCGCGACGGTCTGCCGAGGCTGGTGGGCGGGGGCAGAGGGAGTGCCCGCTGCGACAGTGCCGGTTTGCGGCAGGACGGCGGCGGCCTTTGCTTCGGCGGGGGAGGTGGCGAGATGGTTCTCGACGTCTTCGCGCAGGATGCGGCCGCCGGGGCCGCTGCCTTCGATGCGGCCCAAGTCGAGGTTGTGCTCGCGGGCGATGCGGCGGGCGATGGGTGTTACAAAGACTCCGTCGAAGGCGGGCTCGACCGGCTGTATGTCGACGGCCGGGGATGGGGCGGGCTGTGGAAGGGTGGCGGCGCCGGCCCCGTTTTCTTCGTTGGTGTCTGGTTCGGCCAAGTCTGCAGCGGGCGGCTCTTGGGGCGCTGTGTCGGGCAGCTCGTCGGCTGCGCCGACCTTTGCGAGCGGGACGCCGACGGTGGCGATTTCGCCGGGCTGGATGAGCATCTCGAGCAGGACGCCGGTCAGCGGCGACTCGACCTCGAGGGTAACCTTTTCCGACTCGATTTCGGCGATCGGCTCGCCGGCCTGTACCGAATCGCCCACGTTTTTGAGCCAGACGGACAACTCGCCGCCCTCGTCTTCAAGGCCGAGATCGGGCATGTTAATTGTTTCGGCCACGTGTTCCTCCTCAGTGGTCAGCGGTCAGCCGGCTTCTTTCGGCGCCGCTGCGGCCAGGGGACGGGTAATCCCTGGCGCCTGTCGTCCACTCGCCACTGTCGCGCTATCCAAGTTCGGTCCGATTCAGGGCCACCAGGGCCGACTCAAAGATTGCCTGGCTGTCGATTTCGAAGTGGCGGTAGAGGTCGGCGGGCGTGCCGGACTGGCCGAAGTCGTCGACGCCGAGGGGAATCAGGTAGCTGCCGAAGAGGCTGCCGAGCCAGGCGAGATTGTGCGAGGCGCCGTCCTGGACGGTGACGATGGGGGCTTGGCGTTCGTTCGGGGGGATCAGCCAGGAGAGCAGGCGGCTGGGCGTTCGTTCCGGCCTGCGTCCCCACTGGGCGGCGCGCCAGTTTTCGTAGAGGCGGCGCGGGCTGGTCAGGTTGAGGACGTTGACGGCGATGCCCTCGGCCTGCAGCAGGGCGGCGGCCTCCATCACTTCGGGCAGCATGATGCCGGTGGTGGCGATATGCACAAGCGAGCGCGGGTCTGCCTCGGGGGTAGCCGTTTTCCAGTCGAGCAGGCGGTAGCCGCCTTCGAGGACCTGGCGGCGGAGCTCGGTTTCGCCGAGGCGCGCCACGGCGGGCTCGAGCAGGGACTGGTCGACGGGCTTGGTGGAGAGGCGCAGGTAGGTGGCGCGTCCTTCGATGTCGCGGCAGCACTGGCGGACGGCTTCGAGCATGATCCAGATCAGCTCCTGGGCGAAACAGGGTTCGTAGCTGTTGAGATTGGGCAGCTCGGCGCAGAGGGACGGCGTGACGGTTGACTGGTGCGCGCCGCCTTCGGGCGCGAGGCTGACCCCTGAGGGCGTGCCGACGACGATGAAGCGGGCATTGGCGTAAAGGCCGTAGATGAAGGAGTCGAGCCCGCGCAAGACGAACGGGTCGTAGACGGTGCCGATTGGGATGAGCTGCTGGCCGGTCAGTTCGGCGGAGAGGCCGAGCATGGCCAGCATCATGAAGAGATTCATTTCTGAGATCCCCAGCTCGATGTGCTGGCCTTCGGGGCCGTAGCGCCAGCTCAACCTTCGGTTCTCTTCGAGCTCGTAGATCTCTCTTTCGGTAAAGGAGAATACGCCCTGCTTGGCGATCCATCCTGAGAGATTGGTGGAGGTCGAGACATCGGGAGAGGTTGTGACCAGGCGGGGCGCGAGTTTTGGGTCGCGGCTCATGCTGATCAGGATCTGGCCGAAGGACTGCTGCGTGCTGAGCATTCCGTGGGTGCGGGCGGGCACGCTCTGGGGGACATCGTGCGCGGAGAGGCCGATGGGCCAAGCGGGTGCGGGTGAACCGGTGCTGCCATTGTCGGAAGGGGGATAGAGCTGGTCACCGATTTTACGGCAAAGAGCGTCGGCGTTGGAATCCGGTGCAAATGCTGCCCAGTCATCGTCTCCGGGGACGGCAAGCTCCTCGGCGAGGGCGGACATCTCTTCCTCGTTGAGAAGCTTGGAATGGTTGTGCGGATCGCCGGCGATCGGCAGGCGCCAGCCCTTGATGGTGTAGGCAAAGATGACTGCGGGCCGGTCCCTGGTGGCGTCGGCCTCTTCAAGCACACCGATCATCTCGGCGAGATCGTGGCCGCCGAGGTTGCCGATGACTGAGGGCAGTTCGGCGTCGCTGATGGGGGCGAGGAGGTCCTCCAGCCGGCTATCTTTGTGTCCGTTGACGGTGACGAAGCGGCGGCGCAACTCGTCACCGGGGAGGCGAACGAGCAGCTGATACTCCTCGTTGCTCATGTCGTCAATGCGCTTGCGGACCTGTTCGCCATTCTTTTGGGCGAAGAGGTCTTGCAGTTTGCGGCCGTATTTGGCCTCGAGCACTTTCCAGCCCCACTGGTCGAACATGGACTTGAGCGTGCCGGCGCGGATTCCCGGGACGACGCGGTCGAGGCTCTGGCGGTTGAGGTCGACGATCCAGATGTTATTGCCGAGCTCGGCCATCCAGTCGTTGAAGATGGCTTCCCAGATATTGCCTTCGTCGAGTTCTGCGTCGCCGATGATGGCGATGAAGCGGTTGGAGGCGACGGCGCCGAAGTGCCTGCGGGCGTAGTAGTCCGTGAGGGCGGCGAAGGCGGGGGCGACGGCGCCCAGCCCGACGGAGCCGGTGGAGAAGTCGACCGGGTCGGGGTCCTTGGTGCGGCTGGGATAGGCCTGGAGGCCGCCGTAGGCGCGCAGGGTGGTCAGGTATTCGCGGGGCAGCTGGCCGAGCAGATACTGGATGGCGTGGAAGACGGGCGAGGCGTGCGGCTTGACCGAGACTCTGTCGCCGTGTTTGAGGAGGTGAAAGTAGAGCGCGGTCATGATGGTCACCATACTGGCCGAGGAGGCCTGGTGACCGCCGACTTTGACGCCGTCGCGCGTTTGGCGCACGCTGTTGGCCTCGTGCACGATGCGCATCGACAGCCACAGAACGCGTTCCTGGATCCGGTCGAGCGTTTCCAGATAGTCGGATGACAGAGGCATAGGCATCAATATTGTACGGGCCGATTGGTGAGATTATAACCGCAAGTGGGGCGGTTGGCGAACCTCGGTCAAGAGCAGCCAAGGGGGGCGGGGGAACCGGCCGTCGGCCTGGTGCGCTTGGGCGTCTGTCAGGGATTGTATCCAATTGCGCGGCGGCCGTGTTCGAGGTCATAGAGCGGCCAGTCACCGGCGGAGACGCCGAACACGACATCGTAGCTGACGTCCGGGTGGATTACGGCGCGCTCGAAGACGCGCACCAGGTCGGCGTGGCTGAGATGGTGGGGGTGCTCGGCGTGGGGCCGGTCGGCGCGCAGGTTGCCGATGCGGACGGCGACGCATTCGAGGCCGAACTTGCAGGCGTACATGTAACAGAGGTTTTCGCCAAAGACCTTGCTGATCGAGTAGTAGCTTTCGGGGCGTGGGGCAGGTCGATTGTGCGGGTCGGCTCTTCCGGATAGTGCGCGAGGAGACCGGCGCGGCTGGCAAAGGCGATGCGGCGGACGCCGTTCTGGCGGGCGGCCTCGAAGAGGTTGTATGTGCCGATGATGTTGCTGTTAAGGATTTCCTCCCAGGGCGCGGCGCCGGAGGGATTGCCGGCCAGGTGGATGACGGCGTCCATGTTCCGTGCGGCCCTGGCAAGGGCGTCGAAATCGGTCAACTCAGCGATGATGGTGTCGTCCAGATCGGGCATTGGAACGCGGTCGAAGCCGCGCAAGGTGTAGCGGTCGCGCAGGCCGTTGACCACGACTGATCCGACGGTCCCGGCCGCTCCGGTTATCAGGATTTTCATATCGATGTTCTCGGCGTGTGGCAGCGGTTTGGCGGTCTGCCGCGTTTTGTTTGTGCTGGATAGTTTGCCCGCTGATCAGACGCGATTTACCGTCTCAAACGCGGGCGAATTTCTGCAACCGGTTGGCGAGGAAGGGGACTTCGGCGACGTAGAGGTCGCCGTGGGAATCGAGCCAGAGGCCGTGCGGGCCGTTGGCAAACTGGCCCGGCGCGTCGCCGTGTTCGCCCCAGCGGGCCAGGAGCTCGCCGTCGAGGCTGAAGACGCTGATGCGGTAGTCGCCCTCGGCGATGTAAACGTTGTCGTCCTGGTCGATGAAGAGGTCGTTGGGGGCGGCGAGATCGGGCCATTCTTCGATGTAGGCGCCGTCGGCATCGAAGACCTGGAGGCGCATGTTGGTGCGATCGAGCACGAGGACGCGCCCGCGGCTGTCGACGCGCAGGCCGTGGGGCAGCGCGAACTGCCCGGGCGCCTCGCCCTCCTCGCCCCAGGAGTGGAGGAGCGTGCCGTCGGCTGAGAAGCGATGGATGCGGAACTGGCCGTAGCCGTCGCTGACGTAGAGGTCGCCGGACGGGGCCAGGGCGGCCCAGGTCGGTCGGTTGAACGGTTGGCCCGGCTCGCCGGTCTGGCCGGGCGTTCCCAGGGTCTGGAGCAGGCGTCCGTCGGTGTCGAATTTGCGCACGGTGTGGTCGTCGGCGTCGGCGA
>CBDCLG010000019.1:0-17459 GCA_965218625.1 Caldilineaceae bacterium | reverse complement strand
GACGGCAGGTTGGATGCATTTGAGATTTGGCGAATCATTGGGGGTGCTGTTCACACCTCTCACTCGTGAGACGATGCGCAACCCGATGATGTCCAAAACCTTAATGCGGAAGCTGGTCGGGATTGAAGACCTCATACATGTGCAGCTTCTTGGCCCCGAAGCCGAGCAGGTCGCCAATCATACGCTTGCCTTTGCCGGCGGGCAGTGGCTGGTAGTCGAGGGTCTGCACGGCCGCGCCGGGAGAACGTTCGCAATGACCGGCGAGGACTGCATCACCTACCAGAAGCAGGTCTTCAGGGCGATCAAGGCCGACACCTTCATGGGCTGGCTCAGATTTGCCCGCTGGTACGTCAAATGGCGGCCCGGCGTCTCGTCGCTGCCGCGGGACAGTTGAAGCGCCGAAGCGCAAACGCGCGTCGCATGGAGGAAGCCAAGGGCATGGACGAGGAGATTGGGACGTACTTTGTATGCGTGGAATCGTAAACCGGATGGGACGAATTCCTGCCTTGCTGATTCTCATGCTTCTTGGCCTAGGATGTGAGCCAAATTCCGGACAAACCATCACCATTTACCGTGAGAAAATGGGGGACGACTGGCCGCTGACGATCGAGAGGGGCTATCTGAATTGCAACTGTGTTGAGCGCGGCGGCTTTCCGTTCTATCGGTGCGTAAAGGGAGCGGTAACGATTCATGACCCTGCCGAAAGAGTAACTTACTCGTTGAATGGAGTGCATCAACCGAACTACGTTGTAGCTCCGGACATTGAACCAATTCGGCGAACAGATCCAGGAGATACGTCGGCCAAGATCGAATTGGGTCCGTTGATTGAGCGCGGTCTTGAGTTGTGTCCGTCGTAAGATACAGAAAAGTGTTGCTGCTTGCTCCGTCAGCCAATGAACGGCAGTAGTCAGTGGCGAACTGCGGTGGTTGGTGGTCAGTGTTCAGCGGATAGTGAATAGCAGGGGAGAGTTGGGAGAGAGCGGCAGGGATGAGCAAAGAGTGAACTTCAGTTGTACGGTTTCGTGGCGTGAGCTGGGTATTGGTCGAGACGGGACTGCAAGTGGGGCAGATGGGCGGAACCGTTGCGGCGGGCGGGTATTTCCATTGTGGGCGTTGAGGGGGAAGTGACGGTCGGAGCTGATTATGGCGGCGCGGTCTTCATTGGGGGAAAAACCGCTGTCTGGGTGACTTGCTTGGTTGGCCTTCAGGAACGGACCGCGAGGCCGCATGATGAGACGAATCAGCACGGGTGCGGTCGTGGCTCGCGGTCCGGCCATTTGGAATCGCTTCAAGGCTTGGCCGCGAATCAGGTCGCTTAAGACAGCAAAGGAGAACATGATGAGCAAGGGAGTAGCCATACCAATTCTCGTGTTTGCACTGCTTATGGCCGCTTGTGTGCCCATTACGCCGGAGCCTTCTGCCTCTACGTTCGAACAAGACACCCTGGCATCTGGGGAAGTTGCCGCGACCTGCTGCTGTGCCGACGGTATGTTGAGCATTCAACCCGGTCAAAGCGCAAAGGAGCTGGCGCCGGACTACGGGACGGTGCCGGGCTATATCGACATTGTCGAAATCGGGTCCAGCCTTGAGGGTAACATCCTGTCTGCCACGTTCTACCTCAGAGAGCTTCCCGAAGAGCTGACCTTCAGACGGGAGGGGGTAAAGCCCAATTTTTCCGAATACAGCTGGCTGGTCCAAATCGATGTCGATGGGCTGCCCGAGGGCTTTCATTCGAACGATTACATGCTCAGCTTGAATTCTACCTATACCAAGACCGGTGAGGATGTTCCGCCGGTAACTGCTGCCTTCGCCCGCGAGTCATTTGCGTTAGACGTGATGCGGTATGAGCATCCCGCCGACGTCGAATCGATCTCGGAGCTCGTAGTCGTTCTCGAGCGGTCCGACACCGAGTTTATCATCTCCCACGACGACCAAAGCATTACGCTCACAGGCAAGGTGCCGGGGATAACCTCCGAGTCATTCATCACCTTCGTGGCTTTCGACTATCTCTATGGCCTGGATGGGATCGAGTGCCACGGGTAAGGCTGATGAACGGCAATGGTCAGTTGCCAGTTGCCAGTGGCCGGTGGTCAGTGAGGGGCAGAGGAGTTGGAACGGGTGGGGGCTATGGAACGCGACAGGCCGAACGTCGTTTTTGTGCTGACGGACGACCAGGGCTACGGCGATCTTTCGTGTCACGGCAATCCGGTCCTGAAGACGCCGAACCTGGACGCGCTGCACGCCTGCGGCGTCAGGCTTACCGACTATCACGTGGGCCCGACGTGTGCGCCGACGCGTGCCGGCCTTCTTACCGGCCACTACGCCAACAGCACCGGCGTCTGGCGGACGAGCGGCGGGCGCTCGCTGCTGCGCGCCGACGAGATCAGCATGGCCGATTTCTTTCGCCGCGGCGGTTATGCAACCGGCATCTTCGGCAAGTGGCACCTGGGCGACAACGCGCCCTACCGACCGCAGGACCGCGGCTTCGAGACGGTGGTCGTGCACGGCGGCGGCGGCGTGGGGCAGACGCCCGACTACTGGGGCAACTGTTACTTCGATGACAGCTACTGGAACGGTGAGCGTTATACGCAGTACGACGGCTACTGCACCGACGTCTGGTTCCGGGAGGCGTTGAGGTTTATCGAGTCAAACCGGGACCGGCCTTTCTTCTGTTACATCCCCACCAATGCGCCGCATTCGCCCCACCTGGTCGAGCCGCGCTACAGCGACCCCTATCTTCCCTTGACGCCCCACAGTGGGCGGGCCAACTACTACGGGATGGTGGCCAATATCGACGAGAATGTCGGCGGGCTGCGGCGCCGGCTCGGGGAGCTGGGCCTGGCGGAGAACACGGTCTTCGTCTTCATGACCGACAACGGGTCAGCCGGCGGCGTCGAGGTCGACGAGGAACAGTATGTGGTCAGCGGCTTCAATGTGGGGATGCGCGGCAAGAAGGCGTCGGAGTACGACGGCGGCCACCGCGTGCCCTTCTTCCTCCACTGGCCGGGCGGGGGCTATGACCGCGGCTGCGACGTGGAGCGAGTGACGGCCAATGTGGATATCCTGCCGACGTTGATCGAGCTGTGCGGGCTGGAGAAGCCTGCGAGTTGCGAGTTCGACGGGCGCAGCCTGGTCCCGCTCATGGAGGCTATGGTGGGCGGGGAACGTGCCTGGCCCGGGGCAGCCAGTATAGCCGGCGGTGGCGGTGTCCGCTGGCCTGATCGTGCGCTCGTGACCGATACGCAACGCCTGCCCCAGCCGGTAAAGTGGCGCCGCAGCGCGGTCATGAGCGACCGCTGGCGGCTGGTGAACGGCGACGAGCTGTACGAGATCAAGGCCGACCCGGAGCAGCGCCGCGATGTGGCCGCGGCCCACCCGGAGGTGGTGGCCGAGTTGAGGGCTGCCTACGAGGGCTGGTGGGCGAAGGTGTCGCAACAGTTCGACGGGGAGATTCCGATCCGGATCGGCGGGCCGGGCGCGAGGCGGCTGCGTTTGAACACCTACGACTGGCACAACGAGGATCTGGAAGGCGCATGGAACCAGTGCCTGGTGCGGCAGGGGCTGATCTGCAACGGCTACTGGGAGGTGGAGATCGCCGAGGCGGGCACCTACCGGTTCGAGCTGCGGCGATGGCCGGCGGAGGAGGGGTCGGCGATCGCGGCGGGGCTAGAAGGGGGTAAGCCTGCGGGCTGGGAGGAGTTGCGCATCGAGCTGGGCGAGGAGGACGGCGGAGCGAGATCGTGGAGAGAACGGGTGCGGTGGGGCGGGGGCGTTGCGATTCCGGTGCGGCGGGCGAGTATCTCCATTGCCGGCGTGGAGGCGGCGGCGGCGGTCGGCCCTAAGGACGGGGGCGCTTCGTTCGTTTTGGAGCTGCCGGAGGGTGCGGCGCATTTGCAGACCTGGTTCGAGACGAAGGAAGGAGAGGAACTGGGGGCCTACTACGTTTATGTGGAGCAGGTTGGGCTCTGATTGCCGTTTTCTGCACGGATTCCCCGGCGGAACACCTTGTAGAAGCGCCAAAATGACCGGTTAAAGACGAAACAAAACGAGAAATTAAGAAGATCACTGCAATTCGCGAGTAAAAGGTTGTGGACCGTGCTATGCTGTAATCAGAGGATCGCTTGCCTTAGCGCCATTCCTACGCTGAAGTCGTGATTACCAGGACTCGTTGACACTTGTCTGAACTGTGATTCATCTGATTCTTGTGATGGACACAGTTATCGTCGCTGGCTCCCGAATCGGGCTTCGTTCACGAGAATCAGGTGAATCAGAGTCCGAAATATTCTCAAACAGCCTGTAGTTGTCGCCTCTTTGAATGGTTTCTGAAACGTCAACGAAGCCTGGTGAATGACCCTATTTAGAAGAATAGGCAATCCTCTTCGTGACAGGTCTGGGCCCGGCGGCGACGCCAGTCCTGGCTGTCGCCGGGTTGCGGTACTCCTTTGTATTCCGGCAGCCTGTCTGTTCTTTTCTACAGTCTGGCTGGTCTACATTGGCTGGCATACGCCGTCAGACGGGACCCGTATAGGTGTAGACAAATACCTGCCGAAATGTTCGTTAGACCTGGCCGAATTACCCGTGGGTTGGCAGATCCTGAGGAAGCATCCTTACGAACCCTATGATCGTGTCCTGCCGGGACGGGCGCTTGGCGGTATCAAAATAGCTTTCGAGCACCGCAGTCCCAGACCCTTGAGCGATGGCCCTACATTGCTGCCGGATGTATGGCATGAAATGTTACTGCTCAGATCGGCCAGAGTAGCATCGTCTACATATCGGAGACTGCGGGTTGGTCATAACGCACGTTTCTACTTGCCAATGGTGGAGAAAGACATTTCGCAGGCGGACATCACTGCCGACGAATACAGGTTCGGCTGTTCCAGTTGGTACGTTTCAACGGGAGGCAGAAAGTGTCGTTTCAGAGGCCGTTACGACCGCCTCGTCTCTACAATCGATGCTTCGATTTCACACAATCAGAAGGCCTTGGATGCCTTCGTTCGGATTGTAGAGACCGTCGACAAACAGATGGTCCGGTGCGCCAGGGATCCAAATCTCCCCAAATTGCGTGGGTAAGAGAAATAGAACTCGGGCAAATCACACCCGTTAGTCAGAATCAACATCCGGCCGGGAAAACGAGAGTCCAGGGACTCTGAATCCAGCAACAGGCACCTGTAACGGCCAATACATCGCACTCAGATGATGAATAATGTGCGAAAGCCAGCGACACTCAGCGAAACATTCGGTCCTTTACATTTTTGCGGTCTTTCTTGGCCACTTTCGGCCATTTTTAGACACTTTTCGCCATCTCGAACCGGCAGAAAAGACCTTCACCCAACAGTGGGCAAGGGAATGACGCGATAGGTTTTCTTCGTATATCTTCGAGTTCTTCGAGGATCGTCGATCAGTTGCAATCTCCATCTGTCAGGACACCTGGCGATTGCAGAAGGCAGCGTAAGGGAGTTCACTGAAACAGGGCGAGATACATGGTTCAAGACCAGCCGAACGTTGTATTTGTTCTCACAGACGACCAGGGCTACGGCGATCTTTCCTGCCACGGCAATCCGGTGTTGCAGACCCCCAACCTGGACGCGCTCCATGCGAGCAGCGTCAGGTTGACCGACTACCACGTCGGCCCGACCTGCGCGCCGACGCGCGCCGGGTTGCTGACCGGCCACTACGCCAATAGCACCGGTGTGTGGCACACGATCGGCGGCCGGTCTCTCCTGCGCGCCGGCGAAGTCAGCATGGCCGATTTCTTTCGCAGCGGCGGTTACGCCACAGGCATCTTCGGCAAGTGGCACCTGGGCGACAACGCACCCTACCGCCCGCAGGACCGCGGCTTCGAGACGGTTGTCGTCCACGGCGGCGGCGGCGTCGGGCAGACGCCTGACTTCTGGGGCAACTGCTACTTCGACGACAGCTTCTGGGACGGCACAAAGTTCTCACAATATGACGGCTACTGTACCGATGTCTGGTTCCGCGAGGCGCTGAAGTTCATCGAGAGCAACCGCAAACGGCCCTTTTTCTGTTACATTCCCACCAACGCGCCCCACTCTCCCCATCTCGTGGACCCCCACTACAGCGACCCCTATCTTCCGCTGACGCCGCACGAGGAGCGGGCCAAATATTTCGGCATGGTGGCGAACATCGACGAAAATGTTGGCGGTCTGCGGCGGCGGCTGGCGGAACTGGGGCTGTCGGAAAACACGATCTTCATCTTCATGACCGACAACGGCTCGGCCGGCGGCGTCGACGTGGACGAAGACCAGTACGTGACGAGCGGCCACAACGCGGAGATGCGCGGCAAGAAAGGATCGGAGTACGACGGCGGCCACCGCGTGCCCTTCTTTCTGCACTGGCCGGACGGAGGCTTCGACCTGGGCTGCGATGTCGAGAGGGTCACGGCCAACGTCGACATCCTGCCGACGCTGATCGAGTTGTGCGGCCTGACCCTGCCGGATGGCTGCAGCTTTGACGGGCGCAGCCTGGTCCCGCTCCTACAGGCAGCCAGGAACGGACGGAGCGGACTTTCGAATGACGCAACCGCCGCCGACGAACGTGAAGCGAACTGGCCCGATCGCGCGCTGGTGACCGACTCGCAGCGGCTGGCGCATCCGCTGAAGTGGCGCAGGAGCGCGGTGATGACCGACCGCTGGCGGCTGGTGAACGGGCGCGAGCTGTTCGATATCAAGTCGGACCCCGGGCAACGCCTTGACCTGGCCGCGGCGCATCCGGGCGTCGTGTCGACGTTGCGAGAGGCCTACGAGGCATGGTGGACGAAGGTCTCGTGCCAGTTCGACGAAGAGATACCGATCGCGATAGGCGGGCCGGGCGCGCGGCGGTTGCGGTTGAACACCCACGACTGGCGCAACGAGGAATGCGACTGCGCGTGGAACCAGGGGCTGGTGCGACAGGGGCTGATGTGCAACGGGCACTGGGAGGTGGACGTGGCCGAGGCGGGGCGTTACCGCTTCGTGCTACGGCGCTGGCCGGCGGAGGAAGGGGCCGCGATCCGAGCGGGCCTGGCGGGCGGCGCTCCGGTTGATTTCGGGCAGCTACGTATCGGCGAGGAGGACAGTCCGGGCGCGGGCAGGGCGCCATTGCGTGAGCGGATTCGGTGGGGAGGCGGGGTTGCTCTGTCGGTGCGGCGGGCGCGCATCGCCATCGCCGGCCGGGAGGCCGAGGGGAAGATTGCGCCGCAGGCCGACAGGGTCGGGTTCACGCTGCGTCTGCCGGCAGGCAGGACGCACTTGCAGACATGGTTCGACCTGGATGACGGCGGGTCGCTGGGCGCGTATTACGTTTACGTGGAGCAGGTGGGGGACTTCTGAACTGCAGTGGATAGTGGATAGTGGATAGTGGATAGAGTAACCTGTAGGACTTCAAGTGGGAGTGGGTCGAAGTTGGAGCTGAAGATTTGGGATTCGGGCTATTGCGGGCGCGGGGAATGGGGCGGGGAGAAGGGCGTTTGCGCAATTGGGGCGCAGGCAATAGAGTACCAACTCTGTGTGCAGATTGTGAAGAGACCGCTGAGGATTATTTGTGAAGAGGGAGAAGTGTGATGACGCAGGCGGCAGACAATAGATTGGCCATCGACGGCGGAACGCCGGCGAGGCAGAATCCGGACCCGCCGATGTATCCGGGCGGGATGGCGATCGCCGAGGAAGAAGAACAGGCCGTCCTGGAAGTGCTGCGGTCGAAACGGCTCTTCCGCTACTACGGGCCTGGCGAAACCGAGTCGAAGGCCAGCCAGCTCGAGGAAGCGTTTGCCGCCACAAAAGGCGTACGCCACGCAGTTGCGGTTACCTCAGGCACGGCCGCGCTCGTCACCGGCCTGCATGCCATCGGCGTCGGGCCGGGCGACGAGGTGATCCTGCCGGCCTACACCTGGATCGCGTCGGCCTCAGCCGTGGTGGCGGCCGGCGGCATCCCGGTGATCGCCGAGGTCGACGAAACGCTGCTGCTGGACCCGGCCGACGTTGAGCAAAAGATAACGCCCTACACCAAGGCGATCATGCCGGTGCATATGCGCGGCGCGCCCTGCCGCATGGACGGGTTGATGGCGGTTGCGGACGAACACGGGCTCAAAGTAATCGAGGACGTGGCGCAGGCGAACGGCGGCAGCTACAAGGGGCGTGCGCTAGGCGCGATCGGCGACGTCGGCTGCTTCAGCCTCCAGTTCAACAAGATTATCACGTCCGGTGAGGGCGGCATGGTTGTGACCGGCGACGAGGACGTGTTGAAGCGGACCAATATGTATCACGACGTGATCGCCCCGCTGCGGGCCGAGTACGACGCGGACGAGCTGATCTGTGGCGTCAACTACAGGATGCCCGAGCTGCTGGCCGCGGTCGCTCTCGTGCAGCTTGGAAGGCTGGACGGGCTGATCGACGGCATGCGCCAGCGCAAGCGGATGCTCAAGGCGGGCATCGAGGAAGTGACCGGCCGCAAGGGCGTCAGTTTCCGCGAGCTGGCAGACTCTGACGGCGACACGGGGATCGCGATGGTCTTCTTCATGGAGAGTGCGGCCAAGGCGGAATCGGTTTCGGAAGCGCTGCGGGCGGAGAATATCGGCGCGGGTCCGCTCTACCGGCCTGAAGGGATCGACTATCATGTGTACGCGCACTGGGTGCCGATACTCAACCGGCGCTCGTGGACAGAGGCCGGCGGGCCGTGGCGCTGGGCGAAACGGGAGATCGAGTACCGGCCGGATATGTGCCCGCGCAGCCTGGACCTGTTGGGGCGGGCGGTGCATTTGAACGTCAACCCGCTTCTGACCAACGAGGACGTGGAGGAGACGATAGAGGGGTTGAATCGGGTCCTGGAGGCGCTTGCCTAGGGCGCTTGCCAGCCATAACAGTGAGATGATCGCGATGACATCATATGTATGGAGCGTTGACGACGCCGGTATAGGCGGCAGCGAGATGGTGGAGTCGCTGCGGCGGGCGACGGCGTTTTTCGGCTCGCGCGGCCTGGGTTCGACCTGGTTCACGGTGCCCAAAGGACGCGGCAAGCCGATGACCGACGAATGGAAAGGGGCGCTGATCGCAGCGCACGACGCCGGGCACGACCTGCAGCTCCACGGCCTGACCCACGCCGACTGTTACGAGTTCGGGCCGCCGGCCTGGCCGGCCACTTCGATTCTGCCGACGCTGCAGTCGGACTTCGACGAGCGGCGCGACGAGCTGTTGCCCCGTTACACGGTCGACAATCTGCGCGACCGGATCGAAGAGGGGATGGAGGTCTTTGCCCTCGACCTGGGCGTTGAGCCGACGGTCTTCCGCGCGCCGTGCGGCGCGATCTCCAAGGCGATGTTTGCCGCGCTGCGCGAGGTCGGCATCGGCTACCACACCTGCGTGTATATCAGCGGCAGCGGCTACGGGCATCTGCCCCAGAATGGCGGTGAGATTTCGCAGGCGTGGGTGGATGACATTCCCTGCCGGCCTTTTCGCTGGTACGAGGAGGTGATCGAGGTACCGATCCTCAATGAGTACAACTCGCGCGGCTCCGGCGCTCGCAGCGACGAGTTCATCGAACTGGCGCGGCGCGACCTGGACCGTATCGGCGGGCAGAGTCCCGTCGTGGTTATACTGATGCACACGCATGGCATTGCCGACGACTACGAACACACGTTTCGTCTGATCGACGCCGTGTCCGAGCATGTCGGGCGGCAGCCGGGCGCATCGTTCGCGACGATGGGAGAGCTGGCCGCATCCGGGGCGCTGGCCGATGCGGCAACCGTCGACGGACCGGACATTCTGGCAGTGTGACCAGAAACCCTCAAGAAAAGAGCAAGAGTCCGTGAACATTATCGTCATCATCTCCGATACGTTTCGCTACGATAATCTGTTCGACCGCGCGGCGGCGATGCCGGTGCGGACGCCCAACCTGGACCGTTTCTCTGAACGCTGCGTGAGCCTGTCGCGGCTGTACACGGGCAGCTTTCCGACGATCCCGCACCGCACCGACTTCACGACCGGCCGCGTCGGCTGGCCCTGGTATCCCTGGCAGGACCGGCGCCGGAGCAGTCCGAATCACCTGCCGGAGATGCTGGGCGAAGCGGGCTACGTCAGCCAGCTGCTGGGCGACTGCCCGCACCTGGTGCGCGCCGCGTTTTTCGAGGGCTTCAACGGCGCGCACACATTGCCGGGCCAGGAGGGCAACACCTACTTTCTCGGCATGAACCACCCGATCGAGCCGGCGATGGCGGACGACAAGACGCGCAACAACGACAATCATTTCCTTGGCCGGAATCTGATCGATCTGCACACGTGGACGAACCGGCGCTGGTACCGGGAGGTTGACCGCTTCGCGCCGCGCACGGCCGAGCTGGCGGTCGAATGGCTGGAGGAGAACTACCGCCACAGTCCCTTCTTTCTCTGGGTCGATTTCTTCGATCCGCACGAGCCTTGGGACCCGCCGGAGTATATGGTGCGCCGCTATGATCCCGACTACGACGGCCCGCCGATGCTGCATCCCAACTACGGCAAGGCGAGCGACTACAGCGAGGCGGAGCTGCGCAACCTGCGCGCGCACTACTGCGCCGAGGCCGAGCTGGTGGACCGCTGGGTGGGGCGCATCCTGACCAAGATCGACGACCTGGCGCTGTGGGAGGATTCGATCGTCGTGTTCATGTCCGACCACGGGATGGCGCTGGGCGAGCACAACCGCACCGGCAAGTCGAATATCAGCAAGTTCGACGATCGCTACTGCCCGCTCTATCCTGAAATCGTCCATATCCCATTTCTGGTGTCGGCGCCGGGCCTTGAAGGGGGGCGGACGGTCGATGCCCTGCTGCAGCCGGCCGACATCGCGCCGACGCTGCTCGACCTGGCCGGGGTCAAAGCCGATCCACCGGAGCCGATGCATGGGCGCTCTTTTGCGCCGTTGCTGCGCGGGGATGGCGGCGAGGGTCACCGCGAGTGCGTCGTGTCGGCCAAGTTCACGCGCTTGGAGCGAGGCGTGCTGGCGGGGCAACAGAACATGCCGGCGGTCTACACCGAGCGCTGGTGCTATGTGCCGGTCGACTCGTATGGAGGACGGGAGCTGTTCGATCTGACGGTCGATCCGCTGGCGGAGACGAATGTGATCGACGACCATGCCGGCGTTGCCGATGACCTTCACGACGCCTTGATCGAGGAGATGCGGAGGCTGGATGCGCCGGAGGAGGCTGTGGAGGTGTGGGCGAGGTAGTTCTGCGGTTTATTTCTGCGTTGCGATTCCCCATTTGACGCCAAATTGCACTGTTTCTGCCATGGAAAAGCCTGTTTGGGAAGCGGCCGAGGCAGGAAGGGCGCAGCGTCCGAGTTTCAAGCAACCTCGAAATTTTGAACATTGGGTGAACTGCATGTTAAATCCGTGCGATCGGGCGGTTTGCACGCGTCCGCGGTTGTCTTATGTATATTCCTTCTTGGCCTGGACTGCTCGCTCGTTCCGGCTGGAAAAGGCAAGTCAGACAGGCAAGACCTATCGGAGAACGGCCCGGCGATTGGCCGCTGGGACTGAGTTGCGCCGCTCTTTACAGGGCGCAGGAGTCGATCAAAGAGATCATCGACATCTACAACGAGCAGAATACGATGAATGTCGAGGTCGAGTTCGTCTACATCGCCCGCACCGCTGGCAGCCAGGCAGATGAGAAGCTGCTGACCGCGGTCGCCGGCGGCACGCCTCCGGCGCTGCACTACGCCGACCGCTTCACCGTGCCGCAGTTTGCGCACGAGGGCTTCTTCACCAACATCAACGAGTTCGCCGAGGCCGCCGGTGTCACCAAGGAGCTCTACTACGATTTCGCCTGGGACGAGACCGTCTATAAGGGCGACATCTACGCGCTCTCGTTCGATACCGACACGCGCGCTCTCTGGTACAACATGGACATCATGTCCGAGGCCGGCGTCGACCCCGAGTCGCCTCCGTCCAACCTGGATGAGCTGATGGCAGCCACCGAGGCGCTGACCGTGCGCGACAACATCGGCGCGGTGACCCGCTACGGCTTCAACCCGATCTACGACCAGGCTTGGCTTTACACCTGGGGCTTCGGCTTCGGCGGCACCTTCCAGGACGACGATCGCCGCATCACCTTTGCCCATCCCAACAACATCGCCGCGATGGAGTTCGTCAAGTCGTTCGTCGATGAGATCGGCGTTGAGGACATCGATGCGATGCTGGCGGCCTGCGCCGGCGGCAACTGCCGCGGCGAGAACGACTACTTCTGGACCGGGCAGAGCGCCATGACCTGCAGCGGCAACTGGAAGGTTGCCCAGCATCATCGCTACAAGCCGGACTCCAACTACGGCGTCGTGCCGATGCCGGGCCCTGACGGTCCCGCCCCGCACGCGAGCTGGGCCGGTGGTTGGAGTTGGGCCGTGCCCTTCGGTTACGACGATGTCGAGGCGGCGTTCGACGCCTGCTTCTACCTCTGCGGCCCCGAAGGCCAGCTCAAGTACAACAAGGACACCTTCCACATTCCGACGATCAAGTCGGCCGCCCAGGACCCGTTCTTCTACGAAGATCCGCTGCACGCCGTCTTCATGGACCTGCTGCCCGTCTCCAGCGCCCGCCCGCCGATTCCGTTGGGCTCGAAGCTGTGGGACCTGCAGGTCAAGGCGTTCCGCGACGAGATTCCGCACGGGCTGAAGACGCCCGAAGAGGCGCTGACGGACATCGATGAGGAGATCAACGAGGGCCTGGAAGAGATCGGTTTCTTCAGCTAACTCGACAGAGGCGCACGGTCCGTCCTGGCAGGGAGCAGTCATGCTCAGACGCCGGGGCGGGCCGACAGCGCTTCAGGACGTTGGCTTGAATCGTGGCGCGAAGTTCAGACGGGAAACCAAGCCCGTCGGAAACAGCTATTGACAGGTAGCGGCTCAGCCGGGCCGCTACCTGACTTATGTACGACCTGCGCATAGCCTGCCGGAGACAATCTCGACTAGAATGGCAACCGCCCAACTTGCACCATCTGCACCGCGGCGCTGTATGTCTCAGGAGACGAGGCATACGATAAACGGACTTCTCTTCGCCTCTCCCTGGATTTTCGGTCTGCTCGTATTCTGGATCTACCCCACGCTGGCGTCGGCCTATTACAGCTTCACGAAGTACAACGGCGTCAGGAATCCGCAATGGACTGGGATCGCCAACTACCTCGAACTGTTCCTGGAGGATGACGAGTTCCTGACGGCGATCTGGAATACCGTATACTTTGCCGGTGTCTCGATTCCGCTAGCCATCATCTTCGCGTTCGGGCTGGCGCTGATGCTGAATGCCAAGATCCGGGCGCAGGTCGTCTACCGCACGATCTATTTTCTGCCCACTCTCGTGCCCGAAGTCGCCCTGGCGCTGGTCTGGGTCTTCATTTTACGCCGCCCAGCGGTCTGATCGCAGCGCCGTTCAGGGCGTTTGGTCTGCGCGGCCCTTGCTGGCTCACCTGCAAAGAGTGGGCAATGCCAACGCTCGTCCTGCTCGCGCTTTGGATCATCGGCCAGCAGATCATCCTCTACCTGGCCGGGCTGCAGGACGTGCCCCAGGACCTCTACGACGCCGCCGACGTGGACGGCGCCAACATCTTCTCCAAGTTCCGCAATGTGACACTGCCCATGTTGACCCCTGTCATCTTTTTTTCATTTGGTAACATCGGTGATCGGGGCGCTGAACTTCTTTGCCATTCCCTACATTATGACGGGGGGCACGGGATTCCCCGCCAACTCGACGCTGTTCTATTCGATCTATCTCTACAAGAACGCGTTCCATTATCTTGAAATGGGCTATGATTCGGCCATGGCCTGGCTGCTGTTCATGTTTACTCTGTGTGTGACGCTGATCATCTTCCTTTCGGCGCGAATGTGGGTCTTTTACGCGGGGGGAGAAGAGTAGGATGGCGGTAGAGAGCGGTCGGGTCCAGATGGCCGACGACCATGCCAGGCGGGTCATGGTCAGGCGCATACGCGGCATCGTCCGCAGTATTCTGATCCACTCAAGTTTGATTCCCGCGGCCTTTGTATTCACGTTGCCGTTCTTGTGGATGCTTTAGACCTCGCTGAAGCCGGACGTCCAATTCTACGCCTATCCGCCGGTTTTGATCCCGAGTCCGTTCCAGTGGTCCAATTACCCTGACGCGGTAACGTTCATAACTTTTTTCCTCTACCTTCGCAATACACTTACGATTGCCGTGCTGGCCACGGTCGGTGTACTGATCTCCTCCTCACTGGTCGCGTACAGCCTGGCCCGCATTCCCTGGCCGGGCCGAACATTCCTGTTCATTCTGACGGTTGCAACGCTAATGCTGCCATTTCAGGTTACGATGATTCCATTGTTTATTGTTTTCAAGAATCTGGGCTGGGTGAACTCCTGGCTCCCGCTCATCGTATCCCACTGGTTCGGCGGCGCGCTGTATATCTTCCTGCTGCGGCAGTTCTTCATGACCATTCCGATGGAGTTGTCGGAGGCGGCCCGCATTGACGGCGCAAATGAACTCAAGATCTACTATTCGATTCTTCTTCCTCTCTCCAAACCTGCCCTGGCGACGGTCGCTATTTTCGAGTTCATCGCCCGCTGGCGCGACTATATCGGGCCGCTTATCTACCTGAGCGACCAGGAGCAGTACACGTTGTCGTTGGGGATATACGAGTATCAGACCCAATACGGCGCCGAGTGGGGGTTGCTGATGGCTGCCTCCGTCTTGATTACTCTTCCCATCATCATGCTCTTTTTCTTCCTGCAGAAGACGTTTGTGCAAGGCATTGCGCTGACGGGCATCAAGGGTTGAGCCGGTTCCACGGCGCGCCGCTTCGAGCATTTTCCTCAGTTCAGCAAATTTGAGATACTTGAGAGACAATCGGACCGGCCCAAGCCGCTTCCTCTTTTGCATGATCCTGGCGGCGGCGATGTCAACTCACTCGAGGATAGGCAAATGACAATTCGACTCGCGCTGATCGGTTGCGGGAATATCTCGCGACGCCACGTATTGTCGATGCAGGACTTGCAGCTACGGGGTCGCGGCGACTTTGTCGTTTCGGCCGTTTGCGACGCCAACCAGGCGGCGGCGGCCGAGCGCGCCGACATGCTGGAGGAGCTGCTCGGCGTGCGACCTGCGGTCTACCCGACATATCGGGAGGTGATCGACGAGGCCCAGGTTGACGCGGTCGACCTTTGCCTGCCGCACGGTCTTCACCATGGCGTCGCCGTCGAAAGCATGGAGGCCGGGCTGCATGTCCTGTGCGAGAAACCGCTCGGCATAACGGTCAAGGCCTGCCGGCTGATGGCCGAAACTGCCGAGAGAACGGGCAAAGTGCTCTCGACCGCCGCGCCGCACCGCCGCCATCCGGGCCAGCGGACGGCCAGATGGGTCATCAACGAGTCGGGCCTGATCGGCAGTCCACAGAGTTTCTTCCATACCTTCCGCAGCGCCACCGTGCTGAAGCGGTCGCAACAGGAGAAGGCAGAAGGGCCGGATCCTGCAACGCTTTGGGCGGAAAGGTCGCGGCCGGACGATGACCAGAGGCCGGAGTACATCCGCTGGCGCCAGGACCGGCTGATGTCGGGCGGCGGGCCGGTGCTGGACAGCGGATTCCATTACTGCGATTCGTTACGCTATTACCTCGGCGAAGTCGACAAGGTCTACGCGGAGCTGCGCGCGGTAAAGTCCGGGACACCGCTTCCCTTCACCGAGGCGCCGGAGGATACCGTGTTCGTCACGTTTTCTTTCAAGAGCGGCGTCACCGGCACATGGGCGTGGAGCGTCGCCGCGCCGGGCGAGGATGCCTACGATGTCACCTTTTACGGGACGCAGGGCTCGCTGCGCGAGACGACCAACGCACCATTCTCGATCTTTCACCTGTTCCAGCGCACGGCTGAATACAGAGAGACGGCGCGCCTCGCCGCCGCGGATGGAAAGATCTATTCGATGGACCAGCTTGAGGCGATGCACCGCGCCGCCTTGACACCCGAAGAAGAGGAGTTCCTCTATCCGGGCGGCGCGACCGACGGCTTTTCGGTGGAGATCTGGGAGTTTCTGGAGTTGCTGCGCGGCAACCGCGAGGCGCCGGAAATCGACGGCTGGGAGGGGATGCGCTCTATCGCCCTGGGCGATGCAATCTACGAGTCTGCGCTGACCGGCGAAGCGGTCCGCTACGACGATGTGCTGAGCGGGGCGCGTTCGGCCTACCAGGACCCGATCGATGCGCACTGGGGACTGACGTAATCGAGCTTGAAGGGATAGCCTACAGGAGGGCCGCCATGTCCATCGCCATGACCCCGGAACAGCGCAGCGCGTTCGACGAGCAGGGGTTCATCGTTCTCGAAGATTTCCTGACCACTGCAGAGCTGGAAAGGCTGCTGAATGCAGTTGACGAAGTGGCCGAGAGGTTGCGCCAGCAGGAAGGATTGGCGCCGCAAGCACCGTTTGCAGTGCGCAACGCCCTGGCACATCACGAGGCCTTTCTCGATCTGATCGACCATCCGCGTATGCTGCCGCTGGTTGTGGACGCGATCGGCTGGAACATTCAGATTCGGACCACGCACCTTGACTTCAGGCCGCCCTACCCTGAGGACCTGCAGGCGGGCGCGGTGGGCGTTGGCGACGGCGCTGACAACGAAGTCGGGTACCGCAACCTCTCCTGGCACCCAGACCTCGCCAGCGACTATCTCTTCAAGGCGCCCTCGCTGGACGGACGGCTGCCGTTCATGGAGATCAAGGTGTTCTACGTCCTCTCAGATCTGAGCGAGCCGCAAAGCGGCAACCTCTGGCTGGTGCCGGGCAGCCATCTTCGTTCGCCTGATGAGCTGGCAAAAGTGGGGCGGCGGGTTGACCCGGATGAAGCGCTGGAACTGCGCCTGCGACCCGGTGCGGCCGTTCTATGGCGGACCGCAGTCTGGCACTGTGTCGGCCCCAATTTCTCCGACCGCACGCGCAAGATCATGCACGTCGGCTACCATTACCGCTGGCTGCGGCCGACCGACTACATCAGCCAGGACCTGGCGCTGATCGAGCGCAGCTCTCCTATCCGTCAGCAGCTGCTCGGCGCCCTGCCAGGCAGCGGGCACCCCCTGGGGGAGGATCCGGAGATCCATCCCTCCTCCCAGTACTGGATAACAAAGGACCCGGACGATGTTCCGCTGCGAGCCTGGGCCCAAGAGCAGGCTGAGACGCGGCCGGCGCAGCTGGCGTAGTTTTCAGGTTCTGAAGAGTCAGGACGAATGCGCACGATGGAATCCGGGAGCGGGATTCAGGCGATCAGAGATCGGGTATTCGCTGATCTGGGCCTCTATCAAGAGGTATCGGGGCTGTTCGACGGCTCCTGGGGGGCGGGCGCAGATGGCCGTCGCGTGGCTGTGCATTCGCCAATTGACGGGGCGCGGCTGGCCGACGTAGCGGTTGCCTCGGAAGCTGACTTCGATCGCCTGGTTGAGCAAGCCTGGACTTCGTTTCGCGAGTGGTCGGGTATTCCGGCGCCGAAACGGGGGGAGGCAAT
>CBDCLG010000018.1:0-13557 GCA_965218625.1 Caldilineaceae bacterium | reverse complement strand
AATGAGGCCCGCCGCGTCCGGTCCTTCCGCCGGCAGGATATAGGTGGCGGGAAAAAGGTAGCCTTCCAGGCTCGAGCCCGGCGGCAGCGATGCCAGGAACGGCCACCGCTGGTGGACCTGCGGGCAACAGTTCTGCGAACTGTCCCGCCGTCCCGCGCCGGTCTGCGCCAGAATCGCATCCTCGAGCGCGCCAAAGTCAGGCCCCAGCGCGATGCGTCGATATGCTTCGCCCGACACTGTCCCTTCAGCCTCGAGAAAGTCTGCCACCTGTTCGAGCCTCCAGCCTTCCCGGACGGTCACACGGATGCCGGCGGCCAGGTTACTGCTCAAGAGTTCTGCGATCTCGACCGGCGTCATGTTGGCGCGCAAGAAGAAGGTCCCGGCTTTCAGGTCCTGGTCCATTCCCATCGCCCGCACATAGGCCTCAAACAGCTTGGAATCACCTATAAGTCCGGCCGTAAACAGCTGATCGGCGATATCGCGCGCCAGGGTGCCGGGCTCAATTCTGAACTCGATGCTCCGGTCGTCGTCCGACGCTGGGAAGCCCAAGGCGGCCCGGTTCGCCTCCAGGTATGCCCTCAACTCCTGCCCGCGGCTGCACGAAGCCAGGGCGGCTGCCACGAGTACGAGGAGGATGCCGGGCCCCACGGTGGGCAGCCAGCTCTTTCGCATACCGGCAGGAACAACGGTCCTTGCGCGTTCAATCGGGTCAGGCATCTCTTCGGCTCTCTGGTACTTGGCGGACAGCACGCTCCTCGCGCGCAGTATATCACTATGACCGGGATTCGCTAAAAGGGCGCCCCAAAAACTTCGCTTCTTCCCGCAGCAAGAGCCGCCGGCGTGCGGCTTCCTGCAGCCGAGTCATGCCCTTGAGACTGGCTGTCCGGCCAGCTCAGCAGACAGTTTGGCCCTACCTTGCGGCACGCCTGGCAGTGTTCGAAGCCCTATCAAGTCACTGCGTGATTTCGCGCCACCTGGTTGGAATCTGCTATAATGACGCTTTCAGGAAGGGCCTCCTACATGCGCGTTCTGATCACCGGTGTATCAGGATTTGTCGGTTCGGTCCTGGCAGAATTCCTACTTGATGAAGGCCGCTCTCAGGCGGCAGACCACGCCGCTTTGCCGGCGGACGTCCCCGCGCCGGACATTCACGGAACGGTCCACCGCGCCGACCTGCGCATCCGGCATCTGCAGGACAGCTTGCACCTGCATCGGGGCGACCTGCGCAACTCCTCGTGGATCGAGCAGGTGATCGGGGCAGTTCGCCCGGACCTGGTTTTTCACCTGGCGGCATGGAGCGACGTGCGGGCAAGCTGGGACCAGCCCTGGGCTACCTATGAGTTGAACATCAGCTGCCAGCTGAACCTGCTCGAGGCCCTGCGCCGTCACGCCCCTGATGCCAGGGCCCTCGTCGTGGCTTCATCGGAGGTCTACGGTCTGATCGAGGACGATGACTTGCCCGTTGACGAGGAGACTCCCCTGCGGCCCAACTCTCCCTACGGCATTAGCAAGGTCGCGCAGGACCTGATGGCCCAGCAGTATTGGCTTAACTATCAGCTGCAGACTGTGCGCGTGCGCAGCTTCAATCATATCGGGCCTGGCCAGTCCGACAGTTTTGCGGCCAGCGCATTCGCGCGGCAAATCGCCGAAATCGAGGCCGGTCTGCAGCAGCCGGTTCTGAAGGTAGGAAACCTCGAGGCCGAACGAGATTTTACGGATGTGCGAGATATGGTCCGCGCCTACTGGCTGGCTCTTCAGCGCGGGGAGCCGGGCGCGGTCTACAATGTGGGTAGTGGCAAGACATACTCCGTCCGGCGCGTGCTGGAGATTCTGCTCGATTTGAGCGCCGCTGATATCACGGTAGAGTTGGACCCGGACAGGCTCCGGCCCAGCGATGTCGCCTGCTCCGTTTGCCGTCCTGCCAGGCTGGTTGAGGCCACCGGCTGGCGGCCAACAATCGATATCCGACAGAGTCTGGCCGACATGCTTCAATTCTGGCGAAAACGCACCCGGGCCCGTCCCGCCGGCGCTGCTGACGCCGCCAGACGCTGAGGATGGCGGGGTCCTCACCAGAAGCGGACTGCCGCTTCTCGCCTGCGACGAAGCGTTCCTGCTCGACGCCATCGATGATGAAGCTCGGGAGGAGTAGATACAACAATGCCAACAGCTCTGGTCACCGGGGTCACCGGACAGGATGGAAGCTACCTTGCCGAACTTCTGCTGCAGCGCGGGTACACTGTCGTCGGTATGGTCCGCCGTACCAGCACGTTAAACTTTGACCGCATCCGCCACATCCAGCAAAAAATCAAGATCGTGCAGGGCGATCTGCTGGACCAGATGAGTCTGGTCAGTATTCTGCAGGAATACCTGCCGCAGGAAGTCTACAACCTGGCCGCCCAGAGCTTCGTGCCTACCAGCTTCACGCAACCGGTGCTGACGGGAGAGTTTACAGCGCTTGGCGTTACGCGTCTGCTGGATGCCATCCGCATCGTCGATCCGTCGCTCCGCTTCTATCAGGCCAGCAGCAGCGAGATGTTTGGAAAGGTACGCGAGGTCCCACAGACCGAAGAAACGGCCTTCTTTCCGCGCAGTCCATACGGTGTGGCCAAGGTCTACGGGCACTGGATTACCGTGAACTACCGAGAAAGTTACGGGATCTATGCTTGCTCTGGAATTCTGTTCAATCACGAGAGCCCGCGCCGCGGCCTTGAATTCGTCACCCATAAGATCACGAACGCGGTCGCGCAGATCAAGCTCGGGCTGAGCAAAGAGCTGCGCCTGGGCAATCTCGATGCCCGCCGCGACTGGGGATATGCGCCGGACTATGTGCGGGCGATGTGGCTGATGCTCCAGCAGGACGACCCCGATGACTTCGTGATTGCCAGCGGCGAGACACACAGCGTGCGCGACTTTTTGGAAGAGGCCTTCGGGCACGTCGACCTCGACTGGCGGGCGTTTGTTGTCCAGGATGAGAGTCTCTATCGGCCTGCGGAGGTCGACCTTCTGGTTGGCGACGCTTCCAAGGCCGGCCGGGAGCTGGGCTGGGAGCCAACCGTTTCCTTCGCCGAACTGGCGCGCTTGATGGTAGACGACGATCTCGATTACTGGCGGCGGCAGGTAGCGCAGGGGCAGGCCGGTTCGGTCAATTTGTAGACTGTAAACTGTTGTTCAGGTGCATGGTCTTTGCGCGCAGAGGTCATCGATTTTGGAAGAATCGTGAATGATCGTTGAAAATAGGGCAACTTCAACTGCAAGTTGCGACCCGGAGGTCCGTCTGCTGCGAGACGCGCACTCCGAGAGCCGAGTCTGAACTCCCCGTTCAAAGTAGAAATCCAGGATGGCCGAAAAACTTCGCATCTTCGTCAGCGCAACCAAAGACCTGGAGCAGGAGAGGGCGCTGGTTGGGCGCATTCTGGCAGAGTTGCCTGTCCACGTAGGCGCTGAGATTCGGCGCAGCCCGACGGGTGGGGTCGATTACGACACCCTGTTTGAACTGATCAGCAATGTCGATCGGATCTACTGCATGCTGGGCCGCGACATCACAGCCCCTTTCGGCGCGGAGTGGCAACTCGCCATTCGGCTTGAACGGACGATAGTACCTTACAAATTGGAGGGCATGCGCACACAGGCCGGCCGGGAGTTTTTGCGAATCGCCCACGCCCCATGGAAGACCTTTCAAAGCAGCATGCAGCTGGGCCAGCAGATAGGTCTCGACCTGGTCGACACGCTGCTCCATCCCGAGAACCGCTACGGTCTGAATCTGGTGGAAGTTGAAAGCTTGCAGAAATCCAGGCAAAACCTGGTGCAGGGGCTTGACCGGCTTATCACGTCGCCGCAAACGAGGGCAAGTGATGTCGGCGAAGCCGGCGGTGCAGAAGGGGGCGGCGTCATCCTCGATCCGGCCGAGGCGCAGTCCCTTATCGCCGAGGAACTTGAAGACTGCTGAATCGACTGCATTCCCGCTCAATTCCCCTGCTGAACGCCGCCGGTAACATGAAGCACATTGGGAAGTTCCGCTCTTAGACCGAGACGTTGCAGCGATGCCCGGATTCTCCCGCGTACCCTCCCAGATCGACCACAACGAACTGAATTTCCTGGCCGAGAGGTACGGTCCGCCGCTCTCTCGAAGCTACTGCATCGAGACCGACCCCTACATGCCCGCCTATCGCGGGCAAAAGGACCCCGACCGGAGAGGTGAAGTCGTCTTTGCGATCCGCCAGCTCAACGGCGAGATCCTGTTGCATACCAAACACCGCTACGAGGCGCCTATTTATCGTCTGCCTAGCGGGGGCATCGAACGCGATGAAATGGTGGAAGACGCGCTCTTCCGCGAAATCGAAGAGGAAACCGGCCAGGACGTCAGGTTGCGCCGCTTCCTCGGCCTCCTCGATTGTACTTTCGTCAGCGCAGACGCCTGCGTTCCCTTTATCAGTTATATCTTCTACCTCGACAGCCTCAGCCAAGAGTTGAGCCCAACCGACACCGACGAAGTCTCCGGCTACAGCACCGTGCCGGCCGACGAGCTCGCCGCGGTCGCCCAGTCCCTGCGCGCCCTCAGCCTCGAACGCCGCTGCTGGGGATTCTGGCGCTCCC
This sequence comes from Caldilineaceae bacterium, assembly GCA_965218625.1. GTDB lineage: Bacteria > Chloroflexota > Anaerolineae > Caldilineales > Caldilineaceae > Bin5. Next base: position 8,964 of record CBDCLG010000018.1, on the reverse strand, counting down.
TCGCCCACGACCTTGTCTACACCACCTTGGTGGACGACGCGAAGGTGTAGCAAATCTGCCATCTGACAACAAGATCTGCTAAAATGGCCTGGGAACGCCCCAGCCGCCGCAGGCTTCGGCGCCGAGCCGGTCACCGCCTGCTATCCAGAGAGAGAAAGATGCTTGTCCCCTTGTCGTGGCTGAGAGAATACGTAGATATTCCCCTGCCAACAGCCAGGCTGGCTGACCGGCTGACCCTTGCCGGCCTCGAAGAGGCGAGCCTGATCCAAACAGGCAGCTGGTGGGAGGAGGACAAAATCGTCGTCGGCCAGGTCGTTGCCGTCGCGCCTCATCCCGACGCCGACCGTCTCGTGCTCGTCGACGTTGACCATTACTCAGCCTCCGACGGAGACTCCGGCGAAGCTGCACACGACAGTGCCAGCCAGCCGCCCCAACGCGTTGTAACCGGCGCGCCAAACCTCTTTCAGTATCGGGGACGCTCCACTGAAACAGGGGATTTGCCGACGCTCAAGGTCGCCTTCGCACGCGAAGGCTCTCTCCTGATCGACGCCTACAGCGACAAGCGGCCCCGTCCGCACAAGAGGTTGAAGAAGGCGAAGATCCGCGGCGTCGAATCGCGCGGCATGGTCTGCTCCGAGCTTGAACTGGGTTTGAGCGAAGAGCACGAGGGCATTCTCGTCCTGACGGAGGATGCGCCCGTGGGCGCGCCGTTGCGTCAATTCCTGGGCGACGAAATACTGGAGATCGATCTGACGCCGGACATGGCGCGCTGTCTTTCGATGAGCGGCATTGCACGCGAGGTACACGCCCTCACCGGCGGAGAGCTCCATCTGCCCGGGGACGAAGACAGTTCGCAAGGTGATGACGAAGCTTCCGCCTACCTCGGGGCCGAGATCAGCGCCCCCCAGTACTGCCACCGCTTTACGGGCACGGTCATCCGCGATATCGAGGTCGGCCCTTCGCCGGCCTGGATGCAGGAACGTCTGACGAAGGCGGGAATGCGTCCGATCAACAACATCGTCGACATAACCAACTATGTCATGCTGGAGCTGGGGCAGCCTCTGCATGCGTTCGACTATGATCTGCTCGCCGCCAGGGCGGCGCGCGTCGGCGAAGAATCCCCGACCATCATCGTCCGCACTGCTCGCGCGGGCGAGGAGATAGTGACCCTGGACGGCCAGAGGCGGAAACTTGAAGACTCGATGCTTCTCATCACGGACAGGGCGGGCCCGATCGCCATTGCCGGCGTGATGGGCGGCGCAGAGACGGAGGTGCACGAGGGAACGCGCAACATCCTGCTTGAGGCAGCCACCTTTGACGGCATCAACAATCGCCGCACCGCCCAGGCGTTGCGGCTGCACAGCGAGGCCAGCCACCGTTTCACGCGCAGCGTTCCGGCGACGCTCAACGATATTGCGGCCCGCCGCGCCGCCGGCCTGATGCGCCAGTACGCCGGCGGTCGCGTCGTGCCTGGAATCGTCGACAGCTACCCGGTCCCACAGCCGCGTGTAACGGTCTACACATCGAGCAGCGATGTGAAGCGCCTATTGGGCATGGAGCTGTCTCTTTCGGAAATCGGGGATGCCCTGCGCAGACTGGATTTCTCGGTCGTTGAGCGGGCTGGTGTGCCGTCCGGGGCCTCGAAAAGATCGGCCTTCGGCCTGGCGCGCAAAGAAGACGAGCCGGTCGTGGAGGCCGCCGCCCCCTGGCGCCGACTGGACGTAGCGGTGCCCGCCGATTTGACCGAAGAGGTCGCTCGTGTCGTCGGCTACGATCGGATTGGCGAGACACTGCTTGACACCGTGCTGCCGACCCAGCGCCGCAATGCCCTGTTAGAGACCGAAGAGAATATCCGGGATATTCTTGTCGGGTGCGGGCTGCAGGACACGGTCAATCACACCCTGACGACACCGGAAAACCATGCCAAACTGGTCGCCGGATCCGTCGGCGCGACGGATTTCATCGAGCTGACCAACCCGTTGTCGCCCGACCGCCGGGTCATGCGGCGCAACCTGGTTGTAAGCGCGCTGGAGAACCTGGCCTACAATCTGCGCTTCACCGGGCAGCTGGCGGCCTTTGAAATCGGACGCGCCTACCGTCCGCTGGCGGCCGATGCCAGCCCCGCCGCCGGTACAGCTGACGACCTGCCGCTGCCGGATGAGGTCCGGCGGCTCTGCATCGCGCTGTGCGGGCCGCGCAATGCCAGCCTCGCAGGAGGGGGTCCTCTTCAATCGGACGATGACACCGAGCTCTTCGACTTCTTCGATCTGAAGGGCACTGTCGAACTCCTGTTGGAGAGGCTGGGCTTCGAGCAAAACGATGTCGCATACAACGCTCTTCCCGATAGCGGCGCGAACGGCACGGACGTGGAAGTCCACTTCGGGCCCCGCTGCGCTTTGATTTCGCTGCAGGACGAGCGTCTCGGCATTGTCGGCGAGCTGCATCCAGGCGTTCGCAATGCTTTTGGCTTGGGAAGTGGGCGTATTGTACTGGCCGAACTGGAGGTGGCTCCGCTCGTACGACCGAGCTGGCGCATTTCACAGATGGCGCCGATCAGCGTTTATCCGCCGGTTGTTGAGGACCTGGCGTTCATGGTGCCGGAGGAAGTGACGCAGGGCCGGCTGCGCGATGCCATTGTTGAAGGTGGGAGCCAGGACAAGGGCGCGATGCTGACTGCCGTCGAGTTGTTCGACATCTATCGCGGGACGTCCCTGCCGGCCGGCCGTAAGTCCCTCGCCTACCGTGTCTCCTACCAGAGCATTGACCGCAGTCTGAAGGAAAAAGAGGTCGCCCGGCTGCGCCAGCGGATCATTCGCACCGTTGAAAGGGCCACGGGCGGCCAGCTGCGGGCCTGATCGCTGGGGGTCGCCGGGTCAGCGAACGACAAATTTTGGCCCTGCCCTCCTCTCGATGGGCTTTCCTCTGCGCACTTGAAACAGGTCCAGATCGCCGGCGACCACAGTTTCGGGAAAGACGGCTTGCGCTTCTTCCAGCACGGCATGCGCATGGTAGCGCCGGCTGATGTGATGGAGAACCAGCTTCTTTACCCCGGCTTTCTGCGCCAGTCGCGCCGCCGCACGGGCGGTTATGTGCCCGTGTCCCTTCGCCAGGTCCCGCTCATTTTCCAAATAGGTCGCTTCGATGGCAAGCAAGTCCGCGCCCGCGACCACTTTGTGTAGGGGACCGGTGCGGGCCACATCGCCCACAAAGCACAGTTTGGCGCCCTTCTGCGGCTCGCCCAACACTTCCTCTGGCTGAACAACGCGCCCGCTTGCCAAAGTCACCGGCCGCCCTGCAACAAGCTCGCGGCGTTCGGGTCCGGCGGGGATGCCGAGCGCCTCCGCCTTCTGATTGTCAAATGGGGAACGCGTCTTTTCCTCGAACGTAAATCCGAAACAGCCCTTGCCCCTGTGCGGGACGGAAAAAGCTTCAAGCGTGAATCCCTTGCCCTCGAAAACGGAGCCCGCATCGATAAGATTGAGGCTGACGCCTGTCTTGGGAATGTTGCCGGCGCCGAAAACGACCTCCATCAGCCGTTGGACGCGAGCAAGAGCCGGCCCGCCTCCGTAGATGTCGAGCCTTTCCAGCGCCTCCCAGTGCCCGAGTGTACTGGCCAGCCCGCCCAGCCCCAGGATGTGGTCCAGGTGCCCGTGCGTGAGCAGGATCTTGTCCAGGCGGCGGAATCCAAGCCCGCTGCGCAGAATCTGGCGCTGCGTGCCCTCACCGCAATCGATCAGAAAGCGATGCTCCTGCACCATGACCAGGGCGGCGGAAAGCCCGCGCTGAACTGTGGGCGCAGAGGCGGAAGTACCGAGGAAGACCAGCTCAAACACGGGAAATGCTCACTGTCAGGGGGATCCTGCTTGCACAGGATACGGAGTCTTCAAGAATTCGGAACGCGGCCGTTAGACCTCTATCAACTGCTGCGTGTATCTGTGCGCCTCGGAATCGTAGAGGCCCCAGCTCGGCGCGCCGAATCGACCCATCACTTCGCCAGGATTTACCAGGAAACAGTCTCCGATCTGTTCCTGGTGGGCTTGATGGTCGTGCCCGTAGCAGACAAGGTCAAAGAGGCCGCACTGCGCGATCCGCCGCGCCGGCTCCGGATAGTGGATGAGCGCGATATTTCGACCGCCCAGTTCCAGCTCGCCATAAGGGCCGTGCAGCGAAACCCGGGAGAAGCCGGCAGCCACCTGTAGCTGTAGACGTCCGTCGCCGTCGTTGTTGCCCTCTATGCAGTGAATCGGGCCGTCAAAGGCCTGCGCCAACTGCGCAATGATGAAGGGAGCAACCAGGTCGCCGCAGTGCAACATTGCACTGCAGCCGGCCCCGTTGACTGCGGTCAGCGCCTTGTCGAGATTCCATATGTTGTCGTGGCTGTCCGAAAGGATGGCGATCTTCACGAGTCAACCCCTGTCAACACCCTGATCTCCCGGTTTCTGCGTACGCCGACGTAGTATATCCGACCCGAATGATGTCGGCAATGGCAGGGCAGTGTGATATAATTCCAGCGCGTCAATCCATTCGGCGCGCCGACGACGGCGAACCCACGATCCCTCAGCAATTGTCAAGTGGTTCGTTCTCGCATCTGACAGTAGACCTGATGGCGTGGTTAACTTTGAGGGCAACTGGGCTGGCTGGACTGGCGCTCGTTTACACCTTTGCGCTCCTGATTCTTTCCGCATGCGGGCAAATCGTTACGCTGGCGCCGACGGCAACCCCTGAAGGTTCTCCGACGGCTACGATCGCCCCCTTCACCGACCCAACGCCGCCCGAAACGGCGACGCCCGCTCCGTTCACGCCGCCGCCAACACCGACGCTGACGCCGACGCCCACTCCTGTCGTTTACAGGGTGCGACCGGGGGACAACCTCGGGAGCATCGCAACGCGTTTCGGCGTCTCTGTTTCAGCCCTGCAAGAACGCAACAGCGTCCAGGATCCCAGAGTCCTGCAGATAGGACAGGAGTTGGTGATTCCACGCCTGGTTACATCCGACGGCGTGCTAGTCGACCGGCGGCCGACGCCGACGCCGTTGCCGTTTGAGATGCAGCATCTTCACTTCAGTCATACGCCCCTCGGCAGCCTTTGGGTATTGGGCGAAGTTCTTAACACGAGCGACGAGACGCTGGAACAGGTCCGGGTAGGCGTGAAACTCCTGGACGGGCAAGGTTCAACCCTGGTCGAGGGGAACGGTCTTGCGCTCCTGAATCTGGTCGCGCCGGGAGAGGTGGCCCCTTTCGCCGTGCTGTTTGCAGATGCGCCCAAGTCATTCGAGAACTACCACATCTATCCGCTCAGCGCCCTGCCTGCCTACGAGGGTGGCTATTATCAGGAACTTGAAGTGGAGAATTTGACGCAGGAAGGGGAACGATACTCCGCCTTGACGGTGCGGGGCCTGGTTCGCAATACCGGTTCCGCCGAGGCGATCGACGTGCAGGTGGTCCTTACCGCATACGACCCGCTGGACCGAGTGATCGCCAGCCGCAAGGTCGCGCCGGACCACAACGTTGTGGCAGTGGGCGGAGAAACGACTTTTGCTGCGATTCTCGTCCCCTTGGGTGGGCCGGTGGAGCGGGTCCACGTGGTCGCCCAAAGCCGCAGATTCGCGGCGGGCAATTAGCGTCTCGCTCCGCTAATCCACATCGAAAGTAACACCTTGTGAAAGGGGAAGGTCAGACCCGAAGTTGATTGTAACCGTCTGCCGCCGGGCATAGGACTTCCAGGCGTCTGAACCACTTTCCCTGCCCCCGCCGGTCTCCTTCTCTCCTCCGAACGCCCCGCCAATCTCGGCCCCGGCCGTACCCGTGTTCACATTGGCAAGTCCGCAATCGCTGCCAACGACGCCGAGGAAGGCCTCTACTTCGCGCAGGTTGTCGCTGAATATGGCCGAGGAAAGGCCCTGGGGAACACAGTTGTGGATGGCGAAAGCCTCATCCAGCGCCCGGTATTTGAGGACGTACAGAATCGGAGCAAAGGTCTCGGTTAGCACGACCCCGGCGTCCGGCGGAGCGCCGTCAATTATGGTGGGCGCTACATAGTTTCCGCCCTCGAGGCCCGGCAAGGTCTTCACGGCGTTGCCTGCCAGGACGGTGCCGCCCGCAGCCTGCGCCCGCCCGATCGCTGCGCTGTAGGCTTCGACCGCCGCGCGGTTGATCAGCGGCCCAACCAGCACCTCCGGCTCCAGCGGGTTGCCGAGTCTCGCCGCGGCGAAGGCGTCGATGAGGCGGGGCAGAAAACTGTCAAAGAGGCTCTCGTGCAGGATGAGCCGTCGCGTCGTCGTGCACCGCTGTCCGGCCGTGGCCAGCGCGCCGAACGCTACGCCGCGCAGGGCGATTTCCGGGTCTGCGTCGGGGGTGACAATGGCTGCATTGTTACCGCCCAACTCCAGAATGGTGCGACCGAGGCGCCTGCCGACCGCGGCTGCGACCTCCTTGCCGGTGGAGACCGACCCGGTGAAGGAGAGCAGCGGCAGCCGCCGTTCACCGCTCATGCACCGCCCGATTTCGCCGCTCTCGTCCGCGGCCAGGAGGAAGATGGGGGGCAGACCGTGTTCGTCGAGCACTTCGTTTATGATATTCGTCACGGCGATTGCCGTGAGTGCCGCCTCGGGCGACGGTTTCCAGATGACGACGTTGCCGACAGTCGCGGCGATGAAGGCGTTCCAAGACCATACCGCGCCGGGGAAATTGAAGGCTGTAACAACACCGACGACGCCAAGAGGATGCCACCGCTCATAGAGACGGTGGTTGGGCCGCTCGCTGGCAATCGTCTTGCCATAGAGTTGGCGCGAAAGGCCGACGGCGAAGTCGCAGATGTCGATCATCTCCTGCACCTCGCCTCTGCCCTCTACCGGCGTTTTGCCGACCTCGAGCGCAATGAGCAGCCCAAGGCTGTCCACGTGCCGGCGCAGTCGATCGCCAATCGCCCGTATTACCTCCCCCCGTTTCGGCGCCGGAATACCCGACCACTCGCGAAACGAAGTCCAGGCTTGCTCAACCAGGCGATCGAAGTCAGCTTCCGAGGCAACCGCTACGTCGGCCAGCCGCGCCCCGTCAATTGGCGAATGCACAGCCACGCGACGGCCATCTGCGCCCGCCCCCCAGGAGCCGTCGAACAGCCCCGATACCTCTTGATAGAGGCCCAGATCAGCGAATACCCGATCTCTGATCGCCTGAATCCCGCTCCCGGATTCCATCGTGCGCATTCGTCCTGACTCTTCAGAACCTGAAAACTACGCCGGCTGCGCCGGCCGCGTCTCTGCCTGTCCTGCCGCCCAGGCTCGCAGCGGAACATCGTCCGGGTCCTTTGTTATCCAGTACTGGGAGGAGGGATGGATCTCCGGATCCTCCCCCAGGGGGTGCCCGCTGCCTGGCAGGGCGCCGAGCAGCTGCTGACGGATAGGAGAGCTGCGCTCGATCAGCGCCAGGTCCTGGCTGATGTAGTCGGTCGGCCGCAGCCAGCGGTAATGGTAGCCGACGTGCATGATCTTGCGCGTGCGGTCGGAGAAATTGGGGCCGACACAGTGCCAGACTGCGGTCCGCCATAGAACGGCCGCACCGGGTCGCAGGCGCAGTTCCAGCGCTTCATCCGGGTCAACCCGCCGCCCCACTTTTGCCAGCTCATCAGGCGAACGAAGATGGCTGCCCGGCACCAGCCAGAGGTTGCCGCTTTGCGGCTCGCTCAGATCTGAGAGGACGTAGAACACCTTGATCTCCATGAACGGCAGCCGTCCGTCCAGCGAGGGCGCCTTGAAGAGATAGTCGCTGGCGAGGTCTGGGTGCCAGGAGAGGTTGCGGTACCCGACTTCGTTGTCAGCGCCGTCGCCAACGCCCACCGCGCCCGCCTGCAGGTCCTCAGGGTAGGGCGGCCTGAAGTCAAGGTGCGTGGTCCGAATCTGAATGTTCCAGCCGATCGCGTCCACAACCAGCGGCAGCATACGCGGATGGTCGATCAGATCGAGAAAGGCCTCGTGATGTGCCAGGGCGTTGCGCACTGCAAACGGTGCTTGCGGCGCCAATCCTTCATGCTGGCGCAACCTCTCGGCCACTTCGTCAACTGCATTCAGCAGCCTTTCCAGCTCTGCAGTGGTCAGGAAATCTTCGAGAACGATGAACCCCTGCTCGTCGAACGCGCTGCGCTGTTCCGGGGTCATGGCGATGGACATGGCGGCCCTCCTGTAGGCTATCCCTTCAAGCTCGATTACGTCAGTCCCCAGTGCGCATCGATCGGGTCCTGGTAGGCCGAACGCGCCCCGCTCAGCACATCGTCGTATCGGACCGCTTCGCCGGTCAGCGCAGACTCGTAGATTGCATCGCCCAAGGCGATAGAGCGCATCCCCTCCCAGCCGTCGATTTCCGGCGCCTCGCGGTTGCCGCGCAGCAACTCCAGAAACTCCCAGATCTCCACCGAAAAGCCGTCGGTCGCGCCGCCCGGATAGAGGAACTCCTCTTCTTCGGGTGTCAAGGCGGCGCGGTGCATCGCCTCAAGCTGGTCCATCGAATAGATCTTTCCATCCGCGGCGGCGAGGCGCGCCGTCTCTCTGTATTCAGCCGTGCGCTGGAACAGGTGAAAGATCGAGAATGGTGCGTTGGTCGTCTCGCGCAGCGAGCCCTGCGTCCCGTAAAAGGTGACATCGTAGGCATCCTCGCCCGGCGCGGCGACGCTCCACGCCCATGTGCCGGTGACGCCGCTCTTGAAAGAAAACGTGACGAACACGGTATCCTCCGGCGCCTCGGTGAAGGGAAGCGGTGTCCCGGACTTTACCGCGCGCAGCTCCGCGTAGACCTTGTCGACTTCGCCGAGGTAATAGCGTAACGAATCGCAGTAATGGAATCCGCTGTCCAGCACCGGCCCGCCGCCCGACATCAGCCGGTCCTGGCGCCAGCGGATGTACTCCGGCCTCTGGTCATCGTCCGGCCGCGACCTTTCCGCCCAAAGCGTTGCAGGATCCGGCCCTTCTGCCTT
>CBDCLG010000017.1:0-550020 GCA_965218625.1 Caldilineaceae bacterium | reverse complement strand
CTGAACGGGCGGCAGCCGCTCCAGCAAATGTTGGATCTGCTCCTGCGTGAGGGGTGTCGTCTGCGCCCGCGGCGGACGCGCTTCGCCGCCGTCCCAGCCGGGCTGACCTTCACTGAGCGCGAAGGGCGGGGAAACATATTCCTCGGATGCCTGCGCCTCCTCCTCAACATCATCGGCCTGTACCACCGCCGCCGCATCTTCGGGCGTAGCCGATTGAGCGGCGGCGCCGGCCTCATGCGTCCCGGTGAAACTGTTCGCCGCACAGCTGAGGGTCGCCAGCGCAGCCAGGAGGAGAGAAATGGAGAGAAAGAATCGATGGGACATAGGCCCTCTGGTCCTCAGGACTGGATTCTATGCTGAGCCGGCTGGAAAGCCGGGATAGTGGGGGTACGGGCCTGGGTTCGAAGACAACCGCTGAGCAGGTCCGCAAGAACGCGAGAGCTGTCCGATTGTGGATCGGAATCAACCTGGCAACGGAGTCCCTCCCCAGGAGTGACCCCGGGGCGAAGCCGTCCAATGCGCTGCCGCGTCGTTACATGAGCACGGCAATCGTGCGGCCTTTATCCCGCCGCCCGCCGCAATATCGGAGATGAAATCGGATGACCGCCGCGCCGCTGCCGGCCCTACCGCACTGAAGCCGCCGGCGCAACCGGCCCGCCCCGTACCCTCAATCCAGCGCGTAAAACGCGGCCGCGTTGTCGTGCAGCAGCTTGCGCTGCTCCGTCTCGCTGCGGCCGGCGATGATCGCCCTCAGCGCCTCCGCCCACGAGCGGTACGTCGCCTCCGCGCCCAGCGTGCAGACCGGCCAGTCGCCGCCGAAGACCACCCGGTCCGGGCCGAAACTGTCGAGGCAGTGGTTCACCGCCGGCGCCAGATCCGCCGCGGTCCAGCCCGGCCGCGTGCGCGCGACGATGCCCGAAATCTTGCAGATCGTGTTCGGCAGCGCCGCAAGCGCCGCAATCCCGTCGCGCCACTGCTGCGCATCGTGCCAGAACGGATCGTCGCGGTCCCTGTGGTCCCCGATCGTCAGATTGAAACTGTCCCCGTCGCCGCCGGAATCGCCCGGCAGCTCCCCGCTGATCAGATACGGGTCGCCGTTGCCGCAATGGTCGAGCACAAAACGGGTCTCCGGGCACGTCTGCGCCAGCGTCACGCCATCCCCCAGCTCCGACGGACGCATACACAGGTCGAAGCTCAGCCCCAGCTCGCCCAGCAGCCGCACATTCTCCATAAACTGCGGCGCAAGGCAGGTCCCCGCCGGCGTGCCCGGCCCGTGCAGCACCTGCCGCACGCCCTTGATCACGGGACTGCCGGCAAAGCGCCGGATATAGCCGCCGAACGCGCCCGACACCCACCGCCCCGCCGATCACCGCGCCCGCCGTCGGGTGCTCCGCCGACGCGCACAGCCCAATCAGGTGCTCCGCCTCGGCCGGATGCTGCGCCGGCGTCACGTCCACCTCCATGTAGACCGTCTTGACCACGTTCAGCCCCTCCGTGGCTTCCAGGTAGTCGCTGGTCACATAGTTGCGGTTCAGACTCGGCGCCTCCGCCAGCCACGGCAGCTCGAAGCGGTCCAGGTCCCACAGATGTTGGTGCGTGTCGATGATCGGAAGCATTTGGAGTTTTGAGTATCTGGTTTCGAGTTTTTAGTTGGTCGACTTTCGAACATCGCGCTCAGGCCGCCACAGCGTTCCCGGCCGCCCCTAGCCGTTACTGGCTACCGACCACGTGACCACCGGCCACTGCCGTTACTGGCCACTAACCACTAACCACTGCAGTCAAGCCGCCAGCAGCTGCGCCGCGTTCTCGACCCGCCACTGCATTGCTGACTGCTCGGTCGTCTCGTGCGGCTTGAACTGCCGCGCCACCGACTCGATCGGTACGCCGCTCGAGCAGCTCGATCTCGCTCAAATCGGCCGTTGCCCATGCCCAGGTCGTGCTGCGTAGCGCAGGAAGCCCAGAATCGAGCGGCTCGACCAGCCCATCGTCTTGGTCGATCACCGCGTCCGTCGCGAAGACATCCGTGCCGGCCGCGGCGATGCCCACTGTCGAGCCCGTTCGCTCGTATGCTCCGGTAACGTCTGCCCTCCATCGCAGCGCGCCCCGTCTGATCACCGTTACGACTTTTTGTCCGGCGTCATGAAGCGCGCCAGCCGCACCAGGTTGATGCTCGATCCGCCCGCGACTCATCCGGCACGCGCCGCAGTGGTACTGTGCGTCTGTGAAACCGTGCATCTTGACCCGGTCCTGCCGGTAGATCGTGCCCATGATCAACTGTTCTTCAGCGCCAGCGTGACCACTGCAGGTGTACCGTGCGTCTTGGGAACTCGCAATCGAAATCGTGCACGGGCAGTCCAGCAGCGTGCGCGGCCACTGCGCGCGACCGTCTCGCTGCCGTCCGCCAGCACGATCGGCGTCGACGTCCACTCCGTCTGCGCCGGTGCAGGTCCAGCAACCGCAGCGGGATCGGGTACTCCTGTTGCAGCGCGTAGTAGCCGAAGTCTGCGGTAGGCGTCCCACGTATCGGCCGCGCCACCGACTCGATCGGCACGCCGCCCAGCAGCTCGATCTCTTCCAGGTCGGCCGTGCCCATGCCCAGGTCGTGGGCGTAGCGCAGGAAGCCCAGCTCGAGCGGCTCGAAGCCCATCGTCTTGGCGATCACCGCGTCGGTCGCAAAAACATCCGTGCCGGCCGCGGCGATGCCCATGTCGAGCCCGTCGCCGTTGCCCGGTCCGTTGCCCTCCATCGCGCGCGCCCCGTCGATCACCGAGACGTCCGGCGTCATGAAGCGCGCCAGCCGCACCAGGTTGATGCTCATCGCGCGCGACTCATCCGGCACCCGCCGGTGGTCGTGCGTCGTGAAGCCGTGCATCTTGACGCGGTCCTGCCGGTAGATCGTGCCCATAATCATGTTCTTCAGCGCCAGCGTGACCACGCAGGTGTCGTGCGTCTTCGGAATCGCGATCGAGATCGTGCACGGGCAGTCGAGCAGCGTGGTTTTGCGCGGCATGCGTGCGACCGTCTCGCTGCCGTCCGCCAGCACGATCGGCGTCGACTCCCACTCCGTCTCCCGGTGCAGATCCAGCAGCCGCAGCGGGAGCGGGTACTCCTGTTCCAGCGCGTAGTAGCCGAAATTGCGGTAGGCGTCCCACGTATCGGCCGCGCCCCCCTCCGCGATCAGCACCTCGCGCGGCGGCCTCGGCGTCGTCAGAAGGAAGTCGAGCACCCCGCGCAGCGCGTCCACGTGGCTGGAGGCCAGCTGGTTCTCACTGCTCAGAAAGTTCGGCTTCAGCATCACCTGTTCGGCGAGGCGGCCTTCCACCTCCCCGCGCACCAGCTCCAGCGCATTGAAGACATTCGCGCGCCGGTCCCCGCCGTGTACGAGGCTGACTCGTGCTTTGGACATGTATGGCCTCCTTGCTTTATGTGAGAGGTGTATTTCGGCGTCAGTGGGGTGCTATGGGATGAGTGTACTGCTGCTCTTGGGGGATGTCAATAGTGCAGGAGAGGAGGGTGAAATGGGCGTATTCTACATGCTCACTTCCTTCGCGCAGCCTAACCGCAAAGGTTAACCATTTTGGGGAACCATGAATTAAGCATCAGGCTATATCGTCAATGCAATTATGTTCTCAATGATCTCTTCCAGCAATCTGTTACCCTTGCCGCAAAATGCAGCTTTCTCGATTATTCGTTCAATGATAACTGGATTCTTGAGCGCATGTTTCTTCTTGGCTATGCCTAATTGATGTCGAGCCTCCGACAGCCACTCGTTAAAAGTGTCTTCACCCATCTCACCTACTAAAGTTTTCTCTAGGTTGACTTTGAAGCAGGCGGATGTCTCTCCAACAAAGTTCGGCCAGTCCTGTTCAGGTTCCTCTAGAAGCCGGAGAAGATGCTTATTTTCTTCTGGATTGGCGTTCTTTACGCCACAGTCACCATCCCATACAACATACACAGGAATACCAAGGTGCCTAAAGATGACCAAGGGTCGATCTATGTTAGTTTTGCCGAAACATGGTATGACGGTAATTCCCAGACTATCCAAATCATGTTTCATTGACTTTGCAAACCCCAAAATTGCCGCTCGGTCGTCCTCACCCTCAACTAGGACCACTACATCAGCAAAGAACCCTTCCCCCATCCAGGGAGTCATTATAGATCGGAGACGGGGCCGAAGTGTATCAGATGTGTACTTCTCACGTTGTCTATCGCTCGCGTACCATAGTTCATCTGCCACTTTTGCCATGTCCGCCCTTAGTAGGCGGGTGGTCTTAGGTTGTCCGTTCGTAGAGGTGGTCTTCCGTAAGACTCTGATTTGATCAAAGCGATCTAGACCTACAAACAGTGGGGAGTGAGTTGTATATACGACTTGCGTATTTTGAGCGACGCCAGGAATCACGCCTGTGGCAAGATTCAACAATACCGAAGCCAAATGACGTTGGCGGCTTGGATGTTGATATAGTTCTGGTTCCTCAATTGCCAAGACGAGGTTAGGTAGTTGCCTTTCTCTTGTTTCTGGGCTTACATCGTCCTCCGTCGATCTTTCACCTTCCGATGCCGTCTCTGTCGCTCGAACAGAGGTTAGGTGCTGTAGCATAGTTACAATGAATGCTCGCTGAAGGCCATGCCCTGTTTTTTCTACTTTGGATTCGTATTCATCTTCCGAAAGCTTAACTTGTGCTTGTGGCATAGGAATCGAAACATCCGCAAGGTCAGACCACTGCAAAACCACCTTGGCATCAGGAACATAAGATTGAAGGGTGTCGGATAGACCTTGTGATAGGCTGTTCAATTCCTTAAGCCTTCCAGGATCCATGATTTCGCGGTATTCGTCTTGTGTTCTCTGTTGGAAATCCAAGAATTCTTTTCGACTTGCCAGTGCGCTGCGCACAACGAGATCCATTATCTCTGTAACAGATGACCCCCGTCCCTCAGTTGCGTCTTCCGCCGCATCTCTTACAGCCGGCACATATATAAACCTAGTGTGTCGTCCCAGGTATCCGCTACCCACTCCGGTGAATCCAAAGAATTGCCCATCATCACGTATTGGCGAACATTGGTCAGGATTATAACTTTCCCACTTGTCGAGTTCTCCGAGGGCCGCATCTTTGGAACGTACCGTTGGCAGAGATGAATACTCCTCCCTTTGTCGTATCTCGTTGTGCTTTTTTGTGATATCCCTGGCACCTCCAGCGTTCCTGACTTCAACAAAATCAGGATTCTGTAGCCGCATGCCGTGGTAGGTGCCTGATTTCCCTGCTTCGGGATCAGAAAAGACTCGAACAACCCTCAGGCTGTCATTATCGATGTAGGCAGAGAAAAGGTCTCTTGCTTCTGCGCTAAGATTGGAATAAGTGACTGCGACCTCAATATCCTTAGCCACGTCTTCCGAATAAAAGTCTTCTGATGTCACTTTCGCGGATGGATTGTAGAACAGTTCCAATGCACTCAAAAACGAGGATTTGCCTGACCCATTCCGCCCCACCAATGCGGTGAGGGAATCGCAAGGCAGTGACTCATTCAGAATAGACCGGAAATTCTTCACATGGACTTCTTGGATCAGCATGGCTTTGCTACCTAACCTGAATTCGGAGTAAATGAGCACCTTACAAAGCTGGTAGAATAGAAGTTCCCAAACAACAATTCTCCAGCAAAGAAAGGCACTCAGTGATGAGTATACTCAAATTGTTCTGTCATGTCGATGATTTCTGTCAGTGGTTGGGTACACGGGAGAATGCCAAGCTGTTAGACGTGACTCGCAAGCGAGGGCCGGCCCCGCGGTTGAGCTTGAGTGAGGTAATGACGATTCTGATTCACTTTCACCAGTCACATTGTCGCGATTTCAAGGCCTACTATACGCAGAACGTATGTCAGCATATGCGCAGTGAATTCCCTGCTCTGGTCAGTTACACACGCTTTGTGGAGTTAATTCCATCAGCCCTACCCGCAATGTGTATCTATCTGCGTGTGCGCTTCGGCCAGAAGACAGGGGTGGCATTCATCGATTCGACCCCGTTGTCCGTCTGCCACAACAGACGTATCGTCCGCCACCGAGTCTTTGCCGAGATGGCCATGCGGGGCAAGAGCAGTATGGGATGGTTCTATGGCTTCAAGCTCCATCTGATTGTCAATGACCAGGGTGAATTGCTGGCGGTTCAACGCACGCCTGGCAACATTGATGACCGCAAACCGGTCCCGCAAATGACCAAGAACCTATGGGGTAAGTTGGTCGGCGACCGCGGCTATCTCTCCCAAGCTCTCTTTGAACAACTCTTCGCACGCGGACTGCAATTGATTACGCCCATCCGCAAAAACATGCAGAATCGACTCGTTGTTCTCGAAGACAAGCTGCTCACGCGTAAACGCTTCGTCATTGAGACCATCGTTGACCAGCTCAAGAATATCTCACAGATCGAACACACCCGCCACCGCAGCCCAACCAACTTTATCGTCAATCTTATCGCCGGGCTGATTGCCTACACTTGGCAACCCAAGAAGCCATCTCTCCATCTCTCTGACAAAGACTTGGCTCTCTTACCGACCCTAATCTAACTCCGAACTCGGGTTAAACAACAAATTGGATTCACTTAGCCTACAATTAGTCATCCCGTTCGCCATCAAGATTAGCATGCCGTCGTTCATTTTCCGTGGCAATTCTTGTATTTTTGGCCGCTTCCGCATGGGCAAGGTTCATTTCTGCCTATCTTGCGACCGTCTGCACTGACAGCCCGCCGCGGATCCAATAGTGGCTCTACTAAATCGTCTAAGTCAGGATCAGGTTGCCATGGCTCCTTACTGTACCAGAGTGAATCGAACGATCTTTGACTGCCTGAACGTGATGCAAATGCTAACCACTCATCAGCTCTACTTCTTTGTTTTTGGGCTATCGCCAAGGCCCCGAACTTTTCCAGATACGACTGTTCCTCAGTGTAGCTTGATGTCTCAGGATAGCTCACGAACGTAATTCCCCGATTACTCTTGTTTGAGAAAACTGCAGCGTCATGAAACTTACCGTCCCGAAGAGTCCCCCTCTTTGTTTTTTCGTAAATCTTGATGAAATTGTCTGCTCCCGGACCAGCCCAGTCGTATAAGAGAAAGACTACATCTGGAATCCCTTGATGATCCAACATTTTTACCTCGTAAACAATCTTTTCGAACTCTTTATTCCGCCACTTGCTGAATAACCCGCTCTCAGCATTCATTCTCGGCCAATGTCCTTTCGCAACCGGGAAATGGGCCTCTATAAGCTGTGCGTAAGCTGGCTCAATGAAGGCATAGTCAGCTGGCTCGGCAAGAAATAGCTTCCCTTGAAGATGGAAAGCAAGGAAACCAATTTCTGAGTCTGACTTGAAGTGTTCTGCAAATTTGGAACGTTGCCTCAAGTAGTAAAGGAAGTCGAATGGATCCCGCAAATAGAAGGTCATGATGTCCAAATCAAAGATGTTCACTGCTATTGGGTACGGGTCGCTCTCCTCTTTCTGAAGATACGACTCCACTTGGAAAATTACTGACGGATAGTAGTCGCCAGTGAGGCAAATAATGTAAGCTTCGTCAATGGCTTCCTTCAATCGATCTATCGACCTTCCATCAATCGTCAGCGAGTTGCCTGCTTCAAGAAGGGCGTTCCTAGACACTAGCGCTTGGTCATATGCATCCTGCACGGCGGCTTGGAAATCGCTCTCTAGCTTCTTTCCTTCTCCTTTCCTCGATGCCTCTGTGAGTTTTTTCGACTTTGCCTGCACAATTACAGCTTTGTTCCCCTCAAGAGCAAGTACATCAATATCCGTTACATCATTCTTGCCTTTCTTGACTTTCACTCCGCAAAAAACATTGTCTTCGCCGAATACTTGCGTCAATAATTCATGCGCAATTTTTTCAGTGGCATTACCTCTATTCTTGAATCCGGTTTCTTTATAACTGCTATCCCTCGACATCCAATAGTAGGGACTTTCGTAAATGGAGTCAGCTAGGTAGAAAAACAGTGGCAGGAAAAACCTTTCATCCTCCAGGCGAAGAACGGGATGTGAATGTACCTCGTTGTAGGCGCCAATGGTATCCAGATCACGATTTGCCCTTCCTGGTGTGAGGGAGAAAGTGCGAATAAAGCTGTCGATAGAACCGTCGGTTATGCCCTGAATGTCCCCTGGCTCGAACAAGAATGCCTCCAGATAATGTAAACATGCCTCCTCAAATGTTGAATCGTCGCGAATACTGTTGACGCGGGCAAGAGATAGTTGATTCAGTTGCCAAGCAATTTCAAGAATTTCCTCAAAGCTAGCTCCTAAATGCTGTTCTAGCCAGGCTTTGTCGTCTCTATACCTTCTCTCCGCCATTTCGAGGTATTGAAAATAGTATCCCCCTCCTCCACCGTAGAAGATAGGCTCGACCATACCAGAGCCACTGGACATCCAGTCGTCGTAGGACTGAACATACTCTGCAACCCACTCTTCAAAGTTCTCCGGGGTTTCGATAGCAGACCTCGCTGGTGAAAAGCCGTGCGCGAGGTGGAGCTCTTCCAATAGGGCGATTGCTGTGCGAATTTGTTCGTGTGCCGTTTCTCGCGACGGGGGGTCTGTCAACTTGAGTGGGCGTTTGACCATTAGCCCCAAGAGGAAAGAAAGCTCCTGATAGTTCGGACGATGGTGCCAGTCAATGTCTGCCGCCTCGTCTGGCGACATCCATACGGAATTGCGAACGATATTGCAAAAGGTGTAGACAAAGCCGCTCTCTTGACTAAGGTGCTCCAAGTCGACGACGATTTCATGTTCCGGTCGATGTTGTCGTGTACGATATTCATTCATTGAAGTAATCTCCTCATATGCTTCGACTGTGATTATAACTGTGTAAACTGTGTAAACAGGGTGTCACGGCCTACAGTATCTTTAGTCCTGTTGTCAAAAACCTTGGGCCAACAATATCTCGCATGGCTAGAACCTTAGGTGCATATGAACACTGTAGGCCTCCTTCACACCGTATTGCCCGAATTACCCATTGTACTTCTCCAAGATTGGATACATATTTTCTGTCTGTTAGCGTTGTGTTTGCACTCTTGTTCTATTTGAAGGCTTAGCAACAGTTCATTCATAAGCATCATCAGTGAGAACCGCCCACCTAATAGCCCCACTAAATGTGCCCACCCAAACGTCTTACCTATAGAAGTCTGCAACGCCGCGCTGAAGTGGTTCGCGCGCCGCGACAGCTTCCGTTTGTCAGTGAAATCTTCTGAGTGCTGAAGCCCTCCCGCCCCCGCCAACTCACCAATCCACCGTCAATTCGCCACTTTGCCCTCTGCCGCAAGTACCCATAAAATACCCCACAGGACGCCACCTCCGCTCCACACCCCGGCGTCCACCCTGAACGAGCAGGACAGTCACCGCAATTCGCCAATAACGTGGCAGCGCAATCGTCGTACCATACGCAGCACCCATTGAGGAGGCAGTCACGCGTAAACGCAACGTAAGCCGCCGCCGGCATGGCCGCGCTGGCAGCCTGCGTAGCCCAAGCTGGCTCGCCAGCCCCGAATGGGCCAAGCCGGCCCTGGCCACCGTCGCCCTCTTCCGCGGCGAGTACAACGCCGAGTTCGGCGGGCTGATGGCCGCCAGCACCGTCATGATGCTGCCGGTCGTCATCCTCTTCTTCCTCACCCAGCGCACCTTCATCCAGGGAATTACACTGACCGGCATCAAGGGATAACCCGCGAACGCCGGCGCCCGCTCCGCCCCGCCCCGCAAGGAGACGCACAATGGACAACCTCGAAGCCAAACTGGACCGGCTCGAAGAGGACGGCTTTATCCTCGTCGAAAACGCGCTCACGCCGGAGGAGACCGAACACGTGCGCCAGCGCATCAACCACGCCCGCGCAATGGGCTGGGAGGAGGGCCTCAACGCGGTCGGCAACATGTGGTTCGACTCGCTGCTCGACCGCGAGCCGGAGACCTACGCGCCGCTGGTCGGCCATCCCAGCATCCGCCCCATCCTCGAAGGCATGATGGGCCGCCAGTGCCAGCTGCGCAGCTTCCGCGCCCACATCAACCCGGGGCCCTACCTGCAGGAGTGGCATCTCGACTTCTACGGCTACTGGCAGGAGAAGCGCGAGCTCGGCCGCGCCCGCTACGCCGTGCAGCCGGTCGGCATCAACACCACCTTCTACTTCCAGGACAACGGCCCCGACCTCGCGCACCTCAAGTTCATCAAAGACGGGCACAAGGTCGAGCCGCCCCACCTGGACCCGATGGACCGGCCCAAGTTCGAGGCCTGGTGCGAAGCGCAGGAGCACGTCATCCTCTACCCCAAGGCCGGCGACTGCATCGTCTTCATCAACCACATCCCGCACCAGGGCGCCAAGCACCAGGAGCAGGTCGAGCGCAGCAACGTCGTCTGCCACTACCAGGTCACGCCGATGTACGAGGGCATCTGGCACGTCTCCACCCCGCGCGGCTACGACGGCACCTTCCCCTTTGGGGAGGACCGCCGGCCGCGGCCAAAAGGGTAAGTCGGTTGATGCGGATCCCAGGAAAAATCGTTGAATTTAATTGAGGGACAACGGGGACGAACGCTGAGTCCGTAGCTTGAGGTGCCATGCTGTCGCTGACAGCATGGAGATGCGACAGCTATTCCACGACTGCGGGATGAATTTCAATTGCACATTCCGCGATCATGTCTCCAATCAGTTCTGCCTCAGGGGAGTTCTTTGCAGGCAATCCCAAGATTTCGCTGTGGGATGGATCGGCTGCATAGTTTTTGTCCGCAGCCAGTGGCATGTGTATGAACCGCAAGTCATTAAGTATTTGGCTAACTTGCCCCTTCGTTGCCCCAACATTAACTCGGCAAGCCGACCGCTCCTTTTCATAGTCAGTCTGATAAACGGCCTGGTCTCTTCAAGTTGCTGCGACTTTGTTCGATTCTCGAAGTGCTCCAACCAGTTCACCGATAATCCCTCCTCCGCCTTCCGCAGTTGGAAAGCGGAACAGTTCAACGTTCCATCGTCAAGAATATCTATGAATCTGGCGTACCGCACAACGTGGTCGCTGCCAGGAAGATCGTTATCAATCATGCCTTCACCAGCGACATGAGGTCGAACGCTCCAATTTGCTTCTTGACCCCTTCAACCGTGTCAATCCCGGCAGTGCGTGAGGTTCGGCTGCTGCCTGAGCGCCGTTTGAAAATCACATACTGCACTTGCCGGTCTCCGAGAAAGTGTAGACCGAGATGACTTTCGTCTTCTCCCTTCCACACAGCGCGAATGTTTCCATTATCCATGAGCGCCAGCCCTGCACGGCGAGAAAAGTGCGACGATCTGATAAATGACCAGAAATCTTCCTCGGAACGTTCGTTCAATTCAACACCTTCAAGCGCCCCAGCACTGCGCAATCCATTGATACGAAGCCGGTAAGCTTGGTAGATCTTTCGCGCAGTACTCTTTTCCTGCTCAAGATCATCCATAAACTGAGAATATGCATCAAACTCGCTGCTCAAGTCGAGAGCGGACGAAGGATCTACGGGCGGGGTCGGAAACTTGAAAGGGAGATTGTCGATACGCCCTGGAGAACCTGCAAATGCGTAATAGCCCCCAAAGTAAGTGTCAACAAGACTGGAATTCTGTGGAACCAATTCCTCTCTGTCCGGGTCAAAGACGGAGGTAGGGTCGCGTGTCAGCCAATTTGCAGGTGACCGAAAATGCTGGACAGATGCAGTGGATTCAACCGCTGTCATTGCAGGTTCTCCACCAATCCCCAATGCTCTTTCTGAATTTCTTGGCTTGTCACAGACACAAAGCAGTTGACGACTGAATCATGTGCGCGTTCGAACCAATCATCAGCCTCTGATTTTGCAGCTTGACCAAGGCGGCCGCGCGCCCCGATTTCAAGAATCAGCACGGGCGCGTCCGCTTGCTGAGATATAACCCCGCTTCGTATCCTGATACTAAGTTGCAAATCATCTTCGATTCTGTAACCGTAATTGCAGTTGAATTCAGGAGACCCAAGGACCCCAATACCGGGGGCGAGAATTGAAAATGAAGGGATGATTTTCTTAGTGTCTTGCGGCCCGTCCCAAAACTCACAGCGTTCTACAGCGTTGATATAGGTCAACTCACAGAGGTCAATGACGGGTTCCTCCATTTGAATATCGTTTCGAATGAATTCGCTGAAAAGGCCATAGTATCTGTCGAAAGTAGGCTTGATGTCCCCATGGAAGCGCGGGTATGTGTCATCTCTGCGCCGCCAGTTGAACATAAAGGCGTTCTTCTGAATCTGAATGAGATTGACATCATCGTCTGCTATGAACCAATATCTGGGCATAGGGAAGACTTCATCCATAATTGTATCCGGCGCTATACCTACGGGAGGTTGCTGACGAACGACAGGAAAATCTTCTCTTATTCTTTCCCAAAAGAGACCAACATGCTCCCCGCGAAAGTCAGATAGCTGGGGGCTGAAGTATGTGGACACAACAACTTCGTTGACAGGCGGATTTTTGAACACGATGGACATCTGCAAGCTCGCTTCTGTTCATTAGCTGCAACACTTTATGACGAAACATGCATACGTCCGGCAGCGGCCGTGGTAGTATAACCACATTGCCGCGTGATAAACAAGCGTTAAGCCTCGCTTACACGGTTGCCCCCAGGATCTGGACCGCCCGTGCGCTACATTCCCCTACATCCCACGGCAAAAATTGCCCTATGAAAATCACCGACGTCCGCGCCGTATACCCCAGCTACCGCCAGCCCCTCGGCGGCTGGCGCCCCTACCTCTGGCAGATCGTCGTGCGCGTCGACACCGACGCCGGCATCACAGGCTACGGCTATGGCGGCGGCGGTGTGGCCGGCGTCGAGGTGGTCAACCGCCACCTGCGCGCGCCGCTGCTCGACGAGCGCTGACTTTGAACGCCTGGGGAATAGCCGCGAGTTCAAAGACAAGGGCCCGCGGCGGCCGGCGCAAAGGTGAACAATATTTAGGGATACTCTGAACAAGTCTGATTGATTGTGGCATAATACTGCATTAGTGGGCGTGCGACAGGAAAATGGGGGAAGAGGACAATGGAGCAGCCGACATTTGGGGAGTTGGAATACGAAAGCAAGAAACGCAAGACGCGTCGGGAGAAATTCCTGGAGCGGATGGATGGTCTGATTCCGTGGCGTCAGCTGGAAGCGCGTATCTGGCCGCACTATCCCAAGGCGGGACGCGGCCGGCGGCCGTATCCGTTGTCGGTGATGCTGCGCATCTACTGTGT
This sequence comes from Caldilineaceae bacterium, assembly GCA_965218625.1. Taxonomy (GTDB): domain Bacteria; phylum Chloroflexota; class Anaerolineae; order Caldilineales; family Caldilineaceae; genus Bin5. The sequence continues at coordinate 536,787 of CBDCLG010000017.1, read as the reverse complement.
GCAGTTGTTCTACAACCTGAGCGATCCGAGCATGGAGGATATGCTCTACGCGGTCGAGTCGGTGCGACGGTTTGTGGGGCTGCGGTTGTCGGGTGCGCTGCCGGACGAGACGACGATACTGAACTTTCGTCATCTGCTGGCGAGACACGAGTTGGGGTCGGTTCTATTGGAGGAGATCAATCGTCATCTGGAGTCGCAGGGAGTGCGGTTGCGGGAGGGAACGATCATCGATGCCAGCATCATCGAGGCGCCGTCAACGACGAAGAATCGCGCGCGGCGACGCGACCCTGAGATGCATCAGACGAAGAAGGGGAATCAGTGGCATTTTGGGATGAAGCTGCATATCGGCGCCGACGCTGAGACGGGAATCGTACATAGCGTGGCGACGACAGCGGCGAACGTGCATGACGTGACCGTGGCTTCGCGCCTGTTGCACGGAGGCGAGAAGGAGGTGTGGGGCGACGCTGGCTATCAGGGCGTGGCCAAGCGGGCGGAGATGCGGGCGCTGGATGTAGAGTGGCATGTGGCGCTGAGGCCTGGGCGACGGCGGCAACTGCCGTCTGAAAGCGAGGAGGCGTTGGCCGAGAAGCGTAAGGCGTCGGTCAGAGCAAAGGTGGAGCATCCGTTCCTGCAGGTGAAGCGGCGCTTCGGCTATGCCAAGGTGCGCTATCGCGGCCTGGCCAAGAACACGCAACGGCTGACGTTTCTGCTGGCGCTGGCCAACTTGATGACAGCCGAGCGCCACTTGGCGGTGTGACAAAGGGAGTCGTGCGCCGCAATCACTTTGATAGCGGCGACAGGCCCGCCGCCGAGCCGTTTTGAGGCGCAAACAGGCTTGCTTCAGCACGACAACTGCCTGCTGACTCAGCCCAGGCGAGTTGAAAATCTCCCTGCTTCCCCCACCATTCATCTCAATCCACCACATGTGGACTTGTTCAGACGTTCCTTAGTTCTCTGTAGTCAGATTGCAGTGACCCCAAACAGTTAGAGTTTTTCGAAGGTTGCATGTCCTGGAGATTGAACCAGATGAAACAGATCATTGCGTTTGCAGCATTGTTGATGACCTCTTGCGCTACCCTCCAGACCCACGAACTGGCGCAAGCGACAGCAACGATACGTGAAAGTAGTCAATTCGCAAACGTTGCAGTCCACGGGACGATTCAGGTCTCGGCCGGGGGCAACACACAAAGCTATGCAACTGACGGCGACTTTGATACCTGGTGGTCTGCATACGACTTTGCCCCGCAATGGCTTGAAATTTCTCTTTCGCGTTCGCAGCCAATAGGAAAGATCGAACTGGTCGTGGCGCAGGCGTCTCCTGGCCCCGCCACGCATAAAGTCCGCCTGGAAAGGGCCGGGCATATCGTGGCCTGGCACCGCTTTGACACAGACCTCGCCGCTGACGGCCACGTCTTTTCTCTGAAAATCGATCCCCCGCTGTATGGCGACAAGGTACGAATCCTGACCACTCGGCACGAGGGATGGGTTGCATGGCGCGAAGTGCGCATCGTGACCAGAGGCTTTCATCCCGAATTCTTATCCGGCCTGAGACTCCCCGTACAGCTGACACACGCCGGGGACGGCAGCGGCCGCCTGTTTGTGCTCGAAAAGGAGGGACGCATCCGCATCGTCAGAGATGGAGAGCTTATTGCAACACCTTTCCTTGATATCTCGCAGCGGGTACTGACCGACTCTCTGGAACGGGGGCTCTTCAATGTGGCATTTCCGCCTTCCTACGTGGACCATCAGCGGTTCTATGTAAGCTATACCAATAGGAACGGTGACACGGTTATCAGCCGTTTTGCGACGAGCGCCGACCCCGACAGAGCAGACCCCGAGAGCGAGGAGATAATCCTGACCCTTAAACAGATTGGGGAATACCACAATGGCGGCACGCTCAGGTTCGGGCCGCAGGATGGATACCTTTACATCACTAGCGGGGACGGCGGAGTAGATGATCTGCCAGATGTGGCGCAGCAGGCGCAAGACCCCAACACGTTGCTGGGTAAAATTCTTCGGATTGATGTTGAGTCGGGCGTGAAACCTTACGCGATTCCGACTGACAATCCGTTTGTGTCGAAACCCGGTTACGCTCCAGAAATATGGGCGCTGGGGCTGCGCAACCCGTGGGGCATGGCCTTCGAGCGGCATACCGGCGACCTCTATATTCCCGATCCAGGCTTTGCGACATACGAGGAGGTGAATTTCAGCCGGCCGATAGTGTAGGAGGTGAAAACTACGGGTGGCCCATGTTCGAAGGAAAAGCTCCCTCTGAAACGGAAGGAAGCGTTGATGATCCTGTCTTCCCAGTGGCGATCTATGGCAGAGATGAGGGGTGCGCGGTCGTAGGGGGCGCGGTGCATGAGGGCGCGTTCGTCTATGCCGATTTCTGCACCGGAAGAGTATGGACTCTTCGACGGCAAGGAGAACAGGGATGGGAGAAAAAGCAGTTGACTTTGATAGGTGTTCCGATCAGCAGCATTGGAACTGACGAGGCAGGTAACCTGTACGCGACAGGCTATGCCGACGGAAACATATACAGGCTCATCAACGTGGGGGGCGACGGCTGAGGGGTAGGGTTCGAGGACGTTTACAGCCACGGGACAGCCTGTGCCGACATACGAACAAAGGCTGCCGTGTTCACCTGTACGGAAAAAAGCCGGTGGGGCGGCGTTTCAACTACCCCAGGGAGAAGACACGCGACTGGGCGAGCAGCAACCAGTTCATCGGCATTTTGAATCCGACATGGACGCATGCGCGCTGCTGGATCTCCTGCGGCAGTGCGAACAACGTGGACTCAGCTACTCATCCTTCTACTAACACGCGGTTTCCGAGTCGCCGTTGAATTTGGAACTGATGCGCCTGTTCGCAGAGCGGTCGGTCCGCCGACACTGAGAACAGTACCTGCGCACACCCTCCTATGGCTGGCCCAAGATGACCTCCCATAAACTAAGCAACGCTTACTTATTTTGGAAAGTTTGCTTACTCTCGTTGGTCGAAACCTATTGTCCATGAAAATCACCGACGTCCATGCCGTATACCCCAGCTACCGCCAGCCCCTCGGCGGCTGGCGCCCCTACCTCTGGCAGATCGTCGTGCGCGTCGAGACCGACGCCGGCATTACAGGCTACGGCTATGGCGGCGGCGGCGTGGCCGGCGTCGAGGTGGTCAACCGCCACCTGCGCGAGCTGCTGCTCGACGAACACTGCGACAGCGTCGCCGACATCGAGCGCCTGTGGGACAAGCTCTACACCGCCTCCATCCCCTACGGACGCGGCGGCATCGCCATCATGGCGCTGAGCGGCATCGACCTGGCGCTGTGGGACCTCCTGGGAAGGGCCGAGCGCCAACCGGTCTACGCGCTGCTGGGCGGTTCGGGTCCGCCCCGCATCCGCGCCTACGCTTCAGGCGACGACCCGGAATGGTTCGCGTCGATCGGCTTCAGCGCGCACAAGGCCTCCTTTGGCCGGGCCGCGGATGCCACAGACTATGAGCGCGCCGCGGCCATGGCGGAAGAATCACGGCGCTACATGGGCACAGATGCGCTGTTGATGTTCGACTGCTACATGGCCTGGGATGCCGCCGCAACCCTGAAGATGGCACAGACCCTTGCGCCCTACGACATCTACTGGTTCGAGGACACGCTGACGCCGGACGACCTCGACGGGCTGGCCCAGCTGCGGCCGCAGATCAAGCCAATCAATCTGGCCGGCGGCGAGCACGACTTCACGCACCACCGCTTCGCCGCCATCGCCGCGGCCGGCGCGCTTGATATCTGGCAGCCGGACGTGACCTGGTGCGGCGGCATCACCGCCACGCGGCGCATCGTCACACAGGCACAGGCAGCCGGCGCGACCGTCGTCCTGCACCGCGGCGGCGAGCCGTGGGGGCTGCACGTCATCGCGGGAACGGCGTGCGAAAAGTTAGGAGAGCTGGTGCTGGGCAACCGGCACAAGGCGCCCGAGGAGTTGTGGCTGGACGCACCGCAGCCGGTGGATGGATACCTCACGCTTGGCGACGCGCCCGGCTTTGGCCTGCGCCTGAACAAAGAACTCGTGGACTGACCTACACCAAATACGGGATCGTCATCGGCCCTTCCGGCAGGACCGCCACCGGTACATCCGCCCCCAGCCGCGCAACCGCGTCGCCGATATGCCCGTTCAGGTCGGCGACCGGCGTCAGGCCGGCGCGCGCGACCGCATCCGGCTCCAGCTCGCTGTAGATCGCCACCTGCGCCCGCAGCGCGACCTCGGCGAACTTCTGCACCTGCCACTGGTCCAGCATGTGGAAATCGGGCCGGAAGATCGTGTCCAGCATCGCCTGCGGCGAGCTGTGCTCATACAGCAGCTTGGTGAAGTTGCCGTGCGCGGGGAAGCCGTCGTTGCAGCGCGCCGCCATGACCATCTCGCCGTCATCCTCGATGATCTCCGCGGCCGCGCACATCCCCTTCACCGACTGGTAGAGGTTCTGATCGAGCGGGAAGCCGCTGTTGGTGGTGATCACCAGCGGGAAACGGCGCTCAACCGGGGCCATCGCCGTCTCCTTCACATAGCGGCAGCCCTCCTCGTGCGCGGCGATTACGTCGCCGCAGAAAAAGCGCGTGATCTGCCGCTCGTGGTTGAGCGTGACGTTTACAAGAAAGTCAACCGGCAGCGCCGACCCGTTCGCCCGGATCTGCTCCTGCGTCGGGTTGCCCGCCAGCACCCCCCACTTGCTCTGCGGATGGCCGATCATCTCGGCGCGGTGATAGTACAGGATCGAGGCCAGGTCGGCCACGCCGGGGAAGACGGCCTTGTAGCCCCCTGAAAAGCCGGCCATGAAGTGCGGCTCGATGAAGCCGACGAGGATGCGCCGGTCCGCCTCCACGTATTCGCGGTTCATCATCAGCGGGCCGCGCCCATCCCGCCCCGGCCGCGCCACCGCCAGCGTATCTTCATCGTAGGCGTTGTGGTTGATCACCCACTGCCGCCGGTAGACCTCCGGGCCAACGATCCCTGCCAGCTCCTCCGCCGTGTTGGCGCGGTGCGTGCCCGTGCCCACGATGATGGTGATATTCTCCTCCGGCACATGCGCCAGCTCGGCCAAAATCCACGGCAGGAGGCGGTCGGAGGGCAGGGGGCGGGTACCGTCGGCGATGACGATCGCAACGCTTTCGTGCGGGCGCACCGTTTCGGCCAGCGGCCGCGCATCCTTTGGCGAGCGCACCGCTTCCTGGAACGCAGCCCGCTCGTCCGGCAGCCCTTCGACGAAGCGCGGGCGAATGATGGTGGCGTTTTCGGTCGGCAGCTCGGCTTTCAGCCCGTCACGGCCGTATTGGAGATGGATCTGCATGTTCGGTACCCGTTTGACTGCAGTGGTCAGTGACCGGTGGCCAGTTGTCGGTAGCCAGTTGCCGGTGGCCGGTGGCCAGTTGCCAGCGACCAGTAGACAGTTGCGCGGCGCTGTCGTATCCGCTGTGAGTAGCGTAGAATCTTCTTCTCGTGTATTCTAGCCTTCTAGCCATCAGGCGGCAAGGGATACCGCGCGGCAGTGGCCAGTGGCCGGTGAACAGTGGTCAGTAGACTATCTGCTGCAGTGCAAAGGTAGGGGCGTATGCGCACTTACAAGGCAGGCCTTCACAACAATCGGGTAGAGAGGCTCGAACAGCCGCCTGATAAGCCCGACGCCCCGTCCAAACGAGAGCGAATGATGGCCGAGGTCTTGGAGGAACTCGCCCGCAGAGACACATTCGCTGAGATTGACGACCCCGTCGCCTGGCAGCGGAAACTGCGTTCTGAGCGTGTCTTGCCTGACCGGGAGGCGTGATGACTTGCAAATCCCTCACGGCAACTGGATGAACCTTTCGCCGGGAACCAAAAAATGACAGACCTGAAACAGTACCCGGACTCGACAGTCGAACAGGATGGGACGTCCTACGCACTTGCGCGCGCCGGCAGGCAAAAGATGCTCTGCCTGCGCGGCGACGCGACCGGCTTCCGCGGCGAGCCCGCCGACGGGATGCTGCTCTGCCCCCTGACCGCCGAAAACGCGGACGCCCTGCGCGGCCGGCTGCCATGGCTCACCCCCGTACCCCTGGGCGTGAAGACCTCCTTTGGCTTCGGCGACCGCCTCGGCGCGGCCACGCCCGGCCACATCCGCTCGGTCCAGAGCAGCGCGATCGCGCCGATCTTCGCCCAACAGTCTGTGCGCGAAAACGACCGCATCGGGCGCACGCCGCAACAGGTGATGGACGACGCCATGTGGGGCGTTGTGCAGATGGGCTGGTGCGCGCCCTGGGGCGCCGACGCCGACCACGTCAAGCTGGTCAGCGACCTGCCCGCCTTCGTCGCCGCCGGCTACACCTTCTACACGATCGACCCCAGCGACCATGTCGACAACGACGCTGAGACCGATTCGCTGGAGACGCTGCGCGCCAAGGTCAGTTCGCTGCCCTGGCAACGGCTCGATACCGACCTGGCCGCGCTGAAGGCCGACTACCTGGCCGCCCCGATCGAGCTGGCCGGACTGACGCTCACCTTCAGCGAAGAGAGCCTGCTGCGCGCGCTGGCCAAGTGCGGCCGCGCCATCGTCCACACGCTCGACATCGCCGCCGCGCTCGATGAACAGATGCACGGCGCCGCCTACGACCTGGAGATGTCGGTCGACGAGACCGAGACGCCGACGTCGATCTACGAGCACTACTTCATGGCGCACGAACTGCTGCGGCGCGACCTGCCGGTCGTCAGCCTCGCGCCCCGTTTCGTCGGCAAGTTCCAGAAGGGTGTCGACTATATCGGCGACACCGCGCCGTTCGAGCAGGAGCTGGTCAAGCACGCGGCCATCCTCAAACATTTCGACGCCTACAAGCTGAGCGTCCACACCGGCTCCGACAAGTTCAGCATCTACCCGCTGGTCGCCAGGCAGGCCGAAGACCGCGTCCACGTCAAGACTGCCGGCACCAGCTACCTGGAGGCGCTGCGCGTCATCGCCGACCGCGACACCGCCCTCTTCCGCCGCATCCTCGACTACTCGCGCGCACGCTTCGAGACCGACCGCAAGAGCTACTTTCTCGACTGCGAGCCGGACAAGGTGCCCGCCAATGCCGATCTGGACGACGCCGACCTGCCGGGCCTGCTCGAGCAGTTCGACGCACGCCAGCTTCTGCACGTGACTTTCGGCTCCAACCTCGACCGCTTCGGCGCAGAAATCCACTGCCTGATCGCCGACCACGAAGAGGCCTACGAAGAGGTGCTCAACACCCATTTCAGCCGCCACCTGGCGCCTTTTGTCAACGGCAGTTTTTCGTAGTCGGTCTTTCGTTTTCAGTAACTGCAACGGCCGCCTACGCGACCGGTGTTCACTAAGAACCGGAAACTACGAACTGGAAACCGCAGTAAGGAGAATTCAATGGCAGTTACACAGGAAATGCCATCCCTGCTCGAACAGGACCGACGACAGCTTCACCCGCTGCATCACCCCTCCCAAACCGAAAATCCGCTCATCATCGAGCATGCCGAAGGCGTCTGGCTCTACACGACCGACGGGCGCAAGATCCTCGATTCAATGGCCGGCCTCTGGAATGTCAATGTCGGCTATGGCCGCTCCGAGCTGGCGGAAGCCGCCTACGCGCAGATGCAGAAACTGGCCTACACATCCAACTTCGCCGGCATGACCAACCTTCCCGCCAGTGAGCTGGCCTACAAGCTCTCCGGCTATGCCTACCCCAGTCTGAAAACAACGTTTTTCACCTCCGGCGGCTCCGAATCCAACGACACCGCCTTCAAGACGGCCCGCTATTTCTGGAAACGCCAGGGACAGCCGGACAAGGTCAAGGTCATCTCGCGCCGCGAGTCCTATCACGGCATCACCCTCGCCACCACCAGCGCCACCAGCGTGCCCCGCTACCACAAGATGTTCGGGCCGCTGGTGCCCAACTTCGTCTACTGCCACGCGCCCCATCCCTACCGCTACGAAGGCAAGCTCCAGGATGGCGAGGCGGTCGGCGCGGCCGCGGCGCGCGACCTGGAGGAGACGATCCTGCGCGAGGGGCCGGAGACGGTCGCCGCATTGATCGCCGAGCCGGTCCAGGGCGTCGGCGGCGTCTTCGTGCCGCCGGACGACTACTTCCCGCGCGTGCGCGCCATCTGCGACGAGTACGACGTCCTGCTGATCGCCGACGAGGTGATCTGCGGCTTCGGGCGCACCGGCGAGATGTTCGCCCTCAACCGCTACGACATCGAACCGGACATCCTCGCCTTCGCCAAGGGCATCACCAGCGGCTATCTGCCGTTGGGCGGCATCCAGATCAGCGACCGCATCTTCGACGCCATGAACAGCGCGCCGCAGGACGAGGCCTGGCTGCACGGCTTCACCTACTCCGGCCACGCCACATCCTGCGCCGTCGGCCTGCGCAACCTCGCCATCCTCGAGGACGAAAAACTGGCCGAACGCTCGGCGGCGATGGGCGAGCGGCTGCGCGAACGGCTGTCCGGGCTGCGCGAATTCGGAAACGTGGGCGACGTGCGCGGTCTCGGCCTCCTCTGCGCGGTCGAGTTCGTCAAGGACCAGGAAACCAGGGAGCCGGACAACGACCTGGCAATGAGCCTGCAGAACGCGGCCGCGGCGCGCGGCGTGCGCACCCGCGCCCTCAACGGAAGCCTCGCCTTCTCGCCGCCGCTCGTCATCAACGAAGATGAGATCGACCAGATCGTCGACACGATCGGCGCCGCGCTCGACTCGATGTCGGAAGAGTGATGAGACCTGATCACAGTGGAGGGCAAGACAAACATATCCCCGAATTGGCGGAGGTGCGGGAATATGCCAATGTTCTGCATCTGCGAGACAAACCCTACCAGGGGCAGATGTGGGGCTGGGCCGTCCATTACGAGCCGGAGTTGCTCGAACAAAACGCGCTGTTTGAACTGCGGGAGGAAGGCAATCGCATAAAGCAGGAGTACCGAAGGCACTTCAGCCCAGCCAGTTTTACCGTAGGTGAGAGCGGCATTTGGTTTTTTTCGCTCCTCTGGGAAAACGGACGCGACGCCGAACCGGTAGAGTTCCTGGATGCCGTTCCCGCAGCAGTCGCCGCGTCTGAAGCGGCGCCATAATCCCTCCGTGTCAAGATGCACTACCGTTACGCCATGTAGACGCGCGGCTCACCCTGGAGTCTTCCCATGCCACCTGCCAACCCGCCGACCCTGGTCGCCTCCGCGCCTTATTTCATGGTGCGCAATCTCGCCGCCTCGCTCAACTACTACTGCGATGTGCTCGGCTTCACGCGACCCTATCTCTGGGGAGAACCGCCGACCTTCGCCATGCCCGACCGCGACGGCTTCACCTTCATGCTCAAGGAGGTGGATGACGAGCATGAGATTCTCCCCAACCGCACGCGGGGCGGCTACTGGGACGCCTACGTCTGGGTCCGAAATGTGCGGGCGCTCTACGCCGAGTTCGAGGCCAAGGGCGCCGAGTTCGCCTACGGTCTGACGCATCAGCACGAATACGACAACATCGAGTTCGCCGTATACGACCCGGACGGCTACTTCATCGCCTTCGGCCAGGGAGTTGAGGACGAGGAATAGGAATGGCAGTTTTCAGTTTTTCGTCTCTGGTATTCGGTTGTTGGTAAGGAGCAGGGAGCGGATTTCCAAGACCATGTCCACAAACGACGCGCAGCGGGGCTTTCTGACCGGCCTCTGGGATATCCTCGGCGGCCACCGCAAGCTGGTGGTCCTCTCGATCGTGAGCGGGCTGCTCTTCTCCGCCACAACCCTCGTCCCACCGCTGCTGGTGCGTCGCCTGATCCTGTGGATCACCGAGGGCGGCGGCTCCTCGTCCGGACTGCTGACGATGACCGCGCTGCTGGGCATCGTCTATATTCTACGCGGCGTCGGCCGCTACTTCTACGGCCAGTTCTCCCACCAGGCCGCCTACGGCATCACCACCAGCCTGATGGCGCGCGTCTACCGCCATCTGCAACGGCTCTCGCACAGCTTCTACAACCGCCAGCGCACCGGCGCGCTGATCGTGCGCTCGGTCAACGACATCGAGACGCTGGAGGACTTCGTCGCTCACGGCGTGCCCGAGCTGGTCATGGCGGTCGCCATTCCCATCGCCATGTGGTGCGTCCTGTTCTGGATCCACCCGCTGCTGGCCCTGCTGGTCGTGCTGCCGCTGCCAATCGGCGGCTATGTCATCTACCGCTTCACCCGCCGGATCCGCCACGTATGGCGCCAGGTACGCGCCATCATCTCCGAGCTGGTCGCCCAGGTGCAGGACAGCTTCTCCGGCATTACCGAGATCAAATCGTTCGGCAGGGAAAAATCGCAGGCGGACCAGGTCACACACTCTGCAGACGCCTACCGCGACAAGATCTGCGCCGCGACCAGGCTCTCGCTTTTGCCCTCGGCCATCGTCGAGTTCTCCGGCGGCGTCGGCGTGATCGTGGCCGTCTGGATCGGCGGCGGCCTCGCGCTGGCCGATACGCTCAATGTCGCCGACCTCTTCGTCTTCATCGCCTACCTGGCCTACATCTACCAGCCCTTCCTCAAGCTGGCCGACATCGGCGACACGCTGCACCGCGCCGGCGCCAGCCAGGAGCGTATCTTCGAGCTGCTGGCCGTGCAGCCGGAGATCAGCAGCCCGCCCGACGCGGTCAAGCCCCGCATCGACCGCTGGGACGTGGCCTTCGACGATGTCTCCTTCGGCTACCAGCCGGAAGAGGTGGTGCTGAACGGGATCGATTTCAAAATCGGCGCCGGGGAGATGGTGGCGCTGGTGGGCCCGACTGGCGCCGGCAAAACGACGGTCAGCCGCCTGATCCCCCGCTTCTACGACCCCCAGGACGGGCAGGTCTGCCTCGGCGGCCATGATCTGCGCAGCCTCGACCTCGATTTCCTGCGCGCCAACGTCGCCTCGGTCATGCAGGATGTCTTCCTCTTCCACGGCAGCGTGCGCCAGAACATCGCCTTCGGACGCCCCGACGCGACCATCGACGAGATCGTGCAGGCGGCGCAGGCCTCCAACGCGCACGCCTTCATCGTCGACCTGCCCGACGGCTACGAGACGATCATCGGCGAACGCGGCGTGCGCCTCTCCGGCGGCCAGAAGCAGCGCATCTCGATCGCTCGCGCCCTCCTCAAAGACGCGCCGGTCCTGATCCTCGACGAGGCGACCTCCTCGGTCGACACCGAGACCGAATGGCTGATCCAACAGGCGCTCAACCGCCTCACCCGCAACCGCACCACGCTGGTCATCGCCCACCGCCTCTCGACCGTCCGCCACGCCGACAAGATCGTCGTCCTCGACAAGGGCCGCATCGTCGAGTCCGGCGCCCACGCCGAGCTGATGGCGCGCAACGGCCGCTACGCCCAAATGGTCGAAGCGCAGAGCCTCGCCCGCTCCTGGGAACTGACCCAGGAGCCGGAGCTTGAGTTGTCAGTGGCCGGTGGATAGCGGCCTGCGGCCGGCGTAGCCCATGTGGTGAGCTCTTGCCCCAATGCAGCAATGCAGCAATGAAATCGACAAATCAGCAACCGCCGAAGGAGACTTCTGCATGAGTTCTGCACTGGAAAACAAACTGGAGATGGCGCTGGCCAATCTGCCGCGCGTGCACCTGGGTGTGGACAATACGCCGCTGGAGCATCTGCCCCGTTTCAGCGCCGCCCTGGGCGGGCCGCAGGTATGGATGAAGCGGGACGACCTGACCGGCCTGGCTTTCGGCGGCAACAAGACCCGTATGCTCGAATACAGCCTGGCGGTAGCGATCGAACGCGGCGCGGATACGGTCGTCTTCGGCGCGGCGGTGCAGTCCAACTACTGCCGCCAGCTGGCGGGGGCCTGCGCCAAGCTGGGTATGACGCTGCATCTGATCTTGCGGTCCGAGCGGGAGATAGACAGGACGGCCATCACGGGCAACCACCTGGTGCAGCGGCTGCTGGGCGCGCATGTCACGGTGCTGTCGGGCAACGACCGCGACCGCCAGCAGGAGATGATCGCGGCCAAGGCCGAAGAGCTGCGCGCGGCCGGCCACAACGTCTTCGTGCCGCGCCAGGACGATACGATCGACCTGGATCTGATCGCCTATGCCCAGTCCGCCCTCGAACTGGTGCGCCAGTGCCGCGCGGAGGAAATCGACCCGCGTACTGTCTACGTCTGCGCGGCCGACACCACCCAGACCGGGCTGGTGCTCGGCCTCAAAGCGATGGGCAGCCCGATGCGGGTGAAGGGCATCAATCCGGCCTTCAAGAACGGCACCGAGGAGCGCATGGCCTGGACCGCGAACCAGGCCGCCGACCGGCTGGACCTGGACGTGACCCTGACCGCGGCCGACTTCGACAACGACGACTCCTTCGTCGGCGAGCGCTACGGCATCCCCTCGGCGGAGGGGCTGGCCGCGCTGCGTCTGCTGGCCCAGACCGAGGGGATCCTCACCGACCCGGTCTACTCCTGCAAGGCGCTGGCCGGGCTGGTGGCCCACATCCGCAGCGGCGCGCTGCCGCCGCACGAGCCGGTCGTCTTCGTTCACACCGGCGGCGCCCCTGCGATCTTCGGCTATACCGAGGAGATGGTGGCGGCGTTAGAGGAGTGAGAGTTCTCCTCGCAAATTACTTCTCGCCGTTGCGCCCCAAGAACAGATCGCGGCCTGCCACCAACGCCTGCATCTTGCGGTCGGCAACCGAACGCGGCAGCATCCAGAAGCCGCAATCAGGGTGAATCCACCTGATGCGCTCCTCGCCCAGCAGGTCGACCGCCTGCTGGATGCGCCCGGCGACCTCGTCCGCGCTCTCGACCTCGTTGTCCTTAATGTCGATGACGCCAAGTCCCAGAGCCACACCCTCGCGCAGGTCGGTGAAGACCTCCAGCTCATCGTAGCCGCGGCGCGCGAACTCCAGCACCAGGTGGTCCACGTGCAGCTTGTTGAGGAAGCCGAGCAGGTTGGCCCAGAAGCCGCTCTGGATGCTCTGGCCGCCGTAGTTGCCGAAGCAGAGATGGAGCGCCCGCTCCCCGCGCGCGCCGTCAAGCACATGGTTGATCGGCTCATGCACCCAGGTCGCGTCCTCGGGGTGGCCGGTCAGGTTGGCCTCGTCCACCTGCAGGACCGGCGCATCGATCGCCTCGACCTGGCTGCGCAGTACCTCGGCGACCGCCATCGTCAGGCTGGGCAGATCGCTGTAATGGCGGTCCAGCAGCGTTTTGGCCAGCATATAGGGCGCGGTCACGGTGAACTTTAGTGGGGCCGCGGTCAGACCTTTCACCATCTGCCAGCTTGAGGGCAGGTCCATCTCGCCCTCGTTGATCGGCCCCTCCACCACGCCGGCCGGCTGCGCGCGGAAGCCCATGCCCTGCTGGGCGCGGAAATCGGCCACGTCCTGGCGCCCCATCCGGCTGGAGATGCCTCCCATCGGGCGCACGAAATATTCGATCATCCCGTTCGTCTCGGGATGGTTGATATCGAAGCGGGTCAGCTCGCCGTCGGAGATCATGTCCAGCCCCGCCAGCTCCTGCGTTTTGAGGACGACGAGAATCGCGTCGCGCAGGTTGGGCGTGGATGGATAGGCGGCCAGCCAGGCCGGCAAAGGATAGCTGCCGACGACCGTTGTCTTGATTGAAGCTTCGCTCATTGCGTGCTCCTGCTGTGGGAGGGTTGAGATGCGTTCAATTCAGTGGTGTGGATTGCGGCGGGTAAATTATAGATAAGAACCGCTAATTGCTGACTAAAGCGAGACGCCGCGCAAGGCGATCAAAATCCTCGGGGCATTTCTGCCGGATGGCGTCGATACGGCGGGCTGCCTCTTCGGCCAGAGACTTGCGGCCACCGTCGGGTCTGTCGGACAAGCCGCGTCGTGCGGCAAGCTGCTCAAAGTACCGTTCCTTGACATGAATCTCGGCGCGGACATCCCTCCAACGCCATTCAGCGGGCAGGTCCAGGCCCGCCAGGACCCACGTCTCGATCTCTTCCCACGCGTTTTCGGCCAGAAACTCATCGTCGCTCCCGAACTCCTCTTCGAGTTCGTCGAGCCTGTCACGCCTTCCTTCCCTGCCATCGCGATCGACGCATAGAATAAAGATATCTGTCATCGGATAGAACATCACAATTTCCGAAATTCTGTCCGACTTCAACGCTTCATCAACGCCGCCGAGCAAAGGTTCCCGGCAAACCTCAACTCTTGCTCTGCGTCTGCCGATGGAGCGGAATAGCCGTTCAAAAATCGGCTTAAGGATGTATTGGTCCCTGCGGAAATCTTCGGGGATGATGAGGACGTTCACTGACTATCCTCATCGTTATCCCCTTCGGTAAAGGCGAGAACGGTCTCCATCCATCCACCGGCCAGGAGCCTGCCCAGACCCTGTGACTTGCGCAGCTCCCCCGCCTTGGGAATCTCCGCGACGGGGCGAATGATGGCGTCGTCGGCATCTTCCTGGCGGCAGACGACAGAGGTGTTCTTGAACGTATCTTCGTTCATCACGGTCAACAGGTCAGGAGAATGGGTGGTGGTGATGACCTGTATCCCTTGCTTTGCCGTCTGCCTTTCGATCAGTTCCAGCAGTAGCCACTGATGCGCTGGATGAATGCCGTTGTCGATCTCCTCGAAGAAGTAAAGGCCAGCCGGATTCGGCCCGAGCAGCGCAGCAAGCATGGCAAGAAAACGAAGCGTGCCGTCCGACGCGGCGTAGGCGGATACCCTTCTGCCGTTGGCTTCGAGGAAAACAAGATGGACCCGGCCGGAGGGATCAGTGGGAAACTCGAAGCCCCGTACATCCATTGGCGTCAACTCGCGTATCCATTCGACCAGGGTCTCCTTACGATGCGAGTCTTCGCAGATGGCCCGCAGTACGGTGGGCAGATATTCCCCGCCGTCGCCCAGCACAGTCTGTCCGGGAAAGGCGGGCTCCCGCATACGGCTTGGCGCTAGGTCCAAGAAACGCATGCTTGAGAAGATTCTTGTAACTTGCAGGACAAAGGGTCTGTACTCGTCTGGAAGAACCTTCGCTCCAATAATCTGGCACAGCCCTGGCTGGTCTGCCTTCACCTCAATATAATTATCTGAACTCCACCTTGAAGCCTCTTTTTCTGTGTAAAGAAGCAGTTTTCCTTCGCCCGGACACAGATTCAGAGGGTCTCCAGGGACTGATTGGGTCGAATAGATCCTACTAGCGCGATGGTGGAGACTTTCCTTTGTCACCCGGAAAACCCCGTCCCTGTTTCCATCCCTGCCAACCTCGATCGCGTAGGTAAAGTCCTTTACTTTGACGCCAAAAGAGACCGCAGGCTGGCCAAAGCGGATGATCTCGTCCATTGCACCGCGAATCTCGGTCCATTCGACTTGCCCGCCGGCGCCGTACTTTCCGCCGACGATTTCGGCCAGCGTGTAGCCGCGGCCGATGCCGTGCAGAAAGCGAAACGCGTCGCGGATATTGCTCTTGCCGCTGGCATTGGCGCCTACGATGACGGTGAACGGCCCGACGCGCAGCGTCTCATCGGCGAAGTTTTTGAAATTGACAAGTCGAACTGAGGTGATCATGATGCCTCTCCCGATCCACAGCGCCAGCCGGTGCGGACAATCATAACACGGGGCAGTGAGGGCGTGGTAAAATAAGCCGGACATTCGGTCTATCATGCAGTACGCTCAATGGAAGCTGGATGAGCCGTCGCCACCGCTTCATCGGGGCACAATCAGACGAACTGGCAAACTACCACTGACGCGAGCCGGCAATCATGGCAATGAAAAATCCACCCCATCCTGGCCGCAGCATAAAGGAAAACTGTATCGACCCGTACGGCCTCAACGTCACGGAGGCGGCTAAGGTGTTGGGCGTGGCCCGCCATACCCTTTCGCGCGTGTTAAACGGTCACGCGTCAATCTCAGCGGAGATGGCAATCCGCCTGGAAAAGGCCGGATGGTCCAACGCCGAATTCTGGCTGCAACGGCAAACTGCCTACAATCTCGCGCCGGCGCGCCGGCGCGCCGGCGCGAAGATCAGATACAAGTAGAACGCTACCGGCCGCAGCTCACCTGATCGCGAAGCGGGCGGCGTTCTCTCCCCTCTCCCCTCACGCCCGGGCAACACTGGTTTGTCTTTTTCTGGAAATTGGTGAACACTTCACCTGTACGGCGCGCCGCGGCTGCGCGCAGCCAAACCATCACGCCAAACACAGGTAACCATGAACAACGATACCCAGCCCAGTCCGATTGCGGCCTTCCGCGCCCAAATGACCTCCGGCGACATCTGTATCGGCGCCTCGATCACCCTGACCGACCCGCACACCACCGACGCGCTCGGCGATTCGGTCGACTTCTTCTGGATCGACATGGAGCACAGCACGATGACCCTGGAGGCGCTGAGCGGACATCTGCTGGCCGCAAAGGCAAGAAACAGGCCGGCGCTCGTGCGCGTGCCCGGCAGCGCAACACCCTTCATCAAGCCGGTGCTCGACGCCGGCGCCGACGGCATCATCGTGCCGCAGATTCGCTCCGCCGCCGAAGTGCAGGATGTCGTCAACAGCTGCCGCTACCCGCCGCTGGGCGAGCGTGGATACGGGCCGCGCGTCCCTTCCAACTACGGGCGCGAGGGCGGCAACGCCTTCATCGAGCGCGCCAACCGCGAAATCTTCGTCGCCGTCCAGATCGAGAACGGCGACGCCATGGCCGCCCTCGACGACATTCTGACCATTCCCGGGCTCGACTCGATCGCGCTCGGCCCCTGGGACCTCTCAGCCTCTCTCGGACTGATCGGCGAGGTCGAGCATCCCACCGTCGTAGAGGCTATCGACAGCATCATCACCCGCACGCGCGCGGCCGGCCTGTTCGTTGGCGCCGGCATGGCCCCCGACGCCCGCTTTGCCCTCGGCATGGCGAAACGCGGCGTGCAGTGGCTGCAGGTCGGCGACGACACCGGCTACATGATCCTGGCGATGGACCTGATCACCGCCGCGGTGCGGGCCGAGCACGACGATTCGTAGTTTTCAGTTTCTGGTTTTGGGTTTTTTGTTGGGGGGTGGCGCCCGTTGCTTCGGTGAGCGCTCGCTGGGAGTGGTGTTGGGGGGTCATAGCATGGCGCTCAAAAGCGCCACTGCTCACGCTCCATAAATCCTTCGAGATCGGTCCAATCGACCTCAAAATGGTCACAGACATTCGGGATCTGCGGCGCGTTTGGTTTGTGCTTCTCATTCGTTACGACACAACCATTTTCCAGACATTTGGCCCGGGCAATGACGAAAGGGTCAGCGACCGGTCTTCCTTCTAGACGTTGCCTTTTGCGAATCATCGCCTGGAAGTGACGAACACCAAATATCTCTCTGACGATCTCGAGTTCTTCAGGGGCCGGCGTTACGAATACTTTTCTTCGATTCTCTTTACACCATCTCGCTAATTCGTCTTCGTGCTTCTCCGATTCTTTACTGTCCTCTCTCTGTTCCTCTTTGCGCCGGTTCGCCGACTTGTCTTCATGACCAGCCAATTCATTGCTGACTTCTCGCGTTGAAGTAATGCGACTGCCTTCAACCATGCCGTCAAAGTACTGCCACAAGGAAGGGAATCTATCGCGATAGTAATGACGGAAAATGTCTATCAGCGGACCACTATCGAATACGTAGACAGTCATGTTGCCGTCCCTTGCTTGAACAACCACTCTTCTATGCCAGGAACATTCCTTGTCCTTGTATCCAGATAGTCGGCGGCTTCCTCCCGTGATACATTCCCCTTGTGGTAGTTGCTGAAAACGACTTCAATGTACTTTTCACCCAGATAGGAACCTTTGGTTCGAAAGTAATCTCCGCCAGAGCCGCTGCTTTCTTTTCCCTCACTCTGCCACTGCCACGTCTTCTCTTCATACTCCTGTTGACTCACTCGTCCCCAATCAAGGAGCCGCCGCAAAATGGTCTCGCGGCTAACACAATACAATTCGGCCCAGACCTGAATCGCTCCATCATCAATGAACATTCCCGCTTGCCGCTCTCTAAAATCCCCAGAAGGTACCAGAAACTCGGCGGCAAACTGATTGCAGAGTACCTCTATACGCCGATTGTCGCCGGACAAGTATTCGATATAGTCGTCTTGCCGGGTATCTATGCCGCCGGTGTGCATTAACAAATGAGCCAACTCGTGAAACAAGGTGAAAATCTGCCGGTTCTTGGCTCTATTGTTGTTGACATAGATGACAGGGAATTTCGTATCGTACAGGCAGAAGCCGGAATAGGCGCTTTCTCCGGCATCCGCCTTCTTCTTGGGTCCGGTATTGAAACTGTCCTTGAATACGAAGACTCCGTGATCCTCTAGGGCCGTTCGCCAGCGCTTGAGAGCGGCATCCGCATCATCCCAACTCTTTTGTTGATCAAGATCGATGCCCAGATAGCCGCGGACCTGCTCCGCCATTTCCCTTACATCTACTGAGGGGGCAAAATTCAGGTCCCGCAAAATCTGGCGCTCTTCCGGGTTGACGCCGCCATATAGTTCGCCGAGGTTCAGTTGAAACACTCTGGCCTTGCGCAACAGAAAGAGAATCCGCGGGGGTATGCGCTCCAGGACCTGCTCCGGCAAGGTGCGGAACGACTGCTCAACCGCTTCCTCCTCCGGAATTTCGGGAAAGAAGAAAAGCGCGAGCGGACGCTTATAGATATCATAGGCCAGGCTTTCCAGTTGGATATAGGTAGGAGACGCCTCACCGCGTTCCCAGGCCTCGATATCCGACACCTTCTTCTTCATACGCCGCGCTACTTCCTCGTGCGAGAGCCGCAAGGATTCACGCGCCCAGCGCAGCACATCAGGATTGACGGGGATCTGTTCTCTCACGCCGCCACCTCCGTAGCTGTCATTGTGCCATCGCCTCAAATGTCCTATCCCTAGCTTGACGAAAATCCAAGGGCAAAGTTTCCACCATCCTACCGTGAATGGGAATCTTGTCAACCCTCCCAGTCCGGTATCTCCACCATCTGCCCGCCTTGCAGCGCGCTCTGATGCGCGCACAGACCGGGCAGCGCCATCCGCAGCGCGGCGTGGATGTCCAGCGGCGGCCGCGTGTCGTCGCGGATGCAGGCCATAAACGCCTCAATCATTGAGTACTCCGCGGTGCCGTGACCGCCCTGCACCGCCTCGGCCGGTGCGTCGGTCACGTTCTCGGTGATCGGCATCTCGATCATATTGCGCAGATGCGGCACCGAGTCCAGCCAGGCGTTCGTCTGCAGCGGGCTGACCGGCGGCCGCGAGGTCTCCAGCACGCCCGCGCTGCCGTAGATCGAGTAGTAGTGGAACATCGGCTCGCGCCTGATCCCGAACGCGCACAGGATCTTGATCACGCCGCCGCTGGCCGTCTGCAGAATCGCAACCTCCACGCCGGACCTGGCGCGGTCGGGCAGCTCCTCGCTGGCGCCGCTGACGCGCATGCCGCTGGCCGACACGCAGCGCTCGCCCGTCACCTTGAGCAGCGGCCCGAGGCTGTGCGTACAGTAGTGGATGGCCGGCATCGACGCGCGCCACGCCGGTGAGCCGTCCGGATTGCGCAGCAGATGGCGCGTATCGTGAATGTACTCGGCCTCGGCATACATGAAATCCCCCAGCAGACCGGCGCGCCACATCTCCTGCCAGCTCAGTATATGCGCCCAATAGCAGCAGTTCTCGGCCAGCATGAACTTCTGGCGCGGGTGCGCCTCCACCGCCGCCAGCAGCGCGCGGCACTCGTCCAGCGAAGTCGCCAGCGTTACCTCCTGCAGCACATGACAGCCGGCCTCGAGCGCGGCCACGCTGTGCTCGCAGTGCAGCGGAACCGGCGAGGCCACGAAAACGATGTCCAGCCCGTGCGCCAGCATCTCATCGTATGCGCTGTACAGGCCGGCCTGCGGGAAGATCGCGCCGAACCGTTCCAGCGCGCCCGCGTCGATATCGCAGCCGGCGGCCACATTGCAGTCCGGCATGAGATCGAAGATGCGCGCCGGGTCAAGACCGCGACGGAGCCCGACAACGCCAACACGATACGTGCGCATAAGGGATCTCCTTCAAGAAAGAGGCAAGAATCGAGAGGAACGAAGGTTTTTTTTGCTGCGCACGAGGCGAGCGCAGCCGGGGGTATCCTCACACCGGTTTGGGTCAGAATCGAGCGCGGGTCGTCGGATCCTGCCTGGTTGGAATCGAGCCTGGCGGTGAAGCCGCGATGCGTGCAAAAATCGCCGCCGCCGCATGCTCCCTCGCCTCCGGGCCCTCCATGTGGTAACGCCCGCGGCGGCCCGGACCGATGACGGCGAAGCACAGGTTGGCTGCCGGGCGCGCCTTTGGTGTTGTCACATCCGCGTCTTTCGACGGCATCCTTACTGATGTCACGGTGAGTTTTTCTGCGTCCAGTCCTGTAGTACACTCAGGAGCAGAGACGGGCTTCACAACGTCAGTCGAGAAGCGTGCCTTTAGCGTGAAAACAACTCGTTATTTCGAGGAGCAGGTCCTGCGCAAACGGCCATATCTGAAACGAACCTGGTGCGAAATGGTGTTGGCCGAACCGATCCATTACGAAGCGCAACCCGAGGATGATCGCATACGATTTTGGGGATTTGTTCCAGAACTCGGCACCTATTTGCGCGTGATAACGTTGGAAGACGGCGAGACCGTTCACAACGCATTTCCCGACCGAAATTTCAGACCATAGCCACAGATAACCCTATGAAATTCCATTACTACCCTGACACCGATTCCCTCTATATAGAACTCTCTGAAAAGCCGAGTGCGGATTCCACAGAGGTTGCCCCAGGAGTCATTCTGGATCTCGACGAGGAGGGTCAGCTTGTCGGCATCGATATCGACCATGCCAGTCAGATTGCCAATCTGTCGACACTCGAAGCAAAGTCGCTGCCGGTCCAGACCTTAACGCTCGTTTGATTTCAGTTCCAGTCCTCTTGGACATCCCGCATACGTGATTGTTCATCCTCACCCGTTACCGATCGCGCGCAGATCGGCCACCACGCCCTGCGCTTCCGCCTCGTACAGCTTCCAGATCACGCGCAGGCTTCGCAGACTGCGCCGGCCATCGGTCAGCGGACGGCGGCCATGCTCCAGGCAGTCGACAAAGTGGAGCAGCTCATTCTCGACATGCTTGCCCACCGCCGTCTCGAGCAACAGCTTCTCGCCGCCCTGCTCCTCTTCAAACGCGCCCTGATGCAACAGCAACCGCCCTTGGCTGATCTGCCCCTCCAACATGCCCTCGGTGCAGTGGGCGTGGAATGAATATTTGAGCCGCGTGCCCCTGACGCCCCAGGTGCCGAAATGGTAGCCGCGCGCGCCGTTGACAAACTTGAGCGAGACATTGGACGTCCCCTCGCCTTCCATCCACGGCGTGCCGAAGTTGGTGCCGGTATGGGTGCCGCTCACCGGCTGCCCCATCCACGCCAGCAGGATGTCGATATAGTGGCAGCCGTGGCTGAACAGCTGCCCGCCGCCCAGCGTCTCCTTGCGGTGCATCCAACTGCCCGGCTCGCCCTGCGTGTGCTGCTCGGTCCAGATCGAGAGCTGGAAGAGGTCGCCGTAGGTCCTGGCCTTGATCAGCCGCTCCATCTCGACGACGATGGGGTGAAACCGCATGCAGTAGGCGACCATCAGGGTGAGACCAGCGCTTTCTGCCGCGTCGATCAATTCGAGGCATTCGGCCTCGGAGTTGGCCAGCGGCTTCTCCATCAGCAGATGTTTGCCGCGGCGCAGCAGTTCCATTCCAATCGGATGATGCAGCTGGTGGGGAACGGCGAGGATGGCCGCGTCGATATCATCAAGGACCTGCCGGTAGTCGGTCGCGACCGTATCGCAGCCCATCAGGTCGGCAGCAGCCTGCGCGCGTGCCAAGTCCAAATCAACCGCCGCGGCAAAGCGGGCGCGGCCCTGCAACTTCCCGAACGCGGACCGGTGGGACTGCCCCATCCCGCCGCAGCCAATCAGCCCAATGCGAAACATAACTGCAGTTTTTTGTGGTTAGTTTTGAGTTTTCAGTAACTGCCGCGTGCGAGCAGCGATGCTACTCTGCAACCTTTTCTCCGGTCACGATAACGCCGTGAACGCATCCTATGCAAGTTCGTGGTTGCAGAGCAAACGCACACCAGAAACCGAAAACTCCCCACCCCGCTCAGTCCCGCCTGTTCTCCGCTGCGCCGCTTTACCCATCGCCAAGTGCGCAGCAGATGCGGTCGGCTACTGGCAAACTTAACGATTGACAGCACGGCCCATTTGGTATACAAAATGGTGATCATGTGCGCATAGCGCAACGCAAAAGGGGGATAATGCAACAGAAACGCGGCCAACAACTGGTCCAATCGCTCGAACGCGGGCTGGTGGCGCTCGAGATGGCGCTCGAAGGAAACGTCCGCCCCGTAGACGTGGCCGAGGCACTCGGCATCGACCGCAGCACCGCCTACCGCCTGCTCTATACCCTGACCGCAAAAGGCTACCTGCTGCAGGACGCACGCACGCGCGCCTTCACCTCCAACCCGACCAAGTTCTTCCAGCTTTACAGCAAGGTCGCGAACCTGTTGGACTGGCCCGACGTTGCCGGAGAGTTCCTCACCCGGCTGCGCGACCAGAGCGGCGAGACCGCCAACCTCGGCGTGCGCCAGGCCAACAACGTCATCTACATCGCCCACAAGCCGGGCCAGGCCGCGCTCAGCGTCAACTTCGCCCTCGGCACAAGCCGCCCGCTGCACTGCTCCGCGCTCGGCAAGGTGTTCCTCGCCGCGCAGCCCGACGCAGCCACCGCCGAGTGGCTCGCCTCCGCGCCGCTGACCGCCTTCACCGCCAAGACGATCACCGAACCAACCCAGTTGAAACGCCACCTGGACACGGTGCGCGCCGACGGCTACGCGGTCGATGACGAAGAGACCTTCGCCGGCGTGCGCTGCATCGCCGCGCCCATCCATGACCACAGCCGCCGGGTGATCGCGGCCCTCGGCATCTCCGGGCCGGCCACGCGCATCACGCGGGAGCATCTGCCCGATTTCGCCGGGATCGTCATGCAGGCCGCCGCGCAACTGTCCGCCGACCTCGGCGCACCCAGTCTCGACCGCTGACCCTTTCAACCATCCCAACCGCCGTCCATTTCGCTGAGGAGCTACAGATGAGCCCCGCTTCCCATTCTCCGTCCGGCCGCCTCTTCCCGCCCCACCAGCTCCATGCCCGCTGGCGCACCTTCGCAGCGGCCGGCTATTCGCAGCCGGTCACCGGCGTTATCTACCGCGGCGAGCCGCGCCCCACCTGCGGCATGCCCCTGGGCGGACTCGACACCGGCTGCATCGACATCGAGCCCAACGGCATGTTCGGCTACAACACCATCTTCAACCACCTGGTCGAGCCGCGCGCGCTGCTCAACCTGCCCATGCTCGGCCTCGCCTGCCGCGACGAAGATGGCACAGATCGCACCTGGGTCCTGGTCTCCGACACACTGGGCAAGCGCGACACGCCCCAGCCGGCCCAGAGCGCCGTCACCTTCCCGCCCACCGACTACGCCCCCCTCTTTGACGAGACCGGCCTCGCCGGCGCGGCCATCGCAGACTCGATCGACTACTGGGGCCACTATCCGGTCCTCGACATGGAGTTCAACAGCGACGCGCCCGTCACCGCCGGCCTACGCGCCTGGTCGCCCTTTATTCCCGGCGATACAGCCGTCTCGATGACGCCCGGCGCGGTCTTCGAGATCCACCTGCGCAACCGCGACAGCGCCGCCCACAGCGGCAATCTCGTCTTCAACTTTCCCGGCTTCAACCCGCACGACGCCGCGGCCGGCAAGGGCGTGCAGCGCGAGCTGTTGACAGGCCCGCTCAACGGCGTTCACGTGCAGAGCCGCAGCCGCGGCGATGCCCGGGAGATGACCTATGTGCTGGCCGCGCTCGATAGCGGCGCGCCCGTGCAACACGGCGGCGCGCTCAACGCCGACAAGGACGCCTGGAGCCGCATCGGCGACCAGTTGCCGGCCCCTGCAGAGGATGACAGCGGCGCGGCGCTCGCCATTCCCTTCGACGTCGCGCCCGGCGTCGCGCAGACCGTGCGCGTCGTCCTGGCCTGGCACGCGCCCCACTGGCGCGCCGGCGGCAGCCCGGCCCACGAGGAGACCCCACTCTTCACGCACATGTACGCGCGCCACCACCCCGACGCGCTCGCCGCCGCCAACTTCCTGGCCAGGAACCACGAGAGCCTGCTACGACGGGTCATCGCCTGGCAGGAGGCGCTCTACAACGCGCCCGAGCTGCCCGGCTGGCTCGCCGACGCCCTGATCAACAACCTGCACCTGGTCCCCGAGTGCAGCATCTGGGGCCAGGCACAGCCGCCGCTCGGCGATTGGTGCGCGCCCGAAGACGGCCTTTTCGGGCTGAATGAATGCCCGCGCGGCAGCCCGCAGATCGAATGCCTGCCCTGCAGCTTCTACGGCAACATCCCCCTCGTCTACTTCTTCCCCGAGGCCGCGCTCTCCACGCTGCGCGGCTACAAGGCCTACCAGTTCCCCGACGGGCGCCCACCGTGGATCTTCGGCGGCATCACCGCCACGAACGAGGCCAACAGCCCCGGCTACGGCCTCAGCGCACCTGACGTCGGCTACCAGACCGTCCTCAACGGCGCCTGCTACGTCATCATGCTCGACCGCTACTGGCAGGCCTCGGGCGACGACGCCGTCCTGGCCGAATTCTGGGACTCGCTCAAGCGCTGCAACGACTTTTCGATGAACCTGCGCCCCGCCTACGGCCCGTCCCAGGTGATGGCGATGCCGGCGCCCGGCACCGACACGCACGGCCTCGGCGACACCGAATGGTTCGAGGCGCCCGAACCCGGCTGGAAGGGCTATGTCACCCATGCCGGCGGCGTGCGCATGGCGCAGGTGCAGATCATGCGGCGCATGGCCGCGGCCATGGACGACGACGCCTATCTCGCCCGCTGCGACAGCTGGCTGGAAGCCGGCGCGCAGGCCCTCGAGGAGCATCTGTGGGCCGGCGAATACTACCTCAACTTCAAGGAACCGGAGACGGGGCAGAAGTCCGACCTGGTCTTCGGCTACCAGCTGGACGGCCAGTGGGTGACCGACTGGCACGGCGTCAACGGCGTCTTCCCGCCGCCGCGCGTCGAGAAAACGCTGCAGAAGCTCGCCGCCGCCAACTGCGCGCTCAGCCAGTCGAGCGCGGTCAACTACGCCACGGCCGAGGGCGGCCCGGCCAAGGTCGGCGGCTACGGCACCTTCAGCTACTTCCCCCCCGAGCTCTACATGCTGGCGATGACCTTCATGTACAACGGGCAGCAGGAGTTCGGCCGCGACCTGTTGCAGCGCTGCCTGCACAACATCACCTGCCGTTGGGGCTATACCTGGGACGCGCCCAACACGGTGCGCGGCGACGCCGACACCGGCCAGCGCGCCTTCGGCGCCGACTACTACCAGAACATGATGCTCTGGGCCGTGCCCGCCGCGCTCCGGAACGAGAACCTGACCGGCCCGATGCAGTCAGGCGGCCTGGTGGAACGCGTCATCGCGGCGGGAGGGGAACTGCGGTCCTGAGTTTCTTGGTTTCTAGATTTTGGTGGGCATCGTTTTCATTATCCAACCCGTGAAGCAGGATGTGACGGAGGTGAATCCAGTGCGATACCCTGTCCCCATCACCGAAGAGCTGATCGACGAGCTGCTCCCTTTTTGGGAATACATCTATGGAATGGTCTTCCCGGACATAGGGCGCGAGGTCTTCCTCGGCGCCGAAGATGCCTACAACCGCAGCACGCTCTACATGCGCAGAGAGGGTGAGCGCCTGGCCGGCACCTGCTTTAGCATGCACTCGAAAAGCGTGCCGGCCCTGGCCGGGTTCAGCGAGGTCGCCACCGACCCCCAGTTTCGCGGGCGCGGCATCGCCACCGAGATGTGCGGCCAGGCCGTTGAGGACGTTCGCGCCGGCGGCGGCGAAGCCTTCTTCCTCGGCACCGACAACCCGGCCGCCGCGCGCATCTACCACCGGCTCGGCTGGCGCAAGCTCGCCGGGACCGCGGCGATGGTCAACATCCTCAGCGGAGAGTCCCCCGAAGCCTTCCTGGTGGACTACTTCCGCGGCGGTGCGGCAGAGATCGTTGAGGCGACGCCCGCCGACCGCATCCCCATTATCCCGCTGCTTCTCAGTCCGCACGACTGGCAGGTGCTGGACGCGAACACGGGCTGCCGCTCAACCCGCTACGCGACGCAGACATCCTGTATGGGTCTCTACGTGCGCTTTCAGCGGATTCAACGGGGCGGCGGCGCATGGTTCGCCGCCAGAACGGCCGAGGGGAAGGTCGTCGGGCTGGCCACGGCCCGCCGCGATGACGGCGGCGATTTCCAGGTCGACGGCTTCGCCCACGCCCGCTTTGCCGCGGCCCAGGTGCCGCTGCTGCAGGCCGCGATCGACGCCGGCGCAGGGCAGCGACCGTCCAGGTGCTATGCGGTCGTCTCCGTCGAAGATGAAGAGAAAAGGGCTCTGTTCGAGACGCTGGGGTTTCGCACGACCGGAACCGGAGAAGCGTTCGAGCTCGACGGCAGGCAGGTGGCCTCGATCAGGATGGAGAGATAGACGCCCCGGCCCGGCTGACCGGTTTCCTCCTGCCAGCCAGGGCCTTGTCTGTGGAAATTCCTGGTTGCCAGGCGGCACAATGAGCCCACTAAGGCCAACTAGAAACTCGAAACTTCGGCTTTGAAAACTTCAAACGGAGTACCCGTCCTGATTGTGTTTGCGCCAGTCGGGCTGGTAGCCGCGGCCACGTGCTGTCGAAGCCGTACGACGGGCGGATCTGGTTCGGGCTGATCCAGAACGGCCACGCCTGCCCGCCGATGATGCGGTAGTCTCGAAACCGCACAAACGCCACTTCAAACGGAGTACCCGTCCTGGTTGTGTTTGCGCCAGTCGGGCTGGTAGCCGCGGCTCTGCTGTCGAAGCCGTACGACGGGCGGATCTGGTTCAAGGGGCTGATCCACGGCCACGCCTGCCCGCCGATGATGCGGTAGTCGTCGCCCTTGCCGCACAGCCAGTATTGTGACTGTCTTTCGCCAACATGTGCGCCACATAGCGCGCCTGGTTGTGCCCGCCGTAGTAGGCGCTCTGCAGATCGAAACTCCGGCTCGACGACCCAGTCGCGCTGCGGCGGAGAGGTGCGCCAGTAGTTGTACTTGAGCATGTGGCGCCTGCCTTTTGCCGTCGAGAGGCCGCGGCGATGCAGGATGCTCTGGTGGTGGATGCCGATCGTGCCCGCCGGCCCTTCGGCGTAGACCCCGTTCTCCTCGTTGGGGCGCTTCGTCGGCGCAATGTGCGAGCCGGGCACCAGCTCGGTCGGCCCCAGCTCGACCGGCGTATCCTGCGGGAAGTAGAAGACCTCGACAAAGTTGAGCTCGGGGCCGAAGACGTGGTCGGCGTCGTGGTGCCAGCCCTGGGGGGGACTCGGGCACTCGACGTGGTGGTGGCTCGCCAGGATCGGCAGGCCCACGTTGGCTCCCAGCAGCGAGCGCATCACGCCCATCACCTGCGGATTGAGCAGCACATGCTCGATGAACCACGACTCCAGGAAGATCGTGCTCGGTTCGTGCGAGGCGCGGATGCGCTCCAGGTCCGCCTGCGTCATCCCGTCGGGGATATAGCTCGGATCGGCCGGGATCTTCCCTTCCAGGTAGTCGCAGCTGCGCCGGTTGATCTCGTCCGGCACCACGCCTTCCAGCAGCAGGTATCCCTCGCGGCAGAAATCCAGCACCTGCGAGTCGGTGAGCGTCGGCTCGCAATCGCCCGTATGATTGACTTTATCGTGGATCATCTCCCTCTCCTCAGTGACATTGTCGTGGCGATCAATCTATCACAACTGCGCGCAATTGGAAACAGATTGCGCCGCGCGACCGCACTGAGAAGCCGGACTGCAAAGAGAGCAGCTGACCAACCATATACTACTCAACGACAAGGGCGTCGAGCGTTGTGCCAAGCGCGCGGGCGATGCGGGTCAGGGCGGAGGTGGAGCCGGGCTTGCGTCCACACTCGATCTCGGACAGATAGCTGACCGAGATTCCCGCGCTTGCCGAAAGCTCGCGCTGCGTGATGCCGAGGTACTCCGGAACGCGAGGATTGGGCTCTGCCCGCGAAGAATGGCCACAGCCACTTCGTGTGGAACGCGGTTTTCATCTTCGGCATCGAGAGCGGCCAGTTTGTCTTCAAGCATGCTGCTCACAGCCCCGGCGGAACCCCGTAGGGCGCGTCGGTAAAGCGCGCCGTCGCCGCATTCAGCGGCCACGTCTGCCCGCCCTCGGTCCGGAACTGCGCATGCTTGCCGCACAGCCAGAGGAACATCTCGGCCACGTGGCTGGCGGCGAGCCATGTGTCGCGGTAGTAGCCCGAATCCTCCTTCGCCGGCAGGTAGGGCGCGTTGCCGAAGTCGAAATCCGGGGCGATGCACCAGTCGCGCTGCGGCGGCGCGGTGCGGAAATAGTTGTACTTCAGATTGTTCCTGACCCCAGGCGTCTGCGCCCGCGTCGATGTCGAGCGCCGGTGCCAGATCGAGTAGACCGTGATGAAAATCGAGCCGGCCGGCCCGGCCATGTACTCGCTGCCGCGCACACGGTCCAGATGCTTCAGGTGGTCATTGGCCGAGTAGAGAAGATGCGTGCCGGGGATAATCTCGGTCGGCCCCATCTCCATCGTGCAGTCCTGCGGCAGATAGAAGACCTGCAGGTTGCGCAGCTCGTGCGTGAACTTCGAGTTGCCGTCGCGGTGCCAAGCCTGCGCCTCGGTCGGATATTCGACGCGGTGGTTGCTCATCAGCAGCGGCAGCCCAAAATTGACCCCCAGCAGCGACCGCACCGCACCCGCCGCCTGCGGGTTCTTGATCACACCCTCCATAAACCAGTCTTCGTACAGGATCTCGGTCGGCTCGTGCGAGGTGTTCTCCGCCAGAAAGGCGCGCGCGCGCGCGTTGATTTCCTCCGGCACGACCGCCTCCAGCCGGAGGTAACCCCGCTTGCACACGTCCAGCACCTCGTTATCGCTCAACGTCGGCTCACAGTCGTAGTAGCTTTTCATCACCTTATCTCCACTTCTCCAGTATGAACTCGCAGCCCAGCCCGGTGGGCCGGTTCTCATCCGGCACCAGCGCCAAGATTGGGAAACTGCACGATCCGCCAGCCGTCATTCATCGCGTCCAGCACCGTCTCGTAGGGCCACGGGTCGCCCGGATGCTGCTCGACGACCTCGCCGTCCTCCACCAGCGACAGCCCGATCACCTGCGCCGCCACTGACGTATGGTCGGCCTGCAGATAGAGCAGCTCCTGCCGGCCGCCGCCCCCGCGTCTCGATCACCGCCTGCAGCCGCTCTTCGTTCAGCGCGCCCTCCCGCAGCGCCTCGATACAGCCCTCGAGCTGTTGAATCGCCGTCTGCGCCATTCCCCTCTCCTGTGCGCCGGTCATGGAGGTGCACGCCGCGCCCCCCATGACCGGCTCTGAAAAATCGTCTCTAGCGTCGGCGCAGGTCGCCCTGCCCCGCCGCCTCTTACCACTGGCTCAGGTCCCACCGCCGGGATTCCGCTCCATATCGTTCTGTTCCAACTCGCGCTCGACCCAATCGAGCAGGCTCTGCTGGAAGCGCTCAGCAGCTTCATCCAGGGTAATCTCACCGAGGTAGAACTCGGTGTAGATCGTCTGGCGCTCGGTCTGCTGCGTGAAGTCGGTGGAGGTGCCTGAAATGTCGAAAGCCATCTGCGAGGTCGGAATCGCGCCCTGAACGGCCTCGGCCAGGTCGTCGGGCAGGGTCGGCTCCAGGCCCTTGAGGATCGATATCGCGCCCAGCTTGGACTCGTGCGCCTTGCGCCAGTTCTGCGGCGCGCTGATGAACTGGAGGAAGTCGATTGCAGCATTCATCGTGCCGCGCTCCACCGTCTGCCAGTGGACGTTGAAGGTCATGCCCACACCGGCCACGCCCGGATAGGGGTTCGGATCGGCCAGATCCGACTCCTTCGGCCCAATCAACGGGTTGGTCGCCACACCGACCTCGAAGTCGATCTCCGGATTGGTCAGGAAGTTCTGCGCCATCCACATGCCGCTCAGGAAGACGGGCGCATTGCCGCTGATGAACTCTTCCGGCCCGGGCCGTCCATTCACCTTCCATTCCTCGGTGAAGTAGGGAGCCCACATCTTGCCCAGGCGCAGGACCTGCGGAAGTAGGGAGCCGGTGGCGTCAAACTTGCAGGCGCAGGACCTCGCGGAATTCGGGGCCGGTGGCGTCAAACAGGCCCAGGTGGACGGCGCGCGCGAACTCCGCCTTGTCGATGAAGCCGTTGACCAGCGAGGGCTTATAGTCCAACACATCCCACTCCGCCTTGCCGACCGGCTCGAGCAGCGAATGGTCGAAGATGATGTTGTCCCATTGGGTTGCAGGCCCCAGCTGCCCGACGATCGGCTTCTCGTAACCGGCCGCGTGCAGCTGCTCGAGCAGTGCGACAAGATCGCTGTAGTAGTTGGGGAAGGGGAACTCCAGCCCCAGCTCATCCAGCGCCGTCTTGTTGTACCAGATCGTGATCGGCGCGGCATCGACCGGTATGCCGTAGTAGTGGCCGGCCGGGCTGCGCTCCTGTGCGATCGCGCCCGTGAAGCCGTTCTCGAAGATGTCGATCCATTGCTCGCTGCCCGGTTCACCTTCCGGCACATACGGGTTCGGCTGCAAAAGGTAAGCGTCCAGCGGCACCATCAGCCCCTTGTCGCCGGCCGCGCCGTTGTAGAGCGTATGCCCGTAGTAGAAAAAGATGTCCGGCCCCTGACCGGCGGGGACCTGTGTATTTACGAACCACTGAAAGGGGTCCTGCCCTGACGGCCCAACCGGCCCCGCCACCGGCACAATATCGATGCCCGGGTGCATCGCCTCCCACTCGGCGATTAACGCTTCCAGGCCCTCATTGCCCTTCACACCGGCTGCCTTTTGGGCCTCGGTCAACGCCTCGGTCAGGTCGTAGCCGGAGATAAACACTTCAAGCGTGCCCTGGTAGTCGACGTTCAGACGGCCGCTCGCCGGCACCTCGACTTCGACCACCTGCTCGACGACAGCAGCGCAGTATCGAAACTGCCCAGCCAGTCATTCTGCAGAAAACCGAGGCCAATCCCCGCAAGGAACGTGTTGATCAGACCGTAGCGGGCGTGATAGATGTAACGCCAGGTCAGGATCACCACCATGGCCGGCACCAGTGTTGGAATCAGAAACATGGTGCGATAGAAATTGGCCGCGCGCTGGCTGCGAATGAAAAAGAGGAGCTCCGCCGCCAACAACGGCGGGACCAGCCCGGTGAGCACACTCGCGACCATCAGCTTGAGCACGTTGCCCGTCGAGGTGAGAAAGAGCCGGTCCTGGAACAGGTCGATGAAATTGTCCAGTCCGATGACCCGGAGCTGCACGCCGTTGAAATTGCTGATCGAATAATAGAGCGCCATCAGCGGCGGGTAGTAGGAGAAGACGCCCAGCAGCGCGAAGATCGGCACGAGGTACAGGTAATACCGCTTCGCCTGCCATACCCTCCGCAGCAGCGAAGCCTGACTCGCGCTGTGCACAGGAATACTGCCCGCGTCAGCCTGTGGAGTGTGCGCGATATCAGCCATGTATTCTGCCTATGGGCTGGAAAGGGGTGGCCGTGATGCCTTGTGACCGGCAACAGTATATCATTGACTCTTTTGCCCCTCCAACCAACCGAAATGGCACCGCATTCCCCCTTGAGGGTTCCGGCCAAGGGCGCTTTGCTTCTCCTCTACCTAAGCGATATAGCGGTAGCGTGGGCCCCAATTTCCTGCCACGGGCAGATGCGTCGACGATGACAGCTCGGTTTTCGGTATGAGCGAATCGACGAGTATACAAAAGCGATCTCAGCCAGCGCCGCCCTCCAGTGGCTCTAACTGCCCCAGAACGCGACGAATCGGACCGTCAATCTGGTCCTCGCAAGGGAGTCGCCTTAGTCAGCTAAGCTTAACTTCCAATTAGGGCCGCTGT
The DNA here is from genome assembly GCA_965218625.1 of Caldilineaceae bacterium. Taxonomy (GTDB): domain Bacteria; phylum Chloroflexota; class Anaerolineae; order Caldilineales; family Caldilineaceae; genus Bin5. Next base: position 504,853 of record CBDCLG010000017.1, on the reverse strand, counting down.
ATTTGTCATCATTTGGAGGAATGTCAAATGTTCAACCTGAAGGGGAACGTTGCGTTCGGTACCGGCGCAGGGGGCAAACACGGCAGCGGCCGGGGGATCGCCCTGCGGTTGGCTGAGGATGGAGCCGATGTCGTCGCGACCGACATCGAAATGAAGCCCTGTGCCGGCGCGGGCTGGGGGGCCTGCCGGCACTGCGGGCGGCAATAGAGGCTCTCGGGCGCCGTTCCCTGGCCCTGCCCTGCAACATAACCGATGGCGCTGTTGTCGATGGCGCCATGCAACAGACAATCGAGACCTTCAGACGAACTGATATTCTGGTAAACGATGCAGGGGCCCGCGCTGGCGGCAACTCGCTGCAGGGAATTGACGTCGTAAGCACCATGCCGAGCGCCGGTAGCGCCAAAGTGACCAAGCCTGCCGCAAGAGAGGCCCCGCATCGGGAGCGCCGGGTCCCGTGCGCCGAGGGTCACTCGCCGTCTGTGTCGAGATAGATGCCGGAGCCGATGACGCCCCTCTGTTCCGAGTTGGGCACCTCGAAGCTCACGGCGTAGCCGAACTTCGGGGAACCGGTCTCTTCGTCTCCTTCGATGGCCGGGTTGTCGTAGTGATACAGCAGAAAACTGTGACCGTTGCGCCGTGCGCCTCCGATCAGCTCCTCGGCGAACCTCACCCCCTGGGAGTCCGTCCTCGTCATGTCGGTGGGTTTGCCTTCGCGAAACGGCTCGGTCCCGTGAAACAGGGTGACGCCCCCGCCACTCACGACATATAGGTAGATGGAGCCTGACTTCCAGTCCCCGCCTTCCACCCGGAAGGCGTTTCTGACCCCGGTGAGGTCGCTATAGCCTTCGGACAAGACGGCCTCGCTGTAGGTCTTGGCCGCCGCTTCGACAAAGGCGATGAGTGTCTCGCGGTCCACCACTTCCGACGCGGTGACGGGAGGCTTCGGGAGATCCGCGACCCGGATTGGGACATGGGAGACGTCCTGCGAGTAGCCGCCGACCAGCACGAACTGTCTTGCGGTGATCCCGAAGGTGTATTCGACGGCGTATGCCGTCTTCAGCCCCCCGTCGTAGTATTCGACGAAACCGCCGCCGCGGGCAGCGGCCGCGAAGAGTTGCTCGACGACCTTGGTTCCGCGTTCGTCCTCGACGTCGAGCAGGTTTTTGCTTTCTGCGTCACGATCGTTCCCATGAATGAACGCGTCTCCGTTCTGGAGGAAGATGATGAGGAACGTCGAGCCGGATTTCCAGGCGCCCTCCGTTTTCAGCCCCTCCCTGAACTTCGCTCCTTCGTTCATGTCTGTGATCGCCTCGATATGCGCCTTCGCTCCGAGGACGAAGGCCTTGAGGCTTTCGGGGTCCGTCACTGACCGGGGCTATTGGCTGGCAGGCCGCCAAGCCTACCCCTACCATCACCACACCTGCCGTCTTGAGAAATGCGCGTCGAGAAACTGCAAGGTCTGTCATCGTTCGTTTCCTTTCTGCAAAGTGGTGAAGTAGGAGTGCCGGTCTGAACCGGCATGAACTCGGTCAACAGTGCGGCTGTCAACGGTGAGGCCCGCAGCCAAAATCGTCATCTGACCGTGGTAAATCGGGGGCGCTGTCGGGGTTCTGCTGGACTCGATCCTCCTTTTACGCGGAATAAAATGGATGTGGGCCCAATAGGTACCCTTCACTCTGTGCTCTGTACTCTGTACTGGCACACGCCGTTCGGCCAACGCGACTTCGGCTTGCAAGGAGATTCTGCCTCTGCTCGCGCCGGGCATATCCATCCCAGCGAGTCGCATGGGAGAATGCAGGCAAGTATAGCAATTAATGGCATGCAACGTCTATCTTGCAGGCCTGATCGGTATCATCCTTGACATTTTCATCAAAAGAAACGTTATCGTACTTATACAGATACGCGGTGGCTGTCTGATTCAATAAGACAGAACGAATTATCTGTTCATACCCAGCCAGCGTCGCATCAATAGCCAGATGCCCTCTCCTTTTGGGATTCCGCAGATGATACATAGCGCTTCCGGGCTTCCAGCGAATCCGCCGTTGAATCAGGCGGACCGCCTCCGCCACCTCAACTCATATCATGTCGGGCTATCTGGAAATGAAGACACTTGCGGCGGGTAGAGGCAATTGTAGCGCGACAGGGTAGCATGCCAAGGAGGTGGCCAGGGCGGGCGTAGCCCAGATTCGGAGTCTTACCTGCCCGCGCGCCCCTGCTTGAGCCATCGTCGAAAGGTTTGCTATACTTATGGGCACCTGTTTTGCGGGAGAAAGGAATCAGTATGAGCGAGGTCTATCGGGTCTGCCCCGGCTGCGGCCAGGATGTGGCGATGAATGCGCGCCACTGCAGCGCATGCGGCTACAATACCGAGGACGGATATCCGCTTGAGAGGCGCAACAACCTGCCGGAGGTGGTGACGAAGGTCGGGCTGCCGGTTGCAGTCGGTCTGGCGGGGCTGGCGCTGCGGGCCGGGCTGCAGCTGCTGCAGAATCAGCTGCCGGCGCTGGCATCGAACGCGCTGGACCGCAGCGCGCCGCGGCAACCCGGCCAACCCCGCAAAAAACGGGGCGGGCGCGTCATCCATATCCGCTCAAAGTGGGCTGTCGGGGACCGAAACGGCGTGTGGCGCTCCGGCGAGGAAGAACACACCATCGAGGTCGACGAATAGGGGCAGTGGTCAGGGGTCAGGGGTCGGTGCAGCAGCGACGCGCTCACCACTTGCTTACGGCCGCGTGACTCAGAACCCGTCGACGACCTGCCAGCCGGCTGCCGCGTTGCGCTGTCGCCGGGAGAGCCGCCAGCCCCAGCCCGTAACGCTGACGCCGACCGCAATGAAAAGCCCCGCCACCAGATAGGCCAACAACTCCGGCCACAGCAGGATCGCCAGACCGAAGAGAACCAGTGACAGTCCCGGGGCGACGAGCAGCCAGCGGCTTAACCCGCCGGCCTGTCGGGACATTCGCTGCCCCGTGCGAAAGAAGCGCACTGCGCCTTGTTGTCCGGTAAACATAGTTCAGACTCCATTCGAACGGCAGGCCGCGTCTGCGGGAATCCGGACGCCGCCTGCCGACGCATCTTCTCCCCCGCGGGAAACGGCCCGCTCAGTCGCGGCTGCGCGCGAACAGGATGAAGGCATAGTAGAGCAGCGTTGTGATCGCCTGGATCGCGGCGGCCACGTAGGTCAGCGCCGCGGCATCGAGCACCGCGTTGACACCCTTCATCTCGTGCTGGCCGACGAACCCCTGCGCCACCAGGACCTCCTTGGCCCGCTTGCTGGCGTTGAACTCGACCGGCAGCGTCACCAGCGTAAACACGGCGACCGCGGCGAACAGGACCAGCCCCAGCAATGAGACCGTGAACCCCAGCCCCGGCCCCAAGAACATGCCAATGATAAAGATGATCGGGCCCAGCCAGCTGCCGATCTGCACGCCGGGTACGATCGCGCTGCGCAGCGTGAGAGGCGCGTAGTTGGTGCTGTGCTGCAGCGCGTGGCCCGCCTCATGCGCAGCCACACCGACCGAGGCCACGCTGTTGCTCTGATAGACCTGCGGACTCAGCCGCAGCGTTCTCGACCGCGGGTCATAGTGGTCGGAGAGAAAGCCGCGCGTCTCCTCAACGTTCACGTGCCCCAATCCATTCGAATCGAGGATGCGCCGCGCCACCTGCGCGCCGGACGTCCCACGCCCGGCCGCCACGCGCGAGTACTTGTTGAACGCGGACTTGACCTTCATCTGCGCCCAAAACCCCAACGCCAGCGCCGGCAGGCTGATGATAATGTAAAGTGGATCGAAGAAAAACATGGCTCACCTCATCCTATTCTTACCGGATCTATCGTGTCCGGTTCTGTTCTGAACTGATCCCCAATGCCTCATATCGGCGCGGGACCAACCACCCTTGAGCATCCAGGAGCAGTATTCAGGCCGGCGGCGATATGCAAACTGCGCCACTCAAACCCGCTCTTCCTGTTTGCTGCTTTTCCGGTCTTGCAACAGGAACAGATAGAGATAATGAAACAGGGCCATGAACGCCTGCACGGCAACGGCCACATAGGACAGAGCCGCGGCATCCAGAACCTTCTTGACGCCGCTCAGTTCCTGCTGGCCGGTGACGAGCCCCTCGCTGACAAGGACCTGCCTGGCACGCTTGCTGGCGTCAAACTCGACCGGGAGAGTGATCAGCGCAAACAGCGCGGTCATGCCGAAAAGCACCAGGCCAAGCAACGCCAGAATCTGCCCCCACGCCGAAGGTATGGCCAGGCCGATCGAAAAGAGAATCGGCCCCAGCCAACTGCCGATCTGCACGCCGGGAACCATGCCGCTGCGCAGGATCAGGGGGCGGTAGCTTTCACTGTCTTGCAACGCGTGGCCAACTTCGTGCGCGGCTACGCCCATGGCGGCGACACTCTTTCCCCGGTAGACTCCCTTACTCAGACGCAGCCTCTTTCCTGCAGGATCGTAATGATCGGAGAGAAAGCCGCGCGTCTCCTCAACGGTCACGTGCCCCAACCCGCTCGAATCAAGGATTTCGCGCGCTACTTGCGCGCCCGACACGCCGAGTTCCGACGACACTGCCGAATACGTGTTCCAGGCAGAACGAATTCTGAACTGCGCCCAGAAGCCCAACAGAAGGCCCGGAAGGCTGAAAAGCAATGGTATTGGAGCAAAGGCGAGCATAGGCCGTCCCACCCATACTTGACCAACCAGTTTTGTTGCTGTAAATTCCGCAGCTTATCATACCCATCGCATGGACAGCAGGTCAAAAAGCAACACTGAGACAGCCCTCCACTGTACCCATACGAAACAGTATAGCCGCGGTTGCTTACATTTGCGTTAGCGTAAGGTTAGTGATTTGGCAGAACTCGAATCGGTTGCCCCACGTCCACTGCAGCGGCTTCGCCACCTGCTTCCCTTGCGGGGCCTGCGATGGCGGCGAACAACGCCTCTGTCACTTTGCGAATTCCTCGTGGGCCGGTTGGCAACACGCTTAACCTCGTCGTCTGTACCTGCGTCCTTATCCTACACGCTCCCGCCCCTGCCTCCCTGACTCCGACCTGACATCGCCCTGTCATCTCTCTGAATATGCTCATTTGGTCTGCGTCAGGTCGACAAAACCCTCCAGTCAACGAAGCAAATGGTGTCCCGATTCGTCGCGTTGCGGTTGGTTTGAGCTACTCTTGGGGGTGCCTGCGCGCCAGCGCCCATAGCTGACGCGTCTCCGCACCGCCAAGAAGATGGCTGGCAAGCGTATAGATGACAACGCCCAGTCCCGCCCCTGTGAACGCCGCCGCCCATCCTGCAGGAATGCCGAAAATTGCACCGCCCGCCGGCAGCATCGCCAGCCAGAACAGGACCCCCCCCGCCATCACCGCGGCAGCCAGAATTGAACGCCCGGCGCTCGTCAACAGTTCACCCACGGGCAGGCCCGGCGCCTTCGCTCCATCCGTCCCCTCTGCGCCGTCCTTGCGCACCTTACGCCCCAGCAGAAGAAGCAGAAGCAGCATCTCAAGCCCGGTCGCGACGCTGTTGGCCAGCGCCAACCCGCCGTAGCTCAGGCCGCCGATCAGCGCCAGGCTCAACGCGATGTTCAGCGCCATCGTCGCCACGCCGACGACCACCGGCGTCGCGGTGTCGTGCAGCGCATAAAAGACCCGCACCACAATTTCGACCACGGCGTGGGCCACCAGCCCGAGCGCATAGAAGCGCAGCGCGTAGGCGACGGCCTGCGTGCTGCCGGCGTCAAAGCGGCCGCGCTGGAACAGAAGCTGGATGAGCGGTTCGTCGAGGATGAAGAGCAGGAACGCCGCCGGAATGGAGAGGAAAAGGATCAGACGCAGCAGGCCGCTGAGCGTCTGCAGCAGCTGGGCGCGGCTGCCGGCAGCAACCTGAGCGGAAAAAGTGGGAAATGCCACGGTGGCAACGGCCTGGGCGAAGATGCCCTGCGGCAGCAGCATCAGCAGCCAGGCGTAGTTGAGCGCACTCAGACTGCCGTCCGGCAGGCCGCTTGCCAGAACTGTATTGACCAGAAAATTGAGCTGGACAAATAGCAGCCCCAGTACGCGCGGCGCCATCAGCCGAGCCACCTCCCGCACCTGCGCATCCTGCCAGTGGAAGCTGAAGCGGTAGTGGACGCCCTGACGCAGAAGAGCGGGCAGCTGCACAAGCAGGTGCAGCAGGGCGCCGGCCGCGACACCGATGACGAGGCCGTGGATGCCCAAGTGCGGGGCGAGCAGCCCCGCGCCGGCGATAATGGCGCAGTTGTAGAGCGCAGGCGCCACAGCCGGCAGCAGAAAGTGCTGCACCGCGTTGAGCGCACCCATGATCAGGCCGCTGGCGCCGAAAACAACCGTGCTCGCCAGCATCCAGCGCATCAGCGACGCGGCCAACCGCTGTTGCTCGGCGGAGAAGCCCGGCGCGATCACCCGCGCGGTCAGCGGTTCGGCAAACAGCATTGCCAGCCCGCACAGAACGACAAGGAACAGCGTTAATAGATTCAGAATGCGGCTGAACAGCAGCCAGGCCTCGCGGCGGCTGCCCTCCGTCCACGCGGCGGCAAAGGCGGGAATGAAGGCGCTCCCCAGCGCACCGCCCGCCACAAGCTGAAAGAGTAGATCAGGAATGCGGAACGCGGCCAGATAGGCGTCCAATTCCGCACTGGTACCGAAGCGGGCGCCGATGATTATCTCCCGCAGCAGACCAGTGCCCCGGCTCAGAATGAACAGCAGCATCACCAGCGTCGCCGCGCCGGCGATCCCTCTGCTGTCCAGCGCACGTACGCTACCGCCATCGCCCAGGGCCTGCCTGTCACGCCTCTCCGACCTCGTCATAGCGCTCCTGCCGCGATTGACCGTTCCCGCGCCCGGCGACTTTTGCCTTGCGGCAACGGTTCTGTACAATGCTTCAATGATTTTCCTGCTCAGTCAATCAAGGAAAGGGTAATTTGCGCCGACTTAGCGCGCAAGCAGAGATTCCATGTCAGCTTATCAATTTGTAAACGCTTGGCGCGAGATATTCGCCCGTGTATTCGATGAACCCCACCCGCAGTCCAACGTAAGCCCCGAATGGCTGATCAACCCGGCGACGCGCCGCCGCCTCAAACTGGACTACCTCTACCCGTCCGTCAATATCGCGGTGCGCTTCTCCGGCCTGACCGGAACGGGACGCCGCCGGCGTAGCGATGGGGAGCTGCACGAGGAGGAGCAGCGCGACCGGATTCGCGACGAACTCTGCCGCCGCAACGGCGTTCAACTGGCGGTGATCGACCCGTTCGACGAGCCCGTCAAGCAGATGGACCGCTTTCTGCGCGTCCTGAGCCGCGCCAGCCGCCTGACCGCGCTCGATTCCCAGGCCGACCGGGAGAAGAGCGCGTCGATGGATACCCTCGCCGCGGCGCTGCAACGCGCCAACCGGCTGCGCATCTCTCTCTCCAAGGACCCGGACCAGACGGTTGACACGCTGGCGGAGGCCTGGCGCGACCGTGAAGCCAACATCGCCACCTCGTTGCAGCAGGCGGCCTCAGCGCAACCACCGCAGCCGACCCGCTCGCAGCTGCGCACGCTCGATCAACTCGCCTGCGGACAGCGCATCGCCCACTCACATTTCGGCGCCGGCGTTATCACCGAAATCAGCGGTGAGGGCGCGGATAGGCGCGTCAAAATCCTCTTCGACGCCGACCAGGAACGCACCTTTCTCGCCTCCCTCCTGGCCGATAAACTCGAACCGGTTTCCTGAACAGTGCAAAAACACCCTTAGCGCAAGCGCAAGGGTGTCAACAGACCGGCTCTCTTCACTTTTCAGGCGCGCTGCGACTGGCCGTGAAAACTATCCTTCCTCTTTGGCCGAGCTCTCGGTCCCGCTCGACGAACTGCTCTTGCCTTCCGCTTTGGTCTCGCCTTTGGTCTCGCTCTTCGATTCGCTCTCGGTCGATTTTTCCGCCGACTTCTCAGCCGACTTCTCAACCGCTGCGCCGTTGCTGTCCTCCTTTTGCGCCGCGGCCTTCTTCTTTTCGTCCTCCTTCTTGCTGTCGGTGATATACCATCCACTCCCCTTGAAATGAATGGCCGGCTTGCTCAGAAGCCGCATGACCTCCACCGAGCCGCAGGTCGGACAAGCGGGCAAAACCGTGCTGGAAAATGAAACGATGCGCTCGAATTGATTCCCGCACTCTTTGCAGGCAAGTTCATAAATAGGCATCGAACACCCTCACTCTGGTCGTAACTTTCTTTGCCAAATCTGCCTACACAACTATACTACCCGAAGCCCGCTCACGTTCAACTGCATCGTGTCCTGCACGCCAAAATGCACACTGCCCAAGTATACCTTTTTACAAAAGCGTTGTCGAATCTGAATCGAATCACACGCACTGCATCCAGTCAACGAGACGGGCCATTTGACCAACGCTGCCGATGTCATTTAACTTTGTCCACAGCGCGATCGAAAACGGCTACTACGAACCTGAAGGCGTCTACCTGACAGCGCCATTTGAAGGCCAGCGCCGCATCGTTCAGAAGTGGGGTGCCCGGCCTGAGTACTACCGGCGCTTTATTTCGGGCGACAAAGCGCTCTTCGGGCACGACGGCATCGACTTTGAGATGTCTCCGAACGAGAAGATCGTCGCCGCGGACAGCGGCATCATCATCGCCATCGGTTACAGTGCCGAACGGCACGGCCGCTTCGTCCGCATTGCCCACTCGTGGGGTGAATCCCTTTACACCCGCTTCCAGGATCTTGCCGTCGATACAGGACAACGCGTGAAGCGGGGCGCCCTGCTCGGCCGTTTCAAGCGTGGGCCAGAGCCGGACCTCAACTTCCATTTCGGCATTCGCATCGCTCCTTACTTCCTTGCCGACGGATGGGGCGGCTACAGCGATCCACTCCCCCATCTGCCGCCGGCCGCCATTCTGTTGGACTCCGCTTGACTTCTGATATTCATTCAAGATATGAGCATTTTTATTTTTGATTTTATTTAGTATGTGATCGTAGGCGGTGGTGATATGGGGATACACTTGTAGATAGCACGATATGTGGTGAAGCAGCAGAAACAGGCCTGCATATTGTGGCAAGTCAAACCGGAACGAGCATAACCGATGGGGATAATTCAGCGGGAAGATCAGGAAAGGACAGGACGGGAGAATCCGCCGAATTGATGTTCGACACAAGATACGGGATTCATCCCCAACTTGTACCCAGCTGGGGATAAGTCAACAAAAGCGGGGATAAATCGGATGGTGGATTTATGAGATGCCTTATCCACTTTTTTGCAAGTTATCCCCGATTTTATCCCCAATTATCCAACTTTTCCCCACATGTGGACTCTTTATCCACAGCCGCGTCTCCCCCAAAACGTTCTCGTTTCAGTCAGGAGATAGGTTACAGCGCAGCGGGCGCTCGCTAAACCCAGGACGTCTGCAAGCGCGAGGTAGATTCTTTCGTGGTGCGCTACACACAAGGCCGGCAACCAGCCGGTGATCTGTTTGAATCGGCTCGCAACGAACGCATCGACGCCAACGCCCCCCTGGCCGCGCGCATGAGACCGCGCACAATCGATGAGTTCATCGGCCAGGAAGCGATTGTGGGGCCGGGACGACTCCTGCGCCGCGCGATTCAGGCGGACCAGTTGAGCAGTCTTATATTTTATGGGCCGCCCGGCACGGGCAAGACAACGCTTGCCCAGGTCATCGCCAACACGACGGCGGCCCATTTCAGCGCGCTCAACGCTGTCCTTGCCGGCGTCAAAGAGATTCGCGCAACGGTGACCGACGCCCAGGAACGCTGGGCGCTGTACGATCAGGGGACTATCCTCTTCGTCGACGAGGTGCATCGCTTCAACAAAGCGCAGCAGGACGCGCTGCTGCCGTGGGTAGAGAACGGAACGGTTACCTTCATCGGCGCCACAACCGAAAATCCCTACTTTGAAGTCAACAAGGCGCTCGTCAGCCGCAGCCGAATCTTCCAGCTGAAGAGCCTGACCGAGCAGCATCTGCGTTACATCATGCAGGCCGCGCTGAATACGCCCGGCCGCGGCTACGGCGACCGGCGCGTTCTGATCGAGGAGGAGGCGGCCGATCATCTCGTTTCCATCGCCAATGGGGACGCCCGCGCCGTGCTCAACGCGCTCGAGTTGGCGGTCGAAACGACAGAACCGGACCCGTCGGGCCAGGTACGCATTAACCTCGCCATCGCCGAGGAGTCGATTCAACGCCGCGCGGTGTTGTATGACAAGGAGGGCGACTATCATTTCGACACGATCAGCGCCTTCATCAAGAGCCTGCGCGGAAGTGACCCGGATGCGGCGCTCTACTGGCTGGCGAAGATGATCTACGCCGGCGAGGACCCCCGTTTCATTTTCCGCCGCATGTTGATCCTGGCGAGCGAGGACGTTGGCATGGCCGATCCCCGCGCCGTTCAGGTGGTCAACGCCTGCGCGCAGGCCTTCGACCGCGTCGGCCTGCCGGAGGGCAACTTCCCCCTGGCGCAGGCCGCTCTCTACCTGGCCACGGCGGAGAAGTCTAACTCGGTCATGGCCTTCTTCGATGCGCTCGAAGCCGTCCGCAATGAACCCGATTCCGACGTACCCAGCCATCTGCGCGATGCCAACCGCGACAGCGAAGGTTTTGGGCACGGCGCCGGCTATCTCTACCCCCACGCCTATCGCGATCACTGGGTGGCGCAGCAGTATCTCCCCGCCGCACTGCAGGGCAATGTCTTCTACGAGCCGACCGATCAGGGCTATGAAGCGGTCATCGCCGCCGCCGCCACCCGTCGCCGCGAGGCGCAGCTGGCGGCGATGTTGGAGGGATCCGGCGCGCCGCCGGAAATATTGACATATGATGCGTCAGGCGACGGATCTGCCCGCGAGCGCTGGCTGCAACGTACAGTTGCGCAGTCCGGTGAAGCAGCGGCCGCGCTGCGGGAGCGCATCCTGGCCGGCGGCCCGCTTGAACGCCATAGCCTTGTGCTGGACCTCAACGCCGGCAGCGGGCTGCTGACCTGGGAGGCGCTGCGCCGCGTGCCCGAAGGCGCTGTCTACGCCCTGGCGTATAACGAGGCCGACCATCGCGCGTTGCAGGAGCAGACGCAAGACCTGGAGGAGTTGGCACGGCCGCTCCTGTTGCACGGACATATAGAGGAGTTGGCGCAACTGCTCGAAGCCGATGCAGTGCGTTTTGATGCCATTGTCGGACGCAACGCCCTGCTCAGTTCCAGCGACAAAGGGGCCGCGCTTACGCAGTTGGCCCAGAAGCTGGCGCCTGCCGGGTGGCTCGCCCTCGCTGAGACGGTCCCCAGACATACGCAGAGGATCTACGACCTGGGGGATCGCTCTACGCTGCGGGCGGAGCTGGCGGAGAGGCTGGTCGAGGTGGAAGAGGCGGTCTACGCCGATGCCGCGGACGGGCTGGTCAACTGGGACGAGGATATATTGGAAGCCGCCCTGTTTGCCGCCTTCCCCGCACAGACACAGTCCGGACGCGTCTCGCTGGAGCGCATCGACGCCGGTACCGAACTGCGCGTTACCGAAGCGATGGTGCGGCGCTGGTTCGGCCCCGCGCTGGGCGGGCGCAGATCCTACGCCGAGCGGCTGGCTGAACGCATGGGGCCCGAAGAGGTCGAGCAAATCGAAGGCTGGGTCAGGGCCCAGCTATTGAACCGCACTGTACTCTGGCGTCGCCGTACGATTTTGCTCCGTGTGGCCTATTGCTCCGTAGGCATATAGATAACGCCGTCTGCATAACCGGCGACATAGACGTTGCCCTCTTCGTCTTCGCCGACGCTGCTAATCGGAATGGAACTGTTCATCAACAGCTCACCTAGCCACACCTCCCGGGAACCCGGCTCGGGACGCTTCAATCCCCAAATCTGGCCACGACAGAAATCAGCAAAGAGGAAGACGCCTTGCATGTCGGGAAAGGTGTTTCCACGATAGACAATGCCGCCTACAACTGCGCAGCCCTGCGAATGGTCGTATTCGGCTACAGGGGAGGTCAAGCCGTCCACGCGCTCACTGCAGGGCCAATGATCGTAACAGGTGCTGCCCTCCATCATAGGCCATCCGTAGTTCTCGCCCCCGGCGCTCGATGCGGGTTGAAAGTTTACTTCTTCGAGTCTACTGTTGCCTACATCGGGAATAAAGAGCGCTCCGGTCTCTCTATCAAACGCAAATCCCCACGGGTTGCGCAGACCCAGAGCCCAGATCTCACCTCGGTAGCCGTCCGCTTCGGCGAACGGGTTGCTTGCCGGGATACCGTATGGCTTAACGCCCGACTCTACGTCGATCCGTAGCATTTTGCCCAGCAATGAGCTGGGGTTTTGGCCGGTGTTTTCATACCAGCGACCGCCGTCCCCATTGCCAATGTACAGATAGCCGTCCTGCGGGCCGAAAGCCATTCGGCCGCCATTGTGAAGAGCGTCCGGCTGGTCAATGGCAAGAAGAATCTCTTCGCTGTCAGGATCGGCTCGATCCTGGTCGCCGCTCGTGGTAAAGCGGCTGATGACGGTGGTGCCTTCCTCATTGGTGTAGTTCACGTAGAAATGCTGGCTGGTGGAGTAATTTGGCGGAAAGGCTATATTGAAAAGGCCGCGCTCCCTGCCAAAACGGGTCCCGTCCTATCTTTTGAATATCAACATCGGTCAAGTCGCGGGCGTATCCCTGCTCGGTGACGCGGCCAACCAGTTCCTCGACGGCTTCTTCACCAAGCACCAACGTCTCGCTGTTTTCCTTCATCCATTCGACCAATGGGTCTTTTTTGTCCTTTGAAGGGCGGGGAAAGATAACTTCCTCATAGATCTCTTGAGGAACCTTGATCCGGTCGAGCCTACCCATCTCCAATAACCAGTCCCAGAATTCCGGGACCCTCGCGATAGGATAGTAGTCACGGTTGGCGTCAATGAGGACATTGGCGTCGAGTAGGTAAAGCACAGACACCGCCTATAGTGAACTGCCGGTGTCCAGCAATGGCTGTACTTGCCGTGGCTTGACGCCCAAGATCTGTGCTGCCTTGGAGGTTGACAGCGCGTCTGCCGCCAACATTCGCCTCACTATCCCTATGATCCGAGTTCCGAGTCGATGGCGGCGGACTGTATAGTAGCTGGGTCCGCCGTTTTGCTCGCGTGCTTGCTCGCGACGGTGTTTCCGTTCCTCTTGCCACGCTTGGCGGAAGGCAGTTCTCAACCGGTTGTATGTCTCCTGGGAGATGCGGTCAGCCGAGTATGCTTTGTAGGCAACCATGGCGCGGCTTAGGTTGAACTCATTTGCCAAAGCACTGATCTGCTCCGTGATAGCGCCAATCTCGCTGCTGTTCTCAAAGGTGAGTCGATCCAAGTCCCTTGCAGGCAGCAGGAACTCCCCGGCAACGTCGTTGCAGAACCGTTCTATCCTGTTCTCCGCATTGCTTGCGCTGATCCCGGTATGACCCAGCAGCAAATGAACGGTTTCGTGCAACAGGCTAAAGGACCAGGCCGGTCGGGCGTCTTGGTCGTTGATCACGATGAAGGGGGCCACTTCGTCCGCGATGGCGAAGCCCCGAAAGACCGTTGTATCAAGCGCAGTCTTGTAATTCCCCAAATTCCCCTTGAGCAGAACGAAGATGCCTGCCTCCTCGGCGCTTTTGCGCAACAGGGAAAAAGCGGCTGAGGCGTCTCGCTGAGCGCGGTAGTCCGCCGCATCAATACCCAGCAATGCACGCAAAGACTCCAAAACCGCCGTGCGGCCATCCTCTATGCGGTGGGAGCCGACGAAAGGCAGCGGCTCCGCTTCCTCTTCATCCTCCATGATCACGCGAACCATGCTCTGGCGTGCCCTGATCTCCCGGATCAATGCGTCCAGCAGCGCTTCTTCGGGTGTAGCTTCACTTTGGGGCAGAGTCCGGAAATCAACCCCGCGGTCACCCTTCCGCGGCGGTTTGGAGAGGTAAAAGGTGAGCAGTGGACGGCGCTACTGTCCCGTCATCTTTATCAATTGGGGCCGGGACGGCTCTTTCTGGCCGCGCTCAATACGGGCCAGCTTCTCCACCGCGGAGGATTTGGAACTGTCGCGGAAGCCCAGCTTTGTGGCCGCTTCCTCTTGCGTAAGGCCGGCCGTCTCGCGGGCCCATACCATGATATCTGGATTGACCCTGGGCATTGTCGCGATTCTCCCTCCCGCCTCGCTGCGCCGCCGGTGTTGCTTGCAGGGCGGCGCTTACCACAAAAGCCTACGCCACCTGGCGCACGGGCGCGCCGCCCTGCTTGGCGTCGCTCTTCATGTGGCAGATTTTGTACTTTTTGCCGCTGCCGCACCAGCAGGGGTCGTTGCGCTTGGGCCGGTTGCTGGTGTTGCGCACCGTGCGCGGCTGCGACATGTCCTGCTGATTCGTCTGGATATTGCGCGCGATCGGCGTCGGCAGCGTCGGCGCCTTCGCCACCTGCAGCGTCATCACCGTCTTCACAATGTCGGAGCGGATGTCGTTCATCAGCTCCTGGTACATGGCAAAGGCTTCGCGTTTGTAGGCAACGAGCGGGTCGACCTGCGCAATCGCCTGCAGCCCGATCCCCTCCCGCAGCCGGTCCAGGTCGGTCAGGTGGCGCACCCAGCGGTGGTCCACCGCGCGCAGCATGATCTGGCGCTCGGCATCGCGCAGCATTTCGGCGTCGATCTCCTGCTCTTTCCGATCATAGACCTGGTGCGCAATTTCGGTTGCCTGCCCTGCGATGGCGTCCGCGTCCAGCTCCTGCCACTGCGCAGTGTCGGAGTTCTGCGGAAAGGGAAAGACCGTGCGCAGGCCGAGGAGCAGCTCTTCCGGATTCCATTCGTCTTCGAATCGATTTGCGGTGTGCTGCTCCACCTCCGCTTCGATTTCGTCGGCGATCAGCTCCTCGATGGCGGGCTTCAATGACGGCTCATTCAGAAGCCGCCGCCGCTGCATGTAGATCGTCTCGCGCTGCTCGTTGACCACCTCGTCATATTTGAGCACGTGCTTGCGTATGTCGAAGTTGTGGCCCTCGACGCGGGTCTGCGCGTTCTCGATCGCCTTGCTGATCATATTGTGCTTGATCGGCTGATCGTCCTCCAGGCCGAGTTTATCCATCACGCCGGTCACGCGGTCGCCGCCGAAACGCCGCACGAGGTCGTCCTCCAGGCTGAGGAAGAAGCGACTCGCGCCCGGGTCGCCCAGGCGACCGGAACGGCCGCGCAGCTGGTTGTCGATGCGCCGCGCCTCGTGGCGTTCGGTGCCCACCACATACAGCCCGCCCCCGGCCTTCACCTGTTCCTGGTCCTGCTTCGTCTCGTCCCACCTCTCTTTCAGCACCGCGGCCCACGGCGTGTTATAGCTCTCCGTCGGGTCCTGGTCATTCTTGATCAGCTCCAGGCAGTGGTTCCACGCCCGCTGCGGGATGCCCATCAGTTCGACTCCCTCTTTGCGCAGCTGGTCGCGGGCGAGGCCCGCATAGTTGCCGCCCAGCAGGATATCGACGCCGCGGCCGGCCATATTGGTCGCGATCGTGACCGCGCCGGGCCGCCCCGCCTGCGCGATGATCGTTGCCTCGCGTTCGTGGTTCTTGGCGTTGAGCACCTCATGCGGAATGCCGCGGCGCTTCAACATGCGGCTGACCAGCTCGCTTGTCTCGATCGCGACCGTGCCCACCAGCACCGGCTGCCCCTGCTCGTGCGCGCCCTTGATCTCATCGATCACGGCGCTGAATTTGGCCGCCTGGTTCTTGTAGATCAAATCCTCGTGGTCCGCCCGGATCGTCGGCAGATGGGTCGGGATCGCAACCACATCCAGATTGTAGATGCTCTGGAACTCCTCCTCCTCCGTCTTGGCCGTGCCGGTCATGCCAGCCAGCTTGTCATACATGCGGAAGAAGTTCTGGAAGGTGATCGTCGCCAGCGTCATCGACTCCTTCTTGACCCGCACGCCCTCCTTGGCCTCAATCGCCTGGTGCAGACCCTCGCCGTAGCGGCGCCCCTCCATCAGCCGCCCGGTGAACTCGTCAACGATGATCACCTCGTTGCCGCGGATGATGTAGTCCTTGTCGCGGTGATAGAGCGCATGGCCCCGCAGCGCATTGTCCAGATAGGGCAGCATCTCGAAATGGGCCGGATCGTACAGGTTCTCCAACCCCAGCTTCTTCTCCACCGCGGCGATGCCCTCTTCCGTCAGCGTGGCGACCTTCTCCTTTTCGTTGATTTCGTAGTCGGTCCCGGGCCGCATGCCGCGCACCAGATGCGCGAACTGGCTGTAATAGCTGCTGCTCTCCTGCGACTCGCCCGAGATGATCAGCGGCGTGCGCGCTTCGTCGATCAGGATGTTGTCCACCTCATCGACGATCGCATAGTGCAGCTCCCGCTGCGACTGCCGCGTCTTGTCCAGCACCATGTTGTCGCGCAGATAGTCGAAACCGAACTCGTTGTTCGTGCCGTAGGTGATGTCGGCCTGGTAGGCCTCCTGCCGCGTGATCGGGCGCAGGTTCTGGAAGCGGTCGTCCTCCGCGGGGAATTCGGGATCGTAGAGAAAGCTGCCCATGTCCGGGTTGCCCGCGCTGTTCTGGATCACCGCCGCCGACAGCCCCAGCAACTGGTAGACCGGCCCCATCAGCTGCAAGCCGACCTTCGACAGATAGTCGTTGGGCGTGACCAGATGCGCGCCCCGCCCGGACAGCGCGTTCAGATAGAGCGGCAGCGTCGCCACCAGCGTCTTGCCCTCCCCCGTCTTCATCTCCGCGATCTTGCTCGAATGCAGAACGCCCCCGCCGATCAGCTGCACGTCATAGTGACGCAGGCCGATCGTGCGGCGCGCGGTCTCGCGCACCGCCGCGAACGCCTCCGGCATCTCCTCGTCGAGGATCTCCTGCTCCCGGTCGAGCAGCTCCTTGCGGATCCGTTCCACTTCGATGCGGGCAAAGCGCTGTTCATCGGTGCCAGCGATGGCCGCGTACTCGCCTTCGGCGGCGGCCAGGGCATCCCGCAAGCCGGTCGTCTCGTCGCTGATCCGCCGCCGGAACTGTTCCGTCATCTCTTTGAACTGGTCGTTCTCCATGCGAGCGATGCGCTCTTCCAGCCCGTTGATCTCCTCAACAAGCGGCTGCAGTCGCTTCAGCTCCTTCTCGTTCGGGTCACCGACGATTTTGGTCAGAACTTTCTTGAGCATTTCGCGTCCCTCTGCCTGTGCCTTGCCGCGGCTAATCTCCGCGCCTTGGCAAAGGCGGCAAACCAATCGACTGCGGCGTCTTGCCCTGACGCGCGCAAAACACACAAACGCGGCGCGCCGATTTGAACGCCGATTCTCCTGTCAAACTTCCAATCACAGTCCACAAATCTCAGTCTATTCTACCATGCGCACGGAAACCGACAATGTAGCGGAGATTCCTCCGTCCCGTTCGCTGGCATACCGGCTCTATTTTGCGACGATTCCTGCCGATGATCTGTAGCCAGTCGGGGGCGACCTGCGCGCCGTCGGCGAGAGTGGCTTTTGCGGAGGAGAATATTTTGCTGCCAGTTACCGCCCTTGCCGTTCATCTGTGAAGATCAAACGGGTCTGCTGTTAACGAAAGGGCGTTTCATGAAAAACAAAACGGTTCGTTGTCAACAGCTGAAAGTCAAAACACGATACGTAAGGTTGGCTTCAAAAACCGGTCCCGTCAGACAGTTCACCTTTCAAACTGCCGCCGAACTTTCCCACTCCCAACGAGCTGCGATAGCAGCCGGTAGTTGCCCCGCTCGTGGCGCACGCGGCCGGCGATCACCGCCGGGTGGACGTCGACGTCCCGTGCGAGATCGTAGACCGCCAGCACGGTCGCTTCATCGCGCACGGGGCTGGATTCCCAAATGTCCCGCGGGATGAGCGCGTCCTGCGCGTGTTGGTCTGCCTCCGCCTCCAACGGATCGGCGTCTTTCAGCGACAAGTCGTCAATGAACGGTTCATCTTGCCCCTGGTCCAGGTGCAGGCCTACGTGGGCCAGCTCGTGCATGAGGCTGAACCAGAAATTGTCGATGCGGTCGAAACGTAAGGTGAGGCCAATGACCGGGCGGCCGTCGGCGAGGCGCAAAGCCGCGCCGTCGAGATGGGTGCGGGGCAAATGCCGCTCGACCACGAGGACGATGCCGTGGTCGGCCAGGCACGCGCGCGCGCGTCGTGGGCCGTCTTCGTATATGCTTAGCTGGGCGACTTCGCGCATGAACTGTGCCGTTACAGTACCCGGCTGATAGTCGGTGTGGGGCGGATTTTCATTGGCAACTCCCAGGACGCGCCAGCACCAGGCCCTGAGCGCGTAGGGGTCGGTCTTGGCGTTGATGCGGCGATGGCCGTTCTTTCGAAAGAGAGGCAGGGCGGCTGTTTCGAGGCCTCCCGCCTTTTCCAGCATGGCCCGGATGACCTCTTCGGCACGGTCAATGAGGTCGGGAAGTTGGTCGATCCAACCGCGTTTGGCCATCTCCTTCAAGGGAAAGCGGCCCGGCTCGATCTCCTCAAAGGTAGAGTCGAAGGCCGCGCCGGGTTCCTGCAATAGGACATCGGCCGGTATCCCCAAGTGTATGTGCAGCGCGCGAGCCATCGACATGGTTATATCCCGCTTGCCCGCCAGTACTTCGGAGACTTTCTGTCTGCTGCCGATAAAGGAGATCAGGTCGCGCCGGGTCAATCCGGTCTGGTCCATACGAAATTCGATGGCATCAACGGCACTGGGAATGCTGGCAGGGTAGTGCCTGTCCTCGTATACGGAGACGAGGTCGGCCAGCACGTCGAGTTCGTCGCCTTCGGGCGTATCCACTTCCGCGCCCATAAGCTCGCGAATTCGGGCCATCGCAGCCTGGTAGTCCTCCTCGCTTCTTATTGGTCTGATGTTGTTCATAGTTATACCTCTGTCGCGTCTATGCGGTTGTACTCAGCGTGGGTGCCCACGAAAAGTATATAGACCTCCTTTCGCCGATAGTCGATCTCCACGACCATACGATATCGCTTTCCTTTGATTCTGAAGACCATGCGATTACCGGAGACGCCGCTCGCGGACGGGTATCGCTCAGTAACCTGGCTGGGCATATCCCACTGTGTCCGTTCAGCTTCGTTTAGCCACGCTTCCAGTGCTCCCTTGGAGTCAGGATGTTTTCGCCAGAATCTGTGAAGTTCGCTCTTGAATAGGACTCGCAAGACGAGTTCGATATATCTGATTAGGCCGGTTAATAAATGTCCTCAATATAAAAGATTCTAATCAAATTGTAAATTGGTGTCAATTATCAGCAGTCTCTGTGAACATGGTTCCTGGGCACATGCAACCGGAGTCAGCACCGTTTACTGATACCCAACCGTGCCAGATCCCTCGCAATTGCGTTATCCTGCCTGCGCGCCTCCTTCTCCTGCAGAAGGGAGCAAGAAACACGGCGAAAATGCTGGACACGCCCCATACGGAATGGCGTACATGCTTTCAACGATCTGTGCTACAATGTGAATCGTGGCCCGTGTATCGTGAAGAGCGAAGTTACGAACCATGAGCCACTTGTCTAAGCCACAGGCCAATGAACCGTCGTTTTCTCGTCTTTCTCGTTCTCGTCAACGCCCTTGTCAGCCTGGCGATCGCCGTCACCGTCGTCTGGATTGCCGAACAGCGCCGCCCCGGCATGGAAGAACTGGTCTTGCCGTCCACGCCGGCGCCGGCCGTGGTGCTGGTTGCAACCCCCACATCCGCGGGCGAGCAGGCATCCCCTGACAGCGATGACAGCTCTACCGCGACCCCGATCCCTCCCCCCACGCCGGAACCGGTGGGCGAGACCGAGATCTATGTCGTAGAGAGGGGGGACAGCCTGTCGGCCATCGCCGCGCGTTTCGGCCTCTCCCTCAACAGGCTGATGGAGATCAACGATCTGACCGATCCCGACTTTGTCTTTGTCGGCCAGCGCCTCGTCATTCCAGTCGCGCCGGCCCGGGTGGAAGCCCCGGCCGCCGCGCTTCCGCAGCAGGGTCTCCAACTGCGCGTCAAGAACGCCGGCGACCTGGCCGCAGAGTCCGTGCAGGTCGTCAACGACACCAATGCCGCTGTCGATCTGCAGGGATGGACCCTCAGCCGCGACGGCGGGCCAATCTACACCTTCGGCAGCGCCCTGCTCTTCCCTGGCAGCGGCATCAATCTCCATACAGCCGCCGGACAGAACAACAGCGTCAGCCGCTACTGGGGCCGTGACGCCCCCGCCTGGCAGACCGGCTCCACCGTTGCCCTGCGCAATTCCGGCGGTGAACTGATCGCGCAGATTACAGTCCCCGCCGGCGAGTGAACCGAAACGAGCGCGAAAGGAAAGCATCTTCCATGGCAGCCGCCGATCCACCCGATAAGCAAGGCAAAGGGAAGTCCCAGAAGCGCCGCTATTTTCGCCGCCGCCGCCGCAGGGGTAGCAGCGCCCGGGATGCCGCCTACGCCGACGAGCAGAACGCCGGCCGTGACGACGACCGGCGCGCACCGCGCGCCCGGCCCAAAAATCAGAACAGCAAGCGCAGCGACAACCGGCGCCGTTCTTCCCGCCGCCGCAGCAGCGCCGCGCGCGCGGCCGCAAAGGCCGCAAATATCGCTGCAGAGGAGGCCCTGCCCCAGACCGATGTCTATATCTATACCCATGTTATCCGACCTGCATATAAGGATGCCGGCAGCGGCGACTACCACGCCGACCACTCTCTGAACCTGTCCGGCGCGACCGTCGGCGCGGCCTTGCCCGTCGGCATGGACTACCTGCTGGAAAGCATCGGGCAGCAGCTGGATGAATGGTTCAGTCGGCCCGCCGGCGCAATAAAGCCGGACAACAGCGCCGCCGAAACAGACGGGCCGGACGCTGACCGCGACGAACAGGCCGTGCCACCCCTCGACCAGCCGGAGAGGGCGGACGGGAGCCGCGCCGCTGACGGGGGTGATTCCCCTGAGGACGCAGCGCTCTCGGGACCAAAGGACTGACCTGTGAACGAGAACTCCTCATCCAACGAAGCGGCAGCCTCTCCCCCGGTCATCACAGTCCGCCAGATGTCCGCGCACGTGGGCGAGGAGGTGATACTCGAGGGCTGGCTTTACGGCAAGACGGGCAAAGGCCGCCTCCAGTTCCTGCAGGTGCGCGACGGCGCCGGCGTCTGCCAGGCCGTCGTCTTCAAGGGCAATGTCAGCGCGCAGACCTTCGAGCTCGCCCGCCAGCTCACCCAGGAGAGCAGTCTGCGCGTTACCGGTGTCGTCAAAGCCGACGCGCGCGCGCCCGGCATCCCCGGCGGCTATGAACTCGACGCGTCCGGCCTCGAACTGGTCCAGCTCGCCGACGAGTACCCGATCCAGCCCAAAGAGCATGGCGTCGAGTTTCTCGTCAAAAACCGGCATCTCTGGATTCGCTCCAGCCGCCAGTGGGCCGTATTGCGCGTGCGCGCCACCGTCGTTCGTGCCATCCGCGACTGGCTCGACAGCAACGGCTTCCTCAACGTCGATACGCCAATCCTCACGCCCAACGCCGCCGAGGGCACAACAACGCTCTTCGAGATCGATTTCCACGGCGAGCCGGCCTACCTGGCCCAGACCGGCCAACTCTACAACGAGGCCAATATCCTCGCCTTTGGCAAAGTCTACTGCTTCGGCCCGACCTTCCGCGCTGAAAAGAGCAAGACGCGCCGCCATCTGCAGGAGTTCTGGATGGTCGAGCCGGAGATTGCCTTCTGCGACCTGGGCGGCCTGATGGAGATCGAGGAGCAGTTCGTCAGCCACATCGTCCAGCGCTGCCTGGAGCAGAACGGCGAAGAGCTGGAGCTGCTCGAACGGGACACCTCCCACCTGGAACGGGTGACGCCCAGCTTCCCGCGCATCCATTACGATGAGGCCGTCGCCATCGTCAACCGCGCCGCCGACGCCGGCGAACTGGTGCCCGGCTACGACGAAAAAGTTCCCCATATCGAGTGGGGCGCCGATTTCGGCAGCCCGCACGAGACCTATATCGCCGCCCAGTTCGACAAGCCGGTCTTCGTGCATCATTACCCGACTCAGGTGAAGGCATTCTACATGGAGCCCGATCCGGAGCGGCCCGAGGTCTGCCGCAGCGTCGACCTGCTGGCGCCCGAAGGGTACGGCGAGATCACCGGCGGCAGCGAGCGCATGGCCGATGTCGATAAGCTTGTCGCCGGCATCAAGGCCCACGACCTGCCGATGGACGCCTACGACTGGTATATCGACCTGCGCAAATATGGCAGTGTCGTGCACAGCGGCTTCGGCCTCGGCCTCGAGCGCACCGTCGCCTGGATCTGCGGCACTGCCCACCTGCGCGAGGTCATCGCCTTCCCCCGTACGCTTGGCTCGATGCGCCCCTGACTGCAGATGCTGGTCTTCAGTAGTCAGTTTTTAGTCGCGGTATTTCAGACCGCCTTAGGTTGTTACTGAAAACAAGAAACCAAAAACTGACTACCCTACCGTGTTCTATCTCGCGATTCTCCTCACCGCCATCATCCTCACCGTTATCTTTACGCCAATCTCCGCTCGCGTCGGCCACCGGCTGGGCCTGGTTGACCGTCCCGGCGCGCGCCGCAAACACACCGGCATCGTGCCGCGCACGGGCGGGCTTGCCATCGCCGCCGCCTTCACCGTCACCCTGCTCGCGCTTCTCGTTCTCATGTCGGGCGCGCTGCCGGACCTCACCGCCTCCTGGCTGCCGCCCCAGAACGATCCCAAAGAGGGCCGCCGTTTCCTCGCTCTCCTGGTTGGCGGCGCATTCTGCGCTTTCTTCGGCTTTCTCGATGATCGTTATGAGTTCTCCTCCCTGCCCCAATACGCCATCCAGACCGCCGCCGCCCTCATCGCCATCACCGGCCTCATCTTCATCAAACACGTGAACAACCCGTTTTCAAGCGGCTTTCTCTTTGGCCCGGACGGATTTCCCTGGTGGCTGGTTGGCCCGCTCACGATCTTCTGGTTCGTCGGCATGATGAATACGGTCAACTTCCTCGACGGCCTCAACGGCCTTGTCGCCGGTGTCACCGTCATCTTCTGCGCCATCCTTGCCATTCACATGATCTTCGTAATCCAGCCGCCCCAACTGAGCGTGGCCGTGCTGCCGGTAGCCCTGCTCGGCGTCGGCCTGGGTTTCCTGTTCTTCAATTTCGGCCCCGCGCGTGTCTTCATGGGCAGCAGCGGCAGCTATTTTCTCGGCTTCGCCCTCGCCGCGCTCGGCATCATCGGCGGCGCCAGGCTGGCCACCGTTTTGCTGATCCTCGGCCTGCCGATCCTCGATGTCGCCTGGCTTATATATAGCCGGCTGCGCCGCGGCGTGCCACCCAGCCAGGGCGGCCGCGATCACCTGCACCTGCGTATGCGCGACAACGGCCTCGCCGAGCGTACCATCGTCGTCGCCTACTGGGCCTTCTGCGCGCTCTTCGGCGGCCTCACCCTGCTGCTCGACGACCGCCTCTACAAGCTGGTCGCCCTGATCGGGCTGGGGATCGTCGGCCTTCTCGTCCTGATCTGGGCGGCTCGCACCGCCCCGAAAAACGAGGCAGTCTCGTCTGCCGGCCAGCGCGACAGATGACCTCCGAGCGCGCAGCCGACCCGCCCGCATGCCGCATTCTCGCCATCGAAACCAGCTGCGACGAGACCGCTGCCGCGGTCATCGCCGACGGACGCCATATCCTCAGCAACCGCGTTGCCAGCCAGATCGAACTTCACCGCCGTTTCGGCGGTATCTACCCCGAGGTTGCCAGCCGCCAGCATGTGCTCGCCATACAGACCGTCGTCGAGGAGGCTCTCGACGATGCCGGCGTGGCCCACGTGCGCCAGCTCGGCGCCATCGCCGTCACCCAAGGGCCGGGCCTGGCCGGCAGCCTCCTCGTCGGCGTCAATTTCGCCAAGGGGCTTGCCTTCGCCGCCGGACTGCCGCTCATCGCCGTCAACCATCTCGAAGGCCACATCTACAGCAACTGGCTCCACACCGGCGAAGGCGCAGCCGCGGCCGACATCTTCCCCGCGCTTATCCTGATCGTCTCCGGCGGCCACACCGAGCTGGTGCTCATGGAAGGCCACTGCCGCTACCGGCTCCTGGGCGCGACGCTCGATGATGCAGCCGGGGAGGCCTTCGACAAGGTGGCCCGCCTGCTCGAACTGGGCTATCCGGGTGGACCCGCCATCCAGAAAGCCGCGCAACCCGGCGACGCGCGTCGCTTCCATCTCCCCCGCCCACTCTCGCGGCCTGCGCCGCGCGCCGGGGCCCATGGCCGCGCGCCGTCCTCCTACCTTCCCGTCCGCGGCGAGCATCGCTTCAATTTCAGCTTTTCCGGCCTCAAAACAGCCGTCCTCAACCTCCTCCGGCAACTCGAACAGGACGAAGCCGCGCCGCGCCCGGCGCAGACCGCGGCCGACATCGCAGCCGCCTTTCAAGCGGCAGTGGTGGATGTTCTGGTGGCCAAAACAGTGGACGCCGCCATCGAGTTCGGCGCCAGGCAGGTCTGCATCTGCGGCGGGGTCGGCGCCAATAGCCTGCTGCGCCGGACCGCCGAACAGGAGTTCGCGCAGATGGGCCTGCCGCTGCGCTGTCCGCCCCTCTTTCTCTGCACCGACAACGCCGCCATGATCGGCGCCGCGGCCTACCACCGCCGCGCGCGAAACCAGGCCCTCGAGCATGCAACTGCGAGCGACGGCCTTGCCCTTGATGTATATGCGAATCTGCCTTTGGCGGATTTCCTGTAGCTGCTTACAAGCGGGGGGTAAAGCCGGCGCCGGTCTCTAATCGCCCGCCGGTGAATTGGCCGTCTGCGAAGCGGAGCGTGCGTGCGCCTCCTCGTCCAATTCCGTCACCGAGGGCAGGGCGCCCTCAGGGGCTGTCTCGACCGAATTCGCAACCACGACCCGGCGATAGACACCGGCACGCAGCGGCTGGGTAACCGGGCGGCGTTCACTGAACGGTGGATAGTTGAGCAGTTTGGCGTGCGTATAGCCGCCGACCAGCCGCAGGCTGGCGATTACCGGCGCCGCCAGAAACGCGCCCAGGATCCCGCCCACGCTGGCGCCCACAACCACGCCGCAGACCACTACGACCGGGTGCAGATGAACGCTCGTTCCGATCACGCGCGGCACGAGCAGCTGGTGCTCCAACTGCTGAATTACGAAGTAGACGCCGATCACCAGCAGAGCGAAGTTCAGATTGCTCAACTCGAGCGTCGAACTCCCCTGCGCCAGCGCGATGATCACCGCCGGGATCATCGCCAGAATCGGTCCGATATTGGGCAGGATTTCCAGCGCGCCGGCCAGAATCGCCAAAATCAACGCGCCGCGCATGCCCATAAGGCTCAGCGAAACATAGGTCGCCACACCGATCGATACCGAGAGGATCAACTGCCCCCGGAAAAAGGCGTTCCAGATGCCGCGCAGCCGCCGCATCAGCTCCACACCCTCCGAATAGTACTCGACCGGGAACAGCCCCTCCACATAGCGCTGGATGCGGGGCGCGTCCTTCGTCAGATAGAGACTGATAAAGAAGAGAAGGAGCAGAAATATAACCGTGCTGACGATGCTGCCCACAAGCGTCAGGCCGATTGTCGCGGTGCTGCTCACCACATTCGTCGCCGTGCTCAGAAGCTGGTTTATGTAGTCCAGGATCTGCTGCGCGCCCGGCAGGAACCGTTCCACCGCAATCTCATTGGCCAGCGTCTGCTGAATCTGCCCCACGACCCCCACAAACGTGATCTCAAGACCGAGAATCTCCGCATGGGTTGGCAGCTCCGCAACCGACTCCTGCAGAAAAAGCAGAGTGTTTTCAGCCGCCTTTGGCACATCAAAATAGAACTCGGTCAACTGCGACAACAGAACCGGCACCAGCAGGACCGGCGCCAGTAGCAACAGGACGAGGAAGAGCAGGTAGAGGACGATGGTGCTCACGGCGCGGGGAATGCGCACACGCTCGCACAGATCGACAATCGGGATCAGGAAGTAGGAGACCAGCCCCGCCACAATCAAAATCGGGAGCACCGGGCGGCTGATCCAGAAGATCAGCGCGCCGACGACGAGCAGAACGATCAGGACCGTTCTCTTGGTCGTCGTGTCCCATACGGTGTTCGTTGTCAGAGGCGCGCTTGGGCCTTGCGCAGCCGCCTGTGCCGCCGGCAATTGGTGCGCTTCCTCTGGACTGTGGGAAGGAGCGACGCGCTGCTCAGAGGCTACATCCGACCCTTCCGCTGCGGATGGCGCTGACATAGATCAGTGGATGGTGGACAGTGGTACGTCCATGAACCAGGCGCGATTCAGGCATCACCGCGCGCTGCCATTCTACAGGAGAGAACACAGCCGGCCCCCGAAAGTTGCGCTCTGACCGCGCTGGATACCGCTTTCAGTCCAGCCCCAGCGACGCGAATTCCCACGCCGCCACAGGCGTAAACCGAGCTGGATCCAGCGCGATTGCCGGGCCAAACGGGGCCGCTGTCACGCTGCCCACCGCAACCGAGCCGTCCTCGACCGCCAGCGTTGGAAAGCGCCAGCCGTCCGCGGTCGTGTGCGGGCGATAGAGGTCGCCGTGCGCGGCCAGCATCTGCGTCTGCACCTCCAGCGGCAGCATCGACAGCCCCGCGAAGTAATGATGTCCGTTGCGCTCCGCGTGCTCGATTCCCAGCGTCGCCAGCACCGACAGGTCCTCCAACAGCGCCACCGGCCCCAGATTGCACAGGTCTTCGCCGCTGATGATCGGCAACGCGCCCGGCTCCTGCCGCTGGCGGTGGCGGATGAGGCAGGTGTTGGCGATGCCTTTGAAGATGCCTTTGCAGTTCTTGTGGCTCGTGCCCACGTAGCCGCTCTCCAGCGCGGTGAGCGCGCTCGACAGCGTCCCGTCCGATTCGTCTATGATGATTGGCGGCCGCTCGCGCCAGCCGCGCAGCGCCGCCCCCACCTCCGTGCTCAGCGCGATATCGCGGTGGAACGGCTGCTCGACGAATAGGAGCCGCTTCAGGAAGCCGCGCAGCGCCGGGTCCGCGTTCAGCCCCTCCCACAGCGCGCGAAAACTGTCCGCGTCGTGGTAGGTCTCGTTGCCGTCGAGCGTGTGCCGGTAGTCGACATTGCGCGCGTCCAGCAGCGCCGCGATCCGCTGCAACCGCTCCCTGTCCGCGTCGATCTCACCGCCCATTTTGATTTTGAAATGGGTCAACCCGTAGACGCGAATCGACGCGTCCAACGACTGCGGCAAGCCATCGTCGACCCGGTCAACGGGCGCGATCTCATCGTCGGTGAGAGGATCGATCAGGCCGATGGTATGCCGTACGATGATCCGCTCCAGCGGCCTATCGGGCAGCAGACCGGCCGCGCTTTGCCCGCCCAGCTCCGGCCGCAGCTCCGCCAGCCGCATTCCCAGGCTGTTCGCGCGCACCGCCGCGGCGAAGGTCGTGCCCGTCGCCCGGCAGAAACCGTCAATGATCGCCCGCTCGAGCAGCGAAACGCCGAACGACCACAGCAGCGGCGGATAGTCTGTCCGCGCCGCCCAGGCCTCCTGCGCCGCGTAGATGGCCTGCCACAGCTCGAAGACCGACGCCGCCGGGCCCGCCTCCTTGGCGTGGCGGCAGGCCGCCTGCACAACGTCGAGCATCTCCGCAATGTCCTGCTCCGTCGACGAGTCCGGTACCTTCGTAAACCATTTCGGCGCGAGACCTTCAGCCGCGATCCCGTCCGCCTCGCTGCCGTCCGCCTCGCTGCCGTCCACCTCGACCCGCGCCCGCACAAAGAGGTGCGGCAGCGCCGTCATGGTCACGATGCCGTAGCGGAACGGCATCCGGTTGCGCATGTTCAGAATGTGCAGGTCAAAGTCGAGCAGGCGAATCGGCATCTTTCCTCTTCTCCGGTCTCTGTGAAAACGCAACTCAAAACTAAAAACTGAAAACTAACAAGACCTCACGCCAGCGTACGCTCATAGCCGCGCAGCGTCGCGATCTCCCGCGGCAGGTGCACCTCCGGTGGCTGCCAGTCGATCCACTCGCCGCTGAGATAACCGTCGTAGCCGCCGCCGCGCAACAGTTCCAGCACCTCCCGGTGATCGATGTCCCCCGTGCCGAAAGGCGTGTAGTCCAGGCGGTCCACGGCCAGGAACATGTCGTGCATATGCACGTGGCGGATCCATGGCCGCAGCGTGCGGTACGAGTCTGCCAGCGTCCAGCCCGCTTGCCGCAGCGGGTGCGCCGCATCCCAGTTCACGCCGACCGCCGCATGGTCCACCCGCTCCATCACCGCCGCCACATCGGCGGGATCGCACCAGTCGTCATGCGTCTCCAGGCAGACGACCACACCGCGCGCGTCGGCCCGTTCCGCCAGATGTTTGAGCGCGTCCGTCACCCCGTCAATAGCCGCTTCCCGGCTGATCCCGGCGGGGATCCGTCCCCCGAAGACGCGCAGCGCCGGCGCGCCGATATCGGCGGCCAGGTCGATATATTCGAGCGTCTCCCCGACCTGCGCCTCCCGGTTCGCAGGGTCGGCAAAGCGGGCGCCCGACGCCAGGCAGCAGATGGCCACGCCCGCTTCAGCCGCCTGCGCACGGAACGACGCCCGCTCCTCCGCCGACGCCTCCAGCTCCACCCCGTGGGCCTGGCCGCCGGCCGCCCGCGGCTCGACGCCGCCGTAGCCGTACTGCACCGCCAGCGCCAGCATCTCCCCGAACGTCGCCTGCGGGCAGGAAAAACTCATAAACGCATAGTTCATCGTGTACCTTTGCCTTTCTGAAATCTGAGAAATCCGGCAGACCTACGCAAGATGGCAGAGCGCCATACAAGCTCTGATGCACTTCCAATGACGGGCAGGGCATGTTGTATAATGGCTGTGAAATCACAGATATGCAAAGATCCTGAACCACTGGGGGCAACAGAATGATTCTGTATGTTCAAGGAGATCTGTTCCAGTCTCCAGCACAGGTGTTGGTAAACACCGTGAATACTGTTGGCGTTATGGGCAAAGGAGTTGCCTTGCAGTTCAAGCGCCACTTTCCGGAAATGTATGCGAAATACCGTGATCTGTGCGAAAAGGGAGACTTCAACATTGGGAGCCTATGGCTTTACAAGACACCGAATAAGTGGGTGTTAAGTTTTCCAACCAAGAGGCACTGGCGGCAACCTTCAAAATTAGAATATGTCGAAAGTGGGATGCAAGAATTCGTTGAGAAATATTCAAGCATGGGAATCCATAGCATTGCATTCCCCGCCTTGGGTTGTGGCAATGGGCAACTGGATTTCTCCACTCAAGTGCAGCCGCTTATGGAGAAATACCTTCAACCTCTGCCGCTCGAGGTATTCGTTTACCCTGAGCGCGATAGTATCTTTGTGGAGCACCTGCAACCGAAAGAGATGAGCGACTGGCTGCGTTCGCAACCACAGAGCCTACCATTTAGCGAGGTCTGGGAAGATATCGAGTCAATTCTGGAAGAAAAATGTGAATTTGAAACAGTAGCAAAGCAAAAGCCGTTCTCAGCTCACGTTTCAGACGACCCAGTAGGGATTCGCGTCAAAACGGCGGAACAGAAATACCTGATACCACGCGATAAACTGTCGTCGTTGTGGCAGCAGTTAAGTGAGGATGGGTTCTCGATGGGTCACATCGCCCCTGGACTCGATCGTCAGGTTTCCTATGATCTCTCGATCCTTGCTGAACTTGAATACGTTACTCCCGTCCACTTGGCAGACGATTTTAGCAACTACGGGACCGCGCCAATGATCGGTCTGCAGATTCTGCCATCAGCTTTCGTTCAACGCACCAATAATGCAGCTGCGGGTCAACAGTTGAGCCTGCTCTAGAACTATTTGGCAGCGAGCAAAACGCGTGAAGAGCGATGCCGACCAGATTAGAGACGTTCTCGACGATTTGTCCAAGATGGACTGGATCAGGCGGTCTGAACGCCGCAGGTGGCCCAGGTTTCTATTTCACTACACCGATGTTCAAAACGCCGCCCACATCCTCTCATCGGGATTTCTGTATAGTAGGCGGCACTTAGAAGATTCAATAGGGATGCCAGTAAGCAGTGGCAGCGATGAGGTGCTTGCTGGCACCCAACCATGGATCAAGAACTATGTGCGCTTATACTTTCGTCCCAAAACCCCCACGCAGTATTATGCAGAAGGGGTGAAGTCCTCACTTACTCTTTCAAATTCCAGCTTTCCCGACGCGCACTGTCCCGTCCCCGTATTCTTTCTGTTTGATTCTGCTGAGATTCTGAGTCGTGGCGACTGCTTGTTCTCCGATAAAGGACTTGGGTCCAGAAATCACAAAATCATGTCTACTGCACAAAACCTGGCCAATCTGGAGTGGCAAAAGATTTACCACACAGGTCCGTTTGATTCGAGTAGTCCCGAAGAAGAAGACATTACCTCTCGTCGCATGGCAGAAGTGATTATTCCTAACCGCTTGAATCTGACGAGTCTCAAGTGGATATACTGTCGTTCGGAAGCGGAAAAAGATACCTTGTTGTATCTGCTGTCTGAGGACGAAAAGCATCAGTATGCGAGAAGGATTGTTACTACAACGCGGAGCGGTTTGTTCTTCAGGCAGCATACCTACCTTAAGGCAGTACGAAAGAACAGCCATGCAGCATACTTGTCATATTCTCCCGATACGCAGTCCAGGGGACCATTCCAACTACGAGCAATAGTTCGATCCGGCGACGACATACGCCAAGGAACGAGAGACGATTTCGTCTTGCGAAAGGGCAAATTCCGGCGGAAAATCAATGTTAGGCTTGATGATTATGAACTTGAGATTCGGTTGGACGAGTATTTGATCTATCGGAATCGCCACATTGAGGGCGACGACATTCCGGTCTGAGATCTTCGTCAGCATTACGCAAGAATCCATCTTTCGCTTTTACACCTCCACCGCCTCGCCTCTCTCCGCCGACCGGTACAGCGCATCGGTGATCCGTTGCACCAGCAGCGCCTGCGTCAGCGTCGTCTTCGGTGCACGCCCCGTCCGTATCGCCGTCGCGAAGTCCTCCAGCAGCGCGCGGTTGACGGCTGCGTAAGACTCCTCGCCCGCCCACAGCGTCCGGCGGACCGTGCCCTCGGCGCGACTGCTCTCAAAATAGATGATCTCCTTCTCCTCCGCCGGTGTCATCCACAACCGCAGCGAACCGGCATCGCCGATCACCTCCCACGAATCCTCCGCCTGCGCCGCCGTGCATTCACCCCGCTCATAAGTGAGTGCGATCCCGTCGGCGCAGCGCACCAGCCCCGTGATGTGCGTCTCCGCGTCCGCTCCGGGCGCGACCGTATCGGCGCAAGTCGATGGCACCTGCCAGCTCTGCGCCAGCGCCGTCTGCGGTTGCAGACGCCAGCCGCAGATGCCCAGCAGATAGTCCAGGTCGTAGCAGCCCCAGTTGGCCAGAATGCCGCCGCCGTTCAGCGCGCGGCTCAGTCGCCACGCCGGCGCGGGACTCTCCGGCGCGTCCCGCGCCGGCGTGATCGCCCGGCAACGCAGCAGGCGCAGCGCGCCCAGCTTGCCCTGACCGATCCAGTCCGCCGCCACCCGCGCCGATTCCATAAACTGGAAGCGCGACGAACAGCAGGCCGCCACCCGCTCCCCCTGCGCCGCCATCAGCTGCCGCACCTCGGCCGCGCCGCGCGCCACCGGCTTTTCTGTCAACGGATGTTTTCCTCGGCGCAGCGCCTCCAACCCCAATTCGATGCGAAAACAGGCCGGCAGCGCCAGCACCACGGCCTCGACTCGGGCATCGGCCAGCAACGCCGCGCCATCGTTGTAGACCGTCTCCACCCCATGCGCCGCAGCCGACTTCTCCGCCAATTCGCGCTGCACGTCGGCGACCGCAACAAGCTCGATCTGCTCGGACTCAGCAGCCGCCCGCGCGTGGACCGAGCCGATCACCCCGCAGCCGATAATGCCGAGTTGTAACCGTCCCATTGGGCGCACTCTCCCATGATACAATGAAAGCCGATCGCATCCGCCATCTCAAGCGAAGGAAGGCGCAGATGGACACTCCCTTCCCTTCTTGGCAAAGAATCTACGCCGACGAAGAGTTCAGCTGGCTCTGGCCGCCCGCCTACGAACCCGGTTCGACGCCGCCCGAACTCGAGTCGATCCTCTCTCTTCTGCAACCGCAAAATGGAGCGCGCTTCCTTGACCTCGCCTGCGGGCTCGGCTGGCTCACCATCCCGATGGCGCTGCGCGGCTTCCACGTGACCGGCTACGACCTCAGCGAAGCCATGCTTACACGCGCCCGGGAATCAGCCGCGCAAGCGAACGCCGAGATCGAGTGGGTGCGCGGCGACATGCGCAGCCTGCCGGCGGACTGGACGGCCACCTTCGATTTCGTCACCCTTACCCTCAGCGAGTTCGGATGCTTTCACGACGAGTCGGACAATCAGCGCGTGCTCGCCGAAGTGGCGCGCGTCCTCAAACAAGGCGGCCGCTTTCTCCTCGACATCGTCGTCAACCGCGACGATCTGGTCCTGCGCGGCGATCGTACCGAATGTTTTGACGCCGGCGGCTACTTCATCTCGGACAGGGGCAGCCTCGATCTTCTCAGCGGCATCTACACGCGCGTCTTCCAATGGTATCGACACGGACAGCGCCGCGAAACGACCTGGCAGATCCGCGCATACACCGCGCCCGAGGTGACGCGCATGTTGCAACGGGCCGGTTTTCGCAGCTCGACGCCATACCGCAACTACGCCGGCGACAGCCTCACGCGCGACAGCGCCAGCCTGGTGTTTCTGGCGCAGAAATAGCCCGTCCCCGCAAACGCTTCACTTGCCCGCGTCCGTCTTACACCGCAGCCCCAGCGCCGGGCCAAGCACCGCCGTGGTCATGCCCGCATAGTTCTCGCGTCCATGACCGCGCGCGATCGCGCTGACCGCGCGCGCCGAGCAGCCGTGGTCGCGACCGTCCGGGAACGCCGCCCGCGCCAGCAGGAAGTAGGTGCGCGCCAAGTCCAGCGCGCGTGTTTGCAGCGCGCCGTCGCCGCCAATCTCCGCCGCCACCGCCAGCGTGATCGGATTGTGGCGCCGCGCGCGGCCGCCTTCCAGCCAGCGCGGCGCGTCCGAGCGCTTGCCCACTCCCGACGCCCGCCGCGCAGGCCGCTTGAACTCCGTGTCCAGCGTGATCTCGGTGATGTCAAATGGCGAGAGTCCGCTCACGGCCGCCGCCACTGCCCCGTCGTAGCGCGTGTCGCCCGTCCAGCCCCGATAGGCCCGCACCGCATCCGCGGCCGCGCCCGCATCCGCGTCGCCCAGCTGCGTTGCCAGCGGCTCAAGCACACGTTCCGCCGCCCGCCGAAAGCGCACCTCACCCGTCTCCCGCCACAGGCGCAGCAAGGTGTTGATCGCGTCCGAACCGAGCAGATTCTCTGCCCGGTCCACCCCCGACTGCAGGTCGGGCGCCTCGCCCATGAACGAGTAATAGAGCGCCTTGTCCTCTTCGT
Organism: Caldilineaceae bacterium; assembly: GCA_965218625.1. Classification (GTDB taxonomy): domain Bacteria; phylum Chloroflexota; class Anaerolineae; order Caldilineales; family Caldilineaceae; genus Bin5. Next base: position 471,502 of record CBDCLG010000017.1, on the reverse strand, counting down.
TGAACCGGTACAACGCGCCGTCTGCCGTCAGCGCAATCGGCAGCGCATCTCCGGCCAGGATCGCATCCGCCCACGCCCCCGCATAGGCCGCCGCCAGCGCGATGTAACGGCTCCCTGCTGTCTCGGCAACCGGGTTCGACGCCGCCAGCAGGCAGATGTTGACGCAGCGTAGATGGTCCGGCGAATTCAGCGCCATGCCCGGCTCTGTACGCAGCCCGTCCGCGCCGAAGAAGAGCGAGTGGAAACGCCGCCGCTCCCAATCGAACCAGTCCGGCGCCCCGCTGGACCAGTTGCCCATGTGCTCGGCCGCGTCATCCAGCTGCCGCGCCGTCTCGCCGTCCTGCGGCAGGACCCGCTGCAGCGCGCCCAGGAACAGCTCATAGTGCTCCGTGCCGTGGTGCGCCTCCTGCATACGCCAGTAGCCGTGCCGCCACTGCTGCGTAGCGGCGAAATGGTCGCGAATGCGGTCGCGTTTCTGCTGCAGGAAGCGGAGGATGCGTTCGTCGGGGCAGGCGTGCAGCAGAGGCTCCCAGCCGGTCGTGTAGGTGCCCTGGTCATGCACATCGGTGGCCGGCTCTTCCGCGTAGCGCTCGCTGGCGTCGTACGCCCACCGGCGCAGGTCATCCAGGAATCGCTGGCACGCGTGCGCCGGGCCGTCCGAAGGTTCGATGCGTCGACTGTACACCGCTACGAGTCCAGTTCAATCTTGAACGTGTAAGCGTGATCGCACGGGCGTTCCTGCGGCGTGCTCACGCGCAGACCGTCGCCCTCCTGCTGCCACGCGACCGGCTCCTCGCTGCCCAGCATCGAAACGCCGCGCACGCGCCCGCCCACCGACGAGCCGTTCCCCAGCGAAGTGATGACCGCCTCGTCACCCGGCCAGCCCAGCACGACCGCATAGAGCGCGTCGCCCTTCTGCGTGAAGCGCATGTCCCTGGCTGTGAACGGCTGGTTTTTGCGCTCCGACATATGGCCGGCCTCCACAGCCGTATCGCCCTCACCGAACCGCTCCCAGTGGCGCGTGCCGTAGATCGCCTCGCCGTTCACATCCAGCCACGCGCCCAGATCCAGCAGCAGCTGCGTCGCCTCCGCCGGGATGACCCCGTCCGCGCGCGGGCCGACGTTCAGCAGCAGGTTGCCGTTCTTGCTTACAATGTCGACCAGGTCGTGGACGATCGTCGTCGCGCTCTTGAACTCGTCATCCTCGATGTAACTCCACGACTTGTAGCTGACCGAGGTGTCCGTCTGCCAGTAATGCGGGCGGATATCGTCCAGCTTGCCCCGCTCCACATCATAGACCGCGACGCCGTCCGGGAACTTGCCCTTGTACTGCAGAACGGGCTCGCCGCCCCACGCCAGCGCCTGGTTGTAGTAGTAGGCCGCCACCTGCGCACGGTACGGCTCGAACTCGTCGAAATGCCAGCCGAAATCGAACCAGAGGACATCCGGACGGAAATAGTCGATCATCTCCAGCGTGCGCGCGTACCAGTTCTGAATGAAGTCCCAGCTGGCGGGCGCCTCCTCCGCGTGCGGCGGGCTGTAGAGGTCCTCCAGGCCGGGATGCGTCGTATCGAAGTCGTCCGCGTAGGTATAATAGCGCCAGTTGAACGCGCGGTGGCTCGAAACGCCGAACTTCAGCCCCGCGCCGCGCGTCTCCCGCTCCAACTCCTTGCACACATCCCGCTTCGGGCCCATCTGCGCCGCGTTCCAGCGCGTATGCGTGCTCGCGAACATCGGGAAGCCGTCATGATGTTCAGCCACCGGTACGATGTAGCGCGCGCCTGCCTTGCGGAACAGCTCGACCCACTGCGCCGGGTCCCAATTTTCCGCCTTGAACAGCGGGATGAACTCCTTGTATCCGAATTTGGACGGATGCCCCCACCTCTGCGTGTGGTGCTCGAAGTAGTTCGGCCCCTTGCGCGAGACCTCGTCACGGTACATAAAACGGGGATACCATTCGTTGTCGAACGCCGGCGCCGCGTAGACGCCCCAGTGGATGAAGATGCCCAGCTTGTCGTCCATAAACCATTGCGGCACTTCGTAGTTCTGCAGCGACGCCCAGGTCGGTTCGTAGCGGAAATCGGTGGTCATTGCATGACTCCATCCTGGTCCGTTCGCGCGCGCAAACGCGCAGCTTATTGTGGTTGTCTTGGCTTCATCCCAGTGCAATACAAACGCGGAGATCTTCCAAGGGAGTGTAGAGGGGTACTCCGGTCGTGTCCAATCTTTGCGAGGTGGAACTGTGCCCGCCGGCGGTCATCCGTCAATCGCACAGATCGCAGGGAAAAAGCTGGCGGGCCAGCAGGATGCCGAGCAGCGCGCACACGAGGCTGATGCCGTTGTTGGCGAGGACATTGGCAAGGCCGGGCCAGACGCGCCCGTTCTGCCACAAAGCGATGCTATCGACCGCGAAGGTGGAGAATGTGGTGAAGGAGCCGAGAAAGCCGACCATCATCATCAGGCGCAGCTGCGGCGACAACGCCAGATAGTGGGAACCCGCCGCCACCAGAAAGCCGAGCAGCAGGCTGCCCGAGACATTGACGGCCAGCGTGCCGTAGGGGAACTCCGCCCCCAACTTCGCCGCCAGCCACAGGCTGACAAAGTAGCGTGCATTCGCCCCCAGCACAGCGCCCAGCCCGATCCAGACAACCTGACCCGCTATCGCCCTGAACCCGTCAACCGTCATGCCCCTTCCCGTTCAGGCAAGCCGTCGCGCCCGCCTTCTGGTCACCTCTCCTGCGGCGCCGCAACATCCGCCGCCCTTGCCGTCAGCGGCCCAATCCATTCCGTGTAGAGCACATCCGCGACCTGCGGATTGATCCGCCGCAACTCCGCCAATAGCGTCTCCGGCGTTACAATCCCGTACTGATTGTTCGCCAGGTAGCTCTCCAAAAGCTCCTTGAACGCCCGCTCGCCCAGGCTGCGGCGAATCGTGGAAAAGAAGAGCGCCCCCTTGGCGTAGACCACACCCTCGTATTGAATCGAGTCGGCAAACGCCATCACCGGCTGATTGAGCGCCGTATCCTCTTCGCGGCTGATCAACCCGTCGACCACCACCTGCCAGCGCCGCGACTCCAGAATGTCGGCCGCGCCCGCGCCATGCACCGCCTCATAGTAGATGCGGCTCGAATATTCCGCCAGCCCTTCGTCAACCCACGGCTGGTTGACCGGATCGTTGTGGACCAGCTGATACCACCACTGATGCGCCACCTCGTGGGCCGCGCGAATCTCCAGCTGGTCCCGGTAACGGTCGTACAGCTGCACGCCCAGCAGAAAGGCCTGCGGATACTCCATCCCCCGGAAGTTGATCGGCGCCGCCGCCACCCGCAGCTCGGGGTATGGATAGGGCCCGAACCAGTCGCTGTACACCCGCAGCGCCGCCGCCGCGTGTTGCAGAACGGCCCGCCCCGCCTCCTCATGCTCCGGCAGCCAGTAGCTCGTCACGCGCGTGCCGTAGGCCTCCAGGCTGTCCGACTGAAACCGATCGCTGAGATGGATGAAAAACTCGCGCGACATATCCGTCTCCCACCGGTGCAGCACCCGCCCCTCGCCGACCGTTGTCGAGGTGATCAGCATGCCGCTCGTCACCGCGATCTGCTCGCTCGGCACCGTCCCGGAGACGACGAACTGGGAGATGTAGTTGAACGCCGCGTCCCCGCGGCTGGTGCCCCTCTCCAGCCACCAGCGCCCGGTCGCCGCGGTCGGCCCCGGCAGGTAGACCGCCAGCGAGGGGTAGAAGAGCGGCAGGCTGACAAAGTCCTGGCTGTAGCCGAACAGACGGTAGGCCGCACTCGTGTCCGCGGCCCAGTGCGGGATCTCCAGCCGCCAGCTCAGGAAGACGGTCGTCGTCTGCCCCCGCAGCAGCGCACGCGGCAGCTCCACGCGCACCGCCGTATTCTGTTCCAGGTAGGTGAACGGCGCGGTGCTGCCCTCGACCGCCGCGTTCTGAATGCTGAACTTGGCGCCGTAATGCGGCAGCGCCGGGTAGAGCCGGAAGATCAGATATGTCCAGGGGTCCGCGCTGTTATTGGGCACGCGGATGTTGGCCGAGCCCTGCAGAGAGGACAGATCGTCGCTCAGGGTGAACTCGATCTCATAGTGGGGCATCGCGTTGGCAGCCGCCTGCGCCTCATCCTCCCCCGCCGTTGAAAATCCAATTCCGCTGCAGGCTGCCAGCACGAGTATCAGCAGCAGCAGACCGAAGCCCACCGCGCCAAAAGAGGCGTGAAGCCCTCTTCCCTCTCTGCTCTTTGCTCTCTCCTGTGTGTCAGGGGGCATCTGGGGATACCGCGGAAGTTTTTGCCTGTTGCTGCTGCCGGCGGTTCTCGCATCTGGCAACGGGCAAATAGGGCGCATAGATGCGGCTCAAACAGGACCGCAGTTGATTCACGACTGCAACTGCAATTATAGCATAATCGGGTTGCACACGGTAAAATGGGCACGGATGTGCTAGAATGGTACTCTGACACCGCCGCGAATCAAGGTTCATACAATGTCTTTATCGATCGCATGCTGCCACTCCCCCATCGGCGCCATCGAAATCCGCGCCACCGGCGCGGCCGTAACCGCAGTCGAATATGTCGAGGACCTGCCAGCCGGTCACGCCATCCGCCATGAGAGCTGCGCAGCCTCCGCGGGCGCGCATCCGCTCCTCGAAGAGGCGCAGCGTCAGCTGGCCGCCTATTTCGCCGGTTCCCTGCGCTGCTTCGACCTGCCCCTGGCCCTCGGCGGCACGCCCTTTCAGCGCCAGGTCTGGCAGCAGCTTCAACGCGTCGGGTACGGGGAGACGGCGAGTTACGGCGAGATCGCCCAAGCCATCGACAACCCCAAGGCCGTGCGCGCCGTCGGCGCGGCCAACGGGCGCAATCCGGTTGCGATCATCGTGCCGTGTCACCGCGTTATTGGGAGTGCCCGGCAGCGCAGCGGCGGTCGGGTCAAGCTCACCGGCTACGGCGGCGGCCTCTGGCGCAAGGAATGGCTACTCCGGCATGAGGGCGTGCTGCTGGTGTAGGGTGTGGTCGCGATATCTTCGTGACTTCAGGAGCTACTGAAAGATCGACGTACTTCAGGGAGAGGATCTGAAAAGTATCGCTCTCTCAAAAGAGAGATCCCCGCTGGTTCCGGTTGTTCGGGAAAGTTGCTCTTGAGCCAATCGCTCAGAGCAGAAGCCAAACTGCCGAGCAGGACACGAAGGTCGGGCCTTTCTTCTTCTGGAAAATCTCCGGTCTGTTCAGATACTGGGAGGCAAGTTGCATCATGCCAAGGTATTAGACAGGAAACAATGAGATTCGTCTGCTCAAGGCTAAACGTTCTGGGATTTTCGGAAAGAAGGAAGGTTAAGTTCTGAAGACACGCGTCGAATCCTTCGCGTCGGCGAAAGACAACTCTTTCTATAAGTTTGTCCAACACAGTATCTGGAGGTTGCTCTACTAACCCTGCGTCGGCCAAGTGAATCCAATGGCGGACCGCTTGTGCGCTCATTTTTACTGCCTCATTTGAACCAAATGACAAGTCATCGAGAATAGTCTGAGTAACTTTCTCTCTTTCATCAAGAGGATGCAAGAGAAGATATGGAAGTGCAGTGGTGAAGAAAACTCCATGTTCTCGCGTTTCCCATAAGAAATCAAGAAGACTGTTCACTTCATCTTTATTTTCGATCTCCATATTTGGCAATACAATACGTACAAGAAATTCATCTATTCCCTCAAGCTGGGACATAACGTTGTCTGTCCCCCAATTAGAGTCCTCCCCAGACGCAGTCAATTCCAACACCTTCCTATTTTTATTCCACCAATTGAACACCTTTTCCCGTAATTCCTTTGTTTCGTCAGAATTCCATTCAATTTTTCCCTCGGCTTCGTAGGGAAGCTGAACAGCGGGCTTCGTGGCACGAGACACTTCGGCAACCATCTTGTACTCCGCCTCCCCCACGTCGGGTTCTTCAGAGGAGGACGCTGTCTGTGCGGGAGACTTTGCCGCTCCCAAAGTGAGCAGGTATTCCTTGACTTTGGAACCAACATCTATGTTTTTAGGGGCAGGTAGGGAAAAGTATTTGTAGGAATACAGTTCGGGCAAGTCAGGCAAACCGTTAGTACCAGTCCTTTTCCACAGTAGTGATCCCAATTTTCGTTGCTGTGCTTTAGTCATCAGTTCAGAGATTATAACCAAACGTCTCAGTGCTCGTTGACGTCCGTCTCCTGACTCGTCTTTCGCCCGGGCCAGGAGCCAGTCAGTTGCATCCCTGAGCGCTCTGAGAAGTCTAGGAATTCTCTTCATGGCACTACCCGCTCGCCCCGCCGGGAACTCAACTATCGGGTCTGGCCAAGTGAAAATGTCAGGATTCAAGGACTGAGCGTCTTCACGTGATAGTGGGAATCGGAGCAAATCCGGCAGCCAAGTGAGTAGTTGCTCGTCACTCGCGGCTTCAAACGACCTTCTGAACCAAGGTGCGCATGATTCGTTGAGTCTGACGTGAGAATAGAAGTCTGATCGTTTATGGAGTTCAAGAGCCAATGCGAATGATTCATCAAGATCCTCGGGGTTCAATTTAAGAGTCAATCTTGATAGAAACTCAATCAGAACTTCCAGTAATGATGTCTGAGCGGACTCAAATGGAATTGGGTTACCTATATTGGAAATTTCTCTGACTAACGCATTAACAGCCCAGTGGTTCAGTCTTTTCGCAAGGTCGTCGTCCATATAGGCGACCCGTGTACGGGTCACCTATCTGTGTTCTCGAAACTCTTTTACTTTTCCTGTACGAATAAGGAGGGTTGGGCTCCAGAACTCTACAAAGGGGGCCAACCACTTGGATGCGTTTATCAAAGTATCGCCCGAAAAGCGCAACGGAATGCCGACTTGCTCATGTAGCCTCAAATAAGAGAATGCAGGGAGCCATCGTGTATCGGGCCCTCTGTAAAGTGAGGACCTGACTGTTCGACGTCCTGGATCGAAACTGTCAACGACCTGCTTTTCCTTTTTCGGGAAAACAGGTTCAGCTAGCAGTACCTTGTCGAAGTATTCCATGATGGACCATGGGTCACAGTCCCAAGCTGTCAGTTCCTGCCACCGTTCCAGAAATTCCTCGCGGAGTTCAGGCAGTCTGGCTACCTCTTCTGGGCTATGGGAACCCTGAATCATACCTTCCCATAATTCGGCGGATTCTACTGCTAACAGTAAGAATGTACACCATCCTTCGCTGGAAAGTAGGCCGATGTTCTGTCCCTGTGTATTTTGGAGAGATACCCGAATTTCTCGCAATACGGAGCGCAGGAGTGAACTAGCCTCCCCCAACTCTTCTAGCTCTGCAAGAAGTCCAGCCTTCCACATTACCGCGCGGGGAAAATGAATCGAAGGAGACCATGTTTTGAGCAATTTTCTCGCTTGGTCTCTTTCAAGGTTCCACATCAACCATAGTGCTTGTTCGTAATTGTATCGGTCGGTGAACTGAAGATGATCGTTCACTACCGGACTAATGATTTCTTTGAACTTTTCCCATCGTGTCGAATCAAAGGCTTCTCGCGCATCGCGCAGTAAGGCAAACGCTACTTCAAACCAAGCTTCCGGCACTTCTGCAGCGGATACATCGGTTACGCTGGTCATTTTGTCAAGCTTCTCAAATGGAGATTCACCCCTCACTGCGGGAAACAGATCGTGAACAACGGATTCAAGCGGTTCAATTAGACTGGAGTCAAACGGGAGCATGGATGTTTCAACACGCCAAAGAATTTCACGGAACAACAAAATTCTGTCTGAGGACGGCCATTTTTTGGAGGAGTTCAGAACTTCAGCGAACTTTAGACTCGTTTCCCTCCAAAGTGTTGATCTAATGTCATCTTCTGGAACTAACCATCCCGGATACTTATTTCTCTCAAAACGCCATCTCTCCATTATTTTGATTGCAGTTGATTCGTCGGGAGAACCTTGAATACCTCTAAAGTAGATCCCTTTTGAAACCCTGACTTCTCGGAAAGGGGGAGCATAGGATTCACGGGCACTTCATCCGCACGCTCGTCGGGAAGAAATTCTTGGTTCCATTAGGGAAACACTTTAGGTACTTCTGGTTCAACCTCACTTCGGACAAGAATTGGAGGGTCAAATGCAATTGTCTTATGGGCGACAGGCTTAGTATGAGGCCATCTCTCCGGGCGCAGAGGTTTTTGGGCCTGCAGACTTTGAAGAAACCATGTAAGTGCGACTGAATGGATTTCACTTGGCGAGGTCTTGCCGGCAAACATGCCGCTGAGATCAACGGGTGTGACGCCCCTATGCGCAAGGAGCGAACGGTCCACGTGGCTTAATGCCGATGAACTGATCAAGTAAACTGGGGCGTGATGGTCACCAAGTTCATCCCGAATCCAGCCGGTCCACTCGAGAAAATTGGGATCATCACCGGAGAAGCCAACCAAAACCAGAGCATTCTCAAGCAATGATTGCCGAACAGTGTTGACAAAGGGCGCATAAATCTTCGGATAGGTGCGATAGTGCTCTTCAGTGATGATGAAAGGGGTCTGGGAGCGGAAACAGCCATGAAGCTTGATAATACGGGGAGATTTCGCTGTCGCGAGTTCGTCTGCCTTTGTGACAGTCCGATATGCCTTTTCGTCTAAGGCTGTTCGTTCAAGGAGTGTGTCATAGTTTGTCGTGAATACGTCCTTCCACGGCAGGCTTAGGAGTAACCTATGAATCTCCCCCGGTTCATGGGTGGAATCAGGAATAGTCGCATGGAGAAAATCCCGAAGGCTCTGGGGGCCAAACGCAGCTTCGTATTCACTCGCAAGCCTGAGTGGCCCTTTTTCGTTGAATAGCTTCAATCGCTTTGAATCATGCTCCTCTGTTTCGTTAGAAATTGCAGGATAAATTTCATCAAACATCGCTTGAGCAAGCTGTTTCCAGGCCGGGAATCTGATATGAGCACTCGGGGACGGGACTGCATTAAGGCTTACTCCAGCACCGACCATTATTGTGGCGCGAGAACTTGGCCACTGCCACAAATGCTTCGACAGATGGAGGAAATGATTTAGGTCAGGAAAGTCAGCCAAGTGTGTCCTCATTGGGATCCTTGAAGTGGGTATCAAAAATTAGATTACTAGTTGGAGTTAAGTGGAGCAGTTCGCTAGCACGTGGAGGGTAGTTCAAAGGTCAAAGAACGGCGGCAACTCGCACCGGCATCGTCAACGATTCCAACACCTTGGGCATTTCATCATCGTAGCAACCTGCATCGTCGAAGCGCATCCCTCCTCTAACTTCCACCATCCCTCGCCACGCCGCGGCCTCCACTTGGGCCGCGTCCCATCTCCCGTTGGCGACGACCAAACGATTGCGCTGGGTGAGCGTCTCCCCCGCCCCGAACTCGGACACCTAATCGAACATGAAGGCGAGGCTGGCGCAGGCGTATGGCGTCTGCCGCACAAACCACTTGTTGAGATAGCGTTTATAGCCTAGTCCATCGTCTGTGAAGTCTGTTCCCTATTTGCTGGCAACGCCACCACCTGACCCGGCTGGCATCTTCTGCAGGACCGCGTAGTCTTTCGCAACGATCTCCTTGAAACTCTGGGAGATTTCCTGCCAGTCGAGTACGTCTACCTGAATAGGTAGGTCGGAGTCCTCGAACGCTTCCTTCAGCCGTGCAAGCGTGTGCCGGTCCAGTGCGGTAGCGCCGACGACTGCGAGGTCGAGGTCGGAATAGTCCTTCGCGGACTGTGTCACACGGGAACCGAAGGCGCGTACTTCGCAAGCCGGGACGTGTTCAGCCAAAATCTGCCTGACCGTCTTGAGGTGATCTGGGCTCAGGTCAATCATTGCGGGTTTCCAGCGCCTTCAGTAGTTGTCGCGCGTCGTGTGTGAACCCTCTCACGGCTTCATAGACCTGCTGGGCCTTCTCGCGGTCATAGATATGGGAGGTTGTATTTCTTGCGTCGTGGTGCTGCATCCAGCGACCGACATCGGAGATAAGTCTATGCGCCGCGGAGAGGCGGTAGAGCTGACGCCTCGTCACGCCGTCTGCGGTGTCGGGGGCGACGTTGGTATTCAGCCAGCGCGCCATCAGCTTCCAGGAAAGTTCGTAGGTTATCTCGAAATGTTTTACGACGCCGGCGCGAATGCCGATCCGCTCGATTTCACTCAAACGCCCCATGCGGGCTTCATCTTCGCTGGCTGTCAACAGTTCGTCCAGCGCTTCGATTGAGTCTTTCAGATTGTCCAGATGAAGTGGCATGATCTGTCCTTAGCGACTGAGTCGTTCCCGGACCGGACGAACCTGGTCCCTAAAGTTGGACAGCGAGCTAAGGCAAATAACGAAGCAATTCACTCTGCAGGTGGAGCAACAGCTTCATAGCCGAGAAACGGCGGCGACACTCACCCGCGCCATGCCGCGGCCTCGGCTTCGACCCGCCCCGCATCCCAGTCGCCGTTGGCGATCACCAGCCGGTAGCGCTGCGTCAGCGTCTCCCCCGCCTCGAACGCGTACACCTCATCGAACATGAAGGCAAAACTGGCGCACGCGTACGGCGTCTGGCGGATGAACCACTTGTTGGGATAGCGCAGATTGGCCGGGTGATCGAGAAAAGCGAGCGTTGATGTGTGGCCGCTGCCGTCGTGGCGGCCGGTGTACGCCAGCCACGCCGCCGCTTGGCCCATCGCCTCCGGCCCTTCGTGCCCCGCCGCCGTGATCACCTCGCCCCTGTCAAACGAGCGCGGCCCGCGCCAGAAGAGCCCGCCGTACCCCGCCAGCGGACGGCCCTCCGTCGTCGGCGAGCCGATGTGCAGCGTCTCGCCCCTTACGTTGCGCAGGCTCGTCGTGAAGTCCAGCGCCCAGTAGCCCGCGTCCGCGTCGAGCTCGCTTACCGCAATTTCCCGCGTCTCGTCGATCCAATGCTCGCCCGCCTGTGTGATCCACGACAGCTTCTCCGTCGCCGCGAACCGCTCGTCCGCCACCCCGATCGATTCCCAGCCGTCATGGCGCTGGCTGCCGTTGTTCGGCAGCTGCACATAGCCCTGCCCGTGCCGGAAGCTGGCCCCGCCCCAGAAATTCTGGCCGTCCAGGTGCGCGATCGTCATCTGGATGCCCTTGTGCCAGACGTGGTCATGCGGGCGGTAGTTGGTGACCAGGTCCCCCGCCAGCGTGTTGACCGGGTGAAAAAACGGCTTGGGCGACTCGGCCTGCGGCATATCCGGCTCGTATATGTAGCGGAACAACGTAACCGCGTCCCACTTCAGCTCCAGCGAGGCAAACCCCGGTGTACGGTGACCGGAGCGCGCCGCCTTCTCGTTGCGCGTATGGATAAGCGATAGAGTCATACGATTCCGTTCTCTGGTGTGTGAGGTCCGTCAAACCGTGTGGATTTCAACCGCAAGAGGATCGCGGCGTCAGCACAAACTAAAAACTGAAAACGCAAAACTAGAAACTATCCAACATCTCCTGCAGCCGCTGCCGCGCCGCCTGCGGGTCGGCCTTGCCCTTGGTCGCCCGCATCATCTGCCCCATGAAAAAGCCGAACAGTTTCTTTTCGCCGGCGCGGTAGCGGGCCAGCTCGTCCGGGTTGTCGTCAAAGGCGGCCTGCACCGCCGCGTCGATGACCGACGTACTGCTCACCATCGCCAGCCCTTCGCGCTCGACAACCGTCTGCGCATCGTCGCCGCTGCGGTACATCGACTCCAGCACCTTCTTGCCCGTGTTGGCGTTGATCTCGCGCGCGTCAACCATCTGCACCAGCGCGGCCAGCTGCTGCGGCTCCACCTGCGTACCCGCGATCTGCCGCAGGTCCTGCCCCTCGCCGTCGGCATAGAGCAGCCGGAACAGCTCACCCGTGATCCAGTTGGCCATGCGCTGCGCGTTGCCGTCCTCCTGCCCGTACGCGGCGACCGCGGCCTCGAAGTAGTCGGCCACCGCCTTCTCGCTCGTGATCGTGCGCGCATCCTCCGCGCGCAGGCCCCACTGCTGCAGGTAGCGCTGCTCCTTCGCGTCCGGCAGCTCGGGCAAGGTGCGCGCCGTCTCCTCCACCCACTGCCGGTCGACCACCAGCGGCGGCAGGTCCGGCTCCGGGAAGTAGCGGTAGTCCTCGCTGCTCTCCTTCGAGCGCTGCAGCACCGTGCGCTGCCGGTCCTCGTCCCAGCCCATATTCACCTGCTCGATCGCGCCGCCGCTCTGCAGCACGCCGGCCTGGCGCTCGGCCTCGTAGGCGATGGCGTTGCGCACCGCCCGCAGGCTGTTGAGATTCTTCACCTCCACCTTGGTGCCGAGCTCGCCGCGCGCGGCCTGCTCCGGCGTGCGCACGCTGATATTCGGCTCACAGCGCAGCGCGCCCTCCTCCATGTTGCCGCTGTTCACGTCCAGGTAGCGCAAAATGGAGCGCAGCTTGGTCAGAAACGCGTACGCCTCGTCCGCGCTGGCAATGTCGGCCTCGGTGACGATCTCCATCAGGGGCATCCCGGCCCGGTTCAGGTCTACCAGCGTGTGTAACCCCGCGTGCGTGTTCTTGCCCGTATCCTCCTCCAGGTGGGCGCGGTGGATGCGGATGCGTTTGACGCCGCCGTCGGGCAACTCGATCTCCACCCAGCCGTTGCGGCACAGCGGCAGCTCGTACTGCGAAATCTGATAACCCTTCGGCAGGTCCGGGTAGTGATAGTTCTTGCGCGCAAAGACGGCCGTCTGCGCGATCTCACAGTTGAGCGCCAGCCCCGTGCGGATCGTCGCCTCGACCGCGGCGCGGTTGCCCACCGGCAGCGCGCCCGGCAGCCCCAGGCAGACCGGGCAGGTATGCGTATTCGGCGGCGCGCCCTGGTAGTCCGCGCTGCAACGGCAGAACATCTTCGTCTTCGTCAACAGCTGCGCGTGGACTTCCATGCCCACGACCACGTTGTATTCCTGTGCCAATTGCCCGCAACCTCCCTTGCAGCGGTCTGTAAACCATTCCGCGTCTCTCCTGCCCAATCATACCCCGCTCAGCGCCAATTCCGAAACAAAAGAGCGCCCCCGCCCGCCTTCCGGCCGGGACCGCCGCGCGCCTTTGACAGATCGCTTCCCACCGACTGATAATACTTTGCCATGCACGTCCGCGACCCCCTCTCCTATCCAACCGTTCGACGATTTGCGATGATCGCTGAATGGGGCAAACCGTCGAATTCAGGGTAACCCATTGAACCGCGCGCCGATCCCATCCCGTTCCCGGCCGAGAGAGCGATTCCGTCTGGCGAACTCCCTCTCGATCCTGCTCCTGCTCGCCCTCATTCTGACCGCGTGCCGCGACAGACGCGCTACCCCCACTGCCATTCCCACCGACGCCGCCCAACCCGCGCCGGCCACCGCGACCAGCGCAGCCGCGACCCTCCCGGCGCCAACCGCCCGCGCCGCCGCGCCGACCTCCGACCAGTCGTCATCGCCGGCATCATCGCCAACATCACCGTCAACATCACCGCAGGGCAGCCCCACCGCCCGCCCGCCCGCGACTGCAGAGCCGCTCGCGCCGGCATCCCCGCTCGAACAGGCCGCCTATCTCCACCGGATCGGCGAATACGGCCAGGAGCAGCGCCTGCTCAACACGCTGCTGGCCGATCCCCAGACCGCGTTTGGCCGGCAGCAGGAGACGCCCGCCGCCTCCCTCGAGCAGCAGCGCAGCGCAATCCTCTACCGGCTCGCCCTCTCCTATCTCGCCGGTGAAAAGCCCGCCCAGGCCCTGAACGCGCTCGACCAGTTCCGGCTCCTCGGCGAATTCCTGCCGGCGGACGATAGCGGTGCATCGCCTTCCGCCCAAGAGATGGCGCATCTTACGATCAACAGCGACTTTCTGCGCGCCGAAGCGCTGGCAGGTGTCGGCCGCAGCGCCGAAGCCGTCATCGCCTACCGCACCTTCCTGGAGGAGCGCCCCCAGGTCGCCGGCATTGTCGAGGAGATTATCGCCGATACCTGGCTCGCAGTCGGCGAGCGGTCGCAGGCCGCCAACGCATTGCGCCAGGCCGCCAATCACGCCGCAACCGCGCGCGAAAAGGTCCGCCTTCTCGAACGGCTGGCCGGCGTTCTCGAGGGCATGGGCCGCTGGGACGAAGCCGCCGCAGTCTACAACCAGATAGTCGCCGGGGCCGGCTCCGAACAGGAAGAATCTGACCTTGTTGCAGTAGACCTGGACCAGCCGGACCCCGACTTCGATGATATTCTCGGCTACAGGGAGTGGCCCATTTTCCTGGTCAGCTATCTCTACCGCGCCGGCATCGCCTATGCCGCCGCCGGCGATGAAGACGCCGCCATCGCGCATTGGAGAATGGCGTTGACCGAAGAGCCGGCCAGCGATGCCGCCTACCTCTCCCTCGTCCAGCTCGTGAACAGAAACGCGCAGGTCGAACTCTTCCTGCGCGGCGAAATCGACCTGTTCGCCAAAGCCTACATTCCGGCCATTTTTGCCTTTGAACGCTTTCTTCAGGAGTCGCCGGACGACGCCCGCGCCGGAGAGGCCTGGCTGGGAATCGCCCGCGCCCAGATCGGGTTGGGGCAGTGGACCGCCGCCCGTCTCTCCATTGACCAGGCGCTGGAAAACTACCCGGACTGCGCCTGCCTCGGCAGTGCCTGGCTGGCGCGCGCCCAACTCGCGACGGCCGAGGGCGCGCCCGCAGCCGGACGCCGCATCTACCGCACCTTCGCCCGCGAGCGCCCCGACGACCCGCTCGCCCCGCAGGCCCTCTGGCTCAGCGCGCTCTCAGCAATCGAAGCCGACGTCCACCTCGATGTCAGCGCCGCGCACCATGTCGACGTCCCCGCCGACCCATTCGACGAGGCCGTCGCCGACCTGCTCCGCCTCACGGACGCCTTCCCCGACAGCCAGCAGGCCGCCGCTGCGCTCTCCGTCGCCGGCATCGGCGCATTCGCCCACGGGCGCTATGCACAGGCCGCCAACAACTTCGCCCGTCTGCGCAGCCACTACCCCGACGCGCAGCCCCACGCCGCCCCCTACTGGCTGGGCCGCGCCCGCCATGCCCAGGGTGAGGTCGACACGGCCCGCGCACTCTGGCAGGAGCTCGCCGCCAGCGCGCCCGAGACCTATTACGGTGTGCTGGCGGGATTGGAAGCCGGCGCGGCGCTGCCGGGCCAGGATTTCGTCCCCCGCATGGGCGCCTTTGCCGCCAGCGTGCCCGCGCTGCCCGGCGACGACGGTAGCCGCGCCTTTGCCGAAGACTGGCTCCGCACCCTTGAAGACACGCCGCAAGACCGAGTTTCCGATGCGCCGGACACCGTCGACGGCGCCGCACCATCGGACCTTCCGCAAGCAGTCGCCGACGACCCCGACTTCGGCGGCGGCGAGCTGCTCATACAGACGGGCCGCCGCGCCGAAGGCTTGAGGCTGCTCGAACTGGCCTACTGGCGTTACCGCGACGACCCGGGCGCGCTCTATCCCCTCATGCTGCGTTTCGACGCCCTCGGCGCCAACCGCCTCTCGATCAGCGCCGCCTATCATCTGATTAAACTCAACCCCACCGGGCAGGTAGCCGGCGCGCCCCTCTTCCTCCAGCGCATCGCCTATCCCAGGCACTACTCTTTCCTGGTAGAAAGGGAGGCCGCGGCCGTTGAAATCGATCCTCTCCTCATCTACAGCCTCATCTTTCAGGAGAGCCTTTTCGAGCTGCCCGCCCGCTCCTTTGCCGGCGCGCAGGGCCTCACCCAGATCATCCCCAGCACCGGCGCAGAGATCGCGCAACGCCTCAACTACCCCAACTATTCCGTCGACCTGCTCAACCTTCCCTCGGTCAACGTCCGTTTCGGCGCATACTACCTGCGCTGGGTGCGCGACTTCGCCCACAACAACGACGTCGCCGCCCTCGTCGGCTACAACGCCGGCCCCGGCAACGCCTATGTCTGGTTCGGTCGCACCGCGCCCGACGAAGCCCTCTTCATCGAGCTGCTCCCCTACGACGAGACCCGCCTTTACCTCCAGCGCATCCTCACCCACTACTACCACTACGCGCGCCTCTACGCGCGCTGAAACGGGCCAGAGGCCCAATCCGGCCCACCGGCCGCGAATCACGATTTTCTATCTACTGGACTTAACGTCCCGCCAGGCCGGTGAACTGCGCACCTTGCACGAACTGGCGCTGGGCGAAGAAGAATATGAGGATAACCGGCGCGATCGTGATCATCGAGGCCGCCATCACCAGGTGCCAGAAGTTGCCGAAGCGCCCCTTGAACCAGAGAAGCCCGAGGGGAAGGGTGTACATATCGCTTTCTGAGATGTAGATCAACGGCTCCATGAAGGCATTGTAATGCTGCAGGAAGGCGAAGATGGTGATGGTGGCGACGGCTGGGCTGTCACCATCGCGTTGTCACCATTGCGCTGGCCCGTGAAGCTGCCGTCCGCCTCAAGATCTCCCGTTCCAGCGCGCCAGGCATCCGTCTGCCTGAATCGAGAGCATGATGCACCGGAAATTGTGCAAAATCATACGGAAACGCGCGTCCGTGTATGCTACTTTGTTGAGGAAGTACCGTGTCAAGGAAGCAGTGCAACCTTGTAGAGTCCTGCGATGACAAAGGCGTTTGTGCTCGGACTCCTGCTAGCCCTCGGGGGATCCGCCGTTTTAGCCCTCTTCTCCTTCACGGTCGAGGGTTCCCAGACCACACGTTCGACACCCTCCCTGCCGGTTATCGGCGAAGAACCGGCCATAAGACAGCACATCAGCCAGGAAGAGATTGAAGCGGGACATCTCACCCTGGAAGAACTGACCGAGCACGGTCGAGCGATCTTCAGCGCCAGCTTTAACTCGCTTGACGGCGCAGGTCGTCCTGAGCTGACCGGAACGGGGCTGGTCCGCAAGAGGCGGGCGATGCCGGACAACTTCAATCGCATCTCCGCCCCCGACGCAAACTCATGCAGGGGTTGCCACAATCTCCCCGCGACCGGCGGCGGCGGCGATAACGTGGCCAACGTCTTCGTGCTGGCACAACAGAACCCCTTCGTCAACTTCGATGGCGACCCGGTAGAGAACGGGCCGAACCAGACCTTGAAAACGGTCGGCAACGAACGCAACACGGTCAGCATCTTCGGCGCCGGCTTCATCGAGCTTCTCGCCCGCGAGATGACGACCGAGCTGCACGCTCTGCGCGCGTCCGCGTGCGACCAGGCGACTCGCACAGGTCGGGCCGTCACCGCGGCGCTGGCGACCAAGGGCGTCGGTTTCGGCACACTCACATGCCATCCCGAAGGCAGCGTAGACACCTCGCACGTCGAGGGCGTGGACGCCGATCTGATCATCCGCCCCTTTCACCAGAAAGGCGCGGTTGTGTCACTGCGCGAGTTCTCCAACAACGCGTTGCTGCATCACCACGGAATGTTGCCGACCGAGCGCGCCGGCCAGGAGAAAGACCCGGACGCCGACGGCTACGCAAATGAGATGACCGTGGGTGACGTCACCGCTCTGACCCTGTTCCAGGCCACGCTGCCCGCGCCGGTGCAGGCGCCGCCGGAGACACGGGTCGAAAGGGAGGCCGCCGCGCGCGGGCGCGTCCTCTTCGACCGGATCCGCTGTTCCGACTGCCACATTCCGGAGATGCCGCTCGCCAGCCTGGAGTTCGTCGAACCGGGCCCGTTCAACCCGGAAAACAACCTGCGGCCGGAGGATGTCAGCGCGACCTACAGGGTCGACCTGTCGGCCTACATAGAGGACCTGAAAAAGGACGGCGAAGGAAACTTCCTGGTCCCGGTCTTCACCGACCTGAAGCGGCACGACATGGGTGAGTTTCTCGATAACGAGGCGCTTGAGCAGGGGGGCGTCCCCACGCGGTTCTGGCTGACGAGGAAGCTGTGGGGCATCGCATCGGAGCCCCCATACCTGCACCACGGACGTGCGACGCTGATTTCGGAAGCGATCCTGGCGCACGGCGGCGAAGCGTAGGAGCAGAGGGATACATTCGCGCACCTGGAGCAGGCGCAGCAGGCCGAACTCCTCGAATTTCTTCTGACCCTCCGCATAAATGGCGGCGAGAAGTAGACGGCCGCAGATCCCTCCAAAGAACGCCAGCAGCAGCACAGGCGGAGCCCCGGATAACGACTGCTACGCCAGCCTGCGCCTCATGCCGGAGCAGGCCAGGGCGATTGCATCTAATTGGGTCAAGACCCCGCGACACTACCTGATTCGAGCCCAACTCCGAAAAAACAGCCGAAAACGATTGACAATTGGTAGGGGCACCCCTTGTGGGTGCCCTTCGTGGGAAATTTTGGCGTCCGGATTTAGATGCGATTGCCCTGGCCAGCCACAAAGCGGCCCCACCCAAGCGGTTGTTTGCGCTCTCTATGGGCTTTGAGTACCGAGGGGTAGTTTTGCGTCCGTATGCGGGCAGTAGTGCACCTTCCTCATAACCCAAATTTTGGAGCCCATTTCAATCCGAAACTTGCGGGCCGCCGTGTGTCGCCGCCGTTTCGTGACCACCGCACTGCCCCTCCACAGGCTCGGTGAATTGCTCCTTTGTACACATTAGCTCGGGGTCCAGTTTTTGGGGCCCACTTCACTTGACACGACACTGCAATACAACTGCAGCACGTCTAATCGATGTGACATAATGGCTTTCACCCGCTAAAATATACGTACACTGTACGTATGATTGGAGAGCAGTTATGGCGAGACAGACGAAAAGCCCCAACCGCGGGGAACAGGTCGAAAACCGCCTTGACCGCGTCGAGCGGATGCTGGAGCAGTTAGCAGAACGTCAGATTCACGCCGACAACCGCCTCGACCGTTTTGAACAGGCGTTGATCGCGTCTGCACAGACGACACAGCAAAACATCGATCGGCTGAGCGCAGAGATCGATCGCTTGAGTACGCAGACCGGCATTCTGTTGCAGGTTGTGCAGGGTCATATCTCCCAGTCCACGCCCCCCGCGCACGGTTCAGACTGACCCCCTATTCTATGGTTGGCCCCAATCGTTAGACCACGAAATGGGAAAAATAAGGTGCATTCAGGCGAATGCGGCCGGCTGACAGCCCTCCGCATGGACCCTGGCAGCCTCACGAAACGGTTCTGGAATTGGCGTGTTGTGCGGCGGGATCAGAGTTGAGGGAGTTCGCCTTCCAGCTCGATCGCGACGTGATCAAAGATCAGAAAATCTCCCATTCCCTCTTCCGCCTCCGCTTCAATCCGCTGATACCATCTCCCCCTGTCCATATCCTGCGACCACTCTTTGAATCGCAAGTGCTCGTCTTTGGAGAGGGCCAGAAAGTCCTTCGGCAGCGCGGTGGTATCCACCATATCGTTTCCTCTACTCTGCAGCGTCGGACTGGCAAGGGTCCACCCTGTCCTCTTCAGCTGGCCCTGGGTGTCACTGGTACGCTACCGAATGTAGTATGATAGTAGAATATCCACTCCGCCATGACGCAGCCGCGGCCACTCAGCCATGCCCACCCTCAACCTCAAACCCACCCACAAACCCATCAAATCCTACTACGCCGCCCTCGACCGGTTCGCCAACCTCGGCGTCACCCACGAAACCGCCGTCCGCGCCGCCTTCCAGACCCTCCTCCAACACTGCGCCCGCCAGTGTGGCTGGACCCTCGTGCCCGAGCACGCCGTCAACCCCCGCCGCGGCCGGCGCATCATCGTCGACGGCGCCCTCATCGACGACTTTCGCCTCACCCACGGCTATTGGGAAGCCAAAGACATCCACGACGACCTGCCCGCCGAAGTCGAACGCAAATTCGCCGCCGGCTACCCGCGCGACAACATCCTCTTCCAGACCCCCCAACGGGCCATCCTCTGGCAGAACGGGCGCATGCTCCTCGACAACGACCTCACCGACCCCGCCCAGCTCATCGAAACGCTCCAGGCCTTCTTCGCCTACCGCCCCCAGGAGTACGCCGCCTGGGAAGAGGCCGTCGCCCAGTTCAAGGACAGGGTCGCCGACATCGGTCAGGGCCTGGCCGAGCTGATCCAGCAGGAGCGGAAGAGCAACCAAGCCTTCACTACCGCCTTCGCCGCCTTTTTGGATAAATGCCGTCAGTCCATCAACCCCAATCTCTCCGAGGCCGCCGTCGAGGAGATGCTGATCCAGCACCTGCTCACCGAGCGCCTCTTTCGCACCGTCTTCAACCGGCCCGCCTTCACCCGCCGCAACGTCATCGCCTTCGAGATCGAAAACGTCATCGACGCGCTTACCTCACACGCCTTCAGCCGCGACGAGTTTTTGTCCAAACTGGACCGCTTCTACGCCGCCATAGAGCGCACCGCCGCCACCATCAGCGACTTCTCCCAAAAACAGCACTTCCTCAACACCGTCTACGAACAGTTCTTCCAGGGCTTTTCCGTCAAGGTCGCCGACACCCACGGCATCGTCTACACGCCCCAGCCGATCGTCGACTTCATGGTGCGCAGCGTCGCCGTCATCCTCGAGCGCGAGTTCGGCCGCTCCCTCGCCGACGAGGGCGTGCACATCATCGACCCCTTCGTCGGCACCGGCAACTTCATCGTGCGCATGATGCGCGAGATCCCGCGCACCGCGCTCGAGCGCAAGTACAAGGGGGAGCTGCACTGCAACGAGGTCATGCTGCTGCCCTACTACATCGCCAGCATGAACATCGAGCACGAGTACTACGACGCCACCGGCGTCTATGAACCGTTCGCGGGCATCTGCCTCGTCGACACCTTCGACCTCGCCGAGGACCGGCAGATGTCGATGTTTGCGCCGGAGAACACGCAGCGCGTCGAGAGTCAGAAGAAGACGCCGATGTTCGTGGTCATCGGCAATCCGCCCTACAACGTGGGGCAGGTCAACGAGAACGACAACAACAAGAATCGCAAGTACCCGACGGTTGACAAGCGGGTAAAGGAGACATACTCAAAGGACTCAAAGGCGACCAACAAGAATACCTTGGCAGACCCCTATGTAAAGGCGATACGCTGGGCGTCAGATCGCGTCGGCGAGGAAGGCGTGGTCGCTTTAGTGACTAATAACGCATTTCTCGACGGTGTAGCATCCGACGGGATCCGCAAACATCTTGCAGACGATTTCGACTGCATCTACATCCTCGATATGGGCGGAAACGTCCGCAAGAATCCCAAGCTCTCTGGTACGACCCACAATGTCTTTGGCATTCAGGTCGGTGTTAGCATTAGCTTTTTCGTCAAGAAACTTGATAGGTCCCCCGCCCGGACCGAGGTCTACTACGCCCGCGTAGACGAGTTCTGGCGCAAAGACGAAAAGTACCGTTTTCTCAATGATAAGAAACAGCACGACAATGTCGATTGGAAGCCTGTCACGCCCGACAAGCGGCACACATGGCTGACAGAAGGTCTCCACCCTGAATTTGAGGATTTTCGTGCCGCTGGGGAGCAAGGAAGCAAAGGCGGTCAAAGGGGAGAAGCAATTGATGTGATATTCAAGTCGTATAGCCGGGGCGTTAGTACGGGGCGTGACGCATGGGCGTACAACTTTCGCAGCGAAAAGCTCGCCGAAAACATGAATCGGACAATCAAAACATATAACGAGCAAGTATTTGGGTGGAAACAGCGCAGTGACCTAGAAGCAACCGTTGATGACTTCGTTATGAATGAAGATAAGAAGCTCAAGTGGAGTCATTCGCTTAAGCAGGACGTAAAGCGAGGGAGAACCACTGTGTTTTCGTCACACCAAGTGAGGACCGCTCTTTATCGCCCTTTTACAATTGGAAATCTTTACTTTTGTCGTGTTATGAACGAGGCTGTCTATGTGTTTCCGTTCATCTTCCCCACATTGAGGACCGAAACAGAGAATCGAGCAATCATCGTTAGTGATCACGGCTTCGCGCCGAGTTTAGTACTTTTGTGACGGGATTTGATTCCCGACTTACACGCTGTGGCAGCGAAAGACGCCTTTCAATGCTTCCCCTTCTACACCTACGACGAGGACGGCAGCAACCGCCGCGAAAACATCACCGACTGGGCCCTCGACCGCTTCCGCGCCCACTACCGCGACGACACCATCACCAAGTGGGACATCTTCCACTACGTTTACGGCCTCCTCCACCACCCCGTCTACCGCGAACGCTACCAGGCCAACCTCAAGCGCGAGCTGCCCCGCATCCCCTTCGCCCCCGACTTCCGCGCCTTCGCCGCAGCCGGCGCCCGCCTCGCCCACATCCACGTGCACTACGAAGACCAGCCCCAATACCCCCTCGCCCAGATCGAGACCCCCGACGCCCCCCTCGACTGGCGCGTCGAAAAAATGCGCCTCTCCAAAGACAGGACCCAGCTCACCTACAACCGCTTCCTCACCCTCGACGGCATCCCCCCCGAAGCCTTCAACTACCGCCTCGGCAACCGCTCCGCCCTCGAATGGGTCATCGACCAGTACCGCGTCAAAACCGACAAACGCAGCGGCATCACCAACGACCCCAACCGCCCCGACGACCCCCAGTACATCCTCCGCCTCATCGCCAAAGTAATCAGCGTCAGCCTGGAGACGGTGAAGATCGTGGAAGGGTTGCCACAGTTAGGGATCAAAGAGGAATGTCAGTAAGGCGTCATGCGCCTGCGGAAAATCCAAACTGGAGTGTTCAATACTCTCTCTTTGAACTACATGAATGTATAATCTGACAGGCAAAGCCCGGTTCACTGTTGCTATCGGCGCGGGTTGACAACTGTACATCTCTCTCTATACTCAAAATGACAGAGACTCTTAAGAATCAGTGTTGGCCTCGTGCCTTCATTCATTGACTGTCCCCCGCTCGTCGTAATACGATTTCCCTTGGCGCCATTCCACATCTGTGGGATCGGCCTGATTTCCACCTTGGATTCCATCCGGGAAACCCTATGGCGTACGAACTCTCCTTTGTTTTGACATCCGTAAGTGTCGTTGTGACTGCCAATCATCACAACCCGTCGATCCTCACGCCCGACTTTCTTACAGTACAAGGCATCATTCCGCCGGACTGGGAAGTCCTTGAGTCCATGACCACTCGCGACTTGTCAGTGATCCAATACAATGAGCGACCCCAATGGATGCTGGACCAAGGAGCGTTGCGCATCGTGGAGCCTTGCGACGGAGAATTCCAGGATTATTACGAACTGCATGATCTTGCTACAAGATACATCGACAAAGTGCGTCTTGTTCCTTATCGTAGTCTTGGACTGAATTGTCAGGTCTGGACACCTCTCGAGGACTCGAGGCAATGGATTACGGAGCGGTTCCTAAACGCAGATGTTCAAACTCATTCTCTGTTAGATCTCAGAATGAAACCGCAGTTTACATTTGATGTGAACAAATCTGTCGCCGACGCGATCGTCAATATGTCCATACAAGGTGCGCAAGTAACGCGTGCAGGTGAAGAACCGGTTGACGCAGCTGTAATCGATTGCAACGTTCATCATCCCGGCCCACTGGAAGCAAACGAACTGATCGCCGCGATAGGCAAGTGGGCGGTCCATCAGAACTCGATAGAAGAAGCCCTACATCAACTCTTTGGGAGCGACCACCAGTGACAATAGTCGTTCAAAGGGACGACAGATCCTTTGAGAGCGTTTTGGGTACTCTGCCGTCTGAAGACCCGCCCCAAGAACATGCTCTGGTTGAGATTCCGTATGGGCCCGGCGTTCCCCACTTGGAGTGGACTCCAACCTACCGGGATACGCAGGAAAACCTCCATTGGGGTAGCAGGTTCGGTCTGGAGGTTCCCGCACAGTTGGCAGGTGGGATCGAATACGAGCCGGACTCTGGAACGTGGTCCATTCCAGTAGAGAACTGGAGATGGGACCCTCCGCTCTCCGCCCATCTTCGGCACAACAGAGGGCCGGAAATATCGGACGCTTCCTACACATTTCAGGAAATCTCCCCGCTTGGTTCGGTGCAGATCTCTATCAGGGCGTCCCTATGCCATTCGTTCACCAAAGTTGCCGGTAGTGTAGAAGAGATTGTGGCTGCAATGCGGGGATACGGTCTCGCTGCAATTGCTGACAGGCTCAACCACCTCAGAGCACAAATTGCTGACGACCCGGATGAGCCGGATCTGGTGCTTGAGTCATTGCGGTCCTTTGCCGACTTTTTTATGCACGAAGACCGCTTGCCGCTTCCCGAAGTCGGCGTCGGCCCCGAAGGGTTCCTGGAGGCAGAATGGCGAATACCCGCTGAACGCGAGCCGCCGCCGCTGACGCCCTCTGTAATATGGGTTCGCCCCGACGAGCGTTATTGGGGACAGGGAGATGGCATTCTGGCGATGAAATTTCTTCCTTCAGGATCGATTCAGTACGCCGCAGTTTCCGGCCCGGTCGGTCGGGGCAAGGAAAGGCTGCGGTCCAGCGGTGTCTATTCCAAGAATAGCATCATGCCGGCCATTCAAGCGTTTACTTCCCGTTTAGGGCTGCCATGAGCAGGCAGCAACTCCCTGACCAGGACCACGTCGCTCGCTACTGCAAACCGAGCGCCATGGGCTCAGGCGGTCTACCCAAGATAGCGGCCTTTGAACTCAGAGAGCGCGAGTCTTCACTGTCGGTAAACTGGCTTGAGTATTTCGGGCCGGATCGGGATCTCGCGATCCAGGAAATTCGACAGGTTATCCAGATTTCCCTCCGTCCCAATGGTCGTTTTGCCGTTCTCGGCGTTGCAGCAGCCAAGGAAGCGATTATCGCCGCCGGCAACTCGCCGGATGTGTTCTCAGACCCGCAGCCCGGCGATCCCTCCCATGCTTCGATCGGCGGATACACGAGCGACGACTTTGACGTAGCCGTCGAACTGAAGGCGCTGATCACCCATCACGACGTATATCCGGCGCGCAAGTAACGACTTCCTCACCCTCGACGGCATCCCCGCCGCAGCCTTCAACTGCCGCCTCGGCAACCGCTCCGCCCCCGAATGGGTCATCGACCAGTACCGCGTCAAGACCGACAAACGCAGCGGCATCCTCAACGACCCCAACCGCCCCGACGACCCGCAATACATCCTCCGCCTGCATCGCCAAAGTCATCAGCGTCAGCCTGGAGACGGTTAAGATAGTGGAAGGGTTGCCGGAGTTGGGGATTGAAAAAGCAGAGATCTGTTGTAGATGCGTAGAGCGTTTCCTAGCCAGCAGTGAGGATGAGGTGACCCGCTTTCGCGCCAGAGGACACCTTAGCAACTGGTCCAGATCTTGGGGCCAAGCTCAACTCACGACCGCCCGCTGGACTTTGAATGCCGCCCTGTGGACTGCCAACCGACTAGCATCACAGGACTGTACGCGGCAGAGTGAGTCCCAAAAGCCCTACCGTCGCTATTTCCAAACATGTCGAATTCAAAGGCGAAGGAGTATCTCGACTTGCCGTTGTAACCTTTCAGGCAAAACATCTATACAACGAAAATAGTATTTCACAACCCATTGTCGTACAGATAGACGTTCCGTTTCAAGACGATACAGAACAGGAACTAATTTCTCAAGCTCGGATAAAGTTTTCTGAACGTATTCTCCATCTGAACCATGAACTTGCCCTTCGGAAGCCTCTCCTTCGCTATCTGGACTTTCCAGACCCGTCTCCATAGCATCGAATTCTTTCCCCAATTGTACCAGGTCGTCCATTACCTTCATTTCCTCTTCCATTCGCTTCCTGCGCTTTGTAAGCAATTCACCCTCATACTGCCACCATACATTTCCATTTATGTCTCCATCATTCCCACGCGCCCTCTTTGCTGCTTCGGTCACACTGACGACATCTCCTTTGTAACGTACTTGCGGCGGGTCTTGCTTGGTAACTTCGCAAATAGTATCTTCCTGATTCTTGAAGGTGAGGGTAGCCCCGACGGGTATATCGAGCATCTCAAAATTAGACGGCGGTTTTTTTGACATGAACTATCCTTTTCCGAGTTGCTCTCAACTGCTCTGCTGATGCCCTGTAACACGCCTCCTCGTCGCCTTAACCTTTACGAAGGTCGAGAAGAATGATACGTGAAATATCTTGGAGACGCTTTTCGAGTGGTGCTGGATATTGACGACAAACGGAAGGCTGGCTACGGAAGGTATTACACGCGAAAGAAACGAATTGATGCCGATTCTCTCGCATGGAGGCGTGAACAACAAAAAGCCAGGGATATAGGATTGCGCGAACCGCGGCCCACCAATCACACGGCATGGAGCCGAATTTCATCCACTGGCCACAAGGCATGATAGATGCTGGCTGGAAAAAAGGCAACCCTGTATTTTGCGTCAGCCCATCAACCCTTGCAACGGCGCGCCGGATCGGCTATACTTGATCTTCTGCCCCACGTGCGCGAGCGCAGTCCCCCTCCCTTAAGCCCGGCAGACGGTAGCGCATCCAGACGGATGCGCCCCGTTGTTGACCAACTTTCGCCCCCCGCCGCAAGGAGACGCGCCAAATGATCGACAGAAGATGGAGCCGCCGTCAACTCCTCCAACTCGCCGCCGCCGCCCCGGCCGCCGCCGCACTCGCCGCCTGTACCCTCCCACCCCTGCCGCCCGAAGAGGCCCGGATGGCCTCCAAAACCCCTCCGCCCGACGCCGAAGGCCCGACCCTCACCCACTGGCAGCCCTTCTCGACAGGACACCGCGCCGCGGTCGAAGCGCTCAAGGAACGGTTCGAAGAGGAGAACGACGGGCTGACGATCGAGATCCAACCGGTATCCTGGAGCGGTTACTGGGACCATCTCACCGCTGCCGCGGCCGCCGCCGACCCACCCGATACCTACCGCATCCCCATGGGGCTGGCCGAAAACCACATCGCCGGCGGCCACATCCTCCCCGTCAGCGAGCTGCTCCTCAGCAACGCCGAGATCGAGGCGACCTATCTGCCCTGGACCGTGCAACGCGCCAAAAAAGACGACCGCTACTACGGCCTGCCCGTCGACGTCCAGACCCTGGTCGTCTTCCGCAACAACGTCCTCTACGCAGAGGCCGGGCTCGACCCCGCCGCCCCCTTCTCCGACCTCGACGAGCTCTTCAGCCAGGCCCAGGCCCTCGCCGTGCAAACCGACGGCAAGATTTCACAGATCGGCTGCAATACAGGCTACGCCAGCGCCTGGCTCACCATCCTCTTCCAGCAGTACCTCCAGCGCGAAGAGGAGGGCGCAGCCTGGATCGACCCGGCCTCCAATCAGCTGGTCTGGCAGGACTACCCCGCCATCTTCGAGGCCTTCGACTGGTTCTGCACGCTCTCCGCCGAGGCCGGCGACGACGACTTCCTCTCCTTCCTCAGCCCCGAGGAACAGTTCGTCCTCGACAAGTCCGCCATGCAGATCGGCCACCCGGTCTACCGGCGCGTTCTCGAAGACCTCGTTCCCGACGTCGACTACAGCATCGTCCCCTTCCCCCCGCGCGTTGCCGGACAGGAACCCTACACCGCCGGCTCCCACTGGCTCTGGGTCGTCAGCCAGTCGGCCGCCGCCCACGCCGAGACGGCCTGGAGCTGGGTCATTTTCGGCGCCAATGAAGAAGCGCAGACAGTCTGGCACGAGCTGGCCGGCGACCTCCCCAGCCTCAAGCAGCTGACCGCCGCTACGCATTTCCGTCCTGACGACAACGCCGCCGTCTGCATCGATTCGCTCAGCCACTCAACGCCCTGGGAGTGGGTCGGCTGGGTCGAGTGGATCGCCGAGTTCAGCGAAGCCCGCAATCAGGTCGTCAATGAGGCTGCCGACCCGCGCGAGACCTTCGCAACCATGACCGACAACCTGAACCAGGTCATCGCCCAATACACTGCGTAACCACGCGCCGCAACAGATGCCTACGCCCGGCCAGGTTTTATGAGTACAAGGAGGAGAAACGAAGGGAGACAAGGACAGCAACGAGGAAAACAACTGTTCCAACGAGGAGCGAGACCACCACGCCAACCAGAACAACGAGGCCTATCAAGCGGCGCAGGCCAATCGGGCCAACCAGCTGAATCCCAACAACCCGCTTATGAAAGCTCCCGTTGTGTTAAGTCTACTTCGCCAACTTCGACCACTTCACCGGGATCGGTTGCCCCGCGAAACCGCCGTGCGTACCGGCCGCGACAAATGAGTCTCGTCATGCCCTCGCATACTGCACTTCCGCCGTCTCCAAAACCTCCTGCCGGAAGTAGGGACTCAGATCCTCTGCTGTTCGCAAGTCGACCTTTCGCCCGGCAAAGAGGTCAGTCAGCGACAACTCCATGCCGGCGACCCCAAGCAGCCCGGGAATGCGGTCTGGCTCGAACTCGACCAGAAGATCGATATCGCTGTCGGGCCCAAAATCATCCCGAAGGGCGGAACCATAGACGGCCAGCCGTCTGATGCCGTGCTGCTGGCAAAATGTGGCCAGCGCCTCCTTCGAGAACGATACCTGCGTGTTCATTGTTGTCGTTCCTTGCTCCGGTCTTGGAAGTAGATCACCCAAAATCGGAATTCGACTGGAGTCGGGTTACCGGATTTTGGGAGAGCTGTGGACGCGGGCAACGTTTCCTCGGGTCTGGCGGCGCTATAGGCCGCAAGAGCGGTCGCGACCGGCCACACGCGCCCTACCCGCACAGCGCCCCGATCAGCCGCGTATACACCTCCACCGCCTCACGCAGCTGCGCCACCGCAATCCACTCGCCCACCGTGTGCGCCTGGGCGATGCTGCCCGGCCCCAGCACCAGCGCCTCCATGTAGTCCTGGTAGCACTCGGCCTCCGTGCCATAGGGCACGGTGATCGCCCGCGGCGCGCCCGTTGCCCGGCAGGCCGCCTGCGCCAGCGGGCCGTCGGCACTGGCGAAAAAGGGGCCGATGCTCCTGTGCGTCACCTCCAGCCCGTGCGCTTCGGCGCGGTCCAGCACCATCTGCACCGCCTCCTCGAAGCAGGCGTCCGGCATCGCGCGGATGCTCAGGCGCGCCACCGTGCGCGCCGCCGTCACGTTGGTCGCCGTGCCCCCGTCGCTGAGCACCATGTTGAAGCCGTTTGTCGGCGGGTCGAAAAGCGGGTTCTGGAAACGTTCTTCGCTCTTGAATACGGGCGCCAGCTCGGCCATCTCCGCCAGGAACGGCGCGATCCGGAAGTTGGCCGACGTGCCCCTGTCGGTACTCGAGTGCGCCGCGACGCCGTGCGCCGTCACCGTGATGCCCGCGCCGCCCTTGTGCGCGTAGACAGGCTGCAGCTCCGACGGCTCACACACGATGCAGTACTGCGGCCAGCCGCCCGTCAACGTCTGCGAGCGCTCCACAATGTCGTGCGCGCCGACGTGCCCCCGCTCCTCGTCCGCCGTAACCCCGATAACCAGCGGACGTTGCAGGTCGCCCGCATCGAACCGGCACGCCGCCGCAACCGACGCCGCCAGCGGCCCCTTCATATCGGCCGCGCCCCGGCCCACCAGCCGCCCATCCGCCACCTCCGGCGCGAACGGTTCCCAGCCCGCGTCCCCCGGCACCGTGTCCGAATGGCTGAAAAGGCCCAATCCACCCGCGCCCGCGCCCTTCTTCGCCACCAGGCTCACCTTCTCCACATCGAACTCGTCGATGTACGCGCACTCCTCGACCGCGAAGTCGCCCGCCTCCAGCACACCCCGCAGATAATCGGAGATCGCCCGGTTACTCGTCGGCGTTTCCGAAGGCATCGCAACCAGTTCGCTCGCAAGTTCAACGACGTCGATGTTCATGGCTGTCCTCTTTTGCGTCTGCTAATCCGGCGCCCCACCCATTCACAATCTCGCACGGCGTCATTCATACGAACAATGCCTCTCTTTCGATTCGCCGCACAAAGGGAGTGTCAATTTTTTGACCGAGCCGCCGGATATCCACCTCGTTCCCCAGGACCTGCTCCATGTAGATGTACAGGCCGGCCAGCGCGTCGAATTTCGGTTCCTTCAGTTCCACCACCAGGTCAATGTCGCTCTTTTCGGTCTGTGTACCGCGAGCATACGATCCATAAAGCCCGATTCGCCGCACGCCGAAGCGTCGCTCAAGTTCAGGCTTCTTATGGTCAAGAATCGTGAGAATCTCTTCCGTTGATTTCATCGTTACTTCATATCGATACAGTCCGCTACCCTTTATCCACTACCGCAGCTTCCCGCGTCCGCTGATCGACCACACCGTCTCCACAACGCCCTTGCGCACCCCGTACAGCGCGTCGTGCAGGAAGACCGTCGCGTCGCCGTAGCCGACAATGAAATCCAGCACGTCGCCCACCTCTACACTCTCGTTCGACGCCGACAGCGTGATCACCCCGTGCTCCGCCGAGGGCGAGATGTTGACCACGTTTTCCAGCGCCACCGGCAGCGGCTGCCGCTCCGTGCCCGGCAGCGTTTTGAACCCCGCATCGGTAATGATCCGGTCCGGCGCCGGGCGGCTCGTCACCACCACCTGCCCGAACAGCGCCGGGTCCGTCGGCACACCCCACGTCTGGTAGGTGGCGTCGCCGAAGATCGCGCCCCCGGCCTGGATCTCGGTCACCTCCGGCTGGTGCATGGTCGCATACATTGTGCCGCTGCCGCCGCAGCTCACGATCTCCACCGGCAGCCCCGCCTCCCGGCACGCCTGCGCCGAACCGGCCAGCTGCCCGATCGAATGCTTGATCGCCTCCGCCCTATCCTCCGCGTCCTCCACCGACAGCGTATGCCCCTCCCACGCCATCAGCCCCGCCAGCCGCAGGCCGTCCTGCTCGTGGACCTTCCCCGCCAGCGCCACAGCCGCGCTGCCCGGCGTAACGCCGGCCCGGTTCATCCCCACATTCAGCTCGACCAGGACAGGAATCTCGACGCCGATGTCCAGCGCGGCCGCGCTCAGATCGTCCAGCGTCGCCGTGTTGTCGACCGCGATCTTCACATTCGCGTGCCGCTGCAGCGCGGCCAGCCGCGCGTACTTCTGCGGCCCCACCACCTGGTTGGCGATGAGAATGTCGGTCACGCCCGCCGCCGCCATCACCTCCGCCTCGCCCACCTTCGCGCACGTCACCCCAATCGCGCCGGCATCGATCATCTTATGCGCGATCGCCGGTATTTTGATGCCCTTGGTATGCGGCCGCCAGTTCACCCCGGCGGCGCGGAAATTCTTCATCAGCAACGCGATGTTCGCCTCCAGCACATCCAGGTCCACCCACAGCGTCGGCGTATCGAGCAGCTCTTTCCCCCGTCCGATCTCAGTCATAATTAGGTGCCTCACAGTCTTGTTAGTTCGCGTCTGCTAATTCCGGTTTACCGCAGTCAGCGCCGTCCATGAACCACGAACCCCTGGCAACTGGCAACTGACCACTGGCAACTGACCACCGGCCACTGGCCACCGGCCACTGCCCTCCTACCACGCTGTCCAGCCGCCGTCCACCAGGATATTCTGCCCCGTGATGTAGCTGCTGCCCTCGCTCGCCAGCAGCACCACGATCCCCTTCAGCTCCTCCGGCTCGCCCATCCGCTTCATCGGTACCTTTTCCGCCAGCCTTTCAACAAACGCCGGCTCCGCCTCCCGCACATTCAGTGACGGGAACGGCCCCGGGCTGATCGCGTTCACCCGCACCCCGTCCTGCGCCCAGTAGGCCGCCAGATGCCGCGTCAGGTGGATCAGGCCGCCCTTCAGCCCGTGATAGTTCGGCGGGCTGTTCATATCGAAACCGGAATACGCCTCCGGGTAGCTGGCAACGACCCCGTACATGCTGGCGATGTTGACGATCGAGCCGCCCGCGTCCCGCCCGCGCAGATGGCGCACAACCTCCCGCGCCAGCAGAAAATAGCCGGTCACGCCCGTGTGATAGGCCCGGTTGAAATCCTCCGCGCTGGCCGTGTCGATACTCGGCGCGGTGCCGCCGTAGGCGTTGTTCACCAGCACGTCCACCTGGCCCAGCCGCGCAACCACCGCCTCCACAAACGCCGGGATCGCCTCGCTGTCGTCCTGCGCCAGCCCGAAACCGGCGTGGCCGCCGCCGGGCAACGTCGCCGCAAAGGCTTCAGCCCGCTCCCCATCGCGGCTCGTCACCGCCACCGTCGCGCCCGCTTCGGCCAGCCCGCGGCTCATCGCCGCGCCCAGCCAGCCGGCCGCACCCGTTACAATCGCCACCTTCCCGCTCAGGTCCAGCAGCTCGGAAACCGTCTGTTCAGCCATTAATCTCCCCTGTCCGTAACTGGTCACCGCCGCGAAAGCACCCAGCGGCCTTCAGCCATGCGAAAGTCTCGCATTGTGATGATAATGACATCCGCAACCCTGACCAAAATAACGCACATCGCCGATTTTTTCCACTCAGCGAAAGGCGGTAAACTTACTTGGTTTACAGGTTGTTCCAGCCACCGGCCACCGGCCGCTACCCGGAGGATCTCTCGATGTTGCTGCACGCGCTGCCGCTTCGCCTTATGCAGACAGTTGCCGACACGCCGGCGATCACTTTCGCCCTCGTAATCGCCCTTCTCGGCCTCATCTATATCCTCGTGCAGACGCGCCGCGTCCTCGCCATGGACAACGGCAACCAGGTCATGCAGGAGATCGCCGCCGCCATCCAGGAAGGCGCAGCCGCATTTCTCAACCGCGAGTACACCTTCCTCGGCGGGTTTGTCGTCGTCACCGCCGTCATCATCGCCATCTTTCTCGCCTGGCAGACGGCGCTCAGCTTCGTTCTCGGCGCGATCGCATCCGGCGCGGCCGGCTACCTCGGCATGTTCATCGCGGTACGCGCCAATGTGCGCACGACCGCCGCCGCCAGCAAAAGCCTCGACGACGGCCTGCGCGTCGCCTTCAGCAGCGGCTCGATCATGGGCATGGCGGTCGTCAGCTTCAGCCTGCTCGGCATGACCATTCTCTATTTCCTTTTCGACGGCGACATGCGCTACATCACCGGCTTCGGTTTCGGCGCCAGCTCGATCGCCCTCTTCGCCCGTGTCGGCGGCGGCATCTACACCAAGGCCGCCGATGTCGGCGCCGACCTCGTCGGCAAAGTCGAGCAGGGCATCCCCGAAGACGACCCGCGCAACCCCGCGGTCATCGCCGACAACGTGGGCGACAACGTCGGCGATGTCGCCGGTATGGGCGCCGACCTCTTCGAGAGCTACAGCGGCTCCATCATCGCCGCGGCCACGCTCGGCGCGGTCGTCGCCAACGGCGCCGGCATCATCCTGCCCTTCCTCGTCGCCGGCGTCGGCGTCATCGCCGCCCTCATCGGCACCTTCCTCGTGCGCGCCCAGGAGGGCGCCTCCCAGGAAGACCTGCTCGGCGTGCTGCGCCGCGCCATCTACAGCGCATCCGTGCTCGTCCTTATCTTCACCGCCGGCGTGGTCCTCTACACCGGCGTCAGCTGGAGCCTTTTCGCCGTCGTGCTCGTCGGCCTCGTCGCCGGCAACGGCATCGGCTGGTTCACCGAATATTTCACCAGCTACACCGAGAAGCCGACCCAGGGCATCGCCCAGAAGGCCGAGACCGGCTCCGCCACCCTCATCATCGAGGGGCTGGCCGTCGGCATGAACAGCACCCTTCCGCCGGTCCTGATCGTCGCCGTCGCCATCATGCTCGCGCTCTGGCTCGGCGGCGACAACGGCCTCTTCGCCGTCGCCCTCGCCGGCGTCGGCATGCTCAGCACGCTCGGCATCACCCTCGCCACCGATGCCTACGGCCCCGTCGCCGACAACGCCGGCGGCATCGCCGAAATGAGCGACCTGCCCGATGAAGTGCGCGACCGCACCGACGCGCTCGACAGCCTCGGCAACACCACCGCGGCCACCGGCAAGGGCTTCGCCATCGGCTCGGCCGTCCTCACCGCGCTCGCGCTCATGGCCGCCTACGTCCAGGCCGCCAACATCGAATCGCTCGACCTTCTCAGCTCCTCGATGATCCCCGGTATGCTGATCGGCGCCATGCTGCCCTACCTCTTCGCCTCGCTGACGATGACGGCGGTGGGCAAGGCGGCCTATGAAATTGTGTTGGAGGTGCGGCGCCAGTTCGCCGAGATCCCCGGCATCATGGAGCGCACAACCAAGCCGGATTACAAGGCCTGCGTCGCCATCAGCACGCAGAGCGCGCTGCGCGAGATGATCATCCCCGGCGCGCTCGCGGTTGTCGTGCCGTTGCTCATCGGCTTTCTCCTCGGCGCGCAGGCCCTCGCCGGCATGTTGATCGGCGCCATCGTCTCCGGCTTCATGCTCGCCGTGATGATGGCCAACTCCGGCGGCGCCTGGGATAACGCCAAAAAGTGGATCGAGACCGGCGTCATGGGCGGCAAAGGCTCCGACGCACACAAAGCCGCGGTCGTCGGCGACACCGTCGGCGACCCCTTCAAGGACACCAGCGGTCCCTCCCTCAACATCCTGATCAAGCTGATGAGTATCGTCAGCCTCGTCTTTGCCAGCGAGTTCGGCGCAGGGCTGATAAATATTTTCTGAGTCAAAACAAAAAACCGGCGGCCAGGAAGGCCGCCGGCCACCGACGATTGGCCCCTGCTCATTGCAGTTCCTGGCCACCGACAACTGGCAACTGGCAACTGGCCACTGCAGTCAGTTCTTCGTTATAGCAGGAAGTGCACCAGCAGCGCCACGCCCAGCAAAATCAGCCCGCCGGCCAGCAGCGCCATCCCGCCCTTCTGCAGCCACAGCGCCCGCGCCGTGACCCGCCCATGCGCGGCACCAGATTCATCGTCATAACTTATGGCTTATATTGCAGATAGATTATTCCCAATGGTATTGGAAATAAACATCTTCTGGTATACTATTTGGTATACTAAGAGGGTATTATGGTCCATCCTATTGAAAGTTCTCTGGCTCCGATGTACCAGGATGGCGGTCGGTTTGCTGGCGTGACCGGTAGGCGGCGGAAGCAACTGATGTTACTCCATCGGGCGTTTCACGCGCCGTTCGACGCGCTGCAGGCTGCATCGGTGCTCGACCTCGATGTCAAGCGCACACGTCGCCTTCTTGCAGCACTTGCCGATAGTGGCTGGCTTGCCCGTGTGCGGAGGGGTTGGTATATAGGCGTACCAATTGATGCGTCCGAGCCGGGGAATTGGCGAGAAGACCCCTGGGTGGTTGCGGCCACGCTCTTCTTCCCGGGCTACATAGGCGGGTGGAGTGCTGTTGAGCATTGGGGACTGACTGACCAGATCTTCAGCGTAGTCTATGTCGTTGCGGGGCGGAAGGTCGCGCCGACCCGACAGACTGTCCAGGGGATCGACTTCCTGATTCGAACCGTTCCCGAACGAACGCTGTTCGGGACACGCCGTGTTTGGCGCCGGAGTGTGCCGGTAAACGTATCAGACCCTCATCGCACGGTGATCGACATCCTCGATGTCCCGGCGGCGGCAGGTGGAGTGCTGCACGCTTCCGAAGTCCTGCGGGCGTATTTCGAAAGCGAACACCTCAACCAGGTGAAACTCTTGGAGTACGGCGACCGCTTCGGTCGGGGCACTGTGTTCAAGCGGCTGGGATACCTGGCAGAACAGATGGATATCGCTGGCGGCAAATTTCTGGAGGCATGTCGCAGTCGGATCACGAAGGGCCTGAGCCAGCTCGATCCCGGGGGCTCACCAAAGGGGCGTATCGTGTCCAAATGGAACCTTCGTGTGAACTCCAGGCGGTTTACCCCCGACGATGGAGATGGCCTGTGATCAGCCGCGCCGACATAGACGATCGCGTTCGCCTCTGGGGACTTCGTGAAGACATCGTAGAGAAGGACTACGTTCTCGGGTGGGTTCTCTGGGGAATTGGCGCAGATCCACAGCTGCACCAAACCTGGATCTTCAAAGGGGGAACGTGCCTCAAGAAGTGCTATATCGAGACTTACCGCTTTTCGGAGGATCTTGACTTCACGGTGCTCGAACATGGGCCCATCGGGCAGGCTGAGGTGCTTGAAGCTATCTCCCGCGTTCTGGATCGGGTGAATCAAGAGTCGGGCATTGACTTTACCCTGAGCCCGCCCGCCTACCGGGCTCGTTCATCCGGTCGGTCCGCCGAGATGCGCGTCTACTATCGCGGGCCCCGAAACACTCCTGGCCCGGCAAGAATCAAGTTCGACCTGACGAAAGATGAGACCATCGCTCGTCCGTCGGTCTTGAGGCCGATCAGCCACGACTACCCCGATGCCTTGCCTGTGCCAGGGCAGGTCCGTTGCTACAGTTTCGAGGAGGTTTTCGCAGAGAAGCTACGTGCGATGGGAGAGCGTTCCCGCCCGCGAGACCTGTACGACATAGTCAACCTCTTCCGTCGACCTGACTTCCGGCCTCACGCCGACCTCGTTCTCGAGGTCCTCAATCAGAAGTGCGAGTACAAAGGCCTATCCGTACCCTCAGCGGAGAATATTCGCGAGTCGCCGATGTTCGAGGAGCTGAAGAACGAGTGGGACAACATGCTTGCGCACCAGTTGAGAGCCCTGCCGACATTCGACCACTTTTGGGCGGAAGTGCCGCGCATCTTCGCGTGGCTCAATGGTGACGAACTGAATGAGGACCTCGAACCCTTGCCTCTTGCAGCCGGTGAAGCCTTGTGGACACCGCCCCCGACATCCTGGACAGGTTTGGGCAGTCGTCTGGAACCGGTACGGTTCGCTGCCGTCAACCGATTGCTCGTCAATCTCGGCTACCATGGGCAGCACCGGCTGATTGAGCCATACTCCCTGAGGCAGACGAGGGATGGTCATATCCTCCTGCACGCCATCCGTGCGGACAGTGAAGAGAACCGGGCATACAGGGTGGACCGCATCGAGTCGGTTGAGGTGACGACTCACCCCTTCACACCGCGGTTCGTGGTCGAATTCCCTGAATCTGGAACGGTTCCTGCGCCGCCCTCGCAGAGGCGACGCGTAACGCGTAGCACAAGGGTAAGGCGTACAAGGCGTCGAAGGTAAGTGGAACTGTTCAGGGCGGTCAGGTTACGTGGAGGAGTTCGAGTAATTTTGCACCGAAGTCAACGTGGAGCGGCGACCGCTGCTGGCCCTCGGGTCATCACCGGCGAACGGTACTTGGGCAGTGCTCCGGTGACGATCGGTGAGGGGCGCCATGGCCAGGTGGTCGTTCGTGCTGGAGGCTCGTAAGATGGGGGACGTGTGTTATGACCTTCGAGTGTCAGATACATAGCAGGTGGAATTCATATGGACATAGAACTTAAGGTTCCCGCGCTGGAAAAACTGTTGGACTATGCAGCCAGCGGCATCGGCAGCGTCGCTGGTTCCATGCTGGCGTCCTGGAAAGCTGGCCGGGACGCCAGAGCAAGACTGGTTGCCGCACAGGGCGAAGCGGAAGTTCAGAAGATTCTCGCGGAAAGTCGGGCCGCTACGATGAAAATCATCGCAGAGGCCCAAGCTGACGCAAGGTCGGCACTGGTATCTCCCAACGCCGTATCGCAGGGCGAAATAACGATGTCAGACCTCGTGAGTCAGAGAATTCAGTTTCAGGAGGAAAAGAAGCAGGCCAACACTGGGTCCGTCGTGATTGACGCAGCTGCGGAACTTGGAGACGCAGAGGTCCAGGATAATGAAGTCGATCACGACTGGACCGCGCGTTTCTTCAACGATGTCCAGGACGTATCTTCCGAAGAGATGCAAAAGCTGTGGGGTAAGGTGCTCGCCGGTGAGGTAGAACGGCCTGGAAGCACGTCTATCAAGACTCTTGCAATCCTGAAGAATCTAGACAGGGCTGCCGCCGCACTTTTCGGGAAGTTTTGCTCCATGTGTGTATCCATCAGACCAGACGGCAAGAGTTTCATGGACGCCAGAGTTCCGTCGTTGGGTGGTAATGCAGGGAACAACGCTCTCGAAGATTACAATCTCAGTTATGGGAACCTGAACGTGCTCAACGAACACGGGCTCATAATCTCCGACTACAACTCCTGGTTCGACTTTCGGGCCACTATTGGAATGGCCATAGGAGGAGCCAGGCCGTCGCTTATCCGCATACCTTTCTACTTCCAGGGCAAGTACTGGGTTCTGGACCCTACGACCCAGCGTGACGCGGGCAAGGAATTCAGGCTGTCAGGTGTTGCACTGACCAAGTCGGGACAGGAACTGTCCAGAATCGTTGCGTTGGAGTCGGCTGGAAAGTATGCACAGGCCCTGCAGGCCTATTTTGAAGAGCATAATCTGAAGATGACAGAGGTAACCAATTGGGAGTCCCAGTTCATTCCAAGACCCTGAACCGAACGGCCGAAGGATCGGGAATGAAAAAGTGAGGGATAAGCTATGGAGGACGTAGAGCAAGCCCCACCGGGCCTGTCGCCAAATCAATGTCCGAGGCGGCTGCGCCGGTCCATGATGAGGTGATGGTCTTCGCCAGCGACTATCCCCGCTAGAATTGGGACTAGCCTTAATGTCTGGCGCCGCCGCCGGCGTCGTTACCCCTCAGCAGTCGGTTCCTCGTCACAGCAGGAACTGGACCACCAGCGCCGCGCCCAGCAAAATCAGCCCGCCCGCCAGCAGGGCAATCCCGCCCTTCTGCAGCCACAGCGCCCGCGCCGTGACCCGCCCATGCGCCGCGTGTTCCTGCTCGCCCCAGTCCAGCTGCTGCGGGCGTTCATGCGCCGCCTTCTGCACCCGCGCCAGCCACCATGCCCGCTGGCAAAAGCTCCAGGCGGCGATATCGCTGGCACGGACGTAGGAACGGTCTTTGGGCATCAGGAGTTTCTCATCCTTCGTTTCTGAATGTCGGTCCCTCTTGACATCATGCCTCTTCTCGCAATCTGTCCATCGGGGTCGCGCGCGTTCTCGGCATGTGGAAGCGCCTATTGTCAAAAGTGAATTACAGTTAATTCAGTTGACTTTTCCAAGCACTTGCAGTAAAGAGGACAACGACAGCTGGACTTCGAACAGTTCGGTCTTCCGTTCGCCCATTCGGAGGAAACGCCCGAATCTCGCATAGAAAAGGAGGACGACCGTGAAGAAAGCACTGGGAATCGCACTGCAGCTCCTGGCTATCGTGGTCTGGGTCCAGTTTGTTGCCACACAACTGTACGACCCCCAATTGGAAGGGGCGGGCCTGGCAATCTGGCGCGTGCTGGACCCGATAATGGTCCTGGGTGCGCTCGTAGCGGTATGGGTTGCCTTCGACAGGAAGCGGCGCCTTGATAGCTCTGCCGGTACAGGCCTGACCAGGGACTACTTCGAAGCGAATGTCACTCTGTACGGGGGAATTGCCCTCCTCCATGCCCTTCTTTGGAACTGGATCGGGTTCCAATTTTCCGACCCGGCGACGACGCATCCGTGGCTCTGGACCCTCATCGACATCTCTCTCCCCCTGCTCCTGGCCCCCACCGGGCGGCGCCTGATCGTCGGTAGCTCACCTGCCTGACCCTGAAATAGATTCAGTTTGCCGTCAGCTTTTTCGCGCGCAAATGGCGGAGCGGCAGCGCATCTGAAATCTGCGTGGTCAGCGCTCTGGCGGCCGAGGGGAACTCAAGGCCTGTTGTCTCTCTGCGCAATACGCAATGTGAGCAAAAGCTGGCTCGCAAAGCGAACGCACTTGGGCCTCCTGTAATACGATCGACGATAGCATATACGGCAGAAGGGACCTGAGCGCGTGGGGCTGTTGAAGAGCCCGTGCGCGCGCGGGTATCTTTCATTGTTGTCCCCTACAATCCCCCTTCTATGCGGAGCAAAAACCCTCCTTTCAGGAAAAAACCGAGCATCTTTCTTCCTGAAAATCCTTGGCAATCCTGCAAATCCTGACTCAGACAGCGTCCACACGAAAGCCTGCATCCCCCTAGCTATAACCGCGCAATCCGCCTCCGAAACGGCCACCGGTGCCGCAGCTTCTGCCGCTCGCGGTAACCCTCGTCCCCTGGCATAGGCGCCTCAACTCGCCCAAACATGACCCAACCCGTCACCAAGAGAACCGCACTCAGCAAAAACACCGCACTGTGCGACGCGCCCAGACGCAGCAGTCCAATCGTCACGAATGGCGTCACCATGCCCCGCAACCCAACCACAGTCGACTGGATCGCGGCATACTCCGTCACCCTGTCCGGGTCCGCCAGCTGTATTCCCGCGCTGATCCGCCCCAGTTCAAAGCCCGCCATCCCCAGGCCCCGCGCGATCGCCGACGGCAGCAGCATCCA
The DNA here is from genome assembly GCA_965218625.1 of Caldilineaceae bacterium. Lineage (GTDB taxonomy): Bacteria > Chloroflexota > Anaerolineae > Caldilineales > Caldilineaceae > Bin5. The sequence goes on along the minus strand of CBDCLG010000017.1, from coordinate 431,646 downwards.
CAGATTCCGCGCCCACAGGTAGTTGAGCGGCGTAACGATCGAGATGGCGCAAATGGCGCGAATGATGAATAACCCGCCCCGTCTGTCGATCGTCCGCCCCCAAAACAGATAACTCAAGAACCAGGTGATCGACTCCACCAGTCCCAGAATACCGATTTCCGAATACGAGAGTTGCAGGCGGTCCACCTGAACGACCGGAAATAGCGGCCAGCTCAGCAGTGCCCCCATCCCGAACAGCGAGTGACTGACCAGATAGACAACGTAGTTCCCGTCGCTGCGAATAATCTGCCAAAGATCTGAAAACGTCTTCGTCCGGCGCGGAGGCAGCTCTCCCTCGTCCAAGTCGATCCGGGTGAAAATGAACGTGGCCAGAATACCAAAGAGAGCGCCGATCGGAAACAGGACCCGGTAACCAACATGGTCCAACGCCCATCCGGCCAAGGGCGTGACCAGAAGGATGATGGAAACGCGCCCCATCTGCACCGTCGACATGACCTTGCCCCGCCCGCTCTCGGGATAGATCTTCTGAACGACCCTCGTATAGGCAGGGATCACAAATTCCTCCAGCAGCCAAAATATGACGCTGATCGCCATCAGCTGCACCGGACCCGTCACAAACGCCGTCAGCAAAAAGAGCGAACGCCCCAGCAGCCAGCAATATACAATGATGTTGATTGTGCGGCGCCGGCGCATCAACACGATGCTGAACGACGTGAAGACCGAGCCGACAAAGAGAAGGGCCGTAAAGATCGCCAGCATATCAACCGTGGCGCCCATACGACGCAGTATAACCTGCGTAAAGGGGATGATCGTGGCATAAAAAACGCCGTAGGCCAGCGACATCGAAAGCTCGATGTGCATGACCCGGCGTACAGAGGGCGAAAGTGAGCCTGCCAGCGCAGCCTCGATCCAGCCGCCGGCACGGCCCAGCAACTCTTTTGTCTTCATCTTTGCTCCAGCCTCAGGCAACGCCTACGCTTGGCTTCGTGCGTACATTCCCTCTAGACCAGTCTACTTTCGGCCGGAGCGTCCAACATGCGGCGACGGTCGAACTCGTCCAAAAATTCAACAACCCGGCCCACCCCTGGGGCAGCGCCGGACATAACCAATAGCGTATCGCAGACCCGGAAAAACACCAACCAAACTTTGCCTCCGGACAGACCGCATCGTCCCTGACCAAAGTTCGCCAGGACCGTATGCTGGTTGGGAAAGGCCAATTGCTTGGCTTGAAGATAGTCACGTACGCCCATTCGCAAAAACATGCAGAATCATCTCGTTCTCGAAGACAAGCTACTAACGCGCAAATGCTTCGTCATCCGGACCATCGTTGACCAACACAAGAATATCTCCCAAATAGAACACACCCGCACACCGCGGCACGACCAACTTTCTCGTCAATCTCGTCGCCGGTCTGATTGCTTACACTTGGCAAGCCAGGAAACCTTCTCTCCATCTCTCTGACAAAGATATGGCTCTCTTGCCGGCCCTTATCTAACTCCGAATTCAGGTTAACGATTTGGTCCCCCTACTTCAGAACTGAAAAACTCCTCTCACCCCAGCCGCTCCTCCACCCGCCGCAGCGCCGCCTGCATCTTCTCCTGCCGCACCGCCGTCGTCAGGTCGCCGCGCGTCCGCTCCAATACGCCCCGCAGCACGTCCGTCTGCCGCCGCAACCCCTTGGTGATCGCGTCGGGAAAGTCGACCGTAACCAGCAGCGAGTAGATCTCGTCCATCCTCTCCAGGTAGGTCGCCGCCTCCTCGACCCGGTCCTGCCGCATCAGGTCCAGCGCAAAGCGGCGCATCTCCGTCGCCGCCTCGGTCAACCCTTTCAGATAGGTCGCCCCCGTCACCCCCAGCTCCTCCGGCGTCGTCAGCGCGCCGCCGGTGATAAAGGCGTACAGCAGGTGCGCCTCCACCAGCTCCTTCAGCGCGTCCTGCGTAGAGCCGCCGTGGTAAAGATCGGGGTATCCCGCCAGCGGCTCGACCATCGCCTGCGCGTCCTGCCGCGCCGCGGCCAGCATCCTCTCCGCCTCTTCCAGCTCATGCCGGTGCATCGCCCGAATGCTGTGCGCGCAGTCCCGGATCAGGCTGCGGCTGCGCGCAAGCATATCGTCGCGCACCCGGCTGAACTCCTCCATCTCCCGCGTGATCGCATCGACCACCCCCGCCAGCGCCTCTCCCGCTCGATTTGCCATGAACACAGTCCTCACACTTTCTTGCTCAAAAACCTCTGAAGTTACCGACCACTGACCACTGGCCACTGACCACTGCCCTCTCACTTGCCGCTCAGCGCGGCGCGGTTTCTGTACGAATTCACAGGCACATAGTTCGGCGGCGGCGACAACGCCAGCGGCGGCGGCGCCTCAATCCCCTCCTGCGCCGCCTTGAAGGCATAAAAGTTCCAGACAATGCGGCTGACCGCCTTCATCGTCCGGTTGCTGATATGCCAGTTCATCCAGCCCGGGCTCCACAGATAGACCGCCAGCACATACGGCCCGCTCGGCCCCCAGATGAGCGCCAGGTCGCTGTGCGCCTCATTCACAAATCCGTGCTTGTGGATGATCCAGGTCTCCTCCGGCCGCGGCAGCCCGCCCCACACCATCTCGGTGAACTCGTCATGGCTGACATAAAACAGGATCGCCCCGCACTCCTCCGGCGTAATCTCGCCGCCGAACGTCTCGATCAGCAGCCCCTTACCCGCCTGGCAGCGGTAGATCGCCGCCAGCAGCCGCCCCAACTCCGCCGCCGTCGACTGCAGATGCGTGTCCGGGTTCGTGTTCCAGTCGGTGCGGCTGTTCGCCTCAGTCGGGATCTTGCTGATGATCGACTTGTCATCGAAGCCGGTCTGGATATAGGAGTTCGTAAAGCCCAGCGTTCGCATCATCTCCGTCACCCGCCGCCCGCCGGCAAAGATGTCGCCGTCGCCCACCCACTGCAGCACCCGGTTGGCCGCCGCGTTGTTGCTCTCCCCCAGCGCGTGGTCGATCCATTGGCCTACGAGCTCGTTGTCGAAGTCGTCCATCTGTCGGAACGCCTCGCTCGCGATCGCGATCTTCATCGTCGACATGCCCGAGAACGCCACATCCACATCCACCAACACCTCTTCTCCCGTCGTCAGGTCCTGAACGTAGATCGCCGCGAATCCGGGAAAATCGGACGTGAACGCGTTCAGTTCACGCCCCAGCGCCTCCATCGTCAGCCCCGGCGCCGCCGTCTCCTCCAGCGCCAGGTGGGCCGTGCGCGCTTCCACGCTGCCCAGCGCCTCCAGGACGGGCCCCGCGCTCTCCTCGAGTAGCAGCCTCTGCCCCGGCGTGCCCGGCGTCCACTGCCAGCTGCGCTGCACCTCGCCCTCAAACATCGCCGGCAGCGTCGCAAAAGGCGCGCCATCCGTTCTCTCCGGCAGGCCCGCCGGGCCGTCATCCCCGCTCCCCTCCTGCCAGCTCCACTGCGGCGGCAGCGCCCGCCCCGGCTGCGGCGCATGGTTCATTTCCTCGCCCACCTTCCACAGCCAGTCCGCCAGCTTCTGCGCATCGTAGCTGTAGCGCGCCGCAACATCCCGCCGCCGCGGCGGGATCCCCGCCAGCTTACGCAGCGCGATCTCGACAAACTCCGGCCCCTCCAGATACTGCTGCGCCTCCGCCAGCATCGCCGCCGTATCGACCTGAAAGTCTACCTCCTGCGGCCGCAGTACCAGGCGCGTCTCGTCATAGTAGACCGCGATCGGCTGGCCCAGGTTCGCCGCCAGCACCGATTCGATATCCGCCGGCTCCTTGTAACGGCTCAGGTCGAGCCCCGCCAAATAGACCCCCGGCGGGATCGGCGCGGCCGCCGCCTTATAGCGCGTATACAGCGGAAAGAGCGACAGGAAAGCGACAATTGGAAGCGCAAAGCGCAGAAACCCGGCCAATCTGCTTACACGTTTCAAGCGATCTTCACTCCTGCTCCAGTCTCTGAATCATTTCCTCTATCTGAGCCGCGAACTGCCTGTCGCCGGCCTCCTGCGCCAATTCCAAAGCAAGCTTCATGTCAGCGATGGCATCCTGGTTTTGGCCGAGATTTGCCCTGGCGACGGCCCGGTTGAAGTAGCCGTCGGCGTAGTCGGGCTGCAGCTGTAGAGCCTGGCTGTAGTCGTCAATCGCCTTCTCGAATTGACCAAGGTTGGCCTTTGCTATGCCCCGACCGATGAGGGCACGGGCCTCGCCGGGCTGCAGTCGGAGAGATCGATTAAAGTCAGCGATTGCCTCCTGGTATTGACCAAACTGCGACTTGGCATTGCCCCGAGCACGGTACAATTCCGCGTTATCAGGTTGTAGTTGAATGGCCCGGTCAAAGTCGGCGAAAGCCGCCTGGTCTCGGCCAAGCTTTGCCTTGGCAAAGCCCCGGTTGGCGTAGGCGTAAGCGTTGTCGGGCCGGAGTTGGATGGCTTGGTCATAGTCAGTGATGGCGTCTTGGTATTGATAAAGATTTGCCTTGGCAAAGCCCCGATTGTTGTAGGCATATGCGTAGTTGGGCTGCAACTGGATAGCCTGGTCAAAGTCGGCGATGGCCTCCTGGAATAGGCCAAGGTCGAACCTGGCATTGCCCCGATTGTAGTAGGCGTAGGCGTCTTCGGGTTTCAGACGGATGGCTTGGTTATAGTCGATGATGGCGTCCTGTAATAGGCCGAGGTCGGCTTTGGCAACCCCCCGATTGATGTAGGCGCCTGCGTAGTCGGGCTGCAACTGGATAGCCTGGTCAAAGTCGGCGATGGCCTCCTGGAATAGGCCAAGGTCGAGCCTGTCATTGCCCCGATTGTAGTAGGCGTAGGCGTCTTCGGGTTTCAGACGGATGGCTTGGTTATAGTCGATGATGGCGTCCTGTAATAGGCCGAGGTCGGCTTTGGCAACCCCCCGATTGACGTAGGCGCCTGCGTGGTCGGGCCGCAGGGAGATGGCTTGGTCAAAGTCGGCGATGGCATCTTGGAATAGGCCAAGGTCGGCATTGGCATTGCCCCGATTGTAGTAGGCGTCGGCGTAATCAGGCTGCAGCTGAATGGCTTGGTCAAAGTCGGCGATGGCATCTTGGAATAGGCCAAGGCCAGCTCTGGCAACCCCCCGATTGTTGTAGGCGACGGCGTAATCAGGCTGCAGCTGAATGGCTTGGTCAAAGTCGGCGATGGCATCCTGGAATTGACCAAGGCCAGCTCTGGCAACCCCCCGATTGTTGTAGGCGACGGCGTCTTCGGGTCTCAGACGGATGGCCTGGTCATAGTCGGCGATGGCCTCTTGGTATTGACCGAGGTTATGCCTGCCAGCGCCCCGACAATAGCAGGCGCCGGCGTCGTCGGGCTGCAGTTGGAGAGCCTGATCGCAGTCGGCAATGGCCTCCTGGTATTGACCGATGTACAGCCTGGCATTTCCCCGATTGCGGTAGGCGCCAGCGTGGTCGGGCTGCAGTTGCAAGGTCTTGTCAAAGTCTGTGATGGCGCTCTCGTATAGCCCAAGCTTGAGTTTTGCAACGCCCTGTGTGTAGAAGGCGCCGGCATCGTCGAACCGCCCGCAACCGGCCGCCACCATACACGCGGCGACAACCACTGCAATCCAGATCCATACCCGGGGAGCAGGTCTCATCGAACCTCTCATTCACCGACCGGGCCGAACGGCCTCAACCCTGCCGGCAGCCGCACCATACAATGCCCCTTCAGCATCACGCCAAGCGAAAAACACTGTTCCACCTCTACCTTTCCTCAAATTTCTGAATCAGCCGTTCAATCTCGCTTGTGAAGCCGATGTCACCGTCCTCCTGCGCCAATGCCAAGGCGGCCTTCAAATCCGCGGCGGCCTTCTGGTCCTGATCAAAAATGGCCTTTGCAAATCCCCGGTTGGTCTGGGCGTCGGCATCGTCCGGCCTGCGCAGTTCAGCCTGCGCAAAATCGGCGAGCGCCTCCCGTCGTTGACCAAGGTTGAGCTTGGCAAGGCCCCGCTCGACATGGGTGCGGTGATTGTCGGGCTCCAGGCTGAGGGCCTGGTCAAAGTTGACGACCGCCTCCTCGTATTGGCCGAGATCCGATTTAACCAAGCCCTGGTTGTAGTAGGCGCTGGCTTTGTCGGGTTGAATTTGGAGGGCTTGGTCAAAGTCGGCGAGCGCCTCCTCGTATTGACCGATTCTGGCTCTGGTGACGCCCCGATTGTTGTAGGCGCCGACGTTGTCCGGTTGGAGACGGAGAACCTGGCCAAGGTCGGCGATCGCCTCTTCGTATTGACCAAAATCGAACCTGACATTGCTCCGATGGAAGTACGCGTCAGCGTAGCCGGACTGCAATTGAAGGGCTTGGTCAAAGTCGGTGAGCGCCTCCTCGTATTGACCAGAGTGCGATTTGGCTACGCCCCGGTTGTAATAGGCCGTGGCTTCGTCAGGCCGCAGTCGGAGGGCTTGGCCAAAGTCGGCGAACGCCTCCTCGTACTGACCTAGACTGGCTTTGGTGATGCCCCGATTGACGTAGGCGCCGACGCAGTCGGGCTGTAGCCGGAGAGCCTCCTCACTATCGGCGAGCGCCTCTTGGAATTGACCAAGCTGAGATTTGGAAGCGCCTCGGCTCACGTAAGCGTCAGCATAGGCGGGCTGTAGACGTAGCGCCTGATCAAAATCGACGATGGCCTCCTTGTGCTGTTCAAGTTTGGCCCTGACGATGCCGCGAGCGTGGTAGGCTTGGGCGTTGTCGGGCTGCAGTTGGATGGCCCTGGTCAAATTCGGCCATGGCCTCCTGGAATTGACCGTGCCTACCCTCGGCTACGCCCCTTCTGAGATGGACAGAGGCCTCATCAAGGCGGCAAAAGGCGGCGACCGCCGCGATCCAGTTCCACACCTTTAGCTTACGCAAAAGAGAACGCATGTTGGATGCAAATGAATGGAACGCTTCCGGGCGATAGCGCCAAGCGAGTCGCTGAACCAATAGCAACTTGCCGTCATGAACGACTACGGCTACTCCCACTCGATCGTAGCGGGGGGCTTGCTGGAGATATCATATACGACGCGGTTGACGCCGTCGACCGCGTTCACGATGCGGCTGCTGACGCGGCCGAGCAGTTCATACGGCAGCTGCGCCCAGTCCGCTGTCATAAAATCATCCGTCGTAACTGCCCGCAGCGCGATCACGTTGGCATACGTGCGCCCGTCCCCCATCACGCCGACGGTCTGCACCGGCAGCAGCACCGCGAAGACCTGGCTTGTCTCTCGGTACAGCCCCGCCCCCCGCAACTCCTCCAGAAAGATGCGATCGGCCGCGCGCAGCATCTCCAGCCGCTCCCAGGTCACCTCGCCCAGGATGCGGATGCCCAGCCCCGGCCCCGGAAACGGGTGCCGCCACACGATCTCCTCGGGCAGGCCCAGCTCCTCGCCGATGTGCCGTACCTCATCCTTGAACAGCATGCGCAGCGGCTCGATCAGCCCAAAAATCATATCCTCCGGCAGGCCGCCGACATTGTGATGCGTCTTGATCGTGCGTGCGTTGGCCGATTCATCGCGGCTGGCCGACTCGATCACGTCCGGGTAGAGCGTCCCCTGCGTCAGGTACGCCTTGCCCGCCGCACCGGCGGGACCCTCTCTTTCCCCGCTCTCCTCGAACAGCCGCTCCGTCTCCTCCTCAAAAACGCGCACAAAACGCGCGCCGATGCGCCTGCGTTTCTCCTCCGGGTCGGTCACGCCCTCCAGGTCGCTCAGGAACGCCTCCTTCGCGTCCACCGCAACCAGCCGCATCCCCTGATGCCGCTCGAAGGTCTCCACCACCTGCTCCGCCTCACCCGCCCGCAACAGCCCGTGGTCCACGAAAATACAGGTCAGCCGCGCCCCGATCGCCCGGTGCACCAGCGTCGCCGCCACCGCGCTGTCCACGCCGCCGCTCAGGCCGCACACCACCCGGTCCGCCGGGCCCACCTGCGCCCGGATTGCGTCAACGCTCTCCTGGATGAAATTGCCCGCCGTCCAGTCCCCCGCGCAGCCGCAGATCGAGCGCACGAAATTGCGCAGCAGGGCAAAGCCGTGCTGCGTATGCACCACCTCCGGGTGAAACTGAAGCCCGTACAGCCCCCGCGCCTCGTCCGCAACCGCCGCGCATGGCGAATTCCCGCTGCGCGCCACCGTCGCGAAACCCGCCGGCAGCCGCTCCACCCGGTCCCCGTGGCTCATCCACACATTTTGTTCGCGCGGCTGTCCCGCAAAGAGGCCGTTTTCCTGGGTCACCTCGATCTGCGCCGCGCCGTACTCGCGCAGCGTGCTCGGCGCCACCTGGCCGCCCAGCGCGTGCGCCAGCAGCTGCAGCCCGTAGCAGATGCCCAGCACCGGCGCCCCGCTCTCGAGCACCGCCGCCGGCAGCGTCGGCGCACCCGCCTCATACACGCTCGCCGGCCCCCCCGAAAGGATGATCCCCTTCAGATTCACCCGCGGCAGCCGCTCCGCCGCCTGCTCCCACGGAATCATCTCGGCGTAGACATGCGCCTCCCGCACCCGGCGGCAGATCAACTGGCTGTATTGGCTGCCGTAGTCCAGCACGGCGATCGTTTCATGCTGCATGGTTCTGCATCTTATTGTGTAAGAGAGAGTGCGCTGCCAAGCCTATCTTACCCACCTGCCGTACCCCGCGCCAAACGCCATCCCCGTACCACCAGCGCGCTTGCCCTTCCCGCCCTCCTGCGCCACCATGATATCTGTAAAGGCAACCGGCAACACAAAGGAGCTCCCATGAAACTCGCCAACAAGGTCGCACTCGTCACCGGCGGCGCGCGCGGGCTGGGCCGTGCCTACGTACTCCACCTGGCAGAGCTGGGCGCCGATATCGTGATCAACGACGTCGACCTCGACGCAGCCCAGGAGTACGATGAACCGCTCACCGCCGCCTCCGTCGCCGCCGAGGTCGAGGCGCTCGGCCGCCGTGCCCTCGCAATCGCGGCCGACGTCGCCGACAAGGCCGCGGTCGACGCCATGCTGCAGCAGACCATAGATACCTTCGGCCGGCTCGATATCCTCGTCAACAACGCCGGCGGCATGCTCTATCCCCCGCCCAACCATTCCGCCGCCACCGCCCCGCCCGACCACTACCGCTACATCCTCGACATCAACCTCACAAGCGCCATCTACTGCTGCCAGGCCGCCGCGCCCCATATGCAGGCCGCGCGCAGCGGCAAGATCGTCAACGTCGCCTCCCAGGCCGGCCTCTGGAGCGGACGCGACGGCGGCGGCATGGCCTACAAAGTCGCCAACGCCGGTGTCATCCAATACACCCGCGTTCTCGCCGCCGAACTCGGCCCCCACAACATCCACGTCAACTGCATCGCGCCCGGCTTCGTGCTCTCCTCCCGCGCCGTCGCCCAGGGCCGCAACAAGCCTCCCATCCGCGACCACCTCCTGCAGGATATCCCCCTCGGCCGCCTCGGTACGCCCGAAGACTGCGCCAAAGTGGTCGAGTTTCTTGTCACCGACCTCTCCGACTACGTCACCGGCCAGTGCATCCCCGTCTGCGGCGGCTACGTCGCCTTCTGACCCGTCCACACGCGCCGCCGGCCCCCTTTCCCCAGGGCGATTGCATCTAATTGGGCCAAGACCCGCGACACTACCTGATTCGAGCCCAGCCCCGAAAAAACAGCCGAAAACAGCCCTCTTGGAGATCGGTTTTTCAGCCGAAAACGATTGACAATTGGTAGGGGCGCCCCTTGTGGGCGCCCTTCGTGGGATATTTTGGCGTCCGGATTTAGATGCGATTGCCCTGCCCTTGCCCCTCTGCGCGCAAACGGCCAAAGTCTGGTACTATATTGTGACACATTGCATCGTTGGAAAAGATGTCACGAAAGCGAGGTAACGGGAATGCGAGTCATGGTTCTGGTGAAAGCGACCAGCGACAGCGAAGCCGGTATCATGCCTTCGACCGAGTTGTTCGAGGCGATGGGCAACTTCAACGAAGCGTTGTTCAGGGCCGGTATCCTCCTGGAGGGTGACGGGCTTAAGCCGTCATCCGAAGGCAAGCGCGTCGCGTTTGACGGATCCAGCCGCACCGTCATCGACGGCCCCTTTGCCGAAGTCGGCGAACTGGTCGCAGGCTATTGGTTATGGCAGGTGAAGGACATGGACGAGGCGGTCGAGTGGGTCAAGCGCTGCCCCAACCCGATGCCGGGCCCCAGCGAAATCGAAATTCGCCCCGTCTACGCGATGGAGGACTTCGGCGAGCACATGACGCCCGAGCTCAAGGAGCAGGAAGAGCGCGTGAGATCATGACGGGCCTCTGCCCGCATCAGTTTCCCGCAGCCAAAGACTCGCTACACCGAACCCGAAAGGCAATACGATGAGATTCGATCTTCTGATCAAAGGCGGCGAGGTCGTCGACCCCGGCGGCGGGCGCAGCGGGCGTCTCGATGTCGCCGTCAAGCGCAACCGCATCGCCGCGGTCGATGCCGACATCCCCGCGCAGACCGCGTTTCGCGTCATCGACGCCGCCGGCCAGCACGTCACGCCCGGCCTTGTCGATCTGCACACCCACGTCAACTACGGCTGCGGCTTCTACGGCATCCGGCCCGACCCGATCGCAGCCCGCAGCGGCGTCACGACCTGGCTGGACGTCGGCTCCTCCGGCGCCTACAACTTTCTCGGCTTTCGCGAGTTCATCATCGAGAAAGCCCGCGCCCGCATCTACGCGCTCCTCAACATCTCATCGATCGGCCTCACCGCGCGCACGTGGGAGCTCGCCAATCCCGGCTACTGCGATGTCGACATCTGCTGCGAAATCATCGACCTCAACCGCGACATCCTTCTCGGCGTCAAGGTACGCATTGACGCCCTCACCACCAGCGGCCGGGGTCTGGCGCCGCTGCACAGCGCCCGCGAAGCCGCCGACCGCTGCGAGCTGCCGCTGATGACCCACATCGGCTCGGGCCCGCCCGAGGTCGACGGCGTAATCGAGCTGATGCGTCCCGGCGACATCCTCACCCACTGCTTCACCGGCGGCACGATGCGCGTCGTCGAGGAATCGGGCGATCTGCGTGAAACGGTCAAGCGCGCCTGGGACGCCGGTCTCGTCATGGACATCGGCCATGGCGCCGGCTCCTTCTCCTTCCAGACCGCCGAGGCGCTGATGGCGCAAGGCTACCGGCCCGACGTCATCTCCTCCGACATCCACCAGATGAGCGTCAGCGGCCCCATGTTCGACATGCCCACCTGTCTGAGCAAATTCCTGACCCTCGGCATGAGTTTTTCCGAGGTCATCCACGCCGCCACCGAACGGCCCGCGGCTGTGATGGGAATGGAGAAGGAGATCGGCACGCTGCGGCCCGGCGCGCTGGCCGACATCGCGCTCTTCGAGATCATCAACGGCGACTTCACATTCTACGATGTCTTTATGAACCCGCGCCCCGGCAAACAGCTGGTCCGCAACACGCTGACAATCATCGACGGCCGCGAAATGGCCCACCAGTCCGATGACCCGCTCATGCCCTGGATCGAACTCTCCGAAGAGCAGCAGACCCTTGTCGCCGAGGGCCACACGCCCCAGATGATGGCAGCCAACTGCAGGCACTGAGGGGGCCTGCGCCGACCGCCCGTTCCCGATTTCGACGAGTTACCCATTTCGTCAGGGCCGGAACTTCTTGAAATGAGCGTCCAGATTCACATTCCCAGTGCGCAAATAGACAGCTTCTGCCGTCGCTGGCAGGTCGTTGAGCTGTCCCTGTTCGGCTCCGTTGTACGTGAGGACTTCGGCCCCGACAGCGACGTGGATCTGCTGGTCCAGTTTCAACCGCAGGCGCGGCACACCCTTATCGATATGGCGCGTATGGAGCAGGAGTTGAGCCGCATATTCGGCCGGGATGTCGACCTTGTGGAGCGTTCAGCTGTCGAACAAAGTCGAAATCATATCCGCCGCAAGGCGATTCTTCAATCCGCTGAGCCAATTCATGCCGCGTGACGATGAGGCCTACCTGATGGATATGCTTTTAGCTGCGCAAGATGCCGCAAGATTTGCATCGGGTCTGACATTCTCACAGTTCGAGAAGAGTCGCTTGCATCAATACGCGATTCTGAAGGCAATCGAGATCATCGGTGAAGCCGCAGCACGCATTAGCGACGACACCAAGAAGGACCATCCAGACATTCCCTGGTCAGAAATAATAGGGATGCGTAATCGTCTCGTGCATGGATATTTTGAAGTGAACCTGAGGCGAGTCTGGGATACAGTGCAACATGCCCTTGTTGCATTGATCGTCCAGATAAAGCCGTTGGTGCCGTTGGACGATGAGAAATAGGACTAAACAGGAAGGCAAAACTACAGGGAGGAGAACCGAAATGTCCGCACAGATCCCCGATACCCACGTCGACCTGCTCACCGGCCCCATCTACGCCACGCTCACGACCATCTCGCCCGCCGGCGCGCCCGAAAACACCATCGTCTGGTGCTCGTGGGACGGCACCCATGTGCTCGTCAACACCGCCGAAGGCCGCCGCAAACCGCAAAACGTGCGCGGCAATCCCAACGTCGCCCTGATGGCGATGGATCCCGACGACTCATACCGCTGGATCGACGTGCGCGGCGTCGTCGAGGAGATCGTGCCCGACCCCGACCTCGTCAACATTAACGCCCACACCAAGCTCTATGTCGGCGCCGACGAGTACTACGGCAATGTCATGCCCGCCGAAATGAAGGGGACCGAGGAGCGGGTGATCTTCAAGATCAAGCCGCGGCGGGTTGTCGCTTTCCCGCCGGACTGATCACTCGTCGTCGTCGCACAGCTCCAGCAGCATAATCGCCATTTTGATCCCACGCTCCGTCCGTTCGCCGATGCGTCGGAACCGGTGGCGCAGATAGAACCGCTCGGCGTGCGCGGTTTCCAGGACGATCTGCGAGCAGCCTTCCTGCCGCGCGACCGAGATTGCGCGGTCCAGCATCCGCCCGCCCAATCCCTGGTTCTGGCACGCCGGCGCGACCGCCAGCGTCGTGATGTTCAGCACGCGCCCGTCCGGCTGATGGCTCTCGCGCGGGTCCTCGTCCAGCGCCGGCTCGCGCACCTCCGCCCACTTTTCCGTCGTCAGGTAAGCGGCGATGAACGGCTCTCCGCCGCTCGAACGCCCCTCCAGCGCCGCGCATCCCTGCGGAAAGGTCAGCAGCCGGCTGCGGATGATCGCCTCCTCCTCCTGCGCGCCGTACCAACCAAAAACTGCCTCGTCCAGCGCCGCGATCTCCTCCCAGTCCGCCAGCGTCAAGGGCCGCATGTGATAGAGTTCGCTCATGCCTGCTCTTCAGACAAGAGTGTCGCCGCAGAGCGGCTCCCTGTCCTCACTCCTCCATCGTAATGTGGTCCTGCCGCGGGTTGATCGCCACCGTGCGTAACTCGCGCACCAGCTCGATCAGACCCTCCACCGCCGCTTCGAGAAACTGCTCACCCTTCTCGCGGCTGGCCGACTTCGCATCCCCCAGCACGCCGCTCTCCGTCAGCGAGCTCCAGTACGGCCACAGGTGCGCAACCGAGCCGTCCTCCCGCTTCCCCATCAGCAGGTCGGTCTGAAAACTGGGCGACAGCGGCGAGCGCTCATCCACCGCCTTGTCCATCTGCACCAGCTCCTCGGCCATCGCCAGGTAGAGCGATGTCTCGTACTCCCCCGCATGCGACGTGCCGCCATAGTCCGACGAGCGGATCGTATTGCCCTCCCGCCGGCCCTTGCCAACACCCCAGTGGTTGACCGTCGCGCACAGTGTCCTGCCTTCCGTCTCCAGCACAGCCAGCCGCGCCGCCATCTCCACCGGCGCCGTATTGCTGCCGTGCCCGTTCACGATCAGGATCCGTTTGAATCCATGATGCGCCAGGCTCACGCACACATCGCGCACATAGTTGATGAACGTGTCCCAGCGTATCGTGATCGTGCCCGGAAAATCCATGTGGTGCGGGCTGTACCCATGGCTCACCGGCGGGACCAGCACCGCCTCATCCGGGATGCGCGCCACCGCCCGCTCACAGACCCCCGTGCACAGCCGCACATCCGTATCGATCGGCAGGTGGTGGCCGTGGTCCTCGTAGGTCGCAACCGGCAGCACCGCCACCCGCCCCGAATAGGCCGCCTCACGACAGGCAGACCACGTCATCTCAGCATAGCGGTAAGTCGTCATTCTCCCTCTCCTTCGATCGTTTATCGTTATGATCGGGCCACCCAGCCGTATGACTGAGAACGCCCACTAAAAACTGACTACTGAAAACTGACTACTCAAAACTCCCCTCCACCCACACCGCCGCATAGCAGTGGGCAAAACTGTGCGCCACCAGCCGCTGGCGCCCGCCCTGCAGCGGGATCAGATGCAGAAACCCCTCGTCCACCCGCACCAGCCATGCCCCGTCCGCCGACAGGTCATAGCCCGGAAAGGCCAGCGTAGACTCCGACGAATACGTCTGGCTGCCGCCGCTCTCGTTGTCATAGAGATGCAGATGCCAGCTGTCCGTGCTGCGCTCCACGCTGTGCACGAAAAGCCAGCGCCCATCCGCCGAGAAGCGCAGCGAACGGATCGATTCCAGCGGATGCTCCACCCACAGCAGATGTCTGAGTTCATCTGCGGCCAGGCTGTAGGTGAAGATGTGCGTTGCTTCCGATCGCCACCTGTCCCCCTCGCGCACCGCCACAATCAGCCGCCCGGGCTGTGTCGGATGCATCGCCAGCGCCGTCGGCGTGACCGGCAGCGGCTGGCCCGATGACCTCCGCCGCGCGCCCGGCGCAGCCCGCATCGCCTCCGTCAGCCTCTCCAGCTCCAGCACGGTCTCCGCCTCCATCTGCGGCAGCGCCATCACCCCGATCCGCATCTCGTCGTCCGTTTCAATGTAGGCAAAACGATCGTTGTCCAGCCACGCCACCGACTGGCCGCGCACAACCGTCATCAGCGGCTCCCCCGCCCCGTCGCCCAGCCACAGCACTCCGTCGCCCAAAGAAACGATCGACCTCTCCCGGTCAGGCGACCATACGGGAAAACCCTCCTGCGACGCCAACTCGCACCTGCCCTGCTCGCACGCCGCCAGGTCCAGATAGGTGAAATGGAATGTCGGCCGCCGCGACTCATACGTGTAAAAGAGCATTCCGCTGTCGGAGGCATCCACCGCAAACAACGGGGTATTCGAGGCCCTGTACGTCACACGCTGTGCCTGCCCCCGCCGCCAGATCTGCACCGGCGAGTCGCTCGCATCCGCATCCACCCTGCCCCCGGTTCGCTGCAGCAGCACGCCGTCAGCGTCCGGCAGCGCATACATCAGGCGGAACGTCCCGTCGAGATCCTCGATTGCAAAGGTGTCGTTCTTCAAGGTGTAGCGGTAGACATGCGCGCCCTGGAACCGGTCCGCCGCGCACAGCAGCTGCAGGTCCTGTGCCGGCAGGGCATCCCCCGCCGCGGTCGCTGCCGCCGCCAGCTGCCCGTCAGCAAAGCGGATCCACCTCTTCTGGATCGAACGTCCAAAGTTGCTGAAACCGGCCTTGATCAGCCACGGGCGATAGGTCCTGTTGCGCAGCAGCGATCGTTGCAGCCTCGCCGGGGACTGCTCCGGCTGCTCCGCCAGAATGAAGTCGACCATGCTGTAGACGACCTTCCAGATGTGCGGTTCAACGCTGTTGCCCGAACGTTGCAGGTAGACCCAGTGCAGGTTCGTCACGTCGTGTATCGTCCCCTGCAGGATCTCCTCAAAGGTGGACGCGTTTACCGGCCAGCGGACCAGGCCCAGCTGGCTCAGCTGTTTATCCAGCAGCGCGCGGAAAAATATCGCGCCCGATCGTCCTCCCGACCTTCTTTGCGTCGAGGCGCCCTCGCTCCCGCAGCAGCGCCAGCCAACGATCTCCGCGATCCCACCGCCCGCGATCAGCGGCGCGTACCCGGCCCGCAACGCCGCGTAGCCGGCATCATCCAGCGGGCGCCCGATCAGGCCCGGCGTCGGCAGCGTCAGCCCGGACCCGCCCGCGCTCTGCTCGGGCAGAGGCGTATTGAACGCCTCCATCCAGCGCATCCCCGGCGGCGCCCCTTCAGCCAGCAGCGTCAGCGCGCTCGACTCCGTCGACAGCGCCACTTCCAGTTTCCACTCGCCCCGGCAGTCCAGGTCCTCCAACGTCTCGCACGCTATGGCCAGCAGCTCGTCCCAGTCCTCCACCAGCCGCTCAACCGTCGCCGCGTCCCGCTCCGGGTACTCGACCGTCACAAAGCGGCCCGCGATCGTGCGTCTCTCCCCCCAATAATCGGGATACGCCGGGACCAGCGCCCAGCCTGTCTCCCCCTCCCGGTACGTTATCGACTGATGCAGCGTCACCGGCGGCCCTTCAATCTGTTCGTATGGGTAGGCAACCGTGACCGTCGCCATGCGCCAGTCCGAGGTGAATTCGATGTCGGTCACCGCGCCGGCCGGCGGCCTCCCTTCGGCATCCCGCGCCATCGTCAGGCCGAAAAATCTTCGGCCCCAACGCATCCCTTCGTTCAGCATGCGTCTCTGCCTGCCGCCCCAGTTGGGGTAGTCGGTCGAGATCATACTGGCGAAAAGCGCTTCATCCCGGTCGCGCTCGGCCATCTGCACCGTCCCGTGCGCCGCCAGCACCTCCGCTTCAAAGGTAGCGGTTATCGCCTCCAACCGCTCCGCCAGAACGTAGCGCACGCCCCAGATCACCGCCGCCGCCAGCAGCAGAACAAGCGCCGACGTCAACCACCAGGGCCAGCCGCGTCGCCTCTGCGGCTGTGGCTCCGCCCCGTCCGGCGGCTCTACTCGGCCCCGCTCTTCCTCCTCTTCCAGCGTCCGCCAGTCGAGTCCCATGAGATTGGCCTGTCCTCAGTCCAAGCCCCGCCAATCACGCGCCGCCGCCCACCACCTCTTTCCGCGCGATGAGCGCATACACGCCCTTTACCGTTCGCCCGCCAAACTCTGCCGCCTGTTCCAACCCGTCCGGCTCGACCTGCGCCAGTGTCTCCGTATCGTAATAGCGCAGCGCCGCCGCGCCAACCCGCCATTGTTCCCGCTCCCCCAGGAGAGCCGCCATGTCCTCGTGATCGTATGTCCACTCCCAAGTCGTCCGTCCCTGTACCGTGCGCAGCGGCGACGTGCGCGTGTACAGGTCCGGCACACCCGACACGATCAGCAGCGGCGCATCTTGTTTCAACGCCCTGTGCAGCCGCTCCAGCCCGACCCGCAGCTCGATCGGGTCCATGCACAGCAGCGAAAAGAAGCAGCACGCCCCATCGAACGCCTCCTCCTCCTCCAGCTCAGCCAGCGCCATCTGCTGAAACTCGCCGGCCGTACGCGCCCGGGCCAGCTCGATCATCTCGGCCGACGGGTCGATTCCCGTCACGCGCAGACCGGCCGCCGCCAGCGCGGCCGCGACCGGCTCGCCGTGCCCGCAACCGACCTCCAATACGCGGCCGCCGCCGGGCAACCGCCCCAGCCAGCCCTCGAACGCATCGCGGAAGAACGGCTCGGACAGATAGTCGTGCGCGTAGTCGCTGCCGAGCGCGTCGTAGGCCGCGCTGTTGACGCGGCTGCTGAAGAGATTCACCGCCAGGCCCGGCGCGGGCGCGGCGGTGCAACGGCCTTCCAGGGCCGCGCCCAGCTCGCGGTCGAACGCCTCGCCAAAGCGCAAAAGCTCGCCGCCGCTCACCCGGTCCAGCGCCAGCGTGAGCCCCGACCCGTCCGGCTCGCCGCTGTCGCTGAGGCCGCCAACCGTCAGCTGCAGCGTCAGTTGAAAAGTCGCCTCGCCCTGCGCGTCAACAGCCCCCGGCCGCGCCATCAGCAGCGCCGGTGGACAGCCGCTGCGCCACGTCGCATACGGCCTCTCGCCCCTGAGAAACAGTTCGATCTCCCCGGCGCAGCGCCACGCCTCCGCCTCCAGGATATGTCGCAGATAGGTCAGCGGCGCCTCCTCCACCCCGTAGCCGATCTCCACCCAGACCGCCGCCCGCGCCGCACACTCGCTGTCCCCCAACACCAGCCGCACTTGTTCATTCACCGCGACGCGCGCCCAGGGCCGGATCGTCAGCGCAAGAACGGCGCGCGCGCTGTCCGGGTCGGCTTGGCTCTGTTGACGAATTTGGGCCATGGCTGTCAGTTCGCGGCCGGCAGCACCTGGTGTGTGCCTTTCATCCCCGGCCCGCGATCGCACGATCGGGACGAGTTGCGCTTCAGGCCAGCAGCGGCAGCATCTCCCGCGTAATCTCGTACTCCATGCGCGCGCCCGCCAGGTAACGGCGCAATTCCGCCGCCATCAAGCGCCCCATGCGCAGGCATTCGGTGTTGTGCGCGCCGGCGATATGCGGGGTCAGCAGCACGTTGGGCAGGCTGTAGAGCGGTGAACCGGCCGCCGGCGGCTCCGGGTAGGTAACGTCCAGCAGCGCATGCAGGTCCGGGCGTTGTTCGAGCGCCGCGATCATCTCCGGCTCGTTCACGACCGCGCCGCGCGCCGTGTTGATAAAGGTCGCGTTCGCTTTCATCAATGCCAGGTGCGCGCCCCTGATCATCCCCTCCGTCTCAGGCAGCCACGGCGTGTGCAGCGACACCACATCGCAGCGCCGGAACAGTTCCTCCAGCCCGATCGGCTCCACGCCCAGCGCCGCGGCCGTCTCCGCCGTCACGTACGGGTCATACGCCAGCACGCGCACCGGCAGCGTATCGCGCAGCAGCGCCGCCACCCGCCGGCCGACCTGCCCCAGCGAGACGAGGCCGACCACGCCCGTGTAGAGGCCCGGCAGCGGCTCCTTCTCATCCGGGTCGTAGCCTTCCTCGCGCCGCACCTTGTTGGCAAAATGCCAGACCCGTTTGAGGCTGAGGATGATCTGCGCCAGCGTGTACGGCGCCACAAATTCGGCATTGGCGCCGTAACCGCTCGTCAGCAGCACGCCCCGCTCCCACAGCGCGTCGGTCACAAAATAGCGCACCGTGCCGGCGGCATAGAAGATCGCCTCCAGGTTGGGCGCGGCGTCGAGAAACGCCTCGTCCACGCGCGCCATGCCCCAGCCGGAAAAGATCAGCTGCACATCCGCCAGCGCCGCCGGATCGCGTGCGATCATTTCCGCCGTCTGCAGCGGCGCGACCATCTCCACCCGCGCTTCAATTTCGCGGCGCGTATCCGCCCCGTATATGCGGGCAAACGCGTCCTCGCTCAGCAGGTACAGCCCCTTCGGCTTCTCCATACCCATCGCACTCCCCACACGCCGCGCCGCTTCCAACGCCTGGAAACCGCTCCTGTGTAACCGCGTCTAACTTGAAAGCATGGTATTACTGAAAACTGAGGACCAGGAACCGAAAACGAACCACTATTTGCCAGGGACCGTTGACATTTTCAAAGTATGTCGAGAAGGCAGGCTTTCCCGGCTTTGAGCGGTGAAAAGGCGGGGTTTCAAAACGGGCTGACGAGACACGGCTTACGTGTTTTTTACGCGAATTCCAGGCCTGGCGCGCCCTGAACAGAGCTCGCGGCAGGTACGAGAACAGGTAAACGCTCGTACGAGAGTTTACGAGCGTTTACGAGAGATCACGAGAGAAAAAATTTGGGAACACAAAGGCACCCAATACAAAATAATATATTATATATTTCATGCTTTCCATGTTCCCGCTCTCGATTGCCCGAATCTTACTCATCCTATGGAATCGTCAACGGCTTCTTATCTGCAGGTCGCAAGTTTTTCGACTTCAAACTCTCGAATCTGACGTCCCTTTTTGGGATCTGTCAAGGATCTCTTGTTGTCACTGGCAACGTCTTTCCGGAACTAGCGATATTCAAAGTCTTGGAAACTGGCACGGCCAAAATTTGAAAGATCAGAGCAAGAAGAAACAACCGTCAATTTGCTTCCACTGGTGTGTCTCTTAAGTCGAGTCAGGGCAGTGTAGAATAGGGCACGTTCTTCTGGTGTCTCGACTCTGCTAACGGCTACAACGAGATTCCTCGCTTCCCAACCCTTAAAGCTGTGCAGAGTTGTCGCTTTGACTTCTGCGGCGCCCAAGAAAAATGACAGTTTTCTGCGGCGAGAATCTCTGCTCTCGCCAAAGTCTTCGGAAGGCTGACCAAATTGGTTGGAATCCCCTCCGTCTCTCCCAAACGTATTGATTACCTTGATGTCACGCCCTCTGCATCTCTTGACGAAGTCCAGGCCCAGTTCGTTGTTTGACGCCAAAAAACTGATGTCTGGAATCGCAGTGTCTTGTTGAAGACTCCCCATTTGCCGTCGCACTTCATCAAGACAAACTTCACCCACCATATCCTCTGATCGCACTTGTACCCATCGAAGCTCGCTTGCGCCTATACCAAGTTCTGGCTGGAGCGTTTTGGGCAAGTCGACTTCCTCCCTAAAAAGAAACTCTTGAGCGTATTTCTCCAATATTGGACCAATATCGGGCGGCAGGCGATAACTATCTTTGAGTTCTTTCCAAGGGCCCCTAAACCCAGCTCTTTTCATTGCGTTCTCAGTCCAAACCGCGGCGGTCCCATAGATATTCTGCGTTTTGTCGGCAACAAGGAGCATTTCTCCGTGCGGTTCTAATGCATCTCGCAGCGTCTGCCACCAAGGCAGCCTGAAGTCTTGTCCTTCATCGACCAAAATAGCGTCGTACCTGGGCAGAACTTCGAGATCCCTTGAATCAGCATAGATTTGAGACACGAGTGTTGCCATTTGTTCGTTCAAGACGTCGGCCCCAGAGAATTGCTGCCAAAGTTGGTCATATGTCTCTCTGCATCCCGCAATTGTGCATATCCACTTACACCATCCGTGAAAGTGGCGATAGTCAATGTTTTCTTTGACAACTCTCGGACGTGTATTCTCCATTTCCACAAGAGTGCGGTCGTGCCGACGAACGAGATCGCGGAGGTAATTCATTAGCGTGATGTTGTACGAACAAACCAAGACGCGCTTTCCCTGACTCGCAATCACGGCGGCGCGAGCAGCGAGGGCCAAGCTCTTGCCAGAGCCCGCGGGACCCTTAACGCGACGATAGCCGGAGGTCGTTCGCTCGTTCGCTATCTCGCGTTGATCTTGATTGAGATTCAAAGGCTTACGTTGCTCTTGACTAAAGTCCGGTTCTCTGAGCCACGCCCTAAGGTCTTCAGCCGTTTCGCTAGACATAACACCAGAGGGTTTTGTCTCTCCCCACTCGTTGCTTTCGGGGAACAACCCAGCGATATCCCTATTCTCGACGCGTTCCGAGCCTGAAATTGGATATCTGTTAAGGTTTGACCTCATTCCTGCACTTAGAGTGGGGGACAGTATGCGATCAACTTCTGATTGAGGGATCATCGTGAAGATTAAACCCGAGGTGATTGCTGCCTTTCCGAATCTGCCGTCGAGGCGCGGACAGTAAAGATGGAATATTTCATCTTTGTAGACTTGAATTTTGCGGATGGGGTTTTCGGCCGGGAAATGTCTGATCTTGTGCTCTAGAGTGCTCAAGGACCAATCTTTGATCTCAAACACTGCGATGCCCGCTATGGGGTTGAGTAGAACAATGTCTGGTCTATTTCCATTGAGATGTGGCTGCACGTAAATCTCCCAAGTGGGAGAAAGCTTGGCATCGAACAGTTCGGCAACCTTGAGTTCGCCCTCAGTAAGGGATGTTGTCAATCGCTCCCACTGATCTTTGGGCGGGTCAATGAGTCGTTTCATAGTGTGGACTCTATTCTTCTTCTCGTGTACCCCGTGAAGGCAGTTTCAACAATACGTATGGTTTCTGTCTGGGCGTATTGGCTTTCCTCTAAGCAGATTTCCCATTGTGGTCGCCGAGGCGACCGCTCACCAGAAGTGGCCTCAAGACTTTGAATGAGACATCTGAACCGCAGCAAAGAAGTGGCTGAAACTATACTGATTCCAAAGGAACCAAAGGATTTCTACCTGACACGGGTGCGGGCGAAACGCCCGCGAATCCAGTGTGTCTCTTGTCGGAGACGTAGGCGTTTCAAAAGGGACTTATATCGAGTTTTACCCCGACCCATCTTTCCACACGATTAGCGTGGGTGGTACTTGCCGTCGTTCGTCATGTTGTGCTGCGGATTCCGTCCATTCTCTTGGCGGAACGACCTCAACTTTGCTCTTTCTACACCCTCAGCTTTAGGACGGGACGTGGGACGTGTTTCCACGACCATATGGTCGCCAAGCCCTATTTTGCCCGACTGCTGATGTTGAGCCGCCCGGCGGGTCGGGTTATTGGTGGTGCCGATGTACTTGGTCTGTCCTTTGGCCCCTTTGATTGAATACTGAACGGACTTACCGTTTCTGACTTTGCCTTTTGGCCGACTCGAACGGTTGCCACCAGTGGACGACCGTCCTCTCCTAGATCCTCTGCCCTTACTGAATCCTCTTGGCATAGTTTTCTCCTTGTGGGGTTGGGGTAAAATCCGATGTAAGCCCTATTGCACATATGGAAGTCTGGGTCAACATCGTCCGTGCTGTTGCGAATGTAGAGATCCGCCGCGTTGAACATCTCGCTTAGGTCCGAACCCTGCTCGATTCCCTCCACCAGCTCCGCCTTGCGCGTCCCCGCCTGCTGCGTCATGTCGTCGACCAGGTCCAGTAGCTCGCGCCGGCCGTAGTTTCGGACGAACAGGTTTGTGTTGATCGGTTCCCTTACGTATGTGGCGGTTCCTGTAAGGCTGTGGCTGTGCACAATAGCATAGCGTGAACTGTCAGGCAAAGCCCGGCAGTTCAGCCGGTTTTGGCTTGCTATCGGCGAAGTGGTAGATTGACGGGGAATCAGACGTACGGTTATCCCGCCGCCACCTCATTCATCCATTTGCCGGGCAACATATTCATATGCCGCACCAGACCGAGCCAAGCGCCAACAACGCATTGGGCAACCTGCTCCAGGCGGTGCTGCCGCGTAGCGAAGTCCGGTCGGAGCACATCGGCATGATCGCCGGTCACCCTGGACGTCAGCCCGACATCCTCATCACCGCGCCCGGCAGCGTGCCGGTGGTGATCGAGGCGGAGTACATGCCCGCTGCGCACGCCGAGGAGGAAGCGACGCAGCGGCTCGGGCTGGAGACCACCGTCTCTGGGCGTCCTATCGAAGCCGCCATCGCTCTACGCTATCCTACCGAAGTGCGCGATGCGAACGATCTCCACGCCGTCCTGTCAGAGGCCCGCCTGTCTTACTCTGTTTTCACCCAGAACGGCGGCGCCGACCGCTTTCCCGAGTCCGGCTGGCTGGACGGGAGCTTCGAGGATCTGGCCGACATGGTGCGGCTCGTCTCCGTTCCCCAGCATGCCGTTGACCAGGCAACCACCACCCTGCAGGAGGGCATCGATGCCGCGGCCAAGTTTCTCGACGAGATAGACCAGACCCGTCCCGGCATCACCGCGGAAATAGCCGGCCTGCTGGGCATGGCCAACGTGCGCCAGACCCGCCGCATGGCCTGCGCTATCATCGCCAACGCCCTCGTCTTCCACGATCAGATCGCCGGCATGCACGCCCGTATCAAATCGCTCGCGCAGGTCTGCGACGACAGTGTAGCCAACCCGCAGGGCGAGGTCCTTAAGGCCTGGACCGCCATTCTCAACATCAACTACTGGCCCATTTTCGGCATCGCCAGGAAAATCCTCAAGCATCTGGATTCCGCTGACGCCGCCCGCATCCTGCGGCGTCTGCAGGACACTGCCCAGGCCGTCAGCGCTACAGGCGTGGAAAACGCCCACGACCTGACCGGCCGCATCTTCCAGCGCCTCATCGCAGACCGCAAGTATCTCGCCACCTTCTACACGCTGCCCGCGTCCGCCGCGCTGCTCGCCCGGCTCGCCGTTGCCAAGCTGGAAGGCGTCGACTGGGCAGACCCTGAAGCGATCGGCAGCCTGCGCGTCGGCGACTTCGCCTGCGGCACCGGCGCGCTGCTCTCCGCCGTCTACGAGCAGATCGCTGTCCGTCACGAGCGCGCCGGCGGCAACCCGGCCAAACTGCACCAGGTGATGATGGAGGAGGTCCTTTACGGCTGCGACGTCATGCCGTCGGCCATCCACATCACCGGCTCCACGCTCTCAGGCGTCGAACCGGCGGTCGGCTTTACCAACTCGCGTCTTTACACCATGCCCTACGGCCGCCAGCAGGACGGCAGTGTGATGATTGGCTCGCTGGAGCTGCTCCAATCTTCCGACGTACTGACGCTGCTAGACACCAGCGACCCCGCCATGCGCACAGGCAGCGCGGGGGAAGAGACAGCTGATCAGATACGCGCTGTGATACGCGATTTCAACTATGACCTGGTGATCATGAATCCACCATTTACCCGGGCCACCAACCACGAAGGCGCGCATGCCGACATCACCAACCCTGCTTTCGCGGCTTTTGACGCGACTAATGAAGACCAGTCGGCTATGGGAAAACGGGCCAATAGACTGGCGAAGGGTACCTGTTCCCACGGCAACGCCGGCATTGCCTCCGCTTTTGCAGCACTGGCCCACAAAAAGGTCAAACCGGGCGGTGTCCTGGCCCTGGTCCTTCCTCTGTCTGCCGCTTCCGGTCTGTCCTGGGAGGGCTTTCGCGAGATGCTTGCTCGTGATTACACCGATGTGACTGTCTTGAGTATCGCAGAGAACGATCGTGAAATGGCCTTCTCATCCGACACCGGCATGGCTGAATGTCTGGCAATCGCCCGCAGGCTCAGTTTGGACGAAGAGCCCAATGATGCATACCGTTTTATATCCCTTAGCCGCAGGCCGCAGGGGTTTGCCTCCGCGAGAGAACTGGCGGCAGGCTGCGCTCTTGACAGTAGTCAGGTCAGACGAATCGAAGACGGGCCTTATGGGGGCACGCCTATTATGCTCGGGGGAGAGAATGCGGGCTACATGATCACCGCGCCCCGTGCCCCAGTTTGGCGCGCGGTGCGCGTGTCCGACTACTCAGTGGCGCAAACGGCATACGCTTTGACCCAATCCAAGCTTTGGCCCCCCGGCCATGCGGTCCCGGTTGAACTGAAGACGGCGTTACTGGCCGACGTCGGCGCACTGGGCTTAGTGGATCGCGATATTACGGGCCCAGCCCCTAAACCTGGACTGCCTCCTAGAGGGCCCTTTGACAAGGCGCCTCCAAGCGTCACGGCCACCTATCCGTCCCTGTGGAACCATGATGCCCCAAATGAGTCCCATATGGTCTGCGTTCCTGATTCACAGCTTCAGGTCAGACAGGGCATGGAGGATGCTGCTGCGGTAGTTTGGGATACTGCGACCAGAGCGCATCTCAACCGTGACTTTACTTTTGGCTCTCAGGCTCTAGCCGTCGCTTTCACGGATCAGGAGTCGATCGGTGGAAGGATATGGCCAAACGTGATCTTTTCCGATATAAGATATGATTATGCCTTCGCGGTATGGGGTAACTCAACACTGGGTTTGCTGTCCTACTGGTGGCATTCCAGCCGTCAGCAATCGAGCAAGGCGAATATGACCATCCGCTCCGCCGAATCCCTGCCCGTGCTGGATCTCCGCTCCCTAACGGATGAACAGCTACGAATGGCCGAGAAGATCTTCGACGAGTTCCACGACAAGGACCTGCTGCCCGCCTACCTCGCCGACGCCGACCCCAACCGAGCCCCCCTCGACCGTCGCGTCATCTGCGATCTCCTCGGCTACGGCGAGGAGATCTACCAGGCCGTACGCCGCCTCTCCGCCAAATGGTGCGCCGAGCCGTCCGTGCATGGGGGGAAGAGGCGTCCAAAGGGTGCTCAGCTGGTGGTGTGAAATCGTCGGTAACAACTGTTGGCCATTCTTCTGCCTCTCTACGTGCTTAGTGAACTGCTCCATTATACACCTTAGCTTGTTGTCCAGTTTTTGGGGCCAAGCTCACTACATCAACTCGCGTATCTGCGTTGCGGTATATACTGAACAAGAAACTGGCAAGATTCATGTCATAAGCCTGCGCAGGGCTACGAGAGAGGAAATAAGACAATATGCCGAAGCTTAAGCCAGGAACAGTTTGGCCCACCTCGTCCGAAGACAGCGAGATTCGTCGCGCAATCTCGCAAGATCCGGATACTCGGGAACTGACCTCTCAAGACTTCGAAAAGATGCGTCCCGCGTCCGAGATTGCTCCACATATTGTGGCAGCCTACCGGAGACAGAAAGAGAGTTCGAGCGCTGCCGCGGATACTCAGCAACAGTTGCAGGTTATTGCCGGCACACCGGATCAACCCTTGATAATCGGTGGCGTGGAGATAGAATGCTACGTTCTCAAGGGCGAAGAACGGGTGCTAAGTCAAACTGGTATGCTGAAGGGTGTCAAACTCCCTTATGGTGGCAGCCCTGAAAGACGGGGCAAACACAACCTGATTGAGCCCGAGGACCAGCTATCAGTTAGCCCTCATAATCAGACAGAACTTGGTCAAGATGAGGCTAAAATCCCTTACTTTGTCGCCCAAGACTGGCTCAGCCCCTTTGTTTCCGGGGAATTGGCGGAACGACTGAATTCCCCCATCCCATTTACGCTTCCAAAAGGAGGACCATCAGCCTTCGGATACCCGGCAACTCTCTTGGTGGATATATGTGAAGCGATTGTTAAAGCGGATCAACTAGGAACAACCACTATCCGTCAAGCTCCCATCGTTGAACGGGCCATTAGTCTGATGATGGGGTTTGCCAAGACTGGAATCAATGCCTTAGTTGACGAGGTAACGGGATATCAGCAAATGCGGCATGATCGTGCATTGAGGATATTCCTGAACAAATATCTCAGCGACCAGTTCAGTTCCTGGTCAAAGAGGTTTCCACACGAGTTCTACAATCAGATTTTCCGTCTCAATGGCTGGGACGGTCCTGGCGGTGTCAGCCGTCCTTCAGTTGTTGGCAAATGCACAAACGACATTGTATACAGTCGTATCTCTCAGGATCTGCTCGACGAGCTTCGGGTTCGAACCCCGGTTCAACCTTCCGGTCATCGTAAACATAATCATCATCAGTTTCTCACAGAAAATTTAGATGTCCCGGAATTGGAAGAACATCTGGCAGTTGTTATTGCTCTGATGCAGGCATCACCGGATTGGGCCTCCTTTTTGCGCTTTCTGGATCGGGCAAAACCTAAGCGGGCAGGAGGCGCCAATATGGACTCTAATTTGGAAGAATTGCCATGAATCTTGAGCTTGACACCCCTGAGCTTGGCCCCAAGAACTGGACCACGGGCCAAGTTGCATAATGGAGCAATGCATCTTGCCTCGCGGCCCTTGCCTTCCTCTAGGAAAACGTCAACTACCCTCATCCCAAATCCACTTACCCCGCCATCCACTCCCTTAGCGCCCGCGCATGCTGCGGCAGCGCAATCTCCGGCTCCTCGATCTCCGGGTGCCACTTCTTCTCCCACTCGGCGCAGATGAAGCCGTTGTATCCCCTGGCCGCGATCAGGTCGAGAATCTCGCGGCAGGGCACCTCGCCCTCGCCCATCAGCTTCAACTCCCAGCTTCCGTCCTCCCTGAGCTGCGCGTCCTTCATGTGCACGTGCGCCAGCCGCGCGCCGATAAAGTTCCACGTATCCTCGACCGCCTCGCCCATCCGGTAGGGATGATGCACGTCCCAGACCGCCTTGACGTAGGGGGAGTCCACCTGCCGCAGCACGCCCGCCACCTCCTCACCGCGACAGAACGCGTCATGCGTCTCCAGGCAGATCGTGACGCCGTGCCGTTCCGCGTCCGGCGCCGCCTCCGCCAGGCTTTCCGCCACCAGGTCGATCACATTTGCCATCGTCTGCCCCTCCGACGGCCCGCCGCCGAAGGTGCGCACGATCGGCGCCTCCAGGTCGCTGGCCAGCGCCAGGTAGGCGCGCAGGTCGGCCAGGTGTTGGGCGCGGTCCGCAGCGTCCGGCGACGAAAAGCGCGTCGACGCGCCGATCCCCGCGATCACCAGCCCGTGCCGCGTCATCAGCTGGCGGATCGCCGTCCGCCGTTCAGCCGGCAGCTGCGGCGAGATCACCTCTCCGTCCAGAATGCGGATCTCCAGCCCGGCGTAACCGTCCGCCTCCGCCTGCGCCGCGCAGCGCTCCAACGACCAGTCCGGCGTGCCGAGTGTACTGAATACAAGTGGATAAGGGTATGCCAAAGTGTGTTCCTTTCGACTTGGTATCGGGTCGTTCTCTACAGGATGGCTTGAACTACTGTGAAGCGGTCCTCTGGTCCGCAATCGTTCGTTCAATCTCCTGTATCAGTCGGGCCATTAGAGGGTGGGAAGAGGTCATCTTGAATGCAATTTCGTAAAGACCATGAATACTGTGCTTGCTATCCCGGTCAGGGGCGCTCAGAAAGCGGACCAACATTTCGAAAAGCGATCTTCCTCGCAGTTGAAGCTGATACCCTCTTCTGATCTGCTGATGAATCTCCGCTCCAGGTGGACGAAATCCCCGGCTTTTGCCAAAATCTTCGTCCATTTTCGTCTGCCCAAGCGGGACAACACGGTTGCAGTGATGGGCGACCTCGAAATCCTCTCCCGCCAAATGCTTTTCTACTTCAAATGCAAACCACTCGACAATGGCATCCAGCAGTTGTTGATGATTTTCCGCTTCCTCGGCCTCCATCAGATTTTCCAGTTCAGCCCCCGCGTAAAGGTCATTTTCGATGCTGTACCCCTCTGTCCAAATCACCCCATCGTACTCTGACGAAACCCCTGAAAACAGCCACATGTCCCTGTCAGCGACAAACGCAACCGGCAGATTAGAGAATTCGTTCCTTCTCTCATAAACGGAAAGTAGATTCGGTCTGCCGCCCGTAGGCAGTACATTAGCGGTTTGGCTGCCAAGACGCTCCTCTACCCAGCGATAGATGCGCATATCGTCTTGGCCTTCAACAAGAACCGTTGGCAAATTTGATCGACGAAGGACAGCGACCAACTCCTCTACCGTGGGGGACGGCACCGGCACTAATTCGCCCCTCCCTTTTCTCCCAACGGAATCTCCTTGTCAGGATACTTGGCGTAGATGAAGGGTGAATGTGTGGCAATAAAAAACTGATTGTCCGTCCCCTGCTCAAGCAGCGTTGGCAATAGGATTCTTTGCCAATCCACATGCAGGCTTAACTCCGGCTCATCAATGAAAATAGCAGTATTTTCGTTGAACGCGTTGTAGCAGAGGAAACTCAACATCTGCTTCTCCCCAGAGGAGAGCATGTCGGATGCGATAGCCTCCTTTGCTCGCTCAAGAGTCGTGCCCTCCGTTCCTTCTCCCAGAATGATCCCTTCTGTGGCTTCACCTAGGGCATCCCGTCCGCCGATTCGAATCGACTCATACTGCAAGATGCTTTGAGTTAGCTCGGATAAGACACTAAACGGCTTGAGCAATCGGTTTCGTTCGTCAGCAACCTGTTGAATGTCGGTCATCACGGAAGGCACATCCTCAAGCCTTTGTGAAATCTCATTCAATACCTTTGATTGAAGGTTACTGATCTTTCTATGCACGTCTCCATATTTTTGCTCAAGAAGCTGGCCGATATCATCTGTTGAAATTGAAGCAATGAATGCGTGTCCGTTGAGGGAGATCTCAGATGAGAACTCTTCCATTGCCTGTTGAAGAGGCTTCAGAGCCGAATACTCTCTTGAGCCAGGAATGTCAAAATTAGCGCGACCAGCATAGCCCCCTTCTATTCTCCTGAATGAGGGGAAAAACAGACTGCTCCTTATTAATTCCGAGACGCGGTTACCAATGTTTTTCGCGGATTGTGCATCTAGAGTAACTGCTGTCTTTATTGGATCTTTATTGGATTCCCTCCTATGAAATTCACGAAGTTGATAGTCAAAGAAGGCTACGCTAACTTTTCCTCTGTTCGGATTATCTTGCGTAATTGACAAAATGAATGAATCGGTTTCGATCGAAGCCATTTGAAACGGAATGTCGGGCACAATCCGCTCCAGATTCCCGCTGATAAGATACCAAAGAAGCTTGAGCAGAGTCGTTTTGCCCGACCCATTCTTGCCGGTAATGATATTCAGGTCTTCATTGAAAACCCACTTGTCACTGATTTCGTGATTCAGATTTTTTACACTAAGGCTCTTTATCATCAGCTTGGCCCTCCTTCCTCAACCTGCGCGGAGTGAAAGCCACTCTCACTCCTCACCCCTCGCCGTTCCCCCTCATCCTTCGGAAGAACGCCACCTCCCGCACAAACGTCTCGTACCAGTCCTCGCCCTCGTCGATATCATACTCGCAGTGAATCGACACATACCCGTCGTAGCCGGTGCGCCGCAGTTCGTCGAAAACCGCCGTCCAGTCGACCATCCCCTCGCCCGCGGGCACCCAGTGCGTGCGCGCCGCGCCGTGACCGTTCTTCGCCACGCGCTCGATCAGCACATCCTTCATCGACAGTATGCTCAGATATTCGCGCGCCATCGCCAGCCCGAAATCGAACGGCTCGCCGTCGACGGCAAAGTGGCCCGGGTCCAGGTACGCGCCCAACAGGGCCGGATCGAAATCGCGCAGCAGGTGCATCAGCGCGGCCGCGTTCAGCCCCATGCAGTAGTGCGAGTGCGTGTGGTAGCAGACCTTGACGTTGTATATGCTGGCCAGCTTCTCCCACGCCGCAAACGCCCGCCGTACATCATCCACCTGCGCCCAGTAGTCCATCGTCGCCGGCTCGAACCTGAAATAGCCCAGCTTCAGCAGCCGCACGTCCGCCGTATCCATCGCCGCCAGCAGCGGCTCCGCCAGCGGATGGTCCGCCGTCAGCAGATCGAAATTGCCCGTAACCATGCCAATCCGCAGCCCCGCCCGCGTCATCTCAGCCTGCGCTTCGGGCAGCGCCGCCGCCGCATTCTCCGGGTTGACCGGATGGCCCGGCCGCACCGCCAAATCATAGCCGTCGTAGCCGTGCCGCTGCGCCAGCTCGATCAACTCCCCAATACTCTTCTCCTGGAGCATCTTACTGAAAACAATCAGCTTCATCCCTCAAAGCCTCCCCTATCTCCCAACCTCTATCCACGAACCACTAACCACTGGCAACCGACTACCGACCACTGGCAACCGACCACCGGCCACCGACCACCGGCCACTGGCAACCGACCACCGACCACCGGCCACCGACCACTGGCAACTGGCAACCGGCCACCGCCCTTCTACAGCCTGTGCATATGGAAGCCGCCGTCCACGTTCAGGACTTCTCCGGTGGAGAACGGGAACCGCCCCTCGGCCACCGCGACCACCGCCCGGCCCACGTCCTCCGGCTGCCCCCAGCGGCGGATCGGGGTCAGGCCGTCGCCGATCAGCTTGTCGTACTTACCCTTCACGCCGCTCGTCATG
Organism: Caldilineaceae bacterium; assembly: GCA_965218625.1. Classification (GTDB taxonomy): domain Bacteria; phylum Chloroflexota; class Anaerolineae; order Caldilineales; family Caldilineaceae; genus Bin5. Next base: position 400,462 of record CBDCLG010000017.1, on the reverse strand, counting down.
TCGGTCTCGACGATGCCGGGCCGTACCTCGTAGACGTTGATCCCGCTCTCTGCCAGCCGGTCGGCGAACAGGAGCGTCATCATCGTGACGCCCGCCTTCGAGATACAGTATTCGCCGCGCGTCGGGCTGCTCGTGTAGGCGCTGATCGAGCCGATGTTGATGATCTTCGGCGCCTCCGCGCGCTCGACGCCCGGCTCCAGCCCCTCCAGCATCGTGCGCGCAACCAGCTGGCTGAGGAAGAACGGCCCTTTCAGGTTTACGTTCATCACCTCGTCGTAGGAGGCCTCGGTCGTTTCCAGAATGTCGAGGCGTGTGCGCGGGCCCATGCCGGCGTTGTTCACCAGCAGATCGATGCGCCCGAAGCGCTCGAGCGCCGCCTCCACCAGCCGCGCCCGGTCCGCGGCCGCGCCGATATCGGCCTGCACCACCAGCGCCTCGCCGCCCGCATCCCGCGCCAGCCCGGCCGTCTCGTTCGCCGTCGCCGCATTGCCGCGATAGTTGATCACCACCCCCCAGCCCGCCTCTGCCAGCGCCAGCGCAATCCCCCGCCCAATGCCGCGCCCCGCGCCCGTGACCAAGGCTACTTTGGCCATACTGTCACCTTCCTGCTTCCCGATTGCCAGACAGCCGCTAAGCCGTCACTAAAAACTATCCACTATCCACTAACCACTGCTTCTATTCCACCCCCAACACCTTGCACACCGCCTCCAGGAAGAAATGGTCCCCCCACATCACGCTTTCGTTCACGCCCAGCCCCAGCTGTTCGTGGTACATCCCCTGCTTGAGGATGCCCTCCCAGCCCTCATCGTCGACGGCCAGGAACTCCGGCTCGGTCAGCGTATCCACGATCTGCAGCGCGTAGTCGTGGTACTGTTTGCCCAGCGCCGGGTCGCCCACCAGCTGCGAGAGCTGGATCAGCCCGCTGGCGGCGATCGCCGCGGCCGAGCTCTCATGCGGGTTCTGCGGCTCCTGCTCCGCCCAGTCATTCGGCGGCACGCCGGCGTCCGGCGTATTCTCCATGTAGAACCAGGCGTTGTCCTGGCTCGTCTTCAGAAAACGCGCATCGCCGGTCATCCCGTATACCGTGCCGAAGCCGTAGAGCGACCAGCCCAGCCCGCGCGCCCACGACGAATCGTCGCGCCAGCCCTGGTGTGTCGTCTGCCGCAGAAATTCGCCCGTCTCCAGGTCGAAGATACCTTCGTGCGACGTGCTGCCGTCGCCCCGCACCAGGTAGCGCCGCGTCGTCAGGCAGTGCCGGTAGGCGGTCTCCCACAGCTCCTCGTCATCGGTCTCCTGCGCCGCGTAGAAGATGATCGGCACGTTCATCATAATATCGATGAACAGGCTCTCGTCCGACACAAAGGAGCGCAGGTATTCCCCCTTCTCCTTGAAGCGCTTGGCCAGCGTCTGCCCCGCCTCGATCACGACCGCGTTCTTGTCTTCCTCTTCCGTCAGGTCGTACCAGCGCTTCCACGTCGACAGGAACAGAAAGCCGAGGTCATGCACATTGCGGTCCGTCTTACGGTGTTCCAGCAGCCGCGAATAGTGCTCGGCCTTCTCCAGGAAATAGTCGTCGCCGGTCGCCTTGTAGACCAGCCACAGCTGCCCGCCGAGGAAGCCCTCGCACCAGTTGGTCCACGCCTCGCCGCTGTGCATCCACTTCCCGTTCTGCGTGTACATCGGGAAAAAGTCCGGGTGCGCCTCCACCAGATGACGCAGCTGCTTCGCCGCAAACTCGACCGTTCTTTCACATTTGGCTATCAGGTTCTCATGGTCAATCATCGACTTCTCCTAATTGGATCGCTCTTCGTTCCCGGCTGTTCCTGCGCGATAATCCGGCCAAAGACGAAAAAAGTGGATCCCTTTTGGTACTACGAATTCTCGATAATGCTGCTCTCTGGGATTTCGGGCGCTTCACCCTTACTCCTGCAATGTAAAAATTCTTGGTTCCATAAGGGAATCACTGTAGTTCCTCACTCTGGAACCTTGAAGCTAGAATTTACACCTGTACTGTAGTCTCCTCTCAGGTTCCTGCCGTGTCCCAGTACAGCTAGAGGATAACTGGTGAACTGTACGTCTGCACGTTCGGTTGTGATGCTTCGCGGGGATTGGGTTATAGCTTCGCAAATGTAGGCCACCGCTTCATTGTCTCTTGGGAAGGGCAACTGTCTCAATAGCGTCCTGGTTCTGTTCACTATGTACAGCCCGGTGAAGAGAGAGAATATCTGCAGGTATGTTAAGCTCCCAAACCTCACACCATTGCTGAGCCGATGTAAAGTGTTCTTGTCCTTATCGATGTTTAAATCGTCAGGTACTATCAAGGCGTGATTGTCTTCAATATGTGCGCCTTCCTTATTGGACATATCGCGGAGAAGTTGCTCTGCTTTGAATTGATGACCGTCTATCTCGATTACGCTGGAGTTCATCCACCTTTGAAATTTGATCGGATCTGAGTCGTGGTCGAATGGGTTGAAAAGTCCAAACTTCATTCCAGTAATGTGACGCACGCCGTACAGCGGATGAATGGTGATTGTATGGTCAAACGCAGGTACAGTGATATCGCTACTTACTCCGTCTTCCCATCCTAGGGTGAGCCTCTGTTCCTCAAAGTGTCGCACGAAGTTCAGGGGAGGGGAACTGTAAGGCGGTCTCAAAGGGTGGACATTCGGTTCCTTGACACACCTTTTCAATAGCGAACCGTTTCCATCAAGCAGGAGCTTCCTAACTGATGTTGAAATCCTTCTCGCGCTTGAAACCATCAGCGGTGACTCTACGAAGACTTTTGCTTCAGTTTCTGATTGCCACGTACCAGTTAGGTCTTGTAATGCAAGAGCTATCTCCATCACACATTCAAGCAAGTTGTACAAAGCTTGTTGGTCTACGTTCGTTCGGACTTCCCAACCCGCCAAGTCAATGTCAGGGGCGTTTGTCATCTTTGGAATCTCCACAAAAGGAAGGATTTTAGCCACGCTTGGCTAACACGTTCAACACCGTATCCTTCCGATTCTGCCAAGAGTAGGGTCGAGGTTTGAGCACCGAGCAATGACACTTGGCGACTTTTCCTAACGTGGATTCCTTCTGATCCCACGAATTATCGAAAACGCCGCGCTCTGGCAATGCAAGAACTCTTGGTTTATTTGGGAATCACTCCAAAAGCCAAAAACTCGAAACTTCCCTGGCCCCCACATCGCGCATCACCGCCCGCAGCGCCTTGACCGCGTACGCCATCCCGTCCGGGCCGCTGAAGCCGCTGCTGTGCCCCGCCATCGCCAGGTGCGGCTCCAGCGCCAGCATCCCTTTGTAGCCGCTGCTCACGAGTTCGGTCAGCAGCTCGGGCACCTGGCCGTCCCCCTCACCCGCCGCCTTCACCGTCCCGTCCAGCGTACAATCCTTGATATGTACATAGCCCACGCGGTCGCGCAGCAACGGCCAGCCGCGCTCCGTAAGGCGCGCCTCGCCCACCTGCACAAAGTTGGCCGGGTCCCACAGGAAGACCAGGCGCTCGCTCTCCAGCGCATCGACCAGCTTCACGCAACGCTCGAGCGTATCGCCCACGATCCCTTTCTCGTTCTCCAGCAGCAGCATCACGCCCTCCGCTTCGGCGACTTCAACCAGGCGGCCGATCCGTTCAATGGCGCTGTCCACGTAGCTGTCGTAGTCGACGCTGTCGCTGTCCCCCGGCGGATGAAACGAGAAGATGCGGATGTTTTCGGTACCCAGCTGCCGCCCGATCTCGATCACCCGCCGCAGATTCTCCACCTCCGTCTCGATCGGCGCCTCGATCGGACTCTTGCCGATCGGGCTCCCGAGCGCGCTGACCGTCACCCCGTACTCTTCGCACAGCGCCCGCACCCGCGCAACCTGCTCGTCCGACAGGTTCAGCACGTTCACCCCCCACGCCGCGCGCAGCTCCAGGCATGGGATCTTCAGGTCGTTCAGCGCCTGCAGCTGTGTTTCCAGGTCGTCCGCGATTTCGTCCCCAAACGCGCCGATCATAAACGATGCACTGTTCATAGCAACTCCTGTAAGCGCGGCGCCCTCCGTCCCTCTGACACCCGCATCTCTAATTCTCCGAAATCAACAATATGTAGCAGCCTGTGGTGTTCACTATCCACTATCCACTATCCACTATCCACTATCCACTATCCACTGCTGTTCCCCATACACCGCCAAAATCGTCGCCAGACTGCGCTTGCCCTCCGCGCCGTCAATGACCGGGTCCTCGCCTCGGCGGATGCCGGCGATGAAATCATTCAGGATCGCTATATGGCCGCTGGTCGAGATGCCGCGCGGGTCGCCCGCCATGCCCGGATCGACCTGTTCGGTCGTCAGCGGCCACGGCTCGACCGTACCTTTGGACGCGTCGGCCAGGCCCCAGCGCAGTACCGACTCGCCCTCGATCTGGATGCCGCCGTTCGTGCCGTAGACCTCCAGCCGGTGCGGGAAGCCCGGCTCCGCGGCTACAGTCGCCGTGATCGTCGCCAGCGCGCCGTTGGCAAAGCGCAGCACCGCGCCGGCCGTGTCCTCGATCTCGACCGAACGGTGGCGCGTATCGGCGAAGGCGTGGACTTCCACCGGGTCGCCCATGAACCAGAGCAGCAGATCGACGATGTGAATGCCCTGATTCATCAGCACGCCGCCGCCGTCGAGGGCCCATGTCCCGCGCCACTCTGCCTGCGCGTAGTAGGCCTCATCGCGAAAATAGGGCATCGTCACCACGCCGAGCGTGATCTCGCCCAGGTCGCCGCCGTGGATCGCGTCGTGCACGCGCCGGAAGAGCGGTTCCGCCCGCCGCTGCAGACAGACGCCCAGCTGCACCCCGTTCTGACGGCAGGCCGCGATCATGGCGTCGGCGTCGGCCAGCGACAGCGCCATCGGCTTCTCCACCAGCACATGCTTGCCGTTCGATGCCGCCGCGATCGCCTGCTGCGCGTGCTGACCGCTGGGCGTGCAGATGCAGACCGCATCGACCGCGGGGTCGGCCAGAATCTCGTCATAGGGCCTCGCCGCGACGCCAAAGCGGTCGGAGATTTCCCCGAAGCGGGCGGCATTGTAGTGGCCGACGCCGACCAGGCGCGCGCCCTGCTCGGCGCAGGCCCGGATCGCCTGCAAATGGTACTCCGCCACCATCCCCGCGCCGAGAATGGCGAAACCAAGTTCGGACTGTGCGTTCTGTGTCATTGCGTCTCGTCCCACATGCGGCGCAGGAACTGCCCGGCCGGGCCGGCCTGTGCGGCCAGATCATCCCAACGGCACTCGATCGAGATGCGCCCGCTGTAGCCGCCCTCGTGCAGCCGCCGGAAGAACTCGGCATACGGGTAGTCGCCTTCACCCGGCGCGCCGCGCGTCGTGTCGGCCACGTGCACGTGGTCCAGCCAGGCCGCGCAGGTCGTGATGTTCTCCAGCGGCTCGCCGTCCTCCATCATGTGAAAGAGATCGGCCAGCAGCCGCACGCGTGGATGGCCGGCGGCCTGCGCCAGCTCCATTCCCTCGACCACGCTGTTGACGATGTTCGACTCGCGCGCATTCAGCGGCTCGATCACGATCGTGACGTCGTTGCGCTCGGCCACGCCCCCGGCCAGCCGCAGAAAGCGCACCAGCTGCCCGTTGGCCTCCTGCTTGGCAAAGCCGTCCGGCACGGTCCGTGCGCCGCCGCTGCCGAAGACGATCGCCTCGCCGCCCAGCGCGGCCACGCGCCCGATCGCCGCCTCGAGATAGCTCTCCACCCGCTCCCATTCCACCTCCGGCCCGGTCAGCGGGATCTCGGTCGGCACGAAGACGTTGAAGACCGGCGTTGGCAGCGGCGCGCGGTCGAACGGCGCCCGGATCGTGTCGAAATCGGGGTCCAGCGGCGACAGCGAGCGCACCGTCGGCTCGATGAAATCAAAGCCGGCCGCGTGCGCGATCCCCACATCGGCAATGGGCATACAGATTCCAAATTGCATGGGCGATCTTCTCCAAAAAGTAGGCAAAAGTGGGATGTTTTTGTAGATGGCAGTGCGTCAGGCCTATTTTATAACAGGACTCGCTCAGGTGCTACATTTTTGGCTTGGACCTCTCAATGGCATCACCGTGCCCGCCGGCACATTCATCAGCGTCTTCGTCGCCATTCTGCTCAACCAGGCCGTGCGCGGCATCCCCTTCTTCCGCACCTCCTTCTACATGCCCAGCGTCATCGGCGGCGTCGGTCTCGCCCTGCTGTGGACCACGATTCTGGCCAAGAACGGGCCCGTCAACGCCGCCCTCGGCTGGGTTGGCATCGAGGGCCCCAACTGGCTCTTCGATACCTCCTGGGCGCTGCCGTCGTTGGCGCTTAAAGCCCTCGCTACCGCCGGCGCGGCCATGCTCATCATCCTCGCCGCCCTGCAGGGCGTTCCCCAGCATCTCTACGAGGCCGTCGAGCTCGACGGCGGCGGCGAATGGGCCAAGTTCTGGCACGTCACCCTGCCCCAGATCTCGCCCGCCATCTTCTACAACGTGATCGTTACCACGATCGGCGTCATGCAATCATTTGTCGAGGCCTTTATTATGACCAATGGCGGCCCCGGCACCGCCACCCTCTTCTACGGCCTCTATCTCTATCGCCAGGCCTTTGAGTTCTACCGCATGGGCTATGCCTCCGCGCTGGCCTGGATGATCTTCCTCATCATCCTCGCCCTGACCGTTATCAACTTCCGCGTCGCCCGCTTCTGGGTCTACTACGAGGGTGAGGAGTAGCCCGTCTTGTCCGCCCTGACCGCTTCCTGGAGCAAAAGCAAGACGACCCAGCGCCGCCTGCGCGACCTGCTCGCCTACATCCTGCTGGCCTTCGGCTTCGTCTGGTTCATCTTTCCGCTCTTTTGGGTCCTCATGAGCTCGCTCAAAACCTATGAGGACTTCAATCAGATTCCCGATGCGGCTCTTCCCCTCCGCCTCTATCTGGGCAACTATCCCAGCGCCTGGAACAGCGTCCCCTTTGGCCGCTACTTTATCAACACCGCCATCATCGTCTCGCTCTCCGTCGTCGGCGAGCTGATCAGCGCCTCCCTGGTCGGGTACGGCTTCTCCCGCCTCAAGTTCTGGGGCCGCAACTTTCTCTTCATGGTCCTCCTCAGTACGATGATGCTCCCCTTCTGGGTCGTCATCATTCCCCGCTTCCTGCTCTACAGGGATATCGGCTGGGTCGGCACCTGGCTTCCGCTCATCGTGCCCAGCTACTTCGCCAACCCCGTCTACGTCTTTCTCATGCGCCAGTTCTTCATGACCCTGCCGTCCGAGCTCGACGACGCCGCCAAAATCGACGGCTGCAACGAGCTGGGCATCTACTGGCGCATCCTCCTGCCGCTGACCAAGCCGGTGCTGGCGACGATCGCCATCTTCGCCTTCATCAACGTCTGGACCGATTTCGTAAAACAGGTCATCTATCTCAGCCAGGACAGCACCTACACCGTCGCCATCGGCCTCGCCTTCCTGCGCTGGCAGATCGCGCAGGGCGATCCCGTGCCGGGACTGCTGATGGCGGCCACCGTCTTCACCTCGCTGCCGATGATCGCCGTCTTCTTCATCGGCCAGAAGTATATGGTGCGCGGCATCGCCCTGACCGGGAGGACCGGCACATGAGCCACGACAGATACCTCCTGCTCGACACCTCCCTCTGGGCGGAGGCCGAAGATCTCATGGTCCGGCCCGGCCAAGCCCGCAAGGCAGGCCAAAACCCTCTGTTCGGCGAGGACCTGCCCTGGGAGATCCGCCACGACAACCTTTACGCCAACGTCATCTTCGACCCGACCGACAGCCTCTATAAGTGCTGGTACAATCCCTTCATCATCGACGTGGCCACCATCGACACCCCGCCGGCGCAACGCCAACCCGGCGCCTACCGCGCTGCGCTGGCCAAAGCCGGGGCTGAAAATCAGATCCGCAAGCACCGCGAGATGGGCGTCTGCTACGCCGTCTCCACCGACGGCATCCACTGGGACAGGCCGGAGCTCGGCCTGATCGAGTTCAACGGTTCCACCCGCAACAACCTGGTCATGCGCGATGTCCACGGCGTCGGTGTCACGCTCGACCCCCATGATCCCGATCCGGCCGGCAGGTTCAAGGCCTTTATGGAGGGCGGCGTCGCCCGCTCGCCCGACGGCCTGCACTGGTCCCCCATCCAACCCTGCCCGGAGATCGACGCCCGCTGGGATACCCACAACAATCTGTTCTGGGATGAACGCCATGGCAGATATGTCGGCATCACCCGCCTGTGGGACGGGCGCCAGCGCACCGTCGGCCGCACCGAAAGCGCGGACTTCAAAAGCTGGACGCGCGCGGTCGAGGTCCTGCAGGCCCTGCCCGACGAACCGGACCGCCAGACCTATGCGCTGATCGTCTTCCCCTGGGCCCAGCTCTATCTCGGTCTCGTGATGATGTTCGACACCGCGACCGACCTCGTCGATTGCGAGCTGGCCTGGAGCCGGGACACCGTGCAATGGCAGCGCGTCGCACCGGGCACGCCGCTGATCGAGCGCGGCGCGGAAGGCAGCTTCGATTGGGGCTGCGTCTACGCCGCGGCCTATCCGTTCCTCAAGGACGGGCGCCTGCAGCTCTACTACGGCGGCAGCGACGGCCCCCACACCGACTGGCGCTCCGCCTATCTTGGGCTGGCGACCCTGCGGCCGGATGGGTTTGCCGGACTGACGCCGGCCAACAGGAGCACAGACCGCCACGCTCGTAACGCAGCCTGTAACGTGCAGCGGACACCGGCTCCGCGTCAGCGCCGACGCCGGCGGCGGTATGATCAGGGCGGCGGTGAAGGAGGTCGACGGCAGGAGCCTCGCCGACTCGCTTCCGGTCGATGCCGATGTCACCGATCATCCGCTGCAATGGCGCGACGGGAGCGACCTGTCGGCGCTGGCAGGCCGCGAGATTCAGCTGATCTTTGAGCTGCGCGACGCAACGCTCTATTCCTTCTCATTCAGCGATTGACCCCATACATGCCATTTCGCAACATGCACGCCGCGCGCAGCGGCTCGTTTTTGCGTCACCGCCACCGAACATAAGGAGAGATTCATGGGTACGAGATTGGAAGGCAAAGTCGCAATCATCACCGGCGCAACCCTGGGGCTGGGCAAGGCCGGCGCGCTCGCCTTCGCCCGCGAGGGCGCATCGGTCGTTATCTGCGACCGCGGCCGAACGCCGGAGAACGCGCAGAAGGTGCTCGCCGAGGCCGAAGGACTGAGCGGCGAGATCGCCTACAAACGCTGTGATGTCATGATCGAGGAGGATATCACCGCCCTGGTCCAGTTCACCGTTGAGCGCTATGGACGGGTCGATATCATGGTCAACAACGCCATCATCGACAACCCGGGCGGCATGTTGGAGGAGGTTACGCTCGAAGACTGGAACGATGGCTTCGCCTGCCACGTGACCGCGCCGCTTCTCTTCTGCAAGCTGGTCGTCCCGCTGATGATCGAGCAGGGTGGCGGCAGCATCGTCAACGTCTCATCGAGCACGGCGCTTGGCGGCAGCCCCAGCATCTCATCCTACGGCCCGGCCAAGGCGGCCATGATCAATTTCAGCCAGCACCTGGCGATCACCTACGGCCCCGACGGCATCCGCGCCAACACGCTCACGCCCGCCCGTATGCTGACCGAAAAGAAATACGAGATGCTGGCCAACAATCCGGCCGCGGTCCGCACGCAGAAATTCCCCTATCCGATGGGCAGCCCCACCCTGCCCGAACAGGTGGCCGAGGTCATGCTGTTTCTGGCTTCCGACGAGTCCGTCGCCATCACCGGCCACAACCTGATCGCCGATGCCGGCAACGCGGCGTTCAGCCCCGGCGGCATGATCGGGCGCCTGGAGAAGGACCTGCGCGCCCAGCTGGAAGCACAAGGCTCCCAGTGGCTCGAGAGCGAACTGTGAGAGGATTTTGGCCCCCGCGCCCGCCGGCGGGGGCCAGGGTCAGCTCCAGCCGGCGATGAAGTCCGCCAGCGTGAAATCGGCCGGCATCTCGTTGAAGAAGTAGCGCATCGGGCCGGACTGGTAGCCGGGCGAGAAATGTTCTTCATCGGCCTGCAGCTTCCTGTCCAGCGTCGCAAAGCGCTTTTGCAGCGCGGCCGTCTCCTCCACAGTGAAGCGGTCGGCGAACTGCGGCCCCCAGTTGATCGAAATCGAGTGCGGTCTCAACGCGCGGCCGCGATAGTCCTCGGTGATGCCGGCCAGCGGGTCGGACGCGCCGTTCGCCTGCGCGCCGTGATGCTTTACAACCTGGATGTGCAGCGCCGCCTTGCACAGATAGATCGACAGCAGCATCTTGCCGTCCTCGCCCACGCCCGGCTGCAGCGCCTCCAGCGTGCTGTCGTACGCGCCCGCATCGCCCTCCAGCACCGCCCGCAGCGCCGCCTCGGTCAAATCCTGCTGCGCCGCGCCCAGCCTCTGCCACGTCCTGAACAGCGCGCGCGCTTCCGGCGAAAGATAGTCGCTGAACGACAGATCCGGGAAGTGGGGGAAGATCGAATGGCAGCCGTGGATCGTGCGGCGGATATTGGTGCTGTAGTTGCTTCCCCAGTGCAGCAGATAGTTGACGTACACGACGCCGTCGCCCGCCTTCAGCTCCACCGGAATGCCGCCCGTCAGCGGCTTATGCGGGTCCGCCAGCAGCTCCCGGTCCTCGGTTTCGGTGTTCAGCCGCCGGTGGCTGCCCGGCACAATCCACAGCACGTCGTCGTCGTACAGCGGAATGTTCCACTGCAGGACTCTTGGCCCGTTCTCCAGCAGATCACTCTGCAGGCCCGCCATCGGCGCCATGTCGATCGGGTGAACATCGCGATGCCACGGCGCCGGCCCGTGATCGCGCACCGGGTTGCACATCAGCGTCATGCCCGCCACCGACGTCGCCTCCGGCACGCACATCAGCTGCCGGCTCACGCCCAGCGTATTCTCCTGCAGCCAGACCTCGACCGTGCTCGCCGTCTTCTCGTCGATCAGCGGTTCGTACGGGCTCAGCCGCGGCTGCGGTCGTGTCTCCCACGCGCCGCCCGGCGGGTCATCCGGCCCGCGTTCCTGCGCCCAGATGCGCCGCTGCCTGTCGACCAGGGTTTCGAAATCGGCGCGCAGCTGCTCCAACCGCTCCGGCGGTATCACCTCACGCACAATCAGGTAGCCCTGCTCCATAAACTGCTGGCGATTCACCTGCATCGTTCCTCCCTCCCCTTGATTCTGCCGGCTGCGCTCACTGACAAAAGGCCCCGGCATTCGACTCTACTGGCGTACCTGGTTGGCTGGAAGCCAATCTCCCTGGCGAGCAGGAAGCGCGAGGTTTCCAATAGCTCAAAATCGAGTCATAGGATCTGGCCTGGACCGACCGCATCCGTCGCGCCCTGGCGCAGGTCAGCTCCAGCTGGCGATAAAGCCTCCCAGCCCGAAATCGGCCGGCATTTCGTTGAAATAGTAGCGCATCGGGCTGGACTGGAAACCGGGCGCGAAATGATCCTCCTCCGCCTTCAGCTTCCCGTCCAGCGTCGCAAAGCGTGTGTGCAGCGCAGCCGCCTCCTCCACCGTGAAGCGCTGCGCGAACTGCGGCCCCCAGTTGATCGAAATCGAGTGCGGTCTCAACGAGCGGCCGCGATAGTCCTCGGTGATGCCGGCCAGCGGGTCGGACGCGCCGTTCGCCTGCGCGCCGTGATGCTTCACAACCTGGAGGTGCAGCGCCGCCTTGCACAAATAGATCGACAGCAACATCTTGCCGTCCTCGCCCACGCCCGGCTGCAGCTTCTCCAGCGCGCCATCGTACGCGGCCGCATCACCGTTCAGCACCGCGCGCAACGCCGCCTCCGTCGAATCCTGCAGCGCCGCGCTCCGCCTGTCCCACTCTCTGAACAGAGCCCGCGCCTCCGCCGGCAGATGTTCGCTGAACGACATATCCGGGTAGTAGGGGAAGATCGTATGGCCCCCGTGAATCGTGCGGCGGATCCTGGTGCTGTAGTTGCTTCCCCAGTGCAGCATGTAGTTGACGTAGACGACGCCGTCGCCGGCCTTCAGCTCCACCGGAATGCCCCCGGTCAGCGGCTGCCGCGGGTCCGCCAGCAGCTCCCGGTCCTCCGTCTCCGTATTGACGCGCCGGTGGCTGCCCGGCACCACCCACAGCACATCGTCGTCATACAGAGGGATGTTCCACTGCAGATACTTGGGCCCGTTCTCCAGTAGATCATTCTGCAGGCCCGACAGCGGCGCCATGTCGATCGGGTGCACATCGCGATGCCAGCGCGCCGGCCCATGATCGCGCACCGGGCTGCACATCAGCATCATCCCCGCCATCCCCACCGCCTCCGGCACGCCGAACAGCTGCCGGCTCACGCCCAGCGTGTTCTCCTGCAGCCAGACCTCGACCGTGCTCGCCGTTCCCTCGTCGATCAGCAGATTGTACGGGCTCAGCCGCGGCTGCGGCAGTGTCTCCCAGGCGCCGCCCGGCGGGTCATCCGGCCCGCGTTCCTGCGCCCAGATGCGCCGCTGCCTGTCGACCAGGGTTTCGAAATCGGCGCGCAGCTGCTCCAACCGCTCCGGCGGAATTATCTCCCGCAAGACCAGGTAACCCTGCTCCATAAACTGTTTGCGATCGATCTCCATCGTTCGTCCCTCCTCTTTGTCCTGCGGGTTGCGTCCACTGAACAAAAAGCCCCGGCATTCGATCCCACCGGGGTTTTCCTGCGCTTCTGTGCCGCGTAGCCGGTCATCGTCTGACGCGGCCTGTTTCCAAAGATCATCTCCAGCTCAAGATGCACCATTGCACTTTCAGGGCGGGCCATACGAGGGTACCGCTACCACCAGAAATATACAGTATCCCCAACACTCTTCAAAACCCAGATCTGCCGTCCTTCCAAGATTCAATGTTATTCACACAAACGGCCAGCAGCATCCAGTGAAGATTCCCAAGAGTAGCCAGAAACTCACCCCAAATTCGGACACACCACACCTTCGTTCACTATTGACAACTCGCCATTCTTGCATATAGTGTTAATACAGTGCCGCAACGGTAAAGTCCTATCCCAAAAATCAGACCAAAGGGGATGAATGGATGGTGACCAAGGGAGGGACACCGCCACCAAAGACGGTTCCCGCAACAGGGCACGAATCCCTGTTGTCAATCTTGGAACAATTCGCTGACAGGATTTCCACCGTCTTTAACCGAAGAAAAACAGTATCGCTTCCGCGCCCTGTTAGAGTCGAGGCACGAGAAGGCTTTCGAATCTGGCTGGAGTACTCAGATGGCGTTTCCGGGGAGGTAGATCTCTCCCACCTCGCAAGCAACGAGGCCTTCAAAATCTGGAATGATCGTGAATGTTTTGAATCCGTCTATCTGGATAGCGGAGATATCGCCTGGAGCGATGATGCCGGCCTCTGCCACAATGCTCTCTATATGCAGATCACCGGTAAAACCGCAGAAGAACTGTTGCCGGGGGTACAACCGATTTGATCATGAAATTACAAAACCGCTGCTATAGAAGCGGTACTTTTTCTTTCCTTTCCCTCCTTTCTCACTCCTCTCCCTGCAACCTCTCCAGCAAATCGCTGTACGCCGCCCGGTCCAGCGGCAGGTCCACTGCCTCACTCGTCGCGCCGCTGTAGATCATCGCATTCGCCAGCTCCAGCGACATGCGCCCCTCCTCGCCGTTGCAGCGCGGCTCGCCACTCTCCCGCACCGCCCGGTGGAAGTCCCGGTAGCCCGCCTCATGCCCGCGCATCTCCGGCTCATCCTCGATCCCCGCGTCCGTCGCCACTGGCAATATGCCATATCTCCGATACGCTACGAAACAGCCAGATTCGCCGTCCTATTTCAAGAGTTGACAGTAATGTGGGTGAATTGTATAATATGGCTAGATTAGCTAATTTGTCTAATTCCCATAGAGAAGTCAACGTGGCCACAAAAACCATTTCCTCTACGCAAGCCCAGAATAATTTTGGCAGGGTGCTTGATGATGTCGTGCAAAACGATGCACGTTATATTATCAAGCGTCGCAACGCGCCACAGGCAATTCTGGTCAGTCTTTCCGAGTTGGAGCAACTGTTGTCGGCAAGCGCCGGGGAACGTCAGCGGCTTGAAGAGATCATTCGGGAGCAGAGTCCTACCTACCGTTTGGGAACTCTCTTAGAATGATTGCTGATACAAGGAGTATCGCTGTGACACAAGATTGGAATCAGTTTACTCAGGATCTTCCCACGCACCGCTTTAACGCTTCTGTCATTATTCAAGCCGACTGTTTCGCGTGGATGAAAAGCATTGCTGAGAACTCTATACATTCGGTTGTAACAGACCCGCCTTACGGCGTGAAAGAGTATGACTTCGTGCAACTGGAAAAAAGGGCGAGCGACAACGGCGGGATCTGGCGTATCCCCCCTGCATTTGATGGCAGCAAACGTTCGCCGCTGCCCCGTTTTACTGCTCTCTCTCAAAGTGAAAGGGAGCATCTTACGCGCTTCTTCTTTGAATGGGCGCGCCTTGCAAAACGTATCCTTCGGCCCGGTGGCCATCTGTTTATCGCCTCGAACTCTTTCCTCGCGCAGGATGTCTATGCGTCCGTATCCAAAGCCGGGCTGGAGTTCCGAGGCCAGATTATCCGGCTTGTACGCACACTTCGCGGCGGAGATCGCCCCAAGAACGCAGAAGGAGACTTTCCTGAAGTATGCTCTATGGCGCGGGGAGCATTCGAACCGTGGGGCCTGTTTCGTAAGCCCCTGCCTAAGGGGATGAAAGTCAGCGATTGTCTGACTCGATATCAGACGGGGGGACTCCGGCGTAAGCCCGATGGCAGACCGTTTGAGGATGTGATCGAAAGCGGGCGAACACCAAAGCGAGAGCGTGAGATCGCTCCGCATCCAAGTCTCAAGCCGCAATCCTTTCTGCGACAGATTGTCTACGCCTCGCTGCCCTTAGGCGAAGGGATCGTACTCGATCCTTTTATGGGATCTGGCTCAACAGTCGCTGCGGCGGAGGCCATCGGATACCGTTGCATCGGCATTGAAAGAATCCCCGACTATTTTGAAATGAGCCGGACAGCAGTTCCCGAGCTCGCAGAAATTGAAGTCCAATCGGAACAGATGGGGTTCACTTTAGCGTAAATCTTCGTATAACCAGTTCTCTTTCATCTTGCCTACGCCCTGGCGATTTACACTCGCTGTGATAGTGCGGCGACTGGTCTCCGATCGACCTGAGAAGTTCCAATCCTCTTCCTCAAGCTCCGCTCCATACACGCCGCGAAACTGGAACGGTTTTGGTGGCACATTCTTGCTTTCGTCCCTGACTGTATTGCTGTCAAAGTGGAAAACAAGGAGCCAAACCGCCTCTGGATTGTGTCCCTGCCATCCGCTCTTATGGCGCGATGCCTTGATCTCAATGCCAGTCCGCGTATACTGTACCGAGTCGCGCTCGTACATACCCGCTGGTATGAGATCAGGATGCCCATTGTGGTACTGGTTTTTGACCAATGTAGGACAGTATCGAGGAATTGTCCCGTTCATGAATTCCCCTACGATACTGCTGAAATTCGCAGGCATCAGAAAGCTCTCAAGCCTAGAAAGTCTCTGCTCGTGAAGCTTCTGGTTGATAAATCCTAAGAAATCAATAAAATCCTGCATTGCTAATTGCAGGTGAGAAATAGTTAGACCAGTATGGACAGAATTGCCTCCTGGTTAAAGGCTAACCCGTGTCTATAGGTAGCGTAGGTTGACACGCATCAGCCTCGCTAATCACTTCCCCTCACTCCTGCCCCTGCAGCCGCTCCAGCAGCTCGCTGTACGCCGCCCGGTCGAGTGGCAGATCCTCACCGCCTCACCCGTCGCGCCGCTGTAGATCATCGCATTCGCCAGCTCCAGCGATTTGAGCCCTTCCTCGCCGCTGCAGCGCGGCTCGCCGCCCTCCCGCACCGCGCGGTGGAAATCCCGGTAGACCGCTTCGTGTCCGTGCATCTCCGGCTCATCTTCGATGCCCGCGTCCGCCGCTTCGGGTTGCGGGCGCACGAATCGCCGCCCTCGCTGCCGCTGATCAACTGCCGCAGGTCGGTCTCGTAGCGCTCGTACTCGATGCGGTCGGCGTGCATCATGATCTTCCCGCCGGTGCCCGACACCTCCAGCCAGCGCGGGCCGCTCTCCGTCGTGCTGAAATAGATCGTCCCCTGCGCGTTCTCCGGCCATTCGAGCAGCGCGGTGGCCGTATCCTCGGTCTGGATCGCGTGCATCCGCGTACAGGTCGCCGCGTAGACTTTTTGCGGCATCCCCACCAAATGGCAGAGCAGGTCCAGGTCGTGCGGCGCCTGGTTCATCAGCACGCCGCCGCCCTCGCCCTTCCAGGTGCCGCGCCAGCCCCCGCGCAGGTAATAGGCCGCCGTCCGCATCCACGGAAAGACGCCCGTCACGCGCTGGATGCGCCCCAGCTGGCCGCCGTCGATCAGCCGCTTCATCGCCCGCACGTGCGGCAGCTGGCGGTACTGATAGTTGACCGCCAGCACGCGATTGTTGGCCCGCGCGGCCGCGATCATCGCGTCCGCATCCTTCACCTGGGTCGCAATCGGCTTCTCCACCAGCACATGGCTGCCCGCGTTGAGCGCATCGATCGCGATCGGCGCGTGAAACGGATGCGGCGTGATCACCACCGTCACCTCCGGCCGGGTTTCGGCCAGCATCTGCCGGTGGTCCGGGTAGAAGGGGCAGCCCCACTCCTCGGCCCGTTCCTGCCCCGGCTCCGGCGCCACGTCCGAGCCGCCCACCACCTCTACGTCCTCGAGGCCAAGCCCCATCGAATGCGAACGGAAAATCCCCGCGCCCATGCCGACCACGGCATGGCGCAGCTTCGCTTTTGCTGTCGACACGTTCTGTTCCTTTGCTTATCTGTCTCTATGGAAGGTGAAAATTGAGGGGATCTTCTGTTCAGGCACAACGCATACTCAGAAATGCAGCATCGCCTTTACCACCTGGCTCTCCGGTTGCAGCCAGCCGGGGAACTCGTCGACCAGCCTCTCCGGCGGCGCGCTGTGCGTGAGCCAGGGCGCCAGATTGATCGCGCCGGTCTCCAGCGTCCGCACCACGCGCGCAAAGTCGGCGCTCGTCGCGTTGCGGCTGCTGATCAGCGTCGTTTCGCGGCGGTGGAATTCGGGGTCGGGAAAGCTGATCTCATCCTGCACCAGGCTGATGAAGACGACGCTCCCGCCCTGCTCGATCAGCTCCAACGCCTTCATCATCGAGCGCGCATTGCCGGTGGCGTCGAAGACCGTCAGCGGCAGCTCACCGCCGAACACCGCCCGCAGCTGCGCCTCCGCGTCCCCGCGCCCGTCGATCAGATGCTCCACCCCCAGGTTCTCCTGCACAAAGCGCATCCGGTTCTCGTCGATCTCCATCACCGCCACATCGGCCCCTGCCAGACGCGCAAACGCCACCGCCGTCAACCCGATCGGTCCCGCCCCGATCACCAGCGCCGGCTGCTCCGGCTCCAGGCCGGCCCGGTCAACCGCATGCGCGCCGATGCAAAGCGTCTCCACCAGCGCCAGGTGCTCCGGCGGCAAGGTCTGCGAGCGGTGCAGCTTTTCGACCGGCACCGTGATCAGATCCCGCATCCCCCCGTCCGTGTGCACGCCCAGCACCCGCAGCTCCGAGCAGCAGTTGATGCGCCCGCGGCGGCACGCGCTGCACGCGCCGCAGTTCAGGTACGGCTCGACCGCGCACAGGTCGCCCACGCGCAGAGTGCTCTCCGATTGCAGGTTGAGCGCCGCGATCTCGACGCCCAGCTCGTGGCCGAGGATGCGGGGATAGCTGAAGTAGGGTTGCCGCCCGCGGAACGCGTGTAAATCGGTCCCGCAGATGCCGACCCGCTGCACCCGCACCAGCGCCTCGCCCGGCCCCGGTTCTGCCGGCGGCGCCGTCTCCGTCAGATGCAGCGAACCCGGTTTTTCCAGTATGATCGTCTTCATCGGGCCTTCTCGGACCGGGATGGCGAGCCCCGGCGGCTTGTCGTCTGCTCGACGCCGGTCAGCGGTCGTTGGTCACCGGCGCCGCGCTCACCGGCGCGGCACTGCCCGGGCCAGGCAAAGCGTGGCCGTTATGCGCGCCCTCGAGGTCGATCTGTCCATCTCTCAGATACAGCACATAGTCCACGTAGTCGTCTACGAGGCTGTCGTGCGTCACGATCAAAAAAGTGACCTTCTGCTCGCGCACGATCTGCTGGAACAGGCCCAGGATCTCGCGCGCGGTCGTGCTGTCCAGCTCGCCGGTCGGCTCATCCGCCAAAATCAGCTTCGGGTCGTTCGCCAGCGCCCGCGCGATCGCCACCCGTTGCTGCTGCCCGCCCGACAGCTCAAACGGCCGGTGCGCCATCCAGCGCGTCAACCCCACCAGCTCCAGGCAGTTCATCGTCTTCTCCTGCCGCTCCTTGCTCTTCACGCCGGACATGCGCAGGATCAACTCCACATTTTCAAACGCCGACAGGCTCGGCAGCAGCCCGAAAGACTGGAAAATAAAGCCGACCTGGTCCCGCCGCCAGCGCGTCAGCCGCCGCTCGTTCCAGGCATGTATCTCTTCGCCGAAAACGCGGATCTTCCCCTGCGTCGGCGAGTCCAGCCCGCCGATGCAGTTCAGCAGCGTCGTTTTGCCGCTGCCCGAGCGGCCCTTCAGCGCGGTAAACGTGGCCGGCGCAATCTGCAGGTTGACCCCCTTCAGCGCGGCCACCTCCAGGCTGCCCGTCTTATAGACGCGCCACACATCTTCCGTTTCGATCGCCGTGTTCGGGTAAAGATTCTCTTCCATCTGGCTTCCCGCTATCTGCATCCGACCTATCGGCTATTATCGCAATGCACTACGAACCGCCTGGGCTCTTCGACAATTGTCTGAACTGTGTCTATCTGATTCAGATGTTGGACCGCCCCGCGCAGTTCGCTGTCTTCGTTTACCAGAATCAAGCGAATCGCAGTCCGATTCTTCCCACAAGCAGCCCGCAGAACTCACCTCTTTGACCGGTTCTGCAAAGGTTGACGGAACCTACTCCTGCTCAAGTGCTTGTAGCGATCCCTCAATTTCACCTATCAGGGCGCTGTTATCTACCTTCTTGGCCAATTCCAGAGCCGTTTTCAGATCGACGATTGCCTCCTCGTTTTGCCCAAGCTCGATCTTGGCAATGCCCCGATGGTAATAGGTATCCGCAAAGTCGGGCGCCAAACGGATGACCTGATCATAGTCCTCAATCGCCCCCTCGTACCGGCCAAGCTCGGACCTGGCGTGCCCCCGATAGTAGTAGCCGCCAGGGAAGTTGGGCTCCAAACGGATGACCTGGTCATAGTCCGCAATCGCCTCTTCGTATCGGCCAAGCTTTAGTTTGGATAAGCCCCGGCTGCTATAGGCGATAACGTCTTCCGGCTGTAAAAGGAGGGCCTGATCAAAATCGGAAATCGCCTCCTCGTATCGACCAAGCCTGCCCTTGACAACGCCCCGATTGGTGTAGGCGAAGGCGTTGTCTGGCTCCAAACGAATTGCCTCGCCATAGTCGGCGATCGCCTCCTCGTTTTGACCAAGATTGGACTTGGAAAGGCCCCGAGTGTAGTAGGCGTCGGCGTCGTCCGGCCTCAATCGAATCGCCTCGTCATAATCGGCGATCGCCGCTTGGTATCGTCCAAGGTCGAACTTGGCGCTGGCCCGGTTGTAGTAGGCGCTGGCGTCGCCGGGTTCAAGCCGGATGACTTGGTCGTAATCGACAATCGCTTCCTCATATTGACCAAGCTCCATTCTGGCATTGCCTCGATTGTAGTAGGCGTCGGCGTCGTCCGGCCCCAATCGAATCGCCTCGTCATAGTCGCCAATCGCCTCGTCGTATCGGCCAAGTCTCGCCTTGGCATAACCTCGATTGTAATAGGCATCGGCCAACTCTGGCTCCAACTCGGTCGCCCGGTCATAGTCGGCAATCGCTTCCTCGTGTCGGCCAAGTCTCGCCTTGGCAAGGCCCCGAGTGGCGTAGGCGATTCCAGTGTCTGGCTCCAGACCGATTGCCTTGTCACAGTCGCTGATCGCTTCCCCGTATTGACCAAGCGCGACCCTGGCAGCGCCCCGGTAGGCGTAGGCCAGTGCATTGTCAGACTGCAGACCGATGACCCGGTCATAGTCGGCGACGGCCTCTTCGTATTGGCCGGTCTTATCCTTGGCATAACCTCGATTTAAGTAGGCATCGGCGTAGTCCGGCTGCAGACCAACCGCCTCGTCAAAGTCCGCAATCGCCTCCTTGTATCGGCCAAACCCTGCCTTGGCAAGGCCCCGATTGAAGAAAGCATCGGCGTAGTCCGGCTGCAGTTCAATCGCCCCGTCAAAGTCCCTAATCGCTTCCGCGTAGCGCCCAAGCTTTTCCTTGGCAAGACCCCGATTGTAGTAGGCACCGGCATCGTCCGGCTGCAGACGGAGCGCCTCGTCGAAGTCGGCAATCGCCTCCTCGTATCGACCGGCTTTGCCCTTGGCGACGCCCCGCGCCGAGTAGCTGTCGGCGCTGTCTGCCTGCAGTTGAATGGCCTCATCAAAGTCGGCAATCGCCTCTTCGTGTCGACTCGCCCTGTCCTTGGCAAGGCCTCGATTGTAGTAGGCGTGGAACTCCTCCGGGTTCAGTCGAATGGCCTCATCAAAGTCGGCAATCGCCTCCTCGTATCGGCCCAGTCGCCCCTTGGCAAGGCCCCGGTTGGTGTAAGCAAAGGGATCGCCTGGCTGCAGTAAGAGGGCCTGGTCCAAGTCGGCAATCGCCTCCTCATATTGGCCAAAGTTGACCCTGGCAAAGCCCCGGCCGACATAGACGATAGCTTCTCCCTGCTGCAGACGGAGCGCCTCGTCAAAGTCGGCAATCGCTTCCTCATATTGACCGGAGTTGGCCATGGCATAGCCCCGACCCAAATAGGCGAGCCAACTGTCCGGCCGTAGTTGGATGGCCCGGCTGAAGTCGGCAATCGCCCCCTCGTACTGGCCAATCTCGGCCTTGGCATTGCCCCGGCCGACGTGGGCGAGCACAAAGTCCGGCTGCAGCTGGATCGCTTGGCCGTAATCGGCGATCGCCTCCTCATATCGTCCAAGCTTGAATCTGGCATTGCCCCGGCCGATGTAGGCGGGCACAAAGTCCGGCTGCAGCAGGATCGTTTGGTCGTAATCGGCAATCGCTTCCTCATACTGGTCAATCCCAGCTTTGGCATTGCCCCGGCCGATGTAGGCGAGCACAAAGTTCGGCTGCAGCAGGATCGCTTGGTCGTAATCGGCAATCGCCTCTTCGTATTGACCAGCGCCGTACTTGACATCCCCCTGGTTGAAGTAGGCGAAGGCTGCAACGCTACTGCTGCAGCCAGTCAACACGGTAGCGACCACCACAACCGCTGCGATCCGGCTCCATGTCTTGCGTATGCGTACCACTGTTGTCGCCCTCCCCGCCGATGACCGCAGGCCTCTGAGCGGTTGCCGGACTTCCATCTGGAGGTAGCTGACTTTTCGCTTAGGCTGGATTAACGAAAAGGCTGGACGCCTGAAACATCTGTCGGTCCGCCGACCAGCGCACTACACCATCCCTTACTCCCTGCCCTTGCGCCGAAAGCGGCTGAAAAAGCCGCCGATGGCGCCCGTCTGGCGCAACCGGCCCGCCACAGCCTGCTCCTGCGCCACAAGCTCCGGCGCCTCCGCATTCTCGTTCTCCACCGGCCGGATCAGAATGCCCTCGTCCGTGATGTCGAGCAGCGCCCGCCCGTGGATCGAAAACTGCTGCAGCACGTCCTTCGGGATCTGCAACCGGCCGGAGCTGTCCAGCACCACCAGCTCCTCGAAATGTTCCTCCTCCTCCTCGACGATCCCCTCGCCGCCGGCGTTGAGGGCCTCCTCGTCGAACCGCTCCACCGTGCGCACTTGCCGCCGCGTCTCGCTCGCCAGCATCCCATCCCGGATCGCCACCACCCGGTCCACGTGGCGCGCGATCGTCGGGTCGTGGCTCACGATGATCGTCGTCAGCCCCAACTCCTCGTTGAGCGTGCGCAGCGTCGCGTAAATCGTCAGCGCCGTCGTCGTGTCCACCTCGCCCGTCGGCTCGTCCGCCAGCAGAAGCGCCGGCCTGTTGGCCAGCGAGACCGCGATCGCCACCCGTTGCTGCTCACCGCCCGACAGCTCCCGCATCTGGTGTTTCATCCGCTCGCGCAGGCCCACCCTCTCCAGCAAATCCTCCGCCCGTTCCCGCTTTTCCCGCCCGGCGAACCCGGCCAGCGTCATCGGCAGCTCGACATTCTCGACCGCGTTCAGGTACGGCACCAGGTTGCGCGCGCTCTGCTGCCACACGAAACCCACCTGCTCGCGCCGGTAGCGGTTGATCGCCCGCTCCGACATCTTCAGCAGGTTGAAATCGCCCACCCGCACCTGCCCCGCGGTCGGCCGGTCCAACCCGCCCAGAATGTTCATCAGCGTCGACTTGCCGCTGCCGCTCACACCCACGATCGCCATCAGCTCGCCCGAACGCACCGACAGGTTCAGCCCCTGCAATGCCACCACTTCCAGGTCGGCAATCTGGTATATTTTGACAAGCCCTTCACACAGAATAAACGGTTCCATCTTTTATCCCGCTCCCAGCCCCCCGGAGCGCATCCGCACCCAACCCGCAGGGTTCCCAAGATCTGAAAACAAACCCATCCGTCAGTTTCGACGAGTCCAAATGAAGCAACGCGCCGCAGCATACTCGCGGCGAATCAGTTTAGCCGGATCGAAATCCCAACCTGAGTCGCAGCTTATCGTTTAGATGCTGAATGAAGTTGTCCTTAGTAGGCATTCCAGGGTTCTTCCGCATCGCCAGATACACCTCTTCAACGCTAGTTGAAATGAGTCGACTGAGTTTCAGCCTATATGTGTCTCCATCGCGAAAAAGATTGTACAGGGCAAATCGCGAGGCATCGGCAGGCGAAAACCCATCAATTTTGAATCCGTATCGGTTAACTAGGTTGGCATAAATGTACTCTTGTATCACCCAATAGCATTTTGTACCCCAATTCTCGTAAATCACTCCCTTGTTCATCAGTTGAGTAATCGCACGCTTGATCGAATCGTAAGTGTTCATTCCAAACTGGTAAGACTTTTCCTGCAGAGCAGAACCTTGATAGAAGTCTGTGATTCCGTGAACTAAGCCTCGTGTACTTGTCGTAGAGTCTGTCTGAAATTCGACCGATACGAAATCTTCAACTTCGGGCCTCATTGGCCTGTGCCGCACAATTATGTAGTCTATCACACCCACGTTTGGAAGCCGGACTTCTGGGAAAATTACAGTGTTGTTGAAGTCACTGAAATAATGTATGGCTATGTCCTCCAGGACTCTCGACACGCTGTCGACCGAACCCCGTTCCTCATAACGATGTGGGCAAATCGTGCGGATTCCGCCGCCATGTTCCGCTGAACAAACTCCGAAAGGGAACTCTATCAGGCGACTCTTCTTATCACAGCGGCGATCCAGAAATGGACACCAGTATCGCTCACGAGCTTTTTGAGCTTCCTCCGACTTATTCCAAATCGGATATCCGAAAATCTCCGCTGGACGACTCCCCACGCTCTTGGCCATATGCTTTAGTCCTGAATCAATTTCTTCCAGATCGCTCGGATTTCGGCTGAAGAAAGTGCGCTCTCCAACAGCCAGCCTAGCGTTTCACTACACTGTCGACAAAAGGATTCACTATCGCTCGTGTCAATCACCTCGATTGGTATCCAAGGCATGGGAGGACAGCTGGAATCAAGAGCGAGAACAAGGATGCTATCGTGCTTTATAGAGTTAAGATTACGTATGTGGACGGAGATTGGGTGCTCCGAGTGCACGATGTAGGTTGCAGTAAGCCTGAACTTTGCGCTCTTTAGGGCAATGGTAAGCTCTGCCCATGCGTTAGGATCCCAGTGATGAAACGTAAACACCATCCGCCCAAAAGGCCTCTTAAGTACACGCCCACACTCTGCGAAGATTCCTGCTAATACCGCCATATAGGTGCTATTCTTTTTGGACGCTTTCGTCGCTACAGCACTCTGCGTTTCGTCGTAAGTCCATTCAACTTCGCCAGGAAG
Source organism: Caldilineaceae bacterium (assembly GCA_965218625.1). Taxonomy (GTDB): domain Bacteria; phylum Chloroflexota; class Anaerolineae; order Caldilineales; family Caldilineaceae; genus Bin5. The sequence goes on along the minus strand of CBDCLG010000017.1, from coordinate 376,423 downwards.
CATTCGTGCCAGCCACACTCGGAAGAAAGCTGCCAGGTCGCTGTACTGCACACTGTCGTAGTAAGGAGGATCGGTAACAACAAGATCTACTGATTGGCTCTCAATCGGCAGACTTTGAGAATCGCCTTGAATTAGCATGAACTTTTGTCGTTCGCTCATTAGATCAACTTGATTTGAGACCTCAACACCACCATCTACCTCACCTGGTATCTCTACCAATTCATTCTTGCCATCTTTCCCAATCCTTCGCTCAATGGGCAATGCCGCCCACTTTCGTCCCCTCTCAATCCGATCACGAAAAAGCAATTGCAAATTCCCCGATGTCTTGAGGGGATTGATTGGGTTATTCTCCAGTGCGGTATATTGAAACGAATAAGCATGTAAAGCGAAGACATGCCGAATCGCCCCAGATCGATTCTTGCCCCAACCTTTGTAGCCACAAAGCATCGAATTGAATTCAAGAGACGCGGATACAAGAATTCCCATGTTGAGTCTTGTCGCGTCGTTGTATTGTGCCAACAGGTGGATAGCTTGATGGAGATACAATAGTTGGCGAGACGAAAAGACGTCAATATACGACCGAATGTTGCGCTTAAGAAGATCGCGGGATTTAGGTCCGCCATTCACACGAAAATCCTCTAGTGGGCCAAATTCCAATGTGGACCGCTTCCCCTCTGCCTGGTTAAGCCTCGCTTGGTCCGCCTTACTAGGCGAGCGGAAAAAGAGTCCATGTTCGCCGCATCGAGCGAAAATCGCAATAGGCACATATCGCGCATAAAAAGGCAAATCGAGAAGCTCTTCATACTGCTGCCCGCAACTCGGGCATTTTCGCTCGCCTTTGGAAACGAGCCGAGGGGTTCTTGCGGCGGCCCGGGGTTTGCTCAGATCACAGGTGATTTCCCAACTGTCGGGGCAGATGCAAATCTCTTTCTCGGCCTCCTGCCGAAGAACAAATTGGTCGATCTGCACGATCTCACAGCACGCACAGGCTTTGCGAAGGCCATGCAGTGTATACTGAGAATCAACGGTTTTCTGGCAAGTTGGGCACTCGGTCTGGAAGTAATGTCTCAAAGTTGCATGTAGTTCGGAAAAGAAATCCGTGAATGTTTTTCGCAAAGCCGCCGGAGTTACCTGGGTGAGTGCCGCGCGAGCCTGCACGATCGGAATAGGGTCAATGTCTGCCCCAATTACGTTTGCTCCCAATCGAATCGCTTCATGTAGTGTAGTGCCGCCTCCCATCATCGGATCGAGTACTACTTTCCCCTCTAATCCACCAGGAGTGTAATAGTCTAGTCGTCCTTCGTCAGGTACAAACTGTTTAAGAATTGCGCGAAAAGTAGTGCCACATCGTCGTGCCCACCACTTGTGCAGATACGTATTGGGGCGAAACAGATGCTTGTTGAACACTTCCTGACTTGAAAGTTGGTTAACGAATTCCTCGGGGAATGCGCGATCAATTGTAATACTTTGTTCCGTTTGGGATGCGCGAAACAGTTCATCCAACGCCAACTGACGAGCCTCTCGAATTAACTGAGCGACTCCGGAATTGGATTCATGTGGCGGGGAATAGTCGACCATTTCTCATTTTTCTCAACAAACTGATAACCGCCCCTCACACCGTCTCACCCAGCTTGATCGCCTGGAATATCTTCATCCGCATCAGCAGCGTCACCAGCACTCCCAGCGCGGCCACGAACAGTATCCCGAACAGCGCGTAGACGCGCGTGATCGCCGGCCACGCAATCCCCACTACGAACGGCGGCGTCAGGTCCGCAGCCGTATTCCCCACCTGCAGATAGGGGATGAACTGGTTGCTCACCGATGTCCCCAGCAGCGTCCCCGCGCCGATCCCCACCAGGATCAGAAAGGCCAGCTCCCACGCCAGGAACATCGTCATCTGCCCCGATGAAAGCCCAATCGAGCGCAGCGTCCCCAGCTCGATGAAGCGCCGCCGGAACGAAAACAGCGTGTACAGCAGGAACCCCAGCACCGTCAGCAGCGCCGCCGCCAGAAAACCGACCGAAAGAACGCCGAACAGCCCCTGGCGCTGGGGCAGCTGTTGCTCCTCCACAATGCGCTCGCGCGCCGAAAAGTAGCTGAGCACGTTCAGATCGTGCAGGCGCAGCTCGCGAACCATGCCCTCGAAATCGGTGCGCGGGTCGGTCCGCACCAGCACCTCATACGGGAACTGCCCCCCCATCCGCTCGAACAGATGGTCGAGATTGGCCACCACCAGCGGCCCGTCATCCTGCGCGTACCACGTTGGAAAGTAGTTGAAATCGCCCATGATCTTCAGCTGCATCTCTGCCCGCAGCCCGTAGCGCGCCGCCGACACCTGGATCAAGTCCCCCACCCGCAGCCCGAACTGACGCATAAGACCCCGGTCCACCAGCACGCCTTCGGATTCCAGCGCCAGCGAATTCATCAACGAGCCAAGCTGCGCCGCGGCAAAATCCCGCCGCCAGTAGGCCGCAGTCGGAAAATCGAGCCGGTCGATCCCGAAAATCTGCCCATTCCGCCAGCGTCCATCCAGGTGTATCCGCGATTCAAAGCGTGCGATGCGCGTCGCCGCCTTGATGGACGGCACCTTCAGATGCTCCGACACCGGCACAAATGTCCACAACGGTCCCGCCAGCTCCCCTTCCGAATCAGCAGAGGCCTCGCCCCCGCCCCCGAAGCCGCCTCCGCCCCGCGACTGCGGCGAATCCCCCAACTCCACCAGCCGGCCGTCCGCCCCAACCTTATAGTAGGCCCGGTCGAACAGATGGCCGTCCAGCGTCTGCGCCAGCGACGTCGTGAACGCCGACAGGCTCAGCGTCAGCACCAGCAGAATCATCGGCGCCGTATACATCCCCCGGTTGCGCGCCAGGTGACGGCTCGCCAGCAGCACACCCACGCCCCCGCCCCTTGACGCAAACCACGCCACAATCTGCATGAAGACCGGCAGCACCCGCAGCGTCACCAGCGTCAGCGCGAATATCGCCAGCGCCGGTATCAGAAACAGCAGCGGATTCTGAAACACCGAGTCATCCGTCACCGTCCCCGGCATGCTGATGCTGCCCTGCCTGCGCAGCAGATAGATGCCGTATCCCGCCGGAATCAGCAACAGAATGTCCAGATAGGCCCGCTGCCACCATGGTGGGCGCAAGGTGCGCGCCATCTCCAACTTGTAGGTCACAATCGTGTGCCGCGCCGCCGAAAACGAGGGCAGCGTCTGCGCCAGAAACGCGATCAACACCGCCCCAATCCCGAACTGCAGCGTCGACTGCGTCAGTACCAGCCGCAGGTCCGATTCGATTGTGAAGTTGAGAAAACTGCGCGTCGATCCAATCAGCCGCGCCACCGCAAAACTCAGCGGCACACTGCAAAGCAGCGCCAGCAAGCCCAGCGACAGCGCCTCCAGCCCCGAGATGCCGGCCACCTGCCCCACCGTCGCGCCGCGGCTGCGTAATATCGCCACCTCGTTGCGCTGCCGCGCCACTGCCAGACCGACCACCAGCCCAATAAATGCCAGCAACAGACCGATGATCGGCACGCTGAACGCATACAGCATCGTTGTCAGCAGCCCGCTCTCCCGGCGGTAGCGCCGCAGCGCGTCCAGCGGCGAAATGCTCAACTGGCTGTTCGCCAGCAACGACGTTACCCGCTGCTCCACCCGCCGCCCCCGTATCAGCAGATTCCTCACATCGCTCGACGTTACGTCCGTGCCGTCCATCACCAGGTACCACAGCCCCAGGTTCACGTCCTTCGGGTAGACCGGCGCAATCCGATTGTGGTAGCTCTCTTCCGGGATCACAAACAGCGTTTCCAGCGTCGACGGATTATAGAACCATACGTCGCTGGTCAGGTCCGCCACCTCCCACACGCCCGCCACCCGCACCGGCGTCTGGTATCGATGGCTGTCCCCGTTCTCCGACCGAATGCGGCGGAACAGCATGTACTGCTCCCCCACCTGAAGCCCGATCTCGTCGGCCAGCTCCTTGTGCACCAGCACCTCGATCGCCTCTTCTGAATCGGAAGGCGAAACCGCCGGGAACGCGCCTTCGATGATGTCGACCGCCTGTTCAAAGCCCGATATAAAGCCTATATTTACCCACTCCAGCGGGTCGGTCGTGTCCGCATACGCGATCTGGTCGGTCGGGAACAGCCTGAAATTGTCCGTCTTGAAATAGCGGATCGTCTTCTTGTGCGGCAGCCCCAACTCGCCCGCCGCCTGCCTGCTCATATAGGTGTCGAGCTGAGCGATATCCTCCCACTCCTGCGGACCGTACGTCGAGCCCAAATAGCGGAACATATAGGCAAACGGCGGCCGCGAAAACCTCTCATTGAAGCCCACCGCGGTCAACTCCTCCCGCAACAGCCGGTAATAGACCGCGTCCGCATACAGGGGAATGCTCATCACGAGCACAATCGAGGAGACCAAACCCAGGACCAGCGCCAGCGCCAGCCACTGCTGGGCGAAGATCCGCTTTAAGGCGACAACGATGATCGCCAGGGTTCGCAAAAAGAGTTTCATAAATGCAAGTGGACCGTGGATAGCGGACAGAGCTTCACAGCCGCCGGCCGCAACCGGCCGCTACCCGCCCTTCACGCGCCACCTCTATTGCCCGACCACAATCTGGCCTTCTTCCAGGCCCTCTTCAACCTCGACCCGGTCCGGCGTCTGAATCCCGAGCTTCACATCCACCCGCCGCTGCACATCCTCGTCCTGCACCACCACAAACCGCCTTCCGTCAAAGACGCGGATCGCCTGCGCCGGCAGCCACAGCACAGACTCCTTGTGCTCCAGCTGCACCCGCACCTGCACCAGGTCGCCCAGCTCATAGCCCGCGTCCTGCGCCGCCTGATCAATCGTCAGCCGCGTCGATTTGTCCACTTCGGTCACTTGGCCGCTGCCCCCGCTCCCGAACGGGTAGGGCAGCCTGCGCACAAATCCCGTCAGAATCTCGCCCGGCCGCCCCACGAGCGACACCTCCACCGCCATCCCTTCCTCCAAATCGTTCATCTGATCGCTGATCAGGTCGGCCTTCACCTCCAGGTCGGTGATGTCGGCAATCGACACGACCGTATCAAACGCATTCACCGGCCGGCCTGCCGTCAGCGATACCGACAGCAGCTGCCCGTCGAAAGGCGCGCTGATCGTGCCGTCCTCGATCGCGCTTTCCAGCTTCTCCACCAGCAGCTGCGCCCGCTTCACGTCGTTCACCAGCAGCGGGTCCACGCCATCGTTCAGCTGCTCCAGCGCAATCTCCGCCAGCTCCACCTGCTTGCTATGCACCGAAATGGCGAAATTGTCATCCGGGCGCTCCGTCCGCACATTCATCAGCTGCAGCATCGCAATGTCCAGGTTGATCTGCGCCCGCCGAATCTGAAACTCCAGGTTTCTTTCCGCCGCATTCAGCCGCGCCTGCGCCCGCTCCAGGTTCAGCTGCGTCGACGTCAGCTCCCGCTCCAGGTCGTCGATCTCAAGGTCGGCGATGACCTGGCCCGCCGTGACGAAATCGTTCCGCTTGACGTAGACACTGCGGACGCGTCCGCTCACGCGGAAGAACAACGCCTCCTCCACCACCGGCGCCACCCGCCCGCTGAACGTCCGTTCACGCATTATCTCGCCCACCTTCACCGTGTAGGTCGGCTTGATCGGTATCACCGAGGTCGGAATCGGCGTCGGCGTCGGCTCATTCGCCGCGATCTCCGCGCTGCGCCCCGCCGGCAAAAGCGCGCAACCGCTCAACGCCATACCGAGCGCGACCGGCGTCACCCCGCGCGCAATCCTCCGCAACCGGGCGGCTGCACGTCCGGTTACAAGCAGAAACCGGCAAACTGTTCGAGAACGGGACAGACGGTTCATAAGTTCCTTACTTCTTCCCCGCGCCCCATGCAGGTAGGAGCGCATAGAACAACCCGCAGGCACAAAATATGCTTCAATCGAAAAATGGGAACGCAGATGGCACAGAGAATACCCGCGCACCGGTCCAGCTCTGCGCCGCCTTTCGCTCCGCCCGCGGCACAAAATGCCCCACCGATCCGCTATTCTGTGCGATAAGACGCTACTGCGTCAATCATTTCAGAAGTATATACGCCCTACCCTGATCTACCCAAACCGGGCAGGGTAATCCCACCTGAGAAAACCCCTCCCACCACCGGATTTCCCCTACCAACGCTGCCCGGCCATCCAATGGCTTTCCCCGCCGCGATAAGATAAAATGCCCGTCCAAGCCCGACACAATTCGATCTCTCCGGCCCAGGCAACCCGCCTGGCGCGCCTGCCAACAGCCAAATACAGACGACCGAAAAGAGACCGCCGTACCCCACAGGAAGCAAGACCATGCCCCGTTCACAGTCAAACCGGCCCAATGTAATCGTCTTCTTCACCGACCAGCAGCGCTGGGACTCCACCGGCCTGCACGGCAACCCGCTCGACCTCACCCCCAACTTCGACCGCATGGCCCGCCAGGGCACCCACCTGTACACCACCGTCACCTGCCAGCCGGTCTGCGGCCCCGCCCGCTCCTGCCTCCAGACCGGCATGTACGCCACCGCCACCGGCTGTTTCCGCAACGGCATCCCTCTGCCCCGGGACGCCCGCACCCTCGCCCACTTCTTCAGCGACGCCGGCTACGACACCGGCTACATCGGCAAATGGCATTTGGGCGACCGCGGCAATGTCGGCCCCGTCTCGCAGGCCGCGCGCGGCGGCTACGACTACTGGCTGGCATCCAATACGCTCGAGTTCACCTCCGACGCCTACCGGACCGTCATGTACGACAACGACGACGCTGCCGTCAAACTGCCCGGCTACCGCGTCGATGCCCTCACCGACGCCGCCATCCGCTACGTCGATTCCCACCAGCAGGACCCCTTCTTCCTCTTCATCTCCTACATCGAGCCCCACCACCAGAACCATCTCGACGACTACCCGCCGCCCGACGGCTACCGCGAACGCTACGCCGGCCGCTGGACGCCGCCCGACCTCCTCGCCCTGGGCGGCTCATCGCAGCAGCATCTGGGCGGCTACTGGGGCATGATCAAACGGCTGGACGAGGCGTTGGGCCGCCTGCTGGACGCCCTCAAAAGTCTCGGCCTGGACGAGAACACGGTCGTCCTCTACACGACCGACCACGGCTGCCACTTCAAGACGCGCAACGACGAATACAAACGCTCCTGCCACGAGGCCTCCGTGCGCCTGCCCACCGCGCTGACCGGCCCCGGCTTCTTCGGCGGCGGCGAACTGCGCGAGATCGTCAGCCTGGTGGACCTGCCGCCCACGCTCCTCGATGCAGCCGGCGTCGACCTGCCGCAGCAGATGCAGGGCCGCTCCATCATGCCCCTCGTCAACCGCCAATCGACCGACTGGCCGCAGGAGGCCCTGATTCAGATCAGCGAATCACAGGTGGGCCGCGCCGTGCGCACCCAGCGCTGGAAATATGGCGTCACCGCGCCCGATTCGGATGCAAGAAGGGATGCCGGTTCTGAACGCTACCAGGAGCAGTACCTGTACGACCTGCAGGCCGATCCCTACGAACTGACCAACCTGGCCGGCCTCGAGTCCCACCGCCGCGCCGCCGACGTCCTGCGCGACCGGCTCATCCGCCGCATGGTCGAAGCCGGCGAATCCGCGCCCACCATCGACCCGGCCCCGCCGCAGCCCAGCCGCCAACGAATTGTCACAGAAGAGGAAGCGCTCGCCTAGAGGAAAATCCTAAGACTGGCTGAAAAGCCGGAAAAGCCGGAAATCGAAACTCGGAACTCGAACTGCGCGTGCTCACGTGAGAGAACGCGCAGGCTGCCGCCCGGTAGAAATACGACAAACTATCGTCGCATTTGCCGAGCGTTGGTGTTGACGTTCGAGTTTCGAGTTCCGGGGTTCTTGACGTTCGATTTCCGGCAGTTAAGCGAGTTTCCGGCCGTTGCGCCAGGCGCTGACGGACGGTGACGCGGCGACGTTCGCGCTGCGATACAACGGCGGGGTCGAGCCTTACCGACAGGATCCTACTCGTTCTCGCGTGAACACGCGCAGTTCGAGTTCCGAGTTCCGAGTTCCGAGTTCCGGCCGTTCCGGCTGTTCCGGCCGTTATCAGTCATCACAGGACGCCGGCAGCGACACTTCGTTGAACACCTCCGTAACCAGCACCGCGACAGCGGGATCATATTCGGCAAGCGTTGTCCCTTCCGTCGCCAGATCTGACGGCACCGAACCCAAGACCCAGTAGAACACCCCTTCGGCGAAATATTCTTCCTTATTTGTTCGCGCGTACTGATTCTCCCACAGATTTTCAGTCAACATCGTCTGGTAGGCAGCTCCGAGACGGTCATTGAAGTCCTCTCCGTCCGACTGCTCGTTAACCGCATAATGCGCCAAGTGCCCAAGCTCGTGGACTATAGTCTCGCACTGCGGATCTGCTACCGGCACGGCCGCCAACCACCCACTGGAAAGCTGAGTTGCATAACCCAGATAGCCGGTCGTCGTCCATCCGAACTCCGGCAACTGCGATACTCTGCCTTTCTCTTCATCGTACTTGTAGATCGCTATCCGGGAATTGTTGGCGATGAGCGTTGCGAGCAGATCGCCCTTGAGCGACGAAACCATACCGCTGACCACCCCTCGCGCCTCGACCATCCTCGTATCCGAAACCTCGCTGGGAGCGACGACGGTCACACCGCTGACGTCGACGTACTTCTGATAGAAGATGTCAAGCCCCAACGATGCCGGCGGCGGCTGAAACTGCGGCGTGCCTATGACCGCATGAACCCGATCCGACCAGTTCCCCCAAACGCTGTTCGAACCCTGCGCCCGAACCTGGTAATAGTAGTTCCGCCCGTCCGTCTCGACCGTGTGGGTGTAGCTCCTACTCGTCAGCGTGCCGCCGATCGAGCCCCACTCGCGGTCGATGCTGTCCCATACCCGCAACGCGTAGTTTGACGCGTCCGTCGCCGCGTCCCAGCTCAGCATGACCTGGCTGCCGGAAACCGTCGCCGCCAGGTTTTGGGGCGTGCCCGGCGGCGTCACCGACGTACTGTCCGAACAGGAAGGCAGATTGAGACTGTTCAGATGGGTCGTCACGACACTGTTCGAGCCCGACGCAATCTCCCCGCCCGGCAGGCACAGCCCGCTGTTCCCGCCCATCGACAGCTGCGTCAGGTTGGTGAGCAGATTCAGATTCAGCACCGGCCCCGTCAACTGATTGTCGCTCAGATCCAGGCGCGTCAGGTCCGTCAGCAGGCTTACGTCCATGATCTGGCCGCTGTATTGATTATCGCTCAGATCGAGCCACGTCAGCTCTGTATTCGCGCTCAGGTCCGGCAGCGCCCCGCTCAGCTGGTTGTTTTCGGTCGTCAATTCCCTCAGGTCGGACTGCGCGCTCAGGTTCGGGACCGAGCCGCTCAACTGGTTGTCGCTGAGCGAGAGCTCCTGCAGTTTGGTGAGCGCGCTCAAATCAGGGATCTGCCCGCTGAGGCGGTTGTCCTGCAAATCGAGGTCTATCAACAAGGTCATCTTGCTCAGGTCCGGAATCTGCCCGCTCAGATCGTTGTTTCGAATTTTGAGATGCTGGAGTTTGGTGAGCGCGCTCAGGTCCGGAACCGAGCCGCTCAGTTGGTTGTTGCTGAGAGAAATGACATACGCCTCGGTGAGCGCACTCAGATCCGGGATCGAGCCGCTCAACTCGTTTCCGGCCAGGTACAGCCTCCACAACTCGGTGAGCGAACTCAGACTGGGGATCTGCCCGCTCAAATCGTTGATGCTGAGGTTCAACACCCACAGATTGGTGAGCGCGCTCAAATCGGGGATCGACCCGCTCAGCTGGTTGTGCCCGAGGTTCAGATCCCGCAAGTTGGTGAAAGCGCTCAGACTGGGAATCGTCCCGCTCAGTTCGTTATCGTTCAGGTACAGAAACTGCAGCTCGGTGAGCGCGCTCAGACTGGGAATCGTCCCACTCAAATCATTGAAGTCCAGGAACAGACGCTCCAGGTTGGTGAGCGCGCTCAAACTGGGGATCGACCCGCTCAAATCGTTGGCACGCAGGTACAAATGCTTCAGATTGGTAAGGGCGCTCAGACTGGGGATCGACCCGCTCAAATCGTTGCGATCCAGGTACAGTTTCTCTAGTCCGGTCAGGGCGCTCAGGTCCGGGATCGTCCCGTTCAGCCCGTTGCCTGTAAGACGCAACTCGGTAACGCGCCCGTTCCCGTCTGTGGACACGCCGTACCAGGTCGAGACCGGCTCCGCACTGAGCCAGTTGCTCTTGTTCTGCCAGTTGGCGCCGTCGGTCGCATTATAGAGCGCAACCAGTGCCCCTCTGTCCGTGGTTGCAATCGACGTTGTGCCTGTAATCGTCGCCGTAGCTGTAGGCGTGGCCGTAGCTGTAGGCGTGGCCGTAGTCGTGGCAGTGGCAGTAGGCGTGTCAGAGGCATCAGGATCGGGCGTGGCTGTCGGCGTTGGTGTAGCTGCAGCGCAATCCGGCAGGCCCAGCTCTTGCAGGTCATTGTGCTCTACGTTGCGCAGCGATGCGGGAACACATCCGTTCAGCTGGTTGCTTGCCAGAGACAGCCGCCTCAGGTTGACGAGGTTGCCCAGTTCGCTCGGTATCGAACCGTCTAAGTCGTTGTTCGGCAGGCGCAGGGTGGTCAGGCTGACGAGGTTGCCCAGTTCGCTCGGTATCGAACCGCTCAAGTCGTTGTATCCTAGGTACAGGCTGGTCAGCCTGTAGAGGTTGCCCAGTTCGCTCGGTATCGAACCGCTCAAGTCGTTGACGTAGAGATACAGCTGCTTCAGGTTGATGAGTCTGCCCAGTTCGGCCGGAATGGAACCGCTCAATTCGTTGCTGTTGAAGTCAAGTTTGGACAGATTGTCGAGGGCCCCGAGCGCGACCGGAATGGAGCCGCTCAGATTGTTACTGTGGAGGCTCAGCCTCGTCACGCGACCGTTCGAATCCGTCGTGACGCCGTGCCAGTCGCCGATGGCCTCCTGGCTGAGCCAGTTTGTGTTGTCGGTCCAGTTGGCGCCATCGGTCGCATTGTAGAGCGCCACCAGCGCGTCCCTATCCGATATGCTGCTGAGGTCAGCCGTCGCGGTCGCAGTCGGCGTATCCGTCGGCGTAGGCGTGACTGTCGGCGTGTCGGTCGCTGTTGGCGTAGGCGTGGGTGTCGCTGTGTCGGTAGGCGTCGCGGTCGCAGTCGGCGTCGCCGTGTCAGTAGGTGTCGCAGTCGGTGTGTCCGTTGGATCGGAAACCGGCGGGTCAACCGCGGCCGGCGCTTCGATCGAAAGCTTCAGGTCGGTCGGCGCGCCGCCGTCGTAGTTCTGCACGCGCACGACGATGTGGCCGTCCGCCGGCACGTCGAATGTGACCTCTTCGTCGCCGTCCCCGCTGCGGTCCTGGTCGTCCCAGTCGCTGCCGCGGTTGTCCTTGCCGTAAAGGTCGAAGTCGTGGCCGTTCGGCGACGCGTCGGTCGTAATCGTCCATTCACCGGCCCGGTTGCCCACGTCCCAGCGGTAGTAGACCGACTGCCGCGCACTCAGGTCAGCCACATGGTCACGAATTGAATGTGCGGTCATGCCGGTCGGGTCGCTGACGATGTAGGGGTCCGAGGAACTGCCCGACCCGCTGGACATCATGGCCTCCGGCGTTGCCGTCGGTGTATCGGTCGGCGTCGCAGTCGGTGTATCGGTCGGCGTTGCTGTAGGCGTATCGGTCGGCGTTGCTGTAGGCGTATCCGTCGGCGTTGCTGTAGGCGTATCCGTCGGCGTTGCTGTAGGCGTATCGGTCGGCGTCGCTGTAGGCGTATCGGTCGGCGTCGCTGTAGGCGTATCCGTCGGCGTCGCTGTAGGCGTATCCGTCGGCGTTGCTGTCGGTGTATCGGTCGGCGTTGCAGTAGGCGTGTCTGTGGGGGCAACATGCCGCACGGTCGCTTCAGAGCGGTTGGACAGCGGCTTGCCGCCGGCTGTACAGATGCTCCCCTCTGCCGTGCACAGGCTTGTGGCCGGTAGGATGATCCACACGTCCGCGTCGGCATCCGGCGACACCGTGATCTGCCACAGGTCGCTGCGGCTGTCCACCTGCTGTGCGCCGGTCACCGTGCCGCCGGTCAGGAGCAGGGCATGGTCGCGCATATCGGCCGCGCTGGTACTGATCGCCTCGCTGAACGCGATGCGGAAGTTGAACGACCCGCCCGAGTGGCTCGGCGGCACATCTTCAAATTTCGCGGTCAGGCCCGGCGTCGCCGTGGCCGTTGGCGTGGCCGTGTTGGTGGGTGTGGGCGTCGCTGTATCAGTCGGCGTTGGCGTAGCGGTCGGCGTGTAAGTTGGCGTCGCCGTGTCCGTCGGTGTTGCCGTTGGCGTGTCCGTCGGCTCCGAGATCTGCTGGACAGACACCGGCGGCGCCTCGATCGACAACGTCAAATCAGTCGGCGCACCGCCGTCGTAGTTCTGCACACGCACGACGATGTGGCCGCCGTTCGGCGCATCGACCGTGACCTCCTCGTCCCCGTCCCAGCTGCGGTCCCGGTCGTCCCAGCTGTTGCCGCGGTTGTCCCTGCCGTAGAGGTCGAAGTCGTGGCCGTTCGGCGTCGCATCGGTCGTGACCGTCCATTCACCCGGCCGGTTGCCCACATCCCAGCGGTAGTAGACCGACTGGCGCCTGGTCAGGTCAGCCACATGGTCAAGAATCGAATGTGCGCTCACACCCGCCGGGTCGCTGACGATATAGGGGTCGGAGGAACTGCCCGACCCGCTCGACGTGAATCCTTCAGGCGTTGCCGTCGCTGTCGGCGTCGGCGTAGATGTGGCGGTGGGCGTCGCTGTGGCTGTGGGCGTTGGTGTGGCTGTGGGCGTTGGTGTATCAGTCGGTGTCGGTGTCGCGGTGGCCGCGCCGTCCTGGCAGAACGGCAGTCCGAGTGTGTCGAAGTCGTTGTCGACGACGTCGCGCCACGCACTGGGCACGCAGCCGGTCAACCCCTCATTCGCAATGTACGCTTCAGCCAGTCCGGTGATGTTGCCCAGCTCGGACGGAATCGCCCCGCTCAACCGGTTGTTGGCGATTTTCAGAAACTCCAAAAGGTTGGCGTTGCCGAGTTCTGACGGTATCGACCCCGTCAACTGGTTTTCGTGGACATACAGGAGTCTGAGCATTCTCAGGCTCCCGAACTCTGCTGGAATCGACCCGGACAGATTGTTGTTGTCCAGATGGATATAGGTCAAGGAATAAATGTCGGCCAGCTCGGCCGGAATCGTCCCCGTCAACTGGTTGTTGCTGAGCGACAGCGTGTCCAGGCTCCCCAGGTCTCCGAGTTCGCTCGGAATCGTCCCCGTCAACTGGTTGTTGCTGAGGTACAGCCAATCCAATTCGTCCATGTCGCCGAGCTCGGCCGGAATCAACCCGCTCAACCGGTTGTCGTTGAGCATGAGCTGCGACAATTTGTCGAGATTGCCCAGTTCGCTCGGAATCGAACCCGTCAACCGGTTATCCTGGAGATGGAGTTTCTGCAGTTCTTCGAGGTTGCCCAGCTCGCTCGGAATCGTCCCGCTCAACTCGTTGTCCTGGAGGTGAAGGTACTCCAGCTCTCCGAGGTTGCCCAACTCGCTCGGAATCGTCCCGCTCAACTGGTTGTCGCGGAGGACCAGCTGCCCCAGGTTGCCGAGATTGCCCAGTTCGGTGGGGATTGACCCCGTCAACTGGTTGTTGCTGAGCGACAGCGTGCTCAGGCTCCCCATGTTCCCGAGTTCGCTCGGAATCGAACCTGTCAGCCTGTTATTTTGCAGCCAAAGACTTGAAAGATCATCAAGATTGCCCAGCTCGCTCGGAATCGACCCGCTCAACTGATTGTCGTTGAGGTACAGCGATTCTACATTGTCCAGGTCGCCGAGTTCGCTTGGTATCGACCCCGTCAACTGGTTGTCCTGGAGGTCCAGAAGCACCAACGCGTCGAGGTCGCCCAACCCGGCAGGTATCGACCCGCTCAACTGGTTGCCGCCGAGATACAGCTCCACCAGGTTGTCGAGGTTGCCCAGCTCGCTTGGTATCGACCCGCTCAACCGGTTGCCGGTGAGCCTCAACTCTATCACACGGCCATCGGCGTCAGTGGTGACGCCGTGCCAGGTGTTCAGCGGATTGTTGCTCAGCCAGTTGGTGTTGGTCCTCCAGTTGGCGCCGTCCGTCGCATTGTAGAGCGCAACCAGCGCTGCCCTGTCCGTGGCCGCGCTGCCCTCATCCGATGCTGTGGGAGTGGGCGTCGCGGTGGCAGTCTCCGTAGGCGTCGCAGTCGCGGTGGCAGTCTCCGTAGGCGTGGGCGTGGGCGTATCCGTCGCCGCGGACGCAACGTCCGCCCGCACGATCTCGCTCCAGTCGCCTGAACCGTCGTTATAGCGCGCCCGCACCTTCACCTTGTAGCGCACGCCCGCGTCCAGTCCCGAAATCGTATACGCGTTCGTCGTCGGGAAGGCGTTGCCCGAACTGTCCGTCCACGTCTTGAAGCCCTCTCCCACACGCGCCCAGCTCAACCGGTAGTCGACCGGCGTTTCCCGCGGCGCATCCCACGTCACCTCCAGCACACCCGCCTGGCTGCTCGCAAGCCGTACCGCCCCAATCGAGCGGCTGTCCCCAGGCGTTGGCGTCGCGGTCGGGGTATCCGTCGGCGTTGGCGTGTGCGTCGCCGTCGGAGTGGCCGTCGGTGTCGATGTGGGAGTGGACGTATCCGTCGGTGTCGGCGTGGACGTAGCTGTCGCCGTCGGAGTGGCCGTCGGTGTCGGCGTGGGAGTAGCCGTCGGCGTATGCGTCGGTGTGGGTGTGGGCGTCGGCGTAGCAGTCGGGGTCGCCGTAAACGTCGGTGTATGCGTCGGCGTCGCAGTGAAGGTCGGCGTGTGCGTGGGCGTCGCCGTCGGCGCAGCCATAACGTCCGCCCGTACCACCCCGCTCCAGTCGCCCGGCCGGCCGTCGCCGGTCCCCTGGTAGCGGGCGCGCACCTTCACCTTGTAGCGCACACCCCCGTCCAGGCCGGTAACCGTATACGAATTTGTCGTGGGAAAGGCGTTGCCTGTAAGGTCGGTCCAGGTCTTGAAGTTCTCGCCGTCACGCGCCCAGCTCACGCGGTAGTCGACCGGCGTCTCCGTCGGCACGTCCCACGTCACCTCGAGCACGCCCGGCTCGCTGCTCGCCAGCGCCAGGTTGTGGACCGCCTTCACGTCCTCCTGCGCCGAGGCATCGTCCACCACCGACAGCAGCGCAACGCATACCGTCAGCAGCGCCGCCACCAGCAATATTCCCACACCCTGTGCGGTAAAAAGCGACCCGCCAAACCAGGTATTCTTCATCCGCCCGTCAGAAAACATCTACCTCTCCCCCTGCCGCATGCCGAAACTATGCGGCGCGAAGTGGATGTCAGATAGAGAAACCGGCCCGGAGATCGAGAAGGCGGCCGCTACGCGCGCGGCCCGGCGCGAACAACCGGAGTGTCGACAGAAAAGGGGCTGCTGCTTCGGGGGGGGGTTGGTGTCCGCGCAGGTGCATGCGCCATCCATTCAGCAGCGTACGCCGAATGGAGAAAAGCTGATGTCTGACCGGCAACCCGTCGCGAAGGATTCATAAGAAAAAGTAAGGTCGCTGACTAGGTCGGCTTGTCCAAAGATACAGACTTTACAATGACACCGTGACAATAACCTACTTTCTTAAAGTTTGTCAAATTCAATTTCAATCATCTAATGCTGCGAAAGCGGCGCGCGTCGGTGCCTTTCTCCCTGTCCATGGGGTCCCGCGGGAGCTCATCCATTGCCTGCTCCCGAATCTGCCCCATCCCCCAGGAATCAGAGTCATTGGCGCGCCGCCTCCATTCTATTCCCGGCCCATGTCATTTTCGTGTCGATATCGGCTCTTAAATATGGCAAAAGAGTGTTACGATCGCGAGCTGCAGCAGAAAAGGGGACCATGCTGCCGACGCCCTTTCCCCGGACGCGAATACGCCGGACCAGGTCGTACGTCCCGGTCCGGCGTCTCGATTCTTCCCTCTGATTCTCTTGCCCGCAGCTCCGGGCCGCTTATCGCCTTCCCCTCCAGCGCAAAGGCCGATTCTCAATCGGCAACTTCATAGGCAGACATCCTACGATTGCCGCCAATTTGACTGAATCCTTCAACCGTCAACGGGACCTGACCACTGACCCACTGCAGTCTCACTCAATATCGACCCGGCCCCGCTGGCTGCCGCTCTCTTCACTCTGCCCGGTCGCATCCGGCTCGCAGCGCGCGATCGCAGCGTCCAGCAAAGTCCGCGCCGCCAGCAGCGCCTCCCGCCGCGCCGCATACGCGTGCGTCCAGAACTCGCGCGGCAGCCCGAGATCACTCTGCTGCAGCTCCTCGCACAGCCCGGCCACCCCTTCCAGCAGCCACGTCGAGAACGTGAACGCGCGCGCGCCGCGCGCCTCACGCGTCCGCCCCTGCTCCTGCGAAGAGGACGCCCCCGCCTCAGAACCGGCCCCGTTCTGCGAGCTCCCGTCGCTGATTGGAATCGACCCGTTTTCTGCCATGATTGCTACCCTGCCCGCGACCCTGCCCGTCCCGTCCCGGCTGCCTACGCCGGTTCGTTGACGATCAGCGTGCGCATCACCTTGTAGTCGTGCCCGCCGAAACGGTACTTGTACTCCTCGTCGCCCTGCAGAAAATCAAATACCTCGATCCCACGCGCAATCGCATGTTGGATCACATAGCCCAGCAGCACCCAGCCGGGACTGTAACCGGCCCACCGCTCCGTGTCGTAACCGGAATTGTAGAGCAGCAGCTCCTTCTTGTATTCGAACGCCATCAGCGCCGCCGCCCTCTCCCCGTTGAGCGAAAGAAAACTCAGATGCAGACGGCCCGCCTCCAACATGCGCCCCGCCATGATGCGGAAAAACCGCTCCATCTGCGGCGTCATGAACGACTCCTTGTCCGGCCGGCTCATCCGCTGCAGACGCAGAAACGCGTCCATCGCCTCCTGCAGCTCGTCCATCGACTGCACCAGCTTGAATTCGACCGCAAGCTCCCGCTCCGCCCGCCGCTGTTTGCGCCGGATCTCGTGCCGTTGCTTCTTGTCGATCTGCCCCAGGTAGCTCTCGTAGCGCGGCGGTAGATGCACGTGCGGCGCCACATCCTCCTGGCTTACCTCCACCCGCAGCCCCGCACGCTCAAAAATCGACGGCAGCACACGGTAGCTCAGACTCTCCTCCGGCAGATTGCACAGATCGATATGGTCCCACGCCGGCGCATCCTCGCTCTGCAGCCAGCTCAGCAGACAGTAGTAGACCGACCGCTCCCAACCCACCGCGATCAGCATGTCCAGAAAATCGCTCACCTCCACACAGCCGACCAGCTGCAGGCTGCGCTTTCCCGCCCATTTCCCCCGCTTATGCTCATTCAGAAAGAACGGCGCGATCCCCACCAGCTCCGACGCGGCCGCGCCATCCTCCCCGCACGCGTCCCCGTAAAAGGCCAGGATCCACAGCTCGCCGTTTCCCAGCTCCTGCCACCACACCGACTGCCACTCGTGCGTCAGAAAGAAGCTGTCATAGCGGCTGCGCGCCAGCAGATCGTTCCACTCCGCCGCCAGCCTGCTGAATCCGTTCGGGTACGCCGTCGGCCCGTAAATCTTCACCTCCAGCGTACAGGGCGGCACGGCTTCGGGCCCCGCCTCCTCCGCAAAAATCTCGCTCCACGCCGCCATGCTGTCCGTGTCGAGACCGTCATGGCGACGGTGTTGCGTCAAAGCGGAGCCCTCCGGCGCCGCGATATCTTCAGGTGCGCCCCTGCCCGAAACGGGCGCAGTGGTGATCGGCATACGCTCCTCAATCCCTTAGCGTGCTACTCGTCGAATCTGAAACTGTCCAGCCGGGACACCCGGGGCGCGCCTTGGACCCAGGCAGCAATGCATTTCACTACAACCACCGTAGTGATTCTCCTGATTGTAGCCAATTAACGGGGATTCAACAAACGAAAGGAGACCGGCCACCAGCCACTGACCACTGACCACTGGCCACCGGCCACCGACCACCGGCCACTGCCCTTAACTCCGGGGACCCCTGCTCTCGCGAAAACGCAGGTATCCGATCGCAGCCAGAACGATCAGGAGAAGGAAGAGGAAGGTCTGCCCCTGCGCCGTCTGCGCGATGCGGCGAAAACGCTGCCACACCGTGACGCCCGCCGCCTCCGACGTGCTCGTAGACGGGCCGGACCGCTGCACCACCGCCGCCGGTGTCGACACACCCACCGCCACGATCGTGCCCCGCACAGGCAGCGTCGGCGTCGCCTCCGTACCTGTCTCG
Organism: Caldilineaceae bacterium; assembly: GCA_965218625.1. Classification (GTDB taxonomy): domain Bacteria; phylum Chloroflexota; class Anaerolineae; order Caldilineales; family Caldilineaceae; genus Bin5. Next base: position 358,143 of record CBDCLG010000017.1, on the reverse strand, counting down.
CCGCTTGCCGGCGCCGCTGTCGCCGCGCCCGGCTGCGCCACCGCGCTCTTATCCTCCTGCGTCGGCGTTGCGGCCGGTGTAGGCGTCTCCTGCTGCTCCGTCCCGGAACCGCCCCCCTCCGCGCTCGGCGCGGCCGCATTCCCGTGACACACGTTTACAACGAGGTCGTCCAGGTACATCCACGTGCGCAGACCGTTGCCGTCGTTGAAGACATTGAAGTAGAGATAGTACGACCCGCCCAGGTACGGCGTCAGGTCGACCGTCATCGTTTCCCACGCCGGGATCTCCACCCGGCGGCGGTAGAGGATCCCGGCCGTTTCCAGCGAGGTCCGCAGCAGGATCAGCTCCTGCCGGTCCGACGCGACCGTCGGGTTGAGCGTGTCCGCCTCCTGGCTGCGCGAGAGATGGTTCCAGCGCAACGACGCGCTCGTCGCGTCCTCCGGCAGCACGATCATCTGCCGCACCGACGAATAGGACGAGATGTTCTGCGTATTGCTTCCCGGCGGGTTGCCCAGCCGCAGCGACCACGACCCCTCGAAGCTCTGCTCGGACAGGGCCGGAACCGTCGGCGATTTGCCCACAATCCAGTCCGACCAGTCGTTCAGCGCCTGCTCGAAGTTGCCGTTCTGCAGCGTATCGCTTGCCGCGCAGCCGCTCGGCAGCGGCGTCGTCACCGGCAGCGGTGTCGCCACCGGTTGCGGCGTTGCGCCCGGCTGGGGCGTCGCGCCTGTCGCCGGCGGCGTTACAAACGGCGTCGCGTCCGGCTCGCACGCCAGCAGGCTCACGTCGTCCAGGTAGAGCCCGGTGCGCCCCCCTGCGCCGTCATTCAGCACACCGAACTCGATCCGCACCGTCCGCCCGCGCAAATGCGACAGGTCCACCTGCTCGAACTGCCACGTCTGCGTATTCGAAAGCCGCGACCACGGCTGCGCCAGCCGCACGCCAGTCGTCGCCTCGTAGACATTCAGGATCTGCGCGTCGTTCCCCGGCCCGGCTTCGTGAATTGGCCAGTAGTGGAAGCTGAGCGTGAAACTCTGCATCGAGCTGGGCAGCGCAACGTCCTGGTAGAGCCCGTCGCTCACCCCCAGGTTGGCGCTGTCCACGATTCCCAGCCGCATCGAGCGTGCGCCCGAATAGGCCTTCGCCGTCGAATAGCTCGGCGGCAGCGCCGTCCCCGACAGGCCCCAGTGCAGGTCGGTCACCTCGAAGCCGCCGTTGATGATCAGCTCGCTGCACCCGTCCGGCGACAGGTGGGCCGCCTCCAAATCGTCCGCGGCCGGCGTGGCCTCCTGCGCCCGGGCCGCTGCCGCTCCCAGCCCCAAGAGCAGCGCGCCCATCAGCAGCGCAAAAGAAAAGAGGGAGAGAATCCCTCTCGCGCCGTCCCGCCTCGCCCTTGATTGTCCAACCATCACCCACCCAGCCATGCGCCCAACCTCGGCTCCTCAAAAAAGAGAAAGGATCCTGATTGTAGCACGCCCCCAAAACTACGCCAATGCCGCCATTCCGATTCCCGGTTTCACTGGCGCGCGAACGTCATCGCACCCGCAAATCACGCCAGACCAACCTGTCAGATTATGCGCAGTTTAGACGCAAAAGGGGAAGCGAGCGAGGACCGAATATTGGGGCTGGCTATACTATCAGGTTATCCTGACCGTAAGCTGGAGGAATACTGATGTACAAATACGAAATCATCATCTATTGGAGTAATGCGGACGATATCTTCGTTGCTGAAGTGCCGGAGCTTCCCGGATGCATGGCACACGGCGACACCCAGGAAAGTGCGCTCCGCAATGTCAATGAGGCGATAACGCTTTGGATCGACACCGCGCGTGAATTTGGCGACCCCATACCCGAGCCAAAGGGCGAGCGTCACATGCTAACATAAACCCGCGCCTGCAGTGCTACGCTCCTGAGTCCTCACCACAAACTCCCAACCCTCCACATCGACCGCAGTATGCGCTCCGAGGTGCGCCGACCTCTAGAGCGCGGCCATTCAGCCTGCCAATCGTATTTGTATTTTTGACGGGGACATGGTCGTGCGCGAGGGGACTCAAGAGGCTCTCAAAAACTGCTCAAGCGAGTACTTGTCTGACACTCGATAATTGATTGTGATTCCCATATACTCTTCTACTTTCCTGTGTATTTCAGCGTCAGTCTTCACGGTTCGTTTGTCGAGTGTCTCATAAAATTGGTCTCCAATTAAGAAATACTTAACTATGAGATCAGACTCTTGTACTTGGGAACAATTATCTACATTGAAGACTGAAAGAAGATGATGTAGTAAAGGACGAGTCCAGCGCAATTGCTTTTTCCCCTCTTCATGCGGAAGAGACAACTTTAGCTCTATAAAAAAGGCGAATGTCTTTTCTTTTGACTTTCCCATAATTAAGAAATCGCAGTTTTTCTCCCAGCCATCTAGACCGTCGAATAATCTCCATTGCCCTGCTTCAAACGGATCTATTATAACGAAAGGGTCCGAAAAACCTTCGATAAATACAGACATATCGACATTCTTGTCTTTCTCCCAAAGCTCAACGGTCTGATTGTCCAATCTGTACCTTGAACTTCTCTTTGCAGGCGAGGCATGAGTATTCAGCCACGAGATAAACGCCACACTATTTCCCTTCTGCTTCTAAGACCATTCGTGTGGCTATTTTTGAAGCCGCTCGATTTATGTTATTGATCGTCTCATCAAAGACAGACATTGCCATGCCAAATTCGTCTATTTCACAGGGAACAAGAGTTTCTCCTTCAGCTACATAGGACCGGACAATTCCTGGGTTTAAATGATCATCTGCTCGATAACCAAATTCCTTCAGTATCTCATCTTTGTCCTCGAAAGAACTGTCTAGCATGATGAGATTGTTTATCTCTTTGATGATGTAGTCACTATGAGTTGTTATTAAGACCTTCACCCCAGAATTCACAAGGCGCGCCAGAAGGCGAGCGAACTGAATCTGGTTAGCAGTATCGAGATGGCTCTCCGGCTCATCTATAATGAGAAAGTGGCTATTCTCACTGTCCATGAAATAACCCAAAAAGAAATATAAGTTAGACATCTCCCATACTGACGAAGATGCGAGATGCAGAGGGATATCAAAATCGAGTCGATTGTCTGCGTTTGAAATGAAACGCAGATCGCCATTTATGCTCTTGAAGGATCCCTCCATCATTTTTTCTATATCTTCTGGAAATACACTTTGTGGTTTGTTGTTATGCCTCTCTGCGCGTCCGGGGATGCTCCTGCTAAAATCGATATTATCATGGATAGGCAGGGCGTAACGGCTGATATTCTCCAGTGGGTCGGAGCCAAGAACTGACTCTCCATTTTGCTCGTCTTCCTTTTGTTGCAGCAAAAGTACAACTTGGCTTCTTACATAGTCCAGTTCCGTTGTGAACAATGGAATAGAGTGACGGGCTGACGACAGGATGAAAGGCTTATATTTCGAGTCCAAGAAATCTTTCAAGAGAAAGAGCGGATATAGGAGCCTCAACATGCGGTTTATAATAAATGGTTCGATCTCGGTGTCTTTTGCAGGTTCATGAGTTGTCAGAGAAACGACGAAATTGGTTCCGTCGTACTCAATGGATAGGTCTCTGTTTTGTCTAACCGTGTAGACCAGACGAAGGTTTTTGGGAATATCACTACTAAACTCAAATTCTAAAGAAGAGTTCTCAAACGAGACCTGAGAGGTATTGAACACATCAGATATTCCATGTCCTGAGAACTCACGTGTCATTTCTTGAATCAGGCGGGTTTGTTCCTCAATCAGGAAACTCTCATCTACCCTCCAATTAACCTGCCCTTCACCCATCAATTTTTCTACAAGATCGTCCGTAGAAAGTGAGACCACTCTTCCGAAATGACTGTCAAAAAAACTTGAGCCAGCCTTACCAAGCAGCAACTTTCTGAAGCCTTTCAGGAATCCATATAGCGTATAGACCATGTAAGTCTTGCCGGTGTTGTTGCGACCAGCAATGATCGTGAGGTCACCTAGTTCTAACTCAGCTTCCTCTATTGGCCCGATATTCTGGAACCGGAGCTTCATCTCTGTATCCTCCCCACGACAATGAAGTGCCCGATCAAACCGCCCACTATCGTGGTAACTATCGGATGTCAATTATGATGTGCCTTGTACAATCTGACAAATGTGCTTGACCCCATAGGCCGGACCAAGAGCTATGGTGTAAGACAACGAGATTCACCTTAAGCGTGAAGGGATAGGTCAAAGGCCGAGACGCAGCGGCGTTCCCTGACCTATAGACTGAGCCTACCGCATCAGATGTCCGTCGTCGAAATCAATATTATAGTTGAAAATATATTTGACCAGAATTAACGCGAATCCAGCCAGTTGTATTCACCCTTAACTCCCCCACCGCCCCATCAAATCTAATCATGCCCCCACAATCCCTCCCCCCACTTACACACCGCCAATCCACGGTCAAAACAGACCCACCAACCCACCCGCCCCACCTCAAGCGCGCCAACCGCGGAGACACACCGCCTAGATCGAAGACAAGAACCCACAATCGCAGGAGCCAAACGCTGCCGCCCACCAACCGGAAGGCCAGATCGACGGTCAGCGCGACAAAGAGCCGCCCGATCGAAAACTGATTTGGGCTTTTCCCAATGTGAGCGTATCATCACAGCCGTGGCGCAGCCATGCTGCTGAAACGCATGCACTGGAGCGGGATCTGTTCCAGTGCGCCAGCGCCGAATCGATTTGGAGACCTCGGCAATCTGAAAGGAACGGCTACTGGTCGAATCTTCATTGATGACAAGGTAATATCGGTCCATTTCTTCATCCGAACAGCTCAAGTCGATCCTCAGAGAGGAGGTGCATGATGCCTGTGGATTTTCCGCTTTACAGACGGATTCGTTGGACGAAGTGGAAAGCGGTCCCGACATTGCTATTGTTATTACTGCCATCGTGTTTGTCCCCGCTGGCGGCGGTTGCCGCCCCCCAAGAACAACCAAACTCCCCTTACTTCCACGTTATTAAACCCGGCGAAGCCCTGTCCAGAATTGCGACTCTGTACGGCGTCTACGTTCAGGACCTGAGGGACGCCAATAACCTCGTCAACCTGGCAACTGTGGTGAGCTGCGAACCCAACAGTGACAACACACAGGCGCGCGGCACAGTGCGGCTGAATGGCCAGCCGGTCAACGGTTACCGTGTGGTCTTCAGTTGGGTGCCGGACGGACAGGTGGTGGCTAGGGCGATTTCCGGAGGGGGCGGCCAGCTGGGAGGCCAGTTCAGTCATGTCCTTGGAGGTGATGGCCCCAGGGAAGGGAACTGGTGGTTCTGGGTCGAAAATGATGCCGGGACCCGCATTTCGGAAATGGCGCACGTCTACACGGACGAACATTCCCATGCGGGCGATTGTCAATGGGCGGTCATCGACTTTGACATTCGGAACCCGGATCTGACCTACATTGGGCGGAGGCTGCGCATTCCCGTCGGCGGGAACGTCCCTGTCAGCAGTCCCGCTCCTGTCGCCAGCCCCGGAACTGCCGCCAGCCCGGGAACCGTCGTTTACAAGACCTATCACATCGTCAGACCCGGCCAAACCATTCCCGCCATTGCGGCTCTTTACGGCATCCCTGTTGAGGAGCTCAGGACAATCAACAACCTCTCTAACCGCGCAAACGTGGCCGGCTGCGACCCCAATGCCGACAGTACGCGGGCGCGCGGCACAGTGCGGCTGAATGGCCAGCCGGTCAACGGCTACCGCGTGGTCTTCAGTTGGGAGCCGGACGGAGAGGTGGTGGCCATGAGGCACTCCGGTGAGGGAATCTTTCCGGGCTTTTTCACTCACATCCTGCATGGGGGCGGCCCCCGCGAAGGGGACTGGTGGTTCTGGGTCGAAAACAGTGACGGGAACCGCATTTCCGAAATGGCGAACTTCCGCACGGACGGCCATTCACACGAAGGCATGTGCCAGTGGGCGGTACTTGACTTTGACATCCGGAATCCGGACCTGACTTACGTCGGGCGGAGGTTGCGTATTTCTGTCGGTGAAGAAAGGACTGCCGTCTGGGCGGGCGCCTTTTACAACAGCCGGAACTTTAGTGACGCCCCCGTCCTCTACCGACAGGACGCATCCATCCGTTTCGATTGGCAGGCAGGCCACCCGGGCACCGGAGTCTTAAGCGATAACTTCAGCGCTATCTGGACGACCACCAGCCACTTTCAGGCCGGCACATACCGCTTCTTCACACTCGCGGATGACGGCGCACGGGTCTATGTGGACGATGTCCTGATCGTATCGGACTGGAACATTCATCCGGCCACGCAGTCATTCGGAGACGTCTACCTGAGCCAGGGCAATCACACGATTCGAGTCGAGTACTTCGAAGCCGAAGGGCTGGCCTCGATTTCTGTCTGGTGGGAGAGGAGGTAGCAGGAAACGAGCCTAGGTTCCGCCGCTCCCGATCGGAAGCGGCGTCAATGTCGAATTGGATGATCTGTTTGAGGGGCGCCAGTCGGTTTCCGTTCGAAACGTGACTTGTATGAACCACGCGAGCACAACCGGTCACTCGCCTTCCGTGGCCAACCCTGCCGACTGCGCCCCGGTTTCTGAACGACCACCTGCCCCCGACTGATTGCAACGCAACCCTATGGCGGATTGAAAGATTGCTGGCCTGGCCGGCCTCTTCGGGGGCTTGTACCTGGCTCTCGACAGGGCCGGTGAGTTTCTCCAACACATACCTCAGGTTGTGGTCCAGGTTTTGGACCAACCTCACCCCGTCCCCCGCAGACCCCCCACAATCCCTCCCCCAATTTACACACCGCCAATTCACGGTTACAATAGACCCCACAACCCACCCGCCGCACCACATGCGCACCACCCGCGGAGACAGACCGGCTTGATCGAAGACAAGAACCCACAATCGGAGGAGCCAAACGCCGCCGTAGACCAGCGCGACAAAGAGCCGCCCCCGCGCCCAACCTACCTCTTCCTCGTCCGCCACGGCGAAAACGAGTGGACCGAACGCGGCGCCCTCGCCGGCAGAACGCCCGCCGTCGCCCTCAACGAAAAAGGCGTAGAGCAGGCTCAACAGGTCGCCCAACGCCTCAAAGAGCAGCCGATCAGCGCCATCTACTCCAGCCCCCTCCTGCGCTGCCTCGAGACCGCCCAGCCCCTCGCCGACGCCCTCAACCTCCCCGTCTCCATCGACCCCGGCATCCTTGAGGTCGACTACGGCGACTGGCGCGGCGGCGACCTCAAAGAGCTCGGCAAGCGCCCCGAATGGCAGCTCGTGCAGATCTTCCCCGGCGGCTTCCGCTTCCCCGGCGGCGAAACCCTGCGCGAAGTGCAGAACCGCGTCATCACCGCGCTCGAGCGCATCCGTACAGACCATGAAGGCGAGGCTGTCGCCGTCTATGCCCACGGCGATGTCCTCCGCACCGGCCTGGCTTACTACCTCGGCACGCCGCTCGACCTCTTCCAGCGCATCCAGATCAGCACCGCATCCGTCAGCCTCGTCGCCTTCCATCGCTTCGGCCCCAGCATTTTGGCTGTGAATGACAGCGGCGCCCTCCCTGTGATAAAGTGGGAGGAAAAATCGGCATCTTCCCGCAAACCATCGGCCTGCGCGGCGGACGCCGAAAACGAATAGTTGAAAACCCGCATGGAATCACAGTTCACCTTCGACTTCAATCCGGTCAGCGCAATCGTCGCCGATGCCGTCGGCCGCCCCGGCCAGCGTACCTTCTTCCTGCAGGCGCGGCAGGGCGCCGACCTCGCTACCCTCGTCATGGAGAAGGAACAGGTCGCCGCGCTGGCGACCTCGATCCTGCAGCTCCTCGAAGAGCTGGAAAAGGAACGCGCCGACCTGCCCTCCGCCGAAGAACAGGCCGACGTACCCAACCTGCGCGAACCGATCGAACCGGCCTTCCGCGTCGGACAGCTCGGGTTGGGCTACGACGAAAAACAGGACCTCATGGTCCTGATCGCCCAGGCTGTCCCCGAGGCCGAAGAGGAAGATTCCAGCGACCCGAAAGCCCGCTTTTACGCTACCCGCGCGCAGATGCGCTCCCTCAGCGAGCACGCCCTGCAGGTTGTCGCCGCCGGACGTCCCGACTGCCCCCTCTGCGGGCGGCCCATCGAGCCGGACGGCCACTTCTGCCCGCGCACCAACGGCCACGCCTACCCGTTGTCACTGTAGATTCCAGGCGGCCCCAGTCGCGCCGTAGTCACGCCGCAGCCACGCCGTAAACTGTCGCTGCTGAACGTTGCGCCATCCGGGCCGCGCACTATCAAATGACAGACCACGACACGAAGGTCGAGCCCCAGCAGCGAGCTGCAGACGACGCCGCCGTCGCAGACCAGGCCGCGCCCGACGGCCCGTCAGCCGCCTCCGCCGACCACGAGATCGTGCGCGCCCTCGCCGAAGGCGAAATCGAGGAAAAGGGGCTGCTGCCCTACAGCTCCAACTACACCTTCCTCATCACCGTGCATCACCGTGAGCAGGAGTTCCCCGCCGTCTACAAACCGCGCCGCGGCGAAAATCCCCTCTGGGACTTCCCCGCCGGCACACTCTGCCAGCGCGAGACCGCCGCCTTCGTCGCCAGCGAGGCCCTCGGCTGGCGCGTCGTCCCCCCAACCGTCCTGCGCGACGGCCCGCGCGGGCCCGGCAGCATCCAGTTCTTCATCGACTGCGATCCCGACATCCACTACTTCAATATGCGCGAAGACGCCCGCTACGCCCCCGCCCTGCGCCGCCTTACCCTCTTCGACTTTCTCATCAACAACGCCGACCGCAAGGCCGGCCACTGTCTCTATGGCTACGACGAACACATGTGGGCCATCGACCACGGCATCTGCTTCCATCAACAGTACAAGCTCCGCACCGTGATCTGGGAGTTCGCCGGCGAACCGATCGAGCAGGAGCTCCTAGCCGACCTGGGCTCCTTCGCAGCCAGCCTCAGGCAGGCAACCAGCCCCCTGATTCAAACCCTGGACCGGCTTCTCAGTCCCCCGGAACGGCATGCCCTGTGCCAGCGCGTCGAACAGCTGGAACAGGGCCGACACTATCCGGCGCCCCCGGCCCACCAGCGCAACTATCCCTGGCCGCCCATTTAGCCGCAGCGGTTCGCGAACGGTGGATACGCAACCCACGAACCACTGACACCAGGCACCGATTATGAAAGCCGTAGTCATGGCCGGCGGTGAAGGCTCCCGCCTGCGCCCCCTCACCATAGGGCGCCCCAAACCGATGGTCCCCCTCGTCGACAAACCGGTCCTCGGCCATATTCTCGAGTTGCTCAAATATCACGGCATCACCGAGGTCGTCATTACCCTCCAGTACATGCCCTCCGTGATCCAGGACTTCTACGGCGACGGCAGCAGCCTCGGCCTCGACATCCAGTACGTCGTCGAAGAGATGCCCCTCGGCACCGCCGGCGGCGTCAAAAACGCCGCCGCTCACCTCGACGATACCTTTCTCGTCATCAGCGGCGACGCACTGACCGATTTCGACCTGCAGGCCGCGGTCGAGCACCATCACCGCAGCGGCGCGCTCGCCACCCTCACCGTCTACTCCGTTCCCAATCCCCTCGAATACGGCGCCGTCGTCAGCGACGCAAGCGGCCGCATCACCCAGTTCCTCGAAAAACCGGACTGGGGCACCATTCGCTCCGACCGGGTCAACACCGGCATCTACGTCCTCGATGCCGCCGTCCTCGACCACATCCCCGACGGCCTCCCCTATGACTTTTCGACCGATCTGTTCCCCGACCTTCTGCGCAAGGGCCGGCCGCTCCACGCCTACATCGCCGAAGGCTACTGGTGCGACGTCGGCACAATCGGCGAGTATATGCGGGCCAACGCCGACCTGATCGGCGGCAAAGTCTGGCTGCCCCAGCCGCTCGGGCAGACCGCGCCCGACGCGCCCCCGATCGAACGCGGCGAACTCATCCTCGGCGAAGACGTCGAGATCGCCTCCGACGCTCGCATCGACGGCCCCGTCTATCTCGGCAACGCCGTCAAAATCAAGGAAGGCGTCACCATCCAGGGCCCCTGCATCGTGCGCGACTACACCGTCGTTGACCGCTTCAGCCGTCTCGATCACTGTGTCGTCTGGCGCAACACCTATATCGGCGAGACCTGCGAACTCCTCGGCGCCATCGTCTGCCGCCAGTGCAGCCTCAAGAGCGGCACCATCGCCTACGAAGATGTCGTCATCGGCGATAACTGTGTGCTCGACGAGAACTGCGTCGTGCATCCGGACGTTAAACTGTGGCCCAACAAGCGCATCGAAGCCGGCGCGGTCGTACGCGAGAGCATCATCTGGGGCAGCCGTGGCCGCCGCTCCCTCTTCGGCAGGTCCGGCGTCAGCGGCGTCGTCAACGTCGACTTTACCCCCGAATTCGCCGCCAAGCTCGGCAGCTGCCTCGGCGCCAACCTCCCGCGCGGCAGCTACGTCGCCATCAACCGCGACTCGCACCGCAGCTCCCGTATGCTCATTCGCGCACTCATGAGCGGCCTCTCCAGCGCCGGCGTCGACGTCTGGGACCTCGGCGAGGTGCCCGTACCCGTCGCCCGTCATTTCGTCCGCAACCAAAGCGACGCCGCAGCCGGCGTCCACATCCGCCTCAGCCCTCTCGACCCCCGCGTCGTCGACATCCGTTTCATCGACAGCCAGGGCCTCGACCAGAGCCGGGCCGACGAGCGCGCCGTCGAACGCAGCTTCTCGCGCGAAGACTTCCGCCGCGCCTTCCTCGACGAGGTCGGGCAGATCGACTACCCAACCGACCCCACCCAGCACTATATCGAAAGCTTCCTCGCCTGCGTTGACCACGACATCATCCGCGCCGCCGTCTCCCGAGCCCATCCCCAGCTCGTTATCGATACCTCCCACGGTCTCGGCGGCGACACGCTGTCGACAATCCTTGGCCGTCTCGACGTCGACTATCTGCCCTTGAACGAGCCTACCCAGGGCGCCCTGCGCGACCAGTTCCGCCATCAGCTTCAGCATCTGGCAAAAATCATGGGTGTGCTCGATGCCGGCGTCGGCGTCAAGCTCGACGTCGGCGGCGAGAGGATCTTCCTCATCGACGAGAGCGGTACCGTGCTGGACGATCTGACCGCAGCGCTTCTTCTGCTGGAGCTGGCCATGTACGCCAACCCCGGCGCCAAAGTCGCCCTGCCCGTCGTTCTGCCGCGCGCCTTCGAGACCGTCGTGCAGCGGCATGGCGGTCAGGTTGTCTACACCCAGAACGACCTGCGCGACCTGATGGCCGCTGCCAGCGACGACCTGCTCTTCGCCACCGACGGCGCGGGCCATTTCATCTTCCCCGACCTGCAACCGGTCTCCGACGGCCTGCTGGCGACCGTGCGCCTGCTCGAATATCTCGGCCTTCGCCAGGCCGCGGTCAGCGACATCGTCGCCGGTCTGCCCAGCTTCTTCATGGCGCACCACAGGGTCGACTGCCCGTGGGAGGCCAAGGGCACGGTGATGCGTCTGCTCAATCAGAGTTACCAGGGTGAAGGCGCCGTCAACATCGGTGGCCTGAAAATAGACCTCGGCGCCGAGGAGTGGGTCCACATCGGCCCCAACCCGGAGCGGCCCCTATTCGAAATACGCGCCGAAGCCCGCGACCCCGAACGCGCCACCGCTCTGGTCCAAGAGCACGGTGATCAACTCCTGCAGTGGATAGTCGCCAGCGAGACCTAGGCCGGAACAGCCGGAACGGCCGGAACTCGTGAACTGCCGAAACTCGGAACTCGTGAAAACCCGGAACTCGGAACTCGAACACCAGCACCCGCACCCGCGCACCCGCGGCAAATACGACAGTTTCGATTTCCGGCACTGGCCGTTAAGGAGATTTCTACAAGGACTACCAGAAAGCCATGCAAAAGACCTACCGCATACTGCCGCGCGAAGAGACCTATGTTCTGCCGAAACTCGCGTGAGCACATGCCGTGCGAGTTTCCTACCGGCAGCAGCCTACCCGTTCGAGCACATTCCGAGTTTCGATTTCCGGCAGTTAACGATTTTCGGCCGTTAAGGAGATTCCCCCGTGATCTACAAGGACTTGGACGTCTGGCAGAAAGCCATGCTCGCTGCCGAAAAGACCTACCGAATCGCCCCCCAGCTGCCCCGCGAAGAGACCTATGGCATGCGCTCGCAACTGACGCGGGCCTGCATGTCAATCGCCAACAACATCGCCGAAGGCTGGACCCGCGAGACGCCCGCTGACAAAGCCCACTTCCTCACCATCGCCCACGGCTCAGCTTCCGAAACCGAAGGCCTGCTCGAAATGTGCCGCCGCCTCAACTGGCTGCCCGAAGACGCCATCAGAGAGATCCTCTCCCTCCTCAACGACGTCGGCCAGATGCTCACAGCCATGCGCCGCCGCTACCGCCGGAACACCCGGAACTCGTGAAAACCCGGAACTCGGAACTCGAACACCAGCACCCGCTCCCGCCAAATACGACAAACTGCCGTATTCCTACCGGCAGCATCCTACTCGTTCGCTCGCGTGAGCTCATGCCGTGCGAGTTTCGAGTTTCGAGTTTCGGCCGTCAAGCCGTTCGAGTTCCGAGTTCCGATTTTCGGCAGTTAACGATTTTCGGCCGTTAACGCTGCCTCACTCTCCATACCCGGCATCATACTTGACACCCGGAAGGAAGGCGTTCTCCGAGAGGCTCTGCGCTTCCGTACTGATTCGCACCCAGATCCGCAGCCGGTGGCTACTCGTGTAGTTCCCTGCGTTGTCCTTGGCCCAGTAGCGGATATTGTGAATGCCGCCCTCGGAAACGAGGAACGGCTCGCTGTATAGCTCGACGGGACCGTCGTTGTGCACATACGCCACACCCCACACGCCGCTGGTCGCGTCCTCGGCTTCAATCGTGACAGTGACAGGCCCGCTGAACAGCACCCGTACCGAAGGTGTCGGCGTGGCCGCAGGACTCTCACTCGAATCGGTTTCGGTTGTCGCCAGCACCGCCGCCGCCTGCACAACCGGCGCCGTCCGGTCAACCCGCAGCTCTCCGGTCTCGCTCTCCCCCTGCAATCCCGACCGGTCCTTGGCCTGGAATTTGACGCTGTACGTCCCGTCCGCGATCTCGGCCAGCGACGCCGACAGCTTCTGCGCCGCCAGCGGATCGTTGGGCTTGCTGAAATGGGCCGTCTTCGACTCGTCGTCCAGCAACAGACGGCCGCTGCTCTCGTCCAGCCCGCTGTTGTAGTCCTGCACCGGCACTGAAATCAGCACCGGCACCTTCGTCCACCAGCCGTGCAGATTCTCGATATCGCCAAACTCCGGCGGCTGTTCACTGCCGTATTCGATCTCCCGCGTGACGACCGGGCTGGCGTTGCGCGCCGCATCGAACGCGATCGCCGATACCGTCGATGTGCCGCTGTGCGGCAGCGGCCAATCGATGCGCCCCCTCGTTATTTTCTGCAGCTGCCACAACTGGATCCGGTCGAGCGCCAGGTCCGTGTCCCCGTGCCACTTTACCCGGAACTCCAGCCCCTGGACCGGCTCGAAAAGATGAAAATCAACCGGAATCTCGACGTATTCGTCCGCATCGGAAAAATCACTCGGCCAGATGTCGCGCAGGCCCAAACGCAGCGTCCCGCCCTTGTCGGTCACATCCAGCTGGGCAATCGGCTGGTCCGGCAGCACATTGTCATCGCCGTCATCCTCAGGCTCGCCGATGCGCATACGGAAAAGCGCCCGGTAGGTGGCATTGTGCGGAACGTCTTTCGTATACGGGCCGTACCACCAACCGGCCTCGTGGTCATCCGCGCGCGCCTCCCTCGTCCGGTTGCCGTCCGCCTCCGCATCATCGATATCCTCACCGGTCGTCGTGTGCAGGTTCTCCCCCTGCCAGATCCAGTTGTTGCTCAGGCCGATGCTCGATCCCTGCTCCGGCGCCGCCACCGTCAGCGTGGCCCGCTGCACCTCCACCGCCGACGGCGCGGTGAACGTCGGCGCGTCCGGCGCGTCCCAGTCGATCTTCAGGGCTACCTGTTCCTGCTGGCTGTTGCTGAGCGACAGCGTAGCCGTCAGCGTGCCGCCGCTCGTCAGCTCCGTGCTGCGCAGCCACACGCCGCTGAGCGGCAGCGTATCCGGGCCGGGTTCAAAGTTGACACTGCCCGACAGCGGGCTGCGCGGCACAAGCGAGCCCCAGCGCAGCCCCCCCGACGGCAGATACCCGCTCAACGGCAAGCCCGTGAACCCGCCGATCGCCTGGCTCGGCTGCCGGGCGTTCTGCAGCGTAACGTCGGTGTAGTAGTGGCCCAGAATCTGTCGGTATGTCTGCCCCGTCTTCGCCCGCCGCACGCCGCCCCACTGGCTGAGACCGTAGCCGTGCCCCCAGCGCACTTCTCCCAGCCCCGTCTCGTCCGGCACAGCCTGCAGATAGGCCACAGCCGGGTTCGTCAGCGTCGGATGGCTGTTCTTCGCGCTGTACATCGCAATGATCGGCGCGCCCGTGCTGTCCTTCGCGTATGCCAGGTACTGCCCCGAGGTCGCATTTACCGCCGCATCGGTCGACGAGTAACGGCCGTTGCACATCATCTGAAAATTGGCCCAATCCGTCACGTCATAGTAGCGCCGGCCCCGCAAAATCTGGTACCAGGCATAGGTGCGCGTCGCCACGCTCTGGGCCTTCAACGACTCCGCCGGCCACGAAATCGGTACTTCGGCAGGCACCGAGCGCGCCACATACTCCTCGAACGGAATTACGTCCACCTGCCAGTCCGGCACGCTGCGGCAGTTGTTCTCCGGATGATGCGCAACCCGAATCGTCGCCGGGTAGGTCAGCGTCGCCGCCTCAATCCCCTCCCTCGTCGATGGATTGTCATCTTCCAGCGGGATATTCTCCTGGATGATCGACCTGTTGCTCGCATCGTAAATCGCCGAACGACCGCTCTGGCCTTCGATCTGGTCGAAACGAAGCCGGTTGCTGCGCCCCGTCTGCCAGCGCGGGTTGTGGCCGGGAATCCGCTCGCGCACACGGCCCGTCGCACGTTCAATCAGATAGATCTCGGCCAGGCCAATCGTCTCCGTGCCCGCCGGCACAACCGTTATCGCCATCAGCGTACCGTCAGGACTGATGCGCGGCGTGCCAAAATGCGAACCCGACCGCTCCAGGATAACCTGCCCGTCAAGCGTCAACGTCGGCGCATTGGGCGGCCCCAAAACCTCGATGTCGCCCGGCAGCTCGGCGTCGCCCTCGCCCGCTGTCGCAGGCATGAGCGACGGCGCCACCACTGTGCCGACAATGTAGAGGCAGACACCGAACAATGCGATGAGAAGACCGACGAAAAGCAGGCGGCGGATCGAAAATCCTGACAGCATAAAGACAGAGGCTGGTGGTACGTCCTTGGTCGCTGGTGGCCGGCGGCGGATACATCCACCGACCGCTAACAACTATTGTAACAGGAACGCGAAAGAATTCGTATTTGTCTTTGCGGAACGTGGGGGGTACAATCGCCAACACAAGAGGGTATTTCGGTACGCAGTCCCCGACTTTGGCCCGCCGCACGACGACGCACCGGGCGCCGGACAGATCAGAGACCACCTGGGTGAACGACGGTCGCAGCCTCCTTTCTGAACGGGAAATAACGCCGGAAATTCACCCTTCTGGGTCATCTATCGATCAAATCATATCCTCTTCTCCGCTGGAAACAAAGAGCCTCGGCGAACTGCTGGGTCAGACGATAATCGAGCAGAAAAAGCGATCGCCTCACGCCTCGCAATCCGTCGTCATCGGACTGGTCGGCGACCTGGGCGCCGGCAAAACGACATTCACACAGGGTCTGGCCCGCGGACTGGGCCTGCAAGCGCGTATCACCAGCCCTACATTCACCTTGATCAACGAGTACCCAGCCCCCGCGCAAGACCTGCGCCTCTTCCATGTTGACAGCTACCGGCTCGCAGTCGATCCCGCCCAACCGCCCAACCCCGCGCCAGACCAGGCCGGGCCGGACGACGCCCTCGCGCTTCAGCTCCACGGGCTGGGCATCGACGATATCTTTGACCCCGTCGAAGACGAACCGTCCGCCCGCGAGGCAGGGCCTCCGCAACCCGCCATGACCCACGTCGTTGCCATCGAATGGGCCGACCGTATCAGCGATCTGTTGCCGGATGACCGCCTGACGCTCCGTTTCGTCAGCCCCCCGCACAGGCAACGGAAAGGCCAAATCGCAGCCGCAGATGAGCGGACCTTACGCTTCTGCGCCGGCGGTCCCTCCAGCCGCGCCCTGCTGGCCGCGCTGCAGACCGCAAGCGCCCGTTCCCAGGAGGCATCCCCACCGCCGGCCCCCGACCACTGCCGCGGAGGCGCCCGTGCCCCCGGATAGCAGCCAGGTCCAGCACTGGATGACCCCCAACCCCTACACCTGCCACAGCGAGGACTCTCTCGCCGACGCCCGCGACCTCATGGCCGAGTATCGCTGCCGCCGCCTCCCCGTCGTCAACGAAAGCGGCCACCTGATCGGCATCGTCAGTCTCGGCGACCTGCGCCAGGCCGCGCCCTCCACCGTCTCGACCCTCAGCCTTTTCGAAATCAACTACTTCTGGGCCAAACTGCCTGTCAGCGACGCCATGACCCCCGACCCGGTCACCGTCGCGCCCGACAGCTCTATCCATACCGCCTGCCGCTTCATGTTGGAAAACAGAATCAGCGGCCTGCCCGTCGTCGCCGACCGCAAAGTCGTCGGCATCATCACCACCACCGACCTGCTGCGTTTCGTCGTCGAGCGCTCTTCCTAGCCCGGTCGCCCCTGACCCACTATCCTATGGAGCCAACCATGCACCGCAGACTGGTAAGCGAGATCATGAGTTCGCCCGTAATCACCATTGAGCCGGACGCGCTGGCCTCAGATGCCGCCGGGCTGATGGAGGAGAACAGAGTCCGGCGCATCATCGTGGTTGACCAGGACGGCTATATCTGCGGCATTGTGACCGACGCAGATGTGCTGGAAGCGGCCACCGCCCAAGGAGCCCGCAGCCCCTACGATCCGGGCTTCGGCGAAGAGTGGCTGGCGGTGCGCGATGTGATGACCGCCGAGGTGTTTACGATCGAGCCGGACGCGCCCATCGGCCAGCTGGTGGAAAGGTTCATGGAGACCAAGATCAGCGGCATCCCCGTCGTTCAGCCCGCCGGCCCGCGCGGCGAGCATCTCCTGCCCATCGGCATCGTCACCGAGACCGATATCTTCCGCCTCATCAGCGAAGCCTGGCGCGCCGACCAGGGCTAGCGCCCGGCTTTCAGGCAACTGCCAGGCCTTCGTCCCGAATCCGCCGGTCAAAATCTGAAAACGAATAGCCGAAAGGTGATGAACGGGCCGGCCTGGCCGTCGGCGGGCCGGCCGTTGTCAGCGGTTGAAAGGAATGAAGTGGGCCCCAAAAACTGGACCACAAGTTAAGGTGTATAGTGGAGCAGTTCACCCAGTCTGTGGAGTGACAGAACGATGGTCAAGAAGCAGCGGCAGACCACCCGTTGCTGATCAAGGCCGGGCGCAGCCGTCTGGATGCACCGTATCTTTCCCGTCTTGTGGTCCAAAGATTAGGGCTCACTTCATCTCGCCTCTTGTGACTGTCGCACTAAAACGCAAGAGCAGCGCAGAGACCTGCGTATGACCGACTCCTTGCTGGCTTCAACCGACATTGAAGAAGAGCTTTCCCGTGCCTACGTTCAGGCCGTGGCCGCTCGCGCCGGATTTACGACTGCTCACTATTCTAAGGACAGGGATGGAATCGATATGCTCATTCAGGCTGGGGGAAAGATGCGCCCGGCCATTGCATTGCAGTTGAAGGCAACGATTAACCTGGGCAACCCTTCGAATGGATTTTTTCATTATCCGCTCAGGTCAAAGAACCATAATCTTCTGTGTATTCCAAGCCAAACGCCGCGCCTGCTCGTTGTGCTCGATCTGCCAAGAGACCAGGCAATGTGGCTGACAATAACGACCGGTGAACTTATCTTGCGGCGCAGAGCCTATTGGCTTAATCTTAGGGGCCATGATGAGACGGACAATGAGTCGTCCATCACTGTCCATATCCCTGAACAGAATCTGTTCAACGTTGACAATTTGCGCATGTTGATGGAACAGTCTCGGCAAGGGAGCATCCAATGAAAGCCAGTATACAGGACAGAGACGCGTTGTTGGCAGTGTCTCCTGCAGCGCTTTCGGCTTATGCCCGCGCCGAAGGATGGTCAAAAGCGGAATCCTTCGGTGAATTCTCTGACATATACGTAGCCGACGGGCTGCCGGAGATCATCCTGCCGCGAACGGAAAATCTCGCTGATTATGCAAGCGTGGTATCAACTCTCATCGAGATCTTTGCACGCGTCGCCGGTATGGACGAACTCACCCTCTATCGTAACCTGGTTACAGCTGACCGGGACGTTATCCGGATGCGGGTAGCCGATAGCGATGATGGGACAGTTTCCATGAACGAAGGGGTCGACTTCGTGCGTGGAGCCAGCGAGATTGTTCTTGCCGCTGCCTGCTCCTATTACAGACCGCAACCTCTCTTTCGCGCAGGGGCCAACCAAGAGGCGCGCGCATATCTGCGTCAGATGCGCTTGGGGCAGACCGACCAGGGCAGCTATGTTATCACGCTGCTTTCCCCGGTTGTGCCTCCGCCGCTGCAACTGACTCTAGCTCCCAGGCCGGAAGAGCTTCCGGACGACTCCGTTGAGCGCAGGATAACCAGACACTTGGCCGGCTCCCTCAAAGCTGCCCGCCAAGCAATTGAAAGTACAATTGGCGGGGAATCCGACGCCTTTGCAGAAGTTGTAGACAAAGGTGTAAGCGCAAACCTTTGCGAAGCTCTCGATACGATGATCATGCCCTTCTCAACAATGGACGTCAGCTTTGTCTGGGCGCGCACGCGGCCCCTGCCAAAAGCGCGCGAAGTCATCCGTTTTTCCAAAGATGATGCGCCTGTATTGCGGGAGGCGGCGCGCGCCTTTCGCCAACGGGGCCCGCGCCACGATGAAAGCCTCGTTGGATTCGTGAATATCCTGAGTCGCACAGAGGATCAGGAAGCAGGCAAGATCAGACTGAGAGCGGAAATCGACGGACAAATGCAATCAGTAAATGCCGTTCTCGATCAGTCCGAATACGCTCGTGCCATCCAGGCCCACGCCGAACAAGCCACGGTCATCGCCGAGGGTGACCTCGAACGAGTCAACCAACGCTGGAACTTGCTCAACGCCCGCATAAAGACAATCGTCTCGAATGAGGAACCACCACCCTGATCGCCGTCCCGCCGCGTCCCCTGCTCAGTGCGCTGCGTCTGTTCTTCTGGCATTCATCGCTTGACAACGAACCACTTTGTCTTGACAACGAACTATGGTGAGCCCCAATCGGTAGACCACGAAATGAGAAAAATAAGGTGCATCCAGACGAATGCGGCCGGTTCTGCTCGGCAACGGGCGGTTTGCCGCCTCTTGCGATCCGCCTGCTCATATCCTCCCCATACTCCCTCGACCTGCACTACACATCCAGACCAATTCGGTCTGGCTAGACCGTTCGCCGCCCCCCATCGCAATCCCCAGCTTGTCGTTCAAGACTGCCTGCCGCGCCTGCCAGGGCTTTGCTTGGCTACCCTTGCGTCTCAGATTCGGTCTTCGGCCATCCTACTGTTGAACCTGTGATCGCTCCGCCGCATCCGCTCGATAGACCCCAGCCCCGGCATCATGCCGCGCAAATAGGCAATGCAGAGAAAGATGAGCGCCCTTCATTATGGATGTATACTTATCCTTGTGCGGAAGCTGAACGCCTGAACGTCTCCTTCAGCTGCTGATACAGCTCCAGAAAGATGGGATACTGCCTCCCGTAGACTTCACTGTCTGTCGTGTAATTCACCTGCCGTTCAACTGTAACCATCCTCGATACAGCATCTTCCAGCGTTGGATATATCCCCAGGGCTTTACCGCACAAAATAACATTTCCCAGGTTGGCCGAATCCGGCACGCTCATTGTCACAATCGGTTTTCTCAGAACTCTTCCCAGTATGCCTAGCCAGACGGGACTTTTCAGCCCCCCGCCGACCGCTCTGATCTGGTTGACCTCGATACCCAGGGATTCGATCGTCTCCAAATTGTGCCGCAAAGCAAAAGAGACCCCCTCCATCACGGCCTTGATAAAGTGAGCCTTTTCGGAGGACAGATTTATGCCGTAAAAGAGGCCCCGCGCCGAAGAGTCCCAATAGGGTGTGCGTTCGCCATTCAGATAGGGCAAAAAGATCAGGCCGCCGCAACCGTCAGGGATCTCTTGGACCATCTGATTGTACTGCTCAAAGATGTCGCCGGAACTGAGAGAGGTGTTGTCTTTGTCGAAGGCATTCTTAAACCAGTGGAGCGATGCGCCCGCGGTCTGTATCATGCCCACGGTACTCCATCTGTCGCGTACACAGTAGCACCAACAGGTGGTCCTGTTTTGCGGAT
The DNA here is from genome assembly GCA_965218625.1 of Caldilineaceae bacterium. GTDB lineage: Bacteria > Chloroflexota > Anaerolineae > Caldilineales > Caldilineaceae > Bin5. The sequence goes on along the minus strand of CBDCLG010000017.1, from coordinate 337,719 downwards.
CGACCAGCGGCTTGTCTGAGCAGACCCCAATCCCGCCCGCTGTGCCAATCGCCAAAGCGACCTGTCCGGAATCGATCACGCCCGCGCCCAAACCACAGGCCGCGCCGTCTGCGCTCCCGTTGGCAACCGGCGTGCCCGCTCTTATGCCGCATAGTTCAGATGCCTCAGGCGTAACCTGCCCGATAATCTCGTCCGAAGGACCTACGCGGGGAAACAGAGACCCGGAAAAGCCGAAATAACTGAACATTGCTTCAGACCATCTTCTCTTTTCAACATCGAATAACAACGTGCCGCTCGCCTCTGAATAATCGGTAACCATCTGCCCGGTCAGCCTGAACTTGATAAAATCCTTGGCAATCAGTATTCGCCTCGTCCTACGCCACACGTCCGGTTGATTGTCCTTGACCCACTTAACCTGGGGCGCCGTATAGGTCGTGGTGGCAAAATTTCGCGTCTCCTCAAAGACCAGCTCTTTCGAGTCAGCGTCCCCATTGATCGTATCAACAATATCGCTTGACCGCTGGTCCATCCACGTAATGGCCGGACCGAGGACCTGGTCATCCTTGTCCAGGTAGACCTGGGTGTGCATCTGCCCGCAAATGCCAATGCCTGCAATCTGACCGAACTCGGTCGGGTATCTGCTTTTAAGACTCCGACAAGCGGCCACAAGACCTGTCCACCAACTCTCCGGGTCCTGCTCTGCATACCCCGGCCGCGGCGATAGAATCGGGTATTCGCAGGACTCGGAACCTACGATCTTCCCCGCCTCGGTCAGCAGAGCGACTTTCAGCCCGGTTGTGCCCAGATCGATGCTTAAGAAAGAGTTCATGCCATTTGCCTGTGGAGAACTTCAGCTGTGAAACACAAGAGTCCACCCGGGAAGACAGACTGAAGCTCGCTCGCTCATGTCCAGTTTCATCGCCTGCCTTCGACTAGGTCCGCTCCTTTGTGTCAAAAGCGGCATAGTTGTCAACCACCTCCTGCAGCTGCTCCGGCGTTACAATGATCGGTTCGCCAATCTGCAGCGCCTGGTAGTACACCTGCGCGGCCACTTCCGCCTTGTAGGCGTTGTCGAACGACTCGTCAGCATCCCCGCCGATCGCGACCACGCCGTGGTTCCGCAACAGCACGACCTTCAGGTCCGGGCGCTCCTTGAAAAGAGGGACCGTCACCTCGCCGCCGGCCGCGCTGCCCGGGCTGGCCCAGGGCGCCACCGGGACCGGCGCGCCGATCCCCATCGCTTCTGTATTGACCAGCGCGATCGCTTTGCCCGCTACGGCAAAAGTCATCCCAAATGGCGAATGTGTATGGCACATCGCGCCTACCTCGGGCAAATTACGCAAAATTGCCGTATGCATAGGCGTCTCAGACGATGCTTTGCAAGGGCCGTCGACGTGGTTGCCGCCGAGGTCGACGATTGCGATCTCTTCAGGTTTCAGCTGGTCGTACTTAATGGCTGACGGGGTGATGGCAACGTGCCCATCCGGGGTACGCATGCTCAAGTTGCCTACCGCGGCCCGGATCAACCCGGCCTCTACGGCTTTATGCACGACAGAAAATAGATGTTCTCGTGTTTCCCTGTAGTCCATCATTGTGTTGCCTCTCCTCTAACTGGAAAACTGAGGACTTGAGGCGACCGGCAGCTTACGCCCCGGCCTCTGCACCCGCCGCTTCAAGTCCGCATATCTCCGACAGTTCCTGATACGGGCCTGCTTCTGTGACGAGGCGTCCCGGAATCTTCAGGCGCGCCACCAGGACTGTCCCCCTTCGATGGCCTGGCAAAAGGGACAACAAAACGTGGGCCAATAGAGGGTCGACCACTGCCAACCTGGACTCGCCTTCCTTTTTCAGTCAGCGCAGAAGAACGCCTTCGTCCTGCGCCATCCCCAATGCGGGCATAACGACCTCTTAGGGCATTTCATCCCGCCCCGCACATGGCCTTGGCCGTCTCGACAACGTTGTCGACATTGGGGATCGTCAAGTCCTCCATCGCCGGCGAGAACGGTACCGGCACGTCCATGGCGCCGATGCGTCTTACCGGGGCGTCGAGATGGTAGAAGGCGCCGTCGGCGATGACCGAGGCGATTTCACCGGTGACGCCATACCGCCGGTAGCCCTCGTCGACGACAAGCGCCCGGCTGGTCTTGCGGGCGGACTGAATCAGTGTCTCGGTGTCCAGGGGGGACGTCGTGCGGGGATCGATCAGCTCTGCGCTGATGCCGGCCGCGGCCAGCCTTTCAGCCGCTTCCAGGGCAGCGTACACCATCGAGCTGGTCGCGACAATTGTGATGTCGTCGCCCGTTCGCTTGACGTCCGCCTGGCCCAGGGGCAGGGTATACTCCTCCTCCGGCACCGGCCCGCTCTGGCTGAAGAGCGCCCTGTCTTCGAACACCACGACCGGATTGTCGTCGCGGATGGCGCTCTTCATCAGCCCTTTGGCGTCGTAGGGCGTGGCCGGTATCGCTACCTTCAGGCCGGGAATGTGGCTGAAGAGCGCATGCAGAGACTGGCTGTGCTGGGCGGCAGTGCGGCTACCGGCCCCCAAGGTCGTCCGCATGACCATCGGCACCGTCAGCTTGCCGCCGGACATGTAGTGGGTCTTGGCCGCCTGGTTGATCAACTGGTCCATCACCAGGGTGGCAAAGTCACAAAACATGATGTCCACAATCGGCCGCATACCGGTCATGGCCGCGCCCACACCGATGCCGGCAATGCCCGCCTCCGAAATGGGCGAATCGATCACCCGTTCCGGGCCGAATCTTTCAAACAGGCCCACGAACACCTTGAATACCGAGCCGGCCACGGCGATATCTTCACCGATGGCGAAGACGCGCTCGTCGCGCGCCATCTCCTCGGAAACCGCTTCGTGAATGGCCTGACTGAAGGTGATCTGACGTTCCCCCGGCGCGTGGATGGCCGGGCTGTGACGGATTCCGTTCTCAAGCGTAGACATGCCGCTCCACCTCGCTTTCACTGGGGAATGACGCCTCGAGGGCGAAGGCCACCGCGTCGTCAACTGCCGTCTTTACGTCCTGCTGAATGCGTTCGAAGACCTCCGTTTCCGCCTGCTCGCTCTCTACCAGCCACGCCTCGAGCAGCTTCACCGGGTCCCGCTTGGCCCACTCCGCCTCCTCTGCGCGTGTGCGGTAGGGGCGGTCGATATCGCCGACATGATGCCCGTGGAAGCGGTAGGTATCGCAGACGAGGAAGGCCGGCCCGCCGCCCTTGCGCGCGCGTTCGATGACGAGGCGGGCGCTGGCATGCACAGTGCGGATGTCCTGGCCGTCTATCGCCTGCGCATGAACTCCGAACGCGGTCGCCCGACCGACCATGGAGCCGGCCGCTGTCTTGGAGTTGTGGGTATACTCGCCGTACTGATTGTTCTCACAGACGTAGATAACCGGCAGCTTCCAGAGCTGGGCCATATTCATCGATTCGTACAACAGGCCCTGTCCCAGGGCGCCGTCGCCGAAGAAGCAGACCGAAACCTGGTCTGTCCCGCGCAGCTTGATCGACATGCCGGCGCCGGTTGCGATGCCCGCGCTGCCGCCGACGATGCCATTGGCGCCGAGATTGCCGGTCTCCTGATCCGCGATATGCATCGAGCCGCCTTTGCCGCGACAGTAGCCGGCCTCCTTGCCCAACAGCTCGGCAAACATGCGGTTCAGCTCGGCGCCCTTGGCCAGACAGTGGCCGTGGCCGCGGTGCGTGCTGGTGATGTAATCATCCTGCCGCAAGGCTTCGCACAACCCCACGGCGATCGCCTCCTCGCCTATGTACAGGTGGGCGATGCCCGGCATACGCGCGCTGGTGTAGAGTTCGTTGGCCGCCTCCTCGAAAGTGCGAATCCTGATCATCTGCTCATACGCTTGCAGCCAGTGCTCAGCGTCAAGTTCAGCTGCACCTGCATTCGTGTCGTTCGTTTCGTTCATAGCGTCGCTCCTTGGCGATAAATACAGCGGCTTACCTCTTATCCTACTTTTCCTTTCGCTCTCCGACTTCCGGCCGTCCAGCCGTCCGATTTCCGGCTTCGTCATCCGGCCGTCAAGCCGTTCGAGTTCCGAGTTCCCGAGTTCCGGCAGTTAAGCCGTTCGAGTTCCGAGTTCCGAGTTCCGGCAGTTAAGCCGTTCGAGTTCCGAGTTCCGAGTTCCGACTTCCGGCCGTCAAGCCGTTCGAGTTCCGAGTTTCGAGTTCCGGCCGTCAAGCCGTTCGAGTTCCGAGTTCCGAGTTCCGGCAGTTAAGCCGTTCGAGTTCCGAGTTCCGATCTCCGATTTCCGGCAGTTAAGCGAGTTCCGAGTTCCGGCAGTTACATGGTTTCGTCCCGCCCCTGCCATATCTGTCCATCGCTCGTAACCACAACAACCTGCTCTCCACTTTGCCCTAAGGCGGCCAGCGGGTGTCCGTTCACGGCGGTCTCAACCGGTTCCCATTCACTCTCCGAGACAGAGACAACGAGTCGATCGGTCAGGGACACCAGGGTCTGGCCGGCCAAAGGCAGCAGGCCGGTGATCGGCGCATCCGGGGTGGTGACCCGCTGGCGCTGCCATCCGCTCGCCGTAGAGCGGTACAGGTCGACGCCCAAGCCAATCAGGGCTTCGCGGCCGGCCCCATCTGAGAAGGCCAGCTGCGGGGCAACCGGCCGCGACGGCCGGCTGAACCAGTTCGACCAGCTCTGCCCACTGTCTTCGGACCGCCACAACGTGATCGTGCCGCTCCCGGCGGCCGAACCGTTGGCCATCGCCCAGACGGCTGCAAGCAGGACCTCTTCCCGTGCAAACAGCCCCAGCATCTGGCTTCCGGCAAAGGGCGGCGGCACAGCCTGCCAGTTCCCGCCGGTCCCTGGCGAACCGGTGCCCGCGGAAGCGTCTATAGCGGCATGCCACAGCCGGCTATCGTGGCTCCCTGCCCAGACCGCCTTCTTCGTGACGGCCAGGGCGGTTATCGGCGTCCCGGCCGTCAATACGGATTGCCAGGAGGTTCCTTCATCGGCTGAGGTTGCCACCCCTGTCTCCGAACTGAGCCAAATCCGGTTCCCGTTGGCGGCCAGGGCCAGGACCGGGGTATCGGTCCAGATCGGCCGCCAGCTGCCGGTTCCTGTGGAGCCGTCCGATCCAGGGCAACGGTTGGAGCGCCAGACGCCCTCTTCCGGTCCGCCAACCAGCCACAAATCAGGGGACGGGGTCAGGCGCCACACAAAGCGCCGCGCCGACAACCCTGGCATAAACTGCCAGGACCGACCATCGTCAGCAGACCGGTAGAGACCATCGGCCAGGCCGGCATAAAGGCTTCCTCCAACAGCGTTCAGGGTCAAAACGGACGAGACCTGTTCTGACGGGGTCGTAAGCCCCCCGGCTGGGGAACTGCTTGCAAGGTCGGGCATCGCCTCCTGGCGGGGTTGAATGGCGCCCCTCTCAACACCTCCCCCGGTCTTGGCGGCGGAGAGATCTGCCAGACTTGGGAGGGGCTGAGGGGCAGGGCCGTTCCCCCTCAAATCCGTGTTGGGCCTGAGTTTTTTGCCTTCGATACGAAAGATACTCTCGGTTGTGCCGAGCAGCAGAGACCCTTGCGCGCTAAACGTTAAGGCTGTGATGGCCTCAGAGCCGGCTGCGGCCAGGTGATAGGAGCGGCCGGCATCGGTTGAGACCAGCAGCTCCCCCGTTTCACAACCGGCAAAAACGGTCCGGTCTGCCGCAAAATTCGGGCTGACAGCCAGGATTGAGGGTTGCGCGGCACCGTCCTCCAAGTCGGCCCGACGCCAGGCCCGACCACCGTTCGGCGACTGGTACAGGCTTCCCTCTGTAACGGCAAAGGCATACTCGTATCTTTCCCAGACCGGGGCCGCGGCCAGGTCAAAAATCGCGTAATCGCGCAATCCAAAATTGGATAGCTGCCAGTGCCGTCCCCCATCGGTGGAGCGCAAGATGCCGTCTCCATCCGTTCCGGCCAGCAGGACCCGGTCCTGACGAAAATTCGGTGAAGCTGTCAGGCTGATCACCGGGGCCTCGGCCTGCTCAGCCCAACAACGCTCCCAGGTCTGGCCGCCATCGGCAGAACGCACAACGCCATTCGGCAGCCCGGCAGCCCAGACGGAGCTCCCGGCAGTCACGACCGTGTTGACCCACCAGAACGGAACGCCGCGCATCACAGCCCGCCACTCCCTGCCGTCAAAATGAAAAATACCGGCGGGTGAGGCCAGCCACAGCCAATCGTCAGCGCCCGCAATCTTGAAGACGGTTCCTCCGCCGGCTATTCGACCTGAAGGCCGCAGATCAAGGCTCATAGCTGACATTGGTTACCGGTCTCTTCTTCAAGACAGTGACATCCACACTCAACGCCATCATCGCTCCGCTGGCGGCCGTCTCCAGCACCCGCCTGGCAATTCCGGCTGCATCCATCACCCCCGCCGTCCGGCCAGCGCAAATATCTTCACGTACAACATCGTAAACGTATTCTTCACCCGCCTCCAGCACCTGCTCGAGGATGACCGCCGGAGCCTTTACGCTCGCCCCGTCCGTCCCGGAACCGGCGCTGCCATGGGCATTCCTGATAATCTGGAAAAACGGCGCCGGCAGAGCGTTCTTCATGGCGATCATGCCCAGCCGCTCATCAGGACTGGCCGCCCGGTCGGGGTCGATCTGTGCCGCCGCGCGCGCGTAGGCAATTCCGCCGCCCGGCAGGACCCCCTCGGCCATCGTTGCCGCCAGGACCTTGATCCCCTGTTCCGCCTTCTGGCGCAGCACATCACGCTCCGCCTTTGTCGGGGCGCCAACTTTAAGCTGCCCGGCGCTCCCCGATAGGCGCGTCAGCCGCATCTGTAACTCGTCACGGTCTTCGTCATCAGCCGGCATGCTGTCGAGCCGGCTCTGCCAGGCCGATATCCGCTCCCGAATCGCGCGTTCATCGCCCCCGCCGTCAACCACAAACAGGGCCTCCTTGTCGACCTCGATCCGACCGGCCCGGCCAAGGTCCTCCACCTTGACCGATTCCAGCGGGCGCCCGACGTCCTCACCCAGCAGGGTCGCCCCGGACAACAAAGCCAGATCGTCCAGCTCGCGATGCCCCGTTTCTCCCCCAATGTTGAGGGCCGCAGCCGTTACTTTCAGTTCGCTCTTGGCGTCCTGGTGTGCTGCAACCAGCCCGCTAACAGCCTCGCCGCTGATCTGGTGCGCCACCAGCAGCAGACGGGGCGGCTCCTGCCTGGCTGCAACGTCAAGCAGCGGGCCCAGCGCCTCCGCCTCCTGCAGATGTCCGGCGTAGAGGGCAATCGAGCACTCTTTCTGAACTGCCTGCCCGCGCGTTGGCGCAGTAATAAGATAAGGAGAAATGATCCGGCCCCGCCAGCGCCCGCCTTCATAGTAGACCCGCTCCAGGAAGGAAGCCACATAATTTTCAACCGTTATGCAGGCGTGAGGGCCCAGCAGGTCAAACATCTCGCCCAACACCCAGGCCACATCGGCGTTTCCGGTTACGGTCCGGGCAACCGCGGCCAGGTCCTCCTGCCCGCTTACCGGTTGGGCCATATTGCGCAACGCCGTTGCCGCCGCCGCGGCCGCCTTGCGAATACCCTCCTGGACAAGAACGGTCTCTGTCCCGGCCGTTACCATGCGCGTGGCTTCGCTGCGTAGATTCAGACGATTGAGAGGATCTCAATTTCCATCAAATAGTGATACACAAATAAATCATGCTTGTTTAGCTATGTATATAAGTCCCAATATTTTCCTCAGCGCCCGCCAACGAACGGACCCCGAAGAGGATGTCAGGCGTTTCGGAAATGCCGAACTAGAGGGGTATGCCGACCGCCTTGCAAAATGTCTGAGGAGGGTCGATCCTCGAATCGTACGACTATTGACAATCGCAGCCTTGCCTGCTCCGATGGTATACGCCGATGTTGGACTAAGCCGCCCTGTTCCAATCGGCTTTTTGGGTGATGGAGTGGGTAGATTGCTGTCAATGGCTCTCGCATTCCGCGAAGCCCGCAGGGGAATCATACTTATCGACGAAGTGGAAAATGGCCTGCATCATAGCGTCCTCAAAAACGTATGGGAAGAGTTGAACTGGCTCTCAAGAGAATTCGATGTGCAGGTCTTCGCGACAACCCGTAGTGAGGAATGCATGGTCGCCGCTCGCGACGCCTTTTCCGCTGTGGATGACAGAACCCTCTACATACACCGGCTTGGCCTGCAGGATGGGCAGATTACTGCGGCTACCTATCCATTTGAAGACCTTGACTTTGCCCTGGACTACGGAACGGAACTGCGTTAATGCCAGAAAACCCCCTTTCCATTGGCGATTGTATACTTTAGTAGCCAAGCCGAAAGCGACCGGCGTGACGGCCAAAACCTGACGGTTATACTCTGTAATGTGGCGTGAGAAATGAAGACAAGCATAGACGTTTTCTCTATTTTCGTTTAGTCGGAGGAGGAAGGAGCTCAAACACACGATTGTATCCTTCGCCCTCGTAGTATGTGCAGCAATACATAGAAATTCCTCGAAATGTCATATAAGACGTTTTTAGTTCACTTGGCGTAAGTCCTGCCGGGCGTGTAGACTCAATTCGTGCCTCTACAATATCAGCAAATGAAACGCCGTGCTTGCTGATGTTGACTTCGTTTGTCTCTCTTCTCCAGATCCACTTTCTTCCGTCTGGCGTTTCGATAGACTCTAACTTGCTGTTGTCGCGTGACAAAAGAAAATTTCTGTAGGTGCTACGCTTCACTATAATAAACGGAGAAAATTTGGTAAAAAATGCGCCAATGCCACTCATTATCGTAACTAAGCCTGCTCCTAACGGGATTAGATCTTCCATTTCACCAACACTCTCTTTTTTCTTAGGCTATTCAATAAAGAAGGCTACATTCTAGTGTGATCTGGCTCGAATGTCAAGTGGGATGGCAAACCCTTGACCAGCGTTTGTTACTGGTTATCCTTCCCGGAATACGCCGACCCAGCCGCCTATCCCTGGCCTAGAGCGGCGCGCACCTTCGCAATCTGGTCGACACGATCGGTCGACCGCGACCCTCGCGTGCGCCGCGGCCCCTGACTGACCATCCCCGCAAATCCTTTGCAACCCCCACCGGACACTGCGAGACGCCGAATCCCAACGTTGCATCCGGCCCTGCCGGAACACCGCCGCCGGCCGCCTCAAACTGGCACAACCGCCCCCGCGCGGGTACACTACGGCAGAAACTCGACCCCGCCACAGACCATAACCAATGCCCGGCCAACTTTTCACCAGCTACTTTCTCGAAGACGGCATCTGCCAAACCGAAGCCTGGCTGGAATCCGAGTCCGAATCCTCACAGCTTGACTCCTTTCGCGCCCAGGCGCTCGCCCTGCTCGACAACGCGGCCGCCTTTCACTCGATCAACGAGGCCTCGACCGAGCAGGAGCTGATCCGCCCGCTGCTCGAACTGCTCGGCTGGGGCGACCACCTGCCGCAGCAGGGCAGCGACAGCAACGAAGACATCCCCGACTTCCTCCTGTTCGGCGACGCCGAGTCGAAAGCGCACGCCTCGGCCAAGCCGAGACCGGACCGTTACGTCGATGCCCTCGCCGTCGCCGAGAGCAAACGGTTCGGGGCGCCGCTCGACGCGCGCGACAAAGAGGAGCAGGGCAAGACCGGCTCGCCGCACGCGCAAATCCTGCGCTACCTGGCGACGGCGGACATCAACTCGGACGGGCGCATCCGCTGGGGTATCCTCACCAACGGCCGCACCTGGCGCCTCTATGACCGCCGCGCCCGCCCGCGCGCCAGCGGCTACTACGAAGCCGACCTTGCAGCCGCCGCCAAGGCCGACGACGGCCGCGCCATCCGCGCCATCCGCACCTTCCGCCTGCTCTTCGGCCGCGCCTCCTACAGCCCGCGCCGCGGCGCGCAGACCAGCTTCCTCGAAGACGCCATCGCCGAAGGCCTGCGCAACGAAGAACAGGTCGCAAACGATCTCTCCGGCACTGTCTTCGAAGCGGTCTACCCGGCCCTGGTGCGCGCGCTCGCCGACGGCAGCGGCGCAGAGCTGGCCGATGTCCGGCAGGCCGCCCTGATCTTCCTCTACCGCCTGCTCTTTCTGCTCTACGCCGAGGACCGCGACCTGCTGCCGGTCAACGACAGCCGCTACGACGACTACGGCCTGCGCAAGACGGTGCGCGACGATATCGCCCAACGCATGGCCGCCGCCGATGTCTTCTCCTCCTTCGCCACCAAGTACTACGACCACATAAGCACGCTCTGCCGCCAGGTCGACGCGGGCGACCCGTCGATCGGCCTGCCGCCCTACAACGGCGGCCTCTTCGCGCCCGCAGCCGCGCCGCTGCTCGAAAGCAATCGACTGTCGGACCTCGTGCTGGCCCCCATCGTCTACGACCTCAGCCACGCCAGCAGCGACGGCGGCCGCCGCTACGTCAACTACCGCGACATGACCGTGCAGCAGCTCGGCTCGATCTACGAGCGCCTGCTCGAACGCGAACCGTTGCGCGCCGAGGACGGCGAAATCGTGGTGCGCCCCAACAGCTACGCGCGCAAGGACAGCGGCAGCTTCTACACCCCCCAGCCCCTCGTCGACCTGATCGTCGAGCGCACGCTCGGCCCTCTCATCGTCGAGCGCCGCCGGCGCTTCGAGCGCCATGCAGCCCTGCTCAAGTCGAGCAGCCGCGACAAGGCCGCCCGCGCCGCGCAGCTCCGCCGCTACGACCCCGCCCAGGCCGTTCTCGAGCTCAAAGTTCTCGACCCCGCCATGGGCAGCGGCCACTTCCTTGTCACCGCGGTCGACTACCTCTCGGACGCCATCGCCGAGCTGGTCGAAAGCGTGCCTGCCTCCGTCCCCTGGCTCGACGGCCTCTACCTTTCGCCCCTGGTCGACCGCGTTGAAACGGTCCGTCGCGAGATCCTGGAACGCGCCCGCGCCGCCGACTGGGTCGTCGACGAAGCCCAGCTCAGCGACCAGGCCATCATCCGCCGCATGGTGCTCAAGCGCTGTATCTACGGCGTCGACAAGAACCCGCTCACGGTCGAGCTGGCCAAGGTCTCGCTCTGGCTGCACAGCTTCACCGTCGGCGCGCCGCTCTCCTTCCTCGACCACCACCTGCGCTGCGGCGACTCGCTCATCGGCCTGCGCGTCCACGACGCCACCGAGGAGATGAAGCGCCTGGGCAAGATGTACTCGCCCAGCGCCATCCAGGCCGCCGAAAACGCCACCGGCGGCATGCAGCGCATCGAGGAGATGTCCGACGCCGACATCAGCGAGGTCGAGGAGTCGGCGTCCCTCTTCCACGAGGTCGAGAAGACGACGGCGGAGCTGCGCAGTCTGCTCGACACGCTGTGCGGGGTGAACTGGTTGGCCGCCGGCATGAAGAAGAAGGCGCGCGGTGCGTTCGAAGCGCCGCTGGTGGGCGCGTTTGCCTTGGGCGAAGAGGAGGCCTTTGCCCTGCTGACCGACGGTCCCGACCGCGTCGCAGCCGCCGACCCGCTCCGGCAGCGCACCTTCTGGCCCGCCTTCAGCCAGATGTGGCGCTCGGCGCGGCAGATCGCCGGCCGCGAGCGCTTTCTGCACTGGCAGGTCGCCTTCCCCGGCGTCTGGCAGGGCTGGCAGGACGACCGGCCCAAGGGCGGCTTCGACGCCGTGATCGGCAACCCGCCCTGGGACCGCATCAAGCTGCAGGAGGTCGAGTGGTTCGCCACGCGCTCGCCCGAGCTGGCGCTGGCTCCGACCGCGGCCGCCCGCCGCCGCGGCATCAAAGAGTTGCGCGACGACGGCGATCCCCTTGCCGCCCAGTTCGACGCCGCCAAACTGCGCGCCGACCGCCTCGGCCAGCTGATACGCGCCTGCGGCCACTACCCGCTGTTGGGCGGCGGCGACATCAACCTATACTCGTTGTTCGTCGAGCGCTCCATGCGCCTGATCAAGCCGGACGGCATCGTCGGCCTGCTCACCCCCTCCGGCATCTACGCCGACAAGACCGCGGCGCGTTTCTTCAAGTCGGTTTCTACGAGCGGACGCGTCGGCGGACTATTTGACTTTGAAAACCGTCGCCTTGGAACGAACCTACCGCCTTTCTTCCCCGATGTGGATTCTCGTTTCAAATTCTGCGCCTTCATCTTCGGCGGCGAGGAGCGGGGCTTCGACCAGACCGACTGTGCCTTCTTCCTGCACGACACGGCCGCCATCCAGGACGGGGAACGCTGCTTCCCCCTGGCCGCGGCCGACTTCGCCCGCGTCAACCCGAATACCGGCACTGCGCCCGTCTTCCGCTCGCGCCGCGACGCCGATATCACCCGCCGCATCTACGAATGTCATCCTGTCTTGGTTGACCGCTCGGGAGTGGAGGAGGTCAGGGCATGGCCGGTCCGATACCACTCAATGTTTCACATGACCAACGACTCCCACCTGTTCCGCACCGCGGCCCAACTCGACGCCGACGGCTTCTATCCGGTGCAAGGCAATCGCTGGAAGAAGGGAGATGCGTTGTACCTGCCGCTTTACGAAGGGAAGATGGTGCAGGCGTTCGACCATCGCGCCGCCAGTATTGTTATCAACCCAGAAAATCTGAATCGGCCTGCTCAACCCCGCAACGCGACTCTGGGGGAACACTCCAACCCACATTGGCTGCCGGATCCGCAGTTCTGGGTGAATACCGATTCATTCCATTGGGGATGGCCCTTGGAGTGGCTGGCAGGCTTCAAGGAAATCACCGCTGCAACCAACTATCGAACAATGATTGCAGCATTGTTCCCCAGGGCGGCGTTTGGAAACAAGACCCCTGTTTTTCTGCCTCTGGAAGGGGTCGCTGACGAAGCGACTGAGAGGTACAAGAAGAGTGCGCCGATCCTGGCAGCAAATCTCAACAGCTTTGTATTCGATTTCGTCGCGAGGCAGAAGATACACGGTCAAACATTGAACCTATACATCGTCGAGCAGCTCCCCGTCATCGCCCCCGCCGACTACGACCGCACCTTCGGCCACACCTCCGCCCGCGAGCTCGTGCGCGACCACGTCCTGCGCCTCACCTACACCGCCCACGACATGGCCCCCTTCGCCCGCGACCTCGGCTACGACGGCCCGCCCTTCATCTGGAACGACGAGGAGCGCCGCCACCTGCGCGCCCGCCTCGACGCGCTCTACTTCCACCTCTACGGCCTCTCCAAAGAAGACGCCGCCTACATCCTCGACACCTTCCCCATCGTCCGCCGCCGCGACGAAGCCGCCTTCGGCACCTACCGCACCAAGGAGATGGTCCTCGCCTACTACAATGCCCTCGCCGCCGGCGACACGGATGTGGAGGTGGCGGTCTGATCAATGATGCCGTCGCGGCGCCGTTGTGCGATGCGTTCCACTTGGGGGCGTTCTTCAGCAGGGTGCCCGCGGCCTCTCTTTAGCTAAGCAGGCGCTCCTCCCCATTGACCTAGGGATACTCTGAACAAGTCTGATTGATTGTGGCATAATACTGCATTAGTGGGCGTGCGACAGGAAAATGGGGGAAGAGGACAATGGAGCAGCCGACATTTGGGGAGTTGGAATACGAAAGCAAGAAACGCAAGACGCGTCGGGAGAAATTCCTGGAGCGGATGGATGGTCTGATTCCGTGGCGTCGGCTGGAAGCGCGTATCTGGCCGCACTATCCCAAGGCGGGACGCGGCCGGCGGCCGTATCCGTTGTCGGTGATGCTGCGCATCTACTGTGTGCAGTTGTTCTACAACCTGAGCGATCCGGGCATGGAGGATATGCTCTACGAGGTCGAGTCGGTGCGACGGTTTGTGGGGCTGCGGTTGTCGGGTGCGCTGCCGGACGAGACGACGATACTGAACTTTCGTCATCTGCTGGCGAGACACGAGTTGGGGTCGGTTCTATTGGAGGAGATCAATCGTCATCTGGAGTCGCAGGGAGTGCGGTTGCGGGAGGGAACGATCATCGATGCCAGCATCATCGAGGCGCCGTCGACGACGAAGAATCGTGCGCGGCGACGCGACCCTGAGATGCATCAGACGAAGAAGGGGAATCAGTGGCATTTTGGGATGAAGCTGCATATCGGCGCCGACGCTGAGACGGGAATCGTACATAGCGTGGCGACGACAGCGGCGAACGTGCATGACGTGACCGTGGCGTCGCGCCTGTTGCACGGAGGCGAGAAGGAGGTGTGGGGCGACGCTGGCTATCAGGGCGTGGCCAAGCGGGCGGAGATGCGGGCGCTGGATGTAGAGTGGCATGTGGCGCTGAGGCCTGGGCGACGGCGGCAACTGCCGTCTGAAAGCGAGGAGGCGTTGGCCGAGAAGCGTAAGGCGTCGGTCAGAGCAAAGGTGGAGCATCCGTTCCTGCAGGTGAAGCGGCGCTTCGGCTATGCCAAGGTGCGCTATCGCGGCCTGGCCAAGAACACGCAACGGCTGACGTTTCTGCTGGGGCTGGCCAACTTGATGACAGCCGAGCGCCACTTGGCGGTGTGACAAAGGGAGTTGTGCGCCGCAATCACTTTGATAGCGGCGACAGGCCCGCCGCCGAGCCGTTTTGAGGCGCAAACAGGCTTGCCTCAGCACGGCAACTGCCTGCTGACTCAGCCCAGGCCGGTTGAAAATCTTCCTGCTTCCCCCACCATTCATCTCAATCCACCACATGTGGACTTGTTCAGACGTTCCCTAGGTCGTCGAACAGGGAATCTGCTTTTGTTCGAGGCTTGAATTCGGAGACGTGTGGGTCTAGTCCAAATGGAGCATATAGATTTTCCCGTCGGCATAGCCCACGGCATATAAGTTGCCTGACTGGTCAGCGCCAATGCTGCCGACGGGAACGCCGACATTGAAGAGGTAATGGGGCACCCACTTGTCATTACGTTGTCGTCTCAATGCCCATACTTTCCCACTGCAAAAGTCGGCATAGATGAATGCCCCATTGTGTACAGCGCCGCCGACGACCGCGCAGCCCTGGTCTCTTGCGTATGCGGCCACCGGCTTGGCCGCAGCGTCAAGCTCGCATGCGCCGGTTCTGACCTCCCCCTCCCAGCAGGGCCAGCCGTAGTTTATCCCACCAGATAGGGGGAGCTGATAGTTCACCTCCTCTTGGGTGTCGTGTCCGGTGTCGGGAATGAAGAGAGAGCCTGTTTTCTGGTCGAAAGCGATGCCCCAGGGGTTGCGCAGTCCCAGCGCCCATATTTCGGGGGCATGGCCGGGTGACGACGCGAAGGGATTGTCAGGCGGGATGGAATATGGGCCGGCGGCCGACGCCACATCGATGCGCAGGATTTTGCCCTGTAGAGAGGCAGGGTCTTGAGGGGATTGCGGATATGAGTAGAAAGTGTTTTGGCCATCGCCTACAGCGACATAGAGGTAGCCATCGTGCGGTCCAAATGCAAGCGTCCCGATAGGATGGACTTTCGCAAGCTGCAAAAAGGAGGCCAGGATCTCTTCACTGTCGCGATCGGCACTGTCCACATCGGTGTGACCGAGCGAGAAGCGGCTGACGGTATTGTAGCCTGCCGCGCTTGTGTAGGTGACATAGAATTTGCCG
Source organism: Caldilineaceae bacterium (assembly GCA_965218625.1). GTDB lineage: Bacteria > Chloroflexota > Anaerolineae > Caldilineales > Caldilineaceae > Bin5. The sequence continues at coordinate 322,231 of CBDCLG010000017.1, read as the reverse complement.
GACTTGTCGTAGTCTGGCGGAAAGGCGATGCCGTGAAAGCCGACTTGCTGATAAAGAAGAACGTTGCCGGAGATATCCAAAAAGGGGTCCTCCAGGAGAACCCCTTTCTTGACAATCCGTATGCGGCCATGCTGTTCGAGAACGAACAATCTGCCACTGTCGTCCCCGGCATGGGTGACGTATACGGGCCGCGCAAGGCCTGATGCAAAGACGGAGACATATGGAGGGCTGCGGCCCGATATGCGAAGCTCGCGGTATGCGACCCAGCCCTGGTGGCGCGTGGTCAATATGCGTACTCTTGTGGCAAGACGGGGTGGTTCAACATTGAGTGTAAAGGTGTCGCCGTCAACGGCGTTCTCGGTGTCGAAGCGGTGCCAGACAACGATGTCGCCCTCGGCGTTTTCCAGAATGATTTTGTGCCTGGCCGGGCCGGGATTCACCATGGCAACAGCGAATTCGACTCCTGCCACCTTCACCGGTTCCGGGAATTCAAGCTCGAACCATTGTGGAGCGAAGTCGTCGGCAGACCACCATGTGTCGATGTCTTTGTCTACTGCGAAATGCTGATTCCAGCTGCCGTCGGACACCGCGACGGAGCCGAGATGTGTGATGTCCACCAGATTCCGGACTGACGGCAGCGGGGGCGCAGGTGATCGGGCGGTCATGGGGCCGCACCCCGTCAAAAGCAGTGTCGCAAGCAGGATGGGTAGTATTGACCAGGCAGGATTCATCGCCTTCGCATCGCGTAGCCGGTAGGGCGGTTCATTGAGCCGCATCATGGGTCTCGTCTTGTAGACCTGCCGCCCTCGATTCCCCCTCCGGAACTACTTTGTGCTCTCGCTGTGGCGATTCTTTCCGGCGCCGCGGAAGGCTCGCTTCGCAACGAAGCGGGTGGTAGAAGGCGTGTGTTGCTGTGATAGAATTTGGAATCGGACACGAGTCATCTACTCGTGTAGGCCGGTGCGGAGTTGACACTTCAAGCCGGCCATTCTTTTGGGTCGGTGACCACTTTAGCACAGGCGGACGAGCCAGCCAATAGGTGTGAAATGGCGGAGCACGGGCGAGTCCTGCCAGGGACGTAGCAAGTAACCTGAGGTGTCAGGTGCAGCGGGCGCGTGCTTTTTGATTGGTGAAATTCCTGGGCCCGGAGCATAAGATTTCGGGATGGGGTATACTGTCGATGGGCACGAAGCCGTACGCGGTATGAGCGCCTCGACGCCCTCTACTTCCACCTCTACGGCCTCTCCAAAGAAGACGCGGGCTACATCCTCGACACCTTCCCCATCGTCCGCCGTCACGACGAAGCCGCCTTCGGCCACTACCGCACCAAGGAGATGGTCCTCGCCTACTACAACGCCCTCGCCGCCGGGGATACGGATGTGGAGGTGGCGGTCTAGACATTCAGGAGTTCAACAGCTGGCGGGAATTCATTGCTTCCCGATGCCACGGGAACGGGGAATCTCTTCAGCTTTATGAGCGTGGCCCCAAGAACTGGACCACAAACAAAGGTGTATAATGGATCAAGTCATCGAGCCAGGGGAGGGGCAGAACGATGGTCAATAGACAGCGTCGACACGGGACGGCCTACAAGCTTCGGATTGCGTTGTTAAAGCTCGAAGGCAGCAAGAAGATTAGCCAATTGTCTAATGAACACGAGATTCATGCCAACATGAAACGGGCCTGGAAACGGCCAATGCTGGAAGACGGGCCCAGAGTGCGCCATAACCATGAGAGACCGCATCAAAGTCTCACCTGTCGCACGCCGGCGGAAGAGCACTTCGTGCTCTGTTCAGAGCCGGCCGCATTCGCCTGAATGCACCATATTTTCCCATTTCGTGGTCTAACGATTGGGGCCAACCATAGGGAATTCGGTAGTGGTCGAATAGTAAGTGGTGGTAGAATTGTTGCATGATACAGGAAACGATCACCTACAGTTGTCGCGTGTGCGGGAGCACGAATATCGTCAAGAATGGGAGCAACCGCCTTGGTCAGCAGCAATATCACTGTAAAGAGTGCAATGCGTATCGGGTTTTGGAATCCAAGCGAGAGGCGAAAAAAAAGCGAAGCGCCTCATCCTGAGAGCCTACCAGGAACGCATCAGCCTGCGCGGACTGAGTCGGTTGTTTGCTGTTCATCGTCACACGATTGCCGGCTGGATTCGAGCGCATGTGGCGTCCTTGGCGCCGCTCCGAGCAACTTTGTTGCCCGCCCAGCCGGATGACCTGCTCGCAATCGATGCGGCCTGCAGTTTTGTGCGCACACGGCGCAACAAACGCTGGCTGTGGACCGTCATCTGTCGTCGAACGCGTCAGATCGTGGCTTTTGTGATCGGTGACCGTAGCCAACAGAGTTGTCGCCGCCTATGGGCCAAGGTCCCGTTTACATACCGCCGATGTCTCTCCTATAGCGACTTCTGGAAGGCGTATCAAGCGCTGCCCAAAGAGAACCATTGCGCCGTCGGCAAAGAGAGCGGAGAACTCTCCCATATGCAGCGTTGGTATTGTACATTGCGCCAAAGGCAGGCACGCTATGTTCGCAAAACACTCTCATTCTCCCAGAGCGACGCTTACCACCATATGGTCACCAAATGGTTTATCATTGACCACAACCTGGCAATGTACTCCTTGCCCTAACCACTTACCTTGTGACCACTACCGATAATTCTTACTCCTTCCACCCCAGAGAATGCCCGCGCCCGCGACGCTGACTTATCTGTTGAGCGGAGATTCAAGATATGGGATATAGTGGTGTTGATTCGGACAAGCAAGGCAAATATACTTTAGGCGATTGAAATATTGTCCTACGGTATTCCGTGCCGGTGTGAGCTTGTCCTAAGTGTCACGATTTCATCTATGAAGAAAGAGAAAGAATGCCAACTATGAGTATGCCGGCAGGTCCCTCTCAGACAGATTCAGGGCGTCTTTACCGTAATCCTCCTGTCGTAGAGGCACTTTGTGAAGTATATTTCACCTCCTCTAATTGGAGCGACTCGATTCCCAGTCAATTCTATGAGGTAATCAAAGATAGATTTCCAAAACAAGAGGAGCAATTGCTCCATCGCGTTGATCTTACAGTGGATGTCCCCAATGAAACGATCAGCAGTGGTTTGCAATTGGGGCCGACCCGTAAAGTGTTTAGTACAGAAGAAAAAAACCAGATTATACAAATATCTGAGAACCTTCTTGTGTTTAATCAACTCACTCCATATCCCTCTTTTCGTTTATGGGAGAGCACCTTTTACGATGTTTTTGACATTTTCGCCAAGCTAGTTTCGTCCCATGCGGTAGATCGCATAGGGGTACGATACCTGAATCACGTTAAGATTCCCGAGAGAAAGTTTTCGATGGCCAACTACTTTACTATTTTCCCGATGATTCCTTTGGGAAGTGGGAGAGTTCATGGTGATTTTCTTATCAATTGTGTGGTCCCGCAATCTGATGAGGGCCACTTCTTGACATATTCATTTAGTAAGATTGTTCCCGATCCACCAGATGAAAACAGCCAAGTCTTTCTGCTAGACCTATACAATCAGGCATCTCTTGGTCGCACGCTTTCCGAATCTGAATTCAAGAGTCATGTCAGAGTTGCACACGGAAATGTCAGGCAGGCGTTTGAAGGAAGCATTACGGACCGTCTTCGCAACCTTTTTGACAAGGAGTAGCCGATATGGTAAGCACAGCTTTCATTGCTGGTGATTCTCCTGGCACGACAGTCCCTAGATGGCAGTACAATTATGTGCAGAGGGAAACAAAGGAACTGCTTGGCTCAAATCGAGCACGCCTCAGTCGCAAAACAGACAATGCGACCTCAATTCAAGAAAGAGAGGATTTCTATGAACAGGTGCGTGATTATCTCTTAGGCTCGTTTGATCCGGAGTGGTCAGAACACGCTTCAGAACTTGAAGAGATAGTTCTGAAGAAACTATATTGGGAAGGGCACGAAAAAGTAGCCGAACGACTAAGTCTTCTGATTGGATTCCTTGCAGATGACGGCGAAAGATTCTCTATAGAATCGGTCCTTGCATTCGCCAGATTTGTATTGACGACTCGACCACAATACCCAGGCCCTGGCATCTTTGGAGATGACGACGGGCATGTTGGTATTCAGTGGAGGGTTCCTCCGATCAATCCATCAGACGAAGACGATTCTTACACTGGAGGAATTCTCTATTTGGAGTTCATTTCACCAGATCGAGTGAGTTACTTCTACGATGTAGAAGAAGACGAATCGGAAGAATACGATTTGGAAGAGAGTGATGTGGGAGAAGGAGAGGTAAGGCTGGATCAAGTAATGGAGGTAATTGAACCCATCACCAGGCGATTGGATTGGTGATGAGCGGCGGAGATTACAAACTCGATGACTCTGACCGTCTGATAAGGCATTGCGCCAAAAAGTATTATAGGGACGGCAATGTCACGTCATTCAAAGTGTTCTGCTTCACCGAAAACGAACTCAAAGAAAATTGCCCTTTTCTGTCTTTCAGTTGGCTTGAAGACATTTGTAGGCTTGCAAATGCCTCAGTAGATACCGCCACTGCGATTGATAAGCTTGAATGTTATTTTCCGCGAGACATCAAGAAGGATGTAGAAGCATGGATCATTCTCAGTTGTGACCGCGTAAAGGCTGCGATTTCGAGAGTCCGTGGGGCTGATGACCCTAAGATTTGCTATTTGCCCGTCGTCGAAAACCCTTCTCATGTAGGAGTGTCAGGTTACAAGAAACATTTGCACAAAAAGGTCGCCTCAAAATTATTTAGGCGAATCAGATCGGAGAATGTTCATCCTGTAACCCGAACTCGAAAAAATCCAATGAAGTGAATCATCTAGTGAATTCATTTGGAACATCAAGTTAGCAAGCCCGTCAGCAACAGAGCCGGCGGGCTTCTTGATCTTTCCACCGCCGCACTGTTCGATTCTCCATTATTTTGTTCTACTATGGTGAGCCCCAATCTTTGGACCACAAGACGGGAAAGATAAGGTGTATTCAGACGGATGTGTCCGGTTCTGAACAGAGCAAGAAGTGCTCTTCCGCCGGCGTGCGATAGTTGAGACTTTGATGTGGTCTCTCATGGTTGTAGAAGTCGAAATAGGCGGTCAGCCCTGTGCGCAGCTGACGCACCGTGTCGTACTGGTTTAGATAGATGTTCTCATACTTGACGCTGCGCCATAGGCGTTCGCAAAAGACGTTGTCGAGGGCGCGGCCGCGGCCGTCTGACCTGCCCCCCAAAAACTGGTCCAGGTAATATGTTAGTATTGCGCCGTAGAAAGGGGGAAAGATGGCCAGGAAGAGACATACGCCGGAACAAGTGATCAACAAGCTCAGAGAGGCCGAGGTGGCGGTCTAGGCCCTCGGGCGTTCAGCTTCAGGGGGATGCCGCCGCCGCAATAGGCGGCCACGCACCGTCCGACTAAGAGAGGAACTACACAATGCCGATAGAAACAGAAATCTGGCGCATCGAGAAAGACCTGAACCCCCTTTCTCTCACAGGGATCGACCTCGAAAAACGCCTGGAGGAAATCATCTCCGCCAAGCTCTCTATCGTTGATCCCGGGCTTATGCAGATCGGCCGGCAAGTTCCTACTGCCTTCGGCGGGTACATCGATATCCTCGCCATCGACGCCGTCGGTAATCTGGTTGTCGTTGAGTTGAAGAAGGGGAAGACGCCCAGGGAAGTCGTGGCGCAACTCCTCGATTACGCCTCCTGGGCGCGCCGGCTGACCTCGGAGGCCATCGCCGAAATCTTCATCGAATACCAGCAGAATTTTCTGGACAAGAAGACGCCGGAAGGGATCGGCGTCGCACTCAAGAGGAAATTCAAAGCCGTTCCAGACGAACTCAACGCTAGTCACCGACTCCTCGTCGTCGCCGGCGAACTCGACCCGTTGACCGAGCGTATCGTTAACTATCTGCAGGAACAGTACGCCGTCGACATCAATGTCGCTTTCTTTCGCACCTTCAAGGATGAATGCCGGGAATATCTGACCCGCACCTGGCTGACTGAACCGGACTCCCTCGCCACCGAAATCTCTTCTTCCGCAGTCAAGATGAAATGGAACCGCGAGTACTACGTCACCTTTCGTGAGGATGAGAGCCGTTGCTGGAAGGACGCCAAACGATATGGTTTCGTCAGCGCCGGGGGCGGGGAGAAGTTCGTAAGGCCGCTCAGGAATCTTCAACCTGGCGACCGTTTCTGGGTTCTCGTATCCGGCAGTGGCTACGCCGGATACGGCGAGGTTTTGGCGGCTGCCGTGCGCCCTGATCAGTTCATGGTCGACCCCGACGGCGATTGCAAGCCTCTGACCGACTGCGAACTAGAGGCGCCGAACGCCTTCAACGAGGCGCAAGGTGAGCATTTCGTCGCCGTCCGCTGGATCGATGCGGTCGACAAACTGCCTGGAATTTGGGAGACCGGTTTCTTCGCCATCCCGGCCATTGTAGCCAAACCGCGCAGCCCAAAATGGCAATTCACAGTTGACCGGCTCAGGTCCCTATGGGACATAGAATAGGCCCTCGCACCGGCTTCAACTTGTCCCGCCAGCCAACTCTCCACCAGGAGAAGCAGCCATGCCCAATATCGTATACGTGTTGACCAATCCGGCCATGCCGGGAATCGTCAAAATCGGCATGACCAATGCGTCGGACGTGCAGAAGAGAATGGGAGAACTCTATTCGACCGGCGTGCCGCTTCCCTTTGACTGCGCCATCGCCCGCGAAATCGAGGACAGGAATGCCGCTGAGATTGAGACCGCACTGCATACCGCCTTCGGACCGCACCGCATAAACAACTCTCGTGAGTTTTTCCAACTGGACCCAGAGCAGGTCGAGGTCCTGTTGCGCGTGATGCCCGGCAAGGACGTAACGCCGCTGGACACCGACCAAGCGGCCGGTCTCACCCCCGATGACAGGGAGGCCTCTTCAGCGTTCAAGAAGAAACAGAGCCAGACCAACGAAGAGGAGTTCCTCGACGCTCTCAACGAGAACGGGAAAACCGTCTACGATAGTGTGCTGCCGCTTGGAAAAAAGCGCGGCATGAGAATCAAATGGGGCCTCAAAGGGTTCTCACTCAACGTGGTATCGGGAGGGACCCTGATCGCGTTCTGCTATGGTTACCCGCCCTCAACCAGGTTCAATCAGAACATTTATACTGACTTCGAATTGTTGCAGAGGAAGTCGAACGTCCCGCAGGATGTAGTGGAAACACTGAAGGACAATGCCCTGAAAACCGATCTATTTAAGCCTGCGGGCACTGGAATTAATCTTGTGTGTCGCACCGACCGAACTTGGGACGAAGCCGAGTTGGCAAAATTGACGGGCTGGATGAACACAGTCATCGAGCACATCCGCCAGTACGAAACGTAGGGGCGCCTGACAACCCTGCAATGCGCAGCGGTTTGCCCAGGGCGTCGCAGCAAGGAGCAAAAACAATGCCAACAACTCACCGCGCCCGGTCCGTCCTCCTGCGCCGGCTGGTACTCCTCCTCCTCTCCATCCTCCTGACCGCAGCCTGCATACCCCACGACCCGGTCATCAGCCCCCTCGGCGCCGTCGTCGTCGCTCCCGGCGAGGCGATCCAAATCCGCTCGGCCGAGGTCCTCACCGGCATCGGCGAGCTGGGCATCCCCAGGCAGCGCGCCGTCGCCATGGCGCTGGCCGATTACGGCCCCATCCACGGCCATCCCGTCAGCATGGGCGCCGGCCTCGACTCTCTCTGCACCGCCCCAGGCGGCCTCGGCGCCGCACAGACCGTCGCCGGCGACCCGCGCGTCGTCGGCCTCATCGGCGCCTCCTGCTCGGTCGCAGCCGCCGTCGCCTCCCCCATCCTCAGCGAGGCCGGCCTCGTCATGATCTCCTCCTCCAATACCTCGCCCTCGCTCACCTCCGACTTTCGCGGCAATGCCGGCGCCAACTACCATCCCGGCTACTACCGCACCGCCAGCAACGACCTCTACCTCGCTCAGGCCGTCGCCGAATTCGCCTACAACCAGCTCGGCCTGCGCCGCATGGCCACCATCCACGACGGCGACCCCTACACGTCGGGGCTCACCGGCGCGTTCGCAGTCGCGTTCGAGGAGCTCGGCGGCGCGCTCACAGCCGTCGCCGAAGTGAGCAGGGGCGAGACCGACATGCGCCCTGCCCTCACCCGCATCGCCGCCAACAGCCCGCAGGGCCTCTTCTTCCTCCTCTTCCCCGACGAATCGGCCCGCGTCGCCCGCCAGATCGAGCAGGTCGACGGCCTCGAGGAGCTGACACTCATCAGCAGCGATTCACTGCTGCTGGCCGCGCCCGAGATCGTGGACGTCTACCTGACAGGCCCGGAGCTCGGTTTCGGCAACAACATCAACCAGGCCACCGGCAAGAGCGGCGAAGAGCTGCTCGCCGCCTACAAGGAACAATTCGGCGAGGGCCCCACCTCCGCCTACCTCGCCCACGCCTACGCCGCCGCCACCCTGCTCCTGCACGCGATCGAAGAAGTGGCCGTGGCCCACGGCGACGCGCTCTACATCGACCGCGCCCGGCTGCGCCAGGCCCTGACCGGCACCACCGGCTTCCAGGGCATCATCGGTCTCATCTCCTGCGACAGCTTCGGCGACTGCGGCACCGGCCGCGCCGAGATCCGGCGCCACACCGACCCCGCCGTCACAGTCTTCGCCGACCTGCCGGTCGTCTACCGCTACTCGCGTTGACGATGGGGCAAGCGAAAATAGACCGGTCGGGCGCCGGTGCGTCTGCGACCGCCGTCACGTCCGCTCCGCGTCGTGCGCGTCCAGGACATTGTTCGGATCCAGCCGCGTTTCGGCCGCGGCCTTGCGCTCCACGTCGCTGCCAAGTTCCACTGTTGAGCTCATATTGACCCAGCAGTTGGAGGCGAATTCTCCGCCGCGCAACGCTGCGACATCCTTGCGGCCTCTTTCGCCCCGGGTGTCCCGCTTAACGGTTACGCAGGTCGCGAATCTGACCGGCGTACTCTTGCGGCGGCAGAACGTCGCCGTCCGACCGCGCGCGCATCATGGCAAAGTCGTCCAGGTCAACCTGTGGCTGGGGCAGGGCAATTGCATCTAATTGGGTCAAGACCCCGCGACACAACCTGATTCGAGCCCACCTCCGAAAAAAAAGCCGAAAACGATTGACAATTGGTAGGGGCGCCCACAAGGAGCGCCCACAAGGGGCGCCCTTCGTGGGACATTTTGGCGTCCGGATTTAGATGCGATTCCCCTGTCTTGTTGCCGGGCAGGGAGCGGTCCTGGCTATCTGGTATAATCCGATTGCAGCAGTTTTGCGCTACGATACGGGGACCGCGTTGGGACCACTTGGCCGAAGTCCCACAAATCTGACGCCAAATGCGGACGGGGTAGAGCAAAAGCGGGTCTCGATAGAATGGAAAAGCGGGGCCGGCGCCTACTTTCGGCCCGCGTAACGCTTCAGGCAAAAGAATGCACGGTACGGCAGGTCGAACGGTATCGTCATGACTCGACAGCGCCGAATCCCAAGTCAAAACCCAGGAGCTGTGTTATCAGGGCTTTTGACCAGAGTGGCCGGTGCTCTTCTTGGTATAAACCGGGAGTTCAGGGAAGTTGTCCCTGATGAACATCGCTACGCGGCGAAGATAGGCGTTTGGGTACGGTGGTTGATCTCTGCCACCTGTGTGTTCCTGTTGGTCTACCGCCCGATATTCAGCTACTCGACAAATGCGGGCTACATACTGTGCCTCGTTATTCTCATGGCGACCAATGCATATCTCCATTACCGCCTCCTGTCGGGCCAGGAGCTGACATCGTTCTCGATGCTGGCTATCGCTCTGACGGACGTGGTCCTGATTACGGCGGGGATGGTGATCGGGGGCGGCTTCAGCCATTACTTCTTCTACCTGCTCTACTACCCTGCCGTGGCCTGGTTCGCTGTGTTCTTCAGCTCTTTCAAGTTGAGTCTGGGCTGGGTGACATTTGTGGCCGTCATCTTCACCACCGTGAGCCTGACCGTCGGGGAAGGACTCAATGTGGAAGCCAAAGATGATAAGGCCTTGATTGCCAGGATCGTCATCATGTACGCAGTCGTGACTTCGGTGAATCTGGTCGCCAGGTCGGAGAGAATCAGGATGCTGGAAGCGGTGGCGCGCGAGCGGGAGCTGCAGCGGCAGCGGCTCGAAATGTCGCAGACCATCCATGACACGACCGCGCAATCGGCCTACACGCTGGGACTGGGCCTTGAGGACGCCATCGAGAAGGCCGAGAGCTCCGCCCCCGAGCTGATCGCCAAGCTGGAGGCGATGTGGTCCCTGACCAAGTCGGCGATGTGGACGCTCAGGCACCCGATAGACGGCGGGCAGATATTCAGCGGAAGCACGCTGAGCGAAGTCCTCGAAGCACACGCCGACACCTTCACCGTCATCACCTCGATTCCGGCGGAGCTGGACCTGCACGGAGTCGAACCGCAGCTGTCCACCGTAACGCGCAGCCTGCTGTTCGCCATCGCCCACAACGCGCTCACCAACGCCTTCCGCCACTCGGACGCCGATGGTGTGACGGTCTCCCTGGAGTTCGGAGAGGAGATGTTGCGGCTGTCGGTGTCGGACGACGGGTCCGGGCTTCCTGATGATTACGCCGTGCGCGGCCACGGCTTCAGAAACATGAGGGCTGACGCAGAGCGCCTGGGCGGCAGTCTGAACGTCGAATCCAACGGTAACGGCACGACCGTCAAATGTACCGTGCCCATTGGTCAGGGTTAAGGAGGTCAGCGCGTGTCATCGGAAAACAGAATCAGAGTGATGATCGTCGACGACCACGCCATTGTGCGGCAGGGGATTGCTGAAGTACTGGAGCAGTCGGGCGACTTTGAGGTCGTCGGTCAGGCCGGCGACGGGGATGAAGCAGTGGGCATGGTGCGGGAGCTGATGCCGGATGTGGTCATCATGGACATTCTGATGCCGGTAAAGAACGGAATCGAAGCCTGCCGGGAGATAACGGCAACCCTGCCGGATACACGGGTCCTCATGCTGACCGCGTCAAACAGACACGGTGCGATTGTGCAGGCGGTAAATGCCGGCGCTACCGGATACCTTCAGAAGTTTTCGGGTAAAGAGATGCTGCTGTCCACGCTGAAGGAGGTTGCCAGTGGCGAGTTTCGAGTGCAGGGAGAAGCGGCAAGGAGACTGGTCACGGGAATGAGTGGCGACGACGGCGGCGGTCCGATTTCTCCCAGTGAATCGGACCGGTTGACGGCCCGAGAGCGCGATCTGCTCAGGATGTTCGCCCGCGGCATGTCCTACGCGGAGATCGCTGAAGCGCGCGGAAACAGCAATCCAATGACGGTACGGAACGCGGTCTATGCCATTCGGCGCAAGCTGGGTTTGGGGACCAGGCAGGAGATGGGAGTCTGGGCGGCGCGCAGCGGCCTCCTGGACGACGACGAATTAACGTGAAACTTGGGATCTCATGCCAGATGCCGCTGTGGAGAAGGACACGGAGAGAAAGCTCGCGCTGTGCGAGGTCAGGTTCGAGACGAAAGATGCGATAACAAGAAAAGGCGCGGTTGACTGCGAGCCAGCGCAGTTCCTGGGCTTCATGCGCGCTTTTCGTCCCTGACGGCCCTTCTTCATAATCTCGTCGACACTGACCCCGGGCTCTACCTGCCGCTGAGACGACAAACGCTCATGCATTCAGAGCCCCCTGACCTCGCAAACTCTCCCTCACTATCTTCCTGACTCCGCTTTTCCACCCGTTAGCCCTTCTCTCCTTCCTCCATCCCCCTGAACTCCATCGCCCTCTTTCACTGCAATTAGCGCGTTTTTGAGAAAACGGACGTTTCCGCGAGCGGAAAGGACGGCTGGCATGGGCGGCTATTGGCAGCAGTTGGCCGATTCGCACGACTGGACGTTGAAGCGCGTGCGCGGCGACAGCGATGTAGAGAGGCGGACCGAGGCGTGCAGGTATGCGAACTGCGATGCCGTGCGGCGGCGCGTCATTACCTTCGCGTATGGCGAGGCAGTGACCGACACCTTCTACACCGATCCCGGCCCGCTGACCTACTGTCCTGGCGCCGGCAGCCGTGGAAGTTTTGGCAGCGATCCAGCCGGCGGACGCGGACGGGGCGGCTTCGGTCTTCGGGCCGTCCGCGCCCTCGATCTCGCGCCGCTGCCGCGGCGGCCGCGAGAGGATGGCTGCGCGTGTTTTCCCTTTTATCGCGTTGCGCCGGTCGGCCTGGGTGTGTGGCTGACGGTGAGACAGCTGACACGGTTCACCCTTCTTCCCGCGCATCAGTGCATCGTTCTCGCCCAGGAAGACACGAAGGCAAGCGGCGCAGTGCGGGCGGAGAGCCGCCGCTATCCGAACAACAGCAAGGAACGGGACAACCGTCCATACTGAGGCAAGGACAGGATCAGAGTGACCCGAATGCTGCGCTGAACTGTTGAAATCGCATTTGACAGGCCCCGCGTACAGACTATATACTTTGACATTATCTTCATATTTATTACATACATATTTATCTCCTATTATATATGGAATCCGTCAAAGACCATATTACTCTTTATGCATCACGCGCGACAGCCTGCCGATCAGATACCTACCCTTCTCCATTCGACATCTGTTCCTGAATGGAAAGCGCACCAATCTGCGCTGTTCCTCGTACCCCCGGAAGCATCAGTCCCCCTTTCCCCCAACATTCCGGTTGTTCGCGCCGGGTCCGGCATGACGCGGCGGGACCTTCCCGCTGTGAGACGCAGCGGACCGCACGCGTAGCGGCCGCGGCAGCGACTGCCGGAACGCCTTCTCTATCTGGCATCCACCATGCGCGGCGGCGTGTCCGCGTGCAACAGGAGGAGAGGTAGATGTTTCCGAACGGGAGAATGAAGAAGACCTGGTTCGGCAGCCCTCTCTTTTCCGCCAAGGGGGTGGGCGTCTGGCTGCTGGCGCTGCTCCTGACCGTATGCGGCGCGCTGGCGCCGGTTGTGAACAGCGTATCGGCGCAGGAGGACGTGAAGGCGGTCCACAACCTGGCGCTGGCGAGCAGCGAGCCTGGCGAGCTTGAGGTGACGTGGGACGTGCCGACGGAGCCGCCGGTCGACTACCGCGTGAGCTGGGCGCGTGACGACGAGAACTTCAAGACCTGGACCGACCTTACAGGCAACGCCTTTCCCACGACAAATTCGTATACGGTTACCGGCCTGGACGGGGGTGTGCGCTACAAGGTGCAGGTGCGCGCCCGCTACCAGGGGGACCGGCGACGGTCGGCCCGGCGACTGGAGCGGGGTGGTGCGGGCGGACGTTATGGCTGCACCGACGGCGACCCCTACGCATACGCCGACGTTTACGGCGACCCCGACCCCGACCCCGACTGCTACTCCGACGCCTACCCCCACGCCGACGGAGACGCCGGCACCGACTTACACGGCGACGCCTACAGAGACGCCGGCACCGACTTACACGGCCACAGCTACAGCTACATCGACGCCGACGGCCACTCCGACGCCGACAGACACAGCGACAGCGACGCCGACGCCTGGTGACAGCCGCTCGATTGGGGCGGTACGGCTTGCGAGCAGCCAGGCCGGCGTGCTGGAGGTGACGTGGGATGCGCCGCCGGATGCGCCGCAGGATTACCGGTTGAGCTGGGCGCGGACGGATGAGGATTTCAAGACATGGTCGGACAGTTCGGGCAACGCCTTCCCGACGACAAACTCGTATACGATAACCGGGCTGGACCAGGGCGTGCGCTACAAGGTGAAGGTGCGGGCGCGCTATGGCGGCAGTTCCGGCGGCTGGAGCGCTACGTTCGAGGCTGACGTCGCTTCTGCGGCGACGGCAACGCCGACGCCCACGTTCACGCCAACACCTACAGGGACAGCGACTTCTACGGCGACGCTGACACCCACAGCGACGGCTTCGGCCACACCTACAGCGACCGCTACGTCCACTGCCACTGCCACTGACACTGACAAGGACAGCGAGTCACCGACCCGAACAGAATCGATCACGCCCTCGTGGGACTTTGTCGAAAACCTGATTCTCGTCACCTGGGACGCGCCGGACAGCGGCACTGTCAGCCACTACATCCTCACCCGTACGCGTGAAGAGGCGGGCGACGTCGTTACCACGACAATCAGGATCGAGAGCACGTCGACATCCTACCAGGACAGTGACGTCGATTTCGTCGGTGACTTTGTATATATCGTAACCGCCTACCTCGATGCGCCGGCTCCTGCACCCACACCTACCCCCACAGCGACGGCTACGCCCGGTCTGACGGCAAGCTTTGGCAATGCACCGTCGAGCCATTCAGGCGCGACCTTCACCTTCCGAATCGAGTTCAGCGAAGCGATCAGTACCGGCTACGAGGATGTGCGCGATCATGCGCTGATCTTGACCGGCGGCACCGTGACCGGCGCGCGGCGCGTGGACGGGCGCAACGACCTGTGGGAGATCACGGTTGAGCCGGACGCCGCCGACAGCGTCGTGTGGGTCATCCTGCCCGCCAGCAGCGTCTGCAGCGCGCAGGGGAGCATCTGTACCGCCGGCGGAAAGGTACTGTCCAACCGCAGCGAACTGACCGTGCCGGCAGTTGCGCCGACTGCAACGCCGACGGCCACGGCCACCGCGACGCCCACCGCCACGGCCACGGCCACGCCAACGGTTACTCCGACAGCTGATGATACCGGCAGTGCCGCGTCGGACAGGGATGCATTGGTAGCGCTCTACAATGCGACCGACGGCCCTAACTGGACGGACAAGACCAACTGGCTGAGCCAGGAGGCTATCGGCGACTGGCACGGCGTCCTGACGGATGAGAACGGTCGCGTGACGGAACTGAATCTCTCCTACAACAATCTGAGCCGCTCCCTTCCAGCCGAGCTCGGGGCCCTCGACAGGCTGATCTACCTTTACCTCCACCACAACGAATTGAGCGGGTCGATTCCAGCCGAACTGGGCAGACTCGTCAACATGGTCATTCTGACGCTCAACAACAACGACTTAAGCGGGCCGATACCGAGCGAGCTGGGCAATCTCGGCAATCTGTCGCTGCTCAGCCTCAACGACAACCAGTTGAGCGGGCCGATTCCAGCCGAGCTCGGCGACATGGACGATTTGGACTCGCTGCACCTGGAAAACAACCAGTTGACGGGGCCGATACCGAGCGAACTGGGCAACCTCGGCGATCTGGTCGGCATGTATCTCACAGAAAACCAGTTGAGCGGGCAAATACCGGCGACGCTTGGCAGGCTCGACAAACTGGTGGGCCTCAATCTCCAGAACAACCAGCTGAGCGGGCCGATACCGGTTGAACTGGGCAGCCTGCAACGCCTGATGGACCTGCGGCTGAATGGCAACGAGTTGAGCGGGACGATTCCGGTCGAGTTGGGGAACCTCCGCAGGTTGGAACAGCTGGAACTCCAGAACAACGTGTTAACCGGGACCATTCCGACCGTGCTGGGCAAGCTGGGGTCGCTGAGGACTCTGAATCTGGAATCCAACGATTTAAGCGGTGCCATTCCCAGCGAATTGAGCAACCTGGTCTTTGTTAAACGCTTCAACATCTCGGACAATCGACTGAGCGGTTCGATTCCAGCCGAACTGGGCAACTTGGGCAGCCAGGGCTTCCTGGAGCTGGCTTACCTCTCGGGCAATCAACTGAGCGGATGCATTCCCGATGCCTGGCGCAACGTCGATGATAACGACTTTTCCAGTCTCGGTTTGCCATTCTGTGCGGACGCTACTGCCACACCGACAGCCACAGCGACAGCTACGCCAGAGCCTGATGCCACGCCAACGTACACGCCTACGCCCACGGCCACGGTCGACCTTAGCGGTTATTCGGACAGGGACGCATTGGTTGCGCTCTACAATGCGACCGACGGCCCCCACTGGGACGACAACACAAACTGGCTGAGCACCGAGCCAATCGGGACCTGGGAGGGGGTCACGACGGATGAGAACGGTCGCGTGACGGCACTGCACCTCTACTACAACGATCTGAACGGCCCCATTCCAGCCGCGCTCGGGGCCCTCGACAGCCTGACCCTCCTGCACCTCCACCACAACGAATTGAGCGGGTCGATTCCGGCCGAGCTGGGCAGACTGGTCAACCTGACCCATCTGTCGCTCTCGACCAACGAGTTGAGCGGGCCGATACCGCGCGAACTGGGCGACCTCGCCAACCTGACGGTGCTGAAAATCGCAAACAACGAATTGAGCGGGTCGATTCCAGCCGAGCTGGGCAACCTCACCAACCTGACCGGCATGTACATCCAAAGAACTGGGTTGAGTGGGTCGATACCGAGCGAACTGGGCAACCTCGCCAACCTGAGGCAACTGTATCTCACAGATAACCAGTTAAGCGGGCAAATACCGGCGGCGCTTGGCAGGCTCGACAACCTGGTGGGTCTCTATCTCTGGAACAACCAGTTGAGCGGGTCGATACCGGTTGAGCTGGGCAACATGGACAGCCTGAGGAACCTGGTACTGTTTGGCAACGAGTTGAGCGGGGCGATCCCAGGCGAGTTGGGGAATCTCGGCAGGTTGGACAATTTGGAACTCCAGTTCAACGAGTTAACCGGGACCATTCCGAGCGAGCTGGGCAACTTGGTGTTGCTGAGACATCTGAATCTGGACGACAACGAGTTAAGCGGGGCCATTCCAAGCGAGCTGGGCAACCTGGTCAATGTGAGGCGCTTTGACCTTTCAGGCAATCAACTGAGCGGTTCGATTCCAGCCGAACTGGGCAACTTGGGCAGCCAGGCCGACATAGAGCATGTCTACATCTCGGGCAATCAACTGAGTGGATGCATTCCGGATGCCTGGCGCAATATCGATCGCAACGACTTTCACCGTCTCGGCTTGCCATTCTGTGCGGATGCTACTGCCACACCGACACCCACAGCGACAGCCACGCCAGATACTGACGCCACAGCCACGCCGACACCCACAGCGACATCTACCGCCACGCCTGCGCCTACAGATACACCTACGCCAACCGCCACCGCCACCGCCGCGGCCAGCGAATTACAGGTCCGGACAGAGACGATTACGCCTTCGTTTGACTTCGTCGAAGACTCAGTCCTCGTCACCTGGAACGCACCCGCCAGCGGCTCCGTGAGCCACTACATTCTCACTCGCACGCATAGTGACCAGGGAAGCGTAATCACAGAGACCATCAGGGTTGATGGCACATCAACCAGCTACATAGACAACGACGTGGCGTTCGGATTCTCCTATGACTATGTTGTAACTGCCTATTTCAACGAACAGGAGTCCACACCTACCCCGACGGCGACGGCCACGATAACATCGACAACCTCGACTGACCTGACAGACAGGGATGTGTTGGTTGCGCTCTACAATGCCACCGACGGCCCGAACTGGACGGACAACACCAACTGGCTGTCCGATGAACCGATCGGAGACTGGTTCGGTGTCGTCACCGACGAGAATGGCCGCGTGACCGAGTTGGACCTGCTCCAAAACCAGTTGAATGGGACGATTCCAGCCGCACTCGGCAGCCTCGACCAACTGAATTATCTGAACCTCTATGACAACCGGTTGAGCGGCTCCCTTCCTCCAGAGCTCGGCAACCTTGCCCTCCTTGATACGATGCACCTTCGCGACAACCAGTTGACCGGCTCGATTCCCGCCACTTTTGGCAACCTGGGCAACTTGACGTGGCTGTCCCTTGGCGAAAATCGGTTAAGCGGAGCGATTCCTGCTTCACTGGGGAACCTGGAATACCTGCGAGCCCTCAACCTGTACGGGAACCGGTTGACCGGCTCGATTCCAGCCGAGCTGGGCAACCTCGACAACCTGATTTGGATGACCCTCAGTGCCAACCAGTTGACCGGCTCGATTCCAGCCGAGCTTGGCAACCTCGACAGCATTCTCTGGTTGTACCTCGGCAAAAACCAGCTGAGCGGATGCATTCCTGTGGCGTTGCTGGCCACCGAAAGCAACGACCTGAGCAGTCTCAATCTTCCGAACTGTGGTTACCCGACCGCGACGCCCACAACGACCGCACCGGTTACGCCAACGGCCACCGCCACGGCTACGCCAACGCCGACCGTGACGCCAACGCCAACAGCCACCGCCACGGCTGCGCCGACAGCCACGCCGACAGCCACGCCGGCGTCCAGCGAATTCACGTCCAGCGGATCGGGGACAGCGTCCGATCCGTACATTATCGGCAACCCGGCCGGCGTATCCGCGCATTCGATCCGCAGCTACGTGGCCGATCTTACGGCGCGCCAGTCGGTCTGGTTCCGTTGGGACGTTGGCAACCGCAGCGGTGCATGGACGATCACGACCGATGCGTCGCCGACCAGCCACGATTTCGACATCTATGGCAGGGACAACCGCGGCAGTGGATGGGATGACCGCGACCGCAGCGGCAACGGAGACGAACGCATCACCGTCAATGCGCCGGCCGGCGGCCACATCATCCTGCGCGTCCAGAACTACGACGGCGGCGCGCCGACCGACTTGACGCTCACCTTCGAAGCGCCCGCCGAGACTGACACCCCTACTCCGACAGCCACGCCCACGCCGACAACCAGTTGAACGGGCCAATCCCGGATCTGAGCGCCCCTACCAATCTCTTCCTTCTGCACCTCTCCAACAACCAGTTGAGCGGGCCAGTCGCTGGACTACACGCCCTCGGCAAACTGTACTCCGTGACTTTACGCGGCAATCAGTTATGTCTGCCCGCTGACACAGTTTCCCTCTTTCAAGTGAAGTTATGGACATACTTACACTTCACCTGCCGTCTTGCACACATGACGAAAACTCGGTGGCCCCAGGCGTGCCGCAGAACTTGACGACGACCATCGGCAGCGGCCAGGTCACGCTCGCCTGGCATGCGGTGACGAACGCCGCCAGCTACGATCTTTGGGCGTGGGACAGTGTCAAGCGGAAGCAGGTGAACTGCAGTTTTTAGTTTTGAGTTTCTGGTTTTTAGGCTCCGTTGACGTTTCAGAAAACCATTCAAAGAGGCGACATCTACAGAAGGTTTGAGAACAGTTTGGACTCTGATTCACCTGATTCTCTTGAACAAAGCCCGTTTCGGGAGCCAGCGCCGTTAATCAAGTCCATCAGATAAATCAGCTGAATCATAGTTCCGACAAATGTCAACGAGCCCTAGTAACGTCAACTGCAACTACCCCGCACGCGACGGGTCTCCACCGGCCACTATCCACTATCCACTATCCACTATCCACTATCCACTATCCACTGCAGTTCCGGTCTTCACTAAAAACTACAAACTCAAAACTTCCCCTCCGCCGCAGGCCCGTTCGCGGCTTACCCCACCGAAAAAACAGCAGTTGACCGTTTCTTAATCATATGCTATTAATTGTCGAATGCAGGCATGACTTTCCCGGCGCCATCTGCCTTCGCATGGGAAAGCCGCCGTGAAACCGTTCAAATGTCCTCGTTTCAGCGGGATGCCGCCAGACGTCCTGTTGCTACAGGCCCTCCTGAAGCGGTTTATGCCCGGAAACGACCTACTGTGAGACCGACCTATGGACGCGCCACTCCTTGAGCACCGGCTACGCGGCTGTCTGACGAAGTTCAGAGAAGGGAATCTCCGGGAATCGGACCTCCAGGGCATCCTCGATATTCTGCACGATGGGGCAGCCCCGCCCCAGCAGCTGCTCTACCTCAGCGCCTCCGGCTCGTCGGTCCATTCGCCCGTCATCGGCGTCTCCTTCATCGGCGACGCAGCGGACGAAGAGGTCTGGGACGATCCCGACCGCTGGCCCTACCAGACCGTGCTGGAGGCCATCCACGACGGCTGGCGCGTGATCAAGTTCCCGGAACTGGCGCTCATGCTGCACGAAACCCATACCTACGGTCTCGGCTGTGAATTCATATTGGAGAAATGAGAGAGGCGCCATGCTAGGTCAACTCTATGACTGTGAACCGACGCTGAGCGACGAGCAGGTCGTCGATTTCTGCCGCCAGGGAATGTTGGTCCTGGAACGGGTCGTGCCCGACGAGATCAACCGGCGCGCGATGGAATTTCTCGACGTTTACCTCGACAATCGCGTCGATGAGATTTTGTCTCAAGACTGGTTTATGGACGCGGTCATCAAGAATTCGCAGGCGGCGGGCGCGGTGCGGTCGCTGCTGGGCAAGGATTTCAAGCTCCCGTTGGGCATGAGCAATCACCGCGTCAAGACCCCGGAGGCGGCGCAGGGCTGGCATACCGACGGCGGCTCGATCTACACGCCGCGGCTGGACTATCTGCAGGTCTTCTACTATCCCCAGGACACGCCGAAGGAGCTGGGCCCGCTCGAGGTCGTGCCGGCTTCGCACTTCGCCCGCACCAAGGCCAACTATATGGCGCATTACGACAGGATCAGGCCCGGCATGGTGACAGCGTTGCCCGCCGGCTCGATCATCGTCACCGTCTATTCGATCTGGCACCGCCGCAGCCGTTCGACCGTAGACGGCCTGCGCAACATGCTCAAATACAACTACTGGCGCACTTCGCCGCCGCAGCGCGACTGGAAAACCGACCCGCAGTTCGACTTTTCCAGGGCCAACTTCGCCACGGGAACACCCCTGTTTGAGGGTTTCCGCGACAGGCCGTATGTGGCGGAGATGTTCTGCTGGCTCTGCGGCCTGGGCGAATTCGACTTTGTTGGCGGACAGGGCTGGCCGATCGTGCCCGAGACGCAGCCGGGCGTGGAACAGGCCGGCATGCCTTCTGCCTTGAGCAGGAACCCCGCTTAATTGACTTGCCTGCGGGGCCTCCTTTCCGAATACAGGTTCCGGCTTGCGCCCCGGCCTTTGCTGCGGCGGGGTTCCGGGGGGGGGTTGGTTGACGTAATTCGCGTACAATCTGCTTTCGACGGTCAGGCGGCCATCATCGTGGACCGGCCCGGCTGGCTGTCGAATATTCTTCGTTCGTCACGTGTGGACCGACTGAAGCGTGTATTTCGTCCGTAGAGGCCAATAGAACCTCAAGGAGGAGAACGATGGAGAGAAAGGATCGGCAGAACAGGGGGATGAGCCGGCGGGGCTTTCTCGGCCTGACCGGCGCCGCATTGGGCACGGGCGTCCTGGCGGCATGCGCGCCGCCGGCGGCTCCCGCAGAGGTTGCCGCGCCGGCAACAGCCGCGGCCCCGGCCGAGCCGGCGATGGCGATGCACTCGGGACCGGTAATCATCGCGCTGCGCGACACCACCGACGACGGTCACCAGAAGGCGGGCCAGGACGCGCTTGTCGCGGCCTACAATGCGCATCAGCCCGACGTAGACGTCGTCTTTGAAGCGCCGCCCGGCGGCATCACCGGCGGATACCACGCCTGGCTTACCACACAGCTTGCCGCCGACGATATTCGCCTGGATGTCGTCTCCGGCGTCGATGCCGGTACCTTCCGCGATTACCTCAACCTCGACAGGTACGTCAGCGCCCACAACCCGTACGCCGGCAAGCCGTGGAACGAGGCCTTCAACTTTGAACGCTTCAAATGGGCCAACGCCAAGGGCGAACGGTATGGCCTGGCCGCGGCCGGCGCCGAAGTCTTCTGGTATGCCAACATGACGATGCTGGACGAGGTCGGGGCCAAGCTGCCGGACACGTGGACCGAGTTCATCGACGCCTGCGAGAAGCTGACCGCGGTCGTGGACAGCCCGATCGTGATCAACTTCACCTGGCAGGGTCATCAGTGGGTCTCCGGCGTCTACTTTGATCAGTATCACCTGGACTGGGTCGAGACGGTGCGCGCCCACGAAGGTGACTGGAACTATGATCCCGAGTTCGACGGCAACTTTGTCTTCGACCCGGGCGACAAGGACATCCATTCCAAGTACACCTTCAATGGCCAGCGCTACTTCCGGGCAATCCGCGAAGGCGAGTTGCGCTTCGACACCGACGCCTTTGCCGAAATGATCGACAACCTTTCGATGGCGTGGCCGCAGTATGCGACCGAGGACTTCTTCGTTCGCAGCGATGGCGGCTACGCCACCTGGCTGCAGCAGCAGGCGGCCTTCCTGCCCTCCGGCACTTGGGCGCTGCCCACTGTCGACCGCGACCTGAAAGAGATCACGCCCGAGCGCCTGGAAGAGCTGGGGTTGGACGAGAGTACCGAAGTCGAGACCTTCGAGTGGGCCATCTTCCCCTTCCCGACGATGGAAGGGCCGCTGGTGCAGTGCCGCGCCAAGGATGTGGCCGGGCAGGGCGACGCCTACGTCAGCATCGTCAAGAAGAACCAGGAGCAGATCGACCGCTGCCTCGATTTTCTCATGTTCTGGTACTCCGAGTCCGGCATGCAGACCTACTATGACGCACGCCTGGACGAAGGCTGGCCGGGCATGGGTCCCGTCGACGTGTACGGGGTCACCTATCCGCCCGAACGGCAGATGCTCAACGATATGGTCAGGCCGATGGGGAACGCCGAGTTGAATCAGAACAACTGGGAGTACTTCAGCGGCTACGAGTCGTGGGACAACACGCACGTCGTCAACGTCAAGAACGCCTATAAGGAGGCGCTGGAGCGCAAGACAACCGGCGCCGAGTTCGCCCAGTTCTATCAGCAGTACTGGATGGACAACTTTGACGACATTCTGGCGTTGAAGGACGTGACCCACGCCGACCTCGACAATCCCGCACGCGAGCCTGGAACGTAACACCAGTTGCCAGTCTCCAGTTGCCGGTTGCCAGTAACATCAGCTGCGTTCGCAGCAGTTGACGTTGCTGGCCACTGGTGTTTCCTGGCCACTGGCTACTGACCACCGACCACTGGTGTTTCCTGGCCACTGGCTACTGACCACCGACCACTGGTGTTTCCTGGCCACTGGCTACTGACCACCGACCACTGGTGTTTCCTGGCCACTGACCACCGACCACCGACCACTGGTGTTCAACAACGAACCATGGCATCGATTCCGGCTGGGGCCTCTCCTCGGTTTTACAGGCGTGGCCTGCACGTCCTGATTGGCGTGCTGGCGCTGACCCTGCTGGTCAACATCGCCTTCTTCATCCTGGTCCGCAACGCCGACGAAGAGGCGCTCACCCCGCTGACGGCGTCCAGCCAGCAGGCGGCGATTGTCGTTCCCCTCGACGAGCGCACCATGGTAGCGGGGACAGTCGACGACCGGCTCCTGCTGTTGGAGGAGGGGGCGCCGGTCCGCGAGCTGCAGATGAATGCGGTGATCGGCAGCATAGACGTTGCGCCCGGCGGAGATACGTTCTACGTAGGCCTGGGCGACGGCAGCGTTATCGCATTCGACCGGCAATTTCAGGTCTTGAACGAGGCCAAAGTTGCCGGCAGAGTCGTTGGCGTCAGGGCCAATCAGCGTGGCCAGCTCTTCGTTGCACACGGCGTCGCCATCCGGACCGACAGGTTTTACATCTCCTATTTCCCCACGCCGGGTGTCGAGCCCGCGTTCACCAACAAGGCAGAGTTCACGATCTACGGCCTCGATGTCGCCGATGACGTCGCCTACTATGGGACGGGCAACGCCCGCGTCGTGGCGATCGGGGACGACGGCGAGACGCGCTGGCGCACGATGGTGCCTTTCCCCGTCATCCGGATGAAGGCATTGCCCGAGGTCGGGCAGCTGCTGGTGAGTGACGAGAACGGCGGTCTGACCCTTCTCGACGCGCAGGGTGGGACGTACTGGCACGTCAACCCGACCGAATTCCGCCTGCAGAGCCTGGGCTTTGATCCCACAACCGGCACCTATCTTGCCGCCGATGTTCAGGGCACGCTGGTCGCTCTCGATGCAGCCGGCAATATACTGTCAACCGCGCAAGTCGGCGAAGGGCGAATCACGGCCCTCGTCCCTGCCGGCGGCGGGCGGCTGACGGTGGTGCCGCAGGATGGACCGTGGCACAGTCTCAACGCGGGGGCGATGCGCGGCGTGGGCCTGGCCGAGCAGTTCCGTTTCCGTTGGATCATCGCCGATCTCGGGCTGCTGTTCCTGCTCCTGATCGTCCTGGTCCGCACAGTCGAGCGCTGGTGGACGGCCCTGTGCAGCCTGGCCGTGAGGATGCGCCGCGCCTACGTCTTCTACCTGTTCATCGCCCCCTCTGTCGCATTGGTCCTGCTCTTCAGCTACTACCCGGCCGCACTGGCCTTCTACACCTCGTTCACCAACATGAGCCTGCGCCGGGTCACCGAATTCATCGGCGTTACCAACTACGTCACCATCTTCACCGAGGACTTCTATTTCCGCGTCGGATTCATCAATCTCCTCATTATCGCCGTCACCGGTGTCGTCAAGACCGTTACAATCCCTCTGTTCGTCGCTGAGCTCATCTACTGGCTGCGCAGCAGCAAGTTGAGATACCTGTTTCGGACACTCTATGTCTTTCCCGCCGTCGTCCCCGGCCTGGTCACCATCCTCCTGTGGCGGATGATCTATGATCCCAACATCGGCCTGCTCAACCTGATCCTGTCGGGGGTCGGTCTCTCCCACCTGCAGACGGCCTGGCTGGGAAACGAAAACACTGCGCTGTGGGCCATCATCGGCGCCGGCTTTCCCTACGTCGAGATCTTCGCCCTGCTCATCTACCTGGGCGGGCTGATGGACATCAACCCGGAGTTGTATGACGCCGCCCATATCGACGGCGCCAACTGGTGGTCGCGCTTCTGGCGTGTCGACGTACCGCTGCTCGAGGCGCAGTTTCGACTCTTGCTGTTCTTCACCTTCGCCGGCTCGATCGCAGGCTTCGCCAACATCTGGATCTTTACACGCGGCGGCCCCGGTTACGCAACCTACACGCCGGCGTTGGAGATGTACCGTCAGCTCATCGACACCGAGTACGGCTACAGCTCGGCCATCGGCGTAATCCTGTTCATCATGAGTTTCATCGCCACGGTGGTGATCCTGCGCTACCGCAGGAACGAAACAATAGAGCGAGTCGCCTAGCTTAATGGCCGGAACTCGAAACTCGGAACTCGAACTGCGAGAGCCAGGCGAAGTTCCGGGTGTATAACAGTCGGTTGACGAGTTTCGGGTCTTAACGAGTTTCGAGTTCCGGATTTTGACGAGTTTCGAGTTCCGAGTTTCGAGTTCCGGATTTTGACGAGTTCCGGCAGTTAACGAGTTTCGGGTTTTCAATGGCCGGCCTTCAGCAGGTTCCAGGTATTTCTGCGAGCAGGTTGCCCCGCTTCTGGGTGCGGCTGCAGCAGTATCATGCGTCCTTGAGCTCCGGGTTCCAGATCGGGTGCCTGTCGATCATCCTGTTCTTCGCCTTTGTGCCGATCCTCATGATGCTGTCGATGGCGCTGCGGCCGACCGTGTTGATATACGCCGATTACTGGGGGATGCCTTTTCCGCCGACATTTCAGAACTTCAAGGTCGCTTTATTCGATCTTTTCCCGTCGATGGTGCGCACACTTGGTGTCGGACTCGGCTCGATCGCAGGGATCCTGGTGTTTGCCGCGCTGGCTTCGTATGCCTTTGCCCGCATTCCCGCGCCCGGGCGGGAAAAGCTCTTCCTGTTGATATTGGCCGTGATGATCATACCCGGCATCGTGCTGCTCGTTCCGCATTTCGTGCTGGCCCGGCAGTTGAATCTGGTGCGCACTTTCCATGGTCTGATCATCTT
Source organism: Caldilineaceae bacterium (assembly GCA_965218625.1). Lineage (GTDB taxonomy): Bacteria > Chloroflexota > Anaerolineae > Caldilineales > Caldilineaceae > Bin5. Next base: position 296,693 of record CBDCLG010000017.1, on the reverse strand, counting down.
CTATATCGCGGGCGGACAGCCGTTCGCCATCTTTCTGATCACCACCTTCTTCCGTTCGCAGCCGAGCGAGATGTTCGAGTCGGCGCGCGTGGACGGCGCGTCCGAACTGCAGTCGCTGCTTCAAATTGCGCTGCCGCTGGCGCGCCCTATCCTCGTGACCGTGGCGGTGATGAATTTTATCGGCATCTACCAGGACTTCATCTGGCCGGGGCTGATGTTGCGCAGCGATCAGTGGACGTTGATGCTGGCGCTGGAACGGTACGACCCGCGCTTGACCCAGTTCTTCAGCCGGCCGGAGCTGGGCATGCAGGCGGCCGGTTTCGCCTTCGCCGTCGTGCCCCAGCTGATCCTCTTTGCCTTCGGCATGCAGTACTTTATCCAGGGCCTTACATCGGGATCGGTCAAGGGATGATGGCCGGCGCAGTGCGACGGCGAGCGGGCGGCTATGCGCGAAGACTGATCGGCCGCCGGAGAAAGATCGAGCTGGCCCTCTTTTCCGCATAGGGAGAGCACAATGTCAAGGCCGGCGGCGCAGGCCAGATTTGACGATTACCTGTCCTCGCCTGAATTCTACGTCGATCCATACCCCGTTTATCACATGCTGCGCGCCGAGGCGCCCATCTTCTGGAGTGAGCGCTGGAACGCGTGGGTGTTGACCCGCTACGCTGATGTTCTCGCCGTCGTGCGCGATCCGGGCAGCTTCTCCAACGGACTGCGCGTGCCGGTCTTTCTGGACCAGCTGCCGCCGTCGCAACGGGCCCGATTCGGGATGCTCGAAGACCATTTCGCCGCGCAGATCCCCCACTCCGATCCGACTTACCACACACGCTTGCGCACGCTCATCACCAAGGCGTTCACCGCACGCATGGTACAGGCGCTGCAGGGCCGGATCCAGGAGTTGGTGGACGAACTGTTGGATGGCGTCGAGGAAAAGGGGCGGATGGACGTCATCTGGGACTTTGCCTTTCCCCTGCCGGCGGCGGTCATCGGCGAAATCGTCGGCATGCCCGCACAAGATATCGACAAGTACAAGGAGTGGTCCTCCAACATAATGGGTTTTCTCGGTGTGACGCCGCCGGACCCCGACTACATCGCCGATGCGCAGCAGAGCATTGTCGAACTGAAGGCCTATGTCCGCCGCCAGATCGAGCAGCGCCGCCGCCGCCCCACTTCCGATCTGTTGAGTCAGCTGGTCGAGGTCGAAGAAGAGGGGGACAGGCTCAGCGAAGAGGAGATTTACGCCATCGTTGCCGTCCTCATGAGCGCCGGTCATGAAACGACGACCAATACGATAGGCAACGGACTGGTGGCGCTGCTGCGGTACCCCGATATGTTGGCGCGCTTGCACCAGGAGCCGGACCTGATCGAGAGTGCGGTTGAAGAGATGCTGCGCTACGACGGCACGACGCAGCGCCATATGCGCGTGGCCGCCAAAGAGGTGGAACTGCACGGCCATCAGATCGCAAAACATCAGCTCGTCTTTGCCATGGTCGGCGCGGCCAATCGCGACCCGGCCCAGTTTCCGCACCCGGACCGGTTCGATATTGCCCGGTCCAACAACCGGCACGTCACCTTTGGTCATGGCATCCACTTCTGCGTCGGCGCGCCGCTCGCCCGCCTTGAGACCAGGATCGCCATCAACACGATGCTGCGCCGTCTGCCGCGCCTGCAGCTGGCGACTGAAAAACTTGAATGGCATCAACACATCGGCCTGCGCGGGCTGAAGAGCCTGCCCGTACAGTTCCAGCCCGTGCGCATCGGGGAATAACAGGACGGCAGACGGCCAGCCGCCCGGCCGGGTCGTAAGGAGGACCATATTGAGTAGCCAAACTCTTTCTGCGCTGGGAATCGTGGACACGCATGTGCATTTCTGGCAGTTCGAGCTGCTGCGCCGCGCGTGGCAACCTCCGCCGGTCATCTTTCGCACCTTCGCGCCCGCAGACCTGATCGGAGATGCGGCCGCTGCCGGCGTCAACCGCTGCGTGCTGGTCGAAGCGGGCACGACCGACGAGGACAACCAGGCCCTGGCCGATTTCGCCGCCTCGTCCGATTTCGTCGCCGCCATGATCGCGTTTACCGACCTGGAGAGCCCGGCGCTGGAGCAGAAGCTGGACGGTTTTGCCGAAATTCCTGAGTTCAGGGGCGTGCGCATGCGCTTCGAGGGGCATCCCGACCCGCACATCCTGGCCCGCCAGAGCGTGCTCGACGGCATCAGGAAGGTGGCGGAGCGGGGCCTCATCCTCGAGTTTCTGGTTGATACCAGCCATCTGAACGACATCGTGGGGGTCTATGCGCAGGTACCGGAGCTCAAGGGAATGATCGAGCACATGGGCAAGCCCGATCTGCGGCGCGGCGCCGACCGTGCCCAGTGGCGTCAACATATGCGGGCGCTTGCACAAGAGACGAACGCCTTTTGCAAACTCTCCATTGGGCCGCGCGTGGTCGACCTGGAGGAGATCTACGCGCACCAGGGTGAGGGATGGGAGCTGGACTGGATCCAGCCGCCGATCCGATACCTGGTTGAACAGTTCGGGCCGGAGCGCTTGGCGTGGGGAAGCGACTGGCCGCTCGTTCTGCTGGAGGCCGACTACGCCGCCGGCCTGCAGGCGATGCGGGATGCCCTGGGGCCATTGGACGCAGACGACGAACTGGCTATTTTCCATTCAACTGCCATGCAGTTCTATTCGTTGTAGGGTACGGCGCGGGCGCCGGCAGGGTCTGCGCCCTGCCAGAGGAGCAACCATGTCATTTCTTGAGAAAGCAGTTACCGATCGATTTGAAGAGCAGGGCTACGCCGTGGCCGAGGGGATCCTCGATCCGGTCGAGGACATCGGGCCCATCGTCGCAGAGTACGAGGCGTTGCTGGATTCAATGGCCGAGCAGTGGCACGCCGAGGGTAGGCTCTCCTCCTCCTTCGGGGAGCTGCCCTTCGCCGAGCGGCTGACGCAGGTCCTGGCCGAGGGGATGCCCGTTTTCCCCGGGTTCGACATCTCCCTGCCGCCGATTTCCGCCGATTCCGGCGAGGAGACGCCGGTCCACCTCGGCGCGGCCGTGTTCAACCGTCTCCTGCGCAACCCGCGCCTGCTCGACGCGATCGAGTCCTTCATCGGGCCGGAAATCTACTGCAACCCGGTCCAGCATGTGCGCATCAAGCCGCCTGAGCGCCTGGTCCCCGAAGCAATGCGCCATTCGTTGGTGGCGGCGGTGGACTGGCACCAGGACGCGGGCGTTGTCGAGGCCGATGCCGACGACACCGACCTGCTCTCGGCCTGGGTTGCCATCACCGACGCCACGACCGAAAACAGCTGCATGGTCATGATTCCGGGCAGCCACAGGGCCGACGTCGCCTTGCACTGTCTTACCTACGAAAGACAGGGATTCGCCGGGTCCGCCCAGCTCACCATCCCGCAGGAATACCGCGGCCCCAATCAACCGACGCCGGTCCCGATGCGCGCCGGCGATGTTCTCTTTTTTCACCGCATGACCATGCACTCTTCGTTGCCGAACGTCAGCAATGGCATCCGTTGGAGTTTCGACCTGCGCTACAATCCGCTCGGACAGCACTCGGGACGGCCCTGGTTTCCCGGTTTTATCGCCCGCAGCCGCGCCCATCCCGAGACCGAACTGACCGATCCCGCAGAGTGGGCGCGCCTCTGGCATGATGCACATGCCGCCCTCGCCGGCGGCGGGACGCCCGCTTTCAACCGCTGGAAGGACGACGACCCGCGCTGCGCCTGAAACTGCAGTTTATAGTAGTCAGTTTCTAGTTTTTAGTGACGTCAACTGCAACTGCCGCGCATGAGGCAGGTTTCCACTAAAAACTAAAAACCAGAAACTAAAAACTATCCCTATCGAGTTATCCGGCCAGCTCCATTCCGGGGAACAACGCGATGCGCGACCAACGTCCGGAGCTCGACTACAAGCCGCACCTGCCGCCCAAGACCGACTACGGAATCGGCATCGTCGGCTGCGGAGGCATCATCAACGACGCCAGCCTGCCCGCATACGGGGCGCACAGTCTGAACGTTGTCGGCTGTTACGACCTCGACCGGGAGAAGGCCGAAAGCACCGCCCGCAAATTCAGCATCCCCAAAATCTACGAAACCCTGAACGACCTGCTGGCCGACCCGGGCGTGGAGATCGTAGAGATCGCCGTCCATCCCTGGCAGCAGTTTGAAATCGCACGCCAGGCGATTGCCGCCGGCAAGCATCTGCTCTGCCAAAAGCCGCTCTCCAACAGCTTCGCGCAGGCGGCTGAGACCGTGCGTCTGGCACGCGCGGCAGACGTCAGATTGGCGGTGAACCAGCAGATGCGCTGGGACCCGGCCATCCGCGCCGCATTCGACCTGTTCGACAAAGGATGGCTCGGCCAACCCACCGAGGCCAGCATCCAGGTCAGCCTCGGCTTCGAGCTGGATGGCTCATGGGGGGCAAAAAGCGCGCGCTTCGAAGTCATGCTCCACAGCATTCACTACCTGGACAGCTTCCGCTTCCTGTTCGGCGAACCCGAATGGGTCACCAGCCGCCACACGCGCCATCCGCTGCCCGGGTCCGTACGCGGCGAGACCAAGACGGTCACCGTGCTCGACTATGCGTCGGGGCTGCAGGCGTTGAGCGCGGTCGACCTGGCCAATCCGGGTTTCGACCCATTCGTCACCTTTCATTTCAGCGGGACCGAAGGCGTCGCCTATGGCAACATCGGGCTGCTCAGCTATCCCCAGGGCGAGGCCGACACGCTTGCCTGGCGCAGCGCCAAACTGCCCCCGCATGCCCGCCATCAAGCGAAGCTCGAAGGCGCGTGGTTTCCCGATGCCTTCATCGGGCCCGTTGCCGCGCTGATGCAGGCGATCCAGGAGGACGGAACGCCGCAGACCGATGGCGCCGACCATCTCAAGACGCTGGGCATTGTTGAAGCAGCCTATGTTTCGGCGTCCGAGAACCGCTCGGTGCAACCGTCGGAGATTGGATGACGCCGCCATTTCAGAGCCGGGAGGAGTTGTCGCTATAGGAGATCAAAAACAATGAAACGTTACGGTCAGGTTATCCGTGTCAAGCCGGAAAGGTACGAGGAGTACAGGGAGTACCACCGCAACGTGTGGCCCGAAATCGTCGACCTGGGCCGCCAATGCAACATTCGCAACCAGACCATCTTCCACCGGGACGGTCTCCTGTTCCGCTATTTCGAGTACACCGGCGACGACTATGAAGCCGACATGGCGATGGCGGCCGCCCACCCCAGGAACCAGGCGTGGTGGGAGCTCATGCAGCCGATGCAGCAACCGCTCGAGAGTTGCGCTGAAGGTGAATGGTGGGCCGACATGGAGGAGCTCGTCCACACCGACTGAATTCGACTGGTGTTGTGGAGCGGCCAAGGAGGCGCCTATCGAGTCAATCCGGATTGGATGGTGACAGTTTGCTGTATCGTCAAAGGGTTGTAGGCTTTTCCAAAGGAGGCAATCAGATGGAACGAAAGATTCTGTTCAGTGTGCTGATTCTCGGGGCCATGCTGCTGTCTGCCTGCGCTGTCCCGGCGTCACAACCAGCTGCCGAGATGGCCGGGGAGGCCGATGGCGCGCCCACCGGCAAGCTCGTCTTCTGGAACCATCCGACGGCCCTGGAAGCTGCCGAGGAGCAGCAGTTCTGGGAGGACCTTAACGCGGCCTTTGAGGCTGAATATGAGGGCGCGGAGGTCGAGCTTGTGTGGGTCCCCTGGGACCAGATGTACGTCAGCAAGATCAACGCGATCCAGAGCGGCGAAGTGCCCGACATGAGCATCATGGGTGTGGAGCAGCAGGTCGAGTTCGCGGAGATGGATGCGGTCATTCCCGTTGACGATCTGGTTGAAGAGTTTGGAGGCCCTGAGGCATTCAGCGGGGGTTTGAAGTATCACTGGTTCCAGCCGTCATGGTCGGATGAGGGCCACTATTGGGGTGTCCCCTATATGGAAGGCGGCTACCTGCTCTATGTGCGCAAGGACCTGGCTGAACAGGCCGGTTACAGCGATCCTTGCCCGGCCGATTGGGATGCGCTGGTGGAGCTGGCCCTTGCCATGCACGATCCTGAGAATGAGGTCTACGGCATCGGCCTGGACTACAGCGTCGGCAACGGGACAACGCAGCTCTACACGACCTTCTGGGCGGCCGGAGGGGGACAGACGCTGGACAAGGACAAGAAGGTGGCGGTGAACACACCGGAGAATGCCAAGACGCTGCAGTTCTACGCCGATCTGTGGCTGGTTCATGACCTTCTGCCTCCGGGCGTAACCACGGTCACGACCTATGGCACCTCAACCTCGACGCCCATCGACGACTGGTACAACGCCGGTCAGATTGCGATGACGGTCCGCAACATGAACCTTCCGATCGTCTGGGAGCGCACGCAGAATCCCATCCGCGAGGTAACGCAGGTCTGCATGATGCCCGCCGGGCCGTCCGGCCACACCGGCACGTTCTCGCAGCCGGGCACGCTCTATATTTTCAAGGAGGCCAACAACCCCGAACTGGCCAAAGAGTATGTTCGCTTCTTCTACCGCGAGGAGTGGCAGATCCGTTGGGCCCAGGTGACCGGCATCATCCCCCTGTTCAAGGGGCTCGATGTGCCGGGCATTACCGACGGGTACTGGTATCCTTTCATTCTGGAAGAGCAGAGCTGGGGTGCGCGACCCGGTTTCTGGGAGTCCCATCCCAAGAACCTCGTGGCCCATGAGGCCTTCTGGCCGGCGCTGATGGTCCAGGACGTCGTCCTGAAAGGGATGAGTGTTGAGGATGCGCTGGCCAAGTACCAGGAGGTGGCGGAAGAGCTCTATGGTGAGCCGTGCTCGCCGCTGGTGGAAGGCTGCGAGTAGCTCCGGTACGGACCGGCTGTTTCGGCAGCCGGGTCAGCAGGTCATCCGGTCAGGTCAAGCTGCCGAGAGCTTGGCCTGACCGTCGATTCAGATTCTGGTCCCGGCAAAGTGGGAGGTTTGATCAGTTGCACCAGTCGAAGATTCTTCCCTATATGTTGCTGCTGCCGGCTGCGGTCCTCATTGTTGCGGTTGTAGCGTATCCGATGGTGTATGGGATTTCCCTTTCTCTTACGGACCGAACGCTTCACTCGTTCGAAGCGGATTTCATCGGTCTGGAGAATTTCCGCAAGCTTCTGCAGGACGACCGTTTTCTGACCGTGGCCGGCAATAGCGTCTTGTGGCCGATCTATACCGTAATCGGCTCGGTGTTATCGGGGTTTTTGCTGGCTCTCATTCTCAACCAGAGTTTTCTGGGGCGGCGATTTGCGCGCGGCATTTTACTGGTCCCCTGGACAGTGCCGACCGTTGCCGTGGCCTTTGTCTGGGTCTGGCTTTACGATCCCCTGGTTGGGATCTTCAACCAGATCGTACTGCTGGTCGGCGGGAGCCGTCTGCTGTTCATGTCGGAGCTGGGCATGGCGCAGTTCTGGATGGCGCTGCCAGTCATCTGGCGCTTTTATCCATTTGTTATGCTCATGTTGCTGGCGGGGCTGCAAGCGATCGATCAGGAGTTGTACGCGGCCGCCGCGGTCGACGGGGCCAATATGTGGCAAAGGTTCTGGCACATCACGCTGCCGATGGTGCGCGGAATCCTGGGGCTGGTCACCGTCCTGGAGTTCATCTGGCTTTTCAATCACTTTGACATCATCTGGATCATGACCGGCGGCGGGCCCGCCGACGAGACCCACAACTTCGCCACCTATGCCTACTATCAGGGATTCAAGACCTTCAAGTATGCCTATGCATCGGCGATCGGTGTTGTTATGCTTGTGATCCTCTTCTTTTCATCGCTGGTCTACCTATATCTGCAGGACCGAATGGAGATTGAGCTGTGATGGATACGGATCGAACGCTTCCGAGGGCGCCACTCGGCGCGCGCGGATTCGGGTGGCATGTGCAGAGGGCTTTGCGGAAGGGCCTCCTTCATCTGCTGATCGCCGCGGTCATCATCGTCTTTATCTTTCCCATCTGGGTAGGCGTCGACACTTCGATCAAGCCGGCCAACCAGCTGCGGAAGTTCCCGACCAGTGTCCTGACGACCAGTCCCACCCTGGAGAAGTATGCACAGGCTTTGGGCCCGCTGAAACTGTACCGCTATATGGGAAACACGGTAATCGTCGCCGGGGCCACAACCTTGCTTGGACTGCTCGTAGGCAGCCCTGCCGCCTACGCCCTTTCCCGTTTCAGGTTCACAGGCCGCGGCTTTTTCGCCCGCACCGTCCTGTTGATCTACATGTTCCCACCGATGCTGCTCATTATTCCACTCTATCTGATGATGACGGCCGTCAAGGTAAGGGACAGTCTCTTTTCGCTCATCGTCACCGATACAACCTTCGCGCTGCCGTTTTCGATCTGGATGCTCAAAGCGTTTTTCGACACGGTGCCGCGCGACCTCGATGATGCCGCTCTCATCGACGGCTGCACGCCTCTCAGCGTGCTGCACCGCGTCCTGCTGCCCGTGTCAGGGCCGGGCGTGGTCGCAACCGCAGTCTTCTGCTTCATGCTTGGATGGGGGGAGTACCTGTTCGCCGTGACCTTCATCACAACGCAATCGCTCCAGCCCATTACCGTGGCCGTTTACGCCCTGATTTCACCCTTCGCAGTAGACCCCAGCCTGCTGATGGCCACCTCGGTCATCTCCGCGATTCCACCGGTAATATTCTTCTTCGCAGCGCAGAAGTGGATCGTGCAGGGCCTGATGGCAGGCGCCATCAAAGGCTGATGCCTTCGGAGGAGTTTTTAGTAGTCAGTTTTCAGTTTTTAGTAACGTCAACTGCAACTGCCGCGTACGCGACAGGTCTTCACTGGCCACCGGCCACTATCCACTATCCACCGCAGTTCCGGTTTCCACCAAAAACTAAAAACCAAAAACTCAAAACTACTCAACCGGCCACCCGTCCGGAATCTCACCGCTCCGCCTTCTCCAATCTCTCGCCTTTCTTCATACGGTAGCCGACACCAGGCTGGGTGTAGATGTACACCGGATTGCGCGCATCGTCACCCAGCTTGTTTCGTAGTCTCTTCACGATCGTTCTGACCAACCCCGAATCGCCGGAATTCTCCTCACCCCAGACCCGTTGCATCAGCTGGCCATGGGTCATAACCAGACCGGCATTGACCGAAAGTTCGTAGAGCAACGCGTACTCAGTGGCAGTCAGTTCGACCGGATGTCCTGCCACAACTACCTGATGTTCACCGTACTTGATAGTCAGTGCTCCTCGCACATAGGCCTCGGGCTGCGTGAGCCGACCCACACCGGATTGTCTGAGCAAGACCGACCTGATCCTCGCCGCCAGTTCCGTCGGGCCGAAGGGGCTTTACCACGTAATCAGCGGCTCCCATGTCGAAGGCTCGTGCGATAACATTGTCCTGCCCGTAGGCTGACAAGAAAATGACAGGCACTTCAGCCGTTTCCATGATGTGCTTCATCAGGTCAATCCCGTAGGCCCCCGGCAGCATCAGGTCCAAAAGGACCAGATGGGGCTTTTTTTCCTCCATAAGGCGGTCGACATCCTCCGGATCGCCTGTAACGATCGGGTCATAGCCTGCCTTCGAGAGAGCGCCCCCTATGTACCGGAGCGTCTGGGGGTCGTCGTCCACTGCCAGAATGCGCTTTCGGTCCTCTGCCGCCAACTCCCGCTGGTCGGCAAGTGGCGAAGAGTCAACAGCGCCTCCAGCTCCTTCCTCCTCAACCACCGGAACGGTGAATGTGAACCGCGCGCCCAGACCCGGCCCGTCGCTTTCGGCCCAGATACGCCCCCCGTGCCCCTCCACGATACCCCTGCAGATCGCAAGGCCCAGGCCCGATCCCGCAAGGTCGCCCCGCCGGTCCCCGTCATCGATTCGGGAGTACTTCCTGAACAAGTACCGCAGACGATCGGCCGGTATCCCCTCGCCTTCATCGGTCACCGAAATTGCAACATGGTACTTCTCCCACACTGCGCTCACCCCGATGGACGACTGCTCGCTCGAATGCTTGGCCGCATTCGAGAGCAGGTTGTTGAGCACCCGGACGATACGCCGTCTGTCCCCCATGATTTGGGGCAACTTCGGCGCGAGTTCGATGTTGATGTTGTTGCTACGGCCTGTGACCACAAACAGCATTCTGGCCTCGTCCACAAGGGCGGCTACGTCCGAGGGTTCGGGGCTGACCGCCAGCGTGCCTGTCTCGATACGAGCCACGTCGAGCAGGTCGCTTATCAGGCTGCGCATGCGATCGGCCTGCTCGGAGATGACGCGATGAAACTCGCGCATCTCGGCGGGATCCAGCATGGGCGCATCATCCAGAAGGGTCGTCGCCAAGCCTTTGATATAGGTCAGGGGAACTCGCAACTCGTGGCTTACCATGCCCATAAATTCGGCGCGCAGCCGTTCCAACTTCTCCAGCGGCGTCATGTCCTGCATCGTCACGACAACCGATTCTACCTTGCCATCCCCGGAAAGGATAGGCGTGGCGTTGATCAGTACAGTGACGCTGCGGCCGTCCGGGACCTGCATGACGATCTCTTCGAGGCGGACCGTCTCGCCGGTACTCAGGGTCCGTGACAGAGGAATTTCGCCAAGGGCGATCTCGCGCCCGTCTGCCCGTCGGTAGGTTATCACTTCGAGAAGTTCCTCTGTAGATTTACCCGGCAAACGCAGGCTGCTGACGATTCTTCTTGCCTCTCGATTGAACGAAACAGGAACACCGGCTTGCGCGTCGAATAGGACGACACCAACCGGCGACGTATTGATCAGGGTCTCTAGATCGGTTTTTGCCCGCTGCTCTTCTCGATATCTACGCGCGTTGGCGATAACCAGGGCCGCCTGGGATGCAAACATGACCAGGATCTCTTCGTCTTCGGGCGCGAACTCACGCCCCGGCCCCTTCTCAGCCAGATAGATGTTGCCAACACGCTCGTCCCTGTGGTGGATCGGTGCCATCAAGAAGGAGAGAGGATCGCTCACCTTCATAGGCGGTCGGAATTCGGGCAGGCCCTGCGCCCTAATGTGGCCAAGCATGTCGCGCAGGCGGATCGGAGCCGGAATCCTGTCGAAATATTCGGCGAATCTCCTCCCATTGGGTACCTTTCTCAGCAATTCGGTCTCTGCGAGATTCATGCCAAAAGCGAGAAAGTCCTCAACCTCTCCCGCATTGCCCAGTAGGGTGATCACGCCGTAGCGGGCGCCGGTCAACGAGCAGGCAGAGTCGAGAACGCCTTGCAAGACTGTGTCGAAGTCGAGACTTTCGTTGATGCGCAAACTGGCCTCGCTCAACCGCGACAGACGCGCTCGCAACGCTTCGTTCTCTTGTAGCAGTTCGTCATTTCGTTTCATCTTTTCCTTCTCGGATCGGATTCATTGCGTTCAAGGGGAGTTCGCTTTGGCGTAGTCACAGGCTATGGGGCTGAATCCGGACGCGTCTGGTACAAATGACACCTATTCTACCATCCCAAAACAAGATTGCCACGATAATGCCACGACTTTGACACGACGAAATACAAAAGAAACACCCTAATGACACACTGATGTTGTATAATTCAGAGCTAATAAGTTGATAGTGGAATATGCAGAAGTGAGGGCCAAGGAGAGTGGTTTTCTTGGTCATGACCAGCAAATGGAGTTTGAAGCCATAAAACCAATCCTCACTGCTCTGGCCCCGTTCAGCATAGTCAGCAAGGATCCGATGCGTTCGGATGCGCTAAGTATGACAGGCAGGATCTGGAGTGGGATCGATAAAGACGATGCCTGTTGTCTCGCCGCACTGACGCAAGTGTCCGAATTCACAACAGTTTTTCGGTTCGACAGGGGTTCCCGAAATAGTCGTATTGAGCAACAGGATTGCATACAATGTTATGCAGCTCGTGAAATTCAGTACGGTACCGCCGCTGTCATAACGTGGAGCAGTCCTGATCCGATGCCCCAGTGCTGGCGGGCTGGTTCGTTGCGCGTTTATACGTCAGCCCAGGACCTGCCTGCTGGAAAGCCTATCGCATTCGATAACTGCGTAACGGCAAGCAGCCGGGCAAAACAATTGGGATTCGGGTCTGTAGGCCGGTCCTTCTCAACAGTTCGGTTTCCGAGGAATAGAGAGACTCCCAAAGATCAACAACACCGTCTTGGAAATAGCGCTCATTGTGGGCGGTGGGGTGATGAGCCTGAATGTGTTGGAGTTTCTCCCATAAGTATTCAGAGAACAATGGCGGTGCAAGGTTCAAATAACCATTCCGATACACTCCCTCATAAGCGAAGGCGAGTGATCTTTTTCTCCAAACCAAACCACAAGCGCATGTTTCCTTTCTTACAAAACCGTAGAATCAAACGAAGCAATAAGCCCCTTTCTTGTAGTTGCCTTTCCATTTTCGGCATATCAAAGGAGACGCATCATGGAGACTAAGCAATCGCTGGTTGCACCGGGCACACTTTGGTGGATGCCGCTGGTGCGCGGCATTCTACTCGTCATTTTCGGTCTGATGATGTTTGCTTGGGGCCGTGGTGCTACGTTGCTGGGCGTAATTCAATTTCTAGGAGCCTATTGGCTTGTCGGGGGTATCTTCGATCTGTTTGAAGGGTTCGTCGGTCGCCCGGAGGGTTCCCGGATATGGATGATCGTCAGTGCGGTTGTCAGCATGGCAGCTGGATTCTTCGTCTTGGGGCACCCCATAGTAAGTGGTCTGGTAATTGGTACATATCTGACCTTCATCATGGGCTTTGCAGCCGCTGCTGTCGGCGTAATCCATATCTTTTCTGGAAGCAAAAAGAAACGATTCTGGGGGGGAACTGTCCTGGGTATCTTTTATACCATATTCGGCGTGGCCATTGTTTTCAATCCGCTTGTTACGCAAGCGGTCATCCTTCTCCTGCTTCCCTATTGGGCGATCATAGCAGGAGCGTTAGCTATTTTTACTGCCTATAAGGTACGTGGAACAGAGTGACCAAATGTTGTTTGTCTTGGAAGCAGCAACTGAATTCTGAAGTGGGCCCCAAAAACTGGACCACAAGCTGAGGTGTATGATGGAGCAGTTCACCAAGCCTGTGGAGGGGCAGTACGATGGTCAAGAAACGGCGGCGACACTCGGCGGCCTACAAGTTTCGAATTGCGCTGGAAGCGCTCGAAGGCAGCAAGAGGATTAGCCAGCTATCGAGCGAACACGAGATTCATGCCAACCCGGTACGGGCCTGGAAACGGCAATTTCTGCAAGACGGGCTCAGCATATTCTCCAGCAACGGCGAGCCTAAGCAACGGGAGCAGGAGGCGCAGGAAACAGAACTCGATCAACAGATGGCGGCAGCCCGCCCCTTGCGGATCGGGCGGCTCAAGATGGAACTTGAGTGGCCGAAAAAAGGGAACTATATCGAATTCCAGCCATACCGCTCGGAATTCCTACAATTCCACAGCATATGAGTCCGCTCTTACGTTATTGAAATGGAGAACATGATCGATCTGCCGCTTTATCATTGATCCTTGTGTGCGCGTTCCTCTCCGCCGGTTTTGCCATCCCAACAAGAACGAACCAGCAGCCTACACGCAAGCGATCGTGCAGGATGCAATCCGGCTCTACAGTCAGGAAGTACCAGGCAGCCATCGAACACTACAGTTCGCCATTAACGTGGACGGACAGTGGTACGCCTTCATTATTGGTGAAGACGGTTACACTATCGCGCACTTCAATCCCGAAATAAGAGGGCGGGACCCCGCACTGCGCGTGGATTCGACCGGCTACTTTTTTGGGGACGAGATGCTGAGTGCGACCGAGGAAGGAAAGTGGATCAGCTACGTCACCGTCAACCCGGATACGGGAGAGGAGGCGCGCAAACATACGTGGATCGTGCGCCATGACGGGCACTTCTTCGGGTCGGGCTGGTATGAGAAGGAGTGAGTTGTCCTGAAAGGGGACGCGTCCCCTTAAGCGTAGATTTTCGAGAGAGGAACTTTGTTACGCCGGTTATCATGTGTCTCTTTTCTGGGCGCTATACACTAGACTCAGCATGAGTCTTGAGCGTATTGTAGGCTTAGGATGTAAAACCCGGCCGCCTGCCGTTCAACAGGTGGTCATATGCGATGGGCCAGCCAGCCGTCATTCCCCTGGGTACACGCGTCGGGATGCGCACAGTAGGCTGGCCGGGTCGAGGGATCGGGGCTGCGATACAGTTCGGTTGTTGGATCGGGGTATGGAGGGATCGTGGTCAGACATGAAAACAACGCTGTCGTGTCTTACGGACCGATGCTGTTTTCGCAGAAACGGCCCGTTTCGTCATTGGGGTAGTCCTCCGGCATAGCACAGGAACAGCACGATATCCACTATCCACCGCAGTTCCGGTTTCCACTAAAAACTAAAAACTAAAAACCAAAAACTCAAAACTACTCAACCGGCCACCCGTCAGGAATCTCACCGGCCGCGAGCGCAGCCTCAATCCCCGCCGCCGCCTCCTCGCTGACCCAGGCGCGCCACGTCTCCGCGTTTCCGTTCAGCCACCAGAGCGCGGCATCATTGGCCGTCGGCTGGTCGTTCTCCTGCTGCCACGCCGCGACCTCGCGGTAGACGCCGAGACGGAAGCCCCACGCGCGCAGCATCTCGATCACGTCGGGCGCAGCCTCCAACAGGTCGGGATGGACCGCGACCAGGACCGTCGCGTCCTCGTAGGCGCAGGCCTTGTCCGTCGCCCAGCACTCGTCGCTGTACGCCGGCTCCTCCAGCCGCACCAGGTCCAGGAACAGCGCCGGTTCGTTCGAGCCCCACTGGTAGCCAAGCCAGGGCTCGTCCTTCGCATACGTGCCGTAGAGGTCCGAGTTCAGCGCCGCGCCGTCGCCCGGATTGATGATGTGAACATGCTCCTCAAGGCCATAGCCCTCAACCTGGGCCGCGTTCGCCTCCTCGCACGCCCAGCCGATCACGCAGGACACCAGGCGCGCCTTGCCGCCCGTCTCCGGCGTCGCAAACAGCGCCTTGAAGCGCTCATCCTTCAGGTCCTCGACACTGTCCAGCTCGGGATACTGCTCCTGCAGGTAGGCGGGGATGACAAAGGCCGACTGCCAGTCATTTCCCAGGCTCAAGCCGACCACCACCACCTCCCCGTTGGCCTCGGCCTCATACCAGGCCTCAATCTGGTTCGGCAGCCAGATCTCCATGCTGACATTGATATCGCCCCGCCGCAGCCCCTGGAACAGCGGCAGCGTAGCGCCGAAAACGACATCGGTCGGATAGCCGTAACCCTTCTCGACGATATACTGCGCAATCCTGTTCTGGACCTGCGCGCTGGGCCAGTTGTAGTCGCCGAAAACGACCGTTTCGACCGCCTGCCGCGCGGCTGCTGCGCCGTCCGCATCCTCCTCCTGCTGCAGCGCACACGCGCCCGCCACAATGATAACGGCCAGAAGCAGGGCTACTTTGTACCGGAAAGACATAACTCGGTCCTCTTTATCGTTGAGTGAACTGACAGCAGTCTGTCAGTGGCCAGTGATCAGTTGTCAGTGGCCGGTTGCCGGCGGGCCTCCTCGTCCTCATCCTCCCTGTCTGACGCCAACGGCGACCGCCAGCCGCCCGGCCTTCCACGGCAGGGAAAATCAAACAACGGTTTTCTTCGTGTAACTTCGTGGACAAATCCGAGAGGTTGAGGAACTGCAGTCTTGAATTCTAAAGTGTTTCCCTAATGGAACCAAGAATTCCTTCCCGACGAACGTGTGGCCGAAGTGCCCGTGAATCCTTTGCGTCCCTTTCCCGAGAAGTCGGGGTTTCAAAAGGGGTCTACTTTAAGTAACTGCAACTTCACCTGCAACAGCCTCGTACGCGTGGAGCCTGGTGTCCACCAAAAAACCAAAAACCGGAAACTAAGAGCTCCTGGGGCCTTATGCTGGATTGCGTTTGAAAAGAGTCCCCTGGTGAGACAACTTTGGAGTTCGACACCAACAAAGTATCTTGCCAGGAGGACCAACCGAATGATAGCGCACTTTGACGATTTCTGTCTATGGGTCTATGTGGTCGTTGACGATATGCGCTAGGTACTGGAAGGCGATATGGGACGACCGGGGCCCAAGCCGGCGTGTCGCGATGGTGAAGTGATCGCCATCTGTCCCGCCGGCGAGTACGTGGGGTGGGGTGTTGAATTGGTAGGGGCACCCCTTGTGGGTGCCCTTCGTGGGATATTTTGGCGTCCGGATTTAGATGCGATTGCCCTGGTCACCGGTGTTACTGCCATCAGATCCCGGCCGACAGGCGTACGATGCGCGGTCGACCGCTATCTAAAGCCCAGCCGCCTTCCGTTTTGCAGAAGTTGAGATATGACGGAGAGTCGCCAATCATTCGAAGGTCAATGGTCGCTCTTCGCATCGTTCATCTCCTTTTCGAACCGCTCCACACCTATTCTCTCAGCGCTGAGAGTTTCACGCACTGCTCCGGCAGCGGATCCGGTTCGGTTCGAATGACATCTGTCTGGCCGTTGGGTCGCTCGCGCATGCGCCGCTCCACATAGCAGAAGATACACACCTCCAGCCATTCCACGCTGCTGTCCTCATTGAGGTACTCGGTCGTCCGTATCTTCTGCCACCCGTGACTGCCGCGCACTCGCTCTTGCTCGGTCATCATTGCTTTCTCACAGGAAAAGGGGACGCCCCCCGTCACACACCCAAAGAGTTTCCACATTCTGAGCCAACAAGGCAGGTTGACGCTTACGCGCTAAGGGAGCTGGCCGGGGCGCCAGGTCCAATTCTCTGAATTTTTCTCCCACACTTTGCACTGTGGATAGCAGGTTTGGCCTCCTTTGTCTTCTCGTTGAAAGGAACCGGTTCCCTTGCACGATTGCAGAACAGGCAAACCGTGCCCTGCTCCCCCGTTTCCGCGTCGTGGACGGTCGCAGATTCCACGGCCGGGAATTCTGCTTCGCCGTCCTCCTTGAAGGTGCAGGCGGGCGCCCGGGCTGGCTTAGTACCCGGGCACCCTCAAAAGGAGATGCGCCCAAGGATATTGGACGCTCGAGGGACAATTCGTAATCCGGCCGCCCCCGTTCCACTGGAGTGCAGTAGATAATGCAATTGCCAAAGTCCCAGGTTGGCGCTTGCGCGCACAGGGGGCTGGCCGGAAACGTCTGATGGAGCCGCGGCCTCAGCAATCTCTAATTTCGAAATGTCCTTGCTGTTCACTGGTTGTCTGGTTTCGTGCTACTCATTGTATGTCCCCGCGATTAGATCTTGAGGCGGGAAATTGGATGGCTCGACATCCTGCGCCACTGTAACCGTAGCAGAATTGCTACCCACCTGAGATAGGTAGGTCCTCGCACTGAGTGACGCAGTGATCAGCATCGATTTGGGAACATCGTCCAGCAAATTGACCGTCGTGCTGGCCGGAGTTCCCGCAAACATGCCGGCCGATAATGTCCCAAAGGAAAGCACTATGCTCTCGTCGTCTTCGTCCTCGTTGTCATTGATTGCCGTCACGGCAAAGGACTCGAACCTGGCGCCGTTGGAGAATGTTACGCTGGCTGGCACGCCGCTGTAGTCGGCCGCAGTCGCGCCCCCCTTGTGCGTAACAGAAATCGGAAGCGTCACAACGCGCTTGGGATCGGCATCCAACGCTACGGTGACTATGGCGGTATGCCCGCCCTCCGCGGCCGCATAGGATTCCGCCCCGTATGACACCGCCACGCGCGGCACGTCATTATCCAGGAGGAAACCTGTCGCAGTGTCCGGGCGGCCCGAGAAGACGCCGTAAGGGAGTTCTCCGAATGTCAGAATTATGCATTCATCGTCGTCATCCTCGCTGTCGTCAACTGCCAAAAGGGCAAAGGTCTTGGACATCTCGCCCTTATCGAAAGTCACGGTGTCGGGCACACCGCTGAAATCGTCTCCGCTCGCTCCATTGACGAAGTTGCGGTGGGCGTTGCAGTCGGTGTCGCAGTCGGCGTTGCCGGCTTCGACAGACGCCGAGCTGACAGGACGGCTTCTCACTGCAGTCAGGTCGCTTCCGGCCTTCGAGACTGACTTGGGACTTTGCGCATCGACATAGTCGGCGAAGGCGGGCAACACTGCAGCAAGGAAAGGTAGTATTCAGTGCTCCCGGTTTCGGTAGCTGCAATTGGTGTTTTCCCCACCAATTGCTGATCGATACTTCAGTATACCCAGAAAATGTGATGAAAACGTGAGACAATGGCGCAAATTCGTGCTGATTTGGTGATAATTCCATGTTTGTGCAATAATGAAAGATTGCAACAATAGAGATCTGAGAGACACCAAAAGTCCCATTCGGCTTGAATCCCACTCAGGGTGCGAATATGAATGACACCGACCAACTTCAGAGAGAGATTGAGGTGCTGCGGGGCCGCCTGTCCAGGCTGAGCGAGGCAAGCCTCCGCATCAACGAGAGCCTGGAGATCGACACGGTCCTGCAGGGCGTTCTCGATGGCGCCTGCGCGCTGACCAACGCCCGTTTCAGCGTCCTTACGATCCTGGGCGATTCGGGAGACGTTCCCGATTCTGTCGTCCACGGCTTGACCGCCGAGGAGGCGGAGCAACTCGATAACGTGCGCGGCGGAAAAGAGGTTTACGAAGAGATGAGCAAGAGTTCGGCGCCTCTGCGGCTCACGGACTTTCAGGGCTACTCCAGGAAGTTAGGTATGTCCGTGGTGGACTTGCCCCAATCGGTGGGACCGATGATGTCCCTGCTGGCGACTGCTATCCGGCATAGGGGTGAGCGCGTTGGCGACATTTTCGTAGGCGAGAAGATAGGGGAACGGGAGTTTACCGATGAAGATGAAGAGATCCTGGTGATGTTCGCCTCGCAGGCTGCGCTGGTGATCGGAAACGCGCGCCGCTATCGCGAAGAGCAGAAGGCAAGGGCCGATCTTGAAGCCGTAGTCAACACCTCGCCCGTTGGCGTCGTCGTATTTGACGTAAGAACTGGCGAACGTCTGTCGGTCAACCGGGAGGCGAAAAGGATCGTCAGCAGCCTCTATATGCCGAATGGATCGATAGACCAGCTTCTTGGAGAGTTGACCATTCGGCGGGCGAGCGGGCACGAAATCTCCCTGAGCGATTTCCCGCTGAGTCAGTTTCTTAGCGTCGGTGAAACGGTGCGCGCTGAAGAGATCGTC
Source organism: Caldilineaceae bacterium (assembly GCA_965218625.1). GTDB lineage: Bacteria > Chloroflexota > Anaerolineae > Caldilineales > Caldilineaceae > Bin5. The sequence goes on along the minus strand of CBDCLG010000017.1, from coordinate 277,627 downwards.
CTCCGGGCCCCGGACGGTCGCAGCGTCACCACCCTAATCAACGCCACCCCCATCTATTCGGAGGACGGAGAGGTCCAATCGGTCGTCATCACGATGCAGGACCTGACACCGCTGGAGGAGATGGAGCGGATGAGGGCCGAGTTTCTGGGGATGGTCAGCCACGAACTGAGGCGGCCTCTGAGCTCCATCAAAGGCTCTGCAACCACGTTGCTGGAGGCCTCCTCCCCTCTCGACCCCGCTGAGATGCTGCAGTTCCACCGCATCATTAACGAGCAGGCGGATAACATGCGCGGCATGATCAACGATCTTCTGGACGTGGCGCGCATCGAGATGGGCACACTGGCAGTGAATCCACTACCTTCTGCCGTCGCCGATATCGTGGATGAAGCCCGCAACGCGTTCCTGAGCGGGGGCGGCAGAAACAACATTCACATCGACATCGCCCCCAACCTGCCCCTGGTCATGGCGGACAGACGGCGCGTTGTTCAGGTCTTGAGCAACCTGCTGGCCAACGCGGCCGCATACTCGAAAGAGTCATCGACAATCACCGTGACGGCTGTGCGGGAGGAGGTGCATGTCGCAATTTCGGTTAAAGATGAGGGCGTAGGGGTACCGGCGGCGCGTCTCTCCCAACTGTTCAGCAGGTTTTCGCATTTCAGCGAGGAAGAACGAAGTCCGGACGGAGGCAGCAGTGGAACAGGGCTGGGCCTGGCCATCTGCAAGGGGATCGTGGAGGCGCATGGCGGGCGCATATGGGCTGAGAGCGACGGTCCTCACCTGGGCAGCCGCTTCACATTTACGCTGCCGGCGGTTGAAGATGCAATCGAGAGCAACGCAGTTCATCCCGCCGACCAAACCGCCGCCCTGGGCCGGACGACGACAAGACAGACCCACATCCTGGTGGTGGATGACGACCCGCAGACGCTGCGATTCGTGCGCGACGCACTGATCAGGGCGGATTACATGCCGCTCGTGACGGGCGACCCCGATGAAGCGCTCACTCTTTTCGAGATGAACAGGCCCGACCTGGTGTTGATCGACCTGATGCTGCCCGGTGACGACGGCATCGAACTGATGAAGAGGATTTTGGCCATCTCCGAGACGCTGATTATCTTTCTGTCCGGATATAACAGAGACGAAACGATTGCCCGGGTTCTCGACCTTGGCGCCGTTGACTATATTGTTAAACCCTTCTCGACAACCGAACTAACGGCACGTATCAGAGCAGCCCTGCGCAAGCAAGGCGGCCCAGGTCAGGTCGAGCCTTACGTGGCGGGAGAGTTGGAGATAGATTATCACAGGCGGAGGGTGACTATTGGCGGGGAGGCGGTGCAACTGACTGTCACCGAGTACCGTTTGCTTTGCGAACTTGCAGGCAGCGCCGGGCGTCCGCTGACGCACGATTCTCTCCTTCGGCGCATCTGGGACGCGGACGACGTCTACGACAACCGGCCGCTGCGCACTGTCGTGAAGACTTTGCGCCGCAAGTTGCACGACAACGCGACCAGCCCAAAATATATTTTCACCGTGCCGCGTGTCGGGTACCGCATGGCGGAGGGTGAAACGACGGATTAGGCCGTCTTTCGGGCCGGATCACGATTGCCCGCTCAAAGACCGATCAGGAAGGCGAAAGGGGAGGTCGTGGAGATCGCACCATCGACAGTGCCGGCCCTCGAAGCGATCCGCAACGGCGCCGTCGAAGATGATCCTGTTATCGGTATGAGGAGTCTGCCATCGTCCGCCGCGTAAAGGCGGCCGCAGCAACAGCAGGCTTGGGTGATCGGCTCAGTGGGCAATCCCGACGCGTGGGCTTGGCGCAGCGAATGACTGCAGCCGGCGCCCCGCCCGGGCCGTCATGGTGCAGGGGCGGTGGAAGAACGCCGGCGCCCAGAATCCAGTGAACTGCCCCGACGAAACGGCAACGCTTCACCCCTTGCCCCGCATGGGCACAAAGGTATCTTTGCAAAAGTGCCTACAGCTTCTTCCACTGATGGACGGCAATCCTATAGGTAGGCATCCTACTGTCGCCAACGGCGCCCGCCTGGCCGCCCACGGCAGGGGAAATCCATGAGGGTTTTCTTCGTGTAAATTCGTGGATAAATCCGAGAGGTTGATGAACCGCGGTCTTGAGTTTCTAGTTTTGAGTTCCTGGTAACTGCAACGTCAACTGCAACAGCCTCGCACGCGTAGAGCCTGGTGTCCACGAAAAACTAAAAACCAGAAACTAAAAACTCCCTACACCCGCTCCACACACACCCGCACATCATAAAAACTGCCCGACGCGCCCATGTCCGTCTCATCCTGCGGCGTCAGCTGGTTCACGTTGCGGCCGTCGACACTGTGCTTGTTCCACCAGATGCCCGGCGCCAGCACCGTCCCCGCCATGATGTCATCGGTCACGCGCGCGGTCAGCCGCACCTCGCCCAACCCGTTCCACACCCGCAGCCGGGCGCCGTCGTCGATACGGCGCACGCTCGCGTCCTGCGGATGGATCCACAGCAGCGGTTCCCGCTCGCGGCCGCGGAACCGCTCCAGGTGCGAAAACGACGAATTGAGAAAGGAATGCGCCGGCGGCGAAATACAGGCCAGCGTACTGTCGACTGACCGCGTGCCGCCCGCGCCGTTCTCCCCCTCCTCACCGTTTCCACTCGCCACCGGCCACTGACCACCGACCTCCGAATTCGGCGGCGTATAGGCCGGCAGCGGATCGTAGCCGTCGCGCGCCATGCGTTCGCTGTAGAATTCGCACTTTCCGCTCGGCGTCGGGAAGTTGCCCTCGGCGAAAGGAAGGTAGGGCTGCGGCAGATTGAGGCGCACAAACCCCTTCTCCAGCAGCGCTTCCCACGTCACCGGCTCGTAAAGCGGATGTTGCTGGTCCTCCACGAAGTTGCGCAGGATGGTCTCGTCATCCTCGTAAAAGGCGCTGTCCGTGTACCCCATCGCCTGCGCCAGCCCGCGGAAGATGGCGCTGTTGGGCCGCGCCTCGGCCACGGGCATGATGGCCGGCCGGTTGAGGGCCAGGTAGTGGTGCCCGTACATGCGCTGCAGGTCCCAGTGCTCAGCCTGCGTCGTCGCCGGCAGCAGGTAATCAGCGTAGTCGGCCGTGTCGGTCTGGAAATGCTCAAGCACCACCGTGAACAGGTCCTCGCGCGCCAGCCCGGCCTGCACCGCCCCCTGGTCCGGCGCCACCGCGGCCGGGTTGCTGTTGTAGACGATCAGCGCCTTCACCGCCGGCCCGGCCTCCGCGGAGCGTCGGTTTGCGGTCAACCGGCCGCGGCGCGTAGTGGGCCGCAGCCAGCCGCGCCCGGTCCACGCTGAGCGCATCGCCCAGCCGGTTCATGTTGATCGTGCGCGGGATGCCGCCCCTCTGCAGGTCGGGCCGCTGCAGCCCGCCCGTCTCCAGCTGGCGCAGCTGCCCGCTCGTGCTGAGCTGGATGCCGCCGCCCCGCTCCCGCCACGCCCCCACCAGCGCCGGCAGACAGGTGATGTTGCGCATCGCCATGCCGCCGCCGTAGTGGCGCTGCATCCCGTAGTTGACCCGGATCGCCGCCGGCCCCGTCGTCGCATATTCGCGCGCCAGCTCGCTGATCCGTTCGGCCGCGACGCCCGTGATCTCCGCCGCCCGCTGCGGCGTCCATTCCTGCACCCGTTCCGCCAGCTGCTCGAAGCCGACCGTGTGGGCCGAAACGTAGTCGCGGTCGTGCAGCCCGGCGTCGATGATTTCGTGCATCATCGCCAGCGCCAGCGCGCCGTCGGTCCCGGGCCGGATTGGAATCCACTCGTCGGCCGCGCGGGCAGTGCGCGTGCGCGCCGGGTCGATCACAATGACGCGCCCGCCCTGCTTGCGCGCCGCCTGGATGAACGGCCACAGATGCAGATTGCTCGTCAGCGTATTGCTGCCCCAGATGATGACCAGCCGAGCGTGCGCGAAATCCTCCGGCTCAACGCCGATCGTCGAGCCGATCGTATAGAGGTAGCCCTCAAATCCCGCCTCCGAGCAGATCGTGCGCGCCAGGCGGCTCGCGCCCATCTGCTGGAAAAAACGGCCCGACATCCCATCCTGCTGCAGCCAGCCCATCGTGCCCGCGTAGGAGTAGGGCAGCACCGCCTCCGGCCCCCATGCGTCGATGATCGACCGCAGCCGCGCCGCGATCCCGGCCAGCGCCTCGTTCCAGGTGATGCGCTCGAAGCGGCCGCTGCCCTTCGGCCCCGCGCGCCGCAGCGGATGGCGCACCCTGTCGGCGTGATAGACCCGCTCGAGATAGCGGTCCACCTTGCCGCACAGCGTTCCCTGCGTCACCGGATGGTCGGGGTGGCCCCAGATATCGAGCGCGCGCCCCTCCTTGCGGTCGACTGCGATCTGCCAGCTGCAAGTGTCCGGGCAATCGTGCGGACAGGCGCCGGTTACGATCCGGACTGTGGGGTCGTTGCGGTAGAGGGCGGCCTTGGGCATCTTGATCGCTTCCGGTCTTCAGCTCTCGGTGGGTTTGCGCCCGGTGAAAGCGGGTCGGACGGCTAGGACGGCCGGCCCCCGCTTCAGCGCGGGCGCATTATACCACATCTCCACCTCGGCCGGCGCGCGCACCGCCATAGGCAGCAGATCGCGCCCGACCCCTCCCTAATTCGAACTTTTCCAGCGCCGGCGTCGTCTCAGATGGTTGAAGACGGCAGGGCGCCGTCGCGGAAGGGGCATTCCAGGGCAAAATGCGCACGACCGGCGGCTGCCAATTTGCGAATCTGCTTATTCTGAGGCGCCGGTCGCCGTACCGTACACAGGTCGGAAGCACGAACTGTTTCCCTGTTCTGGCATCGCAAGAGACGGAGGAGTTGCAAAAATGAACCTGGTTGCACAGGACCGCCAAGTGGCATATGCCGTTGTTCTGTTGATCGCACTGGTCGTGATGATGATTGTTGTCCTGCCGGCGCTGTCGAGCAGCCCGGCTCCCGCCCAAGACTCGTTCGGCGTCATCGAGAGCCTGTACAACACCGGAACGGAGGAGAACATTGGCCGCTAGCCTGCCGCCGCAACACGCAGCCCGCCTGAATCGCCCGGCGCCCGCAGCAGAACTCTCCAGGATCGACAACATGCACAATCGGCGGCCGGCCATCTTTGTCCACGATTCCGGTAGACGTGCGCAGGCCGCTGCTGTATCTTAATAGGTAGCTACATATATTACTGAACTGACACTGTTACTACCTGGAGAGAGAACAATGACCTGCACTACACGACACCACCCCAAGACTTTCGCCCTGCTGCTGTTGCTCTTCCTGCTGATAACGGCCTTCATGATTGTGACGGCTGCCGCGGGCAGCGCCAATCTGACGGGTATACCCCTGGAGATGCTGGAGACCCAGCTGAACATCATTACCACAACCGAGTACTTTGCGTAGCGTTTCCCGGCGCAGCGCGACCGGCAGCAGCGCCGGACCAGGGCCGGACAGCCTGGGCCGCCGTTTTCGCGTGTGGGAGGCGCCCTCCCGGGGCGCCGCGCCTTACGCAGATGCCGATTGACAAGATCATACAATTTGCACAAAGAAAAATGGGCAATCGTTATTCGCTTTGTCCATAGTTGCGCCGCACAATGCGGTTATACTGATACGGCTATCGTTCTTTAGTTTCCAGTTTTCAGGTCGTTTCTTGAACGCCGCCGCGCCTGCCCGGCGCCGGCGGCAGCCAAAACGGACCCCACGCCATCTGCGAAAGGATTAACCGAGGAATGAAACTCAACGTAAGCACAAAAGCCGACCTGGTCAGCGCCATCCAGGACAACCACATTCAGATGGTGGACGTCAAGTTCACCGACCTGTTCGGCCAGTGGCATCACTTCACCATTCCGGTCGAGGAGTTCGACGCCGATGAGGCGGTCGATGAGGGACTGGGCTTTGACGGCTCTTCGATTCGCGGCTTCCAGAGCATCGAGAACAGTGACATGGTGCTGCGCCTGGACCCAAGCACCACAATCATCGACCCGATTTGCGCCATGCCGACGCTCAGCGCCATCTGCAATGTCTACGATCCGCTGACGGGCGAGGCCTACAGCCGCGACCCGCGCAACGTGGCCGGCAAAGCGGCCAGCTACGTCGAATCCGAGGGCATCGCCGACACGATCTTCGTCGGGCCGGAAGCCGAGTTCTTCATCTTTGACGCTGTCTCCTACGAAGCCGGCCAGCACACCGCCGGTTACTACGTCGACAGCGTCGAGGCGCCGTGGAACTCGGGCGAAATGAGCGGCGGCCACTCGGTCGGCCTCAAGCGGGGCTACTTCCCCGTCTCCCCCTACGACACGCTGCAGGATGTCCGCTCGGAAATGACGCGCAAGATGATCGATGCCGGTATCGACATCGAGGTGCATCACCACGAGGTCGGCACCGCCGGCCAGGCCGAGATCGATATGAAGTTCAAGCCGCTGCTGCAGATGGCCGACCAGGTGCAGCTCTACAAGTACATCATCAAGAACGTCGCTAAGGCGAACGACAAGACGGTCACCTTCATGCCCAAGCCCCTCTACGAGGACAACGGCTCCGGCATGCACACGCACCTGAGCCTGTGGAAGGGCGGCGAGCCGCTCTTCGCCGGCGACCAGTACGCCGGCCTCAGCGAAATGGCGCTGCACTACACCGGCGGCCTGCTCAAGCACATCAACGCGCTGCTGGCCTTCTGCGCCCCCCTCACCAACAGCTACCGCCGTCTGGTGCCCGGCTACGAGGCCCCGGTCGTTGTCGCCTACTCGGCCCGCAACCGCTCCGCCGCCTGCCGCATCCCGATGTACAGCCATTCCCCCAAGAGCAAACGCATCGAGTTCCGCTGCCCCGACCCCGGCGCCAACCCCTACCTTGCCTTCGCCGCGATGGTGATGGCCGGCATGGACGGCATCAAGAACAAGATCGACCCCGGCGACCCCGCTGAGATCGACCTGTACGAAGAGGATGTCCTCCAGGAAGTCGAGATGGTCAAGGGCAGCCTGGGCGAGGTCCTCGACGCGCTCGAAGAGGACAGCGACTTCCTGCTCGAAGGCGGCGTCTTCACGCCCGACCTGCTCGAGGCCTACATCGAGTACAAGCGGCTTGAAGAGATCGATCCCGTGCGCCTGCGCCCGCATCCGCAGGAATTCGTGATGTACTACGGCATCTAGACTGCAGTGGCCAGTTGTTAGTGATCGGTTGCCAGTTGCCGGCTTCTACACTGACCGCAGATTGTCGACGGCCAGCCATGTTTTTCGATGAGGGGGCGGCGCGCGGCACTGTGCCCGCCCCCTTTTTCTTCCATACCGACGGTTGCAAAGTTTTCAGCTCTCAGTCTCTCGTCTTCAGTGACCGCCCACTACGAACTGAAAACTGAAAACTGACTACTGAAAACTATCCGAAAGGGGAACGCAAGCATGCTATTGGACGCATTCACCGATGAAAGGCTGATGGAGGCGCTTGAGGGGATCGACGATACGATCAAACGCCATAATGTGCGTTTTGTGCGCCTGCAGTTCAGCGATATCGTGGGCATCGTCAAACAGGTTACGATCCCGATTGAGCTGTGGGACCGCGCCGTCGAGAACGGCGTCTGGTTCGACGGCAGCTCGGTCGAAGGCTTCGCCCGCATCGCCGAGAGCGATATGTACCTCGTGCCCGACCTGAATACCTTCATGCCGATCCCCTGGGAGATGGAGCTGTCCACCGCGCGCGTCGTCTGCGATGTCTTTACACCCAGCGGCGAACCCTTCAGCGGCGATCCGCGTTTCATCCTGCGCCGCCAGCTCAACCGCGCCAAGGAGTTGGGTTTCGACTTTCTGGTCGGCCCGGAGCTGGAGTTCTTCCTCTTCCGCCGCCACCCGGACAACAGCCTCTACCCCCTGACGCCGCACGACGAGGCCGGCTACTTCGACGTCAGCTCCGATTCGGCCCACGGCGTGCGCAGACAGATGGTCGACGCGCTCAATGCCCTCGGCATCAAGGTCGAGGCCTCCCACCACGAGGTCGCCAGCGGCCAGAACGAGATCGACTTCCAGTACGGCCCCGCGCTCGCCGCCGCCGACAACACCATCACCCTGCGCACGACCCTGAAGGCGATCGCGCAGAAGAACGGGCTGCACTGTACCTTCATGCCCAAACCGATCACCGGCGTAAACGGCAGCGGCATGCACGTTCACCAGAGCCTCTGGAAATATGGCGAGGACGAGAGTTGCATGTACGACGAGAGCGACGAGTACGGCCTCAGCAAGACCGCGCTCCACTTTATCGCCGGTCAGCTTGCGCACGCCGCCGCGATTACGCCGATCATCGCGCCGCTGGTCAACAGCTATAAACGGCTGGTGCCCGGCTACGAGGCGCCGGTCTACGTTTCGTGGGGGCGCACAAACCGCAGCGCCCTGATCCGCATCCCCCGCATCAACCCCAACCGCCCCCAGAGCACGCGCTGCGAGCTGCGCTGCCCCGACCCCAGCGCCAATCCCTATCTCGCCTTCGCCGTCATGCTGGCCGCGGGCCTCGACGGCATCGAACGCAAGCTCGACCCGCCGATGCCGGCCGAAGAGGACCTCTACCAGATGAACGGCGACCGCTCCGGCCTCGAGACGCTGCCGGGCAACCTGGGCGAGGCGCTCGAAGCGCTGCGCCAGGACGAAGTCGTGCAGGACGCGCTCGGCCAGCACGTCTTCGAACGCTATGTCGAGGCCAAGAACCAGGAGTGGGACAGCTACCGCAACTTTGTCTCGCAGTGGGAGCTGGACCGCTACCTCGGTGTCTATTGAGCGGTTATCTGGACAAAAAGTCGATTCAAGGGTACAATAGAACGCAGAAACCGGAGAGGAGCAGGTCGTGAGCAGCGGGAGGGAGGCTTTCCCCTCGCTTCTCGTATAACGCGAATATGTTGAATACTGGCAGGTAAAATCGATTCATGATGCTCACGCTGGGAGCTGACGCTGCCCGGCGTTTTTGTGTTAGACGAAATTCCCGGCGACGCAGACCGCGCGTCTGCATCGCCTTGTAAAGGAGAAATTGAATGGAACAAATACAGTTAGCGCCCGCCGACACCGAGCGGGCCGATGTCGACGCCGCCGCGGCCCAACTGCGGGTGATCCCGCTGGGCGGCCTCGGCGGAATCGGAAAAAATATTATGCTGCTCGAGTCCGGCGAAAACATCCTGATCGTCGACGCCGGCCTCATGTTTCCCGACAGCGACATGCACGGCGTCGATGTCGTCATCCCCGAGAGCGAGTACCTGCTCAACCGGCTGGACTGGATTCGCGGCATCGTGCTGACACACGGCCACGAGGACCACATCGGCGCACTGCCCTACCTGATCGACCAGGGGCTGGACGCGCCGGTCTACGCCACCGCGCTCACCATGGGGCTGCTGCAGGGCAAGCTGGCCGAGCACGGTCTGCTGGCCCAGACGGAGCTGCATACGGTCACGGAAGATGACGTGATCGCGCTGGAGCCGTTCACGGTCGAGTTCTTCCACACCTGCCACAGCTTTCCCGACAGTGTGGGCGTCTCGGTCTCCACGCCCGCCGGCCGCGTCATCCTCACCAGCGATTACAAGTTCGACGACACGCCGGTCGACGGCAAGCTCACCCAAGTGGACAAGCTGCAGCGCTGGGGCGATGAGGGCGTCCTGCTCCTGCTCGGCGACAGCACCAACGTCGAGACGGAGGGGAGCACGCCGAGCGAAACCAAGGTCGAGGATATGCTCGACGAGATCTTTGACAGGGTTGACGGCCGCGTCATCCTGGCGACCTTCGCCAGCAACATCAGCCGCGTGCAACAGATCATCAACATCGCGCGCAAACATGGCCGCCGCGTCGGCATGATCGGGCGCTCGATGGTCAACAACGTCAAGATCGCAATCGGCCTCGGTTATCTCGATATCCGCCAGGACGAGCTCCTGACCGCGCACGAGATGGAGGCGCTGCCCTCGCACAAGGTCACGATCATCGCCACCGGCAGCCAGGGCGAGCCGACCAGCGCCATGGTGCGAATGAGCATGGGCGACCAGCGCCAGATCAGCCTGCGCCCGGGGGACACGGTCGTGCTCAGCGCGACGCCGATCCCCGGCAACGAGGAGCTGTTCAACCGCACCGTCGACAACCTCTTCCGCCGCGGCGCACGCGTCGTCTACCACGAGATCTCCGACGACGTTCACGTCAGCGGGCACGGCGGCAAGGACGATTACCGCCGCATGCTGGAGCTGGTGCGCCCGCGCTACTTCATACCGGTGCACGGCGCCTACCGCCATCTCGTCCTCCACGGCGAGTTGGCGCAGAGCACCGGCATCCCGTCCGAGCGCGTCTTTGTGGTCGAAGATGGCCAGGTCGTTGAATTCGGCCGTTTCGAGGAGGAGGAGGACGAGGTGCAGGCGCGGCTGGGCGAGCATGTCAGCGCCAACCACGTCTTTGTCGACGGGCTGGGCGTCGGCGATGTCGGCGGCGTTGTGCTGCGCGACCGCCGCCACCTGGGCAGCGACGGCTTCCTGGTCTGCATCCTCGCGCTGGACGAGTTCGATGGCTCGATTCTTTACGGGCCCGAGATCATCAGCCGCGGCTTCGTTTATATTCGCGACAACGAAGGGCTGATTCTGCGCGCCGAGGAGATCGTGCGCAGCGAGGTCAAGGGCAAGGTCGCGCCCTCCGCGCTCTCCCGCCGCATCCGCAACGCGCTGGCCAGCTTCTGCAGCAATGAAATGGGCCGCCGGCCAATGATCCTGCCGGTCGTGATCCAGGTGTAGTTGCCAGTCGCCAGTCGCCAGTGGTCAGTTGCCAGTTGCCAGTTGCCAGTCGCCGGTTCCGAGTTTCGAGTTCCGAGTTCCGGGTTGTCAGTTCCGAGTTCCGGCAGTTAACGCGTCCGCGTTTCGGTTGCAAAACGCAGACGAAACGTCGCCGTGTCAAGCTGCAATCACATTCAAAAACTGTTGGTGAAATCCTGGTTGGCTGCTATACTGTCTTGGGAACGTTTGTTCTTTTCCCGTACGTGAATTGGACAGTAGAGCGGTCTGCCGCGGTCGCCGCGTCTGTAGGGCTGGATGGGGGCGCGTTGGCCCGGTTGACGCGGCGGCACAAGGATTTCACCTGACATGGCAGCCAAACGACGTCGAAAGAGAAATGCGAATCCGCTGAGGCAGGTCGTGGACGGGCTGGCGGCCGTCACCCGTTTTGAAATCGTCGGCCTCGCCCTCGTGCTGGTCTCGGTCTTCACGCTCCTCAGCCTGCTCACCGGCTCGCGCGGCAGCGTAACCGGTTTTTGGATCGATCTCCTGCGCGCCGCCACCGGCGACGGTGTGGCCGGCGTACCCCTGCTGACCGGCTTCCTCGGCCTGTGGATGGTCCTGCACGTCATCGACGGCTCGAGCACGCGCGCCGGCGCAAAGCGGGCGCTGCCCATCCTGCCCTGGCGCATCCCCACCGGTCTGCTGCTCGTATTTCTGGCTTACATCACCGCCATCACCCTGTGGCTGCCTTCATTGTCGCGCGCGGCGCGCATTGCCGCCGGCGGCGCCGGCGGCGCGCTCGGTCTCTTCATCGCCAATCTGCTTGAGGACGGGCTGCCCGGCTGGGGCGCATGGACGCTGCTCGTCTGCGGCGCCCTCTTGGGGCTGGCCATGGTCAGCGGCCGCCGCCTGTGGGAGACGCTCTGGGATGGCGGCGCCGACATGGCCCTCGATGGCTGGGAGAGCCTGCGCACGACCTGGCGCCAAACGTGGCGCGAAGGCCAGCAGATGAACTTCCCCGGTTTCGGCAACGGAGAGAAAAAGGACAGGCCCGCAATCTCCCCGCTGACGCCGCCCGCCACGCCGCTCTCAGCGCCGGCGCACGCCGGCCACGCCGCAGAAGACGGACGCGAAGCGGACGCGCACGAGCTTGCCGTTTCCGACAATCAGCTTTCGATGCTCGGCGCCGAAGATCAGCTGCCGGCCAGAAACGGCAGGACGCAGCCGGCGTGGGAACTCCCACAGCTGAACGATATGCTGGATTTCTGGGACCGGTCGAGCGACAGCGACGATCTGATCCGCTACCGCGGGCGGCTGCTGGAGGAGACGCTGGCCCTCTTCGGCGTCCCGGCCGACTTTGAAGGCGTCAACGCCGGCCCCACCGTCACACAATATCTGATCCGTCCCGGCTATATCGAGCGGATGGTGCGCGGCGAGGTCAAGCGCACCAAGGTCAAGGTCAGCAAGATCGCCAGCCTCACGAACGACCTTGCGCTGGCGCTCGCGGCGCGCACCGTGCGCATCGAGGCGCCGATCCCGGGGACAAGCTATGTCGGCATCGAGGTGCCCAATTCGGAGAGCAACAATGTCGGCCTCAAGGAGTTGATGGAGAGCGAGGCGTTCGAGGCCGTGCAGGCGCGCGGCCGCCTGCCGATCGCGCTGGGCGAGGACGTGCGCGGCAAACCGGTCATCACCGACCTCACGCGCATGCCCCATCTGCTGATCGCCGGCGCCACCGGGACCGGCAAGTCGGTCTGCATCAATTCGATCATCGGCTGTCTGCTGCTGACGCACACGCCCGAAACGCTGCGGCTGCTCATGATCGACCCCAAAATGGTCGAGCTGACCGTCTACAACGGCACACCCCATCTCCTGAGCCCGGTCGTCACCGACGTGGACCGCGCCGCGGGAATGCTCTTCTGGTGCATCAAGGAGATGGAGCGGCGCTACCAGCTCCTGAACCAGGCCGGCGTGCGCGACCTGGAGCGTTTCAACGCCTATCTGCGCAAACTGGGCGAGGAGACCCTGCCCTATATCGTCGTCGTCATCGACGAGATGGCCGACCTGATGATGGCCGCGCCCGAGGAGGTCGAGAAACACGTGATCCGGCTGGCGCAGATGGCTCGCGCCGTCGGCATCCACCTGATCGTCGCCACCCAGCGGCCCTCGGTCGATGTCATCACCGGCCTGATCAAAGCCAACTTTCCGGCCCGCATCGCCTTCGCCGTCACCAGCCAGATCGACAGCCGCGTCGTCCTCGACCTGCCCGGCGCCGAAAGCCTGCTGGGGCGCGGCGATATGCTCTTCATGGCCCCGGACGCAAGCAAGCTCGAGCGTTTGCAGGGCGCGTTCCTCGACGACCCGGAGACCAACCGCATCGTCCGCTACTGGCAGAACTTCCACAAACTGGAGAGCTATCTCCAGGGACATGGAGAAGATGAAGAGGAGAGCCTTCCCCTCCCGTTCCTCACCCCGCAGCCCACATCTCTCGCCGCACCCCCGGAAAATAGAGAGACGGACGCGCCGCAGAAAGAAGAGGATAAAACGCTCGCTCTCGTCGCAGAGGACGACGGGCCAACGCACATATCCGCACCGCCGCCGGCCGACGGCGAACGCGATGAGCTTTTCGACGAGGCCGTGCAGGTGGTGAACGAGGCCGGCCGCGGCTCGGTCACGATACTCCAGCGCAAGCTGCGCGTCGGCTTCAACCGCGCCAGCCGTCTCGTGGGGCAGCTCGAGGCAGCCGGCGTTCTGGGCCCGGACCGGGGCCGCAGCCAGGGCCGTGAGGTCTATCTCCAGGACGCAGCGGAAAGCGACCGAGAAAGTGAAGGGGAAAGCGATGGGGAAAGCGAAGTCGCGGCGGAGCCCGTTCCCGAGGAGGCCGCGCCGAGCGCAGAGGCTGAACCGGTCCCGCTCCCCGCGCCGCCCGCAGCCCCCGCCGAGCATGACGGCGCCCCTGCCGGCAACGGCCAGGCCGCATCGCCCGACCCCGACGATGAAGATGCCCCGCTCCGGATCTGGATGTAATGCCGCCTTCCTCCCATCACAGGAGAGTTCCCCTTGAGCCAGCCTGAAACTCCCGCGCGCCCTGCATGGGTATCGGACGAGATCTTCCCCTTTGAAAGCCACTTCTTCACCACGCCGTCCGGCCACGCGATGCACTACATCGACGAGGGCGCGGGCGAGCCGCTCCTTTTCCTGCACGGCAACCCGGCCTGGTCCTTCGAGTTTCGCCACCTGGTCAAGGAGCTGCGCGGCCAGTTCCGCTGCATCGCCCCCGACCATATCGGCTTCGGCCTTTCATCGCGCAGCGATCAGCCCGCCGACCACCGGCCTGAAGCCCACGCCGCCGCGGTCGCGGCCCTGCTCGACCATCTCGACCTGCACGACCTGACCCTCTACCTGACCGATTGGGGCGGGCCGATCGGCCTTGATTTCGCCCGCAAGCATCCGCAGCGGGTCAAGCGGCTTGTCATTGCCAACACCTGGTGCTGGCCGGTCGCGCGCGATCCGCACTACCTGTTTTTCAGCTTCTTCATGGCGAGTTGGCTGGGGCAATATCTCATCAAGCGCCACAACTTTTTCGTCAACAGGGTTCTGCCGATGGCCGTCGCGCAGAAGCAGGCGCTGACGCCGGAGGTGATGGCGCACTATCGCGACGCGCAGCCCGCGCCCAACGCGCGTGCCGCTTGCGCCGCCTTTCCCGGACATATCATCGGCGCTACCGACTGGCTGCGCTCGATCTGGGACGAACGCGCCGCGTTCAGCGCCAAGCCGGCGCTCATCTTCTGGGGTTTCAAGGACATCGCCTTCCGCGCGAAGGAGCTCAAGCGCTGGCAGTCCGAGCTGAGCGACGTTGAAGTGCACGAGTTCAGCGATTGCGGACATTTTCTGGCCGAAGAAGGCGCCCGAGCGGATCCTGCCCGGCCCTTGCGCGCCTTCATGGAGCGGACGCGGTAGGGCAATGCGGGGCGTGATCACCGGGTTGTCCGCTTCAGCTCGAATCGGGCCGTTCTGCGCATGGGTGAACGGGGAGGAGATGTCCAGTTCGGGAAGATCAGACGGCCCAGGGGCACCGCTCACGCTCCTGGCACGAGAGAACAGCTCGGGCAAGGTCCTTCCTGGCCATAGGGGCCCTTGCGATAGCCAACGACTACAAGATTCCGGACTTCAAGGATGATGTATGATCTGGGCTTTTGACTCGCTCACATTGAAGGCGACCGTTTTCGGCTGAGCTCGAATACGCAGCCGGCAGTTTCGACGGCCCTTCTTCAAAAAGGTTACGCACGGCATTATGCATACCATTTTGGCGTAACATTTGGGAAAGTTGGCACGATCTCCATTTCCTGTTGGGAGACGTTTGCGGCGACACTCGGATAGGACGTTTCGATTGCATTGACTATCTCATTAAAGTTGATGACACAGAGGGGGAGATGGGAGAAGAGCGAGAGCAGAGAGTAGAGAAATACGATACTCAATTCAAGAACTTATGATGCCCCCGCGTTTTCACTTTAGAAGATCGTCAATTTCTGAGGAAAACCAAGAAGGAGGCCCGGAATTCAAACCGCTTGATGGCTCTCCTCCATTTAGTTCTGAAGAATACGAGATTCTCCGAAGACTTCCTTGGTTTGACAGCCGTTACTTCGACGAGCGTCCGGCCAGCGCGCCAGTGCGTTCCAAGCCGCGCCGCACCTATGATCCATCCCGACCCACCCGGGACCCTGAGGGGGACTATGTGCCGATGTATCTCGCGGACGTGTTTACGCGGCGCAAAAAAGAGTGGACTGAACTCGGAAAAGGCGTACAGGAATTTGGTAAGGAAGCTGGTCTGTTCGATGAAATCTCCATAAAGCGGCTGGGACGGAGAGACAGCGACCATTCCAGATTCAAGTCAGAAAAACTGGAAGCAAATTAAAGGGCCCATTGCGCAATCTCATTGACGTCGGATATGGCGTCAGCCAAGCGCTGCTTCCGATAACCGAGTTGCTGCGACCAGACGCGCCGCCGCTGTTCCTTTTGCAGCAGCCGGAAGTACACCTTCACCCCAGCGCGCAGGCTGCGCTTGGCAGTTTGTTCTGTCAGATCGCGAACAGGGAGCGTCAACTTATCGTCGAGACGCACAGTGATCCTGATCGATCGCGTGCGCATGGATGTTCGTGACAGAGCGGGGGCCTTGAAACCTGAAGATGTCTCGCTCCTTTTCTTCGAACGGGATGAACCTGGATGTGCGCATTCACTCACTGGAAATTTCGACGAAATCGCGGGCAACTTCAATAACGCGCCCGCAGCTACCGCAATTTCTTCATGAAGAAACAGCAAAATCATTGGGGTTATAGGAAATGTGTGCAATTGTTGACGGGAACGTTTCTCACAGAAGTGTTCGGACCAATCGTCCAGAGGCTGGCGAAATCTCAAGAAGCTCAACTCTGGTTCTCATTCGGCTTGTTGGCAGAAAGCTTCTTGACGAACTCAATGACGGGAAGGCCCAAAAGTGAGGAGGGCCACGGATTCAACAAGCGATTCTTGCCGGGAAAGTTGAGACGGGAGACATCCATTGAAGTTGGGATGAAAAGGAGGAGTGAACTTCAAGAAATGGAACGGAGATGTCGCTCCAATGACACACATATCATCGCATTAGCCCAAATTAGTGGCGCTCGCCTCCTACTCTAACGTTTGATGGGGACTTCGTAAACAAACGTCCTGGATAAGCCGCGTGGCAAAGTGTATTCGACGAATGAGCGCAGGGATTTCACAAACGTTCACGGACTTTTGAACAATAGGAATTTGTGTCGGATCGGACTCTCCTGCCCGTCGCGTTGAGGCCGACATAAGACTAGCGATCCACCAAGAACTGAAGAATTTAGCTATGGGCTTTGGGTCGTCAAAACAACCTTAGCTTTCCATGTCGAATTCTTCAAATGGAAGTTCCATGTTCGTCCCTATGATAGGATGTTTGCAAGCGCGCCGGTTGAAAACCGGCCCAAGCCGTTTGAACCTTTGATCAATCTCGATTACCCGAGGCTAAGTGCTCCCGCAGGGGACCGTAATGTGCCGATGAGATATCTGCATGATGTTTGACGCTCTACGCTGTGGGTAAGAGTCGGACTGACCTTCTCCCGCAACGACTTTCGAGGACTTATGGAGCTAGCCGACCTGTATACGATGTCATTCGTGTATGTCCATAGAATTGCGGGAAATTTCCTCCCCTTGGGGATATTCCCATCCTTGAAGGCGATAGATTTCTTCATAAAATTCCTTTGGATTTGGTTCCATTTTTGCAGATCATTTGCAATGTATCTGCTCTAGGATTTGCTAAGGCTAGCTCTTCGGAGCTTCTTGATAGCCTGTCGCTTCGTCAATCTTATGACCAATCTTGCGAATCCCCTCATTAGCAAATGAGCAGTCAGGCAAATCCTGCTTGGCGTGAACCCTCCATATCGGCTTCCAAAATTGCCTCACATAGGTCTGCCAGTATTGTTGCTGGAAATCCGTAGGTTAAACCGCGATAGTTAAACCTCCATTGGAGCATCGCAGGCTAACGCTGGGCAGAAATCTATGGTCTAAGCCAGATCGAACTAAGCAATATAGGGAGCGTCATACTTATGGCCTCCGTTTGACGCACTTAGTGATAATCCTGATCTGCATCGCGATTTCATCATGGATTTAGGCCCTCCGCCTCTTGCAATACGGGCAAGGGGAGCCCTTGTTGAGCCCGATTGCTGAGAACAAAACAAGAAATCGTCTTCACCAATCCTGGCTTCTCTAGGCTTCCTGCGATAACGGGAAAGGTTTCTGGATGTGCGTTTCATCCTGACGAAAACTGATAGAGAATCTGCTCCCGGCTGCGTAGGCACAAGGCGGGGGTCAAATTTATGCTGCCCCGCTATGTTGGGCAAGCTGAAAACGCTATAAGTGATTCTAATTCACTTGTCAAGCCCATAGCTACTGAATTCCAAAACTGAAAATTAAAATTTGAACCGATGGACGGAAAATGAACCGCGGGAACTGTTGACGGGCCGGTCGTGCCGGCCGCTAATGCGGTAGGTGTCCTCTTCCTGGCCACGTGTGCGCCCGATGCTGCCTGCCGGAGGCGCCGGCGGCGCGTCGAGTCGCGGCGACCACGGCGTAGGCCCGGGCTGCGGCGCTGTCAAAGGGAAGGAGGCGTCCATCAAAATCCTCCTGCAGCATCCCCATCACTTCTTCGAGCAGTCTGTCTCGTCTTCGACCTGGTGGCAGTATCTCGACCCCACAGAGCAACTCAGCTTCGCTGACGGCTGGACAGGTAGAGGTTCTTCAGCCGCTTGCGCGGCAACTCTGGATCTTCTCGATGGGACTCGTAGTCGGGCAAGCATTAGCTTCTCGAGACGACACTTGAAATACAGGATGAGCATTCTCAGGAGCTGGAGTAAAATCAAGGCGATTCTTGCGCATGGGTGAACGGGGAGGGATGTCCAGTTCGACCCCGCCCAGGGGCGCGAATCTGGCACGAATCGCGCTCGCAAGGTCCTTGCAAAGGGGCTTGGGATAGAGTGCCGCTCTCAAGATGTGGCGGGCTTCATGTTCCATTGAACGACCGTTTTCGGCTGCTCGATACGCAGCCGGCGCTTCAGTCTCCTGTACTTCAAGGTGACGCACGGTTATGCTTGCCATGACAGATTCCATTTCTTAGGTCGCGCCAATAAGCATGATTGCATTGCTATCACATAGGCCGGGTTTCATGCCGGCAGTGGAGATGGTCGTACTCGGACTGAAGTTCTGATTCCCGATTTTCTCTCTCCAGCGCATTTGGCAGCAAACGTTCATGCTGAGACTATGTGAGAAATCGGAACCTGGTGCGCAGTGAATCGATGAGTCGCGGAGCGTTTCAGGCCATGTTGAAACCGAAACGACGCGGCGACCACTGACAACCATAAACCCTCCACCGAAAACCTTCCGATGGATCGCAAATGGATCGCGGGAACCGTCGCCGGGCTGGCAGTGCTGGCCGCTGTCGTGCTGGCCGTCCTCTACTTCACAAACCGCCCACCCGACGCCGACCGTCTGCCCGATGAGGCCGCCGCGCGGCTGCAACAGCTGCAGACAATCAAAGGCCGGCTCCTGCTGGGCAAAAACGACCAGGCCCTCGAGTACGAGCTGTGGGTGCAGCGCCCCCGCCATCTGCGCGCCGAAACGGAGCTTAAAGGGCTGGACCGCAAAGCCGTCTTCATTTTGGTGTTCAACGACGAAGAGGCCTGGACCTACGACCCGCTGCTGAACATCGCCACCGTCACCGACCGGACCAAGGGGCCGCCCGCCAAGGGCGCCCGTTTTGGCACCTCCCTGCTGGAGACGCTGCCGGATGACGTGCTGGCCGCCCTGCGCGCCGCCGACATCCATATCATCGGCGAGGAGGAGGTCGCCGGCCGCAACGCGCTGCGCGTGCAGCTCCTCCTGCCGCCGACGCAAAACCCGCTCGCCGAGGTCGGCGAAGAGGTGACCGTCTGGCTGGACAGGAGCGTCTACTATCCGCTCGCCATCGAGGGCGACAGCGGCTTCCGATTGCGTTTCGAGTTCATCCGTTTCAACGAAGCGATCGATCCGGTGACCTTCGTCTTTTTCCCGCCGCCGGGCGCGAACGTGCGCCGGACCGGTGAGTAACGGGCAGCCGGGCGCGGGCGAACGCGCAGGCCGCCGCTGGGGCATCACCCGCTTCCGCCATATCCTGGCTGCCTGTATCGCCACCCGGCTGGCGGTCGATACAACGACCCAGCTTTTCTTTCCCTTCCTGCAGACCATAGCCCTGGGAATGGCCATTGATATCGTCCTGCTTGGCCGCCTCGTCAGTCTGCGCAGCCTCGCCGGGTTGAGCGCGCCGCTGTTCGGCGCGGCGGCCGATCGCTACGGCTACCGCCGCCTTATGCGACTGTCCCTGCTGCTGGCCGCAGCCGGCATGTATCTGCTGGGCAGCGGCGCCGGAATCTGGTCGGTCGTCGCCGGCATGGTCGTTTCCGGCATGGGCCTGACCGGCTTCCTGCCCACCTGCCAGGCCTACATCAGCGCGCGGTTGCCCTTTGCGCAGCGGGCGCGCGGCATCGGCGCGCTGGAATATTCCTGGGCACTGGCCGGCATTGTCGGTCTGTCGCTGATGGGGTTTCTCTTCGGGCGTTTCAACTGGCAGCTGCCTTTCATGGTTCTGGCCACAGCCATGCTGGCCGGCTGGGTTCTGCTCAGATTGCTGCCGGAAGCGAGGGGAGAAGCCGCCCGCAAGGAGGTTGCCGCCGCCCGCGTCCGGCAGGTCGCGCCAAAGAGAATGAGGAGCCGTTCTCTCACCCCCCTTCTCTCATACCTTCCTCCTCTCAATGTAGACAGAGTCGCCGGCCTTTTTGATCTCGGTGCCAACTGGCGCGCCGCCTTCGCCGTCATCTGCGCCAATGGTCTCTTCTATTTCAGCCAGGTCCACATCCTCATTGCCCACGGCGCCTGGCTGCAGACCGAGTACGGTCTGGCCCCGGAAAGGCTGGGCCTGGTGGCGCTGGCGCAGGGCGCGGCGGACCTGTGCGGCAGTGTGCTCGTCTCGCTGATCACCGACCGGGTCGGCAAGAAGCGCGCAGTCCAGGCAGGCATGCTGGGTTCGCTGCTGGTTTACAGTTCCCTGCCTTTTGTTAATGTCGGCCTGATTCCTGTCATCGCTGCGCTGGTGCTGCTGCGCTTTGTTTTCGAGTATGGAATCGTCAGCGCGATCGCCCTGATCAGCGAACAGGCGCCGGACCGGCGGGGCAAGATGATTTCCCTGTCGGTGGCGCTCAATCTGGTGGGCTTCACCGTCAGCGGATTTACCGGCCCGTGGATGTATACCCGCTTCGGCGTATGGGGGTTGGGGCCGGTGGCGGCGGTCGGCACACTGGCAGCGGTTGTGCTGTTGACGGTCTGGGGAAGGGAGACGGGAACGGCAGTGGATAGTGGATAGTGGATAGTGGATAGTGGATAGTGGATAGTGGGGAACGGTAGTGGTCAGTGGAAAGGGAATCGTGGGGAGTGGTAGACTACGGCTGGGTTGCCGCTGGATAGGCGGGCGGCGGAAGGGGAGAGCGGCAGCGCTCTGGCAACAGGAAAAAGGCAATCAGGAGGTCTTTCGATGAACATCATCTATCTGCATTCCCATGACACGGGCCGGTATCTCCAGCCCTACGGCCATGCGGTTCCTGCGCCCAATCTGCAGCGGTTGGCCGAGGATGGCGTCCTCTTTCGCAGGGCGTTCAACGCCGCGCCGACCTGCTCACCGAGCCGCGCCTGTCTGCTCACCGGCCAGAACGCGCACGGCTGCGGCCAGCTGGGCCTCGCCAACCGGGACTTCTATCTGCAACATCCTGAACGGCACCTGGCGAACTTTCTGCGCGGCCACGGCTACCGTACCGCCCTGTGCGGCTTCCAGCACCTGGTGCTCGATACGCGCACGCTCGGCTACGAGTGGATCGCGGAGGTCAACCACAGCGGGCGCGAGAGCGCGCACAGCACCACCGCGGCCGCCGTCGAGTTCATCAACCGGGAGCACGACCGGCCGTTTTTCCTCGCGGTCGGCTACTTCGAGACCCACCGCGAATTCCCGCAGCCGACCGAGGAGGAGGACCAACGCTATACGTTGCCGCCGGCGCCGCTGCCCGATACACCGCAGACCCGCTACGACACGGCATCCTACAAGCGTATGGCCAAGATTCTCGACGACCAGGTCGGGGTCGTTCTGGAAGCGCTCGACCGGGCCGGCCTGGCCGACGATACGCTCTTCATCTACACGACCGACCACGGGCTGGCCTTCCCCGCCATGAAATGCACGCTGACCGATCACGGCATGGGCGTGGCATTGATCGTGCGCGGGCCGCACGGCTTCGACGGCGGCAAGGTCGTGGACGGCATGATCTCGCAGATCGATATCTACCCAACCCTGTGCGAGCTGCTCGACGTCGAGCCGCCGGAATGGCTGGAAGGGCGGTCGGTTGTCCCGCTGGTGGCGGGGACGGCGGACGAGATCAACGAGGAGATCTTCGCGGAGGTGACCTATCACGCCGCGTACGAGCCGAAGCGGGCGCTGCGCACGCAGCGCTGGAAGTACATCCGCCGTTTCGACCGGTGGCCGACGACCACGCTGCCCAATATCGATGACGGGCCGAGCAAGGGGTATCTGCTGGAGAACGGCCTGACCGAGCGCACGGTCCACCAGGAGGCGCTGTACGATCTGATCTACGACCCCAACGAAGCGTGCAACCTGGTGAAGGATGCGGCCTACGCCGAGCCGCTGGCCGAGATGCGCACGCGGTTGTGGTCGTGGATGGAGCGGACCGACGATCCGCTTCTGCGGGGACCTGTACCGGCGCCGGCGGGTTCCTACGTCGACAGCGCGGACGAGACCGATCCGGACGCCGGCGCCGGCGCGGTCAGCCTGTGGCGCGACCGCGAGCGGCTGGATATGCGTCAGCGTTAGCGTTCGTTCAGGGTTATCGTTCGCCCGGTGCTAACGTTCGCCCAGGGCGAAGACCAGCGCCTCGATCAGCAGATCGATCTCCGTCTTCGTCGCCACCAGCGGCGGCGCCATGATCAGGATGTTGCACAGGCCCGGAACGGTGTTGCCGTTGCGGCCGAGGATCACCCCGGCCTGTTTGCAGCGCGCAAGGACCGCCAGCACCTCGGCGTCATCCAGCGGCTCTTTCGTCTCTTTGTCCGCCACCAGCTCCACGCCCAGCAGCAGCCCGCGCCCGCGCGCCTCGCCTACCCACGGGTGCGACGTCAGGCCCTCCAGCTGTTCCAGCGCGTACGTCCCCACGTCGCGCGCGTTCTCCACCAGCCCCTCGTCCTCCACGATCTCCAGGTTGCGCAGGCCGACCGCGGTGCTGACCGGATGGCCGCCGAAGGTGTTGATGTGGCGGAAGTGGCGCAGGTCGCCGGCCTCGCCCATGAAGGCGTCGAAGATATACTCCTGCACGGCGGTCGCGGCCAGCGGCATGTAGCCGCTCGATAGCCCCTTGGCCATCGTGATGATGTCCGGCTGCACCTCCCACAGCTGATGGCCGAACAGCCTGCCCGTGCGTCCGAAGCCGGAGACGACCTCGTCGAAGATGAGCAGCACACCGTACTCGTCGCAGATCTCGCGCACGCGCGGCAGGTATTCGTCGGGCGGGACCAGCACGCCGCCGCCGGAGATGATCGGCTCCATCAGCAGCGCGGCGACCGTCTCCGGCCCCTCGTAGATGATCGTCTCCTCGATTGCCTGGGCGCAGGCGAGGCCGTGCTCGGCCGCGCTGAGCTTGGGGTGGGCGCGGTAGGGATAGGGGGGCGGCACGTGAAGGAAACCGGGCGCCATCGGCCCGTAGCCGATCTTGCGTTCAGCCTGGCCGGTGGCGCTCATCGCGCCCAGTGTGTTGCCGTGATAGGCGCGGTGGCGGGCGATGATCTTGTAGCGGTTGGCGCCGCCCGCCTTGCCCGATTGCAGGTGATACTGCCGCGCGATCTTGAAGGCGACCTCGTTGGCCTCGGAGCCGCTCGAGGAGAAGTAGACGCGCCCGCGCCAGCCCAGCACGTCCAGAATCTTGCCGGCCAGCTGCGCGCCGGGCGGGTGGGTCATGGTCGGCGCGAGATAGGCCAGCTCGGTCATCTGCGCGGCCGCGGTTTCGGCCAGCTCGCGGCGGCCGTAGCCGATGTTGACGCACCACAGGCCGGCCATCGCGTCCAGGTAACGGCTGCCCTGCGCGTCCTCCAGGTAGCAGCCCTCCCCGCGCACGATCAGCGGCGGCGGATTGTCGGCCAGCGGTTTGTGCTGCATCAGCGGGTGCCAAAGGGCGCGCACGTCCAACTCTGAAATCGAAGGGGCAACGGTCATTTTTGCTCTCGCTTCCTCTGTAGGATCGGCATTGTGTATGCTGCGATCATACCAGTATCTCGCCTTGCGGTCTATTGCAAGGGGACGCCGTCAAGGCGGTCGTGCGATGGGCAAGATCCCGTGTGTCTTCGCGGTACCTATGTTAGAATGCGGGCAGATGCGCTTGTGTGCCAGCCATCGATCAGACAGAGCTTTACAACGCAGGGGAGATGGTTAAGGCCGAGATATGGACTGCGCACACATGCAGGCGCCTTGTCCGCCAAACGCGGTGGATGATCCCAACTGCGTCGATCAGATGAATTGCGGTTCGGACAGTATCGACCGAGAGGAGCGGAGGCGGCGCGCCCTTTCCATTATCGGCGCTTTCTCCTGCGGTGTCGACGATCTCTCCGTCAACCACGATCGCTATCTGGCAGAAGCCTATGCCGATTCAGCCGCTGAAGAATGAGCGGCAAAGCCCCGACAGAAGCGCGTTCAACAGCTATAGCGGGAATCTATGCAATAGCAAACAGACCTTTTGTGTCTCAAGGTTTTTCGACTGAGGGGGAACGCGTTGGTTTCCATTATGGTTAGGGTTTTGTTTAAAACGATGTGGACGACTGTGCGGGGAGTGGGATTGAACTGATCAATCCCTGGACAAATGGATGAACACAAAGAAGCTGGCATTGGCAGTTGAGGAGTACCTTTCCGACCTGCGTCGGATCCGAGCGTCCGGTGGGGCCACCGACGAGCGCTCCTACTACCCTCCTCTGACCAATCTGCTGAACGCCATTGGAGACATGCTCAAGCCCAAGGTGTTCTGCGTCGGCGAGCTTGCAGAGCAAGGCGCGGGCCATCCAGACCTCGGTCTCTATACCTCTCGCCAAGTCAAGGGTGGAAAGCCGCGCAAGGGCCAGCTCCCGGAGCGCGGGGTGGTCGAGGTCAAACCCGTCACCGATGACGCCTGGCTCACGGCATCCGGTGAACAAGTCAGCAAGTATTGGAGCAAGTACCGGCTCGTCCTCGTCACCAACACCCGCGACTTCGTATTGGTCGGCGAGGACGCGGCAGGCATGCCCACAAAATTGGAGACATTCCGGCTCGCCCACTCCTCGGAGGAGTTCGAGCTTCGGCTCGAAAAGCCCCGTGCTCTTGCGCGTGAGCTCGGGGCCGGTCTCGGGGAGTACCTGTGCCGGGCGCTGGCCCATAGCGCGTCAATTACAGAGCCAAGAGACCTCGCCTGGCTGATGGCCTCCTACGCGCGCGACGGGTTGGCGAGGGTGGAAGCCGCGGGCGACGCATCATCTCTACGGGTTGTGCGCTCGGCCCTGGAGGAGGCTCTGGGCGTTCGCTTCGAGGGTGAGAAGGGTTTGGCCTTCTTCCGCTCCACCTTGGTGCAGACCCTCTTCTACGGCGTCTTCTCGGCATGGGTGCTCTGGTCGCGCCAGACGCCCGCGCCCTCCGATCCATTCGACTGGCGAACCTCCGTCTGGCACCTGAGAGCGCCCGTCCTGCGCGCCCTTTTCCAGCAACTATCCTCACCCACACAGCTGCAGCCTCTAGGTCTTGTCGAGCTGCTGGATTGGACCACGGCCGCCCTCGACCGCGTCGACCGCATGGCCTTCTTCGACCGCTTCGACGCAGGAGAGGCCGTGCCGTACTTCTACGAGCCGTTCCTGGAAGCCTTCGACCCTGAACTGCGCAAGCAGCTGGGCGTCTGGTACACGCCCGCCGAGGTGGTACGCTACATGGTCGCGCGGGTCGACATGGCGCTGAAGGAAGACTTGGGTATCGCCGACGGGCTGGCGGCCGAGAACGTCTACGTTCTTGACCCATGCTGCGGCACCGGCACGTATATTGCCGAGGTGCTGCGCCGCATCGCTGCCAACCTCCAGGGCAAAGGTTTGGGCTCCCTCATCGGAGCGAAGGTGAAGCAGGCGGCTACCAGTCGGGTGTTTGGGTTCGAGATCATGCCCGCGCCCTTTGTCGTCAGTCACCTGCAAGTCGGATTGACCATGCAGGACCTCGACGCGCCCCTGTCAGACGACGAAACGGAGCGGGCTAGCATCTACCTCACCAATGCCCTCACCGGCTGGGAGCCAAAAGAGAACAGAAACCGATCCCCTTTCCCTGAGTTAGAGGAAGAACGGGACCGCGCCCAGAAGGTAAAACAGGAGGCGCCGATCCTAGTCATTGTGGGCAATCCACCATACAACCGCTATCGCAGGTGTGGCCGTATAGACGAAGAAAGGGAGCTTACTTTACCGCTTACCGGGAGCCACTAAGCAGGTGTAAAGCTGCACGAAAAGACAGGCGCTAAATGATCTGTATGTGAGATTCTTCCGCATGGCTGAGCGGCGCATCGCTGAGAGGACAGGCCAAGGTGTTGTCTGCTTTAT
This sequence comes from Caldilineaceae bacterium, assembly GCA_965218625.1. GTDB lineage: Bacteria > Chloroflexota > Anaerolineae > Caldilineales > Caldilineaceae > Bin5. The sequence goes on along the minus strand of CBDCLG010000017.1, from coordinate 251,706 downwards.
CTCTAACTATTCGTGGCTGGACGGGCTCTGGCATTCGCAGGTATGAGGGAACGCTACCTGGAGGCTTTCGATGCCATACGTATCGACAACCTGAACGGCGACAAGTACAGGACCGGCAAGACTACGCCGGAAGGTGACCCAGACCCCAGCATCTTTTCTACGACAGGAGAACCAGGTGGGCATCCAGGTCGGCACGGCCATTACTACGCTTGGTGCGCAAAGTCAGATCACGCGCCGACAGAGAACCGATCGACTTTCGGCACCTCTGTGGGGAAAGGACCAAGCGGCGAAGACTTAATGACTGACACGGCGGAAGCAGTGCGCCTAGTGTACTCTATGACAGCGTTCGTGCCGAGTCTGCCTCTTGGACTGCCATTTGCCCAAACGAATCGTCAACGACGATTGGGCTGGCACGAGTGGCCATCGCTGCCGGAATCTGTTCCCGGTCTCGTTTTCTGGAGCGTACATAGCTAATCGAGATCGCTTTCCTGGTTGACATTGATCTTGACACGGCTTCGGCGTCGGCATTAATCGAATACTTCGACGAAGCTCTGTTAGCAAATGAAGAGATTCGTCGTCGAAGTACCCATCTGGTTATGAAGCCTTCTTCAGGATTACTGTCGACGCAGTTGCTCAGATCGCGAGGAGACTCTCTAGTTCGTCCGCGGCGGCCCCACCCAGATCCTAACTTCATGTCCGTTTCATGCCTACCGCCCTTTTGATACGCGGTGGCTCTATTGGGAGGCCGATACGAAGGCCTCCTTGAATGACAAACGGTGCTGACTACCTGTCTCACATATTCGAGGACAATCATGTGGCTATCTTCTGCACAGGCACTTAAGCCCCGAAGAGGGGGGACGGAACCGCAGGCCATGCTCATGCACTTGGTGCTTGTCTAGCTTCACCTGATCGAACGCGGGTGCAACAATGTTTTCCCAGTTTGGCTTCGCGATGAGGGTTTGGGGCTTGGAGATGTAGCAGGATGGCCGTCGAGTCCCAATCTTGTCGGATGCGAAGCTCGGCGCTACCTTGGACCGCCTAGGATTGGGCATGTGAAGGACTTGTTCTCATCATGTCCTCGCGGTGCTGCATAGATCCCGCTATACCGGCGCGGACAACGCTGACGCGTTGCGAATGGAGTGGCCGCACATCCCGCTTCCCGGGCTGGCCCAGATGGACAGTTTACAGGGAGCTGCGGAGGAGAGTTTCCAAATCTGCCGCTCGCAGGGTAGGAAGTTGGCGGCATTGCTTGACTCGTACACGCCGGTCTCAGGAGTCACCACAAGGTTTAATGCGCTTAGAGGCAGCCGCGGTCGCCGTGCCCTCCACCATTGGTGGTAGTAACATGGCCCACAGCGACTTCGACCTAACGGCCGGCTGGGGCCACTTCGGGCAGGGAAAGGCAGTCATGCCCGGCCAACGGGGCGCGTCGTCGAGCGTCCCTACACCGCAGACGAGCGCGCCGCCCTGGGCGAGACCGCTCAAGACTCTTGGCGAGACCACCTTCGACATCTACCTGAACGACCGCGCCTACTGGCGCAACGTCCCCGCCACCGTCTGGAGCTATAAGCTCGGCGGCTACCAGGTCCTCAAGAAGTGGCTCTCCTACCGGGAGCACGGCATCCTGGGCCGGCCTATGAAACCGGAAGAGGTGCAACACTTCACAGACACCGCCAGGCGAATTGCAGCGATACTCGTACTGATGGAGGCGGTATAGCGACCGATCTCTTCTATGGCCTGTCTGTGATCTTGACGTGAACTGAGAGCAACTACTGCAATCACCTGATCTGTTCGGCAACATTCAGCAATCGTCGGAAGGGCCAAAAAGACTTTGTGTACTATCATATATAATTCTCACCACAGTCCATCCAAAAAAAGGACAGATAACGCTTCGTGAAGTTACTGTCCACTATTCACTAGCCACTAACCACTGGTAGACAGGAGGAAGGAATGACTCAGGACAATATCCGCGTCGGCATCATCGGCGCCGGCGCCAACACGCGCGACCGCCATATCCCCGGCCTGCAGGCGATCGACGGCGTCGAGATCGTCGCCGTCTGCAACCGCAGCCAGGAGTCGGGTGAGCGAGTCGCGCAGCGTTTCGGAATCGAGCGCGTCTGCACCAGCTGGCAGGAGATCGTAGACGCGCCGGACATCGACGCGGTCGTGATCGGCACCTGGCCCTATATGCACAGTCTCGCCACCGTCGCCGCGCTCGAATCGGACAAGCACGTTATGTGCGAGGCGCGCATGGCGATGAACGCGACCGAGGCGCACCGCATGTACGATACGCTGCGCGAGTACCCGCACCTGGTGGCGCAGATCGTGCCGTCGCCCTTCAGCCTGCGCGTCGACCGCACGATCCAGCGGCTGATCCGCGACGGCTGGCTGGGCGATGTCCTCGTGGTCGACATTCACGCCGGCGGCGCCTTCATCGACAAGGACAACACGATGCACTGGCGTCACAACATGGACTTCAGCGGTCTGAACGTGATGTCGATGGGCATCTGGTACGAGGCGATGCTGCGCTGGGTCGGCGAGGCCACCAGCGTCATGGCCATGAGCAAGACCTTCACGCCGATGCGCATCGATGAAGAGGGCCGCCTGATGGGCGTGCGCATTCCCGACCATATCGACATCGTCGCCGACCTGGCCTGCGGCGGGCAGGCCCACATCCAGGTCAGCAACGTTACCGGTTTCGGCGAGCCGGCCTCGGCCACGATCTACGGCAGCGAGGGCACGCTGCGCTTCAGCGAGGACGTCCTGAGCGGCGGCCGCCGCGGCGATGACGGCCTCAGCGAGATCGATGTCCCCGACCACGAGGCCGGCGGCTGGCGCGTCGAGGAGGAGTTCATCAGCGCGATCCGCGGGCAGGAGCAGATCACCCACACCGATTTCGAGACCGGCGTGAAATACATGGAGTTCACCGAAGCCGTCTACCTCAGCCGGCGCAGCGGGGCCGCGGTCGATCTGCCTCTGATTTGAGGTTCTCGGTTTTCGGCAACTGCCCAAGACCTGGCCATCCGCTGTTTCTGAAAACTGAAAACTCGAAACCGAAAACTCGAAAGACGGAGTAGAGCGATGAAGCGATACGGAATGGTCATTCGCGTCAGGCCGGAGCTGGAGGACGCGTATGTGCATCTGCACGAGAACACATGGCCCGGCGTCCTGCAGCGCATCAGCGACAGCAATATCCGCAACTACTCGATTTTCATGCGCGACGGCTATCTCTTCGCCTACTACGAGTATGTCGGGGAGGACTACGAGGCCGATATGGCGAAGATGGCGGAGGATCCGGTGACGCAGGCGTGGTGGAAGCTGACCGACCCCTGCCAGCAGCCGGTGGAGAGCGCGGCGGAGGGCGAGAAGTGGGCCGAGATGGAGGAGGTGTTCCACCATGACTGAGGGCGCGGGCCGCTATGTCGATACGCACGTCCATTTCTGGGACGACTCGGTGATCGACTACCCGTGGCTGGCGGGCGGGTCGCCGATCGCGCATCCGCATCTGCCGGCCGACCTGGAGCGGGCGCGCGCCGGCGTTTCGCTCGAGCTGGCCGCGATCGTTTTCGAGGAGGCCGACTGTCTACCGGCGCAGGCGCTGCGCGAGGCGCAGTGGGTCACCGAGCTGGCGCAGGAGGAGACGCGCATTCGCGGCATCGTCGCGCACGCGCCGCTGCAGGACGGTGAGCGCGCCCGCCCCCATTTGCAGGCGCTGGCCGAGCTGCCGTTGGTGAAGGGCATCCGCCGTCTGATCCAGGACGAGCCGCTCGGCTTCTGCACCGAGCCGGACTTTGTGCGCGGCGTTCAGCTGCTGCCGGAGTACGGCTTCAGCTTCGACCTGTGCATCTACCATCCGCAGATGGGTGATGTGCTGGAGCTGGTGGCGCACTGCCCGGATGTCACGTTTCTGCTCGATCATATCGGCAAACCGGGCATCGCAGCCGGCATCATGCAGCCGTGGAAGCAGCAGCTGCGCGAGCTGGCCAGCCGCCCGGACATCCACTGCAAGCTCTCCGGCGTGACCACGGAGGCGGACCACGGCAGCTGGAAGCGGGACGAGTTGCGGCCGTACATCGAGCACGTGCTCGACTGTTTTGGGCCGGACCGGGTGATCTTCGGCTCCGACTGGCCGGTGGTCGACCTGGCAGCCGACTACCGCACCTGGTTCGATATCGTGCAGGAGAGCATCAGCCATTTCAGCGCGCAGGACCAGCAGAAGATCATGTACGACAACGGCGTGCGTTTCTACCGGCTCTAACTGCAGTTTCTAGTAGCTGGTTTTCAGTTTTCAGTGAACCCATGCGTTCGGCTGGGGCGCAGTCACGAAGAATCGGGAACACAAGATTCAAAGCTACGGCGAGGAGCTATCGATGGCCTACACACCTGGACCGGAACACAAATTCAGCTTCGGCCTCTGGACGGTCGGCAATCCCGGGAGCGACCCGTTCGGCGTGCGTGTGCGGGAATCGCGCTCGCCGGTGCAGCTGGTGCAGCTGCTGGGGAGGTGGGCGCCTGGGGCGTCAACTTCCATGACAATGACCTGGTCCCGATCGATGCCACGTCTTCCGAGCGCGACCGCATCGTCAGCGATTTCAAGAAGGCGCTGGACGAGCAGGGCCTGGTTGTGCCGATGGCGACGACCAATCTCTTCACGCACCCGGCCTTTCGCGACGGCGCGTTTACGAGCAACGACCCGGAGGTGCGGGCCTACGCGCTGCAGAAGACGATGGCCGCCATCGACCTGGGCGTGGAGTGCGGGGCCGAGACATACGTCTTCTGGGGCGGGCGGGAAGGCACCGAGACCGACGCCAGCAAGAATCCCGCCGATGCCGGAAAGTGGTTCCAGGAGGCGATCAATTTCCTGTGTGAATATGTGATCGACCAGGGCTACGATCTGCGCTTTGCGCTGGAGCCGAAGCCGAACGAGCCGCGCGGCGACCTCTACCTGGCGACGGTCGGGCATATGCTGGCGTTCATCGAGACGCTGGACCATTCGGAGATGGTGGGAGTCAACCCGGAGGTGGCGCACGAGCACATGGCGGGGCTGAATTTCACGCATGCGGTGGCGCAGGCCTGGAACGCGGGCAAGCTCTTCCACATCGACCTCAACGACCAGAACCTGGGCCGCTACGACCAGGACTTCCGCTTCGGCAGTCACAACATCAAACAGGCCTTCTTCCTGGTCAAGTTCCTGGAGGACGTCGGCTATGACGGCCCGCGCCATTTTGACGCCCACGCCTACCGCTCCTCCGACTACGAGGACGTCAAGGCGTTTGCCAGGGGCTGTATGCGCACCTACCTGATCTTCAAGGAGAAGGCGGAGCAGTTCCGCCAGCACGCCGGGATCCAGGAGCTGCTGGCGCAGATTACGGCCGATGACGGCTCAATGGACGGCTTCCGTGGTGCTTACTCGACGCAGAAGGCGGCCAACCTCAAGGCGCATGCCTTTGACCGTGACGAGCTGGGCCGGCGCGGCAAGCCGTACGAACAACTCGATCAGCTGGTGGTTGACCTGCTGCTGGGCGTGTGAAACGGCAGTGGTCAGTTGCCAGTTGCCGGTTGCCAGTTGCCGGTAGTCAGTTGCCAGTTGCCAGTTGCCGGTGGTCCGTGGCGGGGACCGAAAGGGCGTGAAGAGAAAATGTATCTGATTGGGATTGATACTTCGACGACGGCGACGAAGTCGCTGATCATCGACGCGGACGGCGAGATTGCGGCGGTGGGCGCGGCGGAGTACCCGTTCGAGACGCCCCATCCGCTGTGGAGCGAGCAGCACCCGGACCTGTGGTGGGAAGGCACGGTGCAGAGTATGCGCGCCGCGCTGGACGCAGTCGGGCATCGATCCGGCGGAGGTCGCCGCGGTCGGCGTCAGCGGGCAGATGCACGGGCTTGTGCTGCTCGACGCGGCGGGCGAACCGCTGCGGCCCGCGATCCTGTGGAACGACCAGCGTACGGGCAAGCAGTGCGATGATATGCGCCTGTGGCTGGGCAAAGAGAACCTGGTGCGCATCACCGGCAACGACGCGCTGACCGGCTTCACCGCGCCCAAAATTTTGTGGGTGAAGGAGAACGAGCCGGAGATCTACAGCCGCGTGCGGCAGATTCTACTGCCCAAAGACTATGTGCGTTACAAACTGACCGGCGATTTCGCCACCGACAAGGCCGGCGCGGGCGGGACGGCCCTGCTGGAGCTGGCGACGCGCGAGTGGTCGCCGACGGTGCTGGCCGCGCTCGAGATTTCGCCCGAGTTGCTGCCGCCCACCCACGAGGGAACGGAGGTGACCGGCGCGATCTCGACAGAGGCGGCGCAGGCCACCGGTCTGCGCGCGGGTACGCCGGTGGTCGGCGGCGGCGGCGATCAGCCGGCGCAGGCCGTCGGCGTGGGCGCGATCGAGGAGGGCATCGTCGCACTGACGCTGGGCACCTCCGGCGTCGTCTTCGCCACGGCCAACAAGCCGTTCTACGAGCCGGAGGGCCGCCTGCACGCCTTTCCCCACGCGCTGCCGCAAAAGTGGAACCTGATGGGCGTGATGCTCTCGGCCGCGGGCAGCCTGCGCTGGCACCGGGATACACTGGCCCCCGGCGTGGATTTCGACCAGTTGCTGGCGCCTGCCGCTGAGGTGCCGGCCGGCAGCGAAGGACTGCTCTTCCTGCCCTACCTGACCGGCGAACGAACGCCGCACCCGGACCCGTTCGCGCGCGGCGCGTTTGTCGGGCTGACCGTCCGCCACGGACTGCCGCACATGACCCGCGCCGTGCTCGAGGGGGTTGCCTTCGGGCTGCGGGACAGCTTCTCGCTGATGGAGAGAGCCGGTCTCGGTGTGATCCGGCAGGTGCGGGTGAGCGGCGGCGGCGCGCGCAGCCCGCTGTGGCGGCAGATTCTGGCCGACGTGCTGGGCAGCGAGCTGGCGACGGTCAACTCTACCGAAGGCGCGGCCTACGGCGCGGCGCTGCTGGCGGGTGTGGGCGCGGGCGTCTGGCCCGACGGCGAGAGCGCATGCGCGGCCACGATCCGCGTCACCGGCTCGACCGCGCCGAACGCGGCCGCGGTCGAGGTCTACAACAAGGGGTATGGGTTCTACGCCGGCCTCTATCCGGCGCTGCAGCCAACCTTCGACGGCCTGCGCCCGGAGGGCGAGGCGTGAGAAGCAAGAGGCCCTCGCTCTTTTCCCTCCATTTTCTTCCCACAGTCTGAGGAAGCGCCGTGCGGTCACAGCTGATCTACGCTGTCTATGTTCCCACCTTCATGCTCGCCTTCTGCCTGGGTATGTTGGCGCTGTTGCTGCCGCTCTACGCGATCGACCTGGGCCTCTCCTTCCACCTGATCGGCCTCGTTGTGGCCGGCCACGGCATCGGCGCGCTGATCGGCGACCTGCCGGCCGGCGAGATCCAGGACCGCATCGGCAACCGTCGGTCGATGATCATCGGCCTGTGCGTGATGGGGCTGGGGATGCTGGCTCTCAGCCGCTCGGAGCGCTTTCCGGTGCTGATGCTGTGCGGGATCGCGATCGGGGCCGGCGGCGCGCTGTGGATCGTCTCCCGCCACGCCTACCTGGCCACCAACGCGCGCAGCAGCAGCCGCGGACGGGCGGTCTCATTTTTTGGCGGCGTCAATCGCATCGGCACCTTCGCCGGGCCGATCGTCGGTGGATATCTCAGCGACGAGCTGGGTATGCGCACCGTATTCGCCGTCTGCGGCCTTGTCACGTTCCTGGCCTTGATTTTCCCGCTCCTGTTTGTGGATGACAGCCAAGCCGAACCGACGGGCGAGCAGAAAACGTCGATGGCCGGCTCCTACCGGAGCATGCTGACCTATGTGCGGCGCAATGTGTGGCTGGTGACCCCGGCCAGCTTCGGCACGATCTGCGCCCAGATGATCCGCACCGGCCGCCAGATCATCGTTCCCCTCTACGCGGCTACCGTCCTGGAGCTCGATGTGGAGCAGATCGGCCTGGTGATGGGGATTTCGGCCGCGGTCGATATGTCGATGTTCTACCCGGCGGGCTATGTGATGGACCGGTTCGGGCGCAAGTTCGCCTATGTGCCCTCCTTCCTGCTGCAGGCCGTGGGCATGGCGTTGGTCCCGTTTGCCGGCTCCTACGCCGCCCTGCTCGCGGTCACCTCGTTGATCGGTTTCGGCAACGGGATCGGTTCCGGCACCATGCTGACGCTCGGCGCCGACATCGCGCCGCCGCAGGGTGAGGGCATGGGCGCGTTTCTGGGGCTGTGGCTGCTGCTGGGCGATACCGGTCGTTCCGGCGGACCGATCGTCGTCGGCTCGATTGCGCAGGTGTTGGGCCTGGTGCCGTCGATCTTTGTCATCGCCGCCTTCGGGCTGGGCGCGGCCTCGGTCCTGGGTCTCTTTGTGCCGGAGACGCTGAAGAAGCCGTCCGCGGCGGGCGCGAAACCGGCTGCGCTGGGGTAGGGAGCTATGATAGAATCTTCAACGCCCAGTTATTCATGCGTTTCGCGTAGAAGTGTAAGCGCCAGAAGAACTAAAGCCGCGAAGCAGCAGGAGAGGATCAATGGATATCGTTCTACAGGCCGAAGCGCCGCCACTGCGTGAGGATAGTTCGGGGGGCCTCCGCATCGGTGACTCTCGCGTTTTGCTCGAACTGGTTATCCACGCTTTTGAAGATGGGGCCACGCCCGAGGCCATCGCGCAACGCTACCCGGCTGCGACGCTAGCGGATATTTACAGTGTGCTTGCCTACTTCCTGCGCCACCGGGAAGAGATCGGCGCGTATCTGGCGCAACGCGAGCAGAAGGCAGACGAGGTGCGCAGACGCATCGAGAGAGGACAGGAGGATCTGGCAGAGTTGCGGAAGTGTCTGTGATGGGAATAGCGGGTGATGGGCATTGTAATTCTTGGATAAGGTTGGGTTGTTTCGAGACGATTACGATTTGGGAGACATAGCAGGATCCAGAAATGGGAAACGGGGAATACTTAGCTGGCAGGCGGAAATAGATGCGATTTCGACTAACGTATGAAGGAGATTTGTATTCAAGGCAGAAGAGGAATCTTTCCGATCACAAGCACGATATCCGTAAACATTTTCATCCCCAATTGAAGCAGCTATGGAATAAGCATCAGTCCTTGTCAATGCCGTCCGGTGGATGCGATTGGGCAAATGGCAATGACGGTGAAAGGGGCGGAGGACAAGCGGTTGCGCTTTCAGGATTTGATCGCTGGCGGGTCGGTTTACTAAAGGACGGGATTCAAATACACAATAGTGCCAAACTAGAGCGAGCTGGCTGTTTACAAGAGCCCTCAGTTCTTCAAAAGGAATCTGTATTTTTGCCCAGAAAACTAGGCCAGATCGTTCATGTTTGACAAATACGCAAATGTCTGAACTGTGTTTGGAGTTTCTATTACATCTGTGCTATACATCAACTAAACCCTAGAAATTCAGTAGAAAATTTCAGGTCTTTGACCCCTCCATTGTTTCAGAAGGAGCAAACAATGCAAAGTCCCTATAACAAGGTCAAGCTGGCCAAGATAAACTTTGCCATCGACAAAGCCCTGGCTTACGAGGTGCCCCCTAAGCCAGAACATGAGCAACAGCGCATTCAGCGCAAAGGTAGTCAAACTTTATCTGTCAAGGAACCCAAGGGTTCTTACCAGGCCGCAAAAAGCTAGGTTCGCTCCTCGCCATGAACCTAGCCTTAGATTTTCCCCCACCCCATAATGGAGCCCGCCCCGCAACTGCGTTCAGATGCGCCGACTTCTTTTGTGGCATCGGTGGTTTTCACGAGGCCGCCCGGAATCTGGACTTGGACATCGTATTTGCCTGCGACATAGACGAACAAGTGCAGCGCGCGTATTTCAACAATTATGGTTTGCAACCGATGGGCGACATCACTCTGATCGCCCCTGATGATGTCCCCGACCACGATTTGCTTTTTGCCGGTTTTCCTTGTCAACCATTTTCCATAATTGGACAGCGTCGGGGGTTTTCCGATCCTAGAGGCGTGCTGTTTTTTGAGCTCTTGCGTTTTGTGGAGAGCAAACAACCCCGCGGCATAGTTTTGGAAAATGTTAAGCAGCTGTCAACCTTCGACAAGGGCAAAGTGCTCAGAAGCATTGAGGACGAATTGGATGGACTTGGCTATACGGTGGAGTCGAGAGTTCTGAACGCGTTAGACTTTGGCTTGCCACAAAAACGGGAACGCACAATCATCGTCGCGACCAAACGCCCTTTCCAGCAGTTTCCATGGCCGACCGAAACGGTTGAAATGATGCCGCTAAAGGACATTTTGGAGAGCGACCCCGACCCCAAGCATTACGTCTCGGATCAGATACGGCATAAACGCGCAGCGGCGCATAAGGCTGCCGTGACGCCTGCAATCTGGCACGAGAACAAAGGCGGCAATGTCTCAAGCCATGAGTGGTCTTGCGCCCTGCGAGCTGGGGCTTCATACAACTACCTTCTGGTGGACGGCGAACGACGTTTGACGCCGCGGGAACAACTCCGATTGCAAGGTTTCCCGGACACCTGGGAAATCGTATGCAGCGATTCCGAAACTCGCAAGCAAACAGGAAACGCCGTGCCTGTTCCCATGGTACAGGCAGTCATAGAAAGGGTGGTGAACCACATTGGATGAACCAAAACTGCGAGGAAACCGCCCGCGTCGACGCGGCCCCTATGCTTTTGGCCAAATTCCCGACGAAGTTCTGACCAAGATTGCCAAGCAAATCGTGCATCGGTTGGCAATAGGAATGAGCGACATCACAGGCGACGATTTCGGCACCATTTTCGCCAACAGTATAGAAGGAGATCACCGCTCTAGCCCGCTGGGTATCGCTGATGTCGGTTGGGATGGTTGCGGTTGGTCCGTCAAAACGGTCAAGTATGCAAAGCCTTTCAAGAGGGGCCTCGTGCGCCTAATATCAGGCAGGAATTCTCCAGATTTTTCTCATGGAATCGAGAATCCGCATGAAGACATTCAGAATACTGGGCGGGCTGTTCTTTCAATCTGGAATGCGCGCGTGGATGAAGCACTGAACGAATTCGACGAACTGAGGATCGTTACTTTCATCCGCAACATTGACACGAGGGAATTCGTAATCTTTGAAGACGATGCTCAGAGATTCATTCCTGACAACTACGAGTGGCGATATAGTAAGCGAAAAACCTTGCACGGCTTTGAGAAATCAACCGATGTCCATAGATTCACATGGCAGTTTAGCGGAGGTCAATTCACTGTCCTTCGCGACGTTCCCGCGTCAAGCCGTCAGTTCGCGATAACTCCCCACGTGCCAATTATCACCCTCACTGAGGTGTTGAATCACGTGCGGTTCAGAGAAGACTGGATTGACATCCTGCGCTAGCCGCAATCATGGTTGACACCGTGACGGCCCAAGTCCGCAGCCGGATAATGGCCCAGGTCAAATCGAAAGACACCAAGCCTGAGATGACGGTAAGGCGTCTTCTCCATCGGCTGGGCTACCGCTACCGACTCCACAGAAAAGATTTGCCTGGTAGACCCGACTTGGTTTTCCCTTCTAGGCGTAAAGCCGTATTTGTGCATGGATGCTTCTGGCACGACCACGCAGGCTGCAAGAAAGTACGGTTGCCCTCCTCAAATGAGGACTACTGGTTAGCCAAGCTGAAAAGAAACCGAGAGAGAGATGAACGCAACTTGGTTCAGCTCAAAAAAGATGGCTGGAAGCCGTTAGTCATTTGGGAGTGCGAATTGGCCGACTTGGACGCGGTTGCCCGCAACCTTGTCACTTTCTTGGGAAAACAAGGCAAGAACGATTTGTAGAGCAATTGCCTTTGAAGACTTGGCCCCTTGTACATTCTTGCTCAAAACCCCTACTTTAAAGTAGATCCCTTTTGAAACCCCAACTTCTCGGGAAGGGGGCGCATAGGATTCACGGGCACTTCAGCCGCACGCTCGTCGGGAAGAAATTCTTGGTTCCATTAGTGAAACACTTTAAGAACCAAATCTAGAGAAGTTTCCTCACCGGCTGCAAACGCCAATAGGTAAGCGAGCGCCACAACCATTCGAATGGGCCGAAACGGTAACGGCGCAGCCTGAGCGGCGACTCGATCAACTGGGCTGCCCAGATGGCGATGCCGATCTGCTTTCTCGACGATGAATGTTGGGGTTGGGTCTTCGATTGCAGTCTGGTGGCAAAGCGATTCGGGCCAGGGCAGTGCTCCCCTGGCCTTAGTTGTCAGAAGCGGGGTGGGACGATGAGTTCGCAGCTGGGCCCGCGCGCACGGCCCAGCCTGCGGTCGAGCGTCACCAGCGGGCAATCCAGCGCCTCTGCCAGCGCGACATACCATGCGTCGTAGCTGGTGAGGTTGCCGCGCAACGCCCATATCCGCTCAGCAAAAGGCGCAAAGGGAAACAGCTCGACATCCAGCCGCACCAGATCTCGATGCGCGCTGGTGGCCTCGACACGCGTTATCTCCCCGCCCCGCTCGAGCCGGCGCAAGATGTTGCTGGCTTCGACGAGAACCAACTCCGGACCGGCCAACCGACCTTGGGCAAGTGCAGCTTCCGCCCACCTTCCTTCCTGTCCCGAGTCGACCAGCGCCGCCACCAGCACGGATGCGTCGATGACCGTGGTCACGATCGATCGGCGTCGCGCGCGCGCAGGATCTGGTCCGGTTCTACCCGTGTTCCCGCCGCTGTTTTGCGCTCATGGACTCCGTGCAGCCACGCGGCCAGGGAAGGCCGCGAGGCGATACGCTCCAGTTCTGCGCGCAAGAATTCCTGCATGGACTGACGTTGGCGCGCGGCGCGCACAGCGAGTTCGTCGCGAACTTCCTCAGGGACATTTCTGATCGTAATCTGTACAGGCATGACTGCATTATGCCATCATCAATGGCATTTTGCAACAGCCATCCAGCCCGGGAACCTTTTCTGCCCAGGGCCTGACCGGAGGCAGAGGGCGGGTGGGTTTCGCGATGCGTTCGGCTGTGCACGGTTCCGCATTATACGCGGCGGCCCGGGGCACTGAGCGTGGAAATGAAATGGAGAGGGATGTTTTTGGGGACCGGGACTAGAGACGGTTCCTCATTGGCTGGAGGCGCCAATACGTCAGCGAGCGCCACAGCCATTCGAACGGGCCGAAGCGGAAATGGCGCAGCCACAGCGGCGACAGCACCAGCTGGACCGCCCAGATCGCGGCGACAATCCCAATCTGTCCAACCCTTTCCACTGAGCCGAACAGCCCTAAACCGTGACCGTAGAAGACCGCGGTCGCGAGGACCGTCTGTAGCAGGTAGTTGGTGAGCGCGGTCCGTCCGACCGCGGCCAGCGCGTCCTGCAGCCATGACAGCGCGCCCGTGCGGGCGAAGAGCATGAGCAGGCCGATGTAGGCGGCGCTGACAAAGAGGCTGCCCCAGTAGTTGGCCTGCTCACCGAGGCCGAAGCGGGAAAATTCCAGCGTCCAGCCGTGGGCGAAGTTCTGGACGACGCCTGCGATCACGACGGGCAGGCCGATGGCGAAGCCAAGCGCGGCCATGCCGATGTAGAGGCCGCGCGAACGCCTGCCGCTCAGCACGCCCCAGCGGTAGAGAGCCATCCCCATCAGCATCAGGCCGCCGGCGCGCCAGAGTCCCCAGAACAACAGCCCGAAGGTATGGAACTCGGCGCTTCTCGCGACGCGGGGAGCCATCTGCGCCAGCCAGCCGCCGCGGTAGGCCGTGATCTCCTCCTGGACTGTTTCGGCAGCCGGGCGCCAGTCGGCGCGCAGCTCCTGGAGCGTCTCCGGCGGCATGTACTGCATTGTGAGGCCCGTGCCCAGCGACAGGATAGCAGGGACCGACAGGACGAGAAGGCCGAGCGCCATCTGCAATCCGGGCCGCAGCTTGCGCAGCCAGTAGACCCAGAAGCCGCACAGCGCATAGAACACCAGAATGTCGCCTGTCCAGACCAGGTAGGCGTGGGCGAGGCCGATGATCAGCAGCCAGAAGGTGCGCCGGTAGTGCACGATCCAGGTGCGCAGGCCGCGCGCGTCCAGTTTTTCGGTCATCAGCAGGATCCCCGCGCCGAAGAGCAGCGAGAAGATGGTCATGAACTTCTGGTCGGCGAAAATGTGGCTCAGCGTCCATACCCAGCGGTTGATCCCGCCCAAATCGCCGTAGACGGTCGGGTTGAGGTAGGCGGCTGCGGGCATGGCGAAGCCCTGGATATTCATGATGAGGATGCCGAGCAGCGCGAAGCCGCGCAGAAGGTCGATGGCGACGATCCGTTCGGTTGATCGGATTGGGGCGGGCGCGGGCGTGGTCGATTCAGAGGACATAGGCGTGATTCCGAGAATGGGGGTGAAGAGAAGTGCGAGTTTGGCTCTCCTTCTCCAATCCTCAACCGGGGACAGTGCGAAGGACTATCTCACTTCTTTACGCAGGCGCGCACATTTGGTTGCGGCGGTTGGGACGGGTGCGCGTTAGAGGGGCCGCAGATTTGCCTTTATGGTTGCGAGGACGCCGTCGAACATTGCCGCGGTCAGGCGGCCGGTGTTGGTGTTTTGGCGGCTGACGTGATAGGAGGCGTAGAGGCGGGGCAGGCCGGCGGGCAGCGGCTCGTCGGCGCCGTGGGCGAAGGCCAGGCGCGGCGGGTCATGGCCGAGTTCGCGCAAGGCGCGCACATAGCCGTCGAAAGCGATCTTTCCCAGGGCCAGCACCGCCTGCAGGTGGGGCAGCAGCGCCAACTCCTGGCTCAGCCAGCTGCGGCAGTTGTCCAGCTCTTGTGCGCTGGGCCGGTTTTTGGGCGGCACACAGTAGGCCACGCCGGTCATGTAGCAGTCGATCAGTTCGAGGCCGTCGCCGCGGTGGGTGCTTGTTGGCCGGCTGGCGAACCCGGCGCGGTGCAGGGCGGGGTAGAGGAAGTTGCCGGAGCCGTCACCGGTGAAAGGGCGGCCGGTGCGGTTGGCGCCGTGCGCGCCGGGCGCGAGGCCCAGCACGAGCAGGCGGGCCCGCGGGTCGCCCCATCCAGGCACCGGCTTGCCCCAGTATGTCGAGTCGCGGAAGGCGCTGCGTTTGGTTGCGGCCACCTCTTCGCGCCAGGCCACCAGCCGGGGGCAGGCGCGGCAGGCAGTAGCGGCGGCGTGCAGAGCATCGAGGGAGGTGTAGGCGCGGTCGCTGGCCATGGGATGGGGGGTTTAGTTTGACTGGTAGCAGGAGGTCAGGGGCGCTGTGCAGCTCGGACGGCCGGGCCAGGAGCCTTCAAACGGAAATACACCAAGAAAGGCCAAAAGTATTACGAGCAGACCTAACCCGAGAACCGTCATCGCGCCCACGTCTGCCCTTTGATTTCGGTCCTGCCACGCTAAGACGTAATTCAGAAGGACGACTGTCCCGATAATCGCCAGGCCGGCATGAACGGGAACTGCAAGGATGCGATCTTCGCACTCGATCTCATTCTCAAAAAAAGCTTCGCTCCCGCAATCCACGCTTACGAATCCCCAAATTGCGACCAGCATGAACAGGACTATCGGGACCAGCAGGATGATCAGATAGAATCGTTTGATTGCCAAGGCAAGCTCCTTTGCTTGTCTACTGCCCAATCGCCATTGACGGGCGTGAACGCTAAATTCTTGGCTCAGGGAAGTACGATCGCCGCGAGCAGCAGGCTTTGCGGCGATATCGCACTTCGTGAATTTCCATTCCGGGACTGAAATTGGTCACAGTGTCCGTACGGGTACCAACCGGTCGGCATCCGGCGTGTCGATCAGCTCGTTGCGCAGCGGGCGGCCAAAGTCGGGCGCGCTGATTTCGAAGACGTCGCCGGGCTGGGTCTTGATGCCGGCGGCGAAGCTGAGGGTGGCTGTGCCGTAGAAGTGGAGATGGACGTCGCCGGGTGTGCGGAAGGGCGCGTATTTGAAGTGGTGGTGCTGGATATTGGCGAGGCTGTGGGTCATGTTGGCTTCGCCGGTCAGGAAGGGCGCCGACCAGAGCTCGCTGCCATCGCGCACAATGCGGGCGGTGCCCTCGATATGGGCCGGCGGATCGCCCAGCAGCAGCTCCGGCCCGCAGGAGCTTTGGCGCAGCTTGGAGTGGGCCAGGTAGAGATAGTTCTTCTTTTCCAGCACATGGTCGGAGAACTCGTTGCCGAGCGTGAAGCCGACGCGCAGCACGGCGCCGTCGTCGTCGATCAGGTAACATCCGACCAGCTCGGGCTCTTCGCTGCCCTCGAGGGCAAAAGCGGGCTTCGTCAGCGGATGTTCCGGCGGCACGAGCCAGCGGCCATCCCCCTTGTAGAACCACTCGGGCGCGACGCCGACCTGCCCGGCCGCCGGTTTGCCGCCTTCCAGCCCCAGGCGGAACATGCGCATCGAATCGGTCAGCGTCTCCTCTTCGTCGGCGTTCAGCTGCTGGTGCATCGCGTCGCGTGCCTGGGCGCTGCCCAGATGATCGAGACCCGTGCCGCTGATGAAGAGGCGGGCCGGGTCGGGGTGATCGAGCGGCGGCAGGAGCCGTTTCCCTGTGACGATGGGGCCGTATTCCACGCGCTGATCGCTCAACTTCTCCTCAGCCAGCTCGGCCAGCGGCTGTCCGCTGCGTCCGGCCTGACGGGCCAGTTCATAGACGCTCTCTGTGCCGTCGAGAAGGCGCAGTGTTTCCTCATTTTCGACCATTGCCACGCGGCGTCTGCCGGACTCGGCGCGAAACTGGACCAGTCGCATCAGCATTGCTCCTCAACTGTGGTTGCCGCAGCTGGTTTAAGGTCGGCGGGAACCGGCCGCTGGGAAGCGGAGATTATTGCTTTTCCCACTTGATCGCATCCCAGGCCACTTTTGTGGAGAGGAACGTCTCGTAGGTTACGTCGGAGAGAGTGATGTAATCCTCGTCGTTGCCGTTGAAGACGTAGGTGCCCAGCGAGACCCACTGCGCGGAATAGAGGGATTGATTGATTTCGCGCAGGGTGAAGCCGCCGGAGTGGGAGATCCAGTAACGCGCGTTGGTGGTCGTCGCATGGTTTCCAGGGATGTATACAAAGACCTCGTAGCTGGCTGCGTCCAGTGTCGGAGACCACTGGCCCCAGTTGTACCCGCTGCGGGTCTTGTCGTTGTTGTTGGTCCAGTAGAGATGGTCCGAGTATCCTTCGCTTTCCTCTCTCCACGTGGTGGAGAGACCGCCCTGCTGGAAGCCAGTGTCCTGGTCGTCGACGATCACGGTCGCTCTTGGATCGGGCGTGGCTGTCGCGGTCGGTGTCGCCGTTGGCGTGGGTGTCGGCGTGGCGGGCAGTACGACGCCCCAGCTGAACTGCACCTGCGCCGATTCCAGGTGTTCATAGTATTCGAGGACGATGCTCAGATTTCCGCCGGTGTGTTGCAGCGTATAGTAGTAGGAAGTGGCCGCGTGATCGCTCCAGGCCTCGATCCGTTTAACGCCGTTGAGATAGAGACGTACGCCGTCGTCGGCGACGACATCGAAGCGGTATTCGTCAGCATCGAGAGTGACTTGGCCGGCCCAGCGGGCGGAGAAGCTGTCGGCGTTGAGGCCGGCGGGTGAGCCCTCTCCCCAGTTGTAGTCGATGTCGGACTCCGACTGGGTGAGCGCGGGATCGCCTTCGAGGTTGCGGTTGTTCCAGTATTGCGCCTGCCATGCGATGGCCGGCGTCGCGGTCGGCGAGGGAGTCGGCGTTGCCGGCGTGGGCGTGGCGGTGGCAGTGGGCGTAATGGTCGCGGTGACCGTAATGGCCGGGGTTGAGGTTGGCAGCGCCGTCCCGTCCGAGGTCGGCGTTGTTGTCGGCGTAATATCCAGGCTGTGCCAGGTGAGACTTGCTTCCGCCTCACCGGTTGATTCGAAATACTCCATGCGCACGATAACGGGGTCACCGTCGAGGTAAATGATCTGGGAGAAGGATGTCGCGGCTTGCTCCTGCCACTGATCGATCAGCGTTCTGTCCCCGACAGAGAGGCGCACGCCGTCGTCCACCGTGACCGTAAAGCGGTAGTCCCCCGCCGGCAGCTGCAGCTTCCTGCCCCAGCGCACGGAGAAACCGTCGGCATTGAGGCCGTCAGCGGGACTTCCCTCACCCCAGTCAAAGCCGATGCGGGCGTCCCCGCGTGTCAGATGCGGCGTTCCCTCAAGTGTGCTGTTGTTGAAATACTCGCCCTGCCAGTAGGTGGTGGGAAGCTCCGGCTCGCGCGCCCAGCTTACGGCTATCGAAGCTTCGCCGGTCGACTCATAGTAGTCGACGCGCACGTCGTGCTGTCCTTCTGACAGCGAGACTGTGGCCTTGTAGGTGGCCTTCGCCTGTACGATCCAGCTTTCGATGATCAGTTCATCGTCCACATAGAGGCGCACGCCGTCGTCGACTGAGACGGTGAAGATGTAGGTGCCGGCATCGTCGGCCGCGATGTTGAGATGACGCACCCAGCGGGCCGAAAAATTATCTATCGGAACGCCTGTGCCCGGCGAGTCCTCGCCCCAGTCGAAGTTGAGCGTTGCATCCTGTCGCAAGATCACAGGGTCGCCGGTCAGCGTTGCATTGCTCCAGTATTTGGCTTCCCAGGTAGTGGTGGAGTCATGGGCGAAGACATCGGCAGAGTTCAGCGCCAGAACCGAGAGCGCGCAAAGAGCCAGAAGGACGACGGCGCTCCAGGCAACGCGCCTGTCCACGACCTTCCGTTCCCAAAGGCGGCTGAACCGCCTCAAGCTGTCAACCCGGTCCCGTCTGCTTCCCTGCATCGCCTTCTCCTTGCGGTGATCGGTGGACAACGGTTCGTGAGGAGTCAACGCCGCCGGCCGAGGATCACCGTGTTTGCCCAAAACGTCCGCTGCGGGAAAGTTTATGGTACACCGTAACGGATGATTATACAACAAGCGAAACACCCTCACTTTTGCGATCTGCGCAGTCCGAAGAGGACTCTGAAGCAGGCACAGCATGAGATATGGATTACGCCGTGCGCGTCCGCTATGCTATCCTTACACTCTCATTTGCCCTTCCCGAAAGTGCGCTTCTCAGTGGTCGGTTTGCAGTGACCGATAGCCTGACTTCTGTAGGGCGGACACATCTCCTGGCATGCATTTTGACGCGTTGACATTGGCGGCGGTGGCCGACGAACTGAGACAGACGGTTGCGGGCGGCCGTGTGCAGCAGGTGGTCCTGCCGGACAGCCGCAGCGTTGCGCTGGAGGTCTATGCCCACCAGGAGCGGCGCTACCTGTTGCTGTCGGCGCATCCGCAGGCCAGCCGCATTCATCTGCTCGAGCATAAGCCGCGGCGGGGCGTGCCCAAGGAGACGCCGTTGCTTCTGTTGCTGCGTAAATACGTGCGCAGCGCGCGGCTGCAAGCTGTCGAGCTGCCGGTGCGATTTGAACGCGTTCTCTTCCTGCGTTTCCAACATCCCCAACACGGCGCCACCACGCTCGCGGTCGAGCCGATCGGCCAGCTGAGCAATCTCGTTCTGATGAACGCCGATGGCCGCATCCTGGACGCGCTGGTGCGCGTGCCCGCCGGCCAAAACGCGCAACGCGTCCTTCTGCCGCGCCGTGCCTATCAACTGCCGCCACCGCAGGACAGAAATCCGCCGGTCGAGGAGAGAGAAGAGCCGCAGGCGGTTGGCGCCGAAAGTCCGGCAGATGGAGACGACGGCCAATCCCGGCCCGCGCACCTGTGGCGCGGCCTGCTCAGCCGCTACGCCGGCGTCAGTCCGACGCTGGCGAGAGAGGCGGCTTGGCGGGCAACCGGAGACGCCGACGCGACCGTGACGGCCGAAGCGTTCGCGCAGGCGCGCGCGGCGCTCAGCGGCCTCTGGTCGCTGGCCGACAAAGGCGAATGGACGCCCGGCATCGCCGTGGAGGAGGAGGAAGGCGTCGTCGCGTTTGCGCCCTACGAGCTTCATTTCCGCGGGGATTTCGCGCAGACGGATTCGGTCTGCGCGGCGGTGGCTGCCTTCTACGCCGCGCAGGAGCGGGACGCTTCTTCCGCGCGCGACGAGTACGCCGGCGTGCGCGGCGGCGTGGCCGCGTTGATCCGGCAGGCGCGGGCGCGCGTGCAGCGTCAACTGCGCGCGCTGGCCGCCGATGAGCCGGAACCCGGCGAGCCGGAACGGGTGCGCACCCAGGCCGAGTGGCTGCTGGCGCTCTCCAGCCAGATAACGCAGGCGATGGCGCGTCCCGGCGCGCAGGAGGAGCTCAGCCTGCAGGATGGCTGGGCCGGGCTGCGGCGAGCGCCTGACGGAATTCTGACACTGGTCGTGCCGTCCGAAGCCGAGGAGGGCGAACTGGCGGTGCCGCTCGACCGCAAACGAACGCCGGTGGAGCAGGCCGAGCGCATGTTCGACCGCGCCGCCAAACTGGAGCGGGCGGCCCGCTTCATCCCCCGGCGCCGCGCCGCGCTGGAAGCGGACGAGGCCTATCTGCAACAGCTGGAGAGCGACCTGGCGCTGGCGCAGAACCAGCCCGAGATCGTCGCAGTGCGCGAGGCGCTGCGGCAGGCGGGCTGGCTGAGAGAGCGCCCCAAGCGCCGCGACAGAACGCCGCCGGACCGCTCACAGCCGCTGCGGTTTCTCTCGCCCGAAGGGTTCCCGATCCTGGTGGGACGCAACGCCCGTCAGAATGAGATCGTTACCTTCAAGCAGGCGGCCCGGGACGACCTGTGGCTGCACGTGCGCGATGGTCCGGGCTCCCATGTCGTCATCCGCTGCGGCGGTCAACCGGTCTCCAATGCAACGCGTACAGTCGCGGCGCAGCTTGCCGCCTGGCACTCGCGTCAGCGGGGCAACGCCGGCGTCGCGGTCGCGCTGACACGGCGGCGCTTTGTCACCCGCATGGCCGGCGAGCGCCCGGGGCTGGTGCATTACCGCAGCGAGGAGACGCTCAGCGTGGCCGCCGAGCTGCCAAGAGAGGGCGGGGAGTGGGCGGTTGTCAGAGGCCAGTAGCCGGTGGTCAGTAGCCAGTAGTCAGTGGCCGGTGGCCAGTGCCCGGTGGACACCTCTCGCCCGGTTTTTGGGGCGCAAGAGATTTTCAGGACGGATAAATGGACTTGAGTCGAATCTGCATTCACACGATTACAACCAAGCCCTGGCCGATCGAGACGGCGATCGAACGGTTCAGCGCGCGCGGCGTCGCCGGAATGACGGTCTGGCGCGACGCGCTGGAGGGGCGGGATATCGCCGCGGCCGGTCAACGGATCCGCGACGCGGGCATGGCGGTCGTCTCGCTCTGCCGCGGCGGCTTCTTCCCGGCGCAGACGGCCGCGGCGCGGCAGGAAGCGCTCGACGACAACCGCCGCGCCATCGAAGAGGCCGCAACCCTGGGCGCACCGCTGGTCGTCCTCGTCTGCGGCGCAGTGCCCGGTCAGCCGCTCGATGTCAGCCGCGCGCAGATCCGCGACGGGATCGAGGCGGTCCTGCCCGATGCGCAGGCCGCGGGGGTCAGGCTGGGCATCGAGCCGTTGCATCCGATGTACGCCGACAGCCGCTCGGCGATCAACACCATGGCGCAGGCCAATGATATGGCTGAAACGATCGGTTCGCCCTTCGTCGGTGTGGTCGTGGATGTCTACCACCTGTGGTGGGACCCCGACCTGCAGGCGCAGATCCGCCGCTGCGGGCGGATGAGCAAGCTGTTCGCCTTCCACGTCTGCGACTGGCGCACGCCGACCGAAGATCTGCTCAACGATCGCGGGCTGATGGGCGAGGGCTGCATCGACATTCCCCAAATTCGCGGCTGGGTTGAGGAGGCCGGATTCGACGGGTATAATGAGGCGGAGATCTTCTCGGACCGCTACTGGGCGATGGACCAGGAGCAGTTCCTCGGGCGGATCGTCGAGGCATATACAACGCATTCATAACCGGCAGCTGACAGGAGTTTTTCCCGCTTATGGCTGAAGTAGCAGTTGGTGTCATTCTGAACGGCGTCACCGGGCGCATGGGCACGAATCAGCATCTGGTCCGCTCGATTCTGGCGATCCGCGAGCAGGGCGGTGTGTCTACGAGTGACGGCGACCGCATCATGCCGGAGCCGGTGCTGGTCGGCCGCAACCCGGACAAGCTGAAGCATCTCTCCGCCGCGCACAATGTGAGCAACTGGACGACCAACCTGGACGAGGCGCTGGCCGACGGGCGCAACCAGGTCTACTTTGACGCGCTGGCGACCAATCTGCGCGTGCCGAACACGCTGAAGGCGATCGAGGCCGGCAAGGCGGTCTACTGCGAGAAGCCGACCGCGGCCAACACTGCCGATGCGCTCAAGCTGGCGCGGGCGGCGATCGACGCCGGCGTCCCCAACGGGGTCGTGCAGGACAAGCTGTTCCTGCCCGGTCTGCTCAAGCTGCGCTACCTGATCGACACCGGGTTCTTCGGCCGCATCGTGGCGGTGCGCGGCGAGTTCGGCTACTGGGTCTTCGATGGCAAGGACCAGCCGGCGCAGCGCCCTTCCTGGAACTACAAGAAATCGGAGAGCGGCGGCATCGTCCTGGATATGTTCGCGCACTGGCGCTACGTCATCGACAACCTGTTCGGGCCGATCAAGCGGCTCTCGTGCATCGCGGCGACGCACGTGCCGGAGCGTATCGACGAGCAGGGCGAGATCTACGACGCCGACGCCGACGACGCGGCCTACGCCGCCTTCGAGCTGGAGAACGGCATCATCTGCAACTTCAACTCCTCATGGTGCGTGCGCGTGCGCCGCGACGACCTGTTGACGGTCCAGGTGGACGGCACGCGCGGCAGCGCGGTGGCCGGGCTGCGCGAGTGCGCCGTGCAGGGCGACGCCTTCACGCCCAAGCCGGTCTGGAACCCGGATATCCCGCAGCCGATCCCTTTCTACGACACCTGGGAGTGGATGCCGAACAACAATCCCTACGACAACGCCTTCAAGATCGAATGGGAGATGTTCCTGCGCCACGCGGTCAAGGGCGAGCCGTTCGAGCATACCCTGGTCGAGGGCGCCAAGGGCGTGCAGCTGGCCGAGCTCGGCTACCAGGCGTGGCAGGAGCGCCGCTGGGTGGAGGTGCAGCCGCTGGAGGTGTAAGGTCAGCGGCCGGTGGTCAGTTGCCAGTCAACACGGTTCACTCTTGTCTTGACGGTGAGGTGGAGAGAATTCTCTAAATGTCCCAATCGATAGCGCTGCTCGACTCAACGCCCCAGACCGAGATCGCGCCGCCGCCGGCGTTCCATATCATGCTCAAACCGCGCGGCGCCATCTGCAACCTCGACTGCCACTACTGCTACTTCCTCAGCAAGGAGTTCATGTACCCGGACAGCGAGTTCCGTATGTCCGAACCGATGCTGGAGGAGTACACGCGGCAGTATATCGAGGCGCAGCAGGTGCCGGAAGTTACCTTCGCCTGGCAGGGCGGAGAGCCGACGCTGATGGGGCTGGATTTCTTCAAAAAGGCGGTCGAGTTCCAGCAGAAGCACAAGAAGCCGGGCATGCAGGTCGAAAACGCGCTGCAGACGAACGGCACCCTCCTCGACGAAGAGTGGTGCGAGTTTCTCCACAAGAGCGACTTTCTGATCGGCCTTAGCATGGACGGCCCGCGCGAGCTGCACGACTTCTACCGCGTCGACAAGGGCGGGCAGCCGACGTGGGAGAAGGTGATGCGCGCCGCGCGGCTGCTGCAGAAGCACAAGGTGCGCTTCAACATCCTGACGACCGTCCACGCCGCCAACGCGCCGCACCCGCTCGAGGTCTACCGCTTCCTGCGTGACGAGGTCAAGACCGAGTTCATGCAGTTCATCCCGATCGTCGAACGTGACAACGACACCGGCTACCAGGAGGGCAACACGGTCAAGGACCGCTCGGTCACGGCCGAGCAGTACGGCGACTTTCTGATCCGGATCTTCGAGGAGTGGGTGCGCCGCGACGTCGGCAAAGTCTTCGTGCAGATCTTCGACGTGGCCCTGGCCGGTTACGCCGGACACCGGCCCGGTCTCTGCATCTTTGAAGAGACGTGCGGCTCGGCGCTGGCGATGGAGCACAACGGCGACCTCTTCTCCTGCGATCATTACGTCGAGCCGAACTACCTGCTGGGCAACATCGAGGAGATCCCGCTGATCGAGATGGTCGGCTCGGCGCGGCAGCAGGAATTCGGCACGCACAAGCGCGACAGCCTGCCCAACTACTGCCTGGAATGCGAGGTGCGCTTCGTCTGCAACGGCGGCTGTCCCAAGAACCGCTTCATCAACACGCCCGACGGCGAACCGGGTTTGAACTATCTGTGCGCCGGCTATCGCGCCTTTTTCAACCACGTGCGCCCGTACATGAACTATATGAGCGAGCAGCTGCGCCAGCAGCGGGCGCCGGCCAACATCATGCAGCACCTGGCCGAAGAGGAGCGCAAACAGGACGCCATATTCGCCGGCGCGGGCCGCAACGATCCCTGCCCCTGCGGGAGCGGCCGCAAGTTCAAGCAGTGCCACGGCCGCGGCGGCAGATCTGCCGCCGCTGGCCGGCAGCGGCGCCTGCAGTAAAGAGGAGGGCGAGCCAAACAGCGCCCGTTTTCGCAGTCCTGCTTTGTGCGCAATTTTTGCCGCCCGATCTTTTGCGCCCGCCCCCCGCTATGCTATACTGTGCGTCTATCTGCAACGAGGGACAGCCTGTCTGCTCCCTCGTTCTTTCTGTTCACAGTACGAAGTCTGCAAACTGTGGACCGGTGTCGGAACTGCAGTTTTTAGTTGTTAGTTTTTAGTTTCTAGTGGTGCTCTTCCTTCGGGCCAAGCGCAGTTACTAAAAACTCGAAACCAAAAACTAAAAACTCCCCAAAGACACTGCTCACAGAAAGGAGTGAAAAGGTTTGATGAACAGCTACGAATTGGTGTACATCATCCAGCCGCAGCTGGATGATGAGGGTGTCAAAGCCGTGGATGACCGGATTACCCAGGCCATCGGCGGCGAGGATGGGACGATCGCGAGCACCGATTACTGGGGCAAACGGCGATTGGCCTATCCCATCAAAGGCCACTTTGAGGGACACTACATTCTGCACAACCTCTCGATGCCTCCCGCCGCAGTGCAGAACATCGAACGACAGTTGCGGCTATCCGAAAATGTAATCCGTTTCCTCTTTGTCCGCGTTGAGGACTCAGCCACATAGGAGCATCGAATGACTGACGAAACCCGAACGAACGAAGCCGAAGCGGACACGGAAGCGCAGCCGGTCAACGAGGCGTCATCCGCAGAGGAGTCTGCGCCGGAAGCGGTCGCCGAAGTGGAAGCGGCAGCGGAGGAGCCGGCTGCTGCCGAGGCGTCAGCCGAAGAGGAGAGTGCGCCGGAGCCGGTTGCTGAAGAGCCGGCAGCCGAAGAGACACCGGCCGAACGCGGCGCGGCGGAGCCGGTCCCGATCAACCGGGTAGAGGGTCCGGCCAATTTTAACCGCGCCAAACAGGGCAACCAGCGCCGAAACCCCCGGCATGTCGGCAGCGATGTGCGCATCGATGAGATCAACTACAAGAATGTGCTGGTCCTGAGCCGCTTTGTCGACAACTACGGGCGCATTCACAACCGGCGCAAGACTCGTGTAACCGCCAAGATGCAGCGCAAAGTGACGCGGGCGATCAAACGGGCCAGACACCTGGCGCTGATGCCGTACACGGGCGAACATATGCGTATAACCGGCAGACGCAGCTAGGCGATCGATGGCCAAGAAGCGCAGACGAAGAAAGCAGGAAGCGGAACCCCAGGTTGAAAATCGGCGTGAGACCCGGTTGCGCGCGCGTGACCGGGAACGCAATCTGCGGCTCATGTCGATTGTGGGCGGCATCGTCGGTGTCGCCCTGTTGTTGATCATTTATGGCGTGGTCAGCGAGTTGATCATCAAGCCCAACAGCGTGCTGGCGCAGGTTGAAAGCGAAGCGATCATCACGCGTGAGTTCTGGAAAGAGGCCCGCCTGCGCAAGAGCGAACTGGAGAATCAGCGCGCGCGGTTGCAGATCTTCTCCCAGCAGTTTGGCAACTCCAGCCTGTTCGCCTCCCAAATCGCTTCGATCAACGCCACGCTGGCCAGTCCTCTGACGCTGGGAACGCAGGTCCTCAACGAAATGATCGAAGGGGCCGTCCTGCGCATCAAGGCGCCCGAAGTGGGCGTTTCGGTCAGCGATGAAGAGGTGGCCGATACGCTGCGCAAAGAGGTGGCGCGCAGCCAGGGCGCGCTGACGGTGCCGCAGGCCACCGGGACGGCAGAAGCCGCCATCGAAGCGACCGCCACCGCAGAACTCTTCACGCCGACCCCGGTCCCCACAGCGACGCCCACAGCTGAAGACAGCGCGCAGAGCGAACCGACCGCCGCCGCGGCCGCCGAAGGCTCGGAGACCGCGGAGGAGGCGCCCACGCCGGAGCCGCCCCCGGTCTTCACCGATGCGCTCTACCAGGAAGGGCTGCGCACTCTGGAGCAAAACCTCAGGGACAACGCGGGGATGAGCGTCGCCGAATATCGCGAGGTGATCCGGGCGCGTCTGCTGCGGGCCAAGATGTCGGACGCGATCAGCCGCGATCTGGTGTCCACAACCGAGGAGCAGGTGCGGGTCCGCCATATTCTGATTGCAGTGGACCCGGAACCGGAGCCGGCCGCCGAGACGGAGGAGTCGTCAGACGGGGCGGACGAGACGCCGGCAGAGGCAACGCCGCCGCCCGAGCCTGAGAGCGAGGAAGAGAGCGGCCAGGCCGCATCCGCGCCAGCAGCCGAAACGTCCGAAGAGGAGGCCGCCGCCGATGACGACGAGGCCGGCGAGCCGGCCTCGGAGTGGTGGAACCCCGACACGAACGAGGACGGGCGCGTTGACGACGCCGAGGCGCTGGCCTTTGCCCAGTCCCTGCGTCAGCGCATCATCAACGGTGAGGATTTCGCCGACCTGGCGCTGCGGTACAGCGAAGACCCCGGCAGCGGCGCCGAGGGCGGAGACCTGGGCTGGGCCGGGCGCGGGCGTTATGTGCCCGAATTCGATGAGGTCGCTTTCTCGCTCGAGATTGGCGAGATCAGCGAGCCGGTCAAGACGAGTTTCGGCTACCACATCATCGAGGTGCTCGAGCGCGACGGTGAGCGGGAGAAGGACGAGGCCACCTTGCAGCAGGAGTACGCCGAGGCGTTCCAGACCTGGCTGCAGGAGCAGGTGCTGTCATTGGAGATAGACCGCCCGGATGACTTCGCCTCGCGGCTGCCGAGCGGCCTGGAGCCTGAGCCGCCCGGCCAGTAGGCGGAGTTGCCCGACGGCGGGCAGTCAAGGGCGGGTAGAATAAGAGTATAGAGACGCCGGACATCGTGTCCGGCGTCTTTTTGTTTTGGGAATTGTATCGAGTTTTGGCCAACGATTTTGACTGACAATGACTTTCGCGGCCTCAATGGTTCCTCAACGGGCTGGAGAATATGTCACGTAGGTTATGCAGGTTTTACTTTGGGAGTCCGACCTACTCATTCAGATCGTTAATAATGTCAAACAACATCTCAGAACAGTTATGTCGCCCCGATAGTCCTGCGTACACTGATAGTATTCCCCTACGAATGTTTGGTAACTCCTTTGGGCTCTGAAACAGCGCCGCCTCTATCAGTCTATCCAAGACCTCCTTGCTCTCAACGCAATGCTGAGAAGCCTCCTCCATCAGGAGTATGTAGAACGTCAGCTGGTCCTCAGCAATTGTATTGTGTCCATCCAGTGCAATTGCTTTGCGCGCCCATTCAACTTCATTCCACCCCGCTGACGCAAGTGATGCGCCAGGTGTATTGAGTCTTTGTTGCATCTCCATCGTAACCACGATGTTTGCTGCTACCCCGGCAAGAAGAACTGCCACCAGGAATATCAGGATTCCAAGCAGAATATAGATTGCCTTCATGTCTTTGATCCTGTTTGTAATACGAATGTCTGTTTTCGTTGGGCTGATGGCGGGGCTGCACAACGGCTGCAGTGAATCAGATCATTCCAAGTATTGTTGGGGGCTGACTATGGGGCGTTGACGCGCTGGAAAAATGTTTCACCTATTGCTCTCAAGAGGCTTTCGAGGCACTGATTTCGTCTATGCAACTTCAAGTTCCCACTGCGTGGCTTGAGCTTGTTGGTACTGTGAAATCCGAACTTCAGGAAGATGCTGAATCTTAACCGGAGAGGATGGCTCAAGATTGCTAAGGAGGCCCAGGATTTCGCTGACTGAGGCATCCTTTACGAATATTTCTATCGATTCCTCCAGGTTTTTCTTGGCTTCATCGATAGTTTCCCCTTGACTTGCAATGCCCAGTTCTTGGCAATAGGAGACATACAAGTTGCCCTCCCGTTCAATTTCGCACTTGAGTTTCCAATTCACTCATTTCTCCCGTGTTCGCAACTGTCCAGCGCCAAGAACCGTAAGACGGCCCAACGGGCGTGCCCTGCTATGAGATTGGTAGAGAAGATCGAGCGACAACATCGTAACTTAATCACCTAACTGCGCAAAGTTCATTTCCCTTCCCCTGCCCCGGCTGCCAGACAGGCGCGGATTTCGCTGTTCAGCGCGCCCGCTTGCGGCCACGTCAGCATCTCCAGCGCACGCGGGCGCGGCAGCTCGACGGGGATATCGCCGCGCAGCTCGCCCGGCTGCCCGCTCAGAACGAGCACGCGGTCGGCGAGAAAGATGGCCTCCTGGATGCTGTGCGTGATCATCAGCACCGTCTGGGCGCGGTCGCGGTGAATCCGTAGCAGCTCCTGGTTGAGGCGCTCGCGGGTCAGGGCATCGAGCGCGCCGAACGGCTCATCCATCAGCAGCAGCGCAGGCTCCTGCAGCAGCGCGCGCGTCAGGGTCAGGCGCTGCGCCATGCCGCCGGAGAGTTGAGCCGGGTAGGCATCGGCAAACTCTTCCAGCCCCATCAGCGCCAGCGCCGCGCACGCGCGGGCGCGGTCCTGCGCGTCGGGCGTCTTGTGCAGCTCCAGCGGCAGCAGCACATTTTCCAGCGCCGTGCGCCACGGCATCAGGTTGGTATTCTGGAAAACGAAGCCGATCTCCGTCTGGGGGCCCTGCACCGCCCGGCCTCTCAACTGCACCCGGCCCGCGGTCGGCGCCAGGAGACCGCCGAGAATGCGCAGCAGCGTCGATTTGCCGCTGCCGCTGTTGCCGACAACGCAGACGAACTCATCTGCCTGTATGCCGAAAGAGACCGCAGCCAGCGCATGCGTGACGCGGTTGCGGCGTCGATAGGTGTGGCTGACGCTCTGCGCCTGCACGAGAGGTTCGGACATGACTGCAGTGGCCGGCCGCTATTGCTCGCTGACGAACCGGTTGGTGTACATCTCCGCGGGGGGCACGAGCCGGTCGACAAAACCGATGCGCAGCAGAAGCTCGGCCACCGCCTGCCATTCGGCATCGGTTGTCGCGCCCGGCGCGCCCTCCGGCCGCGGCTGCCAGAAGGCCAGCGAAGCGTCGAAGACCAGCCGGTTGACGGCTTCATTTTCGCCGCCGGCCTCGGGCACAAAACTGAGCGCAATCGCGAAGGAGTCGTCCGGGTTGGCCAGCGTGTAGGCGATCGACTTCTGCAGCGCGCGCACCATCGCCTCCACCAGCTGCGGCTCTTCGTCCAGTGTGCGTTCGTTGGTAACCAGCCCGTTGGCCGGGATCTGTATGTGTTGATCGAGCGGGATCTGCACCGTTTCGATGCCGGCATTGCCTAACACCACCGGTCCGTTGACAGCGTAGTCCACCGCCGCGTCAACCAGCCCCTCGCTCACCGCCGACGCCTGCGTGAAGCCGATGCTCTCCATTTGGATGTCGGCTTCGGTCAGCCCGGCCGCGTCGAGCAGGGCCCGCAGCGCAATGTAGTTGGCGCCGAACGGCCCCGGCACGCCGACCCGGTGGCCCGCCAAGTCCTCCGGACGGTGGATGCCGGCATCGGCCTTGGCAAAAACGGTCACCGGGTAGCTCGTGTACCAGTTCATCACGTAGCGCACCGGCAGCTCCTGGGCGCGGCCAAGCACGAGCTGGTCTCCGCTGGCGATCATGAACTGCATCTCGTCGGTCGCGACCAGTTTCAGGTAGTCGTTCTCAAAGCCGTACTCCAACGACAGATCGATACCCTGTTCGGCGAAGAAACCCTTCTCGATCCCAACGTAAAACGGCGCGAACTGGACATTGGGAATGAAACCCACGCCGAGCGCAATTGGGCGCGGTCCTTGTGTTTCAGGCGCCGCGGCCGGCTCCGCCTCGGGCGCGATCGGCGTGCAGGCGGCGGTGAGCGCCAGCATGAGCAGCGCGATCAGTCGCGGCAGGCGCGCCGCGGCCGGGCGTCGAAAGAGGGAGATTGTCCGGGTTGTGAGATTCTTCATGCGTTCCTCTGCGGTCTGGCGGACGGGAGATATTGTCCTGTAACAGGTACGGTTTCGCGCCGGGAGCGAGCCCCCGGCATCATGCCTTGATTTCGTGCTGCTTCCAGCGCAGCAGGTAGCTCTCGAGCAACGTGACGCTCCAGTACATCGCCTGCGCCAGCAGTACGATCATGAGCACCGCGACGAAGATCAGCGGTGTGTCCAGCACGCCCCGGCCCAGGTTGATGAGAAAGCCCAGCCCCTCATCGGCGCCGACGAACTCACCCACGATCGCGCCGACGACGGCCAGAATGACGCTCAGCTTGAGGCCGCCGAAGATGACCGGCAGGGCCGCGGGCAGCTCCAGCTTCACAAAGAGCTGGCGGCGGCCGGCGCGCAGCGAGCGCATCAGCTCGCGCAGGTCCTGGTCCACGTTGCGAATGCCGACAACTGTGCTGACCAGCGTCGGAAAGAAGACCATGATGGCCGTAACCAGCACCTTGCTCAACAGGCCGCTGCCGAACCAGATGACCAGGAGCGGCGCGATCGCCACGACGGGAACTGTCTGGCTGGCCACGAGATAGGGGGAGAGAATGCGGTCGAGCGCCTGGCTGCGGCCGAGCCAGTAGCCCAGCACAAAGGCCAGGGTCAGCCCGATCAGCAGCCCGGCCGCGATCTCCGCCACGGTCATCTGTGTATGGCGCAACAGCGAACCGTCCGCGGCCATCGTCAAGGCCTTCTGCACGACCCGCCCCGGACGCGGCAGGATAAAGGTCGGATAGTCCTGCCAGCGGACGAGCCCTTCCCACAGCAGCAGCGCGGCGCCCAGCACAAAGGGAAACGCAGCCAGCGCCGGATGTTCCGCCACCCAATCGCCGATGCGGCCGGACTTCCGCCGGCCGCGGCCGGTCTGCTGTTCAGCCTGCGCGCCGGGGAAAAGAACTGAGCTGTCCTTCATTGCGCTCCTCTGCCTCTGAAATCAAACGACCCGAAGCCGTCTGTCGCTTCGGGTCTCGCGCCGTCGTCAACGCCGCGCGCGCGGCGTATGCGCATCGCTGCCATCGGCAACGGCCGGCGTGCGCGGGCCTCTCGGCACGGCACGCGCCTTCTACACAAAACAGCCCGAGATACAGGATCGTACCCCGGGCGTTGCGCGTAGCGGCCGCTGCGAACAGCCGAAGAGAACAAAAACCGAACGCGCTAAGCGTTCTGCTCTCGCTCTCGGCACCTTCTCCCATCCGGACTATACCGTCGGCGTCGGACTTTCACCGAACTCCTGCCTTGCGGCTCACGGGCTTACCAGAGAATTCCCCCTATTGACAAGGGAATCTGGCTCACCGCCGGTCGGGAATTGAGCTTTGCAGCCCTCACCCTGCCCCGAAGGTAGGTTATGCAGTTGTTGCGCATATTATCGCAGATGGTCCGCCCGCGCGTCAAGTGGCGGGCTGCTGTAGGGCAGGGCGATTGAATCCAATTGGGCTAAGACCCGCGACACTACCTGATTTGAGCCCAACTCCGAGAAAAACGCCGAGAACAGTGCAAATCATAGTGCGCGACCGTGAATTCTTAAGGTTTTCGGCGGCTGGAGATCGGTTTTTCAGCCGAAAACGAATGACAATTGGTAGGGGCACCCCTTGTGGGTGCCCTTCGTGGGATATTTTGGCGTCCGGATTTAGATGCGATTGCCCTGCTGCTGCTGCCCGGCGGGCTGTGGGTTGAACTGTCGGAACGGTAGGCAGAAGGCGGCAACGGCCTAAAGCTTTATGCCGCCCTATGTCAAGCCTGCAACAATCCAACACTTCAATGTGAGGCACAGCAAGAGTACCGGCGGGCGCATCGAGCAGTTCTGCAGACCCTGCCACAAAAAAGAAAAATTTTTCTTTCAGCAGAGAGACTTTGACAGGTACGAGTTTCTAAGATTGGCAGAAATGTCACTTGACATTTTACGCAACGCGAATATTATTTGGTTACCCGTGGGGGAATCCAGTCGACACTGTTTTGCAGGAGTCTGTTGATCCCCCATCTTTCCCCAAAGGAGTGCGGTGAAATGAAACGCCTCGGCAACAAGGTGTTGGCCTCTAGGCCACCTCCAAAGGCAGAACAGAAGAAGAAGCGCGCGCAGTGCAAGACCGGTCACCCTTTGCCCGTCAAGGAAGCGGTAGGTATCGGCAACTCTTCCGTTCGCTCATTCAGCGCTTAACGCCATGACGAAAAGACCCGAGCTCCCCTTTCCAGAGTTCTCGCGCGCCCAAAAGTCTGACAAGCGCCAAGTCAGGAATGGAAAACCCATGAACGACTTGGTTCTGAGTGCGTATGCCGACGGGAATGATCGGACTTTTCCTCGTATCCTCAGCCTGTACGTAGCCCCTGGTAGCACAGTTGCTGATGTGACATTCGGCAAGGGCGTCTTCTGGCGTCACGTTCCGCCAGATCAATATGAGTTGTTGGCGACCGACATTCAAGAGGGCATAGATTGCCGCGATCTGCCGTACAAGGATGAATCGATAGATTGTGTAGTTTTGGACCCGCCTTATATGCACTCTCCGGGCGGTACGGCACATGAGGCTCAGACTCCGTTTGAGGAACATTACCGCAATAACGGAAGCGGTAATCAAACGAAGAGCAAATATCATGATGCGGTCCTTGACCTGTACAGGGACGCGGGGCGCGAAGCCTACCGTATATTGCGGGACCGAGGCGCTCTGATTGTGAAGTGTCAGGACGAAGTGTGTTCAAACCGGCAACGATTCACGCACGTTGAAATAATGCAAATGTATGACGAAATTGGTCTTGTAGCTGAGGACCTGTTTGTCGTCATGCGAAGCAACCGTCCGGGCGTTAGCCGTGCTGTCCGTCAAGTTCACGCACGCAAGAATCATTCTTACTTTCTTGTTTTTTGGAAACAAGGTAAGACTAAGCGGCTTTGGGATCCGATCGAATGAACCCCGTTGCGCTCAT
The DNA here is from genome assembly GCA_965218625.1 of Caldilineaceae bacterium. Taxonomy (GTDB): domain Bacteria; phylum Chloroflexota; class Anaerolineae; order Caldilineales; family Caldilineaceae; genus Bin5. The sequence goes on along the minus strand of CBDCLG010000017.1, from coordinate 218,580 downwards.
GGCTGAAGTCATAAAGGAACACGCGCCCGAAGACATCTGGCAAGGATCGCCCCTAATAGGGTACCGTCAACTTGGGAATACCAATCGGGGCGAAATCGGAGAAGAGTTTATACGCCGCTATGTGGGCAAATATGGCATTCCCGTTGGTAACGGAGGACGTACTTCTCGCACGGACTTAAGGATTGGAGAGAGACGTTTCGAGGTCAAGACCGCTTCGCTTGGCGCAAAAGGCACATTTCAGTTCAATCACGTACGCCTTGATCGAAACTATGACTACCTCTTCTGTCTTGGAGTTTGTCCAAACGAAATCGTCTTCAACATGTGGCGAAAAGGTGAGGTGGCGGAGAGTCAAGCGGGTAAGCTGGTGAGAATGGCGGAGGGGCAGGCGGTGACATACAAGCTTACTAAGAAGGTGGACGCCATGAGGGCGATTGAAACATTGCCTTCATTGTTGCGCAGCATGTTGGACCTGCCGTAAATGACAAGGGACACATTTCAGACGAATACGTGTGGCAAAGTGCGTTGAAAACCACTAAGGATGAGTCGATAGCAATTGCGGGAGAGGATTTGCCGATTTTTTCCCGTGGAATGAGAATCGCCAATGAGTACATGGCAAACCTCATCAATGCTATAACACCTCCCTCAAATCAATTGGAAACGCGTCTTTCTGCCCACCAATGGGGGATTTGGCGTTTTGACCGCCACTCACCTTTGAGTTTATCCCTTGTGTGTCCGCCGCCTCCCCACCTCATACGCAATGAGGTGGACTAGCCGCATCATCGTGTGGTTCCGCACTTTCTCCCCGGGACAGCTGATACACAAACTCATTGACATAGCGGCGCATATGCTTCGTTCTCCAGTGATGGTAGACGCCGTTGTATCCAAACTTCGGTTCCGCCCAGACGCTTTCGAAGCCGTTCGCGTGCGCCGTATGGATCGCGAACTCTTCGGCGCCGCTCTTAGCCACTTCATGATTGTATAACTCTTCCAGGCCAGCATTGGCGCCGTGTTCGTCGGTATGGAGCGTCGCGCTTCTCCCGCCGCCCGCAAGCGGCATCGCAACCCCGAGTCAGTCGAAAGCAGATTCCCGTCTTGAACTCTTCCCCGGCGCACTGCTGCAGGGGGGCGGGCTGTGGGCTGCGCGTCACCCCCGCTGCCGTTTCATACTGGGCCTGGCTCCAGGCCACCATCCCCGCAACGCCTGCCGCTGGCGACGCACACAGAAACCTTTGGGAATTATCACCTAATGCAACAGGCTGGTTCACGGCACTATATCCTGGAATGATCATCCCTGTTTGACGTGAATTTGAGGCATATGTTATATTTTTGTCGCCGGTCAACCTGGTAGTTCGTTAACCGCCTGGAGGGGACACAGAGACCGCTGCCACATCCAGGATCGATGTGGAGCAGCTCAGGGCAGTTGTCAGGAAAATCCTCTCGATTAACATCCCCTCGAACTCCGCAGAGAAGAAGCAGCGCGTTCAACGTGAAGCCGACCGATCCCCCACCGAAAGAAAACAGGTACTCTCCACCGAGCCCGGCAGTTGCTGATGTTTGCAGAACCATCTCGGGCCGGTCCGGGAGAAAGGCAAAAAATATCAAGAGCGCGGCGCTTGAACTGCTCTTGACGCCCGAACGTAAAGCCATCCAACCAGGCTCCGATCAACGAGCCATCACCGCTTTGGCAAAAGACCTGGAAATCAATTGCTCCCTGCCCGCGTCATCACACTTGGAAGGGGAATACTTATTGTGAACAGAATTCTGGGTATTGCAATGCAGGTACTGGCCGTTATTGTCTGGGTTCAGTTTGTCGCCAGCCAACTTTACGATCCTACATCGGTAGGGCCCGGATCGATTGCCTGGGACATCCTCAACCCCCTGATGGTTTTGGGCGGACTCGTGGCGATTTGGGTAGCGTGGCAGCGGAAACGGCTTTTCGACAGTGGCGAAGAGGGAGGCTTGACAACAGAATATTTCGAGGCGAACGTTACTCTGTACGCCGGAATCGCTGTGCTTCACCTGTTTCTCTGGAACTGGAGTGGACAAGATTTTTCAGCTGCTGCTGTAAGTTTCCATTGGGTATGGATTGTTATCGACATCGCTTTTCCCCTGCTCTATCTTTCCGCGGGAAGGTATCTTGCCAGGAAGGACGCTGTACCGGCATAGAGGCGCTGAGCAAGAGACTGTCCGGGCAGCCAACCTCCAGGAGCGAAACCGATTGCGATCCTGTCGACAGAGAAAACTGTAGACCAGTCCTGATACAATAGGGACGTGCTTTCAAATTCAACCCCATTCTGAACTCCTCCCCGAAGCAGGACCTCTTCCATCCGTCTGTCCATCTGTGCTAAGATAGGGCGCGAGGCTTTCCGCCGCAGAGAAGATAAGGACGCGCCCCAGCCCTATGGCCGCGCAGACAGATCATACCCCTGTCGAGCAGGGGCATAGCCAACCATCCCTCCTGACCGCCCCCGCGCCCGCCGGCGCGACCGGCCCTGCGCCGCAGCTGGAACCGGCCGCTGCCCTCGATGAGCTGCGGATCCGCAACTTCGCCATCATCGACCGCCTGCATCTGCGCTTTCACGGCGGACTGAATATCCTGACCGGGGAGACCGGCGCGGGCAAGTCGATCATCATCGACGCCATCGGGCTGCTGTTGGGCGACAGGGCGACCGCCGAGATGGTGCGGGCCGGCGCCGACCGGGCCGAGATCGAGGCGACATTCCGACTGGCAGCCGCGACGCCGGCCGGCGACCCCGCCGGACCGGGCGTTTCGGCCGCGCTGTCTCTCGTGCAGGCCGAGGGGTTGGACGACCCCGACGCGCCCGAGACACTCATCCTCAGCCGGGAAGTGCGCCGCAACGGGCGCAGCATCAGCCGCATCAACGGGCGCGCCGTCTCGCGTCAACTTCTGGGCGAGATGGCCGCGCTGCTGGTCGATATTCATGGGCAGGGCCAACACCTGAGCCTCCTGCGCCCCCGTACGCACCTACATCTGCTCGACCGCTACGGCGGTCTGTTGCCATTGCGCGGCGAAGTGGCGCAAAAGGTTCAGCAGGTGCAGCGCACCCGCGAGGAGCTGGCGCGGCTGCGCAGCGATGCCCGCACGGTCGCGCAACGGCTCGACCTTCTCAGCTTTCAGGTGGAGGAGATCGGCGCGGCGGGGCTGGAGGACGGTGAAGAGGAAACGCTGGATGTCGAGCGCAAACGGCTTGGCAATGCCGAGGCGCTCTTGCAGCTGGCGAGTGCCGCCGCCGCGCTGTTGAACGAGGGCGAAGGCGGAATGCCGGGCGTCATCGACGGCCTGGCTGCGGCCGTGGGCCGTGTCGAACGCCTGGCAGGCATCGACGACGGCATGGCCGACGCGGCCTTACGCGGTCAGGCCCTGCTTGAGGAGCTGTCCGACCTGGCGCGCGCGCTCCAGGGCTACGCCGACGGCCTCGAGTTCAACCCGCAGCGCCTGGCCGAGGTCGAGGAGCGCCTTACGCTGATCGGAAACCTCAGACGCAAGTACGGCGACACCGCGCACGAGATCCTGGCCTTCGCCGCCGCGGCGCAGGCGGAGCTGGAGGAGCTGAGCAACTGGGAGGCGCAGACGGCCGTATTGGAGGAAGAGGAAGAGAAGCTCTTGAGCGAAATCGGCGCATTGGGCGCCGAGTTGAGCGCGGCGCGGGAGACAGCGGGCGAACGGATGGCCCGACAGGTGGAGGCCGAGCTGGCCCACCTGAATATGCAGCACGCCCGTTTTGCCGTCGCTGTCGAAATGAAAGAACAGGAGGACGGCGCCTCTTTGCCCGATGGACGGCGCGTCGCCTTTGACGCCAGCGGCGTCGACCGGGTCGCGTTTCTGATCAGCGCCAACCCCGGCGAACCGGTCAAACCGATGGCCAAGGTGGCGTCCGGCGGGGAGACCGCCCGCCTGATGCTGGCGCTGAAGAGCGTGCTGACGCAGGCCGATCAGACGCCGGTCCTGATTTTCGATGAAATCGATCAGGGCATCGGCGGCCGCGTCGGCGGCGTTGTCGGCGAAAAACTGTGGGACCTGACCGGCCAGCAGCCCGATGACAGCCGGCTGCGCCACCAGGTGCTGTGCATCACCCATCTGCCCCAGCTGGCCGCATTCGGCGACCTCCATCTGACCGTGCGCAAACGGACCTTCGAGAGCGAGGGCGAACTGCGCACCGGCACCGACGTGCAGCCGGTCGAAGGGCCGGCGCGTGTCGAGGAGCTGACGCAGATGCTGGGCGCCGTCAGCGACGCCGGGCGGCAGTCGGTCGAGGAGATGCTTGCCGCCGTCGAACAGATACGGCTGAACGCCGCCGAATAGCGCGGCGGAATGCGGGAAGACAATGAAAAAACCACCGATGTTCAGACGTCGCCAACGAGGCGCGCGGCGCGCAGGCCAGGCGTTCCGGATAACGCTCTACCGCGCCTTCTATCTCTCCTGTCTGTTGCTGGGGATCATCCTGACCGCGGCCGACGGTGTGAAGGCGGCTGCCCGGGCGCAGACCGAGAACACACAGGTGCTGGTGTTGACCTTCTCCGGCGCGGTGACGCCGGTCCTGCGCCAGTATCTTAGCGACGCGATCGAGGAGGCCCAGGCCGACGGCGCCGAGGCGGTCATCCTGCGCCTGGATACGCCCGGCGGCAGCGTCGACGTGACCAAGAAGATCGTGCAGGAGATGCTGGCGTCGCCGGTGCCGGTCGTGGTCTATGTCTCGCCCAGCGCAGCGCAGGCCGGCAGCGCCGGCACCTTCATCACGCTGGCCGGTCACGTCGCGGCGATGGCGCCCGGCAGCAGCATCGGCGCGGCCAGTCCCGTCGGCAGCCAGGGGGAGGAGATCGGCGAGACGATGCAGGAGAAGGTCGTCAACATTCTCAGCGCCGACATCGAAAACCTGGCCACGCGCCGCGGCGACGAGGCGGTGGAATGGGCTGTCGCCGCGGTGGAAGAGGCGGCCGCGGCCACCGCCACACGCGCGCTGGAGTTGGGCGTCATCGACTTTATCGCGCTGGACGTGACCGATCTGCTGCAGCAGATGGACGGATTCGTCATCACCGTGCAGGGTGAGGAACGGACCCTGCGCACCGCCGATGCGCGCATTATGCCGCGCCCGCTGTCCCCGCTGCAGGAGTTCCTGAACTTTATCAGCAACCCCACCGTCGCCACGATCCTGCTCACCCTCGGCTCGATCGGGTTGATCGCCGAGATCTACAATCCGGGTACATTCATTCCGGGGATGATCGGCCTGATCAGTCTGCTGCTGGGGCTCTATTCGCTGGGTCAGCTGGAGGCCAATTTCGCCGGCCTCGCGCTGATCGGGCTGGCCCTCATCCTGCTGGTGGCCGAGGCCTTTACACCGGCCTTCGGCGCGCTGGCGCTGGGGGGCGCGGTCGCCTTCATTTTCGGCAGCGCCCTGCTTTTCGACGCGCCCGGTTTGGCCGTGCCGTGGGCGACGATCATCTCGCTGGGCGTGGGGATGGGCGCGTTCGCCTTCTTCATCGGCGGCAAGGTCGTGCAGGCGCAGCGCCGCGGTACCGCCACCGGCAGCGAGGGGCTGATCGGATCGCTGGCGACCGTACGGACTCCTTTTGCCGAGAACGGTAAGGGGAAGGTCCTCATCGCCGGTGAACTCTGGAACGCGCAGCTGCGCGGCCCATCCTCAGCCGCCGCGCCCGCGCCGGACGCCGGCGATCAGGTCAAAGTCGAGGACAGGGAAGGCTACACTCTCTTCGTCAGCCCGCAGGAGCGGGATAGCGAAAACTGAACTGCGACGGCTAGCCCAACCTGACCGCGCCCCCGTTCACCAGCGGGTCACCCATGCCGAACTGTCCCTCCAGCCAGAGATGCCCCAGCGATGCGCCCGCCTCCATGAACGCAGAAACTCTCTGAATATCGGAGCAGCGGGTCGCCTGTGTGTACCCTTCATCGTCGCGGTAGAGCACGCGCACCTCCTCTTGACGCACCCCATTGAGAAAGTCCGGCGAATGCGTGGTGACCAACAGCTGTGCGCGTTCGCTGGCCGTCCGAAACGCCTCGCAGAGACCGGGTAACAGGCGCGGATGCAGGAAGTTTTCCGGCTCCTCGATCCCGACAAAGCGCGGCGGCTGCGGATCGTTGAGGAGGACAAGATAGGCCAGCATCTTCAGCGTTCCGTCGGAGGCGAAACGGGAGAGGATCGGCTGTTCGAAAGGCGTATCTTTGATGAGCAGAAGCAGACGGCCGTCCGGCATCGGTTCCGCCTCCACCTCCTCCAGCCTGGGTACGCGCTTGCGCAACTGGGCGAAAATCTCCTCCAGCCGCTGCGGGTGCTGTTCCTTCAGATATTGAATGACATTGGCCAGGTTGTCACCAGTGCGCGAGAGTCTTTCCTGGGGACCGGCCTCCGGTTGGCTGCGCGTGTCATCGATGGAAAGGTAGGAAACGTGCCAGTCGGTGATGAACTCCCGCAGCGCCGCCACCCTGGGATGATCGGCGAACTGCCCCAATGTGTTAACCGCCAACAGGTCCGACGAGCGCAAAGGGAAATCAATCCGCCGGTCCTGCTCGTCCGGCATCTCACCGCTGACCGCCTGTCCCTCCCCATTCTGATAGTTCAGGAACCGGAACGGCTTCCCATGTGACCCGCGCCGCCATTGCAGCCATTCCTCCGCAACGATGGGGCCGCGATCGCCTTCATCAATGGCCAAGTGGTAGGTGATGAGCGGCTGCTTTGGCTGCTCACGATATTTCAGCTCAAAGACGATCGGACCTGTCGCGCCCCGTGTGCGCAACTCCTTGGCGCGTCCTCGGCGATCCCACGCCGCGCGCAACCCCTGCTGGAATGATTCCGACAGAAAGCTGAATACATCGAACAAAGTGGACTTGCCGCTGCCATTGGGTCCGAGCAGGACCGTGAGTGGTGTGATCTCCCGCAGCTCCACACGCTTGAGCGCCCGATAGTTTTCAACGCGCAGCCGCTCGATTCGAGGCGTTGTTTGTAAGAGGTCTTCGGTCAATTCGGCCTCCCTGACAGTCGATCTCGTTGCGCCGCGCCCTGCCCCAACCACCACCCACTAAAAACGAAAAACCAAAAACTCAAAACTAAGACAAAAACTCCCCAACCGACGGACAAATCTCCGCCAGCGTACAGTTGGCGCAGTCCGGCTTGCGCGCATTGCAGATGCGCCGCCCGTGAAAGATCAACAGATGCGCGATGTCGATCCAGTCCTCGACGGGGATCAGCGCCATCAGCTCCTTCTCGATCTTCTCCGGGCTCTTCTCTTGCGTGAGGCCCAGGCGCTGCGAAAGACGCTTGACGTGCGTATCGACGACGATGCCGTCGGCCAAACCGAAACAGACGCCGCGCACCACGTTGGCCGTTTTGCGCGCCACGCCCGGCAGGCTGGTCAGCTCATCCATCTCCTGCGGCACCTCGCCGCCAAAATTCTGGCAGATCAGCGCACTGGCGCCCTGCAGGCTCTTGGCCTTGTTGCGAAAAAAACCGGTCGTGCGGATCAGCGCCTCCAGCTCCGCGCGGTCGGCCGCGGCCATCGCCTCCGGCGTCGGAAAGCGCGCGAACAGGGCCGGCGTCACCTGGTTGACGCGCTCGTCCGTGCATTGGGCCGAGAGGATCGTCGCCACCAGCAGCTGAAACGGGTTCTCGTGGTCGAGCGCGCAGTGGGCGTCGGGATGGGCCGCCCGCAGACGGCGTATCAGCTCCGACATCAGGACAGCTCCGGCGCCGGCGGGCGCACCCTGACGAGATCGTCCGAGTCGTCGATCCGCTGCCAGGGGTAGTGTATCCAGTCGTCGGTCAGCTCGCCGTAGTAGTCCGGTTTCTCGTTCTCAAAAAGACTCTGGCGCTGCTTCCAGTGGAGCACCGCCGTCTCTGGCATGCCGCCGCTGCCCTGCACCCGGCTCTTGACCGTGACGATGGTGCGGCCCCGGTCCCAGATATTGTCGACGACCAGGATCTTCTTGCCTTTCAGCAGCGCATCCGCCGGGAACTGCTGAAAGCGGGGCCAGCTCAGTTCGGCGCGTACGCCCGGCCCGTGCTGAAAGACGACCGACGCGGTCAGCAGCTCCTTCATCTTCAACGCTTCCGCGATCATGCCGCCGGGCACGATGCCGCCGCGGGTGACCAGAAGAAGGGCGTCATACGGCGTATTGAGCTGCATCACCACCTTGGTGATCAACTCTTCCACGTCGTGCCACGTCAGGTAAACTCTGCCCATCTCCCCCTCCATAACGCCGCCGCGCCCGTTCAGCCAGGCGCGCTCTCAACGCCGGTCCAATCCGGATTCGCAGCGCCCGTCTATTCGGCCGCCGCCAGTCCGTAGAATACGCTGAACAGCGCGCCCGCGGCGCCGGCACTGCCGCGCCCGTCAGGCGCGGACAGCTCGACCGCCGCGGTCCGGCCCGCCTCGACCTGGACGCGCAGCGCCTGCGCCGCCTGGCTACCGGGCGCGTGCGCCGCAAAACGTACCGTGTAGGCGGCCGGGCGCAGATCGAAGAAGCGGAAATCGCCCATGCCGTCGCTGTGCGTGCGCGCCACGACCGCGCCGCCGTCGTCGACGAGCTCGACCGCCGCGTTGGGGAGATGCGCGTTGCCCGCGATCCAGGCAGCGCCCTCCGGTCGCACCGTCAGCGCCAGCGGGTCGTGATCGCTCGAGCCGTACAGCGTCATCTCCCCCGGCTCCGGCGCGATCGGGTAGTCGGCGTTGAAATGCACGATGTCAATGCCGCCGAAGTGCGGCATCATCCCCGCTGTCAGCAGCAGATGATCGAGCACCTGGCTGGCGCCGTTGAAAATGTAGGTGTAGCGGTCCAGCGGCGCCAGCGCGTCGAAAGCGTGGACCAGCGCCGGCTGCGTACCGCTCTGCAGCGCCAGCACAGGCCCGCTGTCCTCGAAGTCGTTCAGGTCGCCCAGAACGACGACGTGCGCGCCCGGGTCCACATCCAACCGGCTCTGTACAAGCGCGGCCACATGCTCCGCCTGCAACTTTCGATGCACGACGTTGACCGACTCGTCGCCCCGCTTGCTGCGCCAGTGGTTGACGATAACCGTCAGCGCGTACGCCTCGCCCCACGGGCCGCGCACCAGCAGGTCCGCCACCAGCGGCGGCCGGCTGAAGAGCGGAAGAAGGCGCGCCGGACACTGTCCGGGGACCAGCCGTACGCTGAAGCTGAACCGGGTACAGGCCTGCTCGTTCTGTGCCTGCACCACCGTCACCCGGTCGTCGCGCACGAGCAGGCTGTTCGTCAGCGGAAAATCGGGGCTCGCCGTTCCCGGGCCGGCAAAGGCCAGCGCGCTGTAGCGCAGCCCGCTGACTTCGCTCAGGACCCGCGCCAGGTTTTCGGCATCCTCCGGCTTGCCCGTCTCCTGCAGACCGATGATTTCACAGTTCTGCAGACCGTCGGCGATCGCCGCCGCCCGCCGCTGCAGCGCCGCCTCGTATTCCGCTTCGTCAGGCAGTTGATCAAAGCCCCGCCCCAGCGCCAGCACGTTGAAAGAGCAGACGCGGAACGCGCCCGCGTCCGGCTGCGCCGTCTGCTCCCGCGCCGCCCGGCGCGAGAGTACCTCGATCTCCTGGCCCGGCAGCAGGAGCAGAAGATACTTGCCGAAGCTGTAGTCGACGACCGCCCGCACCGGCGCGCCCGGCTGCGCCGCGCGTACGCGCACGCGGTCGCCCCAACCCACCTGCGGCAGCTGCGCGCCGACCCCGTTGCCCAGGAAGATCAGCCCCGCCGCGTCGGCCGGGTTGGACCGAAGGACGCGCCCGCCATGCACGTAGGGCAGCGAACCGTCGGCGATGAGCGCGATCTCGACATTGCCGTTGCTGAAATGCTTGGTCGGCCCCTGCACAACGCCCTGCAGCTCCGAGAACGCGACCAGCATCCCCTCGAACCGCTCCAGCCGCAGCTCCGGCGCCACGTTGGGAACGGGCAGCGCCGCCGCCGTCGCGGTCAGGCCGCCGCAGCTCCCGGCCGGGAGCGCCTCAACTCTGCGCGGCGTGGTCAGCTCCGTCTTCTCGTAGTACTCGGCCACCTCCCCGCCGTGCACGACGATGCACGCGCCCGTCTCCACCCTCGGCGCCGAGGAGGTGTAAACGAAGATGCCGTCGCTCGTCTCCGGGTTGCCGTCCCCGCTCGGGTCCTGCAGGTAGAACCCGTTCGACTGCACGCCGCTCACCAGGCCGAAGGTCGTCACGCGGCGCGAGGAGAGGGGCGAGCTCGCCCCGTCGCCCTGGATGAGGTAGACCGGCGTCAGGTCATCGGGCAGTTCAGCCGGCGGAGTCGCGGCAGCGACGGCAGAGGCTGTCAGCGCCAGCGAACCCGCCAGGAGCAGCCGGATCAGCAGCGGCCACTGTCGGGTCCGCCCGTCGCGGCTTTCCCAAATGGGGACGCCGGGCAACGAGCAAAAGAATCTCAATCGGGATATCATATCTTCTGAAACATCCGCAGCCGTCCCGCCTCTTTACCCAGCGCGGGCGTTCGGACGCCATCGGAGGAGTTTCTCGCCGTAACCTATCATTGCATCATAGCACAGCGCAGACCGCGGGCAAAGATAACCGCCGTTTCCAGGCGTTTCGCCTTCTCTGGGCAAGGGACCATACGCCGATTTCCCGCACTTCCGGCAAGAGCCTGAAATATGCAGTACAATGGTTTACATAGATGCCCAAACCAAGCCGCGGCCCCGCCGCAACCGCAGACAAATGTCAGATGAATCTCCTGTTTCTATCTCTATCGCACCCACGATACGCCAACCATGCGCAGCGGCCCCTACGTTTTCCCTGCCCAATCTTCACGGCAACGGCCCGTCGCCCGCCGTATCGAAAAATGCTTTTTGCCCTGCCCTTCCCTGCTCGAACACACCCACAATGCCCAACCCTGCCGCAGGTGCCCCGACCCGACATATCGACGCGTCGTCGGCATTTGTCGCCTTCGGTCGCGACAGAACGCGGCCCTCGACATCCTGTCACAAACGCACGTCTCAATATCCTGTCACGAGAGAAAAAAATTTTCTGGAAATCACGACAATTTAGGACATAATGCGACATTCGATACCCTTTCGATACCCTTTTCGACGCCGGTATCGTCCCCTGCCGCGCACACAACCGGCCGCGTCGCACACATGCGGCCCGGAAACCCGCACGCCGCCGCCATCTCGCCCCATTTCGGGATGCCAGCCGCCGCGCAACCAGTTGGCAGCCGCCCCAGCAGAGGCATATAATGATGCCGATGAACGCCCAATTCAAACAGCTTGAAGACGGCCTCGGCGCCGGACCCCCGCCCGCAGGCTGGGCCGCCATCGTCGATTTGCCCGTCCTGGTCCTCGTCGGTGTCACCGGCGTCGGCAAGAGCACGGCCGTCAACGCGCTGCGCAGCCGCTGGCACGGCGCCTCCCTCCTCCCCAACAGACGTAAGATAGCCGACCTGCTGGTCATCCCCACCGTCCAGGGCTGGGACGGAGAGCCCCCCGCCGCGGTGACCGACCGGCGGCGGCGTTTCGACTACACGCGGCGCTACCGTCAACGGCATCCCGGCGGCCTGGCCCACGCGCTGAGCCGGCTGGTGTTGCCGATGCGGCCGGCAGGCGCGCCCGACCTCCACATCTTCGACGGCCTGCGCGGCGCCGACGAGGTCGCATTCGCCGCGCAGAGCCTGCCGCTGGCCCGCTTCGCCGTCCTCCACGCGCCCGATGTCGTGCGCGTGGAGCGGCTGCTGCAGCGCCAGGATGCCTTCGACCACGTGGCCGGCCTGAACGCCGCCGCCGGCTTCCGCTGGCAGGACGTGGCCGAAGGTCGCCAGCTCTTTACCCAGCAGGAGCGGGACCGCCTGGCCGCGCTGGTGCGCCGCGGCGAAGTGGACGGCGCCGAGCTCGCCGCCAAGGTCGCCATCGTCGCCGCCGAGCGCCGCAACTACGACCCGCACGCGGCCGCCGAAATCCTCCGCCGCGAGTGCCCCGACCGCACAGCTGTCGTCGATACGACGACCCACTCGCCCGCCGAAGCCGCCGCCGCCATCGGCGCGCTGGTCCACGCCGCCGCCGGCGGCCAGTAAGGTTGGAACCGGAATGCCTACCATCATCGAAGCCATCGAACCAATTCCCTTCCGCCTGCCGCTGCGCGAGCCGCTCCGCTGGGGCGCGGCCAGCGAGATGGCCGAGGTGCGGCACGTGCTGCTGCATGTGCGTCTGAGCGACGGCAGTGAGGGATGGGGCGAAGCGCCACCCCGCCCCACCATCTACGGCGAGACGGTCGACAGCATCTGCAGCGTGGTCCGCCAGGAGCTTGCGCCCCGCCTCCTGGGCGAGATGCTGGATGACTCGACTCTGCCAAAGCTCTACGCACGCCTGCAGACGGTCAAGAACAACCAGGCCGCCCGCGGCGCGCTCGATATGGCCCTGCACCATGCCCTGGCCGTCAGCCGCGGGCGCGACCTGTACGAGCACCTTGGCGCCGGCCGCCCGCAGGTGCGCGTTAGCTATATTCTGGGCCTGGGTCAGATCGACGCCAGCCTGGCGGAGGCCGAGCGCATCGTCGCGCAGGGCGTGCGCGTGCTGAAGGTGAAGGTCGGGCTGGACTGGGACGCCGACCTGCAGCGTCTGCGCAGCCTGCGCGCGCTGTTCGGCGCCGGGGTCGATCTCTACGCTGACGCCAACGAATGCTTCGAGCCGCACAACGTGCGCCGACGCCTGGAACAGATGGCCGAGCTGGACGTACTCTACTGCGAGGAGCCGCTGCCGGTGGAGCTGGTCCTCGCCCGCGCGGCCGCGCGCAAGGTCGACGCGCTGCTCCTCATCGCCGACGACAGCGTCTTCAGCGCCCGCGATCTGCGCCGCGAGCTCAGCCTGGACACCTTCCACATCCTCAACATCAAGACCGCGCGCACCGGCTTCACCGAGTCCGCGCAGATGTTGAACCAGGCGCTGGTTGCCGGCAAAGAGGTGATGGTCGGCTCGCAGGCCAGCGCCGGCTGGGGGACCGTCGGCGCCGCGCTCTTTGCCGCCAGGCCCGGCATCAACCTGCCCTGCGAGCTGAGCTTCTTCCTCAAGCTGGAAGAGGACCTGTTGACGCAGCCGCCGTCGATCGCCGACGGCTACCTGGACGTGACCCGGCTCGGCCGGACCGGGATCGACCCCGACCGGCTGCGCGAGGCGCGTCTGAAGGAGTAACCCATGAGTGTACAGCCTCCACCTCCGCAGGCAGGGACGGGCTCACCCCTGGCGCTGACAGGCCCGCTCTCCGTCGGCGATCTGCTGGACCGCGCCTTCCGCCTCTACCGCGCCCGCTTCGGCCTCTTCCTGCTGACGGCCGCCGTCTTCCTCGTCCCGATCTCGATCATCTCCGGCATCTTCCTGGGGCGATTCTTCAGCAACTATATGCAGACCATACAGTTGTTGATGAACGAGCCGCCGGGGCCGGAGTTCGACCCGTTTGCGACCTTCTCCGACTTCTTTGGCGGCTTTGCGGTCGCGATGCTCCTCAGCCTGTTGAGCGCCGCGGCCAGCGCGATCGTCAACCTTTCGCTGACCGCGCAGGCGGTCGAGGCCCTGCACGGCGGCTCGCTCCCGCTTTTGGCCGGCATCGGCCGCGGCCTGCGCCGCTTCCTGCCCTATGTTGGCATGATGATTGTGCAGTACGCAGCCATCGCCGCCGCCTCAATCGTGGTTCTGGTCCCGCTGGTCCTGGCCGGTCTCGCACTGGTGGCCGCCGCCGGCGCCCTGTTCGGCGGGGACCTGTTCGAGATCGACGGCGCGGGCGGCATCCTCGCCGCCGTCGGCATGGCCGGTCTGGCCATCTGCGGATACGTTCTTGCCATCGTTCTGATCATGGTCCCGGCCTTCTATCTATCGGCGCGCTGGCTTATCGCCCCCACCGTGCTGGTCGCCGAGAAGACAGGTCCCATTGATGCCCTGCGCCGCAGTTGGCGCCTGAGCCAGGGCAACGTGCTGCGCATGGTCGGCTACTTGGTCCTGATTTACATACTCATGGCGCTCTTCATGACTGTGCCTGTGCTCGCGTTGCAGTATGCCATTGTGCTTCTGATGCCGACCGCCGCGCTCGAACTGGCGATGAGCCTGCCCACGGCGCTTTCCTCCCTCATTTCGGTCTTCGGCCTGCCCTTCTACGTTGGCGCCATCGTGCTGCTCTACTACGATCTGCGTATACGCGGCGAGAGCTACGACCTGGAGCTGCGCCTCGCCGAAATGGAGGAGCAGGTGGCCCGGGACGCCGGCCAGGATCCGCCATGACCACACAGTTCCCTCTCTCCGGCCCCCTAACCGTCGGCGACCTGCTCGACCGCGCCTTCAACCTCTACCGGGCGCGCTTCGGCATCTTCCTCCTGACGGCGGTGCTATTTTGGGCTCCGCATGCGGTCATCTTCGTCCTGTTCGCTGACGAGCCTTTCTTCATATCCTTCTCCACGCTGTGGAGCTACTCTGCCGGCACGCTTGGCACGCTTGCACTCACCGTCCTGAGCATCGAAGCGCTGCACGGGCGCCCTCTCACAACATGGGCCGGCGTCCGTCGCGGCCTGCGCCGGTTTTGGCCGTATGTAGGCATGACGATTGTGATGCTGGCCGCCATCGTCGCGGCGACATCGGTTGCTGCAATCCCTTTCTTCATAGGATTGATTGCGTTAGGTCTTCTGTTTGGCGACGCGCCCTTCAACGTCCTTGGTTGGATAGCGGGCGATGGCGCGATCGACACCGGCACTTTGCCAGAGGCGATTGGCCTGATCATCTGTGGCATTGTTCCCCTGATTACTCTGTTTCTGGCTCCAGCCGTCTATCTGTTCGCCCGCTGGTTTGCGGCTCTCCCCGCGCTGCTCGTCGAAGAGACAGGCCCAATCGAATCGTTGCGCCGCAGCTGGCATCTGGGCGCAGGAAACGTCCGGCGCATGGTTGGCTACGTGCTCCTTATCGGTCTCCTCATAGTCCTTCTCCCGCTTGTGATCGAGATGGCGCTGGAATGGATCATCGAGGTCGTCTTGCCAGCCGGCGCGTCAGAGTTGCTGTTGCGCTTTCCCGGCCTGTTTTCACAACTTTTCGTTATCATCGCCGTGCCCTTCCCCATCGCCGCGGCCGTGCTGCTCTACTACGACCTGCGCATCCGCAATGAGGGCTACGACCTGGAGCTGCGCGTCGCCGAGTTGGAAACGCCGCCGGCCCGGCCCGCCGGCCAGGATGCGCCATGACGACTCAGTTCCCTCTCTCCCGCCCCCTGACCGTCGGCGCCCTGCTGGGCCGCGCCTTCCGCCTCTACCGCGCGCGTTTCGGCCTCTTCCTGCTGACGGCGGCGATCCTCCTCTTGCCGATAGGCATTGTTCCCGCCGTATTGGTCATGTTTGAGGAAGTCAACTCCTTTCCTCTTCTCGTGCCGGGGGCGATATTCTATCTCTTCTCTCGCGCAACACCAGGCTTCACCCATCTCGCGGCCGCCCTGATGTTCATAGTTGCCTATATTTTGGCCGCTCTTGTTTTCACCATCCAGTGCAATAGCATATTGCACGGCCGCCCTCTTGCCGCCAGGGACGTCTTGCGTGAAGGTCTGGGCCGCCTGATTCCTTATGCGGCAACGACGATTATAGAATGGATGGTTGTCATAATCGCAGTTGCTACGGCGGTCTTCTTTGCTGTCTTTGCTGTCTATGGACTTATCCTCTCTAGACTTACATTAGAAGCCGTCACGAGTCCCCTATCGCGAAATCTGGAGAGCGATAGCAGTTTGGCTCACGCCGTCGCGATGGTTTCGGACTTCCTCATATACGCTCTCCCTACAGTTATTCTTGGCGCGCTACCCGTCTTTCTGCTGGCCCGCCTGTTTGTGGCCCCCGCCGCTTTGGTCGTCGAAAAGAAAGGCCTGCTCGATTCGTTCCTCCGCAGCTGGGAACTGAGCCAAGGACACAGCTGGCGCATGATGGGATATGTTATGCTCCTGTTCCTTCTCCTGCGCCTGTTCAACTACGCGCCGGCAACTGTCTTCCAGCTCGCCATCCCCAGCCTTCTGCCAGGGTTAGACCTGGGCCTGCAGACCGGCATCGCCATCGCCATCCACTCCGTGATGTCCACGATCAGCGCGCCTGCCGCCATCTGTACGACGGTGCTGCTGTATTACGACTTGCGCATACGCCGCGGCGAAAACGATGACCAGGAGCTGCCCGTCGCCGAGATGGAAGAGCAGGCGGCCCGGAACGCCGCAAGGGAATTGCCATGACGACACAGTCCCCCTTGTCCGGGCCAATGACCGTCGGCGACCTGCTCGACCGCGCCTTCCGCCTCTACCGGGCGCGCTTCAGCCACTTCCTGCTGACAGCCATGCTTTTCCTCGTTCCGTGGACGGTTCTTTCCGGCCTGGTTGTGAAAGAGTTTCATGCTGATCCTTTCAGCCCTGATTTCTTAGGAGGCGATCGTGGACCCGCATTTGCCACGAATCTTAGCGTAAATACATTGCTCATTGTCATGAAGGTCCTGACGGCCCACGGAGTTGCAACCCTTGCCCTTACTGTTCAGTGCGTTCAAGCGCTGCATGGAGATTTCCCCACGCTCTGGTGGAGCATCGGTCGGGCTCTGCGCCGCTTTTGGCCCTATGTGGGCATGAGAATCGCCGCCTGGGTTGCCATGCTCACCGTGACAGTTGTAACAGTGTGCTTTCTCACGCTTGGATTCGGTCTTTTGGATTTCCTGTTTGACGGTCTTCTTGGCGAACTAATGGATCAACTGGTCTTTGACGAGACAACCGGCCTGTTTGAAGGTCTGGGGAGGTTGTTTCTGGGTCTGTCCTCGTTCACTCTTCTGATCTCTGTTTGCCTGACCCCGCTCTTCTACCTGGGCGCGCGCTGGCTGGTGGCCCCCGCAGTGCTGATTGCCGAACGACTAGGCCCCTTAGCTTCCCTGGGCCGCAGTTGGCGCCTGAGCCGGGGGAATGTCCGCCGAGTGACGGGATACACTCTGCTTCTGTTTGCTATTCTGACCCTTGTCATTTATCTTCCCGCAACGCTGGTTCAATGGATTCTGTTTTCGCTGCTGATTCCCTCTTCCTCCTTCGGATGGGCGAGAAGCATTTCAGGCTCGGTATCTGCCTTCTTTTCTATCGTCGCCATACCGTATTCCATCGCCGCGGCGGTGCTCCTCTACTACGATCTGCGCATAAGGAATGAGGGCTACGATCTGGAGCTGCGCGTCGCCGAAATGGAAGAGCAGGTGAGCCGGAACGCTGTAAAGGAACTGCCATGACGACACAGTTCCCTCTCTCCCGCCCCCTGACCGTCGGCGCCCTCCTGGGCCGAGCCTTCCGCCTCTACCGGGCGCGCTTCCGCCTCTTCCTGCTGACGGCTGCGGTCTTCCTTTTGCCGATAGGCATTTTTCCCGCCGTATTGGTCATGTTTGAGGAAGTCAACTCCTTTCCTTTGCTCGTGCCGGGGGCGATATTTCTCTTAGATTCCGCACCAACGGGCTTCACCCATCTCGCGGCAATCCTGATCTTCATAGTTGCCTACATTTTGGCCGCTCTTGCTTTCACCATCCAGAGCAATGGCCTGTTGCACGGCCGCTCTCCTGTCGTCAGGGAGGTCTTGCGCGCAGGTCTGGGCTGCCTGCTTCCCTATGCGGCAACGACGATTGTAGAGTGGATGGTTGTCATAATCGCAGTTGTTACGGCGTTCTTCATGGGTGTCTTTGGCGTCATGATCTCTTTCCTTGCGTTAGCTACCGTCACGAGTCCCCTGTCGCGAAATCTGGAGAACGATAGCAGTTTGGATCACGCCGTCGAGATGGTTTCGGAATTCCTCAGTTTCGCTCTCCCTACAGTTATTCTTGGCGCGCTACCCGTCTTTCTGCTGGCCCGTCTGTTCGTGGCCCCCGCCGTCTTAGTCATCGAAAGGACAGGCCTGCTCGATTCGCTCCTCCGCAGCTGGAAACTGAGCCAGGGGCGCAGCTGGCGCATGATGGGATATGTTATGCTCCTGTTCCTTCTCCTGCGCCTGTTCAACTACGCGCCGGCAACTGTCTTCCAGCTCGCCATCCCCAGGTTTCTGCCAGGGTTAGACCTGGGCCTGCAGACCGGCATCGCCATCGCCATCCACTCCGTGATGTCCACGATCAGCGCGCCTGCCGCCATCTGTACGACGGTGCTGCTGTATTACGACTTGCGCATACGCCGCGGCGAATACAATGACCAGGAGCTGCCCGCCGCCGAGATGGAAGAGCAGGCGGCCCGGGACGCCGCAAGGGAATTGCCATGACGACACAGTCCCCCTTGTCCGGGCCAATGAGCGTGGGCGACCTGCTCGACCGCGCCTTCCGCCTCTACCGGGCGCGCTTCGGCGTTTTCCTGCTGACGGCCGCGATCTTTCTCGTGCCCGTCTGGATCGTCATCTCCCTGGTTTCGCCAGACTTTTCAGATGTTAAATCCCTGCTCATCATCCTGGCGTTCATGCTTGCCAGTGGCTGCACGATACTTGCTCTCAGCGCCAGGATCATCGCAGAGCTTCACGGCCGCTCTCTCTCCATCGGTGAGGGAATCCGCCGGGGGACGCGCCGGATTGTGGCCTACGCAGGGATGTCAGTTACCATCTGGACTGCCATGACGACCATGTCAACATTGATCGCCTTATTCTGCGTGTTTTACGGTTCGATATTCTTTTTCGGTTTCCTGGCGATATTGCCTCCCCCATCCGCCAACACCCCTCCCGCTTCTTATTTCGGCTTTGCTGCGCTCCTCATCTGCGGCTTTATTCTGCTGCTTGTTTTGGTCTTCTATCCGGCCCTTTATCTCTATTCCCGCTGGCTTGCAGCTCCCGCCGTGTTGATCGCCGAACGCCCCGGTCCACTCAAGGCCCTGGGCCGCAGCTGGGAGCTCAGCCGCGGACAGGATTGGCGTGTCACCGGGTATACAGTGCTCCTTTTCATTCTGATGGCCCTGGTCAACATCTTGCCCCTGGCTCTGTTGGAACTGTCCTTTCTTCAGTTGCTTCCGGATTATTCTTTGGTTTTGGTGTCGGGCATCCTGATTTGGGCATCATTTCTGCTATGGACTGTCAGCACGCCCTTCTACACCTGCGCAGTCGTGCTGCTCTACTACGATCTGCGCATAAGGAATGAGGGCTACGATCTGGAGCTGCGCGTCGCCGAGTTGGAAGAGCAGGTGAGCCGGAACGCCGCAAGGGAATTGCCATGACGACACAGTTCCCTCTCTCCGGGCCGATGAGCGTGGGCGACCTGCTGGACCGCGCCTTCCGCCTCTACCGGGCGCGCTTCGGCCTCTTCCTGCTGACGGCCGCGATCTTTCTCGTGCCGTTTGAGATCATTTCCGCCCTGGTCCTGGAAGCGATTCGGGTTGGCCTTTTCGACGGCAATGACCCTGTGGGCAGCAACGAGCTTGTTTTCTTTACGGATTTGGCCGCGAATGCCATGCTCACAGTCTTGAACACGCTGACCGCCGGCGGCGTTGTCACGCTGGCCCTGACCGTTCAGTGCAGTCAGTCGCTGCACGGAAGCACTCTCAACATCGGGCAGAGCGTTCGCCGCGGCCTGCGTCGCTTCTGGCCCCATTTGGGTCTGATGATCGTCATCTGGGCCGTCCTGCTGATTGTGACAGCGATCGCCCTCGTTTCCATCATCGCAGGGCTAATCGCGCTGGAGGCGCTGCTTCACGGTTTCATGACTGAAATGATTTGGGATACCTGGATCGAAAATGCGCCCAGCTATCTTTCTTACCTCGGGGCGACCCTCCTGGTCCTGTTCATCTTTGCGCTTTGTGCCCTATTGGCGCTGGCTCCTTCCATCTATCTGTCGGCTCGCTGGCTTACGGCCACCGCCGCGCTGGTCGCAGAACAAACAGGCCCATTTGGCTCCCTGGGCCGCAGCTGGCGGCTGAGCCGGAAAAACGTACGCCGCATAATTGGTTACCTCCTCCTTCTGCTGGCGGTCATGACCATTGTCATAACTATCCCCGCCGCGCTGTTCCAATGGATTCTGTTCGACCTGTTGCCTCCCTTTTCCTCGCTCGAATTGACGAGAATAATTTCAGGGACGATCTCTACTCTGTTTTATGTAATCGGCACACCGTTCTACACCGCCGCGGTGGTGCTCCTCTATTACGATCTGCGCATACGCAAAGAAAGCTACGACCTGGAGCTTCGGGTCGCCGAATTGGAGCAGCGGGTGGCCCGCGAGGCTGATTGGGAGCAGGCGGCAGTCGAGGCGAGCGCGGGGAGGGCGGGATAGATGCTTACGGCCGCGCGCGCACGCGCCGGGTTGCTTCTCCTTCTCTTCGTCACCCTGTGGCTGGCCGGCCCCCTGCGCGCGCAGGACGACGCGCCGCTCTCCTTGTCCGCTTACCAGGAACGGCTCGCCGCCGCGCTGGCGCAGCTGGAGAGCGGCGTCGACCTGGAAAAAGTGCAGGCCGACCTCGCCGCCATCGAGCAGGTCAGACTGCCCGACGGGCGCGTCCTCGATATCGAACCGCTGCTGGAGGGCATCGAGAATGTCGACGACGCACGCGTCCGCCTGGAAACAGTGCTCGCCCAGCTGGAGCTCGCCGACAGCGACAGGACCGCCGACCGCCTGGCGGCGCTCGAACGCGTCTCCCAACGCCTCGACCGGCCCAGCCTGTGGGAGCGATTCTGGCGCTGGCTCGAAGACCTGTGGGACCGCTTGACCTCCCGGCGGCGGTCAAGCGGGGGCGCAGGTGCCGGCGCGGGCGCGGCAGCGGGGCAGGCGGTCAGCACTGTTGCCGGTTGGGGGATCATCGTCGTCGGCAGCCTGTTGCTGGCGCTTCTGCTCAGCTATTGGCTGCGCGGCCTTCTGGGTGGCATACTGACCGACAGCGCGGCGCGCGCCCGCACAGCAGGAAGCGACGGACCCGCGACCGCGGCCGAAGCGCGCGAGCAGGCCTCGGCTCAGGCCCAGGGCGGGGCGTACCGGCAGGCGGTCCGCAGCCTTTTCCTGTCGGCGCTGCTGCACCTGCGCGATAACGGTCTGCTGCAGCACGTAGAAAACCAGACGAACCGCGAGGTGCTGGCGAGTCTGCCGCCGCACAGTCCGGCGCGGCCCCATCTCGAGCCGGTCGTGGAGACCTTCGACCGCGTCTGGTACGGCATCCGCGAGCCGGACGAGCAGACCTTCAACGCCTACCGCCAGGAAGTGAACGCATTGATGGCAGAAACGGCGCGCGCCCGCACAGCAGGAAGCGACGGACCCGCGACCGCGGCCGAAGCGCGCGAGCAGGCCTCGGCTCAGGCCCAGGGCGGGGCGTACCGGCAGGCGGTCCGCAGCCTTTTCCTGTCGGCGCTGCTGCACCTGCGCGATAACGGTCTGCTGCAGCACGTAGAAAACCAGACGAACCGCGAGGTGCTGGCGAGTCTGCCGCCGCACAGTCCGGCGCGGCCCCATCTCGAGCCGGTCGTGGAGACCTTCGACCGCGTCTGGTACGGCATCCGCGAGCCGGACGAGCAGACCTTCAACGCCTACCGCCAGGAAGTGAACGCATTGATGGCAGAAACCGAAAACGACACCTCTTAGCGACCAGTTGCTAGCCCCGTTCATGCAGTTACTAGAAACTAGAAACTAAAAACTCAAAACTCAAGAAAGAGAGACGCAGATGAGCAAGTTCAGAGGTATTTTCCCCGCCATCATCACACCGATGACTGCCGAGGGCGGGTTGAACGAGCAGGCGTTCCGCCAAGTGATGGAGTTCAACATCCAGGCCGGCGTGCAGGGGTTCTGGGTGGCCGGCGGTACCGGCGAGAGCATTCTGCTCGACGATGCAGAGAACCGGCGGATCGCCGAGATTGCCGCGGACCAGTCCCAGGGGCGCATCGCCAACATCATGCACGTCGGCGCACCGACGACCGCGCGGGCCGCGCGGCTGGCCGAACACGCCGCCAAGGCCGGCGTCGAGGCGATCTGCTGCGTGCCGCCGTTCTTCTACACGCCGAGCGACAGCGGCGTCGTCGAGCACTATCGCGTGGTCGCGGCCGCGGCCGACCTGCCCTTTTTCGTCTACAATCTGCCCAGCGCCACGGGCGTGGAGATCACCCCGGAGCTGATGGCCAAAATCCAGGAGGGCGTGCCCCAGCTGGCCGGCCTCAAACATTCGGCGCCCTACATTCCCTATGTAAAGACCTTTGCCGAGATGGGGCTGTCCTGTCTGATCGGCAACGCGCGCCTGATGCTGCCGGGCCTGTTGATCGGGGCGAGCGGCTGCGTGGACGGCCCGCCCAACATGGCGCCCGAGCTGTGGGCTGCGATCTGGCGGGCCTATGAAGCGGGTGACATCGAGGCCGCGCGCGCGGCGCAGCAGAAGGCGTCGTCGGTGTCGGAAGCGCTGGCAATTCCGCCCAAATTCCACGGAGTGATCAAGGCGGTTATCGGTCAGCGGCTGGGGATCGACTGCGGCGACCCGCGACCGCCGGGGGAAGCGCTGACCGCGGACGAGCGCGCCGCGCTGGCGAAAAAAGTGGTTGCGCTGGGCCTGGCCTGACTGCAGCGGCGGACGAACTGCAGCGGCGGACGAACTACGGCCAGCCGGGAGAGACCATTCTCCCCTATTCACCCGTTTCCGCTGTCTGGCGCTGCCAGGTCTCTTCGAACTCTTCGTCGCTGAGCTCGCCTTGCGCCCAGGCGACCGCCGCCTGGGTGACGACGCCGGTGACGGAGGTTGTGCGGTTGAAGGTGCCCGCGACGACGACGAGCGCGTCCGGTTCGGAGTTGATTCGGGGCAGGAGGCGCGACAGTTCAATGATCAGTTGACGTTCGACGTTGGCGTACTCATCGCTCTCAACAGCCAGGTCGACGGCGTAGGCCACCACCAGCGTCCGCTGCCCCTCTTCGCCTTCCTCAATGTCCAGATAGCGGATCTCGACATCGGCTTCCTGCAGGACCTTCACGGCAGCTGTGACTGCTTCCTGGTCGTCGAGCATCGTGGAAGGGTCGGGTGTGGGTCGGGCCGCACGGTCGTAGCATTTGTCCAGCACGTCTTCCAGCCCTTCCTTCTCCTCCTCCTCCTCGGTGTTATCGATCAGCCAGCGCATGTGGGGCTCGGCATCGGCGCAACGGACCTGGGCGAGGAAAAGGAGTGCGAGGGCATTGCGGGCAACGATGTGGTCGCTGTTCAGCTGGATTGCCTCTTCCAGCAGCGGCTGGGCCTTTTCGAATTCGCCCATGCGCGTATAGGTCTCGCCAAGCACGGCCAGCACGGTGGAGGTGCGCGCGCCGCGTTCGAGCGCATCGAGCGCGATGCTCTGCGCCGCCTCAACGTTACCCTCGTACAGCTGCACGAAGGCCAGGCTTTCGCGCGCGTCGAGGTTTTCGGGACGCAGCACCTGCCAGCGCTGGGCCGCGGCCACGGCCTCGTCCAGCTGGCCGAGCATGAGGTGCGTCTCGTAGAGGGCCTGGTAATAGAGGGGATCGTCGGTCGATATGGCCCTGATCTCGTTCAGGGCGGCCCGCGCCTCCAGCGCCTTGTCGTCGCGGGCATAGGCGATGGCGAGCAGGCGGGCATCGCCCACCGATTCAGGCAGCGCGTCGAGGGTCTGGCGGAAATAGGTGGCCGCAGTGGTGAAATCTCTATCGCACAGATAGCTGACGCCGACCATCCGCTTGGCGGAGATGCTGTAAGGGCGGGCGTCAAGCCAGTCCTGGGCCAGCGCGCGCGACTCTTCGCAGAGGTCCTCATCGTTGAGGAGCCGCATTCGGATCAGGGTGACATCGCGGCGGTGCACGGTGGCGCGATCTTCGGCAAGTGTCTGATAGGCGGCCGTTTCATCGCTGCGCTCCTGCTGCAGCAACATCAACGCCATGCAGCTGTAGCCGTCGGGGAAGGGGGTATGGGGCTGGTCGAGGGTGATGGTCTGCATGCATTTCGCCTCGCTCGTCTCCCAGTCGCCCTCCTCGGCGGCCATATCGGCCTCGAAGAAAAGCGTGGAGGCATGGCCGGGCAGGGCGCTGATCGCGGGTTCGGCGATCGAACGGGCGGAGTAGACGTCACCGTAGACGTTGAACTCGTGGCGGGCGTTTACGATGTGCCAGGCAAAAAAGTCCGGTTCCAGCTCGAGGGCTTGTGCGTAGGCGTCGCCGGCCTGGTCCCAGTCGTGCATCTGAAAGGCGATTGAGCCCAGTGTGGCCCAGGCAGGCGCGGAGTCGGGGTCGAGGCGCAACGCGGATTGGGCGTGTTCAAAGGCGAGGTCGACCTCATACATGCTGACCAGGATGTCGGCCAGGGCCATGTGGGCGGTTGGGTTTTCCGCACCCAGCTCGACCGCCTGAAGTCCAATCTCTTTGGCTTCGTCGAAGTGGTGGGCGCCCTGCTTGGCCCAGGCGAGGTAGGCGAGGGCTGTGCTGTCCTCAGGCGCCAGCGCGATCGCGTTCTGTGCCGACTGCAGGGCCTGTTGCCAGTACTGCGACTGATAGAGGTAGACATCGGTCAGGCCCAGATGGGCGGGCAGATAGCTGGGGTCGGCCGAGATTGCGTCGATGAAAGCGGCTTCGGCGCCGTTGAGGTCGCTGGTTACGAAGAGGGACCGTCCCTTGGCGCTCAATGTTACCGCCAGCGCGCGGTCGGGTTCGGCCAGCGGCGCCGGCGTTGCCGTCGGCGCCGGTCCGGGCGTCCGGGTGGGGATGACGATCGCCGCCGGCGTTTTTGTTGCCGTCGGAGCAGGCGGCGTCGCGCCGGCAGGCCTGCTTTGGGGGATCTGGCACGCGGCCAGAAGCAGGGCAAACACAGCCGATATCAGGTGAACCGGCGGTCTGCGGTGGGCGTGTAGAAGGTGCAAACCGGCGCGGAGAGCGTCGAATCGCGGCAACTGGGTGTGTAATCTCATCTGGGTTCCTCCAGAGGGGCGGAAAAAGAGAGCAAACCCTTTGCTCTTCGCCCCTTACATTGATCGAAAAGTTCCGTTTCTATGCCTGCTCCGTGAACTCTCTTTTCGATCGCAAGGTGTTGCGGGGCGCCTGCAGCAGTCAAGATTTCCTGCGGCCGGCGCGAGCCGTTTTGCAACTCCGTTGCCGGCTGTCTCTTTGCGCGGCGGGCAACGGGCGAGTATACTCTGGGTTGTGTCGCTTTTTGACCAGGTTGCGCATTGATCATTGCAATGAAGACGAGTCCGTCGACATGTTCGTCAGAGCCGCTGGTCCAACTCGATAACGTCAAGGTCGATTTCAGCGTCCGCAAGGGACTCTTCGGCAGTGAGTCGATCCACGCCGTAGACGGCGTAACGCTCGACATCGAAGCCGGCGAAGTTGTTGCCGTCGTTGGCGAGTCGGGCAGCGGCAAGACCACGTTGGGACGGGCAGCGCTCGGGCTGGTCCGGGTTGCGGACGGTCACGTCCGTTTTGACAATACTGAGATCACCGCCTTGCCGCGCAAGGCGCAGAAAGTTTTTCGCCGCCGGACCGCTGCCATCTTTCAGGACCCGTTCGCAAGCATTGACCCTTTCATGAAGGCCTACGATAGCGTAGCCGAACCCCTGGTGATCCACGGAATCGGCAGCGAGCGGGAGCGGCGGGAACGGGTGTTGCAGGCGCTGCACGATGTGCGTCTGCGCCCGGCGCAGGAGATCGCCGGCAAGTATCCCGATCGGCTGTCGGGCGGTCAGCGACAACGGTTGAGCATTGCCCGCGCCCTCGTCTTGCAACCGCAGTTCATCGTGGCAGACGAGCCGGTCTCGATGGTGGATGCTTCGAGCCGGGCCGAGTTGCTGGCACTGCTGCGCGAACTGCAAGAGCGCTTCAATATAGCTTTCTTGTATATCACCCACGATATTGCCACGGCCCGTCATTTTGCCCAGCGTATCGTGGTGATGTATCTGGGCTGCGTCGTCGAAATGGGACAGGCGCCAGATATCGTGCGCAATCCGCTGCATCCATATACGCAGGCGCTGATTGCGTCCGTGCCCGAGCCGGACCCGGCCAACCGGCTGAAGCAGCGGCCCAGCCTGCCCGGCGAACCGCCCAACCCGGTCAATGCGCCCAGCGGGTGTTCATTCCATCCCCGTTGCGCTGACTTCATGGCCGGGCGCTGCGAACTGAAGACGCCCGTGTTGCGTGAAGTCGAACCGGATCATTTTGTTGCCTGCTACCTGCATGAAACGGATGAACTGTGATTCGCGCCGGCAGCTGCCCCAGCCGGAAGGACAGATTTGCGTCCAGTCCGCCAGCCGGCTGTTTTTGGGAGAGTGATCATCCCCCGCACGCGGCATAGCGGAAAACTTTGGCCTCAGTTCGAATTCAGGTCAGATCGTAGTGGCGCCTACCAAGACCGGGAACGCAAGTTTGCTATTATGATAACATTTATTGCCCTTCCAGTTGAAATCGTGCGCGCCGCATTAGAGCAAGGGCGCGTTCGGCAACACGCCAAACCGTAACCAACGGGGACATCGGACGCTGCTGTCCATGTCCATATTGCAGTGGCCGGCGCCGATACCGGTCCCTGCGGTTTACATATAAGGAGCTTACTTCCTATGAATGGATTGCACAGAATCAAACGGACCGGCGTTGGCCTCCGGCTGGGCTTGCGGTGCTCTGTTCTGGCATTGATCGTCGCGCTGCTGGCCTTGCCGCTGCCGGTGGCGGCCCAGATGCCGGTGCCCACACTGCCGGAGCGGGGCAAGATCAGCAAGAACCCGGCCGATATTTTGGACGCAATGAACCCGATCCAGGATGTGCTTTCCGGCCCGGCGTGGCTGATCGCCCAGGGAGTGGACAACCGCATATTCCTCGACCGTCCAGGCTGGAATACGCTCAACCGCCAGAATCTGGCCAGCCTGCCCAGCAGCGGCAGTGACGCTCCGCTGCTGCAATCGGCGGGTCCGGGTATCCTTGTGCCCTATCGCGATCCGGCGCCGGCCTTCAGCCGCGACCTGCTGGTGACCCGCGATTTCAGCAATACGCCGTTGCAGACGGAGCCGGACATCGCGGTCAACCCGCATGACCCGGACCACCTGGTCCTGGGATTGATCGACTACAACTTCCCCAACAACTCGGCCTACGTGAGCATCGACGGCGGGGTGAACTGGGAGGGGCCGCAGCAGATCAAGTATCTGCGCAAGGACCGCATCTCCGGCGGCGATCCGGTGGTGGAGTTCGACAGCGACGGCAATGTCTACATGGCCTCGATTTCGATCGGCATCAAGGAGTACACGGTCGGCAATGCCACCGGTTTTGCGCTGGTCTCATCGATCGCCGTCTCTGCCTCCAAGGATGGCGGTTTCGTCTGGGAGGAGCCGGTCGACAGCGCGCGCAGCGACGTGACAACCGATGATATTATTCTCGATCCGACCGGCCGCATGCGAGGCAAGGTGAGCCTGAGTTTCCTGGACAAACCGTGGATGACGACGGGCCCCCATCCCACGATCGAGGACCAGACGGTGATCTACGTCACCTTTGTCGAGTTCAATACGATCTACGACATCCTCTACCTCGGTGAACTGCCCACCCTCGGCGCGCCGGAGGTGCAGACCACGCCGAAGCTGGCCTACTCGCTCGACCAGGGCGTAACCTGGTCGGAACCGGTGGCGGTCGGCCCGACCGTGAAGCGGACCTACGGCGAGATCGACGACACCGAGGGCCAGTCGAACGCGATCGGCACCAAGCGGGTCGTGCAGGGCCCCTTTCCGGTTGTGGATTCCAACGGAACGCTCTATGTAACCTGGCTGGACAGCACCGACGACGAGAGCATGAAGGGGCTGGCCGAGTTTTATATGTCGAAGTCTGAAGATGGCGGCGAGACGTTCGGCGAGCCGAAGCGGATCGCCCGTTTCCTGGAGCCGGGCTTCCGGCCGCGCAACGCCTACTTCCGCTACTGGGCCTCGGCCTTTCCCAAAGTCGCGGTGGGGGCCAACGATGAGCTGTACGTAACCTACGTCGGCCTGCCAGCGGACAATCCGCTGGACGAGGGAGATGTCTACTTCATCCGCTCGACCGATGGCGGGAACCGCTGGTCCCGGCCCGTACGCATCAACACGGACGAGACGGCCGCAGTCCAGTTTTTCCCGGCGATGGACGTGGGCCCGGATGGGACGATCCATCTGATGTGGGGGGATATGCGGGACGACCCGGTGCAGACCCGCTACCATATCTACTATACCCGTTCTGAAGACCAGGGCGAGAACTGGGGATTTGAACTGGAAGAGCTGGAGTTGAAGGTCGGCGATACGCGCGTGACCGACTTCCCCTCCAATCCCAACAAGGGGTTCCCCCGCGGGCTTTTCCTGGGCGATTACTTCGCCATCGCGGCGAGCGAGAACGACGCCTACCTGGTCTGGGCCGACACACGTCTGGGCGAATTTGGCCCTACCAACCAGAAGATCGGTTTCAGCCGCCAGCGCGCCATCGCCCGCCCGGAGATCTTCATCAGCCCGGACGCAGGGGCTGCGGGTGAGACGATCACGGTGCAGGGGCATGGTTTCCAGCCGAGCATGGATATCTATCTGCAGGTCGGCGGCGCCAACGCCGCGTCCGGCCGCACCGACAAGCTGGGACGCTATACGCAGCAGATCTTCGTGCCGATCTCAGGCGAGGGCGCGCACCGGGTGACGCTCGTCGATGAGTCGGGCAACTTCGCGACGACTTCGTTCTACATGGAGTTCGGCTTCGACAATGTGCAGGATCTGGAAGATAAACTGGATGCGCTGGACGCGAAGCTGGAAGAGCTCAACAGGACGGCCTCGCAGGCCGGTCTGACCCCGGCGTCCGATCTGACCGTTAGCCCGGCTGTATCGGCCAGCGCTCCGGTGGAGCCGGCGCTCGTTTCCGCAGTTGTGCCCGGCGGGATGGCGGCGTTGCCGGTGGCCGGCGGCGTCGGCATCGGCATTGCCCTGGGTCTGCTGTGGGTCTCGTTGCGCAGACGTAAGTAGATCGTGCATCGGGCCTTTTGCATCGCGCTTCCAGCCGCATCGGCAGCGCGATGCAAAAGGCTTCGGGGAAGGATTTGCAACATGAAGAGGACTTCGTCAACCAAAGAGCGCGCCGGAGCCGGCGCGAATTCGACCGGGGTCGTGAGCCGATTGCTCCTCGCGGCATATCGGTCTAAGCCTGGGTTGCGTAAAACGCAGTTCGCACTCCTGCTGAGCGCGGCTGTGATCATCGGTTTTTCCTTTTCGGCCCTGGCCCAGTATACGCCACCCCACGACGAGCCGGGTCCGGCCGTCGAGCGGCTCTACTTCAAGGCGTTCAACGTCGACCGCGCGCCGCTGGACCTCGAAGCCGGCGAGATGGACCTCTACTACTTCAATCTGAAAATTGCGGCTGCCCGCGAGCTGCGCGATACCGAGGGCATCCAACTCTATGAGGCCCCGGCCAGCACGATCTCCTTGATCCTGAATCCGGCGCCCGCCCCTGAAGGCAGGCTGAACCCGTTTTCGATCAAAGAGGTGCGGCAGGCGATGCAGCGCCTGATCGACCGCGAGTTTGTGACGCGCGAGATCTACCAGGGGCAGGCGACGCCGATGTACACGAACGTCGCCTCGACCGACTTCGACTATCTGACCGTTTTCGACGTGATCCAGCAGTCAAACCTCGGCTACGACCCGGAGTTCGCACGCCAGCAGATCGCGGAGGCGATGACCGAGGCCGGCGCGGAGCTGGTGGAGAATGTGTGGCATTACAACGATCGGCCGGTGCGCCTGAAGTTCATCATGCGGGTGGAGGACGAGCGGCGTGAGGTCGGTGATCTGATTCGGGCGGCCCTGATCGATGCCGGCTTTGCCGTCGCATCCAACCGGCAGACCTTTGCGCCTGCCATCCAGACCGTCTACGCAACCGATCCGGCCCAGTTCGAATGGCATCTCTACACCGAAGGTTGGGGTCGAGGCGCGCCCAACCGCTACGATTTCGGCGGCATCAACTCCTTCTACGCGCCCTGGCTGGGCAACATGCCGGGCTGGAAAGAGGTCGGCTTCTGGCACTATGAAAACGAGGCGCTCGACCAACTGGGTGAGCGGCTCTTCAAGGGCGATTTTGCCGACCAGGCCGAGCGCGACGATATGTACCGGGAGATGACCCGCATCGGGCTGGACGAGTCGGTCCGGATCTGGATTGCCACCGTTATGAACGCCTTCCCGGTGCAGGCGGGCGTTGAAGGGATTACCCAGGACCTGGCCGCGGGGCCGCGCGGGCTGTGGAGCCTGCGCTCGGCCTACAAGCCCGACAGCGAGGAGCTGACGGTCGGCCATCTGTGGGTGTGGACCGAACGCACCACCTGGAACCCGGTCGGCGGGTTCGGCGATGTGTACAGCAACGATATCTGGCGGCACCTGCAGGACCCGGCGGTATGGAATGACCCGTTCACCGGTATTCCGGCGCCGTTCCGGGTCGCATACGAGGTCGAGACGGCCGGTCCGAATGGGACGCTGGAAGTCCCCGCGGACGCAATCATGTGGGATGCGGAGCGCGGCCGGTGGGCACAGGTGGGCGATGAGGTGACGGCCACGAGCAAGGTGGTCTACGACTATAGCAAGTATTTCCAGGCCCCCTGGCATCATGGTCAGCCGATCAGCATGGCCGATGTGCTTTACTCGATCTATCAGGGCTTCGACCTTTCATACAATCCCGACAAGGCCAAGATCGAAACGGTCATCGCCACGACAGCGCGCCCCTTCCTCGAGACAATCAAGGGCTACCGCGTGCTGGACGACAACCGCATCGAGGCCTTTGTGGACTTCTGGCACTTTGAGGAGAACTACATCGCCTCCTACGGCATTCCGTCAGGGCTGAGCACGCCCTGGGAGATGCTCTATGCCCTGGATCAGCTGGTGTTCAGCCAGCGGCGGGCCGCGTTCAGCGACACCGCCGCCGCCCGCTACAATGTGCCCTGGATCAGCCTGGTGCTGGACCGGGATGCGCGGCTGGTGCGCAAGGCGATGCTGGACCTGCGCCGTACCGAGACGATCCCCGAAGATGTGTTTACCCTGCCGACAGAGGACGGCGAAACGGTCCTGGTGAGCAGCGAGGAGGCCACGGCGCGCTACACGGCGGTGCTCGAATGGTTTGACGAAAAAGGGCACATGGTGATCAGCAACGGCCCATTCACGCTGGAACGGTATGATCCGCCGGCCCAATTCGCCGAGCTGGCCGCCTTCCGCGACGAAAACTACCCCTTCACTGCCAGCGACCTCTACCGCGGGCTGCCCGATCTGATCGAGTATGTCGAGATCGAAGCGCCCCCGATTGAGCTGGGCGTCGACTATGAAGTTACGCTGACGCTGGAAGGGCCGGGCAATCTGTCGATGCGCTATCTGATGATCGACACCGCGACCGGGGAGTTCATCCAACAGGGCGACGCGGAAACGCTGGACCCCAACTGGTTTGCAATCAGGTTGACCGCCGACACCACAGCCGAACTGGATTTGGGGATTTATGAGCTGGTGCTGGTTGCCTACAGCGATGAGCTGGCGCGCTTGGCGGAGCGGCGCATCGAGCTGGAGGCGGATATCGGCATCATCGAGGAGGAGCCTGCCCCGGCCGAGGAGGAGAAGCCGGAGGCGGACGATGAAGAGTCCGAGGCGGCTGACGACGAGGAGGAAAGCGCGACCGAAGAGGCGGAATCCTATACTGAGTCCGATGCGGAAGAGTCGGATACGGAAGCCGACTCAGAGTCGGACGAGGAGAGTGAGTCGGAGGCCGCTGCCGAGGAGCCCACTGAGACTGAGGCCGAAGAGCCTGCGCAGGAGGAAGCTGAACAGCCCTTGCCGGCCGGCGGTCTGCCGGTGAACGTGGTTGTCGGCGCGCTGGTCGTCATTGTTATCGTCGCCGGCATCTTTCTTGCACGCCGAAGACGTTAACTGCAGTGGATGGTGGCTAGTGGACAGTGTATGGTAACGCCGCACGAGCCACTGTCCACTATCCACTGGTGTCATGTCCCTATTCCGTCCACTACTACTGCGATCCCTGACCATGGTCGGGGTCTTTTTTGTGGTGCTGGTCATGCTGGTGCTTACACTGGGCCTGACCGGCTTCTCCGACCGTATCCTGGCCGCGACCATCGGCGAGCAGCTGCGCGCGGAACGGACCTCGCTGGCCGAGACGATCCGCGATCCGGATGAGATGGAAAAGGTGCTGGAGAAGCGGCGTGAGCAGCTGGAGATCTTTTATGGATTGAGCACGCCCTGGTACTACCGTCTGCCGCGCACGGTGCTGCGCGTGCTGACGCTGGATCTGGGCGAGGCGCGCACGCTGCGCAGCTTCGACGGCAGCAATCGGGTTTTCGACATCGTGATGGAGCGAGTGCCCAACTCGATGCTCTTGCTCACGACATCCCTGATCATCACCGCTTTCGTCGGCATCGTTGCCGGCGTCTATCTGGCCACGCGTCAGGGCACCTGGCTGGACCGCTTTGTCTCCGGCTTTGCGGCAGTCTCCTTCGCCATCCCCACCTGGTGGATCGGCATTCTGCTGATTCTGATTCTCTCAATTCAGTTGCGTATTTTTCCCTCGGGCGGCATGTACAGCACGCCGCCGCCAACAGAGCCGCTGCCCCGCTTCTTCGATCTGGTCTCCCACGCACTGCTGCCGGTGATCACGCTGGTTCTGGTCAGCATCGGTCCGTCGATGTACTCGATCCGCACGATCACGCTCAATATCGCGCAAGAGGACCATGTTCGGATTGCCCGCGCCAAGGGGCTGCCCGAAAGCCGGGTGCGGCTGCGTCACATTCTGCGCGTGGCCGCGCCGCCGATCGTGACGGGTCTGATGTTCGGCCTGGCCGGTTCGCTGTCGGGCTCGATCCTGGTGGAGACGGTTTTCAACTGGCAGGGTATGGGGCGGCTGTACTACGATGCGCTGGCCGGGACCCCCGATGAGAATGTGATCGTAGCCCTCACCTTCATCTTCACCCTGATGTATGTCGCCATCCGTATCGTGCTGGAAGCGCTCTACGTCTTTCTCGACCCCCGTGTGAGGTACACGGACTGATGCGGGAGCTTCTGCGC
Source organism: Caldilineaceae bacterium (assembly GCA_965218625.1). GTDB lineage: Bacteria > Chloroflexota > Anaerolineae > Caldilineales > Caldilineaceae > Bin5. Next base: position 185,669 of record CBDCLG010000017.1, on the reverse strand, counting down.
AGCGGGCCGGGCCTGGGCGGCGTGACGTTGATGGCGCTGCTGTTCATTGTGGCGGTCTATGTGCTGTCGGTCTACCCGCTGGACTTTGGCGAGAGCCAGTGGAGCAATCCCGTCGTCTGGGTGGACAATCCCAAGGCCGTGCCGCCGGTGTGGATCAACGCGCTGCTGCAGGAGAGCCGGCCTCCGCACCGTGTGTTCGATGGCACAGAGCCGGACACCGTGCAGACGGCGCGTAGCGGTCCCGTCCATACGTGGCGCTTCCCTCTCACCTATGACTCGGCGCGCCCGCCAACCTTTCTCGCCGTTACCCTGGCCGATGTGAACTATGCGGAACGGCCGCCGCTGGTGCTGATTTCGCTCAAACGGCCGGACGGCAAGCAGTTACGCATCTTCCGCCACGCTGTGCGCGGCCCTCGCGAAGGGGAAAGCGGGCCGTTCGAGCGCTACGCCTACTCCCCGCTGCGCGTACAGCTGAGCACCGACGAAGCGACCGTGACGTCGGTCCAGGAGTTTGCGGCCGACGAGTTCGACCTGCGGCTGGAGGGCGCGCAGATCGGCGGGCAGGTGGACCGCATCCTGTTTGGCGTTCCAAGCGGCGAGGCCGGCGACACCTTCGCACCCCTGACCGGCGAGTATGAGATCATCGTGCAGGCGGCTTTGCGGGCGGAGGGCGACAGCGTGGGAAGGGTGCGCTTCGTCGTAGGGGGCGCGGTGTTCGGCTGGATGGGGACCGACAGCCTGGGCAGGGACCTGGCGCGCGGGCTGCTGTTCGGCTTGCCCGTAGCGCTCTTCATCGGCGTTGTTGCCGCGCTGATGTCGACTGCGGTCGGCACAACCTTGGGCATTGCCAGCGGCTACCTGGGCGGGCGCGCCGACATCACGATCCAGCGTATTTCGGACATCGTCGCCAACGTGCCCGTGCTTCCGCTGCTGATCTTTATGCTCTTCATCATCGGCCCCAGCCTGTGGATAATCATTTTCATCCTCGTGGCCTTCGGCTGGCCGGGGCTGACGATCCAGGTGCGCAGCATGGTGCTCCACATGCGCACCAACCAGCTGATCGAGGCGATCCAGAGCCTGGGCGCGTCGCGGCGGCGGGTGATGTTCCGCCACATTCTGCCGCAGATTATGCCGTATGTCCTGGCACAACTGATCTTTGCCGCGCCGTCGGCCATACTGGCTGAGGCCGGTCTCAGTTTCCTGGGGTTGGGCGATCCCTCGATCCCCACCTGGGGCCAGATTCTGGAGACCGGCTTTCGCACCGGCGGTATCTATGTGGGCTACTGGTGGTGGATAGTGCCGCCGGGGCTCTTCATTATGCTGACAGCGTTGACATTCATGCTGCTGGCGTTGGGGATCGAGCCGGTGGTGAACCCGCGGTTGAGGAGGGGGCAATAAAGGCAGTTTTTGGTAGTCAGTTTTGAGTAATTGGTTACACCTCGCCGGCCCCGTACGAAGGAATCTGACGACTGCTGGGAATTTAGAACCCGAACTTTGGTATGACAACGCTTCTTGATGTTCGCGATCTGACCTTTCACTATGCCGACCGCGACGGGCCTGTGCGGGCGGTGGATCGCGTCTCTTTTTCGCTGGCGAGCGGCGGGTTTGCGTTGGGGCTGGTGGGGGAATCGGGCAGCGGCAAATCTTCGCTGGCTCTCTCGATCATGCGCATGCTGCCTCCGAACGTGGCCCGCTATGAGGGCCAAATCTGGCTGGACGGGCAGGAGCTGCTCGGCATGACGGATGACCGTTTCCGGCGCGAGATTCGCTGGCGCAAGCTGGCTCTGGTGCCGCAAGGGGCGCAGAACGGTTTCAACCCGGTGCTGCGGGTGGGGGAGCAGATTATTGAACCGCTGGTTGTGGGCGGACAGGCAAGCAAACAAGAGGCGCGCGCACGTGCGCTGCAGCTGTTGGCCTATGTGGGCCTGCCCGCCGACATCTTCTTGCGTTTTCCGCATGAACTGAGCGGCGGGATGAAGCAGCGCGCCATGATTGCGGCTGCGCTGATCCAGGAGCCGCAGCTGGTGATTATGGATGAGCCCACTTCGGCGCTGGATGCGAGCGTGCAGACGCAGATCACCAATCTGCTGAAACGGCTGAAGCGGGACATGAATCTTGCCATCATCTTTATCACGCACGACATCGCGCTGGCGAGCGACGTGTGCGACGATTTGGCGGTGGTCTACGCCGGTCAGGTCGTTGAGATCGGCAGCGCTGAGCAGGTTCTGTTGCAGCCGAGCCATCCCTATACACAGCGGCTGTTGGGCAGCATTCCCCGGCTCCACACGGATACGCTGCCGCAGTTCATCCCGGGCGCGCCGCCGGACCTGCGCCAGCCGCCTGCGGGTTGCCGCTTCCATCCGCGCTGCCCGCTAGCCTTCGAAGATTGCGAGCAGGAAGAGCCTCCGGCCTTTGCGTTGGCGAACGGTCAGCTGTCAAGATGCTGGCTGGTTGCGGATGGCGAGGAGTAGATACGGGTGGTGTCGGGCGGGCGCGCTCGTAGGAAAGAGAAAAACTCCCGCACAGGGAGTTTTCGCGTTTCTGTCATATAAGGAAGGGGGTTGGAGTTTGGCAGCGGTCTACTCTCACACGGAGTCGCCTCCGCACTACCATCGACGCTGGTGGACTTTACTGCCGGGTTCGGGATGGGACCGGGTGTTTCCCCACCGCTCTTGCCACCAACTCCGTTCCCCTTGCTTGCGGGTATTGCTTGTGCTGATGCGCATGGTGTTGCGCATCTGGCACGCTAAGAACTAAACAGGATAAAGAATCACTGCTGCGGGTGTGGTTGCACAGGGTAAGCCCTCGTGCTTTAGTACGGGTTCGCTCAAGACCTCTCAATCCTTACACGTCCCGCCTATCGAACTGGTCGTCTGCCAGCGCACTTACCAGACTGCTCTGTGAGGGAACTTATCTCGAGGCTGGCTTCCCACTTAGATGCTTTCAGTGGTTATCCGTCCCAGACTTAGCTACCCAGCGATGCCGTTGGCACGACAACTGGCACACCAGCGGTCTGTCCATCCCGGTCCTCTCGTACTAGGGACAGCTCCTCTCAATTCCCTTACGCCCACAGCGGATAGAGACCGACCTGTCTCACGACGGTCTGAACCCAGCTCGCGTGCCACTTTAATGGGCGGACAGCCCAACCCTTGGGACCTACTCCAGCCCCAGGATGTGACGAGCCGACATCGAGGTGCCGCACCTTCCCGTCGATGTGAACTCTTGGGGAAGACTAGCCTGTTATCCCCGGGGTAGCTTTTATCCGTTAAGCCACAGCCTTTCCACTCAGAACTGTGGGTTCACTAACGCCGACTTTCGTCTCTGCTCAACCTGTCCGTCTCGCAGTCAAGCTCCCTTTTGCGTTTGCACTCTACAACTGGTTTCCATTCAGCCTGAGGGAACCTTTGCGCGCCTCCGTTACTCTTTGGGAGGCGACCGCCCCAGTCAAACTGCCCACCTGACACTGTCCCCATACCGGATTACGCCACAGGTTAGAACCAAAACTCAATCAGGGTGGTATTTCACCAACGACTCCACCGACCCTGGCGAACCAGCTTCTCAGTCTCCCACCTATCCTACACAGATTAAGCCCTAATCCAATATCAGGCTGCAGTAAAGCTCCACGGGGTCTTTTTGTCCTGCTGCGGGTAAGAAGCATCTTTACTCCTACTTCAGTTTCACCGGGCCCTCCGTCGAGACAGCGCCCCACTCGTTACGCCTTTCGTGCGGGTCGGAACTTACCCGACAAGGAATTTCGCTACCTTAGGACCGTTATAGTTACGGCCGCCGTTCACCGGGGCTTCAGTTCAAAGCTCTCACCTCTCCCCTTAACCTTCCGGCACTGGGCAGGCGTCAGCCCGTATACGTCGTCTCTCAACTTCGCACGGACCTGTGTTTTTGCTAAACAGTCGGCAGGGCCTCTTCTCTGCGGCCTCCTCGGGCTCGTATGCGTTCGCAAACTCACCCTACCGAGGCGGTCCTTCTCCCGAAGTTACGGACCCTTTTTGCCTAGTTCCTTGACGAAGGTTCTCCCGTTCCCCTTGGTGTTCTCCACCTGTCTACCTGTGTCGGTTTGCGGTACGGTCGCGCCGGTCTCGCTAGAGGCTTTTCTCGTCAGCTTGGGTTCAATCACTTCCACCTAGTAAAGGCTCGCCTTCACCCCTCAGCTCAGACGGTCTTTTAACCCCGCCCTCTCAGCCTACAGGCTTGGCACCAGCTCTTCCAGCCGCTGGCTGACCTACCCTTCTGCGTCACCCCCTCGCTCTATCAACCGGGCGCGGTACAGGAATATTCACCTGTTATCCATCGACTACGCCTTTCGGCCTCGCCTTAGGTCCGACTAACCCGACGCGGATTGACCTCCCGTCGGAAACCTTAGACTTCCGGGGACTGCGGTTCTCACACAGCTCTCGCTACTCGTGCCAACATTCTCGCTTCCATGCCCTCCACGACTCCTCACGGTATCGCTTCGATGCGCATGGAACGCTCGCCTACCTCCCGTGCATGCGCGCACGCACACACGAATCCGTAGCTTCGGCGGGTGGCTTAAGCCCCGTTATATTTTCGGCGCAGTATCACTTGACCAGTGAGCTGTTACGCACTCTTTCAAGGATGGCTGCTTCCAAGCCAACCTCCTGGCTGTCACGGTAACACCACTTCCTTTCCCACTTAGCCACCACTTCAGGACCTTAGCTGACGGTCTGGGCTGTTCCCCTCTCGACCACGAAACTCATCTCCCGTAGTCCAACTGCCGCCCTTAAGCATAGGCATTCGGAGTTTGGTTGAGTTCGGTAAGCATTTCGCCCCCTACCTCATCCAGTGCTCTACCTCCTATGCTCAACGAGCGACGCTAGCCCTAAAGCTATTTCGGCGAGAACCAGCTATCTCCAGGTTCGTTTGGCATTTCACCCCTATCCACACCTCATCCGAGCACTTTGCAACGTACACCGGTTCGACCCTCCACGAAATTTTACTCCCGCTTCAGTCTGGACATGGATAGCTCACCTGGTTTCGGGTCTACGGCCAGCAACTCTGCGCCCTCTTCAGACTCGCTTTCGCTTCGGCTCCGGCGCCTACGCCTTAACCTCGCTACCGACCGTAACTCGTTGGCTCATTCTCCAATAGGCACGCCATCACCCGGCCAGGGCAAACCCCGGCATCAGGCTCTGACTGCTTGTAAGCATACGGTTTCAGGCTCTCTTTCACTCCCCTATCAGGGGTCCTTTTCACCTTTCCCTCACGGTACTTGTCCACTATCGGTCGCCAAAGGTATTTAGTCTTGGAGAGTGGTCTCCCCAGCTTCTCACAGGGTTTGCGTGCCCCGTGATACTCAGGATCCCGACCAGGTCTTCTCAGATTTCGCCTACGGGACTCTCACCCTCTTCGGTCCGCCTTTCCAGTGCGGTTCCGCTATCCGTTCCAACCCTTACGCCGGTCCTGCAACCCCGAACCAGCTCTCACCGGCCCGGTTTGGACTGCTCCGCTTTCGCTCGCCACTACTAACGGAATCCTCTCTTTTCCTCCGGGTACTTAGATGTTTCACTTCCCCGAGTTCCCCGCAACGCAGCTATCTCTTCACCGCGCGCTGCCCCGGCATTCCCCAGGGCGGGTTTCCCCATTCGGATATCTGCGGCTCAATGCCTTACCACGACTCCCCGCAGCTTTTCGCAGTGGTACACGTCCTTCCTCGGCCTTTGGCGCCAAGGCATCCTCCGTATGCCCTTCGTAGCTTATCCTGCTGTGCATAGAGCAACGACCCTCAGGCCGCCGCTCCCTCCCTACTCCTACAGCAGTTCTTCTCTATCCTATTCAGTTCTTAAGGTGCCAGTTCTACAACCCATGCAGCCGGAAAGTCACAAACCACCAACCTCCCGACCACACACATACCGGGCCTGCCAGACCCAGTGGGCCTGCGTGGACTCGAACCACGGACCCCTGCGTTATCAGCACAGTGCTCTAACCGTCTGAGCTACAGGCCCTCCACTCACTCTCAGAGGCACACTAACCCCTGAAAAGTGGCAAGAAGATTACAATCCCAGCCAGCCCGGACGCACCCGCTTCCCCGACAGCACATCCATCTCGCTGCCTCCACAGATGACGCCCCGTCCTTCCTTAGAAAGGAGGTGATCCAGCCGCACCTTCCGGTACGGCTACCTTGTTACGACTTCGTCCCAGTCATCAGTCCCACCCTAAACAGCTCCCTCCCGCAGGTTGGGTCACCGTCTTCAGGTCTTACCAACTCCCATGACGTGACGGGCGGTGTGTACAAGGCCCGGGAACGTATTCACCGCAGTATTGCTGACCTGCGGTTACTAGCAACTCCGGCTTCATGCAGGCGAGTTGCAGCCTGCAATCCGAACTATGACCGGCTTTGATGAGATTCGCTCCAGGTCTCCCCTTCGCTTCCCTTTGTACCGACCATTGTAGCGTGTGTGTAGCCCTGGACATAGAGGCCATGCTGACTTGACATCATCCGCACCTTCCTCCGGCTTGTTACCGGCAGTCTCGCTAGACACTTGTAACTAGCAACACGGGTTGCGCTCGTTGCGGGACTTAACCCAACATCTCACGACACGAGCTGACGACAGCCATGCAGCACCTGTCTGCGCTGCCCGAAGGCTCGTTCCAGTTTCCCTTCACTACTACGCAGATGTCAAGCCCAGGTAAGGTTCTTCGCGTTGCATCGAATTAAACCACACGCTCCGCTGCTTGTGCGGGCCCCCGTCAATTCCTTTGAGTTTTAGCCTTGCGACCGTACTCCCCAGGCGGTGAACTTATCGCGTTTGCTCCGGCACAGACGGCTTCTACACCGCCCACACCTCGTTCACATCGTTTACAGCGTGGACTACCGGGGTATCTAATCCCGTTCGCTACCCACGCTTTCGTGCCTCAGCGTCAGTCAAATGCCAGGGGGCCGCCTTCGCCTCTGGTGTTCTTCCCGATCTCTACGCATTCCACCACTACACCGGGATTTCCGCCCCCCTCTCATTCACTCTAGCCATGCAGTTTCCAACGTCCTCTCCCAGTTAAGCCAGGAGCTTTCACGCCAGACTTGCACCGCCGCCTGCGCACCCTTTACGCCCAGTAATTCCGGATAACGCTCGACACCTACGTGTTACCGCGGCTGCTGGCACGTAGTTAGCCGTGTCTTCGTCCTGGGGTACCGTCCTCACTCTTCCCCCAGTTAAGGAGTTTACAATCCGAAAACCTTCATCCTCCACGCGGCGTTGCTGCGTCAGGGTTTCCCCCATTGCGCAATATTCCTCACTGCTGCCCCCCGTAGGAGTCGGAACCGTGTCTCAGTTCCCGTGTGGCTGGCCTTCCTCTCAGAACAGCTATCGATCATCGCCTTGGTAGGCCTTTACCCCACCAACCAGCTAATCGACCGCAGGCCCCTCCCAAATCGCCTCAGCTTTCCTCACCGTACTCCCGTTACAGCGAGATTATGCGGTATTAGCCACAGTTTCCCGTGGTTATCCCCCATTTCAGGGCAGGTTACCTACGTGTTACGCACCCGTTCGCCACTCTCCACAGCATGCATCCACCTAAGTAAATGCACACCGCTTCCCGTTCGACTTGCATGTGTTAAGCACGCCGCCAGCGTTCATCCTGAGCCAGGATCAAACTCTCCGTAATTTATCAACGACTCACCCCATCCACCCTCCCGGATGAACAGCGTAGCCGTATCCTTACGCAAAGCTACTTCCAAACTCGCATTGACTCGCCCCCAAACCAGAACACAGCCCCACCTACAGCAGACCGCACCCCAGCCCAGAAACGCACTTCTAGAGCTCGCTGGACTCGCTCTTCTTACCACTCTTCAACTGTTAATGTGCCGCACAACCCTACTACTCTACTATACTCCCCCACAACCGCCAAATCAAGGTGCAAACGATCTGCTGCATTACGTTTAACACCCCATTAGCCGTGAAGGTTTCCCAAATGTATCACACACCCACACAACCTGTCAAAACCGAATTCGCACCGATTTTCATTCGATCTGAATGAACCCTGGTAACTTGCGCGCATAGAGCGAAACCAATGATAGTTCTGGAATGCGCTTTGTCGACACGCGCGGCAGGTCATCACCTGCTGAGGCGCTCGCGCGACCTTCTGGATCATACTGATTCGCTCCTTTCCGCTCTTGCAGTCCTCAATGGAGATTCCTACCCCCATTCACGATCTACCTGTTCCTGCGGCGGCGCAGTCTCGCCTTCAAGTTCAGCAATCTGGCGATCAAATGCAGTCTGCTGCAATTCCAGCTGCTCAGGGATAGGTCGGAGTGAGCAGTAGCCGCACTTGCCCATGTCAGGGTGAAGGTGCTTCTGGCAGCACACTTCGATCGGCATGAATAGCGCCCGGTGGCCTCCGCTCGTGAACGGATAGACCGACAGACGGTCGCGCAACGGTGCGGGACCGCGATCCAGCAGTGCCGCTTTTTCGGCCATCGCTTCCTCAACCGTGAAGAATCCATCCCGCTGCAGGCGCATGATCGCGCCGGCGCAGCAGGTCGCGACGCTTGCCCACATGACGTTCAAGCCGAGTTTTGTCCTCGCCTGCACAAGCGAAAAGAGCGGGCGCAGGTGACGTTCAATCATGCCCTCAAACATCCATGCGGCCAGAGATTCGAAGTCCGGGACAGTAGTCGCGTCCTCATGCATCGCGGCACTGTCGGAAGGAAGAGCTGCAAAGCGCCGCGAGGGAAAGGCGAATTCAACGATTTCCCCCGATTCATTGAATCGGAGCGCGAAGTTCTGCGCGCTCATGTCCGGCACCCGTTTCAGCGCATAGAGCCCATAGACAACGGCCGGCACGAAACAGATGCGTGTAATACGGCGTGAACAGCGCGGCCTGCAGAAACGGCCGTTCCGTTTTCATGTACTTGCCAAAAAGGCCGAGCAGTTTTTTGAGCGTTCCTTCTTCAGCCAGGAGGTCGCTGGCGAGGTATCAGCACGGACCGATAGGCCGGCCGAAGGAAGCCGGGAGGTCTGGAGGCGCTCTTTTCAGACCCGCGAATTGTGCGATCACCTTGTCGAGCGGATGGGTAGTTTCTGCACAGGTCATCGGTTGCGCTCCTATGGTTGTTCGGGCTGGCTCACCGACCAGCGCCAATGCACAAGTCGAAAAAGTATAGCACGCATACAGACCGAAAATTGGCGAGAATTCGTGCGGTTTCCTTTAATCCCTTCGTTAAGGAAGATTGACTATAGTCTTAATCAATGTTGCACGTTGAACTTGAGCGTCTGCTCCCTTCAGTCAGCCGGCAACAGAGATTCTGCTGTCCCGAGTCAGATCGCACCTGCCGCCTCTTTCCACGCAGCGATCGTTCGCCTTATCTTTCACACATTTCCTTTGGAAACACGGGCGGCTTTCCGGCTATTCGACACGGAAGACATGATGCGGTGCAATGCGCGCCGGGATTCCGGGGATACGCTCCCGCGGTAGACAGGATAGCTCGGTCCCGGGAGTGCATGGTATTATTGTAAGAGATGGCATCAGCCCGCGGGGCGGGCAGGGGCGAAGAACTCCGAGGATATGGCGCCATGTCGAAGACAGGCCCGGCCAAACAGATCCTGGTTGTTGACGACGAACCGCGCATGGTGCGGTTTGTCAAGATGAACCTGGACCTGGAGGGGTACCAGACGCTGGAGGCCAATGACGGCTTTCAGGCGCTGGAAAAGATACGCGGATACGAACCGAACCTGGTACTTCTGGATGTCGAGATGCCGGGGCTGGACGGCTATGAGACGCTGGAGCGGCTGCGGGAGATCAGCGACATTCCGGCGATTATGCTCACGGTGCGCTCGGATGAGGAGGACCGAATCCGGGGACTGGATCTGGGGGCGGACGACTATGTGACGAAGCCGTTCAGCCCGCGCGAGCTATCCAGCCGGATCCGCGCAGTGCTGCGCCGGTTTGAAGTGACGAATCCGCGCCCGGAGGATCAGATTGTCACGATTGATGAGCGGTTGCAGGTGGACCTGCAACGGCGCGATGTCATTGTCGAAGGTGAAAGGCTCAGTTTGCGCCCGACCGAGTATCGATTGCTGCATCAACTGATCCAGAACGCGGGCTGGGTGGTGCCGCACGAGGTGCTGCTGACGAAGGTTTGGGGGCACGAGTATGTGAACGACAATCATCTGTTGCGTCTATATATTACCTATCTGCGCAAGAAGATCGAGCCGGACCAGTCGAAACCGCGCTACATTTTCACGGAGCGGGGTCTGGGGTATCGTTTTTTCGACTTCAAGAAAGCGGCATGATTATGGAGCGTTCCGGTTTTGTGGAGAATATCGGGCCGGGTTATTTTGGAGACGGTGTTGCCTATGCTATCATCTACATTTGGTCTGTGAGGGTGAACGCATCCGACAGAACCGATCGACTTTCTATCCATTCTGCACGTCCTGGGACTGAGGAATGGGGTGCCGCTCAGACGCGGTCATTCCCGGAGTGAACAGGGCGGAAGCACAACCCTGGAGGTTCTCGTGGCATCAGCGGTAACGATGAAACAGCTGTTGGAGGCGGGCGTACATTTCGGGCACAGGACCCGCCGCTGGAATCCGAAGATGCGGCAGTATATCTTTACTGAACGCAGCGGCATCCACATTATTGATCTGCATCAGACGATGACGCGGATCAATGAATACTATGAGATGGTGCGCCGTCTGGTGGCCGGAGGCGGCACAATCCTGTTTGTCGGCACCAAGAGGCAGGCGCAGGGCATGATCGAACAGGAGGCAACCCGTTGCGGCATGCCTTACATCCACAATCGCTGGCTGGGCGGCACGCTGACGAATTGGGCCACGATCAAGCAACGGATCGACTATCTGAACCGCCAGGAACGGCGAAAGTCCAACGGCGAATTTCAGTCGCTCCCCAAGATCGAACAGTTGGTGATCGATCGTGAGCTCGCCAAGCTGAACCGGCGCATCGGCGGGATCAAGACGCTCACCGAGATGCCCAACCTGATCTTTGTCATCGACACGATACGGGAAGAACTGGCGGTCAAGGAGGCGAACAAGATCGGCATCCCGCTGATTGCGGTGACAGATACCAACTCGGACCCGGACAAGATTGCCTATATCATACCCGGCAATGATGATGCGATTCGCTCGGTCAAGCTGATCACGCAGATAATCGCCGATGCAGTCGAAGAGGGGCGGCGGTTCCACGAGGTCGAAATGGTGGAGACGGGACAGGTCTCCGAAGACGAACTGGCGGAATTGGAGCAGTATCTTGGGCCGAGCACGCTGGCCAAGCTGCAGGGCATGGAGGATGAGGAGGAGGGCGCGGCTGACGGCGCGGCCGGGGCGATGGAAGCAGACGCCGTGACGGAAACAGACGCGGCTGAGATGAGCGCCGGCGTGGTGGAGACAGAGGAACAGCCGGCTGAGGCTGAGGCGCCCCAAGTGGAGGCGGCCGAGCAGTCTGGAGCCGCTGAGCAGACGGATGCCGAGCCGGTTGGCGAAGAGGGGTAGACGGAGCCGCTTTGTTTCGGCGGCTGCGAACGAGCGGATAGCCAAGGGTGTCGCGCTGAAAGACGGCACAGGGACGGTTTGCCTGCCGTCATGGGGCAGTCAGGCTTGAACGTCCGCACGGCTGCGGGGGAACCGTTCACGCTGTGCGGGCGTTTACGCGGGAAGACCATTTACGCGCTGACGCGTGGACCGATATAAAGTATGGCAACGAGGAGGGAGAGAATGGCTGCTATCACAGCACAGATGGTTAAGGAGCTACGCGGCGCGACGGGGGCCGGCATGCTCGACTGCAAGAACGCGCTCAGTGAAACGGACGGTGATTTCGACAGGGCGGTGGAATATCTGCGCGAAAAGGGGCTGGCAGCCGCAGCCAAAAAAGCTGACCGGGTTGCGCATGAAGGGATCATCGGCACCTACGTGCATCACGGCAGCAAGGTGGCCGCGATGGTCGAACTCAACTGTGAGACCGATTTTGTCGCCCGCACCGAGCAGTTTCAGGGGCTGGCGCACGACCTGGCGATGCACATTGTGGCAGCCGACCCCGAATATGTGGCGCGGGAGGAGGTTCCCGCCGATGTGCTGGACAGAGAGATGTCGATCTATAAGGCGCAGGCGCAGGCGAGCGGCAAGCCGGAAAGGATCCTTGACCGGATTGCGCAAGGCAAGCTGGAGAAGTGGTACAGCGACGTTTGCCTGATGGAGCAGGAGTATTTCAAGGACTCGGATAGAAACGTCAAGGATGTGTTGGTAGAAAACATTTCCGGCCTGGGTGAGAACATTCAGGTTCGCCGGTTCAGCCGCATGCAGGTCGGCTAGACGCGCCGCACGCCCCAGCCCAGCCTTACTGTTGGGCTGGGCTTTTTTATGTCATCGCCAGCGCGCCGCGCGGGGAAACGGCGTTCAGACGAAGGAGTTGGGTACAATGGGTGTTCTCAAATACAGCCGCGTTCTGCTTAAGATGGGAGGGGAGGCGCTGGCCGGGGAGGGTGGATTTGGCATCAACCCGAGACGGGCCGAGGAGGCAGCCCAGAAGATCCTGGCAGTCGTCAACCTGGGCGCGGAGGTGGCGCTGGTTATCGGGGGCGGCAATATGTGGCGGGGGAAGGAAGACGGCCTCGATCATGGCATGGAGCGGGTGACTGCCGACCATATGGGCATGCTGGCGACGGTGATGAACGCGCTTGCGTTGCAGGACGCGCTGGAACGCGGCGGCCTGCCCACGCGCGTGATGACCGGCATCGAGGTCCGGGCGGTGGCCGAGCCATACATTCAGCGGCGGGCGATCCGTCATCTGGAAAAAGGCCGTGTCGTCATCTTCGGCGCGGGCACCGGCAGCCCCTATTTTACGACCGATACGGCTGCCAGTCTGCGGGCGATGGAGATCAACGCCGAAATCCTGGTTAAGGCGACAAAGGTGGACGCGGTCTACGACAAGGACCCGAAGCAGAACAGCGACGCGCGGCGATTCAAACAGCTTTCTTACATCGACGCGCTCCAAATGCGGGTCGGCGTGATGGACAGCACGGCGATCGCGATGTGCATGGACAATAGCCTGCCGATCTCCATCATCAATGTTTGGGCCGAGGACGCGTTGGTGAAGGTAGTCAAGGGTGAACCGGTCGGCACTGTCTTTTCCAGCACAACGACATCTTGACGCCGGCGCCGGCAGTAGGGCCTCAAACATCGTTTTTCGTTTGTTCTGAACCTCTGATAGAATAGCGTACAACCAGAGAACCGAGGATGTGAAGGAACTCTATCCAGACTTCAGATTGAGCAGTATTATCGTACCCTGAAATTCGGTAAGGACGGCTTCAGCAGAAGAACAGTCTTCCTTGCGCCACTGTTCGAGCGGCCATGGCCTGACCACCATTCGAGAGGGCTTGCGTTGGCCTCAGCGAGGCGAAAGAGCCCTTGCGCGCCGATGATGTGGAAGGAGTTCGGTTGTGATTGACGAGATTTTGGACGACACCCGGGATCGAATGGGCAAGGCGATCGGCAGCCTTCATACGGATCTGATGACGATTCGCACCGGACGGGCCAGCCCTGCGCTCGTCGAACGTCTGACCGTGGACTACCACGGCATCCCAACCCCGTTGATGCAGATTGCGTCGATTTCGGTGCCGGAAGCGCAGACGCTGCAGATTCGTCCCTATACGCCGACCGACATCGCGGCCATCGAACGAGCAATCGCGATATCGGACATCGGGCTGACGCCGAACAACGACGGCAAACAGATTCACCTGGCGATTCCACCGCTGACGGAAGAGAGACGCCGCGATCTGACGAAACAGGTGGCGCGCCGCGCCGAGGAGGCACGCGTCGCGATCCGCAACATCAGGCGAGATGCGATCAAAGATATGCGCGCCTTTGAAGGTGAGGGGCTGATCACGGAGGATGACCTGCACAGCGGCCAGGACCAGGCGCAGGAGGTCACCGATAGTTTCGTAACCAAGGTCGACGAGATTGCACGCGACAAAGAGACGGAGATCATGACGATCTGAGCGCAAAGGAGTCAGCGTTCCATTGAGCAGCCCTAGCATGATTCGGCAAAGCCCCGACAACCAGATAGAAAGCAGTTTCCCCCCTCTCGCCAGAGTTCCCTATCATGTGGGGATCATCATGGACGGGAATGGTCGTTGGGCAACGGAAAGAGGACTGATTCGATATGTCGGCCATCGCGCCGGTGTCGACAACATCCGACCGGTTCTGGAAGCCTCTGTCGAGTTCGGCATCAAGGTGTTGACGATTTACGCCTTCTCCACGGAGAACTGGTCAAGGCCGATCGAGGAGGTGTCGGGGCTGATGCGGTTGCTGGGGACGGCACTGCGGAACCGGCTGCAGGAATTGCACGAGAACGGCGTGCAGATTCGTCATAGCGGTCGCCTCACCGGCATCAACGAAGCGCTTCAGAAACAGATTCTGCACGCGATCGATTACACCAAACACAACGATACGATCATTCTGAACGTGGCCTTCAATTACGGCGGCCGCGGGGAGATTTTGGACGCAACCCGCCAAATTATCAGAGATGGAATCGACCCGGATTCTCTCAGTGAAGAGACGTTCAGCCGCTATCTGTATACGGAGGGTTTGCCCGACCCAGACCTGATTATCCGCACCGGTGGAGACTGGCGCATGAGCAACTTTCTGATCTGGCAGGCAGTCTACGCCGAGTACTATTCGACCCCGACCTATTGGCCCAATTTCGACAAGGCAGAGTTGTTTAAAGCGCTGAACGAGTACAATCGCCGCGACCGGCGCTTCGGCGGCGTGCCGGACGCGGAATAAACACGTTCGCTCTGCGGAAAGTCCCGATCTTCCTCCCTGCCCCTCTTTAGCAGTCTTGCAATCGGATATTTGGAACGGTGAAACGACGAGTCATCGCTGGCCTGCTTGCGCTGGTTCCGGTTTTGCTGGCGTTCTGGTACGGCGAATTCTGGTGGGTGGGTCTGGTCTTTATCTTCGCATCGTTCGGGGCATATGAATACTATGTCCTGATCGAGCGGGGCGGCTACAGGCCGGCGCGCTGGTTCGGGATCGTCTGGACACTGGCGCTGCTGCTCTCCCACTGGCCGCTCGTCCCACTGGAGCCGGAGCTGGTCCTGACATTCGGTTTCATCATCATATTCATCCGCATCCTGTTGTCGCAGCAGCGCGCCGCTCCGCTGGCGGAGGGTGGGAGTACGAGGCAGCAGCCGGGCAACAGGCCTTTTTTCGACTGGGCGCTCACCGCGGCCGGCGCGGTCTACCTCGGGCTGATGCTGGGGCAGGCGGTGGCGCTGCGTCTCCTGCCCGACGGTCTCTATTGGCTGCTGCTCGGGCTCGCCGTCACGATGGTGAACGACAGCGCAGCCTATTTTGTCGGCGTTACGCTGGGCCGCAAGCGAATTCTACCGGCGCTCAGTCCCAAAAAGAGCTGGGAAGGGACGGTGGGCGGCTGGGTCGGGGCGACCCTGGCCGGCGCGGGGGTGGCGTACTGGTCACCGCTCGAAATGATGGTCTGGCTGGGCGCCCTGATTGGATTGGTGGGTGGGATTCTGGCGCTGTTCGGCGATCTGGCGATCAGTATGCTCAAACGGCAGACCGGCGTGAAGGACAGCGGAGTGTTTCTGCCCGGCCACGGCGGATTTCTCGACCGGCTGGACAGCATCATGTTCGTGCTGCCGTTCGTCTATCAGATGGCGCTGCTGCTGGGCGCGGGCGCGTGAGCAGGGTACCGATCGGTTGGAAGGGAATCGGGGCGCCATGGAAGAACGGAAGCGGCGGCGTCTGCTTTACTGGGATTGAAGCGGACGATAGCACGGCCTGCGGAGTTCAGGCCGCGTATTGACTGTCCACCGCCTCAGGCGGAGCAGGCGTCCCGCAGCGCGGCAAGATTCTCGCCGACACTGGCGCCACGATTGTAGACTGCGCTGCCGACGACGATGACATTGGCGCCGTTGCGCTGCACGTCGCGGATGTTTCCAATGCCAATGCCGCCGTCCACTTCCAGGTCACAGGTGGGGTTGAACTCATCCAGAAGCTTGCGCGTTCGCCGCAGCTTGCTGGTCATGGTCTGGATAAAGCGCTGGCCACCGAAGCCGGGATTGACACTCATCACCAGCACTTGATCGACAAAGGGCGCGATTTCGCGAATGCCTTCAATCGGCGTGGAAGGGTTCAGAGCGACGCCGACCTGGCAGCCCAAGTCGACGATTTGCTGGACGGCCCGATGCAGATGGAGGCACGCTTCCAGATGAACGGTAATGATGCTGGCTCCGGCCTTGGCGAAGAGTTCCAGGTATCGCTCCGGCTCCTCGATCATCAGGTGCACGTCCAGAGGCAGCTGCGTGACCCGATGGACCGCCTCCACCACAAGCGGCCCGAAGGTGATCGTGGGGACGAAACGCCCATCCATGACATCGAGATGGATCAGGTCGGCGCCACCGTGTTCCGCCGCCAGAATCTCCTCCTGCAGGCGACCGAAATCAGCAGTTAGAATGGATGGGGCCAGTTTGACTGCGTGCGCCACCATCGCGGGCACCTCACTTAGTTTATATCTGCAATAGAGTGGGCTCCGGCAACGGATGAGGCGGACCTGCCGCCGGGGCCACCTGCGATCGTGTCTTCCCGTTCTTTGGCCGCGCCCATTACCTGGATCAGCTCGCTGATGTCATCCAGCGTTATGAGCCCGAGAAAGCGCTCCTCGTCCTGGACGATGATGACACGGCTGCCAGCCGCCATCATCTTTTCCCACACGTCAGCCAGCGGCGTATCGGCGCTGGTTGCCGGCACCTGTGCGCGCGGGATCATGACATCGACGATGCGGCCATCCTGGCCCTGCCCGCGCAACGTTGCCACCAGGCGCGGACGCGTGAGCACGCCGACGAGATTTTGACCCAGGTCGTAGACCGGAAAATCGCCCTGGTAGGTCGTCATAATGTAGTCTACGGCGCGGCTGACCGGCTCGCTCGTATAGAGCACGTGCGCGTCTTTGTTCACGGCTTGGCGGGCGCTGAAGTCGTTGAGAATGTAGCGTCCTTCCACGGCCTCCAGTTCACCGCGGCCGCCTACGTACACGAAGAACGCGATCAGCAATAAAAGCGAGCCGAAGATGTCGCCGGCAAAGATGCTACGGATGCCCCAGATTACGAACAGTATCGCCATGCCGCGCCCGACCAGAACGGCGATGCGAGTCGCCCGGACATAGCGCAACCGCAACGCCAGCAGCGCTCGCAGAATGCGTCCGCCATCCATCGGAAAGGCTGGGAGCAGGTTGAAGAAGCCCAGCGTGAGGTTCATACCTGCCAGAGTGAGAAGGAGCCCGGTCAGGCTCATCGATTGGGCGGCGCGCATCAGCCCGAAATAGGAGAGCGAGGCGCCGCCGCGCGCGCTCAGGGAGATAGCCAGAAGGGCGAGCGGCAGCAGCAACAATGCCAGGACGAAGTTGACCGCGGGGCCGGCGATCGCGATCAGAAACTCCTGTCCCGGTTTGCGGGGCATGCGCTCCAGCTGGGCCAGGCCGCCGATGGGCAGCAGTGTGATATACGGCACGTTCACGCCGAAATACTTTGCCGTGAAGGCGTGGCCAAATTCGTGCAAAACGACGCAGAGGAAAAGCAGGAGGATGACGACGACCCCGTATATGGCGCCGGCTACTACGTTGCGCGCGCCCTGACTAAAGATATAGGCGCCGTAGAATAGAATCAAGACAAACGACCAGTGGACCTGGACGTCGATGCCGCCAATGCGGGCGATCTTCAGTGCGTTACCCATCTGCAGGCCTCGAATCATTGGCTATACCAGCGTGCGTTCGTGCGCGCCATACCGCGCGGCGAGGCTCAGCTGTCGAACAAGGCGTGCGGCTCGCCCCGATTGCAGGCTGGACAAGGACAGGATGCCCGCAAAGAGGAGAAACCGTAGATTCCGTTGCCGTGTCCGTCGGCCCAGGTGAAGCGGATGGCGTAGTTGCCCACCAATTCGGCGCTGCCGACGCCAGCGTCCGGCGGCGGGCCGACCGACAGCCGCAGCGGGTCCTCTTCGGCTTGGCGTCTGTCCTCGCGGCAAGAGGCGCACGGGCAGACGCTGCGCATCCAGGCGAGGCGGAACAGGCTGCGATGCCCGTCGGCCCAATCGATGGTCAGGTCGCCGGCGGAGCGGTCAACGGTCAAATCGGTCGGCTGGCAGGCGTCGCGTGTGAGCGCCAGGCTCATGCGTCAGGACCAACCTTTTTCATCAGGCCCTCCATCAGCTCGATGGGCAACGGGAAAACAATTGTGCTGTTGTGTTCGGCGCTGATTTCGGTCAGGGTCTGCAGATAGCGCAACTGCAATGCGCCGGCCTGTTCGGACATGACGCCGGCTGCCTCGGCCAAGGTCTGCGAGGCCTGCAGTTCACCTTCGGCGTGGATGATTTTGGCGCGTTTTTCGCGTTCGGCCTCGGCCTGACGGGCCATGGCGCGCTGCATCGACTGCGGCAGCTCCACGTCCTTCACCTCGACGACACTGACCTTTACGCCCCACGGCTCGGTCTGCTCGTCGATAATTTGCTGGAGCTGCTGGTTGATCTGATCGCGCTCGGCCAGGAGTTCATCCAGTTCACTTTGACCCAGCACGGAGCGCAGGGTCGTCTGGGCGATCTGTTGGGTCGCCAGGAGGTAATTGGCGACGTTGACAACCGCAGCTGTGGGGTCCAATACGCGGAAATAGCAGACGGCATTGACTTTGACGGTTACGTTGTCTTTGGTTATGGCTTCCTGCGTCGGCACGTCCAGGGTAACGACGCGCAGGTCGACAAGGCGCATCTGGTCGACAAATGGAATCAGCCAGAACAGGCCGGGCCCTTTGGCGCCTATCACGCGGCCCAAGCGGAAGATCACGCCGCGGTCGTACTCCCTGACAATACGCAGTGATGCCCGCAGCAGCCATATGAGCAGCAGAATCACGACGATATAGATTGGCAAGTTTGTGAGTAGGCCTTCCATGTGCAGGCTCCTGATTGCAGGTCATGCCTTCGCTTGGCAGTCCTTCCAATCCTATTATATCTTCTACCATACCAGGCGGCAACTGGTCTGGAACTATCCTCCTGTTTGGCCCCGATTGTGCGCATTTGCACGGAACCGGAAGGGGGCCGCGGACATAGCCGTGTCCCTATAATGGTCGCGAATTGACGCAGCCCGACACAGCCGATATGATTGAACGGAAGACAAACGCACGGGGCGCCTGAAAATATCCGTCAAGGGAGAGAGGCTATGGCTGAGGATTCTCGCCCACAGTCGTCGGGGAAATTGCTGCGGCTTCTGCTCGCCGCGGTCGCGTTGGCCGTCATCGTCGCGGTCGCTTACATCGGCAGCGTGCTCCTGTTTGGCTCAAGTTTGTCCGATATCTCCCTGCGCTGGCTAAACCCCTGGGGCGGCCCCAATCGCGGCGTTGAAGCGGTCCAGGTAGAGCCGACCTTCACTTCGACGCCGGCAACGCTGGCCACATTCACGCCAGAACCCCGATATACGCCAACGAGCGCGCCGCCGCCGGAGCCGACCGACACGCCCACACCATCATATCCGGAGGCGCTGGTAACGACGGAGACGCTGAACGTGCGGGGCG
Source organism: Caldilineaceae bacterium (assembly GCA_965218625.1). Taxonomy (GTDB): domain Bacteria; phylum Chloroflexota; class Anaerolineae; order Caldilineales; family Caldilineaceae; genus Bin5. Next base: position 166,111 of record CBDCLG010000017.1, on the reverse strand, counting down.
GGCCGGGCACAAATTACGGCATCGTCGGCCAGGTGAACGCGGGGCAGCGTTTTCGCATCACGGCCCGCGATCCGGACGGAGAGTGGCTGCGGATCTGCTGCCCGGCAGGCGCCAACCGGGAGAGTTGGGTCAGCGCCCAGTACACGCAGATCAACCGTCAGATCGCGAGTCTGCCTACGGCCCTGCCCCCACCGACGCCGACGCCAACCGCGACAATTCCAGCGTCGGAGCTTTCCGAAGTCGACCTCAGCCAGCCGCCCCGCGGCGGATTCCCTCCGCCCGGCGGCATCAATCCATTGACGGGTCTGCCCCTGCCACCCGGCCGCGCGGCGACGCGTCCGGTCATCGTTTGCATCAACAATGACATTGCCGCCCGGCCCCAGTTCGGCATCAGCCAGGCTGACGTGATGTATGAGTTTCTGATGGAAGGGTTCAGCCTCACGCGATTCAGCGCGGTGTTCTACGGCAACGAGAGCGAGGAGATCGGTCCGGTGCGCAGCGCCCGTCTGGTCAACTATTTCCTCGGCGCGCTGTACGATGCGGTGGTGTTCTGCTCCGGGGCGAGCGACGACATTCGCTATCTGCTCAGGGACCGGAATCAACTTTTCCCCTATTTTGACAATGATCTGGACGATCCGGATAGCATCCGCTACTCACGTTCAGAAGGCAACGACTACCGCACGCGTCTGCGTACCAGCAGCGCGATGACCCGCCGGTGGGTGGCGGACCAGTTGGCCGAGGCGGCGCCTTCGATTCAGGGGTTCACCTTTGGCGGCCCGGCAGCTGGAGGGACACCCGCCAACTTGATCCAGATTCCCTATCCCTCGGTTACGGCAAGCCAGGTGTTCTATCGCTACGATGCGGGCAGCGGCCGCTATCTGCGTCTCATGGGGGCACTGCCCCATCAGGACGGCAACAACGGCCAGCGGGTTGGGGTCGAAAATGTGATCGTCCAATTCATCGAGCATGAGCCTGTGAGAATTCAGGAGGATATCTACGGCAGCCTGAGCCTCTACATTCGGCCCTTCGGCACGGGGCGGGCGATCATCTTCCGCGACGGTCTCGCCTTTGAAGGAGTCTGGCGCAACGACAGGAGCGGGGAACTGCCCCGCTTCTTCGCAGCCGACGGCAGCGAAATCCCCCTGAAAGCGGGCCGGTCGTGGATCAGCATCGTGCCGTTGACATACGAGATCCCGTACCAGTAGCCATCGGGGCGCGGCAGGGCGCGCGTCCCGCTTCCGGATCGCAGCGGCGGCCAGGTCTCAATCGAAGTCGTAGCGGTGGAGCAAATAGGTCTCGCGGCCTGCGAGACCGAGGGCAGTCAGGAAGTTGATGCCGTCGCCTGCGGTGGAGGGCAACGGCCCCACCGTCACCGACTGCCAACCGTTCACCGGGCCGGCCGCCATCATCCGCTGCCACAACTGCCGGCCGATGCCCCGCCGGCGGTATTCGGGCTCGACCCCCATAAAGAGAACACGCACGGAATGGAGCTGCCGCAGTTCGAGGAGGCGCAACTGCAGGCGCCCCAGCAGCGAGCGTCCGCCGCGACTGCGGCGCAAGTGTTCGCCGCCGTCCGGCTGCGCCAGGAGATAGCCCACCGGTTGGCCATCGATCTCCGCCACCCATGCCAGCGCAGGGAGACGCAGAATCCACCGGAGCAGGAACTGCGCTTCGAGCTCGTCCGGCGGCGGAAAACCCGCCCATGAGGGCACAGTCCGGGAGAAGAGCGGCAGCAGGTCCGCGCTAAGCCGGTTCGGATCGAGGGAGTGGATTTTGGCTGGGCCGGGAGTCGGCTGCTCAGCCGCAGTGGACGTGCCCGGTTCGAGAGCAAAAAGCAGGCTGCGGCCCAGCGGGCGGCATACGGTTGTGAACAGTTCCGGCACGTAGGGCGGGGCGTAGGGCGCGTACAGCGGCGGTACGCGGTGAAAATGGTCTTGCAACACACCTGTACCCAGATAGGGTGACAGCCCGACGGGTAGAATCAGGCGGCGAATTCCCTCATGCGCGAGCTGCTCCCGGACGGACTGAAGCAGACGTTCCAGGCTCTCGCGGTTGTTGGCGATGTGCAGCAGAGCGAGATGCGCGGCGCCGTCGGTGCGGCGCGGGTCGAGCAGGGCAACGGCGGCGGCAACCGGCTGCTCCATGAGAGCGCCGTGGCCGATTGTCGAGAAGGGCTGGCCTCTGCCTTGGGGCCGGCGGCGCGGGAGGGCCTCCAGCGCGATCAGGCGGGGCCGGCTGCGTTGCAGGTGGGGAAATCGCTTTGACACGAGAGCTTGCCGCAGGCTGGCCCACGCCGGAGGCGCCCAGCGCACGTCGTCGGCGTAGATGCGCCACCACTTGCGCAAAAAACCTACACTTTCCCAATACCCTTCGGCTGATTCGACCCGAAAGTTGAAGAATTCCGCCATATTTGTTGCGCCAAACGGCCTGGAATCGGGGAAAACTATGGGGATAATCCCAGGCAAATCGGGATAACTACCGCATCTGTGCGGATAACTCTACAGTTCACCTACGAACGGAATCTGATCGCTATACTCACCTCGAATTTCCAAAACGTATACATCCCGGTCCGCCCGCTCGAAATCTCTTATATTGACTTCTCTGTGGTGTATACTACTATATATTGTGGTGAACGAGATCTGTTTTACTGTTTCACGGGCCGATTGTCCGCCATTTTCCTTCTTCACGGCGATTGTCCGCCAAAGCCAGATTTGATACACTACCCATTCATACGAATGTGGCGAGAAGGCATAGCAGGGTATCGATTGCCGCCGACTTCGGCAGTTTGAACAGTTAACGGTACTCGGCCAGGCTGTCTGGTATCTGCAAAGCCGTTACCCCTACCGACAGACAGCATGAATGGCCTGCGCTACTGAGTAAACTCCGCCTGCGAGGCCTTCCGCCTGTCTCTCAGTGTCTGCGCGACTCTCATTTCCTTGTATTTCGTCACCGGTTCCCCATGGGAGTGTAAAGAGGAGTTGTTTTGAGTTCAGACTGGCAGTCGTCATCCTCGATACCCCGGCGCGACAACCCGCTGTACGGTCGCGGTCGGCGTGCTGCGGCGAGGCCGGAGAGTTCGGCGGAAGACGAGGAGACGGCGAAAGGCGTTGAAGCGCAGAAGGATTCGACGGTCGCCGGCGATCGGCCCCAGCCAGTTGATGACAGCCTCGACCCCGTGGATGTTTGGCAGAAAACGCTGCACGAACTTGCGTTGCAGTTGCCCGAGACCACGTTCGAGACGTGGGTGCGCGATACGTCCCTCATCGACTACGGGGATGGCGAATTCATCATCGGCGCGCCCCATGCCTATGCGCGTGACTGGCTGCAGAACCGTCTGCGCGAAAAGATTAAGCGAATTCTGAACCAGTTGACCCGGCGCTCGGTGCAGGTGAACTTCGAAGTGCGCCCGCAGACGCAGAGACAGGCCGAGCCGTCTGAACCCGCACCTCTGTATGCGGAAGTACCGCCGGACGCGCCCGAAGTGGCGGCGCCCGCGGCCGGCCCCGCCGCCGCGGCGGATGACGCCGTTGCCGCCCGCCCGGCGACGTCATCCTTTAGCCGTGCTCCCGCCCAGCGAGACCCGGCGCAGGCCGCTGCAACCAGAATGAACACAGCGCTCCAAGGCGGCGCTTTCAACCCCCGCTACACCTTTGAAACATTTGTGGTCGGGAACCATAATCGTCTGGCCCATGCAGCGGCGCAGTCGATCGTGGAGCAGCCCGGCCATCGCTTCAACCCCCTATTTGTGTACGGCGGCGTTGGCCTGGGAAAGACGCATCTTCTCCACGCGATCGGCCACGCGATGGCGATGCAAGGGCTGCAGGTACTCTACTGTTCGTCGGAACAGTTCACCAATGACCTCATCAGCGCCATTCGGCAGCAGAGCACCGAAGAGTTTCGCAACAAGTATCGCCAGGTGGACCTGCTGCTGATCGATGACATTCAGTTTATCGGCGGCAAAGAAAGCACGCAAGAAGAGTTCTTCCACACCTTCAATCATCTCCACGCGGCCCAGCAGCAGGTGGTGATCAGCAGCGACCGCCCACCGAAAGAGATTGCAACGCTGGAAGCGCGGCTGCGCAGCCGCTTCGAGGGTGGCTTACAGGCCGACATTTCGCAGCCTGACCTGGAAACGCGCGTCGCCATTTTGCAATCGAAAGCCCAATCGATCAACCATACCGTGTCGACCGAGGTGCTGATGCTGATCGCGGAGCGTGTGGAAAGCAACATCCGCGAGTTGGAAGGCGCACTCAACCGCCTGATCGTGCAGGCCCCCCTGCACGACAGCCAGTTGAATCGGTCGGTTGCCGAGGGCATTCTGGATACACTCGTGCCGCAGCGGCGGCCGCGCGAAGCGGCCAGCGTGGTGCGGATCGTTGCCAGACATTTCGGGCTGGGCGAAAGTGACCTGCCTGGGCGTTCGCGCACAAAGGAAATCGCCAGTGCGCGCCAGCTGGCCATGTATCTGCTGAGAGAAGAGAACGGTCTGTCGCTCATCCATATCGGCGAAATCTTAGGCGGTCGGGATCACAGCACGGTTCGCCACGGCGTGGAGAAAGTGACGCAGGACATCGAGCGGGATGAAGCGGTCCGGCGCCAGCTGGTCGCCTTGCGGGAGAAGATTTACGAGCCGCCCGGTTCCTGAAGTTTTGGATCCAGCAGCGACAACGTAACTGTCAGCGAAAGGCGCCGCTCGCACTGGCCGACGCCAAACCTCGCCGGCCTTTCGCTGTGACGACGCCGCCCATCCGCCGGACGAGGCGGCGTTCTTCGATCCATGCCCTCGCCCCTTATCGGAGGTTTGGCAGGAACGCGCCCCTTGGGCAGGCCGCTTCCGTCTTTTTTGAGACGGCTTGCGAACTCTATTCACATACAGTACACTTAACCATAGAGGCATCACACTGCCACATCGTAGCCAATCCATTCACATGGCTGCCGTTGAACGCTGCCTTTCGGCAGGGATCTTGCGGTATGCTTGTTGAGCCGGCTGCACTTCGGCGCATATGGATTGCCTATCCGGAAATTTTCTATCCGGTGGAGACCGGTATTGTATTGGAGCCAGCGAAGATGGACAACGGCCGACAGAAAGCATTGGATACAACGCTCGCCACGCTGAACAAGCGTTTTGGCGACGGAATCATTATGAAGCTGGGGGAGACGGGGCGGCTGGACGTGGCCGCGATTCCTACGGGCAGCCTGAGCCTGGACATCGCCCTGGGGGTGGGCGGCATCCCGCGCGGGCGCATCATCGAGGTCTACGGGCCGGAAAGCTCGGGCAAGACGACGCTCTGTCTGCACGCGATCGCCGAATCGCAGCGGCTTGGGGGGGTCTGCGGCTTTGTAGACGTCGAGCATGCGCTGGACCCGGGCTACGCGCGCAAGATCGGGGTGGATGTGGATGATCTGTACGTGTCGCAGCCGGACACGGGTGAGCAGGCGCTGGAGATCACCGAGGCGCTGGTGCGTTCGGGTGCGATGGACGTGGTGGTGGTGGACAGTGTGGCGGCGCTGGTGCCGCGTGCGGAGATAGAAGGCGAGATGGGTGACAGCCACATGGGCTTGCAGGCGCGGCTGATGAGCCAGGCGCTGCGCAAGCTGGTGGGCGCGGTGAAGACGACCGCCACGAGCATGATTTTCACCAATCAGCTGCGGCAGAAGATCGGGATTGTGTTCGGCAACCCGGAGACCACGCCCGGCGGGCTGGCGCTGAAGTTCTACTCGAGCGTGCGGCTGGACGTGCGGCGGATTCAGTCGATCAAGCAGGGCAGCGATGTGATCGGCAACCGGACGCGCGTGACGGTGCGGAAGAACAAGGTGGCGGCGCCGTTCAAGGTGGCGGAGTTCGACATCATGTACAACGAGGGGGTCAGCACCGCGGGGGACCTGCTGGACCTGGGCGTCGAACACGACATCATCGAGAAGCGGGGCGCGTTTTACCGCTTCAGCGATGATCTGATTGGGCAGGGACGCGAAGCGGCAAAGAAGCATTTGAGCGAAAATCCGGATACAGCTTCTCAGATCGACAGTATCATCAGGGAAAGAACAGGACTGCCGGCACGAACAAATGGAGAGATGGTTGACGCCTGACGGGTGACCGACACAGGTCAGCGCGCCGGCCGTAAGCCGCGAGCGCCGAATTCATCATCTTATCCTTCCAACTGCACAAAAGCACAGGAGCCCAGATTATTCCGAGAGGTCTCAATTGTCGCGTTTGCGGCTACAATTGAAAACGCTGACCATAGCGGTCTCACATTGACGCGATTTTGTGCTGACACACTACCGCCACAGACCGGGACAGCGATCAAAACACATTTATTCCAATCTTATCGGGGCTTGTCCTTGGTCGCTGATGCACCTGAACAAACAGTTCGGTAGACGTTCGCCCGGCTGCAGAATGCCGATACGTGTGCGAACGTCTTGACGAGTGGAGATGCAGGTTCAGCTGTTGACACGAGGACGACAGACTCACAGATAACCATTCACTGCAAACCGGCCCCGGTTTGCGATGCGGGGTATGCCGCTTTTGGACTGGTGAGTTGTGTAGTGCAACAGCAGGTGTCCACATAAAATCGTTCCCTTGAGGCGCGATTCTGGAATCTCGCGCTTTTATATAGCCTGTGGTGGTACGGGAACTCAGGATATATCGCATCGGGGTGTGCAGTTCGCCGTGGTTACTGACCACGGCGATTTTTTTGGACGGATGATGACGGATAAAACCATTACGGCGATACGTTTTCAGAAGAGAGATAAGGAGCGGGTCAATCTCTTTCTGGATGGCGCATACGCGTTTCCTCTGCCGGCAGTCGTTGCTGGGGAACTGAGGATTGGGCAGCGGCTCAGCGAGCGGGAAATCGGGGCGCTGAAGGAGGCAGATCTGCACAGCCGGGGCTACAACCGGGCGCTGCGCTTTCTGGCAGTGCGGCCCCGCAGCCAGGCGGAGGTGCGGCGCAATCTGGAGGCGTTCCGGCCGCGCGGTGGGCGGCGATTGCGTGAAGCGCAGATCGAATCGATTATTGCAAGGCTGCATGAGCAGAAATTTCTCGACGACCGCGCGTTTGCCCGTTTCTGGGTGGAGCAGCGCAATCGTTTCCGTCCGGTTGCCCCCAGAGCGCTGCGGTATGAGCTGCGTTTGAAAGGTGTAGATGACAGCGTCGCCGAGGAGATTATCGACGAAATGAGCGACGCGGCCTCGGCCTGCGAAGCTGCCGCCCGCAGCCGTCTGTACAGATGGCGGGAAGAGACCGACGCAATGCAGTTCCGCAGGAAGATGGGCAGCTTTCTTCAGCGCCGAGGCTTTGGCTGGGATGTGGCCGGCGAGGTGATCGATCGCATTTGGCAAGAGCTCGAACTGTCGCGCGCGCTGCCCCATCCCACCCAGGAGCGGGGATGGGACGGATGAGCCGGCCGGTTCCACTTTGCAACGATGAATGGCGCCACAAAGAACCGAGCGCAGGGAGGGGAAGAAGGAGAGGGTACGGCTGAAAACAAACGGCGCAAACAGATGTACGTCAGGTAGTGCGCATCCAAACCAAGGGGTTCGGAGATGGAATTGTTAGCCGTAGTTGCCATAGTTGTCGGTGTCCTCATTGGCGCGGCCATTGTCGGATATCTGGCATATTACGCGTATCGCCGCGGGCTGAATAACGGCGTGCGCGAAGAGCGACGGCGACAGGAACTGGCCGTGCAGAGCGCGGAGGCGCAGGCAAGCCAGATTCTGAAGGAAGCCGAGGCAGAGGTTCAACGCAAACAGTTGTTATTGAAGGAGGAGGAAGTTCAAACACGGAATGAGTTGGATGCCACGCGCACGCGTCAACGCAGAGATCTGGACCAGATAGAGAGTCGGTTACGCAATCGCCAGGAGCAGATCGACAAGCGGGTCGACCAGATTGAGAACCGTGAACGCAAACTGAATCAGAGAGAAGGCGGCCTGGACAAACGTGCGGTGGACCTGGAGGCCGCGGAGCAGCAGCGCAATGACGAGTTGCAGCGGGTGGCCCATATGACCCAGGATGAGGCCAGGGAGATGCTGCTGCAGGAGGTGGAGAAGCGCTCACGGCAGGAGCTCGCGCGCATGATTCGCGAGGTGGAGGCGGAGACCCAGGAGACCGCTGAACGCCGCGCCAGAGAGATCGTCACCCTGGCCGTGGAACGGATCGCCAGCGAGCATGTCACCGAGTATTCCGTCAGCACGGTCAATCTGCCGTCGGATGAGATGAAGGGGCGGATCATCGGGCGACAAGGCCGCAATATTCGTGCCATCGAACAGGCGACAGGCGTCGATCTGGTGGTGGATGACACGCCGGAAGCGATTCTGATCAGCAGCTTCGATCCCGTGCGTCGGGAGGTTGCGCGCATTTCTCTCAGCAAGCTCGTCTCCGATGGACGTATTCATCCGGCCCGAATAGAAAAGGAGGTGGAGAAGGCGCAGCAGGATGTGAACCAGGTGATTCAGGAGGCCGGGGAGCAGGCCCTGATCGAGACGAACACTCAGGGGCTGCACAGGGAGATCCAGAAGCTGTTGGGCCGGCTGAAGTTCCGCACCAGCTACGGGCAGAACCAGTACTATCACGCGATTGAGACCGCGCATCTGGCCGCGGTGATCGCCGAAGAGCTACACGCGGATGTGAATACGGCCCGCATCGGCGGCCTGCTGCATGATCTGGGCAAGGCGGTCAGTCATGAGATCGACGGCCCTCACGCAATTGTCGGCGGTGAGATCGCCAAGCGGTACGGGCTGAATGCGAGAATCGTCAACTGCATCGCCAGCCATCACGGCGAGGTCGAGCCGGAGTCGGTCGAGGCGATTATTGTGGCAGCGGCAGACGCGATCAGCGGTGCACGTCCGGGGGCGCGGCGGGAGAGCATCGAGGCCTACATCAAACGAGTGACGGCTCTGGAAGATATCGGCAACAGCTTTGAGGGTGTGAACCAGACATTTGCGATTCAGGCCGGCCGCGAGGTCCGGGTGATCGTGCAGCCTGATGAAATCGACGATCTGCAGGTTATTGAGCTGGGCAAGAATATCGCCAGCAAGATCGAGGACAATCTGGAATATCCGGGGCAGATCCGCGTGACGGTGATCCGCGAGACCCGTTCGGTTGCGCATGCCACATAGCTTGGATTGACGGGGAACGGTGCATGGTCTGCGGAGGCTCGTTGGCCAGTCGGCTAAAGCGCCGGCTGCGTAGCAGCGGCCCCCGCGAACGGTCTTGCTGCGTTTCTCTGCTTGCTACCGGCCCTACGATTTGTTCGTCTTGCCCGGCGCGCTTTCCCGGCGTTTGACAGTGCAGCCGCCGCAGGTGCCGCAGCCGCCGTCCTTTTCCTTCTTCCCCGCAATCAGTTCCGACAACTGAAATTCGGCCATGACGTTGTTCTCAAGCAGAACGGTGACGCTCTCCTTGAGTGGGTGCAGGTGGCGAACACGGCCCTTGCCCTGGTGCGTCGTCACCTCTGCCCCGACCTTCGGCATCTTTTTGTTGGCCTTCTTGTAGATCGGGTCTTCGTAGGAAAGGCAACAGAGAAGCCGGCCGCAAACGCCGCTGATCTCGTCCTGGTTGAGCGGCAGTTGCTGATTCTTCGCCTGGCGGATGCTGACCGACGCGAACTCGCGCAGCCAACTGGTGCAACAGAGCTGGCGACCGCATTTCCCCACGCCGTCAAGCAGCTTTGCTTCGTCGCGCACGCCGATCTGGCGCATTTCGATGCGCGTATGAAAGGTGCGTGCCAGATCGCGCACAAGCGCGCGGAAGTCAACCCGCTGCTCCGAGGCGAAGAAGACGGTCAATCTGCCGCCCTCATAATTGTACTCGCAGCGGAGCACCTTGATATCCAACCCGTGCGTGCGCGCCTTCTCACGGCAGACGGAAACCGCCTCAGTCTGCTTCTCTTTCCATAACTCTTTCTGCAACAGGTCCCATGGTGTTGCGCGGCGCACCACTCGTTTGATGTCGCCGACGATTTCGTCATCGGGGACGTTGTGCGGGGCCTGCACGATCTGCACCAGGTCCCGGCCTTTGACGGTATCGACGATCACGTAATCGTTCGGGGCCAAGTCCAGATGTTGCTCAGGATCGAAGAAATAGATCTTTGTAACGGGTTTGAACTGCGCTCCGATTACAGTGGGCATAGCGGATTCTCCATTATCGATTCCGCGCTGGCGACGCGCCTGGCCGCGGGCGGAGCGTGCGGCTGCGCAATCATCAGACGAGCGGACGCGGCATCTGCAGCAGAAGCACGTCCAGCGCCAGCCCGGTATTGACCGTATGATGCAGGTAGCTCTCGATACGGCTCAGCGTCTGCAGATAGGCCTGGACCTCGGCGCGGCAGAAGTCGCGGGCGGCGCCGGCCAGCTCGTCGAGCAGATCAACGTTGGCGCACTGATCCAGGCAGCCGGATTGGGCAAGCATCACATCGCGCCACCAACCCGTCCACAGGGCAAGCAGGGGAAAAAGCGGTGTCTGGCTGCGCGCGGCTGCCAGCTTCTGCGCAAATGCGAGGCGAGCGACGCGGCTGCTGCGGCTGAGTTCGCGTAATTCAGTCAAACGCTGGCTTCTGTCGGCCAGCGGCTCCTCCTGGTCGAACTGTTGAACGGCCCACCCCAGGCGGCCATTGGACAGACGGGCCAGCAGCGCCGCCTGCTGCGGGGAGGCTTCCCAGCGCGTACACAGCGCTTCTTCAACTGCCCGTTCTCCCAGAGGCCGCAAAGCCAGCACCTGGCAACGACTTACGATGGTTGGCAGAAGGGCGGAACGGTCCTGGGCCGTCAGGCAGAGGACCACGTGAGCGGGCGGCTCTTCCAGCGTCTTGAGCAGCTTGTTGGCGAAGCTGGCGTTGGCCTTGTGCGCGTCCTGGATCAGAAAGACCTTGTAGCGCGCCTCCACCGGATGCAGTAGCGCCTGGCGGATGATATCGCCGGCCTGTTCGACGCGATGGATGCCATTTTCCCTGTCCGGCTGCCCGTCGCGGTCGGTTGGCGGCAGCAGGAAAAAATCTGGATGGGTGGCGGCGTGCAGGAGACGGCAGGAACGGCAGCCGCCGCAGGCGCGCCCGACAGCCGCTCCGGTGCAGAGGAGCGTTTGGGCAAAGCTGCGCGCCAAGGTTGACTTGCCAACCTGGGCTGCGCCGACAAACAGATAGGCGTGGCGGAGCGTGTCGTATCGGATGCTGTTCTGCAACAGTTCGACGGCCCATTGATGGCCTACGACCGGACCTACAGACAAATTCGATTCCTTCTTACGTATCGTCGTCGGATGTCGCGGAATTGTAACACAGCGCCAATGGCCGGACAAGCAGTTTCAGAATATGGGTATAGTCCAATGAGGGGAGTCCGCCCTCCGCAAGGGGACTGCTTATGGGACGGGAGGCGGCGCGGAACAAAGAGGGGCGCATCCGGGTTCGGACGCGCCCCTCTGTCCGGTCTGACCGGAAAGCTACTTGATCTCGACGGTCGCGCCTTCGGCCTCAAGCTGGGCTTTGGCTTCTTCGGCGACGTCTTTGGCCACGCCCTGCACGACCGGCGCGGGCGCGCTCTCGACCAACTCCTTAGCCTCGCGCAGGCCAAGGCTGGTTACGGCGCGAACAGCCTTGATGACGTTGATCTTCTTGGCGCCGATATCGGCGAGGACAACATCAAATTCGGTCTGTTCCTCCTCCTCTTCTTCGGCTTCGACCGCGGCGCCGGCCACGCCGGCTACAGCCACGGAAGCCGCTGCGCTCACGCCCCAAGACTCTTCGAGCAACTTCACCAGCTCAGCCGCTTCGAGTAGGGTCAGCTGATCGAGCTGTTCTTTGATTTCATTCAAGTCTGCCATTTTGAAAGTTCTCCCAATTGTCTGTTTCGGTGAATCGTCTGTATCGCGGCGGTGCGACGAACTTTGCGGAAGGGTTCAGTCCCTCCCCGTTGACGCTCAGGCGGCTTCTGCCTGCGCGTCGGCATGGGCCTTGAGAACGCGCGCCAGGCTGGCCCCGGGCTCGTTGACGACGCGAACGAGCTGGGTGGCCGGCGCGATGATTGTGGCCAGCAGTTTGGCCAGCATCTCTTCGCGTGTGGGTAGCTCGGACAGGGCCGCGGCCGCGGCGGCGTCCAGAACGTTCTGTTCCAGGAGGCCGCCTTTTATCTCAATCAGTTCATCCAGGTCCTGAATGCCGTCCTTGAGCGCGGTCACGCCCTTGCCGATGTCTTCGCCGACAAATGCGACCGCATTGGGCCCGTCCAGCAGGCCGTCCAACGCCACGGTGATGCCGCTGCGTTCGAACGCGAGCCGCAGGAGCCGGTTTTTTACGACCATATAGCCCGTATCCGCCTCCTTCAGTTTGGCGCGCAGGCCGTTGATCTGCGTAACACTGGAGCCGCGAAAGTCTGTAAAGACGACGGCGGATGCCTCCTCCAACTTTTCAGCGTAGAGCGAAATAAGCTCTTCTTTCTTCTCACGACTGATTGCCAATTGAACCCCCTCCTTTCGATTGGATTCGTGCGGGGCGTCTCCCTGCCGGCGCCCACTCCAGGCGGCGCTGCAAAGAAAAACGCCCTTGCGATGCAGACAAGGACGTGGCTCGCGCGCCCGCCAACAGCGGACGGGTCGCTGCGTTCAGCCCTTGGCCGGCGGCGCTTGGGCGCATTTAGATTCGCGGGGCGAATACCGGCTGTCTGCGGTACTGAGATTCGTATGCGGTTGTTCGGTCGCCAATTCTACCGCACTGCAGTCGGCGCTGGCAAACCGGGGCTATGCCGCCTTGAGCATCGAGGCGGCATTGACATCAACGCGAATGCCTGGACCCATGGTGCTGGTGAGCGTGACCCGCTTCAGATAGACGCCCTTCACCGCCGAAGGTCTGGCGGTCATGACCGCTTCCATAATGGAGGTGAAGTTGTCGAGAATCTGTCCGCTTTCGAAGCTCGCTTTACCAATGGGGACATGGATGTTGCTCGTCTTGTCGACGCGAAATTCGACGCGGCCCAGGCGCGTTTCCTGAATGACGCGCGGCAGTTCGTCGGCCTGCACGATCGTGCCGGCCTTGGGGCTGGGCATCATCCCGCGCGGGCCGAGCACGCGCCCCAGGCGGCCAACAACGCGCATCATGTCCGGGGTGGCGAGCACGACGTCGAAATCGAGCCAACCATCCTGAATGCGCTTGGCCAGGTCCTCGCCTCCGACGTGGTCGGCGCCCGCTTCTTCGGCCTGGCTGATGCCATCGGCGCCGGCGAAGACGAGGATGCGCACGACGCGGCCGGTACCGTGGGGGAGGGTTACGACGCCGCGCACTTGCTGGTCAGCGTGGCGGGGGTCGACGCCTGTGCTCAGATGCACTTCCACCGTCTCATCGAACTTCGCGGTTGCGCCATCCCGCATCAGGTCGACGGCATCGGCAGGCACATACTGCTTGATGCGGTCGACCTTGCTGCGTGCGGCGTTGTAACGATTGCTATGCCTTGGCATCTTTCTCTCCTCGTGGTGCAAACGGGGCACACAAGGGCGCCCCTCCCAGCGACAGTTCAACAGTTTCTGCGGGCCGCAAATCTGGCAGCTCCCGCTCAGTCAACGACTGTAACTCCCATGCTGCGGGCGGTGCCCCGCACCATCTGCATGGCGCTGTCGATGGGGACATTGCCCAGGTCCTTCAGCTTGATCTCGGCGATCTCGCGCACCTGCTGATTGGTGATCGTCCCCACCTTCTCCGTATTGGGAATACCACTGCCTTTTTCGACACCGGCCGCCCTCTTGATCAGGTCGGCCGCGGGCGGTGTCTTGGTGATAAACGTAAACGACTGATCCTGGAAAATTGTGATTTCGACGGGAACGATCTGCCCCATCTGACTCTGGGTACGGGCATTGTACTCTTTGCAGAATCCCATGATATTGACACCGTGCGGGCCGAGCGCGGTACCTACCGGTGGGGCAGGATTGGCCTTGCCGGCAGGGATCTGCAACTTTACAATCGCCTTGACTTTCTTCGCCATCTCGCCTGCTTCTCCTTATTACGTATCCCGTTCCAATTGGAGGAAGTCCACTTCGACCGGCGTTTCGCGATTGAAGAAACTTACCATCACGCGCGCTTTGCCTTTCTCCGGCTCAAGCGAATCCACCACGCCGGTGAACTCGGCGAAGGGGCCTTCGATAATGCGGACGCGCTCGCCCACATCGAAGCTGACTTTGACCCGCGGCTCGTCCGATTCGATGCGGCTCATGATCTGATTGACTTCGGTCTGGCTCAAGGGGCTGGGCTTGTTTCCCATGCCGACGAAACTGGTAACGCCCGGCGTATTGCGGACCACGTACCAGCTGTCCTCATCCATGATCATCTCGATAAGAATATAGCCGGGAAAGACGCGGCGTTCAACCTCGCGGCGGATGCCTTCTTTGATCTCGATCTCGGTCTCGGTCGGCACCACGATCTGCAGAATCCGGTCGGTCATGTTCATTGACTCGGCCCGGTGTTCCAGGTTCTTCTTTACCTTGTTCTCCATACCCGAATAGCTGTGCACGACGAACCACTCGGACTGCGGGCCGGTCTCTTCTTCGCCGTCGGCTGTGGACTCTTCATCGTCCGGCAGCGCGGCAACCGGCTCGTCCTCCAACAACTCGGGATCGACGCCTGCATTGATTGTTTCGCCCACAGATTCCTCCTTGCGCGCCGCATTCAGAGAGCCGGCAATCCCCTGCAACCAAAAGCGACGGCGCAGCGATGCGATCAAAATACCTGAAGAAACAGTGTTATCAGGTAGCTGAAAAGTGAGTCCACTGCAAAGAGCACAAGCGCGGCGATTGTGGTAACGATCAACACAACGACCGTCAAGCGGGTGCCCTCTTCCCTCGTCGGCCAGGTGACCTTGCCAATTTCTGCGCGCGTCTCCTTGAAATAGCGCACGATGGCGTTGTCGGATCTTGGAACAGATGTTGACCGGCTCACGATTCACTCCGATTGGTGCGCGCCACGGAAACAGGCCCGCAGCTGCGCAGCGTGTACCCGCCCATCTTCCCTATTTGAGCGCGAATGACCACCGAGCGGGTGCTGGTGGTCACTTTCTGACAGGCGAGGCAGGACTTGAACCCGCAACCTGCGGTTTTGGAGACCGCCGCTCTGCCAATTGAGCTACTCGCCTACAATGTCCGAACGATTCCGGTCCCCGTTCGGACACTTTCGAATTATCCGGTCCGGCCATCCGCGGCAGCAGGGGCACGGCCAGAATACAGCTACTCGACAATTTCGGTGATGGCGCCGGCAGCGACGGTGCGACCGCCCTCGCGGATGGCGAAACGGCCGCCGGTCTCCAGCGCCACCGGCGCTATCAACTCGACTTCCATCGTCACGTTGTCGCCAGGCATCACCATCTCCACACCCGCAGGCAGGTCGATCGAGCCGGTGATGTCCATCGTCCGTATGTAGAACTGCGGCCGGTAGCCCTTGAAAAACGGCGTGTGCCGACCGCCTTCGTCCTTGTTCAGTACATACACCTCCGACTTGAAGCGCGTGTGCGGATTGATGCTGCCAGGCTTCGACAGCACTTGCCCACGGTCCACCTCCTCGCGGTCAATGCCGCGCAGCAGACAGCCCACGTTGTCCCCAGCCTGTCCCTCATCCAGCAGCTTGCGGAACATCTCCACGCCCGTCACCGTCGTCTTGTGCGTCGGCTTCACGCCTACGATCTCCACCTCTTCCATCGGATGAATCACGCCGCGCTCGACCCGGCCCGTTACCACCGTCCCCCGCCCCTTGATCGAAAATACATCCTCGATCGGCATCAGGAACGGCCTGTCCACCTCGCGCACCGGCGTCGGTATGTACTCGTCCACCGCCCGCATCAACTCCCAGATCGGCTCGTACTCCGGCGCTTCCGGGTCGTCCGAACTGCTCTCCAACGCCTGCAGCGCACTCCCCCGCACAAACGGAATGTCGTCGCCGGGAAACTCATACGTGTCGAGCAGCTCACGCAACTCCATCTCCACCAACTCCAGCAGCTCCTCGTCCTCCATCATGTCCACTTTGTTCAGAAAAACCACCATCGCAGGCACTTCCACCTGCCGCGCCAGCAAGATGTGCTCGCGCGTCTGCGGCATCGCACCGTCCGGCGCCGCCACCACCAGGATCGCACCGTCCATCTGCGCCGCACCCGTGATCATGTTCTTGATGTAGTCGGCATGTCCAGGACAGTCCACGTGCGCATAGTGCCGGTTCTCCGTCTCGTATTCCACATGCGCAATGGCGATCGTGATCCCGCGTGCCTTCTCCTCCGGCGCATTGTCGATCGCCTCGAACGCACTGAAATCGGCCATCCCCCGCATCGCCAATACCTTCGTGATCGCCGCCGTCAGTGTCGTCTTCCCATGATCCACATGACCGATCGTCCCCACGTTCACATGGGGCTTGTTCCTCTCAAATACTGCCTTCGCCATGCTCTCTCTCCTGACTGTTTCGCATGTCAACTATGCCGGATCTGACAGCTTCGCGACGAACCTGAAAAGTTCGTCAAAACACAGTTGCTCAGGCGATCAATCGCCCGTTTCGCGCAGGGGCGGATAGGTCATCGATTTCGGCAGACTGCACACCGCCTCTGCAACTTGCACAGTATACGGAAACTCCCCACAGATGACAAGCCTTGACACGAACCGAACGCAGAACTCAGCGTTCAAATATCGGGCCGCGCTCGATAGGAGACGCGTTGAGAACACTCATCTTCTGCCTGTCCGGCTGATAGCTGTCGAACTGCATCGTGAAGGTGCCGCGTCCGCTGGTGATCGAGCGGAGCGTTGTCGCGTACCCGAACATCTCCGCCAGCGGCACGGCCGCCTGCACAGCGGTCACATTGTTATTGTGGGGTTCGAGCCCTTCGATCTCCCCGCGCCGGCTGGAGAAATCGCCCACGATATCGCCGACAAACCCTTCCGGCACGACCGCTTCAACCTGCATGACCGGCTCCAAAAGGACCGGACCGGCTTTGCCCATACCCTCCCTGAAGGCCATCGAACCGGCGATTTTGAAAGCGATTTCACTGGAATCGACCTCGTGGAAGCGGCCGTCAACGAGCGCGGCGCGCACATCGACGACAGGGTAGCCTGAAAGCACGCCGCTCGCCATCGACTCTTCGATACCCTTGCGGACCGCCGGGATGTACTCTTTGGGAATTGCGCCGCCGGCGATTTTGTTCTCAAACTCGAAGCCCTTGCCCTGTTCATTCGGCTCCAGCTCGATCCAGACGTGGCCGTACTGGCCGCGTCCACCGGTCTGGCGGACAAAACGGCCTTCTGCGCGCGTTGGTCTTGTAATCGTCTCGCGGTAGGCCACCTGAGGGCGGCCTTCGTTGCACTGCACGCGGAACTCCCGCTTGAGACGGTCCACGATGATCTGCAGGTGCAACTCGCCCATGCCGCTGATGATCGTCTGGCCGGTCTGATCGTCGTAGCGGACCTGGAACGTCGGGTCTTCTTCGGCCAGCTTCAGAAGGCCGTCGGCCATCTTGTCCTGATCGGCCTTGGATTTCGGTTCGACCGCGATTCCGATGACCGGCGCTGGGAATTCGATCGTTTCCAGCAGGATCTCGTTCTTCTGGTCGCTGAGCGTTTCGCCGGTCAGGCTCTGTTTGAGGCCGACTATGGCCGCGATGTCGCCGGCGCGGCAGATTTCGATCTCTTCGCGTTTGTCGGCGTGCATCTGCAAAAGGCGGCCAATCCGTTCACGCCGCCCTTTGTTGGCGTTGTAAACCATGCTGCCCGCCGCCAGCGTACCCGAATAGACGCGCACATAGGCCAGCCGCCCGACGAAGGGGTCGGTTACGATTTTGAATACGAGTGCGGCGAAGGGTTCGTCCGGGTCGGCGAAGCGAATCTTTTCCTCGTCAGATGCAGGCTCGATGCCGACGACCGGGGGCACATCGAGCGGGCTGGGCAAATAGCGCACGATAGCGTCCAGGAGAGGCTGCACGCCCTTGTTCTTCAGGGCGGAGCCGCACAGGATCGGTACGATGACGTTGCCGATAACGGCATTGCGCAGGGCCTTGATCAGCCTTGAAAGGCTGATCTCCTCGCCTTCGAGGTAGAGCGTTGTCAGCTCGTCGTCGGTTTCGGCGATTCGTTCCACCATCGCGGCGCGCGCTGCATTGGCCGCGGCTTCCATCTCCGCCGGAATGTCAACGACTTCCGGTGTTGCGCCGAGTGCGTCGCTGTATCGCAGCGCCTTCATCGTGAAGAGATCGATGACACCCTGGAACTCCTCTTCTGCGCCCCAGGGCAGCTGAATTGGGAGCGGATTGGCCCCGAGCCGGTCAACGATCATGCCGACGGTGCGCTCGAAGTCGGCGCCCACGCGGTCCATTTTGTTCACAAAACAGATGCGGGGCACGTGGTAGCTGTCCGCCTGCCGCCAGACGGTTTCGGACTGCGGCTCGACGCCTGCGACGGCGTCGAAAACGACGATGCCACCATCGAGCACGCGCAGACTGCGCTGTACTTCGGCGGTGAAATCGATGTGTCCCGGCGTGTCGATAATGTTGATCTGGGCTTCCTCGCCGCTGCCGCTGTCAACCCAGCTGGCGGTGATGGCGGCGGCGGTAATCGTGATGCCGCGTTCGCGCTCCTGCGCCATCCAATCGGTGACGGCAGTGCCCTCATGCACTTCGCCCATGCGATGAATGCGACCGGAATAGAAGAGAATCCGCTCGGTCGTGGTCGTTTTGCCGGCGTCGATATGGGCAATAATCCCGATATTGCGAATCTTGTGTAACGATATCTGACTCATCAAACCTCACCTGACCTGGTCCTGGAGAAGATCATGGGCCCTGTCGAGCGGGACACACAATCTGTTTGTGCGGCAGGCCGAATTTCACCCGGCTGTGCGATGGACTCGGAGCTGCGTAGCTCGGCGGTTCGAATGCGCCGCACCCGAATCGGTTCAGAAAAATATCCAGCCACTTGGAACGCAGGCGCCTCGCCTGCATCGAATGGACTGGATCGGTTCAAGACTGTGCCCGGCAAGGACACCGGACACGTCAGGAATTCCAACTATTTTGCTTGTTCTGTCATGGCGGGACAGCCGCGCGCGAAAGAGGGCTATCGCCGCCTGGCAAAATGGGCAAAGGCCTGATTGGCTTCTGCCATGCGATGCGTCTCTTCGCGCCTGCGCACGGTCTGGCCTTCGCCCCGTGCGGTGTCCAGGATTTCATTCGCCAGCCTGATGGCCATGTTGCGGCCACCGCGCCCGCGTGCGTTCTGAATCAGCCAGCGCATGGCGAGGGCCTGGCGCCGGTTCGGGCGAATTTCAATCGGCACCTGATAGGTTGCGCCGCCAACCCGCTGCGGCTTGACCTCAACCAGAGGGGTGGCGTTCTTGAGCGCCTCTTCGAAGACCTCCATCGGCGGGCGGTTGGCGCGTTCGGCTACGGTGTCGAGCGCGGTGTAGACGATTCTGGCGGCCAGACTTTTCTTGCCCCGCTCCATCAGGTTGTTGATGAATTTCGCCAGCACAACGCTGTTGTGACGGGGGTCGGGCGTGACTTGACGTTTTTCGGGCCGGTTTCGTCGCGGCATTCTGCAACTCCATCCTTATCGTTTGCGCCAGCGGCTTCGGAGCCAGGGCTTAGCGCGGCTTTTTCGTGCCGTATTTGCTGCGGCTCCGCTTGCGCTCGTTTACGCCGGTGCTGTCCAAGGCGCCGCGCACGATATGATAACGCACGCCGGGCAGGTCGCGGACGCGGCCGCCGCGCACCAGAACCACGCTGTGCTCCTGCAGGTTATGACCTTCGCCCGGAATGTAGGCCGTAACCTCGACGCCGTTTGTAAGGCGGACGCGGGCCACCTTGCGCAGGGCGGAGTTGGGCTTCTTTGGCGTGGTCGTGCGCACCTGCGTACAAACACCCCGCTTCTGGGGGTTGCCCTGTTTGACCCGCTTGGTGCGGCCGGTCAATGTATTCTGAGTAAAGCGCAGGGCCGGCGCGGTCTCTTTCCTCGGTTTGGTCTTGCGGCCCTTGCGGACCAGTTGATTTATCGTCGGCAAAGGTCTCCTCCCTGATCGTCTCTCAAACCCAAGATCTGAGAGTGTATCACAGCCGAACTGCCGAAAGCAAATCCGTCTTCAGTACAAAGCGGATTTGTCATGGACGCAATCGCAGCGAGGGTGAAGCGGGATTTTCTGCCGGCTGAACGTCGGGTGAGGGATGGGCAAACGGAGATGCGGTCGGGGAGAGCGCTGTCGTTGCAGGGGATTGCCTGACAGCCTGCGACGGGGAGACGAAAAAGGGTGAAGGCCGTTCGCGCCTCCACCCTTGTATTTGAACTCTGCATTTGATCTCTGTATTTGAACTCCGGTCCGCTTCTAACGCAGATCGACGTTGATCTCTTCGTTTTCCTCGTCTTTCAGTTTGTTTAAGTCGAAGTCAATCTCTTCGTCCTCGCCGCCGCCGAAGCCGGACAGCATCCCGAGCGGACCGATACCCATTTCGGCCAGGCCGGAGAGGTCGGCCAGGTCCAAATCGGGGTCGTCGAGGTCAAATTCGAGTTCGCTCAGCTCTTCATCGACGATTTCGTCAATGTCCTTGCCATCCTGCTGCTCGCTCAACTGTTCAATCGCCTGCTGTTTCTCTTCTTCCCACATGCGCCGGGTACGGAAACCGGAGCCGACCGGGATCAGCTTGCCGATGATGACGTTCTCCTTGAGGCCGCGCAGTTCGTCGCGCTGACCCTGCACGGCGGCATCGGTGAGCACCCGCGTTGTCTCCTGGAAGCTGGCTGCGGCCAGGAAACTCTCGGTATTCAGGGCGGCCTTGGTCAACCCGAGCACGACCGGTTCGGCTTTGGCCGGGCGTCCGCCGCGTTTGACGATGCCGTTGTTCTCGTCCTCGAACTGGAAGCGGTCGACCAGCTCACCCGGCAGGAATTCGGTGTCGCCGGTCGCGCGGATCATGACGCGGCGCAGCAGCTGACGCAAGATCACCTCGATATGCTTGTCGTGGATGGCAACGCCCTGGCTGCGATACACCTGCTGCACCTGCTCCAGCAGGTAGAGCTGACATGCCTCGCGACCCTGAATGCGCAGAATCTCGCGCGGGTTCTTCGAGCCCTCGGTGAGCTGCTCGCCGGCGGTCACTTCCTCGCCCTTCTCGACGCGCAGACGGGCATTGGCGGGAATATCCGTCTCCCAGACCAGCGCATCTTCGCGGCGGATGATGACCTGGCCGTTTTCGGCGAAGACCTGGCCTTCCATCCCCGCCATGAGGCTCTGCTCGTCCTCCTCGCCGTTGCGGGCGATGACGGTATCTTCCTGCACGCGGTCATCCGAATCGACCAGCAGTTGAAAGCCCTCGGGAATCGTGATTTCACGGCGCTTGAGTTCGGTGCGGCTCACTTTGAGCATGCGCTGGTCGCCTTCCCACCAGATATCGACCTTGCCATCGATCTCGCCGATGACCGCTTCGCCCTTGGGATTGCGCACTTCGAAGAGCTCCTCGACGCGGGGCAAACCCTGCGTAATGTCGTCGCTGCCGGCCACGCCGCCGGTATGGAAGGTACGCAAAGTGAGTTGCGTGCCCGGTTCACCGATCGACTGCGCGGCGATGATGCCCACCGCTTCGCCCTGCTCGACCGTTCCGCCGCGGGCCAGGTCGGTGCCGTAACACTTCTTGCACAGCCCGAAACGGGATTCACAGGTCAGCGGGCTGAAGACTGTGGCTTCATCCACATTGAAGCGTTCAATGGCCGTGAGGGCGGCCTCGTCGATGACGCTATTGCGTTTCAGCAGCGGCTCATCCTCATCCGGGAGCGCAATTGCGCCGGCCAGCGTGCGGGTGGCGACGCGGTCGGCGAAGCTCTCTCCCATCTTCTGTGACCTGTCGGCATCGATCCTGATGCCGGCGTTCGTGCCGCAGTCATCTTCGGTGACGATCACGTCCTGGGCCACGTCGACCAGCCGGCGGGTCAGATAGCCGGCGTCTGCCGTGCGCAGGGCGGTGTCGGCGAGGCCTTTGCGCCCGCCGTGCGTGCTGAGGAAGTACTCGAGTGCGGTCAGCCCTTCGCGGAAGTTCGACCGGATCGGCAGGGGAATGATGCGCCCGTTGGGGCCGGCGATCAGGCCGCGCATTCCGGCCAGCTGACGCACTGTGTTGACCCCGCCCTTGGTGGAGCCGGAGTGGGCCATCGCGCCCAGGCCTTCGAGGGGGCTGAGCAGCTTGCGCACCGCGGCCGTCACCTCGTCGGCGGCCCGCGTCCACAGCTCGACCGTCTTTTCGTACAACTCCTCCTCGGTGATCAGGCCGCGGCGGTACTGACGTTCGGCCTCCGCAACCTCTTCGGAGGTGCGCTCGACGATCTCGTCCTTTTCGTTGGGCACCTGAATGTCGCTCACGGCGATGGTTATGCCGGAGCGGGTGGCGTATTCGAAGCCCAGGTCTTTAATATTGTCGACCGTTTCGGCCGTTACCTCGCGGCCGAGATGCTTGTAGCAGTCGTCGATGAGGTCGTTGACGCCTTTCTTATCGAGAAGCTCGTTGACGAACCACAACTCTTCCGGCAGCGCCCGGTTGAAGATGATGCGCCCGATGGTTGTGCGGGTGATCCGATCCTGCGGCCAGTTGGCGCCCAACAGGCGCAGCCTGCGCAGCCCGTCGCGCACCTCGCTCATGGCCGCCAGCCCGAACGCCGCGATCTCCTGCACCATATGGCGTTCGCCCTGGGCGAAGATGTCCATCAACTCGCCGACTGTGGCGATGCCGTGTTCCTTGAGGGCATCCATCACCCGCTCGCTCACCTCCATCGACTCGATCGGCTGCACGTCGAAACGCGTGGTGAGGCGGACGCGAATCGAATCCCGCAACTGGATATGGCCGAGGTTGTAGATGTATTCTGCCTCGTCCATCGAGCTGAAGATCGGCAACGTCGTTTCCGCTGCATCCTCGTTCTCTTTGGTCTTTTCGGTGGTCAGGTAGTAGACGCCCATCACCATATCTTTGGAGGGGCCGACGATCGGTTCACCGCTGCTGGGTTTGAGCAGATTCTGGCTGGAGAGCATCAGTTGTCGGGATTCATCGACCGCCGACTGGCTCAGCGGCACATGCACGGCCATCTGGTCGCCGTCGAAATCGGCGTTGAAGGCGTCACAGACGAGCGGATGCAGCTGGATCGCGCTCCCTTCCACCAGCGTCACTTCAAAAGCCTGAATGCCGAGACGATGCAGGGTGGGCGCCCGGTTCAGCAGCACCGGTCGTTCGCGGCAGATCTCCTCCAGCTCATCCCACACTTCGGACTGCTGCCTGTCCACCATGCGCTTGGCGCTCTTGATGTTGTGCGCGTAGTTGTCCTCGACCAGGCGCCGCATGACGAAGGGCTTGAACAGCTCCAGCGCCATCTTTTTGGGCAGGCCGCACTGGTGCAGTTTCAGTGTGGGGCCGATGACGATGACCGAGCGGCCGGAGTAGTCGACGCGTTTGCCCAACAGATTGCGGCGGAAGCGGCCCTGCTTGCCCTTGAGCATATCGCTGAGACTCTTGAGCTTGCGCTTGCCGCTGCGGCTGACCGCGCGGCCCCGCCGTCCGTTGTCGATCAGACTGTCGACCGCCTCCTGCAACATGCGCTTTTCGTTGCGGACGATGACATCGGGGGCGCCGAGGTCGAGCAGACGCTTGAGACGGTTGTTGCGGTTGATCACGCGGCGGTAAAGGTCGTTGAGGTCGCTGGTTGCGAAGCGCCCGCCGTCCAGCTGCACCATAGGGCGCAGTTCCGGCGGAATAACCGGCAGCGTCGTCAGCACCATCCATTCGGGCCGGTTGCCGCTCTTGCGGAAGTTCTCGACAACGCGCAGGCGTTTGGCCGCTTTCTTGCGGCGCTGCTTGCTCTTGGTTGTGAAGATTTCGGTGCGCAAATCTTTTGCCAGCGTCTCCAGGTTGACCTTGGCGACGATATCGCGAATCGCTTCGGCGCCCATGCCTGCCTTGAAGATATTGCCCCAGCGGTCGGCCAATTCGCGGTAGCGGGTCTCGGTCAGGAGCTGCATGTCTTGCATGCTCTTCAACTCGTCCATCTCGGCGTCGGCGTTCGTTTGCAGCCGGCCCCGCTGCTCGCCAAGGTCTTCGCGCAGCTTCAGAAGCAACGCTTCCAACTCCTGGTGCACGAGCGCCTGCTTGTCCTGAACCTGTGCGCGAATGTCCAACTTTTCCTCGTCGGATTCGACCTGCAGCGTGTCCAGACGCGTCTGGACGTGGTCGTTGACGAGCCGCTCATGTTTGGCGCCGACGGTATCTTTGACCGCAATAATGGCTTCATCGACCCAATCGAGCCGTTTGTCCTCGCGCGCCTTTTTGCGGAGATTGTCCTTGATCCAGTCCTGCAGCTTCTGCGCCTGGCTGATCGTCTCCGACGAAGAGCGGTTGATGCGCTCATCAAGCTCCGCAATCTGGGACTGTTCCTGCGCGTCCAATTCGTCAAGTTGACTTTGCGCCGTGGCCTCTACGACATCGATCTGTTCCTGGGCAGTGCCTTCGAGGCGTGTGATGCCCATCTGCATCTCTTTCTCGAGGCGCTGGATCGCACGGCTGCGCGCGTCTTCGTTCACCTCGGTGATGATGAACTGCGCGAAGTAGAGCACGCGCTCCAGATGGCGGGGGCTGATGTTGAGAAGCAGGCCCAGATGGCTGGGAACGCCCTTAACATACCAGATATGGCTGACCGGCGACGCCAGTTTGATATGGCCCATCCGCTCGCGGCGAACCCGCTGAGGCGCCACTTCGACGCCGCACTTGTCGCAGACAATGCCCTTATAGCGAACGCGCTTGTACTTGCCGCAGGCGCATTCCCAGTCCTTCTGCGGCCCGAAGATCCGCTCGCAGAAAAGGCCGTCGCGCTCCGGCCGCAAGGTGCGATAGTTGATCGTCTCCGGCTTGGTTACTTCGCCGAAGCTCCAGTCGTCGATCTGATCCGGGGAGGCAAGAGAGATACGAATTGCGTCAAAATCTCGTACTTCCATTTTAGCTCCTTTTATAGCTCTTAGTCGTCAGTTTTCAGCTCTTGGAACGCCATCCGCTTGCGGCAGTTCACGAGAAACCAAAAGTAAACAACCAGAAACTAACTATTCGCTGCTGCGGCTCATCGGGCTTGGCACGTTCAGACTGAAGCCAAGATGGGGCAGCCGTTCCTCTGTCTCATCTTTGCCGAGCTGAATCACCTCGTTCTTGTCGTTAATGACTTCGATCGAAAGGGCCAGGCTCTGCAACTCCTTCACGAGCACGCGGAAGCTCTCCGGCACACCGGGGCTTTGAATCTCATCGCCCTTCACGATCGCCTCGTAAGTCTTCACGCGACCGGTGGTATCGTCCGACTTGATCGTCAGCATCTCCTGCAGCGTGTAGGCGGCGCCGTACGCCTCGAGGGCCCAAACCTCCATTTCGCCGAAACGCTGGCCGCCGAACTGCGCCTTGCCGCCCAAAGGCTGCTGCGTGACAAGGCTGTAGGGGCCGGTGCTGCGGGCATGGACTTTGTCTTCGACCAGGTGGTGCAGTTTCAACATCTGTGCGATGCCGACTGTTACATCAGCGTCGTACGGCTCGCCCGTCTTGCCGTCGAAGAGTTTCTGCTTGCCGGTCGTGGGCAGCGGCCAGCCGACCTGTTTCGAGTGCAGCTGCGTCGCTTCTTCCAGGGCCGCGCCGTCGAGCCCATCCGCCTCGCCGCCGTGATAGGACATCCACTCGCGCAGGGCGACGTGGCGGGCGTACAGGTCCGAAGCTTCCGACCTGTCCTCCGGGATGACGCGTTCGGCCTCGTGCCCCTTGTCCTGCAGCCATTCGGTGAGGGCGGCGTTGCGCGCGTAAATGTCGTCGAAGAAGAGCTCTTCCGGGTCGTAGCCGCGCGGCTCGAGCCAGTCGAGCAGGTAGATGCGGCGGGCGTCGTTGTCGTCGGCCAGGGCTTCGCTTTCGATCTCCTGCTCCTGCACCGCTGCCCATGCCATGTGCGTGATGTCCTGCCAGGCGCGGTCGATCAGCCAGGCACGCGCCAGCTCGGACTCGATCTCGTCCTCCTGCGCGCCGTCGAAAACCGGCGTTTCAGCCATGAAGCCGAGCCGGTCGGCGGCCCATCCGAGATGGGTCTCCAGGACCTGCCCGATGTTCATGCGTCCGGGCACGCCGAGCGGATTCAGAATAATATCGATCGGCGTGCCGTCCTCGAGGAAGGGCATATCCTCGACCGGCACGACCCGCGAAATCACGCCTTTGTTGCCGTGGCGGCCGGCCATCTTGTCGCCCTCGGTGAGGCGGCGGCGCTGGGCAATGCTGACGCGCACCATCATCTCGACGCCGGCGGGCATGTCCTGGTGGTCGTCGCGGGTAAATACTTTGATGTCGACGACTTTGCCGCGTTCGCCGTGGGGAAGCCGCAGCGAGCTGTCCTTTACTTCGCGCGCCTTCTCGCCGAAGATCGCACGCAGAAGCTTCTCTTCCGGCGTCAGTTCGGTCTCGCCTTTGGGCGTGATTTTGCCGACGAGAATATCGCCCGGCGTGACCTCGGCGCCGATGCGGATGATGCCGTCCTCGTCCAGGTGCCGCAGCGCATCCTCGCCCACGTTGGGAATGTCGCGGGTGATATCCTCCGGGCCGAGCTTGGTTTCCCTGGCCTCGATCTCGTGCTTCTCGATATGGACCGACGTGTACTTGCCGTTCTCGACCAGACGCTCGCTGACAAGGATGGCGTCTTCGTAGTTGCCGCCTTCCCAGCTCATATAGGCGACAAGCACATTCTGGCCGAGGGCCAGCTCGCCGTTCTGCGTGGAGGAGCTGTCGGCCAGCACAGTGCCCGCTTCGACCCGGTCGCCTTTCTGCACGGTCGGGCGCTGGTCGATGCAGGTGCTCTGGTTGCTGCGGTTGAATTTGCGCAGCGGGTAGGTGCGCTGCTCGCCGTCATCTTCCTGGATGATAACCTCGGTATTGACGACGCGCACGGCCTCGCCGGCCTTGCGGGCGACGACGACCTGACCGGAATCGACCGCGGCCTGCCACTCCATGCCGGTGCCGACAATCGGCGCTTCGGGCTGCACGAGGGGTACGGCCTGGCGCTGCATATTCGAGCCCATCAGGGCGCGGTTGGTATCGTCGTGCTCAAGGAACGGGATCAACGCCGCGGAGACGCCGACGACCTGCTTGGGCGACACATCCATGAATTGAATGCGCTGCGGCTCCTCGAAGCGGAAATCCTCGGCCTGGCGGACCGAAGGCCGCCTGTTGAGGAAGTGGCCCCTCTCGTCGAGAGGTGTCGAAGCCTGGGCGATTGACGAGCGTTCCTCGGTATCGGCGTTGAGATGGATGACTTCTTCGCTGACAAAGGGACGCACGCGGACCTCATTGAGGCCGTCCAGAGCGTTGATCTGCCGGGCCAGCTCGGGCGTCAGCTCCGCGCCCCTTTCGATGAGTATCTCGTCGCTGTCGGCGTCGGTAATGTCCTGGGCGAGGGTGCGCCCGGTCAGCGCATCGACCTCATTTTCGACCGTATTGATGACGCGGCGGTAGGGCGTTTCGATAAAGCCGAAATCATTGATGCGCCCATAGGTGGCCAGATAGCCGATCAGGCCGATGTTGGGGCCTTCCGGCGTCTCGATCGGGCAGATGCGGCCATAGTGGCTGTAATGGACGTCGCGCACGTCGAAGCCGGCCCGCTCTCGGCGCAGCCCGCCGGGTCCCAGCGCGCTCAGGCGGCGCTTGTGGGTCAACTCGGCGAGCGGGTTGGTCTGGTCCATGAACTGGCTCAGCTGGCTGCTGCCGAAAAACTCGCGCGTGGCGGCGACGACCGGCCGGATGTTGATCAGGCTCAGGGGCGTCACCTGCTCCGGCTCGCGGATCGACATGCGCTCGCGCACGACGCGCTCCATGCGCAGAAGTCCGATGCGCAGCTGGTACTGGATCAGCTCACCGACTGTCTTGATGCGCCGGTTGCCCAGATGATCGATATCGTCGGCGTCCTCGCGCCCATTGTTGATGTCGATGATGCGGCGGACGACGGCAACGATGTCTTCGTTCGTCAGGATACGCGTGGTGGGTTCCGCCTCCAACTCCAGCTTGCGGTTGAGTTTGTAGCGACCCACGCGCCCGAGATCGTAACGACGCGAGCTGAAAAGCAGATTCTGCAGGAAATTGCGCGCGTTGTCCAGGGTCGGCGGATCGCCCGGGCGCAGCTTCTTGTAGAATTCGAGCAGCGCGTCGTCGATCCCTTTCTGTCCGTCATCGGTCGGATTGGCCGTGGGATCGCGTTCCAGGGTCGCCTCGATGAAGGCGTGGTCTTCATTGTCATCGACACTGGCGAACAAGGCCCGGATCTCCTCATCGGTGCCGTAGCCGATGGCGCGCAGCAGGATCGTAACCGGCAGCTTGCGCTTGCGGTCAACCTTTACGCTGATAATGTCCCGTTTGCTGGTCTCGAATTCCAGCCAGGCGCCGCGGCTTGGGATCAGCTTGGTGCCGGTGAGGTCGCGGCCGGTGCTGCGGTCCTCTTCAATGGTGAAGTAGACACCGGGTGAACGGATCAGCTGGCTGACGACGACGCGCTCGCTGCCATTGACGATGAATGTGCCGGAGTCGGTCATCAGCGGGAAATCGCCCATGAAGACTTCCTGCTCGCTGATTTCGCCCGTATCGTTGTTGACAAGCTTGACTTCCACCCACAGCGGCGCGGAAAAGGTGATGTCCCGTTCGCGACACGCCTCCTCGGGGTGTTTGGGTCGATCGAAGCGAAAGTCGCCGAAATGCAGCTCGAGATGCTTGTTGAAGCTGACGATCGGCGAAATCTCTTCGAAAAGCTCCTTCAGCCCCTTGGTGCGGAACCAATCGAAACTTTGCAGTTGAATCTCGATGAGCCGGGGCAGCTCGATCAGGTGAGAAGTCCGTGCATAGGACTTCCGCTGGGTCCTGGCGCCAACTCCGTTACCGATAGCAGTACGAACCATATAGCGCATACTCCTTTGCATTACAGTTTCACCCGCATCGCGCGCCGTTGTCAGCTGACCTGCAAGCGGCGACGGCAACGTGCGACAAGGCGAGTGGGCTTCAAAGCGGGGCGGGTCTTTGCAGGTTCCCGCCCCCATCGCATCTGTGCCTCAGGCCGTGACCTGGGGCGCGCCGAGCGCTGTATCAAAAGTCAAAGACCCAACGCCATTGGACAAAATGGGTCGGGCCAGCGGACGCCCCGCCGGATACCGGCCGCCCCGTCAAAACGGAACCTGGGGGCATTGAATTATGACTCCCGCAATATGACGCCGGAACGCAACAGTCGAAAATGGTTTTTTCTCTGAAAGGGTAAGTATATAGCATAAGCTGCCTGGTGTCAAAATTTTGATGTTGACAAGTACATTCCAAACTTTCCGCGCGACCTGAAAGGATGGCGGTCCGGCGACGCTGACGGTAAGACAGGCAAAGCATTGGGAGACCGATGACGCGACCCGAATACACAAGAGGCTCGTAGAGCGCTTTGCGAGCGATGCACGAGCGCTTTACGAGCGATCACAAGCGTTTACGCGAAAAGATCTCCGAAAGCGAAACGTGATTCGAGTACGGTCGGGGGCCGGGAGGCTGACGGAGTGACGGAAGCAGGACAAGCATGCCTGCGGGAAGAGAGAACCGGGCCGGTGTGGCTGGCAATGCTCGGCCAGGACATCGGAAGAGATGGTTTATTGAAAAACAGGTGCGTCGCTGCGACTGAAGGGTTAGCGCGCTACACGCCGTTGTGTTCATTGCGCTGGAGTTGTGGTTTTCCGAGTTATCGCTGAATCGTCGAGTCGTCCACTGTTTCGATATTGAGGTCGTTCCCCGTTATCGTCGAAGCGCCGTTGTCATAGCTCGAAGCCAGGGCCGGGTAGAGAAAAATGAGCATCGCCAGCAAGGCGATCACCAGCACGATGGCGAAGAGCATCTGGCGATTTTGGGCAGCGGCGTTCACATTCGCGTCTCCTTCATTGCGTCCACTGTAAGATGCTGGCTGGCGGTACCTCCCGGGTTTGCGGCCTGATGCGGATTGAAGGCATCTGATAATGGGTCCTCAGGTGAGATGCCTGGGTTGCAGGCCGGAAGCAACAACCGGGAGGACACGCCGGATGAGAACATCGTTGCCGGCTTAATGTCCGGCATTGTTGATTCTACTGTATACAGAGTTGCCTGTCAACTCTGTCAGATAATCGCTGCATCCTGAACTGTCGGGCAGTCGATTCTGGTGCAACGGCTCCTTTCCGGCCGGAAAGAGGCGCGGCGCGAGAGACCAATTGCGCGCAACAGACCCGAAAAGTCCGATTCTGCGCCAATTTTGGCGGGGCTCCGGCCGAATCCGGGCGCGGCCCGGTTGACATGGGGCGCAATACGGCCAGGATGCGGCTGAAATCGGGCCGTGAGCAATCCTGTGCAATTTGCCTACGATATGCCTACGGCGCAAACGGGCCGGGTGCTGCATGCGTGAAGCGACGCCGTGAAACGGTTACAAAGCCCGGCCCGCTTCTGGAAGATGTGCAGGCGGACCTGCCTGCGTCCGTCAATCAGTCTCCGGGCGCGGCGAGTAAGGCAGGCAGACGCCCGGCACCAGATAAAGGGACGACCGAATCGGAGGCATCGGAAGCCTGTTCCGGGCGCTTCGCTACGGCGGGTGCGGGACGGCTGCAAGAAGCTCCAAACTCTATGATACGGCTGCGTTTCCCCTTCAAAGAGGGCGCGAAATCAGGCCGTTTCTGTTGGCGGCCCGCGCCCGTTTTCACCAAAATAGGTTTTGCGGTATGTTTTGTGTATGGGACAATATGGGAGAAAGTGGGGCGGCTGCCCTGCGGGGCCCGTTTGGGTGGAGATGACGAAAAATCAGCATTGCACAACGTCCATCTACATGCCCATCGTCACCCCCATCGACATTGCGCCACGCCACGCGAACATCCACGCCGGGCGCTCGTTTGGACAGAGAATTCACGTAGCGTAGGCGGCCCAAGACAGCGGGACTTTGGGCAGTGCGGCAAACCGCCGCCGCGCAGTCCCATACGCCATCCTGGAGAAGAGATGCTCACCGAGGCAAAGTTCAGGATCATAAGCTGGGACGAGGAGCCATTTGACGAACCAGCGGACGGGCCGAAGCTCACCCGTGCGCACGTGAAGAAGTCTTTCCACGGCGATCTGTCCGGGACAGGCAATCTTATGTACGTGATGACGTACCTCGACGGCGGGGTCGCTTCGTTTTCAGGGTTTGAGAAGGTTGTGGGCAGCCTGGGCGGACGGACAGGCAGCTTCGTGCTCCGGCACACGGGGTCTTACGACGGAGAAAAGGCCACGGCGGAGTACGAGGTGGTTCCGGGGTCGGGCACCGACGAACTGGCCGGGCTTTCGGGTACCGGCGGGTTTTCTGCCGGACATGCAGAGGAGCACGACATGACGTTGGACTATGAAGTGTAACTCGGATGTGTAACTCGGATGAGTAACTCGCGCCCTTTTCGCTTGCCCATTCCTGGAATGCCCGCACAGTCCAAACACGCCGCTTTGTACGGGACGCTGGAGAGCCGGATGAAAGGAAAGTTTTACGTCCGGTTCAGAGGGGGGCGGGAAAGCGCTCCGTTCGCTCGGAGGAACGCTCCGCCGGCCTGCCCTACGCCCTGAGATACCCCTGGCAAATCCGTTGTATTGAAAGTCGGATGCACCGCTGATTGAAGGTGGTGCCTGTAAACCAGTCTCTCTCAAAATCATGTTTCTCGGTGAGTTCACCCACAGTCTGGACGATAAAGGGCGGGTCACGATTCCCGCCAAGTTCCGGCACCGGCTGATGCCCGGCCTGGTGGTGACGCGCAACCCGACCGGCGGCTGTCTCATGCTGATGCCGCTGGACGAATGGCAGAATGTTGCGGCCCGGGTCAGCTCTCTTCCCCTGATAGACCAGCGGACCGCGCAGCTGCGGCGGGCTCTGTTCAGTGCGGCAGAGGACCTGAAACCGGACCGGCAGGGTCGCATCCTGATCAGCCAGCGTCTGCGCGAGTTCGCTCGAATCGAGAACGAGGTGGTCATCGCCGGCATGAATACCTATATCGAGCTTTGGGACCCGGCGCAGTGGGAGCAGCAGATGCTCACCCCGGCGCAACTCGGTGAGGACCTGTTCGCCGCCCTGGGAGTCTGACACCATTGGAGCAGCGCCGACCCGAAGAGGACATTGAGCAGGACATTGAACATTGTCCCGTTCTGGCGGAGGAAGCGCTGACGGGGCTGAATGCTCAACCGGGCGGTTGCTTCATCGACGGAACGGTGGGCGGCGGCGGTCATACGCAACTTCTATTGCGCCGCACCAGCTCCGCCGATGGAGTCGGCAACGGACGGGTACTGGGATTGGACGCGGACCCGGAAGCGGTCGAACGGGTACGAGGGCGCTTCCCGGAGGAGATCAAGGCCGGCAGACTGCGCCTGGTCCATACGCCGTTCGATCAGATGGCCAGGGTCGCCGGCCAACAAGGGTTTGCCGCCGTCGACGGAATCCTGCTCGACCTGGGTCTCAGCAGTTATCAGCTGGATAGACCGGCGCGGGGTTTTGCCTTTCAGCACGACGGCCCGCTGGATATGCGCTTTGATCCCTCGACAGGCGAGAGCGCGGCCGGGCTGATAAACGGCAGGCGTTGGGAGCAGATCGCCGAGATTCTGTACAGGTACGGAGAGGAGAGACAGAGCCGCGCCATCGCACGTGCGATCGTCGCCAACCGGCCGGTCATGACCACTGCTGAACTGGCGGAGATCGTAACGAAGGTAGTGGGCAGGCGCGGCAGACAGAAGATCCATCCGGCAACGCGCACGTTTCAGGCGCTGCGGATTGCGGTCAACGACGAGTTGGGACAGTTGGAGCGGACATTGGCACAGATTCCCGGGCTGCTGAAGGTGGGCGGACGGGTTGCAATCATCGCTTTTCACAGCCTGGAGGACCGGCTCGTCAAACGGTGGATGCGGGATCTATCGCGCAGATTCCGGCCTGACCCGACTCTGCCGAGCGGCGGCCTTGAGCAGGTTCCTGTTCTGTCTATATACAATAGGAAACCGGTTGTACCGGCGGCCGCTGAAATCGAACGAAACCCGCGCAGCCGCTCAGCGAAGCTACGCATCGCTGAAAAAAGCTCCGAACGGTAAACGGCACGCAAGGGGGATGGAGATAGTCCGAGGCGTCGGGCAACATCGTCCGCCCGGTTCGCAGGGGGCCTGTTCCGCCTCCATGCGCGACCGGAGTAAACTGAGTAGTTCGGCAGGATAAGGCTTTTGACTACACCGTCTATCGATTTGCACGGCGCGGCCACACCATCGCCCCTCTCCGGCGTCGAAGCGCAATCAACACAGCCGGGCAGGGTCGCGTCCGATACGATCGAGCAGGGGCAGACGCAACCGACCAGCCTGTCCCACATTCGCGTTCTGCGCGGGCTGGTCTGGCTGGATGATTTCGTGCCGCTTCCGCAAACGCTGAGAGGGTACCTTTTCTTCGTGTTGGCGCTGACGGGCATTTGCGGGCTGGCTGTGTTTCAGGTTTGGACTTCGCTGCGGATTACACAGGCCCGCGCCGAGCTGGCTGCGCTCAACGTGCAGTACAACCTGATCGAACAGAAAAACGCTGAACTGTTGTGGCAGATTGGTCAACGCACTACGTTGGAACAGGTGCAGGTTCGGGCAGTCCAACTCGGATTTCGTCCGGCCCTGCAACGCAACTACGTTGGAAAAGCCGTGGCATCGCAAACGAATATCGCGGCGGTGAACGCGTCTTCCGGCGGCGCGCCGGACAGGCGGGCTGTAGCGCCGCCGGTTTCACCTGCGTCCCAGGCGGAGCCGCCGCCGCTTCCAGAGGGTGAGTTGTCCGCGGCGGCGGAGCCTGCCTCCTGGAGCGTGCCTGAACTGTTTCCGATTGAGGAGTTTGGGCAGCTTGCGTCCGGATGGCAGCGACAGATCAACGATAGCTGGCAGGCGGGTTGGCAGAGTGTGCGCCAATGGAGCGAGCCATTGCTGGAACAGGTCGGTGATTTCATCCTGGGCCAGCTGAAACAGCACTGATCCGCTTACGCGGTCCTTGAATTGCGGCCAGTGGCCCGGGCAATGCCGCCGCCACTGGCCGCCGCAGTCTTTGTGAGATGCAGCATGCGCGCGCAAGACCGAACGGCACAGCCAATAAGCGGACACGGGATCGGCCTTGCCGCGCCGGGCGCGCCGCGCGACCAGGAACGCACGCAACCGGCCGCCGCGCGGACCGATACGACGAAGATTTGGCGTATCGGCTTTATCGG
The DNA here is from genome assembly GCA_965218625.1 of Caldilineaceae bacterium. GTDB lineage: Bacteria > Chloroflexota > Anaerolineae > Caldilineales > Caldilineaceae > Bin5. Next base: position 131,902 of record CBDCLG010000017.1, on the reverse strand, counting down.
CGTGATGTTGACCGGGCCGCTGGTTCTGCTGATCCTGCGGTTGCTGGATATGCAGGTGATGGGCTGGCAGCAGTATGAACCGCCCAGGCCGGTGGCGTCGACGCGCAATACGGTGGACGATACAACCTCGTGGGGCGTGATCGTCGACCGGGACGGCAACCTGCTTGCCGCGGACCGATTCACCTACCGCATCACGGCAACGCCAAAGTTCATCGCGCCGGAAGACTACACCCCAATCGCGCAGCGGCTCGCGCAGGGGATCGGCGTACCCCCGCCGCAGATTGAAAATCTGCTGACGGAAAACAGCGACAGAGACTACCTGATCATTGCGACGGAGATCGATTTTGAACAAGGCCAGCTGCTGCTGGCAGAGCGGCAGCAGAGATTGGCTGACAAGGATTTTCTGCTGGACCATATTCACGTTGCGGCCCATCCTCGACGCTTCTATCCACAGGGAACGCTGGCCGGCCAGATTCTGGGTTTTCTCAACGCTGAACGGGTGCCTGTATTGGGCATCGAGCGTTACTACCGGAACTTCCTTTCCAGCGACGGCGTTGGTCTCCCGCGGGGACAGCAGATACCGCGCACAGAGCTTGATGACAGCATTTTGCGGTTTCTGCCCAGCGGCAATGGCAAGGGCCTGGTAATGTCCATCGACCGCACCGTCCAGCACATAATCGAAGAAGAGCTGCGACTGGGGGTCGGCCTCTACCGGGCTGAGGGCGGCACTGTCATCGTAATGGACCCGAACACGGGCGCGATTCTGGGCATGGCCAACTGGCCCACCTTCGACGGCAACCGTTTTGAAGAAGGGGACCCCGACACATTTATGAATCCGGCGATCAGCGCCCAATATGAACCGGGGTCGATTTTCAAACTGATTACGATCGCGGCCGCGCTCGATACCGACGCGGTGGAGGAGAGCACCGTTTTCGTGGACACCGGCATGATCGTCATGGGTGAACATACGATTCAGAACAGCGATCGTAAGGCGGTGGGTCCGCTGACGGTCGCGGATGCGCTCGCCCATTCCAACAATGTGATCACAGTTCAGATCGCGCAGAGCACCGGCCCCGACCTGTTCTACGAATATGTCAATCGTTTCGGGTTCGGCGCGGACACGAATATCGACCTGAGCGGCGAGGTGTCGGGGCAATACAGGCGTCTCGATGACCCAAGCTGGACGATGGCCGACCTGGGGACAAACAGCTTTGGCCAGGGCATCGCGGTTACCCCGATTCAGATGATCAGCGCGGTGGCGGCCATCGCCAATGGCGGCAAGCTGTTGCGCCCGCACACCGTGCAGAGCCGGGTGGCCGGCGACTATGCGGTCGAAACCCAGCCGACGATGGTCTACCAGGTGATCCGGCCGGAAACGGCGAAACGCGTCGGAGACCTGATGTTGCATGTCGTCAATACGGGCAATCAGATGGCGCAGGTCTCCGGTTACAGCGTGGCGGGCAAGAGCGGCACCGCGGAGATCGCCACCGAAGAGGGCTACATCCAGGACGAAACGATCGTCAGCTTTATCGGCTTCGCGCCGGCAGACGACCCGCAATTCCTGGTGCTGGTGAAGCTGGACCGGCCCGACCCGAGCATCAGCCGCTGGGCAGCCTACACGGCGACGCCTGTGTTCAGCCGCATTGCCCACCGGCTATTCGAGCACCTGAACATCCCGCCGGACTCGGTCCGGCTGCCGGACGCAGGCCAGCCTGCGTCCGACGCGCCGGTTGGAGAACATTCGGAGCAGTAATTTGTGACTGCACGCCGGTGGCTTGCGCGGCTTCTCGCCGCCGGCGTTCTTGAAGGTGAAATGGGCCGGGAGGGCAGCTGTTCCGGGCCGTTTCCAAATTCAGGCAGGGAAACGCGATTTGGCGGAAGATCGACCGAACGTCGGGACATCCATCACCCAGCATACGCTTTGGCAGGCGCTGACGGGACGCGCGCCGCCGCCGACGCTGGCGCCCCGCCCCATCTGCCGCGCGGTCCTGGACAGCCGTGATGTCGAACCCGGCGCTCTGTTCATCGCGGTCAGCGGCAGCCGCACCGACGGCCACGAATACATCGGGCAGGCGGTCGCCGCGGGCGCCGGCGCGGTCATCTGCCAAGAGCGGGGGCTGGCGTTTCTGGCGGACACTGATGCGCTGGTTGTCGATTGCAGCGAACACGGGTTGACGAGGAACGGCGCGGGCCGCTCTCCATCGACCATGAGTCAGGCCGGCTGCATCGCCTATGTCGTGCCCGATTCGAACGCAGCCCTGCAGGCCGCGGGCATCTTCCAGCGCTTGCACCGGACGCGCCCGGAGCTGCTGGTGACCGGCGTGACCGGCAGCATTGGCAAGACCAGCACCAAGGAGTTGGCCGCGTCCGTTCTGAGTCAGCGCTTCTGCACGCATCGCAACACTGGCAACCTGAACAGCGAACAGGGACTGCCGCTGGCTCTGCTGGGGCTGCATACAGGGCATGAGCGTGCTGTGCTGGAGATGGGGATGTACGACCTGGGGGAGATTCGTCTCCTGAGCGACTTGGCGCGGCCCCAAATCGGCCTCGTCACGAATGTCGGCCCGTCCCATCTGGAGCGGCTGGGTACGATTGAACGCATTGCGCAGGCCAAGGCTGAACTGATCGAGGCGCTGCCCGGCGCGTCCTGCGGAGGCGCGGCAATCCTGAACTGGGACGACGCGCGCGTACGGGCGATGGCAACGCGCACGGAGGCGCGGCCGTTTTTCTACGGCCTCAGCGCCGAGGCCGACCTGTGGGCCGACGAAGTCGAAAGCCTGGGCATGGAAGGCATCCGCTTTCGATTACATCACCGGCAGGAGGACAGCCGCGTTCACAGGGAGCGCGTGCGCCTTCCTCTACTGGGCAAGCATTCAGTGCAGACGGCCCTGGCCGCGGCTGCCGTCGGAATCGTCAACGGCCTGACGTGGGCGGAGATCGTTGCCGGTCTGCAGAGTGCGCCCGGTCAGTTGCGGCTTGTCGTGACGCCCGGCATCAACGGCGCGATGGTGATCGACGACACCTACAACGCCAGCCCCGACAGCACCCTGGCTGCGCTCAATCTGCTGGACGACTTGGGCAAGGATGCCGGGGCCGCCGGGCGCCGCATTGCGGTCCTGGGCGACATGCGGGAGCTGGGCAGTTTCACGGCGGAAGGACATAAGCAGGTGGGCATTCACGCCGCGCGCGTGACCGACCTGCTGGTTACGGTGGGTGAACTGGGCCGTATCATCGCCGACGAGGCGCGGCAGGCCGGCCTGCCGGCGCAGGCCATTCACGCAGCCGGCAACTTTGAGACGGCTGTGCAGATCGTGAAGAAGGTGACGCGGCCGGGGGACCTGCTGCTCGTCAAAGGCAGCCGCGCAGTGGGGATGGACGGCATTGTGTCTGAACTCGTCCCGCCGCGCCGCGCGCGCACGAATGAAACCGAGCAACGGGCGGCGCATAGCCAGGAATGTGTCACACGACAGAAGGAGAGGAGCTGGACGGCAGCCAGCTTGGCCCCCGAAAGGGCAACAGTCGCCGCGACAGAGTCCGGAGATGAAGAGGCGAACGGATGACATTCCCATTGGTGCTCGGGGTACTCAGCTTCTTCATCGCCGTCATTTGGGGGCAACCGCTGATCTCCTTATTGAAACACCAGCGCATAGGCAAGCGGATCCGCGTGGAAGGACCGGATTCGCATCAGGACAAGACCGGCACGCCAACGATGGGAGGCTTGCTGTTCGTGGTGCCGATTCTGTTGATCATCGGCGCGTTCAATCTGGCGCACCTGCTGGGCTTTACACAGGAAGGGCAGAGCACGCTGCTGCTCTCCTTCTGCCTGGCGGCGCACGCCACCTTGGGAGGAATCGACGACTGGCTCGACCTGCGCGGCCGGGGCAAGGGCATGTCAGCCGGGGTAAAGAGCGGATTCCAGTTTCTGTTTGCCGCGGCGATCGTGGCCGTTCTCTACTTCGGGCCGCCGAACCTGCACTACGTCGGCGTGCCGGGCAGACCGGAGTTCGTCTCTATCGGCTGGCTCTTCTTACCGGCGGCAATTCTGATCATTATCGGATTCAGCAATGCCGTCAACCTGACCGATGGGCTGGACAGTCTGGCCGGCAGCATCAGCAGCGTATCCTTTGCCAGCTACGGTCTGATCGCCTATTTGCAAGGGCAGACCTATCTGGCGGCCTTCTGTTTCACAGTTGTGGGCGCCCTGTTCGCGTTTCTCTGGTTCAACGCCTACCCGGCGCAACTCTTTATGGGTGACACGGGCAGCCTGGCCTTGGGCGCGACGCTCGCGCTCGTTGCGCTGATGACCGGCCAATGGCTGCTGCTGCCGGTGGTGGGATTTGTGTTTGTAGTGGAAACGATTTCGGTCCTGTTGCAGGTGGCGTCGGCCAAGTTCAGCCGCCGCTACATGGGGCGCGATATTCGCCTGTTCAAGATGACGCCGATCCACCACCATTTCGAGTTGATGGGCTGGAGCGAGACACAGGTCAAAGAGAGATTCTGGCTGGTAGGTGTGCTGAGTGGAATGCTGGGAGTAGCCCTGGCGCTCAACTAGACCAATCTTACACGCGCGGTCTTTCCCGAAACCTACGCCGGCCGCCCGGACGGGCGGCAACGGATGAAGAGGGAGATAGTTCCCATGAATGCCAAGAGTGGACAGCTCAGATTCGAGGGGCGTAACGTCGTCATCCTGGGGATGGCGCGTCAGGGATTGGCTCTGGCGCGCTTCTTCACGGCGGCGGGCGCAAACACGACGATCAGCGACATCGCGCCGGCGGAAGAGCTGGCGGAAGAGTTGGAACAGCTGGCCGAGCTGCCGGTTGCGTTGGCGCTCGGCGGTCATCCGCCCGACCTGCTGGACGACTGCGACCTGCTCTGCCTGAGCGGGGGCGTGGGGCTGCAAGTCCCGCTGGTGCAGGATGCCGTCCGTCGCGGCATTCGGTTGAGCAATGACAGCCTGCTCACAATGCAGCTGGCGCCCTGTCCCGTCATCGCCATCACCGGCAGCAGCGGCAAGACCACGACGACGACGCTTGTCGGCGAGATGTTGCGCGCGACCTTCGGCGACGCTCGCGCCGTCCACGTTGGCGGCAATATCGGCACGCCGCTGGTGGACCGCCTGGACACGATTGGCGCAGATGACATCATGGTGTTGGAACTGAGCAGTTTCCAACTCGAACTGTTCGACCCGGAGTTGTCCTACGGGCCGTTCGAGGGGCTGGGCCCGGACGTGGCCGCTATTCTCAACATCACGCCCAATCACCTCGACCGGCATACGTCGCTGGCCGACTATGCCGCGGCGAAGGCCAACCTGTTGCGCCATCTGAAACCGACCAGCGCGGTGGTCTTCAGCGCCGATGATCCGGTGACAGCGCGAATGGCCGGTTGGCAGAATGAAGCGCCGCGCCCGCCGCATGTAAGTAAGGCGCTTCCTGCGCACTGGGCGTTGGACAGCCTGATGGCGCAATGCCGCTCCACCCTTGGCAGTGCGGGGCGGAAGCGCCTCTTTACGCGTCGCGCCTACGGCGAGCAGCAACGCAATGAAGAAAGCGACGCGCCTGCATTGAGCGCGTGGGCATCCGACGAGGAGCTCATTTTTGAAGGCCGGCCATTCTGCCGCCGCGCCGCGGTGCGGCTGCGGGGCGAGCACAATATCAGCAACCTTGTGGGCGCGGCGGCAATCGCCGGGGCGGCCGGGGCATCCCCGGGGGCTCTGGGGCGCGTCGCCCGCTCATTTGCCGGTGTGCCGCACAGGCTGGAGGTGGTTCCGACGAAGCGGGCGGACACACCATCCACGCGACAGAAGGTGACTGAGGACAAGGGCAACATCTTATGGATCAATGACAGCATCGCCACCGCGCCGGAGCGGGCGGTCGCCGGGCTGCAGGTTTTTCCGCCGGGCGCGCAGACGCTCATTCTCCTGGCCGGCGGGCAGGACAAGAATCTGCCCTGGGACTCCTTTGCCGACGAAGTGCTGGACCGGGTGCAATGTCTGATCGGGTTCGGGGAGGCGGGGCCGATGATCGCGGACAAAGTGCGGGAGCGGGCCTCCTTCCGGCGCATATCCGCCCCCTGTTGCGCGATCGTCCAACGGCTCGACGAGGCGGTTGTGCTGGCCAAGCAGACGGCCAGGCCGGGCACAGTTGTGCTGTTTTCGCCCGGCGGCACAAGCTACGACGCTTACAAGAACTTCGAACAGCGCGGCGAACATTTCCGCAACCTGGTTTCGGGCAGTTAGCGACGGCTGCTGGCTACTGAAGGCCGGCAACGATTGACCGGTATAGTGAGAATGGCTTTACAGATCAGCCCGGCGCAGGCGAAACAGATAGACAGGAACAGCGGCGGCTTTGATTGGGCCCTGGCCACGGTCCTGACCTGCCTGCTGCTGTTCGGATTCGTGATGGTCTTCAGCGCCAGTTACCCCTGGGCGCTGGAAAACCGGGATTCGCCATTCTACTACGTATTGCTGCAGCTGCGCTGGTTGGGCGTCGGCCTGGCGGTGTTGGTCGGCGCGGCGATCGTGCCCTACCGCTTCTGGGAACGGTGGAGCGTTCCGTTGATGGCGCTGGGGCTGATCGCCCTGATGGCAGTCATATTTATCGGGGATACACGCTTTGGCGCGACGCGCACCTTTTTCGGTGGTCGCATTCAGCCCAGTGAACCGGTGAAAGTGATCGTACTCATCTACATCAGCACCTGGCTGGCGAGCAAAGGCAACCGCATCAAGAATATCAACTACGGGCTCATTCCCTTCGGCATCCTGATGGGGATTGTCACCGGGTTGATCGTGGCGCAGCCGGATATCAGCACGACGATCCTGATCGTGGTCACCGCGTTGATCATCTTTTTCCTGGCGGGCGCTGAGCTGAAGCAGCTTCTGCTGGGCGGCTTTGTGGCCGGCGTCACCTTCTGGCTGGTGATCACGCGCAACAGCTATGCCAGCCGCCGCGTCAGCGCGTTGCTGGAGTCGATCCAGTCCCCGCTGAACAGCTCCGAGTGGCAGATCCGTGAAGCCAGCACCGCGCTTGTCCGGGGCGGCCCGCTCGGCGTCGGCCTGGGCAACAGCACGGAAAAGTTGCCCGGCAGCCTGCCCCTGAGCTGGTCGGACAATATCTTTGCCATCGTCGGCGAGGAGATGGGGCTGCTGGGTTCGCTGCTGGTGATTCTGCTTTTCACGCTGTTCGTATATCGGGGTCTGCGGATTGCCAGTGAATCGCCGGATACATTCGGTTCCTTGCTGGCTGTGGGCATCACCGCGCTCATCATCCTGCAGGCCATCATTCACATTGCGGTCGTCGTGGCCATCTCGCCCCCCACCGGCGTGACACTGCCGTTTATCAGCTTTGGCGGAAGTTCGCTGGTTACGTCGATGGGCGCTGCCGGCATCCTGTTGAATATCAGCCGCTTTCGCGGTCAACCCGCGCCCAGTGCGTCCCGTCGCGCCGAAACCGGCGCCCGTCCCGATTCCCATTCTGCGGCGAGCGAGCCGCAGGCCCGCCCAGGCGGGATGTGGGCCGCATCCAACCCTTCGGGATCGAGCAGACCCGGGTCGTCTTCCGGGCCCTCGGGGCAGAAAGCCCATGCGCCTTCTTATCTCGGCTGGTGGAACCGGCGGGCACGTTTATCCGGCTCTCGCCGTCGTCGAACAACTACGAACCAACGCTCTGACCGACGCACTGGCTCCCGCTAACAGCGACAAGAGAGAGGGGGACAGAGAGAAGAGGGAGTTGCTCCCTCCTCGCTCCAGTCTCCCCTCTCCGCAGCTACTGTGGCTGGGAAGCCGGACGGGTATCGAGAGTTCTCTTGTACGCAACGCCGGAATTCCCTTCCGGGGCATCGATAGCGGCGCGTTGCGAGGACGCAATCCTGTGGCGGCATTACGCAGTCTGGCCCAAACGATGACAGGCATACGTCAATCTTTAGCGATTATGGAGGAGTTTCGCCCACAGGCATGTCTTGCCACCGGCGGCTATGTGTGCGCGCCGGTGGCGATAGCCTGTCAATTGCGGGATGTGCCGCTTCTCATCTATTTGCCGGACATGACGCCCGGGCTGGCGGTGCGCTGGCTCAGCCGCCTGGCACAGCGGGTCGCGGTCAGCTTCCCGGAGGTGGCCGGCTTCTTCGGGCCGAAGGCGGTCGACACCGGCTACCCTGTGCGCGCCGAGGTGATGTCGGCGATAAGGAATAAGGAGGCGGCGCGGGAGATATTGGCGCGAAAGCTGGGGATGGAGGAATCTGACGCGCCCCTGCTGCTGGTGTTCGGGGGCAGCCAGGGTGCGCGGAGCATCAACCGGGCAATTTGGAAGGGGGCGCCCGTGCTGCTGCCCTCCTGCCAGATTCTGCACGTCATCGGCACGCGCGACTGGCCTCTTCTGGAACAGGAAGGGCCGGAACTGCCGGGCAACGGGCTGGCCAGCCGCTATCATCCGGTGGCCTATCTGCATGAGGAGATGGCTTGGGCGCTGGCCGCGGCAGATCTTGCCGTGGCCCGTGCCGGCGCGAGTGTGCTGGCCGAGTTTCCGCTTGCACGGCTGCCGTCGGTGCTGGCGCCGTTACCGATTGCGGGCTCGCATCAGATGCGCAACGCAAAAAAGCTGGCGCAGTCAGGCGGCGCGATCATCGTCGAGGACGGGCAGTTGGCGGAGAGGCTGGAGCCGACCTTGGCGGCGCTGTTGGCGGACAAGCCGCGCCGATTGGCGATGGCGGAGGCGGTCGGCACGCTGGCGCGTCCGCAGGCGGCAGACAACATCGCGCGCGAGCTACAGTGGCTCGCGGCTCGCTGCCAGTAGCTGCAGAAGGTCATCATAGGACATGGAAGTGCAAAAATGAGCGAATCAACTCCTGGAACTGTCGCGTTTGTGTTTTACGTTCTTCTCTTCGGCTGGATCGGCTTTCGGCGCGGCCTGTTCCGCGAGCTGATGGTGCTGGTTGTTTCGGTCGGGGGTTTTTTCTTTCTGCAGCAGAACCAGGGCCTGGCCCTGGATATCGTGCGACAGGTTTTGGGCCTGCTCGGGGGTATCATCACCATCGGCATGAGGTTGATCGCCGCGCTGCGCGCAGGCGGCGCGGGAGGAGAAGGCGAGCCGGTGCATACGCTGTGGAACGCGTCGGATGCGCTCTCCGACGCTGACCAGCCGACGGTCTCCTTTCTGGTCTGGGCGGGCGTGCTGCTGCTCACCTACTTGCTGACCAACAAGGCGATCCCCGACAGCCAGAGCACGTCGGGAATGCTGGCGGCGCTGATCGGAATGGGCAACGGCCTGTTTTACATCCCCACCTTCGCGCCGCGGCTGTTCGACTTTATCCCAGAGATCGGGGTTGAGCCGGTCTCAGCGACTGGCGCCGGCGTGCAGGGAGCTTTTGGCGGCATATCGGAGATGATGCAGTCCAGTTTCGGCAATATCTGGGAAGCATTGGGGCCTCAACAGCCGATGCTGATCGCAATCGGGCTGACGGTCCTGCTTGTGGCGGTGATCAGCACATTGCGCCGCAGCCAGACGTAGTCGCGCGAGCAGAGAATCGTGACGTTGCCCTTCAATAACAATGAATTAGCTCTCGCGAAATCGTCATGGGACTGATCGAAGTCTACTTCGGCTCGATCGCCGGCATCATCACCCTGATTGGCCTTGCCCAGGGCTATGCGCGCGAATTGGGCAGGACCATGATCATCATTGTGGCGATCTTTCTGCTTCTGTACGCCGAGGACCGTCTCAATCCGATCCTGAACAGGGTGTGGCAGATGGTATTCTCGACGAATGAGCAGAGAACGGAGCAGTTTTTCCTGAGCAATTTCTATCTGATCATTTTCGGGATTACAGTTTTTGCCGGCTATGCGGGGCGGGTCATCACCTTCAGCGGCCGGGAGTGGCCGATGCCCCAGGGCACCATTCTCAGTGTGCTGGTCGGCGCAATCAACGGCTATCTGATCAGCGGCAGCCTCTGGTATTACCAGCACATTTACGGCTACCCGCTCTCTTCCATAGGATGGATCGATACGGACTTATCGCCGATTGCTGTCGCGCTGGTTGGCTATCTGCCCCAGAACATCATGCCGTCTCCGACGCCTTGGGTCATCCCGATCGCGATCCTGCTACTGATGCGGGTACGCGGATGAGGGCCGGCTATGCGGAGGCGCGCGCGCGTTCGGCCTTCCCCCTTTCGGAGGAGATGCCGGGGCGCGTCCGCCGTCACGGAGGCTACAGTGTGGCGTGAAACGTGGCAGCGGCGGCTTCAACAGACGGCAAGTGCGCACTTGCACGGCAGGACCGGCGGCGATCCGGCGCCCTGGGTGCATCTGGTCGGGATTGGCGGCGCGGGACTCTCCGCCATCGCGCACGTCCTGCTGGAGCAGGGCATACGCGTCAGCGGCAGCGACAGGCAGGAGAGCGAGCGGACGCGGCGGCTGGCGGCGGCCGGGGCGAGGATCTACGGGCGGCACGGGGCGGCTGGGGCGTTCGCGGGTCCGCCGGCCGCGGAACAGCCGGACGTGATGCTGGTCAGCAGCGCGGTGGACGAGGCGAATCAGGAGCGGCAGGCCGCGCAGAGGCTGGGAATCCCCATCGTCAAACGGGAGTCATTTCTGCCGCCGTTTCTGGCCGGACGCGAGGTTGTCGCCGTCTCCGGCACGCACGGCAAGAGTACAACGACGGCGATGATCGTACAGACGCTGCAGGCAAGCGGCTGCGACGCCGGGTATATCATCGGCGCCGACCTGCCCGGCTACGGCAACGCCCACGCGGGCACAAGGCGGGAGTTTGTGATCGAGGCCGACGAGTATGATCGCATGTTCCACGGTCTGACGCCGGCGGTTGCCGTCGTTACCAATGTCGAGTGGGACCACCCGGACTGCTATCTGTCGCCGGCCAGCTTTTCAGAGGCCTTCCGTCAGTTTGTGGCGCAGGTGCGCGGCGAGGGCTGCGTAATCTCCTGCGGCGACGATCCCGGCGCTGAGGCGATACGTCAGAACTGCGCGACCGACGGCGGCCCGGCCTGGCTGACCTATGGGCTGAACGACGGATGCGATGTGCGGGCAGTCGGCGCGGCGTCCGGGGCGCGCGGAGGCTTTGCCGCCGCCGTGCAGCAGGGCGGCAGATCGATTGGCCGGCTGCAGCTGCAGGCGCCGGGCGTCCACAACCTGCGCAATGCGCTGGCCGCGCTGACGGTTGCGCGGCGCTGCGGTGTGCCGACGGCGCAGGTCCTCGCGAGTCTGCAGGAGTATGCGGGCATTGGGCGCCGCTTTGAACTGAAGGGGACGCGCAAAGGCGTGACGGTGATCGACGATTACGCCCATCACCCAACCGAGGTACAGGCAACGCTGGCCGCGGCCCGCGCTCGCTTCGGTGATCGCCGCATCTGGGCTGTATTTCAGCCGCATACGTTCAGCCGCACACGCGCGTTGCTGCACAACTTTGCGCGCAGCTTCGATGACGCCGACGCGGCGCTGGTGACCGACGTTTACGCCGCCAGGGAGAGCGGCGACAGAGCCGCGGCAGCCGCAGAAGTCACGGCGGCCAGCGTCCATCCTGCGATCCGCCACAGCGGAGACGTGGAGAATACGAGCGCGCTTCTCCACGCCGAAGTGGCCGCCGGCGATGTTGTTCTGACGCTCGGCGCGGGCACAAGCCACCGCATCGGTGAGCTGCTGCTGGAGAGGCTGGCGGCTGATGGCTGAAAGGCCGCCGCTGTTGCTGATCGTTTGCGGCGCGCCGGGCACGGGCAAGACGACGCTGGCGCGCAGACTGGCCCCGGCATTGGGTCTTCCCCTGATCGCGCGCGACGACCTGAAGGAGTCGCTTTTCGAAACCCTGGGGTGGTCGACCGTTGCGTGGTCGCAGCAGCTTGGCCGGGCGACCTATGAGCTGGTCTATCTGCTGATCGAGCGCCTGCTGGCCGCACGCTGTTCGTTGCTGGTGGAGACGCCTTTCGATCCGGACTGGGCCAATCCACGATTCCAGGCACTGCAGGCGCGCCATTCGTTCCGTTCAGCGCAGGTGCTCCTCTCCACCCCGGCCGATCTGCTGCGCCGCCGCTACGCCGAGCGGGCCGACAGCGGCGAACGACATCCGGGCCATGTGGACCGATTGCGGATGGGCGATTTCGATCCCGTTGCGTTGGCGCGGCGCAACCGCCCCCTGGACCTGGAGGGGCCGGTCCTCCGGGTCGATACGAGCGACTTTGCTGCGCTGGATTTTGACGGGCTGGTGAGGCAGCTTCGCGGCATCGGCGAAAGCTGATTGAAAGCTGATTGTGGACCGATTGAGCTCAGCATGATGGCAACCGTAACGGCAACAGCCCGCGCAAAACGAGACATCGCTGCATCCGCGCGCAATCAGGTCGAGGCGCTCGGCGTAGAGATCCGTCAGGACCACCCGCTGGCGAGCCTGACGACGGTTAAGGTGGGCGGCGCGGCGGACTATTTCGCTGCCGTCTCCGACACGCACAAACTGTTGAAGCTGGTGCGCTGGGCGCGGGCGCACGACCTGCCTTATCTGATCCTGGGCGGCGGCAGCAATGTGTTGGTCAGCGACCGGGGCGTGCGCGGGCTGGTGATCCAGAACCGCTGCAAAGCTGTGCAGGTGCAGGATGCGCCCTGCTGCGACTACCCCGCAGACACGCGGCCCTACCTTTTCGCCGAGAGCGGCGCGCCGATGGCCGGCGCGGCCCGGACCGCGATCAACGCCGGGCTGACCGGTCTGGAGTGGGCGGTGAGCGTGCCCGGCTCGGTCGGCGGCGCGGTCGTCAACAACGCGGGCGCGCACGGCGGTGAAGTGAAGGATTGCCTTTGGGACGTTCTGCTGCTGGACGAGCGCGGCAATATTCAGATCTATGGCGTGGAGGAGCTCGCCTACGCCTACCGGCGGAGCAGCCTGAAGCAGGGCCGCGTGATTGACGCCGGTTTTGGCCCGGTGCTGTTGAGCGCCAACTTCCGGCTGGAATTGGGCGAGCCGGGGACGATCCGCAGCACAGCCCAGGCCTTTTTGAGCCATCGTCGTGAGACCCAGCCGGTGGAGCCGTCGCTGGGCAGCACATTTGTCAACCCGGCGGGCGACTTCGCCGGTAGATTGGTCGAGGAGGCCGGGTTGAAGGGCTTTCGTTTGGGCGGCGTCGAGGTCAGCCGCACGCACGCCAACTTTCTGATCAACCCCGGCGGTGCAGGTGCGGCGACGGCAGCGGAAGTTGTGGCGCTGATCGAGCATATCCAGGCCGTGGTCGCCAACCACAGCGGCGTGCAACTGGAACCGGAAATTCAGAAAATCGGAGAATGGTAGCCCTCATGACCTTCAAACCTGTGCGGGTCGGCGTGCTTTTCGGCGGCAAGAGCGGGGAACACGAGATATCCCTGCTGAGCGCCCAGACTGTCATCCGCGCGCTGGACGAGGCCGGTTACGAGACGGTGCGCCTCGGCATCACAAAGACGGGCGAATGGCTCACCGGCGGCGATCCCCTGGCGCAGCTCACGACGAGAAAGAACGGCAAGGGGAGCGGCGAAGAGGCCCGTTTTTCGCTTGCCGCGCGTTCCGCCCAGTTTCAGCTGCTGGAGCAAAGCAACCGCATGCCGGCCGTGGACCTGATCTTCCCCGTACTGCACGGCCCCTTCGGCGAAGATGGGACCGTGCAGGGCCTGCTGGAGCTGGCCGAACTGCCCTATGTTGGCTGCGGCGTGCTCGCAAGCGCGGTGGCGATGGACAAGATTTCGGCGAAGGCGTTGTTTTCCGCGGCAGGCATCCCCCAGGTGGCATATCGTCCCCTGCTGCGCCGCAAGTGGGCGAACGACAGGGAGAAGGTACTGGACGAGCTTGAGTCAGCGCTGGCATATCCGCTCTTTGTCAAGCCCGCCAATCTGGGCAGCAGCGTCGGTGTCAGCAAAGCCCGGGACCGGGAGGAGATGGCGCGTGCCATCGCGCTGGCCTGCCGCTACGACCGCAAAGTGCTGGTCGAAGCCGGCGTGGCCGATGCGCGTGAACTGGAGGTCAGCGTCCTCGGCAATGACGAGCCGCGCACGAGCGTTGTCGGCGAGGTGATTCCGGCCAATGAATTCTACGACTACGAGGCCAAATATCTGGACAAGGGCAGCCGGCTGGTGATCCCGGCCGACATTCCAGCCGCGCTGGCCGGCGAGGTCCGTCAACTGGCCGCGCGCGCGTTCCAGGCGTTGGACGGAGCGGGACTGGCGCGGGTAGACTTTCTGTTGAGCGGCGACGGGCAGCTGTTTCTCAATGAAGTGAACACCATGCCCGGTTTCACAGACAGCAGCATGTATCCTAAACTTTGGGAAGCCAGCGGCGTTTCCCTGACGGAATTGGTGCGCCGCCTGGTTGAAATGGCCCTGGAGCGGCAGGCCGACCGGCGGCAAAATCGGATTCATCGCTGAAGATTCATTCAACATTTTTCAGAGCGGCGCAATGCAATCCGCCTTGAAGTCAGGCAGCAGGCAAAAACGAAAATCGAGGGCGGCGCAGAAGGCGGTGTCACCCGGACGTGTGCGGCGTAGGCGGCAGGAACAGACGCGTCGCCGGTGCGGCGCGGCCCTGCGGGCAACGCAGGCGTTTTTCGTGCGCAGCCGACGCCTGGTGTCGGACTTTGTCCGGCGCGGTGGTCGGCAGGCATCCTCGCGGCGGCGCGCCGCGACGTCGCAGGGGGGCATTCAACCCTATCGCGGAGACGCGCGCGCGACGCTTTGGCCCGGATTTTCCGGTTTCGCCCCGGCCAAAGGCATTAGCCTGCTGTTGCTGGCTGCGGTCGCCGCCGCGCTCTATTGGATGCTCGCCGGCGAGAGTTTTTTCATCTATCGCGAGGATGTGCGTTTTGAAGGCGCACGCTACCTGACGCATGAAGAGCTGTTCGACGCCTGCGAAATAGAGAGTTGGAGCATCTTCTGGCTGGACCCGGCCGAGATTCAGGAAAACCTGCTGGCCTATCCCTATGTAGCCGACGCGCACGTGACGGTAGGCTGGCCCGCACGGATTGACGTCCGCATTCAGGAAGTTCGCCCCGTGGCCCTGTGGGCGACCGATGAGCAGCAGTTCTGGTTGCTGGAAGGCGGCCTGGCGCTGGCGCCGAGAGAGTCAGACCAGCAGCCGGCGGTGCGCATCATCGACCCTTCAGCCGAGGCGCGGATTGCAAACGTGGACGGGGAGCTGTTGATCGATAAACGGGTAATGACCACCGCCATGGTTTTGTCAGATCGTCTTTCCTTCGTAAATGAGTTCTGGTACAATTCTCTTTACGGCCTGAATTTCAGCCTGCCATCAACCCAGGCGTGGGTCCATTGGGGCGATGGCCGCAATTTTGAGGAGAAATGGGCAGCCTTGCAGGGACTGATGCCCGAGTTGACAGCGCCCAGGGACGAAGCGGTCACTCTCAATGTCATGACGCCAAACCGGCCTTTCACGCGCCGATACGAGGACGCTGAGTCTGAACAATAGTAAAGAGAACAACCTGAACACCTCTTGAGAAAATATCAGTGGCCAAAGAGATCATTGCTGCCGTCGATGTAGGAACGACGAAGATTTGCGCGCTGGTGGGCACTGTCACGCATGACAGCCTGGGCAATCTGGCTATCAAAGTTTTGGGCGGCGGCGTCACGCCGAGCCGGGGATTGCGCCGCGGCGTTGTCATGGATGTACCGGAGGTGACGACCGCGATCGGAGAGGCGTTGGAGACAGCCGAACAGGAGTCCGGCGTCCAGATCACCAGCGCCTATCTGGGCATCGCCGGCAACCACATCGCGACGTCAAACAGCGCCGGCATCAGCCCGGTAGACGGTCGACATGGCGTCACCGGCACCGACATGCAGCGTGCGCTGGAGGCCGCGCGGGCCGTTCAGATCGCCGCGAACCGGCAGATCATCCACGTGATCGCACGGCACTGGAAGGTGGATGACCAGGAGAACATTCAGCAGCCCCTCGGCATTCTCGGCAGCCGGCTGGAGGTGGACGCGCACATCGTTACCGGCACCATCAACGCCATCAACAATCTGGCGCAGTGTGTGTTGGCGCACGGCATCGACATCGATGAGCTGGTCTTGGAGCCGCTCGCGAGCGGCGAGGCTGTGCTGACCGCGGACGAGCGGCAGATGGGCGTCGTGATGGCAGACCTGGGCGGCGGCACCACCGACCTGGCGCTTTTCCGCGGCAATGGTCTGTGGCATACGGAAGTGCTCGATGTAGGCGGGAGCCACATGACCAACGACGTGGCCATCGGGCTGCGCGCGCCCTTCGAAGTGGCCGAAGAGCTGAAGCTGCGCTACGGCCACCTGCAGCCGGAACGCATCGCCGAAGACGAACAGGTCTGGGCCACCGTCTTTGGCGATAAACCGGAGCGGACCTTCAGCCGGCGATTCATCAGCCAGATTCTGCAGGCGCGGGCCGAAGAGACCGCGGAAATCATCCAGGGCCGGATTGCCAAGAGCAGTTACGGTCACATGGTGCCGGCCGGGCTTGTCCTTACCGGCGGCGCCAGCCAGCTCCCCGGCGCGGTCGACCTTTTCCGTCGAGTCCTGCGCATGCCGGTGCGGATCGGCAGCCCTGTCGACCATCCGGCCGTCCTCGGGCTGAGCAGAGAACTGCAATCTCCGGCCTTCGCCACCGCGGTCGGCCTCCTGCTCTGGGCGCTCTACGAAGATGCGCGGGCCATCCACTATCCGATGCAGAGAACGATCTCCGCCAATGGGCAGTTCATGGACCGGGTCGGCGGGTGGCTGAGGAGCCTTCTGCCCGATTGAGGGGCTGGCCTTTGCGAGTCAACTCTGCGCGCTCGGGTCTTCGGTGTCCGGCTCGGGTGGGCCCCAAACCCCGGTGTACTCCTCCTTCTTGCGTTGCGTCAATGCGCTTGCCCTGCATACGCCCACTCCCCGCGTAGACGGATCGTAGGCAAGTTGCCCAGAATCAATGCAGTCCGTTTCGGGGGCGATTTGGACCGCGAGAACCGCTGCGCGCCGGCGCGACTGCCGGTCCCGTACCGGGATCAGGCGCGGCGGTGCGTTTCCTGCCGTATGTCGCGCGGCGGGAACGGCAGTTCAGAGCGTGAATTGCGTAGACGAATCGTAGGCATATAGTCCAGAAGAGGTCTCGTATCGGTCCGGGACAGCCCCGATTGGCGGGGCGCCGGATTCCAGAGTAAACGGGTGGGAATCAATGCAAGCGCGCGGCCCTTTGGCGGGCATGGCTCTTTTTCGGCGACTTTGCAAACCGATTGACGTGTAGTACTATTGAAATTCCTACCGCGTCGATCCAAAAGCGACAGGTATTGGGAACGTAGCGTCGGGTGCAGTTGCTGACAGCGACTCTATAGAATGTCTGCCGGCGGTCATAAGGAGAATCTATCGATGACGAGACGGAGCAGCACGTCACAGTTCGTAGACAACTTTGCCCAGATAAAGGTTGTCGGAGTCGGTGGCGGCGGACAGAATGCAGTCAATCGCATGATTGAGGCAGACGTTCAGGGCGTAGAGTTTATCGCGGTCAATACCGATTCGCAGGCCTTGATACTATCCAACGCGCCGCAACGCATTCGGATCGGAGAGAAGCTGACAAAAGGATTGGGTTCGGGGGGAAAGCCGGAGATTGGCCTGCGGGCCGCGGAGGAGAGCCGCGAGGAGATCGAGCAGCTGTTCGAGGGCGCGGATATGGTTTTCGTGACTGCCGGTTTGGGCGGCGGCACGGGCTCCGGCGCTACCCCGGTCATCTCCTCGATCGCGCGCGACTCAGGCGCGCTGACGATCGGCGTGGTCACAAAACCGTTCACCTTCGAGGGTACACAACGCCGCCGAATCGCCGAGAGCACGATAGGCCGCCTGCGCGAAGCGGTGGATACGCTCATCACCGTTCCCAATGACCGGCTGCTGCAAATTGCGGACAGCAAGATGTCGATCCGCGATTCATTCGTTGTCGCCGACGATGTGCTGCGGCAGGGCATTCAGGGCATCAGTGAACTGATCACGGTGCCGGGTCTGATCAATCTGGACTTTGCCGACGTGCGGGCGATTATGCTGGACGGCGGCGCGGCGCTGATGTCGATCGGACGCGCCAGCGGCGAGAACCGGGCGCAGGAGGCCGCGCAACAGGCGATCCAGAGTTCGTTGCTGGATATTTCGATCGAGGGCGCGCAGGGCATCCTCTTCAACGTGAAGGGCGGCGAAAATCTGGGCTTGAATGAGGTCAGCGAAGCAGCGGAGCTGATCCGGGCCAACGCGCATCCGGAAGCGAATATCATCTTCGGCGCGGTCATCGACGAAAACATGGAGGACGAAATCCACATGACGGTGATCGCGACCGGTTTTGACAAGGACCGGCGGCCCGAGCAGCCCTCCACCTCGACCAGGCAGCCTGCGCAAGGCGGCGCGCGACCGACCGGCTTGTCACAGCCGGCTCAACAGCCGTCGCAGCCGTCGCAGCCGCCGCCGAAGCCCAAGGAGCCGATCGACTTCCCGGTGCGCTCCTTCGACCGCGAAGACCTGGACATTCCGGCATTTCTGCGCCGGGCGAGGAACAACAACGGGCAGTAGCTCCAATTTACAAAACGAATCAGATACAGCCCGTGCGGCCAATCCTGCGCCGCCGGGCTTTTTCTTTTCCGCCGGAAATTCCCTCCGCCTGGCGGGCGAAACGCTGCCGCCACTGGTAGGATCAGCGGTCGCCGCCGGGCATTTTTCGTGTCATGATATTGGTCCTCACTGATACACGAAACCATTGCCCAATTTGCGAAAACGCGTTTGGAGATCGATCTGGACTGTGGTAGATTGGTGGCCGATGCCTGCAAATTGCCTTTGGGCAGAAACGCAAGCGCGGTATACTACATATTGTACCCTCTGGCTGGATCGAATACAGTATGTAGACGGGAAAACTTCGGTGTTGTAGGATTCGCTTGCCCAACTGTAGCGCGGACCACCAGTCTGAACCGCTCCGCAGTTCATCAATACAGACCGGCCCGACTGCGACTCCTGTTTGACGGGATGCGAGTCAAGTTGACCGTTCAGGAGACGGTAGATGCAATGCCCCCATTGCGGATACGATCACCACAAAGTGATCGACTCACGCGAGCGAGAGGATGCCATCCGCCGCCGCCGCCAGTGCACGAGTTGCGAACAGCGTTTCACGACTTATGAGCACGTTGCGCCCAGTCTGCTCGTCGCCAAACGGGACGGCCACCGCGAGCCGTTTGACCGGCAAAAGCTGCTGGCCGGCATTCGTGTCGCCGCGGTGAAGCGCCCGGTCAGCAGCGAACGCATGGAGAGCATCGCCAACCACGTCGAAGTCAGGATCCAGCGTTTGGGACGCGCCGAGGTATCAAGCGAGCTGATCGGAAACCTGGTGCTGGACCAGCTGGCGGATGCCGATCAGGTTGCTTACATCCGTTTCGCCAGTGTCTGTCTTGATTTTGGCGATTTGAGTGAAATCCGATCGGAGATCGACCGGCTGATGGGGCGCAGCAGCCAGGAGGCTGAAAGCTGACAGGCCTCTCGAAACGAAGAGTGAATGACTTCGGCCAGTTTGTGCGCGCATCCATGCATGTCATGACGCAGCCGATTCGATAACAGGAAATAGCAAACTTTCGGTTGCTGTCTGGCCGTCCCACATTCATACAGAATTACCAGTTAAGAACAACTGGCAAGGAGACCCACCCCATGTCCGCCCGCGAATCCACCGTCACCCGCAACGGCGCCAATTCACAGGAGGCCTTCACGACTTTCGAAGTCATCAAGGGTGAGAAGCGCAGGGTCTCCGGTCCGGCCTATGTGGATGACGGCGCAATCCAGCTCAGCGAGAACAGCCTCAAGGTGCTGGAGCGCCGCTATCTGCGGCGGGACATCAACGGGGAGCTGCTGGAGACGCCGGCGGGCATGTTTTACCGCATCGCCAGCCACATCGCGGCGGTGGAAGAGGAGCACGGCGGTGACGTGGAGGGGACGACGAGAGTCTTCTACGATCTGCTGACCGAGTTGCGTTTCTTCCCCAACAGTCCCACCTTCACCGGCGCGGGCACGCCGCTTGGCCAGCTTGCCGCCTGCTTCGTGCTGCCGATCGAAGACGACATGGGGCGGGCGGACGACGGCATCTTCAGCACGCTGCGGGTGGCGGCGCTGATCCAACAGACGGGCGGGGGCAACGGTTTCAGCTTCAGCCGGCTGCGCCCGCAGAAGGATATCGTCCACACCTCGGCCGGGCGCGCAACCGGGCCGGTCGGCTTTTTGCGCGTCTACGACCAAGCGTTCGGCGAGATCGCGCAGGGAGGAACGCGGCGCGGCGCCAATATGGGGGTGCTGCGGGTTGACCACCCCGATATTGACGAGTTCATCCGCTGCAAGGCCGAAGAGGGCGCGATCACCAATTTCAACATTTCGGTCGCGCTCACCGACGAGTTCATGCAGGCGGTCAGGGATGACAGCGACTTCGACCTGCGCAACCCGCGCGACGGCTCGGTGTCCAAGACGGTCCGGGCGCGCGACCTGTTCGCCACGATCATCAGGTACGCCCACCACAACGGCGAACCGGGCGCGCTCTTTATCGACGCGGCCAACCGCAGCAACCCCGTCCCGCATCTGTACGACCTGGAGGCGACCAACCCGTGCGGCGAACAGTGGCTGGGACCGTACGAGAACTGCTGCCTCGGCTCGATCAACCTGGGCGCGCACGTTACGACGGATGGCGCCGGCGCGGCCGCGGTTGACTGGGAGGCGCTGCAGCGCACGGTGCGCGAAGGCACGCATTTCCTCGACAACGTGGTCAGCGCCAACGTCTATCTGCCAGCGGTTCCGGTGGTGAAAGAGGCGGCGCTCAAGGCGCGGCGCATCGGGCTGGGCATCATGGGCCTGGGCGATCTGATGTACAAACTGGGCATCGGCTACGGCAGCGAAGCGGGGCAGGAGTTCGCGGCGCAGGTGATGGAGTTCGTGCGCTATCACTGCATGCAGAAGAGCATCGAGCTGGCGGACGCGCGCGCGCCGTTCCTGGCGTTCGAAGGCAGCATCTACGACAACACGCTGGAGGGCGGGATGCGCTGGCAGCATCCGCAACCGCTCGCGCCGTACCGCCGCGATTGGGGCCGTCCCGCGCTCGATTGGGATCGAATCAGCGACGGTATCCGCCGCAGCGGGATCCGCAATGCCGCGCAGACGACGGTCGCGCCGACCGGCACGATTTCGACGGTGAGCGGCTGCGAGGGCTACGGCTGCGAGCCGGTCTTCGCGCTGGGGTACGTGCGCCACTTCAAGGACGGCGATGAGGATGTCGAGCTGCTCTACACGAGCCCTCTCTTTGAGGAGGCCCTCGGGCGGCTGGACCTCAGCCCCGCGCAGGCGGATGAGGTCCGGCAGCAGGTGGCCGAGACCGGCTCCTGTCAGCAGATCGAGGAGCTGCCGCCGCGCGTCCGCGATACCTTTGTCGTCAGCGGCGACATCACCGCGGACGAGCATGTCAGAATGCAGGCGGCGATCCAGGCCTTTGTCGACAACAGCATCAGCAAGACCTGCAACTTCCCCGAGGGCGCGACCGAAGAGGAAGTGGCGCAGGCCTACATGCAGGCGTGGGAGCTGGGTTGCAAGGGGCTCACGGTCTATGTCACCGGCAGCCGCCAGGAGGTGGTGTTGGAGACCAAGGCGGTCAGAGAGAGCAGGGACGAGGCTGGCCCGGAGGCGGAATACCTGCACGGCGCCGCCTCAAGCAACGGCACGCAGCCGGCGGCAGACGCTGAGAACGCTCCGTCCCCGGGGGACGAGTATCCGGCCATCTTCACCAAGCGGCCGCGCCCCTATCTGCTGCAGGGCAAGAGCTATCGCAAAGAGACGCCGCTGGGCAGCGCCTACATCACGATCAACAGCGATGAGCGGCAAGAGCCGTTCGAGGTGTTCCTGAATATCGGCAAGGCCGGCAGCGACGTCACCGCGGTCAGCGAGTCGATCGGGCGTCTGATCAGCCTGGTGCTGCGGATGCCGTCGGTGCTGCCGCCGTCGGAACGGCTGCGCTGGGTCATCGACGAGATGGCGGGGATCGGCGGCGGGCGGCCACTGGGCTTTGGCGTCGACCGCGTGCGCAGCCTGCCGGACGGCGTGGCCCAGGTGCTGACCGACTACCTGAGCGAGCTGCCGCAAAACCGGGAGGCGGTGGCCGGCGAGCAGCTGGCGCTGCCGATCGGCGACCTGTGCCCGGACTGCGGCGAGGCCTCCTTCCTCAATGTCGAGGGCTGCCGCAAGTGCCATGTCTGCGGCTACAGCGAGTGTTGAGGGGCGGTGGCCAGTGGTCAGTGGTCAGTAGCCGGTGGTCAGTGGCCAGAAACCCCGCTAGTTGCGAATCGCCGGTTTTGATAACTGGCAGGCGATGAAGAGTTGCAGCTTGCTTATCTGATGACAGAGGCCGCCGTCGAAGCCGTTCAGCGCTACTTCGACCGGCGGTCTCATCGATTTCACCCGCTTAAGACGAACCCGATCCATGCTCCCGCCTAGACCTGCGGCGGGCTCCCCGCGTCGCCGAGACAACAGACCAGCATAGATGGCCCCCGCTCCCCCTCGGAACATTCATTGATTGCGTCCCATTCAGCTTGTCCGGGCCGGCAACTGGAGGGAGAGTTATGAGTCAAAGGAGACGCCGCGCGGGCAGTTGGAGTTGGGCGGGACTCCGGATTGGGGGGAGATTGTCAGAATCAGGAATTACGGGATTAAAGGACTTGCAGGATGGCTTAAGCCGGGGACGGGCGTCAGTCTTTCGGGTCGGCTGGGGGGGCGGCGGACAAACTAAGTATCGGACAAGACCCGACTCCATTGGCTAGAGGGGCAACACTGGCAGATCCAGCAAAGAGAAGGTCTCCTGCCGCATAGGTATCCCGGCGCGATCGACTTCGCTGCCGTCGTCGACCTGCTCAAGGCCGCCGGCTACATCCACTGACCCGTCAGCGAAACATCGCCTTTCGAGTCGAGTACTGTGGCAGATTGCAAGAATCTCAAAAGGCTCCCCGTTCGATACTTCGTCCTTTTTGGGTTGAGAACTGCACAATGAAACGGCTGACAACGCCCCGAGGAAACTCTTTCACGCGAGTTTTCGTCATCAAGGGGGGGGTACGTTGCAAACGCATCATCGTGAGCTGATTCGAGATATTCCCGTTATGGCATCAATCGCAGCAAGCAAAGCGAAATCTACCTACATCTCTCCAACTGTTTTGGAAGTCAGTCCCCTGTAAGCGGCCGCAGTTGACGTCTGGCTTTCCGTCGCCTTCTTCCTGATCAGTCTCTCCTCTTACTACTTTCACTGGTTCAGGTTGACGCCGCCACTGCATCATGATGCGGCCGGGTTGGCAGTGCACGCACGCGACTTCTTACAAGAAGATATCTTCCCCTTCTACATTTTTCATCAGTACGGACCCCATCCGTTGATCATTTACATACAGGCCCTTGTATTCTCTGTATTTGGATACAGCGTTGGCAGTTTGCAGGGCATCACGATTGTGGGCAGCGCCCTGGTCGCACCGGCCATCTACTGGGCCTGTCGCTGGCTATTTGACCACCTTGGCACGGTCTTTGCCCGCAGAGCGGGTCTGATTGCAGCCTTGGGAACGGCTCTTTCGACATTCTTTGCTTCTCGTTCTCACCTCGGCACTGAACCCAGTTTGTTACCTGTATTTGAAGTGGCGGCCGTTGCATTCCTATGGCGCGGCATCAGGCGCGGACAGACGATGGACTTTGTTCTGGCTGGTCTGCTGATCGGAGTAAGCCAATACGTCTATGAACACTTTGCGCGTTTCTTTCCCCTCGCGCTGGCGGTAGCGTTCGCTGGCGCTGTTCTGGCCGAACCGCCGCCTAGTTGAAGCACTGGCGCCATCTGCTACTGGCGGCAGCCACTTCAGCCCTTGTCGCTATTCCTCAATGGATGATGTTTGCCGCCTATCCATTTACACTTTTTGCTCGCATTACTGAGGCGGACAGGACGGCCGGTGGGCAGTTTGTTGTTGACTTTGCCGGATCCTGTAGCTGTGATTGTTGCAAAACTGAAGAATCAGCTCGAAGCATTGTGCTTTTTGTGGCAAACAGACGGTCCCTACGGGCCCCGATCGATTCTAACCGCCGTCCTCGTCGCCGGTCTCATCATTGGGATTGCCACCGTCATCCGCCAGAGGCGAGACGGCAAGGTCTTCGGACTCCTGATGATGGGACTGATGCTGTTGCCCGACCTCCTGACGTTCGAATGGCTCGATCATGCGGCTGTAGATTTCTCCCGACTGCTTGCCGGAGTCCCTTTCATCTTCATCGTGGCCGGTTCGGGTACTGCTGCCATCTGGGCGTGGATCGAGAGCAGACGGCGAATTCCCCGCTGGATGGGTTACCTTGTCCACGGCGCTGGTCCTGTTGTTCGGCCTGAATCGCCAGTGGGACTTTGCCCAGCGAATCACGCCGTGACCGGCTGGCAAATCCCGGTGAAGGTTGGCAATTGGGCCCGATTGCAAGAATTCATCGGCAACAATCTTGACAAGTCCGTTCTTTTGCCCACCAACCAGTATACAGGGATCGACGGCTCGCTTTCCTGCTGACAGAGCAGTTCCCGCATCGGCAGGGTGGGGGGGAAGAGACTTTGCGTCGAGGGTGAGAGCGTCACTGTCATCCTGCCCGACTCCGAACTGGACAATCGATGAGGGTTTTCCCGAGGAATGGGTCCTGCTAAAGGACGCAACAGTCTTTTTCCTTCCGCCCATGCCAGAAACCGTCGAGCCGCTGAACGAAAAGGAGACGACAATCTTTTCGCGCAATGGCGCCGCGGCGGCCAAGGCCCTGGAGGCGCGCTGGCAGGGCGGGAGTCCGACATACACGCCCCTGGAGGCGTCTGCCTTTGTTAACGACCTGAAACTGGTCGGCTTTCAAAGTAACGAGCTTGAACCCGGTATCGGGGCTCGATGTAACTTTCTTTTGGCAGCCGGCGAAGAAGATAAGGCGAGATGTCGAGCTATTTGTGCGCCTGAGACTCCCCTAAGTTCAAAGTCAATGTTGCGGAAGTCCAGGACTGGCCGCTGAACGGCGTCTACCGCATGCGCGCCTGGCAACCCGAGCAAATTATGCCCTTGAGCTATTCGCTTCCGCAATTCCGGACAAGTCCTCCCTCCCGGCCCATACCAGTTGCAGGTTGGCCTCATTGACGTGCTCTGGCCGCCACCGCGTCCCTCTGACCACGGGAATTCAAGACGCGCTGACTGTCAAGACATTCGAGATTCCTCTGCCCGAAGATCATCTTGCGCCGGAGATTTCTGCGGACATCAATTTCGGAAACACAATAGAGCTTGAAGGCTATACCCTGACTCCGGCCACCGATGGCCTGAAGGTCATCCTGTTCTGGCGAGTGATTGAACCTACTGTGACTGACTATACCTTCTTTGTTCACATCGTCGGTTCAGATGATGAGAAAGTTGCTCAGAGTGATAGAGAACCGTTCTACGGCAGCTTTCCGACATCGACCTGGACCGCAGGCGAACTGTTCGTAGAGGAGCGATTCATGCCCGCTGTACCCGCTGGCGAATACCGCATCTTCATCGGATGGTACACGCATCGGGAGGGTGGCTGGGAACGACTGTCTACGGTTGCGCGCGAGGGGATGCCCGCGACCGACCATCTCATGTTGGATACGATTATTTTGCCGTAGGATTGGTTGCGGCAGGCGGACAGACGAAGCGCGGCGCATCACTGTGCCGGGTAGACAGATGCCGGGTAGACAGATGCCGGGTGGACTGCCCTGACGGCGGGCTGGCGCGAAATGCGTTTTGCGCCCCGTCCGCTCCATCGAAAAGGAAGCTCGAACTCGATAGAGGAAGTGAACACGCGAACCATGCCCAATACAGCCCGAATCGCGGTCATCGGGACCGGATGGTGGGCCACGACAGCCCACATTCCCGCCCTGCAGGCCAACCAGGACGCCAACCTCGTCGCCCTGGCCGATGTACGCGCCGACGCGCTCGACAAAGCGGCGCGGCACTACGGCGTAGACAAGACCTATACCGACTACCGCGCCATGCTGGAACGGGAGCGGCTGGACGGCGTCGTGATCGCGGTCTGGCACGCCGCCCATTACGAGGTGGCGCGCGCCTGCCTCGACCATGGCCTGCACGTGCTGCTGGAAAAGCCGATGGTGTTGACCGCTGCGCACGCCCGCCACCTGACCGAGCTCAGCCGCGCGCAGGGATGCCAGCTGATCGTCGGCTACCCGTGGAACTACAACCCCCATGTGCTGCGGGCGAAAGAGGTGCTCAGCTCGGGAAAGCTGGGCGGGATACGCTATATCAACAACATGTTCGCCTCGTGCGTCATCGACCTCTACCGGGGCGATGACAACGTCCACGGAGATCTGTATCGATACCCGGTCACCGGCCCCGGCGACGTCTACAGCGACCCGGAGCGCTCGGGCGGCGGCCAGGGCCATCTGCAGGTGACCCATTCGGCCGCGCTGATGCTGCATCTGACCGGGCTGAAGCCGGCCGGCGTGCTGGCATTGATGGACAACCTCGACACGCGCGTGGATGTCGTTGACGCGATGATCGTGCAGATGGACAACGGCGCGCTGGCGAATGTCGGCAGCGCGGGCACGCTCCATGCGCGCGGCCCGGAGCAGGAGCTGGTGGTGCAGGTCTACTGTGACCGGGGCTGGGTCGACGTGAACATCGGCCGGGAAAGCTGTACGATCTACTATGAAGATGGCTCTGCGGAGGCGTTGCCGCCGCTGGCTGAGGGGCAGAGCTACCCGGCGGCGGCGCCGGCGGACAACCTGGTCGATGTCATCGTCCGCGGCGCGCCGAACATGTCGCCGCCGGAGACCGGCTGGCGCACCGTCGAGCTTCTCGACGCGGCCTACCGCTCTGCGGCAGATGGCGGGGGCAGGGTGGCGGTCAGTTCTCTGTACGCAGATTCCGCCGGTTGACAGCGGCTGGCTCAAGAAGGAAGAGGTTGGCCGGTCCCCGTGCATCGGCCGCAGATTGATTGAGGAGCGACGGACATGAAGATTTTCATGGTAACCGATATGGAGGGCGTGGCCGGGGTCGTCTCCTTCACAGACCAGTCCTATCCCGATGGGCGCTACTACGATGCCGGCAAGCGCCTGGTGACCGGCGAGGTCAACGCCGCGGTAGACGGTCTGCTGGAGGCAGGCGTGGAGGAGGTGCTCGTCTGGGACGGCCACGGCGCCGGCGGCATCGACTTCGAGGAGCTGCATCCCGAGGCGCTCCTGCTGCATGGCCGGCCTTCTCCGCCCTGGAGCCGCCTGCAGGAGGTGGTCCGACGCTACGACGCCTTTGTTATCGTCGGCCAGCACGCCATGGCAGGCGTCGTCACAAGCAACCAGAACCACACCCAGGACAGCCTCACCGTGGATGCCTACCGGCTCAACGGCAAGCTGATTGGCGAGATCGGACAGCTTGCGCTCTTCATGGGCGGGCTGGGTCTGCCCCTGCTCTTTCTCAGCGGGGAGCGGGACGCCTGCCGCGAGGCGGAGGAGCTGGTCCCGGAGGTCACCACCGTGGCGGTGAAGGAGGGGTTGGGGCGCGGCTCAGCCATCTCGCTCTCCGCGCAGGCGGCGCGGCGGCGGATTCGCCAGGGCATCGCCGCGGCCGCAGCGCAGCATCGCCGCAACCCGATCGCGCCCCTGGTCTGGCCCGGTCCCTATCTGCTGGAGAAACGTTTTTTCCACACCGACAGGGCCGACGCGGAGATGAGCAAAGCGGGCGCCGAACGGGTGGACGCGCAGAGCGTATGCTTCCGCAGCGATGACATCCTCGACATCATCTACCGGTGAAGGGGTGTGGTCAGTGGCTCTTCCGGCCAGTTTCTCAGTACAGCCCCGGCCCCATCTCCGCCGGCAGGGCCAACCGGCCGTCCGCGACCTGGAAATAGGCCGGGTGCGCCGCCTGTTCCTGCGGCCGCGCCAGGGGCATGAACTGGCGGTGGTTGCCCTCGAAACAGTCGACATTCAGATGCAGGTGCGCGCAGAAGTTGGCGCTGTGGACGAGCGCCAGGCCGGGGTTGGTCAGGTCCTGCAGCGTAAGATAGAGCCGGTGATGGCGGCCCCAGCAGTAGGCCAGCAGCGAGTGGGTATGCCCCTTGCAGGTCTTCACCGCCAGCCCGGACCAGCCCAGGCGGCGAATCCATTCGAGGTTGTCGAGGTCGTCCAGGCTTTCGTCGACGACGACGGGCGCGCGCGCGGCCACGGCGTGGAGCGTGGTCGTATAGGAGCCCAGGTCGCGCGGCGTGGGCTGCTCGATATAGTCCAGCGCGGCCAGCGCCTGCGGCCTCTCCGCAGCCACCCTGTCCAGCATTTCGAGCATCATATCCGGCTCGCGGCAGCCCTCGTTGGGGTCAACTGAGAGACGGGGCCCGCCGCGCACGCCCGCGGCATCCAGGGCCATCGAAGCCGCGAGATGTACTTCTATCAGGCGTTCGGCGTCCTCGGCCGGTGACTGCCCGCGCAGCTTGAGCTTGAAGCAGCGCAGGCGGTCGCGCTCGATCCAGCTCGTCAGGTCGGCGGGGAGGTCAGCCTCCTGGGACGCGGCGTCGGCCGGGGTGAGCGCGTCGGTGAAGCCGACCACGTGTTGGACGGCCAGCGCGCGCCGCCTGGGGGCGAGGTAGTCGGCCGGGTAGCGGCCGGCAAAGTCGGCGCCGAGATCTGCGCCCAGGTCCCGGTTCAGGTATTCTGCCGTGTATGCTGCGTACAGGGAGGCCGGTGGCTTCTGTGAGCGCAGACCCGCGCCCCACGCGTCGTGGACCGCCGCGTCGAAGGGCGCCATGCAGTTGAGCACGGCCAGCCTCGGCATCGGCGTCCGCTGCAGAAGAGGTTCTTCGCCCGCCAGCCGGTCAGCCAGCTCGACCGCGGCCCGCTCCAGCCTGATGCCCTTTTCGATCGGGTCTTCAAACGTATCATCCTCCAACCAGGCGGCGATGGCCCTGCACAGCCGCCGCATCAGCCGGTCCTTCTCCTCATGGGTCAGCTCCGGCGCGGGGAAGGCCCACACGTCCGAGAGCAGGATCGCGCCCACCCCCTGTACGCCGACGCCGGCGCGCGTGCGCGCCTGCAGCGTGACAGTCACATAGGTGATCACCTCGATCACACCCTTGCTGAGGTGCAAAGGGACACTCAGACGTTCATCGTCGCAGGCGACCTCTACCGTTTCCACGCGGATGTCGGTTGTTTTCATCTTTTTCGTTCCAGTTCTGCGTTTGTAATGATTGGTTTATAGTAGCCGGTAACAGGCAGCGGCGGCCAGTCCCGGCTTTCCCGGCAGCCTGTACCGGCCGCGAGACAGAATCCACAGACCACTGCAGTTCGGAGAATGGAACTATGCAAGAGCAACATGTCTTCATCGGCGATCTCACACGGCGCGAATTTCGCGAAGCGTTGGCAGATGGCAACTTTCAGACGGCGATCATTCCCACCGGCAGCATCGAGCAGCATCTCGAACATCTGGCGATGGAGCACGACATCCGCATGGCCGTGCATGTCGCTGAACAGGTGGCGCGCCAGCTATATCCGCAGGTCATCGTCACGCTTCCGATTCGGGCCGGCATCTCCGAGCATCACATGATGCACCAGGGCACCGTCTCGGCCAAACCGGGCCCGTGGCTCAGCGTCGTCTTCGACGCGGTCGAAAGCCTGGTGCGCCACGGCATCAACAATGTCCTGATCCTGAACGGGCACGGCGGCAACGAGGCGCCGGTCAACGGCATCATCGGTCAGTGGCACCTCTATTTCAGGGCGCAGGCGCCGCAGGCCAATCTGCAGTTCCACTCCTACTGGGACCTGAGCCGGCCGCAAGCCGAGAAGCTGTGCAAGACCGGTGTGCCGGGCCATGCGCAGGAGTACGAGACTGCCATGGCGCTGGCGGTATGTCCGCACAACGTGCGCCCGGAGGCGATGCAGGACCAGGAGGACAGATCGCCGCTGGGCGCGAGCGCGGAACAGGGGCAGAAGCTGGTTGACGCGGCCGTGAATGCCACGCGGCGCTACGTGGAAGAGATGATTGACGGCCAGCATCGCGCTTTCTCGGGCTGAACCGCAGTGAAACGCGGCCGGCGGCCAGCATCTGCGCGGGCAGCTGCTTTCACTGCCTGGCGCCGTTCAATCCGCAGTAGGCGGCCGCGGCGAGCGCAAAGACCTGCGCGGCCTGTTCCAGCCGCGTGAGCGATACCCATTCGCGGTCCGAATGGGCCGTTTCGTTGGAGGGGCCGTAGTAGAAGGAGGGCACGCCGCCCAGGTTGACGAACAGGTTGGCGTCGCCGACGATCCGTTTTCCCGCCAGAATGGCCTGGTCCCCGTATACGAAGCGGTGGGCCTGCGCGACCGCCTGCACCGCGGGATCGTCGCCGGGCGTTTCGAACGGTTCGCGCTCGTGGAACATGCTGACCTCCAGCTCCAGCTGACCGGCCTTGGCAATGGGCGCGGCCAGTTCGCGTAACTCGGAAAGCACCTCCTCGGCGCGGGCGCGCGGCCCCCACCGCACCGTGCCGGTCAGGCGGCACTGCACGGGCGTGCGGTTGAAATAGTCGCCCGCCTCCACCATGCCCAGATCGATGCGCTCGGTCCCTGCCAGGGGGTGCGACGCGCCCGCGTCCAGCTCCTCCTGGTAGGCGGTGATGCGGCGAATCAGATCGCCGACGAAACGGATCGGGTTCTCCTCGAAAGGCACGTAGGTGGTATGCGTCCCCCCGCGCGCGGATGTCAGTTGGATCGTGAAGACCATCGTGCCCATGCTCATCACCCACAGCTCATTCCAGCCCTCGCCGATCAGGATCCTGTCTCCCCCGACGCGTCCGCTCCTGTAATCTTCGACCAGGGCCAGGGGGCCGTCCTTGCCGGCCTCCGGCTGCTCGTGGCCGACGATCGCCGCCAGCCACAGGTCACCGTTCAGGCTGACGCCGGCCGTTTTCAGCGCTCGCAGCGCGCCGAGCATGGCCGCCATCGCCCCCTTCATGTCGGTCGACCCGCGCCCGTAGAGACGGTCGCCCTGGCGACGGCAGGGCACACAGCCGCCGATCGGGATCGTGTCCAGGTGGCCGTTGAGCATCAGGCTGGGGCCGTTTCCGCTGCCCGGCAGGCGGGCGTACAGGTTGTAACGGCCTTCGCTCACCTCGCGCCGGTCGACCGCGAAGCCGAGTGCATCCAGCTGCGCCGCGTAGTAACGGCAGACTTCGGCCTCCTGCAAAGTCGCGCTGGGGATCTCCACCAGCGCATGGGCCATTTGGGCGATCCATTCGCCGTCAACCGCCTCTTTGAGCGCTGTCCACTGTTCCTGTCTCTGTTCCATCTGCATCCTCGATTTCCTGTTCTGCTTCCCTGTTTCGAATGCATTTGGGCAATGTAGTGGTTGCGTTTGGGTCTGCTCATAGACTGTATCTCGATTACCACCCCGGCGGTCAAATCCCTCTTTGGACTCCTGAAGTAGGCCCCGAAAACAAGACCAAGAACGCAGATGCAGATTGGAGCGGTTCAGCAAGGATTCCAGGGGATGATTCAATGGCCAAGTTCGGAGGCAGCCTTATCAGATCACCAGCTCAGCGCCCTTTGGCCGCCTCTTGCCGCCGTGGACTGACGGCTCCGCGCACCACTTGGCCGAGAGGCGGCGCACGGCCTGGTAGATCTCCTCGTCGAACCCGAGGAGATCGCAGATGACGCGGCGGTCGAGGAGGGCGCGGTTGGGGTCGGCGTCGGCGAGGTAGGCGGGCAGAAAGTCTTTGTCGCGGAACTCGTCGAAGATCATTTCGGCCATGAGCAGTTGCTCGTCGGTGAGGCAGCGGAGATCTAGCGTAGGGAGCGAATCCGCCGCGCTTACTGTGATAACCCCGCGGCCGGAAACTTGACGATTAGAGTGCCACCAGAAACACAGCAGCCCTAATGTACTGTTTGCCCCAACAGAAAAGGCGTAGTCAAACCGCTTGTCGTCGAATAGACACATTCGGCCAGGCGCGACCTCCAATGCTTTCTTGCTCGGTAAACGCTACGGAAAGAGGCTGAGAATTGAATTGAAAGTCAAGGTTTAAGTGTGCTCGGCTGGCAGTGGCCCAAACTACAGCGGCTTCTTTCTCCTTACCCTGTTTGACCTGCAACTGTGAATCTGGAACACAAACCATCCGAGTTTCTTTTTTGGCATCGTGCTTCCAAAGGGAAGGGTAGGTGGGAGTTTGACTGGGTGGCACCCTGGCAAAAGGTGCTTTGGAACCGGCGATGTTTATGTCGTGCCATCCACGTCTGCCTACGTTCGAGAGGGCCGCTACTCTTATCTCCACGGGGGTCGCAAAGCCTGGAAGCCACAACTTTGAGTCCGACAGGGCGTAAGCAGTTTGGGCTACAGAGCAATCCAATAGGCGTATCGCACTCCAGTCTTTCTCACCATGGGGCGCGTCTATGATTTCGCCAGCTAACTCCGTTCCTACTGTCAGATGCGTGCCGCCATACGGACCGTCATCGATTCTTCTAACTTGGCTGCTGCCTCTCAAATCTTTCACCAAAGAACTTGCGTGGGCAAACCCCCGCGGTCTTTGGCGGAGGGACACGAAACGATCCACAGGATTGGGTGGTTCCTTCGGCCTTAGTTTTCGGGCGACAATCAAACATTCGGCCATACCTGTGTCGGAAGAAAAGGAGGTGTCGATCTTTTTGTCCGCCGCAATAGAAAGCACCGTCAACTCTGTATAACTTTCTGCAAGCAATTCGCGTAAACCCTGCCAAGATAAACCAACAGAAGCAGAAAGTGGTAGCACAAGAGCCAGAGGACTCCGCCTGGTTTGATCTTGTTGTGGGCCAACGCCGCAAACGCAGAGGCAATGCCTGCGTAACCATGATAGCAAGTATCTTTTGTGTACTGTCTTAGGCTTTTCGCCATATCCTTTTGCGTAGCTAAGTCTGTGCTAAGCCCCTTGAAATGTTTTATGTAATCTTCTTCTCTGTCACTACCTTCCCAATCCGAGCCGGGCTTGGTAAAAGGCGGATTCATAATCACTAGATCAAAGCTTTCGTCCGGTATCTCAGTGCGCACCTGTGCGGCAGTCTCTTCTCCGGCGCTGCCGGTGCGCAAGGCCGGGTCGCTGGTGTTGAACAGCGTCTGTCACCCTGGAGGACTGGAGCAGCTCCAGCGAGCCGATCATCACGCTGCCGTCCTTCTGGCGGCCGTAGGGCATGGTGTAAAGACGCGAGTTGGTAAAGCCGACCGCCGGTTCGACGCCCGAAAGCGTGGAGCCGGTGATGTGGATAGCCGACGGCATGACGTCGCAGCCGTAGAGGACCTCTTCCATCATCACCTGGTGCAGCTTGGATGCGTTGCCGCCGGCGCGCTCGTGGCGGGCGGCGATCTGCTCGTAGACGGCGGAGAGCAATGCGCCGGTGCCGCAGGCGAAGTCGCCGACGCGCAGGCTGCCGATGGCTTCAGGGTCCGCCCAGTCGACGCCTTCCAGCTTGGCGACGGCGAGCCGAGCCAGCAGCGCGGCGGACGCGGGCAGCGTGTAGAAGGTGGCGAGATACTTGCGGTCGGCGATGAGCCGCTGGAAGATGCGCCCGGTCAGGTCGTGGGCGTTCTCGACGCCGCTCGCGTTGACGGCCTGGGCGGTGTAGCGCAGGCGCCGCAGGATGCGGGCCGCGTCAGCGGAATCCAGGTGCTCCAGGATATCCTTGGCGATGGCGAAGATGGGCCAGTAGTTGATGTTGAGAATGGCGGTCCAGGCCTCAAGGACCTCACCCTGCGGGTTGGCTACACCGTCGCCGCAGGCCAGCGCGAGCGACTTGATACGCGCGTGCATGCCGGCGATCTGATCGTGGAAGACGAGGGCGTTGGCGATGATAGCACAGGCCATGCGACGGGTCTGGCGCACGTTGGCCATGCCCAGCAGGCCGGCTATTTCCGCGGTGATGCCGGGACGGGTCTGGTCTATCTCATCGAGGAACTTGGCCGCGGCGTCGATGCCCTCCTGCAGGGTGGTGGTTGCCTGGTCAACGGCATGCTGGGGGACGGAGACGAGGCGCACCATGTCGGCCAGGTCCTCGACGCTTCCGTCCAGCCAGCCGGACTCGGGAAAGCGTTCGGCGCCGCCGTTCTCAGTAAAAACACAGTATGACAGGCGGGCCTCTGACAGGACGGCGTGGAGATCGTTCGCATCGCCCACGTCGCTCGGGTAGCGCAGGGCGATGGCGGCTTCGATGGTCCGTCCAAAGACGGTCGTTTCCAGCCCGAGCCGTTGCTTCGCTTCCTCTTCGGCGTGCGCGGCGGGCATGTACTCCGCCTCGATCACCACCGGCGCGCTGCCGGCCGCGGTGATGAGAATGTCGGGCCGAAGTCCCGGCTGGCCGGCGATCAGGCCGGTGTGCTCCGACCGGACCTCGCTGCGCGGCAGCATCGCCTGGAGCAGGTTGCCTAACGCGTTGTTGGCGCTCGGTTCCGTCTGGTGCGGCATGTGAATAAGTTGCCCGGCGGACGCGCAAACGGTTGACAAAATACTGACATAGATGCCGTCAATCTACCACTTCGCGCAGGCGACGCCAAAGCCGCGTGAGTCGGTAACTGCTCTGCCCTACACGCCATACGATCGCGCGCCTGCGCCTATAGCTTGGCGAACTGCCGACACGTGACCGACTGGAGCGGCGCCACTTCTATCTCGCATTCGAATTTGAAACTGTCATGGAGGATTTCGAACTGCACTAAGCCCAAACGACAAATGCTGATTGCGGAGAGTAACGACTATTCGACGAGGATTTGGATTTCACTATTGACTGCGGTTGAAGTGGGCCCAAAAAAACTGGACCACAAGCTAAGGTGTATAATGGAACAGTTCACCCAGCCTGTGGAGGGGCAGAACGATGGTCAAGAAACGGCGGCGCCACTCGGCGGCCTACAAGTTTCGGATTGCGCTGGAAGCGCTGGAAGGCAGCAAGACGACTAGCCAGTTGTCCAGTGAACACAGAGATTCATGCCGGCCTGATACGGGCCTGAAAACGGCACCTGCTGGAAGACGGGCCAGGGTCTTCTACAACCATGAGAGACCGCACTAAAGTCTCAACTATCGCACGTAGGCGGAAGAGCACTCCAGACTCTGATTAGAACCGGCCGCATCCGTCTGGATGCACTTTATGTTTCCCGTCCTGTGGTCCAAAGATCGGGGCTCACCATATCGTGTTCTGTTCTGAGCCGGCCACATTCGCCTAGATGCACCTTATTCTTCCCATTTCGTGGCCTAACGACTGGGGCCAACCATGACCAATTCAGTATTTTGATGAAAGTGCCAGAGGCCGAACATGCCGTCGTGGACATTCGCAAACTGCGTGATTACTGCCTGAATTCGACGCATGAACACGGGAAACACAAAGCTCGTCTATTCGTCGCTATGCTTGGCATAACTGCTAGTGATGCGCAAGAGTTACGCAGTGTCTTGTTGGAAGCGGTCAAGACAAACGACGCACAATTGGGACGACGCGACGCGTATGGCCAGCGCTACAATGTAGACTTCGAGCTTGTCCGGCAAGGCAGACGGGCCACAGTCCGAAGTGCCTGGATTATCGAGCACAGTTCCGATGCGCCGAGATTGACAACTTGCTTTCCGATGTCGATTGTAGGAGGTGAGAGCACATGAATATCAAACTATTCGATGTAGTTGCCTTGACAGGAGATATCCCCGAATACGATCTTCGACGTGGGCAAGTCGGTACAGTCGTAGAGATTCTTGCAGACGGCAATGCGTTTGAAGTTGAGTTCAGCGACCGTGACGGACGCACCTACGAATCGGTTGGTCTGTCTCCGGATCAGATTGCGATCGATGAAAGTGAGGGCCCTCTGAGGATCGAAGAACATTCCCCTGAGTTTTCACCAGGCCAGATTGTGATGTTGAGGTCCGATCCCTCCGTGAAAGGCGCTGTCGTCGAACTGTTGCCGGGCCAGCCTGAGAACCGCGTCAAGGTATTTGTAGGGGGGACCATCCAGTCGTATTACGCCTCACAATTGAAGGCTGAAGCGCCACGTGATGAAGCTCAGTTTCTTTCGCTTGACCAGTTTCACGCCTATCTGACTGCCCTCCAGATTCGGCATCCCAGCCTGTCGACGTTGTATTCGCTCAACGCGGCGCGGGTTGACTTTATACCCTATCAGTTCCGGCCTGTCCTGCGCTTCATTCGGTCAGATCGCCCGAGGCTGTTGATCGCGGATGGTGTCGGCGTTGGCAAGACCATTGAGGCTGGATTGATCCTCCGGGAACTACAGGCCAGGCGGGATATCAGGTCCGTTCTCATTATATGTCCCCGTCCATTGGTGACCGAACGAAAGTGGGAGAGCGAGATGAAACGGTTTGAGGAGCGTTTCACTCCTCTTGATGGTCCTACGCTGAGATACTGCATTGACGAGTTGGACTTGGAAGGGGTGTGGCCTGATCAGCATCAGAAAGTCATACTCCCTTATTCATTACTCGACGACGCACTTGTTTACGGTTCAGGGGCTGAGGGCAAGCGAAGACCCAGAAAGGGTCTCTTGGATTTGGATCCGCCTCCACGTTTCGATCTCGTGATCGTGGATGAAGCGCATCATATCCGTAATCAGGAGACCTATGCCCACAGGGCCGTAGGATTTTTCTGCGATCATGCAGAAGCGGCGGTATTCCTGACCGCTACCCCAATCCAACTTGGCAGCCATGACCTGTTTGTTCTTCTGAATGCGCTTCGCCCCGATCTCATCATGGATCAGGAAAGCTTCAAACATATGGCGGAGCCAAATCCTTTTATTAACCAGGCGGTGAACCATGCACGCGCGCAGGAGCCGGACTGGTCAGCGCGCGCGGCCGAAGCCCTTGAACAAGGCGGCTTCCACCGACTGGGGACGAGCGATCCTCAGTCACAGTCCTGAGTTCAACCGGATCAGAGGACGGGTCTTAACGTGGGGCCACTCAAATCAGCAGAATGTCGAATCCAGTGTTGCCGCCCAGAAGCTGCGGAGAGAAGCCTCCCCGACTTGGAACGCATCCGCTGCTGCGAGCGGTGCCGAAGACGAAAGAATTCAACTCATCACGGACATAGAGGCGCTGCATACGTTCTCAGGCATCATCAACCGAACGCGGCGTCGCGATATCGGTGAGTTCACGATTCGAAAACCCGAGACTGTAGCCGTTTCGTTCACAGCCGGCCAGAAAAAGCTTCACGACGCTCTGCTCCAGGTACAGGCGGAGATTTTCAGCCGGCTTCACAGCGATATCAGCGTTAATTTTATGATGACGACGATCAGGCGGCAGGCTGCAAGCTGCCTCTTTGGACTTGCGCCATTTCTCGATAACATCTTGAACCGTCACATTGACGAATTGGAATGGACCGAAGCCGACAATACGGTGCCCATTATGCGAAGTGATGCCGTCGACTCCATCCAGCTGAAGATTCAGGCCGTTCTTGAGCAAGCGCGTGCGCTCGACCCTTCCGATCCGAAGTATGAACGCCTTCACGATATCATCCGGGACAAGCAGAACCTGCCCAACAACAAGGTGATGCTGTTCAGCAGCTTTCGCCATACTCTGCACTATCTGTTCGAACGTCTCAAGGAAGACGGGCTGCGGGTGGGCATGCTCCACGGCGGGACGCCCGACGAGGAGCGCCTTGCGCTTCGCAATCGTTTCGCGATGCCGCGAGAAGACAGCAACACTCTCGACATCCTGCTGTTTTCGGAAATCGGTTGTGAAGGGTTGGATTACCAGTTCTGCGACTGCATTGTGAACTATGATCTGCCGTGGAACCCAATGCGTGTCGAGCAACGAATCGGTCGTATCGACAGGGTAGGCCAGAAGAGTGAAAGTATTGCCATTGTCAATCTGATCACCCCGGGGACGGTGGACGCCGACATCTACGAGCGTTGTCTCGTTCGCATCGGCGTGTTCGAGAGCGCCCTAGGCGGCAGCGAAGAGATCCTCGGGGACATCACCAGAGAGATCAGGAATATCGCTGAAAACTACACTCTGAACGAAGAGGAGCGAGGGGCTCAATTGCAGCAGCTGGCGGATAACAATATTCGTCTGGTACAAGAGCAAGCGGCGCTGGAACAGAAACAGATGGAGCTTTTCGGCATCCGCCTTCCTGAGGACCGGATGAAGAGGGAGATTGAAGACGCCTCCAGCTTCTGGTTGACTTCGACATCCATCCACAGGCTCGTCGCGCTCTATCTACAGCAGGCATGTGGACAGGATCAGGAGTTCATCCTGGGAGAGAGGCCCCTGAGAACGCTCCGTCTCTCACAGGAGGCGCGTACCATCCTCTTGCGTGATTTGCAGAAACTTCCCCGCCAAGACGCGCTCGCCTATCGCGAATGGGAAAAATGGCTGAAAGGGACGGATCAACATTTGGCCATGACTTTTGAGTCGAACTGCGCCACAGAACATCCTGATGCTGCTTTCATCATGCCGTTGCATCCATTGGTGAAACAGGCGGCGGCGCTACTTTCCCATACCGTTCAGAAAGCGGTTGCCAAGCTGAAGGTGCAGGCCAACGAGGTACCGGCTGGCCGTTACGAATTTGTCATCTACCAGTGGCAGTTCCACGGCATCAGAGAGGATCTCGCGCTCAAGCCAATCGCCTCGTCGGACGCGGTAACGCCGCACCTCGACAGTCTACTTGAGAAAGCGGTGGATGTCGCGCCGGATGAACAGGGAGACAACATCCCGCCTGTTTGGGACGAACTGGAGGCACAACATTATCAACTATGGTCTGCAGCACGCGCAGAGCATCAACGACGGACGCAGGAGTTGGCCGCGTACCGCAGAGAAAGCCTGTCAACCAGTCATAAAGCACGCGTAGGGCTTCTCAATGAGCAGCTTGAACAAGCAAACAATGAGAAGATACGGAGGATGCGCCGATCGCAAGTCGACAGCGCGGAGGCGGACTTCACCCGGAGAATCCAGGAGTTGGATAGCGCCATGGGGAGAGCGGATGTTGTCCACGAACCTGTGGCATACGGGGTCTTGACCGTAAAGCATGTATAAGGATGTAAAATTGTGATCCTTTGGAAACGGTTGAAGTGATCGATTACTCGGCCTTTGATGAAATTGGAAAGACTGTCGATACAAGAGGGGGCACTATGCCAAGCAACTACAAAAAAATCTGCCAGGACAATATACGTCGACGCGGCGAAGAATTCGACGATATGGGACGTCTGATTTCTGAGCAGCTGTACAGTGAGAAATCTCATTTTATCTATGAGCTATTGCAAAATGCTGAGGATGCTTTGGATAGGCGGGTCAGGAACAATCGGGGAGACGATCTTTCCTGTAAAGTGCAGTTTGTCTTGTTCCAGGACAGACTGGAATTTAGACACTTTGGGGAATTGTTCAATGAGGAAGATGTAAGGGGTATTTCTGACGTACTAATGGGAACCAAGAAAGAGGATTTCGCCCAAATTGGCACATTTGGCATTGGTTTCAAGTCAGTATACGCCTTCACAGCTTCTCCTGAGATTCATTCCGGCGATGAACATTTCGCAATAAAACGATACATCCGTCCTGAAGCGAAAGAACCGAGTCCCGGCCTTTCAATCGAGCCAGATGAAACCTTATTCATCTTTCCTTTCGATCACACCGAGTTGTCCGAGAGGAAAGCTTTTGATCTGATTTTGCAAAAGTTGCGGAGGCTTGGGCCAAGTGTAATGTTGTTCTTGAGGCGGATTGACGAAATTGAATGGCGCGTTGAGCCAGCCCAGGAAGAAGGGCAGTACCTCAAGGAAGTCGAGCAAGTTGACAATTGTAAGACCGCGCACCGCGTTACAGTTATCGGACACAACAACGGTCAGGACGAGAGCGAAGACTGGCTTATCTTTGAAAAGCCAGTGACGGTTCCTGATAACAGTGGTCAGGGGGCCGTTGAAATAGGATTTCGGCTTGAAAACAGCACAAGAGATGAGACGGAGAGTATCATGAGGATTCATTCAGCACCGCTGGTCGTCTATTTTCCAACCGAAAAAACTACAGGATTGGGCTTCTTGCTTCAGGGGCCCTATCGGACAACGCCTGCACGCGACAATATCCCCGAACATGATGCTTGGAATAGGGAGCTAATCAAGCAAACTGCTGAGTTGGTTGCTGAGTCTCTGCTACAGTTGAAAGAAATGGGATTGTCATCGGTGTCTCTGTTAGAAGCCTTGCCCATCGGGATGGACGATTTCTCGGATTCCAGTTTGTTCTACCCTATCTTCAGCAAAGTGCGCAGGACTCTAATGGACGAAGAGCTTCTCCCGGCTGATGATGGCACGTTTGTTGCTGCTCGAAACGCTAAGATCGCCGGTAGCGAGCGGTTGACCAAACTGCTCAATTCGAATCAGCTTCGCCAATTGCTCCAGACGACGGACGTTACTAAGTGGCTGTCGTCCGAAATTTCCGAACGGCGAACTCCCGCCCTTTGGCGATATCTCCGGTCTGAACTTGAGGTTGTGGAAGTTGACCCAGAAATGGTTGCCCGCAGATTAAACGAGCAATTTTTGGCTTGCCAATCCGACGAGTGGTTTATTGAATTCTACAAGTTTCTGTCTGGACAAGAGGCCCTATGGCGTCCCCCGCGGCACTGGCAAGCAGGAGGTATACTCCGAAACGAACCTATTCTCCGCCTTCAGGACGGGACACATGTGAGTCCATTCCGAGCTAACGGATCTCCAAACGCATATTTGGCTAGTAGGACGGATATCGACACTTCGCTTCCTATCGTGAAGTTGGGACTCTCTGAGAATAAAGGAGCTCGTCGTTTCTTGAGCCAGTTGGGAATCCCAGAACTGGACTTGGTTGCCGAAGTCATTGAAAAGATTCTCCCGAAGTATCGAAACGATCGCATTGCAGTCTCCATCGAAGAAAACAGGTTTGACCTTAAGAGGATTGAACGCGCATACGAGACTGATTCACAAGAAAAGAAGAATCGACTTCGGAAACAGTTGCTTGAAATCCCGTTTATTCTTGCTGAGAGTCCACATTCGGGAAAAACTGTCTACCGGGGGCCATTCCAAGTCTATTTTAGAAATGAAGAGTTGCACATGTATTTCTCCGGGAACGATTCATTTGCATGTGTCAACTTAGACCACCCGCAATCTGTATTGTTTAGGAATCTTGGAGTCATAGAAACTGTAAGGATCAAACGAAGAGAAGGCAATTTGGAAAAGCATGTCAAAATACGTGATCAGCATGGCCGGCATGAAAGAGGGCTTAACGGGTTTGATCCCAATATCAAGATTGATGGTCTGGAACTCGCCTTAGATACTCCTACCCTGCAAAAGAGCGCATTCATCTGGAACAAAATTGCTGTTCCTAACTCTGACTGCATTCGCGGAGTCGTTGAGAAATCAAGCCGCCAAACTTATGAGGGAAGTTATAGAGAGAACCAAGTATCCGAGTTTGGCAGGTTGCTGATATACACAGCATGGCTGCCGGCCCCGGACGGAAATATGTGCAAACCGAGTGAGGTTACCCTTGAAGATCTTCCCGAGTTTTTTGTCCGTGATGAAAAATTAGCGGACTGTTTGGGGATGAAAAAAGATATCGTTGCGCAATTTGCAGAAGACAGCGGAATATCTGAAGAGTCTCTTGAAGTCGCAAGGCAGATTGACGAGGCACCTCCTGAAGTTAGAAGAGAAATAGCATCCTTACTTCAAAGGCACCAAGAAAATCAAGCGGAGTTCCCACAGAGAAATACCACCAACCCTGAGCGAAGGCAAGAACGACTTAGAGAACGTATGGAAAATGCTTCAGGCAAGGAATTTGAGACGAGACCAAGAAGCGTAAGGACTTCACGGACAAGTATTGACCCCAAGACTTGGCTTAGAAATCTATACACGAATGATTCTGACCAGATGGTATGCCAGATTTGCGAGAGTGAAATGCCGTTCAGGAAGCGCGATGGTGAGCATTACTTTGAGGCGGTAGAAGCCCTTTCGTTGGAGTACTTCGGCAAGGAGCAAGACGCTCAGTTCTTAGCGCTCTGTCCACTGTGCGCTGCAATGTATCAGGAGTTCGTGAAGTGTGACGAAGAACAAGAAGCAGAGTTATATCATGCTCTGCAGAGTGCGGAAGGGCTCGAAGTGCCGGTGAAGCTGGGAGAATGGGAAACCAGCGTCCGGTTTGTCGAGAGGCACTGGCGGGATATGAAGACAATTCTACGCGTCTACCAAGAATGAGCTATCAAATGAAACGATTTTTTTCGTCTTGATGAGCCTTATTTCTACTCTCTCGTAGCCCTGTCATTGGGGCCTAGTTCATATACCTTTCGATGTGCTTTGACCGAAAGCGTATCGGGGGGGATCGCATCAGTATGTCAGCGAAGGTGTGATAGTGCGTCTGAGAGTCGAGGTCCAGCCGGGAATCATCAGCGACGCCATTGGAGATCAACGCCAATTCGAAGGGTGGAGGTTCTATGATGCCGAAGACACATAGCAGCCGTAGCGCGACGAAGCGCCTCCCACCGTCAACGGGGATGGTGCCATCGATTTCGCAAGGAACTGCGGCAACCGACAACCTTTCGGCGATGATGAAGAACAAGGTCATCGTCGGCTTTAACATGCGTAGAACTGACGCGCTGCCTCGACAATCTCTGGATAGAGGTACATCCGACGTTCGACCATCGCCGGCGAGCCTTCTCGGCCTGCCGCCCGACCCATGTACATACAGATGACGCGCCAGCCTCATTCCCCACATCCCCAGCATCAGACTGGACGTGCCCAATGAGCCATGAGTTCGGCCCCAATAACTCAACCACGAAACGGGAAGGAAAAGGTACCTCCAAACCGCCGTCGCAGACCAATGTACGTCGACGCTGTATACTGCCCTTTGGCGATTGACAGATTCAGGATGTAGAACATCAATTCTAT
The DNA here is from genome assembly GCA_965218625.1 of Caldilineaceae bacterium. GTDB lineage: Bacteria > Chloroflexota > Anaerolineae > Caldilineales > Caldilineaceae > Bin5. Next base: position 89,113 of record CBDCLG010000017.1, on the reverse strand, counting down.
AGTGCTTTCTGTCCGTTAGCAGACTTGGCGCAAGGTGCCCTCTGCATACATGCAGCCGAGTCCCCAGGAACCTCGCAAGACGGCAGAGCGCGAGGACAGCCGGAGACCTGCTTGCCGGCAAATGAACCGGCAGCTGCATCGCAACAGGTCATCTGCCGCCGCCGAAAATACGGCGCCTGCCCGTCCTCGCCAGGTTGTTCCCAGTCGATCGCTGACCGCCCTTGAGCGCTCCCAACATTTGCCTCAGCCGGCCCGCCCGGCTGCCGCCGGCAACAGATACCGGAATGCCCCAGACACGGAGCAATGACCCGCGCAAGAACCGGCAACCGGCTACTGGCTACTGACCACTGGCAACCGGCCACTGACCACCGGCCACTGCCCTTCTAACGCAGCCAATCGTCCTTGTGCGCGGCCACGAATTCGTCGTCGGTCAGGTGAGGATAGGTTCGGCAGACGCGGTCGAGCTCCTCGCACTGGCCGGGCGACAGGCTCTCCGCCGGGCTCAGGCACCAGGTCCCCTGCAGAAGCCCCTGCCGCCGCAGCACCTCGTGCACACCGGAAATGCAGCCGTGGAAACTGTTGGCGCTGTCGAACACCGCGGCGTTGGCGTCCGTCATCTGGACGTTGTAGGTGAGCCAGCGCCGGTAGTCGACTGTGCCGGCGGCCGCCTGTTCGTGGATGGCGCGCAGCATCGAGACGGCTTCCCGCGTCCAGACGGCCCACTGGCCGAGCAGCCCGCCGACGATGCGCAACGCGGCCCCGCCGGCGCCAAAGTCGAACTCCGTCAGCAGGTCGGCGACGATGTTGTCGTCGTTGCCCGTGTAGAGCGCGATCTCGCCGCCGCGGCACGAACCGGCCAGCGCGCGCACGACGTCGAGCGTCTTGTAGCGGTCGAAAGGCGCGATCTTGATCGCCACAATGTTCTCGATCTCGACGAACTCGCGCCAGAAGCGGTAGGGCAGCGCCTGGCCGCCGACCGCGGTCTGCAGGTAGAAGCCGATGACGGGGATCACCTCGGCGACGCGGCGGCTGTGCTCCAGGAGCCGGGACACCGACGCGTGCGGCAGGGCGCGCAGGCTGAGCAGCCCGGCGTCGTAGCCGTGCGCCAGCGCGGTTTCGGCTTCGCGCACGGCCTGGGCCGTATCGCCCAGGATGCCGGCCACCTTGACGAAGGGGCGGGGATTCGCGTGCAGATGCTCGTCCACCGTCTCGGAGGCCAGCGCCAGCACCGGATCCAACAACCCGTATTCGGGCTGGTGCAGCTCGAACTGGGTCGTGTGCACACCGACGGCGACACCGCCGGCGCCGGCCGCGCAGTAGTAGCGGGTCAGCGCGCGCTGGCGCCGCTCATCCAGCTTGAGGTCGGCGGTCAGCGCCAGCGGGTGCGCCGGGATCACCTGCCCTTCCTGCAGATGCTGTCTCAATTCAGACAAGGATTGCGGCATCAGAAACTCCCGTCGCGCGTTTCGAAATGGGTCGGCTTATCCAGCGTGGCGCCGTCGTTCTGCACCCAGGCGGCGATCCATTCGAGCATCTGTTGAAGCGAGACGAGTGGGTAGCCGAAGATCTGCGCCGCTTTGGCGGCGTTGTTGAGCAGCGCGGTCGGCGCCTCCTCGCCGCTGAAGCGGGGCCTTTTGCCGAACAGGTCTCCCAATGTTTCGGCCACGCGACGCACCGAGACCGTCTCGGGGCCGGTGACGTTGAGAACGAACGGCGGCGCGGCGCAGTGATCGAGCAGCGCGAGCGCCTGCGCGCTGGCGTCCCCCTGCCAGATGACATTGGCCGCGCCCATGTCGAGGGCGACCGGCTGCTCCGCATGCACCCTGCGGGCGATGTCGACCAGCACGCCGTAGCGCATCTCGACCGCGTAGTTGAGGCGGACGATGGCGCAGCGCAGGCCATGTGAGCGCGAGAAGTACTCGAATACGCGCTCGCGGCCGAGGCAGGACATGGCGTATTCGCCGACGGGCGCGAGCGGGTGGTCCTCGCGGGGGCCGCCGGCGACGACCGGCACGAGCGGATAGACATTCCCCGTGGAAAAGGCGACGATGCGGGCGTCGGGATAGCGTTCGCAGATCAAACCTGGCAAATGGGTGTTGATCGCCCAAGTCATGTGCTGGTTGCCGGTGGTGCCGAACTTCTGGCCCGCCATGTAGATTACGCTGCCGCTGTGCGGCAACCCGGCCAGCTCGCTGCGGTCCAGCAGGTCGCAGGTGACCGTCTGTACGCCCCAGCCCTCCAGCCGGTCGCGGACGCGCGGCTGGCTGAAGCGGGCGACGCCGTAGACGCGGTGGGGGGAGTTGACTTTGTCGAGGCCGCGCGCCGCCATGCGCGCCAGCGTCGGGCCCATCTTGCCGCTGACGCCGAGGACGACCAGGTCGGAGTCGAGCCTTTCCAGCGCGGCCAGCGCCGCGGGCGAGGGCTCGGAGAGCAGCAGGTCGAGCTCCTCTTCGCTGCGGGGTGCGGGGAGGTTGTTCCCAGATTCAAGCGTGCCGGCAAGTGGTGTTGCACTCATGGTTTTTCACTTTCGTTGGCAGATTCCTGGGGCGGCGGCGCGTGTGCGACCGCCGGCTGACTGTATTATATACCAGAGTGAACGTCAATGCTTTTGCGGCGTCCATGCAGGGCAATCGCATCTGAATCCGGCCGCCACAATAGCCCACGAAGGGCGCCCACAATAGCCCACGAAGGGCGCCCACAATAGCCCACGAAGGGCGCCCACAATAGCCCACGAAGGGCGCCCACAAGGGGTGCCCCTACTTGTCAATCGTTTTCGGCTGCTTTTTCGGAGTTGGGCTTGAATCAGGTCGTGTCGCAGGTCTTGGCCCGATTGGATGCAATCGCCCTGTGCGTCCATGGCGCATGACCGGCCGAAGCAGCTGCTTGACCGCCTGAGCGTGGGATGTTATAGTGCAGCGCGAACTTCTCTTCCAGCTGTCATTCTCCTCGCTTATCACGTAGTCGTTTTCGGCTTTACTGAATCAAAAAGGAGTCTGAAATGAACAGAGCACTGTCTCGCCGCCAATTCCTGATCGCGACCGGCGGCCTCGCTGCTGCCGGGCTAATCGCCGCCTGCGGAACGCCGCCTGCGCCGGCGGCCACGGATGACGATGGCGCCGAAGGATCAGGCATGACCGGCGAGCTGACCATCGACATGCAGTACGTTCCGGGCAAGGTGACCGCGGACACGCCGGTCGCGCTGCACGAGATCCTCCACATCGCGGCAGAGTACGAGGAGATGCACCCCGGTGTCGAGGTGACCTTCGAGGAGCCGTGGAAGGCGACGGAGGCGATGACCCAGCCGACCTACTTCAAGGCCGGCGCGGCGGCAGGAACGCTGCCGGACATCACCTTCATGTACGGCCTCTCCTTCATCTACGACAAGGACGCGATTATCGCGACGACCGAGTACCTGGATCAGCCCAATCACTACATGCCCTCGGACCAGCCCGGCCACGAGCGCTGGGTCGACCAGTGGTACGAGGATGTGCAGCCGCTGGTGCTGGCCGACGGCAACAACTATGACATTCCCATGGGTTGGGGCAACCCGGGACTGGTGATCGCCTACAACAAGGAGATGTACGCCGAGGCCGGCCTCTCCGGACCCCCCGAAAAGACCTATTACGACTACTACCAGTCGTGCCAGCAGATCCTCGATGCGGGCATGATCCCGCTGGAGAGCACGCTGCTCAGCTGGGAGTGGGACCGGATGGTCGACTACCTGGTCCGGTCGATGGGGCTGTTCGACCTGATCGACCTCAACGGCGACGGCTTCTGCACCGATGTCGAGCAGACCCGCGCCTCCATCGCCGGCATCGTGCGCTTCGACTCGCCCTACTGGGTCGAGCCGACCCGCATCTGGAAAGAGGTTACGAACTACTTCCAGCCCGGCTACCTGCAGATGGCGCAGACGACCAATGCGATCGGCTATGGCGAGATCTTTATGACGGAGCAGTCGGCGATGGTGTGGCACGCCGTCCGCATCTGGCCGCAGCTGATGGAGCTGGGCGGCACCGACAGGTTCGGCGTCTTCAATCTACCGCGCCTGACCAATAAGCTGACACCGTGGGGCGAAGAGGACCCAACCTGGCTGATCGCGCGCTCGACCGAGAGCAAGACGGTGACCAGGACTGCGCGCGAACGCGGGCACGTCGACCTGGCGATCGATTTTCTCAAGTTCATGACGACGCCGGCCAATTCGGAGCGGCTGATCCAGGAGCGGTTTGGCACCAACCTGGTGCTGCCGACGATCAGGGGCCTCGAAGGAATTGAGCTCGACGACGATGTCAAGGCCCTGGTCAGCGACTATGAAAAGAAGACGGCCAAGCCCGGATTCTCCTCCGACCGCATCGGCGACTGGCATTTCTGGTACGAGTGGTTCTCGGCGCTTCAGGCCTACTTCGCCGACACTATGACACTGGAAGAGATGATTCAGGTACAGATCGATGTGCTGCCGACCTTCATCGAGAATTTCCTCGTCGATAAGGAGCTGCAGGAAGAGGCCAAAGAGTGGGAGAAGTTGAGGGCCGACTACACGCCGCCGCCGTGGGGCGACTACACGGTCCCGACCGAGCCATTCGTGATGCCGTTCAACGCCTAACTGCAATGGATAGTGGCCCGTGGTCAGTGATCAGCAGATCACTGACCACGGGCCCTTGCGAACCCCATGTCAGTACAGACTGCCGACACCGGTCTCGACAGTAGACTGTGGAGCGGCCGCCGCCGTACGCTGCGCCGCAATCTGACCGCGTTCCTCTTTCTGCTGCCCACCTTCCTCTTTCTGGCCATCTTCATGTACCAGCCGACCCTCAACGTCATCTATCATACCTTCTTCCGCTGGGACGGCTTCACGGTGGAACGGTACATTGGGTTCGGGAACTTCACCAAGATGTTTTCCGACCCCAACATGCACATCTCCACGCGCAATCTCGGCTGGTTTTTCCTCGGCTGGATGTTGCAGCGCATCTCCCCCTTCCTGGTGGCGGAGCTGGTCTTCAACCTGCGGCGGGAACGCACCAAGTACTGGTACCGCACGCTCTTCGTCCTGCCGATGGTCGTCCCCTTCCTGGTCACGATCATGATCTGGAAATTCATCTACAACCCGCTGCCGAAGATCGGCGTGCTCAATCGCATGCTGGGGAGTTTCGGCCTGGAAGAGTGGCAGACAGCGTGGCTGTCCGAGCCGAGCCTGGTGATTCTGGCGCTGCTGATGGTCAGTTTCCCCTGGATATCCGGCTGGCCGTTCATGATCTTCTACGCCGGGTTGCAGCAGATCCCCAGTGAGGTGCTTGACGCGTCGGTGATGGACGGCTGCAATGTCTGGCAGCGCATGGTCCGCATCGACATCCCGCTCGTGGTCACCTCGATCCAGCTGGTGGCGATCCAGACGATGATCGGCATCATCCAGGATTTCGCCTTTGTGCTGATCATGACGGCGGGCGGGCCGGCCAAGGCGTCGCTGGTGCCCGGCCTGCTGCTCTTTATGGCCGCCTTCCGCGGCGACCATATGGGGTACGGCGCAACCATCGGCGTAACCATGTTCATCGCCATCTTCATTCTGACGCTGCTGAGCTTCCGCTACACGACGTCGCCCTTCGCCCGCACCCGACGCACAAGGGAGACATGATGACCGAGCAGACAGTCGACGGTCCCTTCTCGTCGACGCATGACGATGCGCAGTCGGAGCTTGGCGCGCAGCTCAAGAATTCGCTGCATCATGCGGTGCTGGTGTTTCTCCTTTTTCTGACCTTCTTTCCCTTTTTCATTGCCATTCTCACCTCTTTCAAGAGCTTCAAGCAGCTGCTGGAAAATTTCTGGCTGCCGGCCTTCCCGCTGCAGCTGAACAACTATGTGATGGCGTGGAACGAAATCTACCGCTCCATCATCAACAGCAGCCTCGTCAGCCTCGGCGCGGTCGCCGGCGTGCTGCTGTGCGCGTCTCTGGCCGCGTACGCGTTTGCGCGCATCGACTTCGCCTGGCGCGACGCGGCCTACTACCTGGTGCTGTCGCTACTGATGATCCCCAGCGTCCTGACCCTGATCGGCCGCTACCTGCTGATCGTCGAGTTCGGGCTGATGAACTCGCTCTGGGGCCTGATCCTGCCCTATATCGCCGGCGGGCTTGCCTTCGCCGTCTTTCTGCTGACCGGCTTCTTCTCCGACCTGCCGGAGGAGCTGTTCGAAGCGGCCAGGATGGACGGCGGCACCGAGCTGCAGATGTACCGGATGATCGCGCTGCCCCTTTCGCGGCCGATCATGGCGATCGTCGGCCTGCTCACCTTCCTTTCGTCCTGGGGGGACTATGTGTGGCCGCTGCTGGTGCTGCGCTCGCCGGAGAAGTTCACGCTGATGCTGGGGCTGGCGAGGTTCACCGGCAACAACCAGGTCATGTTCGGGCCGCTGATGGCCGGTTACGTGATCGCGTCGATCCCGACCGCAATTATTATCATCCTGATGATGCGCACCTTCGCCGGCGCCGCCCTGGTGGGAGCATTCAAATGACCGACGACAAGCGCTACAGGGTGGGAATCGTCGGCTGCGGCCGGATGGCGGGGCTGCACGCCGAGGCCTATACCATCGTGCCCGATACACAGCCGGTCGCCGCCGCCGACATCGACCCCGACAAGCTCGACCTCTTCTGCGAACAGTGGTCGATCCCACAGCGTTACGGCAGCTACGAAGAGATGCTGGCCCAGGCCGACCTGGACATCGTCAGCGTCGTTACGCTGGACAGCCTGCACGGCCCGGCGACCATCGCCGCGGCCGAGGCCGGCGCGCGCGGCATCCTCTGCGAAAAACCGATGGCCTTCGACCTGGAGGAGGCCGACCGCATGATCGCGGCCTGCGACCGCGCCGGCGCCAAGCTGGTGATCGACCATTCGATGCGCTTCGAGAAGAATTTCATCGAAGTGAAGACGATGATCGAGCGCGGCGACATCGGCCACCTGCGCACCATCCGCGGCAACCTGCTCTCGACCGACCAGCGCGATCCGAGCAGCTGGCATTCACAGTTCGCGACCGCCGGCGGCGGCGAGCTGATGCACAACGGCACGCACCTGTTCGATCTGATCCGCTTCTACGCCGGCGATCCTGAGTGGGTCTTCGCCACGGTGGAGCGCGGCAACAAGGCGATCACGATCGAGGACCTGTCGGCCGGCCTGTTCCGCATGGACAGCGGCAGCCTCTTCTTCTTCGAGTCGGGCGGGCGGCGGCGCTACGGCTGCTTCGAAATCCTGATCGACGGCGACGAAGGCCGCCTCGTGATCCAGCACGGCGCACGCAACAGCCTGGAGCAACAGGGGCGGCTGGGCCTGGGAGCCCTACCTGCACCGCTGGCGCGGGCGCGAACCGAGCCCGTTGAATGGGAGCCGGTCGCCACGCAGCGGGACAACGCCGTCATCAACGTGGTGGCCGACCTGGTCGACTGCATCGAGAACGACCGCGAGAGCATTTCGAGCGGGCGCCAGGGCCGCGCCGCGCTGGAGATGATCATGGCCGTCTACGAGTCGCAGCGTCGCGGGCTGGCCCGCGTCGACTTCCCGCTGGCAATCCAGGACAACCCGTTCGGAGAGATGCTCGACAGAGGACAGATTTAGCGCAGGAACCCCATGCGCCCGCCGGCGGTCGTCAGTTCCCTGATGATGCGCACCTTCACGGGCGCCACCTCGGCAGGAGAAAACAAATGACGGACGGCAAGCGTTACACTGCGGGAATCGTCGGCTGCGGCCGGGTGGCGGCGATGCACGCCAAGGGCTATACAGAGGTGCCTGATACGCAGCTGGCGGCCGCCGCCGACATCGACCCGGATAAACTGGATAGCTTCTGCGAACAGTGGTCGATCCCGCAGCGCTACAGCAGCTACGAGGAGATGCTGGCGCAGGCCGACGTGGATATCATCAGCGTCTGCACGCTCGACAATCTGAAGGGGCCGGTGACGATCGCCGCGGCCGCGGCCGGCGTGCGCGGCATTCTGTGCGAAAAGCCGATGGCCTTCCACCTCGAAGAGGCCGACCGCATGATCGCGGCCTGCGACCGCGCCAACGCCAAGCTGATCGTCAACCATTCGATGCGCTTCGAGCAGAACTACATCAATGTGAAGGAGATGATCGAGCAGGGCGAAATCGGCAATCTGCGCACCATCCGCGCCAACCTGCTCACGACCGATCAGTTCAATCTTGCCAGCTGGCACTCGCATTACGAGACGGCCGGCGGCGGTCAGTTGATGCACGACGCCACGCATATCTTCGATCTCATCCGTTTCTATGCCGGCGACCCGGAGTGGGTTTTCGCGACGGTCGAACGCGGCAACAAGACGGTCACGATCGAAGACCTGGGGGCGGGGCTGTTCCGCATGGACAGCGGCACTCTCTTCTTCTTCGAGTCGGGGGGACGGCGGCGCTACGGTACCTACGAGATCCTGATCGAAGGGGATGAAGGCCGGCTGGCGATCCAGCACGGCGCGTTCAACAGCCTGGAGCGGTCCGCCGGCTACGGCTGGGAACCCTATCTGCACCGCTGGCGCGGCGGCACCGAGCCGGTCGACTGGGAGCCGGTCCCCACGCAGCGGCAACACGCGTGGATCAACGCGGTGAACGACCTGGTCGACTGCATCGAGCAGGACCGTGAGAGCGTTTCGAGCGGGCGGCAGGGCCGCGCCGCGCTCGAGATGATCATGGCGGTCTACGAGTCGCAGCGGCAGGGGCTGGCCCGCGTCGACTTCCCGCTGGATATCCGCGACAACCCGTTCGGAGATATGCTCAGCAGAGGACAGATATAGCGGAGGAATTCCCATGCGCCCGCCGGACCTGACGCACCAACTGATCTACAGGAACCCGCACGCCTACTGCGCCTGGCCGGACATCAAGATCCTGCACGACGGCGACTGGGTGCTGGCCTTCTGCGAGACGATGCGGCGTCCAACCATCACGCATCTCGACCCGAACCTGCTCAATATGCTGCTGCGCTCGGAGGACGGCGGTCAGAGTTGGACTGGGCCGCAGGTGATCGCCGGATATGACTTCTCAGGCATGGACGACCCGGGCATGGTGCAGCTCTCCAGCGGCGTGCTGCTGGTCAATACGGCGCGCAACAGCTTTATCTCGCTCGACACAGCTGACGCCGATGCAGCCTACGCCGGTTATGACCGGCGGCCGGGCTTTGCCTGGGCCAGCTCCTATCCGATCGCCGAGGGCACCTACGTGCATCGCTCGGAGGACGGCGGGCGCACGTGGAGCGGGAGCGCGCGCGTCAATGTCTCCCCATTTGTTTCCGGTTATACACTGCGCCCGATCACCGAGCTGGAGGACGGGAGCCTGCTGCTGCCCTGCTACGACGAGAGCCAGGTCCCGTGCCCGTCCTTCGTCGTGCCCTCCTACGACCAGGGCCGCACCTGGACCGGCGCGTCCCTGATCGCGCTCGACGACAAGATCGGATTTTACGAGCCGGCGCTGCTGGCCCTGCCGGGCGGGCGCGTGCTGGCACAGCTGCGCACGCACCAGGAGGCGAACATCCATCTCTACCAGTGCCACTCGGACGACGGCGGGCGCAGCTGGAGCCGCGCGCAGCCGACGCCGATGCGCGGCCTGCCGCCGCACATGCTGCGCCTGCAGGATGGACGCCTGCTGTGCGTCTACGGCCGCCGTTGGGCGCCTTTCGGGGTCCGCGCCTGCCTGAGCAGCGACGACGGCGCCAGCTGGGATATCGGGAACGAGATGGTCCTGCGCGATGACTTCCCCAATGGCGACCTTGGCTACCCGACCTCCGCGCAGCGGGCCGACGGCTCGATCTGCACCGCCTACTACGGCCAGGACGACGATGGCGTTACCTGTATCCAGGCCAGCTCGTACCGGCTGCCGGACTGAGCGCGGCGGCGTTGAAGCGGCGCGGGAGCAGGGCGCGGCGGATACGCGTAACGGCTTTCGGATTTCAGCACAATGTGGGAAGTGGCGACGGGTGGACTTGAACCACCGACCTAGGGATTATGAAGCCCTCGCTCTAACCGCCTGAGCTACGTCGCCTGACTGCAAAAGGAACCGCCGACCGATTTCGGTTCGGCGGCTCTTTGACTTCTGAGGTAGCGGGGGCAGGATTCGAACCTGCGACCTTCGGGTTATGAGCCCGACGAGCTGCCACTGCTCCACCCCGCAACACAGTACAGGACAGTCTAACATAGCGGCCGCTGTGCGTCAAATTGGCGTCTTTTCCGTTTGCGAACCGACCTTACTTCGAGCGCGGGCGCCTGCCATCTATTCCCGGAACCGCTGCAGCAGGGATTGCCACCAGCTCCAATCCAGCGGGCGGAAGGCGTCCTCCTCCACCTCTGCGGGCACTGCCGCGGGCGCACTCTCCACCGCCGCGGGGTGCGTACCCAGCAGGATATAGACCTCGTCCCCGTCCTGGACGTATCCTAACTCACCGCGCGCCATTTGAACCACGTATTCGTCGCTCGTCGCGTAGTGCAACTCGGCCTGCAGGTCCAGCGTACTCTGTTGGCCGAGCGTAATGTTGCGCCGCATCTCCGCGATCTGCGCCTGCACCACGGTCAACTCGCGCAGTTGGTCGATATGCTGAAAGATGAAATAGAGGCCAACGACAGCCGCGAGCAGCATCAGCGCCGGGAAGGCAGGGTGGCGCTGCCGTCTTGCGTCAGCCGGGCCTGGGTTGATTGCGACGCCGGTAAGACCCATTTCTCTTTCCTTGCCGGACACGGGCGCGGTGCGTGCCACTCGCGATTCGGAAAAGATAGAAAAGGAACCCGGGGTTGTGGCCTGGGTCCCTTTGGTGCCGCAGGAGGGATTTGAACCCCCACGAGCTAATGCCCACTACGCCCTGAACGTAGCGCGTCTTCCTATTCCGCCACTGCGGCAATATGTAGATCGCAAAGGCCGGCGGTCCGACCCTTCACACACGGGCAGCAGTACCCTCTCCACCGCTGCAAATCCGTAACGATTCTTATAACACGCAGACCATTTTCCTGTCAAATTAAATTCAGCCAGTATCCTGCGAACCGGTATTTCCCGCTTCAACGCGCAGTCGGCCGTGCCGCGCCCATGCGCGGTTCATCTCTCGCTGAGCTGCTGGTTAACCGGGACCCGGCGCGTGAGAATGTACCAGTCGGGGAATGTGGCGAAGCGGTCGGCCGGCGTGTTCAGCGGCCCGATCTGCACCGCCTTGACACGCTCGCTGACGCCGTAGGTATAGGCCGGGTAGTAGAGGGGGATGGCGGGAATGTCGGCGGCAAAGAGATGCTGAAACCGGACATAGAGCGCGCGGCGCTTCTCCTGGTCCACCGTGCTTCTGGCCTCAGTCATCAACGCGTCGGCTTCATCGTTGGCCCACCCACCGTAGTTCTGGCCAATATCGATCTGACTGCTGTGGTAGAGAGGGAAAGGGTCGGGGTCGCCGGTAATGTCCCAGCTGACGAGTACGGCGTCAAAACGGCGCGGCACCAGAAAGTCGTTGACCAGCCCGACGAAAGTGACACTCTGCGCGACGGCTTTGACGCCGACAGCCTGCCAGTCCGCCGCGATCTGCTCGATGAGGGCGATGCGGGCGGCATCATCGTTTGTGAGCAGGATGAGCTGCATGGGCCGCCCATCCTTGTCGCGCGTGCCGTCGCCGTCGCTATCGACCCAGCCGCTCCCGTCCAGGAGGCGCCGCGCCGCGTCCGGGTCATAGTCGTAGACGGGCGTGTCCGGCGCGTGGCCCCACTTGTTCGACGGAATCGGAGATGGGGCCAGCAGACCGTGCCCGCCGACCACATCTTCGAGAAGCCGTTCGCGATCGAGCGCGTGATAGAGCGCGCGGCGCACCCGCGCATCCTGCAAGAAGGGGACATCCGGGTTCTGCAGGTTCAAGGTTACGCCGACATAGGTCGACAACGGCGCCGAGAACAGCTGCAGATCGGTCCGGTCCTGGACCAGCTGGATATCGTCCTGGATCACCTGGCTCACGCCGTCGAGTTCGCCATCGGCGTAGGCGGCATAGATCGAAGGGTAATCGGGATAGAAGTGAAACTCCAGGGCGGAGATCATGGGCATGTCTTCACCCGAGTACGGATTGCGTTCGAGGCGCAATAGCTGGGCGGAAGCAAAGGTCACCCGCATCGGGCCGTTGCCCACCGGGTGCAGATTGTAGGGGCTCTCGCGCAACTCTGCCGGAGGGACGTCCTGCCAGATATGTTTCGGCAGCAGCCCGACCGTCGTGAATTGGAGGAACGGCGCAAACGGTTCGTCGAGCAGGAGACGTACGGCGCGGTCATCGACCCGTTCGACCGTGACGGAGCGCCACAGCTCGGCCAGGTCGGGCAGGATCGGCGAATCCGGACTTTGCATCATCTCGATCGTAAACAGCACATCATCGATCGTTACGGGAGTGCCGTCGTGCCAGTACTGTTTCTCTTTCAGGCGAAAGGTATAGGCGAGCCCATCCGGGGCGGACCAGGACTCGGCCAGGTCAGGCACCACCTGCCCCTGTTGATCGAGGCGGGTCAGGCCGCGGAAGAGGAGTCTGCACAGGTCGCGGTCGATGTCGTGTGTGTGGCACAGGAGCGGATTGATGTATTGAGGGTTGCCGGCGACGCCTTCGCGGAAGACGCCGCCCCGCTCCGGGATGAGGGCGGTCGAGACGTTGTATGCCGTAACGCCCATCAGGAGGGTCAGCAGGGCGATGCCTACGACCGCCAGCAGCAGCTGCCAGCGGATATAGCGGCCCAATGGCGGGGACGACTCCGGCAGCGCGACCGGTCCCGGCAGATATCCTGATGGCGTCGAGTGCAGGCGAGGCGGAGGGGGCGCGCTCTGCGGTCCTGGATTGGCCGACCTATCGAAGGACTGTTGATCCGTCATGGGAAAGTTTCTAGTCTCCAGCAACTGCCCGGATACCTGCCCTGGACCGTTACTGAAAATTAAAAACTGACGACTGAGGACCGTTAATGAAGGGCAACGGTCACCAGACTGAGCAGGAGAAAGAGAGACGCCAGCGTCAGCGTCAAATTGAACATCGTTTTTTCCACGCCGCGGCGCGTGCGATGGATCCCGGCATCGCCGCCGAAGGCAGTACCGAGGCCGCTACCCTGACCCTGCAACAGGACGATGCCGATCAAGGTGATGGCAACAATCACCGTTGCGATCATTAAGAAAACATCCATCGTTCACCTCAGAAAATTCAGCGTGCAGCGGTTCGCTGCACGTCTCGGCAGCCGGCTGCTGTTCAGGCGCCGCCGCGGCTGCCCTACCCATGCGCAGACAAAAAGGCCCGAACACCGAGCGAAGGTACCGGGCCGCTACGCACGCAGATCAGACGCAAAAAGCGTGGCAAAACAGGAAAGGCCGCCTTGTCGGCGCAGCCACTGTCATGCCTTTTCCGGTGGATTTGCCTCCGAAGCCACTGCAGGCTCAGCGCTCTCCTCAGCGGGGGGTGCATCTGCCTGCTCTGAGTCTTCCTCCTCCTCCTCCCCATCCTTGGCGGCCCGGCGGAACTCGCGAAGGCCTTTGCCCAGGCCGCCGAACACCTCCGGCAGCCGTCCAACGCCAAAGAAGATAACGACAATTACCAGGATCAGGATCAACTCTGTCGGCCCCAGCGTCGGACCAAGCAGAAACAGGGACAACTCAGGTGTTCCTAAAGATAGCATGTGCTAAGCTCCTTAGCTCACAAAAATGCGGAGCGCATCGTCTGTTGGTCTTTCTTTCTCAGCCGCTGCATTATACCATGAATTCGGATGGCGGCAAATACGAATACTGATTTTCGAACAGGTCAAGTCGTCCAATTGCAGTGCGATATGCCTCCGTTGGGCGGCAGGCTTGCCGCCGCGTCCAGCCTACGCACCGCCGCTGCCAGCGTGGACCGCCACTTCGTCAGACGCCTCGAGCGCGTCTGCGGCGTCGCGGGGGATGTCGTCGAGCTCGCGCAGGTGGGGGAACAGGATCACCTCGCGAATCGTGTCACGGTCGGTGAGCAGCATCGTCAGGCGGTCTATGCCCATGCCGAAGCCGCCGGTGGGTGGCATCCCATAGCTGAGCGCCTCGACGTAATCGACATCGACCGGATGCGCCTCCTCATCGCCATGCGTCGCCCGGTAGCTTTCGTCCAGAAAACGCTGCAGCTGGTCGACGGGATCGTTCAGCTCGGTGAATGCGTTACAGAGCTCCATCCCCGCGGCAAAGCCTTCGAATCGCTCAACCATGCGTTCATCATCGGGCATCCCCTTCGCCAGCGGACTGAGATCGCGCGGGTAATCGACCAGAAAAGTAGGCTGTATGAGCGCATGCTCGCAAAACTTCGTGAGCAGCTGGTCCACCAGTTTGCCCCAATTCGCCTCGGACGCGGCTTCGATTCCGCGGCTGCGCATCTGCGCGCGCAGGCTGTCCGCATCGGTAAACTGCTCGTAGTCGATGCCGGACGCGTCCAGGACCGCCTGGCGCAGGGGGAGGCGCGGCCAGGGGGGCGAGAAGTCAATCGTATGCCCCTGCCAGTCGACGATCGGACTGCCGGTCACCTGTTCGGCGGTGAAGGCGACCATCTCTTCAGTGCGCCGCATCACATCTTCGTAGTCGGCGTATGCCTCGTAGAATTCGAGTTGTGTGAATTCGGGATTGTGCTTGAAGCTGACGCCCTCGTTGCGGAAGTCGCGCCCGATCTCGTAGACCGCGGGAAAGCCGCCGACGATCAGCCGCTTCAGATACAGCTCGAAGCTTATGCGCAGATATAGGTCCTGGTGGAGCTGATTATGGTGGGTGATGAAGGGCTGTGCGGCCGCGCCGCCGTAGAGCGGTTGCAGAATCGGCGTCTCGACCTCGAGGAAGCCGGCGTCGTCCAGATGGGCGCGCAGCGCGCGCACGACAGCGGCCCGCGCGCGGAAAAGGTCGCGCGCCTCTTCGTTGGCCAGCAGGTCGACGTATCGGCGGCGATAGCGGACCTCCGGATCGCGCACGCCATGCCATTTGTCCGGCATTGGCTTGAGCGCTTTGGCCAGGAAGTCGATCTCGTCAACGGTGACGCTCAACTCGCCGCTGCGGGTTACCGACAGCGCCCCGGTTGCGCTGACGAAGTCACCCAGATCGACAAGCCGCTTCCACACCTCGTTGTACCAGCCGTCAGGCAGGTTGTCCCGCTGGACGAAGAGCTGGATCTGGGCGCTGCCATCATCCAGGTCGGCGAAGCTGACCTTGCCCATCACGCGGATGCGCTTGAGCCGGCCGGCCACACTCACGGTCGGCTGCCGGGCGGCGCCGTCGTGATAGAGCGCGCGGGCATCGGCGATCGAATGGGTGCGCTTGACGCGCGCCGGATAGGGGTCGATCCCGCGCGCGCGCAACGCGGCCAGCTTCTGCAGACGGCTCTGCTCCTGGTCGCTCAGGTTTTCAGGGTCGAACAGCTGGCTGGCATCTTTCACAATACCTGCTCCTGGCCGGCGCGCCGTTCAGTAATGGCTGTCATTGAACGGGGAGACATTCAGCCTTCAACGCGGACGATCTCGAATTCAATCTCTCCTGCCGGCGCCTCGACGCGCACCACGTCGCCCGCGGTACGGCCGATCAATGCCTTGCCGATCGGGCTTTCGTTGCTGATGCGTCCGTTGGTCGGATCGGTTTCGGTCGAGCCAACGATCGTGTAGACCTCTTCGTCGTCGTAGCCGTTTTCGCGCACGACAACCCGGCGCCCCAGGGCCACCAGGTTGTCCGGAGTTTCAGATTCGTCGATAATCTGCGCATGATGGATCTTGACCTTCAATTCGCGGATACGCCCCTCGACAAATGCCTGTGCGTTTTTGGCCTCGTCATAGCCGGCATTTTCTCTCAAATCGCCTTCAGCCTTGGCTTCGGCGATCTGTTGGGCAATCTCCTGTCGTCGTTTACCGACAAGATAGTCCAACTCCTCCTGCAGAGCATCCAAGCCGGTTTGGGTCAGGTAAACTGGGCTTTCACTCATGGTTTTCGCTCGCTGATTGCGCGCGGCGTCTTTCGCGCCTATGGTCGGGCCGCTGCCGTCGAAGCGGCCCAATGAAAGTAAACGCCGACCCGCTTCACCAGGTCGGCACCGCCCCCCTTGCGCAGGGGCACATGCAACTCTTTATCCGCTACGATTATAGACCAATTGCCCGAACAGCGCAAAAGCAAGGGCGCTTGGTGAACAGTGCCGACCGCCGCGCCGTATACGGCGGACTGTCCGATGCGGACGCCGGTTTTGTGGAGGTTGCGACTGATGTCCGGGCGCGTAGACTTCGATGCCTTCGCCCGTTTCTATGACGGCGACTACCGCGACTTTACCGACGACATTCCGCTGGTCGTTCAGACGGCCCGCCGAGCCGGCCGCGCCGCGCTGGAGCTTGGCTGCGGGACCGGTCGCGTGCTGATCCCGCTGGCCGACGCCGGCTGTGACCCGGTCGGGATAGACAGGAGCGGCGCGCTGCTGGCGCTCGCCCGCGGCAAAGTCGCGCAACACGGCCACGCGTCCCGCATCGGATTGGTACAGGCCGATATGACGGCCTTCCAACTCGCGCAGACCGCGTTTGACTTTGTTTTCGTCGTGAGCAATACGCTGATGCACCTGACGACCCAGGCGGAGCAGCTGCAGGCGCTGGAATGCGCCTACAGACATCTGCGCGCCGGCGGCCTGTTTCTGATCGATCTCTTCAACCCGGACGCGGTCTATCTGGAGTCGATTTCAGGCGTTCAGGAGCTGGCCGATCGCTGGGAGGACGCGGAACGCAACACCCAGGTGTTGAAGTGGACGACCCGTTCCCTGGACGCGGCCCGCCAGCTCCAGCATACGCTTTTCATCTATGAGGAGTTATTCCCTGACGGGCGCAGCGCGCAGACTCGGATCTCCTTCCCGCTCCGCTTCTGGTGGCCCGACGAGGGCTGCCGGCTGCTCGAAAAGGCCGGGTTCGCGGTCGATGATCTGCTGGGCGACTTCGACGGCAGCCCGTTTCACCCGCACAGCGAACGCCAGATCTTCATCGCCCGCAAGCCGTGAAAGCCGGTGCGCAGAATCCGGTGGACGTTCAGAGCGGGACTGTGTGCGTTTGCCCGATCGCCTGCGATGGTACGGGGATACACCCCCTCCTCCAACGAAGTTGGTCTCTTGCCCGCAATCTGTTATACTGGTGGGCAGTCGTCATTGGCTTGAATGATTTGATAGAATTGTGTCTCTGGAAGTGGGTTCCGCCCACTTTTCTTGTTCTACGGAGTCGTTGCCGGCAATATCGAAATCGGAGCGCTTGTCTGTTCAGCATCTGTGTTTCGGTTTTGCGGTGGCCATTTTGCTGCGCCGTCACCTTGTCAGGAGTGGTTGAACAAAAATGTCTAAAGCACTCATCGCCGGGATCAATCAGGTTGCCGTTGATAAGGACCTCGACAACGAGGTGATTTTCGATGCAATCGAGGCTGCGCTTATCTCCGCCTACAAGCGTAATTACGGTTCGGTAGCCAATGTGACCGCCGAAGTGGACCGGGCGTCGGGCGAGATGAAGGTGTTTGCGGAAAAAGAGGTCGTCGAAGACATTATCAACGAGAACACCGAAATTCTGCTCGAAGATGCCAAAATGGTGGAGCCGTCCTCCGAATTGGGCGATGTCGTCCTGGTGCAGAATACGCCCGACAATTTTGGCCGCATTGCGGCGCAGACGGCCAAACAGGTGATTCTGCAGCGCATTCGCGAGGCCGAACGGGATACTGTTTACGAGAACTTTGTCCACAGAGTCGGCGAGACGATCACCGCGCAGGTTCGTAGCATCGATCTCGTCTCCGGCGCGGTCACGATTCTGATCGATGACAGACATGAGAATCTGCTGCCGCGCGAGGAGCAGATCCCAACCGAGAATCTGCGGCGCGGGGATTACATCTGTCTGTACGTGGTGGACGTTCACCGCAGCAGTCGCGGCCCGATGATCAAGCTGAGCCGCACCCATCGCGATCTCCTCCGTCGCCTCATGGAGCAGGAGATTCCGGAAGTGCGCGACGGCACGGTCGAGATCAAGGGCATATCGCGCGAGCCGGGCGCGCGCAGCAAGGTGGCGGTGATGGCGACGCTGCCAGGCGTGGACCCGGTCGGCAGTTGTGTGGGGATGCGCGGCCTGCGCATTCAGACCATCGTGACTGAGTTGGCCGGTGAAAAGATCGATGTTGTCGAGTGGAGCGGCAATCTCCGCACCTTCATCTCCAATGCGCTCGGCCCGGCCAAAGTGCAGAGCGTTATTCTGGAAGAAGACAGCAACATCAAGACTGCAATTGTCATTGTGCCGGATCGACAGCTCAGCTTGGCGATCGGCAAAGCCGGGCAGAATGCCCGCCTGGCAGCCAAACTTACCGGATGGCGCATCGACATAAAGAGCGAAAGCGAAGCCCGCACAGAAGGGCTGGACCTGCTGGCGGCCGAGCAGGCACAGATTGCGGCCGGAGAACAGGACCTGCTCAGTATGGCGGAGCAGATCCTGCGCGAAAGAGACGAATCGACAACAAGAGAAGATACTTTCCGCCAGGCCGCAGCGCTGCTGCAGCAACAGGATGCTGCCAACCGCTTGACCGACCAGGGCGTGGCGACCGAGTTGCCCGATTCCTTGCCGGCGCAGGATGAGGAGCGGGGCATCGGCGTTGACACCGAGGAGGCGTTGAGCGCTTTCGAGCGGGCGGCCGCGTCTGTGCGCGACGAAGAGCCGCCGATCGTTTCTCTCGACGACTTCGCGACTGCCGGGCCGGAGCCGGTCGGCCTCGGCGAAAAGGCTGACGATGAGGACGACGCTCGCGCAGAGGAAGAAGATGAGAAAGAAGCTGCGCTTGATGTGAGGGCGGCGATTGAACAACCCGCTCCTGAGACCGCGGAAGCGGAGGAAGAATCGACGGAAGCGAGCATCCTGCAGGCCGAGGACCTGCCGCAGGTGATTACGGCGGATATGCTGCGCCAGCGGATGGCCGCTCGCCGGCAAGGGGGCCCGGCGGATGCCGATTTCGGTTCTGTGGATGATCTGGAAGTGCCGGCTGAACTGCTCGAATCTCTTGAAGCGGCAGAAGAGAGCGTTGACGAGCTCAGCGAACAGGAAGGCAAGCGCGACAAGGCGCGCCGCGGCGGCCAGACTCCGGCAAAGAAGCAGCCAAGACGCCAGCGGACGCGGCGCGCGCGTGGCTTTGGCGACTTTGAAGAGGAGGAGTTTGACGCCTAGCGCGGCCCGTGCATAGCAGAGGCCGCGCCTGCGCCAACAGCGCAACATCGAGATGGCAAAACGGGCAAAGGGACCGAAACCGCGGCGCGTTCCCCAGCGGATGTGCATCGCCTGCCGTGAGTCGGAAGGAAAGCGCACATTGCTTCGCCTGGTACGCGTTGCCGATGGGGTCGTGCTGGATGAGACCGGCAAGAGGGCCGGCCGCGGCGCATATGTCCACCCGCAGGCACGCTGTTGGGAGAGGGCGCTGTCCGGTTCGATGCTGCACAAGGCGTTGCGAACGAAAATCAGCGCCGAGAATCTGAAGTCGCTTTCTGCAGCCGTGTCCGAACTGCTCGTGTCTGGTGTATAGCGCCTGTCGCCAGAGGGCAAATGGAGGAGAAGCGGGGCGGCCGCCGGACCGTAAGGGGTCTCTACTCGCCGCTCAGCCGATGGAGAGGAATTTTCCGATGAACAGAAGCCGATTGTCCGCTCCCTGATATGTACCGGCACAGCGGGCTAACGCTGGCTGTACAACGGTTTTGGCCGCCGTTGACGCCGGCAGCTAGGAAATTTGGCCGAGCAGGCCGCATTGGGATGGAGAGGGGGAAGGGAATAGGAAAGCGAGAGGTTGTGTAACAGCTTGTCCGGCCACCGGCAGTTCCTCTTGGCTCCCCGTAACTGACCCTCCCCGCATACGTTGCATACGTTGCGTACGTTTACATCCCAATCAACAATCTATGTGAAGCCGGAGAAGAGTCGCGCAACCGGGCGCCTGACCCTTTTCAACTGTCCGCATCCCGCTGCGCAGCCACGGGAGGAATCCAGACAGGATTTCAGGTGGCGCGGAGCGCAAAATCGCTGGACAGGCAAGTTGGGGGAGGATAGGAAAGATGACAACGACAACGAAAGAGCCGACGCAGATTCAGGATGAAGGGCAGGCTGACGACGCTGCGATCGGTGAAGCCGCCGGTCTGCCTTCTTCCATCGTCGTCGAGGAGTACGTCACCGTGCGCGCACTGGCGGAGAGGATGGATCGCAGCCCGATCGACCTCATCAAAGTGCTGATGCAGTTCGGCATCATGGCGCCGATCGATCAGACTCTCGATCACGACACCGCCGCGATTGTCGGCGAGGAGCTCGGCATTGAGGTGCTGTGGCCGGTCGTGGAGGAGGAGCAGCCCGAAGAGGCGCCCGCCGAGGATCTGAGACCCAAACAGCGGGTGTTGATCCAGGAGATCGTGGCCGGCGAGGCGGAAGGGAATCTTGTCGAGAGGCCGCCGGTCGTGGCGGTGCTCGGGCATGTCGATCATGGCAAAACGACGCTCCTCGATCGCATCCGCCGCACCAACGTGGTGGATACGGAAGCCGGCGGCATCACCCAGCATACCGGCGCGTACCAGGTGGAGGCTGACGGCAAGAGGATCACCTTCCTGGATACGCCCGGCCACGAAGCGTTCACCGCGATGCGCGCGCGCGGCGCGCAGGTCACCGACATTGTTATTCTCGTCGTTGCCGCAGACGACGGCATCATGCCGCAGACGCGCGAGGCGATCAGCCACGCGCGGGCAGCCGGCGTAACGATCATCGTTGCCATCAACAAGATCGACCAGCTTAACGCCAACATAAACCGGGCAATGGAGGACCTGTCAACTGTGGACCTGACGCCCGAGGAGTGGGGAGGCGATACAGTTACGGTGCCGATCAGCGCGCTCAATGGCGACGGTGTCGACGATCTGCTCGACAATATTCTCGTTGTCGCCGAGCTGGACCAGCACCAGTCCAATCCCAATGGCCAGTGCGTGGGCACGGTCATTGAGGCTGAGCTGGACAAGCAACGCGGCATCACCGCGACCCTGCTCGTTCAGAACGGGACGCTGAAACGCGGGGATTCGCTGGTTGTCGGCGAGAACTGGGGCCGCGTCAAGGCGATGACCGACCACGAAGGCAATCCGCTCAAGGCAGCCGGGCCGAGTACGCCGACCATCGTCCTGGGCCTCAACGGCGTTCCCGATGCCGGCGAGGTCTTTGCCGTCACCAAGAACGACAAGGCCGCCCGCGCGCTGGTCTCCGAACGGCAGAATCAGGCTGCGCGGCAGGTGCGGACCGCCGCGCCGGCGCCGATGACGCTGGAGGACATGTTCGCCCGTGTGGAAGGCGGGGAGGCCGAAACACTCAATATTATCGTGCGGGCGGACACGCAGGGAACGCTGGCCCCGGTTGTACACAGCCTTGAACAGCTCGCCAACGACGAAATCAATGTCAAGATTATGCAGTCGGTCGTCGGCGACATCACCGAATCTGACGTCATGTTGGCCGAGGCCAGCCAGGCGATCATCATCGGATTCAGTGTGAACATAGACAAGTCCGCATTGGTGCGGGCCGAACAGTCCGGCGTCGAGATTCGCCATTATCGGATTATTTACAATATGATCGAGGACGTGGAGCTGGCGCTTACCGGGATGCTGGACCCGATCTTTGAGGAGGTGGTCAGCGGCCATGCGGAGGTGCGGCAGATGTTCCGCGTGCGCCGCGGCGGGCTGATCGCCGGCTGCATGGTGCTGGACGGCGTTGTCAGGCGCAATAGCCAGGCGCGCCTGGTCCGCAACGACGCAACGATCATCACGACAACGATTGAGAACCTTAAGCGCTTTACCGAAGATGTTAACGAGGTGCGGGCCGGGTACGAATGCGGCATCAATCTGGCCGGCGTCAATTCCGATCTGCAGGAAGGCGACATCATCGAGGTCTTCGAAAAACAACAGGTGCGGTGAGTTTCTGGTTTCCCGGTTTTCGTTTATAGTGGGCGCGACAAAACCGTGAGATCCGGCTGCCGAAGAGTCCCATGTCTACGATCCGTCAGGAGCGGGCGGCAGAGCTGCTCTATCAGGAACTTTCGATCTTGATCGCCAACGAATTGGATGACCCGACGCTGGAACTGTTGGCGGTAACGAATGTCGTGGTCAGTCGCGATCTGCGCGTGGCCAAAGTCTATGTTTACCAAGACAGCGATGTGCAACGCAACGCAATGCTCGTCAGATTGAAGCACGCCGCGCCTTTCCTGCGGCGTCAATTGGCCCAGAACGTAAACCTCCGCGCCGTGCCGGAACTGTTCTTCTACTATGACGATACCCCCGACCAGGCCGCCCGCGTGGATGCACTTTTGCAAAGCATTGCCGAGGAACGAGATACTCGCCAGCAGGATGTGGAGAGCGGGCCCGCGCCTCTCTCCGGGCCGTTCTCTTCCCCTGATTTTTCCTCCGCCGATGCGCAGAAAGAGGATGCATGAACCTTGATGCGTCCTTGTTGAAGCAGGATGCCGCATGCGGACAGGAGGGCACCCCCGTTTCGCCGCCCCCTCGACTGCTTGACCTCCTGGAAACCAGCCATCATATCCTCTGTATCAGCCACGTTACCCCGGACGGGGACGCGGTCGGCAGTCTGCTCGGCCTCGGCGCGATCCTGCGCGCAATGGCCAAGCGGCCCGTTCTCGCTCTCCAGGATGAGTTGACGTCCGAGTTCCAGTTCCTGCCCGGCGTCGAGACAATCATCGGACCGTCGCAAGTCGCCCGCAGCTACGATCTGATCGTCTGCCTGGACACCTCCAGTATCGACCGGATGGGCAACGTCTATTGCTCCGAAGCCCACGACCGCATCCCGTTGATTGTGATCGATCACCACATCACCAATACCTTCTTCGGCACCGAAAACTGGGTGGAACCAGGCTGCGCCGCTACATGCCAGATGCTTGTGGCCATGGCCGATGCTTTGAACGTGCCGCTCACCGAGGAGATCGCCGTCCCGCTGCTGGCCGGCGTCGTGACAGATACACTCTGCTTTCGCACGGCCAACACAGACGCGAACGTGCTGCAAGTAACCCTGCGGCTGTTGCGCGCCGGCGCGCAGCTGGACCATACCGTCCGCAACACGCTGGACAGCCGCTCCTTCAGCCTCGTTAAGCTGTGGGGGGCCGGCCTGGCGACCGTGCAGATGGAGGACGGAATCGTTTGGGCCACCCTCAGCGCCGAGAGCCGCCGCAAGAGCGGTGTCGAGCTTCACCAGAGCGATGGTCTCGCCAACTTCCTCGTGACGGTGCGCGAGGCCGATATCAGTGCTACATTCGCGCAACGTTTCGCCCAAAACGGCCAAGAGTTAGTCGAGTGCAGCTTTCGGGCCAAGCCCGGCTTCAACGTGAGCCAGGTAGCGTTTGCGTTTGGAGGCGGCGGACATCCGCCGGCAGCCGGCTGCACAGTTGCGGGTACGTTGGCGGAGGTGTCGGCCCGGGTTGTGGCCGCTTTGCACGAATTGCGCCGCCAGAGTTTGCCCGGATCCTGAGTTCTCAGTAGCTGCTTTCCTGCCGGTGCGCGACGCAAAGCGATGAATGCCGATCTGCACGGAATTCTCCTCGTCGATAAACCGGGCCGTCCAGGCCCTCCTGTGGGCGCCGAGGACGCGTGTTCCCCGACGCTGCCGACCAGCCATGACATTGTTCAGCGCGTGCGGCGTTGGAGCCGCCAAAGGCGCATCGGCCACACCGGTACGCTCGACCCGATGGCGAGCGGGCTGCTGGTGTTGTGCCTCGGCGTTGCAACGCGCCTGGTGGAGTACTATCAAGGGCACGAAAAAAGATACGAGGCGCGCGTGACGCTCGGGCGCGCCACCGATTCCTACGACGCCACCGGTCAGACCGTGACGCGCGCTCCGATCCCATCTCTGACCGCGGCCGACGTGGAGGAGGCCCTGGCCGCATTTCGGGGTCAGATTGTACAGCGGCCGCCGGTCTTTTCGGCATTGAAGCAAGGCGGAGAGAGTCTGCACCGCAAGGCCCGCCGCGGCGAGGCGGTGGAGATTGCGCCGAGGCCGGTTACGGTCCACGAAATCAATCTGCTTGCCTTTGACCCGCCGGACGGGATTTCTCTCAGGGTGCACTGTTCCGCCGGTACCTACGTCCGCAGCCTGGCCCTCGCGCTGGGGGAGGCGTTGGGCACCGTGGCCCACCTGAATTATCTGCGCCGCTTGGGCGCCGGCCCCTTTTCGGTTGCCGATGCGTCAGCCTTGCCGGCCATCGAAGAGGCCGCCGCCGCCGGACGCCTGGCCGACCTGATGATGGCGCCGGATGCCGGTCTGGGAATGCCCCGCCTGACCGTCAACGAGGAGGAGCAGGTCCGCCTGGGCCACGGGCAGAAGATCTTTCAGGACTTTGCCTCCGCGGCCTCGCTCGCCGCCGCCTATGACGGGCGTGGCCGCTTTCTGGGCATCGCGCGCGCGCTTGCGGCTGAAGGAAGCCATAACGGTACTCTGTGGAAAGCCGAAAAGTGGCTTGCCCAACAGTTGGGGCGTTCTCAGTAGACAGATTTCGTTCTGCCCATTTCCACTGGAAACCAGGAACCAGAAACCGATTTGACATGAAGATCTGGCGCGCTGATCTGCGAACCCTCCGGTTTTCCGGCCCAACTTTCCTGACGATTGGAAATTTTGACGGTGTCCATCTCGGCCATCAGGCGCTTGTGCGCGTACTGCATGAGGAAGCCGCGGCGCATACGCCTGCGGCCAGGTCGGCCCTGCTCACGTTCGACCCCCACCCGCTGGCCGTGCTGCAACCGCACCTTCCCCTGCGTCTGTTGACCTCGCCGCAGGAACGCCTGCGGCTGCTCGAACCGTTCGGTTTCGATCTGGGGGTGATTCAGCCGTTCGACATGGAGCTCGCTGGCCTGACCCCTCATCAGTTCATGACCGTTCTCGTGGAACATCTGGAGCTTGCCCGCCTGGTTACGGGGCCGGATTTTGCGTTGGGGCGGGGCCGCAGCGGCAATATCGACGTCCTGCGGGCGCTGGGACGGCAGCTCGGCTATGACGTATCGGTGATCGAGCCTTACGCAGGCGATGGCGGCGAGATACGCAGCCATCAGATTCGTCAGTGCCTGTTGAACGGCGCGGTGACCGATGCGGGGCAGATGCTGGGGCGGCCCTATTCGATCGTCGGAATCGTTGAAGAGGGCGCGCGGCGCGGCCGCATCATCGGCGTGCCGACCGCCAACCTCCGGCCTGATTCGCAGCGCCTGATCCCCGCCGATGGCGTCTATGCGACGTGGGCGTTTCTGCCGGACAGTTGTACTGACCAGCCCCGCGCCAGTGTCACCAACATGGGCGTGAGGCCTACCGTTGATGGACGCGTGCGCCGCATTGAAACACACCTGCTGGATTTCCCGGGCGCGGGTGAGACCGGCGACCTGTACGGACAGAAAATGACTGTCTCCTTCGTTGCCCGCCTGCGCGACGAGCAACGCTTTGACGGCCTGGATGCGCTCCACGCCCAGATCCAGCGGGATATCTCCGTCGCGCGCCGCGTGTTAAGAGAGGAGCCGGCGATTCCCAATCTTATCTCTGGGGGGTAGACATCTTATCGGGGCGCATCACAATCCAAGGAGGGACCGCCCCAGCTGCCTTGCAAACAGGTTCTCTTTCAATGCGTTATCGCTGTCTTTCGAAACTTTTTTGCGCCATCTTGCTGCCCATCTGCGCCGTTCTTTTCCTCGGCGCGTGCGTGCTGCAACCGATCCGCCCCGACAGCCCTGAGCCCAAACCGCCGCGTCCGCCCGCGGCCCAGCCGGATGCGATGGGAGGTGTCGCCGACATCGCATTGCTGAGCGGAATGGATGATGCGTTGGCCTGTCTGGCCGGCGGCCACCCCGTATTTGCCGTGGTACAGCAAAACGCCAATGTGCGCAATCGCCCCCAGCGGGAAGGCTGTCACCTGGGGCGCGTCCCCGCGGGCGCCCTGGTGCGGGTGGATGCCATCTTCGGTCAGGGCGAGGAGTTTCCATACGTCGCCCTCAACCGTTCTATGCCTTGGATTCAAATCTCCACGCCGGGATTTGAAGAGGACGTTCAACCGATCTTCGAAGAGAATTGCGGCGCCTGTCATAGCAATGTTGTACAACAGGCAGAACTGCAAGTCACCGAGTATGATCCCCTGATGACCGGCGGTCAAAGCGGGTCGGTGGTGACGCCCGGCGACCCGGAGGCGTCCATACTCTGGACGCAGATCCGCTCCAACGCCATGCCGTTGGTGGGTGAGCTCAGCGACGACGATAAAGCGCTGATTTACAATTGGATCGCGGCTGGGGCGGCCAGGCAGGGCAGCGAGCCGGTTCCTTCGTCCTCGATGTGGCTGCGGCTGGAGGACGGTGAAATCACCTGGACGTCGCACAACTGCGCCGAGAACGGCGGGACTGTGCCCTACATCAGCGCGCAGCTTGCCCTGCCCGCGAGCTGTGCCACATCGCCTGATGCCGAACAGCTCGCCGCCTATCTGCCGGTCGAGCCGACACCGACGGCGGCGCCCACCCCAATTTCGACACCGACACCTGCCCAGGCCGCGGAAAATGGAAGCAACGCCACGACCGGCGGCGCGGGCGGCAATACAGGAGAGTCCGACGTAGTTCGTCCAGGCCCCGCCGCAGGCCAAAGCACAGGCATTCACGCCGCCCCCCTCAACCTCGCCGCGCCCTCCGAGTCCGATCCGTGGCTGGTTCCCCTGGGCGGCTTCTGCGCCGAACAGTTCCTGGCGCTGGAGTTGCAGGACCGCCACAGCATCACCGCCCTGACCTTTGCCCCTGACGGCAGGCTGTTCATCGCTCTCGACACTCCGGCCACCGGTGACTTCGATCCGAACATCCAGTTCGATCCCTATCACGCTGGCCGCTCGATCGTCATCTGGCATAGCGTCTCCAAAGACAGCTACTATGAAATCTTGCGCGACTCCAGCCGCGTCACCGGAATGGCATGGCATGAGGGTGCGCTCTACCTGAATCGGGCCGGCGAAGTGGGACGTATTCCCGATGGCGGCGCCTATGAGCTCCTGGCTCACGGATTCGCTGTGGCAGGTCACCTCTACCATGCCAACAACGGTCTCGTCATCAGCGACGGCTGGGTCTACATTTCTGCCGGAGGGGTGCGGGACGGCTATTCGGACGGCATAATCGTTCTCGATGACGGCGCACAGCCGGCGGAGACACTTGCTACGAATGTGGCTGCCGGCGGCAATCCATACGGGGCCAGGATCGTACGCGCCCGCCTGGACCGGCTGCTGGCTGAACGCGCAATCGGCGTCTTTCAGACCGCGGGGCGCGGTGTCCGCAACCCCTACGGCATCGCCGTGGACCCGCGCGGGCGCATCTGGTTCACCGACAATGGCGCCACCAACGTCCCCGGAGATTACAACGCCGGCGATGAGGTCGAGCTGCTGGACCCGAGCGGCCTCGCCGCCGCCGCCATCGCCGGCGATGAAAATGCTACCCCCTTTTACGGCTTTCCGATGACGCTGGGCGGGCTCGACAAGGACTGGTGGACCGACCCGGTGCTGGTCCTGCCCAACTCCACCGCGCCCACGGGTCTTACATGGGCCTACGACACGATCTTCTTCGCTCTTTACGGCCGTGATCCGGGCCTCTACAGACTGGCGAACGCCGGCGGCAGCATCATTGCCGAACGCATCATGCACAACTGGCCGGTGCAGGCGGTCGCAACCGCGCCTGACGGTGCAATCTGGATCGGCACAGGCACGGGCATGCTTTACCGCCTGGTCCCCGGCTGCCCCGGCTGAGGAGAGCCGTTTGCGCTTCCTCTGTGTATCCTCCCAACTCAAGAGCCATTTGGATTGGGGCGGCTATCTGCCGACGGCGGTCGAACTGATGCGCGCGGGCCATGACCTCCTGTGGGCAACCGGCCGAGAACTGCGCAGCGAACTGGTTGAACAGGGCATTCCCGTCCACGTCCTGCCGGAGACCGGTTGGCGCTGGCCGCCGCCTCCGCCAATTCAGAAGGGCGCGGCCACAGAAGAGTCGTTTCAACGGCTGCGCATGACCCGCTCGCTCGACCAGTGGCTGGACGTGGCGCGCGTGCGCGCGGCGACACACGCGCTGGTCGAGGCCGGCAGCCGTTTTCGCCCGCATCTGATCGCCAGCGAAATGTTCACCGCCGCTGCGGCCATCGCAGCCGAACTCCTGGACGTACCTTTCGCTGTCGTCGGCTGGCCTGCGCTGGAGACGCAGCCGGCGTCCCCAGGGGACGCGCCCGCCCCCATCGGCGAACTGGCCCGCGAACGGGTGACCGCCCTGCTCGACGATTTCGATGCGAGAGGGGTCAATTGGGCGTTGGACGGTCCCGTTGCGCTGCGTTCGCCCTCGCTCCACCTGACCTTCTGGAGTCCCAGCTGGTACGCCGGCGTGCGCCTTCTGCCTCAGACGCGCATGGTCGGCGGGATCGCGGCGCCGCCCCAGCCGCGCGAATCCACCTGGCTCGCCCAACTTCCGGCGGGCCGTCCGTGGATCTTTGTCACGCTCGGCACCGCGTTCACCAAAGACATCAACTTCTTTGTAATCGCAGCCCGTGCGGTCGTTCAGGCGGGCGGAGTGCCGATTCTGGCGGTCGGAAAGGGCATCGACGGCGGCGGCTCAGAGGGGGCCTGGACTGCCAGTGAGACGGCTGCCCTGCGGAGGGAACTGCCGCAGCTTTCGGCGCTGGTGGAGCGGATTCGTTTTGCGGAGGTTCTGCCGCATGCCGCGGCCGCGGTCCATCATGGCGGCGCCGGCACGACGCACGCCCTGGTCACATATGGGATTCCGCAGATCGTGGCGCCAAAGGCGGCGGACCAGGCGCGGCAGGCCAGCGGGGTGATGCGCAGCGGCGTCGGCTATCACATCCCGGCCGGGCAGTTGACGGTCCCGCTGCTGGCGGAAGCGCTGAAAAAGGTCTTGCCGCACGATTCCCCTGCCCGCCGCAACGCCGCCGGCCTGCGCGAGGAGTTCGCCTCGTTGGGAGGTGTGCCCAGGGCCGCGCAGATCCTGGTTGCGTCCGTTTAGAGTGCCCGGCGCTGAAGCGATTCTACTGATAGAGAATCTCGCTCACGCCGTTCCTTTTCTCCACCCGGATCAGCCGCTCCGTGGCCTGTTCGAACGAATCGTCATGGCTGATGATGAAGAGCTGCTGGAAGCCGCGCACGCCCGCGATCTGGCGGGCCAGCGCGCCGCGGCGGGCGCCGTCCAGCGCAGTCAATCTTTGTTGTCGCGCTCGGAAGAGATGAACAGGCTGAGGAAAAAACTGACGATGCTGATGACGATGGCGCCCCAGAAGGCGGACCCAAAGCCCTCTACCCGGAAGCCGACGTTGAACAGCCCGGCCAGCCAGCCGGTCAGGAGCAGCATCAGCGCATTGACGACGACGGTGAACAGGCCGAGCGTGACCACATAGACCGGACAGGTTGCCGCTTTGACAACCGGCTTGATGACCGCGTTGAGAACGCCGAAGATCAGGGCAACCGCCAGCAGGCTGACGATATCCACCCGGCCGTCCCCGGCGAATTCAATGCCGTCGATCAGGGTTGCCGCCGCGTAGAGGGCGATGGCGTTGCCGATGATCCGCAGAAGAAGCGTCATCGCGGGCTACGCGCGCCGGCGCATCGTGTAGAGGGTACTGCGTAAAGAGAAGCCGTGGCCCAGCAGCGTCTGCGTCGCGATTTCGTCCTCTGTGTTGACGGACGCCCGCAGCGGCCAGCGCGGCGCGTCCTGCAGCAACGCCAGCGCGCTCAGAATCAGTGGCTGGGCATACCGTTCCTGCGCTTCGCGCCGCAGCCAAAGCCGGATATGGTGCTCGCCCCGCCAGCAGCGTGCAACGACCTGGATTGCGCCTTCAAAACGGCTGCCGTAGTCGCGGACCGCATAGCGATGGACGCGCTGGCGGCCGGCCAGCCTGCTGAACAGTTCTCCGATCCGCTTTTCCAGCGGAAGCTGAAAGTCGTCGCGGCGTGCCGCCCGCCACCATTGGGACTCCGCGCTCGGACGGCTGGCGGCCAGCTCATAGAGCAGATTGCCTGCGGAGGCTGAAAACGGCTGCAGATTGGTCAACGTCGGCCGGGTGACCGGCCTGGGCACGCCCGGCGCGTACAGTTCGGAGGCGCCTCCCATATTCTCGAAACGCAGCCGTTCGTAGAGGCCGCGGGCGATCTCGTTTTCCCCGCGCACCTGCAGCACTGCCCACGAGCCGCCCATATCGCGGATATACTCCAACGCATGCTCCATCAGCGCGCGACTGATCCCGCACCCGCGCCAAGCCGGTGAGACTGCCACATTCGCGATCTGCCAGCGCCCGCTTCCGCTCGACGCGCGCTGCACGGTCACATTGCCCACCACCCGGTTGTTCTCGACCCAGACAAATCCGCTGAAGACATTCCGGAACTCCCCGGTGCTGCGAGCAAGAATGCCCACCAGGCCGCTCATGTAGCCGAGCATCCTCAGCTCTCGCAGCGCGGCCTCGCCCTGCTCGTCCAATTCGTCGGAGAAGGCGTCAGCTATCAATCTGGAAACGGCGCGCAGATCGCGCCCGATGTCAAACGGTCGAATGCCGCGCTGGGGGCCGGTCAGGCGCTCGCTGGCGGAACGAATCAGGGCAACCATTTAGCGAAGTTCGGAGCGTGTCCGGCAATTCACTGCGAAACGCGCACGAGCGCAGGACGCAGGATCCGGTCCTGGATGCGATAGCCGGTGCGTAAAGTCTGGATGATATGTCCGCTGGGGACATCAGCGTTCGGTTCGTTGGAGATTGCCTCGTGACGGGTAGGGTCGAATTCACCGCATGTGACAAGCGACTCGACCTCCGCGTTGGCGAGAACGTCCAGCAGTTTCTGCTGGATCTGCTCAAAACCCTCAAGCCAGGCCCGCTCATCTCCCGGAACGCCGCCGGGAACGTTCTGGAAGGCCAGCTCCAGGTCATCGAGAACTGGCAGCAGCTGGCGCATCATGTTTTCCTTGTCGCGCTTGATGCGCTCCTGGTGCTGGCGTTCGCGGCGTTTGCCCGCGTTCTCATACTCGGCGACCGTGCGCTGCATCATGTCGACCGCGCTGGCCGCCTGCTCCTGGGCCTCGGCCAACTCAGTTTCAAGCCGGGCGATGCTCTCTTCGGGTGTCTCCCGTCTCTCGTCGGCCTCCTCAGTCTCACGTGCATCGTCCGCCTCGGGCCCTTCAGCGTCAAGAATTGCCTCTTCAGGCAACTGCCCGTTTCCTGTTTCCACCGAACCGTTTTTCCGCTCTTCCTCTTGATTCATAAATGGTCCCGTTATCCGGAAATGTTCTCCTGTGAACTAGCCGTAGATCTGATGCATCAGTTCGTCCAGGAGGGTGGCGACATAGCGCACGGCCCCGATTGTACGGCCGTAGGGCATGCGCATCGGGCCGACCACGCCCAGCAGCCCGCTGACGCGGTCGGGTACGCCGTAGCGGCTCAGCACCAGGCTGATGTCCTGCATGTCGCCGAATCGGCCCTCCCCGGCGATCATCACCTGCACGTCGTTCAACTCCATGACATCATGATATATCTCTTGCAGCAGGGAGCGCTGCTCGAATACCTGCACCATCCGCCGCACCTGCGGCCCGTCGGCAAACTCGGGCGCGTCCAGCACTTGGGCCAGCCCGTGTCGATAGACGCGTTCGCCGATCTGCTCCTTCGACTGGTGTAACGTATTGAGCACCAATTCGCCCACCTCGCGGGCGAATCCGCTGAATCCCTCCAGTTTCTCCGGCAGGTCGGCGATGTTGGCGCCCGAAATCTCTTCATTGAGTTGGTTGCTGGCGCGGCTCAACTCCTCCTGAAAAATCGGTTGCTCCAACGTGATCAACTGCTGTTTCACCGTGCCCGTAGCCAGCACAAGCACCAGCAGCACAACGGTATCCTGTATGCCGATCAACTCCAGGTGTTTGATCCGGCTGGACATCGAGCGGGGCGAAGTCGCCAGCGCCGCGCCCCTGGAAGCTTTTGCCAACACAGCCGTGCTGAGGCGGAGCCACTGATCGATCTCCCGCCTCGCCTGATGGAACTGATGGCGGATCATCTGCCGCTCGCGCGAGGGCAGATCGGTGTGCGCCATCAAATGCGTTACGAAATAGCGGTAGCCTTCATCGGTCGGGATGCGGCCGGCGCTGGTATGTGGATGTGTCAGCAGACCGGCCTTTTCCAGCGCCGCCAGGTCGTTGCGAATCGTCGACGCGCTGACGCCGATGTCGTACTTCTGCGCGATCGATTTGCTGCCCACAGGTTGGGCGCTCTTCACATATTCCTGGATGACGACGCGCAGAACCTGTTTGCGCCGCTGGCTCAGCTGAAGGTCCTTCATGGATTCACGGCAAAACTATCTGGTTTCGGGTATTAGCACTCCTGCAATGGGAGTGCCAATCAAGCAGGAAGTGTAACAAATCGGGCCGCGAGTTGTCAAGGGATTGGGGTCGGTTCAATAGGCATTCTTGTTCGCGCCCAGCAGCCATTGACCCAGTGTTCGCAGCAGAATTTTGATGTCCAGAGCCAGTGACCAGTTCTCGATGTACCAGAGGTCGTACTTGGTGCGCTCCTCGATGGATGTGTCCCCGCGCAGTCCGTTGACCGCGGCCCAGCCGGTCATTCCCGCCTTTTCGCGGTGGCGGTCCATATAGCGCGGAATCATCTGCCGGAACTGCTCTACGTAGACCGGCCGCTCCGGACGCGGCCCCACCAGGCTCATCTCGCCGAAAAGAATATTGATCAGCTGCGGAAGTTCATCGATATTGGTGCGCCGGATGAATGCGCCCAACTTTGTGCGCCGCGGATCGTTCTCGACCGTCCAGCCCGGCCCGGACTGTTCGGCGTCCTGGCGCATCGAGCGAAACTTCAGGATCTTGAACGATTTGGCATCCAGCCCCATCCGTTCATGTGTATAAAAGACCGGACCCGGGCTATCCAGCTTGATCAGCAGCGCCATCAGCAACAGGAACGGGCTGAGAATCACCAGCCCAATCGCGCTGCCCACCAAATCCATTCCCCGCTTGAGCGTAAGTTTCCAGCCTTGCAGCGCGACATCGCGGATCGTAACCAGGGGAAGCCCGCCGAGATAGCCGATCGTCACTTCGCTCGCCATGATTCCAAACGCATCCGGCAGCACGCGAATACCGACCTTTTCCCGCTCACACAGGCTGATGATGCCTATCAGCTCCTCATGTGTATTTTCCGGCAGCGCGATGATCACTTCGTCGACAGCATATTCGTCTATGACTCTGGGAATGTCGACAACACTGCCCAGTACCGGCACGTTGAGAATCGAACGTCTGGCGCTGTTGTCGATGACGCCGACCACCTTGAAGCCAAACTTCGGATTGGCCTGAATCCTTTGCAGAATCATGCGGCCCGTGTCCCCGCCGCCGATCAGCAGTACGCTGTCATCACCAATTCCCCTGGACTGGGCATTCCACTGTATCTGCGCGTGCAACGTGCGGCCGACGGTCAGCAGGAGGATATTGAGCAGCCAGGCATAGCCCAGGAAGGTACGGTGGTATACAAAGTCCCGCAGGAAAAGATTCACCAGCGCGACCGTCAGCAATGTGCAGAGCGTGGTCAACTTTACGGTACGAAAGATTTCATCCAGATAGCCGAGCGGCCGCCGGCGATGGTACATGCGCTGGGTAAAGAAGAGCGCAAGGAGCAGGACCGATTGCACCAGCGGTAGGGGCAGGAACTCCACAAAGGGTCCGACGATGATTTCCGGCTGCAACTCCATCAGCCGCGGCGTCAGGTTCATCTCCGTGAGCTGGTGGGCGAGATAGAACGCCAGCCACGTGCTCCCCACATCCACCAGGACCAGCGAGAGCGCAAACAGGAATTGGGCGCGTTTGAGCAGACCGGGACGCTGCCCGCGCAGAGCCGCGTAGCTGCCATTGGGGCTGGGGGATACGTCCTGCTCCGACGCCGCATTCTCCACGCCGGCGCTCCCCGATGGCCGCGCTTTCGTCAACGTCTCCTCAAATTCCGAGCCTGGTTGAACTGGTGACTTCCACATCTTGCCTATTGCCTGAAGCCGAAAGTTTGCGGCCAATCACGAATTGCAATCAGACCCGTTCCTGGCGTAGTTTCCACAGCCGGACCGCAATGTCCACCCCTCCGATCAGAGCGATCCCCAACCAGATCAATTTGTCCAAGACCCAGGAACTGTTGGTCCGATAGTGCTTGCGATAGAAGATCCACATCGCTTCGTAGAAGGCGAGGCGGGCCTTGCGGCTCTTGCGGCTTGAGGCCTCTTTCACGTGGGTGACCTCCACCTCGCCGTTGTACCAGACTTCCCAGCCGGCGGTCTTGATTCGCTTTGCCCAATCCAGGTCTTCGCCGTACATGAAATAGGCCTCGTCCAACAGCCCGACCCGGCGGACCGCCTCCCCGCGCACTTGCATATACGCGCCGACAACCGAATCCACCGGATAGACCGCCTTTTCCGGCAGATAGCCCAGATTGTAGGCGTTGAAACGCCTGCTTCGCGGGAAGAGCCGGCTCAGCCGGGTCATGCGGCAGAAGCTCACCCAGGGTGTGGGGAAGCTGCGCCGGCAAGCCAGATCCAGCGTTCCGTCCGGGCGTCGTAAACGCGGTCCGGCCGCACCGACCTTGGGCCTCTCGTCCATAAAAAGAAGCATCTCGGCCAGAGCAGTCGGAGGCAACACGGTGTCGGCATTGAGCAGAAGCACGAAGCGCGGAAGTGGCGCGCTGCCGGAGGGCCGGCCTTCACCGTAACCAAGTTGACGCAGGGCAAGGTTGTTGGCCGCGCTGAAGCCCAGATTGGTCTCGGCAACAATCAGGCCGATCTGGGGAAAGCGGTCATTTACCATGGCGACGCTGTCGTCATGGCTGTCGTTGTCTACAACACAGACGGTGTAGGTGAAGCTGCCGCTGGACGCGAAGACGGATGTAAGGCAGCCGGCAAGGAGCGCGCCGGCGTTATAGTTGACGATGACGATGGCGAGGTCCAGCCCCTCGGCATACGAAACAGCCCCGGACGAGACGCCGCTCTCAGGCTGCGGCGCCGGCGAACCGGTCGTCTCGATCCATTCTGACCAGGCGATATAGCGAGGAGACTGCATTGTCTGAGCTGAAAACCGGTTATAGACTGTGATTCATGCGCTTGAGCGACGGGGATGATTAACAGCTACGGAGCGCAGGACAGTTAATCAAGCAAATCAGACAAACTACAGGAATCGCAGTCGGACCTGTCTGCTGTATGCGGAATTGATTCTAGCACGGCCTCAATCTTTCGACAAAGAGGCTGTCCGAACCGCCTTCGCAGCCGCTGCCAATCTTTCCAATTCGCTGAAAGCCGGACCACCAGATGCGCTTAGGCCGCCTACGGCCGGCGCAGCGCGACCTCCAGGATGCGCTCACCGGGCAGGTCCGGCAGAAGAAGGGCGTCGGCTGCCTCCGCCAGATGTTGGGGCGAGAGCGAACTCCATTCTTGTCCTTTACAAACCGGCAGCGCGTCCAGGGGGATGAGGCCGATCAGCTCGCTGCGGTCCAACGAGATTGACTGGCGCGCGGCCTCGCGGCGGATCGCCTCGACGACGGCGAGCGGCGACGTTGTGCGATAGTCGACAAGATTCATGCTCACCTGGGCCTGTCCGTCTACGCAAAGCCCCAGGGCGCGCACCGCCGGCAGTCCGCCATTGCTCTCCCGGATTTTGCGGGCGATGGCGCGGGCCGCCGCGAGATCGGCGCTGCGCAGGAAAACGTTGAAGGCGATCAGGATGGGTCTGGCGCCGACGATGACCGCGCCCGCGGGGCCAACGCTGGCGGGACCGAAGTCAGGTAGGCGCTCGGGACGGCGGATCTGGGAGACCAGCGCCTCGTATTCCCCGCGGCGGAGATCGGCGATATTGCGCCGTTCCGGCCTGGTGGCCGCGGCTGCGTAGAGGTAGACGGGCAGCCCCAGCTCATCGCCGAGCCGGCGGCCCAGCTGGCGGGCCAGGTGTGCGCACTCTGCTAACGAGCTGTCACGCAGCGGCACGAGCGGGACCACATCGGCCGCGCCCAACCGCGGGTGAACCCCCCGCTGCCGGCGCAGATCGATGCGGCTACTTGCCACTTCAACCGCATCGAATAACCCCCGCAGAACCGGCTGCGGCGACCCCGCGACCGTCAGAACGGTGCGGTTGTGGTCGCGATCGCTGGTGCGATGGAGCAACCGTGCGCCGTGCGCCTGAACTGCCGCCGCCAGTTCGTCAATGACCTGCGCGCGGCGGCCCTCAGAAAAGTTGGGGACCGCCTCGATCAGTGGACTTGCATTCATCGTCTGGACCGCGCCTATCCGCTTCGTCCCAGCAGCCATTTCACCAGCAAGAGAATGGCAAAGGCGGTCACCATCAGCACGAGGGACAAGGCCAGCGCCACGTCGAGGTCCATCTCGAAGCCGATATAGATGGCCAGGGGCATTGTCTGCGTGCGCCCCGGATAGTTGCCGGCAAAAAGGATGGTCGCGCCGAAATCTCCCAACGCCCTGGCCCATGTCATAACCAGCCCGCCGAGCAACGAGGCGCGGGCGAGTGGGACCGTCACAAAGCGGAAGATCTGCCGGCTGTCAGCCCCATCGAGCGCGGCCGCTTCTTCCAGTTCGGCGGCGCTGCGGCTGAGACCGCCAATGGCCGCGCGGATGTAGTAGGGTGAGGCGACGAAGAGCTGGGCGAGAACGACGGCCAGCGAGGTAAAGGCGATTTCGATACCGACCACCGACAGGCTCTGCCCAAGCGTCCCGCGGCGGCCGAAGGCCATCAGCAGCGCCAGGCCGGCCACCGCTGGGGGCAGGACCGTCGGCAGATCGATAACCGTGTCCAATGCGCGGCGGCCGGGAAAGCGCCGCCGCGCAATCAGCAGCGCCAGCGGCGTGCCCAGGAGGACGGTCAGCAACGTTGCCGTAGCCGAGGTCCATACGCTGAGGAGAATGGCGCGGCGCGCGACCTCCTGCGTGAGATGCGTGCCGATGTCGGCTAACTCCGTGCGCCAGATGAGCGCCAGCAGCGGCAGTACCAGGAACAGGATCATCGGCACGGCCGACCAGAACAGCGTCATGCCCGCGCGCGGGCGGGATGAAGCGGCGTCCAGGCCGCCGCGCGCCCGCCCGACGGGAATAGGCATCGATTCCGCCGCTTCACTCGTCCGCATGGTCGGATGCCTTCGCGGGCGCAAGACTCGCGTCGTCAGCCCGGCATTGCGTGGAGAAGCCGTGCATCTCCAATACAGCCGCGCCTTCCTCGGAGAAAAGCCAGGCGATGAAAGCAGCGGCCTGTTCGGGCTGCTTGACGCTCTGGACCAACGCAATTGGGTAGGTTGCAGTGATGTTGAGGTGGGCCGGGATCTCGATGCGCTGCAGGCCCGTGACGCCGATGAGGTCGCTGGCGTAGACGACACCGGCATCGGCCTCGCCCAACTGTAGTTTGCTGAGAACGCCGCGCACGTTCTGCTCCTCCGATACGATATTGGCCTCGAAGCCGTCCCGAAAACCGACGCCCAGGCGTTCGTCGTCTGCCGCATTGGCCAGAAATTGGCGCGTATAACGCCCGACGGGTACGGCATCCGTGCCAACCACGATTTTCAGGCCCGGCTGCGCCAACTTCCGCAGCGCTTCGATGGCTGACAGCTCGTCCGCGCCGTCGGAAAACGGAGCAGACTGCACGTAGCCGACCTCCAGCCGGTTGCACGCCAAAGTCTTCACGTCCCTCCGCTCAACCCGTCCGGCAGCAATCGCCGCCTGCATCTGCGCCTCGTCGGCCGAGGCGAAAATGTCGGCACGCGCCCCCTCGCGCAACTGCCCCGCGAGCTGCTGGGAACCGGCAAAGTTGAAGACAACGTTACCGCTATTGCCGCTCCCGCCAAACGACCGCGCCGCCTGTTGGAAAACATCGGTGAGCGACGCGGCCGCAAAAACCGTGACAGCGTCCGTTCTGGATGATGCCGTCGCATCAACAGATGGCCCGCGGCAGCCGCCGTCCAGCAAAACGCCCGATAGAAGCGCCACCGCGCCGAGGATACAGGCACGCCAGGATGCCCGGCGCTGCGGCCGTGAATCACTCTGCAAGAACCGTCTCGCTCCCCGTTGAACCGTAGCGCGGCGGGCGAATGAACCGGGTCCTCCGCCTGCCGCCGGAATCCACCCGCGCGCAGCCGCCATCAAACAGACAAACCGAACGCAACTTCAGCTAAGCGCCGAGTTGATGATAGCACCGTCCCCGCAGCCGCTTCAAATTCAGGCTGTTCCCGGGGATGCCGCGCCGCAAACCTGTGCGCGCTGCCTCCGTTCCATTCAGTTCCAGGCGATATGGTATGATCGATGGACGTCGGCAGCGGCGCGGCAGTGCGATCTGGCTGCGTCTGCCACCTAAATGACAGGAGCAGCGGTGACAGAGCAAGCAGGGCATTGGAACAGTTTTGTCAGCGGCCACGCGCACGCGCATCTACTGCAGACCGCCGAATGGGCGGAGTTGAAATGCCGCTTCGGCTGGTGGGCCAGGCGCATTCTCCTGCCGGATTCGGACGGCGGCGATGCGCGGGCCGGCGCGCTGGTCCTCTTTCGCAAGAGTATGGGACAGGTCCTGGCGTACGTTCCCAGAGGCCCGCTGGTGGACTGGTCCGACCAGGCGTTGACGGAAGCGACGGTTGCGCGCATGTCGGCCGCGGCCCGGCAGGAGGGCGCGTTTGCGCTCAAGATCGAGCCGGGTCTGCTCGACACGGCCCAAAACCGGCAACGGCTGGCGGCGGCCGGTTTCCATCCCAGTCCCCAGGCGATCCAGCCCCGCAGCACCGTTGTCGTGGACCTGCAGCCGGACGACGATGCGATCCTGGCGCGCATGAAGAGCAAATGGCGCTACAACATCCGGCTGGCCGCGCGCAAGGGGGTAACCGTACGGGAGCTGGGGGCGCATGAGCTGCCTCTTTTCCAGCAGCTGATGGACGAAACGGGGACGCGCGACGGCTTTCCCGTGCACAGCGCCGCCTACTACCGGGCTGCATTCGAGTTGCTGGCGTCTCGCTGGGGCGTTTTCCTACTGGCCGAGCACCAAGGCGATCCACTGGCAAGCATCGCTGTCTTTGCCGTCGGTCCGACCGCCGTGTATTTGTGGGGCGCCAGCAACAACCGCCGCCGCAACCTGATGCCCAACCACGCGCTCCAGTGGGAGGCGATGCGCTGGGCCAAGGCGCGCGGCTGCACTCGCTACGATCTCTGGGGAATCCCCGACGAGGTCGGTGCTGTCGCAACCGGCCTCTGGGACGAGGGGCGCAAGGCGGTTCTCGCCGAGCAGGCGCCGGTGGATGTGAACGCCTTCCCGGCGGGCGACCTATGGGGCGTTTTCCGCTTCAAACAGGGTTTTGGCGGCGCGGTTGAGCGCACGGTCGGCGCGTGGGACCTGCCCCTGAACCGGTCCGTTTACGGTCTTTATCGCGGCGTAATGCTGGCGAAGGACCGGGTTGCGACGGTTCAGAAGGGGAGCGGCAACAGGCCGCAAAACGGCGAACCGGGGGCCGCCAAGCCACCGTCCCCGCGAGTCACCCCGGCGGACTTGGAACCGGTTACGCAGGAGCCGGCATGGGAAGAGATGATGGCGCAGCTGCCGTCCGATCGAGGCCACGTGTTACAGAGTTGGACGTGGGGTGCTGTCAAGGCCGGCAGCGGTTGGCAGGTCGAGCGGTGGGCGGTACAGCGCGGCGGCCGGCTCCTGGGCATCTTCCAGTTCCTGTGGCGGCAGCCGTTGGCGTTTCTGCCCCTGCGGGTGGCTTACGTGCCCAAAGGCCCGCTCCTGGACTGGTCGGACGACGAGGCGGCCGCCCTGGTGCTGGCGAGAATCGAAGAGTTGAGCCGGCAGCGCGGCTGTCTTCAGGTGAAGATCGATCCCGATGTTATCGAAGAGAGCGCTGAGGGGAAGAGGCTGATGTCGCTGCTGGCGCGGCGCAACTGGCGTTTCAGCCCGGAGCAGGTCCAGTTCAAGAACACGGGCTTCACTGACCTTGCCGGGAGCGATGAGCAGCTGCTGGCCTCGTTCAAGAGCAAGTGGCGCTACAACATCCGGTTGGCGGAGCGCCGCGGTCTGACTGTACGCAGCGGCAAAGCGGCGGACCTGCACAACTTCTACCGGCTCTATCAGGAGACGAGCGCGCGCGACGGTTTTCTGATTCGTCCATTCGCCTATTACGACGCCTTGTGGCGTATCTTTCTCGAGTTGCAGGAGAGCGGCCGCGCGCGCGCCGGAGGGACGCTGCTGTTGGCGGAGCATCCGCAGGAGGAGCTGCCTGTCGCCGGACTGTTTCTGCTCCGTCACGGCCGCGGGACGCTCTATTTCAACGGGGCCAGCAGCGAACGCCGCCGCCGCGACATGCCCAACTATCTGCTGCAATGGCGGGCATTACAGTGGGCCAGGGAACAGGGCTGCACAGTTTATGATTGGTGGGGCGCGCCGACGGATCCTGACGATCCGAGCGACCCGCTTCAGGGGGTCTGGCGCTTCAAGCAGGGCTTCGCCGCCCGTATTGCCGTGCATACGGGCGGCTGGGACTGGTCTCCCAGCCCGCTTTTGTGGCACGGCTACCACTTGGGCAAGTCGCTGGTAACTGCAGTGGATAGTGGATAGGGTCCGTTGACAATTCGTTCGAGCCAGATGAGTGTAGCAGCAAAATGCAGGAAATCCATGAAGCTTCGAGCTAGTTTTTCATAGCAAGTGAAAATGCGTCGATACCACTTGTTATCAAGAGCTTATACTCTCTATCACCTTTGTCAGATCTTTTCATAGTATTTCCTTGTCTTTCTGCGTCATATCCAGTGCCCGTCAGAGAAACGCCTATGGAATCTCCCAAAGAAAACGTAGCGGCACCGCGTAGAGACCGTGGTCGAAGCGGATGCTCGTCTCACCATCATAGAGAACCACTCCTCCTGCAAAACGACTGCCCGCGGCAGATTTGAGTTTGCGCAGGGCGCGGAAATCGGACGTTGTCACGGTTGCTCCGGCCTTGATTTCTACACCCGCTAGGGCCTGTGTCCCCCGCTCGATGACGATGTCCACCTCGACGCCGTCCCTGTCCCTGAAGTGGAAAAAAGAGAGTGGGTCGGTTTGCCAGCTCGCCTGCCGGCGTAGTTCCGGGTAGACAAACGTCTCCAACAACTGACCCAACAAAGTACGGTCCGAAGCGAGACCAGCAGCATTTACACCAAGCAGGGTGCAGGCCAATCCGGTATCACCCAGGTGGAGCTTGGGCGTTTTGATAAGTCGCTTCAGGCGATTACTGTGCCAGGATGGTAGCTGCTCCAGCAAGAATACCCGCTC
The DNA here is from genome assembly GCA_965218625.1 of Caldilineaceae bacterium. Lineage (GTDB taxonomy): Bacteria > Chloroflexota > Anaerolineae > Caldilineales > Caldilineaceae > Bin5. The sequence continues at coordinate 47,836 of CBDCLG010000017.1, read as the reverse complement.
AAGCAGGGTAATGTAATCCCGAATCGTGGGTCGGCTGACTTGGAATGGAGCAGCCAGCCCGGAAAGGTTAAACAGAGAGGCCGTCTGTACAGCCGCGTGTGTCAGCAGCCGCGGCAGAACATCGAGGGAACGGATGCGGGCGATCGCAGGCACATCCCGTTGTATTTGGGCATCGAGATAGCTCCGATACCAATTGGCGCGTCGCCGACCGGCAGGACGCGCCAAGGCTGCTGGATAACCTCCTGATACGATTCGCTCGATGAGTTCTTTCCCCAGACGCTGCGTGCGTTTACTCTCGAACCCGCGATTGAAGAGCGCGTCAAGAAAGCCTGCGGACCAGTTTTCGGCATGAAAGGAATCTGGGCCGTCTTGCAGCTCACACTGGGCCAGTGGATGCAGTCTGACCGTTTCCATGCGTCCGGCCAAAGAGTCTGACAGCGCTGGGGTCTGCAATACGTTGCTCGAACCCGTTAGCAGGAAGCGTCCGGGCAGCCGCCTACGGTCTACTTCCAGTTTCAAGGCGGCAAAGAGCGTGGGCACCCGTTGCACCTCGTCGATAATAACACGATCGGGCAACTCGGCGACAAACCCCAGCGGGTCCGTCTCAGCGCCCGCACGGACAACCTCATCATCGAAAGAAAAGCAGGTGTAGTCTCCAGGCCTAGCCGTTAAAGGGATTGACGGGCGTTTCCCCTTGGCCAGGATATCTGAGGTACAGACCATCTGGGCGAGGGTGGTTTTGCCGCATTGTCGGGGACCCTGGATCAGGACGACCGGCGAGTCCTCCAGCGCCTCGGTCAAGCGCCGTTCGGCGAAACGGGGGTAAAGAATATCTTCAGCCATCGGCTGATTGTAACTTTGCACTTCGGCTAATTGATACTTTACCTTGCGGCTGATTGAAAGTTTTGGCTAGTGGTCCAGCCTTTTCAGGAGAGCTAAGGCGGCGGGGTAGTCGTCGCCGCAAAACCCGCCGTTGGCTGAGGAAGGTTTGGCCAGCTTGCTGGGCCGAGAATGAGACGACGACACTCTTGCTCTCGCCCCGCATAGGCACGAGGGTGTCCTTGCTAAAATGCGTACATTTTCTGCCTCAGATGGTTGGCAACTTTATGGGTAGACATCCTACTATTGTCGCCAATTTGGCAGAATCCTTCAAACGTCAACGAGACCTGGTGATCAGAAACAGCACCATCCACTATTTCCTGATCACGGCAGTTCCGCATTTCCCACTAATTTGCGTCCGTCGGGAATGGCGATTGGCGTATCCGAGTTATTGGTCAGGGTCACGTCGCCTTCAATCGAAACAGACGCGCCAAAAGTGTACGGCCCGCTGACGTTCAGGCTGCGGCAGCCGATCAGTGAAGGCGGCCCGTGCGGGAAACGCGCCTCGATCTGGTCTATGAACTGGTAAAAGCGGTCGTCCAGCTCGACATGGGGCGCGCCTGGCGGGTAGGGGGGTGTGCCCCTGCGTGGATCCAGTTCGACCCGCTGCCGGCGGTCCAACCGGTAGGCATCCGAGCGCAGGGCAAGCAGGTCGTTGCAACGTTTGACCGGCAGGAAGCGGTCGCGCGGCACCTGGATCGCCTGCGCGCCGTCGAACGCGGAGAGCGCCAGCCCGACCGCGGTCTCCAGCTGGTAAACCGGCGGGGAATCGGGACGCGACGGGTCCACCGGTTTGTTATTGACGATCATCGGCAGATCCAGGAAGCCGTCCCGTTCTTCCAGCAGGGCTTGCAGAGAGGGCAAGTGAATCCACAGGTTGTTGGTGTTGAAAAGGCGGTAGCGGTCGATGTCCTGGAACTGCTCGATCTCCTCCGGCGGGCACTGCGCGATCTCGCGCAGCAGGAGCCTTCCATCGGGACCCTGCGCCAGGTGTCCCCCCTTGCAGTCGGCCGCGGTGCGGGCTGTCACCTCCATCAGGAAGGGTAGCTTGCACGCGGCGAAATATCCGAGAATGTCGATGTCCACGGTAGCGCCCAAATTGTCGGCGTTGCTGACGAACATATACTCATAGCCCTGGTCGAGCATCTGCTTGAGCAGGCGGCTGGTGTGCAGGGCGAGGTAGATGTCTCCGTGACCGGGCGGGCACCATTCCTTGGACGGGTCTTCCTGCCATTCCACCGGCGCCAGCGTATCCTGCCAGATCTTAGGCACCCTGTTTTGCAGAAAAGTGAAGGGCAGACCACCGGAAGCGTCCCGCACAAGCTGCGGATAGGCCGCCAACGCCTCTTGCGTCGCCCCTTGCGTGCTGTAGCTGTTCATAAAGATGAGGGGCAGTCGGGCCGTCATCTCCCGGCGCAGATGCAGGACGTGGCGCACGATAATGTCGAAAAAGCGCAGCCCGTCTTTCACCACCAACAGCGATTTCGGTCCCTTCAGCCCCATCGTCGCGCCGAGTCCTCCATTCAGTTTGACGACGAGGAGCCGGTTGAGCGCGTCCACGCCAGCCGCATGGTGGCCGACCGCGGCCGATCTGTCGGCGATATCTGTTGGCTGGCGGGCGTCTGTGCCGGGGATGTAGCCGGTGGCGCCGGCGACGAGTTGGGCGTAGTAGTGTTCAAAGCTACGGATCAGCAGATCATCCAGACCCGCGCGCTGCATCTTCTCACGAACCGGTGCGAATGACACCGTACGATTTCGACCCATTCAATGACCTCGACGTTGAGTATTATGACCTGAGTGCGTTCAGATGGTGAACGAGTCCTCTGCCGTTCTGCGTAAACATAGCCGAAACGGTTGTAGTTTCATTATCTATCTTTTTGCCTGCCCGCTACCAATCTGGCCCTGCTGCTCTCGCAATAGGGCGTTCCTGACCACGAACCAGTGGGAATTGACCGCCAGAAACTTACAGCCGGCGCTTCACCAGCCGACCGCGCAACCGTCCTTACGCGGGTCGCTGCCGCCGATCAGGACACCGCTCTCCGGATCGCGTACAATGATCTGGCCTCCGCCAAATCCACCCCGCCCAGCCCCATTGACCGGCACCAACTGATGCCCGCGGCGTGCCATCTCCGTCAGCGTCTCGTATTCCCAGCCCTCTTCGATCATCAGCAGACCGCCGGCTTCGTCCGCGCCCATGCCCGCGTGCGGCCCGCTCAACGACCAGCGGGGCATATCCAGCGCCTGCTGCGGGCCCATGCCGAGGGCGGCCATATTGACCAACATTTGCAGATGCCCCTGCGGCTGCATATAGCCGCCCATCACACCGAAGCTGGCGTGCAGCGCGCCCCCGCGCGTCGTCATCGCCGGTATGATCGTGTGATAGGGGCGCTTGTCGGGCGCGAGGCAGTTGGGATGGTCGGAGTCAAGCACGAAAAGCGCGGCCCGGTTCTGCAGGCTGACGCCGCTGCCGGGCACGACCAGGCCGCTGCCGGTGCCCTGATAGAGGCTGTTGATGAAACTGCACGCGTTCCCCTGGCCGTCGGCTGTGGTCAGATAGACCGTATCCGAACCGGCAATGGGATAACCGTGAGAGACGGTCGCGGCCGCGCGCTGCGGGTGAATCTCTTTGCGCCTCCGTTCGGCGTAGGCCCGGCTGGCGAGCGCGTCCAGCGGAATCTGTACAACGTCGATATCGCAGACCCACTGGCGGGCCTCCGCGTAACCGATGCGCATACACTCTACCAGCGTGTGGAGGCGATCAACGCTGGACATGCCGGCCAGATTGAAGCCGTCCGCCAGATTGGCCGCGATGACGGCCGCCAGCCCCTGGCCGTTGGGTGGACACTCGTATAGGCGCACGTCGCCGAAATCGGCGCAGATCGGCTCGTGCCAGGTACTGGTGTGGGCGGCCATATCATCCGGCGTGATCCAGCCGCCGTAGCGCTGCACATGCTTGCTCAGCGTGCGCGCGAATTCGCCGCTGTAGATCGCATCCTTGCCGTCGGCGGCGATGGCGCGCAGCGTTCCGCCCAACGTGGGAATGCGCATTACCTGACCCGCCTGCGGGGCGCGGCCATCGATGAGAAGCTCGTTGCCGCTGGGCTGCTCCGGTCCGTTGTCCAGGTCGCTGCTGATCCAGCGCGGCGACCGCAGCAGTTTGGCTGTCTGCCCGGCCCAGCCCTGGCCGATCCATTCGGTGACGGGATAGCCCTCTTCGGCGAGGCGGATGGCCGGCTTCAACACGTCGGCCAGTGTCATCTCCCCGTGTCTTTCCAGCAGGTCGCTCCACCCGGCCACGGTGCCGGGAATGCTGACGCTATGCCCGGTGAATTGGGGCATGCGCGTGTACCCGAGGCCGCGCAGTTCGTCGATCGACGCGGCCGCCGCCGCGCGCCCGGAGCCGTTGAGCGCGGTCACCCGTTCGGTCTTGGCGTCCCAGTAGAGCGCGAAACAGTCGCCGCCGATACCGGTCGAGATCGGCTCGACGACGTTCAATGCCGCGGCGGTGGCGATGGCCGCATCGGCTGCGTTTCCCCCCGCCTGCAGGATCGAAAGTCCCGCCTGGGCAGCCAGGGGCTGACTCGTGGCAACCAGCCCGTTGCGCGACATGACATTGCTGCGGCGGGAGCGAAAGGCGAAATCATAGTTCATTGGTTGCACTTACCGGTTTTCCCGGCCCCTTGCTGCGCGCTGATTCCCCTGTTCGACGGGGCCCCGAAAGGGGAAAAATTCGATTTATCCAATTGGATTTAGACAGTTCATATTAGTCGATCGGCAGGGAATCGGCAAAGCGTTCGCGGATTGTATCCGCTATGTAGTCGATGCGTCTGAAACAGACTTCGGGACCCCCGGGGATTTCAGCCTTTTTTGGCGGAACAATGGGGCTACGATAGACTATACGAGAGGCATTTTCCATCCCTGACCGGTTGCCGCCAATGCTCTGGACCTGGACCCGTCGGCGACCTGTTTCGCGACCCGGCTTCCTGATTTCTATATCCGCCAATGGGTTTTCTGGTTGAGGCCGTTGCCAATATTGCGCCTTATATCTACGCTGTTTGCGGAGCGCTGGCCCTGTACCAGCTGTACCGTACATGGCAGGTGCGCTCGGAGCGCCGCCAAGCCGTCTTTTCACTGGAACGGGACAAGGCGCTCGACGATCTGTATCGCATCTTTCTCTCGGCTTTGTTGATGCTTGCGGTGATGGGTTTCACCTATTTTGCCAGCACAACGCTGCGCGCGGCAATGCTTGCGGTCAATCCATCCACTGGTCTTGCTTCTCCGGGCGACGACTCGGCATCTCCCAATGATTCCCGCTCGGGGCTGTTCCCGACGCCGACCTTTACGCCCGAAGCGCCAACGCCCACCCCGAGGCCGACCCGCATCGTAATCTCCACGCCTGTGCCCGATGACCCGGAGGAGGACACGCAGCCTGAACCGACAACGCCCGCATCCGAGCCTCCAGCCGTCTCCCCGGCCCTTTGCCCGGACGCGCGCTCGGTCATTCTTTCGCCGGGAAATGGTGCGGTCGTGAACGGGGTTGTGCCAATCGTCGGCACCGCCCAGCACGATCAGTTCAGCTACTACAAGCTGGAGATTGCGCCCAGTGGAGCGAACCAGAGTTTCAGCTACCTCGCCGGCGCCGAAAGCCCCGTGGTCGGCGGTCTACTCGGCAACCTGGACAGCAGCAAAGTCGCCGCAGGCACCTATACGGTCCAACTCGTGGTTGTGGATAGAACCGGCAACTACCCGTCACCTTGTCGCGTGACGGTAGTCGTTCAGAACTGATCCGGGGGCATGCAGTGAAGGGCCTTTCCCCTTCGTCCTTTTGGACGCGGATGATGAACAACAGATTCCCGGACCTGCAAAGATCTCTGTTTGCTTTCCGCAGTCTGGCCGGTGGGAGACCGCTGGCGGCCGGCGTTGTTCTGGTCGCCGCGCTGGCCCTGCTCGCGGTGGTGTCGACTTTCATGCGCGACGGCAGTTGGGCCGCCCTGCCGGCGACAGTCAATACGCCCACCGAGGCTGCCGCGCTGCAGGTGGAGCCGACACCCACTGCGACGGATTTCCCCACCGCGACGGCCACGCCATCGCCGACCTTTACGCCGACCGCTACCGAAACACCGACCGCCACCGAAACGCCGACCGCCACGGCAACGGATACACCAACCGCGACGGCCACTCCATCCGCGACCCCAACGGCCACTGCGACACCGACTGCCACCGCGACACCAATACCAACCGCGACCGAGTTATATGTGCCGATCAGCGTCTTTCCCTCCGATATCGAGATCGGCGCACCGGATAACGTGACCGCACGCATCGTTCTCTTTCCCGCGCGCCTGCGCGCCGGCCCGTCGACAGAGGACGATGTCTTGGAGCGCGTGGGCCAGGATGTCAAGGTCACCCTGGGCGGCATTACTGCCAATCACGAGTGGGTGCTCTTGAAGGTGACCGATGCGAGAACGGAGTCGGACGGCAAAGAAGGTTGGATGGCCGTCGAGTTGATCGAAATTGAGGGTGACCTGGACACGCTTCATCGCTATACGGATGAGGGCATTCGCGTTCGCCCGTTTGGCTCGCGCCCGCCAGGCATTGGCATCAGGATGACGCCAACCGCAGGTGGAACGCCCGTATCATCAGACGGCGGATCAGTCGCGCCTGCGACGCCAACTGCCACGGCGACGCCCACATCCACGCCAACACCAACGGAGACGGCCACTCCGACGCCAACGCCCACCCCAACACGCACGGCCACCTCCACCTCCACACCCACCTCCACCTCCACACCCACCTCCACACCCACGGCCACTTCCACGCCAACGATTACGCCGACTGCCCAACGGGCCGCGCAAACTGCGGACGACCTGCCGACGGAAGCGTATGTCGTGACGCTGCAGTCCGCGCCTGTTGACCCGCCCGCGGCGGATGAATTTGCAGCGACAGTTCTCGGCGAGAGTGCGCCGGTCAATCTCTCGCAGCCGATTTCGGTCCGTACAGACAGCGGTGACGTCCTGCTGCTGCAGGTCGACCCGGTCGAGGAACAGGTGGAGATGTGGAGCGGAATTCTTGGCGCGTCACAGGGTGAGTGGCTCGCCGCCGGCGCCGATTTCCTCTGGCCAGGCACGCGCGTCTATGTCGCCGGCCTGCAGGATGATGAAGGCCGGGTCGTCGTCTCGAATGTGCGGGTTGTTTCTCTGCCCGCGTTTGAGCGTGTCAGACGCATGGATGTACCGACCTTCGGCGCCGCGTGGCAGGACGGCAAAGCCGCGGCGCTGCTGGGGAGACGCGGCGAGCCCGGCGTCTTCCTCTTGCAACAGGATGGCGCCGTGACCGTAGTCCGTGAGACTGGTCAGAGCGTTGTGCCTGTCCACAGCGGCGCGCAAGGCTTCGTCATTCCCGATGCCAGCGCGCCGGCGGACCGGAACGGCTTCCTATATGTGCGGGGAGACGGGACCGGGCTGGCAGTACAGGCGTATCCCTTCCAGAGCGTGCGCGGCATCGCTGCCGATGGCCGCGGGGACCTCTGGTGGATCGAGACGCCGCAGGTTGGGCTGGCCCAATGGCGTCTGTGGCATTACGACACCGAGGCCGGGCAGATCGTCCTGCGCGTGCAGGCTTCTACCACTCTGTTGGGCGCGAGAGCGGACCGCACCATTGAGCCGACGCTCATCGCGGTCCTGGCGGCCGCGGGAGACAGCCGCTCCTTTTTGATAGATACCGCCGACCTCGACGCAGGGCGGCAGTACACCGGCCTGTTCCGGGTCGATCTCGACGCTGAGGGCGAGATCGATGTGAGGGAGCTGGTGCCGGAGGGAATCTATCGCGGTCCGTTTGCGCTCAGTTCAGACAGCAGCCGTCTGGCCCATTTGGCCTATGATCCACAACATCCTAGCCTGGCGGTCGGTTTTGTGCGTCCGGCCAATCAACTGTGGGTGCGGGAGATGGCTGCCAACGGAGCCGGTGTCCGCGGTCGGTTGAGCGCGCAGACCCAAACCCGCTTTGAGTTTTTCGCCCCGCGCGTCGTCTGGCGCGACAATGATCAACTCCTGCTGGGTCGCAGCCGTTTTTCGTCCCAGGGTGTTTTCTCGCTCGAAATCTTCGGCATCACCCAAGTGGACCTGGCGGAGACAGACGCCGCGGCTTACACTTCGTTTCGCTATCCGGTTGGCGATGTGGTTGGGGACTATGCCGCCTGCACAGACGGCACAGTGTTGATCAGCGTGAAGTCGGGCAACGGAGTCCCGCGGTTGGAGGAGTGGAACGGCGACGGGCAGCCCCAGGTGAAAGGTCAACTGCCGGGATTTTTCGACCGCATCTTCCACTGCTGGCAGCGATATTCCGGCCCGGCTCGGATTCGCAGGTGATTGTGTTCAGTGCGCTGCCATTCGGCCATTCAGGCGCGCTGTTGGCAGCTGCTCCCGTTCAGGGGGGCTTTACCACATGGCCGGATGACTGGGTCCACTTCGCCAACACCACCCAACTGATCCTGGGATGTATCGGCCTTGTAGTGGCCGCGTTTCTACTGATTTGGTGGGCCCAGAGGACAGGTCGTTGGTACGCTGTTTTCGCCGGCACACTGTTGGTCAGTATGCTGTTGAACGTGGCGGCGCTCTACCTGTTCGTCGTTCCGCCCCATAGCGCAGGATGCGTCGATCTCTGCCCCGGGCAGATCGGGTATCCCCATCCCTTCGCCACCCTCGCTCCCAGTGGCGCGGTGCAGATTTACATCGTCGACTTCGTCCTCAACCTGCTGCTGCTGTGGCTGATGTGGCTCGGCGGCGCGATCGTCTGGCGTCTTCTGGGCGAGGCGGTCGAACTGCGGGAAAGGGGTTTGCGCTTCCGGCTGCTTTTTGTCGTCGTGTTCATCCTCGTGCCTTGGGGTCTGATTCCGCGTTACTTCGGTCCCCCCTCCGCCAAAGTAAGCGGTGATGAGCTGCGGCTTGCGGTCAATGCCCGCCGCGCCGCCGAAACCACCTACAGCGTAACCGGTCTGTGGGTCCACCGCCTGGCGCTGGAGGATATCCGCTACATTCCCCTGGAGGTACCCGATGTCCTCGGCGGCATCGACAAACCGCAGGCACAAGTCTGCCTGCGGGGCTATACCTACTTCTATCTGCCGTGGCGCCGCTACCGGATCAAACTCGACCAGACAGGCGTAACGCCCCTGAACTTCCAGGAGTTGCCCCTGACCGGAAGCTGCTGGCAGCCGTGAAGGGTGAGGAGAGCGAGGTTGAGGCGCCTCGCCCTCCTCACGACTCGCTGACTACCCCTCGCCGTAAAGCTCTGTTGCCGGGAAGAAGGCCGCCCAGGCAAACCAGAAGTGATCGAAGTGGAGCACCGCGGTCAACTGCTCACCGGCCAGAGGGCCGTTGACGGCCTTACCCAGAATGTCCCAGGTGCTGCCCGTTTCTTCGTCGCTGAACGTGCCGTCCTCGTTGGCGGCAAAGGTCAGGAGTTGGTCCCCAAGCTGGCGTTCGTAAACGGCCACCGCGCCGATGTCCTTGCCTTTGCTGATGAGCGAACTATCCAACGCGCTGGCCAGCCCGGGCTTGTGAAAAATCGCCAGGTCAGAACCGCCGAAGGTATCGTGGACAACGCCGGCCTCCTCCAGCAACGCGAAGGGATAGGCTATGGCGTCGGTCTCCGTGGTCAGGCCGAGGACCCGCTCGACCGGTTCAAGGCGCGGATCGGGCGTATCCAGGAAGAGGAAGGGGCGGGATGTACTGTCGTAGCCCACATACGGGTTGTAGCCGTAGTTGCGCGGCATATCGGGCCGTGCCAGCACCTCACTGTCCGGATGACTTGCTTTGTAGTCTTCCCACGACAGCACCTGGCTGGTGAGGAAGCGCAACTGCTCGCCGGCATACGTGCCGATGATCCCTTCGCCGGTGAACTGCTGCCACCAGGTCTCCGTCTGCCGGTCGTACATAATCAGATCGCTGTTGCGAAGCCGTCCCGTGGTGCCAAAATCGAGGACCTGGCCGTCAAAATTGCGATCGAAAGCGATGCTGGCATTGCACAGCGGGCAGAAGGTGATCGTCACCGGCTGGCCGTCCACGACGTCGTTGACGATTTCGTGCCAGATGAGAATGCTCAACGGGTAGGCGCGCGACACATCACCGTGGCTGAACGCGATCACCGGATCAAGAGCTTCCAGCCACTCGTCGCCTGCCGCGATCGACTCGAACTTCGGCGCGTCGACCGCCGGGATGCCGTCTTTGGGCGGGCCGCCGGAAAGGATCTCTCCCCAACTCACCGTGCGGCGGCTAAAGTCGGTTGAAAAGCTGCGCGTACGGATCGGCGGCGGGCCGTCATCGACGATTACCTTCGTGTTAAGCTGCGGTACGCCCGTGTCGCGGCTGGACGTTCGCGCGCTCTCGTCGCTGCCGCCCGTGTCGGCGGACGCGGCGGCGCTGTCCGTTTCTGCCGGCGCTGCCGCTGGCGCGGGCGCTTCATCCGGCGCTATCTGAACGCAGGCCAACAGGATGATCGCAACGATCATCAGCAGGCCCGCAAGCTGGGTCCATCGCTTCCTCGGCATGAAATACCCCCTTGAAGTGGCTAGAACGCGCTTTCGCCTTGTTGTCTGAACGCGTTGTCGGTCGTCAGGTTACGCGTGTACAGGGCATTATGCCACAGGGGAAAACTTTGGGCTGTAGTGAGGCTTACGCGAACGCCGCTCGTTTCGCGGCCACTCGCACTGTATTCGTCAACTGACCCTGCCGTCCAGTTTTCGTGTGAAATGAAATTGGGTCTTGACAAATCAGAACAAGTGTGCTATCTTCGGTTCATGTAGTGAAGTTGAGGCAGACGGGCGGGGACACAGGAGGAGATAGCATGGCCAGGGACGTCAAGCAGATGAGCCGTGTCGAGTTGGAATCCGAACTGGTTGCCGAGCGCGCGGCGGCGCGACGGAGTAACATGATCATCGTCATGATGACCGTGCTGGCCGTGCTTGGATTCATGGCGATGGCCGGCACGCTTGCACCTGTCGCCGGTTGACGCAGGCGAAGCGGATACGACACGCTGCCGGAAGAACCAGTTCTCCGCCATCCACCAGGACGGCGCAATCTCGCTCCCCCGCGCATGGTTGCGCCGTCCGATTTATTTCCCAGAGACAAGACCTGATATCGCTGAAGCTGCGCAGACGTCGCTTCTCGCCGCGTATTTTCGATGCACGCGCATCCGTGTTCGGGCTTGCCCTTGAGATTGGCGCCGCCCGTGCCGCCGGCAGGAATCACAGATCCTGTAACTCTTTTGCTAGCCGACCGGCCAATTGTAACTGTTTTGCTTGTTTGCTGGCGGGATGAAACTCTTTTGCTTGCCGATCGGCCAATTGTAACTGTTTTGCTGTATCTGATTTGCGCGGCAAAACGCGTACCAAAGCGATGGAGCAGGCCATGCAATCCGCCTATGGCGACGGGGCTATGCAACAGCCCTGATCGACGACCGGACCCTCTCGCGTGCGGCCAGAGATGCGTTCAGCGTTCGCGCCGGCGCCGGCAGAGGTCCCCGGCCGCCTCGGGCCATGAGGGGAACTGAAATCGGAATCCGCGATCCGCAAGGATACCGGGCACCACGCGCCGGCTCTTCAGGATCAGCTCCGTCTCGCTGCGCATGACAAACGCGCCCACTTCGAGCATCCATTTTGTCGCGGGCAGACCGATGGGAATGCCCCAGGCCGCGCGCAGATGGCGCATGAATTCGGCGTTCGGCAACGGATTGGGGGAAGCGATGTTGACAGCATCGTCGATCTCGTCGTGGTCGATGAGCCAGTGGATGGCCTGCACGAAATCAGCGTAGTGAATCCAGGAGATGTATTGGCGCCCGTCGTCCGCTTTCCCGCCCAAGCCGAGGCGTACCAGGGAGAGCAGGGTGTCGAAAATACCGCCGCGTTGGGGACTCATCACCATCGCGGCGCGCATTTTGACCTTGCGCGTGTCAGGCACTGGGGCATTATCCAGTTCCCGCTCCCACGCCCGGGCAACGTCGATACTGAAACGCCAGCTGTCGGGGTCGCCAGGTTCGGCGCCGATGATTCCGTCGGCTTCGTCGTTGGGGGCGTCATAGCGGTGGGAATAGATGGTGGCAGTGCTCGCCTGCAGCCAGACGCGGGGCGGACGGCTGGCCGCGGCAACCGCCTCGCCGACAAGGCGGGTGCTCACGGCGCGGGACTGCATGATCTGCCGGCGATTGCTGGGATTGTATCTGCAGTTGACACTGCGGCCGGCAAGATTGATTACCACATCCGCGCCATCCAACTCGGCGCTCCAGGCGCCATGCGTCGCTGCATCCCACCGGAGGGACCGCCAGGGCGTCTCCACTGCGCCGCGGCTGATCGCAACGACTTCCTGCCCGGCGCGATGGAACGCGCGCGACAGAATGGTCCCCAGCTCCCCGCTTCCGCCCAGGATGATCACCTTCATACGTTCTTTCCGTAGGCTATACAGAATTTCAGCGTTCCCTGTAAACCGTCCTTAAGGCGCCTCGTCGAGCGGCTGATGGAAGTAGTAGCAGAGGCCGTCCGGGGCGATTACAAAGAAGACCTGGAGTTTCTGGCCGTTCTCTTCGTCCACGCGCCAGTTGCCGGTCTTGATCCCTTTGGCCTCCAACTCCTGTCTGGCGCGGTGGATATCGCGCACGCGAATGGCCGCGCCCTCATTGCCGGGGTCGCCGCCATTGACCGCGAACCCGATCTGAACGCCATCGCGCTCCAGTACCACTGAAGGCGTCGGACCATCCCGCCGTTCGACCTCGGTCATCCCGAACATTTTGCAGTACCAGGCCGCGGCGCGCTCAATGTCTTCCACCGGCAGCGCCAGGATGTCGTCGGCGTAGGGAAAGGCTGCTTCATACAGCTTGGGTGAACTCATCTTCATATCTCCTTTTCGGGCAAGACGCTCACTTTCAGAAAGACCATGGAAACAAAGCGGAATCTCGCAGATGCAGCAAGCTAAGTGGTGGGGCGGTTGGACCGGGCGGGCGTCGAGATGCTGATCCGCGCAACGGCGCGCGAGACAACAAAACCCCGAGAGGTCCGCCTTTCGGGGTTGCGCGTTGTCTTACAGGGCGCCGGAGTGCCGGCTGGAAATGTGGCTCCTCGGGTTGGATTCGAACCAACAACCACCCGGTTAACAGCCGGATGCTCTGCCGATTGAGCTACCGAGGAAAGTTTCGGTCTCGGATCGCCGCCATCCGCCTGGAAGGCAGGGTCGGCGCCGGGCGAGACAACAGTGGAGCATTATACGAATTGTTGGAGCGTCAGTCAAAATTCCGCTTCTGCAAATGCATTTACAATTGCGGAGGATGCAGCCGAACCAGGCCGCGGGCGCGCAACATTCAGCCAAGGTAGTCGCGCAGTTTGCGGCTCTGCTGGGGATGACGCAGCTTGCGCAGCGCCCTGGCCTCGATCTGGCGCACGCGCTCGCGCGTGATGTTGAACTCTTTGCCCACATCCTCCAGCGTATGGCTCGTGCCGTCCTCCAGCCCGAAGCGCATGCTCAGCACTTTGTGCTCCCGTTCGGGCAGCCCGCTCAGAATCTCGCTCATCTGCTCCCGCAGCAGCCGCCGGCTGGCAGTATCCACCGGCGCGGGAATGCTCTCGTCCTCAATGAAATCACCCAGGTAGCTGTTCTCCTCCGCGCCGACCGGCATGTCGAGGCTGATCGGCTCGCGGCTGAGGCGCTGGATGCGCTGCACCTTGGCCACAGCCTGGTCGAGTACGCTCTTCAAATCGCCTGTCAGTGGCCGCTTCTCCTCCAACGCCTGCCGAACATCCGCCGCCACATCCTCTGCCAGATAGCCCATCTCCAGCGCAATCCTTTCCAGCGTCGGCTCCTCGCCTTTCAACTCCTGTTGCAACTCCCTCTCTGTACGCATCTGCCGGTTGATCGTCTCCACCATGTGGACCGGGATGCGGATCGTGCGCGCCTGATAGGCGATCGCACGGCTGATCGCCTGGCGAATCCACCAGGTGGCGTAGGTGCTGAACTTGAATCCCAGCGTGTGATCGAACTTTTCCACTGCCCGCAGCAGACCGACATTCCCTTCCTGGATCAGGTCCTGGAAGTTCAGGCCGCGGCCGACGTAGCGTTTGGCCACGCTGACGACCAGGCGCAGATTGCTATTCGCCAGATGGTCCTGCGCAACTTTGCCGTCGGCGATCAATTCCTTCAATTCCTCGATTTCGTCCGGCGACAGCCTGACAGCTGTCCCGTCAGCCGGCTCTTCGTCGTCCGCGGTTGCCTGCCGGAGGCGTTCAGCCGCCTGAATGCCGAGCTGGATCCGTTCGGCCAGGGCGGTCTGCTGTTCGGCGGTCAACAGGTCGTGGCGCCCGATTTCGCGCAGGTACATACGCATCGGGTCCAGCATCTGGCCGACCTCCGATACGTCCTCGATGATCTTCTCCACCGGGACCTGCGTTTCCTTCTCGATCTCCTCTTCCAGCTCCAGGTTACGCTCGATGCCCGGCAGAGCCTTGTCCTCCTCCTCGACGATCTCCGGGAAAGGACCCTCCTCGGATTCACCGTTCTGAATATGGTCGTCAAGCTCGTCTTTGGCGCCCGCGGAGTCGACAGGGACTTCGACGGGCTTGTTCGTCGCGTTGGATTTCTTTGCCATTTTCCTACCTGCTGTTAAAGACTCTCGGGGACAATGAGGATTCCCTGGTCGGTACGGGCAGCGCCGTAAGAAACCTGACTTCTGCGCACCAATACGCGTTCCAGGTGGTGGCGGTCGCGACGATTGGCGTTTACGCTGGCCGAAAACTCCAGAATCGCTTCACGGTCATCGCCTTCCTGCGCGTCGTGCAACAGAAACTGCATTGCCGACAGATCTTCGCGCAGCCGCGAGCACCGCAGCCTGATAAGAAGTTTGATCAGCGCGTTTTGAACATCAGCCGGTTCCTTCTCCGGCATCGTCATGATCTGTGTCATCAGCTGCGACAGAACCGGGTGATAGGTGGAACTGAGCGTCTCCTGAAAGGCATTGATGTCCCAGAGCTCATCGCTGGCGATGAATCGGCGCAAAGCCCCGAAGATCTCCCGGTATTCGATCTGTTGGAAGTCTTTGCCGTTCAGGGGCAGGACCTCCAGCTCCTCCGTCATTCCCTTCTGCCAAATCAGCAGGTCGGGATCGTAGATCAAAAAGGACAGCAGAAAACCTTCCAGTTTGGTTTCCGGTACAAACGCGGCCAGATCAGACGCCGAAGACCAAAGCATACCGTTGGCTTGGCTGTCAGGTGCGGCCGGGTTGGTGTCGTCCAGCGGCCCGCGATGTGGCTGTTTCTGTGCCGCCCTTTCCGCCGGAGACGGTTCATTCCGGGGCTGCGTATAGCGCCGGCGCCGCTGGCTCTCATTTTGTGGATTATTCAGGGCATAGGAGGCCGCATGTATACGCTGCTCGATCGTCCGGTCGTAAATAGGGAACCCAAGCAGCTCTCTCAGCCATTCAGTATAGCGATGGCGCTCATTGTCATCATCCAACTCTGCGATTAAAGGCGCCAACTCGTCAACGGCTTCGGCTCTACCCCGCGCGCCGTTCAGGTCATACAGTTCGTCGACAATCTTCCTATAGTAATTGATGAGAGGTTCTGCCCTGTCTACCACTCCCTGCCAGTCATCGGTATTCTGGCGAATTATATCGTCTGGATCGCGGCCCTCCGGCAATTCGGCGATGCGCAAATTGGCGCTGAGCCTGTGTTCCAAATACATGCGTCCGGTCGATGTGAAGGCCGGTTTGGCTTTGCGTTTCAGCGCCTGCCGCGCCTGGTGCAGGCCGCGCAGCGTGGCCTGTTGACCAGCAGTGTCCGCGTCCAGGGCCAGAATGAAGTTGTCGGTGTAACGATTGATCTGTGGCAGCTGTTCCGTTGTCAGGGCCGTGCCCAGACAGGCGACGACGTTCGCGAAGCCGAACTGGTGGGCGGCAATCACGTCCATGTAGCCTTCGACGATAACGGCGCTGTCGCCCTCGCGAATCGCCCTGTAGGCCCGGTCCAGTCCGTAAACAACGTGCGATTTGTGAAAGAGGGCGGTTTCGGCCGTATTCAGATATTTGGGATGCGAATCGTCCAGGACCCGCCCGCCAAAGCCGATGATCCGCCCCTGGCGATCGTGGATCGGAATCATCAACCGGTTGCGGAAAGAATCGTAGTAGGAGTCGTGCGCTTCGTTGTGCTTGACCAGGTCGGCGCGGTGCAGAGCGTCGAGCGAGTAGCCGGCCTGCACCAGATGGTCGCGCAGCGCTTCCCAACTGTCGGGCGCATAGCCGAGCTGAAACTGTGCCGCGACCTGGGCGTCGATCCCCCGCCCCTGCAGGTAATCGCGCGCCGCTTGCGCCTCCTGGCTGCGGTGAAGCCGGTCGCGGAAAAAGTGCGCCGCCTTGGCGTTCAACTCGTAGACAAGATCGCGCTCCCGGCTATTGCCGTCGCCGTTCCTTTCCGGCAACTGTACGCCGGCCTCCTGCGCGAGGGTCTGCAAGGCCTCACGGAAATCCATATTCTCTTTTTGCATCAGGAAAGAGAATATGTCGCCGCCAGTGCTGCAGGCGCCGAAACAGCGCCATGTGCCGGATTCGGGGAAGACGACGAAGCTTGGGGTGCGTTCCTCGTGGAAGGGGCAGCGGGCTTTGAAGGAGCGGCCGGCGCGTTGCAATGGCACATAACGGGAGATGAACTCCACGGCATCAACGCGCGCTTTAATCTCGTCCGTTACGCTCATTTTACGCCCCGCGCCAGCACTCCCATACAAGAGCCAGTGGCCGGAACTATGTCAGGCCACCGGTCAGTCCTAACTGTTCTTAATTATATCTTTGCCCGCATCGGGTGTCAAAGGAAACGGTTCCAACTCTTGGGCGATTGCGCCTCAGTCCGGGCTATCCTCTGCCTGAACCGGCCCGTCGTTCTCTGCGCTGCCGCCTTGCTGCATGCCCGCGTAGACCCGCTCGGCTTCGCGAAACAGATCGGCCAGCTCCATCGCGCGAAAAAGATTGCCGCTTGTCTGAATCTGCCCCCCGAAAAAGAGGTCCCTCAGCTTGCGCTGACCGCTCCAGACCAGGTGCAGCGTGTCGGCTGCCATCGTCAATTCCAGGTCCGCCTTTCCCGGGCGCGGCCCAAAGAAGACCTCCAGCGGCGGCTGGCGCCCGTCCAGAAGCACCTCCGCCTCCGGCTCGGTCAGCCGCAGACGGACGACAAGATTGCTTCCGGTGAAGGACTCGATCGCGTCAGGGCGCTCTTTGACTGTGTCGAACACGCGCTGTAACGCGGTATACAACTGAGGAGCATCGGCATAGACAGCCATGGCATGTTATGGTGGTATCGATCAATTCAGAAAGCGGAAAGTAGTATAGGTTTGCTGTCGCGCGTCTGTCAAGGGCAGGCGCGGCGCGACCATTTCAGGCCGCGTTCTGGAACGCCGCTATCCGGCTGCGTCGATCATCGCCCTGTCCCAAAGGCTTGGCCGGGCGCAGAACAGAAGTTCGCCGGCAGGGCGCGTTGGCAATCAATGAAGGGTGTAAATTTGGCATTTCGATGTATAATAGCAGAGTACTGGGATTTCGCCGTATTTCTCCCTTGAGTATGCCGGCGTTGGATCCAACCCCGCTGGGGGACTGGGCGAGAAAGGAGACCCAAAGGATGCCGCTTTTCAAACGTGGTAGGAAGCAGGACGAAGAAGACCTGCAGTGGCTTTATCGGAATCTCCAGGAGTTGGACGAAGACGAACCTTCGCGTGAAGAAGGCGAAGAGGAAACACCTGCAGAAGAGGACGGAGAAGACGTTGCTGCAGGGGCCGATTTGGAACCGATGTCGGAGCCTGTGTTAGCCGAATCGCCGCCGCCAGAGCCACTGCCGTCCGAGCTGCCGCCAGAGCCAGTCCTGGCCGAGCCAGTCCTGGCCGAGCCGCCGTCCCCGGAGCCGGTTCTACCCGAGCCGCCGCAGGAGCCGGAGCCGCCGTCCGACCCGCCGCCCGCGGAGATCCCAACGCCGGTTTCCAGGGAATCCCTGCTGGCCCAGGAAGAAGCCACGCCCTTGACGGATGAATCGTATGAGAGGAGAAACAGACAGATGAGTGGGAACCGCCGAGATAACCCGCCGTTCGCCAACCGGGGACAGCAGCCCGCCCAGCCCCGCCCGAAACGGCAGGAGTCGCCGCCAGAGGACGCCACAACCGACACAATTGTGGGCCCTCAATCCTACTTCACCGGCACCTTCCGTTCGGAGAAGGACCTGCGCATCGAAGGGACCTTTGAAGGCGAAATCGACTGCCGCGGAACGGTGATCGTCGCCAAAGATGCGACATTGTCGGCGACGGTGCGCGCCCGCAACATCGAAATCGCCGGGTCGGTCACGGGAGACGTTTTCATTGAAGAGCGGCTGCACCTGCGCACATCCGGTGAGATGCGGGGCCAGTCCCATGCCGCGTCCTTCATCGTCGAAGAGGGCGGCTATTTCGAGGGTGAGATGAAGATGGGCGCCACCGACCAGGAAGATTGGCCCACGATTGGAAACGGGACGACTTCCGAGAATATCGGGCTTGCGATTGAGCCAACCCAGTGGTCTTCGAAGCGGGCCGAAGGCCGCTCGAGCCGGCCCGGGGCCGGCCAGCTTGACAGTGGACGCGAAGATACCGCGAGCAGCCGCCATCTGAACATTTGAGGCCGCTCCGCAGGACGAACACGGTCGCGCATCCTCCGAACCGGCGCCCGAACCGTCCACCGGGGCCTGCGGCGGCCCTGCCCGCAAACCCGGCATAAGACCGATCAACTGTCGGCGCTACAGGCAAATTTCCCTTGAAGATCCATAAGGATTACCGCGCGCTGCTCTGGCTGTGCATCACAAATGTGTGAATCGTGACGTTTTGATGGCAAATCGGGGCAGCTAAGTAGAAACTACTGTATTGTTGGGAATCAGGACAGATCCACGAAGATCTTTGCAATTGATATGATTACGTTTTTCAAGAGGTTCTTGATGTAATCTGGAATCGACTGTCGCGACTGTGATGAAGACGCAACAATCTGAGAGTAAACTTCGACTTCATCATCTCCTTCCCAAATCAGATCCGTCCGGCGCACTTCTTTCAGCGCAACGTGCGTATAACTTTTCGGTTGAGCCCAATAGGCACGCCTCACAGACGTTTGTTCTTCTTGCCTGCCAGTTTGGGCAGTGCTCACAAGACCATGATTTCGCTCTATTGCACGATCCACAAAGAAGCATGTAAGGGGATGTGTCGTTGTCTGCATAATCGGGATCGCCAGCAATCTCGTATGGTATTCTATGATCGACCTGTAACTCACGGAGTGAAAAATGACCGTTGCAAATGATGCATTTGCCATTGTGCTGGTCAAATAGTGATTGCTTGAGCCTCCGTGGGATTGTCGTCCTACCTCCAGACCGCCTCTCTCTGACCTCTGACGGATCGCCGAAACGATATGCCGCAATGCTTCGCCCGTCGGGCGATCTAATTGTATCTGTTGAGATGGGGATGCCTTGCTCTCTCACATCTCTTACAGCTCGGGGTGGGTGCTTGTAACCGTATATCTGCTCCAAATCTTCTGTAGTGATGAATCCGTGTTCAAGAATATGCTCCACGACGATTCTTGAACGCTTGCCGGTGACGCGTTTGAGCCGTTCTCGAAATTCGGGAGGAAGATCAAGTGTACTCATACGAGAGACAGTTCAAGTTGTGTTGATTGAGATTTCCACCTAGTGAGTTTCTCGATTTTCTCTGTGGCTGGTTCGATACGTTCGATCAATGCCGACGACACATAAAGTGACTCATAAGTTACATCCCGACGCCCAAGCAATGTGGATTGAGTTGAGCGACCCGCCTCAATGATTACATGAACTAGATTCAGTTCGTTAGGCAGCGTCTTTCCATAGACTTTAGAACCCTTTCGACCGTCATAGCTCAATACAAACATCGTGCCTCGTGCATTGAGTTCTGTCAGAAAGCCAATGAGAGCCGACAGATCGACCCCGCTGCAATAGCGGGCATCTCGCCCGCCTGAAGTGCCTTGATATGGGGGATCCATATAAAATAGGTCAGTAGCAGGATTTAGGTTGTCGATTGTTGAGGCAAAATCGGAACTGGTAATCTTGGTTCTGCCTTTCAGCAGCCGGGAGACCGTATGGATATCTTCTTTCATGCTATGTGGTCGTCTCCCTTTGCGCCGGTTGTCGGGGCTCTGATTGAATTCGCCCTCCGCGTTGTAGCGCACCGATGCCTTTACGCAACGTGCGAGCAAATAGAGCAACAGATCAGGACGGTTCGTCGCATTGAACTGGGCGCGTACCTCGTCATAAAATTTCCTTTCCCGCCCCAATTGCTGACGCCAGAGCCGCTCGTATTTGGCGGCGATTTCATCGGGCTCGTTCACGATTAGATTGAGCAGATCCATCAACGGACTGTTCAGATCGTTAAGATGGAAAGAGCGCGCAAGGCCCGCGTAGGCCGCCCGAATCGATATCGCCGCGGAGCCGGCAAATGGCTCGATTAGGGTATCGATGTCAGCGGGCAGTATGGAAAGAATTTGTGCCGCGATATTTCGCTTGCTCCCCTGATAAGGTATGGGCTGGGGCATGCGCTTCATAGAAACTCCGTATTTGTATGTGTCGAACAGACGTTCATTGAGGATATGCCATTTTTGGTCTTTTTGCAACTGCCCTGCGCGCTTTACCCGCCGGCGTCCAGCTTTTTTTGGATGCGGGCCAGGCGGTGGCGCAGCTCCGCCTGGGTCTGCGGCGAACGGCCATGGAGCGGAGTCTGTTCCTGCTCGTGCAAGGCCCATTGCGTCCACATGGCCGCCTGCGCCAGATCACCGCTCTGCCATTCGCAATATTTGGCCAGTTCCACATACGGGCGGCTGTCCGGGGCGTCGCCCGGGCCGCGCACGGTCGTCAACCACTGCTGCCAGACGTCCACCGCCTCATCCCAGCGGCGTTGACGTTTGAGGAGACGGCCCAAGCCGTCAAACGTCTCCGCAAGGGGCGCGCGGCCGTTGAGCTGCTCCAGCGCGACGCGGAAGAGCGTCTCCGCCCTGTCCAGCTGCTCCAGTTCCATCTGCAGGCGCGCCATATTGATCAGATCGAGCGGCTGGAACGCGCGCGCGGGGGTGGCCGTAGGTTCGGCGAGAGCTCGGTAGATGACCTCCGCCAGCACAGCCATCGAGACAATGTCTTCGCGGTTGTGGTAGAAGACGCGCTGCATCTGGCTTCCGTCGCCGTCGCGCAGATAATCGGCGTACAACTGTGGAATGAGGCTGCCGGGCACGTCTTCCTCCGTGCGCGCTCGGTTGAGAACCGCCCGCTCCAGGTTGCTGAGCGAGCAGCTGCCCAGCCGTTTGCGCCACAGCCTGCGGGCCGGGTGCAGCAGGTCCAGATGCGGCGCGCCGCTATCCAGCACCGACGGCATTTGGACATCGGCGGGCAGGAAACGTCCGCTGTAGCGGTATCGCCCCCGCAGCAGCGGCGCGTCGAAGGAACGGCCATTGAACGTTACGAGGCTGCGGCAGTTGCGCAGAAGATGCGTCAGCGCGGTCAGCAATGCCGGCTCTTCACCCGGATGGCGCATGAAATACTGGCGTACAACGAATGCCGGGCGCTCGGCCGACCCGTCCGCGGCTCCTCTTTCCTGCTCGAATGTGCCAACCCCGACCATGAAGGCGTAGATGCCAGCGCCGCCGCCCAGCCCGGTGCTTTCGATATCCAGAAACGCTGACGTGCGAAAATCGGGACAGCGGTCCAGCCCGTAGCCGGGGTAGAGCGGCGCCAGAATCGACGGATCGCGGTGCAGCAGATCGCCGAGCGCGGCCTGGCCGTGCTCGGGTCGCGCGCCGGTCTCCCCTTGTTCGAATGCAGTGAAACGCCGGGTAACGAGATAACAGCTGCCGGCGCTGTTCTCGACAGTTTCGCCCGCCTCCAGCGCTTCGACCGGCGCGCGCGCGGCTGCCCGGTCGGCCGCCGGCGGTTCCGGCATGCCCGTTTCCGCCGGCCTGGTGGATGCGCGCCGGCCGCGCAATGCTTGCAGGCGCCGCAGGCGCTCATAAGTGGAGGACATCGGGTTCGCTTGAATTGGCATGCAGCTCGGACTGAAGCCCTATTTTAGCCCAGGCGGAGCAGGCCGGAAAATCTCCCACTTTTTGCGCCGCTTCTGCGCTCTCGACTATAATTGCCTTCTGGCGATCGTTTCCACCCAACCCTTGTGGAGAATCCCCTTTGTCGGCGACCGATAAACAGTGGAACTTCCACCCGCCCGCGCCGGAAAAGTTCCTGCAGAGCGGCCATGAGCATCCGGTTCTGCTACAGGTGTTGTACAACCGCGGGTTACGCGACGCGGCGGCGGTGGCGTCGTTCCTGCAGGGTGACGATGCTGTGCAGGAGAACCCTTTTCGTCTGACCGATATGCCGCTTGCGGTCACGCGCATCGTGCAGGCAATCGAAAAGGGCGAGGTCATCTGCGTCTACGGCGATTTCGACGCCGACGGCGTGACTGCCACCGTGCTGATGACGACGGCTTTGCAGCGCGCCGGCGCGCGCGTCGGCGCCTACATCCCCAATCGGGTGGACGAGGGGTACGGGCTCAACGTGGAGGCGCTGCGGTCGATTGCTGGGAACGGAGCCGACCTGCTGGTGACGGTAGATTGTGGGATTCGCAGCGTCGAGGCGGTGGCGGAAGCCGGTGAGCTGGGCATGGAGGTGATCGTCACCGACCACCACTCGATCGGCCCGGAGCTGCCGCCGGCGCTGGCGGTAATCAATCCTCGCCGCGACGATCGTCCTGGTCACCCCCAGCAGCTGGCCGGGGTCGGCGTCGCCTATCGACTGGCGCAGGGCGTGCTGCGGGCCGTTTCCCGCAAGTCCTGGAGCCGGCTTTCGACCGAGGAAGCGGCCGCCGAGGAGCGGTCCCTTCTCGACCTGGTCGCAGTCGGAACCGTCGCCGACATGATGCCTTTGCGCGGCGAAAACCGCTCGCTGGTGCGCAGGGGGCTGTCGGAGCTGCGCCGGGGCGAGCGGGCGGGCCTGTACGCGCTGCTGGAGATGGCTTCAGTCTCCCTTGAAACGGTCGACAGCAGCGCGATCAGCTTTCAGATCGCGCCCCGCATCAACGCGGCCGGCCGTCTGGCCAGCGCAAAAATGGCGTACGATCTGTTGCGCTGCGACGAATACGGGACGGCCTATACAATGGCCGTGAACCTGGAAAGCCTGAACCGGCAGCGCCAGACGTTGACGAGCGAAGCCCATGCCGCGGCCGCAAAGAGACTGGCCGCTGTGGACACATCGAAGACGCCGCTTCTATTCATTGCCGGCGACGAGTTTCAGGCCGGCATCGTAGGGCTGGCCGCAGGCCGATTGAGCGATCAGTTCTACCGCCCTGCGGTTGTCGTCGAACGCGGTGAGGAGCTATGCCGCGGCAGCGCCCGCAGTATCGCCGAATTTGACATCATCGCCGCGCTCGACCGGATCAGCCCGCTGCTGGTGCGTCATGGCGGGCATAGTCGCGCGGCCGGCTTTACCGTGCGCACGGAGCATCTGCCCGCGTTGAAAGAGGCGCTCGAAGCGCAGGCCGCGCAGGAGCTCGACGCGCTCGATGATCTGCGCCCGACCCTCGATATCGACGCTGAGCTGAAGATCGATCAGATCGATTGGGCCTTGCAAGGGCAGCTTGACCGGATGGAACCGGTCGGCCAGCAGAACGAGCCGGGCCTTTTTCTCTGCCGCAACTGCCGCGTGCGCAATGTCCGCCGCGTCGGCGGCAGGAAGCATCTGAAAGTGGTCGTTGACAACCACGGCCAACCGCCTGTGCTCGACGGGATCGGCTTTGGCCTGGGCGAACGGGCGGCCGAACTGCAAAAGGACAGCCTGATCGATGTCGTCTTTCATCTTGAAGTCAACAGATGGATGGGGCAGCGCTCGTTGCAACTCAATATACAGGACCTGCGCAGCAGCCCGCGGTAGGCGCGGCAGCTGCCGGCCCACACAGCGCGTCGGGGCCGATTTCTGACGCGTAATCGAAAGGATCGCAAGAACCCACCCATGGCGCAAAGTGCTAATCTGAGCGAGGTGCGTGCCGTTCTGTTGGACATGGACGGCGTCGTCTATATCGGGGACCAGCCGCTGCCCGGCGTGCAGCAGCTGCTGGACTATCTGGAGTCCACAGGGCGGGACTGGCTGTTCGTGACCAACAATTCTTCGCGCACGCCGGCCCAGTTCGTGGAGAAGATCGCGCGCATGGAGATTCGCGCCGACGAACCGCACATTCTCAGCAGCGCGCTGGCGACCGCCAGCTGGCTGGCCGCGCAGTACCCGGACGGCGTGCGCGCCTTTATGATCGGCCAGGACGGTCTGCGCTGGGCGCTCGAGCGGGAGGGCATCACACTGGTCGAGGATGCGCAGACAGCCGATGTGATCGTCTGCGGCATCGACTTCAGCGTGCGGTACGAACGCCTGGCGGACGCGACGCTGGCTGTGCGCGCCGGCGCCCGCTTTGTCGGCACCAATAGCGATACCTCCTTTCCCAGCGAGCGCGGCCAGGTCCCCGGCACCGGCGCGCTGCTGGCCCTGCTGGAGGCAGCCACAGGCGTCAAGGCGACCGTCATCGGCAAACCGAACGCCGGCATGTTTGAACAGGCCATGCGCAAACTGGGTACAACCGCGGCCGCGACGCTGATGGTCGGAGACCGCTACGAGACCGATATCGCCGGTGCTGTCGAGCTGGGCATGCCCACGGCCGCGGTATTGACCGGCATCACGCCGGAGCATGAGTTCCGCGCGGCCGCGGCCCCGCCGGACCTGATTCTGCCCGGTCTGCCTGAACTCCTGCACGCATTCCGCCAAGCCGATCGTTGAATGTGGCCGCGCCCCGCCGCTAGCGCGCGCGCCCAATGCAGAACGGCAGGACAGCCCCTAATTCTTGACCGCCACGGAATATCTGCGCTACAATTGCCAGGATGAAGACCATTCAACTGTCGCCGACCCGCGGTTCCCCAGTTGGCGGATCGCTATTGGATTGCTCCCTCAGAGAGCTGACCGAAACTGTGCAGGCCGCCGGCGCCCCCGCCTACCGCGCCCGCCAGATCCACGAGTGGATCTATCGCAAATACGCGCGCTCCTTTGAGGAGATGACGAATCTGCCCCAGGCGATGCGCGCCGAACTGGCCGCGCAGGCAACGCTCATGCCGCTCGAGCCAATCGCCCGCCGCGTCTCAAAGGCGGGGGATACCCAGAAGGTGCTGTTTCAGCTGCCGGACGGGGAGACGGTTGAAGCTGTCCTGATGCTCTACAACCGGCGCCGCACGCTCTGCATCAGCAGCCAGGCCGGTTGCGCGATGGGCTGCACGTTCTGCGCCACTGCACAGGGCGGCCTGCGCCGAAATCTGACCGGCGGCGAGATCGTGGCCCAGGCGCTGTTTTTCGCCCGTTACCTGCACGACGCCGGCGAAAAGCCGAAGATGCGCGTCAAGCGGCCAACCACGGTGACGAATATCGTGCTCATGGGGATGGGCGAGCCGCTGCACAACTACGATAGTGTTTGGCAGGCGATTCGCCGCCTGACGGCGGCCGACGGTTTCGGGCTGGGCGCGCGTCACATCACGCTCAGCACAGTGGGCCTGATTCCGATGATCGACCGCATGGCCGACGAAGGCATCCAGGTGAATCTGGCGGTCAGCCTGCACGCGCCAAACAACCCCCTGCGCAGCAAGCTGGTGCCGCTCAGTCGACGCTATCCGGTGGATGAGCTGCTGGCGTCGGTGCGCCGCTACATCGCCAAGACCAATCGCCGCGTGACCTTTGAATACGCGTTGATGCGGGGCGTCAACGACAGCCCGGCGCTGGCCGAGGACCTGGCCGACAAGCTGCGCGGCATCCTCTGCCACGTCAATCTTATCCCGCTCAATCCGATTCCAGACAGCCCCTTTCAGCCGACCAGCGACAGAGACACGGAGCGGTTCGCCGAAATCCTGCGCGCCGGCGGTATCTCGGCGACGGTTCGCATCCGCCGGGGCATTGAGATCGATGCCGGTTGCGGGCAACTGCGCAACGCGACGGCGGCATAGGCAAGGCGTGTTGGGGCGGCCGCGGGATTCGCAAAGGAAAAAGCGCCGAGCGGGAAAGCTCAGCGCTTGAGATGGTCTGGGGCGGTGCGGGAAGAAGGTTCAGGCCTTGGCAAGCGTGCGGATGCAGGAGGTGCACAGGCGCCGCGAAACCAGTCTGTCGTTCTCAAAGACCTTGACTTTCTGTATGTTAATCTTCCATTTGTGACGTGTGGCTTTTCTGGACCAGGGGCGGTTGTTTCCAAACTGAGGCCCTTTGCCGCACTTCTGGCACTTCGCCATGATCTGTTCCCTCCGGTTCGTCGTATGCTGGTGGCTCAAGGCCGTTGAAGCGCTGTCTGCCGCGGGCCACTGATCTCTGCCCATTTAACCTTCTGAGATTAGCATACGGCCGTTCGGTTGTCAATTGTTGGAGTATTTGCTGTGAGCAAGGTTCGTATCGTCACCGATAGCGACGCCGGCATTCCGGCGCATATTCTGGAAAAGTATTCGATTGAAGTGATTCCGCAGGTTCTGCGCGTCGGTCGTGAGCGCTACGAGGACGCCGACGACTTCAACGCCGATCGCCTCTTTCAACTGACCCGCGAAAATGAGGCCGGCGGACGCAGGTCGCTGCCCAGAGTAGAGGCGCCGGACTTGAACAGCATCATGGATGTCTACCAACGGCTGGGGCAGGATGCCGAGGAGATCGTAGCCATCCATATGAGCAGCACGCTCAGCCCGATGTGGAGCCAGTCGCGCAAGGCCGCCGACATGATCATGGGGCGCTACCGCATCCGCGTGATGGACAGCCAGACGACCGCGATGGGCCTGGGCATGCTGGCGGAACTGGCTGCCGAGTCCGCCGAACAAGGCGCGGACCTCTATGAAGTCGCCCGCGTAGTGAACGGAGCCATCCCGCACATCTACGTTACCTTCTTCGCCGAAACGCTCTACTACCTGGAGCGCAGCGCCCGTCTCGGCGCGGCGCAGAGCGTGCTGGGGACGATGCTGGGAATCAAGGCGATGGTTACGATGGAAGAGGGTCAGCTGATCCCGCTGGAGAAGGTGCAGACCCGCGAGGATGTCGCCGAGAAGTTGTACGACTATACAGCCGAGTTCGCGCAGAACGAACGAATCGGGCTGGTGCAGCACCGCTACGAGCAGACGCAGGACCAGCTGTTGGGGCGCCTGGGCGAAGGCTTGCCCAACATTCCAACCAATGTGTGGCGCTATCCGCCCAGCCTGGCGGCCCATCTCGGGCCAAATGTCATGGGCGTCATCGTCTACGAAGGATTTGGCTGAGCATCGTCTGAACGCTGATCGCCGTGCTTGCCGTTACTGACCGATACGCGCATCGTGAGGTCGATGCAGCGAACAGACGCCGTGGGATGAACTGTAACGATGGCTGAAAAAGCTCTGACGCGTTTACGCAACCTGCTGAATCTCGAACTCCAGACCCAATGGCGGGGGCGGGCCTTCCGCGGCGGCCTGCCTGCCTTTTGCGAGCGTTGGGCCGCCGACGCCGAGGCTGACGGCACGAATCCGGGATTGCTGCGGGAAATCGTCGAGCGGCTGTCCCAGTATGCCGATGCCGCGAGCGATGAACGCGAAAGGCTGCTACGTTCGCTGCTTGAACTGTTGGACAAGCCGCCCGCAGCCGATCCGGCCTTGGAGAACATCGACCGGATCGGCGCGAAATCTACGGCGACGCCTGCCCCCGCGCCAAGAGACAACGCGGCGCCAGTGGACGCGCCGAATCCGCCTGACGCGCTGCTAAAGCCGGTCACGGAGTTGAAGGGAATCGGCGCCAAGAAAGCGGAGCAGTACGCCCGTCTGGGCATCGAGACGGTTGGCGACCTGCTCTGGCATCTGCCCCACCGGTACGAAGATTTCAGTCGTGTTCGTCCCATCGCCGACGCCGAGGAGGGGGAGAAGCTTTCGGTCGTCGCCAGCCTGGACCGTTTCAGCGGGCGCAGATATGCCTACAAGAAGGAGATTCTGCAGGCGATTTTCAACGATGGCAGCGGCGCGATCCGCGCCACCTGGTGGAATCAGTCGTGGCTGAAGAACCGACTGACGGTCGGCAAAATCTACCGCCTGAGCGGGACTGCCGGTATGTACATGGGGCATAAGACGCTGGAGAATCCGCTCTTCGAGGAGATCAGCCCCAGCGCCATCAAGGACGGCCCGATATTGCCCGTATACCCTCTGACGGCGGGTCTGCGCAATGGCGATGTCAGCCGGCACGCGCAGCAGGCCCTCCGCACGGGGCTGTCGTCGGTGCGCGACGCGCTGCCGGAGACACGCCGCCGCCATTACAATCTGATCCCCCTGGCCGACGCGTTGCGGCAGCTCCACGCCCCGGCGTCGATGGAGCGGCTTGAGGCGGCCCGCCGGCGCGTCAACTTCGATGACTTCCTCCACCTCCAACTGGGCGTGCAGCGCCGGCGGCAGGAGATTCAGCATCTCAATGCCGCGGCAATGGCGGTTGACGAGGAGTTGATGGCAGGCTACCAGGCCGCCCTGCCCTTTGCCCTGACGGGCGCGCAGCAGCGGGTGCTGGACGAGGTGCGGCGGGATATGGCGCGGCGCGTGCCAATGAGCCGCCTTGTGCAGGGAGATGTCGGCAGCGGCAAGACCGTCGTGGCCGCCGCGGCCATGCTGATCGCCGCGGCCAACGGCTTTCAGTCGGCGCTGCTGGCGCCGACGCAGATCCTGGCGGAGCAGCATTTCCGCGGCCTGCGCAAGCTGCTGGAAGACGTTACGCTCGCCGACGGCAGCCGTCCGAACGTCACTCTCCTGACCGGACGCGTTACCGGAAAGGAACGGGATGCGGCGTTGACCGGGCTGGCGGACGGCGGCATCCGCATCGTGGTCGGCACAACTGCGCTCATCCAGGAAGAGGTGTCGTTCGCCAATCTCGGCTTTGTGGTGGTGGACGAGCAGCACCGTTTCGGCGTCGAGCAGCGGGCGGCCGTGCGCGACAAGGGCGCGGATGCGGCCGTGCCGCATCTGCTGGTTATGAGCGCGACCCCGATCCCGCGCAGTCTGGCGCTGACGATCTACGGCGATCTCGACCTGAGCGCGATCGACGAAATGCCGCCGGGACGGACGCCGATAAAGACGAGACGCTTCACGCCCACCGACCGGGAGCGTCTCTACAATTTCATGCGCAACCAGGCGCGCGAGGGCCGCCAGGGTTACATCATCTACCCCCTGGTCGAGGAGAGCGATGCGCTGGACGTGGGCGCGGCGGTGGATGCGTACGCGCGCCTGCGCGCCGAGATCTTCCCCGATCTGCGCGTGGGGCTTCTGCACGGCCGCCTCAATGGCACCGAGAAGGATGAAGTGATGCGCTCATTTGCCGACGGCGACCTGGACATTCTGGTCAGCACCAGCGTCGTGGAAGTGGGCGTCGATGTTCCCAACGCCACGTTGATGCTGATCGAGGACGCCGAGCGTTTCGGCCTGGCGCAGCTGCACCAGTTCCGCGGCCGCGTGGGTCGCGGCGAGCACGAGAGCTACTGCGCGCTCATCTGCCGCGTCAACGGCGGCGCGCCGGCCGAACGACTCAAGGCCGTCACCGAGACGACGGATGGCTTCAAACTTGCGGAGAAGGACCTGGAGCTACGCGGCCCCGGCGCCGTGCTGGGCACGCAACAGAGCGGTCTGCCGGACATGAGGATGGCCGGCCTCAGCAACATCGAGACCTTGAGCCAGGCACGAGAGGCTGCGCAAGGGCTGCTGCGAGAAGACCCCGACCTGCGCAGCCATCCGCTGCTAAGGGAGAAGATGGAACAGTTCTGGCGCGGCCACGGCGATATTTCGTAAACGGGGGCCGCGTGCGTCTCAGCCGCGTTCGCCGACCGGCACGTAGGCGCGCTGGGCCTCGCCCAGATAGATCTGCCGCGGGCGGGCGATGCGCTGCTCCGGGTCGGTCACCAGTTCTACCCACTGCGCCAGCCAGCCCGGCGTCCGCCCCAACACAAACAGCGCCGGGAACATTTCAACCGGGAAACCCATCGCCTGGTAGATAATGCCACTGTAAAAATCGACATTGGGGTAGAGCCTGCGGGAGACGAAATAGTCGTCCTCGATGGCGTTTTGCTCCAGTTCGACCGCGATATCGATCAGCGGGTTGCTGCCGGTCACCTCGAAAACTTCGTAGGCCACCCGCTTGATGATCTGCGCGCGCGGGTCGTAGTTCTTGTAGACCCGGTGGCCGAACCCAATCAGGCGCACTTCCCTGTTCTTCACCCGATCCAGAAAGGCCGGGATATTCTTCGTATCGCCGATCTCGGCAAGCATGCGCAGGACCGCCTCATTGGCCCCGCCGTGCAGAGGACCGTACAACGCCGCGCCCGCGCCCGCGACCGCACAGTAGGGGTCGGCCTCGCTCGAGGCGATGTTGCGCAGCGCCGAGGTGGAGCAGTTCTGCTCGTGGTCGGCGTGCAGCATGAACAGCACATCCATCGCCCTCGCCAGCACCGGATCGACTTCGCCGTCAGCTTGTCGGGTGAGACCCATCATGTGGAGAAAGTTGGCGCTGTAGTCGAGCCCGACGCGGGGGTCGGTGCGCGCGCGGGCGAGCCGGTTCTGGTCGGCAAAGGCAAGCGCGGTCGGCAGCTGGCCGAGAATGCGCCAGATCTGGTGCAGGCGGTTATCGGCGTCGTGGACCTGCTTTGCCTCCGGGTAGAGCGTCGACATCGCCGCGATCGCGCTGATGAGAACCCCCATCGGGTGCGCGGCGGCCTGGAAAGTCTTGAGCATATCGACCAGGTTCTCGTGGATTTGCGTATGCGCCATGATGCGCGCGGTCCAGTCGCTCAACTCGCCGGCGGTGGGCAGTTCGCCGAAGAGCAGCAGGTAGGCCACCTCGAGAAAGGTACTCTCTTCCGCCAGCTGTTCGATCGGATAGCCCCGGTACCGCAAAATACCCCTGTCGCCGTCGACAAAGGTGATGCGGCTCTTGCAGGACGCTGTATTCGTATAGCCGGGGTCGTAGGCCAGCATGCCAAAGTCATCGGCCTGCGCCTTGAACTGGCGCAGGCCGATGGCCGGGATTGTGTCGTGTTCGATCGGCAACTCAGCCGACTCGCCGGTGCGGTTATCGGTAATCGTTAGCGTCTGCTTACTCATCGACGGGCGTTCCTTTTCGATTCGGTAGCGAAAGCGCCGCTGCTCATTGCCGTAACTCTATACCGTCCCTGCCGTTCCGACAAACGCGCGCGTCCGGCGGGGCGGCCGCGGCTACAGTTCGACCTGGTTCGGCAGCGGCCGACCCTCGACACCGGCGAGCAGGTTCTCCGTCGTCATCACCGCCATTTTGGTGCGGGTGGCGACGGTGGCGCTGCCGATGTGGGGCAGAATGACACAGTTTTCGAGCGAGACCAGCGGGTGGTCCGCCGGCAGGGGCTCCGGGTCGGTGACGTCCAGCCCGGCCGCGGCGATCTCGCCCTGCACCAGCGCCCGGTAGAGCGCATCCTGGTCGACGACCCCGCCGCGGCTGGTGTTGATAAGGACGGAGCTTGCTTTCATCTTGCCGAAGGCTTCGGTGCTGAAGAGGGCACGTGTCTGCTCGTTGAGGGGGCAGTGGACCGCCACGAAATCGCTCTCCTGCAGCAGCGCGTCCATCGGCGCAAAGGTCGCATTCACCGCACGCGCCGCTTCCGGCTTCTCCTTGGGGCCGGTGTAGAGGATGCGGCAGCCGAAGCCGCCCAACATACGGGCGAAGGCGGCCCCGATGCGACCAAGCCCGACGATCCCTACGGTGCTGCCGTGGATGTCGCGTCCGGTCATCCACATCGGCCTCCAAATAGGCCAAGTGCCGCTCTCGACCGCATGCGTGCCTTCCGGCAGGCGGCGCGCGGTCGCGAGGAGCAGCGCCACTGCCAGCTCCGCGGTCGTCTCGGTCAACACACCCGGCGTATTCCCCAGGATGATGCCCCTGTTACGCAGCGCGGCCACGTCCACATGGTCGTAGCCGACCGACATTGTGGCGACGACCCGCAGCCCGGGTCCGGCCGCGTCCAGCAGCTCGTCGTCGACCGTGTCCGTCAGCAGACAGTAGAGGCCGTCT
Source organism: Caldilineaceae bacterium (assembly GCA_965218625.1). Classification (GTDB taxonomy): domain Bacteria; phylum Chloroflexota; class Anaerolineae; order Caldilineales; family Caldilineaceae; genus Bin5. The sequence goes on along the minus strand of CBDCLG010000017.1, from coordinate 15,852 downwards.
GCGCCCTGCACCCATTCCAGCAGCGTGCCGCGTTCGATCGGCTCTTCACTGTCCCAGTAGCGGGTGTTGCATTTCTCCAGGATCGGATTGATGGCGGTTGGCGGAAGCTGGCGGGTTACGACAACTGTAGGCTTGCTCATCTCTTCTGCGGCCCTCTCTCCTATGCGAATCGAACTGGTTGATACAATCTGCGCGCTGTCGCGTCCTCTATCCCGGTTCTCCCTGCCCGCCTTCCACCTGGGCCACGCTCCAGCCCTGCACGCGGTTGACCAGATGGGCGGGCAGCCTGCCCTCGATCAGCGTCCCGTTTTCGGTGTATTCCTCCCGCTCGACGCGGCCATGCTCGTGGATCAACGAGACCAGGTCTCCCTTGCTGTACGGCAGCAGCAAACGCAGCGGCGTCATCGTTTCCCGCAACTTTTCGTCCACCGCGACCAGCAGTTCGGGGATGCCCGCGCCGGTGCGCGCGCTGATCGGCACGGGGGACGGGTATTCCTCGCCCGGCCAGCCGTCGCCATCGAGCAGATCGATCTTGTTGAGCGCGGTCACCAGCGGCTTGTCGCCGGCGCCCAGCTCCTCCAGCATCTCCTCCACCGCCGTCACCTGTTCATCGGCGTTGGCGTGCGAGATGTCGACGACATGCAGGAGCAGGTCCGCCTCGGTGATCTCCTCCAGCGTGGCGCGGAAGGCGGCAACCAGCGCGGTCGGCAGTTTCTGGATGAAGCCGACCGTGTCGGTGAACAGGGCGGTGCGCGCGCTGGGCAGCTCGACGCGGCGGGTGGTCGGGTCGAGCGTGGCGAAGAGCTGGTCCTGCGCCAGAACACCGGCATCGGCGACGGCGTTGAGCAGTGTGCTCTTGCCCGCATTGGTGTAGCCGACCACGACGATCACCGGCGTCGACGAGCCCTGGCGCCGCTGGCGGTAGCGCTCGCGGTGGCGGCGCACCTCCTCCAGCTCCCGTTTCAGGTGGGCGATGCGGCGCCCGATCTCGCGGCGGTCGACCTCCAGCTGCGTTTCACCCGGGCCGCGCACACCCACGCCGCCGCTGGCGCCGCCGGCGCGTCCACCGGCCTGCCGCGCCAGGTGCGTCCAGGCGCGGGTCAGCCGCGGCAGCCGGTATTCATACTGGGCCAGCTCAACCTGCACCGCGCCCTCGCGCGTTCTGGCGTGGCGGGCGAAGATGTCCAGGATCAGCGCGGTGCGGTCGATCACCTTGATCTCCTGGCCCAGCACGCGCTCGACCTCCCGCTGCTGGCGCGGGGAGAGCTCCTCGTCGAAGATTACGACGTTGGCGCCCAGCTCCAGCACCAGCGTCTCCAGCTCGCCCAGCTTGCCGGCGCCGATGAAGGTGGCCGGGTGCGGATGTTCCAGCCGCTGTGTCAGCGAACCCTGCACGGCCAGCCCGGCGGTCTCGGCCAGCAGCGCCAGCTCGGTGAGCGAGTCCTCCATCGAGAGAATCCCCGGCTGCCGCGCCAGGCTTACGCCGACCAGGACAGCCGTCTCGTCCGGCTTATCGGTCAGGATCAGGCCCTGGTCATCGCGCACGACCGCGGGCGCGTCGCCTTCCGCCGCGCCGGTGAAATCATCGACGGCCGTGAGGCCGCCGGAACGGTTCGCGTGTTTGTTTTCTGACATGCGAGTAAGTGCGCCTTTCAGATGGCAGTAGCCGGTGGCCAGTTGTCAGAGGCCGGCAAGACGAGGAGAGCGTGAAGAGGAGAGAGAAGCGAGAGCAACCCAGTTCCTGCTCTTCGCCGACCGTGAGGCTATTGTACACGATCCTGCTGAAATCTGCTTGGCGGGGCAGGAGACGGCGGCTGCCTGGACAGAGTGCATGGAAACAGCCGGCTTGCAGTGGGCTGAAACTCGTACGAGCGTTTACGAGCGTTCTATTAAGGCCTTATGCTGGTTAACCTGAATTCGGAGTTAGATTAGGGCAGGCAAGAGAGCCAACTCTTTGTCAGGGAGATGGAGAGATAGCCGCGGTCGCCGACCAACTTACCCCATAGGTTCTTGGTCATTTGTGGGACCGGTTTGCGGTCATCTATGTTGCCGGGCGTGAGTTGAACCGCCAGCAATTCACCCTGGTCATTGACAATCAGATGGAGCTTGAAGCCATAGAACCATCCCATGCTGCTCTTGCCGCGCGCGGCCATCTCGGCAAAGTCCCGGTGGCGACGATCATGATATACATGCGTTTGGAGTGTGTGTTCTCAGGCCGTGGCCGGACTCAATCGGAACCATAGAGACAGAGCTGCTAGTTGGGGAAAATGCCCGCTGTGAGGTCTTGCTGCCTGTGATTCCTTGACGACAACTCACTGAAGTGAGATCGTCTTTCGGAAACCCTCGCTGTCGCATGGCGAAGGACCGCACCGCCAGCTGTGCGGCCTCTGGTAAGGCGGCATCTATTGAAGCGACCAAAGACTTGCTGACCTCCTCGGTTTCGGCGATATCACCGCGCTGACCGAAGGCGCGACCAGCAAGAGCTTCACCAACGACGGCCTGGGACGACTCACCAGCGCCTGCGGCCGCACATACAGCTACGACGGCGCCAGCCGCCTGACCGCGTTCAACGGCCAGAGCTACGGCTACGGCGACAGCGGCCCCTTCCATGCGGTCGACCGAATTGACGGCGCGGACCGCTTTGACTACGACGCCAACGACAACATGATCAAGCGTAACAAAGGGACCACTCACCCGATTCGTTCGTGCCTGATCCGGGGATGGTCATAGACTACAATCGGTTCCTATATGTACGTGGCAATCCGTTCAAGTATTTGGATCTGCCAGGCCATATAGCACTATGCTTTGTGGGCGGCATCAATCCTGACCCTGACCCCGACAAATTCAATGAGGGGGCGGGCTTTCCTGGAGCGTGTACTGCTGCACTCGATGCTACGGGTTACGTAGAGAAAGAACATGGCGAAATAAGGTTTGAAAAAATAACCCAAATCGCGTGGAGGAAATCAATGAAGAACTCCTTGCTCTTAAGGCGGGAGAGAATCCATCATCAGAACCAATTATCGTCTTATGTTATAGTTGGGGTTGTCCCGCGGCCATGAAATTGGTGCATCGTTTAAGATGCGGCGCTTCCTCAACAACCGCATGACCGAGACCGCTGGCGCGGCCACAGTTACCTCCGGATACAGAGACGGTGACTATCTGCTGCTCCATTCCAGCCGCTGTTCCGACGCGGTCCTGCTGGAGGCGTTCGTCGTCGACCAGCCCGACAGCGATCTGATTACAAAACTCGTGCGCGGGCTGCTGGGGCATCGCACCGCACGCCGCTGGACACGGTCCACGGTCAGGAAGCGTACGCTGTTGAGATCGCAAAATGCAAGGAGGTCAGCATGGAGACCCAACGAAAGCAGCGCAAGCATGCATTCCTCCGGTTCGAGATCGAGGCGTTGCGAGAGTTGCCGCGGAAACTGAGTTGGGTGGATTGGATGTTGTTATTGCTCATAGAGATTCCTGTGGCCGTCCTGGTTGTAATGTCGTGTAATGGCTAGACTTCCGACCTCAAGCCCGCGCGGAAACAGGTGTCGGTCTTTTGCATACGGATAACCCGGCCAGCCCTCTGTGCGCGCAAGCGTCGACTACCTGATTCGGGACAATGCCAGCAAGAATACGGAGGTGGAACGGAGGGCGGCTGGGTTCGTTGAAAGCGGAAGGGGCATGAAGGCGCTGACGAAGCAGAGATTGCTGGCGATTGTGGGGCTGGTGGTGGGGCTTCTCCTTGTCGGCGTTCAGGAGGCGATGCCGTGGATGGCTCTGGCGATCATCGGCATCCTCTTCGCGCTCCCCGTTTTCGCCGTCTCATCGAAGTACGGCTCTCATGTCGTGTCGTGGGACAGTTGCAGGCGGATGTATGGGAGAACGACATAGAAGAATTGTTGTCGATGGCGATTTCTGATGCGTTTCTTGAAGTCTCACCCACAGACAACGCTTGGACGCTCTCCGGCAGGATTCCCGGCATCACCGGGAAGTCGCGCCTCTACTTTGGCGCCTACGATTTCCTGCGCGGGAATGACGCCATTTCTTGTCATCCGTAGCGTGTGGCTGCACACCCATAGTCCCAAGGTGGGGTCCGGGCAAACGGAGCGGGCGGACACGATAAGGAAGGCTCCCTGTAATGCCGATCATTCCATGTCCTCACAGCCGCCCCATGGAACGGAGTAGCTCCCGCGCGTGGCCGACCACGTCTGCTTGTACGTTTTCGTCAAGTCCGTGGGGCATAAACCGTGCCGCCCCTATCGGCCCAAGCCCATCGTGGTGGCAGAAGTCTCTTTCGATCACGGACAGTGCGTTGTCGATGTACGTGCTAGGCTGGAGGGGAATCAGACTCTCTGCGACATCGGGTACGCCAACCCCGCTCCATACGTAGAAGAGATCGTAGGCGTCCTTGTTTTCCGCCCTGTTCCCAAAGGCAAGCGCCTTAAGAACGCTGAAGGCGCCCGGAGCGCATACCGGAATCTCCCGGATAGCCCGTGCGCCGGCAGGAGTGCGGCCGGACAGCTCCTTCCAGGGTGGTCTCAGACTGTCAGTTCAAGGCCCGGCGTGTCTGATGCGCGCAGACAGTGTGCGTTGCAAACGCGCTGCCGCTCCACCTCTTGCGCGCGCAGTTCATGGTGTCAAGCGTAGTTAGCATCAGAGCAATCCCCTAATCCTCGTAGTACCCGCTTGCCTGCAGCTTGAACATCCGGCTGTACAGTCCGCCCGTTTGCATGAGCTCTTCATGCGCCCCGATCTCGGCTATCTCTCCTTCATCCAGAACGACTATCCTGTCCGCCGTTCGCGCAAGGGCCAAACGATGGCTGATGAAGATTGCCGTCTTGCCGCGCGCCATCTCGCGGAACAGCCTGTAGAATTCGTACTCGATGTCCGGATCAAAGGCAGCCGTCGGTTCATCCAGGATCAGGAGGCTGGCCTGGGGGCGTCTGAACAGGGCCCGCGCGAGGGCGATGCGCTGCCATTGGCCTCTTGAAAGCTCAGTCCCGTTTTCCAGCTGTTTGGTCAGAGGCGTTTCGAGAGTGTCGGGCAGGGATTCGAGGAGTGATGTCAGGCCGGAGCTCTGCGCCGCGCTCGCAATGGCCGCGTCGTCATGCAGCCCTTCCAGGCGGCCAAAGCCGATGTTTTCCCGGGCCGTAGTTGGAAACTGCGCGAAGTCCTGCATTACGACCGCTATATTTCGGCGCAAGGTCTCCAGGTCAATCGAACGAATGTCAGCCCCACTCCAGAGAATCGATCCCTCCTGGGGGTCGTAGAGACGGCAGAGCAGCTTCACGAGCGTGGACTTCCCTGCGCCGTTCTTCCCCACAATTGCCACAGTCTCGCCCGGGCGAATCGCGAGGCTGATCCCTTTGAGCACAGGCCGTCCGCTCTCCGGATAGGAGAAGGAGAGTCTTTTTATTTCGATGTTCAAGTCCTGTCCGACATCCGTCTCGGGGACAGCGATTTCCTGCAGCGAAGCGCGCAGCCCCAGGAACCGAAGGATTGGCGCCGTGCCCAGAGCAACATCGTGGAAATCGGCAAGGTTGGCGATCACTATGTAGAGAGACCTTCGGACCTGGAAGACGATTCCCGCATAGAGGGCCAGGTCCCCGAGTGAGTAGACGCCGTTACTCGCGGCCCAGACGATATAGATGAACGGCGCCCCCACGCCCATTCCTCCAACCAGAGACCAAAGCAGGATTACCCGGGTCCCCTTCTTGCGAATCTGAAAGGTCTTGTCGAAGACCTCCCAGAACGACCTGCGCCAGCGGTCGAGGAAAAAGGATTGCAACTGAAACAGCCGAAGCTCCTTGGCGTATTCCGCCTGCGTCAGTACGTCTTCGTAGATCTTCACCCTCCTCACATTGCCTGTCTGCGCCCTCTCGACGCTCCAGCCCTCCTCTTCGAAGCGGATCTGTACAACGAGGGAAGGGACAGCGAAGAGGAGAATGACCAGCGGGACCCACCAGGCAATGGCAAGGGACAGGAGGAATATGGGAATAAAGCCGAATATCCCCGTAATGAGGTTGCCAACGATGTTGGAGAGATGGCCCAGTCTGGAAATCCCGCTTGTTGCCAGCTGTAGCCGATTGAGAAGCTCCGGGCTTTCAAACAGGGAAATGTCTTTGAATCCGGCAATTTTCTCAAAGAGTCTCGACTTGGTTCTGCCAACCACACTTTCATGAAAAGTGTTAATCTCAAAGCCGGCGATTGTTTCGACCGAATCGAGCAGAAGATTGACGAGGACAAAGCCGGCGATACTGATCCAGATAAGCGGCCGCTCGTTCAGCCAAGCGAGAAAATCGCTTCCCGGCAGTCTCAAGCCCGCGGCAATCTCGTCAATGATCACCTTTTGCAGGTAGAGAACGACCGCTGGGCCGGTACCGGACAGCAGGTTCAGCAGAATGATTCGGACCAGATGATGCGGAGCGGCGCTCGCAGCCAGAAGAACACATTGATAGGCCTCTCTCAGTGCATAGCCGGACACCTGGTCCTCCCTGTGGATTTGCTCCGCCGCCGCCGGGCCTCCTGCGACAAGAGTTCAGGGTCGCTCATGCACGACCTTCCCCTCGCGCCGCGCGCAGGACGTTGCCGCGGCGGGCGATCTCCTCGTGCGTGGTCACCACGATGTCCTTGCTGACGCTGAGGTCGCCCAGGGCCCGGCCCATTTCAACCGCGGCGCGGCGCTTGTCCTCGACCTCGTCCTTGACAACCAGCAGGTCGACGTCGCTCCCGCGGTTGTCGGTGCCGCGCGCCCGCGAGCCGAAGAGCAGGATGCGCGCCGGGTGGAAGCGAACGACAATGCGTTCGACCATGGTATCGACGATGGCCTGGTTGGTCACTGTGGTCCCCCGGCCCGGCCGGGAAAAGTTGGCTGTACGGCGGCGTCGGCCGCAGCGCGCCAGGGCATTATACCCCAAAGTGAGCCGGGCGCGGCTCTTCATGTTCGCAGATGAGATAGAGGCGCTAAGCCCGCGCGACAGACATTGCGGCCGGAAGTTGCGCGGCCCCGTCTCGCCGGACTGCCAAAACACGCGGGTCAGACAATGCACCATCAATCGAGCATATGAAGGCAAATTGACACAACAGGAGGTGGAAATGACATAAACATGAAATGTTGAGACAGTATAATTGGAGGTTAGACCGCTTGCGGCGCGGAATGCCGGGGGAGGGGGTAGGCGCGAGGCGGCGGCCTGTGGGGGTGGCGCGAGATTGGGACATGTGATATCGGGTTGGGGGGTGGGCGGCATGGGGGACGTCTGCGTCCGCTAGCGGTCCTTGGGGAAAGAAAAGGGTTTGGGAGTATGAGAGAGATTCTGATCTCGTTGTTGATGCTGGGGTTGATCGTTGGGTTGGACTGGCTGGGATTGGAAGGGAGCGGCTTGTATCAGTTTGTGGGCTTGTTGCGTTTTGAGCTGGATGGGGTCCCCATTGGAGGCGGGGTGGGCGGCCATGTGTCGCTGCTGGCAATTGTGGTTGGCGTGGTCTATGCTATTTACGTGGGAGGGGGAAGGTTTGAAGGCTTTGAAGGACAAGGGGGGCTTTATGGCGCTCGCTGTGGCCGGGCTTGCGAGGGTTTTTGGAGGCGTGCTGATTGCGGTGTCGGCAGCTGCTGTGCTGCGATATGCGTGGTGGCTGGTTGTTCAGGTTTTGCGGTAGCGGTCGTGGATTGTGGACTTTGGATTGGGTGATGCCGCGGGGAGGGAGGATGGGGAGTCGGAAGGGCGGGAGAAGTGTGGATCGGGGGCGGATTGGGCGTGGTTGGGGCGTTAGGGGAAAACGATTGGGGCCAACCATACTTGACATAACATTCTCCTCTTAGATTTCCAAGAGTGAGTTCCCAAGCGTATATCCCACATTGAATGAGACGACTGTGCCAAATATGCTTTCATCAAAGAGGAATGCGATTAAAGTTGGAATAGAAAGAGCTACGACGAATTCAATTGGCAGTCTTGACCGGAGCAAGATCGGATCGATCAACTTCATAGTCCTGAAGACAATTTTTCTTAGGATAAATGCAACGATGAAACCTGATGCAGCTATGCCGACAAGCTGTGGCGCATATTCGGCTAACTGTTCGTATGTCATATGGTCCCATTCCCCGCTCGCAAAAAAATAGATATCAGCATTAACACACATGGAACGATTCCAGGCAAGGCGGCGATTGCAATTGCTACGATTCCCGAATATGAAATATTACGTCCTGAATAATTGCACTTGGGATGCCAATCAGACCAAAGTATTTTGAGGTTGGCAACCCAGGAAAATTCTGGCGGACAAACTGACTGCCACTGAACGCAACGGGCAGATTCCTCCCCTGGTTTGCCATCTTGTTCTTTGGAGAGTAGTAGCTTTGAATAGGCGATTGTTCTTCTTTGTACTGCCTCTATTCTTTCTGGCCTCGTGCAACGGCAGCGATTCATTTACGCGGCAACTTTGGCAAGGCGAATGCTCTGGCTTTCCGTCACGCGAGGAAGTGGTTGAGGCTATCGAAGAACACTCGGATTTTTTCGATCAGTTGACACTGGACGATCTCATATATGGCGTCGTGCAAGTGGACTGCTCGCAGGAGAAAGATCAAGAGGCGTACATAGCGATTCTTCTTCGAGAGGGAATTGATAAGTCGTTGGTTCTGAACAGGATGGATAGGATAGGGGCCAGAGATAGAGATTTGGGGGAAAGCAATTTCTTTGGTATCCCATTTGCATTTAGCGTGGAATGAACACATCCGATTTGCAAGATAGCGTACCAATTAACATAGCTATTTTCGTGATAGTAGCGATCTTTAGCTTCACAATTCCAATTCTGCGGGAAAGACGTCTAGGACAGCAAGTAGCCTATTTCTTGGTGTATATCACACTGCTGGGCATACTGACCGATCTGATCTTTGAATGGCCTGCACAGATTGGCATTGGCATCGTCGTACTGCTGGGTATGGCAGTCGGATACCTCGCGCTAAACAGAAGGGCCTTGCCACCGACCGATTGTGGGCTTTTGGGTTGGGGAGGAAGTGATGTTAAGAGCTATCCTGATTGCGCCGTGTGCCATCTTGTTGAACGGTTGCCCGTTTCTGCCGCCTTTTCCCCATCAAACGGAGAGTTCAAGATGAAATACCTGCTTGGAATTTCGATTTTCGCGCTACTCTTGACTGCTTGCGTACCGATCACGCCTGAGCCAGTACAAGAGACTCAAAACTTCGATTGCGAATACCACCATGTTCACATCTTGCCTGGCCAGAGTTCCGAAGATCCACCATCGGACAACTTGCCTGGTTATATTGATATTCTTGGCGTCGATTCAAGCCTGGACGGCGAGACGCTGACGGCCACCTTTTATCTTAGAGAGCTGCCAGAGGAGTTGACGATCAACAGAGACGAGATTCCGAGTAGCTACATGGAATACAGTTGGACAGTCCACATCGGCATTGAGAGTTCTCAAGCGATGGATTACGAGCTTGGCGCGTACCATATCGCAAGGAAAGGTTCAAATTCACAACCGCTAACGTTGTCATTTGAGGATGCTCTAGACGTCTCATTGTGGGTCGTTGAGAATGTTTCCGAGGATGGTACGACTCTTTCAATCGTCCCATCCTCTGCCAAGTTGACTATCTCCCACCAATTGAACAGCCTTACCGTAACCGGCGTAGTTCCGGGAATCAAGGAGACCTCTTTCCTTTCATTCCATGCCTTTGATTTCACTCTTAATCATGATGTTGGAAGCGACAGTGCATCATGCCTGCCGGCTGCACCGGCTTCTTCTATCACAACACCCGTTCCCGCCCCTACTGATTCTTTCATCTTGAAGCCTACCCCCACCCCTGCTGCGACAAGCGGCGACTCTCTTACTGCTGCCGATTTGACCATGCAAGTCGATATAAACGACTTCGCCAGAATGTTTTCGCGTTTTGATGATAACAAGCTGCCTCCGCAGGACTACGCCGATCTTATGCTTGAAGCGGCCTACTGCTTTATGAGCAAGAGTGACGAACAAGACCTCGCAGACCTCAACGCAGAAATCAGCGATGGAGAGTGGAATGCCTTTCGCTACTTCCAACTGTTCATGGTTCTGGGGGCAATCTTGACCGAGGAGGAACTGTTATCAGTTGACGAACTTCGCCACCTTAATATGCTGCAGACGGCCTTGTCCATCTGTGAGGACTAGACCGCACGTCCCCTACAAACCAACCTGTTGCACGTCCTAATGCATTCCACGCGGCGTTCATCCATCGTTCTTGACCGTCAGCCCCCGATGTGAAACGGGAGGTCGCTTGTTTATTTGAGCGTCCAAGAACATGCGAGACTGGCTAATTCGTTGTTGTGAACCTTTTGTTGATCTTTGCGGAGTGTGGTTGATCCTTATCGTTCTTGGAAGCGTGGCTTGGATCTGGTTCAGGGATCGAGGGCAGAATCGATAGCATGAACTGCGACGGGGCCGGGGCGCATTCAACGTCCTTTCCGCGGCCGGCTGCGCGTGCCGGCAGACGCTGCGCGGCATCAAGGTCCTCGGCGGCGAAGCGCAGCCAGCGGCTGGCCTCCCGCGCCAAGAGTTCAGGGTCGCTCATAGACGACCTTCCCCTCGCGCCGCGCGCAGGACGCTGCCGACGACGTTGCCGCGGCGGGCGATCTCCTCGTGCGTGGTCACCACGATGTCCTTGCTGACGCTGAGGTCGTCCAAGGCCCGGCCCATTTCAGCCGCGGCGCAGCGCTTGTCCTCGACCTCGTCCATGACAACCAGCAGGTCGACGTCGCTCCCGCGGTTGTCGGTGCCGCGCGCGCCGAAGAGCAGGATGCGCGCCGGCTGGAAGCGCGCCACAATGCGCGCCACCATGGTATCGACAATGGCTTGGTCGGTCACTGTGCGCCCCGGCCTGGCTGGGCAAAGTTGCCTGTACGGTTGCACTGGCCGACTCGCCCGTTAGGCGAGCGATCTGCGGCCAACGTTGTACCGGGGCATTATACCCCAAGGCAGCCTGCGCGCGGCCTTTCCCTTTCGAGCCTTGTCAGACGAGTCCTGTTAGGAGAGTGTGCTATGATGTCGATTTGAGCGTGCGACATGTCTAACGCAGAAGTGGGGATGCAACTATGATCACCATCCGACCTTTCAATCGCACGAACAAAGACTACAAGCTGGCAGTCGGCATCTTCAACGCAGTCTGGGTTGGGCAAGAGGAGACTACAGAGGAGTGGAAGGAAGGGGACGAGAAACGGCCGGAAGCTGTCAAATGGGGGCGCTTCTTTGCGGAGGTCGACGGTCAGGCGGTCGGCTACGCCAGCTACGAACAGAAATTGCGCATGAACCATCCGGGAAAGCTGTGGGTAAGTGTAAACGTACTGCCCGCATCGCGTCGGCGCGGCGGCGGCACTGCCCTGTGGCAGCATCTGTGCCGGGAGATCGAGCAGTTTGACCCGATACGTCTGTTCACCAGTACGCGAGAGGACCATCCCGATGGGGTACGATTCATAGAAAAGCTCGGCTTTGTTGAGAACTTCCGCCATTGGGAGTCGCGCCTGGAACCGACCGCGTTCCGGCTGCCCGACTGGGCTGGCTATGCCGGCCGCATGGCTGCGCAGGGAGTCGAAATAGGGAGCGTGGTCGAGTTGAAGACCGACTTGGAGCGGGATCGCAAACTCTACGAGTTAAATTGGGCAATTCAGCAGGACATACCCACCCCGGAACCGGCGGTCAAGGAGTCTTTTGAAGAGTTTCAGAAGGTGTGGGAACGGTCGAATCTTGTCCAAGACGCCTGGTTTGTTGCCTTGGACAGGGGCGAGTACGTGGGAATGACGGAATTCTGGTCGAATCAGTCCGATCCCGGCCTGTTCGATATCGGGCTGACGGGCGTGCTGCGCTCGCACCGGAGACGGGGCATCGCAACAGCGTTGAAGCTATGCGGGATTGCTTGCGCGCAGGAGAAGGGGATCCGGGAACTGCGTACATGGAACGCGTCGCACAATAGAGGAATTCTGGAAATAAACAGACGGCTGGGTTTTGTTCGCAGGCCAGCGCATATAGAGTATGTGAAGGAAGTGCGTGGCGAGCGGCCGGAGGATGGGACGTTGACAATGGCGAAGTGAGAATATAGTGAGTTTAATTTGAGATCAATATGGCTGTCGAGCGACACCCGGACAAAGTTGAAGGGGCCTGGGTCTTTCGCGGCACGCGCGTGGCCGTCGCCGCCGTTTCTTGACCATCGTGCTGCCCCTCCACAGGCTGGGTGAACTGCTCCATTATACACCTTAGCTTGTGGTCCAGTTTTTGGGGCCCACTTCAATGATGTCATGTCGACCGTTGTGGAGCTATGGGATCTGGAAAGGAAACACATTCGCTTAAGCACCCAAACTATCGGCGAGGTTCGAGTAGCGTGGACGGACGACAGTGGTTTATTCTCAGGTTCAGAATACTCAGCGTGGTTTCGAGAAGACCGGCGACTCTTCCAGGTAACCCTAAAATGGGATGACCCCAAGCCTTCGCTAACGCAGGTAATCGAATGTTTGGGATCTCCCGACTATTATGAAGCCTTCTATGAACAGGGAATACATGCTCGCAACCTCATATTGGCATTGTGGTATGTGGACAAGGGGTTCGTTGTTTCCCATTCCTCGATTCACTATCGAGAAAGAACACCAACAGTAAGCCCTCGCCTGCGGCTGAACTACCTCATTGTTGTTGCCCCTGGTGATCTAAATGAAATGGTTCGCAACGTGTATACTGGCGGCGATGATCATTCGTGGCAAGCCTACACCCTGTGTCTTCTGAGGCCATGGCCTGGCTCGATAGAAGAAATGGAAGTAGAGCGATTTATCGAAAGCCGTCGATGCGGCAAGAGTTAAGAACGACATGCCGACGAAGTGGTGAGGATTCAAGGGGTCGGTAGGTCGTTGGATCCAAATTGTCGCGTTGGCAATCGCAACCTGTGGCGCAGGCAGACCCAATACCCCTGGACGTCACAGCGCAACGGGGGCATGTTGGAATGCCGCAAGGTGGGGCTGAGCGCGGGCGGACACGGCGGGCGTGGGGTTGGCGTTTGCCGTGGTGTCTGCGGCCTTTCTCATTTCGTTCCTGCTGCTTGCCTTCATGCGACTGAAGCCGGAGGAGCCGGAAGCGGATCAAAGCGCCGAAAGTCAGACCGCCGAGAAAAAGGGCGGCGAGAGCGTCTGGGCCTCAATTGCCGATAGTTTTCGATTTGTGCGGTCTGACGCGGCAATGTTTACGCTTTTTGTTCTCATTGCGGGGATCGAGCTTTTTGTGCAAGGGCCGGTCATTGTTGGGATCCCGGTGTTGGCCGATACCCAGCTCCCGCAGGGGGCACTGGCGGTCGGCATAATCTTCTCTGCCTATGCCGGCGGCGCACTTTTTGGCGGGTTGTTAGCGGGCGTATTGCCTGTTCCCAAAAGGGGTCTGGGCCGCATTCTTACCTTCACCTATGTCCTGAGCGGTTTTTTGATCATGCCTTTTGGCTTTTTGACAGCGACGTGGCTGGCCGCCGTTCTGGTTGTTGTCATCGGCGTCATGGGAGGATACACGAACATCATGTTTACGGCCTGGCTGCAGGCGCGGACGCCCCAAAGGGTGATGGGCCGCGTTATGAGCCTGCTCATGATCGCGTCGATAGGCCTGTCGCCGATTTCAAGCGCCACATCCGGTGGACTCATCAAGCTGAGTCTGGGCTGGGTCTTTGTCGGCGCGGGTGCGATGATGGCTCTTCTTTCCATCGCCGCCGGTATGCGGCGGGAGATCGGCGATATGAAGATGGGGTAGAGGCTGCGTCGCTGGGGAAAGTGGGTGCGGGGCGCGGGTGACAGTCAGAGTCTGAAGGACGCCGCAGCAGTTTAACGGATAAGGGAATTGCCTTCAAAGTGCAGCATTGTCCCCCAGGAGAGGTTGGCCAACTCTGGCGGAATCGGACCGCTCAAGCTGTTATGCTCCAGAGACAGTCAGATCACATGCCCATTGTTAATGGCGGTGACTCCGTACCAAGAGTCGAGGGGTCCATAATGAAGCCAGTTCTGATTGTGCCACCAAGATGGCCCTTCGTGGCATGGTACAAGGCGATCAGCAGGTCTCTGTCGGCCGATGTCGTCTTCCCACTCGGTCTACACGATAACGCTTTGCCACGTAAAGACTTGCGCCATCATCCCGATCGAGCCTAGCCCCAACCACATTTTCTGGTGGAGGGACAGTAGGCCCAACATCCTTCCCAGCCCTGACAGTGGCTTTCCTATCAGCCAAACAATTCCCCTCCATGCTCTTTTCGGCCCAATTGCCCCAATTGCAAACAGTCCCGCTATCGCCCCTAACGCTGTCAGTCCTTGCATCCCTACAAGCCATGCTATCACTGGTGCCGCGACATGATCAACGAATTGGGAAAGTTTCTCTTCAATCCATCCTGGAATACCAAGTAGCCGTGCGATTCCCCACTCGGTGTACACGACAACGCTTGGCCACGTAAAGATTAGCGCCATCATCCCGATAAAGCCTACCCCCAACCACATCTTTTGGCGGAGGGATAGTCGGCCCAACATCCTTCCCAGCCCTAACAGTGGCATTCTTATCAACCAAGAAATTCCCCTCCATGCTCTTTTCGGCCCAACTGCCTTAATTGCAAACAGTCCCGCTATCGTCCCTAACGCTGTCAGTCCTTGCATCCCTACAAGCCATGTTATAACTGGTACCGCTACATGATCAACGAGTTGCGAAAGTTTCTCTTCAATCCATCCTGGAGTACCAAGTAGCCATGCGATTCCCCACTGGGTGTACACGACAACGCTTTGCCACTCAAAGACTAGTGCCACTATCGCCATCAAGCCTAGCCCCAACCATGTCTTCTGTCGAAGGGACAGTAGGCCCAACATCCTTCTCAGTCCTAGCAATATCATTCTTGTCAGCCAAGTAACTCCCCGCCATACACCTTTCAGCCCCAACGTTCTAAGTGCCACCATCCCCGCCATTATCCCTAGCACTATCAGCCCTGGTAGCCCTACAAACCATGCTGTTATCTGATTCGTAAGATCAATTATTTGAGAAAGTATCCTCTCACTCCCTCCTGGTATGCTCAGTAGCCAAGCGATTCCCCACTCGGCGAACGCGATTACGCTCTGCCACTCAAAGACTATGGCCACTATCGCCATCAAGCCTAGCCCCAACCATATCTTCTGTCGGGGGGCCAGTCGGCTCAATATCCTGCCCAGCCCTAATAAAATCATTCCTATCAGCCAAGTAATTCCCTGCCATACACCTTTCAGCCCTAACCATGTCACTCCTGTCAGCAACTTAACTCCCCGCCGCTCTCTTTTCGGCATTGGCGGAGTTGTAGGGGGCAGGGGATTTGGGGCTCTCTCGGCTTCTTCCTTGCGGCGAGAGCGATGATCTGTCAGTGGCGGGGCGTGCTCAAGGGGAGTACTCCTTTTAAGGGCAAAAAGCCAACTGTCGATCGCCCAATCAGCGGCCTCAGAAGAAAAACCGTAGCGTTCCTGCAACTGCTGGGAGAACTGTCGTCCAGGGTCCGCAATGTTTTGTAGAAGTGATTGAAGCTTGGAAGGAATGTGCTGCCGCAGTGCATGAACGAGAAGGAATCGTTCCCGATTTTGCGACCTGCACAGGTCGGACAAGAGGGCATCCACACGCACCGGCTCGTCGAGTAGAGCCGGGCCGAAGTCTGCGAGCAACTGGCGTAGGGTACGCTGAGGGCATTCGGACAGAACCGCTGCTTTGCCATTCAGAAGAGCTTCGCTTTCGCGGGGTGTGCTCGGAATCGGCGGATCTCTTTCTGGATCCAAGGGTTGACTTTCAACTCTCAATTCGGTTCGGGCTTTTTTCCCTTGGGCGATAGCTTTATCCACTTCCCCTTGGGCTTCGTCGCGCCGC
>CBDCLG010000016.1:0-637599 GCA_965218625.1 Caldilineaceae bacterium | reverse complement strand
TTCCCTGGCGAAGATAGGCTGAATGGGCCGGCGGCACTTCACCGGACCGCCGCGGCCAGCTCCGAAAGTTTCGCAAACATTGACGCGCCTATCTGCACGTGCAGCACATGGGAGATGACCTGCGACCAGCCGTGCACGAAATATTCCCAGCCGTCGGCGACGGTCAGGTTGCGGTCGGCCTGCTGAGCCTGTGCCTGGCGCATTAAATCAAGCTCGCCGCGATAGTTCAGCTCCCAGACAATGCCGTCACGCGGAAAAACAGCTCTGTCGGTTAGCGGTGAGCCCGGCGTGTCCTTGCCCATGCCGGTGGCGTTGATGACGACGCTCCCCGTCGGCAGACCGGCCAGGATTTGGTCGTTGCGTCTCGGGTCGTTGTTCTGAATGAAATCGAATCGGATATTCGACTCTTTCGCGGCTATTTCACGTTCTACCATGCTCTGCAACCGCGCCAGTCTCGGCAGCGAACGGTTCACGACGATGACACGCTCGGGGCGGTTGACGGGATGCTCTTTCCGCAGGAGATGCAGCGTCAGCGCAACAGCGGAGCCGCCCGCGCCCAGCATGAGCACGCGGCCGCCACTGCGCCCGAAATAGCCCTGGCCGAGGATTGCGTCCAGGCTCAAGCCGCCAGCAACCGGGTCGGTGGCGCGGCCAACCAATCTGCCGTTCTCCTTGGCAATGCTGGAAACTTCCTCGGTTGCTTGTGCGTACGGTCCGAGCGCGTCGAACAGATCGGATGCCGCCGCCAGCAGGTCGATCTTGTGCGTGGTGACCAGCGCGCCGAGCGCCAGCGGCTCCCGTCTGATGTGCGCCACCACGTCCCGGTACCGCCCCGGCGCGGCGTGGATCTCCAGGTCTACGCCTTCCAGCACGACTTCAGGCCGGCCCAGGGCCTCCATCCACAGAGGAAACATCCGGCGCGATGAGGACTGACCGGTGGTAACGCCGATGAAGTAAAATGTAGGCGACTTCGGCGGAGAAAGCATGGCTGGTGGCAGGAAGCGGCAATCGCGAGACTGCAATCTGATCGGTCAGGCAGGTCGCACGGCCGCAGCATGCTGATCGTTTGCGACCGTCGACCTGTCTGCTGGTCCCAATCATAGAATGCCGGGAGATACCCGTCAATTAGGGGTCGTTGACATTTCCGATGACGGGCCGGCAAGAGTCGTCTTTTGAGTGTTGCCTGCGTACAGTTGCAACTTTGGTTCGCCTGATTCTTGGCCCGAAGACCGCCGCGTGAGTTAGTGCCGTTAACTGTCTCCATCACAAAAATCAGATGAATCATAGTTCAGGCAATTGTCAACGAGCCCTAGCCAGCTCCCCGGGACGCGTAACCCAATGAAATCGCCTCCTTTCGTCCTGAGCGCAAATGACGCGGCGTGGCAGCAGGCCAACGAGTCCCGCCTGCGCGAAAACGCCCAACGCTTGGTTGACAGCAACGAGACCACCTTCTTTACCGAGCGATGGGAAGGCTATTATGTCGCTGTGACCCGCGAAGGCCAGCGCCTCGTCCTGTGGATGATGGACGCCGAGGCCGCCAGCACCGACTGGATTCAGAGCGTACTGGACCTGCGCGAGCCGCTGCGCCTGCAGAGCTCATACACACAGGCGATGACCTTGGCTCTGCTCTGGCAGCCTGCGCCGCGCAAGGTCTTTTTGGGCGGGCTCGGGGGCGGCTGCCTTGCCACGATGCTGCACCACCACCTGCCGCAGTCAGAGTTCCTGTGCGTCGAGATCGCGCAGCCCGTTGTCACCGCCGCCACCCGCTTTTTCGGCTTCCAGACCGACGACCGCCTCTCTCTTGTCATCAACGACGTGCGCGCGTTTCTTCTGCGCGACGCGGCTGCCTACGACCTCATGCTGCTGGACATCTTCTGCGACGGCGGCCGCTCGCCAAGCCATGTGATGCAACCCGATTTCTTTGCGCTCTGCCGCCAGCGCCTGGCCGAGGGCGGTCTGGTGGCTGTCAACGCCGGAAACGGCGACCCCGAGTTCGCGGGCGTTTCGCGCGCACTGGCAGATCTTTTTTCCACCGTCTATGCCTGTCGCGGCCGCGGCAGCACCACCGTGTTTTTTGCCACCGACCTGCCGCCGCGCGTCGATTCAGACCTGCTCGACGCGACCGCGCAATTGGAGCAGCGCCTCAGACTTCGCTTTCCCCTGCTGCCTTGGACTTCCCGCCTGGAACAACTGCATCCCACCCCGCCGCAACGCGAGACAGGCCGGCCGGCTGCACCGCCCTCAGATGATCCGCCGACGTCCGACCAATGAGACAAGCTGACCGCTTGTGGGTTCTCTGGGGAATCGCCCGCTCTCTTCTCATCTACTACGCGAAACCGGGCCGCGCCCGCCGCGACAGGCAGTTCTACAACCAGTTCATCGGTAAAGGCGCGCTCGTTTTCGACATCGGCGCGCATGTGGGCAACCGGGTGAATGTCTTTCTGCAGCTGGGCGCCCGCTGCGTCGCCGTCGAGCCCCAGCCCGCCTTCGCTTCGTTGCTGCGCCTGTTCTACGGCCGCAATCCCGCTTTCACGCTCGAGCAAGCCGCCCTCGCCGCCGCGCCGGGCCAGGTCGACCTGCACATCAGCCGGCGCACGCCGACCGTCTCGACCACGTCAGCCGATTGGAAGACTCGGGTCGGACGCTCGCCGTCTTTCGCAAATGTAACCTGGGATGAGACCATTCCCGCGTTGACGATGACATTGGACCAGCTCATCGACCGCTATGGGGCGCCTGATCTGTGCAAGATAGACGTGGAAGGATCGGAGCTGGCCGTCCTGCAGGGGTTGAGCCGGCCGCTGCCGCTGCTGTCGCTGGAGTACATTCCGGCGGTCGCAGACGCAGCGGTCGCCTGCCTGGAACGGTTGGAACGCCTCGGCAGTTACGAGTACAACTGGAGTCGCGGCGAACTGCAGCGTCTGCGCGAGACACCGTGGATCTCGGCCTCCGAAATGAAGGTCCGCCTGTCGACCTTGCCCATCGAGGAAGTAAGTGGAGACCTCTACGCGCGGCTGGCCTGACAGGAAATCGACTGTCCCAAATCCGCAAGGCTGCAGACCGCCCGGTCGCCCGCGCCGAAGCGCTGGGGCTCAGCGAGCGACCCTGTAAGGACGATGTCACCGGCAGCCAGGGCAAAGCCGCGCGCATAGACGTGGTCCACCGTCCAAACCAGCGCGTCGAGCGGGTCGCCGCGCGCGTCACCCCTGAGGTTCGGCGCAGCCTCACCCGAGTTGACCCGTAGCTCCACGGCCAGCCGGCCGAAATCTACGCCCGCCCAGTCGGTGAGAGGCGGACCCAGGACGATCGCACCGCCGTTTCCATTGTCCGCGATCCCCGCCAGCATCTTCCTGCGCCCATCCCAATCGGACCGCGTGCGCGGCGAATAGCGCGTTCCCGTGATGTCGAAGGCCGGCAGCGCCTCGACACAATCTGCAACGTCCGCTCGCGAGATTTGCCCGTCCTCCATGATTGGCGCGGCCCGAAAGCGAAACGCGATCTCGGCCTCGATCGACGCATGACGGCAACGCGACATTGGGATCTCAGCTCCGCTCGCGAACACTGTCGACGCAAAAATCCGGCCCGGGAATCGGACCGTCGTAGCCCTCCGCCCTCTGCACACCCGGACTCGTCGCCCCCACCTTCCACCCGACCACCCGATTGCCCGGCTTGGCTGCCAGAATCCCAGCCATCCCGTCCTGCACAGCGTAAGCCGCAGCACGGTCATCCGGCAGCAGCTCGTCCCGAAACTCTACCGTCCTTCCGGCCAGCCACGCATCCGCAAGCAACCTTCCCGCTTCCAAACGAACCCTCCCGACGCAACCACGAGTCAACAGGCCTTCATCCACTTTCCACTATCCACTATCCACTATCCACTGCTGTTCATCGGCCCTTCCAACGCGGGACCCGCTTCTCAGAAAAGGCGCGCGGCCCCTCCACCGCGTCCTCGCTCTCCAGCATCGCCTTCGCCGCCGGGTACTCCGCCTCGATGGCAGATGCCAGAGATGGAAGGTCAAGACTTCGTCGCGCGATCTGCTTCGTGGCCCGCAGCGCCAGCGGCGCGCACGCCAACATTTCGGCCAGCCACCGGTCGACTGTGCAATCCACCTGCGCGCCCGGCACGACCTCGTTCACCAAGCCATAGGAGTGCGCCTCCCGCGCCGTAATCTGGCGCCCCGTCAGCAACAGTCCCATCGCCACTTTGTCTGGAATCTGCCTAACCAGACGGTGAACGCCCCCGCCCAAGGCTGCCAGCCCAACCTTCGGTTCCGGGAAGCCGAACCGCGCATGCTCGGCCGCAATTCACGTATACTCTTGCTCCTTCCCCTCTGCGCGTCCTATGTCGCACGCCAGCGCAATCTCCAGCCCGCCCCCCAGCGCGACGCCGTTAACCGCCGCGATCAACGGTTTGTCAAGGTCGAATCGCCGCGCCAGCCCGCCAAATCCGCTGGGCGGATAGTCGTCGCGGCCCAGTTTCGCCCGCTCCTTCAGATCGGTCCCGGTGCAGAAGCCGCGCTCGCCCGCGCCCCGTATGACGGCAATCCAGAGGTCGGGGTCGGCGGCAAAAGCGTCGAAGACCTGCGCCAGCTCAAAGTGCGCCGGCGGATGGAGCGCGTTGAGCACGTGCGGACGGTTCAGCGTCACGTGCAATACATGGCGGTCCACCCGCACGATCGTGTGGCGCGCTGAATCCATCAGGGCATCAGTTGAGGCAGTCAACCGCGTCACCCCCTCTCATGCCAGGCCGTAGAGCTCGGCCGCGGTCTCTCCCATGATTCGGTTTCGAAGATGACTTGGAAACTGGCGCACGGCGAAGTCGGGCGCGTCGCCATCCCAGTGAGGAAAGTCGCTGGAGAACATCAGCATCCGCTCCGCTGGGAACATCTCCAGCATTGCGTGGAAATGGTCCAGGTTCGGCGGCTCTTCCAGCGGCTGCGTCGAAAGGCGGATGTGCCGGGCGGCAACTTCGCTCGGCAGCTCGTTCAGCCAGGGGATCGTCGAGTGCAGCGACCTTCCAGTTCTTGTCCATCCGCCACAGGATCGGCGGCAGCCAAGAGATTCCGCCTTCCACCAGCACGAATTTGAGGGTGGGGAACTTGGCGAACACGCCCTCGCACAGCATGCTCGTCAGGTGCGCAATGTAGCTGTTGACAAGCGTCGTATGCCATTCGAAGTAGCTGGTTGGGTAGCCAGCCGCGTTCGGCTGCCCCGACAGCCCGACCCCCTCCGAACCGGGGTGGATGGCGATCGTAAGCCCGTGCTCGCAGGCAGCCTCGTAGATCGGATGGAAGATTCGCTGGCCCAACGGTATACGCGAGCCGCTGGGAAGCTGGACCTGCACGACCTGGGGATGGCCGCCGATGCGATGGATCTCGGCCACAGCCAGCTCAGGCAGGTGCGGATAGACGCCCATCGAGGTGCGGAAGCGGGAATCTGCCGGCAGCCATTCATCGACGACGACATCATTGACACCGCTGATGACCGCCGCCGCGAAATCCGGCTCCGGTGACTGCGCCGTATGCAGAATGCCGCCGGGAATGAAGACGCCGTAGTCGAGGCCGTAAGCATCGAAGAAGTGCTCAACCATCAGCGCCGGGTCGGAGTGAACAGTCTGCCCGTTTTCCAGCCTCACGTCCGACCTGTCGACGCCCATCGGGTTCCACCAGCCCAGCGTGCCCGGGCCGCGATTGCCCGATCCATAGCGCGTGCGCCAGGGTTGCGGCAGGCGCGCCTCCACGCTGGCCGTGTCGACCACCGGGTGAATGTCGGTATCAATCAGGAGAGTTTTCATCTTTGTCACCGTCCTGCCAGTCCGCTCATTTGGATGCCGCTGACAAAATAGCGCTGCGCCAGGAAGAAGAGGACCAGCAATGGCGTAATCATCGCGGTCGACGCCGCCATCATCAGGTTCCATTGGGTCGAGTAGAGGTCGCGAAAACCCCTCAGACCGATCGCCATTGTCCAGTTCTCGGGGCTCTGCAGGTAGATCAGCGGTTCAAAAAAGTCGTTCCAGTTGTGGATGAAGGCGAATACGGCAATTGTGGCTATCACCGGCTTGGAAAGCGGCAAAATGATGCCCCGGTAAATGCGGATGTTGCTGGCCCCGTCAATGCGGGCCGCCTCGTCCAATTCCAGCGGAATCGTCATAAAGAATTGGCGGAAAAGAAAGATGTTGAAGGCGCCGCCGCCAAACCAGAGCGGCACGATCAGCGGAAGAAAGGTGTCAATCCAGCCCAGCGTGCGGAAAACGATAAAGGTTGGGATTAAGGTTACGATCGACGGAAGCATGATCGTCGACAGCACCATGACAAAGAGGGTCCCGCGCAGGGGAAAGCGTAAGCGGGCAAAGGCGAAAGCCGCCAGCGAAGCCGTCAGCAGGGCGCCGGTCGTGGCAAAAAACACGATACGGATCGTATTCCAGAAATACTCGTGGAAAGCGACCGCCCGAAACGCGTCCGAGTAGTTGCTCCAGACAAAGGGCTCGGGTATCCACTTCGGCGGCATGAGGAAAGTCTGTCCCCCCGTTTTGAGCGACGTCGTGACAAGCCAGAACAGCGGCAGCGCCAGCACCACCGCAAGGAAGCACAGGACGACGTACCAGAGTCCGGCCCAAACCAGTTCCAGGACGGCCCGTCTGCTCATGGCTGGCACTGGAGAAAATGGGAACCAAACCTATTGCCGCAAATCGCCTTCATAGAAGACCCACCGGTCCGACAATCTGAACTGCACCATGGTGAAAATGAGAATGATGACGAAAAGCGCCCAGGCCATCGCCGAGGCGTAGCCCATGCGGAAGTTTTCAAAAGCGTTGCGGAACAGGTAGAGGAGGTAGAAGAGCGTCGAATAGTTCGGTCCCCCGTCGGTCATGATGAAGGCCTGCGTAAAGACCTGGAAGGCGCCGATGATGGCAATGATCAGGTTGAAGAAGAGCGCCGGCGTCAGCAGCGGCAAGGTGATGCGCCAGAAGCGGCCCCACCAGTTGGCCCCGTCGATCGATGCGGCCTCGTACAACGTCATTGGAATCCCCTTCAGCCCGGCCAGCAAAATCACCATCTGGCCGCCGATCGACCAGAAGCTCATGACGATCAGCGCCGGTTTGGCCAGCTTCGGGTCCTGCAGCCAGTAGAGCCCCTCCAGCCCCAGCCAGCCGAGAAAGGCGTTCGCCAGGCCCCACGACGGGTGGAATATCCAGACCCACAGGATCGAGTTCGCCACCACCGGCGTCAGCGAAGGCACGTAGTAGGCTGTGCGGAAAAAGTGAATGCCCCGCAGGTTCAGGTTCACCGCCAGCGCCGCCAGCAGCGCCATCAGCAGGTGCAGCGGCACGCCGACAAAGACGTAGTAGCTCGTATTGTAGAGGCTCAACCAGAAGCGGTCGTCGTTGAACATCTTGACGTACTGCGCCGCGCCCACCCAGACCGAAGGCGTCACGATCTCCCAGCGCGTGAGCGAGATGTACAGCGACGCCAGCATCGGCCCGGCGGTGAATATGATGAAGCCCAGCGCCCAGGGCAGGATGAACAGGTAGCCGTCCCTGGCCTCCGACCAGAGCAGACTGCGTCTTTTTCTATTTCTGGTCCCGGGAACGCTTTCTCCGGCCATCGCGTGGAATGAAGTGAAGGAAGTTGGCAGCCTTGGGAAGACTGCCAACTTCGGCATGAACTAAACGCCAGGAACGTAAACCGCCAGCTCCTCGACGCGGCCGGCAATTGCGTCCAGCGTGGCCTTCGGGTCCGCCTTCTCGATGCCGTAGATCGAGTTAAGCGCCGGCTGCACCTCGCGGTGAACGCCGATCCAGTCCCCTGCCACCGGCTCGGGGCGGCCATACTCGAACGCGTCGAGCATGATCTGCGCATTCGGCGGCAGCACGTCCGCCATCGTCTCCAGCAGGCTCTCGGCAACGACCTTCAGCGAAGGCACGTTCAGCCCCGTCGCCTCCACCCAGTGACGGAATGCATTCTCGCCGCCCAGGAACTTCATCCACTGCCACGCCGCGTCCGGGTTCTCCGTGCCCCCGTACAGGCTGTGGCCGGCAGACGCCACGCGCGTCGTCTGGATGTCATCGGGGTCAACCGGGAAGTGGGCGATATCCCATTCGAACACCGAGCTCATCACGTTGGAGAAGACCGAGAACTGCGGGAACATGCCGATGCGCCCGGTTGTGAACAGGTCGCCGGTGCTGAAGCCGCCCGCCTCGGTCACCGTGGCCGGCAGATGAATGCCGCCGTCCTGGTGCCAGTCCTGGATCTCTACAACCTGCGACAGGCCCGGCTCCTCGTTCATCGTGAACTTCGTGCGGTCTTCGCTCAACACGTCGCCGCCCTTCTGCCACATTTTGACCCACGTGTTGCGATTGCGGTGCCAGTCGGCCGTGCCGAACACCCGCTCCGAGCCCTCGCCCTGGGTGATCGCCGCCGCAGCCTCGTAGAAATCCGTCCAAGTCCAGCCCCCTGCCGGCCGCGGCGCGCCCACCGCGTCGAACAGCTCGGCGTTGTAGATGATGATCGTGCTCGTCGTCTCGCGCGGGAACCCGATCTGCCTGCCCTCGTACTGGAAGTCCTTGTACGCCGCCAGCAGGAAATCGTCGCCGCTGATGTCGTCGTCGGCGTCGACGAACGGGTTGACGTCCAGTTGGATGTTGCGCACCGCCTGGCCGGAATTGGTGTAGCTGTGCGCCCAGTAGGAGTCCGGCGCGTCACCGGCTGCGATCAGCGTCAGCAGCTTCGTCTGGATTTCAATCGCGCCGCCCGGCTCCCAGATCGGGTCGATCGTGATCGTCGGGTTCGCCGCCTGGAAATCCTCGATCAACGGTTCATAGCGCAGAAACGAGATCTCGCCTCCGCCCTGCGTCAGAAAAGAAACGGCCGTCGGCTCCGGTGCGGCCTCCCCACCTCCGCCGCCGTCGGCGCCGGGAGCCACCGGCATACACGCGGCCAGCGCACCCGCGCCAACACCGATCGCGGATAGGCGCAGAAAGTCGCGGCGTGAACTATTCACTCTTGTCCTGCCTTCCATTTTCCTCTCTCCCCGGTCTGAAATGGTGGATTGAAGATGCCGCCCTCAGCGGGGCGCGATACTCCTGGAATTCTAGCACACGCACGCGCCGCCCGCTAACCTCGCGCTTCCCTCCCCGCACCGACGCAACGCCAGCCGGCGCGCTTCCCCAGGGCGCAACTGCCAGGTCCGGGCATAACAGTTCAAACTGTGCTATTCTGTTGGAGACTCCTGCAAAAGCTTCCAAAACTCAGGCAGACCGGCGCGTCAATTCCGGCGCAAAAGCGCCGGTGCCCGGCCCATCGCAAAGGGGCCGGCGCAGTCATTCGGATCTCTCGCATGAATCTGCAGACGTACGGGGTCGCTCCGGTCTCCGAGCATAACATTTCAACCTGTGCTACTCTGTAGATGACGCCCGCAAATGCGTGCGGGAACAGCAAAACCGGCACGTCAGGGCCCTTCACCCTGATCGACGCCAGACCGGTAAGAGTGAGACGCTTGCCCGATAGCGAACAGGCCCATCTCCGCCAGTAAGGATAGGGCGACTCTGGACGACCTAAGTTGCCGTCGGACGGCATTTTCGGTCCTGCTTTCACGCGGCTCAACCGGGCCCGAATTGAAGAGCAAAAGGAAGGAATCTGCCATGCTACTTCCTGGTCTTGAGCCACCAATCGCCGGCTTCACCGCCTGAGTCCGCTGGCCATAGACTGACTGGACGCGGCAAGAATAAGGAGAACACCGTGCAAAGCCAAACGCTCCGCTATCGCGACGACGGCGCAATCGAACTCTATCTCACCGATGTCGATGACCCCGGCCCCGGCGAAATCCAGGTCTCCGGCGGCGCCTGCGGCATCTGCTCCTGGGACATTGTCACCGCCAAGCTCGGCTCAAAGATGGTCCCCGTGGCCCCGCCCGGCCACGAAGGCGTCGGCCACATCTCCAAGGTCGGCGCCGGCGTTACCAACCTCAAGGAAGGCGACCGCGTCGCCGGCGGCGGCTTCGCCACCGTCCGCAACTTCGCCAGCGACCGGGTCTACCCCATCCCCGCCTCCGACCTCGCCGATGAACACTGGATCGTCGAGCCCGTCGCCTGCGCCGTCACCGGCATCGACCAGACAAACCTCCGGGCTGGCGACACCGTCGCCCTCGTCGGCTGCGGCTTCATGGGACAGCTCATCCTGCAGGGACTCCTCCATTCACCAGTCGGCCGCCTCATCGCCATCGACATCGCCGCCGACCGCCTCCAGCTCGCCCGCGACCAGGGCGCGCAGGAGACCTTCAACGTTGCCGAATGCGACCGCGGCGAGCTGGCCGCATCGTTGAAAGAGCAACAGATCGACATCGTCGTCGACGCCTCCGGCAGCCAGGCCGGACTCGACCTTTCGACAGACATTGTAAAATCAGGCGGCCGCATCAATCTCTTCGGCTGGATCAAGGGCCAGGAGGCCAGCTTCGATCCAACCAAGTGGCACCTGGGGGGCTTCACCGTTGTGAACTCTTCGCCCGGCGCTAAAATCCGCAATACCTTTCCCGTCGCCATCGACCTGATCGGCGCCGGCGTCTTCGACCTCCGCCCGCTCGTCTCCCACACGACATCTCTCGCCGGCTACCCCACCCTGATGGAAGAGATCCTGTCCGGGGACAGCACCTATCTCAAAGGGGTCGTGAAACTGGACTGACCCGCGACTGCCCGGATCGCGCGGCGCCTGCGGCGGCCGACTTCGGTCGCGATGCGCCCTCCCATACACGCCGGTTGCAGTTGAACGATTGTCCGTTGACGAAAGTCTGCAATGGCACAGCGAAAGTTTGCATTTCAAAGCACAAATCCGTATGATCCAGGGACCTGGACAAGCCGCCATTTCAATCAGGACTGCGAGGCTGCCAAACGATGAGACTCGGCTACAGCACCTGGGGAACGCCTTCAGTCCCGGTTGACGCTATCGTCCGCCACCTGGCCGGACTTGGATTCGAAGGCGTCGAGTTGACCGTGCTTTCCCACCACACGACCGCACTCGAAAAACTGACCGCCGACGAGCGCCGCCGCATCCCCAAACTTCTCCGGGAGTACAATCTCGAACTGCCCGCCATCGCCGGCCACGTCAGCCTGATGGACGAAGACCCCGACGGCCACGCCGCCAACATGGACCGCCTCAAGGCAACCATCGATCTGGCAGTCGAGTGGGCGTTGGCAGATGGCCCTCCAGCCATCGACACGACCGCCGGCGGCACGCCGGAGGACTGGGACAGCAAACTCGATCTTCTGACCGCGCGTCTCCAGGAAGTGACCGAGTACGCCCAAGCCCGCGGCGTCAAAATCGCCCTCGAACCGCACGTCGGCTCGATCATCGACACGCCCGACCGCACACTCGAGCTGCTCAGGCGCGTCGGCTCGGACGCCCTCGCCGTCAACTTCGACATCAGCCACTTCAACGTCATGGGCTTCAGCATCGAGGAGTCCGTCTCCAAGATGGCGCCCCACTCTGTCCACACGCACGTCAAAGACGAACGCGGCACCGTGCCCGACTTCGAATTCCTGATTCCAGGCGAGGGCGAATTCGACTACGTCACCTATCTCAAGGCGATGCAGCGCCACGGCTACACCGGCTTCATCACCCCCGAAATCAGCAACATGGTACAGAGCAAACCCAGCTACTATCCCCTTGCGGTCGCGACGCAGACCTACAAGACGATGGCCCAGGCCTTCATTGACGCCGGCATCGAGAGGGCCTGAACGGAAAGCCAATACTCGGGACAGTTCTGACATAAGAGGAGACAGTCGTGTCGAATGAAGTAAGCTTTGATCTCAGCGGCAAGGTGATGGTCGTAACCGGCGCCGGCAAGGGCATTGGCAAATCGATCGCGCAGACCGCCGCCGGCTTCGGCGCCAGCCTGGCGCTCGGCAGCCGCACGGTCAGCGAATGCGAGGAGGTGGCGGAGACGTGCCGCGCCCACGGCGTCCAGGCCAGGGCCTGGCGGCTCGACGTAACCAACCTCGACAGCATCAACCGGTTCGCTGCCGACGTGTGGGACGCCTTCGGCCGCATAGACTCGGTCGTCAACAACGCCGGCAACAACATTCCCAAGCCGGCCCTCGACTACAGCGAAGAGGAGTTCGATGGCATCTCCGACGTCAATTTCAAGGGCGCTTTCTTCATGTCGACCGCCTGCGTGCGCCGCATGATCGAGGCCGGCATCGAGGGCAGCGTCGTCAATATCAGCTCGCAGGTGGGCGTCGTCGGCGGCCCGCTGCGCGTGGTCTACGCTTCGGCAAAGGGCGCGGTCGGCCAGATGACCCGCTCGCTGGCGGTTGAGTGGGCGCCGAACGGCATCACCGTCAACGCGGTCGCCCCGACTTTCACCCGCACACCTCTGCTGGAACGGGCCATACAGAACCCCGACTTCGCCAAGAACCTGGAGAAGATCCCGATGGGCCGCATCGCCGAGCCGCACGAGATCGCCGGCGCCGTCATCTACATGGCGTCAGACGCCGCCAGGATGGTAACAGGACAGGTCCTGGTCGTGGACGGCGGCTATACGTCGGTGTGAGACCCGGCACAACCGCATTCGACGGCGACGTTTCGCCAACCCGGAAGAGACTCCGTTAACCAAGGCAAATCACACCGACCCATGCCCACAAAGCTACGCGCAGCGATCATAGGCGCAGGCAGCATCGGCGGAGCCCACATTAAAGGGTACCTTGATACAGGGCGCTTCGAAGTAGTGGCCTTGGCAGATTTGAGCGCCGAGGCGATGGCGGAAACGAACGAACAATACGACATCGCGCCCGACCACTTCCTCGACGCCCGCAAAATGATGGAAGAGGTGCAGCCCGACGTCGTCTCTGTCTGCACGTGGCACAAGGGCCACGCCCCTTGGACAATCGCTGCCGCCGCCTACAAGCCGCAGGCGATCCTGTGCGAAAAACCGATGGCCGACAGCGTCGGCGCGGCTGATAGCATGCTCATCGCCTGCGAACGCCACAACGTTAAATTGGCAATCGGACACCAGCGTCGCTTTGTGCCCTCCTACACGCTCGCCAGGGAGCTGATCGCCGCAAAGGCCATCGGGGAAGTGGAGTTGATCCAGAGCTTCGGTGGAGACGGCCTGCCCAACTACAGCTCGCACCAGGCAGACATGTACCGCTACCTGCTCTCCGACGACGAATGCGTCTGGGTCATGGGCAACATCGAGCGCAAGACCGACCAGTACGAGCGCGCCACGCGTATCGAGGACTGCGCCATGGCCGTATTTCAGTTCGCCGCCGGACCGCGGGCGATGATTCTCAGCGACCTTGTGCCCAACCATTACCAGGGCGCGCTGATCTTTGGCAGCGACGGCATGATCAACCTGACGACCGAGTCGCTGCAGCTATTGAATTCAACCACAGTCGGCCGCTGGGAAACGCGCGTTCCCGACGGCAGGTTTTTCACCTTGCAGGCCCTGGGACACCGTTTTGAGTGGGAGGAAGGCGCCGCGGCCCAGGCCGACGAGCTCGCCGATTGGGTGGAGGGCAAGATAGAAGCGCACCGCGGCCAGGCAGAGCACGGCTACAAGGCATTGCAGATGGTCCACGCCGTCTACGAGTCGGCGCGTATGCACGAAAAGGTGGAAATGCCTTTGCAGACGCGCCTGAATCCTCTCGATCTGATGGTCGAATCCGGCCACTTGACCCCGCAACGGCCCGGCAGGTACGATATACGCATCGGCCGCCTGCGCAGTGAGAATATGACTGAAGATACGGAAAACTGACCAAGAGCGCTCTCGGATCTCCACCCGGCCGCAACACGGAGGGATTGACCATGCGACTCACTGACGAACAGCTGGCTCACTTCAACCAAGAAGGCTATGTAATTGTCAAAGGTGTCTTCGACCCGGAAGAGGACATCGACCCTGTGATCGATGAGTACAAGGGCGTGCTGGACAGCCTGGCGCAGGACCTGCGCGACGCGGGCGAGATAACCTCGCTCTACGAGGAGCTGCCTTTCGCCGAGCGGCTGATCGCCATCTACCAGGAAAGCGGCAAAGTCCATGCACAGTACTTCGACTTTTCGCTGCCGCAGGGCAACGTTAAACCGGATACACCCTTCTGGGCCGGGCCCGCCGTATTCCGCATGCTGACCAACGAAAGTCTGCTCGATGCGGCCGAGTCGATTCTTGGCGGGGAAATCTACTCCAACCCCGTGCAGCACGTGCGCCTCAAGCCGCCCGAGCATCTCACGCCCGTCAACCAGGAGACCGGACGCGTCCAGTTGGGCAAGACCGTCGTTCACCAGGACCAGGGCGTCGTGCGCGCCGAGGCCGACGGGACGCAGATGCTGACAGTCTGGTTCCCGCTCATGGATGTGGACGTCGAAAACGGTTGCCTGTGCGTATGGCCGGGTAGCCACAAGCGCGGCCTCATCGACCACTGCCCGACCGATCTTGGGCTGTTGGTCCCCGGCAAGCTGCTGGAAGGCAAGGCCGTGCCGATGATCATGGAAAAGGGCGATGTGTTGCTGATGCACAAGCAGACGATGCACGCCTCCTATTCGAATACCAGCGATACAGTTCGCTGGAGCTTCGACCTGCGCTACAACCCGGTCGGCCAGGCGACCGGCCGACCCGCCTTTCCCGGCTTCGTGGCCCGCAGCCACAAGTACCCGGAATCGGTTCTGCGCGAACCTTCGGCCTGGGATGACCTGTGGCGGGAGACGCGCGACCACATGGCGAAGGTTGAAGATGGGAGCAATTTCAACCGCTGGACCAAAGACAACCCTGTCTGCGCCTAGTCGGAAGCCGTTCACAGGAGGCCCCCGCCGCCCGCACTGGAATCCAGAGGCTCTCCAGATTCGATGGTCTGTTCTGTCGCGTGCGGCCAGCCTGGTAATCGAAGCCGGGCTTGTGATGGCCCAGCCCGGGAGCAAACTGAGCACCGTAGGACAGACAGGACCCGAGGGAGGTCATGCCTGACGACCCAGCCTACCCTGCTCTGCTCCGGTCGAAGTTTGCTCTGGGCGATGCAATGGCGCTATTGAATCCCCGACTCCGTGTCCTGGCAACGATACTGTTTGCAGGTGTTGCCGTTGCTTGCGCATCCTCTCGTGAAGGGAGCAGCGCCCAGACCACTCCTCTCGCCCCGTCAGGACCCATTGCCAGTTTGGAAATTTCGCTCGCCCCGGCCAGGACTCGAGTCGCGGCTCCTTATCTTCACCGGCCCATAAGGGACAATGTTGCTATGCTGGGGTCGGGGCTTGCCTATTTCCGAGGAACAGACGGGCACCTATTGCAAGACGAAGAGGCCCATCTGGCGATAGATGGCGACGAGGAGACAATCTGGAGCGGCAAGCAGGGCGCGCCGCATTGGTATTCGATATTGCTTGGGGACCGTTACGAGGTTGACAGAGTAGAGATGGTCATTACCCAGTCGCCGCCCGGCCCCACGACGCACGAGGTCTGGCTGGGTCATGGAACGGGCCTGCGCACAATATTCAGGCGACTGGCGAATGTACCTACGGAAGACGGACAGACTCTCTCGATCGCTATCGATCCCCCGCACCTGGTGGATGAGGTCTTGATCGTAACTCTGCACAGCCCAAGTTGGGTTGCGTGGCGCGAGTTGCGGGTATTCGGAAAGGAACATTTGGCCGGAAAAGCGGGCCAGGGTACGACGCCATTCCAACTCATCCCAATTGCGCGGGAGCTGGAGCAACCGGTCCTGGTAACGAATGCAGACGACGGTAGTGGTCGCATTTTTGTGCTGGAACAGAAGGGACGAGTCCGCGTCGTAGAAGATGGAACTGTAAGAGAAAGGTCATTCCTCGACATTTCAGAGCGGGTCTTGTGTTGTGGCGAAAGAGGTCTGTTGGGCCTGGCCTTCCCCCCAACTTCCGGTGAAAGGAAGCACTTCTACCTCAGCTATAGTGATCTCGAAGGCCACACCAGAATAAGCCGATTCCTTACCTCGGAAGATCCATATCTTGCCAGTGAAGAAAGTGAAGAGATTCTGCTCACAATTTACCAACCTCACAACAATCACAACGGCGGCCACCTGGAGTTCGGTCCAAAAGACGGATACCTGTACATTGGCAGCGGTGACGGGGGCAAACTTCGCGACCCCGACAATCGTGGACAGGACCCTGACACGATTCTGGGCAAAATCCTTCGTATTGATGTGGAGTCAGGCGCCCTACCGTACAGTATTCCCGTTACCAACCCTTATCGGTCTGTTGACGAGTACCGTGACGAAATCTGGGCGCTGGGCCTCCGCAACCCCTGGGGTTTTGCCTTTGACGAAGAGACAGGCGACCTCTTTATACCGGACACGGGTCAAGACCTGCGCGAGGAAGTAAATTTTCAATCGGCGGCGAGTCAAGGCGGGGAGAACTACGGGTGGCCCATCATGGAAGGGAATATATGCTTTGAGCATGTTTCCCTATTCTGCACACCGGGCGGGTTGACTCATCCCGTGGCCGAATTCAGGCACTCTGAAGGCTGTGCAGTGGTGGGCGGTGCTGTCTATCGAAACACGGATAATCCTGCCCTCGATGGCCTCTTCGTCTTTGCCGACTTCTGCACGGGCCAAATATGGGGAATCAGAAAGCTTGATGCGCAAACGTCCCAGAATGACCGCGCCGGTTGGCATAGCACGCTTCTGGCTGAGGCGGGCGTTCCAATCAGCAGCATCGGCAAAGATGCGGATGGCAATTTGTACGCGGCCGGATACGCGGACGGCACAATCTATATGCTGGCGGAGAGATAGCTTCCTGGGTTACTGTAACCTTCCCTCTCCTCGCTTAAGGGGCCTGCAGGGAGAGAAAAGTTGGCAGACGGGCTGGAGCCGTCCAAGACACTGCCCGGATGCGAATCTGCAACACGTCGAATTGTGCCGGCGCCGCCTGAATCGGCGCCTCACAGGCATACGCGGCTGAGCTCCTGACAACGATGAGAAAACCCTGATTTGCCTGGCGATTGTGGAATGGACCCGCATCTGCCTCAATCGACCGCTCGAACCAAAGCCTCGCTGTCCAGGAACCGGCAATCGCTGCCGCGCCCAGACAAGAAACCGGCATGATGGCAACAATACTCTGACAACATTCACGAAAGGTCTAAGCATGGACACTTCAACGAACGGGCCGAATTCGAACGGCCAGATCCCGCTGAAAATGGCCCAATACGGCACAAAGCACGGCCACGCGGCCGGAAAGCTGCAGGCCATGCAGGACTCGCCCGACGTCGAGGTAGCCGGCCTCTACGAGCCCGACGCCGAACGCCGCACCGCGCTTGAAGGAGCGGACGGCCCATTTGGCCGCGTCCACTGGTTCGATTCGGAAGAGGAGCTGCTTTCCGATAGTTCAATCGTTGCGGTCGCGTCCGAGGGCGAGAACGCCGAAAGTCTGCCGCAGACCGAGGCGCTGGTCGACGCGGGCAAGCACGTCTGGTACGACAAACCGGCCGGCGAGGACTGGCCCGGCTGGCAAAGTGTGATGAAGAAAGCCCAGGCCCAGGGACTGCTCATCCAAATGGGCTACATGTTCCGTTACCAGCACGGCTTCTGCCAGATCGCCGAGTGGGTCCACAGCGGCCTGCTGGGCGATATCTACTGCACGCGCGGGCACATGTCAACGACGATTGACGATGATTCGCGCCCGCGGCTCGCCCGTTTCATGGGAGGGATATTCTTTGACCTTGGCGGGCATATGCTCGATCAGGTCGTCTGGCTGATGGGCAGGCCGACGCGCACAACCGGGTTCTTTCGCAATGATGCCGGCGACGCGTCGAGCTGCTCGGATAACACGCTCGGCGTTCTTGAGTTCGAGAAAGGGATCGCCATCGTCGATATCGCGGCGTTGGAGCCCAGGCCGGTGGCCCGCCGCTTCGAAGTCTACGGCACGCGCGGCAGTGCGATCCTGTTGGAGCCGTTCGAGCCGCCGCATACAATTCGCCTCTGCCTGGATGAGGCCGCCGCCGGCTTCCAGGCCGGCGCCCAGAATGTACCGGTAACGACGCAAAGCCGGCAACAGACCTACGAACAAGAGCTCGTTGCCTTCGTCGCCACACTGCGAGGCCAGCAGCCCCCCGACCGTTCACCGGATCACGAGCTCCTCGTCCAGGAGACGCTCCTGCGGCTGACGGGTCGAATTTCGGACGATTGAGGGCGCGGCACATTACACGTTCTGACGGAAAGACGGCCCAAAGTAGCCGTCTTTCCAGTCACCGACCCCTATGCCCGGGCATGCCGCAGGCGGATCGACAGGTAGATGCGCTGGGTACGCCGCCACAGCCAGATGTTGCGTACGGTTGACCCTGCGGCGAAAGCAATCATAGCCAGGTAGGCCCCCGGCACACCGCAGAGCAGGCGGCCCGGTCCGGTAGCCCCGACACAGGGCTGCCCGCCCCAAATGCTCCCAACAGTTAACAGCACAGTGACCGTCGTCACCGACAGCGAGACTGCTTCGGTGATGCTGCGCGTGCGCTGGCCGCTTATCAGGACACCCTGAAACCAGCTCGACAGCGTGGTCAACGCCGGCAGGGGAATCATCAGCCACAAGGCGAGCCGCGCCTGCTGCAGCAATTCAGCAGGCAGCGCCGCGATCTGCCCGAACAGGTAGTCGCCGGCGGGAGTGACCGCCAGCACCAGCGGGATAGTTGCAAGCGTCAAGCCCAGGCGCCAGGTAAACCGCTGCAGCTCTTCGATCGAGCCGGGGCGATCAAGCAGAACGATCACCGCCTCGACATAGGCAATAGCGGCGCTGTTCGTCATGATCAGAACACCGTAGAGTACCGGCCAGAGCGCCAGTGAGCCGAGCGAGTCCGGCATCCGGCTGAGGCTGGCGCTAACCAGCGGCTGCAGCAGGATCTGCATGAACGTCGTCAGCACCAGTGGAAAGTAGAAATGAATGAATCGGCGGGCTGTCAGCGGCTTGGCGTTCGGTAAGACGTCCGGCAGGCTGTCGCGAACTGCAGGCCGCACGCGCACCGTCGCATAAGCGGCCTCGAACATCACCCCCGCCGTGAGCGCCGTGGTGGCAATCACAAGGCCGTCCCAACCGGGCAGCCAGAACAGGTAGAGAGCAAGCGCGACCTCCAGCAGGAGACGCAGCAGCGTGCCAATGGTCACAGCCCGCGTCTGGTCGCATCGGATCAGGACGCCATATTGAAAGCGGCGGATGGCAAGACTGGGGATTAGCGGCAACAGAATGCGCGCACCGGTCCGGACCGGTTCAACCACCTCCGGCGGCGGCGCGATCAGCTGCAGTACGACAAAGTCGAATACAGGGGTAAATGCAAGTATGAAGTGGGCGGCCGTCAGCCCGGCGCTCAGCCAGAGCATGTAGGCGCCGCCCCTGCGGTACGACACCCGGTCCCGACTCAGGGCGGTTGAAGCTGCCAGCATCGAGATCGAAGGCGCGGCCAGAACCAGGACAAGGGAGAAGGTCAGCCCCCACGCCGCAAGCTGGACCTTTGGGTCAACGCTGCGGGCTACGACAGCCGCCAGGACCGGCTGCTCTACCGTCAGCATGAACCAGCTCAGCGCCAGCGGCCACCAGGTCTTTAAGATACTTTGGGTGGAGAGCGAGGGTGAAGATGTCAATCGAATGTCGGCGGCTGTTCTAATCCGCTCGCCAGTCCAGAACGGTTCCCAGCATTCCTGGCTCCCATCGAGCCAAAGTCTCGTATGCTGCCGCCGCATCCCTCCAGGCGAAGCGGTGTGTTGTGAGCGGGTCGACGACCAGCCGGCCCGCAGCGAGCAGCTTGAGCGCTGTCGCCTGATCGGCCTGATGTGTCCACCAGCCGGGCGCTGAATCTTGCCTGGGCCGCGCGCTCTCGTGCGCGCCCAGGACCGTCAACCCTTTCTTGTGCACATCGCGATAGAAATTCACCGCCTCCGTCTCGCCGCGCGTGCTGCCCAGCAGAACGACGCGCCCGCCAAACCGGGCCAGGTCAAATGCGGCGGGTATGGCTTCAGGGTGTCCGGTCGCTTCGAAGACAACTGAAGGATCTTCGCCGTCGAGTCGTTCCCGCAGGGCCCGCTTGAGGCTTTCATCTGCATGGAAAGAACCATCGACATGCAGTGAATCGGCGAATGCGAGTCGGCGTGCATCTTTGTCGACAGAGAGGACGGGCAGGCCGCCGTTCAGGCGCGCAAGCTGCATCGCCAGCAGGCCTATAAGGCCGCAACCGATAACCACGACCGGTTCTCCCAATTCGATTCTGGCTTTTCGCACAGCCTGCATAGCAATAGAGATGAGGCGAAAGAAGGCGGCCCGGTCCTCAGGCAGGCCGTCGGGAACTTTGCTGCAGAGCTGCGCAGGTGCGGCGGCGAACATGCGGTGATTTGCCTGCGAGGCCACCCGTTCTCCTGTGCGCCATCCCTGGACGCCGGGCCCGACTGCAATGACTTCGCCGATGTGGCTGTAACCGGTCGGTTGGGGATAGTCGGGCCAGGTATTGGCGAGACCCAAAAGGAACGCCCTTTCCGTTCCCGGACTGAGCAGTGAAACTCGCGCTCGGATAAGCAGCTCGCCCGGGCCGGCCACAGGTATCTCGCACTCCTGGACCTCGGCGATGCCCCGGTCGACAAACAGTACCTGATGATTTTGCGCCGCCATTGAAACCTCCGCTTGGATGAAATGGTTATGACCTGTAGGCGTCGCGGGCAGTGAATCGCAGCGACTGACAGGAGACGGGACGCCGACATGGGGACTCCTGTCTGTTGTCGCGCCGGGCCTAAAAGGCTGCTGGCCAGATTACCCCCTCGGGGCGCCGCGATACAGAGCAGTCTTACATCAGTTCGGTCCAAGCTCCCCTGAGTAGGCGCCAAATAGAATCAGCTCGATCTCCAAACCGTTTACGCAGGGTCAGGGGAGAACCTTCAGTACGCCGAGCTCCAGGCGGGGGCCGCCACCGTTTGAGGGCGCAATCGGTTCATGGCCATGATCAGGGTAGTAAAGGCCCGCAATCAGGCGATAGCTGCCGGGGGGAAGCGTATCCGGCACGGTGATGTTGTGGGTCGAGTAAAGGATGAGGCCCGGCGTCCATCTCTTATAGTGCGTATGCTCCCCTCCAGGGGGACCGTCGTGCTGACTTATTCCCATGCCATCTCCACCTACCAGATGTACAAACGTACTCAGCGGAATGCCGGGTCCTTTTGCAAGCCAAATCAGTCGAATAGAAGCTACCTCCCCCGCCCGCGCCGGTGCTATCGAGCGCACGCCTTCCAGACGGATGTTGTCATAGTCGGCACCGATCTTCGTTACCTCCCACGAACGCGCGGTGATGCTGGAGGCGGAGACCACCATGAATGCTCCTGCCAGGAGCCAGGCAACCGCTGGCCAGGCTCCCCTGACAGCTCTCATTCGGGACCCCCGCTCGCTTCCAAAGAGTCGCCACGCTTTGTCCGAAAGGCTAAGCAAAATGAAAACTACAATCCACCCCGACGCCGTCACAATCCGGCCAATCCATACCGCTGTAGTCGCCTTCCAGAAGAAATCGACAGCGTGCGTACCCGAAGGGATCTCCACGCTTGCCAACGAGAGGCCCGTTGCCGGCTGCTTTTCCACCTCCACGCCGTCGATGGTGACGCGCCAGGCAGGAAAGTTTAACTGATGGAAGAGCAGCCGAAATGGCCTCTCCGCTTCGACCATGTATCGTTGACGCAGTAGTCCTACTTGAGTCGGAGTAACCGCCACGTCAAAGGTCAGTGCTTCAGCTGAATCGTCTTCCCAAGGTGACCGCCCAGCCTCGATAGCCTTTTCGATCGACTTGGTGAACTCCAGGGGATATAGGTGTCGGGGCAGAGGTCCTCTGATGGCGAACCAAGTCCAGGTCTCAATTGAGTCGTACCAGTGATTTGAGGTCTGCCCTTCTTCCCTCGGATTGTAGTCGAGACTGACGGTAGCATTGGCTACTATATATATCGAGATGAGGACAGTCACCAGTGGTAGGGCGGTCGTCTTTGAGCGGCCGCTGTTCAGAAACGACTCAAGCGAAGCTGCCAATAGGAGCGCGACTCCGAATGAGACAAAGATCTGCCATCGCCAGGGGAACTGAATCAGGTCGATAAGTGGTTCAACGCTGTACCACAGCCAGGCGCTCGTATCGGTCATTAGCCAGCTGAGGCCCAGCGTAAGGACGAGCATGAACACCGTAAGAAGACGCAATTTGCGCGAGCGCATCTTCGGGGCTGCCAGCAGCGCGGCGAGAACTGTTGGAATGACGTAGATCGCAAGTCGGGGTCGATGGGTTGGATCAAAATAGCTATAGAAGACGTTGAAATTGACGAGGTCGCCCCAGCCACGAAAGTGTTCCCTTCCGAATCCGGAAAACAGCCCATCGCCGTTCATTACCCAGTCCAGCTCCAGCAGGGCAGGCGAAATGTACCAAGCGGATAGC
Organism: Caldilineaceae bacterium; assembly: GCA_965218625.1. Lineage (GTDB taxonomy): Bacteria > Chloroflexota > Anaerolineae > Caldilineales > Caldilineaceae > Bin5. The sequence continues at coordinate 615,237 of CBDCLG010000016.1, read as the reverse complement.
AGCATGCCCAGGCCTAAAGGGGCGAAACTGCTGACCAGAATGCGGCGGAGACTTGCCCCCCGCTGCTGCCCAAAAACAACGACGAGCATTGTCAGAGCGCCAAGCAGGAGAACGGCCATGAGAGCGGACAAGTTGTGGGAGGGAATGAGTACGGCCCAGGCAAGGCCCGCCAGCGCCAGAGACTTCAGAAAAGACGTCGCCCTGGAACTCTCTCTACCCACTGTTGCCGCTTGCAGCGTATATAGTGCAATTGCCGGCAGCCAGAAAAAGGCGCTGAATTCGGGAAATGCGCCCCTCACAAACAGATCGTGAATGCGATACGGGAAGAACTGAAAGCAGACGACACTGACCACCGCCGGCCACAACGAAAAGTAGAGCCGACCAAGTCGATACATCCACAATGCTGATAGGGCAAAGCCCAGGGAAAAAGCGACGCGAACGCTCATCAGCAGGTCCAGGCCAGCTACGTGCAGGAGCGCAGGTGGATAATAGGATCCAAACGGGTAATAGTTGAGAACTGGAGCCCCGTATCCAAACATCAGGTCGGGAAACCAGCGCGGAAAGATTACACCGGCCCGGAAGGCGTCGGTCAATGCTTCGATCCGCCGCAGATGGGTGATATCATCATGTGTGAATTCCGGCCACTGCGCGGTCAACGCAAAAAGAGTTAAGCCGGACAGGATGGCCAGTATCCACCCGGCGGCGAGATCCTGAAGCCGGGCTTCTTCTTTCAATCGCTTAAGCTGATTGCCACCGAGTGAGTCCATACTAATCCATTGGTCCTATCTAAGGTTCGGTTGGGCTCGGGCTGGCAGAAAGGTGGGTTGTCACCACCTGCAGTCATAGAGTAGCGGCTAAACTGAGGAATGACCTCGTCTGCCGCCAAGCAAGCGCGCCTCGCCATGGTCGTCCGCGCAGGGAGTCAGCGAAGAATCTCCGCTTTGAAACGGACCCCTTGGGAGGCCTTCAGAGGAAGGATCCCTACTCTATTCCAAGACGGTCGGCCAGTTCGTGGAAGTCTCTTGCTGCGACGTCTACTGAAGAGTCTGGCGCCAAGTCCGAAGTCTGTTTAGGCCCATATTCCAGGGGCCGGTGGACAAAGGCCGTCCTGAAGCCGACAGCCCGCGCTCCCGCCAAGTCACCATTGTGAGCGGCGACCATCATCACTTGGTGGGGCTCCAGACCGAGGAGGGCTGCGGCCGTCCGGTATACCTCAGGATCCGGCTTGTAATGTTTTGCGAGCTCGGCGGAGAGCACACAATCCCAGCAGAGACCTCCGTGTCTTGCCATGTTCACCAGCAGCGCGACGTTGCCGTTGGACAGTGCAGCAACGATCGCGCGACGGCGCATCCGTTTGAGGCCGTCGGCGACATCCGGCCAGGGGTCGAGCCGGTGCCAGACCCGATTGAGTTGGTCCTTTTCCTCGTCGGCCAGACCATTGACGCGGTAGCGCGCCAACAGATCGTCCAGTATCAGCCGGTGCAGAGAATCGATGTTCATCCAGGGAAGCTCGCCGCGACGTACGCGCTGCATGGCCGGTTCATATCCGCCACGCCATTTTTGGGCAAACGCCTCCCAGTCGACGTCGACTCCCTTGGCGGCCCAAATCTTGCGCCCTTCGCGAATGATGGAGCCCCGCCAGTCGACGACCGTACCAAATATGTCAAAGGTGAATGCTCTTACTTCTGGAAACTCCATAGCTGCTCCTCGGCCGCACACGCAGGTTAAGTTTCAGCAGACGGGTCGGTCACGACGCCGCGTTCCGGGAACAAAGCGCTTCGATGATGGCATCGCAGAACTCCGGCAAATCATCTGGGACGCGGCCGGTTACGACGTTGCCGTCGATCAACGCGGGCACGTCATGGTAGACCGCACCGGCGTTCAGCAGGTCGTCGGTGACCGCGCAGTATGCGGTCACGTTGCGGCCTGCGACGGTGTCGGTCTCCTTTTGGCGGTCCAGCGAAATCAGCACCTGCGGCCCGTGACAGATCGCGGCCACAACCTTTCCCGCTCTGTGGATGGCCGCGGCGAACTCCAGGGTCTTGTCGTCGATGCGCAAGAAGTCGGGCGCCAGGCCGCCAGGGAAGACCACCGCGTCGAACAGTTCCGCATTCATCTCCCAGATGCTCTCCACGGTATACCTGTTGCCCTCACCGAGCACGTCGAAGGGAATGGTATGGCCGAATCGGCCCGTAATCGGCTTTTGCGGCCAGGCAGGCCGCCCGTGAAAGTGGCCGAGGGCCATCTGGGGAAGCGTCCCAACGACGACTGCGGCGCCGGCCTGACTCAGCTGCAGCAGCGTATACATGACCTCGATGTCTTCGAACTCGTGCGCGGTAAGGATTGCGATCCTCTTGCCTTTCAATACGCCATCCATGGCCGTGCTGTCTCCTTTCAGCATCTGAACTCTTCGAGGGCATCCCAATCAAACGCTACGCCATGGCCGGCCCGGTCGGGTGCGACTGCGAATCCGTCTTCGATCTTCAACGGATCGCGGATGAATCGATCGAGCCCAAAGCCATGGGACTCAAGATAGGAGCTGTTGGGAATGGCAGCCAGCAGATGCACCTGCAGATCGTGGACCCCGTGCGTAGTAACGGGCAGATTGAAGGTCTCGGCCAGGTGAGCGACTTTGAGCCACGGCGTCACGCCGCCGAGCGTCGCCACGTCCGGCTCAGGAAAAGAGATGGCGCCGTGGGCCATCATCTGCTGAAATTCGTAGACGGTGTGGAAGTTCTCACCCGTGGCGACAGGAAGTCCGCCTTCGCGTGCGATGCGGGCATGGCCGGCCACGTCGTCAGGGATGGTCGGCTCCTCCAGCCAATAGAGATCAAAGTTTGCCAGGCCGCGGGCCGCGCGGATCGCTTCGTCAACTCGCCAGCGCATATTGGCATCGGCCATCAGCGGGGAGTCCGGCCCCAGGTGCTCCCGCATTGCCGCGACCCTGTCCAGGTCCTCTGAGAGCCGGTCTCGCCCTACCTTCATCTTTATGGCGCGAAAGCCCTGTGCCTGAAACTCGTCGGCCTGGGCCAGCAGGGCTTCGAGCGTAAACTGCAGATCGATACCCCCGGCGTAGACAGATACACGTGGATCGTGCCCGCCCAGCAGCTGCCACCAGGGCATGTTGTGCGCCTTGCCGCGCAGATCCCAAAGCGCGATATCGAGCGCCGCCAACGCGAATGAAGCGGCGCCGCCCCTACCCACGAAGTGCACGTGCCACCACATGCGCTCCCAAAGACGCTCAATACGGTCTGAATCCTCTCCAACCAGCAGCGGACCCAGGTCGTCGCGCACCAGGGAATGGATCGCCGCGCCCCCGACATCACCGACGCAGTAGGTATACCCAAGCCCTTCAACACCGTCGGAGGTCTGTACGCGCGCCGCAATCAGCCCGAAATGGGAAATCTCCCCATGCGTTGAGTCAGAAAGTACGGTCGGAAGGGGAACGCGATAATGGTCTGTCAAGACATGCGTAATCTTCATCTTTTCCCAGCCTTACAAGATGGACGCCTGCGGCTCGAAACCCAGCTCTTCTCTGATCCGCGTGATATCGTAGACCGGATCCTTTTCGCGGCCCGGCCGCTCATAGTGGGAAAAGTCCATCTGGTCGGCTTCGCGTCCGTACCAGGACCGCAATAGTTCCGGTACGGGGACAGCCACGCAGGCCTGCGCGCCGACGGCATTGAGAATTCGCACCCCCGGCTTGCGGGGGGCTTCGGCCGCCGCGATCAAACAGCGGACGGTATCGCTCAAGAACATGATCGAGATCCTGCCCATCCCCCAAACTGGCGTCGGACCCGGCTGCTGCGGCGTCAGCTGGCGGTCGTCCGGGGCGATGCTGGCGAGCCGCAAATTGATAAAGTCCAGCTCGTCGTTCTGTCGTGCGAGGTAGCGGGTGACCTCTTCCATCATGTACTTTGAGAAACCGTAGCCGTCGCGGTCCAGGCAGGGGTGCTCGTCGGGCATTGGCAGCTGCAGCGGGCGAAAGTCGACCGACTGCATTCCCACGGCGGCAATGGAACTGGCGAGGACAAACTTTCGGCAGCCTCGGTCTATGAGATAACGTAGCAGATGATGCGTGCCCAAAACATTGACCTGCAAACCTTCCTCTTCGGTACAGCCCCCGGTGACCGCAGCCAGGTGAATCAGAACGTCCATTTTCCCGCAGCGGTCAAGTTTGTGGAGATCCTCGGGGGCCGCGAAATCGCCGCTGACCGAGGCTGCACCCAAGTGATCTGTTGGGCGGCGGGAAAGACAGACCGGCTCGTGGTCGTGTGAGGAAGAAAGAGTTCTGGCCAGCGCGCTTCCTATGAAGCCACTTGCGCCCGTGATGAGGATTCTGCTCATTTCCAGTTCTCGGCGTTCCTGCAGTAGAGGTGAATCGCACAGTTCGGAGGGTTGCCGCGCAAGGGCGGTTTTCAGCTCCAGTTGATGACGGCGCCAAGAAGCTCAGGCACCTGGTCCCGATTGATCCTGGCATAAAGGTCCGGCGCCTCTGTCCCCTTTACGCGGTGCGTAATCGTCTTGTGCCACGGAATGGATCCCGTAGCGAGGTTTCTCAGCACGGCCTGCCTGCAAGGCTCGAGTCCATCGTTGCAGGGGAAAAACGCGGTGAGCTGTTTGGCATGGGGAACGAGGTAGTTGAATGAGACCGGCGCCTTGCCGTAGTGGCCCAGAAAGACGAATTTTCCCCGCAACCGGGCCAACGGGAATGCCAGGTCCAGGCACTGGGGAATTCCGCTCCCTTCAAAGACGACATCGGCCCCACCCGGCTTGATCGCCTCAACGCGCGCTCTTACTTCGTCGGCTGCGAGCCCGTCCGCATCTATGATGTGTGAGGCCCCCAATTCCTGCGCCATTTCCAGACGCCTCGGATTGAGGTCGATCGCAATGGTTACTGCGCCGCGCAGCCGGGCAGCCGCCAGCGCGCCCAAGCCGATCATGCCGACAGCGTGAAATGCTACGACATCCCCCATCTGTATACCGGCCATATCGACGGCGTTGTAACCAACCGATGGCATGACAAAAAGCGAGCCGGTCGCGTCGTCTATCCCTGCGGGCAGTCTCTCGATCTCCGCATCCTGTGGCAGAACAGTGTAGGAAGCGTGGACGCCGGAGCAGACCGTAACGGGCCGGCCGTCGACCTGCATGGGCAGAAAATTACGCCTGTAATAGACCTTGTCGCCGACCGCAAACCTGGTTACATCGGAACCGACGTCCTCGACAACGCCCACCGCCTGGTAACCCGTGCAGACGGGAAATGGCCCGTAGTCCAGCTTGCGGCGGAATACGGCAAATTCCGTGCCCACGCTGACGCCCGAATAGGTACAACGCACCAGAAGCTCAGCAGGCGATAGCGCAGGAATGTCGAATTCTTCCAGGGAGAACAGCTGCTGTTCGTTACAGATGAGCGCTTGGCTTTTCATAAGAATCGGGGCCCTGGTTTCTGCGCTGAAAATCTCAGAGGTCACACAAACGCGGTCGGCCTGGGGCGCATGGGAAGCGGTCCAGTGGTTGAGAAATGCTCGAAACATCGCGTACGGGCAGCCTACTAGACGTGAACCGATCTGTCAATGAATCGGCTATCCGCGAGTCCGGCAGGGCAGGGCGATTGCATCTAATTTGGTCAAGAACCCGCGACACTAATTGGTAGGGGCGCCCCTTGTGGGCGCCCTTCGTGGGACCTTTTGGCGACAAGATTCAGATGCGATTGCCCTGTTCCGGCTGGGCCCCCTTGTAGTACTCCGACTCGTAGAATGGTATAATCGGGTATGCGAAATAGTGTACGGCAGCAGGCTGCCGCCAGCTTGGCGTAAGGACCGAACGTGACAGAAAGGACGACAGCTCTGACTTCGATAGAAGAGTTCCTGGATGCACTGGCCGGCGCCGAATCGACGCCCGGGGGCGGCGCAGCTGCCGCGTTGACTGGAAGCCAGGCGGCCGCCCTGCTCAGTATGGTCTTGAACTTCACCGTCGGACGCAAACGGTACGCAGAAGTTGAAGAAGAGCTGCGCGGCTATTTGCAAAGAACGGAATGCCTGCGAGTGGATCTTCTTGCCCTGGCCGACAAGGATGCAGAGGCGTTTGGCGCGGTGGCGGCCTGCTACGCGATGCCCCGCTCGACAGACGCAGAGAAATCGGCGAGAACCGCCGCAATGCAGGCCGCTTTGAAGGGCGCTGCCGAGGTCCCGCTGGAGATGGCCGCCCTGTGCCTCGAAATCCTGGAGCTCACGCCACCGGTGGCGGAGAAGGGAAATCCGAATGTAGTCAGTGATGCCGCGACTGCCGCCCATCTCGCATACGCCGCAATTCGCAGCGCGCTCGTTAATGTAAGGATCAATCTCAAATTCCTGAAGGACGAAGCCTACGTCGCCCAAGAGCAAGGAAGAGTTGCGTCGTTGGAAACCGCGGCCGAGAGCTGCTACAACGCTGCGCGCGCTTCTTGTACAAGCACACTGGGCATAGCCACATGAGCGCTCAACTTCTGAACGGCCGGCAGCGCGCCAAACAGCTGCAGGCGGAGCTCAAGGAACGACTTGCGCATCTCGCGGCTGAGGCAAGCGCGCCTCCGACGCTGGCGGCGATGCAAGTTGGTTCTGACGAGGCGGCATCCGGTTATTTGAGGGCGATCCGCCGTGCCTGCCAGGGCGTTGGGGTTACGTTCCGTCCCGTCGAGCTAGCGCAAGACAGCGGGCAGGTGGAGGTGGAGGCCGCACTCTCCGCTTTGAACGACGACGATGCGGTACATGGCATCATGGTCCTGGAGCCATTGCCGGGGCATATCGACGATTCGCTGTTGATTGACGGGCTGAATCCGGCCAAAGACGTCGACGGTGTCCATCCGCTCAACGCCGGCAGGTTGGCTGCCCAGAAGGAGCCGTACTACGTGCCTGCCACCCCTGCAGGAGGAATTCAGCTCCTGGAAGAGGCCGGCGTCGCCTTCAAAGGCAAGAGGGCGGTAGTCATCGGGCGCAGCGATATTGTTGGAAAGCCTATGGCCCTGCTGCTGCTGCACCGGCACTGCACCGTGACCGTCGCCCATAGCCGCACAGAGTCGTTGCCGGCGGTTGCGAGGGAAGCGGACATTCTTTGTGTCGCGATTGGTCGGCCGCAAATGGTAACGGGGGCGTGGGTAAAGCCCGGGGCCGTCGTGGTTGACTTCGGTACGACCTATACTGAGGATGGCCTCAAAGGCGATTGCGAGCGGGAAAGCGTGGAGGCTGTGGCGGGCATGTTGACTCCGGTTCCAGGGGGAACGGGCCCGATGACAAACATCGTGCTGATGGAGAATCTCTTAAAGGCGTACCGCCGCGCCGAAAATAAGTAACCTCTCAATGCCCCAGGATTTCGACACTCTTCTCTCTGGGGTGATGGTCCAGGGTTGCGCCGCCAAACTTGCCGAGCAATGCACGCGCCCTTTCCAACCGCGTTTTCAGACGCGGTTCCTTACACCGCCAGTCACCGCGCACCTGCTTGCAGACAAGCTGCGAATCGCCCCGGATGCTCACCGCCGCCAATTCAGGCTCGACTTGTTGTTCGAGCATCCGTTGTTGCAATGCCTCCAGCGCCGCGATGAGTGTATCATACTCGGCCTCATTGCTGGTCACGTTGTCACCGAAGCTCAGGCGGATAACTTGCCTGGGCTGGCCCGGCCAGTCCAGGGCGTAGCTGCCGTAGCCTTGGCCGGGGTTCCCTCGACTACCGCCGTCGAAGACGATCTGAATTGGTTCTGCCGGGGCCTGTCCGGAAATCGGCAGAATCTCTGCCGACGCGGCGTCCTCCCGCGCAGGGTCTGCCATCGCGACGCGCGCGCGCACCGGCGGCTGGTTGGCGCCAAGTCGCGGACGTTCGCCGGGACGGGGTGGCGCGGCCGGACTGTCAACCCTGGCCGCGGGCGATATGTTGGAACTGGCTGCGGCGGTCTGAACGGCAGGCGCGATTCTGAGAGGATTGCGGTCGGACAGAAGATCATCGGATTCAAGCAGGCCCATGGCCTTCAGTTGACGGAAGAGAAGCCGCCTTTTCCGGGTCGACAGGAATTCGATCCTGCTGACGATTTCATCCAGCTCGCTGTCCATTTCGGTCCCTTCGATCTATCGGTCCTTACTTTGGGTCGCAACCGCGCGGGAGCCATTTGGGAGAGCGTCGAGCATCCAATCGCGCGGCAAACGGAGCTCAGGCCAGGTCCGGGCGTGGGCCATTACGCCGCTCACGCGCGGGCGTCAAGTGCCTTTTCCCACAGAAACAGCAGGTTGGCCTGATGGAAGGTCTGGACGAGGCCGCCGAGGGGAATGCGGTTGCGGCCAAACTGTTCAATGTCGTTTCTCAGGAGATCCTTCCTGGTTGCGCCTTCCGAAATCAGCCGCTCGACCAAAGATTGGATATCATCGAGATACTTGATGCTCTCCTCGATGCTTGGCGTGACCTCGCCCCGCAGAAGAATGTCCCCGTGCCCCTGAACAATTGTCTCAAGATTGAATTCGTGCAGGCTGTGCAAGGACTGCTTGAACTTTGCGATGTCTGCGAAAGGCGAGGCAATTACGGGGACCGGCATCATCAGGTCGCTGGCGAAAAGCACCTTTTCCTCACGTACATGCACGACACAAACGTCGGGCCCCGGCCCCGGCGCGTGCATGACGTGAACGGTTTTGTCACCAAGCCGGATGACCGAACCTTCGTTGAAGACAATTTTGGGCAGGCGAATCTCGACTTTCAGCAGCTCATTCGTGTGCTCTCTTGCTTCCTCTAACGCTCTGCGGCCAAATCGGACCAGCAGGTCTCGGGCCCCTTCGTGGGCGATCAGTTCGGCTTCGGGGAAGAGACAAGAGCCATAGACATGGTCAGCATGGCTGATCGTGTTTATGAGAAAGCGAATTCCTGCCGGGCAATGCTGTTCGGCGAAGTCGATAATCTGCCTTGTTTCTGAAGGAAAGGGCAGAGTATCAATCAGTATGCCGCCGTCCTGCGAGACGACAAGCCCCGCGTTCACCTCAGCATACAGGGCACTGGTAAATACCCACGTGTCGTCCGCCACTCGAGTACGCGTAATCGTCACTCGTCTCGTCTCCTATCCCAGCCCACGAGAATCAAACACAAACCGACGCAATACTATATCACAGCCGGTCATTTTGGGCGAACAAGGCCGGTTCGATTACTGATCCATCGAACTGCCACTCTCGGAGTGCCCCGTGGTCCGGCTGCCTGCGAGGGCGGAAAGGAGCAGGATTGCGCGCAAAAAAGACCGGCGCCGAAGCCACGGTCATTGTGGACCCGATCATTCTGTGTTCAATTGGACGTGCCGACGGGAATCCGCCGTTCTTGCCCTTATGCCAGGCCCTGGCGGTCGGTGTGCGCCCTGAGGAGATGGCCCTCGGTGCTGGTAACGTAGAGATCACGGAGGTCGGGGCCGGCGAACGCGCAGTTGGTCGGACTATCGCAAGGCGCCGGATGAGTCTCAAGAACCCGGCCGTCCGGCGCGAAGACGTATATCATCCCGCCAGGGCCGCTCTCACCCCAACCAGCTGTTGCGATGATATTGCCGTCGACATCCAGACACATGCCGTCTACGCCGCGATGGGGGTAGAAGTTGTGCAGCACTTCGTGGTCACCCACAATGCGGCCACTTTCGCCTGAGCTACCTTCGACGATGGGGTACGCCCACAGTTCCCGTTTCTGGCCTTCCCCGTTCTTGCTTTGGGCGACATACAATGTTTCTTCATCGGGTGAAAGGAGCAGGCCGTTGGGCGCGGTCGTGTCGTAGGTCACGCGTACAGGCTTCCGGCTGCCGCCCGGCTGGGGGTCCAACCTGTAGACGGATTCGTGGTCCAGCTCCATGTCGTCGCGGTAATCGCCGTAGCGCGGATCGGTAAACCAGACTCGCCCGCGGCTGTCGATCGCCAGGTCATTTGGACTGTTGAGACGCCTTCCTTCAAACTCGGCGCACAAGACAACCGTTTCTCCGCCCTCAGGATACTGCACCATTCGGCGACCTCCGCCTTCGCAGGCGTTGATCAAGCCGTTGGCGTCCAGCATGAGGCCATTGGCTTCGTTTGTTCCCTCCCGCCACACGGTGAACTCGCCGCCTTCCGGATCGTATCGAAAGATGCGGCTGTTGACGATGTTCGTAAAGAAGAGGAAACGTCCGTCCCAGACAGGGCCTTCGGTCAAGCCGATCGGTTCAAGCAGGACCTCGAACTGCCACGCCATCCTTCGCTCCTTTGTCTATCCGCTCAGATAGTCCGATCCGCACTCCAGCACAATTTGCCTGCTTCGCTGCAGCGCCTGGAATGGATCTTCCAGCTGGGGACTCAACTCGAGACTGACCGCGCCGGCATAGTCGATCTCCTTAAGAGCGAGGAACATATCGCGCAGCGTCCCAACCGTCAGTATCCCGTCGAGAAGCGCCCAATGCAGATCGCCCTTCCCGTCGTTGTCGTCGAGATGAACGTAGGCAAGCCGGTTTCCGGCCCGCCGAATGACGCCGGCAGGGTCTTCGTCGCTGATCTGCACATGGCCTATGTCGAACAACAGGCCTAGATTGGGGTGATCTATCGCTTCGATGAAAGCCAGAGTCTCTGCCGCAGAAGGAAGCGCTGTTCCCGGGAAGTGCTCGACGCCTATCGTAATTCCAAGCGCCGTAGCCCTTTCAGCGGCTGTCGCCAGCGAATCGGCGTAGCGCGCAAGGGCCTCTTTGCTGCCGTCTGCGCCGGGCACAAGATAGACCGCGCTTCCACCGAGCTCTTTGCATTGGCGCGCAATCCGATGCAGGTGTGACAAGGCCTCGTTGCGAGACAGTTCATCCGGGCTATCGAGGGACGCGCCTTCAGGCAGTCCGTATGAGGCGGCGACAGAGGAGACCTGCAGGGAGTGAGATCTGGCAGCTGCCCGGGCGGCTGAACTCTTCAGATATTCCGGCCTGATGTCAATCCAGCGGAATCCCAGGGCGTTCATGTCAGAATAAACGTCTTCTTCGGGGGCGCTCAAGGCCCAAACGCAACAGGACAGATACATCGAGTTATCCCCCTGCACTTTCCAGCGGCGAATAACCACCGGGGTCAGGTTGCTCTGAAGACTGGGTCAGAATTGATCTCAGCTCACTCAGTTCGTCGCAGCGAAGTGAGCGGTGCAACTTGATGGGATGGCGCTGGCTCCACTCTTCGATGGCCGGTGTCATCTTCGTGATTGTTGAGAAATCGCTGGGGAAGCGAAGCGGATTCCCGCCAAGCCATCTCCCATGGCGCCCCGAAAGCGCGGTATTCCAGATCTTGGCGGGAATCACGTCCGGCGACGAATGGCCGGCGGGCCAGGCTTGAAAGAGTACAGGAATTTCAGGTGGAAAATCCGGCAAGATCGTCTGCAAGAGCGCATGACTCCGGCTGCAGGTGGACGGCATCCAGAGCGGAAGCACGGGGCTGCGACGCCCGATTACGGGATTCATCTGCGGACCGCTCTCGACGAGAACTGCTCCCGGCTGAATCTGCAGAAGATAATACAACCATTGCCAGGCGTAGAATCCCAGGCGGCTAATCTCGTCAACGGAGGCGAAGTCCATCGAATGCAGCGGTATGTTGACATCTGCAGCGAAAGTGCGAACGCTGGTCGCGAAACCGGTGATTGATCCCCATTGGGCCTCGGGCTGATACGTCCAGTGCCGCGACAGCCGCCAGCCGCTGCGTTGCACGCCGCCTACCTCATGAAGCCAGTCATCGAGCCACGGTGTTCCGCGAATGAACTCCTGGTCGGTGAAGCCGCCGTGGCTGCCAATCTGAAGTCTGTGCCGAGCGCCCAGTTCATACTGACTCCACCGCGAAGAACAGGACAGCAACAGGATCGAGCCGCCGGGCATCAGCCGTTCGCGAATGAAACGCCGGTACTGGTCCGGCAATACGGCCAACTTCAGATAGATCTGGACGGACCGCCTGATCTGCTGCCTGGCGTGGATGGGATCGAACAGGCTGACGGCGAGCAGGTCGGGGTTGTGGTTCAGAATGGGCGTGAGCAGGTCGACGCTGCGCTGCTGGTATCCGGCAACGTCATCGGGCTTGCCGCGCGAGGCGAAGCTGATGGGGAGGCTGTCTGCGAGCAGCGGCGCGCCCAGGCAGGCGCAGAGATGGGCGCTGGCGCCGGAAGGCACGCCGATGACAATTGTGTCGAATCGCCTGTCAGGATCAAGGCTGTCGTACTGGCCGACGTTCCACTGTGCCAGGTCCGCAGTCGTCAGGTTAAAAGTGAGCGACTTGCTATGCGGCCGGCCTTCCATTGCCCGCGCCGCCATGCCTGCGCTCCAGCTGCGGGGCATGCCTGACGACAGTTTCAGAAGCGCACTCTGCCGCCCCAGTCTCGAATTGACCGCCGGGTTGTGAAAGCGATTGTCGAGGGCAGACGCCACCGCTGCAACCGCGCCCGTAGCGATTTCGAAACCGACAGGTTGGTAGTTCACGTGCTCGACGATTCCCGTTCGTTTGCTACACGGATGTCACGCCCGTTGGATTTCAACCAAGATATAGTGTGACAAGTATAGCCGAGGTGTAAAGGCTTCGCAATTCCGATTTGAACCCTGCCCCGCGGCTCTTCAGAGGCTGAGAGAGACGCCGCCCAGTCCATTCGATGCGGCGCCGTCGCATTCCAAACATAAGGGCGAACAGGTTGTCGACCGCTTCTCCTTGTCTCGACAGGCAACGCGTTGACGGTTCCCAGCGCCTGTGATAGGCTTTTGCGGGCGTTCGCTGTGTGCTGAATCGAAACGGGAATTCATCTGAGGCAAAGTTATGGCCAAGCTAAGCAATGGTGCAGCCAGGGTACGTTTCGCGCCCAGCCCGACCGGGCATCTGCACCTCGGGGGACTACGGACGGCGCTCTTCGATTGGCTCTGGGCGCGCAAGACCGGCGGCGCATTTATCCTGCGAATCGAAGACACAGATCGAAGGCGCTTCGAACCGGAAAGTGTCGCCAGCCTGATGCGAGGCTTGCGCTGGCTCGGGTTGCATTGGGACGAAGGACCCGGTGTCGGCGGGCCTCACGCGCCTTACGTTCAGTCGCAAAGGCAGGAGGTGTACAGGAAGCACGCACAGGACTTGATCGATCGCGGCCGGGCCTACCGCTGCTACTGCACGCCTGAACGGCTTGCAACGATGCGGGAAGAGCAGCGGCGCCAGGGCAAGGCGACCGGCTACGACCGGCGGTGCCGCGGCCTTTCCGATGCCGAAAGATCTGAGCGAGAAGCTGCGGGGCTGCCTTCGGTCGTTCGATTTGCCGTGCCTGGGGAAGGCGTCACCGTCTTCACCGATCTGCTGCGCGGGGAGGTCCGGGTAGACAATCGACAGTTGCAAGATGAAGTCCTGTTGAAGGCCGACGGACTCCCGACCTATCACCTGGCGGCGATGGTAGACGACCGCCTGATGCAGATTACCCACGTGCTGCGCGGCGAGGAGTGGTTGGCGACCGCGCCGCTCCACAAGCTGATCGTTGACGCCTTCGATTGGGACATGCCAGTGCTCGTTCATCTTCCCGTCATTCTGGACCCCGGCGGCAAGGGGAAGATGAGCAAGCGCAAGAGAACGGTGGCAGGCAAGGAGTACCTGGCGCTCGTGCATGAGTTCGAGGATGCCGGTTATCTGCCCGACGCAATGTTCAATTTTCTGACAAATGTTGGCTGGAATTTCGATCCAGTGGAGGAAGTGTTTAGCCGCGAGGAGGCGATCGACCGGTTTCAGCTGGAGGAGATCAACCCGTCGGCGGCGACGCTTCCCTATGAGAAGCTGGACTGGCTCAATAGCTTGTACATCCGCGCGCTGACGCCGGGCGCGCTCAAGGCGGCCTTGATTCCGTTCCTCAGCCGCCAGCTGGGTCTCTCTGAAGCCGATTTGGCGGGGGACCGCAGGTTGGACATATTGGCGCCTGTCATCCAGGAGCGCATCAAGCGCCTCGACGAGGCCGCCGACTGGCTTGACTGGGCATTTCAAGACTCTGAAGAGATCAGCTATACCGAGCCGAAACTGTTAATAGGGCGGAAGATGGACGCGGCCGGGAGCATTGAGATGTTGCAAGCCGGGGCCTCGCTGCTGGCGTCTGTCGAGCCGTTCACGGCAGATTCCATCCAGGGGGCATTTCGAGAAAGGGCTGATGAGCTGGAGGTGAAGGCGGGAAATTTCTTTGGACCGGTTCGCGGGGCGATCAGCGGCAAAAAGGTGTCGCCGCCTCTTTTCGAGAGTATCGAGGCGCTCGGGAGAGGGGAGACACTGCGCCGCATCGGGCGGGCGAAACTGGCGCTCGAAGAACTGGAGGCGAAGGAAGGTTAGGAAAGGGTCAGCGGGGCACACTGTAGGCCGCCTTCTGAACAGGAAGGCGCTCTGGCTGCGCATCTGGTTTTGCCCGCGCTGATTCTTGGCTTCACTCGTCTTATGCTAGGATTGGGCTTGGCTGTGCTTGCCAATGGGGGATAGTTTAATCGGCAAAACACCTGACTCTGGATCAGGCGTTCGGGGTTCGAATCCCTGTCCCCCAGCCTGTTGTGGGCTGTGTCCCCGGTCTTGGCGGCCCGGGAACATAGCCTATCTTTTTCTGCTTTGTAAGGTGGGGTTTTTTGGCCGAATCCTAAAGCGCTTCGGACGGCGAGGCGTCGTCTGGTTGCGCGTGAAGAACGATGGCGGGAGTGCCGTTTTTCTCCGTGTCTGCCAACACGCGGACAACGGTGCTTCACGCGAGCGTGTTGAAAGGCACGCCAGTTCGCTGCTTTAGCGCTTTCAACCCTTCGATTTGCTCCGTTTAGAAATGGACGTTGACACGTCTCATTTCGCAATTTCCTCTTCGCAGCTAGTACAGGACTCCCAGTCTGCCATTGGGCCGAAAAGTGGTGCAGATGGCTATTGGCATGGTCACCGGCGCAAAGGGTCAGGCGAACATATCGCGTCTCGGGATCTTGGCAAAGCGTCGTAATCGGCGAATTGTTCAGCGCCATTGTGGAGTTAGGAAGCTGTGCGGACACTTGGCGACATGCAGGTAGACGGGACAGAGGGCTCATGCCCCAGGATTATTCGCCTTCTTGTGACTGATAAAACGGCCACGTTCATCGGTTGCGTACTGCAAAAGCAGGTGATAGGGAAGTTGCAAATGGAGGATGTTAAGGATATATGACCCTTAGCGAGCAGGAATTCGATGCCATTATCGCCGACGAGACCAAGCGAATCGAAAACGACATCGTATGGGCGCCAGTTCAAAACCAGTCAGCATTGGATTTCCGTGCGGAAATCGACTCTGATGCGGGTTATCCTTTATTCCTTGTAGGTCGGTATAACCACTACTCCGGCAAACTCTCCTACACGATAATTCACCGCATCGTGGGTCGTATCCTTGGGCTGGACCTGGGGCAGGGTCACATTAATCCTGACAGCAACGCAGTGGGAGAAACGCACAAGAACTATTGGAAACCAGGGTACCGGGATAAGTGGGCCTACGAGCCGCAAGACATAACCCACCCCTGGAATCGACCAGTCGACGTTTGGGCGCAATTCTGCGTTGAGGCAAATCTCGAACACAAGGGTATAATGCGTACACCCCGTGTTCAAGGAGTGCTTAGGATATGAACGCCGCCGCATTGCGCACTGCTCTGCAACAGGCTGTGCCTCCACTCTTTGTATGCTCGCCTGGCCCACAGGAGGGCGTGCGGGTGCGAACCCCAATGCTCTACCCCGATGGCGGCGTCGTGGACGTATTCGTTTTGGAGCGGAATGACCGTTACATCGTTACTGATTTCGGGGACGCCCTGGACTGGCTCGGGTTACAGTCGGTGAGCCAGCGGCGTTCAATCAAGCAAGAAGCGCTCATTGACGACGTATGCCAGACCCTCCGTATTGAACGATTCAGTGACCAATTGATGCTGCGGGAAGTCACCAGCGGCGCGCTCGGCGAATCAGTGATTCGAGTTGCCCAGGCAGCAGTGCGCGTCTCAGACCTCTGGTTCACGTTGCGCAGTCGGGCGCTCCAGACTGTCGCTGACGAGGTGGACGAGTGGCTCAGCGATCGGGAGATACATTTTGAGCGCGACGTTTCGAAGCAGGGTCGGTCGAGCCAGGATTGGACGATAAATTTCCAAACTCGGACGGCGAATCGCACCTGTTTCGTATTCCTGCTGGCAACGGGTACACGTGGTACCGTCCGCAGGCTGACAGAGCACGTTTTGGCCGGCTGCGTAGACCTAATCCACCATAAGAAAACTCGACCAGATCTTGAATTCGTCTCCCTGTTCGATGATATAGAAGACATCTGGCAGCCGCCCGACTTCTCCATGGTGGAGCCAGTCTCTGAGATCGCCCTCTGGTCTCGCCCTGACGAATTTGAAAGGGTGCTTAGGCCCGGGTGACCACGCCCACCTATGCAAAGTACCCCAGAAGCTCGGCTATCGCCCATAGCTATCAACCGGCCTTGGCTATCGCTAACCAGCTGCTTCTTTGAAGAAGGGATTACCGGCGCGAATGCCAGGAAGGTACTCTTGGGGCCGGCAGGTCTCAGGGGCCTTGGCCTGCAGTTGCGCGCAGGGCTCTGCTTCAGTCTTCGAGAGGCTCCCAGTCGTGATACATCAATGCCTGCTCATTTGCGAAACAAGAAAATGGGCGGCCAGGTAGGCTATGGAACGACCGCAGAATGGGCCTAACATAATATAACCTTCATTGTCCCGCAGCCTACATACGTGACGACAGCACGTCGCCCATCGAAAACGCTGCTTCCAATATGTCCATTTCGAGGACTGGTAGCAGCGTTCTTACTCGCCGCGTTGGCCCGAATGGGACCCGCCGGGAAACGAATCGGGCTTGCCAGCGCGGAATTCTGACCTGCAATTCAACGATTGCGCCCGTACTCTTCGTGGCTGCTGACCCAGTCGAGCGAGCTGATCGCCGCGGCCAGCGAAAGCTCTCCCGCCAGGACCGTACCGGCGACAATCTCGGCGAACTTGTAGACCTTCCCCTTTCCCCAGCATCCGAGCAGCTCGAGGCACTCCCTCTGCGTTGCCAGCCCGGTCCCGCCGCCAAAGGTGGCGACGATCAGAGATGGTATCGTAATCGAAATGTAGAGGTCCTTCTCCTCGGTCAGCTCCACGTAGATCAGACCCGCGGATGACTCGGACACATTGGCCACGTCCTGACCGGTGGCGATGAATATCGCGGTAATCGCGTTGGCTGAGTGCAGTCCGTTGTTGTTCACCCCCGCCAGGATCGAGCCGATGTTGGCAACCCCGTAGTGATAAAAGAGCTGTTCGGGCATCACACGCATATTCTGGATCAGGACATCACGCGGCACGATCGCCTCGGCGGTCACCCGTTTGCCGCGCGTGCGCATGATGTTCACCTGTGACGCCTTCTTGTCGGTGGCGAAGTTCGACTCCAAATAGAATCGCTTAATCTCCTGGCCGTCGTAGTTGTCCAAAATCCAGGAACAGGCGGCAAAGGTTGCGCGGCCCACCATGTTTTGACCGCCTGCGTCGCCTGTCTGGTAGTTGAAACGCATAAAAGCGAACTTGTTGGACTGATACGGGTCTATGTTGTCGAGCTTGGCCACACTGGAGGTGGACTCAGCTTCCTCCCGAATGGGGATCAGATTCTCGTCAACCCACTTGATAAAATCGCGTGCGCCGCGCGCATCTTCGAAGACGAATACCGGCGCGCGCTGCATTGCGTCGGCTACAACAGTGCACTTGACGCCGCCGGACTGATTGAGCAGCTTCATGCCCCTGTTATAGGAGGCGACAAGCGTGCCCTCGGTGGTGGCGAGAGGAACGATGAAGTCGCCCTGGGCATGCTCTCCGCAGACATTCAGGGGCCCGGCAAAACCGATGGGGACCTGCGCGGCGCCCGTGAAGTTCTCGATGTTCCCCTGCGCGATGTGCGGATCGAATGAGTATTGCGAGACATGTTCGAGCGAATGCCCCGTGTATTCGCTAACAAACGTCTGGCGTGCGCGGATCGCGCTCTCGCTGTAATCGTCATCCCTGTCGCGGGGAATGCGGGGCGCGTCCACCTTTTCGGAAATGGCGTCATCGACTGTGAACTGGATTCGTCCGAACGGAGAGGTCTGGACTCCAATCCGGATGGAATGTTGACCCGCTTCAAGCGGAGCAATCTGCGCGCTTATGAATACCTCTTTGCGCAGGGGAAAATCAATTGGCGAGCCGCTGTTGATCTGGTCCGGGCTAAAAATCTGTCCATCGCCGAAATCCAGCGACAAGGCGTCGGCGGCGACCTCTTTGTCGTCTATGCTGATGCCGTGGAAGGCGGTCAGTTTGGCGTCGCTCAGCCGGTTCTTGATCGAAAATCGCACGCCGTCCTCTGTGTTCTCCAGGCTTGCGTACGTATAGAGGCGTTTGAGCAACATCGAAGGAATCAGAGCCATTGTGCCCTCCGGTCTATGTCCTTGGGAAAGATTATGGAAAAGTAGCCTGCATCAGGGGAGTTGGAACTGTTGTAACTGCTCTGCACAACCTCAGCCGCTTCCCCCTTCAGCCCGACGCGAAAACGCTTCGTCCCTGCACTCAATCCTGTCCAATGTCGCGGCGCCAAGCCGCGCCGTCGAAGCGGATGCCTTCGACAATTCGGTAGGCGCCGGCGGCGGCCTCAGCGACTGTTGCTCCCGTGGCGGTGACCGAAAACACGCGTCCCCCGTCAGTGAAAACCCCGTCGTCGCGTCCGGCCGCCGTGCCAAGACGGCTGCCGGCGTGAAATGCGAAGACTCCATCTTCGCCCAGCGCCCCCGATGGCAAGCCGGAGACATGCTTGCCGGTCTCGTAGGCCTCCGGATAGCCGCCCGAAGCCATAACAACCGTCACCGCAGATCCGGCCGACCAGTCGATAACGCAGTCGGCGAGGCGGCCATGCACGCACGCGGTCATCACCTCCAGGAGATCGCAATCCAGCAGCGGCAGGATAACCTGGGCTTCGGGGTCGCCGAAGCGGCAGTTAAACTCGAGTACCTTCGGCCCGCTGTCGGTAAGAATCAGACCTGCGTAGAGGATGCCCTGGTAAGGGGCGCCCTCCGCATTCATTGCCGCCAGCGCGGGGCGCATGACTGTTTGCTCGACCTCTGTCAGCAGCTCGGGAGATGCCAGGGACGAAGGGGCAAACGCGCCCATTCCGCCTGTATTGGGCCCGAGGTCGTCATCCAAAAGTCGCTTGTGGTCTTGCGCGGCCGGCATCAGCCGCAGCTCCTTGCCGTCACAGAAGGCCAGCACGGACAGCTCCGGGCCGAACAGTCTCTCTTCGATCAGCACAGTGTTGCCGGCATCTCCAAAGCGCCGCTCAACCATGACGGCGCGCAGTTGGGCGACTGTCCCGTCGCGGCTTTCGGGCAGAAGAACGCCCTTGCCGGCGGCCAGTCCGCTGGCCTTGATTACAGGAAGGGAGTCCAGTCCAACGGCGAAGTCGGCCGCACTTTCGAAATCAGTGAAGACGCGCGCCCAGCCGGTTGGGATGGCATGGCGGTTCATAAAGGTTTTGGAGAATGCCTTCGATCCTTCCAGCTGGGCCGCGGCAGCGCTGGGACCGAATACGGGCAGCCCTTCGAGGGCAAACCGATCGGCAAGTCCTGAAACCAACGGGATTTCCGGTCCAACAACGGTCAGGCCAATTGCGTTTTCCCGCGCAAAGCGTAGCAATTCGGGAAGATCATCTGCACTGATGGCGACATTGCAGCAGTTCGGCAGCGCCGCTGTGCCTCCATTGCCAGGGGCTACGAAAATGCGGCTGACGCGGGTGGACTGCGACAGTTTCCACGCCAGCGCGTGCTCTCTGCCTCCCGAGCCAATGAGAAGGATTTTCATTGTGTTGCCAGTTATCTGTGAGTCTCTGATCGAAGGAGTAGCTCTGCGAGAGCGGTATTCTGTACCGTTTCAGACGCGATGGACGAATTGTGGAGTAGGTGTCAACTTCCCAAGACTGTGGCAAACTTCTCTTTTCCCGTCAGCTCCAATTCAAATAGGGGCGATTCAAATGGGTAGCTGCCGGTGAAGCAGGCATTGCAGTAGCCGTCCTCGGCCTGCAGAGTATTCATCATGCCCTCCACGCTGAGGTAGGCCAGAGAATCGACGCCGATGTAGGACTTGATCTCATCCAGGCTCTTGTGCGCTGCGATCAGCTCGGCCTGGCTCGCCATATCGACGCCCATGAAACAGGGGTACCTGATCGGAGGACAAGCGACGCGCATGTGTATCTCGGACGCGCCCGCGTCACGAAGGAGCTTTACCAGGGGGCCGCTGGTATTGCCGCGCACGATTGAGTCGTCAACCAACACAACACGTTGACCGCGCAGATTGTCCGGCAAGGGGTTGAACTTCATCGCCACGCCGTCTTTGCGAAGCTGATCGGTCGGTTGAATGAAGGTCCGTCCGATGTAGCGGCTCTTGATCAACCCTTCACTGTAGACGATTCCGCTTTCCTGGGCGTAGCCGATGGCGTGCGGGGTACCGCTGTCGGGAACGGGGACGACGATATCGGCATCGACCGGCGCCTCGCGTGCGAGCTGGCGACCCAGCGCTTGCCGGACGCGGTGGACAAGGCGTCCGCCCAATCTGCTATCCGGTCGAGCAAAATAGATCTGTTCGAAAGTGCAGAAAGCGGCCTTCTCCGCGGGTACCCCCTGGACGATCTCGTATCCGTCTTTGTCGATTACGGCAATTTCGCCGGGTTCAATTTCCCGAACTGCACGGGCGCCAATCGTGGCAAAGGCGCAGCTCTCCGAAGCCAGGGCCAATCCGTTTTCCAGCTCGCCCAACACGAGCGGACGCAGACCCCAGGGGTCGCGCACGCCGTAGACCGCCTCCTTGGTAAGAATCGTCAGGGAGTAGGCGCCTTCGGCTATTGTCATCACCTGGCGGATTCGTTGCAGCCAGGTGCCGCGCGCGCCCGCCAACAGGTGGATTATCAGTTCGCTGTCGGTCGATGTTGAGAGGCCCACGCCCCGCTCCAGCAGTTCGCGGCGCAATTGGGGCGCGTTGACCAAATTACCGTTGTGGCCAATGGCGAGGGGACCATCAAGCGTCTCGAGAATGTAGGGCTGCGTGTTGCCCAACCTCGGCGAACCCGTCGTCGAGTAGCGCGTGTGGCCTATACCCAAATGGCCTCGAAGATGGCTAAGGTTGTCCTCGTTAAACACTTGGGATACGAGGCCAAGTCCCTTGTGGATGTGGGCGGTTTGGCCATCGCAAGTGGCAATTCCAGCAGCCTCCTGGCCTCGGTGCTGCAAGGCATAGATTGCGAAGTAGGTTAGCCGGGCGATATCCATTCCCGGCGCGCTGATGCCGAATACGCCGCAGGCTTCTCGGGGCGAGTCAAAGGGTGCCACGGCTGCACCTCCAAACGGGCCATAGAGCGTTCGCGCCAGTAGCCGGCGCTAGGCGACAATCCCCATCGCAATCGCAATACCCGGCAGCGCCGTTCATTCAGCTCCTCTGCAGTGCCGCGCGTGCAGCGAGTCCTGTTTCCAGAGCGGCTTCGGTCGAAAGTCCTGTTGCCGTCAAGTGGCCCATTTTGCGGCCTCTGCGAGGTTCCCGTTTGCCGTACAAGTGCAGACTGACTTCCGGGAATTGGAAAAGCGCCGTCCAGTTCGGTTCACCACTGTCCCAAAGGTCCCCAAGTAGATTCAGCATGACCGCCGGACGCAACTGCTCGGTTGAGCCAAGTTTCAGCCCGCAGACCGCGCGCAGCTGCTGCTCAAACTGGCTTGTCGCGGCGCCCTCGATCGTCCAGTGGCCGGAGTTGTGGGGCCGGGGGGCGATCTCATTTATCAGCAATCGATCGACTGAACCGTTCTCGGAACTGGTCGCGTCATGGGTCCTTTGCTTGTCCGGCTTGAGAAAGAATTCGATACACAGAACACCGACTACGTCGAGCAGTTCAAACAGTTGCCGGGCCAGGGCCTTGGCGCCGCGAACGAGTCCTGAATCGACATGCGCGGGCGCTATCGTGAGGTCCAGGATATGATTTTCGTGCCGGTTTTCAACCAGTGGATAGGCAGCAAACGACCCGTCAATGCCGCGGGCCGCAACGAGCGAAAGCTCTGACGAAAACTCGACGAACGCTTCAAGCACACACGGTTGTCCACCGGCAATCCGCCTCGCCGCGTCCAGCTGTTCCTCGGACTCCAGTAACAGCTGCCCTTTGCCATCATACCCGAAAACGGAGGTTTTGAGAATGGCGGGAAAACCGATCTCATCGACGGCGCGGTGCAGATCGGAAGCTGTCTTGACCGGACAAAAAGGGGTGACGGGCAGTCCGGCCTGGCTGAGAGCTGCTTTCTCGCGCAGGCGGTCCTGGGCGGCATGGAGAATTCGGCCGGAAGGACGCACCGGCACGCCCCGGGACTCGGCAAGTTCGGATACCAGGACCGGGACGTTTTCGAATTCAAAAGTTACGACGTCAACGCCATCCACAAAGTCCAGCGCCGCATCGCGGTCATCGTAGGCCGCGACGACTTCGCGGTCTGCGACCTGGCCGGTGGGGCTATTCAGTTCGGGTGAAAGCGTATGCAGCCGATAGCCCATCCTGCGCGCTTCCAGGGCCAGCATCCGGCCCAGCTGGCCGCTGCCAAAGACACCTATGGTGGAACCCGGGGGGATTGGAGGCAGCTGTGCAGGGGCCAAGTCTTTACTCTCCAGACGCAAGCCGGATTGAAAGAACTTGCTCGGCGCGGCTTTGGCGAAACTGTTGCAGCTGGCCGCGCAACGATGGACGCGATGCGCTCAGGATTGAGATGGCGAACAGCGCGGCGTTGATGGCGCCCGCTCTCCCGATTGCCATTGTGGCGACAGGCACACCCGCCGGCATCTGCACGATCGACAGGAGCGAGTCCATACCGTTCAGCGCCTGGCTTTGCACCGGAACGCCGATGACCGGCAGCAACGTATGACCAGCGACCATGCCCGGCAGATGCGCTGCCCCGCCCGCCCCCGCGATTATCACCTCCAGGCCGCGCGCGGCTGCGCTGCCGGCATACTCCGTCATCCAGTCCGGCGTGCGGTGCGCCGACACGACGCGGCATTCGTGGGGCAAGCCGAACTCGGTCAGCGTTTCGGCCGTATATTTCATACAGCGATCCCAGTCGGACTCGCTTCCCATAATGACGCCGACCAGAGCCGATGCTTTTGGTGTCGTCACCTGCGCTTACTCCTATGCGCACCGCTGCTCAGGCAGTCGCGAAGAGTTTGCCTAGGCTGCTCGCCACTCTGCTGGCCACCGGCAGCTCCCCCGGCGCAAAGGCGCGCCCTGTGAGAAGCTCGTAGGAACGGATGTATCTCGCAGCCGCCTCGAGCGCCAACCCGTCCGGCAGCGGCGACGGTAGGCCATCACCCCTGTATCCCTGCGCGGCATATGCCAGGCGGACGTACTCCTTGTCGAAGTTCTCAGGTTCTTCGGGCTTTGCACTCTTGTCATTGCTCTGCGAACGATCTGCCTTCAACTCCTCGTAACTCGCCGCCGACCAGAATCGGCTCGAATCAGGCGTGTGGACCTCGTCGATCAGGAGCAGCTCGCCGTCTTCAGCCAGCCCGAACTCGTACTTGGTGTCCACGAGCAGCAGCCCGCCTGCGGCTGAGATCTCTTGTCCCCGGCGAAAGAGCGCCAATGAGGCTTCGCAAACGAATTCCCACAGTGGCCTTTCAACCAAGCCGCTTTCGACGATTTGGGCGCCGGTAATGCGTTCGTCGTGGCCTCCCTTTTGCGCTTTGGTGGTCGGTGTTATGACCGGTTGCGGCAAGGGATCGTTTTTGGCCATTCCGTCGGGGAAGTCGAGACCATATATTTTGCGTTCGCCCAGGCTGTAGCGATACCAGAGGCTCGTCTTTGTCACACCAGAGATGTAACCGCGGACGACGACTTCGACAGGTAAGGGCTGGCAGTTTCGGCCGACCGTCACATTCGGATCGGGAGACTCGTCGAAGTGATTGCTGACAATGTCGCCCGTTTGTTCGAACCAGAAGGCGGACAGTTGATTCAGGACCTGCCCCTTGAACGGCACCAGTCCAAGGATGTGATCGAAAGCGGACAGGCGGTCGGTGGCGACAAGAATGAGTCGGTCCCCGTATTCATAGATATCGCGCACCTTTCCGCTGCGTTTCGGGCCGAGGAAATCGAGATCGATGCCGGCGAACGTATCTTCCAGTGCAGTTGCATCCATCAGCTGCGCTCCTCCGCAAGTCCAGCTGCCGTTGCGGTCACGGCAGTAGTCACTTAGCCTGCTCCGCTGCCAATCATGGATCGAAAAAGCGAAAGCCCCAAACTGCCTTTTGCGCCAAGGGGATTTTGAATCGGCGCGACATGGTCCTCGGGGTGGGGCATGAGCCCGACGACATTGCCGGCGGGATTACAAATGCCGGCGATGTCGGCGACCGAGCCATTCGGGTTAAGCGGGTAGCGGCCGGCGGCAGGGGCGCCGTCGGCGTCGACATAGCGGAATGCGATCAGCCCTTCCCGCTCCAGGCGGTCGAGAGTATGGCTGTGCGCTACCTGCAAGTTGCCCTCGGCGTGGGCCACCGGGCAGAATATCGGCCCTGCAATGCCGGCAAGGTAGTCGGCGCGCGCGCCTGGCTCCACAGCCAGATGCACCCAGCGGCACTCAAACTTCCCGTGCCGGTTGTGCGTCAGCGTCACTTGGCGCTCTTCGGCTGAACTTTCCCTGGGCGCTGGAGAAGGGCCGCCGGCCGTAGCCGTGCCCGGCAGCAGTCCAGCTTTCACCAGAGTCTGGAATCCATTGCATATGCCCAGCACGCGCCTGCCTGCGGCGATAAACTCCTGTAACTGCTGGTTGAGGAAGACGCGCAGATCAAGCGCCTGGCGAACGCCGGCGCCCAAGGCGTCGCCGTATGAGAATCCGCCGGGCAGAACGAGCATCTCGAAGTCGGAGAGTCTGTACTGCCGGCTGCGTAGCTGGTTGATGTGCGCAATCTGCGGCACGCCGCCCGCCAGCTCGCAGGCGCGCGCGGTCTCGGCATCCCTGTTCGTGCCGGAGACATGCAGGATCAACACAGGATATGCCATCTCTGATTTGCCGCCTTGCTACAGGTTGCGGGCCTCTCGCCGACTCGGCCGCCTAGGAGGCGGGACCGCTCTTCCAGGCTAAGACTATCTCGTCAAGCTGCAATTCGATCAGACGATCGCTGCCGCAGTTTATTGCCAGGTCCGGGGACTCAGACACTGCGCCCAATCGAGTTAAGGGCAAATCGGCGAAGCGCCGCTCCAAGGCATCGACATTGGCCGGCTCGACCTCCAGCAGGAGACGACCGTTGCTTTCGCCGAAGAGCGCGGTCGTGGCACAAAACACACAATTTGGCGTCCGAATGGGCTGGATGTCGATCGTTGCG
Organism: Caldilineaceae bacterium; assembly: GCA_965218625.1. Lineage (GTDB taxonomy): Bacteria > Chloroflexota > Anaerolineae > Caldilineales > Caldilineaceae > Bin5. The sequence continues at coordinate 589,901 of CBDCLG010000016.1, read as the reverse complement.
CCCAGGCGTCCGCCGATACACATCTCGGCCAGGGCCAGGGCCAGCCCGCCCTCACTGAGGTCATGGCAGCTGCGCACCAGCCCGGCGCGAACCGCTGCGTGAAGCGTGCGCAGCGACTTCAGCGGCTGTTCCGGCATGGATGGCGGTTCCCCTCCATCTACGCCCAACAGATGATGCAGCAGTGAGCCGCCGAGTTCGGCGCGGCTCTCGCCCAGCAGAAAGAGGATGTTGCCCGGGCTCTTCAGATGGGAGGTGCAAGCGGCGCGCATGTCGGGCACAATGCCGATCGCTGAAATCAGCAGGGTGCCGGGAATGGGCTGCCCGTCGAACTCATTGTAGAGGCTGTCCTTGCCTGAGATGAAGGGTGCGTTGTATGCGAGCGCGGCGTCGTAGCAACCCTGGCAGGCGCGCACCAGCGAGCCCAGCCGGTCGGGCAAGGTGGGGTTGCCCCAGCAGAAGTTGTCCAGCAGCGCGATGCGGTCGGGGTCGGCGCCGACGGCGACGGCATTGCGAAAGGCCTCGTCGACCGCGCTCACGGCCATCGCGTACGGGTCGCGTTTGCCCAGGAGGGGATTGACGCCCGCGCTGAGGGCGATTGCCTTTTGGTGGCCCCAGGTTCCCATCGGCTTGAGCACGGCTGCGTCGGCTGGGCCGTCCATCTGCGGCCCTGTGAATGGCCGGACGAGCGTGCCGCCGCGCACTTCATGGTCATAGGTGCGTACAATTGGTTCCTTGCTTGCCACCGAGGGAAAGCTGAGCATGCGCAGGAGCATTCGTGCCGGGTCCGGCGCCACATCCGGCCGTTCTGAGACGGCAGGTTCGGCGGCGCGGGGCGGCCCGGTTTCCCGGTAGCAGGCGGTCCGGTGCGGGCGGGGCAGACCTTCGTGCAGGAAGGTCATGGGCAGCTCGGCCACTGGCTGTCCGCCGTAGCGGACGCGCAGCCAGCCGTCGCCGCTGAAGTGGCCCAGGTCGCGAATTTCCACGCCCCAAAGCTCTGCGAGCTCGGCGAGCCGTTCGAGATTACCGCAGGGAACGGCCATAACCATCCGCTCCTGGGCTTCCGAAAGCCAGATCTCCCAGGGTGTCAGGCCGGGATACTTGAGCGGAACATGCTGCAGCTCGACGTCCGCGCCCAACTCTTCGGCCATTTCGCCGACCGCGGATGAGAGACCGCCTGCGCCGCAATCGGTAATGGCACTGTAGAGACGCTCGTCCCTGGCAGCCTCAACCAGCTCGATCAGCCCTTTCTGCGTGATCGGATCGCCGATCTGAACGGCGCTGCCCGCTTCCGAATGTGTTGACTCGGTCAGTTCGGCCGAGGAAAAGGTGGCGCCGTGTATGCCGTCGCGGCCCGTCCGTCCTCCGAGGACGACAACACGGTCGCCCTGCAGCGGCTGCGTCGGGTGGGCGTTCTTTGGGAGCAGGCCCGCGGCGCCGCAGAATACGAGGGGATTCCCCAAATAGCCTTTGTCGTAGATGACCGCGCCGTTGACGGTCGGCAGGCCCAGCTTATTGCCATAGTCGCCAATTCCGGCTACGACGCCGTGCCGGACGCGCGCCGGGTGCAGGACGCCCGCTGGCAGCTCCTCCTTGGGTAGATCTTGCGGGCCGAAGCAGAGGACGTTGGTGCAGGCGATGGGACGCGCCGATACGCCCATAATATCGCGCACGACGCCGCCAATGCCGGTGTTGGCCCCGCCGAAGGGCTCCAGGGCTGAGGGATGGTTGTGCGTCTCGACTTTGAAGGCAAGGTCAAACTGCTCGTCAAATTCGATGATGCCGGCATCGTCGACAAAGGCAGAGCGCACCCAGGGACGGCCCACCGCTTCGGTTGCCGCCTGAATGTAGCTGCGCAGCAAGCCCTGAATCTGCTGCGAGGTTACGGTGCGGCCGGCGGCATCCTGCAAGGTAAATTCGATCGACGCTTTGAACGTCTTGTGGACGCAGTGTTCGCTCCAGGTCTGCGCCAGTGTTTCCAGCTCGACATCGGTGGGGGGGCGGCCGATTTCATCGTAGTAGCCCTGGATCTCCTTCATCTCCTTCACATCCAGGGAGAGCATCCGCGCGCGGCTGAACGAGAGCAGCCCCTCTTCAGACAGATTGGACAGAGGCAGCTTTTCAACGCGGTCCTGGGGCCGGCCATTGTCGCCGAACAGAGGCGTGATCGGGCCGAGGTTGTAGCGCTCGATGGTGTCGTTGCAAAAGAGGCCCCGGGCCAGCAGATGCAGCTCGGATTCGGAGAGTTCGCCTTTGAGGAGGTACCTGGTTGCCGTGGCGGCCTCGAGCCCGGCGATTCCGAGTTCCCGCGCGCCCTGCTCCAGAACGCGGGCGGCGATGTCGGTCACGCCGGGGCGGAGGGCCACTTCGATAAGATGCTCATCGGCAGATTGCGGGGAAGGGTTTGCCGAATCTGACGAGGCTTGGGCTTGCAGGTCTGTTACTCGGGCCGTTTCGGTTACCGGATCGACCAGCAGCTGGGCGCATAGCAGTTCAATCTGCTGCGCTCTGAGGTTTTCCGGTGCACGACTGGTGAGGAAATAGATGCGCGACTCGTGGCAGGACCGGACAGCGGAAATGCCCAGACGTTGTGCCGCCGAGGGAATCGCGGGATTGCCCTCTGCGGAAATGGGGGTGACTTCGATGCGCAGGGTTTTCACAATTCCTCTCTGAAATGAAAAGTCCCGCAGTCAAAATGTGGTGTGCCACATATCGATACGGGACCTGATCTGAGAAACAGCGAATTGATCTACCATTGCAAGTCCGACGCGCATTGGATCCAACCGTGGCCGTACGGCTCGCAAGTACCCCCAAGGGGATTCGAACCCCTGTTGCAGGCTTGAAAGGCCTGAGTCCTGGTCCTCTAGACGATGGGGGCGTTCCGGGCGAAAACGCAAAGGCAAGTGTACCAGCAATGGGCGGGGACCGTCAAATCAGGCGGCGTTTTGGATCGCCTGTAAGGCGTAGACGCGGCGAGTTTTGCAGCCGGCACTGAACTCGTACTCTGCTGCCAAAGCGTTGTTGCTTATTCCAGTGCCTGAGCCCGCCGGCGGATCTCCCACAGCTCAACAACAAGGTCGGAAGGAAAGCCGCTGGGGTCGAAGTCTTCTGTCTCCCTGGCATCGCAATCAGCGCGAGCGAATAGCTCCTCGATCGTGCGGGAGGAGTGATGCTGGGCTTCGCCCACGGTTTGGTAGAGATAGACCGCGGAAGGCAGGATTACCGGGTGCCCCATTTCGTAGAGCGCGAAGGCGGCGGCGCCGGTTGCCAGCGCCGGGAGTAGGCCGGACGCAGCTTGTTTGATGCTGCGGCCGGCGTGCTCGGTGTGTACATCGAAGCGGAAGGCGAAGTGCGTGCGCAGGTAGCCTTCAGCCTTGAGGAAGCTGCCGACCTGCCCAATTGCGTTCTCGAGGCGGGTGAAGTCGCCCGCGGATGACAGTGTCAAGGGAAGATCCAGGGGCAGGAAGTCTGCAAGCTGGGCGAAGAATCGCGCGCCGACCCGCTCGGTGAATTGGCGGCGCGCCGCGCTCAGGCTCTCTCCTCGGCGCCGCGCAGCGATTGCGTTGAATGCGGAGCGGTAAAAGGCGTAGGAGAGCGCATCGAATTCGCCAGACGCAAACGTATCGAATTCACTCATGCCATAAAACGATGCGGCGAGGGTAGGGCGCGCCTCCCTGGCATAGACCAGCTGGATGTACTCGTCGACAGTAGCCTGAACGGTGGCGAGTTCGTCCTGCGGCTCAGCCAGCAGACGCCACTGTTCGGTGATGGCAGAGGCCATCATTGTCAGCAGGGGGCGGCCAAGGGGCCACCACTCCTGATAGTCGGGATAGGGATGGTCGGCGACGACGGCGGCCAGGTTGGAAGGCATTGAGCCGGCTCCTGTCATGGGATCTCGTTTTGCGCGATCGGCCACACGCTATAGTATTAATAAGGTTAGTGAATTGAACTGCGCGATGAATTGTACCTGAACCCAGAAGGAGTTGCCCCATGAAGAATCTATTACCCGTACTCTTGTTATCTGTTCTCCTGGCCGGTGCGTGCGTGGCCCCTGCGGCGCCCGCGCCCGCCGATGACTCCGGCGCGGCGGCGGAGCCGGACGACCTGCTGGCCGAAATCATGTCGCGCGGCACGGTGCGCATCTCTACCGACCCGAACTATGCTCCGCAGAGCTTTCTGGACGAGAGCGGCAATTTCCAGGGGTTTGACGTCGACGTTGCCATGGAGATCGCCGCAAGGCTCGGTGTTGAGGTGGAGTTTGTAACGCCGGACTGGGACTTGATCACCGCAGGCAACTGGGGCGACCAGTGGGACATGAGTGTCGGATCGATGACCGTGACGACCGCCAGGCAGAAGATCCTCGATTTCGCGTCGCCGTCCTACTACTACACGCCGGCCCAGTTCGCTGCGGTCGACGGCTCGGGCGTGGAGACGCTGGAGGACTTGAACGGCCAAACGATCTGCGTTGGCGTCTCGACGACATACGAGTCGTGGCTTATGGGTGACATGGAGAGCCTGGGGCTGCCTGCAGCCAGCTTCTATGTTGACGCGCCCCCGGCGGACACTTCAATCATTCCGCTGACCGTGGACAATGATTGCGCGCAGCAGATTCAGGCCGGCCGCCATGAGTTCGCGGCCTTTCTCACATCGAACACAGTGGTTGAGGCGGCCATGGCCGAAGGCGTCCCGATCCACAAGGTCGGCACGCCTGTCTTCTCCGAGAACCTGGCGGTGGCGTTCGACAAGAGCGCGTCCAAGGACATCGCTCGCCTGGTTGAAAAGGTCAGCGAGATCATCGCCGCCATGCACGAGGACGGGACGCTGAGCAGCCTGTCGATGGAATGGTTTGGCGAAGACCTGACGATGGACCCGACCCAATAATCGAAGACCGGGGTTGCCGGGGCGTGGAGCGAATCCACGCGCCCGGCCGCGGCCAGACCCGGAGAGTTCTCAGGACGACAGAAGCGAGGCGGCATGGCGGCAGAGCCTCCTGATGACAGATTTGCGGACCAGGCAGAGGAGATACTAGCCGGGCAGCGTCGCGATGCGCGCCGCTTTGTCATGGGCGTGCGCGTATCGTATGCTCTGCTTTTGCTGGCGCTTTTCTATGCTTTCAGCGGCGCCCGCTTCACGTTTGCGGGTCTGCAGTTCACGACGATAACGCTCGACTGGTCCTTCATTCGCAGCCACTGGTTCTTCATCTTCAACGGCGTGTGGCTGACGATCCTGCTGTCGATTCTGTCGATCATCCTGGCGACAGTGTTATCGCTGCTGGGCGCGTTGGGGCGGCTTTCCAGGTTCCCGCCTGCCTATGCGGCTGCAACATTCTACATCTCCCTGATCCGCGGCACTCCTTTGCTGCTCCAGGTGGTCTTCTTCTTCCTGGCGCTGCCCCAGTTGGGTATCCGGCTGTCGGGGCTGGCGGCGGGCGTGCTGGCGCTGGGCCTGAACTACGGCGCGTACATGACGGAGATTATGCGTGCGGGCATCCAGTCGGTGGACGCCGGCCAGCGGGAGGCGGCCCAGGCGATGGGCCTGACCCATTTCCAGATCATGCGCTTCATCCTGCTGCCGCAGGCGTTGCGCCTGGTCATTCCGCCGATCGGCAATCAGCTCATTGCAATGCTGAAGGACACTTCGCTGATCTCTGTCACCGGCTTTGTCTGGGAGCTGTTGTGGCGGGCGCAGAAGCAGGGGCGGGCCAACTTCCGCAGCCTGGAGGCGCTGCTGATTGCAGCGGTCTTCTACTGGATCATCACAATTGTGTTTACCGCATTTCAGGCCCAGATCGAATTGCGCATGTCGCGGGGCTACCGCTCGGCTCTGTGACGCGCTAACGGGCATCGGACGAAGAATTCACACCAAGAGAACCTGCGATGACAGAGGAAAAGACTCGAATTGGAATCATCGGGACCGGCCAGATCGGCAAGAAGCATGTCCGGGTTTATTCCGGGATGCCTCACGTGGAGATCGCGGCGGTTGCCGATATAAACGAGGCTGAAGCCCGGCGGGTGGCCGCGGAGAATGGGATTGCCAGCGTCTACACCGATTTTCGCCGGCTGCTGGCGCGTGACGACATTGTGGCGGTGGACGTCTGCCTGCACAACAACTTTCACATGCCGGTTACGGTGGCGGCGCTGGAGGCGGGCAAGCACGTTTTCTGCGAAAAGCCGATGGCCGGGGCGTATGTCGACGCCGAGCGAATGTTAACGACGGCCCGAGAGAGCGGCCTGATGCTCTGCATCCAGAACCGGGAGTATTTCTTCAACGAGACGAAGGCGGCGAAAGCCCTTATCGACGGGGGCCACCTTGGGAAACTGTATCACGCGCGCTCGACCGGCCACCGGCGGCGGGGGCGGCCCTTTGTTGACGGCTATGGCACACCGTTTTTCGTGCAGAAGGAGACGGCCAGCGGCGGCGCGCTCTACGATATGGGCGTGTACCACATTTCGGTTGTGCTCTATCTGCTGGGCAACCCGGACGTGCTGCGCGTTTCGGGCAAGACCTACCAGGAGATTCCAATGGACCCGGCGCGGCGAGCGGAAAGCGGCTACAACGTGGAGGAGCTGGGTTTGGGCTTTGTGCGGCTGGAAGACAACATGACTTTGGACATCATCGAGGCGTGGGCCATCCAGCTGGACGCGTTTGAAGGAGCCTCTGTTGTCGGCAGCGAGGGCGGTGTGCGTTTGGAGCCGTTCGGCTACTTCCACAGTGTCGGCGACCTCGACCTCAACTCCACCGTAAACCTGGACAGTTTCAACTTCCGGCTGCACAGTGTGCGCGGCCACGGCGACGAATATGACGGTGAGCAGCAGCACTGGATTGCGGCGGTGGAGGGTCGAGTCGAGCTGCTGCCGACGGCAGAGGTCGCGCTGAACTGTATGCTTATTTCTGAGGGGATCTACCTGTCCAACCAGCTGGGCAGGGAGGTGAGCGCGCAAGAAGTGCGGGCCGCGTCGGTTTCGACCGCCGCTGCGATCTGATCTGACAGAGGCGCCGCTTTCTCCGCCACAGACCGCGCTGGCGAACGGATTATCGGACTATACAGCCTGGCAGCGGATCAGTCGCGCGGTTGTACCGGAAAGATTGCGGACGGTCTGCGCTTCGCCGGGGGGAATGAAGGCGCCCTCGTGTGTCGCGGCCTGCAAGGACTCGCCACCGGCTGTGATCGTGACTTCGCCGCTCCAGACGAACCAGACGGACTCCTTGTCCGATGACGCCGGCGATTCGACCTGACCTCCCTCGCCCAGCTCAAAGAAGTCCAGCTTCATCTCCGCAGTACCTGTGGCGGGCGATGCCGGCGCCCACGCTTTTGTCTCGCCTTCAGGGCTCGCATTGCCCGAATTCAGATCGTCGATTCGCACTTGCGTTCGGTGATTTTCGGGCGGGCGCGGCGTTTCACCTGTGTGCGAAGGGTCGCGTTCACCGCGGTAGAGGGCCTGGTCCGGCGGCGCCTGGAAGCTGATCAGGGTGGCCTGTGCATCGGTTGTGTTGACAGTGCCATGCACTTCGGGCGAGGGCACGTAGGCAAACTGGCCTTCGTGGATCGGGGTGTACACGTCCCCCTGGCGCACGGAAACGCCGCCCTCAAGCACGATGAAAATGTCGGCCGAGCCGTCGTGGAAGTGCTGCGGAAACTCTTCGCCGGGCTGGAAGACCGAATAGTTCAGGGTAATGTCGTGCGCGCCGGTAGAGGGGCCGACGAGGTTGCGGGAATCGCCTTTGCCCATCTGGAAGGCGGCTGCCTGTTTTGCCGAGAGTAGAGTTGCCATTCGTTCGTCTCCTGCTGGTTGGATTGCGCTGGATTGGGCAAGAGCCGCCGGATCGTTCGGATGGAACGAAGCAACGGCGCCCGGCCGCAAAGCGGATTCGCCTCGACTGGATTCCGTAATCCTCGAGAGGGCCGGTTTGAACGAGCGCAGCGCTCAGGCGCCGTAGTGCGACCCGTCGGCCAGGTTGCGAGCGGCGCGAACGGGGCGGAACAGGGTCCTGCGCAAGGGCGGCATGGTTTCAACGAGCCTGGGGTCGGGGTCCCAATCGTGCCACTTGCTGTCGACGGTGTTGTAGCAGCTGAAGATGGCGACGCGATCATGCTCCTTGCTGGTCCACGGGCGGGCGCTGTGGGTCAGCGATTCGGTAAAGAAGAGAACGGAGCCGGCCGGACAGGTGTAGCCCTCCCAAATTGGCGAGTTCTGGTCATGGATTGCATCGGGCGCGGCGTAGGCGGCTTTGTGGCTGCCGCTGACGAGCAGGGTGCCGTCGCCTTCAGCGACGGGATTCAGCTCCCAGACGACGCGGGTCAGGCCGGCATGCGCCTTTCCCGGGATGCAGTGGTAGAAGTGTGTGTCGCCGGGGAGGCGGAAGTAGCCGCTGCCGTTGTGGGGCGCAAACTGGCCGTCGCCGGCCTGGCGGTAGAAGAGGCTGCACGACTCCATGCGGAACCCATAGCAGTCATTTCGGGAAAGCGGCGGGAAGGCGACGAACTCGTGCATGAAGCCGACGACGACAGGATGATCGACGAGCTTCTGCATGGGGCCGCCGAGCGGTGAGCGTTCATGTTCGGGGATCGAGGCGGGTTCATTGTGGAGGCGCAGACAGAATTCGCGCATTTCTTCCAGATCGTCTTCTGAGAGTACGCCGGGGATTAACAGCCAGCCGCGCATGTCGAAGATGTATTTCTGCTCCTGGGTCAGGTTGACGACCGGCAGGTCATCGGCGTTGGCGGCGGGGAGCTCCTGCGCGCTCATGTCCAACTGCTGGCCCAGGTCGTGGGCGAAGATGTAGGGAGCGTTCAGGGCGCTTCCGTGATTTGTCGTCATGTAATCGATGCCCCTCTCGATCTGCTGGGCGGCTGTTTGGGCTGGCATCCTCAGGCATCGAAGACGCCAGTATGCTTCATGCCGGTATCATACATCAGACGACGGTGTGGAGAAAGGGGAAGTCAGGATAACGAGCGAACCTGATGCATTTCAAGGTCTCTGGCGGGACAGACGGAACGGGAGCTTGCATCCATTCTCCAGGCTGTCATCCGGCGCGGCACCGGATGGGGCGCGAATCTGCCGCGCCTGAATCTGGAGCGGGCTCTTCTTCTCGCATATAATGGCAGGCATGGTTGGCGATGGTACGCTGTCGCCTGCATTTGCCTTTTCGAGCAGACGCCAGTGAAGGCAGCGCGGCTCCATTCAGCGGCAGGGGCGCCGGCCGAGCTTCCATTTCAGGTCATTTTCCCAAATCCTGGAAGCAGGTCGTTTCGGTACATGGATGGGGGCCATCGGGGAGCAGGATGAAGACCAACGAAGGTCGGCGACGAGACGAAATCTGTCGAGCGAGGCAAAGAAGTAGCATTCACAAACGGAGCTGTCGGACGCATACGCGGTTGCAGCTGGGCTGACGGAACGACACGATGATGACGGTCTCTTCCGGTACGGTTCGAAAAGCATTTAGACGAATTGCCGGGACAGTTCTCCTGGCCTGGGAATGGGTGGAGTCGGGCGTTACCTTTGACCTGAGCAGCGAGGCGGTCAGGGCCAACCCGTACGCGACCTACGAACGTTTGCGGCGCAAAGACCCCGTGCATTACAGCAGGCTTGCCGGCGGATGGGTTTTGACACGATATGAGGATGCCCAGGCAGTCCTGCTTGACCACCATCGTTTTTCCAATATGCAGGGCAGGTCGGATTACGGGCAGGACGCGAGCCTGCTGGACCTCGATCCTCCCGACCACACAAGGCTGAGGTCGCTGGTTTCCAAGGCCTTTACGCCGCGCACGGTGGCTGAACAGGCAGCGCGCGTTCAACAGATCGTGGACGACCTGCTGGAGGCGACGGGTGACCTGGAACGCTTTGACCTGATCGACGTGCTCGCGTTTCCGCTGCCGGTCATTGTAATAGCCGAAATGATCGGCGTTCCGACCGAGGACCTGGCGCAGTTCAAGGAGTGGTCGAACGCCATTGTGCTTTCGCTTGAGCCAGCGCGCAGTGACGAGCAGGTCAGGCGGTTTCGCCGCGCGTCCGAGGAGCTGTACGAATACTTCGAGGGCATCATTGCCCAACGGCGGGAGGAGCCGAAGGATGACCTGATCAGCGCATTGCTTGCGGCAGAGGACGAGGGTGACAAGCTGGCACACTTGGAACTGCTGGCGACGCTCGAGCTGCTGCTGGTCGCGGGCAACGAAACGACACGAAACCTGATTGGAAACGGGATGCTGGCCCTGCTCAGGAATCCGGGCGAGCTGGAGCGTCTCAGGCAGGATCCGGCGTTGCTGGACACAGCGATCGACGAGCTTTTGCGCTACGACAGCCCCGTCCAGCTTGACGGCCGCTATCTGCTTGAAGATGTGGAGATTGGAGGCAAGAAGCTGCGCGCGGGCGAGCAGGTCGTTGCGGCGGTTGGCGCGGCCAATCGGGACCCTGCCGCCTTTTCCAATCCGGAAACTTTGGATGTCGGGCGAAAGGAGAAGAGCCACATCTCTTTCGGCCGCGGGATTCACTACTGCCTTGGCGCGTCGCTGGCGGTGTTGGAGGCGCGCATCGCCTTCGCGACTGTCTTGAAACAGTTCAGTTCGATTCGCCTGGCCGCTGAGCCTGAGCACAGGCCGCAGGTCGTGCTGCGCGGCGTCGAGGCGCTGTGGGTCGAGGTGGAACGAGCTTCTGAACCGATGCGAGCTGCTGCTGTCATGACTGCAGTGTTAGAATAGGATGACCCGCTTCTTGACAATCGGAGCGAGTAGGGTTAGGCTTGCAGACGGTTGAGCGTATCCTGCCTAAGGGGATTTGATCAAGGGAGAGGCATTGGAGTGCTGAGTCGCACGAACGCCAGGAGGAAGGCCCGCGGGAAGCGGGCGCAAAGGCTGACCGCAGCTTTGCCAGATGGAAGTTGCAAGCCTTCTTTGCACTCTTCGCTCGTTTCCTGTATGCCGCTTCGGATGGTCCGGGGTGGCATTTTTGTTTCCTGGCTGAATTTGAGAGGCGGCCAGGTCTTGGCGAATCGCTTGGTCTACGATATCACACCGTGAAGTAAAGTCTTGGTTCCAAGGAAAACGCGGCTGCAAGAGGTGTCATCTGGGGGCATTTGCAGCTGCTGCTTTCACAAGCAAGGAGCACGTATGGCTGCAAAAGGATCTGTGAGAAAAGCGGTTCTGGCCTATTCGGGCGGGCTGGATACGAGCGTGATCGTCCCGTGGCTGATCAACAACTACGGATGCGAGGTCGTCTGCTTTTGCGCGAACCTGGGCCAGGAAGGGGAGTTGGACGGGCTGGAGGAGAAGGCCATCGCATCCGGCGCGACCCGCTGCTATGTTGAGGATCTGCGGGCGGAGTTTCTGACCGACTACGTGTTTCCCACGATGCAGGCCGGCGCGATCTACGAGCGCGACTACCTGCTGGGCACTTCCTTTGCCAGGCCGCTGATTGCGAAAAGGCTCGTTGAGATCGCGCAGCTGGAGGGCGCCGACGCGGTGTCGCACGGGGCAACCGGCAAGGGCAACGACCAGGTGCGGTTCGAGTTGACGGTGATGGCGCTCAATCCGAAGCTGAAGATCATCGCGCCGTGGCGGGAGTGGGACATTCGCGGGCGTTCCGATGCGCTGGACTATGCCGAGGAACACAATGTGCCGGTCAAGGCATCGGCAGACAGGATATACAGCCAGGACCGCAATCTCTGGCACCTCAGCAACGAGGGCGGGCCGCTGGAAGATCCGTGGACGGAGCCGCCCGCCGACATGTTCGAGTGGACAAAGTCGCCGGAGGAAGCGCCCGACGAGCCGGCCTACGTGGAAATTTATTACCGCCGCGGTTTTCCTGAGCGGGTAAACGGTGTGGCGATGGGACCTGTGGAACTGGTGCAGAATCTGAACGCACTGGGTTGCGAACATGGTATCGGGCGCGTGGACTTGGTTGAAAACAGGCTGGTGGGGATGAAGAGCCGCGGCGTATACGAGACGCCCGGCGGGACGATCTTGTACAAGGGGCATGCGGCGCTGGAGCAGCTTTGCCTGGACAAGGATACGCTGCACTGGAAGCAGCAGGTCGGGCTCCGCTACGCAGAGCTTGTGTACAACGGTCTCTGGTTCACGCCGCTGCGGAAGGCCCTGGACGCGTTTGTGGCGGAGACGGAGAGGTCGATCAGCGGGACCGCGCGGCTGAAGCTGTACAAAGGGCAGACGTTGGTAGTGGGCCGGAGGTCGGCCCACAGTCTGTACCGGGAGGACTACGTTACGTTCGACGAGGACGATGTCTACAACCAGGCCGATGCCGAGGGCTTCATTCGCCTCTTCGGCCTGCCGCTGAAGGTTAAGGCGCTCCTCAGGGAGGAACGTCCTGCTGACGCCATGCCGAAGCCTGCGGAAGACGGCGAACCGCGGGACTGGGATTGGATTCAGCGGGACTAGTGGAGGCTGGTGCAGGATAGACCCTGTACTCGACACGGTGATGAGGTGGCGGGTCAGTAGAACAGTTGGCGCCCAATACGTCCAAACGATATGGAGATTAAGATGTCAGAGAATGAACACACATTTTCGGGACCTTCGACTGCGCCCATACCTGTAACCGGTTTCGATGCGGCGGGGATCCACTGCGGCGTCAAGCCGACCGGGGCGCCGGACCTCGCGTTGATTGCGAGCGCGACGGCGTGCCGGGCGGCGGCGGTGTTCACCCAGAATGCCTTCCCGGCGGCGCCGGTGCTGTATGACAAAGAGCTGTTGCGGATGAACCCTGAGGGAACGCACGCGGTTGTGATCAACAGCGGCAACGCCAACGCGTGCACGAGCGCGGAGGGTAATGCCAACGCGCGGCGGATGGCTGAGGCAGCGGAGAAGAGCCTGGGCAGCACCGATAACACTGCCTTCGTGATGAGCACCGGCGTGATCGGCGTACAGCTGCCGATAGGCGTGATCGAGGCCGGAATTCCGCAGGTGGCGGGTGAGCTGCGGCCGGACGGCTGGGAGGACGCGGCGGCGGCCATCATGACGACCGACGTCTTCCCAAAGTGGGCGTCGAGCCAGGCGGAGATCGGGGGCCAGGCGGTCACGATCACCGGCATCGGCAAGGGCGCGGGAATGATCCATCCGAATATGGCGACGATGCTGGGTACGCTGGTGACCGACGCCAACATCGCGCAGCCGCTGCTGCAGAGGGCGCTTGCTGCCGCAGTAAGCCATAGCTTCAACCGCATCAGCGTGGACGGTGACACGAGCACGAACGATACGGTGCTGGTGCTGGCCAACGGCGCCGCGGGCAACGCTGACATCAGCGAGGAGGGCGCGGACTACGACGCGTTCGTGGATGCGCTGACGGCGGCTTCGATGGAGCTGGCGAAGCTGATTGTGCGCAACGGCGAGGGCGTGACGAAGTTCGTTACGATCCAGGTGGAAGGCGCGGTGAGCGACGGCGAGGCGCACCAAGTCGCGAACTCGATTGCGAGGAGCCCGCTGGTGAAGACGGCGTTCTTCGGGCACGACGCCAACTGGGGGCGCATTCTTTGCGCGGTCGGGTATTCGGGCGCGACGGTTGATCCGACGAAGGCGCATCTGTTCATTGCGGCGGGCCAGCCACAGGACGCCAACGCGGAGCTGCAGTTGGTGGACGCAGGCACCCCGACGAGATACGCAGAGGAGGATGCGTCGGCGATCTTTGCAGAGAGTGAGATCAGCGCGCGGGTGTCGCTGGGCCTGGGCGAAGGCAAAGCCACGGTCTGGACGTGTGACCTGAGCTATGACTATGTATCGATCAACGCCGAATACCGAACGTAACGGCAGTGGATAGTGGTTAGTGGATAGTGGGGAACGCCGAAGGGAAGTGGATAGAGGGAGCGCGACGACTGAACGGAGCGCGTGAATTGCCTGGTCTGTCCACGGAAGCGGAAAGGGAGGGAACGACGAATGCTGAGGACTAGCATAACTGAACTGAAGCGTTCGCTGAGCGCGTATTTGCGGGATGTAAAAGCCGGCGAGGAGGTGCTGATCACGGATCGGGGGCGGCCGATCGCGCGGTTAGTACCTGTCGATCAAGCGGATTCTTCTTTCGACCAAGCCGATTCGATGGAAGAACACTTGGCAGATCTTGAACGAAGAGGGTTGATAAAGCGGGGAACGGGAAAGTTGCCGGAGGGGTTTTGGGACATGCCAAGGCCGGCCGACCCTAAGGGACTGGTGCGGGAGGCTGTATCGCTTGACCGGGAAGAAGACGGTTGAAATTCTGGGATGCGTCGGCGGTGGTACCGCTATGTCTGGAGGAATCCACTTCTCCCATTGTACGGAGGATTCTCGAAGAGGATCCTGAAATTTTCGTATGGTGGGGCACACGGTCCGAGTGCATATCGGCCATAGAGAGGCGAAGGAGAGAGGGAAGTCTAACTCCTACTGAACAGCAAATGGCTCGCCAGGTCTTGATATCTTTGACAGGCGTTTGGATAGAAGTCCAGCCGAGCGAGGTTGTTCGAAGTGAGGCGGAGAGAGCGTTAGCGGTGCAACCCCTGCGGACGGCCGATGCGTTTCAACTGGCTGCGGCGATTAAGTGGAGCCAAGGACACTCAAACTATGCGGACTTTGTCGTGTTTGACCGTCAGCTTCGTAACGCGTGTCGCGCAGAAGGCTTCTCCGTCGTCCCTGCTACCGCCTGAATTCGGCTGAAAAAGAGTCTTGCCGTACTAAGGAGGCTCGGGCCCAGGGTGCGAACGGCATTGGCGAGTTGGGAACGGCGAAAGGCAGTAATCAGTGATCGGTGGGTAGGGCGAGTGGGTGGCTTTGAGAAATAGGGAGAGGAAGTGGACTGCCCGGGATCGGCTGTCGGATGACAGTTGCCCGGGCGGTTTTCGCGTTCAGACGCCCCAGCGCTGGCGGACTTCCTCCATGGGGACGGTCTTGCCCTTCATCCAGGCGTAGTGGGCGATGGGACGGCGGGCCGATAGGTTGGCATTCGGTGGCTGGCGTGTGAAGTGCAGCGTGACATTGGAATCGTATGGGAGAAGCTTTTCGCCGGGGCAGGCCCGCGGCGGGGCTGGTTTCACTTCCGAACAATTGTACTACAAAATCTCGTCTATTGCAGGGGTTGGCGGGACCAACCCGCCACTACTGATCCGGTCTGCGGCCGCGGCGCGAAGTGAGAGTATCGAAGGGATTATGATGGCCTATGACTGCGTTCAGGTATCGTAGAAGCGGAGGGTCGGAGCCTGGCGGATGATGTCCAGTTTCACGGCCGACTGGTAGTACCTGTTGAGGCTGGCGATGCAGTCGTCGTCCAGGCGGTATTGAATGTTCTTGTGGAGGTAGGCGCAACCAGCGGCAGCCAGGTCCCTGCGGTTGGGGTACTGGGCGGCGGCGCTCTTATTGAGATCGTTGAGGCCGCCGTCGCGCGCAGCGCGGATGGCGTTGAGGTGGGCGGGGGCAAGGGCGTCGGGGCGGCCGGTCCAGAAGGCGAAGACGAAGGGCAGGCCGGTGAGACCGCGCCATTCGACGCAGAGGTCGTACTTCTGGAGGCCGAGAGCGACGTGGTCGACGAAGAGTGCTGCGTCGCCGATGAGGAGGGCGGCGTCGCAGCGGTCGAGCATGGCTGGCAGGTCGGGGCGCATTGTAACGTAGTCTGGTTGAAGGTCGAACCATTCGGCGCAGAGGATGCGGGTGAGGGCGACAGCGGTGCGGGAGCTGGCGTCGAGGGCGAGCGTGCGGGCGCGGGTGATGGGTTTGCGGCTGAAGATGGCGACAGATCCGACGGGGCCGTTGGAGGTTACGGCGGCGCCGGGCACGACGCGGTAGCGGGGCCCGTATTCGATGGTGGAGACGAGGGCGAGGTCGACCTGGCCGCCGTGGAGCCAGCCGGCTACCCTGGAAGGGACGTCATATTGGAGGGAGAAAAGGTCGGGACGGCTGCGAAGCGCGTGCCAAAGGGGACGGGCGTTGAGGTATTGGACGCACCCGGCGCGAACTGTGAAGGTGTCAGACTTACCATTTGCGGCGGACGCTGAGGGGACTGAAGGCGAGTTGGCTGGGGTATGGAAGGATGCGTTCTGTTCCCGCGGGGGCGCGACGAACTGAGGAGCCTTGACAGGTGACATGGTGAATTCTCCTTTGAATTCGTTGTGGCTCTGTCGTTACGTAGCCAATGCGAAGCCGACGCTGGCTTCGGTGTTCATTATATACTGGACGGTTGACGGCGCCAACCTTGGAATTACAGGGGGCAGGGGACAGGGGGAAGGCAGGTTTTGCGCTAGAGGTCGGGCCAGTGGTGGGCCCATGGGGCGACCTGTTCGAGCGCGGCGGCGGCCTGCAGGGTGAGGGTGTCGGCGTGCCAGCGGCCCACGATCTGGAGGGCGACCGGGAGGCCGTCGGAGGCGAAGCCGCAGGGAACGCTGGCGGCGGGCTGCCCCGTGAGGTTGAAGGGGAAGGTGAAGGGCAGGCGGTCGAAGATGGAGGGGCTGGGCCTGCCTTCGATCTGTTGGGGCCAGTCATTGACGCCCCAGGCTGTGAGCGGCATCTGGGGCGTGAGAAGGAGGTCGAACTCCTCGAAGAAGAGGCGGGCCTGGTTGTAGAAGTCGGTGCGGGCGAGATCGGAGAGGCCGTGTTCTTCGGCGGTGATGCCGCGGCCTCTTTGGATCATTTCGACGAGAGTCGGCTCGAAGGCGTGGGGGTCCTGGTCGTAGCTGCGGCCGACGCGTGCGGCCATCGATACGAACCAGGAAGTTTCGGCGCCGTCGCGGGGATTGTCCCAGCCGGGATCGACGGCTTCGACGTGGCAGCCGAGGTCTTCGAAACGGCGCGCGGCCTGTTCGGTGAGGCGGCGGACGTCGGGTTCGACGGCGGCGTAGCCGAAGTCGGCGCTCCAGGCGACGCGCAGGTCTTTGAGCGCGGGCAGCGGGTCTTCTACCGCGGCGAGGTAGTCGTCGGGCGCATTGTCAATCGTGGTCGGGTCGCGCGGGTCGGGGCCGGCGGTCGCGTAGGTGAAGAGGGCGGCGTCGGCGACAGTGCGGGAGATTGGCCCGTTGTGGGAGCGGGCCGCCCAGATGTCGAGGTTGGGCCAGTAGGGGATGCGACCGAATGATGGCTTGAAGCCGAAGACGCCGCAGAGGGCGGCAGGGATGCGGATCGAACCGGCGCCGTCGGAGCCGTGCGCGAGCGGGCCGAGTCCGGCGGCGACGGCTGCGGCTGCGCCGCCGCTGGAGCCGCCGGGGGTGCGTTGGGTATTCCAGGGGTTGCGGCCGGGGTCGCCGAGCAGGTTGTCGCACATGTCCTTGTGGCCGAGGTGGGGCGTGTTGGTCTTGCCGATGATTGTGCCGCCGGCGGCTTTGACACGCCCGGTGACGGCGCCGTCAAAGGCGGCAATGTTGTCGGTAAAGAGGATGGAGCCGCTGGTGTGGCGCATACCCTGGCTGGGTTCAAGGTCCTTTATGGGGACTGGTAGGCCGTGGAGGGGGCCGAGCTCGTCGCCGCGCATGACGGCGGCTTCGGCGGCGCGGGCGCCATCGAGGGCGCGTTCGCCGTCAACGGCCAGGTAGGCGTTGATCACGGGATTGACGGCTTCGATGCGGTCGAGGATGGCACGCGTGAGCTCGACGGATGAGAGTTGCTTGGCACGGATGGCGGCCGTAAGCTCGGTTGCGGGCAGGCGGCAGAGTTCGGGAAAGGTCATGGTTGTGTTCCTTTGCCGCAGTTGGTGACATCCGGAAAGAATTCGATTCTTGGGAACAGATGTGTGCCCGGCGGCAGTAGTGGACGGGCTGCCAATAGCTTGCAGCACTTCACCAGATGGACTGCCTGTAAAACGCTTGGATTCTGGCGTCTGGGGTCAGCAAGGGGCAAGCGAGAAGCGCGGCGGTGGCTACAATCGTGCGATCTGCCGGATCGCGGTGCTCCCAGTCGAGATCCAGGACTCTTAACCAAGTGCGAAGATCGACAGCAAGCAGGTCCAAGCGGTCGACGTGTTCCAGTCTTCCGGCGAGCTCCGGCACCGGGAGCGGAATCGATAGTTTTCCCTTGTTGACTTTGACCCCAATCTCCCAAACCGAAATCGAGCTGACGGCGATACGATCTGCTTCGGCGATTGCCCGTGTAGCGACAGTGGAAAGCCGTACGCGTTCAAACATCCAGAATAACAGGGTTACCGTGTCCAATACAATCACTAAGCATCTTCCCATTCGTCTAAGGTCGGAGCATTCATGTCTTCGAAGAAGACAACGCCGCCGCTGACATCGCCGAAGACCTCCTCGATGGGCTTCTTTTCGAATATCGGCTGGATACGCAAAACGGCGCGCCCGCGGTCGGTTACGACTAGCTGCTCTCCGCTGGCCTCGATTTCGCGGAAGATACGAAGCATATTTGCCTTCAGTTTGCTCTTGGAAATGGTAACCACTCTTCAGATCTCTTTAACTAAATGACCGTAGTTATGACCGTAGCCATACAATAGCTTTCGGCAGCCTATTTGTCAAGTCCTGGGGGTTGAAATCGGCAGTGCAAATTGTGGCGGATGGACCCTTTACCGATTATGAAACCGAGAGTCCTTGGTGAGACGCGGCAATATCCTGCTTGAGCTGTTCTGAAGGCGCAGGTAAGCCTTCATCTTCCAGTGCTGAAAACGTAGAGATCTATAGCTTCTCTGATGTTTGCGATCGCGGCAGGCTTTGAATCGCCTTGACTAATGCAACCGGGCAGGCTAGGGCATTCCGCAACCCAATAGCCATCTTCGCCCGGGTAGATTACTATCTGACGCATTCAAGCACCTCCAATCCTTTTGGTCGTTTCGAATTGACACCTGGTTGGTAGGATGGTGGCCTCCAGCTTGAACCAAGGGACGGCCGCCGTTCTCCAATTACTGGTCGAATATGTCCCGGACGGGACTGACGAAGCCGGGCAGGATTTCGCCGCCGTCGAGGGTGTCGTCCTCTGTCAGCGTAAGGAGCCGCTGGCCGGGACGATGGATTTCGATGGCGCCGGCTTCGGGGTTGACGACCCAGACGAGGGGCACGCCGAAGCTGATCCACATGCGGGCCTTGTGGTAGACGTCCTGGGGGCTGTCGCTGGGCGAGACGACCTCGACGGCGAGGTCGGGAGCGCCCTCGAAGTAGCCTGTTACCTCAGCGTCTAGCGGAAGTTTGCGGGCGGAGATGAATGCGACATCCGGCTCACGGACCGTATCGGGGTCTCGTTCGAGCAGAAAGCCCACGTCAGAGGCCAGTACCCACCCAAGGCGGCGGGGCTTTATCAGTCCGCCGAGCAGGATCGTCAGATTGACGACTACCTAGCCGTGTCTTACACCGGTCGGCATTGTCTTACAAAGCGTCCCGCGTATGAGTTCGCCGCGAACGCCCTGGCTATCTAAGTGGAGCAGGTCGTCGGCGGTCAGGAGTTTCTCGGTTGTGAGTGTCATGGCGGAACCCCCGGATCGGAAAGAGTCAGGGGCATTATACTACAGATCTGTTTTGGTGTGTGGTCGAGCGGCGTGCAGGGACCGGACAGCGCTGCTGGATTCTGGACGGCAACTCGGCTTTGTTGCGGGTCCTTGCTTACAGGTCGAAGACTTCGCGAACGGGACAGGTAAAGCCGGGCAGGATTTCGCCGCCGTCGAGGGTGTCGTCCTCTGTCAGGGTAAGGAGCGGCTGGCCGGGTCGATGGAGTTCGATTGTGCCGGTTTCGGGATTGACGACCCAGACGAGGGGCACGCCGAAGCTGATCCACATGCGGGCCTTGTGGTAGACGTCCGGGGGGCTGTCGCTGGGCGAGACGACCTCGACGGCGAGGTCGGGAGCGCCCTCGAAATAGCCGGAGAGCCTGACGTCCAGGGGCAGTTTTTGGGCGGAGATGAAGGCGATGTCGGGCTCGCGTACGGTATCGGGGTTGCGCTCCAGCAACATGCCGGAGTCGGAGCCGACAATACGACCCAGGCGACGCGGCTTGGTGAATCTCCTCAACTCCCCTCCAAGGTTCATCACGACTTCTCCATGCGTAAGTCCAGTCGGCATAGTCTTGCAAAGTACTCCCTGTATGAGTTCGCCGCGAACGCCCTGGCTGTCGTGACGGAGCAGATCGTCGGCGGTCAGGAGTTTCTCGGTTGTGAGCGTCATGGCGGAACCCCCCAGGTTAGAAAGAGTCAGGGGCATTATACTACAGATCTGTTTTGGCGTGTGGTCGGACAGCGCGGGCCTGCGCGGGCTAAGAGCTGCCGGTCTCGGGTTGGGGGCGAGGCTGGTCGATGAGGCGGGCGAGGGCGGCGCCGAGGGGGAGGTCTTCGACCTGGCCGAAGGCGTTGACGCGCAGATCGCCGGCGCGGTCGATGATGACGAGGCTGGGGGTGCCGCGCAGGCGGTAGCGGCCCATGGTGACGGGGGTGTTTTCGCCGGGCGTGTGCTGGTCGACGCCGACGGGGAAGGTGATGCGGTATTCATGGAGGAAGGCTTCGAGGGAGACCGGTGTCATGGCGTCGTGGTGCTCGAAGACGGTGTGGATGCCGAGCAGGGTGAGGTCATCGCCGAAGTTCTGCTGGATGCGCTGGGCCTGGGGGATGCCGTGGGAGACGCAGCCGGGGCAGAGCATCTGGAAGGCTTCGATGACGACGACTTCGCCTCTGAGGGCGGCGAGGGTGGGATTGTCGTCGGTGTTGAACCACTGGGTTACGGCGAGGTCGGGGGCGGCGGCGGGCGTAGGTTGGGTGGTCATGGGAGTTTCTAGTCTTGAGTTTTGAGTTTTGAGTTGCTCGTCATGAGTTGCACGTGACAATAGGAGCGGCAACTCAGTTGTTGTGATCGGCGATGAGGGCTCTCACGGCCGGAACGAGTTCGTTGGGAATGGCCATGACGGTTAGGGATGGGTCGTCAAAGGCGGCTTCATCCTCGGCGATGGCCTCTTCGTCGGTTTGGGCCTCGTAGTGTTGGAGAAGGCGTTGGACGCGCTCGTAGTCCCAGCCGGGGGGGTACTTGTTGGGATCGTTCATCTTCCTCTCCTTCTCATCCGCCTTCGAAAAGCCGCAAGCTGTTTGCCCCTGAGTTCGTACGCTGTAATGACGAAGACTTCCTCCGGGTCCGGATTAGGGACGTAGATTACGCGCAGATAGCGCCCTCCCCGAGTGCGGCCTATCGCGATGCGTGAATTGCCTCGGCCTCGCCTGTCTTCGCCATGGGCAAGCAGGACATCTTCGACTTCATTTTCTTCGATGTTGTGAGCATTTATGTGAGGATCACCAGTATCGGGAACAATGAAAAACCGCAAGGTAAATTCCAGTCAAAAGCTGTCTAGCTGCTGGTAGGCGAAAGTTTAACATCTCCAATCTATCTGGGCAATCGCCGCCGCTAACACTGTTGACTTCCTCAGATTCAAACTGGGCCCCACAGGCTCGTTGCCGATGATGCTGCAATCTGTCTGCCAGAGAGGCGATTTCAACGGGTTTCCGCCAAGAGTTCCTGCCGGAGCCGCACAAGGTTCAATCGTATTCTAGCGACTTGAAGGTTCTGATGAAGTATGCCGTTCAGACGGGGACGTCGGTGGCGGTGTCGCCGGCGGCGGGCGCGTTGTCGTAGGCGAGGACCATTGATGGGATGCGGCAGGGGCGGACGGCGGCGATGTCGCGATTGCGGGCGGTTCGGGGGCGGTGCAGGCTGAGTCGGGCTGATCGCCGGTGTAGAAGGCGGTGGTCCGTTCGGCGGCGGACGATAGGGAAGGTGTCGAGGATGTAGTCGGCGTCGGAGCGGGACTCACACATGCAGACTTTGTCTGACGAATGCTGCGACTTTTGCGGCGAGGCTGACTGCCTCCCTGGCCTCGTCCGCGTCGGGAGCAACGAAGTCATCCATCGGATATCGCAGGCCAGTTCCGTACTTCGCAAGAATCTCTGTGGTGTCTTGCAGTTCCAAAAACGTCGGCTGTACCTGCGCGCATTCCTGCATCAGATAGAAGAGATCATGGACTCGGTTGAACTCAATTGACTGTGCGACCAAGTAGCCTTGGAGGTACTTTTCTGCACATTGCTGGGCGTGATAGCAAGCCACCCACGGCAGGGGTTTTGGAGGACCCAGCAGCCTGCGGGCTGCCTCCAAGTCATCGTCCGCCTTGTCGAACCAGTCCTGTTCAGGGGGTTGAGCGCTCATACAGGATTTCCTTTGATTCGAGGGCTGTATTGACAAAGGAATAGGGATTGTTGTGCTGTGCAGCCAGTCGTTCGGGCGTGCTCACAAGCACGTCGACAGGTAGTATGAATTCTTCGCCAATCGCACGGCGAATCGGGTTGCCTCGCTTGGGCCAATTGTCCATGGAATCAAGGACGACGAGCAGGTCGACGTCGCTGTGCGTGCCGGCGTTGCCGCGGGCGTGGCTACCGAAGAGGATAACCTGTACGGGGTCAAATCGATCGGCGATCAGCTGGGCGACGGCGTGGATGGTCTCTTTATCGACTCTAATTCTGCTCACGCTTTCCTCCTCCTGTGGCCGGTGACTGCCAATCCGCTCCTTGGGCAATTCAGGCCAATCTCAGCGCTATTGTAACGGAATCTGCCGACTTGAGGGAATTTGCCATACAGGCGGGGACGTCGGTGGCGGTGTCGCCGGCGGCGGGCGCGTTGTCGTAGGCGAGGACCATTGATGGGATGCGGTAGGGAGGACGGCGCCGATGTAGCGTTTGCGGGCGGTTCGGGGGCGGTGCAGGCTGAGTCGGGCTGATCGCCGGTGCAGAAGGCGGTGGCCCGTTCGGCGGCGGACGATAGGGAAGATGTCGAGGATGTAGTCGGCGTCGGAGCGGGACTCACAGTTGCAGACTTTGTCTGACGAATGCTGCGACTTCTTCGGCGTGGCTGAGCGCGTGTTCTGCTTCTTCCTCGTCGGGTTCCACAAAGCTGTCCATCGGGTAACGGATTGCGGCGCCAAAACGCATGAGGATGCGGGCTGAAGTCATTATCTGGTCGAAGGCAGGCTGCACCTCCGCGCATCTCTGTGTGAGATAGACAAGATCGTGAACCCGGAGAAAGTCGAGTCTTTGTGACACCAAGTAGCCTTTCAAATACTTCTCCGCGCACTGCTGCGCGTGAAAGCAGGCCACCCATGGGAGGGGTTTGGGCGGGCCAAGCGCGCGGCGGGCTATTTCCAAGTCTTCATCAGCCTTGTCGAACCAGTCTCGTTCAGGAGGCCGGTCGCTCATAGAGGAGTTCTCGCGATTCGAGGGCGGTGTTGACGAAGGAGTAGGGGTTTTCGCGCTGGGCGGCGAGGCGCTCGGGCGTGGTGACGAGGACGTCGACCGGCAGGACGAATTCTTCGGCGATGGCAGCGCGAATCGGGTTGTCGCGTTTGGGCCAATTGTCCATGGAATCAAGGACGACGAGCAGGTCGACGTCGCTGTGCGTGCCGGCGTTGCCGCGGGCGTGGCTGCCGAAGAGGATAACCTGTACGGGGTCAAATCGATCGGCTATCAGCTGGGCGACGGCGTGGATGGTCTCTTTATCGACTCTAATTCTGCTCACGCTTTCCTCCTCCCTCGGCCGGTGACTGCCACTCGGACTGTTGGACAGGACAGGCCAATCTCAGTGGTATTGTAACGGAATCTGCCGACTTGGGGGAATTCGCCGTTCAGAGGGAGACGTCGGTGGTGGTGTCGCCGCCGGCGAGAGTCTTGACGTAGGCGAAGACCATTCCTGCAGAACGGTAGGAGCAGAAGACGACGGTACGGCTGCGGCGGACTGCTTTCGGGGCGTTCAGGCTGATTCGGATTGTTCGCCGGTGTAGAAGGCGGTGGTCCTGCTGGCGGCGGCTTGGGCGGCGGCGGGATCGGTACCGATGGCGGCTCGGGCCCAGGCCTGGCTGCTGCCTGAGATGAAGGCTCGGCCGACGGGTGACGCGGCGAAGGCGGCTTCGTCGAGCTTGGGCCCTTCGGGGTTGCCGAGGTGGAAGGCGAGGTGAAGGAAGCTCAGTTCCCAGCCGACGCCGGTTGCGCCGGGGCCGAACTGATCCCAATGATCGTCGTGCGGCAGCAATTTGTGCGTGAGGGTCAGGCTGGCAGCGTCGGTTCCCTGCGTGGAAACCTGAGGTTGACCAAGCTCAAGTTGCCGGCGAATTCCCAGGTCAGGCGGACAGTGTCGTGCGGCCTGCAGAAGGTGATTATGCCGCCGGCGTTGCCTTCCAGCTGGTATTGCCCGCCGGTCTGTAGCACGCCGCTGATGGGCATGAACCAGCAGGCAAGGCGGGCGGGATTGGTGACGGCGTCCCAGAGTTCGGCTACGGGCACCGCGTAGGCGAGGGTCGGCGACTACGCGGGCAGAGGGGGTGGCGGAGAGTGTAGCTTGGGTTGTCATGGGGGTGGGCTCTTGAGGGTTCGGGCGTGGCTGTGTAGGCGCGTCCAAGGTTGACTGTGGCCAAAAATGTCCGGGACTGCTTTTTCATCTTCGTGGAGGGAATTGGGAGAAGTAGCTCCGAGTCCTGATACAAGTTCTTATGCCTGTAGACACGCGGGGAGTGGAAACTGGAGGAGCCGCCGTTCCTGACTTAGTGCCTTTTGTCGAATGATCTCGTTCGCTTCGTGTTACGCATTTGCACCTTCCTCAGAAGCAAATGGCATGGTACTGTCTCACTTGCAGTTATCAGGACGCCTTTCGGGCCGGACGCGGTCCAGACGTTAGTGTAGCGTGTCCCAGGCGGTGGGAACAGGATGAACGGAAGAGTCCAAGTCGGCGCAAGAAAAATGTCCTTCTGAATGCTGGTCCAACTACTGGCGTCACTACGGAAATCGCTACATAAGAGAGAAAACGTCGGGGCACTGTCGATGAAGCCCTTGGGACGTGGATCTTCGAAGGGCTAATTGTCAGGGGGTTTGAATATACACAAATGCGGAATCGGGCGACTTGTGTGTGAATTGCTGCGTTAAGACGGCGAGGTAGGTGGTGGTGTGTCGCCGACGGTGAGAGCGTTGTCTCAAGCGAGGACCATTTCTGCGATGCGGTATGAGCCGAAGGCGACGACGTCGTGGCGGCGGACGATGGAGAAGGTGTCGAGGATGTATTCGGCGCTGTGAAACGCTTTCTGCGCCCAGGTGGTATAAGAAACTGTGACCGAGGATAGACGAGTCAAACGGAATGGCTCATCGAATCCTTTTCTTCGACTTTGGCGACATCCGGCAGTTCTGCTTCCTCGCCGGAGTCCTCCCGGAACAGATAGGCAGCCGGGTCCAGCCGGGTGGCTCCGGTTCGCCTCGCTTGCTGCCACGCCCGCAGTCTCGCGGTTTGTTCGCTCCAGAATTTCAACCGTTCTTCTCTCGACTTTCCGGCCACCAGTTTTCGGACGAAGTCCTGTCCGCGGCGCTTCAGGGTGACGCATTCTGATTCATGGTTTGACACGGCAGATCGCCTCCTGTGGAGAAAAAATGCCTGTCTGACCGGACGCGCGGACCGCGTTTACTTCGTTAACCCGGGCGACAGTCTTGCGGTTGACGATATCTCTGATTCTCCAGCTAACGATTAAATCGCAGTCCGACAAAGTTGCAATTGCCGCGTGAAGCGCATCTGTAGATGCCCGCTCAACGACCGCGCCGTAGCTGATGTAGTCTGACTGAAGGGCCTCGGCGCTTTCACCAACCTCTACGATTCTGGCCTTCTCAACGTATTTGCCAAGCAAACTCCGCACATTTGCAGGAGCGGGCAAGATCTCGCAACAACAATGGTAGAGATGACTAAGTTGCATATCCCAGAGTCCACCAGCTCAAAGAACTGTATGCATGGGTTGGAAAACTCCGGGTCGAAAACACCTCCGAATACCGAAGTGTCAGCATGTGTGGTTCTTTGCCGTATAGCCGGTGGAATCCTCTCAGGCCAGGCAAATTCCTTCGTGTGTACAGAAGTACTGTAGCGCCCGGCCTCCTGCAAGTCAACTGAAGGAGCTCCTGGCCTGAGGCGGCGGACCACTGTCGGCGTCAGACGGCGACTTCGGTGGTCGTGTCGCCGAAGGTAGGGGCGTTGTCGCAAGCGAGGACCATTTCTGCGTTGCGGTAGGAGCCGAAGGAGGTCATTGGCTGGAAGGCGCAGGCGCGGTAGAGCGCTCTCCTCAGCGAGAGGGAGCGAGGTGAATCCCCGCTCAGAGGATCTGGCTGAGGAAGAGCTTCGTGCGTTCGTGTTGGGCGTTGGTGAAGAAATGTTCGGGGGTGCCGACTTCCATGATTTCGCCGCCGTCCATGAAGACGATGCGGTCGGCGACTTCGCGGGCGAAGCCCATTTCGTGGGTGACGACGAGCATGGTCATACCGGTTTCGGCGAGCTCCTGCATGACGTCGAGCACCTCTTTGATCATCTCGGGGTCGAGGGCGGAGGTGGGCTCGTCGAAGAGCATGATCTTGGGCGACATGGCGAGCGAGCGGGCGATGGCGACGCGCTGCTGCTGGCCGCCGGAAAGCTGGCCGGGGTATTTGTCGGCCTGCTCGGGAATGCCGACGCGGTTGAGCAGGCCCATGGCGGTGTCCCAGGCCTCATCTTTTTTCATCTTGCGCACCTGGATGGGCGCAAGGGTGATGTTTTCGAGCACGGTCAGGTGGGGGAAGAGATTGAACTGCTGAAAGACCATGCCGGTCTCGGAGCGGATCTGCTCGATGTTGCGCACATCGCGGGTGAGGGGGATGCCGTCGACGATGATGTCGCCGGCCTGGTGCTCTTCGAGCCGGTTGATGCAGCGGATGAAGGTGGACTTGCCGGAGCCGGAAGGACCGATAATGACGACCACTTCCTGGGCCTGGACGCGCAGGCTGCAGTTTTTCAGGGCCTGGAAGTCGCCAAACCATTTGCAGACGTCCTCGCAGATGATGATCTCTTCGGCGGTGGCGTTTTCGGTGGTGGATTCTTCGGCCATTTTGAGTACCCTTGGGTTCCTAATTCTCAGTTCTCATGGGTTCGCGTTCGAGTCGTTTCTCGGTGCGCCACCTTACAAGCGGCCTGTTCTCGCCGGCAGCCGGGATGTCGACGTGTCGCGATGCGTTGTCGATGTCGATTCCGATGATGTGTCCCTCGCGGTCCAGGTCGACAAGCACGGTATCGGAGTCTTCGACGGTCTCGGCGGCCTGACCGGGCCTGAACTCGATGTACAGTGTGTCAGTTTCAGGAAAGTATCTGAACAGCATTCCAAAATCCGTCGGAAAACAGTCGTGATCAGCGTTCGCCGACGCCAAGGCGGCGTTCGAGGCGGCGGCTGGCGTAGGACATGGTGTAGCTGAAGATCCAGAAAAGGACGGCGATGACGGCGTATACTTCCTGCTGGGTGCCGAGCCAGTCGGGGTTGGCGAGCATGGTGCGCGCGATGCCGAGCAGGTCGAAGATGCCGACAAGGGCGACCAGGGTCGTGTCTTTGAAGAGGCTGATGAACTGCCCGACGAGGACCGGTATGACGGCCCGCAGGGCCTGGGGCAGGATGATGTGCAAAGTGGACTGGTAGGCGCTGAGGCCGACGGCCTGGGCGGCTTCGTACTGGCCGCGCGGGATCGACTGGAGGCCGCCGCGCACGTTTTCGGCGGTGTAGGCGGCGGAGAATAATGTGATGGCGACGAGCGCGCGCAGGACGCGGTCGACGAGGGGGAAGCCGTCGGGCAGGAAGAGCTGAAGCATGACCTGGCCCATGAAGAGCAGGCTGATCAGCGGCACGCCGCGGATGAATTCGATGTAGATGACGCTCATAACGCGGATGGCCGGCAGCTTGGACTGGCGGCCCAGCGCGAGCAGGACGCCGAGCGGGAACGAGAGCGTGATGCCGAAGAAGGCGAGCAGGAGCGAGAGCAGGAGGCCGCCCCAGAGAATTGGCTGGACCGGCGGCATCGGGCCTTCCTCTCCTGGCAGGCCGCGCAGCAGGATCAGCATGACGACGAGATAGGCGATCAGGAGGTAGGCTGCGGCGCGGCCGCGGCGTTGGATCGGGAGATAGCCGGCGATGAAGTAACCGGCGGTGGAAGCGGCGGCGGTGATTAGCAAATTGAGACGCGTCCCCATGGAAAAGAAGGGGATGAGCATGAGGACGAAGGGAATCGCGATGAGGACGCGTGCGGCGCCGCTGAACCGGCCGCTGATGAGTTTCCACGAGATGCCGACGACGGCGCCGAGCAGGTAGATGACGAGCCAGAGTCGCCAGGCTTCGGCGGCGGGATACTGGCCGCGCATGAGCAGGTTGAAGTTGGCGGGGATGACGCCCCACTCGGCGGAGAGGAATACCCAGCGCAGGAGGATGCGGGCGATAACGATGATAAAGGCCAGTGCGGTCAGGGTCAACAGCGAGTTGAAGAGGTCGCTGAAGAGGTTGCGCCGCAGCCAGCCAAGGAGGGCGTAGCGTTCGGTTATGGGAAGGACCGAGCGGTCCGAAGGCGTGCTTGCCGCGGTCGTCATATCTGGGGCAATCCTTGGGTCATTGCTTTCCCGACCTGAACTGCGGTAGTCTCTGTTCCTAAACTGGTGCTAGCGTTCGACGAGCCGGATGCGGCGGTTGTAGATGTTCATGAGCAGCGATGTCAGCAGGCTGAGCGACAGGTAGGTGCCCATGATCAAGGTAAACATTTCGATTTCGCGGCCGGTCTGGTTGAGTATCGTGTTGCCGGCTACGGCGAAGAGGTCGGGGTAGCCGATGGCTATAGCCAGGGATGAGTTCTTGGTCAGGTTGAGGTACTGGCTGGTGAGCGGCGGGATGATAACGCGCAGGGCCTGCGGGAAGATGACGAGGCGCAGGGTCTGTCCGGTCGTGAGGCCGAGCGCGGTGGCGGCTTCGCGCTGCCCCTTGGAGACGGACTGGATGCCGGCGCGCACGACTTCGGCGATAAAGGCGGCGGTGTAGATGATAAGACCCGAGAGCAGGGCCATAAACTGCTGGCTCAGGATCTTGCCGCCCTGGGTGTTGAAGCCCTCAAGTTTGGGCTGTTCGAGGGTCAAAGGTTGGGGGAGAACAATCCAGCCGACGAGGCCGACGGCGGCGACGGTGACGATGAACCAAAGCGTGACGAGGGGCATACGGCCGGTGCGTTTGCCCTGTTCGCGCAGCAGGTAGGCTACGACAGCGCCGAGCAGGATGCCCGCGGCGAGCGCCAAAAGGAAGGTCCCCCAGGACTCGGTGGGGATGCCCCAGGGTATGGCAACGCCGCGGTTGCTGAGAAATATGGGTCCCGGGAGGATGACGGCATCGGCGACGCGAGGCAGCTTGAGGAAGACGGCCTGGGCCCAGAAGATCAAGAGTACGAGGAGCGGAATATTGCGGAAGATGTCGATGTAGACGGCGGCGATGCGGCTGATCAGGAAGTTGGTGGAGAGGCGCATGACGCCGATGACGATACCGAGGGCGGTGGCAAAGACGATGCCGAGAAAGGCGACCTGGAAAGTATTGAGGAGACCGACGACGAAGGCCCTGAGGTAGGTCCTTTCGCGCGAATATTCGATCAGGCTTTCGCCGATGTCGAAACCGGCGGCCCAGGTGAGGAAGGTAAAGCTGATGGCGACGTTGTGTTTCTCGCGCAGGCCGGAGATCATGTTCGAAAAGAAGAAGAGACCCAGTCCCAGAACGATGACGACGATCAGGATCTGGCTGAAAATTGCGAGGATACGTTCGTCGCGGTAGAAGGGCGGGCGGACCTGGCTGGCGTGGATTGTTTGCATAACAGGGCCCTCAAAAGAGGGTCTCGGGGCCTATTGAAGGTGTTTGGGAAGGCAGACGGACAGTGGCCTTTTCTGGCCGAGGCCACTGTCCGTCTGCCAGGAAGGACTTACCGGATGGGCGGCGCGTACAGGATGCCGCCGTCGGTGTAGAGACTGTTCAGGCCGCGGGGCAGGTCAAAGACCGTATCCGGGCCGAGGTTGCGATCGTAGATCTCGGCGTAGTTGCCGATTTGCGAGATGACGTCCACGAAGCAGCCGGCGTTTTCGATGCCGACCTTGGCGCAAAAGTCACCTTCGAGGCCGAGCAGCTTGCGGATGTTGGGGTCGGTGCTGTCCATGAAGCTGTCGATGTTCTGGGAGGAGATGCCGGCTTCTTCGGCCAGCATGGTCGCGTAGACGACCCAGTTGACGAGGTCGAACCACTGGTCATCGCCATGGCGGACGGCCGGGCCCAGAGGCTCCTTGGAGAGAGTCACGTTGATGATAACGTGCTCCGCCGGCGCAGCGAGCGTGGTCTGGCGGGAGACGAGGCTCGACTTGTCGGTGGTGACGGCGTCACAGCGGCCTTCGTCGTAGGCGTTGAAGGACTGGTCGAAGTCTTCGAATACGACCGCTTCGTAGTTGACGCCGGCGGCGGCGAACTGGTCGGCAAGATTAAGCTCGGTGGTCGTACCGGTGACGACACAGACGGAGGCGCCCTCCAGGTCCTGCAGCGTAGCGACGCCGCTTTCCTTGCGCACCATGAGGCCCTGGCCATCGTAGAAGGTGGTGGGGCCGAAGTTCATGCCCAGGTCGGTGTCGCGTGACATGGTCCAGGTGGTGTTGCGGATGATGACGTCGCCTTCCCCGCTGGAGAGGATGGTGAAGCGCTCTTTGGCGGTGGCAGGCCGCACTTCAAGCGCGTTGGCGTCGCCGAAAATGGCGGCGGCGATAGCGCGGCAGTAATCGACGTCAAAGCCGGAAAAGTTGCCTTCGGAATCGAGGAAGCCGAAGCCGGGCAGCTGGGCGTTGCCGATGCAGACGAGCTTGCCGCGTTCCTGGACGATGCTCAGGGTTGACTGTACTTCCTGCATGGGGGCGGCGGCCGGCTCGTCGGATTCGACGGCTTCGGGGCCTGCGGCGGGGCCCATGCAGGCGGCGATGATCATGCCGACCACCATCGCCAGGATCATGCCTGTCCTGTTGATTCTCTTCATGCTCTTCATTCTTTTCTCCTTGTGAGGGCTTTGTGAAGACGTATATACGGTTGGCTTGGCGTGCCGCCCCAGGGGAATCTGTCCGAGAGAGACCGCAGCGGGGGCTGAGGTTTCCCCTGCCGAAAACCTGCGCCGCCAGACAGACTCACTGGAAGCCGCTCGAACGCGGTGCGCGCCCCAAAAAATAGTATAAAACAGGTTGCAAATGGCAGCAAAAGCCATATAGCTGCAACGGGTGCGCCTCTTCCAAGCTCGCAGATCGATCCACGAATTTACACGAAGTGCCAGGAAGAAGGCTCTTCGCGTCCATGTATATTGGATCCGTGAGGACGGTTGCGGGACGTCCGGCCAGGGCGGGCAGGGGGTGCAGTTCGACGCCGGCATCATTTGCCCGGGGCGCGGGCCGGGGACGCAGGGCGATTGCGTCAAAGGGGGCCAAGACCCGCGACACTACCTGATTCGAGCCCAACTCCCAAAAAACAGCCGAAAACAGCCCTTTTTGGAGATCGGTTTTTCAGCCGAAAACGATTGACAATGGGTAGAGGCGCCCCTTGTGGGCGCCCCTCGCGGGACATTTTGGCGTCCGGATTTAGATGCGATTGCCCTGGCCGGGGACGGGATTTCTTTGGAGGTGGTTGTCCGCTGGTCTATAATCAGATCATATTTCAGTCTCGGGAACTATGGTTCGGGCCTTCATCGATTCCGGTTGCGTAGCCGCGCAGATGGCCCGGCAGGAGAAGCAAATGCCGCCAGATCTATCGAACACGATAGCAACGGTCATCGGGATATTAGTCGCTCTATTGGGCGCGTTTCTGTTTGCCTTTTGGGTGGCGATGGGCATCTGGACGTTCAACGACATTCGCAGCCGGACGCGGGACTGGCTGGCGATCGGGCTGGCCAGCCTGCTGGTGCTGATCTTTCCCTTAGTCGGGCTCAGTCTCTACTTCATGATACGTCCACGCGAGACGCTGGCCGATGTTTTCGACCGTGCCCTGGAGGAGGAGTCGCTTTTGCGGGAGCTGGAGGCGACCCTGAGCTGCCACCGGTGCGGTCTGCCGGTACAGGACGCCTGGAATTACTGCTCGAACTGCCATAGCCAGCTTCGCTTTGCCTGCCCCACCTGCGGGAAGCCGATGCGCCACGAATGGAGCATCTGTGTCAGCTGCGGGGCGGACCAGCCGGACAGTCAACCCGCCGCAAAGCAGCTGACCTACGACGAAAATCAGAGGGAGCCGGCCGGCCAGCCTGTGCAGGAGGAGGCGGTTGTAGACGATTCAGCATTCCGGCCGCCGGTTCAAGGCGCGGGGCAGAGAAGATAACTGAGGACTACAACAACCTTATTCGCTGGCTTCCTCGTCTCGCGGGAAGATTCGGGTTGAAGGCAATAACCGGCGAGTAGCAGTAGGATGAACCGGTCATACGGCACTGTGTGTTGAAATTGCCGGCTGCAAACATACTCCCACAGGAGTACCAGAGTGGTCGTAAGCGCTCCCGCTCAATCCTCTGTTGAGAGCGAAAAAGGACGGGGTCGTCCGCCCTTCTTCAGCGGCGATCACCTCGGCCGCGCCGAATTTCGACGGCGCTACGCTCTTTATCCTGAAATAAAGAAGGCCGAGCTCATCGAAGGAGTCGTGATTGTGGGTTCCCCCGTCCACAAGCAGCACAGCATTCCTCACTTCAGATTTGCGACAGTTCTCGGAGTCTATTGCGCCGGCACTCCGGGCATTCTCGCCGGCGACAACCAAACGGTCATACTTGACCTTGAGAATGAACTGCAACCGGATCTGTGCTTATGGGTCGCAGGAGAGCAGCGGGCGAAGGCCGAAGAGAGCGAAAAGGGTCCCTTGATCGGCGCGCCGGACCTGGTTGTAGAAATTGCGGCAAGTAGTGCATCGCATGATCTGCACAGCAAACTGAATGTCTACCGGCGCAGCGGCGTTCGGGAGTATCTGGTGCTGCTGGCCTATGAGCGGGAGACACGCTTTTTCCGGCTGGTGGACGGCGAGTTTGCGGCGGTGCAGCCGGACGACGACGGGGTTGCCCGCAGCCAGGTCTTGCCCGGCTTTTGGTTTCGGTCCGACTGGTTTTGGGAAGGCAAGATGAGTGAACTGCTGCAGCTGGTTCAGCAAGGCATCGCGTCGCCGGAGCACCAGGAGTTTGCGGCAAAGCTGACGGAAGGATAGCACGGAAAAACCGTTGCAGAGCCAACACGTCGCGCACCCTACTAGCCACTAAGCCTCTCTCGGCGCCCTGGGAGCGGACATCAGGGTCCAGGGCGCCGGCATTTCACCCACAGGCACATCGATTAGAACGGGCCGCTCCGCGGCGAAGGCTTCGTCGAGGGCTGTGCGCAGTTCGGCGGGCGTATGCGCTCGCAGACCGAGCGCGCCGAAAGAGCGGGCGAAGGCGACAAAGTCGGGATTGTGCAGCTCGCTGGCGATGACGCGCCCGCCGTAGCGCTCTTTCTGCATACGCTTTACGTTGCCGAAAGCGCCGTCGTTGAAGACGACGGTGACGGTGTTGATTTGGTGTTTCACGGCGGTGGCCAGTTCGGTCGCGCCGAAGAGAAAGCCGCCGTCGCCGGTCACCGAGAGAACGGGCTTGTCGGGCGCGGCGACTTTCGCGCCGAGGGCAGTGGGAAAGCCCCAGCCGAGCGTGCCCTGGTAGTTGGCGGTGAGGTAAGTTCGGGGCTGGAAAACGGGCATGGCGACGCGGCTGACGTAGCTGACCTGGGTTATCTCCTCGACGCAGATTCCGTCCTCGGGCAGGGCGTCGCGCAGCGCACGCACGAATCCGATCTGTGGTTGGACTGACTCGTAGATCGCGTCCATTTCGTCCTGCAAGGCGAGCATTTCGACGCGGCGCGATGGCCGGTCGCGGTCCTGCCGCGCCAGGGCCGGGAGGAGGGCCCGCAGCGCGTCGCGGCTGTCCGCGACGATGGGCAAGTGAGCTGTGGCGTGGGTGTTGAGTTCGTTCGGGTCGACGTCGATGCGAATCAGCTGGAGGTCGTCCGGCTTGCCCCAGTCCATAAGCGGGGTTGTGAGTCGTGTGCCGATGGCGATGGCAGCGTCGGCCTGCTCCCATAGCCGCTGGCCGGGGCCGAAGCTGTGGCTGAACGGGTTCCGGCTGGATAGGACGCCGCGGCCGCTGCTGCTGGCGATAACCGGCGCCTGGAGGGCTTCGGCGAGGGCGCGTACTTCCTCGCTTGCGTCCATGGCGCCGCCGCCGACCAGTATCAGGGGGCTATGGGCCCGGCTGAGGATACCGGCGGCCTGATCGATCGCGTTTTCTTCCACGGCGGGGCCTTGGCGTTGCAGGAGCGGTTCGGCGTCGCTCAATTCGGCTTTGCCTGAGAGGACATTGAGGGGCACTTCGAGGCCGACAGGCCGGGGACGACCGGAGTAGATCTGCCTGACCGCCTCTTCCAGGAGGCGGTGTAGTTCTTGCGGATTCTCGGCGCGCTGCGCCCACTTGGTGAGCGAACGCATAACGCCGAGCTGGTCTGGGATTTCATGCAGCATTCCGTACCCGCGTCCGATCTGGTCGCTCCTGATCTGGCCGGCGAGGCAGAGGACGGGCGCGTTGGTGGCATAGGCGGTCGAAAGCGCGGCGGTCGTGTTAAGGAAACCGGGGCCGGGCACGACAACGTAGACGCCGGTCCTGCCGGAAGCGAGCGCATAACCGAGCGCCATGTAGGCTGCGCCCTGCTCGTGGCGTGTGTGGATAAGGCGCAACCGCTCGCCAGCATCGTAGGCGGCGGTGTAGAAATAGTCGTTCTGCACGCCGGGCAGCCCGAAGATTGTGTCGATGCCGTGGGCGAGCAGGCCGTGCACAAGGGCCTCGCCTCCCGTTCGGGTCGTTGCCATACTCTTGTTTCCTTTATGTGTGGGCTAGTGTGCCACAGAACCGTCGGCGTGAAAGTTGCCGAAGATCTTTTTGGGCGTGTATGGGTAGCGGTCCAGGATCTTCTCGTCGATCTCGAGGCCGATTCCGGGGCGGTCGGAGACAAGCAGATAGCCGCCATCGCGTTCGACGGGCCGGTCGACGATCTCGTTGTAGGCGTCGGCGCCGGTGTGACTCTCCATGAGAAAGTAGTTGGGAATCGACGCGGCCAGCTGGCAGTAGGCAGCGATGTTGACAGGGCTGCCCATGAGGTGAGGGAAGACGCCGACGAAGGCTGATTCGGCGATGGCTGCAATCTTCTTCAGCTGGGTAAAGCCGCCGGCAAGCGAGAGGTCGGGGCGGACCAGACTGACGATCTTGCGATCGATAAGGTCCTTGAACTGGAAGATGTTGTAGAAACGCTCGCCGGTGGCCATCGGCAGGGGGACGCTCTTGGCGATGTACTCCATCGCCTCAAGGCTTTCGGGGGCGAGCGGGTCTTCGTAGTAGAGGATACGAAAGGGTAGCAGCTCGTGGGCGAGGGCGATCGCCTCTTCGGGACGCAGGTTGCGGTGGATCTCAAGGCCAAGGTCGATTTCGAAGCCGATGGCCTCGCGCACGGCTGCGACCATGGCGACGGCGTCGCCGATCACCTGGGAGGAGGTCTTGCGCTCGAATCCGGGCAGGAAGGGTGACATACGCAGAGAGAGATAGCCTGCCGCCACCTGCTCCTGTGCACTTTCGGCGCAGGCTGCTGCCGTGGCGCCGCCTATATTCTGGAACACCTTGACTTTGTCCCGCACTCTGCCGCCCAGGAGCCTGTGTACGGGCTGGCCGACCGCCTTGCCGGCGATGTCCCAGAGGGCAATGTCGATCGCGCTGAGCGCGGCGCTGAGCGCGGCGCCCATGAAGTGGGTATCGCGGCTGACCGTCTGGAAGTGATGCTCGATGCGGGTGGCGTCCTTGCCGGCGAAGTATTCGCCCAGGTCGAGAATGGCGCGCTCGACCATGCCGTGATGCGCCCAAAGGCCGGCCTCGCCGTTGCCAACGATCCCCTGATCGGTGTAGACGCGCACGAGCAGGAATCTTTCCACTAGAAAGGGTGTAATCTTTTCAATCTTCATCGGACCCATTTCGTTCAGAGGGGATCCCCCGAACTCTTGTCTTGCGGCTGAAACCTTTTTGCAAGGGGCCGACAGCAAGCTGCGCGGCGTGCGATGACGGCACGCGTGCATGGTAACGAACAGGTTTGCCGATGTCAAAGGCGCCGGCTGCCAGGCGCGCCAGTTAGCATGCGCGCCGGACGGGTTTGACAAATCGGCCTCCACCTCTATGATTCTTTGGCAAGGACCCCCCTCGTATCTACAGGAGCGACCCCATGGACAGGAGTTGGCTGCAACACGCCCTCACAGTGGACGAAGAACGTAGATTTGCCGAACAGGGTTATATGATCATCGAAGACGCCATCCCCCAGGAGCTGGTTGCGCGGGCCACTGCAGTGGTAGACAAGATCACCGCCGAAGAAAAGGCCAGAGAGGGTTTGGGCGCGAGCGACGGGATCAACATCTTTGATTTCATCGGGCAGGATGATGTCTTCCTGGAGCTGCTCGACTACCCGACGACATTTACCAAGGTTTGGGGGATTCTGGGCTGGAACATCCAGTTGTACCATTCCCACACCATCATTACGCCGCCCAACGCAGTTTCCGGCCCCGGACAGCAGGGGCTGAACTGGCACAAGGACAGCGGGCGGCTCAATAACGAGCTGGAGACGGACCCGCAGCCTCGCGTTTCGCTCAAGGTGGCCTTTTTCCTTACCGACACTTCGGAGCTGGGGCGGGCGAACCTCTATGTAATTCCCGGCAGCCACCTCCTGAACAAGCTGCCGGTGGACGAGGAGAAGAGGCCGAAAGGGGGGGTGCCCGTGCGGGCGAAGCCGGGGGACGCGGTCTTCTTTGACAGGCGCATCTGGCACTCGTCGAGTCCGAACACGTCCCAGATGCCGCGTAAGGTCCTCTTTTACGGCTACAGTTACCGCTGGCTGCGGCCGCGGGACAATATGACCGTGGACCATCTCATGGGCCGGATCGATCCGATCAGGCAGCAGCTGTTGGGGGCGGCGCCAAGCGGGTGGCACGGCTATTCTTCGCCGAAACCGGAGGACGTGCCGTTGCGGGCGTGGCTCCAGGAGAATGTCGGCGAGCAGGTTGCGGTTTGAGTTGGCGCGTCGCCGAGAGAGCGCTTTGACCTGCCGCAAGAGGCCCGGGAGCGCCGGTCGAAGATCGGCATGCCGTGTCGATACCCTGCTGGGCCGGGATGCGGCTGTTGAAGACGGCGCTCAGTGAATGGCGTTCCTTGCCGTCGGCGGCGCCTGAGAAGCGGGCGCGAGAAACGCTCCAGGTCGGCGCCGGCCGGGGAGAGTCTGGCGGGTCCAAAGGACTGGCCCAATTGTGGAAAATCAGTGCCTCTACTTACCCTCGTTTCGATGCCCCGGATTTGGAAAACCGAATTGAGTTGACGAGCGTTTACGCTTTGGCGGAGCGGGTCAGAGCGAGGCGGGCGTTGCTGCGCACGTAAAGGTTTTCATCGCCCAGCGCTTTCTCCAGGGCCGCGCGCGCGGCGCCGGCCTCTTTCCCGATTTTGGCCAGGGAAAGGGCGGCGTTGTGGCGCACGAAGTCGGACCGGTCGTTGACCAGGTTGCGGGCAAGGATCGGCACCGCTTCCGGCCCGGCGATGACGCCGAGGGCTTCGGCGGCGTTGCGGCGCACCCATTCGGATTCGTCGCTTAGACTTTCGAGCAGACGAGGCACTGCGGGCCTTGCGGCAAGCCCGATGTCGCCGAGGATGTCGGCGGCGGCGGCGCGCAGCTGCCAACGGGGGGCGTGCAGGGCGTCAATGAGGCCGGCGACGGCGGCCAACCCTTGGGCGCTGAGGCCGTAGCCGGCGACAAGCTGACTCGGATTGGCGTACTTCGCCGCGAGGTTGTTTTCCAGCAGTGCGTCGGCCTCGACAGCCAGCGCTCTCATCAGCGCAGCTCTGCCGGATTCACCGGCGGCCGAGAGGAGGTAGACCTGCTCCAGTCGGTCTGCCTCGGGCTTTACGCCGCTGCCTTCGTTCGATTCGTTGCCTTTCCCTGAGTTTCCGCCGGCAGGAAGGTCAACGATGGGGCGTGGAACACCCCGCGGCGCCCCACTTCATTTGGTTCGTTCCCTTTCGCCGTCTTTTTGCCCCAGGTGCCAGCGCCACAGGCTTCGACACAGTGCAAGATTGGCCGTGTTGTCGAAGGTGGGGCGGGGCCGCGCCCGGCTGTGGCTCCAGCTCGGCGCGTCCGGTTCGGCCATGCGGCAGAATAGAAACTTCATCATGTAGCGGTTGAGATTGGAGAAGTTTTCAGTTGCGCGATGCCACAGGTCGTAGTGGACGATGCTGACTGTGCCGGCGGTGCCGCACAGGAGCATTTCGCCATCTTTTTCGGCCTGTTCTCGCCTTATGTAGTATTGTGAAGCGGGCAGAACCGACGTCGGACCCATCTTGACCGGCACGTCTTGGGGGTAGTAGAAAGCCATTGCCCAACGTGGGCGGTGATGGCGCACGTTGCGGTCGTCCTCGTAGCTGTCCCGGTGGTGGCGCTGTGCTGGGCGGTTGGGTGGCGTCAGATGGCAGTGCCTGTGGGCGTGCATAGCGTAACCGGGGCCGAGGACGCTGGTCAGCGCGCCGGTGACGGCTGGGTGGGCAAAAAGTTCGGCCAGTTCGGGGATTCTTGGCAGGATGTTGTTGCCGGGATTGCCTTCGATTGCGAAGATCGACTCAGCCCGTGAACGTATCGATTCATGAAAGGCGCGGGAAAAGTCGGCATGCAGCGTCACGAAACCTTTGACGATGAACTCCTCCATCTGGACATCGTTGAGGAGGGTCATTGGGACCGGTTCCGGCAGTTCTCGTGCGGAGACAAGCGAAACAGTTCACGCGGCATGACGTATAGCTAAGAGAAGTTGATCGAGCGTGGCGTCATTTGATCCTGGGCACGCCTTGCGTGTCAGTATGACTTGAAACGAGGCAGAATGCAATGGGCCGAAAGCCGACAGTTGGACATGCCCCTGCCGTAGGGGAACCTACCATGGAACCGGAAGAGCGGCGCGATGAGTCCGCGGCGAAGAAGAATGCGATTGTGGTCGCTGAGCAGATTCACAAGACATTCCGATCGGGTGAAATCGAGGTCCACGCGCTGCGGGGCGTGGACTTGACCATCGGCACCGGCGAGATGGTGGCGATAATGGGGCCGTCGGGCTGCGGCAAGACGACGCTGCTGAACTCTCTTTCCGGTCTGGACAGCTTCGACAGCGGCCAGGTGACGATAGAGGGCACGCCGCTGGCAGCGATGAACGACCGTACGCGCACCGACTATCGCGCCCGCCGCATGGGGTTCGTGTTCCAGTCGTTCAACTTGCTGCCGGTGATTTCGGCGGTGGAAAACGTGGAGATGCCGCTGCTCGTTAGCGGTGTCCGTCCGTCGGAGGCGCGTAAGAGGGCGCTGGAGAGCCTGGCCAGCGTCGGGCTGGCGGACCGGGCATCGCACCGGCCGATGCAGTTATCGGGCGGGCAGATCCAGCGGGTGACAATCGCGCGCGCACTGGTCAACTGCCCGGCCCTGGTCTGGGCGGACGAGCCGACCGGGAACCTGGACGTGGGCAGCTCTACCGAGGTGCTGGGGCTGATGCAGCGCCTCAATCGCGAGCAGGGCCAGACCTTTGTAATCGTCACGCACGACCCGCACGTAGCCGGGCTATGCGGGCGGATTGTGCGCATGGAGGACGGGGAGATTGCGGCCAATGAGTAGCCTTCTTGGCTCTGCTTCCCTCTACCTGGCGCTGGCCCTGGCGCTGATTCTTGCGGGACTGGCGCTGCTGTCGCTGCGCAATCCGATCATCGGCAAGCTGGGCGTGCGCAACATTCCACGGCGGCCGATGCAGTCGGCCCTGATCGTGCTGGGCCTCACGCTGAGCACGATGATCATCGTGTCGGCGCTCAGCCTGGGGGACACACTCGAGAACACGGTGCGGCGCCAGACGATCGACGCCTACGGGCAGATCGACCAGGTGATCTCGCCCCCCTTCTTGCAGGACCTGGTCGGGCTGGCTCAAGGGGACACGATAGACCCTGAAGGCGCCAGCAGCCCGCAGAGCGCCGACCTGCTCAACGCGCTCACGTCGGGCGACGTGAACGCTTTGATCGCACTGTTTGAGGAGGGGCTGCCCGGCATATCGGTGGACCGATACGAGCATCTGCTGGAAGAGACCGAGGGCTATCCATTGATCGACGGGGTGGCCGGATCGATCCTGTTTCCCACGATAGTACGCAATGTCAACACCGGGCAGGGCGAGCCGCTTGGCTTCATCTTTGCCGTGGACGAGCAGTATGACACCGGCTTCGGTCTGCACGACGTAGAGGGTAGGCCGGTGAGTACTGTAGACCTGAGGCCGGGCGTCGGCGATGTATTCGTCGACCTGCTCGGGCTCTGGCGGCAGACGGGGTCGGCGGCGAATGAGATTGGGACGGCACTCGGCGAGGAGGGCATCGGCGTGCCGGAGGCGGCGCTGGCGGTAGGCGCAGTCGCGGCGCAGCTGCTGGCTGAGGAAGGTCCCACATTTTCGCTGCGCCAACTCTCGCTTCCGGTACAGGTATTGCGCGACCTCGGAATCGATACATCGTTCTTCGACGAGGAGGGAATTGAGACGATCAGCCTGGAAGGGCTGGGCATCAGTGACGAGGAGCTGGCGGAGTTCGGCCTTGACGCCGACGAGCCGGTAACGGTTCCGACGCTGCCGATGCTCGGGTTTGACGTTCCTGATGCAGATGAATTGCTGACAACGGCAACGGAGATTCTGAGCGCGATCAACTTGAATACGCTGGGACAGGACGTCGATGCACAGCTGGGACAGTTTGGCCTGCAGCTGCGGCAGGGCGAGGTCTACCTGAACCGCGTGGGGGCACAGCAACTCAATGCGAGGCCGGGCGACCTGCTGGAGATTTTCGTCGGGCCGATCCCGGTCCCCTACCGCGTGCGGGGCGTTGTGGAAGAGTCCGGCCCGGTGGGGGCGCTCCTGCCGGTCGTGATGATGCACACGGACGAGGCGCAGAAGCTGCTGTTCATGCCGGGAAGGATCAATAACATCCTGATCTCGAATGAGGGGGACGAGGTCAGCGGGATGGTCCACACGGAGGAAGTCAGCGACCATCTGCGCGGACTCTCTCTCAACGGGGAACGTCTGACAGCGTTGATGGCGGCGCTGCGCAGGCCGGAAGCGGCCGACGTCGTCCGACGGGAGGGCATCGCGCCGGTCAATCCGTTCACGGATGACGGCGAACCGCCAGACTTCGTGATGGAACTCTTCGGCATGTTGGGGCAGGCAACAGACTTTGAAGAGGATGTCGAAGTGTTGAAGGCCGCGGTTGACAGTTCGGCCGGCAGTTCAATCGATGCCGAACTTCGGTCTGCTATCAGCAACGAGGCGGTGCAGGAGTGGTTGCTATCGCTGCCATTGGCGAGCTCTGACAGAGAGGCTGTGCGGGCGGCGTTGAGTGACATACGCAGTTTCGAGGTGCTGACGCCGCTGAGCAAGCAGTTTGTTACCGATGTGGCCGAGGTGGGGGGCGTGGCGTTTGGGACAGTATTTTCCAGTTTCGGCATCCTTTCCATCTTTGCGGGCGTGCTGCTGATTTTCCTGATCTTTGTGATGATGGCGGCGGAACGGCGCAGCGAGCTGGGTATTGCACGGGCGATCGGCATGAGGCGCATCCACCTTGTGCAGATGTTTGTTACCGAGGGGATGGTCTACGACCTGGCGGCGGCGCTGGTGGGGCTTGGCCTGGGCCTGCTAGTTTCCTACGGCATGATTGGATTCCTCGGCGGTCTATTCTCTACCATCGGCCAACGTGTTGGCGGCGCGGCTCTTCCGTTCCGCTTTCACTGGAGCGCGGCGCCGACTTCGCTGATCATCTCCTACTGCCTGGGCGTGATCTTCACTTTTTTCGTTGTTACGGTCGCGTCGTGGAATGTGAGCCGACTGAACATCATTGCCGCCATACGCAACCTGCCGGACACCTCGATTGCGCGACGGCAAGGATGGGTTCGGCAGGGGCTGCGCGGCATGTGGATCCTGCTCTTGCTCGCGGTCGGCGGGTCTCTCGTCTGGTTGGGACAGGAAGACGGGCAAACGGTTGCTTTCGTGGGCGGTACGCTCCTTCTGGCAGGGATTGCGTGGGGAGGTGGGTGGGTGAGCCGGCGATGGACGCGGGGGCG
Organism: Caldilineaceae bacterium; assembly: GCA_965218625.1. Taxonomy (GTDB): domain Bacteria; phylum Chloroflexota; class Anaerolineae; order Caldilineales; family Caldilineaceae; genus Bin5. The sequence continues at coordinate 547,967 of CBDCLG010000016.1, read as the reverse complement.
GGCCGAGCTGCGGCGGCGGGTGGTGAATACGGTGATCGGCGCGGGGCTGCTCGCGCTTTGGGCTGTGCCTTGGAGCGACGTGTTGGATACGGAGCTGCCCTGGTTCAACCAGAACCCGGGCTTCACGCTGTTGTCGTTTGCGTTGAGCGGGCCGTTCATCATCACGGGCGCGATCATGGTGGTCATGAACAACGCGGACAGCCTGGCGGGGCTATTCGTGCGGTTGGTCGGAGGGATCGGGCCGCTGACGCCGGTGTTGAAGACGGCGGTGGCCTATCCGCTCAGCAACCGCTTCCGCACCGGCATGGCGATGCTGCTCTTCGCCATGGTGATTACGACGGTGACGGTTATGAGCGTGGTGATCCGGGCGACGGAGGTGGTGACGGAGCCGAGCGAGGAACGCACCGCCGGCTTTGACATTGTCATGTCTCCGAGCCTGCTCAGTCTCTTTGACCCGGTGACCGACATCCATGAAGAGGCCGAGTTACGGTCTGATTTCCCTGCCGAGCAGGTATCGGTGCTGGGGACGGTGGCGCGCAAGGTCATGACGGCGCGCCAGATCGAGCCCAGCCTGGGAATGGACAGCCCGACAACCATGAACATGACGGGAATTGACGAAGGCTATACGAAACAGGCTGCCCAGTATTACGGCTTTCAGATGCGGGCAGAGGGTTTTGAAAGCGATGAAGCGGTCTGGCAGGCCCTGGCGGAACGGGATGATGTGGCGGTCGTTAAGGCCAGTTGGTTGGAGAGCCCGCCACCGGACAACTCGGAGGACGCCGACCAGAGTTTTGGCGATGCGCCCAGAGAGGAGTACAGGGGGAGACGAGGGCGTGGATCGTTGCAGGGTTTCTACCTGGAAGAAGGGGGCACATTGCCGCGCGTGTTGGTTGAGCTGAGCGCCGAACAAAGCGAGGTGCTGTCGGGCGGAAGCTTCTCCCTGGGCGGCGTAGAGGTTGAAGGATCGGTGACCCGGTCGACAGGCGCGGACAGCGCCGGGGGCCAAACTGTGCATACGGTTCAGGTCATCGGTGTGCTCGCGGACGATGAGACGCTGGCCGAGGGCAGCATACTGATGAACCGGCGTGTGCTGGACAAGCTAAACGGCGAACCGGTCCGGCCGGGCTTCTTCTATGCGAAAGTAAGCCCGGGGGCGGACGTGGGCGAGACTGCGCTGGCTATGGAGCGGGCGATGTTGAGCAGCGGCCTGAACGCCGCGCCACTTTCCGAGTTGTTTGCCGCCGGCCAGGCCATTCTGCGGGGCATTCTAGGCCTGTTCCAGGGATTCCTGGCGCTGGGGCTTGTGGTCGGGATCGCGGGGCTGGGGGTGGTCAGCAGCCGTTCGGTTGTGGAGCGCCGCCAGCAGATCGGTGTGCTGCGGGCTATCGGGTATCCGTCCGGGACGGTGGCGCTGCTGTTCGTGCTGGAGGCGAACTTCATTGCCCTGACGGGCATCCTGGTCGGGGGCGTCACCGGGCTGATTCTGGGTGACAAGACAATAGGGCAGGCCTACGACCTGGCTACGCAGCAGAGCTTTCCGACACCCTGGCTCACGATTGCGGGGATGCTGGCGGCGACGTGGCTGGTGGCGCTGCTGACGACGGTATTGCCGGCGTGGCAGGCGTCGCGCATCTATCCGGCGGAGGCGCTGCGGTATGAGTGAGGCGCGAGTCGGGGCGGATTGCGCGGCCGAAAGGCCGCTTGACCCGCTCCTTCACCAGTCGTAGTGCTTGTAGCGTTGGGCCCAGCCGCCGGTGGATGAGAGCGTTTCGCCGGCTTCGATGAAGAAGAGCCAGCGCGGCTCCTGCATTGTCGTATCGAGATACTTCAGGCCAGCCTCGCCGCCGTAGCGTTCGGCCATTTCCTGGCCGATTTCGACCCACTTTCCGCCGACGTTAGGCTCCTCCACGACTCTGGCTTGGCCCTTTACCAGCACGCGACCTCCCTGATCGGAATCGATGCAGAGAAAGACGCGGCCGTCGTTCTTCATGTAACCGGCCCAGGCCGAGCGCGCCCGCGGTACGACGTAGAATCCGCCGTCGGCGTAGGTAAACCAGCAGGGCACTACGTACGGGGCGCCGTCGTAGTCGACGCAGGCGAGGCGACAGACCGTGTTGCTGTGCAGCAGCTCATCGATTTGGGCTTCGGACATTGCAGGCATTGTCGTCTCCTGGAGTGTCGGGTAGTGGACGGCGCGCGGCGGCAGGGTTTCTGGGCGTTCCGCTGTCTCTTGCGGCGGTCGGCCCTGACTGAATGCGTAGTCTGACCTGAGAATGGCTGCCGCCGGCGCGCGTTACCTTACATCACGCGCGGGAATATTTCAAACGCATTCTCGACAATGGGCGGTCTTTCTGCTATGATTGCCTGCTGAAATGCCGGCCCTGGCACGGGAGTGGCTTTCAAGTCTGTCTCGGGAAGCCAGGGCGCCGAGATTGTGTCACTGAATTGCCTATTGCAACCGAGGATCGAGGCATGAACGCGGATGTCATAGAGTTCATCGAGAAGGACCGCCACGCAGTTCTGGCGACGAACGGCGGGAACGGTTTGCCGCAGCTGACTCCGGTATGGTATCTGTTCGAGGATGGCGTGCTGTACGTGAGCGCGCAGGTCACTACCGTCAAGGTCCGCAATTTGCGGCGCGACCCGGCGGTCACTGTCTGCATTGATGGTGGAAGGGGCGACGCGCGCTATGTCGTCTTCGCGGGCAGGGCGGAACTGATCGAGCCTGGTGAGCGTCAGAAAGAGTTACGGTGGCGGATCGTGAAGCACTATTTCGACGACGAGTCGGCGGCGGCGCGCTACTACGAGACTGTCAAGGACAATGTCGGCGCGATCATTGTTTTGCGGCCGGAACGGGTCGTATTGGGCGGATTTTCGGACACGTAAGGCCGATATGCCACGCGCACCGGCGCCGTCAGGATAGCGGCCGGCCGAGGAGAGTGAGAGGTGTGTCGAAGCATCAAGAAACTACGCCAGCCGGAACGGCTGCCGACGGAGCGGGAGTTGGAGGCGGCGGCGCTTCAGTTCGTGCGCAAGGTGAGCGGGTACCGCAAGCCGTCCAGGGCCAATGAAGAGGCATTCAACAACGCGGTCAGCGAGATTGCCGCGGTTACGCGGCGGATGTTCGAAAGGCTGGAGGCCCGGTAGCCCGGCCGCAGGCGCGCCGAGAGGCCGCATCTCCGCGGCCGCCCACGCAAGGGTCCATCCAGTTCAAGTGACAGGAGCCAGAAGATGAGCAATACCCCCGTTCCCTCAGACCTCGAGATCGCCCAGGCAGCCAATATCCGCCCGATTTGGGAGATCGCGGAAATGATGGGGCTGGAGCGAGAGGACATCGAACTGTACGGCGACCAGATGGCCAAGGTACGGCTGGAGGCGATCGAAAAGCTGGCGGAGCGCCCGAATGCGCGCTACGTGCTTGTCACCGCTATCACGCCGACCCCGTTGGGGGAGGGCAAGTCGACGACGACGGTCGGTCTCGGCCAGGGAATGCACCATATCGGCAGGACGGCGACGGTGGCGATTCGCCAGCCGAGCCAGGGGCCGACGTTCGGCATCAAAGGCGGGGCGGCGGGCGGAGGTTACAGCCAGGTGGTGCCGATGGAGCAGTTCAACCTGCACATGACCGGGGACATGCATGCGGTGACGGCGGCGAACAATCTTCTGGCGGCGATGATCGATGCGCACATTTACCAGGGCAACGCGCTTGAGATCGATCCTTACAGCATCATGTGGCGGCGTGTGCTGGACGTTAACGACCGTGGGCTTCGCAACATCATCAGCGGCCTGGGCGCGAAGTCTGACGGCCCGCAGAGGCAGACAGGGTTCGACATCTCGGCGGCGTCGGAGGTGATGGCGGTCCTGGCTTTGACGACGAGTTTGAAGGACATGCGGGCGCGCTTTGGCCGGGTGACGATCGGCACGAATCGCAGGCGGGAACCGGTTACGGCAGAGCAGCTGCAGGCGGCGGGCGCGATGACGGTGCTGATGAAGGAGGCGATAAAGCCGAACCTGTTCCAGACATTGGAAAACACGCCGGCGCTTGTCCATGCGGGCCCGTTCGCCAACATTGCCCACGGGAACAGTTCGGTCCTGGCGGACCTTATCGGCGTCAAGACGGCGGACTTTGTGATTACGGAGGCGGGGTTCGGCGCGGACATCGGCGCGGAGAAGTTTTTCAATATCAAGTGCCGCTATAGCGGTTTGCGCCCGGACGCGGCGGTGCTGGTGGCGACGGTGCGTGCGCTCAAGTCGCACACGGGCAGATACCGGGTGGTGCCGGGCAGACCACTGCCGCCGGAGATGCTGGAGGAGAACCCCGAAGACGTAGAAAAGGGGGCGGCCAACCTGCGCAAGCAGATTCAGAATGTGCGTGCGCACGGCGTCAGCCCGGTCGTATGCGTCAACCGGTTCGCGACCGACTTCGAGAGGGAAATCGGGGTCATCGGGCGCGTGGCGGAAGAGGAGGGCGCGCGCTGGGCGGTCTCGAGCCATTGGGCGGAGGGCGGCGCGGGGGCCAGGGAGCTGGCGCGGGCGGTGGTTGAGGCCGCGGAGGAGCCGACCGATTTCCGCTTCCTGTACGGGCTGGAGCAGACCTTGAAGGAGAAGATCGAGAAGATCGCGACCACGATCTACGGCGCTGACGGGGTTGAGTACACGCCGCTGGCGAACCGGCAGATCCGTCAGTACGAGGCGAGCGGATTCGGTGCGTTGCCGATCTGCATGGCGAAGACGCATCTGAGCCTGAGTCACGATCCCAAGCGCAAGGGCGCGCCGAGCGGGTTCACGGTGCCGGTGCGGGAGGTGCGGGCGAGCGTCGGCGCGGGGTTCGTTTATCCGCTACTGGGCGAAATGCGGACGATGCCGGGCCTGGGCAGCGCGCCGGCGGCGCAAAACGTGGACATCGACCTGGAGACCGGTCAGGTTACAGGGCTGTTCTAAGAGGCGGACGTCCGCAGAAATGTCTCGGTTTCGAGCCTTGGATTTGCAAATGCCGCCCCGGCTTGGAAGAACGGGAGGCGCCCGCCCCCAGCCGAATTTGGGCGGATCGGTCAGCATCAAGTTACAATGTAGGTTATGCCTTTAACGCTTCACGCTGCATGGATCAGTTCCGGAAAACGATCGTCAGGCGGCCAAGAGCAGGACAGGACCGGCCCAGTACAGTTGACCCCAGTGGCCGGCAAAGCAAATCCCAATACAAGTGAGCGACGTTTCCCTGGTACCGGAAATGTAGTCCGGGAGAGGAACCGGGTTGCGGCCGGTCAAAGCCCGGCCGACCGGTCCGACGCGCCTGGAAATGCGATGTCAGAGAGTTGTGGGCGGCTGTTTCTCTGGGCCGAGAGCCACGATGCGGCCAGCAGTCAGGCGCAAGGAGGAGCAGACGGGAAAGGTGCGGCGCCAGGGGACTTGCAGGCAGGTCGAGAGGCTGGCGGTGGAGCGGCGGCTGAATCGAATGGCAGGCGAGACAGTCGGACGCAGGTGGACAGGCCCAACGGCAAGATTCCGTCCCACCCCGCGCAGTTGCCGGTAGGCACGTTGCGCCAGACGATGCGCCAGCTGGCGACGGCGAACGAACTGACGATTCTGCTCGGCAACCCGGCGACAGCGACGGTCTGGCTGCCGAGCCGCAATGGTCTTCCGCAGACGCGGCTGGGCACCTACCAGCGAGGGGTCAACGCCCTGTCGGGCGAGGCGGGCCCGGACAGTTTGCAGCGATGGCAGGTGACCGGCATGATGCTGGACCCGTTTCATGCGCTGGCCTTCCTGAGTCGTTTCACAAACCAGCGATCGATTGAGATACCGACATCGACTGCAATGTTTCGACACGCGCGACAGGGCAACGACCTGCTTTTCTGGAGTCATGCGGCGAAATTCGTGTTGGAGCTTCTTGCGGGCCAACACTTTTTGCCGGGTCTGTTTCCAGACCGGAGCGGCCGCTTCCGGGCAGCGTGGCAGCCGTTCATGATGGAGGGCAGCCTGCGGGAACGGCTTGAGTTCCTGGTGGCGGCGATGCCCCCAATTTGCCGGGCGTATGAGTTGGAGACCCTGGAGGAAGCCCCGTCTTCCGGCGGTCTGCTGGAGGAATTCATCGCAGCGCTCATGAATGGGGCGATTCGGGAGTGGACACCGCAGATTGAGCCGCGCAAGGGAAACGGCCTTTTTCAATTTGCGGAAGAGGTCCGCCAAAGCGAAACGCGTAATGCTGTGCACTCTCCCGGTTCCCTCTGGGTGGATGGCCTGTCAGGTGAGGAGCAGGTGCTGCATCTGCCTCCTCAGCCTGCCCACCAGCTCTATCGGCAGTGGATTGAATGGATGGAGCAGCTGCACACATCTGGGGCGGATTCCAATTTCCAGGTGGCATTTGCGCTGCAGCTGCAGCCTGGCGGGAGCGACTCGATGGAGGACGACGGCGAGAGCTGGGGCGGGGCGCCGGAACACGCCTCTATTTCGGACTGGCGCCTCCACTATTTCCTGCAGGACAGGGATGATCCTGACCTCCTGATCCCGGCGCAGCAGGTGTGGAATGAGAACGGGCAGAGCATCCGGATCAACGGCCGGCGGTTTGACCAGCCGCAGGAGCGGCTGCTCACCGGTCTGGGAATTGCCAGCCGGTTGTTTGCGCCGATACGCGAGAGCCTGCGCACGCCGCGCCCCGAGAGGGCGATTCTGTCGTTGGAGGATGCGTACCTGTTTTTGAAGGAGATTGGCCCACTCCTGGAGAGCAGCGGATTCAGCGTCATCATGCCGGAGTGGTGGGCGGCGCGCAGCCGGTCGCGCCTGGGTTTGCGGCTGCGGCTGGGGGGCGCGCAGGATGAAGGCCTGATAGACGGATTCTGGGATCCCAGCGGGGAGGGGAGGCGTCTCGCCGGCGAACAGGGCTTGCCGGGGAGCGACAGTACATTGGACCTGAATCGCCTGATACAGTTCCGGTGGGAGCTGACGCTGGGCGACAGGCCGCTGAGCAGAGAGGAGTTCGACCGCCTGGCCGATTTGGGTTCGCCGCTGGTCCGGGTTGACGACGAGTGGCTGGAGCTGGATCCGGCACAGGTTGAGGCCGCGCGGCAGTTCATCGACTCCAGCCAGACCGAGGGTCAGATGTCGCTGCTGCAGGCGGTGGGAATGGCGCAGGCTTACGCGAGGGGCGCCGGCGAGGAAGAGGATGGAGAGGATCCGGCCGGTCTGGAGGGCCGCGCAGGCGGTAGGCGAACGAACGGGTCGTCTATGGACCGGCCCGCGCCTGCGGCGCGAACGGCCGGGCTGCTGTTCGGTTCGACCGATGGGTTGGACATTCCTGGAGGAATGCCCGGGCCGGACCTTCCGCTGGACGCTGTGGTCGCGGATGGCTGGCTTGAAACTGCCCTGGAGCGGCTGCGGGGACTGGAACAGATTGAAGAAGTCTTTGAACCTGAAGGTTTCGTTGGCACATTGCGGCCCTACCAGCGGAGGGGCGTGGGCTGGCTCTGTTTTCTGCGCTGGCTGGGGCTGGGGGCCTGCCTGGCAGACGACATGGGCCTGGGTAAGACGATTCAGGCGATTGCCCTTCTGCTCCATTCGCGACGGCGGCAGGACGGGACGGACTCGAGCGGAGAGGATGCGACGCGGCACGTGCCGTCTCTGCTTATCTGCCCGACGAGCGTTGTGGCGAACTGGCGGCACGAGATTGAACGATTTGCGCCGGAGTTGCGGCTGCTTCTCCATCACGGTAGCGGCAGGCTGACCGGCGACGAGTTTCGGGCCGCGTTGCCGCAGAATGACCTGGTGATCACGAGTTTCGGCATTGCGCGCCGGGACATCGAGATGCTGGCGGCGCAGGAGTGGAGCGATCTTATCCTTGACGAGGCGCAGAACATCAAGAATCCGGCCGCCAAACAGACGCAGGCGGTACGGCGTCTGACCGGGCAGTCGCGTGAATTGCTGGAGCCGGGGCGCGTGCAGCCGTTCCGCATTGCGCTGACGGGCACGCCGGTGGAGAATCGCTTGCTTGAGTTGTGGAGCATCATGGAGTTTCTCAATCCCGGGTACCTGGGCAAGCGGGAGCACTTTCGCCAGCAGTTTGTGCTGCCGATAGAGCGTTACAATGATGACCTGGCGGCTGCCGAGCTGCGGCGGCTGGCGCAGCCATTCCTGTTGCGCCGGCTGAAGACGGACCCCACGATTATTTCGGACTTGCCGGAGAAGAATGAGATGGTGGTCTTTTGCTCGCTGACGCAGGAGCAGGAGGCGCTGTACACGCGAGTGATTGAGGAGACGATGGCGCGGGTGGAGGCGAGCGAAGGCGTGCAGCGAAGGGGGCTGGTGCTGAGCCTGCTGTTGAAGCTGAAGCAGGTGACCAATCATCCGGCGCACTACCTGAGCGAACAGGAGCCCCTGGAAGGCCGCAGCGGCAAGTTGAGCCGCCTTACCGAGATGCTTGAGGAGGCGCTGAGCATTGGCGATCGGGCGTTGATTTTCACGCAGTTTGTGGCGATGGGACATTTGCTGCGCCGGCACTTGATGAAGACGCTTGGGCGTGAGGCCCTCTTTCTTCACGGCGGCACGCCGGCCACGAAACGGGAGCAGATGGTGCGCTCATTCCAGGAAGACCGGGCGGGCGCGCCGATCTTCGTGCTCAGTCTGCGTGCGGGGGGCGTGGGCGTGAATCTGACCAGGGCGAATCACGTTTTCCACTTCGACCGCTGGTGGAATCCGGCGGTGGAAAACCAGGCGACCGACCGGGCGTTTCGCATCGGGCAGAAGCGGTCGGTGCAGGTTTATAAATTCGTGGTGGCCGGCACGCTGGAAGAGCAGATCCACAGGATGATTGAGAGCAAACAGAACCTGGCAGAGTCGATTGTGAACAGCGGTGAGGACTGGTTGGCGGACCTGGATACGGATGGTCTGCGCCGGCTGATCGCTTTGCGAAACAACGGCTAGACAGCTGGCAAGGTACGGAGTTACGCGTGACCGAACTGATAACCGGGTCTTCAGGTGGTGGAGGCTCGTGGACTGATCGCTGGTACAGTTTCCTCGGCGGCATGGGCTATGACCTGCGCCGGGGGCGGTCGCTGGCGCGGCGAATGAGCGTGCGATCGGTCGACGTTCAGGTGGGCCGGGTCCTGGCAGAGCTCGAAGAGAACGACCGGGGCGTTTCCCGGGTAGAGATCGAAATTGTTCCGCTGCACATGGAAGCCTGGGCTGCCGTATTGGACGCGCTGGCAGGTGAGGCGCTGCATGCGGCCCAGCTCCTGGCCGGGGGCACAGAGTGGGAAACGGTCCGCTCGGTCCTGGATACTGTTTTTGGGCGGGCCGCAGTCGAGCTGTTGCCTTCGACGCCGGCGCCCCAGGAGATCCTGGCGGCCTGCAGCGGCTGCGGCGCCGCAGAGGGTTCGTGCAGACATGTGTTGGTGGCGCTCCACCTGTTCGGGCAAATGATCACGGACGACCCTTGGCTGTTGCTGCGGCTGCGCGGACAGGACCGCCAGCAGATCCTGGCCGGACTGCGCAGACGTCGCAGTGACGGTGACTCGGGGCGAACTGATGCTGGGCCGGCATTGTCGGAATCGGCACTGTCGGGGCCGGCATTGTCAGGGCCGGCATTGACTGGGCCGGCTCTGGCCGGGGTAGAGTCGATGGGCGCGAAGGAGACGACGGCTGCGGCCCAAGAGGGAGAGCCGTCCCTGGCCGTGCAGATCGACAGCTTTTGGGGGCAGCGCCGGTTGGCGGGGCCGGCGGGCACTCAGCAGGACCTGGGGGCGCTGCATTACAACATCAACCCGCCGCTCATCCGCCTGGCCCTGTTGCGGCGGCTCGGCCCGCCGCCGTTTCCGCAGGACGGAATGGAGGTCTACGAGAGGCTGGCCCGCACCTATCTGGAGGTATCGGAGAAGGCGCTGGAACTGGCCTACACACCGCAGCCGGACGCGGACGCTTCGGGCTGACAAGGAGGACCATGTGATAGCGCAGCTACTGGCCCAGCGGGCGGCTGAGGACAATCCGATTCGGGTGGGCATCATCGGCACGGGCAAGTTCGGCGCCGGCCTGGTGGCGCAGATTTCGCAGATGCAGGGCATGGTCGCAGCCGCGATCGCGGATATCAACGCACACAACGCGCGTTACGCCTATGAGTCGAGCGGGGCGCCGGCGGAGGAGATACGGACCGCGGAGACGGGCGCCGAGCTGGAGGATGCCGTGCGGGCCGGCAAGCCTGTCATCGTTGAGGACGGGCTGGCGCTGGGGGACTGCGAATCGATTGACGTTGTCGTCGAATCCACCGGTCTGCCGGAAGTGGGCGCGCGGCACGCTTATCACGCGCTGAGCAGCGGCAAACACGTTGTCATGGTGAACGTGGAGGCGGACGTTACGGTCGGCCCATTTCTGCGCCGGACGGCCGATGCCGCCGGCGTCGTCTATACGATGGTGGACGGGGACCAGCCGGCGGTAACGTGGAACATCGTCGAGTGGGCGCGCAGCCTGGGCCTGGAGATCGTGGCGGCGGGCCGGGGCACGATCTTCTACGCCGACGATTTCGAAGGCACGCCGGATACGGCGGCGGCCCGTTACGGCTTCTCGGCGGAGCATATCGAGCGGCGCACCATCAATTTGAAGATGTTCAACTCCTTTCGCGACGGCACAAAGGCGCAGGTGGAGATGACCGCGCTGGCGAATGCGGCCGGGCTGGAGCCGGACGTGCGCGGCATGCACGAGCCTTCGGTCAACCTGGAAGAGATCCCGCAGCAGCTCAGCTTGCGGGAGGAGGGCGGGCTGCTCAGCCGCCACGGCGTGGTGGAGCTGGCCAACTCGGTGGCGGAGGATGGCGCCACGATGCTTCCCAACCCGATCCGGATGGGCGTCTTTGCCGTGGTGCGTTCGGAGCATCCGTTCACACAGGAGGACCTGGCCTATCACGGCTGCCACGTAGGGGGCGAAGGGAAGAATTTTCTGCTCTACCGGCCCTATCACTTGGTTGCGGTTCCCGCGCCGCTCAGCATCGCACGCGCGGTCTTTTTCGGCGCTGCCAACGGTTCATGCGCGGCGACGCCGACCGCGGAGTGCATTGCCGTGGCCAAGCGGGACTTGCAACGGGGCGAAGTGCTGGACGGCGGGGGCGGATACACTGTAGTCGGTCAGTGTGAGAAGGCGGGCATCGCGCGGCGCGACGGCCTGCTTCCCCTCGGCCTTGCGGAAAGGGCGACGCTGAAGCGGGACGTGGGCAGGGGCGAGGCAATCGGCTATGCGGACGTGTCGTTGAACGAAGACTCCTTTGTGCTGAAGACACGGCGGCTGCAGGACGAGCTCACCTGTTGAGAGTTGGGGCTGGACGCCGGCGGCAAAGGACCGTCACAGGGACGTGAGTTGCCGAACCACCCGGGCAACATTTGCCTGGGACTGTTAGCGCGAGTCCGGTAGGCGTGGCTGCAGGAGATAGACCGCACAGGGCAAGGAGAAGGGCATGAACTACCGCCGGTTGGGGCGCACAGGACTGAAGGTCTCTGAGATCTCGCTGGGGACGATGACTTTCGGCCACGGCAGCGATGAGTCGGAGGCGAAGCGGATCGTAGACCTGGCCTTCGACGCCGGCATCAACTTTTTCGACACGGCCAACTCGTACGCGGACAGCGCGTCGGAGACGATTCTGGGCAGGGCGCTGCAGGGGCGGCGGCGAGACGCGGTGGTTGCGACCAAGTTCTTCAACCCGATGGGGACCGACGTAAACAGCTCCGGTGCAAGCCGATTCCACCTGGTGCACGCAGTTGAGGACAGCCTGCGCCGGCTGCAGATGGAGTATATCGACGTTTACTACATCCATCATGTGGATGCTCAGACGCCGCTGGACGAGACGTTGCGGGCGCTGGACGACCTGGTGCGGCAGGGCAAACTGCGGTACACTGCGTGCAGTAATTTCGAGGCGTGGCGTTTGATGGAGGCGATGTGGCTGAGCGATCACAACGGGTGGGACCGGTTCGCCGCGTATCAGCCGCAGTACAGCCTGGTTGTGCGCGATATCGAGCAGGAGATCATTCCCGTTTGCGAGCTGAAAGGAATCGGTGTGGTCGTGTGGAGTCCGCTTGGGGGCGGCTTTCTGACGGGCAAGTACCTGCCGGGGCAGCGGACGGCCCCGGGCACGCGTTCGGAGGAGGGTTGGGCCTATCCGGATCGGAATTTCGCGGCCAATGCAGACGAGACGTTGAAGGCGCTGCTGGAGGTGGCGGCGGAACTGGGACGCAGCCCGGCCCAGGTCGCGATCCGTTGGACGCTGGACCAGCCTGCCATCACGAGTGCGATCGTGGGCGCGCGCACGCAGGGGCAGCTGCGCGACAATGTGGGCGCGGGCGGTTGGAAGCTGCCTGCGGACGCGTTGCGGAGGCTGAACGAGGTATCCCATCTGCCCGACCGCTACCCGAAGTCGATTGAAGCCAGCATGCACGAACGCCGCGACGGCGCGGTTTCCATGCCTTCTCTGGAGAGTTGAAGCGTTGTATGTACACAGTCCGCGAGTTTGAGCCAGGTGCGCAGGGATACGAGGCGCTTGCGGCGCTCCACCGGGTCATCTCGCCGGATGGACGGCAGGAGACGGCTGCCGGATTGGAAAAGGAAGATGCCGACTGGCCGCGGGACAAGATCTTCAAACGCTTCATCGCGACCGAAGACGAAGACGAATACGTCGCCGAGGGCGTCTGCTTCGAGGCCTACTGGCAGTACAAGGCGGGAACCGTACACCTGCACTTCAGCATCGACCCAGGTCACGCCACGGGGCGGGTCTTGCCCACCCTGTACACGGCCCTGCTTGCGTTCCTGGCCCGGCGCGGCGAAAGGGTCGATCGCCTTTGCTGCGGCGCGAGCGAGGAGGATGCGGCGCGCATCCGCTTCCTCCGGCAAGAGGACTTTCGGGAGGAGATGCGCTGGCCTTCGTCGGAGTTGCGCCTGGCTGAATTCAATGCGGCCGGACATGCGCAATATCTTGAACAGGTTGCACGGGCCGGGATTCGGATACTCAATCTGCGACAGGTGAAGGCGGAGGTGAGCAGTTGGAAGCGGAAGCTGCGCGACCTGCGCCATGAGCTCCTCCTCGACGTGCCCTCCTCGGACCCGCCAACCAGGCCAACGGTGGCCGAGTTCGAGGAGATGATCCTGCAGGACCCGGCCCTGCTCGAGGAGGGCTGCTTTGTCGCGCTTGCGCAGGATGGCTCGTTCGTGGGCATGTGCAATCTGTGGCGGAATGACGAGACCGGAAAGAACCTGGACACGGGCCTGACCGGCGTCGTACGCAGCTACCGGCGCCGAAAGCTGGGTATGTCGCTCAAGTTGCATACGGTCCGCTTTGCCCAGTCGGCCGGGGCGGAAACGATCAGGGCAAGAAATGAAGAAGACAGTTCGATGTATGCGTTGAACCGCAAGCTGGGATTCAGGCCGAAGCCGGCATGGATCAGTCTGCAGAAGCGTTAACCCCGGTTAACCAAGGTTAAGGAGAACATTCAAATGGGCGCACACAGCACGCAGGCCGCACAACTGACCGAGTCGCTGAAACTTTCGATGCCGCCGGTGGGACTCGCCTTTGTTGACGAGACACCTGACGGCGTTCCAGCCTACCAAGATGTGGCCCCAGCGGGCTGCTCCTTCTGGCAGGAGGCGGCGAGCCGGGTATTTTCGACGAGCGCCAGGGACCATGAGCTGTGCGCCATTGGGGTCCACACCCACAACCTAGTGGGCGCGTCTGAATCGCAGCCGTCAGAACTGCAGACGGCGCTGGAGGCGATGCAGGGACTTGACTATGTGCGCCCTGAGGAGGTGGCCGCGATCCCGGTGGTCGAGCAGCCGGTCCGGCACACGGTCTACGGTCCACTGGCCGAATTCCCGGTTGCGGCCGACGTCGTGCTGCTCTTTGCGCACGCGCAGCAGAGCCTGATCCTGACAGAGGCGGCCGCGCGGGTTGATGAGGGTGTCCCGCCGGCGATGGGCCGTCCCGCCTGTGCCGTGGTGCCGCAGGTGACGAACGGCGGTCATGCGGCGATGAGCCTGGGCTGCTGCGGGGCGCGGGCCTATCTGGACTCTCTTTCGGACGAGATTGCGCTGTGGGCGCTGCCCGGCGCGAAGCTGGAAGCCTATTGTGCGGAAATCAACGGGCTGGCAAAGTCGAACGGAATTCTTACCGTGTTTCACGAGCGGCGGCGCGACGATGTGGCAGCGGGCGGGCGGCCAACGGTGCAGGAGTCGCTGGAACGGCTGTCGGCTTAGAGATTCGTTCGGCCCTCGCCGGCGGTGAGCAGTGCGCAGCCAGGGAATTGACACTGAGGCGGCGGTTCACGTGGGCAATCGGCCGGCGCCGCGGTCCTCTATTTCCCGGCATTGGGGCGCAGATTCCGGTTGACGGCGGCAACGTGCACTTCGTTGTGCGCTTCGTTCGGGCAGGAAAGCGGGAGTGCCCGACCCGTTCTGCGCTTGCGTGCGGCAAGGACCGGTTCAGTCGCATCGGCATAACTCGCAGGCGCCTCCGAAAGGATCATTCCCTTTTTCGGTAAAGTCACGAACGGCTTTGCGTCGATCGGACACGATTGGTATACTGTCCGCGACGCGCTGTTCGCCTCGATCTGAGCGGTACTTCTTGGAGAGCCGCCGGTTGGAACCGCGGGGCGATCCGCTATTTCCGTCTCTGTTTCCCCACAGACAAGAGCCACCGAGGCTTCGGAGGCGTTTCGTCTTCGGAGGAGGCCAAGATGATACGAATAGTCAGCCGGATACTGCCCGGCCTTTTCTTCATTGTTTTGATAGCGCTGGCCGTCGCTCTAACCCGCGGCGGCGGGTTCGGGGCTTTGCTGGCGCCGGCTACGCTAGCGCAACCGCAATCGGCGGAGGCGCAGTTGGCGTCGCCGACCTATTTCGGCTCGTTGGAGGTGGGGAGATCGCGGGCGCTGGCGCTGGGCGTGGGCGGCGAGGTGTTGGAACTCCTGGTCGAGGTCGGCGACCTGGTGGAGGAAGGTCAGCAGCTGATGCGACTGGATGCGGCACAACTGGACTGGAGCGTGCAGCGGGCGGAAATCGCGTTGGAGTTGGCGCGCGTGGCTTTGCTTGAGATCAATGAGCAGTCATCTGAGACCGAGCTGGCGGTAGCCGAAGCCAACCTGGAGTTGGCGCGTTCCAACCTGGCCAAGCTGGAGGCGGGGGGAGCGACAAAAGAGGAGGTCGCTGCTTTGCAGGCTCAAGCGAACGCCGCCTGGGCCCGATACAATGAGATTCTGGCCGGACCGTCTGACGCGAGGCTGCAACAGTTACACGCAAACGTGGAGCGGGCCGAGCTTTCGGTGGCACTGGCGCAGCGGGCGTACAACGAGATTTCCTGGCGAGGGGACGCAGGCGGCACGCCGCAGGCAGCCAACTTACATCGCGTCACCATCGATTTGAACGTGGCCCAGGCGGCCTTCGTGGAAGCGACCCAGCCGCCGCGCACGTCCGAAGTACAGGGCGCTCTGGCGGCCGCCCAGCTGGCGCAGCACGCGCTGAACGAGCTGGAAAGAGGGGTCTCGGAAGTCAACATGGCGGTGGGTAGGGCGCAGGTTAAGTCGGCCGAGGCCACGGTGGAGCGGATCAAGGAGCTGACGCGTAGCCGGCGGTCTGCCGAACTGCGCGTGAGCCAGGCTCTGATTGACCTGGAGGAGGCGCAGCAGCGACTCGTCAAGGCCCAAGTGCGTGCGCCGTTTACAGGCATAGTGCTGATGCTCGATGTCGAAGAAGGGCAGATGGTCGGCGGGTCGTCAACTGTAGCGGAGATCGGAGACGCAAACGCTTTGGAGTTGGTGGTAGGGATTCCACAGGACAAGGTGCTGACGATGTCGGTTGGCGATCCGGTTCGGATCACAAGATTCGGCAGCGACGAGATCTCGGTCATGTCGACGATTCACAAAATTTCGCCGATCAGTGTGCCGGGCAAGGGCAACTCAACTTTCCCGGTAACCATCCGGTTACCGGTAGAAGGCACGGCGCAGTTCAACCCGGGAATCTTCGTCTCGGCGACATTTGAATAGAGCTCGGTAAGTTCACGTGACGGGCATGCTTAACATGTTGCCAGCTGACCGGCGTCGCCAAAGAAGAAGGGGGGCAGGCGCCCTGAACCCCCCCCTTGTGTAGCCTCAGTGGAGAGAGAATGTTTGGCGGGCGACTGACCGAGTGCCTCCGCTGCTGTCAGACAGTCGCGGGACCGGTAGAGGCATCTGCTCCAAGCGAGGAGCAATCGAAGACGCGCCGCTTTTTTGCGATGGGGAGAGGGCGATGAAGATTCGAATCGTTGTAGGCTTCGCGTTGCTGCTCTGCGTCGCGTTGATTCGGCCCGGGTCGGTTTTCGGCAGCGATGCGACGGAAGCGTTGTCGCAGGCGACTCCGATCACGCCGACTGTGCTGGCGGTCGTCCGAAGCCAGGGGACACAACTCCATGACCGCCCTGACGGCGAACCGTTGCAGAGCCTGGTGGGCGGCACGCTGGTAACGGCCCGCCTGCGCTCACAGGACCTGAAGTGGGTGCTGGTTGAGACACGGGATGAGTCCGAAGGCTGGGTTGAAGTGAGGACACTCTTGGCTGCCGGGCTGAGCCGTCTGCCAATCGAGCAACCTACGCCGACACCTACGTCGACTTCCGAACCGACTGCGGAAAGCAGCCCGACTGCCATGCCCGCGGCGACGGCGACATCGACGGCTCCGGTGGAGCCGGACCCGACGGCTGCTGCAACGGCCACACCGACGGCGACCGCTACGCCCGACGGTGCGATGGCGGAAGAGACCCCGGTGGCGGCCGGGAACGTGACGCCCAAGGCAACGGGGGACGCGATGGCTGACACGGGCACGCCAGAGCCCACAGTTGAAGCGACCCCGGAGGCGACAGCTGAGCCAGAGATGATGGAGCCGACTGCGACTCCGTTTGTGCCGCCACAAGGTCCGACGGCGCTTGCTTTGGCGCGAATCGACGGGGCCAATCTGTGGCAGAATGAAGATGGCGCGTTTGTTGCCCATTTCGAAGCAGGCAAGCGTCTGACCGCGGCATATCGCACCGAAGAGAGTGAATGGTTCTTCGTCTATGACGACGACGGCGTTCACGGTTGGGCAGCAGCCGAGGAGCTTCTTGTTGTAAACGGCGACACGTTGCCGGTTGGGGAGTTCTTGTCGGACCCGACGACTGAGGAAGTCCTCGAGAAGGTTGTGGTAACGGTCAACACTGTCGGTGTGCGCCTCAACGTGCGGGCCGGCCCGGGAACGGAGTACGACATTGTAGCCAGAGCGGCAGCCGGCGTCGAGTTCAACGCCGTCGGACGTACAGAGGAGAGTGACTGGGTCCAGGTCGCGATCGCCGACCTGCCCAGCGGCAATGGGTGGGTTTCGGCTTTCTATGTAACCGTTTCCGGCTCGCTGGAGCTAGTGCCCGTTGTCGCAGAGGAAGAGGAAGAGGACGAAACGACCGAAGAGGGCAGTAGCAACGAGGAGGAGAGCCTAAACACTCCTCGTTTCCACCTCCTCCCCTTTACGACTCATTCGACAACGACCATTGTGTGATAGTGCACGGTAGGCACTCTGACGCGAATTTCCCCGTCTTCGATTTCGAAAGCCAGTTCTTCGCCTTCCGGCGCCAGGTAGACGCGCCTCGCGGCGCCTGCCAGCGCGTCGATCCGCAGCAGGACATCGTGCGCGGGCACGATTTCTTCGATCGGATTGGCCCAGTTTAGCTGCCCCGCCCCTTCGACTTGGCCATGCCTGATATCGTGGCCGGGTACCGCCTGCAAATTGACGATATGCACGACCAGCCTTGAGCCGGCGTTTTTCTTGCGCCCGGGTGCGTCCCCTGGCGCGGCAACCGGCTGTCGAAAGGCGGTCAACTTCAGACCTGCGCCGCCATCCAATGTAACCGGCGGCCCGGTTGCAGCTGCCCAGCGGACCGCGTTGAGAAGCAGTTGGCGGCAGTGAATGTAGTGCCTCTGGAAATAGGCGCGTTCGGGAAGGCCGGCGATGTATACTACGCGCCCTTTGCCATGCTGACGCGTGGTTACAGCCGGATGGCCGGTCGGCATTTCGGGTGGCGGATCGCCCCAGGTGATGCGGCGCGGCGCTATGCCGTAGTCGACCAGGGGAAGGACCACTGTGGCGGCGGTCTCTGTGGCGGCGGTCTCTGTGCCGGCCTGCGCCTCGACCTTCCATTGGGGCGTTGCCAGGGAAAGAGGCGTACCAGCCGGCAATCCCACTCCAATCGCGCTGCCGGCTTCAAGTTGCAGAAATGTTGTGTTGAAGTTGAATGCTTCCCTGTAGGAGACGCCGAAAACGTCGCGCAGGCCGAAATCGGCGCGGCGGTTGCCCTGTTCGTCGTAGAGCGATGTCGAATGTGTTGCCACGAGGCCGCCGCCCTGCTCGACATATCGGGCAACGGCTGCGACCTGGTCGTCGCTGAGGCAGGCGGCATTCGGCAGGACCAGAACGCGGTAGGCGCCCAGGCTGTCCTCTGTCAGGTCCCTTCCGAGCGCGATATCGGTAAGGATGTGGCCGTCTGCCAGCGCTTTGAAGGCGCCGTTGAAGTCATGCAGGTACGCCGCGGGACGGTCGTCGGCGTAGTAGAGGCGTGTGGACAGGGAAAGGTGGATGGCGGCGTAGCCGAGGGAGTCGGCTTCAACGCACCAGGGAGAGCGGGCGCGGACGGCGGCTGTGACGGGCGCCATCTCGGCGTAGGCGTCGGGATCGAGGCTGCCGTCGGGATAGAAGGAGTCGATCAGCATCGGGTCGCAGCCGTTTGCAAGCGGCGTAAGGCACTGTGCCATCAGATGGGCCTGGGGCTTGGTCGTCCAGTCCCACATAGGGCCGACGAAGCGCCCGAAGGAGATGATGGGCCGCCGCGAGGTCAGGGCGCGGGCGTAGGTGGCGTTTCGCATCCATTCGAAAGTGTAGTCTCCGAAGGCCTCGACGAGGACCTCGTCGTCAATGTGCACGTCGCGTTCCGGCCACTGGCCGACCCATTCGATCTCGCGCGTTTCGGGATAGACGTTGTGGCTGAAGGCCCAATCGGGCTGGGCCGCCTTGACCAGGGCCTGCGCCTCGCGCAGAAACTCGTGGAGGACGCGACTGCGCCAGAGCATGAAGACGCGACCCAGCGGCGTCTGCCACTGTTCTCGGGTAGGCAGCGGGTGGCCTGTCTCGATTTTGAAAGCGCGCTGGCAGTAGTCGCAGTAACAGCCGCCCGGGCCCCAGTCGACCCGGTCGAGGAAGATGCCGACGGCGTCGTCGTAGCCCTCGGCGAGTTCCCGCAGCTGCTCGAGAACGCGCTGGCGATAGGGTGAGTTCAGGCAGGTCCAGGGGAAGTCGTTGATACTCACTTCCGGCAGGGCCTCGCCCTTGCTGTTGCGCTGGCTCCAGTCGGGATTGCGGTCGGCGGCCCAGGTGTCGTTGCAGGTGCAGTAGTAGATGACGCTGGCGATATCCCTGGCGCGCAGGGCGGCGATGACCTCGGCGAGAAGGTCGCGGCCGGCGAGCGTCTCGTGCTGGTGGCCGGCGCGCGTCGGGTAGTAGGCGCTGCCGTGCACGCACTTGGCGAAAGCCCAGAAGACGGTCCCGCCGGCGCGGGCGGCAAGTGCCGCGATCTGCTCTGGGTCGGCCGCCCGCATGAAGCGGGAGTCCCAGTCGGGCGTGTGCATGTCGGGGTGGATATGGACGTGGACTGTGTTTGGGTCTAGCACGGAATCCTCAGTCGTTGGCGGTCTGCGGCGGAGATGCGGTTACGCTAACACAGTTGGCGGGCGTTTGTCTAAGGACAAATCCGGGTCCGTCGCTACCTGTCGGCGGGGCGTTATGCCGCATTGAAATCCAGCCGAAGACGTAGGGAGCGTGTAGACGCAGGGGGCGTGTGGACGCAGGGGCCGAGTCCGGGCGACTGCATCCAATTGGGCCAAGACCCGCGACACTTCCTGATTCGAGCCCAACTTTGAAACAACGCCGAGAACAGTGCAGGCAATAGTGCGCCGTCGCGCATTCTTAAGGTTTTCGGCGACTGGAGACCGGTTTACCAGCCGAAAACGAACGACAATCCGTAGGGGCGCCCCTTGTGGGCGCCCTTCGTGCGAAATTTTGGCGTCCAGATTTTGATGCGATTGCCCCGGGCCCGATTCTTTTCCGATTGACACGACCTGTCCGCTCCTGTATATTTGGGTACCTGCACGACCTTTCCCGCAGCTCTCAGCGATTCCAGCGAGCGAAATCGAAGAGATGTAAACGCGACCGCTGATGCAATGACGGCGGGCCAATCGAGCGAGAAAAGGCATGAAAATCAAAGACGTTGAGACGATCATCATCAACAATGTTCCGCCCTATCGCGGCGGCAGCCTGTGGCTGTTCGTGAAGCTGATCACCGACGAGGGCATCGAGGGGCTGGGCGAGCGGCCTTCCGGCAACGCCAGGAACCTGGACGCACAGGTCAGGCTGATCAAGGACCTGGGGGAGCAGTTTGTCATCGGCGCCAGCCCGTTTGATATTGAGAAGCTGTGGCAGACGATCTATGCCTCGCGGCACGACTACCGACACCCGGGGCTGGACATGACGCCGGCGCTGAGCGCGATCGAGATGGCCTGCTGGGACATTGTCGGCAAGGCGACCGGGCAGCCAATCTACAACCTGCTGGGCGGGCGCTGCCACGACAAGCTGCGCGCCTACGCCTACATGCCGTCAGAGGGGATCTGGGAGCAGCCGGAGAAGGCGGGGGAGATTGCGGCGCAGCTGGTTGAGGAGGGGAATACCGCCTGTAAATTCGATCCGTTCCAGCCGATATTCCCGAACCCGTGCGACTACTCGCTGAAAACGATCCGCCACGTAGCCAAGATCTTTCAGTGCATCCGCGACGCGGTTGGCGATGAGCTGGAAGTTGGCATCGGCACGCACGGGCAGTTCAGCACTGCCGGCGCGATCCGGGTCGCCAAGGTGTTGGAGGAGTACGACCCTTTCTGGTTCGAGGAGCCGGTCCCGCCGGAAAACATCGACGAAATGGCGCGCGTGGCCGCGCACACGAGCATTCCGATCGCCACCGGCGAGCGGCTGGTGACGAAGTTCGAGTTTGCCGAGCTGCTGAAGAAGCAGGCGGCGCAGATCCTGCAGCTGGATGTGGGACAGTGCGGCGGCATTCTGGAGTCGAAGAAGATCGCGGGCATGGCCGAGGCGCACTACGCCATGATCGCGCCGCACATGTACTGTGGGCCGGTGGCGGCGGCGGCGGCCGTCCAGCTTGATACCTGTTCGCCCAATTTCCTGATCCAGGAGTACAACGGGACCGGCCTGCACCAGGAGATATTCAGGGAGCCGATCCGTTTTGAAAAGGGCTTCGTCATCCCGCCGACGGGGCCGGGCCTGGGCGTGGAGCTGGACGAGGCGGCAGTGAAGCGCCACTCGCAGTAGAACGCTGGATCCAAGTCATACAAACCGGAAGCGAATGTAGATAGGAGGAGGCCGGCGATGGGCAGGCTGGATGGCAAGGTGGCAATTGTCACGGGAGCCGGGCGCGGGCACGGCGAGGCGGTCGCATTGCGCTTTGCCGCCGAGGGGGCCGCCGTGGCGCTTAGCGATCTCATCGCGGTCGAACAGCTTGAGGAGAGGGTGGGAAACAGGATAGACGAGGCCGGAGGGCAGGCGCTATGCCTCCAGGCCGACGTGTCGCAGGAAGAGGCTGTCGGCCGGATGGTGGAGGATACGCTTGCCTGCTTCGGGACTGTCGACATTCTGGTCAATGTCGTGGGGATCGCCGGCCCGACCGAGGATGTCTGGACAATGAGCCTGGAGTCGTGGCGCAAGACGCTTGCCGTCAATCTCGACTCGATGTTCCTGTGCTGCAAGTACGCATTGCCGGAGATGATTCGCAAACGGTTTGGCCGGGTGATCAACTTCAGTTCGGGCACGGGCAAGCAGCCGCTCTCTCACAGAACGCCCTACGCAACGTCCAAAATGGGCGCAATAGGGTTCACGCGCACGCTGGCCGCCGACGTAGGCCGGTACAACATCACGGTCAATGCGATCTGCCCGGGCACGCACGAGGAGCGGACAATGGAACTGGAACGGGCGCGCGCGGCCTACCGCGGTGATGAGTTCGACGAGGACGCCGCGCGGCGCCGCTACCGTGATCGGGGATCGAAGGCAGTCATTGCCGGCCGCTGGTGCGCAGATGAAGGTTTCGTTGAGAAGGGCTCCGGTTCAGAGGATGCGGCTGCGATTGCGGTCTTCCTGGCGTCGGATGATGCCGCCAACATGTCTGGGCAGGACATCAATTCCGGTGGCTGGGTGATGTGGTAGCCGTCTCGTTGCTGCTGCCTCCAGCCTATAGCGCTTTCGCCGGGAGGAGCTATCAGACCCGTGGCTTGCGCCTATGTTATGCTGAATCGATGCAATGCGTTCGGGTTCGGCTCTCTCGCTCAATCTTCGCTCTACTCTTCACCTTCCTCCAGGATAAGCTGCACGCCGTCTGAGGCGGTCCACCGTTCATATTCCCTTCTGAGCGATTTCAAGACCGTCACGCGGGTCCTGTCGTTGTCATAGAACTTACCCTTCTCCATAAACCTCAACAGATGTTTGAGCCTCTTGAGGCATAGCCTTTTGGCTCGCTCGCCCACGCGCGTGCTGGTGTCATAGCCGGAAGAGGTCTCGGCCAGTTGACGGCGGAACGGTTCTACCCAGGATTCGGGCGGACGGCCCTGATTCACGATGAAGTTGGCATCCTTGAGCTTGACGCCATACTGTTCGAAAACGCGCTGGGTAATCTTGTTCAGCGAGATCATGATCAACGCGAATACGATCCCGATGGCGCAACCGAACAGAAGAATTGTGACCAGAGTCGACACTTGGACGGTCCCAAAGAATGGCGTGGGGGGGCCAGAGCGCGATAAGCGTACCGCGCGTTCGACCAAGTTGACAAAACGGAAAATAACTGGATACTTTGTTTGAATTATACACATCGTGCGCGTATAGTTCACGGCAACACATCTCCCATTTGCATAGACAATTCATGGTGGACGGCCGCGCGTTCCCCGTCGCAGGTCGATGAATCGCCAGCCAAAGGACAGCAATAGACAGGAGCTGAAGGCGTTTCGCAGAAATATGCAGATGATCTTTCAGGACCCCTTCTCTTCGCTGAATCCGCGCATGACAGTGCTGGAGCTGGTCGGCGAACCGCTGCTGGCGCACGGCATCGCCCGCGGGCAGGAGCTGGAAGACCGGGTCGCCGCCATGGTGGCTGAGGTGGGCTTGCGCGTGGAGCATCTGCCGCGCTATCCGCACAGTTTCAGCGGCGGGCAGCGGCAGCGGATCGGCATCGCCCGCGCGCTGGTGCAGCGCCCAAAGCTGGTCGTCTGCGACGAGCCGGTCTCTGCGCTGGATGTGTCGATCCAATCCCAGGTCGTCAACCTTTTGCAGGACCTGCAGGCCGACCTGGACCTGACCTACCTGTTCGTCGCCCACGACATGAGCGTCGTGCGGCAGATCAGCAATCGGATCGCGGTGATGTATGTCGGCAGGCTGGTGGAAGTGGCGGAATCGGAGGAGCTGCTGCGCAATCCCAAGCATCCCTACAGCGAGACGCTGCTTTCGGCGGTGCCGCGTCCCAATCCACATCACGCCATGCAGCGCCTGAACCTGGAAGGCGAACCGGCCGACCCGGCGAACGCGCCGTCCGGGTGCGTCTTCCACCCGCGCTGCAACTACATGGAGGATGTATGCACGACCGACGTGCCGGAGTTGACCGAACTGAGGCCGGGCCACCACGTTGCCTGTCATTTTGCAGACCAGCTGGAGCTGCAGGGCATCGCCTACGCGGATTCGAAACAGTCCTGAAGACGAAGGTGGTTTCCAGGCAAAAACGAAATGAAAGGAAGATCATGGGAAAACTGGTAATCACTGTGACGACCGATTCGGCGGGGTCCTATCCGCGCAATCCTTTCCTGACCCATTGCAGCGATACAAAGGGGGTTGCCGAAGAGTACATACGCGCCATGAACGCCGGCGCGACCGTCGTCCATACGCACGGCAAATACGTCTCCGATCCAGTCATTCAGCCGGATGGCAAGCAGCTCTCGATACCCGATCTGGAAGGCTGGCGCGACATTACCGACCGCGTCCGGGACGCGGGCGAACCGATTGTGCAGTTTGGGCTGGCCAGCATGCGCCTGGAGCAGAAGCTGGAGCTGTGGCGGGAACTCAAGCCGGAAATGAGCTCGATCAATTTCAATTCCCACGATGAGTACTTCCAGCCGGATCCAGACTATCCGCCGACGCCGATTTACTCGATTCACCCGATTCCGGAACTCAGGAGGTATTCCAGCCTGGCCAAGAAGAATGGCGTCAAACAGGAGATTGAATGCTTTAACACGGGGGCGTATTGGGCGATTGGAAAGATCCGGGGGGGTGACTTCTGGACTGAGGACGGCGTACGCGAATCTGAGAAGGACCTGCTGCCTGAACCGCTGTGGTTGACGCTCTTCTTCGGCTGGGCCGGCCAGGGCTGGACCCCGCCGACGCCCAAGGCGCTACAGTACATGGTGGACAATCTGCCCCCGCGTGCCAACTTCAGCATGAGCTGCATGGACCCGCCCAACTACTGGTCGATGGTGGCCCACACGATCGCGATCGGGGGCCACGTGCGCATCGGCATGGAGGACTGTCCCTTTATCGAGGACGGCGTCTATGCCAAGACCAACGCCGAGCTGGTGGAAAAGGCGGTACGCATCGCGCGTGAGATCGGCAGGGAGATCGCCTCGCCGGCGGAGGCACGCGCGATCGTGGGCCTGCCGCCGATTGGGTAAGCGGAGGTATCATGAAGGGACTGAGTTGCAATTCGGGCCTTCTGCACGAGTACAGCGTGGAGCAGGCGATCGATATCCTGGCGGCGGACGGCTACCAGGCCATCGACATCAGCCTGGAGCTGGCGCCTCCTTTCATCCCGCCGCCCAAGCCGCATATGAGCTCGGCGGCGGATGCCGGCCGGCGGCGCGCGGTACGCAGCTACGCACAGCAGACGGGCATCGCAATCGGCGCGCTCAACGCGCACACGAACGTGATACACGGCGAGCCCGCTGTGCGGCGGGAGAACGTCGAGTTCATTCGCGGCGCGCTGCACCTGGCCGCGGATATGGAGGTCCCGTACGTGATCACCGGTTGCGGCGCCAAGCTGTTCTACGGCTGGGAGAGCACCTACTGGGACTGGTGCCTGGAGGCGATGCGCGACCTGGCGTCGGAGGCCGAACGGCTTGGCGTGATGATCCTGATCGAGGCGGCCAGTCCCTACGGGTCGCTGGTCCACAGTTCGGCGCGCTTGCAGCGGCTTCTCGGCACAGAAGGGCTTGAAACGCTCGGCGTCCTCTTCGACCCGGCACACTACCATGTGCGCGGCGATGCCGTGCTTGACGCCTACTTGGCGGTGCGCGACAAGGTGAAGCACATGCACGCAAAGGACGCCGGCGGCGATCGCGAGAACTTCGGTTTTCCGCCGCTGGGCGAGGGCGACATCGATTTCGGCGGCCTGATCAGGACCATGGTCGCGAACGGATTCGACGGCTACATATCGCTTGAGTACGAGGCGATGGCGTGGGGCTATCCCGACAATCCGAGGCAGGTTTTGGCGGAAGGCAAGACGTTCCTGGAAGACATTCTCGCAGAGGATTGACCCGTTGCCACTGCCCGGTCGCGAAGGTGAGACGACTGCGCTTGCCGGCAGAAATCAGGAGGCATTCCAATGAAAGCGGCCGTCCTGCGGGCGTTCAAAGAGCCGCTGGCATGGCAGGAGGTGGCTACGCCGGCGCCGGGACCCGATGAGGTGCTGGTGCAGGTCATGGCCTGCGGAATCGACGGCACCGACCTGAAGCTTCTGGACGGATTTGGCTACACGCCGGAACTGCCATTCATCATAGGCCATGAGGTCGCCGGCGTTGTGGCGGAGACCGGTGAACGGGTAAACGGGTTCGAGGCTGGCGACCGCGTTATCATCTACAATTTCACCACGTGCGGAGATTGCCTGCCCTGTCGGACCCACCGCGAGCAGATCTGCGTCAATATGGGCGGCGTGCTGGGCGCCAAGGACCGGCACGGCGGCTATGCCGAATACCTGGCCATACCGGCGCGCCAGCTGGTGCGCGTCTCGGAGAGAGTTGCATGGCCGGACAGCGCGGTCTGCTGCGACGCCGGCATGACAGGCTTTCATGCGGTCGACCGCGCCGGGCTCCGTTTGGGCGAAAGCGTGCTTATCATCGGCGTCGGCGGGGTGGGCTCGATGGCCGTGCAGCTGGCCAAAGCGGCGGGCACGCGCGTCTTGGCGGTAGAACTGTCGGAAGCGAAGGCAGATTGGGCCCGCCAGCTCGGCGCAGATGAAGTCCTTAACCCTGACCAGGTGGATATCTCCGCCGCGGTGCGCGAACGCACCGGCGGGCTGGGCGTTGACTGTGTGATCGACATCGTGGGTACGACGGAGACGATGGGGACCGGTATCAACGCGCTGCGGCACGGCGGACGCCTGGTAATCGTCGGCTACACGCCTGACTTTTACCCTGTCGAAGGCAAGTACCTGGCGCAGAACGAATTGGAGATCATCGGCACGCGCGCGGGGCGCAAGCAGGACCTTATCAGCGTCTCACGTCTGATGGCGGAGGGCAGGATCCGCTCGATCGTAACCCAGACTTTCCCGATGGAGGAGGCGAACGAGGCGTTGGCGGTCTTGCGCACGGGAGAGATTCTGGGGCGCATCGTCCTGTTGACGCCTGCCGGTCGGCGAGCGATGGGCGACTGACGGCCTGCCCACCCTTGCTATACGAAATCGAAGGATCCCCCACGGATGCGCCCCCGTTCTCGGCGGCGCAGGCATTCGGGAAGTTGCTCTGAGAACTGCCAATGCTGGTTGACGCTCACTGCCACATTTTCCCCCGAATTGACGGCCTCAATGCCGCCGGACCGACACGGGGTCTGGGTTACGGGCGGGCGATGGTCGGTCCTGAAGAACGGCAGGTTACACCTCCATTTGGTGAGGGGCTGAGCTATACCCCCCGAGACGTTGCTGGCCAATCTCGACTGGGCCGGCGTGGACAGGGCGGTGTTGCTGCAGGGGCCGTTCTACGGCGAATGCAACGGCTATGTTTCCGAAGCGCTGCAGCGATTCGGTTACAGGCTTGTAGGCGCGGCCTATTTCGACCCGTGGATGGAGGACAGCCGCTCCACTTTCGACGAACTCTTCGAGACGGGGGGCTCGGAAGCGAGGTTTGGCGCGCTCAAGCTGGAATGTTCGGTGCCGACCGGGCTGTGCGGCATTCATCCGCAGGCACGGCTCGATGCGGTCGACCTGGTCTGGCTGTGGCAGGAGTTGGAGCGGCGCGAACTGGTGCTGGTGCTGGACCTGGGGGGCGTTGGCAGCCGTTCATACCAGACGGCGGCCGTGCGCGTCATCGCCGAACGTCATCCGCAGCTGAAGGTGGTAGTGGCACACCTGGGCCAGCCGTCGCCGGCAGCCGAAGCCGACCCCGACTTGTGGCGGCAGTGGCAGGAACAGATCGACCTTGGCCGGCTGCCCAACGTCTGGTTCGATTGCGCTTCGCTGATTGCCTATGTCCAGGAGGAGAGGTATCCTTTCCCGACAGTAGAACGTTACCTGCGAGCGGCGATCGGGCGGATTGGCGCGCACAAGGTCATGTGGGGCAGCGACCAGCCGGGCACGCTCGTCCACGCGACGTACAGGCAGTACATCGAACTCGCGAAGCTACACACGCGTTTCCTTTCGCAGAAGGAACAGGCCTCCGTCTTGGGTGAGAATGCGCTGGAGTTATTTGGATAATTTACTTTCCTGCGCGTGGGTCGAAGCAGGGACCGACTCCTGCTGCTACGTGTGGAGACGTTCGAAAAAGACGTCGACAGAATCGGTTGCAATGGGTTGAGTGTGAGTCAACTACAGTCTGTATCTACAAGGCAAGGGGCGCCTGGAGCCGGGAGGTTCTTGTGGGATGAACCGCTACGCATCAAGCTGGCAACAGCAGGGATTGTAGTGGTGCTGGCCCTAGTTGTGCTGTCCTTGCGTCTTTACGGCCTGAATGAGAGTCCGTTGGGGCTCTTCTATGATGAATCGGCGCATGGCGTGGATGCGCTGCGCGTGCTGCAAGGAGAGCACGCGGTCTTTTTCCCCAGGAATTACGGTCGCGAAGGAATGATAGTCTACGCAACTGCCTTGACAACTTCCCTTTTTGGCCGCAGTGTCCTGGCGTTACGCCTGCCGACGGCGTTGGTAAGTTCTGCCACGGTTCTTGTTGTTTTTTGGTTGGGTGGGATTCTCTTCGGGCGCAACAAGGATGGGCAGGCCACCCCATGGCGTGGGCTGGTGATAGGCGGTGTGGCGGCCGGCCTGCTTGCAGTCTCAGGTGACAATAACGGGGCTGGACGATTGGCTCTCAGGGCCCCCTATTTGCCGTTGTTTCTTAGCCTGAGCTTGGCGGTTCTATGGGATGGTTGGAGGCGGGGTAGTCTGTGGCGGGTCGCTCTGGCAGGAATCTGTGCCGGGCTGACGCCGTACACATACATTGCGGCGCGTTTTGTGCCGATTCTATTTCTCTTGTTTGGCTTGAGCTTTCTCTTGCCGTTTCGTTCCGTCACCAGGTCTGGAGTGCGGGCTGCAGTGCCTTTGGTATCCGTGTTTTTGGCGGTGTCTGCCTTGGTGGCCGCGCCAATTCTCATCCACTTTGCTCTACATCCCGACCACTTTTTCATGCGCAGCAAGATGGTCTGGATCTTCCTCCCTGAGCACAGTTCAGCAGGCGCGTTGGGTGCAATTCTGAACAGTCTTTTGGGACCATAGATATGCATTTGATTTTCGAGACGGCGCGAGCTTGCCTGACAAGATTCTTTTGAGTCCATGGGAAGCACTCTTTTTCTGGTCAGGCGCATGTGTGGCCCTGTGGCGCTGGAAAGAGGGAGCCTCCTATCGCCTGTTGCTACTCTGGTCGCTGGTATTGCTCTTTCCGTCGTTGCTGGCGGCTCACCGGGGACCAAACTTCCTGCGCATGATGGGTGCTGTGCCTGCAATCTACCTTCTCGTGGGTGTCGGGATATGGGAGCCTTTACATTTCGTGAAGGAGCGCCTTCCCAGTAAACTCGCTTCCCTGAGTGCTGTTTCTGTGGCGATTGCGGCAAGCGGCCTGATTCTGGTCCAGGGTGCGGCAATATACCAAGGCCAATCCAAGTTGGGGAAGGTTGAGACCGAACTACCGTGGCATCACGGAGTGCCCTGGCTGGAACTGGCCCAAACTCTGAACGTGCAGCCATCAGAACCCGGCACTGTCTACCTGATTCCCACTTACCAGCATGATTGGAACTTCAGATACTTGTACCAGGGCGAGGCTCCTGCTCACATTTTCGATCCGGCCAAGCCGGACTTCGTCCATCGAGTCGAAACCGCGATTGCCGGCGAAGAGACTGTTTCACTAGTGAAGGTTGTGGAGTGGAAGGACAGCGTGCATTGGATGGGAGAAGATTCCGAGCAGTTCGCCGTACTCCTGAACAGGTACGGGCGGTTCCAGGGTAGCGAAGAGCACTCCAGCTTTCTCGTTCACAGTTTCGCGGATATCTCTTTGATTCGTCCCTGGACATTCTATGGGGACATCGTCCCGCCGACAGTCGAGTATGATGGCGGAATCGTGCTAAAGGGTCTTGCGCTGGGCCAGGGCGAGGAGCAGATCGCTGCGCCGCGGATGCTAGAACTGGAACGTGACCGCCCGATGTGGCTGGCGATGCAGTGGCAGATAAACCCAAGAAATGAATATCGACTATTCGGTCTCCCTGCGACTGTACAATGAGAACGGGGAAAGGATGTTCCAGGAGGACGCTGTCCTGCGGGACCGAATTCATCGGCCTACAAACATGTGGTCGGAGGAAGGGCGGGTTGACACCCTGCACGTCCTAGTAATTCCAACCGACCTGCCGCCAGGTGAATTCGAGTTTCGCTTGGTTGTCTACAATTTCGAAACCGAGGTCCCAACCGTTCAGATAGGTACATGGCAACCGGAGGTTACGCTGGCCCGTTTGCAACTAAGGAAATCTCAGTGAGTGGGCGAAAGGTGGCCCCCTATGTGTGCAAACGTTTTCCGCGCTCTCGCAGCGAAGGTACGGCCACTCTTCAGCGGCTGAACCCCTCTCTCGCTGTCAGGTGCCTGTCCCTGCGATGGGGCACACTCTCTTTGCCCAACTGTCGAAGCGGCCCGAACGCAGTTTGTGAGCATGGGCCCCGCCAGCGGGCTAATACGACAAGGAAATAAAACGATGGGTAATCGAAAAATAAAGCAAAAACTGCAACAATGCATCGAAGCCCACCGCGCCGAGACGCTCAGCGAAGAGATGTTGAACGACGTACTGGAGGCGGTCAGTGGCAGCGAAGGAAAAAGCCAGGACCTGCTCTACCTGCAGGCGACCAGCACGTCGCTGACCAGTCCGGTGAACGGCATGCTCCTGATGGAGGGCGGAGAGATCGCCGAGGAGATGCCGGATGCGGAGGATTGGCCGTATCAGACGGTTCTGGAGGCGGTGCGCGACGGCTGGCGGGTCGTCCAGTTTCCCAACCTTGCCGTGCTGCTGGACGAGAGCAGGAGCTACGGGCTGGGATGCGAGTTCATCTTGGAGCGGTGAGCGACCGCCCGCAGAGGAGAAGGGACATTGGGGGGAAAGGACATTAGGGTGAAAGTTCAAGAGGCGATTGAGCATCTGGACCTGTTCGGCTACTGCGTTCTGGAAGAGGCGATCCCTGCCGAACAGGCGGAACGGATGGCAAAGAGATTCTTTGCCATGCACGAGGACGCGGGCAATCGCGCCTACTTCCAGGACCCGGATGATGACCTCTACCAGACCCTGTTCAGTCTGCTCAACCTGGAGGAGATGAGCTGGGATTGCGCCGCCCATCCGGACGTGCTGGCGGTTGCGAGGCACTTTCTCGGGCAGGAGATTCGCCTGGCAGAAGCCTGTTCCAAGTGGGTCAAGCCGGGCGCGCCGGCGGGGGGCGTGCACACGGACTCGGCGCAGGACCTGCCGGAGCTGTTGCCCGACACGCCCTGGATGATCAACTCCATCTGGATGATGACCGACTTTACGGAGGAGATCGGGGCGACGCGCATAATGCCAACGAGCCACCGCCTGCGCCGCCGCCCGCCCAGGGGCATGAAGGCGGATGACAAGCGGCTCTTGCCGATCACGGGGCGCCGCGGGTCGGTCTTCCTGTGGCACGGCGGCGTATGGCATGCCAACGGGGCCAATACGACACAGGACCAGCATCGCATGGCCCTCAACATCGCCTACTATCCACCCTGGTGGAATCTGGCGCGCGAGGGCGGACATCAGCCGGTCTGGCCGGAGACGTTCGAACGGATGCCGGCCGAGCTGCAGGACCTGACGCGTAATCGTATTGCGCAGGAGCGGGCAGAGATCTACGAGGTGCGATAGTGGCGGCGGAAGCTGTTCCCCCGGGCGGCTATACGAAATGGACCTAGGTTTGTGTGGTTGACGTTTTCGAAGGAGCGCCCGAAATTTTACGGTTGCGGGGGATGGTGATCTAGCCCGCCGAAGAGGAGAATTCGAACAATGAGAACACACACTTGCAGGCCAACACTGAACGATAGCCAGGTACTGGAGTTTTGCAAGCAGGGCTTCTTGCTGCTGGAAGGCGTGGTTCCGGACGAGATCAACCGCCGGGTCGTTGACTATCTGGACCACAACCCGTCGCACGAGCCGACCGAGATCCTGACGGAGGACTGGTTTGTCGACAACGTGATCCTGAATCCGCAGGCGGCCGGCGCGGTGCGCTCGCTGCTGAGCCAGAATTTCGGGCTGCCGATCGTGATGAGCAACCATCGCGTCATGTGCCCTTCCCCGGCCCAGGGCTGGCACCGGGACGGCAACTCGAAACACGGACCTGAGCTCAACTACCTGCAGGTCTTCTACTACCCGGAGGATTGCTCGCTCGACCTGGGGCCGACCGAGCTGCTGCCCGGCTCCCATTTCCTCTTCTCGCTGTCAAAGCAGATGGGACACTACGGCGCAATCCGGGGGGCGTTCCGGTCGGCCGCGCCGGCCGGTTCCATCTTTCTGACGGTCTACTCGATCTGGCACCGTCGAGGCGTCGCAAGCGGGCAAGGAATGCGTAATCTTGCTGAAATACAACTACTGGCGAACGGAGGCGCCCAAGCGCGACTGGGTGCGCGAGCCGGACTTCGATATTGCTACCGCCAACTACAAGCTGGAGGGGCAGACTTTCCGGGAGCAGTTCCGCGACTGCAATGACGCTGCCGAGATGTTTTTCTGGCTGCTCGGCCGATCGGACTCGTTTCGCCTGGAGGGAGGACAGGGCTGGCCTCTCAACCGCCACGTAGGCAAGTACCTGGACAGTCCGTACGGTGTTCCGCTCGGTTCGTGAGCACCGCGGGACTTGCTCACATCGAAGGATCGCGGAAGACTGCTGATGAGTGAAACTGCTGCCATGAGCCGGACGCAAACAGGCCGGCCGGGCGAAGGGACGTGGAGATGAGCCGGATGCGCTGCGCTGAGGCGCTGGTGAAGGCACTGGAGCTGGAGGGTGTAAAGTACGTCTTCGGCCATCCGGGGCACGGCAACACGAACATCCTCGACGCCATTTACGACTCGCCGCAGATCGAGTTCATGCTGACCCGCCACGAGCAGGCCTCGGCCCACATTGCCGACGGCTACGCCCGCATCTCAGGCGAGATCGGCGTTTGCTGCGCGTCGGTCGGTCCCGGCCCGGCCAATATGGTTATGGGTCTTGCCTCGGCGATGGCCTCCTCGAGCCCGGTGGTGGCCATCTTCGGCGGTGTGATTTCGCGCTGGGTCGGCCGCGGGCAGCTGCAGGAGACCAGCCCCTTCTACGGTCTGCCCGATCAGAGCTTTGCGCAGGTGCTGCAGCCGCTCGTCAAGAAGGTATGGCAGGTGCAGCATCCGGACCTGGTGCCGGAAGTTGTGCGCAAGGCCTGCGCGCTGGCGCGCAGCGGCAACCCGGGGCCGGTCGCCATCGAGATTCCGTGGGACCTGCAGGCCGCCTACCACGACTACCCGGAAATCCCCAGTCCGGAGCAGTTTCGCTACGCCGGGCGGGTGCGGGCGGACGCGCAGGCGGTCGAGAAGGCTGCCGAAGCGCTTCACGCGGCCAGGCATCCCGTTATCGTGGCCGGGTACGGTGCCTTGCTGGCGGATGCGGGGCCTGAGATCGAGGCGCTGGCGGAGCTGCTGGGCGCGCCCGTGGCAACTTCCTACGCGGCCAAGGGCGTTTTGCCGGAGGACCACGTCTTGAGCGCCGGCAACCTGGGCTGGCTCGGCCATCCCAGCGCGCACGACCTGATCCGCGACCATGCTGACGTCGTTCTGGTTGTCGGATTCAGTTTTTCCGACCTGTCCACGTGCTGGTGGACGGAAGGCATGCCCTTTGTCGAGCAGAACCGCTTCATTCAGATCGACATCGACGCCAACCAGATCGGGCGTACCTATCCGGTAGAGCTTGGACTGTTGGGCGACGCCAAGGCCACGCTTCAGGAGGTTCTGGCCGCGCTGTCGGCGAAGCAGCCGCCGCCGGGCAGGCGGGGGAACAAGGAGCTCGCCGCGCAGGTCAAGGACTCCTTCCGACTGGAGGTTCCCGGCGACGGGAGCGACAGCGAAGGGATGGAGCCGCTGCGGGTGGTGGAAGAGCTGCGGCGCGTGCTGCCCAGAGAGGTTCTCTTCTCGCTGGACACCGGCGACCACAACCACTACTTTGGCGCATTCTTCCCGGTGTACGGGCCGCGCCGGCTGCTCTACCCGGGCGGATGGACGCCGATGGGTTTCGGTCCGACCTCGATCATCGGCGGCAAGCTGGCCCGCCCCGATTTGCCCGCTGTGTGCGTGACCGGCGACGGCGGCTTTCTGATGGTGTGCCAGGAGGTGATCACCGCGGTTGAGTGGGACGCGCCGGTGGTGTGGGCAGTGTTTAACAACGGGACGTTGGGAGCGATCCGCGGCGGTCAGCAGGCCAGTTACGGCGGTCGCGTCATCGGCACCGAGTTCAGCCAGGACACCGATTATGCGGCACTGGCCAAGGCGCTGAATGCCGAAGGTCTGACGGTGACCCGCCACTGTGAGATTGGCGACGCGATGCGGCATGCCCTCGCCTGCGGCCGGCCTTGTGTCGTCGACATGCGCATCGCGCGCGACCCGGTCCCGCCGCCGGTAGCCGGTCTCTGGTACGAGCCGGGAAGGGATGAGATTCCACCAAGACCGCGACGCTGAGGCGTCAGAAAATCAACTGTGTTGACGAGGAGTTTCCATAGCGCGGGCCGGAAGTGGCCCGTTTCCATTCTGATCAAGGGGAGCGATTATGCAACTCGGTAGCGGGCAATTTGTCTATGAGGAGGCCGACGGCTGGGGAGAGGTTCCCGCCGGCTGGGAGGTCGTTGAGGTGCCGGGCGTAGCGGTTGATTCGCAGGACCGGGTCTACGCTTTCTGCCGCAGCGAGCATCCAGTTATCGTTTTTGACCGGGAAGGGCGCTTCCTGCGTTCCTGGGGTGAGGGGTTGATCAAACGCGCCCACGACATCATTGTCGGGCCGGACGATGCCGTCTATTGCGTGGACGACTGGGGCCACGCGGTGCACAAGTTCACGACCGAGGGCGAACTGTTGATGACGATCGAAACGGCGGACAGTCCGGCCGATACGGGCTACGACTGGGACGATCACCGCATTGTGGAGCGCGCCGGACCGCCGTTCAACTATCCGACCGGCATCGCGCTGACGTCCGATGGAGGCTTCTACGTGTCGGACGGCTACGGCAACGCGCGCGTGCACAAGTACACGGCCGAAGGCGAGCTGCTGTTCTCCTGGGGCGAGCCCGGCGGCAACGCAGGGCAGTTCGTGACGCCGCACAACGTCTGTGTGGACAGCGCGGGCACTGTCTATGTTGCGGACCGGCAAAATCGGCGGATGCAGCTGTTCAACCCGGAGGGCGAGTTCCTGCGGCAGTGGGATGACATCTGGTGGCCCTGCGACATGTGCATTGACGCCAATGACAACATGTATATCGCCGAGGTAGGTGGAATCTTCATGGGCGAGACAAAGGACCCGCAGTTTAACAACCCGCCGGCGCGCATCACGGTGCGCGACCTGAACGGCGCGATACTGAGCGAGTGGGGGATGGAGGATGCGCTGGGGAAGGGGCGCTTCTTCAGCCCGCACAACATTGCGTTCGACTCGCGCGGCGACCTGTACGTGGGCGAGGTTGCCGTCTCCTATCCCGGTGGAGCGGCGCCCGCGGACTGGCGGGTGCTGCGGAAGTACGTGCGCGCAAACTGATGGGAACCGGAGGAGATATGACTACACAACACGCAGAGGGTGCTGGCGGAACGGCGGCACCCGAGGGGCTGACCTTTCAGGGCAGACCGCTTGATATGTCACCCGAGCAGTTCGGACCGCTGCGCGCTTCGGCGGACGCGCTCGACGATTTCAGCGAATTGCGGCGGCGCTTCGCGGCTGAGGGCTACCTCTACCTGCCCGGCTTTCTTGAGCGGGATACGCTGCTGGCCGCGCGGCGCAAAATGCTGGAAGACCTGGCCCGGATGGATTTCGTCGACCCGGGCTTCCCGCTGATGGACGGTGTCGCCAGGCGGGAGGACGCGGTCTCGGCCCTGAGCATGCAGGGACTCGTCAAGAACAACGAGCCGTTGCGCAATGCGCTATACGGCGGTGCCATGATCGGCTTCTATGAGCGCTTCCTGGGCGGGCCTGTCCGCCATTTGGACTTTACCTGGTGCCGGGTAAAGACCTCAGGCACTGAAACGGCGACCAGCCCGCACTACGACATCGTTTTCATGGGGCGCGGCACCAGCAACCTCTACACCAGCTGGACGCCGCTCGGCGACATTCCCAAGCAGATGGGCGGCCTGATGCTCCTCGAAAACTCCCACCGCCAGGAGGAGATCAAGGAAAGCTACGGCCGGATAGACGTGGATGTCTACTGCACCAATGCACCTGACGCGGCGGAGATCGAATCGGGTAAGAAGCGGTGGCACCACGCCGATACGGGCCAATATGCCAAAGACGCAGTAGCCGTTGGCCGGGAACTGAAAAGCCGCTGGCTCACGACCGACTATCAGCTGGGCGATCTGCTGGTATTTGGCATGTACACCATGCACGCCAGCATGGACAATCACACCAACCGCGTGCGCCTGTCGACCGATACACGTTATCAGCTTACATCCGAGCCGGTCGATGAGCGCTGGATTGGCGAAGAGCCGATCGCCCACGGGCCAGCAGCGAAGAAAGGGATAATCTGCTGAGAGGCGGAGGCGGCGGGCCTAGGGGGCACTGGTCGCTTTGCAGCGGGAATCGAGCCAGTCGATCACGGCGCCGATCGGCCGCTCCCGGCCCAGATCGTTGTGCAGTTCGTGATAGTAGCCTTCATACAGGCGAAGCGTCTTGTCGGCGGAAGGGGTGCGGGAGAAGAACGCCTGCGTGGCGGCAGGTGAGACGACCGCGTCCGCCAGCCCCTGCATCATCAGAACCGGCAGCGTGACCTCGCCGGCCCTGTCTCTTACCTCCTGCGTGGCCCGGAAGAACTCGACGACCCAGCGCGCGCTGCGTTGTCGCACGCCAAGCGAGTCCCTCAACGCTCTCTGCACCTCCTCCCAGTCGCGCGTGAGGACATCGAGGCTGCCGCGCTGCTGAAAGGTCAGTGTCGGCTTGGCGTGGTGAAGCGTGACCAGGATCAGCTTGAGAAGCCGGTTGACGAGCGAGAGACTTTGCGGTTGCAGTGACGGGGAAGAGATGACAGCCAGATCGGCGGCGCCGGGCGCCTCCATCAGGTAAAGGAGCCCAAGCAACCCGCCCATCGAATGGCCGTAAAGGCAACAGGGAAGACCGGGATCGCGGCCGCGGGCCATGGACAGGACCTGCGAAATGTCGTTCAGGTAGTCGTGGAAGCTGTGAACGTAGGCGCGGGCGCCGCCGGAGCGTCCAAAGCCGTGATGATCGTGCGCGTAGACGGCGTAACCGGCCCGCGACAGCGCCGCCACAAGATTGCGGTAGCGTCCACCATGTTCGCCCAATCCGTGTAGAATCAGCACTATCCCGCGCGGGTGATCGCCCTGTCGCCAGCGGTTGTAGAAGATCGAGTGCCCGCTTGCGCCGCGAATGTAGCCGGTGGCGTGACCGTGGCTTCCGTTCGAGAGGCTTGCGGCCGGGTGCTGGGGCGCCGTCGTTCCTCCGTCTTCAACCGAACGGAGGTGTACGGCCCCGCTATGGAGTAGTGGGGTTGAAGCGTTCGAATGGGGCCTCTGCTCGGCGTCAGTTTCGGTCGCGGGCAGGGGAATGAGGGCGTCCTCAGCTCGCTCCGGCATCGTTGCTCTCGTCTTCCGGCTGATCGTCATTGGCTGAACTGTTGGACGGGGCGCCGCCAGGGTCCTGCTGCGCCGCGTGCGAGGCCTGCGGCGGCCAGATCGCGCCATGGCTGCCGTACCTGCTCTCCGGCTCCTCCGTCCCGCTCTCTTCTTCCGCTTGCTCCTGTCCCGGTTCAAGCGCAACAACCCAGCGCTGCCAGGGCGCCTCTTCCCATGTGAGTCCCAGCGATGAGAGGGAGTCTTTCGCCGCTGCCAGATGGTCCTTGCT
The DNA here is from genome assembly GCA_965218625.1 of Caldilineaceae bacterium. Lineage (GTDB taxonomy): Bacteria > Chloroflexota > Anaerolineae > Caldilineales > Caldilineaceae > Bin5. Next base: position 510,352 of record CBDCLG010000016.1, on the reverse strand, counting down.
GAACGTTCGCAGGCGCAGACGTTGGTTGTGTCCCTGCATTGCCTGGCCCATATAGGCGACAAGCTGCCTCTCCGTTTCGCTTCCCCACAGCCGAACCGGCAGCGCCAAAAGGAGGCGAAGTTCGTCGCGCCAGCGAAACTGCTGGACGAATCCAACCTCCGTTTCTTCCTCGGTTACCAGCAAGACTTTCGAGGAACGAATCGTGTTGGTGTGAATGGCGGCGAGCATTTCGACCTCTTCTGCCGGCGCGTCCTGGTAGAGCGTTGGAAGGAATGCGGCCAGGCGGGGGCCGAACCGGGCGGTGAATTGGGGGGAAAGTCGAAAGCCGTCAGGTATGGAGGGCGACTCCTCAAGCGGCAGCGCGCCGACCATCTGCGTTGTCTGATAGTCCGCCGGGCTCAAGCCGATTTCCTCAAGGACCTGCCTGACTTCCGGCGGCGAGTCGGTGGCGAACCCGAAATAGAAGTAGGGATGAATGCCCTGTCCTTCGACGAAGTCGAGGGCGGTGTCTATCAGGTCGGCGAACTCGGCCCGGTTGCTCTCTTCTGAGAGGGGATTGACGAAGGCCCAGTCGAAGGTACCGGCCGCGTCGCCTTCATATTGGACGATGACAAACCCGATGATGCGTTCGTCCACCGTGGCGACGAAGGAATCCATCTGTTTGCCAAGAAATCGCGGCCCGAACCAGTAGAGAAACAGAGGCCTTCGCCACCAGCTGCCGGCGATCGCCTCCATGCTGCTGACGTCGCTCGAAACGCCGTCGAGCAACATTCTGAGCAGTTCGCGGATCTGGCGGGGGGAGGCTTTCGATATCTCAGTTGCCATACAGAAATTCCATCGCGAGCCTGATACAGTCGCGCTCGCCTTCGTAGGCGAGAAGCCCCAGCGCTTCCTCGGTCGATACCCATTCCACCTTTTCGACTTCTATGCTTGCGTCGGAAAGGGCGCCGCCGACAACACGCAGCAAGTAGAAGTCCACCCTCTTTAAGACTCGCTCCGGCACGACGCGGGCGTAGGTGTCCAGGTAGGCATAGCGGATTGTCTTCAGGAATGACTCGTACTCGGTCTCCAGCCCCGTTTCCTCTTCCACCTCGCGCAGGGCCGCGGCCAGCGGCATTTCGGACGGGTAGAGACGGCCCTTCGGCAGCTGCCAGCGGCGTCCGGCGGGATCGGTTGCGATCAGGGCCACTTCGATGACTTTGCCGGCGCCGCCCGTGCGCTGGCGGTAGGCAACGCCGCCGGCCGAGTGACTTTGGCGGACCGTGTAGGGCCCGTTTTGCGCGTGCCCGGATCGTCCTGTTTTTCGATCGGCGCCCTCGCCGGGTCGCATAGCGGGCTCGTCGTTGCCTGTCCTCTTATCCGGCTTATCCGGTCTGGTCTTCATCGAAGAAACCATTTCGGCGCGTTGACCGATTCCAAAGCGGGCGGGCATGCCGCGCATGCAAGTTCGATGACGAGATCCGTGTATGGGCTCGCAGTCGTTCCGGCTACAGATCTCGTTCAGGTGGGCTGTTCGTTCAAGGCCGAAGAGCTGTCCAACACGGTGGCGTCCAACACAGTGGCGTCCAGCACAGTGGCGGCCAGACCGTAAGCAACTTCTTCCCAGTTGTCAGGCGGTAACTGCGCGAGGGGGCGGGGCAGCATGCAGGGCGAGAGGAACGGCAGCGCGGCAGCCAGCTGCTGGGCTGACCAGACAGTACGGGCACGCGCGAGTACGACGTAGGTCTCCATCCACTTTGCCAGCAAAACAAACCATTGCGCAAGCTCTTCGCCGGCGCCCACTTCAGGCAGCGGTTGCGGCGCCCCCGCGGCAAATCGCACCGCTACAAGGCCGGCCTGATCGATCCAGAGGCGGTGCGGGAGGACAGGGCCGGTCGAGACCCGGGCTTCGGCCCAGCGGGCGAAACTGCGGTGCAGGTCGGAGATCAGTTCGGGTCGCATCCACTCGACCGCCGCGGCGATGGGCCGGCTTTGCGGCGGATGGCCAGGCAATACAATCTGCTCACCGTTGTCGTCGTACCAATACCAGCGGGCCATAATTTGGGTTCAATGCTTCAAATACATTCCTGTTGCCACTTCCGCGCCAGCGCGGGCTGGCTCGCCGATATCTTATCACAACCGGCCGGTATTGCCAGACACGAATGGCGCCGACGGCGCCGCCGTCCGCGCTGCGCTGTCCGGCCTGCCAATCGGGGTGGGGAGACAATCGGCGCCGGACGGGGGGAACTCTCTGGAGTTGGCGGGGCGCGACGGTTGGGTTATGATGCAGCCATCGTGAGCGGTCGGCTGCTTCATACGCCAGGAAGCGATTGAGTTCGATGACGCGCGCAAGGAAAAGTGGGGCCAGTTCGGGAAACTCAATGAAGGGCCGGGCCGGGCCGGCTATTGCCAAGGCCTCGATGGTGGATTCGGTCCGAGAATTCGACCGCATGGTGCGGCATCTTGGCGGTCAGCCCTGGGTGGCTCTGGATACGGAAAGCGACAGCCTTTTCCGCTATACGCCGCGAGTCTGTTTGATCCAGGTTTCGGCTCCTGCATCAAGGGGCGAGAGCCCTCACGATTCAGATACGGAGAATGTGCGCGACTTTTTGGTCGACCCGCTCAAACTGAAAGACCTTTCAGCGTTGGGAGGGATCCTCGCGGACGACGGGACGGAGGTGATCCTCCATGCGGCCGAGAATGACATCCTGACGCTGCAGCGCGACTTCGGTTTCAGAATTCGCTGCCTGTACGATACGCAACTTGCGGCCCGGATAATGGGGCGAACGGGTGTTGGGCTGGCGCAGGTTTTGCTTGAGGAGTTCGATGTGGTCAGCGATAAGCGCATGCAGCGGACGAATTGGGGCCAACGCCCGTTGACAGCCCAGCAGATGGCTTACGCGCAGGTCGATACGCACTTTCTGCCGGCCCTGCGCGCACGTCAAACCCGGCAGCTCAAGGCGAGCGGGCGCTGGGAGGAAGCGCAGGATGCCTTTCGGATCCTGGAAACAGTCGAGTATTCGCCGCCGGAGCCGCGCACCTTTTGGCAAATGAAGCAGATTCGTTCCGTGGACGAAAAGAATCTCAACGTTCTTGAGACGATTTGGGACTGGCGAGAACGGCATTCTCAGCGAACCGAGCGGCCGCCGTTCAAAGTGCTGGGAGAGAGCACGTTGGTTGCCCTGGCGCAAGACCGGCCACAATCGATAGACGCGCTGCGGAAGATTACAGGTTTGAGCGGGCGGCAGGTGGACAGGTTCGGTAGGGAGCTGTTTGAAGCCGTTCGTCAGGGTGAGCGCCGGCCTCTACCGCGACGTCCGGCCTCCGCAAAGAGGTCCGATTCAACGCTGTCAGCTGAAGGGCGGAGACGATTCGATGCGCTGCGGCGGTGGCGGACGGAAACAGCCGCCGCGCGTGGGGTCGACCCGGACATCGTTTTCAGCAACGAGACGCTGGTGCAGATAAGCGCCAGCAGGCCGGACTCTGTTGCCGCCCTGGCGGCGTTTCCGGCGATAGGACGCTGGAAGGCCAAGACCTACGGTCCGGCGGTCCTGGAGATGCTGAAAAGTCGGGGCAAGGCGTGAAACGCGGTGGCAGTCTGCCCACCGCGTTTCGGAGGCAAGGCGCCGGCGGTTACGCGGGCTGGAGCGCGAGGGGGTCAGGGAGATCGTCCGTAGTGACGCGGCCCTCGAAGACTTCGATAAACTCCTCCCTGTTCAGAGTTTCACGCTTTTGCAGCGCAGCTGCGACATCGTTCAACTGCTGGAGATGGGCGGTGAGAATCTGGCGGACGCGCTCGTGCTGCTCGCCTACAATTGCCTGCACCTCGCTGTCCAAAGCTTCGGCGACTTCCTCACTAAAATCCCGCTGATCTGTCAGTTCGCGGCCAAGAAAGGGGTTCTCCTCCTGATGGCCGATCTGCAGCGGACCCATCCTTCTACTCATTCCATACTTTGTCACCATGTCGCGCGCCATGCGGGTGATGGCCTGAATGTCGCCGGATGCGCCGGTGGAGATATCACCGAAGACTATTTCTTCTGCGACACGACCGCCCAGCCCGATTGCGATGCTGTCGACAAAGTAGGCACGCTTGACCAGATACCGGTCGCGCTCGGGCACCATCAGAACGAAGCCGCCGGCCATTCCGCGCGGGATGATCGTCACCTTGACCAGGGGATCGGCGTCCTTCACGAGGTGGGCGACGATAGCATGTCCGGCTTCGTGGAAGGCGATCCTTTCCTTTTCCTTCGGCAACATGATGCGGCTGCGGCGTTCAGGGCCGCCCATGGCGATGCGCTCGATCGACTCCTGCATTTCGGTCATTGCGATCGTTCGCCGGTTGCGGCGAGCGGCCAGAATGGCGGCCTCATTGACAAGGTTTTCAATGTCGGCGCCGACAAATCCAGGCGTCTGGCGGGCGATCAGGTCCAGGTCTACGCTCGGATCCAGGGGTTTGCCCTTTACGTGGACGTCGAGGATGGCGCGCCGGCCCTGCAGGTCTGGGCGGTCCATGGCAACGCGTCGGTCGAAGCGGCCGGGGCGCAGGAGCGCGGGATCGAGAATATCGGGGCGGTTGGTCGCTGCGACCAGAATGACATTGGTGTCGGTGCCGAATCCGTCCATCTCAACCAGGATCTGATTCAGGGTCTGCTCGCGCTCATCATGTGAGCCGCCGAGGCCGGTGCCGCGGTAGCGTCCGACGGCGTCGATCTCGTCGATAAAGACGATGCAGGGGCTGTTGCGTTTGGCCTGTTCGAAAAGGTCGCGCACGCGGCTGGCGCCGACGCCGACAAACATTTCAACGAATTCTGAGCCGCTGATGCTGAAGAAGGGTACGCCGGCTTCGCCTGAGACTGCCTTGGCCATCAAAGTCTTGCCGGTCCCGGGCGGGCCGACCAGCAGCACACCTTTGGGGATGCGGGCGCCGAGTGCGACGAACTTCTGCGGTTCCTTGAGGAACTCGACGATTTCCTCCAGCTCCTGTTTGGCCTCATCGGCGCCGGCGACGTCGGTAAAGGTGACGGTAGGCCGGTCGCCAACGAACATGCGGGCCTTGCTCTTGCCGAAAGAAAGGGCCTGATTGCTGCCGCTCTGGCTTTGGCGAAAGAGGAATAGAAAGAGGCCGGCGATCAGAATCAAAGGGAGAAGGTTGATTACCAGCGCGAACCAGTTGCCCGAATTGGAAGGAGGCTGGACGTTGATCTTGACACGGGAGAGGCTCTCTTCTGAAACGCCCATGCCATGCAGTGTTCGCGTGAGAGCGACTCCATCTTCCTTACGACTGGCCAGGGGCTGGCTACTGTCGCCGGCAAAGACCTGGAGCCTTTCCCCGCGCACTTCGATGCGCGTCACCTCGCCGCGTTCGACCTGACGGGCCACATCGCTCAGGCTGACTTTCTGCGGCGCTTCGCCCGGCCCATACACGTTGAGAAAAAGGGCGGCCGCGGCCACCAGGATCAGCAGATATACAAATGCGTTTCGCGTCCAATTCCCGGTCACCTACTCTCCTCACAGATCACTGTTCGCACGGTCCGAAGTATAACATGGAGAGCGCAGCTTGGCGAACAGCTGCCAACTCTCGAAACCGACCTGCTGCGGTAGTCCGGCTGCTCGCCAAGGGTCGCCCTGATATAAGGCTAATGTCTCCCCGGTGCGTTTTCTGTATCGCAGATTCCAACTCTCGCGGGAGCGCAGGCGCCCCCCAAATCGTAATTCCTACTCAGTGCCAGCGATTTGCAGTTCGCCCAGCGACCTTTCGTCTTGCGATACGAACTCGGCGACCGGGCTCTCGACACGTCCGTAGCCGCTCCAGGTCTTGAAGCCGAGCAGGGCAAGCAGGTCGGGCGAAGCCTCGGCAATGACTTCGGGCCGCGTACCTATCGCAAAGTTTTCCTGCGGGCGAAACTGCGGCCCGCAGAAGGTGGTGAGGAGGCCGTATCGATTGACGTCGCTGCTGTTGGCTCCGGTCCCATGCCACAGCCTGCCATCAAAGACCATGGCCGTGCCTGCTGGCCCTTCCGCGGCAAGCGTCTCCTCCTCTGCATCCTGCTCTCCCGGAGGGCGGCCGCGCAGATGGCTGCCGGGGACGAAACGAGTGCCGCCGTTCTCAGCGCTGAAGTCGCAGAGCATCCACATGATGTTGACGCAGACGCAGGGCGCGATCATGGCGGGCGGTTTCTCGGGCTTGAGATTGGTATGCTGGCGTGTGATCGAGCCGGCAGGCAAAGGTGAAGGTCCACGCTCGATGGGATTGGGCATCCACCACTGGTCGGTGTGCAGGTTCATGGCGACGCCGCCGGGCTTGGCAATGTTGGCGGAGTAGCTGGAGAGTTGATAGTCGTTGCCGAGGAGATGGTCGACGACGGCGCGCGCGCTGGCGGTAGAGAGGACTTGGCGAAAGATTCGCCCTTTGTTTACCAACATCCAGACGCGCTGATTGACGCCTCCGGCCGCGGCAGTATAGGCCTGCTGGCGGAGGCGACCGCGGCCGTCCGTAAACGCGCCCCATTGCTGTTTCGGCCCCCCGTCCTCGAACGCCGCGCCCTGTTCGAGTTCCGCGGCGGCCTGCTCTATCAGGCGGTCGCGCGCTGCCTCCACTACAGCCTGTTCCAGGGCGTTGGCGATCAGGCAGTAGCCGAACCGATCCATGTCCTGTTTGGCCTGCTCGATATCCTCGGTCGCGCCTGGCAAGTTGTGGCTGGATGACATCCCGTTCCTCCTGTCTGGGTAGATGCGTCCACTTTACTCCAGTTCAGACTATTGGGCAATCATCGCGGCGGAAAATTCGGAGCGAATACAGTGTTGGCGTGGCGTCGCGCCTGGCAGGGAGACCGGAGGGACCTATCGCTTCATCCCGATTTCCGGCGATTGTTTCGGGCGCGGGATTTGCTGTGCTAGAATTGACAAGGATGACGATCGATACGGTAGTCTTTCCACTGCTATTCTCTCCTGTCGGCCCTCCGCTTGTGCTGACGCTGGGGAGCATAACCGTATGGCTCATGGGCAGACTCATGCGCCCGGTGTTGCGCGGGCGGGCCGCGAACGGTTCGACCAACCTTTTGAGCGCGCTTGCGCTGCTCTTCTGGGGCGCCGCGGCCGCGCTGACACTGTCGCTTCGATTGCAACCGGTTGCTCCCATTTTCGGTATTCCCTGGCAACCTTTTTTTGCTACGGGCGCGGACCTTCTCTGGGTGAGCAATGGTTGGAACTGGTACGTCTCCTGCCTGATCCTGCTGCTGGGCGGAGGCGGGCTGCTCTTCAGTGGATTCGGCGGCCAGAGGATGGGGCGAGTTTCCGATGAAAGACAGCAGGACGCCGGCCTCACGCTTTCTCTGTCACTGATTGCTATCGCCAGCGCTCTCTTCTTCACGAGCAGCGACAATCTCCTCACGCTGACCCTGATGTGGGTCGTCATGGACCTGTTCATCATCGGGCGCAACGCCATTGTCCCGACGGTGCACGGGCCTTCGCCCACGCGGCAGTTTCAGGGCTTAAGCATGGTCGGCGCGCTTCTGCTTCTGATCGGGCTTCTGCCTGCCGGTCAGAGCGGCCCTGCAGAGACATTGGCAGGGGGACAGCTTCCGCAGGAGACAGTAATCCTGATGCTGCTGGCCGGTGTTATCAGGGCAGGCGTTTACCCGTTGCACCTGTGGCTGCTGCCGCACCGGGGAGAGCGCTTGTACATGCCGGACCGGCTGATCGACCAGATGCCTCCGGCGCTGTGCGGCCTGTGGTTGTTGGGCTGGTCCAGCGGTCTTGCTGCGGAAGGTCTTCTGGCACGGCCTGAGGTGATAGCGCTGGCCATACTGGGGCTGCTGGGCTCCGCCATTGCAACCTTTACAACGACCACGCGACAGGAACACACTACTTTTGTATTGATCACGTCGGTTGGCGTTGCCGGCCTGGCCAGCATATTGTCGGAAGTCAGGGGACCGGCCGCAGTCCTGTGGCCGACCACAACTTTCGCCCTGGGTGGGGGGTTGTGGCTGATCGGTGAACGGATTTGGCGTACGTGGCACTGGCAGATACCGATCAGCGTGGGCGTACTGGCGCTTGTGGGCGTCCCGTTTACGCCCGGTTTTCTGACACAATCGGTCGTCGCCCAGTTGCTTATGGGCGCCAACTGCCCGGACGAGGCGGTGCCCTGCGACAGATTCGTCGGATCGATGTGGCCCCTGTTTGTCGCCTATACCCTTACGCAGATGATCTATGTTTCCTCTCTCCTGCGCATCTGGGAGACGGAACCGGGTGACAGCCCCGGGCCGGACGAGGCGGCGGACACATGGATGGTGGGGCGCCTGCTGATCTATGTTGTCGTGCTGGCCATTCCGCTGACCGTAGCGGGCGTTTTTCCGCAGATGATTACAGGCATCACCAATTTGGCAGAGGCGATTCCACGAAGCGCGGGGGACCCCCCCAGTGCGGTGGCGAGCTGGCAGGTCTGGCTTACCCTGGCCGGCCCGCTGGCGCTCGGGATCGGCCTCGCGGTCCTCCGCTCGCAGATCAGCGTGAGGCTGAATGCCATCGGGGAGGCGACGGGCACGACGCCGGCGCTCAGGGCCTGGTCGCGGCGTGTGGCGCAGTTCACGGCACTGGACTGGTTATCACGCGTTACGAGATGGGGGACGAGTAGCGCCGGCCACGTGTGGGATGCCGGCCTCGAGATTGTCGAAGGGGCCGGCCACGTGGGCTGGGTCCTGGTTTTCGGCATACTGGGCTACTTTCTGCTGAATGTGTAGACAGGGACGCGTTTGCACAGAACACCGGAAAGGACAGGTGCCGCGTCAATTCAGGTTCTCTGACTGACATGGGCGGGCAGCTTGTTGATGGCCGACAGCGCAGGCGCGTCCGCGGGGTGAAGTTCATGAAACTAGAAAATGAATGAATTCTGGGCTTCGGCGCCATTTCACATTTTCCTCGGGCTTGCCGCTGCTCTACCGATAGTCTTGTGGGATTGGCGGTTTGCACTACCCGGCCTGCTTGTTGCGCAACTTGGGACAGGGGCGATATTCGGGTCGCTATACACGCTGCCTGCGCCATGGCCAGCAGTGCATCTGGGCGTGCTGGTCTTCGCCTGTCTGATTCTCTTGCTCTCCATATTGCAGACCCGAACCGTTCAGGTCGATCAGGCGGGCGAGTTCAGCTCAATCCTCTTTCGAACACTGGTGCTTGGCATCGCCGCGCTTCTGGTCTGGAGAGCGAGCGAAAGCATCCCGTTACCGCTGTTGGATGATTCGACGAAGCATCTGATGATTTGGCTTGCTGTCTTGGCGCTCGTCACGCTTGGATTGGCGGAGACGGCGCTATTTGGCGGCATCGCCCTGCTCCTGTGGTTGATTCCGGTCCAGTCTTTTGTTTCGGCGCTGTTTCCCTCACCGGCCGTGATCGTGCCACTGGGCATCATGGAGATATTGGTCGCCCTGTCTTGCAGTTACCTACTCCTGGTGGATGACAATATCATGTGGACGGATGAGATAGCTGCGACAGATCCGGGCCAGCCCTTGGGCATTCAGCGGCGACTCAGCATCACGGCCGGCGCGCGAGTCCTCTGGCATGGTCTCACTTACTGGGTCTATTCGCGGGTCAACCGGCGCCAGTATCGCGCCGCGCGCAAAGGTCAGGTGGCCCCATACCATGACTAGGACCGCATCCAAGGCGGCGTTTGCCAGTCCAGATCGAAAGATTCTCATGGCTCCTGGACTCTTGCTAATCGTGCGCCTCGCGCGAGATAGGACTCTCTTCCTGAAATCGGGCAGCCGGGCTCCATGATTCAACTCCCATTTCCATCCTTTCTATTGAGCTTCCTCCTCGTCGCGGCGCTTGGAAGTTTTCTGCTGCGCCGGTGGGAGCGCGCCGTACTGTTTGTCTTCGGGAGTCTGTTGACAGTTATGGGCATTGGGCTGTGGCGGATGCCATTGGATTCCCCGCCCCTGGCGGTACCCTACGTACCACTTGCTTTGGACCTGGACGCCGGTATTTGGGAGTACGGTCTTCGCCTCCAGTTGAGGGAATCAAACGAGCCTGTCGTTGTTTCAATTTTTGTGTTGTTAGGCGTGGGGATGTTGCTGGCGACAGTGGCAAGCCAGGGAAGGCTTTTCCCACCGTCCGTCCTGCTTGTCGGTCTTGGATATGCGGGGCTGGCTTTGATTGTGGACGCGCCGATGCCGCTTGTTCTCCTGGCGCCAATCTTTCTCGGCATGTTGATCACGGTCGGCGTTTTTTCGATCCAGGTGGGCGGCGCCAGGGATTCGCTGGGCGCGTTTCGGATCATCCTTCCACCGATCCTGTCTATCCCCTTTGTATTTCTCGCCGCCTGGAACATGGAGCAGTTGCCGCTCAATCCGCAGGACACGCGCATCGCGGCAAACGCGGCGCAGCTGCTGGGCGCGGGAATCCTCATTCTGCTGGCCCCGGTTCCGCTGCACAGCGTGCAGCCCCAGTTGGGGGAGTCCTCGCCCCCAATTGCATCGGCGCTGGCGATTCTCTTCTTTCAGACGCTGGTTCTATACGTCGTCTATCTGGCAGCGACAGGCTATCCACTGCTGCGGGAGAGTTCAGCATTCAATTTATGGCTTTCGACTGCCGGCCTGGTCACCCTGGTCTGGGGGGGCGTGGCCGCGGCGGGGGCAAGTCATCCCGGCCGGCTGTGGGGCTACGCCATGCTGCACGACTGGGGGCTGATACTGTTGCTTCTTGCCGGTCCTGATGAACGGAGCCGGCCATTTATCGTAACGCTCTTCGCGGTGCGTGTTCTCAGCACTCTGACTGCCGCAACCGGGCTGGCGCAGATGCGCCGTTCGGCGGGCGATCTGGAGCTGGATAGTCTTCAAGGTGTGGGAACTCGCCTCCCCTGGAGCACAACCGCATTCCTGCTTGGCAGCCTGGGACTGGCCGGCTTTCCGCTGACGGCCGGGTTTTCGGCGCACTGGTCGGCTTTGCAAGCGCTCGCGGAGGTGGACTGGCGCTTTGCTGCGGTTGTTCTCATCTCCAGCGGCGGGGTTATCTTCGGATTTGTGCGTATGGTTGGCGTCTTCTTCGGGCGCCTGGAGAATCCACGCCTGCCGCGAGAGGGCCCGCTGGGAATTGTTTTTTCCCTCCTCACCATAATCCTGGTTTCCAGTATCGCGATTGCCCCGCAACTTTTCGAAAGGCCGATCGCCAGGACGCTGCTGGCATTGGACTGATCGAAAGCTGCCAAAAACTTCCCGGCTGACATCTGATAGAGAATGAGAGGGCCCGCGATGTATGGTATCAACAGTGCATCGTGGTTTTGCCTTGTGCTTGGCGGGTAGCGTAGCTGCCGGGAGGCCGTTGCCATCGAGTCGAACTCAGACGAGCGAACATCGCGCCTGCGTGGATTCTATCGGAAAAGCCTGGCGGAACGGGTCGAAATCGTTTCGCTATTGGCGTCGCTCAGTCGGCAGGAGAGTGAGCTGCTGGCGGCCAGTATGGACGTCGAAAAGGCCGACAAGATGGTCGAGAACGTGGTCGGCCGCCACGTCTTGCCCCTGGGGGTCGGCGCCAACTTCCTGATCGACGGTCAGCAGCACCTGATTCCCATGGCGATCGAGGAGCCCTCGGTTGTGGCCGGTGTCAGCTCAGGCGCGTTGCTGGCGCGGGCGGGGGGCGGCTTCCGTACGGGCAGTACTGAGCCTGTCATGATTGCACAGATTCAGCTGCTCGATGTGCCGGACGCCGAGGAAGCAGAGCGCGCCATCCTTTCGGCGCGGCCGCAGATCCTGGCCGAGGCCGACAAGAGCCCGACGCTGACGCGATTGGGAGCAGGGCCGAAGGCGTTGGAAGTCCGCCATCTGCCGGAGACGCAGGTGGGTGCCATGCTCGTCGTGCACCTGTTTATCGACTGCCGCGACGCGATGGGCGCCAACGCGGTGAACACGGCCGCAGAGGCGGCGGCTCCTCTCCTGGAGAAGCTGAGCGGGGGGCGCGCCGGCCTGCGGATCCTCTCCAACCTGAGCGACAGAAGGCGCGCATGGGCCGAGGTCGAGATTCCTGCCGAAGCCTTCGACGGTGAGGAAGTTCACGGTGATGAGGCGGTTCAGAGGATCGCGGAGGCGAACGCCTTCGCCGTAGCCGACCCCTACCGGGCGGTGACGCACAACAAGGGCATTTTCAACGGCATTGACGCGGTGCTTCTGGCGACGGGCAACGACTGGAGGGCGGTCGAGGCCGGGGCGCACGCCTGGGCCGCACGCGATGGCCGGTATCGAGCTCTGACCGACTGGCTGGTGCGATCCCGTGGTGGCTCCGAGTCGCTCTATGGGCGGCTGGAACTGCCCCTCGCTGTTGGCGTGGTTGGCGGCGCGACGCGCAGTCATCCGACCGCGCGGCTAGCCCTGAAAGTCCTGCGGCCTCTCGGCGACGGCCGCAATCCGGCAACCGCAATAGGGGCAGAAAGGTTAAGCAGGATCATCGCCGCCGTGGGTCTCGCCCAGAATCTGGCGGCGCTGCGTGCGCTGACGACGACCGGCATCCAGCAGGGGCACATGCGGCTCCATGCGCGACAGATGGCTGTGACGGCGGGGGCAGAAGGCGGGGATGTGGAGCGGGTCGCGGCGGCGCTGGTTACCGAAAAAGAGATACGCGTAGAACGGGCCAGGGAGCTGTTGCGAAAATACAAGGCGCAAGAACTGACGGAGAGGGCGGAGGGTCTGCGCCCCTGACAGGAGGGTACTGATGCTGAGCCAACCGATCAAACCGGTCGGACTTGTGGGTTACGGCGCCTACGTGCCGCGATTCCGCCTTCCGGGCGCAGAAATCAGCAGGATCTGGAGCGGAGAAATGGGCATCGATGAATCGTCGCCGCACGGGGGCGAGGTCCGGTCAAACGGGCAGAAGGGGACCGGCCCGATAAGGGAGAAGGCGGTACCGGGATTGGACGAGGACACGGCGACGATGAGTATCGAGGCAGCCCGCAACGCGCTGGCGCGCTCACAGGTCGATCCGCAGCAGATCCGAGCGGTTTGGGTCGGCAGCGAGAGCCATCCATACGCGGTCAAGCCGACGGGCACGATTGTCGCCGAGGCAATCGGCGCGACGCCGGCTACGCAGGCGGCGGACTTGCAGTTCGCGTGCAAGGCGGGAACGGAGGCGATGCAAGCCGCCATCGGCTTCGTGGGCAGCGGGATGGCGCGGTATGCGCTTGCAATTGGGATGGATACCGCGCAGGGGCGTCCGGGAGACGCCCTCGAGTACACGGCCGGCGCCGGCGGCGCGGCCATGCTGATCGGCGCGGCTGAAGAGTCGGTCGCGGTCATCGAGCGCAGCCTGAGCTACGTGTCGGACACAACCGATTTCTGGCGCCGGCCGCGTCAGAGCTACCCCAGCCATGCCGAGCGTTTCAGCGGGGATCCCGGCTATTTCAGCCATCTCATTTCGGCTGCGGAGCAGATGATGGATGCCTTGGACGTGACGGCTGAGGCGTTCGACCACGTTGTTGTGCATCAACCGAACGTAAAGTTCCCGGTGCGGGCGATGCGGGCGCTGGGATTCACACGGGACCAGTGGGAGTGCGGGCTCCTGGTGGGCGAAATCGGCAACACCTATGCCGGATCCGCGATCGTTGGCTTGACGGCGGTTCTGGACGAAGGCGAGCCGGGCCAGCGCGTGCTGGTTGTCAGTTATGGCAGCGGGGCAGGTTCCGATGTGTTCGCTCTTCGCTTGACGGAACGCCTGCCTGAATCGCGCAAGCGCGCGCCCGGCACCTGGGACTACATCCGGCGCCGGGTAGAGATCGACTACGCGCAATACGCTCGATTGCGGGGAAAACTGGCGCTGCAATAGAAGAGGGAAGGAGAAGCAGGGCGATTGCATCTAATTGGGTCAAGACCCTGCGACACTACTTGATTCGAGCCCAACTCCGAAAGAACGCCGAGAACAGTGCAAACTGTAGTGCCCGGTCGCGAATTCTTAAGGTTTTCGGCGACTGGAGATCGGTTCTTCAGCCGAAAACGAATGACAGTTGGTAGGGGCACCCCTTGTGGGTGCCCTTTGTGGGTGCCCTTCGTGGGCTATTGTGGCGTCCAGATTTAGTTGCGATTGCCTTGGAAGGAGACGGGAGTGGTCTATTGCAGGACGGCGCTCTTCGTCTGACTCTGCGTATCCAGCGACAAGGCCTCCAGGACGCGCAGCAGCAGCGACCGCCAGCGGCCAGCTTCGTCGATGGGGATGTAAATGGCTTCCCGGCCGACGTGGATTGCGTTTTCCGGGACGAAGACGCCCTCGTCGGAGGTCGCGCCGAGCGCCATGCGCAGCGAACGCTGAAGTTTGCGCCTGGCGGCGTCCGGTATCTCCCCCTTAAGCGTGCCTTCGCCTGCGAAAGAGGGAAGTGAAACTCCCTGCGGGATGCGGACGGCAATCTGATCCCGGCGACGCCCAATGCTCTGGATGCCGGCCCTCAGTGCCTCGATCTTGACCCGGATCTGGTAGAAGAGATTCTCCAGCTCCACTGGTACTGAGCCTGTCTCGGGATCAGCCCCGAAGCGGTCCACCATTTCCTGGCGCATTTCTTCCAATTGCGGCGCTGCCGTCAAGCCGGCAATGCGTCGATACAGCTGCAGCCGCAGCCCCTCTTCCTCGACGTAGATGGCCGGAATCTCGGCGCGCAGAGGAAGATCGAGCGTGACAGGCGGGGCCAGGGGGTCATCCAACGCGACCGGAAATCGACCGTCTATATCTTGCGCCGATGAGGCGTGCACCCCGCGATCGCCATTGGCGGGGAGAGAGGTTGCGCCACCTTCCCCTTGTTGCTCAGCAGCAGCGATCCGCTGCCGCTTCTCTCGGAGCTCGCTAACAGACTGCGCGAGCAGACGCGTGTAGAGATCGAAGCCGACGCTGACGATCTGGCCGTGCTGGCGGGCGCCGAGGAGCTCTCCGGCGCCGCGGATCTCAAGATCGCGCATTGCAATACGGAAACCGGCCCCCAGTTCGTCGCTGCTTTCGAGCAGCGCTTCAAGCCGCCGCCTCGCGTCGAAAGACAGTGTGGTGTGTCGATCATGAAAGAGATAGCAGTATCCCCGCGCTGCGCCGCGGCCGACGCGCCCGCGCAGCTGGTACAACTGGGCCAGTCCGAAATGGTCGGCGCGATTGACGATCATCGTGTTGGCCCGCCTGATATCCAGGCCATTCTCAACGATCGTGGTACAGACGAGAACGTCTATTTCGCCGTCTGCGAATCGCAGCATGGTCTCTTCAAGCTCCCGCTCCGCCATCTGGCCATGGGCTATTGCCACGACGGCGTCGGGCGCCTGCCGCTGGACGCGCGTGGCCAGCGACTTGAGGCCGCGCACGCGGTTATGCACGAAAAATATCTGACCGCCGCGGTCCAGTTCACGCAGGATGGACTGCCGGACGAGCGAGTTGTCGAATTCCGACAGGATCGTGCGCACGGGCAGGCGCTCTCTGGGCGGTGTGTTGATGGTGCTCATATCGCGCGCGCCGCTGAGGCTCATGTGCAGCGTCCGGGGAATGGGGGTGGCGCTGAGCGTCAGCACATCCATCTGCGAGCGCATCTGCTTGAGGCGTTCTTTGTGGGCCACGCCGAACCGCTGCTCCTCGTCGATTACCAACAGGCCCAGAGACTGGAAACTGACATCTTTCGAGAGCAGGCGGTGCGTTCCAATCACGATATCAACGGTGCCTTCCCGCATCTTTTGCAGCACCTTTTCCTGCTGTGCCGGCGTGCGGAAGCGGGAGAGCATTTCTACCAGGACCGGGAACTGGCTCAGGCGCTGGCTGAAAACGCGAAAGTGCTGCTGCGCGAGGACGGTGGTTGGCACCAGCACCGCGGCCTGCTTCCCGTCCATTACGGCTTTGAAGGCGGCCCGGATGGCGACTTCGGTCTTGCCGTAGCCGACGTCGCCGATGATGATGCGGTCCATCGGTTTGCCGATCTCCATATCGCGCTTGACATCGGCGATGGCGTCGGCCTGGTCGGCGGTCTCGCGGAAGGGAAAGGCCGCCTCCATCTCCTCCTGCCAGGGTCCATCGGGGCTGAAGGCGTAGCCCGCGACTACCTCTCTCTCCGCATAGAGCTTTAGCAGGTCTTCGGCGATCTCCTCGACCGCTCTTTTGGCGCGGGCCTTGACCGTCTGCCAGTCGGCGGTGCCGAGCCGGGTTACCGCCGGCGGGATCCCGGCGTCCCCCGCGCCGACATAGCGACTCAGCCGGTCGGCCTGGTGCACGGGGACATAGAGCTTGTCCCCCCTGGCGTAGTTCACCTGCAGGTATTCCCGCTTCGCGCCTCCCAGTTCGATTTTGGTGAGCCCCTCGTAGAGGCCGATGCCGTGTTCGAGGTGAACAACATAGTCGTTGGCGCTGACGTCGGCGAAGAACAGCTCGGGCGCGACGGTCGACCGCGCGGCGCGCCTCTCGCGACGCGACTGCCTTGTCCAGCCGAATAGTTCCGTGTCGGTCAGGAGGCGCAGGTCGACAGTCCTGGCGGGCTTGCCACTCTTGCGAGGGGCCTCGGACCCCTTCATCACGAAGCCTTCAGACAGGACGCCCTGAACGATGGTAATGCCGGCAGGCGGAGGCGCGTCCAGGTCAGGGCGCAATTCGGCCGCGAGCCGCGCCTCGCTCAGCTCCTCCTGCAATCGGGCTGACTGGCGGGAGACCAGGACGATGCGATCGGAGGCGCCGGCGTACTTGCGCATTTCATCCAGAATGCGTTTGCTCTGGCCGGCAAAGTGGGGGCTTGGCGTAAACGAGCGCGCAAGTGAGGAACTGCCAGTTTCCTCAGGGCTGCCTGGCGTATGAATGGACTGCGTTCCCAGCTGGAGCGGATTGCGCTGCGCGACCTGGTCCAGGATAGTCTCCTGGCTGAAGACGCAGGACTGGAACTCGCCCGGCAGTTCGCGGCCGCGCAGCAACTCATGCCTTGTGCTGTCGGCATTCTCCGTACATGCCTGCAGTCCGGCCCTCAGTTCGGCGCCGTCGTCGATAACGAGCAGACTGTTGGAGGGCAGGTGATCCAGGAGCGATGCCGGGTGCGTGTAGGCGTAGGGCAAATACCATTCGATGCCGCGAAAGACGTGTCCCTCCTCCAACTCTCCGATTTCACGTCCGATCTCTTCGCGGATGACAAGCACGAGGTCCGGGTCCGCCAGCAGGGTTTCGCGCAGCCGTTCGGCGTCTGGCCCACTCTTTTGCGCCAGGCCCAGGGCTTCGCTGCCCGGTCCGATCAACACACGCTGCAACTGGCGATCGCTCCGTTGCGTTGCCGGGTCGAATTCGCGGATCGACTCTACTTCGTCGCCAAACAGGTCAACACGAACCGGATGGGGAAGATTCGGCGGCCAGATGTCAACGATGCCGCCGCGCCGGGCGAAGGTGCCCGGCTCCTCGACAACGTTTACCGGCTCGTATCCGGTTTGGGCCCAGCGCCCGGTCAGTTCATCGAGCTGGACGAAGCTGCCGGCGTGCAGTGGCCGCAAAGCCAGGCGGAATGTTCTGGCCGGCAGAGTCTTCTGCATCAGCGCCCGCGCCGAGGAGACGACGATCCGTGGATGGCTGTCCTTTTGCTGCAGCGCAGCAAGCGCGGTCAGGCGCCGCTGCCGAGTGCGTCCTGTCCAGGGGATGCGCTCGAAGGGCAAGGCGTCAGGCTCAGCATAGAGCGAGACCGGAGCAGGGCCATCCGTCGGCGGCAGGAAGAGCTGGAGCCTCTCCAGCCAGCGTTCGGCTTGCTCCGAGGTGCCCGTCAAGAGGAGCACGGGGCCCTCGCGGTCGGTCGCGGCGCCGGCGACGACCAGCGCACGCGCTGCCGAATAGAGCTTATGCGGCTCGCTACTGTGGCCCTTCAGCAACTGCTGGTAGGCGGGAAGATTTCTGAGAACTGGCAGCAGGCCGGACAGGTTCATACGCTTCGAATGCGAAACTCGCTGATGGTGAGCAGGGCCGGACTTCCGGACCTGTTTCAGCCGTTGAAACAGCTCATGGCGATGTCGATTCCTTGAAACAGCCAGCTCTCGGCCGCGTCGGCGACCTGCGCTCGGAGCGGCCCGAACTCAACCTCTTCATCTTCGCTGAAGTCCTGCAGGACGTAGGCGGCAGGGTCCATCGGCGTTGGCGGGCGCCCGATGCCTACACGGGCGCGCGGAAACCGGTCGGTGCCCAGCTGCTGGATCAGCGACTTCATGCCCTTGTGGCCGCCCGCCCCGCCGAAGGGGCGAAGTCGCAGTTTGCCGCTGGGCAGATCGAGTTCGTCATAGATAACAAAGATGTCTTGCGGCTCAACTGCAAAGTAGCGGGCCATCGGCGCGGCGGCGCTACCGCTGCGATTCATGAAGGTGAGCGGCCGAGCCAGCAGGACTTTTTGACGAAGCGGCGCGTCGCCGGCGGTCGAAGCCCGTTCCAGGCCGCGCGGACACACGATCCAGCCCTCGCCGTAGAGCGCGTTGAACTTGGAACGGGAGAGGGAAACTTCGTGGCGGCGGGCCAGGAGCTCCAGCACCTGAAAGCCGATGTTGTGTCGGTTGCGCGCGTAACGGGGCCCGGGATTTCCCAGGCCCACAATCATCTTCATATTCGGGTAGCCACTTTTCCGGCCCCTTCGGGACGGAAATTGTCTTACTAAGGGCCGCAACGGAGTTGGATCAACTCACTTCGTAAGTTTCGTTTGCGGCGCCTATCAAGCATGTGCGATTTGATGCCCCATGCTACCAAATTTTGCCGGTTATCCACTGCAGCAACCGCTTGGCCGCGAAAATCGCGCCCAGCAACAGGAAGAGGCCGGCGCTCCAGCGAACGCCTGTGATGAAACGCTCCCGCATTCGATCCAAGGAGAGGGCCCCGGCCAGGTTGTCGATACCACTCGGCGCTCCCGGGATAACGGACTGACCTCGAGAGGACGTCTGACCTTGGGTCGTACCTCCGCCGTTGTTCTGTTCGGGCGCCGCCGGCGAGGGGGTAACCTCGGCCGTAGGCTCCTCGATTTCCGGCTGCTCGATTTCGACCGGAGGAACGGTCGGCTGCGGGACGGGCGTGGGCGTGTCAATCGGGATCGGTGTCGGTGTGGGGCCGTCTGGCGTCGGCGTCGGCGCCTCCTGGTTCACACTGATATTACGGGCGAAGTATTCGCCGTAGTTTCCATCGGGCCGAACAACCCGAAGCCGCAAGGAGTAGACTCCCGGCGCAAGATTACCGGTATGCCAGACGGCCAATTGGCCATTTCTCACTTCAAAGGTTTCGCCTGCGAACCAGACAAAGGCTTCATCTCCACTGGGCTCCAGCTTGAAGTAAAGTTCATAGCGGGCAAATGGCGGGCCGACAGCGGTACCGAGAACCGGAACCGAGCCGCTGACGCTACTTCCCGTAGCCGGAGAAGTAATGGCGGACTGGCCGGCCTGCTCACTGGGGGCATTCACCCTGTCCAGACGGATGTCCTTTACCGGGCCGGACTCGGAGGCGCCCCGAACGGGAACAGCGGCTAGCGAGGCGAAAGCCAGCAACCCCAAGCCAACAAGAATCGTTGGGAGGACCCGTCTGAGAAACATGAACTTTCGACCAATGCGGACCGTTTCCTGGCGGTCTATCTGGCTGGAATCGTACATGAAGCTATCGCCTTGTCCGGGCATTCACAAGCGGTCCAAACGCGCTGACGGGAATGATGCGATGCGTCAGGCAGTGCATCGCGCCCAGGCGTCGGACCGCATCTACTGCCAGTCCCGGATTACGAGTATGATGAATCCGATCTGTTCGTCGCTCAACTCCGACTGGCCGCCGCGCGCGGGCATGGCCAGCCCGGTGCGGTTATCCTCCGCGTCTGCCACCCTGCCGTCCCGGATCAGCGCGAGCATTTCGTCGTCGGACAGATCGGAAACATAGGGCGAATCGGCCAGTGCAGTACCCAGTCCGTCGACCCCTTCGCCCTGGGCGCCATGGCAGGACGCGCACGCCTGGGCATAGAGGGACTCACCCTCTTCCTGGCTGGTCGGCGTTGCCGTCGGCTCGGGCGTTGCAGTCGAATCAGCTGAGAAATCAAAGAAAGGAATTGAGGACGGAACCGAAATCTGAATGTCGGGCAGCGAGACCTCCATCTCCCCCGCGCGTACGGCCTCGGCGACATAGAGAGCCAATGCAATAATAACAATGATCGGAACGGGCCAACGCGGCCAGCGATAGGCGCCGACCAGGTTAGGCCTGCCATCGCCTCCGGCAATGACCATCAGCATCCCAATCGTGATGATCATGAAGCCAAGTATGGCAAGAAGCGGAATGGTAACGATGCCGAACCAGTCGATCCAGACGGATGAGCAGGTCACGCCGAGCCCGCAGCTCGCAGGCTGGCCTAATATGGTCGTCTTCTGCAGCAGGTAGTGGTAGATGGCCACCCCCTGCCCCAACAGGGAAAAGGGTAGGATCAGGAACGGCAAGTGATGGTCGCGGCGCAAAATGCCCAAAGCAATCAGACCGGCCAGTGGATACATCAGCACGCGCTGAAACCAGCAAAGCGTGCATGGCGTAAAGCGCATCACTTCGCTGAAGTAGAGGCTGCCCATCATCGAAACCCAGGCAGCGGTAAGGGCGCTGTATAGGCCGAGGCGAACCCAGAATCGCGAACTGTTCATCTTTCGACGTTTCGCCTTGTCATTGGTCTGCCGTCAGGCGGTCGTCGATCGCGGCGGCGACCGAGTCGTAGTCCAGCGGGTTGGTGACAGGAATGCCGTCGACCAGTACTGAAGGTGTACCGCCCAGACCGGCGGCGCGCGCAGCCTGCAGGCTCTCGGCTACGCCGGCCAGATGCGTCTGGTTCAGCAGACAGGATGAGAATGACTCCTCGTTCAACTCCAGCTCGACCGCGTATTCGATCAACTTTTCGGCGATGAAAGCCGACGGCCCACTTTGTGTCTCCTGGAAAACGCGGTCGTGATAACTCCAAAACTGTCCCTGGTCGGCGGCACATTCGCTTGCTTGCGCCGCCAGCGAGGCGCCAGGTTCATGCTGCTGCAGGGGAAAGTGGCGGAACTCAAGCTTCGCTTCGCCGCTGGCAATGTAGTTTTCGACCAGACTGGGCTTGACCATCTGGTTGAAGGCGGCGCAGGCGGGACAGCGGAAGTCTTCCCAGGCCTGCACGGTGACAGGCGCCTCCGGATTGCCCAGGACATTGCGATTCTGCCACTCTGGGGGAATTCCGGCGTAGACGGTCCCCTCGACTGCGATCTGCTGGTTGCCGGAGGCCACGACCAGGACGAGCGCGATCGCGGCGGCCAGCAGCGCGAGCCCACCGATCAAAAGAACGCCGACCGAGAGCCGCCGCGGTCCTGCCTTCTCTGCAGAAAGCGAACCGACTTTCTTGCGCCGCTTCGACTTCTCCATCTGTCCCGTTTACCCGCCCGGTAGAGAGGCCACTTCTTCAGCAAGCGGGAACTGGCCGCCTACCGCCTTCAGTGCCCGAAAGTTGAACGGACCCCTTGCAATTGAATATAGCACCGATCGGAAAGGTGCACAAAACCGGCTACAATTCGCACTCTCCGGACTGAGCGGACAGCGTTCCGCAGCTGCTCACCTCTCCTGTGGACGATTCCGGTCGTGGAAATTTTCAGTCGAAGGCCGCCAGCGCTCAATCAGCGGAGGACTTTGCTTATTGCCGCTCGGAGAGTATGCTTTACACGATTTGGGCCGAGCAGATGTTGCAAGGGGGAGAGAGATGACGACAGGCAACGGGCCGAGGAGCGGAGCCGTCAAAGGCGGTGCGTTAGCAGAAAAGGTCGCCGTCGTCACCGGCGCGAACCGGGGAATCGGGGCTGCAATCGCTGAAGCACTGGCGGAAGAGGGTTGCCGGCTGGCCCTCGCCGCGCGCAACAGTGAGCTGCTGGACAGGGTCGCAGATCAGCTGCGGCGGGATTTCGACGCCGACATACTTACCGTTCCAACCGACATCAGCGACGAGAGCCAGGCACGGGCGCTTATCGAGAAGACGGAGTCCCATTTTGGCGCCGTCGATATTCTTGTCAACAACGCGGGCATGGGCATCTACGGCGCTGTCGACGAACTGGGCCTGGACGATTTGCGGCAGGTCTTTGAGGTCAATTTTTTCGGCGCCCTGGCGGCATTGCAGGCGGCGGTACCGGTGATGCGCCGCCAGGGAGGCGGTACGATCGTCAATATCAGCAGCATTGTGGCCAAGTTTCCTCAGCCCCTGGGCGGGGGCTACACTGCGACGAAGTTCGCGCTGCAAGGGGCGAGCGGCGCGGCGCGTGCCGAGCTGAAAGGGGACAATATCGATCTCGTTGTCGTCTGCCCTGGTCTTACGGAGACCGAGTTCTCGCAGAACAGCCGCATCAGCGTACCGGGCGCCGAGCACCGGCAGGGGGAAAGGCATTCGCTGACAAGGGGAGTCGAAGCCAGCAAGGTCGGCCGCCGCACGGTACGCGCCATCAAGCGGGGTGAGCGGGAAGTCTACATCACCCTGTTCGACCGACTGCTGGTCTGGTTTGCCGTGCTCTTCCCCGGCATGCTGCAGTGGCTCCTGGTTTATGTGACGCGCTACCGCCGGCGGCGTTTCGAGCAGGGCGCGGCAGGTGAGAATTAGAGAACGCGACCGCCGGGTCCCTGCCGTTGTAGTTGGAGAGTTCCAGCCGCGGGACCACCGCCCGGGTCAGACTGCCCTGAACAATACCCACATAGGCTGTTCGCCAACTTCGCAGACGTGCAGTGGGGTAAGGTCGCCGTTCATCGAGTCGACGGCATAGGAGGCGGCTCTGCCGGTGCCCTGGCCCGCTGCCACCAGGAGTTTCCCGCTGGGGTCGACATTGAAGACGCGCGGAACTGCTTCAGTTTGCTGCCATCCTCGCCGGGAGAGCGCGCCGCTGGCGCGATCGACAGCAAAGAGGGCTATGCTGTCGTGTCCCCGATTCGAAACGTAGAGGGTATGACCTGACGGGTGCAGATGGATTTGAGCGCAGGTGTTTGCGCCGCTGAATTCATCCGGTAGCGTGGAGAGCGTCTGGAAGGCTTGCAGCGCGCCATCGGTGGCGGCGCGATCGAAACGGTAGGCGGTTACGCTCGAACCATCCTCGTCGGAGGTGTAGACAAAGCGCTGGTCCGTAGAGAATACGAAATGACGCGGCCCTGCCCCAGGTGGGGCGTCAACAGTGCTGGCGGCCGCGGGCGGCGTGAGCTGACCCGTGCGCTCGTCGAACAGGAATTGAAAGAGGCAGTTGGCGTCGAGCGGATGGGGAACGAAGGCGTAGCTGTTGGTCCGGTCGGTCTCGATACAGTGGGCGCGGGCCGCGGTTTCCGCGGTACAGACGAGCTCCCGGACCGATCCGTCGGCTCCCAATCTGTGAACGGCCACCTTGCCGGCGTTGTAATAGGCGGACAGCAAGAAGCGGTCCGTTTTGTCCGGGGCGACATAACAGGCGTCGGCGTCCAGGGCCTTGCGGCCAAGCGGTCGCGGGCTGCCGTCCTGCTCGAAGCGAAAGGCCGCCAGCTCGTTGCTGGCCCGCAGAGAACAGTACAGGAATCGACCGTTGTCGGAGGACGCCAACGCGGAGGGGCCGCCTTCGACAGCGATCTCATGCACTAGGGACAGGCGCCCGCTTCCATCGATTTCGAAGGCGCGAATCAGGTTGTCGGCGGCGGCGGTCAGGTATACGAAGGTAGTCATTATCGGCTTTCGATCTCCTGGTTCCATGCTTGATTTGTGCGAACGGTTTGTCTGTTGTAGGGTTGGCGGGTTGGCCCCAATCTCGCTCCGCCAGAAGAGGTAGAAAACTGATGAAAAAGAAAGTGTGGATGGAATGGCCTCTCCCGCCGGCGCTGATTGCACGGCTCAGGGCGCTGGCGGAGGTCGTCACCGACGGCGATCTGGACAAGCTGCCAGGTTCTGACGTCATCTCGGGAATCGGCCGCTACTACGACGGCCAAGCGATGGACCTGGTCGGGCCGCGGCTGAAAATGATCGCCAAACCCGGCATCGGCCTGGACAACATAGACCTGGACGCGGCGACGGCGCGGGGCATTCTCGTTTGCAATACCCCGGACGCACCGTCTGAGTCCACCGCGGAGCATGCCGTCGCTCTGCTGATGGCCGTCGCAAAACGGGTGATGGTGGGCGATATGCACCTGCGCGGCGGCGAAGGGATCGATCGGTCGGACCTGCGGGGCACTGAGCTGCTGGGCAGGTCTTTGGGCATTGTCGGGTACGGACGAATCGGCCGTCGCGTAGCCGAAATCTGCGCCCAAGGGATCAGAATGAAGGTAACAGTCTACGATCCGATTCTGCCAGATGATTTCGAACTGCCCGCGGGCGTTGCGCGCGCCGTAGACCTGGACGCGATCTTCGCCGAAAACCGGTTTGTTACCCTGCATACGCCGCTCCTGCCGTCGACGAGGCGCCTCGCAGACGAACGCCGCCTGCGCTTGATGAGGCCGGGCAGCTATCTGATAAACGCGTCGCGCGGGGGCGTAGTCGATGAGGCTGCGCTGATCAAGGTGCTTCGGGAGGGTCATCTGGCCGGCGCGGGACTGGACGTATTCGATCCGGAGCCGCCGCTGGCAGACAATCCTCTTCTGAAAATGAGCAACGTTGTCGTTACGCCGCACATCGCCTCCAACACCGACGCCGGAATCGATGCGATGCAGGTAGGAACCGTAGAAAACATGGGGCGAGTGTTACAGGGCGAACGGCCGACCTGGATCGCCAATCCGGAGGTGTGGCCGGGCCGGATGGCGGAGGACGACGTTTGAGGACGTGTCAGTGCCGGCGCGTTCTGCTTCGTGGAATCGGGCGCGCCGGCATCATCGGTAGTTCCCGGAAAACGCTTACCAGCGAATGCCGCGCTGGACAGGCCCGCTGTGCTGGTCGGAGCGTTCAGATATCGGCCAGCTGCGCCACTCTTCGACCACGGCGACCAACCCCTCCACGGCCGCCTCAAATATAACCTTCCCCTTCTCCGCGGTTGCCTTCGTTGGGTCCCCGTGGACGCCCAGCCGGGTCCAACGTCCCCAGAAATCGTTGAAGCGCACCGGATTCGTGTACACGCTGTCCGAGCTGACAAAGCGGCCGCCCACATCATCGTCGGCCTCGGCCTTGTCCATCTGCACCCGCTCAGGCGCCAGATGGAGGTAGAGCGATGTCTCAAACTCGTCGGCGTGGGCCATCACCGGCGTCTCTTTGACTTTGTCGAAAGCATCCATGGCCAGTCCGAAGTAGCCCAGCGCGCCGCAGATTGAATCGGTCTCCAGCACAGTCTTGCGCGCCACGAGATCGATCAGCGGCGTATTTGATCCATGGCCGTTGACCAGCAAAATCTTTTCGAAACCGTGATAGGCGACACTCTTGGTGATGTTCAAACAGAAGGCGATGAAGACATCCGGCTCGATGTGTATCGTGCCCGGGAAGTCGATGTGGTGCAGGTTGAGACCGTAGGAGATTGGAGGCAGCACGAGAATCTTTCCCGGCGCGCGGCGGCCCGCCTCCAGGCAGACCGATTCGCAGAGGAACAGATCAACGTCCAGGGGAAGGTGGCGGCCATGCTGTTCGGTGGAGGCGACGGGAAGCAGCACGACCTTTTGCGCCGCGATGGCTTCGTTCATTTCAGCCCAGGTCAGGCGGTTGTAGCGGTGTTCGGTGAGATGGTCCATGCCTCTGTCCAGGCTAAGTTGGTGGGAATCTGACGGTCGGACGGGGAATTGGGGAAGGCGAAAGGTCAGTCAGGAAGGATTCCGCCTCAACGGTAGGTCTCGGCTTCATCCTGAGGGTCGTAGCCAACGACCTCGCGTGCATGGGAAATGTCGCGATAGCCCCACTTGTTCCTGGAGACGGCGTAAAACAGATCATATTTCAGTTCCGGCGGCGCTTCGATACAGCGTTCCACCATCTGACTGATGTCACGCTGGCTGCACCAGACCGAAAACTGGCGGGCGTCGGTAGGGCGGTCCTCCCGGTTGACCAGCCCGATCCGCAAACAGATGACCGACAGGTCCGAGCTGTCGGTAAAATGCCAGGCGAGGGCCTCTCCCCACACCTTGGTCGCGCCGTAGACGCCGGCGGGGCGTACGGGCGTCTCGTGCGTGACCCTGGGCCACGGTTTCATCACCATGTCGTAGTCGCCGCTCACCAGGGCGCGGTAAGGCTGTACCTGTTCCCACCCGGAAATGGTCGAGCCGCTGCTGGCGTAAACCACGCGGCGCACGCCGGCTTGGCGCGCCGCCTCGAAGACGTTGTAGGCGCCGATCAGATTCGGGTCGCGCACGCGCTCCCACGGATCGCGGCCGCGCGCGGACGCGGCCAGGTGGACGACGGTATGCTGGTCTTCAAATGCGGGTCTGATGGCGTCGAATTCGGCGATGTCGGCCTGGACAGTAGGCACACCGGTCACAAGGCTGCGGTTGAGCGCGGTTAGTGGGTAGCGCCCTTCGAGCCGTCTCCGCACCGCCCCGCCAATCAGACCGCTCATCCCGGTTACGAGAATTCGCTTCGTCATTGGTTGTTTCCCTCCGACCGCCATTTCGACAAGCTGCATTGACAAGCTGCGGCGTCCGCGAAACGCGCCCACGCCGAACCGAGCGTGAGATGCGAGACATTGGACGCCTCGCCGATTGCGAGGACTATTCTTCGGTTAACAGGATACGGCCGCAGGAGGGGCAGTTTAGAAGCTCGTCGCTATAGCGGACGTTGTTGAGGATGCCGACGGCGACCTGCGTGTGGCAGGCGCCGCACACCTCCTCTTCCAATCTGGCGACGGCCACGCCGTTCTTTCGCCGGCGCAAATGTTCGTAGAGCTCCAGATTGTCTTCGGAGAGCTGTTCCGACACCATTCCCCGCGCCCTCTTCAGGTAGACGTACTCTTTCTTGCGCTGGTCGGTTTCGGCCTCGATCGCGGCCTTGCGGTCGGACCACTGTTGCTCACGCTCTTCAAGCGTTGAGCGCTTTTCCTGCAACGAACCCTGAAGAGAATCGACCATGACCAGCCGTTCTACGCTCTTGTCTTCAAGTTCGGTTCGCAGCGTCTTCGTGGAGTCGATACTGGACTGGAGAGCCTCCAGTTCTCGGGGATTGCTGAGCTCACCGCTCATCAGGTTTTGTTCTGATTCGCGAATACGTTCCGTCAGCGTGCGCGACTCCAGTTCCAGGTCCTGCTGTTCGGTACGCGCGACCTGAAGCTCTTCGTCAATTGTCTGGACCTTCTCACGTAGTGCGATCAGTTCAGCCGAACCTTCGGACTCCTTGCGCAGCAAGAGCAAGCGGCGCCGTATTTTGTCGTACATCGAGTCGATTTCGTGCATCTTGAGCAGGGCAACTTTGGCGTCCACGTTTTTCCCCATTGCAGTCTCGTTGTTCGCTTAAGCGCCTCGCGCCGTCTCCAAATCGTATCGGCATACGGTGTTTCCAGCTGCGGAACGAGACGGCGAGATTTCGAATGCTACGGTTGGCGGCTCCGGAAGGCGTAGTCGTCGCCGGTCGGGCCTGTGGTGCCGAATGCCGGCTTCACGCTGAGGCCGAGGGGCTATCGGGTACTCTTCATAATAACATTCCCGCGCCCAATGTGGCAAAGGGTGATGCGGCTAAGCAAGAGCGTTCCAAAATGGGCTCGCTGCGCCGGGCGCAAGCGTCCGGCTCTGCCGGCGGCGCGCGGCGAAGATACGGCGTTTCAAACACCGGCTTCTTCCTTCCATTTCAGGTCAGTTTGGCGGCTTGGTGGCGTCCACGGGGTACTCTTCCCGCAGGGGCTATGGTAGCCATACCCGCAGGGAGTTGCTCTTCGGGTGAATTTCCGTAACAATAGGTCGTAGCTCCCGCGCCGTGTTGTGCGCTGCACGCGCTGATTCGCGCCGGGACGGTAGCGGCAAAGGAGGGATTGCAGCTGTGTCAATGTTCAGGCCTTCATCGGGTCGCGGCGGTCAGAGTTTTGTAGAATATGCGCTCTTGCTGATTCTTGTATCGATTGTCCTGCTTTCGATCCTGCTGATTCTGGGCAACGATCTGCGCACTTTCATAAACGACCTGCTCCAGCGTTGGTTCCCTGTCACTCCAGAGGCCTTTCGGGTGGGGCTGATGCTGTAGTCCCCTGCTGCCCGTCAGCCTGCTGTCGCCTTCCGACTACGATACGAATTCAACTTCGACCCTTGATAGAACGCGTCCATTCGTTCCTGCTCGATCTGCTCTTTCCTCCCCGATGCGTCGGTTGCAGCCGAAGCGGACGATCGATCTGCGACCGATGCGCCCAGGAGGTACTGCCCGCGCAGCCACCCCGAAACTGTCGCGATTGCGGATACGCTCTGCCACCTGCAGACGCCGCTAGCGGCGCGTCGTGTCCCCAATGCCGC
Organism: Caldilineaceae bacterium; assembly: GCA_965218625.1. Lineage (GTDB taxonomy): Bacteria > Chloroflexota > Anaerolineae > Caldilineales > Caldilineaceae > Bin5. The sequence goes on along the minus strand of CBDCLG010000016.1, from coordinate 482,086 downwards.
GGTCCGCTGGCACTGATTTGCGCGGCGACTTTGCACGTTTCGCCGCTTGCAGAGGCGATCCATGCCCTGAAATATGAAGGAGGTGTGGAGCTTGCTTCGCTCTTGGCTCGTTACTTGCGCGCAGCAACACGAGCAGACCCCTGGCCAGGCATACTTGCTAGGCTGGATGGAATCGTGCCAATTCCGCTGCATGAGGAAAGATTGGCGGAGCGGGGCTACAACCAGTCCCAGTTGCTGGCCGACCGTTTCGCCAGCGGCACAGGGATTCCGGTCATGGAAGACGCAGTTGCGCGCGTCAGGAGCACCCCTTCCCAGGTCGGGCTGCGCGCGCGCGACCGCGTCGCTAATGTGAAGGGCGCATTCAGTGCTGCTTCCGACCGCGTCCGAGGGAAGGCGCTGCTCCTGATGGACGACGTCAGCACGACCGGCTCGACGATGTCGGAGTGCGCCGCGGCCTTGCGTGCGGCGGGCGCTGCCGCCGTATATGGCCTGGCGCTATCGCAGCCAGCTCAGAGAGATGATGAACTGCTCGGCGCCGAGAAAGGGTAGTTCCCGGGGGCGAACTCTGCAACGGCCGCCCTTGGAGCAGACGCTGAGCAGACTTACAATTGAATCGTGTTTGCATAGACGGGAGATCGAAATATGAACCTGACTGTACACGGCAAAAACGTTGCCATATCGGATAGAGTCCAGGAGTATGTCGAGAGGAAGGTCGGCAGACTGGACAAGTACCTTCCGCAGATACGGGAGGCCAGGGCTGAGCTGGTGCGCAGCGAGACACGCGCTTCCTCGGACCGCTACACGGCCCAATTGACCGTCTGGACCAGCCGGCAGATTCTGCGGGCGGAAGAGTCGAGCGAGGACCTGTTCGCTTCGATTGACGCGATCGCCGACAAGATGTATCGCCAGATCGAGCGCTTCAAAGGGCGGCGATTCCAGAGCCGCAGACGAGATGCTGCGGCCGCGGCGGCCGCGGTCGATCTTTCGGCCACACACATTCAGGAAGAACCGCCGCTTATCGTTCGGACCAAGCAATTTGTGGCACAGCCCATGCTGCCCGAGGAGGCGGTCGAACAGATGGAGCTGCTGGGGCACGACTTTTTCATTTTTTTCAATGTCGATACCAGCTCGTTGAACATCGTCTACGGCCGCAAGGACGGCCAATACGGACTTCTCCAGCCGCGAGTTGCCTGAGCCTTGCCGGGCGGGAGCTGCAAGCGAGGGCTGCAGTTCGGGAGGCAGATGCAACCTTAACCGGCTCGGATCATTGCCGGTCGGGAGACGGCGGAATTGGCTGGGCGTTGGTGTTGATGCACAATGTTGCGGCGCGCCGTGCATTGGTTGAAGTCCAACCCCGACAAGGATTTCGGCTTAAGAGTGCGCGTCACAGCAGGGCGCGCGCTTTTCATTGCCCGTTTCCGCAGACGGTGCACCGACGCCGTCATTGAAGAGTAGATTGCCGCGATGCGCGTTTCGGTAATTGCCACCGTCTACAATGAGGGCGACAGTGTCAGGCCGTTGATGGAGTCCCTCTTGAATCAGACACGCCGGCCCGACGAGATCGTCATCTGCGATGGCGGTAGCCAGGACGGGACTGTCTCGGTCCTGCGCGAGTACAGCGGCAGATTGCCGGGGCTGCGAATCATCGAAGCGTCGGGCGTGAACATCAGCCAGGGGAGGAACACGGCGATAGCCGCGGCAGCGGGACCGATCATTGCCTCGACTGACGCGGGTGTTCGGTTGGACTGCAATTGGCTGGAGCGGCTCGTGGCGCCGCTGGAAGGCGGTGAAGGCGGTTCGCAGGAAGGGGCAAGCGCGGTGGCGGGGTTTTTTCTGCCGGATGTATCCGGCGCGTTCCAGCTGGCGATGGGCGCAACCGTTCTGCCCAGGGTCGAGAATGTCGATCCATCCAGGTTTCTGCCCAGCAGCCGGTCAATGGCCTATTTGAAGGAGTCGTGGCGCCGCGTCGGCGGCTATCCTGAATGGCTCGACTACAGCGAGGATCTCGTATTCGACCTGCGCCTGAAAGCGGAGTCTGCGAACCGGAACAGGGCTTTTGCATGGGCGCCCGGCGCCATTGTACATTTCCAGCCGCGGGCAACTTTCAAGGCGTTCTGGGAACAGTATTTCCGTTATGCAAGGGGGGACGGCAAAGCGGACCTATGGCGTCTGCGTCACGCAGTTCGGTTTGCCACCTATCTGCTCCTGATCCCTGCGCTGCTTGGCCATGCGCTGTGGGGCCAGGAAGCGCGCTGGTTGGGATGGGCGGGCCTTTTTGTAGGCGGGCTTGTAAACTGTGCCCGTCCCTGGCGGCGATTGATGTTGCTGGGCAAGGGGGCGCCCGCCGGAGAGGTCTTGGGGGCCGCGCTGCTCGTGCCGGTAATCCGGTTGGTGGGCGATGCGGCGAAGATCTGCGGCTATCCGGCCGGCTTGATCTGGCGGCGGAAGAACAGGCATCGAAGCGAAATCTACTGGCGAGAGACCGGGGCTGCAGGATAGGGGACCGGGAGTGGTTGAAAGCGAGAGTTGCCATGCCACTGCTGATTGACGGCCACAATCTGATCGGGTCCGGCATGCTGGAAGGCATCAGCCTGGAGGACGAGGACGACGAGCTGCGCCTGGTGACGCGGCTGCGCGTCTGGCGGAGCAGCTACAAGGGCGACATGACGGTCGTTTTTGATCGCGGCATCGTCGGCGGCACGTCGCGCGAACTGAGTGGGAGCGGCGTCATCGTGATATTCGCGCGCGATCCGCAAGATGCCGACGACTTGATCAAGCGCCGGATTCAGGCGCGCCAGCCAGGCCTGACCGTCGTTACGAATGACTTTGCCTTGCGCCAGGAAGCCAAATTGTACGATGTCGACACCTGGCGGCCGGATGAATTTGTGTGGCGAATGCAGTCCGGGCAAGCCCAGCCGGCCGAGCGGGCGCGGTCGACGGTAGAACCTGGCGCCGAAGCTGATGTCCAGCTCTCAGACGTGGAACTCTCTGAGTGGATGCAGCTCTTTGGACCGCCCAAGACTCCGTCCCAGCCTCCGACCAAACGACCGGACCCAGATGTTCGCCGTCGCCGGCCTTCCCAAGGCAACAGTGCGTTCAACAGGGACAAAAAGGCCCTGCGCGCCCGATTGCGGAAAAAGCGCGGCAAACGCTGAAAACCCGTACACCGATCGCCGCGAGGAGGGGGAGCGATCAGATGTCGTCGGAAGCCGAGACAAGAGAGCCCCGGCGAAAAGAGGCTCCGAGAAAAGAGGTGCGGGCGCATCTTGTCGAGATGACACCCGGCGCGAACGGACTCTTCTATTGGATTCTTTCCGCGCCGATGATCGTCTTTCTCGGCTGGCTCTGGGTCGACCTGTTCGGACTATTCTCGGTGGCATCGCGCCCCGTTGGTCTGACGCTAGGGGCGGCGGCCTACATTGCTCTATTCATACTGCCCTTGGGCTATGGCGCTCACCGCCTCGTAACCTCCTTTCCCGGCATCTTTCAGCGGGCCGGATGGACGGTACACCCGCTCGCGCCGCTGCGCCCGGCAGAACAGTACTATGTCAAGTACATCGTCGTTTCGCGTGAGCGGGCCGCCACCGACGTCCGGCGCATATTGCTGAGGGTCGCGCAAGGGTGGGTATACCTGGAAATCGCCATCGTGCTCTTCGGCGCCCTGGCGATTGCACCGCTCTACTTAAGCGCCGTTGAATTCGGTTTCGGACGCTGAGGTTCGGCCGCCGCCAGCTGGGACCGTGCGGCCGGCGTCAGCCTCGTTACCATCCGCAAGCAGGAGAGTTGCGTGGACCCACAGCAACTGATCGAATACTACCGGTGCCGCAAGCGAGAGATTCTTGAGGCCATCGGCGAATTGGTGGTGGAGGAGACGCCCACCGATGACAAGAATCGTCTGGACGTCTTCGCCGCGAAGTTGGCCGGCCGCTACTCGGATGCCGGGCTGGAGACGGAGATCATCTCCAATGCGACGCGCGGCAATCATATCCGCGCCCAATTCACAGACCCCGCCCATGTCGGAGACCGCGCTGCCGCGCCGGCGCTGATCCTCTGCCACTATGACACGGTGTGGCCGGTCGGCTCGCTTGATACGCACCCGTTTCGGGTCGATGAACAAGGCTGGGCCTACGGTCCCGGCATCTTCGACATGCAGTCGAGTCTTGCGCTTGCAGAGTATGTGGTGAGGGGCGTGCAGGCGCTCAACCTGCGGCTTCCTCGCCCGGTAACTGTCCTGGTGACCTCGGACGAGGAGGTAGGCAGCCAGACGTCGCGGCAGTTGATAGAAGACGAAGCCGGTCGCGCGGCCTATGTGCTGGTGCTGGAACCGCCCTTGCCGGGCGGCGTGCTCAAAACGACGCGCAAGGGCGGCGGACATTTCGCGCTGACGATCAGCGGCCGCGCCGCGCACGCGGGCGTCGAGCCGGAGAAGGGTGTCAGTGCTGTGCAGGAGCTTGCACACCAGATCCTGGCCCTCCATGGCCTTACCGATCTGGAAGTGGGGACGACGGTCAATGTCGGCGTCGTCAGCGCGGGGACGCGCCCGAACGTGGTGGCAGCCCACGCCGAGGCGCGCATCGACGTGCGGGCGTGGACCAGTGCCGAAATGGAGCGGGTTGGCGCGGCCATCCAAGCCCTGGAGCCAGCGCTCGAAGGTACGAAAGTGCAGGTGACCGGCGGTGTGAGCCGCCCGCCGCTGGAACGAAATGTCACAGGCGACCTGTTCAAGCAGGCGCGGACGATCGGCCGTGCCCTTGGCCTGGACCTGCAGGAGGGAGGGACAGGCGGGGGCAGCGACGGCAACCTGACCGGCGCGCTTGGCGTTCCCACGCTCGACGGGCTGGGCCTCCCGGGGCACGGCGCCCACGCCGACCATGAACACATCGAGGTTGACAAGATCGGCGAGCGCGCGGCGCTCCTGACTGCACTCCTGGTCGAACTCTCGCTTTGAACAGTTTGGGCGCGCGATAGACAGGATTACGCGCCGCGCGCCGCGGACATGAACACACTTGGTGGAGCCATGTCGATCGACTTCAATCGCTATTTCAACAATGAAGAATTGGACGCCGTTGCCAACGGCTGGGCCCGGAGTTTTCCGCAGCTGGTTAAGGTTTCCGAGCTGGGGAAGAGCCACGAGGGCAAGGCAATCCCTCTTCTCACCCTGACCAACGAGGAGACCGGCGCACCGGCGGACAAGCCGGCCGTATGGATCGACGCAAACATCCACGCCACGGAGGTGGCCGGAACGACGGTCGCCCTCCACATTGCTCATACGCTGTTGAGCCGATACGGCAGCGACGCGCGCTGCACACGCCTGCTCGACGCCACTGCCTTTTACATTGTGCCGCGGCTGAACCCGGACGGCGCGGCCTGGGCACTGGCCGGCCAGCCGCGCTACATTCGGTCGGGGACGCGGCCCTTTCCCTACGGCGAGCCTGAGGCAGGGCTGCACGAAGAGGATATAGACGGCGACGGCCGGATTCTGCAGATGCGGGTCCCCGACCCGAACGGTGACTGGAAGGTCAGCTCCCTGGAGAGCCGCCTGATGGAGAAGCGGGGTCCGGACGAGCAGGAAGGGACGTTCTACAGGCTGTTGCCGGAAGGCAGAATGGAAGACTACGACGGCGTGAAAATCAAGGTTGCGCGGCCGTTGCAGGGGTTGGACTTCAACCGTAACTTCCCCTTCGAGTGGCAGCCGGATTCGACGCAGGCGGGCGCCGGGCCCTTTCCGACCTCGGAACGGGAGATCCGTGCGGCGGTGGAATTCATAAGCCGGCACAACAACATAAACCTTGCCCTGACCTACCACACACAGAGCGGTGTCATCCTCAGGCCCTTCAGCACCAGGCCCGACGACACGATGGAGACCGGCGACTTGTGGGTGTTTGAGCTGATGGGGGAACGGGGCAAGGAGTTGACGAGCTATCCCTGTTTGTCGGTGTATCATGGCTTCCGCTATCATCCCAAAAAGGTCACGACCGGAGCGTTTGACGACTGGGTGTACGATCATCTGGGCATTTTTTCCTTTACGATCGAGCTGTGGGACCTGCCGGGCCGCGCCGGGGTCAAGGACAGGGACTTTATCGAGTGGTTCCGCAAACATCCGCACGAAGAAGACGTCAGGATTCTGAACTGGCTGGAGGAGAACGGAGAAGGGCAGCCGTACGTGGCCTGGTATCCTTTCGAGCATCCGCAGCTGGGTGCGGTCGAGATCGGCGGCTACGACCAGATGTACACGTGGCGCAATCCGCCGCCAAGTCTGATAGGCGAGGAGGCCGAGATGAACACGGCCTACGCGCTTGCGCTGGCCGATATGCTGCCGCGGTTGACCCTGCACACAGTGGAGGTGGAGCGACTTTCCGATTCAGGCGATTTTCGTATTCGCCTGGTCGTCGAGAATAGCGGATTCCTGCCGACGTGTACGAGCGAGCATGGCCGATCGCGTAAGGCTGCGCGGCCTGTGCGCGTCGAGCTCGTTCTGCCGGATACGGCGCGGATTCTGAGCGGCCAGGAGAAGACGGAGCTGGGGCACCTGCAGGGGCGCAGCAGCAGGCTCTCGGTCAGCGCCCTCTACGCGGCCAGCCCGACCGACAACCGGGCCTGGACGGAATGGGTCCTGCGGGGCGCACCCGGGCAGGAGGTCGGGATCCGTGTTCTGAGCGACCGCGCCGGTTCAATTCACGAAACGGTCACGCTGCAGTGACAACTGTACAGATTGCGGCCATCCAAGGGCGTGCGAGATCCACGCCGTGAACAAGACAAAGCTCCTGGTTGTTGAAGATGAGCCGACTCTGCTGGAGACGCTTAAATACAATCTGCTCGCGCTTTTTTCTCCACCCCAATTTCCTCCTAATCGTTTCTTAACCGAATCCTAAATTGCCATTTGCAGGCCCCGTACGCCGCATTAACCGCGGCGGCTTATCCTGCCATGTGTTATGAAGAAAATCCCACACACCCAACAGATTGCGGAGCAAGGCCCGCGCGCAGCAGTTGCGGAGCTGAATGAACCGGGTCAAGTTGCTCAACCGCCGAAGTCCAATCGAAAGGCCGGACGGCCAAAGTTGCCTGACTCGCTTGAGAGATTCATGCGGCAGCGGAGAATCGACTTGTACCACAAGATTTGGTTTCTACTCTTTGTGCACCGGCACTCAAAACAACGCCTCATCAGCCGCGAGTACATCCGCCAGGTCACGTTCGCCGACGCGCCCACGCTTGAGGAAGTGATCGGGGAGCTTGAGCAGGCCGGTCTGCTTACAGCCGCCGGAGAGCTGCTGAGGCTGGACAGTGCACCTGAGGTGCGGCGCGAGCTGGACGCGATGGCGCTTGCCTTCGAAGACCCGACCGGACGGCAGGAACTGTTGCGCTTGCTGTACAGGATTCCGGCAGCGCGGTTCTAGGGGCGTTGCTACGGTTCGCCCGGCAGCGGGATATAGCGTCAATGGCACTTCGCGGCCGTTAACCAACTCTTAACGGTTTGGAAAAGGGTACTTAACTTCAGCAGTTCGTTTCATCACGGGCCATTAACCTGCCATGGCTAGACTGTTCGTGAAGAGGCCCGCGAAGCGCCTCTTGTCCATAGGAGAACCATGGCTGCAGGCGGAGACCGTCTGCCGCCGAATGCCAGTTTCACCATTCCAGCACCTGTCGAAGGAGCAAAAATGCGTCGATACCTGTTCGTCCTTTTGCTGATTGTGGCTCTGCTATTGGCTGCATGCGGTGGTTCCGATGATGAGGCGGAACCTGCCGCGGAGCCTGCTGCGGTCGAAGAGTCGATGTCCGCCGGAGAGTCGATGGACGGTCTGCCCGAGGTGAATCCGCTTGAGGTAACGGGCGACATCATCACTGCCGGCAGCTCCACCGTCTTCCCCTTGTCCGAGGCCATGGCCGAACGTTTCAGGGACGAGGGCTACCCGGACAACATCACCGTCGACAGCATCGGCAGCGGCGCCGGCTTCGAACGCTTTTGCGTCGCCGGTGAGTCCGACGTCTCCAATGCCAGCCGCCCCATCAAAGACTCCGAACGTGAGTCCTGCGCCGCCATCGACCGCATCCCGATCGAGTTCCGCGTCGGCGCCGACGCCCTTGCCGTCACCGTCAGCAAAGAAAACGACTTCGTCAACAACCTGACGATGGAGCAGCTGGCGCTCGCCTTCTCCACCGCCGTCACCTGGGCCGATGTCAACCCGGAATGGCCGGATGAACCGATCCAGCGCTTCAGCCCCGGCACCGACAGCGGCACCTTCGACTACTTCGTCGAAGAGGTCTTCGACAAGGACAAGGAGCCGATCCTGCGCGCCGACGCCATCCAGTTCTCCGAGGATGACAACGTCCTCGTCCAGGGCGTCACCGGCAGCCCCTACGCTATCGGCTACTTCGGCTATGCCTACTACCAGGAAAATGCCGAAGCGCTGAAGATCGTCGCCCTCAACGACGTCCAGGCAACCGCCGAAAACGTCGACAACGCCAGCTACCCGCTCGCCAGACCGCTGTTCATCTACTCGGACGCCGGCATCATGGCCGAGAAGCCGCAGATCGCCGCCTTCATCAACTTCTACCTGACCTACGTCAACGAAGAGATCGAACGCGCCGGCTACTTCCCGGCCGAAGCCTCCGTGCTCGAAGCCGCCAAGCAGAGCCTGTTGAACGCGATGAAGGCGATGGAGTAGCAGTGGAAATCGCCCGCTTCTCGCCGGCCGCTTGAATTGTTGCAAAGAGAGTTGGGGAGGGGGGTCCGGCCCCTTCCCCAACTTTCCCATAGGTAGGTGTTTGAGTAGAATAGGGGCGGCCAGGAGGGCAGCCCCCTGCGAGACGGATTTGTTCCCGGCGAACTCTTGGCGCTGCGCCGAAATCAGGCAGGTTTCGGTCCGAAAGACAGCCGGCAGGACCTCAGAGTGCGTGGGCGGGAGCCAGTGAAGAAACGGGAAGGAATCATGACTCAATCGGCGCCTGTCGCGCAGGCTGCCATTTCAGCAGAATCAATGCGCCCGCCCATGCCGGGCGCTGACAGCCAGGTGCAATCCGTCCTCGGCGGCGGCCCGGACCTTGATCTGAGGCGCAAGCCGCGCTTCACGGAAACGATCATCCGGGCATTCCTCTTCCTCTGCGGCGCCATCTCGATCCTGACCACGGTTGGCATTGTCTTTGTGCTTGGGCGGGAATCATTGTTGTTCTTCGCCAACCAAGAGGTGAACCTGCTCAAGTTCTTCGGCGGGACCGAGTGGCAGCCGGCGATTGGCTGGTTCGGCATCTGGCCTTTGGTCACGTCCACGGTCATGGTCAGTTTAATCGCGATGCTTGTGGCACTGCCGCTGGGCCTCTTTATCGCCATCTATCTCAGCGAATATGCCGGGCACCGCACGCGTTCAATTCTGAAGCCCATCCTGGAAGTTCTGGCAGGCATCCCTACGGTTGTCTACGGCTACTTTGCCCTGACGTTTATGACGCCGCTACTACGGACGCTCTTTGGACGCGACCTGGTTGAGATTTACAACACGGCTTCAGCCGGGATCGTAGTCGGTATTCTCGTGATTCCACTGGTCAGTTCGATGAGCGAGGACGCACTGAGCGCCGTCCCGGGTTCGCTGCGGCAGGCCTCGTACGGATTGGGGGCGACGCGGCTTGAAACTGCGCTGCGAATCGTTCTTCCAGCGGCCCTCTCCGGCGTCGCTGCTGCGTTCATCGTTGCCATATCAAGAGCGATAGGCGAGACGATGATTGTGGCGATTGCCGCCGGCGCCGGCCCGAATTTCACCTTCTCGCCCTTCCGTGCGGCCGAGACCATGACCGGCCATATCGTTCGCATCAGCGGGGGCGACCTCAGTTACGACTCGATTGATTACAACAGCATTTTTGCCATCGGCCTCATGCTTTTCCTCATGACGCTCGGTCTCAACATTCTCAGCCAGTGGATCGTGCGCCGCTTCCGCGAGGAGTACGAATGATGGCGCTTCAATCATCCCAGCACGCATCGGAGCCTGGCGCCGGTCTGATGCCCTCCGGTGAGACCTTTCACAAACAGGTCAGAACGCGCCGGCGTCGTGGACGCGCCTGGGCGCTGATCTTTCAAGCGGCGATGCTTTCCGGCATCGTTGCCCTGTGCGCGTTGCTCCTCAACATTGTCAACCAGTCATTCGGCTATGTCGCCATTGTCAACGAGATCGATCCGGCCGAGCTGGCGGTGGACGGCGTACCGTTGAACGAGCTGCCCAAGGAGAACCTGGTGCAGATCCTGGAGGCCAATATCTCCAGCGGTCTGATGAGGCGCTACGAGCACGACATGCCTTTTGCCGAACGCAGCCGGGAAAACGTGCACGAGCTGATCCTGGAAAGGGTGGTCGAGCCGCAAGTGGAGGCCACCTGGGGGCTATTCGACTCAGTTTTCGCCCGAGGCAGCATTATGGCGGAAGCCGAAGAGAGGTTTCCCGGATCGGAAGTCTACTTTCGCAGCTGGCTGACGGCCAGTTTCATCTCCAAATCTCAGTCGAGCGAGCCGCTGCGCGCCGGCGTGCGCACCGCGATATTCGGCTCCTTGTGGGTTGTTGCCATCACCATACTGTTTTCGTTTCCTGTCGGGGTAGGGGCCGCAATCTACCTGGAAGAGTATGCGCGCAAGGAGCGGTTCCTCAACCGCCTGATACAGACGAACATCAACAACCTGGCCGGCGTACCGTCGATCGTCTACGGCATGTTGGGGCTGGCAATTTTTGTACGGATGATGGAGTTTATTACAAGCGGCGCGTTTCTGAGCGGCGGCGATACGACCGCCAACGGGCGCACCATCATCTCAGCTGGTCTTACCTTGGGCCTGCTGATCCTGCCGCTCATTATTATCAACGGCCAGGAAGCGATCCGGGCGGTCCCCATTTCCCTGCGCCAGGCCGGCTTTGGCCTTGGCGCCACCCACTGGCAGGTAATTTGGCACCACGTACTGCCGAGCGCCATGCCCGGCGTTTTGACAGGGACGATTCTGGCGGTCAGCCGCGCCATTGGCGAGACTGCGCCGCTGGTGGTTGTGGGCGCGTCCACGTTCATCGCGATGGACCCAAGCGGACCATTCTCCAAGTTCACTGTGCTGCCGATCCAGATCTACCAGTGGACCTCGCGGCCGCAGGATGAGTATCGCAATCTCGCCGCAGCGGCAATTCTGGTCCTGCTCGTCCTGCTTTTGACCCTGAACGCCTCCGCGGTGCTCTTGCGCAATCGCTTCAACCGCAACCGGGCCAACGCCTAGTGAAGGAGTATCACGAATCATGACAATCGCCATTGAACGACCGGGCCAGGCCCAGGCGGGAAGCAGTGCGGCGACTGCGAACGGCAACGGCAGATACGCGATCGAGGCCGACGCAATGAGCGTCTTTTACGGTGACTTCTGCGCTGTGCGCGACGTGCATATGAAGGTGCCTACAAACAAGATTACCGCCATAATCGGCCCGTCGGGCTGTGGCAAGAGCACGGTCTTGCGCTGTTACAACCGCATGAACGACCTGATAACGGGCGCACGCATCGAAGGCGAGGTCAGGTTTCATGGCCATAACATTTATGACGCAAACGTGGACCCGGTGGAGGTGCGGCGCCGCATCGGAATGGTGTTTCAGAAGGCGAATCCCTTTCCGAAGTCGATCTACGAAAACGTTGCCTGGGGCACGCGCATCAACGGCTTTCGCGGCGACATGGACGAGATGGTGGAGCGGGCGTTGCGGTCGGCCGCGCTGTGGGAGGAAGTGAAGGACAAGCTCCAGCAGAGCGCGCTCGGGCTTTCCGGCGGTCAGCAGCAGCGGCTCTGCATCGCACGCGCCATCGCAGTCGAACCGGAGATTATCCTGATGGACGAACCGGCTTCGGCACTGGATCCAATTGCCACCTTACGAATCGAAGACCTGATGAATGAGCTGTCTGAGAGGTATACGATTATCGTGGTTACCCACAACATGCAGCAGGCGGCGCGCATCTCCGATTTCACGGCCTTTTTCAGCGTGGATGACAATCGAACCGGTCATCTGATCGAGTTCGACGACACCGAGAAAGTCTTTACCAATCCCGGGCAGAAGAGCACGGAAGACTACATCACCGGTCGCTTCGGCTAGTCGCAGCCGTTCGGGGGAGGGCAGGAAAGAATGGAAAAGAGGCGCGTTCTCATCTTGTGTACCGGCAACTCGTGCCGCAGCCAGATGGCCGAGGGCCTGGTGAACCACTATCTGGGCGAGCAATGGCAGGCCTATTCGGCCGGTACGGCGCCTTCGGGCAGCGTGCACCCGCTGGCGGTGCGATCGATGGCGGAGCTGGAGATCGACATCAGCGACAGCATATCCGAGTCGGTTGAAGTCTACAGGGAGTTGAATCCCCAACTGGTCATAACCGTTTGTGACAACGCCGCGCGTAGCTGTCCGGTCTGGGTATGAGAGGGCAATGTAACGCATATGCCGTTCGACGATCCCACGCACGTAGTCGGTAGCGATGCGAAACGCATGGCCGCCTGCCGCGAGGTCCGTGACCAGATGCGCGACGAACTGCTCGGCTACCTCCGGGAATGATAGCCTCAGGGCGAGAGAGAGGGATATCGATGGGACAATTCCTACGCACATCCTTTGCTCGAGAGTTGGAAACGCTGCAGACCGACACGCTGATGCTGGGCAGCATGGTGACCCAGGCCCTGCGGGAGTCTGTCGACGCATTGCGGCGCCGGGACATGCAGACGGCCAAGCGTCTCATCAGTGAAGACCAGTTGATCAACAAGAAGCGGTTTGAGATAGAGGCCGACTGTCTGCGCTTGATCGCGACCCAGCAGCCGATGGCCCGTGATCTGCGTCTCATCGCCGCCGTCCTGGAGATCAGCACCGAGTTGGAGCGGATTGGTGACTACGCCAAGGGAATCGGGCGTATCATACTGCTGATTGGGCCCGAGGCGCTGATCAAGCCGCTGGTGGACATCCCGCGCATGTGTGAGATCGCCACCGACATGCTCAACCAGGCTCTTGACGCCTTTATCAATCAAGACCTTGAAGCCGCCCGCACGATTCCATTGCGCGACGATGAGGTCGACGACCTCTACAACCAGGTGCACCGGGACCTGATTGCAATGATTCTGGAGGACCCGACCCTGATTGACCGCACCAACTACCTGCTCTGGGCCGCGCATAATCTTGAGCGGGCCGCAGACCGGGTCACAAATATCTGTGAGCGCATAATCTTCACGGTCACGGGTGAATTTATCGAATTCGACATGAATTGAGAGCGGCACGGCGTGCAGGCTGACGCGGTCGCAGTCGATTCCCCATAGTATCACCATGAATCCGTACATTTCCCACTGGTCATTCGGCGAAAAAGCAGATTGACAAGATGAAAATCGTCGTATAGAATGGGGCGGCAAACTTGAATTCTGCGCTATCGTTTCAGGAGTTTGCGCAATTGGGAACTACCCGTTATCATCTGAAGCGCAAGTTCAGAGACGGTCCACTGAGCTTTTTCCTGGAGCGCCGTTTCCATGTAGAATGGAGGATATAACTCCTGGAGGAGGCAGCTTTCAGGATTTATCATATCTGGACGGGACTTCTGCACTCTTGCACTGATCAATCATCATCTTCACCCTCATTCCATGACCGCCCTTAGGAGGTATGAAATGCTCAACCGACGTCTTACGTTCTGGGCCGCCATAACCCTTATCGCAGTACTCGCCCTGTCGGGCTGCGCGCCCCGTGTTGGGCAAGGCATGCTCGATACAGAATCAGACCAGCTGGTCATTGACCTGCCCGCTCTCGTTCTTGACATCGGAGCCGACGGCTCCACGTCGATCATGAATGCGACGGTCTCCGATCTGATGACGACGCTTAACATGTCTTTGGAACTGCCCATTGACGCCCTCACCGTTGGCTTGCTGATGTCGGCAAACATCCAGCACATCCAGGTAAGCAATACGCCTGACGGCCTGTTGCTTCTGGTCAATGGCCGCAGCATTCCTTCGATCAGTTATGACGCCGATTCGCTGGCGGCATTGCCTGCCGCCATCGACGCCTTCGCCCCTGACATGGGTGATATGGCCGGCCTCCTGGTCGAGCTTGTCGACCAGCTTGGCGTAGGCGTCATTGCCCGCTTCCCCGCCATGCCGGGCGCGGAAGCAATTCCGATGTACGTTGAAGGGGACAGCAGCGCGGCGATGGCAGCCCAGGCCGCACAGCAGGAGTTCCTGGACTCGGTCGGGACGCCGCCGCGCATCAATCTGCCTGTTTTCTACAATGCTGATGGCAGCATCAGCATCGGCGACCTGTCGGTCGATGAATTGTCGGCGATGACCGGCGGTTCGCTTGACGCACTTGCCATGGGGCTGGCTCCACTCGCCATGGTCAGGGGTATGGGCATTTCGCAGCTGGGCATCAGCACTGATGTGGACGGCATCACGATCTCCATCGACGGCGATGCTCTGCCGACGCTGGACTGGTCTGACGGCAAAGCCGGAAACCTGATCGAAGTCGTGGCGCAGACCGGGTTGCTGTCGATGATGGGTGGCGGCATGGACTCGATGCTGTCGATGGTCACTCAACTTCTGCCTCTCGTGCAGTCGGCGGAAATTGACCTGACGTTGAATTTCTAGGCCGGAACCTGGCCATGTAACTGGCCGGACCGGGCATACGGCCTCCTTCATCTTGGCGGATTCAAAATAAGTGAAAGAGGCGCGGCATCCATGTGCCGTGCCTCTTTTCGCGTCCCCGGCCCTCACCAGGTTCTTGTTCGGCTCGTTCCCGTCTGTGGGCCTGCCCCTTTCGCCCTTTCGAATCTATGTCGTTCCTGTCATGTACAACTCGCCCTCTTCGAAGCCGCGCGCGGCGTAGTAGGCCCGCGTGCCTGTGGCGGCGATGACGCTTATGCGCTCGAAGCCGGCTTCCCGGCTGAGTCGGCGCGCTTCCGCAAGCAGGCGCGTTCCGACGCCGACGTGCTGGGGGGCGCCCGCCTCGGCGCCGCCGATGGCCAGGGAAGGTCCATACACGTGCACCTCGCGAATCAGCGCGTTTCCCTGTATTTCTTCCAAAAAGGCGCGGCTTCCGGCCGCGGGGTTCTTGGGCAGGCTGAGCCGAAGAAAGCCGGCAAGCGGGGCCCGGTCAGGCGCGGCTCCGCTTGCCCTTGCGCCTTTCCCCACCACGACACACTGCAAGAATATCTCGTCTGTCAGATCGGTCGAGTAGGCATGGGCTGACAGCCGCAGCTCCTCTTCTCTCACGCGTTGCCGCCGCACCTCACGGCAGCGAATGCAGCCACAGCGATCGCCGCGGCGCGCCAGCTCCAGCTGAACGATCTCGCGCAGGTTGCTGACCTTCACGCCGGCCTCGATGTGGTGCGCGGGTATGTCACGGAACAAGCGGTTGATGCGCGTATAAGGGGGCACAGCCGGCTTGATGTCGGCCAGCAGACCGACCAGCTCCTCCTCCGAATAGGGCCGGTAGTTGCCCTCCAGCCACCTGTCGTATAGCTCCGTCCCCGCGATCAATGAGCAGGGATAGATCTTGAGCTCGTCGGGCCGGATAGCGGGATCATCGAAAAACCTCTGAAATGAGACCCTGTCCGATTCCAGCGTCGCGCCGTAAAGGTTGGGCATCCAGTGCAGGTGCAGCTTGAAACCGGCCGTTCGAAGCAAGCCGAGCGCATGCCGCACTTCGGCCACCGTATGGCCGCGCTTGTTGAGAGCCAGCACCCCGTCGTCGAGGCTCTGCACCCCTATTTGCACTTTCGTCACGCCCAGGCGCCGCATGTGCACGATCTCTTCCGGCGTGATCCAGTCCGGGCGCGTCTCAACCACCAGCCCAACATTGCGATGGGCGGCCAGCACGTTGCGCTGTTGTGATTCCTCCAGCGTCGCCGCAGGGCTGAAGTCCGGATTGCCGATCGCATTCATGGCGTCGTAGCAGCGGCGGACAAACCACTCGCGGTAGTCGCGACTGTATGCGCTCCAAGTGCCGCCAAGGACCAGGAGCTCCACTTTGGAGGCATCGTGGCCGATACTCTCGAAGGCGTCGATGCGGCCGTACGTCTGCCTGAAGGGATCGAAGCCGTCGCGCTCGGCCCGCTGCGCGCCCGGCTCGTCGTAGATGTAACTCTTGGGCATGCGCCAGTCGTCGGGGCAGAAGATGCACTCGCCCGGACAGCCGGCGGGCGCTGTGAGAACTGTGACCGGCGCGACACCGCTGGACGTGCGCACCGGCTTCATGCGGATTCGTTCAAGTAGACGAGCGTCCGGCTCCAGCTCGCCGCTCTCGATCAGAAAGCGGTAACCGGCTACAAGATCGGACTTGGCGAAAAACCCTTTGCCGTCCTTCGGGTATCGGGCTAGAATGGATCGGAGCGAGCGCTTGGCATCCCATTCAGGTCCCTGCACCTCCAGGATTTCCCCGAAAATGGCAGAAAGCGTATCCCTGTAGTCAGCCGGGTCAAATGACCGCTTGCGCTGCCACTCTTGGGAGATCTGATGTACCTCTGCCGGGACCTCATCCGGCGCCAGGACTCGTTTCATTTTAGCTCTGCACTTAATCGGCCCGTCGCGCCCGATCGCGGTCAGGCTCGCACGGTCAGCATGGACGCGCAGACGCAGAACGCGTTATTACAGATCAACCGTCGCTTCTACGAGCAGACGGCCGTCCAATTCGACGCCACGCGCCAAGGTTGGACGCCCGGTCTGCGCGCTATTCTACCCTACTTCGAACGCGGCGCGAAAGACAGGCCGACAGTCCTGGATGTCGGTTGCGGGAATGGGCGGTTTGCGAGATTGCTGGCCCGCGAAAGTTTGAATGCCAGGTATGTCGGCGTGGACGGAAACGCGCAGCTTCTTCAGCTTGCACGCAGTTCCGCGGCTGAGCTGACCGGCGTCGAGTGCCTCTTCTTGCAGGCCGACCTCGCGCGCCCAAGCTGGCTCGCGGCGCTGGCGGATGCTTCGGCGACAGATGGGTGCTGGCCCACCCCGCTTGAAAAAGAAGGAAGGGCTCCGTTCGATCTGGTTCTCTGCACGGCCACCATCCAGCACCTTCCTGGTTACGCGCTGCGGCTGCGCCTGCTGCGCGATTTTCGGCGGTTGACCAACGGATACATTATACTTTCGTTCTGGCAGTTTTTGGGTCGGCGGCGATTTCGCGCCAAGCTCATCGACCCGCGGACGGTCGGCATAGAACCTAGCGCGCTCGAGGCCGGCGACGGCCTGCTGCCCTGGAAGCAGGGCGTCGAGGCGGTCCGCTACGTCCACCAGGTCGATGAGGCAGAGCTGGAACACATGGCCGCGGACGCCGGGCTGGAAGTCGTGCGCACGTTCCGCGCCGACGGCAGGCGCGATGAGGCGAACGGTCCGGGTGTGCTTCCCGGGCTGAATCTGTACGCGGTATTGAGATGACACGTCCCATTTTCTCTTGATTCTCCTGTCGGGCGGCGACGGTCCCGCACACAGTTTTGCAAGCTCCTTCCCTGAGTTCCCATCGGTTACTTTTATGCAACCCGACAAACGAACGCAACAGATATTCGACGGTTTTTCAGCCCATTTTGAGGGCGAACCGACCCACCTTGCCATTGCGCCGGGGCGGGTCAACCTGATCGGGGAACACACCGACTACAACGACGGGTTCGTCCTCCCCGTGGCGCTGGACCGGGACGTGCGCGTTCTGTTCCGCCCGCGCCCGGACCAAATGGTGAGGCTGTACGCGTTGGAGTTCGACTCCTGGACTGAATTTGAAGTCGATTCGCCGCGGCGGGACGATGAGCAGCTCTGGCCCAACTACATTCAGGGGGTTGGCTTGGCGCTGTCCGAGCTGGAAGTCCCGCTGAAGGGTTTCGAAGGGATTGTCAGCGGAAACGTACCGCGCGGCAGCGGGCTGAGCAGCTCTGCCGCGCTTGAGATCGCGGCGGCCAAGGCCTTTCTGGCAGCGGCCAATCAGATTCACGCGTTGAGCGGGCCGCAGATAGCGAGGGCAGCGCAAAAGGCCGAGAACGAGTATGTGGGGGTCAACTGCGGCATCATGGACCAGTTTGTCAGCACGCTCGGGGAGGAGGGATACGCGCTCCTGATCGACTGCCGCAGCCTGGACTACCGCCGAGTGCCGTTTCCGGCCGAAACCTCGCTCGTCATCGGCAACACGAAGGCCAGCCGCTCGCTGGCCGGCAGCGCATACAATGAACGCCGCGCCCAGTGCGAGGACGGCGTGCGACGGCTGCAGGCAGTCCTGCCGTCCGTCGCGGCACTGCGGGATGTGAACAGCGCTCAGTTGGAAGAACACCGGCGCCTGCTGCCGGATACGGTCTTAAGACGCTGTCGACACGTGGTCAGCGAGAATGAGCGGGTGCAGGCTACCGTCGCAGCGCTCGAGCGGGACAGTTTCCGGCTCGTCGGCCAGCTGATGAACGCCAGCCATGCCAGTCTGCGCGACGACTATGAAGTCAGCAGTGAGGCGCTCGACTTGATGGTTGAATCGATGCTCGACCATCCTGACTGCCTTGGGGCTCGCCTGACAGGCGCGGGATTTGGAGGCTGCGCGGTGGCCCTGGTTTGGAGCGGCTCGGAGGCAGACGTGCGCGAGTTCGTGCGCAAGAGCTATGCGAAGCGGATGAATGTGTGGCCTGAGATTTACGTCAGCTCGCCTAGCGCCGGTGCGCGCGTGCTTCCGCTCAAGTAAGGAGTGTGAGATGGCCGACAAGTATGACGGCGAGCGCAGCCGCCCGAACCTTGCGCTGGACAATTCTTCGTTCACGGAAGAGATGTTGACCTGGTCGTTCGTCGAAAGTCGGATGCAGGCGGCCCTGAATTACTGGATTGTGAGCGCCGCGGCCAGCGGCCGGCCCCACGCCGTGCCGGTTTGGGGCGCTTGGTTGGACGATGTCTTCTACTTCGTCGGCGCCGGCCGCAAGATCCGCAATCTGCGCGCCAATCCACAGGCTGTCGTCCACCTGGAGAGCGCCGACGAGGTTGTCATCATCGAAGGCAGCTTCGGCGAGATTAGCCGAAGGGACGGGGCCTTCTTGCAGAGGCTGGACGAAGATTTCGTCCGCAAGTACGGGACATACCGGCCCAGCGAAAACCTGGACAATGCCGGCAGCTCGGATAATGTCCCGGTCGGCCTGTTTGCCGTCTACCCAAAGACTGTGATCGCCTGGAGCGGGTTCGCCCGCAATGCCACCCGCTGGCGCATTCCCCGCCGTTGAAGCCCGCCACCTGATGCGCAAACCTGAAAGGCGATTTCGTCTACGACGAAATGCTTGACGATTACTGTTTAAGGCCGAAGGAGTGCAGTAATGACGACTTTGAAGGAGTACCGCCAGTTCGACGGGCTTCACTGGGAGACCGGTTCCGTCCGCAACTATTACGACTACTGCGGGGTCAAGGCGCCCCACACCGGCGAGCCGTATACGGAAGCGCTGCTGATGGGCATCAGCGGCGGCGCGGTGATGGGCTATTTCCCTTTCTCCTACCAGGGCATTGACCCGCACGCACGCATCCTCACCCGCAACACATTTGACCCGATGGAGACGATGCTGAATCGGATCGGCGCGGTCCAGAATGCGCGCCAGACGGCAAGCGCTGACAAGGCGGTCAGCAACCTGGTGGAGACGTTGGAAAAGGGCACGCCGGCCATAACATGGGTTGACGCCATGCAGCTGCCCTACGATCCACAACCCTACGAGTTCGAGATCGCGCACATGCTGCCGGTGGTCATTTTCGGTTACGACGACGTGGTTGACCGGGTCTCGATCGCAGACCGCGCGCGCGTGCCCCTGACCGCTTCGACCGGGCAGCTGGCCGCGGCGCGGGCGCAGGTGAAGAAGGTGAGGCACCGCATTCTGACACTCGAGCCGCCCGACCATGACAAGCTGCAGGAGGCGGTTGAGCAGGGCATTTGGGGCTGCATCAGGCTGTACACGGAAAAGCCGCCCAAGGGCGCGCGCCACAATTTCGGCTTCGCGGCCTATGAGCGCTGGGCCGACACGTTGCGCAAGCCGAAGATACGCGGCAGTTGGGACAAGGACTTTCCGCGCGGGCGCAAGATGTACGCCGGGCTGGAATCGGTCTTCAGCGACACGCATACCTTTGGCAAGGTGGGATTCGCGGAGCGAGACCAGTACGCCGACTTTCTCGGCGAGGCCGCCGACATTCTGCAGAAACCGGCTTTGCGCGAGGCAGGGGACCAGTTTCGCGTCAGCGCCAAGGCCTGGGAAGAGTTGGGGTTGATCCTCTTGCCCGACGGGGTGCCTGTTTGGGCGGAGGCGCGCGACCTGATGCTAACCAATCAGCGTCTCTTTCTGGAGCAGGGCGGCGAAAAGTTCGAGGAAGGGCGCGCCAACTGTGCGCGGCTGATCGCGATTCGCCGCGAAATGGAGAAGGACTTCCCGCTTTCGGAGGAAGAGGTGGTTGCCTTCAGAGAAAGGATTGCGGAACAGGTGCTGAGGATCCGCGACATTGAAGAGCCCGCGGTCGCAGCGATGAAGGAGGCGATGGAGACCTGCTGTTGACCCCGCTCACAGAGCGAAGGCTTTCGTTCTCCTGACATCTCCGCACCATCCGCGAAGTGACGCGAATTCACGCGCAGAAAACCTATCGCCTTGGCCCGGGCACTCCGTTGCTTTCCCCCTGCAGACGGACGTCCGGCAACCAGGGGCGCGCGGGTCCCGCGTCGCGGCCTTTCGGCAAGATCGTGGTTTGACAAAAGGTCCACATCGAAATGCCGGCGGTGGGTGCGACATTCAACCGGTGGCGGAACTCTCGTCGTCTCCGGTCATCTGCCACAAACGCGGCAGTGCGGCTGCCAGCGAGGCGACAAGCAGAAAGGACGCGGCAGCTTCCCCTCCCACAGCTATGGGCGCGCCATACGATTGCGCAAGGAAGCCTGTCAGGAGACGGCCGAACGGTCCCGTGCCAATCGCAACGGCGATGGCTCCCATCGCCTGCCCTCGCCTTTCGTCGGCGGCGGCCAGGAGCACGATCGAGCTCTGCAGGATGCCGAAGCAGGCGTGACCCAGCCCCACGACCAGAAGCATCGCCCAAGAGAAAAAGAAATCAGTACTGTAGGCAAAGGCCAGAAGCGCGATGTTGAGCGCAAGCGTACCGACAAGGAATACCTGTCCCGGACCGGCCAGGTGCCGCACGCGACCGACGAGATAAAGCCCGCAGAAGCTTCCGAACCCGACTGCCGCGCCGAGGTAACCAAGACCGACCGGGTCCTGGTGCAGGATATCGCGCGCGAAAACGGGCAGGAAGTTCATGTAGGGGAAGGCCAGCATGTTCATGATCATCGTGATCAGGGTGACAGCCAGAATGGGCTGGTTTTGGCGAACATAGCGTGCGCTGTCGCGTACCTGTGCCCAGGGCGTGGCGCTGGAAGGAGAGGAGGTCTGGGGAATCGTCTGACGCGAGAGGGCGCGCAGGAGCAGCAGCGACATTGCCGACAGCCCGCTGAGGGTCAGGAAGCAGCCCAGCGCGTCGTAAGCATTGAGCACAAAGCCGGCGGCGAACGGGCCGAGCGTACGGGCAATGCCCATACCGAGGCTCTCCAGCAGCAGAGCGTCAAGCGTGCGGGCGCGGCCCACCAGGTCCGGAATCAGTGCCCGCCTCGTGGGCCAGTCCATCGCCCAGGCGCAGCCCAGAATCAGGGAAATGACTACCAGTTGCCACAGCGCGGCAAAGCCGGTTGCCAGCAGCAGCGCCATGGCTCCGTACATGGTGAAAGTGACGGTCTGCGCGGCGATGATAAGCGGACGGCGGCCGACCCGGTCGGCCAGCATTCCGCCGAATCCGCCCACAAAGAGGACGGGAATGGCGCGACAGAATGCGACCAGGCCGACTAGGGCAGGTGAGTTTGTCAACTCCAACACCAGCCAGCCGAGGACAAGCATCTCCATATAGTGCGCCAGCCACCAGAGTGTACTGGAACCGAGGAGCAGCCGGTAGTCGGCGCTGGCCAGAGGCTCGCGGACGCCGGCCGGGAGTTGCCTCAGGTTCTGGTAGCGGTTTGAGAGCTCAGTCCACATCTGACGCCCGCAGCCCCAGCAGTCGATAGGCGAATTTCATGTGCTCTTCCTGCATCCGCTCCGCGGTCGCAGCGCTGCTTGTCCCATGGCCTGCATCCAGCCAGATCAGCGAGAAGTCCCTGCCCAGCTCCTGCATTCTGCGGGAGAAGCGTTCCATCTGGCGGGGTGTCGCGCGGCTGTCATGACGCCCCTGAAAGATGATCAAAGGGGCCTGAATCGAGGCTGCGTGTGTGAGGGGGAAGCGGTCCCGGTAAAGGTGGGGCCTCTCGCGGGGCGTGCCGTCGAAAATCATGCGCGCCCAACCCTGCATGGCGGCTGAAGAGTCCTCGTAGTTCATCAGCCAGTCGACAATCGCCACCGGCGCGATCCCGCCCGCCCACAGATCGGGCTTCTGTGTCAGCGCCCACACGGTCAGAAAGCCGCCGTAAGATCCTCCTTCGAGCAGCACCTGGCGCGGGTCGGCGATCCATTGCTCGATAAGCCAACGCCGGGCAGCCAGCATGTCCTCGAGCTCCCAGCGGCCGACGTCACCGTTGATCTTCTCCTGGTATTCGCGGCCAAAACCGGTCGAGCCGCGATAGTTTACCGTCAGGTAGGCAAAGCCGTGGTCAAGCCAGGCCTGGCCGGACGGGTCAAAGGCGTTGGTGACGGCGCCGCTCGGCCCCCCGTGCACGTGCAGAACTGTTGGGAAGGGGCCGTGTGAAATCTCGGCGCCGGCCGGCAGACCCAGCCAGGCATGCACAGGGGACGCCGTCGGAACAGGGGAAGGTGACCTCACGCCAAGGATGGCCCGCAGGGCAGTCGGGCGCGGGAAGCACCGGTTCGGGCGCACCTTCCTGCGTCAGAGATAGCAACCTGGGCGCGTGGGAGGCGTCGTTCCAGTGGGCCCACACAGCGCCGTCGGGACCGAAAAGGGTGGCCGGGGTCCCGGTATGAAACGGACCGCTGCGTCCGCGCAACGTGCCGGGCGGATGGTTGAGCGGTCGCAGCTCGGTCATCAAGGAGCTCATAAATAAACAGTCGGTTGCGTCCGTCATGCTTCGTTTCTATGAGGAGCCGGCTGCCATCGGCGGACCAGTCATGGGGCAGGACGGCTTGGTTTCCGTCTGCGATCCGCAGGTCCCGGCGCTGGTTCGTGCGCGGGTGCCAGAGCAGAGGTTGAGGCGGGCCCTGGGCAGTGGACGTGGCGAGAAGTCGCTCATCACCAGGCAGAGGCGAAAACTGAACGGGCTCGACGCTGAATTCGATCCCGTCCCACTGTTCGGCAATCTGCTCGCCTGAGCTGGTCTCGAACACGAGCGTGCTGTAGCGGCGGCTGTGCGGAGCCCGATGCGTGGACTTGACGGCAAGCAGGGCCCCGTCATGCGAGAGATGGCAGGCCCAGGTCTCCACTGCCGCCGTGTAGATCAACCGCGGCGGCGAGCAGGAGCCGTCCGCACGCAAGGTGATGCAATAGAACCAGTAGCGATCGTCGAAGACTGCGTCAAAGGCGAGCAGGTTGCCGCTGCGACTGATGTCAAAGCCGCGCAAGGTATAAGGCGGCAGGTCCGGCGTGAGATCATGAGCAGGCCCGCCCGCGAAGGGAACGCGGGCGACGTGGCCTAGTTCACTCCCCTGCTGGTCCTGCAGAAAGTAGCAGTGGGCGCCGTCGGGCCCCAGCCAGGCGTAGGAGATCGTGTCTGCCTTCCCTGCCAGCGGAAGCAATTTGCCGGATGGGACGTCCCAGGCACAGATCTGGATTTCCGGGCCATACCAGTTGGCCTGGACAGTACCTCGCGCGGGGTTGCCGGACGCCAGCGAGACGCTGCCGAGTCGCCTGGAGCGGAAGCGCCGGCGCCAGGGAGCGCTGTCTTCAAGTTGAAGCGGGGAAACCATACCAAGTCTCGCCAGATGGAGCGAATTCAGCGACCGGAGAAGAAAGGGGCGGGCCGATCTCAAGAATTGTACATGCGCCCGGCCTCCTGTGCAATGGCTGACCGCGCAGCGCCGGGGCGATTGCATCCAATTGGGCCAGGACCCGCGACACTACCCGATTCGAGCCCAACTCCGAAAAAACTGCCGAAAACAGAAAATCATCGTAGGGGCACCCCTTGTCGGTGCCCTCTTGGAGATCGGTCTTTCTGCCCAAACCAATTGACAATTGGTAGGGGCGCCCCTTGTGGGTGCCCTCCCGGAGTTCGGTTTCTTGGCCGAAAACGATCGACAATTGGTAGGGGCGCCCCTTGTGGGCGCCCTCCCGGAGTTCGGTTTCTTGGCCGAAAACGATCGACAACTGGTAGGGGCGCCCCTTGTGGGCGCCCTCCCGGAGTTCGGTTTCTTGGCCGAAGACGATTGACAATTGGTAGGGGCGCCCCTTGTGGGTGCCCTCCCGGAGTTCGGTTTCTTGGCCGAAGACGATTGACAATTGGTAGGGGCGCCCCTTGTGGGCGCCCTTCGTGGGACATTTCGGCGTCCAAATTTGGAGGCGATTGCCCTGCCGCAACGCCGGACCACAATTCTGCGCATCTGTTTGCGATTTCCACCGGACAGCTGCGAGTAGATCCGCGCAGGACACAGGCTGCACGGAAGATTGAGAGGTCGCCCACACGTGGAGAATATCCCCCCATCCGGGTTAAAGGCGACGCTTCCAGTGCCGGCCGCAGTTGATGCAGGACATCGTAAGTGCCATAATGGAGGCGATGAGCGCAATTCACAGGACGGGCATTCTTTCGGGAACGCGGGCCACTCGCGGCGACCTGATCTTTATGGGCGCGGTCACCCTGGTGGCCCTTGTTTTGCGCTTCTATCGCATCGGCGAAAAGAGCATCTGGCTGGACGAGGCATTCAGCCTGTGGATTGCCCGCCATCCGCTGTGGGAAGGCTTGGGCTGGCTTATTCGCATCGACCAGCATCCACCGCTGTATTACAGCTTGCTACATGTCTGGACCGAACTGTTTGGCGAGCTCCAAGGTCCGGCGCGAATGCTCTCGGCGCTGTTTTCGACCGCGACCGTGCCACTGTTTTACGCTGCCGCCCGCCGTCTGCTGGACAGATCCAGCGCGGCGATTGCGGCCGGCATCCTGGCGATCTCTCCCTTTCACGTGCAGTTCGCGCAGGAAACGCGCATGTACGCCCTCCTGACGCTCGAGGCGGCGTGCGTTCTCTATTTTATGGCGCGTCTGCTCACGGAACGCCGTCCTTCCACCGGCAGCTGGGTCGGGCTGGCGGTTGCCCAGGCCGCGGCCATGCTGACGCACAACGCGGCGGCCGTCTATCTCCCGCTGGCGCTGAACGCGGCGATGGGCATACTTTTCTTGCTGCCCTCTTTCTCGTCCGGGACCAGATGGAGCGGGCAGGAAAGAGAGGCGGCTCCTGATGACCCGGCCCGCGTTCCAGAGTGTTCGGAGACCTTCGAAGTTGCTTCAATCGAAAGGGACGATTTCGTCAACAGTTGGGTCAGATACCAGGGGCTTGCGGTGTTGCTGTGGCTGCCGTGGGCGATGCCGTTCATCATTCAGATACTCGACGTGGAGCAGGGATTCTGGCTGCCGCCGCCGTGGCCCAAACTGGTGCTGGACACATTTCGGAACTTTCACTTTGCGTTCCTGGCATCAGACTTTCCCGTGCGGCCGCTTTGGGTTTGGAGCTACCCCGTCTTCGCGTTCGCCGGCCTGGCCGGTCTGTTTCTGGGGAGGTTTTCTGCGCTTGGCTGCCAGCCGGGGCGCCCGCCTGCGGAGAGAGACCTCAGCACGGACGCAGGAAAATCTTACTTTACCAGGCCGGACGCGGGTGGGTCGGCCATTTTTCTCGTCTGCTTGTTCGCCATACCACACCTGGTAGCTCTCCTGGTCAGCATGCGCAGCCCGGTCTACGCCGAGCGCCCGCTGATCTGGACGACGCTGCCCTACTTCCTGCTGATTGGGGCCGGCATTCGATTTATTGGCGGCCCCGCGCTGGCGCCACTCTCTTCGGCATTGCGCGGTGCATCAGGCTGGGCCAGGGCCGAGGGCGGACGACATTTCGCCGCTGTCCTGGACCCGACACGCCTGGCCGCTCAACTCTTCGTCCTGCTCGCCATCGTGACATTGAGCGGTTTTTGCCTCCACGGCTACTACAACTTTTTCCCCAAGGAAGGATGGGACGAGGCGGCGGCTTACATCGCGGAACAGGTCGAGCCGGGCGACCTGATCCTCTTCAATGCCACCTGGGTCCAGGTCCCGTTTGAGTACTATTTCAAGCGTTACGGCTTGGAAACCGAGTTGAAGGGGCTGCCGGTTGACCTGTTTGAGGGGGGGCAGCTTGAGCCTGAGATGGAAGAAAGCGACCTGCCCCGCGTGCAGGAGGTCCTCGCGGGCAGGGAACGGGTCTGGCTAATTTATTCCCACAACTGGTACTCCGACCCGGACGGGATCGTGCCGCGGGCGTTGGGTGCACTGTTCCGCGAGGAAGAGCAGACCCAATTCGTTGGCATTCAGGTCAGCCGGTATGTCAGCAGGGAGTAGGGCGAAGTTCGGGCGAGCCGGACGGATACAAAGCCGGCGTTCTCTTTGCGGCCAGGCGAGGCTTTCCTGGCTGAGATCCTGCCGATCACCCCTGTGCAGGACGAAAGATTCGACGGGAATCTCCCCATCGTAGCGCGATCCCAAGCAGCAGTAGCACAGGCAGCCACTCCAACTGCCGCACCAGCTCGTATTCGCGCATGTTGGCAGGATCAAGATAGGCGACATACGAAAGGGCGAGCGCGCCGCTGAGCCAGAGCCAGGGCAGCGTCCAGAGCCATACTCGTGTCGACTCGTTTGACCCGGGCGTCAAGAGCGGCAGGAAGGGCAGCAACGCCAGCAGGTACCAGGGGTGAACGGTCGTTGTCAACAGGAGGTAGCCGCCGAGGGGAACCGCCAACCACCGCAAAGTCGTACGTAGGTTATCGCGCGTTTGCCGTGACCACAGCCACACGCCCAACAGGAGCAGGAAGAGCAGGAAAAATGTGATCTCCCTGGCCTGGGCCATCGGACTGCCGATGCCCATTTGCATCAGCCACTCCTCCAGCCAGTGGAAGAGACCGCCGTTAAAGTTCCACTCATCCAGGTAGATGCGGAGGGCGCCGAACAGGCCGCGGCCGTCGAGGGCGCCGACCAATCCCCAGCCGGCGCGCAGAGCCGGCCCAACCAGCAGCCCGACGACCACATAGCCGTACAGGAGCCGGCTGCCCCAGTTCCAACGCCACCAAAATACAGGTGCAAGGGCAAGAGGGACCAGCTTCGTCAGCGTCGCCAGTGCCAGGAGCGCCGGGGTCAGGACCAGGAACGGGAGTCTTGACGCACCGGGGTCAGTGCGGACGTTCTCCGACGCCCTGGGTTGCGCAGCCGACCATTCCGCCATCGCGTATACGGCCAGAACGGTCAGCAGGACCATGAGCGCGTCCAGGTGCGCGCCCTGGGCCGTTTCGACAATGGCGAGCGGATTCCAGAGATAGATGAGCAGACGGTGGGAGGGCAGGTCGGCGAGCGCCAGAAGACGAGAGAGGACGAAGGCAGTTCCCAGGTCCATCAGAACGGCTGCCGTCTGAAAGGAGATTGGCTGCAAGGGGTAGAAGCTGGCGACCGCGCTGAAATACCACTGGGCTACCGGCATGTAGGGGCTGGCCATATGCACGTGATGGGCCTGGGCGCGGAAGGGAATGTCCAGCCAGTCCAGCTGCGAGGCATAAATGGGAAACTCATACGGGCTGATGCCGTTCACAGAGACATGACCGTCCCAAATATAGCGGAAGACATCCGATGAAAGCGTCGGATAGGTCCGCAGCAGGAGCCAGCGGAAGAGGAAGCCGCCCAGCCAGAGCCCCCCCACGAGAAAGAATCCGCGCACTCCGGGACGGCCGCCAGGCCTGGTCCGCCTGTCGCTTCTCCACCATCTCTCCAGCCAGAAGATCGCCGCGGCGTAGGTGACAAAGGCCAGCCCGAACCAGGCCAGAAACTCGAATACGACAGCGCCGCCGAGGCTGCCGTGGCGCAGCTGCATCGAGACCATGCCGAGGTAGGCGCACAGCGATGCGGCAAAGAGAATCAGGGGAATCGACCAGAACCTCAGATTAGACATCGCTCTAGCGTCCGCCCCCGCTCGCGCTGTGAAAGGGGATGCGGTAGAGATTGCCGGTCGTGGAACCCCCGGCGCCGCGGACCATCTGCTCCGCGAGGCGCTGCGTGCGCAGGGCGATTTCGGTGACGGTCTCGTAGCGGGGCAGGTCGCCGGTAACGTCCTCGTTGAAGTACAGGTCGGTGCTGCCGCGCACGACATCGGGTAACCCCGAAAAACCATGCACCAGCCCCAGCAGTCCGGCCGCGGTGGCCATGTTGTTGTCGGCGTCCCAGCCGGCCAGGGCCGCGATTTCGACGGTTCTGAGAAGGTCGCCCTCGCCGTAGAGCAGGGCCATAATCGTGACTGCGAAGTTTACGCGGGCGGCCCACCACTTCGGGTCGGTATCGTAGGCGTCGCGGATTTTCCGCCGGGTGGCGCGCCAGTCACGGGGCGTCTCTCTGTGCCAGCGGAGCACATTCTCGACAATCGGCGATACGGTTGACGCGCCCTCAAGTCGTTGCAAGGCGTCAGAGATCAGTGTCGGCACGTCCTCTTCGAAAAATGCCTGGCTGTAAAGCGTGGCGTAGAAGACACTGGCTTCGACCGCAGGGCCGCTGCTCGTGATGCGGGCGAACCGTTCGGCGTAGACGCCGGCGAGATCCGGCATTCCCGGCGCGAGCATTCCGAAGAGCTCGGTCTGAAACTGGGCGCCGATCGACCACGTGCCATCGGCGTTGTTCTCTGCGCTTCCGGTATCGGGGGGCACATGGCCTTCCTCCATCAGATCTCGGGCGCGGCGGGTCGACACCCAGATGTCGTGGTTCAGGTGGTCGACCCACTCGTCGCGAATCTGTTCGACGGTTGGATCGAGGCCGTGGGACTCCAGGATATGGAGGTCGACCCACTCGATATGGGTGTCATCGTCAGTCGACCACTGATCGAGCAGGAGAAGCGAGAACGAGCCCGCCGGCCCCGGCTCTTCAAGATAGAGTCCCTGCAGGTCGAGTCCCGAATGATTGGCGATGAGGGTAGCCTTCCAGGCGCCGTAAACTTTGTCGAAATAGGCATCGGCGGGCAGTGTGCGGACGGCGGGCGGCGCGGGGCGGGTGAGACCGATGCACAGGACCGCCAAGGTCCAAAGAAGTGCGGCGAGAACGATTCGAGGCCGGAATCCGGGCTGCATCTGTGCGGAGTTGCTTCAGATAATGGAATCACATACTCATCGAAGTATACATGAAGGCGCGACAGCGGGGAATCCGGACGAGGTATCCGGGGATTGGGAATTCGCTGCCAGGCGCGTACGGCGCGCCAGACTTCAAGCGGTCTGTCAGAGGCGCGGCCGGCGCTGTCAGGGCATTGGCAGTGGCGTTGCCAGTGGCTTGGGTCCTGCGATTGCAGGGCCGGATGGTAGTAGGCTGCACCGATGGCGAGTACGGCTGCCGGGGCCAGGCTGCCCTGCGCGCTGTCTTTTCGGGTCTGATGGGGTTGAGGGGCGCAAATGACCAGGTGAATGCAGAACAAACCTGGCTCGGCGCCTCAATGCGATTATCGCGCAGGTTTGTTCAAAAAGTTTGAAGGTGTAGCAAAGATCATGCAAGAGGGTGCCCCGGCGCGCCGCGATTGTGGCTCAGGCAGGGCGTTGTGGGCGGGCGGTAGGGGTGCCCAAGTCGTGTATGATAGAATGCACGGCACGGGCGGACAGGGCGCCGGTGTGCAGCGGAAGGCGAGGGGCTGAAGGCTCCGGGCGCGGCGGACGGCTGCGGCGCGGCCGACCCTGTGACCGTTCCGGATTCCCACTTGAAAGGAGATGTAAAGTGTCACAATTTGGTGTGAGGATGCACCGGCAGGTGCGTAAGTCGATTCATGCGGCAATCGAGGAGCTTTCGGCGGAGCAGCTGCAGGCGATGCCAACCGGGTTCGACAACAACATCGCGTGGAACGTGGGCCACCTGCTGGTGGTGCAGCAGCGGATCCTGTATGCCCGCTGCGGCCTGCCGGTGTCGGTGGACGAGGATATGGTCCCGCTGTATCTGCCGGGCACGTCGCCGGCGGACTGGGAGACGGAGCCGGACGCGGAGGCGCTGGTGGCGGGGCTTTTGCCGCAGCAGGCGCAGCTGGAGGAGGACTACGGCGCCGGCCGGTTCGACGAGGCGGAATTCGAGGCGTTCACGACCGGTTCGGGCATGCAGATCGGCAGCCTGGACGACGCGTTCTCTTTCAATCTGTATCATGAGTCGCAGCATTATGGTTTCATGCTGGCGCTGGTAAACGCGGTGGTCCGGGGCTGATGCGGGAAGTCGTGATCGTCAGCGCGGTGCGGACGCCGATCGGGCGGATCCGGGGCGCGCTGGCCGCAGTGAGGCCGGACGACCTGGCGGCGCTGGTCGTGCGCGAGGCGGTCGTGCGGGCAGGGGTTGATGCGGCCGAGATCGAGGAGGTCTATCTCGGTTGCGCCAACCAGGCCGGCGAGGACAACCGCAACATCGCGCGTATGGCGGCGCTGCTGGCGGGGCTGCCGCAGTCGGTGGCCGGCGTGACTGTGAACCGGCTGTGCGCCAGCGGGCTCAACGCGGTCAACCAGGCGGCGCGGGCGATTTTGTGCGGCGAGGGCGAGGTCTTTGTCGCCGGCGGGGTTGAGAGCATGACGCGCGCGCCCTACGCGCTGGCCAAGAACCCGACCGGCTTTGGTCCCACGGGCAATGTTACCGGTTACGACACAACGCTGGGATGGCGTTTCCCCAACCCGGCGATGGAGGCCCTGTTTCCATTGGAGGCGATGGGCGAGACGGCCGAAAACATCTACGCGATGAGCTGCGGCGGCGCGATTGCGGGCGGCGAGATCAGCCGGGCGGAGCAGGACCGGTTCGCGCTGCAGAGCCAGCGGCGGGCGGTGGACGCGATCGGCCAGGGGCGGTTCCGGCAGGAAATCGCGCCGGTGGAGATTCCGCAGCGGCGGGGCGAGGCGCTGACCGTCGACACGGACGAGCACCCGCGCTACACGAAAACGGACGGCGGCTACAAGTTGGCGACCAGCATGGAGGCGCTGGAACAGCTGCGGCCCGCCTTCCGCAGGGACGGGACGGTGACGGCGGGCAACGCGAGCGGGCTGAACGACGGCGCATGCGCGCTGACGCTGATGTCGCGCGAGAAGGCCGAGAGCCTGGGGATCCGGCCGCTGGCGCGCTGGCTGGCTTCGGCCGCTACGGGCGTCGACCCGCGCGTGATGGGGCTGGGTCCGGTCGGGGCGACGCGCAAGGCATTGAAACGGGCCGGGCTTGCCTGCAGCGACTTGGACCTGGTCGAGATCAACGAGGCATTTGCCGTGCAGACGCTTGCCGTTCTGCGCCAGCTGGGGCTGAGCGAGGCGATTACCAACGTGAACGGCGGCGCGATCGCGCTCGGGCATCCGCTGGGCTGTTCGGGCGCGCGTATTCTGACAACCCTGGTGCATGAGATGCGCCGCCGGCATGCTGCCGGTCAGAAGGCGCGTTACGGCCTGGCGACGTTGTGCGTCGGCGTTGGCCAGGGGGAGGCGACGGTGGTGGAAAGGGCCGACCGGTGAAGGAGCTTCCGCAGATCACACCGCGGCAGGCGGCCGCGCTGGTCAACTCCGGCGACAGAATCCTGGTGGGCGGCTTTGGCATGACCGGCAACCCGACGCAGATTTTGCATGCGCTGGCGGAGACGGATGTGCGGGAGGTCACGTACATTGCCAACAACGTAGGCGAGCCGGGTCTCGGCGGGGGGCGAATGCTGCGCAACGGGCAGATCAGCAAGGCGATCGGCTCCTTTTTCACCAGCAATCCGGAGGCGGTTGCGGCGGCGCAGAGCGGCGCCATCGAATTCGAGGTAATGCCGCAGGGGACGATGGTGGAAGCGATCCGGGCGGGCGGCGCGGGACTTGGGGGCTTTTACACGCCGACGGCGGCGGGGACTGTGCTGGCGGAGGGGCGTGAGACGAAGTTGATCGGGGGGAGGGAGCAGGTATTCCAGCCGGCGCTGCGGGCTGATGTGGCGCTGGTGCGGGCGTGGAGCGCTGATACGACCGGCAACCTGGTCTACCGCATGACGGAGCAGAATTTCAACCGGGCTATGGCAACGGCCGCCGACCTGGTGATTGCCGAGGTGGAGGAGTGCGTGCCCGCCGGGGCGCTGCCGCCCGAGAGCATCCACACGCCCGGCTGTTTTGTCGACTACCTTGTGCCGGTGCGGACCTCGGCGGCGGACCTGGGAACGTCGGCGGCGATCGAGGGCAGAGGGAAGAGGGCGGGCGAGGTGCGGATGCAGCTGGCGCGTCGGGCGCTGGCGGAGCTGAAGCCGGGGGATATCGTGAACCTGGGCGTGGGCATCCCGACGCTGGTGGCGGATTTGATCACGCCGGCGCATGGGATTGTGCTTCACACGGAGAATGGGATGCTGGGTGTAGGGCCATCGCCTGAGAGGGGCGGCGCGATGGAGTACCCGGTGAATGCGAGCAAGATACCTGTGACGGCGCTGACGGGCAGCAGCTATTTCGACAGCGCTGACTCATTTGCGATGATTCGGGGCGGGCACGTGGACGCGGCGGTCATGGGTGGCCTGCAGGTGGACGAGGAGGGCAACTTGGCGAACTGGGCGGCGCCGGGGCGGCCGCTGCTGGGGGTTGGCGGCGCGATGGACCTGGCGTCAGGCGCGAAGCGGTTGATCGTGACGATGACACACGCGAGCCGCGACGGGCAGTCGAAGATCGTTCCGCGCTGCACGCTGCCGCTGACGGCGACGGGCGCGGTGGATGTGCTGATCACGGAGCTGGCCGTGTTCCGATTTGTGGAGGGGCGGCTGACGCTGACCGAGCTGATGCCGGGGACGACGCTGGATGAGGTGGCGGCGGGGACGAGTGCGCGATTTGATGTTGAGCTTGATGGTTCTTAGTTTTGAGTTTTCAGTTTTCAGTTTCTTGTTTCCAGTTGGTTTGCTCCGTGAATGCGAGAGGTTTGGTTCTCTGAACCGAGCGGAATAATCCACGAAGGGATACGAATTTACACGAAGAAAACGTTTGGTGGGTTTTGCCTACTCTGTGCGGCCGATATGTCTCAAGGAGGACCCATGATAAGCAGGCGAATCTTCTTGTTGTCTGGAGCGCCGCTGGCGACCGCGTTTCTGGCGGCCTGCCAGCAGATCGGCCAAGTAGCAGTCTCCACCGATGGAGAACATTCGGGAGAGCCCGCGGCGGCGGAGAGGCCCGATGATCCGGATACTGGGAAGATGGATTTTCCGATCGAGGTCACCTATTTCACGCCGTCGCAGTCCGAGGGCCCGTTCTATCCCGTCGAAAAACCGCAGGACAGGGATAGCGACCTCGTTGTGCTGGACGGCGCCACTGGCAGACCCGCCGGCACGATCCTGCAGTTCGGCGGCTCGCTCTACGACGCGTCGGGTATGCCGGTGCCCGCGGCGGTCATCGAGATCTGGCAGACGGACAACAACGGCATTTATTTGCACCCGGGCGACCGCGACCAGGCGCGGCGCGACGTCAACTTTCAGTCCTACGGCGAGTCTCTAACTGCGGAGGACGGCAGCTACCGCTTTCGGACGATCATGCCGCGTAGATACTCGTCGCGCCCTCGCCACATCCACGTCAAGGTCCGATTGGATGGCCGCGAGCTGCTTACGACACAGTTTTACTTCGGCAACGACGCGGAAATGGCAGGGGACCAGGTTGTCGCGTCTGCCGGAGATGCGTTGCAGGCCCTGATCATGGAAGTGGCGGAAGGCGTTGACGTCGAGGGCAATGCAATCCTGACCGGCCGCCGGGATATCGTGTTGAGCAGTGTGCCGGCGGGATAGTCCAAGGCGGCCAAGGAGACAGACCAGGTGAAACTGAGCGAGCTGGGAGATCCCAAGTACATTTCTCTTGAGACCTTTCGCAAGAACGGTGAGGGAGTGAGGACGCCAGTGTGGACGGTGTCAAAGGATGGCAAGCTGCTGGTGTGGACACCGGGCGACAGCTGGAAGGTGAAACGGGCGCGCAATAATCCGCGGGTACGGCTGGCGGCTTGCGACATGCGGGGGAACACGGAGGGGCCGTGGGTCGAGGGCGTGGTCGCGTCGATCTCGGACGATGAGGGGGCCAAGAAGGAGATGAGCAGGGCATTGAGAAGGAAGTACACTCTTCAGGTCGTGTTTGTAACGCTGGTTGCCGTCTTGCGCGGGGAGAATAAGGGGCAGGTTGTGATGGAGATAGTGGATAGCGGTTAGTGGCAAGTGGCCAGCGGATGGGATTCAGACGAAAGGAGCTGGGAGCGCTATGAGAGCTGTGATGGTGATGTTCGACACGTTGAACCGGCATATGCTGCCGCCGTATGGGTGCGACTGGGTGCATGCACCGAATTTCGAGAGGCTGGCGCAACGGTCTGTCACGTTCGACAACTGTTTTGTGGGCAGTATGCCGTGTATGCCGGCGCGGCGAGAACTGCACACGGGGCGCTACAACTTTCTGCACCATTGCTGGGGCCCGCTGGAGCCGTTTGACGACTCGATGCCGGAACTCTTATCGGAACATGGGATCTACACGCATCTGAGCACCGATCACCTGCACTATTTCGAGGACGGCGGCGCCACCTATCACACGCGCTACGACAGCTGGGACTACCATCGCGGCCAGGAGGGGGACGCCTGGATCGGGCAGGTGAAGGACCCGGTCGAGCCGGAGTCGTTGAATCGGATGCGGATGCGGCCTGAGGGGTTGAGGCGCAACGATCATAAGCTGCGGCAGGACTGGATCAATCGCGAGCATATGGAGTGCGAAGAGAAGCAGCCGCAGCCCAAGACCTTCGCCGCCGGGCTGGATTTTCTGCGCCGCAACGGCGGGCAGGACGGCTGGTTCCTGCAAATTGAAACTTTCGACCCGCACGAGCCCTTCTTCACCCAACAGAAGTACAAGGACCTCTATCCGCACGAGTACAGCGGAGAGCATTTTGACTGGCCGCCCTACCGGCGGGTCGAGGAGTCGCCGGAGGAGGTGCGGCATGCGCGCTACGAGTACGCCGCGCTGCTGAGCATGTGCGACGAGCATCTGGGCAAGGTGCTGGACCTGATGGACGAGCTGGCGATGTGGGACGACACAATGTTGATCGTCTGCACTGACCACGGCTTTCTGCTGGGTGAGCACGACTGGTGGGCGAAGAACATTCCGCCCTTCTACAATGAGATCGCGCACACGCCTCTTTTCATCTGGGACCCGCGCAGCAAGGTGAAGGGCGCACGGCGGGCGCAGCTGACGCAGATGATCGACCTGCCGGCGACGCTGCTGGACCTGTTCGGCGTGGCGCGGCCGCCTGACATGCAGGGGATCGCGCTGGGAGATGTCGTTGCAAAGGACGCGCCGACTCGCGACGCGGTGCTGTTCGGCGTGCACGGCGGGCACGTCAACATTACCGACGGGCGCTATGTCTATATGCGGGGACCGGATGACCCCCTGCAGAACGAGCCGCTCTACGAATACACGTTGATGCCGAACCACATGCGGAACCGTTTCACGACGGCGGAGCTGCAGAATATCGAACTGGCCGGGCCGTTCACGTTCACGAAGGGGTGCCGCACGTTGAAGATAGCGTCGAGGAAGACGGACAACCCCCCGCCGCGCCATACGCTGTTGTTCGACCTGGAGGCCGATCCCGGGCAGGAGTCGCCGATCGAAAATGTTGCCGAGGAAGCGAGGCTGTCGGCGCGCATGGCGGAGTTGATGCGGGAGAATGATGCGCCGGTGGATCAGTTTGAGAGGCTTGGTTTGAGCTCTTAGTGCTTGGTTTCTAGTTTTGGTGGGTGGTGACGCGGGGAGAAAAGTTTTCTTGTGAGGGGGCCTTTGAGGGCCCCCTCTTTGTTTTGGGCTTTCGGTTGCTTGATTGCGGGTCGATTGGAGAAGGTTGAGTAGGGTCTGGGGTGGGCGGGGACGCGGGCTGGAGGTCTAGAGGTTGGCGTAGGTGCAGCATTTCTGATAGAACTGGCGGAATTCTGTGCCGGCGCCTTCGGACTCCATCGCGTCGAGAAGGTCTTCCCACGCCATGGTGCCGACTGACATCGCCTCGAGATGGGGCAAGAAGATGCCGTTGAACCATGCCAGTTTGTCATCGCCGAACTGATCAACGCGTTTTCTTACCTTGGCCTTTACGCTTTCTGCTGTTGCAAGTGAAGTGAATTCCC
Source organism: Caldilineaceae bacterium (assembly GCA_965218625.1). Classification (GTDB taxonomy): domain Bacteria; phylum Chloroflexota; class Anaerolineae; order Caldilineales; family Caldilineaceae; genus Bin5. The sequence continues at coordinate 445,873 of CBDCLG010000016.1, read as the reverse complement.
TGAGCCTCTTTTGTGGGGCGATTACCCAGAACCCGTAGCGTGACAGAGAGCCGGGGGCAATTCCGGCTTTCCCGGCGACATGGGCCAGGCATGCCACGCTCCTCGCAGCCTGATCGTAGCCGGGGGCCCGAGTCGTCCCGGACGAAAGTTTGCTCGCCATCTTGGCTTCGAGAACCAGGAGTTGCGTTGCGCCGCTTTGGGGACGCACCTCCGATCGTTGCGCGATGTCAAAGTGTCCGACCACAGCGTCAGTATGGGTATGTGTCTCGGCCAGTTTGTCGCCTCTATAGCGGGGAAGGAACTGCGAGGAAAGCCTCCCCTCGGAGAACCAGCGGGCGCCCTGCTCGAAGAGCGCGCCGCGGTCCGACCCGGGCCGCCGACTGTACCAATCGAGGACCAGACGAAGCATCCAGCCTTCGTTATAGAGTTCTGTTGGGACGACAACGGAGTGGTCGCTGAGGATGCGAGAAATTCTATCGATCACGGAGTAGAATATCGCATAAGGGAATGCCGGCAGAAAATGCGTCGACCTGCAGCGTCTGTTGTAAGACGCTGCAGGGACAGAAAGTTGCAGGCGCCGGCTAGACGCTGATGAATCGTTTTTCCTTAAGGCGGGCGGACTTGCCCTGGCGGTCGCGCAGGTAGTAGAGCTGCGCGCGCCGGACCTTGGTCTTGCGCAGCACCTCGACCTTCTCGACGCTCTTGCTGTAGAGAGGAAAGGTGCGCTCGACGCCGACACCGTGTGAGCCGGTGCGCCGGACGGTGTAGGTTGCGCCCGCGTCTTTGCCGCCGCGCTTGGCGATCACGACGCCCTGGAAGACCTGGATTCGTTCGTTGCGGCCTTCGGTGATGCGCTGGTGGACGCGCACGGTGTCACCGGGGTCGATTTCGGCCATGCCTTCCGGCATCTCCGGTTGCAGCGAAGCCATCAATGCGTTTGTCATCTTACACCACCCTCTCGATCAACTCGTCTATTTCTTCAGTTGGTGCGGACCCGACCTGGTGCACTCCTGAACGCGCCCAATGGGTCACATTTCTGCGCGCCCACCAGTGTGGGCACAGCAACGCAGTTTAGCACACAGATGGGCAGGCGCCAAATAATTTGGCAGGGCGATTGCATCCAATTGGGCCAAGACCCGCGACACTACCTGATTCGAGCCCAACTCCGAAAAAATAGTCGAAAACAGGCCTCTTGGAGATCGGTTTTTCAGCCGAAAACGATTGGCAATTGGTAGGGGCACCCCTTGTGGGTGCCCTTCGAGGGATATTTTGGCGTCCGGATTTAGATGCGATTGCCCTGAATCATTTGGCGCTCAAGCAGCAACCTATATCGCGGGCGAGTTTGTGGCGTCCGCCGGACGGCCGGGTGGTGATTCACGAAGGGCACAAAATGGGACGAAGGAAGGAGGCTTCTTGCTGAAGGGGATTGACGCCGGTTCCTGAAGGCAGGCGTTCTATAGCTCGCCCCGGACTGTTTGTACGCCGGCGACCATGTTTTGCAGCTTCCGGCGGGCGGCCCAGCGCGCGGTCTGGCTGAGGCCGCAGTCGGGCGCGTACGCGAGGCGGTCGGCCGGCGCGAACTGCAGGCAGCGTCGTACGGTCGCGGCGACGTGCTCGGGGGTTTCGATGAAGTAGCTCTTGACGTCGATGATGCCCACCGCCACGTCGCGGCGTTCGGCGATGCGGCCGATGATCTCCAGCTCTGCGTACTCGCGGTTGGCCATCTCGACGTGGATTTCGTCCACGTTCATCTCGAGGAAGGCGGGAAACATAGGCGCGTAGCGGCGGTACCCGACGGGATGGCCCTTATAGTTGCCGAAGCAAAGGTGGGTGGAAAGCCTGCACCGACCTGTGACGGGCTCGACCGTGCGGTTGAAGATGTCGACGAAGCGGAGGGGGTCTTCACGGTAGGCGTAGCAGCTCATCGAAGGTTCGTCGACGGTGATCTCACGGCAGCCGGCGGCGACGAGTGCTTCAAGCTCGGCGCGCACGATTGGCAGCAGCGCTTCGGTCACGGCGTAGCGGTCGGGGTAGGCGGGGTTGGGCAGCAAACGGCCGCTGAGTGTGTAGGGACCGGGCACGCTGGCCTTCAACGCGGTTGCGTCTTTGCCGCAGGGGGCAAGCCGCTGCAAGCGCCGGAACTCCTCCACGGCGCCGAGGCCGTTGGGCGCGCTGAGCTCGCCGACGATGGTGTGTTTGCCGCGCTGATCGTGCGCGGGCGGACCCCAGCGGCGGGGCGAGGCCGGTTCAGGCTCGATGCCGTCGAGGTAGCCGTAGAAGGAGAGGTTGAAGTCGAGACGCGTCTGCTCGCCGTCGGTGATGACGTCGAGGCCGGCCGCCAGCTGGTCGTGGATCGCAACCACGACGGCGTCGTCGATCGTCTCGGCGATGTCGTCGCTGCCGAACTGGTCCAGGTGCGCGCTGGCAAGCTCCAGCCAGGCTGGAAAGGGATAGCTGCCGATGACGGTGGTGCGCAAGGGTGTCGGTTGCATAGTGCTTTCGGTCCGGTTTGGCGCGGCCCCGGAATGCCGCCAGGTGGCGGCAAGAGAAATGAGACCTGCCGCGGGGAGTCTCCGCTCAGTCTCCGTAGACCCGTCGCAGGCGGCGGCGGTAATCGTCGTAGGAGGCGTCGAATTTTTCGGCCGACCTGTCGCCGGCAAATACGCTGCTGGAGAGCACGAGCGGCGGCTTGCCGCGCTCGGTCAGCCCGGCGGCGACGAGGCACTTTACGGCGTTGACGACGGCGGCCGCGCCGATGGTCGAACCCGGGCCGACCGGGTCCTCGAGTCCGTCAACGCAGACCATGGCGTCGCCGGCAGGCGTGGCGTTGTCGATGGTGACGTCGGCGACGTCGAGCAGGCGCTTGCCGCTGCTGTGCTTGGGTGCGGAGGCGGTGCAGTGGTCAATGGACAGGACGGCGATGACGGGCAGGTCCAGGGCCTTGGCTTCGAGGGCCATTTCGACGACGACTTCGTTTACGCCGCTGTTGGAGAAGATCATGAAGCTGTCAGGCGGCCGCAAGACGAAGTTTCGCAGGATCTGCCTGGCGAATCCCTCGACGTGCTCGATGAACATGGCCTGGCGCTGGCCATTGGCGCCGACGACCTGGTTGTGGAAGGTGAGCGAAAGCTCAACAATGGGATGAAAGCCGGGGAAGGAGCCGTGCCGGGGATAGATCTCCTCGATGAACATGCGGGAATGGCCGGTGCCGAAAAGGTGTACCAGGCCTTCCTGCGCGATGGTGTCGATGCAGATGTCAGCTGCACGCTGGATGTTTTCCATCTGGGTGGCGATGATGCGGTAGAGAATGGCTTGGGCCTGGGCGAGGTAGGTGGATGCTGGGTTCATTTTTTCTGGTTCTTAGTTTTCGGTTCTAGTTTCTAGGTTTCGTTGACGTTTCAGAAGACGATCCAAAAAGGCGACGTCTACTGGCTCTCTGAGAACGGTTTGAACGCTGATTCACCTGAATCCCGTGACCGAAGCCCTCTTCGGGAGCCGGCGCCGTTAATCCTGTCCATCATATCAATCAGTTGAATCACAGTTCAGACAAATGTCAACGAGCCCTAGTTGGCTTGGAGGGTTGATGATGTTGATGGCGGCATAGCAGATGCGGGAATCCAGTCAGTCGGATTGATCCACGAATTTGCACGAATCTTCACGAAGGGACACCAAAGGACATAATTGAAGGCCACTGGCGGTTATCTCTAGAGGCGGGCCGTTGGGCGGCGGGCTGGGCTCACCATTCGTAAGGGACTGTGCCGGTTTCGTCGAGGGGGTAGCCCCACTCTTCAATGTAGGCGGAGCTGGGCAGGAAAGCGTCGCCGCGTTGGTCCAGTTTGCGCTGGAGCTGCGCTTCAAGTTCAGCCTGAAGGCTTTCGCATTCGGGGCGATTGACGAGATTCTCCAGCTGGTAGGGATCTTCTTCGTTGTCGTAGAGCAGCCACGGCCCGCGCAGGTCGCGAACGTAGGTATGGCGGTGGGTGCGGAGGCCGCGATACTCGCGGCCGCCGTCCTGGCGTAGGAACTGACCGAACGGGTGCGGGCAGTAGATGAGCTCAGCGCCGCCTGATGGGTCGGCGCCGCCCTCGATCGTCGCCGAAAAATCGCGCCCTTCGACGGTATCCGGTATAGGTAGGCCGCAGAGGGTGAGCAGTGTCGGCAGGATGTCCGGCGTGTCGAGCAGCGCGTCAACCTGCCGGCCCTGCCAGCCGAAGCGCTGCGGCCAGCGCAGCAGAAAGGGAACGCGGACCGCCTCTTCCCAGGGCCTCTGCTTCTTGACCTCGCCCTGGGAGCCGAGCATGTCGCCATGATCCGAGGTGAAGACAAAGAGCGTGTCTTCGGCCAGGCCTTCTTCTTGCAGGGTCTGCAGGAGCGCGCCCAGACAGTCGTCGAGGGCGGTGCAGTGGGCGTAGTAGCCGGCGATCCATTCTCGGGCCGATTCGGCCATCTCCGGCGGCACGTTGGGACGCAGCTGGATGGCGCCGGGGTCGTAGAGTTGCCGGTACTGTTCCGGCGCGGTCTCGTACGGCGCGTGCGGGGGGCCCCACGAGAGCAGGAGAAGAAAGGGCGTGCCGGCTTTGCCTGGCCGTTTGCGATCGCGCAGGTAGGCCTGGACGTCTTTTGTCTGCTCGATGGCGTCGTAACCTTCCCAGGTCAGGGGCTCTGCGCAGCTGCCGTCGAAGTACTTTGAGTTGTTGTAGTCATGCGTGCATTCGAGGGCTTTCCAGTAGTCGAACCCCTGGCGGCTCTCGGGCGGGATGTAGTTGCTGCGGCCGCGGCCGTCCACGTGCCACTTGCCGACGTAAGCGGTGTCGTATCCGGCCTCCGTGAAGAGCTTTGCCATCGAGACGGCGTCGTCGGCGAGGTGCACGTCGTTGACAAAGACGCCGTGGGTCAATGCGTGCTGGCCGGTCAGGAGCGTGGCGCGCGCCGGGCAGCAGACGGGGATGCCGGCCAGGGCATGGGTGAAGTTGACGCTCTGCGCGGCCAGCGCGTCCAGATTGGGCGTCTGCACCTGCCTGTTGCCGGCGTAACCTGTGTCCTGCGCCCGCCACTGGTCGGCGAACACGTAGACGACGTTGGGAGGAGATTGCGGCATCGGTCAGGCTCTCTCGCTGTCTGGTTCAGAGGGAGATGCCCAGCAGCCCGCGAGTGAACTGAAAGTCGATGTTGCCGGACCGGGTCGCTTTTGGCTGCCTCTGCCCGCCCAGTGTCTGGGCAAGGAGTTCGGCCAGCTGCTGGGGCCAGCCCTCCGGATGGCCATCGAGTAGGGCGTCCATATCATCGGCGAACTGCTGCGCTACATTCTCTTCGCTGGTACATTGCAGCACGGGCACGAGGGGATGGCCTTCGATTGGGTGGCTGCCGACGTGGGCCAGGATAGCCTCGACGCCGGCGCCGCCGAGGCCCGTGACCGTCTCGGTCCAGTGTTCGGTCGGAGTCTCCATGACGTGAAGGCCGCGCCGGTCTTCGGCATCGGCCAGGGCCTGTCCGTAGGCCAGGGTCGGCAGGTGGGGGCCATCTCCCGCGATCTCGTTAAGAAAGGCGCTCGAGGAAAGGAGGGCCGCGTTCTCGGGCACGACAACCGTTCCGCCGGAGACAGCGATGGCGGCCGCGAGCCGGCCGAACTGGCGGGCGGCCTGGGCCGCAAGGCCGCCCGCGCTGAGCAGACCGATGCGCAGGTCCGAAGCGCCGGCGGTCAATCGAGCGGGCGCATCGGCCGCAGCCAGACGTGCGGCGAACCAGTCGTCGATTTTTTCCAATACGGCGTCGATGCCGCCGTCCAGCTGGATGCTGGCCCATCCGAAACGGTCCAGGTCCAGCCCGGCCGCAGCCAGCTCGTGCCGGAAGTAGTCGTTGTGGGTCTTTTCGCAGCCGTGTTCGAGCAGCAGCGTTTCGGCGGCCTGGGGATGACGGAGGTAGCCAAGCACGGTCCGCACGTAGAGGTCGCCGCTGTGCCCGCCGGAGAAGCCGCAGCCCTCGGTATGGGCCAGCGCCACGTATCTGCTCGGCGAGCCTGTCGCTGCCTGGCCTGGCGCGCTTCTTCGATTGAGGCGCGCGGCGGCGATCTGGCCGATCTGGCCGGAACAGAGGCTTGTCGGCAGGATCAGGCCGATGCGGTCGGCAACGGGACCGCCAGGAGACGCGTATGCCAGGTAGGAGAGATCGAGTGAAGGGGGGGTTGAAGACCCGCCGCGCAAGGGCAGCGGCCGCCCGGCAGGCTGCGGACGGCGGCTGATCTCTTCGACTTTGCCAGGTCCCGTCTGGCGCCAGTCGCGCCAGAGCTGGACCTGGGCATGGCCGGCCTTCTCGCCGACGGTGCGCTCGCCCGAGGCGGCCCGCCGTGTGAGCTCGAGCGTCTCCGCGCCCAGATCAACCATCGGCGTCCCGTCGAGGTATCGGCCGGCGTTGACGTCCATGTCCCGGCTGAGAAGCTCATAGCGCTGGGTCGTGGTCACGATCTTGATGGTTGGCACAAAGGGAAAGTTGGTGATCGAGCCGTTGCCGGTGACAAAGTAGATCATGTTGCAGCCGGCCGCCACCTGCCCGGCAATGCTTTCAAGATCGTTGCCGGGGCTGTCCATGAAGTAGTAGCCGGGCTCCCGCATCGGCGCGCTGTATTCGATCACGTGGTCGAGGCGCACATCCGGGTGCCGTTTCATGGCAGCCCCGATCGACTTGAGAACGATATTGTAGAGTCCGCGGTACTTGTTGCCGCCGGAAGGGTTGCCGGCGGCAGAGTGGCCGTGCCAGGCGACCCGCTCCTGAAAGCGTTCGATCATATCGAGAAATGCAGCCGCCGTTTCGGCGTCGCGCACGTTGAGCATCATGTAGGGCTCGGCCCCGATCAGCTCGTCGGTCTCGGCGAGGTTGGCGGCGCCGCCGTAGCGGACCAGTTCGCGGGCGACCCAGGAGGCGAGAGGATTGCCGGAGATGCCGGAAAATGCATCCGACCCGCCGCACTGGAGCGCCAGTCTCAGTTCGGAGAGCGGCTGCAACGTGCGCGGGGTGGCATTGACCTCTTCCAGCCAGCCATGCACGATCGCCTCTGCCTGCTCCAGCCCGGCCTGGAAGCCGCCCGTGAGTGTCAGGAAAGCATGCGGTACGGCATCGAGAGGGTAGTCGTGGTCGGTAAGGTAAGCGCGCAGGCGGGCGTTGTCGACCGGTTCGAGACCGTAGTCGACGCAGAGGACGGCGCCGACATTGGGGTGGACAACGAAGCCGGCCAGCGTACGCAGGACCGATTCGGTGTTGTTGGGGTTGTCGTGGCCGCCCTCGGTATGGGCGACGGCGACGATTCCGTCGATGTTTTTGAACTGATCGGCCGCGCCGGCCAGGCGGGCCTCCAGCTGCCGCACGAAGCCTCCCGTGCGGGATGACGTGCCGAGCAGGATGATCGTATTGCGCGTGCCCACGCCCCGTCCGGCAGGCCTGGCGTAGCCCTCGAACTGCTGGTCCTGCGTGTGGCGGGGAGTCGGCGCGCCGGGCTGAAAGGTCGCGGTGTCCAGAATATATGGCTGGACATGGTCGGCGAAATTGGGCTGGGCAGGGAGATCGAAGTCGAGTGCGCGCACGCCGAGCGCGTCGAGCATTTCGGCGTTACGCACATATTCGCCGGGCGCGATCGGCCGCGTCGCCAGTCCAAACGGCAGGCCCCAGGAGAGCAGGGCGGCGCCCTCGGCGATGGGCGCCACCGCGAAACGGTGACCTTCCATCGCAGTGTAGTCGAGTGTCAGAATCCGGCCGTTGTAGTCGACCTGCGTTCCCGCGGGCAGCGGGCGCGTGGCGATGGCAACGTTGTCGCCCGGCAAGGGCAGACGCCCCGCTTCATCGAAGGGCAGCGGGCGAGAATTGCGGATTTCAGACTCTGCGTTCATCATCACACCCTCTCTTCTTGGAGGACTCTCCGGCGACCCGCCTAGCCTAACACAGTTGGCGCATTTTCACAGTTCCGGCCGCTGCCCTGACTCGCTTCCGCGGCGGCGTGGAAGCAGCCGGGGCCAAGGCCGGGAAATGGCGCTAACGAAGACTCTGCGAAATCACTTGCGCCCGGTCATCTCCGCATCCAGCTGCTGATAGAAGCGGCGCATGAACTGGTGCCGTTCCTCGCCGATCCGGCGGGCGGTGGACGTATGCAGGGTTGGCAGGATGCGGCTGAGTTTGTAGACGTACTCGTGGACCGGTGTGTAATCGAGGCCGTCCGGCTTGGCGTGGTCCGGCGGCGCCGCGGCCGCGGCCCCGTTCCAGAGGCGGTTGGCGTGGCGGCCGGCGTGGGCAAATGCGCGCCCGACTCCGATCGCGCCAATGCTGTCCAGCTTGTCGGCGTCGTAGAGACATTTCGCCTCGAGCGTGCGCGGTTGGATCGAGCGATCGCGGTAGCGGTGGGCCTGGATGCAGTGCACGACGTTCTCGATGCGCGCCGGATCCATGCCGGCTACGCGCAGGTAGCCGGCGGCAAAAACGGCCGCTGCCATGTGATGCGCGTCGCGTCCTCCGTCCTCGACCGGAACGTCGTGGAGCAGTGCGGCCGCGCGCACGACCTCAACGTCGGCAGACTCGGCTTGGGCGATGCGGACGCCCAGCCGGGTGACGCGCAGCACGTGGTCGAAGTCGTGCGCCGAATCCTCGCAGCGGTAGAGCCGGCGGACTTCGTTTTCGCTAAGCAGACCGGCGCCTCCTGTGTCTTCGGTACTCTTTTTCAGTTCCGGCCGGCCCGATCACAACTGTCCGCTACCGGCGGGCACGCCGACAAATCTCTCCAGTGTCTCCAACATGCGGGAGCGAAACGAGTCCCGGCTAAACTTTTCGGCACGGGCCCGGCACGCGGCAGGGTCGAAGGCGCGGGGGTCGAACTGCTCAATGGCTTGCTGTAACGCTGCGGGCGTCTGTTCGTCGAAAAAGACGCCGGTCCGGCCGGGAATGACCGTGTCGAGCGCGCCGCCGCCGCGGAAGGCGATGACGGGGCGGCCGGCGCTCATGGCTTCGACGGGGGCGATGCCGAAATCTTCGAGGCCGGGAAAGAGGAAAGCCTTGCAGCTGCGGACCAGCCCCAGCTGGCGGTCGGCGGGCTGCCAACCAAGGAATGTGACATTGGCGGGCGCGGTCGCTTCGAGCGCGGTCCGGTCGCGGCCCGATCCGACGACTATCAGCTTCTCATGGGGAAGGGCGCGGAAGGCTTCTACGGCCAGGTCCACGCGCTTGTAGGGGATGAGGCGGCTGACGATGAGGAAGTAGCCGCCGACTGGCGCTGACGGGTCGGGCGTGAAGCGCTGGGTATCGACAGGAGGATGGACGACAAGGCTCTGACGGCCGTAAATGCGGCGAATCCGCTCCTGAACGACGGCGCTGATGGCGATGAAGTGATCGACGCGCTGGGCGGCGGCGTAGTCCCAACGGCGCAGAAGGGCCAGCAGGGGCTGGAGGCAAAGGCTCAGCAGACTGCCGATCCGTTCGCGATCGCGGTACTGGTCATAGAGCCACAGGAAGCGTGTCGGGGTCAGACAGTAGCAGACGTGGAGGGCCTTACGCCCGCGCCTGCGCGTCCGCACGCCGTGGCAGAAGCCGCTCTTGTTGCTCAGAATGAGGTCAAACCCGCTCAGGTCGGTCGCGGCGAAGGCGGCAGGGTAGAGAGGAAGGAAGGCCTGATGACGTTCGGTAACGCCCGGCAGGTACTGCATAAAGGAGGTGTGAATGGGCCAGGCACGGTAGTCGTCGGGCATTTTTTCGGGGCCGTACATGCTGGTGAAGACCGGCGCGCCGGGGAAAAGCGCGACGAACTCTTCGAGCACGTTTTCGGCGCCGCCCATCTGGTTGAGCCAGTCGTGGACCAGAGCGACCCGCAGACCGCTGCCCAAGCGCTGCGCGCGGGAAGCCCCTCCCTCCTGCCTTTCAGGCGTCGGCTGTGCCACGGCGTTCACCGGCAGCCGCCTATTGTGACGGCGGCGGTTGAGCGTTTCCAGCCGGCGCAGCTTCCGATCCAGAAAACGCGGTCAATTCGAGGGCAACGAAGTGGGCGACGATCTGGCGAAAGAGGGACTCGACGAGATCCGGGTCTACGCCTTCTTCCTCGGCCCAGAGCCGCCGTGCTGCGAGCATTTTGCGCTGGCGGTCGGGGGCCTGAACGTCGCTTTCGCTGCGCTTGAAGCGAACGGCCGCGCGGACGTACTCCTTACGCTGGCCGATCGCCTCGACCAGGGCGCGATCCAGCCGGTCGATTTCAGATCGGACCTCGGCCAGGGTCGCGCAATCGTGGGGCGATTTCATCGGTGTTCACTCCAGAAGCGGTGCTGTAAGGGAAAGCGGCGCGGCAGAATTGTACCCCAAAAGGTGCAGGCCCTGAAAGATAGTTGCCCGCGCCTGGGCCAGCCCACTGCGTGAGAATCCTTTGACGAAGGCATTCACCCTACTGTAGAATTCGCGTCGCGCCCAACCGAAGCCAACAAAGGAGGAGTGCCAGGCATGAACGCCTTCCGGTCATATCTCGATCGCAACCAGGACCGCTTTCTCGAAGAGCTGCTCGATTTTCTGCGCATTCCCAGCATCTCCGCTTTGCCGGAGCGGGCCGAGGATGTCGCCCGTGCGGCGGAGTGGGTGGCGCAGCGTCTGAATTCCGCGGGCGCCGAAAACGTGGAGGTGCTGCCGACCGGCGGCCATCCGGTGGTCTACGGTGACTGGCTGCACGCCGAGGGCAAGCCGACAATTCTGATCTACGGACATTTCGACGTGCAGCCGGTGGACCCGGTCGAGCTGTGGACGCATCCGCCTTTCGAGCCGACCGTCGTGGATGGCCGCGTCTATGCGCGCGGCGCGTCCGACGACAAGGGAAATATGCTGGCGCCGATTCTGGCGGTGGAAGCGCTGCTACAGAGCGAAGGGGCCGCGCCGGTCAACCTGAAGTTCTGCTTTGAAGGCCAGGAGGAGATCGGCAGCCCGCAGATACCGGAGTTCATGCCGGCGCACGTGGAGCGCTTTGCCAGCGATCTGGCGGTCAGCGCCGACGGCGGCCAGTACAGCGAGACCGAGCCGGTGCTGCTCATGTCCTTGCGGGGGATTTGCGGCGTGCAGATCGACGTGCACGGGGCCTCGACCGACCTTCATTCGGGGCTGCACGGCGGCCGTATCCAGAACCCGATCCACGCGCTTACGCAGATCCTCAGCTCGCTGCGGCGGGCAGATGGAACGGTGGCGGTCGAGGGCTTCTACGATGACGTCGTCGAGTTGTCGCCTGCAAAACGCGCCGCAATCGCACAGGTACCCTTTGACGGTGATCAATACCTGCGCGAAGTCGGATTGGACGAGGCGTTCGGCGAGCCCGGTTACACCAACCGCGAGCGCGGCTGGGTGCGGCCTACGCTGGAGATGAACGGCATCTGGGGCGGATTCCAGGAGGACGGGATCAAGACGGTCTTGCCCAACGCGGCGCACGCGAAGATTACCTGCCGCCTGGTTGCGGACCAGGACCCGGAGCGCGTCATCAAGCTGTTGGAAGAGCATATCGCGCAGCAGGCGCCGCCGGGCGTCAGGGTCGAGGTCAACCCCCTGTCGATACGCGGGCAGCCGTACAGCATTGCAGCCGACCACTGGGGCAACCGGGCCGCGGCCGCGGTCCTGACCGAATTCTACGGTCGGGAACCGTACCAGACCCGGAGCGGCGGCAGCATCCCAATCACGGGCGTATTCCAGGAACAGCTCGGCATCGACACAATCGGCTTTGGATTCGGAATCGAAGACGAGAACTTCCACGCGCCCGATGAGTTTTTCCGCCTTGCCAGTTTCCGCAAGAGCCAGCAGGCCTACGTGCGACTGCTGGAGGAGCTGGGGAAGTAGCTGGAAGGTGCCGGCGGCTCAGAGTAGGGAGCGCGGGCAGAGGGATCAGGGGGCCAGCTGGAACCAGAGCACGGTGTAGAGTACGCCGACGAGCGCGCCGACGTAGACCTCGGTGGGCGAGTGGCCGATCAACTCCTTCAACTCCTCTTCGCTGACCGGCTGCCCGCTGAACAGCTCGCGCAGGATCTGATTCAGGACCACCGCCTGTTTGCCCGCGGCCTGCCGCACGCCGGTGGCGTCGTACATGACGATGAGCGCGAAGAGGAAAGCCAGGGCAAAGAGATCGCTGCGCGGCCCGGTACGATAGCCGATAGCGGATACGAGGCTGCAGACCATGGCGGCGTGGCTGCTGGGCATGCCGCCGGCGCGGGCCAGCACGCGCAGGTCGAAATCGCGCCGCTTTACCCACTCGAAAAGGAATTTGTAGAGCTGAATGAGAAGGCCCGCGCTCAGAGGAAGCCAGAGAATCGAGGCGGAGCCGAGCAGATGCATTGGCCTACTGGTCCTGGTCGGCGCCAAACTCTACCAGGGTGCCGTCGGGCTGCCACTTCCTTACCCGAAGTTCGGCCTCTTCAAGGAGATCGCCGCAGCGGGAGGCCAGCTTCATGCCCGACTCGTAAAGTTCGAGCGAGTCTGCCAGCGGCAGATCGGCTGCCTCCAGCCTTTCCAGGACTTCCTGCAACTGCCGGTAGCTGTCCTCATAGGAAAGCTCGTCGATCTGCTCGGCTTTGTCTTCCGGGTCGCCCATCGGTCGCCTCCTTTCTCCGTTCAGAGTGAACCCAGTATACCAGAGGGAGCGCCAAAGCTGGCAAAGAGAAAGCCTGGTTCAGATTTTAAGGGCGGCAGTTCCTATGATAGCCTATTGGCCGGTAGGGCAGAGATGATTTCCAGTCGTGCCGGCAAACTCAAACGCACGGCCAGATCTGGCCGAATTGTCGTTTACAGATCCGGACGGTTGGCAGCGGGCACCTGAAATGGAGTAGCAGATGACAGAAAACGAGCAGTTCAGGCCGGCGGTGGTCATCCTGGAGCCGGACCTCTTCTTTTCGATCCGGCTGGAGGACGTGGTGCGCGCCGCGGGCGGCGAGCCGGTTACGATCGAGGCGGCGGACCGCTTTGTGGCGGCGGTCGAGAGCAGCTTTCCCGTGCTCGCCCTGCTCGACCTGAAGTCGCCGGGCGACTGGGAGACGGCCATCGGCCAGTGCAAGATGAAGCCGCACACCCGACAGACGCCGATTTACGCTTTCGGCAGCCACGTTGACACGGCGACGCTGCAGAAGGCGCGCAAGGCCGGCGCCGATCATGCCTGGGCGCGCAGCCGCATGATGGAGGAGCTGGTAGACGTCGTAAACCGCCATCTTCACCCTCCGCCCAGGCAACTGGACGGCTGCTGCGACCCGCCCAGCCGGGCCGCGGTCGCGGGGTTGCTTGCGTTCAACCAGGGGCGCTTTTTCGACCAGCACGAATACCTGGAATTGGCCTGGAACGAGGAGGAACGCCCGGTGCGCGATCTCTACCAGGGGATCTTGCAGGTTGGCGTAGCCTTTTTGCAGATGGAAAAGGGCAACCGGCGCGGCGCGCTGAAGATGTTTCGCCGCGGTCTGCCCAGGCTGCGGGGTATCGCAGGCCTTTGCCAGGGAATCGACGTGGCCGCCGTGCGCGCGGCGGGGGAGCTGATCCATCGCCGGCTATCGGAGCAAGACGCCGACGAACCGCTGCATAGCTCCGAGTACACCTTTCCCCGGGTCACGTTCGACAATCCCTACGACGCGCAGACACCGGAGGCGCTGGGCATCGTTCTGCCGGAGTAAGGCAAAGAAGAGGAATCCTCAAAAGGGCGGGGCGCCGGCGTTACCTCCTTGTGTGAACAGACTGTGCGCGCGGATCAGCGGTGAGGCGTCGCGGCGGGGTCGACAGGATGCTGCTTCAAGGGGCAGCATCCTGCGCTTCTTGCGCTGCGCGGCGCCCGCTCTGCGAAAGAATCAGTGTCGCGGCGGGGAATTTCTGATTGCTCAGCAGATATCCCCTTGCCTCCAGCGAGCGCACGACCTGCCCTTGAACGTCCAATGCATCGCCGTTCAAGGAATGCAGCCGGTACTCCTTGCCGCCATCAACGTCGCGATGCGACTTGAGGGTGGCGCCCGAAAGTACGGCAAGCAGCAGATGCTCCTGCGGCGCGGTCAGCGAGTTGCGGGTGGGAGCGTTAGGGCGGCGGCGAAGGATCGAGCGGAGGTTCATCCCAGCTCGCCAACGTGCTCTTGCAGCTTGCGCTGGCTGATTTTCACGTAGCGGTCGGGCTTGATCTGCGCCATCTCCTCTTCCGACAGGCGAATCCGCAAGATCTCCAGCGCGTCCTGCGGGCTCTGGCCGTAGGCGAGCTTTTTCTTGCCGTTCTCCATCTCGAAGAGGTACATAAAGTGGGGATTGGAAAAGCTGCTCATCGTCTAGGCCTTTGCCAGCGCCTGCTGGTACAAACCCGCGTAGCCTCGCTGCCGCTCTTCCTGTGAGAGGCCCCGATTCACCTCGGCATCGTATCTGCCGGCCAGAAGCTCGCGGTAGAAACCGTAATTCACGCCCTTGACCTTTTCGTCATCGGGGAAGCGGTGATAGTTGTCCTTGCTCATCAGGCTCTTGCCCTCGGCGATCAGCTGAAAGCCGAGCGCTGAGCCGGGATAGGGCGCATAGTAGGAGATTGAGGGGAAGACGCGCTTCATTCGCTTTATCATGCGCATCGTCTTGAAGGCGTCCTCTTCGGCTTCACCGGGGATCCCGAGCATGATGTTCGACCAGAAGACAGGCGGCTCCTCGCCTTCCGCCTCCATATCGTCGCCGATGCGGTTTACCAGATCGATTGCGAAGTCGTTGTCCTCCTCGGTACACTCCTTGTTGAGCAGCTTGAGGATGCGGTCGCTGCCCGACTCGAAGCCGATCGAGATCAGATTCCAATTCGTCTCGCGCACCAGCGCTTCGAAGAGCTCAGGCCACTGCCGCACAGTGTCGGCACGCCCCGCGGCCCAATAGGGCCAGACCCGGTTGGCGCGGCGCGGGTACTCTTTGATCCACTCCTGCAGCCACTTCGGATTCTGGAAGAACATCGAGTCGTGAATGACAACGGAGCCGACGCCGTGCTTCTCGTCCAGCTCGTTCAGTTCGTCGATTATCATGCCGACCGGACGCCGGCCCATGTTGGGAATATAGGAGGCCTCGTTGCAGAAGACGCACTGCCACGGGCAGACGCGGCTGGTGATGATGGTTGCCACCGGCGGTGGACCCCAGCCGCACTCGGGCTCCATCGGCCAGTTGAAGCCGCGCGCCAACTTGAGAGCGCGCACCGCGCGCCGCGGCCGCAGATTGGCCAGCGCATCCTTCCAATCGGCCGGCTTTGGCCACAGTTCGCGATCGATGGTTGGCCACTCGGACATCGAACGGGAGCCCTGCCCGCGCAAAACCCTGGGAAAACTGAGCGGGTCCCGCACCAGCTCTACAATGACCTCTTCGCCTGCGCCCTGGCAGATCCTGTCGAATGCTTCCTCGGCCTCCATCTCATCGGGCGCAACCGTGGCGTGCATGCCTCCAGCCAGGACCAGGCCGCCGGGATTGACCTCTTTGAAGATGCGGGCGGCCTTCAGGCCGACAGGGAACGTATAGCTGCGGACATTCATCAGCGCCATCTTGTAGCCGGACAGCTTGCGTGCCAGCTGTCCCCACGAGGTGACCGCACGCGTGGAGACAATATCGGTCTCAAGCCCGTTTTTGTGAAGAATGGTGCGCAGCAGGCCAAGCCCGTGATCCTGCCACTGCTCGTGGGGACCCTGCGGATAGACCAGGTCGCCCAGGTCGCCCAGGTCGATCCAGACGATGTCACTCTTGCGTTCTTTTCTCAAGGGCCAGATCATGCCCACCGGATGCTCCTCAACTCACAATTTCAAGGCCCTTCGATTTCCGCCCTGTCCGGCCGTAGCGCCTGCACCGGCTGAGACCTGTATCGCGGAATACGCGGCCCGTATCCACTACATGCTCTTGTAGCGGCCGACAGATTCGTCGATCTCTTCCGCCCAGGAGTCGATTCCGCCCGCCATGCTTACCGCGTTTGTCCAGCCCTGCTGGCGCAGAAAGACAGTTGCTTGGGCGCTGCGCAGCCCCTTATGACAGAAAACGACGACATCGGCCTCCTTGCTACTGTTCAACGCATCGGGAACGGCCTCAAGCCGCCGTTCGCGCAGATCGCTCAGCGGCATGCTGATGAACTCCTCCTCGGGCAGACTGGCCAGTTCCAGCTCATTCGGTTCACGCACGTCAACAAGGATGAACGGTTCGCCGCCCTCCTGCTTCGCACGAACTTCCTTCACACTGATTTCGGGGGCGCCATAGGGATTGGGCATGTTGCTTGCTCACTGAATTCTTGCAGTTGGCTCTCTTCGGTAAGGTCGGCGTCGAATCGGGCCTGGCGCAACTGATTGTGGGCGGTACACTCAGAAGTCTTCAGGGTCGATCGGCTGCCGGCCCCCGTAGCCGGCGTTGACATCGTGCCAGTAGGCCAGCTCTTCCTCCCCGTGTTTCCAGCACAGATAGACCTCGCGCCCGTTGCGGATCGAAAGGAAATCGATCAGACCCATATCGATGTCCTTGACCAGGATCCCCATCTCCAGGATGCCCTTCACGCCCGTCTCCAACTTGTGGAAATGGGTGTAGACTTCGCCGGCTGCGGCATTGCCGCCGTTATTGGCCGCCTTTTGCAGGACGGGCCACACATCGGGCCGCAGCCGCATGATTTCGGAGCGCGCCTCCTGCACCCGGCCCATCAGCGCTTTGACCTGGGGCAACGCGGCTTTGGCCTGTTCCAAAGTGTAGTATTTGGCCTGCACTAGAGTCGGTCCTAGGCTGAGATCGGCGAGACAGCCCACCGCTCCGGTCCCATCTCGGAGACGAAGCGAGAACTGTGCTCACCGTTCTTGAATAGGCGTTACCGGGTCTAGTGCCCGCAGCCGCCACCGCTGCCGCAGCCCGCGCCGGCCGCCGCACCTGCCGGGTCCCCATTGGTGCGGAAACTGCTGCCGCAACCGCAGGAACTGACCGCATTGGGATTCTCGATGTGGAATCCGCCGCCCATGAGATTGTCGATATAGTCGACGCTGGAGCCGCCCACATAGAGGAAGCTCGTCGGATCGATAACGACGCGCAGGCCGTGCTGCTCGAAGACCTGATCGGCCTCCTGAATGTCGTCGTCGAAGGTCATGCCGTACTGCATCCCTCCGCAGCCGCCGCCCTTGACGAATACGCGCAGCGCATGGGACTCGCGCAGGCCCTTCTGGTCGAGAATGCCGCCCAGTTTTTCAGCAGCCAGCTCGGTCAGTGTAACTGTCTTCGTCTGCGTGTCGGTCAATGCAATGTCCATCTTTGCTCTCCTTGACTGTATGGGTGTCTCTGAACAATTATATGGTCAAAACTTTCGACATGATTGCGTCTTTTCAAGCGCCTGGAGTTCGATTCGATGATTGCTCGGTACGGTCTCCCTTTGGCATCAGCCGAGAATATAGTTGAGGACGGCGGTGCCGAACGCTATCAAGACCGCGATCTGAATACCGAACATCCACTTCAAGAGCCGCAACTCACCCTTAACTTCGGCTATGTCGGCTTTGGTAGCCAAGTGTCTGAATTCACCTTCAATGCGACTGTCCTCTCGCTCAAACTGGGTCAGACGTTCCTCTTGGTTTGTTGCGACAGCCACAGTTCCGTACCTGTTTTCTTCAGCCGCCGATCTGATTCATTGCCCGGTTCTCGGCGAATTCGCCCGCAGCCAGGCCGTGGCCCCACGGCTTATGGAAGGCGCCCTCCTTCATAAGCGCCCTGATTTCGTCGAAATCGGCGCCGTTGCGCAGCGGAGAAAGCAGGTCCACTTCGTCATCACGCAGCAAGCAGAGCCGCAGTTTTCCGTCGGCTGTCAGCCGCACGCGGCCGCAGCCCTGGCAAAAGGGTTCGGTTACGCTACTGATAAAGCCGAGCGTGCCGACCGCGCCGGGGATGCGGAAGGGGCGGCTGGGATCGACAAAATCATAGCTTGCCTCTTCCAACTCGCCAAAGACCGACTCAACCCGCTCGCGCATCTCGCGGAAGGAGACGACGTGGCTGAGCTGGAAGTCGCTCACCTCGCCGAAGGGCATCAACTCGATGAAGCGGACTTCCCAGTCGTTCTCCAATGTCAGCCGGGCAAGGTCGATAACATCCTCCTCGTTGAAGCCGCGCGTGACGACGCAGTTGAGCTTGACCGGGCGCAGGCCGGCGCGTTCCGCGGCGGCGATGCCGCGCCAAACGTCGTCAATGTCGCCCCAACGGGTGATGCGCCGGAATCTTTCGGCATCAATGGTATCGATGCTGATGTTTACACGGTTCAGGCCGGCGTCGGCCAGCGGCTGCGCCATCTCGTCGAGCAGCAGGGCATTGGTCGTCATGGCCACGTCACGGATGCCGGGAATGGCGGCCATCTGCCGCACCAGGTCGACCACGCCGGGACGAATCGTCGGCTCGCCGCCCGTCAACCGGATCTTGTCGACACCCAGGCTGGCGCCGACTTTGACCAGAAAAAGGATCTCCTCATCGGACATCAACTCCTGCCGCGGTCGGAACTGCATATCTTCCGGCATACAGTAGACGCAGCGAAGGTTGCAGGCGTCGGTCAGGCTGATGCGCAGGTAGCGGACACGACGACCGTAGCTGTCGTGGACCGGCTCGGTCATTGCGGCCAGCGCGTCCTCCCCCGGGGCCGGCGCCACCGTCACACGGCCATATCCGTTCCGGTAACGGCGACCGTTACTTTCTGCCGGCGCGACCTCGGCCAGCGACAACTCGTCTATATTCGGATTGCGAACGGTCGTAGGCATATTCACCAACTCCAGCAAAGGAGTCCAAGGTTTTCAAACGAACAGTTCAACCATCTGCGGCGGCGCCGCAACTTCTGCATTTTCTTTCTGGACGTGATAGCTGCAACAGCGCCCGCCGTCGGCGATAGCTTCAATCCTCTCGCAGCTCTGCCCGCTGAGCGATTCGATCAGCGCCAGGTCCATGCAGCACAGTTCCCGGTGTTCGCCGGCGACCCCGGAGTAGGGACAGTTGTGCGTATGGAGCAGGCCGCTCCCCGGCTCCCACTGCGCCATATATCCCCGTTCGTTGAGGAAGGCGACGACCCGTTCCATGCGCTCGTCGAGCTTCTCGCCCGCCGGGCTCTCGTTCGCAAGCGGCTGGGCCATCTCTTCGGCCAGCGTGCGGAAACAGCCCTCCACCTTGTCGGCCGGCAGCAACTGCTTCAATTGCCGGACGACGCCGGCCGTCAGCGGGGCGAAATTGTCGGGAAAATGGGCATCAGCCTCTGCTGTCAGGGAGTAGAGCTGCTGCGGGCGACCGACAGCCCGCGTCCGTTTGGCCTTGGCGACCGCGATCAGATCGTCGCCCAACAGGATATCAAGATGATACCTGACCGTGACCTGAGGCACGTCTAATGAGTCGGCCACTGCTCCCGCCGACGACGGCCCCATCTGCTTCAACGTCTCCAGTATGCGACTTCGGATTTCTTGCACGGGGCGGCTCCGCTTCCCGGTTGGTTCCTGATTTCCCCAAGTATAGCAGAATTTGCCGGGCCTGTCAATTTTTATAAACTTCTTGTAATAATATGCCGCGGTCCTCTTGGCGCCCTGCTGTGCCGCTGATCCCTCCCTGCCCAATCAGGCCGAACGGTGGCATTACCGTCATTTGGGGGATTTTGAGATCTGGCCGCCAATAGGCTACCATCAGCGCAACCCGAGACTGGGAGGTTTCGAAGGCGCATCTGGCGCGCGGCAAGTGGAAATTTGGCAGAAGACCGGCCGCGCAATGGGCGGCCGTAAGCCAAAATCGGCGCTTCGTGCCAACCTCGGTCTCTTTGACCGAATAGGGTAGATGAGAAAAAGAGCCAGAAGGAGTTCGCAATGCAGACCAAGACAGCCGTAGTGTACGAGCACGACGCCCCGGTCGTCGTCGACACGCTGACCCTTGACGATCCCAGGGAAAACGAAGTCCTTTTGCGCATGGGCGCCAGCGGCGTCTGCCACTCCGACCTTTCGGTGGTCAACGGCACGATCTACTTCGACCCGCCGGTCGCGCTTGGCCACGAAGGCGCGGGCGTAGTGGAGCGGATCGGCGACAATGTCACTTATGTCAAACCGGGAGATCACGTCATCCTCTCATTCGTCACCTACTGCGAGAACTGCCCGTTATGCGAAATCGACCGGGTCTGCCTGTGCAAGGGTTTTTCCGCCCGCAGAGGCTATCTTCTGGATGACACCTGCCGCCTGCACAATGCGCGCGGCCAGGACATCATCCAGATGTCCCGCATCGGCACCATGTCCGAGCTTTCCGTCGTGCCCGAGCAGGCGCTGATCAAGATTGATCCCGCCTACCCGCTAGACAGGGCGGCGCTCGTCGGATGCGGCGTCACCACCGGCGTTGGGGCCGTCCTGAAAACGGCGCAGGTCGAGCCCGGCAGCAGCGTCGCCGTGATTGGCAGCGGCGGCGTGGGGCTGAACGCGGTCCAGGGCGCGGTTCTTGCCGATGCAGAACGCATTATCGCCGTGGACCTGATGGAAAACAAGCTGGAATACGCCCGACAGTTCGGTGCGACCGACACGGTGAACGCCTCCGAGGTGGATGCGGTCGAGGCGGTGCGGGAGTTGTCGGGTGGGCTCGGCGTCGATTATGCCTTTGAGGCGATCGGCAGCTCAGTGACGATCCGGCAGGCGTTCGACATGGTCCGTCCGGCAGGCACGGCCGTGGCCATCGGTCTGGCGCGCAGCCATGACATGGTGCCGGTTCCGCCCCAGGACCTGATCTGGGGCGAAAAGAACCTGATCGGTTCTTACTACGGATCGTCCCGTCCTCGCGTTGACATGCCGCAGTACCTGCAATATTACGACGAAGGTAGACTGAAGCTGGACGAGCTGATCACGCAGACTTACCGGCTGGACCAGATCAACGAGGCCTTCGCCGACATGGAAGCGGGCAAGAACGCGCGCGGCATGTTGTTGTTTGACATGTAGGTTGGGCGGAAGGGTTTTGAGGGCAACCTCAATTATTGATCGTATTCGCGGCCGTCCAGGCCGATTATCTCCAGCGTGCCCCAGGCGGTGCACTCGTCGGCCCACTCTCTGCGCAGCCTGTTCGGCAATTTGCCTTCAGCCAGCCTCCGTTGCGCCGCCGCACTGCAACGAAGCTCCACGCCGAAACCGCTTGTGAACCGACCGGCATTCTCAATTCGACTGCGTAGATTGCGCATCCCCGCCAGCGCGGCGTGAATCTCCGCTTCCGGCGGGCTGCAGCCTGCCAGGGCAGAGGACTGCTGGTCCATTTTGCCGTCCTGAAGCCGGACCAGCTGCCAGCGCCAGTTCGTTTCTTCGGTCTCCTCATCTAATACTGCGGCAACATTCAGGCCGAAGTCCGCCTTGCTGCCCAGTGCAGCGCGGTAGAATTGGTGCACGTCACGGACCTGACGGCTGAAACGGGCCGGAGGCAGATCGCGGCGTGCCTGGTTGCCGTAGCCTCTATTCGTCAATCGTTCGTCCAGAATCGCCACCACGCCCCGGTCGGTCGTGCGCCGGATGAGGCGGCCGAATCCTTGCTTGAGCGCGAGCGTCATCAGAGGGACGGTATATCGCCTGAAGCTGCTGCCGGCTTCGGCTTCGTCCAACGCGTTCATGCGGGCCTCGTGCAGCGGGTCGTTCGGAGACGGAAAAGGCAGCTTGTCCAGGACGACCAGGCTCAGGTCGTCGCCCGGCAGATCAACCCCTTCCCAGAAGGATTTGGTCGCCAGCAGAACACTGTGCGGCGTTTCCCGGAACCAGTCGAGCAGAAGATTGCGTGGTAGCTGGCCCTGGGCCCGCAGGGGCCAGACGGTATCGCCGAGCCGCTCATGCACCTGGCGCAAGCCGGTCCAGCTGGTGAAGAGGCACAGCGCCCGTCCCCGGCTTACATTGAGCAGGCGCTCGACTTCCGCCGCCACACCATCGTAAAATCGTTCTCTCTCGCGCCAGTCGAATGCAGGCAATTGGGGTTGATACAGCACGGCCTGTTGTGCAAAGTCAAAGACGGAGCCGGCGATCAACTCATGCGGCTCGCGCTGCACACCGCAACGGCTCTTGAAGTGTTCGAAGCTTCCATTCGTAGCCAGCGTTGCGCTCGTGCAGATGACTGTACGGCCCTCGCCAGCAAATAGATGCTTTGCCAACTGATTTGCCGGATCGATCGGAGAGGCATGCAGGCGCAGGCGGAGATGGCGTGAGCCGTTGATCTTCTCCGCAAAACGGACAATCCTGTCGTCAAGCGACCCGCTTGCAACTGCCTGAAACTTTGCCGCCAGCGATCCCAGCCCCTTCACTGCCAGGTCGTAATTGGCTGCCTCTTCGGACTCACCGGGCGTAAGTTGCGCGCGGCCGTCCTCTTCCGGGAGCTCATAGGGGTTTGCCTGGCGCATCTCGTCCTGCACCTGTTTCAATCCACCTGCCAGCTTTAGCAGCTCCTCCAGTTCACTGTCGAGGCGAAACACCCTCTCTTCGGACAGCTTCTCCGCCTCGGCGAAGGCCAGCCTGTTTTGCCAGCGCAACGACTCCAGCTGCTCCTGCTCCAGATGCGCCTTGAAGACGGTCCTGGCCAGGAGTTGCTCAAGTGCATAATCGGATGCCTCCACTGCAAAGACAGAGGTGGCAGTGCTCTCGAGCTGATGTGCCTCATCAATGACGTATATCGCGGCTTCCGGCAGAATTGCGAAGCCGATCTCGCCTAGCTCAAGGGAATTGAGGAGCAGGTGATGATTGGTGATGATTACCTGCGCCTGGCGGGCTTTGTCCCGCATCTGATTTACGAAGCAGTTGTCTTCAAAGTGGCCGCAGCTGCGCCCGATACAGTCGTCCGGAAAACTGACAACCCGCGGACGAAGATCGTTTGTCAGAACAAAAGGGAGGTCGTCGATATCTCCAGTGCCCGTTTCCCCGAGCCAACCGCCCACAAAGGCGACCTGCCCATCCTCCTTGTCATACAGAGCGAGGCGATTCCGTTCGACCGACTCTTTCTCCCACTTCAGATTGCAGACATAGTTGCTGCGGCCCTTGACGACGACGGCCTGGACCGGTTTCCCCAGGACTTCGGCCAGAAGCGGAATGTCTTTGCGAAATAGCTGGCTTTGCAGCGACTTGTTGGCCGTTGCGACAATTACTTTTCGTTCGCTTAGCAGGGCAGGAAGCAGGTAAGCGATCGACTTTCCCGTCCCCGTTGGCGCTTCGATCAGGGCGGTACGCTCGTCGAGTATCGCCTGCTTGACAACCTCTGCCATCTCGACCTGGCCGGGTCGCCCCTCATAGTCGGGCAGTGTCTCCGCCAGCGCGCCGCCTGCCCCGAACAGGGCCGAAAGTCCTGTTGTTTCCAGGGGAGAAGGCCTCTCGTCATCCCCTTCATCACCGTAGCGCCCGTTCAACTCCCTGACTTGCGAGAGAGACGGCGTGTCGGGCAATTCCTCAACGTAGAGCTGATCACTGTTCTCCATGGCAAGATCGTAGCACAAATGTGCATATGGTGCAAAAGAAAAACGCCCCCGGTTCAGCGAACTAAGGGCGCTTCTTCTGGTTGTTGCGCGCGCTCTCTCTGTCAGCGGCTCTCTGTGTCGGCTGCTACAGTTAGTTGCTGTCCGCTTCCGGCTCCGGCAGCAACTCGTTGATGAAGTGGATGACGCCGTTGGAGGCTGTCACGTCGGACGTAACGATGCTTACACCCTCTACCTTCAATGTGCCATTCTCGGACGTGATCGAAATCGTGCTGCCCTCGAGCGTCGTCAGCGATGTCTGCGATGCCAGATCGGACGACGTCAGGGTCCCCGAAACGACGTGGTACCTGAGGGTTTCCGCCAGCAGCGCCGAGTCGGCCATCAGCGTGTCCAGCCTTGTCTCGGGCAGTGACGCGAACGCGGCATTCGTCGGCGCGAATATCGTATAAGGACCGCCGTCCGAAATCGTGGAGCTCAGTCCTGCCAAGTCGAGCGCCAGCAGCAGAATGTCCAGGTCCTCATAGTCTTCGGCAACTTCGACAATATTGCCCACGCCCGGGGAAGCTTCGGCCGTCGGTTCGGGCATCGCCTCGGAGGTGGGTTCCGGCGTCATTGCATCAGCCTTCGGCTCAGGCGTCATCGCGTCGGCGGTCGCTGCAGGCGTCGCCGCCGTTCCTGGCTGTTGCACTCCAGTCTGGGCCAATGTCGGGATATTCAAAACAGCGCCGACCTCGATGTGGTCGCAGTCGGCCAGCGAATTTGCGTTGCAGATGGCAGACCAGTGCGCGTTCGACCCATAGGCCCGGCTGGAGATCGTGCCCAGGGTATCCCCAGTCTGCACGGTATAGGTAGTTCCCGGCGTTATGTCGGTACCCGCCGGCACAGGTGTTGCGGCCGCAGGTGTACCTGCCCCAGGTGTTGCGGCCGCCGCTGTGGGTTGCGCAGCCGGGGCCGGTGCTGCCATTCTGTCACCCTCTACCTGCGTTCCGGATTCGTCAATGAACTTGACGTTCGTACCCGTCAGCGTATAGGAAAGGGGCGTTGTCGTGTCGTTGTAGGTGACCAGCGTCACGATCTTAGACGCATTTTCCGAAGTGATTTCGGCGGCCTTTTGCTTAACGCCGTCGGTTGTTTCCTGGTGCGAGGTTTGGTGCGCGCTCTGTGAAGGCGGCACTGCGGACGTATACTGGTTGAATCCGCTTTCGGTAAAGACGTAGAAGCCGGAGTCGGCATCCAGCGTCAGGACTATCCTGGGGATCGTAGGCCATCTTGATGGTTACCGGCATACCGGTATCGATAACCTCCAGTCCCAGGTAGTGCTTGGCGAACTGCTCGCTCAGTGTGCCGCGAACCCGGGTCGACTTTACCCCGGCCGCCATCGCAGTGGGCGCGGGCGCCGCTTGGGTCGCCGTCGCTGCGGGTGCGGGCGTCGACGCTGCTGGCGCGGACGTCGGCGCAGGCGTCGGGGTTGCTGCCGGCGCGGGCGTGCTTCCCGCCACAACCTGGGTCCCCGAGTCGTCGACGAACCTGACGTTCGTCCCCGTGAGTGTGTAGGAAAGCGATGCGGTCGAATCGTTGTAAACGACCAAAGTCACTATTGATGACGCCACATCTAGCGCCGTAATCGATTGTCTTTCGCTTTATCCCATCCACTGTCTTCAGATCGGACGACCTGAGACGCCGTCTCTGAAGCCGGCACGCCGTTCGTGTATCGTTTGAAATTGCCAGCGTCGAAGACATACAAGCCTGCATTTTGATCCAGCGGCAGGCTGTCTTGCGGATCATAGGCCATGTTGATCTCGACAGGCTGCATCGGATCGATGACCTGCAAGCCCAGGTAGTGCTTGGCGAACTGCTCGTTCAGTTGACCACTGACTGTTGATGAGACGATGGCGTTCTGCGCGGTCACAGCATAGGGAATTGCGACCAGAATCAACGCTACTGCAGAGGCGATTCTTGCTATACGCCATTTCATATTCCGTTGCATTTATCACCTCCAATGTAACTTGGAACGCACGAGCGTGCCGCTCGTAATTCTAGAGACCGAATGCTTGGCGAAAAATACGCCAAACGCGCCGAAGATTCTGATCCGCGCTATAGCGCACCACGCGACTGAGTTTCAGTGTATCGAATCATATCGCCCAGTTCCAATGCGCGATTGCAAAATGGGGGCAGTCTGGCCCTCTTTTGCAGCCCGATTGCAACGTCGTGGCACGTCCGTAGGCACAACGCACTCGTATCGTTGACTTTGCGTTCAGTTCACCTGCTGCGGACGACAACGTGATGGCACGGCGCGTTACTGGCATCGTCCGTTCGATGTGGAATGAGAATCGGTTGGCCGCGAGGAACACCATTCTGGTCCAGTACCTGCAAGAGGAGATTCTGCGAGGCATCTTGGCTGTAGATTGGAAAATCAAATCGGCCGGCGTCAAACGCGCCGCTCTTGCTGACGGTCTCGTAGGTGTTGTCCCAGGCGTCGGTTAGGCGGATTCGGACGCCCGGCAGCGCTTGACCGCTGCTGTTCAGGGCAAGTCCCATGACGTACTGGCCGGGGCACTGGGTATCGTGCCAAATGCGGTCCAGATTGAACAGGGCTGCGCCTTCAACATACTGGCTGCCCACGTTGACCAGCTGCCCCGGCGCCAGCGCGCCGGCAATGTCCGCGCCGGCGTTGGCAAAGTCGATTGCGACCCTCCATCCCGTGTAAGCCGACAGGTACTCCATTTCTTCGCATGGGCCCAGGTAGACCGGAAAGTTCGCGCCCAGGTTCCATGCCAGCGCGCCTCTTCGATCGCGCAGTATTCTGTCCTCGTCGATCGCCTCCTCCTGCGAACCTTCCAACTGCCAGCAATGTCGGCACGCTTCGGCCGAAAACTGCGGCAGGCCGAAGGGGGCGGGAAGGGCCAGGAGCGTTCGCGCCGCGCCTTCGGCGAAGCCGCAAAAGCCGAGCAGGCGCGTCTCTTGCCCCGATTCGCTTTGACGCGTCCAATAGACGGGGGCCGACGGCCTGGATTCAACGCTGTCCGCCAGAGGCGAAGCTTCCTCGTGGCCTCCAATTTGGGAGTCTTCACCGACTGTAGGATTTCGGCCTTCCTCAGTTGCCTGGTCTGCCTTATTTTCCGCGTTCTCTTGATTGACCGCCTCGAGCCAGGCGACGCTGAAGAGTTCACCTCCCCCATCCCGGCAGGTCAGGCCCGGGGGGCAAGCGTCCAGCTTCAGGACATCGTCGCTTAGCCTGAACTCCCAATCCGCTTCTGCTTGCGGCGCGCCCAATGCATCCAGTAACGTGGAATCGGCGAGCACAGTCCGCATAAACTCGTTCCAGATTGGAGCCGCGGCCCCCGCACCGGTCGCGTTTCGCATCGGGCGGCCATCGGTATTGCCTGCCCATACGCCGGCGAGGAGGTAACGCGTATAGCCCATCGTCCAAACGTCTCGATTGTTATCGGTCGTTCCCGTTTTGGCGGCAACCGGCCTGTCAAGGATCAGCTGACTGCGGCTGCCGAACATCGGAACACGGGCCGGATTGTCGCTGAGGATATCTGTGACCAGTGTTGCCGCCGCTTCCGAAAGGACTTGCCTGCCATCATCGTCAGTTTTCTCGACCAGGGTCAGCCCCTGCCCATCTGTGATTGTCAGGATCGAACGGGGCGGCAGATAGCGCCCGCCGTTCGCCATTGTATGGTAGGCTGTCGCCAAGTCGAGCAGCGTTACCTCGCCTCCGCCCAGGGTCAGGCTCAGGCCGTACCAGTCAGTTCCTCGGTGCAGGCTCTTGACCCCCATCGAACGCGCGCTCTCCAGCATTCGCTCGACACCGACCGCGTCCAGCAGCTTAACCGCCGGAATGTTATAGCTGTTGGCCAGGGCCGCGCGCGCTGTGACCGGGCCATGAACTCTGCGGTCATAGTTGATAGGCGCATACTCTTCAATCGAGCTGATCGTATAGGTGATCGGCGTGTCCCACAGAACTGTTGCCGGGCTGATGAGATTGTCATTCAGCGCAGTTGCATAGAGCAGTGGCTTTATTGAACTTCCCGGCTGGCGGGGGCTGATTGCCACGTTTACCTGACCGTCAATGTCTGTGTCGTCGTAGTCGACGCTCCCTACCATCGCCAGTATCTCTGCCGTGCCCGGTTTCAGCGCGACCAGCGCGCCATTGTCCATATCGAAGCGCGGCTGCAGCGCCTCCACCTTTGCGCTTACGATACGTTCAGCAGTCTCCTGAAGCGGCAGGTCGAGCGTCGTGAAGATGTGCAGTCCGCCGCGTCGAACGTAGCCCTCACCCAGTGATTTCTCCAGCTCCCTGACGACATACTCGACAAAGTGGGGCGCACGCACCGGGTGAAGCTCGCGTGAACCGTTCAGTTCCACCGGCGTATCGAAAACGGCGTTGGCCTCGTCCAGGGTTAGAAAGCCATGGCGGACCATCAGCGAGAGCACCACCCTCTGACGGGCCTTGGCCGCCCCGAAATCCTCATTCAGATCAAAGAGCGCCGGCGACTGCGGGATCCCTGCCAGCAGCGTGGCTTCGGCAAGGGTCAGGTCAAAAGCCGACTTGCCGAAATAACTGCGCGACGCCGCTTGCGGGCCGTATGAATGGTTGCCGTAGTTCAGGAGATTCAGATAGATCTCCATCAGCTCTTCTTTCTGGTAGGCCTGCGTCAGCTCGGTCGCCAGCCCGGCTTCGATGATTTTGCGGTCGAATGTCTGATCGTAGCGTTCTTCTGCGCCCAGAAACAGGTTGCGCGCCAGCTGCATTGTGATCGTACTGGCCCCGGAGACGATCTCGCCCCTCTCGACGTTCTGCAGCGCCGCGCCCGCGATCCTGATCGGGTCAACGCCCTGGTTTATGAAGAAAGTTGCATCCTCCGTCGCGATGGTGGCGTTTATCAGGTGCGGCGACACTCTGTCAAGCGGGACCCACTCCCGCCGGCCCTCTCCGATAAGCTCGGCCAGCAAGACGCCATTGCGGTCGTAGACAAAAGTCGTTTGAAACAGGCGGGGGACGGGGCCGGGCTGAAACTGTTGCAGGTAGGCTTCGGCGACTGTGGCCAGCGCGATGGCCGGCCGCTTGTCGACGACGCGTTCCCTGGAGCTGCACCCGGCAGCGAACAGGAGAATCAGCAGTAGCAGCGGTCGTATGCGGCGCAAGTCTGGATTCGTGTGACGCATGATGCTCTTTTTTCTGTTGTGAAGGGAACGAGGTCGGGCTCGCGGCGGTTCAAAGACCTTGCGAGCCGCTCAGAATCCCTTTTGGGGAGGCCGGCTCTGCATCGAAGTAACGGATAAAAGGGGGACGCCGGTTCCACCGATCCGGCGCAGCGAGTGGGGCAAAACTCCCCAGGCAGGAGACGTTACTCGAAAGGGTTCTGGTAGATTTCCAGGTTCTCCGGCACGTGCAGAAGGTCTCCGGGGCGGAGAATACTGTAGGGGCGCAATGCCTCGGGATTGGCGGCCCGAAGCAGACGCACGGGGATGTCGTACCTGGCTGCAATGTTGACCCAGGAATCGCCCGACTGAACTTCATGAAGAATGCTGTCGACATGATAGCGGATCGGAATTCCCCTGGGCAGCAACAGCCTTTCGCCCGGAAGCGCGCCGCGCACATGCAGATTGGCCCCGCGCAGTACGCTCTCAGGCAGATCGTGGGCGCGGGCGAGACCTCTCCAACTGTCGCCCGCCCTCGCCGTATAGTAGCGCAGGTCGGAACACGACCCCAGCGAAACCGAAATTCCTTCCTTCATGCTCCACGACAGCAGACGAAACTTCTCGAGTTCCGTCGCGGGATAGTAGTAGAGGTCCTCCCTGTATACGGGCGGCGGCACGTTAATCCCCCTGTCATCGATCTCGGCTGGATTGGTGTTGGGGGGCAGAGGTCTGCCGACCGTGCTGTAACCCGGCGGGAAGGACAGTCCCACCATGCTCGAAAGCCGCAGGAGGGAACGGATTTCCGGCTGGCCTGACGTTCGTCCTCCGCTGCTGGCGCCGGCCTCTCCGTCCACGGTGCAAAAAGAATAGTCGACGAAATCGTTCGTTCGCGCAAAGTGGGTGGGGAGAGTTCTGGCCGTTACGACGGTACCGGCCAGCAGACCATTGCCGCGCGTCTTACTCAGCCAGCTCGAGCTGAAGAATTCGCCTCCCTCACGGCATTGCACGGCAGGCGGGCAGTCCGGCAGCTGGACAACCGTGTCCGGCGCCTCAAACGCCCACAGGCTGGGGTCATCCGGCGCGCCGATCAGCTCGCGCATCCCCTTGTCTTCGATTACCGCCTCCATGAAATTCCGCCAGAGAGGGGCCGCCCCGGCCGCGCCGCTGTTGCCCCACATCGGCTGACCGTCGCTGTTGCCCGTCCAGACGCCGGCAACCAGGTATCGCGTGAAACCGACTGTCCAGTTGTCCTTGAAGTTGGTGGTCGTGCCGGTCTTGGCCGCCGCCGGCATGCTCAGATTCAATGAGCTGTTCAGCCCGAAAGCCGGCTTGCGGGCCTGGTTGTCGCTGAGAATATCGGCAACCAGAAAGGCGACATCGGGGGAAATGATTCTCATGCGCTCGACCTCAGGCGTCGAGCGGTAGCGGCCCAGATCGTCCACCATGAAAAGCGCGAACTTGGGTTCCGAATAAAGTCCCTGGTTGGCGAACGTGCGGAAGGCATTGGTCAGTTCCAGCAGTGAGACTTCGGCCGCCCCAAGCGAAATGCTCAATCCGTACGAGTTCGGCTCCCTGGTAAAGCTCGTTATGCCGAACTCCTTGGCTTTGGCCACTAGGTGTTCGTTGCCGAGCGTAGCCAGCAGCTTCACGGCCGGTACGTTGTAGCTGTTGGCCAGCGCTGTGCGGACGGTGACGGGACCGTGAAACTTGCGGTCGTAATTGCGCGGCACGTAGTAGTGGCCCATGCCGACCGTAAAGGAAGTCGGGGTATCCCATATCACGGTCGCAGGCGAGATCATGTCCTCGCTGAGCGCAGTCGCGTACAGGATGGGCTTGAAGGAGCTACCGGGCTGGCGCACACTGGTCGCGAGGTTGACCTGTCCCGCATCCTCCTCGTTGAAATCGGCCCCGCCTACCATCGCCAGCAGTTCACCGGTTTGCGGTTGGATGGCGACGAGCGCGCCGTTGGTCATGCGATAGGCTTCGCCGACCCTGTCGATCCACTTCTGCAGCTCAAGCTCCGCCAACCATTGCATCGGCATGTCCAGCGTTGTAATGATGTGCATACCGGAGCGCCGCATCTCCCACCGCCCCACTTCAATGCCGAGCGCTGCGGCCATCTGCTCTTCCAGCGCCTTTTCGACGTAAAAAACGAAATGCGGCGCCAGGAGGTCCTTCTTTTGCGAGGACCCAATCAGCAGGATCTCCTCCTCGAAGACGGCGTCCGCGTCCTCCTGCGCCAACATTTCATGGCGCACGAGCAGGTCCAGCACGACGCGTTGCCGTTCCTTTGCCGCGTCGAAATTGTTGAACAAGTCATAGGCCGCCGGCTGTTGGGGAACGCCAGCCAGGATGGTCGCCTCGGCCCAGTTCAAGTCGACGGCGCTCTTGCCGAAATAGACCTGCGCCGCCGCTTCGGGGCCGTAGGCCTGGTGCCCGTAGTTCACAAGATTCAGATAGATTTCCAGCAGCTCATCCTTGCTGAACAAGATGGTAAGGTCATGGGCCAGACCGATTTCCTGCAACTTGCGATCGACGGTCTGTTCAAACCGCTCGCTGGGATCCAGGAAGAGGTTGCGTGCCAGCTGCATCGTGATCGTGCTCGCACCGGATGCGATCGACTGGGTCTGCACGTTTTGCAGCGCCGCGCCGACGATGCGGCGGCTGTCTACGCCCCGATTGGTGAAGAATGAAGCATCCTCCGTGGCTACGGTTGCAGAGACCAGCGCCGGCGAAATCTGGTCCAGCATGACCCAGGTGCGGCGCCCCTCTTCGTAGAACTCAGCCAAGAGGACCCCGTTGCGATCATAGAGGCGCGTCGTTTCGAACAGCTTGGGCAGCTTGCCGTCCGGCTGATACTGCTGAAGATAGTGCTCCACCACCGTCTTGATTGAACCGTTCGGCCGCGGGCCCAATCGCCAGGCGACGAGATCGTCCAGCGACGGTGCTTCCATCCCGTTGAGGCTGAAGGGCAGACTTTCCAGGGCTCCATCCGCACCCTGGGTATCCCCGTCCGAACAACTGACCAACACCAGAATGGCAACCAGCGCTGCAACCCACAGGCGGCCAACGCCGACCGGCAACCGAACCCCCTGCAATTGAGACAAGAGTGACTCTTGAGTGTTCTTCATTGGTGGACCTGCTTAACTGTTACAATGTGAATGTGCGCTCTGCGCGCGAACGGCTGCTTCGGTGCGGCAAATCTGCTCTTCCCTCTCACGCCAAAACCTGCTAATCCCCCTCACGGTTTCAACTGATTATCCCTCTTACACGAAAGCCTGTTCTTCTCTCTCGGTAACTTGGACGAACTGGCGCAGATTGCCCGATGCAACCGCCCCATCCGCGCCCGGTGCGTCAGACGGCCCGACCATCACCCCGGGGGGAGTTCAGAGGAGTGGATAGCCGGAATATAAATTGTATCACAAGAAAAGCGCCTGCCAGCGTGAAGAAAAACTCTGCCCTGTAGACCTGCATACCCGCAAGGCGCACAGACGCGCAAACACAGTATAGAGCCCGCAGACAAGAAAACCGCCCACAAGAGCGGTTTGAGGCGACGGCCGGATTCGAACCGGCGATCAGGGTTTTGCAGACCCCTGCCTTACCACTTGGCTACGTCGCCACTTTGCCAAAGAGGATATTCCTCTGCATGATGCTAGCAGGGCCGCTACCGATTGTCAAATGCGGGCGTCGGATGTATCCTGTACGCTCAAACGCCCGATCTGAAACGGTTCGAATACAATTTAGCCAATTCGCCATGAACGATCAGATGATCCTTTGCGAACGGTGCGGCGTCACCTTTTTGTGGACAATCGAAGACCAACGGAAGGCGACGGGCCAGCCCAAGACACCTCCCCGGTGCATGGGTTGCGCATTCCTATTGCCAGCCCCTGAGAGAGAGAGAGGGCTGGTCATGTGGTACAGCGCGCGCAAGAGATATGGATTTATCACGCCGCGCTCAGGGCCTGAACTCTTCGCCCACCGCTCCCGTTTCGAGGACGTTGGCCGCCTGCGGCAGGGCGACCTGGTCGAATTCTCGGTCGCGCAGAGCGAAAAAGGACCGGAAGCCGTGGATGTCCGGCTGCTTTCCCGACCTCCCAGATCGGAGGCGCGGCAAGACTCTTCCAGTCGAGTCGAGAATCCCGGCGCGGCCGCCCCGATTCAGCCCCCTGCATCGACAAGCGACTCGAAAAAGCCATCGTAGGCCGCCGCGACGACGGGCCAGCTGAAACGTTCGCTCACCGCACGCCGCAGTGAGGGCGGCGCGGCCCGCGGCATTTTCAATCGCGCTGCCGCCATATGGAACAGCTCTTCTTCGTCGTCGTACAGACAGGCCGGGTGAAGGCTTGCAGGGATCAGCTCAGGGTAGCTGAGACGGTTGGGCAGCAGGGGAAAGGCGCCTGCTTGCACAGCTTCGAGTATGCTGATGCCGAAGAACTCATGGGCCGCCGTGCTGATGACAAGGTCCGCCCTCTGCAGCAGGTCAAGATAGGCTTCACGCGAGGGCAGGTAGCCCCAATGCTCGATGCAATGCGCCAGGCGCCGCCTGGCTTCTTCGAACTCGTCCGGCGTCTTGCGAAAGTTTTCGCCCGCAACCGCCAGCGAAAAGTCGTGGGCGCTCTCGTCGAGCCTGTAGAGCAGGTCAAAGAACGCCCGCGGCCGTTTGTCGTACTCCCATCTCTGATTCCAAACGATTAGCGGCGCGCCCGCCCGCCCTCGACGTCCGGGAGCCGGCAGGGGTTCCACGCCGACTGGCAGAACGCTCGCACGCGCTTTGACCTCTTCGATCAGCTCCAGGTGGTTGTAGTCCGGGAAATGTTTGAGCAGGTTTGGCATTGCCCCAAACCAGCTGCGCCGATGAAATTGGGAATTGAACAAGACACGGTCGGCGCAAAGCTGGCTCAGCCAGTTGACCATCGCATAGGTGAGATCCGGCTTCTGACCCTCCTGCCAAGGATAGGTCAACTGGTTTTCGTGCATGTAGAGCACAACCGGAACATCCGCCGGCAGCGTGCGCCGCGAGAGCGCCAGCCAGGCCGCCAGATTTGTCATGTCGGTCGCCAGAATCAGGTCCGGCGGGCCGGCTGTAACGCGGGAATCCGACTGCGCCGCCAGCTCGATCGCGCCTCCTTGCATGCGCCACTTCCAGAAACGCCCCGCCAAGGTCAGAAGACGCACAGAATGCTTGCTATGGCGCTGATACCCTTCGGCCCACGCCCGGTGGCTGCCGGTGTGGTAAGGCGAGAGCAGCCAGATCTTCAGTCCCGTTTCGGCCTTTAACCTGTATTCGCCATGCAATTGAGCCACCGACACTCCTGCGGCCTGGAAACTGTTGCAGCAATCTGAGCGAATTGCCATTGCCTGTTTTGCCGGCGCCTTCGACATGGACCCGTTTTCGATGCACCTGCGGCAATTTGCCTACGCCGCTTCGACGATTTGTAGGCTTCTCTCTGAAACGCCAAAATATGGGCGCTCCCTTAACTGGAATTGCTTGACAGTTGCCGCACTGCCCGCTTACTTTGTTATGTACGATTCGATCGAGTCTTAATTTGTTGTCTACACCGAGCGGATTTGAGGAAGCCGGTTCTGACGCCAAGCGCATCGTGTCGGCCCGGACGGCGCACGACTTGCGCATCGTCAAGCCCGGGGCTAGAAAAAAACTACGGATTCGCGCCGCAGAATGTCCAAAGAACCGAAATTTCCGCTCGCTTCATATTCGTCCTCCCCCGGGAGGCTGCTGACCTCCAGGGGCGTCCTGGCCGCTGGGGCAGCGGCGCTGACTCTTCTGTTCCTGTTCGCAGCCGGCATTCAGGCGCACAATGCGCACCGCGACCGGTCCACACTTTTCGCCAATACCGGCCCCTTTGATCCTCCTCCTCCTCCCGATAATCCGACGCCTACGCCAACGCCGACGCCAATGCCGACGCCAAAGCCGGACTGCATGAACACAATGGACCTGGTCAGCCTTATCGATCGACCGGTCTTTCCCCAAACGTCCAATTGGGATCGCCAGCCCCCGCGACCGAGAACAGATGGCTCGGGCTGTTTGCACCGCTACGCAAGATTGGTCGAATCTGTCGAATCGGCAAATTGCATCGTGATACACCAAGCGACGCCGGCGCAACTCTGTATCGTCGAGGGCGGCTACCAGTACTATTTCATCGGGACGGACGAAACGCATACCGGACCTTATCTGGCGTTTGTCGACGCCCTTTCGGAGCTTCATCCGACCGGAACGGACCCGATCGAGCTCTACCGCGGCCAAAACCCGTTGACTGCCAAGTTGGTCGTTGTCGAATACCTACCCAATCGGGAGGTGCTTCGAATCAGCACCTACTACGCCGATACGGAGACTTCGACCGATAAACCCTATGTCTTCACCGTTAGCGGACACCACGGCGTTACCCACGTAACCTGGTAGCCACCCACCTGCCGCGGCGGGACATTCGGCCTCTGAGAGAAGGGCCGGCGCCGGCGCGTCAACGCCGCGGTCTTCTCTGAGCGGCAGCTACTTGGCGTCGGGTGCGATGGCCCCAACCCGGCTCGAAGGGCTGAGGACCAGATTGTTTCCCCTGGGAAGACGGGAGCCTCGATTCTCGTAACTTCCCAGATTTATCCGCGAGGCAGCGCCAAGAAACGAGAAAGAGGCAATTTGTAGATTCTCCCTACCCAGAGGCGCCAACCGGCCGCCAGTTGCCACCGGGCCAGGTCTCTGCAACAGACGCACGCCACGCCGTGGGCAGAAGGCGATGCAATGATGCAATGATGAAAATGCCGCCATAGTCTTAAGGGCAGACCTCGCACCTGCGTTCACACCACTGGAATCTTCTCCCCCTGCCTCTCTATCGCCTGAAACCAGGCGCCGAACGCCGGGCGATGTAACCGGCCAACGACGCCGGTTCGCTATTGGTCGGTTATCTCATAGAGCGAGCCGGTCAGGTAATTCAGGGCCTAAAGCCTGCCCTCTTCGTCGGCTTCGATCTTGTTCATTGGAACGTCTGCGTGCCGGAGCCGTTTCCCAGCCAGAGCTCATGCGTCGTACGCCCGGCAGGAGTCTGCTCCACGACCAGCTCGATGCGTGCGGTCGGTTGGAGCGCATCACACGACACCGTAAGCCACTGCATCCCGAGGAGATTGGCGTTCCAGTGGGTTTCCAAGTCACCGTCGATTGCCAGTCGGGCATCCTCTCAGTTGGCCGAGGCCAGTGCGACACCTGAGATTGCAACATTCCCCGCCCGCCGCAAGGATGGTCCCTGGCCTTCCGTCTCCCTGCGACGCTGTCGAAGCCGACGTTGCTGCGCGTACGGACGCGGCCGGCTCTTCCTGCATCAGGATGACGGCAGGCGGGGCGGGCCGCGTTGCCGTCGCCGAAGGCACGCGAGAAGTGATCAAAGTACAGGCGCTGGTGAAATACAGGGCAAGGAGCCCAGCTGAAATCGTGACCCCAATTTTCATTGTTGGATCATCCCCTTTGCGAGGCGGGCTTGGACCACCCGCCATTCCGGGTCTTTGACTGCCCCTTTTTCGCCATGCCTGGGAGGGAATTTCCATGACTTCCGATGTGCCGGCCCACACTACCGCTCCGACCGTGTCTTACCATGATAACACAGACCGCGAATGGCGAAATTCGCCTTTCGGCGCAAGTGAAAACGGATTCCTGCGCCCGCGCTGCCCAACCCTGAGCCGTCGCGGTCAGGACGGCAAGTTTCGCCGCGCGGCAAAGGCCGCGCCGCCCGGCTGCACTAACAAGGACGGCGGCCTACCGGCCCGCGGCCTCCATGTCGGAGCAGATCCAAGGCGATTGCATCTAATTGGGCCAAGACCCGCGACACTACCTGATTCGAGCCCAACTCCGAAAAAACCCCCCAAAACTGCAACTCATTGTAGGGGCTTGTGGGTGCCCTTCTGGAGTTCGGTTTTTCAGCCGAAAACAGTTGACATTGGTAGGGGCGCCCCTTGTGGGCGCCCTTCTGGAGTTCGGTTCCTTGGCCGAAAACAGTAGACGATTGGTAGGGGCGCCCCTTGTGGGCGCCCTTCGTGGGATATTTTGGCCTCCGGATTTAGATGCGATTGCCCTGGGAGCAGATCACTTTGCGCCATTTCGCGGCTATGCTATAATTCTGCTCGACGCACACAGATGTACCTGCCGGCGTCAGCAGATGCGGACGAATGAGTGAGAGATATCGTAGAGCAGTTCTTGACAGTCGAGAGCAGGAGTCGGGAATGATTGAAGTTGTGATCGATAGCGTGCGCGTCAGCCTGATGTCCCAGCATCGTATCGTCGTCCTGCGCGAAGAGAGCGGTGAACGATATCTTCCCATCTGGATCGGCCCTTTCGAGGCCGACGCCATCACAATTCAGCTGCAGGGCATAGAGGCCGGCCGGCCAATGACACACGACCTGCTGCGCCAGATAGCGGAGTCGCTCGACGGCGAATTCACCCACGTCGTCATCAGCGACCTGCAAAACGAGACTTTCTTCGCCGAAATTGTCCTGGAGGCCAACGGCGAAACGCTGGAGATCGATAGCCGGCCCAGCGACGCGGTTGCCCTGGCCGTGCGCGTCAACGTGCCGATCTACGTGGCCGAGGAGGTCATGGAAAAGGCCGGCATGGAACCGGAAGAGGAGCTGGGTCCGCTTGACCGCGACGGCGAGACGCCGGAGGAGCAGCCCGGCGAAACCGGCGACGAAGACCTGGATGTTTTCCGCGACTTCATCGAAGGACTCGATATCGACAATTAGCAGGACCGGCGAAGGGCTGGCCGCCCGCCCTCAGAATGGCAGGGAGCCGCGCGCAAGGGTTGACCGCGCAATCAATTGAGGCGGCGTTTCAGACGGCGGCGGAGTCGCGACCAAGCGGTTCTCGCCGTTTTTTTCTCCCTGGCGCTTGTTTGCCCTGTCTCGCATTACCACGCCAGCACCGCGGCGCCCCCGAAGAGGTCGATCTGCTCGCAAGCGGGCTGATCGCATCGAATACACGGTAGACCTGCTCCAGGCTTGGGCCGGAACAGTTACTTGTACCAACGCTGACGATGAGCGAAACCGCTGAAGCCCAGATCAAGACCGTCCCCGCCAATCTGGAAGCGGAGCAGGCAGTGCTCGGCTCGCTTCTGATCGATCCCGACGCCATCATCAAGGTCTCGACCACGCTGCGCGACACCGACTTTTATCGCGAACGCCACCAGTGGATTTACAGCGCGCTCCTGACGCTGCATGAACGACGCGAGCCGGCCGATTTCGTGACGCTGGTCGACGAACTCGAGCGTAACGAGCAGCTGGACGGTGTCGGCGGACCGGCCTACGTCACCGAGTTGATCAACAGCACGCCCACGGCCATCTACGTCGACCATTACGCGCGCATCGTCGAGCGCACCGCCACTTTGCGGCGCCTGATCGGCGCGGCCGGCCAGATTGCCGAAATGGCGTATGACGAGAGCAACGAGACCGACGACGTGGTCGACAGGGCCGAACGCCTCATTTTCGGCATCAGCGAGAGCCGCATTCACCGCGATCTGACGCCGCTGTCCAAACTGATGCCCGACGTGGTCGATCAGATCGACTATCTCGCCCGCCATCAGGACCGGCTGATGGGCGTTCCCACCGGCTTCGTGCTCCTCGACAAGATGCTCGGCGGATTCCAAAAGAGCGACCTGGTAATCGTGGCCGGCCGCCCGGGCATGGGCAAGTCCAGCCTCGGGCTCTCAATCGCGCAGAATGCGGCCATGCGCCACAACGCGCGCGTTGCCGTCTTCAGCCTCGAAATGAGCAGCGAACAGGTCGTCCAACGGCTGCTCGCCATCGAAACAGCCATCGACAGCCACCGCCTGCGTCTCGGCCAGATAGACGAAGAGGAGTGGCCGGTTCTGGTCGACGCGGCCAACACGCTGGCCGGCTCTCACATTTTCATCGACGACACGCCCGGCGCGACGATGATGGAAATCCGCTCAAAGGCCCGCCGTCTCTACGCCGAGCGCGGCATCGATCTGATTCTCGTCGACTACATGCAGCTGATGTCCGGCGGAGGCAGCGGGCACCGCGGCGAAAACCGCCAGCAGGAGATCAGCTTCATCAGCCGTTCGCTCAAGGGCCTGGCACGCGAGCTGAACGTGCCCGTCATCGCGCTCAGCCAGCTCAGTCGCGCCGTCGAGAGCCGCGCAAACAACAAGCCCGTTCTGTCCGACCTGCGCGAAAGCGGGTCGATCGAGCAGGACGCCGACGTCGTCATCTTCGTCTACCGCGAAGACTATTACAATGAGGAGACCGACCGCCAGAACATCGCCGACCTGATGGTTGCCAAGCACCGGCACGGGACCACCGGCTCGGTCAGCCTCTACTTCCGCAAGGAGCTGACACAGTTCCGCGACCTGGAGCTGCGGCGCGAGGACCTGGATTACTAGGCTCCGTTGACGTTTCAGAAAACCATTCAAAGAGGCGCCATCTACAGAAGGTTTGAGAATAGTTTGGACTCTGATTCACCTGATTCTCGTGAACAAAAACCGTTTCGGGAGCCAGCGCCGTTAATCACGTCCATCGGATAAATCAGCTAAATCACAGTTCAGACAAATGTCAACGAACCCTGGCCTCTTCCTTTGTGGAGGCGAAAGCTTCGTTTTGCAGGGCTTTCGGATCAGACCACGGATCTACATGTAGGGAACGAAAGAGAGCCTTTGGTGGATCGGAGCGGTCTTGCGGCCGAATCGTAGACTGAAGTCCACTTTGACCTGGAGGCACGCACCCTGGGTCGGGCCCGGATTTTCGCCGGCGCGCTGGTCCCGTCCTCTCCGGATTGCACATGCCCAAACTGCTGCCCGGATTTATCGGATTCCCCGACGCAAAGATGCTGGCCGTCACCGTGCCGGACCTCTTCTTTGTCGATCTGCTGCCCCAGATCGACGACCTGGCCGAGCTTAAGGTGACTGTCTATTTCTTCTGGCTGCTCAACGAGCGCGAAGGGGAGCTGCGCTATATTCGCGGCGCGGACATGCGCGGCGACGGGACGCTGCTGACCAGTCTCAACCTGGAGAGCGACCTGCGAAGCCCGCTCGCCGCGCTCGAGGACGCACTGCAGCGGGCGGTGGCTCGCAACACGCTCTTGCGCCTGGATGTCGAGACCGGCCCGACGCCGCACACGCCCGGTCCTGACCCGGAAGCGGCCGATGAGGAGCTTCGAACAGAGGACTGGTACTTCCTCAATACGACCAAGGGCCGCCAGTCGGTTGCCGCCATTCGCCAGGGAAGGCTTGCCGAGCTACAGTCCGTCGTGCCCGCCGAGGCGCGCCTGCAGGTGGAGCGGCCCAATGTCTTCGTTCTATACGAACAGAACTTCGGGCTGATGACAGCCATGATCGCCGACCAGCTGAGGGACCTGGAGAAGAGCTACCCGCCCATTTGGATCGTCGACGCGATGGAGATTGCGCTGCTCAACAACAAGCGCCATCTGAACTACATTCGGGCCGTTCTGCGGCGCTGGGAAGTCGAGGGCAAGGACAACCACCATGGATGAAATCAGCGAGCTGCTGCGGAAGTTTACGCCGGAGATGGGGCGCGGCGCCAACGCGTCGTCGCCCGACCCCGGCGGCGGCGCGCCGGAATCCGGTCCGGAAAGGCGACTGAACCTGGACCGTACCGCGCCGCCCGGATTGCTGCCCCGTTCGCAGCGGCTGCAGGGCGCCCAGGCTGAACCATGCAAGCTGTGCGGCGGAGCAGGTTTCCTCCTCGACGATCTGCCGTTGGGCCATCCCGATTACGGCACGCCGGTCCCCTGCAAGTGTAAGCTGGAAGAACGCAGTCAGAGGCGCAGGAGCCGGTTCCAGGGCGTAAACGAGCTCGACGCCCTGGCCCGCTTCACGTTCGAGTCCTTCGATCCGGATCTGACTGATCTGCCGCCCGACAAGCGCGGCACGCTGGCGGCGGCATACGCGGCCGCGACCGGCTTTGCCGAGGAGCCGCGCGGCTGGCTCCTCTTCATGGGCCGCTATGGCTGCGGCAAGACACACCTGGCCGCGGCCATCGCCAACCGCCGCCTGGAAAGCGGCCGGGCGGCCATCTTCGTCGTCGTGCCCGACCTGTTGGACCATCTGCGTATGACATTCGGCCCCAGCAGCGAGGCCAGCTACGACGAGCTCTTCGACGAAGTACGCCGCACTGAGCTGCTCATCCTCGACGACCTGGGCGCGCACAGCGCAACGCCCTGGGCGCAGGAGAAACTGTTCCAGATTCTCAACCACCGCTACAACGGCCGCTTGCCCACGGTGCTGACGACGAATCAGCGCCTGGAAGAGCTCGACCAGCGCCTGCGCAGCCGTCTGCAGGACATGGACCTCGTGAAAGCGAATCCGAATCACCGCGCCCGACTTCCGCGTTGGCGCCAATGAAGGCCAGGGCGGCCTGAGCACGCTCTCGTTTCACGCCGGGCAGACTTTCAGCACGCTTGACCTGCAGCGACCGAACACTGAGCACAAGGGCCTGTCCAGTCTACGCGATGCCTGCAAGGCAGCTGAGGCCTTCGTCGACAACCCGCACGGCTGGTTCGTGCTGATCGGGTCCAGCGGGGCCGGCAAAACGCATCTGGCCGCCGCGATCTCGAACGCCTGGCGTGCGCTGGGACAGGACGAAATCATGTTTGTGGTCGTTCCTGACCTGCTCGACCACCTGCGCGCTGCCTTCAACCCCCAGTCGCCCGTGCCCTACGACCGGCGCTTCGACGAGTTGAAGCGCACGCACCTGCTCGTGCTTGACGACCTTGGCACGGAGAGCGCTACCCCGTGGGCCAGGGAGAAACTTTACCAGCTGCTCAACTACCGCTACAACGCCATGCTGCCGACAGTAATCACCACCAGAATCGAGCAGGAAAAGCTCGAACCCTGGCTGCGCACGCGCATCCGCGACCGGTCCCGTTGCCAGGTGCTGGTCCTCAAGACCGGCGCTTACGGGGGCCATGCCGGCCAGGCCGGGCCGGGCGCCTCGCTGCTGAAACAGGAAAAGCCCGATCCGAAGGTTTGGCGAGATTGAGCCTAGAGAGCCGGCGGATTCAACGCCGGCGGCGGAGGAAGACCGCGATAATCGTTCACTTGTAAAACCAAAAGGTTCGATGCTCCCAACTTTGCGGAACGATCCACGAAGCTATGCGAAGCGCCGCGCAGGAAGCCCTTTTCGCAACTGGGCCCCGTTTGCCGATGTTGCCTGCTGCGACCGTTCAACACGCGGCGGGCCGGCACTCTCTACAGATGAGGCAGGGGCGAGCGAAGAGAGCTGCAAGAGTTGCGCAGGGCCGGAACTCCCGCTCGCGGTCCCTCTGTGGCGCCTTGCTGTCATGCCATGGCAACTGGAGATCTCCTGCTAAGACGCGACGAGCCGCGACGCAGCGCGGTCTGGCTCGAGCCGTCGCGAACGAGCAAGCCCGTTCGTCCTTTAGGCGCCGCTCGCGAGCGGCGCCTGGGCCCATCTCGACCGCCCGGCCGTCACGTCCTGTGCAAGCCGTCCACAGGCGCGGACCAGGGCAAAATCCCAGGCCATTTTGCGCAGCGCCCGGGAAATTCGAGGCCGCTTTAGTTTTCGTCGCGGCATGTGATATAATTTAGCCGATCTTGCGCCTCCGCCATCGCTGCAAGACGAACTGCCTACTGTACCAGACGGGGGGTCTCGACCGATGCGCTGGACACAAATTCTGACCATTGTCATTGCCATCCTGTTGCTGGCCGCGTGCGGCGCGCGGCGGCGCGCGCAGGTGGAGCCGCCCCGGCCCACCATCACGCCGGCGCCGACCTTTACGCTGACCCCGGCCGGTGCAGCGGTTGCAGTTAGCAGCGGTCAGAACGTCCAGCAGACCCAGACCCAGGTCCAGCCGACGGCCGAGGCCGTTCCTCCAACGGCCACGCCACTGCCTAAGGCGATGGTGACGATCGGCACTACACAGATGAACGTCCGCGCCGGGCCGAGCCTGCTCTACAAGGTCATCGGTCAGGCCTACCCTGGCGAAGAGTTCGAAGTCACCGGCAAGAGCCCGGGGCTCGGCGACTGGTGGCAGATCAGATACAGGTCGGATGAAGAGAGGGGCTGGGTCTACAGCCAGCTGGTGACGCCCAGGGACACGCAAAATGTAGCCGTCCCGAATTTGATACCCGCCGAGCCGACGCGCACACCTCTACCTCCCCCGCCCGCGACACCCATACCCGCGCCGACACAGCCGCCCGCGCCCCAGTACAAGTGGCGCGTTGGCAATGCCGGCCGCATGTGCCACAAACATGAACGATAGACGATTATTCTCAAGGGGCGTTGTTTGCCAGTCGAATCGCTGCGGGCATCAAGCGCAATGACATGTGTGTCCACATTGGCCTATCTACGGGCCGCGGCAGACCATTTGTACAGAGGATGTCCTGCTGGCACTCCGGGCAGAGCGCTAAAGGTTTCTTGGGAATTCGTTCCATTTGTAGAAATCTATCGGCGCCCGATCCGGAAAGTCTGCTTGAGTCGGAGCGTGTGCCTTGAAGTCAAATTCCCAATGAGAGTTCGAAATCTACCATGGTCAACTGTCCCTGCCCAATCTGGAGCCATGGTCCTGAACGAGAGCATGGAGATGCGACGGCATAACTTCCAGGATGAACTAAGGATTCAGGACCGGTGACAGGACCTGCACACCTATTGGCGGGGCGAGAAGTGGGTCAGGACGGTTGGACCCATGGAGCCTCAGTGCATCAACATTGACTTCCAGGAGAACTAAAGATATTGGCGAAGGGCTCCGAACCGGG
Source organism: Caldilineaceae bacterium (assembly GCA_965218625.1). Lineage (GTDB taxonomy): Bacteria > Chloroflexota > Anaerolineae > Caldilineales > Caldilineaceae > Bin5. The sequence goes on along the minus strand of CBDCLG010000016.1, from coordinate 402,598 downwards.
CAGACCGGCAGATGTCGCCTTTCGCCAATTACAACTGCAACACAGACCAATTCCTTGAAACGCGCATTTCGTGAAACCTTGACCCTCTGGGCCGGCCTGCTGCTGTGCGGCGGGTTGGCCCTACTGATATTGGCGCTCGGCCCCAGCCGCAGCTGGCTCCTGTCCCAGACCGGCGAGACCGCGTTTCTGCCGCAGGTCAAGGGCCTGACCGACCTGGCGGGCGGCCTGCTGCGCCCGGCGGTCCTGCTGGCGCCGCAACAGGTAACGGATCACGCCGATATTTCCCCATACGGCGTCAACGTCTTCCTCGAACAGGAGGTCGAGCCGGCCAAGCGGGAGCGCGTCGTGCGCATGGCCGCCGCAGGCCGGCTTCACCCGGCTGCGCCAGGAGTTCCCCTGGGAGGACATCGAGATTCACGCCAAGGGCGACTTCGAGGACCGCCGCCACGAGCCGGCCCGCTCGGCCTGGGAAAAGTACGACCATATCGTCGCGCTGGCGGAACAGTACGACATGGAGCTGATCGTACGCCTCTCAAACCCGCCGGCCTGGAGCCGCGCCCAGGGCAACGACGGCGGCGCCTACGCCCCGCCCGACGACTTCCAGGACTATGCCGACTTCGCCGCCGCGGTCGCCGAACGCTACCGCGGCAGGGTCCGCTACTATCAGATCTGGAACGAGCCGAACATCTATCCCGAGTGGGGCATCGACTCGAGCGACCCCGAGGCCTACACCGAGCTTCTCAAGGCCGGGGCCGGCGCGGTTCGCGCCGCCGACCCGGCAGCCGTCATCGTCGCCGGCGCGCTCGCCGCCACCATCGACCTCGACGGCGCCACCATCGGCGGCCGCAACTTCTCCGATCTGCTCTTCCTGCAGCGGATGTACGACGCCGGCGCCGCGCCCTACTTCGACGTGATGGCGGCACAGGGCTACGGCCTGTGGTCGGGACCGAGCGACCGCCGCATGCATCCGCGCGTGATCAACTTCGGGCGGCCGCAGTACATTCGCGACCTCATGGTCGCCAACGGCGACGCGCACAAGGCGATCTGGCTCAGCGAGATGAACTGGAACGCGGCGCCGGACTGCGCCGAACCGCGCTACGGGCGGGTCGGCCTGGAGGAGCAGGCCGCCAATCTGCCGCTTGCCTTCGAACGCGTCGGCGCCGAATGGCCCTGGCTGGGCGTGGCCAACGTCTGGTACATGAAACGGGCCACCGATGCCTGGGAGCTGAACTGCCAGCCCGAGGCCTACTTCCGTCTGCTCGCGCCCGACTTCACACCCCAGCCCGTCTACGAATCGATCAGGACCTACATCGCCGGCGCCCGTGGCGAAGAATAGAGAATGAAGAAGGAGACGGCGCCGAACACCGTCCTCGATTCGGCCATCTTCATCTTCGTCCTGGCGCTGGCAGCGTTTCTCCGTTTCCACTGCCTCACCTGCTCCTCGCTGTGGCACGACGAAGGCAACGCCTGGGCGCTGGCCCAGCGCGGCTTCGCGCGCATCGCAGTCGACGCCGCGGCTGACATCCACCCACCCGGCTACTACTGGCTGCTGAAGCTGTGGGGCGGCCTCTTCGCCTACTCGGCCTGGGGGATGCGCAGCCTGTCGGCGCTGGCGGGCCTGCTGACGGTAGCGGTCATCTACCGCTTGGGGCTGGAGACCGGCGACAGGCCGCGGCGCGGGCGGATCCAGCTCGCCCTGCTCGCCGCCCTGCTCGCCGCGCTCAATCCGTTCCAGGTCTTCTACAGCCAGGAAGCCCGCATGTACGCGCTGCTGATGCTCGAGTCGGCCGCGCTCATCTGGGCGCTGGCAGCTGCTAAGAGGCGGTGGCAAGCCGGCGCCGGCCTGGGACCCGTCATCGTATACGCTATCCTCTACCTGGCTGCGGCCGCGTCCGGCCTGTGGACACACTACACATTTGCCGCGGTCCTGGCCGCGGCCTGGGGCGCGTTCGCCTGGTGGCTTGTTGCCGCGGGCAGGGAGGGCCGCTCACAGCAGAGGAGCGGGCTGGAAGGCGGCCCGGGGCGGTCCCTTCTCCGGTCGCCGCTGCTGCTCTTTCTCGTCGTCAACGGCCTGGCGCTGGTCTCCTTTCTGCCCTGGCTGGCGACCGCGATCGAGCGCCTGCTGCACTGGCCTGCGCAGAACGGCTATGTCAGTCCGCTCGAAGGGTTGCGCTTGATCCTGCAGACGCTCGCGGCCGGTCCCATCCGCAGCGGCCCCCAGTTGGCATGGGGATGGATGCTTGTCGCCGGCCTGCTGCCACTGGTGGGGCTGTGGCGGTTGCGGCGGACCGGCGCCGGCGCGACGCTGCTCTTGTGGACGCTGCTGCCGATCGGCGCCATGTTCGTCTTCGGTCTCTTCAGCCCGGCATTCCTCAAGTTTCTATTGGTGTTATCGCCGGCCTGGTGTCTGTTGACGGCGGCGGCCGCGCTTCCATTTCCCGACCTGTTTGCCACTGGCCGGTCAGCTTCCAGCTCCGCAAGAGATGTCACGGCCGCGCAAACAGACGCGGGCCGGTTCGACATTCTCCGCCGCTATGCCGCGCCGGGCGCGGTCGCCGCGCTGGGCCTGGCCCTGGCCCTGGCGGTCCTCCCGGGTTACTATGCCGACCCGGCCGCGCGCGACAACTACGCCGACATGGCGCGCACAGTCGCCGCGCTCGGCGATCCCGAGCGGGACCTCGTAATCCTGAACGCGCCGGGCCAGGCCGACGTTTGGCGCTTCTACGACCCCGGGGTGCGCGTGTTGCCGCTGCCGGCCGAACGGCCCCCAGACCGGGACCGGACCGAGGCAACGCTTGTGAAAGAGACGGCTGGCCGGCGCAATCTGTTCGCAGTTTTGTGGGCAACCGAGCAGTCTGACAGCGAAGGAATCGTAGAGAACTGGTTGGGCAGGAATGCGTTCAAAGGCCTGGAGAGCTGGCAAGGCAATGTACGCTTCGCGACCTATACCCTTTCCCATGACCTCTACTGTGCCCCGCTGGCTCACCCGCCGCGCTTTGGAGATGTAGCCGACCTGGCCGAGCTCTGTCTCAGCGCTCGGCAGCTCGCCCCGGGAGATACGCTTCAAATCGGGTTGCGCTGGCTCCCCCTGTCGGCGCCGGAACGCCGCCTGATCGTCTCGGTGCAGCTCCTGGACCATCGCGACCAGGTGGTCGTCCAGCGCGACGGCGAGCCGGGCGGAGGCTCGCTGCCTACCCTGGGCTGGTTGGAAGGCGAAATCGTACACGACAATCACGGCCTCCCGCTGCCGCCTGGCACGCCTCCCGGCGAGTACCGCCTGATCGTCGCCCTGTACGATGCCGAGAGCGGCGTCCGCCTTACGACCGCAGCCGGCGATTCGGCACAGATCGCCAAGCCGGCCCTGGCCCGCCCTGCGCGCCCGCTGCCGGTTTCGATCATCCCGATGCAGCGCCGGTCGGATCGCGAGGTCGGTCCGCTCACGCTTGCCGGCTACGATTTCTATCGCAAGTCATTTGCTCATGCCCCGGCCACCGCGCTCGCGCCCGGAGATATCCTCCAGGTAACCCTGTACTGGCGGGCTCCCGACCCGCTCCCCGCCGCCTGGCCGGACGACCTGCGTATGCGCCTGCTGCTGGGCGAGCAGGCTGTCGAAGCTCCGCTGGCCGGCGGCGCCTATCCAACCGCCCACTGGCGCGCGGGCGAGCTGGTGCGCGCACTGTTCGACGTTCCCTTTGACGGCTCCGACCCAGCCCTGTGGCTGGCGATCGGAGACGCGCGCGCCGAGATGGGAAGTGTCCCCCAGGGAAGGTAGGCGCGCAGCGCGGCAGCAGCGAGGCCGGATGCGCCGTTGCCCTGCCGGCGGGAAAGCTCACAGCTGGCCGACCCGGCAGACAAACTCCAGGGCGATTGCATCGCATTGGGCCAAGACCCGCCACACCGACTGATTCAAGCCCAACTCCCAAAAAACTGCCGAAAACAGTGCCTGGCATCGTAGGGGCGCCCCTTGTGGGCGCCCTTCCGGAGTTCGGTCTCTCAGCCGAAAACAGTGCCTGGCATCGTAGGGGCGCCCCTTGTGGGCGCCCTGCGTGGGACATTTTGGCGTCCGGATTTAGATGCGATTGCCCTGAGACGAACTCCGTTTCCTTTGACAAGGCGCAGCGCGCATAGTAGGATTGTTGCCAGCCGCCGGCCCTTCCGGGGGGCGAACGAGGCGGGCAGCGGCGAAGCCGGTCCGGACGTCGGACGCGGCACGACACTGACTTGGGCGGCGCGGGCCGCCGTCCGGGCAGTCGCAATGGCCGCACAGGGAGCGCAAAAAGCATGTTGATTACCGGTCTCACAGTGGGCCTGTTGCAGGAGAACTGTTATATCCTGGGTTGCGAAGAGACCCTGCGCGGTGTGATCGTCGACCCGGGCGACAGCGCGGGCGCAATCGTCAAAGAGGCCGGGGAGATGGGGCTGTCCATCGAGAAGATCATCAATACCCATGCCCATTTCGACCACGTGCTGGCCGTCAACGCGGTGCGCGAGGCTACCGGCGCCGAATTCCACCTGCACAAGGACGATCTGCCCATCCTGCGGTCGGCGCCCGATCGCGTGCGCGAATGGCTGGGCGCGCGCGTCGAACCGATCGTTGAGCCTGACTGTTTTCTCAACCACGGGCAGCGTATCGAATTCGGCGACGAGTCGCTCGAAGTGCGCCTGACGCCCGGTCATTCGCCGGGCCACGTGATCTTCGTCGATCACGGCAACCGGCAGGTCTTCGCCGGCGATACACTCTTTCGCGGCAGCATCGGACGCTACGACCTGCCCCTCGCGGACGGCGCAGCGCTGCTTCGCAGCATCCACGAACAACTGCTGACCCTGCCCGACGAATATGTCGTATACCCCGGCCACGGAGAAGCCACGACGATCGGAGTCGAACGAGAAAGCAACCCGTTCGTTGGACGGACAGCGACCCTGTCCAGCTTGTGATGCAGGAATGAATGCCCATGTCGATAGTTGCCCAAGGCCTCCAGAGACTGTGGGGAAAACGCAGCGAGAAAGACCATCCCCCTGAGCCCGTGAGTTCGAAGGCCGCGGCCACGACCGGCGGTCCGGTCACCCAGGAGCCGGTTGTCGTCTGGCAAGCTGCCAATCCGATGGAGGCGCAGATCGTGAAGGGACGTCTTCACAGCGCCGGCATCCCCGCCATCGTGCAGGGTGAAGCCATGGGCCGGATCTACGGGTTTGTCTACGGCGGTCTGGCTGAGAGGGATGTTCTGGTGCCGGGGCCGCTGGCCGAGAAGGCTCGCGACCTGTTGTCCGAGGAAGTCCAATGGGCGCAGGATGACGAAGAAGAAGAGTAGCCGGTTTTCGGAACTGCCGGTCATGAGACATACAATGCGGCCGCGCCTGCGTTGGCGTTTCGACAAAGGGGACGGCCGCTGTTGAGCAAAGGCAGACATTTCATTCGATGACAACAGCCTCGCCTGTACAAGACAGTCTGACCGAGGATGATCTGTGGGAAGGGCCGATCCCGTCCAGCCTGGCGCGCCGGCGGTCGGGTCTCAAGCCGCAGTTCCTGGTGGCCGGGTTCATCCTGATCGGCGTCATCCTCGCGTTGATCGTATACGGCTTTACGACCGCCAAGGCCTACTGGCTCACGGTCGACGAGGTAATGCAGCAGGGCGACGCTCTCGTTTCGCAGCGTCTGCGGGTGAACGGCGTCGTGGTCAATGGCAGCGAGAACTGGAACGCCGAGCAGGTTACGCTGAGATTCATGATCGAAGATGAAGAGAGTCCCGATCATCAGCTGCCTGTCGTCTACTACGAGCCGCGGCCCGACAACTTCCACCGGGCTGCCTCGGTCATTGCCGAAGGGGAGCTTCTCGACGACGGCACTTTCAAGGCAGATGTACTCCTCCTCAAGTGTCCCAGCCGCTACGAGGAAGACCCACAAGGAATCCTGCGTCAATCTGCACGTTGAGGAGGGTCGCGGCCATCGCAGGCAACGGGCGTGCGCCCGCCGGCGGCAGGCCCCCGCTGCTTGACATTTGCATCCCCAGTCGGGTCGCCGCTGAGCGTAGGGAACTGATTCGATTGCATGCCAAATGGTTCAGATACGCGCACTTCCGAGCGGCCTGCATCGTGGCATTGCTTGTGACACTTACGAGTGGAAGCGCCCTGGCGCAAGAACCCTCTCCGCCCTACGACCCGCAGCAAGTTTCCGTTCCTGAGCGCCTCCCGCTTGCCGCTCTGGGGGCAGAGGTCTACGCGCAGAACTGCGCACCTTGCCACGGAACCAGCGGCGCCGGCGACGGGCCCGCCGGGGCGGGCGCAGCCATGCAACCGACTGCATTCTCCGATCCCGGCGCCGCCTGGGAGCGGTCCCCCGCCGAGCACTTCTTCGTCACCAAATTCGGCCGCATCGAAAACCTGATGCCTCCCTGGCGCAACAGCCTGGTGGACGAGCAGATCTGGCAGGCGGTCTACTATGCCTGGAACCTGCACGTTACCGAACCCGAGATTGCAGCCGGCGCCGCTCTCTATGCCCAGTCCTGCGCTGCCTGCCACGGCCAAAACGGACGCGGGGACGGCCCCGACGCAGGCGAGCGGATGCCGGATTTCTCAGCACAGGCGTCGATGATCTTCCTCAGCCAGGCCGACCTGGCGCAGCGCTGGCAAAACGCTCACCCCGACGCCGGCGCGGCATGGTCGGATGAGGAGCGCAGGGCCGCCCTCGAGTACATCCGCACATTCACCTACCAGCCGCGCTGGGCGCCCCTCTCCCTGACCGGGCCGGGCGCGATCACGGGCCAGCTGCTGCAGGGTACGGCCGATGGACCGCCGCCGCCGCAGACCGAGGTTCTTCTCAACATCTACCAGCAGACGGAGCTGCTGTCGACGCGCGCGGCCGCTGTCGACGCTGAAGGCAACTTTCGCTTCGAAGACCTGCCGGTGGACGCCGGCTACTACTACCTGGTCGAGACCGAGCACCGCGATATCCGCTACACCTCGCCGATCCTGGCCTTCAGCGGGCCCGACTTCACCGAAGGCAGGGTCGCTCCCGACCGCATCGCCACCTCCTTCAGCGTCTACGAGACGACGACCGACGCGTCCGGCCTCTATGTCGCACGCGCCAATTGGATCGTCGAGCACGAGCCGGGCTCGCTGCTCATCGGCCAGGTGTACAGTTTCGCAAACCGCAGCGACCGAACTTTCGTCGGTACGCCGGTCGATGGCATCGACAGCCCCGCTACCCTCGCGCTGCCGCTGCCGCCGAACGCGGAGAACGTCGACTTCCAGGACGGCGCGGTCGGCGAAGTCTACCGGCGGCGGGGCAGATGTCATCTACGACACCCGCCCCGTCCCGCCGGGCGAGCCATCGCGCCAGGTCTTCGTACGCTATCATCTTCCATACGCGGGAAACTCGGCCGCGGTCTCCTTTCCCGTCCTCTATGAGATAGAGCTGCTGAACCTGCTTGTAGCAGACCTGCCCAATCTCGAAGTGGACGTCTCGCTTGGCGGCAGCTCCGGCGCGTCGACAGGCCAGGATACGATCCAGGGCGTCCTGTTCCGACGCTGGAGCGCGCCGCTGCCGGCTGATGCGCCGCTCCAGGTCGCCCTGGGCGGCCTGATTGCGGCCGGCGGGCGCGATCCGCGTCCCGGGGGAGAGACACAGCTGAACCGGGCCTTGCCGGTTGCCCAGCCTCCGCTGGACCCCCGCATACCGATTGGATTTGGCAGCGTCGCCGCAACTGTTCTGCTGGCCGCGAGCATCCTGCTTTTTCGCCGCGCGCGGACCGGGAGCGCACCGACGGCGGAACAGCTGGCCGCGCGCCGACTGGCCTTGATCGAAGAGATCGCAAAATTGGACGATCTGCGCTCTCTGAATGAACTGGACGAGCGGGCATGGCAACGAAGGAGGGCGCATCTCAAGCAGGAGCTGCTCGACGTCGCCCAGGCCGCACAGGAAATGGAACCGCCCCGGTGACCGGCCATACGCCCCTGATCCGCTGCGAAATGGTGACGAAACAGTTTGGCGGCAAGCGCGTGCTGCGCGACGTCAGCCTTTCGGTAGCGGCCGGAGAAATTCTCTCGCTGCTGGGCGCTAACGGTTCGGGAAAGACGACGCTCTTGCGAATCGTCGCAGGGCTCGAAAAATCGGATGGGGGCGAGGTGTGGCTGGGGCCGGTGCCTCTCTCAGCCGCCCACCACGAAATCCGCCGCTACATCGGTGTCGTGGCCCACGCGCCCCTACTCTACGATGGCCTCACCGCGGCGGAGAACCTGCAGTTCTTTGCCCGCATGTACGATCTGGCCGCCCCGGAGGACCGCATCACGCGCCTCTTGCGCGCGTTCGAACTGTGGTCGCGGCGCGACGACCCCGTCCGCACCTTCAGCCGCGGCATGCTCCAGCGGCTCGCCATCGCCCGCGCCATCCTGCACGACCCGCCGGTCCTGATCTTCGACGAGCCGGATTCCGGGCTGGACCGCGATAGTCTTGCCATGCTGGCCGGCCTGTTGGCAGAGTTCCGGCGCGGCGGGCGGGCCGTTCTGGTTTCGACCCACGACCGCAGCCGTGCGGCCGCCTGGTCCGACCGGATCTGCGAGCTGCGCGACGGCCGGCTGCACCCAATCACGCATACGCAACGTAGTGAGCAGTGGAGATGACACACTTCGGCACGCGCAATCGCCGGCAAACGTCGCGCTCGTGGTATGATGGATGAACTCACGCGGCGCGGCGCGGTCTCCAAGAGGAAGAGCGGGCTTGCCGCCTACTTTCGCAGGGTTTGGGCGGTGGCGGAAAGGGAAGTGCGCACGGAACTGCGGGCCGGCGAGATCCTGGTCACGATGGCCGCTTTTGCCGTCCTGGCCGCGGTGGTCTTCGGCCTGGCATTTGACCTGCGCGTGCCTCGTGCTGAGCTTGTCGTGCCCGGAATCCTGTGGGTGATCGTCCTCTTCACGGGCGTTCTCGGCTTGCAGCGTTCCTTCGGAGCGGAGACGGACGGGGGCACAATGACCGGTCTGCTGCTGGCCCCGGTGGAGCGATCGGCGATCTATTTTGGAAAGGTCGCCGCCAATCTGCTCTATTTCCTGATTGTTGAAGCGCTGCTTGCGCCGACGTTGCTTATCTTGTTCGATGTCAACCTGGCGCGGCCCATGATATTGCTGGGACTGTTTTTGGGCACGCTCGGCTACGCCATCGTGGGCACACTGTTCGCTGCGCTTACCGTTCGCAGCCGGGCGCGGGAAGCGCTGCTGCCGGTCTTGCTCCTGCCCGTACTGGCGCCGCTCTTCATCGCCGGCGTCAGCCTGACGGCGGTCGTGCTCGACGCCCGGCCGGCCGCAGAGGTTTGGCGCTGGGTCGGCGTCCTGGCGCTCTACGATGCGCTTTTCCTGGCCATCGCGCTCCTGCTCTTCGATCTGATCTGGGAGCAGGGCTGAACAGTTGGGAGGGAGGTTCATTGAGTACACTGTCGAAAGTCGAGGGCTCAGAGTCGCGCCTGTGGCCGCTTCTGCTCCTCGACATCCTGGCTGTGCTGACGATGGCGTCGGCAATATGGGCCGGGCTGATTTATGCGGGCGCCGCTGTCAACCTCGCCGGCGCAGAGCAGGTCGCGCAGCGAATCTTCTATTTCCACATAGGCGGCAATATCGCCGCGCTCCTGGGCTTTCTGGGTTCAGTTGTCGGCAGCGCCGGATACTTGCTCACACGACGCCCGGTCTGCGACCGTTGGGCTGCGGCCAGCGTGGAAGTCGGCGCGATTTTCGGCTTTTTCGTGCTGCTGTCCGGCTCAATCTGGGCCAAGCCGGCCTGGAACACGTATTGGACGTGGGACCCGAGATTGACCACGGCGGCGATAACAGTTCTCATTTACATCGCCTATTTGCTGTTCCGCAACGGTTTTGAGAATCCGGCGACGCGTGCCCTGTTCTCCAGCATCTACGCGCTGTTCGCCTTTCTGAGTGTGCCGCTCACATTTTACAGCGCGCGTCTGTTTCGTTCGATCCACCCTGTGATCGTCGCCGGCTCCAACCAGGAGGCGCAGGGCGACTTTGCCCTCGGCCCGACGATGGGGCAGGCTTTGACAGTTTCGATGATCGGCTTTGCCTTCCTGTTCCTGGCGCTATTCTTTCACAGGGTCCGCCAGCTTGAGCTGGATGCCGGCATCGAACGCTTACGCGAGGTGAGAGACGAATGATCTACCTGGCAGCCGTTCTGGTCCTGCTGTGGCTGCTTGTGGGCGGCTATCTGCTCTTCATGCTGAAGCGACAGCAAGCGCTGGAAAAAGATTTGCACAGGCTTCAACAGCAGGTGGAAGAAGAAAATATGCGCGACGGGTCGAATTCTTCGTAAGCATGTTTACTTCCTGACCCTCGTACAATCAGTACAATGGATGCAAAAGGCAGGTCCGCACCCGGAGATCGGCCAGGCGACCTGTATAGCGCGGACACCGGGATGAAATCATGGTACAGAATATCGGCAGTGCAGGTGAGGTTCAGACTGACCCAAGGGTAGCGGCTAAACCGACGCCGTCGGTCAGTCGCAGCAGCACATTTTTTCACTCGCTGGCTTTCGTATTGGGTTTTGGAGCTATCTTCACGCTCTTGGGCTCAGCCGCCGGCCTGATTGGGCAGAATCTGAACCAATACCTGCCTTTGGTTCAGCGGTTGGGGGCTGTTCTCCTTCTCATATTTGGGTTGACGACTCTGGGGGTCCTGGGGTGGATCGTCAGGCGAATCCAGGCGAACGCCAAGCTGTCGGCAAATCCGGCCGTTGCCGCGTTGGTGGATATCCTGAGTTTTCTCAATGCGCTGATGTACACCGAGCGCCGCGTGACCGAATTGCACAAGGTGAAGCGGGGATGGGGCTATCTCAGCAGCGCGCTCATGGGCGTCAGCTTCAGCGCCGGCTGGGTCCCTTGTGTCGGCCCGATCCTGGCCAGCATTCTCTTCCTGGCCAGCGACAGCGCGACCGTCGCCGAGGGCGCCTTGCTGCTTGCGATATACAGCCTTGGCCTGGGCCTGCCCTTCCTGGTCACCGGCGCGGCCTTCAGCCGCGCGACGCTGGTCCTGCGCGGCCTCAATCGGCACGCAAATATCGTCAGCGTCGTCAGCGGCATCTTCCTTCTCTATGTTGCCTGGCTGCTCTGGAGCGACCAGCTTACCATGCTGGCGTCGCAGTTCTCGTTCCTGAATCAGTGGGTCTTCCTGTTGGAGGACAGCGTCTCACAGACGGTGGAGGTCAATGCCGCCTTCAACAGCGGCGCTTTGAGCGCGGCCCCGCTCTCGTTCGTCGCCGGCATCATCAGCTTCATCAGCCCCTGCGTTCTGCCGCTTATCCCGGCCTACATCGGCTACCTGAGCGGTGCGGCCCTCTCGGGCGGGCAGAACTGAACTGCGCTGGGAAAAAGCGATGAGAAGAATTCCGGCTCTCCTGCTGGTCCTGTTTCTGGTTGCGTTGCCGCTCGCTGCCTGCGTGACCGCCGCGCCCACCGATAGTCCGAACGACGGTTTTGTCGCCACTCCACTCGAGGAGTTCCCAGCTGAGTTGGGCGGCGGCTTTCCCTCTGCCGACCGCGTCGAAGAGGGCGATAACGCCGCCGGCGACCCTGCCTCCAACTTCGCCTTCTTCCTGGACGACGGCCGCGGCGGCGACCTGGCGTCACTGCGGGGCAAGCCGGTCGTCCTCAACTTCTGGGCCACGTGGTGCGGCCCCTGTCGAGCCGAGATGCCGGAGCTGGTTGCCCTTCACGAGGAAAACGCCAATGTAGTCGTGCTTGAGGTCAACGTGCGCGAGAAGCCGGACGCGATCGAGGAATTCGCCGCCGAGTTCGGCATGAATATGCCGGTCATCCTGGACCCGGACGGCGCAATCTCGCGCGCTTACGGCGTACGCAACATGCCTACGACCGTTTTCATCAGGGACGATGGCACTATCGGCGCCCGCTGGGCCGGTCTGCTGACCGGTGAACAGCTGACCGAATTCGTCGAACAGACAATATCGAAGTGAGCGGCCCGATGCAGGTGACCTTGTTCAGCAAATGCAGCTGCCAGCTCTGTGACGCGCTGAAGTATGAACTGCTTGACCTGCAGGTCGAGTATGGATTCGCGTTTGAAGAGCAGTTGGTAGAGGAGGAATCGGGCCGCGGCGAGGAAGGGAAGATTCTTGTTCCCTTTGTGGATATCGAAAGGCCTGACGGGTCATCGACGCGCTTCGACTTCCCGGTGAAGCAGCCTGAACTGCGCCGCGCCATCCGCGCCGAGATGGGACGACAAGCCGGCACGGGTACCTGAGTCGTTCAATGGAAACACAGCGACGGCAGCCACAGTCGGACAGGGTACAGACGGCGCTGGCCCGCCGGATTGACGGCGTTGTCATCTGGATTGCGCGTCACTGGCTGGCGCTCTTCAACTCGGTCGTGGGGGTCTACTTGCTCCTGCCGGTCCTGGCCCCGGCGCTCGCCAGCGCCGGCCTGACCGCGCAGGCCTCGCTCATCTACTCCGCCTACTCGGTGACCTGCCACCAGCTGCCCGACCGCAGCTATTTCCTGTTCGGCGAGCGGCCACTGTATAGTCTTTCTGCGTTGCAGGCGGAGGGCCTGGAAGAGAACGCGGGACTATTTCAACAGCGGCGATTCCGCGGAAACGATGTCAGCGGCTACAAGATCGCGATCTGCCAGCGGGACGTTGCCATCTACGGCTCGGTCGTGCTGGCCGGTCTGCTCTTTGCGCTGCTGCGGACCCGGCAGCGCGCGCCCAGCCTGAAGGTCTACCTGCTCCTGTTGGTCCCCATGGCCCTCGACGGCTTGAGCCAGCTCTTCGGCCTGCGCGAGAGCAACTGGTGGCTGCGCACGGTGACGGGAGGGCTCTTCGGCGGCGCCTCGGTCTGGCTGGCCTATCCCTACCTGGATGCGGCGATGCGCGATGTGATACGTGCTGAGGAGATGCTTGCGAAGTAGTGCGCTTACGGGTGTTCGCCCGAATCGGGCCGGCCGGGGTCTCTGCCGACGATTGCTTCCAGCTGCTCGACCAGAGGCGGCAGGTCATTCTTGATCGCGTCCCACATTATGTTCACATCTATGGCGTCAAAGCCATAGACAACCTGGTTTCTCATACCGTCAATCTGGGGCCAGGGTATCTCCGTGTGCCGTTGCTGCGTAGCTGGTGAAACTCTTCTGGCAGCTTCACCCACGATTTCCACCAGCCTCTGCAAAGCAAGTTGCGTCATGCGGTCGGCTTTCAAGGCGTCCCTGCTTTTTTCGCCAAGGATTTGAACGGCTTCCTCGGCGTAGACCATCATGTCCACGAGGCTGACCCGGTCATCCCGCTTGGTCATAGACCGCCTCCGCCGAGCCCAGTATCTCCTCTCGGAGCAGCCAGTTTCGGTTGCTTTCAACGCCCTTGAATGTGTGCAAGTCCACTTGTCTTCCCAAGATCTCTGACAGCCCCTCCTGAATTGTAACAAACGATAGCCCGACGCGTGCCTCTGGTGCAAACTCCACCAGAACATCGACATCACTCTCAGGCGCGAAATCATCCCTGAGCACGGAACCGAACAACGCCAGGCGTACGATCCGGTTGCGCCGGCAGAACGCCTCCAGCTCCTCGTTTGGAATGTCGATTCGTGCCTTCACGAGTGGACTCCCGCGAGCTGGTCCTGTTCCAACGCTTTCTTCCTCAATTTTCGCCAATCAGGTAAATCTGGCAACTTGCTTCCCTCTCCTTCAGTAATTCGTAATCAACAGCTCGGTGATCGGCCCGCGCTTTGCCCCGTTGCTGTTGATCCGGCGGCTCGCCACCACCTTGTGGATGCTGAACCCGGCGTAGAGTTCCTCGAAGAACATGTCCTGCGGATTCTCGTTGTGCGGGTCCGAATTGCTCAGCATGAGCCTGGCGCCGGCGCTGCCCAGCTCCTGGTAGAAACCGGCCAGGCGGCGCTGTTCGGCGTCGTCGAAACGATTCCTGTAGTAGGCGTTGAAGCTGGCGGTGCGGCTGATCGGGCGGTAGGGAGGATCCAGATAGACGAAGGTCCTCTCGTCCACAAAACGCTTGCAGGCGGTGAAGTCGCCGAAGTGGATCTCGGCATTCTGAAACGAGTGCGAAACGGAGCGCAAGTTGGACGCGTCACAGATTCTCGGATTGCGATAGTTGCCGAACGGGACGTTGAAGTTGCCGCGTGAATTGACCCGGTAGAGCCCGTTGAAACAGGTCCGGTTCAGGAAAATGAGATGGGCTACGTGCAGCGCCGCGTCCTGGCGCCGCATGCTACCGTCGCTCGCGTCGCGGCCACAATTGAATTTCTGCCGAACTTCATAAAAGAACTGTTTCCGGCCCCCCACCGTCAGGCCGTAGTAATGTCGCTGGATCTCCTGCAGGCGATCGATCAGCGCCTCGACCTGCTGCTGAATCGTTCGATAGGCCAGGATCAGGTCCTCGTTCATGTCGGAGATAAAGCATTCGCGTACGCCGAACCGGTTGGCTATAGAAAAGAACACCGCGCCGCCGCCGATAAACGGCTCGGCGTACTTGGTTATGCGGCCTTCTCTCAGTTCCACCGGCAGGTGTCTTCCAATCTGGTCCAGAAGTTGCCCCTTGCCGCCGGCCCATTTGAGGAAAGGTCTCGCGCCAGGGCCGCGGCTATGTGAAAAGGGGAATGCGAGCTGCGTTGCGTAAGAGCCGGTCATGGCGGTCAACAGGCACAGAAGAGGCGGATTTCCGACCCATTATCGCACAGTCGATCCACCATTTCAACCGGTTGGCGCCCTTCTGGAGCTCGGTCTTTCAGCCGATAACGATTGACAATTGGTAGGGGCGCCCCTTGTGGGCGCCCTTCTGGAGCTCGGTCTTTCAGCCGATAACGATTGACAATTGGTAGGGGCGCCCCTTGTGGGCGCCCTTCTGGAAATCGGTTTTCCAGCCGATAACGATTGACAATTGGTAGGGGCGCCCCTTGTGGGCGCCCTTCTGGAAATCGGTTTTCCAGCCGATAACGATTGACAATTGGTAGGGGCGCCCCTTGTGGGCGCCCTTCGTGGGACTTTCTGGTGTCCAGATTTAGACGCGTTCGCCCTGGCCCGCCGGCTAAGGCCGAACGATCACCTCGTCGCTCATCACACGGCCCTCTTCGACAACGAGCGCGACCCCGCCGTCGTCGAGCGCGTCATCGGTGACATCGAACAGAGGTTCATCGAGACTGTCAATGGCAGCCCGGATGCGACCGCCCTTGACGCGCAGCCAAAAGGTGTGGGTCTCGCCGAATGCCCAGGCGAAAGGGGCCTCGTCGAGGACCGCATCGCCGTCGAGCGCGCGTACAAGCCTGGCAACTCCGCTTCCCCCGGCGTCGCGGCAAAGAAGCAGTGCATAGTAGCGTCTCATACCCTGCACGCGCGCGGCAATGCCAGCAGCCGCGCAGAGGTGCAGGGTCACCGCCGACTGGACAGTGTAATCGCGCCATTCGCGCGTGCCGGTCATCAGCAGGCCGCGGCCGCGGTTCTGCACGACGCGGAACGCCTCCGGCCAGCGCGAGTCGTAGCTGTCGACGCCATTGACCCAGGCGCGGCGCCACATCTGGGGCGCTGGGGAAGGGCGGCTGCGGTCGGGAGGGGCGTCCGGGCGGCTGAATGCGGCGTTCGGTTCACCCTCCCAGGTGAGGTAGTCGAGATAGATAGTCCCCTGCGTGCGCTCGCGGCTGCTGATTGCCACCCCTATCTCCGCGATCGGCTCGTTGCCGGCGCCGTCCAGCGGCCAGGTAAAGGTATGGTGCGCGCCCGGTTCGAGCAAACGCGCGGGTCCTTCGACCAGGGTCAGCCGGTCGTCCTGTGCGCGGTAGCGGCGCAGGAAGAGGGCCGCTACCACTGCTCGCTCGTTGCCGGCGCCGGCCTGCAGCGCGGCTGTAACCGTCTGGCCAGGGTAGAGAGTAGGCGAGGCGATAAGAGCGTAGCCGCGTTGCTCGAAGTAGCCGGCAACCTCCTTGGAGGGGATGAAGGTTTGTGTAGCCGCGCGCGCCACCCGCCCGGCGGCCACGCCGTTGAAGTGGAGCGCCAAGCTGCGGCTGCCGTTCAGGCTGTGGCCGGCCACGTTCTCAAGCCTCAAGGTCCCGCGGCTGGCCGGGCTCTCGTCGGGCATGAAGCCCTGCACCGAGCCGGGCAGCTCGAAGTGGTAGCGGGCGCCGTCCTTCGGTGCAAGGGCGGGCATCTGCGCCAGCGCCCGGCCCACGTTGGCAACGCGGATGCTTTCGCTCACGGCGTCGGTGACGGCGCGGCCGCCGTCGGCTGTTGGCAGGTAGAGGCGATCAGCGATGGGGCCGCGGAAGTCGGCTCCGCTCTCGATGCCGGCCAGGCCGTTCTTGATGCCGAGCAGGCAGCCAACGTTGCCCGAGTTGCAGTCGGTATCCCAGCCGCTGGTGTTGACGATCATCAGCGACTTCTGGAAGTCGTCGTCCCCGTGAAGGAGCGCGTGGATGATGAGGGCGTGGTTGGGCGCCATGTGGCAGTTGCCGCCGTACTTGTCGTAACCGTAGTTGGCGGCGATTCTCTGCCGGGTGGCGCGCCAGTCGTCGCCGTTGGCGGCGTGCCATTCGCGGATCTGCTCGACCAGTGTGCGAATGAGCGAGTCGGCGGGGATTACTGATAGGCCCGTGTCGATCAGGCGGTTGATGTCGCTCTCGACGAAGGCCTGCGCCTCCATGGCGGCCAGGACCTGCGCGCCGTGGATGGCGACGCCGTCGTGGGAGACGCTGCCGGCCTTGCGCGCCAGGTCGGCCGCGAGCTCCGGGTCGCCCGGGGCAACCATGGCCCAGCCGTCGATGAAGATCTGGGCGCCGATCTGCTCGGCGACCACTTGGCCGTTCAAGGCGGTGGAGCCGCTGCAGGGCGCGGGGATGCCCTCCTTGAGGCGCAGAAATGCGGTGTGTTCGGTTGAGTTGCCCATGCCCCCCCACCAGAGGATGGCGCGTTCCTCGATGATGTAGTTGAGCCAGCTCTGGCCGATCTGCGCGGGCGTGACGGCGCGGCTGTTGCCGTAGTCGGGTAGGGCGCGCAGGAAGGTGAAGGTGCCCGAGATGTCGTCGTCGGTGACGATAAGGGGGACGTCCAGATCTTCGTGGACGTAGTAGTTGATTTCGCCGAACCGCTCGCTGAGCCTCTCGTAGGTCCAGCCCTCGAAGGGGCGGCCGAGGTAGACGCCGATCAGTTTGCCGAGGACGCCGGCGTAGACGCGTTCGCTGTAGTCGGATGGGACTGTCATTGGCTCTTGCCTGGAAGATGGCGGCGCCCTCCCGCAAAGGGAGGGCACCGTTTTGAAACGATTTTGAAACCGGCGACCCGAGGCACGGTTACTCTACCGGCAATACGGCAGCCCCGTCTCGGCCAGATCGCTGTCTTGGAGTACACGCCATGCCGACGGCAAACATCCCCACAGCTGGTTCCCTTCAAGACGCAGTTTCCGTAAACCATCCAGCCGGCCCAGGCTGTCCGGGATCTCTCCCCCCAGCTGATTCCATGCCAGATCCAGAGCCTGCAAGCCGTCCAGGCCCGCCAGCCCGGCCGGAACCTGGCCCGTCAGCCCGCTGTCGACGAGCTGGAGCCCGGTTACCCGCGGCGCCTCATCCAAGGAGTCGATCACTATCCCCTGCCAGTTGCTGATGGAGAGATCTTCGCTCCAGTCCAGCGAACCCTCGCCCTCCAGTGTGTCACGCATATCCAGAAGCAGGGCGCAGTCGGAGACCAGCCCGCTGTTATCCGCCGGACTCTCAACGGCAACGCCGTTGGAACAGAGTGCCAGGCGGTCGCAGAAGGGAACTGCCGCCTCCAAGAGGTCATTGCTATTGATTCTACGCCAAGTCTCAGGGAAGCATCCGCCCAATTGGTTGCCGGAAACGAACAACGCGCCCAGGGCCGACAGGGGGCCCAAGTCCGCTCGGATCTCTCCGTCCAGCCTGTTGTCGGATAGATGCAACTCGTAGAGCCAGCGGAGACCACCCAGTTCTGCCGGAATCTCTCCGGTTAGCTGGTTGCCCGAGAGCCTCAGGTGGCGCAGCCTCGCGAGTCTACCCAGCTCAGGAGGAATGGGCCCCGACAGGTCATTCCTCGAAAGATCGACCAGCTCTGCGCTGGGAAGGCGAGACAGCTCCGCCGGAATGACTCCGGTGAGTTCATTCCCGGCCAGGTTCAACTCCCACAGTTGCCTGAGATTGCCCAACTCTGCCGGAATCTCTCCCGTCAGGCGATTTGAGAAGACCGAGAGCCGTCGCAGCTTTTCCATACGGCCCAACTCGCCAGGTATGCCTCCTGAGAGTTCGTTCTCGTGCAGGTACAGCCCGTACAGGCCGTTGAGATTGGCCAGCCCTTCCGGAATGCCTCCCGACAGCTGGTTGACCTCCAGGTGGAGGGACTCCAGTTCGGTTAGATTGCCCAGCGCAGCAGGGATGCCGCCTGTCAGCTGGTTGGAGGACAACCCGAGATGGCGCAGGCTTGAAAGACGTGCCAATTCTGACGGAATGCCGCCTGTAAGCTGATTGCCGGCAAGACCGAGCCACTTCAAACTAGAGAGATTGCCCAACTCAGTCGGAACGCTTCCCGTCAATCGGTTGTCTTCCAGTCTGAGGCCAGATAGTTGAGAAAGGCTGCCCAACTCCGGCGGGATTCCCCCCGTAAGCCGGTTGGCGCCGGCGTCAAAGTCCTGAAGGTTGGCAAGCCCGCCAAGCTCGGCCGGAACTTCGCCAGACAACCGGTTTTGTCCCAGATTCAGCCAGATCAGATTTGCGAGACCGCCCAACTCTTTCGGAATTTCTCCGCTGAGTTCGTTCTCTTCGACAAGAAGTGACGTAAGATTGGTGAGTTGGCCCAATTCAGCGGGCAGGTTGCCGGTCAGGACGTTGGAGGAGAGGTCCAGCACCTCCAGCTCGGATAATTCTCCCAGCTGTGTCGGGATGGGCCCCGTCAGACTGTTCCGGCCCAAGACCAGTTCCCGCAATGCGCCGAGATTGCCAAGATCAGCAGGGACCCTGCCCCCCAGCCCGTATGCGTATAGGTTCAGGCTCACCACTCTGGCCAGCTCTGTCTCCGTGTCGACAAAGACACCTTCCCAGTCCAGGATGGAACGAGCACCGCTCCAGTACAAATACCTGCCCTCGCCCACCAGGCTGTCTCTTGCCCTCAAAAGAGTCTCGCAGTCTTCCACCAGCGCGGGATTCGCCAGCGGCCCCTCGACCGTGACGCCGCTTGAACAGTCGGCCGGGTCAGCCGGCAACGGCGTAGGGACCAGTGGCTCCGGTGGCGGAGGCGCATACCCCCCGTTGCACCCCAGCCAGATCGAAGCGGTGAGGATCGTCGCAAGAACAAGCAGTGCCGCAGCAACCCTTCTGCGACTGCGTTCACGCATTTTCGCCCGCTGGTCAGCAGAAAAGGTGGCTTGGCCCGGCGTGTGCACCTCCGCTGCAGACACAGATATTTCTCTCCAGTCGCGTAATTCCATGTTTGGCAATCCCCTTTCTACATTTGATGGCGATTCATGCGTCAGCCATGCCGGGGGCTGCAGGGCATGCCGAAATGGAGCGTCGTTGTACCAGGCACTGAAAGAGCTACTATCTCCACTCCTCATTCACAGAAGGGCAGCCCTGTCTCGGTCAGGTCGCTGTCCTCTATCGTCTGCCAATTCTGCGGCAGACATCCGCTCAGCTCGTTGCCTTCTAGCCGCACTTCGCTTAGTCGTTCCAATCGGTCCAGGTCGTTGGGAATATACCCTTCCAGGTAGTTCCATGCCAGGTCAAGCGCATCGAGGCGGTCAAGACCTGCCAACAAGGACGGAATCCTGCCGCTCAGCCCTCGGTCGACGAGCCGAATTTTCGTCACCCGCGGCTGCTCCAGGGATGAGTCTATCTCTACTCCCTGCCACTGGCCAATGGGGACCTCCGCGCTCCAGTTCAGCGAGGCCTCGCCGGCCAGCGTATCACGGCCATCCAGGAGTAGAGCACAGTCCATGACCAGATCTGCGTTTTTACCCGGATCGGCGACGGCGACGCCATTGGAACACTTTTGAATGTGATCGCAGTATGGTAGAGTCCGCATCGACATGAGATGGCCCGTTTCTTCCAATAGTTTCACGGGAATGCAGCCGCTGAAGCGATTTCCTGGAAAAAGAAAAAGCACGTGCAATGAGGGGAGGTCGCCTAGCTCACTGTGGATGACACCCGACAGCTGATTACTGGAAAGGTCAAGAAAGTCGAGGCTGGAGAGCCTAAAGAACTCCGGTGGGATGCCGCCCGACAGCTCGTTTGAGCCAAGGTCCAGAAAGCGCAGATTGGCAAGGCTGCCCAGTGCCCCGGGGATCTTGCCGGTCAAGGCATTTCCCTGGAGTTCCAGCCTCTGCAGCAGGGAAAGTTCCCCCAATTCCGGCGGAATTTCCCCTGTCAATGCATTCCAGTCAAGCTGCAACACCCACAACTTCGTCAGACCCATTAACTCAACCGGGATCTCGCCGGCTAGTCGGTTTAATCCGAGATTCAGCTGCTCCAAATTGGCCAGCTGGCCTAGCTCAGCGGGAATCTCTCCAGTGAGCTCGTTAAGGGAAAGGTCTAACATTGCCAGCGAGGACAAGCGGGACAACCCGGCCGGCAATTCTCCGGTCAGTCTGTTCCGGCCGAGGTCCATCACCTCCAGTTCGGCAAGTTTGAAGAGTTCAGCCGGAATCTCCCCCGTCAGCTCATTGTCAGCGAGACTCAGCCACTCCAGGTTTCTCAGAGCGCCCAATTCAGCAGGTATCTCTCCCGACAGTACGTTTTCATTGAGATTCAACATTTTCAATTCGGTCAGCTCGCCTAAAGCGGCAGGTATTTCGCCCGTCAGACGATTGACCTCGAGATTCAATACTTTCATATTTGAAAGGAGGGTCAACTCTGCAGGTATTTCGCCGGTCAGAGAGTTGCCCAGGAGGTCCAGTTCGACCAGATATGATAGTTCTTTAAGCCCAGCAGGCAACACACCTGACAATCGACTGTATTCAAGCTTCAGTCTCGTAACTCTGCGCGTGCCGTCAATGTTGCCGATAACGACGCCTTCCCATTGGTCGATAGGCGTCCGGCCACTCCAGTACAGGCCCCGGCCTTCGCCGTCCAAGGGATCTCGTATGACCAGGAGAGTCTCGCAATCTTTCACAAGCCCGGGATTTTCGGCGGGATCGGGAACGGCGATGCCGTTGGAACATTGGGACGGGTCTGCTGGCGGCCTGGGTTTTGCAGGGGGCCCACAGCCCAGCCAGGTAGAAGCGGTAAGGAAGAGCAGCAGAACAGCCGCAGCCGCCATGACCCTATTTCGGTTCCGCCGTCGCCGCTGCATATGAGCGACTGTAGACTTTGATTCCTCTGACATATGACACTGCCTCTCTGCTGCCATTGAACGCCCGCCACCTACTGTCATGGCTATAGCCTCGCAAATCCAGGCTGCCTTCCGTACACGGTCGCGGGTCGAGAGGTTCCCCTTTGCGATCCCGGCATACCCTACTCGCAGAACGGCAACCCCATCCCGGCCAGGTCGCTGTCCTCTATCGTTCGCCAATTCTGCGGCAGGCATCCGCTCAGCCGGTTGCCTTCTAGCCGCACTTCCTGTAGACCGTCCAATCGTTTCAGGTCTTCGGGAATGTCGCCTTCCAGCTGATTCCATGCCAGGCCCAGCGTATTCAAGCGGTCGAGGCCTGCAAACATGGACGGAATCCGGCCGCTCAGCCCTCTGTCGACGAGCCGAAGACTCCTCACCCGCAGTTGCTCCAGGGATGAGTCTATCTCTACTCCTTGCCACAGGCCAATGGGGACCTCATCGCTCCAGTTCAGCGAGGCCCCGCCGGCAAGCGGGTCGCGCGATTCCAGAAGTAGAGCACAGTCGGCGACCAAGCAATCATTTCTTTCAGGAAATGGCGCTGTGACGCCCTTTGAAAAACGGTCCATAGGGGCCGGGTTGCCGACCTTAACCGTTAAGGCCCGGTGCATGCTATTCACAGGACGGTAGCCCGGTCCTGACCAGGTCATTGTAGAAAAGAAAGGGCGGGCTTACAGGAACGCAACCTCTCAATTCGTTGCCTACAAGCAGTAGAGCCTTCAAACTGGGTAGGGCGGGCAGGTCATCCGGAATCTTCAGGCTCAGGGCATTGCTTTGCAGATCAAGCAGATAAAGCTTTTCCAGTTTCCCCAGCTCGGCTGGAATGCTTCCCGTCAGCCGATTGCGGGATAGTCGCAGAGTCAATAGCGCCGAAAGAGAGCCGAAGTCACCAGGAATCGTTCCAGTCAGTTCGTTTCCTGAAAGGGACAGCTTCTCCAAATTGGAAAGTGTTCCCAAATCCGCTGGTATGTTTCCGGCCAGGAGGTTATAGGATAGGTTGAGGTCTCTGACGGAAGAAAGGTTGGCCAACTCCTTTGGGATGTCTCCTGTCAATTCGTTTCCTGAAAGCGAAAGGTACGCCATAATCGTGAGACTGCCCAACTCTGCCGGGATCTCACCTGTCAGCCGATTGTTGGACAGGTCCACGTATGACCAGTATGGGATAGAGAGATGAGGCAAAAGCATGCTTCCCGCCAGGTTGATGTGGCTGCGATTTGACCGCACCGAGGTGGAAATGCTTCCCTATTCAGGCGGAATGCTGCCCGTAAGACCATTGTCGCTGAGGTCTAATCGCAGCATGTTTGAAAGCCGTCCCAGTTCAGATGGAATGTGTCCCGTAAGGCGATTATTGCTCAAGTCCAGCAATTCCAAATTGGACAGCTGCCCCAGCTCTATGGGGATCATACCCGAGAGACTGTTGCCACTGAGACTCAACTCCACCAAGTTAGAGAGGCGTCCCAACTCAGATGGAATGGTTCCCGCCAATCTGTTTGCGTTGAGGTTAAGAGATTCCAGGCTAGACAGACGGCCCAACGCTTTGGGTATCTCGCCAGAGAGGTTGTTGCTCTCCAACTGCAGCTCCCGCAGCATGGTAAGTCTGCCCAACTCCGAAGGAATCTCTCCCGTCAGGCTACTTCCCCAGAGATTCAGCGAAGTCAGATTGGGCAGATTTCCCAGTGCCGGCGGTATGCTTCCCGTCAAGTTGTTCTGCTCAAGATCAAGGCGTTTCAGCGCACCAAGCTTGCCCAAATCCTCCGGTATTTCTCCAGTTAGACGATTTACTCTGAGATTCAAGACCCTCAGATTTGAGAGTTGGCCAATCTCTTTCGGAATCTCTCCTGACAACCTGTTTTCGCTAAGGTCCAGCTTTTCAAGATTGGAGAGGCGGCCCAGTTGGGCAGGAATCGATCCCGTCATTCGACTCTCGTTGATTACCAGGGACTTCAATTCAGAAAGGCGGCTCAACTCTTTGGGCAAAGTGCCATTGAGAGGAGTGTAGAAGAGCTCCAGCCGTGTCACTCGCAGCTGAGAGCCAGCACATTGAATGGAAATACCCCTCCAATCAAGAATGGATTCGGCGGCGTTCCAATACAGGCGTCCTGGCTCAGCAAGTTTGTCCCGCGCCGCCAATAGCGTTTCGCAGTCCTTTACGAGCCCCTCGTTCTCCATTGGAGATGGGACTGCGACTCCGTTTGAACACTGTGCCGGATCAGCCGGAGGAGGTGGAGGCCCAGGCGGGGGATTGCCGCCACAGCCCAGCCAGCTAGACGCGGAAAGGAATAGCAGCAGAACAGCCAGGGCCGCCATGACCCTCTTACGGTTCTGCCGTCGCCGTTGCATATGAGGGATTGTAGACTTTGCTTCCTGTGACATGGGCCACCGCCTCTATGCTGCCGTCAAGTGCCCGCTGCCAGCTGTCAAGGCTATAGCATTGCAGGTCCAGAGTGCCTTCCTTACACGGTCGCGGGTCGAGAAGCTATCCCTTTTTCGGTCCCAGCATACCCTACTCGCAGAACGGCACCCCGGTTTCGGCCAAGTCGTTTTCATCAATTGCACGCCAGGTCAGCGGCATGCAGCCATCGAATTGGTTTCCGGCGATGAACAGGCGCCTTAGCCTTGACAGTATGCCCAACTCCTTGGGGATCCTTCCCGTCAGGCGGTTGTGCGCGAGTTCAAGCGTCCGGAGCGTTGGAAGGCTTCCCAGTTCGGCGGGTAAATCTCCCGAGAGGTCGTTCTCATGCAGGTACAGCGAGGACATATTGGTGAGATTGGACAGCTCCCGCGGAATACTGCCCGTCAACTGGTTCACCGCCAGGCTCAGCGACATCAGGTTTGTCAGGCCGCCCAGTTCTGCCGGAATCTCTCCGGTCAACTGGTTGTCGGCCAAGGTCAGATAGCGAAGGTTTTTGAGGAAACCCAGCTCGGCAGGAATGCTTCCCGTGAGCTGGTTGTGGCCAAGGTCCAGGTGCTCCAAATTGGAAAGATTGCCCAGTTCGGCTGGAATGGGGCCCGTGAGTTGATTGGCGGGGAGCCACAACAGTTTCAGCTCCGAGAGGTTGCCCAACGATGCCGGCAGGCCGCCTGTCAGCTGATTGGCGCCGGCCCGAAACGTCTGCAGACTGCTGAGGTTGCCGAACCCCTCCGGTATGCTGCCTGTCAACAGGTTGTGATCGAGGTCCAACCACCTCAGCAGGGAGAGGTCCCCCCACTGCGATGGAATGGCTCCTGTCAACCGGTTCTCATAGAGTTGGATTGTTTTCAGATTCGAGAGTTTACCCAGGCTTTTGGGCAGGTCGCCGGTTAAGTCATTTGCGGATAGGCTCAATCGCTGAAGTGAGGCCAGTTTGCCCAGCTCTGCCGGTATCGGGCCCGTCAACCCGTTTCTGCCCAGATCCAACTCCCGCAGGCGCGTAAGGCCTGCCAACTCTATCGGTATAACGCCGGTCAGGTGGTTGGCGGATAGGACCAGCTCCTGCAGATTGGTCAGGTTTCCCAGCTCCAACGGAACGGTGCCGTGCCGTCTTGTCTCATGGAGTCTCAGCACACGCAGACCGGCGAGGTTGCCCAACTCCGAAGGAATTTCGCCTCGGTTCCCTCTCGAGGATAGGACCAGTCCCGTCACGCGTAGAGATCGATCCACTTCATCAACTGTTATTCCCTCCCAGAGCTGTATGGGAAGCTCCCCGCTCCAAAACAGGAAACTGTTCAGCCTGTCCCGAATCAGGAGAAGCGTTTCGCAGTCTTCCACAAGCCTTGGGTGATCCGACGGGTTTTCGACGGCGATGCCGTTGGAGCAGTGGGACGGGTCTGCAACGGGGGGACCTTGCCGACTGGAAACATATGGACGGCGCAGAGGTCCGAAGGGACGTGGAGGCCCACAACCTAGTGCCGCTATACCGACTGCAATTGCAAGGAAGACCAGTATTGCCGGGGCAACAAACCCTGACTTTTGGCGGCTCAATCCGGATTCAATCCAATTCATCATGGCCTCACTTGCATTCAGCTGCGGCGTGCAAGGTTGCGGGTGGTGTTCGACTGTAATCTCCGTCGACCCCCTTCGGCTCTTGGGCCTTAGGGCATTGGCTAGGCTCCGTTGACGTTTCAGAAAACCATTCAAAGAGGCGCCATCTACACAAGGTTTGAGAACAGTTTGGACTCTGATTCACCTGATTCTCGTGAACAAAGCCCGTTTCGGGAGCCAGCGCCGTTTATCAAGTCCATCAGATAAATCAGCTGAATCACAGTTCCGACAAAAGTCAACGAGCCCTTATACTCTCAGCGCGATATCGGCAAGCGAATTGAAGGGCGGATTCTTGCACAGCCCTTTAAGGAGCAGTTAGAGATGCCTACTTGCAGAAGGTCATTCCAGATTCGTCGAAGTCACTCTCCTCCAGGGTCCTGAGTTTCTGGAGGTCGCGCCCGCTCAAGCCGTTCTCGCCGAGATTCGACTCCCTCAGATTTGGAAGACGGCCCAATTCGGCCGGTATTTCGCCCGCCAGCCTATTCCAAATTGCAGTTAATGTTTCACAGTCTTCGTCAGGCCTGGCGTGCGTTTCGGGCTCTCTAACCGCCACACCGTAAACAGGAGCGGCAGACAAACGGGGGTATAGGGCATTTCATAGCTACAGCCAGGTGATAGGATTGCAACAGGTGCTGCCGCCAGAGAAAGGGCAGTACGAAGCACAGATCGCCGAATATGCCGGAAAAGGCTTGTTGATCCCAGCGCAGAGTGCGTCGTCGCGCTGTCCGAACCTATATGGGTGCAGAACGAAATCTGAATTTTCGAGCTCATTGCGAAAAAGGCTGCGCATGTGTTTCAGACTCACTGGTTTCGTTGACGTTTCAGAAGACGATTCAAAGAGGCAATATCTTCAGGCAGTCTGAGAACAGATTGGACTCTGATTCACCTGATACTGGCGAAAGATGCCCGCTTCGGGAGCCAGCGCCGTTAATCATGTCCATCATATAAAGCAGTTGAATCACAGTTCAGACAAATGTCAACGAGCCCTAATGCATTATGGCATGCGAGCCGCTCTTACTCGCAATACGCCAGACCTGTCTTTGACAGGTCATTCTCAAGAGTGTGTCGAAAGTGTACAGGGAGACAACCGCTAAATTGGTTGCCGGCTATAAATATTTCGACGAGCCGGCCTTCCTTTGGCCTACCCAGACCGGGCGGGACCTCTCCTGACAGATTGTTTTTCGACAGATTTAGCCGGCTGATGCTGGCAAGGTCTCCAAGCTCTGGGGGAATCCCTCCTGTCAATGCGTTTGACGAGAGGTCCAGTCTGTTCAGATTCTCCATACGGCCTAATTCAGGCGGAATTTCATTCGCCAAGGCGTTTTCAGACAGATCCAAGGTAAGCAGACCCTTCAAGCTACCCAATTCGGGAGGAATCCCACCCGTCAAGTCGTTTTCCGAAAGGTTCAATACAAGCAGGTCAAGAAAACTACCGATTTCGGGAGGAATCGGTCCCGTCAGCCGGTTCTCGGAGAGACTAATATACTTCAGCTTCTCGAGAGAGGTCAGCCACCCGGAGAGACCTCCCGTTAGCTCATTGTTGCTGAGATTCAGGTCTTCCAATTCAGATAGGTTGCCCAATTCCCTGGGGACGTCTCCCAGCAGGCCATTGCCAGCCAGTCGCAGCATACGCAGATTGAAGAGTCGGCCCAGCTGGGAAGGGATGGATCCCTTCAGATTGTTCCCGCTGAGGGTCAACGACGTGAGGTTTGAAAGATTCCCCAGTTCTGGCGGTATACCTCCCTTCAATCGATTGTACTCAAGACTCAGAGCCCTGAGGGTGGAAATCTGCCCCAGCTCAGCCGGTATTTCGCCCTTCAGACGATTGCGGTCGAGAAACAGGTACTCCAGTGCCGGCAGCGTAGAAAGTTCTGCAGGAATCTCTCCTGAGAACCCATTATCGCCCAAATCCAGCATTACCAGCTTGGAGAGCCGGCCCAAGGCAGCAGGGATTTCTCCAGACAAATGGTTATCCCGCACAATCAAGACTTCCAGTTCGGTAAGGCGGTCCAATTCACTTGGCAACGTGCCGTTCAAGTAGAGGTAGACGAGCTCCAGACCCGTTACCCGGGGCTCAGACCTGTCCGTGTCGACAATTACCCCTTTCCAATCGAAAATAGAGGGACCTATATACTTAAGTTCACAAGGTTTTTTTGGCCTCACAAAACGAAAGCCCACTTCGGGATACGGTGTCCCGAAGTGGGCTGTTGATTCTGCCAGTGTAGCACGGCTTACGATTTTTGTCAAATCAGGGCGGGCAACTAGATGTCGGCTAGGGGTTTGTGCTTGAGGATCGACCCATACCTATCATGCGACAACACAGCTTAAATGCTGCTTCCGTGGTCTTAGCTATCGCAGTTCGGTTGATGTAAAATCCTCCCGCATGACGTATCGTAATCTCACATCGAACACCCGAAGCTGTAGCCTGAACGTCTTGCTTCCACTCCTGCCCAAACAATTCATCTAGCCTGTCGAGGTAAGCATCAATACCAGGCACATTGTTACCGGCTTTAACGGGCAACGGTTTCCTGATCCCCGCGATGGCTTCTTCTTTGGTCATTTTTTCTCCTGTGTTACTCATAACTTCCCCCTTAGCTTGACGGTTCCCGCGAATCAAGATACCATTTTATCACGGAACTGTCCAGAATCAGGGTAGCATGATTGCAAAAGTCAACAGAGTCAGCCATCAACTTCGGGATACTATGTCACGAAGTTGATCGTTGTTGGTTTTGCGGCTGGGGAGGTGTGGCGGGGGCCACTGATTGTGGCAACGCAACACAGCTTGCGACTCATGTCAAAACGAGCGGGTGCAAGCGTGTCTAGGCTGTGGGGTATGAGTGGGCTACTTAAGAGTCGTCTGCCTTGAGATGTCTCATGTATTCGTCAATCCTACCTTGGTCCTCTCTGCTCTTTTCCCCCTTCGAATATATTTCGATAAACTCTATCTTGTCCACTTTCTTGTAGCGGGCAAATATAACACGAAGGGTACTGGTGCTATTCTTAAAACACTTACAAGCCAAACGAGCCTTGATTATCCGACACGTTTCAGTTTCCTTAAGGACTGTAAAGCGTTTTGTGTTTATGGGTATCTCTGAGGAAACCACAAATCGGAAATTCCTCAAGTCCTGCGGTAACGACTTGTATCTTCTGGACAGTTTTTTGAATTCCCTTGCGTATTCTTCAAGGCCACTAAAGTTCATCTTCGTCTTCCTTAACGGAGTATTTTTCACTTCGATAAAAAACACTCTCGTAAGGAATGACTTGCCTGTGTTGAGCGCATCTCCAAGGGATGTCACCGTGGGAATACATTTCTATTTCTCGACCATTCATGTCAGAAAGTCTTCTTAACACTTCATCAATATGTTCAATATCTCTAGGCTGGAGGGCGTCAAAAGAGAAATCCTTTCTTTGCAAACTGCATCTATTTTGAGGGTATTCGAAATAAGTTGATTCCGTCCTTTCAACTTCCCCTTTCTCGACCATACGATCTAATTCTTGATTAAGATGGACAGAAACTGGACCATGTATATTTCTTATATATGTTTCACCCATTAAGTTTTCTTCATATTTCTCGTAGTAATCGAAATCAATAAAATAGAGAAGTTTGTGAAGAACCTTTTCGCCAACATTCGGTTTTTCACCTACTTTGTCGAGTACGTAAGCAATGACCTGCCCAAATACTTCGGGCCTCTCTTTCTCTTCGCGCATGGGTAGATCCTCATTTCAAATACAATAGGTAGCCTTTTGGGAAGAATGGCCATTTCTTTCTTGATACACTCTTCATCAAAAGGGGATGTCTTCATCTTCTTCGTTATCAGGCTCGTCCCCAAGTGCAGGATCGGGATCTCTAGGTGGGCATCGCAAGTAATAGGACGATAGTGGCCACTCCCCTGTTGAGTTCCCAAAAATTACTAACTCATTTGAACCGTCTTGTAACCAACTGTAAATGCGAACATTGTGGCACCATTCACATTCTTCAACCCGAATGATTCCATCGTCCAACTCGATGACCTTAGTCCGCACAAATTGGTGATTGCCTCGCGTCACAGTATTGCTCCATGTTAATTTATCTAAACATTCAGCCTAGTCACGGAAAGAATTCTTGCCTCTTTTCCCACCCCGCTATGTGTTCAACGGATACAGGTCGTTGGGGAAACGTAGGCAAAGCGTAGCTTAATAGACAATAGCAATGAAGTCAACCATTCGTCCGCTCAACCGCAGGAGCCTGTTAGCGTCCTGATCATTTCCGAAGTTCCGGGCAATACCTGGGCACGGGCTTCGGGTCTGAGTCGAGAGTCATCCCTGGCGGGTACTGCACGACACGCTTGGCGTTACATTTCCTGCAACGCTCGTACTCTATGAACGCGTTCGTGAAATCGCGATTCGTATGCGTAATCTCCCAATCATGCCTACGGTGTTCGTCTTGATCTTCCATTACTCCTCCTTCTCTCGCTCCTTCAAGAACACCTCAGCGTGTTCATCTTGCACCTCGTCAGCAGAGAAGTGGTCACCCTCTTCATTTCTGAATCCCGCCTTATTGATCAGGTAGGCGATGTCTGACCAGCCCCTATTATCTGTAGCCAACTCAAGAAGCAATTTGCGTCTCTCTGGAGTATCCTCTGCATATTTCTCCTTGGCGAGGTTATTGTGCCACACATACCCGATGAACACCGCCAGCGCAAAGACAAGCAAGATTATGATGGTCATTTTGTCTCCGCCTTTTCCTTTGCAGACCTGTACTTTTTGATTCGTGAGAAAGCATACAGAGCGTACAAAACCCAGAAGACGCCTTGAGTGTCTCCTGGCCCTAAGAACTCTCTCAACCCAAGCCAAAGTAAGGCGGAAACTACAGCGAAACCGAGGAAGCTCTTTAACTCTTCCCATTTATCTTCTGGTTCCACCTTCCCATAAATAAAACCCCCTCCGAATTTCAATGACCACCCATTCACTGATTTCCGTACCATATCCCCGACTAGCCAGTACAGCGCAATCGGGTATATCAAGTAACTCCTTGCTACATCAGCGCCTACCCTCATAACTTCAGTAATGAAGTAGGCGAAGATGGCAAGGGCGATGAATCTCAAGCCATAATCCGCCACACCTCTAAACATAACGGTGCCTCCTTGCTGAGTGAGTAAAGGGACGCTTGCCACAGCAGTCTCTATACACATTGAATCAACAAGGAGGCGCAATGCGCCCTCACTCGAATTCAAGAGTATAGAAAGCCCGTGTCTCCACGGGCATACTGCTGTGGCAAGCGTCAACTTAACACGCGTATCTGGTTAGGTCAACTGCCCAATCAAAAAACCACCGCTACTTTGGCGGTGGTTCAGAATTGGACAAACGCACCACGGTTGTGGTACGCTTGTCTGTGAAAGCCCTCATAGCTCAGTGGACTAGAGCGTCGCCCTGCTAAGGTGAAAGTCGTAGGTTCGAATCCTACTGGGGGGCTTTCGTATCACTCATCCCGTCCGTATCCTTCAGGGCGGGATGCTCCTTTTTGACTCGCCTCTTCCCTTTCTGATTCTTTGGCTCTATCGTCAGGGCTTTCCTAACGCCCCTCTCCAAAGCCCTCATGTCGATCCTGCGCACGCTTTCTTCGGACGTTTCTTCCTCCTTCTTGTCTGACATATTTCTCCTCCGTTGTGTGTGGGTTATGCCATTATATCACCCCGTTAATCCGCTATCAACTCGTCGTAAGTGATGTGGCGGTCGAGTGCCCCTCGCACCAGCATTTCCATTCGATCCAGAATAGGCACCTTGTCATCGCCAGCGTTCAACCTGAACACGAACTCGTTGACGTACCTCTCCAGGTGCTTCGGACTCATGTAGTGGTACACACCCTTGTAGCCCCGCTTGAGAACAGCCCATATACTCTCAATGCGGTTCGTGGTCGTGTCCCCGTCCGCAAACTGCCAGCCCGTGTGATTCACTGAGCGGTGGTCGTACCAGTTGTTGAGCCTATTGTAGCCCTGGTGGTCGTCCGTGTAGACAGTCGATCCTTCCTCCACGTTTGCCAGCACGTTCACGGTCAGCGTGTCGATTCCGGTGTTATCTATCGGGTAGGCAATCACCCTGCCCGATTCGCGCTCCCGTAGCCCCAACACCGGAACCTTGCCACCGTATGGGCCAGGTGGCAACCTCTTCTTCCTCTCGTAATGCATCCGCGATTTCCTACCCCCGATCCATGTCTCGTCGATCTCGACTTCGCCACTGAGCGGGGCAACCTCCACGTCGCACGCTTCACGTAGTCTGTGCAACATAAACCATGCTGATTTCTGCGTTATGCCCACCTCCTTTGCCAGTTGTACGCTGCTGATCCCCTTGCGCGACGTTTCCAGAATGTAGATCGCATACAGCCACTTGTTGAGTGGGATATGCGACCGCTGGAACACGGTCCCGGTCCGCACCGTGAACTTGTCCCGACAGTCATTGCACAGGTAATAGCCCTTGCGCTTGAGCTTCGTCACCCTTTCGCCATCGCAGAATGGGCAGCATACGTTACCGCCCCACCGCACCATCTCGATATACCCCTGTGCACTGTCCGCGTCCGGGAACATCTGAAAAAAGTCGAACACACTGATGACGCCTTCCTTCTCGATTTTCGCTGGCATGGGGGATGTCTCCTTTGAATGCAAAAGCCACCGCGAAATGCGGTGGCCCCCAAAGAACCTGCGTCGATTTGGATGAATCGGTGACCTCGCAAAGAGCTTGGCCCGATTCAGATTGTCGCAACAGTGTAGCACAAGTGAGCGAATTTGTCAAATCTTGTCAAGTTGCAAAACGCTGGCTGTACGCACACAAAAATTTGAAAATAGGCGTCTACCTTTTGTGAGATTGGCGGCGGCCGGCGTTTTATGATAGGCTAGTCGCAGGCACTACAAATAGCCCACCAAAATATAGAAGGCCACCCCATGTCTAGGACTAAGACTAATGACGCCCGCATTGCAGCCCTAGCCTACCAAATCCACAGGGACAAGGAAAGGCTGGATGTCTTAGAAAAGACTGCGCGTCGTCTAGCTGTTGATCTAAGAAAGATAGCAGACATTCTCGATCCAACAGAGAGTGGATTCGAAGTTGAATCGGTCGCTCAAGAGGGCAGACTTATCACCCTCAAGAACCAGAGATACTCCATTGAAGCCCCATCTAAAAATGAACGCGAACTAATTCACGAAATCTTTGAGACCAAGACGCGACTCTGCAAGAACCAGAGAGAGTTTACGGAATTTATGACAAAGTACGATCACCCGTAACTTCTGGGTCCGTATGGCCCAAGTAAAGGGACAACATCATTTTGTTATCCGCAATCTGTTGTCTTAATTCAGAGATTTCGCCCTCTAGTTTCTCTAAAGCAACTTCGTCTCTGTAAATTCTTACAGACATCCTAGTTATCCTCTGATCGACCTCATTTGACTTCATTCTTACCCTCCTTCTCCACAAGCACTTGAATTTTCCCGTCGCGTACTTGTTCGAAGTATTCTTCAACTGATTTAGATCCGTGTTCTTTGGTCATAGTAAGACTCCTCTTACTTTTACTATGCCAAATCACCGCTCCAAATTTTTCTTTACCTATTACTTCAAGTGCAGCCAGCCCGACGCTGTGAACTCAAGTATATAGGTGCCAAAATAGAGTCCTGAGAATTCCAGTAAAGCCGGCCGGGCTTGGTGATTGTGTCCCTGATTGTCAGAAGCGTTTCACAGTCCTTGACAAGTCCGTCATTCTTCTGCGGGGAAGGTACGGCAATCCCGTTCGAGCATTGCGCCGCATCTGCGGGCGGGGGCGGAGGACCGGGGCGTGGAGGAGGGAAGTCACAGCCCAGCCAGGTCGACATGGAGAGGAGCAGCAGAAGGACGACAAGAGCCGCAGCGACTGCCTTTGTCCTGCCTCGAAGCGCGTCAGCGCATGAGAACGCATACGGCGCCCCGTCCAAAAGGATTCCCGGACCACCAGTTTTCGGCCGACTTCTCGCTCCAACTTTCACAGGTCCGAATCTCCTGGTGATTCTCTTTGTATCTCCAGGGCGGCTTTCGGTTGCCGTGGCTTGCGGCAACTCTTTTGCGCGGAGTGATCAATATTCTTTACGAGCAGAACTGCAGCCCGGTTTCATCGAAATCACTTTCCTCCAGCGAGCGAAGCGACTGCGGTATGCAGCCGCGCAAGGAGTTGCCTGTGAGCTTGAGCTCCAGCAGATTGGCGAGGCTGCCCAGCTCGGGTGGAATCTCACCTGAGAGCAGGTTGTCCTCCAGCCGCAGCCACTCCAGGTTGGACAAGCTGCCCAGTTCAGCCGGGATTTCGCCCGACAGCTCGTTGTCGAAAAGGTGCAGCCATTCCAGGTTGGTTAGGAAGCCCAGGGCAGTAGGAATGGGGCCGCTGAGCCGGTTCTCCTGCAGGCCCAGACCTTCCAGGCTGGTCAGGCCCCCCAGCGCCGCCGGAATGACACCGGTCAGGCGGTTGCTGTCCAGCCGCAGCCACTTGAGCTTCTTCAAATTGCCCAGGTCAGGGGGAATCTCGCCTGCCAGACGGTTTCTGTGCAGGCCCAGTCCTTCGAGGCTGTCGAGATTTCCCAGCCCGGCTGGGATGGTCCCCGTGAGACCGTTGTGGTCGAGGCGCAGCCACTGCAGCTCGCCGAGGCTGGTCAATTCCGAAGGAATGGCGCCCGTCAGCAGATTGTCGTGCAGGCCCAGGCCTTCCAGACGAGTTAGCCTTGCCAGGTCGGCGGGGATTTCTCCCTTCAGATGGTTACCGGCCAGCCACAGCCATTCCAGTCTTGCGAGCCTGCCCAGCTCAGCGGGGACTGTGCCCGTCAACCTGTTCTCGCTCAGCATCAGACCCTCCAGCATGTTCAGCGCGCTCAACGCCGGCGGGACCGGTCCCGAGAGGCCCCGGCCTTCGAGCCGAAGCTCGGTAACCCGAAGCCAGCTCCGCCTTTCGCCAACGGTTATGCCTTCCCACTCGCGCAGCGGCAGCGCCTCACTCCAGTTCAGTAGTGCCCCGGCCCCAAGCACATCCTTGACCTCCAGGAGCACGGAGCAGTCGTGGACCAATCCGGGATTGTACACCGGCTTCTCGATCGCGCCGCCGTAGAAACAGCTGCCCCAATGCTGCCATCCGGGGCAGGAGGGCAGCTCCATCAGGTACAGGTCGTCGAGCGTTCCATGCAGCGTATGGGGAATGCACCCCTCGAAGCTGTTTCCGTTCAACCATAGCCCTTCGAGCCCCTGCATGGAAGTCAGCTCCGGCGGGACCTGGCCCGTCAGCCTGTTGTACTCGAGCGACATCCCGAACATGCGGTAGAGCTGACCCAGTTCCGGCGGGATTTCGCCGGTAAAGTCGTTCGTATGCAGCGACAGCAGGCCCATTTCGGTCAGTTTGCCCAGTTCTGCCGGAAGTTCACCAGACAGCTCGTTGCCGCCGAGCCACAGGGAATACAGATGGGTAAGCTTGCCGATTTCGGGCGGGATGAACCCGGTCAGCCCACGCTTCGCCAGCGCCAGGCCGGTAACCCGGGGCAGGCCGGACAGGTTGTGGGCGCTGACCCTGATGCCCTCCCACTCTTTGATAGGCAGCTGCGCGCTCCAATTAAGGGTTGCGTATCCGGCCAGCTGGTCTCTGATCGCCAAGAGGGCGGCGCAGTCTTCGACCAGACCCTGGTTCTCCCTGTGCTCTTCAAGGGCGGCTCCTGCGCGGCAAGCGTCCAACCGGGCCTGTTCGGAGCATGGCGGCATTCCCAGCTGCGCGAGATCGTTGGCCCCGCGACTGTCCAGACCTGACGGCATGCACCCGCCCAGCTGGTTGCCGCCCAGCCACAACAACCACAGATTGGTCAGATTGCTCAACGAAGACGGAATGTCTCCCGTCAGCCGGTTGTCGTCGAGATGGAGCGATTCCAGGTTTGTAAGGAGGCCGAGGCTGGCGGGGACCTGGCCCGTCAGCAAGTTGTCGTTCAGCGCCAGCGCGCGCAGGCCGGCGAGGGCCCCCAGCTCCTCCGGAATCGAGCCTGTCAGCCGGTTGTGGTTCAGCAGCAGGGATTGGAGGTTGAAGAGACTTCCCAGCTCGGCAGGAATCGAGCCCGCCAGACGGTTACCGGCCAGGTTCAGGTTCAGAAGCCCGGTGAGGTCCCCCAGCTCGGCCGGTATCTCTCCGGTCAGGACGTTCGGTGCCGCGTGGCCGACCAGCGAAATTCCCCGAACGCGCGCGGAACTGGCTTCGCCGCCCACGCCGATCCCTTGCCAGTCGTCCAGGGGCAGCTGCGGGCCCCATTTCAACGAGGCATCGCCGGCGAGCGCATCTCTTGTGCGCCAAAGGACCATGCAGTCCGCGACCAACTCCGGGTTTTCTTCCGGATCGGCAATGACGATGCCGTTGGAGCAGGGATCGGCAGCGAACTGCGCCGCCGCAGTGTCGGACACCAATGTCAAGGACAGAAGCGCAATTGCTGCAAGCCCGATCGAGACTGACTTGGAAAACTGCGATCGCCGGTCAGAAGTCTGATGTCGTCCTGGCGACTTAGGGTTGGATGCGTCCATCTTCAATTGCAGAACGCCAAGCCGGTTTCCGCCATGTCGTCAACCTCGATGTCTCGCCAGGCCTGGGGCAGGCATCCTGTCAACCGGTTGCCGGCCAGCCGCAGCTCATAAAGCTCGGACAGGCGGCCCAGGCTCTGCGGGACCTCCCCGCTCAGATCGTTCCAGGAAAGGTCCAGTGTCCGAAGAAATGAGAGGCTTCCCAGCTGCGGGGGAATCTCTCCCGTCAGCCCCCGGTCTGTCAGGGTCAACGCCGTCACGCGCGGCGCTTCCAGCGAATCGTCGATGCCGACGCCTCTCCAACTGCGGATGGCGACCTCCTCGCTCCAGTAAGAGGCCCCGCCGGCCAGGGTGTACTGCATTTCGAGAAGCAGCGCGCAGTCGCTGACCAGACCGGGGTTGTTCTGTGGGTCAGCAACCGCTGTCCCATTGGAGCAGCGTGCATGGTAATCACAGTTGGGCAACCCCAGTTCTGTAAGGTCATTGTAGGCAAAGGAGAACAGGACGGCCGGTACACAGCCGCTCAATTGATTTCCCGCCAGATAAAATGTCCGAATTCTGTTGAGGCCACTCAACGCATTTGGAATCTCCCCTGTAAGCCGGTTCGACAGGAGATGCAGATCTTCGAGCGCGGAGAGTTTTCCCAGCTCTGGAGGGATCACCCCCGATAATTGGTTAGAGGCCAAAGAGAGCCACTCCAGGCTTGCCAGGTTTCCCAACTCACTGGGGATGTGGCCAGAAAGGCTGTTGCGACCCAGGCTCAGTGACTTAAGTCCGGCTAGATTGCCCAACTCTGGCGGGATGTTGCCAGTGAGGCTGTTGTTTGCCAGTTGCAGCGATGTCAGTCGGCTAAGATTGCCCAGATCCGGAGGAATGCTGCCGGCAAGGGCATTTCTTTCCAAGTTAAGGGAGAGCAATTCGGGGAGGTTGCCCAACTCCGGAGGAATGCTGCCAGTAAGCTTGTTGACATGCAAGTGCATCGCCGTTAGTGCGGCGAGGTTTCCCAGCTCTGGAGGAATACTGCCGGAAAGGTCGTTGTCATTCAGGACGAGCCAGTTCAGTTCATCGAGATTGCCGAGCTCTGAAGGAATGCTGCCAGTCAGGCTGTTGTTACGCAATCCTAGCGATTCCAGTCGGACGAGATTGCCGAGCTCTGAGGGGATGCTGCCCGTAAGGTCGTTAAAACTCAAGTTCAACTCTCTCAGCCCAACAAGGTTGCCCAACTCTCTAGGAATTTCCCCTGCAATTCTGGTTAGACTGAGGTCCATCAAATGAAGATTTGTAAGGCTGCCGAGTTCGGGTGGTATGCTCCTGTCAAACCAGTTCGACCGCAAGTCCAAGTGCCGTAACTTGGTTAGGCGGCCAAGCGAAGGAGGGATTTCCCCTGACAGAAAATTGTCTGCAAGAATGAGTACCTCCAGCTCGGGAAGGTTTCCCAACTCTTCGGGAATGACGCCGTAAAGGGAGCGGTTGGAGAGGTCCAGCACCCTAAGCCCCTCGAGTTTGCTCAGGTCGGGTGGGATAGCGGCGACCATTGTGGGGTAGCTGCTTTCCCGACTGAAATCTATTTCAGTCACCCGCAGAGGGAACCATGTTGTGTCGACGGTGATGCCCTGCCAACCTTGGATGGGTGTGTTTTCGCTCCATGTGAACTCTCCTCCCCCTAAAACATCTCGCAGGCCCAACAGCGTTTCGCAATCTTCAACCAAACCGGGGTTCTCCAGCGGGTCCTCGACGGCTATGCCGTTTGAACATTGGGTTGGGTCGGCTGGGGGAGGGGTAGTTGGCAGTGGAAACGCGGGCCCGGCGCAGCCCAGCCAGGTCGACGCAGATAGAAACGCCGCGAGAATGAGCATCGTCTTAAAGACAACTCTTAGGCTTTGACGCCGCAACTGCACCCGGGCGTTAAGTGAACGTGGGGAGTCGAGACTGCTATGCTGTGCTACCGGCGGTAAGGGGCTACAAGTTCCTGACTTCATCTTCGTGCCTCCCAGAAAGTATCCAATGCATCAGACACTTGCGCTGATCGCTTGGTAAACTACCGTTGCCTGGCCGAAAGCCGCCCCCCTACTCACAGAACGGCAGACCGGTCTCCGCCAGGTCGCTCTCGTCCAGGGAGCGTAGTCCAGCCGGCAGACAGCCGCTCAAACTGTTGCCCGCGAGCTGAAGCTCTCCCAGAAACTGGAGGGCCTCCAGTTCGGCGGGAACTTCGCCGCTCAGCCGGTTCCCGTCCAGTCGCAGCTCGCGCAGCTTGGCGAGGCGGCCCAGCTCGGGGGGAATCGCGCCGGTCAGGGCGTTGTTGTCGAGCCGCAGCCATTGGAGGTTGGCGAGATCGCCGAGTTCAGGCGGAATCGCACCGGACAGGTTGTTGTCAAAGAGGTGCAGCCATTCCAGACGCGCGAGATTGCCAACCTCAGCAGGTATCTGTCCGGTCAGGTGGTTCCCTTGCAGCCCCAGTCCATCCAGCCTGGTCAACCGCCCCAGCTCCGGTGGAATCGTCCCGGTGAGCAGGTTGCCGTCGAGCCGCAGCCATTCCAGTTGTGATAGAGCGCCGAGTTCAGGCGGTATCTCGCCCGTTAGCCTGTTCTCCTGCAGTCCCAGCCCCAACAGCTTGGCGAGAGCCCCCAGCTCAGCCGGAATCCTGCCCGTCAGTGAGTTCCCGTCGAGCCGAAGCCACTCAAGCTCGCCGAGCTTGCCGAGCTCGGGAGGAATGGCGCCCGACAATTCGTTCACATTGAGGATCAGCGCGGTCAACGCGGCAAGCCGTCCCAACGCGGGTGGGACGCGGCCGGACAACCCCCTGCCTTCCAGCCACAGCCCTGTGACGCGGGCCTGACCTCTATCCGTCTCGATCACTACACCATCCCACTCCTGGATGGAGAGCCGCTCACTCCAGTTCAGGAAGGAGCCAACCGCCTCGCCGGCCAGTTCATCCCTGATCTCCAGCAAAGTCGCACAGTCGGCAACCAGTCCTGCCTTCTCCTGCGGATTCGCGACTGCGACGCCGAGGGAGCATTGCACGACCAGGCCGCAGCGTGGCAAGCCGATTCCAGGCTGTACCTCGCTCGTTTCGGCGCGCAGCCCGTCGGGGACGCAGTCGATCAACCGGGTTCCGTCCAGATCCTGTTCCCGCAGAATGGGAAGTGAACTTAGCGCGGGCGGCAGGGGGCCGGTCAGTTGGTTTTGTGACAGGCGCAGTTCCCTCAGCTTCGAGAGTCTGCCCCATTCGGTCGGAATCTCCCCCGTGAGACGGTTGCCGTCGAGCCGTAGCCACTCCAGCAGAGCGAGATTGCCCAGCTCCGCAGGCACCGGCCCGGTCAGATCATTGTTATTGAGGTGCAGCCACTCGAGCAGGACGAGCTTGCCCAGCTGTGGAGGAATCGCCCCCGTTAGCCGGTTCTCCTGAAGTCCCAGCCCCGTCAGCTTCGTCAGATTGCCCAGCTCTGGGGGAATTCCGCCCACCAGTCGATTGTCGTCGAGACGCAGCCACTCCAGATTTTCGAGACGACCCAGTTCAGGTGGAATGGTCCCGGTTAACCTGTTCCTGTGCAGTCCCAGCCCCTCCAATTTCCCCAGGTTGCCCAGCTCGGTGGGAATCGCCCCTTCCAAGCCGTTGACGTCAAGGCGCAGCCACTCCAGTTGCGAGAGCTGCCCCAACTGCGCCGGAACGGTACCTGTCAGCCTGTTTTCGCGCAGGCTCAGTCCCTTCAATTTCGCCAGCCGGCCCAACTCGGGCGGAATCTGTCCCGTAAGCTGATTGCCGTGGAGCCACAGCCACTCCAAATTGTCCAGCCACCCCAGCCGGGCCGGAATCTCTCCCGTCAACTGGTTGTTCTGCAGCCACAGCCCCTCCAAATGCTTGAGACGCGCCAACTGTTCAGGGATGACGCCCGTCAACCCTGCGCCTTCCAGCCGGAGTTCGATCACCCGCAACGGTTGCCCGCTTCCGCCGATAGCAACGCCCTGCCATTCATAGATGGAAATCTGCCCGCCCCAGTTCATGGATGCGGTCCCGGCCAGCGAATCCCTGATCTCCAGCAACGTAACGCAGTCCTCCACCAACGCGGGGTACTGGCCGGGATTGGCGACCGCGATACCGTTGGAACAGTGCGCAACGTGCGTGACCTCATCGCAATAGGGCAGCCCCAGGCTGTAGGTATCATTGCTGCTCCGTCCGCGGAACGCCTCGGGAACGCAGCCGCTCAGTGGATTCGAGACAACCCTGAACTCCCGCAAGTATGCCAACTTTGCCAATTCGGCAGGAATCGACCCTGTCAGCCTGTTGCTATCCAGGGCAAGCTCCTGCAGGTTGACCAAGTGGCCCAGCTCGGGCGGAATCGCACCTTCCAGATGGTTGTTGAAGAGGTGCAGCTTTTCCAGGTTGGCCAGTGCGCCCAGCTCGGTGGGGATGGCCCCGGTCAGATTGTTCCCATTGAGAATAAGCTCCTTGAGTCTGGAGAGGCGCCCCAGCTCAGGTGGAATTGCGTCATTCAGCCCGGTGCCGGCAAGAAGGAGCTTTTCCAATTTTGAGAGATTGCCGAACTCCGCCGGTAAGGGCCCCACCAGGTAGTTGTAGGACAGGTCCAGAATCTCAAGATTGGACAGGCGCCCAAGTTCGGCCGGGATCGGCCCTGACAGGTCGTTCAGATTGAGTCCGAGCCACCGCAGCTTGGAGAGGCGGGCCAGTTCGGTTGGGATCTCCCCGGTCAGATGGTTGCCTGCAAACCACAGCTGGTTGA
The DNA here is from genome assembly GCA_965218625.1 of Caldilineaceae bacterium. Taxonomy (GTDB): domain Bacteria; phylum Chloroflexota; class Anaerolineae; order Caldilineales; family Caldilineaceae; genus Bin5. The sequence goes on along the minus strand of CBDCLG010000016.1, from coordinate 361,997 downwards.
GTTCGGCGAGGCGGCCCAGCTCCACCGGAATCGCGCCGGTCAGGCTGTTGCCGGCCAGGACCAGGCTTTGCAGGCTGCCGAGGTTGCCCAGTTCGGGAGGGATCTGCCCGGAGAGGTTGTTGCCTTCGAGGTGCAGAGATTGCAAGTTGGATAGACGCCCCAACTCAGGCGGGATCTCGCCCGTCATATTGGCATTCTGGATTCCAAGGATTCTAAGAGTGCTGATACTGCCCAGTTCCGGCGGTATCGAGCCCTCCAGTCTGTTGTCCGACAAATAGAGCCACTTCAGGTTGGGCAGTTGCGCCAGCTCAAGAGGAATCGGCCCGGTCAGCTGGTTGTTGGCGAGATAAAGGCCCTCCAGGTTGGAGAGCTGCGCCAGTTCGACCGGAATCCCTCCAGACAGTTCGTTGCTGAACAGATGAAGGTGACGAAGTTGGGAGAGGTTGCCCAGTTCGGGGGGAATCGGCCCGGAAAGTTCGTTACCGTTCAGGATCAGCTCTGTCAGCTTGGGGAGGCGGCCGATTCCGACGGGGATGAAGCCCGACAGCGCGTTGTCCTTCAAATCCAACCCTTCCAGTTCTTCCAGGTTTCGAAGCGCAGGCGGGATCTCGCCTTCAAGGTCGTTCCAGGCAAGGCTCAGAAGCCTCAGGCTGGCAAGACTGCCCAACGCAGGTGGAACTGTTCCGGTCAGGCGATTGAAAGGGAGATAGAGCTCGGTAAGGTTGGATAGATTGCCCAATTCGGGCGGTATCCCTCCGGTCAGTTCGTTATGGGCGAGGTCAAGCAGCTCCAGACGGGCAAGGCTGCCCAGCTCAGATGGAACTGTACCGGTAAGACTCTTGTCGACGAGGGCCAGCTCCGTTATGCGCGCCGGAAACATAGAGGTGTCAATCTCGACCCCTTCCCAATCACCGATTGGAGTCTCTGCATGCCAGTTCAGGGAGGCTTCGCCCGCCAGTGTATCCCTGATGCTGAGAAGGATTTCGCAGTCCTCGACTGAGCCGGGGTTGGGTTGTACGGTGGCGTCGGGGTCGGTTCCGGTCGGGCAGAGTAGCGTCTCCGCGTCGGAGCACGCGGCCGCAATTTGCATGAAGAGGACCACACAAAGGAGAAGCAGTGCTGTTTTGTGAGGGCGAGTGCTATGGAGGAGGCCTTTCGACCAAACAAGCATTGATCGCCCAGCAGGTGCCGTCATCATACGCAATATCCCCTTATTCTGATTGTTCTCGCTACCGGGGGTCACGCGAACGGCTCCATCTGCTGGCGCAGGCTAGTCAAAATCAGGCCAGTAGAACTCCCGCTTGGTCGGGTCGTCGTAGCCGTCCATCCACAGGTTCTTGAGGCCGGGCGTCTTGATCGCGGCCTCGACGATGGCGCGGTTGAAGTCGCCCACCAGATCGTGTTGCAAGTATTCGTCAACCGGCATCCACAGGCACTCGTCGATCTCCCAGTCGTCGCGCTCGATCTCTTCGGTCAGGGGCGAAAGGCGGCAGATGAAGTAGATATCCGACTTGCCGTAGCGGTAGCCGTGCCAGTGGCGCCAGCAGACGACCGCTTCGAACTCGGTCTCCACGCCGGTCTCTTCGTAGACTTCGCGAATGACCGCCGCGGCCAAATGTTCGCCGGGATGGAGCGCGCCGCCGGGCAGCTTGTAGTAGGGCCGGGCCGAACCGCGGTGCCGCTCGGAGACGACCAGCAGCTCGCGCCGGTCGTTGATGACGACGCCGCCGGCGCCGATGTAGTGGGTGGCGTAGCCGGGGACCAGGGTGTCTTCCTGCAGTTTGCGCACGAGCTGCACATAGTTGGGCTCGGTGTGGTGAAAAACGAAACCGGCCGCGGTCGCGATCGGCACCAGCGCGGCCCGCTCTATCGGCAGATGCAGCCAGACCAGAAAGCGCGCATCCTGGACCCATTTCACCAGCGAAGCGGACAGGTCCTGCTCAAAGACGGCTGCATCATTGGGCAGTTCATCAGTGTTAATCTCGATGCCGTTGAAGCGGTTGACAGCGTGTGGCAGAATGTTCATGGGTTCACCCTGTGGATTTGGAACTGGCTTGCAGAGGGGGCGCCCCATGACCTAGGCCACCTGCCCGCGCTTGCAGACGCTGACACATGGGACGAACGTGCTCCTGTTTGAAATGGTTCCCGCATATGAGTGAATTCAAAGCCTTCGAATGTCTATGCGAAACTGGTGTCGCGGTGGGGTTGGGCAGTACCGTTTGTGCTATTGGATGACGCGGTGCAAACTATTCTAGTCGTCACGGCAGTACAAATCAAGTGAACCAAACGGCCAGTTCGCGGCATCGGCATCTGTCGCGAGCTCAGGCCCGCACGCACAGGAACGCGTATGCCCAGCAAGCCCACAGTGCTCGTCGACCCCTTTTTCCGCAAGATGGAAGAGATCTTTTCTCCGGCCGACATGCGCCGTCTGCCCGAAGTCGTCAATGTCGTCTGGGGCAGGTCGGAACAGATGCCGCAGGAACAGGCCGTCGATGCGCTCGCCGGCGCCGACGCGGTGGTCTGCTCGGACTGGCGCTACGGCGACGTGCTGCCCCGGTTAGGGAACCTGCGCGCGATTCTGTCCGTTTCCGGCGCGTTCCCCTCCCGGCTCGACTATGCCTACTGTTTTCGCAACGGGATCCGGGTCCTTTCGGCCGCGCCGGCGTTTGGCCGCCAGGTCGCGGAGTTGGCGTTGGGCATGGCCATCGCCTGCGCACGCGGGGTCGTCGACGGCCACCAGGCAATGCAAAGGAGGGATGAGCAATATCTGCACGCCGGCAATGTCGGGAATTTCACCCTTTATAACAAACAGGTCGGCTTCATCGGATACGGTGGACTGGCCCGCTGCCTGCACCCCCTGCTTGAACCGTTTGGATGCCGCGTCGCCGCCTACGATGCCTGGCTGGGGCAGCGATATTTGCGACACCAGGGAGTCGAGCCGCTCCCGCTCGAAGAGCTTGTCTCCACTTCCCAGGTCATCTTCGTGCTGGCGGTACCTTCCCATGAAAACCGAGCCCTGCTCGATCGCGCGCTGCTGGAACGCATCCGCCCGGACGCCGCACTGATCTTAATCAGCCGCGCACATCTCGTCGACTTCGACGCCCTGACCGAACTGCTACACGAAGGCCGCTTCCGCGCCGCGATCGACGTGTTCCCACAGGAGCCGCTCGAACCGGACCATCCGATCCGCACTGCGCCCAACGTCATCCTCTCCGCGCATCGGGCCGGCACCATCAGGGAGGCTCTCTGGGAAATCGGCGAAATGGTGTTGGATGACCTGGAAGCGATCGCCAACGGCATGCCGCCGCTGCGCCTGCAACGGGCCGAGCCCGAGCTGGCGCCCCGCTATGCCAGCACGCGCGTCAGGAGCCACAAGGCCGGGTGACCGGTCGCCGTCCTCGGTCATCGTAAAATCCCCGGCTAAACGCCAAGCTCGCTGCGAAGCGCCTCGATCAGCTTCGGCTGGAGCTCGCTTGTCATCGTCTCCTCCCGCCGGTTCAGCGCGCTCATATAAGACTTGAGCACGATGTGGAAGTCCTGCAGCGCCATATCGAGATTCAGGGGATGCGAGCGGCCATCGTCCTCCAACCAGTCGAACGCCGCCTCCGTCATCGCCGCCTGGCCCAGAATGTCCTCGTCGCGATAGTTGTGTTCTCCGCGCTCGCGCCGGCCCCGCACCAACGTTTCCCAGCCCCACATGCTCCAATGGACATGGCCTTCGGAGCCGTATACGGTCAGCTGCTTATGCACGTTGACGCGCTCATCGCCGGCCAGCGCATAGGCGCCGTTTGTTCCGCAGCGCAGCAGCGCGCCGACGCCGTCCTCGTAGCGAATCGTCGCCGCGGTCGCGTCGGGCGCGTAGTGGTTTCTCGGGCTCTCCTGCAAGCCATTTGCGCCGGAAACCTGGGCGAAGATGGCGCCCGGCACGCCCTGCGGATGGAAAGCGGCGATCGATTGCAGGACGTGTGTCCCCTGGTAGGCCATGTTCATGCGGGCGCTGGCGTCGATGAAGCGCAGCGCGCCGATTGCGCCCTCGCCGACCAATTCCTGCAGATGCTTGCGGCGGGGATGGAAATGCAGCTGGTGGTTGATGGCCACTTTCAGTTTGCTTTTCTGTGAGAAAGCCTCTATCGCCAGGTAGTCCTCGGCCTGGATCGCGAGCGGCTTCTCGATGATGAGCGCGCCGACGCCGGTGGCCTCGGCGGCCTCCATCACCTCCAGGCGAACGTCGGGCGGCGTGTTGACATGCACCAGGTCCGGCTTCTCGCGCGCGAACATGTCGCGGTAGTCGGTATAGCGGCGGTCAACCGACCAGCGCTCCCCGAATGCGTCGAGATTCTCGCGGTTGCGCGTGGCGATGCAGGCCAGTTGGCCGCGGGGGATGTGCGCGTATGCGGCGGCATGGCCGTTGGCGCGTCCGCCGCTCACGCCGACGATGGCGCATTTGTAGGTCATAGTCAGAGTTCCTGCCGAATTCCAGACTACGAATTACTGCTTTGTCAGTGTTAGCGAGGAGACAACTGAGTCTTCATCTTGTCGATGACTCGGACTAGCAAATTTCGCTGAGACGAGCTCGCGCCAGCGTGGTGTATCGCTTGAGGTTTAGAGGCAGGCGCGCTACCAACAGGAAAGCCCATGTAGGCAATGTCATTCTCTGCTAAATCTTGCAATTGTGCCGGAACGGGCCCGCTGAAGCCGTTGGACGAAAGCGAAAGTGATCTGAGCTTAGGTAGCCTGACGATCTCGTCAGGAATGGGGCCCGATAGAGAATTGTGTGATAAATGCAGGCATTCAAGAACTGAGAGCTTGCCAAGCTCTGGAGGGATAAGGCCGCTCAAATTATTATGCGAGAGATCCAGCCACTCTAAGCATTTCAAATGGCCTATATCTGGTGGTATCGTCCCTTCTAAGGAATTGCCTCGAAGGTACAGGCGTTTCAAGTAAATTTGATTGCCCAGTTCTCGAGGAATCGAACCGGAGAGACGATTGTTTGACAATGAGAGCCAATAGAGCTTCTTTAGCAATCCCAGTTCTGGAGGAATCTCGCCAGTCAGGTCATTGCCCTTAAGATACAGAACTCTCAAATCCGTGAGACGGCCAATTTCATTCGGCAAAGTACCTGACAATCCTTTCTCGGCGAGGCGCAATTCAGTTACTTTGGGCTGATCTTGGGATGTGTCCAGCCTAACGCCCTCCCATTCAAGAATTGAAACTTGCTCGTCCCAGTTCAAAGTGCCCCCTGCATCCAAAAATTCGCTAATCTCCAGGAGAGTGTCAAGGTTACTCTTGTCGCTGGAAACTTGGAGGGGTTGAAGCTTGTCTCCGCAATAAGGCAGATCAAGTCTATCTACGTCGGATTCTCTAACTTGCTTCCAAGCGTCGGGAATGCATCCTGTCAGCTTGTTTCCCTTAAGGTATAGGTTGTTTAGTTCAGTGAGATTGCCTAGCTCAACCGGAATATGGCCGCTCAGGTTGTTATTGTCGAGAAACAACGCTTCCAGACTAGCTAGGTTGCCCAATTCTGCTGGAATCGGCCCGCTCACGCTGCAGTCACTGAGAAGCAACGCCTTCATGTTTTTGAGATTACCCAAATCCGGGGGGATCGGCCCACTCAAATCGTTTTGGTAAAGGAATAGGCATTCCAAGAAGGCGAGATTGCCCAATTCTGAAGGAATCGAACCGGTCAGCTTGTTCGACGCAAGGTCAACTGTTCTCAGTTCTGAAAGCTGCCCCATTTCAGGTGGAATTACACCGGTCAGACCGAACCCGTCTAGTTCCAACCGGGTAACTCCATGAGGGCGTTTCGTCGTGTCATAGGTGACTCCCTCCCATTGACTCTCGGCAATGCCTTTGCTCCAGTTAAGAGACCCTTTGCCTGCCAGCTTGTCTCTAATGGCAAGGAGTATGTCTAAGTCCCCTATTTCGCTACTGATCGGAAGCCCAGATCGGCTCTTGGGCACAGGTCTCCTCTGCGCGACCTCCAAGCATAAGTCGCAACTTCCGCAGTTTTTCTTTTGGTAGGACTCGCCAAAATAGTTAAGGAGATACGACCTCCGGCAAGTTTCTAGCTCGCAAAACTCCAGCACCTGCTCCAACTTTTTCCGTGCACTTTTCTGCTGCCTTTCGTCTTTCATCTGACCGATGAAGTAGTCAGGCGTCTTTCTGTCGCTCCTACGGTAGAACAGGACACAGTTGCTGGGCAGCTTGTCGCGCCCAGCTCGGCCTGTCTCTTGATAGTAATTCTCCAATGACATGGGTAAGTCAAAGTGAACAATGAGCCGAATGTCGGACTTGTCGATGCCCATACCGAAAGCAATGGTCGCAACGATTATGTCCGCTTGTCCTGACATAAACCTATCCTGAATCACGCGCCTCTCGGAATTCTCATAACCTGCATGGTACGAATACGCCTTGAAGCCGTCGCTTTGGAGGCGCTTTGCAAGACGATAAACGTCTTTCCTCTTGGTTCGATAGACGATCGCAGGTTTGCCCCGGTACTCCTCAAGTAGATCTTTGAGCCGGGAGTAACTATCTTCCTCACTCCTTTTGGCTGCAACGCTGTACTTGAGGTTAGGCCGATTAAAGCTGTCGACATACAGCCCCGGATTCTTCAATTTCAATTGCTCTATAATGTCCCGTCTAACAAAGGGAGTTGCCGTGGCAGTAAGTGCAAGAAATGGTACGCTCGGCAAGCTGCGACGGAGGGCTCCGATCTTTCGGTAGTCAGGGCGAAAGTCGTGACCCCAAACTGAGATGCAATGGGCCTCGTCAACGGCAACGAGACTGATTCTGAGATTGGCGAGAAAGCGTAAGAAGCTATTCTTTGCAAGTCTTTCGGGGGCAATGTAGAGGATCTTTATATGTCTGCGCTGCGTCAATACTTGAATTCGGTCTATTTCGGAAGGCGCAAGGCTACTGTTTATAAAGGCGGCGGCGATGCCTTTGGACCTCAAGGAGTCCACTTGGTCCTTCATCAATGCGATCAGGGGCGAGATAACCAGGGTCAGCCCGTCAAGCCGCAGCGCCGGCAACTGGTAGCAGAGGGATTTGCCCCCGCCCGTCGGCATGAGCACCAGCGCATCCTTTCCATCCATGACGCTGGAAATGATCTCTTCCTGAAGCGGGAGAAACTCGTCATAGCCGAACTGTTGCTTTAGCAGGTCTCGCATGGGGATATGCTTGTCCTTTCATGTAGACACGACCCAATCGCACTTCTTCCAAAGCTACGCCCACGGCTTGAGCATCTCCTTGCCGCACTCGCCGCTCGCCTGGAGCTCCCAGGCGTCAGCAACACGATCAAGGGGGAAGCGGTGGGGTATCAGACGGCCCGGCTTGCCGCGGTTAGCCACGATGACGCGCCCCCTGTTGTAGGTTTCGACACCATATTAGACGAGTTGCGTCGGTCAGCCAGTTGTCGCTCTTGTTCCAGTTCGAGCCCCCTTGTGGCATGGTATAGCGTAACCAGCGCTTCGCGGTCCCCGCTCATTTCTTACCCTCCGTTAGGCGGCGGCCTTTTGGAGCCGAAGGCGGCGTCCACATCTCAATTGGTGTCATGGCCCATTTAACGGTTCCGCCGAAAAGTTTACTCCTCCAGAGGGGGGAATGTCGCCGACGATGGAAGTGTCCGCAAGCGCGTGCCCTCGCTCGCCGACGACTGTACTCAAGCGGGCATCGGCAGTTAAACTTCCTCTCTTCCAGTCAAATCAGGTCTTGTCAACAGGCCCTTGCGCCATCCCGGCCTGCTGATCTAGGTAAATCCTTACCAGCCTGATCTCATCATATGAGTAGTGGTCGCCGAGAATCTCCTTGACCGGCGCCAGGTACGACCCGCCGGTCTCCTCGAAGGCAGCCCTGATTTCTTCGAGACGTTCAGGCAGCGGCATCAGCGGTCGAAGATCAATATCCTCACCGGACCGGAGAAGACGCTCCAGGTGCTCCGAGATTGTTCTGTACGCGAGACCACGCCGTTGCGCTACCTCCTCAATCGTCAGGCCCTGCCGCAGCATCTGTTTTGTCTGATCAAGGGTCGAACCTGCGACAATTTCATCTCTTACACGACGTAAATCATTCGCAGGGTAGCCGGGATTCGCCCGCTCTTCCAGGTTGTTGGAACTTGCATAACCGCAGATAACTGACAAGAACGCCTCGCCCAACTGCTCAAACTTCACCTTGCCCACTCCCGTGATGCGCGACAGGCTTTCCCGGCTCTGAGGGATGTAATATGCCATCTCTTGCAGCGTGGCATCGCCGAAAATAATGTACGGCGGCACCTTTCTTTCTGAGGCCAGCTGACGCCGCAGTTCACGCAATTCGTCGAACAGCGCCTGGTCATAGTCCAGCGCCGCGCGGCTGGCAGTAGACGCTTTCTCCTTCTCGCGCTTGGGTCTTGCGAGTGTCAACGCCTCCCGATTCCTGAGAAAACTTCTGCCCGTTTCGGTCACGCCAAATGTTGGGAACTCCTTGCTGTTCTGGTAGAGAAATCCTTCTGCGACCAGCAGACCGAAGATCTCTTTGATTTCAGCCGTGGAGAGGTCCTTAGCGATGCCGTAGACGCTGAGATTGTTATGTTCCCACTGCCTGATGCCTTTCGTGTTTCCCCCGCGCAGGACGGCCCTGACATGGTTGCTGCCGAAGCGTTCGCCCGTGCGGATCACGGCCGACAGGACCTTCTGGGCGATGAGGGTGGCGTCAAACTCCTCCCGGGGCGTCAGACAGAAATCGCAGCCGCCACAGTTCTCCTCGTGCCACGTCTCTCCAAAGTAGCCAAGAATATGCTTCCGCCTGCACTCCTGAAGCTGGCAGAACTCGACAACCTGCGCCAGCTTTTCGCGGGCGTTGGTCCGTTCCGCCTCGTCCTCGATCTGGTCGACAAAGAACTTTTGCCTCTCCGCGTCGCCATAGGTGTAGAAGAGAACACACCTGCTTGGCAACCCATCGCGTCCGGCGCGACCCGTCTCCTGGTAGTACCCTTCCAGCGACTTGGGCAGGTCATGGTGAACCAGCAGCCGGATATTGGGCTTGTCGATGCCCATGCCAAATGCGATGGTCGCGACGACGATCGAAAGCTCGTCGCGAATAAAGCGCTCCTGCGTGGCTCGCCGCACGCCGCCGTCAAGGCCGGCATGGTACGGCTGAGCATCGAAGCCGTTATTGCGCAAACGCGCCGCCAGACTCTCGGTATCGCTACGCGAAGTGCAATAGATGATGGCGGACTCATTCTTGTGCTTCTGGAGCAGGTCCGCCAGCGTATCATAGATGTCCTTGCGCTTGGGGAGAACAGCGTAGCTGAGATTGGGGCGGTTGAAGCTGGCGATGAACTGCCGCGGCTGTCTCAGCTGCAGCTGTTCGACGATGTCCTTTCGCACACGCTCGGTGGCCGTCGCCGTCAGCGCCAGGAAGGGCACGTGCGCAAGACTGCGGCGAAGGTCGCCCAGCTTGCGATAGTCGGGGCGGAAATCGTGCCCCCACACGGAGATACAGTGCGCCTCGTCCACGGCAACCAGGCTGACTTTGAGACGGGATAGAAAATATTGGAACCCGGATTGAACCAGCCTCTCCGGCGCGACGTAGAGGATCTTGAGAACGCCCTGCTGGGCCCGGGTCTGGACGCGGTTGATCTCTGCGTAAGGGAGCGTGCTGTTGATGAACGCCGCTTCGATGCCGTTCGCGCGCAGCCCATCGACCTGGTCCTTCATCAGCGCGATCAGGGGAGAGATAACCAGGGTCAGCCCGTCAAGCCGCAGCGCCGGCAACTGGTAGCAGAGCGATTTGCCCCCGCCCGTTGGCATGAGAGCGACGGCATCCTTTCCATCCATGACGCTGGAAATGATCTCTTCCTGAAGCGGGAGAAACTTGCCATACCCGAACTGTTGCTTTAGCAGGTCTCGCATGGGGACATGCTTGTCCTTTCATGTAGACGCGACCGAATCGACCTTCTTCCAAAGCTACGCCCACGGCTTGAGCATCACCTTGCCGCACTCGCCGCTCGCCTGCAGCTCCCAGGCGTCAGCAACACGATCAAGGGGGAAACGGTGGGTGATCAGCCGGTCCAGCTTGTCGCGGTTGGCCGCGATCACGCGCAGAATCTGCGGTGTGTCGGCCATGTTGTAGTGCCACGAGCCGTGCAGGCTCAGCCCCTTGCGCAGCATGTCGGAACTCACCATGATCGGCGTCTCCTGCCGGCTTTCGCCGACGAAGCTGACGGTGCCCTTGCGTCGCGTCGCGTCAATGCAGAAGCGGTGCGCGGCGACAACGCCGGAGCAGTCGATGCTGTGGTTGACGCCGCGGCCGTCCCTGGTGAGCGCCAGCGTCTCTGCGAGCGCTTCGGGGTCGGTGGGATCGATGACGGCGGTCGCGCCCAGCTCCAGGGCAACGGCTGCCCGGTACTTGTTGGTGTCGACGCCGATGACCTTCGCCCCGCGATGGGCTCCGTTGATAACGCCGCCGAGACCGACCGGCCCAAGGCCGGTGATCAGCAGGGCGTCGTCCGGGCCAACGCCGGCCCGCTGCACCGCGCCGAAGGTGGGGCCCAGGCCGCAGCAGGCCATCGAAGCGTGGTCGTAAGAGATGCCGTCGGGGATGGGGACCAGCAGCCAGTCCTGCTTGAGCATGAACTGCGCCATCGTCGCCCGGCCCTCTTCCTCGCCAGCTTCCGGCGGCGGCGAAGCGATGTCCTGGCAGTGAATGTATTCGCCATCGAGGCAGAGCTCGCAGAGGCCGCATGGCGTCTGCGGCATGACCACGACCCTGTCTCCCTCCTTTACGCGGCAGGGCTGGGCCACGGCAACGACCTCTCCGGCGGCTTCATGGCCCAGGTAAGGGGCCTCGTCCCCGCCCAGGTAGGTCTTGAACTCGGTGCACATTGGCGCCGAATGGATCTTGACAACGACCCAGTTTTCCGACGCGCTGGGCTCGGGCGCATCGACGACGCCCCCCTCTTTCGGTCCAAACACGGCTGCTTTTTTCATCTTTCTCGCCCCTTTAGGCCTCGCCGGTAGAACGTCGCTGCTCCCCGGTGTGCTCACCAGTTGGTGAAGGAGCCATCTTTGCGCCGCACGTTCGGCATATCCCGTTTGCGATAAGGATTGCGGCCGGCTTCCTCCCTGTCGAACTCGATGCCGAGGCCGGGCAGGTCGGTCGGCGTCATGTAGCCGTCTTCCCAGTGGGGATAAACGGGCACGATCTCGGGCAGCGTTTCCCCGGGCTTACGCGGCTGTTCCTGTACGCCGAAGTTGGGCGTCGCCATGTTCATCTGCAGGCAGGCTGCCGAGGAGACCGGCCCGAGCGGATTGTGAACAACCAGCTTGATGTAGTGCGTCTCGCACCAGCCGGCGATCTTGCGCGCCTCGGTGAAGCCGCCGGCGATGCACATGTCGACGCGGGCATAGTCGATCCACTCCTCCTCGATCAGCTGGCGAAACTCCCATTTGGATGAGAACTGCTCGCCTGCGGCCAGGGGCACGTGCGTGCGCGGCCGCAACGTCTTGAACGAGTCCGGGTTCTCGCTGCGCAGCGGGTCTTCGATGAAGAAGGGCGCGTACTGCTCGACCTCGCGGCAGAGCCAGATGACGTCGGGCAGGTCCAGGCGGGTATGCACGTCGAAGCAGATGCCGATCTCGTCGCCCATCGCTTCGCGTACCGCTTCAAACTGGCGCAATGCCGCCCGAACAGAGTCGCGCGGTTCGAGGATTTCCCCGTCCTGCGGCAGGCCCCAGCGCACGAATTTCCAGCCCTGCTCTTTTGTCTCCAGGCAGCTCTCGACGAGCGGCTCCACCTCCAGCGCATCGGTATGGTTGTGGGGGTAGCAGACGACCTTGTCGCGCACGCGACCGCCCAGCAGTTCGTAGACCGGCACGCCAAGCGCCTTGCCCTTGATATCCCACAGCGCGATGTCGATGGCGGACATTGCCGAACTCAGCACACGCTGGGCGGGGAAAAAGCCGCCCCGGAACATCACCTGCCAGATGTGCTCGATGCGAAACGGGTCCTGGCCTGCGAGAAGGTCCTTGAAATGGCTGATGCCGCCGATTACCGCCTCTTCGCGGCCCGTAAGGCCGGACTCGCCCACGCCGTAGATGCCTTCGTCTGTGTCCACGACGACGAAGAGAAAGTTGCGCTGGCCGGCCCAGACAGGGTAGGCCGTGATGTCGGTGATCTTCATGAAACGCTCCTCGGATATGACGGCAAGGTTGGATGTTCGGCGGGGCCTGCACGCTTCGTTTCGCCCTTCAAAGCCTACCCGTAAGCCGTGTTCCGCGCAAGCTGTAGCCACTGGGAACGAGGCGATGAATCGCCGAGGAACGGCGTCGTTTGCACCGAATTGACGTGCTGTCCTTATTGCGGTTCGTGCCGCGATTCCGTATCATGTTGCCATACGTTACACCAACCAAACTGTGGAGGAGTTCGATGCGAGCGCTCGTTTGGACCGCGCCGGAAAATATGGAGATGCAGGAGCAGCCTGAGCCTGCGCCGTCGGCTTCAGAGGTCGTCATCCGCGTCGCCTATGCCGGCATCTGCGGCTCCGAGCTGAGCGGCTACCTGGGCCACAACGCCCTGCGCACGCCGCCGCTCGTCATGGGCCATGAGTTTTCCGGCGAAATCGTGGAGCTCGGGCGCGACGTAACCGGTCTCGAGAGCGGTGACTGGGTGACGGTCAACCCGCTCACCTATTGCGACCAGTGCCGCACCTGCAGTTTGGGGCTGACCCAACTCTGCCCGGAGCGGCGGCTGGTGGGCGCGCACCGTCCTGGGGCTTTTGCAGAATATGTCAGCATCCCGGCATTCCTCGTCCACAAGCTGCCGCAAGGGATGCCGCTGCGCACCGGCGCGCTGACCGAGCCGGTGGGCGTCGGCGTACGCATCGGCGCCCTGGCCGGCGACGTGGCGGGCGAGTCGGCGCTGATCATTGGCGCGGGCCCGATTGGGCTGCTCGCGTTGCAGGCGCTGAAGCTGGCGGGCGTTGAGCGGATCTTCATCGCCGATCTCGATCCCGAACGGCTGGCGATGGGCGGGGCGCTCGGCGGCATAACCTTTTCGCCCGCAGGGCCAGGACCTGACGCGACAGGTCAGGGCCCCAATCTCGTCGAATTCGTCAAAGACGAAACAGCAGGCGAGGGTGTCGCCGTCTCGGTTGACGCAGTCGGCACGGGCGGGACCCGCAGCCAGTGCGTGGCCGCCACCCGCAACGCCGGTACGCTCATCCTTTCGGGGCTGCACGAGGAGATCAGCCCGATGCCGGCCGCGGCGATTATCCGCCAGGAGTTGACGGTGCGCGGCAGCTTTGCCTACGGCGCTGCCGATTTCGTGCAGGGTCTGGACCAGCTCCACGCCGGAAACTACCGCCTTGAACCGTGGATCGTCGAAGCCCCTCTTGCCGATGGCGGCGACTGGTTTCACAGGCTCGTCCACAGCCCTGGCAACGTCTCCAAGGTGCTGCTCGTGCCGGACAGGAACTGATTGATCCTCTCTCAACGACCCCTGCGTGGAGGCCAATAATGTCGATTCCGCGCCCCGAATACCCGCGGCCGCAGTTCGTCCGCAAGGAGTTGCTCTGCCTCAACGGCGAGTGGCAATTTGAGATCGATCAGGGCGACAGCGGCCTGGAACGAGGGTTGCGGGAAGGCCCGCTCATCGACCGCATTACTGTCCCATTCTGCCCGGAATCGAAGCTCTCCGGCGTGGAGAACAACGACTTCCTGCAGGCCGTCTGGTACCGCCGGGAGGTCGAGATACCCGGCCAGTGGCGCGGACGACAGGTACTCCTCCATTTCCAGGCGGTCGACTACGACGCCACCGTATGGGTAAACGGCGTCGAAGTTGGCCGTCACCGCGGTGGGTTCAGCCCATTCACCTGCGATCTGAGCGGAGCAGCCGGGCCCGGCCAACGCGCTGAAATCGTCGTGCGCGCCCGCGACGACCACCGCGATCCACAGCCGCGCGGCAAGCAGGCCCAGACTTTGGGTCCGCACCGCGCCATTTACGTACGCACTACCGGCATCTGGCAGAGCGTTTGGATGGAGCCCGTCCCGGCGATACATCTCGGCCGTCCCCGCATCTCGCCTGATGTGGCCAACAGCGCGTTCCGGCTGGAACAGCCGCTCGTCCATCGACAGGGCGTCCTGGCCCAGGCGAAGCCTGTCAGCCGAAAGGGGCTGCGGCTGCACGCGCAGCTGCTCGACGGCGCCGGTGTTGTCAGCGAAGCGGCATGTTCGGCTGAGCTGGACCTCGGCCTGCGCCTGGACCTGGCGGTCCCCGCAGAGCGTCGACGGCTGTGGTCGCCCGAAAATCCGTATCTCTACGATGTCATCCTGCGCCTGGTGGACGGGGACGGGACAACCCTGGACGAGGCCCGCAGCTACGCCGGTCTGCGCAGTGTCGCGATCGAAGGCAGGGCAATCACGATCAACGGAAAACCGGTCTTCCAGCGGTTGGTGCTGGACCAGGGCTATTACCCGGACGGTATTATGACCGCGTCGAGCGACGAGGCCCTGCGCCGCGACATAGAGCTGAGCATGGATGCAGGATTCAACGGCGCTCGGCTGCACCAGAAGGTCTTCGAAGAGAGGTTCCTCTACCACGCCGACCGTCTCGGGTACCTGCTCTGGGGAGAGTTTGGCGACTGGGGCTGCCGGGGCTTCGGCGCCCACGAAAATCATCAGCAACCGACCGCTTCCTACATCACCGAATGGTTGGAAGTGCTCGAACGAGACTATTCCCACCCCTCGATCGTTGGGTGGTGCCCCCTGAACGAGACCTGGCAACCGCTGCACGACCGCATCACGAAGCTTGACTCGGTCACCCGCGGCATGTTCCTCGCCACCAAAGCGATCGACCTGTCCCGTCCCGTTCTTGACGCCTCCGGCTACTCCCATCGCGTCCCCGAAGCCGACATATACGACTGCCACGACTACACGCAGGACCCCGAGATTTTCGCCTCGCACCACGCCCGCGTGGCCGAAGGCCAGCCCTACTGCAACGGACGCGACGGGCAGACCTGGTCGATCCCCTACCGCGGTCAACCGTTTTTCGTCAGCGAATTCGGCGGCATCTGGTGGAATCCCGCTGCCAGGCAGGATGAGGACTCCTGGGGCTACGGAGAACGGCCGCGGTCGATCGAGGAGTTTTACGCGCGCTTCACGCGACTGTGCGCCATTCTGCTGGACGATCCCGCCCACTTCGGCTACTGCTATACGCAATTGACCGACATCTACCAGGAGCAGAACGGCATCTACCGCTTCGACCGCTCGGCGAAGTTCGACACGGAGCGGATCAGGTCGGCGCATCAGAGGCGTGCGGCGATCGAAGGGAGCTGATCGACGGCCGTTGGGACAGTCTTGAATGGTTGCCGCGACCAGGTCTGAGCGAACTCTTCAGCCGCGCCCTGCGATCGCGGTGACGATATTGTCGCCGTCAACCGGGCGTTGCGGCTCTTCGGCAAGCCCGGCTTTGGCCGCCTGCAGCGGATAGGCGTCCAGAGGGTGTAGTTCCTCGATTGGCCGCAGGTCGCTCAGATGCTCCATGGCCCGCTCGATAGCCGGCGCCAGCCTTTCCATTTTGCATTTCCTGTGGACCTCGTCCCGCTCCTTGAACGCCGGCAGCAGCCGCTCTGCGAACAGCTCCAACGACTCGCAGATGTGTTCGTGGCGGTTGTTGCCGGCCTGTTGTACAAACACGACCTGGTCGACGCCGGCGGCTTCAAGCGCCTCCAGGTTCGTCCGCACCTGGTCGGGACTTCCGATGCCGGCAGCAGGTTCAGTTTCCTCAGGCATGTTGCGCTGGAACTCTTCCCAGAGGTCGAAGTTGCCGGGCAGGTGGCTGCCGCTGATGTAGAAGTGGCTTAATGCATAGCCGAAGAACTGAAAGTTGCGCGCGCCGCGCCGCGCGGCCTCTGCCGCGTCCTCATGCAGCATGAACCCCGCGACGATTGCTATGTTCGGGTTGACCGCCCTTCCGATCGGCCTGCACTCCCGCTCAAACGTTTCGTAGTATTCGTCCACCCAGTGGGCCGCGGAGGCGGGATCGATGAAAGCGAAGGTGAGCGCGCCCATGCCATAACGGGCCGCGATCTTGATCGTCTCGCGGTTCGAGCAGGCCAGCCACAACGGAGGATGCGGTTTCTGCAGCGGCTTGGGCACCACATTACGCGCCGGCATGGCAAAACTCTGCCCGCAAAAGCCGGCGTACGGTTCCATCACCATCATTTTGGCCGCTTCGCGCACGGCTTCTTCCCACATCAGGTGCTTTTTCTCGGGGTCAATGCCGAATCCCTCGAGCTCGCTGCGGCTGCTGGCCGAGCCGGTGCCCCATTCGACGCGCCCGTCGCTGATCAGGTCCAGCGTGGCGAGGCGCTCGGCGACGCGCGCCGGGTGGTTGAAGCCGCTGGGCATGAGCACGATGCCGTGGCCCAGCCGGATCCGCTCTGTGCGCTGGCTGCAAGCTGCCAGGAAGACTTCGGGCGCCGACGAATGGGAGTACTCCTCCAGGAAATGGTGCTCCACCTCCCAGGCGTATTCGATCCCCAAACGGTCCGCCAGATCCACCTGCTCCAGCGCCTCTTTGAGCAGACGGTGCTCGCTCTCCTCGCCCCAAGGCCGGGGCAGCTGATGTTCGTAGAATACGCCGAATTGCACGAAATGGGCTCCGGTTGCGGTTACGGGCCGAACAGAAGGCAGACCGGCATCGGCGCCCAGACCAGCTCACCGTGAGGCGTGAGTTGCCCGCTGTCGGTATCTCGCCGGAACACGCCGATGTCGTCTGAATCCTGGTTGGCGGCCAAGAGCCATGCGCCGGTCGGATCGAGCGTAAAGTTGCGCGGCGTTCGGCCGCGCGTTGAAGCGTGCCCCGCCGCAGTCAGCTGACCGCTGACGTCGTCAACCGCGAAGACGGCGATCGTATCGTGGCCGCGGTTCGAGCCGTAAACGAAGCGACCGTCGGGTGACACGTGAATGTCGGCGCAGCTGAATCCACTGCGGTCTTCCACGTCCTCCGGCAGTGTGGAGAGCGTCTGAAAGGGCGTCAAGGCGCCGCTGCCGCCATCGTAGGCGCAGGCCGTGACCGTCAGGTCCAGTTCATTGATAACGTACGCGAAGCGCCCATTGGGATGGAAGTCAAAGTGGCGCGGGCCGGCGCCGGCGTGCAGCGGCGCATGGTCGGGGTCGTTGGCTTCCAGCCGCCCGTCGACGATGCGGTAGATCATCACCTTGTCGATGCCCAGGTCGGCCACGTAGACATGGCAACCTTCGGGACTGACCGTCGCGGAGTGCGCATGTGCGGCCTCCTGCCGCTCCCGGTTCGGCCCGCTGCCATGGTGCTGAATGTCCTGCAACGCTCCACAGATTGAACCGTCGGCGTTCAGGGATAGACCGCCACGTTGCCACTGTAATAGTTGGCGACGACCAGCGTATTTCCCTCCGGTTCGACGGCCAGATGGCAGGGCGCGCTGCCGTGCGTCGGCTGCCGGTTCAGGAAGGTCAGGCCGCCGGATTCGCTGTCGACCGCAAAACTGCTGACTTGTCCGGCCTCCTGGTCTTCGTTCACTGCATATAGATTCTTCCCGCTGGGATGAAGCGCCAGGAAGGAGGGATTGGCCAGCGCGGGGTAAACGGCCTCCCGGCGCAACGCGCCGCTGTCCGTGTCAAAACGATAGAAGTAGATTCCTTCGCTGTCTCGCTGCGTATAGGTGCCGACATACAGCATACGTTCCGTCATGGCTTTCTCCTGCTGGGGACCTTGATATTTGGATCGACTGGTGAAATTGGAACAGCTTCAATCTCCGGCCTGCAGCTGCCGTTTCACGGCGCGGCAAGAACGTTGCGCCGCGGGATGTCGGGCGCGCTCAGATCGGAGCAGGCGTAGGCAACTCGGGGATGTGCTGGTAGGCGGGGTCCTCTTTCTGCTTCCTCATGATCCTGATAATTTCGATCCACGCGGGCAGCAGACCCCGTTTGCACTCCGGCATTTCCGGCCGGATCAGCCGGTGCAGCTTCGGCAGATTGTAGCACGGAACGCCCGCGTACATGTGATGTTCGGTGTGATAGTTCATCTGCCAGTAGAGGAAGCTGGTGAATGGATTGAGATAGACCGTGCGGCAGCAGAGTCGAAAATCGGGCACATTGTCCTGCAACCCCGCGTGCTGCAGATTGTTGCACAGGTAGCGCAGCCATCCGCCGTAGAAGGGTGCGAAGGTCGTCAGTACGGGCAGCAGCCACCAGCCAAAGTAGAGCGAAACCGCCAGGATCAGGCCGTGTCCCAGCAGCAGCCAGCGCGCCCAGGCGAAAAGCTGACGCCGCTTTTGCGCCGCTTCCGGAGGAAAGAGCGAGTGCTCCCACTCTCCTTCCAATTTGCCGAAGGCGAGGCGTAATGTCGACTTCATGGTGTCATAGAATATCCACGGATCGACGACGGCGTTCTTCAGGAAGCCGGCCACGGTCAGCTCCATCGGCAGCTCGACCTCGAGGTCGTCGGGCGGATGCAGCGTGTACTTGTGGTGCTCGACGTGGCTGGTGGAAAACATCAGGTGGTTGCGCCACA
This sequence comes from Caldilineaceae bacterium, assembly GCA_965218625.1. Lineage (GTDB taxonomy): Bacteria > Chloroflexota > Anaerolineae > Caldilineales > Caldilineaceae > Bin5. Next base: position 343,469 of record CBDCLG010000016.1, on the reverse strand, counting down.
CGAGGAAACTGAGGAAGCGGGCAAAGAAGACATTCAGTGCCCTCGTCCTGAAAACGGTGTTGTGCAGGAGCTCGTGCGTACCATTATAGAGAAAGGAGTAGAACGTGCCGTGCAGGAGCAGGACCAGGAGAAGCGCAAGCATGGGAAGTTGGCCGGCCGCGTACCAGGCCGCAATGCCGGTTATCACCACCAGTCCCAAGTGGCCGGCGACCTGCAGTCCTCCCTGCCAATCGCTGCGTCGATTGAGCGCGTTGAGATCGGCGCGCGCCAGCGGCACGCGGTACCAGTCAATCTTCAGCGCCTCGCGTCCCGTCTGGCCTGGCTGTGTGGACTGCATCCCGTTCCTTCCTTTCACCAGTGGCGGTAGCTGAATGAGAACTGTTCGGTGACCTCGGCCAAAGCTTATCCGCCAGCCTTCTCACTGTCGTCAACGACAACCGTCTGGCGGTCTGGAGTCGAAAAGAGGATCGACATGACCGCCGTCTCCTCACCATCGTTGCTGGCGTTGTGGACGACGTCTGGCGGGACCACAATCGTGTCTCCCGGCCCCATCGGGTAGAGCTCGTCCCCGAGCGAGTGGACAATTCGGCCGCTGAGGACGTGCAGAATCTCCTCGCAGTTGGGGTGGTAATGGCGGAAATTGGCTTGCCCGGCTTTCAGAATGGCGCGTCCGAAGGTCATGGTTTCGCTATTGCCCATCTTGCCGTTGGCATACCAGACCAGCTCGCCAAAGTCGAATTCCTGCACTGTCGCTTCGGAGGCCGGCAGGACTATCTTTTGGTCCATTGCTGAGTCTCGCCCTGTGGACTATGGCCTCTTCATCCCTGCTAAGGAAGTTCAGCCATTCAATTCGGTTGACTTCAAAAAAAGTTGCTCAGCAAGATGACTCGCAACTCAAGCCGCTAGTAGTCGATAACGGGGAGTTCATTGCTGCGGCTGAATTCTCTTTGACAGGTAATCAATAAAGTCAAGTGCCTTCCCAAATGAATCCTGGATCTCCTCCAATGTTCAATCCATCGGAGCACTTGCGAAATTTGAGTGCACTAAACTGTTTCTTTCAAGGCCTAGTTGAAGGAATGATTTGCACCCTTCATCTAGTGAAGGATTACTCCTGATTTCCTGCCCGACCTCATCCTTGAACTCGTCTCCGAAAAGCCCCAAGAATGCATTAGCGTTTTTTCCCTCCCAGTTGAAATACGTGTGGTACTGGCGTGAGATTGCTTTCCTCCTGATCAGATTCTCTACTGGTTTCGAATTTGTACTGGCCGCGAGACTTGCTACAGCATCGGTAATTTGCTGTTCAAAAAAGCTTGCAATGCTCAATACTAGGATTTTCCGAAACTCGCTATCGGCGTAATCGCGAAGAGTAATCTCCTTGTGGTCATCCAAAAAAAAGCTTATTGCCTTGTGCCTCTCTATAAGCGATTCAATGACACGTGCATCAACTTTAGTCGCCATCAGTCATCCCATCAATATCTCTTTTGCACGTCTCAGTCTAGTCTTTACCTTTTCGGTGTCAGTACTCTTAGTCCTGGCAGCGTCCAAAAATGCGGCGTCTTTCTTCAGTTTATCGATTTTGGATTCACAAATCTGGGCAACATGACCCGTCCCATTCTTGTAACCCGCTTCACATGCCGCAGAAAAGACCGACTCGAAGACAGAAATATTAACTTTTCTCGAAGACGTTCCAAATATTCCTGCTGGGAAGTCGACACACATGTCCAGAAACGCGGACAAGATGTCGCCAAGCAACTTGACCTCACTTTCAGTTCCTTCCTGCATCTCCTTTGCAAATTCATTCAAGAACTTTGTCATTGACGGTGCATAATTGCTACCCTTAGAGAGCATAGCAAAGCCTCTGAGCAGGATTTCGACATCTCTCATGCGCAGATCAGTCTCTGGCTGATCGATTAGATTGCGCCATCGCTTATCTGCGTTAAAGCGAGACACCATCTTCATGAAGTCCGAATTGTAAAGGCTAATCCGGATTTCTTGGGCAGTCAGGTTCTCACCTCCGGTGTTCAGTCGATCGAATATTTCGAAAATCGATGAATCGTCATCTTGAGGAAAGTTCTGCCTTACGAATACGCACCTGATTGTTCTCAGATTCAGTGAAGTCTGCAGATCGCCAAGTGTCTCATAATTGAGGCCATGTAACTCGTTCGGAACTTGGGGTGATTTTCCGGGAAGTCTCAAGTTAAACTTGGAAAAGAATTCGTCATCTGCAAACACCTCGGGAGGAATGCTTCCCGTTTCGTCAAACACTGCTCTAAGTGCACCTCTCTTCTTCATTAGAGGAAATCGCATCTTCAAAAAGAAGTAAATTGACATCAATCGCTGCTGGCCGTCAATGACAAGGTATTGATTTCTAGCGGTCTCATAGAGAAAGACTTGCGGAACCGGAAGCCCAAGAATAATTGACTCAATTAGCTTTGAAGCCCGATTTATAGTCCAAACGTAGTTTCGTTGAAAGACAGGAATTCTGAAGATCCCACTTTCGATGAAATCAACAATCGTCTTGACGTTGAAGTCATTAGGGCTTGAGGTAATGTCATATTCCTCGAATGAGAGGCCGTCTTCTTCAGCTACGACGTTGTCAAGCGTTTCAATAAAATCTACCGACTGCGTCACTTGATTTCTCCTTTCCCGTGGCATTCAATGCACTCATCCACAGATTGTGTCTGCCGCAACACTCTCAACACTCCACACAGTATTCTAGGGGCGAGTGTGGAAGGAAATCTTTGCAGTTTCCCAGCTGAGCAGCCTCATGTTACCTTATTGGCAGGTGTTTCGTCCCTTTCGTTTTAAAGCGAAATATCCTCCGGCAGCATCATGACCGAGCTCAGCCCGCCGTCGACCACAACGTGACTTCCCGTCATGTAGCTGGACATATCGGATGCCAGGAAGAGCGCCGCCTGCGCGATCTCCTCCGGGCTGCCGTTGCGCCTGAGCGGGCACATCTGTGCGATCTTCTCCCGGTCTTCTTCCGATATGGGGTCCCACAGGCCGGTCACGACCGCGCCCGGCAGAATCGAGTTGACCCGGATATTCGGCGCATAATCGGCGGCCAGCGCACGGGTCAGCGCAAACAGTCCCCCCTTGGCAGCCTGGTAAGCCGTATAATCGGCATATCCACGCAGTGCATGGACCGAGCCGGTAATCACGAAAACGCCCGCGCCTTGTGCCAGCATCTGCGGCATCGCGCAGCGGGCCAGCATCCAGGTCGCTTTCAGACTGGCGTCGATGGTGAGGTCCCATTCCTCCTCGCTCAGCTCCGTCGCTGTGCCCATGGCGAAGGAAGCGGCGTTGCTGTGGACGATATCCAGGCGTCCGTACCGATCGATGCCGGTTCGGACCATCGTCTCGACATCATCCAGCTGTGAAACGTCCCCCTGCACAAACAGCGCATCGCCTCCCGCCGCCCGGATCGAGTCCGTGGTGTTCTGTCCGCTGTCCGCATTGATGTCCGCGACTACCACCCTGGCGCCCTCTTCGGCAAAGAGATTGGCTGTTGCCCGCCCTATGCCCGAGCCTGCGCCGGTGATCAGGACCACCTTTTCTGCCAGCAACATCTTACTTTTCGTGCCTCCGTGATCATTCGCCCAAAAATCCTATTGTGACCTCTCGAGCCCGCGAAAATCTCTCAACTGTTCTGCCTGGGCGGATTGAGCATTTGGATCAGCTCGTCGTGAAAGCCGCCGCCGCTGGCGATGACCCCGCTTCCATACAGCGGGTCTCCGCCCTGCCAATCGGTGATGCGGCCGCCTGCCCCTTCTATAATCGGCACCAGCGCGGCCCTGTCCCAGAAATTCATCACCGGATCGGTCATAACGTCGGCGCCCCCAACCGCCACCAGGTAATAGCCGTGGCAGTCGCCCCAGGTGTGATAGCGCGCCGCCCTTTGCGCCACGGCCTCGAAGGCCGGGCCGTCCTGGTGGTTGGCCACATTGTAATGGCTTGTCGTCAGGAAAACAGCCTCCTCGATGCTTGCGCACGCACGCACGCGCACCGGTTCCCCGTTCAGCCAGGTCGTCTCACCGTCACCTAGCAGCAGGTCCTCCACGATCGGCTGATGGATCGCCCCCAGCAAAGCCTGCCCCTCGTACGTCAACGCAATCAGCGTGCCGAACAGGTAGCCGTGGCTGATGAAATTCTTCGTGCCGTCGATCGGGTCCAGCACCCACTGGAAGGGGGCGTCCGGCTGGTGATGGCCGTACTCTTCGCCGAGGATCCCGTGCGCGGGAAAGCGGTCGGTGATCAGCTCGCGCATTCGTTCCTCGGCCTGCCGGTCGGCCACCGTAACCGGCGACTCGTCCGACTTGCTGTCGACGCGATAATCGGTCCGAAAATAGTGGCGAATAATCGAACCGCTCTCTTCGGCCAGGAGGCGGGTGAACTCAAGCAGATCGCTGTGTTTCGAAGAAGAAAATGTCATGTTGCCCATGGCGGAAGACCATCTCTTGGTGTATTGTGGCCGGCGCGCCCCAAGTCAAACTGTGCGCTTTCATGTTGCCACCGGCTTGTCGGGTATGATAGCCTCTTTTGAGGGAAAGCGAAAAGCGGCCGGGTCTACTTTCGCGCCGAGCACTTCAGTCCAGCAATCCAGCGGAGGAGCATATGTCCATTCTCGACAAGTTCAGGCTTACCGGTCGCGTCGCCCTTGTCACGGGAGGCAATCGCGGGCTGGGCAGGCAGATGGCTCAGGCCCTGGCCGAGGCCGGCGCCGCCGTCGCCCTCACGAGCAGAGACCAGGACCGGGCCGAAGAGGCCGCTTCCGAAATCGCCCGGTCACTCCCGGACCCTGAACATCTGCCCGATCGCGACGCTCCGAACGATCCGCCCCAGGGCGTGCGCGGCTATGCCTGCGATGTCAGCGACACACAGCAGTCCGCCCAGGTCGTTCAGCAAGTGATCGCCGACTTCGGCGGCCTGCACATTCTCGTCAACAACGCCGGCATCAACATCCGCGGACCGATCGAAGAGCTTGAGCCGGAGGAGTTTCAGCGCGTGATTGCCACCAACACCACCGGCGTGTGGAACATCTGCCGCGCGTCCGCCATCCATCTGAAAGCGCAGCGTTACGGTCGGGTCATCAACGTTGGCTCCACCCTTTCGATCATTGCCCTGCCCGAACGGACGCCGTACGCTTCCAGCAAGGGGGCGGTGTGGCAGATGACGCGTGCGCTCGCTCTGGAGTGGGCGCCCTACAACATCACGGTCAACGCCATGCTGCCCGGCCCTTTCGCCACCGAGATGAACACGCAGTTGAAAGAGGACCCGGTCGAGTACAGCAAGTTCGTCGCCCGCATCCCCCTCGGCCGCTGGGGCGACCTCGACGAGATCGGCGGGCTGGCTGTCTTCCTTGCCAGCGACGCCTCCAGTTATATGACCGGCGCCGGCGTCACCATCGACGGCGGTTGGACGGTCCACTGAGTCAAAAGTGGTCGCGGATTGTTTTCCAGGATATGGCGATCTGGCATCCGCCATGGCAAAAGCTAAAGGATGATGACGCAAGTAACGATACAGTTGCCAGACAGTCTAGCCAAAAAAGTCCAGTCTATGGACCAATGGATGCCTTCTATACTCGAGATTTCGCTCTTGGGCCTTAGAACGGAAGCGGCGGCAACAGCAGCAGACCTGATCGAATTCCTGGGCGACAACCCTTCGCCACAGGAGGTCCAGGACTATCATGTAAGCCGAGAGAGACAGACCCGCCTTGAGCGGCTTCTTGCCCTGAACGGGACGGGCCTGCTTTCCAGGAAAGAGCAGCAGGAATTGGAAGAGTTGGAGGAAATCGAACACGTTTTCGTCATGTTGAAGGCAGAGATTGCTTCGAAGCTCGCCGCCGAAAAGGAGTAGAGTATGGCTGGCGAAATTTCGGATGAGTTACGGACAGCCTTGCGCGAAGTCGCCGGCGACATCTGCGAATATTGCCGACTGCCCCAGTCGATGGCCCTCCACAGGCATGAACCCGACCACATCATCTCGTTACAACATGGTGGCGAGACGGATCTGGGCAATCTAGCTCTTGCGTGCATGAGATGCAACCGGTACAAGGGCCCCAATGTTGGATCCATCGACCCGGTGACCGGTCAGTACACTCCCCTCTTCAATCCCCGAACCCAGAATTGGGAAGAACACTTTCGCTACGCGAATGGTCATTAGCAGCCTCTCTCTCCTGAAGCGCGAGTGACATTAAGAGTTCTGCGAATGAACGCGCCCGGGCGAGTGGCCGAGAGGCAACGACTGATGGCGGCGGGGCTATTCGATCCAGGCAGATGAGAAAAGGGAGCCTACCCGTTGAAAATCCTGTCCATCTCCACCGTCGGTATACGCGTCAACCATCGCGGCGACTGGCTGCATGTCGTCGTGGAGACAGACGCCGGGATCACCGGAATCGGCGAGGCGAGCCAGAGCGGCAACGACGCGCTATGCGCGGCCGCGGTCGGGCAGTTTGCGCGGCTGCTGGCGGGCGAAGATCCCCGCCGGATTGCGCAGATTCGCCAGAAGCTCCGCCGCAAGGACGGCGGCTCTTTCTACAACACCGCGCTTTCCGCACTGGAGCAGGCGCTGTGGGACATTGTGGCGCAACAGCTGGACGTTCCGTTACACCGCCTTTTCGGCGGCGCCGTACGTGAGCGTATCCGCCTCTACGCCAACATCAACCGCCACGTCCAGGACCGTTCGCCCCAGGGATTTGCGCGGGCGGCCAAACAGGCCGCGGACGAGGGTTTCACTGCCGTCAAAATGGCCCCGTTCGACGAGCTGCGTCCCCCCTACCGCTACCGCACCGGCCCCAAGGCTGACTGGCGTCCCGGTGTCGAACGGGTGCGGGCCGTTCGCAAAGCGATCGGCGACGACGTCGAGCTGGCGGTCGACTGCCACAGCCGCATGGATGTTTCGCTGGCGGTCACTGTCGGGCAGGAGCTTGCCGACGTCGACCTGTTCTGGTACGAGGAGCCGGTCAGCTATTCAGATTCTGAGGGCCTGGCCCAAATTGCGGCACGGGTCCCGCAACCGATCGCATCGGCCGAGAGCGTCTTCGGCATCGAAGCCTTCCGCCCTTTCACGGCAGGACACTGTGTCGACGTGATTATGCCCGACGTCAAGCATTGCGGCGGCGTCCTGGAGCTGAATGAGATCGCGGCGGCGGCGCGCATGAGGCAGGTGCCGGTCGCCCCGCACAACCCGGCCGGACCTCTCGCGACCGCGGCCACGGCCCAGGCGGCCTCCACCTGGCCCAATTTCTACATCCTCGAGTATGCCTGGGGAGAAGTGGACTGGCGCGCAGATCTGCTGACCCCTCCGGAGCGCATCGAGGACGGTCACCTGCTGCTGTCGCAGGAGCCGGGACTCGGACATCGCCTCAACCCGCAGTTGGTCGACGCGTATCGCGTCCCGCTTGCCAGCAGCGCAGACTCGTCGAAGGTGCGGTTCGAATAGATTGCGGCAGGCCTGTTACAGCCGGCCATTCGTTTGCGCGGGACCGCTCTCGACCGCCAGCCAGTCGATCTGCAGCCACTGCGGCTGCGCTTTAGCCGCCAGCCCCCAGCGGAAAAGACCCCAGGGCGCTACCTGGAGATACTGGTTGTCCAGCCATAGGACCAGCCCAAGCGGGCCGGCCGGGGACCGGGCTGTTTCGGAACGCAGACAGCCGTCTACAAAGAACTGAATGCCCTCGTGCAGCCAGTCTATTGTATAAATGTGCCATTCGTGCATAGCCGCCGGCAGCACCGTTTCGGCGATGCCCGCGGCCCGCTGAAAGGAGGTCCAGAGACGACGGCGCAGGCGGGGCAGGCGCATCATCGGCGCGCAAAGAGCCAGGAATGGAGCTGCAGTCAGGAAGCGGCGCGTTTTTGCGTCTACCACGGCCGCTTTCCATCCCCAGCCCGGCCGGTCAACAGCCAGGCGCATGTCGGAATCCGGTCCCGCATAGAAAAACCATACGGCTTGCGGAAGCGCCGGCGCGCGCAGACCTGAGATGCGGAACGGATCATTCCAGAAACCGTAGCCGGCGGTCCCGTTCAACTTACCACTTGGGTGGGAGAAGCGTGCGCGCACCTGTAGGCGCAGTGGGGGCCTCCAGCGGAAGTCGGACCGCGCCAGGCCGCGATAGTCGTCGAACTGCGCGTTGGTGTAGCTGCGGGCGGTCGCCCCACTGTTACGCAAACAAAGGCCGTCCCCGTTGACCTCGATACGTCCGGCGCCGGCCGTTGTTTGCCGCCAATAGGGGCACAGGTTGCCGGCGAACCGGGTATGAATGGCGGGTCGGTTCATCTGTGGTCCTGCTTCATGGCGACGAAGACCAGGGGACGTACGGCTCCTTCCCCAATCAGATGCTCGCTGCTTTTCAGTTCCGCCGCCTGAAACGCCTCGCCGAGCTGCTCCGGGGCGCCGGGAGGTGAAGGAAAGAGCAGTTGAAAGAAGAATCGCAGCAGCGGCTGCCGGCTTGACAGGACGACCTCGACCACGATCAGCCTTCCGCCGGGCCGCAGACAGCGCGCAAACTCGCGGTGGGCCCTCTTGTCGAGAATGAAGGATGCGGGAAAGGTGGTGACAATCGTGTCGAAGGCGCGGTCGACAAAGGGAAGCCGTTGGGCGGTCCCCTGGAGGCGGGGCACAGTCTGCCCCCGTTGCCCCAGCTTGCGCGCGCTGATGCGCTGCATCGCCGCCGACGGTTCGAGACCGAATACCCGGCGCCGGCCTCCGTCCAACTCGCATAGGAGGGCACCCGTTCCGAAGCCAACCTCCAGAACCTGTTCTCCCTGTACAAAAGGCAGCGCGGCCCGGCGCCAGCTGTCCCAGCGGCCGAGGCTGACCGCCCAGCTCACGCAGTCGTAGGCCCACGCCAGCTGGTTGTAGAGGAGGCTGTAAAGGGCGAGGTAGATGAAACGCATGAAGCGACTACAGTGACAATCCCCGCGGCGCAGTCGACAGCTCAGGCGAACAGTGAGGTCATACTCTGCTCCTGCACCATTGCCGCCATCTCTTCGTCGCTCGGCCCGCTGCCGTCGAACCGGCTGGCCGCGTCCAATATCTTGGGCAGGAGCCTGATGTCGCCGGCGGTATTGAGAAACAGGTCATCCTGGGCCATGATCCAATGGACCGCCCGGTCAATGTCCGGTTGCTCTTCAAGCGGCTGGTACCAGGTGCGGTAGCTCTTGGGCGTCGTTCCCCAAGTGCCTCGCAACAGTCCCTTTATCGTCTGCACAGCGATGCCGCGCTCCCGGGACAGGTTTACCACGCGCTCGAAATCTTCGGCATACTTCCGGTTCCCCTTCATCTGGATGTTCCAGGGAAGGAGAATCGAGTCGAAGTCGAACGCCTGCAGGCTGCGCTGGTGGAAAGCGGCGATGTTGAGCCCGTGTCCCGTTACGCCGATATATTTGACCAGCCCCTGATCGCGGGCCTCCTTGGCCGCCTCGAGCGCGCCATTCTCGCCCATGGCGGTATCCCAATCGTCGGGATGGCCCAGATTGTGGAGCTGGATCAGGTCGATGCTGTCGACACGCATTCGCTCGAGCGAGCGCCGGATCTGAGCTTTGGCGGCGGCATATTCGCGTTCACCCGTTTTGGTCGCCAGAAAGAAGCGGTCTCGGTATTTTTGCAGCGGAGGGCCTAGTCGGTCCTCGGCCTCGCCGTAGGCGGCAGCGGTGTCGATATGGTTGATGCCGTATTGCAGCAGCAGCTCCATGGTTTCGTCGGCTTCGGCCTGTGTGACCGCGGCCAGGGCGACCGCGCCGAAGAGAATGACGGTACTGTCGTGTCCGGTTCGTCCAAACAGACGCTTAGGAATCATGGATCGGTCTCCTTGCGAATTCAACAGGTCAAATAATGTTGGGCCTGCTCACCGACGTAAGCCGGCGGCGGACAAAGAACAGGGCGCGTTGAAAGTCACGGTGCCAGCTGCTGTCAGGCGCACTCTCCAGGTCCTGCCACAAAAACTGGAACAGGTGGCCGCCGTCATCCTGGGTGAAGTACGACCACTCCTCTGCGAGCGGGCGGGCAACGCGGCACAGGAAGAAGCGCCAGTTCTGGCCGATGTCCGGGTAGGCCAGCCGGCCCAACGCGCGCCTTACGCTCGCGTTCTGGATGCCCGACTCCTCGGCAAGCTCGCGCAGTGCGGCGCATTCCGGCTCCTCATCCTCTTCGACCGTGCCCTTAACCAATTGCGAGCCGGCCAGGGGATGGCGGAAGGCCAGAAGCTCCAGCGAATCTCGCCGGCGAACTGCGAGGGGGACCACCTTCTGCACCGCGCTTTTCATCAGGCGCGGTCCCCGCTACCCAGACCCGACGCCGGGGAGACATCGCAGCTGACCAGGGCAGACGCGGCGGCCTGCGCGGCAGCGTAAACGGCCGGCAATGGCGTGCCGGAGCTCGCGGCCAGGCGCCGGCAGTCCTCGAATTCTGCCTTGGCCCCCACGATCTCTCCTCCCACCCGCTTCAGTTTCACGCGCACTGACCCGTATGGCGTGGCCACGGTCTCGAAGGCGCGCCCGGCAATATGGCGCCGGACCGGGTAGACCCTGACGCCCAGGGTTGTCGTCTGCCGCAGCAGGATTTCGGCCAGGGCCGATTCGCTGCTCTGCTCAGCCAGAACGCTGATCTTCGTCGCGGGGCGTCCCTTTTTCATCGCGATTGCCGTCGTCCAGACGTCGAGCGCGCCAGATTCGAGCAGGAGGCGCTGCACCGGCTCGTACAGCTCGGGGCTCATGTCGTCGATGTTGGTTTCGATGATGACGAGCGCGCCGGAGGGCGCCTCGGCCGGCCCGTCTTCGTCCTCGGCGATCTCGTCACCGAGCCAGAGCCGGGCCACGTTGGGCCAGTCGAACTGTCTTCGGCCTGCACCGTAGCCGATTGTATCGAGGCGCATGGCGGGCTGGCGAAACTCGGCCAGTTCCGCCAGCAGTGCCGCGCCGGTGGGCGTTACCAGTTCGCCGGCGCCGGGCGCGGGGACAGTTGGCGCATCGACTGCGGCCAGCAGGGCCAGTGTCGCCGGCGCGGGCAGCGGGATCGGTCCGTGCTGCGATTGGGCCCAGCCGGGTCCGAGCGGCAGCGCCGACGCGCCCAGGCGTTCTACATTGAGCTCATGCAGTCCAGCGCACACGCCGACAATGTCGATGATTGCATCCAGTGCGCCGACTTCGTGGAAATGGACTTGATCGGGCGTCGAGTCGTGGATAGTCGCCTCGGCCTCGGCCAGGCGGCTGAAGACGGAACTTGCGCGCCGCTTGACCGCCTCAGGAAGCTCGCCCTGCCCGATAATCCGCTTGACCTCTGCCAAATGGCGATGCGTCTCGTCCTCGGTCACATCTACGCGCACGAGCGTGGCCCGAACGCCGCCGCGCATGACATTTTCGGCGCCGATCTTCCAACTGTCATGGGGGAGTCCCAGGCCGGCAACCGCCGCCCGCAAGGCGTCGAGCGGCCAGCCGGCGTCAACAAGACAGCCCAGGAAAATGTCCCCGGATATGCCGGAGGGTGTGTCGAGAAAGGCAAGAGGCATGAATCGCGCTGGAGAGCCTAACGCGACCCGGTTTCAAGGGCCGCGGCAGGAGTCTTCAGGACATGAGCTCGGCAACCGGAATAAGACCGCCGCCGGCCGTCCCGTCTGCAATCGGGTTCAGGCCGCCGCTACGGAACCCGGCCAGGTCGAGTGTGACGTAGCGGTAGCCGGCCGCCTGGATGCCGGCAACGATCGCCTGGTGATCGGCGATAAGCGCCCCGAACTCCTCCGGCGGCAGCTCGATGCGGGCGATTTCGCCGTGATGGCGCACGCGAAATTGTCGTATTCCGCGCGCCACCAGTACATCCTCGGCCGCTTCGATCCGGCGCAGCAGCTGCGGGTCGATCGGTGTGCCGTGGGGTACGCGTGACGAGAGGCAGGCCATTGCCGGCTTGTCCCAGACCGGCAAACCGAGGTGGCGCGCGATCGCGCGCACTTCCGCCTTCGTGATCCCGGCTTCCAGGAGTGGAGAGCGCACGCCGCGCTCGCGCGCCGCGCTCGCGCCCGGCCGGAAGTCGCCCGTGTCGCTGGCGTTGGTCCCGTCGCAGACAATGCCCCACGCTTCCTCTTGCAGGATTGCGTGCAGCCGGTCGTGCAGCTCCGCCTTGCAGAAGTAGCAGCGGTTGTTGGGATTGGCAGCGTAGTTCGGATCGAGATACTCTTCCGTCTCGACCAGGCGGTAGGGGACACCGATTTCTTCGGCAAGCGCGATGGCGTCGTGCATTTCGCGCGCCGGGTAGCTGGGAGAGACGCCGATGCAGGCCAGCGCGCCGCCCCCATCCGCGCTCGAGTCCGACCGGCCACCCAGCTGCTCATAGGCGACCGCCATGACAAGCGCACTGTCCACACCGCCGGAATAGGCGACGATCGCTGAGCCAAACGAAGCCAGGGCCGCCCTCATGCTCTCCAGTTTCGCCGCCGTTTCGGTCGTGAGCCTATGGCTGACCTCGACGGGAGCTTCCATCTGCTGCGCATGTTCCAGCGCAGAGAACGCAGGCCTTGTCGTCTCTGTCATGATATCACCGTAAAGTGGCCAACACTCTGCACCCGGGTGGATGCCCAGCGCGATTGCATCGAATTGGGCAAAGACCTGCGACACTACCTGGTTGGAGCCCAACTCCGATAAAACTGCCGAAAACTGTGCATATCATTGTAGGGGCCGCCATTCTGGAGTTCGGTTTCTCGGCCGAAAACGATTGACAATTGGTAGGGGCGCCCCTTGTGGGCGCCCTTCGTGGGACATTTCGGCGTCCAGGTTTAAATGCGATTGCCCTGGTTGGATGCACATTCTGCCGTTCCTGCTGTCGCATTCTCAGTCCGCCGACCCATGGCAGCTGATCTTTCGATTGATAAGCGCTGCCAGATGTCCCGCGCCGAAGCCATTGTCGATGTTGACAACGGCCATTCCCGACGCGCAACCGTTCAACATCGCCAGCAGCGCGGCCACGCCGCCAAAGCTGGCCCCGTAACCGACACTGGTTGGCACTGCGATCACCGGCGCCTGCGTCAGACCTGCCACGACAGACGCCAGCGCGCCCTCCATGCCGGCAACGACGATAACGACGTTCGCCTGCTGCAAAGTCGGGATGTGGGGCAGCAGCCGGTGGAGACCGGACACGCCTACATCTGCGATTCTTTCCGCCTCGTGCCCCATCAGCCGCAGGGTCAGTACCGCTTCCTCCAGCACATTCAGGTCGCTGGTGCCGGCACAGACCACAACCACGCCCCGTTTTGGCTCCGCCTCCGGCTCGCGGTCAACCCACAGGCAGCCCGCCTCTTTATGCCACTGCAGATCGGTAACGCATGCCTTCGCCGCCTGAAACTGCGCCTCAGTCGCCCGTGTACCCAACAGGCGGGGGGAACGTGCAACGAGCCTTTCAGCTATCAGCGCCACCTGCTGCGCTGTCTTGCCCTCGCAGTAGATCACCTCGGCAAATCCGGTGCGCAAGGTCCTGTGGTGGTCCAGCGTCGCCACACCTTCGAGCGATTCGAAGGGGAGCGTTCGCAGGCGCGCCAGCGCGCTTTCCACAGAGGTCCCGCCGTCAGCCACATCGCCCAGGAGAGCAGCCAGCTGCGACTCGTTCATTGACGGTTACACGAGCGCTCGGAACTGATGGGGGCCGAAGTCGGCCTCGTAAAACGGGCTGACCATGCGCCCGGGCGGGACAAGTGCGTCGACAAGCTGACGATCCTGGTCGGTCACGTCTACCTCGAGCGCGCCGAGGTTGTCCTCCAGCTGCTCCATGGTGCGCGGGCCAATGATTGGGCTGGTGATGCCCGGCTGCTGCACGCACCATGCCAGCGCGAACTGGGACAGCGCACAATCCTTGCTCTGCGCCAGCGGACGCAGACCCTCGACGATGTCGTAGATGGCGTCGTTTTTGCGGCGGGCCAGGCGCGGTTCGTTGTCTGCATTGGCATAGCGCGTACCCTCTGGCGAAGGCTCTTCACGCGTGTACTTGCCGGTCAGCAGACCGCCGGCCAGCGGGCTCCACGGGATCAATCCGATGCCATGGGTCTGCGCCATCGGGATTAGCTCCCGCTCGATGCGCCGGTCCAGTATATGGTAGGGAGGCTGCTCCGATACAAAGCGGTTCAGGCCCAGCTCCTTTGCCACCCAGAGCGACTCGACCACCTGCCACGCGGCGAAAGTGCTGCTGCCCAGGTAGCGGACTTTGCCGGACCGCACCAGGTCATCGAGCGCGCGCAGGGTCTCGTCGATCGCGATCTCCGGGCGGGGCCGGTGGACCTGGTATATGTCGATGTAGTCGGTCTGCAAACGGCTGAGGCTGGCCTCGCACTGTTCAACAATATGGCGGCGGCTGGTCCCGGCGGCGTTGGGATCGTCGTCGTCCATCCTGCCGTGTACCTTTGTTGCCAGGACGACGCGGTTGCGGTTGCCGTTACGCTTCAACGCCTCGCCGGTTATCTCCTCGCTGCGGCCGCGGCTGTAGACGTTGGCCGTATCCAGAAAGTTGATGCCGGCAACGAGCGCGCGGTCGACTATCGCGTACGAGTCCTCGGGCGTCGTGCGCCTTCCGAAGTTCATGCAGCCCAGGCAGAGCGGGCTCACCTTCATGCCCGTGCGCCCGAAATTGCGGTATTCCATCGCGACGACCTCTTGTCGGGGAGTGTGTGCGCCAAAAAGGGCAAATTGGCCGGGAAAGTCCGTTCCCGATCTCGCCCACAGTGTACAAGTGAATTGAAGCGTTGTAAAATCCTCCCTCAGCTGCCTGCTATCAATTCGGGCGGCTAAAACTACCTGTCAGTGGCAGCGACAGAAGCGTTCACGGAAGCGCGGGAATGACTAAGATGGCCTCGCACGAGGCGCTGCGCCAGAATCTCCTCCGCATCGACGGCAGAGGATACAAGGCCTACAAGGAGATCGGCGGGACCTACAGCTTTCCGGGTTTCACCCTTGCGATCGACTCGGTCCAGTCGGACCCGTTTGCAGCGCCCAGCCGCTTGCGTGCCCTCGTCCCGCCGGAGACGGCCGCGCTGCCGCAACGGCTCTTCGCCAGCGGCAGCCGCGCCGTGGGAGTCAGCTGCTTTTTGGCGAAGGCCTTCGCCCGCCAGGCCAGCAGTCTGTCCGCACGGCGCGGCAGCGGGCGCAGCGGAGAGATCAGGATTGAGGCGCCCGGTCAACAGGTGCTGGCCAACACGGCCGTGCAGGTTCACGACGACGGCACGGTCGAGGCCCGTTTCACCGTCGGCCTGCCCGCACAGGGAAGACGCGTTCTGGGCCGTCAGGCCAGCCGCCTGTTGCTGGAGGACCTGCCCCACCTCATCGAGAGCAGCCTTCCCTCACGCAGCCACTCGGACGAGGAACTCTGGCTTCACGCAGCCGTGAACGAGGACGCCGACGCCTTGCGCGCAATGCTGGCCGAGCACGGCCTCATCACATTCGTGGCCGACGGCGCGATCCTGCCCCGCGCCAGCGGCATTGACGACCGACCACTGCGTACCGAAGGGGGCGTTCCTTTCCGCGCCCCTGATAGCCTGCGCCGCACCTTCGTTCTTCCCCATGCGGGCGCCGTAACCGGCATGGGCATTCCCGCGGGCGTGACACTCATTGTCGGCGGCGGCTATCACGGTAAGTCGACGCTACTGCGGGCGGTCGAGCGCGGCGTCTACAATCACCGGCCCGGTGACGGCCGTGAGCTGGTCGTCAGCGTCTCCGATCTTGTGAAGATTCGCGCCGAAGACGGTCGCTCGGTCAGCGGCGTTGACATTTCGGCCTTCATCGGCGACCTTCCCCTGGGGCAGACGACCGTCAGTTTCTCGAGCCGAAACGCCAGCGGTTCGACCAGCCAGGCCGCCGCGATTGTCGAGGCGCTCGAAGCGGGCGCGCAAGGCCTGCTCATCGACGAAGACACAGCCGCCACCAATTTTCTGATCCGGGATGCGCGCATGCAGGCGCTCGTGCCCAAAGCGCATGAACCGATCACCCCCTTCATCGACCGCGTGCGCCAGCTGCACGCCCGGTTCGGCGTCAGCGCGGTTCTCGTCATCGGCGGCAGCGGCGACTATCTCGACGTAGCCGACACCGTGATCGCGATGGAGAGTTTTTTCCCGCACGACGTAACCGCGCGCGCCCAGGAGGTGGCCGCCGACTATCCCACGGCGCGGGTCGCTGAAGGCCGCGGCCCCCTGGAGATCGACCTGGAGCGGCGTCCCCGGCCCGGCTCGATTGACCCTTCCAAGGGGCGCCGCCAAGTGAGCATCAAGACAAGGAACCTGCACGCGATCCAGTTCGGAGCGGAGTTGCTGGAACTGTCGGCGGTGGAGCAGATCGTCCACTGGGCCCAGACCAGGGCCATCGGCGCCGCGCTGGACTACGCCCGCCGAAATTGCATCGACGGGAGCCGTCCCCTCGCAGAGGTCCTCGACCTGGTACTCACCGACATCGACCGCGACGGCCTGGATGTGCTGGACAGCCGGCGGACCGGAGATCTCGCACGTTTCCGCCGGCACGAATTGGCCGCGGCTCTCAACCGGCTGCGGACACTCAGGATTTGAGGAGGATTACCTGGAATGGCACGGCAAGAAGAGGGCCCGACTGCATTGACGCACGATGGCACGAAAGACGGGGAATCCGGCAGTTCCGCGCCGGAAGCGTTCGCGGCGCGCCTGCAACGCAGTTATCTCAACTTTCGCTGGCCGCTGTTCCTGCTCGACCCCGAGGAGAGCACAAGACCCTGCCTGGAAAATGGCTGGTCTCCGCTCGCGATGGTGGCACATGTTGCCTTTTGGGACAGTTTCCAGTTGCGGCGTATGCAAGCTGCCCTGAACGCGGCCGGGCCGCTTCCTTCTCCTCCGCGCACTAACGACGAACGCGCTGTAAATGAGGACAGAAGCTGGGAAGAGGTCCTGGCCGCAGCTGATGAGGCGCGCGGCAACATGATCGAATTTGCCATGTCACTCACTACCGGGCAGATCGACGCCGAATACGAGGAGAACGGCGCACGGCGGCCGGTCCTGAAGCAGCTGCTGACCCACATGCCGCGCCACGCCGATGAACACGCCGTAGACGTGCACCAGTACTGCTTTTCGCTTCAGCGCTGGGGCCGCGACCGGGTCTTAGGCTTCTATCGACGCCAGTTCAACAACCTGTTGGACGCCATCACCGGCCTCTCCGAAAACGACTGTATCTCGATCGACGTCAGCGGCGAGTGGAGTGTGCGCGACATCCTGGTCCACGCGCTCGTTTGGGACGAGTACACGTGGGCGATTATGCGCCAGTGGCCTGAGGTCGACCTTGCCACGCTCGATCCCTGGATATGCGCTGACGACGATACCATCAACCAACGCCTGATGGCGCGCAAGGACGAGATGTCGATGATCGATCTTCTCGACCATCTGGCGACCGTGCACCGCCGTATTGCCAACCGCTACCGCAGCCTCGGCGACGAGCAGGTGCAGGCGGAGGTCGCCTACAACCATGTAGAGAAGGGAAACCTGGTCTTCCTGCTGATTTCCATGTCGGCCCATACCGCTGACCACGCTGCCGGGATCTATGCCGCGCGCGCCGATGGACGGCTCCTCCCCTTCAGATAGGAAGACCGCGCGTTCCTCCTAGCCGGAGTGGGCGTAGCGCTTGCTCGTCTCCTGGTTGCTGAGATGAGAAGTGACCGACCGCTGCACGATTTGCCAGCCGTCGGCATTGCGTTGCAGGGTGAAGATGCAACAGAGCGGCACGGTGATGCGCTCGGTCACACCGGTCAGCCCCTTAACAATGCCAACGACCGGCGCTCCGTGTGTGACCATCAGCAGATTCTTCCCATGATAGCCGGCCGTCAGGGCCTGTGCCGTGGCCGCGGCCCGGATGTGCCCCGCGTCTGAACTTTCGGGATAACTGAGGCGGCCGGCCGCGTTGTAGCTCCAGTCGATGCGGGGAAACTGCCGCGCCTTTTCCTCCCGGGAAAGTAGCGCCGGCATACCCTGAATGTCGGGAAGAATCTCTCCTATGCCCGGTTCGAGACAGACTGGCAGGTCGAGCGCGTCGGCAATGTGACTGGCCGTTTGGATCGTACGCAAGAACGGCGAGGTTAAGATGCAGTCAACCGGCTCACTGCGCAGGCTGCGCCCGACCTCCTGCGCCTGCCTTTCCCCATCCGCTGAGAGCGCGGGATCGTAGGGTCGCTCAGCCGTCCTGGCCCAGCCGGGGTTCTGAAAGTCTTCCCGGTTGCCGTGCCGGACAATCCAGATCCGCTGGCTCACGTTTTCTCTCCGTCTTTCCGTCCTGATTTGAGGGGCAGTACATGGCCGAAGCGCCAGGGGCAGTGTATCACAGGCGCCATGCAACCGCAGAAAGAGGATACGATTCTCCTCTCTGCCTGACAGCGACTTGGGCGTCTGCTATACTGCTAGATCAAGGCACTGTGAAGCGACTTTGGAGGCGATTTCAACCAGGGCCCCTTCGGGGGCTCCGCGGCCAGAACCACCCGCAAGCCGACTATCGATTCAATGGCCTACACTTTCACTGACCACTACCGCGTCGCCCGCCTCCTCCTGCGCGTGAATGCCGTTACGATCGGGCTGGGACTGGGCGTGCTGCTGCTGATTTACCCGCGGGACCTGCTGGAGGCTGCCGGCGTCACGCTCGGCTCGGCCTGGGCGGCCCGAATCGGCGGCAGCGCGCTGATCGGACTGGGGATCGGTCTGCTGTCCGCCGCGGCCCAGGCCGAATTGCGGCCGGCCGTCCTGCTCGCAGCGCTGGTAAGCAATGGCGCCATCTCCATCAGCCTGCTCATCGCCTATTTTGAGGGGGACATGGACGCCCTCCATCCCGTCGGCGCTGGCGCTCTGCTCGTAGTTTTCATCATCTGCCTGCTCACGGCAGTCCTATCCATCCCTTATCTGAATCGCAGGGCAAAGCAGTACTGAATCCGGCCACTTTGCCAACCCGGCGCCTGCCCGGATGCCGTCTGCCTCTGGCTACAGGTGGAGCGCACGCCAGCGTTATCCGAGGTGTAACCGGAAAGGTCGCTCCTTCGACTTCTTCGCTCCTTGCGGAAGGTGAACGATGTATGTCTCAGAAGATTACGCGGGCCGCGCAAACAAGCTGGATAGCGGCGAGTGGGGCGTCTCGAAACGAAAGGAAGAGCCACTGGTGCGGCCGGCTCCGGGCGGCCAGGTGCACCCGCGGATGGGCAGCGGCGAAGAGTTCTTGGCGAGCATTGACGAGGTAGAGGAAGAGCGCGTGCGGCGAGGCGCAATCCTGTTCGAGTGCTCCAGCACGACTGAAACCTTCACAACTGAGACCGTGTTGTAAGGGCCAATTCGGCCCAAACCGTACAAGAGAGCAGAAGCAATGACAGACGCGCAGATTGAAAAACGGCGGGAGCAGCTGCGAGAAAAGCTGAAGGAAAGGAGGGCAGAGGCGGTCAAGGTAATCGTGGACCATCTGCAGTCGGATGTCCCGATTGCGCGAGTGATGGCCGCGCGGGCGATCCTCGAGTTATCGGATGAGATATTTGAAGTCGAAGTGGATACTGAAGGTTTGCACACTCCGCCGTCCATCTCCTGAGAGGGGCGAACGATGCCGGGCAAATCGAACGCAGCGCCGATCACCGCGCAGCTGCGCAATGCGGAATGGGAAAGGATCGACGAAAAAGAGGCGGTCGCCGCCCGGCAGGCGAGGCCAGGCCCTACCTGCTTTGAGGCGGTGGGGCCGTGCCGGGGCTTCCGTGTGGGGGGAATCCCCCGCAACGCCCCTCTTGATAGCGCAACCAGGCCGACACTGTGCCAACTTCTGTGTGCACTGCCGGCCTGGATCCTGACACGCGCGGGACCGCCTCAATCCCGTCCGCTACCTCAAAGCCGTCCACTACCCAAGAGCCACTGGTGTCCCCGCTGTCCGCTGCAGTTCAGACACTGTCAGGAACGTTCGCCAGGTATTAATTTCGCGTTTTCCCTGCATTAGCCGGGGAGCTGTGCTGTTTTGCCGCCTTGAGACAGATCTCAGCGCCTGTTCGCCGTCAAGAACCCGCGAATCCCCAGCCGCAATCCCTGCCCGCCCTGCCCGGAGACCCCCGAATTCCCGTAACGAAAGAGAGCTGCGCCGTGTTCCCCCCGGGTGACCCATCCTCTCTGTCCTGTCACGAGAGCAAATTACAATCGCGATCTTGTAAGACAAAGTTCGACAGAATACCACAATAGCCGGCTCTCGAAACCCTTCTGTTACACTCCCTCTCCCCCCGCAGCCACCTGCAATAAAGGCAACAACAAATCGCCCGCCATCCACCATCCACTATCCACTATCCACTATCCACCATCCACCCTCCACTATCCACTATCCACCATCCACCATCCACTATCCACTATCCACCATCCACTATCCACTATCCACTATCCACCATCCACCATCCACCATCCACTATCCACTATCCACTATCCACTATCCACTATCCACTATCCACCATCCACTATCCACTATCCACCATCCACCCTCCACTACCCACTACCCACTATCCACTATCCACTATCCACTATCCACTATCCACTATCCACTATCCACTATCCACTATCCACCATCCACCCTCCACTACCCACTATCCACTATCCACTATCCACTGCCGCCCCACCGATCTTGGAACTATCGAAACTCTGTGCTAGAATCGATCCTCGCGTTCGTATTCCGTGGCAGCCGCAAAGCTCAGGCTTTCGCAAACAGGGCCAACTGCACGTCGCGATCGGGATGCCGCCCTGATGGCCTTCAGTGGGTCAACGGGCTTCAGTCGCCGAAGGAGCGGATCCAATGAGTTACGATGGACGAAACTACCGTGTAACCATAGGAGAGTGTGAACGAGAGCTGCCGATCTTCGAGGTGGCGCCGGGTGTCAAGATCGCCATTTTCAACATGTTGGGCGACACTGAAATCGTCGAGACCGCCGCCGCAATGCTGTCGCGGGACGTGCCGGGCAACGCCGAGGTAATCCTCGCGCCTGAGGTGAAGGCGGTCCCGCTCGGTCACGCCCTCTCAGTCGCAACCGGACTTCCGCTCGTGATCGTGCGCAAAATCCGCAAGCCCTATATGGTCGACTGCCTCGAAACCGAGGTCGTCAGCATCACCACCGGCGAACCGCAGACCCTCTTCATCGACGGCAAAGACCTGGCGTTGATCAACGGCAAGCTGGCTCTCCTGGTCGACGACGTTGTCAGCACCGGCAGCACACTCAAGGGGCTGCGCTCCCTTGTAGAAAGTGGCGGAGGCTATATCGCCGGCGAAATGGCCGTCTTTACCGAAGGGGACCCGGGCGCCTGGGAGCGTATTACGGCGCTGGGCAATCTTCCCATTTTCACGGACTGACGCGGCGCTGGGCGCCGGCTCCGGCCGAACAGTCCCTCGCCGCGGCAACGGCGCCAGGACATTGAGACGATGAACCTGACCGAACAGCTGACCCGTGTTGAAGATCGGTTTGAAGAGTTGGACAGGCTGATGGCCGACCCCGGCGTCCTGTCCGACTACGCGCGCGTATCCGAGCTGGCACAAGAGCGAAGCAATCTTGAAGAGCTGGTCGGCGCCTGGCGCAGATACCAGGACCTGCAAGAGCAGCTGGACGACAACCGCGCATTGCTGGCGGAAAACGATGACCCTGAGCTGGCTGAGCTGGCCGAGCTGGAGATTGCCGAGATTGAGCCGCAGGTAGCCGGCCTGGAAGACGGGCTGCGCCGCATGCTCCTGCCCAAAGACCGCAACGACGACAAAAACGTGATCGTCGAGATCCGCGCCGGCGCTGGCGGTGACGAAGCCGGCCTCTTCGCCGCCGATCTTTTGCGGATGTACTCCCGTTGGGCCGATGACCATAAGTTCAAGTCCGAAATCATGAGTTCGAGCGAGACCGGTGTCGGCGGCATCAAGGAGGCAATCCTTGAAGTGCGGGGCAGCGGAGCCTACAGCCGCCTCAAATATGAATCCGGCGTCCATCGCGTCCAGCGCGTCCCTTCAACCGAGAGCCAGGGCCGCGTCCACACCAGCACAGCCACGGTGGCCGTTCTGCCAGAGGCCGAGGACGTAGAGATCGAAGTCAATCCCCATGAGATCAAGGTCGACGTCTTTCGCAGCAGCGGCCCCGGGGGCCAGAGCGTCAATACCACCGATTCGGCGGTACGTCTCACCCATCTTCCCACCGGCATCGTCATCAGCTGCCAGGACGAAAAGAGCCAGCTCCAGAACCGCCTGAAGGCAGTTCGCATTCTCAAGACTAAGCTGTACGACGTCGAGATGCAGCGCCAAATTGAAGACCTCGGCGCAGCGAGGCGAAATCAGGTCGGTTCGGGCGACCGCAGCGAGAAGATCCGCACCTACAACTTTCCCCAAGGCCGCGTCACCGACCACCGCATCCACAAGACGGTCTTCCGTTTGTACGCGGTGCTTGACGGCGACCTTGACGAATTCATAGCCGATTTGGCTGCCTATGATCAGACGCAGCAGCTGCAGTCAATGGGCGAAGAAGCGTAACCTATGTATCGAGACAGCCAGAACCATTCCGATCAGGAGCGTCTTACTCCCTCTCAGGCAACCGGTATCGAAAAAGAGGCCCTGCCAGAGTCGCACATTGAAGACGGACAGCCGCAACATAACGGTCCGCTCGACGACCCTTTCCACTGGAGCCTGACACCTGGAACGCCTGTCGGGCGTGCTCTTGTCTCGGCCGCCCAGCGGTTGAGCGAGACCGGCAGCGCGTCAGCGCGGCTGGACTCACAGGTCCTGCTGGCGCACGTGATGGAACAGGACCGTACGTGGCTCTTCGCGCATCATGACCACGAGCTCAGCCATGCCGACTGCAACCGCTACGCTGACCTGGTCACGCGGCGCAGACGTCGCGAGCCGGTCGCCTACCTCCTGGGCCGCAAAGAGTTTTACGGCCTGGAGTTCGCTGTAGACCGCCGCGTCCTGATCCCCCGGCCGGAAACCGAGTTGCTGGTCGACCTCGTTCTGGCACAGATCAGTGACCGTTCCAGCAAACAGGTAACTGTCGCGGACGTCGGAACCGGCAGCGGAGCCATCGCCATTACAGTCGCCCGGCATGCGCCCGAAGCAACAATCTACGGTATCGACATCAGCCGCGATGCGCTGGACGTAGCCGAAAAGAACAGGCGCTGCCTGACGCCGGAGGGCGGCCCCCGGTTCCTGGCAGGGGACCTCCTGCAACCGCTTCCCGAACCGGTCGATGTCATCGTGGCCAACCTTCCCTATATCGCCGACGAGGAGTATTCCGGGCTGCAATCGGACGTGCGAGACTACGAGCCCCGCCTCGCCCTGCACGCCGGCGCCGAAGGCCTCGACCTGATTAGACGCCTCTTGGCCCAGCTGGCAGACAAACTACGCCCAAACGGGACGGTTCTGCTGGAGATCTCGCCCAGACAGGGCGAAGTCGTCCAAAAGCTGGCGCAGGACCTGCGGCCCAAGCCATCCTATGTCGGCCTTCGACGTGACTACAGCGGCCTCATTCGCATGGTCACGCTTGAATTCTAGACGCGAGTTCGGGCGCGCCAGCCGCCGGGCAGGGGCCGCGCACGGCAAAGCGCAACGGGCAGCCGTAAACCCAGCGCCGCACAAGGTCCTCCCCGGGCAGATGGAATGACAATGAGCAGTAGCTTTGACCTGGTCGTGCTGGATATGGACGGCACTATCTTCGGCCGACAGTTTGCCGGCGGTTTCTCGCCGCGCGTGCGCCGGGCAATAGCAGCCGTACAGAGTGCCGGGACGCCGGTGACCATCGCCACCGGGCGGATCTTCGATTTCGTGCGGAACATCGCCCCCGACCTCGGGATAAGCCTGCCCGTGATCACCGCGCAAGGCGCGTTAATCGGTGACCCTGTAAGCGGCGACCTGCTATACGAAGCCCTGATTCCGCCGGAGGCGGCGCGCACTGTCGCCCGGTGGGCCGATTCCGAGGATCGCACGACCGTCTTCTATCTCAACCAGGAGGGCGGCCGAACCCGGCTCGTTCAGAACGGCTTCCAGGCGGTCAACGGGTCCGGCGGGCTGGAGGGCTGGGACCCCGCCACCTACGATCACTGGTTCGGCAGTCCCAGAGAGCTTTGTCCGAGCCTGTTTGAGGCAATGAGGGATACCGGAGTTCGGCCTCTGAAATTCATTACTGTCAACGATTCTTCGCAAGAGGCTGACTTAACGGCTCCGCTCCAAGCACGCTTCGGCAGCGACCTGCTCATCAGCCGGTCCCACCAGTTGCTCGTGGAGGGGACGGCGCCGGCGGCCAACAAAGGAGACGCGCTGAAACTGCTGGCGGGGCGGCTCAATATCGACACCGCGCGCGTCCTGGCCGTGGGCGACAACGAAAACGACATTCCGATGATGCGCGCAGCCGGATACGCGGTCGCCATGGGCCAGGCTACCGCCGTCGTGCAGCAGGAGGCCGACTGGGTCGCACCCACACTGGAAGAGGACGGCGCAGCCGTGGCGCTGGAGCGCTTATTGCTCGCCTGATCAGGCAAGCCTCTGCTGCCGGCCAGGTGGCTCGTTTGCGATGTACGCAGGGCCGACACGAGCTTTTTTGGCTTCCCGCCCTTTTTCAAATGGAGCGCAGGCCGCGATTCGTTCCTTCACCCTCCAAACGTTTCTCTCCTCACAGCTTCTTCCAACCCCGCAGGCATTTGGAACAGAATTCAACTTGCTCTATAATTCGACTGACCAGTCGGTTTAGTTGTTGACATTCGAGAGGAACGAATGGCCGAGAAGTCACTCCGCACGCCCGAATCGACACGAGAACGCATTCTCGACGCCGCTCTGGACGTCTTCAGCAGCAAGGGCTACCACGACACGCGTCTCGACGAAATCGTCGCCGAATCGGACACATCCAAGGGCTCAATCTACTTCCACTTTCCCAACAAAGAGCGCCTCTTTCTGGCGCTGGTGGAGAAGTTCGCCGATCTCATCGAGCGGCGCGTCATCGAGGCGATCGAACAGCAATCAAGCCCTATGGCCAAGGTCGAAGCCGCGCTCAGGGCCTGCCTGGAGGCGTTTGGGCGCTACCGGCGTCCCGCCAAGGTGATGCTCGTCCACGCGGCTGGGCTGGGCACCGTCTTTGAGGAGAAGAGGCTGGAGATCAACGAGCGCTTCGCCCGCTTGATCCGCATCTACTTAGACGAGGCGGTCGCCGCCGGAGAGATCGAAGCGGTCGACACGGACGTCATCGCCTACGCCTGGATGGGCAGCATATACCATGTGACCATTCGCTGGGTCTACAGCGGGGAACCGGCGCCGCCCCGCATCGTCGGCACGCTCGTCCCGATGTTGCTTCGCAGCGTGAATTACAGGCGCAATTGACAACTGCAAACGCACCGTATTGTGGGAAAATCCTTGCGCGCGACGGGGGCCTGGAGAGATAGAGATGGAAGGGCAAACGCGAACCTTACCGGCGGGGAGCAGCTCGGCGCCCGAGAAGCCTGATGCCGACGCCTGGTTGGCGCCAGGGGCGGCAGAAGCCGACCACGAATACAGTGTGGAGAGGCACGGCCGCCTGGTCAGCCTCAGCAGGCAGATATCGGGCGTGCCCGCAGTACAGTTCCTGCACGCCGCCGAGGGGTTGGAGCGCTTCTTCTGGCGCGATGGCAGGCAGGACATTGCCTTCGCAGGTATGGGTGTAGCCGCCCACATGATCGGGTACGGCGCGGGACGCATCCCCGCCATCCAACGGCAGGCAAGCCGCCTCTTCTCCCACGCCGAAGCGAAGAGCCTTTCGGGCGCTGTCGGCGCGTCGACACTGGCCCAGCCGCGACTCTTCGGCGGCTTCGCCTTTCGCGAGAATTTCGTTCCCGACGTCACCTGGACCGGTTTCCACCCCGCCCATTTTATCTTGCCCCACTTTCAATTGGTGACACAGGGCGACCAAGGCTGGCTGACGATCAACGCTCTGCTGCCAGCTGAAGAAGAGGCGTCGGCCAACCTGCCGCTGTTGAACGAAGCCTTGGAGATTCGGGTCGAGTCGCTGTACCGGTTGAACGAGCATCTCGAAGGCGGGCTCGCCGGATCGAGTTCCTCAGGCGCCTCCGAGCAATGCACGGATGCGGAAATCGACTACCCTCTCTCTTTCGCTGAATGGACGCAGATGATTGAAACTGCGCGGCGGACTTTTTCGGCGACGCCCCTGCGTAAAGTCGTCCTTTCCCGCATCGCGCAGATACGAGCGCAGCGTCCTTTCGATATTCTGCAGGCGTTGACCCGTCTGTGCTCTCTATATCCGGCCTGCTACACCTTCCTCTTTGAACCGCAGCCGGGCAACGGCTTTTTGGGCTCCACACCGGAACTGCTGGTGCAGGTCCGGGGGAAGGAGATTGAGACGATGGCCCTGGCGGGCTCGATCCAGCGCGGCGCGAGCGCAGGGGAGGACGCCGCCCTGGCCGCCGCTCTCTTGTCTTCCGCCAAGGACCGCCACGAGCACCGCCTGGTTGTCGACGCGTTGCGCAGCTGCCTGCATCCGCTCGCGGACCGGCTCTGCGTCGCCGACGAGCCGACCGTACTGTCCCTCAGAAATATCCAGCACCTGCATACGCCTGTCAGGGCCAGGCTCAGACGACCGGAAGGCGTCCTTCCGCTGGTGAAGGCGTTGCACCCGACGCCTGCCATGGGCGGTACGCCGCGCGATCTGGCGCTGGACTTCATCCAGTCGCATGAACCGACTCTGCGCGGCTGGTACGCTGCGCCGGTCGGTTGGATCGAGGGGAACATGGACGGCGCATTTGCGGTAGCCATCCGCTCAGCCGTCGTGCAAAAGGAGCGCGCCTGGGCCTATGCCGGCGCAGGCATTACACCAGGCTCTCTTCCAAGAGCGGAATGGAATGAGACGGAATGGAAGTTTCAGCCGATCGTCACGAGCCTCGTCGAGAACCGGAGATGCTAGCGGACTCCGAGGCCGGCAGCAACCCGAATCTTCTCTTCGCCGAAACCGTGGTCGATGGGCTCGTTCGCGCTGGATTACGCGCCGTCTGTCTTGCGCCCGGCTCCCGCTCCACGCCGCTCGCGCTGGCCGTTGACGCTCATCCTTGTATCGAGACGTTTGTCCACCTGGACGAACGCAGCGCAGGTTTTTTCGCTTTGGGAATGGCCCAGGCCACCGACCGGCCGGTGGCCCTGCTCAGCACATCGGGCACGGCGGCTGTGGAGTTCCATGCTGCCGCCGTAGAAGCGATGATGGCCGGTGTCCCGCTCCTCCTTCTGACTGCAGACCGGCCGCCGGAGCTGCGCCACAGCGGGGCCAACCAGACGATAGACCAGGTCAAAATGTACGGGGACCATGTCCTCTGGAGCGTGGATGCCGCGCTGCCGCAAAGCGGGCAGCCCGACGTTGCCATGCGCAACCTTCGCACACTGGCCGCCCGCGCCTATGCCATCGCCGACGGGCTGCGCCGCGGGCCGGTCCACATCAATTTTCCTTTGCGCAAGCCGCTGGAACCGCCGGCGCCATACCGGCCGGGCTACGCACACCCAGGTGGCCGGGACGAGCTCAACGACGCCGGACACGCCTCCATTCGCCGGGGCGTCCTCGCGCCCACAGACGAGCAGATCGTCGAGATAACCGCGCTCGTCTCGGCGCACAAACGCGGATGGATCGTGTGCGGCCCCTGGCCCGGCCGCGCGCCGCCGGCGCTGGTCGAGGGCGTTGCCGCACTGGCCCGGCGAACAGGTTACCCCATCCTCGCCGATCCCCTGTCAGGCCTGCGGTTTGGACAGCACACGGCTTGCGCGCCCGTCGTCGACAGCTGCGAGAACCTTCTTCGATATCCGCCGCCCTTCGATCCACCGGAGGTCGTGATACGCTTCGGCGCGGTGCCGACATCGAAATCTCTAAATGACTACCTTGATCACACGGCGCCGCCTCACCAGATTCACGTGCGCAGCAGCGGGGTTTGGGCGGATGACAGCCATCGCGTCCGTCAATTCTTTCAGATCGATGAGAATGCGTTCTGCCGCGCCCTGGCGGATCGATTCGACCGGCCCATCTCGGACTGGGGCCTGGCAGTCCGCGAGGCCGGCATACAGGTCCTCTGCAGGCAGACCCGGTTCCTGCAACGGCACTGGTTCGACGCCTCAGTAATTCCGGAGATTCTGGATGCCCTCCCGGCCGGCGGGAGTCTGTTTGTCGGCAACAGCCTGCCCGTAAGACACCTGGACCAGTTCGGCAGACAAATGGAGAAGCAGGTCCACGTCTACGGCAACCGCGGCGCCAGCGGCATCGACGGCATCGTTTCCAGCGCACTGGGCGTGGCCGCGGCGGACCGCTCCCGGCCGCTGCTCCTGCTCATCGGCGACGTCAGCTTATACCACGACTTGAACGGCCTTTATGCCATCGGTAAGTTTGGTCTGGATAACGTGACAATTGTCGTTCTTAACAATGACGGCGGCGGCCTCTTTCGCCGGCTGCCTATCGCCGACGGCCATGCCCAGTTCGAGCGGCTCTTCCTGACGCCGCATGGCCTGAATTTTGCGCCGGCGGCAAAGATGTACTGGCTTGACTATGTTGTGGCAACCAACGGGGCGCGCAAGTCCTTTGCCAGAGAGCTGCGCGCCTCCATACAGCGCGGCAGACCGGCAATCATCGAAATGCAAACCGATGGCGAGCGCGACGAGCGTCTGCGGCGCGAGCTGGCCCTATCATTTCAAGACAGCAAGGAGAAGATTTCGTGACGATTTCTGATAGCGCCGACTGGCAGGAAGTCGCCGAGTATAGCGATGTCACCTATCACAAGGCTGACGGCATGGCTCGCATTGCCTTCAATCGCCCCGCGAAGCGAAACGCGTTTCGTCCACAGACAATCGATCAGATGACGGAAGCGTTCCGGGACGCCTGGGCCGATGATCGGACCGGCGTCGTCCTCTTGACCGGCAATGGCCCTTCGCCCAAGGACGGCGTCCACGCCTTCTGCGCCGGCGGCGACCAGAATGTGCGCGGCCACGCCGGCTACCTGGACGAAAAAGGGGTGGCGCGGCTGAACGTGCTTGAGCTCCAGCGCATCATGCGAACAATGCCCAAACCTGTCATCGCGCTTGTGAATGGGTACGCAATTGGCGGCGGCCACGTCCTCCACGTAATCTGCGACCTTTCCCTGGCCTCGGAAAACGCGGTCTTCGGACAGACAGGGCCGATCGTCGGCAGCTTCGACGGCGGCCTCGGCGCGTCCTACCTGGCCTCAATCGTCGGCCAGAAAAAGGCGCGCGAGATCTGGTACCTCTGCCGGCAATACTCGGCACAGGAGGCGCTGGAAATGGGACTGGTCAATAAGGTGCTGCCTACAGTCGAGGCGCTGGAAGAGGAGGGGGTGGACTGGGCGCAGGAGATCTTGCGCAAGTCGCCGCTCGCCATTCGCTTCCTCAAGGCAGGATTCAACGCCGACCTGGACGGACAGACCGGCTTGCAGGTTCTTGCCGGCGATGCCACGATGCTTTTCTACATGAGCGAAGAGGGCAAAGAGGGCCGCGACGCGTTCAATGAGAGACGCGCGCCCAATTTCAAACAATACCCGTGGAGGCCGTGAGGCGGAAGATGAAAGTTGGGGCCTCTGCAAGTGACGGCTACTGCTGCTCTCGCCATGATGAATGACTGGTTGCGCTGGCGCGCCCTGGCTACGCCCGCGAAGCTGGCCGTCCTCTACGACGGCCGTTCGGTTAACTACGCAGAACTGGACCAGCTCGCGAACGAACAGGCCGGCGGGCTCGTCCAAAGCGGCATAGGGGCCGGAGATCGGATTGCAGCACTTGCCGGGAACAGCTTAGAAACAGTCGCGCTCATCCACGCTGCCGCACGCGCGCGCGCCGTGCTCGTCCCCCTCAACTCGCGCCTTTCGGAGGTAGAGTTAAGCCGCCAGATCGCACTGGTCGAGCCAAAGCTTCTCCTTGTCGATGACAAACGGGAGCCCGGCGACGAGGATTTTGTTGCGAAATCTCAGACCGCTTCGGCGAAGGCAACTTCACCCTTGCGTGAGTCGCTTGAGACCGTCCCGCTTGGGGAACTTGGTGGTCGAGCGTCATTGAAGGACACTGACTCTCTTGCGTTGCACGCGGCCGCGTCAGCAACCTCGGACTTGCATCCACAGGCCATCATCTTTACTTCAGGTACAACCGGCCTGCCAAAGGGCGTTGCGCTCAGCCTGGGCAACCACTTCTGGAGCGCGACTGCCTCGGCCTACCGCCTGGGCCTGGACAGCGATGATCGCTGGCTAAGCTGCCTTCCACTCTACCATGTGGGCGGCTTGGCCGTAGTCTTTCGCTCCTGCCTGTACGGCACCGCCATCCTGCTGCACCACGCCTTCGACCTCGATGAATTTCGGCACAGCCTGCGCAGCGACGCTGTCACGCTGACATCGCTCGTGCCCACGATGCTGCACCGGCTCCTCAACAGTGCCGGCGGCACGGCCTGGCCGGACAGCCTGCGCAAGGTGTTGCTCGGCGGCGCGGCGGCCGACAAGGATCTTCTCGACGCAGCCGCCGAGGCGGACCTGCCCGTAGCCACAACCTACGGACTCACGGAGACCGCTTCGCAGGTTGCAACCGCGCCACCGCGCGCAGCGTATCGAAAGCCGGGCAGCGTGGGAAAGCCTCTTATGTTTACCGAGGTCCGCATCGCCGACGCCGCCGGCGGCAAGATCGGTCACGGAGAAGCTGGTGAGATACTTGTGCGCGGGCCCCAGGTTATGATCTCCTACTACGGCAACCCGCGCGCGACCGGCTCAGCCCTGCGCGAGGGCTGGCTGCATACCGGAGACGTCGGCTACATCGACGGCGAGGGCGACCTGTTCGTACTCCAGCGCCGAACAGACATGATCGTAAGCGGCGGCGAGAACATCTATCCAGCCGAAGTTGAAGCAGTCTTGCGCGGCCATCCCGACGTCTTGGACGCCTGTGTCGTCGGCCTGCCTGACGCGGAGTGGGGACAGCGCTGCGCGGCCGCGATCCAGCCGCGCCCAGGGCGCAGGCTCGACCGGGATTCCCTCCTGTCCTACAGCCGCGCCCGCCTGGCCGCGTACAAGCAGCCCGCGCCCGAACATATCCGCTTGGTTGACGAGTTGCCCAAGACCGGTTCGGGAAAGATCGCGCGCGGCGCCGTGGAGAAGCTACTGACGAGCATTGGCTCAAAACTCCAGGAGACTCAAGGATGATCACCCAGGTACAGATCGACTACTTTGCTGAGAACGGCTACTTACGCTACGGCAAGGTGCTGGAAGAGGAGGAGGTGGAGGCGCTGCGCGCGGCCCTCGACAACGTGATCGCGGTCGAAATGGCAGGGGGCGACAATTCGGAAATCGAGTTCAGGTTTGGACACCGCCGCGGCGACGAAAGCGAGGACGAGGCGAAGAAGCCGCGCATCCTTACCCAGTATGTCAATATGTGGAAGCGCGAACCGATCTATGAGCGCCTGCTACACCACCCCGAAATTGCCGGCGCCGCCTGTGCCCTGCTGGAATCGCCAAGAGTGCGCCTGTGGCACGATCACATCATCTCGAAGCCGCCGCATGACAACGGCCATTTCCGTTACCACCAGGACTTCTATAACTGGCCGTTGCTGGAGCCGCGCATTGTAACCTGCTGGATTGCGCTCGACGACGCCACGCCCGAAAACGGCTGTATGCACGTGGTCCCCGGCAGTCACCGGGATCCCCGCTTCGGCTTGGAGTCCTACGCCGCCGAGCTGGAAGCCCGCGCCGCCGCCGAAGCCGAGGGCCGTGAGTGGGAAGAGTGGGAGCGCCAGAAGATGGCCTACGAATCGGCATCGATTGGGCGGCCGGTCGCTTTGAAGGCGGGTGAGTGCATGTTTCATCACAGCCTGAATTTTCACGCCACGCCGGCCAATGTGACCGAGCGCCAGCGCCGCGCCCACGTCATCATCTACATGGCCGAGGGCGTCCACGCTCGACTGGACCAGGCCCCCAACCATCCTCTGATTCCGAATTTCACGGTGAAGGACGGCGAAGAGCTGCTGGGTCCAGACTTTCCGCTCGCGCGGCCCGATGAACAGAAGTGGCGGATTGCTTGATTCAGCGCGAAGAGCAGATCGCCCTCTCCAATCCCCGTGTGTGCCGCAGTTGGACCGCGACCGGTCCAGGGCCCCGTTCATGTCCACAGATCAGACCTTACATCTGCACAGTTGGGGATCCGCCTCTTCCCCAGCGGCCGTGTTATTGCACGGGTTCACTGGATACGGGGGCGGTTGGGCGACACAGGCGGAGGCCTTCACCGCCGCCGGCTATCGCGTGCTCGCGCCGGATTTGCTTGGCCATGGCCGCTCGCCGGCGCCGGCCAGCCCCGGCCGATATGGGATGGAACGCGCCGCATCTGATCTGTCCGCGCTGCTGCGTGATATCACCAACGAGCCCGCCCATCTGCTCGGCTACTCGATGGGCGGACGGCTGGCGCTCTTCTTCGCGCTGACCTACCCGGCGCAGGTACGTTCGTTGACACTGGAGAGCGCGTCCCCAGGGCTGGCGACCGATTCAGAGCGGGCTCAGAGAAGGGAACATGACAAAGCGCTGGCAGACGAAATCGAGCGCGACGGAATCCACGCCTTTGTCAAAGCATGGGAATCGCTGCCGTTGTGGGAGAGTCAGCGAGAGCGACTGACCACTGAGCAGCGTCAACAGTTGAGAGCGCAACGCCTCAGAAACCGGCCCACCGGTTTGGCCAATAGCTTGCGCGGCATTGGGACGGGCGCCCAACCCGACCTGCGCCCGCGCCTGCCATCTCTGGCCGTCGCGACACTCCTGCTTGCAGGCGCTGACGACCCAAAGTGCGTCGTCGTCAACCGTGAGATGGCACAGCTGACCCCAAACGCCCGACTCGTTGTCCTCTCGAACGCCGGTCACAACGTCCATCTGGAACGACCAGGCGCATTCAACTGCAGCGTTCTCAACTTCTGGCAAAATTGCGACAGCTCCCGCAGCCAAAGCCCATAGCTACATTTCGCGACGCGCGGGGCGAACGAATACGCCACCTGAATTGAGACTTTCATCACCGCGCGTTTATAATGCTCACCTGGATGGGCGAAGCAGCATGAGATCCAGTTGCCCAACTCACAGACTGAAGGTATATGGACCGAAAACGATTGGGCATTCAGCTGCTCTGGTCATTGCTGCTTGCACTCATTGTGTACATGGCACTGATACTCTACGGCGACTGGCGTCAGCTGTCGGCTCGGCTGGCCGATTTCCCCTGGGTATGGTTGCCGCCGGCGCTGGGCTTGACTCTGGTTAATTTTGGCGTCCGCCTGCTCAAGTGGTACTGGTACCTGCGCCTGATCGATACGCCAATCAGTTTCGGCCAGAGCGCCCGCATCTACGGCGCCAGCTTCCTGATGATGATGACTCCGGGAAAAGTGGGTGAATTCCTGCGGGCCTTCATGGTGCGCAACGTCTCCGGCGTTCCCGTTTCGGTCGTAGCTCCTGTCGTACTTGCCGAACGGATGACTGACGGACTTGCGATGATCCTCCTTGCGGGTATCGGCCTGCTGGCTGTTGACGATGCAGCGATCCGGGCGGCAGCGGTCCTGGCTTTGGCGGGAATCGTCGCAATCATCGTTTGCATACAGATCAGACCGCTGGCGATGGCCTGCCTGGCCATTGGCCACCGAATTCCGCTTGTGAACCGTTTCGCCGACAGACTCGCCGCCTTTTACGAGAGCAGCTACCATATAATGAAGCCCAAGTACCTGTTGATTTCGGTTCTTGTCGGCCTTGTCAGTTGGGCGAGCCAGGGGTTGGCCTTCTACCTGGTGATGTTGGGATTCGGAGTAGCGGCCGGCTTCGACACGATGCTGACGTCCGTCTCAATCTTCAACATCAGTGCCGTCGTCGGCGCGGTGGTGGCCACGCCCGGCGGCCTGGGCGGCGTTGAGGGATCGCTGGCGGCGCTTAGTTCGCAAATCCTGATGTTGACGCGTTCGGAAGCCGCGGCCGCGGCGCTGCTGATCCGCTTCATCACGCTCTGGTTCGCCGTTGCTCTCGGCCTCGTTTGCCTGGCCCTTTGGCCCTATCTGTTGACAAGCCGAGAAGAAGCCAGGTCTGAGACCTGAGTTGAAATGGTCCAGGCGGTCCCGCGTTGTTCACTATCTTCTGAGAAGCCATGTGGAAAGTCGACCTGCACTCGCACACAATCTACAGTAAGGACTGCCTCACCCGGCCCGAGACTGCAATCGCCCGCGCCCGCAGCCTCGGGCTGGACAAACTGGCCATCACGGAGCACAACAATCTCGCCGGGGCGTTGCGGGCGAAAGAGTTGGCGCCCGATCTGATCATCGTCGGCGAAGAGATCATGACGACGCACGGCGAGTTGATCGCGTACTACGTTCAGGAAGAGGTGCCGCGCGGTCTGTCGCCGCAGGAGACGATCGACCGCCTGCGCGAACAGGGCGCGGTGATCGCAATTCCCCATCCCCTGGACTCTTTGCGCAATTCGGCGATGGGCATGGCCAATGTGCTGGAAGTGATCGATCAGGTAGACGCATTGGAGGTCCGCAACGCCCGTTGCGTTCGTCCGCGCGACAACCTCGCTGCACTGGCGCTGGCGCAGGAGCACGGCCTGCTGGCAACGGCAGGCAGCGACGCGCACATTCCCTTTGAATTGGGACATTGCTACGTGGAGATGCCGCCCTTTGACGACGACCCCGAGTCGTTCATCGACGCGCTGCATCAAGCTACGCCGATGGGCAAGGAAAGCCCTTTCTGGCCGCACCTGATGAGCACCTGGGCGAAGTGGCGGAAGCGCATCCGGCCGGTTCGCTGCGCCGGTGTGTTGCATGGGTACTGGGAGAAATAGCGGATTTCAGCGCCGATGGCTGCTCATGCTTCCTGCACCTTAGCGGGTCGTTGAAAACAGCCCAAAAAGGGCTTGCTGCGGCTCGGGGCTGCGACGGTTGGCGGTGCAGGGCGCAGGCTCTGCACAAGGGAAGCAGCCAACTCACTTCCCGATTCTTCTTGCACAACGGGTGCACCCCTCATTCTTTTGACCTGTTTCTCCGAGGTAGGCCGGGGCTAATCGCCCAGAAGGCGCAGGTCTGCCAAAGCTACCTCGGGTTCCCAGACGCCCAGTTCAACGGTCGGCTTCAAGGTCTTGATGTCGTAGACCACCAGCCGCAACTCGTATGCGCCTGGCTGTAAAGCGGCTGGAAGATCTAGCGCCACAAGGGTATCAAATTTGCCAGATGAATCTTCGCCGACCGTTGGTCTTTGGAATCTCCGCCAGAGAGTAACATCTCTCTGGTAGACTGCTCCCCCCCCGGCATCGTGCAGCCGCAGCGATACCGCATAGTCAGTTTCCACCCCGGGGGCAAGTTGCCAATTCAGGTACAGCCACAGAGAGCGGTTCTCTCCCAGGCTAAGCAGCTGCTCAGGGGATAGTTGCTTCTCGCCCTGGCCCAGCGTGAACCCCTTAAGAGAAATACCGCCGTCGTAGTTCACGGTTAGAGGCTCCAGTTCATCGAAGAGCTTCCATGGACTGTCCAGCGAGATGTCGGTGTAGCTGTGAATCTGGAAGTCAGGGTATTCCTCGCTGCTGAGATGCCTTCCATACTTTTTCAGGAGCAAGGTTAGGCGCATGGCATCAAGCCCAGCCCAACGAGAGTCACCGAGCCCCTCGAGAAGCTTAACGGCGGACACTTCCTCATATTCCATCAGTTCCGATTGGACCGCCTGCACCAGGTCGGGAGCGGTCGACTTGAAGAAGTGGACTCGGGCATCGCTTTGGTTCAGGTAGCCATAGTTGTAACTGTCCTTGGCGTCGGGGACAATGTAAATGGTCTCGTGCTCTGGCTGCTGTTCGTTCAGCATGCGGAACAGACTTGTCCTTGGCTCAACGTAATATGATCGAACGCGGGGGTCCACAGCCCACTCATGATAATAGTTGCGGTACGATCTTATACCTTGAATCAAGAGTGCAGTAACAATGGCACTTACAACGACCATAGAGGCAGCGACAGAATTTTCGCGGAAGAAGCGCCCCCGTAGAAAGCTGAACGCCTCCCAAACGCCGACGCCGGTTAGTAGATAGATTGCCGGTGTTGCTGCCATCATGCGCAGAAAACCGGGGGGCGAGCCATCCCAGGACAGGATTCCCGGCACAAGCATTGTCACCAGCCAGAGAAACAGGAGACGGAATGCGGACTGTCTCCAGCGGCGGATAGACATCCCCGCACCAAGCCAGAAAAAAGCAGATGTCAGCGGGCCCAAAATAGGTTCACCTTCGAAATTGCTCCGCAAGTTCGGGTCGCCGTCTATGCCGAATGCCATCAGGTGCTCCTTCACATTTATGAAAAGAAGCCATAGCGGTCGGCCCTGATTGACAAAGGCATCGAATATCCACAGATGTTTGCTGCGCAAAAACAGGTGGTCTGGATGCAATGCAAAATGGACGAGCAGCGGCGCAGCAACGAGCGCGGTCACCCCTGCAAATAGGGCGGCCCAATGCAACTCCTCTCTCATCGAACGCCCACTGAAGGCGCGCCAAGGCACCAGGAAACTCACCCCAATGGAGAAGAACAGTACAGGCGTGAAGCGCGACACCGGATAGGTATATGGCAATATGCCGGCGCACACGCCTGCCAGCGCAACCCTCCGCCAACATCGCTCTTTCCATCCCCACCATAGCAACCCCAGACACAGTGTGAGAAGTAAAGTCAAATGGGTGGTGTGATTGTAGGCAGTTCTCCCCATAATGGTCTGGCTGAGTGAAGTCGCCATCAGACCGGCGCCGACGCCCCCGATTAGCAGGCCCCGCCATTGTGAGGCCCGCTCACCTTCATCATCCCTCCCGAATAGGACTTGGCCCAGCCAAAAGACGGCAAATACCATGCCCGCGCTGCCCAGCGCCGTGGGAAAATGCATTGCAAACAGGGTGCGCCCAAATAGCAGGCTTGACAAGGCCAGAGCATAGATGACCGAGGCGTCACGGCCGTGGGGATCCACATCGGGGAAGTATAAGGCAAGCTCTCCCCTTAGAACGCGAAGAGCCCCCATTCCATCTCTATCTTCGTCTTCGACAAGCCCAGGCGGGAGTGCATCCAACTGCTGGAAGCGCAACAGCAGGACAGTCAGTGCCAGCGCCAAAAGGGCCCCCCAAACCGCCAATCTGAACATTAGGCGCTCGTTGATCGCGTACTTGCCTATTCTGATTGACCGTGGCCCAGTGGAAAGTGACATAAGGACCTACTCCATTGTTTACCTTTGCTTCCGGTCGTGCGCATAGAAGGAGCGCCACTGGCAAGCGCATCAACGAGAGCACGCCCCCGTTTGCGGGAGTCGAGGAGGTCTGCTATGAAATGCCGGATCAGCGGCTGTTGCAGGGTGGCATTCTTGCTGAATGCAGGCGGTGGGTGGCAGAAATGGTACGGACTGCAGGACAGGTTCTTGCTTGACTGGGCAGGGAAAGGGCAAGGGGGTCGAGCGGCTCGCCAACAAAGTCAATTGAATTCAGATCTTTACTGTTGCTGCGAAGAGGCGACAGGGCCTTTCATCACTGCTTCCCGTTGTCTTGCTGCTCTTAAGTCACCAACAAGAATGCTGGACAAGCTCTATTGAGAAGTACAAGAGGCACGCATAACTTCTCGCAAGTCTTTCTCTTTACCTTTCCGTCTTCGGCACATGGAAGAACTGCTCCACACCTGCAAAGTCCTCCGGCGCAAGCAGGTCGCGGAAGAAGTACCAGTTGAAGACCGCCAGTTTATTGTCCTGGAGGGAGCCGCGCAGCAGCTCGATCGAGTGGCGCAGGTTGCGGTGCAGGTGCTCCCTGTTTCCGGCCATTCCCCACCCGAGCGCGGCCAACCCCAACACGAGCGGGTCCCGCCGCGTATCGCGCTGTCCCAGCAGATTCAGCGCGACCTGCAGCCCTTTCCGACCGGTATCGGTCAACGCGCCCTGGTCGCCGCCTTCGTCGGTGCTGACTTCATCCTGCGAACTATCACTTTCTGCCATGACCTGGCCGGGAAGCTGGAGCGCGTCGAGGTAGTAGTGGGCCAGGATCCAGTCGCCGACCGAGGGAACCATCACCTCGTCAAGCGAGATCTGCGCTATTCGCCGCCATTCCGCTGCCGCCCCCTGTCGGTCGCCGGCATAGTAACCGGACAGGCCGCGCCAGAACCCTTGCGAAGCCGGCGACTTTTCCCGGTTGAGCGCCCGCTGTGCGAGCCTCGCCTGGCCGTTGACGACAAGCGGCCGATAGATCAGGTGCCAGCGTTCGCCATACGCTTCGGAAAGCTTCGCCGCCGAGCTATACGCATCCAGCGCCTCCTGCCAGCGTCCCCTTTCCATCTCCACGCTGGCGTTCAGAAAGTGCAGGAGTCCAAACTGCAACGAGACCTGATCGTCGCTCTCTCCGCCCGCAAGCTGCTCCTTCACCGAGAACTGGGTGATTTCATCTGCTAGATCCAACTCGGCCAGGCCCTTTTCCCGGAACAGGCCGGCCAGCTTGTCCAGCAGCGAACTCTTGACCCTGTCCGCTCCGTCAATGTCACCGGCATCGAGCAGGACGGAAAAAAGCAGCCAGCGCAGCTCCACCTCAAACGGCAAACTGTCGACCTCCGCCCACAAAATCCCGGCCGCGGACTCGTGCCGGCCCTGCCACCAGTGCGCTCTCGCCTGGTTTTCGCGCCATAAGGAGCGGGCGTCATCGCTCAGAATCCCCAAAATCTCCCCGCTGGCAGCCGCCATCTCGTCGAGGCGGTTACGCCGTGCATAGTGCGACTGGAGGCCGAGAACACTCTGGTCCAGGATCGTCTGCAGCCTGGCTTCCTGGGCCATACGCCGGCCCTCCGGCAGACCGGCCAGCCGTTCGATCAGGAACCCGAGTTTATCGATTGCCTCGTCGCTGCCCTGCCGAGACAGCGCAAGCGCTTCGGCGTGCAGCCCCTCCCATGAGCCTTTCAGAGTTGACGCGTCGCCCTGCCTGCCCGCACCCGTTGTCATCGGTGTTTTCTCGCTATGCGAAATTTAGTCATGCCCGTTTCCTGGCCATGGCAGCAGATTTCGATCCGGCCGCCATCGGCTTTCAGCTACCCGCCGATCTCCTGTTTGACCGTATTGAGAAGCGTGTCGGCCCGCAGGTCGGGCAAATTGTAGCAGACGCCGCCCATCTGCTCGGCAAGGGCCTGGGCCAACCCACGGTCGAAGGCCATGTGTTCCATATTGATGACGATGGTGCGCACCTCTTCAGTGGCGAAGAGGGTGGCCATCTTCATCGCTTCCTCCTGCGCGGGCATCCCGGTCATGCTCACGTTGCCGGCCCCGTCGGTCAGGAGCATTACCAGAGGTCGCAGTTCAGGGTCCCTGCGCTGGGCGTTCTCCACCACCTGCCAGGTCGCCAGCAGGCCGCTGCTCAGAGGTGTCTTGCCGCCTACGGGGAGGTCTTGCAGCGCCTTTTCCGCCAGTTCTACGCTGTTTGTCGGCGGCAGCACAACGCGTGCCTTGTCACGCTGAAAGACAACCAGCCCAACCTGGTCACGACGCTGATAGGCTTCAACCAGCAGGCTGAAAATTGCGCCCTTGGTCGCTTCCATGCGTTCGCTCGCCGCCATCGACCAGCTGGCGTCGACAACGAAAAGAATGAGGTTGCCCGTGCGCCGGACGCGAATTTTGCGCTGCAGATCGGTCATGCGCAGCTGCAGCGCCAGATCGCTCTCACCGCTCTCGTGCCGCTTTTTCTGGTGGGGGGCGGCGTTGCGCAGGGTAGCGTCGAAGGCGATGTCGTCTATCTTGTCGTGGGCCGGTCGGGCCTTGATGTAGCGGCCCCGTTTGCGGTCGGTACGGCTGTAGGAGCGCTTGCCGGATTTCTCGCGCGTCATCTTGTCGAGCGGCGTGTCCAGCTTACGCGCTTCGAACATCTCACCGACGTCGACCGGCTTGCGTGCCCCCTTTTCGTCTCCGGGTGATGAACTCTGCTGAGGAGCTGCGTCCGGCTGTGCCACGCCGCCTTCGCCGCTCTCCGGCGAGGAATCTAGTTCCTCGGAGTCATCACCCTCGTCACTTTTTTTTCCATTGATGCCGCATCGCCGTCCGCCTCTTCCATTGACTCCTCGTTCTCCTCGGCTTCGGCGCGTGCCTGGCGCATGTTCGCCTCGAGCTGTTCCGGCTGCAACGCGTTGTCCTGGAACGGCTGCTTTTTCATCCGGTGCGGGAGCGCCAGCTCAGCCGACAACAGAATGTCTCTGTCGGTAATCTCCTCCCGGCCATCGAAGGCAGCCTGTGCGCGCGCCGTATTCAAGATCACCAGGTCGGCGCGATGGCCGTCAACATTGAAGCTGCTGGTCAGCGCGGCGATCGTGTAAAGGTCCTTGTCCGTGTAGCTCACGCCGGCA
Source organism: Caldilineaceae bacterium (assembly GCA_965218625.1). GTDB lineage: Bacteria > Chloroflexota > Anaerolineae > Caldilineales > Caldilineaceae > Bin5. The sequence goes on along the minus strand of CBDCLG010000016.1, from coordinate 303,167 downwards.
TAGCGGCGCCGGGCCTGAATGATGCGTTCTCCCAGGCTGCGCGCTTCGTCGGCAAAGTCATCGGTAAAGCGGTCAGCATCTTGCTCGAATCGCGTGCGCCGCCGCAAAATCTCGACTCGCGCCCTCGGCTCGTCGATGCCGATCACGTCGACCGCGTGGGCGAAGCGGTCGAGGAGCTGGGGCCGCAGATCACCCTCTTCGGGATTCATCGAGCCCACCAGCACGAATCGGGCCGGATGCTGCACGCTGATCCCTTCACGCTCCACCACGTTGACGCCCATAGCCGCGCTGTCGAGCAACAGGTCCACTACGTGGTCATCGAGCAGATTGACTTCATCCACGTAGAGGATGCCGCGGTTGGCCGCGGCCAGGATCCCGGGCTCAAAATGGCGCTCGCCCTGGCGAATCGCCTTCTCGATGTCCAGTGTGCCGACCACGCGGTCTTCGGTCGCGCTCACCGGCAGATCGATAAAGGGCGTGTTTCGTCGACCGACCTTCAGCTGGCCATTGCTGGCGCTCGCCTGGCAGACATGGCACAGACCCACCGGATCATCCGGGTAACAGGCGAAGGGACATCCTTCTACCGCTTCCATTGGGGGCAGCAGCGCAGCCAGTCCCCGGGCCGCGGTCGACTTGGCCGTGCCGCGTTCCCCTCGGATCAGCACGCCGCCGATCAGAGGATGGACCGCGTTCAGTATCAGCGCTCGTTTCATGCGCTCCTGGCCGACGATCGCCGTGAATGGATAGATGACTTGCATCGTTGTCCGTTCCTTTCAAGGGTTCAGCCGGCAGATGGGATGACCCCTGGATGCAAATCAGCGGACATCGAGCGCCATCTGAATGCCGAACGGGCGGCAAAGCATGCCCGGCAGCCTGCCCAAATATGCGCGACGGGCCGCTGACGGGACAATCGCGGCCCGGAGCCGAATTGTCAGCAGCCTGTCAGCGTGAAGACAGGATGCCGCGCCGCAAATCGGCTTCATTATATAACGAGAGCAAACGGCAGGACAAACCAAAGCCCCATGAAACTTTACGGCGCAAGCTGCGTAGTAGACAATAAGCGAGCAGAGGAAATGACGAATGAATGAACAGGAACAGGCCTGGTTGGAGCGAGCCCGCGCTGGCGAACATGCCGCATTTGGCTTGCTGGTCGAAACCTATCAGAGGCCGGTCTTGGCTCTGACCTACCGTATGCTCGGCGACCTGTCCGAAGCAGAAGACGCGGCACAGGAAGCGTTCCTGCGCGCCTATTCCCGTCTCCACCAATATGATCCCAACCACAAGTTCAGCACATGGCTCTTCTCGATCGCAAATAATCACTGCATCGATAGACTGCGCAAACGGCGGGTACAGTTTGTCGGGTTGGATGACTCGCCGGCGGTCTACAGTCTGGAGGGAGAGTCTGACCTCCCCGAGCAGGAGGCGCTTGCCGCTGAACGGGCTGAGGAGATGCACGCGCTCGTCAATCAGCTGGAGCCGGAATACCGCACGCCCCTGGTCTTGCGCTATTGGAACGAGTGCAGCTATCAAGAGATTGCCGACGTCATGGAGATCTCTGTGGCCGCCGTCAAGAGTCGTCTTTTCCGCGCCCGCAAGCAGCTGGCCGCGCTGTACGTGGAGGCCCAACAGCCGCAACGAGTTGAACGGACCCCGACCGGTCCTGACTTGAAGAGGCGAACGAAACAAAGACGTGCGGGTACAGCGGACGATGCCGTCCAGCGCTTCGACACCGTCGGAAACAGAACGGAATCTGGCGAGGGCTGGGCGGCCGCGCTGCCCCTACTCTTGGCGCCGTCCGGCAGAGCCGGCCTGTAGACGAACTGGAGAGAACAATGGCGGCTGAAAAATTTCAGATTCATACGCCACCAGGCCCAACGGTTGTTCACGGCGAATACCTGATGCTGGTCTCACTGGCGCTGGACGGGATGATCGAGGCGGGCGAGCAGAGGCGGCTGGACAGTCATTTGCAGCACTGCAGCGAATGCCGCGTGCAGTGGGAGTTGTGGCAGCTGCTCGATCGGAAACTGCACGCCGAACCTGTGCCACAGCCCGCGCCCGAATTCTCCCAACGTGTCGTGGGAGAGCTGATCCGGCAGGAGCGGCGCCGCAATATGCAGATCGGAATTTTCCTGACGGTCCTCACTATACTTGCGTGGGCGCTTGCGCTCGTCGGCGCCGGCGTACTGGCGGCCGCGCTGGTCTACACCAACCTGGGTAGCTTCGAGGCAGCAGGCCGTTTCCTGGCCGAGGCTTGGGCGGTGTCGGGCGTCGTCAGTCACTCGCTCTGGGGCGTAGCCACCGAGCTGACCGCCGCGCCGACCGCGCTGGGCTTGGCCTCCGTCTATCTGGTCATTACAACTGTGGCGCTGGGCGCCTGGTGCCTGATCATTCAGCGCAGCGCGCAGCCGGTCCGCTCCCGCCTCTACGCGGACTTGCACCAGAGTCAGTCGTGAGGACTCTCTTGACGCCCACCCACCGCCGGGTGAGCAACGATGCGGCTCGGCCAGCCGACCGATGGACGGCCGCCGAACTGGGCATTCCGGGGGACCTCTTTGCATGAAATCAATGTTCAGAGCCGGTTGCTGGACAATATTTGCAATGGCGGTCGCCCTGGTAACGCTCGCGTTCCTGTTCTCGCCCTCCAGGCAGCAAAAGGTCGAAGTCAGGAAAGGTCCGACTTGGCGCAATGTCGCCTTCCTTGGCGGCGATGTCAAGATCGAAAGCGGCAAATCGGTCCAGGGAAATCTCCTGGTCGTCGGCGACGATCTGACACTTGACGGAAGGATCGGGGGTAACCTGGTCGTCGTGGGCGGCGACGCCGACCTGAACACAGACTCACGCGTCGGCGGCAACCTCAGCGTCATCGGCGGCGACGCCGACGTGAGGCCGGCCGCCCGGATTGGCGGAAATGTAGCAGTCGTAGGCGGGGACGCCTCGCTGGCAGGAAACGCTTACGTCGGCGGAAATGTCAACGTTATCGGCGGCGACGTCTCGAGGGACCAGGCTGCCCATATTGGCGGCAGCTCCGGGCGGGGAAGTTACGACAGCCGCGATCCGCAGCGAGGCACTGCCGCGGCGCTCCCTTCCAATGTCTCCGAAAGTCGGGCCGCACAGCAGGCGCCGGTCGCGCCGCAGGAGCCCAGCGCTCTACAGCAAGAGGCACGGGAGGCGGCCGCCGAGCCTCAAACACAAGCCGACCTTCTGAAGGAAGAGGTACAGAGAGCCGAAGAGGAGATCCAGCAGCAAGCTGCGCGCATTCAGGAGGAAGCCCGGCGGGCGCAGGCGGAGTTTGAGGCCCAGGCCACCCTCGCCTCTCGCGGGCCGTCCTGGTTCATCATCCTTTTAGGGAGGCTTGTACGGGCCTTCCTGTGGACGCTACTGATAACCGGCCTCGTCTTGCTGGTCGCCTGGCTGCTGCCAACGCAGGTTGAGCGCATCTCCCGGACGGCCGAGAAGGAGACCGCCCTCAGCTTTGCCGCCGGCGCCATCACGCTCATGGGCTCGGCCCTGCTGGCCGCGCTCCTCACGCTGACAATTTGCTTTGCCCTGCTTGCGTTGCCTCTGTTGGCGTTGCTGGCCCTGGTCATCATTTGCGGCTGGACCGTCACCTGCCACCTGCTTGGCAGCCGTCTTGATGCCTTTCTGGCCAAACAGACCAGGCTCTCCTGGAATCCCCTCATCTCGGTCGCTCTCTGTTCGCTCCTTTTGACCGGCGTGACGATGTTCGCCTGGGCTATCTTCGTTTGTCTGGGCTTCTTCGTGGCTGTCCTGATCGGCTCGACCGGCGCCGGCGCCGTCATCGTCCACTTCGCCCGGTCTTCCGGACGCTTTTCGAACGGTTCGCTGCTGGGCAAGGAAAACGGTGGCAACGCGCCCCCGCAGGAGCGGGCAGCACCGGAAGGAATACCTCCCGCTCCTGCGGTAGCAGAACCGGCGCAGCCAGCCGACTCCCCACAAGACCCACCCGACCCTGGCCTTCCTGACGATTTCAGTCGCCTGGAAGGCATTGGCCCCACATACGCCCAGCGGTTGCACGCGGCCGGCGTGACCTCCTTCGCCGAACTGGCCGGCATGGACGCGGAACAGCTAGCCCTGGCGCTGGGCTGGTCCAACCCACGCGTTGAACGGTCCCGGTTGCGCGAGCAGGCATCCGAACTGGCCGCCCGGACCTGACGCGAGCGGCTACGCCCTGCTCAACTTGCGATAGGTGATGCGGTGCGGGCGTTGCGCGTCCGCTCCCATTCGACGGACCCTGTCCTCTTCATACTCACTATAGTTGCCCGCAAACCACCTCACTTTGCTGTCACCTTCAAAAGCGATGATGTGCGTAGCAATCCGGTCAAGCAACCAGCGATCGTGCGAGATGACGAGCGCAGTGCCGGCAAAAGTTTCGAGGGCGTCTTCCAGCGCACGCAACGTGTTCACGTCCAGGTCGTTGCTGGGCTCGTCCAGAAGAATGACGTTTGCGCCGCTTTTGACCAATTTGGCCAGATGCACTCGATTGCGCTCCCCGCCCGATAGCGCGCCAACACTTTTCTGCTGGTCCGAACCGCTGAAGGTGAAACGACCCACATAAGCACGGCTGTTCACCAGGCGCTCTCCCAATCGCAACTGCTCATTGCCCCCGCTGATCTCCTCCCAAACACTCTTTTGCGAATCGAGATCGTCACGGCTCTGGTCTACATATGCCAATGATACCGTATCGCCAAGCTGCACGCTGCCGCTGTCCGGCTCTTGCTCGCCGGTAATGAGCCGCAGCAAGGTCGTCTTGCCAGCCCCATTCGGCCCGATAATGCCGACAATGGCGCCGGGCGGAATGTCGAGTGCCAGGTCGTCGAAGAGCAGGTTCTCCCCGTACCCCTTGCGCAGCCCTTGCGTCCTGATCACCACGTCGCCCAGTCGCGGGCCGGGCGGGATGTAGATTTCCCGCTCCTCGCGCGCCCTTTCGAATTCCTGGCTGAGAAGCTCGTTGTAGGCGTTAACGCGGGACTTGCGCTTCGTCTGCTGCGCCTTGGGCGACATTTGCAGCCATTCCAGCTCGCGTTGCAGCGTCTTCTGACGGGCGCTTTCCTGTTTTTCCTCCCGGGCCAGCCGCTGCTGCTTCTGGGCCAGCCAGCCGGAATAGTTGCCCCGCCACGGTATTCCGTGTCCGCGGTCCAGTTCCAGAATCCAGCCGGCAACGTTGTCGAGAAAATAGCGGTCATGCGTGACGGCGATCACTGTGCCAGCGTACTCTTGCAAGTAGCGTTCCAGCCACGCCACCGACTGCGCATCGAGGTGATTTGTCGGCTCGTCGAGCAGTAGAATATCCGGCTTCTTCAGCAACAAACGCGTCAGCGCGACCCGGCGCATTTCGCCTCCCGAAAGCGTACTGATCCGGGTATCTCCGGCCGGGCAGCGCAAGGCGTCCATCGCCAGTTCAAGGCGGCTGTCCAGGTCCCAGGCGCCGAGCGCGTCGAGCTTCTCCTGCACCACGCCCTGCCGCTCGATCAGGTCATCCATCTCGTCGGGCGAAAGGTCCTCGCCAAAGCGGGCATTGATGGCATCGAACTCCGCCAGGGCGTCAACCGCCTCCTGCGCGCCCTCCTCGACAATCTGCCGCACAGTCTTGGACGGGTCCAGCACCGGCTCCTGGGGAAGGTAGCCGCGGGTGTACCCTTCGCTAAGAATCGTGTCGCCGTCATGCTGGCTCTCCTCGCCCGCCATAATCCGCAGCAAGGTCGATTTGCCGGCGCCGTTCAGCCCCAGAACCCCGATCTTGGCGCCCAGAAAGAAGCCCAGGCTGATGTCTCGCAGCACGCGCTGGCCCGGCGGATAGCTCTTGCCGACACCAACCATCGAGTAGATGACCTTGTCGCTCATGACGGTGACCTTCCCTTCACCTTGTTTGTTGTAAAGCTGAAATTGAGGCTATCATGGAACTCTGAATCCCAAATGCAACCGATGCATGCTGCCAGGGCAACCGTCCACCAATATATCGCCCGGAGCGGGAAGGCGCAACAACCATGTCTGACCTGACATTCGTACATCTGACCGATCTGCACATTCTGTCGAGCGAGGAAGAAGAGTTCAGGGGCGTGCGGACGGCTGAGAAGCTGCGTGAGGTCACCGCCCTCGTCCACAACATGGACATTGAGCCTGACTTCTTCGTTTTGAGTGGCGATCTGGCGAACGACGGCCAAAGGGCCGAATACGAAACATTGAACGGCTTGCTTGACGAACTGCGTGAATCCGGCGCCCCGCTAATCCTTGGCGTGGGCAATCATGACTGCCGCGTTCACTTTCGTCAGATCGTGTTGGGTGAAGAGTCAGACGACGAAACGGAGCGCTACTACCACAGCTCAGTAATCAATGGCTTGCGCGTGATCATGCTGGACAGCAAAGTGCCGGGCCTCGTTCAAGGCGAGCTGGATTTGCGCCAGCTTTCGTGGCTTGAGACTGAGCTGCAGAAACCGGCGCCGCTGGGCAATCTGATCGCGGTCCACCATCCTCCCGTATACAGCACAGTCGAACCGCTGAATGAGCATCGACTTCTCAATCCGCAGGCACTCGCGGACGCAATCACAGGCCACAAGGTCCACGCGGTCCTGAGCGGCCATATCCACTACGCGCATGTAGCCGCTTTTGCCGGTACGCTCTCAGTCACCACCCCGGCCACCGCCTTTTCTCTCGATGCGGGCATTCCTGGCGAGGTCGTCCCGACCGACGGTTGGGGCTTTACGCTCGGCTCGCTGCGCAATGGGCAACTCTATATCAACCCCCTTCTCACGTATAGCCAGACGGCCCTGCCCTGACACCTGCCGGTCCGGTCTCGCCGGCTTTGTGTTGGCGACGAACTTGGTCCCGCCTCGGGCCGGTTTCTCAGGGCGATTGCATCTAATTGGGTCAAGACCCCGCGACACTACCCGATTCGAGCCCAACTCCGAAAAAACGCCGAGAACAGTGCAATTCATAGTGCGCGGTCGCGAATTCTTAAGGTTTTCGGCGACTGGAGATCGGTTTTTCAGCCGAAAACGATTGACAATTGGCAGGGGCACCCCTCGTGGGTGCCCATTGTGGGTCATTCTGGCGTCCAGATTTAGATGCGATTGCCCTGCGGTTTCTCGCCAGTACTTGCCTTCCCAATGCACCAGTTGTATACTGCTTGTCAGCCTGACCGCCTACTCGCAACGAATGAGATCGACTGATGCTGGCAAAGTACGTTCGCCCGCTGCTCTCGTCCGCAATCAATGCGTTTGCTCGCTGGCTGTACAGCATCGGCGTGACCCCGAACATGGTCTCGTTCGCCGGTTTTGCGCTCACAATCGGCGCGGCCGCTCTCCTATCGACCGGCCGGTTAGCCGTGGGCGGAGGCGTACTCTGGGTCGCGGCCATGCTGGACATGGTCGACGGGACCTTGGCCCGTCTCGGCAAGGGTGAGAGCAAATTTGGCGCCTTCCTCGATAGCACCCTCGATCGCTACTCGGAAAGTATCACCTTCCTGGGCCTTGCCGCCTTCTACGCCAATCGCGGCGACGCCCAGTCCCATCTTCTCGCAATCTTCCTCACATTGATCGGGTCGTGGGCGGTCAGCTACACACGCGCCAGGGCCGAGGGGCTGGACATCGAGTGCAACGTGGGCTTCCTCCAAAGGCCTGAACGCCTTGTCATTTTGATAGCCGGCTTGATTCTGGGGCTGGTCTTGCCGGTCCTCTGGTTCCTGGCCGTGATGACCAATATCACCGCGGGCCAGCGCATCTACGAAGTCTACGTACGCACGTCGAAACAACAGGAAAACCAACCCATCTCCGACTAGGCGCGACGATCTTCCGCGCAGCGTTTCGGGCCCGACCGGATTCTGCCCTTTTGCACTTCCTCGCTTGGCCCGCGCTTGTTCTACCGATCGCTCCATTAGCGGATTTGCCCAAAACAGGATAAACTTTGTCGATGTATCGCGGGTACGTTGCCGGGGCTCGCCGTTCCTGATTTGGCTGGCACACCCGTTCTAACGTAGAATGCTGGTTCGGCGCATCGGGGGATACCCGCAACCACTGCGTGTGGAGCAAGATTCGTGTTTGAGAGTTTATCCGACAAGCTTCAGGGCGTATTTGAGAATCTGGCCAGCCGCGGCAGGTTGTCCGATCGCGATGTAAACGCCGCGCTGCGCGAGGTGCGACTGGCCCTGCTCGAAGCAGACGTCAACTATAAGGTAGTGCGCGACTTTGTCGGCCGTATCAAGGAACGGGCGGTCGGCGCCGAGGTGACGGAGAGCCTCACCCCTGCCCAGCAGGTCGTCAAGATCGTCAATGAAGAGCTGGTAAGACTCCTGGGCGAGCCCGCACCGCTCAACCTGTCCGGCCCGCCTCCCCTTGTCATAATGCTGGTCGGCTTGCAGGGCGCCGGCAAGACGACCATGGCCGCCAAATTGGCTCTGCGGCTCCGCAAGCAGGGCCAGCGCCCCATGCTCGTCGCCGCCGACATCTATCGCCCCGCCGCCATCAATCAGTTGGAGACGCTGGCGCGGCAGATCGACATCCCCGTACACAGTGAAGGTACTGAAGCCGCGCCCAGCTCGATCGTCAAGAACGCCATGCGGATCGCAAGAGAAAAGGCTTACACTGTCCTGCTTCTCGACACCGCCGGCCGCCTGCAGATCGATGAGCCGATGATGCGGGAGTTGGAGCAGATACGCCTGGTTGCGCGGCCGGCCGATGTCCTGCTCGTCGTCGATGCCATGACAGGCCAGGAAGCAGTCACCGTCGCCGAGGGCTTCCACCAACGGGTGCCAATCACCGGGTTGGTGATGACGAAGATCGACGGTGACGCCAGGGGCGGCGCCGCGTTGAGCATCCGCCAAGTGACCGGCGTCCCGATCAAGTTTCTCGGCACGAGCGAAAAGTTGGACGGTCTTGAGCCCTTCCACTCAGACCGACTGGCTGGGCGCATCCTCGGCATGGGCGACATGATGACGCTCATTGAACGCGCCGCAGAGAGCATCAGCGAGGAGGATGCGCAGGCGATGGAAGAACGGCTGGCGGAAGGCCAGTTCGACTTTGAAGACTTCCGCGACCAGCTGCAGAAGATTCAGCATCTCGGCTCCATTGGCGATCTGCTCAAGATGGTGCCCGGCATGGGCCAGTTCGCAAAGCAGGTCGACGCACAGGAAGTCAGCTCCGACCTGAAGCAGATCGAGGCCATTATCAATAGCATGACGGCGCAGGAGCGGCGGCGGCCCAGTCTGCTCAATGCGAGTCGTCGCCGCCGCATTGCAAACGGCAGCGGCACATCCGTCGAAGCTGTCAACCAACTCTTAAAGCGTTTTCGCGACATGCAGAAGATGATGAAGCAGGCCGGCATGTTGGGTCAGCAGAGCAGTAAGCGCAATCAGCAGAGCAGTAAGCGCAAGAAGAGACGCAGACGTCGTCAGCGCGAGCCGAACGCACAGGGACTTCTCGCCTCAATGCGTCAAGGCCGCGTCCCGTGACGCCTCCCCCGTCGGTCCCACGCGGGGTTCAGCCGTGCGCCGCTGGCGAGGGCAGGGGCAAAGCAAATCGCAGCAAGTTCGCCGATCTCGCCAACGGCGTCTGTTTTGGAAGAATTTGTCAATCTGGATCAAACAAGGAGTCATAATCAGTGGTACGCATCCGTCTGCGCCGCATGGGCGCCAAGAAGAAGCCTTTTTACCGTATCGTAATTGCCGACCAGCGCAGCCCGCGCGATGGCCGCTTCATCGAAAATATCGGCACGTACGACCCGATGACCGATCCCCCCACCGTTGAGATCAAGAGCGAACGCGCCGGCCACTGGCTGAGCGTCGGCGCCCAGCCCAGCGAGGCCGTGGCACGTCTGTTGAAAAAGACCGGCATAACCGACGAGCAGGGCAAATTGAAGCCGGTTGACGTTGAACCAGCCGCGCCTGACGCCGAAGAAGTGGAAGCCGCCTGAGCCGGCTGGAGCGAGCACCCCATGAAAGAACTGATCGAATTCATGGCTAAGGCACTCGTCGAGAATCCGGACGAAGTGCAAGTCACGGAGCGGACCTACCGTGAACGCGTTGTTCTCCGCTTGCAGGTCGCGCCGGAGGATGCGGGGCGGGTCATCGGCAAGAACGGAAGGGTTGCCAACGCCATGCGTTCCGTCCTGAAGGTGGCGTCAATGCGACAGTCGCGCGATGCGATTCTCAAAATTATGTAGCGGCGTCCGCGCTGCTTTGCCCACGCCGGCAGCAGAATCCCTCGGTCAGCTCGCGGCTCTCCGACCTGCCTTCCATCTTTTCCTTCTCGCAAAAAAAGTCGGAACCCGGTCGACAAAGTCCGAGCGCCCAGCTTTAAGCCTGCAGACCAAGACTGTTTTCTCACAGGCGGAAGGTTGGCCTGATGAACGGCCGGCGCGGCTGATGACGAGCCGGGTAAGCTGCATACAGGATCGATCCGATGACAGCGCCACAGAAAGAAAAACGGCGGCGGCGGCGTAAGGGGGGACCGGCTCGAGCCAGCCGTTTTCACAGGCGCTCGGTTTCCGTTCCCGACGGTCATCTGATCGTTGGCCGCATACTGGGCGCGCACGGCCTGCGGGGAGAGGTGAAAGTCGAGTCTTATACCGACTTTGAAGACCGCTTCAATGCCGGACAACAACTGTTGCTCGGCGATGAACTTCAGGTGACCGAAATCTCAACATCCAGGGCGCATAAGGGCATCTTCCTTCTCGGCTTCAACGAAATCAGAGACAGGCCGGCGGCCGATCTTCTGCACAATGAGTGGCTTTACATCCCCGAAGAGGCGGCCATGCAGTTGGACGAAGACTCCTTTTGGGTGCATGACATTATCGGCCTGAACGTGCAGACCGAATCCCAGGAGCGGCTGGGTGAAGTGGTGGACGTCCTTTTCACCGGCGCCAATGAAGTGTACATTGTCCGCCCGATACCGGGCATCAATCAGGACCGCGAGCTGCTTATCCCGGCGCTGGCGGAAGTGATCCGCAGCGTCGACCTCGAAGCAGGAGCTGTGACCGTCCGCCTCCTGCCGGGAATGCTTGACGAAACAGGACATTAGACCAATCTGACACGTGGTCGAATTCTGACTGTCGACCTCCCGCCAATGGACGAGCGAGCTTACTGGATTGCCTTCAACTGTGTCTCCGGCATTGGTCCGGCGCGGCTGACTGCCCTGATGGAACTGTGCGGAAGCATTGAATCGGCATGGAATGCGCCCCTGCAACACCTTGAGGCAGCCGGACTCGATCGCCGGGCGATCAATAATCTTGTTGAGGTCCGCCAGAAACTCGACCCGCAAAGCGAACTGGAAAATGTCACCAGGAGTGGATTCGACGTACGCACGCAGGAAGACCCCGGCTACCCGTCCAACCTCCTGCATCTTCCGAATTCTCCGCCGCTCCTGTACGTGCGCGGTCACCTGGAACAGCAGGACCGGCTGGCGGTTGCCGTTGTCGGCACGCGCCGAGTCTCCCCTTACGGCAGGGAGGTGGCGCGTAGACTTGGAAGTGAACTGGCGATAAACGGCGTCACGGTTGTCAGCGGCCTGGCGCTGGGCGTAGACGCGATTGCCCACGCGGCCGCGCTCGAATCGGGCGGGCGTACAATCGCCGTCCTTGGCTGCGGTGTCGACCAGATCTACCCGGCGCAAAATCGCAGGCTGGCGCTGCAGATCGTCGAGAACGGCGCTTTGGTTAGCGAGTATCCCCTCGGCACCAAACCGGAGGCCCGCAACTTTCCGCCGCGCAACCGCATCATCAGCGGAATGAGCCTGGCGGTTGTCGTCGTTGAGGCGGCAGCTCGAAGCGGCGCTCTCATCACGGCCTCTTTTGCAGCGGAACAGGGACGCGATGTCTACGCCGTTCCGGGCTCGATTCTCAGCCCCGGCAGCGATGGCTGCAACCGCCTGATCCAGGAGGGCGCCTTTCCCGTTACATCCCCTGGCGATCTGTTGGAGCGTCTTCAGCTGGAAACTGCCGCGGCCCGCCAGGAGGCCCGCGTCTCCATTCCGGCCACGCCGCAGGAAGAGCTGATTCTCAGGCATGTTACGGCAGAACCGCGACACATGAATGAGATTGTACGTGCAGCCACTTTGGATACTTCACAGGTCAGTAGCCTGCTTGCCACAATGGAAATCAAGGGACTTGTGCGCCACGTCGGCCTGATGCAGTACGTGCGTGCGGTCTGACCCGGAAGAACAATGTACGCAGTAATTCTCGCCGGCGGTGTCGGCACACGCTTGTGGCCCCGCAGCCGCCAGGACTCTCCAAAACAGTTCAGCGACATCACCGGAAGCGGCCGGACGATGATTCAAGCCACCGCAGCCAGGCTGGAGGGCCTGGTCGCCCCCGGCGACACCTATGTTGTCACCGGCAGCCGTTACGCCGAGCTCTGCGCCGCGCAGCTCAACAACATTCCCCGCGCCAATATCCTGTCTGAGCCGAGCGGCCGCAACACGGCGCCGGCAATCGCCCTGGCCTGCGCGCACTTGCAACGCCGCGACCCTGCCGAAGTCGTCGCCATTCTGCCTGCCGATCATCACATCCAGGACGGGGTTGCCTTCCAAAAGGCCCTGCGACAGGCCGAGCGAAGCGCCCACTGCGGATACCTTACCGTTCTCGGCATCGAGCCGACGAAGGCGCACACCGGTTACGGCTACATCCAGCGTGCCGCGCAGCCGCTGCCGCTCGAGGGAGATCTGTCGACCTTCCCGGTCGTGCAGTTCCTCGAGAAACCCGATCAGGCAACCGCGGAACAGTTTCTGGCAGATGGACGCTACTTTTGGAATGGCGGCATCTTCGTCGGACGCGTCGATCGACTCCTGTCGGAATACGGCGAGCGGATGCCCGATCTATTTGCTGACATGAACCGCATCGCCGCCGTTCTCGACACGCCCGGGCTGGATGGCCTGCTGGCGGAGATCTGGCCGACAATGCCCGATATCTCGTTCGATTACGCTGTGATGGAGGGTGCGCAGAGGGTCGCGGTCGTGCCAATGCAGGTTGGATGGAATGACTTGGGCAGCTGGGACGCACTTGAGATTGTCGCCGCGCCCGACGAAACCGGCAACTATCCAGTCGAAGGGGAACTTCTGCCGATAGACAGCACCGGCAACATTGTGGCGGTCGACAAACGGATTGTGGCCCTGGTCGACGTCAACGACCTGATTGTGATCGATGCCGGAGACGCGCTTCTGATTGGCAGAAAAGAGAGCATTCAGCAAGTAAAGCAGGTTGTAGCCAAACTGCAATCCGGGCAGCGCGCCGATCTCCTCTAGCAGATCGCCGATTCCCCCGGAAAGCCGTTGTCAGAAGAGTGATGGAACGCAACCAATCATTGACACACATTCTCGTGTCGGGGCTTGTAGGGCTTATGCTCGGCCTCTTCATCGGGTGGTGGGTTTGGCCGGTTGAATGGACCGACCCGCCCGGCGCCGCGGGGCAACCGGCTGCCGCGTCCCCGAGCCAGGACAGCGCGCCGGCGGCTGAGCAGATCCCCGAAGAAGACCCTGGCGACACATCCTTCCAGGACTGGCTCAACCAGGCATTGCTTTACCTTGCCGCCGCACTCCTCGTGGGCGGCGCGGTCGCTATCGGCTACCAGTTCTTGCGGCAGCCTGAACACGGCGCATCGTCAAGAAGATCGGCCGGATCCACGAATGCACGACAGGCGGCCGTCCAGCACGCTCGCCGCCCCCGGCCGGTCTTTGTTTCCGGGAAACGGACAGGCCCCAGGGCCCCCGGCCTCGACTGGATTCGAAGGTCGCGGCCTTCCCACGACGAAGCCGACGTCGACGAACCCGTTTTCCCCAGCCAGTCCGGCCCGCAGTACAACGCCGGAGAAGAGTCCCGGTTCGCCCGCCCGGCAGAAGCGGAGAGCTCCCAAGGGGGCGACGCAGAGGCCGGCAGTCGCCAACTCTCTGCAGGTGAAGAAGAGACGCCCTTGTCCGAGTCCCGGGCAGAATCCCAGACCGAGTGGGCCGATTCGCCCGCGCCATCCTCCCCGGGGGGACGCGATCGGGAAGGAATCTCCCGGACTGGAATGCCCGAAGCGGCGCAGCCGGAACCACTGTACGACCGGTCCCCGCTTCCTGGCGAGAGTCGCGAGCCTCAACAGTTCGAAGCCGAAAGCAGCTCCCAGCCGGCGGAACAAATTACGGCGGAGGATGCGTTAGCGACGCGCCAAGAAATCGGGGCCATCGGGGACGATCAGTCGGTGGACACAGTTCCGCGCGAGGAGAGGCGGCAAACAGCGCCCGATCCTCAAACCTCCGCAGGAGTTCAGGCTGTCGATTCAGTCGACGCCAAAGGCCGCGGGCTGGCGCTTTCTGAAGATGAGCCGGCCCCGCTGCAGGAGGGGCTCGCGCAACCGCAGGTCGACCTGTCCGCCGCGGGCGCCTCCACGGACATCGAGCGTAGAGACGGCGATCGGTCGCCAGCTAGCGACGTTTTGGCGACTTTCGAGGCCAATTACGCCTTCGGCATCCAGTCCTACGACCAGAGCTTCACCATAACCGCGCCGGACGGTGAGTTGTTGGGCGCTTGCGGCATGGGCATGAATGAATCTCTGGATCGCGAAGCCGCCGACACGGGCCAGGTGCGGCTGCTGGAGATCTGGCTCTACGACCGTTCAGCAGTGCGTAGCATCAGCCAGCTGCTGGTCTCTCCTGGTTTCGACGCGACCCTCCTGGACGACCACACCGATACGGACAGTACCAATCGTTCCCCGCCGCTGGAATTGAAGCCCGGCATGACATGCGGCCTCAGGTCCCGGCACATCCAGCTCGATTGCACGATCAAAGACGTATCCTGGCTGGATGGCGGACAGTCGCCGCGACCTCTGCGGTCGGTAAGCGCGGCGCTGGTCGTGAGCAGCCCAGCCTGACAGGACGTGCGCCGAATTGTCGGTCGCTGTCGCAAGCTTCAGACAGGCTCCCTCGTATCGAAGAGGCGACGGTACTCGGCGATGGCGTAACGGTCGGTCATGCCGGCGATGTAGTCGCAAACGATGCGGTGTACGTCCCCGTCCCGCCGGGCCAGGAACTCCTGGGCTTCCGGCGGCAGCTGGGCCGGTTCCTCGACGAAGGCGCCAAACAGGGCGCGTACGGTCCGGTCCGCCTTTGCCGCCATTCGCACAACGCGAAAATGACGGTAGAACCGGTCGAACAGGAAACGCTTCAACTCCCGGTTTTCCTCCGTGACTTCGGCAGAATAGGCCGCCATGTTCTCTGACTGCGACCGCAGCTCGGCCAGGTCTTGCACACGGGCCGCGCTCAGCTTTGCGGCGGTCGTACGGATCGCGTCGCTGACCTCAATGCCCACCAGCCGGCGGATAAACCTGTAGCGGTCCAGCGGCTCGGTCAGGTCGATCGACGACGGCAGCTCACCGAGCAAATCCAGGACGCGCCGGCTGATCGCCAGGTCCAGAAAGTCGCCTGGATCCAGGATCCCTGCCCGCAGGCCGTCATCCGCGTCGCTCGTGTTGTATGCGATTTCGTCCGCCAGGTTGCTCAACTGACACTCAAGCGTGCCCCGCTCCTCTGCGTTGTACTCCCTGGCGTCAACGACGTCGTAGTCGGTGTCGTGCTTGACCACGCCTTCGCGCACCTCGTATGTCAGGTTCAGACCGGGATGGGCGCTGTAGCGCTGCGCCAGTTCGGTGATGATTCGATACGTCTGTTTCTGGTGATCGTAGCCGCCGTGTTCCTGCATCAGCTGATTCAGTGTCGCCTCGCCGGTATGCCCAAATGGAGGATGCCCCAAGTCGTGTGCCAGGCAGATCGCCTCGCTCAGGTCTTCGTTGCAGGAAAGCGCGCGCGCGAGCGTGCGTCCGATCTGCGCCACCTCAACTGTGTGGGTGAGCCGGTTGCGATAGTGGTCGCCTTCATTGTATACGAACACCTGCGTCTTGTACTGGAGGCGGCGGAACGCGGTCGTGTGGATGATACGGTCCCGGTCCCGCTGGTACGCGGTACGGTAGGGGTGCTCCGATCCTGGAAAGGCGCGCCCGCGGCTCTCACTGCTCCGCATCGCGTACGCTGCCAGCTCCCGGTCTTCCCGCTGCTCCAGCTCCTCCCTTGTGACGTGCATTTGCAGCCCCTTATCTCAGATTTCAGTCGGATTCCGGACGTCCACCATGTGTGCAGCCCCGCCGGAAATTCCCAGCTTCATCGCATTCAGTATACAGTCTGCCCACCCGAACCGACCAACCGTTCCAAAAGAGGCGGCCCGGTTCCCGACCCCCAACCGGCTGCTTCGACGGCGTTCGCGCGCAGGTCGCGGCCCCGTTCTCCCCTACCTTCCCCCGCGTGCTATAATTGCCCAGTAAACACCATGTCAACCTGACCGCGGAGAGTTGCGTGTGCTCAGACGCTTGTTTGGACGCCAGGATGAAAAGTCGGCGGACGACGTAAGAATCGAGCAAAGCCTGAGAAAGACCCGTTCCGGCATTCTCGGGCAGGTCGGCTCCCTGTTTCAGGAAAACGAGATCGGCGAGGCGTTGTGGGAGGAGTTGGAAGAAGCGCTCATCGTTGCCGATGTTGGCATGGATACAACCTTGGAGCTCGTTGAGTCCACGAGAACGCGGGTCGAGCGCGAGGCCGTCAGGAGGGCCGCCGACGCCTACCTCGTCCTCAAGCAGGAGATGGTCAAACTCCTGCAGCCTGACAAGCCATTGCGCATTGAAGAGCCTCGCATTTTGACGGTTGTGCTCGTCGTCGGTGTCAACGGTTCAGGCAAGACGACCAGTATCGGCAAGCTTGCGCTTCGTTACAAACAGCTGGGCAAACGCGTCGTCCTCGCCGCGGGCGACACTTTCCGGGCCGCCGCGATCGAACAACTCAAAATCTGGGGGGAGCGCGCCGAAGTCGAAGTAATCGCCCAGGCCCCCGGCTCCGACCCGGCTGCCGTGCTTTTCGACGCGATGCGCGCAAGCCAGGAGAGCCGCAGCGCCGACATTCTGATCGCCGACACCGCCGGCCGCCTGCAGAACAAATTCAATCTCATGCAGGAGCTGGAAAAGATGAGCCGCGTGGCCGCCAAGCAGGTCCACCGTGCTCCGCACGAAATCCTGCTCGTTCTCGACGCCTCGACCGGCCAGAATGCCATCCTGCAGGCCAAGGGTTTTCAAGAGGCATCGGGCGTTACCGGCATCGTCCTCACCAAGCTTGACAGCACGGCCAGGGGCGGCGCCGTTCTCAACATCAAGAAGCAGCTGGGCATACCTGTTCGCTTTGTAGGCACCGGCGAAAAACTGGAAGACCTGGCGGAGTTCGACCCGGTCGCGTTTGTGGAAGGCCTGCTGGGAGAGTAAGGCATGCGGCGCCGCCCCGTTTGCCAACAGATTCTCGAAAAAGGAGAGAGACCCGAATGCGCGAACTAACCGACCGTCTGCACCAGCTCGCAGAACGAGTCAATACGATACGGAGGCGGCTTTGACCTGCCTGACAAGGTAGGGCGGGTCCACGAACTGGAGAAGCAAACAATTGCGCCCGGCTTTTGGGACGATCAGCGGGCCGCGCAAAAGAAGATGCAGGAGCTGAACGCGCTGAAAGAGCAAATCGGTGTCTGGGACGGTCTGAAAGAGCGGGCCCAGGACGCGCAGGACCTCGCGCTGATTGCCGATGATGACGCCGGGATGCTCAGCGAGCTGCAACAGGAGGCTGCCGCCCTCGAAAAGGAGTTGGAAGGCCGGGAATTCACGCTGGCTCTCAATGGCAAGTATGACGCAGGCGGCGCCATTGTCGGCATACACGCCGGCGCGGGCGGGACCGAGGCGCAAGACTGGGCCTCGATGATGCTGCGCATGTACCTGCGTTGGGCAGAGAAGAAGGATTTCGCCACTGATGTCACTGACATGACCCAGGGGGAAGAGGCCGGCATCAAAAGCGTTACCATAACGGTGGAGGGCCCGTACGCATACGGCTATTTGCAGGCGGAGCGGGGCACGCACCGGTTGGTCCGGCTCAGCCCATTCGATGCCGGCAACCGCCGCCACACCTCGTTTGCCAAGCTTGAGGTCATGCCGATCATCGACGAAGACATCGAGATTGAGATCTCGCCCAATGACATTCGGATCGACGTTTTCCTGTCAAGCGGCGCCGGTGGCCAGAGCGTACAGAAAAACGCCACTGCCGTTCGCCTCCATCATGAGCCGTCCGGCATCGTCGTTACCTGTCAGAACGAACGTAGCCAGACCCAGAATCGCGAGATTGCGCTGAGAATCCTGCGCGGAAAACTCTACGCAGTCGAGCAGGAGCGGATCGCAGCCGAAAAGGCCCGCCTCAAAGGCGAGAACGTCCAGGCCGATTTCGGCAGCCAGATCCGGTCCTACGTCCTCCATCCCTACCAGATGGTGAAGGATCTGCGGACAAATGTGGAGACGTCTGCCCCTCAAACGGTTCTTGACGGAGAGTTGGACCCGTTCATCGAAGCCTGGCTCAAGACGCAAGTGGGAACCTGAACGAAGGCCCTACAGGAGCATACTATGATTGAACTCGCGCCCGTGCAGCAGACCGTTTCCGAGCAGCAACTGGAAAACGTTACCGCCGCAGTCTGGAACGGCCTCAACGCCCTTCCCTTGTCCAACCGCGTCAGGCCGGGGATGCGTGTAGCCGTGGCTGTCGGCAGTCGCGGCATCTCTTGCTACGCCGAGGTCGTGGGGGCGGTCGTCGAGACGCTGCTATCGCTCGGGGCCGAACCCTTCCTTGTTCCTGCAATGGGCAGCCACGGCGGCGGCACCGCCGAAGGCCAGCATGCCGTGCTCGTCAGCTACGGCATGGCCGAACTCGGAGTCCCGATTCACAGCAGCCTCGAGGTCAAACAGATCGGCCAGGCCGGCAGCATGCCCGTCTACTGGGACCGGTTCGCCGCCGAGGCTGACGCGGTTATCCCTATCAATCGCGTCAAGGCCCATACTGCATTTCGCGCCGACCACGAAAGCGGCCTGTGCAAAATCATGACCATCGGGCTCGGCAAGAAGCGCGGCGCGGCCACCCTGCACGCCCACGACGCCTCCATCTCCATCCCCCTGGCAGCACAGGTCGTCCTCAACAGGATGCCAGTCGTTGCCGGCGTCGCCATCGTCGAGAACGGTCGCCACGCGCCAGCCGAGATCGCCGTTCTGCCGGGCGAAAGCATCTTCCGGCAGGAGCCCCGCCTTCTGCGCCTGGCCAAGGAGCTCCAGCCGGGTATCCCGTTCGACCATCTCGACCTCTTGATCGTACAGGAGATGGGCAAGAACATCAGCGGCACCGGCATGGATACCAACATCATCGGAATGTGGCGGCGCAACGGCGGCCCGCGCGAGCCCGACTTTCGCGTCCTCGCCGTCCTCGACCTGACTCACGACAGCCACGGCAATGCCTCCGGCATCGGACTCGCCGACCTCATCTCAGAGCGCCTGCGCGCCAAAGTCGACTGGCATGCCACCTACACCAACTGCCTTACCGCTGGCAATTTCGCCGCCGCCAAACAGCCGGTCGCCCTCGCAACCGATCGCGAGATAGTCGAGACCGGTCTGATGGACAAGGCGGGCGACTCCGCACGGGTCGTCTGGATTCAGAACACACTTGAACTGGAGACTCTCTGGCTTTCGCCTGCGCTGCTCCAGGAGGTCGCTCGCGCGCCGGCCCTTACCCAGGTCGGGCCGGCCCGGATGTTACAGTTCGACGGCGACGGCGCGCTGCGGCCGCCGGCTACTGAACTGATGACCAAGTAAGCCTGAGATTGATCCAGCTTGGTCGCGGTCGACTAATGAACCGAGTGCACTCCCGAGAGCCCGCGCTCCGTCTCCTTCCTGTCGTCTTTCTCATCCTGCTTTCGCTCCTGCTGACCAGTCCACTTTGGCAGCAGGAAGGGATTCCCCATACCGCCGACGCGCGCTTTCACCTACACCGCGGCGCCGCGATGGAACGTTCTTTTGAGCACGGCGTCTTCTGGCCCCGCTGGTTCCCAAGCGGCAGCCACGGCCGTGGTGAGCCCACCTTCCACTACTACAGCCCGGGACTCTATTGGCTATTAGGAGCCATCCACTGGACTGGGATCGGCCTGGACCTGGCATTGACCCTCGTCGTATCCGCGACATTCGTCCTATCCGGCCTCGGAGTCTACGCTTGGCTGCGTCATCTGTTCAGCCCGACCGCGAGTCTCGCCAGCGCAGCGGTCTACCTGGGATTGCCCCACATCTACTCACGCACGTTTCTCTCTTCCGGTGACTATCCCCAGCTGCTCACCTTCCTTCTCTTTCCGCCCTGCCTATGGGCAGTCACTGACCTGTTCCGGCAGGCGCGCCTTCGCTCCTGGCTGGCAGCCGTTCTCACCATCGCCGCACTGGTCCTTGGTCATCAACAGCAGGCGCTGATTGGCGCCGGCGTCCTGGCACTGTACTGTCTTCTTCTGTCTGCCGGATACCGCAGACTGGATGGACTTGTCCGCTGCGGCGCAGCCGCCCTGCTGGCCTTGCTGCTCACCGCGGCATACTGGCTGCCCGCAATCGGAGATCTGCCGCTTGTCCAAATGGCCGGCGCGCTGGAAGACAATGGATACTTTGGCAACCACTTTCTAACCTGGAGAACGCTGTTCTCAGCCCAGCCCTTCATTTGGGATGCGCGCGCGGGCAATCCTCTGGCCCTGCCACACAACACCTTTGGCAGCGCACAATGGCTGGTCGCTGCCGCCGGGCTTGCTGGCGCGCTGCTCTTGCTCCGAGACAAAGAGCGCCTGACCTGGTGCATTGTCGGAATTCTATGTTCACTCGGTCTGCTCGCTCTCACAGTGCCTGTCTCCGATTTCCTGTGGAAAAGCGTGCCCGGCCTTCCATTGCTTCAATTTCCGTATCGCCTGTTGCCAGCCGCCGTTTTGGGCGTACTGCCCGCCGCCGCGGCCGCCGTAGACCTGTGGCCCTCCCGCTGGCGATGGCTCGCCTCCAGCGTCGTAATTCTGACCGCGGTCGCCTTCCCCTTTCCCTATCTCTTCCCTGAACTCGCGTCCCAGACGACGATTGTGTCAACCACTAGCCTTAGCGCCGAAGACTCTCGCCAGCGCGGGGTCGGCGTCGAACATTTCCTGCCCATCGACGCCGAACCCGACATTGTGCTGGGGCTCATGGCGGAACCGCAGGCCGCGGAACTGACATGGCGTTCCCCGCACGAAGCCGTTGCCGATCTCTCCAGCCTTCCTGAACCTATTCTCCTGCGTCAGCACTTCCACCCCGGATGGAGCGCCGGGAATATGGCGACGCTGTCATCAGGCCCGTCAGGCTTCATGCAGGTAAGTGACGTTCGCAGCCCCGACGATCCCTTGGTTATCCGCTGGGAAGGGACAGACTGGCAGTTCCACGGAGAACGCATCTCTCTGCTTGCACTCCTGCTCTGCCTGGGCGGCGCTCTCTTTCTTCTCTGGCGAAGAAATCGGCCGCCCCTGAGAGAGGAAACTTCCGTCCGCGAGGATCGCGGGCCCTGGCGCTCGACCGAACGCCTCAAACGCAGCCGTTTCGCCCTCGTCGGTCTGGTATTTTCACTGGTTCTCCTGCGCTACGGGATTTCATGGTTCGGTTCATTCCCATTTCTGTACCACTCCCCGCCCGACCGGTTGGCGTTCAAAGCTGAAGGTGAGCCGGTGACCCTGGGCGTTGCAGAAGGCAATCAGATGACGTTGCTCGGCTGGGACCTGTTGTCCGGCACCAGGCCCAAGCCAGGTGACATCATTGACTTGCGCCTTTTCTGGCAGCCGGAGGCCAGGATCACTGAAGAGCTTAGCAGCTTCGTCCATCTGTATACGCCCGCGTTTAAGCGTTCCTGGGCTGTTGAAAACCGCGGCGTGTTCCGTTCCTCGGTCAAAATCTGGAGCCCAGAGGACTATTACATCGAGACGATGCACTTGGTGGTCCCCGCCGACATTCCGCCCGTAACCTACTCCCTGGTCGCCGGCTTGGTAAACTCCGCGGGCGAACGACTGGCGGTGCCCGGTTCCACTGAGGGCCTCCTGCACCTGCGAACGATGACCGTCTCTCCACTGCAGGCAGGGCTCTTCCAGCGCGAACGACCGAAGACGAAAGCGCGCGCCAGCACTGCCGACAACTTGGGACTGCAGGGCTTCCACCTCCTGCCGGCCCAGGGCGACCAGATTCTGCGGCTTTTCTGGGAAGCTAGCGGCGTTGTCGAAACCAACTGGACTACCTACATTCATCTCCATGACCCACATGGGGAACGGATCGCGCAGTTCGACGGGCTCGCGCTGGCAGGCCTGAAGCCGACAAACGAATGGCAGAGGCGCGAACTCTATATTGACCGCCGTCAACTGAGGCTGCCGGACGAGCTGCCACCCGGAAATTACCTGCTTCGAATCGGGCTCTACAACCTGGAGAATGGCGCAAGAATGCCGTTTCAACCGGAAAGTGACGCTGAAAACTACTTCGAAAACGGCCAGTTGCTTGTTCCCCTCCTACTGCCTTCGAATTAGCCTGACGGCAGTAGGAGGGCGGCCATGCAAAAGGCGATTCGCTCCCTGGTTGGTACGCAAACGCTCAACCCTCAATTCTGGGTTCCTGTCGTGGACTGACCGGTCGAATGCTGCCGCCGAGTCAAGACGAGTTCGGGTGGACGACACGGTTGGACAGCCGAGGCTGGGGCCTGACCCTTTTCGACCGCCGAAAATTGTACAGGGGGGTCCGGTTGTGCTACCATTTGCCGCGACAGGTTGGCCGCGCCAACCGCACCAACTGGAGAGGTCGCATAGTCTGGCCGAGTGCGCGCGTCTCGAAAACGCGTAGGGTTCACGCCCTCGAGGGTTCAAATCCCTCCCTCTCCGCCTTCGATCCCGGACACCAGCTGTCCGGGAATCTTTTGCAAATCGAGCGCTGGCCGCCGAGTTCCCGCGCCTTCGCGCTGCTGGAGCTATCGCGCATCCTCAGCGGGAGATCGCATCGATGGGGCCAATTCGAACAGCCCGCCTCTCCCCGAACGGTTCAGAATTCGGCCGCGCCGCTATTTCGACCGGCCTTGCCGGGCGCGTAGTCCGGCAAGCGGTGGGCGTCGCCGCTCTCCTGGCACTGGCCTATTTGCTCGCCCTACTCCCTCTTCGCTGGGCCGCAGCCTCTGTCGCCGCAGGCGCTGCCGGATTTCTTCTGCTGCGATTTCCCTGGCTGATATGGCCGGGGCTGGCGGTCGCGCTGCCCTTCGCAAGCGGCGTTGACCTCGGTCCTCTGAGCATGGCCGACGGTCTGCTGGCGGCCGCCGTCGCCGTCTGGTTTGTCAACGGCGTGCGCTGCAACCGATTGCGACTCAACGTAGGCTTTGTGCCCGCTCTTGTCCTCTTCTTTCTGCTGGCCCTGTTGCTCTCATTCCCCAATTCGATCAACCTGCAAAAGGCTGTTGAAGGGGTGATAAAGTGGCTGGAGATGCTTCTGATCATCCTGCTGGTCCAGGAGGCGATGCCGAGGGGCCGAGTTCGCTGGCTGGTCTGGGGCCTTCTGGCCGGCGGCGTTTTGCAGGCAGCCCTGGGAATCTATCAGTTCGTGTTCCGCATCGGGCCTCCCAATTTCCTGCTGCTGGACCGCTTCATGCGCGCCGCCGGGACTTTCGGACAGCCAAACCCCTTCGCCGGCTATCTGGGCTTGACACTACCCGTTGCAACTGCCCTTTTTCTGAACGTTCTCAGTTCCTTCTTTACTCGGTCACGCGCCCCGGAGCATGCACGGCCGGGAAAGCCCGCCGCCCCAATCATGCCGGCATGGGCCGGTTCGCTGGCAGCGATCGTTGCTTACGGAGGCGTAGCCGCGGTCATCGGCCTGGGACTGCTGGCCAGCTGGAGCCGCGGCGGCTGGCTCGGCGCCGCGGCCAGCCTTGCCGTCGTCCTGCTCTTCCAAATTGGCCGCAAGATCGCGACGGCCGCGCTTGCCGCGCTCGCTGTCCTCCTGGCCGCCGGCAGCGCGCTGGCCCGTTTCATTCCCGCCTCGTTGACAGATCGATTGGCCGACCTGCCCGCCTATATGGGCCTTGGCATGTGGGATGTCGTACGCCAGCCTGTCACAAACAGCAACTTTTCGGTCATCGAACGCCTCGCCCATTGGATCGCCGCCCTTCGCATGTGGGAGCTGTCGCCCTGGTTTGGTATCGGGCCCGGCAACTACGCAGCCGTCTACCCGCAGGTCCGCCTGCCTCGCTGGGAAGAGCCCCTGGGCCACGCACACAACATCTACCTGAACGTGCTCGCGGAGAACGGCCTGTTCGGCCTGTTCGCCTATCTGGTCATGTGGGGCGGGGTTGTTGGCTGGCTCGTCTACCAACGGAGTCAGATGCGCAAGAGTATGGCCGGGCGGCCCCCTCTTCGGAACGGGCCGCCTCTTCAGTCTGCGCCCTGGAACGCCGCTCTTCTCCTCGGCGTCCTTGGCATCGTCGTCCATCTCTCCGTACACCATCTCTTCGACTACCTCTACGTACAGGGCATGTACCTCC
Organism: Caldilineaceae bacterium; assembly: GCA_965218625.1. Lineage (GTDB taxonomy): Bacteria > Chloroflexota > Anaerolineae > Caldilineales > Caldilineaceae > Bin5. The sequence goes on along the minus strand of CBDCLG010000016.1, from coordinate 278,745 downwards.
ACCTCGCGCTCTGGCTCGCGTCCGCTGTCGCCCTCGCACGCCGTCCACCCGCCGTCCCATCTTCTGCCGCCCCGTCTACAGCTGAGAACAGGAATCGCGAGACGAAAACCTTCGTTCACTGAGAACAGACTGTTTGCGGGCCGCGAGACGGTGCTACTGCCCGCAATGAGCCCAAGACCTGGCGGGTAGATCGAATCTTCGAGAGGAAAGAGGGGCGGCGCCGGTGCGCTGGCGCGACGCGCAAAAAGGCGGGCGGCCCCCCCGGGGGATACCGGCGCCTTCGGCTTTTGCGATTTGCGAACGAGTAGGCGAAACTATTGCGGTGCCGGCGCACTGATTCGATAACGGGATGCGCGGACGTGCTTTCCCTTGTTTTGAGAAGCTCGCAGGCTGAAGCAACGTTCTCCTGGTCATGGCTTGAGCCTTGCTTCGACCTGAACCTTATGACGGCAATACACGTTCAATGCAACTGTTTATGACCCACAATAGGATTCTGCCGGCGGGCAGCCGCCGGCGCAAAGAGACCAAGCGCTTTCTCAAGTTCGCCTCCGTCGGCTCGCTCGGCGCGTTGACCGACTTTACACTGCTCAACGCGCTGGTAGAACTCGCCGGCTTTCTTCCCGTCGTCGCCAACGGCTTCAGCTTCAGCGCGGCAGTGATCCAGAACTTCCTGCTCAACCGCACGTGGACCTTCCCGGAAAGTCAGGTCAGCAACACGCGCAGGCAGCTCGTTCAGTTCGCTCTGGTCAGCGCTGTCGGCCTGGGCATCAACTTGCTCGTCTTTCGGTTTGTCGACCTGTCTCTGCGTCCCTACTGGATAGAATGGCTCTCCGACCCTGTTTGGGGCCCTAGAGTCAGTTACAATTTCGCCAAGCTCTTCTCCATCGGCGTCGTCCTCTTCTGGAACTTCGCCGCCAACAGACTGTGGACCTATAAGGGGCTGTGAAGCTCGTCATCGACTACACGCCGGCCATTCGCCAGTCCGCCGGTATCGGTCGCATTATACGCGGGCAGATCGAAACGCTGTTCGAGCACAATCCCGGCTACGATCTCTCGCTCTTCGTTGCCGGCAGGGTCGACAACGATTTGAAGGCTCGCGCTCCGCTGCCTCTCCTCACCTTCCCGGCCATATCGGAGCGTAACCTCACCCGCATCTGGCACCGCCTCAACATCCCCTGTCCACGCGTCGAGTGGCTGGCAGGCGGCGGCATCGACCTTTTCCACGCCACCGACTTCGTACTCGCCCCGGTCACAGCACGCCGCAAACTGCTGACAGTTCACGATCTCGCCTTCGTCCACTATCCAGATGCCGCCATGCCATCTTTGCAACACTACCTGAACGTGGTCGTGCCCCGCAGCATAGGCAAGGCCGACTACCTGATCGCCGACAGCCGCAACACGGCCGAAGACCTCCAGGCGCTGTGGCCGGACCTGGAAGGCAGAATAAGCGTCGTCCAGGGCGCGGTTGACCACGGCTTCTTCCGGCCCGTTTCGGACCCGCAAGAGCTGCTCAATGTGAGGCAGAAATACGGGCTCGGCCAAAGGCCCTTCATGCTCGGCCTGAGCACCCTGCAACCGCGCAAAAACTTCTCCCGCCTGGTCCGCGCCTTTTGTACTGCCCGGCAGGAGGCCCAATTGCCGCATCTGCTCGTAATCGGCGGCAAGAAAGGCTGGCTCTTCGAGGAGATTTTCACGACCGTGCGAGAACTGGACTTGGAGGGTGATGTCGTTTTTCCCGGGTTCGTCGCCGACGAGGATTTGCCGGCGCTCTACTCCGCAGCCGACTTCTTTGTCTATCCCTCCTTGTACGAAGGATTCGGGCTGCCTGTCCTCGAAGCACTGGCCTGCGGGACGCCGGTATTGACCGCAGACAACTCCTGCTTGCCTGAAGCCGGCGGAGAGGGAGCATTCTATGTCGACGCCGAGTCGGTTGAAAGTATCGCCGACGGCATCCTGCAGCTTTCCTCAAAGCCGGGGCTGCGCAGACGTCTGACGGCCGGCGGCGCCGCCCACGCCAGCAACTTCACCTGGCAACGCAGCCTCGGTCAGCTCCTGGAGGCCTACGAGCGTGCGCTCAGCTGAGAATATGTTAAAATGCTTACATCGCGCCCGGGAAGAAACCTTTGATGACATCGAGTCACAAGACTGTCGCCGAATCGGCCACCAGAATCAACCAGTTCACCAATCCTGAGCATGCCAACCTGTTGGGCAATGTCCACGGCGGCGTGATCCTGAAGCTGTGCGACGAGTGCGGCGGCATTACCGCCGCCCGGCACGCAGGCCTGCCCGCGGTTACCGTGGCCGTCGACAGCATGACCTTCTATGAGCCGGTCCACGTTGGGCAGCTGCTCAACCTGGAAGGCCGCATCACCTACGTTGGGCGCAGCTCGATGGAAGTCGAGGTCATCGTCAAAGCGGAAAACCTCCTCACCGGCGAAATAACCCACACGAACAGCGCGTTCTACATCTTTGTGGCAGTAGACGGAAGCGGCGCGCCCGCCGAGGTTCCCCGCCTTACGTTGACCTCGGAGGAGGAGCGGCGCCGCTTCGAAGAGGGCAGGATACGGCAGGTCAGGCGGCTTGAGCGCGCCGGCAGACAGCGCAACGACGCTGCCTAGCCCTGGACGCAGCAACCCAATGCGCTACTTTCAACTCCTGGCCCCCCGACACCTGCTCTTCCGACTGCTGCTGCCCCTGGCCGCCCTCATAACTCTGACCGGCTACTTTTTGCCCTGGATCGAACACCCTGCGGCCGGGCTGGTGGTTCTCGGGCTCGACCTGGCGGAACTGGTGAAGTTCCTGTATCCCGTTCAGCAAGGAGACATTCCCCTCTGGCGAGAAGGCTTCTATCTTCCGTTGATCGCCGTCAGCCTCAGCCTCAGCCTGAATGCGTTTCGCCGAGACGGCTCGCATCCTGGCGAGGGCAGCTCAGCTGCGCAGTCAGAGGCGCAGTCAGGGGACGACGCGCAGGGCCGCCCAGCGTATCCCTGGCCTGTCCGCGTCGCCCTGCTCCTGCTCGCCGCCGTCGCCGCGCTCAACCTGCTGCCGCCTGCCTGGACACCGGGCCTCCTGTTGTCGCCGGAGTTTCTCCTGCAGTCGGTTGCCCTCGTCTTCTGTCTCCTGTTTGCCGCGGTCAGCCCTTTGGCCGCGCTCATCGTGACGCCCCGCACGTTACTTGAAGCACTCGGAACGGGCGCTGCTTCCGCACCGCACAGCGGCAAGGCTTGGCGGACCGCCCGCCTACTCTCCTTGATACGCGCATCGGCGCTGGCCGCGCTTGCAGCCGCAGCCATCTACTTTCCGCTGATGCAATTCCGCTGGGTCCTGCCTACGCTCACAGACCTCTACGGGCAGAGCCTCGAGACCGGTTGGGGACTTTCACTGTTGTTGGTAGGCCTGGCCGGGTTGCTGGCCCATGCACTGACCGATCTCACATTTACGGCGAGGGCGCGATGACTGAGGTCCGTCCAAAGGTCAGAGCGTACGAGGTCCCGTTCCGCGCAGTTTGGCTGCGCCGCAGAGACCTGATCGATCTGCGCATGGCCGGCGGCGCGCCGCACGGCGACAGCTGGACCACCGCGGACATCGTTGTCCACGTTGCCGCCCACCGCCTGGTTGGCATAACCATGCGCGACCACAAGCGGCTCGGACTGGGCCGCTGGCTGCGCGCCGAGGCCCCGGAGATCCCCTACGCGATGGACGAGCCGCTGCCTTCCGGATCGGTGCGCTACGATGAAGCCGGCCAGATTGCCTATTTCTCCATCTGGCCTTTGCTAACCGGGGACGCAACAAAGCATGAATACGAAAGGGAAGCCAAGGTCTACCTGCTGGGGAACGGTGCGGTCGCCCGTATTCGCTTCCCGGTGATGAACAAACGCGGCCGCGCGGGTGCCCTGGGCGCCGCCGCGGCGCTGCTGGCCACAAGGTAGCAGGGTGGGGCGCGTGGGACGCGTCTCTTCCCTACGTTTCTGAACATGGAGTCGAACTGATGGCAGAACCTATTCGATTTGGCGTTATCGGCGGCAGCGGCGTCTACCAGATGGAGTCGCTGACCGACGTCGAAGAGGTCGAACTGGATACACCGTTCGGCAGCCCGTCCGATTCATATATCGTCGGGACACTGCAGGGGCAACGCGTAGCCTTTCTCGCCCGCCACGGGCGCGGACACCGCATCAGTCCTACCCGGCTCAATCAGCGCGCCAACATCTACGGTTTCAAAATGCTGGGCGTCGAATACCTGATCGCCGTCAGCGCCTGCGGCAGCCTGCAGGAACATCTGCGACCGGGCGACATCGTCATCCCAGACCAGATTTTCGACCGCACCAGGCTGAGAGCCCTCAGCTTCTTCGACGACCCGGATGTCGGGACCGACGGACTCGTCGTCCACGTAAGCGTCGCCCACCCCTTCTGCGACTTTCTCAGCGAGATCTGCTACAAGGCCGTGGCGCAGACCGGCGCTACCGCGCACAGGGGCGGAAACTTCGTTACCATCGAGGGGCCCCGATTCAGCACGCGCGCCGAAAGCCTCGCCTTCCGACAGCTGGGCATGGACATTATCGGCATGACCACAACACCGGAAGCGTTCCTCGCCCGCGAGGCCGAGATGAGCTTTGCTTGCATGGCGCACGTGACCGACTATGACGTTTGGCATGAGACAGAAGAAGCGGTCACCGTCGATGCCGTCATCAAGACGTTGATGCACAACGCCGAAGTAGCCGTCCAGGCCGTCGCCAACGCGATCGCGCTGCTTTCCGGCAGTGGACCTTCCCCACACGCCGATGCGCTGCAGGATGCTTTGATGACAAACAAGGAGGTCGTCCCCCGGCAACTGATTGACCGCCTGCAGCTGCTCGTTGGCAAGTATTTCGAACCTACGTAAAGGACCGACCGCCCTCCATGCCCACCGTCGCCCAAACGATCGCCCAAACTCTTCACGACGCCGGCGTTCGAATTGTCTTCGGCATGCCCGGCGGTGAAGTCGTCGCCGTGCTCGAAGCGCTGCATCAGCTCGGCATTCGCTTCGAGCTGATGCACCACGAACAGAGCGCAGTCTTTGCCGCCGACGCCTTCGCACGCGCGACAGGCCGCCCGGGCTGCGTCCTGACCACGCTCGGCCCCGGCGCCCTGAACGCCGTTCCCGGCATCGGGCACGCCTGGCTCGACCGGGCGCCGGTCGTGCTCATCACCGCCCAAAAACCGGACGCCCTCTTGCCCGACTACACGCACCAGGTCGTCGACCTGCAGGCAGTCTTTGCCCCGATCACCAAGCGCACGCTCAAGGTATCGCCGCTGAACGCGGCCGCCGAACTGGGCCCGACCGTCGCCTTGACCATGCAGGGTCGGCCAGGTCCTGTGCATCTGCAGATCAGCAATGAAGAGGCCGACCTGCAGACTGCCGGCCGGGGAAGTTCCCCGGCCGCCAAGTCATTGAAAGTGACGAGCAACCCAGGGGCAGCCCGGACAGACCCGCGCCCGGCCCTCGTTTCCCGTGCGCGTGCGCTCCTTGGCCGCGCCTCTCGCCCAGTGATTCTCGCCGGGCTGGGCCTGGAACCGGAAGCCCCCTACGGCGCCCTGAAAACCCTTGCTGAAGCGGCCAACGCGCCGGTGATCGTTTCGCCCAAGGCCAAAGGCGCGCTACCCGACGACCACCCCTTGAGCGCGGGCGTGATCGGCCTGACCCAAACCGACCCGGCCTATGAAATCCTCGATGAAGCGGACTGCGTGATCGCCGTCGGATTCGACGTTGTGGAGCTTGTAAAGCCCTGGTCTCTGGCGCGTCGTGACGGGGGCGGGGCAGGTGCAGACACAGCCGATGTCCCCCTGGTCTGGATCGCCGGCTGGCCAAACGACGACCCCGTCCTGCCGGCAGCCGTCGAGATCGTCGGTCCGGTGCAACCCGCGCTGCTGCAGCTGGCCGGCGGCGAATTCGCCTGCAACCACGAATGGGGCGCGGCCAAGGTCGAAAGTTTCCGCAAAGAGCGGGCAGCCCAACCACTGCCGGCGCCCCGGCCCGGAAAGCTCCTCCCCCAGCATCTTCTCGGGAGCATGCGCCGTCACCTGCCGGCCGAAGCGATGCTGGCCGTGGACGTTGGCAGTCACAAGATATTCAGCAGCATTGCGTGGCCCACCTTGCGTCCGAACCGGTTCGCCCTCTCGAACGGGCTCTCGTGCATGGGTTTCGGACTGCCCGCAGCCATCGGCACGGCGCTGGCCCGGCCCGGCGAAAGGGTGGCCTGCCTCATCGGAGACGGTGGGCTGCTCATGTGCTTGGGCGAGCTGAGCGTCCTCGCCCGTCTAAACCTGCCGGTTACGGTCGTCGTGCCGGTCGACAATGCCATCGACCTGATCCGCTCGCACCAGCTGCGGCAGGGCAAAAAGCCCCTGGGTACCGAGTTTCCCGCGCCGGATTTCACCAAGGTCGCCGCCGGATACGGCATCGAATCGGCCCGGGTCGCCAGCCCCGAGGCCTGCGACGAGGCGCTCGCCCGCGCTGCAGCCGGCAACGCGCCGTTCCTCATCGAAGCCCACATCGATCCTGTCGGCTATCCCACCACGCCGCGTTGAACGCCCGGTTCCTGCCTAGAATTCCACCTCCGCGCGCCGCTCGATCTTCGCTTCGTCCAGCTCCATGCCAATGCCCGCCCCGCGCGGCACACTCACCAGCCCGTTGACCGGCTTGACTGGGTTCTTGAGAAAGAACTGGTGGACTTCGTTCCATTTGATAAGATACTCGAGCAGGGGCGTAGTCGGTTCCGGCCAGGCGGCAATGACGTGAATGCTGGCCGGCGTTGAGTGGCCGTGCGGGATTACGGGCACGTCATAGGCAGACGCCAGCGCCAGGATCTTTTGCGTCTCCGAGATGCCGCCGCACCAGTAGATGTCGGGCTGGTACACGTCGCACGCGCCCGCATCCATCAGTTGCTTCAGTCCCCAGCGGGTGTATTCATGCTCGCCGCCGCTTATCGGCACATTCACTTGCCGGCGGATCTGCGCGTACTGCTCGATTTTGTCCGGCAGCACCGGCTCCTCAATCCAGCGCGGCGCGTACTCCTCCAGGCGCCGCGCCATCTGCACCGTATACGGCACATCCCAGCTCATCCAGCAGTCCAGCATAATATCCACGTCGGGGCCGACGCTCTCCCGCAGCGTGCGCACCAGCCTCAGATTGCGCTCCATCCCCGCTTTCCCATCGGTCGGGCCGTCGCGGAAGAACCACTTGGTCGCCCGGTACCCTTGGGCGGCAAACTGCTTTGCCCGCTCCTGCACAAGCTCCGGGTCAAGCGAATAGCCCAGCGCGCTGGCGTACGCCGGCACTTCAGTGCGCGTCGGGCCGCCCAGCAGCTGACAGACCGGCGCGTCGAACCAGTTCCCCTTCAGGTCCCACAGCGCGCAATCGACCGCGCTCAGCGCCATCATCTCGGTACCCTTACGGCCATGAACCTGCGCCCGGTACATCCGGTCCCACAGGCGCTCGGACGCCAGCGGGTCATGCCCGAGCAGCAGCGGCGCCAGCTGCGTCTGGATAATGAAAGCCTGCTCACGCGGGAGCGGCCCGCCGCGGCCCGACACCCCTTCATCGGTCTCGATATCGACAAAATAGGCGGAGATGCGGTACCGCCCTCCGCCTACGGCGAACATTTCGTGCGCTCCCTCTGCCTTGTGCTCCGGGTAGATGTCCAGCGGCCGCAAGAGCCGCTCCTCCCAGAACTCCTCTTCCTGCTCAAGAACGCCCTGCAATTCGTAAACCGAAACCGCTGTGATCTTCATCTCTTTTTCGCTCGCTTTCAAATTGAGTTGCTCGACAACTATAGTATACTGAACCTGCTTGAGAGACCGCGGCGAAGCCTTACTGGAGCAGCCGGCCGCCGGGCCTGATCGCTGTGGTCCCTCGGCAACGCCGATGTTCGCCTACCTTCGGATGAATCGCAAATCCACCCCGCGCAGGCGGCTTGGTGAGCTGGACACAGTTACGATTCCCACGCGGTCTACCTGACCGCTTCCACTTCGGCCCGGGAGCTTCCTCGATGAGCAAACCTTGGCGCGGCATCTTCGCCATTGTCGTCACTCCATTCAACGATGAGCTGGCGTTGGACGAAGCGGCGCTGCGGCGGCAGATAGAGTTCTGTATCGAAAAAGGCGCGGCGGGCCTCGTCGGTCCGGCAAACGCCGGCGAATTCGCTACGATGTCGGACGACGAACGGCGACGCTGGATCCGCGTTGTCGTGGAGGCCGCGCAAGGTCGCGTTCCCGTCGTCGCTGCAACGACGCACGGCCACACAGTGCCGGCGGTCGCGCTCAGCCGCTTCGCCCAGGAGGTCGGCGCAGACGGAATCATGGCAATGCCGCCTCACATTCTTCACCCTGACGCGAGCGGCTGCTACGACTACTACCGAGCGCTCAACGACGCATTGCGCATTCCCATCTGCATCCAGAACTTCATGGGGCCCATAGGCACGCCCATGCCTTCCGATCTGCTGGCGCGTATGTGCTCCGAGCTGGAGTGGGTGCAGTACCTGAAGGAGGAGACGCTCCCTGAGCCGCGCGCCATTTCGCGCACGCTGGCGGCGGCGGGCGACGCTTGCCGGGGCGTGTTCGGGGGCCAGGGTGGCATCTACATGATCGACGAATGGCGCCGCGGCGCCTGCGGAAACATGCCGGCCAGCCAGTCGGTGGATCTGCATGCCAAGATCTGGCAGCTGCTGGAGGAAGGTAACGAGACCGGCGCCCGCACCCTCTTCAACCGGTTGCTTCCCCTTCTCAATTTCGAGCGCATGCACGGCGTGGCCGTCTACAAGCAGGTATTCCGCCGCCGCGGCATTTTCACGTCAACCGCCTGCCGCATTCCCGGCGCCTATCTCGATCGGCAGGACCTCCGGGAGTTTGACGCCATCTGGCGCGAGATCGAGCCGCTTCTGGCCGGCTAGGTGGAGAAGACCGTGAACGCCTCGCAACTCGGTCCTCGCGCCTGGTCGCTCTTGAGAATGTGGCTGGGAACCAGGTGGCTTCTCCTGCTCCTGGCCCTGGTGGCGCCGGTCCTGGCCCTCGTCAGAACCGGGCTTCACGGCATCGCCCTCCACGGAGATTCGGTCACTTATCTTTCCGTCGCCCGCAATTTGAGCGCGGGCATGGGTTACACTCACTTCGATGGCACGCCGCTGACCGGGTGGGCGCCGCTTTACCCCACGCTGCTTGCGCTCCTCGATCTCGCACTGGGTGTCGACCCGCTTTCCGGGGCCCGCTTCTTTGACGCTGCCGTCTTTGGCCTGTTCGTCTTCTTCTCCGGCCTTCTCTTCCAAAGTTATCTCAGCGAGCCGTCCCTCGTCATTGCCGGCGCGGCATTTGTCCTGCTTGCCCCCGACATGCTGCGTCTCTCCACCTATGGACTCTCCGAGCCCCTTTTTTTTCTTCTGACCGTCATTTTCCTGCTCGGGCTGAACAGGTACCTCAACCGGAACAGTTTCCTGACCCTGTTCCTGACTGCGTTCGTCGTAGGGTTGGCCTGCGCGACAAGGTATATTGGCGTTGCTCTAATCTTGGCGGGCGCTGTCGCAATTCTGCTAAACAGGCGCTGCACAGTACGCACCCGAATCCAGCATCTCCTGTTCTTTTGTACCGTTGCCTCTTTGCCGCTGGCGCTCTGGGCCTTCAGAAACACTTTACTTACCGGACTGCCAACTGCCACACGAGGTCCTTCCAAGTATCCTCTGTATACCAACCTCTACTATACGTTTGTATTCCATTTGAACTGGTTCTTCCCTGTCTACTTCATCGGGGTCACAACTACCTCGAGAGGAGCGCTGGCCGTTCTGGCCGCCGTCTGCGGCTACCTGGCAGGCGCGTTTCTAAAGCCAAGAGACCTCTGGCGCTGGTCCAGACTGGCCGCCTTGAGTCTGGACGCCGTCCCGATCTTTTACATCACCTATGTGTCCTTCCTTGTCGTTCTCTCAACGACCATTGGCGTCGAAAGAATTGGCTACAGGTACGTTTCTCCCGTATTTGTTCCCGCACTGCTCATCATCCTGTATATCATGGAGCAAGTGCTCATTTTGCCGGGCAAGACTATCACATTCGGTCTCCTGGGCGCTCTCGTTCGCATTCCCAGGTCGCCGCTTGCCATCGCCCTCCTTGTGGGCGCATTCGCAATCGCGGCGGCGAGGGAAGTCGTAACCATCGCCCGGCCGGTGGAACCCGAAAACAACTTCAACCACGCTGCCTGGCAAACAAGCGAGACCGTACAGCTTGCCAGGAGCGTATGGCTGAGCCAGGGTGAGGACATTCCGGTGTACAGCAACGTTCCATTTGCGCTCTACCTGCACGCTGACATTCCTGCCAGATGGCCGCCAGAGGCCCAGAGACATCAATCCGGTGAGTCGCGCCGGCAGATTGCGTCCTTGGCCGGGCTGTGGCCCGGAACACCAAGGGCATACCTGGTCTGGTTCGATGCCAAGGCAAAGGGCCACCTGTTTGGCGTAGATAGTCTGCAAGAGATCGCCGACTTCAAGACGGTTGCCAGGCTCAAAGACGGAACAGTTTATGAAGTTACCGCCCGCTGATGGCAAAATTACAGGACTGAGGGCTTTACCCGCGATAACAGGCGCTCCATGGACGCGATGATAGCCGCCATCCAACTCTACCCTCTGCGCATTCCCCGCGATGTGCCTTATCTCGGCCCGCTCGAGGCAGGCAGCCGGCCCAACGCCAGGGGCTACATCGTCCGGCCAGGCAATCGCACAGTATACCCGGTGCACGACCAGACATTGCTCGTGAGAGTGGAGGCCAGCGACGGCACGGTTGGCTGGGGCGAGTGCTTCGGCGTTGTCGCGCCTGAGATCGCCCGTACCATCCTGGAGGAGCTTTTCGTTCCCTTCGTCACCGGCCGCACTCCTCACGACGTGGAGCGGATCTACGAGGACCTTTATGACCTGCAACGCGTGCGCGGCCACTTTGGCGGCTACGCGCTCGACGCAATCGCCGGGCTGGACATCGCCCTGTGGGACCTGCGCGGCAAGCTGTTGGGGCGCCCCGTCTGGCAGCTCCTCGGCGGCCTGCGGCATGAGCGCCTCCCGGTCTACGTCTCCGGACTGCCCGGCGGGTCCAGCGTTGAACGTGCCGCCCTTGCCAGGAGCTGGACCGACCGCGGCTTCTCCGCGCTCAAATTTGCCGCGGCCGTGGCAGACCAGGGCGAGGTGGCCGAGATGAAGGCGATTCGCCAGGCGGTGGGAGACGGACCGCGCATCCTCGTCGATCTCCACTGGCGCTATACCGCACTCGAAGCGATCCAGCTGATTGACCGCCTGTGCGAGTTCGACCTGCACCTGGCGGAGGCGCCGGTCGCGCCCGAGGACATGGATGGGCAGGCGCAGGTCGCCCGCGCCGTCCGCACCCAGATCGGCCTGGGGGAAGAGTGGCGCACTGTCTACGAATACCTGCCCCGGCTGCAGGCCCGCTGCATGAACGTCATCCAGCCGGAGATCGCACACACAGGCATCACCGGCTTTCGACGCATTTGTGAGCTGGCGCAGGCCTTCCACTGCCGCGTCATGCCCCATGCAACCATCAATCTCGGCATCGCCCAGGCTGCCAGTCTGCACGCCGCTGCCACCGTCGCCAATTTCGCAATGCACGAGTACCAGCACTCGATCTTTGACCGCAACAAGCAGTTCATCCGCAGTGCGATGGACTGTCAGGCCGGCTACTTCAGGCTGCCGCAGGGACCGGGCCTGGGCACGGAGCCGACCGAGGAGGCGTTCAGCTACGCGATCGGACCCAACTGAATCCACAAGGAGCCAACCACATGAGCGAGAGAGAGTTCGCGATGGTCGATACCCACTGCCATATTGGCCTGCACAAGTACGAGCCGGTCGAAGTCCTGCTTTTCCACATGGAGCGAACCGGCGTTGACCAGGCCGTTTTCATCCAGTACCAGGGAAACACGGACAACAGGTACCTTGTCGACGTCATGGAGGCGCATCCGGGACGCTTCGCCGCGGCCATGATCGTGCCCGACGACGACGACGGCAGCGCCGTGCGTAGATGGGCCGGCGAAGGCATTGTCGGCATCCGCCTGCACGCCGACTTCCGCGGCCGCGGCGCCGACTCGCTTGCCCACTGGCGCGCCGCCGCCGACCTGGACCTGGTGGTCAGCGTCTTCAGCCGGCCGGACATTCTCCAAAGCGCCGAATTCCGCGAGGTAATCCGTCTGTTCCCGAATCTTTCCCTTGTCGTCGAGCACCTCGGCGGAGCCTCACCCGAGACCGACCTGGACGAGTTCAAGGCCATCACCGACCTCGCGCAATACGACAACGTGACGATAAAACTGCCCGGTTTTGGCGAATTCTGTCACCTTCCCTGCCCGTTTGAGGATGTCCCGCCGCTGGCAGAGCTGACGCTGGAGGCATTCGGCCCGCAGCGCACAATGTGGGGCAGCGACTGGCCGCCGGTCAGCACGCGCGAGGGCTTCGACAGTTCGCTGACGTTCCCCCTCGCGTACCTGTCCGGTCTGAGCAAGGACGAACGCGCCTGGGTCTTCGGCAGGACCGCGCAAAGGGTCTGGAAACTGAACAGCCAATAGCCAAGGAAAGCGCCGATGCCAAGAGTGATCTTCTTCACCCAGCTTGTACCCGAACTGGCCCGGCAGGTCATCGCGCCGGCGCCGGGCGAGTGGGATGTGTCGTTTCACCACCATGACATTCCGCCTGCGGAGAAGGCCCGTCTGGCGGCCGACGCCGACTTCCTCATCCTTTTCCCCAGCGAGATTGAGGAATCCGTGCTGCATGATGCGAGGCGGCTAAAGCTCGTGCAGCTGGTCAGCGCCGGTTTCGAGCGGATGCCGCTGGAGCTCCTGGCGGAGCGGGCAGTTCCGCTGGCCAACAATGGGGGAACCAATGCCATCGATGTGGCCGAGCACACTTTCGCTCTCATATTGAGCGTTTACCGCCGACTTACGGAGATGGACCGCAACGTCCGCAACAATGGCTGGAAAGCGATCGACAGCGGCATGACCACCTTCACCATCCAGGGCAAGACCGTCGGCATCGTCGGTCTCGGCCATATCGGCAAAGAGGTGGCCGCGCGCCTGGTCCCCTTTGGCGCAGACGTTCTCTACTATGATCCCTTCCCCGCGCCCGGCGAAGTCGAGCGTGCATTGCAGGTCGAACGCGTCACACTGGATGAGCTGCTGCTGCGCTCGGACGTCGTCACGCTGCATGTGCCGCTGAATGAGAAGACCCACCATCTCATCGGCGCGAACGAGTTTGCGCGCATGAAGAGCAGCGCGATTCTCGTCAACACCTGCCGTGGACCGGTCGTCGACGAGGCCGCCCTCATCCGGTCCCTTGAAAGCGGTTCGATTCGCGCCGCGGGACTCGACGTCCTGCACGAGGAACCGACCGGCCCCGACAACCCGATTCTTCAGCTCGAAAACGTCATCTTCACACCCCACGTCGCCGGCGTGACCTACGACACGTGGCAACGACGCGGGTGGTTCATTTTCGAGAACCTGCAACGCGTTTGGGGCGGGAAGGAGGCGCTTTCTCTGGTTCGCACGTGAGACGTGTAATCGCGGGAATTGTCAATCGACGGCCCGTTCGCCGGCAGGGCCTTTTGAACTGAGTCGACCACCGGCATCCTTTGGTGTTCCTTGTTGCCACTGTTATACTCCCTCGGGCGCGTCTGCCCGCTTCGTGCCGCCCCGCATTGCAATTTGCCGGCAGATTCCCAGGCCGAAAGGTCCGCTTTGCGGGCGAGTCAGGAGCATACATGTCTGAGATCAGTTTCGTAAGGGAACTTGCCCAGCGGCTGCGGGAGAACGTCGCCCGGGTCATCGTCGGGAAGGACGAGACAGTTGACCAGTTGCTGGCAGCCCTGTTTTCTGAAGGCCACCTGCTGTTGGACGACGTGCCCGGCATCGGCAAAACGACCCTCGCCAAGACCCTCGCCGCTTCGCTTGGAATCAGCTTTCAGCGCATCCAATTCACGCCGGATCTGCTCCCGTCGGACATTGTCGGCGTCAGCGTCTACAACCGCAAGACGGACGAGTTTGAATTCCGTCCGGGGCCGATTCTGGCTGGAATCGTCCTCGCCGACGAGATAAACCGCGCCGGGCCCCGCACACAGAGCGCAATGCTGGAGGCCATGGAGGAACGCCAGGTCACCGTCGACGGTGTCAGCCGCGCCCTTCCGTACCCGTTTTTCCTGATGGCGACCCAGAATCCGGTCGAGTTGGCGGGCACTTTTCCGCTGCCGGAAGCGCAGATGGACCGCTTCCTGATGCAAGTGCAAATGGGCTACCCGCAGCGTGAAGAGGAACGCGAGATCCTGCACCGTTTCCGCACTGACAATCCGCTGGCCCGGATCCAGCCTGTCGTGGATGGCGAGGAGGTGCGCCGGGCGGTCGGCGCCTGCCGCAGCGTCTTCATCCATCCGGTGCTGGAGGACTACCTGCTGGACCTGGTGGAAGCGACGCGCACCGACAGCGCGCTCGATTTGGGCGTCAGCCCGCGCGGCAGTCTCGCCCTATACCGCACTGCGCAAGCCTGCGCCGCCATTCGCGGGCGTTCATTCGTTACGCCGGACGACATCCAGCAGCTCACCGGCCCCGTACTGCGCCACAGATTGATCCCCGGGCCCGATACCCGTCTGCACGGAACCTCAGTCGCCGCCGTGTTGGACGATATCCTGAAGGGCGTGCCGGTCCCAGTCGAAGAGAACTGGCAGGAGTCAACCGCTCAGGAGGGGACGGACGGGGTTGACCCCGTCAGTACCGGCGACGAGCAGGTTTCTGAATCCGCCGATCCCCTCCAGGCACCGGTCCTGGCCCCCGCCGCTGACGGACCCGCCGCCGAATCCAGCTGATGGGACGCACGGGCTGGACGGCTGCGGCTCTCATACTGTTCATTTCGCTGATCACGCGCAATAGCCTGATTTTCACGATGGCTCTCATCCTCGGCCTGATGGGGGCAGTCATCTGGCTCTGGAGCCGCTACAGCCTTGCTGAGGTTACGTTCAGGCGCAGGTTTGGTGTTGATAGGCTCTTTTTCGGCGAACAGACCGACCTGTTGCTCGAAGTTACCAACGCCAAGCCACTGCCGCTGGCCTGGCTGCGCTGCGAAGACGATATTCCCCTGGCACTGGAGCTGGCGCCCGACGAGCGCGTAAGGCACCATCAGGCCAACCGCCGCGTACTGATCAATCTCTTCTCGCTCGGGCTTTACCAGCGGGTGATCCGCCGTTACACTGTGACCGGGACGCAGCGCGGCGCCTGGAAGTACGGACCGACCAAACTGATTTGCGGCGACATTTTCGGATTTCGCAGCCAGCAGGTGGAGTTGCAAGGCACCGACCTGTTGCTGGTCTATCCAAGGCTCTATTCTTTGCCCGAGCTGGGGCTGGACGCCCGTCGTCCCTTCGGGGACTACGAGAGCCGCAACCGTCTGATCGACGACCCCCTGCGGTTGAGCGGCGTGCGCGACTACCTGCCCGGCGACAACTTTCGCCACATCCACTGGAAGGCAACGGCCCGCCGCCAGGAGCTGCAGACGAAACTGTTCGACCCATCCGCCTCCCGTCCGCTGGCGATTTTTGTCAACATCCGCACTTTTACGCAACGTTTTGAGGGGATCGACCCCGAACTGCGCGAGTTTGCCATCAGCGCCGGCGCATCCCTTGCCCGCTGGGCGCAACTGCGCGGCGACCCGTTCGGCGTATTCGCCAACAGCATGATGCAGGCCGGCCGGCGTGTGCGCGTCGCGCCCAGCGCGCATCCGCGCCAGCTCATGCGCGTGCTCGAGGCGCTGGCCTACTGTGTCGGCATCCCGCATACGACGATTGAACGTGTCCTCCAACAGGAATTGGACGGCCTACCCAACGGCACGTCCATCGTCCTCATCAGCGCGACCCTGCCCGAAAGTCTGCGCCGCGCCCTTGCCGATCTGCCGCGCCGCGGCTACACGGTGACTCTGCTTGGCATTGGCGGCCTTAAGCTGGAACAGACGATCCCCGGCGTAGCGTTCCAACTGCTCTCACGGCGGGGCCTGGCCGAACTCTCCCTGGTGAAAGAGGAGGAGGCGCCCGAAATCGAGGCGCCCGTGCCCGCTGGCTGAATGCCCAGAGAAAGCTTGCTTCAGCAGTAGCCGGATCTGACCCATGAATTCACAGATCGTCTTGCCCTGGAAACATGCAGAGTGGAGCAGCGTCGAAGGCCTTTTCCTGCCCCTGGTGGTCGCGGTCATGCGTCTCTGCTGGGTCTGGCCGTGGATGATGCTGATCCAGGGCTTCCTTTCTCCGTCTGTCGACGGGCCGCTGATGCCGCCGATGATGTTGATCGCCCTGCCTGTCATCAGCTTCAGCCTGGCACGCTGGAGCATGCCGACGCTCGCCGAACGGCGCGACCATCGGCGCGCCAATGAAGTCCGCCGCCACATCGCATCGGCCGGCTTTGCCGTTCTGCTGTTCATGCTATGGCTGCGCTTTCTGAGCCAGGACTTTGCCCTGTGGGACATGCGCTGGCTACCGGCGGCGGGCGATAAACTGATCTTCTGGAATGCCGTTCCGATCGAGGTCCCCGGGGCTGTGCTTTTCCTGTTCCTCGGCATTCTTCTCTGGCTGCGCGGCGCGCTCGACGGGCGCGGTCAGTTCCACCACGAGGAGATCTGGCGGGCGTTCCTCTGGGGCGGCGCCGCCCTGGCCCTGTTCGCCTGGATCATTCACACGGCCGCTCAGCCTCCGGGACTCTTCGGACTCATGATGCTGTTTGCCGCAGCGGGGCTGTCAGGCCTGGGAATCGCCAATCTGCGCAAAGCCAGCGGCTGGCGCCGCAGCGCGCGCGTCGGTAAGATGCGCCCCAACCGCAGCTGGCTGGTGGGCGTTGGCATAACCATCGGCATTCTGCTGGGCGTTGCTCTGCTTGTCGGCTTGGTCATTCAACCGGAGGACGCCGCGATTCTCTGGCGCGTATTGGGGATGGTCTGGGGTGTGGTCGCGACGGTACTGGTCTGGATTGCAACGGCCATCGCCTACCCGATCTTTATCATCGTCGAGTACCTGATCCGCCTATTCCGCAGCCTGTTCGGCGATCGCTCGCAGGATCAGGCGGCGCAACCGGTTGCGCCGCCGCCGACGCAGGAGCCGTTACCTGAGCCTCCCGAGCGTGCGGTCGAAGCGGTCCCCGAGCCGTATCGCTGGGTCGCACTGCTTGTTATCGCAGCGGGCGTCTTCATCATCTTCATGCTCGCGTTGCGCCTGATGCGGAGCCGTTCTCCGACCGAGACCGACGATGTACGCGAGTCTGTGTTGACGGCCAATCTGCTGCAAGCGCAGCTGGCCGAGTTGTGGGGTCGGCTGCGCGCCCGCTTCGGTCCCGGCGCCGAAGAACCCGACCCTTACCTGTCGCTGTCGGGGGAGGTCGACACGCGCCGCCTGATTCGTTCGATCTATCAGCGGCTGCTTTCTCTTGCGCAGACGCGCGGTCCGGCCAGGCTCCGGTCGGAAACGCCCTACCGTTACGGCGGCCGGCTTGCCGAACAGCCCGACTTCGACCAACGCGACATAGGGACCATTACCGCCGCCTACAACGAGGCCCGCTACGGCGACGAACCGCCCTCCCAGCAGACGGCCGACGAGGCGCAGCGGGCCTGGCAACGGCTCGAAGACGAGCTGTCGCCGGGACAATCAGATGACGGATCCTAGAAAAGCGTGCAGCGGCAGCAGCCGCGCTCGCGCTGCCAACTCTGCCAGGAGCGCGTAATATGAATGGAGCGCAGTCGCTGATCCGCACACTATATGACGGCGGCGTGGACACCTGCTTCATGAATCCCGGCACGTCGGAGATGCACTTCGTTGACGCATTGGATTTCGTGCCGGAAATGCGCTCAATTTTGTGCCTGTTCGAAGGGGTCGCAGCCGGTTGCGCCGACGGGTGGGCGCGCATGACCGGCAGGCCGGCCGCAACGCTCCTGCATCTGGGGCCAGGCCTTGGAAACGGCATCTCCAATCTGCACAACGGACGCAAGGCGCACTCGCCGATTGTCAACATCGTCGGCGATCACGCCACCTATCATCTCAAGTTTGACGCGCCGCTCACGGCCGATATTGAAGGGCTGGCCCGCCCGGTATCCGGCTGGGTGCGCACCTCGCCGAATGCGCGCGCGATCGCCGCCGACGGGGCCGCCGCGATCGCGGCGGCGCGCACGCCTCCAGGGCAGGTCGCCACGCTGATCCTGCCGGCCGATACGGCCTGGGGGGAGGCTGGCGGGCCCGCATCGCCGCAGGAACCGCCGGCCCCGCCTTCGGTACCGGACGAGCGCATTGCCGGCATTGCCGAGCTTCTGCGGCGGCGCGAAGAGACCGTCATTCTCGTTGGCGATGCGGTGATGGGGCATGACGCGCTCTGCCGCCTCACCTGCCGCGTCGCTGCCCACGCAGGCGCGCGCGTGGTGGGGAATCGCGCGGCCGCGCGCGTCTCCCGCGGCGCGGGCCGCCCCGTCCTGGCGCGGCTGCCTTACCCGGTCGAGCAGGCGGTTGCCCTGCTGGCCGGCGCCCGCCACGTTGTCCTGGTTGGCGCAAAGGACCCGGTGGGCTTCTTTGCCTACCCGGACAGTCCGAGCCGCCTGGCGCCGCCGGACGCCAAAATCCATCTGCTGGCCGGGGCGCATGAAGATATCCCAGCCGCGCTCGACGCGCTGTGCGAAGAGCTGAGCGCGCCCGAGGTCCCTCTTCCTCTTGCCGCGCTGGAGCGTCCTACCCTGCCGAGCGGCCCGCTCACGCCGGATGCCGTATGGACGGCCGTCAGCGCGCTCTTGCCCGAGAACGCCATCGTCTCCGACGAGGCTGTCACCTGCGGCCGCCAGGCCTATCCGCTGACCGAGAGCGCGCCGCCGCATGACTGGCTGCACGTCACGGGCGGCTCCATCGGCCAGGGCCTGCCGGCAGCCACGGGGGCGGCTGTCGCCTGCCCCGAGCGCCAGGTCTTCGCCATGGAGGGCGACGGCTCCGGGATGTACACACTGCAGGCTCTGTGGACCCAGGCGCGCGAGTCTTTGAACGTCGTGAATGTCATCTTCGCCAACCGCAGCTACCGTATTTTGCAGGGCGAGTTGCAAAGGGTGGGCGGCGCCGGAGAGCCGGGCCCGAACGCCCTGGCGATGATGCGGCTCGACGCGCCATGCCTGGACTGGGTCTCCATCTCGGAGGGGATGGGTGTGCCGGCGGCCTGTGTTGACGATGCGGATGCGTTCTCGAAGGCCCTGCGCCGCGGCATCGAAGAACCGGGTCCCTATCTGATCGAGGCATTGGTCTGAGAGAGCGCCGCGCGCGCCGCGCCGGCCGCCGGGATCTCCCGTCCCTTGCCGGCGGGCTCTCCGGCTGGAAACGGTCCCAACCCTTCGCGGCCGGTCCAACGGGAATATGTTCGCTATCGACTCCAGCTCGGCAACAGAAGATACGGTCATTGCCGCCCTCAAGGCGTTCATGGCGGAGCGCGAGCCCATATACATCGTCGGCGGTGCGGTGCGGGACCATCTGCTCGGCATTTCGACGATTCCCGGCTGGTCCCACCGGCCCGGTTCGCCGCGGCATTCTGCTCCCCCAGGAACTGTTTCCTCGCGGAAACGCCGCCCCGCGGCGACAACCGATCTCGACCTCGTCTTGCGCGGGCCAGTGCTGCCGGTCGCGCGGCGCGTGGCGGACCGGCTCGGCTGGGCCTACTATCCGCTGGACGAGAAACGAGACGTCGCCCGGCTGGTTGCGGTCGGGGCGGGCAGCCGACGGATAGAATGCGACGCAGCCGCGCTGCGGGGCGACCTGAGGGCTGACCTGCTGGCGCGCGATTTCACCGTAAACTCGATGGCGCTGGAGGTCTCACCGGCGCGGCCGCCCAAGCTGATCGACCTTTGCGGCGGTGTGGACGACCTGGAGGCGCGAACGCTGCGGCGGACCGCGCCCGACTGCCTGCGCAGCGACCCGGTCCGGCTCTTGCGTGCAGCGCGGCTGGCGGTACAGCTCTCGTTCACGATCGAGGAGGAAACGAGGGCGCAGATCGCAACCGAAGCGGCCGCGATCCTGTCCGTCAGCAGCGAGCGCGTGCGGGAGGAGCTGTGGAAGCTGCTCGACTGTCCCCGTGCCTATGACGGTGTGCGCGAGCTGGAGGCGCTAGGGCTCCTGGCCCATCTGTTTCCGGAAGTCAGGGCATTGCAAGGGGTTGTCCAATCGTCGCGTCACCACCTGGACGCATACGAACACAGCCTGTTGACGGTCCGCTACGCCGCGGAGTTGCGCGACTGGCTGCGGGGCGGCCCGCCGCCGGAAGACGAGGCGCTCTCGCAGGCGCTCGCCCCTTGGACGGTGCCGCTGCGGGCGCACTTCGCCGGGGAGATCGCGGCAGGACATGACCGCGCCGGGTGGCTCGTATGGCATGCGCTCTTCCACGACACCGGCAAAGCCGGCGGCCGGGTGGCGACCGATTGCCGCAGCGAAGCCGGACAGCCGCCTCACGCCAGCCACTACAGTTTGAGCGCCGGCATCGCGGCCGGGCGCGTCGAACGCCTCCGTTTCAGCCGGCGGGAGGTCACGCTGGCGCAGAGGGTGGCCGCGCTGCACGGCCGGCCGCGCAGGCTGTTCCGGGCACTGGACACTGGAGAGAGCGGGATACCGCCGTGGGAGGCCTTTCGCTACTTTCGGGACGCAGGCAGTGTTGCCGGCGGCCGCCAGGTCATGCAGGGAACGCAGTCCTGGTCCGCCGGCGCGCCTCTGGACGGATTGGACGTAGTGCTTCAGGCGATCTCCGACCGGCAGGCGACGGGGCTGGAGCGGGGCGAGGACTGGCGCCGCTTCCTGGCGGCGATGGCGAGCCTGCTGGAATTCGCTTTCTCGCCGCAGCCGGCCCACCTGGCGGCGCCGTTCGTCGATGGCCGTGCTGTTATGGCGCACCTGGGACTGAGTGAGAGTCCGGCAGTGGGCGCCATCTTGCGCGAGCTGGAGGAGGCGCAGGCGGCCGGCCAACTCGGCAGCGCGGCGCAGGCGCTGGCCCTGGCTGAGGCGCTGTTGGCGAAGATGAAGAATCCGCCAGCTTCGGGCATGTAAGCGGATTCGAAGGACCGGTTCAACCCCGCTCGACTGACAACCTTGACCGCATCAACTTGCATTGACGACACGCGCCAGCCGGGCGATTGCCGCGCCGGCGGCGATGATCCTGCGCGCGCGTTCGATGCCTTCGGGCAAACTTCCGGCCAGGTCGAAGAGATGGAGAATAACGCCGGCGGTCAGGCAGATCTGTTCGGCGGCAGCGCCCGGTTCGCCCGCGAGGGCGGCCTGGTTGAGGGCCGCATGTCCGCCAGCGTTCTCCGGCGCCGGAATGCGGACCCGCGCGACGTGGCCGAGCGCGGCGGGGTCCAGGACCAGGTCGGCCGTCGCGTCTTCGGCGAAGACACGGGTCTTGCGGCCGACCGCCATCTCGATGGAGCCTTCCTCGCCCTGGACGATGAAGCTGCGCCTGGAGCCGGTCTGGACGGCGCGCAGCCGCTCGATGTAGTTGCCATGAAAGAAACCGCTGATCTGGTAGGGCGCGTTGGCGGGATTGAGGAGCTTTTCGACACTGTTGAGGACAGTGCGCAGGCCGAACTGGTGGCGAAGGGGCAGCAGGGCGTGCCACCGGGGCGCGAAGCGGCGGGCGGACAGATAACCGACGCCGACCGACTCGATCATTCGCTGTGCCTCTTCAGGTCCGAGGTCATCTGCCACGCCCAACGCCCGCAGCACCGGTCCCGGTCCGATGCCCGACTTGGTGGGCACGTTCTCGTCGCCGTGGAGCACGACGGGAAGGCCGGCCTCGGCCAGCAGAATGGCGATAGCGGGGACCAGCTGCGCGGTGTTGACCTTGCCGTCGTAGGGCGCGGCCAGGTCGAGCAGCCCCTCCACACGCGGTTCGATTTGGGTGATGGTCTCGGCCCGCAGCAGGTCGGTGAAGCCGCGAATCTCGTCGACCGCCTCCCCTTTGACGCGCTGGGTGATGAGAAAGGCGCCGGCCTGTGCGGGTGAGCAGGTCTGATCGACGATCTGGCGCAGGGCCTCGACCGACTCGTCGTACGTGAGGTCCCTTTTCAATTTTTCGCCGCGACCGACAGCCTTTATGAAGGGGATGAACGGACCGGGGTCCCCGTCGGTCGCGTAGATGGAGCGTTCGTCGATGGTTGGGCTCTGCATCGCTGATCTACCGTCAGTTCAAGGTCCGTATCCATCTGGCGCTGGCGAAAAGGCGACGACCCGCATCCGGGTCCGGTTCGGGAAGTCGCATTGGGCGCGGCAGCAGGACGGTTCGGCGGCGCGGGCCTCAGAGGCGGCCCAGGAGAGTTTCGACATCGGGCGCGGAGGGCGCGTTCAGCTCGAATGTCAGCGGCTCGCGGGCGTCGTTCTCGACGCGGGTGACGGTTGCGTCCCCGCCGAAGAGGGCGGCCAGGTTTTCGGCCAGCTGGCTCCGGGCGGTCTCTCCTGCGTCCTCGGCGCCGCTGCCATTGGCCGACTGATTGGGGTAGTTGAGCCGGTCCAGCAGAACGATCGTGGCGGCGTCGGTGCGCAGCTTCAGTTTGCCCTGCAGCTCGATGTCGGTCTCGGCGAGCTTGATGCCGTTGAGCGCCTGCGCAAGGGTGGTCGCCAGCGCATCGGGCAGTTCGGCGCCCAGGTCTCGTTTGCGCACGTATTGTAGTCCCGGCTTGCCGCCGGTCAAGTCGACTACGTAGTCGGCCTCGTGGCCGACGAGGAGGATCGCCGGCCCGTCGATAATGTGCTTGTAGTCGGCGACGTCTAGCAGGAGCTCATTGGGCACGACATCTTCACGGATCCAGCGGTGGAAGACAGGAATGAACTCCTCGACGTCGACGGAGAGTTCATCGAAGTAGAATTTGACGCTCATACGGTGCGGTGCAGTCATCGTCGTCTCCAGCTTTGGCGTCCAGCGATGGCGCCTAGATCTCGATCAGGACATTGCCGCCGACCTTGGACTCGCAGACGTGCGTTGCCTCGATGAAGAGGAGCGACTCCTCGATCAGGCGGTGCGCCGAATCGCTGTCCGGGCTGGGGTTGGGGCTCTTGTGCCGTTCGAACAGATACTGGCCGAACTTGCCCTTGGCGTACTGGTCGAAGAAAAGCTCGGTGTCGAAAAAGCGGGTCTTGAACTCTTCGACGATGCGGTCCGCGCTGTCGCCGACGTCGAGGAACTGCGTACGGACGAGGGCGCGCGCGGCCTTGATCATCGAGGAGTAGGCCAGGGAGTCGGCGCGGGCGGGGTCGTCCTCGTCGAGCGCGACCTGGGCTTCGAAGGCCTCCGATTCGGCCGTGGCGATCTCCATCGAGAAAAGGGAGACGACCTCGCCGGCGCACTCGCCGATGCCGATGTCACCGAGGCTGAAGACGCGCGGGTCGCCCCAGTCGGAGAAGTAGTCCGGCTGCTGTTCGAAGTCGGGCAGCTGCATGAATGGCTGGATGAGGCCGCGCGCCTCCTTCTTGCCGATGCGGCCGATCCACTCCTGGAAGGTCTCGCCCTTGGCGCGGTCTTCTACATAGCGGCTCGTGATGGTGTCGACGACTTCCGGTACGGTCTTGGACGGCACCGCTCCGACGGCGAGGCCGTAGCTGCCGGCGTTCTCGCGCCACATTCCGCCGAGCACTACCTGGAAATGGGGCATCTTGAAGTTGCCGGAGCGGCGGCTGTTGCCGAAAAAGCCGATGTCCGAGACGTGGTGCTGGCCGCAGGAGTTGAAGCAGCCGCTAATCTTGATCTTTAGGTCCTTTATGGCGTCGGGCAGAGAAGCGCTCTTCGCGGTCAGGCGTGTGCGCAGCTCGGCCGCCAACCCGCGCGACGAGGCGATGCCCAGTTTGCAAGTGTCTGTGCCGGGGCAGGCGGTGATGTCGACGACAGTGCCGGCGCCGGCGTCGCCGAGCCCGATCGCGTTGAGCTCGTCGTACAGGCTGGGCAGATCCGAATCGGAGACCCAGCGCAGGACGATGTTCTGCTCGACGGTGGTGCGGACATTGTCGCCAACGTATTTGCGGGCGACGTCGGCCAGGGCCCAGGTCTGCAGAGAGGTGAGGTCGCCCAGCGGGAGATTGACGGTTACGACGCTGTAGCCATCCTGGCGCTGGGTGTAGACGTTGGTCTCGAACCACTGTTGGAAGCCGGAGGCGTGCACCTGCCCGTTGAGGAAGGTGGGCGGCCGGGTCGGCTTCTCCTCGTAGTGGGGCAGCGTGTCGAGGTAGGCGGTCCAGCGGTCGTCGTGGGGCAGGGTCTTGCGCTCCTCTTCGACGAGGCGGCGGAACTCCTCGATGCCGAGCTTGGCGACCAGGAACTTGATGCGGGCGCGGTTGCGGTTGCGCTTTTCGCCGAGGCGGGCAAAGACGCGGGACACGGCCTGCGCCTCGGGCAGGATCTCCTCTTCGGGCGTGAATTCGCTGAGCACCTTGGCCTGGTGCGGGACGGTGCCGAGGCCGCCGCCGACGTAGACCTTGAAGCCGCGCTGCTGCTTGCCGTCGACCTCGCGCACCTGCGCCAGGTAACCAAGGTCGTGCATCATAACGAGGCCGCAGGCTTCGCTCTCGCACCCCGAGAAGGCCGGCTTGAACTTGCGGCCAAAGTCCTGCACGTCGTCGTGGCCGAGCAGAAACTGGGCGAAGGCCTCGGAGTAGGGCGTGGCGTCGAAGACTTCGGTCTGGCAGACGCCGGCCAGGTGGCAGCAGGTGACGTTGCGGACCGAGTTGCCGCAGGCCTCGCGCGTCGTGATGCCGACGGAGGCGAGGCGGCGCATCATGTCAGGCGTATCCTCGATATGGACAAAGTGGAGCTGGAAGTCCTGGCGGGTGGTGACGTGGAGGATGCCGTCGGAGTATTCGTCGGCGACCTGGGCGAGCACATCGAGCTGCTCGGCGGTGAGGCCGCCGCCGGGGACCTTGATGCGCTGCATTCCGGGCGCGTGCCAGTGCGTATCGGGCCCCTTGATGCGTTCGAGTTCCTCGAATTCGAGCTCGCGGCTTTCAAAGCCGTCGTGGCGCTGGCCGTTGTCGTAACGCTGGCCGTAGACGCCGCGGCGTAGACGCGTTTCGGCGAATACCTTTTCGTCGAGCTTGCCCTGTCCCATCAACTCCATCTGGCCTTCGAAGATGTCAATTTCGTGGGCCATGTCGAGGGGCATCTCTTCCGCCAGGATCTCTTTCCAACCGATGTTGGCCACGGTAGTCTCCTTGCCTTATTGCGTTGCTGCCGCGGGTGGGGCAGCGAAGTGGTCGTCGGAGCCCCCTAAGCATGCCATTGCGCGCCACGGCAAGCCTGGGTCCTGAGTGTGAGCTTCTATGTTTGAAATGATGGAGGCGCGACCGGCTGCCTCCATCCTTCCTGAACGAGCTTGTTGCGCCGTCATTGTAGGGCAGGCGCGCTCGGATTGTCAAACCGGTTGTGTTGGAAGCGGGGCGGAGCGGCATGCGGGCCTTGTCAGAGAGGGCCGGCGGCAGGCTGGGGCTGGAGGAGGCGCAAACAGGCAGTGGCCAGCAGGCATTTCTCGGCAGTCAGCAATCGGTTGCAAGGGAATCAGGACAGGAGGGACGGGGCGTATAGGGTGGGCAACAGCCAACGAGAAGGATTGGAGGACCGATTGCGGAACCGAGGGAGCTTTTTTTGGTATCTCTATCGGCTGGCATATACTTTTCGTCTGGTGGGCTGATTGCGAAGGGGCAACAGGCTACCCTGCAAAGATCGGAAATTGATTGGCCATTCTGCCTTGACCGCCCAGGTTAAGGAAGATTAACGCAACGGCAAGAGAAATGTCAGATTCAGGTGATAGATTGGGAAGCGGCAGAGTAGCCTTTCCAAACACTCATCGATAAAGGAGTCGAAAATGACGAAAGCAAAAGCAAATATTCCTTTGCCTTCGCGGCCGAAGGAAAGATGCAGGCGTTTAACCGGCCGGGGCCTGCCGCGGGCGCATCTGCTGACGGTGATCTTCCTGGTCTTGGCGCTGCTTGTCTCGGCGTGTGAGGGCATGAACGCGTCGGCCCCTACGGCGCCGGCGACGGCAGATCAGGAAGAACAACAGGCGCAGGAGCCGGCGCAGGCCGAAGCCTCTTCAGAGGCGCAGGAGTCTTCGCAGACGGCGGAAGCGGAGGCAGAGACCGCGGCAGCCGCAGAAGAGGCGATGGTCATCGCCGACCTCGACAGCGAGATCTTGGAGATGGACGCGGTGCTGCCGCTCCACGAGCAGATCCGCAAGGTGCAGCTGGAGAACGGGCTGACCTACTACATACGGCACAACACCGAGCCGGCCAACCGGGCCACGCTGATGCTGGTGGTCAACGCCGGCTCGGTTCAGGAGGACGAGGACCAGCTTGGCCTGGCCCATTTCCTCGAACATATGATGTTCAACGGCACCGAGCGCTTCCCCAAGCAGGAGCTGGTCGCCTACTTTGAGAGCGTGGGCATGACCTTCGGCCCGGACGTGAACGCCTACACGTCGTTCAACGAAACGGTCTACTTCCTCGAGTTCCCGACCGACGACGAGGAGATCATCAGCAAGACGTTCCAGGTGGCTGAGGATTGGGCCAGCCAGGCGACGATCGCCGCGGACGAGGTGGAGCTGGAGCGCGGCGTGGTCATTGAAGAGGAGCGCCTGCGCGGCCAGGACGCCGGCGGCCGCTTGAACAAGCAGATCTTCCAGTTTCTGCTGGGCGGCTCGCGCTACGAGGAGCGGGACCCGATCGGCGACATGGAGATCGTGCGCAACGCGCCGGCGGAGACGTTGCGCCGCTACTACGAAGAGTGGTACCGGCCCGACCTGATGTCGGTCATCGTGGTGGGCGACCTCGACGTGGACGCGACCGAGGCGAGGATCGTTGAGCATTTCGGCGGCCTGTCGAACCCGGAAGAGGCGCGGGCGCGGGACGAATACACATTGCCCGAATTCGATGACACCAACTATCTGATCATCACCGATCCCGAGTTCCCGCGGACGATCAGCTGGATCATCTACCGGCAGTCGGCGGAGGACTTGAGCACGGTCGGCGTCTATCGGGACCTGCTGCTTGGCAGACTGTTCTACAGAATGCTGAATTTCCGGCTTGACGATATTGCCAGGGAGTCCGATTCGCCGTTCCTGGGAGCGGCGGTCAACGAGGGCCAGCTGATCCGGGGCGTCAACTATCGGTTCGTCGACGTGCAGGCGCGCCAGGGCGAGGTGGCCTCCAGCCTTGACGCCGCCCTGACCGAGGTCGAGCGGGTGCGGCGGCACGGCTTCACCGCAGCCGAGCTGGAGCGGGCCAAGTCGGACATTTTGAACGACTATCTGCGTAAGTACAATGATCGGGACAACCTGAACAGCTTCTCGCTGGCGAGGGAATACAGCCGCAATTACCTGGAGAACGAGGGCGTACCGGGCATTGAGTTCGAGTACCGCCTGGTAGAGCGCCTGCTGCCTGGCATCTCGCCCGAGGACGTGAACCGGAAGGCGGAGCAGTTTGTGGGCGGCAGCAACAGGTCGGTCATGATCATCGGGCCGGAGGCGGAGGCGGACACCTTGCCGAGTCAGGAAGAGCTGGCCGCGGTGATCGACGGTCTGCAGGCCAAGCAGGTCGATGCGTACGAGGATATCGAAGCGGTCACCGAGCTGCTGACTGAGATCCCGGAACCGGTCGAAATCGTCTCACGCGCGACCGACGAGACCTACAACATCACCGACCTGACGCTTGAGAACGGCGTGCGTGTGCTGCTGAAGCCGACCGATTTCAAGGAGGAGGAGATCCTGTTCAGCGCGACCAGCCCGGGCGGTTCGTCGCTGGTCAGCGATGAGGACTATCCCGAGGCCGACTTCATCGACAGCATCGTCAGCCAGAGCGCGGTCGGCGATGTAAGCTATGCGGCGCTGCAGCGGCTGCTGGCCGATCGGTCGGTCGGGGTCAGCCCTTACATTGGCGAGCTGGATGAAGGGTTCCACGGCCATTCGGGCAAGGAGCATATCGAGACCCTGTTCCAGCTTGTCTATCTCTACGGCACCGCCGCGAACGCGGATGACGACGCCTTCGCGACGCTGAAGGACCAGTACACCGAGTCGTTGCGCAACCGCGAGCTGGACCCCCGCAGCGCACTGACGGATGCGTTCATCGCCGCGCGGCACGGCGATACGGTGCGGCGCAATGTCCCGACCCTTGATATCATCGATTCGCTCGACCTGGAGCGTGCCTTCGAGATCTACGGTGAGCGGTTCGCTGACTTCAGCGATTTCACTTTCGTCTTCGTGGGCAACTTCGACGTCGAGCAGATGGTAGACTGGTCGCAGCGCTACCTGGGCAATCTGCCTTCGACCGGCCGGGAAGAGACGTGGCTGGACGTTGCGCCGGACCCGCCCACGGGCGTGGTGTTGGCGCCGGTCTATCGCGGGCGGGAGGAGCAGAGCATCACTTCGATGCTGTTCACTGGGCCGGCGGAAGACACGCTGGACACGAGGCTGAAGCTGCGCATACTGGCGACGATCCTGGACACGCTGATGCGCGAGGACCTGCGCGAGGAGCGGGGCGGCGTCTACGCTTACGGCGCGTCGGCGAATACAGTCCCTCATCCGGACGGTCTGTTTGAAGTCTCGGTCTACTTCGGCAGTGATCCGGGGCGTGTAGAGGAGCTGGTGGGGGCGCTGTTTGCGCAGATCACCGGACTGCACAATGACGGGCCGAGAGAGGACCTGCTGGATGCAGCCAAAGCGCAGTACGTGAGGCAGCGGGAGGAGCAGCTGGAGCAGAACAGCTTCTGGCTGAATGTGATTGAGTATTACGCCACCGAAGAGGGCGTGCAGCTGGCAAACCTGGTTGACCTGGAGGTGGCGGAGAGCCGGGCGGAGGCGGTCACCGTGGCCGACATCAAGGCGGCGGCGCTGGAGTATCTGCGGGTGGACCGCTACATTCAGGTCACGTTGTATCCTGAAAATTTCGAAGAGTAACCGACCGAGTTCGGTACAAGAGCAGCGAGCGGAACTTAGCTTCCGCTCGCTGTTTTTTGATTGGGGTGCATAGCGCTAACTCCAGTTGCCGGTGGCGGGCAGGCACAAGGCCTGCCCCTACAGCTGTTGGCGGGGCGGGGGCCTAATGGCCGTAGAAGTGCTCGGTCGGGTCCATGACGGAGTTGCGCCAGTCGAGATAGCGGGCGGCGCCTATGAGGTCTTTGGCCTTGCCTTCATCGATCAGCAGTTGCAAAGTCTGGCGCTGGGTCTCGTCGAGAATGCCGGCGCGCAGAGCGACGAGCCAGCTTTCGAATTCAACGCTTTCATCGGATTGGGCCATCGGGCGACCTCCAGGGAGTGCGGCGGCAGCGGGTGTGTTCAGACGGTGAATTCGACGTCGCTGCCGTCTTCGAAATAGAGTTGCAGATGCAGCGCGTTAAGGCGAAAGTGGCTCATCGAGCTGCAGGCGAGATCGGCCTGTGACGGGTTGGCCGAGGCCCTGGCCCAGCGGCTCTCGCGCCCCTTGTGCTCGAACCGCAGGTAGCTGCCGTCCTCAAAGAAAAGGACTGCCTGGTTGAACTCTGCGTTTGCTACGTAGCGCACGGCGTGTGAGGCCGCGCTCTGCGCCTGGGAGAAGGAGTCGGTTGAGATCCGCAATGGGTCCGCGGCGCCGGATGATCCCGCTTCCATACTGCTTCCTTTGCGCCGGAGTCCCGAGCCAGTTTGCCGGCGCCGAACGAGATTGTTAAACAACTCAGTCTATGCAAGGACTATACAGCAGAGACGGCGTTCGGGCAAGGTTTCACGAGGCCGGAGCGCCGGCGTCCGGCGTTGGTGTATACTCAGTTGACGGCGGGCGCGGGTTTTGCGCCGGCGAGGGCGGCCGGGCAAATGGCTTCGATGGATCTACCAGAAGGCAGGAACGGAAGGCGCCGAATGTCAGGACGAAGAAAACTCTTAACGGGGTTGATAGGCATCGGCGCCGTCTTGGCGGCGATCGTCGCCCTGTCATCCTCGTTGGTCCTGATATCAAGACAGGCCGCTGCCAGACCTACCGCAACGCCGACGCCTACGCTGCAAGCGACCGCCACTGACAGGGAGGTGCTGGCTGCGCTCTATCACGCTACCCATGGCAGCCGCTGGTACCGGCGGGACGGATGGCTGAGCCATGCTCCGCTCGGCGAATGGTACGGGGTCACAACCGACGAAGAGGGACGTGTCACCGCGCTCGATCTCTCCAGGAACGGTGTGAGCGGTTCGCTTCCCCCGGAGCTGGAATATCTCGACAGTCTGGTAAGACTGACGATTGTCAACGCCGATCTGGGTGGCCAGGTTCCCGCCTGGTTCGGCCGGCTCTCCAATCTGAAGCATCTGACTCTGGATCGCTGCAGATTCAGTGGGCCGATACCACCGGAGCTTGGCAATCTCAGCAATTTGATTTCGCTGGACTTGACGAACAATGATCTGCGCGGAGCAATCCCGCCCGAGCTCGGCAATCTCCGCAGTCTGGAAACGTTAACGCTTACGTACAACGAGCTGACGGGACCGATTCCGAGCGAGCTGCAGAATCTTTCCCGACTGAAAGAGATGGACCTTTCGCGCAATGGGTTGAGCGGTCCGATTCCGCCGGAACTTGGCAACCTCCCCAGACTTGAAACACTCAACCTGTATTCGAACGACCTGGATGGGCCAGTCCCGGCCCGGCTGAGCGCGCTTTCGATGCTGATTGAGTTGGATTTGGGGGGCAACGAGCTGAGCGGAGAGTTGGCCCCGGAGCTGGGGGAATTCGCCAGTCTGAGACATCTGTCTCTGCGCTTGAACAAACTGACAGGGTCGATTCCTGCCGAAATGGGCAAGATTTCAAGTTTGGAGAGTCTTGGTCTGGACCACAACGGGTTGAGCGGGGAGATTCCCGCCGCGCTGGGCAACCTTTACAATCTACGGTACCTGAATCTCAGCAGCAATCCGCTTCGGGGCGCGATCCCGGTAGATTTCTCCAATCTCTCCAACCTGAGGTCGCTGCATCTGTCTCACAGTGATGTGAGCGGGCCGCTACCCCCCTGGCTTGGAAGACTCGAAAGCCTGGTTGTCCTTGACCTGGCCCACAACCTGCACACGGGGCCGATTACTCCGGAGATCGGCAATCTGGCCAATCTCGAAAAGCTGGTCCTCTACGGCAACGCTCTGAGCGGGCCGGTACCGCCGCAACTTGGCGGCCTGGACAAGCTGACGGATTTGCTTCTTCACCAAAACAGGCTAACCGGGCGGCTCCCGCCGGAACTGGGCAGCCTGACCAGCCTGGAGATGCTGAATCTCAGCGACAATGAACTGACAGGATCGATTCCGGCCGAGTTTCGCGACCTCCGCAATCTGAAGTTCCTGACTCTCGATGGCAACCGGTTTGACGAATGTGTACCGAGGGAGCTCAGACGTCTGTTCTCCCGCCTTGGCGGCGACGGTTTCCTGGCCGTTCACGGTCTGTCTTACTGCGAATAGCAGCGCATCCAGGACACAGTGTCGGTAGGATAGACTCGGCCCCTTGGGACAAGGGGCTTCAATCCTCCCAAGACTTCAGAGCTATCCACGAACCCTTCAGGTCGATCAACAATTTTGAACGAAATCACACGAATGGAGGCAGAAGACACTTTTCGCGGGAATGACCCGCCATGAGTTGCCAATCGACCTCGGGTCGCCGCTACCGAGAGATAAAGAGGCAAGGGGTGAGGACGACTGCGCTCCTCAGGGCGATTGCATCGAATTGGGCCAAGACCCGCGACACTACCTGATTTGAGCCCAACTCCCAATGAACAGCTGAAAACAGCCCTCTTGGAGATCGGTTTTTCAGCCGAAAACGGTTGAAAATTGGTAGGGGCTCCCCTTGTGGGTGCCCTTCGTGGGCGCCCTTCGTGGAATACTTTGGCGTCCGGATTTAGATGCGATTGCCCTGGCGCTCCCGGCGCCGATTTTCATTGACGTGGCCTGTGTGCTACCATTCGACAAAGTTACTTGCTTTTGCACTGACCCGTCTCAGGGAGGCGCGCGATGAAAAAGCTGCTCAAACTCCTGTTCTTCGTCGGCTTTGCCGCCGGCGTCGTCTACGTGATCAAGCAGGCGCTGGGCCGGCCGCAGGCGCAAGGGAGCGGCACGGGCGTGCTGCCGGAGACGCCGGTCACGCCGCTGGAAGACGCGCCGCTGGGCGGGGAGGTAAGCCCGCAGCTGCTGGAAATCCTGGTCGATCCGCAGGACAAGGGTACGCTGCAGATGATGGAGGACAAAAAGTTTCTCCTTAACCCCCGCAACGGTTACCGCTATCCCATCCGCAACGGCATCCCGGTGATGTTGATCGAGGAGGGCAAGAAGTACCAGGACACCAGCCTGGCGGAGAACGGGCAGCAGAGTGGCGAGCCGGAATCGGCCTGAGACCGGCGCCGAACTCTGGGCGCGGGCAGGGCGGCCGGCTGCACGGAGGAATGGAACTGTCCTCGTAATCGGCTGACGAACTGGCCCGATAGAACAGCTATAGAAGGAGTAGCCTGGCGTTGAGGCGTACGCCGGGCTTTTTTGATTGGCCTTCTATGCGAAATTGTTTGAGCGTGCGCTTGCCGCCTGCCAGCCCGGGCGAGCCGCAACCTCGTTAGGCCTGCTGCGGTCATGCGGCGGCGGCCGGGATCTCGATGACGAACCTGGCGCCCGCCTCGTCCTCCAGGCGCACGCTGCCGCCATGGGCTTCGGCCGCGCTCTTTACGATAGCGAGCCCCAGCCCGGCGCCCGGCTGCGGGCCGCTGCCCTGCCCGCGATAGAAGCGTTCGAACACGCTATCCCTGTCGGCCGGGTCAATCCCGGGCCCGCTGTCAGAGACGGCCAGGACCGTCCTGCCGCCCTCTTCGCGCGCGGCCATCTCCACCGTCCCGCCGGCCGGCGTGTACTTCAAGGCGTTGTCGAGCAGATTGGCCAGCGCCATCTCCAGGCTTGCCCTGTCGCAATAAATGGCATCGAGCGCCCCGGCCACGTCGAGCCTCAGCTCAATCTCTTTCTCTTCGGCAAGGGGACGGAAGGGGGCCAGGACGCTTTCAAGCAGGTCGGCGGCGTCGTGGCGGGCGATGTCGAGCGAAGCGACACCGCCATCCAGTCGGGAGAGGTCGAGCAGATGCCCTGTAATCCACTGCAGGCGGTCGAGCTGGCGCTGGCTCTCGGCGAGAAAGTCGGCGCGCGTGTCGGCCTCGGCGCCGGCCTGTCCCTGCAGGATCTCGACGAACTGGCGCAGCGCGGTCAGGGGCGTGCGTAGCTCGTGAGAGGCGTCGGCGATGAAACGACGCAGGGCGTCGCGTTCGGCGGCCAGGTCGGCGAACGTGGCTTGCAGCCGCGCGGCCATGAGGTTGAAGCGGCGAGACAGGTCACCGATTTCGCCGCCTGATTCGGGCGCCCTGACGGCCAGGTCGCCCTCTTCCATCCGCTGGGCCGCGCCCTGGAGGGTCATCAGTGGCGCGGTCAACGTGCGGCTCATGAGGTAGCCAAGCAGGACGGCCACGAGGACTGCGCCCAGCCCGGCCGCAAGCAGCGAACGCCGGATTGCCTGCAACGGTTCGGCGGAGAAGGGAAACCTGTTGGTCATCTTCACGTAGCCTACGACCTGCTCGTTGTGGCGGGCGGGCACGGTGACGGCCGGACCGGCCGGGCCCGATTCAGCCGAATGGTGGGCATCGCCGAAAAGCATGAGCCACAGCCGCTGGGAGAGGCCTCGGTCAGGCTGCCCGGCCGGGGGCGCAACCGGTGCACTCTCTCCAGCTGCAGCTATGGTCGACTCCTCGATTATCAGCTGCCCTCCCCACGGCCCGGGACGCCTTTCGACCGAGAAAGCGGTGATGACATTGCGTAAATCGCCCCTCTCCACGTTCAGCGCGAACATACCGCGCGGATGGCCTCGCCCCGAAACGATAATGAAGGGGCCGACAAGCCCTGTCTGGAGCGAATCCAAGTCACCGCGCGGCATCTCCTGCATCAAACTCAAAGTCGCGCGCGCCGAATCCAACCCGGCCGGTTCGAGCTGCGAGTCGGCCAGCACCTGCTTGCCGAGATCGAGGATCTGCAGATCGGTGTTGGTGAGGAAGCTGGAGGTAATCGCGAGCTGTTGCAGGCGGGCGGGCGGGGAAGGGGGAAGAAGCAGAGGCCCCGCCATGCGCGCCACTGCCTCGGCGTTTACGGTCAGCGTCTCGTTTTCCCGCGACGCCATGTAACGGCTGACCAGGGAGACGGCGACGAGGCCGATCAGCACAATCGTAAGCAGGGTGAGCGCGGAGTAACTTAGAATCAGCCGCCATCGGATCGAATGGTACATCTGTCATCCCCCCTTTTCGCCGCCTGGGGTCGTTCGAAACTGCTCGGCGCTTCCCCCTTTGACGGCACACTGTCCGGGCAGGGCCCGCTCTCCGGTGCGACGGGCGGCCGGAGAGCGGGGTACGACTATTGTGTTGGCGCCGGCGTCGCCGGAGGGAACACTCCGTTGTGCTCGCCCGTCTCGAGTGACGCCGTCAGCCTCAGGATGGCATGCGGACTAGGAGTCCTGTTCCGACTCGAGTCCGCTCTGGTGGGCCTGTTCCTCGCCCTCGTTCGACTCTTCCGGAATCTCTTCCTGCATCTGCATACGGAAGCGCTCGAGGGGCATGATCATCAGGCCGAGGTAGGCCTTGCCCTCGTCATCCGGGTGGGCGCCGAGCGTCACGGTTGCGGTCATCTGCTCGCCGTCCCGTTCCAGGGTCAGCTCGACTTCATCGCCGGGAGCGAAGGCTGCCAGCGCTTCGACCAGGTCGTCGAAGCCGCCGACCGCGGTCTCGCTTACCGCGGTAATCACGTCGCCCATTTGCAGTTCCGCGCCGGCGGCGGGTCCTTCCTCCTGGATACCCATGACCAGAGCGCCGTCGGTGTTCATCCACGCGAAGGAGCCGCCGAAGGGCAGACCGCGTGGCATGCCGAAACGGAAGTAACCGCCGCGACCGGGTCCGCGTCCGTCGCTGCGCAGCCGCAACTCGCCGGCGGGCATGATGCGGACGCCGAGGAATGCTCTTTCGTCGTCGTCGGGGTGGGCGCCGAGGGTCACGGTCAGCTCAACCGTCTCCCCGTCGCGCTCGACAGTCAGCACGGCCTCATCGCCCGGGCTGTACTGGGAGGCGGCCTGCGCCAGGTCGTCCAGTCCGCCGATTTCGTTGTCGTCCACGGCGGTGATGACGTCTCCGGCCTGCAGACCGGCGACAGCGGCTGGGCCGTCGGCGAGCAGTTCGAAAACCGCGGCGCCGCCGGCGTCCTTGAATGGGAGGGCGCGCATGCCCATGCCGCGCTCCATGCCCAAGGCGCGGCTGTGGCCTGGCATCCAGCCGCGGCGCCCGCGCTGAGGCGACATGCCTTCGCCGCGGTCAATGTGGACAGCCACACCGAGGACCGGGTAGCCGTCGTGATCAGCGAGCGTGACTGAAAGCGTCAGCTCCTCTTCGCCGCGCTTCACGGTCAGCTCGAGCGTGTCGCCGGGGTCCTGCATCAGGATCACTTTCCGCAGCTCGGCGGCGGTGTTGACCCGGTCGCCGTCGATAGCCAGCAGGATGTCCCCGCGGGCGAGGCCGGCCTCTGCTGCCGGCATCTCGTCAGCCACAACCGTGATCAGTACGCCCGGTTCCGGCTTGACCCGTTCCTGCGCACTGGCGGCGGATACGGGCACGCTCGCGGCCAGCAGCGCCAGCAGCGCGGCGAGCACGATCCAAAGGCTCTTCTGTCGGGCGCCAATCGCAATGGCCCGGCTTCCTCCTTGCTCTGTGCGATTCATCTCTTCCTCCTGATTGTTCGCTACACTTTGGATGGAATTCAGTGCTACGACTACCAGTGTAGCGCCCCGATTTGAAAGCCCTGTTGCCGTTCAATTAAGGTTTCATAACATCGGGGAGGAGTGTGGCGGGAGGCGTGTTGACAAAGGGTTTTGCAGCAGGTCTCGCACTGCTCGATCTGCGCCGGGGCTCATCCCTGCAGCTTGTATCCGAAGCCGCGCACCGTCACGATCCGGGTGGGGTTGGCAGGATCGCGCTCGATCTTCTGACGCAGATGGCGGATGTGGACGTCGACCGTGCGGTCGCTGCCGACCTCGCTCTCGTAACCCCAGACCGCCTCCATGAGGCCGCTGCGGCTGACCGGCACATTGGGCCGCGCCGAGAGGTAACGCAGCAGCCGGAACTCGGTCGGGGTCAGTTCGATTGCGCCGCCTCCGGCCCTGACTACCATGCGCGTAAGGTCGACCTCCAGGTCGCCGATGCGCTGGACGTCGTCATCCGATGACGCGGCCAGGTCACCGTAGGCCCGCCGCAACAGCGCACGAATGCGCGAGGTCAATTCG
This sequence comes from Caldilineaceae bacterium, assembly GCA_965218625.1. Lineage (GTDB taxonomy): Bacteria > Chloroflexota > Anaerolineae > Caldilineales > Caldilineaceae > Bin5. The sequence continues at coordinate 242,418 of CBDCLG010000016.1, read as the reverse complement.
CGCAGGCTGTAGGGTTTGACGACATAGTCGTCGGCGCCCAGCTCGAGGCCCAGCACTTTGTCCAGCTCTTCGTCTTTGGCGGTCAGCATCAGGATCGGCTGTCGAAAATTTTCGCTGCGAAGGGCCCGGCAGACGTCGTAGCCGCTCATGTCCGGCAGGCGCAGGTCGAGCGTGATCAGGTCGGGCTGTTCGCGTCGCGTCAGCTCGAGCGCCTCTGCGCCTGTCCTGGCCCAGGATACGTCATAGCCCTCGGCCTCGAGCGCGTAGACCAGCCCCCTGGCGACGGCCCGTTCGTCTTCGACGATCAGCAGCTTGTCCTTTTTCATTTTGCCGTCTCCATCGGCTGCCGTCGGGCGCCCGCGCGTAGCGAAACCCTGCACCCCCAACCCAACGTGGCAAGCTGGCGGGCCCCCGGATAGAGAAGGCCATGGTGAGCCCCAATCGCTAGACCACGAAGTTGGAAAAATAAGGTGCATTCAGGCGAATGCGGCCGGCTCTGATCGGCAACGGGCGGTCTGCCGCCATCTGTTCATAAAGTTCTGCTTCCTGCGCCTCCTGCTCCCGTTGCTTGCGCTCGCCCTTGCCGGCGAAGATGCTGGGCCCGTCTTCCAGCAGTTGCCGTTTCCAGGTCCGGATCATGTTGGGATGAACCTCGTGTTCACTCGACAACTGGCTAATCGTCTTGCTGCCTTCCAGCGCTTCCAGCGCAATCCGAAACTTGTAGGCCGCCGAGTGTCGCCGCCGTTTCTTGACCATCGTGCTGCCCCTCCACAGGCTTGGTGAACTGCTCCATTATACACCTTAGCTTGTGGTCCAGTTTTTGGGGCCCACTTCACACCACCCCATAAGATACTTGATGTCGTAGTTGATGATGAAATCCAAATCTTCGTAGATTAGGTTCCGTTGACGTTTCAGAAGACTATTCAAAGAGGCAACATCTACAGGTTGTCTGAAAAAAATTTGGACTCTGATTCACCTGATTCTCGTGAACGAAGCCCGCTTCTGGAGCCAGCGCCGTTCATCATGTCCATCATATAAATCAGTTGAATCAAAGTTCAGACAAATGTCAACCAGCCCTAGTCCTTTCTCTTAGGAATCAGTTCTTGTCGTTTGGGCATAGTGTAGTTCGATTACCTCTACGACTTTGTCGTATTCGACTGCGGGGGCAGTCATGTGTCGGCAATTCGCCAAATTATGGGCGCGCGGGCATGGCGTGTAGGGACAGACAGGGCAGATACCGATTCCCGCGGCTTTGGCGTCGCCTGCGCGAAGTGGTAGATTGACGGCATCTCTATCAGTATTTTGTCAATCGTTTGCGCGTCCGCCGGGCAACTTATTCACATGCCGCACCAGACTGAACCGAGCGCCAACAATGCGTTGGGCAACCTGCTCCAGGCGATGCTGCCGCGCAGCGAGGTCCGGTCGGAGCACACCGGCCTGATCGCCGGCCAGCCGGGACTTCGGCCCGACATCCTCATCACAGCGGCCGGCAGCGCGCCGGTGGTGATCGAGGCGGAGTACATGCCCGCCGCCCAGGCCGAAGGGGATGCGAGGCAGCGGCTCGGGCTGGAGACCACCATCTTTGGACGGACCATCGAAGCCGCCATCGCTCTGCGCTACCCGAGCGACGTGGGCGATGCGAACGATCTCCACGCCGCCCTGTCAGAGGCCCGCCTGTCATACTGTGTCTTCACCGAGAACGGCGGCGCCGACCGCTTTCCCGAGTCCGGCTGGCTGGACGGGAGCGTCGAGGACCTGGCCGACATGGTGCGGCTCGTCTCCGTCCCCCAGCATGCCGTAGACCAGGCAACCACCACCCTGCAGGAAGGCATCGACGCCGCGGCCAAGTTCCTCGACGAGATAGACCAGACCCGTCCCGGCATCACCGCGGAAATAGCCGGCCTGCTGGGCATGGCCAACGTGCGTCAGACCCGTCGCATGGCCTGCGCCATCATCGCCAACGCCCTCGTATTCCACGACCAGATCGCCGGCATGCACGCGCGTATCAAATCGCTCGCGCTGGCCTGCGGCGACGGTGTAGCCAACCCGCAGGGCGAGGTCCTCGAGGCCTGGACCGCCATTCTCAACATCAACTACTGGCCCATCTTCGCCATCGCCAAGGAATATCCTGGAGCACCTGGATTCGGCTGACGCGGCCCGCATCCTTCGGCGCCTGCGCTACACCGCCCAGGCCGTCAACGCGAGCGGCGTCGAGAACGCCCACGACCTGACCGGGCGCATCTTCCAGCGCCTCATCGCCGACCGCAAGTATCTCGCCACCTTTTACACGCTGCCCGCGTCCGCCGCGCTGCTGGCGCGGCTCGCCGTCGCCAAGCTGGAGGGCGTCGACTGGGCGGACCCCGAAGCGATCGGCAGTCTGCGCGTCGGCGACTTCGCCTGCGGCACCGGCGCGCTGCTCTCCGCCGTCTATGAGCAGATCGCCGCACGCCACGAGCGCGCCGGCGGCAACGCTTCAAAGCTGCACCAGGTGATGATGGAGGAGGTCCTCTACGGCTGCGACGTCATGCCGTCGGCTATCCACATCACCGGCTCCACGCTTTCGGGCGTCGAACCGGCGGTCGGCTTCAAGAACTCCCGCCTTTACACCATGCCCTACGGCCGCCAGAAGGACGGCAGTGTGATAATCGGCTCGCTGGAGTTGCTTCAGTCCTCCAGCGTGATGACGCTTTTCAACACCAGCGACCCCGCCCTTCGCACCGGCAGCGCGGGAGAAGAGACGGCGGCACAGATACGCACTGAAATACCGGACGAAAGCTTTGACCTGTTGATTATGAATCCGCCGTTTACTCGTAATGTGACTCGTGAAGGGGCATACGCAGACACCACCGCAGCAGCCTTCGCCGCTTTTGGGGCGAGTAAAGAAGACCAGAAGCAGATGGCGGACCGAATGAGGGAACTGAAAAAGGACACTTGTTATCACGGCAACGCGGGGCTCGCTTCAGCCTTTGCGGGGCTCGCCCATAGAAAGATAAAACACGGTGGTGTCCTCGCCTTGGTTCTGCCCCTATCCGTAGCCACTGGTTTGGCTTGGCAAGGCTTACGCAAAATGCTTGCGGATTACTACACAGGGTTAACCATCTTGAGCATCGCGGCACACGGTCGAGACATGTCCTTCTCGTCCGATACGGGGATGGCTGAATGCCTGGTAGTCGCCCGCAGGCTCAGGGTGGACGAACGGCCCGATGCCGCAGCCCGTTTTGTATCGCTTAGCCGAAGGCCTCAAGCATTCGCCCACGCAAGCGCGTTGGCCAAAGGGGCTCATGGTGGCAATCGGATCAGACGCATTCAGGACGGTCCGTATGGGGGTACGCCGCTGATGATCGGGGAAGAACTGGCGGGTAAAATGATCACCACGCCCCCCGTTCGAGGTGGAGCAGGCTGGGGTGCTGTACGCTTGTCCGACTTTTCTGTAGCCCAAGCGGCGTACTCTCTGTCTGGGTCCATTCTATCGCTTCCCGGCTGCGCCTCATCTGTTGAACTGAAGGTAGCCCTATTGGACGATGTAGGTAACCTTGGCACTTACGATCTTGATATAACAGGCCCGGCCCCTCGTGGTCCATTTGACAAGTTAGCCCCAAGTCCTACGGCTACATACCCGGCCCTGTGGAACCACAATGCAAAAAAAGAAACTCGCATGGTCTGCGCGCCCGATTCACAGCTACAGGTTAGGCAGGGTATGGAGGCAAAAGCCGCGACGGTTTGGGCTACTGCGAGCAGAGGGCATCTGAACCGTGACTTCACTTTCGGCTCTCAGGCTCTAGCCGTCGCTTTCACGGACAAGGAGTCGATCGGCGGGCGGGTATGGCCCAACGCTATCTTTTCTGATAACAGGTTTGACTACGCCTTCGCGGTGTGGGGTAACTCAACACTGGGTTTGCTGTCCTACTGGTGGCATTCCAGCCGTCAGCAATCGAGCAAGGCGAATATGACCATCCGCTCCGCCGAGTCCCTCCCCGTGTTGGATCTCCGCTCCCTATCGGATGAACAGCTACTAATGGCCGAAATGATCTTCGACGAGTTCCGCGACAAGGACCTTCTGCCCGCCTACCTCGCCGACGCCGACCCCAACCGCTCCCGCCTCGACCGTCGCGTCATCTGCGACCTCCTCGGCTTCGACGAGGAGATCTACCAGGCCGTGCGCCGCCTTTCCGCCAAATGGTGCGCCGAGCCGTCAGTCCACGGCGGCAAGAAGCGGCCAAAGGGTGCTACGCTGGTGATCTGATAAGGCTGCCTCCGAGTCTGGTCTTTGAATCATCCCCTCGAATAGTTGCCGAACCGCTCCACTGAATACCTTAGTTCGTGGTCCAGTTTTCGGGGCCTGCTTCAGCCCGCACCGTCGCGCGGGAGCCGTTTTTGGCGCGCAGTCTGCCCCGGCAGAATTTGCCGGGCACGCCGCAGCAGGTGTACAATGTCGCTTTGTAGTATACAGTTCATAGGCCGGCTTTGCTACAGGTGCCAGCGACTGTTCCAGCCAGGGGCAGAGCGCGCAAACCGAAAGATGGAGCACGCGTAGATCGTGGCGGGGCTGGCAGAGCTTGGACTACCAGTGGCGCCGGATGACGGCCGCCTGACAATCGAGGGAAGAGAGATAAGATGGCACGCATGAAAATTCTTCTGACGGAAGATATCCCCAGTCTGGGGATGGCCGGTGAAGTTCACTCCGTGGCCAGGGGCTATGCCCGCAACTACCTGATCCCGCGCAGGGAGGCGATTGTTGCGACCAGGGGCGCGCTCAAACAGGCCGAGGAGATACGGCAGACGGCAGTTCGCAAACGGGCGCAGGAGTTCTCGAACGCCGAAGCGCAGGCGCAGGTCCTCAACGGTCAACAGCTGCTGTTCGAGGTGCGGGCGGGCGACAATGACCGGTTGTACGGCTCGATCACAACCTCCGAAATCGCCGAGCGGCTGACGGAAGCGGTAGCGTTCGAGGTCGACCGCAGGCGGATCATGCTGGGCGCCTCAATTCGGGAGCTTGGCCTGTACGACCTGACGATCAGGCTGATGCCGGAGGTTGAGGCCACTTTTGCGGTCGCGGCCGTGCGCGAAGGCGAGAGCTGGGCCGACGCGCAACAGCGAGAGAAGGACCGCGAGGCCGCGGCCCAGGCCCTGCTGGAAGAGGAGGCCGCGGCTGAGTTGATCGAAGGCGTTTCTGAGGCTGACTCGGGCGGGGAAGGCGACGAGGATGAGCAGGAGGAGTAATCGGCCCCGCCAGTTCAGTAGTCCCATCTGATGACTATACGAAGACGGAAAGACAGGACACCGGTCCTGTCTTTTTTGTTCTGCCCCGGCTTGGCGGATGCGCATCTGCGGCTGCCGATGATTGGGCGGGAGGAGAGCCGCTAAGAGCCGCTAAGAGGCGCGTGGGGGCACGAAGGGTTAGGAAAGGTTATGAAGATCCGCCGATGGGGAAGGCGCTGCAGTGCAAGGGATCGATGGCCTCAGGCGTAACCGGGAAGGCGGGGGAAGAGGACGCGGAGAGAATCGTTCGGCGCAGTGGATGTTGAAGTTGGGAGCGCCTTGGCGTTAGCGAAAATTGGCGGTATCGGGTATAATTGTAGGGCTTGGGAACTGTTTCAGATGCCCCGGCTTGAAGGGCTTGATTTAGCCTGCGCGGCCGTTCAGTTTCTGTCTGACATCGACGCCCGCGCGGCTTGCAGACCAACTGTTTCGAGGGTTCAGTGTTCTCCCGATCGATGATGGTGGAGAAAGTCACCCTGGACTGTTTTAGCAGCAGGAGAAGGTGAATGAGCGAGCCAAACGGCACAGACGACGCTTCCCCAGAGGACGGAGGTCTGGGAAATCTGCCGTCCGATGTCCCGTCCCCGAACGGGTCAAATGGCAACGGATACTTCGCGCAGAGCGTCGAGGAAGTCTCGATCGAAGATGAGATGCGGACGGCATTTCTCGACTATGCTGTCAGCGTCATCGTCGCCCGCGCCCTGCCGGACGCCCGCGACGGCCTGAAGCCGGTCCACCGGCGTATCCTCTACGCGATGCACGATATGGGGTTGCGGGCCAATTCCGGCTATAAGAAGTCTGCCCGCATCGTCGGCGAAGTACTGGGCAAGTATCATCCCCACAACGATCAGGCGGTTTACGACGCGCTCGCCCGCATGGCGCAGGAGTTCAGCCTGCGCTATCCGCTGGTGGACGGGCAAGGCAATTTCGGCTCGATCGACGGCGACAGCCCGGCCGCGATGCGATATACCGAGGCCAGGCTGCCGCAGCTGACCGAAATGATGCTCCAGGACATCGAGATGGACACGGTCGACTGGGGCCCGAATTTCGACGACAGCCTCGAAGAGCCGCTCGTCCTGCCGGGCAAGGTGCCGAGCATGCTGGTCAACGGCTCGAGCGGCATCGCCGTTGGCATGGCCACAAACATTCCGCCCCACAATCTGAGCGAAATCTGCGATGCCGTCGCGTTTGTCATTGACAACTGGGAACGGCGCGATCAGATCGGCCTGGATGAGTTGATGGAGATGGTGAAGGGTCCGGACTTTCCGACCGGCGGCGAGATCCTGGGAACGGACGGCGTGCGTCAGGCCTTCGCCACCGGCCGCGGCCGCGTGGTCGTGCGCGCGCTCACAGAGATTGAAGAGACCGACAACCAGCGCTTCCGCATCATTGTGACCGAGATCCCTTACCAGGTAAACAAGACGACGCTGATCGAGCGGATCGCCGAGCTGGCGCGCTCAGGCCGGCTGGACGCGATCAGCGACCTCCGTGATGAGAGCGACCGCAGCGGCATGCGCATCGTGATCGAGCTCAAGCGCGGGGCATCGCCGAAAAAGGAGCAGAATAAGCTCTTCAAATTCACGCCGCTGCAGTCCACCTTCAGTGTCAACGCCCTTTCGCTGCTGAACGGCCGGCCGGTGACGCTGGGGCTGCGCCGCGCGCTGCTGATCTATATCGATCACCGCTTTGAGGTGATCTCGCGCCGCACCGAGTTCGACCTGAACAAGCAGCGGGAACGCGCCCACATCCTGGAAGGGCTCCGCACTGCCCTCCGGTTCCTCGACAGGGTGATCGCGACGATCCGCAACGCCGAAAGCGCCGAGCACGCGCGCACGCAGCTGGTTGAGCTGTTCAATCTCAGCCTGGTCCAGGCGCAGGCGATCCTGGACCTGCAGCTGCGCCGGCTGGCCGCGCTCGAACGCCAGAAGATCGAGGATGAGTACCAGGAGGTGATGCAGCGGATCGCCTACCTGGAGGACCTGCTGGCCAACCCGCACAAGATTCGCGGCCTGATCCGGGACGACATCGTCGAGCTGAAGGAGAAGTTCGGCGACGAGAGGCGCACCTCTATCGTACGGCACGCCAGCGGCATCTTCAGCGACGAGGACCTGATTCCGCTCGAGAATGTGCTGATCGGTTTCAGCGCGAACGCCTATATTAAGTGCACGCCGGCCGATCGGTTTCGGGCGCAGGGCCGCGGCGGGCGCGGCGTGAAGGGGATGGCGACACGCCGCGAGGACGAGGTGATGGATCTGCGCTTTGCCCGCACCCTGGACCACATACTGTTCTTTACGAACAAGGGACGCGTGTACGGGAATCGCGTCTATGAGCTGCCGGAGGGCGGGCGGACGGCCAAGGGCGCACACATTGCCAATTTCCTGACGCTGCAGCACGCAGAGGAAGTGACGGCGATGCTGACGACCGCCGACTTCGGTAAGGCGGAGTATGTTACTTTGTTGACGCGCAAAGGGCGGATCAAGCGGGTTCGGGCCAGCGCGTTTGCGCACGTGCGTCCCAGCGGTCTGATCGCGATGAATCTGGATGAGGACGATTCATTGGAGTGGGCCCAGCTAACCGACGGGAGCCAGGAATTTGTCATGGTAACGCGCGGGGGCAAGGCCTTGCGAATGCGCGAGGACCAGGTGCGGTCGATGGGGCGCCCCGCGGCCGGTGTGTGGGCGCTTCGCCTGCTACCGGGGGACCTGGTCACCGGTTTCGACGTGGTGCAGCCGGACGCCGACCTGCTTGTGCTGCACGAAATGGGCTACGGCAAGCGCGTGCCCCTGAGTGAATTCAACACCAAGGGTCGCTACATCCAGGGCGTCTGGACGACGGTCCGCTCCCGCCTCTCGGAGCTCGGGCCAATCGTTGCGGCCCGCGTTGTTGGCGAGAATGACCAGGTAACCGTCATTACCGGCAATGGAATCGTGCTGCGCACGCCGGTCTCCGGCATCAGCCGTTTCGGGCGGGCTACTCGCGGCGTTCGCATCGTCAACCTGGACGAAGGCGATACCGTGGCCGCGCTGGCGGTGCTCAGACACGAGGATCTGACACGCGGCGTCGACGGCGTGGAAGCGAATGGCAGCGATCCGGCCGCGGCCGTCATAGGCCCTGATCAGGTACCAGCAGACGATTAGACCGGCAGCGCCTCCAATGACAGAACTGCGTACTCTAATCAACGAAGGGCCCGGCGCGAGGCTCGCCTTCATTCCCAGCCCCAATCCAGAGACTCTGGCCGAGACGCTCGTCGCCTTCGCCAACGGTGACGGCGGAACCGTCGTGCTGGGCGTCGACGCCGGCGGCTTGCCGGGCGACCTGCTTGCGGGCGAGGAGGCGGAAGGCGCGTTGCTCGCCGCGCTGACGCTGTGCCGCCCGCCGATGCCGACGGAGTGGCAGCAGGCGGAAACGCAGGACGGGCCGATCGTATTGCTGCGGGTCGAACGCAGCAGCGAGCTTCATGTTCTCAGCGATGGCCGCGCGCTCGTGCGCCACAGCCGCGAAAACCGCCCACTCAACTCGGCCGAGCTGCAGATGCTGGTCGCCAACCGTTCCATGGGCGAGTTCGAGACCGATGTTGTCGCCGGCGCCGTCCGTGATGACCTGGATGAGGATGTAATCGACGAATACCTGGAAAAGCGCCAGCAGCGCAACCCGCGCGGCACGCTGCTGCCCAAGAACAGGCTGCTGCAACAGATCGGCGCGATTGGCGAAGACGGCGTGCCCACCATCAGCGGGATGCTGCTATTCGGCAAGGAGCCGCAGCTCTTTCTGCCCCAGAGCCGGGCCGTCTTCGTGAAGTTTGACAACAACCGGTCGGACATGCAGCGGGCCGCGCAGGCCGCCGGCGAGCGTCCCGAGGATGTCCTGCCGTTGGGCGGCGCGGCCGGTTCCTTCGGCTATGGCCGGCGCGAGGAGATCACAGGCCCGCTCGCGCGCATCGTCGAGCGCGGCTGGCGGGTGATCTGGGAGGAGATGGACAAGAAGGCGGTTGTCAAGGGCTTGCAGCGCGAAGACCGCACCGAGTATCCGCCGTTTGCCGTGCGTGAAGCGCTGGTGAACGCGGTCTGCCACCGCGACTACCGCCTGCGGGGCAGCAGCGTCGAAATACACATGCACACCGACCGCCTCGTAATCACAAGCCCGGGCGGACTGCCTGCGTATATTACAATCGACAACATTGTCGAGGAGCACTACAGCCGCAATCCCCGCATCGTCAACGGTCTGTACCAGTGGGGATACATCGAGGAGCTTGGCCTGGGTGTCGACAAAATGATCGAGGAGATGGTCGCCGCCGGCCATCCGCCGCCGAGCTTTGATGCCAGGAGCCATCGCTTCTCGGTTACCCTGCAGAACAGCCGGGACCTGGAGAAGATCATCCCCGAGTGGGAGCAGCACATGAACGAACGCCAGTTGAAGGCGATGCAGCATGTGCAGGCCAGCGGCAGCATTACCAACCGCGATTACAGGCAGCTGTGTTCGCACGTCGGCGCGGAGACGTTGCGGCTGGACCTGGCTGACCTTGTCGACAAGAAGCTGCTGCTCAAAATCGGTGACAAGCGGGGAACGCGTTACATTCTCAGATAGGCGGCTGATTTGGGATAATTGGGTTATTCGTTTGGGATAATTGCCGTGATCGAGGGGACAGTGGCGGAAAAGTTGAGGCGCCTTAGGGTCCGGCGACAGACGTCTCGCCTGATAGACAGTGAATCGGTCGATCCGAGGACCATCAACTCTCAAAAGGTGGGACAATGATGGCCGCGAAAGCGCCCCGCTTGTTTTCAGTTCGTGTCGAATGATATAATTTCTTCATCTGCCTGACCAGTCACACTCGCTATACGCCACGAAACCGGACCCAAACCATTGCTCGACGATCAAAAAGAGCCGAATGCGTCGGAGATGGACGCCGACCTGCCAGCGCGGTCTGTTTCCGGCGCGACAGAGTCTCCTGAAGGCGTCGCGACCTCCCGGGAACACCTACAGTCCCGACCGATATGCGAGCAGGGCGCCGAGCCGGCCATTCCAGGCGGGAAGACGATTGCCACCGCCGTTCCGACGGGCGGCGCCGTGCCTCTGGGCGGCATGAGTCATCATGGGGCCGCGCCTGGAGGAGAAGAGCAGGAAGAAGATGGCATAGAACTCAAGTCGCTGCTGCGCGAGACGTTGGAAACGGTGATCCTGGCGGTGCTCATCTTTCTTGTCATCCGCAGCCTGGTCCAGAACTATCGCATCGAAGGCCAGTCGATGGAGCCGAACTTCCACCATGGGCAATACCTGCTCGTGAACAAGCTGGCCTACCGCCTGACCGATCACAAGCGCGGTGACGTGATCGTCTTCCACTATCCCAACAACCCCACCCAGGACTATATCAAACGGATAATCGGGCTGCCGGGGGACACGGTTGAAATCCTGGAGGGTGTTCTCTATCTGAACGGCCTGCCAGTCGATGAACCGTATGATCAGATTCCCATGACGCGCAACATCTCGGCGCAGGTCGTTGAACCAGGGAACCTTTACGTTCTGGGTGACAACCGGCCGGCCTCGTCCGATACACGCACCTGGGGGCAGCTGCCGCAGGAGTTCGTAATTGGCAAGGCGTGGCTGGCAATCTGGCCCGTCGAAACGGCGGGCCTGGTGGAACACGCGGCCTTCGACGCCGAGGCGGCGGTGGAGCCTTCGCCGTAGATTTCGGGGCGCGCTGGCACGCTTTTGCAATGCCGGTTTGCCAGGACGTCCCCCCGCCGGCAGATCAGTTCAGTTAGCTACTATTGTGAGGACTACCGGGAGATTCCGTATGCAGAACGCCAGGGTCAGAGATTTCCTAATTCTTATCGGACATACGTGGATCTGCCTGGAGTGCCGCGAAAATCTCCTGGAGGACACCGAAGCCACCCTCATCGGCCACAAACTGAGCGAATTCGAGCGGGAGAGGCTGATGGAGCTGGAAGACAGTTCCTTCCGCACAATTATGGACCTCGAAGAAGCAACTGGCCTCACGGCCGACGAAATCTACCGAGCCGTCGACCACCCGCGCTCCCGTTTGCGCCACCTGAAAAAACGCCGCCGCCGTACGTTGGGCGCATGACGGCGCCCAATTGCGAAGAATTCCTTTGCCGCACCGATTGGACCCCGCCGTTACGTGGCCGTCTGCAAGGTATGAGGCAGTGGAAATACCGGCTCTGTTCGAGCGCTACGAGTGGGGCTGCGAGGCGGTCGCCGATGGCGTCTGGCGCAGCAGTTTTGCCGACGAAGAGGATGAGGAGTTTGACCTGTACGTAGCCACCGGAGAAGATTGGTTGCACTTCGCGGTGAGTCCTCTCACCCCAACGCCCGCTCCGGAGTGCAGACAGGCGCTGGCATCGCTCCTCCTGCGCCTCAACCAGTCTGTCCGCCTGGTCCGATTTGCGCTCGACGGCGACGGCGACGTCGCCCTGCAGGCTGAACTCCCTCTCGAGGCGCTCTCCTTTCCTCTCTTTGCAGCCACGCTCGACGCCCTGATCCAGACGACGCGCGAACTGGGCGGCCGGCTGGCGCGCGCGGCGACCGACCCTTCGTACGAGTTCCCGATCTGAACCGGTGGGCGACCTCCGCCATCGAATAGCTCGCCTCGGCCGCGGCACTGGCGGGCTGGCGGCGCCCTTTTGCCTTCGAAAACGGGTTATTCGAAGCCGACCGGACCTGCTACCGCTTCTGCGTGGTGGCAGGCGACCCAGTGCTCTGCTTCCCGGCCGAGATTGCGGAACTCAGGCTCGTCGCAGCGGCAGATGTCGGTTGCGTGAACGCAGCGGGGATGAAAGTGGCAGCCGGCCGGAGGGTCGGCTGGGTTGGGCACATCGCCCTCGAGGATGATGCGCTGCCGCCTTATTTCGACCTCCGGGTCGGCCACGGGTACAGCCGAAACCAGCGCCTGCGTGTACGGATGCAGCGACCGGGCGTAGACGTCTGCAGTCTGCCCCATCTCCACCACGCGGCCGAGATACATCACGGCGACGCGGTCGCTGATATAACGGACCATCGAGAGGTCATGGGCGATGAAGAGGTAGGTGAGACCGAACTCGTTTTTGAGGTCCCACATCAGGTTGACGACCTGCGCCTGGATCGAGACATCGAGGGCAGAGATTGGCTCATCGGCCACGACGAAGGTGGGATTGGTCGCCAGGGCGCGGGCGATGCCGATGCGCTGGCGCTGGCCGCCGGAGAACTCATGCGGATATCGATTGACAAAACCAGGATTGAGTCCGACGATTTCCAGAAGTTCGCGCACGCGCGCGCGGCGCGCGCTTGTCGCGCCGATCTGATGCACCTCAAGCGGTTCCCCCACGATGCTGCCTACGGTCATGCGCGGGTTTAGCGAGGCGTACGGGTCCTGGAAGATCATCTGAATGTTGCGGCGCATCCTGCGCAACTCGGTCTGCGTCAGCGCTGCCAGGTCCTGGCCCTCGAAGCGCACTGTGCCGGCGGTCGGTTCCAGGTCGCGGATGATGGTCCAGCCGGTTGTCGACTTACCGCCGCCCGATTCGCCGACCAGGCCCAGGGTTTCGCCCCGGTAGACGTCGAAAGAGACGCCGTCAACAGCCCTGATCGCGCCGACCTGGCGGCGCAGGAGCCCCCGCCGGACGGGGAAATGCTTCTTCAGATCGCGCACTTCGACCAGGACCTCGCCGGGCGCTTGGTTCGTCATGGCGCCGCCCCCGCAGCCCGCACCTCTTCCCAGCGCCAACAGGCCGCATGATGTCCGCATGCCACACGCTGCAGGGGAGGAATCTCCTGCCAGCACTGGTCGACAGCGAACTGACACCTTGGTGCGAAGGGGCAGTGGACCGGCTCCTGCAGCAGGTCGGGCGGCGCACCTTCGATCGGAATCAACCTGTCGGTGGCGATCGTTGCATGGATGGAGGGAATCGACTGCAGAAGGCCGAGCGTATACGGATGGCTGGTCTTCTTGTAGAGGTCGAGCACTGAAGCGGCCTCGACGATGAAGCCGGCGTACATGACGATCACCCTGTCGACCAGCCCGGCGACAACGCCCAGGTCGTGGGTAATCCAGATGGTGGCCATGCCGAACTGCTCGCGCAACCTGTTCACCAGGTCGATTATCTGGGCCTGAATCGTGACATCGAGCGCGGTTGTCGGCTCGTCGGCAATCAGGACGGAAGGATTGCAGGCCAGACTCATGGCAATCATGATACGCTGGCGCTGACCGCCGGAGAACTGGTGCGGAAAATCTTTGCGCCGGCTGGCGGCATTGGGAATGCCGACCAGCTCCAGCAGGTCGATCGTGCGCCCTTCAATTTCATCGGGCATGAGGTTGAGATGGGGCCGCATGATTTCGGCAAGCTGGTAGCCGACCGTGAGGACCGGGTTGAGCGAGGTCATCGGGTCCTGGAAAATCATGGCGATTTCGCGCCCGCGAATGGCGCGCAGTTGGTCCGCCGAAAGCGTGAGCAGGTCGCTGTCTGCGAAGAGGACCTGTCCCCGTTCTAACCGGCCCGGCGGCTGTGGGATCAGGCCCATCAGCGACAGGACGCTCACCGTCTTTCCCGAGCCGCTCTCGCCGACGATGCCCAGAGACTCGCCTTCGTCCAGCGTATAGGAGATGCCGTTGACGGCGTGGACAACGCCGTCCTCGGTGTCGAACCGCGTCACGAGGTCTCGAACTTCAAGGATTGGCGGCATGACAACCCGGCGGCTTGGGCCGCAGTGTGGATGCGGGAGCTGAAGCAATGACGGGAGGCGCAGGGCCGGGCCCTGCGCCTCCTCGAGACAGACTAGCGATCTTCAGCGGCGATGTATGCGTTGGGCAAAAAGACGGGCCGTCCCGCGAACGCCGGTCCGGCGACCGCTCCGTGAACTCTCGGCCCCACCGATGGCCGGAAGACGCCGTCGGAAATCCAGACGGAGTAGGACTGCGCTGCAATATGGCAGTAGAGTTCGTTGATTGAACCCTGCAGCTCGGGATTGTCGATTGCCAAAGCGCGGTTCTTCTCCAGCAGCGCGTCGGTGATGGGATCATCAACCGCGGAACGCATCGAGCCGGGCAGATCGCGGCCGGTGCTGGAGTGGTAGATGGCGTACAGGTAGTCATAGCTCGTCCAGCCGCCGCGACGGCCGTAGCCGGCCTGGTAGTCGCGTTCGGTGAGTCGCGGATAGAGGATCGACGGCTCGACGATTTCAAGCTCGATAGCGACCCCCAGCTCGCGCCACATCGACTGCAGGACCTCGGCGTAGGCGGTGCCGCTGTCTACGGTTTCGGCGGTAAGCGTCAGATTGAAAGGCTCGCCATCCGGCGAGACCAGCATGCCGTCATCGCCATAGCTGTAGCCCGCCTCCTGCATCATTTCCTTTGCGCGGTCCAGGTCGAAGTGATAGCCGCATTCCTCCTCGGTCGCGGCGTCGTAGCCCACCATGCCCGGGCTGATCGGGCCGCGGCTGATCTGGTCGGCGCCGTCGGTGACGATCTGGGTGATCTCCTCGCGGTTCACCGCGAAGTTGAAGGCCTGGCGCACGCGTGCATCGTCGAACGGCGGGACGTGGTTCTGCATGTAGACCAGCCGTACCTGTCCGAACGGAACCTGCTGAACCGCCACGACGGCGGCCTCCAGGATCGGCACGTCGAGCGGGTTGGAGACACCGTTCACGAAGTCGATGTCGCCCGCTTCGAGAGCTGCCACTCGAGTCGCCTCTTCAGGCAAAATGCTGAACTCGATTGCATCGAAGTTGTAAGCGCCTGTGTTGGCTCCTTCGAAGAAGGCCGGACCCCAGTTGTACTCATCCCAGCGCTCGAGCGTAAGCCCTTCGCCCGGCCGCACGTCGACAACCTTGAAGGGGCCGGTCCCGACCGGATTCAGTTCGTATTCGGCGCCGCCCTCTTCCACCGCACGCTGCGACATTGGTGCCATATAGCCCCATGTGACGAACTGGAGCAATGAGATCGTCGGCGTCGGGAAGTTGAAGACCAGCGTGTAGTCGTCCGGCGCCTCAAAGGTCATTCCATTCAGCCGCCTTCCGGTCCCCGGTGAAGCCAGGTCGGGATCCAGCGCACGCTCGTAAGTCCAGACGAAGTCGTGAGCGGTCAGCGCGTCCCCTTTGTGGAACGTCACGTCGTCGCGCAGGTGGAAGGTCCACGTCAGACCGTCCTCGGAGAACTCCCAGCTTTC
The DNA here is from genome assembly GCA_965218625.1 of Caldilineaceae bacterium. Classification (GTDB taxonomy): domain Bacteria; phylum Chloroflexota; class Anaerolineae; order Caldilineales; family Caldilineaceae; genus Bin5. Next base: position 227,005 of record CBDCLG010000016.1, on the reverse strand, counting down.
GGCGAGATAGCCTATGAACTCCCCGTCTGAATTCTGGGTGATCAGTGTCGCGTTGAACCACTGCCCCACGACCAGCGCATCATTGCCCCGGGATGTCTTGTGCAGGTCGAGCGAAGTGATGTCCGCGGGCAGGGCGATGCGCAGCGTTCCGCCCATCATCGAATCCGGGGCGGCCTCATCCTGCATGCCGGACGGAGCCACCGCCACGCAGGCCGCCGCCATCAAGACTGTAAGCATAACTGTGAAGACCAACAAGAATCTCTTTTACATCGTCTTCCTCCTGGTTGTCGTCCTGGTCCTGGTGTGCCAACTTCGGGAAGAAACACGGCCAAGCTTGCCTCCATTTGCGCCTCCTGCTACTACGTTTGACTGAAAAGCGAACGGTTGGCGCACTACCGGCTACTTGCGCAGTTTGGGGTTGATTGCGTCCTGAAGACCATCCCCAATCAGGTTAATCGACAGTACGGCGATGACGATCGCGATGCCGGGAAAGACCGGCATCCACCAGGCATGGCGCATGAATTCACGCCCCAGGTTCAACATTGCGCCCCATTCGGGCGAGGGTGGCTGCGCGCCCAACCCGAGATAGCTCAGGCCGGCGGTTATCATGATCGCGATGCCCAGTCCGAGCGTGGCATAGACCAGTATTGGGCCAATCACGTTCGGCAGGATGTGTCGAAACATGATGCGGCCGTTGCTTGCGCCGAGCACGCGGGCAGCCCGCACGTACTCGTTCTCTTTCGCCTGCAGCACGGAACCGCGGATCAGACGGGTGTAGTCGGGTACGTTGGCCAGGCCGACTGCGAGCATCACCTGGACGAGACCCGGCCCAAGCGCGCCGACGACGCTCAGCGCCAGCAGAATGCCGGGTATGGCCAGGAAGACGTCCACGACGCGCTGGATCAGGTTATCGACCCATCCGCCGGCGAATCCGGAAATCAGGCCCAGCGCGGTTCCTCCCCCCAGCCCAATGAGTACCACAAGATAGCCGGCCTGCAGCGACTCCCGCCCGCCCCAAATCACCCGGCCCAGCTGATCGCGCCCCAGGTTGTCCGTCCCGAACGGAAATGCCGCGTTGGGAGCCAGCAGCTTGGTTTCATAGGAGACATTGATTATGGCTTCCCAGCTGTAAATCCGCGGGGCGGCAAGGGTAAGAAGAATAATCAGCCCCATGATAACCAGCCCCGCCACCGCCAAAGGGTCGCGAAAGAACCTTGCAACGACCCTGCGCCAAGGCGACCTGCTCTCGGCGGCGGCAACCTGCCCTGCGCCCGCAATCTCGTCAACAAATTTTCCCTTATCTGTTGCCATCTGTAGCCTGCGATCTGTACATGCTCAACGGCATCCCTCATTCATAGGAAATACGCGGATCGATAACACCGTAGAGAAGATCGACGATTAGGTTTACGAAGACGTAGCCCACCGCCACGAAAAGGATTCCGCCCCAGATCTGCGGATAGTCACGCGCGCTGATCGAGTCGACCAGAAACCTGCCGAGGCCCGGCCGGCCGAATACGTTCTCGACAAAAACCTGCCCCGACAGCAGGCTGCCGGCCAGCAGGCCCAGGTAGGTTACGATCGGAATTAGGGCGTTTCGAAATACGTGCATGATCGTCACCAGCGACTCGCGGATGCCCTTGGCGCGGGCGGTGCGGACGTAGTCCTCCTCCATCACTTCCAGCATACTGGCACGCGTGAGCCGCGCCAGCACACCTGCCGGGATCAACGCCATCGCCGTCGCCGGCAGGATCAGGGCCTTGATGCCCTCTTCGCCGACGACCTTGAACCAGCCCAACTCTACCGCAAAAAAAGCAGGAGAAGCAGAGAGGCATAAACGCTAGGGATCGACACCCCGACAAATGCGAATACCATCGTCACTTTGTCGAGTAACGCGCCGCGAAACAGCGCCGCCAGTACCCCCGCGGAGATGCCGAGGAGCATCGTTACCAACAGCCCCGCCGCGGCCAGGTTGATCGTGCTCGGCAGTCGCGCCAGGATGTCGTTCAAGACGGAGCTGCCGCCGCGGAACGACCTGCCAAGGTCCCCGCGCCGGGCATCCCACAGAAAGTTGAGATACTGCACGTGAACAGGGTCGTTCAAATGGAGTTGCTCGCGGATTCGCTCGATGTCCTCGGGCGTGTTGCCGTACTCTTCGCTGACCACGGCCGCAAGCGGGTCCCCCGGGGCCAGCTCCAGGATTGCGAAGATGGCGAGAGAGACCCCAAGGAGGGTCGGGACGATCAGGAGCAGCCGTCTCAACGTGTAGACCAGCATCGGTCAGCCTGAATGCCTCACATTCCTGTGTCAAAGCTTTCCCATTATTTCAGCCAACTCTGCCGAAAGCCTATGGCTGCAGGTAACGCATCATCCAGTCGAGCAGGGCTCGTTTTGGGCGCGGCGGGCTTCCAGTGGACCGAACGACGAACCGCCATGCGAAACGTTTGGCAGGCGCAGCATCTCGACGACGCAGCTGTTCGCCTGCAGAATGGTATAGAACTGTTCAGACTGCTCGGCCGGGCAGCGCAGATCGCGTTCGGCCTGTATTAACAACGCCGGCGTCGTGCAGTTGTGGGCGGCGTAAACGGGAGATGCCCTGCGGTAGACCTTGGGCGCCACGTGCGGCGGCCCGCCCATCGCCTCCCAAGGCAGGGCGATCGAAGAGAAGATGTCTGCCACCCCATACCAGGACTCCCAATTGGTAATCGGGTTTTCGGCCACAGCCGCTTTGAACCTGTCGCTGTGACTGACCGCCCAACAGGTGAGATAGCCGCCGTAGGACGAGCCGAACACGCCCAGCCGGTCGGGATCGGCGAGCCCCTGTCCGATACAGTGGTCAACGCCGGCCATCAGATCGGCAAACTCCAACTCGCCCATCCTACCGTTGATCGCGGCCATGAACTCGTCGCCGTAGCCGAGCGAACCGCGATAGTTGATCAGGAGGACGGCCAAGCCGGCCCCGTTCAACATCTGGAAATCCAACGAAAAGACGTTGCCCCAGGCCATGTCCGGGCCGCCATGGTTGAAGAGGACGGTCGGATAGGGAGGCTCGCCGATAGGGGGCGTAAGCAGCCAGCCCTCAACTCGGTCGCCGTCGCTGCTGGCGAACGAAAGATGCTCGACGCCGGGGCGGGCGAAGTCGGCAAGCAGATCACGATTCAGGTCGGTGATCTGCCTCTCGTTGCAGCCGTCTCGATCGACCAGGAAGAGATTGCCGGGCTGGTCGAAACCGTTGGCCGTCATCAGGATCTTGCCCTGGCTCAATCCGGCCACATCGCACACGCGCCCGCCGTCAACGACCGGCTCGTAGTCGACCTCGCCGCTGAGCGCGATGCGGTAAACGGACTTCGTTCCGCCCGCCTGGACCGGAACGTACGCGTGTCTCCCGTCCGGGACGATGTGAAGATTGGGCGCGTCGGCGCCGACGACCGGCATGTCTGACTGGAACTTGCCCGCCACGTTGTGGAAGATTCCGGTCGTGCGGCATTGGGGCGTCCCTCCCTGCCTGTCGACCACCCACAGGTGCTTGTGGCTCTGCTTGGGCGCGTCGATCGGGTTGCCGGCAAAGACGATGCGTTTGCCGTCAGGCGTCCATCCGGCTGAGGGGGGGTTGGTGGCGCAGCCCCAATCCTTGACGACGTCGCGCACCTCTCCGTCCAGGTTCACGGCGCGCAGCGCGGCGAACCAGCGGTAGGAATCGGGATAGCAGGCGGCCGTGAAAAGAATCTCCCGGCTATCGGGGGACCAGACGGGTCCGGCGCGGTAACAGTTGTACGCTTCGTCCCGCGTCAGATTGTGGGGTTCACCACCGCCGGCCGGCAACACGAACAGGTCCGGCGCGGCGGCGTGCAGATAGCCGCAGCCGTCCAATCGATAGACGTGCCGCGTCACACGGTACGGCCTGTCGGGGAAGACCGGGGTCGCGTCCGGCCTTGCCGAAAAGGCGATGTACCGACCGTCCGGCGACCAGGCCGGTCCCCGGCCCAGGCCCTGCGGCAGCTCGGTGAGCTGGTCCGGCTCGCCCCCGTTGATCGAAATGGTATAGAGTTGGCGCGTTCCCGTACGCGTCGAAAAGAAGGCCAGCCGCGCGCCGTCAGGAGACCAGACCGGGTGCGTGTCCAGCGCCTGGCCCACCGTCAGCCTGCGGTCTTCACCCGACTCCAGGTCAAAGAGCCGGATGGCCGCGTACTCCTGGTCCCAGTCGGGATCAACGCTCGAGACCGAATAGGCCACCAGCCGCCCGTTTGGCGAGAGCCTGGCGTCCTGCAGAATCTGAAATCGAAACAGGTCTTCCGGTCCAATTGTGCGGCGGGCCATGGTCTCAGTTACCTGCTGAAGTTGTCTCAGCCTGACGTGATATGAAATCGAGATCTGTCCGAATGACGGTGGGCCTGGGAATCCAGGAGCAAGTATTGCTTTCTCCTCTGCACAAAGTCCGATTCACGCGGCGCTCGTAACATAGCGGTTCATCCAGTCGAGCAGGGCATCGTTCTGGGCGCGGCGGACTTCCAGCCGCCCGCCGATCGATTCGCTGTGCGAGCTGTTCGGCAGGCGCAGCATCTCAACCGTGCAGCCGCTGGCCTTAAGGACAGTGTAGAACTGTTCCGACTGTTCCGCCGGCACACGCAGGTCCCTTTCGCCCTGGATCAGCAGCGTGGGCGTCGTGCAGCGATGGGCGTAGGTGATGGCCGAGCAGCGCCGGTACGCATCCGGGACTTCAGACAGATGACCGCCCACCGATTCAGGGTGGGTGACGCCGATGTCGCTGACACCGTACCACGAGGCCCGATTCGTCACAGGGTTTTCGGGGACGGCGGCCTTGAAACGATCGGTGTGGCCGACAATCCAGCAGGAGAGATAGCCCCCGTAGGAAAGCCCGCAGACGCCGAGGCGAGTCGGGTCGGCCAGTCCCCTTGCGATCGCGCAGTCGACGCCGGCCATGAGGTCGGCCTGCTCCAGGGTCATGTGGTGCGGCCCGTTCGTGGCGCCGCTGAACTCGTCCCCGTATCCCGTCGAGCCGCGATAGTTTATGAGCAAGACCGCGTAGCCCGCGCCCGCAAGCATCTGAAAGTCAAAGGCGAAGACATTGCCCCAGCCGTGGTGGGGACCGCCATGAATGTAGAGGATGGTGGGGTAAGGGGGGGCGCCGGCGTTGGGTTTCAACAGCCAACCCTCGACCGCAACGCCGTCGCTGCTCGAAAAGGAAAGCCGTTCGACCTCTGGCTGCGCCAAAGTCGAGAGCAGACCGGCGTTGAAACGGGTCAGTTGCTCTTCGTTGTCGCCGTCGACGTCGACCTGGTAGAGATTCGGCGGCGCACTCAGGTCGGAGGCCGACATCAGCATCCGGCCCTCGTGCAAACCCAGCGCGTAGCAGGCGCGATCGCCGGCGACGACCGGTTCATAGGAGACCTTCCCTTGCAGTGCAACTCGATACAGCCGCATTCTGCCGCCATCCTGCACGCGCACATAGGCCGCCTCCCCGTCCTGCGAAACCTGGAACTTGGGGTAGTCGCGGTAGCCAACCGGCATGTCGGCTTGCAGAGATCCCTCGACGTTGCCGACCATCCCCGTCGTGCGGCGCTCGGGCGTTCCCCCGTGGCTGTCCACAACCCACAGGCAGTTCTGCGCGCTGAAAGGGGCGTCAATCCTGTTTCCGACGAAGATGACCCGCTCCCCGCAGGGCGACCAGACCGCCGAATAGGAGGCATAGCCCCAATCCCTGACCAGGTCGCGCACTTCGCCGTCCAGGCCGGCCACCCGCAGCGCGGGAAAGAAGCGGTGCTCGTCGGGGAAAAAGGTCGTCGTGAACAGAATCTCGCGGCTGTCGGGCGACCACTCCGGCGAGTTGTAGCGGCAGTTGTGGTTTTCGTCCTGCGTCAGATTGCGCGCCTCTCCGCCCGCGGCCGGCGCGACGAATACGTCATGGACCGCATTGTGCAGATAACCGAGCGCGTCCAGCCGGTAGATCTTGCGGGATACGCGATATGGCTTCGTCGGGTAGACCGGTTCAGCGTTCGCTCGCGCCGAGAAAGCGATAAACCGTCCGTCCGGGGACCAGGCCGGGCCGCGTCCAACCCCCTGCGGCAAGTCGGTCAAGAGGCGCGGCTCGCCGCCGTCAACCGGCATCGTATAGAGCTGTCTTGTCCCGGAACGGTTGGAGAAGAAGGCGATCCGGCTGCCGTCCGGCGACCAGGCCTGGTTGCTGTCGACGGTCCTGCCAGTCGTAAGCTGGCGGGCTTCGCCGGTTGCGGGCGCCAGGAGCCAAATGGTGCAGTACTCTTGATCGTTGGCCGTGTCGACGTGCGAGAGGCTGTAGGCAATTCGCTTGCCGTCCGGAGAGAGCCTTGCGTCCTGCAGGAACTGCAGGCGAAACAGGTCTTCGGGCGTAACAGTGCGTAACTGCTGCTCGGTCATCGAAAGGGATCCTGGCGCTCCAAACTACAGGCAGGCGCGAGGCCCGTCATATTTCCACAATCGCCTGAAGGACGGCGCGCCATGTTGTCGCAGCCGGTCAGTCCTCGAGGCCGGCTATCTCCTCCGGGATCTGCAGGGCCGCGTTGGGGAAGACGGAAACGGTGGCCCCGTCCCCGTGGCGCCTGCCCAACTCCGCGATGACCTCCGGCCAGCCGTTGAATAGGCAGGTGTCTTCCGGGAACTCCTGAATGTCGGCATAGGAGAGATTGGGCGAGTAGATGATCAGGCCATTTTCGCCGAGGTGAAGCCTCTCCCGCCGGAGAGGGCCATGCGCGCGCATGCCGCTGCTGAGCAGGTAATGAATGCCGGCGCCATGCGTGCAGGCGGTTGCCAGTACGGCCGATCCGCCGGGCTTGATCGCGCGGCGCAGATCGCGCGCCACCGCGTTCATCGAGTTGAGCACCTGCACCAGGTCGGTATCCTTGGGATAGGCGTTGAAGACGGCGATGTCCGCCGGCGGGGGGAAAGCGGTGCCGTAGACCGTACGGGCAAATCTGACGCCGGCCCGATGGGCCTCGATTGGGTCGCCAGCATAAAGGGCGACCAGATCCCGCCGTGAGTTGACCACTGTATTGACGGCAAAGCGATGTCCGACTTTGCGCCCGATCTCCTCGAGATCGGCGCGCATTTCGTTGCCCTGGATGCGGACCGCCATCGAATGGGGCAGCCTGTATGCGATCGAATGGTTGGCGTGAAGGGTCTCGATGCCGGCCATTCCCACCGCCACCGTCTTTACCCCACCGGCGAAACCCGCCAATCCGTGCGGCACGATCGTGCCTACGCTCAGCCGCAGATCGGCCTCCCAGAAGAAAGCATTGGTGTATATAGGGGTACCCCGTTGGGTCTCGCCCAGGTACTTGCGGTTTTCGTGGGGCTGATTCTGAAAGATCGGGATTTTCTCGACGACCTCCCGGCCCAATTTCATGATTAGTTCCTCGCGCCGCATCGGCGTGTGCGCGCCCAGACCCATGACGATTCGGATGTCCTCAACGCCCAGGCCGCCGGCCATCAGGTCGTCAAGCACCGGCTGCATGATCGGGCCCAGCGCGGATGGGCGGGTGATATCCTCCACCGCGATGGCGGCGCAGCTGCTTGCGCTCGCGAGTTCCTCGAGCGTTGGCGTCCCAATCGGCCGCCGCAGGCTGGCAGCCAGCGTCGTAAAATCGGCCGGAGGGGCATCCGCCATCTGGACCTTTTCCACGCGCCACGCCGCCGGGAAATCCAAATCGATCTCGCGGTCGCCATACCACGCCTGCCAACGAACTTTCACGGATTCATCCTCCCTGTAGCGAAAGGAAAACTGCAACCTGCGCGTGCCCGGCCCGCGTCCCCTTCCACCAGCCAGGAGGGGCCGCGCCGGCCTCACATGCCCCTCAGGCCCGAAGGAGGTGGGGCGTCTCCTCCGCGATGTAGGGCATGACAACCTCCAGGGCGCGCGCCATCGCCTCGATGGCCGTGTCCACTTCCCGTTTCGTCATCGGCGTGGAGATCGCGAACTGGCACCTGGGAGCGCTGAAAATGTCCCGGTTCATCAACTCCATGTGCAGCAATCGGGGCAGCTCCTGTGCGGCGGCCTGTGCCAGCGCGCCCTCCCGTGCGTTTCTGATCCTCTTCTCGCTCCAGTGGACGCGGATGATCGAGCCCTCGCCCACCGCCCGCAAGTTCACTCCTTCCGTCTCAAAGGCCCGGTTGAACCCCTCTTTCAGCCGCTGGCCGAGCCGGTTGATGCGCGCGACCTCGTCCGCTCCGTACTCCTTCATCGTCGCGATGCCTGCCGCCATCGTTATGTTGTTGCCGTTGAAGGTGCCATTGTGGGGAATCGTCTGCGCGTGCGTGGGATCGAACGGCGCCATAATCTCCTCGCGTCCGCCGAACGCGCCAAGCGGCAGACCGCCGCCAATGAACTTCGCGATCGACGTCAGGTCGGGCGTCACATCGATTGCCGCTTGTACGCCGCCGACATCGGCGCGAAACGTCAGGATTTCGTCGAAGATCAGGAGAACGCCATACTTGCTGGCCAGCTGCCTGACGCTCTGTAGGTAGCCGGCCTGCGGCTCAACACCGCCGCCTGAACCGAGGACCGGCTCGAGGATGATGGCGGCGATTTCCCCGCCCTCCGCGCGCAGTACATCTTCGAGCGCGTCGAGGTCGTTGAACGGAACGACTCTCATGTCCTCCAATACTGCAGACGGAACGCCGCGCGTGGTCAGCTTGGGCTGGGGCAGCCCCTCCGACTCTGTGTCAGCCTGCACGTTGACCTGAACATAGTCGTGCGACCCATGGTAGCCGCCGTCCATCTTGACGATGACGTCCCTGCCCATGAATGCCCGGGCCGCTCGCATCGCCAGGTGCGTCGCTTCGGTACCCGAGTTGCAGTAGCGGACGCTTTCCAGGCTGGGGACGCGTTCGACAAGCATCTCGGCGTGTTCAACCGTCACCTCGGCGGCGGAGCCGAGCACGGTCCCCCGCACGGCCTGTTCCTGGATGGCGCTCGCGGTCGCAGGGTGACCGTGACCGTGGATGAGCGAGGTGTAGTTGTTGAGGAAATCGAGGTACTTGTTCTCGTCATAATCATAGAGATGGCAGCCTTCCCCGCGCACCATATAGGCGGGATAAGGCGTGTAATAAGAGGACGCCCTCGTGTCTCCGCCGGGCATCGTCCTCTTGGCGCGCGCGTCCCACTCGCCTGACCCCCGCGTGCGCCGCTTGAAGGTCTCGACAATGGAACTGGCCGTTTTATGTCCTCGATTTGAACTCACGTCGGGCCTCCATGGTTTCGCCGTTCAGGCTCTGTTTTTTCACGTATTCAACTGCGCTGCCGGTTCAGCCGGTGTCGTCCCTTCGGTGAAGGGCCCCGGCGTTGTCGATGTGCAGAGGAGGAAGGTCGTCTGCCGGTTTGAACCCGAAGACCTGTCCAAAGAAGGCGAGTTCCGCCTGGTGCGTGCGCACATTCGTCTCTGATCGTCGAAATCCGTGCGCCTCGCCCTCAAACTCGATGTGGGCCACGGGGACGCCCCGCTCGTGCAATGCGTCAGCGACGAACCGGGACTGGTTCGGCGGTACCACCTTGTCGTCCAGGCCTTGAAAGATGAGCAGCGGCGCGTTGATCTCATGCGCACGGTGGACTGGCGAGCGTTCGCGTTAGAGGGCGCGGGCCTCAGGGTATGGACCGATCAAGGAGCGGCAGTAGTTGGCTTCGAACTTGTGCGTCTCCCCATCCCAAAATTCCAGGTCACTGATGCCGTAATGGCTCGATCCGGCCTGGAAGTAGTCTCGAAAGGCGAGCGCGGCAAAGGTTGTAAAGCCGCCGGCGCTGCCGCCGCGCACGATCGTTCGCTCGCCGTCGGCAAGGCCCTGCTCAACGAGAAAACGTGCGCCGTTGACGGCGTCATCGACGTCGACCTGGCCCCAAGTTCCGCGCAGGCGGTTGCGATAGGCGCGGCCATACCCCGCGCTGCCGCCGTAGTTTATCTCCAGCACGGCGAATCCCCTGTTGGTGAAAAACTGCACGTCCAGGTCGAGCGCCTGTTTGACCGAACCGGTCGGGCCGCCGTGTGCGATTACGACAAGGGGCGGAAGCTCGTCCGCGGGCGCCTCAAACTCCGGGCTGTGTGGGGCGTGATAGTAGCCGTACGCCTGCAGGTCGTTCGCGGTCGGGTACGAGATGTGGACGCCGGGCGAAAAGTAGTCCGGGGACAGGGTATGTTCGACCGAAGTTGCCAGGCGCGCACAGGCGCCGCTCTTCAGGTCCAGTTTGAAGAGGGAGCGGGGCGTGTTCGGCGACGCCGCCACGATGAAGGCCTCTTCGCCAATCGTCTCGACAAATGCAATATAGGTGAATTCGGTCTCGTATTTCTTGCTGGTGCCCTCGCCGGTATCGATCAGGCGGAGATGCCAGGCGCCTTTGTCGTTGCAGGCGGCCAGGACGCGCGATTGGGACAGGAAACGGTACATCGTCTTGCCGATATTCCAGAAGGGATTGCCCAGCTCCGCCTCCATCGGGCACACGGCCGAAATCTTGCCCTCGCGCCAGCGATAGAGGTTCCACCAGTCGGTGCGATCGGAGCAGAAATAGAGGTCGCCTTGCGGCGACCAGCGGGGATCGGTGATGCTCTCCTCCTGTTCCGGCACAATCTGCCCGACGTTCGAGAGCGCGCCGTCATCCGCGACGTCGGCGGCCCAAAGGGCGCTGGAGAAGAAGGGCATGCTCGGATGGTCCCATGCCACCCAGGCCAGCTTGCTGCCGTCTGCGTTCAAAACGGGGAATGCGACGAAGTCCGCCCGGTCGAACAGGGCGTCGCCGAAGGTGTCGCCGTCGAGATTGACCGCGGCGACGGTGTGCACGGGCTCGGCGCTGGAGGCGTGCTCTTCCCTGATGCAGATCAGCCGGTTCCGCCTGCGGTCAACGACGAAATCGGCGTAGCGGACATCGCCTTCAGCGGTGACCGGCCGCGGCGCTTCGCCCGGAAAGTGGCGGTAGATCCGGTCGTCGGGAAAGTTTGAGAAATATATCTCGCCGTCCCGGACTGCGAAGCAGCTGCCGCCGTATTCGTAGACGCGCGTGCGTGCGTCAAAGGGAGCGGGCGTCAATGCTTCGAAGCGCCCGTCCTCCAACACACGGGCGACGACACTGCGTCCTCCCTCTTCAGGCAGGCGAAGCAGAGCGTAGAGCTCTTCACCTTCCACGCAGAGCTGGTTGATCCAATGCTGGGAACTTGCGGCAACCAGTCCCGCGCTGATTGGGGAACGCCAGCTCCCATACGGCGCAGTTGCTTTCTGTGCCATCCATACCTCTAAAGGCAGGCACATGCCTACCCGGACTTGAGCATCCTGCCAGGAGCGTTTACGTTTGGTTTGCCCGCTGGGCTCCGGTTATCTGCCAGGCCGGTAACCCGACGATCAAAAGAGGTCGTCAGAGCGGCCCTGACATTCAACTTGCGGAGAGGGACGAGCCGTTTCGATTGCGGGATTATAACACGCAGGACGAGTCGTACCAATGTGTCCAAAATCGGCCCGGATTGCCTGGTGGGGGACGGTCCGCGACGACTTGAGCGCCATGTGCCCGCCCGGCGGGCAGACACGATGCACTCCCTGACGCGCAAGACGTGGTACCTGCTTCGGCGCCGGCAAGTCGCGCAGCCTCCCGGCCTGCAGTGGATAGGGGACAGGTTCCGTGCTTGTTGCAGGGCTTGGGTCCGGAGCTTCGTAGCCTCCAGGTTCGGATTGTATCAGACAGGATATTCCGATATATTGTAGGGTGCGATCGAGAGTCACAAAGGCGCCGGCGATATCGGAACAATTCCTCCAAGGTTGTCGTCTTGGAAGCTAGGAGGCAAACTCGGAGTCATCGTTGGCATTGAAACAGACTCGATTCAACGCACTGAAGGACGGTACTGACGTGACGCACTCTTATTCTTTGATGAGAATCTCGACGCGAAGACGCTTTAGCCCGATGGTGCGGGCCACTCTGGCTCTTCTCCTGGCCGCCATTGCTGCCTTTGCCAGTGTCCGCAGCGCATCGGCCTACGAGGTGCACGTCGTCAGACCCGGTGAAACGCTCAGCCAGATCGCGGCGCGCTACGGCACTACGGTGGCCCGGCTGCGCCAGCTGAACAACCTGCCCAATGCCAACTACGTCTGGTACGGTCAGAGGCTCTTGATCGAGGGAGCAACTCCGGATTCCTCGACAAACGCCAATCAGAACACAGGCAGCGTTGCCTCTTACAGGGTGCGGGAGGGCGACTCGCTCTCGACGATTGCCAGGCGATATGGAATCAGCCTGACCGAGTTAGCCCGCATGAACAATCTGTCTCCCTTCCGCTGGCTTTACACCGGCCAGGTGCTGCGCGTGCCGGGTTCGGCGCCAGGCGGGCAGGCCGTTCAGAATCAGCCCTCGCAGGCCGGCGCGACGAACCCGAATACGGGCGGCGTCCAGTTCTATACAGTACAGGCCGGAGACTCGCTCTCAATTATCGCCAAGCGCTATGGGATCAGCCTGTCCCAACTTGCCCGCTTGAACAATCTGTCTCCCTTCCGCTGGCTCTACACCGGCCAGGTACTGCGCGTGCCCGCGCCTGAGCAGCCGGCGCCGCCCGCGCCTGCGCCAGAGGTCCAGCCGGCGCCGCCCCCGGCAGAAGTGCAGCCGGACCGGACCGAAGTGATCACGCATCTGGTGCAGCAGGGCGAGTATCTGTCGCAGATCGCCGATCGTTACGCGATTCCGGCCGCGGTCCTGGCCCGCGTCAACCGTCTGCAGAACCCGAACGTGGTTGAGGTAGGACAGGTCTTGCGAATTCCGCCCCCGCACGCGCTTGAACTGCTCGAAGGTTCCTTCGCCCGGCTGCATCCTTCGCAATATCCGACCGAGACCGAGCGGTGGATCGAGGTCGACCTGAGCGAACAGCTGGCGGTTGCGTATGAAGGCGCCATACCGATCAGAGCGTTTGTCATATCCACCGGCATCGGAAATACGCCGACGGTGACGGGAACGTTCCGCATTTGGGCCAAGGTGGCGATGCAGGATATGAGCGGCGGGAGCCGGGCCTCGGGCAGCTACTATCATCTGAAAGATGTTCAGAACGTCCAGTATTTCTTCAAGAACTATGCCTTCCACGGCACCTACTGGCACAACAACTTCGGCACGCCCATGAGCAGGGGCTGCGTCAATCTGACCGAAGAGGACGCCGCGTGGCTGTTCGATTGGACGTCGCCGGCCGTATACGATGACGACTGGCTGTTCAGCGACAGATCGAATCCTGGCACAATGGTGATGGTCCACCAATAGCGGGACTTTCTTTTGACTTATCGTTCCTTCTTGTTGGGACCTATTCATTCCTTTATATGGGGGTCATTCAAAGATGCGCCGGATAGTGGCAGTATCAGCAGCGACCATATTGCTGTGCGCAGCATCAATGGTCGGTTGGAGCAGTGCGCCATCCGTGATGGCGGCGGAACCGGCGGAGCAGGAGACGACTGCAGCGCCGGAGGCTGGCCCTGTAGGCCTCGACTTGCTGCCGCCTCTTCCCTTCTCCAAGGCGACGATGGACCTGCCCAGGATTCGCCTGGAATTTGAGGCGGCGCTGGCCGCGGCAGACTTGGAAGAAGCCGAGGAGGAGACCGACATCGACTTATCGGTCGCCGAACCGGCCCTGCTACACATGGACGTGCACACGGCACGCGCCGGGGGGGAGAAGTGGATTGAGGTCAATCTGAGCAACCAGAAACTCTACGCCTGGGCCGGCGACGAGCTCGTGGAAGAGTTTCTGATATCGTCCGGGATTTCGACCTATCCGACGGTGCAGGGCGTCTTCCGCATGTGGGTGCGGACGCCGTCCCAGACGATGTCCGGGGGAAACAAGTCCTCCGGCACCTACTACAGTTTGCCAAACGTGCAATGGGTACAGTACTTTCATGGTGAATTCGCCATGCACGGCGCCTACTGGCACAACAATTTCGGGACGCCGATGAGCCACGGATGCGTCAATTTGGCGGTCGAAGACGCCGAGTGGCTTTTCAAGTGGTCCTTTCCCGGGTGGGACGGCTCTACCGGGTGGGTCCGCGCGACGGCGGATACCGCAACACTGGTCTGGGTTCACAATTAATGGCGACGAGGTCTAAGTCCCGAAGGACAACGCGTTCGAAAGGGGGCCGCGGGTCACGCGCAGGCGCGCGCGACCCGCTTGGCCGTCCTTCGCGGCAGCAGCTGAAGGAGATCGCCGCGCGGCGGCGGCGAATGCAAAATCTCTACCTGATTGGCGGAGGCGTTGCCCTGGTTGCCATCGTGGCGCTGGTCATCTACACAAACATCCGTAACACAGTGCCCGTTGGCGACGAGGAATCTTGGCCCACGCAGGGAAACACGCACATTCCCCAGGGGAGCGCGTCGCCGATCGAATACAACACGACCCCGCCTACGTCCGGCCCGCACTACCCCGGCCTGGCGCCCTGGGACATTTATGACGAGCCGGTGCGCTATGAGCAGGTGGTGCACAACATGGAAGACGGCGGCGTGATCGTCTATTTCCAGTGCGGAGAGGGCTGCCCGGAGCTTCAGGAGCAGCTGGCGGAGATCGTCCAACCGTATGTCAGCAGCGGACGGCACGTGTTGATGATGCCCAACGATCCCAGCTGGACAGCGTTCGGCTCGCAGTCGGCCCACAAGGACATGGGGGCCCGCATCGCGTTGACCGCCTGGCAGCGTCTCGACAAGTTTGACGAGTTCGACGCTGCACGCATCCGCGCCTTTATCGAACGCTACGAGGGCATCGACCACCACGTCCAGTAGCAATCGCAATCCGGTACAACACTTGTTGACAGCAAAAAGCCCCGCACGATTGACATGCGGGGCTTTGCCCTTGGTCGGGCTTGCCGCCCCGGTTCAGCCCTGTGAGACGGCCTCCTCCACGGGAATCAGCTCCGGTTCTCCTTCCTCGTTTTCGACGACCTTGTAGACCTGTTCGGCCCGGTCGACCATCAGGACGCCGTCGAGGTGATCCAGCTCGTGCTGGAAGATGCGCGCCAGCCAGTCGTGCGCCTTGATGCGCTGAGCTTTGCCGTTGCGGTCCTGTGCCTTGATGAGCACGTAGGTGGCCCGATCAACGTCCGCGGCCAGTCCGGGCAGACTCAGACAGCCTTCCTGTCCAACTTCCGAGCCTTTCGCCTTCACGATCTCAGGGTTGATCAGCTCGTAGCGTTGCATCGTCTCTTCGGGGCGTTCCGCATCCTCCGGGTATTCGATAACAAGGATGCGCTGCAGCAGCCCGACCTGGGGTGCAGCCAGGCCGACTCCATGCCCGTCGCGCATCGTCTCGATCAAACTGTCCACGAGTTGATGCAGACGCGCGTCGAAGGTCCGAACTCGCCTGGCCGGCTGGCGCAGGAGTTCGCCGCTCTCTTCCCAGGGCGTCAGAATCTTGAGCTTCGTCATTCACGACCGCTGTATGATCATCATCGTCAGGCGGCTGACATTGACCAGCCGGCCTTCTTCATCCTCGATGCGGATGTCCCAGACATGGGTGCGCCGACCGATGTGGATGGGACGCACCGTCCCGGTGACGACGCCCTTTTCGACCGAACGCAGGTGATTGCCGTTGATCTCGAGGCCGACGGCGGCCTGGGTAGCCAGGTCGATCAGCGCGGTTGAGGCGACGCTGCCCATCGTCTCGGCCAGCGCCAGGGAGGCGCCCCCGTGCAGCAGGCCGTAGGGCTGGAGCGTCCGCCCGTCCACGGGCATTTGGGCGCACATAAAATCAGCGCCAACCTCGGTAAACCGAATACCGAGGTTGGCGGCTAGCGTCTGCTCGCTCATCCGATTGATGGCGGCGACGGTCATCTCCGGGTTGAACATCTTAACGTACCGCGCGCCTCCTACTTGGGCATGTTGCGCAGCGCGTGGTAGACGGGCAGCGGGCTCCAGTCGTTGCGGACGATCCCCCACTGCGCCTTCTCGGTCCCATCGGCTACGACACGGAAGTTCAGGTTCCACAGGAAGGCCGGTCCGACCCAGCCCCAGTTGCGCATCATCTCGAAGGCCCTGACGGTCCAGCGCGCCTGTTCATCGAAGTCGTTGTCGTTGGCGTAGCCGTAGCGGGGGTCAAACGCGCCGCCTGCGGCCCAGCCGAACTCGGTCGGCCAGATCGGGATGTGGCCGGCGCCGTAGCGGAGCGCCAGGTTGCGGTACCCTTCCATCGTGCTGCGGAAGCTCCACGAGTGGTGCGGGTTGTCGCAGGCGCCGTTGAAGTGCTGGTTGCCGGTCCTCTGAATCTCAGCGCAGGCGTTCTGCCAGACAGTGTCGGGCGGAACGTTGTAGCCGCTGGGATGGGCGCCGAAGCCGTCGACATAGTTGGCCAACCCCTGCTGCAGCATCGCCTCGAAGTAGCGGAAGTCATCCATGGCCAGCGAGCCGTTGTCGCCGGCGGGTGTCAGCGCGCCGCTGATAACGTGCATGGAGGGGCAGGCGCTCTTAATTGCCCCGTAAGACGGGCGCAGGAGCGCCATGTACTCGCTGGGGTTGATTGGACGGTTGCCCCATTCGTAGTGCAGGTTCTGCTCGTTCCAGACTTCGATTGCCTTGACGGACGAGCCGCAATATTCTCCGGCCAGGCGGCCAAGGAAGGCAGCAAAGGTGCCCGGATCCGCCGGCGGACCGCCGACCGAGCCGTCGAAGCCCGATTCACGCGACCAGCTTGGAGCGTTGACGACGCTGAAGAGCAGGTTGATGCCGCGAGAGTTGGCAGCGTTCACCAGCGGCCAGATGTCGCCGAAGCCGTACTGGCCCCGGTTGGACTCGAATACCTTCCATTCGATCTGCTGCTTGACCCACTTGAAACCGAGCTCATTGGTCTTGTCCATCACAATGCCTTCCTGGCCATTGTGGACCATATGGGCCTGGACGCCGAAGCCGAAGCCGAGGCGGCCGACCGGATCTGAGGGCGGCGGCTGGTCAGGCGTCGTAGGCTGCGGTGCAGGCGCCGCGGGCCGCGGGGGGATCTCCGACTCAGCGTACTGTTTCACGCCTTCGACGGATCCCTCGGTCTGGGTCAGCGCGCGATAAATCCAGGCATCACCGGATACGCCGGGTACCTGGACCTTGTACCATTCGCTGTTGGGGCCGATGCCGACGATCGTGACGCGCGCACCGGAGGCAAGCGAGGATACCGCGGGGTACTCGGTGCCGGGGCCGCCTCTGACGTTCAACCTGCCCGAGGTGGTGACGAATGCGAACGGCCCGCCGGTTACGGGGGCAGGTGAGGGCGCTGGCTGCTGTGCCCCTGGCGCCGGCGCGCTCGAACCGGCCTGCGGAATCCAGATTCGGGTGCCCCAGAACACAGTATTGGGGTTGGGCAGGTTGTTCGCCTGCACGATCGCATTGACGGTCGTGCCGTGGTTGAATGCGATGCGGCTCAGGGTGTCGCCGATCTGTACTTCGTACCAGACACCGCCCGTGCGCGTGCCACCGCCGCCGGTTGTGCCGCTACCGGAGCCGGCCCCCGGGATGCAGAGCTGCTGCCCGATGTAAACGAAAGAGGTAACCGAGACGTTGTTGGCCTGGGCCAAACTGTGGATGGTCACCCCGTAGCGGACGGCGAGGCCCGATAGCGAATCGCCGGCAACGACATTGTGCGTTTGCGCGCATCCACCCGGCTGTGTGGGGGCCGGTTGCGCGGCGCCCGGCTGTTGCTGGCCCCCCGTGGGGATCTGCAGCCGCTGGCCAACGTAGATGATGTTGGCATTTGCAATATTGTTGGCGTTGACGATCTGCTGGATGGTGACGCCGTAGCGGGCCGCGATGATAGCGAGGGTCTCACCGGCCTGAACGACGTGTGTCGTGTTTCCGCTGGCCTGTGGGCTTGCGCTCAGTTGGGTAGGGGCCGCCGTGAGAGCCTGCGGCAGCATAGCCAGAAGCAGAACCGCCAAGACCACAACGAGCCGCATACGACGAGTCGAGTTATATCGAGTAATGCCTGCATGCATCTGTAACTCCTTATTCAAAGTAAGCAAGACCATACCGGGTCAAACCGTTAAATGGGAATTCTATCATTCTGCATCGATTCCGCGCGGAAGTCAAGCAATTTTCAACTCTTGCATCAACGCAATGCCAACGCGAATGCCACGATACAGGTTCGGAAGGTGTAGCTTTTCGTTGGGCGCGTGCAGATTGTCATCCGGGAGGCCAAGACCCATCAATAGTATCGGGATGTCGAGTGCTTCCTGGAACACGGTCGCCACAGGAATCGAGCCGCCCTCGCGGCTGAAGACCGGATCGGCGCCGTAAACGCGCCTGAAGGCGCGCGAGGCGGCCCCGATTTCGGGCACGTCGAGCGGTACGACCGTCGCAGGCGCGTGCACACGCGTGCGCACGGCTACTTCGACGGTCGGCGGCGCGATCTCTGTCAGGAACCGCTCGATCATGGCGCCGATCGCAGCCGAGTCCTGGTCGGGAACGAGACGGCAGCTGACCTTCGCATGTGCTTCGGCGGGAATCACCGTCTTGAAGCCGTCGCCGGTGAAGCCGCCCCACATGCCATTGATCTCCAGCGTAGGCCTGGCCCCGATTCTCTCGGTTACGGAGAAACCCGGTTCGCCCCAGACCGCGGGCGCACCGCTTTCCTTCAGCAGCGTGTCGTCGTCGTAGGGCACGCGCGCGAGCGCGGCCCGCTCCTGCGCGGTAAGGGGTTCGACGCGGTCGTAGAAGCCGGGGACCGTTACCCGGCCCTCTTCGTCGTGGAGCCCGGCCAGCAGCTCGCAAAGGGCCTGGTTGGGATTGTGTACCGCCCCTCCGAACATGCCGCTGTGCAGGTCCTGCGCCGGGCCGCGCACGGTGATCTCCCCGGCCCACATCCCGCGCAGCCCGTAGATGATCAGCGGTTGCTGCGGCGAGAGCATGTGCGTATCCGAGATGAGACAGGCGTCGGCGGCCAGCTTCTGCGTAGCCGCGGGGACGTATCCCATCAGGGCCTGGCTGCCGTCCTCCTCCTCGCCCTCGACGACGAACTTCACGTTTACGGGCAGCGACCCGGACGTTGCCAGCAGCGCCTGCACCGCGGCGACGTGGGCAAAGAGCTGGCCCTTGTCGTCGGAGGCGCCGCGGGCGAAGAGATCGTCGCCGCGCACGGACGGCTCGAAGGGCGGGGTAGTCCACAGATCGAGCGGGTCGGCCGGTTGCACGTCGTAGTGGCCGTAAACCAGTAACGTTGGTGCGTCAGGCCCGGCGCGAAGCCAGTCGCCATACACAATCGGATGCCCGCCGGCCCGCACCAGCTCGACATTTTCGAGGCCGGCGGCAGTCATCTTCCGCGCCAGCCAGTCGGCGGCGCGCTCGACGTCCTCTTTGTGTTGCGGCAAGGTGCTGACGCTGGGGATGCGGAGCCAGTCGCACAGCTCATCGAGCAGCTGCGCTTCGGCGTCGCGCAGATAGGTGTCGAGCGCCGGGTCGATAGGCGGATGGTCTGATCGATTCATGGGTCGTTCCTGTCTTTGGGGCCTGGAAATCGGGCACGGAGATGCGCCAAGCGCTGCCTGCGGACGGGCGTGCGTGGAAAGCGTAGAAGGTCAGCCGATTGTGGCCGGCCTTCTATCCGGGGAGCTCGACGACCACGTACTGGTGGTCGATCGAGACTTCAAATGTCTCGGCGGTGTAGGGACCCGGCTGGTAGCCGTGGGGGAGTGCGTCTCCCGGCGCGACCTCCACTTCGTAGCGCCGCGTGCGGACCGAAGCGGGATCGACCCAGGACTGGCCGGTTGTCACATCGTACTCCCACCCGTGCCAGGGGCAGCGTAGGATCTCGCCGCGGCGTTCATACCTGTATTCGCCGCCCGGCTTGTCGGCCATGACGAAGCCGGTCAGGCGGCCCTGGCAGAGCGGGCCGCCCTGGTGCGGGCAGATGTTGCGCAGGGCGTAGAACTCGCCCTTGATATTGAAGACCCCCAGCGAACGACCGCCGATTTCGACGATTTTGCGTTCGCCGGGTGGGATCTCGTCTACGGTGGCGACGATATGTTTGGCCATGACGGCTCTCTAGAGCTTGTAAAGGCGGCGGGCGTTCTCAGCCATGAAATTGCGGCGCCGCTCCTCGTCGAGCTG
Organism: Caldilineaceae bacterium; assembly: GCA_965218625.1. GTDB lineage: Bacteria > Chloroflexota > Anaerolineae > Caldilineales > Caldilineaceae > Bin5. Next base: position 206,952 of record CBDCLG010000016.1, on the reverse strand, counting down.
GATCGGGAAGGCGCGATCGGGCGAATCGAAGTCCCAGTGGGGATAGTCGGTGGCGAAGAGCAGGTGATCGTCCATGTCCAGGTGACCCAGGAGCTGGCGGAACTGCTCCGGCTCGAACGGCTCCTCCATCGGCTGGGTACTGACCCAGAAGTGGCGGCGAAAGATCGCGGATGGCGGCTCGGTGACATGCGGCACATCGATGCCCAGCTGCCGCCAGGCCTCGTCCATGCGCCAGAGCAGCGGCGGAATCCAGGCGAAACCGCCTTCGACCAACACGAACTTGAGCGAAGGGAAGCGCTGGAAGACGCCCTCGAAGATGAGGCTGATTATCTGCGCCTGGAAGGTCTGCGGCATGCCGCCGTGGTCTTCGATGTAATGGGCGGGGTATCCCGTGCCGGTAATCGGCCCGCCGCCGGCGCCGCCGAAGTGGATGGCGACGGGCTGGTCGTGGCGGCAAGCGGCCTCGTACATCGGCCAGTATTTGCGCCGGCCCAGCGGCTCCTTTGTGCGGGCGATGAGCAGAACGTGAACGAACCCCGGACTGCTGCCCCAGCGGTCGATCTCGGCCGCGGCCAGCTGGCCGTCCTCCCAGGGGACGATGATCGAGCCGCGCAGCCGCGGGTCCGGCTCCAGCCACTCGGCCTCCTGCCATTCGTTGGTGGCGCGAGCAAACGCGGCGCCAAAGTCCAGGTTGCGCTCATAGCCGGCGCCGACCAGCGGATTGAGGACGCCGAACTCCATTCCCCATTCATCGAGCAGTTGCGCCTGCAGAAAGGCAAGGTTGGAGCCGGGGGGCGTGCCGTCCTCCGGCCAGGCGTCGTGGCGGGCGGCGTTCGGCATCGCGCGCGGATAGTTGCAGCCCTCGTAGCCGCGCTGCCCGATCGTACGGTGATACTCCTGCCAGCGCTCGCTCAGGTAGCTGCGGAGGACATCGGGCGAGGGGAAATAGATATGGACGTCGGTGTCGATTATAGCCGTATCCAGCCGCGCCCGTTTGGAGGCGCGCCTGGTTGCGGTCGGGCCGGGTGCGGCCCCGTTGCCGCTGTGGCCGTTACGCCCGACGGCGGAGCGGTCCACGGCGGTGGTCTCAACAGGAGTGGTCATGGCATGCCTCCCGTAGGTGGCGTTTGAGAGTAACTGTCACAATAGTCGTCACACTTCGCAATCGGTCGTGCGTTAGCTGCCAAACGTGTTACAGGCGATAAAGTGCGCGCGCGTTTGCGCTCAGAATCTTTGTTCGCTGCTCTTCCGAAAGCAGGTCCAGGAGCGGGTCCGGGCGCCCGCGGCGATGGGGATAGTCGCTGGCGTAGAGGAGCAGGTCCTCGGCGCCGCACTGGTCGAGTATCTCCGCCAGGTGCGCCGGATCCTTCGGCGCGTCCAGCGGTTGAATCGTAAAGCGCAGATGAGTTCGCATATATTCGGATGGCCTTCGCCGCACCCAGGGCGTATTGTGGCGCAGCCCCTTCCACTCCTTGTCGATGCGCCACATCAGCGAGGGCAGCCAGGTGAAGCCTCCCTCGATCAGCGCGATGCGCAGTGAGGCAAAACGCTCGAACGCGCCATCGCAGACCAGGCTGATCACCTGCGACTGGAAGACGTGGGCCATGCCGGCGTACTCTTCGATGTAGTAAGAGGGCCAGCCGGCCGCCGTCGGCGGGTTGCCGGGCGCGCCGCCGTACTGGATGCCGACGGCCAGGTCATGCCGTACGGCCGCGGCATAGATCGGGTCGTAGCGGCGGTTGCCGTAGGGGGCCTCGGCGCGCGCCGGGAGGACAATCTGCACGAAACCGGGATGCCCGCCCCAGCGGTCGATCTCCTGCGCGGCGAGCTGCGGGTTGTGGCTGGGCACGACGATCGACGCCCGCAAGCGCGGCTCCTTCTCCAGCCAGTGCTCGACCTGCCAGTGGTTCACCGCCGTGGCCAGCGACGCGGCCAGGTCCTCGTTGCGCACGCTCTGGACGCGGTAGGCGCAGTTGAGTATGCCGACGTCGACGCCGCCGAGCGCGTGGGACCGGACCTCGGCCAAATCGGGTTTGGACTGACTGCCCTCGCGCGTGGTGGTCGGCGCGCCGGCCGGGTAGTCGTTTGCGTCCGGTCCATTGAAGGCCGATTCGCGGCAGTAGTCGAGCCAGTGGGCGGGAAGGTAGGGATAGAGCGATTCCAGCCCGGGCACCTCGTTATGGATGTCGCAGTCGATTCTTGATTCTTCAGACATCAAATTCTGGCGTCTCAACCAGTCCTGTAACTGAACGAATCGGTAGATTACAAGCGAAAGTAATCCTACTCGAAAACAGTATCGCGGGCAATCTGCCGCTCAGCCGCCCGCGCACGTCAGACCGGCAGGCCCCACTGCGCGCGCGCCTCCTCGATCGGCACAAGCTCCTCAATGCCGTGTACCGTGTGGCCGGGGCCGCCCGCGACCCAGCGTTCATCGGCCGGCTCACTTGCAGGCTGAAAACGGACATCGCAGCTGAGACGAAAACGGTTGGTCAAGTTGGTCGTGGAGGCGTGCATCGTGTGCATGCCGAACAGGATCACGTCACCCATGAAGAATTCGGTCGTCTGCCACTCACCGCCAAACTTTTCGACGATCTCCATCGGGTCCTTGGTGAACCAGCCGTCGATGCCGTCGCGGTCGACGTCCATGCGCCCGTAGGTATCGCGAATGGGCGCAAATGCCGGCAGGTTGTGCGAGCCGCGGCATACGGCGAGCGTGCCATGATCAACCGCCGTGTCGCCGAAGGGGATCCAGACGGTATGGAGTTTGCGCGAGCCGCGGCCCATGTAGACAAAGTCATAGTGGGCGCCAGTGAACTGCTCGTTTCCGACGGCGCGCATCCACTTGTATTCGAAGGTGAGCGCCGGCTCGCCAAAGTAGGCGGCGAAGAAGGCGAAGAGCTCGTCCGCTTCTAGGACATTCTGGACGTCCTCGTGGGAGGCGATGCGCTGCAACTTGGCGCCGCGCCCGCCCCTGGGCATGACGCCCTCGAGGACCGGCGCGCCGGGGGACAGCACGTTCTGCTCATTCATATGGTTCAGGACCACCTCCCGCGCCCGTCCGACCTTGGCGCGGTCTATCAGGCCGCGCAGGAGCAGGTATCCGTCCTCGGCCATTTGTGCGTGCAGGGCGGGAATATCGGGCAAGAGATGCTGGCTTTCCTGCAGGGTGCCCAGCGTACCGCCGGGGTGAGTCATATCCCGATATCCAAAGCGAATTCTCATCATCCTGCTCCTGGTCGGTTCACTGTGGCCCTGTATCCGGAGGCTGCGCCGCAGGATTCCGGCCAAAACAGATTCCTAATGGAAACGTTCGCGGATATGCAGGACTGCGGGCCCGCGCAGCAGTCCCCAGACGCTCATCACAAGGGCCAGTGCAACGATTGCCATCGCGGCGAAAGCAACATCCCGCAATGCTGCGGTCTGCGCCGCGGCGGCTGCCTCAGTCACGTCGCCTGCGAAATCCGACCCGGCATACACGAAGACGCGACTCGCCCATAGGGCACCCAAGGCGGCGACTCCTGAGGTGTTTCCCATCGTTCGGCAGATAACATTGACGCCGCTTACGACGCCCAGCCTTTCCCTGGGGACCGAACCCATCACCGCGCTGTTGTTTGGCGACTGAAAGATGCCCATGCCCAGTCCCAGAGGCAAGACCCGCAGAACATAGCCAGGGACTGAAGTTTCGGCGGTGAGAGTGCTGATAGTGTAGCAGCCGAAAGCCAGCATTACCAATCCCCCCGTGGCGATCAGCCTGTACCCGAAGCGATCCGAAAGGATACCCGAAATCGGTGAGGCCAAGCCGAAGAAGACCATCGTCGTCGTCAAAAGCAGTCCGACCATTGTAGGGTCCAACTTGAGGAGATTGCTCAGATAGAATGGGAGGATGAGCGTAATGCCGCCGGAAACGATGAAGCTGATCAACCGCATCGACAGATTCAGGCTGAAGAGGGCGTTGGCGAATAGCGAGAGGTCGAGGAGTGGCTCTCTCACTCGAAACTCAGTGCGAATGAACAGCGCGAGGGAAAGAAGCGAAATGGCCAAAAGGCCAAGCATCGCGGGTGACCGAAAGCCATTGCGCTGGCCGACGGTCAGAAACAGCATGAGCGCCAACAGAAAGGAAAAGAAAGTCGAGAAACCGGTCCAGTCAAAGCGCGGTCGGCCCCCGGGCGCGGTGCTTGGCAAGTAGCGCCAGGCCAAAAGGAAACTGACGAAACCAACAGGAGGGCCGGCGAAGAAGATCCAACGCCACGAGAGGAATTGGAGAAGAGCGCCCCCCAGGAGCGGGCCGGCGATGCCACCGACCGAAACAGTGGCACTGAAGAGGCCGAGAGCTTTTCCGCGCTCCGTCGCGGGGAAAGTTTCGGTCACGATCCCCATACTCAGGGCAGTAGCAAATGCCCCGCCGATGGCCTGTAGCACACGAAAAAACAGGAGGAAACCGATATTCGGAGCAAGCCCCGCGAGGACGGAAGCGACGGCAAATGCGATGGTGCCGAAGAGAAAGATAGGTTTCTTGCCCACCATGTCTCCCAGCCTGCCAACGCCCAGCATGATCGCTGTTTGCGTGAGAGAAAAGGAGAGCACGACCCACTGGACGAGTGCGAAGTCGACGTCGAATTCGGTTACAAGCGCCGGCAACACCACCCTGACGACGCCGCCGTCGAAAGAGGCGAGAAATATACCTGAACCGAGCGCTGCGAAGATATGCCACTTGCGCTCGACGAAGAGCTGATCGGTCGGCTTTGCCATCGCGGGCGGAGATTCACACTTTCACGGTAGGATGATCAGAAGGGACCGAGGGCCCAAGACCGCTGCTCGGACCATTCGTCGGAACGTAGGACAGTTAAATTGCCGTTCGGCTGAAGATATCGGCCATCTATCTACGAAATGAATAGGTCCGGCCAACGGACCTCCAGGCCGTGGAATCTGGACACGTCAGGAGGACCGAAGTGTTGCCGGCGCAAGAGCCGGTCAGAGTCCACTCTGGACCCTTCGGAGCGGTACCCGGGCCTCCAGAATTCCCCATGCACTCAGAATCAGCGCGACCGCGAGAATCGCGAGCGCGGTATAGGAGATGTCGCGTAGTGCCGCGATCTGGGCCATGGCTGCCGCTTCGGTGACACTCCCAATGTAGTCCGGTCCGGCATGTGCAGTGACACGGCTTGCCCAAAGCGCGCCCAAGGCTGCGATTCCGGAAGTGCGCCCAAGAGTGCGCCCAATGACGTTGATGCCGCTGACGACACCAAGACGTTCGCGCGGAACGGAGCCCATTACGGCGCTGTTGTTTGGGGACTGGAACAGCCCCATGCCCAGGCCCAAAGCGGACACCCGCACAATGTAGCCGAGGATCGACGTTTCGAGGCTGAGGGTGCTCACAGAGTAACAGCCGATGGCCATCATAATCAGTCCGGCGCCGGCGATGCGGCGGTAGCCAAAGCGGTCGGACAGGGTGCCTGCGAACGGGGAAGCTATCCCGAAGGAAATCCAGGTTGTCGTCAGAAGCAGGCCCACGACCACAGGCTCTAACTGAAGCAGGTTCGTCAGATAGAAAGGGAGGAGAAGGTAGACGCCGCCGATAACAATGAAGCTGACGAAGCGCATCGAGAGGTTGAGGCTGAACTGCGCGTTCCTGAAGATCGACAGATCGAGGAGCGGATCCTTCACGCGGCGTTCTGTGTGGATGAACAGGGCCAGGGCCAGCATTGAGAAGGCGAATAGTCCCAACATTGCGGTGGAGCGGTATCCGAAACGGTGACCGAACGTCAGGAAGAGTATGAAAGTCAAGAGAAAGGCGGCCAAGAGAACGGAGCCGGTCCAGTCGAAGTTTTGCCTGCCGCCTGGGTTGGTGCTGGGCATGTAGCGCCAGGCGAGGAAGAAGCTGACACAACTGAAGGGAAAGCCGACAAAGAAGATCCAGCGCCAGGAGAGGAATTCCAGCGCCATCCCACCCAAAAACGGTCCGGCGACGCCGCCCAATGAGACGGCGGCGCTGAACAGTCCCAGGGCCTTGCCCCGCTCGGAAGCAGGAAAGATCTCGGTCACAATGCCCATGCTGAGGGCGGTGGCAAAGGCTCCGCCAATTGCCTGGATTACGCGAAACAGGAGGAGAAGCTCGATATTTGGCGCCAGACCGGAGAGGACGGAACCGACCAAGAAGGCAAGAGTCCCGCCAAGAAAGACAGGCCTCTTGCCGATCATATCGCCCAATCTTCCTACGCTCAGGATAATTGCCGTTTTTGTAAGCGTAAAGGAAAGGACAACCCACTGAACAAGCGTGAAGTCGACCTGAAGCTCGTTTACAAGGGCGGGCAGTATGACAACAACGATGCTGCCCTCTTTCGAGTCAAGGAAAATGCCGCTACAGATGGCAGCAAAAATGAGCCATCTGCGCCTTGTTGTCAGGGTGCCAGGCAAAAGCGTCATGAATCAGGAAGGAGATTGTTGCGCCGAACGAAACGGGGGGGAGTGGCCTGAAGAAAGCCAGGAAGCATCTCAGGGACCTCGAGTGATGGTCAACCAACTGTCAGGCGGGACGTCGTCGCCAACGATGACAGAAACTGACCGGACCGGCCAGCGGACTTCAAGAGCGTGAATTCTGCTTTCCAAGGCAGGCCGAATTGTTGACGCACGCTGCGGCAGGAGAAGCACCCGCCGGCCGCGTATACGCTGCGGTGGGCGGCTTCTTTGGAGGTATGGAGTATCAGATTCGCTCCTAACAGTACGTGAATTGCCGGATGCGGGATGCCAAATGGCGCAGGATACCAAGAGGGAACGGCCGCCGGAACTGCTGAATCCCGGTCATGGCGGTCGTCAGCCACAGTGAACGCATTCGCAGGGAGCAGGGCCGGTTACAAAGGAACCTCAACGGGCCGCGCGGCCGAATGCGAGTGCAAAGTTTCCCATGCGATCAACGCCAGGGTGACGCCTACCAGGGCCAAGGCCGCGTAGGTAACATCCTTCAACGCGGCGATCTGGGCCGCGGCGGCCGCCTCCGTCACCACGTCGCCGAATTCAGGCCCGGCATAGACGTTTACCCGGCTGGCACACACAGCGCCCAGCGCGGCCACGCCGGCGGTGCGTCCTTAAGAGCGCCCAATCGTGTTGGCGCCACTGGCAATGCCCAGCCGTTCGCGGGGCACCGAGCCCATGACCGCGCTGTTTGTGGGCGAGTGCGAGATCCCAAAACCCAGCGCTACCGGCGCGACCCGCTGAACGAAATCGAAAGCCGAGCTGGAGGCATTGAGCATGCTGACAGTGTATCAGCCGAAGGCCAGGATTGCCAGACCCGCGCCGGCGATCAGGGGATTCCCGAACCGGTCGGCCAGGTTGCCCGAAATCAGCACGGACGCTCCGAAGAAGATCCAGAACGATGTCAGGAACATGCCGGCAAGCACCGGCTCAAACTGCAAGATATTGCTGAGATAGAAAGGAAAGAGAAGCCAACTACCGCCCATTGCGACATTTGTGATAATCCGTATCGACAGGTTTGAGCTGAACTGGGCGCTCCTGAAGAGAGACAGATCGAGGAGAGGATCCTGTACTCGTGCCTCGTTTCGCACAAACAGCCAGAGCGAGAGGGCAGAGACGGCGAGCAGCCCCAGCATGGCCGGAGAACCAAATCCGAAGCGATCGCCAAAAGTCAGGTACAGCATGAGTGTCAGAAGCCCTGCAAACAGCAGGAAGGAGCCAGTCCAGTCAAGACTCTGCCGTCCGGTAGGGCGGGACTTGGGCAGATAGCGCCAGGCCAGGATCAGGCTGATGGCACTCAGAGGCTGGCCGACGAAAAAGATCCAACGCCACGACAATGCATCCAAAAGAATGCCGCCTACCAGCGGCCCGACGATACTACCTGCCGCAAAGATCGCGCCGAAAATACCCAGCGCCTTGCCGCGCTCTGCGGCTGAAAACGTCTAGGTCACAATGCCGAAATTCAGGGCGATGGCGAATGCCGCGCTCACGGCCTGCAGCACGCGCAATTGGAGCAGCAGCTCGATGGTTGGCGCCAGTCCGGGGAGGATCGACGCGAGCATAAAGGCGATCGTGCCGCCCAGGAAGACTGGTCGCTTGCCGACCATATCCCCCAGCCGCCCCACCATGGGCATGATCGAAGTCTGAGCGAGGGTGTAAGACAGGAGCGCACCCATTGACCGATGGCAAAGCTGATGTTGAAGTCGTCCACAATCGCAGGCAGAACGACGGCAGCCGAGCTGAAGACAAGCGAAGCCATAAGGACGACGCCGGCCAGGGCAGCCAGAATCTTCCATTTGTGCTCGTTCGAAGGGTTGTAGGGGGTTGATTCATTGTACGTAGGAGAGGTCTTGGTCGTAGTCAGCTCAAGGCTGGCCGGCCTGGCCGGTTGGAGGGGACTGCTCAGGGAGCGCGTCGCTCCGCGTGATGGTGAGCCAGCTGTCAGGCTCCAGGACGGGACCTTCGATCATCGAAACGACGCCGTCCGGCCAGCGCACCTCCAGTGCTTCAATCCTGCTCCCGTGCGGAAGACCGAAGTGTTGCCGCGCGCTGCGCCCGGAGAGGTAGCCGCCTGCCGCCTGCACGCTGCGCCGGTAGACGCCTGTCGAGGTATGCAGAAGCAGTTCGGCGCCCAGTGCGCGCGTGTTGCCGCTGCCGGACTGGCGCAGGTCCACGATCAGGGACAGGCCGCTGCACAGCTGGTTCTCGAACATTTGGGAAGGGGCGCGCAGGTTGTTGATCAGCACGTCCAGGTCGCCGTCGCCGTCAAAATCGGCCATGGTCATGCCGCGCCCGCCGGCGGTGCTGTTGAGCTTCCACTCGGGCGCGGGCGCAAACTGGCTGCCGCCGTCGTTGCGGTAGGCCTGGTTCTCCTCGACCAACTCATCGCCCGGCAGGTGGCTGAAGATCTCCATCGCGGTCATGCCGTTGACGACGTACAGATCGAGCAGACCGTCCTGGTCCAAATCGCCGAACTGGACCGACCAGGTCCAGCCGCTGAAGGGGATGCGCCAGTCCTCGGCGGTATCTGCCCAGCCTTCGTCTCGCCGCTCCTGCAGGACGTTCGCCATCACTTGGGGGCCGTCATCCGGACTAGGCGGCGGCATCGTCTCCATGACAGGCCGCCACTGGCGCATGATCTCCTCGTCTTCAGAGTAGGGGTGCATGTCGGCGGCAAACAGCTCCCAGCGGCCGTCGTTATCGATGTCGCCGCTGTCGAAGCTCATCGTACTGAAGGTTGTGGTTGCAAACGGCTCGGTCTTGATCCATTTGCCGTCTGGCTGATTCAGAAAGACGACGTCGCGCACGTCGAAGTCATTGCCTACCAGGATGTCAAGCCGCCCGTCGCCGTTCAGGTCCAGCAGTTCCAATGCCAGGCCTTGCGCCTTGGACGCCAGACGTGTAGGCAGGAAGCGCCCGTTGACGTTCTCGTAGACGAACACGCCGTTTTTGTCGGTTGCCTCCAACGAACGGCGTCCCATCTGCTTCTCCAGCGAGGCGTCATACGAGGCGGTCACCAGGTCGAGGTCGCCGTCCAGGTCGAGGTCGCCCCACTGCAGCGAGTAGGCGAAGCCGCTCACCCCCTGGAGGCGGCCCGGCTCCTGCTCCTCTGTGAACGGCGCGGCCCCGTCCTCGCCGCCGTTGTTCCGCCAGTAGAGTAGGGCTGCCGATCGGCTGGTGGCGGTGATGTCGAGCCAGCCGTCTCCGTCCACGTCAACCAGGGCGAGCCCGCGCAGGCTGCCGTCGAGCAGGAGTTGCGGGCGGAACTGCCAGCCGCCCTCGTTCCAGAAGATCTGGTTGGGGCCAAGCAGGTTGGCGAGGACGAAGTCCTCGTCGCCGTCGTTATCAAGGTCGCCCACGGCCAGGCCGGCGCCGTTGCTGGTGAAGTAGGTGACGCGTTCGAAGGCCGTTCCGGTAACGTGGGGCAGCTGGTGTTCGACGAATTGGCCGCTGCAGCGGGAAGATGATTCGCCGCCCGAAGCCGAGGATTCAGGTGGGGAGGCGAGTTGCCGGGCAATGACATCAATGCGCGCTTGGGGGGAGCCCTTGTCAGCGGAGAGGCCCTGCAGATCGAGGACGCCGAATTCCGAGCAACCGGCAAAGAGCGCCGCTGCAACAAGCAGCGCGAGGGCAGAAAGGCGCATAAGGCTAGTTGTCCCCCGGGCCTAACCCTTGACCCCGGTCAGGGAGATGCCCTCGATAAAGGTGCGCTGGGCAAGGAAGAAGGTGAAGAATGACAGGCAGGGCGACAATCGTGCTGACGGCCATCAGGTAGGGGAGACCGTTGCTGAAGTTGCCGATGTCATTGGCACGGCGGCTGAGGATCTCAATGCCCAGCGCCAGGGGGTAGCGATCCTCGTCGCGCAGGTAGATCAGGGGACCGAGATAGTCGTTCCAGGCCCAGAGGAAGCGGAAGAGCGCGACGACGGCCAGGGCAGGCTTGGTCAGCGGCAGAATGATGCGGAAGAGGATGCCGAATTCACTGGCGCCGTCGATGCGGGCGGCGTCGGAGAGCTCCTCGGGCAGCGTCAAAAAGAACTGGCGCAGCAGGAAGATCATGTAGGGATGGCCGAAGAGGGCGGGCACCACGAGCGGGCGGTAGGTATCCAGCCAGCCGAGCGCTTTGAAGGTGATGAAGAGGGGCACCATCGTTACCGCCCACGGCAGCATCATCGTCATCACCACCACCCAGAAGAGCGTGTCCCGCCCCGGCCAGCGGATACGGGAAAAACCGTAGGCGACGATGGTTGAAGACAGCAGCGTGAAGAGCACGACCGGACCCGTATAGAGAAAGATGGAGTTGACCGCGTACTGGGTAAACGGCAGTATCTGCCAGGCATTGACGAAGTTCTCGGGATGGGCAGGAATCGGGACCAGAATCGGCGGTACCGTGAATACCTGCGAATCTACCTTGAGCGCAGAGCTGACCATCCAGTAGAGGGGAAAGGCGAAACTGAAGGTCAGGGGAATCAGTACGAGGTATTTAATGAATTCGATGGAGAAATCGACCAGGCGTCTCTTGCCCACGCCGTAGTGCCTGGGTACGGGTCTTACCTGCTGTTGGGAGGCTGCTGTGCTCATCTTTCGCCCCCGTAGTAGACCCAGCGTGCAGAGGAGCGGAAAACAATCATGGTAAAGACGACGATGATGAAGAGGAGAATCCAGGCGAGTGCAGACGCCTTACCCATGCGTAGATAGGCGAAAGCGTTGCGGTACAGATGCACCAGGTAGAACTCTGTCGAATTCATGGGGCCGCCATGTGTGAGCAGCCATGGGATCGTAAACTCCTGGAAGGCGACGATCAGCCCCATGATCAGGTTGAACAGGATGATTGGTGAAGTAATTGGAATCGTAACGTTGCGAAAACGGTGCCACATGTTGGCCCCGTCGACGGTGGCGGCTTCGTAGAGCGCGCGCGGCACATCCTGCAGTGAGGCGAGGAAGATCACGACAGCGGCGCCATTGGCCCAAACGGCAACAAGGATCAGCGACGGCTTGGACCATGCCGGATTCGACAGGAAGGGGATGATGGGTAGGCCGAAAGAGCGCAGGATACCGTTGATTGCACCCCACTGGACGTTCATGAGGAAGTCCCACACCATTGCGGAGGCGACTGCGGGCACAATCGAGGGAATGTAGATAATGCCGCGGAAAAAGGTGCGGGCGACGACGCGCGAGTTGAGCATATTGGCGATGATGAAGGCCGAGCCTACGCCCAGCGGGACGCTGAACCCGACATAGTAGATGGTGTTGCCCATCACGTTCCAGAAGTGGGGATCGTCGAAGAAGAGGATGGTGTAGTTCTTCAAGCCGAGGAAGACGGGGGGCCGCAGCAGATCGTAGCGGGTCAGGCTATAGTAGAGCGATGCGAGCAGTGGATAGATGGTGAAGACGAGAAAGCCCAAAGCCCAGGGCGAGACGAACAGCAGGCCCAGGCGCAGGTTGCGCCATTCACCCGGCGTAAAACGGCTGACCTTTTGTGCACGTGCGGCCATGAAGTCACCCTGGAAGGGGAGCAGACGGCCGGCGACCGGACAGAGCTGGAGCGGTCGCCGGCGTGCGACTACGAAAGTCCCTGCGCCTCCCATTCGGCCTCGGCGCGCTTTTGCATCTCCGCCACAGCCTCTTCGGCGGTCATAAAGTCACGATAGACCTGCTCGCGCAGCTCGTTCACCTGTGCGAACAGGTACCAGTGGATCGGGCAGCGGCGGCCGATGAGCCAATCGGTGACTTCATCAACGCTTTCGAGGTAGAAGCGCAGACCGGGATACGTATCGGGGTCGATGGTCGCCATAAAGGATTTGACGCCCATGATCCAGCCGTTCGTATCGAATATTATGTTCATCGGCTCATCGGTGTGCATGATTTCGGCAAAATTGAACATGCCGTCCGGATTCTTGGCATCCTTGAAGATCTGGATCATATGGGCGCCGGTCGCCTGGAATTTGGCGCCCTCGCGGAAGGCGGGCACCGGCGGCCAGGCGGAGCGGTTGAAGGGCGCGAGCTCCGGTTTCTCGTTTACGGTTTCGCCGCAGTGCCAGTAGCCGTCCATTATCATCGATTGCACCTCTGCGTTGTAGGAGCCGCCCCACCTTCCCTGACCCTCGACGGAGCGCAGGCCGGCAAAGTTGTCGGGGCCAATGTGACGGAAGAACTCAGCCTGGGTTTCGATGCCCAGGGCCATGAGTTCATGGTCAAAATGGAAGGTCTGTTCTTCGTCGTTCCACCAGGCATGGCCGAAGGAGTGGGCGATGAAGTCCGGCTCGGCCGCCATGGCATCGACCGGGTCGAAGCCCATGCGGAGGACGTTGCCGCCTTCGTCGAACTTGGACAGTTCCACATGCCACTCCATAACAGCCTCCCAAGTCAGGGGCGGGTCGTCGACATCGAGGCCTACCTCTTCGACGTGCTTGGCATTGTAGTTCAATCCATACCACGTGAAGCCCTCGACGGCGGGCACACCGATCAGATTGCTGCCATAGATGGCGGCATTCCAAACGGGTTCGAGCACGCCTGACGGGTCGATGATATCGCTGCCATTCACATAGTCATTGCAGTCGATGACGATGCCGCGCGCCCAGTGACCGGGGTAGTCAATGTTTGAGCCGCCGTCGGGCGTATCGCCGGCTGCGAGGGCAGCGGCAAGGTCCTCCAGGCCAACAAGGCGAACACTGAATTCTGTATCTTCGCCGGCGAGGGCCTTGAAGCTATCCAGCTGGGCAATCTGCTTAAAGGGTTCTATGGCGCCGCCCCAACCCGACACGAATTCGATGGTCTTGGGTTCGGAGGCCATGGCGTCGCCGCCGGCAGGTGCGGCGCCGGGCACGGCGCAGGCGGCCATGGCGGCGCCGCCGGCCACGAGGCCGGATGTGCGCAGGAAGTCGCGGCGGCTGATGCTTTGTCGGGTCATTTGGTTTTCCTCCTTGGGATGGACTGTTTGGGGCATTGTCGGCTGGAATCGCCAATGTTTGAAACTGTAGGGCCTATGGTCAATGCTGGTCTCGCTGTCGACTCAGGACGAAGGAACGGCCCCTCGGGAACGGATTCAAGTTGACGCGGGGTCTCCAACCGATGAAAGCCTTGTCGCGGCCGGGCCGGTCCTTTTTGGCGGGCCTTTGGCGTTTGGGCAGGGCAGGCGAAAGCGGTCCGAGAAGACCGGGTGCTACCGGCTGCGGGCGCAGGCCTCTTGGTCAACCGGATGGCTGGCGCGTCAGGTGGCGTATAGCAGAAGGCGGCTCAAACGGAAATTTTCGCGTTCTTTGAACTGAAACAGGCTGCGCCGAAAAGCCTGTTGTACAGCGACGGCGATAGGCGATAAAATAAAGGACTTCGTTTTACAATGGGAGTTCCGAGAGACAACCGAAGGCCGCGGCCAGCCCCGGTCCAACGCGCAGACCCGCCCAACGCTCACAAAAGGCAGCAAGACCATGTTCACCGTCATCGGCTCCGCTACCGTTGATCTTTTCGTCTCCAACCTCGACGCCATGCCGCGCAGAGAGGGCGACGAGTTCACCGTCAACAGTCTCGTCTTCCACGACGATCCGCTGCGTAGTTCCCTGGGCGGCAACGGCGCCAACTCCGCCTATGCCTTGGCGCGCCTCGGCGCGCCGGTCTCACTGGCCGGCGGCCTCGGAGAGGACCACCTGGGGGACTGGATGGCGGCGCAGCTGGCCGGCGCGGGCGTGGAGATTGCCAATGTCAGGCGCTATCCGGGGATGGGCACGGCCACGACGCTGATTCTCAGCGACGTGCAGCAGAACCGCATCGCCTTCCATCATCCCGGCGCCAACGATTCGGTTGCCGGCGACGCCATCAACGACGCGCTCTTGCAGCGGTCGCACACGCTGCTCCTGACCAGCTACTCGATCATGCCCGGCCTGCGCCCCGACGGCGCGGTCGATCTTTTCAGAAGGGCCCGCCGCAACGGGACCCTCACCGCCGCCGACATCGGTCCTGCCATCGGCGACCCGCCGCGCGTGGAGGAGCTGCGCCCGCTGCTGGCTTACACCGACTTCTTCATCTGCAACGAGCACGAGTTGAACGTCTGCACCGGCGAGACCGACCTGACCAAAGCCATGGCTGAAATCGTCGAGGGCGGCACAGGCTGCGTTGTCATCAAGCGGGGCGCGGATGGCGCAACCGTCCTGCAGCGCGGGGAGATGGAAGGGCCAACGGCAGTGGCCGGCTTCTCCGTAGACGTCCAGACCACCGTTGGCGCCGGCGACTCGTTCAACGCCGGGTTTCTGCTGGCGATTCAGGATGGGGCCTCGGCAGTGCAAGCAGCTCGCTACGGAAACGCGACCGCGGCGATCGTCGTCTCGACGCCGGACCGGCCCCTCGACGCGCTGTCGCGGGCGGCGGTCGGCTACTTCAGCGAGTCGTCACCGCGCCGCTGAGCAACTTCTCGACCGTGCAGCGCTCGCCTGCGCGCAGCACGCGCACCGGCTGCCCCAGCGCGGCCGCCGCAGCCGCAAACTCGTCTGGCGGCGCGGTGTTGAAGGTGAACATCTCGTAGTGGCAGGGGACTGCCAACTTGGCGTTGGTGGCGCGTGCCAGTCCGGCGGCTTCGCTGCCGCTGAGGTTGCCCGCCACCCTGCGCTCCGGCCGGCTGCCGTTGATCGGCAGAATCGCAACGTCGACATTGAAGGGTTTCAGCCGCTCCACCAACCCGCTGTAGCCGACGGTGTCCCCGCTGTGATAAACGGTCCACCGGCCGCAACGCACAACGTAGCCCAGAAACCTGTGCCGCCCCATCGCGTCGGTCTGCAAATCCTCGTGGGCGGCGGCGATGCCGGTGAATTCGAAATCACCCACCTGCGCGCTTTTCCCGTCGTCCAGTCCGACAGGCATCTCAAGATCGCAACCCAGCCGTTCGGCGACAAAGGACCGGTTCGCCTCGGGGATGACCAGCCGCAGGCCGGGATTCGCAGCCAGCAGCGGGCCGAGCGTTTCGGCGTCGAGGTGGTCGGTATGGTTGTGGCTCGACGTTGCCGCGTCGATGAAATCGAGTTTCTCCGGCGCGACCACAAGCCCGGTCATGCGGATGTGCGGCTTGTCGGTCGCGGCGTACTTGGCGGTCTGTGAGTCGGAGAGGTAGGGATCGAAAAGCAGGTGGCGCCCCCGCCATTGGAGGAGGAAACCGCTCTGGCCCAGCCACCAGATGTGCAGGGCGCGCTCATCGGCGGCCGCATCCTGCACATCCTGGAGAAAGGCCTGGTCCTGCAGGAGGGGCTGTATCAGCGACATGGGAAAGGCTACGCGTTCTCGATGATTTCCTGGCTGAGCTCGCCCGTCTCCTCGTTCTTCATGATAACCTTGACCTGGCCGCCCGGCATCCGTTCTGTCTTCAGTATCGTCAGCCCGGCGGCGGCGGCGAGCGCTTCGGCCGGGTCGGTTTCGGCGGCGGCGGTATCGGCAGACTGCCCGCGGCTGTCGCGGATGAGCGGTACATTCTCGCGCCCGCGCCAGACCTCCAGTTCGACCGGCTCCCACTGCCGCGAGGAGGCCGAACGGTAGCAGGCGTCGATCACGGCGTTGACCACGTAGCCGTCGTAGAAATTCTCGCGCGGCTCGCGGCCCTCGTCGAGCGAGTTGAACATGTCGTCGAACATGTCGCTGTAGCCCAGCTCGACCACCTCATCGCCGACGGGGAAAAGCCAGCCGCTCTCGGCCTCCGCCTTTTCGGCCACGTAGCCGGCGCCGGCCCCACTGGTGTACATCTCATAACCGGTGCGCAGGAAGTGATTGAGCCAGATGGTGCCCTCGGTGCCGGCGACCTCGTCGCGCAGGTCCATACCGCCGCGGAAGGTCCAGCTCACCTCGAACTGGCCGATGGCGCCGTTTTCGAAGCGGATCAGCGCGATGCCGTTGTCCTCGGCGTCGATCGGATGCACCAGCGTGTCGGCCCAGCACATCACCTCGACCGGGCGGATGTCCTTGCCGATGAAGCTGCGTACGATCTCGATGCAGTGGCAGCCCAGGTCGACGATGGCGCCGCCTCCCGCCTGCTCAAGGTCCCAGAACCAGTCGCTGTGCGGGCCGGGATGCGTTTCGCGCGAGCAGGCCCAGGTGATCTCGCCGAGCGCGCCGTTTTCGACCGAGGCGATTGCCTTCAGCGTCTTGGGCGTGTAGCAGAGGTCCTCCAGGTAGCCGCCGAATACGCCGGTCGCTTCGACCTTGTCCATCATCCGCTTGGCCTCGGCTGCGGTGCGGCCGAGCGGCTTGGTGCAGAGGATCGCCTTGCCGGCAGCTGCCGCCAGGTCCACGCACTCTTCGTGGATATGGTTGGGCAGCCCGATGACGACGGTGTCGATCGCGTCGGAGGTACAGGCCTCGGCCAGATCGGTGGTCGATTGGGGAATGCCCCATTCGTCGGCGAAGGCGCTTGCCCGCTCTGCGCTGCGCGAGTAGACGAGCTGCACCCGGTCCTTGCCCTGCCGCCGTTGAGGGCCATCGTATAGAACATCCCGATCAGACCGGTACCCAGCATCGATACTTTGTGTTCCTGCACGTCAGTGACTCCTTCCCTAGTGGTTGAACGGCCGCTTGCTTGCAGTTAATGATATTCACGCCGGAATCTCGCGTCAATCGCGATGCCCGCTTCGGGCCGGACGCGGGAGGCCCATGTGCGTTGTCAGCGCGCTTCCGCCACGTCGAGGGCCGCCTGCGCCGCAGCGGGGATGCGCGGCCCGAATGCGGCAAAGCGCCTGTCCTGCGTCTGGCCGCGCACATATCGAACATAGATCTGGGCGATGATGACGGTCACGCGGAATAGGCTGAGCGCGTGGTAGAAGCGGATCGCAGAAAGATCGCGGCCGCTGTATTCGGCGTAGCGCGCGACCAGCTCCTCGCGCGACAGAAAGCGGTCGTCGAGCGGCATCATCGCCATCGCACGAAAGTGGGCCGGGTCTTGGGGCCGGCACCACCAGGCCAGCAGCGCGCCCACGTCTGAGAGCGGATCGCCGAGCGTACACATGTCCCAGTCAAAGACGGCGACGATCCGGCCCGGGTCGGCGCGGTCGAGCATCACGTTGTCCAGCTTGTAGTCGTTGTGGACGAGCGAGGGTGCGCCCTCCGGCGGTTCGTTGCTGCGCAGCCAGTCGTAGACCGCGTTCATGGCCGGCAGCTCCTCCAGTTTGGCCGCCTGCCAGCGCCGCCACCAGCCCTCGATCTGCCGGCCGATAAATCCGGCCGGACGCCCCAGGTCTGCCAGGCCGATTGCCCCGGAGTCGACGGCATGAAGGTCGGCCAGCGTTTCGATCAGCGCCCGGCTCATGCGCGCGGGCGCGTCGCGCCACCTGTCGTAAGCGGGTGGAATCGAACTGCGCACGACGATGCCATGCCGCCGCTCCATGACAAAAAAGGGCGCGCCGACGATCGACTCGTCGGCGTTGAAGAGGAAGGCCCGCGGCGCGTGCGGGAAGGCCTGCCACAAACGCAGGAGCACCTTCGACTCGCGCGCCATGTCGTGGGCAGAGGGGGCCACGGGGCCCAATGGCGGGCGGCGCAGCACGTACTCATGGCTGCCGTAGTCGAGCAGATAGGTAAGATTTGCCGCGCCGCCGCCGAACTGACGAACGCTGAGTTTGTGCTCCGTGCCGGGCAGCTTGCCGCGCAGATAACTGACGACTCGCTCTTCGTCGATGCGCTCATCGGCGCGGACTTCGATCGTGTCGGAAATGGATGGCGAGGCCATGGGAACCGGTCGCGATAGTTCTGTAATCGGGCTGCCTGGCTGCGGCGCCTGGCGCCACCTGCTTGCGGGCGATTATAGCGCAACTCTGTTGTAATGTCTGCACGCGGGGCCGGACGCGCGGCACGGTGCCGGGCTATCGCGGGCCGACCGCTTCCGCTTTGACAAGGCGGTCAATTTCGAGTATGTTCTGGTGGCGAAACTGGTCTGCGCCAGGACCCGGCCGCTGCCGGTGCATGGCTCCCGACCAGATCTTCGAACAGGAAGGAATCCACCGCGATGAAGATCACCGATATTCGGGCGGTACGCGTAAACTTCCCCGCACCATCCCCGGGCACCAGGCCGCGCCGCAAGTCCTGGGCCGAGACCGCCGAAGTTGCCAATCCGATGTCCTGGTATCCCAGGGTCAAAAGGCACCGCAGCCTCTGGACGCCGAACCGCTGGGGGTCGGTCTGGTGCAAGGTAACGCTTGAGGACGGCACCTGGGGACTGGGGCTGACCGACAACGGCCGCGTCGCCGCCGCGATCATCGATGATCACATCGCGCCCAACCTGATTGGCGAAGACGGCTTGGCGATCGAGCGGCTGGCCGACATGATGTTCCGCATGACCAAGCCCTACGGTTCGGTCGGCCTGGCCGCCTACGCGGTCAGCGCGGTTGACCTTGCGCTCTGGGACGCCAAGGGAAAGCTCCTGGGCCAGCCGGTCTACAGCCTGATCGGCGGCGCGCAGAAGGAGCGGCAGTTCTGCTATGCAACCGGCAACGACCTCGACTGGTTCAAGGAGCTCGGTTTTCGCGCCTTCAAGATCGCCTGTCCTTACGGCCCGGCCGACGGCCTAGACGGCCTGCGCAAAAACGAAGAAATGGTGGCGGAGGCCCGCGAGCTGGTCGGCGACGAGGCCGAGCTGATGCTCGACTGCTGGATGGCCCTCGACATCGAGTACACGGTCCGCCTGGCGGAAACGCTGCGCCCCTACCGGCTCAAGTGGATGGAAGAATGCCTTTTGTCGGAAGACCTGGACGGGCACGTCGAGGTGCGGCAGCGCATCCCCTGGCAGACGCTCAGCACGGGAGAGCACTGGTATACCCACATGCCGTTCCAGTGGGCATTGCGGCACAACGTCGTCGACATTCTCCAGCCCGATATCAACTGGTGCGGCGGGCTGTCCACCTGTCTGAAGATCGCGGCCGCCGCCGACGCCGCCGGCAAGAAGGTAGTTCTGCACGGCGGCGGGCGCAATCCGTTCGGCCAGCACTTCACGCAGGCGATCGCCTGCGCGCCCTGGCTGGAGTACTATATCGCAACCGCGCCCGGCGTACCCCTGAGCGAGGCGACAGGCATTCCCGGCAACGTTTTTGCGGAGGACGGATGGCTCGTCCCCAGCGACGCGCCCGGATTCGGACTTGGCATACCCGAAGAGTGGATCGAATCCTACTTTTGAGAGATAATGGGCGGGACAAGAGCAGACAGCGCGCCGAGCCGCTAAATCAAAAGGAGACACGTCATGCTGACCAGAGAACAGATCGACTTCTATCACGAGAACGGCTATCTGGGCGTGGATGGCGTCCTGTCGTCAGACGAAGTGGCGGAGCTGCAGCAGGTGACCGACGACTTTGTCCGGAAGAGCGCCCGCGTCACCGAGCACACTGCGGTCTTCGACCTCGAACCGGGCCACACGCCCGAATCGCCAAAACTTCGCCGGCTCAAGGACCCGATCGTTCAACACGAGGTGTACAACAGAAATCTGAGTCATCCCGGTATCGTCGCGATCGTGCAACAGCTGATCGGGCCGGACGTACGCTCGAACGGCAACAAACTGAACATGAAGTCGCCGGAGTATGGCAGTCCGGTCGAATGGCACCAGGATTGGGCGTTCTATCCCCACACGAATGACGACATTCTGGCCGTCGGCGTCTGCATGGACGACATGATGTATGAAAACGGCTGCCTGCTGGTGATCCCCGGCTCGCACAAGGGCCCGATCCTGACCCATCACCAGAATGGTCGCTTCGCCGGCGCCGTCACCGAGGAGGTGACCAACGCGGACAAGGCGGTGCCGATCGAGCTGAAGGCCGGCGGCATCTCCATTCACCATGTACGGACGCTGCATGCCTCGGCGCGCAATGTTTCCCCCAATCCGCGGCGGCTGCTGCTTTACCAGTACTGCGCTGCGGACGCCTGGAGCGTTTTGGGCTACGGTAACTGGCAGGAATACCTGGATACAATGGTGTGCGGGGAGCCGACCAAGCGGCCGCGCATGGTCGATGCACCGATCGAGATCCCGTTGCCGGAGGCCGAACGCGGCGGCTCGATTTACGAAACGCAGACGATCCTGGAGAACCCCGTCTTCGCAGAGGCGGCTTAACGCATCCATGATCATCGACAGCCACTGCCACGCCTGGGAGCGCTGGCCCTACGAGCCGCCCGTGCCCGACTTCCACGGCAAGGGGCGCTTTGAGCAGTTGCTGCACGAAATGGACGTCAACGGCGTGGACCAGGCCTTCCTGGTCTGCGCCGGCGTCGAGCACAATCCCCACAACAACGACTATATCGCCCGCATGACCCGCCTCTACCCCGGGCGCATCCTCCAGGTGGCCGACGTGGACTGCAGCTTTTCGGACACATACCATCTGCCGGGCGCGGCCGATCGATTGCGCGCGGCTGCCGCGCGCTGGCCGCTGGCCGCCTTCACCCACTACGTGAAAAATGAGGACGACGGCAGCTGGTTCTATTCCGAGGAGGGGTTGGCTTTCTTCGCGGCCGCTGCTTCCTTGGGGCTGATCGCCAGCATCGCCTGCGCGCCCCATCAGCACGCCGCTCTTCACCGGGTGGCGGAACGGCTGCCCCAGCTGCCGATTCTCATCCATCATCTGGGCCATCCCGGCGTCGGCAACGCCGAGAGGCTGGCGCAGGTGCTGGCCTCGGCGAGCTTTCCAAGTATCGGCGTTAAGGTTTCGGGATTTTACTACTCGACGCAGCAGCCGTTCTGGGACTTCCCCTTCGCCGACTCAATCAAGGAGGTCGTGGGGCCGCTCTACGACGCCTTCGGCCCGCGGCGCCTGTACTGGGGCTCCGACTACCCTGTCTGCCTGCGCAATATGACCTATCCTCAGGCCATCGAGTGCTTTCGCAGCCACTGCGACTTCATCCCCGAGGCGGATAAGGCTCTGATCCTTGGAGAAAACCTGCACCGTCTCGTCACGTCAGACCGAGACGGCTAGATGCCGGGCCGCAGAGGTCCTGTCCAACCGCCGCCCCTGCGGCGGTTCTTCGTCATCCAGGCGCGACTGAACTAGATTGAGATGGCGGTAGATTCCGTCGAGCGCCATCAGCTCGTCGTGGCTGCCCTGTTCTGCGATCCTCTCGTCCTGCAGCACGACGATCTGGTCGGCATTGCGAATCGTCGAGAGCCGGTGCGCAATCATCAGGGTCGTCCGGCCGGTCATCAGCCGCTCCAGCGCCTGCTGGATCAGCAGCTCCGTCTCCGTGTCCACCGATGATGTCGCCTCATCCAGGATCAGGACCGGCGCATCCTTGAGGATGGCGCGCGCAATCGCCAGCCGCTGCTTCTGGCCGCCGGACAGCTTGACGCCCCGCTCTCCGATCACCGTGTCGTAACCCTCGGGCAACTTGTCGATGAATTCGACCGCGTTGGCCACGCGCGCCGCCTCCTGCATCTCCGGCTCCGACGCGCCCGGTCTCCCGAAGAGGATGTTCTCGCGCACGCTGCCGTGGAAAAGAAATACATCCTGCAAGACGATGCTGATCTGCCGCCGCAGGCTCTCGAGCGTCAACTCGCGGATGTCATGTCCGTCCAGCGAGATTCGCCCTTCGTTCACGTCATAGAAGCGGGGAACGAGGCTGGCAAGGGTCGACTTGCCCACGCCCGTGGGGCCTACCAGGGCAACGACCGATCCGGCTGGAACGTCCAGGTCGATGTTTCGCAGAATCGGGCGGTCGATCAGATAGGAGAAGCTGACGTTCTCGAATCGAATCTCGCCGCGTGCGCGCCCGCGGTAGTCATGCGCGCCGGGCCGATCGACTATCTCCGGTTCTTCGAGCAGCAGCTCACTGACCCGCTCGGCGCCGGCCAGCGCCTCCTGGATCGCCTCCCACGCATGACTCAGATGCCGCACCGGCTGGTAGAACAGCTCCAGGTAGAGGAAGAAAGCGACCAGGTCCTCGAGGGGCAGGGTGCCTCCCACGGCCAGCCTGCCGCCGAAGTAGATGACCACGACAACGCCCAGCGCGGACGCAAAATGGACGAACGGCTCAAATGTTGCCAGCAGTCTGAGCGCCTGCAGAAGCGAACGCTTGTAGTTTTCAATGCGCACACCGATGCGCTCGGACTCCATGCGCTCGCGCGTAAACGTTTTGATTTCACGAATGCCGGACAGATTGTCCTGCAGGATGGCGTTGAGCTCGCCCAATTCGGCCTGGCGCTCGCGGAACGCCGGCCGCACGTACTTGGCGAAGCCGCGCATCGCCAGCACGATCAGCGGAATCGGCACAAGCGTCAGGAGCGTCAGCTGCGCGTTCATTGTCAGCAACATCGCGCTCACGCCGACCAGGGTCAACACGTTCACCAGTACATCCGGGACGGCGTGCGCGATCAGCTTCTCTAGCAGGTCCGAGTCGTTGACTAGCCGCGACATCAGCTGGCCCGTCTGCTTGTCCTCGTAGTAGTGGAGCGAAAGCCGCTGCAGGTGGCGGTATATGGCGACGCGCACATCGGCCACGACGCCCCAACCGGCCACGTGGGCCATGTAGCTGCGCAGGAACTCCAGCCCGGCGCGGGCCGCGTAGATGGCCAGGGCGAAAAGGGCCAGGCGCGTGATCAGGCCGGAAGAGAGCGCCTCCGTTTCTCCGGTGCGGACGGCGGCAATAAGGGCGCGAATGAACCAGGGGGCAAAGAGCTGCACGCCCACGAGCAGGACCATGCTGAATACTGTGATCAGCAGGGGCCTGCGATAGGGGAGGGAAAACTGGAAAAGAGTCCTGGTAAAACTCATCGGGATTTTGTGTCGAAGGGGTGCGGCAGGCGGTCTGATTTCAGGCAGGGTACGCGCCGGTTGACACAAGGCAGCCGGCGCACTGCTTCACAAGTCAAATGTCGCTCCTTGCGTGCGAAGTCCGCCCTACTGATTTGTGCGAAGCTCGACAAACGTTGTCTCGCCCGCCTGTACGGTGATATCCAGTCCAACTTTCTCACCGTTGACGTTGGCGGTTATGTGGTAGCTGCCCGCAGGTACGTGACCCAACGCTCCGTTTTCCCCCCACCCTGGGTCCGGACCGATACTCTCCAGTTCAGGATAGGTCTCGATCACCCGATACCAGCGTGCGCCGCCCTCCTCGTAGCGGAAGAGCGAAAGCTGGGCGCCGGGCCACGTGCGCCCGTTTTCCGAAAGCAGCCTCACCACGATTGTGCCGGCATAGGCGGCTGGGCGCATCCAAAGAGCCGGGTTGACTGTGTGCAGATAGCTGTTCTGGCCGACGCGCACTTCCAGGTGCAGATGGGGCCCAATTGCGATCCCGGTCATGCCCACGCCGCCCAAAAAGTCGCCGGCGCCTACCCACTGGCCTTCCTGCACCTCGACGCTCACCAGGTGGCCGTAGAGGATATAGACCTCCTGCTCCCCGCGCGCCGTCGTCAGTCTGCGGTCGAGCCGGATCACGACCGAGTTCCCGTAAAAGTCATTGTAAGGCCCAAGCAGGTTGGGATTGTCCGGCCCCGCGTGGACGACGACGCCCGAAGCGCTGGCAAGTACCGGCGTTCCGACAGGATTGCCGATGTCGATACCGTGATGGATGCGATAGCGGCCGCCGCCGGTGCTGCCGAACTGGTACCCGGGGCTGTAGAGCTGGTTGAAGCCGCCCGGGAAGGGTGGTTCCAGCCAGAAGTGCTCCCCGCTGGCCGGATGCGGCGCCTCAAACGTCGGCCACAAGCTGCCGGGCTCGCCCACGGGACGCGCGGGAAGACCCGTTTCCACCCCGTCGTCGACCAGGAAGGACTGTGAAGCGCGCGCTTTGTCGATCTCCTCCCGCAGGATCTCCAGGCCGCCCATCGGCGGTCGCGAAGCAAAGCGAGGAAAACCGCCCAGGGTCGGTACGGGTGTGCTCAAGGCATCCGACTGAACCCCGCCCGCGGCGAACATCGGCGGACGCGAGACGAATTCGTTGCCAATCGTAGGGTTGAGCGCGTCTACGTACGACCCAGGCAACGTCGCGATCTCCACACCTCGCGAGCGGCTGGTGTCGGGCAGGAACCGATAGATAGGGTCAATCGTGTCGACCGGAGTGGGGCGCTCCGAAGCGGGCGAATAGGGCAGAGGATAGGCGAGAGAATTGCCGGCAACGACAGGCACAGCCGTTCCGCTGCTCTGCAAAGTGCCTCGGGCTGCGGGCTCGAGTTGGGCCGTCGGGGGACTCTGGGGCTGGACACTCGAAGTAGGCGCCAGCTGCGCATCAAGGGCGGTCCCTGGCGTGGCCCCAGGCCGCGGCGCCTGGAACTGCGAGTCGGGAAGTTGAAGCACGATTGCCGAGGCAGGCGCCGGTACCGGCACGGGCACCGGCCTGAAGCCCGGCATGGCCGCCGGCGACGTCAGGCGTCGCGGCAGGTAGAGACAGCCGACCAGCACGACCGTCAGGGCAATGATGAACTGCGAGCGGTAGGTCGCCCGCCGCTGCCGCATGCGCGCCAGCCAGCCACCGCCCGGTGACACCTCGACTGTCTGCAGCTCTTGGGGTTGTGCTAGAATGGAGTCCGCGTTCCGCCGCCAGAACTGCGTCCAGCGACTCAGCCCCTGATCGTGGAAGCTGTCATCCACCACCGAGTCCGCCATGCGCCGCAACAGAGCCAGCCCGATCGCGGACAGCAGGTAGTCAAATCCCGATGCAAGGTAATGCGAAAAGAAATTGAAGACGTAACCCAGAAAGCCAGTGTTCAAGAGAAGGCTCCACGTACGATCCACTTCGACGTGTTTTCGCTGTTTCCGCGCATCTTTGACGGGCCGCTCTCAGAAAGCATTCTCGCGCGGGCGCAGAAAAACGGCATTCTTCAGGTCCTGCTACATAACATTCGAGACTACACAACAGATCGCCACAACGTTTGCGACGGCTACCCTTACGGCGGCGGCGGCGGCATGATCATGCGGCCCGAACCGGTCGTGCGCGCAGTCGAGTCGGTCCTTCAGCGACCTCCCGGCTGGCAACTGCCGCCCGGCGCGGCCCACGTTGACTTGCCGGCATGGGACCCGGACGAGGCGCCGGCTCCGCCATATACAACGCCGGTCATCCTCCTCACGCCCCAGGGCAGACGTTTCGACCAGGGCATCGCCGAGGAACTCGGTGGGCACACCCGGCTGGCCCTTGTGTGCGGGCGCTACGAGGGCGTCGACGGACGCATCCGCACGCAGCTGATTACCGATGAGCTCAGCATCGGCGACTTTGTCCTCAGTGGTGGTGAACTCGCTGCCCTTACCGTAATCGATGCTGTGACTCGCCTCTTGCCCGGCGTGTTGGGAGATGACTCGGGCGCCGAGCGTGACAGCTTTTCCGCCGGTATCTCGGGTCTCCTGGAGGGGCCGCAATTCACGCGTCCCCCTGCCTTCCGTGGAGAGAGCGTGCCAGATGTCCTCGTTAGCGGCCATCATGCCAATGTCGAGCGCTGGCGGCGCCGGCAATCGCTGCTGCGCACCCTTGAGCGCCGTCCGGACCTGCTCGAAAACGCCGGCGGCGCCGGGCAACTTACCGGCGAAGACCGTGCTTTCCTCTCCTCGCACGGGTGGCACGCCTCTCCTGACTCGGCAGGCGACCTGACCCCTTGACACCGATCAGGTACTCATGCCGCGCCCGTTCCGACCCCAAGGTCTATACAACCAGGTAATGTTCGCCAAGCTGGATTTCGGAACAGAAGCCCGATGCTCTGCTTCAGGCTCAGTGGCATTCTACCACTGGAGAACATCCCATTCCAAATATAGAACATACGCGCCTTGCCCACAGATCGTCTACGAACGCAACGGTCGCGCTACGGGACGCGGGCGAAGTCGAGATTGTGGCGCGGGTGGTGAAAATAAACTGGTGGACAAACCAAACGAAAAAAGGCATACTAGGCGGTATCGGATCTAGAAGCCACTGCAAAGCGCCACTGTCGTTGATCGAGAAAGAAGGTTTGAAGTCATGGAGAGGATGGTAAAGGTGGTCAGAAACAGATAAATCCCTAACATATCTCCAAGCTTCAAAATCGACCGGAACGGTTACGCGGTACGCGGAAGGGTGGAGCATCGGTAAGGGGAGGAAATCAGATGTCGAAGCGCATCTATGTGGGCAACCTGCCTTACTCGGCGACCGAGGAGGAGGTTCGGGACCTGTTTTCACAGCACGGCGAGATTGTCAGCGTCGCCATGATCACCGACCGCGAAACCGGGCGCTTTCGCGGCTTCTGTTTCGTCGAGATGGAGGACGCAGAGGCGGATGCAGCCATCGCCGCGCTCAACGAACAGGATATGGGGGGACGCCCTCTCCGGGTCAATGAGGCCCGCCCGCGCGAGGATCGAGGAAGGTCCGGCGGATACCAGGACAGGGGTGGGCGCTGGTAACTGGCTTACGTTTTGTCGGAGCTCCCTCCTTCCTGGTGAAGCCGTCTCTGCCGCGCATATAGAGGCGGCTTTTTGTTTCTGTTCGAACAGGCAACCTACCGCACCCGCCGCACCCGCCGCAATCACCTCTCCCGCGCCGCCAACATAACCACTTCGGGATAGCGACCCAATGGCACTTCGGGCCATAGTTCCAGTTGTTATTTGGTCAGCGCGTGGCCGGCTCCCGCTGAACTTTGGCCCAACAAGGAAGTGGAACCGACGGTCATCGCAGGTTCCACATTGTTGACTGTCAGGGCGATTGCATCTAACTGGGCCAAGACCCGCGACACTACCTGATTCGAGCCCAACTCCGAAAAAACAGCCGGAAATAGCCCTTTTGGCGATCGGTTTTTCAGCCGAAAACGATTGACAATTGGTACGGGCGCCCCTTGTGGGTGCTCTTCGTGGAATATTTTTTGTGGGTGCCCTTCGCGGGACATTCTTATGTGTGCCCTTCGTGGGTTATTTTGGCGTCCGGATTTAGATGCGATTGCCCTGAGTTGACTGTCCCCTTTCTTGCGCAACCGCCGTTTCGCTGGTAAGATGCCATCCTTCCTGTCATCGATCAGATCCCCTGAGTCGACGACAGAAACACCACTTTAGCCGTCCCAGTGCGATGGAGCGCAACTGTGGATGACCGCCTGGTCTTGGACGCCAATGCTGGCGCCGGCGCCCCTGCCACGCTGGCCGAAATCCGTACCGGCGCCTACTACGATTCCGTTGTCCTTATGCAGCTTCAGCGCGCGCTGGCAGCCCTGCCAGGCGTCCTCGACGCCGGCATTGTTATGGGGACACCGGCAAACAAAGAGCTGCTCCTCCAGAGCAATCTGCTGACCGGCGAAGTCGAGCAGGCCGCGCCCGAGGACCTGATTCTGATCGTCCGCGCACAGTCGACGCAGAGCGCACAGGACGCGCTCGGCAAAGTAGACGGTCTCCTCTCGGCCAGACGTTCCCAGCAAGGCCAAGGCTATCAACCAAAGACCCTGGCAGCGGCCACTCGCATGGCCCCGGAGGCGGACTGGGTTCTGGTCTCAGTCCCGGGCCGGTATGCGGCCGCGGTCGCCCGCGAGGCGCTCGAACGGGGCAGGAACGTCTTCCTCTACAGCGATAACGTCGAGTTGGCAGATGAACTATCATTGAAGAAATCTGCCGCCGAAAAAGGCCTGATGATGATGGGGCCGGACTGCGGCACCGCGCGCGTAGACGGGGTAGGCCTGGGCTTTGCCAATCGCGTTCGCCGGGGCGGGATCGGGATTGTGGCCGCATCGGGAACAGGGCTGCAGACCGTCATGGCCGCCATTCACCGTCTTGGCGGCGGCATCTCACAGGCCTACGGGACCGGGGGACGCGATCTCTCCGAGAAAGTTCAGGCGCTGACCTCCAGGCATTGCCTGCAAAGGCTGGCAAACGATGATGCGACCGATACAATCGTGGTCGTCTCCAAGCCGCCGGCGCCGTCGGTTGCGCAGGCGTTGCTGGCTGCGGCCGCCCGCTGCTTAAAACCGGTTGTCGTAAACTTTATCGGGTACGGTGGCGCGCGGATCGACGAAGAAGGAGCTGCTGACATCCACTTTGCACCCACTTTGGACGAGTGCGCCGAACTGGCCGTCAAGCTGACAGGCTCCGCTGACACCGCAGGGAACCCAAGCCCGAAAACTTCGCGATCGCCGGCGCACGAATCAACAGGACGGCCCGTCCCGCCGGCGCGGCCGCAGACCTGCCTGCGTGCGCTCTATTCCGGCGGAACTTTGGCTTCGGAAGCGCTTTTCATCTTGCAGGACCGTCTGGCCGACGTGCGATCAAACACCCCGCTGCCCGGCGGTCTGCATCTGGACAGTGCCCACAACAGCCAGGGGCACACGGTGATCGACCTGGGAGGCGACGAGTTTACCGTGGGGCGGCTGCACCCCATGCTGGACAACGAGCTGCGAATCCGCCGCATTCTGCAGGAAGCCGCCGACCCGCACACAGGCCTCCTCCTGCTCGACGTTGTCTTAGGCGACGGCGCGCATCCCGACCCGGCAGAAGAGCTGGCGCCGGCCGTCGCCGAGGCGATCGCAGCTGCCGGCAGCGATGGAAGGCGCCTTCCTGTCGTCGCCGCGGTCATCGGCACCGACGAAGACCCGCAAGATCTTGAGAAACAGATCGAACGGCTGGAGGAAGCGGGCGCCACCGTTTTCACCCGGCATGACGAAGCGGTGCGAGCAGCGGCAGATGCTCTTACCCGTACATCAGGAGACGTCCCAAGAGAGAAACGGCAAACGGCCCCGGCCGTGCAGCCAGCGGTAGAAGAAGCTGCCGCCCCTACTCCGTTCACGGCGATAAACGTTGGTCTGGAGTCCTTCAGCGACAGCCTGCGCGCCCAGGGCGCGGAGGTCGTTCAGCTCGACTGGCGCCCGCCCGCGGGCGGCGATGAAAAGCTGGCAAATTTGCTGGCACGCCTGAGATAACGGGTCCTTTGAGAAGCAAAAAAAGTAAGTAGGGAAATCTTTATCGACACAATTTAGCCGAAATCGAGTGCAAATACCCACCGGACGAGCAAGTGCAAAGCCGCGACCGGCGCGACAATCACCCAAATCACGGCAACAATAGTACGGCCACACCACAGCATGAAGCGCCGAAATGGCCGACCCGTGACGGAAATTGACAAAAACTGTCGCAATAGGCGAAATATCCGAGCAAAAGGTCTTCAAATGTGCTACGCTGGCATCAACATCAACAGCCCGACAAGGAAACGAGAAACGAGAAACTGAATACGCATGTCCAAGAAAACGCCCCCTTCCGAAGAAAAAATATTGGGGGACATTGGGGGACATATGTCCCCCTTTCACGCCAAAACGAGAGGAATCCGGTCCCAGTAATAAAAGGACACTGACGACCGTCATGTCAGATTCACACACACGCATTCAATGGGACCAACAGATGGATAAACCAGGATAGACCTGACTGGTGGAGAAAACCGAAACGCTCGATTTCTTAGTACTACAACCGCAATTTACGACTCTGTCATTCTTTGGGCGAAAATGACGGCGAGAAAGCACATCTTTAACCACCAAAGAGTTGCATTACCGACCCAAATACAGCCACTTCTTCACTTCTATTGACGTTTTCGCTCTTCGGCTTATAGAAGTACGGTTGTAGTATTAGAGCCTGTTTGAAAATTCACCCCAATTACCAACTTGATTGATAATCCGATCGCAGCCATCTGAATTCAGATGAAATTATCCCTCTTGTTGCAGAAATAAGGCAGATTTCACTAGAGATAGAGCGCTGCGATGACGAAAAATCTGATAAGCTCAACTTGAATCTTTCGACCTAGCCGAATTTTCAAACGCCCTCTTAGAGGAACTGCTCAAGATGCAGCCCGAACGGCGTCCTGCATGGAGAAAATATGCCACTCGACATCGATAAATCGAACGCCGACGCGGTCAAGCGCATGGTCGAGGCGCGCCCGGTGCTCACAGGACTGGGCAAAGCGCTCGACCTGATTCCCGGCATGCACGAAGACCTGCTGCTCCACGCCGGTCCTCCCATCACCTGGGAGAATGCCTCGGGGCCGTTGCGCGGCGCCCTGATCGGCGCCCTGATCTTCGAGGGCCGGGCCGAGGACGAGGAGGAGGCTACCAATCTAATCGTAAGCGGCGAGGTCAGCCTGTCGCCCTGCCATCATCACAGCGCAGTCGGGCCGATGGCCGGCGTGATCTCGCCCTCAATGGCCGTCTACATCGTCGAGAACAGAACCCACGGCAACCGCGCCTTTTCCAATTTGAACGAAGGCTACGGCAAGGTCCTGCGCTACGGCGCCTACAGCGGGGAGGTGCAGGACAGGCTGCGCTGGATGCACGCGGTGATGGCTCCGGTGCTGGGGGCGGCGATCGAAGCAAGCGGCGGACTGGACGTCCGCGCGCTTCTGGCCGAGGCGTTGCACATGGGCGACGAGGGCCACAATCGCAACAAGGCCGGCTCGATCATCTTTACGAAGCATCTCGCCCCGCATATCGCTGAGGCCGCGAAAGACGCGGCGACTGCAGCCGCCATCATTCGGGCGCTGGGCGACAACGCGTTGAGCGTGCTCAACCCGGTCATGGCGTCCTGCAAGGCGATGGCCGACGCCGCCCATGATGTCAAGGGCAGCACCCTCGTAACGACGATGGCGCGCAACGGCACCGAGTTCGGCATTCGTGTCAGCGGGCTGGGCAAACGCTGGTTTACCGCGCCCTGCCCCCAGCCTGTAGGCCTCTACTTTCCCGGCTTCAGCGCCGAAGACGGCAACCCGGACATTGGCGACAGCACGATCACCGAGACCGCCGGGTTGGGCGCCTTCGCCATGGCGGCCGCGCCGGCCATCGTCACCTTTGTCAGCGGCACGCCCCAGGACGCGCTCAACGCCACCCTGGAGATGTACGAGATTACCGCGGCCGAGCACGCCAGCTTTACGATTCCCCAACTCGACTTTCGCGGAACGCCCGTGGGCATCGACCTGCGCGCGGTCGTCGAAACCGGCATTACGCCCAGGGTCAACACCGGCATCGCCCACAAGGAGGCCGGCGTCGGCCAGATCGGCGCAGGCCTCGTGCGGCCGCCGCTGGACCTCTTCACCGAGGCGCTGATCGCCTTTGCCGATGAATACGGGCTGTAGCAACTGGCTAAGACCTGCACTTTGACCGAAAAAGTAACGCTCAGGAGACATTCGCAATGAAACCGTACGACCTTTCCCAGCCCCTCAACGCCGACTGCTCGTTCTGGCCCTTCTATCCGCCGTTCGAAGTCAAATACTTCAAACGCAAGTCAGAGCATGGCGTCAACGCGCAATATATCCAGACGTCGAATCACATGGGCACCCACCTGGACGCCCCGCGCCACTTCGTCACCAACGGCAAGACGATCGACCAGCTCCCTCTGGACTGGCTCTACGGTGACGGCGTAATCGTCGACCTGAGCGACATGCTCGATGAGCTCGACATCTTTCGCCCGGAGGACATCGAAGAGCGGGTGGAGGTGCGCAACGGCGACATCCTCATTATCAACACCGGCTGGCACCGGTACTCTTTCCTGGCCGAGGAGGGGGACGAAGAGAAATACATCCACCGCCATCCCGGGCCGCATCACAGCATCTGCCAGTGGCTGATCGAGAAAGAGATTCACGTCTGGGGCGTGGACATGATCTCGACCGACCACCCGATGAATCTGCCGATCGGCCGTTTCCTCGGCAGGGGCGGCCTGGAGCACTGGCAGC
This sequence comes from Caldilineaceae bacterium, assembly GCA_965218625.1. Classification (GTDB taxonomy): domain Bacteria; phylum Chloroflexota; class Anaerolineae; order Caldilineales; family Caldilineaceae; genus Bin5. The sequence continues at coordinate 174,918 of CBDCLG010000016.1, read as the reverse complement.
GCGTGCGCCAGCAATGTGAAGTGAAGTTTGGCGGCTCCGATGCGGTTGATGAACTCTTCCCGGAAGAGGCCTATCAGCTCACCCACAATGCGCTCTTCCCGCACGACTGCGTCCACGTCGAAAACATGGGCGGACAGATCGGCGCGCCCAAACTGCAGAACCGGCGGCTGACTATTGGTATTTTCCCCTGGCTCTTCAAGGGAGGAGAAGCCGCCTTCTGTCGCGCGGTCGCGTTCGTGGAAGAGTAAACGCGACTGGATTTCGACTATGCCCGCACCGCAGACGAGCGCAGCCTGCGGCCAGGAACAAGAGCTTTCGAGCCATGAAACCGGCGGTCTTTGACTACCACGCGCCGTGTACGGTTGACGAGGCGCTCGGGCTGCTCGCGCAATACGGCGGCGACGCAAAGCCGCTCGCAGGCGGTCAGAGCCTCGTGCCGACGATGAACTTCCGTCTCGCCCAGCCGGCCGCGCTGATCGACCTCAACGGCATCGACGAGCTCTTCTACCTGCGCGAGGGTGAGGGCGGCCTGCGCTGCGGCGCCATGACGCGGCAGCGCACTGTGGAGCACAGCAGCCTAGCGCAACGACTGTCACCGCTGCTGCACGCGGCGATGCCCCACATCGCCCACACGCAGATTCGCAACCGCGGCACGATTGGCGGCAGCCTTGCCCACGCCGATCCGGCCGCGGAGCTGCCGGCCCTGGCATTGGCGCTCGACGCGCGCTTCTCTGTGCGCGGCCTTACAGACGCGCGTTGGATCGCCGCGCGAGACTTCTACATCGGGCTGTTCGCGACCGCGATGCAACCGGAGGAGATGCTGGTTGAAGTGGTGTTCCCCGCCCTGCCCGCGAGGAGCGGCTGGGCCTTTGACGAAGTGGCCCGCCAGCACGGAAACTACGCACTGTGCGGCGCCGCCGCCGTCGTCACCCTGGGGGAGGACTGCACGGTGAAGAATGCAAAGCTTGTCTTCCTCAGCGTTGGCGAAGGCCCGGTCGAGGCCTCCCAGGCTGCGCAGGCGCTCGTTGGCGAACTCCCAACGCCCGACACGGTCCGCGCGGCCGCGGATTCCGCGGCGATGCAGGAGATCGACCCGGTCGGCGACATCCATGCCGGGCCGGCCTTCCGCCGCCATCTGGCCGGCGTTCTTGCCCAACGCGTGCTGACAAAAGCGGCCGCGCGCGCAAACGCGGAATTTGAGGTTTAGCAAAAGGACCTGCACCTTGAAGCATTCGATCACTCTTACGGCAAATGGACGCACCCATGAGCGAGAGGTCGAGCCGCGCCTGCTACTGAGTGATTTTCTGCGCCACGACCTCGGCCTGACCGGCACGCACGTGGGCTGCGAGCACGGCGTCTGCGGCGCGTGTACCGTACTGTTGGACGGCGAGGCGGTCCGCTCCTGCCTGCTCTTCGCCGTGCAGGCCAATCGGCGCGAAGTGGAGACCGTCGAGAGTTTGGACAGCGGCCCGCAGGATCTGCACCCTTTGCAGCATGGCTTTTGGGAGGCGCACGGGCTCCAGTGCGGCTACTGCACACCCGGCATTCTGATGTCGCTCGTCCCGTTTCTGCGCGAGAATCCAAATCCATCCGAAACCGAGATTCGCGATCTGCTTTCGGGCAACATTTGCCGCTGCACCGGCTACCAGAAGATCGTTGAAGCGGTGCAGTTGGGCGCTGAGCTGATACAGGAGAAGTCTGCGTGAATTCCTTGTTCTTGCAGGGCCTGACCTTCACCACATTCGTCATCGGTGTCCTGGCCTTTCTGGGCTGGTGGCTCTATCTCTCACCCATGAAGCAGACCGGCAGGCGCGTTCAGGCCTCCGGAAACATGGCCGTCGCATCTTCAGCCAAGCTTTCCTTTACGCTCGCTTTGCTGATTGGGATCGGCTCGCTGCTGAACGCCTTCGGGGGCTATTGGGACTTGAGCGAGCACCTGATCACCGGCATCGTGCCGGGCGGGGAGGACTTCCTGTGGCCCCCCCACCTGATGGTCTATGCTGGGTTCCTGCTTGCCTTTGTCGTTGCCGTCAGCGGGCTGGTCGCCATCGCCATCCCAAACCTGAGACAGGGAATCAAGGACCCGCGCCGGTGGGTGCGGCGCAATCCTTACGTTGGCGCGGTCGTGCTCATGGCCGGGTATGGTCTCCTCTCGATTCCCGGCGACGCGATCTGGCATGAACTGTATGGCATCGATTTAACCGCCTGGAGTCCTCCCCATGTCTTCCTGACCATCTCGGCCGTCAGTCTGACAGTTTTCGCCGCCGGGCTGTTTCAGAAGAGCGCAAGCAGGATGAGTGTCCGGCCTCAGGATTCATCCACCCGCGAGAGCAATGGCTCGGATGACCCGAAGAACGTTCGCGTCAATGCCGCGAAGAAACTCGGCGAATTCGCCTCCAGCGTGGACTGGCTCAGCTTTGTCAGACTCTTCTACATGGCCAACGCATTGCTCCTGCTTGTCTTCATCGGTGTCGTCGAGTGGGAAGTGGATTCGATTAACTCGTTGGTGGCCAAGCGCCCGATTTGGCTCTACCCCACCATAATCGGCGTCTCTTCCTTTTTTCTGTCGGTTGTCGCAAGGCGGCTCGTGCCCGGCCCGTGGACCGCGACCATAGTTGCGCTCTTCTATTTCGGCCTGCGCGTCGCCGTTTCTGCCTTCGCTGATGTAATGAGCGGTGCCCCCCCGCGCATGACACTCGTTTTCATCCTTGGCGCAATCCTGCTGGACCTGACATGCCAATGGATGGAACGCTTCGGCTTCAGGGCGGGAGACTGGCAGGTTAGACTGGCTTCAGCCGGCGCCTTTATGGTTGGCTACACACTGGTCGCCCAGCCCACGATCGAGTTCTACCTCCTGCAGTTCCTGCCGTCCTTCACCATCCCGGACCATCTGCTCACTGCCCTGTTTACTTTCCTGGTCTCCGCCGCGATCTATCCGGTGCCCCTGGCGATTGGAGGCTGGCTGAGCCGCTCCGCAAGCGGAGAAGAACCGGCAGCGGGGGAGTTGCCGGACGCCGTCACTGCAACAGCGCATGGCTGAATTTCCGGCACTGGTATGTGGTTTTCCCAGCGCCCCAAATTTCGATAGCTTCTCTATGTCAACACGCCATTTCGGTCAACCGGTCAAACGCAATGAAGACCCCCGCCTGCTGACCGGCCGCGCGCTCTTTACCGACGACGTGCAGATGGCCGGCATGTTGCACGTCGCCTTTCTGCGCAGCGACCTCGCCCACGCCCGCATCCGTGAAGTGGACCTCGGCAGCGTACGCGAGCGCCCCGGCGTCATCGCTGTCTATACGGCCGACGACCTGGGCGAATTCTGGCAACCCGGACCGCTTCTCGTGCCGCCGCCGCCGGTGGAGAAGCTCGAATTCCACCAGCGCACACAGGTGCCCCTGGCCAAGGAGAAGGTGCGCCACGCCGGTGAAGCCGTCGTCATGGTCGTGGCCGAAAGCCGGTATATCGGCGAAGACGCGCTCGACGATATCTACGTGGACTACGAACCGCTCGACGCCGTCGTCGACCTCGAAGCGGCCCTGGCTGCCGACGCGCCCCTCGTCCACGAGGACCTTGAGCGCAATGTCAGCGCCGCCGTCGTGCAGACTAAGGGCAGCTGGGCACAGGCCGAGGCCGAAGCCGACACCGTCATCCGCCGCCGCCTCCTCTACGACCGCGGCACGGCCGCGGCCATGGAAAACCGGGGCATCGTCGCCAGCTGGGACGACAAAAGCCAGCAGCTGACCCTCTGGGACACCACCCAGGCGCCGATCGCGATCCGCAACGGCCTGGCTGCCATGCTCGGCCTGTCCGAACACCAGGTGCGCGTCATCGCCCCGTTCATCGGCGGCGGCTTCGGTCCCAAGATTATGATGTTCTACCCGGAGGAGGTCCTGCTCGCCTGGGCCGCGCTGCAGCTCGGGCGGCCGCTGAAATGGATCGAGGACCGTGAGGAGAACTTCTACGCCACGACGCAGGAGCGGGGCCAGGTCCATGACGCGGCCATCGCCCTCAAGCGCGACGGCACGGTCCTGGGCGTGAAGGACGCCTTTCTCCACGACGCCGGGGCCTACGCGCCCTACGGCCTGACCGTTCCGATCAGCAGCCAGTGCACGCTCCTCGGCCCCTACGTAGTCCCGAATTACCACTCCGAGTTTGTCAGCGTCTTTACCAACAAGCCGATCGTCACTCCCTATCGCGGCGCCGGTCGGCAGCACGGCGTCTTTGTTATGGAACGGCTTCTCGACATCGCCGCCAGGGAGCTGTCGCTCGACCCGGACGAGATCCGCCGCCGCAATTTCATTCGGCCGGACCAGTTCCCTTACGACAACAAGATCATCTTCCAGGATTTCACCTCGCTCGTCTACGACAGCGGCAATTACGAGCCGGCGCTTGACCGCGCGCTGCATCTGATTGGATTCGAAGAATTCACCCGCGCCGAACAGCCGCGCCGCGAGGCGGCCGGTGAACGCGTCGGCATCGCCGTGGTCAACTATATCGAAGGTACCGGTATTGGTCCGTATGAGGGGGCCCGTGTGACCGTCACGGCCAGCGGCAAGGTCAGCGTCGCCACCGGCGTCGGCACGCAGGGCCAGGGCCATTTCACCAGCTTCGCCCAGATCGTGGCCGACCAGGTGGGCGCCGCCGTCGAGGACGTCCATATCGTTACCGGCGACACCGACCTCTTCTACTGGGGCGCCGGCACCTTCGCCAGCCGCGGCGCGGTCGTCGCCGGAAACGCCATGCATGCGGCCGCGGCCAAGGTGCGAGCCAAAATCCTCAAACTGGCAGGTGAAAAACTGGAAGCCGCGCAGGAAGACCTTGAGCTGGTTGACGGGCAGGTGCGGGTCAAGGGCGTGCCGGAGACATCGATCTCCCTCGGAGAGCTGGCGGTCGAGGCCAACCCGATGCGCGGCGCGGTCAAGCCGGGGACGGAGCCGGGGCTGGAGGCGACCGAGTATTTCGGGCCGGAGCGCGGCGCCACCGCGTCAGGCGTCCACGCTATGATCCTGAAGGTGGACCCGGAGACCTTTCTGCTCGAAATCGAAAAATATGTCGTCGTCCACGACTGCGGCACGGTGATCAACCCCCTTATTCTTGATGGGCAGATCCAGGGCGGCGTTGCCCAGGGCATCGGCAACGCCTTCTACGAGCAGCTGCACTTCGACGATAACGGTGCGCTGCGCAACGCCTCACTGATGGACTACCTGCTGCCGACCGCCACCGACGTGCCCAACATCGTCAGCGATCACGTGGTGACGCCCTCGCCGCTGAATCCGCTGGGCGTGAAAGGCGCGGGCGAGGCCGGCGCGATCCCGGTGGGCGCGCTCTTCGCGCAGGCGCTCGACAACGCCTTCCGCGACATCGGCCTGGAGGTGCGCGAGATCCCGCTCAGCCCCAACCGGCTGTTCGAGCTGGTCACCGAGGCTTCAGAGGAGGGCGCCAATTGACCACGGCACAGGCCCGCTTCATCGACGCGCTGGCAGCCGAAGCCGAAGATGACCCGCGCGTGCGCGCGGCCTGGCTGGCCGGAAGCTTTGGTAAGGGCAAGGGAGACCGCTGGAGCGACGTCGACGCCCATCTGCTGATCGAACCCTCCGCGCTGGAAGAGTTCAGCGAGGAAGCGGAAGCGTGGCTGGCGCGGATCCGCCCCCTCGTCTTTGTGCGGCGCATGTTCGACGGGCGCATGGTCAACGCCATGACCGACGAAGCGATGCGCCTCGATGTCTGGCTGCAAGGGGACGGGACCGCCGATGTCACCGAAGGCGAGACGCGCGTGCTGTACGCTGAGGAGGGTACCCTGGCGTGGCAGCCCAACCCGGGCGAAGAGCTGACGCCCGAAGCCGCAGCCGCCGAGCTGAACCGTGCGGTCCCCGAGTTCTGGCGCTGCGTTTCGATGCTGCCCGTGCCCCTGGGTCGCGACGAGAAGCTGATCTGCGCGGCCGGCAACTTTCTGATCCTGCTGCTGCTCACGGACGTTCTCAGCGTCGCCGGCGGCCGCCGCCGCGATCGAGGCGTCAAGGCGCTCAACGACTTCCTTCCCACGCGCTTCCGCCGGCTGGCGGAAAACGCGGCCCATCTGAACGAACTGTCTCTCGAAGAGCTGGCCCGCTTTCAGCTGCGGCTCGCCCGCATCATGCAGAAGCACGGCCCCGCCATCTGCGCGCAGTGGAACGTAGAGTACCCGCACGCGATGGAGGAAGCCGTCCTGCGCTATGTGCGGCAGGAGCTGCGCTATCTCTGGCTCGCCGCCCCGCTCGAGGAATTGGAGTAAGAAGCTATGTCATGTAAGTCAGTCGATCAGTTGCAAAAGACTCTCACAGACAGTGTGTTTGGCTACGCGCAGGATTCCAAAAAGGCGGCAGGAAGAGCTTTAGGAACCATTGTAGAAATAATTACCTTTTACTTGCTAGAATCCTGGGGACTGAGTTCCGCGATTTCTATTGAGACAAGGGTTCCAGAATTTGGTAGGCTGGAAGTAACACACAATGTTGAGTATTCATTGCATCCCGTTTTGACTACATACGATTTTAGTGTTGTTTCAAATAAATCTCTCACAGCTAATCGTGTTCTTCGATCCGACACCTCGCCAACTGCTTTCAGAGAGTTTGAACGAACGAACAATTATCTGTGCAAAAGGTACGGATAGAATCAGGACAACTGTTCGGAGTTATTTACTTTGACGGCAAGGTATTTTGCTCAGCTCCTTACCACGAACTATTGAATCAGGTTGTACACTCGCATGACCCCAAATTGCTGCGAAACTTTGTTTTAACCTGCGGCGTTGTAAGCAATCACGGAAACTGGTTCACTGCGCAAGACCACAACAAGGATCTAAAGGTGCTGGCTCAGTCGTATGACTGGCTTGTATTCCTGTCGGACGAAGGGTTGATAGATTTCTTGGAGGACGTCATTCTCGATCCACTTCCGGAGTTCCGTTCGATAATACAAGCATTTCACGCAAGTTATGGCCCCGAGAAAAGGAAGAACCAATTCACAAAAGTGCAGATGAATTGGTCCGCACATAAGCAGCTTTTGAGATACTTTGCAAACAATGCTTCCAAGATCGAGAATTGGTTCAATGTGATCTCTCCGGAGAAAGGAAGTCTGGGTCAGCTGCAAGATCAGATCCAGATGTTGCGCTGCAAAGAGTGGCTGGAGATTCTTGAATGACTGCTGGCAGAAAGATCAACTCCCAGAGCCAGGATTGGGGAACACCGCCGAAGTATGTCAGAGCGGTCAGGGAAGTGTTTGGACGAAAGATCGATCTTGATCCTTGCTCAAGCGAGTACTCCATCGTTGAAGCAACGGTAGAATATAGGTTGCCTGCAAACGATGGCCTTAGGGATTCATGGAACTACCCAACGATTTACGTTAACCCGCCTTATGGAATTGACAGAGAGCGCGGCACGTCCATCAAACAGTGGCTAGCCCGCTGTGCTGAATCGCATCAGGCTTATGGGGCAGAAATCATAGCCTTGGTTCCCGTTGCCACCAACACCGGGCATTGGAAGAAGAGTGTATTTGGCAGAGCATCAGCCATTTGTTTCTTGTATGATACCCGACTGAAGTTTATGGAAAGCGGACGCACTGGAGGCAAAGGAGCCCCAATGGCATGCGCAGCCGTCTATTGGGGAAGCAATTATGGCAAGTTTTTTGGCGTATTTGTTGAGTTTGGTGCCGTGGTAGATATCCGTCCTCTTATCGGGGAGAAAGTCGGTGCGGAAAGATTTGACAGGCAGATGCCCCTAGTGGAAAGCGTCAGTTAAAGCATTCCCAGTCCATTATGGACCAATTGAGCAACGGTGTGGTGATTTGAGTTTCTTTGAGAGAATCAATTGCAAGTTCCTCAGAACTACATGAGCAAGTGCTTCAGGGTCGGAGAAGCTACCTTCCTGACTCCCCGACTCCATTCCTCATTCCGACTAGCCTTCTAGGCCAAAGGGTTTCTGGGCGAACCTCTCCAGGGCCAGCTGTGAGTCCGACGCAAGTGGATTTTCGGCGCAGAGGCCATGTGTCAGAGCCTAAGGCGGCAACTCTACTTCTCCCATGCTCAATCGAATAACCTTCTTTCGAGCAACTCTAGTGCCACGTCCAGGTTGCCTGCCTTCACCAGAAGTGCCGGGGTTTTATCCAACAGCCCCGATGTCATCGAAAAGACAGTTACATCCGCCTCGGCCAACGATTTCTCGCTCATGCCTCACAGCAACTCCGGGTTTTCCAGGACGCAGTTGAGAGGCGACTGATTCTCGTCATACATGGAAGAAGCAGCCCAGGTTCGGACATGTGCGTCGTGGAACGCAAATGACATTTCCATAATTGGAAGTATTGCAGATTGTAAACTGTTGGGATTGTCCAGAATGGTAATCGCCTTCAGTTCAAATGCAGACTTCTTGAGGCGCAGCATTCCCTGCTCCAATTGGTCTATGTGCTTTTTCTCAGTCGTCGCTGCGATCTCTTCCGAGCGGCTCGCGGGTATCGCTTCGGGCGACTCAATCCGATCGGCGACCTGAAGATCCAGCGCGGTGATGACTTCCTCATTGGCCTTGAACTACTCCAGTCGAACAAAGATATCCACGACCTACGGTCGGAGGTTGAGCTTCCCCCCAAAGGCTAGAGATGTAGACGACCGCACTCAACACTACGGGTAGCACGGTTACGATCCATTTTTCTCCACGATGGACTCCTTTACGAGTGATCTGACCGGGGCGCTGATTCCGGCCAGAGTCAGGCGGATCACAACGGGTACACGCTTGCCAGAACTGAGGCAGATGGCACGACACGGTACGCACTCATAGAGGGCAATTGCATAGAGAGGGTCGGACTGGTCAGAAGGGGGCGAGAAACGATACGAAAACTAAATTCGCGATTGGCCCTTTGCTCTGCCTCTGTCCAGGAGGAGAAGGCCCGGCGCAGAATTGAACGGCAGGACGATAGCCTCTACTCCGCATGGTACTCGTCACAAGAGTTGCGAATACAGGCGGTCGCCGATGAGCTCAACCTATCCAATGCGCTGGCCGCATCGTCAGCATGGCAAGTGTGAGCGCGACATAGGCACCCTCGCCAGCTACAGCGCGGGTTACGTCTGAACTGAGAAGTGCCAAAAAGGACGGATAGGCTAGCTATTCGATCTCAACCGGGAACAGCTCTTCGATCCCCTCGATGGCATCAAGGTTGCATTCGACCAGGAAGTCGTCGGGGTTCTCCATGAGAACCATGAACAACGGCATCAGGGCAGCAAACGCCTCCGTCACCGATTTGTCCTCGATACCTCGCAGCGGCTCCAGGTTTTCCACGACGCAGCTGAGGACCGGCTGGACGTCGTCGTAAACAGGAGAGGGCGTGTCGATTAGACTGTGCGCGTCATGGAACTCGAACAGCATGTCCAGCACCTCAGACAGTCCCGCAAACGTCTTCATGGGATCGTCCGATTCGAACAGTTCCTCCAACCCCGCCGCACGCTCCTCGAAGCGCACCATCTCCTGCTCCAACCAGCCGAAATACTCCTCCTCGGTCATCGAGACTGGCTCTCCCGAGCCACTCGCGGGCTCTGTCTCGACCGGCCCGGTCAGTTCGGCGACCTGAATTTCGAGCGCGGCGATGCGTTCTTCGTAGGCCTCAACCTTCTCCAGGCGGACAAGGATGTCCACGACCTGCGCCCTGAGGTCGGGCAGCTCTTCAGAAGCAAAGACGGGAACGGCTGCGCACAGCACGACCAGAAACGCGGTTACGATCCACTGTTTCTTCATCGACAGTCTCCTCTTAGGGTGAACGAAACGGACAGGGCTCCTTCCGGCCACATTCCGTCGGGTGACGCAAAAGCCCCTTGACCAGGGCCTGGGAGTGCATTGACCAACGCTAGACTCCCGTAAAGCATTATTGTATCACGGCGTTCACCGAGAGGCAGGAGCGCGAATAACAGGGGAGAATGGGGAATTCCCGATCGAGCCCATGCTCTGCTACAATCCCAAACAAGACAGTCCGGAACCGATTGGAACCACTGGAGGCCCGCCTGTGTCCCGCATTGTACGCGCCGCCCTTCTGCAGGCTTCCTGGACCGGCGACCAGGAGTCGATGGTCCGCAAGCACGAAGAATACGCCCGCCAGGCCGCCGGGCAGGGTGCGCAGGTCATCTGCTTCCAGGAGCTCTTTTGCGGGCCCTACTTCTGCCAGGTGCAGGACCCGCATTGGTACGGCACGGCCGAGCGCGTCCCCGACGGTCCGACCACCGGCCGCATGCAGGAGCTGGCCGCGGAGACGAAGATGGTGCTGGTCGTGCCTCTATACGAAGAGGAGCAGCCCGGCCTCTACTACAACACTGCAGCCGTGATCGACGCCGACGGCAGCTACCTCGGCAAGTACCGCAAGACTCATCTGCCGCATCTGCCCGGATTCTGGGAAAAGTTCTACTTCCGGCCCGGCAACCTCGGCTACCCGGTCTTCGACACCGCGGTCGGCAAGGTGGGCGTCTACATCTGCTACGACCGCCACTTCCCCGAAGGCGCGCGCATGTTGGGCCTGAACGGCGCCGAGATCGTCTTCATCCCGTCGGCCACCTCGCGCGGTCTGTCGCAGCATCTGTGGCGCATCGAGCAGACCAGCCACGCCATCGCCAACGGCTACTTCGTCGGCACGATCAACCGGGTCGGCGTCGAATCCGAGCTGGGAGAGAACGACTTCTACGGCCAGAGCTACTTCTGCACGCCGCGCGGCGAGTTTGTCACCGCGCTGGGCGAGCGCGACGATCTGCCTGGGCAGGGCGACCCCTACGCCGAGGAGCTGATTATCCGCGACCTGGACCTGGGCCAGATCCAGGAGGTGCGCGACACGTGGCAGTTTCTGCGCGATCGCCGGCCCGACATGTACGGGAAGATCGCCGCTGCCTGATCGTCTGCGTCGAGAGCTGCCGCCTTCGGCCCAACGTCTGGACCCGCCAGGGCCGGCCGGACAGAGAGGACAAAAAGATGCCCACCCTGATCAAGAACGGAACGATCGTCACCGCCGCCGACACGGTTCAAGCCGACCTCCTCATCGATGGCGAGCAGATTGCGCTGATGGGGCGCGATCTGCCGGCAGAGGGCGCGCAGGTGATCGACGCGGCGGGCAAACTGCTGCTGCCCGGCGGCATCGACGTCCACACGCACCTGGAGCTGCCCTTCGGCGGGACCGTCTCCTCAGACGACTTCTTTACCGGCCATCGCGCGGCCGCCTTCGGCGCGACGACAACGCATCTCGATTTCGTGATCCAGCCGGTGGGCGGCTCGCTCAAGGAAGGAATCGAGGAGTGGCATGCCAAGGCTGGACACAAAGCCGCGATCGATTACGGCTTTCACGTCGCCATCACCGACCTGCGCGACGACGTGATGGCCGAGATCCCGTCGGTCATCGACGAAGGCATCACCAGCCTCAAGCTGTTCATGGCCTACAAGGGCCTCTTTCAGATCGACGACACGACGCTCTTTCGCGCGATGCAAGTGGCGGCGGAGCACGGCCTGCTGATCATGGTCCACGCTGAGAACGGCGATGTCATCGCCGAGCTGACGAAACAGCTGCTCGACGAGGGCAAGACCGAGCCGAAATACCACGCGGTTGCCCACCCGGCGATCGCCGAGGCGGAGGCGACCGGCCGCGCTGTCGCGCTTGCGGGCATCAGCGGCGCGTCGCTCTACGTCGTCCATGTCACCTGCGAAGAGGCGGTCGAGCAGATTGCGCTGGGCCGCGACAAGGGCTTCCCGGTCATGGGCGAGACCTGTACGCAGTATCTTTTTGTTTTTGAGGAGGATCTCGCGCGGCCCGGCTACGAGGGTGCGAAATATGTCTGCTCGCCACCGGTGCGCCAGCACAAGGATGCCGCTGTTCTCTGGAAATCGCTGGCCGGCGGCGACCTGCAGGCGATCTCGACCGACCACTGCCCCTTCTGGTACGAGGGCGGCGTGGAAGGGCGCATCGCCGGCAAGGAGCTGGGCCGCGAGGCCTTCCACCAGATTCCCACCGGCATGCCCGGCATCGAGGACCGCATGCCGGTGATGTGGCATGCGGGTGTGGGCGGCGGCCATTACAGCGCCAACCGCTTTGTCGAGATCGCGAGCACGAACCCGGCCAAGATCTTCGGGCTCTACCCGCGCAAGGGCACGATCGCGGTCGGCTCCGACGCCGACATCGTCATCTGGGATGCCGGCAGGGAGCACACGATCTCGGCGGCCACGCACCATATGAACACCGACTACAACGTCTACGAGGGCATGCACGTGCGCGGCTGGCCCGAGAAAGTCCTCCTGCGCGGACGCGTGATCGTCGACGGCGAAGAGTGGCTGGGCGCCCCCGGCGAAGGCAAATTCCTGCGGCGCAAACCGTTTGGAGAGGTGTTGTGAGATTCGCCAGGGCGGGATCGTTGGGCGCGGTCGGTTACTTCTTCGTCATCCTTCTGCTGCTGACGCTGTTCTGGGAGGCGTACAAGCTCCTGGGCGCGCCGGGCGGAGCCTTCCTGCGCGGGACGGTGCCGGTGCAGGCGGAGGAAGAGAAGCCGGCCGGCGCGCTGTGCGCCGCTGTTGGTCTATGCGAAATCGAACTGCCGATACGCGCCGATGACCGCGCCATGCCCCACGTGTGGGAGATCATAGGAACGATCCTCGAGCCGCCGCGGCGCGGCAGCGACACGATTCTTCTGACCATTCTGATGCGCGCGTCGCTCTTCACGCTGCAGGAGGCGGTGGCCGGCTTTCTCATCGGCGGCCTGCTCGGATTCGTGCTGGGCATCACCTTCGCCCACTCCGGCCTGCTGGAGCGCGGCCTGCTGCCCTACGTGGTGGCGTCGCAGACGGTCCCACTGCTGGCGATCGCGCCGATGGTTGTGATCTGGCTGGGTGGCAGCTGGTTTTCGGTTGCGGTCATCGCCGCCTACCTGACTTTTTTCCCCGTCACGATCAACACGCTGCAGGGGTTGCGCTCGCCAGAGCCAACTGCCGTCGAGTTGTTGCACTCCTACGCGGCCTCCTCCTGGGACATCCTCTGGAAGTTGCGTGTCCCTGCGGCGCTGCCCTATATCTTCACCGCGCTCAAGGTCTCGGCGACCGCCAGCGTGGTCGGTGCGATCATTGGCGAGCTGCCCAGCGGCATCGCCGACGGGCTTGGGCGCGTCATCCTCAACTTCAACCAGTACTACGCAACCGGCCCCGAAAAACTTTGGGCGTCGATCCTGTTTGCCTCGCTCACCGGCATGCTCTTCTTCCTTGTCATCACGCTGCTTGAACGCGTCCTTGTCCACAAGCAGCCCTCGGAATCGTGAGCGCGGGCGGAGTCGGGCTGCGTTCCAGCCACTGGTCCGGCTTCTGCGGCACGACATCGCTTGTCTCCACGTACCAGTCCAGCATCCGCTCCTTGAGCGCCGCCAGCACGCCGCTATAGGCGGGTTCGTCGATCAGATTGCGCGTCTCGCGCGGGTCCGCCTGCAGGTCGTAGAGCTCGTCCTGTTCATAATAGCGCCGGACATACTTGTGTTCAGCCGTGCGGCACATCACGGCCTTCGTGTGCTCCGGCCCCTCGGACATCTGCAGCCGCATACGCGGCCAGTAGAGAACATCCTGGTTGTCCCAGCTTTCCAGCTCCATGCACTGGCGTTCGCCGCGCCGGCGCCCGCCCTCGCAGAACACGGCGCCGCGATGTTCGCCGGTCTCTCCCGCCAGCAGGGGCAGAAGCGAGCGCCCGAAGTGATCGTAGCCGGGGTCAATCCCGGTGAGCGCGTAGACGGTCGCGGGAAAGTCGATAAGCTCGACCAGCGCGTCCGATACGCGCGGCTTGACAGGCGTCCCCTGCGGCGGCTTCACCAGTAGCGGCACGCGCGTCAGGCAGTCCTGAAACGTGTTCTGGGTCTTTTCGACCAGCCCGTAGTCGCCTGTGAAGTCACCGTGATCGGAGAAGAAAAAGACGAGGGTATCGTCGTAGATGCCGGCTTTCCTCAACGCATCCAGGACCATGCCGAACTGGTGGTCCACACGCGCGCACATTCCGTAGTAGGTGCGCCGCAGCTCCCGCAGCCGCTCTTCAGACCAGCCTTGCATCCCCTGGCCTTCGTACAAGCCCTTCATCAGGCTGGGATAGCCCTCCCATTCATTTCCGGGCGTGGGTGTGCGTTCGGGGATCAGCGCGGGGTCGATCCGGCTGTACCACGGGTCCTCCACCAGGTAGGGTGGATGCGGGTAAAACAGGGGCAGGTAGATGCAGAGCGGCTGGTCCGGCGGCGCGTTGCCGATCTGCTCGATCGCGCCTTCGACCATCGCCCAATCCGAGTCGTAGGCCACAGTCTCCCCTGCCGGGATCTCGCGCCGTCCCGCGTAGAACGAGTAATAGTTGTCGCCGTCGGGATCGCCGCGCCAGTCCGTCAGCGAGTGCGGATTCGGCAGGAGCCGCTCCGGCTGGGGCTCCACGTATTTCACATCACAGTAGTCGTCGAACCCGTTCTGCGCCGTTACGGCGTGGTTCTTGCCGCCCCACCAGACGAAGTAGCCATGTTGACGCAAAGTGCGCAGCAGCATCGGCTCCTCGGGTCTCAGCAAGTGGTACATCGTGCGGTGGCCGCGCACGTGGGGATACCAGCCGGTCATGAAGGAGCAGCGGCTCGGCGTGCAGACGGGGTTCTGGCAGAAAGCGTTGGCGAACGAGATGCCCTCCACGGCGGCAAAGCGGTCCAGCACAGGGGTCACGGCTCCGGCGTTCCCCATATGGCCCAGCACGTCCCCGCGCCACTGGTCCGGGTTGAATATCAATATGTGCGGTAATCGGTCAGACATGGCTTGCCTCCATGGTATGCGTGCAATCACTCGGGGGCGGCGTACGCCGCACGACGCAGTTTCCGCATCTTACCAGAGAGTCCGACCGCGCAAAACCCATGCACCAGACCTGCACCGCGTCCTCCACCGTTTTTCAGTTTTGCCCAAAGGAAGTAAAGCTGCTATCCTTGCCTTTTTTGGCGCGCCTGTGCTAGAATCGGCGCCATAAATCGGGTCCGAGACCATCGGTCTGACCCGATCCGCTCCAGACATGAAGCCCGCATTCCCGGAAGCGAAGAAATTGCAGTAGCCAGCGCGATTTCACTGCGAAGGGTGACCCTTCATGACCGGTCCCGTCGTTTCTCTCGAAAAGATCGACAAGACATTCGGGGAAGGCGCCTCCGACCAGGTCCACGCGCTCAGAGAGATCAACCTGCAGATCGAAAAGAACGATTTCATCTCGCTGATCGGCCCGTCCGGCTGCGGCAAGTCGACGTTGCTGCGAGTGGTCGGCGATCTGATCGAGCCATCCGCCGGGATGGCGACCGTGAACGGCAAGAGCGCGCGCCAGGCCCGCCTCGACCAGGACTACGGCATCGTCTTTCAGGCCGCCACGCTGTACGACTGGCGCACGGTTGCCAAAAACGTGCAGCTTCCTCTCGAGCTGATGGATTTCAGCCGGGCCGACAAGGAGCAGCGCACGCAGACGATGCTGGAGCTTGTAGAGCTCTCCGACTTCGCCGCCCACTACCCCTGGCAGCTGTCGGGTGGGATGCAGCAGCGCGTGGCCATCGCCCGCGCGCTCGCGTTCGAACCGTCCATCCTGCTGATGGACGAGCCGTTCGGCGCGCTCGACGAGATGACGAGAGAAAGGCTCAATCTCGAGCTGCTCAACATCTGGCGCAAGACCGACACGACGGTGCTTTTCGTCACCCACAGCATTACTGAAGCGGTCTTCCTGTCGACGCGTGTTATCGTCATGTCCGCCCGCCCCGGCCGCATCACCGAGGACATCGCCATCGATCTGCCCCAGCCGCGCGATGCTGAAACGCGCAGCAGCGTGCGCTTCTTCGAACTGGAGACGGCGGTGCGAGAGGCGTTGCGCGTCAGCGAGGCGGGGCTGAAGTCCGGGGGGCCGACCGAATGAGCGAGCGCAGGCAGCGCATCTGGGCGCCGGTCATCATCCTGATCGTGTTCGTGCTCTTGTGGGAAGTGCTGGTGACCGCCTTTGACATTCAGCAGTTCCTGTTGCCCAAGCCGTCAGCCATCGTCGGCAACCTGGTCCAGGTCGTGGTAATCGACGCTTCGCGGCAGGCTGGGGAAGCGACTGCGACAGAAGAGACCTCGATCGGTCGCCGGCTTTTTGTCTTTGTGACGGCTGCTCTCCCGGCCGAGGAGCAGGCGGCATTGGAGGAAGCGCTTCTGTTCCGGGTTCCGCTGGGCGCGCGCAGTGTTTCCGTGTTGCGGGGCCGCAACCTGTCCCCGATACTGGCCGCGAGCTGGTTCACGCTTAAGGAGGCGCTGGGCGGGCTGGCCCTGGGCACCTTAGCAGGAATCTCCGTGGCGCTGGCCACAACGCGCTGGGCCGCCTCGCGCGAGGCGCTTCTGCCCTTCGCCATTGCCGCCAATTCGATGCCGATCATCGCCTTCGCGCCGATAATGAACAACTGGTTCGGCATCGACAACCCATTCTCGAAGATGGCGATCGTGACGATCATGATCTTCTTTCCCATAATGATCAACACCGTGCGGGGGCTGATTTCGGTCGATCACCGCTCGCTCGAGCTGATGCGCTCGTATGCGGCCAGCGATGCCGAGATTCTCCTCAAGCTGCGCGTTCCCAACGCGCTGCCCTCGCTCTTCAGCGGGCTGAAGGTGGCCGGGGCTCTTGCCATGATCGGCGCAATCGTGGGCGAGTATTTCGGCGGCCCGCGCATTGCGCTCGGTGTCTTCATTACCCAGGAGGCCGCGTTGTTTCGTTTTGCGTCGGCCTGGGCCGCAATTCTTATCGCCTGTCTTCTGGGCATCGCTCTCTATATCATCATTCTGACGGCGGAACGGCTGGCAATGCCCTGGCATCAGACCTTCCGCCCCTAGCTCGGCGATCTTTTTCAATCTAACTGCTTCTCAGGAGGAGACCATGAAGACTCGAACCACATTCTTGCTGACAGTGGGCGCGCTGCTGGTCCTTGTGCTGGGCGCGTGCGTGGCGCCCGCTGTTCCGGCGGCGGAATCAGGTGCTGAAGAGGCGCCCATGGACGACATGGCCTGCGCCGAAGTCACGCCTGTCAAGCTGCAACTGCAGTGGGTTACGCAGTCCCAGTTTGCCGGCTACTTTGCCGCGGTTGACCAGGGCTTTTACGCCGACCAGTGCCTCGATGTGACGATTCTTGAGGGCGCGGTCGACATCGTGCCGCAACAGGTCGTTGCCTCGGGCCAGGCCGAGTTCGGGCTGGCGTGGGTGCCGAAAGTATTGGCTTCGCGCGCCGAGGGCGCCGACCTGGTGAACATCGCCCAGGTCTTCCAGCGCAGTGGCACGCTCGAAGTCTCCTGGGCCGACGCGCCGGTCCCAACTATCGCCGACATGGCGGGCAAGAAGGTCGGCACGTGGGGATTCGGCAACGAGCATGAGCTGTTCGTCGCCATGCGCGCCGAGGGCATCGACCCCAACAACCAGGACGACGTGACCATCATCCAGCAGAGCTTCGACATGCTGGCGCTGCTCAACCGGGAGCTGGACGCGGCCCAGGCGATGACCTACAACGAGTACGCCCAGGTGCTGGAGGCGATCAACCCGGAAACGGGCGAACTCTACCAGCCGTCTGACCTGGTCGTGATCGACTTCAACGACGTTGGCACGGCCATGCTGCAGGACCACGTCTTCGCCCGCGAGGCCTGGCTGGCGGAAGAGGGCAACGAGGATATCGCCCTGCGTTTCCTGGCAGCGAGCTTCCAGGGCTGGCAGTTCTGCCGCGACAGCTTCGACGCCTGCGTTCAGGTCGTGCTCGACAACGGCCCCACGCTCGGCCACAGCCACATGAGTTGGCAGCTGAACGAGATCAACCAGCTGATCTGGCCCTCCCCGAACGGGATCGGCGTGATGGACCAGGCGCTGTGGGACCAGACGGTACAGGTCTCCGTTGACGGCGGCGTCATCGCTGAAGCGCCGAGCGACGGCGCGTTCCGCAGCGACCTGGCCGAGGCGGCCCTGGGGCTGCTGGAAGGCGACGCGATGGGAGAGAGCTACTCGCCGATCGAAGTCGAACTGGTCGAGGGCGGCGAATAGCAGGTTCCGCCCATATGAGTGGCTGGTGGCCGGTTCCCGGACCGGTCACCAGTTGTCGCGTCAAGGAAATGGAGGGGCAGATGCGGCGCATGCGCGAATCCCGAACAGCCACATACGCTGCGCAGACGGAGCGGTCGCCGGTCCAGGGGCAGTGGACCTATGACGACTACGCCCGCCTCCCCGACGACGGCTTCCGCTACGAGGTAGTTCGGGGAGAACTTTTCATGTCGCCAGCCCCGCGACCGGTGCACCAAGATGTCATCACGCTGATTTCCTACTTTCTTGTTGAATTTCTCAGAGCCAAGCGTCTCGGCAAGTCCTTTGTTTCCCCAATCGATGTAGTTCTCCCTCAGCAATTGGGCGACCCTGTCCAGCCGGACATTGTCTTCATTCTCAATGAACGACTACACATCGTTGGCGAACTCAGCATTCAGGGCGCGCCCGACTTGGTGATGGAGGTCCTGTCGCCGTCCAACGCGGAATATGATCGCGAACTCAAATACGAAATCTATGCCGAGGCGGGCGTGCCGGAGTACTGGATCGTAGATCCCCACGAACGGACCGTAGAGGTATTCGTTCTGCGAGACCGCGGCTACGAACCGCGCGGACGCTACAGCGAAGGTGAGACTGCCCGTTCAGAGATCTTGGACGGCTTCACAGCGGCGATAGACGAGATCATCCCCGCATGATCCTGGTAACCGGCGCAGGAGGGAAGACCGGCAAGGCGGTCATCAAAGCCCTCGTCAAAGCCGGCCAGCCGGTTCGCGCGTGGCTGCGCCGCGCCGAACAGGCCGAAGAGATACCCGGAGCCGACACCATTGTCGGTGACATGGAGGACTCGCACCTGTGGCGCCAGGCCTGCCGGGACGTGGACGCGCTTTATCTCATCTGCCCCAATATGCATGCCCGCGAATTCGAGATTGGCCAACGGGCGTTGCGAGCGGCGCAGGCGGCCGGCGCGAGTCGCTTTGTCTACCACTCGGTGCTTCACCCGCAGACGGAGGATATGCCCCACCACTGGCAGAAACTGCGCGTGGAAGAGATGATCTTCCGCAGTGGATTGCCGTTCACCATCCTCCAGCCCTGCGCGTACATGCAGAACATTCTGGCCTTTCGGACGGAGATTGCCGCGACCGGCACATACCCCGTGCCTTATGATGTCCACGCCCGCTTCGCCCTCGTCGACCTGGCCGACGTCGCGCAAGCTGCCACGCGCGCGCTCACCGAATCCGGCCACGACGGCGCGATCTACGAATTGGCGGGGCCGGACAATCTCTCCTCCGAAGAAATAGCGCAGCAACTGACCGACCACCTGCAGCGACCGGTCCAGGCCGTGCGGATGCCCCTGGACCGGTGGCAGAGGACGGCCGGAGAGAGCGGAATGCCAGCCGTTACGATCGAATCCCTGGCGGCGATGTTCCGCTACTATAGCGCCTACGGCCTGGCTGGCAACGGGAACGTCTTGGGGTGGCTGCTGGGCCGCCGCCCGACGTCGCTGGCGCAGTTTGTGCAGCGGGCCTATTCCGTCTGACGCGAGAGCATCTGATAGATGCAGGCGCTTAAGCCGGCGTTGACCTCGGACCGTTTCCAGCAGGAGTCCATTTCATGCGATTCATCCTTTCTACCGGCTCCCTCTATAATTACAGCATTGACCGCGTCTTCGCGCTCGCGGCGGAGGCCGGCTTCGATGGCATCGAAATGATGGTGGACAACCGCTGGGACACGCGCCAGGCCGACTATCTCAAACAGGTGGCCAGCGATCATGCCCTGCCCATCCACGCGCTCCACAGTCCGTTCAACCGCAACTGTCGCGGCTGGGGCGAGACCGAGTTCGTCGCAATTGCGCGCACGGCCGAACTGGCCGCAGAACTTGGCGTGCAGGTCGTCGTTCACCACCTACCGATGCGCGTGGGGTTGGCCTTCCTGCAGACCGGCAGCCGCATAATTAGGCTGCCCAATCCTTTTGACCGCGGCCACCGTCAGTATGTTGCCTGGCTCAACGGGAGTTATCAGGCGCTTCAGGCCTCGACCGATGTCCTGCTGTGCATCGAAAATATGCCCTCGTTTCGCGCTCTCGGCATGCGCGTAAACCCCGCATTGTGGAACCCCCACAGCCGCGCGACGCTCGACCAGATCGTCCGCTTCCCCAATATCACCCTGGACACGACCCACCTCGGCACGTGGGGTCTCGATCCGCTGGAGGCATACGACCGTTGGGGCGAGCGCGTGAAGCACGTCCATCTGAGCAACTTTGACGGCAGCGAACACCGCCGGCCGGAAGTTGGCTCGCTGCGGCTGGACGCGTTTCTGGCGCGCCTGGCCGCGGACCGGTACAGTTACTCGATCTCTCTGGAATTGCAGCCGGACTCGCTCGACGCCGGCGCGCCCGATGAGCGGGTGGTCGCTCTGCTGCGAGGGAGCCTCGAATACTGCCGCCGGGCGGCGGCCGCGCCGGAAAGCCCTTCGTCGTGAGAGTTGCCTCCGGACCTGAGCCTCGGCCTACGCCTACTCCATTGGATAGCGCAAACCCCAATCCGCGCGCAGGCCATCCATCAGGCGCGTAATCGCCAACGATTCATCCAAGGGCATCAGCGGGTGTTCGGTCAGGCCCTGGCGCAGGCAGCGGCCGCACTCGCGGGCCTGGTAGTTCCAGCCATTGCCGACAATGTCAGGGTGCACGGTCTCGGGTGCGTGACCGTCGCGGCTGATGGTGAAGCCGGAGGGCCTCCACCAGCCCTCTTGCGCCACAATCTCCCCTTCCGTACCGCTGATGACAAGCGAGTGTGGCGTGTTGGCCCTGACAGCCGCCGACATCACCGCCAGCGCGCCGTCGTCGAACTGGAACAGAATACCCGCCTGTTCATCCACCTCCGTGACGCCCAGATGGGCGAGGGAGGCGATTCGGGCCGGCTCACCCAACAAATGATGGGCCAGCGCGATCGGATATACGCCAATGTCGAGCAGGGCGCCGCCGCCCAACGCGGGGTTTAACGTACGCAGCTTTGGGTCCAGCGGCGCGCGATAGCAGAAGTCAGCCAGGATCAGCCGGATGTCGCCAATCTGGCCATCTTGAATGCGGCGCCTCATCTCACGAATATGGGGCAGAAAGCGCGTCCACATTGCCTCCATCAGAAAACGACCGTGTGTGCGCGCACAGTCGATCATCTCCTGCACTTCGCCGCCATTCATAGCGAAAGGCTTTTCGCACAGCACCGCTTTGCCGGCGCGCAGACAGGTGATCGTGTTCTCCTTGTGCAACGGGTGCGGCGTGGCAATATAGATGATGTCCACGTCGGGATCGGCGGCGAGCGCGTCGTAGGTCGGGTGGCGATTGGGAATGTCGAAGCGTTGCGCGAAGGCGTCGGCGGTCGCCTGCGCCCGCGAACCGACAGCAACGATTTCGGCGTCTTCCTCCGCGCCGAGCCCGGTCGCAAAGTCACCGGCGATGCGGCCCGTCCCCAGAATCCCCCAGCGGATCTTCTCCATTTTCATTACTCCCGAACTGTGTTTTTGGCCGGTCGTAGCGGTTGAAAAAGTAAATCACGACTGCATCGGACTGTCAACCGCGTCTCCCTATGTTATACTTGACCCGTTCTCAGTCCGCCACTCAGAAGCGGCGCTAACGCTGTTGAAACGCAAATTATGAACAGGTCACTCCGCTATCTGATTCTCTTCGCCCTGCTGCTTAGCGCATGCGGCCGTCTCGACTGGGGCTTCGGGCCGCTGCTGCGCGACGTGGTCGTCGCCCCCGACCGGATATCGCCCAACGCCGACGGCGATACCGACGTCACGCAGCTTCTCTACAGCCTCAGCCGCTCCGCCTACGTCAGTATCTTCTTCGAGGACGAAGACGGCGGCCGCTTCTACTTCCGTAAAGACCGCCGCCGTTCACCCGGCAGCTACAGCGTGTTGTGGGGCGGCGTGATGGACGAGCCGGAGGTCGAGACACTCGAGAACGGGACCAATGAGATTCTGAGCCAAGTCTTGCAGGATGGCAGATACAGTTGGGTCGTGCAGGCCACCGACGACGACGGGGTCACCGAAAGCGCCAACGGTACCATCGTCCTTGAAGATGGGGACACAGTTTTGCCGCGACTGGACAACTTCGCGGTCGTACCCCTGGTCTTTCGCCCCAACCTGGACGGCCTGCGCGACGACTGGGTCAGCGTCACCTATGACCTGACGAAAGAGGTTGAAAACATCCAGGTCTATCTGCTCGACGCCGAGAATCCCGGCGTCAAGATCCACGTCGCCGAGGGACCGAACACGATCGAGCGCGAGGAGCCGGGCAACCACTCCTACAAGTATTACGGCGGCGTTGACCTGAACGCGGAACCGCCGCCTGACGGCCCCTATCTGGTCGTCGGCGAGGCCAACGATCTGGCCGGCAATCGCGTGCGCGTTACGCGCCGTCTGACGATCGAGGGCGGCGGCGTCCCGCGCGCCGACGTCGTTCAGGGCGAGATCGACTGGGTCGCCGTCATCGACGGCGAGGAGTTCGAGGAGGTGAATCGGGTCGTCAGCGTACCCATCGGCCAGAGACTCTGCTTCTCTGCCGTTGTCAAGAACGAGGGTGAAGTCCCCATCCGCACCACCGGCCCCTGGCCGGGCCAGGAATACGCAGTCCGCGAAGACTGGACCAATGAGAACTTCACAGTGATGGCCAGGGAGGCCGCCGCCCGCAACGAGTTCTGGTTCGAACGGGGCGGCACCTTTCGCTTCGGCATCCACTTCAGCACCGCCGGCACAGTCTACCCCTTCCGCTGGGCGGTCGGGAGCCAGGAAGATCTGCAGCTGCTCGAATTCGAGGAAGAGTCGGCCTGGTATCTGATGCCGGGCAGGTCGGGAAAAGTAAACGGCTGCATTCGCTTTGACGGCCCGCCCCCCGGCCCTAACGTCCTCTGGTGGGGCGGTCTGATCCACGAAGCCTACGGTCATCCCAATGAATATATCGACCGCATAACGGTCAACATCGGCGTGGACTGAGTGTAAAGGGGCTCCCGCTCTGAAATCTCGCTGCCTGTAGAGCATCTCCTCCAACCATGCGCCTGTCCGTCATCATCGTCTCCTACAACGTTTGCGATCTTCTGCGCAGCTGTCTGCAGAGCGTTGACGCCTCTTCGAGGCTCACTTCCGATTGGCTTGCGGTCGACGTAACCGTCGTTGACAACGCCAGCAGCGACGGCAGCGCACAGATGGTCGCGGCCGAGTTCCCGCACGTCCATCTCATCGCCTCGCCCGACAATCTGGGCTTCCCGCGCGCCAATAACCTCGCGCTCAGACATCTGGGCTTCGGGAATGAACGCGACCGACGAGCGGCGCCGGATTTTGCGATGCTGCTCAACCCGGACACCGAAATCGTGGACGACGCGCTCGGCAAGATGGCCGCCTTCCTGCGCGACCACCCTCAAGCAGGCGCCTGCGGCCCACGCCTTCACTACGCAGACGGCAGCCTGCAGCACGCCGCCTTTGCCTTCCCCGGCCTGGCGCAGCTCTTTTTCGATCTCTTTCCGCTCGCCGACGTGCCGGTTGTCCGGCGCCTGCTCCACCGCTTGCTCGACAGCCGGCTCAACGGGCGTTATCCCCGGCGGCAGTGGCTGGGCGCAGTGCCATTCCCTGTCGGATTCGTGCTCGGCGCGGCGCTGATGGCACGCGCCGAAAGCGTGCGCAAGACAGGGCTACTTGACGAAGGCTACTTCATGTATTGCGAGGAGATGGACTGGTGCCTGCGCATGCAGGCGGCGGGCCTGCCGGTGTGCGCCGTTCCCACCGCGCAGATCATCCATCACGAGGGCCGCAGCAGCGGCCAGGTCCGCTGGAAGTCATTCGAGCGGCTGTGGGCCAGCCGTTTCCGCTTCTTTCGCCAGCACCGTCGCCTCTATTCTGCCGATTTCCACCTCTGCCTGCGGATCCTGCTGCACCTCGGCCTGGCCTGGAACGGCCTGATCGCCCGCCGCCGTTTCGCCAGGGGTCATCTGAGCGGCGACCGGCTTGGCGAGCAGCTTGACACCTATGCGAGGGTGATGAAGCTCTGCGGTTAGTCGCCTGCCGCCATGGTACGCGTGGAATCCAATGCCGTTGCATCTCACGGCCGTCATCATCACCAGAAATGAGGCCCACAACATCGGCGACTGTATCGCGGCCCTGCGCGACTGGACCGACGCCGTCATCGTGTGGGACTCGTGCAGTCAGGACGAAACGCGGCAGGTTGCCCATGAGGCCGGAGCTCGCGTAGTTGTGCGCCCATTCGACGACTACGCACGCCAGCGCCAAGCCGCCCTCGACAGCATCGACAGCGAATGGGTCCTCTTTATCGACGCCGACGAACGGGCGACCCCGACACTCGCGCAGGAGGTTCTGAAGGCAAGCCGCGACGCGAGCTGCGCCGGCTACTCGATTCCCCGCCGCAACTTCATCGTCGGCCGCGAGATGCGCGGCGGCGGCTTTACGCCCGACTATCAGCTGCGGCTTCTGCGGCGGCGCTGCGCCCGCTACGACCTGAGCCGCGAAGTCCACGAAGTCGTCATCCTCGACGGCGTCGAGGGCAGGCTGCGCGAACCACTGCTGCATTTCAACTACACGGACTGGCCCCAGTTTCACAGCAAGCAGCGGGTGTACGCCCGCTACGAGGCGCGCATCCTCGCCGAACAGGGCGCCCGCGCACGGCCGCACAACTTGCTCCTCCAGCCGCTGCGCGAACTGCGCCGCCGATTCCTCGATTTGCAGGGCTGGCGCGACGGCTTCCACGGACTGCGCATCGCCCTGCTTCTCGCCTGGTACTACGGCTTCGTTCCCTATTGGCTGCTCTTGCGGGCGGGAGAGAAGGAGATTTAGGGGGCCGGTCTCCGGACGGAGATGGCGGCTGACCGGCTCCCTTACTCATCCCGCCGTTCAAAGGCGGCGCGGTGCGCTTCCCGCACCGCGTTGTCCTCCAGCTTGGCGTAGATGCGGGTCGTATTGGGGCTGGCGTGGCCAAGCGCAGTCTGGGTGACCGCCAGGTCGTGCGTGGTCTGATAGATGCGGGTGGCAAAGTAGTGGCGCAGCGCGTGCGGCGTGATGCCCTTGGCGGCCAGGCCGGCCCGCTCGGCCAGCCGGCGGATCGTATTTTGCACGGTCTGCGTCGATAGCGGCAATACCTGGGCACCGGCCCTCCTGTCATGGCGCGCAAAGACCGGCAGTTCGGACAGCGGACGCCGTGTCGCGCCGTCGAACCGCTGCCGCTCCTGCAGATAACGATGGATGGCATCCCAGGCCCGTTCATCAAAATAGACTCTGCGGACCTTGCTGCGCTTCCCCACAACCCACGCGGCCCGCTCGTCATCCTCCAACTGTTTGCGCGCAATGCTGACCAGCTCCCCCACCCGCATGCCCGAACATCGCAGCGTCTCGACAATGGCAATATCCCGCAGGCGGGCCAGCCGTTCGCGCGGATCGTCGGGGCGGCGCAGCGAGGTCTCGCGCGCGGCCGTGACAAGCGCTTCCATCTCCTCCAGGCGGGGGGATAGGGCAGCAGCTCGGGCGGACGCTGGTTGCGGCGGATGCGCTTGACGCCGTCCTGCAGCCGCGCCAGCTCCTGGGAATTGAACGGCAGCCAGCCCCGCACCTGCAAGTAGCTCACCCAGCCCACCAGTGCGGCCAGATAGGTGTGCAGCGTGCGCTGGCCAAGGCCGCCCCTGTCCAGCAGCCACGTGGCAAAGCCCAGCAGCCGGTCCACGTCCAAATAGTCCAGGTCCTTTGTCTCCGGCGGGAGCCCATCCTCCTGCAGGTATTGGCGGAAGAGATTCAATGCCGTGCGGTAGGTGCGCCGCGTATGGGGCGTCCCCGTTTCCGCATTTCCCAGATAGCTTTCGATCGAGTCAGAAATGAACATCAGAGGATGGATGAAGCTGGAAATACAGGCACTCTAGTTTAGGCGCCCCTGCCCGCTCACGATCCGGCCTGGCAGAGCGCCGGTGTGCGCGGCGGCGGCGAAAACGCGTTCGCCGTTGACCCACACGTCGCGTACGCCGACCGAGAGTTGGTGCGGCTCGGCAAATGTGGCCCGGTCGCCGACCGTCTCCGGATCGAAGATCACAACGTCGGCGTAGAAACCCTCGCGCAGCTGTCCCCGGTCGCGCAGACCGAGCCGATCGCAAAGGGCCGATGACATCTTCCGCACCGCGTCCTCCAGCGGAATGACCTTTTCTTCGCGCACATACTTGCCCAATACGCGTGCATACGTGCCGTACGCGCGCGGGTGGTAGGGCCCGGTTGCCGCAGCCCAGGCGGGGTCCATACCCCCGGCGTCGGTTGAGATCATGATCCACGGCTGCTGCAGTTGCCGCCGCAGATTATCTTCACTCATGACAAAGTAGAAGGAGCTGATCCGCTGCCCCTCCGACGCCAGCAGGTCCATGGCCGCGTCCGGCCAGTCGACACCCATCTCCGCTGCGATCTCCGACAGCTGCATGCCGACATAGCGCCGGTTTTCCTCCTTCAGAAAGCCGACTGGCATCACACCTTGCGGGCCGGCCAGATCGGCCATTGCCTCCCAATCGCCGCTGGGATGCAGCGCTGCCTCTTTGATCCTGGCGCGCATCGCCGGGTCGGCCAGATTCTCGTACAGTTTGTCGCCCGCGGGCAGCCCACGGCGGCAGGACCGAAGTCAGGCCGGTGCCCGCAGCCGCATAGCTGTACATGTCGGCGGTGACGTCGATCCCCTGCGAGCGGGCCTCCGTTATGCGCTCCATCGCCGAGGCCAGCTTGTGCCAGTTGCGCGTGCCCGCCGCCTTCAGGTGGTAAACCTGGACTGGCACATCGGCCTCGCGGCCGACCGCCAGCGCCTCCTCCAGCCCTTCCAGGAAGGCGTCCGCCTCCGAACGCAGATGCGTGATATAGATGCCGTGATAGGGGCGCATCGCCTTGGCGACCGCTACAACCTCTTCTGTGTCGGCGTAGCTGCTTGGCGGGTAGATCAGCGCGAACGATACACCGAACGCGCCGTCCTCCATCGCCTCCGCCGTAACGCGCGCCATTGTCGCCAGTTCGTCCGCTTTCGCCGCGCGCATATCCATGCCCATCGCGAACTTGCGCAGCGTACCGCCGCCCAGGAATGAGCCGATGTTGGGCGACACGCCCTGCTCGATCATCGCCTCCAGCCAGTCCCGGAACCGGCTCCACGTTCGCATCCTTTCGGACCAGGCCGGGTCCAGCAGCTGCGAGAACTGATGGGTGGGTAGCTCCGGGCTGATTCTTCCACCGACCGGCGCGGGCGTCCACCCTTCGCCCATCACCTCGGTCGTCACGCCTTGCGCAATCTTGGAAAGGCTGCGGCCGTCCACCATCAGAGAGAGGATCGAGTGGCTGAGAATGTCGACGAAGCCGGGACATACAACCTGCCCGGCGGCGTCGACCACTTCGGCGCAGCTGTCAGACGGAATCGCGCCCGGCGGGGCTACCGCCGTGATGCGGTCACCGGCCAGCGCTACGTCTCCGTATCGCCACGGCGAACCGGACCCGTCAACGATGCGGGCATTGCGAATGAGGGTCGTTTCGTTTGGCATTTCATCCTTCTCGTCGCGAGCAAAAGACCACTTGCATTTTCGATTTTACCATATGATATAATCATTGTGTTCCCGGGCAGATTTGCCGGGCTGTCGAAAAGGTTGTCCTCGGCAGGAATCTTTCTCACTTAAATCCCATTCGGATGGCGTTAGGGTACAGGCGCCTCCCCGCGGCGACTTCATGGTACAAAACGTTCGCGTCCGTTCTTTACTCATTTGCGTTTCTCTCCTTCTGCTCCACACTCTTGCAGCTTCCTGTGTAGGCGATGCGCAAGCTCCCCGGCTGATCCGGCGGCAAGAGACCTTTGTTTCGGGCCGCATCCTGATCAAGTACCGCCCAGGCGCAACCGCCTTGTCTCTGCCTGCGAAAGCAGAGGAATTTGATCTGCAACCATCGGATGTAAGCTGCGGCTCGGTCCACGTTTACCGCGTCCGCCCCGGAACTGAATTGGAGGCCGCCGCCGCTCTGGCGCTGGACCCTTCGGTGGAATATGCCGAGCCCGACTATCTCATATTCGCCGCCAACTCGATAGCAGACTCCGCTAAGTTTACCCTTCCCTCCCTCAACTCGGGCCGTCCTTATGACAACAGCCGGTCTCTTTCGTCGTCAGAATGGGATGCCGACGCGCCCAACGATCCCCTTTTCGATCAACAGTGGGCGCTGACCAAGATCGAGGCTGAAGGCGCCTGGAAGATGGCCGACGGGAAAGACATCACGATCGCGGTCATAGATTCAGGGACTGATCTGGACCACCCGGAGTTTTCCGGCCGAATCGTAGATGGCCATGACTTTGTCAACGGAGACGACGAAGCGGACGATGATTACGGACACGGCACGCAGGTGGCGGGCGTCGCGGCGGCAGCCGCCAACAACGACCTCGGCATTGCCGGACTGGCCTGGGATGCGAAGATCATGCCGGTGAAAGTGCTGGACAGCCGCGGGCGGGGCATGAGCAGCAACCTCACCTGCGCCCTCTACTGGGTCGCGGACAAGGGCGCTCACGTGGTCAACATAAGCATTATCAGCTTTGGCCCGTCGTTGGGGATGCAGAGCGCCATCAACTACGCAGTCGAAGAAAATGTCCTCATCTTCGCGGCTGCCGGCAACTTGTTTGAGGACGGAAACCCTCTCACATATCCTGCCGCCCACGAAGGCGTCGTCGCAGTCGCGGCCAGCGACAGAGAGGACGGGCACGCTTGGTTTTCCAGCGCAGGCAGTTTTGTAGACATCGCCGCGCCGGGCGTCAGCATATTCAGCCCGTTTCCTCCCAGCCATGAGGAGTTTCGGTCAGTTTATGGCACGAGTCTGGCGTCGCCTCACGGCGCAGGGCTGGCCGCGCTCATTCTATCGATCGCGCCCAGTCTGCAGCCTCAAGAGGTGGAGACGATCATCCAGAAGAGCGCGGCCGACTTGGGCGAAGCGGGCCGCGACGATAAGTTCGGTCATGGGCGTATCGACGCACAGGCGGCCATGGAGCTGACGCTCTTCTCGCTGCCCGAGCTGCTCTTTGTGCCTTCCGCGCAGTTCCCTTCGCCGACACCGACGGACACACCTACGCCATCCGGTACACCGTCAGAGACCGCTACGGGGACCCCGACTGGCACACCGCCAGAATCCGTTACCGGCACGCCGACGCCCACGGGTACACCGTCAGAGACTGTTACACCGACTCCCTCTTCGACCCCGTCGCCGACACCCGATTCCAGCGGGTAGCATCATCACAAAGAAGAGATCTGCCGTTCCCGGCGCGTTGACCGGCTAAACGCCGAGACGGCGCAGGAATCGGTACATTCTCTCCAGGGCGACCTCCAGTTTCGACATCTCAACCGGATAGGCGCAGCGGACATGACCCTCTCCTCCGGCGCCGAAACCGCTGCCGGGAATCACCGCCACCCGTTCTTCGCGCAGAAGCTTCTCGGAGAACTCATACTCATCCATGCCCGTGCGGCGGACGCTGGGAAAGGCGTAAAAGGCGCCTTTTGGCTCGAAGCAATCGAGGCCGATCTCGTTCAGCCCATCGACGAGGAACCTGCGGCGTTCGCCGTAGCTGGCGACCATCTCCTGCACGGCAACTTCTGCGGCGGGGTCGCTCAGCGCATGCAGCGCGGCCGCCTGTCCGCCCGTCGGCGCCGACATGATCAAGTATTGGTGAATTCGTCGCATCGCGCCGAGCAGCTCAGCCGGGCCCGCGGCGTAGCCGATGCGCCAGCCCGTCATCGCGTAGTCCTTGCTCATGCCGCCCAGATGAATCGTCCTCTCAGCCATACCGGGCAGACTGGCGAACATCACGTGCTCATGTTCATCGTAGACCAGCCGGTCGTAGATCTCATCAGAAATGACGATCAGGTCGTGCTCGCGCGCCACGCGCGCAATCTCGGACAGCTCTGCGCGGTTCATCACCGCTCCGGTTGGGTTGCAGGGATAACCGATCAGGAGAACCTTTGTCCGGGGTGTGATCGCTGCCTCCAGCTGTGCCGGCGTCAACACAAAATTGTCGGCAGCATAGGTGGGAATATCCACGACCGTGCCTCCGGCCAGGATGACATCAGCCGTGTAGGATACGAAGCAGGGCTGGGGCACAAGCACTTCGTCTCCTTCGTCGATCAGCGCTTGCATCGCCAGGTACATCGCCTCGCTGACGCCAACCGTGATCAGCACCTCCGTCTCGGCGTCGTAGGCCGGCGCGCCGTACAGGTCGGTCAGCATGCGCGCTACGCCTGCGCGAAGTTCCAACATGCCGGCATTGGACGTATACGACGTATTGCCTTCGCGCAGGCTCTCCGCCCCCGCGTTGAGAATTGGCGGCGGCGTCACGTAGTCAGGCTCGCCGATGCCAAGGCTGATCACGTTGTCCATCGTCGTGGCAAGGTCGAAGAAACGCCGGATGGGGGAAGGGGGCACCCGCCGTACGCGGCTGCTGAGGCGGCTCTCCAGCGAGCGCCGCAAGCCGCTTGTCACGGCAGCCTCTTCATCGTTTGTCATTGACCGGGGGACAGTCAGTGGTTCTGGGGATCTCATAAGAATTGAACTCTTCTCTTGTCAAACGTATCCGGCATGCGCCGGTCAAAAAAGCCTTCCAAGGCGTCCTGCGGCTCCGCCCTCCCCCAATGCGGGAGGAAGCCTTTGCTGCCGATTCCACAACGGCCAGCGACCCGACTGGACCGTTGCTGGCAGGATGCGCCGGCTACTGCCCGGCGGCAATGTCTCGGCAAGAGTGCTGATTTCCGCGATTTCAGTCTGTTGTTGACACTCACAGCTTCGGTCTCCGCAGATGCCAGTCGGTACTCTGCTCATAGGCGTACGCGGCACGTAGAATGACCTCCTCACCCAGTGAAGGTCCGAGCAGTTGCAGGCCGATCGGAAGTCCCTCACCATCGAAACCACACGGAATGCTGATTCCGCACAAACCGCACAAATTGGCGGTGGTTGTGAAGATGTCGGTCAGAATCATCGCCAGCGGGTCGTCAACCTTTTCGCCGATGCGAAACGCCGTCGTCGGCGAAGTCGGCGAGAGGACGACGTCTACTTCGGCGTAGGCACGCTCGAACTCCTGCCTGATCAGCGTACGCACTTGCTGCGCCTTGAGGTAGTAGGCGTCGTAGTAGCCTGCGCTCAGGGCGTAGGTGCCGAGCATGATGCGGCGCTTCACTTCCGGGCCGAAACCTGCGCCGCGCGTTTGCCGGAAATGGTCGAAAATCGTCTCGCCGTCGACGCTTTGGCCGAATCGAATGCCATCGTAGCGCGCCAGATTGGCGCTCGCTTCCGCCGTCACGACAAGGTAATAGACCGGCAGCGCCAACTCCGTGCTGGGCAGTTGAATCGGCACAATCTCCGCGCCCAAGTCCGCAAACTGATCGATCGCGGTTCGAATCGCGGCCTCAACTTCCGGCTGTATGCCTTGCACGAAGTACTCTTGCGGGATCCCGATGCGCATGCCGCCAATCTCCCCGGACAACGCGGCCGCGTAATTGGGCACGTCGGCCGGCAAGGTGGTGCTGTCGTACGGGTCTGGACCGGCGATCACCTGCAGCAGCAGCGCGGCGTCGCCGACGGTCTTCGTAATCGGTCCGATCTGATCGAGGCTGCTGCCGTACGCTATGAGACCGTAGCGGCTGACGCGGCCATAGGAAGGCTTCAGTCCGACGACGCCGCACAGGGCAGCCGGTTGGCGCACGCTTCCGCCGGTATCGGTGCCGAGGGCGGCCGGCGCTTCATCCGCAGCCACCGCGGCCGCCGATCCCCCGCTGCTTCCGCCCGGCACCCGCTCAGCATCCCACGGGTTTCTGGTCAGGCCGAAGCCGCTGTTCTCGGTGCTGGACCCCATGGCGAATTCGTCGGTGTTTGTTTTGCCCAGCACGATTGCGCCGGCTGCCTCCAGCTTTTTCACGGCGGTCGCGGTGTAGGGCGGCACAAATCCTTCCAGAATACGGCTTCCTGCGGTCGTCTCTATTCCTTCCGTCATCAACACGTCTTTGATCGCCAGCGGAACGCCCAACAGGGGGCGTCCGTCCCCGCCGGCCCGCAAGCGATCGGCATCCGCGGCCGCTTCCAGCGCCTGCGCCGGCGTCGTGCGCAGATAGGCGTTTAGGGCGCCGTCGACCTCCTCAATCCGCCGCAGAAACGCCTGCGTCAGCTCCACGGAGCTGAACTGGCCACCGGCCAGCCCGGCGCGTGCATCCGCCACGCCCATCGACGTCATTTGTTCCATCGAATCCTGACCACACATCGCGCCTGCCGGCCTCCCCGCCCTATAAGCTGGACCGCCGTTCTCATGATTTTACGTCCGCTACGGCCCCGCATCGTCAAATACGGCAATAACGCGAAAATAGCCGTCCTCTGCATCCGGGGCATTGTCCAGCGCCTGCACGGCCGAAAGGCCCGCCTGCGGCACATCCTCCGCCAGCACATTGGTGAGAGGCAGAACCTGGGGCGTTGGCGGCACGTCGCTCGTATCCACCGACTGGACCTGCTGCGCGTAGGTCAGAATCTGCCCCAGCTGACCGGCGTACGCATCCAGTTCGGCTTCGCTCAACTGCAGTCTCGCCAGTTCAGCAACGTGGCGGACCTCATCCTTGGTCAGTTTCACATCGACCTCTTTGCGTGGATGCCAGCGACGAAACGGCCAAAAAAAAACGCCGTGGTGCGATTCCACGGCGCATCCGAGCGTTTCCTTTGCGCCGTGACCCCTTTTCGGTGCCTACGGCGCAGCGTAACCGAAGCTACTCGCTACCGCAGCACGCGTGTTGCTGCGCAGGCTGCTGCACTGGTAGCTGACCTTTTGGAGTGGTCCGTCTGCCTTGGAGATTTGAAATGCATTTCGGAAAGTATATCGTTCACTGAAGGAAATGTCAAGTGTCCGGCAAATCCAATCAGGGCGATTGCATCTAATTGGGCCAAGACCCGCGACACCACCTGATTCGAGCCCAACTCCGAAAACAGCCCTTTTGGGGATCGGTTTTCAGCCGAAAACGGTTGACAATTGGTGGGGGCACCCCTTGTGGGCGCCCTTCGTGGGATATTTTGGAGTCCGGATGTAGATGCAATTGCCCTGCAAATTCAATGCGGACGGAGCGGTTTCTGTTCGCACCGGCCGGTCGCCTCGTTTCTTGATTCTGCCTCAGAAGTGGCGGCGAGGGGCGTCTGCGATTGACAGACCGAACCGTGTGGGATACAACGGGAAGGTCTTGACAGGACAGAATTGCGCAGAAGCGGTCACACTATGAAAGATGCACTGACGCGAAAGAAGATTTCCGCAGCCCTGCGCGCGCTTGGACTGGCGCCCGACGCCGTTGTATTTGTTCACAGCGCGATGAGCAGCATGGGACATGTGGAGGGCGGCGGCGCTGCCGTCGTTGATGCCTTTCTCGACGTCCTGGGTCCTTCGGGCACACTTGTCGTACCGACATTTACATTCACCCATGGCAGAAGCGACAGGCCCGTTTTCGACCTGGCGCGCGATCCCTCCGAAATGGGCCGGATCACCGAGGAGACACGGACGAGAGCAGGCGCGCAGCGGAGTTGCCATCTGCTCCATTCCGTCGCTGCCCTGGGCGCTCACGCCGGGGAAATCACCGCCGTTCACGGGCCGTCAGCGTGGGCAGCCGACGGTCCATTCTGGAAGTTGCACGAGTTGGATGCCCAGATTTTGCTGCTGGGCGTGCCGTACCTGCGCTGTACCTACTTTCATCTCCTGGAGCAGCTTGTACAGGTCCGCTACCGCCGTTGGCGCGAGGTAGAGGCGCGCGTTCGCGGGCAGGACGGGTCGCTTCGTTCGCTGCCCACCTTCGTCTACAGCCCGGGGCCGGACTTCCCCGGCAATGATTTCAACAAGCTGGGGAACTTGCTTGAAAGGCGCGGGCTTGCACGGGTGGGCAGTGTCGGAAACGCCGTTACACGACGATTCCGCGCACGCGACGCGTTCGACCTTGGCTTGGCGCGATACCGACAAGACCCGCAGCTATTCCTCTTGACAGGGGAACGCTGCACGCCGCTGCGCGACGGCGTCCTGACCGACGAACTCAACAACGAAAAGTCGGTCCTGGATCCTGCGCTCATCTACCGTCGACGATGATTCTCGCCTGAACCCTCCGTTTCCAGGGCGATTGCATCTAATTGGGCCAATACCAGCGACACTACCTGATTCGAGCCCAACTCCGAAGAAACAGCCCTCTTGGAGATCGGTTTTTCGGCAGAAAACGATTGACAATTTGTAGGGGCGCCTCTTGTGGGCGCCCTTCGTGGGATATTTTGGCCTCCGGATTTAGATGCGATTGCCCTGCCTCCGATTCCAGGATGGATTGTCGCGGGCGTGTCCAGATGCTATACTGGGTGCGAATTCCCCTTTCCAGGAACGAACTATCCATGGCGGCAGGCCTCGGCGGGAGCGACCATTTGACGCAAATTCCCAGTTTCGATCTGGCGGGCAAAGTCGCGGTGATCACCGGGGCCTCCAGGGGTATCGGCGCAGCCATCGCCCGCAGCTATGCCGCGATGGGCGCCGCGGTGGTTCTCAGCAGCCGCAAGCAGGAGGCGCTCGACGAGGTGGCCGGCTCGATCCGGGCCGATGGCGGGCGCGCGTTGGCGGTGGCCGCGCATACCGGCGACAGTTGCGCGATAGACGCACTCGTGCAGCGGGCCGTAAGCGCATTCGGCGGCATCGACATCCTCGTCAACAACGCGGCCACCAACCCGCACTTCGGCCCCATCCTCTCCGCCGAGGAAAGCCACTGGCACAAGATCCTCGATGTCAACCTGGTCGGCTACTTCCGCATGGCCAAAGCCTGCAGCGCGGAGATGATCAGACGCGGCGGCGGCAGGATAGTCAACGTAGCCTCCATCGCCGGCAAACGACCGCAGCCCGGCATGGGAGTCTACGGTGTCAGCAAAGCCGCCGTCCTGATGCTGACCGAAGTGCTGGCCGCAGAGCTGGCGACCGACCGTATCCAGGTAAACGCGATCGCGCCCGGCTATGTAAAAACCGCTTTCAGCCGTGCCATCTGGCAAGACGCCGCCCTCAACGAGGCGGTGCTGCGCACGATTCCCCAGAATCGGATTGCCGAGAGCGGCGAACTGACCGGCATCGCGCTCTACCTCGCCTCGGACGCCAGCAGTTTCACGACCGGCGGCACATTCCTGGTGGACGGCGGCCAGTGGGTCGATGCAGGGCTGGGCGCGTAGGGCCGCCCGCACGGGGCCGGCCGCACACTTCTTTGAGAAGTTTCAGGCCGCGCAGTGTCGAAGAGCGGAAAAGGGGAGCGTCCGAAAATGACCGACAGCCTTTCCAACCTATTGCCCCGTGTTCGTCAAGTCATTGACGCCGAGATCATCCCGCTGGAAAAGCTGCTGATCAGCCGCCCCTGGGCCGAGGTTGAGCCGCTCTTCAATCAGAAGCGCGAGGTCGTCAGGGAGGCCGGATTATGGGGACTGGCCCTGCCGAAGGCATACGGCGGCCAGGGGCTGACGCTGGCCGAGTTCGGACGCGTCAGCGAAGTCCTGGGCCAGACACCGGGCGGCCACTACGCCTTCGGCTGCCAGGCGCCCGATATGGGCAATATGGAGCTGCTCGTCCATGCGGGAACAGAGGCCCAGCGCGCGCGCTTTCTGCTGCCTCTCGCCCGCGGCGAGGTCCGCTCCTGCTTCGCCATGACCGAACCGGAGCACGCCGGCTCCAACCCGACGTGGATGAGCACGACCGCGGAACGCGACGGCGACCAGTACGTGATTGACGGCCACAAGTGGTTCACGACGGCCGCGGAAGGGGCAGCCTTTGCCGTCGTCATGGCGGTTACCAATCCGGACGCCGAAAGCCGGCATGCGCGCGCCAGCCAGATCATCGTTCCGCTGGACACGCCCGGATTTCACATCGAGCGTAACATCTCCGTCATGGGCGAGGCGCACGGCGGTTGGAACAGCCACGCCGAGGTCTGGTTTGAGGATGTGCGCGTCCCGGTGGAGAATCTGATCGGCGAAGAGGGCAAGGGGTTCGCGCTGGCGCAGCTTCGGCTCGGCCCGGGCCGTATCCACCACTGCATGCGCTGGATCGGTATCTGTGAACGTGCCTTTGATATCATGTGCGGCCGCGCGGCCCAGCGCGAAGTCGCGCCGGGCCGTCTTCTCGGCGGCCAGGGGATGGTACAGGCGTGGATCGCCGAGTGCCGTGCGGAGATCAACGCCGCGCGCCTGATGGTGCTCGACACCGCCCACAAGATCGACAACGAGGGCATCTATGCAGCCAGGGATGAGATCTCGCTGATCAAATTCTTCGTAGCCGAGGTCCTGATGCGCGTGCTGGACAGGGCCCTGCAAACGCTCGGCGGCCTCGGAATGAGCGACGACACGCCGATCGCATACTGGTATCGCCACGAGCGCGCTTCCCGCATCTACGACGGCCCAGACGAGGTCCACAAGATGAGCGTCGCGCGCCGCATCCTGCGGCGCTATCAGTAGCGCAGAGATGAGAGCTACTTCACTGCCTGACAGTCCGACGGTATAACGCCGGCCATCTGCAGATACCCTTGCGCGCACGACCCTGGCGTCGCAAGGGTCTGCCTTTCATGGCCGAACGGCCCATAGATGCAGATGCCCACATAATGTGGAAGGGCAGGCAAGAACTCTGCATTCCAAGAGCAGATGTTGGGATACATCACGGCTGTGATGGCCGAAGCGATTGCCGGTCCGCCTCACCTGCCCACCGCGTTGCCGATTCTCTACGCGAAGTAATCACAGGTAAACGCAACCCTTGCATCCAGCTCCCGCAGATCATACCGCTGGGTCGCGCCGCTGTGCCTCTCCGCTGAAGGACTCCCTGCCAAGAATCCAAGAATTTCGCCCAACCTCTCCTTGCGTTCCCCGCGTTCAACCGGGCGACGCGAACGATCTGTCGTGCCGCTGAAGTGAGACAATCTCGCGCCTCAATCCAAAGTCAGGTCGGCGGCGCGACCGCCGCGACGCCAGGCACTCGGATTCTACCGACCTGGTGACACCTGCGCGTCTCCGCTAGAAGACCCATGCACCAGCGCAAGCAGGCTGACATTCAGCTTTCTATTCAAGGGAGCTGAATTGAATCTTCCTTCGTATTGGTCATATTGCACAAGAGCTGGATCAGAAAGCGGTGCAATCGCGCGGTGTACTCGCGTCCTCCTCTTTGCTTCCAGGAACTGTTTGTGCGATTCGTACATCAATCGCATTCCTATTTTGGCCAACTTGGCAATACCGCCTTTTCGAACGCTGCCATATTCTTGCCTGGTAGGAATCAGAATCCCGCCCAAAAGGGAGTCGGACGCGATGAAAGCGACAACCGCAAACGGTACCATACATGCCCCGCCTGCATCCCCGCGCAGCAACGGAAATGGCAGGTCCAACGGCAAGCCCAAACTGAACAAGGTTGAGCTGCTCAAACTCAAAAAGAGTCCCCTTAGCCTTATCCACGACATCTACCGCTGGGCCGATAAAGGCTTCGATGCCATCCCACCCGAATACTACGATCTCTTCAAATGGCATGGGTTCTTCTACCGCAAGCAGACGCCCGGCTACTTCATGCTGCGCATGCGCATCTCAAACGGAGTCATCAATTCAACGCAGCTGCGCGCAGTCGCCGCTCTCTCGCGTCACTACGGACGCAGCGCGGGCGACTTCACCACGCGCCAGAATATACAACTGCGCTGGATCACAATTGAATCGATGCCGAAGATCATCGAGATTCTACAATCGGTCGGGCTCGGCGCCGAACAGACGGAATGGACAACTTCCGAAATGTGACCGGCTGCCCCCTGACCGGACTTACGCCATACGAGCTGCTCGCTACAAGGCAGTTGACCACCGCGACGGCGCTTTCGCTGCTTGGCCCGGCGTTTGAAAACATTCCGCGCAAATTCAACATATCGATAAACGGCTGCCGGCTGGACTGCACACATTCCCAGAGCAACGACATCGGCCTGACACCGGCCATCGGCCGGATGGGAAGCCGCCCTGTGCCCGGGTTCAATGTCGTCGTTGGCGGCCACATGGGGAGCAGAAATCCACATCTCGCGGTCCCGCTCGACGCATTCGTGCGCCCCGCGCAAGTAACGCCGCTCTGCCGCGCCATTATGACCGTCTTCCGCGACCACGGCGACCGCTCGGTCCGCGGCAAGGCGCGCATGTGGTACCTGATCGACAGATGGGGCATGGCGCGATTTCGTGACGAGGTGACGAATGCGCTTGGCGAGGCGCTGCCCTCCGCGGGCGACTGCCAGCTCTACGCCGAACCCGACCCGCTCGAGCAGGACCACGTGGGCGTCCATCCCCAGGTCCAGGACGGCCTGAGCTATGTCGGATTGGTCGTGCCCACCGGGCGCGTCACGGCCGAACAGCTCTTTGCGCTGGCCGATCTGGCCGACAGATATGGCAGCCGGGAACTGCGCCTGACCAATGATCAGAACGTGATCATCCCCAACGTCCCCAATCAGTGGCTTGAAGAGCTCTTGGCCGAGCCGCTGCTCGAAGAGTGGAGCCCGGAGCCATCGGGTGTCGTGCGCGGCCTGGTCACATGTACAGGCATCGACTACTGCCACTTCGCGCTCAACGACACCAAGGGAATCTCGCTGGCGATCGCACGCAAGTTGGAGGAGCGGCTGCCGGACCGTGACAAGGTTGTGCGCCTAAACGTCTCGGGCTGCGTTCACGCCTGCGGCCGGCACAGGCTGTCCGAAATCGGGTTGGAAGCCACCCGACTGCGCCAGGACGGAAAGGTGATAGACGGATTCAACATCTTCGCCGGCGGGCGCGTGGGGGAGAACGCAAAGCTAGGCGAGGAGATCCACAGCAAGGCCACCGTAGAGGAGACAACTGAACTGCTGGGGGACGCAATCGCGTCCCGCTACTGTGCAGCTGTCCCTCTGGCCGGTCCGGCAGCATAGGCCCCACTTTCCGTCCAGCCGTTAGGAGACTCTCCCCGTGGATTTCAAGAACAAAGCCACCAAGATCGATCTCTTCAGTTTCGGCACGCCCCAGATGCGGGCATTTCACGTCACCTGGTTTGCGTTTTTCCTCTGCTTCTTTGGCTGGTTTGGCATCGTCCCGCTGATGAAAGGGGACGGCGGAGCGATCGCAGCGCTCGGCCTGACCCCCGCCCAGGTGGGAAACTCCATCATCGCCGCCGTCTCCCTGACGATCGTGGCCCGCCTTCTGATCGGCCCGATGTGCGCGCGCTTCGGCGCGCGCAAAGTTTACACGGTGCTTCTCCTGCTGGGATCGGTGCCTGTCATGTGCATCGGCCTGGCGCAGACGCCCACCCAGTTCATCATGGCCCGCGTCCTGATCGGCGCGATCGGCGCCTCCTTTGTCATCACCCAGTACCACACTTGCGTCATGTTTGCACCCGATGTGGTCGGCACGGCCAACGCTACCACCGCGGGCTGGGGCAATCTTGGCGGCGGAGTGACCCAGGCCGTGATGCCGCTGGTCCTCGCAGCCGCGCTGTCCTTTGTCCCCGCGGCCTTGGGCTGGCGTGTCGCGATGGTCCTGCCGGGTCTTGCCATGCTCATCACGGCCGCCGCCTACTGGTTCCTGACCCAGGACGCGCCCGACGGCAACTACACTGAACTGCGTGCACGCGGCGAAATGCCCCCGGCGACTTATACACGCGGCACCTTCAAGGAGGCAATCAGAGATCCGCGCGTGATTGCGCTGTTCTTCATTTACGCCGCCTGCTTCGGCATCGAGCTGACGATCAACGGTACGGCAGCTCTCTACTTCTTCAATCGCTTCGAGCTGAATCTGGCAACCGCCGGGCAGGTCGCCAGCCTCTTCGGCCTGATGAACCTCTTCGCCCGCTCGATGGGCGGTGTCTTCAGCGACTTTATCAACCGCAGCGGCGGTCTGAGAGGACGCGTCCAGTTCCTTTTTGTCTGCCTCATGCTCGAAGGGGTGGCGCTGGTCATTTTCGCTTCCATGGGGGTCCTTGCGCTGGCAATTCCCGCGCTGATCATCTTCAGCCTCTTTGTCCAGATGTCCGAAGGGGCGACATTCGCGATCGTTCCCTACATAAATAAGCGCGCCTTGGGCGCCATAGCCGGGATTGTCGGCGCCGGCGGCAACTTTGGCGCGATGCTGGCGGGCTTCCTTTTCAGACGCGAAGCGGAGCTGTACGGCCAATCCTACCTGATCCTCGGCATTCTGGTTGTGGCATGCGCCTTCATGGCGTTCATGGTCCGCTTCTCCGAACGCGAGGAGAAGGCCGCCGCCGAGGAGACCGCGGCCCGCCTGGCCGCGGCCGGCGAGTCGGTCCTTACTGGCGCTCACTGATCGAATAGGACACTTGCCGGTCTGTCCCCTTAGGCGTCGCCGGGTCCTTGCCTTGGACCGACGCCAGGGGCGGCCGGCCCCCAACTGGCCAAACGTCATGACCACTCATAGCGTCTCGACCCGAAATGGCAAAGCCAGCGCCCGGATCGACCGCTGGCACAGTACCTACTGCCCGTACTGTGGCGTCGGCTGCGGCCTGCGTGTCGGCACCATAGACGGCAAGGTTGCCAAAGTCCTCGGCGACCCCGAACATCCCTCCTCCCTGGGCGATCTCTGCCTCAAGCCGATCCACCTTCCCGCCGCGCTCGACACCCCGGACCGCATTCGCGAGCCGATGATGCGGACGCCCGCGAGCACGAACGGCCTGCCCCCTGCCGGCAACGAGCTGGAAAGCGTTCCCTGGGATCGCGCTACGGCCTACATCGCCGACAACCTCACGCGGATTGTCCGGCAGCATGGCCCCGAATCCGTCGCCTTCTACGGCTCCGGCCAGTTCACAACCGAGGACTACTACGTCGCCAACAAGCTGCTCAAAGGCTTCATCGGCTCCAGTAACTTCGACGCCAATTCCCGCCTCTGCATGGCATCCGCCGTCGTCGGATACGTCTCCGCGCTCGGCTCGGATGGCCCGCCGCCGGCCTATGAGGACATCGACTGCGCCGACCTCTTCTTCCTGATCGGCACCAATACGGCCGATTGTCATCCGGTCCTATTCAATCGTATTAAGCGCCGCAAGAAGAGGGATCCCGACAACGTCAAAGTGATCGTGGTCGACCCCAGAGAAACGCGAACGGCCGCCGTCGCCGATCTCTTCCTGCCAATTCGGCCCGGCACGGATGTTGTTCTGCTCAACGCGATGCTGTCCCTTCTGCACAGCGAAGAGAGGATCGACCGCGACTTCATCGCAGAGCATACAAACGGCTTCGGTCCCCTGCTGAACGCGGCGCGCCAGGTTTCGACCGCAGACGCGGCCAGAGTCTGCGACGTACCCGAGAGCGACCTGATCGAGGCGGCGCGGCTCTTCGGGGAAGCGAAAGGCGCCCTCTCCTTCTGGAGCATGGGACTGAACCAGAGCGTGAACGGTGTGGCCAAGAACCAGGCAGTCATCAATCTGCACCTCGCCACCGGGCAGGTCGGCCGTGCCGGCAGCGGACCCTTTTCGCTCACCGGCCAGCCGAACGCCATGGGCGGGCGCGAAGCCGGCGGACTGTCCCATCTGCTACCGGGCTATCGCTCACTCAGCAACCAGCAGCATCGACAAGAGATCGAACGCTTCTGGCAGACGCCGCCGGGCCGCATCGCCGACAGACCCGGTCTGGCCGCTGTCGATATGTTCAAGGCAGCGGCAAAGGGCGAGATTAAGGCGATGTGGATCATGTGTACCAATCCGCTCGTCTCCATGCCGAATATCGACGTTGTCGAAGCCGCAATGAAAAAGCTCGATCTGCTGATCGTGACCGACGCCTACCACCCGACCGACACAACCCGCTATGCCCACGTGCTCTTGCCGGCCGCGCAGTGGTCCGAACGAGAAGGAGCAATGACCAACTCGGAGCGACGCATCACATACCTGCCCCGCATTGTGGAACCCGTTGGCCAGGCAAGGCCGGACTGGCGAATTCTGGCCGATGTGGCCGCGGCAATGGGCTTTGCGGATGCCTTTAGCTATGAATCATCCGCTGAGGTCTTTGACGAGTTTACACAACTGACCAGGGGACGCATGTGCGACTATAGCGGCGTAAACTATCACCGCCTGCAGACGGAAGGGCCGCTCCAATGGCCGGTCCCCAATCCCGGGCATCCCGGCACCGTCCGACTTTACGCAGGTCTACACGACGATGAGTCCGGCTCGACCAAGGCGCGTTTGCGCGTCTCGGATAGCGGGCAGGAAGAGGACGCTGCTGCCGCCGACGAACGTCAAGACGGCAAGGTCTTTGCCACTGCCGACGGCAAGGCGACATTCCATACGCCAGAGTTCG
Organism: Caldilineaceae bacterium; assembly: GCA_965218625.1. Classification (GTDB taxonomy): domain Bacteria; phylum Chloroflexota; class Anaerolineae; order Caldilineales; family Caldilineaceae; genus Bin5. Next base: position 132,565 of record CBDCLG010000016.1, on the reverse strand, counting down.
TGCCGCCCGCCGAACTGCCGAACAGGAGGTTTCCCCTGCTCTTGACCACCGGCCGCGTACGCAACCAGTGGCACACGATGACGCGTACAGGTAAATCGGAAAGCCTGCTGAAGGGCGTGCGCGAGCCTTTCCTGGAGATTCACCCCATCGACGCGGTGCGGCGTCAGATAGAAAACGGGGACGTGGTGGAGGTCCGCTCCCGCAGGGGCGCCGTCTGGGCTGAGGCGCGCGTGACAGAAAAGATCCGCCCGGGCGCCTGCTTCATACCCTTTCATTGGGGACGCATGGCGGGCCCGCTCAGCGCCGCCAACAACGTCACGCTCGCCGCGGTCGATCCCCTCTCGCTCCAGCCCGAACTCAAGGCATGCGCGGTCGAGGTCAGCCTGCGCCCAGGCTACAGGGCGATCGGGGCCTCAAAGCTCATCCAGAAGTTGGCGGGAGTCCTCAAGCGATGAACACGACGCGCTTTCTCCGCTGGCTGTCAGCCTTGCAACATAGCCCGGGCCCGGCTCCGGCAGCTAAGCGACCCTAACCCTTTCCGGCTTCCCAGCTTCAATCAGGTAGCTCTTCGCTGCGAACTCCAATTGGCCTTGCGCGTCGAGCTGCCGCTGCAGCGCCTTCAAGCCTTCAAGATGCGTGGCTACCGAGAAGTCGGGTACGAGCCAGGGCACCGCCTTCAGGTAGTAGACGACGGCTACTACGTCGGTAAACACAAGCTTGCCGGACCACTCGCGCAGGTCGATCAGCTCGAGTCCAACTCGTTTCAGCCACGGTACGTATTTCTGCGGCGACGCTTCCGGCCATTGCGGGTATGCGCCGAAGATAGCAAGCAGGTCATGCGCCCACATGCCATCCACCTGCCGTGTCAGGAGGGCGCCGCCTGAGGCCAGAATTCGCGCAATCTCATCGAGATGAAGGGCCGCATGGCGGTTAGTCACAAGTTCGTACTCGCCGTCAGCGAACGGCATGGGACTGAATTCGTCGCTGTCGGCTTCCACGACCCACACACCAAGCGGCTCCAGCCGCCTAGACGCCAATGCAAGGTTGGGAGGATACCCTTCCGTCGCCACGACCCTCCCCGGCCAACAGTCCCGCATTTCCAGCAGCCGTTCCCCGCTGCCCGTTGCGATATCGAGGACGGACGACGCCCGCCGCATCAGCTCTTTGGCGCGAGACGTGTAGGACCAGGGCGGCTGATCCAGCATCATCCGCCCATCCAGGTAGGAGAAATCCCAGCCTGTGAAGGGTAGCTCCTCTTCTGCCTTCCACATTTCGAGCAGTCTGGATGCGTCGTGCAACCATACCTCTGCGGATCAACGGTTGAGGAGATTCAGAAGCAGCGTTAGCGCGATGCTCAACAAAAGCATCGATGTAATTGGAACGAAGATCTTGACCGATCCCGACTCGACCTTAATGTCGCCGGGTAGCTTGCCGAACCAGGCGAACAGCCACGGTGCGAACTGCAGCGCCGCCCCAACGACAACGAGAATAATCCCGACAAGAATCAACCACTTCGCCATAGGTTCACCCGTGGCAAATACCCCAAGCTGCACCTGCTGCGGCTCGGCCGCATACATTATAGCAGACGGTCTCACGCTGTCGCGATCTGACCGTCCGGCGGCAGGTTTCTGCATGCGGCACACGGTGTAATTCGATTCGTAGATGCATCGTAGGGAACTTGCCCAAATGGGACGTATTGCCTCTTCCAGCGTTGAATTCGCCCGGCACAAGGTCTCTCCAGTGTAATTTGCCAGATCTCCGCCACCAAAAAGCCCCGAATTGTTGCAGTTCCAGATAGAGGGCCCCCTTTGACTTCCGATTCCAGACATAGCAGAATGGCAGAAAAGGACCGCGGACAGGCTATTCGTCTCGCACGTAAGCCCTAATCCAAACAGGAAATACAGATGCGCTCACACACTTCGACTCTTGCCCGGACACGTCTTGCGCTGCTCACCGCAGTTACGGCAACGTTGCTGCTGGCCCTGGTGCCGCAGAGAATCGGCGCCGGCTCCGTCGAAACGATAGAGCAGGCGGCGGGCAGCAATTGCGCCAGCACGCATACAGTCCAGGCCGGAGAGATGCTCTCGAGGATTGCCGAAGACGCCGGCGTTTCGGTCGACGCTCTCACTGAGGCCAACAGCATTACCGACCCCAACCACATCTATGTGGGACAGGTGCTTTGTATCCCCTATTCCCAGATCATTGCAGCCCAGGCGGCGCCCTCCACACCTGACCCTGCGCCGACCATGCCAGCCGCATCGCAGCCCACCGGCACACCCGCCAGTTGGACTGGACAATACTACAGCGGCCAGTCCCTTAGCGGCGACCCAATTCTAACCCGCCAGGACGCGGCCATCGAATTCGACTGGGGGTCGGGCAGCCCTGACACCACCGTCGCCAGCGACAGCTTCAGCGTCTCTTGGACGGCCACCGTCGAATTAGAGGCGGGAACCTACCGCTTTTCCGCCCGCTCCGATGATGGCGTACGCATCTACGTTGACGATACCGCAATCCTCGAAGACTGGAATGTTCACCCGGCTACCACGACCGTCAGCGATACCACGCTGACCGGGGGCAGTCACACGGTGCGGGTCGAGTACTTCGAGGCGGATGGGGATGCCTCCGTCACGGTCTGGTGGGAGCTGCAGGCAGAGGAGGAGCCCGACTGCGATATTCAGCCTCACGACGACCTGGAAACGCACTGGTCGCAGGCCGCGGTCGGCTGCCCGACTGCTGCGGCTGAGACGATCTGGTCAGCCTGGCAGCGCTTTGAAAAGGGCCACATGATTTGGCACATGGGCGATGGTTCCTTATATGTGTATGTCGATGACGGGAGCTGGAACACGTACACCGACAGCTGGGACCAGGAGGACCTGACCGGTCGCGGGACACCGCCTTCCGGGCTGCATTCCCCCGTTCGCGGGTTCGGCTATCTGTGGGAACAAAATGACGATGTCTATGCCGACCTTGGCTGGGCAAAAAACGAGGAAAAAGGCTTTTGCGCTCTCGTCCAGAAATTTGACACGGGCAGACTGCTCGCCGCAATCACTGAAGGATCCTGCCACGGAGACCAGCACAACTTTGGCCTGGATACACCGTTCTACCGGGCCGTGCTGCAGGCGTTGACGGCCGGCACGTGGGAGCGCGTATGCAAGGGCAGCCCCGACAGCGCAATCGCCCCCTTCTGGGACCAGGCCGCGCATGGATGCATCACCGGAGCGGCTTCGGTCAAATGGATCTCCTTGCAGGCCTTCCAGGAAGGCCACATTTTGTGGCAATCCGGCCAGGATTCCATCTACGTCTTTGTCGACGACGGAGCGTGGACCGAGTTCTCGGATGACTGGGATGAACAGGACCTCACAGGCGATCGTGGCGACCCGCCCGACGGCATGCAGACCCCCGTGCGCGGTTTCGGCTATCTGTGGGAGACCGACGACGATGTCTACGACGACCTGGGCTGGGCAACGGCCGAAGAAGAGGGAATGTGCGCTTCGGTGCAGGTGTTCGAAAACGGTACCATTCTCACCGAAGAACCCGGTGGCGACTGCTCCCACGTGGGAGACGATCTTGAATCCGAGGAAACACTCCTCGGCGACGCAGCCCTCCTGATGAGAAATGACACTGGTTGGAGTATCCTCTGTCCATACACGACGCACGACAAGCTGGACCACCTCTGGAGCTATGCCAAGCACGGTTGCCCGACCAAAGAGGGCGGCAACATTTGGGCAGCGTGGCAGCCATTCCAGACAGGCCACATGATTTGGAAGCAACACGAAGACGCCATCTTCGTCTTCGTCAACGACGGCGACTGGACCCGGTTTGACGACGATTGGGACAGTCAGGAGCTCACAGGCGACCGCGGCGATCCGCCCGACGGTATGCAGACCCCCGTGCGCGGCTTCGGCTATCTCTGGGAAGGCGATGACGACGTTTACGGCGACCTGGGCTGGGCGACTGCCGAAGAACGGGGCTTCTGCGCCGCGTACCAGGAGTTCGACAACGGCTTCCTGCTTTTGAGCGACCCCGTCGAATCCTGCCTGGAAGGCCACCACAACGAGGCCACCGAGCTCGACTTTGCCCTGCACTCACTGGAGGCGTTGGACGGAGGTGACTGGACGCTCAAATAGGCCGAATCGAACCGTGGAAAGGGTTCGGGGGTACCGATCCCCGCCCTTTCCACGGCCTCTTCGCCGGCCCTCCCGGCGACCTTCTGGGCCCTTCGATGTCCCGCACACCGCACCTGGTTCGCTCCTCTTTCCTCGTCTTCTTCATCTTCGGGCTGGACAAAATCACAGGCTTTGTGAAGCTGCTGGTCACGACCCGGCTATTCGGCGCCGGCCCCGAGATGGATGCCTTCGCCACCGCCAATCAGCTGCCCGAGCTCCTGCTGGCGTTGCTGGCCGCCGGCGCGCTTTCCGCGGCCCTTATCCCCGTCTACTCCGGCTATCTCACCCAGTCCCGCGGCCGTGAAGCCGCCTCGCTCGCCAGTACCGTCCTCACACTGACGATGATCGTCATGGGCGCGGCCTGTCTGCTTGCCATCGCAGCCGCGCCCTGGCTCATCCGCGTTTTGCTGGCGCCCCACTTCCCCGCCGCAACGCAGCAGCTCAGTGCGCAGATGATGCGCATTTTCCTGCTGGCCGCGCTGTTGATCAGCGTTTCGGGGGTGTTTGGCAGCCTGCTCCACTCCCACCAGCACTTTCTGACGCCGGCCCTGGGACGCGTCCTGATCGACACCGGCCAGATTGTCGGCCTCTTCGCGCTGGTTCCGCTCTGGGGCGTACACGGCATGGCCTGGGGCAGCGTGCTGGGCGCCCTGCTGACGGTCCTCGTACAGCTCCCCGCGCTGGCGCGTAACCGAATCCGCCTTCGCTTGCAGATCGACCTGCGCCTGCAGGGTGTGCGCGAGGTAATCCGCTTGATGGGGCCGCGCATTGTGACGCTCGGCGCGTTCCAGGCCGTCGACCTGGTCTTCATCCGCCTGGCGTCGCCCTTGCCGCCCGGCAGCATCGCGGCCTTCTACTACGCCATGTTGGCGATGCTGTCGATGCCCAAGTCCCTCTTCGCCGCCGCGGTTTCGCAGGTCATTTTCCCGACGATGGCGGAGCAGCACAACGCCGACGACGGCCGGCAGCTGCGCCTGACCGTCACACAGGGATTGCGCGCGACCTGGCTGCTCCTGCTGCCGGCTGCGGTCGGCCTGTTGGCGCTGGGGCGGCCGGCTGTCTCCTTCCTTTTCGAACGTGGCGCCTTCGGGCCGGAATCCAGCGCGCTGGTCTTCCTGCTGATGGCGATCTTCTCCGTGCGCCTGCTCGGTGAGGCCTCGTACGACGTGCTGGCGCTGACGTTTTTCGCCAGGCACAACACACACGTGCCGATGTGGGCGACGCTGGCTTGGATGATAGTCAATGTGGGGTTGAGCCTGCTGCTCGTGGGGCCGTACGGCATCGCGGGGTTGGCCTGGTCAACGTCGATCGCGGCTGTAGCCCTGGGGGCAGCGATGCTGGCGCTCAATCTGCGCGTCGCGGGCGTGGCGTTGCCCCTGCTCGGCGCGGCGCTGGTCCGCGCGCTGGCGGGCAGTCTGGGAATGTACGCCGTCGTCCTGCTGCTTCACCAATTGCGACTGCCAGCCCCGCTCTTCATCCTCGCCGGCGCGAGTTGTGGCGGGCTGGCATTCTTCGGCATCTATCTTGCTCTTGGCGGCCGCGAGGTACTGACCGCGCTCAAGATCGTGGGGCGTGCTCTACGTTTGGCGTTTGGTTCTTCGCTTCCAACTGTTTCCCGCTAGACCTCTGTCAGTGACTTTTGTCAATTGAATCGATAGCTACATGCTCAGCCAGTCACTATGTCCAAATGCTTTCCCACATACCCTACAATTAACATTCTTCTTTCTGGATCCGCGCAGATATGAATCCGCCACCGGAGCGGCAATCCCTTCAAATGCCATCGAAACGTCCTGATTTGTCCGTCAGGGCAAACAAAGTTGCGCTGATGACCAAATTTGCCCATCGTGGACGGACTCTCGTCACTTGAGTTGTGGATTTGGTGGTAATTGAAGTTTCCCTTTTCCCATTCGCTGGATAGTTGCCCAAGTTCAATCAGTCGTTCCCGAACTCTTGGAAAATGCATTGAACTCTCAGTCAGTGCTCGGATTTGCTTCTTTGCATCTTCGCAGAATTCGAGCCTAGGAAAACGTACAGACGCCAAATGGAGCAATTCGGAACCGGTGCGCACTCTTGCGCGATCTTGATCCTCGATCCAAGCCGCGTGGTCACTCGATATATGCTGATGGCGCGACACATGACGTACTTGCTCGCAAGAAGTCGCAAACTTTCCGGTCTCGTTGTCAGCCTCTTCGCAATCTAGAGTGAGCCACGGTGTATCCCAAGAACGTTCAGACAAGACACTTAGCCCTAGACCATTCAATAGAAAAGAAAGTCCTAAATCTTCAGCTTTCTCCCCTTCGAATTTGGCTTCGAATAATAGCTGCCTTTCCTGAAACTCGCTGTCCTTTTGCAAGTCTTCATCAGGGGGACGAAGGAACACATATTGTGTTGCGTAAGTCAACAAGAACATCTGCTCGTCCTGAGAAACTCCGTTATCGTGAAACCACGCATGCACTGGATAGGTGGGCGACAACAGAAGATCGCCAATGCTTGCGCGCATTCGTAGCACGGTTACTTCATGGGCAGCAGCAACTTTGAGCGTTCTTACCAACCCAGTCATCCACTTTCGCGCAGTGTAAATGTCGGGCGCCGGGCGACGCAGAGAGAGCTCGTTGAAAACAAGAGAGATTGTCATTTGAGGAGGAAATCTGGACGTTAGATGAGGAAGCGTAGGCTCTTTGTGTACTCGTCAAAGAAGCCCTCCGGCCAAGTGTCCAATCGGCCGTCCCGGTCAATTTGGGGTGAAACGACGTCAATGCCACTCGATTCGCTGTCGTCCGCAGGGCGTTGGAAAAAGTGCAAAGCGACGTCTTCAGGCATCGTCAGGCCGCGCTTTACAGCGACTCGAATCCCATTGAGTATGTGATCACTGTGTGTTTCAACGACAATCTGCACACCTGCGGCGGCCGCGCGAGCCATAAGTTCGCCCATCTTGGACTGACCGCGAGGGATGAAGATGAGCTTCTGGGTTTTCCAAGAGTACTATCCCTCCAGCTTCGAGCTGGAGATAAGTGCCACCAAGACTGGTAAGGGTATACGTCAAGGCCAAATCCGACGTTGGTAGACCGATAGTACCGGACATCACCCGCACGTGTCGGCACGCTACAAATCCAAATGCCAAGTCGCACTAAGATCCATGTCTCCGTCAAAACCTTCGACTCGTATGATAGCTCCCGGGGTAATGTCACCCATCCAAGCGGTCACTTGATCAAGCAAGGTCAGCGGACCTGGCATTTGGAGTGATGCAGTTTCTACAGGAACCTCTGTTGCTACGGAAGTGATCGAGGAAATGCGCCGGCGTATTGTCCCTTAGTGCCCAATCTGTTTGATGTTCACGGACAACAAAAGTCTGCCATTTCGAAGGAATGTCCGCGGGCCTATCCGCTCCGCCTCAAGAAAGTGGAACTCGTCGGTAAAAAGATTGCTATGCAAAGATTACGTCCCCGGGAACATGGCTCTCAGCCATACGTTGCGAGGAACATCAGCCTGTCTATCGTAAGCGAATCGCCACCGAGCTTTCTCTGACCATCTGATCTCAAGCGCAAACCCGATTTCATCTTCCTCGGCGTTATCAAATAGCACGTCTCGACCAGTCCCAAGCCTGAACAAGCTCACCGTTGAGTACCAAGCCCAGATCCTTCGGAAGGAGCCAGAACTCGCTGCTGGTGGGACTGACGCAGCAGCAGCAAAGACTGGAGTGCCGAAGACTTCCCCATGCCGTTGAGACCGGTAAGCAGCGTCAATGGTCGCAATTCGATGCTTTGCTCAATGAAGGCTTTAAAGTTATGAAGGGTCATCGACTCAAGCAAGTAAGGTCTCCAGTATAAGCTCTCTGATCTTTCTGAAACGGTAGTGGACGCGCTTGGAATCTCCAGTACTATAGGAAATCGAATTCATAAATTCACTGTCATCCATAAGATTGGCGAAATTGGACATCAACAGCTTTTTGCGAGTGACAAGCAAGTCGATTTGTTCCTCACTCAGCTTGTCAAGATTCACAGACCAAGTCTCGAAAAGCGCCTTACTTACTGGTGAACGGCGACTCTCGCGTGGAAAGTATTTGCGAAAAGCCTGGTTACCAAAAATGCGTCTAGCTGCTAGCATGGTCCTCTTGAAGTCATTTCTGAGGATATCTAGGGAACTTTGGTCGTCCTTTCCCATTTGATTGAGCTGCTGCATCTGAAGATTGAGAAAAGTGTCAAGTTCGTCGCTGGACAAGTAGTCGTCCGGGCTTCTCAGCTTGAAAGCCAAGAAACGGAGGACACACTCTCGGTCCGTCATGCGTTTCGGGCTAACGCTCTCGTCAACGGCGGCCTGAAACTCTTTGCTTTTTGCTAGCTCTTCTAGCAGGAGGGTCGAGGCCCCCTGATTTAGGGCATGGCGAATCTCTTGGCCAGACAGCGGCATTCCACCGGTGTTAATTCGCCTGAAAATATTGTATTTGATCTTATGTGGCGTTCCCTTTTGCACAAGGTAAAGCATCAGTTGGGTCTCTTCAATCCGTCTCTGCAGCGAACGGGGCAGGTCGTCGAAAGTTGCGCCATTGAACTCTTGCCAAAATTCCAGATTGCGCAGTACCAAGTCCTTTAGGCCAACAAAGCTGTAAATCGTCGTAAGTCGTTGAAGGCCATCAATCACAAGCCATCGATCATCATCCGAAGCATCAATGTAAAACGCTGGCAATGGAATTCTCAACAGCATCGACTCAATAAGACGACTCTTCCGGATATTGTCCCAGATTCCCGCTTGGCGCTGGAAATCTGGCTGAAGGTCGATTGCTCCATCCTTTATGCGCCTTAGAACAAGATCAACTGTATACGTCATCCTCTCAATGCTTATTAACGTCGGATCGAATGGCTCAACTTCACGATCCTCGTCTTCCTTTCCGGATTCGTGTTCAACGCCTAACCCCTCATCCAGGGCACGTTCAAAGACATCGATGGAAGGGCCGTCTTGATGGCCAATGACTTCTGGAGCACTGATTGTCATTGATGGTCCTCTGTTAAGAATCCCTTCTGAAAGCCCCTTTTGACATCACGACTCTCCGACTGGAGCCCCGCCCTGACATCGAGCCAGCCATGAATGCGCGCCAAAGAGGCAGACGCAACTGTACAAAAGGGAGAATCACCCAAAGTCGAATCCCTCAAGTGTACCACTCTTGTTTTCTAGACGTCCAATAGCACGCGCTGCGCGGCACTGAGGCGCGCGGCCGTCTCGGGTCGGAAAAGGCCCCGCTGGTCTGTCTGCTGCGGGACATTGCGCCAGCAATAGTAGCAGTGGATGGCGCGGCGGGGTTCGCTTGAGCGGTTGAGTGTACCGCCATGCCAGGTCTGCGCATTGAAGACAAAGACCGTGCCCGCCTCGCCCAGGACCAGTATCTCGTCCGGATGCGGCTCCTGCGGGTCGGCCAGATGTTTGCGCGGGTCCAGCCCCAGCTTGTGCGAACCGGGCACCAGCCGGGTGGCGCCGTTCTCGAGCGTGAAATCGTTCAGGAGCCAGATCGAGTTGCAGGCATAGTATCGTTTGCTGCTGTCATCGGGCGAGGGCGCGACGCCGGGGATCTGCTGCGCGCCGTCGGTGTGCAGCGCCTGCAGACCTTCGCCCGGCAGCGCCGCGCGCGAATTGAGCGACGAGAGGCGCACATCGCCGCGCAGCACATGGGACATCGCCGCCAGCACCTTGGGATGGGTCCAGACCAGGTCAAAGATCGGGCCTTTGTTGACCAGGTTCGCAAGCCGGGCCGTGCCGGCCTCCTGGTGGACCTCCTTGCCCGCCTCCTCACCCTCCTCCTCTTCCAGCGCCTGCAGTCGCGCCCGCAAGGCCTGCACCTGGTCCGATGTCAGGACACCGGGCAGCGGCAGATAGCCGTTCTCGTCGAGGGCTTCCTTCTCTGCAGCCGAAAGCGTATCCTTGCGCACGCCCAGGGCGCGCAGTGCACTCCCAATGTCCATTGTTCTCACCACTTTCCCTGCTCACGCCCGGCCCAAACGCCAAGCTTCCGTGTCGACCAGCTCCAACCTTCCGCTCTCTGACGAACGCAACCCGGCGTCGAGGATCGCCATCACCTCCAGGTTGAACTCCAGGTCAAGAGTCTCGTGGAGAGGGTCGCCCGTCTCCAGCCGGTGGATGAACTCCTGCGCGATGTCGGCGCGGCCCGGCGGCAGCGGGCTGCACTCGTGGTACTCCGTGCCCCCACCGCCCCTCTCAATCCGCACCCGGACAGGCCTATCTGTCGACTCCTTGTCCACGACCAGTGTACCCTCTGTACCGTAGACGATCGGCCCCGGCGAAACACCGTGATCGTGGGTCGTCCAGGACGCCTCGCACAGTGCCATCGCTTGCGGAAAGCGGATGAGCATGGCCGCGTTGTCCTCGGCATCGCCCCAGTGGCTGTCCAGGTTGGCCCGCATCCCCATCACGGCAGTGGCCGGACCGCCCACCAGCCAGCGCGCCACGAGCGAGCCGTAGCAGCAGTAGTCAAGCATCGCGCCCCCGCCGGCCGCGCGCTGATGCCACCAGGTAGAGGCCCGTTCCACGCCGCTGAGCTTGCGCGGGACGCTTTCACCGCCGTCGTCGCCGCCGGGATGTGAGACACCCTGGCCCAGCGGTCCCAGATGGCCGCCCCGCCATTTGACCGTGAGGACGCGCCCGATCGCGCCGCCGTCAATCAGCTGCTTGGCCTTGTGCGAGGCCGGCTGCCACGTAATCGGCCAGTTGACGACCAGATCGATGCCTGCCGCCCGCGCCGAACGGGCCATACGCAGACCGTCTTCCAGCGAGGACGCCATCGGCTTCTCGATAATTGCGTGAACGCCATGCCGGGCGCAGGCATCCACAACCGCCGGATGTTGCCCGTTCTCAGAACAGCAGACGACGACATCGAGACTCTCCTGCGCCAGCATTGCATGGTAGTCGTCATACGCCTTCGGCATTCCCAGGTCGTCGAGCGCGTGACGCAGGTTCCAGGCGCGCGTATAGTGGGCCGCGCGCAGCTCCGGCGCCAGCGGTACTGTGTCGGCGCCGGCGGCCAGCTCCGCTTGTGGATGCGCCGCAAAGCGTTCCAGAAGATGGTTGATATGCATGTGGGCGAAGCCGATAGCCCCGATGCGATAGGTCTTTGTCATATGGTCTCTTTCGCCAAAACTATTGTCCTGGTTCCCTGGCCGCCGCGACGGTCAGAACGTCGTCCGCAATTGCTGCGCCTGCCCCGTCTCCGCCGAACGGTAGGCGGCGTCGAAGATCTCGATGACGTGGCGTGCGTGCTCCGCAGTTGACGTCGTCGGGATCTCCTCGCGAATCCAATCGACCAGCTGCATTACATCCTCGTAAACGTGCGCCTCTTCCATATCCCGGTGCACGCCCACCGCGTGCGGCAGCGCGGTCTGCGTGCCGTAGGCTTCATCGATCTCCCGGCCCGGGTAGTCGAACGGTTCGCCGTTCAACATACCGCCGTTGATTACCCCCTTTGTTCCGAAAACTAGGGGACGGTCCGTGCCGGGCAGCCCGCCCGCGGCGACCCCGTAGACAAACGCGAACAGGTTGTCGCCAAAATCGAGGACCATCAACGTATTGTCATCCATGTCGGTCTGCAACATCTGGCCGTAGAACTCCCTCTCTTTGACGCGCACACCGGAAAAAGCTGTGACCGCCTTCGCCGGCCCGAGAATTCCCGTCATCGCGTGCAAGCCGTAGACCGTCATGTCGTAGAGCGGACCGCCGCCCGGCTTGCGGAAATACCAGGCCGGGTTGACGTTACTGAGCGGGTCACTGCCGCCCCGCACCCGTTCCTCCTCATGGTAGCGGCCAAAGGCCGCCCCTGTAACAGCCCACGTCAACGTCCCCAGCACGCCCTCTTCGATCATCTCCTTGATGCGTTGATGGCGCGGCCGCAACATCTCCCCGGGACATGCGACGAGCTTGACCCCTTTGGCCGCGGCCGCCTCGATCAAGGCATCGGCCTCATCCACGGTCGTCGTCATCGACTTATTGAAGTGGACGTGCATGCCGGCTTCGACGCACTGCATCCCCTGCTCAAAGTGGAAGCCAATCGGCGAGGCGATCGAGACCGCGTCGACCGTGCCGGAGTCCAGGAGCTCCTCCGCGCTGGCGTAGAAATGGGGCACGCCGAACCTGGCCGCGGCCGCTTCCGCCCGCTCCACGACCGGGTCGCACACCGCGGTGACATTGACCCGGTCCTGCACGTCCTCCATCGTCAGATGCGGCAGCAGCCCGCGAATCGAAATGCTGCCCGTGCCGATGATTCCCAGCCTTACGATATCGCTCATTGCAGATTTCCCGTGTGAGTGTGGTAGGTCAGGCGATGGCGTGAACGCATCACAGCTTACGACCGGCGGCACAGCCGGCGACTGCCCCTTTCTCGTGCAGATGCCGGACCAGCGTTTACCGCCTGAACGTCAGCCGGACCGGATTACGCGATTGTAACATGGCGCCATTTGGCGAACAACAGGAGCCCGCCGGCTCAGGACAGGCCCAATTTCGCCAGATTGCGGTAGCTGGTGGCCAGACTCTCGAAGGGATCGCCGGGGCAGATGTCCTGCTCGACCGCATACCATTCGACGTTCGCTTCGCGGCAGGCCTCGAGAATGCCCGGCCAGTAAAGATTGCCCTCTCCGACCTCCTTCATCACCTGCTCCCGCCAGCTGACCGTTGCCATATCCTTCAGATGCACGACCGGCATGCGGTCCTTGACGCGCAAAATCCAATCGCGCACGTCGCCGCCGCCGTACTGGATCCAGTAGGTATCCAGCTCCGCCTGCACGTAGCGGGGGTCGGTCTCATCAAACAGGATCTCCAGCCCGCACCTGTCGCCGTAGCGAATGAACTCAAAACTGTGGTTGTGGTAGCTGAAGGTTAGCCCGGCCTCGTACAACGTCCGGCCCACCTCGGTCGCCTCGGATGCAAACTGGCGGATGCCCGCCTCCCCGGCCTCGATGAAATGGCGCGGCATACTGCCCACCGCCACGTGCCTGCATTCCCACAGATGATGCTCCTCGATCACCGCCTCTATATCCTCCTGCAGACGAGGCCACGCGATATGCGTGTTCACAATCGTGATGCCGTGTTCGTCGCAGATCCGTTTGACGTCCGCCGGCGCGATCGGCCCGATCGCCGACACCTGCGCCGCCCTGTAACCGATCGCGCTTATCTTGGCAATCGACTCGGCGAATCCTTCCACAGTTTGCGTATGGTCCCGCACAGTAAACAGTTGCGCGGCAAGCACGGTCCTCTCCATACCTCTTCTCCTCTTTTCGTTCGGACTTTCTGAAATTCAGCTCCAAGGGTCAAGTAAACAATGGACTGCGCCGCGCGCGCAAGTTTCCGAGTTTCCACTACAGGGAAACATCGTCTGGCGTGGAATCGGCCCTGTGGTAGAATTCTTCAGATACCCTTGGGCACGCGAAATCTTGAATTCGAAAGGGTTGAAACGCTGATATGACCGACAAGATGGTTGACGAGGCGCTCGAGGCGGTTCGTCAACGGCAGATGGTCCTGCCGGCGCTACTTTTCGTCGCCGGACATCGGCCCCTCGCCTTCCTCCTGGGGCAGACACTACTGGTAATGCAGCCGCTCGCCGCGCTACTCGGCCTCGACCATCTCGGGCTCTGGGGCCACTTGCTCTCGCAGCCGGACGTGCCTTCCAACCTGACCGCGCGCCTCGCCGCCCTGCAGGAAGGGGACGTGCGGCCGGGCCGGCGGCAGGGGGCAGACGCGTGATCTTCCACCTGGACCCAATACATCTGGCCGCGTCGTGGCGCCGCCTGGCTGATACGGCCGTCGAGCACGGGCAGACGCCAGCGCTTTCTCTTGGCCTCGGCACACTGTTCCATCACAGCGGCCTTGGACTGCTCGCCCTGGGCTGGGTCGCCCGTCAACACCTGGGGCCGCAGAACCCGGTTGCTATCGCCGGCGGGGACGGCTGGCTGTGGCTGCTGGCGACGTTCGTATGGCGGCCCGCCGCCCGCCATGGCGCACCCACCGCGAATGACGCCGGCGATCTGGCCAATGGTGTCGACGACGCCTCCCGCCTTGTCCTGTATGCCGGGGCCGACAGCGCACTCTACGCCGCATCCCACAACATTGCGGCACTCGACAGCGACGCCGCCGCGACGCCGCCGGGGCTGGATTGGACCGCCTCACCAACGGCAGTTCCCGGGGCCGAAGGCTCCGAAAGCGAACTGCTGGCGCAGACCCTCATCCCGGAAAGCCATGCGCCCGCTGGCCTTGAACCGGATGCGCACGACTGGTTGCAGAAGGCAGGAGGTTGGGCGGGCGGGCTGTTGGCGCTCGGCCTGCTGGCAGCCGCATTTTTCGGGTAGCCGACGGTGTTCTCTTCTCGCTCAGGCTGGTCAAACCGAATCGGCCTGCTGGTCGCGCTGGCGTGCGCGTTGGTGGTGATCTCGGCACGCTTCGAGCTGGCGGTCACGCCGGCTGCGCTGGCAACGACCCTGTACAGCTGGGCGCTGCTGCTGGGGGCGTTCGCGCTGCTTTTGGGCGTCGTCAACGCCCTCTGGTATCACCTGCTGCGCGTACAGCGCGGGCAAAAGGAATGGCTTCTCAGCCTTTTGCTGCTGGTAGCATTCGCGCTCGTATTCGGGGCCGGCGTCACTTCCCCGCAAGGGTCCGCCGCGCCGGTAACCGAATGGGTCTTCGACGCAATCCTGGCGCCGGGGCAGGCGACACTCTTCGCGCTGACTGCGTTCTTCCTGCTGAGCGCGGCCTATCACTACCTGCGCGTCACCCGTCCCGGCGGCCTTTGGATAATTGCCGGCGCCCTTCTGATGCTGCTCGTGCAGACGCCGTCCTCGCACCAGCTCATGCCCGAGGCCTTGGTCGATCTGTTCGACTGGCTGCTGAACTGGCCGGTGATGGCAGCCATGCGCGGCGTCCTGCTTGGAGGCGTGCTCGGCCTGCTGCTGATCAGCATCCGCCTCATTATGCGAAGCGCAAAATAGGCCGAGAGTCTGAAGGGGCCGCCTTCCCGGCAGGCCGGCTCCGCCGGTTGCCCGCTTCATCCTGACCTGGAATCTGCTACACCGATGCCGACGTTCGACTGCCCACACTGCGGATACAGCAACACCGGCCTTGCCCGCTTCTGCGAGCAATGCGGCACCGTCATCGCGCGCCGGCCGCCACCGCCCGAGCCTGCCGAACCCACACCCACCGGGCCGGACGCGCCGGGCGGCGGCCAGGGACCGGGGACGCGGCCGGAGGCCGGTGAGCATTCCGGCCTGGAAGGGGGGCAAGGGTCGGGCGAACCCGTCTTCGGGCACAGTCTGACCGGCCCGCCAACTTCTGGCGACGAAGCCGGCGAGGACTCCGAATCAGACCCGCCGACGCCGGCCGATGACGCGCAGCCTGAGCCCCTTCTGGGTGAACTTCCGGGTCTGCTTGAACCGGCAGACCCGCTTGAGTTTGCCACCGTCGGCTCCAGGATTTCAGAGTTGGGGAACGATGTGCAGCAGCAGCCGTCCGAGGTTGTGGATGAAGAAGAGCGCCGACGTCTGCGCGAGCTCTTTTCCGCCGAGTTCCCTCTCGATACACGTGCGGCGCCGGACACGCCCCGCGATGCCGGCGCGAACGGACAGGTCGGCCGCGGAATGCCGAGGCGCTTTCAGATCGAGTGGCTCCTGCTGCTTGTCCTGGTCATGGCGTATCCGCGCGCAGCGCAGGCGCCACCCGGCGGGCCGGGACCGCATCCGCTGCCCGGTCTCCCGCAGGCACACCGTCAGATTGCTACACTGCCCCCCAACAGTACTGTCCTCGTGAACTGGGCCTATGACCCCGCTACCGCCGGCGAAATGGACCGCGTCGCTCAGCCGGTCATCGAACATTTGCTGCTGCGAGGCGCAAATCTGATCGTCGTCAGCCAGCTGCCCGCAGGCCTTGCCTCGGCGCGCCGGCTGATCGCGAAGGCGGAGGATGCCGTCCGCCAGCCGGGCCGTTCGCAGATTGAGAACAATGTCGTCATCGAAGCGGGCTTTCTTCCTGGTGGGGCCGCCGCCTTGCCGCTGTTGGGCGTCGCCCCGGCCGAGACGTTGCCGCTCGACCCCGGCTGGCTCGCCCTCAAAGACCGCTTCACCGTCGCCGGATTGGACAAGACCAGCGCTGTCCTCAACCTGATCGTCGCCGCCCGCACCGAGGATGTCCGGCACTGGCTGGAGCAGGTCCAGCCACTCAACGGAGGGGCGGTTGTTGCCGTCACCAGCGGAGCAACCGATATTCCTTTGCGCCCCTACCTGCAAAGCGGGCAACTCTCCGGCCTGGTCAGCGGCTGGGACGGCGGCAGCGCATACCGAGTCCGGTCGCAGCGCGCCGCCAGCCCCGAGGAGAGGGCGATCGCAGGACGCCTGATCAACGGTCAGAATTGGGCCTTTGCCGTCCTTCTCCTTGCCATTGTTCTCGGCAACCTCTCCGGCTTGATCGAACGGAGGCAGCCTTGAGTACCTTCAGCGGCGGTCTGCCCGGTTCTCTCCATGACGCCGGCCTGTTACTCGGTCTTCTCATCTCGCTGGCCATCGGCAGCTGCCTGATCCGCGACAACGTGCTCGCACGCTTTGCCCAGTACATCCTCGTAGGCGCAGGCTTGGGATACATGGCAGTTGTCGCCTGGAGCAATGTCCTGTGGCCGCAGCTGTTCGCGCCGTTCCTGGCAGACCCGGCATTATGGCTCACCGCCACCGAGCCCGAAAATCTACAAGATCATTTGCCGCTCCTGCTCGGGCTGGTAATGTGGCTGGGGGGCCTTGACCTGTTGTTTAAGCCGCCGGGTAAGTGGAGCGGACGGCGGTTGCTGCGGCTGCTGGCGGTGTTACCGGCCGCCATTCTTGCCGGCGCGGGCCTGGGCGTCGGCTTGACCGGCTCGTTGCAGGGCACGTTTTGGCCCCAACTCGCGGCCGCAGTGGAACTCCCTCACGCGAACAGCTTCAACTTGCCCGAGGTGTCCGCCGGCGGCGGCCAGTCGATTTGGCTGCTCAGGCTCCTCACCCTGGTGATCACAGGCGGCGTCCTGATTCACCTGCGGTTGGGCCGCTCGGCAGCCGCCAAGGGCCGCGACCGCGTTTCCGCTCCTTCGTCGCGCGGCATCGCTTCATTCGTCCCCCCAGTCGGCCTTATCCCTCTCTCACGGACCGGTTTTGGCAAGGCCCTGGCCATC
The DNA here is from genome assembly GCA_965218625.1 of Caldilineaceae bacterium. Taxonomy (GTDB): domain Bacteria; phylum Chloroflexota; class Anaerolineae; order Caldilineales; family Caldilineaceae; genus Bin5. Next base: position 115,225 of record CBDCLG010000016.1, on the reverse strand, counting down.
TGGGAAGGCATCGGGCGCCGGGCCCTGTGGCTGGCTGCCGGCATGATCTTCGCCCGCCTGATCGCGGCCCGCTTCACCCTCATCCTCGCGCGGCTGGAGTATTTCCTGTTCGAACTTCCCCGCAGCGAGCTGTGGCAGATCCTGTGGGCGGCCGCCCGTGGAGCCGGACAATGAGCTCATCCGGCATGCAGCCGCCCCCAGTGCCCGGTCGGAGCGGCGCCGCCACCTCCCTGGCGGACTACGCGCCCAAAAATATCCTCCTTCTGGGCGCTGAGCCCCAACGCGTGACCGCAGCCTTGATCGAACCGGTCGAAGAAATCTATCGCCTGATAGGGTGGCAGACTGAAGACCTGCCGGCGGGGGCAAGCCCCGGTCAAAGCGCCGCCGCGCTCGTGCAAGCGGTCAACCGACTGGAGACCCAGTTCAACATCTCTCTTTGGGACGAGGAGGAGGACCGGCCCCGGCTGCACACCTACGACCCGGCTCTCGTCGAGGGCGTGGGCCAGGCGGTCGCCGTGGCCGATCTGCTCCCGCCGCTGCGCGTGTGGATGGCCGGACTTTCCGGCGGCACGAGCCTGATCGCCGGAAAGGACGCGCTCGCGGGCGCCCTCTGCAATCACGTCGCCACCTACCGCTTCAGCCCCTGGCGCAGCTCGGACGAACTCGCAGCTGAACTGGAACTGCTGCATCCCGACGTGATTCTGGCCGTGGGCGGTTACGAAGAAACGGACCGGCGCGGTCAGGGGCAGGTACTTGATTTGTGCCGCCATGTTATCGACGCCGCCGCGAAGCTGCCCACCGAGGACCATCCGCTTTTCTGCTTCGCCGGAAATCGCCAATCAGCGGATGCCGCGCTTGCCTATTGGCACGCGCGCTCGGCAGGGCGCGAGGCCGCGCTGGCCGTCAATGTGCTCGCGCCGGATGCAGGGCAGAGAGATGCGGCGCTTGCCAAAGTGCTGGAACGGTACCACTGGCAGCGCTCCCAAAAGATGCCCGCAATGAGCAGAATCGCCGCCTGGCCGAACCATCCTGCCGAGCTCCGCAGCACGCAATGGGCGTTCGTGCAGGCGGTCCGCCTCTGGTCGCGACGCCAGCGACTGCCCTCATTGCACGGCCTGCACGCGGCGGCAGACCGCTGGCTGCACGTATGGATATCCGCCCCGTCAAATGACGGGAGCCGGGGCGGTCCGGGCCAGTCGAGCGAACTGTTCGCGCCGGAGGGCGGACATGTGCGAATCTGTTGCGTCCGTCCCGGAGAACGCCCGGACTATCTGGCCGGCTGGCCGCCGCTCCGCCTGGTGAGCGGCCCATGGCCCGAACACTGGCCGCGCCCGTCCAGCCACTGGTGGGATCCATTGGGCCTCGTTCCCGTCGTCGCAGGCGCAGGCCAGGTCGCGCCGGAAGCCTCGTTGCAGGTGCTGTCGGCCGACATTCTGGAGGAGACCGGCCCCCGCCTCGGTCCCGCTTGACGCAAGGGCGCAAGACGACGAAAATGGGGGCAACCACGCGCAGGAGAATCTTTCTGACCCCTTACACCGCATCGACCTTGGGGGCACCATGTCAGTTGCATTGCGTCTGTCCGACGGCAGCTACATGCGAAAGTCGGACATTGAACACATTATCCGGATGCTGGGCAGCGCCCAATGCGTGGAGGTAACGGGCTTCAGCAACGTTGGCAAGTCCTCCCTGATGCGCTTGCTCGCCCAGGCCGACGTCTGGCTGCACCACCTGGGTGAGGAGGGCGGCTCCTTTCTCCCGGTCTACATCGACTGCAACCGTATTCTCGACATGTCCGACCAGGGCTTCTATGAGCTGGTGCTCCGCTGTCTGCGCGAGAGCAGCCCCGCCCTGGCCGGAGACGCCTTGCTGCAGAACGCATACGAAGGCCTCGTCGCGCCCGCCAACGACTTCCAGGTGCCCCTCAGTTTCAGCAACGGACTGACCGCCGCGCTCCAAAACAGCAGCTACAGCCTCATCCTGCTCTTTGACGAGTTCGACGAACCCTTCCAGGAAATCGATCCGCGCGTTTTCCTCAATTTGCGCGCCAAAAAAGACCTCTTCGGCAACCGACTCGTATACGTTACGGCAACAGTATGGCCTCTCGCCGAGCTTTGGCCCGGCGAACACAGCGGGGAATTCGGCGAGCTCTTTTCCCATCAGCCCTGGCACCTCGGCCCTCTCCCCCACCATGATGTGGAGCACTACATTCGCGGTTTCGCCGAGCGCAACAACGTCGAGCTTTCCCTGGATGACGTCGAATTTGCCTACCACTGGACAGGGGGGCACCCGGGCTATCTTGAAGGGGTCAGTAAACTGCTGGGCGGTGCGGCCGCCGAACTTGAACGCAAAGGCAACGATGAGAAGGAGCGCTGGGCGCTGCACCGCGACCTGGCCGACCAGCTTCGCCAGGACCCCACCCTGCATACCGAGAGCGAAAAAATCTGGCACAGCTGCATGCCGGACCACCAGGAGGCCCTCAGAAGCCTGTTCTCCGGCAAGGAAGCCGATAGCGCCAGCCTGTCCCATCTGATGAAGCACCATATCCTGAAGCTCGTGAAGGAAGAGCAGCGTGTCTTCGGCCGTCTCTTCGCCGAGTATGTGCTCGCATTTCAGACCGATACCGGCGCCTCCGAACGGCCCCAGGTCGAATTCAGGGGTGGAGAGTTTCACGTTGACGGACGACAGATCGAACTCTCGAAGCTTGAGATTCGACTCATGACGCTGCTTTTCGAAAATAGGAACAGGACCGTCGAGAAATACGACATTGTCGCGGATGTCTGGGGAGAAGACTTCCTGGGCCAAGTTGACGATGCCCGCATCGAGAAGTTGGTCAGCCGCCTGCGACAGAAAGTGGAGCCGGACCCGGCCAACCCTGTCCTGATCGTCACAATGCGCGGTCGCGGGTACAGGCTGCAAGCCGAACCTGGGGCCTCTTGAGGCACATCCTGCAAAACCAACCTTCCCCGGATTCGCATGCCCCGATTTGCAGGCCGCCGAGAAATTTTGTTCGCTCCGCGCTTCAGTCTATACTATACGCGAACTTGCCGGCGCGGTCCCGCTATAGCCGCCGCGCAAAACATTGCACAGGGTAGAATGGCACAATGGCTGAATCGACACACGCAGGCGAAGCGCAGGGATCGCTGGTTTTCAGAGGACGGCCGAAGTCGATGGTATCGGCGGCCGCGCTGCTGATTGCCGGAATCCTGACCTTCTCGATGGGCATCAACCGCCTCTTCTTCGTCGAGGCCATAGCCTGGACCTTCCTGATCTGGGGCGCTCTTCTCATGTACGGCCATATGATCGACATTGGCACGGTCTTCGAGGTCTCGGATGACGCCTTCGATCTGAGGAGCCCGCTGCGCTTTTGGGCGATGTCCCGCAAGTGGGACTGGGGCCACATCACCCGTGTAGATCTGATCGTGAGCAGGCTTGAGGCGGCCGAAGACGACGTCGTGATGCAGGTCCACTACTCACCCGAAGGCTCGACCGTTCTCTATCGCGAAGATCTTCCCTATATCCCCGCCCTCGCCCAGGAGATTGCCGCCCGCGCAGGCCTGACACCCGAAAGGCAGCAGGCAATGCAGTCCTTCGACTCAGTTCCCCAGCAAGAAAAAGAGACCTACACCTGGAACTAGCGTCCAGGTTTCCTGACCCCGGTTTGATGAAGAAGTAGGTGAGTCCAGCCCTGCCGCTACACCCGTTGGTGGGCTGAGATGTCGAGCAGGTAGACCTGGCGACCGTTTCCGCCGTGTGCCGAGTCGATCGTAACCAGCCTCCCATCCGGGCTTGAACGCGGGTGCAGATCGCAGCGCCATTCGCCCGTGTAGGCAGGATAAGCGGCAAACTCACACAGCTCGATTCGTTCGCCCTGCGCCACATTGTACAGGTACAACTCCTGCACGCTCCCTTCGCCGCGCGCAACCGGATAGGTGTCGTTCAGGATCCAGTTCGTGTCGGCAAGGTAGGTGCAGTGCCCGTTCAGCTTCATCACCCCTTTACCGATCACCTCCACCTCCTTCGTGCCGTCCCGGTACACGTAGAAGGCGTCGCCGTGCGAGGGATGTCTCGCCCAGGCCAGGATATGCTCGGGGTCGCGCCAGATGAAGTGGGACGTGTGGCCGTACTCGTCCACCGCGTAGATCTCGGAGCCATCAACCGCAGCCGTCATCATGCGCGTGCCGAAGCCCGGCCCGCCGAGACGCCAGCGATGCAGAAAGATGAAGCGTGAACCGTAGGTGTTGAACAGCAGATGGTTGAAATAGTGCCGCGCTTCGCTGAGGTCCCGGTGCGGATACGGGATCGCAGCCACCTGCGCGATCGAGATCAGAAACTCCGCTTCGCCTGTCTCCAAGTCGACCCGGTAGATGCCGGCGTCGTCCGGCGCCAGCTTATCAAAGTTCGGGTCCGGGATGCCGGCGTAGCCGTAGCCCGGCCGCATGTGATTGATTCGGCGGAAGTCGACGCCGATCGCGGTGCGGCCGTCCGGTGAAAGCGTGTAGATCGGGTAGCCGATGGTCCGCTTTTCGCCCGATTTTACATCCAGCACATGGCAAACGTAGCGGTCGCCCTCGCGGTCGTTCCAGATGACCTCGCTGTCCGAACCGGGAATCCACTGCAGCATGCAGCCCTGCTGCCAGCACCACGCCCGCGTCTCCCCCAGCTCAATCCAGCGGTCACCGTCGGCCAGGTCGATCATCCCCACGCCGATTACGTCCTCGGCAGCAGGCGAACGGTGCTCGAAATCGACCTCCATCGCTAGCACATAGCGCCCAGTCGGATCGAACTGCTGCTTGTCATAGTAGCCGAACCAGTGATGCTTCGGTCCGGACGTTATGGGACGCACAATCGTCATCGCACTCTCCCGGGATTGGGCCGTTCTCGTTCAGACCGCTTCCGCGCCGGCCAGGTCGAGCTCTTCAGCAAAGTGGCAGGCGGCAAAACGGCCGCCGGCGACGCCTAGCAGCTCCGGCGTCTCCTCCCGGCAGCGCTCCTGGACGTAACGGCAGCGGGGATGAAAGTAGCAGCCGGAAGGCGGATTGGACGGATCGGCCACCTCGCCCTCCAGCACGATGCGCTCGCCCTGGCTGTGGGCGGGGCCGGCGGTGTGGACCGCGGAAAAGAGCGCTTCGGTGTAGGGATGCAATGGTTTGCGTTAAAGGTCGTCGGCCTCGGCCAGCTCGACCAGCTTGCCCACGTACATGACCGCCACCCGGTCGCTGATGTGCTTGACGACGCCCAGATCGTGGGCAATGAAGAGATAGGTCAGGTCCAGCTCGCGCTGCAGGAACTTCAGCAGGTTCAGGATCTGCGCCTGTACGGAGACGTCGAGCGCCGAGACCGGCTCATCCGCGATCACCAGTGTCGGGTTGAGGATGAGCGCGCGGGCGATGCCGATGCGTTGGCGCTGCCCGCCGCTGAACGCGTGCGGATAGCGCGTGACGTACTCGGGACGCAGGCCGACCAGGCGCAGCATCTCCACGACCCGGTCTTCCAGCTCGGAGCCCTTTGCCGTGCCGTTCAGCCGCAGCGGCTCGCCGACCGTATCCAGAATCGTCTTGCGCGGGTTCAGCGACGAATAGGGGTCCTGAAAGATCATCTGCAGGTGCGTGCGCACGGGCCGCAGAGCCGCGTGGTCCATTGCCGCCAGTTCGTAGTTCTCGCCCTCCTCGCCGTGCGGGCGAAAGTGGACCTCACCGGCCGTCGGCGCGTACAGGCGCATAATGAGCCGGCCAACTGTCGTCTTGCCGCAGCCGCTCTCGCCGACGAGACCAAGCGTTTCACCCCGATGCAAGTTGAAATCGACCCCGTCAACCCCCTTGATGTGGCTGACCACCTTCGAGAACAGTCCCGAGGTGATCGGAAAATGCTTCTTCAGCCCGCTGACTTCGAGCAGCGGCGAGCCTTCGCCTACGCTATTGATTGCTGGTTTCCTCTGCGGCTATTGGGGCCTGCGCTTCTCCGGCCGGCGCCCGCTCGGCGTGCTCCGTATACAGCAGGCAGCGCACCTCGCGCCCGTCCTCCAGCGCGATCGGCTGCGGCACGATCTCATCGCAGACGCCGGGCATGAAGTCGGCGCAGCGAGGATGGAATGGGTAGCCGCTGAGCGTGCTGTACGGGTCCGGCACAACGCCCCGGATCGTCTGCATCCACTCCCGCTTCTCGTCCATGCGCGGCAGCGACTCCATCAGTGCGACCGTGTACGGGTGCTTGGGATCGCGAAAAATGTCGGCAGCCGCGCCCGCCTCCACCACCTTGCCCAGGTACATCACCGCCACCTCGTCGGCCATGTCCGCCACCACGCCCAGGTCATGCGTAATGAACATGATCGCCATGTCCAGTTCCGCCTGCAGCCCCTGCATCAGCTCCAGGATCTGTGCCTCTGTGGTCACGTCGAGCGCGGTCGTCGGCTCGTCCGCAATCAGCAGGCTGGGATGACAGGAGAGAGCCATCGCGATCATGACCCGCTGGCACATGCCGCCGCTCAATTGGTGGGCGAAGGCCTGCATCCGCTGCTCTGCCAGGGGTATGTGCACCTGCTGCAGCATCTCAACGGCGATATCCTCCGCCTGGGACGGGGTGACGTCCTGGTGCAGCAGGATATTTTCGGAGATCTGGTCTCCGATGCGGTGCACCGGGCTGAGTGAGGCGCGCGGCTCCTGGAAGATCATGGCGATCTCGCCGCCGCGAATCATGCGCATCTCAGGGCCGGTGGCGGGCAGCTGAAGCAGGCCCACCTCCGTGCTCTGGCCGCCGTCGTCGGCGCGCGTATAGAGGATCTCGCCGTCAACCGTGTGCCCGGGCGGGCGCACCATGCGCATTATCGAACGCGCCGTAACGCTCTTGCCGCAGCCGCTCTCCCCGACGACGCCCAGCACCTGCCCGCGGCCGATGGCGAAGGTCGTGCCGTCGACCGCCTTCGCCACGCCTTCGGCCATGAAGAAGTGCGTCTGCAGGTTCCTGACTTCGATCAGTGTGTCCATCGGAAGAGCCGCGGCCGGTGGCCGGTGTTGTGCAACTGGTTTGGGCGCCGGTCCCCAGGCGAGACCGGCTACAGATCCGCGTAGGGGTCAGCCGCGTCGCGCAGGCCGTCACCGATAAAGTTGAAGGCCAGTACTGTGGCAATGACAAACAGCGCCGGCGTCAGGATCCAGGGCCGGATCGCAATCTCGATGACCTGCTGCGCGTCCTTCAGCATCACGCCCCAGCTCACGGTCGGCGAGACAAGGCCAAGACCGAGGAAACTCAGGGCGGTTTCGCCCAGGATCATGCCGGGTATGGCCAGTGTCAGCGCCACCAGAACGTAGCTCATGAAGGAGGGAATCAGGTGTTGCCAGATCAGATACCACTGGTTGGCGCCCGCAGACTGGGCGGCCAGGACGAAATCCTCCTCGCGCAACGAAAGGAATTTGCCCCGGACCACGCGCGCCAGCGTCGTCCAACCCAGCAAGGAGAGAATGAGCGTGATGCCGAAGTAGATGCGGAGCTGGGGCCAGTCGCCCGGCAGCGCCGTCGCCAGCCCCATCCACAGCGGGATCGTCGGGATCGAACGCAAGAACTCGATCAGCCGCTGGATCAGATTGTCGATAACGCCGCCGTACAGCCCCGATAGCCCGCCCATCAACAGGCCGATAAACAGGCTGATTGTCACGCCGACAAGCCCAATCGTCAGCGAAATGCGGCCACCGAAGAGAATGCGTCCAAAAACGTCGCGACCGAACTTGTCGCCGCCCAACAGGAAGACCGGCCAGACCTCTTCGGCGTTTTCGACGCCGAACAGGTGCCAGTCCAGCTTGAACAGACCCCAGAGCCTGTACCGGTCCCCTTGAACGAAAAACCTGATCGGATGCTTCTGGGCGCGATCTTCGACAAATTCGCGCGTAAAGGTCTCCTTGTTCGTCTCCATCGTCACCGCGTAGACGAACGGGCGCTGCCAGCTGCCGTCCTCCCCGCGAAATTGGATCGACCGCGGCGGCATGTAGAGAGAGCCATTGAAACGGTGCGCCTTGTCATACGGCGCGATCATCGGCGCGAAAAGGGCGGCCAGGTAAAGCATAACCAGGAACCAGAATCCCACGATCGCGAGCTTGTTGCGGCAGAAGCGCATGTACATCAGCTGACGCGGCGTCAGGTACTGCGTGCGGCTCTCGCCAATGGTCCCCTCTGCATCCAGGAGGTCGTCGAAAAACCCGCTCCCGTATGGGGACGCGGCAGCGCCCTCGGCCCCGGCCCGCCGCCCTCCTGCTGATGCGGTCGTGTCGAACCTCGCTCACCGCAGCGAATGCGCGGATCGACCCAAGCCAGCAGAATGTCCGAAAGCAGCGTGCCGATCAGCGTTAGCGTGCTCAGAATCATGATGAAGCTCGCCGCCAGGTAAAGGTCCTGCGCCATCAGCGCCCGCCACAGCAGCGGACCCGTTGTCGGTAGATTCAGTACCAGCGCGACCAGCACTGTGCCTGAGACGATTTCCGGAAGCAGCCAGCCGATCGTGCTCAGAATCGGGTTCAGCGCAACGCGCACCGGGTACTTCATCGTCAGTGGACCCTCGCGCAGGCCCTTCGCGCGCGCCGTCTCCACGTATGGCCGACCCAGTTCATCCAGCGTCGTCGCCCGCATCACCCGAATCGTCGCCGCCGTGCCCGCCGTGCCCACGATGACCACCGGCAGCCCCATGTGCTTCAACATATCCCATACGCGCCCAACGCTCCAGGGCGCATCCAGGTATTCCGGTGAGAACAGCCCGCCCGCGCTCGAGCCGAAATACTTGATGCCGATGTACATGAAGATCAGGGCCAGCAGAAAGTTGGGCGTCGCCAGGCCGATGAACCCGATAAAGGTGAACAGATAGTCAAACGAACTGTACTGGCGCACCGCAGAATAGATGCCGATCGGAATCGCCATCGCGTAGACAAACAGCAGCGAAAGAAGGGACATGATCATCGTCAACATCAACCGTTCGCCGATCAGCTTGTTGACCGGGCGGTCCCAGTAGAAGGACAGCCCCATATCCCCCTGCACAAAGTTGGTGATCCACTTAAGGTCGGCAATCTCCGCCTCGCTCAGTATCTCGCCCGCCGCCGTCATGTTGGCAACATAGTGTACTGCATGTAGCCGGGCTGGTTCAGCCCGTACTGCAACTCCAGGTCGGCAATCTCCGCCTCGCTCAGTATCTCGCCCGCCGCCGTCATGTTGGCTACGTAGTTCGTCACGTAGTCTCCAGGAGGCAACTGGATGATCGTGAAACTCACGATTGAGATGAGGAAGAGCGTCGGGATCAGATGCAGGACCCGGCGCAGGATGTATTCGCGCATGAATCGAGTGGCCGGTGGCCGGTGACGGGCAGCGACTTACTCCGAAGGGCGCCGGTCACCGGCCACCGGAGTTGACTAGCTCTGCTTATAGAAGAACTGCTCCGGATGCACCGGCACTGCACGAATCACTGAGAAGCCCCACACGCCGTCGTCGGGGAAGTTGGTCAGGTTCTTCTTCATCACCACCGGCTTGGGGATGCCAACCGTGCCGAAACCGGGCAGGAAGTCGTAGAACCATTCCCACAGCTACCGGGCGATGGCAACGTGCTCCTCTTCGGTTACAGCGTCGATCATCTCCTGCCAGCGAGTATGGACCCAGGCCACCTCTTCCGGCGGCTCCATGGCCAGCTCGTTCTCGATGTCTCCGTCCAGCCAGATGTCCCACGCCTTGCCCCACGGCACATTGCACTGGCCGGGGTGGTTCAGCCGCGAACACCAGACCCAGGTAATGTCGGAGATGTCGCCTTCCCAGCCCGACATTCCGTTGTCGTTCGCATTCACCAGCTCGACCAGATGCGAGCGGTTGATCGGACGGAGCACTGGATCCAGACCGACTGCGCGCCACTGCTCGACAACCAACTCAAAAACGTCCAGAACGTCCGCCTGCTCAGTATCCAGCTGGATCACCCAGCTAACGCGCGAGCCGTCCGGGAAGAGGCGGAAGCCATCGGCTTCCTTCTCCGAATAACCCGCCGCATCCAGCAGCTCCATCGCCATGTCGGGATCGAACTGCGCCCAGTGGTCCTCGTCGCCCTCCTGGTAATATTTCGAATTCGGCCATGCCGCCCACTGGCGCGGCTCGCCCAAACCGAAGCAGACCACGTCGTTGATCTCTTCGCGGTTGACCGCCACCGACATGGCGTGTCGCACGTCCTTGCTGCCGAAGAACTCGCGCACCTGCGGGTCCTTGTGCGTAAGGTTGGGCACGATAATCGTGCGCCCCGGGAAAGTCGACTTCCACATCTTGATCTTCAACTCTGCCGACTCCAGGTTGGCCATGGACAGCTCCATGTTGGCCAGGTCCGCCTGCCGGCCCGAGACCTCCAGCTCGCCCGCGATCAGCTTCGCATTGGCGACTTCGCGGTCGCTTATCACGAAGACGATCGTCTTGTCGATGTAGGGCAGCTGGTTGCCGGCCGTGTCGACCTTCCAGTAATAGGGATTGCGCTCGTAGGTATGGTGATCGGGCGCGTCGTCAACGCGAATGAACGCCGTCATCCCTGGCAGCCCCACTTGCGCCGGAATGGTAGAACCGACCCGGCCCTTGTCCGACAGCAGCTGCCGCCACTCCTCGAATCCGGCTTCTTCCGTCATGCTGGCGATCTCGTCGGCGTCGCCGTAATCGGGATGGAACTGCTTCAGATAGTGCGCAGGCTGCCACAAACCGCCCTGAGAACCGGCATAGAAGGTCTCGTGCAATACAATCAGCGGATAGGGCTTGGAGAAGGAGAGTTTGATCGTATAGTCGTCGATCTTCTCCATCTGCAGCGGGTCGCCCGTCGGCGAAGCGCCGGCCTTCCAGGAAGAAGAAGGACCGCCCGGCCTGAACTCTTCGTTCATCTACAGGTCATGCCACGCAAACATGAAGTCGTCGGCGCTGAACGGCGCACCGTCCGACCACATCAGGCCCTCGCGCAGGTACAGAATCTGCTCGGTGGCGTCGTCGTTGAACTCCCAGCTATCGGCCAGCCCGCTCGTGATCGACGAGAAGTCCGAGTCAATGCGCAGGATCAACTCCGTGCCCATCACCGCCTGCGGATCGCCAAACAGGTGATTCGGATTGCCGATGGCAACGCGCGTTGTGCCGCCGTACTGCCCGATCTCCTCCAGCGGCTCAATCACCACCGGATCGGCCGGCAGCCGCTCATCAACCGGCGGCAGCTGACCGGCCGCCACCCGTTCCGCCAGCAGCGGCGATTCGTTGTACTTGGAAGGCGGACCCGTCTCAGCAGCAGGCGCTTCAGCGGCCGGGGCCTCGTCGGCCGCCTCGGGTTCAGCCTCGCCGCCCGGCGAGCCGCACGCCGCCGCCACGGCAGCCGCCGCGGTCAGGCCGCTCATTCGCAAAAAGGTTCTACGATCCATTCATTCCGTCATTGTCTTCAGCTCCTCTCAATCTTGTGGATGGAAGATGTAACCTTCACACTGGATTTCGCTCAAGTTCAAATGTCCGGCGGGCGCCGGTTCGTGGGGCCGTACAATGCGGTAGCAGCGGTTCCCACTGCCGCGCGGATACCGGAATGGCAAGAGCTTCCCAAACTAGCTGGCGTCCCCGTCCGAAAGATCAACCGCAGAGTTAAGGACGGTCAACATGACCCACTCCATCATGCCGCGCCAGTACTCGTAGCGCTCCTCGGTCGCGCCCTGCAAAATGACCGAATACAGATACCGTCCCTCGCAAAAGAGCCGCGCGCGCCGCCGCCGGGTTGTCCCATCCTGTACGAATGTGCAGACCCACTCCTGGCACCAATCGCCCGCGTCCTCCAACGTCTCCAGCCTTTCAACCTGGCACGCCTCGAGATTCTCCAGCCCCTCCCGCACGCCCTCTGCCAGCAGCGCGCTCTCCTCCGCTGCCAGCGGCTCGCCCATATCCTGGACCGTGATCGAGACAAACGTCGCCTCTTCCGACGGCTCAGGGTAGATGCTGACCGCGGGATCCGGTTCCTCGGCCTCCAGCAACCGCCACTCGGGCGGATACCAGAAGGACAGATTCCTGGTAGGGTGTTTGTACAGCTTGACGCTGGTAAATCGCGGCCTGATGGGCGGCTCTGTCGAACTCATGGCACAATGGGACGTAGTCGTGAATAATGGGGATGCACGGCCGACCGACTGCCGTGGTCTGCTGCATTCTAAAGGGAAAAACGCGCCCGTCAAAATCTAAGCCAGGAAGATGCCCAAATATCAGAAGCGGCCTGACCTGGCGGACTGCTTCGCTGAGATAGGAACGAAGATACTGGTTGGTGCGGAAACCGCAGCGACTAAACGGGAATCACACAAACGACTCGTTGACCGTTTCCGGGGACTAGCCCGGCCAGCCTCGCGTCCAGAGTGGCAAGCTCCCCGCCCCTGTGCATGGCAGTGGCCACGAGGACAGCATCTGTGATCTGGCGGTAGCCTTGAAGACGGGCGACAATCTCCCCAGGGAGATTCCCGACCGACCGGTCAAGGGGCCAGAACGAGTGGTTTCCCTCCCGCTTAAGCCGTTCTAGCAGATCAATCGCGGCGTTTGGCGTCACCTCGTGTTGAACGGCCCGCGGGTTACAGGAGATACGAGCAAATCCCGCCTCGGTCAACAGGCAAGTTGCCCAGCCGCTCTGACTGCGCCCTGAGAACCACCTTCGCGCCGCGGCGTGGTGAACATGATTCGGCCACGCCAGCGCGATCAGGACGTTTATGTCCAGCAACGCAGTCATGGCCAGTCGTCCATCGCACCGTACACATCCTCGTTGGTGATGGGCGCCGCGCCTTCATCGACGTTGAATACGGGAAAGCCCCTGTCTTCCTCAACAGCACCTATCCCCTTGAAACCGCGCCGCGCCAACTCGGACACTGCGCTGCCCAGGCTGCAGCCCTTGCGCTCCGCCAAGGCCCTCGCCACTGCGAGCACATCATCATCTATGTTCAGTGTAGTACGCATAACATCATCATAGCATCACGTCATCAATCTGTCAATTGCCGGGCAGGGCAATGGCATCTAGATCTGGACGCCAAAATAACGCACGGAGGGCACCCACAGGGGGCACCCACAAGGGGTGCCCCTACCAATTGTCATTCGTTTTGGGCTGAAGAACCGATCTCCAGTCGCCGAAAACCTTAAGAATTCGCGACCGCGCCCTATAGTTGGCACTGTTCTCGGCGTTTTTTCGGAGTTGGGCTCGAATCAGGTAGTGGCGCGGGGTCTTGACCCGATAGGATGCAATCGCCCTGAATTGCCGGGTGGTGTGGTTGGTCCGGGGGGGAAAATCTCCTACCCACATTCAGGACAGCGGCGATGGTTGCGATTCACCTTCCCCTCCCCTTCAGCATCTATCGCCGTGCGCGTGCGCCTCCCGTTTGGCTTCATCTCCTCCCCACATTGCGGACAGACCGTTTCCTCGTACCTCCCATCTCCATGTTGCAGCGCGGGCTCGCCCGGCGCCTCTTCCATCAACTCCCGCCGCAACCGCGCCATTTTCTCCGTAATTTCGTCAAGTGTCGCCTGCGGGTGCTCTTCTCCCCACTCCCACATCTCCTCAAACATCTCTTCTGCACCGCGCACAAATTTCGCCTTCGCTTCTTCGCGTCTCATCTTCATTCCCTTTCTTCGTTACCCTTTCCGATTGGCTCCTTTCAGTCTACCCTTCTTCCACCTCTACAAGAATCTGGGATACACCCAATCGGTAATTCTTACTCGCCAACCACCTCCCCCACCTCGAACAGATACATCTGGCGCCCGTTCCCGCCGTGCGCCGAATCGATCACGATCTTGCTGCCGTCCGGGCTGGAGCGCGGGTACAGATCGCAGCGAAGCGTGTCCGTGTAGGCCGGCGGCGCATGGAACCGGCCAAGGTCGACCCGCCGGTCGCTGGGGACATGGTAAAGGTAGAGGTCCTGCAGCCGCTCTTTTCCCTGCGGGTAGGTTTCGTTCAGGACCCAGCTGTTGTCGGACAGGTAGGTGCAGTGCCCGTTGAGCGGCATCCGCTCTTTGCCCACAATCTGATCCGGCCCGCAGGAGCCGTCGGCGGCGTTCGGGAACAAGTAGAACGCGTCGCCATGCGACGGCCGCCTCGACCATGCCAGGATCTGGGCGTCGTCGCGCCAGATCAGATGGGAGGTGGAGCCGGAATGGTCGACAACCGTTAGCGCCGAGCCGTCCGCCCGCGCCGTGAGCATGCGCGTATGAAAGCCGCCCCCGCCAAAGCGCCAGCGATGCAGGAAGAGAAAGTGGCTGCCGCTGGGATTGAAAATGAGGACGTTGAAGTAATGCTTCGCCGCGCTGATGTCGCCGTGCGGGTAGGGGATCGCCGCCACCTCGGCAAGGCTGACGATCAGCTCGCGCGCGCCGGTTCGCAAGTCGACCGAGTGAATGCCCGTTTCCCGCGGCGCCGGGACATCGTGCCAGGGATCCCGCATTCCCATGTAGCCGTAACCGGGCCGCATATCTTCCAGGCGGTGAAAGTCGATCGTCAGCGCGCTGACGCCGTCGGGGCTGAGCGTGAAGACCGCGTGCGGCAGCGTACGCCGCTGACCCGTCATAACGTTCAGGATGTGGCTGACAAAACGGCCGTCCGCCCTGTCATTCCAGATGATCTCACAATCCGATCGCGGCAGCCACTGCAGCATGCAGCCCGGCTGCCAGCCCCACGCGCGGCTTTCGCCCAGATCGATCCAGCGGTCGCCGTCGCACAGGTCGACCATCCCGACGCGGATTTGATCCTCCGGCCTCGGCGGTCAATGCTCAAAGCCAACCTCCATGCCCAGCGCATAGCGAGCGGACGGATCAAACTGGAGCTTGTCGTAGTAGCCGAACCAGTGGTGCTTCGGTCCAGAGGTGATCGGTCGTGCCTCTATCATCCGTTTTTCCTCTCCTACTCACGCCGCTCTTCGCGCTTGGGCCTGACCGAGCCTGGCGGCCCCCCCGTCGCGTCGACCCATTCGATGTCGAAGGTGCCCCGGTAGCCGAACAGCGGGCCCCACGTCTTGTTCGTCACATTGACCTCGATTCCGAAACTGCCGGTCGCGTCCTCGAACCACTCGCAAACGTCGGCGACGCCGGAAAAGAACAGCGGAAAGCGGAACGCCAGGAAACGCTCATAAAATCGCTGCTCCCCTGAACGCAGCCGCAATCCCCCGTTTTCGTCAACCGAAAGCTCCAGGTCCACGGCCAGATGCTGGCGCGTACCCAGATAATCAACGATTCGACGCCTCTGCTCGCTGTAGATCATGTAGGCGTCAAACCGCCTGGCCCTCCCAGTTCTGAATGTGCGCAGCCAGGTTACCGTCTCCCTCCCGTACGAATCCAGGTAGGCCCAGTTTTCTATCGTGAAGGGGATATTCTGCCCCCTTTCGGGAAACATGATGTTGCGCCACGTTCCAACGTAGAGAAATGGAAGCGTGTAGAACCGTCCATGCCAGACATTTTCCATTGTGCCCCTGCCGATGGCGGCGCGGCCATCGGCGCTCGTGAACCCGAATCGCTCCCGGATACGGGGATGCAGTCGATCGAACTCCGAACCGAGCGCGCGCTGGTAGATCGAAGTCACGAATCGTTCTCCTTTCCTTCTCCCATCGGCGCGCGGCGCAAGCAACGGCGCGCCGACGGCAGGTCGCGCAGCGACAGCAGGCCAAACACGGCGATGACCACGATTATGAGATTGAGAAGGAGAGGGCTGAACGGCCCCGCAGCCAGATGGGGCGCTGCCGCGAGCGCAACGATCAGTGCAACCGCCATGAGCGCAATGGTCAGCAGCCACGGCCAGCGGCGGCGCGCAAACAACAGACAGGCGACCCCGAAACCGACTTCGGCTACGCCAAGCAGGCGCAAAAATACGGGCGCCAGCTCCTCCGGCACCCCGGACGCCAAAGCCAGGGCCAGTTCGTCGGCATGCGGACCGGCCAGCTTTGGCACGATCCCCTGCCAGATCCAGATGAAAGCTATCGCCGCCGAAGCGAGCGCAAGAAAAAGGGCCTGACGTGCGGCCTGCCCTGGTTCCAGTCCCCGTTCTATCCAGAGCCTCAAGCGGTCAAAGCTCCACGCCGTAGCCCATCCAAGCAGGGGTCGGAAAACCAGCCCGTCGATCACCCGCCCGAATAGCCCCCAACGGACATCGTAATCGTACCCTGTGATGAAGCGGATACCGTCCCCGACCTGCTCGTACTTCCAGTATCCCGACCCTGCCCGAATCAGCGAAAGTGGGTCATCGGAGCCGAACTTGAGCGCCGACGTGCGCGTGTCCGGGTCGACTTGCTCACCGACCGTCTCGCCCCAACCCTCAATCTCCTTGCCGAATCCAATGCGCGTGGCATAGCGGAACAGCTGGGCGGCGGAGCCGTCAGGCCGTTCCAGATACTCTATCGACGTGAAACGCAGGTCCCACCGTTCATGCAGCTCCGGAACCTGCGTTCGCCGCCAAAGTTCGTCAAGGGTGCCGCGAATTGAGATTTCGACGTAGATGGACAAGATCGCTGCTGCCTGAGCGTTCGAGACCTTGTGTGGGCGGGTACGTGGTCGAGAGAAGCGGCTTGCGTTCAGCTCTCTGCCCATATGGGCCGCCTCGACTGCGCCGGCGGGGAAGGCTACCCTCAGGGGGCGAAGCCGACGTGTACTGCGCCGCAGGGATGCTTGGAGACGTTCGACTCCAACAGTCGCGCAGCCAGCAAATTTGGCTACCGCCAACAACATCTTGTCGACGATCGGCGGTAACCAAACTGCCATCCGCCCGAAGTGCGAGCCCGCTGCACCCGAACGGATCCCAATCCCTCAAACCAAAGCCTATCACACTCTCGGGAGCGGGACAAGCAGCCTTTTTTTGCTTATGCGGGCAGAGTGCGCGCTGCCGCCGTTCTACCAGGAGCGGCCCGAAGGATCCTGGCACTTCACAACCAACGCCGGCCCCAACTGCTCAATCTCGAGCCGGATCGTGTCCCCGTCCTGTACCGGCTCCAACCCAAAGTGATGCGTCCCCGTCGAGACGACATCCCCCGGTTCGAGCGGCAGCACATTGGTCACCTCCGCCAGCAGCTCGGGGATGCGGCGGTCCATATCGGCGGTCGTGATGTCATGGCGCTGCTCGTCGTTGACCCAGAGCCGTATGCTCAAGTCGTTGGCGTTCGGAATCTCGTCACGCGTCACCAGCAGCGGACCCATCGGCGCGAACGTATGCCACGACTTTCCCAGGAAAAAGCCGCCGGGCAGCCCCCTGGCCGACACATCCATGAACTGCGTGTAGCCGAAAACGTGGTCCATCGCCTCCTCGGCCGAAATGCGGCTGGCCCGCTTGCCAATGACCAGCGCCAGCTCCGGCTCAAAGTGGAATACGCTCACCTCGGCATCGGGCAGGACGACAGTCCCACCGTGGCCGAGCGCCGCGTTGGGCGACTTGAGAAAGGCATTGAACAGGCCTCTCTCCGGCTTCTGGGGCTCCAGGTAGTTTCCGGCCAGGCAGACCAGCTGACCCGGCCTGGGAAGCGGCGGCCGGCAGCACACGTCCTCCAATGCGATGCCTTGCGCCGAATCGATCGCGTCGCGAATGCGCGGCTCGGTGTTCGCCCAGTCGCCGATTACCATCTCCATCATCTCCTGCGCCGAGTGATGCCCGCAGTCGGCGACCGCAGCCGACGCATCCAGGACCTGTTGGCCGTCCCAAACACCCAGTTTGTATTCGTCGAAAAGCAGAAGTCGCATAGCAGCAGTCCTTGTATTTTGTTCTGGCAGTCTTGAAGGCTCTGCCCGGCCCACATCGGCTGTTGTTTCACCGCCGGTTTACCAGTGAAGCAGCGGGCAGTCGGCCGATTGACCAGGCAATAGCGAAGATTTTCGCGCAGCCCACGGTGATGACCATTGTACCAAAATGAACAAACGTGGAAAATAAACGCGTGTTGCGCGGAGAGAGCTCAGGGCCCCCATAGCTGCCAGGCGATTGCATCCAATTGGGTCAAGACCCCGCGACACTTCCTGATTCGAGCCCAACTCCGAAAGAGCAGCCGAAAACAGCCTCTTTGGAGATCGGTTTTCAGCCGAAAACGATATACAATTGGTAGGGGCACCCCTTGTGGGTGCCCATCGTGGGACATTATGGCTTCCGGATCTAGATGCAATCGCTCTGCCCATAGCTGGCATTCGGAGGCAAAACGCAGTACAATTTTGCAATGCTTGGGACGATCCTGTTCTTGAACCGGGCAGCGCCAGCTCGTGCCAGGATATTGATTTTCGTATTCGAAATTGCACTACAATACCTCGGACCGTTTCCATGAAGATTACCGATCTGAAGTGCGCGATCCTCGGCGGCAGCCCGGTCGTGCGCATCGCGACCGACGCCGGCATTGAGGGCTACGGCCAGGCCGAGCATTTCAAGCCCTATCTGAAGCCGCACGTGCTCTTCTACCGCGACTATATCGTCGGACAGGACCCGACCGACGTCGAACGCGTGATGTTGCGGATTCGCCGTCTCGGCAGCTTCAAGCCCTGGGGCAGCGCGGTCAGCGCCATCGAGATGGCGCTCTGGGACATTGCCGGCCAGGCCGCCGGCCTGCCGGTCTACAAATTGCTGGGCGGCAAATTGCGCGACAAGGTCCGCGTATACAACGGCGCCATCCGCTTCCCCCTGGCCGGCCAGGAACCGCAGCACTACGCCGAGAACATGGCCCGCATGGCCGAGCTGCCCGAAGGCTTTTCGATCATCAAACAGGGGATCGGCTTTCACAGCGCCATGCCCGACGAACTGGACGGCTACTTCTACGGCGAGCGGCTGGACGCGCACCACCAGACCGAGCGCGGCCTGCTCACGCCCAAGGGCCTGAAACACACGATAGCCTGCGTGGAGGCGATGCAGGAGGTGCTGGGCGGCGAAATCGGCCTCGCCCTCGACTGCGGACCCGGCTGGACCGTCCCCGACGCCATCCGCCTGGCCAAAGCGCTGGAGGGGACGCACGTCCTCTGGCTAGAGGACCTGATCACCGGCGACTACACGCCCTACGTGCTCGCCGAACTCTACCGCGAGCTGACCCGCAGCACCTCGACACCGATCCACACCGGCGAACAGATCTATCTGCGGCAGAACTTCAAGGCGCTGTTCGAGATGCAAGCCGTCAACATCGTTGGACCGGACCCGGCCGACATTGGCGGCATCGCCGAGCTAAAATGGGTGGCCGAATACGCCGACCTGCACGGCATTCTGATGGCGCCGCACGGGACGGGCGACGGGCTGATCGGCCTCGCCGCGCTCGTGCAGGTTTCCGCAGCCCTGCCCCGCAACTACATCGCCTTCGAATATCCGGTGGGACGGCCGGACTGGTGGTATGATATTGTCGAAGGTCTGCCGGACCCCATCGTCGAGGACAGCTACATCACCGTCTGGGACCGGCCCGGCCTCGGCGTAAGCATGAACAAGAAGGCCACCCGCAAGTTCCTGGCGGAGGACGACAAGGACTTTTTCAACTGAACCAAGGAGTGAAGCGCAATGTCCAGTTCCGACATCTATGAAACGCTCGGAATCAAACCGATCATCAACGCCGCCGGTCACATGACCATTCTTGGCGGCTCGATGCTCTCGCAGGAGGTGCGGGACGCGATGGAGTCGGCCAACACGGCCTACACCCTGATGGAAGACGTCTTCGACGGCGCCAGCAGTGCCATTGGCGAAATGCTCGGCACCGGTGGCGGGCTTGTGACCTCCGGTTGCTACGCCGCGCTTGTGCAGGGCGCGGCCGCCATCCTGGCCGGCGCCGACCCGGAACGCATCCGCCGTCTGCCCGACACGACCGGCATCAGGAACGAGTTCCTCATCCAGAAGGCGACCCGCTACCGCTACGATCGAAGCGTGACAACGCCGGGCGGCAAACTGATCGAGGTCGGCGACGACGACAGCTGCACACCGCAGCAGCTGCGCGACGCCATCGGTCCCCAGACCGCCGGCCTGCTCTACTTCGCCGCAGGCGAGCGCTTCCCAAACACCGTCTCACTGCCGGACGCCGTCGAAATCGCGCACGACGCCTGCATTCCGATCCTGGTCGACGCCGCCGCCGAGATCTACCCTCTTGAGCGCATGCGCCGCGTCGCCACCAGCGGCGCCGACCTCGTCTGCTTCGGCGGCAAGTACCTCGGCTCGGGCAACTCGACCGGCATTCTATGCGGGCAGGGCGATATGGTCAGCGCCGCCCGGCTCAACGGCTTCACCGGCTTCGAGACCGGCAACAACAGCGTCGGCCGCGGCTACAAGGTCGACCGCCAGGAGGTTGTCGGGACGACGATCGCCCTGCGCCACTGGCTGGAGGCAGACCACGAACAGCGTCTCCAGGTCCAGTCCGAGCGCATCGCCCAGATTTCCGCCGGACTGTCCGGTCTCACACACGTCCAAGCGGACAATTTGTGGGAGCAGGATGGCTCAGGTCCCTGGATGCGGCTGCGCGTCCACTGGGATGAGCAGGCCAGCGGTCGGACCGCCGAACAGGTAGCCGAGGCCCTGGGAGCCGGTTCGCCTGCGATCTTCTGTCGAGCCGAGGGCGGCGGCCTCAACCTTGCCGTCCATACCCTGCGCGAAGGCGAGACCGAAATCGTGCTGCGCCGCCTGCAAGAGGAGCTGGCATAGCGGCCCCGGCCCCCTTGGATGCTTACCATGCCAACCTATACAGCGGGACGCCACTTTCTCCAGATACCCGGGCCGGCGAACCTGCCGGAGCGCGTCGCCCGCGCCCTCTCCCGCTCGACCATCGACCACCGCGGACCAGCCTTCAGCCGCATGACGTTGAAGATTCTTGAGCGTCTACAGGTCGTCTTCCAGACGAGCGGCCCGGTGGTCATCTTTCCTTCCTCCGGTACCGGCGCGTGGGAGGCGGCGCTGGTGAATTCGCTGTCGCCGGGGAACCGCGTGCTGTTCGGCGACAACGGCCAGTTCGCGGCCAGCTGGCAGAAAGTGGCCGCCGGACTCGGCCTCACCGTCGAGACGCTTACCGGCAGCTGGCGTTGCCCCCTCGAAATCGCCGCCCTGGAGAACCGTCTTGCCGCCGATCGCGGGCGCGACATCCGCGCCGTAGCCATAGTCCACAATGAGACATCAACCGGCGTCGTCAACGATGTGGCCGCCGCACGCGCCGCGCTCGACCGCACGGGACACGACGCGCTCCTCCTCGTCGACGTCGTCTCCTCAATCGGCGCGATCGACTACCGTCACGACGAATGGGGGGTCGATGTGACCGTAGCCGGTTCCCAAAAGGGACTGATGGTCCCTCCCGGCCTCGGCTTTAACGCGCTCAGCGCCAAGGCGCTCGCCGCCGCCGAATCAGCCAGCCTGCCTCGCTCCTATTGGGACTGGGCGCCCGTACTGGAGTTCAACCGGAGCGGCTTCTTTCCCTACACACCGGCGACCAATCTGCTCTTTGCCCTCGATGAAGCGCTCTCGATGCTGATCGAGGAAGGGCTGCCTCAAGCCTTTGCACGCCATACGCGTTTCGGGGAGGCAACCCGGCGAGCCGTGTGCGGCTGGGGCCTTGATCTGTTCTGCCAGGACCCGTGCGCTTACTCCTCGTCCCTCACCGCCGTGGCCATGCCCGCAGGCTTCGACGCCGATGAGTTGAGGCAGGTCATTCTCGAACGCTTCGATATGTCGCTGGGGACCGGGCTCGGCAAGGCTAAGGGCAAGCTCTTCCGCGTCGGCCATCTCGGCGATCTCAACGAACTGACGCTGGCGGGCACACTGTGCGGTATCGAGATGGGGTTGGCGGCCGCCGGCGTACCCCACACGAGCGGAGGCGTCAGCTCCGCACTCGAATACCTGGCAAAAGACGGGGCGGATGTCCCCGTTTCTCCCTAGGGACAGTTCCCCAGCCGGTTCAGCGAGGAGGAGACCATTTCAGACGGCAGCGTTGATCTGCGGAGCCTCGCGCATGAGCTGCGCGCCGCGCTCAGCGGCGACGTGAATTTCGACGGCGCCAGCCGGGCAATGCACGCCACCGACGCCAGCGTCTACCAGATTCTTCCCCTCGGCGTCGTGACACCCCGCAGCCGCGAAGATGTCGTTCAGGTCGTAAACATCTGCCGGCGGCACGGCGTCTCCATTACCGCGCGCGGGGGCGGCACATCGCAGGCCGGTCAGGCCATCGGCGCCGGCATCTCGCTCGACTTTTCCCGCTACATGGATCGGGTCCTAGTCCTCGACGCCGGCGGCGGCAAGATAACGGTCGAGCCGGGCATCGTTCTCGACGAGCTGAACGAGCTACTCAAACCGCACGGCCTCCAGCTGCCGCTCGATCTCTCAACCTCCAATCGCGCCACAATCGGCGGCATGATCGCCAACAACTCGGCCGGAACGCGCTCGGTCATCTACGGCAAGACGCTGGACTTCGTGGAGTCGCTGGAGGTTGTCCTCTCCGACGGCAACACGGTCCACCTCGGCCCGCTATCCGACGCCGAGCTGAGGGCCAGGATGGCGCAGGAAAACGTAGAAGCCGCTGCCTATCGCACGGTTCAGCGGCTCGGCAGGGAGCTGGAACCCGAGATCAGGCTGCGGTACCCCCGCATTCTGCGCCGCGTCGGCGGTTACAACCTGGACGAGTTCATCCCGCACAGTTGGGACGATCCTGGCGCGCCTGCGGCCGCTCCCTTCAACCTGGCGCGCATCCTGGTCGGCTCCGAAGGCACGCTTGGCTTGACCGTCGCGGCCACCTTGCGCCTGGTCCCTCTGCCGCCTGACCGCGCCCTCTGCAGCATTCAGTTCGATGACCTGTTGGAGGCGATGACGGCCACACCGGTTATCCTCGAACACGGACCGTCGGCCGTAGAGCTTATCGACCGGTTCATGCTTGACAAAACACGCGGCCGCGTCGAATTCGAGCCGCTGCGCGACTTCATACGCGGCGACCCCGGCGCGGTCCTGCTGGTTGAGTTCTTCGGCCAGACGCCCGGAGAGCTGCGCGCCAAGATCGACCGCCTGGAGTCCGACCTCGAAGCACGCGGCCTTGGCAGCTACCTGCACCGTGCGCTCGAACCGGCCGAACAGGCCCGCATTTGGGAGCTTCGGCGCGCCGCCCTCGGCCTGACGATGTCGCAGACCGGCGACCCCAAGGCCGTCTCCTTTGTCGAGGACACGGCCGTCGCGCCCGAACGGCTGCGCGACTACATCGAAAACTTCCGCGCGATCCTCGCGAAATACGAGACCGAGGCCGGTTTCTACGCCCACGCCTCGGTCGGCTTGCTCCATATCCGCCCCGTGGTCAACATGAAATCGGCGCTGGGCGTGCAGCGTTTCGAGGCCATTGCCGCCGAAGTGGCCGACCTTGTGCTCGAATACGGCGGCGCCCTATCCGGCGAACACGGTGACGGCCTTGTGCGCGCCCCATTTCAGGAGAAGATGTTCGGGCCGGCGCTTTACGATGCCTTCTGCCAGGTAAAGGCAGCTTTCGACCCGACCAACCTGCTCAACCCCGGCAAGATCGTCCACGCGCCCGCGCTGACCGCAAACCTCCGCTTCGGCCCGGAATACGAAACGCCCGACCACCCGACCGCCTTTGATTTTTCCGACTTCGGCGGGCTGCTGCGGGCGACCGAACAGTGCAGCGGCGTGGGCGCCTGCCGCAAGACGCTTACCGGCACCATGTGCCCCTCCTACATGGCGACGCGCAAGGAAATCGACAGCACGCGCGGCCGTGCCAACGCCCTTCGCATGGCTCTCGCCGGCGGCCTCGAAGCGACCGGTTTCGACGATGAAGAGCTGCTGCCCGTCCTCAACCTCTGCCTCGAATGCAAGGCGTGCAAGCGCGAATGCCCCACCGGTGTGGACATGGCCCGCCTGAAGAGCGAGTTCCTGCACCAGCATCACGCGCGCCGCGGCGCGCGTCTCAAAGACCGCCTGCTATCCCGGACCGACCGCATCGCGCGCTGGGGCAGCCGGTTCGCGCCGCTATCGAACTGGCTGTTTGGCGCAGGCGCAGTCCGCTGGCTCAATCAACCACTCCTTGGACTAGATCGGCGCCGTCCCTTGCCGCCCTTTGCCGCCCGCCCCTTTTCCCGGAGCTGGGGCGATGGCAGCAGGCCGCACGCGGCGACACCTGTCGCGCTCTTTGCCGACACATTCAACAACTACTTCGAACCTTTTCATCTCGAAAGCGCCGCCCGCGTGCTGGAGCGTTGCGGCGCGGCGGTAACCGTTGCGCCGGAAGTCTGCTGCGGGCGCCCCCTCATCTCCAAGGGGTTCCTCGACGCAGCCGCGCGCCAGGCAAGTGCCGTAACCGCAGCGCTACTGCCGCTGGCGCGTGCAGGCACTCCGATTCTCTTCTGTGAACCGAGCTGCTACTCGGCCGTGCAGGACGATCACCCGCGCCTATTGCGCGCCGATGAACATTCTGACGCCCAGGAGGTCGCGGACGCCTGCCAGCTCTTCGAAGAATGGGCCGGTCCGCGCATGCCGGCAACGCAGGAAGGACCCAGGCGGCTGTTGGTCCACGGCCATTGCCACCAGAAAGCGCTTGTTGGCATGCAGCCGCTGCAGCAGCTTCTTGGCGCCATCCCCAACTGTGAATTAACGCTGCTGGACAGCGGCTGCTGCGGACTTGCCGGCCTGTTCGGCTACGAGAACTATGAAGTTTCCCGCGCCATCGGCGAGCGCCGGCTCTTGCCCGCCGCCCGCTCCCTGGGTGACGACGAGGTGCTCGTCAGCCCGGGCTTCTCCTGCCGCCAGCAGGTCAAACACTTCACCGCGGTACAGGCCCATTCCCCGATGTCCCTGCTCGCCGATCTGCTCTGACAATTCGCAAATCTCCTGTAGGCAGACCACCGTCCACGAATCCTGTCCGCACGATTCATCGATGAGAATCATAGACTTTTCCGAAATAGTGGATCAACGCGTCTGTAGTATACTTACCCCGGCAGACAGCGCCGTCTCGCCCAATTCGCTCGCACCTCCAGCTCCAACGCCAAATATGGAAGGATGCCCGTGAAGTCCTGCTCACGTCTCCCCTTGTTGTTTCGACGCACCCCGCACGGAACTGAGAAGCCAAAATCCGAGAAAGAGCTACCCTTCCCCTCTCAGGCCCCCCCAGGCCGCCGGCGTAGTCTGATGGCATCCTCCCTTTTCGCACTTGCCCTGATCGCCCTCTTCTCAGCCGGCTGTGTTGCAGAAGGCGCGGCCGCAGAGACGCCCACGCCGACAAAGACTCCGGCAGTGCAGTCTGCGCCGCCGACCGAAACGCCGACACCGCCGCCGCCCCCCACCGCAACGCCGGTGCCTGCCAACCTTGCGCCCTATACCGGTCTTCCACTGGCCGACCCATCGCTTCAGTATGAGACGCCGATCTTCGTCTGCCTCAACAACGATACCGCCAGCCGCGCCAGTCACTTCGGCCTCAACGAGGCCGACATAACATACGAGTACATCGTGGACGGCTTCCACCTGACCCGCATCACCAGCATGTATCAGAGCGTCCCCGCCAGAGAGATCGGCCCAGTGCGCAGCGCCCGCTGGCCCAACATCCACACGACCTACATGTTTGACGGCCTGCTGGTCTGCTCGGGCGGCAGCGACGAAATCCGCTACATGCTCAGAAATGAAGTTGGATTCCCCTATCTGGACGCCGACATCGAAGACGAGTTCAGCACGACTTACTTCTACAGTGTCGGCGACAACTTCCGGACCCGTCTGCGCACCAGCGTTGAGCGCATCCGCCGCTGGGTCGACGACAAGATCCACACCTGCAGCGTGTCGCCGCTTCTGCCCTACTGCCTTGAGATCTTCGACCCTTGGCTGGAGTCGAAGCGTCACAACCCGCGGCCGCGCGAACAGGCAAGCCTTTCCTTCAGCGAGATCCCGCCGGACTTTTCCGCAGCCGAAGCCGCGTCGATCCACATCCCATATCCCAATGGCAACGGCGTCGAGTGGCGATTCGACGCCGCCGGCGGACGCTACCTGCGTTTCCAGAGCGGCGCGCCGCACATCGACCAGGCGACAGGCCAGCAGATTAGCGCAGAAAACGTGATCGTACTTTTCGCCGAACACGAGCTGACCAACATCGTCGAAGACAGCCTGGGGACGCGCAGTGTCAAAATTCACCTCTACGGCTTCGGCGACGTGCGCGTTTTCCGCGATGCCAGGGTCTATGAAGGCACATGGCGCGCCAACGACCAGAGCCCGCCGCGCTGGTTCGGGCCGGGCGAACAACCGATCACACTCAAACCCGGCCGCACCTGGATTCAAGTCGTGAGAACGAACGACAGGATCAGCTTCCAATGAGTCAGACCGCCGCCAAGGCCGCCAATTTAGCCCCGGACGGCTGAAGTGCGAATGAGTGGACCAGGCGCCATGTCTAACGCCCCCGCCAGAGACCCGGAAACGCAAAGGTTGCGGGTGAAGGTCGTCTGCACCATCGGGCCGGCCAGCTCCGACGGCGATATCCTTGCCCGCATGATCGATGCCGGCATGAATGTCGCCCGCATCAATATGAGCCACGGCGACCACGAATTCCACGCCCGCAACATCCACACCATCCGCGAGATCGCACAGGCCCGCAATCAACCGGTCGCCATTCTCGTCGATCTCCAGGGCCCGAAGCTACGTGTCGGCAGGATGCAGCCCGGCGGCGTGCCCCTGCTGGCAGGGGAAGAGCTGGTCCTGACCACCGAAGAGATCACTGGTGGACCTGGGCGCGTCCCGATCCAGAATCACGAAGTGCCCTCAAGTATGCGGTCGCACGAGCGCATACTGCTCGATGACGGGCTGCTCGAACTCGAAGTCATCGATACGACCGAGACGACCGTGCGCACGCGCGTCATCGTCGGCGGCGCCCTCCACGACCGCAAGGGCATGAACATGCCCCAGACGAATCTCTTCATCCCTTCGATGACCGAAAAGGACCAGGTCGACGTCGAATTC
The DNA here is from genome assembly GCA_965218625.1 of Caldilineaceae bacterium. GTDB lineage: Bacteria > Chloroflexota > Anaerolineae > Caldilineales > Caldilineaceae > Bin5. The sequence goes on along the minus strand of CBDCLG010000016.1, from coordinate 88,365 downwards.
GCGCTGCAACACCAGGCCGACTGGATCGCCCTCAGCTTTGTCCGCGCCGCCGCCGATATCGACGCTCTCCGCAAAGTGGTCCACAGCCGCGCGCCGATGGGACGCGACACGCCCATCATCTCCAAGATCGAAAAACCGGAAGCGGTCGAGAAAATCGAGGAGATCATCCAGGCCTCCGACGGCATCATGGTGGCACGCGGCGACCTGGGCATCGAGACCAGCCCCGAAGCAGTGCCGATGATCCAGAAAATGATCATCGCCCGCTGCATCGAGACCGACAAACCGGTCATCACCGCCACGCAGATGCTCGACTCGATGATCCGCAACCCCCGCCCCACCCGCGCCGAAGCCAGCGATGTCGCCAACGCGGTGCTGGACGGCAGCGACGCCATCATGCTCTCCGGCGAGACCGCCGCCGGCAGCTACCCGGTCCGTTCCGTGCAGACGATGGTGAAGATCGCCCACGAGGCCGAACGCGTCCGCAGGGCGACGCGCACCGGCTACCCCACGGCGCAGCGGGCGCCGGCCGGCGTCTACGGGCCGAGCTCAACGCCCGAATCGGTCGAAGGGACCGGCGCCGGCCAGTCGCTTTCGGTCGCCGATGCCGTAAGCCAGGCAACGGTGGAAACCGCCCAGAACGTCGGCGCTGCCGCCATCATCGCGCCCACCGCACGCGGCGCAACGGCAAAGAAGCTGGCTCGCTTCCGCCCCTACGTGCCGATCATCGCGGTCACGCCCAACCACCTCGTCTATCGTCAGCTCGCCATGTTCTGGGGCGTCTACCCACTCATGGGCCAGCGCATGAACACCATCGACGAGATGTTGGAGGACGCCGTCCGCATCGCCCTGCGCGCCGGCTTCGTCGACCAGGGCGACGTGACGGTCGTGACCGGCGGCGTGGTCGGCGGCGTGCCCGGCGCAACCAACCTGATGACCGTGCGCCGAATCGCCAAGGTCCTGATGAATGGCCAGGGCGTCGGCAACCGCCGCATGAGCGGCCGCGTCGTGCGCCTCAAACCCGGCCAGCCCCGCCTTGAACAATACCGTACGCTGACCACACAGGACATCATCGTCGCCGAAGAGCTCGACCAGGCCAGCACCGAGCTGGTCTACCATGCCGGCGGGCTCATCACCGCCGAATCCGCGCCCGACAGCATCGCCGCCCTCGCCGCCGTCGAGCTGGGCATCCCCGCAATCCTGCAGGCGAACGGCGACTGGGACGAGCTCGTCAACGGACAGACGATCGTCATCGACGCCAGGACCGGCAATGTATACGAATGGGACCTGTGAGGGTTCTTCCTGCTCTTGAGGACTCGCCCGCGGAAGCCGAAACTCGGAACTCGAATGCCGAAACTCGGAACTCTTTTTATACAACTGCGGGCGGTTCGTTGCCTGATTCGACGATTGCCCGCCGCACGTCGACGCGCAGTAGAAGGAACATTCCGACGACAAAGAAAAATATGATTGAGAAGATGGCCGGGCGCAGGCTGCCGAGGAACTGGTTGACCCAGCCAAAGGTCAGCGGCCCCAGCCACGACGTTCCCCGCTCGCTCACTTCGTAGATCGAGAAGAACTCGGCCTCTTTTCCTGACGGGATCATGTTGGCGAACAGGCTGCGGCTGACAGCCTGCGTGCCCCCCATCACGACCGCTATGCACGCCGCCATGATCCAGAATTCCAGGATGCGGCTCTCTCCGCGCAGGCCGACATAGGCGTAGACCACCACCACCGTCCACACCACCAGCCCGATCATAAGCGCCTTCTTCGCCCCGATCCGGGTCGCTACCCTGCCGAAAAGCAGCGCGCCGGCAAACGCCACGAATTGGATCATCAGCACGATCATCGTCAACGTTCCCTGGTCGATTTCCAGCCCCCCGTTTGCAAGCGGGGCCGTTGCAAACACCGCCGCCGCGCTGAAGACCGTCTGGATGCCGTCGTTGTAAAGCAGATAGGCGATCAGATAGCGGATCGTATGCGGATAGTCCGCCGCCTCCTTGACCGTCCGCACCAGCTGCTTGATACCGGTCGAAAAGTAGCTCTCACCGGCAGGAAGCGCGCTGACCGTGTCGCGCGAGCGCAGCAGGCGCCACGTCACGAACGACCAGGCGAACCACCACAGCCCGCCCGAAAACAGGTTGATCCGCACCGCCAGCCCGGTATCGATGCCAAGACTTTCGCGCAGCTGGTACAGAACAAGATTGAGGACCAGCAATATGCCGCCCCCCAGGTAACCCAACGCCCAGCCGACCGAAGAGACCCGATCGCGGTCATCCGGCTCGGCAATGTCCGGCAAAAAGGCGTTGTAGAATACGATCGCCGCCCCAAATGAGAGGTTGGCGAGAATGAACAGCAGACCCCCAAGCGTCCACGTCTCTTCCGTAACAAAGAAAAGAAACATCGTCGCGATCGAGCCGGAGACCGCGAAGACCTGCATCAGCTTCTTGCGCATGTTCGAATAGTCGGCAATCGCGCCGAGAAGAGGCAGAAACAAGAACTGCAAAATGACAGAAATCGTAAAGCAGTAAAATACGAATGAGTGAGGCGCTACCGAAATGCCCAGCACTTGCGCCGTCCCGTCCTCGCCTGCCGCCTGCAGCGCAAGCTCGGAAACGTACGGCCCCAGAAAGACCGCGGCGACAGTTGTCGAGAAGGCCGAGTTAGCCCAATCGTAGAAATACCAGCCGACCTGCTCGCGGCGGTTACCCCGCTCCAGCTTCCTGCCGGGACTCTGCGGAGGCTCAGCAGTCGATTCTTGCGGCATGGCGCGCTCCCGAACGAATCGCGATCTGATTTTAGGGAACTTGCTTGACTGAATCTGGCTTGCGCTCCAACCGGCTCCTATCTCAGGAGCTTGCTTCGGGTGAAGCAGACGTGGAAGAGGGAAAAGTGAAGTCGCCCCGGCGCGCGCCGAGGGTGGTGATGTCCTTAAGCGAATGGACTACGCCACGAAACGTCTCGCCGTGGAGCTCCTCCAGGCGCACCTTCGTGATCCGGTTGCCGAGGTCGATGTCCGCCGGCGCGCTGCCCGCCACGCGCAGGTAGTTGTCGGTCAAACCGCTCCACAGCAGCCTACCCGGATCGTCGGCCAGCGGCTCTCCACTGCCCTCCCACAGGACGGGGCGCGTCGTGCCGAGGAAGCGGGCCCGTTCCTGCTGCCCCGTGCGCGCGACCGCCGCGAGCATGCGCCGAGAACGCTCCTTCTTGACCGCTTTGGCCACCTGTCTGTCGAAGTTGGCCGCGGCAGTGCCCGCGCGCGGGCTGAAGGGAAAGATATGTGCGTGGGCGAAGCGCATCTCTTCGACGAAGAGCAGCCCCTCTTCAAAGTCGGCCTCGCTCTCACCCGGGAACCCGACGATCAGATCGGTTGTAAGGACGAGGTCAGGGATCGCCGCCCTCCCTTCAGCCGCCAACTCGCGGAAGCTGTCGACAGTGCAGCGTCGCGCCATCCGCCGCAGCTGGGCGTCGGTACCGGCCTGCAGGGGCAGATGCAGGTGCGGGCACAGCCGCCCGGCCCAGCGCTGCCACAGGGCAAAGAATCCGTCTGCCAGCTCCCACGGCTCCAGGCTGCTCAACCGCAGCCGCGGTATATCCGTCTCGCTCAGTATTGCCGCCGTCAACGCCTTCAGATCGCTACGCTCGCCCCCTGGCAGGTCCCTCCCATACGCGCCCAGATGCACGCCGGTCAGCACCGCTTCGCGGTATCCGCTCGCCGCCAGCCCCTGCACCTCGCGCACGACGTCGGCGACGGCGCGGCTGCGGCTCTTCCCGCGCAGCACCGTCACGATGCAGAATGTACACCGGTTCTCGCAGCCGTCCTGCACTTTGACGAACGCGCGCGTGCGCCCGCCCTCCTCCTCGCCGCGCGGCGCCGCGAACGGCGTGCCGTGCGGCTGGATCCGCGCCAGGTCGTCCGGATCGGTAAAGGCCGCGCTCCACGGCTCCAGCAGCGTGTGCAGCATCTCCTTGCTGCCGTTGTCCGCCACCAGCTCGACGCCCGGCAGGCGCGCGCTCTCCTCCGGCGCCAGCGTCGCATAGCAGCCCGTCATCGCGATGCGGGCCGCCGGATTGCGCTTGTGCAGATGGCGCGCGGCTTGGCGGCTCTTGCGCGCCGCCTGCGCCGTCACCGCGCACGTGTTGAGCACGATCACGTGCGCGTCCTCCGGACGGCCTACGATCCGGTGCCCTGCCTCCCCCAGCCGTCCCGCCAGGGTATCGTTTTCGCTGAAATTAAGCCGGCAGCCCAGCTGTTCGAGGAATACGCGCATAATCAACCAAAGAATACGGGTTTTCTTCGTCCGGCTCAGAATAACACAGACATCGGCTTACCATTCAATCCCGTTTCATGTATACTCAGTGACATGAAACTGTCGCTCTCGGTACGCGTCGCCGAAAGTTTCGGCAACAAAAGGGTCAGCGCCATCCCCCTCGATGAGCTGGCCGGCATCGCATCCGGCGCCGGCTACGACGCCCTCTGCATGCGCGCCTCCGTCGTCGGCGTGCACAGCGAGCCGGGCGCGGCTGAAAACGTGCGGCGAACTGTCGCCGCGCACGGTCTGTCTGTTTCGATGGTTACCGCCGACTTTGCCGTGCCGGAAAACAGCGCCGAAGGTCCCGAAAGCCTGCGCAACATCACGCCCTCGCTCGACTTGGCCGAAGCCCTCGGCGCCGGCCTGATCCGCATCTGCATGAAGAAGACAGAGGACATCGTCCACGCGCAGCGCGCCGCGGACGAGGCGCGCGAGCGAGGCATCCGTCTGGCCCACCAGAGCCATACGCGCAGCCTCTTCGAGACGGTCGAGGGGTCGGTCGCCGTCCTCAAGGCGGTCGACCGCGCAAACTTCGGCATCATCTACGAACCGGCCAACCTGGCGCTTTGCGGCGAACCGTACGGCGAGGCCACCCTGCGGGCCTATCAGCCCTGGCTCTTCAACGTCTACCTGCAGAACCACACGCCCGAGCCGGACGGTACCCACCCGATGGAAACCTGGGCGCGCGGCGAGGTCAAGTCCACCCTCCGCCCGCTCGACGCGCCCGGCGGCATCGACTTCCCCGCCATCTTCGACGCCCTGCGCGCGATTGGCTACGACGGCTGCGTCACCATGCACCAGGCATTCGGCGGCGACATGACACCCCAAGAGGCCACCCGCCGCACCGCCTCATTCCTGCGTGGGCTCATTCGGGCGACGTAGATTTCTCTTGTGGGTAGGCAATCGAAGACCTTGCGGCCATTGCAAGAATTGGTTCGTCTGGTGTTATAGTTACCCGATTGTTGAAGACTTGAAGTCCGTAACAAGAAACTCCTCAGGCTTCATTGCGACGATTCCCAGCTTTTCCCTCAATACTGTGGCCAACTTAAGAATCCCGCCGTCCCAAGTAACAAAAACATCCCTCTCCGCAAGGTAGTGGCCCTGCAGGTGGTCCCAATCTCTCCAATCTGGTCTATTATTCGTTATGCCTTGACTGTCCAAGCACTCGTCAATTGCGGACATAATCTTGCCGAACTCCTCGCTTGCCCACACATCCCCTCCGCCCCACTTTGAATGGTCCCATCGAAAAGGGGCGCCAATCTTCGAGACCTTGAGAGCAGGAAGCTCGTCGATCCGGTCCGCTAAAGGCGGGCGTGGGATATCGGCGCTGATTCGGGTAGTGATTGCCAGATCGATTTGGCCATGCTCTGCCAGGTTCAGCAGTGCTTCCGTTGCCGCTGCATTCTCCTCATTTTTCCACTGAGCAACCAACACAGTCGTATCCAGAGTTACGGTTATCACCTAGCTCACTTCCTTATTAATGGACCACATGCTTGCCATGAACACCGCTAAGATGCGCCCGCCAGCACAACGTAGTCGCGTTCGATCTCGCGCCGAAAGCTCTCCGGCAGCCGCGCCCAATCGCGCGCCTCAACCAGGAACGGGATTGTGAACTCGCGCAGCGCCGCCTCGACGGCCATCAGTTTGGGCAGCGGAATCTTCTCCAGATCGGGGCTGCGGAGGACCAGGTCCAGGTCGCTGCCGCCGTGGCTCCCTCCGCTGACCCGGCTGCCGTACGCCCACACCTCGGCTTCGGGCAGATGCTCCCGCAGGATCTCCTCCAGCTTCCGGCGATGCCTCTCCCTTAGATGCAGCCATTCATCCACCTTAGCCCACCTCGATCACCCCGACCAACGCCTCGGCGTCGACAATAAACTGCGGCAGCAGCGCCAAGGTCCGCTCGGCGTAATGCTCTCCATATTCATGCGCAGTTTCGTTGCGGCAGGCGCGATACTCCAGCCACCGTTCGCAGGTCTGATCGTCGATCAGACAGTGCTTGGCGGCATAGCGAAAAATGTCATTGAAGTAGAGCTGGTCCGCCTGCCCGTTGCTGGCAAAGTAAGGCCGCAGCCGCCTCTTCAGCAGTCTGCCGCTCTGTTCCAGCACCAGCTCAAACTCCTTGACACACGCCGCGCAGTAGATCTCATAAGGCATCTCTCCGCGTTCATACTTCTGGAGACCGTCCCACGCGATTCTGAGCGTACGGATGCAGCGGCCCAGGTGATCCGTGTTTATCCTCATGAAGGACTTCCCCGCCCCTTTCCTTCCCTTTCGCCAACGCGGCGTTCGGACCTTCTGTCCCAGACTGACAGCATTGGCGCCCGCGTACAACACACGGGGTCCTGCCCCTCCAGCGGCGCACAGCTTCTACAATCCACTTGTCCGCCGCAAACCTGCTCAGACTCCTGTCTCACAGGCGCTGCGGGAAATCCCTCGCCCGAATGGCAGGCAACGCCAGCCCGATACGACCGCCCCTTTCGAAAGACCTATTCCCCTTTTCACGGGGAGGAGGATGTCGTTTCTTCTCCTCCCACAGACGCCGCCTCCTGGCAGAGTATCCTGTCAGAATCCTTGCGCGCGACGAAGGCGTCGAAGACCAGGCGAGAGTCGGCCGTGATGCCGGGAATGTCTCCAATCAGGGTTACCGTATCGGCCCGAGGCGACAACACGATGACCCCCTCCTCAAGCTGCCTGTACCCGTCGGGTATTCTCTCCCAGACGTATGCCTGAAGCAGGCCGTCGGCCGGCCCCGTCTCGCTGCCTTCAATGTCTTGCAATTGCAAGGGGTAGGTGGCTGACAACTGGTAGTCGAACCCAAGGTGGCCGCTCTCGTTGCCGGGGTCCACGTCAATCGACACGCTCCATCCGTATATGGAAACGTCACCGTCCGTGCCAACACCGTCTTGCGCTATGTCGTAGGGCAGATCTCTGACGTGAAAGATTGCGGCAAGCGTATCCCCGGCAACGGCCGTACTGATCCGCACGAAGTCTATGTAAGCCGGCAGCTCCTCCTCCGGCGTGTCGGCTATCGTCTGGTTGGGTCTTACTATGGCTTCGTCACCGCCGCAGGGCCCCGGCACCAGGAACAGGCTTGCTGAGGCCTGGCAGTCGATTTCGTCGGATAGGCCGCCGGGAAAGTCGTCCGTTCTGAATGCCAACCGCGAATCGGCGCTGATACCGGGAACCAGCCCGGAAATCGTAATCGTGTCCTCGTCGGCCGAGACTTCAAGTTCAGCAACCCAGAGAACTCCCATGCTGCTTGGGGCCAGCTTCCAGACGTATGCTATGGCCGCGTCTTCGATCGGGACTGCTTCGTTTTCCCCCTCTCCCGCAGGAGTTACGATATGCGTGGCGGAAAGAAGGTACTCAAAGCCTCCCCCGTGGCCGGTCCCGAGGTCGTTGTCTACATCGATCGACACTTCCCACCGGTACTCCATCGTGTTGGCGTCGACCCCTGTTCGATTGAATGCCAGCGTCTCCGGAACGTCGGCAAGATGAAAGACGACCGTCAGTGTCTCCCCCGATAGAGAACTGTTGACCCCGGTGATGTCTACATGTGAGGTCGTCAACGCCCCGGAAGGCCCGGGGACCGACCGCATAATTTCCGTCACATCGCCAGGGGCATCGGTCGCGGAATTACCGGGGTCTAACGCTTCAGCTGCGCCGCACAGCGGGGGGAGATCTGCCCAGGAGAGAGAAGGAGGACACCCGACCCGATCGGAACCTTCCAGCCTGTCGAAGGCCCCAAACGTGAGCCGCGATTCGGCATTGAGCTCGGGAATGATGGCGTAAAGTGTAATCGTATCGTCTTCGGCAGACACCTCCATCGAGGCGCTCCCGCTTAACCCCTTCATGCCGCCATCTTCTGTCGGGACGAAGAGGAAGACCTCTGCGCCGTTCTCGACGGGGGCGGTGACATTGGTCCCACTCTTCGTTGGGCGAATGTAGTGAAAGGCGGACAGCGTGTAGTCGGTCCCCCGATCGCCGGTCTGCTTGTCGTTGTCCACGTCGATCAGTACCTCCCACGAATACTCCAGCAGCCCTTCGTCGATGCCCGGCCGGTTAAACGTAAGTCTCTCCGGAAGGTCGCGCAGGTGAAACACGACCGTCAGGGCGCCTCTCCTGTGGAAGGTATCTACCCGGGTTATATCGATGTGCGCGGGCGAGGCGTCCCCTTCTTCGTCGGTTACAGATTGTCCCGGCAAGGCCGCGCCGGCGCCGGACTGGCAATCGCCCAGTGTCAACATCTCCCCGTAGAGAGGGAAGCACCCGGCCCGGTCGGCGCCTGCCAGGGCATCGTAAGTCTCAAATGCAAGGCGCGCCTTCGGTGTCAGCCTCGGGATGCCGCCTCTTATCGTGACAGTATCCTCTTCGACCGACACTTCAATTTTGGCGTCGAGAACAGCGGTCCCGCCCTCATGGTCCAGCCGAAAGGTGCTGGCCCGCACTCTTTCCCCGATTGGCGCAGAGACGCCGGTTCCGCCCTCCGACAGGGTCACAGAATAAGAGGCAGAAAGCAGGTGATCGAACCCCCCTCTGAAGCCGGTATTGGGGTCGCCGTCAAGGTCGACCAACACTTCCCACTTGTACTCGATTTCGCCTTCTTCAACACCGGGCCTGTTGAAGTCGAGCGTCTCCGGCAGGTCTCTGAGCTGGAATGCAACGGTCAGGATCCTCCATTCCGGTATCGAGGTAGTGACCTTTATGATATCGATATGCGGGGCCGTCACATCCGATACTTCATCAGCTACGGTATCTCCGGGCGAGAACAGCTCCTCGGAACTGCACAGGTCCGTTTCCTGTGCGACGACAGGGACCGGCCCCGAAACCAGCAACAGGACCAGGACGAAGATTAAGGCAAGGCTCTTGGCATTCAATGTCGGTTCTCCTCTAATCAAAGGCAGCCCTGCAAAGGGCGCCTGCCCGCGAAGTCGCTTGTGGCGCAGTCTGTCGGCAAGGCGTTCACTCCGACCGGCCGCCCTCTCCCTGTACGCCGTCACCTTGAAACAAGAACATCGCTGTCGTCTTCAAACTCACGCTGCAATCTCTCACAACTGTCCGCTCCTGCATCCGGCGATATCGCATCTTAAGATGCAACCATTCACCCACCCCCGCCCTGCGCATCCAGAAAACTGCGCAGAATCACCGCCGCCGCCACCGCATCCTGCCCCGCACTATGCGGCCCGGCCTCCGCAATCCACTCGTCCGCCGCAAAGCTGCTGAGGCGCTCGTCCCAAAAGTGTACCGAGACCTCCTGCCCGCGGGCTGCACGCAACGCGCGCCCAAATCGCGCCGCCCAGTTGCGCACTTTGCGCGCCTGCGGCCCCTCGCTGCCGTCCATGTTGAGCGGCAGGCCGCACACAACCAGTACCGCCTCCTCCTCAGCGTAGGTCCTGGCGAGCGCGGCGAAATCCTGCCGCCGGCTGCGCCGGCGCAGCGTGCGCAGCGGCCGCACGGTCAGGCGCAGCGGATCACAGACCGCGACGCCGATGCGCGCGTCGCCGACGTCCAGCGCCATGATCTTGCCCGGGGGCGAGTCCTGTTCGAATGGGGGTGGCAGGTTCATTTGTTGCGGGGTATTACTGGCTGCTGCGCGCCGCCTCGCGCAGTTCGACCCGCACCTGTATGCGGCTGGCAAACTGGGGAAGTGTGCCAAACCAACCGGGGTCCTGGTAAATCGTCGGCTGCCGGGCCAGTAGCCACTCCTCCTGCAGCCGCCGGGCCGCCTCCTCGACGCCCAAACCGGTCACCGCCCGGCTCACCTCGACGCCGTCGATCGGAATGACATAGTTTCCGCTCGCCTTGACCGTGTACCGCAACGTCCGCCCGCTGACCACGCTGTGCGGCTCTATCGAAAAACCGATCGATTCAGCCACCAGCTGGCCGCGTTCCGGCACCGCCTGCCGCAGCGCCGCCATCGCCGCCTCCTCGGACGCGCTGCGGCTGATCGCGACCCCCTGCAGCAGCACGCGCAGCGTGAGGTTGAGTACGTCCGACTCCTCGTCGTTGAAACTGTCAAATGCCTGCGCGACGATGAAGTGCTGGATCAGGCCTTCCGGCAACCACTCGTCCTCGTGCAGCAGGGGTGAAAGCTCCGCATGCCCGCGTGCCTCAATGCCGCCGAAAACCTCGTCAACCAATCTGTCCTTGTCCGCCTGCGTGACCAGCCGCACCGGGCTCGACTCGCCGCCCCCGGTCGCCTCCGGGTTCGTCACCCGCACGCGCGCGCGCAGCGCGCCGGAAACGGTCGTGATGCTGCCGCTGTCCACATTGCCAAACAGACCCGGCTCGGTCGCCTCGATCTCCACCTCCGCCTGCGTCCCGATCGGGCCCGGGATCTCCAGCTCTTCCTGGATGCGAAAGTCGACGCGCTCCCCGCGGCTGGTCGAGACGACCGTCCCGGCCGGGATACGCACCGTCCGGTTTGTCTGATTCGTGAAGACAACCTTGCCCTGCGCCGTCTCCACATCCGACCAGCCGCTGCCGGTCGTGAACACGCTGCCCGTATCCTCCACCGTCGTCTCCATCAGGCGCGCCGGCAGCAGCCCGCGCCCGAAGTCCGCCTCCTCTACCTGCGGGTCCGCGGTCAGCAGCACCGTCGCCTCCAGCGCCCGCTGCCCCGGCACCAGCGTTACCGTCGCCGCCGGCAGCACATAGTAGGCGAAGCCGCCCAGAAACGCGGCCATGAACAGGCCCAGGAAGAGATAGCCGAATACCTGCAGCCAGGCGGGCGTACCCCGGCGAAAGCGCCGCGCGGCCGAAATTCGGCGCTGCCGGCTGCGATAGAGCCCCGGCTTGCTCTCGACCTGCGCGCTCGAGGAGCCGTCCTCTTTGCGCCAGTGAGGTGGCTCTGGCAGACCGAGAGCCGGATTCGCAGGCGAAATCAACGGCGCCCGGCCCATCCACCAGCGCCGGCCGCGCAGGGCCGAATCTCTGTTGTAGATGGGGATACCCAGGAGCTTGGCGTTGCGACGGATCAACCGGTTGCCGGTGACGATCGCCAGCTCCTGATTTAAGGCCTGCGCCTGGCGTTGGAGCAGGCGCATACGCGGCAGACTCTCCAGCTGCGTTGCCTGCTGCGGCAAGACGACCGCCACCTGGCCGCTGCCCATGCGCGCCAGCTCCTGCCGCAGCGTTTCGATTCTGATGTCGCCCTCAACGTAAATGAGTTCGGGCACCCGACTGCCTCACCCGGCGCATCCGGCCGGCTGCAGCCCGCTGGCAACGGATGCGTCCCATCGCCGCGGGACCGTCCGGCCAGCTATCCCAGCTTTTCTTCGACCCATCCGGCGACCTGGCCCAGCGCCTCCGGCAGCTTGTCGGCGTGGCGGCCGCCGGCCTGCGCCATGTTCGGCCGACCCCCGCCGCCGCCGCCCACGATCTTGGCCGCGTCGCGCACCAGGTTGCCGGCGTGGATGCCCTTTTCGATCGCGTCATCGGTCGCCGCCGCCACCAGCATCGGCTTCTCGTTGATAACCGAGCCGAGCACGACCACGCTGCTGCCCAGGCGGTCGCGGAACCAGTCGGTCATCTGCCGCAGCGTATCCACGTCGCTCGCCTCAACCTGCTCGGCCAGGATCGAAAGGCCGTCCAGCCGTACCGCATGACCGAGCAGACCCTCACTCTGATGGCGGGCAACTTCGCCCCGCATCCGCTCCAGCTGGCGCTCCAGCTGCCGGTTCTGCTCCTGCAATCGCTGGACCGCCTCCGCCGCCTGCTCCGGCTGTACGCGCAGGCTGGACGCGACCGCGCCCAGCGCCGCCATCCGCTCGGCCTGCAGCGCCTGCGCCGCCCGTCCCGTCACCGCCTCGATGCGGCGCACGCCGGCCGCGCTGCTGCCTTCGCCCGTAATCACAAACGGCCCGATCTCGCCGGTGGTTCCGACGTGCGTGCCGCCGCACAGCTCCTGCGAGACCGTCTCCTCCCCGTCGCCGATCGAGATTACCCGCACCGTGTCGCCGTATCTCTCCTCGAAAAACGCCAGCGCCCCCTCGGCCACCGCGCGGTCAAAACTTGTCCACCTGTCCTGGACCGCGTAGTTGGCGAGCACCGCGCCATTGGCCGCCTGCTCGATCGCGCCCAGCTCCTCGGCGCTGACCGGCTGCGGATGCGAAAAATCGAAACGCAGCCGCTCCGGCGCCACCAGCGAACCGCGCTGGCGCACGTGCTCACCCAGCTGCGCGCGCAGCTCAGAGTGCAGCACGTGAGTCGCCGTGTGATTGCGCATGATGTCCCAGCGCCGCTCGGTATCGATCAGCGCATAGGCCGGGTCGCCCACCTGCACCGTGCCCCTGCCGACCTCGCCCGCATGGACGATCAGCCCCGGAATCGGACGCCGCGCCGACCGCACGTCAACCGACCACGCCGCCCTTTCCATCCCGTCCGGGAAGAACTCGACCTCGCCGGTGTCGGTCACCTGGCCGCCGCTCTCCACGTAGAACGGCGTCTCCGGCAAAACGACCTCCACCTCGTCGCCCGCGTGCGCCTGCTCGACCGCCTCGCCGTCCTTCACCAGGCCGATGACCGTCGTGTCGGCGTCCTCCTCATCCTCGTAGATCAGCTGGAGTACGCCGTCGGCGCCGACCAGTCCCCGCCCCCGCAGCGCCTCCAGCAATTCCACGTAGACCGAAACATCGGCGGCCATGCCCTGCTGCTCGCTGCCCGACTGCTGCCGCTGCCGTTCCAACGCCGTCGCGTACCCGGCCTCGTCAACCGCGAACCCGTTCTCCTGCGCCACATCGCGCGTGATATCCAGCGGAAAGCCGTACGTATCCCACAGCCGGAACGCGTCCTCCCCGGAGATCACCTGCGTGCCTCCGGCCTGCAGACGCGCCATCAGCCCGTCCAGGAGCGAGAGGCCGGTGTTCAACGCCCGCTGGAACCGCTCCTCGTCGGCCGTGACCGTCTGCAAAATGAACTCCTCGTTGGCTTTCAGGACCGAATAGTGCGCACCGTACTCGGCGATCACGACCCGGCATATCTCCGCCAGAAACGGCTCTTCGAAGCCGATCAGCTTGCCGAACCGGGCCGCGCGCCGCAGGATCATGCGCACGACGTAGTCGCGACCCTCATTGCCCGGCATCACCCCGTCGCTGATCAGAAAGGTGATCGCCCGCCCGTGGTCCGCGATCACGCGGTAGCCGGTCAGATGCTCCTGCCGCTGCGCGTCGCTGTGACCCAGCAGCGCCTGGATGCGGTCCATGATCGGCGTGAACGCGTCGGTGTCGTAGTTGTTGTCCTTGCCCTGCAGGATCGACGCGATCCGCTCCAGCCCCATGCCCGTGTCCACGCTCGGCCGCGGCAGCGGGATCAGCTCGCCCTCGGGCTCCCGCTGCTCGTACTGCATAAAGACCAGGTTCCAGATCTCCAGGTATTCGTCGTCGACGTTGACGCCCTCGGCCGTCTGCTCTTCGATATCGCCCCAGTAGTAGTGGATCTCCGAGCAGGGCCCGCACGGACCCACGTCGCCCATCGCCCACCAGTTGTCCTTCTTGCCGAAGCGCAGAATTCGCTCCGCCGGCGCGCCCACCTTGCGCCACAACGCCTCGGCCTCGTCGTCATCGGTGTAGACCGAGAACCACAACCGGTCGAGCGACAGGCCCAGCTCATTCACCAGCAGTTCCCACGCGAACTTGATCGCGTCCTCCTTGAAGTAGTCGCCGAAGGAGAAATTGCCCAGCATCTCAAAGAAGGTGTGATGGCGCGGGCTGGGCCCGACATTCTCCAGGTCGTTGTGCTTGCCGCTGACGCGCAGACACTTCTGCGACGTGGTTGCCCGGTTGTAGCCGCGCTTCTCCAGCCCCAGAAAGACGTCCTTGAACTGCACCATGCCGGCGTTGACGAACAGCAGCGTCGGATCGTCTGCCGGCACAAGACTGCCGCTGTCCACGATCTGATGATTCCGCGCATTGAAATATTCCAGAAAATATTTGCGGATCTCGAACGTCGTTAGCCTTTTCATCGCGCCCCTCGCTCCGTTTCTGGCCACCAACTCGCTGAGTCAGAACTCTACCTGCCTCCAAACCACGCCAAACAGACAAACTGGAGACGATTATAGCCAATCAGTGCCGTTTTCGGGAAAACCGCGCCCCTCTCGCCTCGCAGAGTATCTCCATTTTTTTGGCGCCGCCGCACGTTACATAGATAATGGTGTTCCGTTTGAAATGCCGGAACTCGGAGCTCGGAGCTCGGAATTTGAGAGTGACAATGCCTGCGATATTGGTGCGTGAATTGCGAAAGACTTTTCGGACGAAGCGGAAGGCTGCCGGGCTGCGCGGTGCTTTCGCTGCTCTCTTTCGGCCTGTGATGCAGACGCTCGACGCTGTGCGGGGCATCTCCTTCGACATGGACAAAGGGGAGCTGCTCGGCTTCATCGGACCGAACGGCGCCGGCAAGTCGACCACCATCAAGATTCTCACCGGCATCCTGCACCCGACCTCGGGCGAGGCCAGCGTCCTCGGTCGCGTGCCCTGGCGGCAGCGGCAGGAGCTCGCGTTCCAAATCGGCTCCGTCTTCGGACAGCGCCCCCAGCTCTGGTATCACCTGCCCGCAATCGACACCTTCTACCTCTTCGGCAAAATCTACGAGCTCGAGGATGCCGGCCTGCGTCGCCGCATCGGCCTCCTCGCCGAAGCCTTCGAAATCGAAGATCTGCTCGAGACGCCGGTGCGCAAGCTCTCGCTGGGCCAGCGCATGCGCTGCGAGGTGGCGGCCTCGCTCCTGCACAGCCCGCGCATCCTCTTGCTCGACGAGCCTTCCATCGGCCTTGACGTGGTCGCCAAACAGCGCCTGCGCGCCACAATCCAGCGCATGAACGAGATCGAAGGCGTCGGCGTCCTGCTCACCAGCCACGACGCCGGCGACATCGAGGCCCTGTGCAAACGCGTCATCATCATCAACAACGGCGAAATCGTCTACCGCGACAAGGTCTCGACCCTCAGGCGCCGCTACCTGACCGTCAAGCACATCGACGTGCGCTACAACGAACAACTGCCGCCCGGCTTCAGCCTGCCCGGCGTCGATATGCTCAAAGTGGGACGATTCGGCGCCAAGATGCGCTTCGACGCCCGCGTCACGCCGGTTGAGCCGGTGATCAGCGCCCTCGCGTCCGCCGGCAGCCTCGCCGACGTCACCGTCTCCGAGCCCTCACTGGAAGATGTCATCGGCGCCATCTACGCCCGCGCGGAGGCCGAAAATGACCAGGAATGAGCGCGGCTTCGGCCCGGCCGCGGTCCGCGCCCCCCATCGCTCTCTTCCGGCTACGGCCGGCAAATACTGGGCCGTCTTCCGCACGCAGCTTGTCAACAGCCTCGCCTACCCCATGGACCTGCTCGGCCGCAGCCTCCTCATCGTCCTGTTCATGTGGATCTTCATGAACCTCTGGCGCGTGACCTACGGCTCAACCGGCGCCCACTCAATCGCCGGCCTCACGCTCGTGGACACAATGTGGTACTTGATGATGGCCGAGGCCGTCATGCTCAGCAAACGCGAGCTTTCCGATACCATCACCGAGCAGGTCAAGGACGGCAGCGTCGCCTACCTGCTCAACAAGCCGTTCAACTTCATCCTCTACCATTTCGCGGCCGGCCTCGGCGACACCGTCATCGCCTTCGCCGGAAACCTGGTCATCGGCAGCGCAGTCGTCTGGCTGATGGCCGGTCCGCCGCCCGGGCCGGCCGGGTGGCTGCTGGCCGCGGTCGCGGTCGTCTTCGCCTGGCTGCTCGACTTCTGCTTCTCCGCGCTGATCGGACTCAGCGCGTTTGTCGTCGAGGAGACCAACGCCTTCCGCTGGATCTACCAGAAGCTCCTGCTCGTGCTCGGCGGCCTGCTCATCCCGCTCGACTTCTTCCCGGCCTGGCTGCAGACCGTCGCGCTCAACCTGCCCTTCGCCTGGATCATCTACGGCCCCGCCCGCCTCTTCGTCGACCCCAGCCTAGCCCGCCTCGGCGCCGTCCTCACCCAGCAGGCCATCTGGCTGGCCGTCTTCGGCTGCACCGTCTGGCTCATCTACCGCTGGGCCGTCGCCCGTCTCGTCGTCAACGGGGGCTGAGCCGTGACCCGCCATCTACCCTTTCTGCTCGCCCTCTGGAAGGCCAACCTCATCAGCGCCATGGAGTACCGCGTCTCCTTCCTGACACAGGTCGTCGGCATGATGCTCAACAACGCCTTCTACTTCGTCTTCTGGATAATCTTCTTCGACCGCTTCGAACAGGTCCACGGCTGGAATCTGCTCGATATGTTTTTCCTCTTCGGTGTTGTCGCCACCGGCTTCGGCGCCGGGACCTATCTCTTCGGCAACGCCCTCCGGCTCTCCTCTCTCATCGCCGAAGGCCAGCTCGACTACTATCTGTCGCTGCCCCGTCCCGTCCTGCTGCACGCGCTCGCCAGCCGCAGCAACGCTTCATCCGCCGGCGACTTCACCTACGGCCTGCTCAGCTTCGCCGCCGCCGCAGTCTACTCCGACAGCTTCAGCGGCCTCATGCTGCTGCGCTTCATCCTCGCCAGCCTCGCCGCCGTCGCCGTCCTCATCTCCTTCCTCGTGCTCGTGCAGAGCCTCACCTTCTGGATCGGCAACGCCCCCATGCTGACACAAAACGCCTTCAACGCCATCATAACCTTTTCTCTCTACCCGATCACCCTCTTCGACGGCACGGCCAAGCTGCTGCTCTTCACGCTGGTCCCGGCCGCGTTCATCGGCGCGCTGCCCGCCGAGTTCGTACGCCAATTCGACCTCGGCCAGCTGGCCCAGATCTGCGGCGGAAGCATTCTCTTCCTCTCACTCGCAGTCTTCTTCTTCTATCGGGGCCTGCGCCGCTACGAGAGTGGCAGCGCCATCCAGGCCCGCACCTAGTCGCCCCACGGCGTCAGCCACCACAACCGGCCCACTCATACCTCCGGAACAAAGACTCATTCTTTCGACCGTGCGCGCCGACTAACACTAGAAACTAGAAACTCAAAACTGAAAACTAACCCCCGCTCCGCGCGGCCTGCATCCGCCGGATGCGCGCCGGCGCGTCGTCGTTGGCGATCTCAGCCGACAACATGCGCTGCGAACGGTCCGCCAGGGGCAGGTTGACGCGGCGAAAGCCCTGGCGGTGGGACTCACGCATTGCGATCGCAATCTCAAGCGCCTTGCGGCCGTCATCCGCCGTGCAGGCCGTCGGCCCGCCCGTCTCCACCGCCTGCACCAGGTCCTCGATCACCGTCAGCCCCATGCCGGGGATATTCGTGGGCAGCGGGAACGGCACCTTGGCCGCAAGCGGCCGGCCGCGCGGCCCGCCCGGCCCCCAGCGCGTGTACTCCCGATCGAGGCCTTCGCCCATCGAACGCACGCGCCCCTCGGTGCCGATCAGGTCGAACTCCCACGCCGCCAGGCCGGTCGGCATGGCGCGAATGAAGCCGCGCACGCCGTTGTCGAACGCCAGGTAGCCGTTGCCCATAATGTCGTCCTCGCTCGCGGCCTTTTCGTCCGACTCCATTTCGCCGAATACCCATTCCACGTCGCCGTTGACCAGGAAACGCATGGCATCGATCGCATGGCTGCCGTTGTGCGAGAGGTTGCACATCGTGTAGGCGGTGATCTGCAGGATCTCGCCCAGCTCGCCCGCGTCCACCATGCGCCGCGCCTCGCGCATGAACGGGTTGTATCGCCGCGAGCAGTTGATCGCCAGCGCGACCCCCTTCGCGTCCAAGCGCTCGATCACCGCGTCGGCCTCTGCCAGGCTCAATGTGAGCGGCTTTTCCGACCAGATCGCCTTCACGCCGGCGTCGATCACGTCCAGCAGAATCGCGGCCCGGTGGCGCGCCGTCGTACACACGCTCACAATGTCCGGCTTCTCCGCCTCCAGCATCTCGCGGTGGTCCCGGTAGATCTGCCGCTCGGACAGCCCCCAGCGCTCGGCGAAGATCGCGCCCTGCTCAGCGTGCGGGTCCGCGCCGGCCGCCAGCTGCGTAAGCGGCGACGCTGCGTAGCTCGGCCCGTGGCAGTAGGGAAGGAAGATCGAACCGCCATTCTTCATCTCATCGTCAAAAGTACTGCCCATCCGCCCCAAGCCAATCACAGCTGCTTTGTACATCGTTGACCTCCTCGGCCTTCGTGTGGCCTGGCCCGCGTGCCGGGTCAGACAGGTTGACATACCAATGATTCACCTATACGATATGCTATCGTACCCGGCCATCGAACGCTACCACCAATCAGACCGCGCCCCCAGCGGGCGCCAGGATCGAAAAACGCCATGACCGACATACACACCGCCCTTCTCGGGCTCGACCATCCCCACGCCAAAGCCCACCTGCGCACACTCCAGACCCTGCCTGAAATCACCTCGATCACCCTCTGGGACCCAGACGAGCAGTTGTTGCGGGAAACCGTCAGCGAACAGGGTGAGAAAGTCACGGCTACGACGACCGACCTCGCCTCGGTGCTGGCGCAGGACCGGATCCTCTTTGTCGTCGCCGCGCTGCGCAACGACCTCGGCCCGCCTATCTTTATTCGGGCCCTCGAGGCCGGCAAGCATCTGATCACCGACAAGCCGATCGGCAAGACTGCCGTCGAAAGCGAACAGGTCGCAGCCGTCGCGCGCCGCGAGGAGCGCAAACTCGGCGTCTTCTACCAGAACCGCGCGCTCGACCCGATCCGCGACGCCCGCAGTATCGTAGAGCAGGGGCTGATCGGCGAGCTCGTTTCGGTCGAAATGCGCATGGTCACCACCCAGGTCGCGGTGCGCAACCCGCAGCACTGGCTCTTCGATCACGAAAAGTCCGGCGGTGGCATCCTCTCCTGGCTCGGCTGTCATTACATCGACCAGATCATGAACATCACGCAGGATGAGATAGTCTCCGTCGCCGCGCAGGTCGCCACCCGCAGCGGCGAAGGTATCGACGTCGAGGACGTCGCCACGCTCTCGCTCCGTTTCGCTTCCGGCGCCGTCGGCACCCTGCACACCGGCTACATGCTCAGCCTCAGCGGCGGCGGCTATCACAACGCCGCCGGCTACGACACCTACGTCGGCGTCAACGGCCGCCTGGGACGCATCACCTGGAGTTCCAGCGGCACCCCCACCAGCATCTACGTTGAGAGCGCCCATCCCTACTGGGCGTCGGCGCCGCGGCGCACCTTCGACTACACCTTCGCCGAGTCCCCCGCCTACGGCGGCGCGCACGGTGAGACATTCCTGCGCGCCTTCATCGACGCCTGTCTCGGCAACGGCGAGCCAATGGCGACCGGCGAGGACGCCGTCCGCGTCGCCAAAGTCATCGACGCCGCCTACGAGTCCGACCGCAGCGGCCGCCGCGTAGAGGTCTGATGCCGGTGCGGCGGCAAGAGTCTCCAGCCCTCGTGCGCGGATCGCGTTCTCTTTCTCACTGCCCGTCCGTGTGCCGCCGCGCATAAGGTATTTGGGCCGCATGTTTTTGGTAGCACATTTTCTTCACTGCGCCCCTGGTCAGGGGCAGTAGTTATGGTCTGAACCGGGTCACCACATGCCATCAACTGCCGAACACGCACGCCTCGAAGGGTACAGGAAGCGCGCCAGCAACTGGAAGCATTGGGGGCCCTATCTCAGCGAGCGCGCCTGGGGTACCGTGCGCGAAGACTACAGCGCAAGCGGCGACTCCTGGGGCTACTTCTCCCACGACCAGGCCCGCAGCCGCGCCTACCGCTGGAACGAGGACGGCCTCGCCGGCATCAGCGACCGCAACCAGTTTCTCTGCCTGGCGCTGGCCCTCTGGAACGGCAACGACCCGATCCTCAAGGAGCGCCTTTTCGGCCTGACCGGGCCGGAAGGCAACCACGGCGAAGATGTCAAGGAGTGCTACTTCTACCTCGACAGCACGCCGACCCACAGCTATATGAAGATGCTCTACAAGTACCCCCAGGCCGCCTTCCCCTACGCCGACCTGGTGGAGAAAAACCGCGGCCTGGGCTACCAGGAAGACGAATACGAGCTGGTGGATACCGGCGTCTTCGCCGAAGACCGCTATTTCGACGTCATGGTCGAATACGCCAAGGCGAAACAGAACGACGTGCTCCTGCGCATCACCGTCACCAACCGGGGCCCCGAGAGTGCCCTCCTGCACCTCCTGCCCACCCTCTGGTTCCGCAATTCGTGGAGCTGGGGCTATGAGAACGGGCCGCTGGGCAGGGCGCCCGGCCGGCCGCATATGGCCCGGCACGAAGGCCCGGACGGCACAGTCTGCCTGGCGGCGGACCACGTGCAGCTGAGCCGTTACTATTTCTGGGCCGACGCCGCCGAGGACATGCTCTTCACCGAGAACGACACCAACTCGGCGCTCCTTTTCGGCTCGTCCAACCCGACACCGTTCGTCAAGAACGCCTTCCATCGCTACCTGATTCACGACGAAAGCTGGGCGGTGAATCCGGAAGGATACGGCACGAAGGCCGCGGCCCTTTACGCCGAACGCATTCCGCCGGGCGAGTCCAAAGTCTACCGCTGCAGGCTGGCCGACATCGGCCACGATGAACCGTTCGGCGACGCTTTCGACGACATTTTCGTCCGCCGCATCGCCGACGCCGATGAGTTCTACGACGCGATACAAAACCCGGACCTGGATGAAGAGGAGAAGATGATCCAGCGGCAGGCGCTGGCCGGCATGTTGTGGTCCAAGCAGCTCTACTACTATGACGTTCCCCAGTGGCTGAACGGAGACCCCGCCCTGCCGGCGCTGCCCGAGCGCAAAGAGGGCCGCAACAGCGGCTGGGAGCATCTGCATAACTTCGACATCATCTCGATGCCGGACAAATGGGAATACCCCTGGTACGCCACCTGGGACCTGGGATTCCATGCGCTGCCGCTTGCCATGGTCGACCCTGACTTTGCCAAGCGGCAGCTGGAGCTGGTGACACGCGAATGGTACATGCACCCGAACGGCGCGTTGCCCGCCTACGAATGGAACTTCGGCGACGTCAGCCCACCGGTCCACGCCTGGGCCGTCTGGCGCGTCTACAAGATCGACGCCCGCCAGACCGGGGTCTCCGATCGCGGCTTCCTGGAGGGACTCTTCCATAAGTTACTCCTGAACTTCACATGGTGGGTCAACCGCAAGGATGAAGACGGCCACAACGTCTTCCAGGGCGGCTTCCTCGGGCTGGACAACATCAGCGTCTTCGACCGCAGCGCGGGGCTGCCCGCAGACGGCCATATCGACCAGTCCGACGGCACCGCCTGGATGGGCTTCTACTGCCTGATGATGATGAAGATCGCGCTCGAGCTGGCCGGCGAGGACGACGTCTACCAGGACCTGGCGACCAAGTTCTTCGAACATTTCCTCCGCATCGCCACCGCCATGAACGACCAGAGGGGCGAGGGCGTCTCAATGTGGGACGAGGAGGACCGCTTCTACTACGACCTGCTGCATCTGCACGACCATACATTCATTCCGCTCAGGGTCCGCTCACTCGTCGGCCTGATTCCCCTGATTGCAGTCGAAACGCTCGAGCCCGAGTTGATGTCCTCGCTGCCGGAGTTCAACCGGCGCACCCACTGGTTCATCGAACACAGGCCGCGCCTTGCGTCGGCGATGAGCAGCATCGACGAACCCGGCGTCGGCCAGCGCTTTCTCACGTCGCTCCTCACAAGGGACAAGCTACTGAGCGTGCTGCGATACCTGCTGGACGAAAACGAGTTTCTTTCCCCCTACGGAATCCGCTCGCTCTCCAAGGTGCATGAGAAGCATCCCTTTCACATCCATGTGGACGAGCTGATCTTCGACATTGAATACGAACCGGCCGAATCACGTACCGGCATGTACGGGGGCAACTCCAACTGGCGCGGACCGATCTGGTTCCCGATCAACTTTCTGATTATCGAAAGCCTCCAGCGATTCCATCACTACTACGGAGACGACTTGAAGGTGGAGTGCCCGACGGGTTCCGGTGTCTGGATGACGCTCGATGAGGTCGCAACAGAGATCTCGCAGAGGTTGATCCGGATCTTCACGCGCAACGGAGAGGGAGAGCGCCCGAAATTTGGCGATGTCAAACTCTTCCAGAACTGCCCCCATTGGCAGGACCGGCTGCTGTTCTACGAATACTTCAACGGCGACAACGGCATGGGTCTCGGCGCAAGCCATCAGACCGGCTGGACCGGCCTGGTCGCTAAACTCCTGCAGCAGTCCGGCGGCAGGGAATTCGCCCGCTGAGATTCTGCAAAGAGTTCACTGCGGGCCAAAGTCGAAACATCTACTCCAGCAGCATTCCAGAAAGGATTCAGTTACGATGCAACTGGCGACCTATGAAGGGCTTGACGGCGTGCGGGTCGGCGTCGTCGACGGAGAACACATCTGGGACCTTACGGCCGCGGCAGAGGCGAGCGGACTGGTCGACAGCGCCGACGTCGCCGACATGCGCGCGCTGCTCGAGGCGGGCGAAGCCGGGCTGGACGCCGTACGCGCAACATCAATGTGGGCAACGAATAACAACCGCTCGGACCTGAGAGTTCCGCGCCTCGAGGTCACCCTGCTCGCGCCGCTCCCCTGCCCCGGCAAGCTCATGTGCCTTGCCGGCAACTACGCCAGCCACATCGAAGAGGGCGGCGGCTCTTACATCGGCAAGGAAAAGATGATCCCGCGCTTCTTCATCAAACCCTGCTCTTCCGTCACCGCGACCGATCAGCCGATCCGCATCCCGCCCTCCACCGCCTTCGCCGACTGGGAGCTCGAGCTTGCCGTCGTCGTCGGCAAGCGCGGCCGCGACCTGACCCCCGAACAGGCGGATGATCACATCATGGGCTACACCGTCTTCAACGACATCTCCGCCCGCGAGCTCACCTTCCGCAACGACCTGCCCGAACAGGAAGGCGACTGGTTCTTCGACTGGCTTGTCGGCAAATGGCTCGACACCTTCGGCCCGATGGGCCCCTGGATCACAACCCGCGACGACATCCCCCACCCCGACCGCCTGCGCATGCAGCTCTGGCACAACGACCAGCTGCAGCAGGACGCCAATTCCGGCCAGATGATCTTCTCGCCCGCAGAGGCGCTCTCGTTCGTCTCACAGTTCATCACTCTCGAACCGGGCGACATCCTCAGCACCGGCACGCCCGCCGGCGTCGGCCATGCCAAAAAGGTGCGCCTCGAGCCGGGCGACCGCATCAAGGGAGAGATCGAAGGCCTCGGCATCCTGGAGAATACCGTCGAAGCGCTCTGACCCCCTCTTGACCCGGGAGCGATCCAATGCCCTGCCCATGTTGCCAGCCGCCCGACATCGACGGCATCGAGTCCTTCTTCGATTCGGCACGCGCCAAAACGGAGGCCGACGCCTACCTGTGCGCCGGCCTCGACGCCCGCAGCGCCCGCCTCATCGACTATCTCCTCCGCAACGCTGGAGGCGCGCTGCGCCTCCTCGATATCGGCGGCGGTGTCGGCGGCGTCCATTATGAACTCCTGCGCCGCGGCGTCGCCCACAGCGCAGTTGCCGTCGAGGCCTCCTCCGCCTACATCGACGCCGCTCGCGCCATCGGACGCGAACTCGGCCTCGACGATCGCGTCAACTACCTGCACGCCGACTTCGCCCGCTCCGCCGACTCCATAGACGCCGCCGACGCCGTCATCCTCGACCGCGTCATCTGCTGCTACCCCCTCCTGGACGACCTTCTCTCAGCCTCCGCCGACAAGGCCGGGCGCTTCCTCGCCCTCAGCTACCCGCGCGCAAAATGGTGGGTCTTCCTCACCTTCAAGCTCTTCAACCTCTTCCTCCGCCTCAAGCGCAGCAGCTTCCGCACCTACCTCCACCCCCACAGCGACGTACACGCCATTGCCGCGCAAAAAGGCCTTGAGCCGGTCCACGCCGATACCCAAGGCCTCTGGCAGATCACAGTCTTTGCACGCGCCTTTTCTACTTCACCCCACGCCCCGCTCTTCCTCTTCCCTTAACTCACTCCTCTCCATTCACTCCTCAAGATGGCGTTGCGCCTGCGCCGCGATGTCCAGCCCCACCAGCTCGCTCCACGCCTCCAGCAGCCGCCGCGTCACCGGCCCGACTTTTCCGTCACCCACCGGCAGCCCGTTGAACTTCGTCGCCGGCATGATGCAGTACGGCGTGCTCGTGAAGAACGCCTCTTCCGCCGTGTAAATGTCGTACGGCTGAAAATCGGTGACCTGCGTGGCGATGCCCAGCCCTTCCGCCAGCTCCAGCGCCGTCTCCCGGCTGATCCCTGCCAGCGCGCCGCGTGCGTGCGGCGTTTTGAGCGCGCCGTCGGCGTAGATGAAAAAGTTGCCGCCCTTGTTCTCGGTTACGTTGCCGTCGGTGTCCAGGATCACACTCTGCGCCGCCGGGTCAACCAGCTTCACCTCCGCCTCGGCCAGCGTGTACGCCAGCCGGCTCCGGTTCTTGATGCGCGCGTCGAGCGACTGCGTCGGGATCGCACGGCTGAACGGCGTTACCGCGTGGCAGCCCTCGGTGTAGAACCCCGCCCAGTCACTCAGGATCAGCGGCGCGGTATGGATAATGACGGTGGCCGGCGAGCGCTGCTGCGTCGGGTCGGCCGCTAGCGCCCCGGCGCCGCGCGAGATGTTGTGCACGATCCAGACATCCTCGTTGGCGGGCACGTGGGGAAGATTCCTCTCGAGTACCTCCAGAGTGATGTCGGTCATCTCCTGCGGCATGAGCCCCGGGTTGATGCGGCCGACCTTGAGCGACTTGTACAGCCGCTCGACATGCCGCTCCAGCTTGAACGACTCGTGGCCGAACGTCCGCGTCGACTCGGTCATCGTGTCTCCGAGCGTCACCGCGCTGTCAAAGACCGAAATCTTCGCCGCGTCCGGCGGGAACATTTCCCCGTTGATATAGACCAGGTGTTTGCTTGCGTCGTGTTGCAT
This sequence comes from Caldilineaceae bacterium, assembly GCA_965218625.1. Taxonomy (GTDB): domain Bacteria; phylum Chloroflexota; class Anaerolineae; order Caldilineales; family Caldilineaceae; genus Bin5. The sequence continues at coordinate 63,223 of CBDCLG010000016.1, read as the reverse complement.
TGGTTATCTTGTCTCCTTTTGGCAATGCTTGCGATGGGAAGCCTCCCAGTGGACCGCGAGCATGCTACCCAATAGCGCTAATCCAGAGTCTATTGATCACAGTAGACTTCGTCCAAGAAGAAGATTACTGCTCTTATCCAGACCCAGCCGTCAGGGGCGCCCGGCACGAGGATCTTGTGCCAGAAGTCATTGTTGGTCTTTGTGCAGACATATACGTACTCGCCTGGAGGAACAGCGTACTTTCCTGCCCCTGGGCTCAATCCGTAATTGGATGGAGCGGCCCAATAGGACTGACGGGTCTCTTCAATGATGATCGTCTGAGAACCGGGAGGAGGCCCCGAGGGTTGAGTCGGTGCCGGTTGTCTTGTAGGCGGTGGAACTGGCGTCCTGACTACGGGAACTGACAGATTTCTGTTATCCGTCAAACCCGTCCATATCCAGGCAGGCTGTCCTTGGAATTCAATGCGATACCAGTCTCCGGAAGCGTTCCTGCCGGTTACTCTGTAAACCGTTCCTAAATCTGACTGGCCGACGATGGCATAATTCGTGCCTGGACCGCTTCGAATGTTTGAGGTCCTGGTAATCGTGATAGTATTCGCCTGAGGCGTCGGCCGTGGTCTTGGAGTTGATGTAGGCCTTGGCGTTGGCAATCGTCTTCTTGTGGCTGTTGGCGATGGAGTTTCCCTTTCTGACAAGACAGCCGGAGAAACGTTGCACCCCGCAATTTCGAAGGCGTAGTCGGACTCTTCTATTTCAACGTAGAAACGGGAGTTTTCTTCAACCAGGTCATTGGCAATTACGTCGCTCACTTTCCCGCCCAATGAGGACAGTCTAGCCCAATAGCAAACTTCGTCACCTGCCACTCCTACATACTCTCCGGGATAAATGTCCACTCCAACTTTGTACATTCCAGGAGCGATTGATCCAGCCGTCGATCCGATCGGTCTTGGCTTCGCTTCCAACGCCGCCAATCTTTCCTCTACGCCATCCACACGACCTGCAAGGACGGCAAGTCCTTCCGCCAATCCTTCCAATGTAAGCCTTCCTTGTGCCACCGCTGACTGCGTTCCGATACCCAACAAATAGAATGCTACCGCAATCGCGACAAACTTGATCTTTCGGACCATGATTTCCCCCAGTCTTGATTGCACAGAAAAGGCACCCTGGCGTGGACTGCAAGTGCAATTGCGTATTGGCACTCTTTGGCCGGTTCAATAGAAATCGAATATCGATTTGTGAGGAGAGACGCAAAGCGGGGCGGATATGGGGGACTTCCACAGCCGCTCAAGAGTTCGGGCCTCATTTGGACGCGACAGGATAACACCAGAGTCTAAAGGACGCAGCCTTCCCCTTCCCATCGCCGACTGTGCCTTCATATTCGTCGCCGTCTCAGTTCTTACTCCGAGCACTTTCCCGATCCGCCTCGGTGTTTTCCGCAGGGGCGCCCACGGTGTCAGCATTGTATACCACCCTCCCCCTGTAACCCCATTTTCTGCCTCCCAGCCCTGCTTCTCTGCCTCTTACCGCCCACCTCCCTTACTGGCAACGCCCTCCCGGTATACTCCCAGCCCGTTTCTTGCCCATCCCCCAGACGGTGCATATAATGCCCCAATCCATGAATTGTACCCCCAATTCCTTCAAGGAAAGGGAACATGTCCGAGATCACCGTCGACCCGGCAGAGATCGAATTCTTCCAAAACAACGGCTACATCCAGTACCACGGCTTCTTCTCACTAAAGCAGATCGCCTCACTCCGCCAGGCGCTCGACGATGCCGTCGCCTCCCGCCGCGAACGCATCCGCGGCGCAGAAAAGGGCGGGCGCCTCTCAGAAGAGTACGAGCGCGTCTTCAACCAGATGGTCAACCTGTGGACCGACTACCCGCAGGCAAGGGATATCGCCTTCGACGCCCGGCTCGGAGAGTACGCCCGCCAGCTGAGCCGCTGCCGCCACGTACGCATCTACCACGACCACGCCATGATCAAGCCCCCCGGCCAGGTCAGCAAACAGACCAACTGGCACCAGGACGCCCCCTACTGGCCGATGGACCCGGTCGGCGCGCTCTCGGCCTGGATCGCGGTCGACGACGTCACCGTCGAGAACGGCTGTCTCCATTTCGTGCCCGGCTCGCACCAACACGACCGCCTCGACCCGATCAGCCTCGAAAGCGATGACGACAGCGTCGTTGACAGGCTCAAGGCGCGGGGAATCGACGTACCCGAGCCGGTCGCGATGCCGATGCGCGCCGGCGGCGTGACCTTCCACCACGGCTGCACCTTCCACTACGCCGGGCCCAACCTTTCCGACAGACCGAGGCGCGCCTTTGCCATCATCTATATCCCCGACTATACTCGCTTTACCGGCGGCAAGGACGCGGCCGGCGCGGCCGAAGAGATGGAGACCGGCGGCCCCTGGGAACACGCCCTCCACCCGATTGTCGCCGGCCACTGACTGCATGGACCCCGTTACCAACGCCCCGGCAGCCGGCGGCAGTGCCCGTCACACAAAACGCAATTCAGAACCCGCGAGGTACCCAATATGGAAGCAAAAGGATCAGTGGTGAAGACACGCTCCAACGGCCGCGGGCCGAACATTTGGCTTGCCGGACCGCCTGCGGACCTGGAAGAGCTCATGCCGCTCGGCATCGCCGGCATCGTCACCAACACGGTCGTGCTCAACCAGTACGCCAAACCCTACGGCAGCGTCATCGCCCTGATCGAGGCCTACCTGGCGATGACCGACAAGCCCGTGGTCATGGAGATCGACGGCCATTCCGTTGAAGAGCTGCTGGCCGTCGGCAAAGTCTTCACCGACATGTCGCCGCAAATTATTCTCAAAATCCCCTGCACGCTGACCGGCCTCAAGGCGTTCAGCATCCTCAGGCAGGAAGGTATCGAGACCTACTGCACAACCGTCTTCTCGCTGACCCAGGCCGCCGCGGTCGCGCAGGCCGGCGTCGACCATATTCTGCCCTTCTGCGACCCGGTGCGCGAGATGGGCGGCGACCCGACGCGCCTGATCCGCGAATGCGCCGCCATGTTCAGCGGCTGGGATGACCGGCCCTTCATCATGGCCGCGCTGGTACGATCGGTCGAGACAGCCTACGCCGCCTTCCGTGACGGCGCCGACGAGCTGGTCACCATGTGGACCGTTTACCGCGACATGCTCGAACACCCGCTCACCGACCACTGGAACAAGGTCTTCCTGGACGAGTGGGTCGACATGCACAACAGCGGGCTGCTGGCCGGTGTACCGGTAGAGGACCAGCACGCCTGAGCACATTGCACAGTTCGATCTTTGCAGTCGCTGCCCGTTTTACCCAGTTGCAATATTGCATATCTTCGTTTTATAATTGCCGCAATCTGTGAGGACAACAGAATGCCTGCTGCATGGGCCGGAACGGCCCACCTGAGAAGGCGCGCCGATTGACCACACCAGGAGGGTGATCATGGCTGACGTTAGCGCTGAAAGAGACGGTCTGATCGATGGAATGCCGCGCGACGATCGCGGCTACTGGCAGCCCGAAGGGCTCAAACTACCAAGTCCCGTATTTGACTGGCCGCCCAATCCGCTGAAATTGGCGAAGTGGCTCTACAACTACCTCTTTCCCTGGAACATCATCTACATGCTCATCGCCGTGGTAACAGTGGTCTATTTCCAGCCGGAGATGTCACGCATGACCACTTTCAGCGCCGACTGGATCGCCTATATCTTTGTGCGCAACCAGATCCTGCTGATCGTCATTGTCAGCGCCTGGCACCTGTGGCTCTGGTCGCGCAAGTCCCAGGGCTTCCAGTACAAGTACACGCCGGACTGGTTGGCGAAGGGCAAGAAACAGTTTCTGTTCGGCAACCAGCTCTACGACAACATATTCTGGAGTTGTGTCAGCGGCGGCATCATCTGGACCGCCTACGAGGTCGTCACGCTCTGGGCCTACGCCAACGAGTACATCCCCTACCTGGACCCGGCCAGGCATCCCGTCTATTTTGTCCTGATGCTGTGCGGAATCCAGCTCTGGCGCCTGTTCCACTTCTACTGGGTGCACCGTCTGCTGCACTGGCCGCCGCTCTACAAGGCGGGCCACTACCTGCACCACCGCAACATCAACATCGGTCCCTGGTCCGGCCTGTCGATGCACCCGATCGAGCACATCCTCTATTTCAGTGGCGTTCTGATCCACTGGATCATCCCCTCGCACCCGATTCACGCCGTGTTCAACGGGCAGCACGCCGCCCTCACGCCGGCGCAGGGGCACGCCGGCTTCGAGGCGCTCGTCGTCAACGGCAAATCCATGCTGAGGGGCGCATCCTATTTCCACCAGTTGCACCATCGCTACTTTGAATGCAACTACGGGGAATTGGACATCCCGTTCGACGTCTGGTTCGGCACCAGCCACAATGGCTCGGCCGAGGACCACGAGGCGATGCGGGCCAAGCGGTTCGCCAGCCACAAGATTCGGACTTCCGCTGCCTAGACGCATCGGCAGCGCTGTCGATACTCCACGAACCCAGGCCGAACAGAACGATACGAGGAGAGGTAACACCCTCTCCTCTCTTTCATATCGCGAAGCCTGAGGCCGCGTGAATGGTGAAGAGGCTTTCCCGTCGGAAGTGAGGCGCGTTGGCACAGGCTGGTGGCATGGCATGGCGGCTGCGGAGCAGCACGCCCGACCACACTGCGCAGTCCGATCTTTGCAGTCGGCTGCCCGATCCCCGCAGTTGCGAGACTGCATAGCTTGGTTGTAGAATTACCGCAATCTGCGAGGACAACAGAATGCCTGCTGCATGGGCTGAAACCGCCCGCCTGAAGTGGCGCGCCGGTTGACCACGCAAGGAGGATAATCGTGGCAGACGTTACAGCCGAAAGAGACGGACTGATCGACGGCATGCCGCGCGACGAACGCGGCCACTGGCAGCCGGAAGGGGAGAAGCTGCCCAACCCGGTCTTCGACTGGCCGCCCAAGCCGTTGAAGGTGGCAAGGTGGCTCTACAACTACCTCTTTCCCTGGAATCTCATCTACATGCTCATCGCCGTGCTGACCGTCACCTATCTGCAGCCGGAGATGTCGCGCATGGCCCGATTCAGCGCCGACTGGATTCTCTACATCTTCGCACGCAACCAGGTCATGCTGATCGTCATCGTCAGCGCCTGGCACCTGTGGCTGTGGGGGCGCAAATCCCAGGGCTTCCAGTTCAAATATACGGCCGCCTGGATGGCAAAGGGCAAGAAGAAGTTCCTGGGCGGCAATCAGCTGTTCGATAACATCTTCTGGAGCTGCGTCAGCGGCGGCACCATCTGGACCGCCTACGAGGTCGTCACGTTGTGGGCCTACGCCAACAAGTCCATCCCCTACCTGGACCCGAAAGCGCATCCGGTCTATTTCGTCCTGTTGCTCTGCGCAATCCAGCTTTGGGGCCAGTTCCACTTCTACTGGACCCACCGCCTCATGCACTGGCCGCCGCTCTACAAGGCGGGGCACTTCCTGCACCACCGCAACATCAACCCCGGTCCCTGGTCCGGCCTGTCAATGCACCCGCTCGAGCACGTCCTGTTCTTCAGCGGCGTACTGATCCATTGGATCGTTCCCTCGCACCCGATTCACGCTATCATGAACCTGCAGCTTACCGGATTTTCGCCTGCACAGGCGCACGCCGGCTTCGAGTCGGTCGTCGTCAACGGCAAATCCAAGCTGAGGGGAGCCTCCTACTTCCACCAGTTGCACCACCGTTACTTTGAATGCAACTACGGTGGACTGGACATACCGTTCGACGTCTGGTTTGGAACCAGCCATAACGGCTCTGTCCAGGCGCATGAAAAGATGCGGGCCAAGCGGTTCGCCGCCCACAAGATCCGGACCTCGACTGCGTAACCGCCCCGGCAGCGGTTTTTCCCGTCGGGGTTCTCTAATGGAAGAATGTGACGAAAAGGAGAGAGTTCAGCTCTCTCCTTTTTGGATCGATTTTTCAATGGGCGGTCAGAGCAGAGTCAATAGCTGCCCAACGTGGGGTGGTGTGGCTTGGCCGATCCAAGAGGACGGGCGATGGACCGGACTTTGGCTTCGTACTACTGCTGCGCCGTCGCGGTTCGCAGGCCCTTTTCCTCCAGCAGTACAGCCATCCATTTCTCTTCGGCCTCGCTCAACTCAATCGGCGGCGGCTGGCGGTAATCCAGCAGCAGGTCGTAGCCGCCCGCATCATAGCAGCGCGTGAAGACCGAAGGCAGGTCGAGCACCGCGTCGTTATCTTCGGGAAGTAAGGGAATCTTGCAACGCGGCAACCGTTCCCTCAGGGGAATCGCGTAAGCTTCCACCTGCGTGCGCTGCTGCGAGCGGCTGATACTGACGATGTATCGCCAATCTTGGGGAGTGGCGACCCGGAAACGACGGGCAAGAGTAACAGCTGGCCCAGACAACAGATCGATTTCCACCAGATTACAATCCGTGTTAAGCAACTCTTCCTGCTTCTGCAGGTAATCTTCCCGCCCAAGACCCAATTTGTTGCTCGGGCTCAAAACCTCGATCACCGTAACGACGTTGCCCGTTTCCCGATGAATCAGCTCCAGAAAAGGTATCCGACGCTCTTCATCCCCGCCGCTGATCGTCTGCGGCTCGTCGGCAATAAGCGCGCCGTAAGCAGTCTGTGCCTCCGAAAGCTGGCGCGGTGGCTCAATCACCATGAAATCGGGGACTACCTTCTTGCCTGAAGGGATCAACTCAACTCGTTCATTGATGCGAGCGATATATTTGGGGCGCAGCTGAGGTTGCAGGGCCTCCGAAGCGTAGGCTATAAGACGCTGGTGCAAATCCGGCCAGCGCCCCGGCCTTTCCAGGTAGGGGTCCATGCCAGGAAAGGGGCTGGGCATTCCGGTCTCCTTCACGCAGTTGCCTGTCTTCATGCCATTTATACCGCGAAATAGGGCATGCGTCAACGATTTGCAGTATGACTGAGGAAGAGAATTCAAGTCGGGAGGACCAGCCCACATACCTCCAATCGTTTCCACTTTAAGGCGTCCTTCCTGCTCGGCCTGACAATTGCGCTGCATTCCCGGCTGGCCGCTTTTGCTCACAATCCAGAACTTTCCGACGCCGTTCGGTCCCGCCAGCATCGACTCGGCCCTGGCCAGGACGCCCAGTTTGTTCCGTCCTTGGACGGGATGGTTGAATTGCCAGGGGCAGTTCGAGGCCAATGGCCGCCCCAGCGCTTCATCGCTTCTCTCGGCAAAGGTTTGTCCCCGCCCCAATGAGTTGTATATTGGAGACAGTTATCCAAGAGATGAACTGCTCTCGCGCCTGGACCTGACTGTTCACCGCGTTGAAAGCGAAGGTCGCCGAAATGGAAGGTCACAAGTTGAATGTCGATGGTAATGCCGCGGCGCGAGCGAGCTACCAGGCCGACGGCTTCTACATCTGCCAGGACCAGTTGATTCCGCTGCAAATCGTGACGCGGGCTGCCGCTGGAATGGACGCCGTGCGCGCCGGCCAATACGACACCGGCGTACCTCCGCGGCCCTCCCGCTGGAACCCGGGCGACGATCCCAATGCGCTCTGCAAGATCGAAAAGCAGCAGATCGCCAATCGGGCTATCATGGAGCTGGTTTCGCATCCCTCCCTGGGCGAAAAGGCGGCAGATCTCACCGGCGCGAGCGCCATGCAGGTCTGGTGGGTGCAGCTGCTGTACAAGCCGCCTTCAGCCCCCGGCCAGCAGCCGCGCACCAATATTGGCTGGCACCAGGACTACAGCTACTGGGGCGCATGGGAAGAGGACAGCGAGCTGTTCACGGCCTGGGTCGCGCTCAGCGACGTTTCTCCCCAAGCCGGGCCGATGAACTTCGTCGTCGGCTCCCACCGCTGGGGGCTTTCCACCGAGAGCGACTTCGCCTCACAGGAGTACGCGGCCCTGCGGGAAACGATTCGCAACGCGCACGGGCAGGACTGGCAGGAGGAACCCGCCATTCTACCGCCTGGAGGCGCCAGCTTCCACCATAAGCTGACCTTCCACGGCAGCGGCCCCAATCTGTCATCACAGCCGCGGCGCAGCTTCGTCGTCCACATGCGCACCGAGAATTCCCGCCCGCAAGGGAACGCCCGGCAGGGGCTCACCGCCTTCATTGACGATCCAACCTACTGCCCGATCGTGTACGGTGACGCCTGCGCGCTCTTCTAGGTTGCGTTGAAATTTCAAAGGAATAATCAGAGAGGTGACATCTACGAGATGTCTGAGAATAGTTTGGACTCTGACTCAATTGATTCTCGTGAACGTAGCCCGCTCAGGGAGCCAGCGCCTTTAATCAGGTCCATCATATAAATCAATTGTATCCCAGTTTAGACAAATGTCGACGAGCCCTAGGTAGGAAGAAAGCGCAGAGCACCTCCCGAAATACAGCGAGTAACACCTGAAACAAGACAGGAGCCCAAGCCTATGCCGGTCAAACCCTACAACATCGAACAGTCACGGGAGATGCTCCACCGCTCCGACCAGCTGATCGTGCGCGGCTGCCAGGGACACAAACGCAGCCACGAGATGCTGGAGTTGGGATACCCCGTCTTCACGCAGCGGGCATCCGGCGCCCGCTTCTGGGACGTGGACGGCAACGAGTATCTCGATTATCTGATGGGTTTCGGACCGATCGTTCTGGGCCACAACGACCCCGCTGTCAACGCGGCCGTGCTGGCGCAGATGGAAGAGGGTACCATCTACAGCACCGCGCATCCCAAGGAGCTTGAGGTCGCAGAAATGCTGATCGACCTGATCCCGGCGGTGGAGATGCTCGGCTTCCTCATCGGCGGCAGCGCCGCGACGTCGGCTGCAGTGCGGTTGGCGCGCGCCTACACCGGCCGCGACAAGGTCATCCGCTGCGGCTATCACGGCTGGCACGACTGGTCGCGCACAGAAGACGAAGGCTCGCCGGCCGCGGTCGCGCCCCTCACACTGGAAGTCCCCTACGCGGACCTCGATGCCCTGGAAGACTGCTTCAGGCAGAATGACAACGAGGTCGCCTGCGTGATCATGGAGACGATCCGCGGCGACGGGCCGCCTGAAGGCTTCCTACAGGGCTGCGTCGATGTCTCCCACAAGTACGGCGCGCTCTGCGTCTTCGACGAGGTAAAAGTCGGCTTCCGCGTCGCCTTCGGCGGCGCCGGCGAGTACTACGGCGTCACCCCCGATCTGACTGCATTCAGCAAGGCCTGCTTCAACGGCTACCCCGGCAGCATCGTCGCCGGCCGCAAGGAGATCCTCGGATCCCCCCAGTGTCAGTCCAGCTGGATGGCGGCGACATTCCACTGCGACCTGCCCAGCCTCGTGAGCATCGAGACCGTCGTCCGCGAGATGAAGCGCCGCGACGGCATCGCCTACCAGTGGAAGATCGGCAACCGCCTGATCGAAGGGATAAACGCGGCCTGCGAACAGGGCGGCCTCGGCTACCGGCTGACCGGCACAGGGCCGATGCCCACCCCGATCATGCAGGAAGAGGACAAGGACCGCTGCATCGCCATGCTCCAGGGCTGCCTCGCGCGCGGCTTCTACCTGCATCCCAACCACCCAATGTTTCTCACGCTCTCCCACACCGAGCAGGACATCGAGGACACCATCGCGGCGGTCCGGGACTCGATCGCCGACCTGGACTAGGGCATCCCGGCTCGTGTTGGACGGGAATCGAATCGTTCAGCGGCCCTGGTCCATAAATAGATGGAACACAGACCCTTTTGGGAGATGACCACCGCGTCCGTTGAGGAGCCCACCTGGAGCATATGGGACACCGTCCGGGACGACGCCACAAGCCGCGGCGCGAGTCCGGCGAAAGCCCTACCCATCGCTGTAAACGCAAGTACTGTCCATTGGGAGAATCATGAACTCAGATAAGACACGTGCCCTGGTCTTCTGTGACGACAGCGCCCATCCGGCCTCGCTGACCCGGGACGGGCTCGGCGAACTGGGGGAATGCGGCCTCACCTTTGACTGGGTGGAAAACCCCGTCGCATGGCACGCGACGAGCCTGGACAGCTATCCGCTGGTCATCTTTTCGAAGGCCAACAACCGGTCGCAGAGTGAGCACGGGCCCTGGGCGGACGAAGATACCGGCCGGGCCTTCGCCGGCTACGTGGCCGCGGGAAACGGAATCCTTGTCCTTCATTCCGGAACGGCCCTTTACGACAACTCGCCCTCACTGTGCGAGCTGATGGGCGGCGTCTTCACCGGCCATCCGCCGCAGTGCCCCGTCACGGTTGCGCCTCTTGCCGGGCATCCTCTGGCATCCGGCAGCGCGGCCTTCACGTTGCAGGACGAGCATTACATGATGGAGATGAACGACCCGGACGTCGATCTCTTCCTCCACAGCGAGTCGGAGCATGGCAGGCAGCCGGCGGGTTGGACACGTACCGAGGGCAAGGGGCGCGTGGGCATCCTGACGCCGGGCCACAACCCCGAGGTATGGCGCCACCCTTCGTTCCAGGCTCTGCTGCGCAACTGCATTGCCTGGTGCAACTCGAACGACAGCTCAGTAGTATGACGATGACCAAAGCCCCGGTTGCGCTTCGCGCCGCCGCCTCGGCCGCACCCACTGCCTCGAGACTTTCCCGTCGAACGCGCCCGCTGGCGCAGGCTGGGGGCGTGCCGCATCAGCTCCTCAGCAAGAAAACGCGCCAGTTTCGTCGCTCGGTCCATTGAAGACGTCGACGCAAATCCGAGAGCCTTCTGGCAGGCGCTGTTTCGCCTCGGTCCAATCCTATCCGTTCAGGCGCAGATCCGTCTCCGATTCAAATATGTGCAGTTTCGCTGCCGGCGCTTCCACCTGGACCTTCTGTCCCCGCTGGAACTGTCGCTCAGGACTCACGCGCGCGAGAAGCCGCAGCCAATCTCTCGATACTTCCACAAAGCTGTCCGATCCTATCGGTTCAACCAGGCTCACCTCCGCCGTGAACGAGCCTTCCGCAGGCTTTATTGCCCCGGAATCTCGCAGAATAACGTCCTCGGCCCGCACGCCAATGCCGGCTTCTCCACTCCAGGGCTTGTCCAGCCGCGCCTCTTGCCGCGATGACCACTGCATTTCAAGACCCTGGGCCGCGAAGGAAAGACCACCGCCATCCGCTCGCAGTTCGCCTTGAAGCACATTCATGCCCGGCTTGCCGATGAATGTTGCGACGAAGAGCGAGCGCGGGCGCCTGTAGATTTCCATCGGCGTGTCAAGCTGCTCAAGCCGCCCTTCGCGCATCACCGCGATGCGGTCAGAGATGGTCATTGCCTCTTCCTGATCGTGCGTCACGAAGACGCTCGTCGTCTGCAGCTGCAGGTGTAAGCGCCTGATTTCCGTGCGCATGCGCACCCTGAGCGCAGCATCCAGATTGGAAAGCGGCTCGTCAAACAGAAAGATCTGAGGCTGCTTCGCCAGCGCCCGCGCCACCGCCACCCGCTGCTGTTGACCGCCCGATAGCTGCGCAGTGCGCCGCTCCAGAAGATGCTCGATGTCGAGCAGTTTGCTGACGTACCGGACCATCCGCTCGATCTCACTGCGCAGCACGCGGCGCAGCTTCAGGCTGAACGCGATGTTGTCGAATACGCTCATATGCGGGTAGAGCGCGTAATCCTGGAATACCATGCCGATTCCCCGCTCGTTGGGCGGCAGGTCTGTAATGCGCGAACCGCCGAGATAGATATCGCCGGACGTGGGCTTTTCCAAACCCGCAATCAAATTCAGCGTCGTCGACTTGCCGCACCCGGACGGCCCCAGTAAGGTGACGAATTCGCCATCCGCCGCGATTACATTCAAGTTTTGCACCGCCCGCACCTGGCCGAAATTCTTGCACAGATCACGCAGCTCAAGTTCTGCCATCGCACCCTCCTATCCTTTGACAGCCCCTTCGGTAAGCCCCCTGATGATCTGCTTGCTCAACAAGAACACGATCAGCAGGATCGGCAGGATCGCCATGACACCCCCGGCAGCCAGTTTGTTGAGCGGCAAGTCCCACAGGCCGCGATACTCTGCTATCTTGACTATCAACGTTTTGGCCGAACGCGTTGTGAGCACCAATGCGAACAGGAACTCATTCCAGCTGACGATCAGGCAGAAGATAGCCGTCGCCGTGACGCCCGGGGCCGAGACCGGCAGGATGATGCGTGCCAGCGTTCCCAGGCGTGAACAGCCGTCAACCATGGCAGCCGACTCCAGCGAGCGCGGCATATCCTCGAAGAAATTGCGCAACATCCACAATATGTAAGGCAGGAAAAACGCCGTGTAGACCAGGATCAGAGAGGGCAGCGTGTCGATGAGGCCCAGCCGGCGGACGACCAGAAAGAGCGGAATCAACAGAGTCACCGCCGGCACCATGCGCGTGGACACCGCCAGGCCCATGAAAAAATTTCGATAAGGCAGTTGCATGCGGGCCAGGGGGTATGCGGCCAGAGAACCAATGGCTATACACAGCGCGGTCGTAATGAGGGCGACCACGATGCTGTTTCGAACGGTCAGCACGAAGGAGGCGTCCTCCAGCTGCACCTGGTACTGCTCCAGGTTGACCGAACGCAGGCCGATCTCCGGCGGCACCGACGTAACATTGACCATCGGCTGAACGCTGACGATGGCGGTCCAGACGAAGGGCAGCAATGTCCACACCAGCATGAAAACGATGCCGGCTGACAGGCCCACCCGGCGCAACAGAGTGGAAAGGGCCGGTGTCACGTAAAACAACCGACGGCGGACCTTGCCCCCATCCAGAAGAGGGAGTTGACCCACCTCCCGCAAAGTCCACATCTGGGCTCGGCGAGAAGCATCCGGCCTTCCCTCTGCGCGACCGCGTTTCTCCACCGGCAGTCGCGCTCTCTGCTCGCGCACGATGAGCCAGAAGATGACGCCGGCGCTCAGCAATATGCACATGAACAGGAGCAGGCCGATGGCCGAGGCGTAGCCCAGTTTCAGACTCTCAAAAGCCTGTGTAAAAACCAAATAGGTCAGCACCGTCGTCTTTAGCCCCGGCCCACCCTGGGTCAAAATGTAAAGCGTGTCGAACAGCTGGAGAGCCCAGATCGTTTCAACCAGGACGAGAATGAGGATCGTCTTTCGCAACGCGGGCAAGGTGATGAAACGCAGGCACTGCCACGCATTTGCGCCGTCAACCTTCGCCGCCCGGTATTGGGAGGCGGGAATCGATTGCATCGCCGCCAGCAGGAACAGCGCGGCAAAGGGCACAGCCCGCCACGTCTCCACCAGGATCACTATGTGAATGGATAGCAGTGGATTGCCCATCCAGGCCACGTAGGAGGTGATCGCGCCTACAGCAAGCAGGATCGCATTGAGAACGCCGTACTTGGCATTGAAGATCAGTTGCCACATCAGCGCGCCGACGACCGGCGCGATCGCCCAGGGCACGAGAATGATGACGCGCAACAGCCCCCGCCCCACAAACTTCTCGTTCAGTAGCAGGGCAAAAAAGAGTCCCAGCCCCACCGTGAGGATGACGCGCACGACCGCGACATAGAAAGAGCGTCCCAGAGAAGCCCAGAAGAGATCATCGCTCAGGGCCTTGACGAAGTTATCAAGACCGACAAATGGCCGCGTCTGTTCCGCTCGGACCAGGTTGATGCTCTGCAGGCTCATCACGCTCGAATAGAGTATCGGCAGCACAACAAAAACCACGAGCAGCAGGGCGCCCGGAGCGATCATAAGAAGCGCAAAGCGCGTTGGACTCAAGCGGTTAATGCGGCGGGAAAGGGCGGCAAGACCCCGGCCGGGCAACGGTGTGGCGCTGCCAGGGGAAGAGGCGCGAGTCATAGCGCAGGTTCAAGAAGAGTGAGGCGTGCCGGGGTGGCACGCCTCAGGGGGAGTTACTGACTCTGCCAGAAATCGTCGAGCAGGGCCTGAGATTCCGCAGCAGTCATCTCCAGTGCCTCCTGGGGTGAAATGTCGCCGTTCTTCATGTTCTGAATCTGCTCGTCGAAGACGGCGGCAACGTCGAAGTACACCGGCGAGCCAAAGCGCGAGGCCGGGTAGTTGGCCTGCTCCGAGGTGATGCTTGCCACCGGATTGGTAGACTGCACCTCCGGGTCAGCCAGGACCGACATGCGCACAGGCAGCTGCGTTGTCGTAAGGCCCATCTCACGCTGGGCCTCCAAGCTGGAGAAGTACCTCAGGTATTCGAGCCCGGCCTCCTTGTTCTCGGAGAATCTGTTGATTCCGTAGCCAATGTTGGCGCCGCTGGACCCGCTCCGAAGGTTGATGCCGGGAACCAGACCTAGCTGCGTGCGCCCGACAATCTTGGACTTTTCCTCGTTCTCGTTATAGAGGCCGTGGTACCGCCCTGGGTCGACCTGCATGGCGCACAGGCCCTGCGCATACACAATGTGGGCCTCCTCGTTGGTCCCGATACCCCAGCCGGCGGGATCCATCACTTCATAGGTCACGAGCGCATCATAGACCGCCTGCATCGCGTCCAAACCTTCGCTGCTGTTGAATGCGACCGACATGAAGTCCGGGCTGTACATCGCGCCATTCGCCCCGTTCAGGAAAATGGCGTAGAAGACAAATACGCCATTGGAGCTTTGCAGGGGCCATAGCCAGGTGTAGTGGTCGGTCTGTCCGTCGCCCGTGGTGTCCTTGTTGAGCGCCGGAGCCATCTCGAATACCTCTTGCCAGCTTTCGGGTGGACTCTCGGGATCGAAGCCGGCCTCTTCAAAAATGTCCTTATTGTAAAAGCCGACATACACAAGCACGCTGAAGGGGACGACCCGCAGACTTCCACCGACAGTGGCGTCCTTGACAACGGGGACGGGGATGTCATCCAGCACAGCCTGGTCGATATGCTCGTTCAGCGGATCATATAAGCTCGCGCCAAAGAGAGCGGTGAGACCGTCCCAGCTGTAAAGAACGTCGAATGAGGAGTCTTGGCCGGCCAGAATGGTGGCGTATTTGGCCTGCAAGTCGGAGAACGGGATTTCGTTCCACTCCCCTTCGATGCCCGTAGCCTCCTTGAAGGCCGGCAACATGCCCTTGGCTTCCGGCGGTGACGGCTGCGACAGAATCGTGATCTTCTTCATCATCTCTTCGGCGGGAGCAGCTTCTCCTGCGTCCGACTGTGGCTCAGGGGCTACTGGTGCACAAGCAGCAAGGAGGGACGTTCCGGCACCAATACCTGCGAGCTTCAGAAACTGGCGGCGAGAAACACGATTTGAACCAATCATTGTCTGCCTCCTCATAGCTAAGAATCTCTTTCGGTCACGATTACGGCAAAGCTGGAATCTGACCTGGCCGAAGCCACATTGAGTCCCGCATTCAGATTGGCCGGCAATCACCCCCTTTTCCTCGCCATACGCCTCCCATTCCATTCGCCCTGTTCTACATTCAGGCATCCAGTTTGAACAGGCGCGCGGCATTTCCACCAAAAAAGAGCGCCTTGTCCCCTTCGGACATGAAGTCGGCGTGAAGCCGAACATAGTCCATCGACTGGCGGTAGGTTACATTGCGCTCAGCCGCGGGCATATCGGAGCCCCACAGCAGCTTTTCAGGTCCCAATTCGTCATAGAGGAGCTTCAGCGTGTCCTGGGCCCAGGGAAATGGATAGGCTGTATCTGGCGCCATCAGATGCAACATCACCTCCAGGGAGATGTTGGGGTTCTTCAGGCAGGTCAAGACCTCTTCGGGGATGTCGAAACGCTCCGATTTGGGCCGAATGGCAATCGTCTCCAGGCCGTGCGTGAATACGCAAGGAATGTCCGCGTTCGCTTTGGCCCAACGGTCGAGGCGTCGTACCTGCTCCATGTAGCCGCCGAAGCGATCGCGATGGCTCGTGTAAAGGTACCAGAAAACAGGGATCTGCAGGCGGCGGACCGCATCCCATAACGGTTCGAACTTGGCGTCATCCAGGTTGTCTACAAACCCGGTAAAGGCAAATGCCTCGACCATGAAGTAGAGCCCCTTCAAGCCCAACGTCTCGATTGCATGTTCCAGCCGCTTCAGCTGCTCCTCCTGGTCGGCCTCCCATTCGCGGATCTGCGCCAGGGGGAGATATCGGTCCGGATAACGCTGCATCACTTCGCTCAGGTACTCGTTGAGACTTCCGTAGACATGGTCGTGTTGCAGCACCGCTTTGTCCACGCCCAGGTAGTCCATGTTCGTAACCATGAGTTCGGGCGGCGCGGTCATGTCTCGGAACCAACATGGGTACCACTGCAGGTAATACTCCTCACCATCCACAGTGCATTCCAACTGCCCGTACTGGCCGATGCGCAAGTTGACTTCGGGCATGTCAGCAATTGCGTCGCCGCTTGGCATCAGCATCGCCGGGTCCGCACGGCTTCCATCGCTGCGCCGCCGCCAGCCCTGGACATGGAACTGCACGTGATGTTGGATAATCTGAAGTTGTGTCTTAGCGGTCTGGTCGCCGGAATCCGTACCAAAGCGCGGAAATGCGTGGGCGTGGGCGTCGATAATCACGAGGACCGTGTCTCCTCTCTGCCACAGGCCGTCTGAGGTAAGCCGTACGGCTTGAAGGCACGTTGTGAACTATGGAGAACTGTTTGAAGATTCCTGATTATATATCATTTAGAACAATGGCTGTCAAGAGCCCTGTTTTCTTGTACGCCTTGCACCTTCGTGTCGCCGGCCTGGGAGCCGGCCGGGCTGGTTTTTGGCTGCCCTCCGCAAAGGTTTGCCCCCGCCCCAAAGAGTTGTATATTGGGGAAGGTTGCCCGCTTGTTGAACTGATCTCGCGCTCGTGCCTGAGCGTGCATCACCCAGAAACAGAAAGCAGCCGAACCCGGGGAAACGGATGAGTGTCGATCAGATTGCCGCGACACGCGAACGTTACCGAACCCACGCCTTCTATGTCTGGCCGGAGACGCTGCTACCTCTCGATGTCGTGGCGACGGCATCGGCTACAGGTGGAAGATCGGCAGCCGCCTGATCGAGGCCGTGAACGCCGCCTGCGAAGAGGGCGGCCCCGGCCACCGGCTGACCGGCACGGGGCCAATGCCCACGCCGGTAATCGAGGAAGAGGACAAGGATTATTGCATCGCCATGCTCCGGCGCTGGCAGGCGCGGTACTACAACTACATCCCAACCACACGATATCCCGGACGCTCCCGCACACTGAACAGGACATCGAAGACACGTTTGCCGCAGTCCAGAATTCGATTGCCGATCTGGAATGAAGGAGCCGATCCATGACCGAAGCCCCTCTCTCCATACCGCGCCGCCGCCTCGGCCGCACCGAACTGAGCATCCCCGTCCTACCATTTGGCACACAGGGTTTCGGCAGCCACTTTGGCTTTGTCGCCGACGAGGATGCCTTCGCCCTGATCAAACATGCCGTATCGCTGGGCGTCAACCATTTTGACTGCGCCCGCTGCTACGGCGACTCGTTGCGCAAGCTGGGCCTGGCGATGCGCGAGATCCGGCGCGCGGATGTCATCATCACCGGGCGGCTGTGCTGCCACTCGGGCGCGCCCTGGGGCGGCTACCGCGGCGACGGCGAGGCCGACTACTCAGCCGAGCGCACCATCCGCGACGTCGAGGACCAGCTGGAGATTCTCGGAATCGACTACTTCGACGGGATGCTGATCCACGACCCGACCCGCATAGAACCCACCCTGGAGAGGGACGGCACCCTGGCGGGCCTGCTCCAACTCAAGGCGCGCGGACAGGTGCGCCACGTCGGCTACGGCATGCGCCAGCACCACTTCCATCAGCAGGTGATCGCCACCGGCGACGTCGACCTGATCCTGTGCTTCAGCGACTACAATCTCATTCGCCAGAGCGCAGCCGCCACCGTCCTGCCCGCCGCAGCCGCAGCCGACGTCGGCGTGATGAACGGCTGGTCGATCCTGCGCGGCCTGCTGACCGGAGCCGACATTGACGAGGCCCGCGCAAAGAGCCGCTACAGCAACGTCGAGGATGCCGACGCCGCCCGGCCGCTCTGGCAGTGGTGCCGCGCGGAGGGGATCGACCTCCTGCAGCTGGCCATCCAGTTCTGCCTCAAGGAGACCCGCATCCACGGCAACCCGATCGGCAGCTTCAACGTTGAGCAGCTGGAGGCCAACATCCGCGCCGCGAATACACCGTTGGACGACGACGTGTGGGCGAAGTTCGAGACCGAGTTTGGCGTCGTTGCAGCCAGTTAAGGAGGACGGCCAGGGCGAGAATGCGCGCCGCGCCTGACGGTCGCGCGCTCAAGGGATTGGATTCCCACGCCTCCCGCCTACCGATTGCTTCCGGAAAAAGAAACCAACTTGCGGGGCGGTGGAGATCTTCCCATGAAGTTGATTCAGTTCCTTAAACGCAAGAAAACGGCTGCGCCGGTTGTACAATCAGTCCCAGAACGTTTCCCAAGCGGCATGCCGCAAGACCTCGCTCTTGTAAGACTCAGACCGGATGACTTCAGCGAACGTTTCGGCCTGACCTTTCAAGAGGACGACGAGAACGACGGTCTTGGTCCCTTCAGGTATTGCGCGATAAAGGTCGAAGGAGTAGGCCAGGTCGTGCTCCAATGGCACGAGTGGGCTGGTCTGCCAGGGACTGTGATCCTGGTGGATTCCCGGCAAGACTTTCGGCGATCACTCAAGATTCTGACGGTCCAGCTTCAACTGGAACCTGACGATATCAAATGGACTATATTAGAAGCCGAGAATGGCGCCGATTCCGAAGCGGCCGGCTGAGCTTTGAGTCATGCACAATCGAAGGCCCCTTCGGTGGACTTCCTTCGAAAAGAAGGTCAAGCGAAATTAACTGCTCATCCACCGCATGCCCCAACATAACAGCAGCGACCTCGCCCAAGACTTGAGGCTACTAGGCGTCGAAGCAGGCGACATCCTCTTCGTCCACTCATCGTTCAAGTCGCTCGGACCGGTCGGCGGCGGCGCGATCGCCGTCATCGAGGCATTAGAATCCGCAATCGGGCCGGATGGACTGCTGCTGATGCCCTCATTCAACCTGGTGGAGTGGGAGGAGCGCGCCAAAACCTGGGACCACGCGGCCACGCCCTCGACGGTCGGCTGGATCACCGAGCAGTTCCGCCAGCTGCCAGGCGTCTACCGCTCCGACCACTACTCCCATTCGGTCGCCGCGCGCGGCAAGGGCGCCAAGGAGTTCGTGGCCGACCACCTCAGCCAGGAGGGTTACATTTCACCGTGGGATCGTAAGCCCTGGGGAAAGACGTACGGGCTGCACTCGCCCATGCACCTGGCCTACCGCGCCGGCGCCAAGATCCTGATGCTGGGCGTCGACTACTCTACTTCGACCTACATCCATCTCGTCGAAGTCATCTACTGGAACAAGCTGCGCGCCGACCGGCAGCGCGGCGACGACACGCCTCCGTTCCCGGCTATCGACCGCCCCGTGCTGGGCACATTCTGGGAACGGACGGGTACGCTGCGTCGAGGCAGCGTCGGCGACGCCGACTGCCGGCTGTTCAGCGTGCGCGGCTATGTCGACGCCCTTCTGGCCGAAGTCGAGCGCAACGCCGAACGCTATCTGATTTAATGGGGTCGCCCTGGATTAATCGGGCCGGTACTTCGGCTGGCGCGGCGCCCTGTCGCGCGCCAGTCGCGTCGTGCGCTTCTCCAGCGGCAGCGTAACCCGCGCGCCGCCCGCGCGATGGGACTCGATCAGGCCGAAGATCAGCTCGTTGCCGGCCCGCGCGGCGCGCACGCCTCCGCGCGGCGGCTCCCCGGTGTCCAGCGAACGCACAAGGTCCTCGATCAGACGCAGGGTGGAGCTGCTCGGCGACGTCTCAGGAGAGGGAGCGTCCTGAAGCTGATCGCGCCCCCGCAGCCCCGTCGGAAATGCCTTGCGCACCTGCCAGCTGAGCCCGTCGTGGATAGCCGTGATCGACCCCTTGGAACAGATCGCCTCGTACTCCGACCTGCGCGCGGTCAACAGGATGTGGGCCTTCACGCCGTTGGCAAACTGTATTATCCCCTCACCGCTCGGGTCCTCGGTCAGGATATCCCCGTCAAACAACGAGTCGCCATCGGGCAGGTGTCCCTGCACCCAGGTCGCCGGTTGGTCGCTGTTGAGGCGCAGGACCAGGTCGAGATGATGGCTGCCTGAGTTGAAGAGCGTGCCGGCGCTGTAGACGATCAGATGCTGCAGCTCTCCCAGCTCGCCGCTGTCGATGATCTCCTTCATGCGGTCGTAGCGCTCGTCCCAGCGCCGGTTCGTGCCCAGGTTGAGGAAAGCGCCGTTGCTTTCGACCGCCTCGACCATCGCGTCGGCCTCGGCCATCGACGCCGCCATCGCCTTTTCGGCGTAGACCGCCTTCACGCCCTGCCCGACGCACTCGATCACGATCGCCGCGCGCGGCTCCGGCTGCGTCGCCACGCTGACGATATCCAGCCCCTCCTTCGCCAGCATCTCGCGGTAGTCGGTGTACTGGCCTTCGGCGGGCACGCCGTGAAGGCGCCCGAACTCGGCCATCACATCGGTGCGCAGATCGGAGCACGCCACCAGCTCCGTCCTCTCACAGGCCGTGAACCCGGCGGCATGCGAATAGGGCAGGGGAATGCCCGCCGCGCCAATTATTTCGTTGTCGATAAAGCCGCCCATGCGGCTGCAACCAATTACCCCGGCGCGGTATTTCTTCATCTCCCTGCTCCCTTTTTCTTGTGAGCCCTCAAAAGTAAATCTGAGACGTGCGCCCGGCGCCGGTCATCCCAGCGCGTTTAACCTGTCGCGCAGCTCCGCCGACAGGCCCATCTCCTCGGCCTCAAAAGCCTGGTCGACATGCGAAAGTTTGCGGCAGCCGATCAGCACCGTCGTAATACCGGGCTGCCCAATCGCCCACGCCAGCGCCAGCTGCACCATCGAGATACCGGTCTCCGCCGCAACCGCACGCAACCCCTCCATCCGCCGCATCGAAAGATCGTTCTCGTAGATGTCCCAGTGGTCGGGCATGACGTCGAAGCGCGTGCCCTCGGGAGCCGTCCACGTCTTATTGTATTTGCCGGTCAGAAAGCCTGCCCCCAACGGGCTGTAGGAAATGACGCCGATATTCTGGTCAGCGCAGAAGGGCAGCATCTCGGCCTCGATGTCGCGGATCGCCAGGTTGTAGTTGGGCTGCACCGATACCATCGACGCCCAGTCGTTCACCTCCGCCTTCCACAACGCCTTGCACAGCTGCCACGCTTCAAAGTTGCTGCACCCGATGTAGCGCACCTTGCCCTGTTGCACCAATTTGTCGAGTGCCTCCAAGAGTCTCCTCAACCGGTGTGTCCGCATCGAAGGCATGGAGCTGGTAGAGATCGATGACATCGGTCTGTAGCCGGCGCAAACTGTCCTCAGCGACCTGTAGTATCCGTTCCCCGCCCAGGGGCGGCGCGACCTTTGTCGCCAGGATCACCTTCTGCCGGTTGCTACCCCGCGACAGCCACTCGCCCAGCACCGTCTCGGAGCCGCCCGCCGAATACATTTCGGCCGTATCGATCAAATTGATCTCCCGCTCGAGCGCATAATCGATAATCGAGTAGGCCGTCTGCGCATCGATCTCGCGGCCAAACGTAACGCTGCCCAGACCAATAGAGCTGACCTGTAACTCCGACTTCCCCAGCTGGCGGACTTCCATTTTCACTTTCTCCTCAAATATCTATATGCAGACATTCGTTCTTTGCTATGGAAGCGCAGCCAGTCAGGCGCTGCCCATCCTCCGCGCCGCGGTCGCAAGATCTACCTGCCACGTGCTCGGATTGACGAACTCCGGATTATCTATGCGAAGCTGGCGCAGCTCGAACATCAGGTCAGGGGAGAGCGTCGCCGTCGCCGCAACCAGGTTCTCCTCCAGTTCCGATTCCGTCCGCACTCCGATCAGCACGGAAGCAATGCGAGACTCGGCCAGGCCGAAGGCGATCGCGGCCTGCGCCGGCGAAAGGCCGCCGCCCAACGCTGCGACCAGCGCGCGGAACTGCCGCGAACGCGCCTTCAACGGCTCCAGCCTGTCAGGCAGATGGTCGGCGCGCCCGGTCAGCGCGCCCTGCAACAGAATCGAGCGCACCACAACGCCGACATTCTGCTTCTGCGCGGCCAGGAAAAGTCTGTCCGCCAGCCGCTGGTCAAAGACAGAATAGGTGACCTGCAGGACATCGAACAGATCGTGTTTCAGCGCGGCCAGCGGCAGGTCCGGGCCGTAAAATGAGCCGCCGCGCCATAGGGCCATTCCCTTGGCGCGCGCCTCGGCGAAGACCTCCGCCACGAGCTCGGCCTGGTCCAGCAGGTCTTCGTCGACATTGTGGATCTGCCAGATGTCCACGTAATCGGTCTGTAGCAGGTGCAGGCTGTTCTCCAGCCCTGCCCACATGGCCCGGCGCAAGGCATCGCCGCGCAAAGTCTTCCTTTCCGTCTGCACCGTCGCCTTGGTCGCCAGCACCACCCGTGTACGATAGCCGCGCAGCGCCCGCCCCAGGATCGACTCGCTGCTGCCGTACGCCTGGGCCGTGTCGATCAGATTGATGCCGCCGTCCAGCGCCGCATGCACAAGCCGCTCCGCCGCCGCACTGGAGGGTTGGCCGTACTCGCCCGGCACCGGTATCCCGTAGTCCATCCCCAGTTCCACCGTGCCCAGGGCAAGCGGCGAGACGGACAGTCCGGTTCGACCTAGTTCTCGATAGTGGCTGGAATCCATGGAAATCAGCGGCCTTGGCCTGGTAGCCGGCGTTCTGTGTCTATTGGACGCCGATGGCGGAAGCTTCCCGCTCCCCCGGCAGCGGCAGCGTTCCGGAAGAGTACTCCCGCTTCCACAGGTCGACTGTCTCCTCGACAAACGCCTCAACCGGCCTGTCGATGCCGTGCTCCTCCATAAGCCGCGGCAGCCACTTATGGCCGAACGCGACGTGCTGCCGCTCATCGGCCATATCATAGCTGACATATTGGGCCGAGAGCCGGTCACCGGTCTCGGCGTAGTCCGCCATCTGTTCGTGGCGGCGCGGAAAGGCGTGCGTCTCGTTGCCCATCGTCAGCAGACAGTACTGCGTGGCCGCATCGTACTGGGTGCGCCACGTGTAAATGCGCGTGTTCTGGGGCACGTCGGTGTAGTCGTGGCCGTGATGGGCCAGCCATTCGATGCCCAGCTTGCAGTGACGGGTCTCGTCGTAGCAGTGCCGCGCGCTGTCGTAGGTGAATTCCCACGGCATACCCGGAGACAGGTAAATGATCGCCGCTACCGTCTCCGCCGCCAGCATCTCCTGGCTGTAACTCTCAAAATCGAGCAGTCGCTGGGTCTCCTTGTCGGGGACGACGACGCGCTGGCCGGCGTTGCGGTTCACGAGCTGGAAGCGGTCGTCGCGCGCGGCTTCGCCGGCCAGCTCGAACTGCGTCCGTACCGCAGGTCGCGGCGGCGCCGGCGGCCGCTCTTCACGGCCCGAAACGCCCCCGGCCGCGGCCAGCATACCGGCGATGTACGCCTCCCAATCGCCCGGCGGGTGATCCGCCAGCGCCTCCTGCGCCCACGCCAGTTGCACTTCCTCGTCGATAAGGATGTGTTTGAACGCGTACAGCGTCGGCGCGTCGGGATTGGCGAAAGTCTGCTCGCAGTGCCAGCGGTAGGTCGCGGCCAGCGCCGGCTTGATCACTCGAAAGAGCCCGCCCAGCAGGTCCGCTTCCGTCGGCGCTTGGATCGCCTCCGCCATCAACTCTTCGAGCGCATCGTCACCCGGCGGCCGGAACGCCGGTGTCTGGATCTCCCGCAGCCGCTGGTAAAGATGCTGCACATGCTGCGCGTCCTCCCACAGCAGCCGCCCCATCGCCAGCTTCCACTCCATTCTGGCAGTACCGGGCAGCCACGCGGCCAGAATGCGCAGCGTCTCGTACTCGATGAAGCGGTAGCGGTTCAGCAGCCGCTTGTTGTGGGCAAAATCGATCTGCTCCGGCGGCGACAGGACCTGCATCTCTCCCCTCCTCACTCGATTCCAAGAAGCGCAGCCGCGTTCCCGTAGTAGATATCCTCGACCTGGCGCTCGCTCAGCTTCAGCCGCCGGCAGGCAAGCACGAGGCTGCGCAACGACTCAAGGCCGATCAGCACCGGCTGCAGCGAGATATGCTTCTCGTCCAACTCCATCTCGTCGGCGTAGAGCCAGTGGAAAGCGTCGCCGATGGCAACGCAGCGCCCGCGTATCTGGCTGACGTGAAAGTCGGTCCCGTACATCAGCTTCTCGTGGCCCATCGTCTCTACGATCGCCTCGAACGCCCCCGCCTCGGTCACCGCCGATGTGTCGAACCAGACGTTTTCCAGCCCGCGCAGGCTCTCGATCCCCTCGATCGTGTGCCACGGATTGAAGCCGCGCGCCGCGTGCGCCAGGATCAGCCGCATGTTGGGATAGCTGCTGCAATAGCGGCGGATCGTCGCCTGGTTGACCGGGTCGGCCAGCGCCCGGTCGCGCACCATGTGCAGCGTTATCGTGAGGCCGAGCGTATCGGCCGCGGCAGCGTGGGCCTCCGGCAGATAGGCCTCGATCGGCGCCTCCCAGGTCGGCCGATCCGCAGTATACGTACCGGCGCCCGACGCATCCGTCCCCAGGAGGGGATTCAGCGGCGCCATCGTGTGGTAGCACTTCAGGCCGGTCATATTCAGCCGCCGCACCTCGTCCAGCACCGCCTCCGCGTCCATATCCGGCGAGATGATCAGCTGCGCGCGCGACTTCTGTGCCAGCGGCCCTTCGCCGTTGACCTCGGCCGCGACGAACTCGTTGTTGGCCTGCCGGTCGCCCAGAAAGGCCAGCCCGAAAAACAGCCCGCCCACCACGCGCCCGCCGGGGTGCAGCCAGCCGTTGTATTCGGCTATACTCGGCCAGCCCAATACGCGGCGGCGTCTGCGCCAGGCCGGGAGGAAGCGAGTCCGCCGGGTAGTGGTCGTGGCAAAACAGGTGCGCGTGCGCGTCGTAATATGCGGTCCGGCAGATGCGGCAGGACCTCCCGTTCGAGAAAAGTCCGGTCAGCCTCTTGAAACGTAAACATGGCGGCGTTCCTCGTACCCTTTGCGCGCCGGGGCGCTTTGCGGCCTATCGGACCAGGCGGCGGAAAGGTTCCTTCTTCAGATCGGCCTGAACCAACTCGTCGAGATTCCCCTGTTCCAGCCCCGCACGAACCACCCGCAATGACTCGGCGGCCGCCTCCCCGGTCAGCCGGATGTCTTCATCCGTGTGGGAGAGCGTCGCCTTGAAATTCATATACGTGTGAACGCCGCGCCGCGCCATCTCCTGGATGAACAGCGTGGACATCTTGCGCGGATCGACTCCCTCCGGCGTCTTAAGTGTGACGGCTGGATTTGAATGCAGGCCCGTACACGCGCCTTCCAGCCCAGCATCGGCAATCGCCTGGTTCAGGGCGCTGCGCAACTTTTCGCCGATCTCCTTGAACCGTTGCGGCGAATTGCGCCGCTTCAACTCCCGAATCGTCGCCAGCGACGCGGCCAGGCCGACATTGTCGCTCCAATAGGAGCTGGAGATAAACATGCGCTTGGCCGGATCCATCACCTCCCGCGACCCGACCACCGCGCCCATCGGATAGCCGTTCGACATCGCCTTGGCCACCACCGTCATGTCCGGGGTTACACCGACCGCTTCCTGCACCCCGCCAATCTCCAGCCGCCAGCCGCACGAGACTTCGTCAAAAATGAGAACAGCCCCGTGCTTTGCAGCCATCTCCTGCACAGTTTCGAGATAGCCGGGCGCAGGCAGCTCGGAACGGGCCGGCTCCATCATGATCGCGGCCACCTCGCCGGCGTGTTCGTCCAGCAGCGCGGCCAGCATCTCCAGGTCGCCGTAAACGAACGGGATGACCGTCCCTGCCAGCGCCTTAGGCACGCCGATCGGCTCGATGCCCGCGAAAGGAAACTCGCCGCTTTCCGGGTCCACGCCGTAGTTGGCCGCCTGGTACCAGTCGTGCCAGCCGTGATAGCCGCAGAAAAGGATCTTGTCGCGTCCGGTAACCCCGCGCGCGATCCGCACCGCCACCGCGCACGCGTCGCCGCCACCTTTGGCGTAGCGCACCATCTCCGAGCTGGGTATCGTCGCGTTCAGCTCCTCCGCCAACTCCAGCTCGAGCGGGTTGTTGGCCGAAAAGAGGCTGCCGCGGTCGATCTGCTCCTTGACCGCGCCGTCGACGACCCCGTCGGCGTGTCCCAAAATGATCGCCCCAACCGCGCTCATCCAGTCGATGTACTCGTTTTCGTCGACGTCGACGAAGCGCGAGCCCTTGGCCCGCTGCGCGTAAATCGGACTGACGCCGTGCGCGAACTGGTCGGCCCGGCGGCTGATCAGCTGCGTCCAGCCGGGGATCAACTCGCCCGCCTGATCGTAAAGCTCCAGCGAACGCGAAACGTCATGTGTCGCCGACTTCGAAATAGAGGTCACTGCCGCCTCCCTGTTGCCAGTTGGCTCCGGGCAAGCGCTTAACGTCGCCCTGCCCGAATTCCTGCTACTCCTGCCAGTTAAAGATCACGCCCAGCATCTGCTTCTCGCGATGATAGGCCATCTCGTACGCCTCCACCATTTCGCTGTAATGGAAACGGTGGGTGATCAGCCTGCTCGGCTCCAGCAGCCCGTCCGCCATCAGCGAGACTACGTGGTCGGCGATGTGGTCCCACGCGTACCTGTCCGCAGTTTTGAAAGAGTTCGGGCTGGCGTCGGGATAGAGATAGCCGGCGCGCCCCGAGACCGCGACCAGCGTCGTGCCCTTGTTGTAGAACAGCTCCATCGCCAGCGGATTGAAGTCGAGCGGCGGCTCGCCCCGCCCCAGCAGACTCACCACCGAGACCCGTCCGTTATCGCGCACAATCTCCATCGCCGTGCGGAAAGCGGGCCACGGATTCGCGGTCAGAATGACAAGGTCGATGCCCTTGCCGCCGCTGAATTCGTCGAGCTTGGCCTCCAGATCAGGGTCATTGTAAAGAAAATTGGCGTGCGCGCCCATCCGCTCCGACATCTCCATTCGCACCGGGCTGTTGGCGATGCCGACGACGCGGCCGCCGAACAGCGGCCCCAGCGCGATCGCCCCCAGGCCCAGTACGCCCACCCCGACAACCGCCACCGTCTCACCCGGCCGAAAGTGCGCCTTGTGATAGCAGTGCGCGCTCAGCGCGTAGAGATGGGCGTAGACCGCATCCTCGTCTGCCACACCGTCCGGGATCACGACCACGCTGTCCGACTGCGACATGATGTACTCGGATTGGTGCGGCGCCCGCGTGACGACCCGGTCGCCCGCCTTGAGCCGCGTGACGCCGCTGCCGACCGCCTGCACGATGCCCAGGTTGCTGTCGCCCACCCAGCGCGGGTATCCGGGCGCGCCCGGCACCTGGTCCGCGCCCTCGTAGTTGCCCCGGTCCGTGCCGATCTTGAGCGCCGAAATGCGCGTCTTCACGTGGATCTCGTCGTCGGCCAGCTGGCTGGCGTCGAGCGCCTGCTCCTCTATGCGCAGGTCACGCGGGCCGTGCAAGATTGCGATTTTCATATTCCTCCGCCTTTCGAAACCGTTTGTCGAGCAGAAACTACGCGCCGGGAATCCCGTCAAGGTCCGCGCTGCACTGCTTGAGCACGTTCATCAGGCTGAAATCCCCGCCCCACGGGACCATCTGCGCGCCCATCCCGCGAAAACGCTGGATGTCTTCCACCGACCCGGCCGTGATGCCCCACAGTTTGCCGTGCTTCTCGACCGCGGCCGCCACCGTCTCGATCGCCTTCTCCATCGTCAGGCTGCCGTCACCCTCGGTCTCAATCCGCAGCGACAGGTCGGCCGGCCCGACGAAGAGCCCGTCAACCCCGTCGATCGAGGCGATCTCCTCGGCGTTGGCCACCGCCTGCAGCGTCTCGATCTGGCAGATCAGAAAAGTCTCGCGGTTGGCGGCCGCGTTGTAGTCCATCTGCGGGTCCCACGCGCCGATGCCGAAGTCCCCGTCCAACCCCGCGCCGTCCATGCCCCGGTTGCCCAGCGGCGGATATTTCACCGCCCGCACCAGGTCACTCGCCATCTGCGGCTCCGAGACCAGCGGCACCAGGAAACCGCTCGCCCCGTCCTCAAGGTAGCGGTAGAGTTTTGTCCGCTCCAGCGTCGGCGGGCGCACCATGCAATCGATGTCGTTATGATAGCACATCATAATGATCGCCTGGACCTCGCGCGCGTCCATCGCCCGGTGCTCAAGGTCCAGCCAGATGCCGTCGTAGCGGCAGTTGGCCGCGTAGCGGATGTAGAAGGGCAGATAGTGGCCCAGGCCGCAGACACGGGCAAAACCGCCGCTGCGAAACTTCTTTAGCATCTTGCTCTTGCGCATGGTAGTTCCTTTGTGTGGAAGGTCTAAGGTTCGATCCTGGCCCAGCGAGTGTCCATCGCCGCGTCCGTTCCCGCGTAATAGATCACCAATGCCGCCCCATCCGGCAGCGCCTCGGCGTATGGCAGCCCAAACGTCCACAGACTCATCTCGCTCAACAGCTCCGAAGTGCTGTCCGTCTGCCCGTCGGACGATTCATCCTGCTGGTAAATGACGACCTCGCTCGCCGCATCAAACGGCGCGTCCACAGCCGGCGCCATCCGCGCCCGGATCGAGCGGCTGCCGAACCGGTCCACCCAGACCAGCACGACGCGCCCGTCGGCCAGCATCGCCGGCCGCGCGGCCTGGTCGGAGAAGCCCAGGTCCTCCGCCCCGCTCCAGCTTTGCCCGTGGTCGCTGCTGACGCGGCGGTGAATGTTCAGATAACCGCCCGCCGCCGTGTCGTATGTCCAAGAAAACGTCGCCACCCGCCCGTCGGGCGCGACGCCGCAGCGAAGGTCCCAGTTGAAGATCCGCCCGCTCGGGTCCTCGCCCGCGGTTACCGGTGCGGCCCAGCTCTGCCCGCCGTCACGCGAATGAAAGAATACGACCTTCTGCATCCACGGCGACGCGTCATTGTACTCTTTGTTCGTCTCGATGCTCAGCGCCAGCGAACCGTCCGCCAGCTTCAGCACCGGCGCCGTCAGGCTCGGCGGACCCACCTCCGCCGGCATCGGAACGACCCGCCACGGCGACCACGATTGACCCCCATCGCGCGAGTCTGCCAGCAGCACTGCCATCGGCAGGCAACCCTCCGTCTCCTCGTTGAACAGCGGCCCGCCCGGGTAGGTGCCGCGATCGATCCACATCGCCGCGGCCAGCAGACGTCCCGCCGCAAGCTCCGTCAGGTAGCAGACCCGCAACGAGCCGGGCACGCCGTCCAGCGTCGGGTTCTCGAACGGTCGCCACGGTTCGCTCCAAGTGCGCCCGCCGTCCACCGATCGCGTGAACTCGACCGTCTCATCCTCCGAGTCCTTGTTCGAGCCGGTGCGGTAGGTCGCCAGCACCGTGCCGTCGGCCAGCGAGGTTACAGTGGGAAATGTGAGGGCCGCCCGAGACGTTCCGGCCTGCGCGCGGCTGAGGATACCACTATCTGTGATCTGCATCCCTTCAACCAAAGTCTGCGTTAAGCGGCCGACCCTGTCCGAATCCAGCCATTTTTGGGAAACCGTCTGGCAATAGATCGGTTCTTTGATTCGATTTTGGAGCAAACTAACTTGACTAACTCTCGACGCGGCAAGCGCCGCACATCAGCCCACCTGTTCCCCGTTTTCCTACTTCTCTACGAGAGGAAGAAAACCGACAGCGTTGATGATTCGTGTTCCCACATGTACCTTTAGTGGCAGGAGATGTCGGCGGTCACCGGTCACAAGATAATCGGCATCGGATTCCACCGCGCACGCCAAGACACGATTGTCCGCTGGGTTGGCCTGGATGATAGGCAGGATTCTCCGCGGCTCTATGACGGTAGCTGTGCTACTTAGCAATCTTATGGCCTGCGATGTCCGCTCTTGGGACCAACTGAATTTGCGCGCCAGGACTCCTGAAACTTCCTGCAGGATAAAGGTAGATAGATAGAGGTCGTATCGCCTCCTGACGGCCAAATGCAGGACACGCTGTTCGTTGCCGGAGAAGTTCAGCCCGGAGACGATTACATTCGTGTCAAGAACGACTCTCATTACTGGAGCGAAGCGTCGGAGGCACGGTACTCTTCCACCAGTCGGGTCGCGTCCTCACGCGCGATACCCTGCTCCCTTGACCGCTGCTCACCATATTCGAAGAGTTGCTGCCATTCTCGCTCCGCGATATATCGACGCAGCGCCTCTCGCAGCAGCGCGCTCTTGGTGCTCCCTTCCTGCTTTACCAGTTGGGGTCCTCGTCCACCTTCTCTGCCATCTCCAGCGGCAACGAAAAGGTGATCGTCTTCGTTGTTCGTGGCATTGCACGCCTCTGGAAGCCCGGTTTCTCTGGCGATTCTGCATCACCTTCGCCCTTCTTGTCAACATCCTTCCTCCCTATCCTACGATCGCCTCCTGGGCCCCCCAAAACCTGCGAACTCGAAACTAAAAACTTCGGACCAGCTCCTGTCTTCCCCACGCGACGAGCCTAGCCCCCCATCGGCTTCGACCCAAACAAGATCATTACCAACAATCCCCCTCCGGAGCCAGCGCAGTTCATCATCTCAATTAGAAAAATCCCACAAATCACAGTTCAGACAGACGCCTACGACCCCCAAGGAGCCAGGAACCAGAACCAAGAGCTACCAAATAGCAGATAGACCTCAGCTCGATCTGGGCCCAGCGTCAATCCAGGGACTGAAATTTATCCACTATCCACTATCCACTGCCCCTCAATGCCAGTCATGCGCGCGCGGCATCTGCACCCCCACCCGGATCGGGCGCAGCGACGTAACGATCACATTCGTCGTCCCGTCCCACTTCGACACCACCCCGTTCACCTCGATCACCTGGCTGTCAAGCTCCCGCCGGTGGCGCGCAAACACATCCGCCCACAAAATAATCTGCACGTCGCCGAACTCGTCCTCGATCGTCACGAACACCGTGCCGTCCCGCCCGCGCGGATGCTGCCGCGCCACCGGCCAGCCCGCCACCGTCACCGCCTCGCAATCCTCTCGGCTCTCCACCTGCGGCGAACGCAGCACGTGCGGCGCCAGCGCAGGCCGCACAAACTCCATCAGGTGCCCCTTCGGATAGATCTCGAGCACCTGGTACTCGCCGATCATCTGCTCGCGCGCGTCGAAGTCCTCCAGCGCAGCCACGCTCTCCGGCCTGGGCAGCGACAGCGTCATCTGCCCGTTGCGCGAAGGACGCACATAGAGCCCCGCCTCCCACAGCGCCTGCCGCCGGTTCGGCGCAACGCTGTCGAAAGCCCCCGCCAGCGCCAGCGAAAGCACCGCCTGGTCGGTCATCCCCGTCCGCCGCACCAGGTCGCCCGCGTTCACAAAATCGCCGTGCCGCGCCCGCTCCTCCACAATCCGCCGCGCCGACTCCGCGCCCACGTCCTTGACAAACACAAGCCCCATCCGCACCGCGCCGCCCTCCGGCGCGCACCGCGCCTCGCTGCGGTTGACGCACGGGTTCAGAAACGGCACGCCGAACCGCCGCGCATCCTGCTTCAGCGTCTCCAGCGGGTAAAAGCCCATCGGCTGGTTGTTCATCAGCGCCACAAAAAACTCCAGCGGATAGTAGCGCTTCAGCCACGCCGCCTGGTACGCCGTGATCGCAAAGGCATGCGAGTGACTCTCCGGAAACATGTAATGCCCGTTGATCTTCGCATAAATCCGGCGCGCCGTCTCCTCCGGCACGCCCTTGCCCCACGCCCCCTCCCGGAACCGCTCCCAGTGCATCTCGATCAGATGCTCGTTGTTCGACTTGGCGAACGCCCGCCGGATCTCGTCCGCCTGCGCCGCCGTCATCCCCGTCACATCGGTGATCAGCTGCACCACCTGCTCCTGCCACACGATGATCCCGTAACCGCGCGCCAGCGCCCGCTCCTCCAGCGGATGGTCGTATTCCCACGCCGCCCCGTGCCGGTAGCGCTCGACAAACTGCGAGACCGCGCTCCCCTGCACCCCCACACCCGGCCGGATCAGCGCCACCTGGTACGCCAAATCAAGCAGGTTGCGCGACAGCAGCCGCTGCCCCATCTTCAGCTGCGCCGGCGACTGCAGCAGAAAGATCCCCTTCGACAGCCCGGCGTTGATCATGTCGTACACCTTCGGGTCCTCCGGGTCGATCTCGTTCGTGTCGGGCCGCCTGCCCGTGCGCGCCTCGACCAGGTCGAGCGCCTCCTCCAGCTGGTCCAGGACCGGCAGCGACAGAATGTCGATCTTGGCGAATCCAGCGTCGGCGACACTGTCCTTGTCCCAGTCCATGATGAAACGGCCCTCGATGGCGCCCTCTCGCACCGGCACCATCTCCGGGATCGGCGAGCTGCTCAGAATCATCCCGCCCACGTGCTGGCCCAGCAGCTTCGGCGCGCCCATCAGCTGCGGCGCCAGCTCGATCAGATCCCGCCAGCCGCAGGCGTCCACCCGCTGGCTGAACCCCGGCAGCTGCAGCATCTCCTCGCGCAGCTGCCCCGCATTGTGCGAATGCATCTGGTCCGCCAGCAGACGCAGCTCCTCCGGCGGCAGCCCCAGCGCCTTGCCCAAGTCCTGCAGCACGCCCTTGATCTTGTACGTCGCGATCGCGCCCGCCAGCACCGCATACTCCGGCCGGAAATGCGCGTGAATCCGCTCGATCAGCTCGTCGCGCAACGCCCGCGGAAAATCGAGATCGATGTCCGGCAGCACCGTCATGTCCGCCGAGATAAACCGCTCCAGCGTCAGGTCCCACGCCAGCGGATCGATGTGACTGATCCCGATCAGATAACCCACCAGCAGCGCCACCGACGAGCCCCGCCCCCGCCCCGGCGGGTCCCGCCCCGCAACCGGCGCATGCCCCCCGTTCCGCTCCGTCACCAGCCCCTGCGCGATCAGCACGATCTCCCGGTAGAGCAGCAGAAAACCGGCCAGGCCGTGCCGGCCGATCAGATCGAACTCCTCCTCCAGCCGCGCCGCCACCCGCGCCGTCACGGCGCCGTATATCCGCTCCGCCGCCTCGTAACAGAGCCGTTTCAGAAAACTCTCCGGCGACTCTCCCGCCGGCAGCGCAGGGTCAGGCAGCGTGTAACCCAAATCGGTGCTCAGATCGAACGCGCACCGCGCCGCAATCCGCCCCGTGTTCGCCACCGCCTGCGGAAACTCCGCAAACAGGCGCGCCATCTCCCCCGCCGGCTTCAGATGGAACTGATCGTTGGGCCGCAGATGCGGCAGCGCCTGGTCGACCGTCGTGTTGAAATGCGCTGCCACCAGCGCATTCTGCAGCCGGCTCCGCGCCCGCGTATGGTAATGCACGTCGTTCGTCGCAACCAGCGCAACACCCGCCTCCTGCGCAACGCCAGCCAGCTTGCGGTTGCGCATCATATCCCCCTGCAGGAAATTCTGCTGCAGCGCCACGTAGACCGACCGCGCGCCGAACCAGCCCGCGTACTCTCGCAGCAACGCCTCCGCCTCCCGCCGCCGCCCCGCCAGCGCCAGCCGGGCAAGGTCGCTCTCCCGCCCCCCCGCCAGCAGGATCACCCCCTCTGCATACGCGGCCAGGTGCGCACGGTCCAGCCGCGGCTCGCGGCGGTCAACCCCGTTCGCCAGCGTAAACAGCCGCGAGATGTTGGCGTATCCCTGCCGCGTCTCCGCCAGCAGCGTCAGCCGCGACCCGTCCAGCAGCGTCAGCTCCGCCCCCGTAATCGGCCGCACCCCCAAACTGTTCGCCAGCCGCGCGAACTCCAGCGCCCCGCACAGGTTCGTATCCGTCAGCGCCAGCGCGCCGTACCCTTGCGCCTTCGCCTGCGCCAGCAGCTCATGCGTATGCGACGCCCCCAGCCCAAACGAAAAGAAACTCTTCGCCTGCAACTCAACATACCCCATCCCCATCATCCACTCCCCACTATCCACTATCCACTATCCACTATCCACTATCCACTATCCACTATCCACTATCCACTATCCACTATCCACTATCCACTATCCACTATCCACTATCCACTATCCACTATCCACTATCCACTATCCACTGCCGTTCCGCCGTTCCCCACTAAAAACTAAAAACCAGAAACTAAAAACCGCCGTTCTGCCGATACCACGCCCCCTCCCCCTCATCCCTGAACAGCGTCACCGGCCCTTCCTCCGACTCCACCCGAAAATAGGCGCGCCTGATCGGCTGCGGCAGCCACCACAGATCGAACCGCCACCGCTCCGCGATCCCCGTCACCCGCCGCCAGCGCCGCCCAATCTGCACCGCAACCGGCTGATGCCCTGACCCCTCCCGCACCGCCACCGCCGCCGGCGCGTGCAGCGGCCTGATGTCATCCCGCTTCGCCGGATCGATCGGGATCTGCAACGCCCGCATCTCCGGCGCCGGATGCCACGGCGCCACCTCCGCGATCCGGTGCAGCACATGCCTGCCGTTCATCCGCGCCTGCAGCCGCTTCTCCATCTCCATCAGCCGCCGCCCCGCCCGCTCCTTCACATCCTGAAACAGGGCCATCTGCTCGCCCGAGCCCCCGCTGAACCCCGACAGCGTCAGCGTCACATCCTCAACCGGGATCTGCGGCGGCTCCAGCTCCAGCCGGTCCCGGACCAGCGCCGCGGCCCGCTCCCAGCGGCCGACCGGCTGCTTGAACGCGATCGACGCCGCCCACGGCGGCCAGCCGCGCGCGCTGCACGCCAACCCCACCGCCCCCACATAGCGGCCATCCAGCTCCGAACGCGCATACCCCCGCCGCAGCAGCGTATCCACCGCCACAAAAAGCAGCTCGAGCGACGACGAGTTGAACGGCAGCGAGCTATGCTCCACGATCGACTCCTCAAACGCCAGCGGCACGACAGGACGCCCGTCCTCGCCGTTGCACAGCGCCCACAAACGGCTGCCCTCAGCCCCGAACTGGGCAACGATCAGATGCCGCTCCATCGCCGCCACATCCCCCATCGCGTGCAGACCGAAACGGTGCAGCCTCTCCTTCACCTCCGCGCCAACCGGCAGCAGATCGACCGAATAGGGCGCCAGGAACCCCCGCACCTCCTCCGGCGCATACGACACCCCCGCCTCGCGCGTGCGCGCCGCCACAAAGGCCGGAAACTTCGCATCCGCCACGCCAATGCGCGCGTTCAGATCGGCCGGCGCCGCCGCCAGCAGCGCCGCCAGCGCCCCCGCCTCACCCCCGTACATCGCCTCCAGCCCGTCCAGCTGCACATAGGCCGTGCCCAGCTCCGCCCCCTCCACCCGGTCGCTCACCCCCTGCAAAGCCCGCAGCAGCTCACCGAAAATCTGCCGGTAATACGGCTCGTCCGCACTCAGCACCACCGTATCCGCCTGCTGCGACACCGCCTGCTCCAGCGTCATCCCCGCCCTCACCCCGCAGCTGCCCGGGAAATAATCGACCACCACCGGCCGCGCCCCCGACGCGCCCCCACCCTCAACCACCAGCGTCGAAGGCCCCTGCAACGCCTCGCCGGATGGGGCCGCAAAATCCTGCGCAGACCCCTCCTCCACCTCCACGTCCACTTCCCCCTGCCGCCTCATCTCCGCCTTCGCCCGCAAATGCGTGATCAGAACACATGCGACCCTCATGATTGCTCTCCCCCCCAATTTTCTCGGAAAAATGATTTCAGGCCATATTATAGAACACAAGTTCTGTATGTCAAATTGCACAAATCCGCTGTTCCCAGAAACCGGAAACGCAAAACGAGCGCCTGCCCCGGCACGCGCGGGCACGACCAAAATGACCTACACCACCGCAACAACCAAAAAACAGCCGAAAACAGCCCTCTTGGAGATCGGTTTTTCAGCCGAAAGCGATTGACAATTGGTAGGGGCGCCCCTTGTGGGCGCCCTGCGTGGGATATTTTGGCGTCCGGATTTAGATACGATTGCCCTGCCCTCCCCCCACTTCTCAAAAGCTCATGACGCAAAGGCAATCTGCAGGCAAAACCGGGAACTGAATTGTCATCTCCCAACAACCCTGCTATCCTGCCCACACCGCACATGCCCAAACCCACAACGCCAGACCGGAGGAAAAATGGCGCCCAAAATCAATCTCACCGAACACCTCGCCATGGACGGCTACGCCTATGCATACGGCATCTCGACCGTCGACCTCACCGGCAACGGCCTGCCCGACATCATCACCCCCGACACCGACGTCGGCCTCTACTGGCTCGAAAACCACGGCGACGGCAACTTCACCCGCCACGTCGTCCACCTCAAGGAAAACGAGTGGCTCGAACGCCACCAGGTCGTCGACATCAACGGCGACGGACGGCCCGAAATCGTCACGGTCGACAACATCAGCGCCAGCCTCCTCTATTTCGCCTTCGACGGCGACCCGCGCCTGCCCGACTCATGGCAGTTCCACTACATCGACGAAGGCACAATCCCCGGCGCATACGATGTCGCCGTCGCCGACCTCACCGGCAACGGCAAGCTCGACGTCGCCGCCACCAACTGGCGCAAAGGCAACCAGGTCCTCTGGTACGAAAACCGCGACGACGGCTGGATCAAGCACATCATCGAGGACGACATCGCCGAAACGCGCGACATCCACGCCGTCGACATAGACGGCGACGGCAACCTCGACCTCATCGCCACCGCCCGCGTCGGCAACCAGGTCGCCTGGTACCGCAACAGCGGCGACCCCGCCAACCAGGGCTGGCAGAAGCACATCATCGACGACGCGCCCCAGCCCATCCACGGCCGCCCCGTCGACATGGACGGCGACGGCGACGTCGACATCGTCATGGCGCTCGGTATGCTCCCCCCCGACGATCCCACCGGCGTCTCCTTCGACCATCACCAGGTCGTCTGGTACGAGCACGAGGGAAATCCCGCCGCCGGCAAGTGGCGCAAACACATCATCGCCGAGCATTTCCCCCACGCCTTCGAAGCCATCGCCGCCGACCTCGACGGCGACGGCCAGCTCGAGGTCATCGCCACCGCCTGGAACGTCACCGGCCGCGTTGCCGTCTTCAAGCACCGCGGCGACCCGCGCGGCCCCTGGGACATGCAGCTCCTCAAAGAGGGCTGGACCAACGCCAACATGGTCATCACCGCCGACATCAACGGAAACGGCCGCCCCGACATCGTCGCCGCCGCCGAGCGCGGCAGCAACGAAGTGCGCTGGTGGCGCAATGACAGCTCCTGAGCACTGGGGGTGTTTCATATAGAGAATTCACTTACCAAGCGCTACGCCTCTTGTGGGCAGGGCCAGGGTGACCAGCAACGTCGGGAATTTCTACGCGAAGAATTCCGCAGCCAGACTATCGAGGAGTGATCGAAGGCAGCGCAATAATGCGAGGGAACGTGAGGAGAGTCAACGCTTCCTGAAAACCGGAAACTGAAAACTGCCAGGAGGGTTCGCCGATGAAGACACGTCTGCTGGTCGTTACCCTGCTTCTGGCGCTTGCTGCGCCTGGCGTGCTGCTGGCGCAGGGCGAGTTGACGCTGGAAGGGCTGGCCCGGCGGGTGGAGCGGCTGGCCGCGCAGGTTGAGCAGCTGGCCGGGCAGGTAGCGCGAAATTCGACGGCACACGAAGACCTGGCCGCCCGAATGGCTGCGGTGGAAACCGCGCTGGCGCCGACTGCGACGCCAACCGCGACGGTAACGGCGACGCCGACCGCAACGCCAACCGCAACTGCGACGCCAACGCCGACCGCAACGCAGGCCCAGGCCCGGTTGACGGTCAACCGCAGCATGAACGTGCGGCGGGGGCCGGGGACCGATTTCGCAATCGTCGGATCGGCGCAGCCGGCCGACGCCTTCGCGATCACGGGAAGGAATGCCGGCGGCGACTGGTGGCGCATCGCCTTCGGTGACGGGAATGCCTGGTTGTATGCGGCCTATACCACGGCCGAAGACACGGCCAGTGTCGCCGTCGTCGCGTCGCCCACGCCCGTTCCGACACCGACGCCCGACCCTGCCGCGGCCGCGGCGCGGCGCGAGGCGAGCTATCGGGCGGAGATCATGGCCTTGCTGGCAGACGACGGATCGGGGCGCGGAATCCGCGGCGCCATCGACCATTTGCTCGTCGTAATGGTTGAGGCGGCGCAAAATAAAAGCCTGTTGAAGGACGACGCGTGGGTGACGCGGTTCAGGAGCGCTCTCGCCGCGCTGAGGGTGCTCCACGAACAGACGCTGGCGATGGCGCCGCCTCCGGGATTTGATGCCTTTCACGCGGCCGTGGTCCAGGCGCTGGCCTACTGCAGCGCGATGGAGAACTTGATTGGCGAGGGGATCCTTAACGCCGATCTGAGGCTTGCGGCCGCCGGCAGCGCAGCGATGGACGCCTGCCTTGACCAGAGCGAGCAGGCGTTGTCGCATCCGCAATGGACCGGGCAGGGCCGGTAGAGCCTTCAGGCCCGGCTGACTTCAAACACAACCGCAGCAAACTTCCGTCGCGACGCAAACCAAATCGCGGTAGCCGTCGCTTCAATGTGAGCCGCAACAACAAGCAACAGGCTCGCCAAATCAGCCGAGGTCAACCATAGCTGGCGCGGTCGCCCTGTGGCTTTCAGTTTACTGTCGGTTCGAGTCTGGAAGGATCAACCGCTGTCAGGAGCCTCGATCGTGAGCGTCAAGCCCGTGGGCGCGCCGCCGTCATAGTTCTGGACGCGCAGCACGATGTGGCCGCCGGCCAGCACATCGACGGTGATGCTCTCGTCCCCGTCCCCGCTGCGGTCCTGGTCGTCCCAACCACCGCCGCGATCGTCCCTGCCATAGAGGTCGAAATCGTGGCCGGTCGGAAACGCGTCGGTCGTGATCGTCCATGTACCGGCCCGGTCTCCTACATCCCACCGGAAGTAGACCGAGTCGCGTGCATTCAGATCGGCGACATAGCTGCGTATCGAATGCGCCGATACGCCGGCAGGATCAGCGATGATGTACGGATCGGACGCTGTACCCGATCCGCTCGACGTCAGGGCCGCCGGCGTGGCAGTCGGTGTCGGCGTATCGGTCGGTGTCGGCGTAGCCGTCGGCGTTGGCGTAGCGGTTGGCGTTGGTGTAGCCGTCGGGGTCGGCGTATCGGTCGGAGTCGCTGTCGGCGTGGAGGTGGCGGTTGCTGTCGGTGTGGCCGTGGCGTCGCCACAGAACAGCAGGTTGATGCTGGCAAAGTCATGGCGGGTTAAAGTCCGCAAAGCCTCGGGGACACATCCGCTCAACTGATTGCCGGAGACGAACACATGTGTCAGGTTGACCAGATTGGCAAACGAAGTTGGAAACGGGCCGGTCAGCTGGTTCGATACGAGGTTCAACTGCTCCAGCGTCCTGATGTTGCCCATTTCGCTTGGAATCGGACCGCTCAATTCGTTGCTGCTGAGGTACAGACGCGCCAAGCTGTCGAGGTCCCCGAGCGCCGCCGGAATCGGACCGCTCAGCTTGTTGCTAGAGAGGCTCATCCACTCCAGATTATCGAGGTTGCCCAGCTCAGCCGGAATCGTACCGCTCAAACTGTTGCCTCCGAGCTCCATATTTTCCAGGGTGTCGAGGTTGCCCAGTTCGGCTGGAATCAAGCCGCTCAACTCGTTGCCTGAGAGTCGCAACCATTCCAGGCTGTCGAGATTGCCCAGCTCAGCCGGAATCGAGCCGCTCAACTCGTTGCCTGAGATATACATATACCTCAGCCTGGCGAGGCTGCCCAGCTCACCCGGAATCGAGCCGCTCAACTGATTGCCGCCAAGGCTCAGATAGAACAGGTTGGAGAGGCTGCCCAGCTCGCCCGGTATCGAGCCGCTTAACTCGTTGCTGCCAAGTTCCATATATTGCAGGCTGCTGAGTCTGCCGAGCTCGCTTGGAATCGCACCACTAAAACCGTTGCTGCCGATTCTCAGCCTTTCCAGCTTGACCAGGTTGCCCAATTCACTTGGAATCGACCCGCTCAAATCGTTGCCATGGAGGACCAGCTCCTTCAGCTGGCCGAGATTTCCCAGCTCGGCTGGAATCGAACCGCTCAACCCGTTGTAACCAAGGTCAAGAACTGTTAAGTTGGCGAGACCGCCCAGCTCGGAGGGAATCGCGCCGCTCATCTCGCGGTTCCCATACAGGTCCAGCACGCGTAGGTTGGTGAGGTTGCCGAGCTCGGCCGGAATCGTACCGCTCAATCCACTGTTTTTTAGGCGCAGTTCCTGCAGGCTGTCGAGGTTGCCGAGCTGGGCGGGGATCGAGCCGTCCAAGTCCGAGTTCCAGCCGAGGTCCAGCACCTGTAGGTTATCGAGGTTGCCAAGCTCCACAGGAATCTCTCTGACCACACGATTGAAACTCAGGTCCAAATGCTTCAGGTTGTCGAGTCTGGCCAGCACCACAGGGATCGTCCCCGCCAACCAGTTGCGCGAGAGGCGCAGCTCGGTCACGCGCCCATTCTCGTCGGTGGTGACACCGAACCAGTCTCCGATCGGCTCGTCGGAAAGCCAGTTGCCGCTGTGCGTCCAGTTATGGCCTCTGGTGGCATTGTAGAGGGCAACCAGCACCTCTCTGTCGCTGGGGTCAGCCGAAATCGTTGCCGTAGGCGTGGCCGTAGCCGTAGACGTCGGCGTTGCCGTGGGCGTGGCTGTAGCAGTCGGAGTGGCAGTGGGCCCTGGATCCTCGCAATACGGCAGACCTAAGCTGGCGAGGTTGTTTACAGGTATAAGGTACAGACTTGCCGGTATGCACCCACTCAGCTGGCTGCCCCCAAGTGTGAGATAACTGAGGCCGGAGAGGCTGCCCAGTTCGGCCGGAATCGAGCCGCTGAACTGATTTCTCCCGAGGGACATATACGTCAGGCTGGCAAGGTCACCCAGCTCTGCCGGGAGCGAGCCGCTCATCCGGTTGTACGAAAGATCCAACCTTCGTAGGCTGGCGAGGCTGCCCAGCTCCCTCGGAATCGAGCCGCTAATCTGGTTTTGAGAGAGGTCCAGATATGTCAGGCTGGCAAGGTCGCCCAATCCTGCCGGGAGCG
Source organism: Caldilineaceae bacterium (assembly GCA_965218625.1). Taxonomy (GTDB): domain Bacteria; phylum Chloroflexota; class Anaerolineae; order Caldilineales; family Caldilineaceae; genus Bin5. The sequence continues at coordinate 22,408 of CBDCLG010000016.1, read as the reverse complement.
AGCCGCTCAACCGGTTGAGCGAAAGATCCAACCTTTGTAGGCTGGCGAGGCCGCCCAACTCTGACGGGATCGGTCCCGGCAAATGGTTGTAGACCGCGTAAAACTCCTGCAGGTTGGCGAGGTCGCCCAGCGCAGCGGGAATCGGTCTGCTCAGGTTGTTCCGGTTCAGGTTCAGATACGTCAGGCTCTCGAGTTTGCCCAGCGCGGCCGGTATCGAACCGCCCAGCCCGTTCCGCTCGAGGTTCAGATGGGTCAGGTTGGCGAGGTCACCCAGCTCGACCGGTATCACCCGGTTCAGATGGTTGCCGCTGAGGTCCAAATAGGTCAGGCTGTCGAGATTGCCCAGCTCCGCTGGTATTGCCCCTCCCAATTCGCTGGTGCTGAAGTCCAGATAGCTCAAGCTGTCGAGATCGCCCAGCAAAGCCGGTATCTTACCGCCCATAGAGGTATCATGAAGGATCAGATGTGTCAGGTTATCGAGGTTGCCCCACTCGGCCGGAATCGGGTCCCTCAGCCAATTGTCGCTGAGGTCCAGATACGTCAGCTCTTCGAGATTGCCCAACTCAGCCGGCGGCGGGCCGTACAGACGGTTGCCCGCCAGACGCAGCTCGGTCACACGGCCGTCCTCGTTTGTTGTGACCCCGTACCAGGTCCCTATCGGCTTGGAACCAAGCCAGTTATCGTCATTCGTCCAATCAGGACCACGGGTAGCGTTGTACAACGCGACCAGCGCCTCCCTGTCCGCAGAAGTGCCGCCCTCAACCGTCGCCGTCGCCGTCGGTGTATCCGTCGCAGTCGGCGTCGGCGTCGCGGTCGGCGTGGGCGTGGCTGTCGGCGTCGGCGTGTCCGTCGGCGCATCCGTCGCAGTCGGCGTCGGCGTCGCGGTCGCATCCGTGCAGAACGGCAGCCCAAGGTCTTCAAAGTCGTTGAGCGTGACCTCTTCCCATTCTTCGGGCACACACCCTGTCAACGGGTTGGAGGCGATCCTCACCTCGACCAGGTCTTCCAGGCTGCCCAGCTCGCTTGGTATCGTCCCCCGCAGCTGGTTGTTGTTCAGATACAGAAAGAACAGCTTGTCGAGGTTGCCCAATTCCGATGGAATCGTTCCGGTCAGCACATTGTCGCCCAAGCCCAGCAAGCGAAGTTTGCTCAGGTCGCCCAGTTCGGTCGGGATCGTACCCGTTATCTGGTTGTTGCGCAGATCCAGCACCTCCAGTTTCGCCAGGTCGCTCAACTCGGTCGGGACTGTCCCCGATAGCTGGTTGTAGTCAAGGTACAGCCACTCAAGTTTGCTGAGGTCGCCCAACTCGGTTGGAACTGTCCCCGTAAACCGGTTGGCCGACAGATTCAGCGTCTCCAGTCTGCTCAGGTCCCCCAGCTCCGGCGGAAGCGCCCCGCTCAAAAGGTTGTTGTCCAGGTCCAGTGTCCTCAGGTTGGCCAGGTCCCCCAGCTCGGACGGAATCGAACCGCTCAACTGGTTTAGCTCAAGCACCAGCTTCCTCAGCCTGCCCAGCGTTCCCAACGAAGCTGGAATCGACCCACTCAGCCCGTTCAGGTCCAGTTTCAACTCGGTTACGCGGCCATCGCTGTTGGTGGTGACGCCGTGCCAGGTCCCGATCGCATTCTCGCCGAGCCAGTTGGTGTTATTCGTCCAGTTGTCGCCGTCCGTTGCATTGTAAAACGCGACCAGCGCCTCCCTGTCCGACGCCGCATCCCGCCCATCGTCACTGTCAAGGATCACAAGCTGCTGCTGCTGGAACTGCAGATCTGGCGCCGGTGTCGCTGTCGGCGTATCCGTCGGCGTTGCCGTCGCTGTCGGCGTGTCGGTCGGTGTCGCTGTCGGCGTGTCGGTCGGTGTCGCTGTCGGCGTGTCGGTCGGTGTCGCAGTCGGCGTGTCGGTCGGCGTCGCTGTCGGCGTGTCGGTCGGCGTCGTTGTCGGCGTGTCGGTCGGTGTCGCAGTCGGCGTGTCGGTCGGCGTCGCTGTCGGCGTTGCAGTCGGCGTATCCGTCGGCGTTGGCGTATCCGTCGGCGTCGCCGTCGGCGTGTCCGTGGGGGCTACAAACCCAACCGTCTCTTCAGAACGGTTGAACAGCGGCTTGTCGCCGGCTGTACAGATGCTTCCCTCTGCCGTGCACAGGCTCGTCGCCGGCAGGATAATCCACACGTCAGTTCCAGCATCCGGCGCAATCGTGATCCGCCACAGGTCGCTGCGGCCGTCCACCTGCTGCGCGCCCGTCACCGTGCCGCCGGTTACCAGCAACGCATGGTCGCGCAGATCGGCTGCGCTGGTACCAATCGCCTCGCTGAACGCAATCCGGAAGTTGAATGCCCCATTCGAATGATTCGGCGGCACATCTTCAAATTTCGCAGTCAGGCTCGGCGTGGCTGTCGCTGTCGCCGTCGCCGTGTCAGTCGGCGTTGGCGTCGCCGTCGCAGTCGGCGTGTCAGTCGGTGTTGCCGTCGCCGTGTCCGTCGGCGTTGCCGTCGCCGTCGGCGTGTCCGTCGGATCCGAGACCTGCAGCGCAAATGCCGGCGGCGCCTCGATCGACAGCGTCAGATCGGTCGGCGCACCCCCTTCGTAATTCTGCACCCGCAGCACGATGTGGCCGCCCGTCTGCACGTCGACACTGACCTCCTCGTCACCGTCCCAGCTGCGGTCCTGGTCGTCCCAGCTGTTGCCGCGCTCATCCCGGCCATAGAGGTCGAAGTCGTGCCCGGTCGGCGACGCATCGATCGTGATCGTCCATTCACCCGGCCGGTTGCCCGCGTCCCAGCGGTAGTAGACTGACTCGCGCGCATTCAGATCGGCCACATGGTCGAGAATCGATTGCGCGGGTACGCTGGCCGGGTCGTTGATGATGTACGGGTCGGACGATGTGCCGGACCCGCTCGACGTGAATCCTTCGGGCGTCGCCGTCGCTGTCGGCGTATCTGTCGGCGTATCTGTCGGCGTATCTGTCGGCGTATCTGTCGCCTCCGGCGTATCCGTCGCTGTCGCCGTGTCCGTCGGCGTCGCCGTGGCTTCAGCAGCATCTGTCGGTGTAGGTGTGGCCTCCGGCGTGCCGGTCGCAGTCGCCGTGGACGTCTCCGTCGGCGTTGGCGTATCCGTCGCCGCCGACGCAACATCCCCCCTCACAATCGCACTCCAGTCGCCTGAACCGTCGCTATAGCGCGCCCGCACCTTCACCTTGTAACGCACACCCGCGTAAAGGCCAGGTATCGTATACGCGTTTGTCGTCGGGAAGGCGTTGCCCGTGCTGTCCGTCCACGTCTTGAAGCCCTCTCCCACACGCGCCCAGCTCAACCGGTAGTCGACCGGCGTCTCATCCGGCGCATCCCACGTCACCTCCAGCACACCCGCCTGGCTGCTCGCAAGCCGTACCGCCCCAACCGCGCGCGGGTCCTCCGGCGTCGGCGTCGCCGTCGGGGTGGCCGTCTCCGTCGGGGTCGGCGTAGGTGTAGCTGTCGCCGTCGGGGTGTCACTCGGTATCGGTGTGGGCGTGGGTGTCGATGTGGGAGTGGACGTATCCGTCGGCGTCGGCGAGGGCGTAGCTGTCGCCGTCGGAGTGGCCGTCGGAGTAAGCGTCGTTGTGGGTGTGGGCGTCGGAGTAGCAGTCGGGGTAGCAGTGAATGTCGGCGTATGAGTTGGTGTTGCCGTCGGCGCAGACATAACGTCCGCCTGCACCTCCCCGCTCCAGTCCCCGGGCCGGCCGTCGCCAATTCCCCGGTAGCGGGCGCGCACCTTCACCTTGTAGCGCACGCCCCCGTTCAGCCCGGTTATTATCTGCGTATTCGTTATCGGGAAAGCGTTGCCTGAAAGGTCGGTCCAGGTCTTGAAGTTCTCGCCGTCCCGCGCCCAGCTCACGCGGTAATCAACCGGCGTCTCCGTCGGCTCGTCCCACGTCGCCACCAGCTCGCCCGGCTCGCTGCTCTCCAGCGCCAGGTTGTGGATCGCCTTCACGTCCTCCTGCGCCGACGCATCGTCCACCACCGACAGCAGCGCAAGGCACACCGTCAGCAGCGCCGCCGCCAGCCAGACCAAAAGAACCTTAGTAAACGAAGACATCCGCTTCACCGCCAAACCGGCTCATCCCCTTGCTCGAATGCAGACTCCCTTACACTGTCTGCATCCAAAAGCGCCCGTACACATCACATCGAATCCACACCAGGTAAGATTGCAGAAACAACTATTGACAGTACAAGAAACGGGTCCAGGCGGTCGAAAACGCGGCCGCAAGCCGCGACTTACACTTGCTGTACTGCGGCGAATTCGACTGCGCGCGTCAAACCGGCCTCGACGCAGCCAGCGCTGTTAACTGATTTGTCGAGAGAAAGTGTGGCTGCCGCCGCACGAAGCACAGTCTCCCGGGCGGGAGAGTAGGCACCCCACTCAGGACCATGTCCCGAAAGCCAAAGGGCGAATTTGCGACGGGCAACTCGTCGAGGAAAAGCCATAAGGCGAACAATAATGAATGCCGACGATAATGGCGAAATGCCAATTTTGAAATATTGATTGCAATTTATACCCCATCGCCGAATGCTTGTCAAGTCCGATTTCAAACGTTCAATACGGCGAACGGGTCGTCCTGATCTTGACACTGCTTCAATGAAGTCGGTTGTCACACCCCTTGTTTCTGTCTCGGTCTTGGCTGCTATCCGCATGCAATGCCCCAATGCCTCCGTCTCTTCCTCACCGTGAACGATGCACAGGTGCGCGCAAGGAACGACGGACAATGTCTGCGACATCGCCGTCAGCCACACACGCACACCGACCAAGTTTACGCCAGCGCCGTCCTCCTACGCGCCAACGAACCGACCGCCAGCAGCCGCGTCGACATCATCGCTGCCGCCGAACGCGGCAGCGCCAGTCCATGCAAGAGTTCCTACCTTGCGAGTTGGAGCGTATCGCCTCGCGTCCCTCCATTGCCACATGGCTGGAAGGCGTCCGCGCGCGCAAGGCAGTGGCCGAAACACGGGTCGAACCGGACCATATCCTGCGCGCCTGTGACAACGGTCGTTGACGCATCCGCGCTTGTCGCAGGCCCGGTCGAATCAGGAAACAAGGGTCGGTGGGCGGAAGCTACATTTGCCGCAGGCGAGCTGGCCGGACAGGAGCTGGTTCTCGTCGAGGCCAGGAATATCCTCCGCCGGCTGGAGCAAGGTGAGAAGAAGCCACGTATCGAAGCCACCAGCGCGCATAGAATGCTTCTGCGGCTGGACATACAGCTGTTTCCCTTCGCGCCCTTTGCTGAGCGGATTAGGACGTTGAGCAGCACTCTAACCAGCTACGATGCATGGTACGTTGCATTAGCGGAGGCGCTCGATGGCCCCCTGGCGCCCCTCGACCGAAAGCTCAGCCGCACCGGCGGCCCCAACTGCGAAAACATCGCTCCACCCTCTCCCGATCGGTAAGGCCCGAGAAGCATTAAGCCTGCTCAGGGCGATTGCATCAGATTGGGTCAAGACCCCGCGACACTACCTGATTCGAGCCCAACTCCCAAAAAACGCCGAGAACAGTGCAAATCATAGGGCGCGGTCGCAAATTCTTAAGGTTTTCGCCGACTGGAGATCGGTTTTTCAGCCGAAAACGAATGACAATTGGTAGGGGCACCCCTTGTGGGTGCCCTTTGTGGGTTATATTGGCGTCCAGATTTAGACGCGATTGCCCTGTAACCCTGCTCGAATGGCCTTGTCGCCAAGCCGCCAAACGTGTAAATTAGGCCCTATTGGTCTGCAATAGCCCACAGCGTGAAAGAACGGGATTACATTCCATGGTAGATGAGATCACACAAACCATAATTGATGTTTTTTCATATACCGAAGAGGAGCAAGATGTCTTCCCATACCTCCAGGAGTATATGGACAAGATAATGCCTTTTCGCATGCAACTGTTAGCGACAGAAGAAGGTAGAGAACGATATATGCTTGCGGGGCTGTTCCTGTCTTACCGTGCGTCAATCCATATGGGGGAACCATGTCAACAACTGCCGCGGAGGATTCTCCAGACTCGGAGTATTATTGTGACTTCCGCATGATGGCTTACAAGAATCTCACCGGCATCGACATTGATAGCCAATGGGGCTATCTGCACTCTCTGGGTCTGAACTCCCTGTGGAAATGCTTCCTCTTGTTATCTGTTCTTTCACCGGGTGCGTTCTTGGCAAGGTTTGTGAAGGCTGCGATGCCCCGAAAGCGAAAATGGATCTGCTTTTAATAGTGATCGGCCCCTGAGCTTGGCCCCAAAAGCTGGCCCACCAGCTAAGGTTGTACATCCCGTCGATTACACTTTCTGCCAGAGTACTTTGGTTACCAAACATGATTTGTGAGGAACAGTCATACGGCCGATAGAAAGCTCCGAACACCCAGCCCCTAACTGCCTTTACTCAATACACCAAGAGACTCGCAATGGCGTTGCCGGCAGGCCCTCTTAGTGGTCCGGCATGTAGTTCTTGATGTCATGATCTGGAGTAAGAACGGAGGGTCCCGACGAATTGCGACCTGCTAGTGGATTGCTCTTGGCTACATTCGGGAATCACTCTAGGGATACTCTGAACAAGTCTGATTGATTGTGGCATAATACTGCAATAGTGGGCGTGCGACAGGAAAATGGGGGAAGAGGACAATGGAGCAGCCGACATTTGGGGAGTTGGAATACGAAAGCAAGAAACGCAAGACGCGTCGGGAGAAATTCCTGGAGCGGATGGATGGTCTGATTCCGTGGCGTCAGCTGGAAGCGCGTATCCGGCCGCACTATCCCAAGGCGGGACGCGGCCGGCGGCCGTATCCGTTGTCGGTGATGCTGCGCATCTACTGTGTGCAGTTGTTCTACAACCTGAGCGACCCTGGCATGGAGGATATGCTCTACGAGGTCGAGTCGGTGCGACGGTTTGTGGGGCTGCGGTTGTCGGGTGCGCTGCCGGACGAGACGACGATACTGAACTTTCGTCATCTGCTGGCGAGACACGAGTTGGGGTCGATTCTATTGGAGGAGATCAATCGTCATCTGGAGTCGCAGGGAGTGCGGTTGCGGGAGGGAACGATCATCGATGCCAGCATCATCGAGGCGCCGTCGACGACGAAGAATCGCGCGCGGCGACGCGACCCTGAGATGCATCAGACGAAGAAGGGGAATCAGTAGCATTTTGGGATGAAGCTGCATATCGGCGCCGACGCTGAGACGGGAATCGTACATAGCGTGGCGACGACAGCGGCGAACGTGCATGACGTGACCGTGGCTTCGCGCCTGTTGCACGGAGGCGAGAAGGAGGTGTGGGGCGACGCTGGCTATCAGGGCGTGGCCAAGCGGGCGGAGATGCGGGCGCTGGATGTAGAGTGGCATGTGGCGCTGAGGCCTGGGCGACGGCGGCAACTGCCGTCTGAAAGCGAGGAGGCGTTGGCCGAGAAGCGTAAGGCGTCGGTCAGAGCAAAGGTGGAGCATCCGTTCCTGCAGGTGAAGCGGCGCTTCGGCTATGCCAAGGTGCGCTATCGCGGCCTGGCCAAGAACACGCAACGGCTGACGTTTCTGCTGGCGCTGGCCAACTTGATGACAGCCGAGCGCCACTTGGCGGTGTGACAAAGGGAGTCGTGCGCCGCAATCACTTTGATAGCGGCGACAGGCCCGCCGCCGAGCCGTTTTGAGGCGCAAACAGGCTTGCCTCAGCACGGCAACTGCCTGCTGACTCAGCCCAGGCCGGTTGAAAATCTTCCTGCTTCCCCCACCATTCATCTCAATCCACCACATGTGGACTTGTTCAGACGTTCCCTAAGACTGGTGCGTCCCGTCGATCACACTTTCTGCAAAGGTACTCTTGTCGCCACAGATGATCTATAAGGATCAGACAAGCCGATGAAAGAATGCCCCGAACACCCAGTCCATTGCTGTCTCCGCCCATCCTTCAAGAGATTCCTTAAGGCGTAACCGAATAAGTCTCTTGTGAGGTCATGAAGCTAGCACGGTTCGCGACAGTAAACTTCCCCGCTGATCGTCTCCTCGAAACGCGAATGCCAATCAGAGCTTCCCCGTTTTCGCCCATTCGTGGACCGGCCGTTGGGTCTGCCGCAAGCATCTGCTCAGGATTCTGCGAAGACCCATCGAATAGCACGCAGATCGGCAACTAAGCACGCGACGATAAGCGGGAATCGTTGTTGGTCTATTCTCACGCTAAGCAACCAAGGGAATTCCTTTGCCTTTCGACCGTAGGCAAGGGAATAACCAGACCTGACCTCGCGCATCATTCGTCCAAAGTCGCTGGACGGCACGCAAAAGCCATGGCAACTCGTTCAAGATGTTCCTCGATCTCCTCTAGCTTCAAAAAACTATAATTGGAACGATTCTTTAGAAAGCTCAGGTCATCTACGCGGACAATATCGGTTGGAATGTAGACGGTGACCTCGACCTCCGGCTCTTCCAGCTCGAGCGTGATCTCCAGAATTCCTTTCTCATATTTGTACGACAAGAGCATGGAGAATCCACTCATCGCCACTATATCTTGAAACGTGCGCGCTTGCATCAGTCCTCCAGTCCAAAGAAATCGGCAAAGTCCTCTCACATTCCTCTGTTGACGAACCTGTCCTCAAGGAAGAGATGGCCTTGCGACACCCTTGAATACATTATTCTGTAATAGCCGAAATAGGCTTTCATCCCCTTATGCAGCTTAGGCACTGCATCAACCTGGCATAGCTTGCTTCTTCCATGTCCCACACTGCGACGCAGGTCTTCGTCAAAAAAATAAATTTTTGGCCGTACTCAGATGCGCCGTCGACCAAATAAAATGGTTGAAAATCCGATAGTTCCCATCAGCAACGCTGGAATGAAGCAGCACACTGGCTCCACGATGCCCTCCAGGATGAAGTGGCTTATCAAATTGTCCGGGCCGGACGTCAGGATAGCGACCACCACAACTGCGAAAGCGATAATCCCGATCCGAGCCAGATAGGTTGCCAGCCGTTTGAGTATTCGCATTTTGGAACCTCGGTTTTGGCGATTGCGAACCCAATGCCATTTGGCCCCATGCCCCATTCCTTGACTTGGTCGGAGTTCCTGGATTGGCGCTTGACATACATCATCAGTAAACCGAACGCCATCAAACCGAGACACCGGGAACCTCCGCACATTTGTAACCCCACTCAAGTTGCGCAACGCTTAGAAAAGCTTGTCGCCATCTTCCTTATTCGATTTTATTCTGAAGTCCTCCCCTTCGCATTTAGACTACAAAGTCGGAGAAAACAGTATGAACAGGAATCTCCTGCTCGGTGGCATCGCTCTTCTTCTGGCCGCTTGCGTTCCGATCACGCCAGAGCCCACGGCGATTCTTGAACCAACGCCTGAACCTACGCCCGACTGGAATGAAGGTCAAATCATAACAGCTGCGAAAGAGAATCTCGCTGACTGCCCCGACATAGAAATGTCTGAGGACTTTATCAGTGAGCGTCAAGCCAATTTGGTCTATGTGACGGTAGGTCAGGTGGCAAATGACCCTGCCGCGACCAACATTCCAGGCTATGTCGACATCGTCGACGTGGAATCTGACTTGGATGGCGAAATCCTTTCGGTTGTTTTTCACCTGAGGGGTCTCCCCAAAGAAATAGAACTCTACAGAAAGGGTAGAGACAAAGACGCCCCCGAATACATGTGGCTTGTCTATATAGACACGGATCTCGAAGACGAAAAAGAGTCTGACCGATTTGAATATATGTTCATGGCATTTTCCGACATCTTCTCGGACGTAATAGACCCACCACCAGCCACCCAACTTCTTGAAGAAGCACTCAATATCGCTCTGTTCGAATCCGCGCAGCGCAACACGCTGACACAAGTGCAAACTGAAGCCCGGCTTACCGTCTCTCCCGACGACAACATTATCACCCTCGTTAGTGAAATTCCAGACATCTCACCGGAATCACTCATCGCGTTCAGCGCTTTTGATCCCATGCGTGGATACGATACCAATTCATGCCCGCCGAATTAAAGCAGGAAGTTTGTATGGGGAGCCCCAATCGTTTGACAACGAAATGGGAAAAATAAGGTGCATTTGGGCGAATGCGGCCGGCTCTGAACAGAGCACGAACTGCTCTTTCGCCGGCGCGCGATAGTTGAGACTTTGATGTGGTCTCTCAGGGTTGTAAGAGTAGAAGTTGGCGCCTTCCCTTTACCATCGTGATGCCCCTCCACAGGCCTGACAAATTGCTCCATTTTACACCCTCGCCCTGAGCCTGCTTCCCCCTTCGCTGATCCTCCTTCTCCCCTTCGTGTAAATTCGTGCAAATCCGTGGATCCACCCATCCCCCCCTTCGCGGATTCAAGCCCAGTTCACCCAGTTTGCTCCAAAACCGTGCAAGACATCCAGACATCCGCTACACTGATTCCAACTGACCCAAAAACGCAGCCGCAGCCGCAGCTGAAATCCCCGACGCCGACCTCGCCATGAACCCCGATACCGTCGGCTCGGACCGGCTCCTGATCCTGCCCGGCCGCGGCCGCTTCGGCGTCGGCGTCTGGGGCTCGATCACCGCCAGCAACTGGAACTTCGGCAGCGAGACCTACTACCAGACGGTCATGCCGCTGATCTTCCTCGGGCCGCTCGGCAACTCCACGCCGACACCCTGGCTCGCCAAGCGCGTCGACCCCGTCGACGACAGGACCGCGCTCGAAATCGAGCTCTACCCCGAAGGCCAGTGGAGCGACGGCGAAACCATCACCACCGAAGACGTCTCCTTCACCCTCCACCTGCTCTACCACGCCGACGCCGACTACTGGCTCGGCGACGCCCGCGGCATGATCCCCAACGTCTCCGGCGGCCAGGACTACTACGACGGCAAGACCGAGACCATCGCCGGCGTCCAGATCATCGACGACTTCAACATGCGCGTCGAGTTCGACACGCCCGTCGGCCAGATCTGGCGCGACCTCGGCATGCTCGGCATCCTGCCCGAACATCACCTCGGCGGCTTCACCGCCGCCCAGCTCTGGGCCGGCGACTTTCCCGACGCCTGGATGCCCGAGGTCTTCAGCGGCCCCTACCAGGTCGTCAAGTACGACGAGGAAGCCAAGTTCCTCGAAAACCAGCGCTGGGAAGAATGGTGGGGCAACGCCATCTACGGCAAGCCCGGCGTCAAGCGCTACGCCGAACAGTCCGGCCTGCGCCTCGAAAACTTCCTTGAAGGCCAGTCCGACGTAATCAAGATCGGCGCCGCCGACTACGACTCCGTCAAGGACCTGCCCGACGTCAGCATCCACCCCCGCACCTTCATGATGACCGGCTACGGCCTCAACCGCATGGGGGACCGCAAACTCTCACGCACGGTGATGGACGCCATCGCCTACGCCATCGACCGCGATCTCTGGGCCGAAGTCCTCTACTTCGGCTTCGGCGACCCTGAAGACTCCGTCTTCGGCCTGCGCGGCCACCTCGCCGGCGCCGCCGACTCATTCTGCCCCGACTGCGACGAAAACCTCGTCCTGCCGCGGCAGTACAACCCCGAAATGTCCATGCAGCTGCTCGCCGAAGCCGAAGCCGCAGGTGAATGGGAGTCCGGTCGCGTGCTCTCCATCCTCACCGGCGCCGGCGGCGACGCCCCGGTCCTGCTCCAGCAGCAGCTCGCCGCAGTCGGCATCGAGAGCGAAATCCTGCAGGGCGAAGAGCTCCGCCAGGAACGCCGCGCCGACGGCAACTACGACATCGACATGGTCGGCGGCTGGGTCATGAACACCATCCGCAACTGCACCTACTGGGTAGGCTCCTGCGAAGAAGACTACTGGCCCTCCATCTTCCACTGGTGCAACGAGGAGTTCCGCTCCAAGTGCGTCGAAGCCATGGGCACCACCGACCCCGATGAGTTCACCCGCCTCAGCGAAGAGATTATGAACATCTACTTCAACGACGGGCCCATCTGGGGCGTCACCCAGATCGCCGAGTTCTACGTCACCGACGCCGCCCTCGGCGGCTTCATCCCCGAGGAGGCCTTCAACTTCCTCGGCACCCGCGGCGAGAAGGGCGTCTCAAGCTGGTACTGGCTTGAGTAGCCTTCCCGAAGGCTGCCCAGCCTCCTGTTCCGCATGAAACTGACCGGCGCCGGTTCAATTCCGCCGGCGCCGGTCAGCAACGCCGGGCGGGCGTCCTCGATCCTGCCGCAACACACCCGGCTTCCGTGAAGGGAAACGACCGTTGACCCAATACATCTTCCGCCGCCTCCTCGCCGTCTTCCCCATGCTCCTGGTCCTGACCTTCGGCAGCTTCGCCCTCATGCGCCTCGCGCCCGGCGACCCAACCCTCTTCATGTTCATGGCCACCGATACCGAGGGGATGACCGCCCAGCAGGTGCGCGATCAGATGGGCATCCAGGAAGCCTACAAGGGCCGTAGCGACGAAGAATCGATCAGCAACACCGAGTTCCAGAAGCAAAAACTCGGGCTCAACGACCCCATCCCGCTGCAATACGGCAGGTGGTTGGGCAAGATGCTCCAGGGTGACTTCGGCCGCGGCATGAGGACCGCCGAGCTCATTGGGCCCGAAATGCGTAATCGTATCAGCGTGACCGTGCGCCTTTCCGTCTTCGGCACCCTGCTCAGCATCCTGATCGGTGTATTCGTCGGCTCTCTCTCCGCCAACTATCAATACTCGCTCTTCGACAACATCGTCTCATTCATCACCTACATCATCATCGGTGTTCCCGGTTTCCTGATCGCCACCGGCGCGATCCTCTACTTTGCAGTCCATTTGGGCTGGTTCCCCGCAGGCGGTCTCTACAACCCCCGCACCGGCGGAGACTTCCTCGATCGCGTCTACCATCTGCTGCTGCCGGTACTCGTCATGGGAATCAGCGGCTCGGCCGGCCTCATCCGCTGGACGCGCACGAGTGTGCTCGAAACGATGCGCTCCGACTACGTAACCGTCGCCCGCGCCAAGGGACTCAGAGAGTCCGTCGTGCGCAGCCGCCACATGTTCCGCAGCGCACTCCTGCCCATCGTCACCGTCATCGGCCGCAGTGTGCCCGACATCATCGGCGGCTCCGCCTTCTTTGAGCAGGCCTTCAACATCAGTGGCATGGGCAAATGGACCGCCCAGGCATCCCAGGCCAAGGACTTCTCGATCCTGATCGCCATTCTCGCCGTCCTCGGTACGCTCGTCATCCTTGTCAATCTCGTCGTGGACCTCTGCTATGCCTGGGTCGATCCCCGGGTCAGCTACTCGTGACCACCCCGTCTTCAACTCCATTGCACCTTTGCCCGATTCCGCCCCCCTTGAGCCAGCATCGTCGAACGACAGGAGCAAGAGACCAGCATGAGCGTTCAGGCCAACGCGTCTTCGGATAAAGCGCAGCAGATTCTCCCCGAGAGACCCTCCCTTGCCGCGCAAAACATCCGTCTCTTCATGAAGAACCCTGGCGCTGTCGCCGGCTTCGTCTATATGGTTGTGATCACCCTGCTGGTCATCCTTGCCCCACTCGTGACCCCCTACGGATTCGAGGAGATCGATATCCGGGCAATCCGCAAACCGCCCAGCGCAGACCATCTGCTCGGGACCGATAACACCGGACGCGACCTCTATACCCGCATCCTCTACGGCGGTCGCGTCTCCCTCCTCATCGGCCTCTCCGCCGTCATCATCCGCACCGCCATCGGCCTGGTGATGGGGGCAATATCCGGCTTCTTCGGCGGCGCAGTCGACTTTCTGATCCAGCGCTTCGTCGACATTATGCTCACCATCCCCCAGATCTTCCTCCTCCTGATCCTGGTCGGCGCCTACGGCCCCTCCCCAGTTGTCCTCCTGGTCGCAATGGGTCTGCTCGGCTGGTTCGCCGATACACGTATCTTTCGCGGCCAGGTGCTCTCGATCCGCGAGCTCGACTACACGCTCGCCGCCCGCTCCATCGGCAGAACAAACTGGGGCATCGTCCAGCGTCATGTCCTGCCCAACGTCATGCACCTGGTGCTGGTCAACATGACGCTCAACATCGGCGCCATCATCATCGCCGAAGCCGGCCTCAGCTTCCTCGGCCTCGGCGTGCAGCAGCCGACCCCCAGCTGGGGCAATATCATCCAGGAAGCCAACCAGGTTACCCGCATCCGCCAGTTCTGGTGGTTCTGGATTCCGCCCGGCACCGTCCTGGTCCTGACAGTCATTTCGCTCAACCTCATCGGCGACGCCCTGCGCGACATTCTCGACCCGCGCCGCCGCAGATGATCAATGCGGCAGCCGGCCGCCTGCGGCCTGCAGCCCCGCAGCGCTCCACCCACCGCCCACACAGCACGGAGACTGTTCATGCAGCACGGCATCCTCTACAGACGTCCCGACCGCTACGCCCTCGGCCCCGTCCCCCAGCTCCTGCCCGACGGACGCCTGACCGTCGGCGTCGTCTCCTCCCCCTTCGCCGACCACTTCGGGCTCGCCGATTGGGTCGTGCTCGTCTCCGAAGACCAGGGCGAGACCTTCACCGAGACCAACGACCAGACCATCCCGCTCGCCTGGCCCGGCGCCCTCCCGCGCGAACAGTACGACCGCTACGCCGACGTCCAGCCCGACGGCAGCTACCTCGCCGCCGGTACCGTCGGCTTCGAAGTCTGGCCTACAGCGCGCGCCGCCGAAGCCGAAGAAATGGGCCTCTCCGTCCGCCCGCACCCCAACAACACCGGCCAGGACCTGCTCGTCGGCATGCCCAAGCTCTTCGTCATGCGTTCGCACGACCAGGGCAAGACCTGGGACCGCCGCGACTGGCTCGTTCCCGGCTTCAGCTGGATGACCGCCTTCCCCCGCTGGACCCGCCTCCAGGCCGGCAATATCCTCCTGCCCGTCTACGCCAGCGACCAGGAAGGCGAACGCGGCCAGGTATTCGTCTGGCGCTCCGACCCCGACGGCGACAACTGGCGTCTCATCCCCCTCAGCTCCAGCGTCTCCAGCGTCAAGGGCGACGAGACCTGCTTCATCGAGACGGCACCCGGCACGGTCCTCGCACACATCCGCCACGCCACGCCCGGCAGCCTCTCCAGCGGCTACCTGCTCGAAAGCTGGTCCGAAGACGGCGGCCTCAGCTGGTCCCAGCCGCTGCGCACCGATATCAGAGGCTACCCGCCCCACCTCCTGCGCCTGCAGGATGGCCGCATCCTCTGCGCCGTCACCTACCGCTGGGACCCGATGGGCATCCGCCTCGTCCTCAGCGAAGACAACGGCAAGACGTGGGATACCGACAACACGATCATCATGCGCGACGACGCCGGCACGGCCTCCCCCATGTGGCCCGACCACCCCAGACACAGCGGCGGCTCCGACGTCGGCTATCCCATCACCGTCCAGTTCGACGACGGCAGCCTCTTCACCTGCTACTGGATCACGCTCGAAGACGGCGTCTGCCACGCCGCCTATACAAAATGGCGCATAGATGAGCTCTGAACGCAGCCCCGCTCAGGAGCGGGAAAGGAAGTCGCAATGACAGCCGAACAGCTCGCAATCGACGGCGGCGAACCGCTGCGCAGCACACCCTTTGGCCCCAAGTGGATCTTCGGCGACGAGGAGCGGCGCCATCTGATGGAGGTCATGGACAACGCCACCGACGGCTGGCGCTCCGGCTTCAAAGTACGCGCCTTCGCCGACGCCTTCGCCACCCGCCACGGCGCACAGTATGCCGTCGCCACCAGCACCGGCACCGGCTCAATCCACGCCGCCGTCGCCGCCGTCAACCCAGATCCCGGTGATGAGATCATCACCACGCCCACCACCGACATCGGCTCCGTGCTGGGCATCATGCTCCACAACGCCATCCCCGTCTTCGCCGACTGGGACCCGGAGACCTTGAACAGCGACCCGGCCGACATCGAGCGCCGCATCACGGACCGGACGCGTGCCATCCTCGCCGTCCATCTCTGCGGCAACCCCTGCGACATGGGCCCGATCCTCGAAATCGCCCGCGCCCACGATCTGCCCGTGATCGAGGACTGCTCCCAGGCCCACCTCGCCGAGTATCGCGGCCAGCTGGTCGGCATGATCGGCGATATCGGCTGCTTCTCGCTCGGCGGCAAGACCCTGACCACCGACCAGGGCGGCATGATCATCACCAACGACGAAGCGCTGGCCCGCCGCGCCATGGGCTTCTCCCGCAAAGGCTCCGAGATGGACAGCGCCCTGCGCAGCTCGCTCGCGCCGACCTCCTTCCGCCGCGGCGGCAGACAGGGATACGCCTTCCTCGGCGACTTCCACCCCATGACCGACCTGCACGCCGCCGTCGGCCTCGCCCAGTTCGACCGCTGGGAAGAGGCCACCCGCGTGCGCCGCCGCACCGCCGCCATCCTCGACGAGGTCGTGCCCCAGCTGCCCGGCTTCAAAATCCAGAAGGTGCACCCCGCAGACCGCAGCGCCTACTACACCTACGCCTATACCGTGGACGAAGCCGAGGCCGGCATCTCCTCCGAAGAGTTCACCGAGGCGGTCCGGGCCGAGGGCATCCCCGACTGCCACGGGCCCTACATCCAGGGCCGCCCGCTCTACAAGTACCCGGTCTTCGCCGACGAAGACACCTACGGCCAGTCCCGCTACCCCTTCGTCGACGAACAGGGCAACCGCCGCATCGACTACAACGCGCTCCATCTTCCCCACACCGAGCGCGTCCTGCCCCGCACCGGCTTCATCCTCTTCCGCAACTCCTTCACCGAACAGGACGCAAAGGACATCGCCGCCGCCATGCGCAAGGTCGCGCTGCACTACTCGGAGAGCGCCTCAAGCCCAGTTCAACGGGACCTAGGCACTTGATTCGGTATCAGGTACCGGCACCGTGGGTGAGAGGACAGAAACAATTCGGCTTGTTTCTCGAACGACATCCGAGGTCGCCGAGTAATTTAGTATTGCAGTGGCAATTCCTTGCCTGACAGCAATAGGACTCGCCTTGAAACATTTTCCGCACACTTCAAGTACCGTTTCAGTCTAGGTTCCAAAGAAGCTCGGGGCAGAGCGTAGGGCCTGGCTATGAAGTACTCCAGAATTGGCAATGTTGTGTTAGAATCTGCCTGTTGTTGGCAGAGAGCACCGGACCTGCTCACTAAGTGGAGGGGAGGAGGATAACTACAATGTCTGAACTAATACCACTATCTGAAGAGCGTTCTAAGGAAATTGTAGCAGCGCTGGAAAGCAAGAAAGTCAAAGCCATATGTCCAATGTGTAACAACGACAAGTTTCAACTTGCTCCGGGTTACTTCGTAAACGTAATCCAAAATGCCACGCAAGAAATCGAGCTGTCGGGGCCATCTATACCTGTTGCGGTCCTTCTATGCAACAATTGCGGGTTTGTCTCTCAGCATAGCTTAGGTAAGCTTGGGCTCCTGTCGGAAGACGCGGCGGAGGAAGTCGATGCCTGAGAGCGAATGTTAACATGAAGTGTCTATCTCGATTGCAGACGAATTACAGAGTTCTGTTATACATACCAATATCAAACAGAGAATAATTGTAACCACAGAAGACAAGATTGAACTCTGTTTGATAAGGCACAGGAGTGCCTTTGAAAGTAAGGCACGATGGATTGGCCCATTCTCCGCGGCATGTTCATTCCTTCTTGCCCTGGCAACTGCAAGATTTGAACCCAAGTACGGGGTCGACGCCCCAGTCTGGCAGGCAGTCTTCATTATGCTTTTCTTGTTCTTTCTGGGCTGGACGGCAAAATGGGTTGTTTCTGCCTTAAGATCATCTAATCTAAACGATATCATTTCAGAACTTAAGAAAGCGAACGGCGAGAGTTGAGGCGCAGTCTTGCTCTTGCTAGTTACTAGCGAAAACTCTCTGGCGATTCAACCGTATAGTTCCCAATAGGAAGGAACTCATAGCCGTGGCGAGAATAGAGAACAAGGACGGATCGACGTTATTGCCAATCTCCGGCGGCGAATTCCTAATGGGGACCGACGGCGCCGCTGCAAAATCGATTGCACGGGAACGCGGCTGGCGCATCACCCGCTTTCACGACGAGGGCCCGCAGCGCTCCATCCACCTGGACACCTTCTACATCAGCCAATATCCCGTCACCGTCGCCCAGTACGCCCGCTTTCTGGAGGAGACCTGCACGCGTCCTCCGCTGGGACGATCCCCGCTTCACCGGTCCCAGCCAGCCGGTCGTCGGCATCACCCACTGGGACGCCGAGGCCTATGCCGCCTGGGCCGGCCTGCGCCTGCCGACCGAAGCCGAATGGGAAAAGGCCGCCCGCGGCGCCGACGGCCGCCACTGGCCCTGGGGCAACGAATGGGAACCCGATCGGGCCAATACGCGGGAATCGGGCGTAGGCCACCCGACGCCGGTGGACCAGTTCACCGCCGCCGGCAACGTCAGCCCCTACGGCGTCTGTGACACGGTCGGCAACGTCTGGGAATGGTGCCAGGACCGCTACTCGCCCGACTACTACCTGCACGGCCCGACCGCCAATCCGCTCTGCACCAAGCCGGTCGTCCACTATGACGCCCATCGCGCCCTGCGCGGCGGCTCCTGGTACAGCATCGCCGACCGCGCCCGCTGCGCCGCCCGCTTCGACCGCTTCCCGCAGATGCGCCGCCGCCACATCGGCTTCCGCTGCGCTCGCGATGCCTGATGCTCGCGCCTGGTGGCCGCCGCACTCCTTGCCTCTGACCAGGGCCGCCGCAACTCGGATGCCGGCCGCGGGCCACCCAAGGGCCCGCGGCGAATAAGGAGACAGACCAAATGATCGGAGTCATAGCCAATCCCGAACAGCCGCGCAGGGGCAAACGGCGAGCTGCCCGCTTACGCCTCCCCATATATCGGCGAGATCTGCGCCACGCCGGCATCCCCTTTACCCTGCTGCCGCCGCAGGCTTTGACCGACAGCTCTCTCCAGCCGCCGCCAACGCTGATTATCCTGGCACAGGACCTTGACCTGAACGCCGACCAGAAAGAAGGCGCGGCCGAATCTGTCCGCAAAGGCGGCAACCTGATCGGATCGCCGGCGCCTCCGGCATGGACGAGCTCTTCGGCGTCCGTACCGATGGCCTCCTCGAAGACGGCTACCTGCAGCCGCCGCACGCGCCCCACCCGATCACCGGCGGACTGGGCCGGGAGACCCATATCTTTGGCGGCAGCCGTGTGTCCGCCACCCGCGGGACCGTGCTGGCCCAGGTCGAGCCTCAGCAACCGCCCCTGCAGTCCGAAGGCGCAATGCTCGATGCCATCGTAGCCCATCAATCCGGCCGCGGCCGCACCATTCTCTTCGCCCCCGACCTGATCACCTCCGTTCTCCACATCCACCAGGGGAAGACGGTCAAACCGCTACCGCCGCGCGAGTCGGCAGGGGCCCCCGCAGCCTCCATCCTCGACCCGGACAGAGACGGCGACCTCATCCGGATCGACGACATCGACGATCTCTACTACTCCGGCGCCGAATCAGACCAGGAGGGCAGGACCCAGTACAATCGCCCGCGTCTTGCTGTCGCCAATGGCGGACGTCCTGCGCGAGCTGCTCCTGCGCGCCATCTTTCACCTGCTCAGCAGCGCCGGCGAGACCCTGCCCGTCCTCTGGTACTGGCCCCGCGGGCTCTCTTCGATTGCCCACATGTCCCACGATTCCGACGGAAACCGCGTAAACCTCGGCTGGACTCTCTTCGACCTCCTGCAGGAGCTCGGCGTCCCTCCGACCTGGTGTACGATGCCCGTGCCCGGCTACCGCCGCGAATTCTACGACACACTCATCCAGTCCACCTCCGAAATCGCCCTCCACTACGCCACCGGCAACGCGCCGCTGCGCGAGGACCGCCGCTGGAGCCAGATGGACTTCGACTGGCAGCACGACGCGCTCTGCTACGAGACCGGCCTCACCGACATCGTCTCCAACAAGAACCACGGCCTCGCCTGGCAGGGCCGCCTCGAGTTCTACCACTGGTGCCAGGCCAAAGGCATCCAGATTGAGCAGTCGCGCGGGGACCGGGCTTCACCTTCGGCACGTCCCACCCCTGGCTGCCGATGGAGGACGACCGCCCGGGCGGCGAATTCATCGACGTCCTGGCCCTCTGCTTCCTCTCCCAGGACTTCACCGTCGTCTGTCCGCACGGCTTCATGCGCCCCCTTGTCGACCAGTGCCACGCCGGCTACGGCGTCGCCCATGCCCTCTACCATCCATCCCATCTCGAAGACCCGGAGTGCGAACGCTCCGTTCGCGAGACGGTCGCCTACGCCCGCAGCCTCGGCATGGAGTGGTGGACAAGCGAAGAGATCAACGCGTGGGAACGCGCCCGCCGCCGCCTCGCCATCACCAGCCCGAACGGCAACGGTCAACGCAGCCGGAAAGCGCCTACACGATCAACGCCGGCGACACGCTCAGGGAGGCCACGCTGCTCTTCCTGCTCCCGCAAAACGGCAACGCGCCGTCCGAATTCGTGCTCGACGGCAATACCCAGTGCCGGCTGACACAGTGGAACGCTACGGCCATCGCTTCGCCCAGGTCACGGCAGACCTCGGCGGCGAAGGCGAAATCAGCGTGCCAACCGGCTGAGGCCAGACACAGAACAGAACTGCTTCACCTTACGAGGAAACAACAATGCCCGATAGAGCAACCGCGTGGTCAGACGCCGCAACAGTAGAGTTGGAGGGCCTGAACGTCACGCTGTCCGAACCCGTCCTGGTCGGCCGCCGCAAAGGCTACTTCTGGTTCCCCAACCTCTGGCTGATGCCCAACGGCGACCTCCTGTCCACGATTTCGCCGCTGCCCGACATCCACCTGTCGGGCGTCCCCTACCTGGTCACATGGTCGCAGGACGGCGGCCTCACCTGGAACGAGCCGCGTGTCTGCTGCGACGGCGGCCAGACGCTGCTTCACCTGCACGACGGCGACAGCATCCTGCTGCCCTACCAGCTTCGCCCCCGCCCGCAAAGGAGACATCGGCGCGCCGCACAACCACTTTCCCGCCGGCCAGCGCGTCTTCGACTACGTGGCCAGCGGCGTCCAGATCACAGGGATGCCGGCGCCCATCCCTTCCATCCAGTCCGGCCTCGATGTCGTTACCTTCACCTTCAACGGGCAGACCCTGTGGCTTGAAGACGGCACCTACCTGGCGACAACCTACGGCAAGTTCGAAGGCGACGAACGCGACTCGATTGTGGCCGTGGAGTCAAAGGATGGCATCAACTGGGCCGTGCGCTCGGTCATCGCCGACGCCGCCTGCCCCGTGCCGGGCGACGGCGGACCGAGCGAGTCTGCCATCTGCCGCATGCCCGACGGACGCATCATGTGCGTCTTCCGCGTCGAGAGCCGCATGCCGCTGGGCCAGACCTGGAGCAGCGACGAAGGCCGCACCTGGACCCCCGCCGTCGCCATGCCCGGCGTCTTCTCAGTCCAGCCCAGCCTGGCGGTGATGGCAGACGGCGCGCTCGCGCTCTCCGCCGGACGCCCCGGCCTCTACCTGTGGCTGAATTCGGACGGCAGCGGCCAGAGCTGGCAACAGGTCGACATCCTCGCCCACCACAACAGCCGCCTGCCGAACGAACAGATCATCTACTCGGAAGACCTCTCCCGCCAGCAGACGACATCCTATACCGAGGTCGTGGCGGTGGACGAGAACACGCTGCTCTACATGTACGACCGTGTGCCCAACGGATGGCGCCGCATTCCCGAAGATATGGACGACACCAACAGCGTGTGGCTGGTTCGCGCAACGCTCAATGCCTGAAACGGGGCCTCGGCCTTCCGCTTACGCCGATGACCCGGTCCCGTTCCTACCACAGGAGACTCATCTGTGACAGTTTCCACACCCACCCGCAGCCTGGACATCCGTGCGCTCCCCGGCACGCGCGAAACACTCGCCTACCAGAACGGGGGCCTCTTCCCCGTCATGGACCTGACCGATGACGGCATGGCAGTCGCCGCCGTGCGCGGCGGCGCCGGCCATCTCGGACTCGAGGGGCGGATGGAATTGATACGCTCGCTCGACGGCGGCCTGACATGGAGCCAGCCCTACCTGATAGCAGACAGCGACGTCGACGACCGCAACGCAGCATTTGGCGTCTCCAAAGAAGGTACGCTCGTCCTCCTCTACCACCGCCAGCACAACTACGACGCCGAAGGCAACTACGTTGGCGGCTTTCACTCGACAAGCGGCAAACCAATCCCAATCATGGTCACCCGCTCTATTCGACGGCGGCCTCACCTGGGAGGAGCCATGCGCGCCCTCTCTATCGATTCCCTGCCCACCGGTTCCCCCTTCGGCAAGATCGTATCGCTTGCGGACGGCACGCTGGTCGCGCCCATCTACAATTTCCATGCCTGGGGTGGTGCGCAGAGCACGGAGAGGGTCGACAATGCCTACGTCGTCCGCTCCCAGGATAATGGCCGCACCTGGAACGACGTCTCACTGATCGCGTCCAATCGGAACGAGACAGCGCTGATTGCGCTGCCCGACGGCGACCTCCTGGCCGTGTTGCGCGGCTCGGACAGCCGC
>CBDCLG010000015.1:0-526849 GCA_965218625.1 Caldilineaceae bacterium | reverse complement strand
CCGCGCTCTCCGGCGACTGGACCGCATCCACACCGACGCGCACTACAGCCAGGCGCAGATGTTCGGCGAGCGCGTGGCGCACGGGTTGCTCGTGCTAAGTATCGCTAGCGGATTGGCAGTGCGCATGGGCTTTATGGAGGGCACAGTCCAGGCCTTCATGCAGCTGGAATGGCAGTTTCGGCGACCCGTTCTGATCGGGGACACCGTGCGCCTGCGCGCGACCGTGCGCGAGAAGAAGGAGATGCGGCGCATGGGCGGAGGCGTGGTCACCTTCAAGATGGAGGTGCTCAACCAGAAGGACGAGGTCTGTCAGCGCGGCAACTGGGACATCCTCTGCAAGAACAGGACGGACGAAACTGAAACAGAGGAGTAGAGTGTCCTCTCTCCTCTTTTCCCTCTCCCCATCTTCCTCCTTGACGGTTGCACTCCTGCTGACGCTGCTCGGCGGGCTGCTGTTGTGGCTGGGACGCGGCCAGCGCCGGCGCAGCGGCCTGCCCGCGGGTGCGTTGCTCTACCGCGATGTTGGAACGTGGCAGGCGACGGAACGCCCGCTGCGCAGCCGCCGCTACGGGCTGGTGGGGCGCCCCGATTACCTGGTGCAGACGCGCGCGGGCGCCGACACCTTCGTCGTCCCCGTGGAAGTCAAGAGTCGCGCCCGCCCGCGCCGGCCATATTCCAGCCACGTCCTGCAACTGGCGACCTATTGTCTGCTCGTCGAGGACAATTTACGGGTCTGCGCCGCCCTATGGTCTGCTTCGCTACGCCGACGACACTTTGCGCATCCCCTACACGGACGAACTGCGCGACCGCGTACTCGAAACGGCCGACGCGATCCGCCAAGCGCGCGGCGCGCCCGACGTGCGCCGCAGTCATCGCCAGTCATCCCGCTGCGCAGCCTGCGGCTACCGCGCCGCGTGCGGGTCGGAGGCGCTCTCCTAGCCGGCGCGCACTACGCTTTCGTAATCTTCGGGCAGGTCGATGTCGAAAAGCAGTGAGGCGGACGAGACAACGCGTACGGGGATGCCCGCTTCCTCGGCCAGGCGCTGGTGGCGCGCAAAGCTTCCTTTGCCAAAGGCGAAAGGAAGCGCCTGGGCCGGTTGCAGGAAAGAGCGCGTTGGTGCCGCCGTCGCGGCTGGGGGCGATGATGATCTGTGGTCCGGCCCCGCGCGGCGAGGCCACGGCCCGCACATCTTCGGCTGTCAGGTTGGGTATGTCGGTCGGCAGGATCAGAATTCTGGTCGCGCCGCGTGCGACAGCGTAGCGGGTAGCCTGTGTCAGGGCTGCGTTGAGTGGAAGTTCAGTGGATTTGGCATGCTGCTGGGGGCCGTTCGTGGACAGTTGCGGATCGGGGGGCTGCTCGATCAGCGCATGGCTTCCCGCGCGCGCCGCGGCCTCAAGCGCGTTTTTGTCGCGGCTGACGACAACGACTTCGCCTTTGACATGCGCCAGGCGGACGGCGCCGAGTGTGTGCGCGAGCAACTCGCGGTTGAGTGTGCGGCGTCTATGTGGAGAAAGATGACCGGCCAGGCGGCTCTTTCCCTCGCCGAAGGGCTTGACCGGCAGGATTGTCCACAAGCTCATGGCAGCGTTTCGAATCCAGTGTTTCGAATTCGGCGAATCGCACACGGTGATAGGTCATTTGCCATCGTCAACGAGTGACCGGCTGAAGCGAAGAACCTCCTCGGCCAGGCGCCGTTTGGACGGCAGACCGGACATAACTGTATCGGTCGCCAGGGTCGGTAGGCTTAACATCCCGGCCTGCGCGAGCGCGCTGTCCCGCGCGTCGATCACGAAGCCGTCGATCAGATCGCCCAAGTGTTCGGCGACGGTGAGCGGGCTTGTTGACCGGCCCATCTCCTGCATCATTTTGGCTGCCGGTCCCTTCAGGGTCCGCCCGCCGACGATCGGGCTGACGGCCACCACAGGCACGCGTACATCTCGCATCAGATCGCCCAAACCGGGCACCGACAGGATTGGGTCCACGCTCAGGTAGGGGTTGCTGGGACAGATGATAACCTGTGCGGCGGTCTGCAGCGCCACTGCTATGTCCGTCGTCAGCTTCGCTTTTTCCGCGCCGACAAAGGTCAAGCCCAGAAATACCGGTTCGCAGCGCCGCCGCATGAAGTAGTCCTGAAACGGGAGGTTGCCCTCATCTGTATGTACGAGCGTACGCACCGGTTCGTTGCACATCGGCAAAATCCGGGAGGGCACGTCGAAAGTTCGTCGCAGCCGGTCGGTGATTTCGGTGAGGTTTGCGCCCGCAGCCAGCCCGTAGCTGCGGAGAAAATGTAGCGCGAGGTCCTTGTCGCCCAGCCGGAACCAGCTCTCGCCGCCCAAGCGCTTCATCTCAGTCAGAACATTCCAGGTTTCGTTGTCGCGCCCCCAACCTGTCTGCGGATTGTTGACGCCTGCCAGCCCGTACAAGACGGTGTCGATGTCCGGGCAAATGGTCAATCCCCAGTGCTCGAAATCGTCTCCCGTGTTGACGATGACCGTCAGCGCGCCCCGGGGCAAGGCCGCCTGCAAACCAATCGCGAGTTTGGCGCCGCCGACACCACCAGCCAGGGCCACGACCCGCGCGGGACTCTCCGATTTCGCCGCCATTGAATCCTACATCTGCTTTTCGCTTTGCACGATGCGCAGTTTCCTGTTCAGCGCCACAACACCCGGTCAGCCAGGGGAAGCCTCTGCGCCCTGTCCTTTTTCCCCGCTGGCTTGACGCCCGGTTCTTCCGCCGCGTAGCCGAGCGTAATCAGCGCCTGGGGATGCCAACTTTCGGGCAGGTCGAGCGAATGCCGCACCAGGTCGGGCACGAACAGCGGCGCGCACATCCAGCAGGCGGGCCAGACCGAACTGTTGCGCTGCCAGCAGCAGGTTCTGACAGGCCAGGGCCGTACTCTGCACGGCCATCATCCATTCAGCTTCCTGTCGTTGACGGTCGGGGTAATCGTCCATCTCCTCCAAGGAGACGGAGACCGCCACCAGCGCAGCCGCGCCGGAGATGCGGGTGTGGCTGATGCGGACGCGCCGCTCGATTACCGCCGCGTCAACGCCGTCCGCGCCCAGGTCCGCGCGCCAACGCCTGCCCATACGGTCGCTCAGGTCGTCTTTAGCCGCTTGGGCGGTGACAACGCAAAAGCGCCACGGCTGGCGGTTATGGGCTGAAGGGGCCCAGACAGCGGCAGTCAACAACCCTTCCAGCAGCGGGCGCGCAATGGGGTCGGACCGGTAGCGGCGTACAGATCGGCGCCCGCGGATGAGCGCCCAAAACCACTCGTCGGTGACGCGTTGCGGCGCGTGGCTGTTTGCGTCGCCAAGCCGGTCGCTCCGATCGGGATGCCGCCAACCGTTGACTTCGTCGCCGAATGGGCCGGATTCACTTGCGCTACGCTGCCGCTTCTGCATGGCCCGGCATTATAGCACGGACTGCCGCGAGCAGAAACAGGTTGCGTGTTGCGGGGCTTGGTCCGGGAAGGGGCAGGTTTCCGGCTCCTGCGCGCCTCCTGTATTGGGCGACGGCGAATCGACGATTCTCCAATTTTGAATCTCCTGCCTATGTAGCGCTTTACACCGGAAATCGCACTGTCAATCCTGCGGATTTGTGCATCTTTGACGCTACTTTCCGACAAGTGTACAATTTAGGCAAAGGCCGTGAGCGATCATTAGTGGACGCCGCGCCCGGGCAACGAAATGTCGGGGTTTATCATTCGCAATACCTATTGATTCAGGAGTTTTCATGACTTTCCCCAAAGCACACACGCGTCGCTCTCTATCTGCAGGATAAACACCCCGATCCGCGAGGGAATGGCGCACGCTCGCTACGCGGAAGAAAGGGGATTCGAGGCGGTCTGGCAGGCGGAGAGCCGCCTGGTGCGCGATGCGATTGTGCCGATGGCCGCCTTCGCCGCCGTTACCGAGCGCGTTCAGATCGGCTCGGGTGTAATCAATAACTGGACGCGCAACATCGGTCTGCTGGCGGCAACCTTCCTGACGCTTGATGATCTTGCGCCGGACCGGGTCATCTGCGGCATCGGCGCGTGGTGGGATCCGCTGGCGAAAAATGTGGGCATTGACCGCCGCCGGCCGCTGAAAGCGATGCGTGAAACGGTTGAGGTCCTGCGCCGGCTGCTGGCGATGGAGAACGTAAGTTTTGAAGGCGAGTTTCACCAGGTGCATGGCGTCGAGCTGGACGTCGTACATGGTCGCCAGAAACCGCGCAACGTGCCGATCATGATCGGCGCGACGGGGCCGAAGATGATGGAGCTGACCGGGGAGATCGCCGACGGCGCGGTGCTGAACTATTGCGTGCCGCCGGAATACAACCATATGGCGCTGGACCGGCTGGCGGTGGGCGCGAGACGGGCCGGCCGCAGCCTGGACGACATCGACCGCCCGCAGCTGATCGTCTGCTCCGTACATGAAGACCAGCAGACGGCACTCGACGGCGCGCGTGAACTGCTGACCCAATACCTGGGCCAGCAGCCGCACATCGCCCAGGCCAGCGGCGTCAAACCGGAGGTCGTCGAGCAGATTCAGACGATTCTGGGCTGGCCGGCGACCAGGGAGCAGGTTCGGCAGGCGATGCCGCTTGTGCCTGACGAGCTCGTAATCCGCATCACTGCCAGCGGCACGCCGGATGACGTGAAGAAGAAGGTGCGGGGGTATATGGACAACGGCGCCACCTGTCCAATCCTCTATCCCCTGGGCGATGTAAAGCTGATGATCGATACATTTGCGGGTGGATTCTAACTGCAGTGGCTAGTGGTCAGTGGCTAGTGGCTAGTTGTAAGGGGAGCGGTTCTCCCCAAAAGGCCGCTGGCAGGATTTCGGAACTCGGGATTCGGCAGCGGTCGATTCTACTTCCGGTATTTCGTAGGCGTTGGCTGCTTCGTTGAGACTGCCGCCAAGCATTGAAAACCTGTAGATTACATGTATCGTTTCTACGCATCTCCCAATACGCTGGCTGAAGCCCTCCAGTTGAAAGCTGAACACGGCGCGTCCGGCCGGTTCATCGCCGGCGGCACCGACCTTCTGATCGATCTGGCGCGCGACGAGAGTCCGGAAAGCGCCAAATTGGGCCTGATCGACCTGACGCGCATCCCGGGCATGGCCGAGATTTGGGAAGAGGAAGGCGCCCTGCATCTTGGCCCTCTCGTGACCCATAACCAGTGCGTGCGCAGTTCGTTGATCGTCGAGCGCGCGTTTCCGCTGGCGCGTGCCGGCTGGGAGGTGGGCGCACCGCAGATACGCAACCGCGCCACCATTGCCGGCAATCTTGTCACGGCCAGCCCGGCCAACGACACGATCGTGCCGCTGCTGGCGTTGGATGCAAACGTTCGCATTGAGAGCGCAGAACGGGGCGGCCGCACGGTGCCGCTGGCGCAGTTCTTTCGCGGCGTGCGGCAGGTCGATTTGGCTGACGATGAGATGCTCACGCGTGTCTCGATTCCGCTGTCCGACGCTGCGCGGCGGGGCAACTTCATCAAGTTGGGGTTGCGCCGGGCACAGGCGATCAGCGTTCTCAGCGTCGCCGGTTCGCTGGCGGTCGCAGACGGTAGCAGCGACTGGCAGTCGGCGGAGATTACCGACGCGGCGATTGCTCTCGGCGCGGTGGCGCCGACGGTCGTTCGTGCGCCCGAGGCCGAGGCGTACCTGGTGGGCCGGACATTGACCGAGGAGACGGTGGCGGAGGCGGCGCGTTTGGCTGCGATGCAGGCGCGGCCGATTGACGACATACGCGGCAGCGCGGCCTATCGCCTGGCGATGGCCGGGACGCTCGTCGCCCGCCTGCTGCGCCAGCTGCGCGACGGGCGCGCGCGGGAGGGCTGGCTCGACGAGCCGGTGACGCTGTGGGGCGACACGGAGGGACGCTGGCCGGTTACGCGGGCAGAGGGTGAGCGGCAATTCGACCCTTCTTCTCCTTTGCGGGCAACGGTCAATGGCGTCGGCGTCGAGCTTGCCGGCGGGATGACGCTGCTGGACAGTCTGCGTGCGGCCGGTTTCTTGGGTGTCAAGGAGGGCTGCGCGGAGGGCGAGTGCGGCGCGTGCACCGTCTATCTGGACGGCATGGCGGTGATGGCCTGCCTGGTGCCGGCGGAGCGGGGCGCGGGGCAGCGAGCTGGTCACCGTCGAGGGGTTGGCCGCGTCCGACTCGCTCCTGCACGGCGTGCAGCAGGCTCTGATAGAGAGCGGTGGGGTCCAGTGCGGTTACTGTACGCCGGGCTTCGTCATGTCTGCGGCTGCGCTGCTTGCGGAACGCCCCAGCCCCACCCGTTCCGAGGCGCAGGAGGCGTTGACGGGCAATTTGTGCCGCTGCACCGGCTATCGCAAGATCCTCGACGCGGTCGTGGCCGCCGGGGAATCAACAGACAAACGCGCGTAGGACCCGAATATGGACTCTGCCGCAGACGAACTTATCACTTACTACCTGGAGATGACCGGCCCGGAGCAGTTGCGGCCGGCGCGTCCGCCCGCGGAGCCTTTCTCCGTCCGCAGGGCGGAGCTTGCCTTTCCTGCGCTGAACCGTTTCTTCTACTCTGAGGTCGGGCGCGCGCACTCGTGGACCGACCGGCTGCGATGGAGCGAGGAGGAGTGGCTGGCGTGGCTGGCGCGGCCCGGAATGCAGACGTGGATAGGCTACGTCCGGGAGACGCCGGCGGGCTATTTTGAGTTGGAGACGGCAGCGCGCCGCGCGCAATGGGCAGGAGGACGGGGAACAGGCACCGGCCGACGCGGTCGAGCTGGTATATTTCGGAGTTCTGCCTCCCTTTATTGGCCGGGGCATCGGGGGCGCGCTCCTGACTGAGGCGGTCCGCCGCGCCTGGGCGCTCGGCCCGCAGCGCGTGTGGGTCCACACCTGTACCAACGATCATCAGGCGGCTCTGCCAAACTACCGTAGACGAGGGTTCCGCATCTATGATCAGAAGAGGGGCGAGGGAGCCTAGAGGCACCCGGGTATTCTTTCTCCTCGGAGTTTTCTGTCTGCTTTATCTTCTCCGCAACGACAGTAGGGGGCCATCGGGGTGGTTCTCCATTCCAGGCGCGGACACGGTGATGTCTCCCTCTCTTCCCCGTCGCGGGAATCTCTTGACGCGCCTGATTGGCCGTCTTGCGTACAAGCTGACCGGCTGGTGCATCGAAGGTGAGTTGCCCGACAAGCCCAAGCTGGTGATCGCGGGCGCGCCGCATACCTCACACTGGGATGCCGTCGTGGCGCTTGGCTTCTTCACGCTCACCGGGTTGAAATGCCGCTGGATGGTGAAAGAGGAGGTCTTCATGTTTCCGATCGACGGCATCATCCGCTGGTTGGGGGCCTGGCCTGTCAATCGTGAAGATCCCGGTGAACTGGTGCCGGAGGTGATCGACGAGATGAATCGCAACGACAAATTCGTGCTGGTCATCACGCCGGAAGGCGCCCGCCGCAAGGTGGAGCGTTGGAAGACCGGGTTTTACCGCATCGCGCTCGAGACCGGCGCGCCCATCACCCTGGCCTATGCCGACTTTGCCCGGCGTGTGGTCGGTTTCGGCCCAACTGTACGGCCCAACGGCGACATGGAAACGCAGATCGAGGAGATGCAGGCCTATTTCAAGGGGATCACGGCCCGCAACCCGCGTTGGGCCTGAAACCGGAACGGCTTTTGCGATTTGAGGAGTTCTGATGCGCGCAGTCGGCAGCAGCTTGCCCCGCTATGACGCCGCCGAGAAGGTGACCGGCCAGGCCGCCTATCCCGGCGATATCGACCTGCCCAATCAGGCTTGGCTCAAGATCGTCTTCGCGCGCGTTCCCCACGCGCGCATTTTGCGGTTGGACACGACGCGCGCCGAGGCGGCTGACGGTGTTGTCGCGGTCCTGACCGCGGCCGACGTGCCGGTGAATGAATATGGGCTGGTGATGCCGGACCAGCCGGTGCTGTGCGGGCTGGGCAGCACGCCCCAGGCCGAGTTCGTGCGCTGGGAAGGGGATAAGATCGCCCTGATCGTGGCCGAGACGCCGGCGCAGGCTGAGGCCGCGGCCAGTCTGCTTGATATCGAATACGAGCCGCTGCCGGTCATCACCGATCCGGAGCAGGCGCTGGCCGCCGGCGCGCGGCCGCTCCATCCGCACCCCTTCAGCAACTTTCCCTACGAGGAGCGGGACAGGCAGTCGAATCTGCTCGTCGCCCACCGTCTGCGCCGCGGCGACTTGGAGGATGGCTTCGCCCAAGCCGATGTGTGCGTTGAGGGCGTTTACAGCACGCATCCGCAGGAACACGCCTATTTGCAGCCGGAGGCGGGCCTCGCCCACGTCCGGGCGGACGGACGGGTCGAGGTAATCGTCGCCGGGCAATGGATGCACGAGGACCAGGAGCAGATCGCCCACGCGCTGGATTTGCCGGCGAGCCAGATCGTCGTGCGCTACCCGGCAGTCGGCGGCGCCTTCGGCGGGCGCGAGGATATGTCGGTGCAGATTCCGCTGGCGCTGGCTGCGTGGAAGACGGGCCGGCCGGTCAAGACGGTCTGGAGCCGCGAGGAGTCGATCGTCGGCCATCATAAGCGTCATGCGTTCGAGATTCGGGCCAAATGGGGCGCGACGAGGGAAGGCAAGCTCGTGGCCGCGCAGATGGAGATGACCAGCGACGCCGGCGCGTACGCCTACACGAGCACCAAGGTCCTGGCCAACGCCACGCTGATGTGCCTCGGCCCCTACGAGATCCCGAACGTGCAAGTCGACGCGCGCACCGTTTATACCAACAACTGTCCGGGCGGCGCGTTTCGCGGTTTCGGCGGTCCGCAGGCCCATTTCGCGGCGGAGATGCAGATGACAAAGCTGGCGGCTGCGCTGGGGATCGACCCGGTCGAGCTGCGCATGCGCAATCTGCTGCGCGACGGTTCGCTCCTGGTCACAGGCAGCCCCATTCCGGCCGGGTGCACTGCGGTGGAGGTGCTGGAGGAGGCGGCGCGGCAGGGCGGCTGGCAGAAGACCGGCAGTCAGTGGTCAGCGGCCGGCGGCGGGCGGTCGTCATTCCAGCAGGAGGCCGGGGAGGACGAGCCGCTCACGACCAGCCTTGACTCGTCGCGCACACAAGCCGCCCGCGGGCGGGGGATCGCGGTCAGTTACAAGAATGTGGGCTACAGCTTCGGATTTCCCGAACATTGCAACGCCTGGGTCGAGTTGCACGGCGGGGAGAGGATTGAGCGGGCGCGCGTGGGTTGTATCGGCGCGGAGGTGGGGCAGGGCGCGCACACGGCTTTTGTGCTGATGGCGGCGGAGATGTTGGGGCTTTCACCGGAGCAGGTCGAGCTGGAGGCGGAGGATACCGACGTAACCGGCTCCAGCGGCAGCAGCTCGGCCAGCCGCATGACGTTTATGGCGGGGAATGCGATCCAGGGCGCGGCCGAGCGGGCGCTGGCGCTGTGGCGCGACGAAGAGCGCCCGGCCCGCGCCGAGTACCTCTATCGCCCGCGTGCGACGACGCCCTTCGACCGCGAAACGGGCGAGTGCGACCCGAACATTACCTATGGATACTGCGCGCAGGTGGCAGACGTCGAGGTGGACTGCGAGACAGGGCACGTTACGGTTAAGCGGTTGATCAGCGTAAACGACGTCGGCAGGGCGGTCCATCCGCAGCACGTCGAAGGCCAGATTGAAGGCTGCGTTGCCCAGTCGGTCGGCTGGACGCTGCTCGAGAACTACATGCAGGAGGAGGGGCGGACGGTCACCCCGCATCTGAGCAACTACCTGATCCCCGGCGTGGCCGACGTGGCCGAGGAGATCGTGCCTGTGATCCTGGAGTACCCGGACCCGCAGGGGCCGTTGGGCGTGCGCGGCATGGCCGAAATGCCGTTCCTGCCGACTGCGCCCGCCATCGCGGCCGCGCTTCACGACGCGCTCGGGGTCTGGTATGATGAGCTTCCCTTTACGCCGGAGAAGGTCTGGCGCGGGATGGAAAGGTAGTTCAGGTCAAGGGCGAGGAGCCAGGAAATGGCCTCCGCGAACAGCGATAACCGTATAGGCAGCCTCACCTGGGGCGTCCTGCTGGCGCTGGCGGGCGTCGGCCTGCTGCTCCTGAATCTCGACCTGCTCAACCGCTTTGAACCCTACATCCAATATGCAGGCGCCGCGCTGCTTGGTCTGCTGGCGCTGGGCTTCATCGGCAGCTATCTCTCCGCCCCCAGCCACTGGTGGCGGCTGATCCCCGGTTGGACGCTGATCGCCCTCGCGGTGATGATCTACCTCACGACTGTGCGCGAACTCGACCAGCGCGTCACCGCGGCCGCGCTCTTCGTCGGCCAGGCGGTCGCTTTCGCCCACGTCTATCTGCTGGACCGCGCCGAACGCTGGTGGGCGATCATCCCCGGCGGATTCATGCTCATGTTGGGCGTCACCATCGCTTTGAGCAGCATCACAGAGGAGCCGGCCGCCCTGGGCACGGCGCTCTTTGTCGGGCTGGGCGCCGTCTTCTTTCTGCTATATCTCCTTGGGCGACGGCGGCAGCTGTGGTGGGCGCTGATCCCCGGTTCCGTGCTGGTCGGTTTCGGCCTCATCCTCTTTTCCGCCGGCCGCAGCGGGCAGAACCTCGTCTTGCGCTGGTGGCCGCTGCTGGTGCTCTTGCTGGGCGCGCTGCTGATCTGGCGTGCAACGCGTCCTTCCTCCAGCCGCAAGCTGGCCACCAACACGGCGCCCCAGCAGGCCCGCGCCGAGGACCAGACAGCTGCCAGCCGGCCCCGCCGGCAACCGTTCGGCGAATACAGGGGGCCCGCGCCCGGCGCGACCGTCGAAGTGCTAGCCGACCCGGAAGAGTCGTAGCGGCCATTTGCCGATGATCAGAGATCGTTCGTTCCAAAAGGCCGTGTTCGATAACAGTTCAGAGATGTTGTCGGCGGGCTGCAACCGGCCCGCATTCCACGGCGCCTGTGTCCCCTTAACCGTACTGCCAAACGGGGCGCGAGTCGGATAGGGGACACAGTCCGACCTGCAATGGTTCAATGCATACTGTCCCACGCTGCCGTGCCGCCCAGGGCCGACGGTCGCGGCTACAGCGTCATCGCGGCTCGCTACTTCCTGGAGCTTTTCGTGCGGGAGGGAACTTCGCAAACCGCCCGGCGAAGGCCGCCCGGGAAAAAGAGGAGGTTACTATGACGAAGATCGCTTATATCGCAGCGGGCAGCACCGGTTTCGCCCCCCGTTTCGTGGCGGACATCATGATGCGCCCGGCACTGGCGGACTGCACCTTGACGCTGATGGATATCAATCAGGACAATCTGGACGTCATCACAGCCCTGTCCAAGAAGCTCGCCAGGCAGCTCGACGTCCCCACTGTAATCGAGTCGACCCTGGACAGGCGCAGGGCACTCGACGGCGCCGACTACGTCATTTCGACTGCTACTGCTCTTGGAGGACGGGAGGCAAGAGTCGTCGAGCGCAAGATCATGCTCAAGTACGGTCTGGATGTGTCCTCTGGTTGCACGACCGGTCTCGGGGGCGTCTTTCGTACCTTGCGCTATGCCCCCCTGATGCTGGGCATATGCCGTGACATGGAGGATCTCTGCCCCGATGCCTGGCTGTTCCACTATGCCAACCCTACCACGACAGTGCCGCTGCTACTGAATGTAGCATCGCCCATCAAGAGCATGGGCCTCTGCCACAGCGTGCAGCACACGGCCCAGACCCTGGCTGCATACATCGACGCGCCGTTCGACGAGACCGGGCACTGGGTGGCCGGTGTCAATCACCAGGCCTGGTTCCTCCGTATGGAGTGGAACGGCGAGGACGCCTACCCATTGCTCTTTGAGAAGATGCAGGACTCCGAGATCTACGGGAAGGACATCGTACGTTTTGAGATGATGAAGTACTTCGGCTACTTTCTCACCGAGTCGAGCGGGCACAATGCGGAGTATGTGCCTTACTTCCGCAAGAACGCCGAAATGATCGAGCATTTTACACCCGGCATCCATGCTCTAAAGTGGCAGGAGCGGGAGATTGAACAGGAACCCAGGCGGCGATCAGAGCTACGCGATAGAGCCTACGGAGAAGAGCCGCTGGAGATCTCCGAGAGCCCCGAGTACTGTGTCGGTATCATCAATGCGATGGAGACAAACGAGCCCTTCCGGTTCAACGGCAACGTGCTGAATACCGGTACGATCACGAACTTGCCGTCTGATATCGTGGTGGAGGTGCCGTGCCTCGTGGACAACCTGGGGATTCATCCGTGCCACGTGGGAGATCTGCCACCCCAGTGCGCGGCGCTGAATGCCAATCGCAGCGCGGGGGAGCCGCTGGCGGTCAAGGGGACGCTGGAGGCGGATCGCAAGGCGATCGAGCAGGCTGTGGCACTGGATCCGCTCACCGCCTCTTTGCTTACGCTCGACCAGATTCATACGATGGTTGAGGAGACCTTCGTTGCGCTGGCGGAATGGCTGCCCGAGTTCAAGTGAGGCATCGAACCGGCGTACCGGTGGCTGCGGCGCGGACGCACGAAACGCTGGCTTGCCGTGGAAAGCGTGGGGCAGCAATGTGCTGTGTTCTCCAGGTGGACGGGCTGCCTAAGGGCGTAGGGACGAGAGATTTGGCCAAACAAGAGGCCGAGTGGTTAACTTGCTGCTGGGCCCTGGCATATGCGCTGGCCCTGGCCCGGCGCACGGGCTGCGTTCGCCCACTGCGATCGCCCACTGCGCTCGTCTACGCAGCGATCGCTGGTCCAATATTCCGATACGATCATCCTTGTCCCAATTCCGGGACACACATTGGAGCCATGAAATGGAGCTTGGAGCATTCTCGGTAAGCCTTGCGGTCAAGGATCTGTCCGCCTCGCAGGCCTTTTACGAAAAGCTTGGATTTGAACTCTTCCACGGTGAGGCAAGCCAGGGCTGGCTGATTATGAAAAGCCCCAGCTGCGTGATCGGCCTTTTTCAAGGCATGTTCGACGATAACATTCTCACCTTCAATCCCGGCTGGAACGATAGCGCGCAGGCGCTCGACACCTACACCGACGTCAGGGAGATCCAGCGAAAACTCAAAGAGGACGGCATCGAATTCGCGACCGAGGCCGATGAGACGACCTCCGGTCCGGCCAGTTTCGTGATCGTTGACCCCGACGGCAATCCGATCCTCGTTGACCAGCACGTTTGATTGAACCAGTAGCCGGTAGCCAGTAGCCAGTAGCCAGTGGCCAGTGCCAGTAGCCGGTGGCCGGTAGCCAGTAGCCGGTAGCCGGTAGCCGGTAGCCAGTAGCCGGTAGCCGGTAGCCGGTAGCCAGTAGCCAGTAGCCAGTAGCCAGTGGCCGGTTGCTACTGGCCGCAGGTCATATCAGTATCTTCAGCTTCGGAAAGGCGCATATTTCATGTCTGAATTCGTACTTACTCTCGTACAGATGGACTGTCTCTACGGTGACCCTGAGCGCAACTTCGAGCGGGCAGAGGCGTTCGTGACGGATGCAGCCGGGCGCGGCAGCGATCTGGTTGTACTGCCGGAGTTGTGGAGTTCGGGTCTTGACCTTAAGAATGCCGGCGCTTACGCGTCACCGCTGGTCGCGGACGCGGACGAAGAGGGCTGGTTCGGGCATTTCGCCAGGCTGGCCAGGGACAATCGGGTCTGGTTGACGGGCTCGATGCTGGAGAGCCGGGGTGGACGGTTCTACAATACGATGGCGCTCTACAGCCCGGAGGGCAGGCTGGCCGCCTCCTACAGTAAGATTCACCTTTTCCGGCTGATGGATGAGGACCAGTACCTGGCGGCGGGCACGGCCGGGGTGCTGCATGAGTTGCCGTGGGGCTGCGCGGGGCTGGCGATCTGCTATGACCTGCGTTTTCCGGAGCTGTTCCGGCGCTATGCGCTGGAAGGCGCGCGTCTGCTGATTCTGCCGGCGGCGTGGCCGCATCCGCGGCGGATGCATTGGCGCACGCTTCTGCGCAGCCGGGCGATCGAGAACCAGTGTTTCGTGGCGGCGTGCAACCGCGTGGGCACGACCGATGACGTCAGCTTTTTCGGTTCAGCCGCGGTGATCGATCCGTGGGGCGAGACGCTGATCGAGGGCGGCGAGACCGAGGCGTTGCTGACGGTGAGGATCGATTTGGAGACGGTGGAGGCGACGCGGAACAAGATTCCGATTTTTGCCGACCGGCGGCCGGAGTTGTATTGAGGGGGGGTGCTGCTCGACCGGTCTAATTGAAGGACTTGCTCTAAACAGAGGGGCGCAGCAAGCCGTCAAATTTGATGATCCAATTTCTGGCGTTGGTTAGAGAAAAAACGGTAAGAGCAGAGAGTTCACGCTGAATTACGGTCGATGTCATACCGACTGGCAGCTACATCGCGCCACACATTCCCATTGCCACTCCGCGTCTACTGAAAACTGAAGTAATCTCTTGCTTAATGCCCTCATACCATGTCAATTCCTTGCCTATATATGTTCTACTACGACATCAACTCGAAACGGGATTACCGTTTAGAATGCAGGGCGAACAAAGTGGATGACGACCTACACGATTACCATACTCAAGGCCACAGCTGTTGAGCCACATATATGCTGCTGGACCAAGTAGGTTTACCATTTCGTATCGACCGTCTTTATTCCTTGTTTGGCGGCGTGTTGAGAGGTTACGAGATCGCCAGGAGAAGCATTACTTCTCTTGAATCTTCGAACGTAGTGCTATGATCCTAATATTTTCAGAAGAAAAGGGAGATTAGCCCTTGCGGCGACGTTTGCCACTACGTTTGCTGCTCCTTTTGTCGTCGTGGTCTGCCTGTTTTGGCACAGCGGGAGAGTTCTGAATTGGCACCGGTTGCGGTTCTTGCTTAACCCACATTTTTCCCTTATCGCTAGCGATAAATTTATAGGAACTTGACATTTCAAATATCAGAGTCATCAAATGATATGCTGTCAGAACATCGTTTTGTAAGTCCTGGTTTTCTTCTAAATACGCTAGCCCTATTCCAAGTTCCTCTAATTTCGCAGCTCCTATTCTCTGACCATGAACGTGAACTTGGCCGTGGTCTTCTGTGCTTTCTGCGTTGAAATATGCCGCAATGGTATCGGCCCTGGCCTTTTTCTCCTTATCATTTGCTACGTTTATGAGCTTCCTCTTGCAAAGCCAATTTGCCACTAGCTCTTGGCTGTATTTCAAATTCTTATCGGCTTCCACCACAAGAGACGGCCCCATGTTCTGCAATATGGGTGCCCAAAGATGTGCTAGTCGAGTGTCCTTCTCGATGTGCTCTCTAGCTCTCGAAAATCCTTCCTGAATTGCTCTCGCCGAATACACTTTGTTGTCTATAATAAGCTGGGGATCAATTGGCCCAAGCTGACTCTGCTTGCCCAGCAGCAACATGTCGCCAGCAAGACTTATCATGGCACCTCCTGACATTGCCAGATATGGCACAACTACCTCAATACGGTCAAATTTGGCATGCAAATACTCAACAATGCTCTCAACGGCATTCGGGTCCCCACCAGGTGTATGCAGTATCAACACGAGGCCCTGATCCGCGGGCGCGCCGTAAAGCGCGTTCATGAAACCGTTGATATCCTCCCTAGTAATGGACACTTGGTCCACGGCCTTTTGAAGGAAAGCCGATGCGTAGAAAATAACATCGGCGTCGCCCCGCCGCTTCGAAATTGCGCCCAAACTCGTTCGCAGGCTCTCAACAAACCAATTGGGATTTTTCTGCGCGTGGAATTCCTCTAATAGATCGCTCCAAGAAGACATGTTTGTCCCGTTTTACGCCGTGCGAATTGAATTTGAAGTTAGAGGATTCTCGAGGCTGGGAGGCTGATAGCGTTTTTCGTCCACTGCTTTCTGAATCGGCAACTTGTAGAGCTCGCTAACCTCAACGTATTGTTCGTATTGCCTTTTTACCTCTTCGAGCGTGGTCAAATAATCGTCTGCGGCTCTCCCCGCCTTAGTGTTCTCAGCCATGACTTGCCCCTCCCAGTTAGCTGAAAGCTTATCGGTTCTTTTCAAATTCTGAATTGTTCAAAAGATTCGTTGTGAGAGCAGAGAGTTCACACCTAAACTTTAGCGCATGTTAATCCATTTGATGACTATAGCCAAGCTGTGGATTGGGATTACTGAATCCAGGACTATTGGGAATCCAAGCCACGTCAAGTTTCTGACAAGGCAGCCTGCCGGCACGGGCTTACACAGCACGGAATCTACCGAATGAATGTAGAAGTCCTACTCTACACAAAATTCTACTGGATTCGCATTTCAGTGCTATGCCTCGCCGCTGATGGGCGCGTCCGAAGCAACTGGCTTGAGCCGAATCATTCGGCGCCGGCGCCAAGTATTGGGATCAGCGGGCTCTTTCTCGTATTTTCGGATATAATTCCTCAATCTTTAACTGCGCGCATTCTTTAGCATATTCCCGCGCGGTAAACAAGCAATACTGTCACGTTGGAGGCAAGGAACGTGCGGCCTGATCAGAAAACTGGCCCCCGAATGCTAAGCGTCGATGCGCTGCGCACAGCCGCCGAAGACGGCTCGATTGACACGGTCATTCTTGGGTTCCCAGACCTGTACGGAAGGCTGATGGGGAAACGCCTCGACGCCTCGTTTTTCCTGACCGACGTTTCGGGCGGCACGCACGCCTGCGACTACCTCTTCACTGTCGACATGGAGATGGAACCGGTCGCCGGGTACGAGTTCTCCAACTGGGAGCTCGGATACGGCGACGTACACCTGGCGCCGGATTTGGGGACGCTTCGCAAGCTGTCCTGGCTGGACCGGACGGCCCTGGTGATCTGCGACGCGCAGCTGGACCCCGAGCATGAGCCGGTTAGAGTGGCGCCCAGATCGATCTTGCGCGGGCAACTCGAACGGCTGCGCTCGCGGGGATTTGAAGCGATGGCGGGATCGGAACTGGAGTATTTCCAGTACCGGACTTCATACCTGGACGCGGCCCGGAGTGGATACCGGGACCTGACCGAAGTCGGTTGGTACCTGGAAGACTACCACCTGCTGCAAGGGTCGAGGACGGAGGAGTTCAACGGGGCGTATCGCCGGCATCTGGCTGCATCCGGCGTCCCGGTCGAGTCGACCAAGGGCGAGTTTGGAAGGGGCCAGCACGAGCTGAACATCCGCTACGCTCCGGTGCTGGAAATGGCGGACCGCCACCTGGTGCTGAAGCAGGCGGTGAAGGAGATTTCAGACCAACTCGACTGCAGCGTGACCTTTATGGCCAAGCCGGACGCGGCGCAGGCCGGTTCGAGCTGCCACCTGCACGTGAGCCTGTGGACGGCTGGGGACGGAGAGTTGGCGAATGTGTTCCCAGGCGATGGAGACCTCTCCGGCATCGCCTGCTCCGACCTGTTCCGCTGGTTCCTGGGCGGGTGGATGCGCTACGTGCCGGAGATGATGGTCTGCTACGCGCCGACGGTGAATTCGTACAAACGGTTCCAGGCCGGGAGCTGGGCGCCTACGGCTTTGGCGTGGTCGCCCGACAACCGGACCGCCGGCTTCCGTGTCGTGGGCAGCGGGCCGAGCCTACGAATCGAGTGCCGCATTGCCGGCGCCGACGTGAACCCGTATCTCGCTTACGCGGCGGTACTCGCCTCCGGTCTGGCCGGCATCGAGCAGCGGATCGAGCCGCCGCCGGCCTACATCGGTGACGTCTATGCCGCTACTGGCGAGCAGATGCTGCCGGGCAGCCTTGGGGAGGCGGTCAGGATTTTCGAGGGCAGCGACCTTGCGCGTTCGGCATTTGGTGAGGATGTTGTCGCCCACTATGCGCACTTCTTCACGATAGAAGCGGAAGCGTACCGAAATGCCGTGACCGACTGGGAGCGCACGCGCTACTTCGAGCGGATCTAGTTAATGCGGACCGTTTGCGGCTGCCGGCGACCGCATCGACATCATATGACGTAAAATCTCGAACACTGCAGGCCAACCATCGAGCCGGTTTGCACAGTAGTCACCGGCCCCTAACTGAACAGCGCGGTTAGGAGCGTAATGAACGACACTCCCATCAACGACATGATCAGCAGAACAAGAGGCAACACGACCGCGAAGAAGGCCGTTGCGCCTGCTGCCAGCCAGCAGCCGCGCTTGAACTCCACCCATCCTGAAATCTGGTAGTCCGGAGCCGGGCGCGCAGCTTTTGGCCTTCGTCTGTCTGTTTCGCTCTCGGCCCTCATCTGTTGCACTGGCACGTATGGACTGTCGCTGTCCTGCTCCGCCTGCCTGCCTTCCCGCATAGACTCCGGTAGGTCCCAGCCCTGTGCCGCTGTATCCCTGCTTGTCCGCCCCTCTCTTTCAGACATCATGTCCCCTTGGGCTTTTGCCCGCTCGCCCTACGCTGCCAGGAAGTCGTCAATCGCCTTCCTGGCGATTCGGAACTGACTTCCGATCTGCTTCGCCTGCAGCGAACCATCGTCGATCAATGCCTGGATGTCGGCGGGCGCGACCTGGAGGTAGGCGGCGGCCTGCTCCAGCGTCATGACGGCCGGGGCCGCGGGCGTCTGCGGCGGGGTGGGCGTCTGCGGGGGGACCGGCTGATTTTGCGCGCCGCCGTCGGGTTGCGCGGCGCCCTGCATCGCGTTGGTGATCATGCCGGCCATGCCGGCGCCGAGGCCGATGCCGGCGCCGAGACCCAGGCCCTCGCCGGTCCCGCCGGCGCCGCCGGGCTGCTGCGCCGCGTCACCCAGGGCACGTGCCGTCTTGAACTGCATGTAGGCGGCCATGTCGCCGATGGCGCCCATGCTGGCGCGTTCGTCGATCGCTTTGGCCGTCTCTTCGGTCGGGCTGATCGAGACGATGCGGAACTGTTTGAGCGCGAGCCCCATGGCCGCGAAATCATCCTGCAGCGTGGCGCGCATCGCCGCGCTCAGCTCGTCGAAAAGCCGCGGCAGGTCGAGAATGCTGGTCATGTTCTCGCCCCACATGTCGGTCATGCGGCTGATGATCGCGCCGCGCAGGAAGTCGTTGATCTGGCCGGTGCGGTACATGCCCTGCGTGCCGACGAACTGGTCGACAAAGCGCTTGGGGTCGGCGATCTGCATCGTGTAGCGGCCGAAGCCGCGCAGCCGGACGAGCCCAAAATCGGTATCACGCAGTGTGATTGGCTCGGGCGTGCCCCATTTCAGGTCGGTGAACTCGCGCATGTTGACGAAGAACACCTCGGCTGTGAAGATGTCCTGGCCGCCGGTGCCCATGCGCAGCAGACCTGACAGGACCGGCAGGTTGAAGGTGGTGATGGTGTGGCGGCCCGGTTCGAATGTATCGAGCGATTTGCCGTCGCGATAGAAGACGGCGCGCTGGCTTTCGCGGACGATCACCTGGCTGCCCAGGCGGAAATCACCCGAACCGACCTCCGGCACGCGCACCACAAGGTCCTGCCCGCCCTGGTCTGCGGCCTCGATGACATCTATGATTCTCGGCATTGCGTTTCTCCTGTCTGGTTATTCTTCTTCGTCGCCGGCGTTCGCGGTCGCGGGCAAGGGCGCGCCGGCAAAGTGAGCTGGGTCGACAATCGCCTGGCCGCGCTTGTCGAAGAGCCGCTGGAGCTCGGTCACCGTCTCGTTGACGGCCCGGATGGCCGGGCCGAGGGCGTCGCGATTGGCGGCGGATGCCTCCAGCTGGCCGATGCGCTCGTTGATCTCTTGCGCGCGTTCTGCCAGCGCCATGTCGAAGCGATGCAGCGCGTCCAGCTGCTCCGCCTCGATCTTCACCGCCGCGAACAGCCCGGCATAGCCGTAGCTGGCGGTCTTGATGCGGTCGATGAGCGTCTGCAAGCGCTGAATCGCCCCGTCGGCGTCGTCCATCCAGGCCAATCCGCCGCCGCGCAGCAGCTGCTTCTGCAGATCGTACAGCCGCTGTTTCTCCTGCTCCAATTCGGAAGCGAGCAGCTGGCGCAGGCGGCGGTCTGCCTCGCGGCGCAACTCTTTGTCGTTGTATTCGCGCACAAGCGGCAGCCCTTTGAATACCCGCTCGAGCGCGCCCATGCTCTTTTCGGCCCTGTCAACAAAGGAATCCGTCATGTAAGACCTCTCTATAGGTAATGGCAGGATACAAAACGTTACGTCGATTCCGCCGCCCGCGTTGCGGCCCGTTGCGTCAGGAAGACTTCGCTGCCGCACCAGGGGCACTGGACCAGCCCTTTGCCGGCCAGCTCGACTTGGCCGCCGCAGTTGGGGCAGCTGCGTCCGTCGGTCAGTTTCTGGCTATCGACGCTGTAGAGCATCCCTTTCTCCCAGTCGATGGCGCCGCTGAAAAGCTGCTTGCCGACCAGGCTGCGGACCATCTCCTCGACGTTTTCGCGCGGCTGCTGCAGTTCGACGATGAGCTCCTGCACGCTCACCTGCCCCTGGGTCAACACCATGTTCAGGATCTTGCGCTCCTGCGCGACCTGGGCGAACTCGCCTTCCTCCTGCTGGCCTTTGCGCCAGAGATAGTAGCCGATGCCGAGCAGCGGCGCGCAGACGACCAGCGCCAGGAACAGGCCCATGACCAGCCCACCGCCGGTCGTGCCGGAGGTTGCGACCGCGGCCGTCCAGCCGGCGAACAGGACCACGGCAATTGCCATCATCGCCAAGCCGACTGTTTTGCCGCCTCCCCGCATTTCTCGCTCCTTGTGCTGTTAGCCGAAGCCGCCGCCGCCGCCGCCGCCACCACCACCGCCGAAGCCACCGCCGCCGGAGAAACCGCCTCCGCCCCAACCGCCCCCGCCCGTGCTGGAGGTGCTGGGCCGGCTGACCATTGCGGTGCTGGTGCTGGTGAGCAACGCACCCAGCCCCGCGCTCATCCCCGACAGCCCGCTGCCCAGGCCGCGGCTGGCATCGCCCAGCCCGCCGCCGAGTCCGCCGCCTGCACCGCTGGGGCCGGGATCGGGGCGTCCGCTGCTGGAAGCGGGGCCGACAGGCCCCGGCCCGTAATACCAGCGCCGGTACGGGCCGTACATGGTTGGGTGGGGGATGTACCAGCCGGGCGCGGGCGCGTCAACCGCGGCGAATTTGCGGATATATTGGGAGTCGACGCCAAAGGCGATCGCGTAGGGCAGCCAGCGGTCCCACAACTCTTTCTTTTCTTCCAGGTCGCTGTAACGGTCGATATCGCGCAGATAGCGTTTGAAGGCCTGCCAGCGCGCCGCAGTTTCGGCGCCTGTGTCGGTCTTGCGCGGCATGAAACGCGCCAGCAGCAGGCAGCCGAGCGCGGTCAGCGCCAGCCCCACGCCGGGCAATGCGGCCGCGCCGGTCAGGTGGCCGAAGAGCGCTGTCAAGCCCACGCCGGCAGCCGCGGCCAGTACCAGTAGTCCAACGCCAAGGCAGCCGTACTGGTTCCGCACCGTCTCGGGGCTGCGGGCGAAGAAACCCCGGTCAGTCGCCTCCCGGTATAGGTCCTTTTTGAGGGCGGGCAGCTTGCTGTGAAACTTGTCTTTGATTTGCGACAACTTGACCTCATCTTTTTGGCCGAAGAGGCTGACCAGCAGTCGCGTCTCGAAATCGGAGATGGACAG
Source organism: Caldilineaceae bacterium (assembly GCA_965218625.1). Taxonomy (GTDB): domain Bacteria; phylum Chloroflexota; class Anaerolineae; order Caldilineales; family Caldilineaceae; genus Bin5. The sequence continues at coordinate 505,425 of CBDCLG010000015.1, read as the reverse complement.
ATCGCGGTTCTCGTAACGGTAAATGAAGTCGCGTGAGGTCAGGAGGCTGCCCGTTTGCTCCTCGGTGATGCTGATCACTTTGCGTTGCGCCAGGTCCACCAGGGTTGCGACGATGTCCTCCATATCGGCCTGCTCGTCGATCAGCGTGCCGACCACGCCGGGAGAGATGTCGTCGGGCGGCTCGGGCAGGTATTCGGCGACCATCTGGACCGGTTTGTCGCGGCCCAGGCGGTACCAGAGTAGATAGAGCGCGGCCGGTCCGCCCAGGAAGAGGAGGATGCCAAACGCGCCGAAAGTCAGCGTGAGAAGCGGCCCCACGCGGGCGCGGAAACGTGCGGCTTCCGCGGCTGCCTGCGCCTCGGCATCGGCCCCGGCTTGCCAGGGTTGGGCCTCTCCGGCCACCACGTCGGGCGCAAACTCGACCCGCACCTCAAACGCCTCGCCGGCCGCGAGCGTGCGGTCGAGCTCATACGTTATCTCCCGTTTGTCTTCCGAGAGTGATGCAGAGGCCATCCCTAAGGCGTCCTCCCAAGCTCGATCTCCTTGTTTGACGTAGGCGGCCCATTCCTGAATCGGGGCCGGCGCCGACAGATGCACGCGCCCGCCCCGCACCGGAAAGGTGCGCTCGCCATAGATTGCCTGCCACCAGATCTGGTCGCCGTCCGCGTAGTAGCGCAGGCCGCCGTTCACGGTATAGGCAATGGTATAGGTCTCGCTGCGGCCGGCAACTGGAGGGAAGAACCAGTAGATGACGTAGCGCGAGCCCTGCTCAGTGACGGTGAAAGTGAACGGCTCCCTGCCTGCATTTGCCAGGCGGTAGCTGTTGCCGCTGCCGTCGGTCAGGGACCAGGCGCCGAGCGACCTGAGTCTGTCCTTGGGGACTTCACGAAAGCCGAAGGTGAACGTGCCGCGCGTAAAGCGAATCGTCTGGCGCTCTGTCACATCGAAGGCGCCGTCCGGCCGGATGACGATGTCCACATCGAATCGTTCCCATATCAGCGATTTTTCCTGGGCGGAGGCGGAATGGATGGGGACAATCAGCAGCGCGCCGAGCAGCACAGCGGCGACGGCGCAGAGGCGTATGAAAGTGCCGCTGCTTTGCCGTCCCTTTGGGGCCTCCTGCGGATGCGTGGTCATCGACTCTCCTGGTTGCGGGGTGCGTGTATACTCTCAGTGTCGCGCAGCACCGCCTGGCATGCCTGACATTCTACCAACCCTTTGGCTGACGATTCAATTTGGGTCGGATATGGCCCCGGGAGCGCGAACTGCGGCTACACGGCCTGGTTGAAGAGCTCCGTTTCGCCCCGCCACAGCCGGTCGAGATTTTCCAGCAGAATGTCGATCACATTTTCTTCGTACATGCACGTCTCGCCGCCGGAGTGCGGCGTGATGAGGAGATTTTCGAGCGGCCAGAAGGGCGAATCCTGCGGCAGCGGCTCATCCCAGAAGTGATCGATGCCGGCGCCGGCGATCGCGCCCGATTCGAGCGCCGCCAGCAGCGCCGGTTCGTCGACGCAGCCGCCGCGCGCGACATTGATCAGGTAGGCGCTCTCCTTCATATTGGCAAAGGCCGCCGCGTCGATCAGTTTGTCCGTTTGCGGCGTCAGGGGGCAGGTGAGGGCGACGAAATCGGCCTGCGGCAGCAGCGCCGGCAGTTCCTCGGGCGGATGGACGGAATCGGCGGCTTCGGCGGCGGTGGCCGGGTTGCGTTTGGTCGCCAGCACGCGCATGTCGAACGCCTTGGCCAGCCTGGCCAGGCGGCCGCCAATCTTCCCCAGGCCGACGATCAGCAGCGTTTTGCCGCCCAGTTCATCCTCGCGCAGGGCCAGGTCGCCGATCATGCCGCGCCATTGGCGGCGATTCTGCCGGTCGCGTCCTGTGTGGATGTGGCGCGCCAGGGCCAGGACCAGCGCCATCGCATGTTCGCTGACCGCGTTGCTGTTGACGCCGCTGGCGGTCGCCAGGCGAATACCCCGCTGCCGCAGCGCGTCGAGGTCGAACTGCTCGATGCCGGCGCCGATCGACTGGATGAAACGCAGGCGGGGCGCACAGTCGAGGAGCTCGTTCTGCCACAGGCCGGAGACGACGAGCACGTCCGCCTCAGGCAGGCGCGCGGCCAGGTCCTCGGCCGTCCAGACCTGGAAGTTACGCAGATCTGTCTGCCGGCGGGCGAAGATCAGTTCAAGCGGATAGGCTATGTGCGCAAAGCAGATGGTCAGCTCTTCGGGCGCGGGAAATGAACGGTTGGTCATGGTGCGGCTCCACAGGGTCGGGACATCGTTCCAGAGTCCAGCACTGTATAGCACGGTTGCGCGCGTTCGCGCAATGCGCAGGGGATAGGGAAGCGGGGCGTTTGCATCTAACTGAGCCAAGACCCGCGACACTACCTGATTCGAGCCCAACTCCGAAAGAACAGCCGAAAACAGCCCTTTTGGAGATCGGTTTTTCAGCCGAAAACGATTGACAATTGGTAGGGGCACCCCTTGTGGGTGCCCTTCGTGGGATACTTTGGCGTCCGGATTAAGATGCAATCGCCCTGGAAAGGGAAGGGCGTGTTTGACGCCGGCCGTGTTCGCCGATAGGCTAGGCGTTTAGACACGCGCGCACTATGGAATTGAGAGCGATTCGTTCAACCTAACACGCCGGAGGCCCGAAATGAGCCAGTTTGTCGCCGATTTTGAATCCTACATGCCTGATGAGTTTGCCGGAAAGTCGTACGGCCCGGCCGGGCTGCTGGCCAATGCGGACGCGGCCGGGATTGACGTGAGCGTCGTCTTCCAGTCCGGTGTGCCGGCCGATCCCCGGCCCGGCAACGCGGCGGTGCTCGACGCGGTCGCGGGGGAACCGCGCATCCTGCCCGGCTGCCTGGTCAACCCGACGATGGGGCCCGACGCGCTGGCCGACCTGGAGGCGTGCGTGCGGCGCGGCGCGCGCACCGTGAAGCTGATGGCTGCCGGGCACGGTTACCGTCTCGACGGCCCTGCGGCTGATCCGGTCATGGACCTGGCCCGCTCGCTCGGCATCCCGGCGACGATTCACTCGGGTTCGTATCTGAGCGGCTGTGCGCCTGAATATATCGCGCGGCTGGCCAAGAGGCATCCCGAGGTCACGATCATCATGGACCACATGGGCTATCGCGAGTGGGTCGGGTCGGCGGTGCAGGCCGCGCAGGAGAACGGGACGATCTACCTGGGCACGACGCTGATCGCGGCGGCCGAGCCGTACACCATTTCAAGGATTGTAGAGAGCGGTGAACTGGGCGCGGACCGGATCGTCTTCGGCTCGAACGCGCCGGCGGGGATCGCAGTGCACGGCGTCAACGGCATCCGGCTCGCCGGCTTCTCGCCGCAGGACGAGGCTCTGATCCTGGGTGAGAACCTGCGCGTCATCTACGAACTGTAGCGGGATGGGTTTCACTCTATCTCGTCTACAGGCGAGGCAGGGTGATGCCGCCTTGTTTCTGGTATTTGCCGTTGCGGTCGGCGTAGGAGACCTCCGGCGTTTCGCCCTCGAAGAAGAGCACCTGGGCGATGCCTTCGCCGGCGTAGATGCGGGCCGGAAGGGGGGTGGTATTGCTGATTTCGATGGTGACGTAGCCCTCCCATTCGGGCTCGAAGGGCGTCACGTTGACGATGATGCCGCAGCGGGCATAGGTCGACTTGCCGACGCAGATCGCCAGCACGTTGCGCGGGATGCGAAAGTATTCGATTGTGCGTCCCAGCGCGAAGCTGTTGGGCGGGATAATGCAGACGTCGCCGGTGTAGCTCTGCAGGGCCCGTTCATCCACCGCTTTGGGGTCGATGACGGTCAGCTGGCCGGTGGCGGGCGTGAAGATGCGGAAGTCCTTCGCCACCCGGATGTCGTAGCCAAAGCTGCTGAGCCCGTAGGAGATGACCCCGTCGCGCACCTGGCCGTCCTCGAACGGCTCGATCATGCCGCACTCGACGGCTTGACGCCGGATCCAATGGTCGGGTTTGATGGAGAGCATGGTCGATATTCTGCGAACTGATGGATCGATTGAAGCCCAGCCGCCGTAAGGGGGGAAATCAGGCCGGATGCCGCAGACAGTATACCACGTACAACTACTTCGCCTCGCCCTCCCAATCCCTATCCGGCGTCAGATAGATCAGCGGCATACTCACCAGCGTAACCCCGTATTTGACCAGCAGATTGAAGACGAAGATCTCCCAGGCCACGGCCCAGGAGTCGACCAGCTGCGCGCCCAGGAAGGCGAAGGGCGAAAAGGCGATCAGCACGAAGATGAGATTGTCGACCGGCACGCTGACCGAGTTGCTGACCAGCACGCGCAGCCACTGGAAGCGGGTGGTGACGCGGCTGACGAAGAGGTGATAGATTTCGGTGTCGACCAGCTCGCTGACGAGCTCGGCGAGGATCGAGGCGCAGACGATGCGCCACAACGGCGCGAAGATCATGCTGAATTCGACGCCGCCGAATGAGTCCGGGTCGCCGGGCACGGCCGCCGACCACATCAGGTAGAGCACCATCGCCAGGTTGATGACGGCGGCGGTGACGATCAACAGCTGCGCGTTGCGCTTGCCCAGCGTCTTGTGCACCAGGTCGCGCAGCGTGAAGGTTATGGGATAGACGAAGGTGCCCATGTCGACCGCCAGCCCGGCGACGACGCCGATCTTGAGGCTGGCGATGTCGGCGAGCATCTGCGCGGCGATGTAGGCGGCCACGACCACCACTGCAATCCTCGAAAGCGCAGCCGCCGTGTTGCGATGGGAACTTTGTTTTGCCGAGTCGCGAATCGTCACGTTACAATCACCCTGCGCGTGGAAAAATGTGGCAGTTGGGCCCCATGGCACTGCGCGCCCAATTGTAAGCCGCAGTTACTGAAAACAAGAAACCAGAAACTCAAAACTCCTCATGCCCAAACGCACCGACATCTCCTCGATTCTCATCATCGGTTCCGGCCCGATCGTCATCGGCCAGGCCTGTGAGTTTGACTATTCGGGCGCGCAGGCGTGCAAGGCGCTCAAGGCCGAAGGCTACCGCGTCGTTCTGGTCAACTCCAACCCGGCCACGATCATGACCGACCCGGAGATGGCCGACGCCACCTACGTCGAACCGCTCACCGTCGAACTGTTGGAGAAGATCATCGCCGAGGAGCGTCCCGACGCGCTGCTGCCCACAGTCGGCGGACAGACGGGCCTCAACCTGGCGGTGGCCCTGGCGGAGCAGGGCATTCTTGAGCGGCACGGCATTGAGCTGATCGGCGCCAATCTGCGCGCGATGCAGGTGGCCGAGGACCGCGATCTGTTCAAACGGGCGATGTCGGAGGCCGGGCTGGAGTCGCCGCGCAGCCGTATCGCCCATTCGCTCGAAGAGGCGCGCGAGATCTTTGAAAACGTCATCGGGCACTTTCCCATCTTTATTCGCCCCAGCTTCACATTGGGCGGCAGCGGCGCGGGCACCGTCTTCACGATGGAGGAGTTCGACGAGAAGGTGGCCTGGGGGCTGCGCGAGAGCCCTGTGCATACCGTTCTGGTCGAGGAGTCGCTGATCGGCTGGAAGGAGTATGAGCTGGAGGTGATGCGCGACCGGGCCGACAACTTCGTCGTGGTCTGCTCGATCGAGAACCTCGACCCGATGGGCGTTCACACCGGCGACAGCATCACCGTCGCGCCGGCGCAGACGCTCACCGACAAGGAGTACCAGCGGCTGCGGGACCAGGCGCGGCTGGTGATGCGGGAGGTGGGCGTCGAGACGGGCGGCAGCAACGTCCAGTTCGCGGTTGATCCGGATTCGGGCCGCGTCGTCGTGATCGAGATGAATCCGCGCGTCTCCCGCTCGAGCGCGCTGGCGTCCAAGGCGACCGGCTTCCCGATCGCCAAGCTGGCGGCCAAGCTGGCGGTCGGCTATAAGCTGGACGAGTTGAACAACGACATCACGCAGGAGACGGTGGCCGCGTTCGAACCTTCGATCGACTATGTCGTTGTGAAGATCCCGCGCTGGGCGTTCGAGAAGTTCCCCGGCGTCGACCGCGAGCTGGGGCCGCAGATGAAGTCGGTCGGCGAGGTGATGGCGATCGGCCGCACCTTCAAGGAGGCGCTGCAAAAGGGCGTGCGCAGCCTCGAGATCGGGCGCGACGGCCTCGGCCCGCTGGCGCGCGACAACGACGGGCAGCTCAGAGGATATCCGCCCGGCACGTCGGCCGCCGATCTGTTGCACGCGCCCAACCGCGACCGGCTCTTCGCCGTCTTCGAGCGGTTGCTGCAGGCCGAGAGGGAAGGCCGGGGAGAGAGTGGGGAGGCGGGAGAGGAAGCTCCATCGCATGTTGCCCTGCGGGAGTGTGCCGAGATCTACGACCCCTGGTTTGTGGCGCAGATGCAGGAGATCGCCCGTTTCCAGGTCGGCATCGGGCGTGCACCGCAGCTGGAGGCGTGGACGCTGCGCCAGGCGAAGCGTATTGGGTTCAGCGACGCGCAGCTTGCGCGCGTTCTGAATGAGGCCGGGAACGGAACGGCGCCGGCCAGCGAGGCCGGCATACGCGCGCTGCGTCACCGGCATGGCGTCCTGCCCACCTATCACCAGGTCGACACCTGCGCGGCCGAGTTCGCGGCCTTCACGCCCTATCTCTACAGCAGCTACGAGAGTGAGGGCGAGGCCCCGCCCACCGCGCGCGACAAGGTGATCATCCTTGGGGGCGGGCCCAACCGCATCGGCCAGGGGATCGAGTTCGACTACTGCTGCTGCCACGCCAGTTTCGCGCTGCAGGAGATGGGCTACGAGACGGTGATGATCAACTGCAACCCGGAGACGGTCAGCACCGACTACGACACCAGCGACCGCCTCTATTTCGAGCCGCTCACACTCGAAGACGTGCTGCACATCTACCAGCGCGAGGCTGCGGGCGCGCCCGGCGTGAAGGTGCTGGTCCAGTATGGCGGGCAGACGCCGCTCAACCTGGCGGCCGGGCTGCAGGCCGCGGGCGTGCCCATTCTCGGCACGCAGCCTGAGGCGATCGAGCTGGCCGAGGACCGGGAGCGTTTCAGCGCGCTGCTGGCCGAGCTGGAGATCCCCGCGCCGGCGAACGGCATCGCGCGCAGCGCCGAACAGGCGCTCGCCATCGCCGGCCGCATCGGCTATCCGCTGGTTGTGCGCCCCTCCTATGTGCTGGGCGGGCGCGCGATGGCGATTGTCGACGACGAGCAGAGCCTGCGCCACTACATGGCCTACGCCGTAAACGTGGACACCGAGATGACCACCAGCGGCCAGGAGGTCGCGATTCTGGTCGACCGGTTCCTTGAAGACGCATACGAGGTCGACGTTGACGCGATCGCCGATGGCGAGCAGGTCGTCATCGGCGGCATTTTGCAGCACATCGAAGAGGCCGGCGTCCACAGCGGCGACAGCGCCTGCGTGCTGCCGCCCTACAAGATCAGCGGCTACCATCTGAGCATTATTCGTGAGTACACCGAGAAGCTGGGCCTGGCGCTGGGCGTATGCGGTCTGATGAACGTGCAGTATGCCATCAAGGACGACGTTGTCTACGTGCTGGAGGTGAACCCGCGCGCGAGCCGGACGGTGCCCTTTGTGAGCAAGGCGACCGGTGTGCCGCTGGCGAAGCTGGCGGCGCGGGTGATGGCCGGCAAGTCGCTGGCGGAGGTTGGGCTGCTCGACGAGCCGGCGGTGAAGGGCTTTTTCGTGAAGGAGGCTGTGCTGCCTTGGAAGAAGTTCAGCGGCGCGGACACGTTGCTGGGGCCGGAGATGCGCTCCACCGGCGAGGTGATGGGCCATGCGCAGAACTTCGGGCACGCGTTCGCCAAGAGCCAGTTGGGCGCCGAATACCGTCTGCCGGTCGAAGGCGGCGTGCTGATCACCGTCAACGACTACGACAAGGGCGCCGCGCTCAAGCTGGCGCGCGATTTCGACCGCATGGGTTTCTCGCTTTACGCGACGCCCGGCACGGCCGCGCTGATCCAGCGGGTGGGGCTGCCGGTGGACGTCCTCAGCAAGGCCACGGCCGAGGAGCGGGCGAAAGATCCGCTCACGCCTGATGCCTCCTACACGACTCTCGACGCGATGCGCGACGGCAAGATCCACCTGATTATCAACACGCCGCTCGGCCCCGGCAGCCGCAGCGACGGCCAGAAGATCCGCACGCTGGCCACGCGCATGGAGATTCCCTTGATCACGACGCTTTCGGCGGCGCAGGCGGCGGTCAACGGTATCCGCGCCATGATGGACGCGGAGCTGAACGTCCGCAGTCTGCAGGCATACTACGGGTAGTCTGGGCCCAGCCACTGCAAAACTCAGAAACGAAGGATCTGCATGAAATCCGTTTACCTTGCCAACCCGTACGGTTTTTCTGCGCAGCAGCGCGAGCTGTTGCTGCCGCCGATTGTTGACGCGATCGCCGGGCTCGGGCTGGATGTGTGGGAACCGTTCTCTCGTACCAGCCCGGAGGTCGACCCCAGCGTACCGGGCTGGGCCTACCGCGTTGGGCAACTCTGCTGCAGGGACGCGCGCGACGCGGACGCCATCTTTGCTATCGTGAACGGCGTGCCGCCCGACGAGGGTGTGATGGTCGAGTTGGGTGTGGCGATCGCGCTGGGCAAGCCGACGTTTCTCTTCCGCGATGATTTCCGCCGCGTCGCCGATACGGAGGAGTACCCCCTCAATTTGATGCTGTTCGTCGGCATGCCGCAGCAGGATTGGGAGAGCCACTACTATACGTCGGTTGATGAGATTTCGTCGCCTGAGAAAGCGTTGGCGCGTTGGGCCGCGGGATGAGCGGATACTTGGATCGGACTACAGTGCAATCTGTTCGAGCAAGATTCCAGCAGGCAAGATGGGGATGGCAGCGTAGGCGCCCAACTGAAGCAGATGGCTATCGCCTGACACGATTGCTTCGGCCTGCGCGGCCAGGGCACAGGCAAGTACAGCATCGTCGTCCGGGTCGGACAGGATTACCGGTGGAATCGCCACCGGCTCGACAGTGGTTGCAAGGGCGGCATAGCCGAGCACCAATACGTTTGCCGTAACGCGGGCCTGGCGCAGCCGTGCCTGGAATTTGGTGCGGCGCAGCACATCGTCAAGTTCAATCAAGAGAGGAATAGAGGTGTAGAGCTGTACAACGTTGGCGTGGGCGGAGAGCAGAATCCGTCGCGGCGCCCCTTGCCAGAGGAGCGCGGAGATGACTGTATTGGTATCAAGAACAAGACGCACCGCTGCGCCTTTCCGCTCGTGCGGCAGCGATTTCCGCCGCGATTTCTTCAATGCCGAGAGCGTTCGTTTCCTCCCGGTCAAGCCGTTCAAACGCGGTAATCAGGTTGTCGACGCGCTGTTGCTGCACTTCACGCCGCAAGAGTGCCGTCAATGATTCAGAAGTGAGCAGTCCTGCTTCACCTGCCTCGGCAGCTAATGCGTTCGGAAGTTTCAGTGTCAGCGTAACGGTTTTCATCGTTTCACACTACGGCCCTGAAATACGCATGTCTGTTCTTGCTATGGCCTTTTCAGGTTCAGTGTAGCGCGATACGACAGGATCGCAAAGGGGGAGCAGGAAAGAATCACGCCGCTCGGCCTCCCCGTTCCCCGTATGTCCCATAGTCTAATGGGTATGGAGGTTCGTCCCCCTGCATCAGTTGTTTCCCCTGGATTGCGCCATCCCAACGCCTGCCAAGAGGAGTTTGTTGCATCGTCCAATACATTTGCTCAATCCACTCGGGCACATCGAATCCGGCGACACGAACGTACCCGGCGCGGGGTCGTAGTCGCGGGTGTTGTCGTTGAGAAGGCCGCTGGCGTCGGATATCTGGGCGGTGACGGTGCGCTTGGTCTGAGAGGCGCCATTCCGCCCTCGAACCACATCGTGCGCAATCCCTCCCCGAATCTTGACTTCTCTCCAATCACCTGCTATAGTCTTCCCCTAACAACCGAATAACTGGGCTCTTATCCAGAGAGGCGGAGGGACCGGCCCTGTGAAGCCTCGGCAACCCGGTAGCGGAAACTGAAGGATTTTCCGTGACGTAGGTGCCAATTCCGGCAGATGTATTGCGCCGATCCAGTTGCTTTGCGGCGCATGGACGATTCTGGTAGATGAGAGGCGGAACTTTCTTTTGCTACCTCTCGTCTGCGCGACGAGGGGTATTTTTTACCCGAAGAGCGAGTTGAATGCGTATGATCGTAATGAAATTCGGCGGAACGTCGGTCGGCACGACCGATTCGATTGACAGCGTGGCCCAGATTGTGGCCGGCGCTGTCGAGAAGCAGGCCAAATGCGGGCCCGCGGCGAAGAGCGGTGAGCAGGGGGCAGACAGTCCCGGCGTTCTGGTCGTTGTCAGCGCGATGAGCGGGGTGACCAATACGCTGATCGAGGCTGCCCAGACGGCTGCGGCCGGCGACGAAACGCCCTACCGCGACGCGCGCAGCCAGCTGTTGGTGCGGCACCAGGTGGTGGCCGGTCAGCTGATCGAGGACGGCGTGGAGCGGGCCGCGCTCGGCAGGCTGTTCGACAACCGCCTGCGCGAGTTTGAACGCCTCTGCCGCAGCATCACTGTGCTCGGCGAGCTGACACAGCGCGGGCTCGACGTCGTCAGCGGCGTGGGCGAGCGGCTGAGCGCGCCGCTGCTGGCGGCTGTACTGCGCGCCAGGGGCGTCAAGGCACAGTTCGTCGACGCCGGCGAGCTGATCATCACCGACGACCAGTTCGGCGGCGCCAATCCGCTGATGGAGCCGACGGTTAGCCGCAGCCGCGACCGCCTGTTGCCGATGTTGCAGAGCGGTGTCGTGCCGGTAGTGACCGGATTTGTCGGCGCGACCGAGAACGGCGTGCCCACCACGCTGGGGCGGGGCGGCTCCGACTATTCGGCTGCCGTTCTGGGCGCGGCGCTCGATGCAGACGAGATCCAGATCTGGACCGACGTCGACGGCGTGATGACCGCGGACCCGCGCATCGTCGCCAGCGCGCGCTCGATGGTGGAGCTTTCGTACGAGGAGGTGGCCGAGCTGGCCTACTACGGCGCCAAGGTGCTGCATCCCAAGACAGTCACGCCGGCAGTGGAGAGGAAGATACCGCTGCGGGTGCTGAACACATTCAACCCGGACCATCCGGGCACGCGCATCGTCGAGAGGAGTCGCGAGCTACACCACGGCGTCAAGGCGATCACTGCGGTGCGCGATCTGCGTCTGATTACCATTGCCGGCCGCGGCATGATCGGAGTGCCCGGCATTGCGGCGCGCACATTCGACGCGGTTGCCCGTCAGCGCGCCAATGTGCTGATGATCAGCCAGGGTAGCAGCGAACAGAGCATCTGTTTCGTCGTGCCGGAGTCGGAGGGCGAGGCGGTGATTGCCGCGCTCAGAGAGGAGTTTGGTCGAGAGCTGGCGCAGCAGATGATCGAGGAGATCAGCAGCCAGCCGGATATCGTAATTGTGGCGGTGATCGGCGCCGGCATGAAGGGCACGCCCGGCATCGCCGCGCGCGTCTTCAGCGCACTCGGCGCGCAGGGCATCAACGTGATCGCGATCGCGCAGGGTTCGAGCGAGGCCAACATAAGCCTCGTCGTGCTGCAGGCATCCGCCGACGATGCGATTCGCGCCATCCACGACACTTTTGAACTGGGAACGGAGTAGAGGCATGGCCAACGCATCCGCGACGGGGTCCGAGCAATCACAGAAGCCGCCCAAGCCGGTCATCCTGCTTGGGCTGGGCGGAGTGGGCCGGGCGTTGCTGCGTCAGATCGAGGAAAAGCGGCCTCTTCTGGAGCGGGAGTACGGTCTGCGCATCGCCTGGCTGGCGCTGAGCGACAGCAGCGGCGCGATCGCGCCGCCGGAGGGCGGCTTCAGCGGCCAGCTGCTGGACGATATCCTGCAGCTGAAGGAGAACGGCGGCGCGCTCGCCTCCCATTCGCTTGGTCGCGCCTATCCCAGTCCGGCCGCGCTTGTTGAGGATGTCGGAAGGTGGGGCGCGGTCGTTGTCGACTGCACCGCGTCGGACGAGACGTTGGATGCCCTCTTCTTCGCGCTGGACCGGGGCTACCAGGTCGTTCTGGCGAACAAGAGGCCGTTGACCGCCGCGCAGGAGGTCTACGACCGGCTCAACCGCATCGGAGGCGCTGCCGCCGCGCCGCGTTCCCTGGCCGCGCTGCGCTACGAGACGACGGTGGGCGCGGGTCTGTCGGTGATCGCAACGCTCGACCGGCTTGTGTCGAGCGGCGACGAGATCGAGCGGATCGCCGGTTCCTTCAGCGGCACGCTTGGCTTTCTGATGACCGGACTCGAGCAGGGCCGCACCTACAGCGAAACGGTGCAGGAAGCCTACCGCCTGGGTTACACCGAGCCGGACCCGCGCGACGATCTGGGCGGCGTAGACGTGGCGCGCAAAGCGCTTATCCTGGCGCGCGGCATCGGCTGGCGCATCGAGATGGCGCAGGTGGAGGTCAGCGGCCTCTATCCTGAGCGGCTGGCCGGCCTGAGCGTAGACGACTTTCTGGCGGCGCTGCCGTCGCTCGACGAGGCGTACCGGCAGGAGGTGGCGCGCGCCGCGTCCGAGGGCAAGGTCCTACGCTATGCGGCCACGCTGGCGGACGGCGCCTGCAGCGTCGGCCTGACCGCGGTCGCCAAGGACAGTCCGCTGGGGCGATTGACCGGTACCGACAACCTGGTCGAGTTCTACAGCCGCTGGTACAGTCCCAACCCACTGGTTATTCAGGGCCGGGGCGCGGGCGTCGAGGCGACCGCGGCCGGCGTTCTGAGCGATATCGTCGCGTTGCATTTCAGCAATTATTAGTGGAAAGTGTGAACTTGCCGCTGGGATGGAGTAAATTCCAATGACAGGACTTTCACAGTTCAATCAGCCGAAGATTCGAGTGGGCGTGCTGGGCGCGACCGGCGCGGTGGGGCAGCGGTTTGTGCAGATGCTGCAGGGGCATCCCTGGTTTGAGCTGACCGTGCTGTGCGCGTCGCAACGCAACGCGGGCAAGCGCTACGCCGACGCCTGCAACTGGCTCCTGCGCGGGGACATGCCGCCCCACCTGCGCGACTGGACCCTGCAGGAGATGGCGCCCGGCATCGACTGTGAGCTGGTCTTCAGCGCTTTGCCCAGCGAACCGGCGCACGCCGTAGAAGGGGCGTTGGCCGCGGCCGGATACGTCGTATGCAGCAACGCCAGCGCTTACCGCTACGAGCCGGATGTGCCGCTGCTGATCCCCGAGGTCAACCCGGAACATGTCGGGCTGATCGAGCGTCAGAAGATTGAGCGGGGCTGGCCGGGATTCATCACCACCAATCCCAACTGCTCCACCACGCACCTGGTGAGTGCGTTGCATCCGTTGCACGAGGCGTTCGGTGTTGAGAAGGTCTTCGTCGTGACGATGCAGGCGACCAGTGGAGCGGGCTATCCCGGCGTGCCGTCGATGGATATCATCGACAACGTGATCCCGTTCATCGGGTCCGAAGAGGAGAAGATGGAACGCCGCGAGCCGCAGAAACTGCTGGGAAAGTTCGACGGTCAGGCCGTGCAGATGGCCGATTTCGTCGTCAGCGCGCATTGCAACCGCGTTCCGGTCCGTAACGGCCATCTGGCAGCGGTCAGCGTCGAGTTCGCGCAGCGAGCCAGCCTGGAAGATGTGCGCCGGGCCTGGGACGAGTACGACCCATTGCCGCAGCGCATGGGCCTGCCGAGCGCGCCCCAGCCGGCCATTGTCTACCGCGAAGAGGCCGACCGCCCCCAGCCGCGCATGGACCGGCTGGCCGGCAGCATTCCCGGCATGGCGACGGTCGCGGGCCGGCTGCGGCCCGATCCGCTGCTGGATGTGAAATTTCTGACGCTGGGACACAATACGATTCGGGGCGCGGCCGGCGGTAGCCTGCTCAACGCTGAATTTCTTGTTTCGCAGGGCTATATTGGCGGCGAAAAAATAGACGCGTCGGAACAGTTGGCGGTGGCAAGCGCAGTCTTGACCGCGAGTCGCTAGCCAATGCGTCGTTGTGCAAACGCGCCGGAAATTTTACATAACAATCTGGCATAGGGTAGAATCGTGGGCAGGGCACGGCGCGGCGAGTCTTTCAGCGGTCAGTCCTGGTCTTCGGTTGCTCGGTTGCGGTGCTGACGGACATCTGAAGGCTGGAAGCTGAAATGGAAGGTGAAGAATTGGGCAATACGCAGACCAGAGAAGCCTATCCGATCGCGGTTGAGAATTTTGGGCTGACGTCCCTGGATGAGCTAATCGGCGATCTGGTTGTCTACCGCAAATTGGAGCCGCTCACGCGCCAGATCCCCGGCCTGAAGTCGGCCCGCTACCAACTCGGGTTGCCCAATGACGTCGTCCCCCGCAAGCAGGACACGTCCTATGCTCAGGTCGCATTGTGGATCCTGGAGCAGGCGCAGAAGCGGCGTGCGGCAACCGTTGAAGAGTTGCTCTTTATCGGCGACACCCTTTCCGGCGACGGAAACACATTTCAGGTGATGCGCTCCCTGCGCTCGGCGGACGAACCGCCCCTGGACGACGAGGAACCGCTCAACGGCGGGGTTCCCGCGATTCCCAGCGCCTGCTTCATCGGCAACGAAAAGGCCAACGAGCCGGAACAGTTCAACGCCGATGAAGAGACCGGCATGTTCGAGGCCAATCGCTGGAGCCAGCTGGTGGACTGGATCCAATGGGCGCAGCGGAACGGCCTGCGGCTGGATGAAAACACCGCGGTCGTTCTCGACCTGGACAAGACGGCCATCGGCGCGCGTGGACGCAACAACCGCGCCATCGACGTCGCCCGTCTGAAGGGCCTCTACCGCACAGTCGGCGGCCTGCTGGGCGACAAGTTCAACGCCAAGCGCTTCACGCAGCACTATGAGCACCTCAACCGTGCCCGCTACCATCATCTGACCGGCGACAACCAGGACTACCTGGCCTATATCTGCCTCGTGCTCAACAATGACGGGCTTGATTGCACCGACCTGATCGAGCGCATCGAGAGCGGCGCCGTGCAGACTTTCGCGCAGTTCGTTCGCTATGCCGAGGTCTGCATTGCCGGCGGCGGACGCGTCAGTGAAGCGATGCGCCAGGCCCACGAAGCGGTAAACACCGCGGTTTCGCAGGGGGACCCGACCCCCTTCAAACAGTTCCGCCGCGAAGAGTTTCTCGCCACGCTCGAGCATATGAACAACCTGGCCGATGACGTGCCGGCGGAGGAGCGCTTCCACCAGGAGATCTGCATCACGCAGGAGGTGCGCGAGGCCGTTCTGTGGTTGAAGGAGCGGGGCTGCCTGATCATCAGCTTCAGCGACAAGCCGGACGAGTCCTCGATTCCCCACCACACCCGGCACCGGGGCAAACAGCCCATTCACAAAGCGATAACGCACGCGACCGGCGTCAGCATCGTAGACCGGCTGCAAAGTCTGTGATCGCCGCATAACCTGCGGCGCGCCGATCGCAACTGTACGGCGGCGGTGTGCAAGACACTGGTTTCCGGCTTACTGAAACAGGCGGCCATCTGTTGCTATACTGGGCGCACAACCTGTACACTGTGCCGGTGCAGCCTTTTTTGGGCGTCTGTTTCAGGGATTTTCCGCAATGATGAACAACGAGAGAAGACCGGACGGCGAGCGGCCGCCGGATGAGAACCCGAACGACCGTTACCGCCAGATGTTCCGACGCAGCTGGCTTTGGATACTGCTGGCGATCCTGCTTTTCTTTGCCTACCGCCTCTTCATCAACCCACCGAACGCCGCCGACAACCTCCTCGGGCTGAACCAGGTCGCCGAATATGTGCGCAATGGCTCCGTGCAGCGCATCGTGGTGCAGGGCGACGACGTAATCGTCGAGATCTCCGACAACGAGCGCCGCCGCAGCCGCAAAGAGTCGGGGGAGAGCCTGCTCGACTCGCTCAAGACTTTCGGCGTGACCGCAGATCAGCTGGCCGCGATCCCTATAGACGTGGAGCGCGCGCCCAACAGCGGCGCCTTTTTCAACTGGCTGATCATGCTCCTGCCCATGATGCTGATCTTCGGCTTCTTCATCTTCATCATGCGCCAAGCCGGCGCGGGCGGGCAGAATCGCGCCATGCAGTTCGGGCGCAGTCGCGCCAAAAAGATGGAGGAGGCCGACCGACCGACCGTCACCTTCGAGGATGTCGCCGGTTCGGAGGAGTCCAAGCAGGAGTTGCAGGAGGTCGTCGAGTTTCTCAAGGAGCCGGAGAAGTTCGCAGCGCTCGGCGCGCGTATCCCCAAGGGCGTGCTCATGGTCGGTTCGCCGGGCACCGGCAAAACGCTGCTGGCCAAGGCGGTGGCGGGCGAGGCCGGCGCGCCCTTTTTCAGCATCAGCGGCTCCGAATTTGTCGAGATGTTCGTCGGCGTCGGCGCCAGCCGAGTGCGCGACCTTTTCGAGCAGGCCAAGAAGAACGCGCCCTGCATCATCTTTATCGATGAGATCGACGCGGTCGGCCGTCATCGCGGCGCGGGCATGGGCGGCGGCAACGACGAACGCGAGCAGACGCTCAACCAGATCCTGGTCGAAATGGACGGCTTCGACAGCGACACGACCGTGATCGTTATCGCAGCCACCAACCGCCCCGATATCCTCGACCCCGCCCTGCTGCGGCCGGGCCGCTTCGACCGCAAAATCGTGGTGGACAGACCGGACCAGCGCGGGCGTGAGGCGATCCTGCACGTCCATGCACGCGGCAAACCGCTGGGGCCGGACGTCGACCTCAGTGCGATCGCCAGGCAGACACCCGGCCTTGTCGGCGCTGACCTGGAAAATCTGCTCAATGAGGCGGCGATCCTGACCGCCCGCCGCGACAAGCGCGCCATCGGCATGGATGAACTGGTCGAGTCGATCGAGCGCGTGATGGCCGGGCCGGCGCGCAAGAGCCAGATACTCAGCGACGAAGAGCGGCGCGTGACCGCCTATCACGAGGCGGGCCATGCCGTTGTGTTCGAGATGCTTGAACACTCGGCCCCGGTCAGGAGGATAAGTATTGTCAGCCGCGGCACGTTCCTGGGCTATGTCATGCCGCTGCCGGACGAGGAGCGGCGGCTCAAGAGCCAGGCAGAGTACGAAGACGAGCTGGCCGGCGCTCTGGGCGGGCGCGTAGCTGAAGAGCTGGTTTTCGAAGAGATCACAACCGGCGCCGCCGCCGACCTGAAGCAGGTTACGAAGGACGCCAAAGATATGGTAACGCGCTTTGGCATGAGCGAGGAATTGGGTCCGATGCAGCTGGTCCAGGGCCAGACCAACCCGTTTCTGGGCATGGAGCTGGGAGAACGGCGCGCCTACAGCGAGGATGTGGCGCGCTCCATTGACCGCGAGATGCGGCGCATCGTCGAAGAAGCCTACACGCGCGCCAAGGAAGTTCTTACGTCCAACCAGGACAAACTGCATATCCTGGCCGAGACGCTGTTGGAGAAGGAAGTCCTGGAACGCAACGAGTTCCTGAAACTGATGGGGCTGGCATAGGCCATTCATCCATCCACGCAACGGCCTGCTCCCCTATTGCGGCTCCAACTGTCGAAACGTATTATCTGAGGGCCGCCGCGATCGCGGCGGCAACGCGGGCATTGTTGCGCAGCAGCGCCAGATTGGCGCGCAGGCTGCGGTCGCCGGTCAGTTCGGCAATGCGCCGCAGCAGGTAGGGCGTCACCTCGGCTGAGCGCAGACCCGCGGCCTCGCTGTCGGCCAGCGCCCGCTCGATCAGAGGTTCGATCGCCGCCGAGGGAATCTCGTCCTCCTCCGGCACGGGCACCGCCACAAGCAGACCTCCCGCCAGGTCCAGTTCCCGTTTCGCCCGCCAGATCTCCGCCACCTCCTGGGGAGAGTTGCAACGTAGATCGACAGGCAGTCCGCTGCTGCGGCTGTAGAAGGCGGGGAACGCCTCTGTGCCGTAGCCGATGACCGTCACGCCGTGCGTCTCCAGGTATTCGAGCGTGGCCGGCAGGTCGAGCAGCGCCTTTGCGCCGGCGCAGACGACGATGACCGGCGTCTGCGCCAGCTCCTGCAGGTCTGCGCTGACATCGGCGCTCATGCCCGGCGTCGAACTGCGGTGAACGCCGCCGATGCCGCCGGTGGCCAACAGCTCGATGCCGGCGCGGTGCGCGATCCAGATTGTGGCGGCGACGGTTGTGGCGCCGTCCAGCTTGCGGGCGACGACGACCGGCAGGTCGCGGCGGCTGACCTTGCGCACGTCCGCTGCGGTCGCCAGCCGTTCGATCTGCGCCTCGTTGAGTCCGGCGATCAGCTCCCCGCCGATCACGCCGACCGTGGCCGGCTCGGCTCCGTGGCGGCGGATGATCTCCTCCATCTCGCGCGCCAGTCTCAGGTTGTCCGGGTAGGGCAGACCGTGGCTGATGACCGTGGATTCCAGTGCGACGCGTGCCATTGTTGGAGTTTTTAGTTTCTCGTTTTCAGTTTTCAGTTGTATTGCCGACCGGTTCTGAGTTCGCCCCAGATTTTCTTTTATCGGCAGGGATGTGTCAATTCGGTGGTCGGTGGTCAATGGATTCCTGCAGGAGGAGGTTATGACGAATAGAGAAGAGGCGCTGGCCGGAAAGGTGGCCTTGGTGACCGGTGCGGGGCGCGGCATTGGCCGTGCGATTGCGATCGCCTACGCCGGCGCGGGCGCCGCCGTCTGTTGCGCCGCGCGCACGCGTGCGCAGATCGAGGCGGTGGCTGCTGAAATCGAGGCGGCCGGCGGGCGGGCGTTCGCCGTGACCACCGACGTGTCCGATCCGGCTTCGGTCGAGCGGGCGGTCGCCGAGACCGCGGCCCGATTCGGCGGTCTCGACATCCTCGTGGTCAACGCCGGCGTTTCTCCGTCGAAAAGTGAAGTGATTGACAGCAGTGCGGCCGTGTGGAGCGAGACGATCGCGATCAATCTGACCGGCGCCTACCTCTGCGCCAAGGCGGCCATTCCCCACCTGAAGGCGCGCGGCGGCGGCAAGATCATCACGGTCGGCTCGGGCATGGGCCATCGCGGCGCGGCCGGGTCATCGGCCTACAGTGTTTCCAAAGCCGGACTGTGGATGTTTACGCGTATCCTCGGCCAGGAGCTGCGCGGCGACAACATCAGCGTCAACGAGCTGATTCCGGGGCCGGTGAATACAGCCATGACCCCCGTTCCCACAGCGGACGAACCGGCCATCCCGGACGGCGAGTGGTTCAAGGAGCCGGAGGAGGTCGCCCCGCTGGCGCTCTTCCTCGCGACCGCGCCCGACGGCGGCCCGACGGCCCAGAGCTTCAGCCTGATGCGTCGCGACGGATAGCGCACCGCGCTCGATCTCCCTTTCGCCCTATTCGCTCTCCCGCTCGATTCTCGGCAGTAGTGCGATCACGGCGCCGTCATCTTGGAATATGTAGAATACGCCTTCGTCTGCCATCAGACTGGCTATTGCACCGTCTTCAGTCTGGAAGCGCCAGAGCAACTCTCCCGTCATGGCGTCCACGGCGCCAACGAGACCCCGGTAGGTCTTCAAGTAGACTACACCTTCCTCCGCCACGGGTAGGGAGTCGCTGCCCCGGCCCGCACCCCCGCCCCAGAGGGGAACTCCGGTTTTGGCGTCTATCGCGATGACCGTTCCGTCCATCGAACGGCCGTACAGAACACCGTCGATTACTGTTGGTGAGAGACTGGGAAACATTCCTATATCGAAGCGCCAGAGTTCCTCTCCGGTCTCGAGTTCAAGCGCGTGTGCACTCCCCCCAATCAGACTGAAATAGAATACGCCGTCGAAAATCATCGGTCGGCCGGAGACGAGATCATCAGTAGAAACGCTCCAGGTCTCTTGTCCGGTTGCAGCGTCAAGCGCAAAGAGCTCTCCCCCGGTATTGAAGTAGAAGGTCTCTGAGACAGCGAGTTTGTGCCACACCGTGTCGTCTGCCGCGTAGACCCAAAGCAGCTCGCCGTTGGCAGCATCCAGCGCATACAGTGTGTTTGCCGTGACGGCATAGACCACGCTCCCGGAAACAGCGCTGAGCAACGGCAGGTCATTCTCGATCCTACTGCGCCAGAGCTCCTCACCGCTCACGGGATTCAGCGCGTAGGTAATGCGGTCTTCCGCAGCGAAGTAGAGGACGCCGTCCGCCGCCATAACCCGCAGGATCGCGACATCGGAGCTATGCTGCCACAGCAGTGCACCGCTGGCGGCGTCGAGCGCGTACAGATTGCCGTCCTCTGATCCGAAGAAAACGCTGCCGCCGATTTGGACGGGTGAAGCCTTCTTATAGACGTTGCCCCCGGCCTGGAAGCTCCAAAGCAGCTCGCCGCTGTCGGCGTGCAGTGCGTGGACATATCCGTCCGCCGCGCCGACGTAGACGGTTTCGCCGATCAGCGCGCGTGCGAGAGACAGGGGCATGCCGTCCGAATCTACTTCCGGCTCATCCGGCTGGTAGGTCCAGAGTAGCTCCGGCGCGCCTTCCTGCAACAGCCTCTCTGCGCGCGACACCTTTTCGACGGGTTCCTCTGTGACCGGTTCCTCTGCGGTTGGTTGCTCCTCTACCTCCTGCTCCTCAGGGGGTTGTTCCTGTGCCGGTAAGGGTGTGGCCACTCGCCGACGGATCGGGTATCGGCCTGCAGCCCGCAAGGATGAGCAGCAAGGTGAGGACAAGGACCACTCTGCCCGGCGCATGCTTGCGTGTTGGACGCGCAGCCTCTCCTCTGGCGCTACGGAGTTCTCGGCCTGATGTTGCCATGGCTTTCGCTCCTTTCGCTTGACCCCGACGCCAACTGCGTCCCATTTGGAGGCAATCGAACAGTCGGCGGACGCACCATTGTGGTACCTCAGGACGGCTCATTGAACTGTCCTTCTACTCGCGCTACCGCTCAATTCTCGGCAAGAGCGCGTTCACGTCGCCGCCGTAGAAGAAGGCGTAGAGTACACCCTCGTCTTCCGTCATGAAGCCCATCGCGCCGCTCTCGGTCTCGTAGCGCCACAGCTCCTCGCCGGTCTCGCTGTCCACACCGAAGAGGAGGTGGTTCCAGTCGGTGCCGAAAAAGACCACGCCATCGACCACCGCCGGCGTGGAAGCCACGCCAAGCCCCGTGGGGAAGCGCCAGAGTTCTTCCTCCGCCTGAAAACGCCAGAGAACCTCCCCTGTCCTTGCGTCGAGCGCGTAGAGATGTCCTGCAATCGAACCGCCATACAGCACGCCTTCGACCACCACCGGAGAGAAGAAAACACTGGTTACTGAGTCGTAGCGCCAGATTTCAGAGCCCGTTTCACCGTCAAGGGCATAGATGAGGCTGTCGCGTGTGTCGAAATCCGATTCATGTGAGGCAAGGTAGACCATGCCATCCACGACAACCGGCGATGCGTTGACCAGGCTCTCAGTCTCGGCGCGCCAGAGCGGTTCCCCACTACTCGCATCCAGCGCGTACAGCTCTTTGCTGAATGTCGTGAAGTAGACCACCCCTTTTTCGACGTGAAAGGCGATCAGCCAGTCGTCGGCCGAGTGGCGCCAAAGCGTCTCGCCGCCGGCGGTGTCGAGCGCGTAAATTTCGGCGTCTGCGATGGCATAGAGGACACCCCCGTCCACGGCTCTGAGGGCGAGGCTGTCATTGTCGATTTCACTGCGCCAGATCTCCTCGCCGCTCGTCGGGTCCAGCGCATAGATGATGCTGCCAGCGGTGTTGAAATAGACGACGCCGTCTTCTGCGATAACCCGGTTGGCGGTGAGGTCGGTCTTGAGTTGCCAGAGAAGGTCACCGCTGGCGGCGTCGATGGCGTATAGGTTGCCGTCCTCCGAGCCGAAGAAGACGCTGCCGTCGAAATGTGCGGGCGAGCCGTGGAAGTTGCCGCCCGCCTGGAAGCTCCAGAGAGTTTCGCCGGTTTCGGGATGCAGGGCAAGGATGTAGCCGTCGGGCGCGCCGACGTAGACCGTGCTGCCAAGCAGCGCGCGCATGAGAAAGAGCGGGCGCCCTTCCGAAGTGTATTCCGGCTCGTCGGGCTGGTAGGTCCAGAGTAGCTCCGGCGCGCCTTCCTGCAACAGTCTTTCTGCGCGGGACGGCGGCATGGGCGTGGGCTCCGCGGTGGGCTGCTCCTCTGCCGGTTGGGGCGTAGCCATCGCGGCCGGGTCCGGTATCGGCCTGCAGCCCGCCAGGATGAAGAGCAGGGTGAGGGCGAGGGCAAGTCTGCCCGGTGCGGGACGGTCTGTTGCATGGGGGACTGTTACTATGACCCGGCGGAGGGGTCGACGCAATGTTTTCATGGATGTCACATCCTTTCTGTTAAGGCGGGCCTTTTGTCTGGAAGGAAATGTGCAAGGTTTCTCTTTTTTCCTTGATCAATCTCATTACAATCAACCGGTTTTCGTTGAAGGCGCGGCCATTTTTTTGGCGAACACGAAGTTCACGACACCGTGTCGTGCGCGCAAAGAGATTCAACATGTGAACCGATGTAGATAGCTCTTGGTTCCGTCACCGGGGAGCAATTGACAAGGCCTCTTGCAGTCAAGCGTCCGATTACCGCGCCGGTGGCGGCCTGACGTCCAGCGCGTACACGAGGTCCGAGCCGGTGTAGATGATTCCATCTACCACTGCCGGGGTAGGGACTTGCTCGTAGCCTACTGGATATCGCCAGAGCGTATTTCCTGTTGCCGGATCCAGGGCAAACAGGGTACCGCCTCCGGAACCTGCGTAGACCACGCCATCGACCACGGTCGGAGAGAAGTTTCTGTCATGATATGAGGTGTAGGCGACGACAAACTGTTCCCAGCGAAATTCTCCTGTGGCGGCTTCAAGGGCATAGATATGTCCATTGTCCGGGATGAAGTAGACGGCGCCATCTGCCACAGCTGGAGATGAATTCACTTTGTAGACGGCGTTGTTGTGTACGGCCTTGTAGCGCCATAGCCGTTCTCCGCTGGCGGCATCGAGCGCGTAAAGGTGCCCGTCCAGTGAGCCGACATAGACCACGCCGTCAGCCACGGCCGGGGTTGATTTTCTGACCGCGCCGGTCCAGGCGCGCCAGATCAGCCCTCCGCTGGCGGCATCGAGCGCGTGCAGCTGACCACCGCCCGAAGCGACGTAGGCCACGCCATCTACCACCGTTGGGGAGGACTCGACCGGGCCGGCAGTAAAGTAGCGCCAGTGCAGCTCGCCGCTGTCCCCGTGCAGCGCGTACAAAAAGCCGTCGTTCGAGCCGATGTAGACAATGCCGTCCACGACTGTGGGCGAAGAGTAGATTTCATGTCCTGTCTCATAGCTCCACTGGATTTTTCCCGTGGCGGCGTCGAGCGCGTAGACATGGCGGCGGTCCTGATAGTAGGTGCCGAAGTAGACCATGCCATCGGCCACCGCGGGGTTGGACTCGACCCAGTTTCCTGTTTCGAAACGCCAGAGCGGCTCGCCGCTGGCGGCATCAATCGCGTAGATTTCGGAATCGTAGCCGAGGTAGATAACGCCGTCGCTGAAGGCAGGGGTGCCGGTCCTGCAGGCGCATCCTTCCGTTTCGTAGGTCCAGATCAGCTGTGGGGAGACCGTCTCCGCCGGGCGGCCGGCAGGGGCGGAGGCGTCGGAAGATTCCTCTGCAGCCGGCTCCTGTCCGGTCGGCTGTTCCGCTTGCGGCTGGGGTGGAGTCGCGGCGGGCAAGGCGTAGATGTGGCCGTCCGCGGAGCCAACATAGACAGCGCCGCCAGTCACCGTCGGCGAGGAAAGTACGGGGCCGTCAGTCTTGTGGCGCCAGATAAAAGAGCCGCCGTCGGCTCCGAGCGCGTAGAGATGGCCGTCATTGGAGCCGACGTAGAGAACGCCGTCAGCGACGGCAGGGGAGGAGTTCACGACATCCTCTGTAGCATAGGTCCAGAGAACTTTCCCAGTGGCGGCATCGAGCGCTTCCACGTTGTTCTGCACGTTGCCGATATACAGAACACCGTCGACCACCTCCGGGGAGGAATGGATGTTCCTTTCGCGTCCTGTCTTGTCCGCTGTCTCATACCAGCGAAGTTCCCCGGTCGAAACGTGCAGGCCGTAGACCAATCCATCCTCGGATCCAAAGTGGATCATGCCCTCCGCCACCGTAGGCGAGGAGGTTACCAAGCCCCATGGGTCAGGGAAAAACCAGAAAAGGGTTCCATTGACCTCATGCAGTGCAAGCATACCACCCCACGTTCCGACGTAGATGCCTCCCTCCGCAACGGTCGGCGAGGAAAGAATGGAGTATTCGGTGTCGTAGCGCCAGCGAAGCTCCCCGGTTTCGGCATCGAGCGCGTACAGATGTCCGTCCATCGAGCCGACATAGAGTACGCCGTTCGCGATGGTGGGCGAGGAGAATACGGGGCCGTCGGCGGCATATCGCCAGAGCAGATCGCCGCTGTCAGCGTTCAGCGCGTACACGTTGCCGTCGTGCGAGCCGATGTAAACAGTTCCCTCGGCTACTGTCGGAGAGGAGATGAAACCGTAGCCTGTGTCGTAGCGCCAGCGAAGCTCCCCGGTGGAGGCGTCGAGCGCATACAGGTGGCCGTCCATCGAGCCGACATAGAGTACGCCTTCCACGACCGTGGGCGTGGAGTGCACGGCGGCGCCGGTGGCGTAACTCCAGAGCGGCTCCACCGCGGCGGACCCGGTTGCTTCCACCGGATCCGTCTTGTGCGCAACATGCTTGAATGAGGCTTCTGTCGGTCTGCCGAGCGCGTTTGCCGTGCCAGGAAAAGAGCCGAAGAGGGCCAGGGCAAAGGCGACGCCAACGAGAACGGGGAACGTGATCCGGCACGGCGGTTTTGATTTGGCGATCATCAGCGGGTCCCTCCCTTCTGTCTGAGCAGAGCAGCTTGTCCTTAGCAGAGAACGCATTGTCGCGAACCGGAAGTCAGCCGCAATGGTTGGCAGGCCATCAGGTTAGCTGCAGCGCAATTCTTCGACATCCGCATCAATGGCCTCTAACGATCCCGGCCACGGCCTGACCTGGCACAGGTCAAAGGCTGTGCTGCGGGGGTCTTGACCGGCGGTATAGACGCTGGGGACGGCTTGCCCCGGCTGCGTGGCAGCCGTTACATGAAAACCGTCAATCCGCAGCGCAGGCTCTACCGGGTGGGAAGGTGTAATACGCGTGTAAAAGGACTGGTGGAGCGATAGACCTCGGTCAGGATACCAGAAATCGAGGTAAAGAATGGCCTCGTGATGGCTGGGACCATAGTAGGCGCTGTAGGAGCGGGGAGCGCCCAGGCAGTCGATCATCTGGGCTATAGTTGCGGGCGGGGTCCACAGTACCTCAACCGCTTCGAGTCGACGCTCTACGCCGAACGAAGCATAGTAGCTCAGTTCGCGGCGGCCATGTGTACCGCTCCATATTAGCCACAGATCGCCGCCGTACAGATTTTCGAAATGAAACTGGTCCTCTTCAACGCCCCACAAGTCGACCGCGATGGAGGCGACATCGGCTGGCGTATCGACTCCGAAGCTGAACTCTTGCCAAGGAAACTCACTGAAGATTTCGCAGGTGAGCGGGAACGGCCTCCCGGCCACGGTGAAAGATTCCTGGACCCCTCGGGTCCCCGGTCCACCGCAGCCTGCCAGCACGGCAAGAAAGATCAAAATGCAGACGGTACGGAGGCAGCGGAGGGCCGGCTGGCGGCGAACGCGCCTGCGATTCTTGTGCTCGACTTTCGTCCTGGCCCGACGGAGGGGACTGAGAAGCTTATTCATGGCATTCGATTCCCTCTGTTGCCGCCGGCGCGATCTGCCGGTCACTTATCGGCGGACAGATTCCCGGCGGCAATCGGACAGCCGGTGGATGGGCAATTTGGGGCGGGGGGATGGTTCTTGGAATTATACCCCCAGCGGCAAGATTGGGCAGGCTACTCTTCGGAAGCCTTGGACGCAGCCGGCTGGTGCGCTTTGAGCGCGTACAGGTAGCCGTTGTCGGAGCTGACGTAGACCACACCGTCCACCACAACCGGGGAGTAGGAGACGGTACCGCCGACGTCGAAAATCTTGCTTCTTTCTCCGCTGCCGGCATCCAAGGCATAGAGAGCATTTGGATTGTAACCCCAATCCCATGCCCCGAAGTAGACAACGTCGTCGCTTACGGTCGGTGAGGAGGAGACCGCGTCCTCCAGCATAAATCGCCAGCGTTCCGTACCGCTGGCGGCGTCAAGGGCGAATACGTGGTTCTCCCTGGAGCCGAGATAGACCACACCGTCGACCACGACCGGCGAGGAGTCGATGCCATCGCCCAACCACTGCCGCCAGAGCAGCGCGCCGCTTGCGCCGTCGAGCGCGTAGACCCAGTCATCGTCGGAGCTGACGTAGATAACGCCGTCCAGCGCGGTCGGCGCAGATTCGATTGCGGCGCCGGTCTCGTACCGCCAGAGCTCTTCGCCGGCGAAGGCATCGACGGCGTAGATGAGGCCGTTCGTCGCGCCGACGTAGACCATGCCCTCCGCCACGGCCGGCCCGGTGCGGGGGTCAGCGTCCGGTCTGAAGCGCCAGAGCAGCTCTGCGTCGGCGGCGTCCAGCGCATAGAGATGGCCGTCGGCTGAGCCGGCATAGATCACGCCGTCGGCGACGACGGGAGGGGAGCCGTTCTCATCGCCGGTCTTGTATCGCCAGAGCAGTGTTTGGGAAGCCGGTTCCAGGGCGTGGAGGTAACCGTCGATGGTTGCGAAAAAGACGGTATCTTCGACAACGACCGGCGCCGACCCCAGGCGACTGTTTGTATGAAATCGACGGTCCAGGTCTCCAGTGGCGGCATCCAGGACATAGAGGTATCCGTCGTCTGAGCCGGCGTACACTTTTCCGTCGACAACGGTGGGACCTGTGCTGGGAATTCCGATGGCATAGCGCCAGAGATAGGCCGCGAAAGTCCCTCCCTTCTTGCTGCTGGCCGGCGGCGGCGGGGCCGGGGGATCCTCGGCCGGGGCCTGCTTCGCGGCCTGGGCTGGAATGGGCATGGACGCATCAAGGGCGTAGAGGTGGCCGTCGAGTGAGCCGACGTAGACAACGCCGTCGCCCTTGGCTGGAGTCGGATGAACGCTGAAGCCAGTCTGGGCGGCCAACGAGTTTTCGCCTAATTCCAAGTCGTAGTGCCAGATAATGTTGCCATCGGCCGCATTCAGGGCGTACAGGTCACCGACATAGATGACGCCTTCGTCCACGATGGGAGCGGAGCGCGAAGGACTGCCATGGTAAATGTGGAGAATCTCACCGGTGGCGCTGTCCAGCGTGTAGAGTCCAGAATAGGTTGAGACGTAGACGACGCTCCCATTTGCTACCGGCGAATAGTCGACATCACCAAGCACTTGGCCAATCCTGGTACTCCAGAGCTGGTCTCCGGTGTCGGCTTGCAGCGCGTACACGCGCAAAAAGATGTCCCTGGAGGCCCAGTCAACAGCGCTGAAGTAGACCACGTTCTCCTGCACAGCCGGACGATCCTCGAGGTGACCGTTGGTGGCGAAGCGCCAAAGCGTCTCTCCGGTCGCGGCATCGAGAGCATAGAGATGTTCATCCCCGGCGCCGACAAAGACAACTCCATTCATGGCCTCGGGAGATGAGGCCACGTCTCCCGGCGCGGCATGCCAGCGCAGCTCTCCGGTCGCGGCGTCGAGGGCGTACGTGTTGCCATCCCCTGAATCGAAGTAGACCGTGCCCTCAGCAACCACCGGATTGGAACGCACCTGCGACCCCGGACCAAAACGCTGGCGCAGGACACCCGTCTCGTACTTCCACAGCAGTTCCCCGCTGGCGGCGTCCAGGGCATACAGGTGGTGATCGTCGGAGCCAATATAGACGATGCCAGCGGCGACGGCGGGCGAGGAAAAGACAGGGCTGCCCGTCTGGTAGCGCCACACGAGTTCGCCGCTGGCGGCATCGAGGGCGTAGACGTTGTGATCGGCTGAGCCGAAATAGAGTACGCCACCGGCCAGGGTCGGCGTTGTTTCCACGCTCCCACCCGTCTCGTAGCTCCAGATCAACTCGGTGGAAGGATAGACAGGCCACGGTGGCAGCTGAGGAGGCGGCGACAGTGGGCAGCCGTTCATGAGCCAGACGAGCCCTCCCATAATGAACAGGCCGAAGAGGTTGGCGTGCATCGCCAGGCTCCAGGGAACAGGCCGCCAGTTGTTGCTCTTCATCGGTCAGGCCTCCAATGCTGGTCCACAATGTATGGAAGTGGGTTGACGCTCGCCCGGCAACCAAAGCCCCGGACTGATGCCGCGCAGCAGCCGGGTACGGAGATCACCGCGGCGCCCTGAGCGCGTAAACGTAGCCGTCGTTGGCTCCGACGTAGACCACCCCGTCGGCCACGGCAGGGGCAGAGAAGCCAACGCCGCCGATGGCATAGCGCCAGAGCAGCGTCCCGCCGGCCGCATCCAGCGCGTAGAGGTCGCCGCTGCGTGAGCCGGCGTAGACCGTTTCTTCAGCTGCTGACAACGCGGCAAAAATGCTCTCGTCAAGCTGGAAGCGCCAGAGCGGCGTCCCGGAGGCGGCGTCTAGGGCGAAAACTTCGCCATTCTGCGATGTGACGTAGACGGCTTCCCCGGCCACCCGCAGATCGGAGCCCACCGCGCCGCCTACGTGCTAACGCCAGAGCAGCGCTCCGTTTTCGATGTCGAGCGCGAGCAGATGCTGGTCTGTCGAGACGGCGAAGAGGGTGCCCGCGTCCGCTTCGATGTTGGCGACCTGGCTGCCGCCGGTGTCGAAGCGGCGGATGAACTTGCCGCTGTCGGCGTCGAGGGCGAAGACGGCGCCGTCGAGCGCATCGAGGAAGACGACGCCTTCACTGAATGCCGGCGCGGCGCGGAAAAGGAGCCCCTTGGTCTCGTAGCGCCAGAGACGCTCTCCGGTTGCCGCGTCCATCGCGTCGAGGGCGCCGTGTCCTGAGAGGAAATAGATGGTCCCTTCGTTCTCGATCGGGGTATAGGCTCTGCGGATGAATGGGTTCTGGACGAGCGTCTCTTCCCAGCGCAGCTCGCCGGTTGCGGCATCCCTTGCGTAAAGGCGGCTTCTGCCGGAGCCGTAATAGAGCGCGCCCTCCGTCACCACGGGGGAGGAGCCCAGTGCCGGGGAAGGGGCCTGTTGCCAGAGAAGCTCGCCGCTGGCGGCGTCGAGGGCATTCAGCTGCCCCTGGCCGAAGGCGATTCCCTGTTGTTCCGCGGAGCCGACGTAGACGATGTCTGACTGCACGGTTACGGGCGTAACGATGGCGCCGTCGACTTTGTGGCGCCAGAGAAGCTCGACGGAAGGGGGCTCCTTTTCCACTTGGGGCGCGTGCCGTTCTTCGGCGGCGGCGGCCCGGTGGGCTCTGAAGGCGTAGAGCGAGCCTTCCCTGGCGCTGACATAGACTATGCCGTCAGCGACGGTCGGGGCGTCATGCCGAAAGCCCTCATCCTCTTCTCTCTTATAGCGCCAGAGCAGATTTCCGTTTGCGGCCTCCAGGGCGTACAGGAATCCATCACGGGAGACCGCGTATATGACGCCGTCGGCGACTGACCGCGCGGTTGTTGCGGCGTATCCTATCTTGTAGCTCCAGAGCTCGTTTCCGGTTGCCGCGTCGAGTGCGTACAGGTCTTCATCAAAATGGGAGATGACGTATAGGACACCGTTGACATTCGCCAGCGAAGAGATATCCGATCCGCCAACATCCCTGCGCCAAATCAGGCTTCCACTGGCCAGATCGAGACCATAGATGTGAGAATCATCTGTGCTGGCGTACAAAAAGCCCTCGTGTACTGTAAAGGCAGGCCCCAATAAATCCAGCGTGTTACCGGCAGGGAAGCGCTGGCTGGCCTCTCCGGTGGTCGCATCCAACTCGGACACGAAGTCACTTGACTCAGCGATGTAGACTTTCCCTGTGGAAGATACAGGAGGTGAATCAGAGATAGTAAGATCGTGAGAAATGCGCCACAGGCGTTCGCCGTCGGCCGCGTCCAGCGCATCCAGCCGAACCAGCAGCTCATTTTCGTCGAAAACAGACCGGACATAGAGTGCGCCGTCAGCCGCGACCAGGGAAAAAGACCTTGCTTCCTCTGACTCTTCTACAGACACGCTTTCCCAAATCAGCGAACCACTCTTGGCATCGAGCGCACGGACACGATCGCCAGCGACATAGTACAGTGCACCCTCGGCCGCCGAATGAGCCATTGTCTCGATTGTAATGAAGGATGCGCCAGGCCCGGGATGGATGCGCCAAAGCCTTTCGCCGCTGGCGGAATCGAGTGCGTACAGGAAGGAGTCTTCAATCTCTTGTTCGTCCTCTTGACCGGCGTAGACCGCGGCGCCGAAATAGACGATGCCTTCGCCTACGGTAGCCGCCGTGTTCACAGCGCCTTCCGGTCGGTACTGCCACAGGAGTTCGGGAACAGCGGGTTCGGAAACGCTTTCGCTGTCAGGTAGTTGCGGGGTGGGCTGCGACGCGGAAAAGTTCACAGCCGGGAAAGCATAGAGGTGACCGCCGGTTCCGCTGGCGTAGATGACGCCGTCAGAAACTGTCTGGGCATTGAAGCCATGGGAGCCAGTCTTGTACCGCCGGAGGACCTGGCCGTCCGCGGCATCCAGGGCGTACAAGGTCTTCGAGCGGTCGGCGCCGACATATATCACGCCCTGGTACACAGTTGGGCCTGACTCCACAAATTCCGCTTCAAAGCGCCAGAGTTCTTCGCCGGAGGCAGCGTCCAGCGCGAGAACGTAGTCCCACGGATAGGTGATGTAGAACACGCCGTCGGCAAGGGCTGGAGACTTACGCCAGAAGTCATCAAGAGCATGGCGCCGGAGTTCCCTTCCGCTGGCGGCATTCAGCGCAATTACGAAATCCTCGCCATATGCTCCTGCAAACAGGTAGACGATGCTTTCCGCTATTACGGGTCCGAGTTTTACAAAAAATCTGGTTTCGAAGCGCCAGAGTTCCCCGCCGCTGGCAGCATCCAGGGCGTATACAGTTCCATCATAAGAGGCAACGTAGACAACCCCCGCGGCCACCGCGGGAGCCATGCGGGGGTAGGCGTCGGGTCTGAAACGCCAGATTTCTTCGCCGTCGCCGGCATCCAAGGCGAAGACATGGCCATCGTTCGAACCGACGTAAACAGTTCCTCCGGCCACTGCGGGGGAGGAAGCGGCACCGTCGCCGGTTCTGAAGCGCCAAAGCGACAAGAACGTGCCGGCATCCAATGCGTGGAGGTAGCCGTCTGCGGAAGCAGCATATACGACCCCATCCGCAGCAACGGGGGCGTACTCAATGGCGGCGCCTGCCGCATAGCGATGACGGACTTCGCCGTTTTCGACATCCAGGGCGAAGAGGTAGCCACTGCCTGAGCCGACATAGGCTGTGTTGCCGGCCACAGCGGCCTGGGGCATCTCCCACCAGTCGAGACCCCCCAGCCCGACGCCGTAGCGCCACAGGTATTCATAGGAGCCTTGGCGAGCCGTTCTGCCCACCGGCGGCCGAAGCGCCGTGGGCTGGTCTGCGGCCTGGGCCGGAACCGGAGCGGTCGTATCGAGGGCATAAATATGCCCGTCCAGGGAAGCGGCGTAGAGCACGCCGCCGGCGACAGCCGGCTTGGAGGAGATGGCGTCGTTGGTACGGTAGTGCCAGTGGAGAGCGCCTGTCGCGGCGTCGAGGGCATAGATGTGGCCGTCGAAAGAGCCGGCATATAGCGTTCCGCCGGCAACGGTCGGGGAGGCGTCGACAGCGTCCTCCGTTCGGTAGCGCCAGAGCAGGTCGCCGCTGGAAGCGCCGAAGGCGTAAATGTAGTTATTCAGTGCCCCGACGTAGATGACACCATCAACGACCGCCGGATCGGAAAAGAACCTGTCATCAATGCGATGGCGCCAGCGCATCGATTTCGCCCGGTAGCGCCAGAGAGGTTGGGCGGTGGCGGCCTCGACTGCGTAGAAGCTGGCGTCTGATGAGCCAAAATATACGGTTCCATCGACAACGGTTGGGGCGGTGCTTATGGCATCGAGCGTCCTCAAGCGCCAGAGTTCATCGCCGCTGGCCGCATCGAGGGCGAGGAGAAGTCCGTATTCGGTCCGTTCCCAGAAGATTTCAACCTGCTTGGATGCGACGTAGACAACCCCCTGATGCACGGAGGGGGAGGAAAGTAACGGCGCGCCAGCCCAGAGGCGCCAGCGCAGCTCGCCGCTGCCGGCGTCGAGGGCGTAGAGTTGGCCATCGGCCGCGCCGACATAGAGAATGCCTTCGGCAACGACCGGGGCGGCGTGCACCGGGCCGGTCCAGTAACGCCAGCGCAGTTCTCCGGTAACGGCATCGAGAGCATAGACGCGGCCGTCTTCGGCGCCGACGTAGATTGTAGCGCCATCGGACACGGCTGCCGAACGCACGGGCGACCCTGCCTTGTGCCGCCAACGCATCTCCCCGCTGGCGGCATCGAGGGCATAGATGTAGCCGTCGAGGGAGCCTGCGTAGACCATGCCATCGACCAGGACGGGGGCGGCATCCACGCCTTCTTCGGTCCTGAAGCGCCAGAGTGCTTCGACGGAGCGTTGCTTCGATTCTGCTGACGCCGGCGGCTGCAGCGGGGCGGCTGGCCAAGGACCTGTTGTCGCGGCGGCCACCGTGGTGGTCGAGGTAGGCAGGGCATAGATGTGGCCGTCATCCGATCCTATGTAGACCGTGTCATCAACGACCGCGGGGGAGGAGAGCACACTGCCGCCGGTGCGGTAGCGCCAGCTTTGGGTCCCGTCGGTGGCTTCGAGCGCGTAGATGTAGCCGTCTGAAGAGCCGAAGTAAACAGCGCCGTCGGCCACGGCGGGGGAGGAACTGATGGCATCGCCGGTGGCAAAGCGCCAGAGCAGGCCGCCGTTCGCGGCATCGAGCGCGTAGAGATGGCGGTCCCGGGAGCCGAAGTAGACGACGCCGCCGGTCACGGCGGGGGAGGAGTTGATGGCATCGCCGGCTGCGAAGCGCCAGAGCTCCTCGCCGTCAGCTGTGTCGAGGGCGTAGAGGTGACCGTCCCCGGACCCGATGTAGACGACGCCATTGACCACTGTTGGCGAGGAGAGCACACTGCCGCCCGTGCTGTAGCGCCAGCGATGGCCACCGTCGGCGGCGTCGAGCGCGTAGAGATGGCCGTCGGCTGAACCGAAAATGACGGCGCCCTCGACCACGGCGGGCGAAGATACGATGTCGCCGCCGGTCTGGTAGCGCCAGAGCAGGTCGCCGCCGGCGGCATCGAGCGCGTAGAGGTGGTCGTCAGAAGAGCCGGCGTAGACAACGCCCTCTGCGACGGCCGGTGAAGAGTGGACCGGCCCTGCGGTTTCGAAGCTCCAGAGTTCCTCTCCGTCGGAGGTGCCGAGGGCGAAAATGCGGCCGTCGTCGGAGCCGGCGTAGACGACATTCGCCTTGGTCGCCGGGAAGGAGAGCACAGGGCGCCTGTGCCAGTAGCGCCAGAGCGTCACACCGCTGGCGGCGTCGAGGGCGTAGAGGTCTTCATCCGAAGAGCCGATGAAGACCACCACCTCCTCCACCGCTGGCGAGGAAACGACTTTTTCCCCGGTGTTGAAGCGCCATCGGGGTTCGATAAGCTCGTATTCGGCAGCGTCTTCCGTGGCCGGCGGTTGTGCGCCGGGGTGCGACGGCTCCACAGCCAGGGCATATAGATGGCCGCTTTCGTCGCCTACATATACGACGCCGTTGGCGGCAGAGGGAGGAGATCTTATTGGTCCATCGGTTGTGAAGCGCCAGTGGACGTCGCCGCTGGCCGCGTCCAATGCATAGAGGCCCAGGGAATGAACAGCGCCATAGAGCACGCCATCGAGAACGGCAAGAGGGACGGGCGATGCATAATAAATGTCGTCTGCTCTGAAGTGAGGGAGCGGATCGCCGCTGGCCGCGTCCAGCGCGTGCGTATCGGCTCTTGAATACACATACACGGCGCCCCCGCCAACGACCGGCGCGGCCTTGAGACTGCGAAACGCGCTGTTCCAGAGCTGTTTTCCGTTAAGGGCGTCCAGCGCAAAAAGGCGGTCTTCATTCCAAGAACGGTTATGGTCATATTCATGGGTATTGAAGTACAGCACGCCTTCGGAAATTACGGGGTAGTCAATCAGATCTCCCGGAAAGGCAAAGCGCCAGCGTTGCTCCCCGGTAGCGGCATCGATGGCGTAAAGGTGCCCGTCGCGGGCGCCGATATATGCAAGCCCTCCTGCCACCGCCGGCGAAGATAAAGGCTCTGTTATTGGCGCTGCGCGCCAGAGGAGTTCGCCGGAAGCGGTCTCGACGGCGTGAAGGGCGCCGCCTCTTGTATTGAAGTAGAGCCTACCGTCCACCACAGCCGGCGCGGCCCGCTCAAGTTTGTCATCCGCGTGGAAGGACCATCGCAGTTCGCCCGTGGAGCCGTCCAGCGCATATATGTGGTTATCTTCAGAACCGATGTATACGGCGCCGTCTACAACGGTAGGTGAGAAAGGCACGGGACCGCCCGTCTCGTGGCGCCAGAGAAGCTCGCCGCTGCCGGCATCAAGAGCGTACACAAAGTGATCGGCTGACCCGAAGTAGACAACGCCACCGGCTATGGCCGGCGTGGACTCTATGCTTCCGCCTGTCGCGTAGCGCCAGAGCAACTCGGTGAAATCTTCCACGCGCGGCGGGGGCGAAGGTAAGGGGGGCGGCTGCATTGCTTCGGTGTCGCGCTGGCCGGCGGGGCGGGCATTGGCGGCGTGCGCGCGGCCGGCCATTACAGAACAGACGACCAGGCACAGCAGGACGGCCCAGAGCGGGCGCAGGCGCGTCAAGAACAGCGGGACCAGTCTATCCGTCGTCATCGGGGCAACCTCCAGTACGACCTTTGTTGGGAATCAGGCCGCGCTTGCCGGGCAACTGGAGCGGCTTCCACGTGCCGGCAGTATCGCCCTGCAGCCGGCCAGAATGAGAAGTATGGCGAGTGCGAGCGCAAGTCCGCCCGTTGCAGGCCTGCGTGCCGCATGAGCGAACGTCTCACTTGAGCGGCGGACGCGCCGGCGCGGCGCCTTCTTCTTCTTCAGTCCTCTTGCCGTCTTATGGGACATGGCATCGTCCCCCGAGTGGCATGTGGGTAAGGCAATGCATTCACACTTTTGGACAGGCTACTGGCCGGCCGGGTGCGACGGATCCGGCTGCGGCGCTTTGAGCGCGTAGAGATGGCCTTCCATCGTGCCAATATATATCACACCGCCGGCCACGGTTGGCGTGGAAAAATCGCTCAGGCCTGTTTCGTATCGCCAGAGAAGCTCGCCGCTGGCGGCATCCAGCGCGTAAAGGTTGCCTTCGCGGGAGTCTACGTAGACGACCCCTGCCGCCACCTCAGGCCGGGAGAAAAGTTCTGCTTCTACGGGATATCGCCAGAGCTGGTCACCGCCGGCCGTATCGAGCGCGTAAATGTGGTTGTCAGAGGAGATGGCGTAGGCGACTCCTTCTGCCACCGCCAGTGAGAAGAACCTGCCTCCGCCTATAGCTCTGCTCCAGAGGAGTTCCGCGCTCTCCACATCCAGGGCGTGCAGGTTTTGACCGAGAGAGACCACGTATAGGATGCCGTCAGACACGGCGAGGTCGGCAACCCGTATTCCGCTGGTGGCGTACTTCTGGACGACCTCGCCGCTGGCGGCATCGAGCGCGTAAACGAAGCCGTTCGGTGTATCGACATAAACTTTTCCCTGTTCGAGCACGGGCGAGGAGAAGTGAACGGAAGGACCGCCGTCGAAGCTCCAAAGACGCTTCCCGGTCGCCACATCCAAGGCGTCGAGGCGGCCATATAATGAAAGGAAGAAGACCACCCCGTTTTCCAGAACAGGTATGAAGGGAGAGCCGAGCGTGGTGCGGTCCAATGCAATCTTACTTTCCCAGAGCGGCTCGGCGGTCGCAGTATCCAACGCAATCAGGAGGCCCCCCATCGAGTTGTAAACCACCATGCCCTCGGCAACCGCCGGCCCAGAATAGATGGCCGGCGACCGACCATGTTGCCAGAGCCGTTTTCCACTGGCCGCGTCAAGCGCGTACAGGCCCCCGGGGATTGGACTGTTCTCGGTTACTTTGTGCCCGGCCCCGAAATAGACTACGCCGTCAGCAACTACCGCAGGCGTTATGACCGGGGCTTTTGCGTTAAAGCGCCACAGCAGTTCGGGCGCAGCTGCGTCCGCTTCGATTTCCGGCGCAGGTTCTGAAGCCTCCATCTCAAAAGGAGAAAGATGCGCGGCCGGGAACGCATAGAGGAAACCGTCGTCGGAACCGAAATGGACAACGTCGTCGTCAACGGCGGGACTGTAAGCATCGGAAGCGGCCGACTCGTATGTCCGGATCTTTTCGCCGCTGACGGCATCCAAGGCGAAATAGTAGTTATTGCTGGAATCGGGCGAATAGGTTCCGAAGTAGACAACACCGTTGGCCACGGCAGCGGGCGCGGGCAAAGGATTTCCAACCAGAGAGCGCCAGCGCTCTTCGCCGGTGTAGGCATCCAATACGAAGAGTTGGTCTTCTAACGAGCTGAGATAGACCAGCCCTTCCGCGAAGACGGGAGAGGACCTTATGCCGTCGCCCAGCCACTGTTTCCAACGCACCCTTCCGCTGGCAACTTCCAAGGCGTAGACCCAGTCATCGTCGGAAGCGACGTAGACCAGGTCCCCTGCCGCGGTGGGCGCAGCCACCACGGCCGCACCTGTCTTGAAACGCCAGCGCTCCTCGCCGGTGGCGCCGTCCAGCCCGTACACGTTGCCGTCCCCGGATCCGACAAAGACAAGGCCCCCGGCGGCTGCCGGTCCCGTGCGTGCAGCCGTGTCGGGGCGGAAACGCCACAGCAGCTCACCGCTGGCGGCGTCGATACCGTAGACGTGGCCGTCTTTTGAACCGGCGTAGACTGAGCCGTCCGCGACTGCAGGCGCGGATGCGTTGTCGTCGCCCGTGCTGAACCGCCACTGCTGCTCCAGGCTGGCGCCATCCAGCGCGCGCAGAATGCCGTCGGTCGTCGCCGCGTAAACTACGTCCCCGACGACGACGGGCGCAGAGCCAGAGAGGTAGCCGACCTTGCGTCTCTGCCGCACGTCGCCGCTGGCGGCATCCAGGAGGTAGAGATAACCGTCATCAGAGCCAACGTAGATGGCGCCGTCCGCCACTGAGGGCGTGCCGGGATATTCTATCCGGGTCCGCCAGATGAAATCGGTCGCATCCTGCGCGGCGCTCTCGTCTGGCGGCGGGCGTACGGCCTGGGGTTGCGAAGCCGGCTGCGCGGGCACGCGGCTGTTTCCGTCCAGGGCATAAACGTGGCCATCATCGGAACCGAAGAACACCTTGCCATCCACGACCGCCGGTGAGGAGAAGACGACGCCGTTTGTGCGGTAGCGCCACTGAACGGCGCCCGTCGCCGCGTCAAGCGCGTAAAGGGCGCCGTCAAACGAGCCGGCATAAAGCACGCTGTCGACGACCGCGGGTGAAGAGTCGACCGCGCCGTAGGTCTGGTGGCGCCACAGCCCCTCTCCCGTGTCCGCGTCCAGCGCGTGGATGCGGCCGTCATTCGATCCGACATAGACGATCCCGTCGACCACCGCCGGGGAGGAGAAGACCCAGGCGTGGGTGTCGTAACGCCACATCACCTCCCCGCTGGCCGCGTCCAGGGCGTAGAGGTGGCGGTCATGCGAGCCGATGTAGACGACGCCGCCGGCCACCGCCGGAGACGAGTAGACGCGTCCATCCGCGTCATATTCCCACAGCTGTTGGCCTGTGGCCGCGTCCAGCGCGTAGATGTAGCCGTCTTCGATATGTCCCATCGCGGGATTGGATGCCCCAGAGCCGACATAGACCACTCCCTCCACGACGCTCGGCGATGACAGCACCGGTCCGCCGGTCAAGAAACGCCAGCGCTCCTTCCCATCGGCAGTATCCAGCGCGTACACGTACCCATCGGCGGAGCCGAAGTAGACCGACCCCCTTGTCACACCGCCGGCGAGGAGTATACTTCCAAGCCGGTCAGGCTTGCGCCACAAGCATGTTCGCCGCTGGCTGCGTCGAGCGCGTACAGGTGAGCCGTCGGCGGAACCGAAGTAGACCACGCCGTCAACCACTTCGGCGGTCGTAGCTCACGCGCGCGCCCGTCTTGAAGCGCCACAACATCTCGCCGTCGGCCTCATTCAGCGCGTAGAAGTAGGAGTCGCCTGAGCCGATATAGACGACGCCGTCAATCACAGTCGGCTGAAGAGTCGACACTGTCGCCGGTCCTGAATCGCCAGAGCGGAGCGGCCGCTGCGTACGCTTTCTGTCCATCCGCTTCAGCCGGCCGCGCCTCCTGTGATGGGCTCTCCGCGGCCGCCAGGGCATAGACCTTGCCGTCGCTTGCGCCGGCGTAGACAACCCCGTCGGCCACCGCCGGCGGCATTGCGAAAGAGGGCCGCTCGTAATCTTCCACAAAGCTGTATTCCCACAAGAACTTCGCCGCTGGCGCCGTCCAACGCGTAGAGCTCCCCGGCGTAGACGACGCCGTCCGCTACCGTCAAGGCAGATTCATCTCCCGGGCCGGACGGGAAAGTTCGGCAGCGGCTCGCCGCTGGCCGCGTCGAAAGCGATACACCCCGGTAATAGCCCGAGACGTAGACCACTCCGTCTGACTACCGCCGGAGCCCAATCCATGCCGCTGACGCCGCTGCTCCACAGCTGCTCCCCACTGGCGGCATCGAGCGCATAGAGGCGGCCATCGCCGTCATAGCTGTAGGAGTAGGTGTTGACATAGACCACACCTTCGGCCACAGCCGGGGTGGTCTCAATTCGTCCCGTTCGTGGTAAAGCGCCAGAGCTCCTCTCCACTGGCGCCGTCGAGCGCGTAAACGTCGTTTTCGCCCCCTCCGACAAAGACGATGCCATCCTCGGCCGCCGGCGAGGAGTTGGCTTTCGTCCCTGGCTTGGCCTGCCAGAGCAGCTCTCCGCTGACGGCATCGAGCGCGTACACCGTGGCCGACGAGGTAAAGTAGACGCGGCCCCCTTCCACCACCGGCGCGAAGCCCTTTGCATGGTAGCCCGTTTGGAACGTCCACAGCGGTTCTCCGCTGGCCGCGTCGACCGCGTGCAGATGCCTGTCGTCCGAGCCGACATAGACGATTCCACCGGCCACCGTCGGCGAAGACTTAATGACGTTGCCGGTCTCATAGCGCCACACAAGCTCGCCGCTGGCGGCATCGAACGCGTACAGGCTGGCATCGCGTGAGCCGGCGTAGACGATGCCACCGGCCACGGCGGGCGTCGATTCCACGCTGGCTCCCGTCTGGTAGCTC
Organism: Caldilineaceae bacterium; assembly: GCA_965218625.1. Classification (GTDB taxonomy): domain Bacteria; phylum Chloroflexota; class Anaerolineae; order Caldilineales; family Caldilineaceae; genus Bin5. Next base: position 466,293 of record CBDCLG010000015.1, on the reverse strand, counting down.
CAGAGCAGCTCGGTCGTCTCGTACACCGGCGGCGGCGGCGGTGGGATAGACATCGCCCCATGACTCGAAATGTCCGCGTCATCCTCAACCGACGCGTTGACGACGGCGGACATCGCAAAGCAGGCGAGGAGACAGAGCGCGGCGACCCAAAGGGACCGCCGCGTTCGGGCAGTTGATTTCGCCGTGCAACTCACACGCTGCCATCTTCTGAGCATCATCGGAATGTCCCCCTTGGCAATACGGTCGTTAGCGGCATCCGATTCCTTCTAAAGGTTTGAACCGTTCAGACGACCGACACCCAACGACTGTCGGCGGCCGCCCGGTACATCGCCTCCATCACCGCGCTGCGGTAGGCGGCTTCGCGCGCGCCCACCAGCGGGACGGCCGCCCTGGCGGACGGGTCCTCCGCTGCCAGGGCGTCGAGGAAGAGGTCGAAGGCGTGCGGCCAGGCAGCGGGCAGATCGGTCCACGGCGATTGCCCGTCGGCGCCGTCGAGATTGGCGTTGGTGATGTAGAGGTCGTTACGGTCGCGGATGTAGGCGTGGCCCTCGGTGCCGCTGATCTCGGCGGTGACCGGTTCGGCGACGTCGACCCAGGCCGCGGCCAGCGTGCCGATCGCGCCGCTGTTGAAACGGAACAGGGCCTCGCCGGTCTCGTCGCATTCGGGTCCGTACTTGCCCAGCGCCACCTGCAGCGTCGCGGTTGCCCGCTCGACGTCGCCCAGCATCCACAGCATCAGGTCGAGGGCGTGCGTGCCGAGGTCGCCAAAGGCGCCGACGCCGGCCTGCTTCAGATCGGTCATCCACAGCCATTGGGGCGTGAAGATGTCGCGCAGCGCGCCGCTGTGACAGCTGATAAAGCGGGCGCGCGTGATCTGCCCGAAGACCCCCTTGGCGACCAGTTCCCTCAGGCATTGATGCGCCGGGATGCCGCGCTGGAAGTAGCCGGTCTGGAACAGGACGCCCGCCTGCTCGATCGCGTCGGCCATGCGGTATGCGTCCCCGGCGCCCATGCCCAGCGGCTTCTCCACGAACAGATGCTTGCCCGCCGCGGCCCCGGCGATCACCATCGCCTCGTGTCGGTCGGTCTCCGAGCAGACGATCACGCCCTCGATCGAACTGTCGTCCCAGATCGAATCGAGGCCGGCTGCGACGGGCGCGCCGAGCTGCGCCGCGCAGCCCTCGGCGCGGGCTGGATCATGGTCCCAGACCGCGACCGTTTTGACATCGTGGCGAGCCTGCAGCCGCCTGACAAATCCGGGCGTGTGGATGTGGGCGCAGCCGACAAGTGCGATAGTTGTCATTTGCAAGTTCTCCAGTTGTAATTGGGGGAAAGGACTAAGGCGTCAAACAGTGTAACGGATCCGTTGCCGATCGGCTAACGTGCTTCTTCTGGGCGTTTGGCGGGCGCGGGCGCGCATGATAGCATCAGCCCAGCAGCGCGGAGCCCATGCAGCGCGCTGGCAGTGGCGACCGGCACAGGCGTGAAAGGGGTTAAATCAGTGGCTGACAGCCGTCCGCTCATGGCGATTACGCTGGGTGACCCGGCCGGGATCGGGCCTGAGGTCATTCTGAAGGCCTTGCAGCACAGAGAGGTCTTTGACAGTTGCCGTCCGCTTGTCATTGGCGACCGGCAGGTCCTGACCAGGGCCGCTGAATGGCTCGGAATCAAGCCCCGCTATGAGGTCATCGTTGCTCCTGGCGGAGAGGGCCGCTACCAGGCGGACACCGTTCCGCTGCTGGACCTGGCGAACGTCGCGCTGGCGCAGGCGCCCGTCGGTCAGGTCAGCGCCGGCGCAGGCCGGGCCGCGGTCGAATATGTGCAGCGCGCCTGTGACATGGCGCTGGCGGGCCAGGCGGACGCCGTCGTGACCGCGCCGCTGAACAAGGAGGCGATGCACCGCGCCGGCTTCCTCTATCCCGGCCACACCGAGCTTCTGGCCGAACGAACCGACGCCGAGCGCGTCTCAATGTTGCTGGTGGGGCCGAATCTGCGCGTCGTGCATGTGAGTACGCACGTCTCGCTGGAGGAGGCGATCCGCCGCGTCACGCCGCCGCGCGTGCTCGAGGTGATCGAGCTGGCGCACAATTCATGCCAGTCGCTCGGCATCGGCTCGCCGCGCATCGCGGTCGCCGGGCTCAACCCCCACGCAAGCGAAAACGGGCTTTTCGGCGCGCAGGAAGAGACGCAGGTCCGGCCCGCCATCGAAGCTGCGCGGGCGCGCGGCTGGACGGTCTCCGATCCGCAGCCGCCCGACACCGTCTTTCTGCGCGCCACCCGCGGCGAGTTCGACATCGTCGTCGCCATGTACCACGACCAGGGCCACATCCCGATGAAGCTGCTCGCCTTTGATAGCGGCGTCAACGTCAGCATCGGCCTGCCGATCCTGCGCACATCGGTCGATCACGGCACGGCCTTCGATATCGCGGGCACCGGCCGCGCCAGCGAGGAGAGCATGCTGGCCGCCATTCGCGTGGCGGTGCAGATGGCCGCGGCGCGAGACTTTCACTGATTGCCAGTCGCTATCCGCTATCCGCTATCCGCTATCCGCTATCCACTATCCACTATCCACTATCCACTATCCACTATCCACTATCCACTACAAATCAAATACCTGTCCCAGCCGCCGGACCCCCTCTTCGATCTCCGCGATCCCATAGTGGGCAAAGCAGAGCCGCAGGCAGCTGCTCTGGCCGCCGACGCTGGAGCAGCGCCGGCCGGGCAGGAACCCGACCTTGGCGCCGGCCGCTCTCTCCAGCAGCGCGCTCGTGTCGACCGGCTCGGCGCAGGTGAGCCAGAAGAAGAAGCCGCCGCCGGGCACGCGCCACGCCGCGCGCGCGCCGATCTCTCGGCGCAGCGCCGCGTCCAGCGCTTCGACCCGCTCCCGGTATGCGCGGCGCAGGCTGTCCAGATATTCTCTCTGCCCGCCGCTCTCCAGCGCCACGCGCACCAGATTCGAGGTGAACTGGTTAAGTCCGCCGCCGCTGTCCGCCAGTCCGCTCAGGGCAAAGCGCTGCGCCCTCTCCGGCGTCGTCTGCATCCATCCCAGCCGCAGGCCCGGCGCCAGGATCTTCGAGAATGAACCGATCGATAGCACGCGCCCGCTGTCTACCTGCGCGGCAAAGGGCGGCGGCGGCGGCGTTCCGAAGTGGAGCAGATGGTAGACCTCGTCGGCGACAATGAGAAAGTCGTGCGCCTCGGCCAGCGCCAACAGCTCCTGGCGGCGGCCGCGTGAGAGGGTGCGCCCGGTGGGATTCTGGTAGGTCGGGATGGTGTAGAGGAAGACCGGCCGGTGGCGGGTCAACGCCTCTTCCACCGCAGCCGGTACCAGCCCGTCCTCATCGGTCGCGATCGGAACGGCGTGCAGCCGGTGGTCCTCTTGCAGGATGCGCAGGGCGAGGAAGTAGCTGGGCTCTTCGACGAAGACGGTATCGCCGGGGCGGGTGAAAAAAGTGCAGATCAGGTCGAGCGCCTGCGAAGCGCCGGCGGTGGTTATCAACTGCTGCGGCTGCACTTGGTCGTCGTAGCCCTGGCTGAGAAAATCGGCCAGCGCCCAGCGGAAGCGGCCGTCTCCCTGGGGGAAACCGTAGTTGAGCAGCTCGGTATCGCCCTCGGCGAAACGGGCAGCCGCGACCTTTCGCATGAGCGCATGGGGCAGGAGGTCGAAGTCCGGCTGGCCGATACCAAAGTTGATACTATCGACACTACGGTCGACTTGCGTTGAGCGGTCATACATGGCGCGGAAAACGGCGCGCGGCTAGTGAAGTGCGGGGACCGCTACGCGCGAACACTGCGCTGGGGTGAATCGGTTGCGGCGGCGGCAAGACGGCGCAACCTACGCATTTTCGTCCAACAGCTTGATGCGTTTGCTGCCAATGACCGAAATTGTCTCCCGGTCCAGCAGTTTGATGCGCTTGCGGCCAATTTCGATCAGCCCCTGCGACTTGAGATCGTTGAGGACCTGCGTGGTCGTCTCCCGGTATGTGCCCACGCTCTCCGCCAGGTCCTGGTGCGTCAGGCCGGTCACCACGTCCGACTCCTGTTCGTCGGAGAGGCGCAACAGCAGGCTGGCCAGCCGTGCGGGGATGCCCTTGAAAGCCATGTTTTCCAGGCTCTCCTCGGCCTCCTGCAGCCTCCGTCCCGTGATTTCGAGGATGCGCAACGCGACTTGCGGTTTGCTGAGGATGAGCCGTTCCAGGTCCGTGCGGCTCATGATGCAGATCAGGCAGTCATCGACCGCTTCGGCGAATGTATTGTGCATCTTCGTACCCAGCAGCGCCATCTCACCGAACAGCGTGTGCGGGCCGAGCGTCGTGATCACCAGTTTCTTGCCCTCCGGGCTGATGCGATAGAGTTGCACCCGCCCCTCCTTGAGTATGAACAGCACTTCACCCGGCTCCTCCGGCCGGTAGAAGACCCGCCCCTTGTGCACCGTGCTCATCGTCGTAATCCGGTTCAGCTCTTCCATCTCTTTCGATGTCAGATCCTGAAAGACCATCAGCTCGGAGAGATATTTCATCTTTTCCGCCGGTTGTAGCGCCGTGGGTATCTTCGTGATCGTCATTTTGCGTCTCTGTGACTGATTTCAATTGTGAGTGGAACCATAATTATACGCGTCGCAGCAAAATTATCAACCTTTTTTGCCGCTCCCAATCCGGTCTGCTAAAATGCCGCCATGAAATGGCGTGCTCGTCGGCCAGCTTCGCAAACGTCCGGTTCGTCTGCGCCCCTCTCCGGCAGGGGCGCATTTCGTGCTGCCGCCCGCCGCAAATTGCTCCCGAAATGGACCTCCAGCATCCTGTTCAGCATGCTGCTGCTGGCCCTGCTGCACCTGTTCAATCAGGTTTTTCCGCATGAACCGGTGGTCTCCGCGGGAGAGCCGCGTTCAGCGCAAGCTTCCGCTCCCGAAGCGACGGCAACACCGGATTCCGGTTCTCCCAAAGAGGCTGAAATCGCCGCCACTCTCGAAGCGGCGATCACAGCGAGCGTTGATGAGAACGCGCAATCGGGTGAAACAGCCTCCGCGACGGCCACTCCTCTGCCGTCCGCAGGGCTTCAGGGACAGATCGTTGGCGGGGAGACCGCCGCGTCCGACGCCTGGCCGTGGATTGTCGCCATCCGCGCCTTCACCGAACCAGACTCCTACATCTTCTGCGGCGGCTCGCTCGTCGCTCCCAGCTGGGTGCTGACCGCCGCGCACTGCTTCGTCAATGCCGCGCCCGGTCAGCTCACTGTGACCGTCGGCGTCCACAGGCTCGGCAGCGGACAGGGCCACCGGTTCGAGGTCGACCGCATTCTCCTCCACCCCAGCTACGGTTTTGACTTTGCCCACGATTTTGCCCACGACCTCGCCCTGCTGCACCTAACGCAGCCGGCAGAGGCCGAACAGGTCGCTTTCCTGTCGCCCGAAAACCTGGACCTGGCCGCGCCGGATACCCTGTCGACCGTGATCGGATGGGGCGCGCTCTCCGAAGACAGCGCCGAAGGCCTCCTCTCCTACGACCTGCAACAGGTGGAGCTGCCGATAGTGTCGGAGGAAGATTGCGTCGACGCGATGGGCAGAATGATCAACGAGAATCTTCTATGCGCCGGTTACAGCGAAGGGGGCAAAGATGCCTGCCACGGCGACAGCGGCAGCCCCCTTATCGTGGCGGACGGCGACGGCGGCTGGCAACTGGCCGGGATAGTCAGCTTCGGCATCGGCTGCGCGCGGCCCGAGTTCTACGGCGTCTACACCCGTGTCAGCCAATATTACGACTGGATTCTGGCCCAGACAAGCGAAGAGGATACGGCTGAGGAGCGGGAGCCGACAGTGCTCATGCTGCCGGCCGTCTTCAACAGCGAGACTGTTCTCAGGCTTCCCGGCATTCACAACGGCCTGCAGTCAACGCCAACGCCGCAGACGAGGCCCATCGTCGCGCAGCCGCCGCCCGTGCCCGACGGACTCATTCGCAAAGCGCGCGTGCCGGTCCTGATGTATCATTACGTCAGCGCGCCCCCACCCGGCTCAGACATCTACCGGCGAGACTTGTCGGTCGCCCCTGACCTGTTCAGAAGCCATCTTCAGACCCTCGCCGACGCCGGTTACACCACCATCAGCATGTATGATCTCGTCGAACATCTCAACCAGGGCACGCCCCTGCCCGAGAAGCCGATCATACTCACCTTCGACGACGGCTATCGCGACAACTACCGGAACGCATTTCCCCTGCTGCAGGAGTTCGGCATGACGGCGATGTTTTTCGTTGTGACCGACTATATCGACGCGCAGAACCCAATCTATATGTCGTGGGACATGGCGCGCGAGATGCAGGCCGCCGGCATGTTCATCGAGTCCCACGGGCGCAACCATGCCAGCTTGCGCAACCGCACCGACAGTTACCTTGTCTGGCAGGCGCTGGGCAGCGCCGAGACAATCGAATACGAGCTGGGCGTGCGCCCCCGATTCGTCACCTACCCCTTCGGGCGCTACGACAACAGCACGATCCGTATTTTCGAGAGCGCCGGCTACTGGGGCGGCGTGACAATCGCCGGCGGCGCCACCCATACGACCGGCAATCTCTTCCAGCTGAAGCGCGTGCGCATGCGCGGCTCGACGTCTCCGGCCGAGCTGCTGCGTCTGTTGTCGTTGAACTGGTGACGACGGCAGTTGCCGGTTTCAACTGTTCGGTCGCTTGTGCACAGGTCAGGGGAGTGGCGGACAGGAGTTTACTTTGGCCGCAGACCTGCCGGCAGGCGGCTTGCATCGACCACCAGGGCGGCAAGGGCGCGCAGGTTCATCAAGTCCTTGCCGTCGCCATCCTCTTTCTTGGGCGTCTCCAGCAGCATCGGAACGCCGTCCCAGCGTATATCGTTGAGGATGTGGCGGAAGCCTTCCGCGCCGACGAAGCCATCGCCGATGTGCGCATGCCTGTCCTTGCGGCTGCCGTGGTCGTTGGCGCTGTCGTTGAAGTGCCAGCAGCCCACGCTCTCGATGCCGACCGTCTCCTCAAGTTCCGTCATCATCGCTTCGTAGCCCTCTTCGGTGCGAAAATCGTAGCCCGCGGCCAGCGCGTGGCAGGTGTCGAGGCAGACGCCCACCCGCTCCTTCTCTTCCACCAGCGCGATGATCTGCGCCAGCTGCGCGAAGGTATAGCCCAGTGTGGTCCCCTGCCCCGCCATCAGCTCCAGCAGCGTGATCGCGTCAGCGCAATCGGGCAGCTGCGCGTGGATGCGGTTGAGCGCGTCCGCAATCCGTTGCAGCCCGGCCTCCTCGCCGCTGCCGGTGTGCGCGCCCGGATGCAGCACCACGTGGCCGATGCCGTAGGCGTGCGCCCGCTGCAGCTCATCCGCGAACGCGGCGACGCTCTTCTCCCACAGGTCATCTTTGGGCGAGGCCAGGTTGATGAGATAGGAAGCGTGGCTGACCGCGTAGGCGACCCCGCTGGCCGGCATCTGCGTATTCCAGCGCGAGACATCCTGTTCTTTCACTTCCGGGCCTTTCCACTGGCGGTTGCTCTTCATGAAGACCTGCACCGCGTTGCTGTGCGCGGCCTCGGCCGCATCCAGCGCGTTGCTCACCCCACCGGCGATCGACATGTGTGCGCCCAGTCTCAGTCCTGACATCGAGTGCCTCCGCTCATAAGAATGAAATGGCTGCCCGCCCACCGGTACGCGCAGCCCACTTTGTCTACCCTGACCGCTTTCTGCTATTCTACCCAATGGACCGAATGGCGGTCAAAGAAGCGGCGGGGAGCGCGCCCCGCGTTGCAACCCGTCCGACGGTGACGAATCCCGCCAAAATGGTCCGAGAGGAACGAGCGTGATACACGAATCTGTCCACGAAATGCGCCGCGATCTGAAAGCGGCGGTTGGCATCGACGACCGCGGGCGCGTCGACCTGCTCGACTCAGAAAGGATGCGCGCCGTTCACATTGACACACTCGTGCGCGATGCGGTCTTCGGCACATTGCCGGTGAAAGCGTTGAGCAGCTGGCTGATCAGGGAACTCGGCCAGTTGATGGGCGCGCGCCCGGCCAGTATCCACGAGCTCTATATGGCGAGGGCCGCGGACGCCTGGTCGAATCGCACCGTTCCGGCGATGAATATGCGTTTCGCCACCTATGATGCCGGCCGCGCCGCCTACCGCGCCGCGCAGCGCACACGGACAGGCGCCTTCATTTTCGAGATCGCCCGCAGCGAAATGGGCTACACCTTCCAGGAGCCGGCCGAGTTCGCAACCGTCCTCATCGCCGCGGCGATCAAAGAGGGCTACAGCGGCCCGATCTTCATCCAGGGCGACCATTTTCAGGTCGACGGCAAAAAGTACAGGAGCGACCCGGACTCGGCGCTGAACGAGGTGAAGGCGCTGGCCAAAAGGGCGGTGGCGGCCGGTTACTGGAACATCGACATCGACACGAGCACGCTCGTCACGCTCGATCCCCCCTCGCTTGACGCGCAGCAACATGAGAACTACATGCGTTCGGCCCAGCTCACCAAGTTCATCCGCGACCTGGAGCCGGAAGGCGTCACCATCAGCCTTGGCGGCGAGATCGGCGAGGTCGGCGAAAAGAACTCGACCGTGCCCGAGCTGGACGCCTACGTCCACGGCTACAAGGCCGCCCTGGCCGAGCTGGGCGACTATGCCGGTCTCAGCAAAATCAGCGTGGCCACCGGCACCACGCACGGCGGCATCCTGTTGCCCGACGGCAGCCAGGCCGACGTCGCGGTCGACTTCGACACGCTGCGCGACCTGGGCGAGCGCGCCCGCTTCCACGGCTCCGGCGGCGCGGTCCAGCACGGCGCAAGCACGCTGCCGGCCGAGCTGTTCAGCAAGTTTCCCGAGACGCAGACGATCGAAATTCATCTGGCCACCGGCTTTATGAACACCTTCTTCGATCACCCCGGCTTTCCCGAGCCGCTGCGCGCCGAAATGCACGCCCATCTGGACGTCCACCACGCCGACGAACGCGGCGCCAGCGATACCGACCTGGTCTTCCAAATGAAGACGCGCAAGAAGGCGCTGGGGCCCTTCAAGCCGGAGTTGTGGACGCTGCCGCCCAGGCAGGCAGAGGCGATTTTTGCCGCGGTCGAGGACCACTACGCCTTTTTCTACGAAAAGCTGAATGTCGCCAGCACTCGACGGTTGGTGGACCGGATCGTCACGCCTGTTGCCCATCACAAGCGGATGCCCGTTCTCACCCGCGGCGCAGGCGACGATGAAGGGCTGGCCGACTGACCGCCGACCACTTGTCTCCGACCGCTTGTCATCGGCCACAGATCAGCTTTCCGGTCATTCCGTGAGTTTCCGCTTTCGCTGGTCACCGACCACTAGCCACTGGCCACTAACCACTGAAGTATGCTGCTCGCACTGGATGTCGCCTCCTCGATCTGCACGGTAGCCCTGTTCGACCCCGCGCGCGACTCTGTGCTGGCGGAACGCGTCTGGCGCACGCGGCGGCGCCAGACCGAGGAAACGCTGCCGGCGATCGCCCAGTTGATGGAGCGGGCTGGCGTTCATGTTGACGCGGTCGGCGCGGTCGCCGTCACAACCGGACCGGGCAGCTTCACCGGCGTGCGCATCGGCGTCAGCGCGGTCAAGGGGATTGTGCTGGGGCTGCCGCAGCCGCCGCGCGTCGTCGGCTTGCCCGTGTTGAGCGTCACTGCCGCCCGCTTTGTGCCGCTGGCGGCGGCCACGGGGGCAGTGGTCTGGCCGCTGTTGCAGGCCGGACGCGGCCGTTTCAACTGGGCGCTCGCGCCTGTCAATGACCCGCTCTGGCTGCCGCCTGTTTCCGAGCACCGCGCCGGGCAAGTTGATGTGCTTGCTGCCGCGCTGCGCAAGGAGGATTGCCCCGTTTGGCTCGTGGGCGAACTGAGCGATGCCCTACGCCAGGCTGTGCAAGACCTGCACCACGTGCGCTGCATCGATCCCGCCGCCGAATTCGATCTGCTGGTTGATGGCCGCGGCGCCGCCTTTACGGCTCAGTTCGGCTTGACGCCGACGCGCGGCGAGTCGCTGGCCCGGCTGGCGCTGCGCCACCTGCGCGCCGGTTCGCCCGCGCTGACGACGCCCTTGCAGCCTCTTTATCTGCTCCCCCCGCGTTGACAGCAGTTGTCAGTGGCCAGCATTGCTACTTGTCTTTAGCAACTATCATGTCCATGACAGAAAAGAGGGCGAATCTGCCCGGTTACGATGGAGGCACTGACCAGCGCGAGGGGGCCCGGCCGATCTATGCACTGGAAATCGGTCCGCTGACCCTGGCCGATCTGGCCGCGGTGATGGCGCTTGAGAAGGTCAGCTTCCCCTCTCCCTGGTCGCTTGCCACCTACCACAGTGAGCTGACGCGCAACCGCCGCAGCCGCTATCTCAAGGTCTCCCCCGTTCCCGGAAACAATCCGCCCGCCTTGCCCGCGCTGATCGCGCAGGGCGGCTTCATGCGCTTTGGCGTCGAGATGCACATCGTCACGATTGCGGTGCAGCCGGGCTGGCGCGGCCGCTCGATCGGGGAGTGGCTGCTGCTGGCGCTGCTGGCGCTGGGCCGGGAGGAGGGCGCGCAGACCGCCACGCTGGAGGTGCGCGTCAGCAATGAAGTCGCGCGGCGGCTCTACCACAAGCTGAAATTTGCCGAGGTCGGCTACCGCCGCCGCTACTACCCGGACAAGGAGGACGCGCGCATCCTGGAATTGGCGGACCTGCACACGCAGCGCGTGTGGCAACCGCTGCGGGAACAGCTCGAGCGGTTGTCGGCGTTGATGGTTCGCGGGGTGGAGTCGCCCGCGGGGGAGGAGAAGTAAAGGCACAACTGGAAGAGAAACTCGAACAGGAGCCGCCAAATGCCGCACATGAAGCTGCACAACCGACACAAAGCATTTCTGTGTGTACTCTGCGGCATCTCGTTTCTCCTGTTCGGTTGTCCGGACGAGACGCTCCCGTCACGGGACATGGGGTATCCTTGCGAAAATGATACCGCGCGCTCACGAGCGGCAAGGAAGGTCGAATCCAGCAATGGTGTCCCCGGTGAGCCTGCACTTGCCTGGGTAACCAGATTCAAGACAGAGTCTCCCCCGACAGTTGATGGTGGAATCCTATTCGCTATTTCCGATGAAGACCGCTTATATGCGCTGGACGGCGTCACTGGCGATCTGATCTGGTGTCATCAGGTCAACTCTGCCGTGTACTCCCCTTTGGTTGCCGCAAACGGGGTCATATATTTCCATGCCTTGGACGGCTATCTTTACGGTTTCGACGCGCAGACAGGAAAGAAGCTCTTGCGTACTTGGGCTGCCCTGGGTGATGCCTTTGAACCTTCACTTACCGTGGTCGACGATGTAATCTATAACATTACCGGCATAGGCATCAGGTTGGTGGCCGCAAAGCCGCAAATGGTCGGCAGAAGTGGAAGACCATGCGGCATGTGATGGAGGCACGGGGGCCGGCAGTTGGCGACGGTATTGTATTCGCCACTTTTGTGGGCGATACAGATGACTACATTCTTGCGCTGGACGCCGCAACCGGGAAGAAGCTCTGGCACTACTACGATTCGGACTCGTGGCCCTACTGGCCCTACTATTCGACGGTATCGCACGGGATGCTCTATGTCGCTGCTTCTGACGACGTCTACGCGCTGGACGCCGTCAGCGGAGAGCTACGCTGGCGATACGAAGCAGATGCGCCCTTGGCCCCATCTCCTCAGGTGAGCGCAGATTTGGTCATTGTTGCTACAAGGACCGGCCGCGTTTACGGCCTGGATGCCGTCAGCGGAGAGTTTCGTTGGGATTTTGAAGCGGGTGGTCGGGCGGATTCGTCCCCCCTGATCTCGGACGGAGTCGCCTACCTCGGCGTACACAATGGTCAGGTGTACGCGCTCGACGCCCTCACGGGTGCCGTGCGGTGGCGTTATGAAGTTCCTGTCATTGTAGACTCCACGCCCGTCGTCGTGGGCGTGGAGCGGGGCATGGTCTACTTCGTCGCTAGTGGAAACGTCCACGTTTTGAATGCCGCGGGTGAGCCGACCACGCTCTCGCCGCCGCCACAGGTCGCCGAGCCAGAAAAATGAATCGGAGGTCGAGTTTTTGAAAACAGTTCGAAATATCATCGCCATCGCGGCTTTCGTCCTGATCGGCGTGCTGATCGGTCTCGCGCTCGGCGGCCAGGGCGACGGCGATGGCAGCGTTCAACTGTCGCCGCTGCGTTCTACGCAGGCGGCGGACCGGGCGACAGAGGTAGAGTCAACGGTTACAGTCACCGCGACGGTTTCGCGCACGCCGGCGCCAACGCATACGCCCCAATCCGCCTGCCCTCCGGCGCCCACGTGCACGCCCCCGCCGACACCAACCCCCACCGCGACAATCACGCCGACGCCGACGCCGACGCCGACGCAGCCTCCCCCAACAGTCGTCAGACCGAAAGAGGTGACCGTCTTTCCGGCCGTGCCGGAGGAGGCCGTCTGGGGCCTGGTGATTCGGGTGGCGGACGGCGACACGCTGACTATGCGCTTTGACGACGGGGAGGAAGAGCGCATCCGGCTGCTGGACGTGGATACGCCGGAGACTGTACATCCCAACCGGCCGGAGGAGTGCTTCGGCGCGCAGGCGTCGGCGTTCACCAAGACGCTGCTGGGGCAGCGGGTCGCGATCGAGGAGATGGGCCGCGACCAGTTCGACCGTGTGCTCGCCTATGTCTGGGTGGAGACGGACGAGGGGGCCGTGTTGTGGAACCTGCGTCTGTTGGAGGAGGGGCTGGCGGTCTACAACGACTACGGCAACCCGGGCAAGTACGCCGACATGTCGCGGGCGGCGGCCGAGCAGGCGCTGCTGGCCGGCGTGGGGCTGTGGTCGGCATGTACACTCACATTTGACCCGACGCCTACGCCCGCGCCGCATCCGACGCCGGTCCGGACGGGGTCGGGAGAGAACGCGCAGGTTGCCTGCCCACAGGGCTGCGTGAGCCAGCCCGACCCGTCGTGCAGCATCAAGGGCAATGTGAACACGAGGAACGATACGAAGATCTATCACGTGGAGGGCGTATCGTCCTCCTACAACCGCGTCAATATGAAAGAGAGCGATGGCGACCTCTGGTTCTGCACCATTGAGGAGGCCGAGGCGAACGGATTCCGCGCGCCGAGGAATTAGGTGGCCGCGCAAAATGGCTCGCGTATTCCTTTCGGAATGACGATGCGATAGGCCGAAAGGGAGAAGTTTTCGATCATGCGTTTGAAGTCGTTGTATCTGCTGACCGTTGTGGCGAGCGCGCTGTTCGCTGCCGGCTGTGCCTTGGGCCCTTACAGAGACCCCAACTACGATCCGGCCTGGCCAACGATAGAGCCTGTCGGCGACCTGGAGACTGTGGGCAACCTGCGCCCGGAGTTGCTCTGGCATACAGTGACAGATGAACCAATGAGGTCAGTTCCGGTCGTGGCTGGGCGTGTAGTTTACGTCTATGGGTATAAGCAGGTGTACGCGCTGGAAATCGAAAGCGGAGAAGTGCGCTGGCGGTTCGAGACCGAAGACGATCTCGATGGAAAACTGGTCGTGGCCGACGGTGTGGTCTACGTTGCCGGGGACGCGGGGGTACTGGCCCTCGACGCCGCCAGCGGAGAGCTGCTGTGGATTCATGAAATGGAGACCGGGTGGTCGCCCCCCGCATTAGCCGCCGCCGGTGGATGGGTCTACGTCGCCACGGAAGAAGGTCTTGTCTATGGCTTGGATGCCGCCAGCGGGGAACTATTGTGGTATTACCATTTCCACCAGGACTCGGCCAATAGGCCGACCGTAGAGGATGGTGTCGTCTACGTTGCCACTTCAGACGGCACCGTATACGCGTTGCGCGCCGCGGCCGCGCAGTAGCCCCTGAACTCCGCAAACAGGCGCTCCCGCCGCCGGCTCTCCCCGGCCAAATTTGCGCGACTTTCGCCGATTCATCCTACCTGCTATGATAGGCGTACCGTGCCATACCTGTCTGCTATCGTCTCGGGGATGGCAGCGCGTCTGCTATGCAAGGAGAACTTTCTGCCGATGCGTACGAATTCCTGGATTGCGCAACGTTTTCGCCAGGCGAGCGCCCGGAAGTCGCTCAGTGCGGCATTGGCGCTCGGCGTGAGCGCGTTCTTACTGGCCGGCTGCGGTCTTTTCACCGGCCCGGAACCGACACCGACAGCGACGCGCCAGATGATGGCCACCGTCCCCACCTTTACGCCCGCGCCTCCGGCCGCGCAGGCTGCCAGCGGCGCGGCCGTACAACAGCCGGCACAGCAACAGGTTGTCCAGCCCACCGCTACAACCCCGACTCCCACGCCCACCGATATGCCGACACCGGAGCAGACTGTGGCGCGATTCACGGTCAAGAGCGACCTGCAGGCCACGGCGGTCAATGTGCGCAGCGGGCCTAGCACGGGTTTCCCCCCACTCGGCACCATAGCCCGCGGCGATCGGTATGATATCAGCGGCAAGAATGTGGAGGGCACCTGGTATGCTTTCACATTCAATGGCCGGCAGGGTTGGATCTACATGGGCCTTGTCAACGTCGAGAACCAGAATCTGATCACTGTGGCCCAGAATATCCCCAACACGCCCGTGCCGCCTACTCCGGTTCCCCCCACGCCCGTGCCTCCGCCTGCCGCGCCAGTGCAAACCGACCCGTGCGCCGGCATCGGCGGAGACGGCTGCAAGTTCAGGTTGCGCAACCAGGACTTCGGGCACAACGGCGGCGGTGAGCTGAAACTATATATCGGCTTTGTCCACGAAGGTCGCGGCGACGAGGTACAGGGTATCGGCGGCAGCTACTTCGTTGAGTTGCACAAGGATGGCGCGCATGTATCGGCCGTGGACCACAATACCCGCGGTCAGAACAGCACCCACAACGGGCCCCAAGGCAATAAGTACAACTACCTGAAGATCGTTCCCCTCAACCAGGTTCCGGGTGGAAACGTCAACGGAAACTACACGATTTGGGTCAAAGACGGCAACGGCGTTCGGGACAGCCGGAACTTTAGCTTTAACGTGTCCGGAAACAACGGCGAAGTCTGGCTGATATTTGCGCAGAACAACTAGGACAGGGAGGCGGCGCGATCTCGACCGGCGTTGCGCGGCAGCGGCTGCCCACCTTCACCAAGGTCATATACGGGCTGGGCGACTGGGGCGCGGCCTCCGCCACCACGGCCCGTACCCTCTTCTGGTTCTATTTCACCGTCACCGTCGTTGGCGTCGACGTCGGCCTGGCCGGCATCGCCTTCATCATCGGCCGCTTCTGGGACGGCGTCAACGACCCGCTGATCGGCATCCTCAGCGACCGCTTCCGCAGCCGCTGGGGTCGCCGCCGCCCCTTCATGCTCCTGGGCGCGCTGCCCTTCGGCGTCGGCTTCTTCCTCATGTTCAGCCCACCGCCGTTCGAAGGCGGCCTCGCCGCGGCCCTCTACTACGGGCTCATCTTCATCCTCTACGACACCGCCTTCACGATCGTCAACGCGCCCTACTCGGCGCTCACCGCCGAGCTGACCGAAGACTATGACGAGCGCGCCAGCCTCGCCGGCTGGCGCATGGGAAACTCGATCTTCGTTGCCCTGCTGACGGCCGGCCTGTTCAAGCGGCTGGCCGAAGAGGTCTTCGCCGGCTGGTTCAGCGGGCCTGACGCGTTGCAGTACGGCTTTGCCGTCTCAGGCGCGATCTGGGGGATGCTGATTGTCGTGGCCCCGCTGCTGGTCGTGGCATTTATTCGCGAGCCGCAGCGGGAGCTGGCGAAACCGCAGGGCCGGCCCGACTTCGTCCGCATAACCAAAGAGGTCTTTGCCAACCGGCCCTTCCGCATCGGCGCCGCCATCTACGTGCTGGCCTTCAGCGCCGTCGACATCATCACCGCGGTCTTCGTCTGGTTTCTCAAGTATTACCTGCAGTTGACGGAGCCGCACGACAGCACGGTTCTGGCGGTGGTGCTGGGCGTAGCCTTTCTGTCGATGCCTCTGACGGTGCAGCTGATGCGCCGCTGGGGCAAGAGCCGCACATACATTCGCATGATGATCTTCTGGGCCGCGGTCATGGCGGTAATCAGCCTGCTGCCGCCGGGCAATCTTGCGCTCGTGTTGATCGTGGCTGCGATCGCCGGCATTGGCTACGGCGCGGCCAACGTCACACCCTGGGCGATCGTGGCCGACATCATCGAAGAGGACGAATGGCACAGCGGCGAGCGCCGCGAGGGCGTCTACTCCGCCTACCTGGTCACCTTCCGCAAGATCGCCACCGCCTTCGTTGTCGGCCTGGTCGTGCCGCAGATCCTCAACGCGACCGGCTTCGTCGAAGGCGCGGCCGCGTCGCAGCCGCCCGAGGCGGTGCTGGCTCTGCGTATTATAATGGGCGGGGCTCCGGCGGTCCTGTTGCTTCTCTCGATGTGGGCCGCGGCGCGCTATCCTCTCGACCGCGACGCCCACGATGAGCTGCGGCGCAAACTGGCATTGCGGCGGGCGCAACAGTCCGCCGTGGAAGGCGGCGGCTGACCGGTTCAGCCGTCGACGCGCTCGATGCGCGCGCCGACCGCGCGCAACTTCTCATCCACGCGTTGGTATCCCCGGTCGATCTGCTCGCTGTTGCCGATGCGCGTATCACCTTCCGCGCTGAGCGCGGCCAGGATCAGCGCCATACCTGCGCGGATGTCCGGGCTGCTCACTTTCTGGCCGACAAGCCGCGCCGGGCCGGTCACCACAGCCCGGTGCGGATCGCAGACGATGATCTGCGCGCCCATCGCCACCAGTTTGTCGACGAAATAGAGGCGGCTCTCAAACATCTTTTCGTGGATCAGCACGGTGCCCTCCGCCTGGCTGGCGACGACGATTGCGATGCTCATCACATCGGGCGGAAACGCGGGCCAGGGCGCGTCATCGATCTTGGGAATCGCGCCGCCGAAGTCGGGACGCACGCGCAGCGTCTGCTCGTCCTGCACCACAAGCGTATTGCCGGTCAGCGACGCCTGCGGGTCCTCCTCCAGCTCCATGCGCACGCCCAGCCGCTGACGGAAGACCAGCTCGAACATGCGCAGGTGCTGCGGCTCGACGTTGGCAATGCGCAACGCACCGCGCGTGATCGCGCCCAGGCCGATAAAACTGCCCACCTCCATATAGTCCGGCCCGACCGTCGCCTGCGCCCCGTGCAGCCGCTCCTGCCCTTGCACGACCAGCGTGTTGCTGCCGATGCCCTCAATCGGACAACCCATCGCCACCAGCAGCCGGCAAAGCTCCTGCACGTGCGGCTCGCTGGCCGTGTTGCGCAGGACCGTGGTCCCGCTGGCCAGCGAGGCGGCCATGACCGCATTCTGCGTCGCGGTCACAGAGGCCTCGTCGAGCAGAATGTCGGCGCCGCGCAGCCGGCCGTCCGCGCGCAATTCGAACGGGCCGCCGCTGGGCCGTGCGAATGAAGCCCCCAGATGGTCAAAGGCGAGCAGATGGGTGTCGATGCGCCGCCGGCCGATATCGTCGCCGCCGGCCGCGCCTCCGACCTGGAACGCGCCCCGCCGGGCCAGAAGCGGCCCCATCAGGTTCAGCCCCCCGCGGATGCGACTGAAAAGCCGCGCGTCCGGCGCATGCCCGTGCAGACCGTCCGCAGACAGTGTCAGCCGGCTGCCCTCCCTGCTAACGAGGACGCCCAGCCCCGCCAGAATCTCCAGCATTGTGTCAACATCGTCGATCTGCGGCACATTTTCCAGGATAACGGTTTCATCGGTGAGCAGAGATGCGGCGATCAGGGGAAAGGCGGCGTTCTTGTTGCCGCTGACGCTGACGGTTCCTTCGATTGGATGGCCGCCCTCGATGGCAAATGAGGCCATGCTGACTCCTTGGGCCGTCTGGTAGCCGGAACGTTTCGCTGCACTCGGTCTCCTGATTGTAGACGGCTCCGGCCCTCCCGTCTAATCGGTTTCCGCGGCGAAGTCGCAGCGTCCGCTTACGGGATCGCAAGCCGCGACCGTTCGGCCCGAAGTGGCGTGTGTGGTAAAATGAGTTAGTTTGACGTTGCGGCAAATTGCCGTCTGGCGACCTTGTCCAGGAAGGGTCTCACAGCCGCGATCGGAAGGCGCTTGTGGGTATCATCGACAGCATATCAACCGGCTATCGTTTTGTCGCCCAACGTCCCGCCCTGCTGCTGTTGCCGCTGATTTTGGACGCCCTGTTGTGGCTCATGCCCCGCTGGAGCATCGGACCGCTCCTGGAGCAGCTGGCCGACCTCTTCAGGACGATGACGGCCGGCCCAAACATGATGGAGGGGAACCCGTTTGCCTCTCCGCAGACGGGCGATCTGCTGGTCGCGGTCGGTCAGACCAGCAACCTGGCCCACTTTCTTGTCAACGGTCTGCTCTATCGAGTGCCCAGCCTGCTCGCCGTCCTGCCCGGAATCAAGGGCGGCCATCCCAGTGTCGAGATCGACTCGCTCGCAACCGCGATTCTGCTTTCTCTGCTCTTTGGGCTCGCCGGTCTCCTGATTGGCGCGACCTATATGAATCTGCTGGCCAGGAGTTTGCCAATCGGCGAAGGCCAGAAAACGCTCTCACTGAACAGCCTGGCAAGGCGTGTCGTCCGCCACTGGCTGCGCACGATTGGCTTTCTGGTCATTATCTCTTTCGGCCTGTTGATGATCTACATTCCGGGCATGTTGGGCATCACTGTGTTGACACTGATAAGCCCTGCGCTCGGTTCCGGCGCGCTGTTGCTCTTTGGCAGCCTTTTTGGCGGCCTGGTCATCGTGATCCTGCTCTTCCTGTACTTTGTGACCACCGCCATGGTGCTGGACGACCTGGCCATAGGACACGCCGTGCGCCGCAGCATCCATCTGGTGCGCCATAATTTCTGGCGTACGCTCGGATTCATTCTGCTGACCAGTCTGATTTCTCTGGGTATGGGGCTTCTTTTCCGTCAGATCACGCAGCTGCACACCCTGGGCGTGGCCCTTGCCACCCTGGGAAACACCTTTATCGGCACGGGACTGGCAATGTCTCTGCTCGTCTTTTACCGGACCCGCATCCTGGCGATGCAACAGGGTGAATCGCAGGCGTCTGCCTGACTTGTGGCGGACGTGAGCGGAGACATTCTAGCGGGGCTGACTGCGGTTTTCTCAGCAGCCTCAAACTGTTGGAGGATTCAGTGGCTGACAAGATGAACAAAGAGGATTTCGTCTACGGCGCCGATCAGATCCAGGTGCTCGAAGGCCTGGAGGCCGTGCGCAAGCGACCCGGCATGTACATCGGCGGCACCGACGACAAGGCGCTGCATCACATGGTCTACGAGGTCGTTGACAACGCAATCGACGAGGCGATGCAAGGCCGCTGCGATAAAATCGTGGTGACAATCCACAAGGACGAGAGCGTAACCGTCGAAGATAACGGCGCCGGCATTCCCGTCGGCACGCAGAAGCAGACCGGTCTGCCCGCGTTAACCGTCGTGATGACCAAACTGCACGCCGGCGGAAAGTTTGGCGGCGCCGGCTACAAGGTCTCCGGCGGCCTGCACGGCGTCGGCGTCAGCGCGGTCAACGCGCTCAGTGAGTGGATGGTGACGCAAGTAAAGCGCAACGGCAAGATCTGGGAGCAGGAATTCAGGCGCGGCGTGCCGGTGACCGACCTGAAGGAGGTCGGAGAGTGCCCCCGCGAGGAGACCGGCACCATCCAGCGCTTTCTGCGCGACAATACCATTTTCGTCGTACTCGAATATGACTGGCACGCACTCGTGACCCGTTTCCGCGAGATGGCCTTCCTCACCCGAGGCGTCGACCTTCATTTCATCGATGAACGCGGCGATGAGCCGCGCGAGATCAGCTTCTATTTCGAGGGCGGCGTGCAGACGTTTGTGCGTTATCTCAACAAGAATCGTACGGTCCTGCATCAACCGATCCACGTCGACATGCAGGTCGAATCGACCCATGTCGAGGTCGCCATCCAGTACACCGACGGCTACAACGAATCGATCTTCGCCTTTGCCAATACCATCAATACGCCCGATGGCGGCACACATTTGACCGGCCTGCGCGCTGCGCTCACGCGGCAGATCAACGACTACGCACGCAAGCAGGGCATTCTCAAGGACAACGATCCCAATTTCAGCGGCGACGATACGCGCCAGGGCATGACCGCCATCGTCAGCGTCAAAGTCCTGGAGCCCCAGTTCGAAGGCCAGAACAAGCTCAAACTGCTCAACAACGAGGTCCGTTACCACGTTGAAACGGCTGTGGCCGAGGGCATCAACAGCTGGATGGAGGAGAACCCGCGCGAGGCCAAACGCATCACCGACAAGTGCCAGGTCGCCTTTCGCGCCAGAGAGGCCGCGCGTAAGGCCCGCGAACTGGTCATCCGCAAAAGCGCGCTCGAGAGCCTGACCCTGCCAGGCAAGCTGGCCGACTGCTCCAGCCGCGACCCAAACGAGAGCGAGCTCTACATCGTCGAGGGTGACAGCGCCGGCGGCAGCGCCAAACAGGGCCGCGACCGCCGCTTCCAGGCCGTCCTGCCGTTGCGCGGCAAAATCCTCAACGTTGAGCGCACCAGCCTGGACAAAATCCTGAGCAACAAGGAGGTCCAGTCGTTGATCACCGCGCTCGGCTCCGGCGTCGCCGATGATTTCACAGTCGAAAACCTGCGCTACAACCGCATAATCGTCATGACCGACGCCGACGTCGACGGCGCACACATTCGCACGCTGCTGCTGACGCTCTTCTTCCGCTACATGGAGCCGCTGGTCGAAAACGGCCATCTCTACATCGCCCAGCCGCCCCTCTATAAGGTGCAGATCACCGAGCGGCCAAACGGCAAAGCAAAACGCTCCGAACAGTATGTCTACAACGACAACGCCCTCTCGCAGATGCGGCAGGAAGTGGGCGCAGACAATATCAAGTTGGAGCAGCGCTACAAGGGGCTGGGCGAGATGAACCCGGAGCAGCTGTGGGAGACGACGATGAACCCGGACCATCGCACGCTGCTGCAGGTGCAGGTCGAGGACGCGGCCGAGGCCGACCGCACCTTCGATATGTTGATGGGCAGCAGCGTTCCACCCCGCCGCCGATTCATCCAGACGCACGCCCACGAGGTACGCAATCTGGACGTATAGCTGTGCCTCTGCATAGCGCAAGGCCCGACTGAAAGGTCGGGCCTTTTTGCATCTTGTATTCTGGTTCGCCCGCCGCTGTAGACACCTTTCATCCGTCAGCGAAGGAAAAAGGCATGGAGAGGATCGATTTCGAGCGTTATCAGAAGGAGTCCCGCAAGACGTGGAGCCTGGTCCGCACCGACCACGCCATCGTCTATCCGACGCTGGGCCTTGCGAATGAGGCTGGCGAGGTGGCGGGCAAGATCAAGAAGATTTTCCGTGACAAAGGCGGTGTCATCTCCGCAGAGGACCGCGCCGCTTTGAAGAGCGAACTGGGCGATGTGCTCTGGTACCTTACCCAGATTTGCACTGAGCTTGACCTGCCGCTGGAAGAGGTGGCCGCGCAGAACATTGCCAAACTGTTTGATCGGTTGGAGCGGAATGCAATTGGCGGGGAAGGGGATGTACGTTGAGGGCAAACGACGGCGAGTGGCTGGCGGATTTTTCAATCCACGGGCCACTCGCCACAGTTCACTTAGCGGGATTCACTTAGAGAGATTCGCCTACAGATAGTCTCGCAGTCTGCGGCTGCGGCTGGGGTGGCGCAAGCGGCTCAGGGCCTGCGCCTCGATCTGGCGAATCCGCTCACGCGTGACGCCAAACTTCCTCCCGACCTCCTCAAGCGTGTAGTTGTAGCCGTCCACCAGTCCGAAACGCAGTTGCAGAATGCGCACCTCGCGCGGTGAAAGGCTCTGGAAAATCTCGTCGATCACCTCGCGCAGAATCTGGCGGCCGGCCGAGTCCTGCGGGCTGTCCGCGTCTTCGTCTTCGATGAAGTCGCCCAGGTAGCTGTCCTCTTCCTCCCCGACCGGCATCTCCAGGCTCAGCGGACGCTGGCTCACGCGCATGATGTGCTCGACCTTGCGCGGCGTCACCCCCAGCTCATCCGCGATCTCTTCTGTCGTCGGATCGCGGCCCAGCTCCTGTACAAGCTGGCGGCTCGTGCGCGTCAGCCGGTTGATCTGTTCGTACATATGCACCGGCACACGAATCGTCCGCCCCTGG
Organism: Caldilineaceae bacterium; assembly: GCA_965218625.1. GTDB lineage: Bacteria > Chloroflexota > Anaerolineae > Caldilineales > Caldilineaceae > Bin5. The sequence goes on along the minus strand of CBDCLG010000015.1, from coordinate 444,202 downwards.
TCCGCAATCGCCCGGGTAACCGCCTGCCGGATCCACCACGTCGCATAGGTGCTGAACTTATATCCCCGGCAGTAGTCGAACTTCTTGACCGCGCGAATCAGCCCGATATTGCCCTCCTGGATCAGGTCCAGAAACGGCACCCCGCGCCCCACATATTTTTTGGCCACGCTTACCACCAGGCGGCTGTTGGCCTTGATCAGGTGTTCCTGCGCCGCCCGCCCATCGCGCACAAGCCACAGCAACTGCTCCCGTTCCTCCCAATCAACTTCCTCCTGGTTCAGCCGGTGCCGTGAATCGCGTCCCGCCTCCATCCGCTTGGCCAGATCGACCTCCTCGGCCGCCGTCAGCAGCGGCACCCGGCCAATCTCCTTGAGATAGAGGCTGATCGAGTCGTCAATCTCGATCTGGCTGAGATCGAATTCGTCCTCTTCCGCGCTTTCCGGCGCATCCCGCTTCTCCCCCGGCTGAATGTCCTCTTTCGCCTGGCCGACGGAGATTCCCTGGTCGAGCAGGGAAGCGAAAATGTCATCCAGTTGCTCTATGTCGTTTTCGGCTTCGGGCATGACATGCAGCACTTCATCGTAGCTGACAAAGCCCTTTTCGCGACCGACCTTCAGCAGATGGGTCAGGGTCTCCTGCGGGCTGGAAACCTGCACCGCAGGTTGCGCCGCGCTCTGTTGCGGCGCGGCCCCGTTCAACGCCTCGCTGCGCTCTTCAGTCTGGTCTTTCGTCAAAAGCATGTCTTCAGCCATCGTCACCTCTTTTTTCCAGAATGGGCGTTCACGGTCCGCAGCCGGTCAGCCCACGTGGACCGGTGCGTCGCCCTGCAAGCATCATCGATACCGTCGCGTTTCATCAACCCTGCGGCGTCGTATCTCTACCGTAGAGCTCGTCCCAGATGACGCGAACTTGGTCCCGTCCAGCGCGGACGGAATATGGTTAGCCCGGCAACTTGAAGTCCCAGATGCTCTCCCTTTGCACGTACTTGCGGGCGCAAGACGGGCACTGGAGTTCAACAGGGCTGAGGGCAGACAGGGGATGCGCTCCACATGCCGGACAACGAAAGAGCTCAGAATGCGCGGCAACCGCGTCTGTCTGTGGACGCCTCGGCGCGTCCGTCGCCAGCGCCTGTACGAAGACACTGGGTGCAAGGGGGTATCTGCCGCCGATGTCAAACAGCCAGCTGTCCACGCGGGCAAGAGCCTGCGCCGGCAAACTTCTCTTCAGCGTCCGCAGCCGGAAATGGGAGGCGCCGTAGCGTTGATGCACGTTCAGACCGGCATCCTTCAGTTTTGCGCCCATCCAGCCGGGATGGAAATCGAAGTTCATCGCCACAAACTCCAGCGGCGCCGGGTCAAAGGGAGACCACGACTGCCGGCGCGTCAGCCAGCGCAGGACCGCCTTCAGGTTGCGCTTGCTGGCATATTCGAGCACGGCCGTGCTGTCTTTGTGCAGCAGCGCTTGCAACCGGGCCAGCGCCGCAGGTATATCCGCCAGATGGTGCATCACCCGCACCATCACCAGTGCGTCGAGCGACTGATCGGCCAGCGGCATCTGATACAGATTGCCGGCGACAAAGACAAAGCGTTTGTCATCTCCCCATCTGCGCACCGCGTCGCTCAGCATCGTGCGGCTGTAGTCGAAAAGAACGATCTGCTCGTAACCGAGATAGAGATCGGCCAAGCGCCCGAATCCGGCGCCAATTTCGGCGATGCGGCCTCCCCGCGACGGCAGCAGGCGGCGCAGCGCTATCCGTTCGACCGCGTCTTCGTATTCGCGTCCCTGCCCTTCCCAGAAATCCTGGCGATAGCCGCTGCCCTCATAGTCGATCACCGGAACGGCCGCGCTTGCGCCTGCCTGCTTGTTTGGCTTGTTGGCGGTCGCGCTATCGGCTGCCATCAGATTTTCTAGCGACACTCGGGCTGCCCCTCCGCGGTCCTTGGGTGTTTCACGTGAAACACAAAGATCTTCGGTAACAGAACAATTCCAATTCAACTCAAGCCGAGGGTAGCCGACCTAGTATAGCACGCGGGCGGATCAATTTCAATACCCTTCTTGCTTTTTTCATCTTCAATTCCCGATCAATCCCCCAATGTGCCCCATCCGGGGCATGACAGCAGAGTCATGCCCAAAACGCGCTGCCAGGCCCACGTCCGTCGATTTGTTGTCTGGAAGGAAAGCGTCTAAAATGCCCCACCAAAGTACACTACACCAAAGTACACGAATAGAGTCGCCGCTAAGGTACGCTCCCAAGAATGGCGGGGCCGCATTCACATGTCGGCGAAAGCCCGCCATCTGATCTAGACGAATCCGGTGGGCCGAAGGTTTCATTTCGAGGAGGAAGATGATGGCAGATGTCGCATACCGCTCTAAGACCCGCATAGAGCGTGTGAAAGGACCGCTGCGCAGAGCATTTCTGCCGGCCGAGGAGGGCCACACGCTGTTCGGCGTCCATTCGGAAGTGGCCGAGCACTACGGTGTCGATACCGCCGTCCACGAGCCCCACGCCACCACGCTTGACTATGTCAATGCGGCCACAGGCGGCTGACTGACCGGCACTTTCGGCGGCGCGCTGGAAGCGCGCGATATACCGGCGGGCGACGGCTTTCTGTCAGCCGACGTAGAGGCGGAAATCGAAAAAGAGGGCAATGTCCTGGTCATCAAGCGTATTCACGCCATCTACACTTTGAAAGTGGCGCCCGAACACCGGGACACGGCCCAGCGCGTACACGGGTTCCATGCCGACTTCTGCCCTGTGGCACGCAGTCTGAAAGGCAGCATCGACATCTCCACCGAACTGCGAATGATCGATCTCGAATAGGTCTACGGCGACCGCGCCCGGTGCGCTAAAGTGGCGCTAGAGTGATGCCACAGTGCTGCTACAGTGACGCGTCCCTCATCGGAGCATACCAGCCAATTCCCGAGTTTGACAGTCCCCACAGCGTGTGTTAGACTGCCGCTCAATCAGGTTTTGCCGACTGAGGCACAAGCATGAATTTATCAAATTCTGGCAAGATTCAGTCGAGGAGGCGTCGCGAGCAATAGCCAGACTGCCGTCTGGGCATTTGCGCGTGGGCCGGATTCCCTGGTAGGAAATCACCCGATTGCAAAGCTCCCTGGACGGGGGGCTTTTTTTGTACCGCTGTTTCCGGCGCCCTGGCGGCCCGTCAGACGAGAGGGACGGAGAGAATCCTGCCTGAAGCAGGCATCAGCTGCTGAATGGGCACCCACCGGAAACGGGTAATTGGAAAAGCAATTGGAAACTTGAGGAGTCATATGATGCATAAGGCAGGTATTGCCGGCGCAACCGGCTACATTGGCTACGAACTAATCACGCTGATTCACCGCCATCCACGGCTTGAAATCGCCTGGCTGACGAGCGAGCGCAATGCCGGCAAGCGCTTCAGCCAGGTATTCAGCACGCCGTGGGACTACCCGTTGATTGCCCTCGCCGATGCCTACCTGCGCACCGATGAGGTCGATGTCGTCTTCCTCTGCCTGCCCCATGCCGAGTCGATGGAGGCAGTCAGCCGCTTTTTCGCAGCCGGTGTCCGCGTTATCGATCTCAGCGCCGATTTTCGCCTCAAGGACATCAACACCTACCAGCGCTGGTACGGCGCCGAGCACACCGCGCCGCAGCTATGCGCCGAGGCCCGCTACGGCCTGTCCGAGCTCTTCCGCGGCGAACTGAGCGGCGCAAGGCTGATCGCCAACCCTGGCTGCTATCCCACCAGCGTCAACCTCGGCCTGTACCCGCTTGCCAGAGCCGGCTGGCTGGGCGAACGCGTCATCGTTGACAGCAAGAGCGGCGTTTCCGGCGCGGGCCGCAAGACCAACCTGACCTACCAGTTCGTCGAGGCCAACGAAAACATCACCCCGTACAGCGTCGGCCACCGTCACCGGCACATCGCCGAGATGGAGCAGGTCCTCGGCGCGGCCAATGGCGGCGGGCACGGGCGTTCCTTGCGCTTCCTGTTCACGCCGCACCTGTTGTCGGTCAATCGAGGCATTCTCAGTACAATGTACGTTGACGTATCCCCCGGTGTGACCGAAGAGCGCATCCGCGAGCTGTACGCCGAAAACTACGCCGGCGAGCCGTTTATCCATCTGCTGCCTCCGGGTGAGCAGGCCAGCCTCGCCCACACCGTCGGCACCAATCGCTGCGCCATCGGCATCACACAGGCGGACCCGTCGCAGCCCGATGGAAGCGAATATGTTATCACCGCCTCGATTGACAACCTGATCAAAGGCGGCAGCGGGCAAGCGATCCAGAACTACAACATCGCCGCCGGCCTGGATGAGACCGCGGGCCTGGAGTAACCGCGTTCTCCGGTTGCCGGTTTTGATCTTTTCGAGAGCGACGTCTTGTCAGAAGGCTGGAACCAATGGGACCGAGCCGGGATTCCAGCGAACAGGAGTCGGCGACAACCTTGCTGGAGGGAAAAATATCGGTGGCGGCGGCGCTGCGCTCGCCCTATCGCACCGTCCACCGCGTCCTGCTGCGCGCCGGCCGGCAGGACCGGGCGCTGCGCTGGCTGCAACACCGCGCGCACGAGGCCAATGTGCCGGTCGAGCAGGTCGCCGCGGCCGAGATCGACGCCGTCACCCAAGGGAACTCGCACGGCGGCGTGGCTGCGGTGGCAGGGCAACGCCGGTTCGTCGATATGGCGTCGTTGCTGCCCCAGGGGAACGCGTCCGCCTTTGTCGTGATGTTGGACGGCATTGAGGACCCCTTCAACTTCGGCCACGCGCTGCGCGCGCTCTACGCCATGGGCGCGCACGGGCTGGTGTTGCGCCCGCGCAACTGGATGAGCGCGGCCGCAACCGTAGCGAGGGCCTCCGCGGGCGCATCGGAGCTTATCCCAATCGCAGTTGCCGAAACCGTTGACGACGCCGCGCACTTTTACCGCCAGCAGGGGCTGACCGTAGCCTGCGCGCAGAAGGAGAACGCAGTTCCTATCGATCAGGCCGACCTGACGACCCCGCTCCTTCTGCTGGTCGGAGGCGAAAAGCGGGGCGTGACGCGCTCATTCATGGGCCAGGCCGACCTGTGCCTGCAGATTCCGTACCACAGGGACGACTTTGCCCCGTCACTGGGCACAACGGCCGCCGCCGCCGCGCTGGCCTACGAGGTGATGCGACAGCGAAAAACTGCGCACAATACAGGCCGCAAGCGCGTAGTTCGGTAAATTCCAAACGACCAGCCGGAAGCCGCTGGCAAGAGACCACCATCTCGTACGAGGCAACGCAATGAATTCGAGCGAATCTGATCCACTGTCCGACGCCGACTCGCCCGAAAGCAGTCGTTTTGTCATCATCTTGAAAATTGGCGGCAATGAACTTGACGATGACAGTTTTCTGTTCGGATTGGTGCAGGCTGTCAAGAGTTTGCAGCGGGACGGCAAACGCCCGATTATCGTGCATGGCGGCGGCAAAACGATAGCCGACTACCAGAAGCGGCTCGGGTTGGAGACCCGCTTCATCGAGGGTCTGCGCGTGACCGATGAAGCAAGCCTGGACGTGGCCGAGATGGTGCTGAGCGGCCTGATGAACAAACGCATCGTGCGCCAGCTCGTCAATGAAGACGTGCGCGCCATCGGCATCAGCGGCATCGATGACGGTACCGTATACGTCGAAAAAATGTGGCACCCGCACGGCGACCTGGGCCGCGTCGGCGAAGTGCAGGACGTCGACACCGGGCTGCTGAACGCCCTGCTCGACGCCGGAATCGTGCCGGTCGTCAGCCCCATCAGCATCGGCGCCTTCGACGGCCTCAGCTACAACGTCAACGCAGACCACGTCGCCGCCGCGATCGCGGCCTCAGTCGCCGCCATCAAGCTGATCTTCGTCAGCAACGTCCCCGGCGTCCTCATTGCCGGGCGCGTCGTGCGCGTCATCACCGCCGACCAGTGCGAAGAGTGGATCGCAGACGGCAGCATCAGCGGTGGCATGGTGCCCAAGGTCAGGAGTGCGGTCGATGCCATCAGGCGCGGCGTAACCCAGGCTGTCATCACCAATCTCGCCGGCGTTCAGGAAGACGGCGGCACCGGTATCATTACATCAGCGTAATCCAGTGTTCCCTCCGTCAGTCAGGGGGGTATACGCAAGGGGAAGTTGTGCTTCCACGAAAAGCTCGAAGCGACATAACAATTTTCAGGAGGAGAAAGTGAACGCAGAGGAAATTATTCAGAACGAAAAGGACTACGTGCTCGGCGTATTCGGGCGGCCGCCCTTCGTGCTGACCGAAGGCAAGGGCAGCACGGTCTATGACAGTGCCGGCAAGGGCTACCTCGACCTGGTGGCCGGTATCGCGGTAAACGTGCTCGGCTACGGTGACGCCGAAGTTGAGCAGGCGATTAAAGAGGCGGCCTCCAACGGCATGTACCACACCAGCAACCTCTATCACACTGAACCGCATACCAAGCTGGCCAAAATGCTGTGCGAGACCAGCTTCGCCGACAAAGTGCATTACTGTCTCTGCGGCGCAAGCGCCAACGAGGGGGCCTTCAAGTTCGCCCGCCGCTACGCGCGCGAGCACGGTCACGAGGACAAATGGGAGATTCTCGCCTTCAGCGACGCCTTCCACGGGCGGCTATTCGGCGCACTCGCGGCCACCCCGCGCGAAAAGTACCAGCAGCCGTTCGAACCGCTTATGCCCGGCGTCCGCTTCGCCGACTTCAACGACCTCGACGACGCCCGCGCCAAGATGAGCGACAAGGTCTGCGCCATCATCGTCGAGCCGATTCAGGGTGAAGGCGGCATCAACCCGGCCACGCCCGAGTTCCTCAGCGGCCTGCGCGCGCTCGCCGACGAATACGGCGCGCTCCTCATCTTCGACGAGGTCCAGTGCGGTCTCGGGCGCAGCGGCGACCTGTGGGCCTACCAGGGCTACGGCGTCGAGCCGGATATCCTGAGCGCGGCCAAACCCCTCGCCGGCGGTTTGCCCATGGGCGCCATCCTGATGAAGCAGAAAGTTGCCGACACCATCCATCCCGGCGACCACGCCAGCACATTCGCAGGCAACCCCTTCACCACACACGTCGCCTGCACAGTGGTGGACCGGGTCGCCCAGCCGTCCTTCCTGGCCGACGTAAAGGAAAAGGGCCAATACCTGATGGAGCTGCTCGCTGAACTGAACAGCCCCCATATCCTCGATATCCGGGGCGCAGGTCTGATCGTCGGCATCGAACTGGACATCGAGGCCAACCCGGTCGTGGAGAAGGGCTACGAGGCCGGTATGCTGCTCCTGAGCGCAGGCGAAAAGATCGTGCGCTTTGTTCCCCCCTTGACGATCAGCAAGGAGGAGCTGGCCCTCGCCGTCTCGAAACTGGGTGCAATCCTCCAGGAACTGTAGCGCTCCCGGTCTGTGGCCGGTGGACTGCGCAAACCATCGAGTTCCCGGCCACCGGCCGCCAGCCACCGACCGCCGGCCACTGAGGCTATGAGCGAGATCCAACTTCAACCGGCAACCGAAGAGGACGTTTCTGCCATCGCTGCGCTCGTCAACGGTTTCGCGGCCCAAAACCTGATGCTGCCGCGTACCGAGGAGAGCATTCTCCAGACACTTCCCGACTGGCTCGTCGCGCTGGCGCGTCCTGAACGCAATCCCGAGCCCAATCCCGAGCCCAATCCCGAGCCCCCGGGCGGCTGCCCGCAACTGCTCGGATGCGGCTCACTCGTCGCCCTGACCGAGCAACTGGTCGAGATTCGCTCGCTGGCCGTCGCCCCTGCCGGCCAGGGCAAGGGCATCGGGCGGCGCATTGTCGAGGAACTCGTGCAGGTTGCGACCGCGCGCGGCTACGCGCAGATCTGCGCGCTCACCCTGCAGGAGTCCTTTTTCCAAAGAATCGGTTTTGACGTTGTCGACCGCTGGAGCATCAGCCCCAAACTGTGGCAGGACTGCATCTACTGTCCTAAATTCCACCACTGCGACGAGGTAGCCGTGGCCCGCAATCTGACCGACAGACCGCTCGACAAGGCGGACACGGCGCAGCCCGCCGCCTCGCCGCTGCTCAAATGGCAGGCCTGGCAGCCGCTGAAGCTTGCCTACCGGCGCGCGCACAGCGAAACAGCGGAGGCCCACTCTGCCGGCGCATCCCGACCGATTCAACTGGACGACGCCGAGTCGCGCGCGGAGGACGCTGAGTGAAGTCCATTCTTGCTCTGGCCAATGGCCGCGTTTTTGAGGGTGAAGCCTTCGGCGCCCGGCAAACGGTTGTCGGCGAGGTCGTCTTCAACACCAGCCTCACCGGCTACCAGGAGGTACTGACCGATCCCTCCTATCGCGGGCAGATGGTCTGCATGACCGTGCCCCACGTCGGCAACACCGGCGTCAACCGCGAAGACGTCGAGAGTGACCGGCCGCAGGTGACCGCCTTCATCGTGCGCGAGGTCAGCCCCGTCGTCTCCAACTGGCGCGCCAATGAAAACCTGGAGAGCTATCTCAGCCGCCACGCCATCCCCGGCATCAGCCAGGTCGACACGCGTGCGCTGACGCGGCTGCTGCGCGAGCAGGGCGTCCTCCGCGGCGCCCTCTGCAACGACGGCAGCCGTTCGTCCGCTGAGCTGGTCGAGCTTGCCCGCAGCTGGGAGGGGCTGGATGGCCGCGACCTGGTGCAGGAGGTTACCTGCGAAGAGCCATACTACTGGAACGTCGAAACGAAAGGCGAGTGGACCCCGGTCGCGTCGGGCAGCAACGATTACGGCGCCTGGCAGGCAGGCGGCGGGCACGACGCCCCCCTCATTGTCGCCTACGACTTCGGCATGAAACACAACATATTGCGCCGCCTGGCAAGCCACAACCTGCGCGTCGCCGTCGTTCCCGCCAATACCCCCGCCGCGGAGGTCCTGCAGCTGGACCCCGACGGTATCTTTCTCAGCAATGGCCCCGGCGACCCCGCCGGCGTCCCCTACGCGGCCAGCGCAGTTGCCGCCCTGCTCGAAAGCGGACTGCCCATGTTCGGCATCTGCCTGGGTCACCAGGTCATCGGTCTCGCCCTCGGCGCGCAGACCTTCAAGCTCAAGTTCGGGCACCACGGCGGCAACCAGCCCGTCAGCGATGTCGACAGCGCCAACATTCAGATCACCGCACAGAACCACAACTATGCCGTCGACCAGGAGACGCTGCCCCCTAACGTCGAGATTACGCATCTCAATCTCAATGACGGCACGCTTGAGGGAATGCGCCTGACCGACCGCCCCGTATTCTGTGTGCAATATCACCCCGAAGCCAGCCCCGGCCCGCACGACGCCGACCTGCTCTTCGCCCGCTTCGCCCAGACCGTGCATGAATTCCACGCCGCCCGGATGCAGGCCTCTGCCCGTCCCCCCGCTTCAAATCCCTGACCGCTTCTTGCCCGCAAACCGTGTGCAGCGCGAAGGCGTCCTATTCGTCCTCCGTCGTTGCAATCGGCCCCAAGCTGCCCGCGCCGGTCAGGTAAGCAAACAGTTTTTTGCGGTTTTCTTCGCGCTGTTCCTCCGCAGTCTTGCTCTGCCATGCCTCCATTTCCTCCTGGGCCGCGGCCGGCGCGCCGGCCGCGAGAACGCCCTTCAGTCCCTGGCCCCGCCCCGCGATTTCCATGTCGCCGGGGATCTCTTCGCCGGCCGCGTCCATTACCTCTTCGGCAACGTAGATCGGGCTGTGCGTGTTCAACGCCAGCGCAATCGCGTCGCTGGGCCGCGCGTCCACGGCAACTGTGTCGCTTCCGGTCCGCAACGCTATCGTCGCATAGAAACATTCGCTCTCCAGCGCCGATACACATACAGAACCGATCTCCACGCCCGCCTTGTCCAGCAGTCCGGCAAAAAGACTGTACGTCATCGGGCGGCCAAGCTCTGTCTCCCGCAGATTCAGCGCGATGTTCTCAGCCTCGTAAGGTCCGATCCAGATTGCCAGCAGGCGGCGTTCGCTTTCATCGATCAGTACCAGGATGCGGTGGTCCCTCTCCGGGTCCGGAATCACGATGTCGAGTACGGAAACGGGGATCATCTGATTGCTCCTTGATTGTTCGTCAATGGGTGTTCTTGCCTGCATTTCAGCGAAAGTCGAACGCAATCGCGTGCGCAGCTGGCCACGCGACTTATGCAGACGACCTTTGACTGCTGTCTCGCTGATCTGCAGAACTGAGGCGACCTCGCGTACGTTCAGCTGTTCAAAGTAATAGAGAAGGACCGCCTCGCGGTTGGCCGCTGAGAGTTGCGCGACCGCCTCCAGGACGAGGCGGTGCGTTTCCCTCGCCTGCGCCACTTCGTCCGGTTGCGGCGCCTTGACCGAAAAGGGCAGTGAGTCGAAGCTGCGTCCGCCGCTGAGCAGTTCGAGTGACAGTGTATCAACGCGCGGTCTGCGCAGCTGATTCTTGCACAGATTGACGACGATCCCGCACAGCCAGGCGCGAAAACTGTCCGGCTCGCGCAACCGGTCGAGCGAGAGATAGGCGTGCAGGACCGCCTCCTGCGTCAACTCCAGTCCCCACTCCCGTTCGCCGACAATGCGAGTCGCCAGTGAGAGTGCGATCGGTTGATGACGCTCGATCAGTTCATCGAATGCCCGCCGCTCGCCCTCCTGTGCGCGGCGCACAAGCTCGCCGTCAGTCAACGACATCGCAGATGGTTCGTTCATGAGATTTGGCGGATGCATCCCATTCGTGACTATCGATTGATTCCACCATTTGTGCTAAATTCATTAGGTGCACCACAGAGAGAGTCGGTTCGATTCAACCGGCCCGCGTTTCAGTGGAGAAATAGGAGGGCCTATCTGATTCAAGTAATTTAATATAATTGTTTTAGGGCTCGTTGACATTTGTCTGAACTTTGATTCAACTGATTTATATGATGGACATGATGAACGGCGCTGGCTCCAGAAGCGGGCTTCGTTCACGCGAATCAGGTGAATCAGAGTCCAAACTTTTTTCAGACAACCTGTAGATGTTGCCTCTTTGAATCGTCTTCTGAAACGTCAACGGAACCTGGTCTCCCCGCCGTGCCCGTGCTGGCATAGATAACGCGCCGCGCAATTCGCTGCGTTCTCCCGCCGACCAGTGCCCCGACACTTGTCGCCTGCCAGGCACAGCAAAAAGGATTCTTTCTTCCCCAAACGCTTGTAAACGCTTGTAAACGCTCGTAAACACTCGTAAACGCGCGTACGAGTTGACCTGAGCCTACTCCCGTTGGGGCCAGGATGACTCTCGCGTCCCCGATCGCGGTTAAGCCGAACTGTTTCCTGGTCGCAGCGGGCTGGTCAACCCCAATTCAAGGAGTACCGGAACTGGTCGCGAATGTCTTCTATCTGTAGTTTAGTGGTATAATCCCTCCAATTGGTTACCGCGCGCCTATTTGCCGCCGCGGTTCCGCGCACTGCGACGGTCTCGGGAACGCATTCCCGCGCACGCTCGTTTCTTCGACATACCATGCTCCTATATTTTTTGGTCTGCTCCTCACATCATACCGCTGGAGTAAAGCCAGGATGAAGACCCACAATCGCCTGCCGCAGCTCACCCGCTGGATCGCCAGCCGCACGCCCGGCATCGTCCCGTTTGCCGCGCTTGCTCTTTTCCTGCTGGCTTTCAGCGCCTGTACAGGGCCCTCCTACAGCCCCGCGGTCGGCGTGCCCACGCGACCGCCTGTCGAGCGGACCAGCAGTGAACCGGCCATCGCCATCTCGCCTGAGTCAGGCGCCGCCGGCGTCTATGTGCAGGTCGTCGGTGAAGGCTGGCCCACCAGCAGCCTAGTCTTGATCGCTTTGCGCGACGAGCGCGGCCGCAGCGGAATCCTGGCCGCCAGCACCGCCGACACCGAAGGCAAGATCAGCACCGGCTTCCTCTACCCCATCAGCCCGCGCTGGCTCGACGACGGCGATCACACCATACTCGCCTACACCTCCGACGGCCGCATGGAGGCAACCGCGCTTTTCCGCACCGGCGAAGCCGATGAAACCATTCAAGGGGTTGCAACGGCTGTGGATACTGCGACGGCTACAGCGACAACTGAACCGGCGACGCCGACCGCCGTACCGACGGCCCCGGCCACGCCCACCCCGACGCCTGCCCCCACGGCCACACCCACCATCACGCCGATCCCAACTCCCACGCCGTTGATCATCACCGACTGGCGCGGCGAATACTGGAACAACCCGAACCTGGCCGGCCCGCCGGTCCTGACACGCAACGACCTGGTGATCTTCTTCAACTGGGGCGAGGGGGCGCCCGATACCAGCCTTGGCGTCAATCACTTCAGCGCCCGCTGGAGCCGCACGCTCAGTTTCGATGCCGGCATCTATCGCTTCAACATCGAAGTCGACGACGGCTTCCGCCTCTTCGTCGACGGCGTGCTCGTCCTCGATGAGTGGGAAGAAGGCGCCACGCGCACATTTACGGTCGATGTTCCCCTCAGTGCAGGAAGCCACTCGATCCAGATCGACTATTTTGAGCGCACGGGCGTCTCGCTCTTGCGTTTCTGGTGGGACCGCAAGGAGACTTTCAGCGGCTGGAAGGGCGAATACTTCGGCAATCGCGAACTGCAGGGCAATCCCGTTCTCATCCGCGACGAGCCGACGATCGACTTCTCCTGGCAGGAGGGCAGCCCCGCCGTCAACCTGCCGGTTGACCACTTCTCTGCCCGCTGGCAGCGGCGCATCAACTTCGAAGCCGGCATCTACAGCTTCTTCTTGCAAGTCGACGACGGCGCCCGCGTCTACATTGACAACCAGATTGTGCTCGACGAGTGGCGCGACGGCGCCGACCGTACCGTAAGTGTCGATGTCGACCTGCCCGCCGGTGAACGCGCCATCCAGGTCGAGTTTTTCGAGAATTACGGCCACGCTCTCATCAGCTTCTGGTGGCAGCTCGCGCCCACGCCGACGCCGACGGTTACACCGACGCCAACCGAAACGGCGCTGCCGACCGACACGCCGACACCGACCGACACGCCAACCATTACGCCAACGCCAACGCCAACAGACACGCCAACGCCAACAGACACGCCGACACCGACAGATACGCCGACACCGACACCGACACCGACCGAAACGCCGACTGATACGCCGACACCAACGCCGACGCCAGAATAGGTCTGGTCAGTCTGGGAGAGCAGTGAAGGGAGCCGCGCCATGGCAAACAAATATTCCGTCGTCCTGGTTACGCTGGCCGGCGACGGCGGAAACGTCTGGGAAAAGCCGCAGGAGGTCCTGGAGACGGTGGCAGCAGCCGGCTACGATGGCGTCGACCTCGATGCCGAGCCGGACCGGATCGATCCGCAAAAGTTCAACCAGGTGGCCTCCATGGCCGCCTCTTTGGGCCTGAAGGTGCCGGCGCTCATCTGCGCCTGGGGCGGCTGGCATGCCGGCGAGGTTCGCGACCTGGCCTCCAGCGATGAATCGGTCCGCAGCTATGCCGTCCGTTACACCCGGAAATGCATCGACCTTGCCGCCGGCCTTGACGACCCGCCCATCCTCGAGATCGCCGCGGTCCCGCCCGTCAACGAATACCCGGTCACGAGCGTGCCGCGCGCGGATTTGCGGCGCAATTTCGCCAGATCGGCGCGCGAGCTTGCCGACTACGCCGCGCCGCGCGGTGTCAGCGTCGCCATCGAGCCGATCAACCGCTTCGAGGGCTACGCCGGCTTCCTGAACTCGATTGTCGAAGCGAAAAGCATCGCCGACGAGGTGGGCGCCGACAATCTCGGCGTTCTCGCCGACTTCTTCCACGTCAATATCGAAGACGCCGCCCTGACCGATACGCTGCGCCACGCGGCCGACAAGCTCATGTGCATCCATCTTGCCGACAATAACCGCCAGGCGCCCGGCACCGGACACATCGACTTCCTGCAGGTAATCAGAACACTGAACGCGATCGGCTACGACGGCTACCTGTCGCTCGACGCCGTGCCGGCCAAGCCCGACTGGAAGACGCTGGTGAAGACCTCGATCAGCTTTATGAAGCAGATGGAGCAGACGGCCGCGCTCCAGGACAGCATCGGCGCGGAAGAACGAAACGCCGCCGGCGCTTGAGTGGATGCGCCTGCGTCCCGCCAACCAATTGCCCTCAACCCGCGTAGGCGAAGGCCGGCACCCCGCGCGCACCCACCTTCACCCGCAACAGTGAACCGGCCAGCGGCTGCTCGCGCAGCGCCTGCTCATCCATCAGATAGCGGCACGAGGTGATGTAGAGCTCATCCAGGTTGTCGCCGCCGAACGCGCACGATGTAATCTGCTCGACCGGCACGAGCGCCTTCTCGAGCAGCGCGCCGCTCTGCGGGTCGTAGCGCCACACGCCCCAGCCGCCGAAAACGGCAATCCAGACCATGCCCTCCTCGTCGATCGTCATGCCGTCAAGGTGGCCCGGCCCCTCGTTCTCGATGACGACGCGTTCGTTGCCGATGTTGCCGCTCTCCAGGTCGTAGTCCCACGCCCTCACATTGTCGCGCGCCGTGTCGATGAAGTACATCGTGCGGTTGTCGAGGCTCCAGACGATACCGTTGGAGATCGTGACCGGCTCGACCTTGCGCGAAACCGAGTGGTCGATCTCCAGGCAGTAGAGCGCGCCGCGGTCGGCCTCGCCGTCGAACTCCATCGTGCCGGCCCAGAAGCGGCCGGCGGGATCGCATTTGCCGTCGTTGAAGCGGTTAGCGGGGATATCGCGTTCCGGGTCGGCGACCGGCGTCAGCTTCTCGGTCTCCAGGTCCAGCGCGGCAAAGCCGTTGTGCAACGCGACCATGACGCCGCCACTCGCCCTCGGCACAACGGTTCCGATCTCCTGGCCGATGTCGATGGCGCGGTTTTGCCCAGTCTTCGGGTTGAACACGTACAACTGGCTTCCAATGATATCCAGCCAGTAGAGCACGCCCTTCTCCGCGTCCCAGATCGCGCCCTCGCCCACAATCGCTTCGATGCGAACGGCTACTTCCGGCTCAACATGTCTCTCTTTCACTTGTCGTCTCCTGGATCCAACGCTCTGAAGCTTCACCGAATTCTGCACTTAGAGAACCTACACATCCGGCGGCAAGCGTTCCTGTACGAATACCCAAACTTCAAGTGCCAATGCCAGTGCTTCTTGTGCTTCCTCTTCCGTCAACCCAGGCAGTTCGCCCGGATAGCGAATCGCGACTGCATAAGGTGTTAGCGTAACCGCAGCGCGGCGGAGTGTGTTGAAGGCTGTATCAAATGGCAGACAGATCGCTAGCAAGGCAACAAGTGAGTGCGTTCTCTCGATTGGTTCATCGTGCCAGGTCAGAAATGTTTTCAGGGCTTTATCGCTTGCTTGTTGACAATGAAAACCGGCTGCGTCGCACAAAGGCTCAGCTCGCGCCAGCAACCACTCGGCGGTTTGAGATCATGCCGCCCCTTGCGCAGCCAAGCTCGAACCCCATCGGCTTTGGCTTCATCCATAGAGCAGCTTACCTTCAGCCCTTACCCTGGACGGTAATGAAGATTTCACCTGACAGCCGCGCTGAAACTCTGCTTTCGTCAGTACGATCACATCAACCGGGGTCGTTAAGCCCCACAGAAGATCGTACGAAAGCGCCTCGCGCCTGTGGCGAGGCAAATCAGAGTCCGGCAGGACAAGCAACAGGTCGATGTCGCTTCCCGGATCGGTCTGTCCACGGGCCAGCGAGCCGAACAGATAGATACTGTCCGGCTCCATCCCACGTACCAGCCGGCCAACGATTTCCTTCAGTGTCTCAGAGTGTATTTCGGACATTACTGCGCGTTTCGCGTTAAGGCGGAAAGGAAATGGTTCCTCGCCTTTGACTTCAATTTATCCCGTTGCGGACGGCCGCTATACTGTCTTCTACCGCCTGAAATTCGGCCTCCGTCTCCAACACGCCCACTTCCAGCTCGTATGTCACCGTCTCGGCCGGTTCGAGCACCTTCAGCCGGCCCTGCGCGCGCTCGGCTGCCCTGCCGCCCTGGCGGCAGTTGCCCGGCTCAAGGCCGACGACGTAGGTCTGGTGCTGCAGCACTTTCCACAGCGTGAATTCAGGCAGCGTACTGCCGCTGTATTTCAGGTACAGACCGATGCCGTCACCCTGTGGAAACCCGCGGTTCAGCAGCGCCGCGGTGACGTCGCCGTTCTCGTCCGCTCCCATCTCGAGATTGTACACGCGGTTGACGTACGGCGGCTGCTGCGGCGGGCCGAAAAGGTTGAAGCGCTCGATCTCCTGCGTCGACGACTCGTGAATCGCCCGGCTGATTTCCGCGCCCAGCATCTGGTCCCAGGAGATGTCCCAGGGAAGCACCTCGCGCGCGGGCGCGGCAAGGACCGTTTCGTCGTCGAGCAGGGGAAAGCCGAAATTCATGTGGTAGACCAGCATGTGCGGGGCCGGTTCAAAGCCCAGGTTTTCGACCGTGTCGCGGACGTGGAGCCTTTTTTCGCCCATCCTGCACCATATTTTGCGGGTAAGACAGAGGTTTTCCCCCAGCGGGACGTTTTCGCGCACCCTCCCCTGCGCCCACATGATGTAGTCGTCGCCGTCCCAGTAGCCGTCCATCATTACGTTGCGCGCCGGGATAAAGCTGGCCCTGCCGTGCAGCGAAAATTCCTGACCCTCGTCCACGCTGGCATGTCCAGCGGCGGCCAGGCCGCATGTTGCCAGCAGGCCGCCGAAGAAGCCTCTGGACCAGCCGGTCGGGCTGAACTCATAGTACCAGGGGCCTACTTCACCTGTGGACGAGCGCCAAGCGAGGGGAATCTCCTTGAACCCCAGGCGCGAGATGTCCATGCCGCGCGCCGGCAGCACGGTAAAGTTGAGCCCGGATCCGCTGCTGAAGTCGATGGCGGCAACGCCGGCCTCGACGCCGTCGCGCAGCTCGACGCCGCGCACGCCGCCGACCTGCGATATGTCCCCCACCCGCTGCAATATCTCCTGTTTGCTGAACTGTCTTCCCCAGAGTTCCACCGTATTCACTCCAGTCGTCGGCTATCGAAACGGCTTGGGTTGTCGAGTCACAACTGAAGTGTGATTATACTACGACAACTGAAGAACAGTTTATCAGGCCAAATGCGCGGAATGCGTCTCCCACAGGTCTCCCAAGCGACCCGGTTGACAGCGGGCGGCAGTTTCACTACCATGCAGGCGAACCAGGGGTTGGGCGTCCGCTCGGCGCCGTGAACTGGTGAAACAGGAGGAGATAAGCGATGCCCAGTTATGAGCTCTCCAATCAGGTTGCCATTGTCAGCGGCGCCGGCCAGGGGATGGGACGCGCTATCGCCCATCGCCTGGCGGATGAAGGCGCGAGCGTGGTCGCGGCCGACATAAATTTGGAGTCCGCCGGCCGTGTGGCGGCCGAGATCGAGGCGCAGGGAGGCGCCGCCCTGGCACTGCAGGTCGACGTGACCAGCCGCGCCGATACCGAGCGCATGGTGAGCGGCTGCGCCGACCGCTTCGGCCGCCTCGACATCATGGTCAACAACGCCGGCGTTCTGGTTGTCACCCCCGTGCTGGAGCTGGACGACAACGCCTGGGACTGGCAGATGAACGTCAATGCAAAGGGCGTCCTCTACTGCTCACAGGCCGCCGCCCGCCGCATGATCGACCAGGGTGAAGGCGGGCGCATCATCACCATCGCCTCCACCGCCGGCAAGATCCCGTCCGGCAAAGACGCCCCCATCGCCGGATACGTTGCCAGCAAACACGCCGCCGTCGGGCTGACCAAGCAGATGGCGCTCGAACTGGCCCGATACGACATTCTGGTGAACTGTGTATTCCCCGGCATCGTCGACACCGAGATGCTCGACATCATCCACGCCGAGATCGCCCGTCTCGAAGGCAGGCCGCAGGACGAGGTGCGCGAGCGGGCGCGTGAATCGGTCCCGCTCGGCTACTTTCAGTCGCCGCAGAAGGTCGCCAATATGGTCGCCTTCCTCTGCTCCACCGACGCCGACTATTCCGTCGGCTCCGTCTTCGACGTAACCGGCGGCGCCTTTCCCTACTACTGAGTTCATGGGCCTGCGGCACCGCTCCTGCTGGTTTCAGGCGGCGTCCTATGCACCGAAACGCCGCCGTCTGGACGCAAGAATAGCGATTTGGAAATACCACTTTCGTGGGGTAAGATGCATGGCCACAGGTACCCACATGCACACAAAAACTACTTGTGGTTCGCTGCCATTCGCCAGCGGTTAATCCAGCCGCCGGCCACTAACCACCAACCTCTGACCACCCCAGTTCGAAAGGAGCGCTGTAACTCCAATGGCGAATGGTGATATGTTCGACCTCACAGGACGGAATGCGCTCGTCACCGGCGGAGGGCGCGGGCTGGGCAAGGCGATGGCCACAGGGTTGGCGCAGTATGGGGCCAACATCGCCATCGTCGATATCGACCTGGAAACGGCGCAGAGCACTGCCGAGGAGCTCAAGGCGCTGGGCGTGCAGTCGCTGGCCATGCAGGGTGATGTCCGCAGTGAGGAGGACGCGCAGAGGGCGGTCAACGAGACCGTCGAGGCCCTGGGCAGTCTCGACATTCTGCTCAACAACGCCGGCATCGCGACCGTGGAGCCGGCTGAAACGCTCCCCCTGGATAGCTTCCAGTATGTCTTCGACGTCGATGTTAAGGGCGTCTTTCTCTTCGCCAAGGCCGCGTTCGGCCCGATGTCGCGCCAGGGGCGGGGCAATATCATCAACATCGCCAGCATGGCCGGTATCAGCGCGCCCAATCCGCAGAAGCATACGCACTATAACTCGGCCAAGGCCGCGGTCATCATGATGACCAAGTCGCTGGCATCGGAGTGGGCCGGGCACGGCATCCGCGTCAATGCGCTGGCGCCGGGCTACATGATTACACCGCCGGTGATCAAGATGCGGGCCGAAGACCCCGAAATGTGGGAGCAATGGATGGCCAGGGTGCCGATGGGCCGCGCCGGTGAGCCGCCCGAGCTGCAGGGCGCGGTCATTTACCTGGCATCCGACGCCTCAAGCTATATGACCGGCAACATCATGGTCATCGACGGCGGCTATACCTGCTGGTAGGTCCTGCAAGATGCGGCCACTCAGGGCGCTGTGCCATCTGCACGCCTGCGTGAAAGGAGTGCCACTACAAAAAGACTGTCCGCTAGTTTGTAGTGTGGAGGGCTCTCATCGGGCCGTTCATCGCGGCAACAGATTTGGTTCTGTGCAGGGTTGTACTCTGTTGAGTCAGTAGTGCGAGATTCCATGAGCTTGCTCGTTCGATCGTCGGTTGTCAGCGGCTATTCGTTGCTAACATTATCGTGCAGCACTCACCAATTCCAGGAGGATCAGAGCAATGACTCAGACCAAAGGACGGTATCTTGTATGTGCGCTCCTGGCATTCGTCCTTCTACTGGGCGCCTGCCAGCCTGCCGCAGCGCCCGCCTCGGACGGCGAAATGGCCGCCGAGAAGAAGACCTTCACCTACGCCGCCATCAGAGAGTGGCGCACCATGGAGGCGTTCAATGCCTATGACGAGGTACAGTCGCCCGGCCTGCGCAATGTGATCGAGGTGCTGCTGGACCGCGATCCTGTCTCGAACGAGTTGATCCCCGAACTTGCCACCTCCTTCGAGCAGCTCGATGAGCTCACATGGAGCTTCACAGTTCGCGAAGGCGTCAGCTTCCACGATGGCTCGCCCCTGAACGCCGAGGCCGTCGCCTACGCCGTCAACCATCAGTGGAGCGAGGAGAACGCCTTCCAGGTGCGCGGCTTCATGGGGCCGCAGATCACGGCCGAGGCCGTCGACGAATATACGGTCCACGTGATGACCGCCTCCCCCGATCCGATCCTCCCCAACCGGATGCACCTTCAGGGCATCTCATCGATGAAGCAGCTTCTCGAGGAGCCCGACCAGTATGCGCTCGTTCCCATCGGCACCGGCCCGTATAAGTTCAAGGATTTCATCGCCGGCGACGCGCTGATCCTCGAAGCCAATCACGACTGGTGGGGGCTCGACCCTGACCAGGGCGCGCGCGGTGCGATCAACTTCGACGAGGTTGTCTTTCTCTATCGCCCCGAGGACGCCGTCCGGCTGGCGCAGGTGAAAACCGATGAGGTCGACATCGCCCAGTGGATTTCGGCCGAGAGCTGCCTGGAGGCTGAAGCCACCGAGGGTATCGGCTGCCGCAGTGAGGTCAGTGTCGAAACCCTGTTTATGCGCATGGACCTCGAACCCCCGCGCGAAGGCACCGCGTTCGGCGACCAGCGGGTCAGGCTGGCATTCCAGCTGGCGGTCGACTACGATACCATTCTCGACACGATTCTGGGCGGCCAGGCGACCATTGCCCGTCAGATGGTCGGCCCCTCCGCCACCGGGCACAACGAGAGCATCGAGCCATACGGCTACGATCCGGAGCGCGCCAAGCAGCTTCTGGACGAGGCCGCGGCTGACGGCGTGCCCGTCTATGAGACCGAGTTCGTCAATGCCAGTCTGATCGGCTGGTTTTCACGCAGCGAAGAACTGCACCAGGCCGTCAACGGCTACTTGCAGGATCTCGGTCTCAATGTCGTGCTCGAGGTGTCCGAACTGGAACCCTTCATTGAGAAGGTCGGCAAGCGGCCCCCGCCTGGACGCGGCCGCTACTTCTTCGTAGGGCCGCACGGCAATGAGCTGTACGACTACGCCCTCTCACTCAAGGGCCATCTCTCCTGCGAAAGCCCGTTCGCGACCGGCTGCTTCCCCGAGTTGGATGTGATGCGCGAAGCCGCCGAACCGCTGATCGGCGCAGAGCGCGACCAGGCCCTGCAGGATATCGCCCAGTATGTCCATGATCAGGTCTATTCCGGCGCCGTCGCGCACCTGGACCTCTCCTATGCTGTCAGCGATTGCCTGAACTGGGTCGTTCCGCTAGGCCATCGCGCGCTGGCGAAGGACATGGACAATACCTGCGACTGAGAGCCGCGTACGACAAACTCAGAATTGGTAAAAGTTGTACTGCAGCATGTGGAAGCCGTTCGCTCGGATCTTCTGA
Source organism: Caldilineaceae bacterium (assembly GCA_965218625.1). Lineage (GTDB taxonomy): Bacteria > Chloroflexota > Anaerolineae > Caldilineales > Caldilineaceae > Bin5. The sequence continues at coordinate 423,293 of CBDCLG010000015.1, read as the reverse complement.
CTTCGGAGTGAGCGGCCTCCACTGTCCACCGATCGTCAAGAGAGGAGTGAGAAAGAGGCAACAGGCAGTTCTCTCTCCTCTCTCCTCTTCCTTCTCTCCTGATTTGTAAGGAGTGTCCGAATGGCCCGCTACGTGGCACGTCGACTGGTCCAGTCGCTCTTCGTCCTCGTGGTTGTCCTGACCCTCGTCTTCTTTGCAGGACGCGTCATCGGCAATCCGGCCGTCCTTATCCTGGGCCCGGAAGCGCGCGCCGATGATGTCAAAACGCTCGAGAAGCGCTTCGGCTACGACCAGCCGCCCCTCGTCCAGTTCGGGCGCTATGCACGCGGCGTCCTCTCCGGCGATTTCGGCAACTCATGGTGGCAGCTCAGACCGGCGCTGCCGATGGCGTTGGAACGGCTTCCCGCCACCCTCAAGCTTGCCGGCGTGACGATGCTGTTCGCGCTGCCGCTGGCCATGCTGCTGGGCTCGCTGGCCGCCTGGAGGCCCGGTTCACCCGTGGACAAAGCCGTCAACGTCATCTCTCTGACCGGCGCCTCCGCCGTCGACTTCTGGATTGGGCTGATGCTGATCCTCCTCTTCGCCGTTCAGCTGCGATTGCTGCCAACGTCCGGCTCCGGATCGTTGAAGTTCATCATCCTGCCCGCCCTGACCCTGTCGCTGAGGCCGCTCGGCCGCGTCGCACAGGTAACGCGCAGCGCCATGGTGGATCAACTGAGCAAGCCTTACATCAAGACCGCGCGCGCCAAGGGGTTCAGGGAGCGCAAAATCGTCCTGGGCCAGGCGCTCAAGAACGCATTCATTCCGATTATCACCCTGTCCGGCGACGAGGCAATCTCCACGCTCAACGGCGCGGTAGTCGTCGAGACCGTCTTCGCCTGGCCCGGCCTGGGCCTTCTCATCGTCTCGGCGGTGACAAATCGCGACCTGCCGCTGATCGAGGCACTGGTCTTTGTCGTCGCAATCATGATTATCGTCACCAATCTATTGGTTGACCTTACCTACTCCTTCCTGGACCCGAAGGTGCGCTACGGCTAAAGAAGGAAACGAGTGACAGCTTCGAATCAGATGACCGCCGGCGACGGCCCAGCGGTGCGAGACCCAGGTGAAGCTGCGCGCGGCATAACCGCGCGCAAGCTGCTGCGCGCGCTCTGGCAGGATAAGCTGATGCTCTTTCCGCTTATCTTCCTTGCCGTGATGTTCGTGGCCGCAGTGGGAGCCGACTTCCTCGTGCCCCACGATCCCTTCGACCAGAATCTGCGCTCGCGCAATCTGCCGCCGATGTCCTCGCCCGCCAACGATGCGGAGGGTTTTCCCTATCTGCTTGGCGCCGATCCCCTCGGACGCGATCTGTTCAGCCGCCTGATACACGGCGCACGCGTCTCGCTCGCCGTCGGCCTGGCGAGCGTTCTGGCTTCGGGCACGCTCGGCATCCTGCTGGGCCTGATGGCCGGCTACCATCGCGGCTGGCTCGACGACCTTGTCATGCGCGGTGTGGACGTGCTTATGGGCATTCCGGGTCTGCTGCTGGCGCTCTTCATCCTCTTCCTCGTCGGCACCGGCTTCTGGAACCTGGTCATCGTCTTTGCACTGACGCGCTGGATGATCTACGCGCGCGTGACCCGCGGCCTGACGCTTTCATTTCGGGAACAGCCCTTCGTCGAAGGTGCGCAAACGATCGGCTGCAGCGACAGCCGCATCATCTTCCGCCATATCCTGCCCAATCTGGCATCGCCGATCCTGGTGCTGGCGACACTCGAAGTCGCAATCGTGATCCTCGCCGAGGCCGGCCTGAGTTTCCTGGGCATGGGAATCCAGCCGCCCGCACCCACCTGGGGCCGCATGGTCGCCGAGGGCCGCGACTACATTACCAGCGCACCGTGGCTGATCACCTTTCCCGGCCTCGCCATTCTGCTGACGGCCCTTTCGCTCAATCTCTCCTCGGCCTGGCTGCGCATGGTCAGCGATCCCGTGCAGCGCTGGCGCTGGTTCGCCAGCCCGTCTGAGGCGGGCCGCGCAACGGACGCGCAGATCGCCCCTGTTCATGGTGGCAGCATCGAAATGTCCGAACCGGCGCACACGCCTGCCGCCAACGGCCGTCATCTGCTCGAAGTGTCCGGCCTGCGCGTCAACTTCCGCACACCCGAAGGCACTCTCAACGCGGTGAATGGAATCAGCTACACGCTGGACAGGGGGCAAACGCTCGCCATCCTGGGCGAGTCCGGCTCCGGCAAGACGGTGAGCGCCGAAGCCGTCATGGGGATTCTCGACAGCCCGCCCGCGTTCGTGACCGGCGGCTCGGTCCTCTTTGACGGCGTCGACCTGCTGCAGGTCCAACCGACACGGCGCCGGCGCCTCTGCGGCGAGAGGATCGCGATGATCTTTCAGGACCCTTTGAGCGCACTGAACCCGGCATACACGGTCGGCTCACAGATCGCCGCCATGTTCCAGGAGCATCGCGGGACATCCAGGCGTGAAGCCACCGCCAAAGCAATTGAGCTGATGGACCGCGTGCGCATTCCATCCGCGCGCGAACGCGTGCATGACTATCCGCACCAGTTCTCCGGCGGTATGCGCCAGCGGGTGATGATCGCCTCTGCCATCGCACTGGACCCCGATCTCCTCATTGCCGACGAGCCCACAACCGCCCTGGATGTAACGATCCAGGCCCAGATCATGGAGTTGCTGGCCGAGCTTCAGCAGGAGACGGGCATGGGTCTGATCCTCATAACCCACGATCTGGGCGTCGTGGCCGACGTTGCCGATAAAGTGGCTGTGATGTATGCTGGCGAAATTGTCGAGACCGGCCCGATCGAGGAGATCTACACACGTCCGGCTCATCCCTACACAAAGGGTCTCCTGGAATCCGTGCCGCGCGTCGATCAGAAGATGGACTCTCTGCAGCAGATCAGCGGCGCGCCGCCCAATCTGCGCTTGATCCCGTCCGGCTGTCCCTTCCATCCGCGCTGCGCCTACGTGATCGACCGCTGCTCGGTCGAACCGCCTCCGCTTTATGAAGTCTTGCAGGAGCGCAGCGCCGCCTGCCACCGTTTCGAGGATCTCTTGCATGTCAACTGACGGCACCGCGGCGACCTCCGGCTTCCAAGAGGAGTCAGAGGGACCTCTGCTCAGCGTCAAGGAGCTGGTAAAACATTATCCCACCGAGCGGAAGGGCTTTCTGCGCGCCGGGCGGGGAACGATCAAGGCGGTTGACGGCGTAAGTTTTGACCTGCACCGGGGCGAAACGCTCGGGCTGGTGGGCGAGACAGGCTGCGGCAAGTCGACCATCGCCAGGACGCTGATGCGCCTGGAGGAGCCTACGAGCGGCGCAGCCCATTTCAAAGGGCGTGATCTCTTCACCCTGTCTAAAGCCGCTGTGCAGGCCCTGCGCCGCGAGATACAGATGGTCTTCCAGGACCCTTTCGCATCGCTGAATCCGCGCATGGAGGTGGGCCAGATCGTCGCCGAGCCTTGGATCGTGCACCCGGGCATCGTGCCCAAGGAAGAACAGGGCGCAAGAGTCAGCGCGCTGCTCGAGCGCGTCGGGCTGCTGCCTACCGACGCCCGCCGCTATCCCCACGAGTTTTCGGGCGGACAGCGCCAGCGGATCGGCATCGCCCGCGCGCTCGCCTTGCAGCCGGAGCTGATTATCTGCGATGAGCCGGTCTCCGCGCTCGACGTTTCGGTGCAGGCACAGGTTATCAATCTGTTGGCCGAGCTCCAGGCCGACCTGGGCCTATCCTACATTTTCATTGCCCACGATCTGGCGGTTGTACGGCAAATCTCCGACCGCGTCGCGGTCATGCATCTGGGTCGCATCGTCGAGGTCGGCGGCGAAGAAGAGATCTACGTGCGGCCAACTCACCCCTATACGCAGGCCCTGCTCTCGGCCGTTCCGGTGCCCAATCCGGTCGGCCGCAAGGAGAGGAAGCGGATCGTGCTTGAGGGTGAGCTGCCGAGCCCAGTTGATCCGCCTTCGGGCTGCACGTTCCGGACTCGCTGCTGGAAGGCCGAGTCGGTCTGCACCCAGGACCGGCCGCAGCTGATCGATCGATTTGACCACGGCCATCCGAGCGCCTGCCACTTTGCCGAACTGCAGGCGTCGCCGGCAGCGGGCATCGCCTGACACAAGTTCCGACGGCGCGCGCCGTTCACGGTCCGTTGTTTCAAGGAGGGGATGCAGATGAAGATCGGCGCCCTGCTGTGGGCGCAGCAGACCGAGTGGCCGGCCTTGCGCGATGCCGCAATCGCGGCGGACCGGGCGGGATTCGACTCTCTCTGGGTGTCCGACCATCTCCTCTGCCCGATTGGCCCGTGGCGCAATCCGATCTACGAAGCTTGGGCGACCATCGCCGGCCTGGGCGCGCTGACCGAGCGGGCGACCATCGGCACGCTGGTGGGCGCGATCACCTTTCGCAACCCCGGCCTGGTGGCGAAGCTGGCAACGACGGTTGACCACATCACCGGCGGCCGGGCCGTTCTTGGTCTGGGCGGGGCTTGGCATGCGCACGAGCACCATATGTTCGGAATCGACTTCGGCGCCGGCGCGGGCGAGCGGCTGGACCGGCTCCACGAAGCCGTGCCACTGATTCGCCGCCTGCTCGACGGCGAGAAGGTGACCCACAGCGGCCGCTTCTACAATTTGGAAGAGGCGGAGCAGTTCCCGCGGCCGTTGCAAAGGCGGCTGCCCATTCTGATTGGGGGCCAGGGCCGGCGCAAGACGTTGCGCACAGTCGCAATGTACGCCGATATGTGGCACACTCAGCTCGGCTCGCTCGAGCAGATTCAGGCCAGCGACGCTGTCTTGCGCGCCCATTGCGAGGCTGTAGGGCGGGATCCGAACACCATTGAACGTTTGGCGAGCAAGTGGGTTACAATTCGGGACGATCCCGACGCGGCGCAGCGCGAGCTGGAGGCTTCGTTGCGCTATCACGGCCTGGAGGGCTACGAGCCGTCGATCCTGGCCGCGGGACCGCCTGACACGGTCGCCCGGGCATTCCGGGCGCACGCCGATATCGGATTCAAGCATATTCTGCTCAGCCTGCGAGCGCCATTCGACCACGAGACAATCGAGCGGATGCCGGAAGTTCGGCGTCTTCTTGACCAGTCAGATAGCAGTTCCCATCAAAGCGGCTCCCGGTAGTCAGTTCGAATCGGACAGGCATTCGTCAATCGGTCATCGACCCATCATTCATCTCGAAAGGAGAAGATAGCCATGGCAGACGGCATGAGGTATGTATTCAAGGTAACGGACGTCCCGCTGATCCAGTCGCCCGACGGCACGATGCGCGACAGCGTCATGATCACAGAAAACACCTGCGGATCGGACCAGTACACCGCGGGCCTCTTCTGGGTACGCCCGGGCACGCACGGCCACTCAGACGTGCATCCGGCGCAGGATGAAGTCTACTACATCATTTCGGGGCGCGGCGTTCTGCACATGGAGGGCGTCGAGCACCGCATGGAGGCAGGCGACGTCGTCTTCGTGCCGAAGGGGCATGAACACTCCGTATCCAACGACGGCGATGAGGTGCTCAGTCTCTTCTGGGCGATCGGCGCCGGCTGGAGCACGCTGCCCGAGATCCGGGACGAACTCGCCACCTGGGGAGAGATCCAGCCCGACAGCAGCTGGTAAGCGGCTCTGTTCGGTGACAAGCGATCCGCAGCGGGGCGCAGGCCGCCGATCACGAGCAACGGGAGTTGCGAGATGGTCCGATTCTGCATCTTCGGCGCCGGCCAGATGGGGAAACGGCACGCGCGTACCCTGGCGGAGCATCCCAACGCGACGATTCACAGCGTCTGCGACCTTCTGCCGCACGCCGCCGACGAACTGGCCGCGCAGTACGGCGCCCTGGCCGTGCACGACAGCGGGAGCGCCCTGGCCGACCCCGAAGTCGACGCGGTCGTCATCACGACGCCGGCCAGCTGCCACGCGGAGCTTGTGGTCGCGGCCGCACGTGCGGGCAAGGCGGTCTTCTGCGAAAAACCGCTGGCCGAAGACATTCCCGGCGCCCGCGCCGCGGTTGAGGAGGTCAGGAAGGCGGGTGTGCCGAGCTTCATGGGCTTCATGAAGCGGTTCGAGCCGGGCCATCTGGCGCTGATCCAGGCTGTTAAGGCCGGCGAGGTCGGCGAAGTCCAACTGGTGCTGCTCACCAACCGCGATCCCAAGGTTACCCTGCTCGAACTCAGCCGGGAGACCTACAAGGACGCCCCCTACACGCTGCTGCGAGAATCGGCCGTGCATGACTTCGACCTGGCACGCGCTCTGCTCAACGATGAGCCTGTGGAAGTCTACGTTGCGGCTTCATGTTTGGTCGAACCGGAGCTGGGCAAATTGGGCGAGGTCGACGCGGCGTTGACGACGCTCAAGACCGCCCGCGGCGCGCTCTGCAACATCAACATCATCTGGCACACGACCTACGGCTACGACCAGCGGCTCGAAGTGCATGGCGCGAAGGGGATGCTGCGCGCCGAGAACCGCCCCGAGACCAGCCTTGTCCGCTACTCGGCCGCGGGCGCGCTGCACGACAGGCTGCTATCCGGCCCTCCGGACGGTTCGCAGTTCTACTTCTACAAGTACGCCGAGGCCTATCCGAGCGAGATGAACCACTTTGTCGAGTCACTCGAGGCGGGCCGCCCGCCGATGGTCAGCGTCGAGGACGGCTATCGTTCGCAGCTGCTGGTCGAGGCTGCGGTCGAATCTCTGAAGACGAACCGCCCCGTTCAGGTGGCGGAGTAGTCGGTAGCGGTCGTCGGCCGCAATTCGTACCGGCCGCGAACCGTGCACTATCAACCACACTTTTCTCACGGAGGTCAGGAGATGGATGCCAAAAAGCCCAAATTGTTCATTTTCGCGGTAGCCATTTTCGCGATTCTGCTGGCCGGGTGCCAGCCGATCACCGCGGAACCGATGATGATGGAATCGGAGAGCATGTTGCCGCTGGCGAAGGTGCGCTACGGCCTGCCCGGCGCGCTGACGCACTTCGACCCGGCCCTGCCCGGCGAGACCTCGGAAGGCTCGACCATCAAGCTGATCAGCGGGCAGCTGCTCCGCTTCGATCAGTACGGCGTGCCGCAGCCCGACCTGGCCGAGTCGATGGATATTTCCGATGACGGCCTCGTCTATACCTTCACACTGCGCGAAAACCTGATGTACTCGGACGGCACGCCCGTCACGGTTGGGGACATCGTCTTCACCTGGGAGCGCATCAAGGACGCGCCGCCGACCGATCAGGGCCCGATCGCCAATGTCGTCAGCGTAGAGGCGACCGACGACCGGACCGTCGTGTGGACGCTGAGCCTGCCCGAACCGACGCTGCCCTTCTGGTTTGGCCGCACCGGCTTCTCGGTCCATCCCCAGGCCCAGGTCGAAGCCGACCCGGATGGATACTTCCGCAACCCGGTGAGCGCCGGCCCCTACTATGTCGCCTCGGGCGAGCCAGGCGACCCGGTCGTGACACTGAAGGAGAACCCAAACTATCCGCTGGGCCCGATGGCCGTTCAGGAGCTTGAGCTGCACTGGGTGCCCGATCCGACCTCGCGCTCGCTGCTGCTGGCCACCGGCCAATTGGACTACGTCTACGAGCTGCCGCCGCAGGCGCGCGCCACCTTCCCGCCGGAGGTCGAGACCTTCGTCGTGGCGCTGGGCGGCGTCTTCCACCTGAGCATCAACCAGCAGCTTCCCGACGACCACTGTCTCTCAAATCGCGATGTGCGCGAGGCGATTTCGCTGGCCCTCGACCGCTCCGAGATCAATGAACGCGCCCTTCTGGGCGTATCGCCGCCGGTCATAGGCTACTTCTACACCGGCCAGCCGCTGGACGTGGGCATCCTGCCCAATGGCGGCGCGCAGGACCTGGAAGCGGCCAAGGCGCTGATGGCGGACACGCCCTGGGCGGACGGCGGCTGCTCCTTCACAGTGACGACCTATGGGCCGCGGCCCGGGTATGTCGAGAGCATCCTGGTCTTCGCCGAGCAGCTTAAAGAGCTCAACATGGAGGTGACCGCGGACGGCCAGGAGGTCGGTATCGCGCTGGACATCATGGCCAATTCGCCCGACTACAATGCCGGCTGGGCCGTTACCGGCAACAACGGCGGACCGCCCGAGAGCTATCTGCGCAACCAGTTCCTTGACGGTTTCTGGGCGCAGCGGTCGCGCATCGACGACGACGAGATGAAGCGGCTATTCGACGAGTTGACCAATACGGTTGACCGGGATGCCCGCGACGAGCTGATCCGCCAGATCCAGTATCGCGGCTACGAGGTGCAGTCGATCATCCCCTGCTGCGAACGCTCGGTGATGGGCGGCAGCCGCATCGGCCAGAATATCGTCAGGACCGTAACCGGCGCTTCGCACTTCATCGTCGTGCCGATAGCGGACGTGGAACAGTAATTCGAGATCGGCGGCGAATGGCTGTCCCAGGCCATTCGCCGCTCTACAGCAAGTGAGGCATAGAGCGTGAGGAGTGAGAGGGGAACCGCGGGGAGCGGGAACCGGGGCCTCGAGCGGGATCAAGACCGCCAGCCATCCCAAACCGGCAATGGTGGGCCCGCGAACAGTGCCCCTCCCTCTTCCCCCGTCTCCTCATTCTCTCCTCGCTTCTACGCAGCGACGCTGCGCCTGCTGCGCCATCCTGTAATTCGGCGGCTGGCGCAGGCGTTCCTTGTCGCTTTCCTGTTGATGGTTTTCGCCTTCCTCCTGGTCCGTCTCATCCCGGGCGATCCGGCCATGATTCTGCTGGGCGACGTCGCGACCGAGGAGGACCTGATCGCCTACCGAAAGCTGCTCGGAATCGACGGCCCGCTTCACAGCCAATTCGGGCGCTACATCTCAAATGTGGCGCGCGGCGACTTCGGCCTCTCGATCCGTTCGCGCGAACCGGTCCTCTCCATCATCGGCAAGCGACTGCCGGTCTCACTGTGGCTGACGGCGACGACGATCTTCATGACCGTTGTGCTGGCACTGCCGTTGGGCGTGGCGGCCGCGCTCTACCGTCGCAGCTGGTTCGGGCACGTTTTCCAGATCGTCGCCTCCGTCTTTGTGGCGACTCCCGTCTTCTTTTCTGGTCTGCTTCTCATCTTGCTATTCGCCGTCCAGGTCAACCTGGCGCCCATAGCGGGGTACTATCCCGGATTTCCCGCCAATCTCTACTCGCTGTGGCTGCCCGCGCTCACGATCAACTGTGTGCTGGTTCCGGTCCTGGCGCGCATCCTTCAATCTTCGATTATCGAGACCAGCTCCGAGGAGTTCGTCGAGGCAGCTATCATTCGCGGCACACAGGGATGGCGATTCCACTGGCGCTATCTGCTGCGGCCCTCGCTTGCGCCCACAATCGCCGCGTTGGGCTACTTCGCCGCCACCGTCGTCAGCTATGCCGTCATTATTGAAATCATCTTCAATCTGCCCGGAGTCGGCATGACGCTCATCGACGCCGTGCGCAACCGCGATTACCCACTCGTGCAGGGAATCGTATTTCTGAGCGGCCTGCTGGTGGTCGGATTGACGTTTACCGCCGACCTGGTCAACGGCTGGCTTGACCCGCGGGCGAAGATGCGATGACGATAGGCAGTGGTGCGCCTTCACGGTCTCTGCGCGACACCCTCGTATCCCCCGCCGGCCCCCTGCGCCGGCTGGGGTTGGGCCGCATCTGGCAGCAGCTCAACGCCGAGAGCCGTTGGGGCGCCGTCATCCTGGCGTTGATCCTCTTGCTCAGCGTTTTCGTGCCCTTGTTGAGCCCCAGCGATCCCTACCAGTTTGTCGACCTGCCTCTGCAGCCCCCCGGCGCGACCTATCCCTTCGGCACCGATCATTTGGGCCGCGACCTGCTGGTGCGCGTCTTCGCAGCTGCGCGGCTGGACATCGTCCTGGCGATTCTGGGGGTCAGCGTGCCCATCGTCATCGGCACCTTCATCGGCACGCTCGCGGGCACGACGCGCAACCGCATCGCCGAAACGTTGTGGGACGGCCTCGTCAACGCATTGACGGCGTTCCCAGAAATCATCCTGGTACTCGGCATCGTGGCGATGGTGGAGGGGGGCGTTCGCGGCCTTTTGATCGCCATCTGGATATCGCGCTGGGCACAGTACGCGCGCATCGCCCGCGCCAAGTCACTGGCCCTGCGCGAGGCCGAGTTCGTGCAGACCGCGCACGTGCTGGGCTATTCGCAGCTGCGCATCCTCGTGCGCCACATCATGCCCAACGTCTTTTCGGAGGCGCTGGCCTACGCGTTGAGCGACTTCATCTTCATCATCGTGATCATCGGCGGGTTGTCGTTCCTGGGTCTGGGCGTACGTCCGCCGACGCCGGAGTGGGGCGCGATGCTGGCCGAGGGCCGGCTCTATCTGCGCACCGAACCGTGGCTGATCCTCTTTCCCGGCTTCTTTCTCTCGCTGACGGCCATCGGCGTTGCCCTGCTGGCGCGCGGCCTCGAGCAGATCAGCAAAGGGGAAGAAGGGTAAACATCCTGAGAGGAGTATGAAATAAAGCGGCTTCTCGAAGTGCAAGATCTTTGCATCGGCTTTCGCAAACGCGGCGGTCGACTGCTGCCCGTCATCGACGCGGCCAACCTCAACCTGGACCGCAGGCAGGCGGTCGGCATCGTCGGCGAGTCCGGTTCCGGCAAGACGATGCTCTGCCGGGCTCTGATCGGCACGCTTGCCCGCCACGGCGCCGAGATCACCGCCGGGACGGTAAGATTTGGCGGCCTGGATCTGGCCGCTGCGTCGGAGCGCGTCTGGCGCGGCATACGCGGCCGCGAAATCGGCTACATCCCGCAGAGCTCGCTGGCCGGGCTCAACCCGGTGCTGACCGTAGAGACCCAACTGGTCGAGTCCATATCGGCGGCAGGACCATTGAGCGGGCGCCAAGCCAGGGACAAGGCGGTTGAGCTGCTCGAAAGGGTTCGTATTGCCAGGGCGCCGCAGGTGCTCAAGGCCCGCGGACACCAGCTCTCCGGCGGCATGCGCCAGCGCGTGATGATCGCCGCCGCGATCGCACAGTCGCCCAAACTCCTGATCGCAGATGAGCCGACAACCGCCCTCGATGTGACCATTCAGCGTGAGATACTGAGCCTGATCACCCAGCTTCGCCATGAACTGAACATGGCGCTGGTCCTCGTCTCCCACGATCTGGCCGTGATCGAAGACGTGTGTGACGAGGTGATGGTGATGTACGCCGGCGCTTCGGTCGAATCCGGCCCCGTCGCCGCCCTGTCGACCACGCCTCGCCATCCCTACACGCGGGCGCTACGCGTCTCGCGCGTCGACCGCGCCGTGCCGGGCCAGAACCTGGAGGCGATCCCCGGGGATGCCGCCTCGGTTGGCTCGTGGCCGGCCGGATGCCGATTCTGGCCGCGCTGTTCGCACGCCGACGAGGAATGCCGCCGCGATCCCCACCCGGCGCTCATGCCGATAGGTCACCAGCTTTCCGCCTGCATTCACGCCGAGCGGTTGGTCGCTCGTGAACAACTGCCGGCCGCTGCAAGCCAGGACGATTCGGCGCGATAACGGAAATGACAGAGTTGCTGCTGGAGGGACAGGAGATCACCGTTACCTTCGGGCGCGGCGCCGAGGCGTTCGATGCCGTGCGCGCGGCCAGCGTTACCGTCTCCGGCGGCGAAGCTGTCGGCATCGTCGGCGAGAGCGGCAGCGGCAAGACGACTCTGGCGCGCGTGCTTGTCGGTCTGCAGCGGCCCAGCGCCGGCGAAGTGCGGTTGGAAGGGGAACGGATCTTCAGCGCGCAGAGCGAGCAGAACATGCCGCGCAGCGAGCGCTGGAAGACACAGATGATCTTCCAGGACCCCTATTCCTCGCTCAACCCTCGCATGAGGGTCTGGCAGGCGGTGGCGGAGGCGGTGCAGGTGTGGCACAATTTGCCCAAGGCGGCGGCCAGGGAGGAGGCGCTGCGGCTGCTGCAAACCATGGGCATCAGCGCCGACCAGGCCCGGCAGTTCCCCAAATCGCTGTCAGGCGGGCAGCGGCAGCGCGTGAGCGTTGCGCGGGCTTTGGCCCCCGGCCCCAAAGTCCTGATCGCCGACGAGCCGACTTCGTCCATCGACCAGTCGGCGCAGGCGCAGCTGCTCAATCTGCTGCGCCGCCTCCAGACGGAGCGGGGCCTGGCGATCATCTTCATCTCGCACGACCTGGGGCTGGTGCGCTATCTGACATCGCGCGTCTACGTGATGCAGACGGCCGAAATTGTCGAGACCGGAGAAACGCAAGCAGTCATGGAGCAGCCGCAGCATCCCTACACGAGGCTGCTCATTGATTCGATTCCGGGGCGCGGAAACGGCGCCGGCTAGCGGACAGTGGTTGGCGCAACCGCTTAACACAGAGCGCAGAGGAGGACCCATGGCTATGGACAACGTTTCCTCGCTTGATCAGCTTCTGGTATCGCCCGAGATAATCAGCGACCCATATCCCATCTACCACCGGCTGCGCGAACAGGACCCGGTGCACTGGAGTGAGGCCTGGGGCTGTTGGGTGTTGACGCGCTACGACGACGTGGTGACGGCGCTGCGCGACCATCGCCGCTTTACCAACGTGGGGCGCATCGCCGCGTTCCTCGATCAGCTGCCCGATGACGTGCGCGCCAAGATCCGCCCGCTCTACGCTAACTTCACCACCGGTATGCCCAACACCGACCCGCCCGAGCACACGCGCGTCCGCAATCTGGTTAACAAGGCATTCACCACGCGTGTGGTGGAGGGGATGCGGCCCAGGGTGCAGGAAATCGTCAACGACCTGCTCGAAGAGGCCGAGACCGGCGGCGCGATCGAAGTGATCCGCGATTTCGCCTATCCGCTGCCCGCGATCGTGATCGCGGAGACGCTTGGCGTGCCGGCGGAGGACCGCGATCAGTTCAAGGAGTGGTCGGACGACATCGTCGCCTTTCACGGCACCGGCCGCCCCCACATCGAGACGATCCTGAAGAGCACCCAAGCCCTGCTTGAAACCAAGGAATGGCTGCTTGAGTTGATAGAGGCGCGGCGCCAGCAGCCCCTGGACGACCTGATCAGCGCGCTTGTGGCCGCGGAGGAGCGAGGCGACGTGCTCAACGAGACCGAACTGGTCGCGACATGCATCACGCTTCTGACTGCCGGCCACGAAACGACGACCGGACTGATCGGCAACGGCCTGCTGGCGCTGCTGCGAAATCCCGATCAGCTGCAAATGCTGCGGGACAACCCGGATCTGATCGGGACGGCGGTCGAAGAGTTCCTGCGCTTCGACACTTCGTTCCTGCGCGCCTGGCGACTGACCGCCGAAGATGTCGAAATCGGCGGCCAGCAGGTCCCCAAGGGGCAGACTCTCTCGCTGATGTTGGGTGCCGCGAACCGGGACCCGGCCAAGTTTGAAGAGCCCGACCGTCTGGACATCACGCGTGAACCGAACCTGCACACGTCGTTCGGCTGGGGCATTCACTTCTGCGCCGGCGCGCCGCTCGCTCGGCGCGAGGCCGAGATTGCGTTCACCACCCTGCTGCGTCGCTTCCCCCGCCTGGAACTGGACGAGGCTGGCGTCGAATGGCAGCAGAACAATACATTCCACAATCTGAAGAGCCTGCCGATCATCGTCCAGTAGCAGCTGCGGGAATCCGGCGTGCGGAAATGGGACGGGCGCATGAAATGCTACGGCCTGACGATCAATCTGAAGGATGACGCTGAGGTCATCGCGCAGTACAAGGAGTACCACCGCAACGCGTGGCCGGAGGTGCTCGAACACGCCCGCCGCCTGGGCATTCTCAAGACCAGGATATTCCTCATTGGCCGCCGGCTTTTCATGTACATCGAGACCGAGGACGACTTCGACTTTGGCCGCGCCTTCTCCGCGCCCGCGCCCGGGGCGGCGCGGATTCGGGAATGGGACGATATTATGCGCGGCTTCCAGGAACCGGCGCCGGAAGCCCCGGCCGGCGAATGGTGGGCGCAGATGGAGCTTGTGCATGAGGCCTGAGCGCCGCAAGCGCATTGAAAATGTAGGATGACCGGGCGCGACAGTGGCCGCGTCCGGTTTCGCAAAGTCTCTCCCAAGGCGGAGAGCGCACGTGAGGAGGGATGAAGGATGTTTCAGATCATTGACCACCACGTTTCGGTCGATGTCGCCGACCTTGACGCGACCAGAAGGTACCTGGAGGAGCACTGCGGCCTGACCAAGTTCAGGGAGGTCAACCGCCCGGGCCTTACCATCGCCTGGTATCCCGGCCTCGAGCTGTGGCAGGCGACGGAGGACGCCGCGCCCGGCATCGTAAAGCACGTCGCCTGGCAGGTCGACGACATCGATGCCGCCGTCGCCGATCTCACGGCGAAGGGCGTCACCTTCGAGACCGAGGAGATCCAGCAGATCGATGTAGATGTGGTGGACACAGGCGAAATTGTACGCTATATATTCTTTTCAACGCCGGTCGGCCTGCAGGGCGAACTGTATGAAGTAAAACCCCCGCCCGCTTGAGAACCGGCGGCCAGCGGCCAGTATCCGTTATCCGGGCGCTGCGCTATGAACCATCCACCACTGGAGCGAAGACATGATTACCAAGTCTGAGAACGAACTGCATGGCCTGGTCAGAAGCATCCTGCTGGCTGCCGGCGCCGATGAGCAGAACGCCCAGGATGTCGCCGATCATCTGGTGCTGTCCAATCTGAGCGGCGTGGACACGCACGGCATCTGGCCGCTTCCCATCTATGTGGCCGGCATCAAGGACGACGAGATTCGGCCCGCCGCCAAACCCTCAATCCTGCAGGAGACCGCAACCAGCGCGCTGGTCACGGGCAACTGGACATTCGGACACGTGGCCGCAAAGTATGCGATGGAGCTGGCGATCAGCAAGGCCCAATCACAGAACGTGGCCGTCGTCGGCATCGTGCAGATGCACCACATCGGCCGGCTGGGCCACTACGTGGAGATGGCCGCGGCGGAGAAGATGGTCGGCATGGTCTGGGCCGGCGGCTACAGCGAGGAGGCGCCGGCCAGCGTTCCCTTCGGCGGCAGGCGCCGCGTGCTGCACACCAATCCCATCTCGATCGGTATGCCCGCCGGCGAAGAGTCGGCTATGATGTTCGACTGGGCCACAACCGCGCTTTCCGGCGTCAAGGTGGACAACGCCTACAGCCGCGGCGAGCCGCTGCCTCCCAACGCCATCGTGGACAAGGACGGCGTGCCCACTACGAATGCGGCCGATTTCTTCGACGGCGGCGGGCATCTGCCCTTCGGCGGCCACAAGGGTTACACGCTGATGATGACGACCGAGTTCCTGGGTCGGATCTTTACCGGCTCCGACAGCTACGTGCATGCGCAACGCGCCGGCGCCATCATGCGCCACCAGGGCGTCACCATGATCGCGTTCAAGGCCGACCTCTTCCAGCCCTTCGCCGATTACGCCGAGCGCGCCGATGAGATGGAGCGGCGCGTGCGCGCAATTCCGCCGGCGCCCGGCTTCGACGAGGTGCTCGCGCCGGGCGATATGGAGGCGCGCAACCGCGAGCAGCGCCGCCGCGACGGCATTCCGATCGCCGATGATATCTGGGAAAAATTTACCGAAGCGGCCGCGTCCGTTGGGGTAACGATCGAGTAACCGAGCGGTCGGTGATCGGCGGGTTGCAATCCAAACCGCCTGCCGACCGCGCCAAAAACTGGGGTGATGAAAATGACGAATCCACAAGTCTCCGCTGAAACTATCGAGGCGCTGCGCGAGATCGACAGCGCGACCGTCTCCAATGCGATCGAGCATTTCGGAGTCCGCGATCAGGTTACCGGCTACATCTCGATGGAGCTGAGCTGCCAGTTCCCCGAGCACAAGCCGATGGTCGGCTTCGCGGTGACAGCGACCCACGACACCACCACCGCCGGCGATGACCGGCCGATGCGCCTGCACGACGTGATGGACATGGTCCTGGACGCGCCCAACCCGACTGTCCTCGCCGTCCAGTACATGGGCCCGGACCGGATGCGCAGCTGTCTGGCGGGGGATATGTTCTGCTCCGCCATACAGAAGCTGGGCGCGGTCGGGCTGGTGACCGATCTGGGGAACCGCGACTTCGCCGGCATTCGGCGGCGCGCGCCGGGCTTTCAGCTCTTCTGTCCAGGGGCGGTCGTCTCCCACGGGTACGGGGTATACATCGATCTTGACATCACTGTTTCGATCTGCGGCCTGACGATCCAGCCCGGCGACCTGCTGCACGGCGACGCCAACGGCATCGTGTCGATTCCGCTTGAGATTGCCAATGACGTTGTGGAACAGGCGAGAAACGTACTCAAGACGGAGACCTCCTACTTCGACTTTCTGGCCAGCGACGGCTACAACTACGAAGGTTTGAAGGCGCGCATGGGGCGCCATGAATAGCGGTCTATTCGCTGCAACAACTCTGTAAGTAAAGGATCCACAGGAGGATCCAGATGACGGCTACGCCAACGTCCAACCCGCGCGGGGCGACGGCGCGCACCCGCATCCGAGAGTTGTTTTCCTACCGCGAGTCCGGCGTATTCCTGGCTCTGGTGATCTTCTTTGTGGTCATGTACACGGTTTCGCCGATCTTCCGGTCGCCCTTCAACCTGACCACAATTCTTCGGCAGATCTCGGTCACCTCAATCATGGCGATGGGCCAGACGCTCGTGATCGTATCGGGCTCCTTCGATCTGTCGCAGGCGTCGATCGCCGGCCTGGCCGCCATGGTAACCGCCAGACTGTGGAAGATCTATGGTCTCTCGCCCCCCTTCGCCATAGCCGGCGGCCTGGGGGTCGGCATCCTGTGTGGTTTTCTTAACGGTATGCTGGCAGCCCGTTTTCGCCTGCACCCAATCGTTATGACGCTTGCCACCGGCGCCGTCTTTCTCGGCGTCAACTTCTACATCACGCGCGGCGAGTCGATCGTTGGTCTGCCCGTCGGCCTGGTTTTTCTGGGCCAGGGGCGAATCTTTGGCATCCCTGCGCTGGTCATCCTGATGTTCATCGTTGCCATCCTCATGCACATTATGCTGACGCGCACGCTCTTCGGGCTGCGCGTGCGCATGATTGGCGGCAATCTCAAGGCCAGCCAGGATATGGGCATGAACGTTGAGCGCATCCGCATCGGTATTTTCACCCTCAGTGGCTTTCTCTCAGCACTGGGTGGAATCGTACTGCTGGGCCGGGTAGGCAATGCCGTCCCCCAAATCGGCCAGGGGCTGCTCTTCCCTGTCGTAACCGCCGCGATCGTGGGCGGCACACTGTTGACCGGCGGCGTCGGCTCGATGGCGGGCACGCTGATCGGCGCTGCCATCATGGGAATTACCCGCAATGCGCTGGTCGTCCTGCAGATGAGCATCTATCTGCAGGACATCGTGCAGGGGGCCCTGGTTGTTGTCGCTCTGCTGGTTGACCAGTTCCGGCGCGGCGAGTTGACCTGGCGCATCATCCTGGGCCTGGACCGCTAGCTGCTTGGACGAACGCGACAGGTGGTCGAGGCATAGCTACAGCTAAGTGGAAGGGAGGTGCTGTAAGCAAGAAACTGTCATACGGAACGAGTGGAATCACGAAATCGCGCAACATTCATAACTTATGCCATGAAGGAGGAGAGAGTGACGAAGCGATTGATTTTGGGAATGACGCTGATGGTGCTGGCCGCTGCGGTGCTGGTACTGGCCGCCTGCACCATGCCGGAGACGGTTGTGGTCGAAAGGGAGGCGGAATGCGGCGACACCGAGCGCTACATTGTCAGCGCGCCGCTGGTGCATCCTTACATTACGCAGTGGCAGGGCGGCGCCGAGGCGGCTGCGGAGGAGCTTGGCGTGGAGATCGTCTTCCTGGCGCCGGCGCAATACAGCCCTGAGAAGCAGCTGGATATGACCGAGTCCGCCATGTCACTGCCATGCGTCGCCGGTCTCAGCGTAATGACGGGTGTGCCCGACATCATGGAAGGCGTCCTGGGCCAGGCCAAAGACAGAGGGCTTGGCACCACCCAGAATGCCTCCTGCGGCGAGGCGATCAACCCCGACGTCTGCATGGCGACCGACTTCTACCAGGCCGGCTGGACCGTAGCCGAACGGCTGGCGGACCTGATGGGAGGCGAGGGCAATGTTGTGGTTGCCTATGGTGAGCCGGGCAACGTGGTCGACAAGGATCGCCAGGCCGGGCTTGAGGACTACTTCGCCGCGCATGCGCCCGACATCAAGGTGATCGGCACGCTGATCGACTGCGACAATCCCGAGGGCACGGTGCGCTGCGCAGAAGAGGCGCTGGCCACCTATCCTGAGATGAACGCCTACTACTCGTGCGGCAACCTGAATTCGGTCGGCGCGACGGTGGCGTTCCCCGACGCCGGCCGCGATGACATCATCGTAACCGGTGTGGATGATGCGCCGGAGATCGTCGAAGGCATCATCAACGGGACCGTCTCATTGACCTACGTCCAGCAGCCTTACGGTCAGGGCTACCTGGCGGTCTACATCCCGTGGATGATCAAGCACCAGAACGTGCACTCGACGCAACAGTACCTCGACACCCGCATCACGCTTGTCGACCAGTCCAACATCGACAGCTACCAGGATACGATGAAGCAGAACTTCCTGGAGATCAAGGAGATTGTCGAGAACGAGATCATGCAGCCCAACGAGTAAGAACTGGCAAGGCGTGGGAAGGGCTACCCTTCCCACGCCTCCTATCTGCTGTGAGTAAGTCCATGAGCAACGATCATGTGGTCGAGATGCGGGGAATCTCCAAGCAATTCGGCACCGTCCAGGCGCTGAACGGCGTCGACCTGGAGTTGAGGCGCGGGGAGCTGCTGGGGCTGGTGGGAGACAATGCGGCCGGCAAATCCACGCTGATGAAGACGCTCTTTGGCTCCGTTATCCCGGACGCGGGCGAAATCTTCATCGAGGGCGCAAAGGCCGAGCTGCGCAACCCGCGCGACGCCCAGGCGCTGGGGCTGGCGATGATCTACCAGGACCTGGCCGTGTTCAACAACCTCGACGTGGCGGCCAATGTCTTCACCGGGCGCGAGTACACCAGGCGGTTCCTCGGCATCACCTTTCTCAACAGGAAGAGGATGGAGGTAGAGTCGCAGGCCCTGCTTGACCGGCTGCGCATCAACATCAGTTCATCCAAGCTGCTGGTTGAGAGAATGTCCGGCGGTCAGCGCCAGATGGTGGCCGTCGCGCGCGCGATCGGCTTCGACGCCAGGATTCTGATCATGGATGAGCCGACCGCCGCCCTGGGCGTGAAGGAGGCCAACACGCTGCTCGACCTCATGGCCGGGCTGCGCGATCAGGGCATTTCGATCATCCTCATCACCCACCGCATCTCCGATGTCCTCGCGATCGGGGACCGGGTGATGGTGCTCAAGGGCGGCGAAAGACAAGGCGTGCTCGACGTCGAGGACTCAACGCTGGAGGACATTGAGAGCCTGATCGTGCGCGGCGCAGCCTATCTCCAGTGAGCGGCATAAGCAGCCATTCAATTCATGCCGGGCGAAGCCAGTGACAGAGAAAATACCCCCTTTTGCCTCAGGATTTGACAAGGCCGCCCTGATTACGGGCGGCAGCAAGGGCATCGGCTCAGGCTGTGCACGCGTCTTTGTGCGCGCCGGCGCAAATGTCGTTATTTGCGACATCGACGAGGAAGCCGGCTGCACGCTCGCCGCCGAGCTGGCCGCGGCCGGGCCGGGAACCTGCCATTTTGAGCCTTGCGACGTGCGCCGGCCCGAACAGATCGAGCGCGTCATCGAGCGCGCCGTCACACATTTGGGACGCCTGGACTGTCTGATCAACAACGCCGGTCAACACCCCCCGCACCAGCCGATCGATGGCTTCTCAGTCGAGGCGTTCAGGGAAATGCTGGAGATGAACCTGGTCAGCGTCTTCGCCGCCTGCAAGTACGCCCTCCCCCATCTGCGCAAGACGCGCGGCAGCATCATCAACCTGGGCAGTATCGTCGGCGCGGTGGGGCAGTGGCAGGCGACCACCTACTGTGCCTCCAAGGGCGGCGTCCACGGCCTCACCAAGGCGCTTGCCATCGACGAGGCCGAGCACGGCGTGCGCGTGAACGCCATTCTGCCCGGCAATATCCTCACCCAGAGCCGGCTCGACTTCGAAGCCGGAATGGAGAACGGCCAGGCCTTTCACGACTTCGTTGAAACCTGGCAATGGACCGGGCGCAGCGGGACGATCGAGGAGGCCGGCAATCTCTGTCTCTTCCTGGCCAGCGACGCCGCCAGCTTCATCACCGGCGCCGAACTGCCCCTAACCGGCGGCATCGAGCTTGGCCAGGGCCCCAAAGTGACGGTCAGTGAGCACGAAGTGGGAACTGCAGTGGATAGTGGATAGTGGATAGTGGCGAGTAGTGGATAGTACTGATTGCTACCCATCAGTTACTCTCGCTCTCTTCCAAAGTCGGATTCTGAATCCCACAGATAGCGGGCCGACGCAACGTTGCCCTGAACGGGAACATCTCCCTGCCGGCGCCCTTGGATCTGCCCTCTCTGCAACCCCTCCCTCAACTTTTCTTCATTCACCGGCAGCCGGCGTGAGACGTTGATCAGCCGGTCGGGCGCAGAGAGGTGAGAGGCGAAGAAGAGTGATTGTCTCCAGGACAACAGGTACACAACCTCTGTTGCTCTTTGCCGCCATCGCCGCCGCGGGGCTGGCGGTGATCGTCGCGGGCATCTACCTCTTCCCATTGACGATCGACGAGGCCTATATCACCTACAGCCATGCGCGCAATTTCGCGCGCAGCGGCCGCCTCGTCTACCATCCGTCGAACCCGGAATTCAGCGTCAGCACACCCCTGTACGCCCTGATACTCGGTTTGGGCGGCGCGGTCGGCATTCCCATCCCCGCGTTCAGCAAACTCCTGGGAGCGGCCAGCATTTTCGGTTCGAGCGTCTACCTGTCTTTGCTCTGCCACCGCAACGGGATGATCTGGGCCGCGATTACTGCCGGTCTACTGCTGGCCACGTCTCCTTTGTTGTGGCAGACGCTTGGCCTGGAGTACTGCTTCTTTCTTCTGCTGATTCTGGCTGCTTTCTACCACTCCGACCGCGGGCAGTTCGTAGCGGCGGCAGTACTCATGGCATGCGCCGTTCTGACCCGCTGGGAGGGCGTTTTCGCGGCCGCGTTGCTGGGCCTGTCACTTTCTATCCTGATTGCCCGGCGGGAAGGAGCCCCGCAGGGAGAAATTACAAACTTTCTGATTCAATGGATTTCCATAATCCCAACTGTGGTGCTGGCCGTCCGAGAACTCCGGGTCGGGTTCTATTTCCCAGCAGCCGTAGCCATCGTTATGTTTCTGGGCGTGTTACTGCATCAATTCCTGTTCGCGGAGAAAAGAGATATTCTGTTGCTCGGGCTGTCAGGAATCTACCGATATGTTGTCCTGGAGCGGCGGATTCGTTGGCATGGCCTGTTGGTTTTCGCAGCCGTCCTGGCCCCCTTCCTGCTCTATAGCTCGGTTGCCAATGGGACCCCTGTTCCGATGGCGTTCCAGACGCAAAAGGGTCAGGGTGCATTCGGATTCACCGGATACGGTTTTGGGACATTGGTCCTGCAAGGTCTGTTGACCATGCTGCGGGAATCGTTGGAAAAGTCCCCTCTCTACTTTCTCTGGCTTCCTCTCGGCATTTTCGGCATCCACTCACTGTTTCCTGGGAACAGCGAGGACGCGGAAGTCGCCGAACTTCAGGATGCGGAGCCGGCGGTCGCCGTTCCGGCGGCTCCCGAAGGGTGCCCCGTCAACAACCAGACTACCTGGTGGGTGCGGGCCATCATCGCTTGGGGCGTCCTGCAACTGTTCGGCTTTTTCCTGCTTGAGCTGTCCCCTTACCCCTGGTCCTTCGTTCCACTTGTCCCCGGTGCCGTGCTCCTGGCGGGTTTGGCCATCCAGCGGCTGCTGGAATGGGCAGGAAAGCCCTGGTTGCAGGCCCTCACCGGCGGCGGCCTTCTGGTCTGCCTGGTCGTGGCGCAGTTGTTTCTGCTCGAGGCGACCGCATCTGCGGTCGGCGCCGAGCAACCTCCCTCTGCAGCGCGTACGAAGACACTGTCGACAGGCGGCGGCTATGACCTGTACCGGGACGCCGGCGAATGGTTCCGGGCGAATACAGCAACCGAAGCAACGGTCGCTGCCAGCCGATCAGGTATCGTTGGCTACTTCGCCGAGCGGGCCATGATCGATCTCTCCGGGTCATTGCAGCTCGAAGTCGCGCAAGGGCTGAAACGCAGTGATCCTTTCTTTGCAATTCTCGCCCTCCTGCCGGACTACCTTGTCCTGGAAGACACCCATTTCATCTATAACATTTGGCAAAAGGGAAATTCGTGGCTTGTTGCGCACTATTACGAAGTCAGACGTTTCACAGCTGAGAATGAAATGACTCTTCCGGGTCCCTCCCTGGTTGTCCTGCGGCGAGTTGATGACGTCCGACAGTGGGACAGTTCGACCCTGTTTGCCTATGATTGGCAAGGATACATCTCGTACCCCCCTGTCCTGAAATTTGCCCGTATGGTCATATATGGGACTGATCTGCGACCGGGGTCCTGGATGCATGTCAAACTGGACTGCGAGGCCGAGCCAGCGGAGTCCGACTTTGCTTTCCGCGATGGAAAGACCACTTCATTTGTAATTGCCGACATGGACGGCGCGATTGTCGCGGAACAATACTTGGAAAGTGCGATGACAACCTATTTCAGCAGGCGCTGGCGCGAACATGAGAGTTTTGCAACCTATGTGCAGATTCTGTTGCCGGAAGACTTGGCTTCCGGCACCTATCAATTTGGAGTCAGTAACTTTAGCCAAAGGACAAAGAAGAAAGGATACGTGTTCTATATGAACATATCTGTGGGAAGCGGTGCGGATGGTTGAGACCGGAGCGACCAACCGCCGCCGCGTCGCTCTCTCACGTTCCGATTTGAGCAGCAGTCCAATAGAAGGCCCCAGGAGTGCTTAAGACCGGCACGATCGTTTCGCCACCTGGGCTGCCCCTTGCCGCCATAGCCGCGTCAGGCCTGGTGGTGATCGTCGCGGGAATTTTCTTGTTCCCGTTGATGATCGACGAGGCCTATATTACCTATAGCCATGCGCGTAACTTCGCGCGCAGCGGCCGCCTCGTTCACCATCTGATGAACCCGCATTTCAGCGTCAGCTCTCCCCTGTACGCGGCGCTGCTGGGCATCGGCGGCAGACTGGGATTCGCCATTCCCGCGCTGAGCAATGTGCTGAACGCGGCCAGCATCTTCGGGTCTAGCGCCTATCTGACGCTGCTCTGCTACCGGCGCAATCTGAGGTGGGCTGCAGTTACCTCCGGATTGTTGCTGGCCGCCTCTCCCGTTCTGTGGTTGACGCTAGGGCTGGAGACCAGCTTCTTTCTTCTGCTGGTTCTGGCCGCTCTCTACCATTTCGACCGCGGGCACTATGTTGCCGTGGGGCTCCTGACAGCCCTGGCGGTACTGACCAGGGCCGAGGGCGCACTCTTTGCCGGCGTCCTGGTCTTCTTTCACTTTCTACAGGTCGCCCTGCGCAGGGAACTCTCCTTCATGGCAATCGCAACTTCGCTGGCGGAAGTTGCAGTCGCGCTTCTGTTCACGTGGAAAGCGTTTATTCACTTTGCGCGCGGGGAGTTTCTGTGGGCCGCGGTCGCGGGCCTGGTGGCAGGGGTCGCATCACTGTTTTTCATTGCCGTTACATCCGGCAAAAAAGGGAATACCCCTGGGAGCGCGCCGGCGGACCTCTCCCAGCCTGCTGTCGCGCGACCGTCTACTCTCTGGAACTGGTTCTGGGCCTTCTCGGCCGTGCTGATTCCCGCGTTACTCTACCTGGCGCTTTCCTCCGACCTGTCCCTGAAAACAGTGTTTCAAACCCAGAAAGGATGGGCCGCCATCGGATTTACCGGTTTCAAAATCGGGACATCGTTCTCTGAGGGACTGCGGATTATGGTCGAGGGCTTGCTCGACCAGTCGGCATGGTACTATCTCTGGCTGCCCTTCCTCTTCTATAGCGCCTTTCGCCTGTCTCGATTCCGGTGGGCCTGGAGCCTATTTGTATGGGGAGGCGTCTATTGGGCTGGCGCTGCCTGGTTCGATCTGACCCCGTTCTTCTTTTCCTACACCTTTCTTGTTCCCGCGGCCGCGCTTCTACCGGCGCTGGCTCTGCAGTCACTGGCAGATGCGTCGGAAGAGTGGGACACTTTGCGATACTTCCTCGAAGACGCTGCCCGCCCGTCTCTGGTTGCGGCGTTTGCACTCCTGTTCCTCCTTCTCATGTGGCCGCAGGTGCTCTCTTTGCGGGCGATGGTAACCGCGCTCCGCGCCGAAGAGCCTCCTCGCGTTGTGCAGACCAAGGTCGCGCCGTCAGGTCGCGGCGATGAGGTCTTCCGCGCGGTTGGGGAGTGGCTCAACATCAACACGCCCCCCGAGGCAACGGTGGCCGCGAACAATGTCGGCATTATCGGATTCTACGCCGACCGGGAGATGATCGACTTCCTGGGAAGACTGCAGCCGGAAGTGGCGCAGGCGCTGCAGCGGAGGGACCTATTCTATGCGATTCCCCACCTGCTGCCCGATTACATCGTATTGGGCGAAGATCTCATTATCTTCGACATCTGGCTGCATGGAGATCCCTGGTTTACGTCGAATTACCGGACTGTCAGGCGGTTCAGCAGCGACCGTTCCGAGAAGCTTGGAGGCAAGCCTGTGCTTGTATTCCGGCGCGTTCACGACGCCAAGCCCATGTTTGAGGAGGAAGTAGGGGCCGGTCTGATTGAAGGTTTGGAGCTGGTAGGGTTTGCGATAGACCGGACAGAACTGACAGGAGGGGATTGGATTCGCGTTCGGCTCAGTTTGCAAACCACTCGCTTTTTTGATTCCTCGGGGACACCGATGCTTTATGATCCGGTTCTCAATGTCACGGCCTTCCTGACAAACACTGAGGGAGAGGTTGTAAGCGAGCGGTCGAATCTGGATGTGCTGACAACCTTCCACAGTGAACACTGGGCTGAGAAGGAAGTCGTTCCGATTTACACGACGGTGCAAGTGCCAGAGGTGTTGGAACCCGGCGTGTACGAGTTGTGGGTACGGGTCGAAGAAGAAGGCCGAAAGAGGGGTACGCGCAGATTGACCTCGCTGACCCTCGACAACGACTGATCCCCGACGGATCGGGAGCCCTTCTTTCCTCGACCCGATATCCAACAAGGTTGCAGAATCTGTTCAATCCACCGAAGTTATCAGGTGCAGCGGCTCCAGACCCTTGGAGACCCGCTCGACGTTGTTGGCCGCTGCCTCGCCGCGGCGCTGCGCGGTCTCCCTGGTTACGCCGGCAACGTGCGGCGTGCAGTAGACGTTGTCCATCTGCAGCAGCGGGTGGGAGCTCGCAAGCGGCTCGGTAACGAACGCGTCGATACCCGCGCCCCGGATCTGTCCGCTCTGCAGCGCCTCCACCAGGGCATCCTCGTCCACCAGCAGCCCGCGGGCGACATTGATCAGCACAGCTGACGGCTTCATCAACTCGAACTGCTCGCGCCCGATCATGTGACGCGTACCGGCAGTGCTCGGCGTATGGAGCGAGAGGTAGTCGGCCTCGGCGATCACGTGCGCCATGTCGCTTGCGCCCCCGAAGAAGGAGACGTGATGCTCGTCGCGCACCGACTGTGGAATGTCGGCGATGTCGATCGCCAGGATCTCCATGCCCAGCGCGTGAGCGCGCGTGGCCAGCTCGCGCCCGCTCGCGCCCAGCCCGATGATGCCCAGCTTCTTGCCCGCCAGCTCGTCGTTCAGCGGCAGGCTGAAGAATTCGGCGCGCATGTTCGCCTGCGCCGTGTTGTGGTTCTTGGCAATCAGGAACATCAGAGAGAGGGCGTGCTCGGCCAGGGCGATGGCGCTGAACGGGCCGGGCGTGTTGGCGAACGGCATCCCTTTTTCAAGGATGTAGGGGACATCCCAGTGATCGATGCCGACCGAAAGGACCTGCCACAGCTTCACACCGGCCTCGAGCCCGGCGTCGATCATCCCGTTGTCGAACTGTGAGCAGGTCACGACCGCGCCAATGCCATCGAACTGGGGCGCCATCGGTTTGTCGGGATCGAACATTACAAGTGGGAAGCTGTCGTCCAGCGCTTCGACAAAGCCGTCGAACCAGTAGTAGTGATATTCGGGATCGTACGGGAGGAAGAGAACTCGCATCGTTTGGACCTTTCTGTCGTGGTTAGCGGTTCGTGGTTGGTCTATGTCACCCGTAGTGCAGCGCCCACAGCGGACAACGAGCGGATGACGAGCGTCTCACTGCCATTCGGCGGGTAGCTGTAGTTCGGCCGCGCTTTTGCCGTGTTGAATGATATCGACCAGCGCGGCGGTCATCCTGGCAGGATCGGGATTCTGCCAGATATTGCGCCCCAGGGCAACCCCAGCCGCGCCGCAGGCGATGGCGTCTTCGACCATTTCGAGCGCAGCGCGTATGGTCTCCTTTTTCGGTCCGCCCGCGATCACAACCGGCCTGGGACAGGCATCCACCAATGCTTTGAAGGAGTCCGGGTCGCCGGTGTAGGAGACCTTGACGATATCGGCGCCCAGTTCTGCGCCCGCGCGTGCAGCCAGCAGCTCGACCTCTGTCCCCATTTCCGCCAGCGCCTCCTCGGTCGGGTACATCATCGCCAGCAGGGGCATGCTCCAGCGGGCGCATTCGTCGGCTACGATGCGGGCGTTGTTCAGCATATGCCGCTCATGCGGTGAACCGACCAGGACCTGCACGGAGACGGCGTCGGCCCCACAGCGAATTGCGCTCTCGACGCTGCTGATCAGGGTGAGCTCATCGGCGGCGGTGATGCTGTTGATGAGGTTGCAGATTGCGCCGCAACGGTTCATGTATGCGTGATAAATGCTGGGAGCCAGCCCGGTATTGAAGATAACCGCGCTGGCGCCCCCGGCGACAACCTTACGCACTGTTTCCGCGGGATCTTCGATTCCGGCGACCGGGCCCAGGATGATACCGTGGTCCAGCGGTACGATGACCGTTCTGCCTGTCTCCGGGTTGACGATGCGGTTGAAGCGAACCTGTTTTCCTACATCGATCATCTGCGGCGTCATGCTTCCCCCTCTTCTATCCGGTCCACTGTCAACCGGCGCGTTTCAGCGACAGTTGCCAATTCGAGGCTGACCTAGCCAGATCCCGTTGTCCTTCAGCCCAGCCAGTACAAAGGATTGCTGCGCGCCGGCCGCGCATGAGGCCAGCGTCAGCACTGCATGGCCGGCGTCCCAACTGCGCCAGCACGGGTTGCCGCTGGCTGAAACATGGATGCGGGTGGCGGCGGCGAGTATCATCAAAGGCCCGGACTCTTCTTGCGCAAGAAATGTCAACGCGTTGATCGAACTGCCCGCGCAAGGCGTTTCCATGTAACTCCAGCTGCGGCCGGCGTTGAGCGACTTCAACAACATCCCGGCTTCGGTTCCGGCCGCGATCAGGCTGTCATGCCGGAAATTGGGCGAGAAGGCGATACAAATGACCGCATCCTCCTCATCGGGAACATCGGCCTCACGCCACGCAAGCCCTCCATTGGGGCTGAAGAAGATTCCGGTCGATGTGCCGGCGAGGACGGTCTGATCCTGGGCAAAGAGTGGGGAGACGGCCGTCGCGAACACGCCCAGGTCCAGCAGGCCGTAGTGACGCGCCTGCCAACTGCTGCCTCGATCCAACGAATGGAGGACCCCGTAGTCAAGCGTGCCGGAGAAAAGTGTGCCGTCCTCAGCGAAGTTGGGCGATGCTGCCATCGAGATCGAGTCTATACCATCCTGGGGCAAGCGCGCCAACCTCCACTCGGCAAGATCGTGGGAGTAGGCGATGCCGCCGGTTGTGCCCAACAGGACAAGCTGCCCATTGCCGGAGGTGGGCGCCTGACATACTGTCAGTACCGGCAACTCACCGATTGGGCCCGACGCACGTTGCCAGCTCCGGCATCCGTCGCGTGAGACAAAAAGCCCCGAGTCCGCGGCTCCCAGAGCCAGTGGTTCCGGCGAGTCGCACGCGGCCGGTGCGGCGACGGCGAAGGAACTTACGGAGAGTCCATCGCCCCCTGTGGACTTTGACCAGACAAGCGCGGTCTCTTCCTGGACCATACCTGATTCTCCAAGTCGGGAGGGTGCACCAGGACTTCGGTCGTCAACAGCAGTGCAGCGGCGTGCGCGGCGGTTCTGACCGCAGCCTCCAGCACAGCGAGCGGGTCAACGATACCGGACCCCCGCATGTCGACGATAGCCCCGGCGCGGGCGTCAAAACCGCTGCCGTCGGGGGCCGAGTGTACCTGACTGAGAGTGGGCGCCGGTTCGCGTCCGGCGTTGGCGGCGATCACGCGCAGCGGTTCTTCAAGGGCATCGGCCAGCACCGCGGCGCCCAACGTCTCGTCCGAGCGGCGAAAACCGGACCGCAAACTACGCGCACAGCCTGCCAGGCCGCTGCCCCCTCCCGGTACCACGCCGTCGCGCATCGCAGCCTGCAGCGCCCGGACCGTCCGCTTGGCCATTCCCAGGCGACTCTTCTTTTCGGCGTCCGTGGCGGCGCCGACATGGAGCGTGGCCACTCCGCCGAGGAGCTTGGCCAGACGCCTGCGCAACAGGTTGGCGTCTTCCTCGGTGTCGGCGGCGTGCAGGCGCTTGCGCAAAGTGCGAATGTGTCGCCGCAAAGTATGTGGGTCGCCGCCGCCGGCGACCACGCCAAAGTCACTACGCGTCGCCCAGGCGCGGCGTGCGTGCCCCAGGTCGGACGGTGACACGGCGGCGGCGCTGTCTCCCGCAACCTTCAGAAACGGGCGCGCGCCGGTCAGAAGCGCCAGGTCCTCGTGAAGATACGGCAGCTCGCTGTAAATTGCCCCTGACGTGACGGCCAGGCATTGCAGCGTGCCGGACTGGTGATTGGACAGGAGCGCGGCCAGCGCCGCGCCGCTGACCTGCTCAACCAGCATGAAGAGGCTCTTCCTGCCGGCAGCCAATGCGGCCTCCATCAGCGGCACGATATCATCCACCTTTTCCAGGTTCAGATCACTGACAAAGATAGCGGGGTCGTCGTGGACCGACTCCTGCCTGGCCGTGTTGGTGATCATCGTCGCCGACACCCACGATCCGTTCCAATAGGAGCCGTCAAAGTATTCGCGCTCCAGGTTGCGGCGCTGCGACTCCAACACGTTGACGTAGCCGTCGCCCCCTGTGATGTAGAGGATCTCTCCCAGCAGGTCGGCCATCTCCACATCATGGCAAATCGTCAGTGCACAACGCGTGATCGCGTCCTGGCCATCCAGTGGCCGCGCCTGCGGGCGCAGCGCGGCGATAGCAGCCTCGGCCGCCCGCTCGATCTGGGGCCCCAGGAGGGCAGGATGGACTCCGGCGGCGAGCAGGCGTTGGGCTGCGCGCAGGATGGCCTGAAAGATGACGGCAGTCGTGGCGGCGCCGTCACCAACCCTCTCGTGCATCTGCCAGAGGCACTCGCGCAAGAGCATTGCGCCCATATTTTCGTCCCAGTCGCCGAGGGAGACGATGCGGCGCGCGATTGTGCCGCCGTCATCCAGAATTTCCACCGGCGAGAGGTCGCGAACCGCTTCGATTATGACTGTGCGCGCGTTCGGTCCGAGTGTCGGGCGGATGCCGTCGGCCAGCCTGTTCGCGCCGGCGAAGAGTTTCTGATGGGAGGCCGGCAAGAAAACAATGCGCTGTGTGTGAGAAGGTCTTCGCATAGAAACCGTCCCCTGGCACCCGTCCTGCATGCCCACATGACGTCTCCTCCGCAATTGGCAATCAACGAGGCGGATGCCGCCAGCCGCTTCTCATCGACTACTCAATCGTGACGCCCAGGCTGTCCGCAGTTTCCAGCATCTCCTGCCAGATGCTGTCTTCGACCGGGATGCCATCCGCGCCGCGCTGTTGGGCGGTGCGGTATTCCGGTTCGCCGGGGTAGAGGATCTCGCTGACGCCGGGCTTCGGGCGCGCCGATTTCACCCAGTCGATCTGCTCCTGGACGGTCTGGATGAACTCGTCGTAAGGGAGAAAGGCCGCGACGTTGATGGCCTGGAAGAAGACGCCGTTGCCCTTTTCCTCCGTCTCTTTGCCCGTGCATCCGGCGCCGGACAGCGCGCCTGCCAGCATTTCGGCCACGATGCTGAGGGCATATCCTTTGTGGCCGACGACCCCGCCCAGGGGCAGGAGCGCTCCCTCCGGCGGACCGTAAAAGGCGGCCGGATCGGTGGTGGGGTTGCCGTCCGCGTCAATGATCACACCGTCGGGCAGCTGCTTCCCGGCGTAACGCGTCACGCGGACTTTGCCTTCGGGGAACACTGACGTCGTGATGTCGACCATCACCGGCCACGCGCCGCCGCTGGGGATGGCGAAAGCGATCGGATTGGGCGAAAGCCGTCGCTCGGCGCCGCCCCACGGGGCCACCGAGCCGGTGCGGCCAAAGGAGTTGACGAACGCCATGCCGATCATCTGCGCTTCGGCGGCCATGGTGGGGTACTCGCCCACCCGCCCCACGTGCTGGCTGCCGCGCACGACGACAGTGCTGATAGCGGCCTGGCGCGCCTTGTCGATGGCGAGCCGCATGGCCCTGCGGGCGATCACGTGACCCCAGCCCTGATGTCCCACGATGACAGCTGAGGCCGCGGTCTCGCGTTCGATCTCGAAGGGGGCGCCCGGCCTGATCTCGCCGCTGCGAATCTCGCCGACGTATTGCGGGACGCGCATGATGCCATGCGAATCGTGGCCAAGCAGATTGGCGCGCACGAGTATCTCGCAGACAGTTTCCGACTCGGCGTGGGGCGAGCCGGCCGCGTCCAGAATGCGGACGCCGGCCTCCTTCAGTTGGTCGGCAGAAAAGTGTTTCATGTCGTTTGCTCCAGGTGGCTGCGCCGCGGAAGCGGGCCTAGTGCGTCCGGGCTGCTGATTTCTTCTGTCTTCAGACCAGTTCTTTCATCGAGCTGTCGTCGAGCGAAGCGAGCGGCGTGAAGTCCCGATTGTTCTGATACCACGGCCGCACGGTGCCGTTACAGGCGTTGCTGACGGCGTTGTAGATCAGGTACATGATCGCCCGCCGCCAGGGGGAAACATTGTTCGCCGACCCGTGCAGCACATTACAGTGGATGAATGCGACCGACCCGGCCGGCCCGATCAGCGCTTCGATGCCGTTTTCGGCCGCGAGCCGCTCGAAGGTCGCGTTATCGACATGATGCAACTCGTAGCCCCGCCCTTGCGCGTCCTTGTGCGGTTGGGCCTCAAGCAGACCATAGCGCTGCGTGCCCGGCATGATCAGCAGCGGCGACGTCACCGCGGTGCAGTCGTCGATGAAAACCGACGCCATTATGCAGCGCGGCTCCGGCATGCCGTCAACCGAATGCCAGGGCGGGTAGTCCTGGTGCCAGTCCCACGACGCGCCGCCGCCGAAGCCGTATTTGGGATTCATGCGGCTCTGGTGAAGATAGACCTCCTCCCGCAGCAGTTGGCGCACCGGGTTCAACAGGCGGGGCAGGAGCGTGAGCCGGCGGAACGGCTCGGAATAGAAATGCGCGCCAAAGGCCAGCCGTACGGCTGAAGGGTCCTCCTTCTCGGAAACTATCTCCGGCCCGTCGCGATTGAGGATGCCGGGCAGGGCCCCCTGCAAGACGGCTGCTTCGTCGGCGTCGAGCAAACCGGGGAAAAACAGGTATCCCTGTTCGTCATACTGTGCGATCTGGGATTCGCTCAGTTCCATCGTACGACCTCCGTTTCTGGCGGCACAATCTGGTTGGCTTCAGGACTCAGGCCGATTTGGCGTGGAATCCCGGATCGGTGGAGGAATACGGCCATCCTGCGCCGCCGACCAGGTGAAAGTCATTCGCTTTGCCGCACAGCCAGTAGAACATCTCGGCCACACGCGGCACCGACTGCCACATGCGCGCCGGGCCGTGGAAATAGTCGTTGATATAGGTATAATCCGCGCCGCCGAAATCGAAGTTCGGGCCTGCAATCCAGTCGCGTACGGGCTGCTCTGTGCGCCAGTAGACCCATTTCAACAGGTTGCGGGTCGATTGATCTGCCTTCGGCGGCTGGCGATGCCAGATCGAATAGGCCGTTACAAACACCGAGCCGGCCGGCGCCGCGGTCATCTGCTGGCCGGCCAGATTGCCGAAGCGCTCTATGTCCTCACGCGCGATGGGCACGAGATGGGAGCCCGGCAGGAACAGAGTCGGGCCCATTTCCGGCGTGTTGGCCTGGGGAATGTAGAAGACCTGGAGCAGATTGCAGGCGCGCTCGAAGTTGGAGCCTGCATCGATGTGCCAGTACCTGGCATTGACCGGACCCACGAGGCGATGGTTCGCCATCCACTCGGGCAGCTGAAAATGGGCGCCCAGCAGGGAGCGAATGACGCCGGCGACTGCGGGATGCAGCAGCACTTCGTCGATGAAATACTCATCTCTGACCAGCTGGTGTGGGTCGGCATCCTCCCGGTCAAGATAGTCAACGACCCAGCGGTTGGTGGACTCCGGGATCACGCCTTCGAGCGTGAGGATGCCCGTCTTGCAGAACTCCAGGACCTTTTCATCGGTCAGGGTTGGCCTGATGTCAAACGGCGCACGGCGCGCTTCCGGTGCCATTGGTCTCCTCCTGCCTGGCGTTGCAGAGAAATTCGAGCAACAGCGTCATATCTTTCCCTCAAGGATCTGCAGCACTTCAAAGACCATTCCATTGGGAGAGCGGAAGAAGGCCAGGCGGCGCGAGCCAAATCCGGCGCTGATCTCCACCTTGTCGACCAGCACCTCCAGGCCCATGCCGGTGAGCCTTTCGTACTCCTGGTCCAGGTCCTCCACTTCGAATACCGCGTGCGTCAGGCCGGGCATGAGTTTGTAGCCCAGTTTGTCTTCGAATACGGTCTTGGGCGTGAGGAAGATGCGTGTGCCGCCAAAGTCGAGAAAGGCGTAGTCGGCCTCTTCACCGTCGGGCGCCGTGAACTTTTCCCGCAGAACGAGTTTCGCGCCGATCTCCTCCCAGAAACTGATTTCGCTGTCTATATCATCGACTTTCATGCCGATGTTCCACAGGCTTGCTTCCACGGCTCGCTGTCCTATTCCTTGTGGAGGGTAGAGGCGGGCTGTCTCTATGGTTGACGATACTTTTCAGCCCGCCCCGGCCCGGATTCCCGGATCGGTGGATGAATACGGCCATCCCGCACCGCCGACCAGGTGAAATTCATCCGCTTTGCCGCACAGCCAGTAGAACAGTTCGGCCACGCGTGGCGCCGACTGCCATTTGCGCGCAGCGCCGCTGAAATAGTCATTCGTAAAGGTATAGTCGGCGCCGGCGAAATCGAACGCCGGGTCCGCAATCCAATCGCGTTCGGGCCGCTCTGTGCGCCAATACGCAAACTTCAACAGGTTACGGGTCGATTGATCGATCTTCCGCGGCTGGCGGTGCCAGAGCGAATAGGCGGTTACAAAGACAGAGCCGGCGGGCGCATCGGTCATGGTCTGACCGGCCAGATCGCCGAAACGCTCCAAGTCCTCGCGGGCGATCGGCACGAGGTGGGAGCCTGGCAGAAACAGAGTCGGACCCATTTCAGCTGTGTTGGTCTGGGGAATGTAGAAGACCTGGAGCAGTTTGCAGTCGCGTTCGAAGTTGGAGCCGCCATCGATGTGCCAGGTTCTGGCCTCCACCGGCCCCTCCAGGCGATGGTTCCCCATCCCCTCAGGCAACTGGAAACGCGCGCCCAACAGCGATCGAATGACGCCTGTAACGGCAGGATGCAACAACACTTCCTCGATGAAACGGTCATCTCTGACCAGCTGAAGGGGGTCCGCGCCCTCCCGGTCCAAATATTCAAACACCCAGCGGTTGGTGGCGGCGGGGATCACGCCTTCGAGCATGAGAAATCCCGTCTTGCAAAAGTCCAGGACATCCTCGTCGGTCAGGGTCGGTCTGACGTTGCCGGCGGCGCGTTGCGATTTGAAGGCCATCGGTCTACTCCCATTTTTCAAGGATGAACTCGCAGATAACGTGCACATCCCGCTCGTGTCCGGAAAGCAGCTGGGCCGGAAACCGGATTACGCGCCAGCCGGCGCTGATCGCTTCCAGCACCGTCTTGTAGGGCCAGTCGGCGGGATCGAAGGGGACGTCCGAGACAGCGCCGTCCTCGACCAGCAGCGTCCCGATCACTTTCGAAGTGACGGCGGTGGTAGCGGTCTGCAAGTAGAGCAGATTCTGGAGTTTGGCGCCGTCCTCCCCGACTGCTTTGACCAGCTCGCGCAACTGATCCTCGGTCAAGCGTCCCTCACGCAGTTGAGCGATACATTCTTCCAACTGTTGGGTGACATTGGGGCTCATCGCTGGATGCCTCTCACTAGGCGCAGGCTCGCAGATCTTCGTTCATTTCCCGGCGGGCGGGGGCTACTCCGGTTGCTATTTTGGCCGGCAACCGCGGTCCGTTTCTATTCGACGCAATGCCCAACTGTGGCCGCCATATCTCTCATCCCATGACAACCGCAATTTCCAGGTCCGGGATCTCCTCGGCGAGGGGGTAAAAGGGGCGCTTCATCCGTCGAAAATTCAGATTGCGTACATGGGCCGGCGTCGGCCCGGGCGTGTCGACGACGAATGCCGCCTTCATCACGTCGCGGTAGGCGCGGCGATAGTTCATTGGATTCTTGACGCCGATGAATTTGGCTTTGCACACATCCATGCCGACGCTGCGAAACTGCTCGTCGCCCCAATCGTAGGTCGGCTGCGACGTCACCAGCAGCTCGATGCTGCCGATCTGCATCACGGCGCTGAGGCCCATTGAAGCGGGAGTGCCGCCGAAAAGGCCGCCGTCATAGAGGAAATCGCCATCGCTGACGCGGCGCACGACGCCGCTAACGGACACGGGCCGGCCCCAGGCCGGGTCGATGCTGTAGCCGACCTGCAGGCTGACGGACTGGCCGATACCTGCGCTCGCGCACGCCTGTGCCGCGGCCGCGTCAACCACCATCAGGAAGGCAGGTTCATCGAGCTCCAGCGTCATCAGCTCGCGCAGCAGCGCGACGCTGTCACCGGGCGCGCCCCCGCCGGTACAGTCGGCTGTATCAACCAGCAGAATGGGGCCGCCGTCAATCCTCCGGCCGCGGGCAACCGCTCCCGCAACACTTATTGTCTCAGTTTCGAACGCCCAGCGGCGCTCCCAGAACTCCGCTGCCAGCGCGCGCGCCTCCTGCGCCGCGAGCGCGGGATCATTGTCGGTCACCACCACGGCGCCGCAGCCCATGCCGGGCAGATCGTTGTGGGGGTGTACCTGGAAGCATGAAACGGAAAGAATCGACGGCTGCCTTTCCAGACAGCGCGCGCGCCGCGTAAGGTGCGCCATCGGCCCGTCACCGCGAGTCTGACCGTTGCACGCGCCGCAGATCATGGGTACCTTCGCCAGCGCCATTACCGGTTCGATCTCCCCCTGCACGGTCTTCAGCAGCAGGTCGGCGCCCCGTTTACCGGTGGAATAGGTGTCGTCGTGCGGATAGTGTGTGAAGGAAACGAGGGCGGTCGCTTGCCGGGCCATGCGCGGCGTCACGTGCGCGTGCAGGTCGAGCGTCATGACGATTGGCAGCTCGGGCCCCACAATCGCGCGCACCGCGTCCAGGATGTCGCCCTCTGGGTCCAGTTCCGAAACTGTGACCATGGAACCGTGCATCGCCAGCACGACGCCATCCACGGGCGCGGCTTCCCGCAACGGCGCGAGCAGCGCCTCCTTGAGATAGGCGTAGCAGGCATCGGAGAGCGCGCCTCCTGAGACACTGCGCGCCGCCAGCAAGGGAACGACCTGCACGCCCTCTTCTGCGCAGGCGGCCAGCATGCCGGCCACTTCGCAGTCGGTGCCTGCCAGCTGCAGGAACGCGTCTCCTTCATACACATAGGAGTTGCGAAACAGGGCCAGGTCGGTCTGCGTGGCGGCGAACTGGTTGCTTTCCTGGAAGATTGAGCCTACGCCGATCCGCATCTCAGTCACTCGATTCCTTCTTGCTCGTGTATTAAGCAAGGGCGAACAGTTCAACCAAAAGAGGATGGCCGGGCCAGGTGATCCGTAGGGCGAGCAGATGCAGTTCGACATTGGGATTATACGCTTGCAATTGTGGAAAGGCAATGCTAGCGTGGGCAGGCGTCCACCGCTAAACTGAAAAAGTTTTTCAGTTCTTGACTATCGCGAGAAAGGGGATATCGATGTTTCGCAAATTTGCTCTGGCACTGCTGCTGGGGCTGTTCATTGCAGGCTGCGCCGCCATACCATCCCAGAACGATCCAGCGGCATACACACAGTCGATCGTGCAGGACGCGATTCGCCGTTACGAACAGGACGGGAGGGAGGCGACCGTTGCGTACCACAGTTCAGCCGAGAATGTGGACGGACAGTGGTATGTGTTCATTATCGGCGGGGATGGTTATACGATCGCGCATCACAATCCGGAGATCATTGGACGCGACCCCGCACTGCGCGTTGATTCGACCGGCTACTTCTACGGCGATGACATGTTGAGCGCGACCGAGGCCGGCAAGTGGGTCAGTTACGTCTTCCAGAACCCGGAAACGGGCGAGGAGCGGCGCAAACACACCTGGATCGTGCGCCATGACGGGCTGTTCTTCGGTTCGGGCTGGTACGAATAGGAGTGTTTCGTCCAAGCGGGAGGCCGAGCAGAAACAGTTTTCTTTTTCAGGAAGCGGAGTCGGCGCTTTGCGCGCGCCCGACGAAAACCGAGGCCATCTCTTCTGCCGCGAGCGCGGGCGACTCTTCGTGCAGATAGCAGGCCGCGAGGCGATGCGCATCGGTCTGGTACAGGGGCGGCATATCCTCGGCGCACTTCGGCATGGCGTGCGGGCAGCGGGCGACGAACTTGCAGCAGGCGGTTCCATCCGTCGCCACAATCGATGATCCGGTCGCCGTTTCCGTATTCCAGCGGCGGTCGGGGTCGGGCTGGGGCACGGAGCCAATCAATAGCTGCGTGTACGGGTGCTGCGGCTGCTTGACCACGAGGTCGATGTCGCCCGCTTCGGCTACTGAGCCGGAATACATAACAATGATGTTTTCGCTGATCTGATAGGCCGTTGTCAGGTCGTGGGTAATGTAGATGACGGAGATGCCGAACTCCTCGTTCAGCTGGCGCAGGTTGCCCAGAACAGTGGCGCGCAGCGAGGCGTCGATCATCGAAACCGGTTCATCAGCCACGATCAGACGCGGCCGCAACAGCAGCGCGCGCGCCACCATAATGCGCTGTCTCTGCCCGCCGCTCAATTGGTGGGGACGCCGGCCCAACGTGTTTTCGGGGCGCAACCCCACCGCCTCCAGCGCCTCCTCGATCAGCGTCTGACGCTCTTGTCGCGAACTGGCCAGGCCGAACCTGGCAATCGGCGCGGTCAGAACATGGTCCACCTTGTAGAAGGGATTGTAGACCTCGAACGGGTCCTGGAAGACGACCTGTACGTCGCGCCGGAACGAGTGCCATTCCGCCGTCGACAATCCACGCAGATCCTTCCCTTGATAGAGCACCTGCCCCTCGGTTGGCGTCTCCAGCCCTAGCAGGATGCGGGCCAGCGTCGTCTTGCCGCTGCCGCTTTCGCCGACCACAGCCGTGATCGTGGGCGGCTCGCTGGCAATGGCCAGTGAGAAATTTTCAAGCGCCACAGTTCGGCTGCGGCTGAACAGACCGCCCCCGAAAACCTTTGTAATATGTTGAACTTCGAGCAACGCGCTCATGTTTCTTCGTGGCCCGTGAACGGTTTCGGTCTACTGGCCGTCGGCGATCGGCTGCAAATTGTGAATCTGTCGGACGCGATGGCAGGCGACCCATCGCTCCGGTTGCACTTCCTCCAGTGTCTGCTCCTGCGTGGCGCAGTCGGCGGCGGCATGGGGGCATCGGGGATGAAAAAGGCAGCCCGTCGGCCGCTCCAGCAGCGAGGGCGGCAGCCCCGGAATGCCTTCCAGATCGTCCTTTTCTTCCAGCGACGGCACGCTGTCGATGAGCAGGTGGGCGTAGGGATGCAGCGGCCGCCTGAAAACCTCCCGCACCGGCGAGACTTCCACCAGTTTGCCGGCATACATGACCCCCACGCGGTCGACAAATTGGGCCATGATGCCCATATCGTGGCCGACCAGGATCACGGCTGCGCCGACCTCTTCCTGCACGCGGCGCAGAGTCTCCATGACCTGCATCTGCACCACAACGTCGAGTGCGCTGGTCGGCTCGTCGGCGATGATCACCTTGGGGCGCAGGCTGATCGCCATGGCGATGCAGACCCGCTGCTTCATTCCGCCGCTCAATTCGTGCGGGTACATGTTGGCCACCTGCGGCTCCAGGCCTACGCGCGCCAGCAGATCATGCACATACTCATCCTGCTCCCGCCGGCCCATCTTCGTCAAAATCCTGTCCCCGGCAGCCTCGTCTGATCCGGCCGCGGCGTGATCTTTCATGCCGTCAAGCAGCTGACGCCGGATGCGCGTCACCGGATTGAGCGAGTTCATCGAGCCCTGCGCCACCAGCGCGATCCCCGCCAGCCGCAACTGACGCATCTCCTCGCCCGAAAGCGACAGCACATCCTGGCCATCCAGCCATACCTGGCCCGACTCGATCTGTCCTGGCGGCTTGATCATGCGCAGCAACGCCATCGCCAGCGTCGTTTTGCCCGAGCCGGACTCGCCCACCAGCCCGAAACGCTCGCCCGCCTCCAGGCTCAAGCTCACGTCGTCCACCGCCCGCACCGCGCCCTCCGGCGTGGCGTAATGGACGTGCAGGTTTTCAACCTGCAGCGTAGCCGACCGTTTCGCCGACTCGCCGTTAGCGCTCGCCGCCGGCGTCATACGCTTTTCCTCAACCTCGGATTGGCCAACTCGTCCATCCCGACCGAAGTCAGGTAGAGGGCAATAAATATGAGGACGATGATAACAACCGGAGCCAGCCACCACCACCAGTATCCTCCCAGGACACCGGCATGCAGGATGACCCAATAGATCGTCATGCCCAGCGTCGGGTGGGAGGTCGGGCCCAGGCCCAGTGCTTCCATCCCGATCGTAGCCAGAATGGCCGAAGCAGTGGTGTTGACGAGATTGGCGACAATGAATGGAATGAGGTTGGGCATCAGTTCACGCACGATGATTTCGTACCCGCGCAGGCCCGACATTCGCGCCACATCGACGTAGGCGCGCTCCTTCAGCGAGAGGACCTGCGAGCGGATCGTGCGCGTCGGCCACAGCCACGCTGTCGCAGCCACGATCAGTGACATCTCCGTCGGGTTGACGCCCCGCAGCGCGATTGCAATCAGGATCAGAATCAGGATGCTGGGAATCGTCAGCCCGACATCCACAACCAGGCGGATGACCGCATCAATGGCGCCGCCGTAATAGGCGCCGGCAAAGGCCAGCAGGCTGGCAAAAGCCACGCCCAGCACGCCCGCCAGCAGGCCAACACGCAGGGTGAGCGGCGTTCCTACGATCATCACCGCCAGCAGGTCCCGGCCTACTTTATCGGTGCCAAATGGATACTCGGCGGAAGGCGGCTTGAACGGAGGCGCCGACAGGGGCGAGGCGTCTTCCACGTTGACAACCAGCCGGCCCGCGACTGAAAACAGCAGGAGGACCAGAAGCAGGCCCAGCCCAAAGGCAAGCGGCGGGTTGCGGCGCAGGTAGCCCAGGGCGTCCTGCAACGGTGACCTGCTGTTGAGACGCGTCGCCGTCTCTCCTTCGGCCCGCACAGCCATCTATGTCCGCCTTCTGATTCGTGGATCCAGGATCGGCAGGGTCAAGTCCAAGATCAAGGTCGTTGTGGCGAGTGTCAGAATGATCGCCAATACGATTCCCTGGATCACGGGGTAGTCCACGCCTTTGATCGCTTGAAAGAGCACCGTTCCGATGCCGGGAAACCCAAATACCACCTCGACCAGCAGCGCGCCGGAGAAGACATAACCCATTGCCAGCGCCAGCGAGGTGATCTGCGGCAGGATGGCGTTGCGCAGCCCGTAGTCGTAGAAGAGACGTCCGCTCCGGATTCCCTTGGCTTCGGCCAGCGTCATGTAGTCCTCGCCTTCGACCGTTACCATCATGCCGCGCATGGCGATGGCCCAGAAACCGAGGCTCGATAGCAGGATGGAGAGCGCGGGCAGGATGGCGTGTTCACCCGCTTCCAACAGAAACTTCCAACTCAAGTTGGGGATGTGGCCGATGCGGTAGCCGCCGTGCCCGGGGAACCAGCGCAGCTCGAAGGCGAAGACGAAAAGCAGGATCAGCCCCAACAGGTAATAGGGAATGGCCGCCATCGTCATAATCGGCGGCGCCAGCGAGCGCAGCCACAATGGCGCGCGCGTCCAGGCCACGATTGCGCCGAAGACCGTCCCGAATAGAAACGACAGGAGCGTTGTTACCGTCAGCAGACTGATCGTCCACAGCATTGAGTCCCGCAGGATCTGCTTGACGGTTCTGGGGTAGGATGCGATCGAATGACCCAGTTCAAAGCGGGCAATGTCGCCCAGGTAGGTGAGGTACTGCTGCCACAGCGGCTTGTCCAGGCCGAACTTTTCGTTGTAGAGCTCGACCATATCCTCGATGCCCTTGCCCCAGGCGCTGCCCGACTGCACCAGCTTGATCATGCGCTCGCGGATCGGGTCCTGCCCGGACAGCCGCGGCAGAAAAAAGTTCACCGTGGCGGCGGTCCACACGATCAGGAGGAAGAAGGCGATCCGTTTGAGGAGATAGCCGGCGGCCCACATCTGCAAACCCCCGTGGATAGAGGTGCAGTGACGAGTGGCCAGCGGGATTGCGAACCACGAACCACCCGTCACTGTAAGCTACTGCAAACTATTCAGCCGGTTCGAGATGTAGCAGGACCAGGTGGAAGCCGAGCAGCTGCGGCGCCTCGTTGACGTACTCGCCATCCTTGCTGTCAACGGTCGGCCAGTTCTCCCAGTAGGTCTGATTCATCGCCATGTTGTGCTTCCAGTTGAAGAGCATGACCGCAGGCAGCTCCGGCAGCCAGATCTCCATCGCCTGGCGGAAGAGCGTCTTCATCGTCTCGGAATCTTCCGGATGCACCCGCGACATCTCCAGCACGATCTCGTCGAACGCTTCGTTGCACCAGAGCGACTGGTTGGAAGCCCAGTTCGCGGCCGGTCCGCCCTCCTTGCCGCAGGTGTACAGGTTCAACGCCTCGTAGGGCTCCTTCAGGCTGCCGGTGTGGCCGGCGGGGAAGGCGGTGTACGTCTTGGAAACGAAGCGGTCCCAGGCGTCGGGCGGATTCGTCAGCTCAGCCTCGATACCGCCGCGTTTGAGCTGCTCAACCAGCACCTCACCCGGCGCATTCCAGGCAAACCAGGACTCCAGCGGCACCTTGATCGTGTTGCCGTCGGCGTCCGCCCACATGCCGTCGTCGTTCATGCTGTACCCGGCAGCCTCAAAGTGTTCGGCAGCCTTGTCCGGGTTGAACTCGTTGGTGTCGTACTGTTCTAGCAGGTCCGAGATCGACTCGGTGTACTGTTCGAGGCCCGGATACGGTGGGTACGGCATCCGGTTCGGAGGATTCAGGCCCTCGAAGGCGATGTCCACGATCTGCTGACGGTCGATCAGGTAGCTGATGCCCCAGCGCACGTCAACGTTGTCGTAGGGCGGCTTCTCGTTGTTCAGCCACAGCGCCTGCGTCCACCAGTCGACGTAGCCGTAAGGGGCCTTGCGGCCGTTGTGGGCCGTTACATTCTCACTGCGTTCGATGGCCAGCCGGATTGAGGAGCCCTGCAACGCGGTGATGTCGATCTGGTCGCTGGTCACAAGCTCGATCAGCCGCGTCTGGTCGGTGCCGCCAACGACGAACATAACCCGCTCCATGTTCAGCTCGTCGGTCAGGCCGGACTCAACCGCCCACCAGTCGTCGCGGCGGTCGAACATCTTCTGCTGCGGCGATGAGTAGACCACCTTGAGCGGGCCGGTTGTTACGGGCCAGCCTTTCTCGATGTCGTAGTGGTTGAAGGTTGCCCAATCCTGCCCTTCGAAGATGTGCTTGGGCATGATCGGGAAGGCGCCCGAGTCCCACTTCCAGATGAAGAAGCGGTCATGGTAGCGCGGGAAGGGGTAATTCAGGCTGATGACGACGGTGTGGTCATCGGTCGCAACCGCCTCTTTCGTGTACTGCTGGACTTCGTTGCCGAAGCGCACCGCTCCGCCGATTTCGCTCAGGTGGTTGATCGTATAGACGACGTCGTGGGCCGTAAATGGCGTGCCGTCACTCCACATCACCTCCGGCCGCAGCGAGATGGTCAGCTCGGTGAAATCGTCATTGTAGTCGAAGCTCTCGGCCTGCCACATGATCGTCTCGTCGCGGAAGGCGTTCCAGTAGGCCATGCCCTCGTAAACGACGTTGAGGCCGCGCTGATAGTCGCCGCCGATGGCGAAAGGCGTATAGATCTCAGACTCTTCAAACTCGTTGCTGCCCCACCAGCCGACAATCAGGCTCCGCTCTCTGGGCACATCCTTGACGCCTTCGACGCCTGTCGTCTCTTCGGCGGGCTCTTCGCCCATCTCTTCGGACGCCGGCGCGGCATCCTGCCCGCAGCCGGCCACCAGAAGGGCCAGCACAGCCAATAGCACAGCGATCTTCAATGGTACGCGGAACTTACTTCGCCTTTCCATTGCTGCTTCCCCTTTTGCGTGTGAAATGGGACACCAATACGCGCTGGATTCGCTGGCACTGCGGAACTGTCAATGGATAATGTGGTATTGAGGAATCAGTGTGATTCTGGGCTGCGGCCGAACAGACGGACTTTGGCGGTGATCGAAGCGCGGCAAAGACCAGACGAAGGGCGAGGCCTTTCTTATGTTCGGCAGCCTGGAACAGTTCCACTCTTGCAGAAATCGACATTGGGTAGTCTAAACGAGGGAAGGGCTTTGGGCAAACGCGAAAAATTCGTCCCCCCCAGGTGAAAGCTTTCGCGCGCAGCTGGCCAAGCCCGTCAACTCAAGTCAACTGAACGCAGCAGATCGCGCATCTGGATCGTCCCGGACAAGCTGTCGACCTCGTTGCAGCCTCCCATTCGGTTCACACATTCTCGACGCAGATGTAGCCGGTTTAAGCGGCCTCGTGCAGCGCCCGCACCACCTGCCGGAAGACGATTACATTGTCCTGGAACTTCGACAGAACTGCATTGTGCAGCCCGCAGTCGCAAAAGAGACGCTCGCTCTTGATTCACTTGGCTTCGGCCAGCGTCATGTAGT
Source organism: Caldilineaceae bacterium (assembly GCA_965218625.1). GTDB lineage: Bacteria > Chloroflexota > Anaerolineae > Caldilineales > Caldilineaceae > Bin5. The sequence goes on along the minus strand of CBDCLG010000015.1, from coordinate 380,134 downwards.
CCTCGCCTTCGACCGTGAACATCATGCCGCGCATGGCGATGACCCAAAAACCGAGGCTCGATAGCAGGATCGAGAGCGCGGGCAGGACGGCGTGTTCACCCGCTTCCAACAGAAACTTCCGGCTCAGATTGGGGATGCGGCCGATGCGGTAGCCGCCGTGCCCGGGGAACCAGCGCAGCTCGAAGGCGAAGACGAAAAGCAGGATCAGCCCCAACAGGTAATAGGGAATGGCCGCCATCGTCATAATCGGCGGCGCCGGCGAGCGCAGCCACAATGGCGCGCGCGTCCAGGCCACGATTGCGCCGAAGACCGTCCCGAATAGAAACGACAGGAGCGTTGTTACCGTCAGCAGACTGATCGTCCACAGCATTGAGTCCCGCAGGATCTGCTTGACGGTTCTGGGGTAGGATGCGATCGAATGACCCAGTTCAAAGCGGGCAATGTCGCCCAGGTAGGTGAGGTACTGCTGCCGCAGCGGCTTGTCCAGGCCGAACTTTTCGTTGTAGAGCTCGACCATATCCTCGCTGCCCTTGCCCCAGGCGCTGCCCGACTGCACCAGCTTGATCATGCGCTCGCGGATCGGGTCCTGCCCGGACAGCCGCGGCAGAAAAAAGTTCACCGTGGCGGCGGTCCACACGATCAGGAGGAAGAAGGCGATCCGTTTGAGGAGATAACCGGCGGCCCACATCTGCAGACCCCCGGAAGATAGAGGTGCAGTGACGAGTGGCCAGCGGGATTGCGAACCACGAACCACCCGTCACTGTAAGCTACTGTAAACTATTCAGCCTGTTCGAGATGCAGGAGGACCAGGTGGAAGCCGAGCAGCTGCGGCGCTTCGTTGACATACTCGCCATCCTTGCTGTCAACGGTCGGCCAGTTCTCCCAGTAGGTCTGGTTCATCGCCATGTTGTGCTTCCAGTTGAAGAGCATGACCGAAGGCAGCTCCGGCAGCCAGATCTCCATCGCCTGGCGGAAGAGGGCCTTCATCGTCTCGGTATCATCCGGATGCACCTGTGACATCTCCAGCACGATCTCGTCGAACGCTGCGTTGCACCACAGCGACTGGTTGGAAGCCCAGTTCGAGGCCGGGCCGCCCTCCTTGCCGCAGGTGTACAGGTTCAGCGCCTCGTAGGGCTCCTTCAGGCTGCCGGTGTGGCCGGCCGGGAAGGCGGTGTGCGTCTTGGAAACGAAGCGGTCCCAGGCGTCGGGCGGCGTCGTCAGCTCGGCATCGATCCCGCCGCGCTTGAGCTGCTCGACCAGCACCTCGGCCGGGGCGTTCCAGGCAAACCAGGACTCCAGCGGCACCTTGATCGTGTTGCCGTCGGCGTCCGCCCACATGCCGTCGTCATTCATGCTGTAGCCGGCCGCCGTCAGGTGCTCAGCGGCCTTATCCGGGTTGTACTCGTTGGTGTCGTACTGCTCGAGCAGATCGGAGATCGACTCGGTGTACTGTTCGAGGCCCGGATACGGCGGGTACGGCATCGGGTTGGGGCTTGTCAGGCCTTCGTAGGCGATGTCGGCGATCTGCTGCCGGTCGATCAGGTAGCTGATGCCCCAGCGCACGTCGGCGTTGTCATACGGCGGCTTCTCGTTGTTCAGCCACAGCGCCTGGGCCCACCAGTCGACGTAGCCGTAGGGGGCCTGGCGGCCATAGTGCGCCGTGACCTTCTCATTCCGCTCCACCGCCATGCGGATCGAGGCGCCCTGCAACTCGGTGATGTCGATCTGGTTGCTGGTAACCAGCTCGATCAGACGCGTCTGATCGGTGCCGCCGACAACGAACATGACCCGCTCCATGTTCAGCTCGTCGGTCAGGCCGGACTCAACCGCCCACCAGCCGTCGCGGCGGTCGAACATCTTCTGCTGCGGCGATGAGTAGACCACCTTGAGCGGGCCGGTCGTCACGGGCCAGCCCTTTTCGATGTCGTAGTGGGTGAAGGTTGCCCAATCCTGCCCTTCGAAGATGTGCTTGGGCATGATCGGGAACGCGCCCGAATCCCACTTCCAGACGAAGAAGCGGTCATGGTAGCGCGGGAAGGGGAAGTTCAGCGTGAGGACCACGGTGTGGTCGTCGACCACCTCCGCCCCTTGGGTGTACTGCTGGACTTCGTTGCCGAAGCGGACCTCGCCGCCGATTTCGATCAGGTGGTTGATCGTGTAGGCGACGTCATGCGCGGTGAATGGGGTGCCATCGCTCCACATCACCTCCGGGCGCAAGGCAATGGTCAGCTGCGTGAATTCGTCATTGTAGTCGAAGCTCTCGGCCTGCCACATGATCGTCTCGTCGCGGAAGGCATTCCAGTAGGCCATGCCTTCATAGATGACGTTCTGGCCGCGCTGGTAGTCGCCGCCGATGGCAAACGGTGTATAGATCTCAGACTCTTCAAACTCGTCGCTGCCCCACCAGCCGACAATCAGTGTCTGCTCTCTGGGCACATCCATGACGCCTTCGACGCCGGTCGTCTCTTCGGCGGGCTCTTCGGCCATCTCTTCGCCCGCAGGCGCGGCCGGCTGCCCGCAGCCGGCCACCAGGAGGGCCAGCACAGCCATTAGCACAGCGATTTTCAATGGTACGCGGAACTTCCTTCGCTCTTCCATTTCCTGTTTCTCCTTTTGGAATGAATGAAATGGGATATCGATACGCGCTGAACTTGCTGACACTACGGAATTGTCGATGAAGTATATGGCTCTGAGGGGCAAGGGTGAATCTGGTTGGCGCCGACCAGATTGGCGGTTCAGGAGAGGCGCCAAGTCCCATCTCGAAAACCATTGCCCGCTATTCTAGTTGAAAGAGGGCGATGGAACAAACGCGAAAAATAGGGCTCTTTTGGGCGTGCGCCTTCGTTTGCAAGCGGCGCGATTGTGCGGCCAGGACAGGCTCAGCTCTTGGGCCAGCCGAGGATTTCTCGTTCCTCGTCAGTGATGTTGGCGAACTCGAATCTGTCCGTAGTGTCGCCGCTCCGCCTGCTTTTGGCGCTGCCGGCAGCCCCGTAGATCGAGTTCATCTCCCAGATGTCGATCTCCTCGCAGCGGATGCCGCCGCCGGCACAGAAAAGCCCGACATGCAGGCTGTCAGGACGTTGGGGGTAGGTCCGACCTGTGATGCAGGCGCGATTGCCGTTGGCAAAGACTTCAACGACCGAACGATCGACGAAGGCGCGCACCGTCACCAGTCCGTCCTCGACCATAGGCAGATCGACCTTGCGCACCGTCCTGAACACCTCGCTGTCCAGGCTGCCGTGCGTGTTGTCGAAGCTGAGTTTGCCGTCCTCCAGATCGATGCCGATGCGGGCCGCTTCGGTGAAATCAGGCGCGCAGCGCACGAGCAGGCCGAATTGGCGCGCGCCCTGTGGTCGGATTCTGGCGATGATCTCCACACAGTCTCCGCGCACGCCGTCCAGGAGCAGTTGGCTGTTGATTTGGCCGGGGGCTTCCTGCGGACTCTCCGTCCCCAGCGAAAACGATGGCAGCTGGGTGTGGCGTCCCCGCAGCGCTTCCAGTTCAGCGGGTGGCTCCATCAGCAGGGCGCCGTCGGCGGCCACGCGCAATTGACGCGGCAGAGACATCAGCCCGCTCCATCCGGCCCGACGCGTTGCGGAGTCCAGCGGCCGCGATTCGGCGCTGGCCGGCCGGTCCTCCAGGACCCAGCTCCAGGCGATGCGGCGCCCCTGGTCATCAAGCAGGGTTTTGGTGGCGCAGGCGCGGGCCGAATCATAATGGGTGCGGCGCTGTGATACAAAGAGGCCGTCGCTGTGTTCACCGACTTCGACAAAGGTGGTGAACATGCCCCAAGGATGATGGAAAAGCACGTGGCGGCCATCCAGGGCAAAGAAATGGGGGTATTCCATGGCGCGCATCGGCGCTGCACCAGCCTGATAGAAGCAGCTCACGTAGGACCAATTGCGCAGGTCCTTGCTGGTGTAGAGTGGGATGGCGGCCGTTTTCTGGTCGGCCAGCGAGGCGGCCAAGAGCATATACCAGGTGTCCCCTTCCTTCCAGATGTCAGGGTCGGACCAGCGCCCGTGCAGGTGGTAGATTTCGGAAGGCAGCAGATCGGCCCTGCGCATGATAGGATTGGCCGGGTCCTTCTGCCACCGGATCAGGTCATCATCCAGGGCAGTGGCCAGGCAGTGGGTCTCTTCGCGCGTCTCGCCGTCAACCCCTCCGTAGAAGATATGGACTTTGCCCTCATGGCTCAGCACGCAGCCGCTTGCGCACAGCGCCTGGTCGTATATCTCCGGCCCGTTGGTAATGGCTACCGGCAACTCCTCCCAGTGGACCAGGTCGGCGCTCCTGACATGTCCCCAAACGCACTTGTCTCCCGCCCACTCGTCCGGCGCATACTGGAAAAAGACATGGTAAACACCTTTCCAGAAGAAAGGAATCGTATCCTGAAAGAATTCGCCCGCCCTGGGCTGGAAATGGTAACTGGAACGGTGCGGGTCCCTGGCCAGGCGGGCGACGCGCAGCGCCAGACCGGTCAGGGAGCCGGCCGGGGCGACGAACCGCGCGCCGTGAAAGTCGATTGCGTTGTCCGGCAGCGCGGCATTCTCCGTGCCTGCCCTGCCTTGATCGTGTCCTGTCCCCGCAGAAACGTCCGGTACCCTATTCCCCGTCATCACCTGTTTGCTCTCCTCATCTACGCAAATGGACGCCCGGAACACGGGTGCCGGCGATCGCTGCCCCCGTCCTTTCGCCCTGGACGACCATCGGCTTGACCGCATCACCCACATCGCCCGTCCACCAGTTGGGCGGGCGAAACGTGTATTCAATTTTGCAGGCTTCCTTGATTTCCGCTGGAAACCGGTCGAAATCGAGGAAGTACCATACAAGCACAAGAGGGCGGTGCTCGGGTGTCTGGTTGGCATGGGTGCTGTGCAGCAGCCGGGCATCGGCCATTACCAGGGAACCGCTTCTTGCCGGCACATCGACCGCGGCCGGATGTTGTAGCAGCATGGCCTCATTGACACCTTCGGCCTTTTCGTCTTTCGTCCAATCGACGTGGCCGGGGCCGATCAGGAGCTTGTCATGCAGATCGAAGCGCCGCAGATGCGAACCCGGGATGACGCGCAAACAGCCGTTTTCGACAGTTGTGTCAGCCAGGTAGTAGGAGAGAAACACCTGCATCGGGCGCGCTTCGCTGCTGACGGGATGATTCCACCATCCCCAGTCCTGGTGCCAATACAGCGGTGGGCCAAAGGGCAGCTTGCTGATGAGATACATCGAACCTTCCCAGCGGACATCTCTGAATCCCATCGCGGCCAGGAGATCGAGACTTGGCTGCCACGCGATCAGGCGCGCGTAGACAGGGTCGCGGAAGGCCGGTTCGATCAGGGTTCCGTGATATTTCACAGCGCTGTGGCTTTGCTTCTCCTCCGTGCGGATGCGCGCGGTAACCTGGCTCAGCTCCGCCAGGAACCCTTGATCCAATACGTCGTCAACGATGCAGTAGCCATCTTCGACCAGTTGCTTTCGCTTGTCCTGCGCCTGGGTTAGCGTAAGCATGGCGATGACACCTTTCCGCCTGGAATTGCAGTGCCGGCGCGGCGCCCCCTTCGAGCAGGGCCGCATTAAAGCTTGTCAGTTTTCGGCGATCTGAACTAGCCGTCAGAAGCCGGCCGGCTGTAATCGAATCGCGTCCCCCGACTGGCCAGGAATTCGGCCGTTTCCGCGGCGTCGGGAATGCCGGCCCGCCCGCCCAGCTTGGCGCACTTGATGGCGGCCGCGGCCGCAGCGAATTCTACTGCCAGTGCCAGCTGCCAATCCTGCAGCAGGCCGTGGATCAAGGCGCCGTGAAAGACATCGCCGGCCCCTGTCGTATCGACCACATCCACCTCGAAGATCGGTGTGTGGATGGTAACGCCGTCCGCATAACAGACGCAACCCTCTTCCCCGAGTGTGATCAGAATGATCGAGGCGCCGAAGGGGCGAAAGGTCGCAATGGCCTTTTCTACATCCTCCGTTCCGGTAAAACGCTGCGAGAAGCTCTTCGAGGGAATCAGAATGTCCGTCAGCTCAAGGAGCAGTTCGATTTCGGAATCGAGCGCCAGCACATCGGCGTCGAGCACCACCGGAACGCCGGCCTCGCGCGCCCTTCTCGCCGCCTCCAGGGCGGCCTGGCGCGCCGTCCCATCCAGTAGAAGGTATCTCGCCTCTTCGACGAAGCCGGGCCTGATCTGATCCGGCGCGATCTCGGACGCGGTGAAGGGAACGCCCAGAATCGTGCGCTTGCCCGACTCGTCATCGACCAACACGATGCTTGTTTGGGAGGTGGCTCCCCTCTCGACGAGCAGATGGCTTGTGCCGACGCCGTACTGTTCAAATTCTGCCGAAATCAGGTCGCCTGAGGGGTCGTCTCCGATCTGGCCGACGTAGGAGGCCGTCGAACCCAGCCGTGCGAGCGCCACCAGCGCAGTCGCTACTTCTCCGCCGCCCTGCCGGCTAGCGGCAAGCATCTGGATCTCATCATCCAGCCCGGGCATATAGGGGACAACGCCCAGAAAGTCGACGCAGGCGCATCCCAGGCCGACAACATCATACATCTAATCGTCTCCCCGTAAACAGTTTAGTGACCGCCCATCCCGGTGAGCGCGACACCCCGGGTGATGTAGCGTTGAAAGATGAAGAAGACGATCAGGACCGGCACAATGACGATCAGGTCACCGGCCATCAGGAGTCCGAGCTGATGCGTTCCCCTTCCGGCTGCGCCCATCCCCCTGGGGTTGACCGTGACGAGTGTGCTGAGCGCAACCGGCAGCGTGCGCAGGTCTCCCGTGTTGATGACAAAAAGCGGCCACAGGAAATCGCCCCAGACACCGGTGAAGGCGAAGATGCCAAGCGCCCCCATCGCCGGAGCAAGAATCGGCATCGCGATCTGAACGAAGATGCGCAGTTCATTGGCTCCGTCGATGCGCGCCGCGTCCAGGAGTTCGTTTGGAATGGTCATCGAGAACTGGCGCAGCAGAAAGATACCGAATGGCGTGAAGAGCACGGGCACGATCAGCGCATGGTATGTATCCAGCCAACCCCAGCTGACCACCATCACAAAAAGCGGTACCAGGACGACGAAAAAGGGAACCATCATCGTCGACAGAATCAACAGAAAAAGCGTCTGCCGCCCGGGAAAGTCGAATCGGGCCAGGGCGTATCCGGTCATGGCGCTGGTGATCATCTGCCCCGCTGTGGCCGCAGTGGATACAAACAGGCTGTTGGCATAGATGCGGGCGACCGGGAACACTTTGGCCAATGCGCGGAAGTTCTGCAGCGTCCACTCCTCCGCGAGCAGCGTGGGCGGAATGCGCAGAATCTGGTGCCCCGGTTTGAACGCGCCCAGCACGCCCCACACGAAGGGGAAGATCACCCAGCCGGCTGCCAGCGTCAGCAACAGGTAGGCGAGCAGCTGAACGGCCCTGTCTCCACGCAGCCAGGTGTAGGAGATCGTGACTGATTCCCTCATCTCAGTACTCCCAGCGTGCACGCAACAGAGCCAGCTGCGCCAGCGTGAACAGCATAATGATCGTGAAGAGAACAAGCGCCATGGCCGCGGCGTAACCGGCGTTGCCGCGCCCCATGATCGTGTGTTGGATATAGACAACCATGACGAGAATGCTCTTGCCCGGCCCACCATCGCGGCCAAACAGAAATGCCAGGGTAAAGACCTGAAATGAGCTGATGATTGTGGTGACGGTGACGAAGAGGGTTGTGTGTTGAAGCAAAGGCAGCGTGATATAGCGGAAACTCAGCCACTGGCCCGCGCCGTCTATCTTGGCGGCATCGTAGAAATGTTGCGGGATCCCCTGCAAGCCGGCCAGAAAGAGAATCGTCTGCAAGCCCATCGACTGCCAGACGGCGACGATCACCAGGCTGGGCATGGCTGTGGCGGCATCGACGAACCAGTTCAAGGGCGGTAGTCCCAGGCTCTCCAACAGAAGGTTGGCGCTGCCCAGGCTGGGGTGCATGACGTAGCGCCAGATGAGTGCCACGGCCACGCCGGCCGTCATCACCGGCGCGAAATAGATTGCGCGGTAGAGGGCCGCGCCCTTTCGGACCATATTCAGCGTCACCGCCAGCGCCAACGCGACTGCGATCACCGCGGGCACAAACATTGCCGTAAATTTGAACGTTGCCAGAATGGAGCTCAAAAAATCGGGGTCGTCAAAGAGCTTGCGATAGTTTTCCAGGCCGACGAACGGCTTTTCCGGCGCCGCGATCTGGTAGTCCTGCAAACTCATCGCCAGCCCGCGCACGAGCGGATAGACGAGGAAGATCAGGAAGAAGACGATGGCCGGCAGAACAAACAGATAGGCCGTGAGGACCTGCTGCGTGCGTAAATTAAGCGAGGAGAAGCGTGCGCGAAGGGAAAGAGAAGACATGGGAACGGCAGTGGATAGCGGCGCGTGGTCAGTGTGCTCTGCAATACATCGCCACCATCCACGAACCACTACCCACCAACCACTTGCGTCAGCCCACTTGCAGGGCCTTGCCGAGGTTTGACATCTCCGACGCCATCGCGTCCTTGGCGGACATGCCGTCGAAAACGATCTTTTCGTAGATCGTCTCATGCACTGAATCCCACAGCGGGATATCCGGCGGCAGCGCGAAGACCTTGCCGCAGCAGATAGCGTCGGCCAGCTCGACCGCGTACTGCGCGGCTCTGTCGCCCTGGAAGGCCCCGGCGCCCATCGCTGCAATGTCGACGTGTGTGGGCGGCGTGTTGGTGTAGGAGATGTAGTCCAGCAGGTTCTCTTTGGTGAGGCCGTACTTGTAGACCTGCCAGGCCGCGTCGCGTTTCTCTTCGGCCGTGGCCGAGGTCACCACCATACCCCAGTTGGGCGCGATGCCGAGCCTGTAGCCGTCCGGGCCGATCTGGGGCATGCAGTGGCGGGCGCTGATCGTTCCCGTCTCCACATCCTGCACATTGGCTTCCAGCTCATTGTTGATGGCTGCCGAAGTCCAGCCAAAGGCTGAGAAACCCTGAGTGTAGGTCTGGCCTGTCCATCCCAGGCCCTTGCCGAATTTGAAGTGGAGCACATCATGCTTCCGCTCGAAATCGGCCAACAGCTCCCACGCTTCCCAGCCCAACTCATTGTTGAACGGAATCTCGGTCTCGAAGAGGTCGGTGAGATGCTCGCCCCCCATGCTCTGTAGAATGTCCCTGTAGATGTCCTTGACACCGTGGATTCCGAAGCCTGAGCGCAACACCTTGTCCCCGTCCTTCGACACCGACGCCTTCGCCATCTCGAGGAACTCGTCAAAGTTGGTTGGGCTCGCTGTCATAGCCCGCCTCCTGCAGGATCGTCCTGTTCACCTGCAGGGCCATTGTGGCCATCTCCCAACAGATCAGATAATACTTGTCATCGACAAGCAGTTGATCGAGCGACTGTTTGATGAAACTCTCGTTGATCCAGTCGTAGGAGATCGCCCCTTCGGGGATCGGGAGCCAGGCGTCGTTGTTGAGCGAGCGCACCATCATATCGGGCGCGGCCCAGATCAGGTCGGGAAAGACGCCGGCCTCGCCGGCCAGCCAGTACTTTTCGTAGAGTTCGTCCCAGCCAATCGGCGGGTTGTCGACCTCGACCTTGGGCGTTATGCCCGCCGCCTCCATATTGGGGCCGATGGTGGGGAAGTATTCGTCCCACAGCCAACTGCCCTGCCACAAGGTCAATTTGACAGGCTCGGCCATCTGCGGGCCCGCCGTTTCCTCGGCCGGCGCGGCAACCGGCATACAGGCCTGCAGCAGCGCGGCGCCCGTCACCGCGCCCGTCGCCGCTGCCGTGCGGACCAGAAACTCTCTACGGTTCACCTCGGTAGCCATGATCTCCTCCCTTTCCTCTGAAAAAATCCGTTGAAGACAGGACTTTCGACCGATTTCAAAACCGGGAAAAGCGGAACGTCTCGAACCGTCATTACCAGGAAATATTTTATTTTTTTTTGAAGTTGCGTTGTCTATTCTAATCGAAGGCCGGAGGAGGAGCAAACAACGAAAATCTCTACCCAATCGCAGGCGGAATATGCGCAGATGCAGGGTGGCCCCATCGCCGGAAACCTCAGTTGAGGTCAACCGACCGCAGCAGATCGCGCATCTGAATCGTCTCCGACAAGGTGTCGACTTCGTTGCAGCCCTCCCATTCGGTCCAGATATACTCGACGCAGATGTAACCTGTGTAGCCGGCCTCGTGCAGCGCCCGCACGACGCGGCGGTAGTCGATTACATTGTCCTGGTACTTCGACTGCAGTCGGTTCTTATGCCCCCCGCGCACGTGAAAGTGGGACGTATGCGGGACCAGCGTTTCGCTCTCGTCGTCGCTGATCTCTCTGTAGGCAAAGTGCGAATAGTCGAGCGTCAGCGTCAGACCGGGCGTCATCTCCAGCAGACGGTGCGTCTGGGCCGGGGTGCGCGCCACAGACTCGAGGTTCGGCTCGACCGCGCAGACACAGCCGGCCTCCTGCGCCAGCTCGACGCGCCAGGCCAGCTCCTCGCCCGCCCGCTGCAGCGATTCATCGTAGGATTCTCCCTCCCACAGCAGGCCGGGCTCGATCGATATATGGGTAGCGTTGCAGCGCAACGTGAATTCGACCACACGTGTGAACAGATCGCGCGCCTTGCGGCGATCTTCGGCCTCAGGATGGTTGATCGCCAGGTCCATCAGCCCTGGTCCCGAGGCCTGAAAGTAGACGTCGGCGATCTCCAGCCCCTTGTCGCGCACGCGGCTCGACAGGTCGCGCGCCGATCCTGCCAGGTCCGGCATCACGTGGCTGGGATAGATGTGCGAGCGATCTTCGAACAGCCCGATGTCGACCCCCTGAAAGCCCAACATGGCGATCAGCTGCAACACATCGTCATGGGGCAGCAAGGGAAAGGTGAAGTCGGGGCACGAGAGTTTGAGGTCCATCTTGCAGCTTCTCCTTCGTATAGATTTCGTCACCGGCCACCCTGGTTGGCGCTGTTCGGGTCAACCATTGGCCTCGATTTGAACGACGATGTCGTGTGTGAACGGTTCCAGGTCGATCGTCGCATCTCCGCCCGCCAGGTCCAGCGTCTGCTCCTGGTAGGCCCCGTCTGCCGGCGAGTAGAGTCTGGCCGTGTAGCCGCCGGCCGGCAGGGCAAATGCCAGGCGGCCCTGACAGGGCTGGCCCAGCGTCGGGTCATCCACCTCGCGCTGGTCCGCCACATAGATGACGTGGGCCTGCCCCGGCCGGCTCAACGCAATCGCGATCGTATTGGACGGCGTTTCAGCGACAAGCTCCGCGTCCGGCCCCATCCGCACAAAGTCGACCCCGTGGATGAATTCAGACAGGTACTTCATCCAGCTGCGGATCATCGCCTGCGAGGCCGGTGTGCCCGCCTCCTGCCCACCGACCTGCACCGAAAAGTCGATCATGTTGTAGTGCCCGCCGCTGCAGACCGTCGCCCAGGCCCGCTTGCGATGCACGATCCATGATTCCTCATCAAGCGAGTTGGTAGCCGTGTTGTCCTCATCGAAAACGAAGGGTTTGCCACTGTCGTGTACCGCCGTCCACAGATGCCGGATGCGCGCCAACCGCAGGTCGCGCTGCATGAAGCGCGAGAGGGGCGCCAGGATCGAGTCCTTGTAGGTCAGCTGCTGATAGTCATGCAGGTTGACCGCGTCGACCGACTCCTCGCCCAGAATCTGCTCCAGCGCGGTGTCCGTTCGCCAGTTCTCGACCGGCACCTGGAAGATGAGATGCTTCTTCGGAAGCCCGGCCTCGGTCGCGCGGATCTGATCGCGCACCGCCTCCTGCCAGCCGTCCACCTCCGACTGCGTCGCAAATTCGGTCTCCGGCGCCATGGCCGCCCTCGTCGTGAACGGCTCGTTGCAGACCTCAAAGTAGAAGCTGTCGTACTCGTTCACTTCCTCGACCACTTTGTTGACATAGGCCATCTGACGCTCGGTCAGCGCGGCGTCGCGGCCCGAAATGTAGTCCTGCCAGGGAATATCCCCGATGCCGTTGATATTGTTCTGGATGTTCAACGGGTTCAGCCCCCATACCGCGTCGCTGTAGGTGCTGCTGAACAACGTAAGCTCGATGATGACATCCCGCTCCTGCGCCGCGCGCAAGAAGCCGTGCAGCCGCTCGAAATACTCGGGATTCCACTGCTCCAGGTCGAACTTGGGGTAGCCGTCGGTGGCGAAGCCCGGCCCGCTGCGCACAAAGGGCGAGACATACTCGCCCGGCAGCGGCTTGCACGGCGAATGTGGGTTGAGCGGCTTCACTTGCGTTGACGGGTCGAATACCTGCAGTTCACGGAAGAGCAGAAAGCAGCGGCTGAGCGTCTGGCGTTTCTCGGCCGCGTCGTCCAGGTACGCAACGTAGTCGAAATTGCGGTTGATCACCGCGCCGTAGTGTTCGGTGGCGGTGATGAGAACAAGCGGCTCGCCCCTGTAGAGGAAATAACGGGGATTGTCTGGGTGCAACTGGATCGGTGCGGACATGCTATGCCTCCAATTCGTTCCTGTTCTCCGGTATTCGATTCAAATCTGTGGCGTTTCTCGCGGCGGAAGCAGGTACCAGGAACCGCAAACTCAAGGCTGGTGTTTCACAAGCCGTCGCAGGCGCTCTTCGACCTCGTTGAGCGGATGTCGCAGCGCGTCGTCGCGCAGCCGCTTGAATTCGGGGTAGCCGTTTCGTTCCTCATCCGTCCATTCGCGCGCGAAATCGCCGCGCTGTATAGCCTGCAGCGCCTCGCTCAACTTCTTCTTGAATGGCGCGGCCGGCAGGATCCAGTCCGAGCGCGACAGGTTGCCGTACTGACTCGTTTGCGAATGAAACGTCATCTGTTTGAAGAAGCCGATGTCGGCCATTTCGGCGGCCGTTTCGGCGAGCTCCTTCGATCCGTACAGCTCCAGCGCGACAACCTCCGGCGCGAATCCGGCCTCCACCAGGAATTCGTAGGTGTGCAGCAGGACCTGGCTCATTGCCGGGTCGAAGGTCTGCTCGAGCAGCAGGTCGAGATCGGTCTCCTCTGCAAACGACTGCTCGATGACCGCATTGCGGGTCGCCCCGATCCCCTTGGCAATCGCCAGCGCGGTCGCCATCGCCCGGCCCGACGCGTCCTGGTGCACGCCGACATAGGCCGCGGCGCCGGAGCCTTCGACGTACAGATCGCGAACGACCTTGCCGATCATACGCGGCGCGACCATGATCACGTCTACATCATCCGGTGGCTTGATGAGCTCGAAGCGGATGTTGTAGCCGTGCGCGAAGACAAGCGTATCGCCCGCGTGCAGCTGCGCCGCAATGTCGCTCTCGTACACGCCCGGCTGGGCTTCGTCAGGTATGAGCAGGAACAGGATGTCGGCGCGTCGCGCGGCTTCGGCGGTGGCGTAAACCGGGAATCCGTCCGCCTCCGCCCGCCTCCAGCTGCCGTCGGTGATGCCCCCCACGATGACGTTGACGCCGCTGTCGCGCAGGTTCAGCCCCTGGGCGCGCCCCTGGTTGCCATAACCGATGATGGCGGCCGTTCGCCCCTCCAATTCTCCGAGCTCGGCATCTTCATCGCCGTAGACCTTGAGCATCTTCTCACCCCCATCGCAATTCAGCCCCTATCCCCTGTCCGCCACCCTCACGCCTCCTGGACCTCTACCAGCGATATGTCATACTCTTTGAATTCGAGATCATAGTCCCGCCAGTAGTATTGCAACTCCTTCGATTCCCAGTCGGCGTAGATCTCTTCCCACGGCAGCACCTCGCAGTGGGGCGTGATCGATTTCTTCTCGATCGGCAGCGAGGGAGGCTGATAACGGTAGTCCACCGACAGCCTGATCTGGTTCTCAGTCAGATTCGGGATCGACTTGTGCACGGTCAGGCTGTGGAATACCAGCACGTCGCCTAGCTCGAAGTCGGTCTCGAACCACTCCTGCTCAATCTCGTCGTCGAGAATGACATGGCGTCCGCCGGCGCCTTCGGCGGCGCGCACCGGCAGAATGCCCAGCTTGTGCGAACCGCGCAGCGCGCTCAGCCCGCCCAGCTGACGCGGACAGTCGCCCAGCGGCATCCAGCAGGTGTAGACCGTTTTCGTCCCCTGGATGAAGATATGGTCCTGGTGCGCGGGCGTGGGCGCATTGCCCTTGGCCGGAATCATCAACCGCGCGATCTTGAGCGCATGCACGAGCGTCGTTTCGTCAAATAGCAGCCCCAGCATCGTGACCAGGCGGGGATGGTGCGCCAGGCGGTGAAAGGATTCCAGGCATTGCACATCGCCGTAGGCTGCGGGGGGCACGCCGACGCCGCAGAAAGGCTCCATCGCGTCGGCCGAGGGGTCGGCGATGCCGTCCATCAGCTCGGTGCCGGGCGCGATCCACCCGTAGTTGTCGCAAATCTGCAAGATTCGCCGGCGCAGGGCAGCAATCTCATCGCTCGGCAGCAGACCGCGAAAGAAGAGATAGCCGTCTCTCTCCATCTGGCCGCACAGCGCCTGCGGGTCATCGAGCAGCCCGTTGTGTTCCAGGAATTCAACCGTCTTATGCATCGTCTCTCTCCATTACAAATACCCAGTCCCAAAGGATGGGGGCATTGGGCATCGTGCAGTTCCCCTGTTCGTCGCCCTTGAGCGGCACGGAACCGTGCTCCATGCCTGTTTTTACATCATAGTAGAAGCCGCGATAGCGAATGCCCGCCTCCAGCCCGGTGACTGTTACCTGGCCGCGATTGACGTAGCGGATCGACGGGCCCGGCAGATAGAAGATCCGCACCTGCCCGGGGATGCCGGCGGCGTACGGCATGAGTCGGTTTTCGACCGTGTTGTGCGGCTCGACCCATTCAGGATGCGGCTCGAAATCCCACCATGCGTAGCGCTCGAGCAGGCGCTTGGAGTTGCCGACATGGGTCGAGCCGGGCAGCTGCGCGGCCTCGTTCCAGGGAATGTTGCCGTAGGACGCGCCATGCGGCGACGGGCCGTAGGGCTTCTCAGGCGTGTTCATCTGCCAGATGCCCATAGCGCCGTAGGTGTGACCGCCCGCGCCGGAGAGAAACGCCGCCCAGAAAAAGAATCGCTGCGTCTCCGAATGGCTCATCTCCATCTCGCCCTCGTAGTTGACCTCTGCCACCAACACCGGGATGCGCGGCCCCTCCTCCACCGCGCTGACGACAAGGTGCGCCATGTCGGTCATCGTCTGGTAGCCGAGATGCGCCGGGTGCAGCATATTGAACTCCACCAGCGACGGATCGTCAACCGTCAGGTGGGCGAAGCCGTTGGGATGGATCGTCTGCGGATGGCCATAGGGATCGGTCGACTTCACCATGCGCATGATGTCGGACCAGATGGCGCGTTTTTCCGGCGGCAGCCAGGTCATGTCCGCCGTCGTCACCAGCTGCACCTCGGTGCGCCACTGCTGGAATTCGGCCGTCTCCTCCGCCAAATAGTAGGGCATCAGCGCCTCGCCCGTCGTACACCAGACGACAGGATAGGCGCCGTAGCGCGCGATCAGGTAGCGCCAATGCTTTTTCACCACCTCCGGCCCGGCAAAGTCGATGAAAAATCCCCACAAACCGACGATGCAGGGGAGCAGCCCGGAGCGCACCAGGTGGGCGACGCGCAGGTCGGCGTGGTCAAAGTAGGCCGGGTTGATTCGGGTGAATTCGCGGTCCCACGGGAAACCGGCTTCATTGGCGCCGCGCTCGTCGAACGGCTCCATGTCGGGATAGAGTCCCGCGACGATCTGGACCACGCTGAAGCCCTTGGCCGCGCGGTCAGCCGCCAGCTCCTGGACATCTTCAGGCCAGCGCAGGCGCTTGCAGAAGCCCATCCACCAGGTGTCGGCCAGCCAGAAAAAGGGCGTGCCGTCGACATGTTCGAACGTGCGCCCGCTGGAGGCGACCCGCACCGGTCCGTGCTTGAGGAGAGGATTGTCGCCCGTGTACGGTGAGACTTCGAGCGTACCCGTCTGGCCGTGCAGGCTGTTGTTGCTTGTGTCCGAGCAGACGGTGCGGTAGTGGTGGGTGCCGGTCTGGGTCGAGCTGTAGCGCACGCGCCAAGTCTGGTCGCCGGCCCAGAAGGCGGGCACGACCTGTTCGCTGCCGTCAGGGCGGGTGATCAGCACGTCCAGCTCGACGTCGTTGAACGGGTCGCCGTAGGCCTTGCCCGAGCTGTAGGCCCATTCGGTGGCGCAATTCTGGATGGCATTGAGCATAACTGTTTTCTCCGAACAGCAGTGGATGGTGAATGGTGGTCAGTTAGCTATGCTTGGGTCGTTTTCTGAGCTTGTGCGTTCCAGCACAAGCACCCAGTCCTGGATGATCGGCGGTTTGGGCGGTTGCCACGCACCCTGCTCGTCGGGGACCACATCTCCGGCGTTGTGCTCCCGCCCGTACCGTGGATCGAAATAATAGGCGCGGTAGCCGACGTCCGGCTCGACCTCCCTGACAGTGATCAGATAGCGAAAGGGGATGAAAATGATGCGGACTTCCCCCGGGATGCCGGCCGCGAACGGTCTGATGTAGCCCTGCATCGGTTTGAAGTGGTGCTCGCCGCGGTGCGTGATCCATTGCGGCGAGGGCTCAAACCGCCACCAGGGGTACCGCTCCAGCAACTTGCGGCCCAATCCCACCTGGCGCGAGCCGGCGAAGTGCATCGCCTCCTCCCACGGGTCCTCATCGAAGCCTTCTCCGTAGATGCGCGGGCTGGGTCCGTAGGGCGCTTCGCGCGTGTTCACCTGCCAGATCCCGCTGGCGCCGTAGGTATGGCCGGCCGCGCCGCTCAGCACGCTTCCCCAGAACATTAACCGTTGCACGTTTTCCCAGTTCCAGCCGCCCTCGCCCTCGTAGCAGGATTCGCCGACGAATCGGGGCATTCTCGGCTTCCTGGGCACCTGGCTGCTGACTTCGTCCAGGATCTGGGGAAAGGTGAGAATGTCATGCAGGCCGCATTGGGTGATGTCGACATCGATGACCGACGGATCGTCAACGTGATCGAAGGACCAGATGCCGCCGGTGCCGGGATGGATCGTCATCGGGTGCCCGTAAGGATCGACGGAGCGCAGATAGCGGGCGACGCGCGTCCACGCCGAGCGCACACTGTCCTGGCGTTCCTGCACTCTGCTCGACAGGTCCTCGCGTTTGAGGCGCGTCTTTGCTACGCCGCCCTCGTCGTCAGCCCGTTGCCTCAGCGCGGCGGCGTAGATATCCTGCCAGTGCGGATGGCTGTAGTGCGGCATCAGCGCCTCGCCGGCAACGTCCCAGACGACCGGATAGGCGCCGTAGCGCGCAACCAGGTAGCGCCAGTGCTGCTTGAGCCTCTCCTCGCCGGCGAAGTCCATAAAGTAGCCCCAGCAGCCGACGATGCTCGGTAGCAGCCCGCTCTGCACCAGCCAGTCGATCCGCCGGTCCGCCATGTCGAACCAGGCGGGATTGACGCGGCTGAAATCTTTCTCCCAGGGGAAACCGGCCTCGTTGGCGCCGCGCGGGTCAAAGGGCGGCATGTCCGGGTAGAGGCCGGCCACCAGTTGAATGACCGTGAAGCCCTTCTGCACGCGGTCGGCGGCCAGCCGTTTGAAGCCGTCCGGCCAGGGCAGGCGTTCGACCAGCCCCATCCACCAGGTATCGCCCAGCCAGAAAAAAGGCCTGCCATCGCAGTGCTCCAGGTGACGACCGCTGTCGGCGACGCGCAGAGGCCCGTGCCGCAAGAGTAGGTTGTCGCCGTCGTAGGGCGTGATTTCGATCGTGCCTTCCTGCCCGTGCAGGCTGTCGTTGTCGATATCGGAGCAGCGCGTGCGGAAGCGGTGTCGCCCGACCTTGGGCGAGGCGTAGCGCACGCCCCACTCCTGTCGCCCGCGCCAAAATGCGGGGACGGTGCGCACGTTGCCTTCCGGATCGATGATGTCAACGTCGAGCGTTACCTGATTGAAAGGGTCGTCGTAGGGCTTGCTGGAAACGCAGCTCCATTCAAAGAGATGGTTTTGCGGGGGCATTGAGCGCCCTATCCTTTGATGGCGCCGGCGGTGAGGCCGCTCATGAACTGGCGCTGCAGGAGGAGGAAGACGATGATGAGGGGGACCGTCATCATGATGATCAACGCGAAGCGGTACTCGTGCAGAACGAAGCCGATGGCGCCTTCAAGCTCGAACAGAATCAGCCCCAGCGGCATTGTGCGCAGCCCCGGTTTGCTGGTCATCAGCATCGGCAGCAGAAAGTCGTTCCACGTGCCCAGGCCGGTGAAGATGGCGACGGTAGCCAGCGCCGGCCGCGTCAGAGGCAGCATGATGCGCCAGTAGATGGTGAAGCGCGTGGCGCCGTCGATCAGGGCCGCGTCTTCGATCTCTTCGGGCAGCCCCTCAAAGAAGCCGCGCAGGATCAGGATGGCAAAGGGAAGGCCCAGCGCGACGTAGGGCCCGATCATGGCGAAATAGGTGTCCAGGAGTTTGAAGGTTACGTTTACCTGGTAGAGCGGCACCATGATCGCAGCCGCCTGCAACATCAGCCCGGCCAGGAAGAGCAGATAGAACGGCTCTTTGAATGCGAAATCGAGCCGGGCGAATCCATAGGCCGCCAGCGAGGCGAGAAAGAGGATCGCCACCACAGACGTCGCGGTAACGACAAAGCTGTTGAATGCCAATACCGGCACATTGGCGATCTCCCACGCCTTTGCGAAGTTTCCGAGCGAGATCTCCCTCGGGATCAGTCCTCTGTTCAGGGCGGACTCGCCCGGCGCTTTCAACCCGGTCGAGAAGGCGATCAGCCACGGGAAGATCATTGCGAGCGAGAAAAAGAGCAGCAGCGCATGGGTCAGAACTGATTTTCTGCTGAACTTTAGCCTGGACCCCATCTATGTACCCTCCAAAGTGGAGCCTGTTTACAACTGGACGCGGCGCCCGCGCATCAGGAGCAGCTGAAAAATGGTAACGACCGCTGAAATGAGGAGCAGCAGGACCGAGAGCGCAGAGGCATATCCGGTATGATTGGTCCTGAATGCCAGATCGTAGATCTGATACGCGATCACTTCAGAGGCGTGGTAGGGGCCTCCGCGCGAGAGCAGGAAGACGAGGCCGAAGGCATTGATCGAGCGGATCAATCCTAGAATCCACAGCGCCCGCGTTGTGCCCATTGTGAGCGGGACCGCCACGTGCCACATCTGGCGGAAGCCGGTCGCGCCGTCAACCGCGGCGCAGTCATACAGGTCCTGCGGAACGGCCTGCAGCGCGGCCAGGAAGACGACGACCCAGAAGCCGAGCGAGGCCCATAATGAGACAAAGATGATGGCAAAGATGGTAACGTCGGGGTCAGCCAGCCAAATGCGCGTCAAACCTTCCAAACCGTTCTCGCGCAGCGCGTGGTTGAGCATGCCGACTTCGGGCTGGTAGATGAATTCCCAGGTGTAGCCGATGACGACGAGCGAGGCGGTGACGGGCAGGAAGAAGGCGGCGCGGTAGGCGTTGCGGAAGCGGATACGCTGATTGAGCAGCCAGGCAAAGAGGAAGCCGGAGACCGAGAGGGTGACGACGGTGATGATGGCCCAGTAGATGTTGTTGCGGATGCTGAGGCGGAAGGCGCGGTCCTTTGTCAGCAGGCGCACGTAGTGGTCCAGCCCGGTGAACTCGCGGTCGGGGTTGATCCCATCCCAAACGAAGAAGCCGTTGTAGAGGGTGGCGATGATCGGCCAGGCGATAAACCCCAGGTAGACGATCAGCCCCGGCAGAATGAACAGGAAGCCGCCATTGGCGCGCAGCGCGCGCGTGAGCCGCTGCATCGCGCTCTGATCGTCCCGGTGTCGCGTTGCGCCCGCCGCCGCAGTTGCCATTAGGTTCAGTCGTCAGAAACAGATGTGTGGGTTCACCACTGACCGCGCATCCGCGCGGTCAGTGGTGTTGTGGAAACTAGGACTTGACCCAATTCTGGCAAGACATGTCGAAGGCGTCCTGGACCTCCAGCGCGGCCTCTTCAGCATTGATCAGGCCGGCGGTCACACCCGGCAGCACGATGCCCAGCTGCTGGTAGACATCGGTGCACAGCACGCGGCGGAAGACGTTGTCGCCGCTGACCATCGCTTCCAGCAGCGGCTCGCCCAGGTTCTTGTCGAAGTCGGTGTTCTGCGGCGGGACCTCGATCGCCTTGGCGCCCATCGGCTGACCGGTCCTCGCGATCTGCTCCGCGCCGGGACCGATCGTGCGCCACTTCATGTACTCCCAGGCGTTGTCCTTGCGCTCTGATTCGGAGACCATGGCCACGCCGGCGTCGGTCGCGGCCAGCCCTCTCGAGCCGGGCAGCAGGAAGGTGCCGACGTGGTTGTTCATGGCGTCGCGGATGACTTCCGACTCGTGGTTGAGGAAGCCGAAGTAGGGCGTGCCGGTGAAGATGTTGATCATCGGCCTCTCGCCGGTGCCGGTCCAGAAGGGCTCGCGCACCGCGTTGCCGTCCTGCGCGCCGATCGCCCCCTCCTGCATGTATTCGTTATACACCTTGGCAAAGAGGTCGAACGCTTCGACGACACCTGCGTCGGCGAAACTACCGTTCCCCACCTGCACCTCGTCCAGCTGACCCCGACCGGTCACCTCGACCAGGCTCTTGAACCAGTCGACCAGGTTGGCAGGGTTGTAGTAGCCGCCGATCGGCGAGATGCCGTCGTCCAGGAATGACTGGCAGAGGGCTTCAAAGTCGTCCCACGTCTCCAGCGCGGAGGCATCGATGCCGCGTTCCTCGAAGGTAGGAATCCAGTAGTAGAGCCAACCGAGCAGCTGCATGTTACCGGGCAGGTAGAGGGCGTCGCCTGAAAGGTCCACGATGCCGGCGACCAGTTCCATTTCGCTCAACGCTGCGCCGGAGAAGGTGTCCTCCTTCCAGCTGGCGCCCCACTCGGCCTCGCCGCGGTCGTTGAGCGGTTCAACGAAGCCCCAGAACGGCCCCATGATGTCGAAGTCGGTGTTCAGCAGGTCGGGTCCGGTCCCCGCGGGCAGCGCTGCCTTCAGCTTTGCCGCCATGTCCGGGTGGTCGACCATGCCAAGCTCCAGGTCCAACCCGGTGTCGGCCTTGAGCGTATCGGCGAAGATGTCCTCGCCCTCCGGGCTCCGGTAGCGGGCCATCGCCGTGCCCCAACTCCACAGAGAAACACCGGTGTCAGCTTCGGCGGGCATGGCCTCTTCCGCGTCGCCCTGGTCTGCCGGCGCCGCTGCCGGTGGAGCGCACGCAGCCAGCGCCGCGCCGGCGGTCGCAAACGCCGAAACGCGCAGGAAGTCTCGCCTGGATACAAAGTTGCGAACCCTGTCAGTCATAGCTTTTCTCCTTAGTGTGTGAGCAGTCCGCTCGCGGACGGATTGAAAATCAGTTCTGCCGTTTACTGCTACGGTGGCGACGGAGGTAACTGCAAAGTCAGAAGCCGTGGATGCGACAAGTATATTGATCCGAGAGCCCCATGTCAAACCATACTTCTGGGCACTATGTACATATATTCTGGATGAAATTCTTTTCAGTGGCATGACCGGCGAAAGCCCTTTGTGTTGAGATCTGTAACCGACAGATCACCTACAATACCTGCACTCTTTCTCGTCGATTGCACGGCGCGCGCCAAAGTTCCATGGATTCGGCTGCACTTGTAACCGAAATCCATTTGGTCGCCTTTCTTTTGCCGTGCCATAATAGTTCAATGCGCTTCTGCCCGTTGGTGGCGTATCCTGGACTCTACATACCTGCTCAATACGACAGAGCCAATGCCACAGCGCCCGATCTATCGTCAGTTGGGAGGAACTATGCCTACTCGCTTTCGCGTCTTTCTGTGCGGCGCACGGCGGCCTGCCGCGGCTTGGGCACTGGCGATTCTGGGCCTTTTGCTTGCAGGTTGTCAACCCATCGAGGGCGATTTTGCGACCGTCGTGACTCCTGTCGCGCAACCTGCACCGGAAGGCAACGCCGAACCTGTTGAACCGCAAGCGGTCACACTGGAGGCGACGGTAGTGGCCAACGCGCTGCGCGTGCGCAAGGAGGCCGACGCCCGGTCGCCCATCATCGCCGGCCTGCTTCAGGACGATCTGATCCCGGTGATTGGGCGCACCGATGACGGCAGCTGGCTCATGGTGCGCGTGCCGGATGTGGAGACAATCGGTTGGGTTTGGGCGGAGGAAGTGGCGTTGAACGGCGACGTCGCCGCGCTGCTTGTCTCCGATGACGTCGAGGAGCTGGGGGCTGAGACCGCGTCCGCGGCGTCCTCCGACGACGCTGCTGCGGGAGAAGAGACCACGGCGGAGGCGACCTCCGACGACCGCGAGGTCGCCGCGGGTACCGCAGGCGAGGACGAGCCCGAGGACGAGCCCGACGACGGCAGCATGGCAACGCAGGACCTGAAGCCCAGCCTCACCATACACACTCAGGATGTGATCAAGGGCACGATTACGATCGCCGAGGCGGTGGCCTCCAAGAAGGGCTGGATTGTTGTCCACGCCGATGACGCCGGTTCATTCGGCCCGATCATCGGTCAGGCGCCCGTCGAGGCCGGCGTCAACACCGAACTGACCGTGAGAATCGACGTCGATGCCGCCACCGAAACGCTCTACGCCATGCTCCACGTTGACGGCGGCGTCTTCGATGTCTTCGAGTTTCCCGGCCCGGATATGCCGGTTCTGGAGGGAGGTGACCCGATTAGCCCGGCCTTCAGAGTAATGATTGGCGAGATGTCGATCGCCGAAGCGGACGCCGAGGAAACTGCGGTGTCTGAAGCGACCGCCGTCGCGCCTGCGGAGACTTTGTTGCTCAAGGAGGGCGATGTCACCACGCAGTTGGCGATCATTACGAGCCGCGCTCTGCGCGTCCGCAGCAAGCCCGAAACGATCTCCGAGGTCCTGGCAGGCGTTGTCGCCGGGGAAACCTATCCCGTCGCCGGTTTCAGCGCCGATGAGGACTGGGTGGCGATCTTCTTCGACGAAATTGAGGAACCGGTCTGGGTTTCAGCCTCACTGGTGGAGTTGCGCGAGATAGAGCTGGTCGTTCAGTTGGGCCGCGCCACCATCTCCGTTGGCCGTTTCGGACGTCTGCGCCTGCGCGGCGGCCCTTCCCTTGAAGCGCCGATCGTCGGCCACGTGACGGACAGCGAAAACTACTCGATCCTCGGCTTCAGCCTGGACGGGGAATGGGCGCTCCTCGTGGGCACCGAGGTGGACGGTCCCGCATGGGCCTCGAGCTCGTTCCTGCAGTTGGAGTAAGGGGCAATTGCCCTCCGCAGCCAGTTTGCCGGGGCAAACCGGGAACCTGAAACGAGCGCAGCAAGAGAGCGGCAGCTTCCGCGTGAGGCTGCCGTTCCGTTTGTGTCTTTACTTCTCTATTTCAGGGTGTTGTTTCCTCTATCCGCCGTCGCGCCTGAGCGCCCACGAATCGGCCCAACTCTCCGGAATCGGGAGGTTATTGGCGTAGATCAGATTGATCAGCTGTCCATGGTGG
Source organism: Caldilineaceae bacterium (assembly GCA_965218625.1). Classification (GTDB taxonomy): domain Bacteria; phylum Chloroflexota; class Anaerolineae; order Caldilineales; family Caldilineaceae; genus Bin5. Next base: position 356,758 of record CBDCLG010000015.1, on the reverse strand, counting down.
TGGGATTCATGCTCAACCAGGCGGTAGTATCCGGCCAGCGGCGTTGCGCCGTTTTCAAAGACGCGTAACCAGTCCGCTCGCTCGAACGCCGATTCCAAGGCCCCGTCCGCCGCCTCCATCGCCGCGCGCACCCGTTCAATCGGCAGCACCTCGCCGGCGGGCGCCGGTTTCAGGCTGCAATCCCATCCACGCATCCCCCCTTCCAGCAGCACCGGCGTCCAACTCTCCTGCGTTCCAAGCATGCAGTAGAATTGGTAGAGAATGTTCTGGGATTCGGCGAACGGCAAGCGGGCGTTCAGGTCGGCGTCGACCAGTACATCCAGCAGATCATAGGTGCGTCCACGCAGGTCTTTCCAATGGGTCTGCACACTCTGCAATACTGTCTGTCCCATCTCTCTTTCGTGTTTTTCTGCAATCAGAAGCGGTTTCCGCCGGTCAAGACCTGCTGATTCCATCAAAGTGCTTGCCCATCGAGTCGCGCCGGCCTCGTCAAGCGCTCGCTTTGTGCTTGATCAGGACCGTGGTAACAGTCGTGGAGCTCGGTATCAGAATTCGCTGATTTTCTGTGTCCAAAACGACGTGCATCAGAGTGATGTCGGTAACAGTCCCGGTTTTGCCGCCGATGGTCACTCTTTCTCCGATTCCTATCGGTCGAGAAATTGCCATGAAAATGCCGGCGACAGTGTTGCCCATGACGGTTTGGGAGGCAAAGCCGGCCACCAGGCCCGCAAAGCTGCCCATTGTCAACGCGGCCGCGGCGTTGTCAGTCAGAACGGACACCAGGAAGGAGAATATCAGCCCATATCCGACCAGACGAGCGATGATTCGCATCGATCCCGCCACGTCTGATGACGACCGCCTTAGCGCGACAGCGAAAACCCACTTGGTCCCGGCCTGAACGGCCAAAAGTCCCAAAATCACAACCAGGCCGACCGAGATGTACTCCTTGTAGGCCACCAGGAATTCGAGATGTGCATACTCTTCTATTCGGCCAACCAAGGCGTAGAGGACGATCAGGGCGACTACGGAATCAATGTCATTACCAGTGGCGAAGTTACCGAGACATTCGTAGCGGGCTGGCTTTTGCTTTCGGACATCGTACGTTTACCTCCGGGTCAGTGCGACCTGCCTGTCGCTGTAGACTGAGGCACAGAGCGCCGTTACTCGCGCTATTTTCACCCGATCCCAACTCCTGAAGTCGGACGGGAAACGCTGTGCCGTCAGTGATCCAAGTAGCCTGTGGGCGCTGGTATCTCTGAATCTGTGCGCGCGAACGCGCTGAGTATAGCACGGTACTGACTAGCGCGCACCGGCAGGCTGTGATACGATCGCGTAGGCGCATTTCATCTCCAGTTTCCGAGGCGAACGTCTGTGGCCAATCCGCCCAACATCCTTCTGATTACGAGCGACCAGCAGCACTTTTCGACCCTCGGCGTGACCAATCCCAGAATCCAAACGCCGGCTCTCGACCGGCTGGCCCGCGAAGGCATCCGCTTCGATCGCGCCTACTGCAACAACCCCGTCTGTTCGCCCTCGCGGTCGACAATCGTCACCGGCCAGTATCCGGCCTGGCATGGCTGCTGGACGATCGGCGTCAAACTGGGCGAGGATGTGCCCACTGTGGGCGGCCTGTTGCACGAGCACGGCTACGACACCACCCTCATCGGCAAGGCCCACTTTCAGCCGCTCGCGTCCCGCCCGGAGCAGAAGTCTCTCGAGTGCCAGCCAACCCTGCGCGACCTCAACTTCTGGCGCGATTTCCATGGTCCGTGGTACGGCTTTCAGCACGTCGAGGTTGCCCGCAATCACGCCGACGAGGCCCATGCCGGACAGCATTACGCCATCTGGATGGAGGAAAACGGCCTGCCCGACTGGAGGGACTACTTTCAGGCCTGGCCGCCCCATCCCCATGCCGCCAAACGCCGGCATGCCTGGGACCTGCCCGAAGAGTTCCACTACTCCGTTTGGACGGCCGAACGCTCGATTGCGGCCATGGAACGAAGCGTCGCCGCCGGCAGGCCCTTCTTCCTCTGGAGCAGCTTCCAGGACCCGCACCCTCCTTACCTCGTATCCGAACCCTGGGCGTCGCTGTACTGTCCCGATGCGATGGAGCCGGGAAGACTGGAGCCGGGCGAGCTCGACGCGATGCCGCCCCACTTCGCCAAAACACAGACGCGGCAGCCCGACTTCTCCGCCTGGCAGGAGACTTCGCATGGCAATCACGGCTTTCACAGCCATCTGCGTGAACCGGCTGCACTGCGCAAAGATATGGCCGTCTATTACGGGATGGTGAGTTTGATGGATCGTGAAATTGGACGCATACTGGACAGACTGGATAAACTGGCCATCGCCGACAATACGCTCGTCGTATTCAGTAGCGATCACGGGCATTTTCTCGGTCAGCACGGGCTGGTCGCGAAAGGAGCCTTTCACTACGAAGACCTGATCCGATTGCCATTCCTGGTCCGTTGGCCCGGGCGCGTGCCTGCCGGCGCGGTCAACAGTTCGCTCCAATCGCTGTTGGACCTAGCCCCAACCTTTTTGCACGCGGCCGGAATCGACATGCCGGGCCAGATGCAGGGAGCCGACCAATTGCCGGTGTGGAACGGCGCAGTTGACAAGGCGCGCGACCACGTGCTCGTGGAGAACCGCCACCAGCCGTCGGCGCTGCATCTGCGTACAATGGTCGACAACCGCCACAAACTGACCGTCTACCGCGGGCACGAATACGGCGAACTGTTCGATCTGCACGAAGACCCTGAAGAGCGCCGCAACCGCTGGCACGAACCGGCCTTCGCCGGCGTCAAGTCGGACCTGTTGCAGCGCTTTGTACAGGCCGAGATGGAACGCGAACCGACCCGGTTCGAACGAATCGCAGGGGCATGACCGCGCCCATCACCCTGTGGGGGCGCGGCGCTGGAACATATCGTCCATACAGTCACCAATTCGCACGCACACTTTCGAACGGAGCAAAACAATGAACCTGGAACACATTGCAATTAACGTACCCAACGTCCAAGAGCAGGTCCAATGGTGGACGGAACATCTCGGGCTGCGCATCGTCTCCTCCGGTGATGTCGCCCCCTACATGAACTTTATCGCCGATGAAAAGGGAAGTATGCTGGAGCTGTACAGCAACGAGGAGTTTGCGCACCTCGATTTCGCCCAGATCAACGCGTTCAACCTGCATTTCGCCTTCAGCGTCGACGACATGGAGGGCGAGAGAGATCGGCTCATCCGCGCCGGCGCCACGCCCGACGGCGAGATCAACGACACGCCCACGGGGGACAAGCTCTGCTTCCTGCGCGATCCCTGGAATGTGACCGTGCAGCTCGTTCAGCGAAAAACGCCCATGATTTAGGCGTTTCCCGCTTTCCGTTTCCCGTTTTCAGGGGTTCAAAAAGCCCCAGCCGAATCGAAGATGTGCCGTTTCCCAAAACTGGAAACTGGAGACCGGAAACCGGAGACTGGAAACTGAAGTTGGAGCGCAGGCAATGCCAACGCCAGTGAAAATGCCCCAACTGGGTGAAACGGTCTTTGAAGGCACCGTGGCCCGTTGGCTCAAACGGCCTGGGGATGCCGTGGAGCGGCTGGAGCCTCTGCTGGACATCACCACCGACAAAATCGACACTGAAGTGCCCGCACCCGCGGCCGGCGTTCTGCTTGAGATCCTGGCCGCGGAGGGCGCCACGGTCGAAGTCGGCGCCATAATCGCCTACATCGGCGACGAAGGAGAGAGCACCGAAGAGACTGCACCGAGGCGCGAGGTGGGAGAGGATGAAGCTCTCGCTGCCGCTCCATCGCAGCCCCGTGGTTCTCGTGGAAAAGAAGAGTCTGCCCCAATCGAAAGGCCGGCAGGCCGCGCCTTCGTCAGCCCGGTCGTCGCCCGCATCAGCGCAGAAAACAATATCGATCTGTCCGAAGTGAAGGGGACAGGCCGCCAGGGGCGCGTCACCAGGAAGGACCTGTTGGCCTTTATCGACGCGCGCAAACGGCAGTTGCCGGCCCAGGCTGCGCAGACCGATGCTGCGCTCGCTGAAGACGAACTCCTGCAGCCGCACTCGACCATACGCAAAGCGATCGCCGAGCATATGGTCCGCAGCGTGCGCACCAGCCCGCACGTTGTCACGATTCACGAGGCCGATATGACCGCGGTCGTGCGTCACCGCGCCGGCCACAAAGAGTCGTTCGCGCAACAGGAGATCGGCCTCACCTTCACACCCTACTTCGTCGCCGCGGTCGCGTCCGCGCTGCGCCGCCATCCGACGGTCAACAGCCGCTGGACCGACGCCGGGCTGGCGCTGAGCCGGCACATCCATGTCGGCGTCGCGGTGGCGCTGCCGGACGGGCTGGTTGTGCCGGTGATCCGCGATGCCGATGAACGCAGTTTGCAGGGGCTGGCGCGCGCGGTCAACGACCTGGCCGGCCGCGCCCGCCGCGGTGAAATGAAGCCCGACGAACTGCGCGGCGGAACCTTCACCCTGACCAATCACGGGGTGAGCGGCAGTCTGCTGGGCACGCCGATCATCAACCAGCCGCAGGCCGCCATCCTGGGCATCGGCAATATCACCAAGCGCGCCGTCGTCCGCAGCGGACCGGTGGGGCCGGCTGCCGATCCCCTCCTGCCCAGCGCCGATGACACGATCTCGATCCGCCCAATGTGCTTTCTGAGCCTCGCCTTCGATCATCGTATTCTGGACGGCGTGAGCGCCGACAGATTTCTCGTTGACGTGGTGAGGCGCCTCGAAGAGTTCGACGCGTCGCCGCTCGAAGAAGGCGGGGCGTAGACCGGAAAGATCAGCGGCCACCGGCCGCACGGAGGAAGCTGTGGCAAGCAACTACGACTACGACCTGATCGTCATAGGCTCCGGGCCGGGCGGTTACGTGGCGGCGATTCGCGGCGCCCAACTGAACCTCAAGACCGCCCTGATCGAACGCGAGCATCTGGGCGGCGTCTGCCTCAACTGGGGCTGCATCCCCAAGAAATCGCTTGTCAAGAGCGCCGAAGTGCTGGACACGCTCCAGCACGCGCAAGAGTTCGGGCTCACCTTTGACAACCTGCAAGTCGACTACGGCGCCGCGGTCGCTCGCTCGCTGCAGATCGTCTCCCGCCAGACAAAGGGCGTCGGCTTCCTCATGCGCAAGAACAAGATCGACGTCATCGAAGGGCACGCCCGCTTCATTGACGCCAACAGCGTGCAGGTCGGCGCCGGTCCGCTCAACCCTGAAGCCGAACCGCGCACCCTATCCGCGCGCAGCTTCATCGTTGCGACAGGCGCCCGCGCGCGCGATCTGCCCAGCATCGACGCCGACGGCGCTCGCGTTCTCCAGTACCGTCACGCTATCCGGCTGTCTGAAGTCCCCGCGTCCATTCTCGTGGTGGGCGCCGGCCCGATCGGTATGGAATTGGGCCACATCTATGCAACCTACGGCGCGCAGGTGACGATTGTCGAAATGTTGGACCAGGCGCTGCCCCTGGAGGATGCCGAGGTGGCGCAGGAGGTCGTGCGCGCCTTCGGGAAACGCGGCATTGCCGTGCTGACTTCGAGCCGCACTGAGGACTTTGACATCGCTGAACGGTCGGTCAGGGTGACAATCAGAAATGCCAAGGACGAAAGCACACAGTCGGTCGAGGTCGAGAAGGTACTGCTGGCGGTCGGCATCACGCCCAACACCGAGGAGCTCGGACTCGACGCGGCAGGTGTGGAGCGCAGCCGCGAAGGGTACATCGAAATCGACGAATTCATGCGCACCAGCCGCGCCAACGTCTACGCGATCGGCGACTGCACCGGAAAGATGCCCTTGGCGCACGTGGCCAGCGCGCAAGCGGTTGTGGCCGCCGAGCACGCCGCCGGCCAGCCGACAAACCCGATACCTGCTGAGCGCTACATTTTCATGCCCCGTTGCACATTCTGCGTCCCCCAGGTCGCCAGTATGGGCATGACCGAAGCGGAGGCGCAGGCAGCCGGTTACACCGTGAACGTGGGCAAGTTCCCGTTCATGCCCAACGGCGCGGCCCAGGCGCAAGGCGTGCGCACCGGCTTCGTCAAGATCGTCGCCGATGAGAGATACGGCGAAATCCTGGGCGCGCACATCGTCGGCCCGAACGCGACCGAGCTGCTGCCGGAGCTGACTTTGGCGCAGATGATGGAACTGACGCCGGCGGAAGTCGCGCACAACGTGCATGCCCACCCGACGCTGGCCGAAGTGGTGATGGAGGCGGCCCACGGCGTCGAAGGCCTGGCGATCCATATGTAGACTTCAGTGGTCAGTGGCCAGAAACGTGAAAAAGCACTGGCCGTTGATCATGGAACATTGATTTGTTGTGATTGAAGCTCAGCCACTAGGGCTTGCCATGAATCAAAGACGCGCCGCGCTGGAGGCGATCTGCCGGCAACACCGGATCGCAATTCTGTACAGTTTCGGCAGCCGCGCCCGTGAGGTGCTGGCATGGCTGGACGAAACGGAAAGCGTTCTCGCGCCCAGCCCGTCGGACGTCGACATCGGGGCGAAGCCGGTGCGGCTGCCCCCCAAATCCGAAGAGTGGGGTTGGGGGCCAAAGGAGCCGGAAAACGCCTTGAATCTGAATTTGGAGGTGGCGCTGGCGCACGCTCTGGAGGACTTTCTTGGCGTGAAGCGAGTCGATCTCGTCAACCTGGACAGCGCCAGCCCCTACCTCGCCGCCGAGATCATCCACGGTGAACGACTCTACGCCGAGGACGAATACGCCGCCGACAACTATGACCTTTACATTCTGCGGCAAGAGGCCGATCTTGCTCCCTTGGAGGAGGAGCGCGCACGCTTGCTTCTCGGAGCCGACACGTGACACCGTCCTTTGTCGCACGCCGCGTTGTTTTGGACCGCCTCTCGCTGCTGGATCGAATGCTCAGGCAGATTCGGCGATTGCCGCTGCACAATGAAGCCGGCTTTTTTGCAGACAGCCGAAACGTCCACACAGCCGAGTCTTGTGTGCGCCGCGCGCTGGAATCACTGTTCGACATTGGGCGCCACATCCTGTCAAAGGGATTTGGCGTGCCCGCGGGCACATACAGGGAAGTTGCCAGCCTACTTGCTGAGCATGGGGTCCTAGATGAGGTGGAAGAAGAGCTGCTAAAACTGATGGCAGGCTATCGCAACCGACTGATCCACCGCTACCATGCGGTCAGCGACGCGGAACTCTACCTTATCTGCGTTGAGCGTCTAGGAGACTTAGTGACAATCCGGGCGGCATTTCAGAGTTGGGTCCGGGACAATCCCCACAAGATCGATCATCCCCTGACAGCAGCAGATGACAACAACTGAAAAAGCCCCTGCGCAAAAGAGCAACGACATTGAGGGCGCTGCCGTTCCGCTGGACATCACCGTTCGTTTTGCCGAGACCGACCAGATGGGCGTCGTCCACCACAGCGAGTGCGTCGTCTGGTTCGAGGCCGGGCGCGTCGCCTGGATGGAGGCTGCGGGGATGCCCTACACGGAGATCGCCGGCGCCGGATACAACTTCGCGGTTACCGACCTGCAGTGCCGCTACCGCAACGCCATCCGCTTCGGTGATCCCGTACAGGTGGTCACCCGCCTGGGGCTCCTACGCAGCCGCCAGATCGAGTTCCGTTACACAGTTCGCAACCGGGAGACGGAAGTCATCTACGCCGACGGCCATACGCGGCATATCTGCGTCGACAGCGCAGGCCGCATGACGCGTGTGCCCGAGTGGATTGCGGAGAGATTGGCGAATAGTGGAGCGCGAGACTGCCCCGGTTAGTGCTTTTCTACTAACGGAAGTCGATTTCGATTACGTCTTTTTCGCCTCTTTTGGAGCGCTTGACCTTCGGGAAAAGATATCGACGCTCATCATACTCTATCAAGTACCTGTGGCGAGGTGGCGTGTAATCGCAGAATGCTTTCAGAAACAGGTATTCAAGATAGAATTGACTTAGGTCATGTACAAAGAGATAAGGGGCAAATTCAGTGTCGAGATAATCACGGTACAAGGCTTTAGTTGCTTTGGGATTCTTCTTTTCCATTGGATGGGTAACGTAATTGCGTACACTGTTTATCAATTGGAAGCCAGAACCTGAAATACCTAAGTCCCTCATGATTTTGGTTGTTTCCGGATTGCTGGAAATCTGTAGTTTCCGATTGGGGATATCGTAGTCCTTCAACGCTTTTGCAATGTTTTGGGCATAGTCCTTTGGATCAGGATCGCTAAGAATCAGACCAGAGAGAAACTCCAATGCCTCATAGCTCTTGGCAACTGCGTCCTTAATTAGTCCACAACGTTCCATAGTCGCGCTACTAACATAATAGTCAATTATAATGGCAATTTCCTCTGGAGATTCCTGCCAACTAGACCAAAACGAAGGGAATATACGCTCCAGATGCCCGCTTTCGGGATTTGTTCCAATTCGATCAAACCAATTTGTCAGAGGTTTCTTAGAATCAAATCTCCCAATTTGCCCACAAACAATCTGATTGTGCGAGTCGTATCCAATTACGGTGCTCGGAAACTGATAGCGGCATGCCACAAATGTTAGGAAAAACAGGAAGACTTTCAATACTTCCTCTAGTTCTTCTACCTCGAATTCCTCACCGCTGTTTCTCTCAATTCTTGCTCTGTGTTCTATAGGAGTTCCAGGTCTCCTATGTTTGACAAGCGAAATCTTCCACTCTTCACAAGAAAGGACGACACCACTTCCTATGAAATCCTTGAAATTCCTAAGATGAAGGTCGGCGTACTTAAGTTTCGACATCCTCGCTACGGTTGTATTGTCTGCCAGTAACAGGATTCCTTCACGGTCAGATAGAACCCCTAGAATTCTAACGTTTAGCTCCTTGTACCCTTCACACGAACTAATCTGTATGGTTGCGGGGGTCCTTTCCACTTTGGCTCGCTGTAATACCGGATTAGGGAAGCCGCTGACGACTCTGGAAATCAAGAATGACTTCTCTATCGGTGACGAAGCATGACTGAAGCGCATTTCAAAATGATCTTTCAGCCTGGGGGTCACAGTCATAGCATATACTTCATCCCCTCCATTTAGCTTAAGGAATGCATTCGCAGGCTCATTGAGTTCCAAATGTAATACGTGCGAAAAATACTTTGCTTCTAAATCGTTGAGTTCCAATGTGTTGTTCCGTTTACTGAGTACATCTTAGCATTGAGATTCACCCTCCAGCGGCGGCAGTTCGGGCAGCTCATTCAGATTGGTCAGGCCGAAATGCTGCATGAACTGGTCGGTCACGGCGTAGCGGATCGGGCGGCCCGGCCCATCCAGCCGGTCGAACTCGTCGATCAGGCCCTGTTGCTGCAGCCTGCGCAACGTGTTGGAACAGTCCACGCCCCGCACCGCTTCCACCTGCGCCCGCGTGACCGGATGGAGATAGGCGACAATCGCCAGCGTCTCCAGGGCCGGCGCGCTGAACTGCACTGTCGTTTCCAGGTTGAGAAACTCTTCCACCATTTGGGCGGCGGCGGGGTTGGTGACCAGGAGGACACTGCCGGCGCGACGCTGCAGGCGCAGGCCGCGGTTCCGCTCTTCATACTCCCACTGCAACTCGTCGAGCGCCTTGCACACTTCGACCTCGGGGCAGCCTGAGGCCTGGGCAAGCTGTCCCGTTGTGACCGGGTCGGCGGCCACGAACAGCAGGCTCTCCAACAACGCGCTCAGCTTCACGCTTCCCACTCATCCTCAAAGGGCAGATGGCGCATGCGTACGTCCAACTTGCCCAGCCGCAGCCCCATCCCTTCTTCGACAATGTCGCGCGTCGATTCCACGACCTCGTCCGTCTTCATCTGCACGTCGATGTCGGGAGAGGTCTCGACCTCCAGCTCGATGTCAACCGCGTTGCCGCGCGACCTTACCTCCGGGAACACCGTAATCACATCCGCGAGCTGGTCCAGGTGCCACGACAGGCGGCGCGCAATGCTATCCGTGTCCAACTCGACCGAACTGCCTTTCACCGTCCTCATACGCACCCCGCGCTGGCGGTGAGGCCACAGCTCCAACCACAGCAGGCCGCCGAATACCAGCACCGCCAATATGCCCACCGCCACCTGGCCGATCAGGAAATAGTTGCCGTTGGTCTCCTGCTGGACGCGCAGCAGATTCTTCGCCAGCGATAGCCGTTCCACCAGGGCAGTGAAGGCTGCGTCGGGAAAGATGGTAATGTAGCCAATGGCCGCCAACATGAGCAGCCAAAGAAGGATAACGACAATGCGATTAAATGTGTTTATCACGTCTGCACAGGAACCTGTAGGGCTTTTCCTTACTTTCGGCGCCGGTCTCTCGATTATACATCAGGGCCTGTTTGGCCGTGAAGTAGAGCCAGATTCGCTTCTTTTTCGGAAGCGTCGCCAATGCCGTCCCTTTGCCCGCGCCCAGATGGTGCCGAGGGCCAGCAGCAGCCAGAGCAAGACGCCTGCCGCGCTCACGCGCAGACCGGTCCGCCAGCTTTGCGGCCTGTAGGTGAAGACAACCTCGTTTTCACCCGGCGGCACCGGCACGCCGCGGAAAAGTACATTGGCCGGATAGATCTGGACCGCCTCGCCGTTGACCGTTGCTTCCCAGCCGGGATAGTACGCCTCCTTCAGGACGAGCAGTCCCGGCCTTTCGCTGCGCGTGCGCGCCACTACCCGCTCCGGCGCATACGACACCAGCGATGCTTCCCCGTTGCCGGCGTTGGCGGCATTCAGCCCCCAGGCGCTTACCGCTTCCGCGCTCGCCTCGACGACCGCGCCCGTGCCCGCGTGACCGCGCAGCAAAGTGACCGCCTCCTCCTGTGAGGAGGCCGCCCGCGCCGACGTCACCAGCTGCACGCGTCCACTTCCTCCGAGCCGTTCGTAGATCTTCACATCGCCGCTGTGTACTCGTCGAAAGCGGCCGCGGTCGCTGGGCAGCAGCGGCACGAATGTGTGCGTGCGCTCGTCGATGAGCGTCACCGCCTGCACGGCCAGGCCATGTTGCTCGTCTGTCGCCTTCAATGTAATATCCAGCGCCTGAAGACGGGACGGCTCGGCCAGAGGAAAGCGGGCAAGATATTCCTGTCTATCGTTGTCGCCGTCGAGGTAGACGAGCGGCGCGTCCATGAAGCCGGCTTCCGCCGGCAGACTGACCACCACCCGGAACGCGTCCCTATGCTTAGCGCCCGTGAGCAACAGTCCGAGCGCGATACGCTCACCGTCAACCAGCGCGTCGACTTCCGCCAGTGGAAAGTTGCCCTCGATTTCCGAGTCAGAGCTCTTCCCGTTCCAGGTCATCGAGCCAACGATGGCGACGTCTGTCGCCACGAAGTTATGCGGCGCCTCAACGGTAAGCGTCTTGAGGCCATCGGCTGTCAGGGTTGCGCCGATCTGTCGGTCGTAGTAGATATCGTCGAACCACAGGTCCCGCACTTTGTCGGTGATCAGATGGCGAACATCCATCATTTCGAGAATGTGCGCGGCTGGAATCGCACGCAGCTGCTCGCGCACGCGCCCGTCCGGCACCAGCTCCTCCGGCGGAATCAGCAGCGAAAAGAATGCGTTGTAGCGTTGCAGTGGGAGCACCCCGCCGTCGAAGCCGTCCACGGTGGGTACGCGCCAGAGCAGGGAGAGATTCGGCGCCAGGATCTCCTGTGCTTTGAGCGCGATGACAAACTCGGTGAATGCCTCCTCGCTCAGCTGCGGAGCTGTGCCCCCGCGCAGGACGCGCCGCCAGTCGGGCATGTCGCCCGGGTCATAGGTGATCTCGCTGATACTCAGAAGACGTCCCATCGCCGCCGGATGGACCGTCCGCCGCGGCTCCGTCAGCAGATGGGCGGGAGCCGTACGCACGTCGTAGACCGCCTGGGGCGCGGTGGGCTGCGTATGGGGCAGCGCGTGTGCGGCCAGCAGCAGCTCGACCGCCAGCACGCCGAGGAGCGCGGCGTGAACTGCAATGCCCGAAGACCGAGACCCGTTTTCGCTCCCTCCAGACGGCCGATTTCGCGCGATCCAGCCCGCAACCTGTTGTGCCCCCAGACCCGCCAGCACTGCCATCCCCAGCGTGTACAGCATCATCCAGCGCGCCGGCGTGCGGAACAGGTCGAAGCCGGGGATGACATGGTAGAAGAGAAAAGTGAACGGGTTCCAGCGCCCCATCGCCAGGAAGAGCCCAAAAGCAGCGAAAAAGGCGCCGCACTGCGCGGCGAGCGGCCATTGCCCGATGCCCAGGGTCCAGTCCTTCGTCGCCTGCCCTTTATAGACGGCCAGCGCGCACACGGCCAGAATCAGACCAAGCGCGCCCACGTAAGCGATGTACTCCGTATAGCCAAGCGTGGAAAACAGGACGCTCAGATCGCGCAGGCCGTAAGAGGGCAGCAGCGTCCAGTGGAGAAGCAGGGGACGCAGGCTGAAACTGGTCGCCTCCGAGTAGCTGAGACCTCCGCTGCGAATCCCCAGCTGGCTGAGTTCCAGCGTTGGCAGCAGCTGCGCCGCCGCGATCAGCGCGCCAAGCAGCGCGCCCACGGCATAGAGGAACGTGGAAGCGATCAGGCCGCGCAAGCCCAGCGTCCCCGCCAGCGCGCATCGCACAAACAGCCACGCGCCCACGCCGAATAGATTGATATAGGTAGTTTGCGTGTGTCCGGCGAGCAGGGTGAGCGCGACGAACAGGGAAAATGACAGCAACAACGGCGCGTACCACCGGAAACGCATCATGTTGGGCGCAAGGCCGGCCGTTTTCTCTCTTTCCCCGCCAAACCCCGGTTTCTCCAGCGCCCACAGAAGCCAGGGCAGCCAGGCCGCGCCGTTCATCTGGTTGATGTGTCCCAGCAGTCCGCCGTAGTGTCCGCTTCCCGCCAACACCAGACCGCAGCTTACCGCGGCCAGCCACCCTGTTCCCCAGCGCCGCATCAGCGCATAACCTCCAACTGCGAGAATCCAGGCATGGATGGCGCCGCTCCAATAGAGTTGCTTTGTCACGGGCAGCCAGCTCAGCGGCCAGTGCAGTGGATACAGCGCCGCCGCCTGCGGATTGGCGAGGAAGGGCGCGCCCATAAAGATGTAGGGGTTCCAGAGGGGAACGCGGCCCGCGCGCAACGCCGCCGCCGCATAGTCGCGGTAGGGATAGAAATAGTGGAGAATGTCGCCGCTGGCCAGCACCCGGTCCGTAAAGAGCAGGCGGTAGAACAGCAACAGAGTGAAGACCGCCAGGATTGCAGCTGCGAAGAGTGGCGGGAAGAGGCGGCGAATCGTACGAAGGTGGCGAGTCGTCTGTGACCAGTGGACTGCAACACCCATGCCGCGAACCACTGGCGTTCAGTCGCGGAAGCGGTACTTGATGAGCGTGGCGATGGCCGTGAATCCGTCCCGCCAGGTGAGCTTCTTGCCCTCGTGGAATTTGCGCCCGTTATAGCTGATGGGCGTCTCGAAAATCGTGTATTCGCGCTTGAGGATTTTGGCCGTCAATTCAGCTTCGATTTCAAATCGCTCGCTGTGAAGGGGCATTCCTGCGATGACGTCGCGCCGGAAGCACTTATAGCAGGTCTCCATATCGGTCAGGACCGTGCCGTAGAGCAGATTGGTGAACCAGGTAACGCCCTTGTTGCCGAGCGTGTGCGAGAGGCTCATCGCTGCCCGCGGCCCCCCGAGGAAGCGGCTGCCGTATACGACATCGGTGCGCCCCTCAAGAATGGGGACGAGAAGGCTGACGTAATCCCTGGGATTGTACTCCAGGTCGGCATCCTGCACCACGAATATTGAGCCGCTCGCTGCCTCAAAGCCGGTTCGCAGCGCCGCGCCCTTGCCGCCGTTACGCTCGTGGTAGATAACGCGCAGATCAGATGCTATATCCGTCTGCATTCGCGAAAGAATCTCGCGCGTGCCGTCGGTGGAGCCGTCATCGACGATGATGATCTCCTTCTCCATCTGCAATGGGCTCTCGCTCACCGTGTTGGAGCCGTCGACATTAAGTGTGAGGTCCACCGCGCGCACGCGGCGGACGATTTCTTCCAGCGTGCCGATTTCGTTGTAGACCGGCATTATGATCGAGAGTCGCATATTCTGGCAATGGCTGTTTGCCACAGGGCTTTCGCTACTCCCCCGCCTGATGAGCCAGAATGATCGCCTCTGCCACTGCCTTCATCGGCTTGCGGTTGTTCATGCTCATCTTCTGGATTCGCCGGAACGCCTCCGCTTCGTTCATGTTTTGCTTTTCCATCAGAATGCCTTTGGCGCGCTCGACCGCTTTGCGAGTCTCTAACGTCTCTTTCAGGTCATCTATTTCCTTTTCCAACGCTCGAAACTCGTTGAAACGCGCCAGGGCCACCTCGATCGCAGGGGTGAGATCGCTCTCGCGAAAAGGCTTGACCAGGTAGCTGGCAACGCCCGCCTCCTGCGCGCGCTGCACCAGGTCCTGCTGACTGTACGCGCTCAGCAGCAGCACCGGCGCCAGCCGCTCCTGTGTAAGAATCCGTGCCGCCTCGATGCCGTCCATATCCGGCATCTTTATGTCCATGATCACGATGTCCGGGCGAAGTTCCCAGGCCAGATTGACGGTGCTCTGGCCGTCGCCGGCCTCGCCTACAACCAGGTAGCCCAGGTTGGTCAGCATCTCCCGCAAGTCCATGCGGATAATCGATTCGTCATCGGCAACAATTATGCGTGTCCGCTCCACAGTGAGTCCTCAGTTGATTGTGACTTTTTGGCGTATGTTCGTAATGTTGCTGGCCCGATGATTAAGGCTGGCGGCCTCTTCTGTCACCCTGGCGCTACGACTGACTCTGCGTTGATCGAGCGCTTGGGGAAAGTGATTACAGCGCGCGTTCCGCTGCAAGCAGCCGCTTCCACCTTGCCATTGGCCGTCGTGTCGGGGGCCGTAAGCGAACGCCAAGAGTCGTCAATCCGCTCTTGGTTGCCTTTTGGCTCTATCAGCAGTTCGCCCTTCAGATCATCGGTTACAAGCGTTTGCACGATCTGCAGACCCAGGCTGCCGCCGCCGCTTCCCTTCAAGACCGGGCCAAAACCTGACGGCAGCCCGTGTCCGTTGTCTTCCACTTCAATGCGCACCTTGTCGCCCAGATCTTCGAGAGCAACCCGAATCTTCCCGTCCTCGCGGCCTTTGAGGCCGTGCTCGATGGCGTTCATCAGAAGCTCATTGACAACCAGCGCCGAGGCCGTCGCCTGGCTGGACGGCAAGCGGATATTCGGCCCCTCCATCTCAAACTCCACTCGCCGGCTCGGATTGACCGCAACCGCGCGCGCCTGCCCCACGATCTTCTGGCAAACGTCACGGATGTTGATCGGGCGGTGTTCATCCTGGCTCAGATACTCGTGGATCACCGACATGCTGAATATGCGGCTCACAGCGTCCTTCAGGTGCTGCCGCGCTTCATCGCTCTCGCTGCGCCGGCTCTGTATCCGCAATATTGCGGCGATCGTCTGCAGGTTGTTCTTGACCCGGTGATGTACCTCTTGGATCATCGCCGACTTTACGTTCAGTTCCCGCTCCCTCTGTACCGCCGCCGTGGCATCGTGCACCAGAACCAGTACGCCATCGATCCGAGGCGTTCGCTCGACCAGAGAGCGCAGCCGCCCTGCCTGCAGCTGTTCCCGCATGCGCCGGCTCATCTCGTACAGGCTACCGCGCGGCGCCCGCAGAGGGAGCGCCGTTCGCACCCAGACACGCCCATCTTCACTCTCTGTCCGGTTCTGTACACAGCAATTGGCCTGGACGGCCTGGCTGACCAACCGCTCGTCTTCCGCCTCCAGGTCTGAGATCGGCCCGCCGCGCGTTTCCACACCCCTTCCGACCGAGCGGAAAAGGTTCATGGCGATGCCGCTCATGTAACTGATACAAGACTGCTCATCAACCAGGAAGATTCCGTCGTGACTGCCAAACCTGCCAGCTGCTTCGGCCGCCTCGATCTCGCCCTGAACCGCCATACTCTGCAGCCAGCCAACTGCCTGGCGGAAAGGCCGGCCGCGCCGCCGTTGCCGCTCGTGCTCGATCATGTACGTCTCAACCAGCAATGCCCCGATCACCCGGTTCGCCGCGTTGCGTACCGGATATACCTGTTGGATGACCGGCGCGCCGCTGCTCGTCCGCCCCGGGGGCACCTTCTTCTCCGCAACCTTGCCTCTCCTGTCCTCCATCAACGCGCGGTGAACGGTCGGCTGCGCCGCGAGCGTGTAGGCGCGCCCCGTCATGTCATCTACGTAGATTGAAGAGAGCGATTGGGGCGCTGCATGCCGCGCCACCAGGATTCGTGCGTCCGCAGGCGGCACTCTGCCCCCGTACTGTGAGGAGAGAATATGGTTCCTGTCCGTCAGACAGCACAACATTACATCGGACCGGCTGACGTCGGCCGTAATCGGCAGGCCGGCCTCGATCCGGTAAAGAAGCGCAATATCGCGCTCCGTCAACGAAGGACAGGAATTGACCCTTGCATCCATTTTGATCGGCGGGCATTGCAGCGCCGTATGAGTCGGCGTCCTCGCCGTGCCCTCGCCCTCGCCGTGCCCTCGCCCTGGCTCCCGCAACCTCCGCGGGACAAAAAACGCCGTCGCAGAAATTCCCTGTTGCCGACGGCAGATTACACAACGTGCTTAGATTCGCAGAGTGGTCGAGCCACAGGCAATGTAATGAGAATGAAATGGATCAACCGGCCTGCGTATTGGTCGGGGAGAGAGGATTTGAACCTCCGACCTCTTCGTCCCGAACGAAGCGCGCTACCGAGCTGCGCTACTCCCCGAAAGTGGGAAAAGTATAACGTATGACGGCGGCTTCGGGCAAATCGGTTCTGAGGCGGTGGCGGATGAGTTGGTTTCGCGCTGCTTCTCTTGAATCTTACCTTAAGTCTGCCGCGCCATCTCCCGTGAATTCAACGATATACTTCACCAGGTCAAACCCAGATTCCTGGCAACTTCCTCCACAAGTATCGTTTTGGCGCCCGATTGAATAGCGGCGAGGGAGTTCTTGGCCTCGGCGACGAACTCATGACGCAGTTCATTGCCCTCGTCTGGGTCGCCATCCAGTTCAGCAAGCGTCTCAAGAGCAGCTTCCCGAACAAGCTCCTTGCATTCATCGATTGTCAGATCGGCGATCTTGGCCGGCGCCAGAATCCTGCTCCTTTGTGAGACAAGCATTCTCCGCGTTGCACGTCTGCCTGAACCGGGGCATTTCGAATTCGGAGGTCGCCGGAGCGGTAACCCGTTTCCTCAAATTCATCCCGTCAAACCGTACGTCCATTCGCTACGCGTCGGCCAGCTCCTGCAGCGAGGCAAGCAGCGCCTCCGCCTCCTCGCGCTTGGTCGGATCATCATCGCGGGCGATGATGCGCTGCAGCGTCGAAATGGCGCGCGTATCTCCCTCCTTGGCCATCTTGAGCGCCATCTCATCGCGCTTTTCGTGATAGCTGTTGTCGTACGCTTTGATCTCCATGTCCCACGTGCGCCAGTAGTATTTCAGCTCCGTCTCCGGCCAGCCCGCGTAAACTTCCTCCCACGTGCTTGGCTGACTGTGCGGCTGCAGGCTGCCCGGCGCGATCGGTTCGCTCGCCCTCTGGTAGCGGGCATCGATCGACATCCGCAGGCGGTCGGAGCCGTTCGGCATCCCCTTGTGGACTGCCAGGCTGTGGAAGATGAGCACGTCCCCCTGTTTGAACGGGCTGTAGCTCCACGTGCCCTCGAGCGGGTCGAGAACTTCCAGCCCGCCCGCACCCATCGCCGGCTGGAAATCGTACACGCCGCGCCGGTGCGACCCGGCTGCAATCTGCAGCCCGCCCAGTTCCCTCGGCAGATCGCTCAACGGGATCCAGGCGGTGTAGGTGTCCTCCGTCCCCTGTATCGGGATGAAATCCTGGTGCGGTGGCGTGGTGAACGCGTTCCGTTGCGGAAAGATCGTACGCCCAATGATGCGCGGGTGCGGCAGTACGGGCTCCTCCAGCATCCGCTCGAACATCCCGATCAAGTTGGGGTGATGCTGGATGGCGTGGAACTCCGGCAGCCTGTACATGGCATGATACTTCTCCATATAGACCGGCTCCGGCTCCACGCAAAACCCGTTCTGGTCGGCAACCGCCTCCGCCAGCGGCGCATCGCGCTGCACCCATCCCGCATCGCGCGCGATCTCCAGGTTCTGCATGCGCAGCGCCTCAACGACGGCAGGGGGCAGCAACCCGCCTATGAACAGAAAGCCGTCCCGTTCCATGCGGCGGCCGAGTTCGACGCCGTCATTCAGTACATCGGTCGAATCCAGAAAGGGCTGCATTGAACTCTCTCCTTTGGCGTGACAATGGAAAGCGGAAATTAAGCGGGACTCGCTCGCGCTAGTGGAATAAATCGCGTCTCAACGCCAGGAGTCAAACGGGTTGTGAGGGTCGCTCAACGGCAGCGGCACGCGCGCGCCCGCGATGTGCGAGGCGTGCGCGGCCATGGCCCATTCGACATGGCGGCGGGCTGTGCGGCCATCCAGCAACGGAAACTCCGGCTCGCGGCCATCCAGCATAGCCAGCATCGAGCGCGCCATGCGGTGATGCGCTTTCACCCACTTGTGCGCATCGGGCGGCGGCTCGGACGGGATCACCTGCCAGCGGTCATCGTTGAATAGACCCGGGCTCACCAGCGGATGGAAGTATATGTCCGGCTGGTTGCTCATCGGTCCCGGCAGCGAGAGCGTGCCGGCAGTGCCGTGAATGTCGATCCGGTAGGGCCGCTCCTTGTGGTCGCCTTCATAGGACTCAAAGTCCGCGGCAAAACCGTCGTTGAAGACGTAGTAGGCCCGAATGCCGTTGCCCGCGACCAGGCCCATCCCCTCCATGCCCTGCCTGACATCTTCCGGCGTCGCGTCGCGGCCGTCCTGCGTGATGTGGGCGTGACACCAGATCGGCTCGCCCCAGACCTGCCACATGAAGTCGAAAAAGTGGGGGTAGAGGTCCAGGAACCACTCGTTGCCGCCATGGTCTCCGTTCATGCCGTAGAGGCGGGCGCGGCGCGGCTCGCCGATCTTGCCCCCCTTGATGAGCGGAATGGCCGTATGTTGGATTGGAGGATGCCCGCGCCACGGGCAGGCGACGATCAGCAGTTTGTCGTTGCTGTCACAGGCGGCGACCATCTCATCGACCTGGGCGGGAGAGGCCGCGACCGGCTTTTCGATGTAGATGTGCGTGTCGGCCTCAGCGGCGGCCATTGCCAGCCCGTAGTGGTCGCCAATCTCGCGCGTGGCGATGACGGTGATATCCGGGCGCTCCTCGGCCAGCATCTGCCGGTAGTCGGTGTATCCCTTGAGCGCGCCGGTGCGCTCAAGCGCCTCCTGGCGACCTGTGTCGTCCGGGTCGGCCAGCGCGATGATAGAGGCGCCTTCGACGCCGACGAAGGCCTGGTCGACGTTGTGTCCGTAACTGCCGTGGCCCGTATGTCCGATGATCGCTACTCTGTAGGTCATGCTGACTCCGATGGTGTGAAGGTTGCCGGTTTGGGCGCACAGGTCTGATCGTACTTCTGTGGTGCCGGCATTTTACCACGCGGGCGGTGTGCCAGGCAGAGTAGGAAGGGGAAGGTCTGAGTGCCCGCCCGCGTTTCCCTACTCGCAGCAATGATGCCCCATCATACACTGCCCTCCTCGTCAATCAACTCTTGTTGCCTCTCATATAGCGCTACCCCGACGCGCTCAATATGCTGCAGCACGTCGGGGTCATTGATATCGCGCAAAATCGACAGATCGATCGTGTACGGTAAGAGCAGGTCATCCAGTTCATCGGCAATTCTGTGGCGCACCCGTAGCGTCAGGTCCTCGCCGCCGCACAGGGTCAGGTCGATGTCCGATCCTTTCCTGTAAGTGCCCTTAGCGCGGGAGCCATACAGGATTGCCTCTGCTACTTGTGGATAACGGGAAAATACGGAGCAGATTCTATGGACCACCGATTCCGACAAGCCGACATCCGAGTCGGTTCGACGACGGGAATTCATGGTGATTCCTCTTGCTTAAACTGCGCCAGCCTTGCCTGCAATCCCTGAAATTCTGCGAAGTATGTATCAAGAATCGCAGCGACGAACTGGGCGGCCGTAGCCTCATTGTAGGTGTGAGTCGTCAGGTTTCGGCTCCGGATCATCTCCATCCATGTTTCGCCGTCTTCGATCAGCCCCGCGCTGAACGCTGCGCGGCTGGTGTCTCTTGACCCATACAGGTCCCGCACACCGCGCTCTTCGAGAAAGTCCTTGAGCGTTTTCCACGCCAACTCATGCGTGTACGCAAAGCCTTGTATCAATCCTTGCGCTTCCAACCTGGAGAGTTGGCGCCGCCCCGCCAGCTCGACGGCCTCATTCAACTGGGAAAATGCCTTGTCAAAGTGATTTGCTCTTTGAATCCAGCGGATGTCGTTGTCGCTCATGGAGACGCTCCACAAGACTTTCCTATCAAGGCTATAACTTGCACGCTGCTGGTGAGGAATTCACTATCAGACCTGTTGTGGATGTCAATGTAACCTTCAGAGCGTCCCTTCCTTACTCAGCTCCTCCCGTATCTCAGCATACTCCCTAAACCCTGTCGCTGTCTCAACCGCATGCTCCAACTCTAAGGCATCTTCAATGTCCTGGTACATATCCTGAAGTCTTTGTAAAAGTGGGCCATAGTCACTAATTGAAAGTACGAAGGAAGCTCTCCGCCTCTTCTCATTTGCGAGATACTTTGGTCTTGACATGAGCATCATGGTCCTCCTGCCGAATCAGCTTTCTCGGTCTCACACCAATTCGCAGTCAATTAACGTCTACACGCGAATCGAAGGTGCTGAGGTCTGCCGTCCCGTTGGGTTCCCCTCGCGCTGCACGGCCTAGTATACCGCAAATCCATGTCGTTACAGCATCCTTTCCACACCTGTCCCTCATGCCTCCGCGGCCATCGAGGTCTGCGCCCACGATTCCCGGACCCTACAGATAATATACGCTACGCGCACGAAACGATCACTTCGCGCTGAAAAATATCCGCCGATGGCTTTACAAGGACCTGCCGATCTGCTAGACTAGGTGAGTTTGATAATGAAGGTCAATTTGCCGCGAATACTTAAGCGGTTTAGCTATGCAGGTGAACAATATGGAACCTCCGCAACAAACGAAAGTCAGCAGCGATGTTTTCCGGCGGCTTATCGGCTTTCTGCGCCCCTATTGGAAGCAGGCGGCCCTTGCTTATATCTCCGTCCTCTTTGCCTCGCTGCTCATGCTCTATATCCCGCAAGTCTTGAAGGACGCCATCGACCAGGGCGTAGAGGGACAGCGCGCCAGCGCGCTCTTCTCCGCGGCCGGCTGG
This sequence comes from Caldilineaceae bacterium, assembly GCA_965218625.1. Taxonomy (GTDB): domain Bacteria; phylum Chloroflexota; class Anaerolineae; order Caldilineales; family Caldilineaceae; genus Bin5. Next base: position 335,504 of record CBDCLG010000015.1, on the reverse strand, counting down.
ATCCTGGGCATCGCGATCGTGCGCGGCGCGGCGACGTTCGGTCAGCGTTACTACGGCGAGTGGTTGACCCATCGCGTCGCCTACGACCTGCGCAACCGCTTCTACAACGCGGCGCAGAGCCTGCCCTTCTCCTTCCATGACCACGCCCAGACCGGCGACCTGATGAGCCGCGCCACGAGCGACATCACTGAGACCGAGCGTTTTGTGGGCCAGGGGTTGATGGACCTGACCGCGACGCTGCTGCTGCTGGGCGGCGTCATCGTCGCCATGGTCCTGGAGAACTTCAGCCTCGCTCTCTTCGCCCTCGTTCCGCTGCTGGTGCTGCTCGTTCTCACATTGCGTTTCGGCATGGTGATCCGGCCGCGTTTCAAGCGCGTGCAGGAGCAGATGGGCCAACTTTCCTCGACGATGCAGGAGAGCGTGACCGGCATCCAGGTTGTGAAGGCTTTTGCGCGCGAAGGGGACGAGCTGCGCAAGTTCGACGCGGCCAACGAGGATTGGTTCGCTAAACGCTTCGGCATTATCAAGATCTGGGCCAACAATTGGCCTACTTTCACCTTCATTCTTATGAGCAGCATCTTCCTGCTTCTGCTCATCGGCGGCCCGCGCGCCATCGAGGGCACCGTTACGATCGGGTCGCTCTTCGCGCTGCTGGCCTATGTCATGATGCTCAACGGCCCGGTGCAACGGCTCGGATTCCTCGTCAATATGGCCGCCACATCCAGCGCCAGCGCGGCGCGGGTATTCGAGGTAATCGATACGCCGCGTGAAGTCGAGGAGAGTGAGAACGCGGTTGAACTGGCCGATGCCAGCGGCGCGGTTTCCTTTTCCAATATCAGTTTCGGCTACGAGGGCGGCCCGCGCGCGCTCGACGACATAAGCTTTGAGGTTGAAGCCGGCCAGACCGTCGCCCTCATCGGACCCACGGGCAGCGGCAAGTCGACCATCACCAACCTCATCCCGCGCTTCTACGACCCGGCCGGCGGCGTTGTCCGCATTGACGGTCACGACGTGCGCAGCATCACCCTCAAAAGCCTGCGCCGGCATATCGGTATTGTCCTGCAGGACCCGTTCCTGTTCGGGACGACAATCGCTGAAAATATCGCCTACGGCCGCCCACAGGCCACCCCGGACGATGTCATCGCCGCGTCCAAAGCCGCGCGCGCACACGATTTCATCATGGAGTTCCCCGCCGGGTACGAAACCGTTGTCGGTGAGAGGGGCGTCACCCTGAGCGGCGGGCAGAAGCAGCGGGTTGCCATCGCGCGCGCGCTCCTCTACGCGCCGCGCATTCTGATCTTGGACGACTCTACCAGCAGCGTTGACACCGAGACCGAGCACCTGATCCAGGAGGCGCTCGAACAGCTCATGAAAGGGCGCACTACTTTTGTCATCGCCCAGCGCCTGCTCACGCTCAAGAACGCCGACCAGATCCTTGTGCTCGACGGCGGCCGCATCATCGAACGCGGCCGGCACGACGAACTGCTTGCCCATGGCGGCTTGTACCGCCAGATCTATGATTTGCAGCTGCGCGATCAGGAGGAGTTCGCGGCCCTTGACGCGCGGTTGCTCAACCAGGCTGAACCAGTGGTGGCGGGCGCGAGCGGGCATTCGGTTTCCGCGCTGTCGCTGTCCGGCGCCGGAGAAAACGGGAGAAACTGAGGTGAGCAACGCCAACGGCAGCTACACGACTGCCCAGACGCAAAATGGAAGAGGTGACCTCTCTGCCCCGCCGAGCGCGGAGCATGAACTGATCGAAAAGCTGCCGCGCCAGCGCGACGCGTTCGGCCGGGAACAGGCAACACGGGCGGGCAGGGAAAACAGCCTTTCCGCAATGGAACAGGAAAGACTGCGCCGCGAACGCAGAATTCAGGACCTTTTGCCGGACGAAGAGGAGGCGCAGGAGAAGACCTACGATAGCCGCCTGGTCAAGCGCCTCATGGTCTATGTGGGCGTCTATAAGCGCGAGTTTATCGTTTCGGTAATCCTGATCGTCGTTAGTGCGCTGATGAGCGTAGGCACCCCATGGATGATACAGCGAGCGATTGACGAAGGCATCCGCGCCGGCAACGTGGGCACTCTGCGTTTCTGGACATTCCTCTTCCTGGCCGCGATCGCGCTCGAGTGGATTACAAGTCGGGCCCACCTCACCGTCATGGCTTACGCCGGCACGCGCATCGTCACCGACCTCCGCAGCCAGCTCTTCCGCCACCTGCACACGCTCTCGCTCGGCTTTTTCAACGACTATAGCGTGGGCCGCCTGATGAGCCGTCTCATCAGCGATGTCAGCGTGTTGCAGGATTTCGTCACCTGGTCGATCACGGGGCTGGCCCGCTCCGCCTTCATCCTGATCGGGATCGTAATCGCCATGCTGTTCCTGAACTGGCAGCTGGCGCTGGTAACCTTCGCAGTCCTGCCCATGATGATCGCGTTGACCAACTACTTTCGCCGCTACGTGCGCCAGGCCTATCGCGCCGCCCGCCAGCGCCTGTCGCTGATCAATGGCTTTCTCAACGAGTCGATCACCGGCATTCGCGTGACCAAGAGTTTCGCCCGCGAAGGGGCCAACGCCCGACACTTCGACGATCTCAACCGCTCCTATTTCGACGCCAATGTGAGGACGACACAACTTGCCGCCTTCTTCTTCCCCGGCGTCGATTTCATCGGCTCGTTAGCTACTGCACTGGTCGTCGGCGTCGGCGGCTGGCTGATCCTCGGGGACCAGGTGACCGCCGGCGTGTTCGCCGCCTTCGTGATCTGGGTGGAACGATTCTTTGATCCGATTCGCGAGCTCTCGCGGCGCTACTACACATTCCAGGCCGCGATGGCGGCCAGCGAGCGCCTCTTCGCACTCCTCGACACAGAGCCGGATCTTCAGGATGCGCACCACGCTGAAGCCTTGCCGCCGATCGAAGGCCGGGTCGTGCTGGACGATGTTCAATTCAATTACAAGGAAGACGAGCCGGTGCTGCAGGGCGTGACGATCAGCGCCGAGCCGGGGGAGCGTATCGCCCTCGTCGGCGAGACCGGCGCCGGCAAGAGCACGGTCATTCGCCTCATCGCCCGCTTCTTTGACGTTACTGGCGGCGCCGTGCGTATCGATGGTCACGACGTGCGCGATGTAACCCAAGCCAGCCTGCGCGCCCAACTCGGCATCGTCCTGCAGGATACTTTCCTCTTCGACGGAACCATCCGCGACAACATTCGCTATGGACGGCTTGGCGCAACCAACGCCGAGGTGGAAGCCGCGACCGTCGCCGTCGGCGCCGACGAGTTTATTCGCAAGTTGTCGAAGGGCTATGAAACCGAAGTGGGCGAAAACGGCGTGAATCTCAGCGTTGGTCAGCGCCAGATCGTCTCGTTCGCCCGCGCATTGCTGGCCGATCCCCGCATCCTGATTCTGGACGAGGCCACCAGTTCAATCGACACGACGACGGAGCGCCAGATTCAGGCCGGGTTGGAACGCCTGCTTAAGGGGCGCACCAGCTTTGTCATCGCCCATCGCCTGAATACAATTGTCAATTCGGACAAGATCGTTGTCCTCGACCAGGGGCGCGTGCTTGAGGAAGGTAGCCACGAAGATCTGCTGGCGCGCCGCGGCCGCTACCACCATTTGTACACGATGCAGTGGGCAGTGGAGAGCGATCCGCGCGCCAGGAACTACGCTTTGAACTGAGAAGACGGTGGATCGCGGCGTGGTCGGCCTGCACCGCGATCCACCGTCCCCTCTTCCTGTCTTTCGTTTTCCTGCCTCAACTTTCCTCGATACTGACACTCTCCATCACGTCCCCTTGCTGGATTGCATCAACCACATCCTGTCCGCTCCGCACCCTGCCGAAGACGGAGTGCTTGTTGTCCAGCCAATTGGTCGCGCCATGCGTGATGAAGAACTGGCTGCCGTTCGTATTCGCGCCGGCATTGGCCATGCTCAGAACGCCGGGACCGTCATGCCGCAGCTCCGGGTGGAACTCGTCGCCGAATCGGTAGCCGGGGCCGCCGCTTCCGCTGCCGGCAGGGTCGCCCCCCTGGATCATGAAGTCCGCGATCACGCGGTGAAATTTGACGCCGTCATAGAAACCATCGCGCGCCAGCGCCACAAAGTTGTTGACCGTCCGCGGCGCTTTGTCCGCGTGCAGGTCGATCACGATATCGCCCCGGTTTGTCTGGATCGTCGCCGTATAACTCTTCGACTCGTCGATCTGCATCGCCGGCGGAGATGAATACTGCTTCACAGGAGATTCCTTTCGCTGATGAACTCTGGTTGTTTGTCTGACGACCCGGCACGGTTGCCATCTCAGGCGGAGGCGAGGTGGCCTTTACCTCCGCCACTAACGCCGGCAGATCGTGCCGCTGCGTCGAGACACGCTCAGGTTAAAGTGAATGGCGCATGATTGCCAAATTATGTGATGCATCCTTTTCGTGTTGAATTCGCGTATGGCCAGAACCCGCCGTTCGCGCTCCAAATGGACCCTCGCTCTTCCTGCGCTCGTCGTAGCGGCAGGCCTTGCGCTTGCCCGGGTTCTCCCGCACACCGCCGCGCGACCCCGCGTCTTGAACTGTCCCTTTTGCATGATTCACAAGTGCCAAAGTTCCCGCGAATGCCCGGATCGCCTGATAACCGACCTCCGGTAACCGGCAACTGACCACCGGCCACTGACCTCTGACCACCGGCCACCATCGGCGGGCGCCACCGGCGATCGCGAGTACCTATGCTATACTGCCTGACGAAGCCGAAACAGCGTCGCGCTATGTGCGCATATCTGATGCACGCGTCGCAAGGAATCCGCGGACAGGAAGAATGACAACCCAGCCCGTCCAGACAGCAACCAGACTCATCACCGGCGAACAGCTCCTGGCAATGGGTGATATCGGCCCCTGCGAACTCATCGATGGAGTTATCGTAAGGATGAGCCCAACCGGCGAAAGACACGGATTCCTTGCGTCCAGGCTTATTTCTTTCTTGTACCAATTTGGCCGGGACACCGAGGCCGGTTGGGTAATGGGGGGAGAGGTCGGCATCTACATCCGGCGCGATCCTGACCGAATTCGTGCTGCTGATATAGCCTTCTGGTCGAAGAGAAGACGGCCTGATGGCCCTTCCACCGGTTTCAGTGAAGTGGCGCCCAACCTGGTTGTGGAAATCCTCTCGCCGACCGACCGCTGGCCGGAGATAAACGAGAAGATCGTTGATTACTTTTCGGTCGCCGTCGGTGAGTTCTGGCTCGTCGATCCATCAGAGGAGACCGTTTTCGTCTACCGTTCGCCTGCGCAGCGCAGCGCCTTGCGCCGCGGCGATACGCTCAGCGGCGCCGGCCCCCTGAACGGTTTCACGCTCCCCATCGAAGAGCTTTTCACATTCTGAGCGCCCGCTCAATCGCCGCACTCCTAACCCTGGCCGCGCATCGCTTGTCCCATGCCCCAAGCTCTGTCACACATTACAGTTCTCGACCTGTCGCGCGTCCTCGCTGGCCCGTATGCCACGATGACACTCGGCGATTTCGGCGCTGAGGTCATAAAGGTAGAGCAACCTGGCCGCGGCGACGACTCCCGTCATTGGGGCCCACCCTTCACCGCCGGCGGCCAGAGCGCCTACTTTCTTTGCGCCAACCGCAACAAGCGCAGCCTCACCCTTGACCTGAAGGCACAGGCCGGGCGGACGATTTTCCGACAGTTGGCCGCGCAGGCCGACGTGGTTGTGGAAAACTTCAAGGCCGGGGGCATGGAGCGGCTCGGTTTGGGCTGCGAAAGCCTGCGGGCCGACAACCCCGGTCTCATCTACTGCGCCATTACCGGTTACGGGCAGAGCGGCCCCGACCACGCTCTCCCCGGCTACGATACCGTGATCCAGGCGCAGGGCGGGATCATGAGCATCACGGGCCCCACGACGGCGGGCACGGACGGCGAACCGTACAAGGTGGGCGTCGCCATCGCCGACATCACCGCCGGCCTGCACGCGGCCGTGGCCATTCTCAGCGCCCTCCAGCATCGCGCGCGCACCGGCGAGGGCCAGCAAATCGACATTGCGCTCTATGACACACAGCTGAGCTGGCTTGCCAATGTCGCCAGCAGCTTCCTGCTGTCCGGCGAACCGCCTCTTCGCTACGGCAACGCGCACGGTACGGTCGTGCCCTATCAGACATTTGCTACCGCCGACGGCCACCTGATGCTGGCCGTCGGCAACGACAACCAGTTTGCCGCCCTGGCACAAGCGGTCGGCGAATCTTCCTGGTCCGACGACCCACGATTCGCCACCAATCCTGCCCGCGTGCAACATCGCGATGCGCTCGTTCCCGTCCTGTCCTCCCACTTCCACACCCGGACCACGAGTGAATGGATCGGACGCCTGCGCGCGGCGGGCGTTCCCTGCGGCCCGGTCAACGACATTCCCACCGCGCTCGATTCGCCACAAGCCCAACACCGCCAGGTCGTGCAAACAATCACAGACGGCAACGGGGACAAGATCCCCCTGATCGGGCCAGTGCCCAAGCTGGACAGGTCGCCACCCCAGATTTTCCGGCCGCCGCCCCTACTGGGGGAACATACCGATGAGGTGCTGCGGGAAAAACTGGCGCTGACGCCAGAGAAGATCGATTCACTGCGCGAGAGCGGCGTGATCTGATGCCTTATGCGTGACCTGCAGCGCGCATCAGCTGGAAATCGCAGGGCGCTTTGTCATGTGCGCGCGCCTGGGCTATACTCAGATCATAGCCAGAACGGTGCCCTGGAAAGACGATAGCTGTTGCCCCAAAACGGAAGGATTCCGCCATGCCAACCAATCTGGAGTTTCGTGGTCGCTGGCCGAATGTCTACGGAAACCTGCTCCTGATCTCGTTCCTGACCACCATCACCGCCGGCATCTACGTGCCCTGGGGATACGCGCGCTGGCAACGGCTCATCACCGAGAGCACCTACTTTGAGGACCAGCAGTTGGAGTTCGACGGTTCCGGCGCCGAGGTCTTCGTGCAGTTCGTCGTCATTGGATTCTTTACGCTCATCACCCTGGGACTGTACACCATCCTCGGCTTCTCCTCGACCAGAATGCTGCGCTGGCAATACGATCACACTCTATTGCCCAATGGTCAGCGCTTGGACTTTCGCGGCAAGGCAGTTGACATTTTCTGGGAATGGCTGCTGCTTATATTTTTCACGCCACTCACGCTGGGACTCTACTACTATTGGGGCCGCAACCGCCTGCGCCGCCAGGTGCTGACCAACGTCTCGCTGGCTGACCAGCAGATTCAGGTAGAGAGCAGCGCTGGCGAAAATGTCGTCGCTGTGTTAATCAACTGGGTCATGACGGTGATTGCAATCGCCGCCTCTGCCGTTCTGGGCTTTTTGCTGTGGGATCGCCTTCTGGCCAACATTTCCTGGACCGGACAATTGGAGCTTCTCCAAAGCGGCTCCCTCGCAGCCTGGGTCGACCTCCTGCTGGCTGTTGTCGCGCTGGGAATCTATGCTTTGCTGGGGCTGGCCCTGTTGGGCCTGGCTACCGTTCGCTTCCGCGCCTGGGAGGTCAATCGAACGCTGGCGCCCATGCCAGTGCGGTCACAGACGCCGGTCTCCGCGCTTTCGACGCCTGCCAGCGCGATCGCCCGGTCGCCCGCGCCCGCCCCCGACATTACTGAGAGCGCTCCTGCACTGCATCCAGCGCCCGCAGCGGACGTTTCAACGTTCCGGACTGCCGACAGAGGCTACGAAATCGATGCCCAGCCACCGCCGCAGCCGAGCAGGCCCTTGCCGCAAGATGATGACGAATACTATAATTTCGCCGACTATTCCACGCTGGCAGGGCAGGAACCGGACAGTTACAGCGGCGATGAGAGAAGTGACTGGAGCAGCGAGCAGTGGGCGCGGCCGCAGACTACAACGAAGACCGAAGGTGAAGAAGAATCGGAGAGCCGGCAACTTCAGCGCGCCGACGACGAAGACGCAAGCCCAGCTTCCTAGAGTCCACGCCCAAAGCATGGGCGTTCACAGAAGTTCGATGACCGGCCCGTCCCCCTGCGCAGGAACAACCTGACCGATTTCCCAGAAGGGCTGCCCTTCCCCCTCACAGACTGAGCGAAACGTACCGACTGCTGACGCCGGAACTGCCAGCAGCAGACCCCCGCTCGTCTCGGCCTCCCACAACAGCGTCCTGCGCGCCGCCGACACGCTGCCCTCAACCGCGACATTGGAGCCAAAATGCTCTGGATTGCGGATACTTCCCCGCGTGAGGTAACCGGCCCCTATGTAGTCGAATGCTCCAGGTAAGGCCGGGACGCGCGCCGCCTCGATCTGCAGCCGCACCGGCGCATCTGCTGAGGACGCCGCAGCCATTTCGACCGCGTGGCCGAGCAACCCGTAGCCTGTGATGTCCGTTCCGCTGCGCACATCAGCGGCCCGTCCGGCCTTGGCCGAGGCCCGGTTCAGTCGCGTCATCGACGCGATGGCGCTGTCCAAATGGGAGGGGTCGAGGTCCGGCTTTCCCTGCGCCTGTCGCGCCTGCCGCGCTTGCGAGTCTTCAGACGTCCCGGTCAACTTGGCTGCCGTCGTGATGATGCCGGTGCCGAGCGCTTTCGTCAGCATCAGATAATCGCCCGCGGCCGCCCGTCCCTTGCGGATCAGCGAACCGGGCGCGGCCATTCCCGTGACGCTCAGGCCATAGAACGGCTCAGGATTCGTCACCGTATGGCCGCCTGCGATGGCTGCGCCGGCCTCCTGCACCTTGGCCGCGCCGCCGGCCAGGATTTCGGCGATGATCTCGGCCGGCAGGTCTTCGGGAAATCCCGCGATGTTCAGACAGACGCGCACCTCCCCGCCCATCGCAAAGACGTCGCTCATCGAGTTGGCCGCGGCAATCGATCCGTACAGCCAGGGGTCGTCAACGATCGGAGTGAAAAAGTCGGTTGTCTGGATCAGGACCCGCTTATCATCCAAGCGGTAGACAGCCGCGTCGTCCGGTCTGCCCAGACCGATTATCAGATCGGGGTATTCGGCTTGTGGAAAGTCCTCTGCCAACTGTCGCACGACCTGCGACAACGCTCCCGGAGGGAGCTTCGAGGCTCAACCGGCGCAGGCGACGCGCGCGGTCAAAGGGACGGTCGCTTCTGTCATCTCACTTTTTCCTGAGTTGAATCGCACCCGCACAGTAATTCTATCACAGGCCGGCACAGAGCGCTGGATGCCCGCCAAGGTCCCGTACCTGTGCAACTTACACGGTGTGCGGCTGACAATAATCCTGATGGTCGCAAAGAGCGGGCAAACCATCCAGCGAAAGGGCCGAATCATTATGCATATTGCATAGTGAATCGCGTCGGGAATTCGAGTATAGTGGCGTCAAGTGGCAGTAAGCGGGCGTCGAGTGGGGTCGCCGCTGCAATCGCTTCTGCCACGACCATTCTCCTTCCTCCCTCCGCTGTGAGCCCCGGTAAAGTGCGTCTCACTTGCCGGGGCTCCTCCTCCCTTTGCGAGCGCACATCAGCCGCGAAAATAGACGACGACCCATCTGCATGAGCCGGCGTCTGTTCAGTGGATTCAGCCTTCGCTTCAGGCGAGGATCGCGCTAGGCGTTGACCGCACTATCTCCCGCAACCTGCACCGCAATGCGCCGGGGCTTTACCTCCTCGGCCTTCGGCAGCGTCAGTGTGAGGACGCCGTCCTCGTAGGCGGCGCCGATGTTGTCGGCGTTGACCGCCGCCGGCAGTGTGATGCTGCGCATGTACCTGCCGATCTGGCGCTCGCGCACATGCCACTTTGCGCTCTCGTCCACTTCCTGCGCCTGCGTTTCGCCCTGAATCGTCAGCCTGTTTTCTGAGAAGCTGATGTCGAGCTCTTCCGGGTCGATTCCAGGCATCGATGCCGTCACACTGTAGCCGTTGTCGTCCTCGTACACATCCAGCGCAAGCCGTCTGAGTCCGCCTTCCTGGTTGCCTTGCCAACCGCTCGGCTCACGCAGAAAGTCCCCGACAAGCTGGTCCATCTGATTGCGAACCGAAACCATCTCACGGAATGGGTCCCATCGTACCAATCTGCTCATTTTATTCCTCCTTCTGCCTTCATTTACGCCACTTTTTGGTCTTCAGTACGCTTCGAAAGTCCGGCCATCCCGCTTGACTGTCCCGTTGGCCGTCTTTCTGCCGCGCACCCTTACAAATATAACGGGCGAACGTTAGATAGAGGTCAGCGCAAAGTTAGAGGAACATTTGTGTCCAAATGGATGTGGAGACGGTCTTACCAACCGACTAAAGCTAGGGAAAGGCTTTTTGCCTTGGCGAATCTGATGTATGATTGAGCGAGATTACGTGTGCCGGCGCGGGCGCAGGGTCTCGCCTTCTCACGTGCGACGTTCCAGCCCTCAAATGTCCAACGATTTCGTCCATCTGCATACCCATTCCGAGTATTCACTCCTCGACGGTCTAGGCCGCATTGACGACCTGGTAAATGAGGCCGCGCGTCTCGGGCAGTCCGCTCTCGCCTTGACAGATCACGGCGCCATGCACGGCGTTATTGAATTCTACCGTGCGTGCAAAGCGGCCGACATCAAGCCAATCATCGGCGTCGAGGCCTACCAGACCCTCTGGCAGCGTCCGATGCACGGGCGCGATCCTCAACTCGACCGGGAGAACTATCACCTGCTGCTGTTGGCCAGAAATATGACCGGCTACAGCAACATCCTGAAGATCGTCAGCAACGGCAATACCGACGGATTCTATTACAAACCCCGTGTCGACCATGAGTTTCTCGCCGCGCACGCCGAGGGCATCCTGTGCACGACAGGCTGTCTGGGCGCGGAGGTACCAGCCTTGTTGATGCAGGGAAAGGAGCGAGAAGCCTACGAGCGTTTGGGCTGGTATGTCGATGTTTTCGGCAAAGAGCGTTTTTTCGTGGAGGTCCAGGAACACAACATTCCCGAACTACGCGAGGTGAACCGGACGCTCGTCCCCTGGGCCGATAAGTTCGGCCTGCGGCTTCTCGTAACCAACGACGTTCACTACGTGAGCGAGAGCGATGCCGCCCCTCATGAAGTGCTGCTGTGCGTGCAGACCAATACCAGGCTGAACGAAGAGAAACGGATGAAGCTCAGCGACCAGAGCTATTTCCTCAAGAGCCGCCAGCAGATGGAAGACACATTCCGTCCGCTGCTCGATTTGCCCGCCTCCGCCTTCGATAATTCCCTTCTTGTTGCTGAAATGTGCGATGTTGACCTGGAGGATGACGAATATCACCTGCCCGACATCGACATCCCGGAAGGCTATACCTACGAGATCTATCTGCGCCATCTCACCGACCACGGCGTGAAGCGCCTTTACGGCGATAGGGCCGGAGATGAAGAGATTCAGGAGCGCAAAGAACGCGAACTGCGCATCATCCACGAGATGGGTTTCGATGTCTACTTCCTGATTGTCGCCGATCTGTGCGACTTTGCCCGTAGGCGCAACATCTGGTGGAACGTGCGCGGCTCGGGGGCCGGCTCCCTCGTGGCCTACAGCATCGGCATCACCGGCCTGGACCCGCTGCACAACAACCTCATCTTTGAGCGTTTCCTGAACCCGGGCCGCGTGACGATGCCTGACTTCGACCTCGACTACCCCGACGACCAGCGCGAAGAGGTGATACGCTACACAGTCGAAAAGTACGGCAGCGACCAGGTCGCCCAGATCGCCACCTTCGGGCGCATGAAGGCCCGCGCCGCCATCCGCGACGTAGGCCGCGCCCAGGATATCTCGCTCGACGACGTCGACCGCATCGCCAAGATGATACCCTCAACTCCGGGCAAGCCGACGACGATCCAGGATGTGTTGACCAGGGACAATGAGTCCTACGCACCTGAGCTGGAGGAGCTCTACAAGAAGGAATGGCTGGGAGAGGAATCTGTTGGATACCTCGATGCAGCTTGAGGGCGTCGCCCGCCATGCCGGCATCCACGCAGCCGCGGTGATCGTCGCCGACAAAGAGCTGACCCACTACACGCCGCTGATGCGCGGTTCCAGGGGCGCCATCACCGAGGCGATCACGCAGTTCGAGTTTCCGGTTCTGGAGTCGCTCGGTCTGCTCAAGATCGACTTTCTCGGCCTGAGCACGCTGACTGTCATGCGCGAGGCCTGCCGCCTGATCAAGGAAAACCGCGGCACCGAGTACGGGCTAGACACCATCCCTTTCGAAGGTGAGGCGGCTGAACCGGCCTTCCGACTCCTCTCCAGCGGTGAGGTGAGCGGCGTCTTTCAGGTCGAGTCCCAGGGCATGCGGCGGGTGTTGACCGAGATGAAACCCAGCGCCTTTGAGCACATCATCGCCACGATTTCCCTCTATCGTCCGGGACCGATGGAGTATATTCCCAATTACATCAGGCGGATGCACGGCGAGGAGGCGGCGGAGTTCAAGCATCCTTCTCTTGAGCCGACTTTGGCTGAAACCTATGGCATCATCGTCTACCAGGAACAGATCATTCAGATTCTCAACCAGTTGGCCGGGTATTCGCCGGGTGAGGCCGACCTGGTCCGCCAGGCCATCAGCAAGAAGGACGCTGCCAAGATCGAGTACCATAAGGCGCTATTCATCGGTGGCTGCGACAAGAACGGCATCTCGGCCAGCGCCGCGCAGGACATCTACGCCGACATCGAGTACTTTGGCCGTTATGGTTTCAACAAAGCCCACGCAGCCGATTACGCGGTCATCACCATTCAGACCGCCTATCTGAAGGCGCTCTATCCGGTCGAATATATGGCTGCGCTCCTGCTTGTCGAGCGCGACAAGACCGAAAAAGTGATTAACTACATCCAGGAAAGCCGGCGCATGGGCATCCACGTGCTGCCGCCGGACGTGAACCATAGCGGCCTCGACTTCGCGATTCAGGATCTTCCCTCCGACGCTGAACAGGGGGCGCTGCCCAAAGATCCCACCCTCGCTTTCCAGTTCCCCGTTTCCGAAGGCGCTGCCATCCGTTTTGGTATGGCCGCGGTTAAGAACGTGGGCGTCGGCCCCGTGCAGGCGATTCTCGAAGCGAGAGCGGAAGACGGCCCCTTCGACAACCTCGAGGATCTGTGCGATCGCGTCGACCTGCGCCAAGTGAATAAGCGCTCTCTCGAATGTCTGATCAAGGTGGGCGCGCTCGACCGCTTTTGCCAGCAGCGCGACCGAAGAAAGGCGGGAATCCGCAACCGCCTGCTCGACGTTGTAGACCAGTGCATCGCCCGTTCAGCCGCCACGCACATCGACCGGGAGAGCGGCCAGCTGTCGATGTTTGATCTGCTGGGCGCCGCCAATGGCAGCGCGCAGCCGGAACAGTTCCCCATCCGTCTGTCCGACGAGGAGAATTCGGGGCCGGCAAAAGAAAGCGACCGGGAGCGCTTCCAGTGGGAGAAGGAGCTGCTCGGCGTCTTTGTCAGCAGCCACCCCGTGCAGCAACTGAGCGTCGACCTGAGCCGCTTCACCACCTGCACCTGCGCTGAGCTGGGCGAGCGGCATGACGGCAAAAACGTAACACTGGCCGGAATGCTCGCTTCAGTCCGCACCACCGTCACCAAGAAAGGGGACAGGATGGCCTTTGTCCAATTGGAGGACATGCAAGGCCAGTGCGAAGCGGTCTTCTTCCCAGGTGTTTATCAGGAATTCAAGGAGCATCTGCAAGAGGAACGCGTGGTGATGGTAAAAGGAAAGGCCCAGACGCGCGGCGCGCGCACCAGCGTTCTGGTCGATACGCTGCATACTGCAGTCGAGTTCGGTATGGCCAAAGCCGACGAGCGCGACAGAGACCTCGCCGCGGCGCCCCCGCAGTTTCCCGCCGCCTCTATCGCGGGCGAGGACGACGCCAACTTTATGCCACCTGCGCTCGAAACTCCGGGGGACAACGCCCCCGCGAACCTGACAGAGTCTTCCTTCAGCGATGAAATGGCAGAAAAACCGCCGGCGGAATATGGAAGCGATGCAGAGACTGACCCAACGGAAGCCCCTGTCGAAACTGGGCTCTACTCTGAGACGCCTCTCCTTGTTTCCGGCAAAATGAAGGAGCAAGAGCCGGCGGTTGATAAGGCTTCTTTGCTCGCCGAGCAGGGGGGACAGGAGCTAGCGGAGAGTGGTCGGGATGCGTCCAGCGTTGTCGAAGAGATGCCGCACAGCGGCCCAGCCGCCGCCGATGCCGCTTCCAATCGCCGGTCGCCCGTTTCCAATGGCGGCGTTTCCTCCAGACCCGCCGCCGATGCCGCTTCCAACCGCCGGTCGCCCGTTTCCAATGGCGGCGTTTCCTCCAGACCCGCTGCAATGGCTCCGGCTGAAGCGGCCGCGCCCGCAACGTCGAACGCCGGCCAGGTCCTGCACATAATTTTCAGCCGCAGCGGCCGGTTTGAACGCGACAAGTACCGGCTGCGCGAAATCTTCGAAGCGGTGCGCGATCCGAGAGGGCGCGATCAGTTCATCGTAGTGATGGAAACCAACGGCTCTCGGCATCAGCTCACCTTCCCCAACGAATTCTGCACTGTCAGCGACCGCCTGCTCCACGACTTGCGCAACCACTTCAAAGTGGAAGTGGCGGTGGAAAGCGCGGCCAAAGTACCATGACAGACTTGCCAATTTCGGAATCCCTGGCTCAACAGCTTAAAGAGACAGCCGAAGAGAAGGGTCTCTCAGTGGCGGCATTTCTGGGAGAAATGTTGTGGAAAGAGCGGGCACAGCGCCAGCGCAGCAAGATCCAACAGGAGCAGAGTTGGTGGCTCTCGCAGCCATTGAGCCGTCGTGCCCGCTACGAGGGTCGGCATGTGGCGTTGCACAATCGGCAAGTCGTAGACAGCGATGTCGATGTCGACGCTCTGCAACTGCCGCGTGCGGAGTCGGTTCGGCGCCATAGCCGTAGCCATCATTCCTGCCGAAGGACCGCCTGAGTTTAGAATTCACGGAGGAAGAACTGTTAGCACATGAGCACAATCGCCTACAGCTACGCCTATAGTCCTCCAGCACCAACTGTCTCTGTTCGCGTTTCGGCATCTGCTGACTCGGACCGCAGCTTTCCGTATGATGCACTCATTGATACAGGTTCAGATGGGACCTTCGTTGCGAGTGGTATAATCCGCGAACTGGAGTTGCCGATTTCCTACGTGGCCTCATTGCGTTCGCATTTGCAGGACAACTCAGTACAGGTGGAGATTTACCGGGGAGATCTCTTGCTGTTCGACTCATTGCTTCTGCCTGGCATGGAACTCATCTGCGACGAGTGGGGCGAAGGAATAATCTTGGGGCGAAATGTGCTCAATCGGTTAATAATGCAGATGGATGGCCCTGGTGAAACGGTTCGGGTCGAGGTCTGACGATTGCAACGACAAAACGACGAGTAGGAAGCGACGTTTCTGTCAACATGGAGTGCTCGATGAACTTTGCTGCCACATCGAAACAGATTGAAGATGCCTACACACTGGCATGCGAACGTTACACTGCCATCGGCGCGGACACGGAGCAAGCGCTTGAAACGCTGCGCGGCGTACCCATCAGCCTTCAGTGCTGGCAGGGTGACGACGTTCTCGGCTTTGAAGAGCCGGACCGCGGGCTGGGCGGCGGCCTGATGGCGACCGGCAACTACCCAGGGCGCGCCCGCACAGTGGATGAACTTCGCAGCGATCTGAATATCGCCTACAGCGTCATACCAGGCAGCCACCGCCTCAATCTTCACGCCATGTACCCGGACACCGACGAAAGTCCGGCCCGCAACGAGATCGCGCCGCGGCACTTCCAGGGCTGGGCCCAGTGGGCCAGGGAGAACGGCCACGGCATCGACTTCAACCCCACGCTCTTCTCCCATCCCCTGGCCGATGACGGATTTACGCTGGCCTCCTACGACAACGACATTCGCCAATTCTGGATCCAGCACTGCATCGCTTGCCGCCAGATCGGGGCCTTCTTCGGCCAGGAGCTGGGCACGCCGGCGATGACCAATATCTGGATTCCGGACGGCCTCAAGGATTCGCCGAGCGACCGCACAACGCCCAGGCGGCTGCTCAAAGACGCACTCGACCAGATCTTTGAGAAGGAGATCGATCCGAACCACAATCGCGACGCCATCGAGTGCAAACTGTTCGGTCTCGGCTCCGAGAGCTATGTTGTCGGCTCGCATGAGTTTTATCTGGGCTATGCCGCGCACAACGATAAGGCGCTTTGTCTCGACGCCGGCCACTTTCATCCGACTGAGGTCATCTCCGACAAGATTTCCGCCTGCCTGCTCTTTGTGCCCGAGCTGGTCCTCCATGTCAGCCGCGGCGTGCGCTGGGACAGCGACCATGTCGTCACCTTCAGCGACGAGCTGCAGGCGATCATGCAGGAGATCGTGCGCGGCGGCCACCTGGACCGCGTACACATCGGGTTGGACTACTTCGACGCCAGCATCAACCGCGTGGCCGCGTGGGCGATTGGCACGCGCAACTCGCTGCGGGCGTTACTGCTGGCCCTGCTGGAGCCGCGCGCGGCTCTGCAGGAGTTCGAGCGCAAGGGCGATTACACGACTCGCCTGGCGCTGATGGAAGAGCTGAAGGTCATGCCGCACGCCGCCGTCTGGGACTACCACTGCCTGCAGCAGGATGTTCCGGTGGGTATGGCATTCCTGGAGGAGATTCGCCGCTACGAGAAGGATGTGCTGTCACAACGCGGTTAATCGCATTTTCCCCGCCCGTATGGCAACCAACAGGACACTCCATGACGAAACAACGCGCCACAGTTCTTGCGATCGATGTCGGCGCAGAGTCCGGCCGCGTGATGGCGGTGCATTTCGACGGTTCCGGCCTGGAACTGGAGGAGGCGCATCGCTTCCCCAACCATGCGGTGGCGGTTAACGGTACGCTGCACTGGGATATTCTCCACCTCTGGCGCGAGGTACAGACGGGCATCGCGCGCAGCAGGGCACAGGCAGCCGCGCCGCCGGCGAGCATGGCGCTCGACACCTGGGGCGTCGATTTCGGTCTGCTCGATCGCAACGGTGATCTCATCGGCAACCCGGTCTGTTATCGCGACAGCCGTACCGAAGGGATGCTGGAGGCGGTCTTCGCACGTGTTCCCAGGGCGGAGGTATACGCGCAGACCGGGATCCAGCTCATGGCGATCAATACACTCTTCCAGATGATGAGTCTGGTGGAGAGCGGCTCGCCCCAGTTGCAGATCGCGTCGCGCTTCCTGACGGTGCCGGACCTGCTCAACTACTGGCTGAGCGGCGTGCAGGTTTGTGAATTCAGTATCGCCACGACGACGCAGATGCTCAATCCCTTCACCCGCTCCTGGGCTGGCGGAATGCTGGAGGCGCTCGGCATTCCGGTCCAAATCTTCCCGGAAGTGGTACAGCCGGGCACGCGTCTTGGGAGCTTCGACGGCATCCCCGTCATTGCACCTGCTTGCCACGACACCGGCAGCGCAGTCGCCGGCGTCCCCGCGCAAACGGAGAACTTCGCCTTCATCAGCAGCGGCACCTGGAGCCTCGTCGGCCTCGAAGTGGACCAGCCGGTGGTCAACGAAGCCGCGCTGGCTGTCAACGCCACCAACGAAGGCGGCGCCTACGGCACCTTCCGCCTGCTCAAAAACGTGATGGGCCTGTGGCTGTTGCAGCAATGTCGTTCGACTTGGGAGCGCGCGGGGCGCGCATACTCCTACCCCGAGCTGGTTTCGCTGGCTGAATCAGCCGAACCGTTCCGCTCCTTCGTCGATCCCGACGATGCCCGCTTCCTGCCCCCCGGCGACCATCCCGCACACATTCTGGAGTTTTGCGCGCAGAGCGGTCAGCCGCGCCCGCAGGGCGACGCGGCCATTGCCCGTTGCGTATTCGAGAGCCTGGCCCTGGCCTACCGGGATGAACTGTTTGGGCTGCGGACGCTGACCGGGCGCGCGATCGAGGTAATTCACGTGGTTGGGGGCGGCTCGCGCAACCGGCTGCTCAACCAACTCACCGCAGACGCCACCGGCATCCCGGTGCTGGCCGGTCCCAGCGAAGCGACGGTGCTCGGCAACGCGCTGGTGCAGTTGATTAGCCTGGGCGAGTTGGCCGACCTTGAGGAAGGTCGTCAGCTGGTCTCAGAGATTGGGGCGTTGGAGCGCTTCGAGCCTGGGGATCAGAGCGCGTGGCAGGACGTCAAGATGCCATCGCCCACATAAGCATCTCTTTCTCCCGGCATAAGTGCAATGCACGCAAAAGAGATGGAGCCGCCCTCGCCAATCCACAGGCAAGCCACCCTTTTCCTGCGCGCAACCTGCAATCTACAAATCCGGCCGCGTCAGTCCATCTTCTTGCCGCGAGAGAATGAGACGCGCAGGTGGCTGTCGGCTGCGTGGGGCGCGGCGAGACCGTTATCCATGCGCAGCAAGGCCCGCTGACGGGGATTCAGCTCTTCCAGCCAGCTCTCCTCAAAGCCGTCGTGGGGATCGACCTGGAAGATCAGTGCGCTTTTGCGGTAGTGGCCGAATAGCGCATGGCGGTCGGACTGCGTCTGGTTTGCCCCGCCGCCATGCCAGCACTGGCCGTTGAAGACGAGCACGCTGCCCGCTTCCGCAACCAGCTGGAAGATGTGCTTCACATCCATGCCCTCCGGCGGTCCGGCCATGCCGCTCTTGTGCGAGCCGGGTACGATTCGAGTGGCGCCGTTTTCGAGAGTGAAGTCGTCCAAAAGCCAGACCGTGTTGACCATCACCGGCGACCCCATATTCAGCAGGTCGCCGCGGATGTCACTGTGCAGGCCCTGTTCCGGATCACCCGGGCGGACGATGCGCGCGTTGAGGCTGCCCAGAATGATCTCTTCGCCCAGCACATGCTCGATCACCGGCAGTGTGCGCGGGTGGTCAATCAGCGGGTGGTAGCGAGGGTCGAGCGCGGGCAGATTGCTCACATGGCCGGCCTGTCCCCTGAATCGTTGCACCGTGCCCAATCTCTCTGCCCACTCCGCCAGCGAGGCGCGCAGCGTTTTCACCTCTGCGGCGCTCAGCACGCCCTCCAACAGTGTGAAGCCGTATACGTCCATCTCCCAAAACGCCTGTTGCAGTGACGGCATTCGGTCATCTTCCCTTTTGTCGTGCGAAATCCAGTGCAGGCCGCCGCGTCAGCAGATCATGCCCCGCTTCGACTCCAGGCCGTGCGCGATCGGGTTCTCGCCAATCCAGCGTTCGTCCACCGGCTCCGAGGCCAGCTGGTAGCGCGTGTCGGTGGAAAGGCGGATTCGGTCGGTCTGATTGTCCATACTGGCGTGCATCGTGTACATGCTGAAGATGAGCAGATCGCCCATCGCATAGTCGGCCGTCAGCCAGCGAAGGCCCAGTTCGGCGCGTGCGGCGATGGGGTCCAGCGAATAGGCCCCGCCGGTGGGATGCTGCCATAGCTTCTCGCCGGACTCGATCTCGGCGGCGTCGGGATAGTTGGTGCAGTATGCGTCAACGTCCAGCGTCCCGTAATCGGCCTTCACCTCTTCAAGACGGTGCGAGTTTTCCAGCACCATCAGGCCGCCCATCTCGACCGGGATGTCGCCCAGCGGCGTCCAGCTCGTATACAGGCGCTGCGTGCCGCGTCCCATGAAGACGATATCGTAGTGGGGCGGCGTTGCCGTGTCATCGCCGGGCGGCTTGGAGCGGCACCAGGTAAAGTCGAAATGACGCACCTCCCCGCCCAGGAACTGCTCATAAAAGGCAATCATCGGACCGTCATACAGCACCTTCATCAGCGGCGCGTTGTCCTGGGCCAGCTCTGTCATGAACGAATTCTCGAAGTTGGCGTTCGCCACCCCGGCCTCCAGCGGATGGTCGGGGTCCAGGCAGCCGGCGCTATCCAGTTTTCTCAGCATCCCGAGCCGGGCTTCCAGGACCTGTTCGCGGTCCAGCAGGCCGGGCAAAAGGAGGTAGCCATCCCGCTCGAAGCGCCAGCGCAACTCCTTGATGTCCGATATGGCGTCGCCGGAGCGGCGCAATTCGCCGAACGCGGTCTGCGATGTATCGATCTTGCCGCCCCGATATTTGGGCTGAATTGAGAGATTCATCTTTTTCTATACTCCCTTTCGCTCAATCGCAGGCAATTGACAGTCCAACGGGCGCTCCGGCAATCTCTACGCCCAGGGGTCGACGACGATTTTGGCCGCCTCGCCTCGCGACAGCAGCCCGAAGCCGGTCTGGAGCTGGCTCATTGGCAGTTGATGGCTGATCAAAAGGTCAATGAGCGGCGACTGGCGGATCACCTTCATTACTTTGGCGTAGTCGCCCATGTTGTAGAGCCAGGAGCCGACGACAGTTAAACCCTTTTTGATCAGGTCGGGGCTTACTGTGATCGTCAGCTCTTCGCGGCACTCGCCGACAAAGGCCACGCGTCCGCGGCGGCGGGTCGCGTCAATGCAGAGCCGCTCCGACGAGACCTGCCCCGAACAGTCGACCGCGCAGTCCACGCCCTGCCCATCGGTCAGGCTGCGGATCTGCGGCAAGAGATCCGGGTCGTTGGGATCGAGCACGGCTTCTGCGCCCATCTCCAGCGCCCGGTTTGCCCGCCAGGGGGCCGGTTCCACGCCGATCACGCGTGCATTGCGAAAGCGGGCGTTGACGACCGCGCCCAACCCCACCGGTCCCAAACCGGTGACCAGCACGGTATCCTGTGAGTTGACGCCGATCGCCTCCAATCCGCCGAACGACGCGCCGATTCCGTCGATCGCCATCGTCGCCTGCGCGTAGCTCACGTCATCCGGAAGCTTGGGCAGCAGCCAGGCCGGTTTGAGCGCGTAGTGGGCGAAGGTGCCCGCGCCCGCTTGCGAGCCGTGCAGCGCGGCGAAGTCGTAGGCGTCTTCACAGTAGATATAGTCTCCCCCCATGCAGAGCTGGCAGCGTCCGCACGAGAACTGGGGCAGGATCACCACGCGGTCGCCGACCTTGACCGGCCCCCGCTCGGCGACGGCCACGACCTCCCCCACGCCCTCGTGCCCCATTGTCGGCAGATCCTGACCGGTCAGCCAGAACTTGTACTCGGTGCAGAGAGCGGACGCATGGACTTTGACAACGGCCCAATCCGCACTTGCTTCTGGATCCGGCATCTCGTGAAATGAAACTTGGCGCTCACCCGTGATTGCCGCCTGGATCATCGTAGTGCTCCTTGTCTATGCGCCGGTGCGTACGCGTCTCGCCGCTGTAACATACTGTCCTTCACACAACCCGGCCAGCCCGGAACAAGAGAGGCTGGAGAAGGGGAAGGAATAGGTCGCGATCGGCCCCGGAGCGGAGCCGAATGCGGCGTGCTGCCCTTGGGAGCGGCTCAAATTCATCTGTAAGGCGTTGCGTCAGGGCTTGAAATCGAGAATGGTACGCTGGAAGTGTCAGGGCGTCGGCTGTTCAGGATCCGGTTTGCGCACCGGGCGTCGCGTCATCGCACGCGGCTCAACCTGGCTGTAGAGACGGCGAATGGCCCGTTTCCACATTGAACGCGCCGCGGCCGCCTGGTAGGCCGCCTGTCGCTGTGTGGTATGCCACCAGCTCGTTTCCGGCTTTTCAATCGGCACGCTCCACTTGACCGAGCACGCGCCCCACGTCAGACCGGCGCCAAATCCGACGAACACGAGATTGTCGCCCGGCGCCACTTTGCCCTCGTCGATCGCTTCGCAGAGCGCGATCGGAATGCTGGCCGAGCTGGTATTGCCGTACTTGTGGACATTCACGTAGACCTTGTCTTCAGGGATCTTCAGCTGCCGCAAAACGCTGTGCTGGATGATACGCTTATTCGCCTGATGCGGGACGACCAGATCGACTTCGCCTACCGGAACGCCGGCCTTGTCCAATACCTGCCGGGTCGCTTCGGCCATGATGCGGGTCGCGAAGCGAAAGACCGCCCTCCCGTCCATCCTGATGTAATGCGAGCCGTTGCTGACTGTCTCCAGGCTGGCCGGCGCCGCGCTGCCGCCCGATGGAATCGTCAGCAACTCCGCGCCTGAGCCGTCGCTGCCCAGCACGGTTGCCGTGACGCCGCCGGGCACATCGCTTGCCGCCAGAAGCACCGCGCCCGCGCCGTCTCCGAACAGAACGCACGTTGTGCGGTCCGTCCAGTCTACCATCCGGCTCAGCGTCTCTGAACCGATTACAAGTACGTATTCGGCGTCCCCGGCCATGATCTGCCCGCGCGCCACACTCAATGCGTATACGAAACCGGAGCAGGCCGCGCTCAGATCAAACGCGCCCGCGTTCGTAACGCCCAAATTGTCCTGAATGATGCTCGCGGTGGAAGGAAAAAGGTGCTCGGGCGAACTCGTGGCGCAGATGATCAGGTCCACTTTGGCCGGATGCAGGTCAGCTACCTCCAGCGCCTTGCGAGCCGCCTGCGTACCCAGCGATGCCGTAGTCTCCAGGGGCTCGGCGACTACCCGCCGTTCCTCGATGCCTGTGCGCGTGCGGATCCACTCGTCCTGCGTATCGACGATCCGTTCCAGATCATGGTTCGTGACAACCCGTTCCGGAACTTCGTAGCCCCAACCGATGATCTGCGCATAACAGGGCGGTTGCACCCTGTTCGCGACCGGCTGCGGCGCCTGCTCCGCCGGATAGCGCCCGTTGGCAATGGATCGCTCCGTGCCGTTGGGACTCTCCGCCGCGTATTCGCTTCCGGCCTCGTGGTCTTCGTGAGCTTGCGCTGTCATGACCCATTCTCCTCGAACCGCCGCAGCATCAGACACGAGTTGTGGCCGCCAAAGCCAAAACTGTTGCTCATTGCGACTGCGACATCTCTCCGCACAGACCGTAACGGCGTATAGTTCAGATCACAGGAAGGATCGGGGTCGTCCAGATTGATGGTTGGCGGAATAACGCCTTCGTCGATCGCCTTGAGGCAAACGATCGCCTCGATCGCGCCGGCCGCGCCCAGCAGATGCCCCAGCATTGACTTCGTGCTGCTGACATTTACGTTGTAGGCATGTTCTCCCAACGTTCGCTTGATCGCTTTGGTTTCGCCCGGATCGTTAAGCTCCGTGCTCGTCCCATGTGCGTTGATGTAGTCCACATCCGCGCGCTTCACCCCGTAGTACTCGGCCTTGCGCAGCGCCATGTTCATCGCATCTTCAGCCCCCCGGCCGTTGAAATGGGGTGCGGCCATGTGGTAGGCGTCCGCGCTGTTGCCGTAGCCGATCACCTCGGCGTAGATACGTGCGCCGCGTGCGAGCGCGTGTTCAAGAAGCTCCAGGATAAGAATGGCGCTGCCTTCGCTCATCACGAAACCGTCGCGGTCGCTGTCGAACGGGCGGCAGGCCGCGGCCGGGTCGTCATTGCGCTGGCTCATCGCGCCCATCACGTCGAAACCGGCCATGATGATCGGCAGCAGCGCCGCCTCTGCTCCGCCGGTAACCATTACCTGCGCATCGCCCCGGCGGATAAGTTCGAAGGCCTCGCCCGTTGCTGCCGTTCCGCTGGCACAGGCGTTGACCACCGAAAAGTTGGGGCCGCGCAGATCGTAGAGAATCGCGATCTTGCCGGCCGCGCTGTCTACCAGCATATTCGGAATCAGAAACGGGCTGACTTTGCGCAGGCCGCGCTTATCGGTCAACCTTAGATTGTCGATAAGCGAGGTGAGGCCGCCAGTGCCGCTGGCGATCAGCACGCCGATGTCGGTAGGTATCTCCTTTTCCAGGTCAAGTTCACTGTCCGCCATCGCCTGCTCGGTCGCCACGAGGGCATAATGAATATACGGGTCAAGCCGCCGCGCCTCCTTGCGGTCCATGTAATTCTTCGCCTCGAAACCCTTCAGCTCTCCGGCGAAGCGTGTATTCAGCTGGCTGGTGTCGAACTTCGTCACCGTGTCGATGCCCGACTGGCCTGCAAGCAGGGCATCCCACGTCTCAGCGACCGTCAGGCCCAAGGGTGTCACCGCGCCGATTCCGGTAATGACAACCCGCCGTGGCTGGCCATTTCTGCTATTCATGTTTGTCTTTCCCATGCGGGCCGGCCAGTTCTGCGGCGTTCGCTGCGCGCGCAGCCACCAATGCCGGTCCGCGTCCGCCCATCTCCGTTGATGGCGCCTCGACGCGCCCTCGTCGTCTGCCTTCTATATATCGCAAAATTGGTGAATGCTTATTCATACTACTATAACACAGTTTTCGACCAACGGTTACGTTGAGAGGTCTGTACTTTCCTTGGCACAATGTAGTTCGATGCCGTACAATTCCGCTCATGACAAAAATCAGCGCGCCCCTCCGTTCTCGGCAACATTGGCAAACTGGATTCTGTCAACTCCTGACCGAGTCCGGTGTGTCTCATGTCGACGGCATGGAGATTCTGCGGTTGGTCAAGATGTGTGCTGGCGCCTATGATCGCGTCCTGGGGGAACGCATGCGGGATGAAGAGATCTCGCTCGCCCAATGGCGCATCCTGATCCGTCTCTATCTGGCAGAGCGCTACGAGGAACCCACGCTTTCTCCCACCGAGCTGGCCCACAGCCAATGTTTGAGCAAGAACACGATCAGCGCTCACCTGCGGGCGCTTGAGGAGGGGCGGCTGATCGAGCGGCAGCTGGACCCGAACGATTTGAGAGCGTTTCGCATCGGTCTGACCGACGAGAGCAGGAGCCTGATCCGCGCGTCAACGCCCCTGCACTTTGAGTTTCTCAACGAACTCGTCGCTCAGCTTTCGACGGAGGAGAGCGAAATGTTGCAAGGACTGTTGAGCAAGCTGCTTGAATCGCTGCAACGGAAGCGAGAAGACGCCGCGGCATCGTAATGGCAGCCGCGAAAATGCCCGCAAATGACACGCGTCGCCCGTACCGAGCCCGGGGTGACGCGCGGCGATTTGCAGGGCACTGATTTCGACTCTCCAAGGAGTGGCATGTGAACCAACGCAATTCATATGGCAGACCGGGCCGCGGCGCCCCGCCCGGACGCGGCGGCAGTATGAAGGACCTGGGCCGGGCAATCGGCTATCTACGCCGCTACAAGAGAACGACAACATTGGCCTATGCCTCGCTGTTCATCAGCATCGGCGCGCAGCTTGTCGTTCCTCAGCTGGTGCAGAACGTCCTCGATGCCGTAACCGAGAGCGTGTTCGCGCGGCAGATCCTGGCGCTCTCGAAAGCGGCCCAAGCCGCCGCGCTCGAGTCGCTGCCCTATTCGCTCGAAGAGCTGACCGAGCGGGCTTTCGGCGTCGAAGAGCCGATCTACTGGGCGATGCTATTTATCGTCGTTTTTTCGGTGGCGCGCGGGCTTTTTGCCTTCGCCCAGGCCTTCCTGGCGCAGAAGGTGAGCCAGGATGTCGCCTTCGATTTCCGCAACGAGCTGTTTGAGAAGATCCAGCGGCTCTCCTTCAGCTACCACGACCGCAACCGCACCGGGCAGCTGATGATCCGGGCAACCGATGACGTGGAAAAGCTGAGAATGTTTATCGGCCAGGGGCTGCTGCTGGCGGTGCAGGCGATCGTCCTGCTGATCGGTTCGCTGGCGGTGCTCGTCTTCACCAACTGGTCGCTTACCCTGGTGATTGTGCCGGTACTGCCGCTGGCATTGGTGCTATTCATGATCTTCGGCGCCATCACCCAGCCGCTCTTCGGCGAAATCCAGCGCAGGCTTTCGAACCTGAACACCATCCTGCAGGAAAATCTGGCCGGCATCCGCGTTGTCAAGGCCTTCGTGCGCGAGAAGAAGGAGCAGGACAGGTTCAACGACGCGGCCCAGACGCTACTGGATCAACATGTCAAAATAGCGAAGATCTTCAGCTTTCTCTTCCCGTTTATCTTTCTGATTGCCAACCTGGGCCAGGCCGCGGTCGTCTACTGGGGCGGAGGCCAGATCCTTTTAGGTACCCTGTCGTTGGGCGAGTGGCAGAAGTTCAGCCTCTACCTGATCTATGTTTTCTTCCCCATCGGGCAGCTCGGCTTCATCATCGGCCAGATGAGCCAGGCGAGCGCGAGCGCGCAGCGTATTTTTGAGATCCTGAACGCGGAGAACGAGGTGACCGACAAGCCCGGCGCGCAGCCAATGCCGCAGGTGCAGGGCCGGGTGCGCTTTGACGATGTTTCGTTCCGCTATTTCAACAGCACCGACCCCGTGCTCCGCAAGATCTCGCTGCAGGCTGAGCCGGGTGAAACGGTCGCCCTGCTGGGAGGGACCGGCAGCGGCAAAACGACGATCATCAATCTCATTCCCCGCTTTTACGACGTAAGCGAGGGGAAGGTCTTTATCGATGAGTGTGATGTGCGCGACGTTACGCTCGACAGCATGAGGCGGCAGATCGGCATCGTGCTGCAGGAGACCAATCTCTTCACGGGTACCATTCGCGACAATATCGCCTTTGGCCGCCCCGACGCTACCGACGCCGAAGTCGAGGACGCCGCCAGGGCCGCGGCCGCGCATGATTTCATCGTCAGCTTTCCGGACGGCTACCAGACGGCGGTGGGCGAACGGGGCACGACGCTTTCCGGCGGCCAGAAACAACGCGTCGCCATCGCCCGCGCCCTGCTGACCGACCCGCGCATCCTGATCCTGGACGACTCCACCAGCAATGTAGACGTGGCGACCGAGGTGCTCATCCAGAACGCGCTCGACCGCCTGATGGAGGACCGCACCAGCTTCGTCATCGCCCAGCGCATCAGCACGGTCGTCAACGCCGACCAGATTCTTGTGCTCGACAGGGGCCGCATCGTCGACCGCGGCACGCATGAAGAGTTGATGGCTACGAGCGCGATCTACACCGATATCTATCATAGCCAGCTGGTGGAGGATGCGGTAGTCGAAGAGGAGGCGCAGCTGGCGGTAGAAGTCTAGCCCGGCGCCTGTCAGCGCGATGCAGCAGATGTTGCAAATTTTGTAACGTACTACTTTTGAGGAGCATGCCCGATGTTCGGAGACCGCATGTTGCGGCAGGAGACGCTGAAGCCCAAGAGCGTTGGCGCGACCCTGTCCCGATTCAGCAGATACTTTCGCCCGTTTTGGTGGGCGCTTGTCCTCGTTTTGGTGTTGATGGCGGTCAATGCCTACACACAGGTGATCGGCCCGCAGCTGATCGGCCAGGCCGTCGACTGCTTCCTGGCGCCGGCGGTCGTCAGCGAGGCCGGCCAGGCAGATGGGGCGGGCGGGTCCGGCCTGCAGCTGCCGGAGGGTGTCGCCCTCCAGACCGACAGCAGCAGCCAGGCCAACTGCTGGTGGGCGCCCGAATTCGCCCAGGGCAGCCCAGTCCGCGCAGACCTGATGCGGGGCCTGCTCAACATCACGCTCGTTATCGTTGCATACTATCTCGTCGGCGCGGTCACCGGCGGTCTGATGTTTTTCAGCACGAGCTGGACCGGCCAGACCGTTCTGCGCATCGTGCGCGTGCGCCTGTTCGCACATCTGCACCGGCTTTCGCTCGGCTTCTACGCCCGCAACGAGACCGGCGACCTGATGAGCCGCATTACCAACGACTCGGATACGGTCCAGCAGGCGGTCAGCTTTGCTCTCGTTCAGGTGCTGAGCAGCGCGCTGCTGATCCTCTGGATTATCTGGCAGATGCTGGTGTTGAACTGGGCCTATGCGCTCATCAGCCTGAGTGTAGTGCCGCTGATGGTCGTCACGACGGTGTGGTTCAGCAACCAGGCGCGCAAGGCGTTCCGGGTTACGCGCGAGAGCATCGGCGAAGTCAACGCGGAGTTGGAGGAGGGCATCTCCGGTGTGCGCGAGGTACAGGCCTTCAGCCGCGAAGAGACGAATATCGAGCAGTTCCGCCACAGCAACGCGGCCAACCGCGACGCCAATATCAAGGCGGTCGCCTATACTTCGGCGCTGGCGCCGGCGTTGGAGGCGCTCGGATTCCTCGGCATCGCCATCGTGGTCGGCGTCGGCGGCGTGCTGCTGCTGCGCGGTCAATCGCTGGCCGGCTCGGCGATTTCCCTGGGGCTGCTCGTCACCTTTCTCGGCTATGCCCAGCGCTTCAACATGCCGATCTCCCAGATCAGTGTGATGTGGACAAATATTCAGAGCGCGATTGCCGGTGTCGAGCGTATCTTTGAGCTGATGGATGAGGTACCGGAGGTGCAGGAAAAGGTCGGCGCGCAGCCGATGCGCGTGATCGAGGGCTCGGTTTCACTCGAAGACGTCCACGCCGAGTACGTGCCGGGCGAGCCGGTCCTGAAGGGCGTTGACCTGCATGCCGAGCCCGGTGAGACGGTCGCCATCGTCGGGCCGACCGGCGCCGGCAAGACGACGATCATCAACCTGATCCCCCGCTTCTGGGACGTGACCGGCGGCAGCGTGCGCATCGACGGCGTCGACGTGCGCGACGTACAGCTGCACAGCCTGCGGCAGCAGATCGGCATCGTGCTGCAGGACACCTATCTATTCGGCAGCTCGGTGATGGACAACATCCGCTTCAGTCGTCCCGACGCGTCGAACGAGGAGGTCGTGACTGCGGCCAAGCTGGCGCAGGCGCACGAGTTCATCGAGCGGCTGCCCGAAGGCTACGAAACGGTGCTGGGCGAGCGCGGCAGCGGCCTGAGCCAGGGCCAGCGCCAGCTGCTGGCCATCGCCCGCGCCGCGCTGGCCGACCCGCGCATCCTGATCCTGGACGAGGCGACCAGCAGCGTGGACACGCGCACCGAGCAACGCATCCAGGCGGCGCTGAACGAGCTGCTGAAGGGGCGCACGAGCTTTGTGATCGCGCACCGGTTAAGCACCATCCGCAGCGCCGACCAGGTCCTTGTCCTGCGCGACGGCGAGTTCATCGAGCGCGGCAGGCACGAAGAGCTGCTGGCGCAGCGAGGTTTCTACTACGAGCTGTACATGAACCAGTTCCGGCGCCAGGAGGACGCCCCCGTGCAGCCCAACGGCAGCGGGCCGCAGAGGGTATTGAACTGAACGAGGTGGTCAAGAGATGTCCGCTCACAAGCCGTATTCCCACAGACGAATCGTCTGGTTCGCTCTTGGCGTGCTGCTGCTTTTCCCCGTGCTCACCGGTTGTTTCTCGTCTGATAAAGTCTCCCCGCCCCTGGATCAGTTCAATATCGAGTACATACGTCTTCTGAGACTGGCGCAGGGGCCGGAAAGCCTGGCATTTGTAGATAACACCACGCTTGCCACTGGAATCGAAGATGACGGGGTCTATTTTGTTGACCTGAGCGATCCGGCTGAGCCCGTTCTCGTCAGTGTCTTCGAACATGAAGGGGCCGGCATTGCCAAAGTCGTCGCTATGGACGGGTTTGTCTATGGTTTCGCGCCCTCAGGCGAGTTCCTGGTCATCAATGTGCAGGAGCCGGCGGCACCCAAGCTGGCGTCTGTGATTCCCGGACAAGTAGAAGACCCTGACGATTGGAAAATCGCTGCCTGGCCGCTGGCAGCTGAGGACGGTCTCCTTTACCTCGGAATGCACGGCGGGATACATATCTACAATGCAGCCGATCCATACGCGCACTCGCTGGAGGGTGTTTACTATCCACCCCAAACGCGGGCGCGCGGCCCATTCAAGGACGCTACAGTCGGCGCCAATCCCACCCTGCGACAACTGGAGGCCGAAAAGGCGCACGGTACCTTCATAGCCCACGACGAGTTCCCCTCTGAGAGTCTCCCATGCAGCCGGAGACACATTGAGAACGGTGAACCACTGGGGATGGCGCTCAATGATTCGCTGCTATATGTAAGGGTAGGATATGCGTACTGCGCAGGCCCGGAGCAGGAAGTAGGAGCCAACTTTGTCCCGCGCAGCGGGGGGACTCCTACCCCCTTTTATCGGCCGGTGATGCAGGAGGTAGAGGATGGAGGGCTGTGGGTTCTCGATGTCAGCGACCCGGCCGAGCCGCTCGCAGTCGCCTTTCTGCCTTTGCAGTTCCTCTATGGGCTTAACGATCTGCCGGATGTGACAGTTTCCTCAGACTACGTGCATTTGTCCTCTCAAAGCTCTCTGAGTGAGAAAACGGCCATCGTGGATGTGTCCGATCCGAGCAGGCTCGTACTCTATGAAGAGCAATTGAATGCCGACATGGTTATCGGGGAAGACAGTCTACTTTTTGTCTCCATTGTTCACGTCCATAACAAAGGCCTTTTCAATTACCCTGCCTATTCCAACGGTTTGCAGGTGTTCGATGTCTCCGATGCGGCCAATCCCATCCTTATCGGTATGATCTCCAAGAATCCTGTGACCGAAAACAGACCATCCTTTCGATTCAATTGCTGATGTCGCTTTCCGCGACGGGTACATTTATGTTGGCTGAAGGCAATATTTTCCGCAGCGGCATTCATGTCCTCCGTCTCATCGACCGGGACTGGCGGCCCGACGACGCGCCGGAAGAGGCGACGGGCAACTGACAGTATGATGTCGACTCGCCTATGCGAGGCAAAACTGCTAGCCCACGCGCCTAAGCGTCGCGCCGAGGCATTCGATTAGCAATGAGGGGAAACCGCCCCCCTACTCCGCGCGGAACTGCAGCCAGACGAGCGGGATCAACATCCCGATCACCACGATCGGCACGCTATCCCAGGGGTAGAGGTTGACCTGGATCCAGACGCCGCCGGGGATGGCGCCGAGGCCGTAGAGGATATAGGCGCACCAGCCCACGATCATCGCCCACAGCAGACGGTGCACGAGCAGCTGACGCGGCATCACCTGCACCAGCACCACCAGCAACAGCGCCAACACCATCAGCTGTGTGACCAACGCGACCGCCAGCGATGCCACGTCGACCTCAACGTTTTCAGGCAGCACGGGGGTGGGGACTGGCGTGGGCACGGCTTGTGCTGTCGGCTCGGCTGTGGGCGGCGGAGGCGGCGTCGGCGTCGGCGCGGGCGGGGAAATCGGATCGGATATCGAAATTCGAGTTCTGTCTCCTTCGCCATCCGCCGCCGGAATGCTCGCACGGATCTCGGTGCTCGAGGTCGCTTCCACACTGCTGACCGCGATCACCAGGGTGCCCGCCTGTTCCAACGGGACCGACCTGCGCGCATATCCGCCGCGCGTGCCCACAGGATTCACCTGCCTCACGAACTCCTCGCCCTCATAGAACAGCCGGAAGTTTACCGGCGTTCCGTCGGGCACCATGTTCCCGTTGCGGTCCAGGATCGGGCCGGCCTGCAGCTCAAGAATGTCGCCCAGCGACAGGTCGGCCTGCGCGACGATGACTTCGTCCTCTTCCGTTTCTTCAAAGACGATCCCTTCGTTCAGCAGCGTAAGCCCAATGGTCTGGTTCGGGTCCGGCTCCAGCCGCTCGACCAGGTTGCTGAAACGGGTGCCGGGCACGCTTACCGGCGGCGCCCCCCGCACCGGCTGCGCACGTGAACGGAAGAGCGCACGCACAGCCGCCTCCAGGAACGGCTGCGTTTTCGAGTAAACGCCCAAGTAGGCAGTCATCTTGCCGATTTCCGTCGAATCGAAGAAGTAGGGCTCGTTGAGCGCGAGCACCACCAGCTTGCTGCCCGGCAGGCGGTCGCTGCGCAGGCGCAGAAACTGCTTGACCGCGTCGCTGCTCTCGTAGTTGGCGACATCGACATCAAGCATCGCAAAGATCAGCCAGTCGGCGTTAAGGATCTCCTCATCCAACTCATCCGCCAGCGCCTCATCGGCTGTGCCGTTGAGAAGCGAGTTCAATTCGAAAAACCCGCGGCTGCGAATCTGTTCCGGTTTGAGCTGGTTGGTCGCTTCCGGCCCGTAGAGCCGCAGCATAATCTCTTCCAATGCGGTCGGTTCGACTGCAGGCTCAGGCGGGCAGACGTCACACTCATGCAGGATACGGCTGTCGGTGAAGATCAGGATGTTTTCGTCTTCGGCCGGCGGCGCGGGCAGCGGATCGGTAAGCCCTGGTGAATCGGGGAAGAAGATCGTCAGCGCCTCGCCGGCGACCTGGTCAAGCAGAGTCTGGGCCTCTTTCCGGTGATCGGGGCCGAACCCTTCCGCCAGATCATCGGGTCCAACCAGCACGTTTGCAATATCGACCTCGATCGGTACTTCCATCATAGCCTGCGTGTCTTCCGCCATCTCTTCTGGGTAGCCGGGGTCGTACAGCCGCAGTTTCAGGCGCAGAACCCGGTGCAAAGAGGCGTCGACCTGGGCGGCAAACTCGGCATCGTTCGTGTAGCGCTCGCGGAAAAAGATGATCGTCTCTTTAATGTTGGCCCTGGCATCCAGCCAGCTGTCGGTCAACGAAAAGTCGGCCAGGTAGAGCAGGTCGTTGCCGGCGGTAAATGCGTCGAGCGCGATGCGCCGCCGCGGAAACTCCTGCAGTTGCGGGTCGTAATAGCGGCGTACAGCCGGGACGCCAAGAGCATCGCTCATCAGAATGCCGCCATGCGCGCGCCAAGACGCAAACTCGTCGAGGTCGAGAAGAACGCCCAACTCCTGCGCCAGGCTGATGGGCGGCGTTCGCTCGCGGCTACCCTGGAAGCTGCTGAAACGGATATGCCCCGACATCAGCGCTTCGGTCGAGGCCTCCGACCCATCTACCCGCAGGATCGCGGACGGGCGTTCGGCCACCGCGGCGAAGGGCGGCAGCTCGATGCGCTGCAGCTCCTGCAAGCTTTTTTGGATGGTGGCGATCTCCTCCTCCGGTCGCCGGTCGGTGCCTCCCTGTCCGGGAAAGTGGCCGGCGACCGTTGCAATGCGTCCGTCGCTGCCGCGGTGAATTCCGGTCACAAAGGCCTGGCCCAATCGGCCTACCCAGAACGGTTCGCCGCCGAATGCGTGCAGCCCGAAGCCGGCCACAAGGTCCGGCCGCGGCTGTTCCATCACGTCCAGCGTCGGCCCCAGCAGCAGATTTACGCCGACGCTGCGCAATTCGCGCCCCAGGACAGCCCCAACCTCCTCCACCAGTTCCGGGTTCCAGGTCGCGCCCAGCGCCATCTGCGGCGGGATCGCGGTAAAACCGGCGCGCAGGACCGAGACCGGCAGGCCGTCGCCGCCTTGTTCAACGCCGATCAGCATTGGCAGTTCCAAAGGCAATCTTTGCTCGAGCGAGGAAGGCAGAATGCCGGGGATGGTCGCCGTGCCCACTTTCGCGTTCAGCGCCTCCGTCGGAGCGAGGTACAGGCCAAAGGCCAAAGCCTGCAGCTGATTGGTCAGCCGCGCCACGTCCTCTTTGGGCTCCTCACTGTAGTTGCTGAAGTTGCGGTTGTTCGGGCTGATAATCACGCCGCCTACACGGTACTCTTCGATCAGCTCGGCGATGTCGCTGCGCGGGCCCGCATCGCTGCCCTGGAACGTGATCACAAACAGCTGGCCCACGCGGTCTGCGACGGACATCTCCGCGATCATTCGGTCGATACGCGCATCCAGGATCTCATCCGGGCCCGGCGTGGGCGTGGGGGACGGCGTGGGTGTGGCGCTGGGCGTCGGCGTAGAGGTAGGTGTAGGCGTCTGAGTGGCCGTTGGCGTGAGGGCAATGTTGGTGGCGACCGCGGCGGCGGTAAGCGTCACCTGCGCGCGGGCGGTCGCGGTGGCGCGAATCGATTCAGACAGCTCCTCGGCCGAGCGGGTCGGGGTGGGCAAGGGGGTACCTGTCGCGGTCGCCGTATTTGGCTGCCGCGTGTCGGGGGTGGAGGTTGCCTCCTCCTGGGCCGCGGCCAGGTTCACATGCGGAACGCCCGCGCCGAAATCGACTCCCATCAGCGCGACGGCCGCGAGCGCGGCGATCAGCGTACGGGCGAGCAGAGGCACGCCGCCCCTTCGCCGATTCCTTTGCACGCCTTTCTCTAGCGGAGACCTGGTTGACGACTCTTTGTAGTTACGCCGCAGAAGGTGGAATACGCTCATCGATTCCGATTATACACGATTGGCCCTTCTGCCGGAATGACCAATTCCGGATCTTTCTTGTAGGCAGAGGGTAGGCGGAGAGTAGCCCGCCTTCGCTGGACAGATTCGGGCAGTACGGTTATAATCACAAACACATCGCGAACAAAAGTTCGATTCGATCGACGGAGCCGGAGATGCCGTCTTTTCAGGTAGTCAGTGACTTTCAGCCAATGGGCGACCAGCCCCAGGCGCTTTCCAAACTTGCCGCAGGCATCGACGCGGGCATGGCGCACCAGGTACTGCTCGGCGTCACAGGCAGCGGCAAGACCTTCACAATGGCAAAGGTGGTCGAAGAGATCCAGAAGCCGACGCTCGTCATCGCGCACAACAAGACGCTGGCCGCGCAGCTCTACAGCGAGTTTCGCGAGTTCCTTCCCAACAATATGGTCGAGTACTTCGTTTCCTACTACGACTATTACCAGCCTGAGGCCTACATCCCCCGCAGCGATACCTACATCGAGAAGGATGCCCAGGTCAACGAGGAGATCGAGCGCCTGCGCCTGGCCGCGACCAGCGCCCTTTTCAGCCGCAATGATGTCGTCATCGTCGCCTCGGTCTCCTGCATTTACGGCCTCGGCAGTCCCCAGGATTACGGGCAGGTCGCTTTGAAGCTGAACGTGGGCGAGATGGTTCGCAGGAACCAGGTCTTGCGTCATCTGGTCGACATTTTCTACGAGCGCAACGACACAGCGCTGCAACGGGCCAAGTTCCGTGTGCGCGGGGATGTGCTGGAGGTGCAGCCGGCCTACAGCGACAACGCGCTGCGCGTCAGCTTCTGGGGCGATGAGGTCGAGCGCATCAACGAAATCGACACGTTGACCGGTGAGATCCTGGACGACTTTCCCGAAGTCGAGATTTTTCCGGCAAAGCACTTCATCACCCACCAGGAACAGGTAAAGGAAGCGATCGTTGACATCGAAGCCGAGTTGAAGGTGCAGACCGAGCAGTTGGAGGGCCAGGGAAAACTGCTGGAGGCCCAGCGCATCGGCCAGCGCACCCGTTATGACATCGAGATGCTGCAGGAGATCGGCTACTGTAACGGTGTCGAAAACTATAGCCGCCACCTGGCGCGGCGCCCGCCCGGCAGCCGTCCCTGGACCCTGCTCGACTATTTTCCGGCGGACTGGCTGGTGATTATAGACGAGAGCCACATGACGATCCCGCAGATTCGCGGCATGTACGCCGGCGACCGCTCGCGCAAGGAGGTACTGGTCGAACACGGTTTCCGGCTGCCGAGCGCGCTCGACAACCGGCCGCTCAAATTCGACGAGTTCGCCGAAGTCGTGAAGCAGGTCATCTACGTCAGCGCCACGCCGGCCGACTATGAGATGGCGCAGGCCGAGCAGGTGGTCGAGCAGATCATCCGCCCGACAGGTCTGTTAGACCCGATCGTTGAAGTGCGGCCGACCGAAGGCCAGATCGAAGACCTGCTGCACGAGGTGCATCGACGCGTGGCGATCGGCCAGCGCGCGCTGATCACGACCCTCACCAAGCGGATGTCCGAGGACCTGGCCGAATACCTGGCCGATTTGGGCGTCAAAGTACAGTACCTCCACAGCGAGATCGACACTCTGGAGCGGGTCGAAATCCTGCGCGATCTGCGCCTGGGGGTCTACGACGTGGTCGTCGGCATTAACCTGCTGCGCGAAGGTCTGGACCTGCCGGAGGTCACGATGGTGGCAATTCTGGACGCGGACAAACAGGGCTTTCTGCGCAGCGAATCGTCTCTGATTCAGACGATCGGGCGCGCGGCCCGCCACGTCGAGGGAAGTGCGATTCTCTACGCCGACAAGACGACCGAAGCGATGGAGAAGGCCATCGGCGAGACGAATCGCCGCCGCCGCATCCAGGAGGCCCACAATCTGACGCACGGCATCGAGCCGCGCAGCATCGTCAAGAGCATCCGCGATCTGACCGACCGCATGAAGGTAATGGCCGAGGAGCAGGCCGATTACAACGTCGACGGCGAGGCTGCCGCGCCGGATCTCGCCACCCTCTCCCCGGATGAGATCGTGCGCCAGATCGCTGAACTGGAGGAGGAGATGCAGGAGGCCGCCCAGAAGCTGGAGTTCGAGCGCGCGGCATCCCTGCGCGACCAGGTGATCGAACTGCGCCAGGCGTTGAAGCTGGAGCAGGTGTAGTAGTCAGATATTCCGTTTGGCAACTTGGATAAGGGAATTGAATGCTTACAATACATCAATTTGGCGGCGACTGGACACAGGAAAAACTGGAACGGCTACGGAAGTATTTGCGTGCCTACATGACGATTTTTACGGCCAACGAATGGGCTAGGCACTACACTACCTATTATGTAGACGCATTTG
The DNA here is from genome assembly GCA_965218625.1 of Caldilineaceae bacterium. Classification (GTDB taxonomy): domain Bacteria; phylum Chloroflexota; class Anaerolineae; order Caldilineales; family Caldilineaceae; genus Bin5. Next base: position 299,511 of record CBDCLG010000015.1, on the reverse strand, counting down.
CGGGGACGGGCTCAAGAAAATCAGGAGAAACCGATCCAGTTTCGACACTGTCTCTGTTTGAAGATCTCCAGGCGTTAGACAGTTTTATGGAGCAATATTGCCCTTGAATTAGATCCACCCTTCAAGCGATACGAGAACAAGCCTGCATTTGTGCAAGAATTGAGAACTCTTGAGAGGCGCTACTCCGACAGAGAAATTCAGATAGTGCAGCAGGATGCAAACGAGTTTCTTCAAGAATGGTGTGGAAGCATGAACTGGGAAAGAAATCGCGCGGTAGTCTTCTTGGATCCCTACGGAATAGCCGTGGACTGGAAGACAATAGAAGCATTGGCCGCAACCCAGGCGGTCGACCTTTGGGTATTATTGCCAGTCGGACAGGCCATTAACCGAGTGTTGACTCGAAGAGGCATACCGGAAGGTGCATGGGCTGATAAGCTCACTCGCTTTTTCGGTACCGAAATATGGAAAGATGTCTTTTACAATACTAATCCTCAGCCCCAGGCCCAGTTGTCCCTCCTTCCGTCGGACACGACACAATTGGATTCGGAGAAGAAGGCAACTTTCGAAAGCATAGGGCAGTTCTTTCTTGGGCGCTTAGGAACAGTGTTTGATCGAGTCGCCGAGAACTCACTTGTCTTGCTCAATTCAAGAAGGGTCCCCATCTATCAACTGTTTTTTGCTGCCGCGAATCCCAGAGGCGCGCCGACAGCTGTGAAAATTGCAAACGATATCCTAAGGGGATAATCATGGCCACACGTTCACATATCGAGTGGACCGAAGTAACGTGGAATCCTGTCACCGGCTGCACTAAAGTCAGCCAGGGTTGCAAGTTTTGTTACGCAGAACGGATGGCCAAGAGGTTGAAGGCGATGGGTGTAGCGCGTTATGCTAATGGTTTTGACCTCGCATTGCATGAAGATGTCCTGGAAAGACCGTATCGCTGGTCAAAACCCAGAGTCGTGTTTGTCAATTCGATGAGCGATCTGTTTCATGAAGATGTGCCGCTTGAATTCATTCAACGGGTTTTTGCTGTGATGAACGAGTGCTCGCGTCACACGTTTCAGGTACTTACCAAACGGAGCGAGCGCCTGTGCGCTCTTGCCGAGCAATTGCCCTGGCCTGAAAACGTCTGGATGGGTGTCAGCGTCGAAGATGAGCAGGTACTGTATAGAGTCGAGCATCTGCAGCGAGTGTCCGCACACATAAGATTCCTCTCATGCGAGCCGCTGATTGGTCCGCTGGATTCGTTGTCACTTGACAACATTCATTGGGTGATTGTGGGAGGAGAGTCTGGCCCTGGCGCACGTCCTATGCAAGCGATTTGGGTGGAGTCGATCTTGTCCAAGTGCGAGGAGCGGGAAGTACCGTTCTTCTTCAAACAGTGGGGCGGACCAAAGAAGAGCCGCACAGGCCGTCTCCTGCATGGAAGAACATACGATGACATTCCTTTGGAATGTGCTCCGCCTCTATAGGACTTTCTTTTCTGGGCGTGAGCATCCCGTGATGATTGAGAAAAAACATTACCGGTGTTGTCGCTTGCATTAGCAAGCTGCAGTTCTATGGCTTTTCCGACTCTGGTACGTGTCATTCCAACTCTTCCTTTGACGTGATGTAGTCCCTATGCGAACATTGAATTGCATGGGCAAACAGCCCTCACTTCACACCTTTCTCAGTGAGTAGACGACGAAGATGACTGGAGACGTTCGCGGCGTCGATATAACCGCTGAAATGCAGGTGGCGTATCTTGATTACGCCATGAGCGTCATCGTTGCCCGCGCCCTGCCCGACGTGCGCGACGGCCTCAAGCCGGTGCACCGGCGTATCCTCTACGCCATGCACGATATGGGTGTAACCAGCAACAAGCCTTACAAGAAGAGCGCGCGCATCGTCGGCGAAGTCCTGGGCAAGTATCACCCGCACAACGACACATCGGTCTACGACGCCATGGTGCGCATGGCCCAGGAGTTCAGCCTGCGCTACCCTCTTGTCGACGGCCAGGGCAACTTCGGTTCGATCGACGGTGACAACGCCGCGGCGATGCGTTATACCGAAGCGCGTCTCGCCGCCATCAGCGACCTGATGCTGGCGGATATCGAGAAGGAGACGGTCGACTGGCGCGATAACTTCGACACGACCCTCAAGGAACCGGGCATCCTGCCGGCCGCGCTGCCCAACCTGCTGGTCAACGGCGCCAACGGTATCGCCGTCGGCATGGCGACCAGCATCCCTCCCCACAATCTGGCTGAAGTGGTCAACGCAACCGTCTATCTGATCGATCAGTTTGAAAGACGCGAAGAGATCGGGGTCAATGACCTGCTCAAGTTCATCAAGGGGCCCGACTTTCCCACCGGCGGAATTCTCTTTCGCTTCCGCCGCGGCAACAAAGGGGAAGAGGAGATCGACGCCATTGCCCAGGCATACGCAACCGGCAGAGGGCGGCTGATCCTGCAGGCCAAGGCCCATTTTGAGGAGATGAGCCGCAGCCGCAGCCGCATCGTCGTGACCGATCTGCCCTACCAGACGAACAAGACCAATCTGCTCGAGCGGATTGCGCTGCTTGTGCGCGACGGCAGGATCGATGGCATTACCGACCTGCGCGATGAGAGCGACCGCGCCGGCATGCGCATCGTCATCGAGCTGACCCGCAACGTGCAGCCGCAGGTGGTGCTGGACCGCCTCCTCAAACTGACGCCGATGCAGCAGACTTTCGGCATGTCCTTGCTGGCGCTGGTGAACGGCGAGCCGCGCACACTCACACTCAAGCAGATCCTGATTCTGTTTGTCGAGCACCGCCAGGAGATCATCCGCCGCCGTTCGCAGTTCGACCTCGAGAAGGCCCGGGCCCGCTCCCATATCGTCGAAGGGCTGCTCAAAGCGCTTGACATTCTCGACGAAGTCATTCGGACGATCCGCCGCAGCCAGCGTGTAGAGACGGCGCGCAAGAACCTGGTAAGCGAGTTCGGCTTCACCCAGGTGCAGGCCCAGGCGATCCTGGACATGCCGCTGCGGCGGCTGACCGCGCTCGAGCGCAGACAGCTGCAGGACGAGCATAAGGAGCTGCGCCAGCGCATCGCCAACCTGGAGGAGTTGCTGGCCGACGAAGCCAAGATTCTCGGCGTCGTGCGCGAGGAGCTTCTGGCCCAGCGTGAGCAGCACGCCGACCGCCGCCGCACGCAGATCGTCGAACGTCCGCAGGGCACGCTCACAGCTACCGATCTGCTGCCCGACCGACGGGTCTGGGTCGCCCTTGGCGCCAACGGTGAAGTGCGGCGTCTGGACTTCAGCGGCATCAGCCGCGCCGGCCTGCGTCAGGCCGGTCAGAACGCCGCGCTCGCCCTGCTGACGGCCAACACGCGCGATCACCTATACATCTTTTCCGCGGACGGACGCTGTCGCCGCCTCGCCATCCATGAAATTCCCCAGGAAGGGCGCCGGCATCTCGCCGACCTGACCAGCTACAGCAGGCGCGATGGAATCGCCGCGATGCTCGCCCTGCCCCAGGAAGCGTCCGACGGCTTCCTCTTTCTTGTCACGCGCCAGGGCAATGTCAAGCGCATCGCTGTGGCCGAAATCACGCAGACTGCCACGGGCGCGCTGGATGTGATGCGGGTGGCGGCCAAAGACCAGCTGGCCTGCGCGTTCGTGACGCCCGGCAACGGTGAGGTCGTCCTCGTCACCCGCCAGGGCCGCGGCATTCGATTTCCGGGGGAAGTGGTGCGCGTGATGGGGCGGGCCGCCCGCGGCGTCGCCGGCATCAGTCTGAAACGCGGGGATGAGGTGATCGCGGGGCTGCCAGTAGCGCCCGAGGGCGAGCTTCTGACGGCGACGGCCGCCGGTTTTGTCAAGCGCACCCGCATGAGCGAGTTCGGACCACAGGGTCGCGGCGGCGGCGGCATCATCGCCCACAAGATCAGCGAGCACGGCGGTGAGCTTGCCGGCGCGACCATGTTGACGCCGGAGCATTCGTTTGCGGTCTGCGTGACCAAGAGAGGCGTGGCCAAACCGGTCGCGTTCGATGATATCCCGTCCAGCGGACGCAGCACGCTGGGTTCGCAGGCGGTCGACCTGGCGCAGAGCGACGCTGTCGCGTCCGTGCACGCCGTCTCGCCGGTCGTTGTCGCGATGGAAAATCCGCCGCCGCCGCCCGCGCCACAGGCAAATGGAAGCGTGACTGGCGCGACCGGGCGACCGGCCTCTAAAGGTGGAGCGGATGCCCACCCAGCGGATGGAGGCTCGACGCGTAACGATCAGGCGAAGAAAGAGTCAGTCTCCAAGCGCCGCAAGCATACGAGCAGAGCCTCTGCCACTGACAGTGAGCCAGCGCCCAAGAGAGGGCGTTCGCTGGACAGCGAAACGGCCAGAAGGCGAAAGCCGGAGGCGGGCAAGTCGACTCCCTCTGACGCCAAAGAAAAGCTCGCGGCAGAGAGAGCGAATCCCAAGACGAACGCGCGCCGGTCAAAGCCGCCGAAGCGGGCTGCCCGGGATGCCGCAGGGCAAACCGCGACCGAAGCCGACGGCAACCGCGTGAATCAACCATCCGGTTCAGCCAAAGCGAAAAAGCCCGTTTCCAATGTTTCTTCGCCACAGCCTTCCAATTCCACCCCTCGGGCCCAAAAGTCGGCGAAATCCAGCGAAGCCCGTGCGGAAGGGCGGTCAAAAGGGGCGCCGAAAACAGAAGAGCAGTTGGTGCAGGGGCGATTGCTCGGAGAGTCATCATCCGGGGGGACGACAGCAAATCGCAAAGGGAAACTGGATAGTGTGAGCAGCGTCACGCGCGGGCAGAAAAAGAAAAGGTGATAACGAACGGCGGCTTTGCCCGCTCCTGTGCTGCAGTCAACTGCACGTCCGCTTCCGCCAACCGTCTCCATTCGCCTGTTCGTTTTACTTCCACTTACAACGCAGCTATCTCTCCGCACAAAGGTGTCGGGGCCGTCTCATTCAACGGCCCCGACAGTTTTCCCTGAATTCAAGGCCGCACAGTCCGGAAGAACCACCCTCCCTCGATCGTGCCGTTTGGCAGGAACCATCCGAACTGAGCGGCGGCCTGCAAAAGCCGGACGGCGGCTAGTCGCAGAAGGGCAATCCCACAGACTCCAGATCGTTTTCCGGCGCATTCATCCAAGCCATCGGTATGCAACCGGTCAACTGGTTGCCTGAGATGTAGACCTCGTGCAGGTTGGTGAGGTTCCCCAACTGCATTGGGATCGGTCCGCTCAGCTCGTTGCCAAAGATCCAGAAGGACACCAGGTCAGTGAGGTTGCCCAGTTCTGGTGGAATCGCCCCGCTCAGTTTGTTGGCGGAAACGTTGATATGTTTCAAGCTGGCGATATTGCCCAGCTGCGCAGGGATGGGGCCGGTCAACTGGTTGAACCAGAGCCACACATATTCGAGGCTGGCCAGGTTGCCCAGCTCCGGCGGGATTGGTCCGCTCAATCTGTTCTTCGACAAGTCCAGTTGTTTCAACCTGACCAGGTTGCCCAGTTGCGCCGGGATTGCACCGCTCAGCCTGTTCATGGCAAGACCCAGGAACCTCAGGTTGGCCAGGTTGCCCAGCTGAGGGGGAATCTCGCCGCTCAGGTTGTTGTCGGACAGGTCCAGAGATTTCAGTCTGGCCAGGTCGGCCAGCTGCACTGGGATCTCTCCATCCAGCTGGTTGCCGAAGAGACGCAGGGCCTCCAGGCGGGAGAGGCGGCCCAGTTGTGGCGGGATCGCACCACTAAGTTCATTGTTGAAAAGCCACAGTTCCTTCAGGTTGGCGAGATTGCCCAATTCCGGCGGGACAGGGCCGCTCAGCTTGTTGTTGTGCAGGCCCAGAGCCCTTAGCCTCGCCAGGCTGCCCAACTCCGGCGGGATTCGGCCGCTCAGCCGATTGTATTGCAGGAACAGCAATCTCAGGTTTGGGAGTTGCCCTAGTTCCGACGGGATGGTTCCTCCCACACTGTTCGAAGCCAGGTCCAGTTCGTCCAGTTGGGTGAGATTACCCACTTCCGGTGGAATGGATCCACTCAGCCCGTTGCCTCGAAGCTCCAAATCGATGACACGACCGTTGTCATCCACCGAGACGCCGTGCCAGGTGCTGATCGGAGCCTCGCTCAGCCAGTTACGATTGTTGGCCCAATTTGCGCCATTAGTAGCCAGGTAAAGGGCAACCAGGGCGTCCTTCTCCGTAATCTCGATTGAAGGTGGTGGCACGGGCGTAGCCGTAGGCGTCGGCGTGGGCGCCGGTGTGACGACAACCGTAACCTTGGGGATCGCCTCCAACACCACCTCGGCGTCCATGCTGATGGCGAGGCCACTCAGATAGTCATAGTTCCGAAATTCTGCCGCTTCTATTGTCACCCTGATTTCGCCGAAGCCATCAGCCGGCGAGAAAGTGACCGGTTCGCTACGGGTCTGACCAGCTTTAACCGTCGCCGTGGCGCGAGCGGGCCTACCGTTCTGAGCCGCCAGCGTAATCGCCATATCGACCGGCGCGCCTTCGATGACCTTCACAAAAACTTCCCTGCCGTCGCGTTCCAGTTCTGTTCTCAAGATGAATGGATCCGTAGAATTGCCCCCGAAGCTAACGATCTTGAGGTGGGACAGGCCGCTGAAGATGCCGGCAGGCAGCGAGGAAAGATTGTTGTCGGAGAAGAGGAGATTCGTCAGTCTGCCGTTTCCGGCGAAAATGCCGGCAGGCAGCGAGGTCAGGTTATTGTCGGCAACGGTCAGCCGTCTCAGACCGGACAAGCTGTCGAAGACTCCGTCTGGCAGTGAAGTCAGTTCATTTTCATGCATGGCCAGCGAATGCATGTCGACGAGGTCATCGAATACGCCATCCGGCAACGAAGTGATATTGCTATCCGGCATAAAGAGGAGATTCATGCTCGAAAGGCCGTCGAAAACGCCCGCAGGAAGCGCGGTCAGGTTGTTGTCCTGCACATTCAATTCTCGCAGTCCCGTTAGACCGGCGAAATCGCCCACCTGCAAAGGGCCGATGGGGCCTTCGGCGCCTCCCCTTGTCAGGTCCATTTGGAAGATTCTTGTCAGGTATTCTTCGGTCACCTCGCTGCAATGCAGGAGGCCCAATCCGCCCAGATTCTGGCTATTCAGCAGATTGATGATTTTGTTGCGTACCTGGATAGTGCGATCACAGATACCGGACTCAGTCTGCGAACTGTTTTCGCTAAAGGAAGCCGCAGGGATGGGAGCCACCTCTGCCGCGGACTCGGGCTCCGGCGTGGAGGCATCCGCCGGAGGGGCTTTGTCGGTGGGAGCTTCCGCTGATTCAGTCGAAGCGACGGGCGGGCTTGTTGTTGCTGCCGGAGATGTCGCATCTCTGGCTCGCATCGCTGCCGCAGGCGGGAGCGAATCTGACGGAGGGGGCGTATCGTTCGTTGAGGTCGTGTCTGCTTGCGGGGGCGTATCTGTCGGTGGGGGCGTATCTGCCGGTGGGGGCATGTCTGCCGGTGGGGGCGTGTCAGTCGGTAGGGGCGTGTCAGTCGGTAGGGGCGTGTCAGTCGGTAGGGGCATGTCTGCCGGTGGGGGCATGTCTGCCGGTGGTGGCATGTCTGCCGGTGGTGGGGTATCTGTCGGTTGGGGGGTGTTCGTCGGTGGGGGTGTTTCTACCGGAGTGGGCGTGTCGGTCGGTGGGGGCATGTCAGTCGGCGGGGGCGTGTTGGTTGGCGTTGGCGGGGGTGTTTCTGTGGGGGTCGGGGAAGCGGCCTGGACGAGAGCCTCGACCTGGTCGGTCCAATCGCCCGGGGCGTCGGCATAACGGGCGCGCACCCTTACTTTGTAGCAAACGCCGTGCTCCAGACCGGAAATCGTAAGTGCCGGGCCGGTCGGGTAGGCGTTACCGTGGTCGCCCTTATAGGATGGAAAACTCTCGTTTGCGCGCGCCCAGTTGACGCGGTAATCGCGCGGCGATTCCGCCGGAGGGTCCCACGAAACTGCCAGGACGCCGGGCTGGTTGCTCGCCGCGTGGACGGCGCCGACTGCCCGGCCGTTCTCCTGGGCGTACACCTTGCTGAGAAGCGGCGCTGGCACGCTGAACAAGATCAATATGGACACTGCCAGCCAGATACTCAGCCCTTTGGCGGCAGATCGTCCTCTGCCGAACAGAGTTGGCTTCGACTGCTTATGGCGCAACATTAGCTCACTCCTCCTTATGTCTGGAAGGGTTGACTGAAGTTTTCCGACCCGGTCCGCCCGCGAAATCGCCTACAACGTACTCTCTCAACGCGTGAAGTGAGTGGGATGCGTCCCGGGAGAAATCCTGCCGGCCGCCAGCTGCGGCCTTCGGAGACGCCGGCGGGAGAATGATCCGGGCGCATCGACGCCCGCGCAGGCGAATGCACGCCGCCGGAACCAGGTCGTTCTTTTCTGCTGAGGGGTAAGGATTCGACTTGGCGCTCGCGCCGCGGACAGCCTGGAAGGCATGAGCTGCCACCGCCTCCCAAAGCGGGAACGGTCGGTCGCGACGCGCTTACAACGTTTGGTAGACCGGCCGAAGCCAGGCTATTGAAATAAAGCCGACGTCTGCGGGAAGTCGGTTCAGGAGAGGAAGGTTCTGGGTTTTGAGTGGAGTCGGAGGGATGGGCAATGGTTTGGAGGCCTGGCATCGCCAGGTACCAATGGGACTGTGTGCGGCTGTTTCTGTCCCTCCCGGAAGCGGAATCCAATTGGGGAGGTCCAGGCGCCTGAACGGCAATTCGTCGTTGATTGCCCATGATTCGGTTGTAGTGGACGCCAAACGCGATTTATGCGGGCGTTTCCTGATTGTACGCGCGAATGCTCTCAAATAAGTTGGCGTAATCTGCAGTTGCCCGGCTGATACCGGGGTCTTGCCAGGCCGTAAACCAGGCGATCTTCTCATTGGAAGTGGCAATGGCTGTGTTGTACATACCGCCAAGTTTACAGCAACTATTATTGGATTCTCGTTGGCTCTTTGTTAGCTTTGCATTTGAGCCTCAGATTGTTGCTCCTCCGGCTCAGGGGTTGGCTACCGCGAATCGGGCCGAGGGCTTTGATGGACGTTTATAACTGACCTGAGGCACGGACTTTGGACGCGGCCTGAAATGCGTTCCCAAAGCGCGTAGCAACCGGCTGTTATGTTGGCGCAGGAGTATTTCAGTTTCTTTGGAGAAGGGCTACTGCGAGAAGTTGGTAGGGGATATGTCGCAGCCGAGTCAGCGGCTGCGAAGTCGGGAGGTAGCGTTTTATTGAGTGTGGAAGAGCCGCTCTACTGTCCGCCGATCAGGGAGGCCAACTGCTCGTCGGAGCGGTGGCTGCGCCGCCAGAGGATGGTGGCCAGCACGCCGATTAGCAGCGGTACTGTCGCGGCCAGCGACCAGCGCCAGGAGATGCGGCCCTGTTGCGGGACCGGAACAGCGGAGCCGCTGGCCAGACGCCGCCGGTGCTCGGCCAGGAGAGCCTGCTTCAATTGGGCTCGAAATGTTGGCGACGGCTTCACAAACGGGAAGAGCCTGTCGAGAAAGGACGCCATCTGCGCCAACCGCTCCTCCTCTTCCTCCGTCAGCGCTTCCTCAGTCGCTTCAGTCTCTGTTTCGGTGCGCGGCGATGGCAAAAAGGGGATGCCGCGCATAATGCCGACTCTGAACTGCCGCCACCGGGCCAGTCTATTCGCGGTCTCCATTGGTTTCTCCGCCTTTCTCCCCTTCAGGAACGGGGGACGCCCCGTCGTCATCGAACTGTTCGCCTAAATCCTTGCGCAGCGCCGCCAGTGTGCGGAAGTATAACGATTTGATCGCACCCTCGCTCTTCTGCATCAACTCACCGATCTCCAGGTTCGTCAGCTGATCGCCGAACTTGTGCCAGAGCAGCCGCCGCCGCTCTTCCGGCAGCCGTTCAATCGCCGCCCAGAGCGCCTCTTCCCCTTCGCGCCTCTCTACTGTGGCCTCCGGTTCGTCACGCCTTGCACCTGGAAAAATCAGCCCGTCGATCGGAAGGAAGGTCCGCCGGCTCTGATCTCGATGCCAGTTGGCGACCAGGTTGTGGGCGATGCGGAACAGCCACGCGCCGAAGGGCAGCCCTCTGTCCTCGTACCTGTCCAAGCGGTTCAAAGCCCTGTAGAAGATACGCGCTGTCAGGTCTTCCGCGTCCTGAACGTTCTGCACCCGGCTATACACATACGAATAGATGCGATCGATATAGCGTTCGTACAGTTCGTCAAATGCCTGCGGATCTTTCTGCGCCTGCGCCACCAAGGCCGCTTCAGCCGCCCGCTCCTCCTCCTGTTGCGTCGCCGACAATTGCGGCTCGCTGCCGTTGGCGCTGCTTTCCGGCCCGCTCGAAGCTTTCCCTTTCATAACGTAATAACACGCTTTTGCTGCAATGGTTGCGGAGAGAGAGGGGTGGGAACCTGGCCGCCGACCCCTCGCCCGAGAATCCCGGCCGCACTGTTTCGGAGCATTCCCGCCTTCTCTTCACTTTCTCTGTTCGCCTCAATTATAGAGAATCTGAGCGCTGGTTGCCAAACAAGGTCTGATTCGCACTTTTTTGCGCCCACCGCGATGGTGTACACGGGAAGCTCTCTGTCCGAACTGCGATTCCGCGGCTGCTGTTTCGGTTTGATCCACACGCCGGGGTTTGGCTGCAACTTTCCACTGTGCTATATTTGCGGCATCCACTTGAGATTCAGATTAATTTCCTGTCGGACGGGAGGAAAACGTGCGCGTAAGCTGCTTTCAGGAGAATTTGTCAAAGGGCCTATCGATCGTCGGTCGCGCGGTATCGTCCCGCAGCACACTGCCGGTACTGGGCAATATCCTGCTGGAAGCCAAGGACAACCAGCTGCGGCTGGCCGCCACTAATCTGGAGATCGGCATCAACTGCTGGGTCGGCGCCAGCGTCGATGTTGAAGGCGCGATAACCGTCCCCTCCCGCCTGCTGGCCGAGTTTGTAAACAGCCTGCCGCCCGGCAAGATCGATATGGAGCTGTTGGTCAGCAAGCAAACGCTCCGCCTGCGCAGCGCCAACTACGATGTCAACATCAAAGGCATCGACGCCCAGGAGTTTCCCGTGATCCCGACCGTCGATAGCGGCGAAGGGCCGGAGGAGACCGCCGAGGCGCTGGAGGGACGTACAGTCGCGCTGGAGACCGCCGGACTGACCAAGATGATCGACCAGGTCGTTTTCGCGGCGGCCACCGACGAGAGCCGCCCGACGCTGACCGGCGTCGAGGTCACCTTTGCCCGGGAGCGGCTCTCGCTGGCAGCCACCGACGGCTACCGCCTCAGCGTGCGCAGCATCGAGGTTGGGGAGGCTTTCAGCGAAGATATGTCGGTCGTCGTGCCGGCGCGACACCTGGGCGAATTGGGTCGGATCGTCGTCGACTCTGATGAGGAGAGGCCGGTCCAGGTGACCGTCACGCGGGCCCGCAATCAGATTCTCTTCCGAGTGTGGGGTAGGGGCGCGGAGAGCCGCGGCTCCTTCCATCAGGTCGATCTCGTCAGCCAGCTGATCGCCGATCGCTTTCCCGACTACCGGGCGATCATCCCCAAGAGCCATAATACGCGTACTGTTGTCGAAAAAGAGGACCTTCTGCAGGCGGCGCGGGTTGCGCAGCTCTTCGCCCGCGACAACGCAAATATCGTGCGCCTCAAGGTCGAATCCGGCGAGGAGGGGGGCGTCGGCAACCTGCATCTCTCCGCTACCAGCCCCGAGCAGGGCAACAGCGAAAATGAGCTGGATGCGATGGTGGAAGGCGACGAACTGGAGATCGACTTCGACGTTCGTTTCCTGATCGCCGTGCTCAGTCAGATAGACGAGGACCAGGTCGTACTGGAAACCACGCAGTCAAACCGCCCCGGCACCATCCGCCCCGTCGGGATGGGCGACGAGGAGTTCCTGCACGTTGTCATGCCGATGCACCCGCCGCGTTAAGCAGGTCGCCCGCAGTTAAACTGGACGGCGTTGCTATACAGTCAATAGCGAAACGCAACCGCTAGGACCTACTTACTCCACCTTTTCCAATCGCGGCCCCTCCGGCGTGTCGTGGACCTGCCAGCCATGCGCAGCGATCTCATCGCGCAGCGCATCTGCCACGGCCCAGTCGCGTTCGGCGCGCGCGGCCTGGCGCCGCTCCGCAAGGTCTAGTATCGACTGCGGCGTCGGCGCCTCCGCCGGCTCATCGGCCGCGGCCTGCACCGTGCAGGCCCGTTGCCATATCTCGGCGGGGATGCCCTCCTGAACTGTCGCCGGCAGCCGCCAATCTCCCAGCGCAGTAACGGGAAAACGGGACCCTTGTACGAAGACTTGCTCTCCCGTGGACGAAAGCACCGTCGCGCCGCCCTGGCCCACAAGTTCGCACTCACCCGCCGCCGGGTCGATCACCACGCCCGTGTTTTCATCGATGCCCAGCACCGTCACGTCCGCCGGCAGCAGTTCCAACAGCTCGTCGAAACGCGGCAGCCCCATGTAGCAGCGGCTGGTGTCCAGCTCCTGGCCGCCGTCGTTGTTGTTCCAATGAGGAATCACGCTCAACCGCAGCCCGAAGTCGCCGAAAAAGGCGAGCCCGTCGATCCAATGGAGGTCCTGGCCGACCTTGTAAATCTCGTAGACCGGCAGCGAGTGGCGGCCCGACGCGACCGTTGTGGCGCTCGAAAAACAGATGGCCGCGCCCAGCCGGTGACGCGCACGCAGCGCATGCCAGGCATAGCTGTCACGCAGCTGCCGCACCGTGTAGGAGGGGCTGCCCGGACCCATAAAGAGATAGTCGCCTTCGAAGAGCGCCGTCGCCAGCGCGGGGTCGTCGGGATCGAAATCGGTGCCGCGCTTGCGCGCCGGCACAATCGAAACCTGGGGAGAATAGTTGCGCAAATGCCGCTCCAGGTAGGCGCCGACCTTGCCCGCGACCGCAGGCGAGTTCAGCTCAAAACCGGCCGGCGTCTCCAAAATGGCGACCGACACCGGCGCCGGCAGCCGGCGCATCACGCGCTCGTGGATTCGGTGCGCGCCCGGCGCGGTCTCCCCCGACCCGAAGAGCGCGATAGGGCCGATCGCCGAAGGCGCTGCCGTGTCGCTTTGTGAGCCTGTCGTGCTCATCGCGAACCCCTCTTTCGGAACAGAGCGAAGCCGCGGGGAGTACTCGCTCGCGTCTCAATTCGCGCTCCCCACCACGCGCCTGCAGGCGGCATCCAACCTCTCTCCTTCGCCGCGTTCGATGTGCTATACTGTGAAAACAGTTCTGAGGAGGTCGCCGCAGCTACCACATCGCTCCCCTATGAAATCTCTCTCGCTGCTCGTCTTCACCGCGGGCGCAGTCACCTTGGGCGTCGAGTTGAGCGCCGCCCGTCTGCTGGAACCCTGGTTCGGCAACAGCCAGATTGTATGGGCGGCAGTGATCGGTCTGATCCTGCTGTACCTGGCCGTGGGCGCCTGGCTGGGCGGCAAACTGGCCGACCGCTTCCCCAGCCTCGGCGGTCTCCTGACGCTTGCCGCATTGGCCGGTCTCGGTGTCGCCCTGACGCCGGTCATCAGCCCTCCCGTGCTGCGCCTGGCCGTCATCGGGCTGAACGACTATCTGCCCGGCCTGCTCGCCGGCTCGCTCTTCGTCGTCCTGCTGCTCTTCAGCCTGCCCGTCATCCTGCTCGGCGCGGTCAGCCCGTGGGCCGTTCGTCTGGCCGTCTCCGACCTGCAGGAGACAGGACGCGTCGCCGGACGGCTTTACGCCATCGCAACCTGCGGAAGCATCATCGGCACTTTCCTGCCTGTTCTGTGGCTGATCCCGGTCTACGGCACACGCTGGAGCTTCTACCTGCTCGCCTGCTTGCTCCTCGTCGTCACCTTTTTGACCGCGCTGTTCAACATGCGCAGCCGGCGTCTCTCCGGGCTTGCGCTGCTGGCTCTCGGGGCTACGTTGACGCTGGCTATGCTCGATCCCGGCAGCGTGCGGGCCCAATGGGACAGCCGGAACGACAGCCCAATTCTATATGAAGACGAATCTCTCTACAACTACATTGTCGTGCGGGCATGGGGCAGCGAGCGCCACCTCCAGCTCAACGAAGGTGTGGGTCTCCACAGCGTTTACCATCCTGACAGCCTGCTCAGTCACGGAATCTGGGACTATTTTCTGCTGGCGCCGCTCTTCCGTACCCACGGCCCGCCGGCAGCGCACGAGCGGGTCCTCGTCATAGGCCTGGCCGCGGGAACGGCGCCCAATCTCTTCAACGATATCTACGGTGCGGTCGAAATCGTCGGCATCGAACTCGACCCCCAGATCATCGAAGTCGGGCGGCGCTACTTCGGGATGACCCAGCCCAATCTGACGGCGGTCGCGGCCGACGGTCGACGCTGGCTACAGGAGCAGCCGGACGACGCGCGCTTCGACATCGTGCTGGTTGACGCCTACCGGCCGCCCTACATTCCGTTTCACCTCACCACGGTCGAGTTCTTTCGCCTGGCGCGGGCGCACATGACCGAACAGGGTGTCCTGGCGATCAATGTCGGCCGTTCTGCGACAGACTTTGCTCTCGTTGACGCGCTGGCGGCAACGCTGGCAGAAATCTTCCCCTCCGTGCTGGTCGTGGACGAGCCGGGGCCGCCCGATGACCTGGGCAACTCCCTCGTCGTTGCCACTGTCCAGCCGGCGGCACAGGCAACCTTTGCCGCAAATGTAGCCACTCTGTCCCTTTCTCTCCCGCGCGAATTTCGTCAGTTTGTCGGGGAGAGTTTGTCGCGCGTGCGGGCCGCAGAGCCACCGGCGGGCACGCCTGTCTTTACCGACGACCGCGCGCCGGTTGAACATCTGGTGCACCGTATCATCTGGGGCTTCTTGCGCGGCAGAGCACAGCCGCAGGCGCCGGTGCAGCCTGCCGGACATTCGCCTTAGGCCCACAATGACGACATTAGCGAGAGAAGTGAAATGAACGGTTTACGAACGCTTCTGGGTGTATTTGCCCACCCCGACGACGAGAGTTTTGGGCCGGGCGGAACGCTGGCGCGTTACGCCGCGCAGGGCGTGCAGGTGCATGTCATCATCGCAACCGACGGTGACGCCGGCACGGTCAACGAAAGCCACCGCCGCCAGGACGGTCGCACGCTGGCCCAGGAGCGAAGCGAAGAGCTTGCCCGCGCTGCCGTCCATCTTGGCATCACCAGCATCTGGAATCTTCCCTATCGCGACAGCGGCATGCGCGGCTCGCCCGATAATGCGCATCCCAGGGCGCTCGTGCAACAGCCGGTGCAGCGTCTGGCGGTCGAGCTGGTGGACTACATCCGCCGCCTGGCGCCCCAGGTCGTGATCACCCACGATCCCTACGGCGGCTATGGACATCCCGATCACGTCCGCTGCTGCGAGGCGGCTACGGTAGCTTTCTATGCCGCCGGTCAGGAGATTGCGGCGCCGGCGCTCCCTGGAGGCGCAGGAATGCCGCCGCACCGGCCGCAAAAGCTCTACTACACCTGTTTTGACAAGCGGATGCTGCGCTGGATCGTGAAATTCATGCAGTTGACCGGCCGCAACCCCCGCAAGGTGGGCCGCAACGAGGACGTCGACCTCGTCCAGATCGCCAGCTGGGAGACGCCGATCCATGCCCGCATCGACGTGGACGCCTTTCTCGGCCAAAAGGAGCGTGCCAGCCGCGCCCATGCCAGCCAGTACAGCGGCGGCCCCTCCACATTGCGCGCGCTGCCCAAACCGCTGCGCAGACGTCTCTCCCGTTACGAAAGCTACACGCGCGCCTTTCCCGCGCCCAGCGCCTACCAGGAGCCGGACCTGTTCCACAACGTCGTCTTGCACGGTTGATGCCGGCCGGCTCCTCCAACACGTCGCTTCCTTGCGCGTAACCGCTCAAACGCGCACAACTCCCTTTGCCCCAGCTTCTGCCATTGCTGGAAACTTGGGCCACTTCAGGTTGTAGTGTACTATCGAGGCGATTCCACCGGTTCAACAGCTCTTGACATATGGAGTCCGAAGGGGCGAAAGTGATGAATTCTGGCAAGATCGCAAACCGCTGGCTTGTGTTGACGCTCGTGGTCTTTCTGGCAGTGGCCGTTTCAGGCGCGGCACTTTCTGCCGAACTGTCCGACGATGAAATCTACACAGTGGCCCAGGGAGAGGTTGTCGATGACGATCTATACGTTGGCGCCAATGAGATTTACATCAACGGCATCGTAAAGGGAGATCTGATCGCCGGAGCGCAATATATCGAGATTGGGCCGACCGGGGTCATCGAAGGCGACCTCTGGGCGGCGAGTAACAGCGTCGTTGTCGCGGGGGCAGTGTTGGACGATTTGCGCGTTGCGGGCGCCGGCGTCGAAATTTCCGGTCTGGTCGGGGACGATGCCTTCCTGACCGGTGCAGGAGGTCCTTTCGACTTCTCTTTCGACACCGGATTCCCTTCCATCGAGCAAGGGCTCCGCATCAGCGGCGAGATCGGCGGTGATCTCTTCGCCTTTGCCGGCGGCGCCGAAATCTCCGGCTCGATCGGAGGGGACTTTTCCGGCGGCATGGGCGCGCTCGATTTTGCAGGCGTGATTGGCGGTGATGCCAATATCCAGGCCGGTGAGTTTTACATTGATGATGCCGCTCGTATCGGCGGCGAGCTCAAGTACACCGCTACCGAGCCGCTCGAACTCCCGGCCGGAATTGCCCGCGACATCAGGTTTGAAGCCCCGGAGCCCGACGAGGACGTTGGCGGCTCGATCGTCGGCGCTTTCATCCGCTGGGTCCTGAGAACTGCCGCCATTGTCATCGGCGTCGGCATTCTCGGATGGCTGCTTTTCCGTATCCGGCCCAACACGCTGCTCCGCCCGGCGGCGGCAATACGCGCAAACCCGCTCGAATCCGGCGTCTACGGTCTGATCGCCGCGGTCCTGCTTATATTCATTCCAATCGCATCGATCGTGCTTGTCATCTTCACAGCTGCCTTCTGGGGCGTGCTGCCCGCTGTCGCCATGTTCGTTTTCCTGGTCGCCGCCTCCGCTCTCGTCTGGTTTTTCAGTCCACTTCTCACCGGCTACTGGCTGGGCGAGGCCATCGGTCGACGGTTGGGCGGGGAACGCGCGCCCTTCTATCTCCTTATGCTGGGCGCGTTGCTGATCGTCATTTTGGGGCGGATCCCGATTCTTGGGTGGATTGTCTACCTGCTCAGCTTCCTGCTGGCACTGGGCGGGCTCCTGCGCAGCGGCGCAAACACGGCCGATGCTACACGTCCCCCAGAAACGGCAGCTGGATAGCCGGTCCGGCCTCGTCCCGTCCGGCCCGCGCCGCGCTGAGTGACAAGATCGCAGGAACCATACAGTACCTGGGGATGTCAGCCCCATGCTCGCGATCAATGAGAAGCTCTATACGGGCGATGTCGTGCAGATGCGCAAGGCCCATCCATGCGGAGGCGATCAGTGGGAAATTGTGCGCGTCGGCGCGGACATCGGCCTGCTGTGCCAGATGTGCGGTCGGCGTGTGCTTCTGCCACGGCGCAAATTCGCCCGCGGCGTGAGGAAGTTCGTACGCCGCAGTCCGGAGGCAGAGAAAGAATTGAATGCCAGGCGCGGGAACGGCGAGGAGTGAGAACTCGCACCCCGGCATTTTTCTCTTCGGTACCATTGCTAAGGGAGCAGGTTGATGCAAAGGGACGCGCTGGTCCGCTATCTGGACGACACGCTGCGCATCTGCGAGGTCGCCGACTACGGTCCGCAGGGGTTACAGATCGAAGGGCGCCCGCAGGTTGACAAGATCGTCGGCCTGGTTGACGCGCACCTACCCTGCGTGCAGGCTGCGCTTGCGCGGGACGCCGACCTGATGTTGGTGCATCACGGCATTTTCTGGGGCGGGGCGAAGCCACTTGCAGGCAGCTATGGCCGCCTGGTGCGCGCCTTTGTCGAGCACGATCTGAACCTCTATGCCGCCCATCTTGCGCTCGACGCGCATCCGCAGTGGGGCAACAACGCCGAACTGGCCCGGCGGCTCGGTCTTAGAGTCACCGATTGGTGGGCCAACGTCAAGGGCACGCCGCTCGCCGTCCTCGCCGAAAGTGACGCGCCGGTGATCTTCGCTGAACTGGTGGAGCGTTATCAGGAGCGGGTGGGGGAGCCGCGCCTCGTTCAGGCGGAGGGCCCGGCCCAGGTGAAGAAGGTCGCTATTCTCAGCGGCTTCGGCGCCGACAAGATCGCGGACGCGGCCAGCCTCGGCTGCGACGCCTACATCACCGGCGAGACGAGCCATTCCCAGTACTACGAAGCCGTCAACGCCGGAATCAATCTCCTCTACGGCGGCCACTACACATCCGAAACGGTCGGCGTACAGGCCCTCGGCGCGCACCTGGCCGAACGATTCAATGTCGATTTCGAGTTCGTTGACCTCCCGACCGGTCTTTGAGCCGATTCCGAAAAAAAGTGTGGGCCGCTCATGTCGCGGGCGTCCCCAAAATAAAACCCGCCGCAACAAAAATTGCGGCGGGTTTCGTTTTCGCGTAACCAAGCGGCGTTGTAATCGGACACCGCGCTCGAACTTTTCTTATGTTCGCGGGGCCGGTTCCAGGCCGACCGCTTCCGAGAAGAGGCCGAGCACCTCCCCCTCCTCTGCATGACGGCCTTCAGCCTTCTTGCTGTACACCACCGTATCGTTGGCGAGTACCTCGAAGAGCCCGCCGCCCGACGGGATCATTTTGAGGCTTTCAATCGCCGGCGTGAAGTTCTCCAACAGATCGGCCGCCGCACGGACGGCTCGGGGCGTGTAGTTTCATTGCACGCAATATTCGATACTGACCTTGTACTTGTCCATGGCTCTCTCCTGTGGCTAGGCGGTCTCCCCGCGCCGGATATGTTGATTACCCTGCCTATATTGTAGCCGAACTCCTGCCGACGGGCAAACGGTGGCAATCTGGCCCAGGCACACCCTCAAGATTCTTCGTTTTCTACGCAGTTGATCCGTCTCGATCATGACATGACCTGTTCGGAATAGCGCCCGTTCGAGGCGGGCAAGGCCGCGTCGGTCCAGAGACAAGCCCGCCCTGCACTTTGAACTGCTGCGATGTCGATGCTATAGTATTCCCATGTCAACAGAGCATCCTACCCCTTCTTCCCTCACGGACGGGCACGACAGTCCCGAACTGGATTCTCAAGATTCGCCGCAGCCCGCAGCCGGCAGGCGCAGTCAGACACTCTGGTCGCGACGCCGCTTCCTGCGCGCCGCAGTTGCCGGCCTCGGTGTGCTCGCGGGCGCATGCAAGAAAGGCAACGGATTGCTTGACGCCTCCTCCATCTCAGGGTCTGCCGCGACCCCTGACGCCCACTACGGCTTTTTGCCCTGGGTAAAAATGCGCGGACTGCGCCCCGCCGTCGCGGCGGAGACGCCGACGCCGTCCGATCCGACGGCAACCCCGTTCCCAACCGACACGCCGGTCCCGACCAACACGCCAACACCGACCGTCACGCCCTTTCCGCCCGGTCCGCCGAGCAAGTTGGGGCTTTTCATCACGCGCAATCATTCCAGCGTCTTCAATCTGCTGCGCACCGGGGGCGTTGCGGTCGTCAAGACACTGGAGTTGGATTTTAACTTTGCGCGCCAGATCAAGGAAGCGGCCCCGAGCGTGAAACTGATTGGCCGCATCGACCTACCCCAGCTGCAGCTGGGCAATCTCAACGCAAGGGCCGCCGCGCAGGAGTTCGCCAATCGCCTCTGGCCCCTGGCCGACCATCCGGAACGCCGCCGCCACTACGACGGCTGGGAAGCCTACAACGAGCCGGTGGCCGGAAACGAGGATGAGTTCAAGCGTCTCGCCGAGTTCGAGGTCGAACGAGTTCGAATACTCGCCCAAGGCGGCCTACGCAGTGTGATCGGCAACTTCGGCACAGGTCAGCCACCGCTGGAGTGGTGGCCTCACTTCCTGCCAGCCGTCGCCGAAGCCCAGGCCCATGGCGGCTGGCTGGGCCTGCACGAGTATTCCGCGCCTACCATCTACTACAATTCCACCCGCGATGGCCAGGGGCGTTATCCCGGTGTAGGACCTCACGACACCGGCTGGCTGACCCTGCGGTACCGCCAGGTATACAATCAGTTTTTGAAACCGGCCGGCAGGGCAATTCCGCTCGTGATGACCGAATTGGGCGTCGATGGACTGGTTGCCAATCGGCCTGGCCCCGAACGGGCGCTGGGCTGGCAGGACTTCCAGGAGTATTGGACGCAGCATGGTTTCGGCTCGTGGGGTCCAGGCGCCTACGCCGAGCAGCTGGTCTGGTATGACCGGGCGATGCAACAGGACTCGTATGTAATCGGCGGCTGCATCTTCTCCCTGGCAGGCAGTCCAGGATGGGAAACTTATGAGATTGGCGGGCTGGTCGAGTCGGTGCTGCACCAGTACTTCAGCGTCCATCCCCAGCGGTAGCCCTTCGCGTCTGGTTGGCGCGAAGCACACGCTTATCGATATCTGTACACTTACCGTTTGCAATTTGCCGTGTTCTCGGAGGTATTGAGTAACATTCATCGCGGTCTGGCCCAAACTGGCATCCTGTTTTTCATTGCGTTGGGCCTATGGGCGCTCTGGTTTCGGTTCCGTTCCCGCCCGCTGGACGGCAGTTGGTACGGCGCTGCTGCAATCGGTGAGTTGCTGATGGTCGTGGAGTTTCTGCTGGGATGGCTCCTTTACAGCCAGGGGCTGGGAGAGAATCTGGCGCGCGCCTTTGTGCATATTCTCTACGCTATCGTCGCAGTCATTACCTTGCCCGCGGCCTATCTCTATCTGAGTCGCTTGAAGAACGAGAATGTAAAGACAGTCCTGTTTGCCATCGTCTGCTTCTTCCTCATGGAGGTTATCGTGCGCACGCGCGTCGTGGCGCTGGTGTAAGTTGTCCTGAGCGTTGCAGATCGGAGTACAGCGTGCTCGCCGTTTGCCGCTTGCCGCGAACCTCGCGACGAGTTATCCCATGTCCCGTTCCGTGTTGGTGCTGAACGCAACATTTGAACCGCTGAGTCTGGTCTCCGTCCGGCGGGCTGTTGTGCTGCTGCTGCGCGAAAAAGCGGAGCTGGTCGAAGCGACCGAGCGCATGCTACACAGCGCCAATCACGCCTTGCCGGAGCCGCTTGTCATCCGCCTGACCCGCTACGTTCGCCTGCCCCACCGTTCGGTACCGCCAACCCGCGGCGCAGTGATCCTGCGCGACGCATACACGTGCCAGTATTGCGGCGACACGCCCGGCAAACATGGGCTGACGGTCGACCATGTCGTGCCGCGCTGTCGCGGCGGCGACCATAGCTGGACAAATCTGACCACCGCCTGCAAGCGTTGCAACCACAAAAAGGGCAGCATGATCCCGCGCGAAGCGGGCATGAGACTGCTGCGCCGCCCGTTTGAGCCGACCTACGTAGCCCTGGTGCTCCTTAGCAACCCGACCGCCGCTTCCCGCTGGGAATCGATGATGGGCGCTTCATTCTGACCGGTCTCAGAACTCTGTCCATTGCTTGCCCGCCGAACGCCCACCGGATGCCAGAAACTCGCTATGAACGAAGCTGAACAGGAAACTTTGGACGCGGTCATCCGGCGCATCCGTGATCTAAACGAACAGTCGCTCTTGCAGCTTTCCCAATATGTGGGCTATCTCAAGTGGCAGGAGGAGCTGTGGCAGAGTCTGATGGAAGAGGAAGGCGCCGACGATGACGAGTTTGTCCTTGTGTGGAAATGCGACCTCCTGGAGGCCTTTCCCGAATCCCGCCAAAGCGCTACGCGCACGTCCGATCTGATGGAAGTGCGGCTCGACACGGCAAGCTGCGGCCTGGTGCAGCGGCCCGCCCTGTGGCAGCACCCACCGGTGGAGGGCAGCGCTGTCGTCGAATATGAACTGCGCGTTCCCGCCGAGGTTGAACGACTTCGCCTACGGTTCGCAATCGGCATACGCGACGGCGCGCAGATGCAGGACGACAATTTCTGCGCCTTCCGCGTTCTGCTCAACGGCGTGCGCGTTTGGAGCGATACCAAGCAGACATGCAGCTGGGAACGCTTCGTTACCGATCTGCCGAACCAGGCCGGACAGCCTGCCGTCCTGCAGCTGATGACCGATGGCCTCGGCAACAGCCGCTGGAACTGGGCAGTGTGGGCCGAACCGCAACTCCTCGGGTACGCTGCCAACCGCACAAAGTGAGAAAACCGGAGGAAGCTCCCGTTTGGCCCTCGCCCTCCCCTCGCCGGACGAGGTAGCGCGCCCATGCCCGTACTCGATTTCATCGCCTGGGGCTTGCTCATCGTCTGGGCTGCCCTCCTGGTCGGTGGATTCCTCTTCCGCAAATCTCCCACAGCCGAACGTCTTGTGCCGCCCTGGGTCCATGCGGCCTCTGCTTTCGCCCTGCTTCTTCTGGCCTGGTATGGCTATCTGCTTACCCGCGCCGGAACCGACAGCGCCCGCTACGCGTTCGGCGTCGCCGCAGGGTTGACGTTCGCGGTTTCGGGGGGCCTCTTTCTGGCGGGCGCGGCCACGCCCATGCGTACGCGCATCGGCTTCTCCGCTTCCGTCCTCGGTCATCTCCTCTTCATCGCAGCACTGGCCCGGTTCGGTACTGCTTTCGGCAGCCCGCGCTGGCTCCTCTTGTGTCTGTGGCTCGCGATAGGTTCGCTGGTCTGTCGCGCACTGCTGACGCAGGCGCGCGGCCTTGAACCCCGGCTGGCAGCGGCGGCTGTTGCATACCTGCTCCTGCTCTTTACAACGACCGGTCTCGGCACCGGGCTGGCGTTGACCCGCCCTCTCTTCGGCACGCTGGCCGCGGGGACAATTCTCCTGCTTCTCGGCGAACTGTCTCTGCTCACGCAGCGGCTTATGCGCCAGCGTACGCCGTCGTTCGGCAACGCCGCCCGGCTACTCCGCTGGCCCGGCCTCGCGCTCATCGCCCTCTCTATCTGGTCGGCTCTCCAGGATTTTCCCTGAAGCCAGCCCCTTGTCAGCCCAACTCATTTCCATTTATCCGATTCTTCGCTATAATGGCTCGCGTCGACAACTTGCTTCCGCCATTCCATACCCAACTCACAACTTATCATGTCTACCAATACGTTTCCTTTCGGTCAGGAGGTCGCCTGGCAGCCCAACGCCGAATGGATCGCGCAGAGCAATCTGCAACGGTTCATGGACCGGCATGGCATCGACTCCTATGACGCCCTTCTGGACCGCTCCATCGAGGACATCGGCTGGTTTTGGGACGCGGTGATGGAGGACCTGGACATTCGCTTTGCCCAGCCCTACTCGCAGATCGTTGACCTCTCGGCCGGCGCGCCCTTTGCGAAGTGGTGCGTTGACGGCCAGATGAATATCATCCATAACTGCCTGGACAAATGGCAGTCTACGCCGACCGCAGCCGAACCGGCTCTCATCTGGGAAGGCGAGGAAGGCCGGAGCGCTACGCTTAGCTACGCCGAGCTCAATCGCGAGGTCTGCCGCTGCGCCAACGCCCTTCGCAATCTCGGCATCGGACCGGGCGACGCCGTCGGGCTGTTCATGCCGATGATCCCGGAACTGGCTGTCGCTTTCCTCGCAGTGGTCAAACTGGGCGGCATCGTTTTGCCCCTGTTCAGCGGCTATGGTCGTTCCGCCATCATCAGCCGTCTAAACGATGCTGACGCAAAAGCGGTATTTACAGCGAACGGATTCCTGCGCCGCGGCCGAACCGTTGCAATGAAGACGACTCTGGACCGCGCACTGGCCGATGTTCCCAGCGTCCGCCATGTCGTTGTTTGCGAGCGGCTTCCCGCCGGGTCGGACGCCGCGCGGATCGACTGGAATCAAGAACGCGACCACTGGTGGCATGAACTGATTCCCCAACAGTCGGCCCACGCCGAGACCGTGCTTACGCCCGCAGAGACACCGCTGATGATCATCTACACCAGCGGTACGACCGGTCTTCCCAAAGGCGCGCTCCATACCCACTGCGGGTTTCCGGTCAAGGCCGCCCAGGATATGCGCCACGCCATGGACCTGAAGGCGGGTGAGCGCATGTATTGGATGACAGACATGGGCTGGATGATGGGTCCCTGGCTGGTCTTCGGCACACTGCTCAACGGCGCCACCATGTTCTTCTTCGACGGCGTAGGCGACTTTCCGTCGGTTGACCGGGTATGGGAGCTGTGCGCCAGGCACGGCATTACCCATCTGGGACTTTCGCCGATGCTGGTGCGTTCCCTGATGCCCCATGGCAGCGACCCGGTGAAACGGCATGATCTCTCCGAGCTGCGCGCGGTCGGCTCCACCGGAAGCCCCTGGGGCCCCGCCAGCTGGCGCTGGGTGTTCGAAAATGTGCTCGAAAGCCGCAAGCCGATCCTCAACTACACCGGCGGCACTGAAATCAGCGGCGGCATCCTGGCCGGCAACTTTTTCAAACCACTCAAGCCCGCCGGCTTCGGCGGTCCGATCCCGGGCATGGACGCCGACGTGGTCGACGATGCCGGCAACCCGGTGCGCGGGCTAGTCGGCGACCTCATTATCCGCCAGCCCTGGATCGGCATGACGCGCGGCTTTTGGCGAGACAACGAACGCTATCTGGACACCTACTGGAACCGTTTCGACGGGCTGTGGGTGCACGGCGACTTCTGCGCCATCGACGAGGACGGCGTCTGGTATATCCTCGGGCGCAGCGACGACACAATAAAGGTCGCGGGCAAACGCCTCGGCCCGACTGAGGTGGAAACGCTGGTCAATCGACATCCCGACGTAACCGAGTCCGCGGCTGTGGCCGTGCCCACTTCCCTGGAGGACAACGATATCGTGGTATTCGCCGTCCTCAAACCGGGCATTGACGCCAGCGAATCGTTGCGCACCGCCCTGCAAGAAAGCATCTCGCTTGAATTGGGCCGCCCGCTCAGGCCGAAAGAGGTCAGATTCTGCACCGCGCTTCCCAAAACGCGCAACGCCAAAGTGATGCGCCGTCTGATCCGCGCCGCCTACCTGGGCGAAGACCCCGGCGACGTAAGCGCCCTTGAAGATCCCAACACCTTGAAGGCGATTCAGAACGCCGCATGAACCTCCTCGCCCTCGAAAATGTCTCCAAGCAGTTCTCCGAACGCCTGCTGCTGGACGGTATAGACCTCTCGATCAATCGCGGCGAACGCATCGCCCTCATCGGCGTCAACGGCAGCGGCAAGACAACACTGCTGCGCATCATCGCAGGGCAGGAAGCGCCCGACAGCGGCCATGTAAACGTTTGGGGCGGTGTGCGCGTCGAGATGGTGCAACAGGAGCCGCAGCTGGACGAAGAGGCTACCGTCCTCGACCAGCTATTTCGCAGCAATTCTCCCCAGATGCGCCTCCTGCGCAGCTACGAGAGCGTGAGCCGGCGTCTGGAGCAGGAACCGGCTAACCCCGCTCTGCAGCAACGGCTTCTGCAACTCTCAGAGGAGATGGAGCGCCGCGGTGGCTGGAACGCGGCCGCAAATGCCAAGTCGGTCCTCACCAAGCTCGGCATCAGCGATTTCGGCGCCCGCATCGCCACCCTTAGCGGCGGGCAGCGCAAGCGCGTCGCCCTGGCGCGCGCCCTCATCGACCGCGCCGACCTGCTAATCCTCGATGAGCCGACCAATCACATCGACATAGACACGATCGAGTGGCTTGAGGCCTACCTGACCTCCGCACCCGGCGCGCTGCTGATGGTGACCCACGACCGCCATTTCCTCGACCGTGTCGTCGATCGCATCGTCGAGCTTGACAGGCGGCAGCTTGTCTCCTACGGGGGCAACTACAGCCGCTACCTGGAACTGCGGCAGGCGCGCCACGACCGCCTGGCTGCGACCGAGCGTCAGCGCCAGAAGCTGCTCAAACGCGAGCTCGAGTGGATACGGCGGACACCGATGGCACGCGGCACCAAGCAAAAGGCCCGCCGTCAACGCGTTGCCGAGCTCCGGCGTATACATTACGACTCGGACTCCGATCGCGTGGTGATGGCGCTCGCCACCCGCCGCCTCGGCAATACCGTTCTCACCGCGAAAGGACTGACGAAACTGTACGCCGGCGCGGCCGCGGTGAAAGGAATCGACTTTGCGCTTGAGCCAGGCGATCGGGTCGGCCTTCTCGGGCCCAACGGCGCCGGCAAAAGCACATTCCTGGACCTGCTCGCGAGCAAAGTCGAGCCGGATGCCGGTCAGATCGACTGGGGCAGGACCGTGCGGATCGGCTACTACGACCAGCAGACCAGCGATCTGCGCGACTCGCAGCGCCTGCTCGAATTCATCGAAGAGGAAGCGCCTCTGATCATGGCGCGGGACGGCAATCGCCTCGAGGCCGGCCAGATGTTGGAGTGGTTTCTTTTCCCGCGCAAGACACAGCGGGGACGTATCGGCAGCCTCAGCGGGGGTGAGCGCCGACGCCTCTACCTCCTGCGCACCCTCATTCATCAGCCTAACGTGCTGCTCCTCGACGAGCCGACCAACGACCTTGACGTGCAGACGCTGACAGTGCTTGAGGAATTTCTGGACGCATTCTGCGGCTGTCTGATCGTCGCCAGCCATGACCGCTATTTTCTCGACCGCACTGTCGATTTCATCCTGCCCTTCGAAAGCGGCGTTCTGGGCAAGCGCTATCCGGCACCCTACGCCACCTATCGCCGGCTGCGCGCCCAGGACAAGAAGGCAGTCCGCGCCAAACCTGCACGCGCCCCGCGCCATTCAACCAATGGACGCGAGGAAACCGGGCCGCGCAAGACTATCGCGGGTCGGAAGTTGACCTGGCAGGAACATCGGGAACTGACGCGACTGGAAGAGAAGATCGCCTCTTGGGAGGAGGAGCAGGCGCGCCTGCAGCAGCGGATCAACGGCAGCGGCAGCGACTATCGGAAACTGCAGAGCCTGTCATCGGAGCTGAGCGAGCTCGAGACATCGCTTGAAACGGCCTTCAATCGTTGGGCGGAGTTGTCCCAACGTCAGGAATCCTGAGCGCGCCGCTCAAATTGACGGCGCAGGGCCTCCAGCGACTCTTCCGCGTAAAAGTACTCGAAGTGATGGCAGCCCAGCACGTCGACCTGTAACCCAGGCCAGTTGCCGCCCCGCACGTCCCGCGCCGACGCCACCCCGACCAGCAGGTCGTTAGGACCCAGCGCCTGGTCCAGCCCCTTGTCCAGAATGCGCGTCAGCTCCGTCTTCGAGAACAGTTTGCGCCAGTTCACCGGCCCGTCCATCTCGGCATTGACGCCAATCTGAACATAGTACTGCACGTCCACTTCATTGCGCGGGTCATTGAGCTTCTCATAAAGCTCGGCGCTCGGCGCCAGGTCCTTCACGCCGGTAATCGTGCGCGAGATGCCCAGCGCCAGCAGCTGCGCCAGCAGCTCATACTGCATCAGTCCGGCCTGGTTGAGAATGATCGTGGCCAGCCACGGGATCAAACGGTGCGATTCGGCCAGCGCAGTGCCCGCGTTGTGCGCGCCGACCATGAACACCCGGTCCACAAACTGGTGTCCGCTCTCCATCTCTACGCAAACGCGCGCAACCTGTGTTCCCATGCTGTGGCAGAAGATGTCCAGTGGCGGCCCCGTTTCGGCGCCGAATCCAAGCCGGCGCAGCTGTACCGTCATCAGCAGTCCGCTCTCGCGGATACTCGTGTTGATCGTCTCGAAATCGTACGCCAGGGCCAGGTCGTAGTCGTCCATCTTCATCAGGTTCGGCAGTGCCCGCTGCACCAGCTTCTCCGTGCTGCTGCCGAATCCGTGCGTTATGAGCAGGACGCGCCGCGCCTGCGCCACATCTTCGGGCGTCACCTTCGAGTAGATCGGCGTGCCGCCCGTCTCGCAACTCACCTGGCGCACGCCAAGATCCGGCGGCAGCTTCTGATGGATCAGCTTGTACAGCAGCACACGCACCGCGTGTTTCGTGTCCCGAACGGGCTGCTCGGTCCCGGCATCCTCATCTTCGGCGTCTACAGTGCTGTCGACAACGGACTCAGCCCGCCGCCATTCTTGCTGCAGACCGGAAACCAGCCGCCGCATCGTTCGCCCCAACCGCCAGGCTGATCTGTTTCCCGCTGTCGCGCCGCTCTCGCCTGTTTCAGGCGCCGGCAGATGCGTGATCTCCAATGCCATCCGCCGCCTGTTCGCATACTGGGATACCGTCTTTGCCTCCACCGGATGCCCGACCAGGTAGTAGTACTCGCCATCAAACGCAACCGGCACAACGCCTGCAATCGCCGGATCGTTCTCAACACTCAACTCAATCCGCAGCGGCGTCTCTGCGCTGATCGCCGACAGCTGTTTGGCCTTTGTATCCAGCACAAGCACGCCCGGTGACGCCCCTGGGCTGTGCGAAAATGAAAGCGGCTGGAAAAACTCAGCCGCCTCAGGATTATTCAACCCCGGCGGCAGAGATATCGGATCGTCGGCATCCCACGCGAAGTGGCTCAAACTGGCGACGTAGAGATGACCGGTCAGCCCGGCCGGTTTCTCCACTGTGATTTCCAGGTTCGTACCCACCAGGATCGTTTCCGCCTTCTGCGGCAGGACGCACTTCTCCTGTCTACTCTGCGCGGTAACCGCCACCTGCTTCGTAATCCAGCGGTCGTGGGTATCGTCCCGCATAACACGCAGATTGCGGACGCGCGGCCCGTCGTGGCGGATGCCGTTCATCAACTCGGCCAGAGGGCCAAAAGCCCGCGTCTGTTCCGAACCGCCCGGCCCGTTCAGGTCCGGCATCTCAAGCACGTCGAAAGAAGTGGGCACGCGCGTGGCGAAGACCTTCAGAATCTCGGTGGCCGATTCCGCGCCGGCGCCCTCAGCCACCGGCTCGATATTGTTGACGAAGAACGCCTTGCCCGGCGCAACCAGCTGATATGGCGCCCGTTCCGGGTAGATGCGCCGGATGCCGAAATGGGACGACAGGCTGAAGACGGTCACATAAAGGTTTTCGGCGCTGTTGTTGCGAACTGTAAACCAGAGCTTGCGCCGCGGCGGCAGAACGCCGTCCTGCGCCAGGGGCTCGCCGTCTTTGGGCGCCGTGAGGCTCGCCCGCGAGTAGGTCTGTGCGTCAATCGTCAGCGTCTCTTCCATCAGCGCCATCGGCGCGGGATTGCGCAGCCCGCGCACGTTGTTGAAGGTCGCCAGATGATGCAGGTAGGCGGCGGTTGAGGCCGCGCCCGCCTGCGTACGCGGCGGCGTATCCCACACGATCTGCGCGCCGCTCCCGTCCTGGATGACGTAGGCGTCATTCTCAACCGCGACATGGAAGCGGGTAAACGGGCTGCTTCGCCCCACCGCGTGCAGAAACGGCGAAGACGGCGCGGTCGTCAGCTCTGCCAGCAGGAACGGGTCCGCGCACGACACTTCGTACATCAGCCGCTCATACCCGTAAGCCGTCACATTCACCCTGGCGGGCAGGCTGAAAGCGGTCTTCCGCACCCCTTTGATCAGCGCATAGGACGAGTCGACCCGAGACTCGATCACCTCACCGTTGCCGATTTCCCGCCCCTCCAAAGGGCCGCTGCCTGCCCGAAACAACGACACCCGGCTGCCCGGCGTGAGTCCGACCGCCGCGCCGCCACCGATGCGAATGATCACGTCATTGCCCGCGTCGCCCGCCTCCTTGACGCCAATCACGTTCAGGTAGGAGCCGGCGTGCGGCGCCACTTCACCGAAGACCGCCCGCTCGCCGGGGCCTTCCAACTGCGGAAGTTGCCGTGCGTAGACATTGTGAACATGCGTCTGCACCGCGTCGTGGACCTCCCGCCAGGTCATTTCCGGGCGCAGGTCCTGCAGCTTCTGCAGCAGGTAAAAGGACATCGCTCCATACCAGGCGCCGTTGGTCGGCGAGCGGTATTCGTGGCTCATCTCCTCATCACGGCAACCTGCCAGCAGTACGTGTTCGTTGCCAAACTGGCGCGACCAATGTCCGGCGCCTGCCGGCTTGTGCGGGTGGCGACCGATCACCGAACGCGTGCGGCCTACCTCGGGCAGCAGACTGTTTGCGGGGCGCATGCGGCGGTCGGCTACCGTCCTGCGCACCGGAACAAGCGCGCGCGTCCCCGAACCGGCGTGGCAGCAGTCCAGGACAACCGTCACCAGCGCTCCCTTGCCCTCAGCCAGCGCGATGAGCGCGGCCAGCTCCTTGTCCAGGATGTCGTAGACCGGCCTGCCGTTCTCGTCGACAGTACGGCTGTCATACGGCACCAGCGTCTCGTCGTAGCCGTCCGGTTCATTTGGGTCGATCGAGACCGTCTGCGAGCCATGGCCGCTGTAGTGGAAAAACAGCTGGTCCCCGTTCCCGGCCTGCTCGATCAGCCAGCGCCAGCCGTCGATAATATTCTGACGCGTGGGCAGTTTTGTGGCAGGTTCGACGCCCGTCGAAGTCAGCAGACGGATGTTGTCGATCGGCACGTTCAGCCTTTGGGTCAGGAAGCCGTAAATGGCCCTGGCATCGTTGGCGCAGCCGCCCAGATCGGAGATGATGTTGCTTGCATAGTGGTTGATGCCGACGACAACAGCGAAGAGCCGCGTAGATTCCATTGACCATCCTCAGGAGCGGGTGGAACGTACAAACAAGACGTCTAGTGAACCCGTACCGTTTACGGGAAATAGTGCGATCATAGCACATCGGCCGCGCAAAGTGTAACCGTAATTCACAAGAGATAAACTGTCCAATTGGTGACGGAACGTCCCTGGGGAAGGAGAAAAGAGAAGAAGACAAAACCGAAGATAGAACGAAAAGGAGAGAGGAAACCCAATCCTCTCTCCTCGCAACAGGGACCCCGGTTCCCCACCTATTGGTGACGGATACCGAGCTCCCTTTCACTTCGCTCGAATCGTATCAGCTCACTCGTCGCGTGTCGACTGACCCTGCTCGAACCAGGCCGGCGGCTCCGGCAGGGAAGCATCCAGGATCTCGATGAACTCCTGCCCCTGGCGCGACCGGGTGATTGCGCCAAGCTGCGAAAACTCCTGCTGCAGCGCGCGCCGCCGGCCCTGCGCGTCTTCGAGGCGTTCAGCCGAGTTCTCACCCGCCAGCGCCACCAGCAGCGCCATGCGGCGCAGCGGCGCGACCTCCTCCCAAGGAATCGGAGATTCGGCGGCGAGCGTCCACTCCTGCGTCTGCGGCTCGCCGCTGCCCGGGTGATGCCAGCGCAGCGAGAGAGAGCCCAGCGGCCCCTGCGCGCCTGCGCGCGGCTTCAGCCGGTAGACAACGGTGTTCTCCTGGCCGACGTGCAGCTCGGCGAAGTCCTCCTCGTCATCTTCGAATGATTCATTCGATTTTGCCCGGTTGAGATAGCCGACCAGCCGCCACTCCTCGACCGTGGACGCGTCCCAGGAGACCTGGGCACGCGCTTCGTCGGCAGCCGGGGTGAAGAGTTGTTCGAAGGAGTCCTGCCACATCAGACCCTGCGCCTCCTCGGGCGAGTAGACGTAGCGGTACCAGCCGTCGCCGTCGTTGCTGACCTGCTCGAGGAGGTCGTCGTTGTAGTTGTCGATGCCGACGCCCACGGCCACCAGCCGGATCGGGTTGGCCTCGGCCCTCTGCCCTCCCAGCGAGGCGATAATCGCTTCGGCGCGCGTGTCGCCGGTGTTGGCCACGCCGTCGCTGACGAATAAGATGTAGTAGAGCGCGTCCGGGTCGAGGCGCCGTGCCTCGAGCGCCAGCTCATAGCCGGCGCGCAGGCCGGCCTCGGCGTTGGTGCTGTCGGTGGGTCGGAACCAGCTCAGCGAGTCGGCCAGCTCCTGATCGTCCGGGGCCGCGTGCCGCACTGTGTGCTCTTCCAGCACATTGGACGAGAACAGCACCAGCGAGACGCGATCATCCTCGCCGAGATTGTCGATCAACCCCTGAACCAGCGCGCGCGCCGTCTCCAGCTTGTTGTCCTCGTTCATCGAGCCGGAGGCATCCAGAACGACGGCAATATGACGGGTAGGCGGCTGTTCAGATGGTGCGGCCGTGCTGAGACCCATCAGGGCGAGCCAGGAATCCGGGTCGAGCGGGTCGGTGGTGATCGTCAGATCGAGGTTGAACGTCTGCCCATCGTCGGGCTGCGGGTATTCCCAGCGCAGCGCGTTGAGCCACTCCTCGATGCGTACGTCATCCGGTTCCAGGATGAAGCCCTTGCGGGCAAGCCAGAG
This sequence comes from Caldilineaceae bacterium, assembly GCA_965218625.1. GTDB lineage: Bacteria > Chloroflexota > Anaerolineae > Caldilineales > Caldilineaceae > Bin5. The sequence continues at coordinate 267,515 of CBDCLG010000015.1, read as the reverse complement.
CGAACGGTGCCACGACGCGTCGTCGGCGTCGAGTCCGAATGTCGAAGTCGTTTCGAGGCTGGTCGGCACCACCGGCGGCAACTGCGCATCCGGCTGGCGGCCGCGGCGTTGGCGCCTGCCTGATTGCGGCGAGGCAGCGCTTGCGCTTGCCTGTGAACTCGACGGGGAAGAACGCACCTGCGACCGCTGGCTGCTCGATTCCGCCGCTGCATAGTCTCCCGACGGCGCCGCCGCCGGCGCGGCGCAGGCGACCAGGGCCAGCGTCAGCAGCGCGAAGAGCAGCCCCCGCGCCGTTGGTCCAAGTTGTATCTTTCCGCGTGGGCGGCTGGTTGCGTTGTTTCGGGTCAATGTGTCGTTTCTGCGCTGCATCTCTTCTCTCCTTTTCGCTATGAGGATAGTTAGTTTGTCGAGAGATGATGGCCGCAATGAAGTGGGGAAGATTTCTGCTCGCGTGCAATCAAAGCATTCGCGTCGGGGGAGTTCGTCCTTTTGGAGGCGTCCGATCCTAACATGCGGGCTGCAATTTGTTCAAATCTGAGGTCAAGAAGGATCATACTTGAAACGTCCGGGGGTTTCTGCCATTGCTACTGTTCTCGGGCAGACGCGGTTGCGTCTCATCGGCATAGCGGGGCTCCCGGACCGCTCTTTCAACCGACGAAAGCTGCCGAAAGTCGTTCCCTTTGACTGTGGTCAACTGAGCGAATTTTCGACCTTGGGGCACTATACGGCTGTCAAAGGAACCTGCAGATCTGTTATAGGCGTCCACTGCATTCTTAACGCGGTTGCCTACGTGCTGATAGTAGTCGTTGAACGTCAACATCCGCCTGTGCAATGCAATGGCTTCTTTCTGTAACGCCTCGGCGCTCACGGCGATTCTTTGACGTTGCCAGCCGTTGGCCGCGGTAGACACATTCACATCCACCGCCACCGTTCGGTCTTCCGGCAGCCGCACGGTCAGTTCCGTCCTGGTCTGTGAATCGGCCCCCGCGATCTGCTCGCCAAAGTCGCAGTGCTCCTGCATCCCCGCCAGCTCCACCACGCGACGCAGCTGCACTTCTCCCCAGCTATCAATTTGGCGGTTGTCTGCCAGCTCTTCTCGCAACAGGGGGCTTGGCTCCCCACCTTGTGGTGACGAATACCAAGCCCCCTTTCACTTCGCTCGGACTGTATCGGCCTCACTCGTCGCGTGTCGACTGACCCTGCTGGAACCAGGCCGGCGGCTCGGGCAGGGAAGCATCCAGGATCTCGATGAACTCCTGCCCCTGGCGCGACCGCGTGATTGCGCCAAGCTGCGAAAACTCCTGTTGCAGCGCCCCCCGTCGGCCTTGCGCGTCTTCGAGCCGTTCAGCCGAGTTCTCACCCGCCAGCGCCACCAGCAGCGCCATGCGGCGCAGCGGCGGGACCTCCTCCCACGGAACTGGAGATTCGGCAGCGAGAGTCCACTCCTGCGTCTGCGGCTCGCCGCTGCCCGGGTGATGCCAGCGCAACGAGAGCGAGCCCAGCGGCCCCTGCGCGTCGGCGCGCGGCTTCAGCCGGTAGACGACCGTGTTCTCCTGGCCGACGTGCAGCTCGGCGAAGTCCTCCTCGTCATCCTCGAACGATTCATTCGATTTCGCGCGGTTGAGATAGCCGACCAGCCGCCACTCTTCGACCGTGGACGCGTCCCAGGAGACCTGGGCGCGCGCTTCGTCGGCAGCCGGGGTGAAGAGCTGTTCGAAGGAGTCCTGCCACATCAGCCCCTGCGCCTCCTCGGGCGAGTATACATAGCGGTACCAGCCGTCGCCGTCGTTGCTGACCTGCTCCAGGAGGTCGTCGTTATAGTTGTCGATGCCGACGCCCACCGCAACCAGCCGGATCGGGTTGGCCTCAGCCCGCTGCCCGCCCAGCGAGGCGATGATCGCTTCTGCGCGCGTGTCGCCGACGTTGGCCACGCCGTCGCTGACGAATAAGACGTAGTAGAGCGCGTCCGAGTCGAGGCGGCGTGCCTCCAGCGCCATCTCATAGCCGGCGCGCAGGCCGGCCTCGGCGTTGGTGCTGCCATTGGGCCGGAACCAGCGCAGCGAGTCGGCCAGCTCCGGGTCGTCCGGCGCTGCGTGCCGCACGGTGTATCTCGCCCAATACGTAGCTCGAGAACTGCACCAGCGAGATGCGATCGTTCTCGTCGAGGTTGTCGATCAATGCCTGCACCAGTGTGCGCGCCGTCTCCAGCTTGTTGTCCTCCCTCATCGAGCCGGAAGCGTCCAGCACGACCGCAATATGACGCGTGGACGGCTGTTCCGATGGTGCGGCCGAACTCAGGCCCATCAGGGCGAGCCAGGAATCCGGGTCGAGCGGGTCGGTGGTGATCGTCAGATCGAGGTTGAACGTCTGTCCGTCGTCGGGTTGGGGATAGTCCCAGCGGAGGGCGTTGAGCCACTCCTCGACGCGCACGTCATCCGGATTCAGGATATAGCCCTCGCGGGCGAGCGCCAGCGAGCGGCGCCACGACGCGTCGTCGGCGTCGAGTCCGAAGGTCGAAGTCGTTTCGAGGCTGGTCGGCACGACCGGCGGCAACTGCGCGTCCGGCTGGCGGCCGCGGCGCTCGCGCCTGCCTGACTGCGGCGAGGCTGCGCTTGCTTGTGAGCTCGACGAGGAAGAACGTACCTGCGACCGTTGGCTGCTTGAAGGCGCAGATGCATACTCTTCCGCCGGCGCCGCCATCCGGGCGCAGGCGACCAGGGCCAGAATCAGCAGCGCGAGAAGCAGTCCCCGCGCAGCTCGTACGAGGTTTATCTTTCCGCGCAGGCGGCTGGATGGGTTGTTTCGAGTCAATGTGTCGTTTCTGCGCTGCATCTCTTCTCTCCTTTTCGCTGTGAAGATACTTACGTTAGGTCGAGAGATGATGGCCGCAATGAAGTGGGGAAGATTTCTGCTCGCGTGCAATCGCCGCGATTGCTTCGGGGGAGTTCGGTCTTTTGGGGGCAACCGATCCTATCATGCGGGCTGCACACTGGTCAAATCTTAGGCCAAGATGGATCATACTTGAAACGTCCAGGTGTGTCAGGCATTGCTGCTTTTCTCGGGCAGACGCGGTTGCGCCTTATCTGCATGACGGGACTCTCGAGCCATCTTTTCAACAATCGAAGGCTGTGGAAAGTCGTCCTCATTGCCAGTGGTCAACTTGGCGAGATTTCGACCCTGGGGCACTATCCGCCTGTCAAAAGATCCAACAGACTTGTTGAAGGCGTCCACAGCGCTGTTCAACCGTTTGCCTACGTCCTGATAGTAGTCGATGAATCTCAGCATCCGACTGTGCAATTCTAAGGCTTCTTTCCTGATTTCTTCGGCGCTCTCGGACATGCGCTGGCGCTGCCAGCCGTTGGCTACGGCCCACAAGAGCGAAATCAGCGATGCAGGCGTTGCGATTGCGACGCGCTGGCGCATGGCGTACTCAATCAGCTCGGGTTGTGCGCTCAGCGCCGCCGCCAGGAACTGGTCGCCGGGAATGAACATCACCACAAAGTCCAAAGAGCCTTTCACCTTGGCGCCATAGTCTTTTTTTGCCAAATCGTCGACCTGTGTCTTCAGCGCGCTGGCGTGCCTTCTCAGCGAATTGTCCTTCTCCGCTTCGTCCTCCGTCTGCTGCGCCTCCAGGTAGGCCGCTGTCGATGCCTTCGCGTCCACTACCACCGCCCGGTTTTCCGGAAGCCACACCGTCAGGTCGGGCCTTGCCTGAGAACCGCTCCCCGCGACCTGTTCGCCAAAGTCGCAATACTCCTGCATCCCCGCCAGCTCCACCACTCGCCGCAGCTGTACCTCGCCCCAACTTCCGATCTGCCGGTTGTCTGTCAACGCATTGGATAGCTTTCCCGTTTCCGTCGCCAGACTCTGGCTCTGTTGGATCAGCGATTCAATCTGGGGATTGAGTTTGTCATAGCTCTGGGTCAGCGGCTTGACGAGGGCCTCAAACTGCTCGTGGCGCTGCTTGAAATCGCCCTTCGCGGCCTCCAGCGTCTTGCCCAGGTTCTCCTGCGCCAGGTCCAGGAACTGCGAATTGCTCGCCTGCAACGCCTGGCTGGCCGTCGCCTGGAACGTCTCTCGCAACTGCTCCTTGGCCGTCTCCAGGATCTTCTCAGCGCTCTCCGCCTGCGAAAGCTGGCCGCGCAGCTCCGCCACGGTCTCCCTGTGTTCTGCCGCCATCCCAGCCAGGCGGCCCCTGGCCCTGAACCCCTGTACCAGCCAGCAGGCCGCGCCGCCCAACACAATGCCTATGACCGCCGCAACGATTGCTTCCATCGCTTGCTCCTCATCTGTGCGCTATTCATGAACTCTGCGCATCTTAAGACCTGTGCTTACGCCTGCGCAATTTGGACAGCTCGTGCCAGCAGGGGCAAGACCTCGCCGCTCTTGCCGCGCAAAAAGAGATCGGCGCGGTCGGAGACGGGGCTGCGCTCGAGGTTGATGTCGATGATCGTTGCCCCGGCCTGCCTCGCGATCAACGGCAGCTGCGCCGCCGGATAGACCAACCCGCTCGTCCCTGCAACGAGCATCACATCGCAGCCATGAGCCGCCTCCGAAGCCGCCTTCAACGCATCCAACGGCAGCCCCTCGCCGAACCAGACGACGTCCGGCCGCACCAAATCGCCGCAGGCCGCGCACGCCGGCGGCCCGTCCGCGCCGCGCTCTGCATCCGTCAGCCGGTGCGGATGCGCGCGCAACCGGCAGCGGAAACGGAGCAGGCTGCCATGCAGGTGAACGACGTCGGCGCTGCCGGCCTGCTCGTGCAGATCGTCAACGTTTTGCGTCACCAGATCGAATTTCACAAGAGTTCGTGAGAGTTCGGCAAGCGCGATGTGGCCGGGATTGGGCGAGGCCGTCTCCAGCAGCTGCAGCCGCCACATATACCACTGCCACACCAACCCGGGGTCCCGTTCAAAGCCCTGCGGGGATGCCAGCTCTGCCGCGTCAAAACGGCTCCATAACCCGCTCTGCGCGTCGCGAAAGGTTGGCACGCCCGATTCCGCGCTCACCCCGGCCCCCGTCAGGCAGACAACCGCAGAGGCCTCGCACAGGGATCGCACGGCCTGGGCTATGAGGGGCTCTATCTCTTCCATATCCGCCCACCCTCAAGGATTGCCCATCTGCTGATCGCACTTTACGAACCGCCGGCCTGCGAAGTTTCACGCGCCGAACCGCTTCAGCCGCCCGGCGTGCGCCATCGCCTGAGGGATCAGCGTCGTTGCGTGAAAGACCCCCAACTGCCCTGCCGCGCAAGCTCGCTCGCCAAACTGCCCGGCCGCATCAGGCATCGCGCGCGGGCTCCAAAGAAGCGTCGGCACGGGATGCCAGCTGTGGCTGCCGAGCGCCGCCGGCGTGCTGTGGTCCCCGGTTACGATCAGCGCGCTGGGTCCCAACGCCGCGATGCGCGCGATCTGCGCGTCTACGGCCTCGATTTCAGCGACCTTGCCGTCGAAATCGCCGTCCTCTCCATAGCTGTCGGTCTTCTTTATGTGGACGAAGAAGAAGTCGTAATTGTTCCACGCGCCTGCCAGCGCGTCGATCTCATCCTGCGGCCGCTCACCCTCGAACCGGATCGCCTCCATTCCCACCAGGCTCGCGACGCCCCGATACATCGGATAGACCGCGATCGCCCCTGCCTGCATGCCGTAGATGGCGCCAAACTGCGGCAGACCGGGGTCCTGCGCCAACCCGCGCAGATTGAGGCTATTCGCCTGCGGCTCGTCCGCCAGCGTCCGCCGCGCATGCGCCACCCAGCCGTTCACCAGCTCCGCTGCGCGTTCGCCGGCAACGCTTCCGCTTTCGTCGCGCACCGGCAGCGGCTTCCTGCCCACCGCCAGCGGGTCCGTGTCCGTCAATTCGCCTCCCAGCCCTTCCCCGCGCAGCACGAAGACAAAGCGATGCTCCTGCACCGGCTCGACGAACAGTTCACAGTCCTCGAACAGCCCTGCGCTGGCCTGGCGGAGCTTGGCGGTCAGGCGGACACACTCCTCGGTTGGGATGCGGCCCGCCCGCCGGTCCGTGATCAACCCGTCGCCATCGACCGTGGCGAAGTTGCCGCGCGCCGCCAAGTCGTTCGGCTGCAGCGGGAAGCCGATACCCAGCGCCTCCAGCACCCCGCGTCCGATCATGTAGCGCAGCGGGTCGTAGCCGAACAGGCTCAGGTGGGCCGGCCCGCTCCCCGGTTCCACGCCGGGCCGGACCGGCACGCTCAGACCCAGCGAGCCGGCCGCGGCCAGCCGGTCCAGGTTGGGCGTGTGCGCCGTCTCCAGTTCGGTCTTCCCGCCGGGCGTACGCGGCAGCCCGCCCAGACCGTCCATCACCAGCAGAACGATCTTTCCGCCCTCCTGTTGCAGGTCGCGCATCAACTCGAAATCGGTGAATGGAGACGCCATCAGACAACTCCTTTTTGCGGAGGCGGGGTGCGAACGATTCGCCGGTGCGGACACAGATTCCCTGACAGCGCGCTCCGCCCGTTACGAGTCTTACTTGTAACAGGGAACGGCATGGCCACCGTCAATGGGATAAAGATGTGGCTGTACTTCGGGGAATTGATCCAATCGCTGCGGGCGGAGTCGTGCTGAGACGACCTGCCGCCGGGGTAGGGGTGGGCCTGCTCTTCGTTCTGAGGCTTGCTGAAGAATGGGGAGCTGCGGCAAAAGAAAAAGAGAGAGGAGGAAGGCAGATGCTGGTACTCTCCCCTCACACCTCTCTCCATATTCGTCGCTTTTCTGCTCTAGCCGGCCAGCGTCAACTCGGTCTTGGGATCGAAGATGTGCGCGTTGTCCATGTTGATGGCAAGCTCGATGTCGTCGCCCGTCGACACCCGCACACGCGGGTCAACGCGCGAGATGAACTGCTTGTTGTCAGTGGATAGGCAGTAGAGGAAGATCTCATTGCCCATCAACTCGGTTACGTCCACTCTCGCCGCCATGTCGGACTCAAGAATCTGCGGCGGCGCAAACGCTTTCGAGTGAATGTCCTCCGGGCGGATGCCGAAGATTACCTCGCTGCCGGCGAGCGGTTTCCACTCTGCCGCCTTCTCCTCGGGCACGTCGAGCCGGAAGCCGCCGGCGTTGACCTCCATCTTGCCGTCGCTCTCCACCAGCGTGGCGTCGAAGAAGTTCATGCTCGGGCTGCCGATGAAGCCGGCTACGAAGATGTTCGCCGGGTGGTCGTACAGGTTCTGGGGCGAGTCGACCTGCTGCAAAAGGCCGTCCTTCATCACCGCAATGCGCGAGGCCATCGTCATCGCCTCAACCTGGTCGTGCGTGACGTAGATAAAGGTCGTCGCCAGGCGCTGGTGCAGCTTGGAAATCTCGGCGCGCGTCTGTACGCGCAGCTTGGCGTCCAGGTTCGAGAGCGGCTCGTCAAAGAGGAACACGGCCGGTTCGCGCACGATCGCGCGGCCCACCGCAACGCGCTGCCTCTGTCCACCGGAGAGCTGCTTCGGCTTGCGGTCGAGCAGATGCTCGATGCCAAGAATCCCGCCGGCCTCCTTCACGCGCCGCTCAATCTCCGCCTTGGGCGTCTTGCGCAGCTTGAGACCGAACGCCATGTTGTCGTAGACGCTCATGTGCGGGTAGAGGGCGTAGCTCTGGAACACCATCGCGATGTCCCGGTCCTTCGGCGGCACATCGTTGACGATGCGGTCGCCGATCAGAATCTGCCCCTCTGTGATCTCCTCCAGCCCCGCCAGGAGACGCAGGCTGGTTGTCTTGCCGCAGCCCGACGGCCCGACAAAGACGAGGAACTCCTTGTCTTCGACGTGGATGGTGAGATCGTTCACCGCCACTACATCGCCGAAGCGTTTGTAGACATGCTCGTAGGTTACGCTTGCCATTTTGTCCTTTGCTCCTTTGGTGAAGATGAGGCTCAAGCTCGACCGTGGCTGCGGTCGCAGGTGAGCCGGGTGCGCTCCCTTCTCTGCGGCAGAACTGTTCGGTCGCGAAGGCGGGGGCGAGCAGACACTCCTTTCCGCCCGGCGGGACTCGTTGCCAAAACCGTCCGCAATGAGGAAAGCGTATGAAAACTACTTTTCCAAGCGCAATGCATGCGCACGAAGGAGCCTGCAAAGCGGCGCGGAACGTCGTACGTACTTCGAATGGCCTGCCTTCGTGAGGTCGACAGACAGCCGCCATGCGAGCGGCCAACTGCCACAACGCGTAAGAACTACGCGTTGAACAGGCGCAGTATAGCACGGCCGCGGGTCGCGGGCAAATCGTCCGAATTGGCCCCAGTTCTTGCCCATATTCCCCCGACTATGGTACTTTCTGCTCTATGCGCGATAGCTGCAGTCTCCGGGACCCTGCGACACAAGCGCCACTCCTTCGCATCGAGTGGGAAGCCGAACCGTTGGACGACCTGATGGTCGACGCGGCCAGCGAAGAAGGTTGGACGATCTTCGTCCATAACGACGACGTGACCCCTTACGATTTCGTCATCGACACGCTGCTCCGGGTTTTCAGTCTCTCCGCAGAGATCGCAGAGACCGTCACATGGCAGGCGCATTCAAGGGGCGTGGCCCCGGTCTGTACCCGACCCAAGTCCGAGGCCGAGAGGCTGATCGACGATGCCCACGCGCTGGCGCGCGCAAATGGTTTTCCCCTCACTTTTTCGATGGAATCGAAATCGTGACGCTTAACGATCCGCTCGCCCCCCACGCGCACGAGCCCAATCCCCTTCCCCCGTCGCCCGGCGCCGACCTGACACTCTATCTGCCGGACGGCTCCGTCCTCGACATCGGCCCTGCCTATCTGCGCGGCCTCGATTCAATCACCGTTCCTGACTGCTACATCGTCTCCACCGGGCACGGCACTTCCGGTCCGTTTGACTTCAGCGGTGTGCGGCTGCTTGACCTGATCGACCTGCACTGGACCGGCGAGTGGACACGGGTCGAGGTCGTCAGCGGCGACGGCTTCGGCACGCGTGCCAGCCGTTCCGAGTTGACCGCGCCCACGACGCGCCCGATCCTACTCGCCCATGCCCGCGGCGGGCAGCCCTTGGCGCGCGCGGACGGCCTCGTCCGCCTCATCGTTCCCGGCGAGATCGGCGACGCGCTGCGCCAGGTCAAATGGGTGGCGCAAGTGCGTATACTCGCCGGATAATCGGCCGCGGCGGTCCGCACGCTGTCTGTGTTCGAACCGTCTGACTGACCACCGCCTTCATGCCCAGGACTTCTCGCTATGCCCACGACACTGGTCGGAATTGACGTCGGCGGAACATTCACCGATTTTGTGCTGCTGGAAGATGGCCGGCTACGCGTGCACAAGGAGGCGACTACGCCCTCCGACCAGAGCAGGGCGATCCTTGCCGGGTTAACCCACCTGGGCGTCCTGGGCGAAACGGAGCAAGCCGCGCATACCCCGCAAGCGGGCGTTGAACTGGTGCACGGTACCACCATTGCGACCAACGCCCTGCTCGAGCGCCGCGGCGCACGCACCGCTCTGCTGACAACCGCCGGATTCGTCGATGTCATCGAGATTGGCCGCCAGAACCGGCCCCATCTTTACGCATTGCACCAGCGCCGTCCCGATCCACTGGTCCCGGCCGAGCTTCGCTTTGAGGCTGTCGAGCGTCTGGACACGGGCGGAAATGTCCTCACGCCCCTCGACGAGGAGGCCCTTACCCGCACCGCGTTGGAGGTAGCCGCAGCCGCGCCGCAGAGCCTCGCCGTCTGTTTTCTCTACAGCTTCCGCAATCCGCAGCATGAACGCCGCGCTGAGCGAATCTTGCGACGCGCCTGCCCGCATCTGTTCATCTCGCTCAGCAGTGAAATCCTGCCTGAGTACCGCGAGTACGAGCGTACCGCCACCACCGTCATCAACGCCTATCTGCTACCTCTGGTGGGCAGCTATCTGGAGCACCTGACTGCCTCGCTGCCAGAGCACCCCATTCGCGTGATGCAGTCCAATGGCGGTGCAATCGGCGTTTCCCAAGCGGTGAAAGAGCCGGCGCGTCTCGTGCTCAGTGGGCCTGCCGGCGGGGTCGTCGGCGCATTTCGCCTCGCACAGCTGGCAGGCGATGCGACCGATCCACAGATTATATCGTTCGACATGGGGGGCACCAGCACCGACGTGGCATTGTGTCCCGGCGCGGCGCCGCGCACGACCGAGAGCGAGGTCGCCGGGCTGCCTCTGCGCCTGCCTGTCATCGACATTCACACCGTCGGGGCCGGCGGCGGCAGCCTGGCACGCGTCGACGCCGGCGGCGGCCTGCGCGTGGGGCCGGAGAGCGCGGGCGCGCTGCCTGGTCCAGTCTGCTACGGCCGGGGGGGCCGGCAACCCACTGTCACCGACGCCAACCTGGCTCTCGGACGGCTCGATGCCGGCCAGTTTCTGGGCGGCAGCGGGGCGATGGCCCTCGATGTGGCCGCGGCTGAGACATCGCTGGCCGACCTTGGCGCGCAGCTTGGAGGCCTATCGGTTCAGGAGGCCGCGCTCGGCGTCGTACAGGTCGCCAATGCACGCATGGAACGGGCGATGCGCCGCGTATCCGTCGAACGCGGCCACGACCCGCGCGGCTTCACCCTGGTGCCGTACGGCGGCGCCGGTCCGCTTCACGCCTGCGATCTCGCCAACGCGCTCGACATCCCCCGCATCCTTCTGCCCCCCAGCCCCGGCGTTCTCAGCGCCCTCGGGCTCCTGATCGCCGACGTCGTCCACGAATCCTCGCAAGCGCTATTGACCGAGGCAGAGAGCCTGGCCGAACATCCCGCGCCCCTGCTGGAGAAGATTGGGGCATTGGAAGAGCGTGTCAAGACCGTCCTGGCCGCTGAAGGGGTCAGCGCGCCGCTACTGACAGCCTCGCTCGACTTACGCTATCGCGGTCAAAGCTACGAACTGTCCGTTCCGCTGACGATGGAGAGTCCGCAGCCGCCAGCGGCCTCGGCGTCCGTGCGGCAGGCGGTAGAAGAGTTCCACGCGGCCCACGCCGCCCGCTACGGCTACGCCATGCCCGCCGAAACCGTCGAGATCGTTACCGTGCGTCTGCGCGGCATCGGGCCCGGCGCTGAACTGAGTCTGCCGCAGGAGCCGCTCGGCCCGCACGACCCCTTGGCCGCGCGCGTGGGCACAAAGCCGGTCTGGTTCAGTACAGCCGGCGCCGAAGAGAGCAGGTGTTACGATCGGCGCCTATTGCGGCCCGGGCACCGTTTCAGCGGTCCCGCTGTTGTTTTCCAATTTGACACCACCACCGTAGTCGCACCCGGTTGGTCGGCCAGCGTAGACGATCGTCACAACCTGTGGCTGACGCGCGCGGTCTCTTGAGACTGGTCTTGCGGTCCGCCTGTGTTATCATAGCCTTCACGAGTTGGTCCTTCGTTTTCAGTTTGGAGTTGCGCGATGTTGCCGCTGTCTTCCCGCCAACGTCTCTTGCTATTTCTTCTGCCGCTGGTTGTGGCAGTTCTTCTGCTCTGGATCCCTGTGCGCGACGCGCTTGAAGTCGGCCTGCCCGAAGCCGACCGCTTCATGGCCGACGTGCCCGAAGGTCATAACTGGGTCGCGTTCACAGTGTCCGAAGATGATGTCTACGCCACCGACGGCGCCGCGCTCGCCGTTACCCTCGAATTCGAAACCCTGGAAGGCCAGGTCAGTGCCGGCAACCGCACTGTTCTCTTCGATCTGGAGGAGGACGAAGCAGTGCATGAGTTGAGCGTCCTCTGGCCCGACGGCCGCGAGCAGCGCTTCACCAACGTGGCGGTGAACGAAAGGCACGAGCTGGTCTACCCCAAGACGATTAACGACGCACTCGCCATGCAGTGGGCATTGCGCGGCGCATTCTTCCGCTTTTGGATCTGGGTCATTGTCGCGGCCGTGGCCATCCTGTTTGCTCTGCGCGTACTCTCCTGGGCTCAGTCAAATGAAGCGCACGCCTGAGCCTGCCGCCAGCGGCCGGCTCAGACTTCGGGCGCTACCGCACGCTCCCGCTCAAGAACGCAAACGAAGAACCGGCAACTGAGCGATGACGCCCGATCCCATCACACTTGAGCTCTATCGTCACCGATTCAGCGGTATCGCTGAAGAGATGGGCATCACCCTGCAGCGCACAAGCTACTCGCCCAATATCAAAGAGCGCCTGGACTTCTCCTGCGCGCTCTTTGACGACGCCGGGCGGCTGGTTGCGCAGGCCGCGCACATTCCTGCCCATCTAGGCGCGATGCCGGACAGTGTTGCCGCCGCCCTGGCCGTTTTTGACGAGTGGCAGCAGGGCGATGTCGTCATCCTCAACGATCCCTACTTCGGCGGCTCTCACCTGCCCGACATCACCTTGGTTTCGCCGGTCTTTCTTGCTGAGGCGAGAGGTGCAGCCGGTCCGGTATCGCCCCATTTTTTCGCAGCCAGCCGCGCCCACCACGCCGATGTCGGCGGCATGTCCCCCGGCTCTCTGCCCCTCTCCTCCGAGCTGTACCAGGAGGGCATTATCATCCCGCCGCTCAAGCTCTATGAGGCCGGCGAGCTTCTTGAGCCGGTGTTGGAGCTGATCCTGCGCAATGTGCGCACGCCCGATGAACGCCGCGGCGATCTGGCCGCACAGCGCGCGGCCCATGCGGTCGGCGACCGCCGCCTGCATGAACTCGCGACCCGTCACGGCAAGGATGAGTTGCTGACCTATGCCGGCCATCTGCTGGCCTACAGCGAACGCCTGACCCGCGCCGCCATTCGATCCTGGCCGCAGGGCAGCTACACCTTTGAAGACCCGATCGAATCGGTCGTGGACGGGCAGACGACACCCGCGCCTATCCGGGTGACAGCTACCGTGGAAGGCGAGACCGTCACGTTCGACTTCACCGGCACCTGTCCGAGCATTCACGGTTCGCTCAACGCGCCTATCAGTGTCACCCGTTCGGCATGCTACTACGTTGTACGCTGCCTGGTGGGCGAGGAAGTTCCGGTCAATGCCGGCTGTTTCGCACCCGTACGGGTGGAGGCGCCGCCCGGCTGCCTCGTCAACGCGCGGCCGCCCGCTGCCGTGGCCGGCGGCAACGTCGAGACTTCGCAGCGCATCACTGATGTCGTGTTCGGCGCGCTTGCGCAAGCCCTGCCGGACCGCATCGCCGCGGCCGGACAGGGCACGATGAACAACTGCACGATGGGCGGTCAGAACGCCGACGGATCGCCGTGGACCTACTACGAGACGCTCGGCGGCGGCATGGGCGCGCATCCGCTCGGAGAAGGCTTCAGCGGCGCGCACGTACACATGAGCAACACGCTCAACACACCCGTCGAGGCCCTCGAACTGGCCTACCCGCTGCGCCTGACCCGTTATCATCTGCGCCGCGGCAGCGGGGGTGCAGGCCGGCATAACGGTGGGGAGGGCATTGTGCGCGAATACGAGATCCTGCGTCCCACAACGGCCACCATTCTCAGCGAGCGCCGCGCCATCGCACCATGGGGGCTGGCTGGCGGTTCGCCGGCCGCGCCCGGCCGCAATCTCTTCATCGACAACGACGGGTCCGAAGAGGAGCTGTCCTCAAAGGTCACCCGGCGCATGTTGCCAGGCCAACGTCTGCGCATCGAAACACCCGGCGGCGGCGGCTGGGGCGCTTCCGAATAGCCTGGAAGAAAACAGGGGGAAACGGCCGTGGGCCGGTCCGAGAATGAAGCTGCATTGCCAGGCGAGGGCCTGGACTTTGACCGCATGCCCGGCCACTGGCTGCTGGCGCAGATGGGCAAGCGCGTCCTGCGGCCCGGCGGTATCGAATTGACCCGCCGGATGCTGGAAGACATTGACATCGGCTCCGACGATCAGGTGGTCGAATTCGCCCCTGGAATGGGGGTTACCGCGCGCGAAACGCTGGCGCGTGGTCCTCGCTCCTATACCGGCATCGAAAGGGACGATGCTGCCGCCGGACAGGTGCGCAGCTATCTGCAAGGACCGTCGCAGCAATGTCTCGTCGGCCGCGCCGAGGAGACCGGCCTGCCCGACGCCTCCGCGACCGTCGTCTACGGCGAAGCTATGCTGACGATGCAGACGCCCGGCCATAAGGCATCAATCGTGAAGGAGGCCGCGCGCCTGCTCCAGGCCGGAGGGAGGTACGGAATCCACGAACTGTCCTTGCAGCCCGACGGTCTGGCCGAAGAGCGCAAGGCGGAGATTAACAAGGCGCTGTCTGACGCCATTCACGTTGGAGCCAGGCCTTTGACCCCAAGTGAATGGAGGACTCTGCTGGAGGAGCACGGCTTTACAGTCGAGGCGCAGGCGACCACCCCCATGCACCTGCTGGAGCCGCGCCGATTTGTCCAGGATGAAGGATTGGGCGGCACGATTGGCTTCCTGTTCAGAGTTGCGAGGAACGCGGCTGCCCGGCGGCGCATCTTCCGAATGAGGTCGGTTTTTCGCCGATACGAGGCCCATATTGGCGCCGTCTCACTGGTCGGCGTCAAGAACTGATGGTAGAACCGGGCGCCTGCTCTCACGTGAACCAAGATATCACGCGCGTTCCTTCCACCTGCCTCGCTCAGGCGTCCACACCCAACCATTCATGGACTCGCGTCGAGGGATTCTCTATCTCTGCAATCGCCACGCCACCATCAGACTCGCCAGGCTGATTACGGCAACCGCACCGAAAACCCACTGAAACGCCTCGCCGGGGCCGGGCGCGAACTGCAGCGCCTGCTGCAGCGCCACACCCGCGATCGTCGCGCCGATCACCCCGCCGCCAAAGCGCGCCGTACTGTACAGTCCCGCCGCCGCGCCGCTTTCCGTCGCCGGGATCTCCTCCATCGCCGCACGATGCAGCGCGGCCAGCGCCAGCCCGCCCCCCAGCGCCTGCGCCAAAATCAACCCCGCCGCGCCCAACAGAGGCGGCGAAAGCAGCGCCAGGCCGGTCAGCGCGCCGCACTGGATCGCAAAACTGCTGCCCACGATCCAGCGGTAGTGTATCCGGTCCGCAAGCTGTCCGCCGAGCCGCGTCGTAGCCAGGATGGCGACGGCAAAGACGGTCGAGAAGGCGCCCAGTGTCATCGCGTTCAGCCCGTATACGTCGGTCAGATAGAGGACGTACAGAAAGTTGACCGTGTGCATGATGATCATGCGGCAGCCCGCCGACATCGAGGCGACGCCGAAGTTCTTGCGCTTGTAGAGCCCGAAATTGACCAGGGGCCTGGCGGTCCGGCTTTCCCGTCGCCAGAACAGGAGGCCAAACGCGATCGCGACCGCCAGGAAACGCCAATCGCGCAGCGGTTCGACGCCGCTGACCGTGCGGCTCGACAGGTAAAACATGGCAAAGACGAGCGTGCCGCCCAGAAAGGCCGCGCCCTGCCAGTCGAACGACTGCAGCCCCTCTCCGCTCACGGGCCGCTGCGCCGGCACCTGCCGGTAGACAACCCACATCGCAATCACGCCGACGAGCAGGCTCGGAACAAAAACATAGTTCCAGCCGAACTGATTGACCGCGAACCCGCCCAGCAGCGGTCCCAGCGACGCCGCGCCGGGCGCAACTGAGCTCCATGTGCCCATCGCCCGGCCCTGATGCGACGGCGGGAAGCGTTCAGCGATGATGGCGATGCAGAGCGGGTAAAAGCCGGCGGTGCCCGTCCCCTGCAGGACGCGGCCGATAACAAGCTGTGGCAGGTCCCGCGCCAGCACGCAGACCAGCGTGCCGGTGAAAAAGAGCACGATGCCGCTCTGGAAAAGCCGGGCCTTGCCCAGGCTGTCCCCCAATTTGCCGTAGAGCGGCATGAAGATCACGAACGGCAGGCTGTAGGCGGTCACCAGCCAGGCTGTCAGGTCCGCCTCCGCGCCGAAGGCGTCCCGCACCGTTGGCAGGGCCACGCTGAACATCGACATGTTGAACGTGGTCATGCCGACCGGGATCATCAGGCCGATGAGCAGACCCCACAGCGGTCCCGCCCCCTGCTCGGGAGCCGGCGCTGCCGAACTGAATTTCCGACTTTTCATAATGGGGCGAATCCGTAGGCCGAAGTGTCCCTCTATCATACACCAGGGCGTACCTTCACTTAAATTGTTGCGGACGTTTTCTTCTCCGCGGGCGCCCTTTCTTGTAGACGATTCGGCCGATTTCGGGTATGATCTGTGCCAGCCCTGACCTATTGCCGATCTGTCGCTCCAGCCTGCAAGAAATTCAGCCCGAATACATTCGGCGTGCAGCAAATACTTCCATCACCCATTTACCCAGGCTGATCTACGCCAAAAGAGCGCGAGTGTCAGTCGCAGCACAGGAGACACCTGATGTCTGAACGCTCCCATACACCGGTCGAAGTCCCGCAGCACATCCTGGACCGCCTCAAGAAGCTGCCGGTGGCGACCGTCTGGCATACGGTTCATCTCTATGCCGGTGTCCCTTTTCCCTTCATGGAAAACGTCCGGCCTTGCACGCCGGGCCAGCCGATAGCCGCCCGCGCCCGCACGCTTCGCTATCTGCCGCCCCGCCCCGACTTGCAGAGCGAGGTGCAGATCGGTGAAAATTCGCCTGAGTACCTGGCGATGGCACGCTGCGGCCCGGGCGACGTGCTCGTCTGCGACGTCATGGGCGACGCCCGGCCCTGCATCTTCGGCGACGTGAAGGCGCTGCAGTTGAAAATGAACAACGCTGATGGCGTCGTGACCGACGGTGGCATACGCGACCTCGATATTATGGTGCAGGAGGAGTACGGGCTTATCATCTACGCCCGCGAACGAACGCCTCTTGGAGGCGTGCCCTACGCCATCCCGGCGCAGGAAAACGTCGACGTGCAGTGCGGCGGCGCGCTTGTCCGGCCCGGCGACGTGTTGGTCGGCGACAACGACGGCGTGGTCGTCGTGCCCTCCTGGTTTGCCGAGGAGTGCGCCGAGCTGACAGAAGTGCATGAGGAAGCCGAAACGATGATCAAGGAGCGCGTCCTGGCGGAGGGGGTCGTGCCGGGCAAGTACTATCCGCCCGGACCGGACACCTACGAAAAGGTGCGTGCAGCGCGCGAGGATGGGCGAAAGTAGCTGCCCGGGGCCAATGCCCCTGGTGCAGGATAAGGAGCGGAAGATGGCGACTCTGGTAGCGGAACGGCCAGCGGCGGGGCAGACGGCTCAGGTTGAACATCCGGCGGGGACAGAAACTGACCCGTCGGCGCAAGAGGGGGAACAGAGCGCCGTTCGCCAGCGGATTATCGACTGCGACGTGCATCACCGTACGCCCGGGGTGGAGGCGCTCTTTCCCTATCTCCCGCGCCAGTACGTAGAGCAGATCAAGGATTTCGGCGCCATGAGCCCGTATCTGGGCTATACCAATATGCCCGGCGGCGGCGCGCGCCAGGACCTGTGGGAGGGCGCCGAAGACGAGCCGAATCCAACCACCGTTCCCGAAGTCTGCATCGAAAAGCACCTGGACCGCTACGGAATCGATCTCGCCGTCCTGACCGGCGAGGGCGGACCGTACAGCATGGCCGTCCATCCTACCGTCGACTACGCCGCGGCCTACTGCCGCGCCTTCAACGACTGGACGCTGGCCGAGTGGGTTGCCAAAGATGACCGCCTGCGCGCCTCGATCCACATAGCCCCCGCCGACCCACAGCAGGCCGCGGCCGAGATCGACCGCCTGGGCGACCATCCCGGCGTGGCCCAGGTGCTGATGCCGGCCGGCAGCCTGCACCCGTTCGGCAACCGCATCTACCACTCGATCTACGAGGCCTGCGAGCGCCACGGCCTGCCGATGTGCATCCATTTTGGCGGCGAGGGCGCCGGCTTCTCGGCGCCGCCGACCGCGGCCGGCTACCCGACCTACTACCTCGAGATGCGCATGGCCCGCCCGCAGATTGCAATGGCCCACACCGCCAGCCTCATCTGCGAGGGCGTCTTCGAGAAGTTCCCCAACTTCAGGTATCTCTTCATCGAACACGACGTCTTCTGGGTGCCCGGCCTGATGTGGCACATGGATGCCGACTGGAAGAGCCTGCGCGATTACACGCCCTGGGTCAAGCGGCTGCCGAGCGAATATCTGCGCGAACACATCCGCTTCGGTTCCCAGCCCTTCCCCAACGCGCCCGACCGCCAGGCGCTCGAGACCTTCCTCGACTGGCTCCACGCCGACGAAATCCTGGTCTTCGCCAGCGACTACCCCCACTGGGACTGGGAAGAACCGGCAGGCTTCATGCGCAGTCTCGATAAGAAACTGCGCCCGCGCGTGATGTACGACACCGCCGCCGAGTTTTACGGCCTCGACTGATGCCCGCGCACGTGATCGCAGCCGCCGATGAGATCCCCCCCGGCGGCCGCAAGATCGTGTCCGTCAACGGGCGCGAGATCGGCGTCTTCAATCTCGGCGGCGAATACTACGCCCTGCGCAACATCTGCCCACACAGGACAGGGCCGCTGTGCCGCGGCCGCGTCCGTCCGCTCGTGCTGCCCGACGGCATGACCGGCATGACCTACACGCGCGAGGGCGAGATCATCAAATGCCCCTGGCACCAGTGGGAGTTCGACATCAAGACCGGCGAGGCGCTGTACGATCCGCAGCTGCGCGTGCGGACGTATCGCGTGGAGGTCGAGGGCGAGAAGGTGGTGCTGTACGCGTAAGGGATTGAAAGCGTGTCGGGCGGTGCGCACAAATTTGTTAGTGAAGTCGTGATTAGTCGTCCAAGAGTCGAATTTCAGCCGGGTGTCTATGGCGAACCCATGGGCGATCAGCGTCTAATTGAAGGGTGGAGGTTCTATGATGCCGAAGACGCATAGCGGCCGAAGCACGACGAAGCACACCCCAACATCAACGGGGATGGCACCAGCGATTTCGCAAGGCACTGCGGCAACCGACAATCTTTCCGCGATGATGAAGAACAGGGTCATCGTCGGTTTTAACATCCGCAGAGTTGATGAATTGCCTCGAAAGTCTTTGGACAGAGGCACTTCCGATGTTCGACAAGATTCCTGACACCTCTCGGGCGAGCTTTCTCGACCCGCCGCCAGAGCGCACTCACGCACGAAAAACGCGCCAGTCACACCGCCCGCATTCCCTCTTACAGTCTGGAGTCGCGCAGCGAGGCATGGCGCTGTTAGAGTGTCGCGATCTTCCTAAACCCTAGAAAGACCCCTCTCTCACCTTCCCTCTACCCAGCTTCTTCACCACCTTCGGCTGCACCGGCTCGTTGTCCTTCAGGACACCCTTTCCCTTCTTCAGTTTCTTGGCCGCAACGCTGTCCAACCCCGCCAGCTTCTGCGCGCCCTCCAACGCTTTCAGGTCTCCACCGTAGTAGTCGAACCACGGCAGCCCGGCCTTCGTATAGTCCATGGCCGAGGGCGGCTCGGTCGGCGGGTTGGCGCCGGTTACGTTGAAAAACTGTACGCTGTTCAGGATATGCACGAAGCAGCGCGACCGCACCGTCGTATCCCACGCGTCGAAGCCGTAGTCGTCCTCGTAAATCTCCTGGCGCATGAGACCGCCCGGCGCCAGCCCCATTTCGTCTGGCGGCGCGGAGACGCGCAGCGGTGCATATGCAATTGGCCCGTAGTCCTCCTCTACATCCCTCTTGTAAAGGGAAGCCTTCATGGGATAGACGACGACTTGCAGCCCGCCGTGCTCAGCCTCTCCGGTCAGCTGCTCCTCGGCCGTGTAACCTTCGCCGAGCGGCATGGCGACAAACTGGCGCACCATCCCTTTCATGACGCAGAATCCGTCCAACCACGGCTGATCGGGAATCACTACGTAGTCCTGCGGACTGTCGGAGAGCTCGTTCTCCCAGCCTTCCCCCGTCACCGCGTTGATCTTGCCGGCGGCCACCTTCACCGCCATCGGATAGTCGCCGCTGAAATTGAGCCACATCGCTTCGGCCTGGTACATCGGCAGAAAGACGCCCCCGTGTGCCTTCCAGTTCTCCGGAACGGTGTCGGTATAGTCATCGACAAGATTGAGGGGGAAGTTTCCCAGACCCGGCGGCAGGAAATGTTCCCGGTTGTCGTCCGGAATGCGCAGCGTGCGCTGGAACGAGATGCTGCACCTGGCGTCCTTGTGCACCTCCGGGAAGCGGAATGTCAGTCTATTGCTTCTGAGCTCGATCATGGGACTCTTCTCCTGGGTCCTTTGTGTAAGTGACACTGTGCGAACGTCGTACTTGGCATCTACCAATCGCCGTCGCGGATCTCGCGGGCGACGCTCTCAATCGCGCGGTCGGGCGCGTCTCGCAACTGCCGCAGCAGGTCGGCGAATAGTTGCGGCCGCCGCCGGATGATCTGCTGCAGGTCGCTGGAGACCTTGCCCGCCATCGCCAGCAGGATGTCGGGGTCCTCGCCGAGTTCGCGCGCCAGGCGGTTGATGGTGGCCTCCGAGGGCGGCGCGACCTGACTGCGCTCGATCTTGCTCAAATAGGACGGTTCGACGCCGATGCGCTGGGCAAGTTGGCGCACCGAGAAGGAGCGGTCCTCCTTGAATTTCTTTTCGCGCGTGGTTCGAACGTAGCTGCCAAATGTCATGTGTACTACATAGTACACGATATGATATGCTTTGTCAAGTGGCATTCGTAAGGGAATCGAACGGTTTGCACAGAAGGTGCAAAAGAATCCAGTTTTCTGTGACTGGATCATCGAGCACAAGATGAGGAGTCTCCCAGACCGCGGCCAAGATTGATGACGCCTTGTGCCCACTTATGTCTTGCGTTATGTTTCGGGCTCAGTGAGCAGTTTCTGAAGGTTTTTGTAGCGCAGGTAAAGCGGCGCGGCTGTCTGGGCCTCTGTCCCGTTGTATCAACCTTCTTGGCTCTCAAAGTGTATGAGCACGGGCACAGTTATGGTTTAGCGTCAGATTCCCCCGGTTTTGGCGCAGTAGTCCGCAAGAGAATTCGACGAAATGCAGTTTCTCCGACACGATTCATAAGGAACAGTTCATGGACGCCCCCAACCATTGGAAGCTTCTGCAGGCCGCGGCCGGGACCTCTTTGGCATTGTTCGCATTCCTGGCTTGCACCTATACCCCGATAAGACCCGAGGCCACTGTTGTTCCTTCCCCAACAGCGACGAAGGCCTCGTCAGAAGAGGCTGAGAGTTTACCGACTGCTGCGCCAGCGGCGACAAGGGTGTCGTCAAATGCCATAGTTCAGGCCAGCGGGCGGGTAAACTTGCGCTACGGACCGAGTTTGCAGCATGGGATCGCGGGCCAGGCTTCTCCGGGGGAGGAGTTTGTGGCGATAGGCAAGGATGCCAAGGGGGAATGGTATGCGGTTGAATGGGATGCAAGTCGGGTCTGGATATATGGTCAGTTGCTTATAGTTGAAAACGACGGCGATCTGCCAGTGATCACCGGGGGGATCGCGACGCCGCTCCCTCCGCCAGCCACACCGGAGCCTGACGCAATAAAGCCCGAAAGAGAAGGGTGCGAGTTGGTCTGGAACGATGAATTCGGAGAAGACGGGTTCCCTAACCCTTCAAAATGGCGCTACGATGTGGCCCCCAATGACTGGGACCTTGGGCAGCTGCATTTCTATACCACCTTGCGAAAGGAGAACGCGCGGGTCGAGGACGGCCTCCTGATCATCGAAGCGCACAATGAAGGTTGGCACGACCGCGACTACACTTCCGCCAGGCTTCTCTCGCGGCAGGAGTGGACGTATGGAAGGTTCGAGGTGTCCGCCAAACTGCCGTCCGACGGCCGCGGCATTGTGGCTGCAATTTGGCTGCGAGGAAATCCGCGCACCTATGGTAGTTGGCCTGCTTCTGGCGAGATCGACATCATGGAACACGTAGGCCATCAGCCGGACAGGATTCACGGCACGATCCATACCGAGGCCTACAATCACCGCATACGAACGCACAAAAAGGCTACGACAATTCTGCCTACCGCGCGTACTGAATTCAACCTGTATGTATTGGAGTGGACTCCATCAGGGATCAGGATCTTCGTCAACGGGACGCACTACTTTACTTTCGAGAATGAAAGGCTCACCAACCCTGATGCAGACTACCGGCAGTGGCCATTCGACAACCGCCACCACATGATTCTGAACATCTCCGTCGGCGGAAACTGGGTTGGGAACGACCGCGTCGATCCCAGCTATTTTCCCCAGCGGATGGAGATCGATTTCGTCCGCGTCTATGACTGCGGGGAGTAGCCGCAGCCCCGTGTGAGGGTCTGCTGTCTCCAGCTCTGCCGCGTACCTCGCTCCGCTACGTTTCCTCCTCCGCTCTCGCCTCGTGCATCGCACCCAGACGCAGCAGCTGCGGTGACAGCGCGGCCGTGCCCGCCACCACCAGGATGGTGCCGATGCCGCCGCTCACCACCGAAATCACCGGCCCGAACCACTGCGCCACCAGTCCCGACTCGAAGCCGCCTAGCTCGTTCGACGCGCCGATAAAGATGCCGCTCACCGCCGATACGCGACCCCGCATCCGGTCCGGCGTCAGCAGCTGCGTCAGCGTTTGGCGCACGACCATGCTGATGTTG
Organism: Caldilineaceae bacterium; assembly: GCA_965218625.1. Lineage (GTDB taxonomy): Bacteria > Chloroflexota > Anaerolineae > Caldilineales > Caldilineaceae > Bin5. The sequence continues at coordinate 245,161 of CBDCLG010000015.1, read as the reverse complement.
TCGAGCGCGCCGGTCAGGAAGAGCATCACCCACGAGAGCGTGAAATTCTGCGAAAAACCGAAAACGATCGTCGCCGCGCCGAAACCGGCCACAGCCAGCAGCATCGTCCGTCCGGCCCGCTTCATCGGCGGCAGATAGACCATCGACACCGCCATGCAGAATGCGCCGACCGCGGGCGCGGCCAGCAGGTAGCCGTATCCCTTCGCTCCGACCTGCAAGATGTCCGTAGCGAATACGGGCATAAGGTAGACCGCCCCGCCGAGCAGTACAGCGAAGAGATCAAGGGCCATGATCATGAAGAGAATTCGCTTGTCCCATACGAAACGGATCCCTCTCAGCAGGGACTGCCTGTTTGCCGGTTCCGGCTGCTCATCCAGCGGCCGGAACCGGACTCGGCTCAAGATCAAGACGAACCAGAGCGACGAGGCCGCTGCGATGATATACGCGCCCGGAACGCTGACCGCAATCACGAAGCCGCCCAATGCAGGCCCGACGACCGACGCGATGTGCATAAGGCTTGTGTTCCAGGTAACCGCGTTCTGAAATACTTCTGCCGGCACCAGCTGCGGCAGCAGCGCCGTCCGCGCCGGTCGGCCCATTGTCATCGCGCAGGCGTCCAGGAAGAGAAGAGCGTACATCCATGCCAGTGGCCCTTCCGTCAATGAGAAAAAGGCCAGCGCCAGCGAGGTCGCGGTCATACCCAGCAGGCTGATCATCGACAGCCGCCTGCGTTCGTAACGGTCGGCCATCATTCCCGCCGGCAGCGCCAGCACCATCAGCGGCAGCGCCTGCGCCAGCCCCACCAGCCCCAACGAGAGCGCCTCACCCGTGCGCTGGTAAATCTCCCACGCGATAGCGACACTCTGGATGTAGGTCCCCATGCGCGCCACGAGCCAGCCGACCACGTAGAGCCGGTAGTCGAATATGCGGAATGCGGCGTAGGGATCGTTCGGGCGGGGCAAGAGCGGGGCTCCGGTGGACGTGTGGTCAGGTCTCCATTGAACGTCAAAACCACTGGCTTGTCCAACCGGAGTGTGGCTGCTCAGATCGAAGATACTTTCGTTCGGTGATATTATGTAGCCAAATTCAAGTCCAAATGGAAATGTGGGAGAGCCATGTTGCCATATTCATCGGTGGCTTGACGAAAGTACCAGATGCCCAGAACGCTGTTGTGGACATTCGTAAATTGCGTGAGAGTTGCTTGAATTTGGAGCTTAAATATGGGAGACACAAAGCCCGTCTATTCGCAACAATGCTCGGCATGACCGCAGATAACGCGCAAAATCTACGTGAGTTCCTGTTGGAGGCAGTCAAGACACACGACGCAGAGATTGGAAGGTGCGATATCTATGGACAGCGCTATAGTGTGGACTTTAGCATGCAATGGCGCGGCAAACGGGCGACGGTGCGAAGCGCTTGGATTATCGAACACGGCGCGGACGTCCCAAGATTGACTTCTTGCTATCCGCTGGTGAAGGCAGGAGGCGAAAGCGAATGAATCTCAAACTTCTCGATGTAGTCGCTTTAACTGATGATTTGCCCGAATTCAATCTCAAACGCGGCCAAGTTGGCACAATTGTGGAGATCCTTGCACACGGAGACGCGTTTGAAGTTGAATTCAGCACTCTTGATGGGCACACGTATGAGTCGGTTGGCGTCCACGCCGATCAACTCATGGCACTCCACCATGAACCGACAAAAGCATAGCCAATTGCTGACATAAGCCGGACCATCAGCTGGTGTCCCGGATACGCAATTGGCGAAGAGTTGATCCAACCGGCGCTAGCCTCACCCTCTCCGCTCTCGTATTTGCAATTTGGCCGTCTGGTTTCCTTCTCTTAGCCGCTCCCCCCAATCATCACCCCATCCACCCGGATCGTGGGCGAACCCAGCGCGCCCATCATCGGCACAAAGGTCAGGTCGTTTCCGATCGCCTTGATGTTTTGCAGCAACTCCTGCATCGGTAGCGCGATCGTCACCTCGTTGACCGGATGGCTCAGCTTGCCCTTCTCGATCCAGTAACCCTTCGCCGAGATCGAATAGTCCCCGCTGATCGGGTTGATGCTGGCCGTGTTCATCACGCTCTCCACGTACAGTCCCTGCTCCACCCCGCCGATCACCTCCTCCGGCGTCTCCTGGCCGGGCCGGAAGTAGAAGTTGCTCGCGTCCAGCGTCGGCATTGATGCGTGGGACCTGCGGTTCGCGTTGCCCGTGGAGCTGGCAGTGCCGTCGCGGGTGGCGGTGTAATGGTCATGCAGGGCCGTCTGCAAGACCCCTTCATCGATCAGGCGCGTGGCCGCCGTGGGTACGCCCTCGTCGTCGAACGGACGTGTCGCGATCCCGCCCGGCAGGCGCCCATTGTCCAGCACCGAGACGATATCCGCGGCGACGGTTCGGCCCACCTTTCCCTCAAGAAAAGAACGGTTGCGCTGCATCGCGTCTGCGCCCAGCGCCCGCGACAGCGCGCCAAGAATGCTGGTGGCAGCCATCGGCGAATAGACCACCGACGCCCGCTGCGTCGGCACCGGCTTGCCCCCCAGCATCCCCACCGCTTTGCGCGCCGCGTCCTTCCCGACTTCGGTTGGCTTGAAGTCGGCCAGCCGCGAGCCAAAGTCAAATCCGAACGCCACCGACCGGTCATTTTCGTCCGCAGCCATCACCATCACAAAGCCGCCGATGAAGCTCTTGTCGTAACTGCCTGCGATCCCCTTGGAGTTAGCAACTGCCACTGTCCCGTGCTGGCTCATCAGCGTGCATCGGTTGGTCAGGACGACGCGTTCGTCGTAGCGAAAAGCGGCCTTTTCAATTCGTCTTGCCATCTCAACTTTACGCCCGATCGACAACGCTACGATCGACTGGTCGTAGACCTCCAGATCATCCTCCGGCAGCGGCTGCGGCGCCGGCAGAGATCGGTATTCGTCGCCGTCCGCGACATCGGCAAGGGTGACGGCCGCCTCGATCGTCTTCCCGATGCTGCTCGCTCCGAAATCGGACGTGTAGGCATAGCCCATCCTGCCGTCCCGGATCACCCGTACGCCCAGCCCTTTTGAACCCGCCTGCGAGAGCTTCTCCACTTCGCCCCGATCTACGTTGACCGACGTATTCTGGCCGACATTGACAAAGGCTTCCGCCTCGACACCCCGTTCGACCGCCCGCGACACGACGTCCCGGGCAAATTTCAGATAGTCCACATTTATGCTCCTCATCCCGCCCTCGAAGGGACAGGCTAATTCGTGGTCTCAGGATGCAAAAGAATTACCACCGGCGAATTGTCTTCACTCGGTGCCGCCGACCGTCAGCTTCGGAACGCGCACCGTCGGCTGTCCAACGCTCACCCGCGCCCATTGCCCCTTGCCGCACATCCCCCGGCCGGGATCCAGGGCCATGTCTGTGCCGATCATGTCCATTTGGCGCAGCGTCTCCGGACCGTTGCCCACCAGCGTCGCGCCCCGCACCGGCGCGGTGAGCTTGCCATCCTCGATCAGCCAGCCTTCGGTGACGGTAAATACGTAGTCACCGCGCCCGATCTCCACCTGGCCGCCGCCAAGCCGCTTCGCATACAGTCCCTTCTTCACCGAGCCGATGATCTCCTCCGGGTCGTGGGGGCCCGCGTCAATATAGGTGTTTGTCATGCGCGGCATCGGCATGTCGCGGAACGACTGTCGCCGCCCATTGCCCGTCGACGCACGGCCGGCCCGTCGCGCTTCGGTCAGGTCCCACATATACTCCTTCAGAATGCCGTTCTCGATCAGCACCGTGCGGTTGGTCGGTACACCCTCGTCATCGAAGCGCATCGTTCCCCGCCGGCCGGGGATCGTGCCGTCGTCGTAAGCGGTAAGGAAGTCCGGCCCCACCTTTTCGCCTACCAGCCCGGTGTAGGCCGATGCGCCCTTGGTGATAAAGTCGGCCTCCATACAGTGGCCGCAGGCCTCGTGGAAGAGCACGCCGCCCCAACCGTTGGTGATCACGACCGGCATCTCGCCGGCGGGCGCCGGCCGCGCGTCCAACATCAGCAGCGCCGTGTCGGCCGCCTCCGGCATCATCTGCACCGGGTCGTGATCGTCGAAGAACTCCAGCCCGACCTGCCCGCCGATCCCGGTCGCGCTCGACTGGCGCACGTCCCCCTTCTGCGCGGCCACCTGCCCCCGAAACTCAAGAAAGGAGCGGTCATCCTCTGTCCAAACGCCCTCAGAGTTGTAGACCCAGACCCGGCGACGCGTTTCCGTATAGCCGCACTGCACGCTGACGATATGCGGGCTGTGCCGCCGCGTGACTTCGTCCATCTTCCGCAGAATCCCAGCCTTGTCCTGCGTGGACATCTGCTCGAAAGGGCGCTCGACCCGGGTCTCGACCCGGCTCTCTCCCTTTGTCAGGTCGGCGCACACCTGCGCATTGTTTGCGTTCTCGGCCGCAGCCGCCGCAACCCCTGCCGCCTCGATCAGCGCCTCCTGCGTAAGATCATCGGTATAGGCGTAGGCCGCGTTGTTGCCATAGAAGACGCGCACGCCGCCGCCGATGTCGTTGCCCTGCGTCGCATTCTCCAGACGGCCCTCGTCCAGGGTCAGGGAAAGACTCTCCTTGTTCTCCAGATAGACTTCTGCCAGGTCGCCGCCCTGCGCGAGCCCGGCCTCTAACACCCGGCGGATCGATTCAGTTGGAAGCATAATATCCCCTCTGGCTAGTGATCTGTGGCCTCGTTCAAACGCTGCACGTCCTCCTCATCAAGCTGCAGTTCCTGAGCCTCCAGATTCTCGCGCAATCGGGTCCGATTGCGCGATTTCGGAATCGTTACCACGTTCGGCTTGAGCGTCAGCCAGCGAATTGCCACCTGCGCGGCGGTAGCGCCGTGCTTGCGCGCCACCTCCTGTACAGTTTCATTCTGCAACACCCCGTCCTTTATGGGCGAGTAAGCTGTGAGCACGATGTTGTTTTCCTGGCAGTAGGCCAACAGCCCGTTTTGCTCCGGCGCGCGCGTGTGCAGATTGTAGCGCACCTGGTCGTTCACCACCGGCGTCGCGCACAGCTCCTGCGCCTGACGCAGCAGCGGCACTTCGAAATTGCTCACGCCTACCCGGCGGACCCGGCCATCGGCCGCGGCCCGGTTGAGCGCACTGAACGATTCCTCCAGCGGCACATCTGTACTGGGCCAGTGGATCAGATAGAGATCGGCATAGTCGGTCTGCAGCCGCTCCAGGCTGCCGTCCAACGCCCGCAACAGGTCATCATAGCGCAGGTTGTCCGGCAGGACCTTTGTCGTTATGAATATCTCCTCGCGGTTGAAATCCTGCAGCGCGCGGCCGACGATGTCCTCGCAGTGGCCGGCGCCGTACATCTCCGCGGTGTCGATGTGCGTATACCCCATTTCGATCGCATCCCGGATCAGCGCGGTCATCTCGTCATCGCGCGAATGGTCGGACGTTCGGCCGCCCCCTATGTCCCACGTGCCCAGCCCAATTGCCGGCAAGCGACCGCCGTCGCTAAGCGTCAGAGTTTCCATTTTCAGAGCCCCTCCTTACATGTCTCGTCTTCAGTTCTCCTGCAAAAGTATACGCCAGAGAGGAGGAATCCAGAATTTTTCGAGATCGAATACGATTACGGCCCAGTGACGCGCAGATGTCAGCGAGATGCCAGCGAGATGTCAGAATAATCGTTTTGTTCGGTATTGACAGAACAAACTGGACAAGATAATCTGTGCCGTATCGTAACATGCCAGGGCGTTTGGCAAGCGTTTCACGCAAGGAGAAGAAGCATGGCACAGCCGGCGATCTCGGTGAAGGACCTGAGCTACAGCTACGGCGAGACTGTGGCCGTGGACGGTATCTCATTCGATGTGGCCGAAGGCGAAGTGATCGGATTGCTCGGGCCCAACGGCGCCGGCAAGTCGACCGTCGTTAAGATGCTGACCGGGCAGCTGACGCCCGACGAGGGCACGGCCACCGTTCTGGGCAAGGATATTGTCAACGAGCGGAAGCAGGTGCAGGGGGAGATCGGCATCTCCTATGAAAGCACCAACCTCTACGAGCAGATGAGCGCGGTCGAAAACCTGGACCTGTTCGCCAAGCTCTACAAGGTCGCTGAATTCGACGCCATGGGCCTGCTGGAGAGAGTCGGCCTGGGCGGGCGCGAAAAGGAGCATGTCGCCAACTATTCCAAGGGCATGAAACAACGCCTCATGATGGCGCGCGCCCTCGTCAGCGAACCCAAGATGCTCTTTCTCGACGAGCCGACCGACGGACTCGACCCGGTCTCGACCGAAACGATCCACGCCCTGATCCGCGCGGCCACCGAACAGGGGGCAACCGTCTTCCTGACCACACACGACATGGTCGAAGCGGACAAGCTGTCGGACCGGGTGGCCTTCATCAACCAGGGTAAGATCGTGGCGCTGGACACGCCGGCGCGGCTCAAGCAGAGCTTCGGCATGCGCGCGCTCAAAGTGGAGGTCGAGCAGGCCGGTGGCGGCACCGAAGTGCGCGAGGTGACGCTCGACGAGGAGCAGACCCCGCAGGCTGTCTTCGATCTGTTCAAGAACGAGCGCATCCTGACCGTCCACAGCGAAGAGGCCACGCTGGAGGAGATCTTCTTCGATATTACGGGGAGGGGGTTACAGGGATGATCGGCACACTTGTTGTCAAGGACATCAAGCTCTTCATCCGCAACCGCTTCTTTCTCGTCGTTACGGCCATCGGGCTGATTCTCTACCCGGTCATCTTCTATCTGATCCCGGACCAGGTGGACGAGAGCCTGGGTCTCGCCTTCTACATCGAAGACCGGGAACTGCCGCTCTACCAGAGGCTTGTCGAAGACGAGGGCGAATATGTCATCTTCGACAGCGAGGAGGAGATGCTGACCGCGCTGGAAGAGACGGGTGACTACTTCGTCGGCCTCTCGATTCCCGCCGAGCTCTCGGCGGCTGCGGCCAGAGGTGAGGACGTGGAGCTGACGGCCTACTATGCCCCCGGCGTGCCGGCCGAGGCCAGGCAGATTTTCCATGACGTGCTTGTTTTCGTCGCCAACGCCGTCAATCCCGAGACGCTGGCCAACCTGGGCCGGTTCAACGATACCGAGGTCGTGCTGGGGAATGACCTGTTGGGCGAGTCCCTTTCACTACGCGACCGCTTTCTGCCCCTGTTCCTGATGCTTATCGTGCTTATCGAGGTATTCGGACTGTCGGCGATCCTCAACCGGGATATCGAAAACGGCACCGCGCGCGCGCTCATTTCCGGCCCGCTTCGTCTGCACCAGCTCTTTGCCGGCAAAGCGCTGATGGGTATGATCCTGGCATTTGGCCAGGTACTGGTGCTCAGCATCGTTATGGGGGCCGCGGGTACGGCGCCGCTTCTGCTCCTGGCGACCCTGCTGCTGGGCAGTTTGCTCATGGTGGGAATCGGTTTCCTCATCGCCGCGCTGGCCAAGGACAACCCGTCGGTGATGGCGTGGTCGATCCTGTTTATCATTCCATTGATGATTCCGGGCCTTTTGACCGTGCTGCCCGGCCTCGCTACCAGCTGGATGGAGATCATCCCCTCCTACTACTTTGTGGACTCCCTGCACCGTATTCTCAACTTCGGCGCGGGCTGGGCGGATGTGAGCGGCAACCTGGCGCTGCTATTCGTTGTCGGCGCCGCGACGCTGGCGATCGGGACCGCGGCGATAAGGAGAAGAATCTGATGGATATTCAGCGCATTCTGATTCTGCTGGGCAAGGAAGTGCGTCTCGGCGCGACCAATTTCATGACGATCTATATTCTTGTTATGCCGGTGACAATCAGTCTCCTGGTGGCGCTCGTGTTTGGCGACCTGCTGGCGCAGACGCCGCGCCTGGGTCTCTACGACGCCGGCGGCAACGGAAGCGTCACCCAATCGCTGCTCGCCCATCCCAGCATCAACACGACGCTCTACAACTCGGAGGAGGCCCTCAAGAGGGCGGTTGAACGCGGCAGCGAAGAGGTCGGCCTGAGTTTCCCCGCCGGCTTCAACGAGGCGCTGGAGAGCGACAGCGCCGAGGTCGACTTCACCACCTACCGTTGGGGCGAGGCCGGCGTCCGCAATCTGTTGCTGTTGGAATCGGCTGTCGGGCGAGCCATGGCTGAGGCAGTCGGGAGCGGAATCGACCAGCTGCCCGTCGGCGTCAACGCCGAACAGCTCGGCAGCGCCAACACGCTCACTTGGTCGCAGCGCCTTCTGCCGCTCTTCCTGATCATCGCGATCGTCGTCGGCGGGCTGTTCATACCCGCCTCATCTCTGATTGAAGAACGGCAGAAACGCACACTGGTCGCCCTGACCACGACACCAACATCGCTGCTCGACGTCTATCTTTCCAAGACGCTGACAGGCTTCATCGTCAGCGGGGTAATGGGCGTGATCATCCTGCTGCTCAACAGCGCGTTCGCCGGCCAGATCGCCCTCCTGCTGCTGGTCATCGCACTCGGCGGCCTGATGTCCTCCGTATTCGGTATCATCCTCGGCTCCGTCTCGAAGGACATGGATACCTTTATGGGCATCATCAAGGCGGTTGGCATCCTGCTGTACGCACCCGGCATCGTCAAGCTGTTCCCGGGCGCGCCGCAGTGGATCGGACAGATCTTTCCCACCTACTACGTCATGAACCCGCTGCTTGAGGTGACCCAGAATGGGGCAGGATTCGCCGATATCGTGGTCGACGTGGCGGTGATGGTGGTTCTGATCGCGGTGCTGCTCTTCATTCTCAACAGTGTCATCGGCCGCCAGCAGCAGCGACTGGCAGTGGAGGCATGATGCAAGAGCTTCTGAAGCAGTCTCCAGCGTCCGACGGCGAAGAGCAGTCCGCTCTCCGCCTGCCGCCTGTTGACGACCCCGGGACGCGCGTGCACAGTTTGCACGAGTACGTCGAGCGTTTTGGCCTCTTCTGGGAACAGGTCGGCCTGCCGCGAATGACGGGCAGGATACTGGGCTGGCTGCTGATCTGCGACCCGCCGCACCAGACGATGCACGAATTGACCGACGCCCTGCGGACCAGCAAGTCTTCGATCAGTACCGGTACGCGTATGCTGATCCTCATGGGGATTATCGAGCGGGTGAGTTTGCCCGGTCACCGCCGCGATCACTACCGCATCGTGCCCGATTCCTGGTCGCGCACGCTGGAGGAGAAAGCGCAGCAGTACACCGAGTTCCGGCTGCTGGCGCAAAAGGGGCTGTCCCTGCTGGAAGGGGCTTCTCCCGCCCGCCGGCAACGGCTGGAGGAGATGCACGAGCTCTTCACCTTTATGGAGCGGGAGTACCCTCTGATACTGGAGCACTGGCGGACGCACAGGTTTGCCGAGGAGAATTCGCCGGAGACTGTGCTACAGTCTGAAAAGTGATCTTGCAGCGAGGGCGGTGCCCCATAAAGGGGCGTCGCCGCACTTCGCAAGTAGCCGTTGTTTCCTCTCTCAAGCTCTCCGCGGGCTAACGGCCATCACACAAGTCATCCTCCAACCAGGCTTTCACCAGCTCCTGGTGTTGCCGCACGCCGGCTTCGCCAGCTACGGCTGAAGGGCCATGCTCGAAGTATGGGCTTCGGAGCGAGCGCTGCTGCTGCTCGCAGGCGTAGATATCTTCCTGCATGAAGTCACCGGAGGCCATCGGATCGTCGACGTCGCCGCTGTCAAACTTAGGCCGGACACGCTTCGACCAGAAACTCCAGGAACGGAACGACTGCGATGCGAATGCCAGAAACGATGCGTCCGCCACTTTGGTGCGCACGACCACCCGGGTAGAGTCGGGCGCAATCGGCGTTATGTGAAATACCGACCAGGAGTCCTCATTCTCTGCCAGGCCGGTTCCCGGAAAGAGCATCGGCACCCACGCGCCGGCCTGCTCCGCGGGGATGACCAGTGGCGACGGCGCGTTCCTCTCCACGTCCGCCGCGTATTCCGGGCTAAGCGGTTCCCAAAAGAAGAAGTGCGGCCCGACGAAACCAGATTCGATGCGCTTATGATCGTACATCGACAAGGTCCCGGAGTGCAGATGCGCCAGGTGATAACCGTCAATATAGTTCTCAACCACGATCTTCCAGTTGGCGGCAATATCGTATTCCGCGCGTCCGCTCTTGTACTCCACCAACTCTTCGACATTGTGAGGGCCAAGACGAGGTTCCACGCCGCCGAACCATTCCTCCACAGGTTCGGCGTTCTCGTCAGGATGGACCCACAGCATGCCTCTCCAACTGGCCACGGACGCCTTCTTAAGCCTGAGACTCCCCATATCCAAATCGGGAAACTGGTTTTTCCTGTCCGGAACAGATAGCAGACAACCCTCCAGACTGTATGTCCAGTCGTGGTAGGGGCAGGTGATGACCTTCTTCGTGTTGCCGACCGCGCGCAGCAACTGCGTTCCCCGGTGACGGCAGATATTGTGAAAGGCCCGCGGCTGCCCGTCCTCCCCCATCACGATAAAAATGTTGTTCAACCCCGCCTGCACGGCTACATACTGCCCCGGTTCGCTGACATCCCCGACCAGGCCTGCAAAAGCCCAAGTTCTCGAAAATATGCGCTCCTGCTCGCGATCGAACCACTCCTGCGATGTATATGATTCGATCGGCAAGACCGGCATGGTCCTGTTGCTCTTCATTCAAGATGCTTCCTTTCCCTTAGATGACCCGGCGTGTCTCTCTCGTTCTGGCTGCAATGCCGGCTAAGTTGCTTCGAGATTAACGCAAGTGACGTTAAGCCTATAGTCGGACCTCTCGTCCGCACTTACACAATACGAAATGAAGTAAAGGGCGTTTCAAATCAGGAAACTCACCCGATTATAGTCAGTTTCCTCTTCCCACTGACCGAATTCTTCTTGAGAGGCCCCAAAAAAACTTTGCTCATGGAAGGCTGTTGGCTCGTTCTTTGAGACCGCGCACTGAATGTGTCATAGTAAGGACTGCTGGTTCGTTCAAAAGGAATCTAAAATGCGCGCATATCTTTGGAGCGCTGGGTCTTGAAGGGAGAAAGTCATGTCTGAAGAAACTGAATTAAGCCAAATTCCGCAGGATGAAGACGCCGAAAGTAAGCGGAAAAGGCGGGAGGCAAGAAACGAAAGAATGAGAGCAGAAGATGAAGCCGCGTTCGAGAGAAACTTTAGGAGGATTGCAGACGAGATGCGTTTAGAGGGAGCTACGGATGAGGAAATCCTGAGAAAGAGACACGCCGCCAGACGTATGAGTGGGCCTTCTTTTACAAATGCCTGGCACGCTGACGGGACACCATATTCCGAAGAAGATTATATCCGCGCCGGAATGCAAGTTCCGCTCGATGTCGATGAACAGAAGCCGATACGGGTGGTTCCGCGCAATAATGAAGACTCGGACTTGTAGACCAGGAGAGTGATGAAGGCTCGCATTTCATCCGTCCACCCTGCGCCGCACAACCTCCACCGCCGCGCCCAGCACATCCGCCAGTTTCTCCGCCGCCACACCACCGCCCTGCGCAAAATCCGGCCGACCGCCGCCACCGCCCCCGAACTGCCTCAACGTGTCCCTCAAAAGTTTGCCAACGTGAACCGAACAGTCCTCTGAACGGGCGAAAACAACCGTCCCCTTACCCCGCTGCGCGCAGCCAAGCAGCGCCACAACACCCGGCCCAGCCACAAGTGCCCCCGCCAGCCTCTGCACCGCAGCCGGCTCGCTATCCGCCATCTCCCGTACCACCAGCTGCAGATCCCCCGCGGCCTCTGCCTCCGCCAGCAGTTCACGTGCCTGGTATTCGACAAGCCCTTCCCGCAGCGCTTTCACCTCCCGCTCCGCGCCCCGCAGCGCCTCCTGCTGTTTCGACACCAACTCCGGCACATCACGCACGCCGCTGTCCAGCAAAGCGGCCGCCTCCGCCAGCAACCCGCGGCGCTCCGCCGCATCCGCCAGCGCCCTTCGCCCGCAGACAAAATGTACCCGGCTTCTGCCGCGATGCCTCTCGATTCGAAGCAGCGAGATCAGCCCGATCTCCCCGCTGCGCCGCACGTGCGTGCCGCCGCACGCCGACCAGTCAAACTTGTCGATCTCGACTACGCGTATCTTACCGCGTACCTCAGGTCGCCGGCGCAGCGGCACCTTCTCCAGCGCTTCCTCCGTCACCCAATAGGCGCGAACCGGGCGGTCCTGCCACACAATCTCGTTGGCCTTCTCCTCAACCACAGCCAACCGGTCCGTATTGAGCGGGGGCCCTTCCAGGTCGACAGTATTCAGCGAATCCCCGAAGTGGACGCTAACCGTTTCCAGCCCCTGCTGCCGGTAGAACACCTGCGACAACAGATGCTGCCCCGAATGCTGCTGCATGTGATCGAAGCGGCGCGGCCAATCGACCTCCCCAACCACGCTTTCCGTATCCTCCGGCAATGGCCGGGTCAGCAGATGCAGCACAGCGCCGTCCGTGCCGGCCTTCACGTCGACCACCGCAGTGCCATTCAGACGACCGGTATCATGGGGTTGCCCGCCCGATGTGGGATAGAAGGCTGATCTGTCCAGTCGGACGGCCGGCTGGTCGCGGTGTGTGCGCCGTTCGACGACCTGGGCGACAAATCTTGTGCGGTAGGCGTCGTCGTAATAGAGTCGTTCGGTCATGCGCGTTCAGTGCTCAGAATTGCAGAGTCAAGCTCCCGCCAGCCAAGTCCCTGTCACGAGTCACTGGCCACCGGTGTCGCGTTTCCTGCTTCGATCCGAATCTGTTGTGCGTCTTGGCGGAATTCCGGCGAAAACTGGGCCCAGTCAGTGGTGGTCACAATTCCCTGCCGCACATCCGCCAGCGCGCCGAGCAGGGCGGTTCGCCGCTGCGCGTCCAACTCGCTCATCACATCGTCCAGCAGAAGGATCGGCTTTTCGCGGGTTTCCGCCGCCATCGCCTGCAGTTCTGCCAATTTCAACGCCAGGGCGCCGGTTCGCTGCTGCCCGCGGCTGCCGAACGTGCGCAGGTTCCAGCTGTTGACAAGAAAGATCATTTCATCACGGTGCGGCCCATAGAGTGAATTTCCGCTGGTCAACTCCACCCTGCGGCGGTCTTCCAACCGTTCTCGGAACCGATGACTGATCGTCGCCGCGTCGGCCTCCGTTCGCGCCAGCTCTTCAGCCCGCAACTCCTCGCTATCCCGCAGTCGCAGATAGTCGGCGTCCGAGTAGAGACCTGTATTGAAGCTGGGCAGATAGAGCAGATCCAGGGTCTCCTGCTGCCGCGTCAGCTCTGCATGGACCCGGCGGGCGATGGGCGCCAGGTCGGCCAGATAACCGTGGCGGCGGGAGAGCACCTGCGTCCCGTGCTCGACCAGCTGATCATCCCAGAAGCTGAGCTGCGCCGCGACCGACGGACTGTCGCCCTGCCCTTGTTCCTGAAGCTGCCTGAGCAGGCTGTTGCGCTGCGTGACGACCTTTTGATAGCGTGAAAGTGCCTGACAGTAGCCGCGGTCGATCTGACAGAGGGCGACATCGATGTAACGCCGGCGTTCGCTGGGACTGCCTGAGATGAGCGTAAGATCCTCCGGCAGAAAGAGAACCGCGCGCAGATGCCCAATCAGGTCCATGCTGCGCCGCGCCGCACCGTTTACCCGCGCCTGTTTCGTGAAGTTCAACCCATCGGTCCGCCGCGTGAACAGTATCTCCAGCGTCGTTGCCTGTTCCGCCCGCAGCACTTCGCCGCGAATGCGGCCGAAAGGGATCGGTTCTTCCGCAGCGGCCCTGTTTACGACCTCCCGCTCCGTCCGGGCATGACGCGACTTGCTCGTCGCCAGATAATAGACGGCCTCAAGTAGATTCGTCTTGCCCTGGCCGTTGCGCCCCTGCACCAGTGTAACCGGCGCGTCGAAAGAGAGGTCCAACTTTCCGTAGTTGCGGAACTGTTCCAACTGGAGGCGGGAAAGGAACATCGGTCGCTGTTCAGCAGAGCTCGTCGGCCGCTACTCGGGCAGATACCAGCCGACGGTCTGTTTGCCGCGGCTGAACCACGTCTGGGCAACGCGCTGCACGTCTTCGGCGGTGACAGCTTCCAGGTTGACAAGCCAGGCGCCGAACCAGTCGCTGTCCGCGATCATTTCGCTGAAGCCCAGCCAGTAAGCCTGATTCGTAACGCTCTCGCTGCTGTAGGCAAACTGGGCCTTCGTCTGTTTGATCGCCTTTTCCAATTCTTCCGTCGCGACCGGTTCCTCCTGCACACGTTGAATCTCGGCCCAGATCGCGTCCTCCACCTGCTGGTGCGTGATACCCTGCGCGAGCGTGGCATGAAAGCCGAACAGATAGGGATCGATCGTCGGCACAAAGGAAGAGGAGACGCCAACCGCCAACTCACTATCAACCAGCGCACGGTAGAGCCGGTTGCTGCGATTCGACGAGCTGCCGCCGAACAGCCCCATTCCTTTGGCGCCGCTGAGAATACTGTCCAGCACGGTTAGCGGAAAGAAGTCGGCGTGTTGTGCGGCCGGTGCATGGAAGGCCAGGCCGAAATAGGATGTCCGGTCCGCGCCCCGCAGTACAATGCGCCGTTCGGCCCGCTGCTCCGGCTCCTGCATGCGCATCTCCGGCACGGTCGGCCCGGCCGCCAGGCCGCCAAAGTATTGGTCGATGCGCGCGGCCATCCGTTCGCCGTCGAAATCACCAACCGCCACGGCCACGGCATTGTTCGGCGCGTAAAATGTGCGGTAATGCTCGTAGAGATCATCGCGACCCATCGTCAGCAAGTCGTGCTTCCAGCCGATGACCGGATGTCGGTAAGGGTGCGTCTGAAATGCCGCAGCCTGCATCTCCGTACTCAGGAGCCAGCGGTAACTGTTCTCGCTGCCCTCCCGCTCGCTGATGATAACCGTGCGTTCCGATTCGGTCTCGTCTGCGTCAAAGATCGCATTCGCCATGCGGTCGCTTTCCACGTCCAGCGCCAGTTCGATTCGCTCGGCGGGAAAAGTCTCGAAATAGGTCGTCCAGTCCTGCCAGGTCATCCCGTTGAAAGCGCCGCCGGCGCGCGCCACGGCCTTGTCGAAAGCGCCTTGTGGGTACCTTTCGGTCCCTTTGAACAGCATGTGTTCCACCCAATGGCTGATTCCGGTTGTACCGGGCATTTCATTGCGGCTTCCAACCCGGTAGAAGATCCAAAAACTTGCGACCGGCGCCAAGTTGCTCTCTTTGAGGATGAGTTCCATGCCGTTGCCGAGACATCTCTTGTGCACGCTGCTGCCGTTCTGCGTGGGTGCTGCGCTGTCAGCTTCCATCTGCTCCGGCTCCCGTTGCTTAATGTCTTATGACGATGACGTTTGGCGGGCGGCGTGTCACTTTGCCGCGACCGCTTCGTTCTGCACCGCCTGGTTCGCCTGTTCCTGCGCCTTTGTGAAGTCATTCCAGCGCAGTTGTTCGCGCCAGAAGAAGTACGCGCCCAGCAGAGTCACCGGCGCCCAGAGCGCTGCATGCAGAGTAACCGTATAGCTGGCGGCCAGCTGGGCATCGATCCCGAAGGAGACGAGCGTTTCAATTGCTGGCGTATCGAAGGTGCCGATGTATCCGGGCGCAGAAGGCAGCATCGTCACCAGGTTGACGATGCCATTGGTAAGCATCAGCGCCAAGAACCTGACGCTGAAGGAAAAGGCCTGCATCACAAACCAGTATTTGACCGTCTCCAACAGCCAAACAACGATGCTTGTGGCGAAGATCATGAGCAAATCGCGGCCGCTGCGCAGGCTGCCCAGCCCCTCCATGAACCGCTTGTAAAGTTCATCGGTCCGGGCGCGAATCCGTGGCGGCAGCAGATGCGCTGCAAGCCAGCCATATAGGATCGCGAACCGTCGCGGCCGGACTGCGATCCAGAAGAAGCCGGCGGTAATGATAATGAGCAGGATGGTGGCGACAAAGACAAACTGTCGAAAGGCTGGCGGAATCGGCGCAAACGGCAGCGCCAGAAAGACGAACAGCAGCAGCACCAGCCCGTCGAAGATGCGTTCGACAACCACCGTGGCCAGGCCGGTACTGATGGAGATCTCCTCCCGTTGCCACAGGACGTAGGCGCGTATCACCTCTCCGGCGCGAAATGGGTAAACGTTGTTGCCGAAATAGCCGATGCACACGACCGGGAAGAGCTTGACAAGATCGACCCGCTTCAGATGGCGCAGCATATAGTGCCATCGCCACGTGCGCGCCCACAGTCCTACCATGTAGACGGCCACGCCGGGAACGATCCACCAATAATTGGCCTGCCCCATCGTCCGCCAAACCTCCGACAGATGAAGGCCAGGAACTACCAGGTAGAGAAAGAAAAGGCTGACCAGGATTCCGATCAGCAGTTGCGCTGTACGTCTCATCCGTTCCTCTTATCGCTTTCCCTCCAGCCTGACAATCGGAAGCAACGGCGGCGGAAATGCGAACTCGCTTCGGTAGTCCTTCAATTATTCCACAGGTTTCAGGAGCGCTGAAACCTGAGTGCGCACAACAGTCCGGCAAAGTTTCGCAATGCGGTTTCATAGGTGTGTGGCCTGGTCCGCTCCAGGTCGGCCAAAGAAAATGCCAGGCCATTTGGCCTGGCATGCATAGCTTTAGACTAACTGGACCGTCAACGCCTGGACTACCCGGGAATGGGGAGCATCGCAGGCTGTACTGCCTGACCGAGAATCTCTTCCATCGCCATTACGTGGGCACAGATGCTTCTGCGCTGAAACTCTTCGCAATCACAATCCCAGTCCCCCTGATCATAGGAGACGCGGTGATCTGAGTGCTCGCCGTGAATCTTCACCTGCAGGCTGTTGACCCACAGACGTTCGTCTCGTTCGGCTGCGTACTGGCGGGCTTTGATGATACGGCTGGCAATTGCGTCCATTCTGCTTTCCTTTCTGTGGAATGGTAAGCACTGATGAAACGAAATGGTGCAGCCACTGGTTCCCGGTTGATGCGCCTACGCCAATCAACAACACCTGGGCATGGCACGCGCCCAGGTGTCTACAGCTCTAGCCGTCTTGAAAACCAGATCTGAATTCCGGCTACAACGACTCAAACGAACGGTGTTCACGCTCAACCTTGAGAGTCAACTGTTGTTTATCAGGTACGACCATTTATCCACCCGACGGACGGCTCATCTGACGGTATTGCGTCCTATTCTCGGAGCCGTTCGCGGCTGGGGCTAGCTGCCATGAGTATAGACTGTTCGTACCCCGATGTCAACCGCAAACAGGCGGTTCCAGATGCGCCGCCGGCGACGTTCCCGGTCAGAATTGTCGCGGTTTTACTCTGGAAATCGCCTACCCGCAGGCCTGGAAACTGTTCATTTGGACACGAGAACCGAAATGGGCAGAATTCCTACGATTTGTCTACGATCTCCAATTCTGTCGCGGTTCCAATCCGTTCAACGCTATTCGACGAAAATCTCGACCAGCTCGTCCTCATCGTACACTTCCAGGATTTTGCCTTGAAGGCCGGAGCGCAACGCGTTGCGAATCTCATCTACGTCCAATTCAGCCACATCGGGTACGAACCGTGCGCCCACGGCCAGCCCCATGTTGACCAGGCCCAGGGGGATCGTCATGTTGACGCGGGTCTTGCCGCTTCTCGTATCGGAAACACGCAGACGCAGCCAGCGACCCTCCTCCCCTGTATTTGCGTCTGCCTTTCTGCCCCGACGGCGGGCCTGTTTGTCGCTCTTTTCCAACGCGGCCAACAGGCGCGCGCCTTCGTCCGCGCTGATCTTGCCATCTTCGATCAGTTTCAATACCCTCATCCGTTCTTCGGCTGTAGGCAATTCACTGTTCTCCTGAACGCTTACGAAAACTGGGGCGCTCGCAGGTACGATCTCGCGCTCGGCAGCCTCTAATACTGACCCAACAAGCCCCGCGTGCGGGCCACGCGTTCACTCCAGAGGAAGGCAGTCCAACCGACAAGAAGGAAGAGGGCCGATTGTACAGTCAGCCATACCAGGCTGCCGTCTTGCCAGACCGCGGACAGCGACAACCCGTCCAGGACGACCCGGCGCAGCACGTCGATTCCCTGCGTCGTTGGCAGGCTGCGCGCTGCATTTTCCATCCAGTTCGGCATGCGCTCAACGGTGAGGAAGGAACCGTTCAAGAAGAGAAGCATATTGGTGAGCATGTTGCTCATGGCGTTCACCTGCTTGAATACCAAGGTCGCTCCTCCCAAGAGGAAGGCAAAGCCGTAGAGTCCGCTGATCGTTAGCGCGAAGACGGGCAGACCCTCCAAGCGAATGGGGATGCGGATTCCCAGCAACAGCATGAGCGTCCCGCCAATCAGTACGATCATTGCACTGCTGACGAGCAGCGAAGCAACCGATCGCCCGGCCAGCAGCAGACCGGACGGCAAGGGGCTCATGTACATCTGCTCAAGTGTCCCAGTCTGCGTTTCCTCGCGGATGCCATGGCTCATGTCCGAGATCGCGTATGCGGCGTAAAACCATGTGAGGTAACCCAAAAGGGCCGGCGCCATCTGCGCGGGCGCTGGGCTGCCGCCTGATATGAAAAAGCTGATGCCGACAAACAGGAAGCCCATCATGAACATGTCAAGCAGAAAGTTGAAACGATAGGACCAGACGACGATGACCCTTTTGTAACATTCGTTCAGCAGCACCGTTTTTGCCAATACCATTGCCTTACCTTGTGGTTTTGCCGACGGCGCGCGCCTGGCCCGCTTGTGGCTCCGTAGCGTCGGCCGGCGCGGGCGCCTGCTCGGCCCGCCCCACCAACTCGAGAAATACCTCTTCCAGGTTCGGCTCAGCCGGGGAGACGCCAATCAGTTCCAGGCCCGCAAGCCGCACCCGTTCAACCAGGCCAAAAACAGACAGCTCCGCGCCGACCTCGCCGGAAAGAACGGTGTGGCCGTTCTCCTGGCTGGCGACAAAGCCGGGGAATGCCTGGAGCTTCTCCGCGGCAACTACGCCCCTTAGCCGCAGCTGGTAGAATTCCCGCCGGAACAGGTCGAGCAGCTCTCCGGTGGGCCGGTGGGTCAGCAACTGCCCCCGGCTCATGATCGCCACGCGGTCGCAGAGACTCTCCGCCATGTCCAGCTGATGCGTCGTCAGGACGACGGTCTTGCCGCGTTCCTTGGCCAGCTCGGTAATCCACTCCTGCACAGTGCGGGATGCCTGCACATCCAAACCCAGCGTCGGCTCATCCAGCAGCACGATCGGCGGGTCCGCGATCAGCGCGGCCGCGATCGCGACCTTCTGCTGCATGCCCCGGCTGTATTCGCCCACCGGATCCCGGCGCCGCTCCCACAGCTCCAGGTCGCGCAGCAGCTGTTCCGCCCTGGCTTTCAGCCATCTGCTCGATGAGATGCCCTTGATGCGTCCGAAGTAGAGCAGGTTCTGCCATGCGTTCATACGCCAGTAGACGTTGCGCGTGCCTTCCAGCACCGCGCCGATCTGCTGCATGGCCCGCCCGCGTTGAGTCCGTAGATCATAGCCGTTGAGGCGAACAGTCCCGGTGGACGGGATCACGAGACCGCAGGCCATCTTGAGCGTCGTCGTCTTACCAGCCCCATTCGAGCCCAGAAAGCCGAATACCTGGCCGGCTTCTACCGAAAGATCGAGCTTGTGGACCGCCGAAATTTCCTCACCGCTGCGGCGGCGAAAGACCTTGCTCAGCGATTCTATTTCGATGGCGGCTGACCGCTTGCTGCCGTTTGTCGCTTTCATTGCGCTTTCCAGTCGGTTCGCACCTGGGTGCCAGCCGCTCGCTTGTGCCAGCTATCGGGAGCAAGAGTTCAAGCGCCGCGTTATGCCTCATCCTGGCTTCCCAGGGCGTCCAGCAGCTGCTCGGCTTCGGCGGCAGTGATTTTGCCCTCTGACAACATGCGCAATACCGTCAGCCGCTCCTCTTCGGTGACCGGTTCGCTCTCCGATTCGCTCTCGCTGTCAAAATCCGCGCCCAGGTCAACATCGAAGTCCGTTTCGACATCGATGTCCACGTCAATTTCAAAGTCGTCAAATTGGGAGTGCAACTGTCTTTCGCGCTTGGCAGCATCGGGCGCAGGCGAATCAGTGTCGAAGTGAAAGCTCCAACTACGGGCATCGGCCCAACTGCCCTCAGCCGCTTTCTTGCCTGCCGCGCGCAGGTTACGACGGATCGTTTTGCCCAGCGAACGCACCGCGCGGCGCTGCGCTCGGGCGGCGATTCGCGCGCCTCGCATCCCCAAGTCGTCGCCAAGCCCAGCCAGCTTTGCCTCCGATTCAATATGCACACTACCGCCGGCGACGAGCGTGTAGCTGTTTTTGAGGGCGCCGACGCGGAACGTATGCACGCCAGCCCCGCGCGCGACCGGTGTGGGGCCGCCTTCAACTCTCAGGGAACCGCCGCAAACTGCTTTCACAGAACCGCCTGCGTTGCTCTCGAAGCGGCAGCGGATATTTCCCCCCGCGTTCACGCGCACTTCTCCGACGATGCCGGACAGGATCGCGCTCCCGCCGCAGTTGGCCGAGAGCGCGCCCCCGCATCCCTCCGCGACCAGGTCGCCGCCGACACCTCCAATCGAAACTGAGCCGCCTACAGCGCGCAGTGTTGCCCGCCCCTTCGCGCCGTGGCAGGCCAGAGAGCCGTGTACCTCTTCCGCCGTGAGATCGCCATTCACCTGTCTGACCGCTACCTCGCCTACGTCGGCCAGATGCATCTGGCCGCCTGTTTCGTCGCAGGCGATGTTGCCGCGCACGCCCCGCAGATACACGTCGCCCAGGCCCTTTTCCAGCGCGGCCGCGCCGGCAACGTTCTCGAAACGGACGACACCATCCACCCGGCCTACAACTACATTACCGCCGGCGTTCTGCACGCTTACGTCACCAAGCGCCCGTTTCACCTTCACGGAGGATACATCCTGCAGCGACAGACGACCTGTGACCTCGGCGATCGCGATCTTACCGCCTACCTTCTGAGCCGAGAAATCGGCCTTCGCCCGCTCTCTGACCTGTACATCCCCGGCAATGCTCGCCAGCATCACCCTGCCTTCGGCGCTGCCGACATTTACACTGCCGACACCATCCAAATGCAGGTCGCCCTTGGCCTCTGGCAGTGTCAGGCCGCCGTTCAGTTCGCTAACCTTGATCTGGCCCTCGGCCGCGATCTCCACCAGTTTGGCAATCCGCGGCAGGCGCACAGTGCAGGAAGAATCGGCCGCGATCTCGACTCGTCCCGGCGCTGCGTCCACAAGAGGTTGACTCCCCCGGCCGTCGACCTCGATCAGCGGGCGCTCCCAACCCTCTACAACTAGATCGCCTCCACAGCGGATCTGTACCCTTGGGGCGGGCGTTTCAGGCTCCAACTGTATTCGCTCAGTCATCTCGCTCACCCTGTTTTCGGGCTCCCAGGCCCTAATGGTTGCTCTGCAGGAATCTATTCGCTCCGCAGCTGCGTCATCGCAGCATCATAGTCAATTTCGCCGGCCTCTAGCTGCTCGAGAATTTGGCGCCGAGCCTTCTCCGGCAGCGCCGCCGGCTCGTCGCGGCCCGGCTCGAAACCCATCGCCCGGATCACTTCGTGCAGCCGGCCCCGCAGCGTAGGGTAGGAGAGCGCCAGCTCCTCCTCCAGGCGGTTCAACTTGCCCTCGCAGCGCACGAAGGTCGCCGCAAATTCCAGCTGCTCGCGCGTCAGTCCGGCGAACGGCGTTTCGACCAGGAAGCGCCCCTCGACCCGGCTGTCGCACTCGCGGCAAAAGAAACCGGTGACGGTCAGGTCTTTCCCCTGGCAGATCGGGCAGGCAGTGGGCAGTGGATTCATGTCGTCGGCTCCATCTGACGGGAAGCGCGTCGTTTTGCAGGGCAGACCGCGTGTCGATAGCGCCATTGCAAAGCGGTCCCCTTCGCAACCATCCACTCGCCCAAGCGCGACAAAAGCCGGACCTGCCATCCGGGCGCGCGTCGGTAGGGGTGCAGCTGCCGATAGAACGGTGCTTCCGATGTCAATCTCTCGCCTTGCAGTTTCTCTACCAGTGCCAACCTTTCCATAAACATTCTTAACCTCATGTTCAATTTTCCTGATATTCTCACCTATAAATTCAATATTATACCCAAAACTTTCAATTTGTCAATACCAAATTTCAATTTTCCTCAGTTTCTTGACAATTTTTGAATTCTTGGCGCCCTTTCAGGGAAGCGGCTGGCGGGCGCGAGCAGAATCCGCCTGATTTCGGCGGGCAGGGGTGCGGCCGATGGGGCTGTGGTTCGATTGACAATGGGAGTCAGTTCGGAGCCAGCATGCCAGGATGCGCCTGTTCCCGGGCGGTTGTGGAGTGATAGAAGAAGCTTCTATCCTTTGAGGTCTAGTTCACTCGCCGCGGAGCCGGTTTAGCTGCTGGTGGGCAGTAGAAGGTGTGCGGGCGCCATCGCTGAATGCAATTCGGCAAGTCAGGCGACTCCAGTCAGTTCCAGTTCGCCCGCGTAGTGGCAGCGAACGAAGTGGCCCTGCTCCATTTCGCGCAGTTCGGGGGTCTCCTCTACACAGCGTTCGTTATCATTGTAGAGGCAGCGGGGGTGGAAGTAGCAGCCGCTGGGCGGGTTGGCCGGGTCGGCCACGTCGCCCTCCAGCACAATCGGTTCGGCCCGGTCTCGCGGGTCCGGCTTGGGTACCGATGACAGCAGCGCCTCGGTATACGGATGCAGCGGATTGCGGTAGAGAAGTTCCGTACGGGCACTCTCAACCAGCATCCCCACATACATCACCGCTACGCGGTCGCTGATATGTTCGACAACGCTCAGATCGTGGGCGATGAACAGATATGTCAGGTCGAACTCCTCCTGCAGATCTTGAAGCAGATTCAGGATCTGCGCCTGCACCGACACGTCCAGCGCGGAGACCGGCTCGTCCAGAACGATCAACTGTGGGTTGAGCGCCAGCGCGCGCGCCACCCCGATTCGCTGACGCTGGCCGCCGCTGAAAGCATGCGGGTAGCGGTTCAGGTACTCCGGCCGCAGTCCCACCACGCGCAGCAGCTCCGCCACGCGGTCTTCCAACTCCTGCCCCTTCGCGATCTCGTTCACCAGCAGCGGCTCGCCAACATTTTGCAGCAGGTTCATGCGCGGATTCAGCGATGAGTAGGGGTCCTGAAAGACCATCTGCATGTTGCGCCGCAGCCGCTTTAGCTGCTGCTTATCCACCTCTGCGATATTGACCTGGCCAAGCTCCTGGTCGTCGAACAGGATATCGCCGGCGGTGGGGGGAAAAGCGTACATTATCAGGCGGCCGGTCGTTGTCTTGCCGCAGCCGCTCTCACCCACCAGGCCCAGGGTCTCGCCGGGCCGCACATAGAAGCTGACTCCGTCAACGGCCTTTACCTGGCCGACCGTGCGCGAAAAGAAACCCTTTTGAATGGGAAACCACTTCCTCAGGTCGGTTACCTCAAGAAGCGGAGGGCGTCGAGTACTGTTCCCTGTCTGATCTGATGCGTCAACTGCTTGCGTGTCGTTCTGTGACAAGGCGCCACCTCCTGCAACAAGAAATAAAGAGTGCGAAAAAGTGATTCCCACACGCACGCGCAGAAACCTGCGCGGCCTTCAAGAGAACAATAGGAAGTCTCTCAGACTCTTCACGTAAAGCGCCGCGGCAGAGACGGCAATTAACGCCAACTCGACGGAGAGCACCCTCAGAACGGCGCTGACCAGGCGGCCCCTGCTGCGGGAGCGGCGCAGATAGCCCTCTATCAGGAAGATACATACGATAAACGCTATACCCAGAAGGACAATCGACCACAGCTTGTAGGCGCGCAGGTGCCAGGGGTTGACCCGCAGGAAGAGCAATACCTCCAGGTTTTCATGCAGCAGCCATACAAAAGCAAGCCCCAACGCAAAACAGAGAAACCAGATCAGGTAGTGGGAGATCTGTTTTCCGGCCTGTTTGAAGACATCCAAAACAGATTCAGTTTCGGAAGGTAGTCTATCCATCTGGCAATTGAAGCCAATTGGTACAGTGTCCAGCTAAGGGCGTCAGGCAGAATCGCATTGTAGCTGAACGGCGGGAAAATGCAAATTTCTGGCGGCAGTGGCGTTGCGGCGCGCAAGAGAACGAGCTGCCCCCAGCCCGCTGTTTCTCAGTTGCGGCGCGGGGTGAGGATCCGAGCTCGCTGTGGCAGGTCGGGCATTTCAGCTTCTGCCCGAGGCCGCCAGCAAGGCTCAGCCCCGCGGTGAATAGAGAGGCAGCGACAGCGAGGAAGGGACCCGGCTTCCCACATGCATTGGGACAGCGTCTCGATTCAGGCGGACGGCCCTGCACGGAACCCAAGAAGCAATTCTCATAGGGTTCGTCGGGAAGTAGGAGATGGACTGTGTTGGACCGAATTCGGGAGGAGGCGGGAAGGCAAGTCTGTTTCAAAACAGCATTTTTTCTTCCTGTCAATTGACAATTGGGCAGGCCGCGGCTATACTCAAGCTGCCGAGACCTCAGTCAAATATCCTACGGGTTTCACGACCCGTAATCAGGTATCCACCATTTTGAGAAGAGGATCAAAGCAACAAACACACCTTGGAAGGAAACCGACCCGCTGTCTTGCACTCCTGCTGATCGCGGAATTGGCAGCAGGTATTCTGGCTGCCTGCGTCGGGGTCGGACAGTCGCGCCGGCCGCGGATTCTGCGGCTGCTGAAAATTCCGACGACGATAAGGAGATGGCGGAAGCGGATGACGGTGTCAGCTCCAACCAGGCTCCTGAATTGAAGGAGATGGTGCGCAACGCAGATCTGGCGCCTCTGGCGGAGCGGCTGCCGGTCAAAGCCGCGATTGTCGAGCCGGTTGACGGCATCGGACAGTACGGCGGCACCTGGAATACCTCGCTTATCGGCGGCTCCGATACTGCCTGGCTGGTACGCATCGTCAGCTACGTTCACCCGATGGCTTGGACGTCCCAGCGGGACGGCGTCGTGCCCAACGCGGTTGAATCTGCAAGAAGACCTCAATCTGACCTACCCCTTCGTTTCCTACGACCTGAGAGTGATCGAGTATCTTTGTCATTGGGTCGTGGTAATGTACGTCGGCAAGATCGTTGAGGTCGCTGAGACGGAGGAGATCTTCGCGCAGCCGTAGCACCCTTACACCGAGGCGCTCCTGCCTGCAGTGCCGAACCCGGACGCCCGCACGCGGCGGCAAAAGGCCCGCATCGTCCTGGTATGTAAAGCAAAGTTGTAAAGTGATAAGAGTGAGGAGGGGCGCTGTACTCTCTCCTCACTCCTCTTTACTCTCTCCTCAAGGTTCGTCATGTTCTCATACATCCTGGGCCGGTTTGCCGTGATGATACCGACGCTCTTTGTCATCTCGGTCGTCACCTTTATCATCATCCAGCTTCCGCCGGGCGACTATCTCACCACCTATGCCGCGCAGCTGCGTGAACAGGGCGATGAGGTCGACGAAGTGCTGATGGCCAGGTTGGAGCAGCGTTACGGCCTGGGCCAGCCGCAGCATATCCAGTATCTCAAGTGGATTTCGGGCATCCTCCTGCGCGGCGACTGGGGTGAGTCGATGTTGTTTCAGAAACCGGTCGAAGACCTGATCTGGAACCGGCTCGGCCTCACCTTCATACTCTCGTTTACAACCCTGTTATTCGGCTGGCTTGTGTCAATCCCATTAGGGGTCTATTCGGCGACCCATCAATACTCGGTGATCGACTATGTTGTCACCGCGCTTAACTTCATCGGCAAAGGGTTGCCGGAGTTCATGCTCGCCCTCGTAATCATGTGGCTCGTGACCAGCTATTCGGATATGAGCGTCGGCGGCCTCTTCAGCCCCGAATTTATGGACGCGCCCTGGACCATCGATCGCATACTCGATCTGCTCGCCCATGTCTGGATCCCGATTGTGATCCTGGCGGTCGGCAGCACGGCCAACGGTATCCGCATCACCCGCGCAAATCTGTTGGACGAACTCAACAAACCGTACGTCGAGACGGCGCGTGCCAAGGGGGTCAAAGAGACAAGGCTCATCTGGAAGTACCCGACGCGCGTCGCCCTCAACCCCTTCTTCAGCACAGTCGGCTGGTCGCTGGCGGATCTGATTTCGGGAACGACCATCGTGGCGATCGTGCTGAGCCTCCAGACGACCGGCCCGATGCTCTTTACGGCCCTGATCAACCAGGATATGTTCTTGGCCGGCAGTTTTATCATGATGCTCAGTGTCCTCACCGTGATCGGCACTTTGCTCTCCGACCTCCTGCTGGCTTGGGTCGATCCCCGCATCCGTCTCGAAGAGATGGCATAGCCGCCGGATGTGCTGCCGTTTCGCTGTTGGAAAGCGACTCTTAAATATGAACAACACGTGCAGTTTGAGCATTACAAAAAGGGACTGAACGAACGATGACGACTGAGGACCAAAGACCGGCTGCCTTTGAAGAAGACCCCGAGGAAGAGCGATATCTCGACGTCAGCGATGACGAAACGCAGGTTGCCGTCGCTTCCTTTTGGCAGTTGATCTGGTGGCGTTACCGCCGCCATCGCGTGGCTGTATTCAGTACTTTCGTCGTAATTGTATTCTATCTGATTGCGGCCTTCAGCGAATTTGTCGCGCCCTACGACCCGGAGGCCAAGTTCGTCAAGTATAAGTTGCACCCGCCGACGCCGATCCACGTCATCGACGCAGAGGGCAACTGGCGCATGCCCTTCATCTACCAGACCGTACGCGAACGCGACCCGGAGACTTTCCGCAACAACTACCACGAAGATACTGCCATCAGCCATCCCATTCGCTTCTTCCCCAAGGGAGAAGAGTATAAATTGTGGGGTGAATTTGCGGCGACCACCAAGCTCTTCGGTCTGGACGTGCCCCACGAAGAGCAGGGCTTCTTTCCCCTGGGCACCGACCGGCTAGGACGCGATATGTTTTCCCGCGTCGCCTACGGGGCCCGCCTCTCACTTTCCATCGGCCTCATCGGTGTGGTCATCAGCCTGGTCCTCGGCATTCTGTTGGGCGGCCTGTCAGGCTACTACGGCGGCACCATTGACAATATCATCCAGCGCATCATCGAATTCCTGCGTTCAATCCCGTCCATTCCACTGTGGATGGGCCTGAGCGCGGCTCTGCCGCCCGGTTGGCCGATTCTCTACGTCTACTTCAGCATTACCGTTATTCTCTCCTTTATCGGCTGGACCGGCATGGCCCGCGTCGTGCGCGGCAAGTTCCTGCAGCTGCGCGAGGAGGAGTTCGTCATGGCGGCTCGGTTTTCCGGAAGCGGCGAAATGCGCATCATACTGCGTCACATGCTGCCCTCCTTCCTCAGCCATATCATCGCGACCATGACGCTCGCCATCCCGACCATGATCCTCAGCGAAACCGCTCTCAGTTTTCTCGGTCTCGGCCTGCGCCCGCCCGCCATCAGCTGGGGCGTACTGTTGCAGGAGGCGCAGAACATCAGCGCCGTCGCCATCGCCCCCTGGACGATGGTGGCGCCCGCCCTGATGGTCGTGATCGCGGTCACCGCATTTAACTTCATGGGCGATGGTATGCGCGACGCCGCCGACCCATACGCCACCCTCTAACCCTGATTCCGTGAGCGGCTCTCCGTCCCGTAGCCGCCCCGCTCTGCGCGCGAGGAATTCCATGATCATCAAAGGCAGCGCAATCCCCGAAGTCAACTTCCGAAAAGGCTACGAGATCGGTGAAGCGCAGGAACAGATCGACCACTTCGCCGTGCGCATCACCACCCCCGCCAACCCGTTCGAACCGGAAAAGCACGGCGAGCAACGATTCTGGTACATCCTGGAGGGCGAGGCCACTGTTACCATCAACGGCGAGAGCACGACCGTCGGTCCGTCCGATCTGATCCTGATTACGCCCTGGGCCGACCACAGCTTGCGCGCCGATAACTGGGTGCGCTGGATCTGCTTCGGCTAAACAACGCAAAAGGAAATCCCAAACGATGCCTCGCAAGCTGAAATTGGCCCTGATCGGCCTGGGCCGTCGCGGCCGTAGTTCGCACCTGCCCATCTATCCCAAGTTGAATGACGTGTTCGAGTTCGTCGCCGTCTGCGACAAGGAAGAGGAGGTTCTGAAGGAGGTTGCCGCCGAGTATGGCGTCAACGCCTACACCAGTGTGCGCGATCTGGTCGCATCCGAGGATCTGGACGTCGTCGACGTGGTCGTGCCCGGCGATGCCCACCACCCGATCTGCTGCTACCTGGCGGATCACGGCATCAACATCATCGTCGAGACGCCGGTCTCCGTAACCCGCCCCATGACCGACCTGATGATCGAGGCTGCCGAACGCAACAACGTCAAGCTGGAGGTGGCCGAGAACTACCATCGTGTTCCCATGGCCCGCTTCCAGTTCGAGGTGATTAACAGCGGCGTCATCGGCGAGGTCGGGCGCATCTACCGTATCTTCTACGAGGGCGGCTATCACGGCATGAGCATGTTGCGCCTGCTCGCCGGCAGCCCGCCCAAGTCGATCCTCGGCATAACCCACGTGACCGACGTCGTACCCATCATCGACCGCATGAAACGCCACCATTCACAGGAAAACTGCACCACCAGTTTTCTCGAGTTTGAGAACGGCGCCGCGGCGACGATGATCTACTCCAACGTGATCCACGCCCGCTCGCTCGGCCGCAAAAACGCCGGCATCTCCCAGATCGATGGCACGCGCGGCGCCATCGTCGGCAACACCGTCTACTTTACCGACCCCGCCGACTACCAGAGCGGCGCCATCGCCAACGCCTACGAACCTCGCATCTCGACCGTCGACGTGGACGGACGTGAGGTCCTGCAGGGCATCAGTCTCGAACTGCCCGACCGCGAAATCGCTTGGGAGAATCCTTACGCCCATCTCGGCGTCGGCGAGAACAACGGCCGCGGTGTCGACATGGCAGACCAGCTCATGAGCATCGCCCGCGCAGTTCTGGACGACATCGACCCGACCTACGGCGTGCAGGAAGCCCGGCTCGACCAGGAGATGTCCCTGGCGGCCTCTGAATCGGCGCTCATGAACATGCAGCCGCTGGCGTTCCCCCTGCGTTCGCCCTCCGAAGCCGAGCAAAACATCCTGACAAAATTCAAGGAGACCTACGGCTACGACTACACCGAAACGGAGCCATTGCTCGACGTCTTCTATCCCCGCCGCTAAGCAATGCCCGGTGAGCAGGCGCCTACCGGCAACCCGCGAAGTGCGGAAAGGACCCGTATAGTGGAGTTCTTAAATGTAGACAAGAAGGGAATCTCCCGCTATCTCCTCGACGCCGACGTGGAGGGCGAGCCGTTGCGCGTCCATATTTCGGAGGTCGACGCCGGCCAGCGCTCCCATCCACCCCACCGCCACGGCGGCTTCGAGGCATTCTATATGATCGAAGGGGAGGGCACGCTGGAGATCGACGGCGAGCGCCATCCGCTGCGCGCCAACGAGGCGGTCGTTTTCGACCCGCACAAACTGCATGGGCTGGTCAACACCAGCAGTGCGCCGATGCGCTATATGGTGATCATCCGGCCCGAGGAGGGTGGAGCGTAGAAACTAAGAAAAGTCGAGCTGCATCAGCAGGTCCATGAACTGGATGCCCATGCTTTGAGCCCCGAGCTCAGTGCTCGAGTAGGGATTGTCATAGTGCAGAAGGCCGCCGAGCGGCTGCTCCTCCTCGTTGACGAGCAGAGGTCCCTGCCAGCCGAAATCGATGCTTTCGCCCCGCAGGCTGGTCATGTGCACGCTGTCCTCGCCGTAGGTGATGTCCAGGCCCGCTGCCTTTTCCACGAAGTCGGCAAAGCTTCCGTCCACATCCTCGCGCCCCATCTGCACGACCCAGATATTGTTCTGCCCGTATGAGCGCAACTCGCGCAAGGCGCTCCTGCCGTCGTGGCTGAGCGTCAGTCCCGCTGAGGCCGTTATCGCCAGGTAACCTTCCCCGACGCGGGCACAGGCCCAGCCGTCCCGGATCTCGTATTCGTCGAATGCGTAGATCGGGAAATAGGCGTGGGTAAAGCCCAGCCAGTCGTCGGCCGGCAGCCGGTGAACTGCCACCAGCAGGTCCTTCCATTGCGCCACCCGCGGCAGCACAACGTTGCCGTGCCAGAAGTTTGGGCGGTGAGAGCCGTCCTCGCTGACACAGGGTGGGTGGGAAACGAAGACGACAGCCTCCGGCGAAAGGGTCGCCTGCCAGATGTGTTGTTGGTAGCCAAATTCGCCGGGCCGGTAGTCCTGCGCCGAACACAGCATGTAGTCCGGCGTCTTGTAGGTGACCTTGTTCACCTCCCAACTGCCCTCTTCCCGGTCGCACCATTCTACCAGTTGGCCGGCGTGCCGCTCCCGGCTCCAGATCTCATCAGCAGGGTCAATTGCAATCGCCTCGATAACCGGCGGCAGCTGATAGTTGGCGGCGCACGCCAGGCTGACAATGCCGCGAATGCTCCGATTGAAGATACCCTTGCCCCACAGCAGACGGGCAATGCCCGAAGTCGGCTCCCGAAAACCACTCTTTATGAAACGAGAATAGGTGCGCCCGTGGCTGGAACCGAAGACGCCCTTGAACGAGTTGACGGCCATCCCGAAGAACATCTTGTCCAGCACCACCGCGGCCAGTTCCCGCACGTCATCGTCCTCGGCCAAGTCAACCAGGTGGGAAAGGGCCAGCACGTCCTCCTCGAAGTAGGTGTTGGAATCCCATTCGCGGAAGCCGCCCGCGGCCCGCTTGCGCAGCCACGAGAGCGCCCGCTCCTCTCCCTTGGCGCGGTGCTGGCTGCCTGTTAGCCCCGCATTGGGGAAAACCTCTTCCGGCAGCAGCTGACCTGCCAGGATTTCGCAGGTATGGAACAGTATCTGGTGGTTTTCCGACCAGAAGCACATCGCATCTCCGCCCGGTTCGTCCATCCAGTAACGGAAGTTGAGGAAGCAGTTCTGCAGCGGCTCGACCAGCGATTGCGGAAACCCCTGCTCATCGATATAACGTCCCGCCATGCCCAGTAGACCGACCAAATCGAAGTCGCTGCAATCCGCGCGTCGGTCGATCGACGCGACGCAGTCGAGGAACACCTGCTCGTTGAGCTGGTCCCACATCCCCAGCTCCATCGCCGCAATTTCGGCGAAGACGCCGCCCTCGGCCCCAAGACGGGCCGCATGCAGCAACGCCTCGCGGCGGCGCCCCTGGTACGTGCCGTACCGCTCGACCGCATACTCACTGTTGCCAACGATATGAATATCCAGGCGACGTTCGACGCGCATGCTCTGAACGTAGTAATGCTCCGGGTTGGGAAAGAGCATCACCTCGTAATCGTCCTGCGGGAACTGGAAAGCGCTGCCCAACATCACCTCGTCCCGTGCTTCACCCTTGGTGTGGTGTTCGCTGTAGATGCGCCCGCCCTTGCGCACCAGGCGGATGGCAAAGTCTTCCTCCGCCGGTTCGCCTTCGGGCCAGCGCACGACAACCTTCGCGTGGCGGCTGAACAGGTCGCGGTCCAGGAAGGCCTTCTCGAAGACCGACTCCAGCTTCTGCCGCCGCTCCTCCGGTCGAATTGACGTGGGCAGAAATACGCTGAAGTTGCCCGCGGCCTCACCATCCACCAGCTGCAGCGCCATAACGTAGGGGCATTCCCGCAGCGCCACGGCCTCAAAGCAGACACCGATCTCGTTACGCCCCTGTTGCAGCTGCACCGGAAAAGAAACGGTGTGTGGCAGCTGATGATGGAAATGTTCCACCCGCCGGCACAGTTCCCGGTTGAGCCAGACCTCGGCCGGGCCATTGGTCGTGAGGGCAATGGTCACCTCGACCGCCCCGGGGCTCTCCAGCACGCAGAAGGCCCAGGCCTGCAGATAGTGGGGCGTATGGTGAAAAGTAGACAGGTCGACAAAGTGGTCATCAAGGCAGCGCACAGCGCGCCACATTGTCTCGTCGCGGCCGGAGACGAACTTGTGACGCTCCAGCGCGCTGGCAAAGATCTCCGTCGTCGCGGGCAGTCCGTGCTCCTGCGCCTGTCCGTTCGCCGCGGCCGCCGCCTTGAAATCGTCCGCTATCTGCTGTCTGAAATCCGGCCCTGTGCAGCTGTCGGTATCGGCGACCGGCGTTGCCACCGGTCCTGCGACCAGCCAGCTGTCGATGAAGCCGTCCCTCAGTCCGTATTCCAGCCAGACCGGCGCGGTATTTTCCTGGGCCCCAGCCCCTGCGTTTTCCGGCTGCCCGGAAGGCTGAGCGCCAACCTCAGTGCTCATCGATTAACAACTCCATTCGGAATGTGGTTTGGGAAAGTCGAGGTGTCCTTCAAACCGGCCGTGACGAACGACCCGTAAAAGGAGTTCAGCGCAGCTGCTGCCCGCCCCCTATTCGTACAGCACACAGCGTACCTTGTGGCCGCCCTCCAGCTCCAGCAGAGGCGGATTGCGGGTGTCGCAAACGCCGGCAATCGCATCGCGGCAACGCGGGTGGAAGGGACAGCCTTCAGGAATTGAGTACGGGTCCGGCACCGAACCGCGAATCGCGGTCAGCTGGCTGGTTATGCCCTGCGACGACTTGCGCCCCAACAGGGGGATCGAACGCAACAGCGCCTGCGTGTAGGGGTGCTTTGGATCGTAGAAAATCGTATCGACGTCGGCCATCTCCACAACTTCACCCAGATACATGACCACGACGTAGTCCACCATCTGCGCGATGACGCCCAGGTCGTGTGTGATGAAAATGATGGCCATCCCCAGTTCATCCTGCAACTCGCGCATCAGCGTCAGAATCTGGGCCTGCGTCGTTACGTCCAGGGCGGTCGTCGGCTCGTCGGCGATCAGCAGGCTGGGGCGGCAGGACAGCGCCATGGCGATCATGGCGCGCTGGCGCATGCCGCCGCTCAACTGATGGGGATAGCGGTCGATCGTTCGTTCAGGCTGGGGCATGCCGACCTTGTTCAGCACGTCGATCGCCTGCGCCCGCGCCTCCTCTTTGTTGACATCCTGGTGCAGCAAAATCGCTTCAATGATCTGATTGCCAATCGTGTGAACGGGGCTGAGCGACGTCATCGGCTCCTGAAAGACCATCGAGATCTCGCCGCCGCGAATCGCGCGCGCCTGCGTTCCCATGGCGTCGATCTTGGTCATGTCAACCACCTGCTCGGTGATGCTGCCGTTTTCCTGACTCTGCAGGTGAAACAGAACCTCACCCTCCACCACCCGCCCGGGCGATGGCACAATCGCCATGATCGAACGCGCCGTGATCGACTTGCCGCAACCGCTCTCTCCGACCAAGCCCACGGTCTGACCGCGCTTTACCGTGAAATCTACGCCCTCCAGTGCCCGCACAATCCCCTGTGCCAGGAAAAAATGGGTCTTCAAACCCCGTACTTCCAGCAGCAAATCCTGGGAGTCCGCGGGCGAATCAGTTTCCGACACACTGTCAACTTGCGTGGATGAAATTGTCATGAGTAACGTCTATTCTGTTTTACAAAGCCGACCGGCAATTCCGGCCGTATCTTCCTACATCAGGATGAGCTTCTTTGAAATACTCCGTCCCTGATGAATGCGATTTATTATGTCGGCCAGCATCGGTGCGATCGACAGCACTTCGATCTTTTGAGACCGCTTCTCCTCGGGGACGGGAAGCGTATTGGAGACGACCAGCTTGGCAATTCGATCATCCGCCTCGAGATGTTCCAGGGCCGAGGGCAGCAACACGGGATGCGTGACGGCAAACGCGGCCGTTCCCTCCGCACCGGCATCGTACAGCGCATCAATCTGCTTGAGGACGCTGCCGCCGGCCATAATGTCATCGATGATGATCGGACGGCTGCCGGCAATCTCACCGACAACATGCGTCGTTTCGGCGACGCTGACACTCGTGCGCCGCTTGTGCATCACCACCAGCGGCAGATTCAGCAGCTGCGCGTAGCGTCCCGCCATGCTGGCCCGGCCCACGTCGGGGCTGACAATCGCCGCGTTCTTCCACTCGTCCTGGCGAAAATAGTCGGCCAGAATCGGCAGCGCCGAAAGCGGGTCGACAGGAATATTGAAGAATCCCTGAATCGCCCTGGCATGGATGTCAACGAAGATAACGCGATGCGCCCCCATCGCCTCCAGCATATTGGCGATGACCCGGGCGCTGACCGACTCGCGGCCGTGCGCCATGCGGTCCTGGCGCGCGTAGGGGAAATAGGGCAGGACGACGCTGACGCTGTGGGCGCTGGCGCGCCGGAACGCGTCCAGATACAGGATCAGCTCCATTACGTGATCGTTCACCGGCGGGCAGCACGGCTGGACCAGGAAGATATCCTGATCGCGCACCACCTCATCGATCATCACGTGTATCTCGCTGTCGGGCAGTCGGCGAGTGGAGGATTGGCCGACTTCTACGCCGAGTGTCTCGGCGATCTCCAGGGCCAACTCCTTATGCGCAGAACCGCTGAAGATGCGTAATGGGTGAAATGACACAACCGCCCTCTGCCGTTATGTGATGAAGGCCATTAAACTGTTGGTCTGTCCGTTAGCCGCGTCTATGATAGCTTCATACCGAACAATTGGCAAGAGAACCGGCAATCGCAATTCGAATGGTCCCGGCCCTGGTTCCTTTGACGGGACCGCGTACGCGGGTCGGCCGCGGCCCATAAGGAGTACTCGCATGAAACGAAAGCTATTGGTCGCCACACACAATCAGGGCAAGCTTCTCGAGTATCGCAAACTCCTGCAGGATCTGCCGCTGGCGCTGACCTATCTCGATGAGATCGGCATCGTGGAGGAGGCCGCCGAGACGGGCGATACCTTTGCCGCCAACGCGATCATGAAAGCGGACCATTACGCCGCCTTGACCGGTCTGTGGACGTGGGCCGACGACAGCGGACTGGAGGTGGATGCACTGCAGGGTGCGCCGGGCGTGCATTCCGCACGCTACGCCGGGCCCGAGGCGAGCGACCGGGAAAGGTACGAAAAGCTGCTGAAGGAGCTGAGTTCATATCCACGTCCGTGGACGGCCCGCTTCCAGTGTGTTGTTGCCATTGCGCGGCCGGATGCCGGCGCCGAGACCTGCGCAGGTACGTTGGACGGACTCATCACCAATGTGCCCCGGGGGGAAAACGGTTTTGGCTATGATCCGGTGTTTTTCGTGCCGGAGCTGGGACGGACGCTGGCGGAAGTGGAGCCCGCAACCAAGAACGGGATCAGCCATCGAGGGCGGGCATCCAACATGGCAAAGGGGCTACTGACGAATCTGTTGAATGGCTAGAAGCGCGCCTGGCGAGAAGCTTCGGAAAGGATTGCTTTCCGGTCACCTTCATCGAAAATGGAGAAACGAAACGTATAGGCTGCTGCTCTTCAGGTGAGTGGAAAGTTTGCGGGAGTGGACTCTGACTCAGGCTGCAATTCTGGCCGGATGACGCAAATGTAATTTCATGATAATGTTATTTCATGTTGTACAAAGTTGAGAGTGTGAATTCGAGATGCAAAAGTTTACGCACAAGGAGGGGACAAAGTGGGAAGCTTTATTCGTCTACCGGTGGTGTTCAACGCGATTACGATTGTGGCGATGCTGTTTTCTCTGATTCAGGTGATGACCGGATTTTCGGGCGGCGGGGCCGGCGCCGCAGAGGCCATTCAGGCACTCGAGAAGCTCCAGGAAGAGGGCGTTGTGGAGGATGACACTTTGGTCGCGGGCCTCAACGCCGACCAGCAGACGCGCTCGCAGCTGGCAAACTTGCTGATCGCGGCGATGGTTATTGCAATTGTCGCCAATTTAATCGCGAACTATCTCGGCAGGGGAAGACACACGACAAATCTTGCCCGGATTCGCGAGTTGGAGGAAGAACTGCGCGTGCAGCGAGAGGGTTAGTGTATCCGGCCGCGCCAAACTCTCTTCGAAGGAGACAGAACCGACGATAGCCTGACTGGAGTCGCAAGCCCGGAATGGGGACAAAGCGGGTCTGGGGGAAGGTCGCGGAAGCTCAAACACCCCGCCCGCGGCGCCACCGCTCGAACGCGGCCAGCGTCTCGTCGCTGGGCGGATAGACGCCGACAATGCCGGCGCCGTCTGCCACCCTCTCCTGGAAATACTGCTCCCTGATCTCCTGCTCGTAGGCGCTGTGGGCGATCTCCTCCGCCATTTTGGCCGGAATCACGACCACGCCCTCGCCGTCCCCCACAATGACATCCCCCGGCGTTACCGCCGCGCCTCCGCAACCGATCGGGACCTGCATGTCGACCGGATGATGGGCCACAAATGAGGTCGTGGCGTGGGCCGCCCGTATATAGGTCGGCAGGTCGAGACGGCGGAAGCCGGGCGTGTCCCGCAGCGCGCCGTCGGTTACAAGCCCGGCCGCGCCGCGCTGGAGGATGCGCGTCCCCAGGATATGGCCGAACGAGGCCGCGCCGACGTCGCCGCGCGCATCAATGACCAGCACATCCTCCGGCCCGACAGCCTCCACCGCCAGCCGCTGCACGTTCCTGGAATTGTCGTAGACCTCGTCCGCCAGATCTTCGCGCGCCGGAATGTAGCGCAGGGTGAAGGCATAGCCCACCATGTGCAGGTCCGGCCGCAGCGGGTAGAGCCCGGCCAGAAAGGTGTTTCGCAGACCCTGGTCCAGCAGCTTGCTGGTGAGCGTCGCCGTGGAAACCGTGCCCAGCTTCTCCTTGGCGCCAGCCGATATTTCGCGGACACGGACCGATTTCGCTGTCATCCCGCTCCTCTTTCCCAATCGTTGGCTCAGGCGGTACGCCCCGTACCCGGTGAACACCTTTTCGGACCCGGCTACTGCTCCAGCCACTTTGCCCGGCCATACTTGGCCTGGAAGTAGACGTATTCCTCCTGCCGGGGCACCGAAACATTGCCGGTCGAAGGGTAGCGGGCGATCGCATCTTCGACGATATCCACGCCCAGGCCCGGCGCATCCGGCACCACGATCGCGCCGTCGACAATCTCAGGCTGCGGCTGCATCACCTCGTACCGCTGCGGCGCGTCGTCCTCCAGGTGCTCCAGGATCAGAAAGTTGGGCAAAGTCGCCAGCAGATGCACTGCCGCCATCTCCGCCACGGGCCCCAAAGAGCCGTCATGGGGCGCAAAGCCGATCCCATGCGCCTCGGCCATCGCCGCCATCTTCTTCATCTGCATCAGGCCGCCGGCCCGGCCCGTGTCAGGCTGGATGACATCCACGATTTCCCGTTCGATCAGCTCGCGCACACCGTAGATCTGCGTATGGCGCTCTCCCGCCGCAATCGGCAGATTGACGTGACGGGCGACTTTGGCCAGGTTTTCGATATGCTCCGGTGGCACCGGGTCCTCGTAGAATAGCAGGTCGAACTCCTCCAGCGCCTGGCCGACGCGGATCGCGTCGCGCACGCTGAGCCAGGGCGGGCCGTGGACATCGGCCATCAGATCGATCTGCGGGCCGACCGCTGCGCGCAGCGCGCGTATCTTTGCAATCGGGTTGTCCACCCCGCCGGTCTTGATGCCGCCGAAGCCGCGCGCCACCAGCTCCTGCGCCCGTTCCGCCGTGTGGGCGTGCGCGTAGAGCCGTATCCGGTCGCGAATCTTGCCCCCCAGCAGGTTCCAGACCGGCACGCCCAGCGCCTTGCCCTTAATGTCCCATAGCGCCATCTCGATGCCGGTCTGCGCGCCCCCGCCCACGATTCCGGTCATGCCGTGACCCATCATCGCCAGGTAGATCTTCTGCCAGATGCGTTCAATCTGAAACGGGTCCTCACCAACCACGACATCACGCAGATCTCGGATCGCAGTCTCCACAACGCGCGGCCAGCCGGAAGCCTCGCCGACGCCATATATTCCCTCGTCGGTGAAGACCTTGACGAAGAGCCAGTTGCGCTTGGTCCAGCCGCCGCCGGGCACGCCGGCATGCATCAGGTATGTCTTGATATCGCTAATCTTCATCGAGCAGCCGCCTTACCTTTCGCAGATTCCGGGCCAGTGCCGCCACATATCTGCCGGCGGCGGCTCGTCCTGGATTTCGTCGAGATCGGCGCGGCAGAAGTCATACAGAACGGCCTGGCGCACCTGGGTTGAGCGGTTGTGCCCGGCGCCGTGGCCCATGCGGTGGTGCCAGAGCACGACGTCGCCGGCCGAGCCGAATGTGTGCACGGGGTCGATCTGCAACGCGTCACGGTAGGTATCGGTCTCCCGGAACTCCCTCTCCTCTTCGAGCGGATTGAAGGTGTAGGCGGTCTTGAACGCGTGGTAGAAATGCTTGTGGCTGCCGGGCCAGATGGTGAAGCCGCCGCCGTCGGGCGGGACGTCGTCAATGTAGCCGACGACGCCGAGGTGGAAGGCGTGTGCGTCGACATGGAAGCGGGCCGGCTTAGGCGTCGAGTCCGTATCGGGGAAGACGCAGTAGATGCCGCGAATGCGCTCCGGAGTTTTCAGGTCGGGGCCCAGTAGCTGCTTGGCCACAGCCATGAGCTTTGGGTTGCCGAAAAGGAGTTCGACCATCCACGACTCGCGGCTGCGGTCGCGGTATTTCCAGGTGAAGCGCGAGTCCGGAAACGCGCCCACCCAGCTCTCAGGATCGTCGCGCCTCAACTCGGGCGGCGCCGCATCCCACCAGGCGTCCCTGGTCTGCGCCATCAGCGCCGGATCCAGCACATCGCGCAGGACCAGGTAGCCGTTGTCTTGAAAGAATTCCACCTGCTCGACCGTCAGTGCTTGACTCATGGTTTCCCTTGCTTCCTCTTCTCTTTTCTCGAACGGGATCTCCCGTTTTCCAGTCTACTCTGGCCGATGCGGTCCCATTGGGTAACAAGACCCTGAAATCGAAGAATTGAAGATTACCCCGGACCGGCGGCTGCGATGCGCATGGAAGGATAGTGCGTGTTGTAAAGGCTGTGATCGCCCGATTCAACCACGATCTGCCACATCTGGCGGGTCATCGCCTGCAACTGTTCGGCACAGGTCGGCTCCTGCGCCAGGTTGTTCATCTCGAAAGGGTCGTCGGCCAGGTTGTAGAGTTCGTCGTAATCAAAGCCGTTATGGACGAGTTTCCAGTACCCGTCCCACAGCAGGCGCTGGCTGATAATATAGCGTCCGCCAAAGTATTCGGCAAAACCCAGCTGCGTAGTTGTAGAGGCTGTGATCGCCCGATTCAACCAAAGATCTAGCCACGGCTGGCGGGCATCGCCTGAAACGAGGTCGGCTCCTGCGCCAGGTTGTTCGTCGTCGGGCAGGGCTTCGCCGGTCAACTCCAGCAGCCCGTCTGGCCCACGTCCTGCAGCCCAACCCGTGCGTCAGCTCACTTCCGACCCCGCCACACTTGCCGGCCCCGCCACCACGAGCGGGATATCGTGATACGATATAGCGTCCGCCAAAGTATTCGCCAAACGCAATGCGAACCCTGCTTCGACGTGTCGTTTTGCAGTCGGCCAGCAGCCCGAACGAGCGCGCCGAGAAAATCTCCGTGGCAGAACCACGGCTTCCCTGGCCGGCGCAGCTCCACCCGCTC
The DNA here is from genome assembly GCA_965218625.1 of Caldilineaceae bacterium. Lineage (GTDB taxonomy): Bacteria > Chloroflexota > Anaerolineae > Caldilineales > Caldilineaceae > Bin5. The sequence goes on along the minus strand of CBDCLG010000015.1, from coordinate 205,914 downwards.
CACAGTCGCCGCCCGAAAACCTGCTCGGCTGCAGCCGGCGTCTTAGCCTTCATGTCTGGCGCCGACGTGCGTCCTCAGGCCGACGCGGGCATGTCGACTGCTGGCCGATCCGCTTTCCTCGACACCCGGCCCCGTAATAGCAGGCCGCGGGATATGTACGCTCCCGCTCAAACGCGCCGAGTTCGCAGTCGCAGCCCGTGCGCGCCGTAGAAAATCCGATTCGCAGTACAGCCCGTGGTCAGATGTCAGAACCACGATCGTGTCTTCAAGCTGGCCCGCGCCTTCCACCCGCTCCAGCAGGCGCCCGAACTGCTGGTCGATCTCGCTGATCGATGCGTAATAGCAGGCCGCCGCCTCGCGATGCTCCCGCTCCGTCCAGTCGCTCCAGACCTGTGCACACCGCCTGTAGAGATTCGGCTGTCCGCTCAGATCGTTGTGAAGGTTCGGCGGCAGCGGGATCGACTCGACTTCATACTGCGCGAACGCGTCCTCATGGCAGAAGAAGGGGTCGTGCGGTTCGGTGAAGCTGACAAAGCAGCACCAGGGCGCGTCTTCCTCGAGCGCGGCGTCGAGAAAGGTGAGCGCGGCGTCGGTCTTTTTGCCCATGCCGCGCGCCGCGGCCGGAAGATCGCAGACGCCGTAGAAACGGTTCGGCTGGTAACCGGGCGGGCTAGCGAGAAAGCGCTCCAGCGAAAAGTTGGCCGCGCGCCAGTCGGTCTGCCCGGAGAGCGCGCCCTGCTGCTGCCAGCCGAAACGGGCGAGCTCGTTGGAACGCTCGACATGCCACTTGCCAAAGTACCCGGTTGTGTAGCCGGCCGCCGTCAGCCGCTGCGCCCAGTGCGGATGTTGCGAGCGCAGCACGGCCTGGTCGTCGTCGACCGTATGCTCTACGAAGAGGACGCCGTGATTGTGCGGCAGCAGCCCGGTCATCAGGCTGGCACGCGCGGGCGAGCAGACCGCGTTGGGCGTGTAAGCACGGCGGAAGCGCACGCCCCTGGCCGCCAGCCGGTCCAGGTGCGGTGTCCGGCACGGGTTGTCCGGCTCCAGCACCCGGCCCTGCATCTGGTCGGTCATCAGGAAAAGAATGTTGGGGCTTGTCATACGCACTGTTCCAGGTTCATCCGAATGGTCACTGCCATCCCTGCGGCGAAGTCAATAGCGGGCCCGTTTGTATCCCGCATTACGCATGGCTCAAAAGCCGATGGCGTAGCCGTCGCGGCGCGGGTCGGATCCTCCGATCAGCGCGCCGGATTCGGGGTGCACCATGATCGCTTGCGCGCTGCCCGAGCCGCCCCAGTCGCCTACCATTTCAAGTTCGTGCCCCCTCTGCTCCAGGCCCTCCTGCACGGGGGCGGGGAAGCGGTCTTCCAACTGGAGGTTATTGGAGCAGACGTGGGGTATAGTGGACTCCATCGGGTTCTGCAGGCTGCGCCAGCGCGGCGCGGCGACGGCCTCCTGGGGCGTCATGCCGAAATCGAGCATGTTCGTCAACAGCTGAAGATTTGTCTGGACCTGTGTGTCGGCGCCCGGTGTCCCGCAGGTCAGCACCGGCCTGCCTTCCCTGGTGACGATGACGGGATTCATCGTGTGGCGCACCCGTTTGCCCGGCATCAGGCAGTTGGGGTGCCCCTCTTCGAGATGCCAATATGTCATGCGGTTGTTGAGCAGGATGCCGGTGTCGCCGGCGATCAGGTTCGACCCGAAGCCGGACTGGATGCTCTGCAGGATGCAGACCAGATTGCCCTCGCGGTCCGCCGTACAGAAACAGGTCGTGTCTTCGTGCGCTTCCGGCCCGCCGGCCGCGACGTCAACCGCGGCGCAGCCGCGGTCGATTCGTTCGGCCTGCTCAGCGGCATAGGACTTGGAGAGCATCCCTTCCAGCGGAACGTCGACCCAATCCGGGTCGGCCATGTATTTCTCGCGGTCAGCGAAGGCGAGTTTCTTGGCCTCCACCATCAGATGGATGCTCTCGGCGCTGTTGCAGCCCATGCTCTGCAGGTCGAACAGCTCGACGAGGTTCAGTTCCTGCAACAGGATGTGGCCGCTTGAATTGGGCGGCATCTCGTAGACTTCGTAGCCGCGATAGCTGACGTGGATCGGGTCCGCCCAATGGGCGTGGAAGCCGGCGAGGTCCTCCTGCGTAAGGAGACCGTCGCGGTCGCGGCTGAACTCTGCGATGGCGCGGGCGATCTCACCTTCATAGAATGTCTTGCGTCCATCGCGTGCGATCTGGCGCAGCGTCGCGCCGAGGTTGCGGTTCCTGAGCAGCGTCCCCGTATGGAGCGGCGCACCGTCGCAGGTAAAGACGGCGCGCGTGTACGGGTCGGCGGCGAAGATCCCGTGTTCCGCCCGCAGCTGCTGCGCCAGCAGATGGCTGACGGGAAAGCCGTCTTCGCAGAGCGCGATTGCGGGCCGGAAGACTTCGTCAAGCGGCAGCGCGCCGTAGCGCCCATGCGCCAGCAGCCAGCCGTCGACCAGGCCGGGCACCGAGACAGAGCGAATGCCCTTCATCGGGATGCCGCCGTCATCCAGGTAGCGCTCACGCGTGGCCGCCCCCGGAGCGGGGCCGGTCGCGTTCACGGCAGAGACCTGCCCGGTCTCCGCCCAATAGATGAGGATAAAGCCATCCCCGCTGACCCCTGAGCCGGCCGGCTCGACCGCGCCGAGCGCGGCCGCGGTGGCGATGGCCGCGTCGACCGCGTTGCCGCCGGCCATGAGCGTCTGAATTCCCGCCTGAGAGGCGAGCGCGTGACCGGACGCCACCATGCCGTTCCTGCCCATCACAGACGGGCGATAGGCTTCAGCTGTTACGCCGTGCGGCGACTGCATTCTTCACCTCCAGTTGTCTGAAACGCAGCGGCCGGTAGCTGCCGCGCCTGGCCAAGAGCCATAGCTGGTTAGCGCCCCATAGCGTACGCGATCTGATGGCGCGGCGAAGCACCGGCTGAAATGAGGCCGCTCTTCGGGTCGAAGGTGATCCCAAGCACCTTCCCGTTGCTCCACTCCCCGCCCAGCGTAACCTTGTGGCCGCGCGCGACGAGCTCGTTCTGCACTGAGTCGGGGATGCGCGCCTCGAGCGTGAGGCTGCCCGGCTTGGCGTTGTGCGGGTAGAAAGAGTTGGGGAAATGGTTGGTATGGAAGGTGGGCGCGTCGATAGCCTGCTGCAGGTCCATGCCGAAGTCGATTACGTTGAGGAAGAACTGCAGCGTCCACTGGTCCTGTGAATCGCCGCCGGGCGTTCCGAATGCCATGAACGGTTCGCCATCCTTCGTGGCCAGGGAGGGGGTCAGGGTGGTGCGCGGCCGTTTGCGCGGCGCGAGCGCGTTGGCGTGTTCCGGGTCCAGGTAGAACATCTGCCCGCGCGTCCCCAACGGGAAACCCAGCCCTTCGACGACCGGCGACGATGGTATCCAGCCGCCGCTCGGTGTTGCCGCCATCATGTTGCCATCGCAGTCGATAGCATCAACATGGGTCGTATCGCCGGTGTAAACGTGTGAATCGCCTTCCTCATGTTTCAGGGTCCTGGCCGGCGCGTCACCGGGGCGCAGTTCCAGCGACGCGCTTGTTTCGTCGATAAGCGCGCGGCGCGCGGCTGCATACTCCTTGGAGAGCAGGCGCTCGAGCGGTACGTCGACGAACTGCGGGTCGCCGTAGTACTCTTCGCGGTCGGCGAAGGCCAGCTTGGAAGATTCAACCACGGTGTGAATATAGTCGCCTGAATTGTGTCCGAGGGCGGCGAGGTCGTAGCCTTCGAGCAGGGCCAGCTGCTGGAGGAAGACAGGGCCCTGGCACCAGGTGTCGCACTTGTGCACGTCGTAGCCGCGGTAGTTCAGTGAGACCGGCGCTTCGATTCTGGTATCGTAATCGTGAAAGTCGGCCTCGGTCAGCAGGCCGGCGTTGTCCATTCCGCTGGCGTCGCGCACCTTGGTATTACGCTGGAAGGCGACGATCTGTTCGGCAACAGGGCCTTTGTAGAATGCATCGCGTGCCGCGGCAATCGCTGCCTCGCGGCCGAGGTGGCTGCTGCGGAGTTCAGCGTCGACCGTCGTCTTGAATGTTTCAGCCCAGTCCTTGTTGACCAGGAACTCGCCCACCTCCGGCACGCGTCCGTCCGCAAAATAGATGCGCGCGGAACTGGGCCATTCGTTCTCGAATTTTTCCTTCAACCCGGCGAGCGAACGGCGCAACCCGGGATAGACGGGGAACCCTTCCTCGGCCATCTCTATGGTTGGCTCAAGCACGTCTTTGAGCCGCAGACGCCCAAAATGCTGCAGCGCGGTCGTCCACGCGCTGAACGCGCCCGGCACGGTCGCCGGCAGAAAGCCGTCGCCAGGGATGATGTCGATCCCTTGTGACTTGAACCACTCGATTGTGGCAGCTTTGGGCGCGTAACCCTGCCCGTTTATGGCGTAGACCCGCTTTTGCCGCGCACAGTAGATCAGGACAGGCACTTCGCCGCCGATGCCGTTCGATTGCGGTTCCAGCAAGTTGACTGCGATCCCGGCGGCGACGCCGGCATCGATTGCATTGCCGCCTTTTTCGAACATGCGCATGCCTGCGGCGGCAGCGAGATAGTGGCCTGCCGTTACGACGCCGATGCGACCCATGAACACAGGTCGTGTTGTAAATGTCATGGTCTTGTTTCCCATTTGCAAGCGGATGGCCTTCCGCTGGTGCGGCTTGCTTCGCCTCAGTTCCCCCAGTCTTCGCGGGGCGGCCAGATGATGGAAGCGCCTATGGCCCGGCCCTCTTCCGGCTTCTCGGCAACCCAGTCCTCGACGGCGTCCCGCCAACGGATGAAGTGGGGCGTCTCCAAATGCGCCTGGAATGCGGCCTCGTCGACATAGACTTCGTAGAGCCAGATCTTGTTCGGATCGTCGCCGTCCTGGATCACATCAAACCGCAGACAACCGGGCTCACTCTTCATCGAGCCCTTGGCGTCCAGCAACATCTCTTCGATGAACCGTTCTTTGAACTCTTCCTTGAGTAGGAATGGGGCGATGATGACGTACATTGCCGTCTCTCCTTTTGCGGTTGGCGGAGATTCGAGTCTGCTCCCGTGCGCTAGCCTATCACAGTTCGGGAGAGTCAGCGATTCAAGCGAGGGCGGCGGGGGCGGCAGAATCGTACATCAGGCGGCGGGCGCGAGCGACGCGCGACGAATCCCGTCCAGCTCCGGCGCGCTGAAGACGCCGGCCCGATAGAGATTGCGGTACTCGTCCGATACGCTCTGGTCGAATATCATCGGATCGTCGGTGTTGATCGTGACCGGAACACCGTTGTCATACAGAAGGCGGATGGGATGGGCCGCCAGGTGCGACACGGCATCCAGCATGACATTGCTCGTGGGGCACACGTTCAGCCGGATCCGATTGGCGGCGAGCCAGCGCATGACTTCGACCGACTCGGCCGCGGCGATGCCGTGCTGCAATTCATCCAGTTCCAGCAATTCGACGGTCCGCCGTATTTCGGCCGCGCCGCCGAATTCGCCCACGTGCGCCTTCAACTTCATGCCCGCGGCGCGCGCCTTGGCGTAGAGCGTCTCGACCGCCTCGGGCGCGCACGCAGTCTGGTGGTCGTACAGGTCGATCGACAGGAAAAGGTCCAGCTCCAGCGCCTGGCTCGCCAGTGACATGAGCTCAGAGTTGGCGGCGATCTGACGGGGGATACCCAGTTCTGGGCGCAGGTCGATCTGCGGGTGGTGGCGATCACGCAAGGCCTCGACATGCTTGCGAACACCGGCCAGGCCGTCGGCATAATTGGCCGTCCGGCGGATGTCGAAGCTCATCTCCATGACGACGACACCGTCTTCGATCGCGTCGCGGAGGGCGGACTCTACCACAAACTCGATGGTCTGGCGTTCGCGCAGATGAGGATCCAGGACCTCTGTGGCGTAGACGTGCATCCCGCCCAGCTTATTCATTTTGGCCGGAGGAGGCTCCAACGCGCAACCCAGGTGCTTCTCCAGGTTTCGGCGGCGCGTGCTGAAGTAGGAGTGGCAGTGCAGGTCGACTTTGGGGGCTCTCTTCAAGGCGGGCAGGTCGTCCGCCGAGAGGGCGTTCACGAAATTGGTAGGCATGCTGCGTTTACGGTCCGTTCGCGGCAACTGTTTATTGGCTGACTGCGGCCAGTCTCTGCCGTCTTTGCCGGTGGCTCATGGCGGGCCGGAGCCTTTCTTGGATTGTCATCACGTTCCCGGCGGCTGGGGGTAAACCGGGTGACGCTGCCCTTACCATCGGGCCTCGCGGCGGCATCGGTGCGCACGGGCGCGTCCTGCTCCCCACAAAAGTCGAATCTCCTCTGATCCAGGCAAGGGGTATGGGCCGTGCGCAAGAAGTCAAGGCGGTCTGCGGCTGTGTCGACGGCAACCGGCTGTGCGCGGGCAGAACATGCGTCGAAAGGGTATCGAAAGGGTATCGCATGTCGTCCACTGTCGTCATAAGTCGTTATCTGCGGAGAGAAATATTTTTGGGACCTATATACTTGACTTCGCAAAACACGTAATGGAATAGCGTTAAATGGCCAATCGAACTGGCATATCCACCAAGATCTTCGGAAATGTGCTCATGGCCATTCTCCAGATTACAGAACCAGGAGGAAGAATGACAACTCACAGAAACAAACTCGACCGGGGAGCACTGGATGAGATCACCGACCGTATCCTGCGCTATGCGGAGAATCTCAAATCGAAAAAGAATGAATAGCGCGAACGTCCAGATAAAGTGAACATCCCGAACGTAGGAAACAGTGCAAGGGTCTCATGATTCCCACGATCGGCTCGTGATGCGGTGGTCGGGCAGGGGAGCGAAAGGCGCACGCGAACAAATGCCGTAGATTCATGACTCCCAATCCTTATCCCTGTACTCCGCAAACTCAACATGCTCGGCCAGAACTTGAGCGCCTATCACCCGGAAGCGCTCCCGGTTATCCGCTCGGTAAGCCTGCTCCAATCAGTTCTTCTGTTTGTGATACTCAGTGGCACAATCGTAAAGCCACTGAACGTGGGCGGTGACTTCGGGGGGGTCGTCCCCGGGTCTCGTATGCAGCCATGCATCCGACAATGCAGCCATTTCTCGTGCAAGCGTGATGCTTTTTTCGGAAAACCCGTGTTCCCGCGCCGCCGCCTCGTCAAAAGTAACTCTGTCGTCGACTATTGACATGAAGAGCTCGTCCATTTGCAGCACGTCCCTGTTGCGGTCGTTGAAGTTGGTGCAGTCTTCATCCGGCGGCACTGGAGTCGGGATGAGCAAAGGGAAGGTTGTGCCTGGTGCACAAGCTGACATCAGCGCTGCAAGGGCGAGAAGGACTATCAGGCGTCTCATGTACTTTCTCCGTAGTGGGCCTGCCCCCAAAGCAGCTTCCAACCTTTCAGGGACAGAAAGACGATTGCCAGCAATTTTGGGATTGAAAGAAAGATCGCCTGCACCGCCCATGGCAGGCAGGGACCTAAGTTGTCGAAATCGGCCTCTGTGCATCGCAAGAGGAAGAATCCTCCGATGCGCAACATGGCGTTCACAACGAGGGGAACGATTAGAATGCCAGCTGCCTGGGCAATCTGGTCACGTCTTTCCGCCAGAGACAAGACCGGAGTTTTGTCTGCTATCATTCAGAATACGCAGCAAAAAGTCTGAAGAGATTCTTGACACAACCAAGAGACTCAGACAGTGCCGCGAATTCCTCGCTGGAAGCTCCCTATTCTCGACGCTGGGAACTTAAGTATATAGTTGCCATATTTTTCTCTCGTGACAGGATGTGTGGGCGGTTCTTCGTGACAGGACGAAGAGGAAGACGACATAGGTCGACAAGAGTCGCCAATTGACTACAATAGTCGACAAAATGGGCGAAAATGGGGGACAAATAGGCGTTTTTGCGTACGGGGCGCGATTTGTGCGGCAGGCGACAGGGCAGGGAGTCCGCGGCGCCGGGATGGACGGCGGCCAGGGAAGGGCAGGGATTTGGTTTCGGGCAGACGTTGTGTTCAGGCTCATAATCGCAATATAGCACATCTCCGCCGCTTATGCCGGAAAAACTGGGAAATTGTGTTTTGGTATTCGATCCCTGGTTTCCAGTTGCCTGGGCTGGTTCCCTGATGTTGATTAAAGCGTACCATGGTTGCAGGTCTATTGCTCGGATTTCGGGGAAATTGGCTTCAGGTTATTGATATGGCCCCTTTCAAACCACGATGACTTTGAAACATTGAGGAAGAGAATTTTGGAATCTTGTATAGAGAAGTGGGGAAACAGTCTTGCTTTGCGAATCCCGCAAGCACTCGCGTCTCAGATTGGGCTGGCGCCCGGTTCCCAGGTCCGGCTGTCTCTGCGAAGGAGGGAGCTGGTCATCGTCCCCGTACCGCGTCCCCGCCTGACGTTGGACGATCTCTTGGCCCAGGTGACTGAGGAGAATATGCGCGCGGAGGTGGATACAGGTCCTGCGGCGGGCAGCGAAGTGTGGTAACCAAGCCCGCATACGTCCCCCAGCGGGGCGATGCGGAATGGATAGTTTCCTATCCCCAGGCCTGGCGCAAGAGGAGGCCCGATGGCGGACCGAGTGAGCGGGCCGATTATCTTTTCGTTTCCAGGGCCCGCCGCGTGGCGGCGCGGGCTGCCGCGGCGGGCTCTTCGCACCAGCTGGCCTGTGCGGACAGTCCTTGCCAGATCTGGTCGTGGACCTCCTGCGGCGAATCGGCCAGCCGCATAAGATCGATGTCGGGCGCGGAGATGTTGCCCGCCGCCAGCATCGAGTCCTGCAGCCACGCCAGCAGGCCGCGCCAGTAGCCGCTGTTGTACAGGACGACCGGGAAGCGCCGGATCTTGCCGGTCTGGATGAGGGTCAAAGCTTCGAACAGCTCATCCAGCGTGCCGAAGCCGCCGGGGAAGATGACGAAGCCCTGCGAGTACTTGACGAAGTTCATCTTGCGTACGAAGAAGTAACGGAATTCGATGCCGATGTCGATGAATTGATTCAGCCCTTGCTCGAACGGGAGCTCGATGCCGAGGCCGACCGAGGCGCCTTCCGCGGGCTGGGCGCCGCGGTTGCCGGCCTCCATGATGCCCGGACCGCCGCCGGTTATCACCGTAAGGCCGGATTCAGCCAGGAGGCGCGCCGTCTCGACGGCCGCCCTGTAGTTGGGATCGTCGGGCTGGGTGCGCGCTGAACCGAAAATCGAGATCGCGGCGCCGAGCCCGGCCAGCGTGTCAAAGCCTTCTACGAACTCGCCCATGATGCGGAAAACGCGCCACGGGTCGCTCTCGGTGAACGGCTCGTTCTCCGATGGCGGAGTTTCGAGGATGCACTCGTCCTGGGTCCTACGCGTCAGCATTCGCTATCCTCCCAACAGTCCAGTTTCCCTTAGTAGCCCGCGTTGACGTACGCGTCCTGCGCGCCGGGACCGAAGCCCAGCTCGAACCGCCTCTGACGGAACTTTTCCAGGACGGCAGCATAACGTGGTTCGTCGAACAGGTTTTTCCGCTCCCCCTGATCGCGTTCCAAATCGAAGAGCACCTCAGGCATATCTTCGCCGTAGTATTGGTACTTGAGCGCATCCCATTTGTTCATCAGGTTGCGGGCGCCGAACTGGCTGACGCTCTCATTGTTCCAGGTCGAACCATCGCCGCGGAAAAGGGGTGCAAGGCTGCGGCTGTCCAACCCTTGCGGCGCAGGAATGTCGCAGAGCTCGCACAGGGTCGCAAACAGGTCGCAAAGATTGACGTTTTCTTCGACGACCCTGCCGCCGGCGAACAGTTTGGGCCAGCGAATGATCAGGGGCACGCGGGCGCTGGCTTCGAAGAATTTCTGCTTCTCCCAGATGCCGTGCTCGCCCAACATTTCACCGTGGTCGCTGGTGTAGATGATGATCCAGTCGTCAATGTCCTGGCCGACGTGCGTCAACGCGTCCAGCAGCGCGCCGTACATTCCGTCGATCGTCTCGATCATGCCGTAGTAGCCGGCCACCGCCCGGCGCAGCTCGCGCGGCGAGGCATCGACCCCTGGCCGCACCTGGCGCTGGCCCAGGAAGGGATGGTCGAAGACAGGCTCTTCAAGAAGCGGCTCGACCTGGTTCAGGTAGTAGGTGAACTTTTCTTCGTCGGTGAAGTAGGGATAGTGGGGCTGGTTGAGGCTCACCTTGAGCAACAGCGGCCGCTCCGGCTGCTGCCGGTCGTAGTACGGGTCGGTAAAGTATTGCTGGATGAAGGCGAGCGCGCCCGTGAAAGCATACTCGTCCTGGACAATGTGTGGCGAGCAGCCGACGCCCGCCCGCAGCACCTCTTTTGTGTCACTCCATTTCGCCGCGCGCAGGTCCTTCGTATAGCGGGCAAAGGTGTCTTCGTCGCGGCCGGCCACGAAGTGGGGGGAGACCTGCATCGCTGAGCCGATGCGCTGGCTCCACCCCTGCATCTGGTCCGGCCCTGTGTGGTGCAGTTTGCCGGCTGCGACGGTGTGATAGGCGTATTGGCTGAGGCGGCGGGAAAAGGTCATATGGCCGGCCGGCAGATCGTGGGCGAAAACCTCGCATCCGCACGTGCGCGGGAGCTGGCCCGACATCATCGCCTGTCTGCCTGGGAAACAGATGGGCGAGGGCGTATAGGCGTTGCGGAACACTACACCGCCCTGCGCCAGGCGGTCCAGGGTAGGCGTACGCACGACCGGATCGCCTTCGTAGCCGGTGATGTCGGCGCGATGTTCGTCGCTCATCAGAAAGAGGATGTTCGGTGGCATCGGCTTTACTCCGGTTGGAAGAATGTGAGGAGAAGGGGGCCCGCGGAGACGGTCTGACTCCAGATTAAGGGGCGTTTTCGCGTTCTCTGTGTTGGCAGAGGAAAGTCCGATCCGGGCGTTCTGCAACTGCCGGCGGGCACATTCTATCACGCGCGCTGCGGGCATTCCCAACGGAATGCTCTCAGGCAGACTGCGCTCTGCTTTGCAATGCGTTTGCTCTGCTGGTAGGATTTTGCGTATCGCAGCTGCCTCCAACCTTGAATCCCGTCTGCCAAGCAACGTCGAGGAGAATAGACAAAGTGAGCACCCTCTATTTTGAGAAGCTGTCCCAGTACGACCGCCTTGCTGAGCCCGTCTCCGTCAGCATTCCCTTCGGCGAGGGCAAACTGCAGGACGTTGATCGGATAGTCATCGAGGATGCGGGCGAGCCCCTGCCCTCTCAGCGACGCGTCCTGGCGCGTTGGGCGGATGGCAGCATCAAGTGGATGCTGGTCCACTTCCAGCCAGACCTGCCCGGCAATCTTTCCAAGTCAGTAAGCTTTCGCATCGCGTCCGGGACTGAGAGCGCGCCCTCGCCACAGCCGGAGCAGGCAGTGCGAGTTTCGGAGGACGCGGACGGTCTTGTCGTCGACACCGGGCCCTTACGCTTTCGCGTGCCGCGCGCCGGATTTCTGCCGGTGCAGGATGTGGTCCTGGAAGGCGCTCACAGTTGGCCCGCGCCCTTCGCCGGCTTTCAGATGGAGACCGACGCCGGCGCGGCCGACAGCAGCCGCGGCGCAGTTGAGCTGGAAGTAGAGGAAGCGGGATCGCTGCGCGCTGTCATTCTTGTGCGCGGGCGTCACCTGCGGGCGGATGGCAGCCAGTTTCTGGCGCTGCGCGGCCGCATCACCGCGTACGCCGGCAAGCCATACATCGAAGTCGAGCACCAGTTCCTGCACACGCTCGACCTGGAGCAGGTTACGCTGCAGGGTCTGCGCCTGGATTTCGCTGCGGGCGGCGATGGCGCAGCCAAGCCCCAGCTTGCCCTGGGGGAAGGGTGGTACCGCACGGCCGTCGAGCAGAGCGACAGCGAAGTCTCGCAGACATTGGATACGGACACGATGCTCTATCAATCAAACGAGCATTTCATCGACTCCTACTACGGCGACTTCTGGTGCGACTGGCGCGACGGGCAGGGAGGACTCTGTCTTTCCATCCACCAGGCCCATCAGAACTTTCCCAAGGGGCTGCACGGCCATAGTGAGGGCATCGCCTGCTTGCTTTATCCTACAGGAGAGCCGCCGGCGCCGGTCCTGCAAGGGATGGCGAAGACGCACCGCATACAGCTCCATTTTCATGGACCGGATACGCCTCTTGACGACCTGAGCCAGCGCAGCTTGCAGTTTCAGCTGCCTGACCGGCCTTCGCTTGCGGTCGAATGGTACCGCGACAACAATCCCTGGATTGAGACCTTCTTTCCCGAAGAGCTGCCGCGGCGTCTGTTCACCGACCTGAACAATCTCCACGACGGACGCCCCAAAGCGCTGGGCATGATGCACTTCGGCGACGCGCCCGATTCCGGCTATACCAACCAGGGTCGGGGCGGGGGTGAAAACGTGTGGGTAAACAACGAGTACGACCGCCCGCACGCCTGCATGCTCTACTATGCGCTCACCGGCCAGCGCCGCGCCCTCGATTCGGCGCTCGTTTCCGCCCGCCACTGGCTCGACGTGGACTTCTGCCACCATCATCCGGACCCGCTGATCGATGGCGGGCTGCGTATCCACACCCGTTATCACGCCACGGGCAGATGTACGCCGTCGCATGAATGGACCGAAGGCTTCCTGGACTACTATTTCCTCACCGGTCGGCGCGAGAGCCTGGACGTGGCGATCTCGGTCGGCGAGAACATCCTGCGTCACATGGAGCTGCCGAGCATGAAGCAGCCGGGTGAAGCAACGGTGCGCGAGGGAGGATGGGCCATTCGCGCCTATGTCGGCCTCTGGCTGGGGACTGGCGAGCAGCGCTGGCGCGACGAAGCCCAGCGCCTGGTTGAGATGTTCCTGGACTGGCACGACCAGTTGGGTGCGCTGCTGGCGCCCTACACCAGCCACACGATGCCGCGCGTTCCCTTTATGATCTCCCTGACCGTTAACTCCTTTGCCCGCTACCTTCTGATCGAAGACGACGAGCGCGTGAAACGGTTGATCGTGGCGGTGATGGACGATCTGATCGAGCACTGTCTCGGACCTGACGGCGTCTTCTACTACAAGGAACTTCCCTCGCTCCAGACCTCCGCACCCACACCCCACGTCATGGAGGCACTGACCTATGCCTGGCGAATCACCGGCGACGAGCGCTATCTTCGCGTCGCAGCCAATACATTCGCTGCGTTGACGGCCAATCTCGAAGGCAGGCAAGGAGGCCCTAAATTTGCCGATCCGTCCGGCGCGGTCATTGCCGGGGTCGGGGGCGGCCGTATCTTCGCTGACAAATACACGTCGCTTATCCTCTACGCCGGCGCGGCCGCACCCCTCGGCCTGCTCGACTGGTATGAGTATCCTTATCCCGGCGCAATCTGAGCGGATGCGAGCGTAGCACAGCCAACCATTTGTCAGGTGCAGAGAGAACGCGTCCTGCCGCGCACCGTGTCGGCCAGGACGTGGCCTGGCCAACAGCCGTTCTTTCGCTGATTTCACCCTTGCCCAACAGACGGTAGCCCATGGCTCAAAGACTTCGTTTCTTTTTGTCAGTCGATTTCGTCCTGGCTACAACCTTAATTGCGCTGGCGGGCTATATGCGCTTTGCCCGCCTTGAGCTTGCCTCCTTTAATTTCGACGAAGCTCGCGCCCTCGAATTGGCGGCCGACATTTTGGAGAAGGACCCCTTTACGGCAAGAGGTCTTCCCTCCTCCGTCGGTATTGTTAATTCGGCGGCCTTTCCTTATCTGTTGACGATTCCACTGCTTTTCAGTTCAAGTCCTCTCTGGGCAACAGGATTTGTCGCTCTTCTCAACACACTGGCGGTGGGCGGCTGCTATGTCTTGGCGCGATGCTGGTTTGGCCTTGGCCCTGCGGTCATTGCGACCTCTCTCTATGCCTTGAATCCTTGGGCGGTTAACTTTTCGCGCAAGATTTGGGCCCAGAATGTCCTTTCAATATTCACAATTGCAATCCTGTTCTGTCTGTTCCTGTATCGGAAGGGTCGGCGTCCCTGGTGGGGTGTTGCCGCCATGCTCATATGGGCAATAGCGATCCAAATTCATTTCTCCGCGGCCGCGCTCTTTCCCGTTATGGCCATCGCGCTCATCGCCGGTGTCAACCGTGACAATATAATCAAACTCCTTATCGGCTGCCTGCTTTTTCTGGCAACTTTCGCCCCAATAATTCTCAGCGACACCGGAGATAGTTGGAACAGATTGCCTTCTGTGCTGTCAAACAACAGGTTTGATCTTCGTTCCTGGAGAGGGATGCTAGATCTCGTCGCGGGCAACGCAGATTCAGGATTTTTCGCAGCTGGTCTTATGCAAGTCTTGGCGGCAGCAGCGGTGATCTACATGTTCGCCTCTTTGATAAGAAGGCCTCGATTGGATGACCGCAACTGGAATCACATCGTGATCGGCCTTGCTGCGGTTTCGGCGCCTTCTGTGTTTATGTTTCGACCAGGCGGCCAACTGCACATCTACTACCTCCTGACGATTTGGCCGGCATCCTTCATAGCGGTAGGGATACTGCTCTGCGACCTGGCCGGTCTGGCTGGCCGAGTAACCGCTCGCGGCAGGTTGGCGCTGAAAGTGTACTGGACAGTTATCGTCCTGTGGCTGCTCGCCCTTGCCTCGATTCGGATCTCCGACCACGTTCAGTCACTTCGTCTTGCCGGTAGCGGCGAAGGAATGAATGTGGGTCGGGTCAATGAGATTGTGGAGGCAGTTCATTCCATTCAGGTAACCGGTGACGTGTATCTGGTCAACCTTTACCATCACCTTTCGGCAGTGTTGCGCTATACATTGCGCGATCAGTATCATGTACGAGATTCCCTCTCGCGCGAATCGGAGTCAGTGGCCATCCGCCGGCAACCCACAGTTCTGATTATCAGAGTTGAAGACAACGTGATTATTCAGGAAATCGAATCGAGAATCGCGAGCCAATTGGTCGGACGGTTTTCATTTGAGGGAGACAGCAGAATCTTGTTGCTATACCAGGTGGACTACGAAGGCGCGCTCGAACAATGCCGGCAAACACCTGCGTCGGGCCTGGCTTATGAAGGGCAAGTGACGCTTGCAGGCGTGCATCTGCAACCCACTGATAACGGAGACGTTATCATCACGAACTGTTGGCGGGTCCACAAGAGGCCGTCCGAACTGTCCGATCAATTGAAAGTCTTCAATCATCTGGTTGATGGCGACGGCGAAAAGGTCACCCAGGTCGACGGCCTCGGGCTCGTGCCGTCGCAGTGGCGGGAAGGCGACATCATCCTGAACTACTACCTGATGCCGATTCCGGCCGGCATCCCCGATGGCGAATATCATCTGTTGACCGGCATGTACAGGCTCGACACCAGCCGCCGCATTCCAATCTCACAGGACGGCCAGTTCGCTGAACAGGCGCAAACAGGACCTTACAGTTTTGAGAAAGGAGTCTTCCAACCAAGTGGCCCCTGATCCGGCGCTTGCTTCCTGTACGGTCCCATCAATTGAACGATGAGAGCAGATCGTTTCGCTGTCAACCCCATCATCACGCCTGCGCTGCACGAATCGATCGGCGCGAACATCAACGGGCCCTCGCTACTGCGCGTGCCGGACTGGCTGCCGGACCCCCTGGGCCGCTACTATCTCTACTTTGCGCATCACCAGGGCGCATTCATCCGCCTCGCCTATGCCGACGCTCTGGCAGGGCCGTGGACTGTCCACGCGCCCGGCACGCTCCGGCTGGAGCAGACGCCCTGCTACCACCACATCGCCAGCCCCGATCTCCATCTTGATGCGGAGGACCGACGCATCCTTATGTACTACCACGGTCCGAGAGTGCGTCCCGAAGAGATGGACAGAGATCCTCTCAGACGGCGATTTCCCATCCTGGAAGGGCAGCGTTCTTTCCTCGCTTTCTCACAGGACGGCCTTAACTTCAGCTCCGGCGACGAAATCCTCGGACCCAGCTACTTTCGCGTCTTCCGCTTTCCAAAAACAGGCGATAGTTGGGTGTACGCGTTGAGCATGCCCGGCATCCTGCTCCGCAGCCGCGACGGGCATACCGATTTCGAGACGGGGCCGGTCCTCTTTGACCGCAGCCAGCGGCATACGGCCCTGCTCGTGCGCGGCGACATTCTCTATGTCCTCTATTCTCGGGCCGGGGATTGCCCTGAGCATATCCTCTGCGCGACAGTTGATCTCCGCCCGGACTGGATGGCGTGGAAGGCGTCCGCGCCGTTCTCAGTTCTGAACCCTGAGAAGGATTACGAAGGCGGCAATCTGCCCCTCGAGGCCTCGCAGCGGGGGGCCGTCCACGAGCCGGTGCGACAGCTGCGCGATCCGGCCATCTATGAGGAGGATGGTCGCGTCTATCTGCTCTACTCTGTCGCCGGTGAGTGCGGCATCGCAATCGCCGAACTCCTCATCGATTGACCTCTGCGCGGGCGGACTGCTACAATGCGGACAGTCGCAGTGCGAACAGCAAAGTCCGCTTGCGCGAACCCGCACTCGCCGGCGGGTTGCGGTACAGATGCGCGAACCGGCTCGCAGGTAACGTAGAGGACCGGCCAAGGCCGGCTGGAAGGAATTCCATGCCCGATTTATCGACCGACATCGTTGTCTACGGCGCCTTTTGGTGCCCGGACTGCCGCCGCAGCAAACAGTTCCTCGGCGAACATCAGATTCCATACGCCTGGGTGAATATCGAAGAGGACGCGGATGCCGAGCGCCGCGTCATCGAGCTGAACGACGGAAGACGGGTCATCCCCACGCTCGTCTTCGCCGACGGCTCCCTATTGGTAGAGCCGAGCAACGCCGAACTGGCCGCGACACTGGGTCTGAAAACAACGGCCAGCCGCCAACACTACCCGGTAATCGTTGTCGGCGGCGGCCCTGCCGGCCTGACCGCGGCGCTGTACCTGGCCCGCGAAGGTGTCGACATCCTCATCATCGAGCGCGCCGCCTTTGGCGGCCAGGCCGCGACCACCGAAAAACTGGATAACCTGCCCGGATTCCCGGATGGCGTCGATGGCTTTGACTTTGCTCAGAGGCTGCGGGCCCAGGCCGAACGGTTCGGCGTTGAACTGCTGCAAGCCCAGGATGTCGCCACAATACATCGCCAGGACAATTATCACCGCGTCGAAACCGCCGCCGGCGATGAGTACAGTGCCCAGGCAGTCCTGATCGCCACCGGCAGCCGCTACCGCCGACTGAATGTGCCCGGCGAAAACGATTATCTCGGCGCCGGCGTTCACTTCTGTGCCACCTGCGACGGGCCTTTCTATCGAGGAAAGGAGGTGGTCGTCGTCGGTGGCGGCAACAGCGCGGCGGAGGAGAGTTTGCTGCTGACCAAATTCGCCGACAGGGTGACCATCCTGGTACGCGGCCCCGAGCTGACCGCCAGCCAGGTCGTCCAGGAGTCGGTGCTGACCAATGGGCAGATCGGGGTGAAATGGAACACGGAGGTGCAGGAGTTTCTCGGGGCCAGGGCACAACTGAACGGCCTGCGGCTGCGGAACAACCGCACCGGGGCCGAGACGGAGATGGCGGCCGAAGGCGCCTTCGTCTTTATCGGTCTCCAGCCAAATACGGGCTTCCTGGAGGGGACCGGCGTGCGCCTTAACAGGTGGGGCTTCATCGAAACCGGGCATAACCTTACCCACGAATCGGACGAGTGCCCGCCTCTCTTTGTAGACCGGGACCCAGCCGCACTGGAGTCGAGTGTCCCCGGTCTCTTTGCCGCCGGAGACGCGCGCGCCGAAAGCACGAAACAGGTCGCTTCGGCCGCTGGCGAGGGCGCAACCGCGGCCCTCTTGATTCGCGACTACCTGAGAACGGTCTGACCGGTAGGACCCGTCGCCCGGTGCCTGCGCCCGCCAACCGCTCCGGGCAACCACGTCCTGCCAGGCCCCTGGCCGTGCCGGGACCACCCGCCCCTTTCGTGAGGAGGTACAGTTGCTAACTTCAGAGCTGCGGGAACAGATCGACGAACAGGGCTATCTGATCATCGAAAACGCGCTCGAACCCTTCGGTTTGGACCGCGTTCGGGCCGCCTACGCGGCCATTCAAAATCAGACCGAGCCGGCGTGGTCCGAGTCCGTGCGCAACGGCGCCTACAAGGGCGGCTACGGCAACGGCCCGGACGCGCACACCATGGGCGACATCCACCAATACGACTCCCTCTTCTTGGACATCGCCGAGAACCCGCTCGTGCTACCCATTCTGAAAGAGGTTGTCGGCCCGGACGTGCAGACGATGGAGATGGTGGCTCACTGCCATCACTCCGGCACAAATGCCCATACCGGCTGGCATCGCGACTGGCCGGCCTGGCGGCATCCGCAATTCATGCTTAAAGCGAAAGTCTTCTACTTCCTCGACGATCAATCGCCGGACATGGGCTGCTTCAGTCTTGTGCCCGGCAGCCATAAGCGGGATGAAAACCCATCCCGGACAGAGTTCGTCGGCGAGACTCTGGAGCAGATGCCGGGCCTGAAGAAGATCGTCGGCAAGGCCGGCTCAGCCATCATCTGGAACGTTCTTTGCTGGCACTCGGGGCTGGCCAATACCAGCCGGCGCGACCGCCGTATTCTCATCTACGGCTACATGCCATTCTGGGTCAAAAAGTGGGGCAGCACGCCTCCTCCTCAGCGCATTGTCGACTGGGCCGATACCCCGCACCGCCGCCAGCTGATGGGCATTCACGCCGTCGAAGGGCGCGCCTCCTGGGACCGTAAGGACGTTCCCTACCTGGCGGAGCACGCCGAGATCGCGGCTGCCAAGAAATTTTGATACCTGGAGCGGCGCTACCAGGAGTTGGACCGACCCGGCTTGGCGCGCCCTCGTGGACAGAGAAAAACAATACCGTCTCACCCGACTTAGAGCGATGGAAAGCGATGGAGAGATCGAAGACTGGAGTACTTTTGGTCAATGTCGGCACACCTGACAGCCCCGAAACAGTTGACGTTTGGAGTTACCTGCGTCAGTTTCTCATGGATGGGCGCATCATCGACATTCCTTACTGGCGCAGGCTTCTGCTGGTAAATCTGATAATAGCTCCTTTTCGCGCGCCGAAATCCGCCAAAGAATACCGGAAAATATGGTCGGAAGAGGGGTCGCCGCTGATGTACCACAGCTGCAAGTTCAAAGAACAGATGCAGCACAAGCTGGGAGACGAATTCATTGTTGCATTGGCAATGCGATATCAGAATCCCAGCATCGATTCGGCGTTGGAAACGCTGCAACAGCAGCGCACGTCAAGCATCATTGTCTTTCCACTCTTTCCCCAATACGCCTCGGCGACTGTGGGTTCAGTCCATGAGAAAGTGATGCAGGTCGTCCACAAGTGGCCGGAAATTCCCAAGATTCGATTCATCGACAGCTTCTTCGATCATCCCAAAATGATCCGGACTTTAGCCTGCCTTGGAGAGCGACAGTTCGTTCAGGGCAGTTTTGACCATGTTCTCTTCACATTTCATGGGTTGCCTGTGCGCCAGCTCACAAAGGGGATTCCCGACTGCTTAGGCGCCGACAGCTGCTGTGATACTATCCACGCCAGAAACAATCTCTGTTATCGCGCTCAGTGTTTTGCTACGTCCCGTCTCCTGTCGGAAGCGCTAGACCTGGATGAGAGGGATTACACTGTCAGCTTCCAGTCAAGGCTGGGAAAAGATCCCTGGATCCAACCCTATACAGATAATGTCCTGGAGACGCTCGCAGCAAGAGGTGTGAAAAGGATTCTGGCCTTTTCCCCTTCCTTTGTCGCCGACTGCCTGGAAACAACGATCGAAGTAGGCGAGGAATATCACGAGTTTTTCATGGGGCAGGGAGGAGAAGACCTGCAGCTTGTAGAGAGTCTGAACACGCATCCCCTTTGGATAGAAACTGCCAGAGATTTCATTATCGAAAACAGTCGAAAGAAACCACGCGCGCTTCAACTATCTCACAGGGACCACTCTGCGTAGTCGATTCCGGGATTTCTCCCTCAGGGCATCGAACTCGTAAGCTATCGACAGAATCGGGCAGCATGAAATGGTTCGAGCGCCCGGCGGTTGTACACACCAGGAACAGGTTACGGAATCCACGCTAGCAAAGGCGCGCCATTCAGAAACGCGCCGCCATTCAGACCCAAGGAGTCTCTATGTCCACACCAATCAAATTAACCGTCATCGGCGCGGGCAGCGCCCAGTTCTCGCTCGGGCTTGTCAAGGATATCTGCCTGACCGAGTCGCTCAACGGCAGCCTCATCAGCTTCATGGATATCGACTGCGACCGGCTGGACGTGATCCACAGACTCGGCGCCCGCTATGCCAAGGAGCTGGGCGCGGATCTGCGCTTCGCGAGCACGACCGACCGGCGGGCAGCTTTGCAGGACGCCCATTTCGTCATCAATACCGCCTCCGGCAGCAGCCATCAGAAGCAGCGCGACAGCCGCGAACTGATGGCCAAGCACGGCTATTATCACGGCGGCCGCATGCGGCAGACCAATTTCGTAAACCTGGACCTGATGCTCGGCGTAACGGGCGATATGGAGGAGATCTGTCCCGATGCCTGGTTGATCCAGTCGGGCAATCCGGTCTATGAGGGTTGTACGCTGATGACGCGCGAGTCGAGCATCAAGGTCTGCGGCCTCTGTCACGGACACTACGGCGTCTACGAGATTGCGAGGACGCTCGGCCTGACCGACTTTGCCGACATTACCTGGCAGGCGCCGGGCCTCAATCACAACATCTGGTTGACCCATTTCTACTACAAAGGTGAAGACGCCTATCCCATGCTCGAGCAGTGGATTGCCGAGGAGGGTGAAAGCTACTGGCAGAACCACGTGGCCGAGCGCACGCACGACATTCAGATGAGCCGCGGCACGATCCACATGTACCGCATGTTCGGCCTCATGCCCATCGGCGACACGCCGCGGCGCGGGGGATGGTGGTACCATACCGACATCGACACCAAGATGTGGTGGTTCCCGCAGCCCTGGGGCGGCCCGGATACGCACCTCGCCCGGCCCTTCTTTGTCGACAACCTGGAGAAGCGGCTGGCGGAGATGGCGGAGCTGACCAGCAACCCGGCATCCAGCCTGATCGAAGCGTTCGGCTCGGAAAAGACGAAGGAGCAGCAGGTGCCGATTATCGATGGGCTGGTCAACGACAATGAGGGCCAGTACCAGGTGAATGTGCCCAACCACGGCGCGCTGGCCGGCGTGCCGGACGATGTGGTGGTCGAAGTCCCTGCCATCGTCAACAAGAGCGGCATCCAACCGATCCGCGTCGATCCGCTGCCGGAGAAGATCCTGTACACGCAGATCCTGCCTGAAGTCCTGGAAATGGAGCGGGAGCTTCTTGCCTTCCACACCGGCGACCGCTCACTTCTCCTCCTCAATGCGCTCGACAGTGAGCAGACGCTTTCCTACAACCAGGGGCTCGCCGTATTCGAAGAGCTGATGGCGATGGATGGCAACGAGAAGATCAACGAACAGTTCATGTGGGGCCAGAGACAGGAGATGCTGCGCGAAGCAGTCAAAACTGTCGTTCCAACAGCTTAGCTGAGGCAAATACGCCTGCATGCAGTCGTTGCAGCCGGCTGCAGGCCGGAAGCGAAAAGTTGAAATGCGCTCACTTTTCGCGGCGCCCCGCCTGGTCGGCGGGTTGACCTACCTTACCTATAAGCGCCTCGCTGGCAACCCGGGGCTGGCCATGCTGGCGCTGTTCCAGATCGTCCTCACCGTCGGTCTGCTGAGCAGCGCCGGCTTCTTCGCGCAGGCGGTTGACCGCGTCATCCTGCAGGAGGAGCTGGACGCGCTGAGCACGCGCACGGGGCGCCCCCCGTTTTCGACGCGCGTCTATTTTTTCCCCTCGTCGCGCAAGCCGATGGACCTGCCCGCAGCCGAACGGGCAGGCCGCAGCGTAGCCACTACCCTCTCCAGCGAGATCGGTCTGCCGATCGACGAACTCGGCGTGCAGGTGGAGAGCGGCAGCATGATGCTGTTGGCCCCGGAGGGCGACCAGCGCTACAGCGGCAGCAGCAGTTTTCTCACGCAGGTTGATCTGGTCTATGTGGCCGGTGTCGCGCCGGAGCTGGAGATCACCGCCGGCGCGGTCTGGCAAGACGTGGCCGGCGTCGACCCGTCCACCGGTATTCTGCCGGTCTTGATGCACGACAACCTGGCCGCCGAAATGGGCGTACTGCCCGGGGAAAAGTTCCGGGTTGCGCCGACCGCCGCAATGGACGGGATCGAGATCGAGATCGTAGGGTTCTGGCGGGCGCGCGAACCGGACGACACGTTCTGGTTCCGTCCGCCGGACATCGCCATGAAAGAGGCCCTGCTTGTGCGGCGGGCCGACTACCTGCACTGGGTGCAGCCGATGGTGGCGGGCTCTTCCCGCTTCGCCAGCTGGCGCATCTCGCTCGACGACAGCACGCTCAATCCCGCCTACGCAGCCACCTACGCGCGCGGTTTTGAAAAGGGCATGTCGATTATCGACAAGTATCTGCCGGGCGCCAACCTGGACGTTTCGCCGCTGGACCCGCTCAAGGATTTCGTTCAGCGCCAGACAACGCTAACGGTCCTGCTCCTGAGCATGAACGTGCCGGCAATCGGTTTTCTGCTCTACTTTCTCGTTCTGATCTCCGGCATTATCGCTCGTTCGCAGCAGCGCGAAACATCGGTGCTGGTCAGCCGCGGCGCGGGGACTGTGCGCGTTCTCTGGCTCGTGCTGGTGGAGGAGTGGCTGCTCTTCGTGTTGGGCGTGCCGCTGGGGCTGGGCGCCGGCATGCTGATCGCCCGCGGCATGGGCTACACCGACAGCTTTCTCGATTTCATCGCGCGCGATCCGCTGCCGGTTTCCCTGCAGGGCCTAGATGTCTGGCTGATCGCGGCGGCGCTGGCGCTGGCATTCGTCGCCCGCCTGCTGCCGGCTATCGCAGCGGCACGCGCCAGCATCGTCGAATATGAGACCGCCTATGCCCGCCCGGATAGAGGCCCGTTCTGGCGACGCGCCTACCTCGACTTCCTGCTGATTGTGCCGACAGTCTACGCCTACCAGCAGCTGGGGCAACAGGAGGCCTTCGCCCTGCTGGCGCAGGAGAACGCGTCCGAACTCTACAGCGACCCGCTACTGGTCCTGGCGCCGGCGCTGGTGATCCTGACGGCGTCGCTGCTGATCATGCGCTTCTTCTCGCCGCTGATGAATCTGCTCGACAAGCTGGCCAGCCTCTTGCCCGGCACCGTCTTTCACCTGGCGCTGCGCCAGCTCGGCCGCCAGGGGCACAGCTATCTGAACCCACTGCTCCTGGTGATCATCTGCCTGGGCCTGGGCATCTACACCCACTCCCTGGCCGCCAGCGTCGATGAATGGCTGGTCGATCGCATCAAGTACCAGGCCGGCGGGGATTTCCGTTTCCAGCCGCTGACCGAAGGCGAGAGCGGCGGAGGCTGGACGCCCGAGCTCTCCTGGTTTGCCCAAAAGTTCGACGCGCAGCGCGCGATTCGCGTGGGAAGCTACGGCGCGCGCATCGATGGCCTTACCTCCTCCACGCGCCGCCAAGGGAAGCGGATCATGGGCGTCGACCGCGCCGAATTCGCGTCCGTCTCCTGGTTCCGGCCGGACTTCGCCGATGACTCGCTCGGCGGCCTCATGAACCGGCTGGCGGCCGCGCCCGAGGCGGTGCTGGTCCCGCGCGATTTCCTGCAGGAACACCTGCTGCGCATCGGCGACCGTCTCGATGTCTGGGTGATCCTGGAGCCGGGGCTGACGATGCAAACCGACTTCTACATCGGCGGCGTCTACGACTATTTTCCCACGGTCGAACAGGATGAGATCGTCCTGATCGCGAATCTGGACTATCTGCACCTCATCGGCGGCGCCATCTACGCGTATGAAGTGTGGCTGCGGGCGCCGAACAACCACCGCGGTGAGGAGCTGCGGCGCGATCTGCGCATCGGCGGGATCGAGACAGTGCGCTGGCACGACGTTGTCGGTACGCTGAAGATGGAAAAAGCGCGCCTTGAGCGGGTCGGAGTCTTCGGCGCGTTGACGGTGGGCTTTCTGGCCGCGGCGCTGATGGCCGTGCTGGCCTTCCTCATGCACAGTTACGCGTCACTGCGCGAGCGCTTCTACCAGTTCGGGGTGCTGCGGGCCATCGGCGCGCTGCGTCGACAGTTGATCATTCAACTTGCCATAGAGTATGCCGTTCTCGTGATCTACGGCACCGTGGCCGGCGCCGTGATAGGTGTCTGGGTCTCGGTCCTGTTCACGCCTTTCTTCCGCAGCGCGGCCGACTCCAAGGCGATACTGCCGCCGATGCTGCCGGTGATCGCGGAGGGCGAGATCGCCCAGCTGACGATCATCTTCATCGCTGTGATGGTGCTCGTCATCGTGGCCGCCACCGCGCAGGCGACCCAGCGCCGCATCTTCGAAGTCATGCGTGTGGGTCAGGCCTGAACGAAGGCCGCCGGCGGTCGGCGTTTTGGACGACACCGACCACCGGTTACAGGTTACTGGCTACAGGTTACTGAATACTGACTGCTGGTTGCCGGCTACTGGCTGACGACCATTAGCTGCCGGCCGGGCGGCTGCCGCTGCTGCCGTTGTTCTGATCGTTAAACAGCTCCCTCACGCCGCCGAGCGCGCCCATCACGCCGGTCGCCTCGTACGGCAGGAAGACCTTGGAAGACTCGCCGTCGGCGATGACCTTCAGGGCCTCAAGGTACTGGATGGCGATCAGCTTGTCGTCCGGCTCCGCGTCCTTGATGGCGTTGAAGACGGTCGTGATCGCGATGCCCTGTCCGATGGCTTCGACCTCCAGCTTGTATCGCTCGGCATCGGCCACGCGTTTGACCGCTTCAGCTTCACCTTCAGCCTTGAGAATTTGGGACTGGCGATCGCCGTCGGCATCCAGGATCGCGGCCCTCTTTTCCCGTTCGGCCTTCATCTGCTGGTGCATCGACTGGGTGACATCCGCCGGCGGGTCGATGCGCTTGATCTCAACCCGCACCACGCGCACGCCCCACTTGTCGGTGGCGTCATCCAGCACCTCGCGCAGCTTTGTGTTGATGTGGTCGCGGCTGGTCAGGGCCGCGTCCAGCTCCATCTCGCCGACCACGTTACGCAAGTTGGTCTGTGCCAGCTTGGTAGCCGCGTTGAAGAAATCGGCCACGTTGTAGACCCGCTTGACCGGGTCGGTCGATTCAAAGTAGACAATGGCGTCGACGGTGACCACCACATTGTCCTTCGTGATCACCTCCTGCGGCGGCACATCGACCACCTGTTCGCGCATGTCCACCTTCTGAATCGAGTCGATGAAGGGCACGATCAAGGTCAGGCCCGGCTGGGCTAAGCGCTGGTAGCGCCCCAGCCGCTCGACTACGCCCTTCTGGTACGGCTGCACGATGCGGATGCTGGCGACCGCAACGATAAACACGAAAAGGGCGAGAATCCCCAGTAGGATCAGCGGCACGAGTGTCGACATTTCATTTCTCCTTTGTTAAGCGGGGGAATCGGTCCCCTGCTCCGATTCCGGGCTTTCTGCGTGGGCTGCGCCCTTCTTTGCCCGGACCAGCAGGCGCACTCCGTCTACGCCCACAACCTCCACAACCTCTCCTGCCTCGAGCTGTTCGCCTTCCTTCGATTCGGCGCGCCACCTCTCGCTCTCCACGCGCACCATGCCCGTGTTTGTCATCGGGTCCACCGTCTGCAGGACGACGGCCCACTTGCCGATCACGCGGTCGCCGGCGATCTGCTGCACGCCCGGCCGTGAAATCCGGGCCGCCAAGGGTCGCGACAGCAGGACCGCAACCCCCGAGACAACGATGAAGACCACGATTTGCAATGCCAGCCCCACGCCCAGAAAGGCCGCCAATGCCGCGCCGAGCGCACCGACGCCGAAACACATGAGCACGATCCCCGCCGTGAACACCTCCGTCAGGAAGAAAAATACGGCCACGACAATCCAGGCCCAGCGCAGCAACTCTTGGATGTTCTGGTCCAACACGGTTCCCTCCGATCCGCCGGGAAGATTGAAAACTCATCGATGCCCCGGCAAGGATTGTTCCACACAATAGGGACAGGCAGTTGAGCTGCCCCGCGTACAATCCTATCTCTGCTTCCCCCCAGTATATGTGATGTGAAGTCCATTACCCAACAGAATGCTGACATTCAGCCGACGCCTACCTGAATTCTCGACCCAATACGCGCAAAAGACCGGGCAAGCGCCATTGCCTGCCCGGTCTTTGGGTGTGAAAGGTGCGTTGAGAAGGGGGATGACCTCCTTCTGCCCGCCCCTGGGTTAAATCCAGTTCTGGTCCTGCAGGAAGCTCGTCAGGCCGGGGATGGCGAACCGCTTGCCCTGGTAGGCCTGGTAGCCGTAGTAGGCCAGGGCCAGGAAGGCCATCAGCGCCAGCAGCGGGCTCAGACAGAACACGACAATCACAACCAGCCAGCCGATGACCGGCACGAACGTCATTATCGTCGAGCCGATGCCCATGAGAAGCCCGAAAAGAATGAATGTCAGCGAGAGCGCCAGGCTCTGAATGGCGTGAAAGCGCTGGAACGGGCGCTTTTTGCTGCTGGCGCTCAACAGCACGATGACCGGCATGACGAGCGGGATCAGCACCTGCGTCACATAGCAAAGCAACGCGATCAGCCTGTCATCGTTATCGGCCGACGGGTCGACGGCGGTATCGTGCATGAACTCGCCGCGGCGCAAGGCCCCGGCTGCGGCGCCCGCCTGCGCGCGTGCCGAGTCGGCGAACTGTTCGGCAGGCGTCGACGCGCCTTTCTCGCTGTCTTCGTTCTCTTCCAGGGGAGTCTGCGCGGCTTCCTCGCTGCCCGCGCTCTCTTCCCAAGCGCCGGCTGCCTCCGTTTCAGCCATCTCGGCTTCACCCGGCTCCATCCGAGGAGAACTTTCTTCGAACTGCTGCTCGTCTTTTCTATGTTCCACTACTTTTCTCCCGTTGGCCGCTTCCCCAATGTCGGGAAGTATCGCCCTGGCCCGGCTGAACCTGCAACCGCTCTCGAAGCACCTGAAC
Organism: Caldilineaceae bacterium; assembly: GCA_965218625.1. Lineage (GTDB taxonomy): Bacteria > Chloroflexota > Anaerolineae > Caldilineales > Caldilineaceae > Bin5. The sequence goes on along the minus strand of CBDCLG010000015.1, from coordinate 179,008 downwards.
ACCGGGGGCGGCGTCTCAATGCAACTCTGATAACTTTACGCATGGTCCCACCGAAAGTTTCAGAGAGGCCGGACTGTATGTGCTACAATGGCGGCCATGGCCGATCTGTCAGCAGATATTCACGCCGGAACCCGGCCGGCGATCCGCATCCTCTTTATGGGCACGCCCGACTTTGCGCTGCCCGCCCTGGGGGCCCTGCACGCCGCGCCTGCCTCTGCCGGCTGGCAGGTCGTGGGCGTTGTCACCCAACCTGACCGCAGGGCCGGGCGCGGAAAGAGGCTTATCGCCGGTCCGGTCAAGTCCTTCGCGCTGGAGCAGCGCCTGCCGGTGATGCAGCCGGAGAGACTGCGGCGCGGGAAGCCGCCTGAGGATGGGGGGCAAACGGACATCCTGGAATGCCTGCGCATGTTGTCGCCGGACCTGATCGTCGTGGCCGCCTACGGACAGATTTTGCAGCCGCGGCTGCTCGAGATCCCGACGTTCGGCTGCTTGAATGTGCATGCCAGCCTGCTGCCCGCATACCGCGGCGCCTCGCCCGTCACCGCGGCGCTGCTCGACGGCCTGAACGCGACCGGCGCGACGATTATGCTGATGGACGAGGGAATGGATACCGGACCGGTCCTCGCCCAGGCGCGGCTTCCGATTCGAGCGGGCGACACCGCCGATGCACTCAGCCAGCGTCTGGCGGCACGCGGCGCAGAGCTTCTTATCGAGACGATCCCCCGCTGGCTGGCCGGCGACATTGCGCCAGCTGCCCAATCAGAGCTGACCGGCGAGCCGTCCATCTGCCGCCTGGTGAAGAAGCAGGACGGGCTGATCGACTGGACGCTGCCGGCCGCCCGCATCGAGCGCATGGTCCGCGCCTATGCCCCCTGGCCGGCCGCCCACACCGCGTGGAAGGGGCAGAACTTCAAGCTGTGGCAGGGCGGCGTCATTGCTGGCAAGGCCGAGCCCGGCCTGGTCGTCGAAGTCGATGGACAGGTCGCGGTGGGAAGCGGTGGCGGCCTGCTGGCGCTGCATGCCGTGCAGCCGGCCGGCAAGAGGCGGATGACCGCGGCCGCGTTTGTCAACGGCGCGCCCGATTTCGTCGGCTCCCGCCTCGGAATCTGACCGTCCCGGCGCCCGCATCAGGGCCGGGCGGTCCGATTTTGCAGGCCCGGCGCCGCATGGTATACTCAACCCCGTGTCGGGGCGTAGCGCAGCTCGGTAGCGCGCTTCAATGGGGTTGAAGAGGTCGGAGGTTCAAATCCTCTCGCCCCGACCAGAATGCAGGGGGAGACGGCATCACTTGAGGTACAGACGTGATGTTTTTTCCCTCTCGTGATTTCCTCCATCCCTTTCCCGCTGTAGGAGGCGGAGGGGGGTTGGGTCCATCGCAGCCAGGTACCCAGATGGCGTATCATAAGGCAAGTCACATTGACTGTCCCGTCACCTCCTGGAAAAGGTGTAGAAACTCTGCCACGGCAGAAAATCGGAAGATAACATCCGCCATCGGATGCCGCCCTTAGTAACTGTCCGTTAACAATACAGCAGGACTTGGCTTAAAATGGCTCCACGACCTGGATACAATCAAGGAGTCAAAGAGATGAGCCAGAGACCGATCCATCAATGTCAGTGTGAAATGTGTCAGTCGCCGCAGCCCCATGCAGACAAAGACGACCACCATCGCATTAATGTCTAGTTGAGTCGGCTCAACGAACAGCATCGACGCTGGTATGTAGCGTTGGAAGCCGAACGCATCGGGCATGGCGGCAGCGAACGGATGGCGCAGATTACCGGTATGAACGTCAACACGATTCGCCGCGGGCGGCGCGAGTTAGCCGTGGGCATGGCTGGTCGGCCCACGGAGCGGGTGCGCAAGCCGGGCGGTGGGCGGCCAGCGCTGGAAAAAAAAGTCCAGATATAGAAGAGAAGATCAAGGAAATCGTCAATGACGACATCGCTGGTTTGCCGACAGATGGACAGAAATGGGTGAAACTAAGCTTGCGCACGATTGCATCTCGGCTGCGCGCACAGGCATACAGGATCGGTCGCACCACAGTCGGTCGGCTGCTGCGCAAGCTGGGCTTTGGCTTGGTCGCCAACCGCAAGAGCTTGACGGGCGCGGCGCATCCCGACCGCAACCGCCAGTTTGGCTACATTCGTCGTGTGCGACAGCAGTTCCTGCAAGCAGGCTATCCTGTCATCAGTGTCGATACCAAGAATAAGGAACTGATCGGCAACTTCGCCAACAAAGGCCGCACTTGGCGCCAAACTCCAGCGCAAGTCAATCTGCATGATTTCCCGGGCGATGCGCTGGGCCGGGCCGTGCCCTATGGCATCTATGACATCCTCCATAACCAAGGCTATGTCTATCTGGGCAACTCCTACGATACGCCCGAATTTGCTGCCCATGCCATCGCACAATGGTGGGCCGACCCGGCGCGCCCCCGCTTTCAGCGCGAGGACAAAATCTTGATCCTCTGTGATGCGGGCGGCAGCAACAACTGCCGTTCCTGGCTCTGGAAAGCTGAATTGCAGCGCCAATGCGCGGACCGCTTCGGCATCTCGGTTCTGGTCTGCCATTTTCCGACCGGCGCATCCAAGTATAATCCGATCGAGTATCGTCTCTTCAGTCAGATAACGCGCAACTGGGCCGGCAAACCTTTGCGCTCTTTTGCCACAATGCGCAACTACATCCGCAGCACAACCACCACGACCGGCTTGACCGTCAAAGCCTTTCTCGTTGACCGAGCTTTTCAGAAGGGCCGCAAGCTCTCCAAAGAGCAACGCCAAACAATCCAACTGACACGGCGGCCTATCTGTCCAACTTGGAACTATATGATTGCACCAACACCGATCTCTTGAATCTCAACCAAACCGCTACGTTGTTTGCGGACAGTTACTAAGGGGGTATGAGCAGTGTTACGAAACAAACGATTTCTGACAACCGGATATGTACTGGGAAGCGCGCTGGCCATTCTGGGTCTACTGGCCGTGTTTCTGGCGCGGTCGGATGGGGTGAGTTCCGTCAGCGCCCAGGAAAGCGACCCGCCGGCCAGACCGCAAAACCTCCGAGCCGAAGCAACGCACAATTCGGTGACGCTGACCTGGGACGATCCGGGAGACGATAGCATAACCGGATACCAGATTCTGCGCCGCAATAGAAGAGTCGACCCTGTGGGCCAGTTCACTGTCGTGCAAAATGACACCGGCAACGCGAATACAAGCTACATTGACGCGACCGTCTCCTCCCGGACTAACTATGTATATCGGGTCAAAGCGAGAAACGGCACGGGTCTTAGCAACCAATCTAGCTTTTTCAGGATCAGAACGCGGCGCGTACCGGCCACGCCTACGCCGCCGGCCACGCCTACGCCGCCGGCCACGCCTACGGCCACAAGCACGCCTACGGCCACAAGCACGCCGGAGCTGGTTGCCGTGCAACAGCAGGTCGTTGTTCAACTGCCCACCGCCACCGCCACAAGCACGCCGGAGCTGGTTGCCGTGCAACAGCAGGTCGATCCTGTGTCGACGCCGACTCAAAAAGAAGTATTGGTGGCAATCTACAACGCCACCGGCGGGCCGAACTGGACCAGAAACTTAGACTGGCTGACCGATGCGCATATCAGCGAGTGGCAAAATGTAACCACCGACGCGTTTGGACGCGTCACGTACCTCCATCTCGAAAATAACGGAATGAGTGGGTCACTTCCTTCGCAGATTCGCTACCTGACTAAACTGAAACACTTGAAGCTGGGTCGAAACCGGATTGGGGGGTCGATCCCTGCCGAAATTGGTTACTTGCCGGCTCTGACTTACTTAGACCTTTCTTCCAATAATCTCAGAGGCGCTATTCCATCAGATTTGGGAAACCTCGAGAAAGTGGAGACTCTGAATCTCTCCCAAAACGGACTGAATGGGTCGATCCCTGCCGAAATTGGTTTCTTGCCGGCTCTGACCCACTTGGACCTTTCCAATAACAGATTCTCTGGCGCCATTCCGACTGAACTGGGCATGCTCACGAAAGTGACTTACTTAGACCTTTCTTCCAATAATCTCAGAGGCGCTATTCCATCAGATTTGGGAAACCTCGCGAAAGTGGAGACTCTGAATCTCTCCCAAAACGGACTGAATGGGTCGATCCCATCGACCTTTGCCGACCTCACCGCATTGCAATATCTGGACATGATGCGCAATAACCTGAGTGGGTCGCTTCCTTCATTCTGGAATAGCCTTATCAATCTAAAGGAAATCAATCTCACCTCCAATAATTTTGCAGGGGCGATTCCGGCCTCCTTGGGCACTCTCGCAAATCTGGAGACATTGATCATGAACAACATGAGGCTGTCTGGGCCGGTTCCGCCAGGGCTGGGCAATCTCAGCAACCTGATCCACCTGAACCTCAATAATAACAATCTGACCGGAAGCATACCGGATTCTTTGGGCGAGCTCAGTGAACTGAAACATCTCTGGCTCGATGACAATGAGCTGACCGGGGCCATACCAATGTCGTTGGGCAAGCTCGGAAAACTACAGTATCTGTGGCTGGCGGACAATGGGTTGTCCGGGGAGATTCCGGAAGGGTTTCAAAATCTCAGTAAGCTGCGGCAACTCAACCTTAAGAACAACAGCCTGAGTGGCTCCATCCCGGCCTTCCTCGGCAATTTTAGCCTGCTTCAGATCCTTATGCTCTCCGGTAACGATTTCACTGACTGTATACCCAATAACATCTTGGAGGTTCCGTCCGGTCAGTTGTACCACGACCTGACCTATTACGATGGCCGAACACTGATGACAATACTGCCAGCCTGCACTCCCTGAGTCTTCTGCAGCCGGTGCATAAGAGAACGGTTTTAGTATGAAACGTGTAGCGCCTGCACACTGCAGGCGCTACACCTATCCGATCCCCAACCACCCTACCCGTACCTACCCCCAACCGAGAGCGCAAGCCTTCCGCCAGCATCCTCTCTGAACGCCGACACGCCCGGCCCCCTCAGAACCAGAAAGATTATTTGGTCCACCTTCCGTAGAACACTCGGCTGGCCAAAGATTCCCCCAAGTAAGGACTGCATTTTGTCTCTCTAGAGTGTACTATAGACAACTCCTCCCACCTGATATACTTTGGAAACGACGTTCAGCCATTGTGCCAGCGCATTCGCTTCCTGGGTGGTCCTTGCCCATCCCTGCGTCGTAAGCGGAGCCTAGAGAGGCAAGTAAGAGTTTACCAAGGTGAACCTCTAATGGAGTTTTCAATGCGATCAACACTGCCACGCCGACTCGTCGTCATCGTTCTCCTGGCGGCAATCGCTTTCGCCCTGTATGTCGCCAACGCGGGGCCGCCCCCATCCTTTGCCAGCGAAGGAGACGGCGCCAGCCAGAAGGATGACGTCCCCACTCTCGAATCTCTGACCGAACGCATCGCCGGCCTTGAGAATCGGATCGCAGAACTGTAATTGCACCAGAATAAAATTGTCGCGCAGGGGCTCGCCTATCCCATTTTCGGCACCATCGCCGCCGTCTATCTGCTCGACCAGGTCGACATCCATGCACTGCATGAGCGCCTGCATGAAGGGGATGGCATCATGCCGGGCGATTCTGGACAGTTCAGGCGCCTCGTGCATCCGCTTTCCGCCGTCGACTGGCCGCCAGAACTGGCGGAAGAAGGGACGGCGCTCGTCGAAACCCTTACGCAGCTCTCAGCAGCTCTTGCCGACGATGATTTGGAGAATGCCATACCCCTCGCTTCGGCCGCGCACGAAGCGCAGCATCACTTCTCCAGTAACGTCGCCGACTGGTTTGACCGCACCCTGATGCCTGTGGAGTAGGATCCCGACCAGGCAGACCAATCCGACGATTGCAATAAAGAAGAAAGTGACGAAGACAGCCACGGCAACAGCGACGATAGCGACGCCAGCGACGACCACCCTTGCGACGACGACAATTCAGAAGATACCCATGACGACGGACATGACCACAGCAACGGAGAATAACTTGTGACCCTGACGCAAATGCGCAAAGGTATCGTCAAGCTGCTGGGGTTGGCGCTGTTACTGGTCACTATCCATTATCCACTGGCCACTGCAGTTCTGGCCCATTCCGATTACGATCGCTCTGTGCCGGCTGCCGATGAGGTTGTTCTCCAGGCTCCACAGCAGGTACAAGCCTGGTTTACTCAGGAACTGTTCCGTCGCGAATGCAAGAACAGCTTGGAAGTGTACGGCCCCGATCAACAGAGGATCGATCTGGACGACGCTGCCATCGACGATGACGACCGCAAGCTGATGACCGTCTCGCTGCAACCGGACCTCGCTGACGGCGACTATACAGTACGCTGGCGCACACTTTCGGCCGATGACGGCGACGAAGCCGACGGCGAGTTCCGGTTTACTGTGCGCGCCGGCAGTCCGACGCCGGAGTTAGTCCTGCCCGCACCGACAGATACCGCACTGCCGGTTGAGACCGCGCCGGAAGCCACGCCCACCGCTGAGAGCGCGTCTTCCGGGTCTGGCGAACCGCCTTCCGAGCAAGAGTCTCCGGGCACGGGGCTGCCTTGCATGGGCAGTTCCTTTCCAGTTCTCCTGCTTCTCGGCGCCCTCATGTTGAGGCGGGGACGCGGCAAGAAGAACTAGCCGAACGATGCTGATTGCTCGGTGGGTCGGCGCGACCAGGCTGATCAGAACGGCTTGCCAGGGCGTGGCACCGGCGGGACTACAGCTTGCATGGCTACTGGTTCTGCTGCCTGCCTTGCTTCTGGCGCCGCGCGCCGCTGAAGCCCATGCGCTGCTCGTGCGCGTCGACCCGCAGCCAAACGCAGAACTCTCGCATCCACCCTCGGCCATCGAGTTCTGGTTCAGCGAGCCGCTCGAGAAGACCTTCACCGGCGCCCGCATTCTCCGCGCCGACGGCAGCGAGGCGCCGACCGCCGCCGCGGTCATCGACCCCGAAGATTCCACCCATCTGACCCTGCCGCTGGAAACCATCGAGCCGGGCATCTATACAGTTGTCTGGCAGACGCTCTCCAGCGTCGACGGCCACGAATGGGTCGGCTCATTTCCCCTCACCATACTGAACGCGGACGGCACGCGCCCCACCGGCAGCGCAGTGGACGTCGTTGGAGAGCGGCAGAGTAGACTTCCGCCGCTCGGAGACTCTCTCCTCCGCTGGCTCACCCTGCTCGGCGCGGCGCTGCTGGTCGGTTCGCTTTCTCTGCGCTGGCTGCTGCCATCCCCCGGCCTCGCAGCGGACGACCCGGACCGGGTCTCAGACCGGCTGCTCGCCGCGACCGCGATGGCAGGCGTTCTCAGCCTGATACTCTGTGGCTGGCTTCAGTTCCTCTTCCAGGCCTTCCGTCTTGGAGGGCTCGATGAGATCCTCGACCTCCTGTTCACGACGCGGGCAGGCAAGCTTCTGATGACGCGCCAGATGCTGCTGGCCGGAGTCGTCCCCCTGCTCTACCCCGGCGGCTATGCCAGCATCTACATGCGCTCTCCTCCTTCCGACGGTCAGCGGTTTCGTTCCGCGCCGCTTGCCATCAGGCTCTATCTTATGCTGAATGGCTTTGGCATGGCCGGTCTGTTCTACTTCAACCTCAGCGTGTGGCCTATCGCTCTTGGGCTGTTTCTCATAGCCAGCGGCTGGTCCGATCTCCTATTCGGCGGCGAGAAGACTTACCATAAGGCATTTCCACAGCGCACGTGGTCGACCGCACTGACGGCGGCGGCCCTTTTCACCTTCTCCGCCAGCAGCCATGCGGCCGCCGCGCGCGGCAGCGGCTGGGCCATCGCTGCCGACTATATTCACCTCATCGCGGCGTCAGCCTGGGCCGGCGGGCTCCTCTTTCTTGCATCGCTCCTGCTGCGGCTGCGGCGAATGGAGACAGTCCCCGAACCCGATAGGCTGGTCCTCACCCTCCAACGGTACTCGCTCAGCGCACAGGCCGCGGTCTTCATCCTGGCCCTGACCGGCCTCCTCAGTTCTTTTGTGCAGTTGCCATCGCTCAGCAGCCTCTTCGGGACGACCTACGGCCGCGTTCTTCTCGTCAAACTGGCGATCGTAGCCGCGATCATGGCGCTGGCTTACTTCAACAATCGCGCCGTGCGGCGGGCGGCAGAGACGGTATCGCACACTCGAAAGCTGCGCTACTTTGTGCGGCGCGTAATCGTAGAGGCCGGCTTGGCGGTTGCGCTGATGCTGTCGGTCGCATTCCTTGTCCAGACGCCAGCGCCCAATGTCCCCGCGTCGACATCGCCGGTCGGTCCTACCCCTGCCCTTCAACGAGATAACTTACGAAGACGATTTTGCCATCCATCTGCAGGTAACGCCGAACCGGGTTGGCAGCAATCGCCACTGGGTGCACCTCTCCCGTCCCGGCTTGTCAGAGATCGGGGACGTCCAGCTGGTTCGCCTCTTCTTTGAACACGAGTCAGGGCAGATGGGGCAGGCGCGCCTAGACCTGACCGACCAGGGCGACGACGCCTTCGCGGCCGAAGGCGCGTTTCTCAACCGCGATGGCGAATGGCGCGTGTCGGTCTACATTCGCCGGCGGGGGCTGGACGATCTGCTGACGGAAATCACAGTGCTGGTTCCGGCGCCGGAGACTGCGGCGAATGTGAGCCGCTCGCCCTGGCTCAACCCCGTCCCGCGGCTGCCCGCCGGTGTGCTGGTCGGGGGACTGCTGGTCGCCCTGTCGCTTGTCCCCCTCCTGTGGCGCCGGTCGCTGCTGCGCGCCAGTCGTCCCCTCTTCTTCGTGTTGGTCATGGGCGCCCTATTCTTCTTCCTCAGCGGCGCGCTGCTCGGCCTGCTGTCCTTCGCGCAGATGAATAGCAACACCCCGCCGCCCGCGTCGCAGCCCCCTTCGCATCAAATATCTTCAGACTTCTCCGTCTGACGGTCAGAAGGAGCCGCTGACCGTTCACCGCGCGCCCGCTTCGTCTTCCCAAAGAGGCAGGAAACGGCCCTTCCAGCCCTCTTATCATTCTCTTACACTCCGCAAACGCCCGTTAGATACGCGACACCTATATTGGAAATAGACGGAAACGGCGCACCCCGTACCGGCAGGGACCGGCTGCGTCGCTTACGCAGCACGCGTTACCGCGTTTAGACCAATGAAAGGGGAAATCAATGAGATTGGACCGTCTGACCGAGAAGGCAAGAGACGCAATCATCGAGGCCCAGAGTGAGGCCCAGGAATACAGGCACGCCAGTATCGACCCGGAGCACCTTCTCCTGACGCTGCTCCGCCAGCAGGGAGGTGTTGTACCGGCGGTGATCGACCGCATGGGCGCGGCCGGCGGCAGCCTGGCCGCCGGTGTCGAAAAGCTGCTGGCCGCCAAGTCCCGCGTCAGCGGCAACGCCGTAGAGCTTCGCATCGGCCGCGAGCTGGCCCAGCTCCTGGCAGAGGCCGAGACGATCGCCGCCAACATGAAGGACGAGTACACTTCGACCGAGCACCTGCTGATGGCGATGGCATCGGCCCGCAACGGCAACATCCGCCAGCTGCTCGAACGACACGGCATCGACTACAATGGCATCATGCAGGGACTGGCCCAGGTGCGCGGCAGCCAGCGCGTCACCAACCAGACCCCCGAAGCCCAGTACGAAGCCCTCGTCAAATATGGTCGCGACCTGACCGCCGAGGCGGGCAAGGGCAACCTGGACCCGATCATCGGGCGCGATCAGGAGATCCGCCGCGTCGTGCAGATTCTCAGCCGCCGCACCAAGAACAATCCGGTTCTGATCGGCGAGCCCGGGGTCGGCAAGACCGCCATTGCAGAGGGGCTGGCGCAGCGCATCGTCAACGGCGACGTGCCCACGACCTTGAAGAACAAGCGCCTTGAAGACCGCGGCGAATTCGAGGAGCGGCTCAAGCGCCTGGTCGCGCTGGACCTGGAGCGCCGTTTCCAGCCCGTCTTCGTCGGCGAGCCGTCCGTGGAGGATACCGTTTCGATCCTGCGCGGTTTGAAGGAGCGCTACGAGGTCCACCATGGTGTGCGCGTGATCGACGCCGCCGTTATCGCCGCCGCCAGGCTGAGCCACCGCTACATCAGCGACCGTCAACTGCCGGACAAGGCGATCGACCTCGTCGATGAGGCCGCCAGCCGGCTGCGCATGCAGATCGACTCCAAGCCGAAAGCCCTGGATGAGCTGGAACGTCAGGTGATGCAGCTGGAAATCGAGCGCGAGGCCCTGCGCAAAGAGTCGGACGAGGCCAGCAAACAGCGCCTGGACGGGCTCGAAAAAGAGCTGGCCGACCTGCGCGAGTCCGGCGCCGAGCTTTCGATCCGCTGGCAGGCGGAACGCTCCGCCATCCAGGCGCTGGGCACGCTGAAGGAGGAGAGTGAGCAGCTGCGCACCGATATCGAGCAGGCCGAGCGCGATTACGACCTCCAGCGCGCCGCCGAGCTGCGCTACGGGCGCATGAACGAGCTGCAACAACAGATGGCCGCAGCCGCAGAGGGGGTTGCCTCCCTGCAGGTCAACGGCGCGCTCCTCAAGGAGGAGGTCGACGATGACGAGATCGCCACCGTCGTCAGCGAGTGGACCGGCATCCCCGTCAACAAGCTGATGGAAGGCGAGCGAGAGCGGCTGGTGCGCATGGACGAAGAGCTGCACCGCCGCGTCGTCGGCCAGGAGAAGGCTGTCGCCGCGGTCGCGGCCGCGATTCGCCGCAGCCGCGCCGGCCTGCAAGACCCGAACCGGCCGATTGGCAGCTTTATCTTCCTCGGCCCTACCGGTGTGGGCAAGACCGAACTGGCGCGGGCGCTGGCCGAATATCTCTTCGACGACGAACACAACCTCGTTCGCATCGATATGAGCGAGTACCAGGAGCGGCATACCGTCGCCCGCCTGCTCGGCGCGCCGCCCGGCTACGTCGGCTACGACGAGGGAGGCCAGCTGACCGAGGCCGTACGCCGGCGCCCCTACTCCGTCGTCCTCTTCGACGAGATTGAAAAGGCCCACGTCGAGGTTTTCAACGTGCTCTTGCAGGCGCTTGATGACGGCCGGCTGACCGACGGACAAGGCCGCACTGTCGACTTCCGCAACACCGTTATCATCATGACCAGCAACATCGGCAGCCAGTACATCCTCGATGTCGCCGGGCTGGATGGAGAGGTCGAACGCCGCGTGCTGGCAGCCATGCGCCAGCAGTTCCGCCCGGAGTTCCTCAACCGCGTCGACGACATCGTGATCTTCCACAGCCTCGCTTCCGAGCACCTGCAGGGGATTGCAGAGATCCAGCTGGACCGGCTGCGCGCGCTGCTGGCCGAGCGCGAGATCACGCTCGATCTGACTGACAATGCCAAGGCGCTGGTCGTCCAGGATGGCTACGACCCGGCCTACGGCGCCCGTCCGCTCAAACGGGCGATCCAACACCTGGTGGCGGACCCGCTGGCGCTGGAAATTCTGGACGGACGGGTGAACGTCGGCGACCACATCGTCGCCGACGCACAGAGCGGCGAGATCGTCTTCTCCGTAGCGGCCGCGGCCGAGCTTGTCTCCGCCGTGCAGGCCGGCGGCTAAGAGGTTGTTCGTGCGTGGGTGAGTACTATCGCGGAATGCCGCCAAAGCACAAGCTTCTTGTGGGCGCGCTATTCCCCTTTTCGGAAGGCGCGCCCGCGCCTTTCAGTTGACCCCTCGAAGAAAATTCGTTACAATTTCCCGTGTTGACCTGCTGGCAAACGACCACCCGCCGGGGCAGCCGGCAGCCCCCATTTTACGCCTTCGAGAGGACCGTCTGCCATGACTTACGGACCTGTGCAATCCAAGATCAACTGGTACCGATCGCCGATCGATCGCGCGACCCTGGCCGAGCTGAATCAACGCAGCGATCTGCTCGGCCTGGCGCAGACGCTCGGTCACCTGGGTCTGCTGGCGTTAACCGGCACAGCGGCCTGGCTTGCCGTTCAGGCAGGCATCTGGTGGGCGCTGGTCCCGCTCCTTTTCCTCCACGGTACCTGTTACGCCTTTCTGCTGAACGGCTTCCATGAACTGTGTCACCGTTCGGTCTTCCGCTCCAAATTCCTCAACGAGTTCTTTCTGCGGGTTTTCAGCTTCCTGGGGTGGGCCAACCATGTCCACTTTTGGACAAGCCACCAGGAACATCACAAGTTCACGCTCCATCCTCCGGATGACCTCGAAGTCGTTCTTCCGGTCGAAATTAACCGCAAGAGCTTCTACAAAGCCGCCGTGATCAATCCATGGGGCCTTGTCCAGCGCATCAAGGGCGTAGCCCAGCTATCGTTCGGCCGGCTGGAGGGCGAATGGGAAAATTTTCTGTTTCCGCCCGATGAGAAGGAGAAACGCGCCCGCCTCTTCAACTGGGCCCGTGTTCTTCTCGTTGGCCATCTTCTGCTGACCGTCGTTTCACTCGCACTCAGCTACTTGTTGGCCATCGACCTCTGGCTGCTGCCGGTCCTGATTACCCTGGCCCCCTTCTACGGCGGCTGGCTGCTCTTCCTCTGCAACAATACCCAGCATGTCGGCCTGATGGACAACATCCCTGACTACCGCCTGTGTACGCGGACGATCCTTCTGAACCCCTTCGTAACGCTTCCTCTACTGGCACATGAACTTTCACATCGAACACCACATGTACGCGGCTGTGCCCTGCTACAAGCTGGGCAGGCTGCATCGTGCCATTAGGGATGATTTGCCGACCTGCACCGTCGGCCTTGTCGCCTCCTGGCGGGAGATCGGCGCCATCCTCGAAAAGCAGAAAGAGGATCCCGGCTACCAGCACCTGCCCGACGCGCCCAATCCGGCCCTGGCCTGAGGCGGGCCGTTCGGGTTACTCCGCCCAATCGCATAGCTGTTCCACATAGGCGGCCGACCCGTCCCGCAGCCAGCCATCCAGTTGCGACACCTCCTTCAGCTGCTGCCCGCGCCGCCGCGGCACGACCGCGTAGCCGCAATCCATCTCCGGCAGCGCCGTCATATCCCCCCATAGCTTCTCGAACTGGCATACGGGGAAAATGTCCTCCTGGCCCCGCCCCCAGCGCTTCTTCACCTCCTTGAGCGTAACGTAGGTGGGCATGCGCGCCGCCATGCGCCGCAGAGCGCCGGCCACCGCGTCCTCGTTCCCGAGGGAGGCGCGGTCCAGGCCCAGCACGGCCAGCAGACGGTCGATTGTGATCCAGAAAGTGTTGGCATTGTAATAGGTCAGTCCGAACTCGATCTCCTCACGCGGAAGGGCCAGCCCTTCTATCAGGCGCAGCCTGCCGTTGACCCGCGCCAAGCCGCCCCCGCGGTCCTCCAGCTGCCGGTTTATGACTTCGGCCGTCATCGTCCTTTGCCCGCTGATGTGCAGCCCCAGAAGCGCCGGGTCGACATCTGCGCCCACCGTGTCGATGTTGTGCATCATCAGATATTGGAGTTGCGGACGCGCTTCCAAGAGCTGATGCAGCACTCCGTTTCGCAGCAGATTCGGCAACTCGTACCAGTGGCCCACGGGGTGAATGCACTGGGCGGGCACGTTGTCCACGTAGTCGCTTCCCTCGCCTTCGGCGCGCGCCCATTCGATCAGCGCGCCATGCAGGCTCTCCTGCACCTTCTGCGCCTGCACATCAAGGACTTGGCGCGACGTTTCTTCCCAGGCGAACCTCAGGTCCCGCGCCATCGGCACCATGCGCAGACCGATGCTGCGCCCTGGCGAAAGCCGCAGCGGTCCCGCATAGCCATAGTGGTCGGCCTCGTGCAGCGCGTCGGCGATGGCGCCGTGCGTGAGATAGCTGGTTGTGAAGACATGGGGCAAGGGCGTGCCGCAGAGTCGAATGCGGCGGCGGCTCTTGGACAAGTGGATCTCAATGAAGCTGCGGTGCCTGCCCGACAGCCGCACGAACGGGTTCAGAGCCTTGACCACGCCCGCCCCCTGGCTCCAGCGGCTGCCCGCGCCCCCGGCCAGCGTCACGACCGCGACCACCCCGTCCCTGAGCGCAGCCGCGCCCACCTCGCGCATCCGCTCCGGCAACTCTGTGCTGGCGTCGGCTATCTCTGAAGGGTCGACCTCCTCGATCAGCGTGCGCGTCGGCAGCCGGTTCTGGGCGAGGCCAATGCGCCCGCTGCGCAGGTCGCCGCGGATCTGCTCATGCTGCGCGCGGTCAAACGCGTTCTCCTCGAGCAGCGCGGCCAGCGAAGCCCCGTCCGCGCCCGTCTCCAGCTTCTGCGGCAACATGCGCTGGAGGAGAGACGGAAGGACGTCGACCAGGGCCGGGTCGGTGCGGCTGTCCGCGCTGAAGGCGTCGAGCTCCGCGCGCTGGCCGGGGGAAAGCTGCCACCGGTCCCGGCGCAATATATCCGGCACCGTCAACCGGTAGTAGTCCGGCGGCATCAGGGCTTCGCCCTCGCCCTGCAGTTCGGCCCAGGTTCCCCGCTCGTTGATCGCAAAGTCATACACGACCGGTTCCATGGCAAACGGGACAGCCCGCTCCATGCCCTTCTTTGTGTCGCGCATAATCTCCTGCAGCCTGGCCATGCCGGCTGCCTTGTACCGCGGATCAAATATGAAACCCATGCCGCCGCCGGACATCCCGCCCAGCATCCAGAAGCCCCAGAAGTTAGCGCCGAACTCCGCCCGCGCCTGCTGGATCAGCCTATCCGTATAGAGGTTGCCCGCCCAGGGGATAATCGTCTGAATCGGTCCATTGAAATTACGCTCCGTCGCCGCGCCGATCGCCCTCACTTCCCCCGACTTCAACAGCGCCAGTATCTCGTCCAGCGTGCCAACGGCCTGCCGGCGTCCCGCCCACTCCCTCTCCGAGCGCAGCAGATATTTTTCGGTTACCATCTCAAGAATCGGCCCCACGTCCTGGGCCATGCCGCCGTGCACCAGCACCAGACTGTCCTGAAGCGCCCGCCGCGTCGCTTCACTGACCTCGTCGCGCCCCAATAGATGATGACTGGGCAGAAGCCGGCCCCTGCTGACGCCGAATTCAGGGTCCCCCGCCGCACTCAGCTCCCCCTGGATCAGCTTCATGCCCGGCCAGATGCCGCCCGAGTCCTGCCAGCCGCCGCCGGAGCCGCCCAGCCACTCCCCCAGGATCGCCCGCGCCGCCACCAGCCGGCGCTCCTCTTCGCTGAGGCCGCCCGTGAGCGACCGCACCTGGCCCGTGGCCCGCATGCAGACCGTGATGAGGCATGCCAGCAGGCTGGTGGAGACCGCCAACCGCGACCCCTTCGGGATCCCGTTCACCTTGCTCACCAGCTCGATGCCATGCCCGTTGCCGACCAATTGGGCCAGCAGATCAGCGAGCGGCTGATACGCGCCCTCCATGCCAGGCGGCACGATTCCAGCTGCAATCAGCGCCGCCTTCAGCAGGCCGAGATGGTCGCGGGCAAAGTCGAAAACTTCGGCAAAACTGCTGATCTCCGCGCTCGCCTCCAGGTCAACGCTGACCAGCCGCAATAAAGGCCGGTCGATAACGCGAAAAAAGCCCTCCACAGGCGGGCGCGGCCCGCCGCCCCCGGCCTGGCCCATGCCATGCACGCTCAAGTCGATCGAGACGTTCAGCACGCGCGCGCCTTCGGGGTAGTCCATGCCCAGAAAGAAGATGTCGCTCCAACCGCTGTGCGTAAGGTCCATCCGCACGGGAGTCGCTTCGCGCAAGAGTGGGTAGAGACCGTCGCCGAGAGGACGGCGCAACCCCGAGACCACACGCAGAGGATGGTCGCTCGGATGGCCGACACGGAACATCCACTGATTGCCCGCCAGCGACCGCACGCTGCGCCTCACCTGGCCGGCCAACGTCTGAAAGCCAAGCTGGCGGTACGCCGCGGCCAGCGCGCTCGAAAGGGCCTGGCTGGGCCCCGCCTGCGCCTGGCGCCTGAGGAAACATTCAATCGCCTCCCCGAACCGACGGTTGAGCAGGTCCTCGCAGCCTTCGAAGGGGATCACGCCTCTGGCCGTGTAACCGGGCTTGTCCGGGAGGTGAAATCTATGGATGGCGTGCAGAAAAAAGAGCGCCCGCACGCGCTCATACAAGTTGTCATTCTCCCGCCGCAGACGGTCCAACGCCTCGCACTCTTGCAGCAACGTCTTCGCTGAAGCGCAATTGGCGAACCCTTCAAGAGAGCGGTTGCGCGTATCCTGGTCTGCTGCGGTGATGATTCCGGCCAGCGTGCTCATCTTTCCTCAAATCTGCCGGTTACCTGCTACGCCCGATGTCGAATCCGCCAAGAGCCGAAAACGAAGAACACAACGACTCAGCCCTGGGACGAAGAGCCCCTATCATCAGGCGAAAACTGAAAACCAGGAACTAAGAACTAGAAACTGAAGACTACAAACTCTCCCCATCCTGCATCGAACGGGTCATCAACAGGTCAAGCAACCGGGTCAGCATCTCGTCCCGGTCCCGCCCGTTTAGAGCCAGCGCGATCTGGGCGGTGAGCAGGCCGTACTTGACGCCGATATCGAGACGCATACCCTCCTGCTCAAGCGCCAGGAACTGCTCACGCTGGGCGAGAATATGCAAAGCAGCCGAAAGCGAAAGACCCGATTCCGGCTTGGGGACCGCTCCTGTCCCGTCCTCTGGCCAGGACGCGTCCTGGCCAGAGGGTGAAGGCGACAGCATCTCGTCCAGTATTTCCATAACCTTCGCGGTGAGCACGTGGATGCCGAAGAAGCAGAGATAGTGGCCTGCACGCAGCCCGGAGGCCACCAACCGCTGCTCAGCTTCGGTGGGGGTGGGCTTCTCGACCACCGTCTCGACCTGGTACAGCCCGGTTTGGCCGGCCAGGCGGTGCCCGCCCACCGCGCCAAAGTAGGGCAGGAGCGTCTCACGCGTCGCCTGCACGGCAGAAACGGAGCACGCATGCGCACGCGCAATCTCGACCACGTCCGCTGCGCATCGCCCGCCGCTCGCTCGAACGTAAAGGTGGTCTCCAACCAAGTGCAAAAATGGTTCGCTGCCGACAAAATCACGCGCACAGTAGACCGCGTGCGCGTAGCCGAGCTGCTCAGCCTGCTGCACGAATTGGAGCCGCCCCGCATGCTCGCCGACCGTGGCGGCATAGGCGGCCTCGTCTCCGGGATGTACAATAACGCAGATCTCGTCGACGCCGGCGTCGATCACCTCTTCGACAAGGATGCGCAGCACCGACTTTTCCATGCCGTCCCGGTCGATGATCATCTGCAAGGGCAGATTTCGCTGCGTGCGCCTGGCCGAGGTGATGACTGCTTTGGTGATTTGCATCTTTACATTCTCCGGCTCGGAAGCCCCGCAAAACCGACGCCAATTTCCGACAGAAACTTGGTCTGCTTAGGAGACTGTGCTAGAATTCTGGCCGAAGTCCGCCAATCTGAAAAACCTTCCACCGGTCCACAACCAGGAGAAATCTCCATGTCAGTGCGTAACGCCTCCGCCACTTGGAATGGCACACTCAACGAAGGCTCCGGCTCCATGAAACTGGGCAGCGGTCACTACGAAGGGCCTTTCAGTTTCGCCTCACGTTTCGAGTCCGGCGACGGCACCAACCCGGAAGAGCTGATCGGCGCGGCCCACGCCGGCTGCTACTCGATGTTTATATCGGCCCTGATGAGCGGCGACGGCTTCACGCCCACCAGCGTCAACACAACCGCCGCCGTCCACCTGACCGACGGACCGGCAATCAGCAAGATCGAGTTGACCTGCCGAGCGGAAGTTCCCGGCCTCTCGGCCGACAAGTTCGCCGAGTACGCCGCCCAGGCCAAGGACGGCTGCCCCGTCTCGAAGGCGCTGGCCGCCGTCAACGAGATCGTACTCGATGCCGCCCTGGTCGGTTGACAGGGCGCGCCACCCATTTTAGCAGCACAACCGACAGGTATAGAAACAGTCCATCTCAATCGATGGACTGTTTTGCGTCCGCCGTTCTCTTTCCTGGCAAGCAGCCCTGAACCGGACGGCAGCTGCAAACGCCTGCAGTCAATTGGAGACCGTCCGTCCCGATAGACCCGGAGTCGCCCCCGCCCCGCACTGCGCCGTCGTCAGGCGCAGAACGGCGCGGCCACCTCTTTCATCTTCGCCAGATTTTCCCACTCGGAACTGTTCCCGTGCAGCGCCGTGTCGAAAATGAGCGACATCGGCCCATCGAACCCCGCCTCCGCCAACATCCCCAGCGAGTGGCGGAACTCGTCCTCATCCGGGTTGCCGCCTCCGTCGTAGAGCGCCTTCACATGCGCCGAATCGGCCCTGGGAAAGATCGCGGCCAACTCGTCATAACGGTCGGCGCCGCTGTAATTGCCAAAATCGGCGCACAGGCCGACACGCCCTTCGCACAGCTCCAGGATGGCCAGCACCTGGTCGGCCCGGCTGGTCGTCTCGCGAAAGTTCTCCGTAATCACCTGCACGCCGATCGAGGCCGCGTAATCGGCCAGTTCGCGCAGGCTGCGCGCACTGCGCTTGATAACCGGATGATCGAGCAAAGAAGCGCCGTCCGCTGAGCGCGTTCGTTCCACGGGCCGGCAGCCTGCCACCACGCGCGCGTGCGTCGCCCCCAGGCGGGCGGCCACGTCCAGCCAGGAACGAATCCAGGATATCTCCTCGGCCCGCGCCGCGTCGTCGGGGTCGGCAACGTCTCCGGCGTCGATCAGGACGCTGAACAGCTCGATGCCCGCCTGCCCAATTGCGCTCTTCAACTCGTCAAGGTAGCTCGTGTCAGCCGTGGGAAAGTGAAAGTGTACGATCTCCAAGGCGTCGATTTTTGCCCGGGCAAGCGCGGCCGGTAGTTCAAGCAAGGCGATGACACCGTCGCCCGAAACAGTTGCCGGGAAGGGCTGGCCCGGCCCGAAGAGCGGCGGGGAACCAAGCGTCCTGTGCAGACTCCAGGAAGAAGTAGAAATCCGTGACATGGGCGTTCTCCGGTTGGCTAGCGGGGTGGACCATGGCAATCTGCCGGCCCGGCGGTGGGCAAGGCGCCCTATGACCGGCGGTTCAGAGCGGAAACGGGGGTCGGTACACGCTCAGGCGATGCCCGTGACGCCCAGATTCTCTGCCGCTTCGACAATCTGCTCCCACGTGGTATCGTCCAGCGGAATTCCGCTTTCCTGCCTGGTCTGTGCCGAACGCGCCTCCGGCTCACCCGGCAGAAGTACCTCATCAAAGCCCGGCGCCGGTCGGGTTGACTTGATGCGGTCGGCCATGACCGTGCCGTCGGCGAAGAATTCGGCCAGTGGACGGAAGGCTCCGATGTTCAGCAGCACAAACAACACGCCGTTGCCCAGGATCGTGCCCGGCAGGGTCGGCCCGCCCGCCCCCGTCAGTACACCTCCCAGAAGATCGGTCAGGAGAGCGAGGCTGTAGCCCTTGTGTCCGGCGGCGGGCAAAAGCATTCCGTCATCGTAGAGGTCCGCAGGGTTCCGGGTGGGCTGGCCGTGCTTATCCAACACAAGGCCTTCGGCGATCGATTTGCCGCCGTTCATGGCCACCCGCACTTTGCCTTCCGCCACCGCGCTGGTGGCAAAATCGAGCAGCAGCGACGGACGGTCCTGCATAGGGATGGCAGCCGCCACGGGATTGGTGCCCATGCGTCTTTCGGCGCCGCCGAAGGGTGCGACCAGGCCGCCGGAACGCCCGCCGTTGGCGTAGGCCAGCGCGATCAAACCCTCCTCGGCTGCCAACTCCACCCACTCGCCGAGCCGCCCGACATGGCCGGAGTGCTTCAGCCCAATCGCCGCCACAGCGTCCCCCCGCGCCTTGCCGATGCCTGTTTCGATTGCTGTCTTGGCCGCCAGCTGTCCGAAGCAACGATGCCCGTTGAGCAGCGCCATGACAGCCGTCTCGCGCTCGACCTCCGGCCTCGCCAGCGGACGGATTTCGTCCGCGTCGATCTGGCGCAGATACTGCATGATGCGAATCACGCCGTGGGAGTCGTGACCGGCCAGGTTCGCCGATACCAGCGATTGCCCGACGAGGTCGGCTGTCATTTTGGGCGTGCCCGCAGCCTGAAAGATGCGGCTCGTGTAATCAGCAAGGGGCATCGGTTGCATTACCGGCATGAAAGGTACTCCGTTTCTCCTGGGCGATGGGGAAAAGATGGGAGGCCAGAGGGTCCCTCTATCCTACTCTCTTGCCCATGCTCGCTTCGAATAAGGGGTGGGCAACTGAGCAATGATAATCTGTTCCGACGCGCAAAGCGTATCCGATTTTCACCGATCACGCAACCGCCGCGGCGGCCATTCCCGCCTTCTCTTGACCTCCCATACAGTTTTCAGTACGATTGCTGTATGAGGCGAACGCAGGATTACCCGCAGAACCGTTTCCACACCCGGCCCGACCTGGCCGGAGCCATGCCGGGCGCCGCAGAGCGGACCGAGGCGGCAGCGGGCTGGACGAGGAAGAACGGGGCATGAATTCCGAAACACGCTGTGCGGACCGGCGCCCGGTTATTTCCGTCATCGTGCCGATCTTCAATGAGGAGGCGGTGATCCCCGAACTCCAGCGGCGCATGGCAGCTGTCCTGGATGGCATCGGCGAGCCGTGGGAGTTGGTCTGCGTCAACGACGGCAGCCGCGACACCTCTTTGTCGATGCTGCTTGAACTGCGCGAACGGGACGCACGCGTCAAAGTGATAGACTTTTCTCGCAATTTCGGCCAGCAGCTCGCCATCACGGCAGGCATGGACTTCGCGCAGGGAGACGCGGTGGTGGTCATCGACGCCGACCTGCAGGACCCGCCCGAGCTGATCGAAGAGATGCTCGCCAAGTGGCGCGAGGGATACCAGGTCGTCTATGCGGTGCGCGCTGGCAGGCGCGGCGAGTCCCGCTTTAAGCTGTGGACGGCCAGCGCCTTTTACCGGCTCCTGCAACGCATCACAGATGTGGAGATCCCGGTGAATGCGGGCGAATTTCGCCTGATGGATCGCCAGGTCGTTTTGGCGATGCGCCGATTGCGCGAGAAACATCGCTTTATGCGCGGCCTCAGCAGTTGGGTCGGCTTCCGCCAGATTGGCATTGAGTACCAGCGGTCCGAGCGCTTTGCCGGCGACACCAAGTATCCGCTCAGCAAGATGCTGCGCCTGACACTGGATGCAATAACCAGTTTCAGCTACATCCCTCTTCGGCTCAGCACCTACTTCGGCTTCTTCCTGGCGCTGCTCAGCCTGCTGGGCATCGTCGTTACGGTGATTACGCGTCTTTCAGGCAACAACGCATTCTTCGGCCAGGCGTCGACTCTGGTTGCCGTCCTCTTCCTGGGGGGGATTCAGCTGATCTTTCTTGGCATCTTCGGCGAATACCTGGCGCGTATCTACGATGACGTCAAGTCTCGCCCGCTCTACATCGTCTCCCGCGCCTATGGTTTCGCCGAACTTGCTGTTTACGAGGATTCGACCTCGACACAGGAAAATCCGAGCGATCCCCACCCGCCGTCTGGCTGAAGGAAGCGGCGCCGGGTCAGACCCATAGGCGGCCAAAAAGCCGCCGAGCGAGCCAGAAATGCTGCGCACAGGTGTCGATATCGTCAGAATCGAGCGCATCCGCCGGGCCATCTCGCGCTACGCAACGTCGGCGCGAGCCCGCAAGCGGTTTCTGGCGCGCCTCTATACCGAATCAGAGTTGCGCTATTGCGGCGCGCGCGTCGAGTCGCTTGCCGCCCGCTTCGCAGCCAAGGAGGCCATCGCCAAGGCGCTGGGAACGGGCGCCTGGCGCGATGGTATCCGCTGGGTCGACCTTGAAATCGTCTCCGATGCCCGCGGCGCCCCCACCGTTCAGCTCCACGGCGCAGCCGCGCGGCGTGCCGAAGCCTTGGGCCTGAACGAGTGGTCGGTCAGCCTCAGCCATGATGACGAGCGGGCCGTCGCCTTTGTCGTCGCCTTGGGGGAGCCGGACCGCCCCTCCGCGTGCGGCTGACTTCCGCATGGACATTTGGATTGCCGGCGTCGTGCCCAAGCCGGCATCTGTCCGGCATCTGCAAATTTCCTTTGACACACTCAGCGCCATTATGCTACGATTGGCGATGAGTTGAATCAGGGGCTTAGGTCGGCGTTTTGCCGGGTCGAAATGCCTTTGAAAAGAGATTCTGCCGTCTTCATCTCACAGGATACTTGACCTCGATCCGGGTCGGCTGAACCAGAACGGATTGATCGCGGATGGGCACGGAGAGACTTTTCCGTGTCCTTTCTACGTTTGAAAGCGCCGTTTGCCGCTTGCGTATCTCGCCTGAAATCTGCGTCCGCCTCCAGATAGCAATGCAGGTGGACTCTATCGCGAGGCGGCTTCGATCACTTTGAACAGAAATCCAGGACTTCCCTGCGAGGGTTTTGGCACATGACAAATTATATTTTTGTTACCGGCGGCGTGGTTTCGGGGTTGGGCAAGGGCGTAACCGTCGCCTCCATCGGCCTCCTCCTAAAAACCTGGGGCATCCGCGTCGCAGCGATGAAGCTTGACCCCTACCTGAATGTCGACCCGGGCACGATGTCACCCTATCAGCATGGGGAAGTTTTTGTCACCGAAGACGGCGCGGAGACCGATCTCGACCTCGGCCATTACGAGCGGTTCATCGACGAGAATCTCAATCAACTCAGCAATGTGACAACCGGTCAGATCTACAATGACGTAATCACAAAGGAGAGACGGGGAGACTACCTGGGCGGCACGATTCAGGTGATCCCTCATGTGACCAACGAGATCAAACGGCACATTGGCCAGATGGCACGCCTGAGCGAGGCCGATGTCGTTCTCATCGAAATCGGCGGCACGGTCGGAGATATCGAGGGGCTGCCGTTCCTCGAAGCGATCCGGCAAATGCGGAAAGATGTCGGCACCGAAAATGCGCTCTATGTCCACCTCACCTGGCTGCCCTTCCTGGCCGCCAGCAAAGAGCTGAAGACCAAGCCGACCCAGCACAGTGTGCGTGAGCTGCGCGACATCGGCATCCAACCGGACGTCATCATTGTTCGCTCCGATTATCCGGTCGATTCCGACGCCCAGGAAAAGATCGCCCTGTTCTGCGATGTCGATCAGAACGCGGTTATCCCCATCGTTACCGTGGATACGATCTACCAGGTGCCGCTTAGTCTGCAGGAGGCCGGCCTGGATGAGCTTTTGGTCGAGCGGCTGCGACTGACCGCGACCGAGTCCCCCCTGGAAGGGTTAAGCGCCTGGCGGCAATTTGTCGAAGACTTGGGCCGGCCTAAAGATCGCGTCAAGGTCGGCATCGTCGGAAAGTACGTTGACCTGGAGGACGCCTATCTGAGCGTAAAGGAGGCGCTGATTCACGCTGTGCTGGCAGAGGGTTATGACCTCGAAATCGAGTGGATCAGCTCGGAGTCCCTGGAAAAGGGCCGCGAGCTGGAGCGGCTGGAACAGCTCGACGGCATCGTTGTGCCCGGTGGCTTTGGCTATCGGGGCATCGAGGGCAAAATCGTTGCCGCCAACTATGCCCGCACGCGCAGGGTCCCCTATCTTGGCCTCTGCCTCGGCATGCAGGTGCTCTGCATCGAGTTTGCGCGCGCCGCGTTTGGAAGCGAAGAACCCAACAGCACCGAATTCAACATCAGTACCGAGATCCCCGTCATCGACCTGATGCCGGAGCAGCGGGACATCGCAGACATGGGCGGAACGATGCGGCTGGGCATCTATCCCTGCCAGCTGCAACCGGATACACAGGCGGGCGTCGCCTATGCCGCCGCGGGCTACCCTGAAGAGGTCAACGAGCGCCACCGCCACCGGTTCGAATTCAACAATGCCTTTCGGGAAGGGTTGGAGGCGCGCGGCCTCGTATTCAGCGGGCTCTCGCCCGAAGGCCGCCTGGTTGAAATCGTAGAGGTTGAGGGGCACCCCTTTATGCTGGGCACACAGTTCCACCCCGAGTTCAAGAGTCGCCCGACCAGCCCGCATCCTCTCTTCGGCGCATTCATCCGCGCCTCCATCCAGCGCCGCGGCCGCTCCATAAAAGGAGCGCAGCGCGGCCTGCGGGAAGCGACTGGCTTTCAGCAGCCGTCCCGAGTCGGGCGTTTGCAGCCCCGCTGACACCGGGATTCAGGTCGTATTGTGCAACGGGAACGTGTGTTTCGAACCAACTGTTACCCGATACGCCGGGCAAGCGCGCCCCCGTTGCGGTTGAACCAAGGGACAGAGTAGGAGCAAAGATGTCCGGTCATTCCAAATGGTCTACGATCAAGCGCAAGAAAGGCGCCAACGACAGCGCCCGCGGCAAGCTCTTCAGCAAACTCGCGCGGGAACTGCAGGTGGCGGCCAGAGAGGGCGGTCCCGACGGTGAAGCCAATGTGCGGCTGCGGCTGGCGATCGAGAAGGCCCGCGCCGAGAACATGCCCAAAGACCGCATCGAATCGGCAATTCGCCGCGGCGCCGGATTGGACAAGGACGCCGCCGACATCGAAGAGATCCAATACGAGGGCTACGCACCGCACGGCGTCGCGATCCTGCTCGAATGTCTGACCGACAACCGCAACCGCACGATTGCCGAAGTGCGGCGCTGTTTCTCGCGCGGGAACGGCAACCTGAGCGAGCCCGGCTCTGTCGCCTGGCAGTTTACCGCCAAAGGATACGTGGCGATCAATCTCCAGGATAATGACGGCAACGACAGCGATCTGGACGCGGAGGAGATCTTCATGGAGGCGCTGGAAGCCGGCGCCGAAGACGTTGAAGTGAGCGACGACGCCGTCGAGATCTTCACCGAGAGAACCGAACTCGCCCTCGTGGACAGGACCCTGCGCGAGTCGGGCATCCAGCCCGACGCTTCGGAACTGATCATGCAGCCCAATCAGACACTGTCGCTTGAACCCCGCGCCGGCCTGACTGTCCTGCACCTGCTGGAATCCCTCGAAGAACTTGACGATGTGAACAAGGTCTATCACAACCTTGAACTGACCGACGAGCTGGTCGCACAGGTGGCATAGCATTGACACGCGCCACTGATTCGCCGCCGGCGCAGGCCGGGCTGCACACGAACACACACGAAGCGGAATGGTGCGTGCTCGGCATCGACCCTGGCACCGCCTCAACCGGCTACGGCGTGGTCGTCGAGACCCACACCGGCGATTTCGAGCTTCTCGCCTGCGGCGTGATCCGGACAACGCCGGCGCAGCAGATGCCACTCCGACTGCGTGAGATTTTCCTCGATATCCAAAACCTGATCGATGAGTTCAAGCCGCATGAGGTCGCGGTTGAAGAGCTGTTCTTCGGCCGCAACGTTACCAACGCCATCTCCGTTGGCCAGGCGCGCGGCGCGGCTCTGCTGGCCGCGGCCCTCTCCGACCGGCCCGTCGTCGAGTATACGCCTGCCGCGGTCAAACAGGCGCTCACCGGCTACGGCAACGCCGACAAGCAGCAGATGCAAGCCATGGTCCGAACTCTGCTCGAACTGGACGAGGCCCCCTTGCCGGAAGACGCCGCCGACGGCGTCGCGATAGCCCTCTGCCATCTGCAGACGGGCCGCTTCCGAAGGGCCGTTGGCGACTGCTGAGCGCCCGCGGCAAGACCGCCCGTTTCGCAAGAGGACCAGAGATGATCCGACAGGTACGCGGCAGTGTCGCTGCCGCGGCAGAAAACTATCTGATCGTCGAAGCCGGCCACGCTGGGGCGGGCATCGGACTTCGTGTCTTTACGCCCGAGCCGACAGCCGCCCGCTGCCTGGTCGGCGATCCGATTGAACTGCACACACATCTGCACGTGCGGGAAAACGAGTTAAGTCTGTACGGATTTGAAGAGCAGGACGAGCTCGCGATCTTTGAGGCGCTTCTGGGGGTTAGCGGCGTCGGCCCGAAGGTGGCGCTCGCCGCGCTGGGCGCGTTGACGCCGGAGTCGCTGCGGCTCGCGGTCTCGAGCCAGGAGCCGGGCATTTTGGCGCGCGTTCCCGGGATCGGTAAGCGGACCGCGGAGAAGGTCGTGGTCGAACTCAAGGACAAGCTGGCGCCGGCCGAAGGCGAACTGGCCACGCTCGCAACCGCGCTCGATGCCGACGCCGAAGTGATCGAGGCATTGACCGGCCTGGGATACAGCGTTGTCGAAGCGCAGCGCGCGCTGCAGCAGATTCCCGCCGACGTAACCGGCGTCGAAGAGCGCCTGCGCCTGGCGTTGAGCCAGTTTAGCGAGTAGCTCTCGCCTGCCGCGTCCCAGGGCGACTGCATCCAATTGGGTCAAGACCCTGCGACACTACCTGATTCGAGCCCAACTCCGAAAAAATGCCGAGAACAGTGCAAATCATAGTGCGCGGTCGCGAATTCTTAAGGTTTTCGGCGACTGGAGGTCGGTTTTTCAGCCGAAAACAAATGACAATTGGTAGGGGCACCCCTTGTGGGCGCCCTTTGTGGGTGCTCTTCGTGGGCTATTGTGGCGTCCAGATTGAGATGCGATTGCCCTGTGCCGCGTCCCCTCTGTTTTGACACCCGCGACTATCTTTTCTATAATCGGACGCGGTTCCGGAACCAGACCTACTGAAACGGGGAAGTTGACAAAAGATGGCCGAAGTTCAGCAGTTGCGCAGGGGCAATATCTACGAAGAGGAAAATCAGTTGTGGCGTGTGCTTGACTATCAGCACATCAAGATGGCGCGCGGGGGCGCGACCATCCGGCTCAGGGTACGCAACCTGCGCAGCGGCGCAACGATAGAAAAGACCTACAACAGCGGCGCACGTGTCGACGACATCCGCCTTGATTCACGCGCAGTCGAGTATCTCTACACCGACGGCGACCTTTATCACTTCATGGATACCGAGTCCTTCGAACAGGTCGCGCTGTCCAAGGATACCCTGGAGGGCGTTGTCCAGTACCTGAAGGACAATACGGTCGTCGAGCTGGAAACGTTCGAAGGGGAGCCGATCAGCGTCAGTCTGCCGACCACGATTGATCTGGAAGTTGTGTGGGCGGAGTTGGCCGTCGCCGGCGACACCGCCAACAGCCCGACGAAAGAGGTCGAATTGGAGACCGGTTTCCGGCTGCACGTACCGATGTTCGTAAAGGAAGGCGACACCGTTCGCATCGACACGCGCGACGGTCGCTACGTCACCCGGGTGCAATAGAAGTGGGAACGGGCTCGTTGCCGGATTTGCAGACCGGGCGGACGCTGCATTAAAATTAACTGCTGGATTGCCGTTGTAGCTCAGCCGGTAGAGCGACGCTCTCGTAAAGCGTAGGTCGTCGGTTCGAGTCCGACCAACGGCTCAGACGAAAGGCCCTTGCCGCTGCCCCACCGCCAGATGCTCGCGTTGGGGGCAGCGGGCGGGGGCTTTGTTCTACGCCTGTGCCCCCGCCGGAATCCCGGCCTGAACGGCTTCCTGGTTGGCCGGATCGACACCCGCCATCAGCAAACCCAACTCCTCGGCAGCCGTCTCGTTGCGGTCCAGCACGTCCATGATATTGCCTTCGAAGATCACGGCAATCCGGTCACAAAGAGCCAGCAGTTCGTCCAGGTCTTCGGAGATAAGCAGGATGGCCGCTCCCATGTCCCGCTGCTCCAGTATTCGCGAATAGATATATTCAATCGCCCCGATATCTATCCCGCGCGTGGGCTGGGCCGCGACCAGGACTTTTGGCTGCCGTGATAGTTCGCGCGCCACGATCAGCCGTTGAATATTGCCTCCCGACAGATTCCTGGTCATGGTGCGGATGTCCGGCGTCTTGATGTAGAAATCCCGTATCAGTTTGCGGCTGTAGCGGGCGATATACTCAAAGGCCAGAAAGATGCCGTGGCTGAACGGCTCGCGTGTGTGCTCCTGCAGGACGAGATTCTCCGATACGGCAAAGTCTCGTACGACTCCGTCGTGCATCCGCTCCTCGGGAATGTATGCCAGTCCGCTCTCTGTGCGCCGCGCGGTCGTCCAGTCGTCGATAGAAACACCGTCCAGTTCCACAGAGCCGCCGCTGAGCGGGCGCAGACCGGCCACGACTTCGGCCAGCTCCCTCTGTCCGTTCCCGCTGATCCCGGCCACACCCAGGATCTCGGCCGACTTCACCGACAACGACACATCCTGGAGGGCCTGCTGCCCGGTGACGCCGCGGGCGCTGACGTTCTGCAGGCGCAACCGCACATCGCCGACTTCCACCTCTTCGCGTGCCTGCTCCATGATGATATCCCGTCCCACCATCATGCGCGCCAACTCGCCGCGCGTCATCTCCTGGGTGGAAACCGTTCCGACACGGCGGCCTTCCCGCATCACAGTGATACGGTCGCTGATTGCCAGCACTTCCTGCAACTTGTGGCTGATAAAGACGAGGCTGTAGCCGTTTTCCTTCATATAGCGCAGGGTAACGAAGAGCTCTTCGACCTCTTGCGGCGTCAGCACCGCGGTTGGCTCATCCAGGATGAGCAGGGCGGCCCCGCGGTAGAGAGCCTTCATGATTTCGACGCGCTGCCGTTCCCCCACTGACAGCGTCCAGACCGGCGCACCTGGATCGATCTGCAGGCCGTAGGCCTCGCTCAATTCGCGGATACCGTCCTCCACTCGATCCAGGTCGAGAAGCAACCCGCGGCTGGACTTCAATCCCAAGGCCACATTTTCGGTGACGGTGAGCGTATCCACCAGCATGAAGTGCTGATGGATCATGCCGATGCCTTGGTGGATGGCGTCAGTGGGCGAATGAATCGTCACTTCGGCGCCATCGCGCAGGATACGGCCCTCCTCCGGTTGGTAGAGGCCGTAGAGGACCTTCATCAGGGTGGATTTGCCGGCGCCGTTTTCTCCCAGGAGCGCGTGCACTTCGCCGCGGCGCACGTCGAAATCGACATGATCGCAGGCCAGAACGCCCGGAAAACGTTTGACGATGTCGTACATCTGTACGTAGGGCGCGTTTAAACGGAAATTGACCGCCCTGTGGCCCGCGGTAGGCCTGGCAATGCCGTGGGCAAACAGATCCTCGATCGAGCGTTGTCCGGTTGAGATGAAGGTTGGAGTCGAGTTCACGATAGACCTCGGTTACGGGTCGGAGGCCCGCCAATATACGGCCGCCTGATTCCGTTATTCCCGACAGGGAGGCGGCTGGAAAAAGGGTCGCTATTACTCGTTCAAAACTTGCTCCACTGCGCCACTCTTTATGTCCTCGATCGCGGCGCGGGCGGCATCCTTCACATCGTCTGCGATGTCGATGCCCTCATTGAACTCGAGGCGCAGACCACCGTTTTCGAAAGTGAGTGTGTAGGCCGTGCCGCCATACTCGCCGGCCTGGATTTTTGCGATCATATCGTGTATAACGTTGGCCCAGTCGTACACCTGATTCGTAACCACGACCTCGGGCCCAAGAGAGATCTGGTCGCTCTGCGTTCCCAGCCAGGGGATGCCGTTTGCGCTGGCGACGCCAATGGCGCCGACGACCTGCTGAGCGGAGCCGGTCAAGACGTCGGCGCCGGCCTGGATGTGGACATGGGCTGCCTCAGCGGCCAGAGCAGTGTCACTGAAAGACCCGGTGTAGGTGACATTGACCTGCGCATCCGGCTTGACTTGGGTAACCCCTCTGATGAAGCCGTCGATATAGAGCTTGGCGTCTCCTGCCACCGGGCCAATCACCCCGACAATCTCGGCCTGTGTCAGCATGGAAGCGACGACACCATTCACATAGCCGCCTTCATTGGCCGCCGCGCCATATGCGAAGACGTTGGTAATTCCGCGTTCGGCGCCCGTATCCGACGATGTGCCCCAGGCGAAGCTGGTCTCGGGAAAGTCGCCGGCCACTTCAAATACCGAGTTGCCGAACTGGGCGCCGTGCGCAATGACCAGATCGAACCCTTCCGAGGCGTAGTCGCGAATCGCCGCGGATGCGTCGGTCACGCGAAACATTCCTTCCGAAAACGCGATTCTCAAGGCCCCTTCGCCGCCCATGCTTGCTTGTACGGCCTTTAGCGAATCGAACATCGACTGGCTCCAGGCGATGTCCGTCGTGCTGCTTGGCAAAACGATAGCCACGCGGAAGGGCTCTCCATTCGGGCCGGCCGCGTCCGCATCGGCGTCTCTGTCCGATCTCCCGCAGGCGGCGAGGAGCAACAGGAGGATCAACGTGAGTAAACTGATTCGTCTCAGCATGATTCCCTCATCGGGTTTGGAGTGGATATCAATGCAAAGGCTCCCATTACTCACCGCGCTCATACGACCTGGCGAGCGCCGCAGGCTTTTGGATCTGCCGCGCGGTGAACGCGAGCACGACGATCGTCATAATGTAGGGCATCATCACGGCCACTTCCGACGGGATCGGAATAGCCAGCGCCTGTACCCACAGTTGCAGGGCGTTTACAAGGCTGAACAGCAACGAGCCGGCCAGTACGCCTACCGTCCGCCAGCTGCCGAAGTAGACCAGGGCGACGGCAATGAACCCAATCCCGTTCGTCATGTTCTCCTGGAAAACGTTTTGCAGTCCGATGCTGAGTGACGCCCCCGCCACGCCGGCCAGCGCGCCGCCGATCATCATCGTTGCATAGCGCACACCGTTTACGCTGACGCCGAGCGTATCGGCCGCTTCGGGGTTGTGCCCAACTGCACGGATCTTCAATCCCAGTGTTGTACGGTTGATGACAAACCAGGAGACGGGCACCATGATGTAAGCGAGATAGACCAGCGCGTTGTGGTTGAAAAAGATATGCCCGATTCCCGGCAGGTCCGAGACCACTGGGATTTCCACCTGCCGAAAGCCGCTGACTCCCTCAACCGAACCGATCAGAGTCTTGAAGAGAAGGCTGCTCAGGCCGAGGCCGAACAGATAAAGGCCGATGCCGCTGATACCTTGCAGCGCCTGCATCGTTACGCTTACGAAGGCCTTCAGCAGCCCCATCACCATACCGACTACGATTGCGGCCAGCACGCCTATCCACAGATTATGCCCTTCAAACACCGCGTAGAAGGCAAAAAACGCGCCCATCAGCATGATGCCGTCCACGCCCAGATTCAGTACGCCGGAGCGCTGGCCGAAGGTCTCCCCCAACGAAGCCAAAAGGTAGGGCGTCGCTAGCCGCACGCAACTGTGCAGGATGCCGATCAGTGTGGAGATTGTAAACAGTTCGTCGGTCATGTCAACGTTTCGATCTGAATACTGGGGCGGGTCCCCTCGTGGTTGCTCTCCCGCGAGAGGGCGCGGCGCCGCATCACGGTTTCTCCTCGCGCCCTTCCTGAACGGGGGCAGACCCCGGCTCTTCCCCAACTTCGGCCGCGTCTTCGACGGGAACTTCCTCGTCAGGCAAGTTCGGCATGTCCTGCGCGTCGCTGCCCACCCGCCGCCGTGCGCGCCGCCGTACGTATAGATCGCTCGCCACGACGAAGAGCACGACGAGCCCTTGCAAAGCGATTGCCAGCGCGCTTGGGACCTGCACTGCGCGCTGCATTTTGTCGGCGCCGACCAGGAGAGCGCCGAAAAGCGCCGAAGCCGGGATCGCGCCTAACGGATGCAGCTTGCCAAAAAGGGCGGCCACGATGCCGCTGAACCCGTAACCACCGCTCAACCCCTCAAGCATGCGGTGGTGAACGCCCATCACCTCCACCGCGCCGGCTATCCCGCACAGCATCCCACTGAGCGCCAGCGACAGCGTGACATACTTGGGGACGGGAATGCCGGCGTAGCGCGAGGCGTGCGGGTTCAAGCCTACCGCCCGAATACGGTAGCCGATCGTCGTGCGCCAAAGCAGGAAGTAGACTGCGAGCGCAAGCAGGATGGCAAGAATCGCGCCGCTGTGAAAGAGTGTGCGCGGCACCAACCGCGGCAGCCACGCCGACTCGGGCAGCGTGGCGCTCTGGGGAATGCTCGTGCCGGCCGCCACATGCTCCGGATCCAGCATCGGACCGCGCAACAGGAAATTCATCAGCCGCAGCGCGATCTGGTTCATCATCACCGTTGTGAGAATCTCGTTGACGCCGAGGCGGGCCTTGAGCAGACCGGGAATGCCGCCCCAGATAAGCCCTGCTGCCGCGCCGCTCACCAGGGTCAAAGGCATCAGGATCAGACCGGGCAGCTCGCCGAAACCTACGGCAAAGGCGGTCGCGGCAAGCGCGCCAACGACAATCTGCCCTTCACCGCCGATGTTGATCACGCCGCCGCGAAAGGCGATGCAGATGCCGAGGCCCACCAGCAGCAGCGGTGTAGCCTTGGTCAGCGTCTGGGTAATACCGCTGACATTTCCCAGCGCGCCCCGGATCAGCGCGCTGTAGGCCTCGAACGGATCGGTGCCCAACATCAACAGCAGCAGGACACCGACGAGCAGAGCAATCAGCATTGCCAGCAACGGCAGCAATGCATCGATCAGCCTGGCAAAGTGTGCGCGAGAGATCATTTTTCTTCAATGACGCATCGCCATTGAGCGACATGGTTGACACGCCTCAGGTCGTGCCTTTGCGTAAAGCGGAAAGACCACCGGTCCGGCGCGCTAGTATAGAGTATAGCACCCATCTACTGTTTTTGGTAGTGCCAATTGCGCGTCTCTAGCCGGTTGTTTCTGTTTCGGGGTAAAGTATGGCCGGCGAAGACCGGGGGAAGACGGCGATCAGTCTAACCGGCACGCGTCCCACATTGCGAACGCCATGAAGCGCACCTTCCGGCACAAACAGAGTGGTATCTGCACCGACGCGATGGCGTTCCTCCCCCAGCGTGACCTCAACCTCCCCGCTGAGGAAGGTGATGCTCTCCTCGCAGTCATGATAGTGCAGAGGTATCACGCCGTCCGGCGGCATGTACTGTTCCCACAGTTCCATCTGCGTTGCACCACAGGTGCGCGCGGTGATTATGCGGGCGCCGGGGATGTTGCTGCGCGTATTGATAGGGTCGTAGCCGTCACGGGTATGTGGAAGGACCGCCACCGTGCTGTCTCGCTGGTGTAAACTAGGGCCGCTTTCCGCTATGCTCGCGTTCCACACGGCTTTCGCAGCCGCAGCATCCGGCTGCCGCCGCGCTGGAACTCATAGCGAACAGATTCTATTGTAGCGCGAATTCCCAGTGCTGTGAAAGTGTCCAAAACTGCCTGGACATGGGGTGAGGGCGTGCCGCCAATTTGCAGGAGGGGAAAGACGCGCACTTCGCCGGCGACGCGCAGCATTTCCTGCAGGGCGCGCAGGTGAAATGCCAGGTCGAACTGTACGCTGTAAAGGAAGAGGAAGTGGGAGGAGAGCGCCAGGTCAAAGGCGGTGTCGTCGAACGGCAGGTCGGGCAGCGAGGCGTCGACATAGCGGCCTTCGCACTTTCCCTGGGGAAAGTCGGCCAGGAAGCGGCGCATCGCCCCCATTCGCCGCCGGCCCAGCGCCGGAATCGACGGCACATGGGTCCAGACGAAATCGTCGCGGTTGCGCGTCACCTGCTCGATGATGATGTCGTAGGTCTCCTCCACGCGGCGTTCTATGGCCGCCGCCGGCAACGCGTAGAGCGGGTCAACCGAGACGACCGCGCGTCCCTGTGCCGACATTTCGGCGTTGAAGCTGGCCGGCCCTTCGCCGCAGCCAAGGATGCGCCCGCGCAGGTCGGATTCGACCAGGTTGAACATCCCCCGGTACTCCGCCATCGTCCGGCCCCATGGAACGACGCTGTCAATTGTGAAGGGCATTCGCTCTCGACGGTCTTACGATGTTCGGGATCGATGGCTCGCGGCTACTGGACGCTGAATCAACCATAAACCGAATTACCGACGGCGCCGATGCTTGAAGATGGTCGCTGATGACAGGGCACTGTCAGGTCCGGCTACCCCTCCGCAACCACCGGATTCCTCAGCACGCCGACCCCGGATATCTCGATCTCGACGACGTCGCCCGGCTGCACAGGACCGACGCCGGAGGGCGTGCCGGTCATGATCACGTCGCCCGGCAGCAGCGTTACGGCTTCGCTGATGTAAGCAATCAGCTGCGCGACCGAAAAGATCAGGTCGTCGGTGTTGGTGTGCTGCTTGACCTCGCCGTTCAGGCGGGTGGTCAACTCGAGATTGGTCGAGTCCAGGCCGGTTGCGATGTAGGGGCCGAGCGGCTTGAAGGTGTCGAAGCCCTTGCCGATCAGCAGGCAGCCGTTGGCCATTTCATTGGCCTGGATCACCCTCTCGCTGACGTCGTTGCCGCAGGTGTAGCCAAGCACGCAATCGAGCGCGTCCGCCTCGGAGACGCGACGCGCCTTCTTGCCGATGATCACCGACAGTTCGCCCTCATAGTGGACGTTCTGCCCCTGGCGCGGGTAGATGACCGGCTCCTCCGGGTCCAGGATGGCGGTGGCGGGCAGCATGAACAGCATCGGCTGGTCCGGCGGTTCCTTTCCGCCTTCCTCGGCATGCGCCAGGTAGTTCAGTCCCACGCCGATCAGCCTCGGCGAGCCAACCGGCGCCAGCACCTTTACGTCGTCCAGATTCGCCGTCTCGCCGCTTTCTTCGAGGCTGTCGAAAGGGCAGCTCGCCAGCTGGCGGATGGAGCCGTCCTCCTCCAGAATGCCGTAGCTTGTCGCGCCGCCGGCAGCGTATCGCAGAATCTTCATCGTCAGTTCTCCTCATATTTGTATGGGTTCGCGTCAATGCTACATCTTCTTCTGTCGCGCCGCAATTCTCTCAGGCCCGGTCTGTCCAGGCAGCCGCAAATCAGACACAGCGGGCGCTGCCTCCATATGTGTAGTAGTAGGAAAAGGTCTGCTGCCGTGATAGACTGTGCGCAAGCGGAGCAGCGGATGTTCGCGGCCGCTGGCGTGCGGCCCGAACGAGTTGCCGACCACTTAAATTACCCACTACGACAAAGGAGTGCAATCATATGGCCGCCTTGGGCAAAGTTGCAATCATAACCGGCGCCGGCTCCGGCATCGGCAAACGAACGGCGCTGCATCTTCTGGCGCACGGGTATTCCGTAACTTTGGCGGGGCGCCGCCGCGACCGACTGGAGGAGACCGCGCAAGAGTCGGGGGCGGACGAGCGCGCCCTGGTTGTGCCGACCGACGTGACCGATCCGCAGGCGGTGAGGGCACTGTTTGACCGCACGGTCGAAGCGTTTGGCCGCCTCGATTTTCTCTTCAACAACGCCGGCCGCAGCGCGCCCAGCGTGGAGCTGGACGAGATCAGCTATGAAGACTGGCGCGCGGTGGTGGACGTAAACCTGACCGGCGTCTTCCTCTGCACGCAGCAGGCCTTCCGCGTCATGAAGAGCCAGTCGCCGCAGGGCGGGCGCATCATCAACAACGGTTCGGTTTCGGCGAGCACGCCCCGGCCCAACTCCTCCCCCTATACCTCGACCAAACACGCCCTCACCGGCCTGACCAAGTCCACCTCGCTCGACGGGCGCGCCTACAACATCTGCTGCGGCCAGATCGACATCGGCAACGCGGCCACCGAAATGACGCAGCGCATGCGCACCGGCATCCCGCAGCCCAACGGCTCGGTCATGGTCGAGCCGACGATGGACTCCGACGCGGTTGCCCAGGCGATCCTCTACATGGACGGCCTGCCGCTCGACTCGAACGTCCTGTTTCTGACCGTAATGGCCAACCAGATGCCGTTTGTGGGCCGCGGCTAAGCGACCTTGGCCGGGTACAGCTGACCCGGAATAGCTTCTCTATTTTGGGGCCCAATTTCTGCCGGAATTTGATCAAGGCGGCTAATCTCCGGTCTTACGAGCGATAGAGTCTGGCGCATCCGCGTCGGTCCGGGGCCCTCGGTTGACCGCGAAAGTTAGTGGAGGTTTAGATGAGAGTTGGGGCCTTTGCGAGATTGCCCGACCGGGACAACTACCTGGGCTTTCTCAAACAGTACGGCATTCACGATGTAACGCTCAGCTACCTCTCCCATCCTGACTACCGAACGCGCTACGCGGCCGATGCTGCAAACCGAGGGGAAGCCTTTTGGGACTTCCCGACGCTGCTCCAGGTTCGCGCACAGTGCGAAGACGCCGGTTTGAACCTGGTCTCGATCGAGAATCCGCTGCCGAACTGGTGCTATGAGCGGATCGTGCTTGGGCAGGCGGGCCGCGACCGGCAGATCGAGAATGTGGCGGAGACAATTCGCAACATGGGGCGGGCCGGCGTCGGCGTCTACGGCTACCACTGGATGGTGAATCAACACGGCGCCACGCGCAACTCCTGGCGCACTTCCCTGACGACACCCGGTCGCGGCGGCGCCCAGGTCAGCAGCTTCGAATTGGAAAGGGCCACGCAAGGCCCCCTTTTCCGCGAGCGGGAGTACAGCCGCGCCGAAATGTGGAGCAACTACGAATACTTCATCAAGGCGATCATCCCGGTGGCCGAGGAGGCCGGCGTGCGCCTGGCGCTCCATCCCGACGACCCGCCGATCGAGAGTCTCGGCGGGATCCCGCGCCTGTTCTACGACCTGCACGGCTTCAAACGCGCGATGGAAATCGCCGGCAGTATCGCCAGCGGGCTGAACTTCTGCCTCGGCAACTGGACCGCGATGGGCGTCGACATCCAGGCCGCGATTCGTCATTTCGGCGGGCGCGGCCAGATCGTCTACGGCCACGTACAGGGTGTGCAGGGGACCGGGCCGAATTTCAGCGAATGTTTCCTGGAGGAGGCCGACTGCGACTTTCTGGAGACACTCAAGACATTCGCCGAAGTGGGCTTCGAGGGCGTCCTCTTCCCCGGCCATGCCCCGCATACGATCTATGACGGCGAGCGCGTACATCACGGGCTGCTCTACGCGGCCGGCTATCTCAGGGGGCTGCTCCAGTCGCTCGGCGCGGCCAATCCGCAGCCGCAATAGATTTGGATCGGAATAGTTCGATAGCGTCTTCACACGAGGAGAAACGGAGCGATGTACCTGATTCTGATCGGCTGCGAATATGCCGGCACGACTACGCTGGCCCACGCCATCAACGAGTGGTCGAAGGCGTCGCTGGGCACCGAGTTCAAGCTGATTCACGACCACTACAAGCTACCGGACACCAAGCCGCACGGACCCGATCTGACGCCGGATGAGATCGCGGCCTTCCAGCGGCTCAGCCCCAGGCTGACGGAGGTGATCCAGCGGCATAACCTCTACTATCACACGCCCTGGCAGTCGGGGTCGGATGAGAATTTCATGGGGGTCGGCCTCTACTTTGAGGAATTGGTCTATGCGCCGCGCTATTACGGTTACGGTGGAGAGGGGGAACAGGGCGACCGCAGGCTCATCTCCCGTATGCTCGAGCAGCGCATCACCCGCTTCAGGCCAGACGCCGTACTGATTCTGGTGCAGGCCGCGCCCGATGTCATCCGCCAGCGGATGGCCGGGGACCCCCATCTCTATCCTGTCGTCCCGGATGCCGATGTTGAGCAGATCATCGAGCGTTTTGAGGCGGAGTATGGAAATTCGCTGATTTCCCGTAAGTTCAAGCTGGATACGTCGAATGCGACGGTGGAAGAAACAGTGGCCGACTTCGCCGAAAAGATTCAGCCCTATCTGACACAAAGCGACCTGCTGCGGTTGGCGTTGCGGCAGGGGAGGACCGGCTAGCCGCATGAACAGAGTCAGCTGCGACTATCTGGTCCATAACGGTCAGGTGCTGACCATGGATGCGGGGCGCAGAATATTCTCGCCGGGCGCGGTGGCGATTGCCGGCGCGCGCATCCTCGCGGTCGGTCCCGACGCCGAACTGCGCCGGCGCTTCGACGCACGGGAGACGCTCGACGCAGAGGGCGGCATCGTGCATCCAGGCTTTATCGACGCCCACAACCACATCGTGCATACTACCTGCCGCGGCGTTTTCAGCAACATCTTCGACGTCGACGCGGCGGCAATCAAATTTGCCGACTGGAAAGCGGACGTCAGCGCGGAGGACGAGGCCGTAGCGACGGCCATGGCCGCGGTCGAGATGCTGGGCAGCGGCTTTACCATGTTCATCGAGCCGGGAACGCTTTTCTCGACCCACGCCGCGGCCGAGGCGGTCGAGCGCGTTGGCATGCGCGCGCTCTTCTCCCCGCCCTATCTGTGGGACCGGCGCGAAACGCTCGCCGCCATGCCCGGCCTCGAGAGCGATAGCCTGACAGCTCGCGTCCCCATCGACAGCGCGCGGGCGCTGGGCCAGTTGGACGCGGAGTTGCACCGCAACCGCAATCCCGAGGCGCTTGTGCGCGGTTTCGTCTTCGTCTACGGTGTCGGCACAGCCACGCCCGATCTGCTGCAGGCGGCGCACGCCTGCGCGCGCGACAGCGGCGTGCCCTTGCATCTGCACGCCGGCTACGCGCCCGGCGAGGGAGAGATCTACCGCAAAGTTACTGGCGTCAGCCAGATCGTCCACCTGCAGCAGCTGGGCGTCCTCGACGAGCACACGGTCATCGTCCACGCCAATCTGCTCGACGAAGCCGAGGAGGACGCCATCCGCGAGACCGGCTGCCAGATCGTCTGGTGCCCGGTCTCCTACTTCTCGCTCGGCATCGCCCGCAGCGCCCGATTCAGGATGGCGGAGCGGCATCGCGCCGGCGTCCCCGTAACGCTCGGCGTCGACGGCGCCTTCGACTGCACGCCGGCAGAGTTGATGCGGTCGGCCCACTTCGTTGCACGCGTCTGCGATGACCCATTGTCCGCCAGCGCACTGCTCGAAATGCAGACGATCAACGCGGCCGCGGCCGCCGGGCTGGAGGCCGAATTAGGTAGCCTGGAGGCTGGCAAGCGCGCCGATGTGGTCGTACGCTCCCCGCGCGCATCCGGAGCATATCCCGCCAACAACCCCGTCCATCTGCTGGCACTGACAATGGAAAGCGGTAGCGTCGACACCGTTCTGGTCAATGGCGAGGAACTGTTTCGAGGCGGGCACCCAACTCGCGTGGATGAGCTGGAGATCGGCCGCGCTGTCACTGAATCGGTTGTTGCGCGCGCGCGGCGGCTGAACATCGACCCCGGCCCCGAGTGGCCAGTCGCCGCAGGATAGACGCGCCGGGCGGCGCGGCGTCATTTTGGAGGCATCCGATGGACAAAACGATCATCCCCGAAATCGACCCCAACGAAATCATCGATTTCATGAACATTGACCGGACCGACTTCGGCTCCTTCACGCGCGCAGAGCAGATCCGCCACTTCGAAGTGGAGGGTTACGCCGTGCTGCCGGACATGCTCGACGCCGGGCTGATTGCGCGACTCAAGGCGGAGCTGGCCGATGTTCCGATGGAGCCGAGGCCCTACAGCGAGTATCTGACAAGCTCGATCACGCAGGTGCAGTGGATCAGCCGCGGCGCGGCAGAACTGATCGGGCACCCGCCGATGATCGACTTTCTCAGCGCGCTGATGGGGCCGGACATCGTCTTCACGCGCGGCGCCTTCCAACGCACCAATCCCGGCTCACCCTGCATTTCGATGCACACCGACGGTCAGCCGTTCGGCTCGTCCATCTTCGACTACGAGGGCAGCTCGCCGCGCATGCTGCGCGTGCTCTACTACCTCGATGACCTTATTCCCGCCCGCGCGCCGTTTCGCCTGGTCCCGCGCAGCCACCTTTCCTTCCACGCGCAGGCCAACCCGTACGTTCGCTACAAGTCCCACCCGGAGGAGCTCACGCTCTGCCTCAAGGCGGGTTCCGCGCTCGTCATCCCCACCATGCTGTTCCACGCCACGCATCCCAACACCGACAGCGCGCCGCGCGAGCTGATCCAGTACGGCTACCGGCCGGCCTGGGCCGGTCCCGTCCAGCCGATGGAGGAGTGGGACCCCGACCTCGTCGCAGCCGCGCCCGAACAGGCAAAGCCATTCCTGCAAAGCCTCAACACAACCGGCGGCACCTGGGGCCTGGAGCACAAACCGGCCGGCATGACGACGTCGGCGCCGGGTATCAACCCCAGCCGCTGGGACGGATGAGGGCGGACGAACGAACGGATTGAATCCAACGTTGGGCAATCAGGATTCCTGGGAATCCTTGGGCGCACTCGCGTCTACGGGCATTTGACAACTGCTGCAAAAGATGAGAACATGCGTACTAAACCAGGAAATTTCACTGTTCGAAATCGCCCCGAACAATAGGAATCGGTGGGAGCCCAAGAATGCCATCCTCTATCGAATGGACAGACGAAACCTGGAATCCGGTGACCGGCTGCACGCGCGTGTCGCCCGGCTGTGACCACTGCTACATGTACGCCCTCTATCCTCGCTTGAGAGGGATGGGCGTACGCGGCTATGAGACCGGCCCCGATGAGGTGCGACTGCTTCCTGAGCGTCTGCAGGCTCCACTGACCTGGAAAAAGCCGCGGCGCGTCTTTGTAAACAGTATGTCGGACGTTTTCCATCCCGAAGTGCCGTACGACTTTGTGCTTGAGATGTTCCAGGTAATGCAGGAGGCGTCCCGGCGGCGCGGGCACATCTTTCAGGTTCTTACAAAGCGGCCAGGGCGGGCAGTCGATTGGTGGCAGAAGCACGAACATCTCTTTCCTGAAGGCTGGCCAGCCAACATTTGGATGGGTACGTCAGTTGAGAGTCAGAAATACGCGCCGCGACTTACGGTGCTGGCTCGTCTTTCTGCGCCAGTTCGTTTGCGATAGACGAAAATATGAATCTGGTACCGTTTACGGGTCTATCCCCGCGTGTGCTGGGGGACCGGGCGGTGAAGTGGTTGGCGTAGGGGCGGCGGCGAGGGGATAGCGGGCGCGGGTCCGGGTCCTATGGATGTCGATCCGGCAGCTCTTATAGAGGTCCTGCATGTAGAAGGCCGCAAGGCAAGTCTGTTTTGCCGCAGGTACGGCAGCGGTGGCTGTCGCGGTTCAGAAATTGCAAGCACCCCCGTTCCCAGGTACATTTGTCTAGTCGCTGATGATTTTTGCTACCTCGCCGTCCTGCCATCTCGATCGACCAAAATGTCGAACCTTCGCCACTCACATTCCGCTTATGCCTGTGTGGCGGACTTCGCCATCCAGTAACCGCTGCGAGGATCGGTGAATATGTACGTGGGGTTGTTGGCGTCATCTCCCAATTTGCGGCGCAGGCTCTTGACAATGGTGCGCATTGGTCTCAGATCGCCGCCATTCCGTGTGCCCCACAGCCGGCGCAACAGATGCTCGTAGGTCAGCACCCGCCCGCTGCGGTGGAAACGCCACTCCATTCGCCCAACGGCTTGTCGCTGAGCCAGTTTGAACTGCCTATCCAGTTGGCGCCGTCGGTGGCGTTGTAGAGCGCCGCCAGCGCCTCTTTTTCCGCGCAGGACGGCAAGGGCAGAGTGCCGAGGTCGTTGCTCGACACTGTGTACAGGGCGGCGGGAACACACCCACTCAAATCATTGCCACTGAGATTGAGCGTCTGGAGGTTGGTCAGATTGACAAACTCGGTCGGAATCGCGCCCGTCAAGGCGTTGCTCTGGAGGGCCAATGTTTGCAGGCTGGCCAAGTCGCCCAGATCAGCCGGGATTACGCCGCTCAGGCCGTTGTCTGCCAGTTCCAGCGCGGTGACGCCGCCTGTGCCGTCGATGGTGACGCCGAACC
The DNA here is from genome assembly GCA_965218625.1 of Caldilineaceae bacterium. GTDB lineage: Bacteria > Chloroflexota > Anaerolineae > Caldilineales > Caldilineaceae > Bin5. The sequence goes on along the minus strand of CBDCLG010000015.1, from coordinate 137,784 downwards.
ATGTGCTGGACGGCTCCCAATCGGGTGCGGGCTCGGAACGATGAAATACCTGCCTTGGCGGGTCTGCCAATTGGCACGGGGGCAAGACTTGCTCCTGATACGGTCAATAGATGCGACAAAAACGGCGTCGGACCGGCATTGACCGTGTCCGACGCCGCACGTGTTTCCGTTCCCTCGTTTATGGGAGCCAGATCGTGACTCCTGTCCATCTCAGGCCGATCGGGGGCTATTGGCAGGTGGGCAATCCCAGATTGGCCAGGTCGTTGATCGAAACGGAGTACAGGCTGTCGGGAATGCACCCGCTCAGATCGTTGCCACTGATTTGCAGTGTCGTCAGCCTGGCCAGGTTGCCCAGCTCAGCCGGGATCGACCCGCTGAGGTTATTTTCGTAGAGGTACAGGTCAGTCAGGTTGGCCAGGTTGCCCAGTTCAGCCGGAATCGACCCGCTGAGGTCGTTGTTACCGAAGCTCATCAAGGTCAGGCTGGCCAGGTTGCCCAGTTGGGTCGGAATCGTCCCACTCAACGCGTTGTCCTCGAGGTAGAGATATTGCAGGCTGGCCAGGTTGCCCAGTTCGGCCGGAATCGACCCACTGAGGTCGTTGCCATCCAGGTGCAGGTTGGCCAGATTGCCCAGGTTGCCCAGTTGGGTCGGGATCGCGCCGCTGAGGTTGTTGTCATTGAGCGCCAGGTATTGCAGGCTGGCCAGGTTGCCCAGTTCGGCCGGGATCGTGCCGCTCAAGCCGCGACTGTGAAGACGCAGCTGCGTCACGCGGCCGTCGGCCCCGGTATAGACACCGCTCCATTCACCCAGCGGCCTGTCGCTGAGCCAGTTTCGGCTGCCAGTCCAGTTGGCGCCGTCGGTGGCGTTGTAGAGCGCCGCCAGCGCCTCCTTCTCCGTGCAGGACGACAGCCCCAGGCTGGACAAGTCATTCGTCGGCGCCTGGTACAGGTTGTCGGGTATACATCCACTCAGGCTGTTGTTCGCAAGATAGACCGTCTGCAGGTTGACCAGGTCCTTCAGCTCAGACGGCAGCGTTCCACTCAGGTTGTTGTCCGCAAGGCTCAACCCGATGATGCGACCGTCGGCGTCGGTGGTGACGCCATACCAGTCGCCGAGCGACCCTTCACTCAGCCAGTTGGTGTTGTCGGTCCAGTTGGCGCCGTCGGTGGCGTTGTAGAGCGCTACCAACGCCTCTTTTTCAGCGCAGGACGGCAGCCCCAGGTCGGACATGTCGTTCAGGCGCACTGAGAAAAGCGTGTCGGGTATGCATCCGGTGAGACGGTTGCCGTCGAGATATATCTCCTGCAGATTGCCCAGATTGCCCAGCTCAGTCGGGATCGACCCGCTCAAACCATTGCCACTGAGATTGAGCGCCAGGAGGTTGGCCAGGTTGCCCAGTTGGGTCGGGATCGACCCGCTGAGGTTGTTGCCACTGAGCAACAGGTCAGTCAGGTTGGCCAGGTTGCCCAGTTCAGCCGGAATCGACCCGCTGAGGTCGTTGTCGTAGAGTTGCAGGTCAGTCAGGTAGGCCAGGTTGCCCAGTTGGGCCGGGATCGCGCCGCTGAGGTTGTTGTCACTGAGCACCAGGCTTTGCAGTCTGGCCAGGTTGCCCAGCTCAGCCGGAATCGCGCCGCTGAGGTCGTTACTATTGAGCCCCAGGTATGCCAGGCTGGTCAGCTTGCCCAGTTCGGTCGGAATCGTGCCGGTCAGGACGTTGCTGCGGAGAGACAGCCACCTCAGGCTGGCCAGGTTGCCCAGTTCGGTCGGGATCGTCCCGCTGAGGTTGTTGTCACTGAGCGCCAGGTTTTGCAGGCTGGCCAGGTTGCCCAGTTCGGCCGGGATCGTGCCGCTCAAGCCGCGACTGTGAAGACGCAGCTGCGTCACGCGGCCGTCGGCGTCGGTGGTGACGCCATACCAGTCGCCGAGCGGCTCATCGCTGAGCCAGTTGGTGTTGTCGGTCCAGTTGGCGCCATCCGCGGCGTTGTAGAGCGCGACCAGCGCCTCCTTCTCCGTGCAGGACGACAGCGCCAGGTCGGACAGGTCGTTCAGGCCCACTGAGAAAAGCGTGTCGGGTATGCATCCGGTGAGACTGTTGCCGTCGAGATATATCTCCCAGATTGCCCAGATTGCCCAGATTGCCCAGCTCAGTCGGGATCGACCCACTGAGGTCGTTGTCATTCAGGTGCAGGTATTGCAGGTTGGCCAGGTTGCCCAGTTCGGTCGGAATCGTGCCGGTCAGGACGTTGCTGCGGAGTAACAGCCACCTCAGGCTGGCCAGGTTGCCCAGTTCGGTCGGAATCGTGCCGGTCAGGACGTTGCCATTGAGCAACAGGTATAGCAGGTTGGCCAGGTTGCCCAGTTCGGTCGGAATCGACCCACTGAGGTCGTTGTCATTCAGGTACAGGCTTTGCAGGTTGGCCAGGTTGCCCAGTTCGGCCGGGATCGTGCCGCTCAAGCCGCGCCTGTAAAGACGCAGCCGCGTCACGCGGCCGTCGGCCCCGGTAGAGACACCGCTCCATTCACCCAGCGGCCTGTCGCTGAGCCAGTTTTGGCTGCCAGTCCAGTTGGCGCCGTCGGTGGCGTTGTAGAGCGTGACCAGCGCCTCCTTCTCCGTGCAGGACGACAGCCCCAGGCTGTCCGCGTCATTCGTCGACGCCTGGTACAGGTTGTCGGGTATACATCCACTCAGGCTGTTGTTCGCAAGATAGACCGTCTGCAGGTTGACCAGGTCCTTCAGCTCAGACGGCAGCGTTCCACTCAGGTTGTTGTCCGCAAGGCTCAACCCGATGATGCGACCGTCGGCGTCGGTGGTGACGCCATGCCAGTCGTCGAGCGGCTCGTCGCTGAGCCAGTTGGTGTTGTCGGTCCAGTTGGCGCCGTCGGTGGCGTTGTAGAGCGCCGCCAGCGCCGACTTGGTGCAGGCTGAAAGCCCCAGGTCGGACAGGTCGTTCAGGTGCACTGAGAAAAGCGTGTCGGGTATGCATCCGGTGAGACTGTTGCCGTCGAGATATAGCTCCAGCAGATAGTCCAGATTGCCCAGTTCGCTCGGAACTGTCCCGCTCAGGTCGTTGTCTTTGAGGCGCAGGATTCTCAGCCCAGCGAGGTTGCCCAGCTCAACCGGGATCGACCCGCTCAAGCTATTGCCGTCTAGACCAAGGCCCCACAGGTTGGAGAGGCTCCCCAACCCGCTGGGAATCGTTCCACTCAAGTCGTTGTAGTCCAGGTAGAGCCTTGTGAGGTTAGCCAGATTGCTCAACTGGCTTGGAATTGTCCCGCTCAAGTCGTTGCTTTGGAGAAGCAGCTCTTGCAGGTTGGATAAGCCGCCCAGTTCGGCGGGAATTGTCCCGCTGAGGTTATTTTCGTGGAGTTGCAGGTCAGTCAGGTTGGAGAGGTTGCCCAGCTCAGCCGGGATCGACCCGCTCAGGCCGTTGTCTTCGAGCGCGAGAACGGTAACTTGCCCATCGGCGTCGGTGGTGACGCCATACCAGTCGTCGAGCGGCTCATCGCTGAGCCAGTTGGTGTTGTCGGTCCAGTTGGCGCCGTCGGCGGCGTTGTAGAGCGCCGCCAGCGCCGACTTGGTGCAGGCTGAAAGCCCCAGGTCGGACAGGTCGTTCAGGTGCACTGAGAAAAGCGTGTCGGGTATGCATCCGGTGAGACTGTTGCCGTCGAGATATAGCTCCAGCAGATAGTCCAGATTGCCCAGTTCGCTCGGAACTGTCCCGCTCAGGTCGTTGTCTTTGAGGCGCAGGATTCTCAGCCCAGCGAGGTTGCCCAGCTCAACCGGGATCGACCCGCTCAAGCTATTGTCGTCTAGACCAAGGCCCCACAGGTTGGAGAGGCTCCCCAACCCGCTGGGAATCGTTCCACTCAAGTCGTTGTAGTCCAGGTAGAGCCTTGTGAGGTTAGCCAGATTGCTCAACTGGCTTGGAATTGTCCCGCTCAAGTCGTTGCTTTGGAGAAGCAGCTCTTGCAGGTTGGATAAGCCGCCCAGTTCGGCGGGAATTGTCCCGCTGAGGTTATTTTCGTGGAGTTGCAGGTCAGTCAGGTTGGAGAGGTTGCCCAGCTCAGCCGGAATCGACCCGCTCAGGCCGTTGTCTTTGAGCGCGAGAACGGTAACTTGCCCATCGGCGTCGGTGGTGACGCCATACCAGTCGTCGAGCGGCTCATCGCTGAGCCAGTTGGTGTTGTCGGTCCAGTTGGCGCCGTCGGTGGCGTTGTAGAGCGCCGCCAACGCCGACCTGTCGCAGGGTGAAAGCCCCAGATTGGCCAGGTCGTTGATCGAAACGGAGTACAGGCTGTCGGGAATGCACCCGCTCAGATCGTTGCCACTGATTTGCAGTGTCGTCAGCCTGGCCAGGTTGCCCAGCTCAGCCGGGATCGACCCGCTGAGGTTGTTGTCGTAGAGGTACAGGGCAGTCAGGTCGGCCAGGTTGCCCAGTTCAGCCGGAATCGACCCGCTGAAGTCGTTGTTGCCGAAGCTCATCGCGGTCAGGCTGGCCAGGTTGCCCAGTTGGGTCGGAATCGTCCCGCTCAAGCCGTTGTTTTCGAGAGCAAGCGTCTGCAGGTCGGTGAGGTTGCCCAGTTCGGTCGGAATCGTACCGTTCAATTCGTTGTTAAAGAGGGACAGTCTCTGCAGGTTGGCCAGGCTTCCGAGTTCGGACGGGATGGCCCCGCTCAAATCGTTGTCATTAAGCGCCAGAATCTGCAAAGTGGTTAGAGTGCCCAACTCGGTCGGGATTGTTCCGGTCAAGACATTGGAACGGAGATCAAGCGTCTGCAGTTTGGCAAATTTGTCCAGTTCGGAAGGGATCAATCCATTCAGGTCGTTGCTGGGCAGTTCCAGCGCGGTAATGTATCCGTGGGTGTCGGTGGTGACGCCATGCCAGGTGCTGAGAGGATTGACGCCGAGCCAGTTGGTGTTGTCGGTCCAGTTGGCGCCGTCGGTGGCGTTGTAGAGCGCCGCCAACGCCTCTTTTTCAGCGCAGGACGGCCGATTCAGGTCGGACATGTCGTTCAGGGGCACTGAGAAAAGCGTGTCGGGTATGCATCCGGTGAGACTGTTGCCGTCGAGATATATCTCCTGCAGATTGCCCAGATTGCCCAGTGCGGTCGGAATTGTCCCGCTCAAACCATTGCCACTGAGATTGAGCGCCAGGAGGTCGGTCAGGTTGCCCAGTTGGGTCGGGATCGACCCGCTGAGGTTGTTGCCACTGAGCAACAGGTCAGTCAGTTTGGCCAGGTTGCCCAGTTCAGCCGGGATCGACCCGCTGAGGTCGTTGTCGTAGAGTTGCAGGTCAGTCAGGTTGGAGAGGTTGCCCAGTTGGCTTGGAATTGTCCCGCTCAAGTCGTTGCTTTGGAGAAGCAGCTCTTGCAGGTTGGATAAGCCGCCCAGTTCGGCGGGAATTGTTCCGCTCAGGCCGTTGTCTTCGAGCGCGAGAATGGTAACTTGCCCATCGGCGTCGGTGGTGACGCCATGCCAGTCGTCGAGCGGCTCGTCGCTGAGCCAGTTGGTGTTGTCGGTCCAGTTGGCGCCGTCGGTGGCGTTGTAGAGCGCCGCCAGCGCCGACTTGGTGCAGGCTGAAAGCCCCAGGTCGGACAGGTCGTTCAGGTGCACTGAGAAAAGCGTGTCGGGTATGCATCCGGTGAGACTGTTGCCGTCGAGATATAGCTCCAGCAGATAGTCCAGATTGCCCAGTTCGCTCGGAACTGTCCCGCTCAGGTCGTTGTCTTTGAGGCGCAGGATTCTCAGCCCAGCGAGGTTGCCCAGCTCAACCGGGATCGACCCGCTCAAGCTATTGTCGTCTAGACCAAGGCCCCACAGGTTGGAGAGGCTCCCCAACCCGCTGGGAATCGTTCCACTCAAGTCGTTGTAGTCCAGGTAGAGCCTTGTGAGGTTAGCCAGATTGCTCAACTGGCTTGGAATTGTCCCGCTCAAGTCGTTGCTTTGGAGAAGCAGCTCTTGCAGGTTGGATAAGCCGCCCAGTTCGGCGGGAATTGTCCCGCTGAGGTTATTTTCGTGGAGTTGCAGGTCAGTCAGGTTGGATAAGCCGCCCAGTTCGGCGGGAATTGTCCCGCTGAGGTTATTTTCGTGGAGTTGCAGGTCAGTCAGGTTGGAGAGGTTGCCCAGCTCAGCCGGAATCGACCCGCTCAGGCCGTTGTCTTTGAGCGCGAGAACGGTAACTTGCCCATCGGCGTCGGTGGTGACGCCATACCAGTCGTCGAGCGGCTCATCGCTGAGCCAGTTGGTGTTGTCGGTCCAGTTGGCGCCGTCGGTGGCGTTGTAGAGCGCCGCCAACGCCGACCTGTCGCAGGGTGAAAGCCCCAGATTGGCCAGGTCGTTGATCGAAACGGAGTACAGGCTGTCGGGAATGCACCCGCTCAGATCGTTGCCACTGATTTGCAGTGTCGTCAGCCTGGCCAGGTTGCCCAGCTCAGCCGGGATCGACCCGCTGAGGTTGTTGTCGTAGAGGTACAGGGCAGTCAGGTCGGCCAGGTTGCCCAGTTCAGCCGGAATCGACCCGCTGAAGTCGTTGTTGCCGAAGCTCATCGCGGTCAGGCTGGCCAGGTTGCCCAGTTGGGTCGGAATCGACCCACTCAACGCGTTGTCCTCGAGGTGGAGTCTTTGCAGGCTGGCCAGGTTGCCCAGTTCGGCCGGAATCGACCCACTGAGGTCGTTGCCATCCAGGTACAGTTCAGTCAGGTTGGCCAGGTTGCCCAGTTGGGTCGGGATCGCGCCGCTGAGGTTGTTGTCATTGAGCGCCAGGTATTGCAGGCTGGCCAGGTTGCCCAGTTCGGCCGGGATCGTGCCGCTCAAGCCGCGACTGTGAAGACGCAGCTGCGTTACGCGGCCGTCGGCCCCGGTATAGACACCGCTCCATTCACCCAGCGGCCTGTCGCTGAGCCAGTTTCGGCTGCCAGTCCAGTTGGCGCCGTCGGTGGCGTTGTAGAGCGCCGCCAGCGCCTCCTTCTCCGTGCAGGGCGGCAGCGCCAGGCTGGACAAGTCATTCGTCGGCGCCTGGTACAGGTTGTCGGGTATACATCCACTCAGGCTGTTGTTCGCAAGATAGACCGTCTGCAGGTTGACCAGGTCCTTCAGTTCAGACGGCAGCGTTCCACTCAGGTTGTTGTCCGCAAGGCTCAACCCGATGATGCGACCGTCGGCGGCGAGCGTGACGCCATACCAGTCGCCGAGCGACCCTTCACTCAGCCAGTTGGTGTTGTCGGTCCAGTTGGCGCCGTCGGTGGCGTTGTAGAGCGCGACCAGCGCGTCCTTCTCCGTGCAGGACGGCAGCCCCAGGCTGGACATGTCGTTACTCGGCGCCTGGTACAGGCTATCGGGCACGCACCCAGTCAAACTATTGCCGCTCAGAGAAAGCGTCTGCAGGTTGGTCAGGTCGCCCAGTTGGGTCGGGATCGTCCCGCTCAAACTATTGCCGCTCAGAGAGAGCGTCTGCAGGTTGGTCAGGTCGCCCAGTTGGGTCGGGATCGTCCCGCTCAAGCCGTTGTTCGCAAGGCTCAACCCGATGATGCGACCGCCGGCGTCGGTGGTGACACCATGCCAGGAAGCGGCGGGCTCAGCGCTCAGCCAGTTGGTGTTGTCGGTCCAGTTGGCGCCATCCGCGGCGTTGTAAAGCGCGACCAGCGCGTCGTACTCGGCGCAGGTCGGCAGTCTCAGGTCGGACATGTCGTTGACGGCTACGGCAAAGAGGCTTTCGGGAATGCATCCGCCCAGACTGTTACGAGTCAGGTAGAGCCGTTGCAGGTTGGACAGGTTGCCTAACTCTCTGGGGATCAGCCCGCTCAAGCCATTGATCTTCAGGTTCAACTCGCGCAGGGTGGAGAGGTCGCCCAAAGAGGACGGGATCGTCCCGCTCAAGTCATTCTGGTGGAGCCAGAGGACAGCCAGGCTGGACAGGTTGCCCAGTTCAGCCGGGATCGTCCCGTCCAAACTGTTTACAGCAAGGTTCAGATTGATCAGATTGGACAGGTTGCCCAGTTCGGTCGGGATCGTCCCACTTAACGCGTTTTGAAAGAGAGTCAGGTCGGCCAGTTCGCCCAGATCGCCCAGTTGGGCCGGGATCGTCCCGCTCAGGCCGTTATTGGTGAGGTCCAGTGAAATGACTCGTCCGTCGGCGTCGGTGGTGACGCCGTGCCAGTCGCCGAGCGGCCCTGCACTCAGCCAGTTGGTGTTGTCGGTCCAGTTGGCGCCATCCGCGGCGTTGTAGAGCGCGACAAGGGCCGCCTTCTCCGTGCAGGGCGGCAGCCCCAGATTGGCCAGGTCGTTGATCGAAACGGAGTACAGGCTGTCGGGAATGCACCCGCTCAGATCGTTGCCACTGATTTGCAGTGTCGTCAGCCTGGCCAGGTTGCCCAGCTCAGCCGGGATCGACCCACTGAGGTTATTTTCGTAGAGGTACAGGTCAGTCAGGTTGGAGAGGTTGCCCAGTTCAGCCGGAATCGACCCGCTGAAGTCGTTGTTGCCGAAGCTCATCGCGGTCAGGCTGGCCAGGTTGCCCAGTTGGGTCGGAATCGACCCACTCAACGCGTTGTCCTCGAGGTGGAGTCTTTGCAGGCTGGCCAGGTTGCCCAGTTCGGCCGGAATCGACCCACTGAGGTCGTTGCCATCCAGGTACAGTTCAGTCAGGTTGGCCAGGTTGCCCAGTTGGGTCGGGATCGCGCCGCTGAGGTTGTTGTCATTGAGCGCCAGGTATTGCAGGCTGGCCAGGTTGCCCAGTTCGGCCGGGATCGTGCCGCTCAAGCCGCGACTGTGAAGACGCAGCTGCGTTACGCGGCCGTCGGCCCCGGTATAGACACCGCTCCATTCACCCAGCGGCCTGTCGCTGAGCCAGTTTCGGCTGCCAGTCCAGTTGGCGCCGTCGGTGGCGTTGTAGAGCGCCGCCAGCGCCTCCTTCTCCGTGCAGGGCGGCAGCGCCAGGCTGGACAAGTCATTCGTCGGCGTCTGGTACAGGCCATCGGGCACGCACCCAGTCAAACTATTGCCGCTCAGAGAGAGCGTCTGCAGGTTGGTCAGGTCGCCCAGTTCGTCCGGAATCGTTCCATTCAGGTTGTTGCCAGCGAGCGCGACTGCGGTAACCATACCGCCGGCGTCGGTGGTGACGCCATACCAGTCGTCGAGCGGCTCTTCACTCAGCCAGTTGGTGTTGTCGGTCCAGTTGGCGCCATCCGCGGCGTTGTAAAGCGCGACCAGCGCCTCCTTCTGGACAGCGCATGATGGCAGCCACGAAGATGTGAAGTCGATGTCAGATAGAGAGAACAGGCTGCCAGGTATGCATCCGCTCAGACTGTTGCCTTTGATCCAAAGAGTATACAGTTTGGGCAAGTCGCCCAGTTCGACTGGAACCCTCCCGCTCAACGAGTTTCCATTGAGGAACAGGTATACCAAGTTGGACAAGCTGCCCAATGTGGTGGGGATGCTCCCACCCAACGCGTTTTGCCTGAGGTCCAGATAGGCTAGTTGGGAGAGACCGCCCAGTTCCGGCGCAATCGTACCGGTCAAACCGTTGCCCTGGAGAGACAGCCTGGTGACGCGCCCATCGGCGCCTGTGGTGACGCCATACCAGTCGTCGGGCGGCTCATCGCTCAGCCAGTTTGTGCTGTCAGTCCAGTTGGCGCCGCCGGCAGCGTTGTAGAAGGCAACCAGAACTGCTTTCTCGCTGCAAGGTGACAGCCCGAATGTGTTCAGGTCATTGTTCGCTATTGAGTAGAGGCTGTCGGGGACGCAGCCAGCCAAGCCGTTGCCGCCGAGGTAGAGGTATTGCAGGTTTGCGAGGCCGCCGAGCGCAGCCGGAATCGTACCGCTCAGGTTGTTGTTTGCGAGCCAGAGTTGCTGCAGGTTGGAAAGTTGGGCGAGTTCGATAGGTATGGCCCCGCTCAACGAATTGGTGTTGAGATTCAATGACTGCAAGGCGGCCAGGTCGCCCAGCTGGCTGGGGATCGACCCGGTCAGTTGATTGTCTTCGAGGTTAATCGTTTGCAGCGAGGTCAGCGCGGCAATTTGCGCGGAAATCGTCCCGCTCAGGCCGTTGGCGTTGAGAGAGAGCGCCGAAACGTTCCCGTTCGCATCGGCCGTGACGCCGAACCAGTCGTTGAGAGGTTCATCGCTGAGCCAATTTGAACTGTCTGTCCAGCTGTCGCCGCCGGCAGCGTTGTAGAAGGCAGCGAGAGCGGAGGTGATCGCGCAGGCCGGCAGACCCAGGCCGGTCAGGTCATTGTTCGCTAATGAGTAGAGGCTGTCGGGGACGCAGCCAGCCAAGCCGTTGCCGCCGAGGTAGAGGTATTGCAGGTTTGCGAGGCCGCCGAGCGCAGCCGGAATCGTACCGCTCAGGTTGTTGTTTGCGAGCCAGAGTTGCTGCAGGTTGGAAAGTTGGGCGAGTTCGGCAGGGATGGCTCCCGTCAGTTCGTTGCCTTGCAGGTTGAGCACTTGCAGGCTGGTTAGATTACCCAGTTCGGTCGGTATGCTTCCAGTCAGCGAATTGTCGTTGAGGACGAGCCACTGCAGGTTCGACAGATTTGCAAGTTCTACAGGGATTGCGCCTGACAGGTCGTTGTCAAACAGCCTCAACGCGCGCAGATTGGCGAGTTTGCCCAAGTCTGCAGGGATGGCCCCGCTCAACGAATTGGTGTTGAGATTCAATGACTGCAAGGCGGCCAGGTCGCCCAGCTGGCTGGGGATCGACCCGGTCAGTTGATTGTCTTCGAGGTTAATCGTTTGCAGCGAGGTCAGCGCGGCAATTTGCGCGGAAATCGTCCCGCTCAGGCCGTTGGCGTTGAGAGAGAGCGCCGAAACGTTCCCGTTCGCATCGGCCGTGACGCCGAACCAGTCGTTGAGAGGTTCATCGCTGAGCCAATTTGAACTGTCTGTCCAGCTGTCGCCGCCGGCAGCGTTGTAGAAGGCAGCGAGAGCGGAGGTGATCGCGCAGGCCGGCAGACCCAGGCCGGTCAGATCATGTTCCTCTAATGAGTAGAGGCTGTCGGGGACGCAGCCAGCCAAGCCGTTGTCGCCGAGGTAGAGATATTGCAGGTTTGCCAGGCTGCCCAGTTCGGTCGGGATCGACCCGGTCAGGGCGTTGTTTTCCAGCCTGAGTTGCTTGAGGTTGGGAAGTCCGCCGAGTTCGGCTGGAATGGTTCCGCTCAGGCCGTTTTTATCGAGCCAAAGTTCAACCAAGTTGGCAAGGTTGCCCAGTTCGGTCGGGATAGGCCCGCTAAGTTGATTATCGCCCAGATCCAGCTCGTGGAGATTAGAGAGGTTGCCCAACTGGGACGGAATCGGTCCGGCCAGTTCATTTCCATAGAGATAGAGATATTTCAGACTGGAGAGCCGCGCCAGATCAGCCGGAAGATTTCCGCTCAGGCGATTGTCTAACAAATTTAGCTGCTCCAATTTGGCCAGGTTGCCCAGTTCGGCCGGGATCGACCCGCTCAAGTCATTGATACCCAAGACCAAACTCTCTAGATTGGACAGATTGCCCAGAGAAGCCGGGATACTCCCACTCAAATTGTTCTCGTTCAGCGTCATAACAGTGAGGCGAGAGAGGTTGCCCAAGGAGGCCGGAATCGTTCCAGAAAGGTTGTTCTTGAGCAGGTTCAGCTCTTGAAGCGCCGAAAGGTTGCCCAGGTCCGCCGGAATCGGTCCGCTCAAGGCGTTGTTGGAGAGGGCCAGGTGTGTGACGCGACCATCAGAGTTGGTTGTCACACCTTGCCACTCGCCGACGGGACTGTCGCTGAGCCAGTTTTGGTTGTTTGTCCAATTGTCGCCGCCGGTCGAATTATAGAGCGCGACCAAGGCTTCCCGTTCAGTGTGCAGATAGGCAGGGACGGGGGTCGGCGTTGCCGTCGGGGTATCGGTCGGCGTTGCCGTCGGAGTCTCGGTCGGCGTCGGTGGGTCGGTCGGCGTTGCCGTCGGAGTGTCGGTCGGCGTCGGTGGGTCGGCCGGCGCGCTTTGCACCTCAGCCCGGACGACAGGACTCCAAGCTCCGTTCCCGTCGTTGTATCGGGCGCGCACTCTCACCTTATAGGTTGTTCCCTCGTCCAGGAACTGAATCTTAAGGGAGGTGGTTGGCAGAAAGGCGTTTCTGCTGCCGTCATTCCGCTTGGGGAACGTCTCCCCAACGCGCGCCCAGGAGACACGGTACTCGTGCGGCGCTTCAGATGGAGCTTGCCAGGACACGTCAAGCTCGCCGGGGTTATTGCTGGACACCGAGATTTCGGTGATCGCACGGGTGTCTTCTTGGGCATATGCATTGCTTTGCGCAAGCGGTTTGGCGGCGAACAGGGCGAAAACTCCTGTCAACAGGAAGATCCGCACTAAGACAAACAACGACCTGTAGGATTTCTGAACCGTCATTGGTTTTCACCTCTTTGTGTGGGCGCGTCCATGCGCCGAAAGGAATGTGATTTGGCTTGCTCCGGATTGGTCGGAAGCCTGGAAGCCAGCGACACGATGACAAACTGGAAGTGTGTCGAATAGCTCTTCGGCACGCCGGTCGAATGCACTTGTCGCTATCTGGCTGAACACCGGGAAGGGACGAGGCTCGATTCCGTCTGCAACTATTTAAAATCAAGAGTGGCTCACATTTAGGCATCTATGCGATCTGGTGGAAGGACTGATCGACGACAGCCCTGAAGCGTATCTGAACATTGACGACAGTGTGATAGACAAACGCGATTCACGCTCAATCGAAATAGTTCAGCGACAATTCAGGGACGCTGAAGGCGGTCCGATGTGGGGTATTCGTGTTTTGAATCGCGGTTGTAAAATCAACACTGGTACAGTAAATCTATTGTTTGTGAAAATATTGTGAGATTTATACTTAAAACTATGTGACTTTAGTGACGATCTACCAAAATAGGTGGAATGAGACCAGCCGCGACGAGATGGGCCGACTTCCACTTTGCCCGCCCCCGACTTGCGACGACAAAAGTTCCAGAGAAGTCAATAGCCCGATCTCAGGAGGCGCGCATGTCAAGCGCCGACCATCTTCAACAAGAAATAAAGGCGCTGCGCGGCCGCTTGGCCAAGCTAAGCGAAGCGAGCCTCCGCGTCAATGAGAGCCTTGATTACGATACGGTTCTGCAGGGGGGCCTGGATGGGGCCTGCGCGTTGACGGACGCGCTTTTTGGCGTCATTGCGATTCAGGACAATTCAGGGGGTATACCGGACTTTCTTTCCCACGGATTGACCTCGGAGGAGGAGGAGCAGCTGTGGAAAATGCAGAGCGGGAGAGAGATCTACGAAATGATGAGTAAAGAGTCGGCGCCCCTGCGACTCAGAGATTTCCAGCGTTACTTCAGGAGAATGGGGCTTGCCGAGATGGACCTGCCTCGAGCGGTAAGCCCGGTAATGGCGCTATTGGCCGCGCCGATCAAACTAATGGGCGAGCGCGTGGGCTACATCTTCGTAGGCGAGAAGGAGGAGGGAAGGGAGTTCACGACAGAAGACGAAGAGACCTTGGTGATGTTCGCATCGCAAGCGGCGCTGGTCATCGCAAACGCGCACCGGTGCCGCGAAGAGCGGCAGGCGAGGGCTGACCTGGAGTCGTTGATCAACACCTCGCCGGTCGGCGTCCTCGTCTTCGACGCGAAAACGGGCGCGCCCGTGTCGGTCAACCGCGAGGCGAGAAGGATCGTCAGTGACCTCTACATGCCGGACGGCTCGGCCGAGGAGCTCCTGAAGGTGTTGACCTTCCGACGCTCGGACGGGCGCAAAGTCTCTCTGAGCGAGTTTCCGCTGGCGCATATTCTGAGCGCCAGCGTGACGGTGCGCGCCGAAGAGATCGTCATTCTGGCTCCCGACGGGCGCAGCGTAACCACCCTGATCAACGCCACCCCCACCCATTCGGAGGAGGGAGAGGTCGAGACGGTGATCATCACGATGCAGGATCTGACGCCGCTGGAGGAGATGGAGCGGATGAGAGCCGAGTTCCTGGGGCTGGTCAGCCACAAACTGAGGAGGCCGCTGAGCTCAATCAAAGGCTCTACGACCACATTGCTGGAGGCTTCAGCCGATCTAAAGTAATTCCCTAATGAAACCAAGAGCCTTGCTCTTGGTAGGCAAGATGTGATAGAAGGATCGGACCGACTTCCATATCAAAGGATAGAGGGAAACGATGGTTCGACCGGATTTGGCGAAATGGGGCCAGTCTTTGTCCGATTTGCGCATCTTGTCGGTGGCCAGGTTTTTGTGGCAACCCATTCGCCAGACTTCCTGAACGAGGCGGAACTTGATGAAATCTGGTGGCTTGTCAAAGAGGATGGTTTTACTGAGGTCCGCCGCGCTACGGAAAGCGAACTCCTGCAAGCCCTGGTCCACGAGGGCGACCTGCCCGGCGCGCTCTGGAGGCGAGATGAACCTGAACGATCGGGGCCCTCTTGAACAGGATAGTCTTTCTGCTTGAAGAAGCGTCCTTGCAGGTTCTTCTCAACGGACTCCTCCCTCGGCTGTACCCTGACTTAGAGTTCCTGTGCCTCGCCCATGAAGGCAAGAGCGATTTAGAGAAGAGCATTCCGCGCAAGTTACGGGCTTGGCGCGAGCCGGGCATACGTTTTGTTGTCTTGCGAGACAATGACGGAGCCGACTGTATTCGTCTAGAAAGAAGGCTCATGCAAATCTGTCAGGAATCTGGCCGGTCCGACACGCTTGTGAGGATCGTGTGTCAGGAGTTCGAAGCCTGGTATCTCGGTGAACCTGACGCTCTCGCTGACGCCTTTGAGATAGAAAGACTTCGAGACATCGGTCGCAAAGCTCGATTTCGGGAGCCGGATGACGTCGTGCAACCCTCAAAGGTTCTTCGAAGGCTCGTGCCTGGTTTCCGAAAGGAAAACGGCGCCAGAACGATGGCGGGTCACCTGTCACGGGAAAGAAACAGGTCGAAGAGTTTTCAGGTATTGCTGGCAGGACTTGACCGACTGAACGCGGAAATTGGGGACAGCTAGTCCAATTGAACGGTCTAGCGATGAAATTATTCCACCGCGGGAGCGAGTGAGCACTCAAGGGTGGGCTTCAACAGCTGCTCGCTAAGGTTCAAATGGCTGAAATAGCGAGCATCACCTCCATTTGCAGATTGGACTTTTCAAACTTCAACACCCGCCCCCGGTTATCAATCCCCCCTGCCCTATCCGACCCGCCCAACACATAAACAGTCCCATCATACCCCGCCACCGGCATCCCGTGAATCCCCGCCGGCAAGTCCGGCAGCAATCTCCACGCGCCGGTTTCCGGGTCATACATCTCCGCGCTCGCCAGCGCGGTCCAAGGCCGCTGGCCCAGGATCTCACCGCCGGCAGCGAAGATGCGGTCTCCCACCACCGCTGCGCCGA
Organism: Caldilineaceae bacterium; assembly: GCA_965218625.1. Lineage (GTDB taxonomy): Bacteria > Chloroflexota > Anaerolineae > Caldilineales > Caldilineaceae > Bin5. The sequence goes on along the minus strand of CBDCLG010000015.1, from coordinate 122,447 downwards.
ATCCGCTACGCGCCTCGTTCATCTCCGGGCCGTCCCGCCAACTGCCGCTGGCCGGATCGAAAACCTCTACCGTTGCCAGCGCGCCCGTCCCGCCCCAGCGTCCGCCGACTACCCAAATTTCGCCGTCGTATGCCACAGCCGCCACGTGCTCGCGCGGCTGCGACGGGCCGGGCAGGATGTTCCAGGCTTCCGTGACCGGTTCATAACGCAGCATCGCCGTCGTGCCGCCAGTGCCGCCGACCAGATAGATGAAATCGCCCAGCGACACCGCTTCACCGCCCATTCGCCGTTCCGGCATCGGACCTGCCGCAGTCCATTCACTTGTGGCCGGGTCGTAAACGAAGACCGTCGCAACCGCCTGCCAGGCCATGCTGCGCGCCCCGCCCAAGACGTAGACCTTGCCGCCGTGTCCGGTAACCATCATGTGGTGGGCCGGTTCCGGCATCGGCGCGAGCGAAGTCCAGTTGTCGGCGGCCGGGTCGTATGCCTCGAAGTCCGTCAAACCGCCGAAGCCGCCCGGTACGTAAAAGATTCCATCCACGGTCGCCACCCGCATCTCCGAGCGGGCGGTGGGCATCACAGCCCCCCTTTGCCATCCCTCAGCGACGTCAACGCTCCCCGGTTGTGATGGGCTATCTTTTTCAGACGACGGTGCCGGCGCGGCCAACTGACCGGCATCGCAAGCCGCCAGCAAAATAGCCGTCGCAGCCAGCCAAACAGCGGCGTTTTTCAGAACCCTGCAACCAATCGACACCGTTCTACCCCCGCACACGCGCCTCAATCGCCTCTCCCCACGCCAGCAACTCTTCATCCGCACCGAACGGCGCGCAGAACTGCACCGCCATTGGCAGACCGCCCTCCGTTTCCCCTGCCGGAACTGCCAGCGCGGGCACGCCCGCATTCGTCCACGGCAAGTTCATGATCGGGTTGCCGGTAGCGTGGATCCCGTGCGGCGCGGGGCCTGTCGCTGCCGGCGCGATCCACAGGTCGGCGCCGGCCGAGCCGAGCGCATCCTGTATCGCCTGCCGCAGCTTCAGCTGGTCGGCGCGAATCTCGTCGACCTCTTCGCGGCTGACCTCCTTGCCCGTGCGCATGATCTTGTGCATGTGCTCGCTGTAGCCCTCGGAATAGTTCGCGAACCACTCGGCGTGGACCTGCGCCGCCTCGGCCGCGGCCAGGCGGCGGTGGCGCCGGTTGAGTTCGCCATAATCGGGGAAGAAAGGGACGCGCTCGATGCGGAACCCATCCCCGGCCAGCCGGTCGAGCGTACCCTCGAAATGAGTGCGGCCTTCCTCCTCGGCCTCATCGAGATAGGGGCCGTCCGGCACCGCAAGCGCCGGCAGACGGTCAGGCGGCGAAGCGCGGCTGCCCTCCCAGTCGTCACTCAGGACCGACACCGCCAGCTTCATCGTTGCCACATCTCCGCTGAACAGCCCCACATGGTCGAGCGAACGCGAAAAGTAGAGCAGCCCTGCCGTTGGAATGCGGTCGAAACTGGGCTTGTAGCCGGCGATGCCGCAAAATGCCGCCGGGCGAATGATCGAGCCGATCGTCTGCGTGCCCAGCGCCAGGGGAAAGAAACCGGCTGCCACCCCCGCCGCTGAACCGCTGCTCGAGCCGCCTGGCGTATGCTCCGGGTTGCGCGGGTTGCGCGTGGGTCCGGGCTGGAAGTAGGCGAACTCGGTCGTGACCGTCTTGCCGGCGACCAGCGCACCCTTCTCGATCAGGCGCGTAACGACCGCCGACTGCGCGCCCTCGAAAAGCGCGGCCGGCAGCTGCGACCCGGCCTGCGTGGCAAAGCCGTCCACGCGGAAGATGTCCTTGACGCCGACAAGCTGACCGAACAAGGGTGGGCGCACTTGCGGGTCGGGGAAGCGGGTCAGCAGCTCATTGGCTACGTCCGTCAGCCGCTGCCGCCGCCCCGGTTCGGGCAAGAACGCCCGGATCAACGGCTCCTCCGCGTCGATGCGGTCGCAAACCGTATCGATGTGCGCCAGCAGATCGGTCCTGCCGCTGCGCAGCGATTCGGCGCTGGGGAAATCCTGGCCACCCATCCTCATCTCCTTCCCTTTTGAAACGCCATCGAGCGCTCCTGCCCCTATGCCGCGACCCAGCCGCGGCGTCAGCGCAGAAATGCCTCCACCAGCCCGCCGTCCACGTTGAGTATCTGGCCGGTCGTCTTGGCCAGGGCGCCGCTCAACAGCAGATAGGCGGCTTCGGCCTGGTCCTCAGGCAGGATCGACTGCTTGGTGAGCGTGCGCTGCGCGTAGAACTCGGCCAGGCGCTCCCGCAACGCGTCGGTCTCCTCCGACTCGTCAAACGGGAGCTCGTACTTGATCAGGCTGGAAATCACGCGCTTGCGCGGGAACATCGTGCTACCGGCCACGACCGTCGCGGGAGCCAGCCCGTTGACCCTCACGTTCGGCGCCAGCTCGATTGCCAGCTCGCGTACCAGGTGGTTGGCCGCGGCCTTGCTGGCGTCGTAGGCCAGCGAGCCCTTCTTTGCCATCACGCCGTTGGCGCTCGTCGCTACGACCAGCGAGCCCGGCAGCCCCTGCGCCTGCCAGATTTTGCGCGCCTCGTCGGCCACGATGTATGCGCCCTTGACGTTGACGTTTAAGGTCGTGTCCCACATCTCGTCGGGGATGTGGCCGTCGGCGTCGGGTGGGTAGTAGAAGCCGGCCGTGATCACCAGGTTGTCGATGCCGCCGTAGGCCAGCAGGGTCTGGTGGAAGAGCGCCTGCACGCTCGCGCGGTCGCACGCGTCCACCGCCAACCCGATCGCCGGTCCGCACGCCGAGATGCCCGTGCCCGCCACGCCGATGCCGACGCCGTAGATCGCGGTCAGCTCGTCGGCCGTGGCCTGCGCCGCCTGCGCGTTCAGGTCGGCGCAGACGACGTGCCCGCCCTCCTTGGCCACACGGTGCGCGACCGCCCGACCGATGCCGCTGCCCGCGCCGATCACGACGACAACGTTGCGCGCCAGCTCCTGCTCCGGCGGCATCCGCTGCAGCTTCGCCTCCTCCAACAGCCAGTACTCGATATCGAACGCCTCCTGCTTCGGCAGCGCCACGTACCGGCTGACCGTCTCCGCCCCCCGCATCACCTCGACCGCGCAGTTGTAAAACTCGGCCGTCACCCGGCTCTCGCTCTTGTTCTTGCCCCAGGCGATCATGCCGGCGCCCGGCACCAGGATCACCGTCGGGTTCGGATCGCGCATCGCCGGGGAATCGGCGTGCTTGTGTGCTTTGTAGTAGTCGGCGTAGTCCTGCCGGTACCGGTTCAGTCCGCTATCCAGCTTGGCCAGCAGCGCGGCGACGTCCTCCGTCTGCGGGTCCCAGTCGACATAGAGCGGCTTGATCTTGGTGCGCAGAAAGTGGTCGGGGCAGGATGTCCCCAGCTCGGCCAGGCGGGTCGCGTCATGGCTGTTGACAAATCGCAGGATCGACGCGTCCGCCTGCACCGTGCCGACAAACCTGTTCTGCTGACTGATCATGCCGCGCAGGGCCGGCAGTACCTCCACAAGGACAGACTCCCGTCCTTCGTCGCTCAGCGCCGCGTACTTCTGGCCGCCGAAAGTCTCCTCACCCCTGTCACGGCTATCGATGTAACGCGCCGCCTTCTCAATGATCTCCAGGCTCAGCTCGTAGCAGGCTTTGTCATCGCCGGCCCAGTTGATCAGCCCGTGCCCGCCCATCATGATGCCGGTCATGTTCGGGTCGGCCGCGGCCATCTCCCCCATCACCAGCCCCAGGTCGAAGCCCGGCCGCTGCCACCCGACCCAGCCCAGCTCGTCGCCGAAGATCTCCGCCGTCAGCGCCTCGCCATCCTCGGCCGCCGCGATCGCGATCACCGCGTTCGGGTGGGTGTGGTCCACAATCGGCGCCGGGACGAAAGCATGCAGCGGCGTGTCGATCGAAGAGGCGCGCGGGTTCAGATCGTAGACGCAGTGGAGATACTTGCCCACCATCTCGTCCTCGATCGGCGTCTTGACGCCCTTCTCCTCCGCCGCGTCGTAGATCGCCCGCAGCTGGCGGATCTTGTCCATGTAGAGCGAGGAAAAGTTCTCCCGCTTCGACGTGCGCAAATCGCCGCCCGACCCCTTGACCCACAGCACCTCGACCGCTTCGCCCGTCAGCGGGTCGGTCTCCTCATACTTGGAGGAGGTGTTGCCGCCGCCGGTGTTGGTGATGCGCTGGTCCTGCCCGAGCAGATTTGAACGGTAGACGAGCCGCCCGACCGGATCGAGCTCCGCGGCGGTTTCGTCGTCCCAAAGGTAGGATACGTGCCGGAATTCGTTACGTGCAGTCATGACCAAACTCCAAATGATCCAATGAAAAACTCAGTGTCCGACAATAAGTGACCGGCGAAGCCCACGCCGCGCCCGGCCATGAGCTCCCCGATACCCTCCCCATGCAGTTCCTGGCCACTAGCCGCCGGCTACTGCCCACCGGCCACCGGCCACTGCCGTTCGCAGTGTAGCAGAAAGCGCGCGCCTTCGCTAACATTTCGGCCTGGGAACGGGGCGGACAAAGCTGGACGCGCGCGGTCGGCTCTGCTACAATTCGAGGGCTGTCAGCCCGACCTGCCAAACCCTGTTTCCCTGAGGAAAATGACGCTCGAATTCTGGCGCAACCTGTCGGTCGTCTGGATCGCGATTCACCTGGTACTGCTCTGCCTGGTCCCACTGGCCATCGCCTTCCTCGCCGTACGCAGTATGAACTGGATTCTCGGCAGGACCTCCGACGGCCTGCAGCGCCTGCAAGACGCCAGCGGCCAGGCCCGCACGAGGACCGAAGAGACCGCGGCGCAGGTTACCTCCGCTGTCATCGAGGGGCAGAGCAAGGTTGAGCGTGTCCGTTCGACCTTAATGCAATTGCTGCGGCGCTCTCCATCTGAATCTTATGGCCCACAAGATGATAAGGGCTCTCCGCCCGGGCCCTGACCGACCGCTCGAGTAAATGGCTGCGGAGACATACCAAAAGCGTAACGGACAAAAAGTTGACAACCCCCGCAATTTCCCCCAAAATGGCGGGCAGCCGGAACGTACCAACCGAATAGCGCACCTCTCTCAACTCATCATGCGCACGGTTCGACCCTTCTGAATTTCCGTGCAGCACGCAACATACCAATCCATCCAAGGAGGAACAAGAACCATGAAGAAGCTCTATCCGTTCGCCATCCTCATTATGGTGATGGCAGTCATCTTGTCGGCCTGCGCGCCGCCTGCAGCGCCGGGGGACTCCGGCGAGATGGCAGGAGAGATGGACGAGGAAGTAACCATCAACATCATCACCGCGCAGGGTCCGCTAGCCGACGGCCTCGTCGCCCTGATCCCGCAGTTCGAAGAGGAGAACCCGGGCATCAAGGTCGAGGTCACCCCCTTCCCGTGGACCAACTTCTTCGAGAAGGTGATCTCCCTTGCCCGCACCAGCTCCGGCGAATTTGACGTCATCTTCGCCGACGATCCGTGGATGCCCAACATCGTTGACGGCGGCCTGTCGGTCAACCTGACGGAAGAGTACGGCGCAACCCGCGACGACGACGTGCCCCAGGTTTCCTACGACGTCTTCTCCTGGCCTCCGCCCTACGGTCCCATCCCCGTGGACTTCCAGACCGGCGAACGGCCCGACCTGCACGCGCTGCCGGTCCAGGGCAACGTGATCATGTTCTACGTCCGCCAGGATATCCTCGACGAGCAAGGCCTGGCGGCGCCCGAGACCTGGGACGATGTCCTCCAGATCGCCGATGCCGTCCACTGCCCCGACTGCGACCCGCCCTTATACGGCTACAACGTGCGCGGCGCAGCCGGCAGCGACGCCCTTGCCCTTCTCTGGTCGATGGGTGGCGGCATCTTTGACGACGAGTTCAACGTCATCCTCGACGGCGAGGCCGGCTGCGACGCCATGACGCTCTATGAGCAGCTTAGCAAGTACCTGCCGCCGGGCGGCAACACCTACGGCACCACCGAAATGGTCGCCGAGGTCGTCTCCGGCCGCGCCATGATGGGCATCGGCTGGCCCGGCGACGCCTACGCCGCCTTCGAGGACGAGACCGATTCCGACGTGGCCGGCAAGATGCTCTATATGCCGCTGCCCGCCGCTGAAGTGGGCGCGGACCATGTCTCGATGATGGGCCACTGGGGCCTCGTCATGAACGCCCACTCCGAAAACAAGGACGCAGCCTGGACCTACATGGAGTGGATGCACTATAACCAGGAGCACGCGCTCTCCTACGCACACGCCGGCGGCATTCCCTTCCGCGAGTCGGTCTTCAACGACCCCGAGTTGATCCTCGAGAAGCCCTGGTTCCCGGCCCAGTACGAGGCCCTGCTGGTCCCGCCCAAGTGGCGGCCGCGCAGCACCCAGGCCACCGGCATCAGCCTCGCTATCCTTGGACCGGCCTTCAGCGCCGTCGGCGCGGGAGATATCACCGGCCAGGAAGCCTGCGAGCAGGCCGGCGCCGAAATCCGTGCCGAGATGGAAGGTGTGACCAACTAGCAGCGTAAGTAGATGAGCGTGGAGCGAGCGATCCCGGATCCTCGCTCCCCGCTCTTGTCCGAGGAGACCTGCTTTGAGCGTTCAGCCCAATATAGGCGCCGCGCCCGCCCCAACCGTGTCGAGCGTGCCCGCGCCGCCTGCGCCCCAAAGTATGTGGAAGGAGCTGTTCCGCTACCGCGACAACCGCGTCGGCGTCTGGCTCATCGTTCCCAGCCTCCTCGCCCTCATCGTCGTCCAGTTCTATCCCATCGTCTACACCTTCTGGCTCATTCTGACCAGCGAAAAGGGCGAGTTCCTCGGCCTGGGCAACCTCACCAGGCTCACCACCGATACCATCTTCCGCGGCGCATTAATCTTCAGCCTCAAGATGGGCATCGTCGTCGTCCCGCTCTGTCTCTTGGTCGGCCTCGGCCTCGCCATGGTCGTCCACAGCGAATTCGCCAAAAACAAGGCGATCTGGATCTCGATCCTCATCATCCCGCTCATGGTCTCCGAGATCGTCGCCGGCACGATGTGGAAGATCCTCTACCACCCCACCCTGGGGCTGGTCAACCTCCCGCTCACCGCCGTCGGGCTGGACCCGATCGTCTGGCTGCAAAAGGGCAACACCGCCTTCATCGCCCTCTGCATCGTCGAAATCTGGCGCATCAGCCCGCTCGCCTTCCTCCTGCTCTACGCCGGCCTCAACCAGGTCCCCCGCGATATCTACGAGGCCGCCGCCGTCGACGGCGCCACCCGCTGGCGCGCTTTCTGGGACATGACCCTACCCTATATCAGGCCGATGTTCGCCATCTCCACCATTCTCGTTTTCGTCTGGTCGACCCGCACAATCGGCACGATCGCCGCCACCACCCAAGGCGGGCCGGGCAGGGCCACCTGGAACCTGTCCTGGTTCATCTACGGCATGTTTTTCCAGCGCTTGAAGCCGCACTACGCCTCCGCCGCAGTGCTTGTCATGCTGCTCATGACCTATATCGCCGGTACACTATTCGTCAAATACCTGTGGGTCGAACGCAGAAGCCGCTAACCGTGCCACCCGTTCCCCAGTTTGCGCCGGTCTCCTGCAACTGGCAACCGGCCACTGGCAACCGGCCACCAAATACTTGCCACCGAATCGATGGAGTTGAAGTAGATGGCACAGTCAATCACGCCCGACGCCGCAGCCGGCCAGCCCGTTACCCACGCCGTCGCCATGGCCGCGCAGGGAAGGCGGTTCAGCCTGAACAGAGTGCTCGTCGTCGTCGTTCTCTACATGGCCGCATTCTGGACCCTCGTGCCCATGTACTGGGTCGCGGTTACATCGGTCAAGTCGATGCGCGACCTGGCCCACATCCCGCCGCGGCTTTTCCCAACCGACATCCGCTTCGACGCCTGGGTGACAATTATCGACCGGCGCATCCTCGAAAACATATTCAACAGCCTCGTCGTCGCCGGAATCGCTACCATCATCTGCCTGGTTGTCGCCGTACCCGCCGCCTACGCCGCCACCCGGATGCGCCTGCCGCTCAAATTCGTCGGTATCGTCGTCGGGCTGATGGGCCTCGTCGCCCTGCTGCCGCCAATCGCTTCAGCCATCCCCCTCTACGATCTGGCCAGCCATCTCAGATTGATCGACAAAAAGTACACGCTGATAATTCTCTACACAGTTCTCAATACCGCCTTCGCCGTCTGGGTGCTGCGCGGCACCTTCATGGATGTGCCTATGGACGTCGAGGAGGCTGCCCTCATGGACGGCGACACGCGCTTTGGCGCAGTGCGCCGTATCCTGCTGCCTCTCATCTTCCCCAGCCTCTTCTCCATCGCCATCCTGCTCTTTATCTTCAACTGGAACGAATACATTATCGCCCTCTTCTTCGTGAACTCGATGGATACCATGACGCTCCCGATCGCGATCCAGGGGCAGATCCCGCAGCACGAGCTCGACTGGGGCGTTGTCAGCGCCGCCGGCACGATCGCCATCTTCCCCGTCCTGATCGCGGCCTTTACACTGCAGAGATTCCTCGTACGCGGGCTGACCTTTGGCGTGGCCAGCGGCCAGTGAACCGTGTTTTGAAGGACATGACAGGCCGGACCGCCCCGAACTGTGGCCACGACGACACGCAGACCGGCCTCGAAATACCAAGGGAGAGTGCGCTTTGGCGGAAGTTAGAATCGAAGGACTGACCAAATACTACGGTGACACCTGCGCCGTTAACAGTTTGAACCTCGTTGTCAACGACGGCGATCTCGTCGTACTGCTCGGCCCCTCCGGCTGCGGCAAGACCACGACCATGCGCTGCGTGGCCGGATTGGAGCGCCCCACCTACGGCGACATCTATATCGGCGAGACGCGCGTCAACGATCTTGAGCCGCGCGAACGCGACGTGGCTCTCGTCTTCCAGAGCTACGCCCTTTACCCCCACTTCACCGCCTTCGATAACATCGCCTACCCGCTGCGGCTGCGCAAGACACCCAAACAGGAGATCGAGCGCCGCGTGCGCGACGTGGCCGAGCTTCTCGGCATCACCCATACGCTCGAAAGGCCGCCGGGCCTCTGCTCCGGCGGCGAGCAGCAGCGCATCGCCCTCGGCCGGGCCATCGTGCGCGAGCCGGTCGTCTTCCTCATGGACGAGCCCCTCTCCAACATCGACGCCCTCCTCCGGGTTTACATGCGCGCCGAAATCAAGCGCCTGCAGCACGAGCTCGGCACCACCATGATCTACGTCACCCACGACCAGGTCGAGGGCATGACCATGGCCGATCAGATCGCGGTGATGAACCAGGGCACGCTTCAGCAGCTGGGCACGCCCAGCGAGATCTACGACCTGCCGGCCAACAACTTCGTCGCCCGATTCGTCGGCTCGACACCGATGAACTTCATCCCCGGCGCGCTGCAGACCGAGAACGGCAGCACCGTCCACAAGAGCGACCAGTTCGTCATCCCTGTCAGCGCCGAAATGGCCGACCGCGCCGCCGAGCTCTGCCCCGGCGGCCAGTGCACGCTCGGCGTCCGCCCCGAGGAGATCCGTTTCACCATGGACGAAGAGGGCGCCAATCAGGCCGGGGTCTTCCTGCTCGAGCCGCTCGGCTCCGAGACGATTCTCGACATCGAGAAAGAGGGCCTCCTGCTCAAGGTCAAGGACGTGGCCGCTTCGCAGGTGCGCGAAGGGGATACACTGAGCCTCTCCTTCAATCGATTCCATCTTTTCGACGACGCAACCGGCCTGGCCATCCGCTAAACCGTTTTCCAGATAGGAAGAATGTCTCTCACCGCTGTCCGGGCTGCTGCGGCCAGCGCAAATCGGAATCCACACAACGCATCACGGACAAGCCATGTTCAACGTCACTGTCGGCAACGCGCCCGTGAGTTGGGGTGTCGGCTCCGCCGAACCGGAGCGCGACGACCACCCCGACTTCCGCCAGGTCATGGACGAGATCGCCGCCGCCGGCTACGCCGGCACCGAGCTCGGACCCATCGGCTACTACCCGCTCGACGCCGGACTTCTGCGCGCCGAGCTGGCCCGGCGTAACCTCAAACTGGCCTCCTCTTACGTCCCCCTGCCGCTCGAGCATCCGACCGCCCTCAGCACCATCACCGGCACGGTCGGACGTGTCGGCGCGCTCCTGCGCATTTTCGGCGTCAAGGAGCTCATCATCGCCGCCAACTCGACGCCTGCCCGTCTTGATATCGCCGGCTCCGTGCCCGCCGACGGCAGCACCGGCTGGAGCGAAGAGGAGTGGCAACAGGCCGCCACCGCGCTGACAGCCGCGGCCCGCCACGCTCGCGATACCTGCGGCATGCGCGTCGCTTTCCATCATCACGCCGGCACACCCGTCGAGACGCCCGCCGAGGTCGCCCGCCTGATGGAGATGACCGACCCCGACCTGGTCGGCCTCTGCTTCGACACCGGCCACTATCACTACGGCGGCGGCGACGTCCTCGACGCCGCCCGAACGTTCGCCGACCGCATCTGGTACGTCCACCTCAAGGACCTCTGGGCTGACAAGCTGGAGCGCGTGCGCCGCGAGCGCATCCACATGCGCCAGGCCTGGGCGATGGACGTCTTCGCCGAGCTGGGCCAGGGCTGCATCGACTTCCCCGCCTTCGTCGACATCCTGCGCGCCCGCGACTACCAGGGCTGGATGATCGTCGAGCAGGACGTCGTGCCCCGCCCCGACCGCGAAGGCGGCTGGTCGCCGCTCGAAAGCGCACGACAGAGCCGCGCCTACCTGCGCGACGTTCTCCACATCTGATCCGTATCCCTTCTTAAGCCGCATTTGACCGCCAGACCTGGGAGCTTCCCCCAGGTCTGCCCGTTGCACCAATGAACAGGCCAGGTCATAATCCGGCACTGGCGGCTGGGGATGCTCCATTCTACCTGCCGGTAGCATGGATGCTCCGCGCGTCGGCGCCTGTTCTCCGGTCGACGTCGAGCGCTCGCCTTGCGGAGGGAAAAGCCGGCCATGGAAGAAGGACGCCAATCCCCATCATCTGAAGAGCTGCCGCCAGAACGCCAGAGCGACCTGCGCCGCCAAAACCGGGTGACGGTCATGTCGGCGATGCTCCTCCTGCTGACCATGATCACAGCATCCTTTTGGCTTGGATGCAACGGCGATTTCCCAGATCCAGGACCACCCCCTCCTCCGGCTGACCCGTCGCAATGTTCGAACGGCATCGCCGTACCTTTCCCCCAGGAAAACGACGGGCTCGTGCAGGACTGTCAGGTGCTCATTAGAGCGCGCGACATTCTCGCCGAACCGGGACTCTTGTACTGGGATACGCAAACCCCGATCGACGAATGGAAAGGAGTAAGAACCTCAAGAAACAGCCAGCCGAAGCGCGTTATCCAACTATTGCTTTCCGGCCGCTATTTTCGTGGCTCGCTCCCGGCCGAATTGAGCCAGCTTTCGGAACTGGAGATGCTCGATCTCTCCGCCAATGGCTTGAAAGGAGAGATACCGCCCGAGATTGGGACCTTTGCCAATCTCAAGTTCTTGGATTTGAGTGGCAACGACCTTTCAGGGGTGATCCCACCGGAAATTGGAAACCTTGACCGTTTAGGCGTGCTCGATCTTTCGAGAAACGACCTGACGGGAACCATCCCCCCTGAACTTCACAACCTCGTAAGCCTTCGCGAGCTTCGCATAGAAAGCAATGAACTTGCAGGAGAGATCCCCGCCGAGATTGGGAGTCTGGCGAACCTGAGAGATTTGGACCTCTCGTCAAATAGACTCTCCGGTGCGATCCCGCATGAACTGGGCCGTCTTGCCCAGCTGCGAGATCTGGTGTTAAGCCGCAATCTCTTGACGGGAACGCTCCCGGCAACTTTGGGCCTTCTTTCCAACCTTGATGGCCTATGGCTTGCCGAGAATCGACTGCAGGGACCAGTACCACCGGAACTCGGCGAACTCACCAGGCTTCGATACCTGAGTCTGCCTGACAATCACCTGTCCGGACACATTCCACCTGACCTGGGACGTCTGTCGGCCTTGAGGTCCCTGGACCTCTCCAGAAACCGCCTTTCAGGCGAAATACCGCCAGAACTGGGCCGGCTCACAAACCTGTTTAACCTGGACATTTCGCGCAACAACCTGGCAGGCCGCATCCCGCCCACCTTTGGCGGCCTCGATTCGCTGACGGCTCTCGACCTCTCCAACAATCGGATTGCGGGCCAAATCCCTGTACAGTTGGGTGAATTGTCCAGATTGCGGGACCTGAGACTTTATAGCAACCGCCTGAAAGGTCCAATCCCTCCATCACTTGGAAGCCTGAACCGTTTGGAGGGCCTGTACCTTTCACAGAATCATCTCTCCGGCTACATTCCACCCGAACTGGGTATGCTCTTGTTTCTGAGAATGATGGACCTCTCCGACAATCAACTTGAAGGAGGGATTCCCGCATCCTTGGGTGGCCTGTCGTCATTGAGGGTTCTGGTGCTCTCCGGCAACCAGCTGACCGGTTCAATTCCGCCAGAGCTGGCGAACATCAAACCTCTGCACAGGTTGGACCTTTCCAATAACCGGCTGACAGGCTCTTATCCAAAAGAGTTGAGTTCGCTCACCGAAATCGAAAGGGTATTTCTCGAAGGAAACGATCTGAGCGGTTGCATTCCCGAGTCTCAGTCCGCAAAGGAATCATTTTTCGGCATGTCTACGAGCGGCCTACCCATCTGCGAATGAGGCATAGAGGCGGTGTGATGCCGCTGTTCAAACCCTTCCCGCCCAGGCGCGCGGCCCCGTAAACCATATGCCGTGGCCATGCTGCGATTTGCTGCCACTTCGGCGATAATGTTAGAAATCAAAAACGCCTCTGCATTTTCGGGCAATGTCTGGGCTCCAGCTCCAGGGATGCCGGGATAAGCAATAATACGAAGGGGGAGAGCAATGGCCCGGGTATCCGAACAACTCAACCTGCTGCTTGAGGAAATGACGACTTGGGATGTCCCCGCATACATCATCTCCAACCTGACCCATCTCGTCGACATCCATCCCGAGCTGCTCGAACACTCCTACACCTACGAGGTGCTCGGCCGCGCCTACGGCCTCCAGGAAAACAGGCCGCTCGCCGCCGAGATCTTCGAGATGGCGCTCAAGCTCGACCCGACCCGCCAGCAGGCCAGCGACTGGTACAACCAGGTCCGCCAGTGCGAGGACGTCATCTACGACGAGGCCGATGTGCCCAGCTACGAGCTGCCCGACGCCCTGCGCATGGCCGACGGGCGCGCCGTCACCGACGCCGCCATGTGGCGCAACGAACGCCGCCCCGAGCTGCTGCGCATCTACGAAGACCAGGTCTACGGCAAAGCGCCCGGCCGCCCCGACGCGATGACCTTTGAGGTCAACTCAGTCGATCAGAACGCCCTCGACGGCCTGGGCACGCGCAAAGAGATCTCAGTCTACTTCTCGGACAGCCGCGACAAGTACAAGATGGATATCCTCATCTACCTGCCCAACGACCGGCCGCGGCCCGTGCCCAGCTTCCTCGTCCCCAACTTCCAAGGCAACCAGTCGGTCCACAGCGACCCCGGCATCACCATGTCGCAGCAGTGGATGCGCAACCGCTTCGACCGCGGCATCCGCAACCACCGCGCCACCGAGGCCAGTCGCGGCACCGCCCTCTCGCGCTGGCCTGTCGAGCGTATCCTCGGACGCGGCTACGCCCTTTCCACCATCTACTACGGCGACCTCGATCCCGACTACGACGACGGCTTCCACAACGGCGTCCATCCCCTCTTCTACAAGGAGGGCCAGACGCGGCCCGCGCCCGACGAATGGGGCGCGATCGGCGCCTGGGCCTGGGGCCTGCGCCGCGCGCTCGACTACCTCGAAACCGACGACGACGTCGACCACGAACGCGTCGCCGTCATGGGCCAGTCCCGCCTCGGCAAGACCGCGCTCTGGGCCGGCGCACAGGACGAACGCTTCGCCCTCGTCATCCCCAACAACTCCGGCTGCGGCGGCACCGCCCTCTTCCGCCGCCGCTTCGGCGAGACCGCCCGCCACGCCAACTACACCTATCCATACTGGTTCTGCGAGAACTTCAAACGCTACGACGACAAGGAGGACGAGCTCCCCGTCGACCAGCACATGCTGATCGCCCTCGTCGCGCCCCGCCCGGTCTACGTCGTCAGCGCCGACGAGGACCTCTGGGCCGACCCGCACGGCGAGTTCCTCGGCGCGAAGCACGCCGATCCGGTCTACCGCCTGCTGGGCACCGGAGGCCTGGCCGCCGCCGAGCTGCCGCCCGTGAACCAGCCCGTCCGCAGCAGAATCGGCTACCACATCCGCACCGGCAAACACGACGTCACGCTCTACGACTGGGAACGCTACATGGACTTCGCCGACATCCACGTGCGGTGATCCACGGCGCAGCCAGCTCCCTGCCGACCGCGCCGCTGGCGCAGATAAATCCTTTTTGCGCGCAAGCCACAACATCGCTATCATATAGCGGCGTCGGACAGAAGGCGCCTGCCAGTCCGGGAGGTGTGACCACTAATTCTGATTCCCCAGCCACATGACCGGTCATTCCCATCCAAACTTACAGTAGGAGGTAAAGCATGTTTCGGAATCGAAAAGCGTTGCTTCTTGTCGCGTTGATAGCAGTTCTCGCTGTCACGCTTTCTGCCTGTGAACCGCCGTCGGTGGTCGAGGTCGTCGTGACCGCCACGCCGGAAGCGCAAGCCGAAGGAGGCCCGTTGCGCATCTACTGCCAGGTCAAGGATGCTTCTGCCGTCTTCTGGCAGGGCGCGATTCTGGGTTGCCAGCAGGCTGCTGACGAATTGGGCCCCGATAAAGTTGAGCTTGTCTATACCACCGGGACCAGTGACATGGGCGTCGAAGACAGCATCAAGGCCTTCGAGGATGCTTTGGCCGCCGGCGCCGATGGCATCGTGCTCGCACCGGCCGACTCCGCCGCGCTCGTGCCCGCCGTGCAGGAGGCAAACGAGCTTGGCGTTCCGGTCGTCGCCATGGATACCCGGGTTGACGCTCCCGCCAAACTCCTCAGCACCGTCGCCACCGACAACTTCAACGGCGTCATGAACGCCGTCGTCCGCCTGATCGAGGACGCTGGCGGTGGTGGCAAATTCGCCCTGACCACCTGCCCGTCGACGATCAGCGCCTGCCGCGAAATCACCTCCGGTTTCGTCGCCGCGGTGGAGCAGTTCCCTGACGCCGAAATCGTCGCCATGCCGCTCGCCTGCCCCAGCCGCGAGAAAGGCTACAACGCGCTGCAGGACATTCTCGTCGCACATCCTGACCTGGCCGGCGTCTTCGGCTGCAGCGGTCAGGACGGACTCGGCGCGGCCGAGGCCATTCGCGATGCCGGCTCGGACGCACTCGTCGTAACCCGCAACTGCTCGATGGAGGAGCTGGAATCGGTCCGCGAAGGTCTGCTCCACGCCTGCTTCGCTCAGTTCCCGCGCCTGATGGGCTACAAGAGCGTCTATGCTATCTACAACCACTACCAGGGCATGGAAGTCGAGACCTACACCGACTCCGGCTCCGACTACGTGGCGCAGGACAGGGTCCAGTCCTACATCGACATGGGCGAGTGGATGGGGCCGCCCACCGAAGAATAGCGTTGCCTTTCGGGGCGTAACGAACAACGAATGAAGACGGCTGAAAAGGGCCGACCGTGGCCCGCAGACGCCGGGCGGGAAAGGAAATTCAGGCCGAACACTGCGCGAGATATCCATGACTGACAACAATGGGAAGGCCGATTTCCCGTGTCTTGAGGTACAGGGTATCTCGAAGCGGTTCGGCGGGATCCAGGCGCTCGACGACGCATCTCTGACCGTCTTCCCGCGTGAAATCGTCGGGCTTGTCGGCGCCAACGGCGCCGGCAAGTCCACCTTGATCAACATCCTCGCCGGCGTAGCCCGCGCCGACGATGGCCAGGTCCTCGTCGACAACGCGCCCGTCGAAATCAACGACCCGATCGACGCCCGCCGTCTCGGCATCGAAATCGTCTACCAGAACCTCGCCCTCATAGAGACGCTCGACATCTCCAGCAACATCCATCTGGGACGCGAGCTCGTGCAGCGCCCCAGGCTCTTCCAATGGCTGAATGAGAGCCGAATGCAGGCGCAGGCAAAGGAGCTGCTGTCGGGCATCGGCCTCGACCTGAATCCAAAGCTGCGCGTGCGCAATCTGTCCGGCGGCCAGCGCCAGGGCGTCGCCCTGGCGAGAGCCATCTTCTTCCAGGCGAAGATCGTCCTCCTCGATGAGCCGACCGCGGCACTTGGCATCGCCGAAACGCTGGCGACTCTCGAAATCATCGAGCAGTTCCGCGATCACGGCCTCGGCGTCATGGTCGTCAGCCACAATCTCGAGGACATCTTCCGCATCACCGACCGCATCGTCGTGATGCGGGCCGGCCGCGTCGTCGGCGTCCGTACCACCAAAGAGACGACCTCGGCCGAGATCGTAAACCTGATCACGATGGGCGCCGCGGAGGAGGCAATTTGACACGCCAAGGCCTGCTCGTCGGCGCACTCGCCCTGCTCTGTGTCCTGATCACGCTCGGCCAGCCGCGCTTCCTGACCCTTTACAACTGGTTGAATATTTTCCAGCAGGCCGCGGCCATCGGCCTCGTCTCCTCCGGTGTCGCCCTGCTGATGATCGGCGGCGGCTTCGACCTGTCGGTCGGCTCCGTCGTGGCCCTGGGCGGCTATCTCGTCGCCGTCGGTTTTGGCGCCGGGCTGCCGATCCCCCTCATCATCCTGCTGGCGGTCCTGGCTGGGGCCGCCGTCGGCGCCGTCAACGGCTTCGGCGTCGCCTACCTGCGAATCCCGGCCCTCATCATGACGCTCGGATCGCTCTACGTCGTGCGCGGCGGCGTCCTCTTTCTCTCCGGCGGCGAAACAGCCGGCCGCGGCTACCCGGAGACCTTCACCTTCCTCGGCAAAGGCGATCTTATCGGCCTGCCCGTGCCCGCCATTATCATGGGCGTCGCCTACGTCGCGCTCTACCTGGTACACAAGAAGACCCGCTTTGGCCGCTACACCATCGCCGTCGGCACCGACGCCGAAATCGCCCGCCGCGCCGGCATCAACGCACGCTTTCACATCGCCAAACTCTATATTCTCAGCGGCGCGCTGGCCGCTGCCGCCGGTGTGATGCTGTCGGCTAGACTCAACGCCTCAACCACCAATGCCGGCATCGGCTACGAGCTCGAAGTGATCGCCTCCGTCGTGATTGGCGGCACCAGCCTGTTCGGCGGCGAAGGCACCATCGCCGGCACGCTTCTCGGCGTCATTTTTCTCGCCGTCGTCCACAACGCGCTCAATCTGCTCGGCGTCTCGCCGTTCCTGCAGCAGTTTGCCATCGGCTCACTGCTTCTCTTCAGCGCCGCAGCCGATATCATCGCGCCCCTGGTGGCGCAGCGGCGCTTCAACCTGGCAGCGATCGGGCAGCTGCGCCGGTCGCAAAGCGGTTGAGCCGCGCGCCCGGCGGAGAGAACGGAAAGACAACGTTTTGCGTCAATAGACATAGGCGCAATCGCACGAAGAAATAATCCATCCTCTTTTGCGCGTTGTAAGCCATCTGAGCTCGTTTGCCATGCGGCGGGGAGACAGCCGCAGCCAGGAGGTCCATAATGACAATTACGAATGATGCACTGGAGGCAGTCAAACTTTCCGAGGGGGACATCCGCTTTTGGGAGGAGAACGGCTACTTCATCGTCGGCCCCATCTTCGACGAGGCCGACCTGGCTGAGGCCAAGCAGCACATGGCCCGCGTCTTCGCCCAGGAGTACGAGACCAACGTGCCGCCCAACAAGCTCGACTGGTGGCCGGGCGACCCCGTATCCAATATGAAGAATATCGACAACGGCTGGTGGGCCGACAACGTCATCAAGCGCCTGGTGATGGAACCGAAGATCGGCGCCATCGCCGCCCAGCTGGGAAGGACCGACAGCATCCGCCTCTTCCAGGACCAGCTGCTGCACAAGCCGGGCATCGGACCCGACCGCCCACGCTCAGCCACCGTCGGCTGGCACCAGGACTGGGCCTACTGGCAATGCACCACGCCTGGCGACGCCCTCACCGCCCGTATCTCGCTCGACGGCGAAACCGAGCAGAACGGCTGCATGCAGGTCATTCGCGGCAGCCACCGCTGGCCGTTGCAATCGGACCGCAACTTCTTCCAGCAGGACGCCGACGTCATGGACCTGCCCGACTTCACCGTGCCCGAGGGCGAATCGATCGAGATGGCGCCCCTCCTGCTCGAACCCGGCGGCATCTCCTTCCACCACTCAAGGACCCTGCACGCCAGCACCGAGAACCGGACCAACGACCCGCGGCGCACCATCGTCGTCCACATGTTGCCCGGCTACACGCGCTACAAGGCCGGCACCGGCGACCACCCCTGGAACGTGGCCGTCCTCGCCGAACAGAAGGAGGGAGAGCTGCAGGAGGGCGACCTGTGGGAAGGCGACCGCTTCCCGCTACTCTACCCGGCCGCCGGCGCCACCGGCAGTTAGCGTACACCTTTTCATTCCGCAGGAGACCAAAATGGCTTTTGAAATACCGTCGCTGCCATACGCCTACGACGCGCTCGAACCCTACATCGACGAACAGACGATGCGCACCCACCACGGCAAGCATCACGCCACCTACATCGACAACCTCAACAACGCCGTCGGCGGCACAGATTTCGAAAATATGGCCGTGACCGAGATCCTGAATAAGCTCTATACGGTACCGGACGGGATCCGCGCGGCCGTGCGCAACAACGGCGGCGGCCACGCCAACCACACGCTCTTCTGGGAGACGATGGGCCCCAACGGCGGCGGCCCTCCCTCGGGCGCGCTGACCGACGCCATCTCGGGAACATTCGGCAGCTTCGACGACTGCAAAAGCAGCTTCAACACCGCCGCCATGGGCCGTTTCGGCAGCGGCTGGGCCTGGCTCGTCGCCCGGCTCGACGGCTCCCTGCTCATCTACAGCACGCCCAACCAGGACGGCCCCTACACCCAGACCGGCGACACACCGCTCCTCGGGCTGGACGTCTGGGAGCACGCCTACTACCTCAAATACCAGAACCGCCGCGCCGAATACGTCGAAAACTGGTGGAACGTCGTCAACTGGGACGTCGTGGCCGCCCGTTACGCGTCCGCCGTCGGCTAGATTCGTCTGAAGTCAGTCAGGCGGACCCGCAACGACCCGGGTCTCCGTCCAATCGCTTCAACCGTCGATTGACTTACGTCGTTTTCTCGTTCAACTCAATTGGCGTGGGCACGGCCGCCATGCCGCCAATCCACACAGGAGACAGGAAATGAAGTCACGATTAACCCGCCGGCAGTTCATGCAGCTGTCGGGTATGGCCGGCGTCGGGGTGGCCCTCGCCGCCTGCGTCCCGGCTGCCGCGCCCGCGCCGGACGCCGAGCCGATGGCGATGGCGAAAGAGTACGTCATCAAGCACCCCATCATCCAGGACCCGCAGGGCGTCGATCCCAACAACCCGTTGACGCCGCCGAACAAGACCTTCGGAACCATGTACCACGATGGCCTCTACCGGCTGACCCGCCAGGGAATCGAGCCCAATCTCGCCACCGCCCTGCCCGCGGTCGACAACGAAGGCCGCCGCTGGACGATTCCGCTGCGCGAGGGCGTGAAGTTCCACAACGGCGCCGCATTCACCGCCGCCGACGCCAAGTACTCTCTCGATTTCATCAAGGAAAACTCGCTCTCCACATCCAGCCTGCTCGTCAACATCGAAGAAGTGAGCGTGCAGGATGACCACACCCTCGTGATCGACCTCGTCGCGCCCGACTCCTTCCTGCTATCGGCCATGTCGGTGACCGACGGCCCGCGCATCGTCGCCGAGGGCGCCTACGACGGCGCGCCGGTCGAGAAGGAGGGCCTGCAGACCGCGCTCACCAGCTCCGTGGACGGCGTCACGACCGGTCCCTACGAGCTGATCGAATACAGCGTTGAAGAACGCATCGTTCTCAAACGCTTCGACGACTACTGGGGCTGGGACCTCTTCTGGGGCGGCTTCTCGGAAGACATCCCGCACTATCTCGTCTTCGAGGTCGTCAACGACCCGACCGTGCGCGTCTCCCAGCTTCTGGCGCAGGCGCAGGACTGGTACTACAACGTCTCGCCCACGCTGCAGGCGCGCATCGAAGAGACGCCCGGCCTGAATTCGATCCCGGTGGCCGACCCGTTCATCAACTACCTGGCCTTCGTCGGCGAAGGCGTCCTCGGCTTCACCGAGCAGGGCATCCACAACCGCAAGGCGATCAGCGCGGCCATGGACCGCGTCGACATCAACAACGTCGTCAACGCCGGCCTCGGCAGCCCCGCCTTCAGCTTCTGGTATGCCGACGATCCGCTCGTCAACCAGGAGGTCGAGAAGATCCACTCGCTGCGCTCCGACTTCGATACCGCCCGCGAGCACCTGAAGATGGCCGGCAACCCCGACGGCTTCAGCGCTCACATCGTTCTGGCCGAGGGCCGCGGCTACGAGAAGCCGGCCAGCATCATCCAGGAGCAGGTCGCCCAGGTGGGCATCGAGCTCACCGTCGAGGCCAACGTCTCCTCAGCCAACTGGCCGCGCGTAATCGAGAACGAGGTTGACGGCGTCTACCACGACGCGGGCGACTCCGGCATCTGGGTCGTAGAGTACGGCCGCTACTACCCCCCGCCGTACGGTATCACGCCCTGGCACATGGACGACATGCCCGAGGAATGGCTCGCCCGCTTCATGGGCGCGATGCAGCGCATGCGCGAGGCCCCTCCCGGCTCCGACGAGTACGCCGACGCCGTCCGCAATGTGCAGATGGTGAACGCCGACCTCGCCCTCCACGTGCCCGTGGTGCACGGCGCCCGGCTCGAGGCCTACTGGGACTACATGCAGGGCATCGAGGCCAGCCCCACCATCACGCCCATCATTCACGGCGTCACCGTCTCGGAGACCGAGAACGGACCGCCCGAACGCGATGCGCCGATGTAAATCGGCTCCCGCATAGATCAATGATATAGCATATAGCGCACAACGTGTCGGTCAGCTCACGAGGATCAAGCGAACGCCACGTTGTGCGTTTTGTGCACACACCGTAGTCGAACGGCAATGGGCAGATTCCTTGGCCCGCCAAGAGGAGGACCGTGGCCGCGCTGATCGAAGCCGAAAGCGTCAAACGCTACTACTCGAACTCGACCTGGCTGCAGCGGCTCCTGCTCCTGCGCGGAGACGACATCCAGGCGGTCGACGGCGTGACGCTGCAAATCGACGCCGGCGAGATCGTCGGCCTGGTCGGCGAAAGCGGCTGCGGCAAGACGACGCTCGGCTGGCTGCTGGCCGGCCTTGTCCAACCCACAGAGGGCAGCGTCAGCTTCCGCGGCCGCTCGCTGGCATCGATCGACGCAGACACGCGCAAGAAGGTCCAGCTCCTGTTCCAATACCCCAGGGAGTCTCTCAATCCGCGCCACAACGTGCGCACAATTCTGGGTTACCCGATCCGCAAGATGGGCCACACCGGCGACACCGAGATCACCGCCCGCGTCCACGGCCTGCTCGACGTGGTCGGGCTGCCGCGGCGCTACGCCGACCGCTACAGCTTCCAGCTTTCCGGCGGCGAGTTGCAGCGCGTAGCCCTCGCCAGAACGCTGGCGTTGGAACCGGAGTTCATCGTCTGCGACGAGCCGACCTCGGCTGTGGACATGAACGTCAAGGTCCAGATATTGAAGCTGCTGGCCGACATCAGCCGCGACAAGGGGATTTCGCTCCTCTTCATCTCGCATGATCTCAGCGCGGTCCGCTTCATCGCCGATCGCATCTGCGTTATGTATCTGGGCAAGGTGGTGGAGGAGGCGCCGGCAGGTCAGCTCTTCGAGCGCCCGCATCATCCCTACACGATGGCGCTCCTCGACGCAATCGCCGACATCGACCCGCAGGCGACGCGCCAAGCGACCCTCGAGGGGCAGCCGCCCTCCCCCGTCGCGCCGCCGCCGGGCTGCAGATTTCACCCCCGTTGCGTCTATCAGCAGCAGGTGGGAACGCTTTGCATGGAGCGCGGGCCGGCCTTGCAGCAGCTTTCGGCCGATCATCAAGTCCGCTGCTTCCTATACCCTGAGAACGGCCAGACGATCGAGTTTGAACAGTAGGGACGCGGCCGTGCGGCGTCACGGTCAGTCGCAGCCAACGGCGCGATGCCGTCCTCATCCAGGGAGTCTCTAGCCGCGCAGTGTCATTGCTCAGATACATCGGGCGGAGGTTCGTTTCCGCCATACCGACCCTGATTCTGATCACCTTCCTCGCGTTCGGCCTGCTCTATGTGACCCCGGGCGGGCCGGTCGAGGCGCTGGCCGGCATCTTCGGCACCGCGGAACAGAAAGAGCGCATCCGCGAAGAGCTGGGGCTGAACGACCCGGTGCACACCCAGTATCTGCGCTGGATCAGCGGTGTGTTCTCAGGTGATTTCGGCGAGATGATCGTGATGGCGCCCGGCACGCCGATCAGGGAGATGCTGCGCAAGCCGCTCTTCACCACGTTCTGGCTGACGGTCGGCGGCGCGCTGGTCGCGCTCATCGTAGGGCTGAGCATCGGCGCGCTCTCCGCGGTCAGGCCGAACTCCTGGCTTGACACTCTTTCGCGGCTCTTCAGCATCGGCTCCTACTCGATCCCCGACTTCTGGCTCGCGATCATCCTTCTCTTCGTCTTCGGCGTGATTTTTCGCTATCGCTGGGCCATCAGCGGCCAGATCGATTTCTCGCGCAACGTACTCTTTTCGCTGCAGAGCATGATGCTGCCGGCCATCGCCCTGGGCCTGGCCAAGGCCGGTATGGTCGCCCGCATCACCCGCGGCGAGCTTTTCGACGTGCAGAACAAGCCGTTCATCCAATTCGAGCGGATGATGGGGCTGCCCAACCGGGTCGTGATCAAGGATATGCTGCACAACGGCATCCTGCCCATCGTCACCGTGCTCGGCTACACGATCGGCCTCATCTTTCGCGGCACCTTCCTGGTCGAGGTCGTCTTCGGCACGCCCGGCATCGGCCTCTTCCTGGTGCGCGCGGCCAAGACGCAAGAGTACGCGCTGCTGCAGACGCTCGTGCTTATCATCGGCGCCGTCTTCATCCTGATGAATCTGTTGACCGATATCCTGTACGGCGTCCTCGACCCGCGCGTGCGCACCTGACGCTGGGGGTAGACTGTGAATACGGCGCGCTTTCGAATACTTTGGAACCGATTTGTCGGCGATAAACTGGTCGTTCTCGGGGTGGCGCTCGTCCTGATCTTCCTCGTCATCGCCGTCTTCGGCCCGCAGATCGCGCCATATGATTTCGCACAGCAGTTCAGGGCGGCGGCCGGCGATCTGCTGCCGCTGGACGTGATGTCAACCACCGCCACGGGCGAGCGCCTCCTGCTGGGCAGCGACTCGCTCGGCCGCGACATGCTCAGCCGCCTCATCTACGGCACGCGCACGACCCTCGTCATTTCGATCTCCAGCGTGCTGATGGCCACCATCCTGGCAATCGTCCTTGGCAGCCTCACCGGCTACTTCCAGGGCTCGCTCTTCGACGAGATCGTGATGCGCCTGATCGATGCCCTGCTCACCTTTCCCGGCATCCTCCTGGCCGTCATCCTGGTCGCGGCCTGGGGTACCCAGGGCATCGAGATCGGACCGATCACCACGACCCCGGAGATGACGATCGTACTCGCGCTCGTCTTCACCTTCACCCCACGCCTGACCAGAACGATGCGCGGCTCCACCATCCCCCAGGCCCATCGCGCCTACATCAGGGCCGCGCAGCTGATGGGTATGCCGGTCTGGCGCATCGTCGCCTTCGAGCTGATACCAAACTGCCTGACCGCTGTCATCATCCAGGCGACAACATACCTGGGCGTTGCCGTCTTCAGCACGGCCGGCCTGGGATTTCTGGGGCTGGGACCGGCTGAACCGCAGCCCGAGCTGGGCAAGATCCTGGCACGCACGCAGGAGTACTTCCTCAACCGGCAGTTCTGGCACATATTCATTCCCGGTTTCACAATCTCGCTGCTGGTATTCGCCTTCTCCGTGCTCGGCGACGGTATCCGCAACGTTCTCGATCCCGAATACCGGTTCGAAGAGGCCGATCTCTGATGGCCGCAACGAACGGCGCTGATCCCCTTCTGCAGATCGACAATCTGCGCGTCCACTACGGCGCCGGCCGCCAGCGCCTGAACGCAGTCGACGGCCTCTCGCTGACTGTAGGCGCGGGCCAGACTGTCGCCATCGTCGGTGAGAGCGGCAGCGGCAAGAGTTCCGCCGCCATGGCGCTGGTAAACGGTCTGGCCGCCAATGGCGAATGGGAGGCCGACCGCATCGTCTTCCAGGGCGAAGAGATCAGCCGCCGGGAGCTGTTGCGTCTGCGCGGCCGCGCCATCACTTACATGATGCAGGACCCCAGCGGCGCGCTCAACCCCGTGCTCACAGTCGGCGAGCAGATCAAGCGCGTCTTGAAATACCATACCGCTCTGTCGAAGGCGGAGCGGGAGGAACAGGCGATCGAGCTGATGGAGCGCGTCGAGATCCCCGACGCAGTTGCCCGCCTCGAAGCCTACCCGCACGAGTTCAGCGGCGGCATGCAGCAGCGCATCGTGCTGGCAATGGCGCTGGCGCCGTCACCCGTCCTCCTGATCGCCGACGAGCCGACAACCGGGCTCGATGTCACGGTCGAGGCGCAGATCTTCACCCTGCTTGACCGGCTCAAGCGCGAGCTTTCCATGTCCGTCGTGCTCGTGGCCCACGACCTTGGCGTCGTGGCTACCAGCGCCGACGAGGCTGTCGTGCTCTATGCGGGCAAGGTCGTTGAAACGGGCACTGTGGCGGAGCTGTTTAACCGGCCCCGCCATCCCTACACGATCGGTCTGCTGCGCTGCGCCCACGACCTGCACGAAGAGAACGTCCTCAACCCGATCCCGGGCCGCATTCCGGGGCTGGGAGAGCGGCCGCAGGGTTGCGTCTTTCACCCTCGCTGCGCCTGGAAGACGGCAGAGTGTGAAGCGGCAGTGCCCGACCTGATACAGCTGGACGGGCCGAGCGTGGCCTGCATTCACCACGAGAATCTGTCGGATTGAACCGGCTGCCCCTCAACGCCAAACCCCCTCCCGCCGCTTGCGCCATGATCTGATTTTTCCTTCGCCGCAATCTTGTCTCCGTCCGGTGCGTTCGCCTGCGCGCGGACATTTCGGCTATAATGGAGACACACTCTCAGGGCCGCCGGCATTCGGAAGCAAGGCGCGTCGCCTGCCGAAAACCACAAGCGAGTCAGCCCCATGAAGGCAGTTTCCAAGTACGGTTTCGGAGACAAGGAAGTAGAGGTACGGGACGTGCCCGAACCGGAGATGCGGCCGGATCAGGTGCTGGTCGAGGTCAAGGCGACCGGCGTTTGCGGCTCCGACGTGCATATGTGGCGCAATATGCAGTCCTGGGAGATTGTGCTGCCGCTTGTGCTGGGCCACGAGTTCTCCGGGGTGATCGTCGACGTCGGCGGCAACGTCTCCGATTGGCAGACCGGCGACCGAGTGGCGGTTGAGACGGCGGCTGAAATCTGTGGGGCGTGCGTCTACTGCCTCAGCGGCGACTACAATCTCTGCCCAAGCCGGCTCGGCTACGGCGCGCTGGCCGACGGCTCGATGACCCGCTACGTCGCGGCCCGCCCGCAGATCCTGCACCGCGTGCCGGAGAACGTGCCCGACGAGCACGCCGCGCTCACAGAACCGATCTGCGTCGCCTACAACGCGCTGGTCGAGAAGACCGCCATGAAGCCCGGTGATCTTGTCGTAATCCAGGGGCCGGGCCCAATCGGCATCATGGCGCTCCAGATCGCCCGCATACGCGGCGCGGGGACGCTCGTCGTCCTCGGCACCGACGCCGATGCCAAGCGCATGGAGGTGGCGGCCGAGTTGGGCGCCGACTACACTCTCAACGTGCAGCGCGAGGATGCGATGGCCCTGATCAACTCACTCGGCGACGGCTTTGGCGCCGACCTGGTCATCGACGCCACCGGCGTCAGCAAGGCTCTCGAACAGTCCCTCGAGCTGGTGCGGCCCAACGGACGCATTACCAAGATCGGCTGGGGCCCGCAGCCGCTCGATTTCAGCCTGGATCCCCTCGTCGGCAAAGCGGTGACGCTGCAGGGCACCTTCAGCCACCTCTACCCGACGTGGGAGCGCGTCCTGGCGCTGCTCTCGACCGGCCAGGTGAACTTGGCTCCCGTCATCGGCGGCGTCTACGCCCTGGAAGATTGGGAAGAAGCATTCGAAGCGATGGAGCAGGGCGAAAACGTGAAGTCGGTCCTCCGCCTGGACGCATAGGACGAACGGACTCGATTCATTCCCTTAAGGAAGGGAATCAGGACATGGCCCAATCGCCATCCAAACTTGAAAAAACAGCCGAACCGACCTGGGAGATAGCGCAACTCTTTCCCGCGCAGGGCCACTGGAGCGAGGAGGAGTACCTCGCGCTCGACACCAACCACCTAATCGAGTTTTCGGACGGCTACTTAGAATTCTTGCCATTGCCAACACAGTCCCACCAGTTGTTGCTCATCGCCCTGTTCGAGCAACTGGACAACGTCGTACGCACACGACAATTGGGCATAGTTCTATTCGCGCCAATGCGCATTCAACTCTGGCGGGGCAAATTCCGCGAACGGGACATTGTGTATATGGCCCCCCAGCACGCCGGCAGGCGCGGCGAAGAGTTCTGGCGCGGAGCCGACCTGGTCATGGAGGTTGCCAGCCCCGATGATCCTGACCGTGACCTCGTGACAAAACGTCACGAATATGCGCAGGCCGGGATCCCCGAATACTGGATCGTCGATCCAATTCAAATGTCAATCACCGTGCTGACGCTGGATGGGCAGTCCTACGCGCTCCACGGTGAGTTCGACGAGGACGCGGAGGCAACCTCCCGACTGCTGGATGGATTCACAGTTTCGGTGCGCGACATGTTTGCCGAGATAAGTTGAGAGTGGGCAGGAAATGACCTGTTCGCCGCCGGTACCCGACAGCACAGCCGAACCGACCTGGGAGATAGCGCACCTCTTCCCCGCGCAGGGCCACTGGAGCGAGGAGGAGTACCTCGCGCTCGACACAAACCACCTCATTGAGTTCTCGCACGGGCAGTTGGAGGTCCTGCCGACGCCCACCTTTTCGCACCAGCGCCTTGTAGCCTTTCTGTATCGCGCCCTCTTAGGTTTTGTCGAAGCCAATGAACTGGGCGCAGTAATGTTCGCTCCGCTGCGCATCCAGCTCTGGCCCGGCAAGTTCCGCGAGCCGGACATCGTGTACATGGCGCGCGACCATGCCCACAGGTTGGGCGAACGGTTCTGGCAAGGCGCCGATCTTGTAATGGAGGTTGTCAGCCCGGATGATCCGCAGCGGGATCTGGTAACAAAGCGCCTTGAGTACGCGCAGGCTGGCATCCTTGAATACTGGATTATCGATCCTATGCAGAGGTCGGTCACAGTCCTGACGCTTGACGAGGAGATATATGCCGTCAATGGCGAGTTCGACGAGGACGCAGAGGCGACTTCCGCCCTCCTGAACGGCTTCACCGTTTCGGTGCGAGACCTGTTTTCTGAAATTTGTTGACAGGCGTTGCAACCATTTCCGACCGACCCGATTCTGACGTTGCGGCAGAGCAATCGTTCGAATGCTTGTCGCTTTCCACCCTTTGCGGAGTCCTCTCTTGTCGAAGAAAGCACCGATCATTCAGGTTTCCCTGGACGTAACATCAATTGACGAAGCATTGGACATGGCCGGCGCGGCAGTGCGCGCCGGAGTCGACTGGCTGGAGGCCGGCACGCCGCTGATCCTCGCCGAAGGGCTGCACAGCGTACGCGCCATGCGCGACGCCTTCCCCGACCATCCGATTGTGGCCGATCTGAAAACAATGGACGGGGCCGGCCTCGAAGCGGAGATGATGTTCCAGGCCGGCGCCGACTACGTCGTCGTCATGGGTGTCGCGCACGATGCCAGCATCATCGAGCAGGTGAAGATGGCGCAGCAGTACGGCGGCAAGGTGATGTGCGATGTAATGCTCTGCGCCGACAAAGCGGGCCGCGCCATAGAGGCGCAGGAGATGGGCGTCGACGTCATCATCGTTCATACCGGCTTCGATGAGCGCAACATGATCCCCGGCCTCAGCCCTCTCGACGACCTGCCAGCGATCCTCGCCGCGGTCGACATCCCCGTACAGGCCGTGGGCGGACTGACGGTCGAGCAGGCGATCGAAACGCTGGAAATGGGCGCCGAAATCGTGGTGTTCGGCGCGCCGCTGGTGATCGCCTCAGACGCATTCACCGCGGCAACCGACGATTTCGAAGGCCTACTGCGGGAGATCGTGTCAAAGGTGAAAGGGGAATCGCACGCATGAAGGCCAGAGCCTCCCGCAACCGCACCATCTCTCTTAGCGATGCAGAACGTGAACGGTATGGCAGCCACTTGCTCACTCTGAATGGCTCGGTCAAGCTTGACGCGATCCTGAATCGGACAATCCACCAGGACATGTTGATCGCACTGGATTACCTGCCAAGTCATTTTGCCGACCTTATCTTTGTTGATCCGCCCTATAATCTGACGAAGCAGTTCAACGGCCGTACTTTCGCAGCCCGCTCGCTCGATTCTTACGAAGAGTGGTTGGAAAGCTGGCTGCCGCAGATGACGCGTCTGCTCAAGCCGAACGGGTCTCTCTATCTGTGCGGGGATTGGCGCTCTTCCTCTGCCATCCAGCGGGCTGCGCAGCGTCATTTTATAGTCCGCAATCGTATTACTTGGGAGCGCGAAAAGGGACGAGGAGCAAAGTCCAACTGGAAAAACGCGGCGGAGGACATCTGGTTTTGCACACTTTCCGATGAATATGTGTTCAATGTTGATGCGGTTCGGCTTTCCCGCCGCGTGCGCGCCCCGTATACCGACGAGAACAGCGCACCCAAAGACTGGCAGGACACTGACAACGGACGCTTCCGCAGAACCTATCCTTCCAACCTGTGGACCGATTTGACCGTCCCCTTTTGGTCAATGCCTGAGAACACCGATCATCCGACCCAGAAGCCTGAGAAGTTGCTGGCAAAAGTCATCCTGGCGAGTACCCACGCGAATGGAGTGGTTTTCGCTCCCTTTCTCGGTTCCGGCACTACCTCAGTCGTCGCAATGAAACTGGGCCGCCGTTATATAGGCATCGAAATCGACCACGAATACTGTTGCTTGGCCGAAAAGCGTCTGGCATTGGCCGCGGACGACTCGACCATACAGGGCTATGCGGATGGCGTATTCTGGGAACGCAACACTTTGGCTGAACAGGCCAGTCTTAACAGCAAGCAACAGGCTATGACCTCCTCCCCGGCCCAGTCTCAGCTTTTCGAGTCGAAGGTTGAATAGTGAAGAGCCGGCTTTTCTCCCAAAATGCATATGTTTCGATCGAGCGGGACACTCTCGCCTTGCTCAGTTCACAGTCGGACTTTCTATCTCCAAGTACGCTCAGTAGTACGCGCGCGGCCGGCGACGCCATCCAGGATATTCTTGCCCGTAATTTCGATAGCATCTTGGGAAACCTGGTGTCCGAATACTCAACCGATTTCGCGCGTCGGGCAATGGCGGACTTGAAGGGCTTTTGCAATTCCGCCAAAACGGCCTGCTTTTCCATTATGAAGGAGAACCGATATGAACTTGCTTGAAGAGATCCAGGATATTCGCTTCCCGGCCGCGCTGCCCGCAACGCTTCTGGCCGTTCATCAGACCTTTGATACGCCTCAAGTCGACGACATTCACGCAGCCGTGGGCAAGGCGCTGACCGAGAGCGGCATCATGGCCCCGATGCAGCCGGGCGATACGGTCGCGATTGGCGCAGGCAGCCGCGGCATCGCCAACCTCTCCCGCATCGTGCGCGCCGCCGCCGACCATCTCAAGGCGGCCGGCATGAAGCCATACGTCGTGCCGGCGATGGGCAGCCACGGCGGCGCGACCGTCGAGGGCCAGAAAGAGATCCTCGCCGGCATGGGTGTTACCGAAGAGGCGGTCGGCGTTGAGATCCGCGCCACGATGGAGGTGGAGGAGATCGGCCACATCCCCAACGGACCGGCGGTCTGCCAAGGCAAGGACTCGATGGCCGCCGACCATGCAATTCTGGTCAGCCGCATTAAGCCGCATACCGATTTCCGCAGCCACCTGGAGAGCGGCCCCTCCAAGATGTGCGTCATCGGCTGGGGCAAGCAGCACGGCGCCTCGATGATGCACAGCGGCGGCGGCAGGAATTTTCAAATCTACCTGGAACCGGCCGCGCGCGTTTACGAGACCAATACGAACTTTCGCGGCGCCATCTGCCCGGTGGAAAACGCCTACGAGGATACCGGGCTGATCGCCGGTCTGACCGCTGCCGAAGTCGGCACGCAACGGGAGGCCGACCTGCTGGTCAAGGCCAAGGATTACCTGGCGCAGATTCCCTTCGCGGCGGTGGACGTGCTGGTCGTGCGCGATCTGGGCAAGAACATCTCCGGCACCGGTATGGACACCAACGTCATCAGCCGCCTGAGCATCCCCCGCCAGCCCGAGAACTTCGGCAAGGTGGACGTGGCCATAATCACCGTCCTCGACCTGACCGAGGAGACGCACGGCAATGTCTCCGGCCTCGGCCTGGCCAACGTCACCACGTCCCGGGTCTTCCGCAAGATTGACTGGCAGGCGACCTATATGAACGCGGTGACGTCAGGCATCTTCAGCGCCACCCGCTCCCATCTGCCGCTCACCTTCGCCGACGACGAACGCACGCTGCAGGTGGCTCTGCGCATCTGCGCCGAACCGCAGGAGGAGGCCAAGATGGTATTCATCCGCGATACGCTCAGCCTGGAGGATTTCTACGTCAGCCCCAGCCTGCGGGCAGAGGTCGAAGCGCATCCTCGCCTCACCATCACCGGAGAAGCCCCTCTCTCCTTCACGCACGGCATCATGCAGACACCGTGGCAGTTGGAACCGGTGCTCGAGTACGCATGAGCTTGCCGATGGGCAGATGCCGTCTTGCGCTCCTGCTAGGTGACCCTTGCGGGATTGGGCCGGAGGTCGCAGCTCGCGTTCTGGCCGAAGCAGCAGCCATCGATAGCTGTTCCGCGCCGTTTGGCGACGTAGATATCGTCGTCATTGGCGATCCTTGGGTGCTGCAATGGGGCGCGCAGTGCGCCGGAGTCTCGCTTGATCTGCCGACCTGCAGCCAGCCGGGGGACCTGGCCCGCGCCCCCCGGGGACCACTGCTCCTGACCGGCCCTCCTTTCTCGCCTGAAGCGCATACGCCGGGCCGTGTGAACGTGGCCGCGGGCCGCTACGTTCTTCAGACGCTGGACTACGCGGCGCAGTTGGCGTGTTCCGGCGCTATCGACGGCATCTGCTATGCCTCCCTGAACAAGCAGGCGATGCACGCAGCCGGCAGCCGCCATGAGGACGAGTTGCGTTACTTCGCCGAGCGTCTGGGCGTCAGCGGCTATGTCGGTGAGGTCAATACGCTGGACGGTCTGTGGACTGCACGTGTCAGCTCCCACATTCCCCTGCGCGACGCGTGCGAGCGCATCGCTGTAGATGAGATCCTGCCCGCCATCCGTTTGCTCCATCACACTGTCCGCAGCAGCGGTGTGCCGGCGCCGCGCATCGCAGTGGCCGGTCTGAATCCCCACGCCGGCGAGGGCGGGCTTTTCGGCAGCGAAGAAATCGAGACGATCCGCCCGGCGGTCGAAGCCGCCCAGGAGGAGGATATCGCCGCGACCGGGCCATTCCCTCCAGATACCGTTTTTGTGCGGGCGCGCCGCGGCGAGTTCGACGGCGTCGTAACCATGTACCACGACCAGGGGCAGATTGCGATGAAACTCCTGGGCTTTGAGCGGGGCGTCACGATCCACGGCGGCCTGCCAACACCGATCACAACCCCGGCGCACGGGACAGCCTTCGACATTGCAGGCCAGGGCAAAGCCAGTCCGCAGGCGCTGAAGCGAGCGCTGGAGCTGTGCGCACAGATGGTCAGTTCAGAGAGCCCAGGAGGTCCGCCCGCATAGGGGTAGGCGCGATGAACGGCACACTGGCAATTCACGGCGGGGAACCCGTGCGCACTCGGCCCTGGCCGGGCTGGCCGCAATGGGATGAGAGCGAGCAAGCCGGACTGATGGCGGTGCTCGAACGGGGCGAATGGGGCGGCTACGACGCGGCTGTGGCCGAATTTGAGAGCGCCTTTGCCGCCCGCCACGGCGCCCGCTTCTGTGTCAGCGCGGTTAACGGCACGACCACTCTGGAGACAGCCCTGCGGGCCCTCGGCATCGGCCGCGGCGATGAAGTGATCGTGCCGCCATACACCTTTATCGCGACGGCAGCGGCTGTGCGGATTGTCGGCGCAATCCCCGTCTTTGCCGACGTGGACCTGGATACGTGGAATCTCTCCGTTTCAAGCGTAGAAACGGCTATCAGCAGGCGCACGAAGGCGGTTGTACCGGTCCACTTCGGCGGCCTGTCGGTCGACTTCGACAGTCTGCTGCCCCTGGCGCGGCAGCACAATCTGGCCGTGATTGAAGACGCGGCCCACGCCCACGGAAGCAGCTGGCGCGGTAAGCCGGTCGGCGCGCTGGGCACGGTCGGCTCCTTCAGCTTCCAGACCAGCAAGAATCTGACCGCCGGTGAAGGCGGCGCGCTTCTGACCAACGACGATGATCTGGCGGAGCGAATGTGGAGCATTGTCAACTGCGGCCGGCGTCGCAGCGGTGACGGCTATGAGCATCCGAATCTGGGCACAAACCTGCGCCTGAGCGGCTGGCACGCGGCGGTCCTGTCCGCCGGTTTGTCCCGCCTGGATGAGCAGCTGCAGCGCCGTATGAGCAACGCCCGCCGTCTGCGCAGCTTTCTTGCCGAGATCGACGGTCTGACGGCCCAGCGCTGGGATCCCCGCGCTGATGCCCACGCCCACCATCTCTTTCTGATCCGGTATGAGGCCGAGCGATTTGGCGGTCTGCCGCGCCGTGAATTCATCGCTGCGCTGCGCGCCGAGAACATTCCCGCGTCGCCGGTCTATCCCTACCCTCTCTACCGCCAACCCCCTCTTGTTGAGCCGTTCAGCCGCGTGACGCCCTGCCCGAACAGCGAACTGCTATGCGAGCAGACGGTCTCGCTGAGCCAGAATCTCCTCCTGGCCGAGCCTGGCGAGATGGACGACATCGCCAACGCAATTCTGAAAGTGCGGGAGAACATCAACGCGTTGAAGTAGTGCGGGATTAGCTCCGCACACTTTCTTCTGCACGGCGTTTCCGGCCCGGCTTTCGACTTGGCAACTCTGCGCTCAGCCGGCTACGGACAGCAGCGCCAAGAGCGTATCTTTTCCACCGAAGTCTCCCGGCTTGATCGAGACAAGGGCAGGCCGACCGTCAATCGCCGCGCTGCATAAAGGCATGCCCGGCAACAGCTCGCGCGTGACCGTGAGGCGCTCCACGCCCAGACGCTTCAGGATCTGCATCGCCGTAGCACCGCCTACCAGGACGAGAAGGTCGGGTCGCCGCCGGTTGAAGGCGGCCGCCCCGATGCGTGCAAGATGATCGGCAAGCCGCCGCGCGTCTCTACCTTCCAGCACCGCGCCCGGATCCGGAATCGGCTGCTGCAGGAGCCAGACGGTCTGCGTCGGATCCAGGCCGGCGACGCCGTCCAGGTCGGTCTGCGGGGAGACGAGCATCCGGCTGACGGAGAGGTGCGGAGGACCGCGGCGGGACTGCTCACCCGGTTGCGAAGCTGACCCGGAATCGAGCAGAAAGGCGATTTGGCGGTGGGCGGACCGGCTGCCGCTGCCCATGACCAGCAGAGCTGTCTGAATTCTGGGCGGTATCTCCCGCGTATCGGACAGGTCCGCCAAGCCCGCCAGCGGGCCGATTCGGCGGGCCAGGGCGCCCGCCAATCCGGCGCTACCACACAGCAGCGCGTCCGGCAGGGCCTCCTGCTGAGCCTGCACAACGCGGTCCAGATCATCGTCGGTCTGCGCGTCCACAACCAGGACGAAGCGCCGCGATTGTATGCCACCGGCCATCTCTCGCTGCACACGCTGCATGTGCGCAGCCAACTCCGGCCCCCGCACAACCGGCAACGGGATTGCGCCAACAGGATGACGGCTCTGCCTGCGCAGGAGGGAGGGCAAATGAACATCCCGCGGCGCAAATCCGGGGGCCGCGAGATAACCGTCGTGCAGGCCGCGATCATGGGCCGGAAAGGCCGGACAGACGACCGCGGCGGGCTCGTCCAGCAGTTCCAGCAGGGCGTCAACCTCACTGCCGATGTTGCCGCGTAAGGTTGAATCGATCTTCTTATACCAGCGCGCGTCCGATACCGGTATCGCCGCTGCCACATCGCGTGTTCGCTGCGCGGCCTCCTCGGGTGGAAGATGGCGCGAGTCGGAGGTGAAAGCGAGTGCTCCGGGTGGCAGCTGCAATGCAGGAACGTCAAGAAAGATGGTCGCCGGCA
Source organism: Caldilineaceae bacterium (assembly GCA_965218625.1). Taxonomy (GTDB): domain Bacteria; phylum Chloroflexota; class Anaerolineae; order Caldilineales; family Caldilineaceae; genus Bin5. Next base: position 88,005 of record CBDCLG010000015.1, on the reverse strand, counting down.
GGCCGAACTGCCGGCAGCGCGCCGCCGTATCGGCGGCTCCGGTCACGTCATCGGCCAGGATTTTCAGGTGTTTCAAGGCGACAGTTCCTGTTATACTTAACCTGTGGGCGGCGCCAGTCGCGGCGTGCCGCGGCCGACAGGGCCCTTCAAAGCATAAACTTGCCCGCCTGGGCACGCAAGCGCCAAATTCAGAGCGCTGCCGAAGCCGGCTTTCTTGCATCGTACCTCTGCCGCGGGTTGTAAACGTGTGGCCTGTCGCAATGACCCAAATCGACCTGTTTGAGCCGGACACGCCGCTGCGTTTCGAGCGGATTCTCATCTATCCATACCCGGACCTGCGCCGCCTTTGGGTGCGGATCTGGCTGCCCGCACGCCTGGAGGAAGAGGCGCCCAACGTAGAGTTGATCGTCTACAACCCGGACTGCAGCGAAAACAACAGCCTTGTGCTGCTGGCGCAGACCGATACGCGCCTCAACAACACGTTGCATCTGAAGGCCCCCGTCTTACCTGACCAGATCTACAGGGTCGAGGCCCTTCTCTCTGTCGGGCTGAGCAGGGAGCCGCAGTCGGTAGACCATCGAAGCTTCGACCTGACGCTGACTTTTCGCGACCCGGAGGCCGGCGAGCACGGCTTCGGCTTCGGGAATGCCTGAAACTCACCGCCTCATGAGTTCATCGGCCGCTATCTCCTTCTACCATGACCTTCTCTACGGACCTGGCCTTGCCGATGACAGCTGGGCGTTGTTAACCGCCCGTATGGCGGAAAGAGGCATGGTTTTCGGCGAGCGCCTGATTTGCACGGTCTTGCGGCCGCTGCTTTACACGCCGCCGGAGTGGCGCTATCTGGCTGCGCGCACGGAGCTGATTGCCCGCATATTTGACAGGCTGGCCCGGTTGATGCTCGAAGATGCAAAGTTGCGGGCTCAGATTCATGCGACCCCGGAAGAGGAGCAGCTGTTCCAAATTGAGCAAGGTTACGATGGGCCGATTCCCACCGCGCGTTTGGATAGCTTCTACGCCCGCAACGAAGACGGCGCACGCAGCCTGAGTTTTGTCGAGATCAATGGCGAAAGCCCGGCCTCTATGGCCTACTCGGACGTGCTTGGCGGGCTGTTCCTGGAGATGCCGGTCATGCGGGCGTTCGGGCAACGGTATGCGGTGCGAACGCTGCCCAGCAGACGACCTGCCATCAACGAGTTTCTGCGGGTCTACCACGAATGGCGTGGCAATCGCGGCAAGCTTCCCGACGTTGCTATCGTCGACTGGCACGGCGTGCCGACCGCCAGCGAGTTCGAGTTGTTCACGGAGCTTTTTGCTGAGAACGGCATCGCTTCGGTCACCTGCGCGCCGGATGAGATGGATTTCCGCCATGGGCAACTTTACGCCAACGGCGTGCCGGTTGATTTCGTTTACAAGCGAGTGCTGACGAGCGAGCTGCTGGCGCGCTACGGGTTGGATCATCCGATCGTCGCCGCGCTGCGCGCTGGCGCCGTCTGTCTCGTGAATCCGTTCAGTTGCAAGCTGCTGCACAAAAAGGCCAGCTTCGCAGTTGCCTGCGACGAACGCAACGCCCATCTGCTGACCGAAGCTGAGCAGCGGGCGGTCCGCGCCCACATTCCCTGGACGCGCACGGTGGAGGCGCGCGCCACGCTTGACCCGGCCGGAAACCCGATCGATTTGCTTCCTTGGGTCAGCGCCAACCGGGAACGGCTGGTGCTCAAGCCGAACGATGAATACGGTGGCAAGGGCATTCGCATCGGCTGGGAGACGGAGCAGGGCGCCTGGGACGCGGCCCTTTCCGGCGCGGCCGACGAACCGATGGTCGTCCAGGAGCGTGTGCAGATTGCATTCGAGCCTTTTCCCGCGCTGAACGAAGAGGGGGACGTGGAGATCGACCGCCGACTGGTCGATTCGGATCCGTTCCTGTTCCGAAGCGCGCACGTACACGGCTGTCTCTGCCGGCTGAGCAGCGAGACGCTCTTGAACGTTACGGCCGGCGGCGGCTCGATCGTGCCGGTCTTTGTGATCGTGGATAAAGGCAATTAACGAGCCGCGGAGCTGCGATGCTTCTTCCCGGGACCAATACTTTATAGAGTGCCAACCCGAGCAAAGATTCAAGACATAGAGCGAGCCATGACCGACTACAGCCAGCCATCATTCAGCATCAGCATTGAGGAAGAGTACCAATTTGTCGATCCGGACAGCCGCGAGTTGCGCGGTTTCGCCACGGCTCAGGGGCTTACGCTTCACGAGGAAAAAGAAGAGTCCTCCCGTGCCTCCGACCTGGCGTTTGTCGTTCCTGTCGTCGGAACGCCGGTCTGCCGGGATGTGAAGCGTGTGCGCGGCGAGCTGTTGCGCCGCCGCCGCTCGATGCGGGAACTGGCCGCCTCGCACGGCCTCAAACTGATGGCTGCCGGGGGCCATCCCTTCAGCCTTTGGGAGCGCGTACACGAGGAGGAGTCGCCCCGCTACCGGGCCCTGATAGAGGACACGCAGTTCGTCGCCCGGCGGCTGCTTGCCTTCGGCATGATCGTCCGCGTCAGCCTTGGCGAACGCGACCTGGTCATAGATGTGATGAACGCGATGCGGTATCTGTTGCCCCACATCCTCTGCCTTGCCAACTCCTCACCCTTCTGGCAGGGCCGCGACACGGGTCTGGCAAGCCATCGTTCGGTGCTGCTCGACGCGTTGCCCCGCACCGGGATCCCGAACGCGTTCCTTAGCCACAACCACTACATGAGCTACGTCGATACGCTTCTGCGGACGAACAGCATCTCCGACCCTGAGGCGATCTGGTGGGATATTCGTCCCCGCGAACACCGGAGGGCGAGTGAAGAGGAGCGAGGCGAGCGAAGCCGTCCCCCTGACCCGGCGGCTCTGCCGGCGCTGGAGATTCGCGTCTGCGACGCGCTGCCGGAGATCGATGACGCGCTCGCCGTCGCCGCGCTGATCCAGGCGACTGTCGCCTGGATGGTCGAGTTGCGCCACCGCAACATGTCATTCCGCCTCTACGAACGTACGCTGATCGCCGAGAACAAGTGGCGGGCGGTTCGCTACGGTCTGCAGGGCAAGCTGCTCGATTTCGGCATCGAGCAGGAGGTCCCTATCCGCGACCTGTTGCATGAACTGCTTGAGCGTGTCGACCCGGTGCTGGACCGGCTCAACTGCCGTGCTGAAGTTGAGCATGTCGAAACGATCATCGCGCGCGGGGCCAGTTCCGACCAGCAACGCCAGCTCTGGCGCGAGAGCGGGGAGGACGGCAAGGCAGTCGTTGATTTTCTTGTTTCGCAGACGGAGAACGCCCTATGATAGCACGTCCTCAATTGACGCTCGGAATCGAGGAGGAGTATCAGGTCGTCGATCCGGAGAGCGGGTTGCTGCGTTCGTTCATCACCCAGCTGATCGAAGACGACAAGATGGTGATGGTGGAACGGGAGATCAAGCCGGAGCTGCACCAGTCGATGGTGGAGCTCGGCACACCGGTCTGCTCAACGGCCGCCGAAGCCAAGGAGGAGCTGCTGCGCCAGCGCGCCTTCATCTGCCGCCTGGCGCATGAGAAAGGCGTCGATATCGTCGCCGCCTCCACTCACCCCATGAGCAACTGGTCAGACCAGGAAATCACGCCCTTCCCGCGTTACCAGGGCGCGCTTGAACGGATGCAGCTGCTCGCCCAGCGTATGCTCATCTTCGGCATGCACGTGCACGTCGGTCTGGACGACCCCGACTTCGCCATCGACACGATGAACGTCCTGCGCTACATGCTTCCGCATCTCCTCGCGCTCAGCGCAAGCAGCCCTTTCTGGGCCGGTCGCCGCACCGGGCTGAAGAGCTACCGCCCCGTCGTCTTCGAGGACATGCCCCGCAGCGGCATTCCCGACGTCTTTCCCAACCGGGCCGCGTACGAGGGGCTGGTCCGCTCACTGGTCAACACAGGCTGTATCCCCGACGCCAGCATGATCTGGTGGGACATTCGGCCCCACCACACCTATCCAACCATTGAATTCCGCATCTGCGACCTCTGCCCGCGGGTGGACGAGGCGATTGCAATCGCGGCGCTATGCCAGGCGCTTGTGTTGTGGCATTGGAAGCTGCGCCAGCGCAACGTTACCTTCCGCGTCTACGGCAAGGAGCTGATCGACGAGAACAAGTGGCGCGCGGCCCGCTACGGGCTGGACGGCAAGATGATCGACTTCGGCAAACAGGCCGAGCTGCCTGCACGCGATCTGGCGCGTGAGCTGCTGGAGCTGGTGGGCGAGGAGATCGCCGAATTGGGCAGCGAAAAGGAGATCGCGCCGATCGAGCAGATCATCGAGAACGGCTCCAGCGCGGACCGTCAGCTGCGCGTTTATGACATGCTAGACTCGGGCGAAGATTTGGTCGCACTTCTCGCAGGCCGCAATTTGAGACAAGAACGTTCGAAGAGGCCGTTGCAGAGGACTCTTTCCGCAGGCTGATGAAGGCGGTGTTGGACCATCTTAAGGCGGAGACGGTCGAGGGAATTGTAACGGGGGCGTAGAAGCTTGCGCGCAAGACGGGACACGTTTCGAGGAATAAGAAACTTGGAAGAATCCGCAAGGAACTTTCCCTTATCAAGTGACCTTACTACCGCTCCACAATTTCACTAATTCTCATCGGCGTCGAAGCGCGGCAGCGGTACTCTCACACCGTTTTGCAGGCCGTAGACGCCTCCGTCGGCCGGCAGCACGCGCCCGATGCGCCTGGCATCAACTCCGATGCCTTGCCACAGTTCGAACAGCGGTCCCACGTCATCCGCCGCGGCGGTCGCCAGCAGCCCGCCCGACGCGATCGTGCCCAGCGGGTCCAGCCCGAAAGCGGCGCACGCGGCCGCGGTCGCGGGCGTTACCATAATTTTGTCCAGCTCCACCTCCAGCCCGCAGCCGGACGCGTCGGCCAGCTCCCACAAGCCGGTCGCGACCCCGCCCTCGGTCGGGTCGTGCATCGCCGTCACCAGTTCCGCCTCAGCCGCAGCCAGCGCCGGCGCCAGGACGCTGATGCCCGGCTCGTACAGATAGTTGGCCGCCTCATCCAGCTGCGCCGCCTGCCAGCCTTTGGCCAGCAGCGCATCGCGCATCTCGCGCGCGATGATCGACGTGCCCTCAACCGCCGCGCTGCCGGCCAGCAAGACCAGGTCGCCGGGGCGGCAGCCACCGGTTCGCACGACCTTGCGCCGTGCGACCTCTCCCAGCAGCGTTCCTGCTATCACCGGCTGGTTCACCGCTTCGGTTACCTCGGTATGTCCGCCCGCTACCGTGACATCCAGCGCGCGGCAGGCGGCTCCGACCTGATCGCAAATCTGTCGCACCTCCTCCTCGGTCGTCGCTTCGGGCAGAAGAACCGTGGGGAGGTAGAAGCGGGGGCGGGCGCCGCATACCGCCAGATCGTTGGCGCAAACATTTACGGCGTAATAGCCGATCTCATCGGTGGCAAAGGTGATCGGATCGCTCTTGGCCGCGAGCAGCATATCTGCGCCGCCCAGTTCGATGACGGCGGCGTCTTCGCCCACGCCGGGTCCCAGGACAAGATGACGGTCCTCGGTTGGCAGCGAGGCGATCAAGTTCGCCAGCAGCTCCGGCGCCAGCTTACCGGTCGGTAAGGAAGGCATTGCCTAATACGTATTTCCTATTGATGAGCGAAACAGCGGTCTACCGCATCCCTCGAGATGAAGCGCTCGGCCAGGGTGAGTTTCCCCAGAATAACACGTGAAAAAGGCTGGATCAATCCTATTGAAGCGCTGCAGCCGCTGTGGTCGCTCGTCTTGCCAGGCACGGCCCTCCGTCTTCCAATCCGGTCGCGTTTTTCGAGCGCAGGTCGTTCCTGTGCTATGATTGTGGGCGGTCAGACGGCATTTGTCGCAAGCCGGATTCGCGGCGCTCATGTAGCGAGGTTGTCGCAATGCTGTCGCCTTCGAATTCAGCCCAACTCTCAATTTGAAGATTTCAGCGCCGCCGGCGTGAATTGAACGCCTGTGGCGACTCTTCAAACATACGGAGCGTTCCCGCGGCCGCGGGGCGCATTCCAGCCGGATGTTACAGCCACAGAACTACCCTCGCTTTGTCGGGCAGGCACTCTTCCTGGAACCCGATCCTTTCGTTGCTATTGTCGACGATGACAATCCATGGATTGAAGGACTTTTCCTGTGCGCCTGCGTTAGCTTACTGGTCGCGGTCGCCAGAGTCGCCGGGGGCCTGCTGCTGACGGCCTCACTGCCTTCTTCCGATGCGCTCCTGAATGTTGTGCTGTGGCTCCTGCGGCAGAGCGCGGCCAACGGTGAGACGATCTACGAAATCGAGCTCTCACTGCGCGGTGTCTTGCCTTTCCTGCGCATATCCAGCGGCTACGACAGCGGTTGGTTCCGCTTTCTGACCCTTGCTACAACACCGCTCAGCATTGTCGGCCAGTGGCTGCTCTTCGGTCTCATCGGACATGTACTCGCGCGCGCGTTCGGCGGCCGGGGCTCCTTGGGCCAGACACTGGGCGCGATGTCCCTGAGCACCGCTCCCCGCCTGCTGTACCTGCTCACCGCGCTCCCCTTCGTCTCCGTCGCTACACTTCTGGTCCATGTGTGGGGCATATTGATTGCCTATCGGGGAATGGAGGTCGCCCATGAACTGTCTCCGGGGCCGGCGGCGCTGGCGGCAGTAGGCGCCTGGATTACCCTGTTTGCAGTCAGCATCGCGGGCGCTGCAATCACTGCCTTGCCGATTATTGCCGGGGGCGGACTTTGAGATTATCCGACTGGTTCCCCCCGCCCCAGAAGATGAGCGATGCTGTGCAGCTGCGGGCCTCGGGCTTTTCCGGGATCACCATGCGGCAATCGCTGGGCATGGTCGTCTTTTGCGGGTTTTTGGCGGGACTGGTGCCCTTCATGGTCAGCTGGCAGCAGGCCGCCTCGGCAGGCAGCGCCCTTCCCCTGGCGCGGGTGGCCGCGCAAGCGTCTCAACTGGACCGGATGCTGTCTGAAGACGGGTCCTTGTTCGCAGTGAAGAGCCTGATCGCCCCGTCCAACCAGGCCCTGATGGCTGACCTGACGCTGATGCTCGCCGGCCTTGACCAGCCCTTACCAGGCTGGCTGGCGGCCTTTCTCAGCGCGCTCGGCGAGTGGATCAACTGGCCGCTGCGCTGGGTAACAGTCTGGATCGTCTACGGCGCGATGGTGATGGTCTGCAACAAGGCCTTCGGCGCGGGAGTTCGTTTGCAGCCTTTCTTTGCAGCCACCGGCTTTGCCGCTGTTCCGCTGCTGCTGATCGGCCTCGCGCCGGTCCAGTGTCTGGGCGGAGTGAGCAGCGCGGTCGGGGCCATTTGGTCGGCAATTGTCTATGCCAGAGCCAACGAGCAAGCAACAGCTCTGACGCGCGGCCGGTCGCTGGCGGCCGTCCTGCTGCCCTTGACCCTTATCCTGTTCATCTCTCTGCTGGTTCTTGGACTGTCGCTCCTGTTCGCCGTCCAACTCGCGGCCAGGTCGTGAGCCCTGAATCAACCGACCGGGTCGAAAAATAGCCTCGGCGCAGATAGCATTCGAAAACCGTCGCCGGACCACACCGAGCAATGGGTTCACTTCGAGAGAGGAGTCGTCATGTACCCCAAGAGTGAAATACTCTTTCCCCATCGGGCCATCCGACCGCTTCGCCTGGAACGAGGCGCCGCCTGGAGGGACCTGGTTGACCGGGTGGCGGGCCAGCGTGACGGAAACGAGGACACACTTGCCTTCTCTCTCATGATGATCCGCATGTGCGACTGTCTGAACTGCGACCAGAGCAGTTACAAAGCATCGCTCGGCTGTGTGACCTGCGCGCAGCGTGTCGTCAGCGGCCAGAAATCGTCAGACCTGGTGTTGGGGCAGACATTTGAGGAGACGCGCCAGGAGGTCAGACAGCGACTGGCGCGCAGGCCCGGCTGAGCGTTTGCAGGACAAAACGACGTCCAGGCGCGCATCGTGAAAACGGAGCACGGTCAGGCGACTGACACAGAAAGGGCGCGAGCCGTGCGGCTCACGCCCTTTGACGTCTAACGCTGTCAGTTTAAACCGCCGTCTACTTCCGTAGCAGCGGCGCCTTGTAACTCTACGCAATCTCTGCGTATGAATTCTTGTCGCCTTGCCGAGATGCTCCGTTCAGATTCCGTTCAGCACGCGCTGGGCCAGTACAGTCCCCTCGGCCAACAGTGTCGTGACAGCTTCGCGAGAGTGGGCTTCGGCGTAGATGCGCAAAACGGGCTCCGTGCCGCTGGGACGAATCAACAGCCAGCTGTTGTTGGTCAGCGTGAACTTTACGCCGTCCAGGTTGCTCACCTGGGCGACGGATGATCCTGTCAACGCGCTGGGCCGGTTGGCGATCAACCGCTCGACCAGGTCCGCTTTGGCGAACGGTTTCACCTCCCGGTCGTTGCGGCCATAGAAGAATCTTCCCATGTAAGGCCGCCCCATCAACTCGTCAATCAGCGCACCCAGGGGTTTGCGCCGTTTGGCAACCATCTCGGTCAACAGCAATCCCATCAACAGTCCGTCGGCTTCCGGGATGTGGCCCAGGATGCTGATGCCCCCGCTTTCCTCCCCACCCAATAGTACGGGCTCCTGCAGCATCAGATCGCTGATGTAGTGGAAGCCCACCGGCGTTTCGTGTACATGCAACCCATAATGCGCGGCCAGACGGTTCAGCATTTGCGTCGTGCTGACCGTTTTGGCAATGCTCCCCCGCAGCGACCGCTCCTGAATCAGATAGTCGACCAGCAGTGCCATGATTTGGTGCGGGTCGATAAAGCGTCCGTCAGGGTCAATTGCGCCAATGCGGTCGGCGTCGCCGTCGGTGGCCAGCCCCAACTGGTATTTGCCGGTCGCCATCTCGGCCACCAGCGGTTGCAGATGCCTGGCGATCGGTTCAGGGTGAATGCCGTTGAAGCCGGGATTCATCTCGTTACGGAGCTCGGTCACAAGACAGTCGGCCCCTTCCAGCAACCGACGCAGGTAGATCCGCCCTGCGCCGTACATCGCATCGACGGCAACCGCGAGACCGGCCTGCTGGATCGCATCGAAGTCGACCAGTTTGCGCATTTGCGTTCGGAACGCGGGCAGCGGGTTAAAGCGCTCGATGATGCCGGCATCGAGCGCCTGATCATAGGCAATTCGCTTGGGCGGAGTCCCTTGCTGCTCACGCAGGTGAATGCGCCGCTCGACCTCCTTGTGCGTGTTGTCGCTGGCCGAGCCGCCGTAAGACGCCTTCAATTTTATTCCGTTGTAGCGGGGCGGGTTGTGGCTGGCGGTGATCATCACCCCGCCGTCTGCCCATTTGTCGACAACGGCGTACGAGATCATCGGCGTCGGCGCATCGGCCTGGCTCAGCCAGACGCGGATGCCGTTGCCGGCCAGCACCTCCGCCACGGCAACCGCGTAGCGGTCACTCAGAAAGCGGGTGTCGAATCCCACGACCAGCGATGGCTGCAGGCGCGGCAATCCCTTGAACTGGTCGTTCGTTACGTCGGCAATTGCCTGCGCGACCTTGCGCACATTCTCGAACGTGAACTCTTCGCTAATGACGGCCCGCCAACCATCGGTGCCAAACTTGATCGTCAAGTCGAAACCTCCGCCGCACTGAGAGCAGTGGGGTCCTCCTCCAGACCCTCACATCTCGAAATAGCGTGTGCGCATCCGCCGTAGGAATTCAAGGCTTTCCCGCATCTCCTCCATTCCATTGACGCCGTCTTCAATGCTGACCCAACCGTCGAAGCCGCTGTCTCGCAGGATGGAGAAGATGGCGTCGTAATCGTTGCTGCCCTGGCCGGTCACGCCGTGCTGGAGTTTATCGGGATAGCCTATGAGCCCGTTGGGCAGGAGCACCTCTTCCAGCGAGGCGCCCTCGATCAGAAAGCGGTCGCTGGCATGCATCGTCACAACGCGATCCGCGACCTGGCGCAGCAGCTCCACCGGATCGTCCCCCGCCACGAGCGCGTTGGACGGATCAAACTGTACGCCGAAATGTCTGCGCTCTGAAACGGTATCCAGCAACTGTACAAAGACCTCAGCCCTTTGGGCAAATTCCGGGTACTGCCAGTAGCCGTCCTTGTAATGGTTCTCCAGCCCCAGTACGATGTCATGCTCTCTGGCAACTTCGATGCACTCCTCAATGCACGCCGTCACCCACTCCAGGCCTTGCTCGAGCGATACACCGGGTCGGCGCTGGCCGGACAGCACACGGCAGACTGCGCCCGCCCCGCCCAGACGTCGCGTAATCTCAATCATGCGCGCTTCCCGCTCCACGGCGCGCTTGCGGTTACCCGGGTCGGGGTCGGTAAAATCAGGTGAGCAGCAGAGCATCGGCATGGCAAAGCCGGCCGCGTCAATGGCCTCTCCGATCGAATCGATATAGGCGTCGTCCAGGCTCCAGAAAAAGCCCTCGTACATCTCCAATCCCTCCGCGCCCAACGCCTGCGCCTGCCCGATCCAGTCGAAGACCGACATCGTGCGGTGCAGCGAGATTTCATCCAGATAGCACTTCGGGAAGGCCGCGATTTTCATCTGTTTGGACCTGAGTGGATCATTGCTTTCAGTCAAACACAGGAACTGATGTTATGACAAGCCCAATGTCAGCCTTCGCTTCAATGACAGGCGTCCGAAATGGCTACGGCTTGAGTATGATTTTCACCAGTTCGCACTCCCCGGCGGCCAGGCTGCGGAAGAGCTCCGGCCCTTCCTCCAACGGGGCGATCTTTTGCACCAGTGGATCTACGTTCAGACGGCCCGAGGCGAGGACCTCGATCGCGGCCGCAAAGTCGGTCTCGTCGAAGCCATAAGAGCCGCGCACGCTCATTTCGCGCGTGACGATACTCTGCATGTCCACCTCGATCATGCGCGCATTGTTGCCAATCCAGGTAATGTTGCCGCCGTTGCGCGTCGCGTCAACCGATTGCTGCGCAGTTGGGCTGATGCCCACGGCTTCGAACGCAACGTCCACGCCGCCCCCGGTCATTTCGCGGATGGCCGCCGCAGTGTCGATTGGGGCGTCCTCGGGTCCTACGTTGATGACGGCGTCGGCGCCCAACTCCTCGGCCAGCTCCAGCCGGTGGGCGGAGCGGTCGGTGACAATTATCGTTCCTGCGCCCTTCAGCCGGGCGGAGAGCATTGCCAGCAGGCCAATCGGGCCGGCCCCGATGACCGCTACCTTATCCATCGGGTTGACCGGCGTTATGCGTGCGGCGTGCAGCGTGACGGCCAGCGGTTCGCACAGCGCAGCCCGCTGCCAGTTGAGGGCCTCGGGCTTGCGGAACAGCTGCGACGCCCGCACCGCGACCCGTTGCGCATAGGCGCCGTGCTCGTTCATCCCCGTCAGCCGCCGGTGAGGAGACATGTTGATCGGATATGGGTCCGCGCCTTGAGCCACCGAGAACAGCGGCATGACGACCACTTCGTCTTTGACCCGGTATTCCCCGGTTTCCGCGCCCACTTGGCTGATCGTGCCGGCGAACTCATGGCCCATCACAATGCCGGTCGTGCGGCGGCCGCTCTTGCCGGTGAAGCCATGTACGTCCGAGCCGCAGATGCCGGCCGCTTGCACCTCCACGACAACCTGGCCCTCTTCAGGCTTCGGCTCCTCCAGCTCTTCCAAGGGCATCTTCCACGGGCCGCGGTAGATCATTGCTCGCATCAAAGAGAGTCCTTTGCAGTTGCAGGGCGGTCAATTTGCTATTTTCTCGTCCAAAGTACAGAAGGGTGGCAAGAGGCAGGGCGACCAGCTTTCGCGCCGCCCGGCCCGACGGTCCCTCGACGCGCTACACTTGGCTGCCCGCAATGCGTCCGCAAACAACCAAATGTACTGTTTCGTTGCAAGTTCTGATCCACTGCGAGTGCCTCTGTCCTCGCACATCGGACAGCCGCAGAAGAAGAAGCCAGGATTGTCGAACTGCCGGAATCGCGTTCTGCTTCAAACCGTTTCCAAACGCCGGTTTCCAAGCTGGACCCGGCCAACATTCGCCCCAGCGGCGGCGTCGGAGCAAAGACGGCCCCGTTCGGTCTTGCTCAGCATTTCGATCTTGGCACGTCGAACCGCTTTTTGTCAACACCTGAACAGGTACGGTTCGATCGAAATCGCAGCCATTCCTCTCATTGCAATTCAGTCTGGCGCGGGTATGATTAGAAAGGGCCGCCTAAACCGCTAAAGAGTTGTGGCGGTCCGCCGTTCACCGCCGCGCTGTTCCGAAAGGGTTCTGCATGGAAGGTTCTACGACTCCAATTCTCCTCCGCGTTCTATTACGAAGAAAAAACGAGACCGAATCCAAATCGGTTCCAACTTCTGGGCGTGCCCTGCCGTCGCACGAAGCCTGGATGATCCTCTATGTCTTAATGATCCCTTCTACCATTATGCCGCTCAGCTCATCGATGAGCCGCGTGGCCCTGCCCGTCCTGCGCGATACCTTTGCCATGAGCGCCGATGTGGTCGCCTGGACATCGAGCGCATTCACATTGCCCTACATGATACTGATGCCCGTCTACGGACGCCTGAGCGACGGAGTGGGTCGCCGCCGACTCATTCTGGCCGGCATCGCAATCTTTTCGGCCGGGTCGGCGATGGCCCTGTTCGCCACAAATCTGACGTGGCTGATGATCGGCCGGGCAGTGCAGGGCTTCGGCATCGCCGGCATGATGCCGCTGGGCATGGCACTTATCGCAACGATTTTTCGCGAAGGGGAGCGGGGCAAGGCGCTCGGCACCTGGGGTTCCATCGGGCCGCTGATGGCCGCTATCGGCCCCTTCTTCGCCGGCTTTCTCGTCGCTGCCTGGGGATGGAGGGCCGCGTTCGCGCCGGCGCTGCTCCTCGGTCTCGCCGGCCTCTATGCAGTGCGCCAGTGGGTTCCCGCCGGCCTCAGCGACGTGCGGCCACACTTCTGGCGCAGCTTCGACTGGACCGGCGTGCTCCTCCTGGCGGGTACGCTGACCGTAGGCCTGTTCTACCTTTCCAGCCGACCGATTACAGGAGTCGAGCCACTGCGCGATTGGCGGCTTTTGGCCGCGTTGGCGCTGCTGCTCGTCTCCTTTCTCGTCTGGGAGAGACGCCGCACCAATCCTTTTGTCTCATTGGACCTTTTCAGCTACCGCAATTTCCGTTTCGCCTCTCTGTGCGCGGCCCTCCGCATGTTTGTGATGGGTGGGGCCAGCTTTCTCGTCCCCCTTTATCTCGTCGATATTCACAACTTCAGCCCCGAAATTCTGGGCCTGATGCTGACAATCAACCCAGGCGCAATGGCGCTGGTGGTGCGTTTTGGCGGCCAGGCTGCCGATCGCTGGGGCAGCCGCTGGCCCGTGCTCGCCGGTCTGAGCGGGCAGGCGCTGGCAGTCTTCTTCCTCTCCCAGCTTCCCGCCTCCGCGCACATCGGCGTACTCATTTTCCTGCTGGCGCTGCAGGGGTTGAGCGTAGGTACAATGCTCGCCGCGCTGCACCAGGCCGCCATGTCAGAAACGGAAGAGGATGAGATGGGCACGGCTGCGGGCGTCTATAGTATGATTCGTTTCGTCGGCGTCGCCTGCGGCACCGCGCTCGCAGGCGTTCTTCTGCATACGGGCCTCGAACGCGGCCTCCCGGTCATCGAAGCCTATCAGCAGGTGTTTCTTTATGTGGCGCTCGCCGGTCTCGTGGGCATCACCGCCAGCTTGGGCCTGCGTAGCCGACCTGGATGACAAGAACAGATCGCACAGCCTACTTGACCTTCCGCCCCTCGCGGCGCCCACCGGAGAGAACAATGTTTCCCAATTTCAGTCCCAGGGCCTTGGGCATCGACGTGTCCTTTGACGAGTCCGTACAGCTCGCCCGCCGCTTCCACTATGGCGGCATCGACGTCTCGATTGCCGAACTGCAGCAGATCGCAGCGCGGCAGGGAGGTCTCGCCATAAGTGAGAAGATGGCGGGCGCCGGCCTGCGCTACGGAATCTGGAGTATGCCCGTCACCTACCGGGCAGATGAAGACGCCTGGCGGAGAGAAGTGGAGCAGTTGCCGGCGCAGGCCGAACTGGCCAAATCGCTGGGCGCGGACCGCACGTCCGTCGCCATTTCCCCCGCCGACGACGAACGCGACCGCAACCAGAACTACCAGTTTCACCTGGACCGTCTGGGCCCCGTCGCCGAAATCCTGGCGGCGAACGGTATCCGTTTTGGCCTGGAATGGATCGGGCCCAAGACGTTGCGCGACGGAATGCGATACGCCTTCATCCACACGATGGACGGCATGTTGCAGCTGGCCGCCGACCTTGGCCAGAATGTCGGTCTGCTCGTCGATATCTTTCACCTCTTTACCAGCCACACCGACGTCTCAGCCGTGCGCGGCCTGACCAACGCCCAGGTGGTGAACGTCCATGTCAACGACGCCGTCGCCGGTCGCAGCGCGGATGAGCAGATGGACCTTGAGCGCGAGCTGCCGGCCGAGACCGGCCTCACCAATGTGGCAGGATTTTTGCAAGCGCTGGACGCGATCGGCTACGACGGCCCGGTGACTGTCGAGCCGTTCAGTCAACGTATCAGCGCGCTTCCCCCCGCCGACGCGGCACAAGCTGCCGCCGACTCGTTGGCCCGCTCCTGGCAGCTGGCAGGTCTGAAATGGCCCGTACCTGCTGACCAATAGAAACGACAATCAACGAAAACTCAATCCCCCGGAGGTTTCGATGTTAGCGAGAGTGCGAAGCTGCGCGATCGTCGGCCTGGACGCCGAACCGATCGAAGTCGAAGTCGATATCGCAAGCGGACTGGAAAGACTAACTGTTGTCGGCCTGCCCAGTGCGGCTGTGCGCGAAAGCGGAGAACGGGTTCGTTCCGCCATTGCCAACAGCGGCTTCTTCTACCCCCAGCACCGCCTGACGGTCAACCTGGCGCCGGCGGACCTCCGCAAAGAAGGCCCCGCCTACGACCTGCCGATCGCGCTCGGCATTATGGCAGCTTCCCGCCAGGTTCTGGCCGACGTGGAGGACGCGCTCGTCGTCGGAGAACTGGGCCTGGACGGCTCGGTGCGCCACGTGAACGGCGCGCTTTCGATGGCGGCAATGGCCCAGCAGCGCGGCTTCCACCGCCTGTTCGTTCCTGAGGCCAACGCATCCGAGGCCGCCCTCATCGAAGGCATTGAAGTCTACCCGGTCTCCCATCTAAACGACATCATGGGCCATTTGACCGGACAGAACGAGATCCCTTGTCAGAACGTGACCACCTTCAGTGTTGAGGAGGAGGTCGTCTATCCCGTCGATTTCAAGGATATCCGCGGTCAGGAACACGCAAAGCGCGCCTTGGAGATCGCCTGTGCCGGCAGCCACAACGTGCGCATGGTGGGGCCGCCCGGCAGCGGCAAGACATTGATGGCGCGCGCCCTGCCGACGATTCTGCCCGCTGCGAGCCTGCGCGAATCGCTCGAGATCACCCGCATCTATTCGGTTGCCGGTGAGCTCGACGGTATGGGCCCGCTGATTCGCGCCCGCCCCTTTCGCGCCCCGCATCACACAATCAGCCACGCCGGCATGGTCGGTGGTGGACGCGTGCCCCGCCCCGGTGAAATCAGTCTGGCTCATCGCGGCGTCCTCTTCCTCGACGAGTTGCCGGAGTTCGGATCGAAAAATCTGGAGAGCCTCCGCCAGCCGCTGGAAGACAAGGTCGTGACCATAAGCCGCGCGGCCGGCACGCTCTCATTCCCCGCAAATTTCATGTTCGTGGCCGCCATGAACCCCTGCCCCTGTGGTTATTTCGGCGACGAGCGCAGACCGTGTAACTGTTCGATGATGACGGTGCAGCGCTACCAGGGGCGCATCAGCGGCCCCCTGATCGATCGCATCGACATCCATGTGGACGTGGCGCGCGTGCCCGTGGAAAAGCTTTCGAGCCTCGACGGCGGCGAGCCTTCCGCGCAACTGCGCCAACGCGTGGAGCGGGCGCGCGCCCGTCAACAGGCCCGCTTTGACCAGATGGGCAAGACCGGCGTCGTCGTAAACGGGGATATGGGGCCAGGCGAGGTACAGCGTTTCTGCCCGCTGCAGGAGTCGGGCAAAAAGCTGATGACGGCAGCCGTGCGCCAAATGGACCTGACCGCCCGCGCCTATCATCGCGTCCTCAAACTGGCACGCACCATCGCCGACCTTGCCGGCGAAGAAGAGATCGATACGCCACATCTTGCCGAAGCGTTGCAGTATCGGGCGCGGGCGACGATTTGACCCTTCCTTGCCATGCGTTGAACTGTCGTTCGAGAGCTTACTCGTCCGCGCGCCCTCTTGGGCGGGTCAACCGGATTTGACGCGGGCCGCGATGCTGTGGTATACACTTCGTAGTCAAATCGTAGAGGCTGCGTATACTTTTGGCGTTGTTCAACCCAAATCTCCCGTTTGCCTCCAGCGCGGTCTGGCTCGTCTGGACATCTGCCCCGCACATGCCTCAATGACGAGATTGGACGAAGATTGACCCGGAAAGGCTGCTTTTTGGCGTCACTTGTTCGTCGCATAGACCGGCTGCAGGGCCCCTTTCCGCCGGGGTTTGTCGTTGTTTCGTCAGTCATGAAGTCAACCACCCGTCTCCACCGGAAGCGCTGGCAGACCCCCGCTGGATCGCCCCGGTGACGTTATTGGTTTTATTCACGCGGTTTGCGTTCGTCGTTCCGGATGCATCGCATCAAAGAGAAGGAGAGTTGTAGCAATGAGGATTTCTCGCAAGACCGTTGGAATCGCCCTCCCCCTTGTCCTGCTGCTCTGGCTGCTCGCGGCATGCGCCGCGCCGGCCGACACGGCGCCGGCAGAGATGGAAGAGGAGGAGATGAAGGAAGAGATGGCGGAAGAGCCCGCCGAGCCCTGGTACGATGAGGCAGACGTTGACAGCACCACGATCCACATCTGTACCGATTCACCGCCCAAGCAGGGCGGCGAGATCGTCGTCGCCGGCGCCGCCGGCGCCATGACGGGAAGCAACTGGTTCATCTTCAGCGCTCGCGATGACTATCTCTGGAGTCAGCTGATAGATCGCGACACCGATGCCGTCACAATCCATCCCGACCTGGCGACAAGCTGGGACATCTCCGATGACGGCCTCACCTATACGTTCCATCTGCGCGACGATGTGCGCTTCCACGATGGCGAGCCGCTGACCGCCGAGGACGTCAAGTATTCGCTGGAGATGTTCTTCCATCCCGACACAGGCGCATCGCACGGCCGCACCTCTGGGCTGGACCAGCTGGCCGGCGCCAATGCCTTTGAGAGCGGCGAATCGGACGAGATCTCCGGCATCAAGGTCCTTGACGACTACACCCTCGAGCTGAACCTTGTGCAGCCGCGCAGCAGCGTTCTCAGCAACATGGCCGCCTTCAACATCTGGCCGAAGCATCTGCTCGACGACACCCCCTTCTCCGAACTGGAGAGCACCGAGTATGCCGTCCGCAATCCGGTCGGCTCCGGCCCCTTCAAGATGGGTGACTTCGAACCGGACCAGTTCTACATCCTCGAAGCCAATGAGGACTACTACGCCGGCCGGCCCTACCTCGACCG
Organism: Caldilineaceae bacterium; assembly: GCA_965218625.1. Taxonomy (GTDB): domain Bacteria; phylum Chloroflexota; class Anaerolineae; order Caldilineales; family Caldilineaceae; genus Bin5. The sequence goes on along the minus strand of CBDCLG010000015.1, from coordinate 70,502 downwards.
CATCATCTTCCGCATCGGCCTGGGTGGCGCGACCGCCTTCGCCGCGCTCGAAAACGGCGAGGTTCACATGGCCGGCCGTGTCACCGCCGTGGAATATGAACGCTACAAGGACGACCCCAACATCGTTCTTCTCGGTGGTCAGCTCGGCGGTGGCATGACCGTTTGGGCCAACCACAACCGGCCTCTGTGGCAGGATGCTCGCGTGCGGCAGGCGCTCCTCTACGCGCTCGACCGCGAGTCGATGGCCGAGGCCTACTACGGTGAGCTGGCCGAGGTTCTCCATCTGCGGCTCACCAATCCCGAATTCGTAAGCCCCGACATCACCAAGTACGAGTACAACCCCGACAAGGCGCGCGAACTGCTGGCCGAGGCCGGCTGGGATGCGGAGCAGGAAGTCAGCTTCGTAACCTACTACCAGGATGATCAGAACAAGCGCATCCACGCCGCCATGCAGCAGTTCTGGGCCGATGTCGGCATCAAGGTCGATCTCGTCTATCTCGACGGCCCCGCCTGGGTCGCCCGCGTCTATGACAACGATGAATTCGACCTCTCCTACGGCTGCTGCGGCTGGTTCAATCCCGACCAGCTGCGCCTCTCGCTCGGCTGCGACCGCAGCTGGCCGGCAGGCCGCAACGTAGGCCACTACTGCAACGAGGAGTTCGACGCACTGTCCGAAGGCGCCATGTCCGAGCCCGATCCTGAGAAGCGCAAGGAGATGCTGTACCAGGCCACCGAGATCATCACTGCAGAGGCGGGAGAAATTCCCGTCTTCTGGCCGACTCGATTCTCAGCTTTCAGCGCCGACGTCTGCAACAACGTCTACCGTCAGCTGGACGAGCCGTTTGCCGAACGCTACCCGGCCACTTGGTATCTTGCCGGAGAGTAAGAATAATTGTGCCTAATGGTCAGTGGACAGCGGGTAGCAGACCTGCTGTCCACTGACCCCCGACTACCGATCACGGACCGTAAGTCTACCCGGAATCAATTCTTCCGGCGCCGCTTTCAAAAGGTCTTGTCCTTCGCTTCTTGATAGAGTCTTGCGCAACCTGAGCATGTGATGTCAGAGAGGTTTCAGGTCGTAAAGGCTGCGTAGCCGGCTATTTGTTTGCGATCATGACCTCTCGTCGTTCTTTCGTCTGAGATTCGTCCTTGTTTCACCGATTCGCGTTTCCGTCCTCGTATGTCCGGGAGGCCCGGGAGCAGTCTCATGAAGTAAACCGTCCATCTCGTTCGACCGCGATAGCAACGATTGCTGCTCGGCCACCGACGACGTGTTTGGATTCATGTACCCGGCTCGCGCCTGCACCACCGGGCGCATCGCAACAACGACAAGGAGGGTTTGAACGATGTCGATCACAAGAAAGCAGGTTGGATTCTTCATTTTCCTCATCTTGCTGGTCGGGCTGCTCGCAGCCTGCGCCGCGCCGGCCGCGACAGGGCCGGCGGAGATGGATGAGGAGGAGATGAAGGAAGAAATGGCGGAGGAGCCTGCCGAGCTCTGGTACGATCCGGCGGACATCGGCAGCTCGACTATCAACGTCTGCCCCGATTCACCGCCTAAATATGGCGGCGAGGTCATTATCGCCGGCGCCGCCGGCGCGATGACCGGTAGCAACTGGTTCATCTTCTCGGCCGCAGACCCTTACATTTGGAATCAGCTGATCGACCGCGACACCGATGCCGTCACCATTCATCCCGACGTTGCCACAAGCTGGGGCGTTTCCGAAGACGGCCTCACCTATACCTTCCACCTGCGCGATGATGTCCGCTTCCACGACGGCGAGCCGCTTACCGCCGAGGATGTCAAGTATTCGCTGGAGATCTTCTTCCATCCCGATACAGGCGCCTCCCACGGACGCACCTCCGGGCTGGATCAGCTGGTCGGCGCCGAGGCCTTCGAAAACGGCGAGGCCGATGATATTTCCGGCATCAAGGTCGTGGACGACCATACCATCGAGCTGAACATGGTGCGGGCGCGCAGCAGCGTCCTCAACAACATGGCCTCCTTCAACATCTGGCCGAAGCATCTGCTCGATGGAATCCCCTTCGCCGAACTGGGCGAGTCCGAGTATGCCGTACGCAATCCGGTCGGTTCCGGCCCCTTCAAGATGGGTGAATTCGAGCCGGACCAGTACTATATCCTCGAAGCCAACGAGGACTACTACGCCGGCAGCCCTTACATTGACCGCATCATCTTCCGCATCGGCCTGTCCGGCGCGACCGCCTTTGCCGCGCTTGAAAACGGCGAGGTTCACATGGCCGGCCGCGTCACAGCCGTCGAATACGAGCGCTACAAGGACGACCCCGATATCGTTCTGCTTGGCGGCCTGCTCGCAGGCGGCATGACCGTCTGGGCCAACCAGAACAAACCCCTGTGGCAGGATGCCCGCGTGCGGCAGGCCCTCATCCATGCGCTTGACCGCCAGTCGATGGCCGAAGCCTACTACGGCGACCTGGCCGAGGTGCTCCATCTTCGCATGACAAATCCCGAATTCGTAAGCCCCAATATCACCAAGTACGACTACGATCCGGACAGGGCGCGCGAGCTGCTGGCCGAGGCCGGCTGGGATACGGAGCAGGAGGTCAACTTCGTCACCTACTACCAGGATGACCAGAACAAACGCATCCACGCCGCCATGCAGCAGTACTGGGCTGATGTCGGCGTCAAGGTTGATCTCGTCTATCTCGACGGCCCCGCCTGGGTCGCCCGCGTCTATGACAACGATGAATTCGACCTCTCCTACGGCTGCTGCGGCTGGTTCGATCCCGACCAGCTGCGCCTCTCGCTCGGCTGTGACCGCAGCTGGCCGGCGGGCCGCAACGTAGGCCACTACTGCAACGAGGAATTCGACGCACTGTCCGAAGGCGCCATGTCCGAGCCCGACCCGGAGAAGCGTAAGGAGATGATCTACCGAGCAACCGAGATCATCACCGCGGAGGCCGGCGAAATCCCCGTATTCTGGCCGACGCGTTACTTCGCCTTCAGCGCCGACGTGTGCAACAATACCTGGCGCCAGCTGGATAATCCTTATGCCGACCGCTACCCGAATAAGTGGTATCTGGCCGGCGAGTAAGAAATGCAATGAATCGTGGTCAGTGGATGGCGGCTGGCAGTCATGCCATCCACTGACCGCGGCCTGCCGTTCATGAACCTTTGACCTGGCGCAGAGTCAGAACCCTTGGATCCGCACTGTTCGGATTTCGCCCGAACGGGTTCGGAATTCTGTTTGACCCAGCCCGGGCGTGTGATATAAGAAGCGCGCCGGACCGCAATGGCTGCGCTTTCTGCGCTTCGATGACAAGGATGGCATTTCCTAATCCTTTCTACCGTGATTCGTCCCATTTGTACCGACTCGGATCTCTATCCTCACCGGTTGGGGAAGCCCGGGAGACACTTTGTGCCGCCGACCAACCATCACCTTCGATTGCAGTAGCTACGTTCGCTTCATTGCCCGCTGGCGAACTGTTTGTTTCGTGCACCCGGATCGCGCCTGCATCTACGGGCGCAGCACACCAAGAGCAAAGGGGGTAGGAACAATGTCAATCACAGGGAAGCGCGTTGGAATCGCCATCTTTCTGGTCTTGCTGGTAGGGTTGCTGGCAGCCTGCGCCGTACCGGTCGCCACGGACGCGGCAGAGATGGAAGAGGAGGAGATGCAGGAGGAGACCGCAGCCGAGCCCGAAGAGCTCTGGTACGACCCCGCCGACGTCGGCAGCTCGACAATCAACGTCTGCCCCGATTCACCGCCCAAGTTTGGCGGCGAGGTGATCATCGCCGGCGGCGCCGGCGCCATGACCGGCAGCAACTGGTTCATCTTCTCGGCCGCTGACCCTTACATTTGGAATCAGCTGATCGACCGCGACACCGATGCCGTCACCATTCATCCCGACGTTGCCACAAGCTGGGGCGTTTCCGAAGACGGCCTCATCTATACCTTCCACCTGCGCGATGATGTGCGCTTCCACGATGGCGAGCCGCTGACCGCCGAGGACGTTAAGTACTCGCTGGAACTTTTCTTCCACCCCGATACCGGCGCCTCCCACGGCCGCACCTCCGGGCTGGATCAGCTGGTCGGCGCCGAAGCCTTTGATAACGGCGAAGCCGACGAAATCTCCGGCATCAAGGTGGTTGACGACTACACCCTCGAGCTGAACCTGGTGCGGGCTCGCAGCAGCGTGCTCAACAATATGGCCTCCTTCAACATCTGGCCGAAGCATCTGCTCGATGGAATCCCCTTCGCCGAACTGGGCGATTCGGAGTATGCCGTCCGCAATCCGGTTGGCTCCGGCCCCTTCATCATGGGTGAATTCGAGCCGGACCAGTACTATATCCTCGAAGCCAACGAGGACTACTACGCCGGCCGCCCTTACATTGACCGCATCATCTTCCGCATCGGACTGTCCGGCGCGACCGCCTTTGCCGCGCTCGAAAACGGCGAGATTCACATGGCCGGCCGCGTCACAGCCGTCGAATATGAGCGCTACAAGGACGACCCCGATATCGTTCTGCTTGGCGGCCTGCTCGCAGGCGGCATGACGATTTTCCCCAACCAGAACCGAGAACTATGGCAGGATGCACGCCTCCGGCAGGCGCTCCTCTATGCGCTTGACCGCGAATCCATGGCCGAAGCCTACTACGGCGACCTGGCCGAGGTGCTCCATCTGCGCATGACAAATCCCGATTTCGTAAGCCCCGACATCACCAAGTACGAATACAACCCCGACAAGGCGCGCGAGCTGCTGGCAGAAGCCGGCTGGGACCCCGAGATGGAGATTGACTTCGTCACCTACTACCAGGACGACCAGAACAAGCGCATCCACGCCGCCATGCAGCAGTACTGGGCTGACGTCGGCATCAAGGTCGAGCTTGTCTACCTTGACGGTCCCGCTTGGGTCGCCCGTGTCCTGGACAACGACGACTTTCATCTCTCCTACGGTTGCTGTGGCTGGTTCAATCCAGATCAACTGAGGCTCTCTCTCGGTTGCGACCGCAGCTGGCCGGCTGGCCGCAATGCAGGTCACTACTGCAACGAAGAGTTCGACCAGCTGTCCGAGGCCGCCATGTCCGAGCCTGACCCGGAGAAACGTAAAGAGATGCTGTACCGCGCCACCGAGATCATCACCGCCGACGCCGGCGAGATTCCCGTCTTCTGGCCGACGCGCTACTTCGCCTTTAGCGCCGACGTATGCAACAATACATGGCGGCAGCTCGATAACCCTTACGCCGACCGCTACCCGAACAGGTGGTATCTGGCCGGAGAGTAAGAAGAACAGCAACTAGCGCTCGGTGGATAGCGGTATTTCCGACCGCTATCCACTGACTCGTATCAACCCTTTACCAGACCCGATACTGCCCATGAACCGCTACATTCTTCGCCGCCTTGTCCAGATGCTGCCCGTGCTGTTCGGGATCACGATCATCACCTTCACCTTCACCGAACTGGCGCCGGGCGACGCCGTCTCTGCCATGATCTTGATGGACTTCGAGACCGGGGCCGGCGGCGACGAAGGCTCGAACGCCGAAAAGCTGCGCGAAAAATACGGGCTCGACCAACCCGCCCCCATCCGCTATCTGCAATGGATGGGCGGCCTCTTCCAGGGCAACCTCGGCGTGCGCATCCGCAGCAAAATACCCGTCAGCGAGGAGATCGCGCGCCGCCTGCCGGCCACGTTGCGCCTCATGGCCGCGGCCATGGTGATCTCCGTCGTCCTGGGCATTCCGCTCGGCATCTTTTCGGCGTTGAAACAGTACACGCCGCCCGACTATGCACTGACCTTCCTGGCCTTTATCGGCATCTCCATCCCCGGATTCTTTGCCGCGATAGCCGCGATCTACCTTTTTTCGCTCAAATTTGGATGGTTGCCGACCAGCGGCTATTCGTCCATCGGCAAGGATTTCGGCTTCTGGGGGACCATAGTCGACCGGCTCCGCTATCTGGCGCTGCCCGCCCTCGTGCTGGGCCTGGAAACGACGGCCGGGATCATGCGCTACACGCGTTCAAGCGTGCTCGAGGTCGTCCGGCTCGACTACGTCACCGTCGCCCGCAGCAAAGGGCTGAGCGAGAAAGTGGTCGTTTTCCGCCATACCCTTCGCAACGCACTCCTGCCGGTCATCACCATCATCGGCCTGCGCCTGCCCAGCCTTTTCGGCGGCGCAATCATCATCGAGACAATATTCAACTGGCCCGGAATGGGAATTCTCTATCTGGACGGTGTCGCAACGCGTGACTATCCTCTGATTATGGGAATGGTGCTTGTCTCCGCCCTGACCATTGTCGCCAGCAACCTGATAACAGATCTCACCTACGGAACGATCGATCCCCGCATCCGCTACGAATAGGCGAACAACTGTTCAGACACCAGGCTCTGGGCAGACTCCTGGCTGCGGAATGCGCTGCCTGAACACCGGAAACCGGATGAACTATGAGCGTTGAAGGAAAATCTGAAGGCCTCCAGGAGATATCCTCCGCCCTCGGGCCAGACGAAGGCGGAGCCGCCGCACAGCGTCTCCGGGCCTGGCGTCGATTTCGCCGCCACAGACTGGCCCTGGCCAGCGCCGTCCTGATGGTCCTGTTTGTCGTCATGTTCTTTCCACTGGCCTCCATTGTGGCCCCGATCGACCCGGCCAAAATCGAGATCAAGGAAATCGGGCTGGCCCCCGGGTCCGGCCACCTGCTGGGCACCGACCTCACCGGGCGCGACGTGTGGAGCCGGGTCGTCTTCGGCGGCCGCGTTTCAATGTCCGTCGGAATCGTGGCTGTCTCACTCTCCATCACCATCGGAACCATTCTCGGCAGCGTTTCGGGCTACTACGGCGGCCGCGCCGACGCCCTGATCATGCGCGTCACCGACACCGTCATGGCCTTTCCGACGCTCATCATCCTGATCACAATTGTCTCCTTTATCGGGCCGGGTATCTACAACTCCATGCTCGCCATCGGCCTGATCGGGTGGACCGGGGTCGCCCGCCTGGTGCGCAGCCTCATCCTCTCGATCCGTGAAATGGACTATGTCATGGCCGCGCACGCTGTCGGTGTCGAGCAGAAATGGATTATCGTGCGCCACGTTCTGCCCAACGTGGTCGCGCCGATCACCGTAGCCGCCAGCTTCGGCATCGCCGGCGCCATCCTGACCGAGGCCGGACTCAGCTTTCTCGGCCTGGGGGTTCAGGTGCCGACGCCCAGTTGGGGCAACATGCTCAACGAGGCCCGAAACATCTCGATTATTGAAGACATGCCTTGGTTCTGGGTTCCGCCCGGCCTCATGATCACCATCTGCGTCCTGTGTATCAACTTCATCGGCGACGGCCTGCGCGACGCACTCGACCCGCGCATGACCCTTGATTGAGCCCGTCAGACGCGCTCACCCGAGCGCATTGGAGGAAGAGATGATTTTGACACCTGAGCAAAAGGCCGCCTTCTGGCGCGACGGTTTCCTGCCCTACCCAACGCTGCTCGACCCCGCCGAGCTGGCACAGCTGCAACAGCTGACCGAGGACATCGCCTTCGGCCGCGTCGAAGTTCCCCCCGATATCAAGGGGATCCCCGTCATCGAGAAGGAAGCGGTCGTGGCGCGCGGCGAGGTGCAGGCCGACTCCGCGCTCGACGAGCTGCGTAAGATCAACTTTCCGGCCTCTGTAAACGACAGCTTCCTCGCCGTTGCCAAAAAACCGAAGCTCGTCGACCTCATCTCCGAACTGTTCGACGAGCCCGACATCAAGCTGCTCGGCGATCAGATCTTTATGAAGCCGCCCGGGCATGGCTCCGTCAAGGAATATCACCAGGATACAGCGTCGTGGCCCTTCCTCATCCCCCAGAATCAGATCACCTGCTGGATCGCGCTCGATGAAGCCACGTTCGAAAACGGCTGCATACGTTGCATTCCCGGCAGCCAGAAGTACGGCCTGCTTCAGCTGAAGCACCTGCCCCAGCTGTTGACCGAAGAGATGAAAGCGCGCGAGGTGCCCGTACCCGTGCCCGCCGGCGGCTGCCTCCTCTTCCACAGCCTGAACCTGCACTACTCCAGCGCCAACACATCCACTAAGCGCCGCCGCGCCTGGGCCCTGCACTACATGATGGCCAAGACCAAAGACCTGAGCGCCCCCGACGAGGTCCACATCGACTATATCTCCGTGCGCGGCAGGTCGTACCCGGGGTGTGTCTGAGCAGGCAGGCGGGGTGAACGTCGCCGCGCCCAAACGGGCGCGAATCGCCCACACACTCCTCGTACTCCTCGGTATTGTCGCGCTGACTGCCAGCTGGCGCAGCGCCTCCAACTACATAAACTCGATCAAGAGCGTTCAGAGTCTCGAACTGGAGTTGACCGATGTGCGCCGGGCCGACGGCAGCAGCGATCGCCTCATCCTGCAGTTCCAGCTGCACAACCGCTCGCCGCTGCCGGTCCGTCTGAACAGTTATTTCTTCAACGTTTTCCTCGATGGCGAACGCATCGGCGGCAGCAACAGCGCCTTCCTCGGCAGCGACCCCAATGTGGACCAGGCCCTGTATAGCCGCGCCTCCACCATCGAGCAGACCCTGCCTCCACACGGGCAGTTGGATTTGGCCTTCCCGCTCTTTGTTTTCGATCTGGACCGCATCATGGCCGCGCGCGCCCAGCGTTCCACGCCCTCCCGCTGGACGGTCGAGGCCGGCTTACGCCTGGTCCATCCCTACGGACGCGACGAGCGTCTGGTACGGCTGGAAGCCGTCAAGGAGGAATAGGCCCATGCGTTCAACCCTCCGCTCGGCAGTATCGGTCTGCGCCGCCGCCGCCATTCTGGCCTGGCTCGGGCTGATTTCGCTCTCCGACCTGGGCGGCTACGTTCCCTGGCAGACCGACATGCTGGCGCTCAGCCTTGGCGCCACGTTGTGCGGAGTGGTCCTCGCGTTGGCAGAAGAAAAGGTGGCCCTTTTGCTGGTGATCGCCTCCCTGCTCAGCGTTCCGCTATTTGGCGGCTTCTGGGCCTACGCCGCCTGGGGCCTGCTGGGCGGATTTGTTCCCCCGCTCCAACTGCTCGTTTCCGACTATGTTCTGCTCTACACGCTCCAGCGCGGCCTGTTTCTGGTCGGGCTCGGTATCGTGTTTGGACTGTTTGGCGTAATCATCGTACAGTTAGTCCTGCCGAAGCTACTTCGCAGCTGAACGGAATAACGCGTCCTACCTGCATATACTGAATCTCGAGGAGAACAATCATGGCCCTGACTGCAGAACAGAAACAGTTTTTCGACGAGAACGGCTATCTCCGCTACGGCCGCGTACTGTCGGACGAGGAGGTCCAGGCTCTCCGCCAGCGCAGCGAAGAGATCGCGGCCGGACGACTTACCCATGTGCCGCCCAACTATATTCAATTTGAAGCGGAGTTCCGCGACGGCAAAAAGACGGTCGAGCCCCGCATCGACATGATCCGCAAGATGGTCTATCTCTGCTATCACGACGACCTCTTTGAGGCCGTAGCCAAGAAGGCGGCCATTGTTGACGCGATCGAAGAGCTGATGGGCACGCCTAACATCAAGTTCTACGCCGATCAGCTGATGATGAAGCCGCGTTTTAATGGCACCGTGACCCACTGGCATCAGGACTCGGTCGCCTGGCCAATGTTCGCGCCCCAGAACCATGTGAGCTGCTGGGTCGCGCTCGACGACGCAACCGTCAAGAACGGCTGCATGACAGTGATACCCGGCAGCCACAAATTGGGCCCGATTGCGCGCGAGTATCAGGAAAGATTCCTGGCGCTTCCGCACGTGGCAGAGCCCGTTTCGGTCGAGGTCAAGGCTGGCCACTGTATGTTCCACCACGGTCTGAACTTTCACCGCACCGGCGCAAACCCAACGCCCGATCGCCGTCGCGGACTGGCCTTGCACTATATCGACGCTGAGACGAGCTACCTCGGCATCGTCGATGAAGATCACCGCAAGCAGGTGGAAGGCACGCCCAATGAGGGCAACACGCCGTTCATGCTCATCCGCGGCAAGGAGATTCCGGGGCGCGTTTGACGGCAGTCATGAGTCGCCACTGAACTGTTAATCGAAGCGAACGGTTTGCAGTCTGCAGGTGGTCCCGTCGGCGGTCGGTCTGCACCGCCGGCGCCCCCAACCAAGTGGAAGGAGAGGCTCACCATGGGCAAAGCCCTACCCACCGCAACGCTCGGCCGCACCGGCCTGGAGGTCACCCGCCTCGGATTCGGCGCCGCGCACCGCCGCGCCATGACCGATGCCGAAATGGAGGCCCAGCTCAACGCCGTCCTCGACGCGGGGATTAACTATGTCGACACGGCCAACGATTACGGCAACAGCGAGGAGATGATAGGACGATTTCTCCGCCATCGCCGCGACGAGTTCATCCTGGCCACCAAGTGCGGCTGCCATCCTGACGGGCATATCTGGACCAGAGAGAATCTCTTTCGCGGCCTCCATGAAAGCCTGGAGCGGCTCCGCGTCGACTCTGTGGATATAATGCAGCTCCACAACCCGACTGTAGCCGAGTGCGAACAGGGAGAGCTGGTCAACGCGCTCCAGGACATGCGCGCCCAGGGCAAAGTTCGCTGGATCGGAATGTCGACGACGCTGCCCCACCTGCCCACCTACCTCGAATGGGACGTCTTCGACGCCTACCAGATTCCCTATTCCGCGCTGGAACGCGACCACGAAACTTGGCTGACCACGACCGCACAGGCCGGCGCCGGCACGATCATTCGCGGCGGAGTGGCCCTGGGTCAGCCGAAAGTTGGCCTGGGAACAGAGGACCGCTGGAAGGCCTTCACCGATGCCGGGCTGGCCGACCTGCGGCAGGCCGACGAGACCTACACATCCTTTTTGCTGCGCTACACGCTGACCCATCCCGACGCGCATACGATCATCGTCGGCACCACCAACCCCGCGCATCTCGCAGAGAACGTGCAGGCCGTGCTGGCCGGTCCCCTGTCCGCCGACCTGTACGCCGAGACCAAGCGCCTCCTGGATGACATCGGCGTGACGCCGGCCTGAACCTGCAATCGGACTTCCGGCTCACCGAATAAGAGGCATACGCCATGACAGATTCACCTTCCGGCCAAGGCGTCGTCGACATCGGCTCGCGGCGCGAGCTGCTGGTTGACGACCACCTGATCGCAGCCTTAGGCCGCGACGCGGCGCTGCGGCTCCACCGTCCTGTGCCGCAGGAAATCGCCCTCGAGTTGGACGCGCCCTGGGAGGGCAATGCCTCCGGCTACTACACGGTCTTTCAGGATGGCGGCACCTACCGCATGTACTATCGCGGCTGGCACTTTTCACATGACTCCGGTTCGCTGGAGTACCCCCACGCCGAGGTGGTCTGCCTGGCCGAAAGCGGCGATGGCATCAGCTGGAGCAAACCGGACCTGGGCCTGGTCGAATACGACGGCTCGCGCCGCAACAACATCATCCTCGACGCCCGCGACGACGGCAGCCCGGCCATAAACTTCGTCCCATTCAAGGATCCCAACCCCGACGCAGCCGACGACGCCCGCTACAAGGCGCTCGCAAACAACCGGGGATACAAGGGCCTGTTCGCGCTCAGCTCACCCGACGGCCTCCAATGGGAGAAGTTGCGCGATGATCCTGTAATCACCAAAGGCTACTTCGACTCCCAGAATCTTGCCTTCTGGGACAGCGAGCGCGGCGAATACCGCGACTACCACCGCGACTTCCGCCACGGCCGCGACATCATGACCTGCGTTTCCACCGATTTCCTCGACTGGAGCGAACCGGTCTTCGTCGACTACAGGCCGGGCCGCATTGCCGAGCTATACACCAACCAGATCATACCCTATTTCCGAGCGCCGCATCTCTTTGTCGGCTTTCCGACCCGCTACGTCGTACACCCATGGTCGGCGGCGATCGAGGACCTGCCGGAGCAGGAGCATCGCCGCATCCGCGCCGACGCGCACGAACGTTACGGCGCGGCCTTGACCGACGGCCTCTTCATGAGCAGCCGCGACGGCCTCACCTTCAACATGTGGCCGGAAGCCTTCATCCGCCCCGGACTGCGGCCCGTCGACAACTGGACCTACGGCGACAACTACCAGAACTGGGGCCTGGTGACGACCCGCTCGCAGTTTGCCGGCGCGCCCGACGAGCTGTCCATCTACGTGAATGAGGGCTACTGGCGCGGTCAGGGCGCAAGCCTGCGCCGTTACACCTTGCGGGTCGACGGTTTCGTCTCGCTCAACGCGCCCCTCAGTGGCGGCGCAATGGTTACCAGGCCCCTCAAGTTCCAGGGCCGTGAATTGGAGCTCAATTTTTCCGCCTCGGCCGCCGGCAGCGTGCGCGTCGAGATTCTGCACGGACAGGTCGACACCGCAATCGAGGGCTTTCGCCTTGCCGACTGCGTCGAGATTCTGGGCGACGACCTGGAGCGGACCGTCTGCTGGGCGCAGGGCGCTGACCTTGGCAAGCTCAGCGGCGAAGCCGTGCGGCTGCGCTTCGTGCTGCACGACGCCGACCTTTTCGCCTTCCGCTTCGTGTAGCAGACGTGATTCACCACATCAGGCCCGATAGATTCGCAGAGCGGCGCGGGGATTCAGGATGAGCATTAGGCCCTACCGACCGTCCGATCTGGAGACGCTCAAGACGATCACAGCGATCTGCTTCGACGGCGTCTGCATCGACCAGAACATCGAGCTGCTTCACGGCCTGATCCACGGCCAGGACTGGCGCTGGCGCAAGAAACGCCACATCGACGATGACGCCGCCATCAATGCTGAGGGCATCTTCGTCGCCGAGGAGGACGGTCAGATCGTAGGCTACGTCTCTACCCGCGTCGACACGGCAGCAAAGGTTGGCGGCATCCCCAACTTTGCCGTCCTGCCCGCCTACCAGCAACGCGGTATCGGCCGCAAGCTGCTGGAGCGGGCGGTCGCATATCTCGCGGCCGAGGGAATGCACTACGCCAGAATCGAGACCCTGGCCCAGAACGAGATAGGTGCGCATTTCTACCCCAATTTCGGATTTCAGGAGGTGGCGCGGCAGGTTCACTACGTCATGCCGATCAACGCCGGCGAATGAAACGGTCCCTCCGTCGTAAGCCGCAACATTAACACACATTTCAGGAGTGTTTGCATGTCAAAAGCCAAAGTCAGAGTTGGCATCGTCGGCGCCGGGCCGATCGGCGGACTGGGCGGCAGGCCCTTTTCCCACGCCGCCGGCTACCGCCGTTGTGAGGACGCCGAGCTTGTCGCGATCGCCGACATCGACCCCCAGCGTCTCCAGCAGTTCGGCGAAGAATGGGAGATCCCGCCCGAACACCGCTATCCCACCGCGACCGACATGTACGAAAAGGCCGCGCTCGATGTCGTCGACGTAACCACAAACAGCCTCTACCACCATCAGCCGGTCATCGACGCCGCCGCGGCCGGCATCAAGGTCATCATGGTTGAGAAGCCCCTTGCCACCAGCGTCGCCTGGGGCCGCAAGATGGTCGAAGCCTGCGAAAAGAGCGGCGCCCGCCTCATCACCGAGCACACCCGGCGGTTTCTCCCCCATTACCAGCGTCTCAAGCGCATGGTTGACGAAGGCGCCGTCGGCCGCGTTAAGACCATCACCTACGAGGGCTGCCGCCCACTCCTCATGAACGGGACGCATACTGTCGACTACGCCTTTTTCTTCACCTCCGCCGAGCCGCTGCTTGTCTCTGGCTACCTGAACCAGGAGACCGTAGCCGACCCGGGCGGCGCCGGTTTGGTCGCCTGCTCCGACGGCGTCGTCGTCATCATCGACTGCATTGCCGAGCGCAGAGAGCAACTGGGCTACACGACAATCGCCGGCACCGGGGGCCGCATTCACTTCAGCGAGCGCCTCGGCCTCTGGGAGCACGGGCCCCTCGTCGAAGCCGATGAGGGCTACGGAACGCGCCACGACTTCGAGCCCATCCCCGATATGCCCTCCGATTTCAAACTCGACGACTATTTCTACGCTGCCGTCCGCGAAAGCGTCGACTGTCTGCTCGAAGACCGCGAGAGCGTATCCACAGGCCGTGACGGCCTCAAAGCGCTCGAAGTCATTACCGCCATCCACATCTCTCACAAGACCGGCACCCAAGTGTCGCTGCCGCTCGCCCCGGGCCTCGACGAAGTTGAAATTCGCACAACCGGCGAATAGGAGAGCGGAGAAAACGCCCGGCTGGCAGAATCGCCAGCACACGCGCCAACACATCTGAAAGGCGGTACCGTCTCCCACCCCTCCCTGGAGCCCAACATGCCCACGACCTACCGCGCCGCCGTTATCGGCCATACCGGGCGCGGCAACTACGGCCACCAGCTTGACTTGGCCTTTCAAGGCGTGCACGGCGTCGAAGTCATCGCCGTCGCCGACCCGGACGCAGAAGGGCGTGCCGCCGCCGCAAAGCGGATACACGCGCCCCGCAGCTTCGCCGACTACCGCGAGATGCTCGCCCGCGTCCAACCGGACCTCGTCAGCGTCTGCCCGCGCTGGGTCGATGAGCACCGCGACATGGTCATCGCCTGCGCCGAAGCCGGCGTCAAGGGCGTTTTCTGCGAAAAGCCGTTCGCCCGCACGCTGACCGAGGCCGACGCCATGCTCGCGGCCTGTGAACGGCACAACACGAAACTGGCCGTTGCGCACCGCCGCGCCAATCCCTACGAGTTGCACGCCAAGAAACTGATCGAAGAGGGCCTGATCGGCGACGTGCAGATGGTCCGCCGCCACGGCAAGGCCGACCACCGCGCCGGGGCGATCGACCTGATCGTCCTCGGCACCCACCTTCTCGACGACATCCGCTTCTTTGCCGGCTCGGACGTGCTCTGGGCCCACGCGCATGTGACACAGGATGGCCGCGAAGTGACCCTGGACGACATCCACGAGGGAGACGAGGGCGTCGGCCTTGTCGCCGGCAACGGCCTGGCTGCCTATTTCGTCTTTCGCAACGGCGTAACCGCCCACTTCGACTCCTACCGCAGCGACGACACCGACACGCGCGAACGGGTCAACTGGCTCGGTATCGAAATCCACGGCTCCGACGGTATCCTGTCTCTGCGCGGCGCCCCTCTCGGCGAACTCTACCACTATCCCTACCGGCTCTGGCTTCCGGGAGATCGCGACGGCTCCTGGGAGCGAATCAAGTTGCCCGAATGGGACCGCAAATCCGACGGCCAGCCGCGGTCGGTCAACGAAAAGTTCCAGTTGAACAACCGCACCTTCGTCGAAGAGTTGATCCGGGCAATCGAGGAAGAGCGCGAGGTAACGGGCGTGACCAGTGGCAATGACGCGCGCGCCGTATTGGAAATGATCATGGCGATCCACGAGTCGCAGCGCATACGCGGCCGCGTCTACTTTCCGCTGGAAAACCGCGACAATCCCTACGAGCGCTGGCGCACAGAGGCCAGTAGCAAAAGGGACTGAATCAGTAAGCAAACCGCCTCCCCCATCCGGGAAATTCGTATAAGTCCAGACCACGTTCAGGAGCGAAACATGTCCGCAAGCCGGAATCCATCAGGCAAAACCTACCGGGCCGGCATCATCGGGCTGACCGGCATCGGCCAGTCGCCGCCGCGCTACGACCTCTGGTCGACCCGCCACCCGCAGCCGCATTCGCACGCCTCCGCCTATGCCGCGCATCCACGCGCCGAAGTGGTGGCGGTCTGTGAACTGGTGCCCGAGCTCCTGGACCGATATGAGGACAACTGGGGGCCGGCGGCGAGATATTCCGACTATCGCGCCATGCTCGAGAAGGAAAACCTGGACCTGCTGAGCGTGGTCACCTCCGACCACCTGCACGCGCAAATGGTCGTGGACGCGGCCGAGGCCGGCGTCCCCGCCATCTACTGCGAGAAACCCCTCGCCACCACGCTGGCCGACGCCGACCGCATGTTGGCCGCGGTCGAGAAGAGCGGCGCCAAAATCTGCGTCGATCACGGCAGACGTTGGGACCCGTTCTGGCGGCAGGCAAAGGCGATCATCGACGACGGCCGCATCGGCTCGTTGACCCGGATCGGCGCACATCTGGGGGGCGAACGGGCGATGCTCTTTCGCAACGGCACGCACTTAGTCGATACCGTCTGCATGTACGCCGACGCTGCGCCGGACTGGCTGATCGGGAGCATGGAGGAGGGCTACGAGGACCGCACCGAATACCGGGGTGACGGCGGCCACGATCCCGCCACCGACCCCGGCGCGTCGGCCTATCTCCACTTCACCAATGGCGTCCGCGCCCACATCGAAATTTCGCAGAAAACGCTGGTCAACTTCGAGCTGGACCTGCTCTGCACAAACGGTCGCATCCGCATCAGCAACACCGAAGCGATCGTCTACCTGGTGTCGGAGAAGCACCCCTACGAGGTGACCAGCCGCCCGATCGGCGGAACGGTCGACTACACCAGCGGCATGGTCAACGCGGTTGATGAGCTGATCGGATTGATCGAGAACGGGGGCGAGAGCGTGTCCAGCGGCCGTAAGGCGCTGCACAGCCTGGAGATTATGATTGCGATCATGCGCTCGCAGGCAGAGGGAGTGGAGAAGATCCACTGGCCCCTCGCCCGCGAAAATCAGGCTTGATCATCCGGCATTTTGCGCGATGTCGGCGTAGGCGCGCGCCTGCGCCGACATATCCACCTCCACCATCTGGTTCCAGGCCGACATCAGCCGCAGCGTTACCGGACCCGGTTCGCCTGCACCGACGTCGTGGCCGTTGAAGCGCGTCGCCGGCATGATCGTGAAGGGCGTCGAGGTGAAGAAAGCCTCGTCCGCGGTCATCACGTCGTAAGGCTCCAGGTTGCGCTCCTGGCAGGGTATCGCCAGCCGCTGCGCCAATTCCAGCACGGACTGCCGGGTGACGCCGCGCAGGATGTTGCGCGGCTCCGCCGTCAGCAGGCTGCCATCCTTTACAACGAAAAAGTTCGAACCCGTTCCCTCGGTCAGAAAGCCGTCCTCATCTATCAGCAGCGCCCACGCTTCCGGGTCGACCTTTTGGGCCTGTAGATTGGCCATCTGGTAGTAGATGCGGCTGCGATTCTTGATCTTGGGGTCGATCAGACGCGATGGAACGGATCGCTGCGCCGGGACGACGGCATGGACGCCGCTCACATAAGAGTCGGCCAGTGCGGCCAGGTGCCACGTCAACGGCCAGCAATTGATCGTAACCGTCGGCTTGACGCCGCCTTCAAAGATCGACTGGTAGAAGCCCAGCGGCCCGCGCGAGACATTGTGGACGATCTGAAAATCGACGCCGTCGGGGAAACAGGGCCGGTTTCTCTCGATCGTCTCCAGCGTCGCGGCCTCCATGCCGTCCGCCGTCAGTCCGCAGTCGATCTCCAGCGTCCTCAGCCCGACATAGAGCCTCTCGATATGTTCCCGCAACCGGAACGGCTGGCCGTTAAAGGTGCGCGTCGTCTCAAATATCACATCGCCGTACATGAGCGCGGAATCGAAGATCGAGACGCCGGCCTCACCCTCGGGCACGAACGAGCCGCTGACGTAGACTGTCCGTTGTGTTGTCATTGTCATCCTCCGCGACGAATGTGGAGAGGCGGGAGCATTGCCCGCCCTATGTTGAATGCAGACTGCGTTTGATTGTACACTTGACCATACACTCCTGTCTATCGCCGCCGCACTTGCCGAACAGAAAGGGAATGTCGCGTGTCTAAGGGACAACGGCTGGTACTAACGCCCACGGGTAGAATTGAAATCGAAGAGTTCGACGTGCCGGTCCCGGCGTCGAATCAGGTCCTGGTGCGCACGCACCTGACCCAGGTCAGCGCCGGTTCGGAGATGAACGGAATCCGCGCCCGCCGCACGGCCAGCCCGGCACAACAGGCAGAGTTCGAGCCTGCCGGGCTGGGCTACACCGCAATCGGCGTGGTCGAGGCCGTCGGCAACGAAATCGACAGCGTGATTGTCGGCGACCGTGTCATCTGCAGCGGCAACCATTCGTCGCACTGGCTGGTGACGCCGGCGTTGGAGGCCAAAGAGGTCGCCATCGCCCAGCAGTACCGCATCAGCAAGGTGCCCGATGACCTGACCGACGTGGAAATCGCCTTCTGCGTGCTCGGCGACATCGCCCTGCATGGTGTACGGCGCGCGCAGATTCAGATCGGCGAATCTGCGGCCGTGCATGGGCTGGGCGCGGTCGGCCTGCTGGCTTTGCAGCTCTGCCGCCTCGTCGGAGCGTACCCGCTGATCGGCGTCGACATGGTGGAGGAGCGGCTGGAGCTCGCCGGCCAACTGGGCGCCTCCCATCTCATCGATGCCGGCAGCCAGGATGTGGTCGCTGAAATTCGGGAGCACACGCAGTTGCCATGGCGCTGGCGGGGCGCGCTGCCGACCATGTTACCGGGCAGCGGCGCCGAGGTCCAGCTCCACTGCACCTCATTCATTGGCAACTATCCCACCATGATCAAGGCCGCGGCGGACCGCGGGCGCATCATCCTCGTGGGCGCGACGAGCGGCTCGGTGGCCATCGAATCCAACGAACTGTTCCGTCGCGAGATCGTGATGACAGGCTCATACCAGACCGGCATGAGCGACACCCACCCCTACTGGCCGTGGACCCGCGTGCGCAATCAGCGCGTGATCCTCGACCTCATCCGCCGCGGCGAGTTGAAGGTCCAGCCCCTGGTCAGCCACGTCGCGCCGTACACGCAGGCGCCTCAACTGTTTGACCGCATGATGAGCGGCCTCGAGGGCTGGCTGAGCGTATTCTTCACCTGGAACTGAATGAACAAGAGAATTGAGGAGTGAGAATTCGCGGGGAGCGAGTGGTATTCTCTGCCCCATCTTCCCCTCTTTCACTCCTCGTCGCCAACGGAGGCAAAATGTGATCGATTTTCCGCGCTCCTTTTTCACATGGCAGACCTTTCCCTGGCAGCGCGATCCATACTACAAATACGCTGGCGGATTCGTCGGCACGGAAGGCGACGTCCGCCATGTGCGCTTCAACCTGGAGTCCTCTTGCACAATCTCCGACGAGCACGGCGAGACCGCCGAACTCTTCCTCGGCGCGCCCTGCCGTTCCGAATACACGATCCCGCGGCGCGAATTCTTCCAGATTCCGAGCGATGAATTCCGCATGGCCTTCAGCCGCACGCATCGGATCCCTGTTGCCAAGCGTCCCAGCGACGAGAGCGAGTCGGTGGCCTCGAAGGAGCTCGGAGAATCCTTCCAGGATCATCGCATCAGCCTCAAGGAGCACTCGCATCCGGTCGAACTGGGTAACGCCGAACAGGTCGTCGAGGCCACACTGGACGGCGCCTTGCTCAACGCCTATTGCGCCTACCGCGATCCACACAGCGATCTTGACGTAACTGTCGAGTACCCCGTCAACCTGATCAACGTCAACCGGCAGGACGCCACCTTCCAGGTCTGCACCGGCCCGCTGATCCTGCCCGACCTGGCGACCTGGAGCGGTCGGGGCGTGGAGCGCGTCTTTCTGGCCCATGCGGCCTTCACCGCCTTCGACTACGTCGAGTTCATCCTGCGGCGCGAGGTCGAGGCGGCATCGGAGGAGCTGTCCTGGCTGCACCGCATAGAGGGCCGCGATCGACAGGAGCTGCACGATCCCGATAACAGGCCGCCGGGCTATCCGCCGCCGCGCCCTTCGCCGAAGGTCTACCATGAGGTATGGGAGTTGCCATCGGAAAACGTTCTGCTTAGGGCGCCCAATCTATAAGAGGAGACAGCGATGAGCAGTCCTACGAATGCGAACATCGATCCGCTCGCGATCGGTTCGCGGCTGGAGCCCCTCGTCGACGACTACCTGTTTGCGGAACTGAAGGGCAGGATCGAGCTGCGACTGAATCCGCCGGTCAGACAGGAAGTGGTGATGGAGACCGATGCCCCCTGGGAGGGCAACGCCTGCCTCTACCGCACGGTTCTGCAGGACGATCAGGGCCTCATGCGCATGTACTACGGCGCCTGGCAATACGACATGGGCGGCGACGAGATTGCATATCCCCACTCATACTATCTCTGCTACGCCGAGAGCCGCGACGGCAAGCGCTGGGACAAACCGCGGCTGGGCCTGGTCGATTACGAAGGCAGCCGCGACAACAACATCCTGGTCTCGCCGGAGAGCCTGGGCGGCATCGAGCTCAGCGCTGGCGATGTCGCCGTATTTCGGGATTCGAATCCTGCCTGCCTGGATAGCGCTGCCTACAAGGCCGTTGTCCCGGGTCGATCGCCGCGCGTGCTGTTCGCGCTCGAATCGCCGGACGGTTACCGCTTCTCGCTGATGCGAAGCGACGCCAAATCCGACCCGGAACCGGTTATCACCCAGGGCTACTTCGACTCACAGAACCTGGCCTTTTACGATGGGGCCCGGGATGAGTACCGAGCCTACTTTCGCGACTTTCGCGGCGGCGCGCCGCACGGCGTGCGCGCCATCAAGACCGCCACTTCGCCGGACTTTCTGAATTGGAGCGAGCCGAAGTGGCTCGAGTACGGCGATACGCCGGAGGAAGCGCTCTACACCAACCAGGTCCGGCCTTACGCACGTGCGCCGCACATCTTCTTCGGCTTTCCCATGCGATACGTCGACAGAGGTTGGGTGGAGCAGACCGACAATCTGCCCGGGCTGGAGCTTCGTCGCGAGCGCAGCGCGGCCCACCCTCGCTACGGTTCGGTGGTCACCGATGGCGTGTTCATGTCCAGCCGCGACGGTGAGACCTTCAGGCGTTGGGGAGAGGCCTATATCCGGCCCGGCCCCAGCAGCTTGGACAGTTGGGTCTACAGCGACAACTGCATCGCCTGGGGAATGCTCGAAACAGAGGCCGACACGCCCGGCATGCCGCCCGAGCTCTCCCTCTACGTCATCGAGGGCTACTGGACCGGCGCCAGCATGAAAGTGCGGCGCTACACGACACGCCTGGACGGCTTCGTCTCACTGACCGCGCCCTTGACCGGCGGCGTCTGCCTGACAAAGCCATTGATATTCTCCGGGCGGCACCTGTTCCTCAACTACGCCACCTCCGCGGCCGGCAGCCTGCGCGTGGAGTTCCAGGACCAGGAGGGACGGCCCGTGCCCGGCTTCTCTCTCGACGAAAGCAACGAGATTTTCGGCGACTCGATCAGCCAGATTGCGCACTGGGCCGGCGGCAGCGACCTCGGCGCGCTTGCAGGGCGCCCCATACGCATCCGCTTCGAGCTCAAAGACGCCGACCTCTACTCGATTCAGTTCCGCGAATGATTGACAACCGGCCCGTTCCAATAATCGACGGCGCCAGTGTCATTGCAGAGGAAAGGCGAGAGGACGAACATGCACATCTCTGAATTTGACGCGACCAAACTGGAGCGTGGACGCAGGAGCGCCTGCTGGCTGGACATCTCGCCGCGTGTGGAAGGCGGCTGGTGGCAGCTCCCGCTGCTGAGCGCGACCGGAACGGCGCCGGGGCCGGCCCTGGTGGTGTTCGCCGCTGTGCACGGCGATGAGTACGAAGGCGTCGAGGCCATCCACCGCATCGCCTCTGAGGTCAGCCCGTCGGCCTTACGCGGCACACTCCTCATGGTGCCGGTCTGCAACGTGGCAGCCTACGCGACCGCCACGCGCAACAGTCCGGTGGACGGGCTGAACCTGGCGCGCGTTTTCCCCGGCTCGGAAACCGGCACGCTGACGCAACAGATCGCTCACTGGCTGACGCACAAACTGATCGGCGTCGCCGACTTCTTCATCGACCTGCACAGCGCCGGCGTCGTCAGCGACATTCCCACCCTGGCCGGCTATATTCACAGTGAAGACAGCGTAGACCGGCGCTCGCTGGCCGCGGGGCGCGTCTTCGGCGCGCCCGTGCTCTGGGGCCATCCCCCTCCGGTTCCGCCGGGTCGCACCCTCTCCGCCGCGCTCGAACTGGGCGTCCCCTGCCTTTATACCGAAGCCCCCGGCGCCGGTCGCGCCCGCCCCGACGACGTGGACTGTTTCGCCCGCGGTGTCCTCAACGTCATGCGCCATCTGGACATGTTGGAGGGAGAGCCGGAACCGTCGCAACCGCCCCTTCACCTGCTGGGCGACGGCAACATGGACGAGGTCATGTCCGCGCCCGCAGCCGGCTACTTCCGCCCCCACGTCGAACTGCTCGACGAGGTGCAGGCGGGACAGCTCGTGGCAACGATCCATGACCCGCTCGGGGATCTGCGGGCAGAGCTATATGCCGAAAGGGACGGTATCGTGATCATGCGCCGCGGCCTGCATCGCGTCCACAGCGGCGACGGCCTGATCCACCTCACGGGCCTCGCCGGCGGGGACCGTGCCTCGTAGGAATTCGCTATGTTCACCACTTTTTTGGGCAAGTTTTAGACGAGGGGAACCGACGCCATATGTAGGACGTCTACATATGCAATGCCCGCTGCAAGGAGCAGAAACTTCACTGATTCTTGTTCCTTGTCGCGACACTGAAAAGGCTTCAGCGAAATTTCCACCGACCCTCGAGTGGAGACAGCATCAGTTCTTTCAGAACTTGCTGCACGCGAAGAGGGTCGAAATTGAAGTCTGTTGCAATACGAAGTTCTTCACAACTGTTCGAGCATCCACTCCTCTCGTTCCTGGCGTGGTTGATCCTGCCGCTGGTGGCCGCTTTCCTTTTCGGCCAGCAAGTGGAAGATGTATATAAGAGGCCCTATTTTCTCGGTTTCGGCACGACGATCGCGCTCGTAATCTCGCTGATAGTCAGTCTCAACTGGGGCACTTTGCAGGCATCCCTTGCAGCCAGGCCGCTGCGCATTTCGTCCCTTCCGCTTGGCTGGTGCCTCGTTTGTCTTGCAATCGCTTTGCGACTTGCGCTGCTCCAATTCATTCCGCCTCCCCTTCCCGGTTTCGAAGAAATGCAGACCGGCGGAGCAGCCATCACTATCGCCCGCGGCGCCGAGTTGCCCCTGGTATTCAGGTTCACAAACGTCTTCGGAGCGCTCGGTTTCGCACTCGGCGATAACTCGCTCGCAGCGCTGCGCGTCGGTTTTCAGTTGGCCGGCAGCCTTTCCATCCTGGTGATGGCGCTCCTATTGCGGCGCTGCGGCGTTTCTTGGATTCCAACGTTGCTGGCCGTTCTTACCATGGCGACGCTGCGACTGCTGGTGATCGGCGGCGGCTCGGCTGACGAACTGTTCACGGGTGTAGTTTTCGAAGTTTTCCTTCTCTACTGTGTTGTGGGTTCCCAGACCTCGCGCGCAAACTGGCTCCCGTGGGCGGGCTTCGCCGGGTTGTTCGCGGGCCTTCTTGCATACGAGTACGACTCATACAGGGTTGTGCTCGTGCTTCCGCCCGTCTTCTGGCTAGTGCAGGCGATAACGGCCGGCGAGGTGGCGGATCGGCGTCGGGCGCTTCAGGCCGGCGGCCTCTATGTCCTTGTCTTCACCGCCATAGCGCTCCCCGTCATCGCCAGCGTCATAGATGACCCGCGTCATACGATGTTCATGGACGGGTTCCACCGCCATCGTGCCCAGCGCGATGCCTTCGCTCCCGATGTCGCCAGCTACCTTAAGAGGTCATCAGCCTTCGTTTGGGGCTATGTTCAGTCGTTGATCGGCCAGGTGGACAACCACTCCAGCAGCTACTTGCGGCCACCCGGTGAGTCGGTTATCCCGGCGGTCGTCGGCGCCCTCTTCGCTTTGAGCTGGCTCTATGCTCTCTGGCGCCCGGCCAATCTCCTGATGCGCCTGTCGGCGTTGACCGTTCTTGTCATGCTGCTGGGAGCATCCTTCTTGACCAACAACACCAATCTGGCCCGGCTTATCCCCGCCCTCCCGCTCCTGATCGTGCTGACCGCGATGGGCGCGGATTCCATCCTGCGTCGCCTTCAATCCCGCGACAACCCCGGCCTGCTCAGGAAGACGAATATCTATGCAGCCCTGTTGATTGCCTACATTGTCATAGGCAACATCACAGCTGCGCTAAGGTTTTATTCCAGCGAATCTGTGCTCAGGGAGTATGGGAACAATCAGTACACTGTATGCAGGGCGATCACAGACGAGCACCGTCATTTTCGGTACGTCATCTCTTATGTGGCCGCGCATTGCAATCGGGGCGACGACCAGTGGCTTTACCCTGACATGAGGGTGACGATGGAGCACCGCGCTTCACTGACCGGCGAATCAGACCTCCCGGCCGGCTCGCTGGTCATGATAGGAGATAGTAACGGCCTGCCGGAGGACCGCATCGCAGAATTCGTGGAAATGGCCAACCGCTTGAACTCAGCCCATACTCTGCGAACAACGGAAACGGCCCTGGGCAAAGTCGCGACGGTAACCTTCTGCTTCAAGTGCTCTCAGCCCTAGAAAACTGGCCGCAAAGCGTCGCCTGAGTGACAAACTTCCGGCTACCAGCCGAGCGCGTACCCATCGCGCCGCGGGTCCGCGCCGCCCATGAAGCCTCCGCTTTCGGGATCGACCATGATACCCTGTCCTCCCCCCACGTCGGCGGCCCAGGGCCCCAAGCGGTTGAGTCTGTGCCCCATCAGCGTCAATTCCAGCAGCACATCCTCGCCGATGCGGGTCTCGACGCCGACCTGCGTGCCCGGCGAAGTGGCCTTGACGCGCGGCGCTTCGATCGCGGCCTGAATGTTCATGCCGTGATCGATGACGTTCATGATCATCTGCGGCGTCGTCTGCAGAATGCCGTAGCTGCCCGGCGTCCCGATCAGGAAGCGCAGCCCCTGGTCATCCCACACTTGGGCCGGAGACATGCACATCTCCAGCTTGCGGCCCGGCCCAACCGCATTCGGGCTCTGCGGGTCGCTGTCCATCCAGTAGAGGAAGTTGTTCAGTGCGATGCCCGTGCCCGGGATCACCACCGCCGAACCGTACCCCGCGCCCAAGCTCTGTGTAATTCCCACCGCGTTGCCGGCCGCGTCGATCACACTGAAATGGGTGGTGCACTCGCTGCGCATCCACGCCCTCGGGTCCCCTGCCAGCACCTCGCCGGCCATCTTGTCGGACGTGTAGCGCTCGCCTCCGCTGGGGCGGGCCCGCGCGCCGATTTCGGCACGGCGCTGGGCCGCGAACTTCTCGGACAGGAGACCGGATGTTGGCGGATCGTCGACGCCGGCGTACTCGGCCCTGTCGGCCTGGGCCAGCTTGGCCGCCTCGATAAAGCGGTGCAGGGTCGCCGCGCTGTTGTGCCCCATCGCCGCTACGTCGAAGCCCTCCATGATGTTCAGCGTCTCCAGGTACTGGACGGCCTGGCACGGCGGCGGCGGCCCGAAAACGCGGTAGCCCCGGTACGTCACCGAGACCGGGTCCTGCCACTCGACCGCGAAGTCAGCCAGGTCGCGGCGCGTGATCAGCCCGCCGTTCTCCTCCATAAAGCGCACCAGCTTGTCTGCGATTTCGCCGCGGTAGAAGACGTCGGCGCCGCCCTCGGCGATGGCGCGCATACTGGCCGCCAGATCAGGCTGCGTCATCAGCTCGCCCGCGCGCGGCGCGCGGCCATGCGGCAGATAGTTCTCCGCGGTTGACGGGTGCTTCAGCATCTCCGGCACACTGAACTCGGTGAACTCGGCGTTCTTCACCGTCAGCGGAAAGCCCTGCTCGGCGTACTCGATCGCCGGCTGGAAGACCGCGGCCGCGTCCATCGAACCGAACCGCTCCAGCGCGGCCAGCCAGCCGCCGCAAGCCCCCGGTATGATCGGCGAGCGCGGCCCCCGCTCCCGGCTCGCTGCCTCGCCTACCTCCTCAAAGGTGGCGGCGTACGGCGCACGGCCCATATAGTCCAGCACCGTATGCTCCCCCTCACGCGCCGAGTAGATGTGCATGTAGCCGTCGCCGCCAAGCCCGGACATATACGGCTCGACCACGTTCAGCGCCGCGGCCACCGCCACAGCCGCGTCAATGGCGTTGCCACCGTCGATCAGGATGCGCAGACCGGCGACAGAAGCCAGCGGGTGCGCCGAGGCGATCATGCCTCGCTTACCGGTTACGGTCGATCTGTGAACGATTCCCCTGGCAGAAAAGGCCATCTTGTGTCTCCCAAGTGTCGACTGTGTAATACGGCTGGCGAATACGATCTTTGAACGGTTGTTTTCTTGGGATACTGACTTTCCTAGTCGGCATCTTATGAGCAATTAGAGAGAAGTAGGATCATTGTAACTTCAGAAAGAAAGTTACAGCACTTGCAAGCATGCAAATTGTGGACGAGTAAACGCGAGAAAAGCGCCCTCTAGGCTTCCCAAGGCAAACGGACCCCAGTGAAGTTGAGAATCGCTGGATCCTTCCTTACCACCTTCTCCTTAACGAAAGGCCAGTCCAGGGAAAGAAATCTTAATTCACCTGGCGGCGGGGGGGCATTCTTCACTCGTTCCTCGATTAGGAACTTGACGAAGTGTTCCAAGTCCGACGCCACGATATAGGTAGGGTTGTATTCGTCTTCATGATCAAGAAACACTACGGGGAAACCCTGACCGAAGTCGCCTCGCAAGGGGATTATGTAGTAGCTTCCGCAGCCGTCGTCCCCGATCGGAAGCCAACCTGATTCCCGGAATTCGGGCAAGAAACTGTAAATGTACTCCACTTCGGAAGCAGCGTGGTTTTGTCTGATTCGATTGCGGATTCTTGATTTGATCTCAAAAAAGCTACTTGAGCCAACCCCAAGCCCATTGGCAATCCTGTACCAAGCGCGTATCTCTGGCGGAAGAATCAGTTTGGTTCGGTCCATGAACGCTTGCAAATCTTCTTCGATCGCGCCGACTACTGGATCGCTCTCGAAATCCTCCGGAAACGTAGCCTGCAAGAGTCCAATGTGATTATGGACGTCCATCGCGACTCCTGATTGTCTTGCGGCAGCAAGGGATTGCCTCTGACTGAATCTGCTGCCAGGCGTCAGGGTGACTAAGTTGACTCCCTTAAGCGACTCCGCTCACTCCTCCCAGATCAGCAGCACGCCCATCGCCTCGGACAGCCGTTCATAGAGCAGGTCGAAGGCCTCTTTGGCCTGCTGGTAGGGGAAGCGATGGCTGATCAGCGGCTTAACCCGAATCTTCCCCGCCTGCATCATCTCGACAGTCCGCGCCATCATGACTTCGCCGGGGTCTTCTTCGAAATAGCCGCCCAACATGCGCCGCCGCTGCATCCTGGCGGCGTCGAGCGGCAGCGGCTGCCCGTGATAGAGCCCGATCAGGTGCAGCGTGCCCCCGACGCGCACCATCTGCTGCGCCTGGGCAAAGGAGTTCACCCCCGGTTTGCCGCCGACACATTCGAACACGATATCCGCGCCCTCCCCGCCGGTCAGCTCCATCACCCGTTCGACCGCGTCCGTCTCGTTCACGTTGATGGCATGGTCCGCGCCGTAATCGAGCCCCTGTTGGCAGCGTTTCGCGATCGCATCCACGACAATAATCCGTTCGCACAGATGCTGGCGCGCCGCCTGCAGCACCAGGTTCCCGACCAGCCCCTGCCCCATGATAACAACCGTATGCCGGGGCCGGATGCCCGGCGACTGCGCCCAGATGACGCCGCTCTTGGACAGAGGCAGGAAGGTTGCCTCTTCGAACGAGATGTCATCGGGGATTGGCCAGATGCGCGGCCCATCATACCCACCCGTCGGCTGCACTGCATATTGCGCGTGGGGCGCGACCGCCATGACACGGTCACCAGGCTGAAAGCGGTCCGCCACCTCGCTGCCGACCGCGTCGACCACGCCGGCCGTCGAGTAGCCCATGATCCTCGGATCGAGCGCCTCCTCGCGCATGTAACGCCGCAGGATCTCCGACCCCCGGCTGATCAGGCTGACCTTGGTTCGCACCCGCACCTCCTCCGGCCCGACCGGCGGAATAGGTACTTCTTCCAGGATGATATTGCCAAATCCTTCGGGCTTGGCTACGCGCAACATGGTGAGTACCTCGCAAAAAAGTGGTTGTTCGCGAATAGTGGATAGAGGATAGTATACTACACCAGCCACTTTCCACTAGCCGCGATCCGCCGTTCTCATGCGCCGCCCCAACTTCCTCATCATCTACACCGATCAACAGCGCTGGGACGCCCTCGGCGCAAGCGGCAATCACCACATTCACACGCCACACCTGGACAGATTGGCGCGTGAAAGCGTCAACTTCGATCACTGTTTTGTGCAGAATCCCGTCTGCATGCCCAGCCGCCTGAGCTTCCTCACGGGACAGTACCCATCCACGCTCGGCATATCCCACATGGGCGTGCCCGTGCCGGAGGATACGGTGACGTTGCCCCGCCTGCTGGCCCCCTACGGCTACCGTTCGGCCAACATCGGCAAACTCCACTTCCAGCCCCACGCCAACCGCGATCACCGCACGTACCACCCGGCCTACGGCTTCGATCACCTGGAAATCTCCGACGAACCCGGCTCCTACGAGGATGCCTATCGCGCCTGGGTACGCCGCCGCGCGCCCGATCAACTCCCATTCATCAGCTGGGGGCTCGCCCCGATGACCGAGGTCTGGCAACAGACCATGGGCGTGCAGGATGGGATCGAGCACCCTGCAGAACGCTTCCCCAAGCGCCCACTGCCCGCCCGCTGCCGCGACGATATGACCCACACCGCATTTGTCGCCGAACAGACCATCGAATTCATGCGCCGGCAGGCCCAATCGGGCCAGCATTTCCTCTGCATCGCCGGCATCTACTCGCCCCACTCACCTTGGGTGGCGCCACAGCACTGTTTTGATCTCTACGATCCCGCGTCCCTGCCCCTTCCGACTTTCCCCCCCGAAGTGGACGCCCAGCGCAACGCGCGCAACTTCCCCGACGAAGAGTTGCGCCTGGCGCGGCAAGGCTATTACGGACAGGTCAGCGAGGTGGACCATCACGTCGGTCGGATGCTGGCTTCGCTCGAAGAGTCGGGTCTGGCTGACGAAACAGTTGTCATCTTCACCTCAGATCACGGCGAGTGGCTCGGTGAGCACCTGCGTTACGGCAAGGGCTACCCCGCCCATGACCAGTGCAGCCGCGTCCCGCTGCTGATGCGTCTGCCGGGCAATGCTGCGCACGCCCGCACCGATTCCTGCCTGACCGAGTCGCTCGACGTGCTGCCGACCATCCTGGATCTGGCCGCAATTCAGATTCCGCCCCACCTGCAGGGTTGCTCGCTGCTGCCGCGCCTCTACGGCGAAGGGGCCGGCGCCGACTCCGCCCTGACCGAACATACCGGTTGGAAGTCGCTGCGTACCGAACGTTTTCGATATGTCCTCCACGCCGACGGCGCCGAACGTCTCTACGATCTGTCCGCCGACTGGGGCGACTACCGCGATGTGGCCGCCGAGCCTTCCTACGCCTCCGAACTGGCCGACGTTCGCCACCGGCTGAGCCACAAGCTGCTGGCCGCGGAGAGGCCGCTGCCGCGCGCGTGGCCCTACTGAGAAGACTGTGAAGGGAGGCCAAATGGCCGGCAACGGCCCCAAAGGTGCGGCCCCGCGCCGCGCCGGCACGCGGCCCCACGCCATCTGCCGCGTCAGCGAGCTGCCGCCCGGCGGGCGCAGGATTGTAGAGGTGGGCAGCCGCTCGATCGGCGTCTTTAACGTGCACGGCGGCTTCTACGCGCTGCGCAGCCTCTGCCCGCACCAGGGCGCGCCTCTCTGCCGCGGAACGATCACCGGCACCGCCCGCGCCAGCCAGCCAGGTGAGTTCATCTGGGAGCGGGACGGCCAGGTCCTGCGCTGCCCCTGGCACGGCTGGGAGTTCGACATCACGAGCGGGCGCTCGGTCTTCAACCCGCACCGCCTGCGCGTACGAACCTACGACGTGACGGTCGAGCAACGCGCCGAAGAAGAAGATCCCTCTGTCGAAAGTTTTGACGTCACCGTTGAGGACGGCTGGGTCGTGCTGCATGCGTAGCGCCTCGCAACTGCGTGAAATCTCGGATCGACCATGACCCTGAAAGACGATCTCCCTTCTTGATCGCCAGCGTCCCTACATCCACCTGTTTTACCCCGCGATGTCTGCGCGCCTGAACGCCCGCCCGCACCCGCTGTCACCTTCCTCCATGTCGCTGCAATTCACGCTTTGACACCTCACTGGCGCCAATTCTTCCCTCTTTATTCCGCATTCCGGCGCCAGTCACGCCAAAACCGGCAATTCCTCCTCCTGAAATCGGAACATTTTAGCGAGCAAGCCGCTGCCCAAGGCCGTTATTCTATTTTTTAGAAACTCCGCCGGTCTTCTGCTTTCTCGACGGGCCTAGCGGCCCCATAGGAAGCGCTGACCAACCGGATAGTGCCATGGCGTGAAAGTCGCGCCATGGCGGGCGGCCTCGCACGCGCAGCGCGCAACAGAGCTCCTTTCAGCGATGCACGACTCTACTGAGCGAAGAGACGGGCCGGACGTAGGGCGCACGTCGCCATTCTGCAACGCCGTAGCTTTCTTGACAGATGTGAAAGTCGGCGGGTATGCCGCTGGGCTCCTGATTCTATTCGCTGCTCTTATGGTCGCCCTGACCGCCCACAGCTATTTCGAATCTTACTTTCCGCTGTATTTCTTTGTTGCGGCGGTCTTCATAGGGGAAATCGCACACAACTTTCTTTGTAGGCGTGAGCGTCTTTTCGGTCATCTCCTCAACCTCGGTGCCCGCTATGTGGGGCTGGGGATCTCCTGGTGGGTTGCCAATTTCTACCTCGGTTTCCCTTCATTTCTGGGCGTTCTAACTGTCTTCGCCGGACCGTTTATCGGAGCCAAAGCCTTTGCCTTCATTCGCAAAAGGCTTCGCCAGGCATAGCGGCTTCCCCGTACCCTGTACCAACGCTGCAAGCTTCTGGCGCGGTTCAAAACCAGGATGAAAGGATCCCCGGTCGGGAAGGAAACACCGGTCCGCTGCAGGAGGACGTGTGGACAGCGCCGCCAACGCGGCGCAAAGGGAAGGGAGGCACTTCAGATGGCGAGTGATATTCTTGAACGGTGGAAGCAAATACCCTATAGGCGCTCTCGAGCCGTTTCGTTTGGCGTTGCTGCCGCGGGCGCGTATTTGATTGGGGATTTCTATCTGGGGGACGACTCCCGGTTGCAACTGGCACTGCTATTTTTCGCGCTATCCGCAATTGCCTTTCTCCATGAACTCATCTACAGAAGGAAGAGTCCGCGTAGGGCACTGCTCTCGTTGATGATCGTAGCTGTAATTCTCGGCGCAGGAATATCGATTTCTCTGAACTTTTTCGACGACTCCTTTTCGGGCCGCCTTCCCATCTTTGCTGGGACAGTTGCTGCTGGGGGTCTTGATTCCATGGTCGGCAAGATCGCCGGCAATGTGAATCGGACTCCAAACCCCCCAAATCACTCCTCCAATAGCCCATCCTGAAGCAGGCGTCATCACTTTCTACCGACGCTGGATTGATCCAACTGTTTCCCAATTCCAGGGAATGGATGCGCCGTCGTGCGAGTCGGTGTAAAATACGCCGGGCGAACTGCGTGGCGATGCGGAGCCAACGACCGTTGCACGCAACCCGCGTCGCCCTCATACTCAAACCACCATCCCACAGGCAGGGCAACCATGGCCGATCCGATCATCACCAAAATCGAACTACAGACCTACGAGTGTGAAAGAGAGAATCTCGGTACCGATTACAACGGTTTCAACATCGTCTACGAGCCGGGCAACCGTATCAAGCACCAGGGAAATGTCCTTCGCGTAGAGACCGACCAGGGCATTGTCGGCGAGTACGCGGGCGGCAGGGCGGCAGAGTTCTCCACCATTCCCATTTTCGCCCATTTTCTGATTGGGCGCAGCGCGCTGCAACGTGAGCTGATCTACACCGAGGTCAAGCGCGCCCTCCGCCAGGTGGCCCGCATCGGCCTGGCCCCGATCGACATCGCGCTGTGGGACATCGCCGGAAAGCTCTACGATCAGCCTGTCTACAAGCTGCTGGGCGGCTACAAAGAGAGTGTCCCCTGTTACGCCAGCACCTACCACGGCGACCACCAGCCCGACGGCCTCTCAACGCCCGAGGCGTTCGCCGATTTCGCCGAACAGTGCCTGGAAATGGGCTACCCGGCCTTCAAGATCCACGGCTGGGGCCGCGCACCGGTCAGCCAGGAGGTCGCCAACGTCCACGCCGTGGGCAAGCGCGTCGGCGACAAGATGGACCTGATGCTGGACCCGGCCTGCGAGCTCCTGACCTTCGGCGATGCCGTCAAAGTGGGCTGGGCGTGCGACGAAAACCGTTTCTTCTGGTACGAAGACCCTTACCGCGACGGCGGCATCTCCCAGTTTGCCCACCGCAAACTGCGCCAGCTCATAAGAACGCCGATCCTGCAGACCGAGCATGTGCGCTCGCTCGAGCCGCATATCGACTTCGCGCTCGCCGATGCCACCGACTACGTGCGCGGCGATGTCGGTTACGACGGCATCACCGGTGTGATCAAGCTGGCCTACGCGTGTGAAGCGCTGGGAATCGACCTCGAATTCCACGGCCCCGGCCCGGTCCAGCGGCAGTGCATGGCTGCCATCCGCAACACGAACTACTACGAGATGGGCCTCCTGCACCCCAAGGCGCCCGCCAGCCACGAGCCCGAGCTCTACCTCGACTACCGCGACGAATTGGATGCCATCGACGCCAACGGGCATGTGCCCATTCCGCAGGGGCCAGGGCTTGGCGTTGAAATCAACTGGGATTGGGTAGAGCGAAATCGTGTCTCGGTGGTAGAATGGTGAACGCGCGGCGCTCCAGTTAGCCGCAGCGAGCGACCAGTGCAGTACAGCAACCGTCTCGCCAAAAACTAAGTCCAGAACTGGCGCGGGCACCCCGCCTGCGTTCTCAGGAGGAGCCTTTATGACTCTCGCCGCGACCGCCCAACTCTCGACCTCCCAGCTGCTGGCTGCGCTGGAGGGCGTGACCGCAATCCCGGTCGTTCCTTATCGCGACGGCAGCATCGACCACGAAGCGCATCTGAAGAACGTGCGCTATCTGATGCAGAACAACCGCCAGAGCGAGAACCGTCCGCGCGTCCTTTCGATTGCCGGCACCAGCCCCATCCATCAGATGACCCGCTCCGAGCACGTTCGCCTGGTCGACATCACAACGCGCGAAATGGGAAGTGAGGGCGTTTACATAGCCGGCGTGCTGCCCAATCCGCTCGCCGAAGCCAGGGAGACCATCAGCGAACTCGCCGCGCTCGAACGACCTCCTGACGCATATCTCATCATGCCCCTGGCCGGTGTCTACGACCCGGACAGCATGTACAGCGAGTTCATGGCCTTCGGCGAGGAGATTAATGACCGCTGCGGCGCCAGGCTCATCTACTACTTCAAGGACGGCCGTGACTTTGCCCAGATGGAAAACCTCTTCCGCGATTCGGAAGCCTTTGTCGGCGTGAAGGTGGGCACGAGCGAGGACGACGTCGAGCCACTCAAACGTGCGCTTGGCGACAATGGGCTCGTCATCTGGGGCATCGGCGACCGCAGCACGCGCGCCGCCCAACTTGGCTCCAAGGGACACACGTCCGGCATCGCCATCGTCTACGCAGGTGCCTCCGATGCCATTAACAACGCCCAGCGCGTCGGTGACTTTGCCGAGTCCCAGCGGGTGGAGGATGCGATTTTCGGGCTCGAGGAGCTGCGCTTCCGCGGCGGGCGCCGCTACAATTACGGGACGGTCATTTCGGCCATGGCCCTGTCCGGTTTCGACGACATTGACGGCGGCGACGGCGCGCCTTTCAACCCGCTTGTCCCCGCCGAAATCGCCCGCGAAGTACAGGTAGCAATCGCCGATCTGGCGCAATATCATTGAGGCCGCGAGTCCGATGATGGCATCACTTTACAGCGGCAGGTCCGACGCGCCGTCCGTCCTGCTCATCTCGACCGATCACTGGCCAGCATACCTGATGGGCGGGGCCGGGCACGAGGCGATCCGCACGCCCACGCTCGACAACCTGGCGGACGCCGGCGTGCGCTACACCAATGCTTACGCCGAGTGCCCGGTTTGCATTCCGGCCCGCCGCACGCTGATGACCGGCGCCACAACGCGCACGCACGGCGATCGCAACTTCATGGTACAGGAGCCGATGCCCCCCTTCCCGACGCTCGCCCAGACTTTCCGCAACGCCGGCTATCAGGCCTATGCCGTCGGCAAGCTGCACGTCTTTCCCCAGCGCGACCGCATCGGGTTCGACGACGTGATCCTGGCCGAGGAAGGTCGACCCATCCTCGGCGCCATCGACGATTACGAGCTGTGGATGGGGGAGGAAGGCTACCCGGGACGCTCCTACGCACACGGCATGAGCAACAACGAATACAGCTTCCGCCCCTGGCATCTGCCCGAGCATACGCACGTTACCAATTGGGCTACCGACCAGATGTGCCGGACGATTCGCCGCCGCGACCCGACCCGTCCCGGCTTCTGGTTCCTATCCTATTGTCACCCCCACCCACCGCTCGTGCCGCTGGAATGGTACTACAACCTATACCGCGACATCGACGTCCCGCTTCCTTACCAGGCAGCGTGGTCGGTCGATTTCAGCGACTTGCCTTATCCGCTTCAAGTGATCCAGACCCGTTACGGCGACGCTTTCAACGACGGGGCTCTACAGGGCATCCACCGTGCCTTCTACGCGCTCTGCACCCATATCGATCACCAGCTGCGCCGTGTCATCGGCACCTTGCGAGAGGAAAAGCTGCTCGACAACACGATCATCTGCTTCACCAGCGACCATGGCGATATGCTGGGGCACCACGGCCTGTGGGCCAAGCGTCTCTACTACGAACAGTCCGCCAACATCCCGATGCTGCTTCTCGGCCCTGCCGGCGACGAACGAACCCCGGCAGGCACGGAGAATGACCGCCTCGTCGGCTGGCAGGATGTCATGCCCACCCTGCTCGACCTGGCCGGAATCTCGATTCCTGACAGCGTTGAAGGGCAGTCGATGGTCGGCGCGGCTCGGCGGCCCCACCTCTTCGGTGAAGTGGGAGAAGGCCCTATGGCAACCCGCATGATCCGCCAGGACCAGTACAAGCTGATCTACTACCCCACCGGCAACCGCCTCCAGCTTTTCGATCTGGAGGCCGATCCACTGGAGATGCACGACCTCAGCCAGTCGCAGGAGCACGCGCCGCAGCGCCAAAGGTTGACCGCAATCCTTCTCGATGAACTCTACGGCAGCGATCAGGAGTGGCTGGAAGACGGCGAGCTCGTCGGCCTGCCCCAGCGCGAGTGGCAGCCGGCCCAGAACCGTGAACTTTCAGGCCAGCGCGGGCTGCACTGGCCGCCGCCGCCGTTGGACCTGTCCGGCCAGCAGGTGGGGATGCCCGGGCAAAAGTAGAGGTGGGATCCGATTCGGCGCTGTTGACCGCTAAGAGGATTCTTGGAGGGCCCGATTGAGTGCGTCCTCGACGAAGTCGTCGAGGCTGATGCCGCTCTGTTGCGCGGCGACGAAAGTCCGGTATTGCAATTCCTTGGTGACCCGGACGGAAATCTCGCTGGGAGTTTGGTCGCTTTCGGCTCTTGTCGGCTCCCGCCCTGTCTCTTCGCAGTAGGTCAGGTAATCGTCAACGGCCTCGTGGAAGGCCGTTTCCAGTTCCTCGACCGAGGTTCCCTCAAAATAGACATCGTCGTGGGTGCCCAGAAGATGACCCCAGAAAATCCGGTCCCGCTCGTCATAACGTATGTCGGCTGTGTACCCTCTGTAGTTCATTGTTCAGGTTCAATTCCGTGTTCTTGTAGGAACGCACGAGCAGCCTCTACGGCATAGCGTCTAGCCTATTCGGCGGGGTGAGGGCGATGAATTGTTCGAATATGATCATTCAAGTTGATCCGAACACGCGAGCCTCTGCCTTCTGACATTTTGGCACCGACAGCGATAAAGAGGTCTTCCACATCAGACCAGCGAATGTTTGTACGAGTTGGGCGGTCAAAAATACTCTTAATCGTCCTCCGCTGTTTGCGATTTAGCCCCATAGTATCAATAAGACCGTACGCAATGACAAATCGTGATGGTTGGTAAAGGCACTTCGACTTTTCACAATAGTAGCTCTGAATTGGTAGGCGTTACATTATAGTATATTTGTATCAGAAATCTGGCATGGATCTGCCAGGAATACAAGAGAACTGTGCTCACCATCAAGAAGGGAACCTCCTGTGTCTTCACCCAAGCGCCGCTTCGCGCTCGTCGGCACCGGCGGGCGCGCCAGGATGTACATAGACGCCATTCTGGGCGACTTCGCACAGTGGAATGAACTGGTCGCACTCTGCGACCTCAGCCAGACGCGCATGGACTGGTACAACCGGCAGATCGAGCAGCGCAACGGCAACGCGCCCCTGCCCACCTACCACGCCAACGACTTCGACCGCATGATCGCCGAAACCAGGCCGGACGTCGTCATCGTAACCACGATGGACGCCACGCATCACCAGTACATCTGCCGCGCCATGGAGCTGGGCTGCGATGCCATCACCGAGAAGCCGATGACGACCGACGACGCCAAAGCCCGCCAGATCTTCGACACGATCCAGCGGACCGGCCGCGCGCTGCGCGTCACTTTCAACTACCGCTACGCGCCTCTCGCGACCACCGTGCGCGAGCTGATCATGCAGGGCGTTGTCGGCCGCCCGCGCCACGTCGACTTCTCCTGGGTGCTGGATACGCGCCACGGCGCAGACTACTTCCGCCGCTGGCACCGCGAAAAGGACAAGTCGGGCGGCCTGCTCGTGCACAAGTCCACCCACCACTTCGACCTGATCAACTGGTGGATCGACTCGATTCCCCAAACGGTCTACGCCCAGGGCGACCTGCTATTCTACGGACGTGAAAACGCGGACGCGCGCGGCGAAAACTACAGCTACGACCGCTACACCGGCGAGAAGGCCGCCGCCGCCGACCCGTTCGCCCTCAGCCTCGAATCCGACGAAACGCTGCGCGGCCTCTACCTGAGCGCTGAGACCGATAGCGGCTACCTGCGCGACCGCAACGTCTTCGGCGACAATATCACCGCCGAGGACACGATGAGCGTCACAGCCCGCTATCGCAACGGCATCATTCTCAGCTACTCGCTCCTCGCCTACTGCCCCTGGGAAGGTTACCGCGCCGCCGTCACCGGCGACCGCGGCCGCATCGAAGTGGAAGCGATCGAGGCCGTTGGACGCACCTTCGTGGCCGGCGAGGAGGAGAGCCTGCCCGACGCCGGCAGCCCACTGCCCGACTTCGGCGGCAAGCACATCTGGGTCTTCCCCATGCACGGCACCCCCTACAGCGTTGACGTGCCGGAGGGCATCGGCGGGCACGGCGGAGGTGACCGCGTAATGCTGGAGCAGATCTTCCACCCCGACCCGCCCGAAGACCCCTTTGCGCGTGCCGCCTCGCACATTGACGGCGCTGCCTCGATTCTGTTGGGCATCGCAGCCAACCACTCCATTGCCTCCGGCCAGCCCGTCGAAGTCGATGACCTGCTGAAACTCAATTTCGCGTAAGGAGACCGCCAATATGAACAACCTGTCCGGTCAGAATGTCCTGGTCACAGGCGCCAGCAGCGGCTTCGGAGAGGCGATTGCACTGCAGTTCGCACAGGCCGGCGCGCATGTGGCCCTGGTTGCCCGCCGCGAAGAGATGCTGCACGCCCTGGCGAAACGCATCGAGCCAACCGGTGTCCGGACCCTCGTCTGCCCCTGCGATGTGGGGGATGAATCGCAAGTCCGCGCAACCGTTGACAAGATCGACGCCGAATTCGGCCCGATTGACGTGCTGGTAAACAACGCCGGCACGAACGTCCCCAACCGCACCATCGTCGACACAACCACGGCCGATTTTCAGGTCGTCGCCAACGTCAACCTGGTCAGCGCCTTCCTTTTCACCAGCCTGCTCCTGCCGCAGATGAAGGCGCGCGGCGCCGGCACCATTATTAACATCGCCTCGCGCGCCGCCAACTTCCCCAGCCTCTTGGCGGGAGTCGCCTACAGCAGCGCCAAAATGGGGATGCAGGCCCTCAACCAAATCACCAACGAGGAAGGCAACCCCCACGGCGTGCGTGCCTGCGTCATCAATCCCGGCGTCGCCGCCACCCCGTTGCTGGACCGCCGCCCCGTTCCGCCCCCGCTGGAGACGCGCAAACTGATGATGCAGGCCGAGGATATCGCAGCCACCGTCCTCTACGCCGCCAGCCTCCCCCAGCGCGCCAACGCCGACCGCATCGATCTCTATGCGACGAACACGGAGGTGTATTGACATCGATCGCAAGTCTGGAGAGGTGCCGCCTGCCATCGCCGCAATCGCGGCTGATGGCCAACTCACCCCGGCCCAAAGACGACGCCTTCTCCTATCGCTCTCACCGCGGCGCCAAAAGCCTGGGACCGGCAGCGCACCCCGGCTTCTGCGCGAACGCACTGCGAGATTCGCCTGGCCCGACCTGCGAGAACTGCTGAAGGAGGTCCGTTGGGCGGTCGTGGGCGCAGTGGCGACCCGCGCTTATATGCCCGAACGCATGACACGAGATTTCGACATCCTTGTTCACTTTGAGGACGGTGACGAGGCGCTGGCGCGACTTCAAGGAGCAGGCTTTCGACGCGTTTCTGAACTGTCGGTCCCCGGCTTCACACTGGACGGACCCGACGGCACTGAGATCGACCTGCGCCTGATCCCTTTCGCCTGGATAGACGATGCATTTCAACGGGAGCGACGCGACGCGGCCGGCTTCCCCGTCTTGGATCTGCCCTATCTTGTCCTCATGAAGTTGGAAACTTCGCGCGCGCAGGATCTCGCAGACCTCTCGAAAATGCTTGGCCTCGCCGCGGATGACGAGCTGGATCGGACTCGGGAGTGCGTTGTCCGCCATATGCCGGATGCCGCGCAAGATCTGGAGTCCCTGATCTACCTGGGCCGTCTGGAAATGAAGGGCGTGTAAGCATTCCCGCTCAATCCAATGCCACTTGGGGCAACTGCCAGGCAATGCTACGCGTAGGAGTTATCGGAACCGGCCGCATCAGCGACCTGCACGCGATCGAATACCTCCAAAACGAGCGCGCCCAGATCGTAGCCGTCTGCGACATCGACCGGGTAAGCGCCGAGCGCCGCGCCGCCGAGTGGGGCGTACCATCCGCGCGCATCTTCAGCCATCACAACGAGCTTCTCGCCCTCCCCGAACTCGACCTTGTCGAGGTTCTGCTGCCCCATAACCTCCACCATCCCGTTACCCTGGACGCCTTCGCCGCCGGCAAGCATGTCTCTGTCCAGAAGCCGATGGCGCTGTCCCAGGCACAAGCGGACGAAATGATCGCGGCCGCAACTGCTGCCGGGAAACTACTGCGCGTCTACGAAAATTTCCTCTTCTACCCGCCCGTGACGCGGGCGATTGAGTTGATTGACGCCGGCGAAATCGGCGACCCGCTGACCATCCGCATCAAAAGCAACGCCGGATTCAGCCCGAACGCCTGGCACGTGCCTCTCGCGACCTGGGCTTGGCGATTCGACCCGGAGACCTGCGGCGGCGGGCCGCTGGTTTTCGATGATGGCCACCACAAGTTCGCGCTGGCCTGGCAGTTTATGGGGTTGGCGGAGGAAGTGCACGCCTGGATCGGCGAGATGGAGTTGATGCCGGGCCGTGTGCTGGATGCGCCCGCCATCGTTTCGTGGAAGTTTCCCGGCAACCGGTTCGGCTCAATGGAGGTCGTATACTCGCCGCAGCTGGAGATCGGGACCCGGCACTATGCGCAGGATGACCGCGTCGAAATCACGGGAACCAGGGGCGTGCTCTGGATCAATGGGGGGCATGGCCGGCTGGCTGACGCGCCGCCCCTCATCCTCTACCGCGACGGCAAGACGCGCATTTTCGACGACATACCGGTCGCCTGGGAGTTGAGCTTCGTCCACGCCACCCGCCATCTCATCGACGCATTTGAAAGCGGGGACCCGCCCCGCCTGACCGGCGCCGAAGGCCGCGACATCCTGCGTTTCCTCCTCGCCGCGCAGCAGTCCGCCCGCGAGGGTCAGGCTGTGTTCGTCTGAGCGACTGGAGCCCGTCCTTCCGCGAGGCCAATGAGAACGAGCGCTTATCCTGTCAGCGATGGACACCTGACAGACCGGCCGATTCGGTCTACATGTGAGCGAGTCGCAAGCTTCGCGCCGGCGCCTGACGGAAAGACGTCCCTAAAACGGAATGTCGTCCTCGCCGCCAGGATCTGGGCCCTCGGCCGGACCGCCGCCGCCCCAAGACTCTCCCTGTCCCGCGCCCATTCCTTCTCTCTCGGCTCGAGTGCTGAGGAACTGCACATTTCGTGCTCTAACTTCCAGTGAGGCCCGCGTGTTGCCCTCCCTGTCGGTCCACGTGCTCGGTTCTTCAACTTCACCGACAACAAGTACGCGTTGCCCTTTTGTCAGAAACTGATTGCAGGTCTCTGCCAGCCTCTGCCACGCGGACACGCGGAACCACGTCGTCTTGTCCTGCCGCTGCCCGTCCTGCCCCGTCCATGACCGGTTAACGGCGACGCTGAACGAGGTCACAGGCGTTCCGCTGGGCGTGTAGCGCATCTCCGGATCTCGGCCCAGGTTCCCAATTAGTGTTATCTGTTGATACATTGAGTCTCTTCCTTCCCTCAATTCATTTTCTATCAGCCGGCGCCGGCGCAACGGGCCGCGTCAGGCATCGCCCCGTCGACCCGTTCCCAGCCAGCGCTTACATGATACCTGGCAGATATCCTATCAAAAGGGAACGTCCACGTCGCTACCGGCATCCGGACTGGGAGCATTCTCGCCATCGGCGTACACAGGCTGTGCGCCGGACTGCTCGCCAGCCTCGGCGCGTGAACTCAGGAACTGCACGCTGCGCGCTCTCACTTGCAGCGAAGCGCGCGAATTCCCGCTCTCGTCCGTCCACACGTAGGGCTCCTCCACCTCCCCCACGACCAGCACCCGACTTCCTTTTGACAGATACTGGTTACAGGTTTCGGCCAAACGCTCCCATGCAGCCACGCGGAACCAAACGGTCCTGTCCTGGCGCTGCCCGTCCTGTCCTGTCCACGTTCGACTGGTGGCGACGCTGAAATTCGTAACCGGGTTGCCGCTTGGCGCATACCGCATCTCCGGGTCGCGACCCAGGTTCCCTACGAGTGTGATCTGCTGGTACATTGTACAGTCTCCTTGGGGGAATTCGCAATCGAAATGATAAATCGGTCCGGCAGGCACGACAGGCTCGCCAAACCATCCGGGTACTATTGTACATACGTTCTAACAGTACGCAAAATCAGACATCCCCCGCGCGTAAGAGTTCAAATTCGAAACTTTCTCACCTGTCTTTCGTCAGCGCCATCCTCCAATTCGACTTTCCTGAAGACCGCCGCGGATTAGACCGATTCGCCACTTCATGGAATAATGTCAGCGTAACCCGAGCCGCCGTTTCCCATTCATTTGCCTGGGCGCCAAGTCAGGTGATGCCCGCGCCGGCGCCAGAAAGAGTCTGTCCGTGAAACTACAGCAAGTCCGCGACCATCTGCGCGATAACGGCATGGCAGGCTGGCTGCTCTACGACTTTCGCGGCCAGAACCCGATCGCCGCATCCGTCGCCGGGCTGGAATTTACCGGCACGCGTCGCTGGTTCCTGTGGATTCCCGCCGAGGGCGAGCCGCAATGGCTGGTGCACGCCATCGAGCAGGCGGTCTTCAGCGCCGTGGACCCCGACCTGGCCGGGCCGCTCCACCTGTACGTCAGCTGGCAGGAGATGGAGGATAAACTGCGCAAGTTCCTCCCGCAGGGCGACTCCAAAACGATCGCCATGGAGTACAGCCCCCGCTGCGCCATTCCCTATGTCAGCAAAGTCGATGCCGGCACGCTAGAAATCGTGCGCGCGACCAGCCCTGCAACCGTTGTCAGCAGCGCCGACCTCGTCCAGCTCGTGCAGGCCGTGCTCACGTCACAACAGATCGAAAGCCACCGTCGCGCCGCCGCCCACATGCTGGCAGCCAAAGACGCCGCCTTTGCTTTCGTCGACGCAGCCCTGCGCGCCGACCGGGAGACCACCGAATACGCCGTGCAGCAGCTGATCGTGGACCGGTTCCGCGCTGCCGATCTGGAATGGGGCCACGACCCAATCGTGGCCGTCAACGCCAACGCGGCCCTGCCCCACTACGCCCCCAGCGCACAGCTGCACAGCCCGGTCCGCCGCGGCGACGCCCTCTTGATCGACCTGTGGGCCAGGGAGGGGAACCGTCCCGACGACTGCTACGCCGACATCACCTGGACCGCCTACTGCGGCCCTCAGGCGCCCCCGACCATGGCCCGCGTCTTCGACGTGGTCGCATCCGCGCGCGACACGGCAATCGCCGTCATCCAACGGGCACTCGATGGCGGCCGGGCCGTCCATGGCTACGAAGTCGACGCCGCCGCCCGGCGCGTGATCGAAGAGGCCGGCTTCGGCCACGGCATTCTCCACCGCACCGGCCACAGCCTGGGTCCGAATCTGCACTGGAACGGCGTCAACATCGACAACGTCGAGACCCAGGACCGCCGCAGCCTGGTCCCAGGCGTCATGATTACCATCGAACCAGGCATCTACCTGCCCCAGCTCGATTTCGACGACAGCGGCAAGGGCAAAGGACTGGGCGTCCGCACCGAAGTCAACTGTGTCGTCCAGAAGGACGGCCTGGAGGTGACCACGCTCCCGTACCAGAAGGA
This sequence comes from Caldilineaceae bacterium, assembly GCA_965218625.1. GTDB lineage: Bacteria > Chloroflexota > Anaerolineae > Caldilineales > Caldilineaceae > Bin5. Next base: position 28,017 of record CBDCLG010000015.1, on the reverse strand, counting down.
GCCTGTGCTCCTGGGCGACTGAAGCGAAACTTACGCTGCTCTTTCTCCAACCCGTCTTCGAGAAGCGCTTCCAGCCATAAGCCGCGCAATGCGCAGTACCCGACGCAGCCTGACGAGCGGACCAGTCCATGCATAAAGTCACTTTTGAAAGAAGACCTGAGCGCGTCGCCCTTTTTGTAACATGCATGGTCGACATGCTCTACCCCGGCGTCGGCATCGCCGCCTGCGAGCTGCTGGAGAAAAACGGCATCGAAGTCATTTTTCCAGAGGAGCAGACCTGCTGCGGACAGCCGGCCTTCAACGCCGGTTACCGCAACGAGGCGCGCAAACTGGCGCGGCGATTCATTTCGATCTTCGGGCCGCTCGTCGACAGCGGCGAGGTCGACGCCATTGTCGCGCCCTCCGGCAGCTGCGCCACCATGACCAGCCACTTCTACGAAGCGATCTTCCAGGAATCGAATGAGCCGGATCCAAGCATTCAGGCCCGACGCCTGGCGGCGGCGACCTTCGAGTTGACCGAGTTCCTGGTCGACGTTCTCGGCCTGGTGAATACCGGCGCCCAACTTCAGGGCAAGGCCGCCTACCACCCCTGCTGCCATCTCTTCCGCGAGCTGGGTGTCGACGACCAGCCGCGCAAATTGCTCGCCGGTGTGGAGGGCCTCGAGCTCGTCGACTTGCCGCACGCCCACGACTGCTGCGGTTTCGGCGGGCTCTTCGCCATCAAGAACAGTGGCATCAGCGCAGCAATGGGACGGGCAAAGGCCCGCTCCGCCCAACAGAGCGGCGCCGACGCCATCGTCCTCTGCGATGTCAGCTGCATGACCCAGATCAACGGTATACTCAGTCGTGAAGGCGTCGACTGCCGTGCCCAACATATCGCCGAGATCCTCAACGACCATTCCGGCAGTCACCTGCGCCCGCCGCCCGACCCGGCCCCGACGCCCGCCGACCATCCGCGACGCTGGGGCGATGTTGCCTGATCTGCAGGCGCAGCCCCCGACCCCGGTCGTGTGCGTTGCTGCCTTGCTCCATCAACGCACACGACCGGCCAATAGGATCGACTTCGATGCAAGTAGACATCCATGCCCCCTACAAAGACCGCGTCCGACAGGCCCTGGGGGACCCCAATCTCCGCGTTGCCGTCAGCAAGGCCACCGACCGCATGGCCGACGCCCGCGACGCCTCCATGGACGCAATCGAGGGCGAGACGTTGCGCACACAGCTGCGCCAAATGAAGCAAAATGTGCTGCGAAACTGGCCCGATTATCTTCAGGAGCTGGAATCAAACCTGCGTCAGAACGGCTGCGTCGTCCATTGGGCCGAAGGCATCGAAGATGCGCAGGCAATTGTTAAGGACATCGCGCTGCAGAACAGCGCCAAGCTGGTCGTCAAAGCCAAATCGATGGCGACCGAAGAGATTCACCTCAATCAGGCCATGGAAGAGGCAGGCCTGCGCGTCGTTGAGACCGATCTCGGTGAGTACATCATCCAACTGGCCGATGAACCGCCCAGCCACATTGTCGCCCCGGTGATCCACAAGCGTCTCGAAGAGATCGCCGACGTCTTCCAGGAAAAACTCGATATGCCGGCCACGCGCGACCCGTCGAAAATGACGTCGCTGGCGCGCGCCCGGCTGCGCAAAGAGTTCTTCTCAGCAGACATGGGCATCAGCGGCTGCAACTTCGCCATCGCCGAAACCGGAACAATCTGCATCGTCACCAACGAAGGCAACGGACGCATGGTAAGCAGCATGCCGCGCGTCTATGTCGCCGTCATGGGTATCGAGAAACTCGTGCCCACCGTCGAGGACGCCTTTCTCCAGCTCCAGGCCCTCTGCCGCAGCGCAACCGGTCAGCAAATGACCGTCTACTGCTCTATGACCAGCGGGCCGCGCCAGGAAGGCGACGTCGACGGCCCCGAACAAGTGCACGTCGTGCTGCTAGACAACGGCCGAACCCGTATGTTTGACAGGGGCTACGGCGAGGCGCTGATGTGCATCCGCTGCGGCGCCTGTCTCAACGCCTGCCCTGTCTATCAGGAGATCGGCGGCCACGCTTATGGCAGTACATACAACGGCCCTATCGGCGCCGTCATCACGCCTGCAATGGCCCCCGAGATCACCCGCTTCAAGGAGTTGCCGCACGCCACCTCGCTATGCGGCGCCTGTCGCGAGGCCTGCCCCGTCAAAATAGACCTGCCCCGCCTGCTGCTCGACCTTCGCTCCGATCTCGTGCAGAAGGGTGCCGGCCCGACAACCGAGGCCCTCGGCATCAAGAGCTACAGCGCGCTGATGAGCCGCCGCCGCACCTACGAAAGTCTCGGCAAACTCGCCAGCATCGGCTCGAACGTCTACGCCGGCATGAGCGGGGGCAACATCAAATTCATGCCGCCGCCTTTGAATGGTTGGACCGCCTACCGCGATTTCGCCCCCTTTGCCCGCAAGAGCTTTCGCGACTGGTGGAGAGCGCGCGAAAAGATGCGCCGACAGGCCTGAGTGTCGGCCCACAAGCCCGATTCATTCGGAACTGCGACACATGAACACACGCGACAATATCCTCGCCCGCCTGCGCGAAACGCTCCGTCAGCCTGACCTCCCCTTTCCCCCGCTCGAAAGTCCCCCGCTAACCCAGGCCGAACGCATGACGGTCACCAGCGCCCCGGGTGACCTCTGGGCCCAGGCCGAACGCTTCGCGCAGGAGATCGCCGCCGTCAAGGGTACATGCGAACTGTTGGAGACAGAGACCGAGGCCCGCCTCGCAATCGTCTCTCGCCTGCAAATGTGGGTGGAAGAGGAGCAGGCGGCCCGCAAGACCGCCGCCGCCGAACGCGCCGAAGACTGGAAGGTGCTCTGCTGGCCGCCGGCGCAGTTGCACGTCGATGGCTTGACGCACATCCTCAGGGAGACGGGCTTCAAGCTGATAGAACCGACCAACCTGCACGACCCGGAGCAGCGCGAGCGTATCCGGCCGGTTCGGGCCGGAATCACTACCGTCGAGGCAGCCTTTGCCAGCACCGGCTCATTCGTCGTCGGCGCTGGCGGAGCCAACGCTCGCGCCGCCAGCCTGACCCCCTTCCGCCACCTGGTCGTAATCCCCTTCAGCCGGCTCTTTGCAACGGCCGAAGACTGGCTTGCAGAAATGCGCTATGCCGGCGACCTCGACGCCTACATCCGCCGCAGCCGCAACATTTCAATTGTTACCGGCCCCAGCAAATCAGCCGACATTGAGGGCATTCTGACCATGGGCGTTCACGGCCCAAAGGTCGTGCATGCCGTCCTCTTCGACGACGTGCAGGAGTAAGGACCGCCGCGCCAAGTCCCCGCGAGCCGCCGCGCGGGGCCCCTTTCTTGAAAGGACCCGAAAAGATGGCCAACCCACAGGGGCAACCGTTCCGCACACTCATCAGCTGCGCGCAACTTTCGCACGCGCTCGCAGCCGCAGACGACCCCGCCGTAAGCCCGCTCCGCATCGTCGACTGCCGCTTCGACCTGCGCGACACCGAGGCCGGCCGCCGCGCTTACGCCCAGGGCCACATTCCCGGCGCACAGTATGCACATCTGGACGAGGATCTGTCGGGACCGATCCTGCCCGGCCGCACGGGTCGGCATCCCCTGCCCGAGGCAGCAGACTTCGCCCGAACCCTCGCCCGCCTGGGTATCGGCAACAACGCCCAGGTCATCGCCTACGACGACGGCAGCGGCTCAATGGCCGCCCGCCTGTGGTGGATGATGCGCTGGCTCGGTCACGAAGCCGCCGCCGTTCTCGACGGCGGCTGGGCCGCCTGGACCGCAGCCTCCCTGCCCACCAGTAGCGGCGCCGAAACCAGCGCAACCGCCAGCTTCACCGCTAAGCCCCGTCACGAACTCGTCGTTGACGCTGGCGAGATGCTCGCCAAAACTGCCAGCGGCGCCGCACTCGTCATCGACGCCCGCGCCGCCGACCGCTTCCGCGGCGAAAACGAGACGCTCGACCCCGTCGGCGGCCACATTCCCGGGGCCTCCAACCTGCCCCACGACGGCAACCTGCGCGATGGCCTCTTCCGCGAACCGGCCGAGCTGGCCGCCCGCTTTGGTCAGCTCATGGGCAACAGGCCCCCGTCAGAAGTGATCTTCTACTGCGGCTCCGGCGTCTCCGCCTGCCACAACGTCCTCGCCCTCGAACACGCCGGCATCGGAGAAGCCCGCCTCTACCCAGGCTCCTGGAGCGACTGGATCACAGATCCCGCCCGGCCTACCGCACAGGGGTAGGCAAAGCGTTGGAGGACCGGCGCAAGAGAAGATACAGTGAATCACCTTCGTCTGTTTCCATATACCGGACACACGCAACCTTGTCGAATTCCGGGCCGACGACCGCTGTAAGCGACGCCACTGTGTAATAGGTGAACCGCAGCCCCTGGTTTTCTTCCGCTCCCTCGCCGTACCAAAAGGAGTGCAATACCAGGCCGTTCCAGTTCAGTCTCGCCGCCTGCCGTTGTAGAGATGTCCGCAGTTCATCCATACCCAGGTGATGCAACACCTTGTTGGAATAAATGCCGTCGAACCGTTGCTCCGTCTCCAACGTCACAGCGTCCAGCAGCAATACATCGGCATCCGGATGGTTCCGGCGATAGCGACGCAGAAAGACCTCCGACCGATCGGATCCGGTCGCGGCGAACGCCTCCGCGAGCAGGGCCAAATCCTTCCCAGGCCCCATGCCCAACTCCAGGACCGTCGAGCCGGGCGCCAGGTGCTTCTTCAAAACATCTACCAATTCTCTTCCGTCGTATCCCTCTGCCATCTGCACGTATGTTTCGACGTTCTTTTCTTCGTCATAGAATCCCATGCAGCTGATGACACCCCCAGGATGAGCCCATCCAAAAGGTCTGTGTCATAATGACGCGACCTTTACTTCAACCGATTCCAAAGGATCTTTCTAATGAAAACGCGAACAGGCAACTTCCCCATCGGATTCCGCCAGGTCAAGTCTCCGTGGCAGCGTGACCTCCCGTCCGTGCTGGAATGGGCCCGCCACAACGATCTGGAGGTGATCGACCTCAACCACAGCTCTGCCGAAGCCGCAAGCGAAGTCGCCGCAGCCGGTCTGCGCATCGGCTCCATCGATCTGCCCGACCACAAAGGCATGATCGCCGCCGACCCCGCCCGCCGCGCCGCCGCGCTCGCCCGCAACAGCGAATGCATCCGCGCCTGTGCCTCTGACTGCCCGCAGAACTTCTTCGAAGTCATGTTGCCCGAGAATCCGGAGCTCCTGCGCGCCGAAAACTACGGCTACATGGTCGAGAGTTTCGCCGCGCTCGCCCCCGTCCTCGAGGAGAGCGGCTCCCACTACGTCATCGAAGGCTGGCCCGGCCCCGGCGCGCTCTGCTGCACGCCCGAGACCCTCCGCGCCTTCCTGCGCGACGTCCCCTCACCCTCCATGAGCGTCAATTACGACCCCTCCCACCTGATCCGCATGGGCATCGACCCGCTGCGCTTCCTCGAAGAGTTTGTCGATCGCGTCCACCACGTGCACGGCAAGGACACGGAAATCCTTGAAGAAGGTCTCTACGAATTCGGCCACGAGCAGCCAGCCGCTTTCGCCGATCCCATCCCGTTCGGCGCCCACAACTGGCGCTATACGATTCCCGGACAAGGACTCTTCCGCTGGGGTGAGGGCCTGCGCATCCTCGCGCAGAATGGCTACAGCGGCTGCATCTCCATCGAGCTGGAAGATTCCAACTTCAACGGCGCCGAGGAAACCGAGCGACAGGGCATTCTCCACGGCGCCCGCTTCCTGGCAGGCTGCTGATCAGGAGAGGCGGCCCGGCTGGGCTGCAACTTAAAACTCGTACGACCCGTGCAGGGTAGGCGCGACCACATTGCCGTGACCTTGCCCCCGTAACTTCTCCGCCAGCGCGGTCGTCCCCGCCGCCTCACCGTGGACGAGAAAAATCTGTTGTAGCCGCTCCCGGTCGAACTGCGACGCCCATTGCAGCAGCTCCGCCTGGTCGGCGTGCGCGCTGTAGCCGTTGATGCGGGCGACCTCGGCCCGCATGTCGTACGCCTCGCCAAAAATTCGCACCCTCTCCTCGCCCTCCAGGATCCGCCGCCCCAGCGTGTGCTCCGCCTGGTAGCTGACGATCAGCACCGTGTTCTCCGCCTGCGTAATATTGTTTTTCAAATGGTGCAGCACCCGCCCGCTCTCCGCCATGCCGCTGGCGCTGATTATGATCGCCGGCTCCGTCATGTGATTGAGCTGCTTGCTGCGCCGCACCTCCCGCACATACTCGATGCGCGGATAGTCGAACGGGCTCCGCCGCCGCCCATCCTCTAAGAACGTTCTCACGTTTGTGTCCCACGACTCCGGGTGCATGCGGAACACATCCGTCGCATTCACCGCCAGTGGGCTGTCCACAAAGACAGGAATCTCCGGGATGTCGCCCCGCGCATCCAGCTGATTCAGGGCGTAGACGATCTCCTGCGTACGGCCCACCGCAAACGAGGGGATGATCACCTTGCCCCGCCGCCGCGCCGTCCCGCACACCACCTCCCGCAACCGCCTCTGCGCCGCTTCATAATGCCCGTGCAGGCGCGCGCCGTAGGTGCTCTCCATAATCAGCAGATCAGCCCGCGAGACTATCGCCGGGCTGCGCAGCAGCGCAATCCCGTCCCGGCCTAGGTCGCCGCTGAAAACAACTCGCCAGCTCTTGCCGCTGGCGAACTCCTCGATCTCCAGCGCCACAATCGCCGAACCCAGAATATGTCCGGCGTTGTGAAACATCAGCTTCACGCCGTCTGCGATCGGCACAGGCCGCCCTTCGCCGACGCTGACAAAAAGCGGCAGCGTCTTCCGCGCGTCCGCCTGCGTGTAGATCGGCTCGATCGGCGGCTCACCCTTCCGGCTCCGCCTGCGGTTGAGATATTCAACATCCTTCTCCTGGATGTAGCCGCTGTCCATCAGCATATAGGCCGAAAGATTGCGCGTCGCCGCCGTACACCAGACATTGCCGTCAAAGCCCTGCTTGACCAGATTGGGGAGCTTGCCCGTGTGGTCGATATGCGCGTGGCTCAGCACGACGCTATCGATCGACGCCGCCTCCCACGGAAAGTTCAGATTGCGCGCGTACGTATCGCCCCGCCGCCCCTGGTACAGCCCGCAGTCCAGCAAAATCCGCTGCCCGTTCACCTCCAACAGGTGCATCGACCCCGTCACTTCCTGCGTCGCGCCGTGAAATGTAAGTCTCATCACGCCCTCCTCCCCTTTCCGCGCCAGTGCTGGAACATTCGTGCGCGCAAGGACTTGACACCGCACAGATGTTCTTGTATAATTGGGTTATCGTTTGGGAAATGCCGCAAAACTTTGGGATATACCGAAATCAACATTATGCGCCCATGGATCGAAGCCGAAACAGAGCCATCTACCAAGTAGGAGCATAGCCATGAAACTGTCGGAACGCCAAAAGAACATGCTCTCCTTCATCGCCGACTTTGTCGGGAGCAACAACTACCCGCCCACGATTCGCGAAATCGGCCGCGCCTGCGGCATCTCCAGCACCTCCGTCGTTAAGTACAACCTGACCAAACTGGAACGCTACGAGTTGATCCGCCGCGACAAGGAGGTGAGCCGCGGCTTGAGCCTGGCCTGGGAGCGACTGCAGGAGTTGGGGCTTGCCTCCGATCTGACCGGCGCACCGTCTGACGCAGATTCCGCCGGCAGCGGCGGTCCGCTCCAGGGATTCTTCCAGGTTCCCGTGCTCGGTTTCATCGCCGCCGGTCAGCCGATCCAGGTCGAGCCCGCCGACCACTTCAGCGCCGACGAGTGGCTCGAACTCAACGAGTCCCTCTTCCGCAATCCCACCGAGCTCTATGCGCTGCGCGTCCAGGGTGACTCGATGATCGACGCCAGCGTTCTCGACGGCGACATCGTCATCCTACGCCATCAGGAGCAGGCCGAAAACGGCGAAATGGTCGCCGCCTGGATCGACAACCAGAACGAGACCACCCTCAAACATTTCTATCTCGAAGGCGACCGGGTCCGCCTGCGCCCGGCCAACCCCAGCTTCAAGGAGATCTTCCTGCCCGCCGCCGACGTGAGCATCAAGGGCAAGGTCGTGTCGGTCATCCGCCAGCTGGAGTAACTTCGCACCGTCCGCAACCCGACGGCCGCACGCCAAACTACTGATCAACTGGACAACTCAGCGGTCCACCCGCGACCGCCAAGCAATAGCCGGCGACAAAAACCTAGAAACATGAAACCAAGAACTGAAAACAGAAGACTCTCCCGCACCCTTGCAAAAGACTCCAAACCTGGAGTACGATAATACGATACGTGCCCGCGCGTCGCCGCGAGCAGGTTGCAGACTGGTCCTTAACAAAAAAGAAGAGTTCTCTCAAAATGACGCCCGGCCCGTCGCGCAGACAACCCGGCGCGCCGGACTCCATGGCTCGGCCGTCCCCAGCCACAGACGTTCCCAGCCATAGACGTCCGCTCGGCCCCGCAGCCGGCCCGGGCAACGCAATGGGACTTTTTTCAAAAAGGCCTGCTCTGACCTGCCCAGACTTGCTCAATCCCGCCCGAAGCTTGAGCAGAAAGATTGTCGCACTGCATGACAATACGCGACAACACACGCCTGCAAGCGCGCCTTCAACTGAGTGACGCCTGCCGTGCAGGCCAACCTGTACGCCGAGCCCCTCACGGCGCAGGCAACGGGACCGGGAAGCGCGAACCTGTTCGCAATCTCGCACCCGATCCGGGACACGCCCCAGTTTACAATTGACTATCGTCGGGCCAACGGCTGTAGTATACTTCCCCCCAACCGTCGGTGACTTCGTTTCTGCTGGGCGTCAGCACAGCAATCCGGCCATTACCCGGAGCGCCAATATAAGACGTCCACCACATATGCTGCCCGACAGTTGCAGCAGATACCGATCACTCAATCCCCGCTCGCGCAGCCAATTGCAGGAGATTACGGAATGCCAAAAACAGGACGGGCGGTCATCGCCCACGGACAGGATTTTGAAATCCGCGAATACCCCGTTCTCGATCCGGAGCCGGGCAAGGTGCTGCTGCGCCAGGAACTGGCCGGCATCTGCGGCACCGACCTGCACAACTGGCAGAACGGCATAAAGGGCGAAATGGTCCTCGGACACGAAAATGTCGGCATCATCGAGGCCATCGGCACGGGCGGCGCCGTCGACTACATCGGCCGCTCCCTCGAAGAGGGCGACCGCGTCATCTTCTCTCCCGGCACAATGGGCTACGGCGCTTACGGCTTCTACGACACGCCCGACGTCCCGCCCCACTTCTACGGCGGCTTCGCCGACTACATCTACCTCGGCCTCCACAATACTTTGATGCTCAAGACCGACTGCTCGCCCGAGGCCGCCGTCCTCACCGAACCCTTCACCATCGGCGTCCACGCCGCCATGCGCGGCAAGGCGCAGCTGGGCGATACCGTCGTCGTCCAGGGCAGCGGGGCAATCGGCCTCGTCACGCTCCTCTGCGCCAAGCAGATGGGCGCCGCCCAGATCATCATGGTCGGCGGCCCCGCCGCACGCCTGGATCTGGCAAAGCGCTACGGCGCAGACGTTACCATCAATATCGAGGAAATCAAGTCTCCCGAAGAGCGAACCGAACAGGTACTCTGGCATACGCCCATGAAGCAGGGAGCTGACGTCGTCTTCGAATGCTCCGGCTTCCTGGCCGCCACGCCCGAAGGGCTCGGCTACGTCCGCCAGAGCGGCACCTTTGTCGAAGTAGGCCACTTCGTCGACATGGGTTCCATCGATTTCAACATCAACCAGCTGCTCATGCGCAAGAACCTTCGTTTCGAGGCGGTCTGGGCCAGCACCTACGATCACTTCGTGCGCGGGCTGCGGATTCTGGAAAAAAACGAATTTCCCTACGGTGATATGGTCAGCCACACGCTGCCCCTGGAGCGCGTCGAGGACGGCTTCCACGCACTCAACGGCACCTACCGCCTCGGCGGTGAGGAAGTCATCAAGATCGCGGTCAAGGCAAGGGACGATTAGAAATGACGGTCGCACGCCGCCGCGCGTCTCCGACGGACGCGCCTATCCCGCACGACAATCCCAGCACGACATAACCAGCCAAAGGAGAACACAATGCCGTTCGGATCTGGGGACTATCAGTACGAGTTGGTCGAGAATTGGGGCACATTGCCGGCCGGCTGGCAGTTCGGCTGGGTGGCCGCCGTCGCCTGCGACTCGCAGGACCGCGTCTTCGCTTATTCGCGCAGCGAGCATCCGCTCGTCGTCTTCGACCGCGAAGGCAACTTCCTCGCCTCCTGGGGAGAGGACGTTATCGAGGACGCGCATGGCATCTTCATCGACAGCGAAGACAACGTCTGGTGCACCGAGCGCGAAACCCACTGCGTCTTCAAGTTCAATCCGCAGGGCGAGTTGGTGATGACCATCGGCGTGCCCGGCCAGGAAGGCGCGCCGGGCGAACCATTCCGCCTGCCCACCGACCTGGCCGTAGCCTCCAGCGGCGACATCTTCATCTCCGACGGCTACGACAACGCGCGCGTGCACAAATATTCCGCCGCCGGCGAACGCCTCCTCTCCTGGGGCGACTGGGGCACCGGCCCCGGCCAGTTCGAGCTTTCCCACTCTGTCCGCCTCGACAAGGACGAGCGCGTCTGGGTCTGCGACCGCACCAACGACCGCGTCCAGATCTTCGATACCGACGGCAACTACCTCGAAGAGCGCACTGGCCTGCTCAAGCCCGATACGATCTACTTCGATCCCAACGACGACGTCTTCTACGCCGCCGAGCTCGACCAGCGCGCCAGCGTCTGGAGTCTCGACGGCCAGCTTCTGAGCCACTGGGGCGGCGCGCGCCGCAGCGAAAAGCCGGGCGAGTTCAACGGCTGTCCCCACGGCATCTGGGCCGACTCGCACGGCGATCTCTACGTCGGCCAGGTCCAGGTCGATGACGGACTCCAGAAATTCCGCCGCCTGTGAGATAGGTAGCAGCAGACATGTTTCCCTTGCCTGCCCGATTTCCAGGCATGAAAATGCGAGGCTAATATAAGGATATTCGTGGCAGAAACGCGAATATCCCTATCTACCCTATGGAAGTAAAACATGCTCATCGAATTCAGCGTCGCAAACTATCGCTCCTTCCGCGACGAAGTTACCCTCAGCATGGTTGCCAGTCCGCTAAAGAAGGGCAGTGGTGAACCTGACAAAAGGAATCAGTTTGCCGCGCCCGGCGACATCAACCTCCTGACGAGCGCTGCCATCTATGGAGCAAACGCAAGCGGTAAGAGCAACTTGGTTGCCGCCATGAATTTTATGCGGCACTTTGTCATTACTTCCTCCAATATCAGAGAAGACAACGAAGGAATAGATGTAGAACCATTCCGACTCAGTGCTGAAACCGACACGCAACCTTCCTCTTTTGAAGTAGTGTTCATCATCAATGAGCAACACTTTCGTTACGGTTTCGAAGTCAAGGAAAACCTGATCGTAACGGAATGGTTGCACCTCGCAAAGACCTGCCAAGGGGAGAAATCGCTCGATCTGGATGACAAGGAAGTCATTTTGTTTGAGCGAGAGGGCGAGGAAATTGGCCTGGACAAGAGTTTCGAAGAAGAAGGCCGTGACTTAGTTGCAAGAACACGGCCCGATGCGCTCTTCCTCTCTGTATGCGCACAGTTCAAAGGGAAAGCCTCGCAGGAGCTACTTGAATGGTTCCAGTCGCTTCGGATTACAACAGGACTGAGCCCGATGGACCACAATATGCGACTCTTTACGGAGGCGCGGCTTAACAACGCAGATTCGGCGGAGGACATTAAGTCTTTCGTCAGACAGTTGGATCTTGGGATTGAAGACATACTGATAGAGAAGGACATTTTTTCAGTCCCAGATCTCCTACCACTTCCTGATGAACCCCCGGATGTATTAATTAAGTTACATGGAGCTCTGGAAAATGCCCGAATGCAGTTCGGCAAACTCGCGGAACTTTTCCAAATGGAAGAAAGTGCAGTACGAACCGTGCATCACAAATTGGATGGAAAGGGACACCCTATTTCTACGGAACTCTTTTACATGGACAGGCATGAATCTGAAGGGACAAAGAAGCTCTTTGCCTTGTCCGGTCCCCTTGTTAATGCACTGAACCAGGGAGACTTACTTATCATTGATGAAATGGACGCCCGTCTACATCCAGTCTTGACTCAAGAGATCGTCAACCGTTTCAACGATCCAAACACAAACACTGAAGGTGCCCAACTGGTATTTACGACACAGGACACTAACCTTTTGGATCATAGGCTTCTCCGCCGCGATCAGATTTGGTTTACGGAGAAAGACCGCCAAGGTGCATCTCATCTTTATTCATTGATCGAATTCAAAATTGAGAATGACGCACCATTCAAAAACGACTACATCCAGGGCCGCTATGGGGCCATTCCATTTCTTGGCAAGGTGCGACAGCTGTTTTTGGAGCAGGAATAGTGGCCAGACGCAGAAGACAACGGAGACGGGACCGACGTGTTAACCACAGCTACGGTGAGCGAAGTACCGACACTCGAGAAGCCCTTCAGAGAATTCTGATCGTGTGTGAAGGCGAGAAGACTGAACCCCACTACCTGGGTAGTTTTGGCGGGCCAACCTTGGTGGTGGATGTCAGAGGCTTCGGCATCAGCCCACGTAAACTGGTGGACAAGGCACTAGAGTTAGGAGTGCAAGGCGATTACGAACAGATATGGTGTGTATTTGATCGAGATGATCAAAGCGTTGGCGACTTCAATGGCGCGATTCAGAGAGCCGAAAGCCAAGGATTGCGCGTTGCCTATTCCAATCAAGCCTTCGAGCTCTGGTACCTTCTTCATTTCCATTACTACAACACGCCTATGGGCCGACCAAATTATTCCGATAAACTCAGTGAATTGTTGCCCGGCCCTTACCAAAAGAACGATCAACATATGTACGCTCTCTTGCTTTCAAAGCAATCCACCGCTGTGGGAAATGCCGAACGCCTCCTCAATGAGTACTCCCCACCCAATCCGGGAAGAGATGATCCCTCCACCACGGTTCATCTGCTCGTCCAAGAGTTGAATCTCTTGCACCCCGACAATAGATAAGGTAGTTATGACCCGCTTCGACCCGTCCGTCCTCCAACCCGACCCGGACCGCCGCCGCCCCATCCTGGAGGTGCTGGACGCCGCGCTCAATGCCGTCGACCCCTACGCCGCAGTCCAAAACGTCCTGCGCCGCGACGGCGATACCCTGACCGTCGCCGACCCCTCGGACAGCGGGCAAGATGACGCGCCGACCTACGACCTGCGCCGCTACCGCCGCATCTTCGTCATCGCCGCCGGCAAGGCCGCCGCGCCCATGTCCCGCGCCGTCGAAGACCTGCTGGGCGACTGCGTCAGCCAGGGGCTCGCCGTGACCAAGTACGGGCACGCCCAGACGCCCGGTCACACGCCATCGGCCCACTCCCCCATTCGTATCGTCGAGGCCGGCCATCCCGTGCCCGACGCGGCCGGTGTGCGCGCCGGCAACGAAGTGCTGGCCCTGGTCGAACAGGCCGGCGAAGACGACCTGCTGATCGCGCTCCTCTCCGGCGGCGGCTCTGCTCTGCTTGTCGCGCCCGCGGTCCAATCCGTCGGCGACAGCGGACCGCCGCTCACCTTGGCCGACCTGCAGGGCATGACCGACGCGCTGCTCGCCTGCGGCGCCACCATCAACGAGATCAACTGCCTGCGCAAACACACCAGCGCCGTCAAAGGCGGCCAGCTTGCCCGCGCCGCCCAGCCCGCCGCGCTCCTGACCCTCGCCCTCAGCGACGTCATCGGCAGCCCGCTCGACGTCATCGCCAGCGGCCCGACCGTCCCCGACGACAGCACTTGGGCCGATGCCTGGGCGATTGTCCAAAAGTACGACCTGGCCGGCGCGCTGCCCGCCCCGGTGCGCGCGCGCCTTCAGGCCGGGCTGGCCGGCGGGATTTCCGACACACCCAAAGCGCACGATCCGCTCTTCGCCAACAGCCGCACGCTCGTGGTCGCAGACAACCGCACTGCCGCCGACGCGGCCATGGCTAGGGCACGGGAGCTCGGCTACAACACGCTCCTGCTCTCGACATTTGTCGAAGGCGAAGCGGCCGAAGTGGCGAAGCTGCTGGTTGGCCTCGGCCGGGAGGTGCAGGCCAGCGGGCAACCGCTGCCCGCCCCCGCCTGCCTCATACTCGGCGGTGAGACTACCGTCAACCTCGGCAAGGATCCCGGCAAGGGCGGCCGCAACCAGGAGCTTGCGCTCGCCGCCGCGCTCGATCTGCAAGACCTGCCGGGCCTCACCGTCGTCTCCCTCGCTACCGACGGCACCGACGGCCCCACCGACAGCGCTGGCGGCATCGCCGACAACGGTACCGTCGCCCGCGGCGAGCGCGCCGGTCTCGCCGCCGCCGACAACCTCCGCCGTCACGACGCCTACCCCTTCCTGCGCGCGACCGCAGACCTGCTCCTGACCGGCCCGACCCAGACAAACGTCAATGATCTGCTCTTCGTATTCGTGCACGAACTGTGAGAAAATGGACAAGCCACCCGCCCATGGTAATCGCGGCGGCAAGAACAGCGGCCGACAGGCTTCGTCAGGCCTTGTCGCCCATCACATGCAGAAAAGAGGAATGATATGCCAAAGTTGACTGTAGAAAATGTTGGCTCCTTCGAAGTGAGCGCCGGCAAGAGGCTCGTCCTCGCGCTGGTCGAAGACGCCGGCGTTGACCAGATGCACGCCTGCGGCGGCAACTGCGCCTGCACAACCTGCCGCGTCGTCTTCGTCGACGGGGAGCCCGCACAGATGACCGTCGCCGAAAAGGAGAAACTGGCCGAAAAGGGGCTGAGCGGCGTACGGCTCTCCTGCCAGTGCCTCGTCGAGCAGGACATGTCGGTGCAGATCATAAGCCGCCTCGAGGGCAGCGGGCGCCCTGATTCCGGCCCGCCGCCGGATCCGTCTATCCAGCCCGATCCGGAGTGGACGACAAAGGCATAGCATCCGCAGAAGGCTGCAGCCCATGTCTACCGCTGCCATTGCGCGCGGGCCAGGACCGTTCGATAGACCGGTCCTGATCTCGGCCATGCAGTTTGAAGACGAACTGAAGCGCGGCGAACGTTCCGTCTGGGAGGTCATCGACATCGCCGCCCGCACCGGCGCCGACGGCATCGAGCTGCGGCGGGAAACGTGGCCGCGACTAGACGCCGAACTGCCGCAGGCGGCCTACCGCATTGCCGACGCCGGTCTGCTGGTCACCTACGCCACCCAGGCCACGCTCTTCGACGACTCCGCCCACGGCCGGCGGCAACTGCGCCAGGACATTGACGCCGCCGCCGCGCTCGGCGCGCCTCTCGTGCGTTTCTTCCCCGGCCAGTCACCGCCGCCCGCCGACCGCCCCGCGTGGACGCGCGCCCAACAGATTGTCGACTACGCCGCCGAACACGATATCGTCATCGCGCTCGAAAACTATGCCCGCACGCCCGGCGGCACCCTGGCCGAAATCCAGCAGGCGCTTGCCCGTCTCGCGTCCCCGGCCCTCCGCACCAACCTGGACATGGGCAACTATCCCAACCACGACCAGGATGTCGTCGCCGCCATCGAGGCCCTGGCCGGCCAGGTCATCGCCGCCCATCTGAAGGACAAGACCGGCAACCCGTCCGATCCGCCGACCGTCCTTGGCGCCGGCGTCCTGCCGCTGGCAGAAATCCTCGACAAGCTCGATCGGCTGCAACAGCGCATCTACTACATCTTCGAATTTCGCGGCGGAGACGACCCGGTCGGGCGCATCGAACGCAGTCTGGCCTACTTGAAGCGGAGATAGAAAGAACGCGTAACCATGTGCCCGAATAGAACGTCAGGCGGCGCCGCGCAATACTTGCGTCTGAATTCGCCGCCCCGTTCAGACCGTCCGGAGAGGTGACATGAGCCGCGAGAATTCCCTGGCCGGAAAGCGTGCGCTCATCACCGGTGTCGATCACGGCGGTATCGGTCAGGCCATCGCCTTGGAGATGGCCCGCCAGGGCGCGGCCGTCGTCTGCCACTATCCCTACAGCGATGAGGGCGCGGCCGCAGCCGTCGCCCAGATCCAGGCCGAAGGCGGGACCGCCTCAGCCGTCCAGGCAGATTTCACGCAGTCCCCCTCCGTATGCACCGAGGTTGTTGACGCCGCCGCCGATTTCCTCGGCGGGCTGGACGTGCTGGTCAACAACGCCGGCCTGACCGAAACTTTCCCTCTGGCCGACGTCACGCCCGAGCACTTTGACAAACTCTTCGCCATCAACGTGCGCAGCCACGTTTTCTCCATCCAGCAGGCGCTCACTTACATGCGGGAAGCAGGCGGCGGCTCAGTTATCAACCTGGCGTCGGTACATTCCCACGTCGGCGCTTCCGATTACGCCGTATACGCGGCCACAAAGGGGGCGGTGGCCGCACTCACCCGCCACCTGGCTGTCGAGTTGGCCCCGCAGAAAGTGCGCGTCAACGCCATCGGCCCCGGTCTGATCGAAGTGCCCCGCTACCGCGAGACCATCCCCGACTACAATCCTGACGTCTTCGCCGCAACCGTCCCCTGGGGACGTCTTGGCGAACCGCGCGACATCGGGCCGGTGGCCGCATTTCTCGCTTCCGACGCTGCCGAGTTTATCACCGGCCAGACCATCTACGTCGATGGCGGCACAACCGCCCAAATGTCCTTCGTCGCGCATCTCGAAGGCCAGTCGCGCCGCGCCGCCGAGTAGACCGGTCGCCGGCGCGTCAGCCGCTGACATCTGCCGCGACCGATGCTGGACAATGTCGATTGAGCGGGCAGGCCCTGACCCTGCCTTTGCCGCCTGACGCTTGCAGTGCCCGATCTTGTACGATTCAAACGCGCTGAGTACAATAATCCTGTCTTTCGTACTACTCATTTCCAGACAAACCCCCAGAGGAAGGACAAAACCGAAATGGACCGAAGACGATTCTTGAAAGTTGCCGCTACGGGAGCGGTCGGGGCGGCTGCACTGAGTGTTGCCGGCTGTGAGCAGGCCGGTGTCATGCCTCCGGCCTAGGTCGAGGGCGCCGTGGCCGACGATGCGAGCCTGCCCACGATCGAATGGCAGATGGCCACCAGCTGGCCGCCGGCGCTCGACACGATCTTCGGCGGCGCGCAGACGGTTGCCGATCGGGTCGCGGCTTTGACGCAGGGCAAGTTCATAATTGAGGCCCGCGCCGCCGGTGAGCTCGCGCCCGGCCTGGAAGTGTTGAATGTCGTCGAAGAGGGCGCAGTCCCCATCGGCCACACCGCCTCCTATTACTATGTCGGCAAGAGTCCGATCACGGCTTGCGGCACTGCCTTGCCTTTCGGCCTCACCTCCCGCCAGCAGGACTCAATGGCTTTATGAAGGCGGCGGCCTCGAAATGCTGCAGGAGGTATACGCCGAAAAGTTCAACACGATTCAGTTCCCCGCCGGCAACACCGGCGTGCAGATGGGCGGCTGGTTCAACAAGGAGATCAACTCCGTCGCCGACATGGAAGGGCTGAAGATGCGCATCCCCGGCCTCGGTGGACGCGTGATGGACCGGCTCGGCGTCACCGTGCAGGTGCTGCCCGGCGGCTAGATCTTCCAGGCCCTGCAGACAGGCGCCATCGACGCAGCCGAGTGGGTCGGCCCGTACGATGACGAAAAGTTGAGCTTTCACAAGGCTGCCAGCTTCTACTACTTCCCAGGCTGGTGGGAGCCCGGCCCATCGCTCGAGATCCAGGTCAATCTGGGCGAGTGGAACAAGCTGCCGGAGCAGTATCAAGAGGTCCTCAAGACCGCCGCCTACGCAGCCAATGCGACGATGATGGCTCGCTACGACGCCAAGAACCCCGCGGCGCTCAGCCGCCTGATCAACGACGCCGACATCACCATGCTGCCCTTCCCCGACGACGTGATGAAGGCCGCGGAGGACTCCGCGTTCGGACTCTTCGACGAGCTCGCCGCCGGGGATGCCGACTTCGCTTCCATCTTCAAGGAGTGGTCCGCATTCCGCACCGCCATCCAGTCCTGGCACGGCTTGGCCGAGCGCGGCTATCTGCAATACGTCGGGCAGAGCCGCTAGCGAGCGCCTCTGGTGCGCAAGTGCAATAGGTATAGTTGTTGGAAAGACGGGAGGGCGTCGCGCGACGCTCTCCCGCTTCGATCAAACAATCCGCTGATGACAACGATCCCCCTGGGTTTTCTTGCGGGCATGCACGAAAGGAGAACCTGGATATGGATCGGAGACACTTCCTGGGGCAAGCCGCGACGGGCGCAGCCGCGCTTGGCGCAGCCGGTTGCGAGCAGGCCGCCCTTATGTCGCCTGGTCAGATTGAGCGTGCGGTGGCGGAAGACGCCGGACTGCCGGCCATCGAGTGGCAGATGGCCACCAGTTGGCCGCCGAATCCCGATTCGATCTTCTGGAGCGCTCAGCTGGTTGCCGCGCGTGTCGCAGCCATGACGGACGGAAAATTCCTGATTCAGCCACACGCGGCGGGCCAGCTGGCGCCCGGTTTGGGGGTGCTGAATGTCGTCGAGGCGGGCGATGTCCCCATCGGCCACACGGTCTCACACTACTATGCCGACAGAGGCGCGGTCACTGCATTCGGCGCGGGGCTGCCTTTCGGCCTGACGGCCCGTCAGCAGAACGCTTGGCTGTACGAAGGCGGCGGTCTGAACATTCTGCAAGAGGCGTACCAGGCCCGGTTCAACATTATCCAGTTCCCAGCCGGGAACTCCGGCGTGCAGATGGGTGGCTGGTTCAATAAAGAGATCAATTCCGCCGCCGACCTGGTCGGCTTGAAGATGCGCATTCCCGGCTTCGGCGGCCAGGTCTTGGAACGGCTGGGCGTTACCCCCCAAATGCTGCCGGTAACCGAAATCTTTGAGGCCTTGAAGACCGGCGCCATTGACGCAGCAGAGTGGGTCGGCCCCGACGAAGACGAGAGGTTGAAGCTGCATGAGGCTGCCGACTTTTACTACTACCCCGGTTGGTGGGATCCAGGCTCATCCGTTGAGATTTTCATCAATCTCGACGAATGGAACGGTCTGCCGGAACAGTACCGGGAGGTGCTCAAGACGGCCGCAGCGGAAGCAAATCTCAGGGTCATGGCCCGCTATGATGCCAGAAACCCGGCGGCGCTCAACCGCCTGGTTGACGATGCCGGCGTCACCTTGCTGCCCTTCCCGGATGACGTGATGAAGGCTGCGGAGGGGTCTGCGTTCGAGCTATACGACGAGATCGCCGCTGAGGACGCCGACTTTGCCTCGATCTTGAAGGATTGGTCAGCTTTCCGCCAGGCGATCCAGTCCTGGCACGGCTTGGCCGAGCGCGGCTATCTGAATTATGTCGGGCAGAGTCGCTGATGTCGGTGGGCTGAAGCCGTATTCCCGGCCAATTTGCAGCGACAAAAGAGGGCGAGAGCTTCGTACTCTCGCCCTTTTGTTCGTTTCCGAGCTGTTACGACGCCACCTCGACCAGCCAGGTCACCGTCTCCGGGACGAGGATCACGATGATGAGCGCAATGCCCTGCAGCACCATGAACGGCAACGCGCCCTTGTGAATATCCGCGGTCTTCACCTCCGGCGGCGCCACGCTTTGCAGATAGAAAAGCGAAAGTCCCACCGGCGGCGAGATGAAAGCCATATTCAGATTGATCGCCATCATCACGCCGAACCACACCATCTGCGCATTGGTAAAGCCCAACTCCAGCGCGGCAGGCACGAACAGCGGCATGGCGATGAAGCTGATCTCAATGAACTCCAGGTTTATGCCCAGCAGAAAAATCGCGATGTTGGCAACGATCACGAAGCCCCAGAATCCGCCCGGCAGCGACGTAAGCAGGCTCTGCACATAGCTCTGGCCGCCCAGCCGGTCGAAGACCAGCCCGAAGTACGTTGAACAAAAGAGAATCATGATCACCAGCGCGGTTATGTTAGCCGTCGAGCGGGCCGCCTCCTTGATCAGCTTCCAATTCAGGTTGCGATTGAGCGCCGTCAGGACACAGGCGCCGATGGCCCCGACCGCGCCTGCCTCCGTCGGCGTCGCGATTCCCTCGAAGATACTGCCCAGCACGGCAAATATCAGCAGCACCGGCGGAACGACGGCGATCAGCGTTTGGCGGAACAACGCCATGCCCTGAACAGTGCGGGCCTCGGGCGGCAGAGCCGGTGCATCCTGCGGACGAACGATGGCGATTCCGATCACGTACAGGGCGTACAGACCGGACAGTATCAGCCCGGGAATCAGTGCGCCTACGAACAGATCGCCCACGCCCACACCAATCTGATCGCTCAGCACCACCAGGACGAGGCTCGGCGGCAAGAGCTGCGCCATCGTTCCCGACGCGGTGATGATGCCGGCCGCCAGTTTGTGGTTGTATCCGTAGCGCACCATGATCGGCAGCGACAGCAGCCCCATGACGATCACCGTCGCCGCCACCACTCCCGTAGCCGCAGCCAGCAGCGTCCCCACCAGCACCACGGCCAGCGCCAGACCGCCGCGCATCGAGCCGAGCAGGATGCCAACCGTCGTCAGCAGCCGCTCGGCCAGCCCCGACTCTTCAAAAAACCGCGCCCATAAAAACAAAAAATATGATCGCCAGCAGCGTGAAATCCGACATCGTGCCGAACCAGCGGTTGGGCAACAGCTTGATCCAATTCATCTTGAAAATGCCCAAGGCCCAACCAAGCAACATGAAGACAAAGGCAGTTCCAGCAAAGGAAAACGCAACGGGATATCCATACAGGATCAAGACAAAGAAGAGTATGAACATCGCGATGGCGAGCCACTCCAACCCCATGATTCTTCCTTTACGTGTGTAGTGGATGGCGGCGAATCAGATCAACTTGCGGCGAACAGAAGGCCTTCCGAAAGGCCCTCCTGGCGAGCGCTCCGGGCCTACTCCATCCGCAGAGCCTCCTTGTGCTCGGTCAGATCTTCGATTTCTTCCTCGGCCCCGCGCAAGACGGCGAACTCCTTTATCAGTTCGGAGACCGCCTGCAAGAGCAGGAGCGCAAACGCGACGATAATCATCGTCTTTAGCGGCGCACGCGGCAGGCCGTCTGGATCGGGAGACAATTCCCACTGCCGCCAGGAGGTCATCACCGGACGAACTGTAACCCAGACGCCAATTACGCAATACGGTACGAGCAGGAACAGATGCCCCCAGAAATCCAGCATTGCCTGGCGTCTCCTGCTCCAATTGGCGTAGATGAAGTCCACCCGTACATTGATGCCGTTCTTGAGGATATAGGCGAAACCCAGGAAGAAAACGAGCGAAAAAAGATACCATTGCAACTCGATCAACAGATTGGAGCTCAGCTGCACGCCGATATACTGCCCCAAGTAGCGGACCACTACATTATAGAATCCGACGAGAACCGTAATAATCACGAGCCACACCGACACGTTCCCCACCCGCTCCGACAGGCTGTCGATCAGGCTGGAAATCTTCAGGAGAATACGCAACATTGCTGTTCCTCTCAGGCGGCTGCGTGCGGCGTCTGCGCGGTCCAGTCCTGCTCTTGCCGGTTCTTGTTCTTTGAGCGGGATTGTTCTATCTTACTCCAAGGAGACGGTTTTCTAAGAACTGCAGGTCAGTTCTTGATGTTGGTGCCGTCCTCCTGACCGGTCATCGGACAGTTTCGCGAAAGGAGGCAAGAACTGGCAGCATTCGGTCTACTCTGGAACGCAAACAGCTTCTCTTCCATTGTGTTGTACAAACATTGTCTTGAACGAACAACCATAAAGGATAAACTATGGATTGGCACCAATCGTTGGTAAAGGTCGGCGTTTATGTTGATGCCGCCAACATCTATCGCAATGGCGGCTCCCGTATGCAGTATGATGTCTTGCGCGAATTTGCCTGCCGGGATATGGGTGAACCGGTGCGGCTGAACGCCTATGTAACCCACGACGTCGAACGCGCCCAATGGGACATGGACTACCGCGTCGGCGCGCTGCGTTTCCATTCCGCCCTGCGGGACCTCGGATATAAGGTGATCATCAAGCGCGTGCGCTGGTACGATGACGAGGCCGGCAACCGCTACGCCAAAGCCAACTCCGATCTGGACCTGGCAGTTGACGCCCTGCTCCAGTCCGAAAACCTCGACAGAGTGTTGATCGCAACCGGCGACGGCGACTTCGTCCAGGTGGTGCGCGCGCTCCAGAACAAGGGCTGCCGCGTCGAAGTCGTCGCCTTCGACAATGTGTCGAGCAGCTTGCGCCAGGAAGTGGACATGTTCATGTCCGGCTATCTCATCCCCAACCTCCTGCCCGCCCACAACGACGTCGCCGATTGGGGACTGCCAGATTCCATCGTGCGCGGCTGGTGCTACTACTACAACGAGGAGAAGGGATTTGGCTACATGCGCTTTCTGACCAAAGTTTCTCCCCATCTGTGGCTGGTGGACAAGCGCAAAAACCCCGATTCGCCCTACGAAAGCGCCTTTTTTCATTTCTCGATGATGCAGGATGATTCGGTCAAGGATTACCTCCCCAGCCGCGATCACATCTTCGAGTTCCGACTCATACCCTCGGAGCGGGACCAGAATGAACTGACTGCAACCAATATCCGCATCGTCTGCTCGCTTTAACCGCCGAGACCAAACTGGCGCCACGCAATAGTCATCCGTCCTGATAGGAGCCTGAACCACATGCCTGCAGCAATCTCTGCTCCGCAGCCGCTCGCCGTCGAGGCCGGCGCCAAGGTCCTGATGTCCGGCGGCAATGCCATCGATGCCGCGGTCACCGCGGCGCTCGTGCAGTCGATCGTCAGCCCGCAGATGTGCGGCATTGGCGGCTACGGGGTGATAAATCTTTTCCTGGCGGCCGAGTCGGCTTCCATAGCCGTAGACGCGCCTGCCCTGGCCGGCGCGCTGGTGCGCGACGATATGTGGGTCGACAAGCTGATCCGCCCCAATCCCGGCGGCTGGGGCTTCTTCCTCGAGGGCAATGTAAACGAGGCCGGCTACAGCTCGGTCTGCACGCCCGGCGCAGTTAAGTTATATGCCGCGCTGCTCGACCGTTGGGGCACGATCGACTTCGGCCAGGCCGCCGAGCCTGCAATCCGCATCGCCCGCGACGGATTTGTCGTGTCCGATGCCCTGGCAGTCGCCTGGAAGCGCTCCAATCAGTATTGGGAGGGCCTGAGCCTGCGCGACTATATCCACAGCAATGCCGAGGCCCGCCGCATCTACCTGCGCGACGACGGCGAGACCTATGATACCGGCGAGACCTTGCGCAACCCGGATTATGCCTCGTCCCTGCAACACATCATCGAACACGGCAGCGAGGACTTCTACCACGGCCAGATGATGGAGCGGATGGCCGGCGACCTGGCCGCCAACGGCAGCTTCGTCACCCGGCAGGACTTTGAAGAGTACAAGCTTCGCGAAGAGGCCTCGGTGCGCGGCAGCTACCGCGGCCACGCCGTCACCAGTTCCGATGCCCCCCACGGCGGCCCAACGCTCATCGCCATCCTCCACATCCTGGAGAGGTACGACCTGGCTGGCATGGGCCACAACTCGCCCGACTACATCTACAACGTCGGCCTGGCCATGAAGGCCGCCTTCGCCGACCGCAACCCGCACCTGGCCGATACGGAATTTGAGGAAGTCCCGCTCGACTGGATGATGTCCAAGGAGAGGGCCGCCTTCTGGCGCGAGCGCATCGACGCCGGCCAATCCATCGAACCGACGCCGCCGCCGGCCGAGTCCCCCCACACGACACATCTCTCCGTGATCGACGCGCAGGGCAACTGCGTCTCGCTGACCCATTCGCTCGGCGCCTCTTCGGGCGTCATCACGCCGGGTCTGGGCTTCATGTACAACAACTCGATGGTCAACTTCAACCCGCTGCCCGGCCATCCCAACTCGATCGCGCCCGGCAAGGGCCGAACCACCGGCATGACCCCGACAATCGTCTACCAGAAGGCGTCCACGGATGGCGGTCCGCAAACGCTCGCGCCTCTGCTCGTCCTCGGCGCGCCCGGCGCAACCCGCATCATCACCTCAGTCCTGCAGGTGATCCTCAACGTCATCGACTTCGGCATGGACATTGAGCAGGCGGTCCACGCGCCCCGTTTCGACTGCCAGCTCGATGCCATCAGCTGCCAACGGCGCATCCCGATCTGGGTGCTCGATGAAGTGAACAAGCGTTATCCGGCCATCCATATCCCCTACAGCCACGGCGGGCTGGCGCTGGTCCACGCGCTGCACGTCGACCCGCAAACGGGCGCGCTCTCCGGCGCGGCCGACACCGGCAACGAGGGCATGGCGGTGGTGGTTTGAATGGTAGGAAGACCCTTGCAATTAGCGGGATCATTTGCGAGGGATATAGTACACGGAGAAATAGCGAAGAAAAAGCGAATAGTAATGTAAGGAGTTGGTACTTGGCGAAAGTGGAGAAGGCTCCTCCATTCTTACAGGTCCAGGCCGTTCAAATTTCAGGCAATCACTTCGTAAATAGACTCGGTTGAATCGAAACAGGAGGATAGAAAACTCCAATAATCATGAAGGGATTGATCGCTTTGTGGTGATTTGCAAGAGTGGTGCCAACGAATAGATACAAATCCTTCTTGAAGAATTCCTCTTCGTACTTTTGCCTCACTTTCCTATTGGCTTCGTCTTCATCACCTTCAGATTCTCTAAACATTTTCCAGTACAGTGCCCCTATTTCCCAATCTCCTATCATCATTTTTCTAGGTTCTTGATCCCCTTCAGTCAAGAAACGGTAGTAATACCTATACGGTAATTTGCTAACCACCCGGGAAGTTTGCCCTGACATTTGACCTGACACTTCCAAGAGGTTTAGTTGGTACAACTCTCTACGGAATTTCGGGGCCCATTCCCTTTCGTCCGGCTCTATTTCTAGACTAACGAACTCTTTGGGCTTCACAGTTGCCAAAGACTTCCAGACATGCCGGGCTTTGGCCAAGTCGATCAATTCATTCATCGAGCCAAAAATCTCTTGTAGCGCATAGTCTTTGCGTGCTGCCCACGAACCGTCTTTACCCGTACCTATGCGCTCTTGTGCACTGATTTTCTCTTCTATGCCACGTACAGGCATGTAACTCTCCTGACGATAGTCATCGCTCTCACGCCGTCGCTTAAGATTTAGTTCGATCCATTGAAATTTCCTATACTGTTGTTCGTAGTGAAGATTCCTGAAGTGAACTGGGTAGATTCGGATCCATTTCCAGTGAATGCCGTCGGTGCTAACAAACCCGGCATTGCATACTAACTCGCCGTGTGTTTGAGAGGGCTGCGGATATGTCTTAACGGCGACCAATACGCGTGCCTTTTCGATGATCCGTGGCAAATACATTATTTCCAGATTCCGCTAAATGTGAGAGATACGAATTGCTTTGGATGTTATGGCGTCAATTGCTTCAGTAATCTTATACCTGTGACACATTTTCGCGTCGGCTTCAAAGCAAGTGAGTGCCACGCGTCTATAATTCTTGGTGGCCTCACAAATCTTGTCAAGCTCAGGCCTCCTTTCTGGAAGAACTTCAACCGCATAATACTCAAACAGTTTGTCAAAGTCTTGCGGACTCTGAATTGACCGGCGCAAATGTGAGGCCACTCCCAAATCAGGTTCATGTGCGTATGCAATTTCGACTCTTTCAAGATGCTTCCCAAGATTGTTCTTCGAAAAGCCGTACTTCCGAGAGACAGGGTTTTTCCTGACATCAATTACTAGCCGAATATCCTTTTCAATTAGGCGGTCCAAGTATCCGTCAATTGAAATGCCTTCATATCCTATGGTGAACAGTCCTTCCTCAATCGATTTGCATCTTTCCTTTTGAGTTTTTCCTAGTTCATCAGGGGATAGCAAGCGGGCGGCGATTGTACTCCTCTTGGCGTATTTGGGATGCTCCAAATATGTCTTGCGAATCAAGTCTTCACCACGCAGGCTTCCAGTCCTGGCTTCAAAGCTCCGCAAGAAAACCGCATCCTGCGCTCGCAGTGTCCCAACAAATGATTTCCCCGAAGGAATCGTAAAGTTGTCGGAATCAGCCAAAATTTTTCTCTGTGTCAATTTCCATTTGTCGTAGTATGACAACAAACTAAAGGCACCGTAATGGTGGGGGAAGAACTCATAGTGATCGGTGCCGCAGTATTTGCAGAAGAGGAACAACAGCTTCTGAAGGTCAGTCTTGTCAAGAGACCCTCCGAAAACTTCGACTAGTGCCAGCAGGACTTTTTGCCGATAAATCATGGTCGCCTCTCATGTGGGAAAGGGTGGGAGATTGTCTACTCATAAAGAACTTATGTTCTATAAGTCTATCACTATTCTTCCTCGCCGGGTAGTTAAGAGACATTGTAATTGGGATGGATATGACCTTCTGATCGCGGTGCCAGAGTTTTCAAAGGGAGCCATGGGTGCCAGCGAGCGCCGATAGGAGCAGATTCAATTCGAGTGCAAGTGCCAGAAGCCTTTCACCTCCCCTCACCGGTCCGGCTCGAACACCGAGCTGTCCAGCACTGTCTGCAAACCCATTGAAACCGCGTCCAGCCGCCTGATCTCCTCCGCCGGCAGCTCCAGGGCGACCGCGCCCGCCGTGTCCTCGATGTGCGCCGGCACGTCCGCGCCGGAGATAATACATGTCACCTCCGGGTGCGAGAGTATCCACGCCTGCGAGACCTGGCCGGGCGTCGCCCCCACCCGCTCGGCCACCGCGATCACCTCCGCGATCACGTCCGCGGCCCGGTCGCGCACCACGTTATGGAAGGCATGCTTGCGCCGCCCGCCCCACAGACTGTTCTCCTCCGGCAGCGTATCTGGCCGGTAAACGCCGCTCAGCAGCCCAACCGCCAGCGGACTGTATACCATTACGCCCAGCCCCATCTCCGCCACCATCGGGAAAACCTCCCGCTCCAGCTCGCGGTTGAGTAGATTGTAGGGATTCTGCAGCGTGATCAGCGGGGCCGCGTTGAGCCGCTCCTGCAGCCGCAGCGTCTGCACCACCTGCCACGCCTGGTGATTGCAGACGCCAACGTAGCGTACCTTCCCCTGCTGCACCAGGCTTTCCATGGCCCGCAGCGTCTCCTCCAACGGCGTCGTTGCGTCCGGCCCGTGGATCAGATAAACGTCGATCCGGTCGGTGTTCAGTCGTTTCAGTGTGCGCTCCGCCTCGCGCAGGATGTGATACCGGGAGAGGCCTTCGTCGTTGGCGCCGTCGGCGACCGCGCCGCGCACCTTCGACGTAATGACCACCTCGTCGCGGCGGCCCTGCAGCGCCTTGCCCAGCAGCATTTCCGACGTGCCGCGCAGGCGTCGATCATCGCCCAGGCCATAGATATTGGCGCAGTCGAACAGGTTTACGCCCTGGTCCAGCGTGGCCGCGACCAGTTCGCGCGCCGCCTTCTCGTCGCTCTGCCCCCGCAGCCCCAACCCCAGGGCAACGCGCGAGACCTTCACGCCCGCGCTGCCGAAATTCACGTATTGCATCGCCCTCTCCTCGTCTCGAAAAGCCAGTCTTGTAGCTCTTCGAATGTCGTGTCTGTATACCAGGGCTTCCCTGCACCCATTGCCGCAGTATACTGGTTCGCCGCCCAAGATTCAACTGCTGTCCGTTGAAAATTAGACGGCCTATTTTTTGACACTCCAGACCGTTTCCGATTGACCTTCTGCTTGATATTCAATCTGAGCTCGCTTTGCAACCTGCTCACATAACGTTGGATTTCGCTCCCAAAGGAGCGTTCTCGGTAGACCCCATCGCAATTCTCAAGGAGAAAGAGAGAATGGAAAGGCAAGTAAGTCGTCGACAATTCCCGCGCTTGGCCGGTGGTGCGGCCGGCGTCGTTGCCCTGGCCGCCTGTGCCCCCGCGGCAGCGCCCGCCGGAGGCGGTGAGACCAGCGTGTCCGAGGAGCCGATCGTCATCCGCTACGCCGGACTCGACGGAATGGGCGCCCGCGTTGAGGCGTTAATGACCTCCTGGGTAGAGGACAACGGCTACACCTTGGAACGCGGCGCCTTCGGTCAGCAGGAACTGACCGACAAGATTATGCAG
>CBDCLG010000014.1:0-410637 GCA_965218625.1 Caldilineaceae bacterium | reverse complement strand
GTCCGCCCCGGCCTCTTCCACCCGCTGAACGACGACCAGGCTCTCCTCGTCTTCGGGCAGAATGCGCTCAAACGGATCCAGTCCGGCGCCGATCAAAGCTGAAATCTCAATAGGGTCTGACATGAACGCAGAGAACCCCCCCGATGCTCTGCCACCACCCGATCAGCCGCCGACCATGCCCCTGGCCGCTGCGCTGCGGTTGATCGGTCTCGGTTTCCTGCTGGGCGCGATCCTGGCCGGGGTCTGTGATGTGGCTCCTGCGGCGGCCGGAACAACCGCCAATCGTGCTGCATCCTCCGCCAACCGCAGAACCCACACAGACTCCGCTTCCCACAGCGACCCCCGGTCCTGTGTTCGTCTTCGTCAGCGGCGGCGTGCGCAATCCCGGCATGTATGAATTGCCGCCCGGCGCACGCGTTGGGGATGCGCTGGCCAAGGCGGGGGGACTCGTGGAGCAGGCGGACCCGGCGCTGGTGAACCAGGCCGAACTGGTCTTCGACGGGGCCCAGATCCATGTGCCCCTGCCGGCGGCGCCAGACGAGGCCGACGCCTCGCCCAATCTCCAGCAACCCTCTCCCGGACTCTCAGGCGACGCGCCGCCGGCCGCAAGTGCGTCAGCCGGCGGTCTGATCAACGTCAACACGGCTTCAGCGGAGGAACTCACGACATTGCCCGGCATCGGCCCCAGCAGGGCAGCCGCAATCGTCGCCGAACGTCCCTTTGAAGCAATCGAAGATTTGGAGCGGGTACCCGGCATCGGGCCCAGCGCAGTGGCGACACTCACGCCCCTGGTGAAGGTCAGCGACTAAGAGCAGCGGGTCGCGATCGCGATCTGCCGGTAATGGCCGCTTTCGCCATAGCCCAAAGGATAGGGATGGCGAGGCTGGGGCGGAAGAGCGCAACCGGTGGGCTGACCAGATGGGCCACGTTGAAAAACGTGAGGCAGACTTCCTTGCGCTGAATGCGATTGAGAACATGCTCAATGTAGCGGTGCATAAGACGGTCGAAGAAGGTGGCGTCGCCTGCCGTTCGACCGGCCCAGCGGAAATCATCGCTGGTGGCGAGTTGCCACGGTGTTTGCAGCATCTTCGCCAGCTTCTTCTGGAAGGCCAGCCCCAGTCCCGCCGAGCCCGAGCTGCGCAGGACGCCGTCGAGCACCTCCGCTGAGAGCGCGCTTACCGTCATGCCCTGTGCGTAGACCGGATTGAACGCACAGACCGAGTCTCCCAGCGCGATCAACCCCTGCGGCCAGCGCTTCAGGCCCTCAAAATGACGCCAGTGGTTCTCGGTGCGCCGGTAGCCAATAATACCGCTGAGCGGTTCCGCCGCGCTGATCGCTTCCCAGACCTGCCGCCCGATCAAATTGCGGGCAAACGCCTCAAATCCGGCCTCGTCGGTCGGCGGGTGATTCCCGGCGTAACCGACCAGCGTCACAACCCAACGGTTGTCCTCGACAGGCTGAACCACCGCGCCGCCGCTGATGTCGGGGTAACGCGTGCCAAGCAGCACCATCTTCCAATCCGCCTGCCAGCCCGCGGGAATCCTGTACCAACGCGTCGTGTAGCCCACGTCGGCGTTGACCGTCGACTCCCGCGGCGCCGCGTAGCCGAACTCTGCCAGCCAGCGTGGCAGGCGCGAGGCGCGTCCGCAAGCATCGACGACGAGATCGGCATGCAGCGTGACCGTCTCGCCGTTGGCGGCGCAGACCGCGCCGGTGATGCGGCTGTTGTCGCTGTTGGCACAGAGGTGGGTGACCCGGTGGCCGTTGCGAAAGTGGATGTTGTCGCGGCGCCGCAGATGCTCGCGCACCTGGCGTTCGAGCAGATCGCGGCTCACACTGAAACCGAGCAGATCGAGGTTGAAACGCGGCAGCCAGCCGCCCGCAGCCAGGGCGGCCGTCTCCTTCAACCAGTTGAGCGGCGGCGCGCCGAGGGCAAGCAACTCCTCCTCCAGCCCGGGGAATCGTCTGCGCAGGATCTGCACGCCCCGCAACAGGAGCACATGTACATGCCGGGACTGGGGCACGCCGGTCCGCCGCTCGTCATTGCTGCCGCCGTCCCGCTCGACGACGGTAACACGCTCAAAATGGTCGGCCAGCACATTGGCGGCAAACAGACCCGCCATGCCGCCCCCGAGGACGACAGCTGTAGTTCGCGGTTGGCTGCTCCGACTCGAATAGCGCCATTGCTATCTACCAACTCCAATTTACAACTCTTGTTGACCTGACTTCACAGACCGCGAGATCCGCCTTGGACCCGCAACCGCCCACAAAAAACCCGCAACAAGAAACTAAGAACTACCAATAATTCCCGCCTGCGCCAGCTCTTCCAGAATCTGCTGCGCGATCTCGTCCGCCGTGTACCGGTCGGTCTCCAGGACGAGGTCCGGCCGGGTCGGCTCCTGGTAGGGCGCCGAGACGCCGGTGAAGTTCGGGATTTCGCCGCGCGCGGCGCGCGCGTACAACCCCTTTGGATCGCGCTGCTTGCAGACCTCAAGGTCGCACTTTACGTAGACCTCCCAGAACGCGCCTGCCGGTTCACCCGCCGACCCCGCCTGGTCAGCTTCCGGCCCACCTCGCTCCTGTTCAGAGGCCGCCACAAGCGCCCGCGCCGCATCCCGATCTGCGATGTAGGGTGAAATGAAGGTGCACAGCACGATGTTGCCGTGCTCGTATGCCAGCTTCGCTACCTCGGCCACGCGGCGGATGTTCTCCGCACGCGCCTCCGCACTGAAGCCCAGATCGCTGTTGAGGCCATGGCGCACGTTGTCCCCGTCAAGGGAAAAGGTGCGCACGCCCAGCTGGTAGAGCCGCTGCTCCAGCGCCTTGGCAATCGTCGATTTGCCCGAACCGGACAGACCGGTGAACCAGAGCACCGCCGCCCCGTGCCCGTTCATCTCCTCGCGCATCGGCCGCGTGACCGCGACCGGCTCCCACACGACATCGGAGGAACGGGGACCGGATAACGCAGGACGGGACCTGCTCTTTTCCCGCGTTTGCACAAATTCGCTTACCCGCCGCGCCCGGTCGCGGATCATGCCGGCCGCAACCGTGTTGTTCGTGTGCGGGTCGATCAGAATGAAGCTGCCCGTTGCGCGGTTGATCTGATAGGAATCGAAAAACAACGGCTCGGTCGTAACGATATGCACCCGGCCGATCTCGTTCAGTTGCAGCGTCTGCGCCTCCTGCCGGTGCATCGTGTCCACGTCGATGCGATAGTTCAGCTCCTGGACGGAAGCGCGCACCCGCCGCGTCGAATGTTGCAGCCAGTACCAGTTGCCGGGCGTGAAGTGGGCAGCAAAATCGCCGCTTGGCCCGTTTCCCCTATGAATCATGGGCCCTTCGCTCATCCAACAAAGGGTGGCGTCTATCTGGTTCGATGAATGTGGAAGGTTGCGCACTCGCACCAGCATGTCGCCGCGGCCGACATCGATCTCATCCTCGAGAGTTACAACGATCGAGTCGCCGACCTGAGCCCGTTCATAGCTCTCCTCACCGCGGTGGATGCCGGCCACGCGGCTGCGGATGCCGGTCGGCAGGGCCACCACCTCTTCGCCAAGCGCGATGCGGCCGGAAACGATCTGCCCGGCAAAACCGCGAAAGTCCCGGCCATCATCGTTGCTCGCCCTGATCACATACTGGATCGGCAGGCGAAAATCAACGATGTTGCGGCCGGCGCCGATGTTGACAGTCTCCAGATGGTGTAGCAGCGTTGCGCCGTTGTACCAGGGCATGTTAGCGCTCTGGCTGACGATATTGTCGCCGTGCAGCGCCGAGATCGGGATGTAGACGACGTCGCGCACGTTCAGCTTGGCCGCAAATGCGCGGTATTCGGCCACAATCTCCTGGAACCGCGCCTCGCTGTAGCCGACCAAATCCATCTTGTTGACGGCAACTACGATGTGGGGAATCTGTAGCAGCGAGGCGATGAAACTGTGCCGCTTGGACTGTGTCAGAACACCCTTGCGCGCGTCCACCAGGATGATCGCCAGCTCCGCGGTTGACGCGCCGGTCACCATGTTGCGCGTGTACTGGATATGGCCCGGCGTGTCGGCGATGATGAACTTGCGCCTGGGCGTAGCCGTATAGCGGTAAGCGACGTCGATCGTGATGCCCTGCTCCCGCTCCGCGCGCAGCCCGTCGGTGAGGAGCGCCAAGTCGACCGTTGCATCGCCGCGCGCGGCGCTGGCCTGCTCGACCGCTTGCAGTTGGTCTTCAAATATCGCTTTGGAGTCGTACAACAACCGCCCGATCAGGGTCGATTTGCCGTCATCCACGCTGCCGGCCGTCGAAAAACGTAACAGGTCCATAGAAACTCAACTGGCTATTGTTCAGTCGCTCAAGCAGTCGCTATCCACTATCCACTATCCACTATCCACTGCAGTTAGAAGTACCCTTGCCGCTTCCGGTCCTCCATCGCGGCCTCGCTGCGTCGATCGTCCGCCCGGTCGCCGCGTTCGGTGATGCGCGCGCTCGCGACCTCTTCGATTATCGCCGCCAGATTGCCGGCGGAAGAGGGGACCGCGCCGGTGCAGGTCATGTCGCCAATCGTGCGGAAGCGCACCCGCTCGCGGCTGACGATCTCGCCCGCCTGCGGCGTTACGTATTCACCGACCGCCAGCAGGACCCCGTCGCGCCGCACCACATCCCGCTCGTGGGCAAAGTAAAGGCTCGGCAGCTCGATACGCTGTTCGGAGACATACTGCCAGATGTCCAACTCAGTCCAGTTGCTGATGGGGAAGACGCGGAAATGCTCGTTATCCAGCCTGCGGCCATTGAAGAGGTTCCACAGTTCGGGCCGCTGATTCTTGGGATTCCACTGCCCGAACGCGTCGCGGTGCGAGAAAAACCGCTCCTTTGCCCGCGCCTTCTCCTCGTCCCGCCGGGCGCCGCCCACTGCTGCATCAATCCGCAGCTCGGCCAGCGCATCCAGCAGCGTAACCGTCTGCAATCTGTTGCGGCTGGGATCAGAACCCGGCTCCTCCTGCACGCGGCCGGCATCGATCGAGTCCTGCACCGACCGCACCAGCAGTCGGACTCCCAGCTTTTCGATGAGCTGATCTCGAAAGTTCAAGGTCTCCGGGAAATTGTGTCCCGTGTCGATGTGCAGCAACGGAAAGGGAATCCGCCCCGGCGCGAACGCTTTGCGGGCCAGATGCGCGCAGACGATCGAGTCCTTACCCCCGGAAAAGAGCATACAGGGCCGCTCGAACTGGGCCGCCACCTCGCGCAGCACATAGATCGCCTCCGACTCAAGCTGACGCAGGTGTCCGGCCTGGGGAGCCGGCTGCCCCTGCGCCGCGTCGACAGGCGCACCATGCGGCGGGCTCTCCTCAAAATCCTGCACTGCTTCAGCTCCCAGCGTCACATCGTCCATTCCGTACCCCGCTTCGCGTGCGCGACGGTTGGCCACAGCCCTTGCAAAGTCTTCATACTACGACGTTATGCCCCTTTCAGGCAAACTTGGCGACATATCAGGCAGGCCACTGCACGTTCCAAACAAGGAACCGCGACAACGGACTCCGCTTGGATTATTCTGACTCGACAATTGGTTGTCCCCTGTTTCCACGGTTACAATGTGGAAATCCGTTGCAGACGGAATGCCTTGCCGCTTCTGTATTATGGACAAACGCCGCGCCCGCGCGCTTACCTGTCATCGTAGGGGGGAGTGCCGGACACCTGTACTCGATCGGAGAACCCATGAATTCGCTAAAGAGACTCCTGCGCTGCAAGCAGGAGGAGAGTGTATGGGGAGGGATGCCCGTACTGCTCCTCCCATTCCTCGCAGCCGCCCTACTGCTCGTCGCCGCCTGCACCGCCGACGGCTACATGGTCGGCCCGCCCGCTGTTGACTCCGGCGCTGACGACCCTTGGCAACAGCCCGGCACGCACAGGGGCATCCCAGTCGGCTTTACCGAAGAGGGCTATCCCTTCCGCGGCGACCCGAACGCGCCCGTCACGGTCTACGAATACAGCGACTACGAGTGCCCCTTCTGCGCCCGTCACGTAGTCCAGACCGAACCGGCGCTGCTGGCCGCATTCGGAGAGAGCGGCGCAGTTAAATTTGTCTTCCGCGATATGCCCCTCTCCTCGCTCCATGCCAACGCACTGTCCGCGGCCATCGCCGCCAACTGTGCGGCCGAACAGGATGTTGTCCTCTTCTGGCAGATGCACGACAGGATCTTCCGCACACAGAAAGAATGGGCGCCCCTCGAAGAGGCTCTGTCCTACTTCGCCGAGCTGGCGCAGGAGCTGGGCGCCGACCCCACGCAATACGGCTCCTGCATGGCCAATAGCGGGCCCCTGGTGGAAAAGGTGAACGAAAGCCTGGAAGAAGCAAGGTCCTTTGGCTTCACCGGCACGCCCAGCTTCCGCTTCGTCTTTGAAGAGACCGGTGAAGCCTTCAGCCTCACCGGCGCACAGCCATACGACACCTTCTCCGAATGGATCGAAACGATTGCGCTCGGCGGCTCGCCGCAGGGCGCTGCGCAGGCGCCGCAGCAGGACCGGCAGCAGGGCGAAGGACAGCTGCCATTTTGGGCTACCGCTGCAGGCCTGCTCCCCGACCCGGACCGGCCCGGCTTCACCCTCGCAGGTGACGTATTCAAGGGCAGCAGCGACGCCCCGATCGTCGTCGTCGAGTTCAGCGACTTCCAATGCCCCTACTGCAGCCGTCACACGTTGACAACACAGCCGGTCCTGGACGAAGAGTTCGTCAATAAAGGGCAGGTAATGTGGGTTTTCAAACATTTCCCGATAGAGAACATGCATCCCTTTGCCGTCGCGGCCTCGATTGCCGCCGAATGCGCGGCGCAGCAGGAGGCGTTCTGGCAGTTCCACCACCGCCTTTTCGTCGAAATGGCTGACTGGTCCCGTCCGGACAACAGGGGCTATTTCATGGCGCTTGCCGCTGAATATGAACTGGA
Organism: Caldilineaceae bacterium; assembly: GCA_965218625.1. GTDB lineage: Bacteria > Chloroflexota > Anaerolineae > Caldilineales > Caldilineaceae > Bin5. Next base: position 403,713 of record CBDCLG010000014.1, on the reverse strand, counting down.
CACCGAGACCTTTGCGGCCTGTCTGGATCAAGACGAATCCGCCCTTGCAATACAGAGCGACCTGCAGGACGGCATGCCATTCGTGCGCGGCACGCCCACATTTGTGGTTCTCTACGGCGGCGAGGGCCGGCTGATTCCCGGCGCACTGCCTGCCGACCAGTTCGTCGGCGCGATTTCCGATGCGCTCGCACAAATTGGAATCGAGAGCGGCGACAGCGGCGAATAGAACAGCAGCGGGCTTTGCATGGCGGCGGGTGGACAGTCCGGCAGCGATCCACCCGCCGCTTTCGCGATTTCGCTGAAGTGCATGTTTCATTGGCGGATCGTAGGCAAATCGCCCAAAATCGGTACCGCTTCATCCCCGCCGTTTCCACCTTCGCAAAAACTGTCAGGCCCCAACGTGGGCGCGTCTCCGCGCCCACATCTCCAGTGTATCCCCATGCCGCTCGTCCTCGTCTTGAGGCCCGTTTTGGAGCGCTTTCCCAGTCTGACCAGGGCCTTTTGTTCCCAATCTGCGCTATGATACAATCGAAATGGATTCAAGCGCAGTCCATGCGCGCGCATTTCGCTCACAGCAGGTCTGTCCCCAATTGCGGGGATGCCGCCCTCGTTGTCGAAGCGGGGGAAACGTTGAGCCAATGCGCGCGCACGTTTCTCTATTGGACCGGGAACCTTCGGGTGGTGCGGAGGCGTTCTCTCTCCGGGAAACCACTGACGCTTTTTCCCCCGAACAGGAGCGCCGTCTGCCCGAAAGAACTCTTCACCGGCTTTACGCCGCGTTTGCATGTCTTCTATCCGGCTGTCTCCTCCTGTCGATGACAGGACGCCGCGCCGCGCCTGTATACGCCCTGACCCATACCAGCGCCTCGGGCGCGCAGCACACAGTCGGCAATGCCCAGCCGGCCGCCGCCGACCCAATCGACGTGATCGTCATTCTCGATGATTCCGGCAGCATGGCAACCTGCTGGCCCTGGGAAGCCGGAACGCCGCCCACATCGCCTCCCTGCCAGGGTTACAGCAGCAACGCGCCCAGCGATCCGAACGAACTGCGCTACAGCGCGGCGCGGCTATTGGTACATCTCGCCGACAGCGCCGACAGCATCGCGGTCTTGCGCTTTGACAGCACGGCCGAGGGCGTCGGCGCGCTGAGCCTTCTGCAGCAGATGGGCAGCGCCGAAAACCGGCGGCGGCTGGCCGCGACGCTGCAAGCGCCCGATGACTATGTCGAACGCGGCTACACACGTATGGATTTGGGCCTGCGGGAGGCGCTGCAACTGCTCGAAACACACAGTGACCCCAACCGCAGCCAGTATGTGCTCCTGCTGACCGATGGCGAACCGACCGCACCGCTGCACGTGCCTGGCCAGCGCCCCGTCATTGCCAATCTGCTGTCACAGTTCGAGACCGCAGGCGCGCTCCTCTACCCCGTGATCCTTTGCAATCCAGATGCCGGCTGCGCCGGCGATTTCATCAAGAGCCACTCCTCCCTGGCACGCGAGGCCAAGAGCTCGCAGGACCTCCTGCTCATCTTCAGCGAAATCTTCGCAGAAATGAAGTCTGACCGCTCGGTCGTCACGCGGCGCAACATAGCCGGCGACCTGACCATTTCGATTCGCAACGGCCACGGCGCCGGCAGCATCGCCTTCGTCAGCCCGCGCGCAGCGATCACGGCAGTGCAAAGAGATGGCGCGCCGGTTCAGACGCAGAGCATTCTCGACGATGGCAACATTGACCTGAACGTCGCGGTCGCGCCGCTGCCAGCCGGAGAATGGGTCGCCAAGACAAACGACCTCAGCAGCTTTGCCGTCATCCAGGCGGACAGCTACCCGGAACTGCTCTTTCCGCCACCGAGCGTCCAGGGCAACCCGGCCTCGACACGCTACTATCCTGCCGGCGGTTCGCCGCTAATCGTTGCGGCCGGCGCCGGCCCCGCCGCCGACGAACCGCTGCTTCTCAACGGCACAACGCCGGTCCCCGGCCTGGGCCAGGATCCGATCAGCGGTAGGAAGGTCGCCGCCCAGCAGCTTGTCGGCAGCCCGGACGAGTTGACGTTACAGTTGGGAGAGGACAGGCACCCGCTGCAATTGCGCCGCACCTTCCGGCTGCAGGCCCGCGACGACCTGCCCAAGGCCCGGGTCATCTCGCCTTCAGCCACCAATACCGGCATCCGCGACGACGGAAGCCTGGTACTCCAGATAGGCTTTGCCGACGGCGTTGAGGCACAAGATTTGCAGGCCGCGGTCTACGTGTACGACGTCACTGGCGGAGACAGCCAAACCGTCTATCGCACAGGGCTCAACTGCCACAGTCAGGCCGCCGGTCGTAGCCCTCTCTGCTCCGACGACGGCTTTACTCCACTGGACGGACATGATTACGAGGCGCTCTTCCTCATGACCGCGGTGGTTGACGGGGTCCGTTTCGGCGACTTCGCGCGCACACCGCTGGAAGTCGAACCGGCGATCTATGTACGCGGCCTGCCAACCGACATCGACCTGGCCAAAATGCCGCTCGCAGGCTGGCCCCTGACCGTACAGGCCAGCACGGTCGAGGAGATCGGTACCCTTGAGGCCTCGCTGATCCTGCGCCGCTCCGATACAAGCGAAATCGTACGCGAAACCTCACTCAACTTTTCAATCGAAGTGCCGGAACAGGGCAGCCGGGCAGCCCTGCTGCGCGTGGAGGGCCTCGAACTGCTCCGCCCCGGCGCATACGAAGGCCAGCTGAATCTATCCGCTCTCAACCCCGCCGGCCTGCCGATGGAGGTGAAGGTCCGGCCGGCGCCCTCGCTGCCGGTGGCGCTGAACATCCCCCGCGCCGAGGCGCGCATTCAGGTGCAGGAGGCAGACTTCGGCGAACTGCTCTTCGATACGTCGCCGAATTTCCGGCTGGACGAGGAGATCATGCTTCCCGTCGCCTACAACTCGGACACGCCCTTCCGGCTCACAGTCGAACTGACCGAAAGCAGTTGCAGCGGCCTGACCGCCACCGCCGGCGACCTGCTGCCCGGCGCGCCCGCAAACGGCAGCAGCGCCGCCGCCGAAGCCAGCGGCTCTGACAGCTGGCAACAGGCCATTCAGACCGTTTGGGCGCTTCCGATCCGGCTGCAGAGCCAGACACCGATGACGCCAGGCAGCTGCCACGGTGTTCTCAGCCTGGCCGGCCCCGGCCAGGACTTCGATGTCCTTTCGGATACGTTACCCTTCCGTCTGCAGATTCGCGACGTGGAGTGGAGCCTCGCCGGCGCGCTCGATTTCGGCAACCTGGGGCGGGCGGGCGAAAGAGCGACCGAGACGCTGCTCCTGCGCTTTGACGGCAAAACGCCTTTCGTCGTACAGGTGGTCGGGATCGCCGCATCAGGCGAGACCGGCAACGGCGTAATGACGCTGAATGAACAGTACCTCGAAGCCCCGCCGGTCGAAGTGAACGGACTGCCCGATGACGAAGGATTTTTCGAAGTTCCCGTCACGCTGGTTGCGCGCAAAGCCCTCCCCAAGGATGCCCTGTACGGCTCCTTCTACAGCGGAGAGATGGTCCTGAGCATCTCCGGCCTGGTCGGCGAAACACGGTCGGTCGACATCAATTTCCTCAGTCCAACCCTCTACCAGCGCTATGTCGAGTGGTGGCTGCGTCCGTTCTATACCTTCCCACTCGTTCTGTGCAGCGGGCCGCTGATCCTGCTGGGGCTGCTCATCGTGGTGGCGCGCGCCCGAAGTCGCGGGTACAATGTGGATGATGATGAACCGATCACCCTGCCCGGACAGGAAACCCCTCTGACTCCACAACCGGACGCGGCATTTGTCGCGTCAGATGTCGACGGTTTGCAAAGGCAGATGGGCGGGGCAACGCCTCCAATGGCTGGAAGCCCGGCAGGCGCCGCCGGCGGCGCGCCCACGTTCGAAAACTTTGCTGACGCGGCCGGCGCGGGCAGACACGATTCCGGCTGGGACTCAACCTGGGAACAGGTGAGTTGGGATTCGGACCCGTCCGCGCGCGAGGGGTCCGGTGACTTCGATCCGCCCGACAATTCCTGGGGCAGTTCGCCTGCCGGCGCGGGCGCCGCCGACCCTTGGGCGTAGACGACGGGAATCAGCCTGGACGTCAGCTACTGTCTGCTGGCTCCCGTTTTACGGCTGCGGACGAGCGCAGACACGAGAAGCGAAGAGCGAACCACGAAGAACGTTTGAAGGAAACCGGATATGGAGCAGAGCGGGGCCCCGTTCATCAGTGAAAAGCCGACAATCTATCCGACGCTCGTCGTCGGCGTAGGCGGAATGGGCACGAATGCCGTGCGCGCGGTCAAGCGGCGGCTGCGAAAAGCCTGGGGCGGCGAATCGCTGCCGGCGATGATTCAGCTCCTGGCGCTGGACACCGAACCCCTGATCAACCGGCTCGATCAGGAGCCTCTCTACGCCGATGAATCGGCCTATATGGGCAAGTTCGACGCCACGCGGCTGGTGGACAATCTCGAAAACCACCCGGAGATCGCCCGCTGGTGGGACTATCCTTCGATTCCCTTGGGCTACATTCATAACGGCGCCAAACAGCTGCGCCCAATCGGGCGGCTCTCGTTCTTCCGCAACTACGTAAATTTCAAGCGGCTTTTGGAGACAAAGTACGCGGCCCTCGACAAGATCCGCGATCTGGAAATGGCGCAGAACCGCCGCTTCCCGGTCATGAGCAACTACCAGCTCGTGTACGTCGTCAGCAGCCTCTGCGGCGGCACGGGCGCCGGCATGTTCATGGACGTGGCCCACCGCGTGCGCGCACTCGTGCGCAGCAACGCTCGCGTCGTCGGCATTTTCTTCCTGCCGGACGTCCTCGAAGAGGAGATCAACAGCGACCTGCAACGGCGACGGATCAAGGCCAACGCCTACGCCGCCCTGAAGGAGCTGAACTATTTTCAGGAGACGCAGCAGTTCCAGGAACTCTACCCCAGCGAGCAGCGCGCCCTGCCCGACACGCCATATGCCCCGTTCGACTTCATCTTCCTGGTCGGGCGCACCAACCGCGACGGCCGCAGCCTCGCGCGCAAGACCGACGCCGAAAATCTGGCCGCGCATCTCATCCAGCTGACGGCCATCAGCCATCTCAGCAGCGAGATCCTTGGGTTGGAGGTCAACGTCGTGCGCGAGCGCATGGCGGGCAGTGTGGCCGCGGCCGAAGTGGTGAACGAGCAAGGCCCGAAAAAGGGCAACTATCTCGTTTACAGCAGCTTTGCCGCGTCCGCCATCGTCGCGCCGGACGAGACGCTGGTCAACTTCTGGCAGCAGGCCTTCCTGGCCGACTGCGTGAGACGACTGGCCGCCGGGCCGGAGCTCAACGACCCGCGCCAGCCCATCTCCGCCCAGAGCCGTCAGAAGATACTTTCGATCTGGCAGGGACTGCTGACGCGCATGCGCGCCCGCTACCTCTCGCTGGACAACGACCGGCTGGAGGAGCTGGTCGAGGAGGTCGAGGAGCAACGAGGCGCATGGCTCGGCTTCAAGGCCGCGGTCGACAGCGCACTTCGCCAGGCCGTGCTGGAGACCGGCCTGCGCGGCGCACTTACGCTGGCCGACCTGCTGGCGCCGCTCAACCCCTCGACCGCGCCGATGGAGTCGCTGATCAAACAGAGGCTCTTCCTCGTCAACAATCATCCCGTGACCGAGGAGGACCGCGCCGGCTGGCGCTCGCTGCTGGCGCAGCAGGGAGGCGCTGCTGAACAGATCGGCCAGATTGCGGGCAGCTTCGGCGATCTGTTGCTGGCCGCCTTCAACCCGCGCCAGGCGCGCGACCGCGCGCGCGACATGCGCCAACGCAAGGCCCGCGCGCGCCTGAACCAGCGCCGCGACAGGCTGGAGCGAATCCTGGTGGATCGGCTCTTCTCTCACAGCACGCAGATGCGCGAACTGTTCCGAACGCAAATTGACAACGCCGGCAGCGCGCTGGGGCGGGCCAATCAGGCGGCGAGAAGGGCCGCAGACAGAATCGATCCCCGCATACCCGATGGCACGGCCAGCACCAACACCTACTATGAACTCGAGACCGGCGCGGTCGGGCGCGACTACCTGCAACATTTCTACCGCAACGCGGCGCAGGTCGTCTATCCAAGCGATTGGGAGACACTGCTGGGGCCCGTCGTCGACCGCATTTCAAGCAGCGGCCAGCCCGTATCCGCCGAGGAGCTCTTCGCCAATCTCACCAACGCAATCGCCAACGAACGGAGTCTGTTGGGCCGCGTGCTGCAGTGCGTGGACATCCGGCACATCATCGATGTGCAGCATGGCGAAGAGACACAGCAGTCGCGGCCTCTGCCCAACAACCGCGTACAGCAGTGGCTCGATCGCCTTAACCCGTATATCCGCTGGGACTCGGACCGCTTCAGCTTCCACGACGGCAACCTGGAGCACATTCGCCTCGCGGCGACGCCGTCCGCCCGCCACGACGACCCGAACCTGGCGATGGCGATGATTGGCCAGGAGGACATCAAATGGATTCCCACCGGCGACACCGGCCGCATGGACGCCGTCTGGATCGTCCACGGCCTGCCGGTGACGCTGATCGACCGTCTGGACGAGTTCCGGGCACAGTATGAGAATGAGCGTGATTTCCCCGCCCGCGAGGAGTTCCATCTCCATCCCGCCTGGGTCGATCTGCCCGAAATCACCGAGGATTATTAGTTTCCAGTCATAAGCTTTTCATTGTCCGTGGCTGGTCAATGAATGCGCTCAACGCCTGCCGAGCAGACAACTGAAAACTAAGAACCAGAAACGCAAAACTTCCTATGCTTCCCGGCGCAACGCGTAGCCGAGCCGCGATACTCTGTTTTGGCGGATGGGGCTTGCAGACAATGCTCCATCTGGCGCCGCGCCTGCAGGCGGCCCAGGAACAACGCATCGCCACCGGTATCGACGGCCCCGACCTGACCCGCATCACCCGCTTTGCAGCACTCCTTCCCGCCGATCATCTCGATCAACAGGGCGAGCTTGACCTCAGCCTGTTTACCCTGCGCGACAACCGGCTGCCGCCCTTCTACCTGGAGCGCTTGCTGCACAAGCTGGACCGTTCCAGGAACGCGTCCGCGGGCGGACACGCCGCGACGCTTGCCGCCAGCCAGCGGCGGGCCAGCCAACTGCTGGCCGCGGTCGGCGAAACCCTGGTCCCTCTGCAGTGGCAGGCGAACACAGGAAGGCGCGGGAACGCTTCTTCTCCCCACAGAGGACTGCCCTGGCCTTTCCGCAGGTCGAGCAAAGACGAGCAAAGCGACGATGCGCTCGCCGGCGCCGGCATGCCGCCCGCGGCGCAAACCGCGTACGACCCGCCTACGCGGCGGCACGCCTTTCGCGCGGGCCTGCAGGAAGGTGACCACATCGCCCACCTGGTCGCATCCAATATCATCGACCCGATCCGTGCCGACACGCACGTGCCGGGCGATCCCTTCGTGCAGACGACCCTTTACGTAATCGCGCCGCTCTTCGAACCGCTCACTTCGGCGCTGATCTGGCCGACGATCGCGCATCAGCTCAACTTCCTGGGACAGCGCCATATCGCCCAGGTTGTCGGCATATTCGCGGCCGGCAGCTACGCCACCGACAGCAGCCGCGTCATCGAGGATGCCACCTGCTACGCGGCGATTGCCGAGCTGGAGGCGCTCACCGGGCTGCGCCCCGCCAATCTTGCCAAATTTAACGCCTCCATGCGTCAGGACTTGGGAAAGCGGGGTACGAGCCGCGGCTCGCTGCCGGAAGAATGGCTGGGGCAGCCGCTTTTTGACCGCATCTACCTGGTGGACCGCGAAAAAAGCAATCAAGGGCTGGCCCGCAACAGCTACGAGCTCTCCGCTCTCGTCAGCAACGCGCTCCAGTCGCTTATCGCCGCCGACGGGGCCGCCTACATCGATGAGCAGGTCGGCATCGACCTGCGCAACGCCGGCGAACGCCCCTACAGCCTGCTAGGCGCAGCCGCAGACTATCTGCCGATCGACTACATACTGCAGACTGCGCAGGAAAACGAGGGCAAACGGCTCTTACGCGAGCTGGTCTTGCCCACCGAGGCGGAGGGCGGGGGTGGCATGACGCCGCCGGCCGCGGCTGCAAGCATGGAGCCGTTGACACCCCTACAGGAGTTGGGCGCTACGTCGCAGCAGGTGTTGACGCAGCTCACCGAGCAGATGCCCCACCTGTTCAACGAGCTCAATCCCCAATCGGTTGAGCAGATCTCGGTCCATCCCAGCTATATCCTACCGAACGCGACGGCGCGCAAGCTGCGCGGTCTGGACCCGGTCCGCTGGCAGGCCGCTTTCGACAGTCACCTGCAGGAGATGCTGTCCCAGTTCGAAGAAAGCACCGGCGACGGCGCGTTGGACTCTGCCTGGGGACTGGCCGCCCTGCGCGACGACGGCCTGCCCCACAACGCCAGCGACGCCCGTTTTTTGCCGGCCATCGCAATGCGAATGCGCGCGAGGTTGCTCACTCTTCTCGGTTCGCAGCCAGCAGGGATCGTACATGCGCGGCGGCAACTCCACCAGTGGCTCTACGAACTGGGGTTGGAACGCCACGCGCTGTCCAGCTTCGCAAACGACGTCATTGCGCCAGCCGGTGCCGGCCACGCCGAGCACCAGCTGGAACTGCGCGACTGGCGCGCCCGCTACATGCGCACGCTCGGCGACCAGCCGTCCCTGTTCGGCTCGTTGACGCGTGCGTTCGGCCTGTTGGGCGGCATCGTGCTGCTGACCCTGCTCTATCTGTTCGGTTCGGGGCTGGCGGGCAACGTGGACGCAATCGTCACGAGCGATGCAAACGCGGTCGCGCTCATGGGGCTGATGGACGAGGCGTTCGCCGGCGCAATCGTCGATTTCATCGAGAGCGAGGCGAACGCGGCCACCTTCATTGGGCTGATGCTCGGTGCGTTTCTGGGCGCGATGATCTCTTTTCGGACGCGATTGCGGCGCGTTCGAATGCTGCGGCGGGAACGGGTGAACCTGGCCCGTTCCGAATTGAACGGCCGCTTGCAGGAAAGCGTACGACGAGGGCTGGGACGCGCCCATGAACGTCTGCAACAGATGCTGCAGCAGATGGACCGCGTCTTTGAAGAGACCTGCGAGCTTCTGCAGGAGTGGTCGGTCAGCGAGGCGCTGCCGCCCCTGCCGCCCGAAGGGGTGACCAGCACCCATCTCTATCGCCCGCATCTCAATCCGGCGCTGTGGGAACGGTGCCAGGCCTTTATGCGCAGCCGCCAGGACGCCGAAGGACGCCACGGGGAAGGGCGTCTGCGCGAAATCTGGACATCCCCCCAGCGCCGTGACCAGCTCGCGGCCCTGTTCAGCGGCCAGCACGACAGTGCGCAAAGAGGGGATGGACAGCGCGGCCTCGCGCAGAGCCTGGCCGCCTACGTCCGCCGCAGCGCGCAGGACGCGGTCGCGGCCGGGCCGACAGAAACGCCGCAACAGGCGGCCGGCGGCGAGCGATCCTTCCACGAGGATGAGAATCTCGTCGCACGCCGGGAATTCGTGCGCACGCTCGCCCGCGACTGCAACCTGGAGCATCTTCTCTGGCGAGACATCGCCTCGTCGGAGGATTTCACCTCCTTTTCTCCCGAAGGGACGTTCACACCCGTCTCCGCCGCAACGCTGCGCTATCTGGAAAGTATGTGGAGCGTCGCCAAACCCGCGGCCAACTACGATGTCTCCGACCGCCTGGCCGCCTACGGCCTGCCGGTCGAATTCGCCGCCGTCTCCGGCGACCCGGACAGCGATCTGACCGAGGGCGTGATGCAGAGCTTACGCATCCCCCGCCTGTTGACGGGCGATCCTTTCCAGATCACCTTTGTGCGCACGCTGCACGGTCTTGAGCTAAACGACTTGGGGAGTATGGCGCGCTATATGGCCGAGTTGGGCCGCATGAACCGGGCCGCTCGCCAGCAAGTGCTGCTGGCGGATGCCATCAACGCGGAGCTGTATAATCAGCAGCGCCCGTAGGATCGGCGCCTCCCGAAACCTGGAATTCGCAACCGGTAAAAGCTAATTGCTCAGCACTGCAGTCGCGCCCGCCGACTCTTCGCCCGCCTGGTCCGTAGGTCCGGTCCCGACAGAGGTCGCGACGCGTCCATCGGCTGCCAGCACCGGCACCAGCGCCGCGATCGCGCACTCCACCATACTGTCGTCCGGCTCGCGCGTGGTGATGCGCTGGAGCAGCAGGCCGGGCGCAATCAGCAGGCGCATGAGGGGGTTGGCGGCATGATTCGCGCTGAAACGAATGATCTCATAGGAGATGGCCGCGACCAGTGGGATCAGCAGCAACCGGGAGACAAAACGCAAGACCAGGGCCAGCCAGGCGTATTCGATCCCCGCGAAAGTTAGAGGCGCAAAGAGCAAAATGCTGATCACAAGCACATAGAGCAGAAAACTGGTGCCGCAGCGCACATGCTGGACGCTGTGCCTTTGCACGCTCGGTGCATTCAGCGCATCCCCGGCCTCGTACGCATTGATCGTCTTGTGCTCGGCGCCGTGATAGGCAAAGACGCGGCGAATGTCGGGCAAAAAACTGATCGCCCACAGATAGACCACGAACAATATGAGGCGGATGCCGCCTTCGGCTACCGCGTCAAGATAGGGATTGTGCTCGAAAAAGCCTGCAAACCAGCGGCTCGCGAAGGTAGGGAGCAGGAAAAAAACTGCCACAGCAAACGCAAGGCTTGTCGCGATCGTCGTCCACGCGACCGGGCCGGAAAACTCGACCTTCTCTTCAGCGTCATCCTCCTGCATCGCCACGTCCGCGCTCCACATCAACGCGCGCATGCCCAGCCCGAGCGCATCCCACAACATTGCCAGCCCGCGCACGAACGGCCATTGCCCCCATTTGCGCGTGTAAATCCTGGCCGTGAGCGGCTCCTGGTGGACGACAATCGTGCCCTGGGCGTTGCGCACGGCAATTGACATCGCCTTGCGTCCCCGCATCATCACGCCTTCAATAACCGCCTGCCCGCCGTAAAACTGTGTATTCACATGACCACCTACTGAATGAAGCGGCAGCACGTCTGCCACCGCTCGCTGAATTCGAGTCTCTCAGATGACTGTCCCCGCCTGCGCCGGCGCAACCGAAGCTGCCCGAAGCGTACATGATTGTAGCATTCCTGTTTTCGATGGGTCAAACCATACCGGAACGCGCTCAGTAGCGGCAATCCATGCAGGACAGCCGCAAATGAAGCGCGCCCCGTTTATGGGCAAATTGACAGCAGAAAATACCTTACAGTATCATCAGATCGGTTATGGATCCGTCCCGCTTGCCCTCTGCGGGAACGGACTGTCTTGCGGAATATCCAATCAGTTCAGATGAAGCCTGTTTCCGGAATCCAGGAATTGCGGAGGGCCCAAACAATGCGACACTTCCTGTTACCACTCACCTTCCTGTTGATCGCTTCCCTTGTCGCAGCCGCCTGCTCGCTGGCGCCGCCCGCGCCGGTGGATGAACCGAAAACCGCCGCCACAGGCGCGGACTCGGAGAAGATCATCTACCTCGGCGCGGCAGTCAGCGAAACCGGCAAATTCTCGCGCGAAGGCAAGGACACGCGCCAGGGCTACCGCGTCTGGTTGGACTGGGTCAACAACGAGTACGGCGGCATCAAGGTTGGAGACGAACGGTACAAGGTCGAGCTGATCATGTACGACGACGAGGGTGACCCCGACACAGCCGCCCGTCTGGTGGAAAAGCTGATCAACGAGGACCGGGTCGATTTCCTGCTGGGACCGTACAGCTCCTTCCTGACACAGAGCGCCAGCGCGATTGCCGAAAAGTACAACAAGATCATGATCGAGGGCAACGGCGCGGCCGAGCCCCTCTTTGAACGGGGCTTCCAGAACCTGTTCGCGGTCCTGACGCCGGCCGTGAACTACACGCGGTCGGCACTGCAGCTGCTCTCTGACCAGGGCGCCAGGACGGTCGTCATCGCCTACGAGGACACCGCCTTCCCCACCAGTGTCGCAAATGGCGCGCAGCGCTGGGCTGAGGAGTATGGCCTGGAAGTGCTCGGCATCGAAACCTACCCCGTCAACGTGGCCGATGTCAGCGCGATCATGGCCAAATTCAAGGAGCTGGAGCCGGATATATTCATCGGCGGCGGACACTTCAACGATGCCGTCCTCTTCATCCGCGCGGCCAAGGAACTGGACTTCAACCCCAAGGCAATGGTAATCACGGTCGGCCCGAGCAACCCGAAGCTGATCGAAGAGGTCGGCGCCGACTCCGAGTACGTCATCGGCCCCACCCAGTGGGAGGCGTCGATGAGCTACGCCGACGAGTACTTCGGCACCGCGGCCGAATACGCGGCCCGTTACGAGAACCTGTGGGGCGAGCCGCCCACCTATCAGGCTGCGGAATCGACCGCGACCGCGCTGGCGCTGCACATCGCAATTGAGCAAGCCGCCTCGATCGAAACGGACGCCGTGCGCGCGAGCCTGCGGGAACTTGACGTGGTCACCTTTTACGGCCCGATCAGTTTCGACGAAAAGGGTCGCAACGCCGCCAAACCAATGGGCGCGATTCAGATCCAGAACGGTAAAATCCTGGTCGTCGCACCGGCGAACGCCGCGGTCGCCGAGCTGAATTACCCTGCACCGGCCTGGAAAGATCGGTAAGCTTCCGGTTTTGTGTTTCCGATCCCGGTGTACAGCCGCAGACGCAGGCACTTGCAGCTCTCTGCAGATGCGGTTGAAGCAATGTTCGGAAGGGGTCACCAGGGGCTTTGGCCTGCGGTCTAGCTGAAAACGAAGAACCGGAAACGCAAAACTCTCAAGCATGGACCAACTTCTGCAGGCGCTTGTCAGCGGCCTCCTGCTCGGCGGTTTCTACGCCGTTATGGTGCTCGGCTTCTCGGTGATCTGGGGCGTAATGGGCGTGATCAACCTGGCCCACGGCGAGTTCCTCATGATCGGGGCCTACCTCGCCTGGGGGATGTTCCGCCTCTTCGGGTTGGACCCGTTCGCGTCGCTGGTCCTGATCCTGCCGCTGATGTTTCTGGCCGGCTATCTCCTGCAGATCGTGCTGATCAACCGAATCGTCGAGCGCCCCCATCTGATGACCCTGCTCGTCACTTTCGGCGTCTCCATCGCCCTGGCCAACCTCTTCAAAATCCTGTTCGACTCGGACCCCCGTAACGTCGCCGTCAGCTACAACGGCTCTGTCGAACTGGTCGGGATCACCTTTCCCATCGTAAAGACAATAATCTTTGTTGCCGCTCTCCTCATCATGTTCTGCCTGCACCTCTTTCTGCAGCGCAGCCGCCTTGGCAAGTCGATCCGCGCCGCGGCGCAGAACAAAAACGCGGCCCGCATCGTTGGCGTCGACATCAACCGCGTCTACGCCATCACTGCAGGCATCTGTATCGCCCTGACGGCCGCAGCCGGCGCGATGCTCAGCCCGACGCAGGCCATCTTTCCCTTCATGGGGCCTCCCTTCACGCTCAAGGCCGTCACCATCACCGCGCTCGGCGGTCTGGGACGCATCCCCGGCGCGCTCATGGGCGGCATCATCCTCGGTATTGCCGAAATCTTCGTCGCCACCTATGTGCGCGGCATCGGCACCAACCTCGGCGTCGCCACCAGCTTTGTCCTCCTTGTCCTGATCCTGATTGTACGACCGCAGGGCCTCCTGGGCGGTCTGCGTCCGCTCGACGCGGAGGCCGAGTGATGGGCGCGCAGGGTGAACAGAACGAAACGAAGCTCGAGGACTGGGAAGAAAACGGTGCATCTTCAGCAGAGCCTGCCCCTGCGCCACGTCGATCACGGCCCGGACAACGGCTGACACGGCCATTTGGCAGCTGGACTGGTTTGACGCTGTGGCTGCTGTTGCTGGCCCTGCTCGCAGCCTATCCCTACACCGGCGTCTCCAGCCTCGCCCTTCTTGTCGGCAGTCAGATCTTTGTGCTCGTTACGCTGGCCTCCAACTGGAATCTCATCGGCGGGCTGACCGGTTACGTCGACTTCGGCCATGCCGTCTTCTTCGGCATCGGCGCCTACGTCATGGGCATCCTCGTGACCCGCACACCGCTGCTGATCTCGCCGGAGTGGGGATTCTGGCAGGCTTTGCCGGTCAGCGGCGTCGCCGCGGCCATCTTTGCCCTTCTGATCGGGCTGCCGACTTTACGGCTCAAAGGCCCCTACTTCTCGATCGCCATGCTCGGCACCTTCGTGGCGATGCGTGAGATCGCGCGCGTGCTGCGCCCTATCACCGGCGGCGGCGTCGGGCTCAACCTCCCGCCCATCCTCAACCGCCTGGGCGACTATTACCTGATGCTGGCAGTGATGGGGCTGGTCGTGGCCTTGATCTGGTGGATCCGGCGCAGCGAGTTCGGGCAGAGCCTCATCGCCATCCGCGAGGACGAGACCGGCGCCGAGATGCGCGGCATAAACACGACGCTGCACAAAACTGTCGCCTTCATAATCGCTGCCTTCTTCACCGGCATTGTCGGCGGCTTCTGGGCCTGGCAGAACACCTATATCGACCCCGATGTCGTTTTCATCGAAACGCGCACCGTCGAAATGGTGATGATGTCGATGCTCGGCGGCCTGGGCACCGTCTGGGGACCGCCCCTGGGCGCGGTGGTCATCTATTTTCTGCAGGATCTTGTCTGGGCCAATCTGTTCGAAATGCATCTCCTCGCGCTCGGCCTGCTGCTGGTGGTGATGGTGCTCTTCCTGCCTGAGGGTATCCTTGGCACACTGGGCGACCGCAGCAGCACGTCGCTCGGACGCCTTTTGGGACGCGTTGGCAAAGGATCTTAGATTTCAAACGGCGCCCACATGCCGGCGTCCCGCGTTCGCAAGACAGTCGCGTTCCAATACACAGGCAAATGTAGAACGCCAGGTAAACGGGGGGTCAGGGATGCGGAGAGTCCGTTACAATTGCGCGATGAGTCTTGACGGGTTCATTGCCGACGCCAACGACGGGTTCGATTGGATTGTCATCGATCCTGATATTGATTTCGAGGAACTGTCGGCGCAGTTCGACACCTATCTGATGGGGCGGCGGACGTTCAAGGTTACCGGTAGTCAAGGCTCGCCGGCAGCAGCGGGGATTCGAAACTACGTTTTCTCCAGGAACCTGCGCCAAAGCGATTTTCAGAATGTGAAAATCATCGGCGAGGACTGGAAAGAGGTGGTGCGTTCGCTGCGGGCGGAGCCGGGTAAGGACATCTGGTTGTTCGGGGGCGGTCACCTGTTCGGGAGCCTGTGCCAGGAGGGGCTGGTCGACACGGTGGAAGTGGCGGTTCTTCCCATCCTGCCGGGGGACGGCGTTCCTCTTGCGGCCGGACTGTCGAAACGGGTCGAGCTGAGGCTGAAGGGACAAAAGGTATTCCAGAAGACAGGGACAGTGGTTCTTGAGTACGAGGTCGGCAGGATCGCTGTCCCGCCAGAACCATGACCCGCATTGTGTTCGGACAAACCATGCCTTCTGACAAACAGCCCTTGCTTGAGGGGCATGCCGTTACCAAACACTTTGGCGGACTGGCCGCGGTCAACAATGTCGATTTCGCGGTCTATTCCGGCGAAATCGTCGGCCTGATCGGGCCGAACGGCAGCGGCAAGACGACCCTGTTCGACTGCCTGAGCCGCCTGCAGAAGATCGACAGCGGCAGAATCCTGTTCAGAGGCCGCGATGTGACGCGGGCGCGTCCCTATCAGATCGCCAGAATGGGACTGACGCGCACCTTCCAGTCGGTGCGCGTCTACCGCAAAATGAGCGTACTCAGCAATATGCTGATCAGCCACCAGTGGCGAAACACCTCTCTCCTCCGCATGCTCCAGCCCAGCCCTGCCAGCACCGCGCAACGCGCGCATGAACTCCTGGAATTCCTGCAGATCGAGCGGCTTGCCGGCGAGCAGGCCGGCCGCCTGTCGGGCGGACAGCGCCGCCTGCTCGAAATCGGCATGGCGCTGATGCCCGACCCCGACATCCTGCTCCTGGATGAGGCTACCTCCGGCGTCAATCCAACCTTAATCGAAACGATCAAGGACCGCATTCGCGCGCTCAACCAGCAGGGGAAGACCTTTCTCCTGATCGAGCACAACATCAACTTCATCGTCGACCTCTGCAGCCGTGTTTATGTGCTCAACCACGGCGAAAAGCTGGCCGAAGGTACGCCCGAAGAGATCCTGCAAAACGAAGCGGTGATCGATGCCTATTTCGGGGCGTAGCGGCGGCGGCGGCGGGAAATTGGTAGTAAGAGAAAACAGGAGACACGAAAAAGCGCGCTATGTCCTCGCCGCTTCTCGCCGTTGACGACATCTACGCCGGATATCAGGATTTCGACATTCTCAAGGGTGTTTCGCTTGCCGTGCATCCCGGAGAAATTGTCTGTGTGATCGGGCCGAACGGCGCCGGCAAGTCGACCGTATTCAAAGCTGTCTACGGGCTGATCGGCGTGCGCCGGGGAACTGTGCGCTTCGACGGGCAGGAGATCACCAATGAAAGGCCCCAGGACGTGCTGAGCGCCGGCATCTCGATCGTGCCCCAGCTGCGCAGCGTCTTTGCCCAGATGACGGTGATGGAGAACCTCGAGATGGGCATGTACCTTGAGCACGACCAGGCGCGCATCCACCAGCGCATCCAGTACATTTTCGAGCTCTTCCCGCGGCTGGCGGAACGGCGAACGCAGATGGCCGGCACGATGTCAGGCGGCGAACAGCGCATGCTGGAGATCGGCCGCGCGCTGATGCTGGAACCGAAAATCGTGATGATGGACGAGCCGAGCGCCGGCCTGTCGCCGCTCATCACGCGCTTGATCTTCGAAAACATCCGCCGTCTCAACCAGGAAATCGGCCTCACCGTGCTCATGATCGAACAGAACGCCCGCCAGGGCCTCGAAGCCAGCCACCGCGGCTATGTGCTCGAACTGGGCCGCAACGCCTACGAAGGCGAGGCGCAGGCACTGCTCGACAACCGCGACGTCCGCCGCGCCTTCCTGGGAGGCACCTGACGCCCAGCGCGGCAAAAACCTGCTCGAAAACAGAGGGAACAGAATCGCAGGGATGCCTTCCGCTTGAATCCGGGCGTGAATGTGAACGGTTGTGTCATGACGGTTGTGTTATGATATGCCCGATGTGACTTGACTCGTAGCTGCAATGCAAAGAGAACGACGTGAAAGAAATCGCCATTGCCAGCGTTGCCGAATTCCAGGAGCGTTTGCAAGAGCTTGACTCGGACAGAAAGGGCTTTCTATTCCGCGGGCAAGCCGATGCTGCCTGGAAGGTCCATTGTTCGGCTGCCCGGCGGCTAGACCAAAACGCTGCCAAACCCATAAGCTCTCAACTGATAAACTCCATGCTGGTAGGTTACTTGGAGTTCACTGTTGCCAGGGCGAGACTTCTGAACCATGTGCCACATGACCTTTCGGAAGACTCTCCCGATCTGGTGCTCTTGGCCCAGCTCCAGCATCACGGGGCTGCGACTGGGCTGATAGATTTCACTCGCCAGCCACTGGTTGCCCTTTGGTTCGCCTGCAATGAACACAGCGAAAGAGATGGGGCTGTCTATCTCCTTCCTCGCTCCAATACCAGGGAAGTTAGCAACCCCGTTGAGCTCGATAACGACATACAGTTCTTCTATGAAGATGAAGAATTATGGTCGTGGGAACCGGCTTCGACGCACGGACAGCGTGCATTGGCGCAAAAGTCCGTATTCGTCTTTGGCACTCCGGGGATTGGGCCAGAGAAACTCCTGAAGTTCGTGATTCGGGCCGAAAGCAAAACCGCAGCTGTTCATCACCTCGAGACCGTGTGCGGCATCGGCGAGGAGGAGCTATTTCCCGACTTTTCAGGCTTTGCAGTGGCCAACGCTTACGCCAAGCCGTTCGATGTCGGGCGTACTGCTGCTTACTGGCAAAAGCAGATTGAACTGGCATCAGGTGATTTGGAAAAGGCAAAGGCTCATTACAGGTACGGGGTAGCTCTATGCGCTATTGGCGATTTCCAAATGGCCATTGAACAATATGATGCGGCGGCAAGTTTGAATCCAACAGATGCGGGAGTCTTCGCCAGCCGAGGGAATTCTAAGGCCATGCTTGGCCTTCATGAAGAAGCGATTGCCGACTTTGACTCCACTCTTCGTATCACTCTGGACGATGCCGAGGTCTACTACAAGCGAGGATTGGCCAGAAAGAATCTTCGACAATTTGAATCAGCCAAAAGGGACTTTGAACTCGCGAAGAGCTTGGCCCAAGAACAGGGGCCAATGGAGCTACTTTCAGATCTTAGCCATGAATTGAAAAACTTGAACTTGAATCCATTTCGGGTGATTCCACACAGCAGTGAGTATGTTCCCGGAGTGGACCCGAAAAAACTGAAGGAAAAGATCTACGAACTTGATGACGAGCTCTTCGTCAAGAAGAGCGGGAAATGATCGTACCGGATGTCAACTTGCTGGTCTTCACCTATCACCGGCAGAGCCCCTACCACCAAGCTGCCAGACATTGGTGGGAAGGACTGATCAACGGAACAGAAACTATTGGGTTGCCTTGGGCGGTATCAATGGGGTTTGCGCGATTAATGGCCAACCCCAGAGTCTTGACAAACCCGATGTCGCCATCAGAAGCCTTGGAACGAATCGAAAGTTGGTTTCAGTATGGCCATGTCCAACCGATTGACCCTGGAGCTGAACACTTGACACATATGCAGAACATTCTAGACGCTACCCGTGGCAGCGCGAACCTGGTGGCGGATGCTCACATCGCCGCCCTTGCAATCGAACACCAAGCGGTACTCCATTCCCACGATTCGGACTTCGGCCAATTCCCGGGCCTCCAGTGGCACAACCCTCTTTGATTTCTTCATCGATTGCAACCTGATAGTAGAGAAATTCCCCTGTCATTGCAGTCGTTAGAAAGCAGCTTCATGGCTTCCCGTTCATTGTCCTGTCACTGTCCGACCGAGTTCTCCTCTACGGAAGACAGACGCTTTACAGGCATTTCTTACACCTGATTGATACGTCGATAAATCGCCCGGATTGAAGGACGCGTTTTCGATTAGACTGGAACTGAATCAAGGGTCGAAACGGGACCCAAATTCCACCTGTTCAACATAATCGGCGAATGCTTCGCCATCGTCTCTCGCGTTCTAGAACACTCACAAATGAACATCGACCTAGTCGCCTACTCCCAGGCCAACCCGGCCCTCGATCCCGCCGACCTGCTCGAAATGAGCGATCTGGCCACGATCTGGAACGGCGCCAGCACCTTCCCCGAAAACGTCATCGAATATGCCGGCCGTGTCTGCTACCGCAGCACCAAGCGCATGGGCGCCGCGCCGCGCTTCATCATCAACCGAGTCAAAGAAGGCCATGAGGACATAATCGAGCACATCGTGGCAACCGTGCGCGTGCGCAACAGCGAAGAGCCTCTCCGCTGGCGCATGCTCAACCGCCATTGCGAAGTGACCGAGGAACCGGACGGCAGCTGGCTCGTCAGCGCCAATACACGCGTCTGGCTGAGCTTCTTCCGCGACGGCATCGCTCTGCCGGCGCTGCCCTATCTGCAGGCGATCGCGCCCAAAGTCTACGCCGAATTCGACGATAAAGGACCGGCCGGCAACGGGCCTACCCCCGCCTCTGCGCCGCCACCCATGCCCATGCCCGATCTGGACCTGCCGACCCTGCGCCCACGCGAGGAAGGCCCGCTGCGCGTGACCCTTCTGGCCTTCACCCAGCCAGGGCTTGCCGATGCCGAGGCCCAGCTCCATCACGGATCGGCCACATTCTTCTTCGAAGGGATCAGCCGCGCCTGCACCCATCAGCTTGTGCGCCACCGGCTCGCCAGCTTCAGCCAGGAATCGCAGAGGTATGTCGAACTGAGCAAGGGCGGTTGGAATGCCGTCGTTCCCCCGGCCTTTAAAGACAATGATGAAGCCCAGGCCAAGCTGCGTGAAGCCTGGGACTACCTGCAAGCAGTCTATACAGAGTTACGTCAGATGGGCATTCGCAAGGAGGACGCCCGCTTTCTCCTGCCCAATGCCACCGAGACCCGCGTCGTCACCAGCATGAACTTCGCCGCCTGGAGCCACTTCCTCTGGCTGCGCGCGGTTGACAAGGCCGCCCAGTGGGAGATCCGCCGCCTCGGCCAACTCGTGCTGGAGATGCTCTACAGCATCGCGCCCACCGTCTTCGAAGAACACTGGAACGTATACCAGGAGATGAGAGAGTGACGAGGAGAGAGAACCCATCGCTGCCTCGCTCCTCTGCTTTGCCGGCCCCGCTCCTCGAACGCTTTCACAACCGCTCCGCCCGCGTCGCCGTCGTCGGCCTGGGCTATGTCGGCTTGCCGCTGGCCGTCGCTCTGGCGGCAGCCGGCTTTGAAGTCGTCGGCATCGACCTGAACAAGTCCAAAGTCGACGCGGTCAACCGCGGGCGCTCCTACATCGCAGACGTCACCGACACAGCGTTACAAAGTCAGGCGCCGCGCCTGCGGGCCACAAGCGACTATGCCGTCCTGCGCGAGTGCGATGCGGTCTCTATCTGCCTGCCTACACCGCTCGACCAGGCCGGCGCGCCGGACACCTCTCACATCGTCGCCAGCGGCCGGGAAATCGCCCTCCATCTGCATCCGGGCCTGACCGTAATCCTCGAATCCACCTCATATCCCGGCACGACAAGCGAACTCCTGTTGCCTCTGCTCGAAGCCGCTGCCCGGCCGCACGGATGGCGGGTCGGAGAGGCGTTCTACCTGGCTTTTTCACCGGAGCGCGTCGACCCGGGGCGCAGCGACTGGACGATTCGGACGACGCCCAAGATCATCGCCGGTGTGACTGAGAACTGCCTTGCCGCAGCCCGGGCTCTCTACGAACAGGTCTTCGATACACTCGTGCCCGTCTCCTCGCCGTCCACCGCGGAGATGGCGAAGCTGTTCGAAAACACCTTCCGGTTCGTCAACATCTCTCTGGTCAATGAGCTGCTGCAGATGTGTGACCAATTGGGGCTCGACACCAGGCAGGTGCTGGCGGCCGCGGCGACCAAACCTTTCGGCTTCACCAGGTTTACGCCGGGGCCGGGCGTTGGTGGACCTTGCATTCCGGTCGATCCCCACTATCTCGCCTGGAAGATGCGGTCGGTGAACGGTAGCGCCCGTTTCGTCGAGCTCGCTGGCCGGATCAATGCGGAGATGCCGCGCTTCTGGGTGCAGAAGGTGCAAGAGGCGCTCAATGACGCAGGCAAGGGCCTCAAGGGCAGCCGCGTGCTGGTCCTGGGCGCGGCCTACAAGCCGGACGTGGCCGATACACGCGAATCAGCGGCCATCGAAATCCTGCGGCTCCTGCTGCAAAAAGGGGTGGCTGCCAGCTATCACGACCCGTACATCGCATCGCTGGCCGATGAGGGCATTCCGCTTGCCGCGATTGCTGAGCCTGACCGAGAGGTCGGGAAGGTGGACTGCGTGGTAATGGCGACAGCGCACAAAGTCTATGACCGGGCTGCCATCGCACGCAACGCGGCCATTCTGGTCGATGCCTGCTGTTTCGATTAGGGACCCGTTCGGGCCGCCGGCTGCACTGACGCGCCGACTGCACGCCGCTCCACGGTCGGCTGCAACACCAAAACGCTCCTCCTGCCGCCGGCATCCCAGCGCCGGCCCCCGCGTTGACTGTTATTCGTTCGAATTCTCCGAAGCGAGACGGTTATCCTTCTGCGAGGAACGGCGTCGTGTCCGCTCCCGCCCGCCCCGGTTCTTCTGCCCGCCCATCGAGCGCGGTTGTATCCCATGCGCCCGCAATATCTGGCGGATCGTTTCGACCGAAATCTGATCAACGACCGCGCCTTCAATCAGGTAGTTGCGCAACCGTTGCAGCGACCACTGTTGGAAGGGCAGATTCAATGATTTGGGTTCGGAGGAGGCGATGTCAACGATCGCTTGCCGTTGCGCATCTGAAAATACGGGGGGACGCCCGGGGGATTTACCACTGCGCAGACCGGCGAAACCATCTGTATTAAAGCGATGGATCCACTTCCGCACATTGATCGGATGCAGATCGACCTCGCGGCTGATTTCCTGGACCTTATGTCCTTGAGAAGACAGGAGGACGATCATCAGGCGTTGGATAGAGACGTCATTCCCCATATTCTGGATCATGCGCTCCAACTCCCTCTCTTCATCCTCCTCCAATTTTCGAACATAGAGTGCCATGAATTCTCTCCAAAATGGTATGCCTACAACTGAAAGGAACGGCTGTTGTCCTCCACAACTCTCTGACTGTAATTTGTCACGTGCCTCAACAACTTACTGTGCAGATTCATCCAGATTTCGCTTTGCAGGACCGCATCAAGTCGCTCCAGATTGGAAACCTCACCAATCGTTAGCATTTGCGGCCCATTACCATAGATGGTATACCAAACTTCGGCGGGGTCGATCCCCAACCGCATCAGGCCAGGTGCAAACTCGCGCATGACAAACTCAAAATAGGGTTGCTCATGTCCCATTTTGATGTCCCACTTCATCAACAAACGAACCATGTGTGCCTTGGCCGCGCCCCGGCTCGGCGCGAATACGCAGTCTGCTGTCACCCCGCTCAAAACAGGGGTGAATCCAATTTATGCGCATAATACAATATCAAAAGTGCCCGCGATTCGCAACTTTCTTCCTACAGATTTTGTACGTTATTTTTTGTTGTGGAGTCCTGCTATCCACGGCAAGCAACGACCTGTGGGCCGCGCCCCGTAACGAAGATTTCAATCCGAAACAATACTATCAATCGAATTCCAACGACGCCTCGCACCTGTTCTTGCTGCCGGCGCTGGAATCTTCGCCCGTCCTGCTCACACACACGCTTGATGCCCGCCTGACGGCAGGCGACCCCCTTAGGCTTCAAATCGAAGCCGTTTACCGACTGCACAATGAAGGGAAGAAAGAGATTACCGCAATTCTGCTTGTCGCGCAACCTGCTGGCGCAGTTGCCGCGGGTCGTCCCCTTCCCCATAACATCACCCTGACCCTCGACGGACAGCCGCTCTCGCTGCAGCCCGCCGGCGAAAAGGTCGGACAGAGCGTTCAGGTCAACTTCGAGGCGGACGCCCGCCGTCGTCTTGTCCTGCGCTACAATCTGCCCCTGAGCGCAACGCAGACCTTCGACTTTCATTACCCGATCGCTGAACTGCTTTCCTGGCCCAAAGAAATCAACGGTTGGCGCGTAACAATCGACTTCTCCGCCCTGGCGCAGTGGCTGGGCCCCTCGGACAGCTGGCTGCAAGTAGGGCCCCGCGGCTGGGAAGTGCGCGGCGGCCAGCTCGAGTGGCTGCGCGAAGAACCGCCTCCCAATGCAGAAATCCTCTTCCAGACGCTTCATCCACAATGGATCCGGGAAATCAACAGCGCCCGCGAGCAGATTCGACTCCGCAACGAGCCGGAGTCATACCAATGGTTGGGAAATCTCTATGCACGGCTATACCAGGCGCCCAATGTCACTGCCGCGGTGCGGGAACGTTTCTATGGCCAGGCCCTGGCCGCTTACACGCAGGCCCTGCATTTGAGCCGGGAACGCGGCCGCCCGGATGCCGTCCTGGCCGGGGTGCGTTATCAGCTGGCCGCCCTCTACCGTATGCGCGCCATCGCTGCCGACGGCGCCGTGGACGGCGCCTATGTCGCGCTCATGATCGCGGAGGCGGAGCAGGCCCTGCCAGCCTTGCCGCAGGGCCCGACCCGTCTTGAACTGCAAAGTTGGGTCGCCCAGGGCCTCCAGCACCAGTTGCGCACGGCCCGCTTACAGCAAGACTGGCCCCGGGCCCTGCTCCTGACCGACCGCCTCGCCCTCCTGCCGGTCGATGTCGTCGACCAGAACTCGCTGGAAGAGGAACGCCGCGCCCTGATCCTGCACGAAGTGCTGCAACAGTTGAACGAAGGCAATGAAGAGGCCGCCATTGCCCTCGTTGGCGAAGAGATGTTGGCTGGAGACTTGCAGCCGCGGCCGGAGTATCGCACGCTCTTCGCCAACTGGCAGGTAACCTTTACATTGGACCGGGAGACGGTCTCCATCGATCTCCTGGCGCGTCCCGTCAGCCAGCGCAAGTCCGATAGCGGCAGCGCCCTCAACAGCCTGTTGAACACCTGGACCGCCGCCGGCATTACCGACGCAACGCTGACAGAAGGACCAGACGGGCTCCGCATCCGGCTCGACCGGCTCGACGCCCGCAAACGACGGATTCTGGTGCAGAATACGCCCCAACAGCCTGATTGGGCGCTTTTGCGCAGCGTCTTTCTGGCGGCCGAGCAGGAGATACAGGAAGAAACTCGTCTCCTATGGCGGCGAACGACACAGTCGATCGAGGTCGACTTTCGCCCCGTCGCAGATGAATGGTATAACATGGCAGCCCTACTGCAGAGAGAGGCGGCCGCAGCGGCGGAAACAGCCGCAAACGGAACGGCAGGCGGCCGCGCCGAGGCCTCCGCACGGGAGATCCGAGACTCGCTGCGGGCCGCGCAACACCGGCTGGAAGCGAACCGCTGGCAACGGCTTGCTTCCGACAGCACTGTGCAGATCGCAGTTGGCGATTCCACCGACACAGCCGCGCCGCAACGCGTCTGGCTGCTCGGCCTGAATGACGAGCCACAGCGCTTGTCCGCCCATGTTGAGAACATCGACACAATCCGGCTCTGGCTTGCCGTCGCCATGGGAATCGTCCTCAGTTCGCTATTTGCCGGTGTGCTGTGGCTGCTGCTCTGAAATCGGGACCGTGATAGACCTGGACGAGCGTTTGACAGGATTCGATCCGCTGCCTCTTCGTAGCATTGGAGCGATAGAGCCGCGTCATCCTGTCGACCTCAGGAGTTCACCTTGCGAAATCAACCAATACCTGCACGAGACCCGTCCGCCCGAAGCGCCCGGCGCCCGCAAAGTTCCACCGCCCCAGTCTCGGTAAAGGAAAACACAGCCGGGGCGGGCCCGGCCCCCGTGACGCCCGGATCCTTCGCCTATTTTCGCGAAGGACGGGTGATCACGCTGCTTCTGCTTGGCGCAATCTACCTAATCCTGGCGCTCTCAATCAGCAGCGCCGGCTGGACCGGCACGATGAGAATGGAGATACTCATATTCGTCGTCGCCGGCGCGATTGCGATGGGCTCGCTGTTGGCATTCAGCCGCTTCGACAGCTTCTTCATGCTTTCCCACAGCTTTGCGACCGGGCTGGCATGGGTCTTCTATCTGATGACCTTCCTCGTGGGGGAGGAGGAGCGCGTGCATGCATTCACCGAAAGGGGAATCCCAGAACTGCAGGCCAGGGCCTACTTCCTGTTGGAACGCTGGCTGGATTGGGTTGAAGCCGCCATCAACCAGCAGGCCAGCAACGACAACGTCGTTTTCATCTTCGAGATCAGTTATCTCGTCTGGTGGCTCACCTACCTGGGCGTCTGGTCGGTCTTCCGACACGGCCATGTCTGGCGCGGTGTGCTGATGGCCGGTATTGCGCTCCTGGTCAATACCCACTACGCGCCCACCTCCGTGATCGGGTTCCTTGTCGCCTACTGCATGATCGCGCTGCTGCTGCTCGCCTGGACCACGCTGATCGATCATCGCCAGCGCTGGCGCACCCTGCGCATCAACTTCAACGAAGACATCAACTTCGATTTCATGCGCTCGGGCTTCATGTACACAATTGCCGTCATCGCCCTCGCCTTTATCGCGCCCAACATGGGGCGCAATCTCGTCTTCCACGATTTGCTGCAGCCGATCAACTATCGCTGGGAGGAGGCGTTACAGGAGTGGAACCGCCTCTACCAGGGCCTGAACCGGCAAGGACGGGCTGTGCAGACCGGATTCGGCCGCACACTTACGCTGGGCGGCGAGCGCAGCGTAAGCAACCACCCGATAATGGACGTGACGGGGCCGCAAGGGCGCTACTGGCGGGCGGTTGCCTTCGACCGCTTCACCGGCCGACAGTGGATCAATACCTCCGAGGAGGAGAACTCCTACCGGGCAAATGAGCCGATTCCGGTGACCTTGTGGCCCGCGCGCACGCCGATCACCCAGACAATTACTTTACGCACATCGACCGGAAATGTTCTCCTGGCCATGCCCGACGTTGTTCGGGCCAGCATCCCGCTGACAGCGCTTCATCAGGACTACGACAACGGCGCCGGGGGCGCGGCAGCCTCCGCCGGCGCTGCGCTACCGGGAGACGGCGAGCTGACGTGGGCCCGCTCCCGCATCACGCTCGAGGACGGCGACAGCTACGAGGTCATCAGCAACCAGACCGTTGTCTCGATTCGCGAGTTGCGTGAGGTGGAAGCCGACTATCCGGCCCAGATTCTTGACCGCTACCTCCAACTGCCTGACACCTTCTCATCCCGCGTGGCAAAGCTGGCCGCAGAGGTGATGGCTAATGCCCCCACGACGTACGACAAAATCAAGGCGCTTGAGCGCTACCTGCGTGCCTTTGAATACGACGAAGGCATCACCGCGCCGGGCGTGGATGTGGACCCGCTCGAGTATTTCCTGTTCGACATCCAGCGCGGCTACTGCGACTACTACGCCTCGGCCATGGCCACGATGCTGCGCAGCCAGGGCATCCCCGCACGCACGGCCAGCGGTTACGCCGAAGGCGCGTTCGACCCGGAGACGAACACGGTCTTCCTCACCGAGCAGGACGCCCATACGTGGGTGGAGGTCTACTTCCCGCAATTCGGCTGGATCGAATTCGAGCCGACCGCAGGCGAGAGCACTCTCGATCGGCCGGCCGGGACGGAGCTTCAGGACAGCGGGCTCATCCCCGGTATGGATGTGCCGCTGCCAGAGGACGAAGAGTTTCTGATGGCCGACGGAGTCGGTCTCGAAGATGAGTTTCCCGAGGACATCGCAGGACCGATTCCGGGCATCGCAGGTCTCCCTGCCCGTCAACCTCTGATCAGCACCAGCATCGCCATCATCGTTCTGACCCTGATCGCGGGCGTTTGGCTGATGCGTCGACGCATGTACCAGGGGCCGAAAGTTTTTGTACAGGCGCCGCAGATCTACTATGAACGGCTGCTGAGCTGGACCGCCCGCTTGAACGTGCCGCTGCGTCTGAGGAGGCCGGGCATATCGGTCCCACAGCCGACGATGTCGGAGCAGGCGTTAACGCCCTACGAACGCGAGACGCTCCTGGTCGAGCATCTGCCCCAGGGCACACCCTTCATCAGCCGTATAACGGAAATCTTCGTCCAGTTCCGCTATAGCCCGCGCCCGCAGAGTTTTGCCGACGATGCAAGGCAGGAGCTCAGCAGCAATTGGCGCCGGCTCCGCCCGGTCCTGTGGCGGGCATGGTTGCGCAAAAGATTAAATTGGCGGTGATGGGCGGCGCGTATCCTCTATCTGCTCGCGGGGCGAACGGAACCGTTCGGACGCAAAAGCACGACTTGCGTCTCCTCCGGCAAACTGTGCTTCGTCAACTTTAGCGTATCCATCACCTCCGGATCGCTGATGCCCAGTTCCGTCAGAAAGCGTGCGACAGGCTCGGGAGATTCAGGCGACTCGCTTTGCAGAGTTTCGTGGAGGTAGTGCATCGGCACGACGATGCGCGGGTCCAGCAGGCTGATGACCTCGGCGATTCGGGAGACGTCGGGCGTTTGCGGACCGCTTACCGGCGCCAGCAACACGTCGATATCCCCCAACTCCTCTACCAGCCGCTGCGACGGAGCCTGGCCCAACTCCCCCAGATGACCGACGGTGAGGCCGGCAAAATCGAGAAAGAAAGCGACGTTGCGCGTGCCGTTGTGCGACGTGGGCAGCCCGGTGACGAGCACCTGGCGCACTTCGTAATCTCCCGGCCCCCGCAGGATCTTCGGTTCGCCTCCGAACAGTTTTTCAACCTTGTCTTCGCGGTCGGGCGAGTCGAGGCTGATCGTAACAATATCGGCGCGCAGCTTCGGCAGCGCGAGGCCCGTCGACTCCTTGCTGAAGGGGTCGCAGACCACCGTGACGCCGCGTTCCCGCAATCGAAAGCAGGAATGACCGTACCAGTCTATATCCACAGTGGAATCCTTTCTCAATCGCAAGCCAACAGGATGACCTTGCGCAATCGCATCGGCGGACAACGCCAGGCTGTGATCACAGCGAACCGTGCATCCACAGCGAACGGCGCCGCTCCCTCTCTACCGCGATGATACATTACGCGCGCGCCGCCCGCAAAGGCGCCGTGTATCAACGCTGCAATTGCGAATTGGCTGCGCTGGCACTATCATTAGAGCAGGTCATTGTCGTCAGCCGATCGTTCCAGGTCGCTGCCTGGACGCCGGCAAATGGCATGACCGCGTTCGTGAAAAGCTAACCTCGACGCAATCTTGTCCCCGCCATCCGCAACGGGTTGCCGGCCGGACTTGCAACACCCTCGGGCGCGGGGAGCAGGAGAACCGCCCTATGGACGAACAACAGGTACGCCAGGTCGTCACGGCCCGCTTCTATCAGTCCCTGTCCGACAGCGATGTCGAAATCAGCGCCATCCCGCAGGCTCAGCTGCAAGCAATCGTCAACGCGCTGGCCGATGGCCTCTTTGCCGCCCTGGATGCGATGGAATCCGAGGCCGAGCAGACCACCGCCGCAGTCAGAGCGCCGGCGCCCGCAACATACCCCGCCGACGCCATCGCCGACCACGCCGAAACCGAAGAGCTGCTCTGGTCCGGGCGGCCCTACCTTTCAATCGGTGTCCGCTACGAACTGACAACACAGCGGATCCGGCTCATCCGCGGCTTGCTGGGACGCAGCTACCACGAAATCGAACTGGTGCGCGTGCGCGATACGTCGGTGACCCAGCATCTGGGCGAACGCGCGCTTAACGTGGGCGACGTTGCAATCGTCAGCAACGACCCCTCCCACCCTGAGGTCACGCTCCACAACGTCAAGAATCCGATGGAGCTGCGCGAGATGATCCGCAAGGCCACCATTCGCGAAAAAGAGCGGCGCGGCCTCCATTTCCGCGAGGAGATGTAGCCGTGAATCTCGCAACGGCAGCTGAACACGGGCCGCGGCCCCTGGAGGAGCTGCCAGTCGCGCAAACCGCCCTCTTTGAATTGGCCTACCGGGCGGGTGAACTGGTGCTGAACATGCAGCGGGACGGCCTGCGCGCCGTCCGTTCCAAGTCGACCGAGCACGACCTGGTCACCGAGGCCGACCTCGCCTGCGAGGCCCTGATCCGCGACCGGCTGGCCGCGCTGACGCCCGGATTCGGCTTTTGGGGCGAAGAAAGCGATGAGCAGCCGGATGACGAGCTTTTCTGGCTCGTCGACCCGATCGACGGCACAATCAATTTCGCCGCCGGCGTGCCCTGGTTCGGCATCAACATCGCACTCATCCACCGCGAGGAAACCGTTTTTGGACTCTCTCTTATCCTGCCCCAGTTCGAACTCTTCTGGGCGCAGGCCGGCCATGGCGCCGCGTTGAGGCATCGCGACGGCGCCGAGGAGCCTCTGCAGGTCAGCCGCGTCCCCTCGCTGTCGGACGCTCTGCTCGTCACCGGATTCCCCTACCACCGCGCCGAGGGCGACGACAACAACGCGGCGGAATTCGCCCGCATCATGCCAATCTGCCGCGGCGTGCGGCGGATGGGCGCCTCCTCGGCTGACATGGCCTATCTGTCCAGCGGCGCCTTCTCCGGCTACTGGGAAGGATCGATCCAGCCGTGGGATGTTGCCCCCGGTACCCTACTGGTGCGGGAGGCGGGCGGCCTTGTCACCAACTACGATGGCGCCCCCTTCGGCCTGGGCGACCGCCAAATCGTCGCCAGCAACGGACAGCCGGGCGTCCACGCAGCGCTGTTGCGCGCCATCCAGGAAGGCCGTGCGGGCAAGTTTAACCCGGACTCGTCGAAAGAGAATTGACCGATGGACAAGAGACTGGTGCAGGAACAGTTCGGCGTCAACGCCCGCGAGTACGTAACCAGCCGGCCCCACGCCAAGGGCGCCAGTCTGCAACGGCTGGTCGAAGTGGTCCAGCCGCAGCCGCACTGGCACGCGCTTGACATCGCCACCGCCGCCGGCCACACCGCCTTCGCCTTCGCCCCGCACGTCGCCCATGTGCACGCAACCGATATCACAGCGCAGATGCTGACCGTCGCCCGCGAGCAGGCGGAAGCACGCGGCATCGCCAACGTAACCATCGAGTATGCCGACGCCGACAATCTACCCTATCCGGACGGCCGCTTCGACCTTCTGACCTGCCGCATCGCCCCCCATCATTTCCCCGACATCGACGCCTTTCTGCGGGAATCGGTGCGCGTGCTCCGGCATGGCGGCATCCTCGCAGTGGTGGACAACGTCGTACCCGCCGCCGTCGCCGGCGACTTCGTCAACGCATTCGAAAAGCTGCGCGACCCCAGCCACGGTCGCTGCCTCAGCGTGGAGGAGTGGCTGGCCGGCTACTCGAACGCCGGGCTGGAGCTGGCACACCATGAACTCCTCGAAAAACAGATGGTCTTCGAGAATTGGGCGGCGCGCCACGATCCGGTGATGCAGTCCTACCTGCAAGCAGTGCTCTGGCACGGTCCGCCCGCGGCAAAGGCCTTCCTGCATCCGCTTAAGCAGGACGGCCAGACCCTCTTTCACCTGCAAGAGGGGCTATTTGCCGGTCGAAAATAGATCACTATGTCAGGCGCATCACCTGCCGGCGGTGAACAATTCGGGCATTGCCCGTTCACATTTCTTGGAGTAGGCTTACATTTCCAGACAACCCGCTGTCGGCTCTCAGTGTTCCCGACCCAGCCGGATTCCCGGCCTCGGCGCGGGCATGCGCCAAGCCGAAACAGACGCACGTATAGAGAGATCACTGCATGACAAATCAGGGCTCAATTGGAGAAACGATAGCGCAAACGCCCATTCGCTTCGGCACGGACGGTTGGCGCGGACGCATGGCCGAAGACTACACCTTTGCAAATGTGCGCCGCTGCGCACAGGGCTTTGCCAACTGGCTGGCAGATGAGGGCCACGCCGCCAAAACGGTCGTCGTCGGCCACGACAAACGCTTCCAGGGAGAACATTTCGCCGCCGCCGTGGCCGAGGTACTCGCCGGCAACGGCTTGCGCGTTCTGCTGATTGACGATGCCGCGCCGACCCCGGTCATCAGCTTCGCCGCCGTCGACAACGACGCGGTCGGCGCGGTAAACATCACCGCCAGCCACAATCCGCCCGAAGACAACGGCTTCAAAGTGCGCGACGCCAGCGGCGGCGCTGTACCGCCTGAGGGCCTGGCCGCGATCGAAGCCCGCATCCCCGGTACGGAAGGCGTGTGCCGCACCTCGCTCGACGCGGCCCTGGCCGATGGCGCGGTCCGCTATATCCAGCCGCAGGCCGCCTATCTGGCCCATCTGAACCGACTGATCGACGTAGCCCGCATCCGCGACGCCGGCCTGAAGATCGTCGTCGACAGCATGTGGGGCAACGGCGCCGGCTGGTTGAGCGAAATCCTGGCGGGCGGCGAGACCGATATCATCGAAATCCACGCGCAGCGCAATCCGACCTTCCCCGAAATGGCCCGCCCTGAGCCAATCCCCCCAAATGTGGACGCCGGCCTCGCCCTCGCTCGCTCCGTCGAAGCCGATTGCATCTGCATCCTCGACGGAGACGCCGACCGCTGCGGCTTCGGCGATGAGAACGGCCAGTTCGTCGACCAGTTGAGGGTCTACGGGCTGCTTGCCTACTACCTGCTGGAGGTGCGCGGCGAACGCGGCCCGATTGTCAAAACCATCAGCACAACCTCGATGCTCGACAAGCTGTGTGCAGCCTACGATGTACCGGTCGTGGAGACCGGCGTCGGCTTCAAATACGTTGCGCCGGCGATGCTGGAGCACGACGCGCTCATCGGCGGCGAGGAGAGCGGCGGCTACGCCTTCCGCGGCCACGTGCCCGAACGCGACGGCATCCTCTCGAATCTCTACCTGCTGGACCTGATGGTTCGTACGGGCAAAAGGCCGACCGAGCTGCTGCAGCTTCTCTTCGAGCGGGTCGGCGAGCACTACTACGACCGCATCGACATCCGGTTGACCGGCGAGGAGATGAAGGACGCGGCCCGGCGCAGACTCGAAAACGTCGACATCGGAGAGTATACACTGGGTGGCCTCGCCGTCACCGAACGCATCACGATCGACGGCTACAAATTCCTGATGGAGGACGGAGGCTGGCTACTGGTCCGCTTCTCCGGCACTGAACCGCTGATCCGCATCTACACGGAGACGACCCGCAAAGAGAGAGTGGCCGCGATCCTTGCCGACGGTCAGAAACTGGCGGGCCTTTAGCGGCGAGAAGGGTGAACAGCGCTTGCTATGCCCTCCGACGGTCCGCCGCTCAACTGCCAACTGCCTTCGCGCTTTCCAGCGGCGGTACTATGTGATAAAATTAACAAACAGCCTTTGCCAAGAAACAGTCGGACGCACCACAGGTTTCGCTTCATCAGAACGCATTGGGCGTGAGCCCGGATACGCTGCCATCGCCCAAGCTGAGGGCAAATGACCGTTCCGATGCTGGTCGACAGCCACTGCCATCTGGATATGGAGCAGTTCGACACCGACCGGGCTGCAGTCCTGAAGCGGGCGGCGGCGCAGGGCGTGCGCCGCATCGTAAACCCCGGCATCGACCTGGTCCACAGCCGGCGGGCCATCGAGTTGGCCGAACGGCATCCGCAGGTGTACGCGGCGGTGGGCATCCATCCCAACAGCAGCGGGGATTTCAATGAGCACACGCTCACACACCTGTCCGCGCTGGCCGAGCACCCCAAGGTTGTCGCCATCGGCGAAATCGGGCTGGACTACCATTGGGACCTTGTCTCCCGCCGAGAGCAGGCCCGTGCCTTTCGCGCGCAGCTTGACCTGGCCGCCGCAACAGGCCTGCCGGTGATCATCCACAACCGCAACGCCTCCGTCGATGTGGCGCAAATCCTGGGTGAGTGGACGGCAAGCGCACGCACCCGCGCTTCAACCCTGGCGCAACGAAAACTTTGGGGCGTTCTGCACGCGTTCTCCGGCGATGCAGCGCTGGCGCAAGCGGCAGAGGACTGGCATTTCACGCTCGGGCTCGGCGGCGCCCTCACGTTCAAAAACGCGCGGTCGCTGCACAAGCTGGCGCCTGAACTGTGCCTGGACCGGCTGACGCTCGAAACCGATGCCCCCTGGCTGACGCCTCACCCAATGCGCGGCAAACGCAACGAGCCGGCTCATGTGGCCCTGGTGGCGCAGCGGCTGGCCGAACTTCTGGACGTGACGGTAGAGGAGGTGGCCGCTCGCACAACCGCAGTGGCCTGCTCGCTCTTCGGCATTGACGCAGACGAATCGCCCGAATTGACAGACGGGCTCCCGCTGGCCGCGGACATACTTTCTGAACCAGGTCCCCGGCGGCACGAGTCGGCAACGTCCCATGGTTAATCAGGTGCAGGTCGAAAAGTTCACCAATACCGAGGCGAGACCCATCGCGCCTGACACGCCTCAAAAGCCGGCCCCGGGCGCGCACAACGGGCGCGAAGCTGCTATGCATGAGAAATTTCGCCGCGCATTGCTGATGCCGCAGGATGCGCCGACGCTCCTCGCGCCGGTGGGCGCGGCGCTTGCACAGGTCGAAGACAAGATGAAGAGCGTTGACGCCGACGTATTCGCACCCCTGGCAAACGCCTTCATCGAACTGATCGGTCAGGGGGGAAAGCGGCTGCGGCCGGCGCTGGCGCTCCTGACCGCGGGGCTGCAAGACGGTTACGCCGCAAAAACCAACAACGCCAATGCTGGCATGACCCCAACCGCGCAACCGCTCATCGCCCTGGCAGCCGCGGTGGAAATGCTGCACACCGCAACGCTCGTCCACGACGACGTGATTGACGGCGCCCTGCTGCGCCGCGACGCACCCACTCTGAACGCCTCCTGGAGCGCAGGCGCAACCGTCCTGGCCGGCGACTATATGTTCGCCCGCTCCGCCCAGTTCGCGGCCGAAACCGACAATGTGCGCGTCATCACAATCTTCAGCGACACGCTGCGCGTGATCGTCGATGGCGAGATGCGCCAGCTCGCCGAACGCAACGACTTTGACCAGGACCGCCAGGCCTACTACCAACGCATCTACGCCAAGACGGCCAGCCTCTACAGCGCAGCCAGCGAAGCCGCCGCAGTGCTCGTCAAACTGCCGCCCGAACAGGTCCAGGCGCTCAAAGCCTTCGGATATCAGTTCGGAATGGCTTTCCAGATTGTGGACGACATTCTCGATTTCATCGGCACCGACGCCGCCCTGGGCAAACCGGTAGGCAGCGACCTGCTACAGGGTACGTTGACACTGCCCTTCCTCTACTACCTGCGCGATCTGCCCCAACCGCAAAAACTGGTGGACCGCCTCCTCCAGGCGCGCGAACGCGCCGACGCCGGCGACCCCAGCGCCCTGTCAGCTACGGTGCAGGAGATCGTCAAGGCCGTGCGCGTCAGCGGCGCCATCGAGACGGCGCACCAGGAAGCGCTCGGCTTCCTCGACCACGCCGTTCATAACCTGTCATCCTTCGACGACAGCCTCTGTCAACGGTCTCTTTTGGGGCTGTGCGCCTTTGTCGTGCAACGCAGCAGTTGAACGCACCCACCTGTAAACGCGATGTTCAGGCAACTTCGCAGTCGAGTCGACAGCCGCGGCGACAAGGCTCGACATGACGGCGCGTCCCACTACCAGACCGCGCTCACAGATCGCCTCGAACACGACCAAACAAACAGGACACGCTCCCTCACCGACCTCGTGATCGTGATCGTATCCTGGAACGTCTGGGACCATCTGCGCGCCTGCCTCACTTCGATCGAAGACCAGAGCCTGCCGTTAGCAGATGGGAAGGACAAGAAAAACGACTCCTCCTTTGTCCGCCGCTTCGGCCCGCAAAAAGAAGCCACGATCCAGGTCGTGGTCCTCGACAACGCCAGCGACGACGCCACACCCACCCTGCTCACCAGCCGCTTTCCCTGGGTACAGACGATATTCAGTGACGAAAACCTGGGCTTCACCGGCGGCAACAACCGCGCGCTGGAAGCAATGGGATTCGACGTCCGAATCGACGAATCACACTCCTCCCCTGACAGCGACCAAGACGGGCATCCGCCGTCCCAGGCCGCGCCCGCGCGCTTCATCTACTTCCTCAACCCGGACACCGAACTCCTGCCCGGCAGCCTCTGGGCGCTCTACCAGGGTATCACCGAAGACGAAACCATCGGCGCAATCGGGCCGCAGCTCCGCTACGCCGACGGCGCTTTGCAGAGCAGCCGCCGCCGCTTCCCCGGCCCCCTGACCGGCTTCTTCGAAAGCACCTGGCTCGAACGGACCTGGCCCCGCAACCCGTGGACCAGCCGCTATCACCTCGCCGACTGGCCGGCCGACTCGCGACAGGACGTAGACTGGCTTGTCGGCGCGGCGCTGCTGGTGCGCGGCGAAA
The DNA here is from genome assembly GCA_965218625.1 of Caldilineaceae bacterium. GTDB lineage: Bacteria > Chloroflexota > Anaerolineae > Caldilineales > Caldilineaceae > Bin5. The sequence goes on along the minus strand of CBDCLG010000014.1, from coordinate 368,372 downwards.
CGCTGGCCGCGCTCGGCGGCTTCGACCGGCAGTTCTTCATGTACTTCGAAGAGACCGACCTCTGCCGCCGCATTAAACAGGCCGGCTGGCGCATCGTTTACGACCCGGCCTCTATCGTCATCCACGCCGAAGGCCGCAGCAGCGGCCAGGTGAGCGCCCGGCGCCACATTCTCTTCAACCGCAGCAAAGTGCGCTACGCCCGCAAATGGCACGGCCCGTTCTGGGCAGCACTGCTCCAACGCTTTCTCCTCGCCGAATTCCGCCTGCAGATTGCCAGCGAGTCCTTCAAAGCCCTGATCGGCCACAAACGCGACCTGCGCCGCGACCGCATCGCCGCCTACCAGGACGTGTTGAAAAGCGGACTGGAGTGAATAGGACAGTGTCAGATTATTCCGATGTCGAACTCTTGAAGGTCATCTCCGAGGGTGAAACCGACCGCGTCGAGTTCAAGGAATCCCTATCTGGAAGCGCCCGTGAAAGAATTCGAGAAGCCATCTGCGCTTTTGCCAACGATTTGCCCGGTCACGGCGCGCCCGGACTCGTAATTGTCGGCGTGAAGGACGATAGGACAGTCGTCGGCATATCGGCCACTGATCGGCTGTTGCAGCAACTGGCCGATATGAAAACCGATGGCAACATCTTGCCGCCGCCTACGCTGTCGGTAGGAAAGAGGATGCTGCAAGGCAAAGAGATTGCGCTGGTCATCGTTGAGCCGTCCAACTCACCCCCGGTGCGATGCAAAGGCACTATCCATATTCGTATCGGCCCCCGCCGCGGTATCGCAACAGCGCAGGACGAGCGCGTTCTCAACGAGAAGCGACGTTTCGGCGACCGTCCCTTTGATATCGCCCCCATTCCTACCGCAGGTCTGTCCGACCTCAACCTGACTCGGTTTGAAAACGAATAACTGCCCGCGGCTTTTTCGGATGAGATCCTGGCCGCCAACGACCGCTCGCTCCACGAGCAGCTCGCCGCTACCAAAATGACTGAGCCTGCTCAACAACCCAACGCAACCGTGCTGGGCCTGCTCGCGATCGGCAAGAACCCACAGGACTTTTTGCCAGGTGCCTACGCGCAGTTCCTCAGGATTCGCGGCAGCGAGTTGGCCGATGATATTCTCGACAGCGAGGACATCGGCGGGGGCGTACCCGACCTACTGCGCCGATTGGATGAGAAACTGCGGGCGCACAATCGCACAGAGGTGGACATTACCTCCAGCGACACCGATCAACGAACAGAACTGTACCCTATGGAAGCACTGCAGCAGATCGCCCGCAATGCCGTCATGCACAGAACCTATGAAGCGACGAACGCGCCGGTCCGCGTCAACTGGTTCGACGATCGCATTGAGGTAATTAGCCCCGGTGGAGCCTTCGGTGCAATCTCCCCCGATAATTTTGGCCAGCCGGGGCTTACGGACTACCGTAATCTCAACCTGGCGGACGCTATGAAAACATTGGGTTATGTACAACGCTTCGGCGTCGGAATCGGCATCGCTAAACGACACCTGGAGAAGGCAGGACATCCACCACTTGAGTTCGAAATTTCCGCTAATTTTGTGCGCGTAACGATCTATGCAGCGCGCAGCCAGGGTACCGTTACAGAATGAGCGTTCCCGTTCTAGCCTTCTTTAACAACAAAGGCGGAGTCGGCAAAACTTCGCTCGTCTATCATCTTGCTTGGATGCTGTCTGACATAGGCTATCGCGTGCTTGCCTGCGACCTCGATCCACAAGCCAACCTCACCGCCGCCTTCCTGAACGAGGACCGGCTGGAGGAACTGTGGGAAGACGACCACGACACAGCAGGCCGGACCGTCATGCAGTGCGTCCGCCCACTGACGCGCGCGGGCGATATCCAAAACCCCGCTCTCGAAAAAATTGCTCTCTCGCTGGGGTTGATACCGGGCGATCTGGGGCTGGCCGGATTTGAAGATATTCTGTCCACAGAATGGCCAAATGCGCTGGGTTCCGGCGAGCTATACCGCTCCTTTCGCGTTTTGACAGCCTTCGCTACCGTGATGCAAGACGGCGCGCAGCAGATGAACACAGACATTATTCTGGCTGACGTCGGCCCCAACCTGGGCGCGATAAACCGCTCCGCCTTGATCGCCACCGACTACCTCATCGTTCCATTGGCCGCAGATCTTTTTTCGCTCCAGGGCTTGCGCAATCTTGGCCCTTCGCTGAATCGATGGAGAGAGGATTGGAGGAAGCGCAAGGACAACTGGCAGCAACCCGAGTTCGCTTTGCCCTCTGGCGCCATGAAACCGATCGGCTATGTCGTGCAACAGCATGGTGTGCGCCTCAGCCGCCCCGTAAGAGCCTATGACAAATGGGTGAACCGCATGCCGGAGGAGTACGCCCGCAATCTGTTGGGGGATACGCAGGGCCCCTATGCAGCTACACCAGCATTGGACTCGCTGCACGCCCTCGCCACGGTAAAACACTTCCGCAGCCTCGTGCCAATGGCTCAGGAAGCGCGCAAGCCCATCTTCCACCTGACTGCCGCAGATGGCGCAATTGGCAGCCATGCTGCTGCCGCCAAGGACGCTCGCCTGGACTTCAGACAGTTGGCCAACAAGATCGCCCATATTATATTGCAGCGAAAACCGGCCTCCGACTAGAAACGTATCTTGAAACCTGCGTGCCTCCCCAGGCCTGGCCACAAGCTTTGGTGGACGCCGCGCAGATGGGGCAGGAACGCTCTCCCCTCCCGAAAATCTTTCTCTCCCTCCGTCTCTTCGTGTAAGATGCAGGTGAACGCGCTTCCACCTCGCCATGCACGCGTATCATCACAGGAGACATTTCGGTGGCCCGATTTCAGACCAAGCCGATCAGCGGCGCACGCGACTTCCTGCCACAGGACGCGCTCCGCCGGCAATTTGTCATCGGCGTAATCGAACGCGTCTACCAGAGTTACGGCTTTGAACCGCTCGATACCCCCGTCATGGAACGCCTCGATACGCTGCTCGGCAAATACGGCGAAGAGGGCGACCAGCTTATCTTCCGCGTCGCCAAACGGGGAGCAAAGCTGCAGCGGGCCCTCGCCGCGACCCCAACCGAAAACGACATCGCCGACGCCGGCCTGCGCTACGACCTGACAGTGCCGCTCGCCCGCATCGTCGCCGAGTACAGCAACCAGCTTCCCCGTTACTTCAAACGCTACCACATCGCACCCGTCTACCGCGCCGACAGGCCCGCCAAAGGACGCTACCGCGAGTTCTACCAGTGCGACCTCGACGTGGTCGGATCATCCAGCCGGCTGGTCGAAGCCGAGGTGCTCAACGCCGGCGCCCAGGTCCTGCAGGAGCTGGGCTTCCGCGGCCGCGATGCCTCCGGCTTCCTGCTGCGCCTCAACCACCGCGGCGTCCTGCGCGGTCTGATGGAGGTGAGCGGCGTGCCCGAAGCCCTCGAATCGGACGCGCTCGTCGCCGTCGACAAACTCGACAAAATCGGCCTCGACGGCGTCGAAAAAGAGCTGCACGCCCGCGGCATCGCACAGACCGCCGCCGCCGCGCTGCTTGAGCTGATGGCCGCCGCGCCCGATGAGACTGACGCCGTGCTCAACTGGCTGCGCGACAAACTGGCAGAATCCACCAGCGGCGCGCAGGCGGTGACCGAACTCGAAGAGGTCGTCACGCTGACACAGACCGGCCCCGCCGGCCAGCACATCCGCATCGACCCCTACCTGGCGCGCGGTCTGAGCTACTACACCGGCCCGACCTACGAGGTCGAATTTCCTACCCTGAGCGGCTCCGGCGGCGGCGGCGGACGCTACGACGATCTGATCGGCATGTTCAGCAACCGCTCCATCCCCGCCTGCGGCTTCAGCCTCGGACTCGAGCGCATCATCCTCATCATGGAGGAGCGCGGCCTCTTCCCGGCGAACCTGGCCGGGCAGCCGCAGGTACTGATCACCAACTTCGACCCCGATACCCTCGCCGCAAACACAGAGCTGGCGCACGCGCTGCGCAACGCCGGCCTGCGCGTCGATCTCTACCCCGACCTCGACAACCTGGGCCGCCAGTTCCGCTACGCCGAAGAGCGCAACATCCCCTTCGCCCTTCTGCTCGGCGGGAACGAGCTTGCCGCCGGCGCCGTCACGGTTAAAGACCTGGTCAGCGGCGAACAGGCATCGGTGGCGCGAGCAGATGCCGCCGACAGCTTGCGCGAGCGACTCCAATAGCGCTCGGGGAACTCTTCCCCGACAAGACCTGTATTGGCTCCTGTAGCTTCTAAGGCAGGTGCGGTTTCTTGTTTTCTGCCGACCCTACTCGTCTTTGTACTTATGCAGCGCTACATTATTCGCGGCATCTCGCTGAGCGGCGTGAAAGGCTGAAACATCCCCATGACGCAAAACCGCAAAATCCTCTACCTGCCCCCGGAGGGCCTTTCCGAACATATCCTCTCCCCGGAGGCCGTCGCCATCCTGGAGAGCCTCGGCGCCGTATTCTGGAACGAACTGGGCCGCAACTACACAAGCGACGAACTGCTTGAAATGCTGCCCGGCGCCGCCGCCGTCATCACCTCCTGGGGCTCGCCCCAGATCACCGAGGAACACGTCGCCGCGGCCGACAACCTCCAGATCGTCGGCCACGCCGCCGGCTCGGTCAAGACCCGTCTTGCCCCGGCCGGCCATGAACGCGGCATCGTGCTCCTCAGCGCCGCCGACGTCATCGCCGAGTCGGTCGCCGAATACACCCTCTGGGCCATGCTGAGCGGCCAGCGCAACCTCCTCCGCTACGAACAGATCATGAAGACCGAACGCGGCTGGAAAAGCGCGGACGAACAGTTCGGATACTCCCTTTACGCCAAGAAAATCGGCATCGTCTCCGCCAGTATGGTCGGCCGCCGCGTCATCGGCCTACTCAAACCATTCGGCTGCGACGTGAGCGTCTACGACCCCTATCTGAGCGACGAGGAGGCCCGCCTGCTCGAAGTGCGCTCTGTCACCCTCGAAGAACTCTTCGCCAACGCCGACATCATCTCCGTCCACGCACCGATCACGCCGGAAACCAGGAAAATGATCACCCGCGCCCATTTCGAGTCGGTCCGCGACGGCGCGCTCTTCGTTCACACCGCCCGCACCTGGGTGCTGGACCAGGACGCCTTGGTCGCCGAGCTGCAGAAAAAACGCTTCAACGCCTACATCGACGTCTTCGAGCCGGAACCGCTTCCCCCGGACCATCCCCTGCGCGATTTGGACAACGTCTTTCTCTCCCCCCACGTCTCGGGCCACACCTCCGAGAGCCGCCTGCGCCTCGTCGAAGAGATCGCCCGCGACATCCAGCGCTTCTTCAACAACCAGCCGCTGCGACTCGCCGTCCCCTACGAGAAGCTCAGCATCATGGCCTGACTGCATTTTCTCTTTGCTTATTGTCGACGCCCAGTGGGCCCTCGCAACACGAATTGCTACTAGAGCTAAGAGCTAGAAACCAACAACTCACATGTCTTTGCCAACCCACGCCAGCGCAGTAATCATCGGCGCCGGCATCGCCGGCTGCAGCGTCGCATACCACCTGTCGAAACTCGGCTGGCGCGAAATCGTCGTCGTCGATCAAGGGCCTCTCTTCGAGACAGGCGGCTCAACCTCCCACGCGCCCGGCCTCGTCTTCCAGGTAAACGCCTCCAAGACGATGACCGGATTCGCACGCCACACCGTCGATCTCTGGACCAGCATGCAACTTGACGGCGAGCCCTGCGCCAAAACGGTCGGCAGCCTGGAGGTCGCCTGGACCCCCGAACGCCTCACCGACCTGAAGCGCAAGCAAGGCTACGGCCTCGCCTGGGGCGTCGAATGCCACCTGCTCAGCCCGAGAGAGGCGCGCGCCCGCTTTCCGCTTCTCTCCGACCGTATCCTGGGCGCGCTCTACGTCCCCTCCGACATCCACACGAAGGCGACCAGGCCCGCCGCGGCCATGGCGCGCGCGGCCGAAATGAACGGCGCGCAGTTTTTTGGCCACACCAGGGTCACCGGTTTCGGAATCGACAATGGTCGCATCACCGCCGTGCATACGAGCCAGGGCGAAATCAAGACCGCCCTGGTTGTCGCTGCCACAGGTATCTGGGCGCCCAAAGTCGGCGGCATGGCAGCCGTGCCCATCCCCCTGTCGCCAATGCAGCATCTGTACGCCGTAACCGACCCGCTGCCCGAACTGGCCGGCGCAACCGAAGAGGTCTCGCTCCCCCTCCTGCGCCACCAGGACAAGGCCATGTATTTCCGCCAGGTCGGCGAGAGCATCGGCATCGGCTCCTACCTGCACGAACCCCTCCTGCTCGACGCCGCCGACCTCCCCGACCACGCGGTCAACGGCATGCCCCCCGCCGAAATGACCTTCCCCCCGGCCCACTTCGAGGCCGCGCTGACCGCGGCCGGCGAGCTGATGCCCAGCCTCAAGAATGTAGAGCTGACCAGCAGACTGAACGGCATCTTCTCCTTCACCAACGATGGCTTTCCCGTCCTGGGCGAATCCCCAGAGGTGCGCGGCTTCTGGTCGGCCCAGGCCGTCTGGATCACGCACGCCGGCGGCATCGGCCAGGCCGTCGCCGAGTGGATAGCCAGCGGCGACCCCGGCGTCGATCTGCACGAGTGCGATATACGACGCTTCCACCCCCATGCGCTCAGCCGCCCCTACGTCCGCGCCCGCGCCGCGCAGCAGTACCGCGAGGTCTACGACATCATCCACCCGCGTCAGCAGATGACCCACCCCCGCAACCTGCGGCTGACCCCATTCCACCCGCGCCAGCGGGAATTGGGCGCACACTTCTTCGAAAACGCCGGCTGGGAACGCCCGCAGTGGTACGATGCCAACCTGCCCTTGCTCGACGCCCTCGATGTGGTCGGCGCCGAGCGCGACGGTTGGGCTGCGCAGGAATGGTCGCCCGCGGTCGCCGCCGAACACGCCGTCACCAGAGAACGAGTGGCCCTTTTCGACCTTACTCCATTCGCCATTTTCGAGCTGACCGGTCCCGGCGCGCTCCCCGCGCTCCAGCGCCTGGCCTCCAACCGGATCGACAGGCCGGCCGGCGCCATTACCTACACCGCCATGCTGACGCCCAGCGGCGGCATCAAGTGCGACCTGACCGTCACCCGCCTGGCAGAGGAGCGCTTCATGATCGTCACCGGCGGCGCAACGGGCCTCCACGACCTGGACTGGATCGAGGCCCACCTGCCGCACGACGGCTCCGCCATTCTGACCGACATCTCGTCCGGCCACTGCTGCATCGGCCTCTGGGGGCCGCGCGCCCGCGACCTGCTCAGCCGCGTCAGCGAAGATGACTTGGGCAACGCCGCCTTCCCCTACCTGACCGCGCAGCGCATCACCGTCGCCGAGCTCCCCGTTCTGGCGCTGCGTATCTCATACGTCGGCGAGCTCGGCTGGGAGCTCTACGCCCCGGTCGACCAGGGCCTGCGCCTCTGGGACATCCTCTGGGAAGCCGGCCGTCCCCTAGGCCTGATCGCGGCCGGCGGCGGCGCCTTCGACTCGCTGCGCCTCGAAAAGGGTTACCGGCTCTGGGGCCAGGACATCCACACCGAGTACAATCCATACGAAGCGGGCCTCGGTTTCGCCGTCCGCCTCGACAAAGATGACTTCATCGGCCGCGACGCTCTGCAAAGAATCCGCGCCGAGGGCCTCTCCCGCCGGCTCTGCTGCATGACCCTCGACGACCCGGACGCCGTCGTCATGGGCAAAGAGCCGATCGTCGACGGCGAGCGCGTGCTCGGCTACGTCACCAGCGCCAACTACGGCCACACCATCGGCCGCGGCATCGCATACGGCTACCTGCCAACCGACCACGCTGAAGAGGGACCAACCTGAATATCCTCTACTTCGGCAAACATCTTCCCGCAACGGTCGCAAAAGACCCCCTCTACGACCCCCGCGGCACAAGACTAAAATCCTGAAATGCAACTATCCACTAACCACTATCCACTATCCACTGACGTTCGGAGCAACCACACATGACACAGACCCTACTCATCGATGGCCTCAAGCGCCGCCGCCTGCCGATCAACCTGCGCCAGAGCGGCAACAGCGACGCCCGCATGCTCATCTCGACCCGCATCCGCAAGTCGCCCTGGTGGCACCTCTCCAAGGCCGCCGGCTGCTGGGCCTACACCACCTACAACCATCAGTATCACCCGCGCGCCTACATCAAGCCCGAGGACGGCGGCATGCTCGCCGAGTACAAATTCCTCACTGAGCACGTCAGCATGTGGGACGTCGCCGTCGAACGTCAGATCTGCATCAAAGGCCCCGACGCCGCCGCGTTCGTCGACTACCTCATCACCCGCGACGTCCACACGCTCCTGCCGTCTATGCAGGCCCGCTATGTCATCCTCTGCAACCAGTACGGCGGCATCATCAACGACCCCGTGCTGCTGCGCGTCGCCGAGGACGAATTCTGGTTCAGCATCTCCGACTCCGATGTGCTGCTCTGGGCCCAGGGCGTCAACGCCACCGGTAGATTCAACGTCGACATCCACGAGCTCGACGTCTCCCCTGTCCAGATCCAGGGCCCCAAATCGGCCGATCTGCTGGAGAAGATGGTCGGCTCCCACGTGCGCGAGATGCCCTACTACGGCCTGATCCACGACACAGTCAACGGCCATCGCGTCACCATCTCGCGCACCGGCTTCTCCGCCGAGCTCGGCTTCGAGATCTACCTGCACAACGCCATGCTCCACGCCGACGACGTCTGGCCCTACATCCTCGAACAGGGCGAGGAGTTCAACCTCGGCGTCATCGCGCCCAGTCACATCCGCCGCATCGAGGCCGGCATCCTCTCCTACGGCCAGGACATGGACATCGAGAACAACCCCTACGAAGTCCGCCTCGGCTGGCAGGTTGACCTCGACAAGGGTGATTTCATCGGCAAGGAGGCGCTCACGAGGATCAAGCAGGAGGGTGTGCAGCAGCGGCTCGTCGGTCTGCGGCTCGGCGGCCAGCCGATCGTCTGGTACAACGAGGACTTCTATCTGGTCAAGGACAGCGGCTCAGGCGATGACGTCGGCTACGTCACCAGCGCCTTCTGGTCGCCGGCCCAGGATTCCAACATCGCCCTTGCCGTCATGCCGCGCACGCACTGGAAGAGGGGCACGCAAGTGAAGGTGCAGCTCCCCGCCGACGGCCTCATCGACGCCGAAGTCGTGCGCGTCCCCTTCGTCGACCCGACCAAGGAGCTGCCGAAGACGGAGCTGCAGCAGTTGGATTGAGTTGGTGCCGTGTTCAGTACATGAAGAGGGGGGTGTCGGCTTCGCAAAAGCGGGATGCAAATTAGGAATCGAGAAATGTAACTAATCGCTCAGTCGTCGAAACCGTGTCCTGCAACTGGCACTCCCACACGGTCATCACGGACCACCCGTTTTCTTCAAGCATAACGACATTTCGCTCATCTCTGGCTCTGTTGCGCTCCAACTTTGTTACCCAATAGTCCCGGTTGGTGGCGGGAATTCGCACCTTTGAGCATCCCGAATGGAAATGCCAAAAGCATCCGTTCACAAAAACGACCTTGCGTCGCGAAGGAAACACCAAGTCGGGTCTACCAGGTAAATCTTTTCGATGCAGGCGATAACGGTATCCCATGCTGTGAAGGAGCCGGCGTACCTGCATCTCCGGCTTCATGCCTTTAGACTTAACTCGCGCCATTATGCGACTGCGAATGGTTGGACTTACTTTGTCGACCATGGTCAGCCCCGCGGCGTGTGAACTGCGCAACAGCCGGCATTGGGCAATTGAATGATTTACATGGACAACGAACGTTGAACTCTTTTGTAGCCACCTAAAAGCTTTTCCAGACAATCTGCCAAACCGGCTCTTGTCTGGTTTGCGGCTCGTTTTCGGTTTCTAAATGTAACTTCTGTATCAAAGGACTCAATACATGCGTCGCAATCCATGTAACGACGGGAACACAGACTGCATCACCAAATGCGCTAAGGGACTGTCTCTCAGTCTTTGCCACAATTGGAAATGAATCGGGCACACCTTGCAAGCGGGCGTACTCCCTTGCTGTAAGAGTCCTCATTCGGATTCTCCCGTTACCCGCAGCGACCAAGAATTGCTTGCCACTCCCCCCGACTGCAGTCCGTAGGCAGCCAGCAATGTCATCACTTCGAACCTCCGCACGTTGCCCTTGCGCACGACGTCGCCGATAAAACGTTCTAAAATTTTCCTTACTTCCGCAAGCCAGTTTTTTCACCATTTCTAAATGAGAAGAGGACATCATGCCCAAATGCTTCTCGACCTTCTGCTCGGGCCACCAGCGGGGATCCTCTTGCGGAAGTCTTTCAACCGTGGAATCCGTGAAACCTTCGCTTAAGTAAGATGGAGGTTCCGGGATTTCAAGTCGCGCCCATTGAATATCTTCATTTTCTAGCATCAGCAATCTCAGTCGATGTGGCAGCAGTCTCTTTGACCTAGAAGTGAAATGAGGAGAATCATCATCCACACTGGCCGATCTTACTCCTATCATGAAGAGACGGGGGCGGCTCTGTGGAACAAAGGAACGAGCGTTTAGCATAAAAACATCGCAAGAGTATCCAAGGTCATTAAGAGATTTCGCTGTAACGCAGAAGTCACTCCCGCCATTGGAATACAACCATCCTGTTACATTTTCCAACAAAACGATCGGTGGCGCGTTTTCTCCCTGTTTCTTCAGAATCTCGTGAAATCCCCAAAAAGCACCCGAATGCCTTCCATTAATGCCTTTACCCTTCCCGGCAAGCGACAAATCGATGCAGGGGAAGGAGCATGTAGCTAAGGTCGCCTGGGGGATTGCCTCAGCCTCCAAGGAAAAGACGTCCCGCACCAGATAACTTTCGCCAAAAAAACCTTTGTACATTTGCTCGCGTTCGGCGCTCCAGTCATTTGCATAAACGACCTTCCAGCCCGCCGCCTCAAGCCCCATACGAAACAGACCAATGCCCGCGAAATACTCTACAAAGGAAAGTGTCGAGTTCATTGAATTGATGGGTGGAAAGTCAGATTGCATCTTGGAGTTATTTCCGCTTGCCTACTTTTTCAGAACCCCGGGGATCTTGATTTGCAATGACAAATCAGTCTCTACTTCGGCCAATCTTTCGTTATATCTGTCCAATAGGCACCTAATGTTTTGGGGAACTCTTGATCCTGAAAAATCGGATAATTCCTCTATGTTCTGGGACACGAAGGATTCTATGGCCTCCACCGAGACCTGGCCATCTGTATCCATTTGCGCGTTCTGTCGTGTACCTGCCAAGATTTCGTCGGGTACAAGCAGAAAGACCCTAAGCCCATCCGCTAAATTGCCTAGGCACTTATCGAAATGACCTCTATTGGGGGCCACGGACACATGAAAAACACAATCGTTGATCTGGAAATCCCCTTGTTCTTCTGTTTGCAGATCGGCAGTGCTGGCTGCCGAATTCCTGATGTTGTAACTTGGAAATCGGAGGGAGAGTTTTGCCCCAACCAGGTATTCCGCAACTTCGCCGGCCTTTAGACGTTTGCCTGCCGACGCCAGAATTTTGCCAACAATTTCGCGTGAAGTCATGCCCGATTTATATTCGAGAGTTATCTTTTCTGCATTGAATATGTCCCGTGCTCTTTTAGGGAACGTCTGAACAAGTCCACAATTGAGATGAATGGTGGGGGAAGCAGGAAGATTTTCAACCGGCAGTCAGTTGCCGTTCAAGCCTGTTTGCGCCTCAAAACGGCTCGGCGGCGGGCCTGTCAAAAGTGATTGCTCCCTCACACCGCCAAGTGGCGCTCGGCTGTCATCAAGTTGGCCAGCCCCAGCAGGTCAGCCGTTGCGTGTTCTTGGCCAGGCCGCGATAGCGCACCTTGGCATAGCCGAAGCGCCGCTTCACCTGCAGGAACGGATGCTCCACCTTTGCTCTGACCGACGCCTTACGCTTCTCGGCCAACGCCTCCTCGCTTTCAGACGGCAGTTGCCGCCGTCGCCCAGGCCTCAGCGCCACATGCCACTCTACATCCAGCGCCCGCATCTCCGCCCGCTTGGCCACGCCCTGATAGCCAGCGTCGCCCCACACCTCCTTCTCGCCTCCGTGCAACAGGCGCGACGCCACGGTCACGTCATGCACGTTCGCCGCTGTCGTCGCCACGCTATGTACGATTCCCGTCTCAGCGTCGGCGCCGATATGCAGCTTCATCCCAAAATGCCACTGATTCCCCTTCTTCGTCTGATGCATCTCAGGGTCGCGTCGCCGCGCACGATTCTTCGTCGTCGACGGCGCCTCGATGATGCTGGCATCGATGATCGTTCCCTCCCGCAACCGCACTCCCTGCGACTCCAGATGACGATTGATCTCCTCCAATAGAACCGACCCCAACTCGTGTCTCGCCAGCAGATGACGAAAGTTCAGTATCGTCGTCTCGTCCGGCAGCGCACCCGACAACCGCAGCCCCACAAACCGTCGCACCGACTCGACCTCGTAGAGCATATCCTCCATGCCCGGATCGCTCAGGTTGTAGAACAACTGCACACAGTAGATGCGCAGCATCACCGACAACGGATACGGCCGCCGGCCGCGTCCCGCCTTGGGATAGTGCGGCCGGATACGCGCTTCCAGCTGACGCCACGGAATCAGACCATCCATCCGCTCCAGGAATTTCTCCCGACGCGTCTTGCGTTTCTTGCTTTCGTATTCCAACTCCCCAAATGTCGGCTGCTCCATTGTCCTCTTCCCCCATTTTCCTGTCGCACGCCCACTATTGCAGTATTATGCCACAATCAATCAGACTTGTTCAGAGTATCCTTAGCAAGAAAAGTCTGCATGTTTTCTATTTCAATCTCTCTGGACTCCAACGGGAGTTGGTCCATACCAGCGTCAGACAGCGCCTGCAGCAATGGCTGAAGGTTTTTCATCAAGCCACGATTTGTCCGGCCTCCTTCTCGTAACAAAACCCTTTCTTCACTAAAACGCGCCAGTATCTTCTGAACGTTTGGACGACTGGCGTTTCTCAATTGATCGCTTCCGGTAGCCTTATGTGCCTCAATATCCAAATTGAAATCGTCACGTAGATTCTCAAGGATGATGAGTCCGCCCGCAATATTTCCCCGCGTCCTTGACTTAGACGCCCACCAATCTTCTATTATGATGGAAAAAGCAGACTTGTTAGCCATAGACTGAGGTTGAGGAACAATATCTGTAGCTTTGCGGGACAGGGAGTCAGCAGAGCACGCTTGACATTAACAACATTCCCGCCCGCAATGCTACCCTAAGATTTGACCACAAGCAATTTGCTTGCTCAGGAACCGCAGGTGTCTAACTCAATACACGACATCAGGGTACCCCCCCCCATCCCAAACGCCTCCTCCAGATCCACCGTCACTCCCGTGGCAATCGCCCGCTTGATCCCCGCCTCGAACTGCAACTCCTGTAGCCCTGCTACGCCCGGAATCGGCGGCGGCGCCCCATCCCGCACGCTGTCCAGATAGGCGTTGATCGCCTTGCCGAACGACGCCCGGTACTGGTCCCAGCGCGAAAAGTCGTACGGCAGGCTGTGCCGCTCGTGGCGGCCCGTGCGGTAGTCGATCACCTCCATCTCGCCGTCCAGGTCGCGCATGCTCAGCCGCCCGTGCTCATACGCGAAAGTCAACTCATAGAGCGGCAGCTTCAGGTCAATGGCGGAGGTGCCAATCAGCGTGCCGGTGGCGTCGTTTGCCATGCGCGCCGCCACCGTAACGTTGCCCGAGTCTCCCCCGTCCGTGCCCGGCCCGGACGCCTGCGCGCTGATGCTCGCCGCCGGCCCCATGAACTGCAGCACCAGGTCAATGCAATGGCTCCAACAGTTATAGTGCACCATGCCCGTGAAATGCACCGGCTGCCCGAACGCCTCCCGCTCCACGATCTCTCGCGCCAGCTGCGTCTGGTCGAAGAAGCGGTAGTTGAAGACCATCGCAGTCTCCACGCCCGCGCCGTGCGCCGTTTGCAGCAGCGCCCGCGCGTCGAAGAAGTCCTCCTCCACCACGTTCGCCTGGCCGTGCCGCGCCGCCAGCGGCTTCTCAAAAAACAGCCGCTTCGGCCCGTGCGGCAGCAGCGCGTTGGCCGCGTCCACCCGCTCCATCTCCCTGGTAAATATCAGGCAGGCGTCCGGCTCGTCCGCCATCAAGTCGGCCGGATCCGCCGCCACCCGGCCGCCGAACTGCTCCGCCGCCGCCTCAGCCTTGCTGCGCGTCCGGTTCAGGTAGCTGAGCTGGATATCTTCGTGTTCAGCGATGTAGGGCAGATAGTTCCTCACCGCAACGCCGCCGGTCCCAACTACAGCGATCTTCATTGTCATCCGGTCATCTCCATTCGACCCTGCCCCCCGCTTCCGACTTGAAAGGCAGGGGAATTATCTGATAGGATTCATGAGCAACTTCGCGCCGTATTGTACCAAAGTCGCACCGATCAGCGCGGATGGAAGGCACGCAGTCGTCATCCTCACGACATTACCCGTCATCATCACCCTTACAATCCAGCGCTGGATCGTCGAGGGCACCACCAGCGGCCTCTTAAATTGACAGCTTACAGGAGCGACAAGCTGATATGTCCACACTGAAAGTCGGAATCATCGGGCTGGGCGGCATCGCCCGCTCCCACTGCGACGCTATCGCCACCCTCGACAACGTCGAGGTCGTCGCTGTCGCCGACCTCTTCGAGGAGAAGCGACGCGAGTATATGGAGAAGTACGACATCCCCAGGGGCTATCCCTCGCACACCGAGCTTCTCAAGGACGATGAAATCGACGCCGTCGCCGTCGTCCTCGGCCACCAGCTCCACCACCGCCTCAGCGTCGACGCCTGCAACGCCGGCAAGCATGTCCTTGTCGAAAAGCCGATGGCGCTCAGCCTCGAGCAGTGCGACGACATGATCGATGCCGCCGCCAGCAATAACGTCAAGCTCATGGTCGGCCATACCCCGCACTTCTCCGGCATCCTCCTCAAAATGAAGGAGATCCTCGATTCGGGCCGGCTAGGGCCGCTGATGACGATCGTCAGCTACTCGTCCAAAAACTGGACCTACGCCAATCGCGCCCCGCAGTACCGCAGCCGTTTTCACGGCGGCGGCATGTGGGTGACCAACGGCGTCCACGTCGTCGACCGCCTCACCTGGCTGATGGCCTCCCAGGCCGTCTCTGTTTCCGCCAGCATCGGCACGCGCGCCCACTACCAGGCCGCCGATGACACCGCCACCGCCCTCATCCGCTACAAGAACGGCCTCGCCGGCGTTGCCGTCTCGATCGGCTTCGCCGACGGCGCGCCCATCTTCGACACCCAGGTCATCTGCGCCAACGGCACCCTGCGCATCGGCGGAGGCAGACAACCGTTCCTCCAGCTCGGACAGGGGAATGAGTGGAAGGATATCCCCTATGACGACCCGCCGGCCGTCATGCACTATGAGTGGAAATCGTTTGTCGAGTCGATCGAACAGGACATCGAGCCGCCCACCTCCGGCGAGTGGAGCCGTCACATCATGGAGATCCTCTTCGCCGCCGAAAGTTCGGCCATCAGCGGGCGCGACGTCGTCCTCGAAAGCGGCCTCTCGTGGACACACCAGCGATCGGGCACACCCGTCACCCGCAACTACGGCTGGATATGACGCGCTCAATCGTGCCGATTACGCTGCTCTCCCACTACATGGCAGATCCGACATCAAACCAGGTCCTGGGACAAAACCTGTTTTCTCACGAATTGAGTAAGAATCTGAAGAACCAATAACCACAGGAGCGAGACAACCAAGCATGGCGAATTTGAAAGTCGGAATCATCGGTCTGGGCGGCATCGCCCGCGCCCACTGCAGTGCCATCGATACCCTCGACAACGTCGAAGTCGTCGCGGTCGCCGACCTCTTCGAAGAGAAGCGCCGCGAGTATATGGAGAAGTACGACATCCCCAAGGGCTACCCCACCCACACCGAGCTTCTCAAGGATGACGAAATCGACGCCGTCGCCGTCGTACTCGGCCACCAGCTCCACCACCGCCTCACCGTCGACGCCTGCAATGCCGGCAAGCACGTCCTCGTCGAAAAACCGATGGCGCTCAGCCTCGAACAGTGCGACAACATGATCGAAGCCGCCGCCAGCAACAATGTCAAGCTCATGGTCGGCCAGACGCAGCACTATTACGGCACCAGCCTCAAGGCCAAGGAGATCCTCGATTCCGGCCAGCTGGGCCCACTGATGACCATCGTCTGCTACATGTCCAAGAACTGGAATTTCGCCAGCCGCCCCCCGCAGTACCGCAGCCGCTTCCACGGCGGCGGCATGTGGCTCGCCAACGGCGTCCACGTCGTCGACCGCCTCACCTGGCTGATGGCCTCCCAGGCCGTATCCGTATCCGCCAGCATCGGCACCCGCGCCCACTACCAGGCCAGCGACGACACCGCCACCGCTCTCGTCCGTTACAAGAACGGCCTGGCCGGCGTGGCCGTCTCGGTCGGATTCGCCGACGGCGCGCCCAACTACGAAAGCCAGGTCATCTGCGCCAACGGCACCCTGCGCTTCAGCCAGCACGGCGAAAAGTTCGTCAGAGTCGGGCAGGGCGACAAGTGGAAAGAGATCCCCTTCGATGATCCGCCGGTCGAGATGCACCATGAGTGGAAATCATTCGTGGAATCGATCGAACAGGATCTCGAGCCGCCTACTTCCGGCGAGTGGGGCCGCCACATTATGGAGATCCTTTTCGCGGCAGAAAGCTCGGCGATCAGCGGGCGCGAGGTCATCCTGGAGAACGGCCTGTCGTGGAACCACCAGCGCCACGGCATACCCGTTACCCGCAACCACGGTTGGATCTGAGGTGCAAAACAATGCGAATCGCTCTACTCTCCTACAGTCATCACGGGCGCGGCATGGCGACAACGACGCGCGACCTGGGCCATGAGATCGTCGCCGTCATGGACGCCGAACAGGGCCCGCGCCAGCAGCTGGCCGATGAATTCAGCTGCCCCGCCTACAGCTCGGCCGGCGAATGTCTGGATGCGTCCCGGCCCGACGCTGCACTGGTCGCCGGCAAACACACCGAAATGCCGCAGCACGTCCTCGCCTGCGCGCAGCGCGACATCCCCTTCCTGCTCGACAAACCCTTCGCCGACTGCGCCGCCCGCATGAGACCCGCCGCCGAGCTGTGCGCAGAACGCGGCGTCTTCAGCGCCATGACCCTGCCCAACCGCGCCACCTACCTCGTCGCCCTCGTCCAACAGATGCTCGACGACGGCAGCTTCGGCGACCTTGTCCTCTACAACAGCCGTCTCAACAACGGGCCGCCCTCGCGCTACGACCCGACGCCCTCCGCATGGCACAACGACTCTGCAATCTCCGGTGGCGGCTGCTGGGCGACCGAAGCCGCCCACGGAATCGACACCTTCTTGCAATTTGTCGGGGACAGACCTGTCAGCGTGGTCGGCAGCGTCATTTCCAATACGATGTACGCGCGTGAAATAGAGGATGTGGCGGTGGGCGTGCTGCGCACCGATGACGGAATAACGGGAATCGTCGAATCAGGCTACAGCTACCAGTCCGGCGCACGCAGCGGCGATCACAGTTTCCGCTTCGTCGGCAGCAAGGCGACCGTCCTGCAGCGTTACAACCAGCAGGGAGAACCGGTCGTCGAGGTCCACACCACGCAGGGCGTCACCTTCCACCCCGACAGCGACTACGGCGGCCTGATGCGCGAGATGATCCGGCGCGCGCTGGCCGCGATCGCGGAAGGGCGCAGCTTCAAGCCCGACATCACCGACGCGGTGCGCATCCTCGAGGTGCAGGACGCCGTCTACGTCCACGCCCGCGCCAATGCGAACACGAACGGCCCGCATCCGCTCGGCCCGCCCGGAGTGGTGTAGCCATATCTGGTTGTGACTGGGAAGTACTTACCTGCGTGCGGCTGTCTGAGTACCTGCCGGCGACTCACTGCAAGCGTAGTTACACCCGCCCGGCAAACGAACGTCCCCTGACCTGTTTGAACGGCGGCATCTTAGGCGCATCCGTAACCGATGCGTCACGCTGCGACGAGGCGCGCATGTAGTGGACCGCGTAACCGCGCCGCCGCCGGCCGGACAGGTTGGCGTTGCTCTGGTGCAGGACCAGGCTGTGGTGAAAACTGACGCTTCCGGCGCTCAGCGGCGCCGACACGATCGGCCACGCCTCGCTCCCCAGGTCCTCCAGGAACCACTCCAGCTGCGGCTTGCGCATCATCCCCCAGCGGTGCGTGCCGGGCACGAAGTTAAGGCAGCCGTTCTCGACCAGCGCCGCATCGATCGCCGTCCACGCCGACACCAGGTCCATCGGGAAAATGTCCCGCCACGACGCCGAATCCTGGTGCCAGGGCTGCTCCGTGCCCGTGACCGGCGCCTTCATGAAGAGCTGGTCGCCGTACATCTTGATGTCTTCGCTGCCCAGCAGATCGGCGATGATGTCGACGATGCGGGGATGCGTGGCATGGCCCCACATGACCTCATCGTAGACCGCCAGGTTGTGCAGCTTACGCACCGAAAGAACCCGGTCGGTAACATCCCGTTCACCCTCGCGAAAGACCTTCTCCAGCTGGATGCTCGCTTCCGGGATGTTCGCGGCCTCTCCCGCCGCGATCAGATCGGTGTGCGCAGCCAAAATCTCTACTTCTTCGGTTGAGAGAACGTTCTCGACGGTCAGAAAACCGTTGAGCCTGAACTGCCTGACCTGCTCCTCAGTAAGTACGCGTAGCCGCTGTGCAGCCATACACACGTTTCCTTTTCTCTGTTTACCGAAATCGAAATCTTTGAATGTTAGCGCTCACAGCGCCTCTACCCAAACGGGGGGCGCCGTATCCACCCCGTGCTTGGCGAAGACCGCGTCAATCTCGTCCAGTGTCTCCTGGTCGAGCGACCAGTCGAGGCTTGCAGCCCCTTCCTCGACCTCGGCGGGACGGCGGAATCCGACCAGCGCCACGCTCACCACCGGGTTCGACAGCACCCAGCGCAGCGCCAGATGCGCGACCGTCTTGCCATGGCGGGCCGCGATCGGCTTGAGATCGTCCACGGCAGCCACATTCCTGGCAAAGACCTCCTCGGTAAAGAGCGGGATGTTGAAAGCGACACCGTTCGAGCGCCAGTCGCCCTCGTCGAACGTCGTCTCAGGCGTGAACGCTCCGGTCAACAGCCCGTGCGCCAGCGAGCCGTAGGTCATCAGGCCAATCTCGTGCTGTGCAATCGTCGGGAAGATCTCGCGCTCCAGGCGGCGGTCGAAGAGGTGATAGCCGTACTGGGCGATATCTACACGACGGGTCGCCATGCAGGTCTCGATCTGGTCCGGCGTAAAGTTTGAGACGCCGACGAAACGCGCTTTGCCGGCTTGCACGATCTCTTCCAGCGCGCCCACCGTCTCCTCCAGCGGCGTCTGCCTGTCCGGCCAGTGGATCAGATAGACGTCCACATAGTCGGTCCCGAGAGCCTTCAGGCTGCGATCGATCGCCGCCAGCGCCGTTTCGCGGCGGCTGTCGCGCTGCCACTCTCCGTCCGGCTGATAGATGCCGAACTTGGTGACAACGATCGCCTCCTTGCGCCGCGCGCCCAGCGCCTTGCCCAGAAGCCGCTCAGACTGCCCATATCCATAACCCTCCGCGGTGTCGAAGAGATTTATACCCAGGTCGAGCGCACGCTGCACCGCCGCCACGACCTCACTCTCGTCAAAGTGACCATAGCCCCCGCCAATCTCCCAGCAGCCATAGCCGATCGCCGACACGTCCAGTCCGGTACGCCCAAATGCGCGATATTCCATCAATTGACCTCCATGCGTTGGCTCGTCTTATCTGCCTGGCAGTTGCGCTGCCGAAAGTGTACAACGCGACGGTTGGCGGGTCAATGGTCAGGAGATGGGCACCTGCGAGAACTGGGCCTATCCATTGTAGATTTCCAGGTGCCGCGCCGCGATCACATCCCAGCTGAACTGCCGCGCGGCCTGCCGCGCATTGGCCCGCAGGTTCGCGGCCAGGTCGGCATCCTCGGCGATACGCGTTACAGCCGCGGCCGCCCCCGCCGGGTCCCTCGCAGGAACGAGCAGCAGATCGGAGTCCGGCGCCAACTCCGGCGTCGGGACCTGCGGATATGTCGTCACGATCGCGCAGCCGTTTGCGAGCGCCGCGGTCAGCGTGCTGCGGCGCATACTCATGCCATCCTCATAGGGCATCACCAGCACGTCAATGGCGTTGAAATCGGCCGCGACCTCGGCATCCGACTGGTGGCCGGTCCACTGCACGCGACCGCCCAGCCCCCGTTCGGCGATACTGCCCTCGACCCGCTGCAGATACATGAAATTCGTCCCGTCGCTCGCGCCGACCCGCTCGCCGATCATCAGCAGGTGCGCATCCCGTCCGTCCTGCACCAGCGCATCCAGCGTCTCCACCAGGGTCAGCCCGCCCTTGCTGGCATTAAGAAATCCGAAATAACCAAGCACAAGCTGATCGCCGCCGTAGCCGCGCATCGCCCGGCGCTGTATCCTCTCCTGATTGGAGAATTGGCGGCTCTTGATGTCGCTTCCGATCGGAATGCGATGAAGTTGCCCAGGCCGCGTCTGCGCCCGCACCGACTCCCAGTCACTCTGATTCGTGACAATGACCGCATCCGCCGCACGCAGCGGCAGGCGCGTGACCCAATTGCGCAGGCGGTTGCCAGCCTTGGGAAAGAGATAGGGAACACGCAGATCGTGGTACGTCCAGGCTGCGTGCAGACCCTGCCGCCGCAGAAAGCGGGGCAGCGCATTGATGGCCGGATGCATGCCGAACGCCGCGGTCTGGTATTGGACATGGACCCAGTCGGCGCCAACCGCACGCGCGCACGCGGGCACATCGCGCAGCAGCCGCCATCCCCAGCCGCCCGTCTGCGCCAGAACGCGCACCGCATCCCCCCCAGTGGACGCTGGGACCTGCGCATCGGTCAACACGGCGACCGGCGCGCCCCCGGCCTGCAGGGCCTCCGCCAGCTCTGCCGTAAATCTGCCCACGCCGCCCACCATCGGCGGATATTCACCGCTGACAAACAGCACCTTCGCCCGCTCAGACGCCACTTCGCTAAAACCCCCGTCACGATATCCAATCAGGTCAGCCCGGTATCCGCTCTTCCAGCGCTGCCAGCAGCTCTTCCTGGCGCGCCACCGCCGGCAGAAACAGTGTGCGTGGCGTCTCCATTTCGACGAGACCGTCGGCGTTGACCGGCCAATAGACGAGACTGAGGCCGGGCGTGATGCGGCCGGCCTCGACGCAACTGATCATCTGGCGAAAGAGGACATGCCGCGGCGATTGCAGCGGCGCGTGAACGGTCACACCGTCCGCGGTCAACTCCAGGCGCATCAACGCCCAGCGCAGATAGACGGACGCAAATCCGACCGCCGCCAGCAGGAAAAAGAGGGTGGGCAGACTGAATTCGCCCGAAATCTCCCACACAAAGAGCAGGGCTACCGCCGCGCCGCCCGCAGCGAAGAAGCGGTAAACCGGCCTCGGAAGGTGCACAGGGGCCTCAGCCATCGGCATTGCGGCTCGCGGCGGCTACGGTTCGACGCGCTCCTCGCGTGCGGGCGTACATACTCGCTATCCGCCGCCGTCCGGCTGCCGCACGCGCATGCTGATGAACAGCGCTGCCAGCGCCACCAGCGAGAGGAAGCCGGCGCCGTAGACGACCACGCGAATGACCTGGCTTTCCCATAGCGTGGGCGCGAAGCCGGCAAATCCGCCCAGTATCCCGGCCAGCGGCACGGTCGCGATCAGGACAAAATTAATTAAAAAGAAGGCAAGCGAGGGCCGGGGCGCGTCAGCGCGCGCGAGGAACTTCATCATCACGTAGATCGCGGCCAGCGGGTAGAGCGCTCCCACCAGCAGCAGAATGGCCGAGCCGGCCTTTTGCAGAACTTCCATGCGCGTTGCCTACCGGGTCAAGCCGTCTGCTTGCCGACCATCATCAGGCCGATCTGCTCGCGGGTGGCCGCGCCGATGTCGACAACGCCCATCACGCGCCCACCGTTGAGCACCGCGATGCGGTCGGCAAGACTGAACAGTTCATCCAGGTCCTCGCTGATCAACAGCACCGCCACACCGGCCGCCTGCTGCTCCAGCAGACGGTTACGCACCGCCTCGGTCGCGCCCACGTCCAACCCTTGGGTTGGGTGGGCCGCGATGATCAACTTCGGATCGGTCGTCAGCTCCCGGGCCAGAATCAACTTCTGCAGATTGCCACCCGACAGCGCGCCCGCGTTCGTGCGGATGCCCGGCGTGTCCACGTTGAACTCGGCCACCAGTTCAGCGCTCATCTTATCCAGCCCGCCGCGGTCAAGGAACAGCCCCGGCCTGTTGCGGTAATGCTTGAGCGCGATGTTGTCCGCCACATTCATCGAACCGACCGTCGCCACGTGGATGCGGCTCTCGGGGATGTGGGCGATACCGGCGTCGATGATCGCCCGCGGCGAATGGTTGGTAATGTCCCGCCCCAACAGACGCACTCGGCCGTCGGTCGCCCGCCGTAGACCGGTCAACAGTTCAGCCAGCTCCCTCTGCCCGTTGCCGGCCACGCCGGCTATGCCAAGAATTTCACCGCTGCGAATCTGCAGCGAAACATCATGCAGCGCCGGCAACCGCTTCTCGTTCAGGCAGCAAACCTTGTCAACCTCCAGGCAGATTTCGCCAAACGCCTGCTCCTCTTTGTCGATACGGAAAATGACCGCACGCCCAACCATCAACTGCGCCAAGTGCGCGGCGCTCGTCGAGCCCGTCACCTCCTCGGTCGCCACCACCTGCCCCTGGCGCAGCACGGTCACGCGATCGGCAAAGCGCGTCACCTCATCCAGCTTATGACTGATGAAGATGATCGTCTTGCCCTCCTGCACCATGCGCTGCATCGTCTGACCCAGCGCGTCGGCCTCCTGCGGCGTCAGGACCGCAGTCGGCTCGTCGAAAATCAGTATGTCAGCGCCCCGGTACAGCGCCTTCAGGATCTCGATCCGCTGCTGCTCACCCACGCTCAGCTGCCAGATGAACGCGTCCGGGTCCACGGCCAGGTCGTACTGTTCGCTCACCTCGGCGATCCGCCGCTGTACCCGGGCCATGTCCAGTCGCACAGGTCGAAAACGCCCCTGCTCGGAAGGCTCACAGTAGGGATCATCCATCCCCAGGATTATGTTCTCCGCCACCGTCTGGTTCATCACCAGTTTGAAATGCTGGTGGACCATCGAGATGCCTAGGTCGAACGCCGTTCGCGGCGAATCAATGTGCACAGACCGGCCGTGTACGCGCACCTGCCCCTGCTCCGGCAGATACAGCCCCGCGAGGACGTTCATCAAGGTTGATTTTCCCGCGCCGTTCTCTCCCAATAGCGCGTGAATCTCGCCCTTATGAATCGTCAGATCGACGCGATCGTTCGCCAGAACGCCGGGAAACCGTTTGGTGATCTCCCGCATCTCCACGGCCAAAAAATTGGTTTCGGACATGAGAATTGAAGAGCCTGAGTGTGGCCCGCCGCCAAGAACGGGATGCAGACCGAGAATGGGACGACCGCCCGTAGCCCACGCTCGACCTGATACGTGACCCCGTCTCTACTGCGGAATCTGCCCTGTAACGCCTTCTACCAGCCAATCATAGCTGAGTAGGGCAAGGTCGTCCATACACTCGCCGTCAGCGACCCGTTCTGCGCCGGTATTGTCGTGGATCGGGCCGCAGAAAAGCTGCAAACTGCCGTCAAGAATGCCAGCCTTAGCCTCTTCGACCGCTACCCTGACATCTTCCGGCACAAAATCGGCGACGGGCCACAGATCCAGCACCCCTTCCGCCATGCCCCACCAGATCGGTTCATTGCTCCACGTCCCGGCCGCTACGTCTCGCACCTTCTTTTCATAGATGACCCGCCAGTTCCAGATCGGCGCGGTCAGCAATGCGTCCGGCGCGATATCAGGGGTAACCGCGTTGTAGCCGATGGCATAAACGCCCTGCTCCTGCGCCAATTTGTCCGGTTCGACACTGTCGCTTTCGCGAGCAACCACATCCACGCCTGCGTCAATGAGGGCCTGGGCCGCTTCACGTTCAGCAGGGGGATCAAACCAGGCAAAGATCCAGATCGGCCGTACTTCCACAGCCGCATTTACCGACTGGGCGCCCAGGGCGAAGGCGTTAAGATTTCGCACCACTTCCGGAATCGGATAAGGCGCAATATAACCGAGGACGTTCGACTCTGTCATCGCGCCGGCAACCATTCCGGCAAGGTACCATCCCTCGTAGCCGCGTCCGTCGTAAATACCCACATTTTCAGCGATCTTGTATCCGGTCGCATGCTCAAACTTCACCTCCGGAAACCCTTCCGCCACTTCGATAACGCTGTCCATATAGCCGAAACTCGTGGCAAAAATCAGGTCATAGCCTTCGGAGGCGTAGCTCTGCAGCACCCGCGCCGCGTCCGGACCCTCAGCGACGAGTTCACTGTAGGCCGTTTCCACTCCGAGTTCCTCCAGCGCCAGCCGGCCCTGGTCATGCGCATAGCTCCAACCAAGATCACCCACCGGACCGACATACACGAACGCAACCTTCACCGACTCGACCATCTCCACCGAGCCATCCGCCTTTTGCGCGGTCGGCGCCCCGCTGATCGGCTGACAGGCGCTGAGCAGCAAGGCCAGAATGAACGTGACGGCCGCCGCTGCCCGCCAATTTCGAATCCTCATATGACCCTCCTTATCGTTGTCATCCTGATGGATCCGCTCATCCGTCCTTCAGCTGGTGCGAAACAGATTGCTCCTCTCATAAACCGGTACGGTTAGAGAGGAGCAATCGAGGATTCTCACGGTCGATTCGATTCAGACGCCAGATTCGGACAAGCAGACGAGCCGAGTCGAAAAGTGGCGCTCTCTATCCTTCATTTCCTGCCACAACGAGACCTAATTTCCAAGCGGCGCAGCCTCACCCGGCGCCTCACCGACGACGCCTTCCACGAACCAGTCCATCCCCAGCATCTGGCCGTCATCCATGCACTGGCCGTCATCCAGGAATTGGACGCCGTTCTGGCCGTTCATCGCGCCGCAGAACACGTCCGTCTCGCCGGAAACGATCATCGCCTGCTTTTCCGCGACCATCGCGGCAGCGTCATCGGACACCAGCGGGCTCATCTCTGCCAGGACCACGATCCCGTCGTCCATGCCGCCCCAGTACTGCGTGGTCTCCCACGTGTCGTCGCGCGCCTGCTCGGCAAACCTCTGGAACGCCGGGCCCCAGTTCCAGACCGGACCGGTCAGGACCGAGTCACCGACGAATACGCGCATGTCGCTGTTATAGCCGATGCTGGTCCCGCCCCGCTCGGCAGCAGCCTTCTGCGGCTCAGTCGTGTCCTGGTGCTGGGCGATGATGTCCGCGCCCTGGTCCAGCAGCGCCTCGGCCGCCTCCTTCTCCTCCGGCGGACCGAACCACGTGTTCGTCCAGACAACCCGCACCTCCGCGTCCGGATTCGCCTCGCGCACGCCCAACGTGAACGCGTTGATGCCGCGAATAACCTCAGGAATCGGGAAAGCCGCCACATAGCCGATGACGTTGCTCTCCGTCATACTGCCGGCGACCAGACCGCTCAGATAGCGGGGCTGGTACATCCTGCCAAACAACGTGCTCATGTTGTCGGCCGTCTTGAAGCCCGACACATGCACGAAGTGCGCATCCGGAAACTCCCCCGCCACCGTCAGCGTCGGGTCCATGTAGCCAAAGCTGGTGGTGATAACCAGGTCGTAACCTTTCTGCGCAAAGTCGCGAATAACACGCTCCGCGTCCGGGCCTTCAGGCACATTCTCAATGAAGGCCGTCTCCGCGCCGCCCTCAAGATTCTCCTCCAGGTAGAGCCGCCCCTGGTCGTGCGCATACGTCCAGCCCAGGTCGCCGATCGGTGCGACATAAACGAAGGCGACCTTCAGCGCCGCGGCCATCTCTTCCTCATCTGCCATCTCCGTCTCGGCAGGCGCCTGCGGGACCGGTTGACATGCGCCGATCAGCAGCGCCAGGATGAGCATGAGGCCCACCACTGCCCACGAATGTCGGATTCTCATGAATCTGTCTCCTTTCATTGGAAAATGGGTCCGCTTATTATTTCAAAAAACACACGTTGGAAACGAAAAAGCTCGCAGGACACGACACGGCGCAGGCAGCACCTGGACGATGACCCTGCCAGAATTCTTGCGTCCAAGTTCAGGCAATGGTATCGCAAAGACGGCCAAAATCCAACTATGAAAACAGCGCGCCGGTGCGCCAAGCCAACCGTTAGGCATTCCCGCGCGCCAGTCGGTATAATTCAGCAAAAGACAGTGGCGTTTGGCCACTGCATATATTGACCAAGAGGTTCAGTTGAAGTGACAGAGTTTCAAATCACGTTCTGGCGCGACTTCCCGTCAATGGTCGTGGCCCGCGCCGAGACCCGCGAAAGGCACAAGGTCCAGCTGCCGTCCCGCTTTCAGGTCGCAATCGACGAAGCCGCCATGCGCGCCGGCGCAACCGGCACCGACGAATACCTCGACGGCTGGCTCCGTACCGACTGGCAGGAACAGGCGGGCGCCCCACAGGAGGTCGCCCAGGCCGTCGCCGCACAACTCGAAGCCGACTACTCCCCGCGGCGAATTCGCGAAATGCTCGACGCGATCAAGTCCGGCACGGCTTCCACCGCATGGCTCGACCCGCGCCCCCATCCCGTGATCGAACGGCTACAGGCAGGCGCCCCGCTACTCGCCGACGGCGCCATGGCGACGATGCTGCAGGAAGCAGGGCTGACCGGCGGCGACGCGCCCGAACTCTGGAACGTCGATAACCCGGACGCCGTGCAGGCCGTCTATCGCGGCTACGCCGAGGCCGGATCCCTCATCATCTCGACCAACACTTTCGGCGGCACGACCGCCCGCCTCAAGATGCACAACCTGCAGGACAGGCTAGACGAACTCAATGCGGCCGGCGTCCGACTGGCGCGTGCGGTGGCCGACGAAGTCGGCGACCTATTGGTGGCGGCATCTGTCGGCCCGACCGGCGAACTGCTCGACCCCCTGGGCACGCTGACAATGGACGAGGCCATCGCGCTCTTCGCCGAACAGGTCGCCGTCCTCGCCGAGGCCGGCGCCGACTTCATCCTCACCGAAACGATGAGCGACCTGCAGGAGGTGGAGGCCGCCGTGCGCGCCGTACAGCAGGTGTCGGACCTGCCGGTCGCCTGCACGCTCACATTCGACACTAACTTGCACACGATGATGGGGGTCAGCCCCAAACAGGCGGTTGAGACGCTCGCCGGCTGGGGCGTACAGGTGATCGGCGCCAACTGCGGCAACGGACCCGCCGAAATCGAGACCGTCATGACCGAGATGGTCCAGAATCGCCCGCCGGATGTCGTGCTCTACGCCCAGAGCAACGCCGGCCTGCCCGTCCTACAGGGCGGCGACGTCTACTACGACGGCACGCCCGAAGTGATGGCCGACTACGCCCGCAGCATGCACACGCTCGGCGTCGACGTGATCGGCGGCTGCTGCGGCACGACTCCGGTTCACATGCAGGCCATGCGGGAGGCGCTGCGGCAAACGGAATGAATTGTATCTTCGCTTTTCCCGCCTACAAATGGAGAAAATAACGCTGGAATCGTTCTTTCGAAAATTGTGTCTCAAATACGCCGCCCAAGCGTTACAGCGCGGACAGGGCCGTTCGATTGGCGCGCTGGCTGCGAAAGGTGAGGGAACACCACAGGTAGGAGGCATGAAAATACCGTAGCGATAAGGTATACTACGGGCAGCAAATTGGTTGATGCGCTTCAATCCCGACTGCATACAGTTACCAAAGAGCACATCAACCCGCCTACTGCGAAAAGAATTACAGAAATGGCGGAATGTGGCCGCAATATATCTGAATTCTTTACCAAGCAGGGCACAATAAGACGGCCCTTGACCCGACTCAAGCAGCAAATCACACTATGCCTGGACGCCGACATCATCTCGTGACTCAAAATTCGTGCGCTGGGTGGCCGCGTCTACCTGACGGACATCAATCACCCTGCCACGGTAGCATGTCCAGAGTTGTGAAAGGAACGCAACTGAATAACGGACCAGTTAATGATGGTGGCCATCATAATTCGACCCGACCCTTGCGATGACTTCGTGGAAGTATACGAAAAGGCGTAGGAAATGATTCCTGCCCAAACTCCTGAATTTCTCGCTGGCATGGTGCGGGAATTGTGCCTCCTGCCGAGTGAAACCGAATGGGTTGAATTCAAGGGCAACAATGATAAACCTGAAACAATTGGTAGAAATATCTCTGCACTGGCGAATGGAGCGGCCATCAATGGAAAAACTTCCGCCTCGGCCATTTGGGGGATTGACGACGAAACCCATGAAATTAGTGGAACTACCTTTTCCCCTGCAACTGCACGAAAGGGCAACGAACCGCTAGAAACTTGGCTGTATAGCCAGATAAGTCCCCATGTTGACTTTCGATTCAACGATATCGAGATCAACGGCCGATGGGTCGTTCTCTTGGAGGTAGAGCCTGCATCACACCAGCCTGCGGCCTTCCGCGGGGAGGAGTTTATTCGTGTAGGGGGCAGCACGAAAAGACTCAAGGATTACCCCGAGAAACAGCGTACGCTCTGGCGTGTCTTCGACCAGATCACTTTCGAGAATCGCGTCGCTGTAGAGCAAGTAAGCGACGAAGACACTTTAGGCCAACTCGACTACCCCACCTACTTCGAACTGCTTGAAAGACCTATCCCTGAAGGACGTGCTGCAATCCTTAATACACTCCAGGACGAAAGGCTGATCACCCGCTGCGATGCCGGAGGCTGGAACATCAGCAATCTGGGAGCCGTCCTCTTTGCCCGAAACCTGAGTGACTTTCAGCAGATCAAGCGCAAGGCCATCCGCGTCATTCAATACCGCGGCGCAGGGCGCACCGAAACGATTAGGGAACAGGAAGGGGTATTCGGATACGCTGTCGGATTCCCCAGAGCGGTTGAGTACATTATGGCACTTGTACCCACAAACGAAGTCATCCAACGCTCAATGCGGCGGTCGGCGCCTATGTATCCTGATATTGCGGTGCGCGAACTGGTAGCAAACGCCTTGATTCACCAAGACTTTACTATCACCGGCGCTGGGCCAATGGTGGAGATTTTCGACAGCCGTATTGAAATCACAAATCCGGGCAGCCCGCTGGTGGATCCGGACCGCTTTGTGGACTCACCGCCACGGTCTCCCAACGAAACCTTGGCCTCGATGATGCGCCGATTCAACTTTTGCGAAGAACGCGGCAGTGGAATTGATAAGGTTGTTGAATTAGCCGAACTTTATCAACTGCCGCCGCCACTGTTTGAGGCGCCAGACGGCTTTACAAGGACAACGCTCTTCGCCCAAAGGCCCCTAAGCGAAATGGAAGAAAGAGACCGGGTACGGGCATGTTACCTGCACGCCTGTTTGCGCTTTGTAATGAGACTTCCTATGAATAATGCATCGATTCGAGAACGCTTCGGCATCGACGAAAAAAATGCGTCGCAAGCATCGAGACTTCTCAAAGAGTCTGTAGATTCAGGTTTGGTCATCATAAGAGACCCTGAAGTGGGTTCTAAGAGCCGGACATATCTGCCCTACTGGGCCGGGTAATTCCTCAATTGGAGGCTCTTGTTTGACCGTTGTTTGACGGTTGTTTGATTGAACAGGCTGAATCGGGCAGAATTGGGATGTTCTCCTAGTCCCTTACAGTGGTGCAGCTGCCAGAATTTGCTTGACCGTTGTTTGACGGTTGTTTGATTGGACAGGCTGAATCGGACAGAATTGGGATGTTCTCTTAGTTCCTTACAGTGGTGCAACTGCCAGATTTGCTTGACCGTTGTTTGACGGTTGTTTGATTGGACAGGCAGTCTTAGCAGTCTCGGCCCTTTTCCGGGCGTTGTTCGCGAGCCAAGGAGAACGCGCTTGAAAATCGGAATCATCGCCTGCGGCGCGATTGTGCGCGAACTCATCGCCATCGCCAACCGCCGCGACTGGGATTACGAGTTGACCGCTGTCCCGGCGCAGCTGCATAACCGCCCCGAACGCATCGCCCCCGCTGTGGAAAAAAAGCTCGCCGCCTGGGCCGGCCGCTTCGACCGCATCCTCGTCGGCTACGGCGACTGCGGCACGCTTGGCGCGCTGGATTCGCTGTTGGACCGCTATCCCCACGCCGTTCGCATCCCCGGCCCCCACTGTTACGAATTCTACGGCGGCGCTCTCTTCGAAGAACAGGCCGAACGCCAACCAGGCACCTTTTACCTGACCGATTTCCTCGCCCACCATTACGAAGGCCTCGTCATCGAATCGCTGGGCCTCGACCGCCGCCCCGAGCTGCGCGACACCTATTTCGGCAACTACCAAGAGTTGCTCTACCTGCGCCAGCTGCCGGACCAGGACGAGAGCGAACGCGCCCGCGCTGCAGCCGCGCGGCTCGGGCTCGCATACAAGGAGGTCGACTCCGGGCTGGATGTTCTGGAAGAGCGGCTGGTTGAAATCATCGAGAAAGACTACGCTTGATCAGTGGCCGCCATGCGCCGTGTCCTTTTCCTTTTCCTTGACGGCGTCGGCCTGGGACGGGATGACCCGCAGACGAATCCTCTGGCTGCGGCCGCGCTTCCCACGCTGAATGGGCTCTTCAACGGAAAGCCGCTCACCGCCGCTACCGGGCGTTACAGCCACGCCGACGCCCACCTGATCCCGACCGACGCCCGTCTGGGAGTGCCTGGCCGCCCGCAGAGCGCTACCGGCCAGGCGGCCATCCTGACAGGCGTCAACGCGCCGGCGCGCCTGGGGGAGCACTACGGTCCCCGCCCGGACCAGCGCGTGCGCGACATTCTTGACGAGGCCGGCATATTCGCACGCCTGCACGCGGCGGGTCATGCGACCGCCTTCGTCAACGCCTATCCGCAGGGCTACTTCGACGCGGTCAACCGGGGCAAACGCCTGTTGAGCGCAGTCCCGTACGCGGCCCGCCGCGGCGAACTGCAATTGCGGACATGGAGAGAAATGAAGGCGCACCAGGCATTGTCCGCCAATTTCACCGGCCAGGGCTGGCGCACGCAACTGGGATATCCCGATGTACCGCTCTACACACCGCAGGAAGCCGGCGCACAGTTCTGGCGCCTTGCCCAGCCCGTGCGCTTTGCCTTCTTCGAGCACTGGCAGACCGACGTTCTCGGCCACTACCGCGACCTGCGCGGCGCCGTCGAAAACCTCGAACGCATCGACGGCTTCCTCGCCGGGCTGCTCGAAGCGATGGACTGGCAGGAAACCCTCCTCATCATCGCCAGCGATCATGGCAACGTGGAGGACTGCTCCATCCGTAAACATACCGAGAACCCGGCCTTGACAGTTCTCATCGGCGCACAAAGCGAACGCTACGCCCAGCGCATTCGCCGGCTCGACGATTTCGCAGCACTCATCATCGAATTTCTGGACCAAAACAACCCACCGCCTTCCTGATCAACCCAATTTGGAGGAACCATGGATTCATTGCCATTCGCCAAGCCGGGCCACTTCTGGAAAGGAAATCTACACACGCACTCGACCCGCTCGGACGGGACGAAGTCACCGCAGGAGGTCTGCCGGCTCTATCAACAGGCCGGCTACGATTTCATCGCCCTGACCGACCACTTTCTGCCACAATACAACTTTCCCATCACCGACACACAGCCTTACCGCTCGGCCGGCTTCACCACGATCCTCGGCGCGGAACTGCATACCGGCGCGATCGAAAACGGCTCCGCCTGGCACATCGTGGCCGCCGGTCTGCCGACCGATTTCGCGCCGCCGGCTGACGACGAAACCGGCGCACAGATCGCAGCCAGGGCGATGCAGGCCGGCGCATTCGTCGGCATCGCCCACCCGCACTGGTACACCCTTTCCGCTGCCGACGTCGACGCACTCGGGCCGGTGCACGCGGTCGAAGTCTTCAACGGCATCGGCGCAGACGCCAACGACCGCCCCGAAAGCTGGCACCTTCTGGACCTGCTGTCGGACAGAGGGCAGCGCTACTTCGCCTATGCCGCCGACGATGCGCACTTCACCGACAGCTACCACGACTTTCGCCGCGGCTGGGTGCATGTAAAGGCCGAGGAGCTCTCACCGGAAGCCCTGCTGACCGCGCTCAAATCCGGCGCTTTCTATTCCAGCACCGGCCCGCAAATCTACGACATCGCCCTCATCGCCGGCGATAGACTCACTGTCCGCTGCTCCCCGGCGGAACGCATATTCCTTACCGGCGTCGGCAGCGCCGCCCAGCGCGAGTGGGGCAACGGCCTCACCGACGCCGAATTCGACCTGTCGGACTGGGACAGCCACTACTGCCGCATAACCGTGCGCGACCGCCGCGGCGGCAGGGCATGGTCAAATCCAATCTGGTTGTGATCGGCTACCCGCACCGCCATCTCGCCTCAAGAACGTAACTGTGACTGAATCTCCCTTCTCCGTCGATGTGCTCTGCCTGGGCATCGCCTGCTACGATCTGATCTTCTCCGTCGACCGTCACTTCGGCCCGGACGAAAAAATCCGTGCGTCCGAGTTGACCGCGTGCGGCGGGGGTATAGCGTCCAACGCGGCCATGACCGTCGCCCGACTCGGGTCCTCCGTGGCATTCGCCGGCTACCTGGGCCAGGACATGTATGGCGACAGCCACATCGATGAACTGCGCGCGGCCGGCGTCAACACAGAGCTGGTCGTCCGCGGCACGAGGCCGACTTCCCTCTCCGCCATCCTCGTCAAACCGGACGGTGCCCGCGCGCTTGTCAACTACGGCACATGGCCTGGCCGCGAAACCACGAAGCCGCAGGAAGCGGGCCAGGCCAGCCGGGAACTGCCGGGCGCGACGGGCTTCCAGCTGGAGCGCTGCCGACCGCGCGCCGTACTGGTGGACGGGTATCACATTGCCGCGGCTGATCGTTTGGTCGAACGCGCACGTGCGGAAAACATACCCACCGTGCTCGACGGAGACATGCTCCATGCAGGCACGAAAACGCTGATGGCAAAGGTGGAGTTCCTGGTAGTATCGGAACATTTCGCCCAGGACTTTACCCGCCAGTCCGATCCGGCGATTGCCCTGGAGCAACTGAGCAGTTGCGCGCCGTCAACCGTCATCACCCTCGGCGACAGGGGGCTGTGCTGGCGCAACCGGGCGGACAGCCGCTTCGGCGCCGGCGCGGGCAGCTACCCGGCCTTCGCCATCGAAGCCGAAGACACAACCGGCGCCGGCGACGCCTTTCACGGCGCGTTCGCCGCCGGTCTTGCGCGCGGCATGGCGTGGGAGGAGCTGCTGCGTTTCGCTTCTGCGGTGGGCGCGCTCTGCTGCACCAGGAAGGGCGCCCGTCTCGGCATACCCACCGGCGCGGAGGTCGCCGCGTTTCTCAACCAGCAATGATGGACGGCATTGAATGACGGCGTTCTTGCTGAAATTATGTTTGGAATGAGCACGCTGGTGAGATTGAAATGGAGTTCCCGACCGGCCAAAGCGACTCACCGGGAGGACTAACCGAGCAATAGCGCGTCGTTTCTGTGAAACTGGAAAGTCGGTGGCATTCTCCGCTTTCTGGGCGAAAAACCCCTCATCGGCCTTGTTTTCTCCCGGAACCAGCAGCGTCGAATGGACGATCAATCCGGCTGCGCGCCCGGCGCGACGGTCAGCCAGAGGTCCCCGGGCGTTGACCATCCCCATGCCCGGCAGCCAGGCTGGCGCAACCGGTTAAGTGACTATCCTCCCACATCCGAATCGCAAGGGTCCGCTTGTCGAGGGCGCCGTAGGTATTCCGCTTTTGGACGGCGAGACGCCAGCCGGGATCGCCTACTTGGCATCCGCTACTATGGTGAGCGGATAGATTGTCCCGTCAAGATAGCCCAGCGCGTACAGGTTGCCCAACTCGTCAACGCCAATGCCGCTGATCGGAACGCCCAAGGTCATCAGGAGATTGCTCTGCCAGGTGTCCAGCCCTTGTCGGCGCAAAGACCATATTTTTCCGGTACAAAAGTCGCTATAGATAAACTGCCCCGCGTGCACGGCGCCGCCCACGACGGCGCAGCCTTGTCTCCTGTCATAGACGGCCGGCGGCGAAACAAGACCGTCAACGGGTCCCTCCGCTTCAATGGGCACAACCCCTTCCAACAGCGGCCACCCGTAGTTTTCTCCCCCTCCACTATTCGCTGACTGAAAATTCACCTCTTCGTTTGTTTCCCAGCCTGAATCGGGAATATAGAGATCGCCGGTTTGCTGGTCAAAAGCCTTGCCCCACGAGTTGCGCAGCCCCAGCGCCCAAATCTCGGGCGCGTGGCCGGAGCGGGAGACAAAGGGATTATCTGGTGGAATCGCGTATGGTTTCACGCCCGACTCAACATCGATCCGCAGTATCTTTCCCAACAACGTGCCGGGATCTTGTGGGTGTTGCGACATATCTTGCAAGTCACTTGATTTGCCGTCCCCGCTGGATATGTATAAATATCCGTCCCGCGGCCCAAACTTGAGCGTACCGCCATTGTGCTTGACACCCGGTTGATCAATCGTCAGCAGGATCTCCTCGCTGTCAGGATCGGCTCGGTCGGGGTCAGCGCTGGTTATAAAACGGCTAATGACCGTGTCCCCTCTCATGTCGCTATAACTAACATAGAACCGGTGACGGCTTGCGTAGGACGGCGGAAAGGCTACATTCAGGAGCCCCTGCTCCAAATCGTCAGTCAAAACCCGCTGCGAAATGTCCAGGAATGGCGTCGGCACAAGCATTCCGTCTCTGACGATGCGGATGCGCCCCTCTTTTTCCAGTACGAACAGGCGGCCGCTGCCATCCCCCGCGTGTGTCAGCTGCACGGGGAATTTCAGGCCTGATACAGATTCGGAAAGCAGGGCGCTGGACAGTATCCGCACTTCTCGTCATGCGACCCATCCTTCGTGCCGAGTGGTCAGAATCCGCACTTTGTCGACATACTGCGGAGGATCAAGTCTCAAAGAAAAGACGTGGCCGTCGACGGCGTAGTCGGTGTCAAAACGGTGCCAGGCCACAATTTCCCCCCCCTCTTTCCATGCGGACTTTGTGCGCGGCCGCGCCGGGAGATGCCTGCGCCACGATCAGTTCGATTTTTCCCACCGGCTGCAGAAAAGGAAGCGTTATTTCCAACCATTGCGGGGCAAAGTCGTTCGCATTCCACCAGGTTTCAAGGTCGCCGTCAGTTGCAAAGCCTTGTGTGTTGCCCCCGGCCGAAACCTCGACAAATCCTTGGTCAACTATGTTTGCCAGTGAACGACTTTGGTGTGTCGCAGGCATGGTTTGCGCAGTACTGTTGGGCTGGAAGGGAACACAAGAGGTCACAAGAAATGCTGCAAACGCGATAATCTGTTTCATCCAGCGCCCCCTCGGTACATACCGCTTTCGAATACGTCTAACTGGCCGGTTGCGAAATATGCCCGCCGTTTGCAGCTGTGTGGTCCTTCCCGGCGCCGTAACCGAATTGGAACTTTCGGCGAGAATCTTCAACGACCACGTTTATCCGCGGACAACATTCTTCAGAACCGGTTGTGATGCGTCTTGCTCTCTCGGCGAGTCTCTACCGTATTGGACAGATTTGCAAGCTATCTCACAAGTGGAATCTCCCTAAGTTTCACCTGGCATAAGGCCCTTGTGATAAGTGCATTGTAACCGCATCTGCAACCGGCGCTCTATCGGACACCCATCATTGGACGCAAACTTTCGGGATATTTCGCGAATTTTCTGCGATTTGTAAGTGCTTTATTTTTCTTGTATTTTATGATAATAGTGTTGTGTGTTACTATCGAAATGGACGGTTCGACAGCCGTCTATTTTGTTCGGTTCGACAGGCGTGGGTTTGAAGGCAACACAACCATTTCAACAGCACATCCATCGCGTTTCCAGGAGAACGAATCGTGACGATTACGGCCCCTGAGCGCCTTTTCGACGACGGCGTCTCCGGCGACTACCCGCCAGACCTCTATGCTCCGAAAGGGATCACAACAGGTGTCGACGGCTTTGCCGCCGTGACGGACACGCATGTGGCCCAATTTCACGCGCAGGGCTTCCTGGTCGTCGAGAACGCCTTCTCTGCGCAAGAGGTGCAGGACAGTCTGGACGGGTTGTACCACCTGCTGTCCGGTGAAGTGGCCGACTTCGATGGCATTCACTATGAGCGGGCATCTGCGGGCTTAGCGGTTGAGGAGCTTTCGCCGCAGCAAAAGCAGGACTATGTGCGCAAGTTCATGTACTTTGTCGACTACGACGAGCGCCTGCACGACCTGGCCCATCACCCGCAATTGCTGACGCTCGTCCAGCGTCTCATCGGTGACACCCCGCTCCTGTTCCAGGATATGGCACTGCTCAAACCGCCCCGGATGGGCCGCGAAAAACCCTGGCATCAGGATCATGCCTATCTTCGTGTCGACCTGGAGGCAAAAGTCGTCGGCTGCTGGATCGCCTTGGACGAGGCCACGATCGAGAACGGCTGCATGGTTATCGCACCTGGCAGCCATCTGAAAGGGCCGGTCGTTCACTTCCAGAGACGGGATTGGCAAATCTGTGATACGGACGTCGACAACAGCGACGCGCTGGCCGTGCCGCTCAAACCGGGCGGGCTGCTGATCTTCCAGAGCCTTCTCCATCACGGCACGCCGCCCAATCGTACCGCGCAGCGGCGCCGGGCACTCCAATTCCACTACCGACCGCAGAGCGCGCCCCTCACCAGCCAGGAGGAGCGGTTGGCGCTCTTCGGCGGCGAGGGACTGGGCGCCGAGTGCTGAAGAACAAGCATGGCGCTGGGAAGAACCTCGGGACGCAAACCTGCAGGCGTCTCGTCTGTAAACTGTTTGGGAGCTTGACGACAGCGGAATCGGGAAGGCGTGGGAGTCGAACCCACCGCAGCCGGCTCTGCGCCACCTGCCACTGATTTTGAAGACCAGGGCGTCCACCGGGACACATCCCCTCCCGTTGGCTATTGTATCGACAGACCAGGACGCGGTCAAATGATGCGGCTGCGTTCAAAATAGTTTTCCAGTCTTCATCCACTTCGCCCGGCTGAACTTTGTGGAGTTTTCGAAGACTTCATAATTCTTTATTCCGGGCACGCAAGCCAGTCTTCCTCGGATAAGCTTGCCGCAATTATCTATCCTGATCCTGAGAGGCTTACAGCTCTCGGGTTCCGATTCCTAGCAGCGACACTGGGCTCGATCCACGCTGTAGCTAGGAACGGAAGCCCGATGCCTGAAAACCTCTCGATCGCTTTATTTACCCAAAAACCAATACACGACGCAGAGAGCGGTCTGGAAAAAACAGTATGCACCTCGCTTGCCCCAATTGCGGCGCCCCGGTGGAAGTTACCTCTTCGTTCGCGAATTGCCCCGCCTGTGACGCAGATGTCGCCTCGCACTATACGGCAGCGGAATTGACCCGCACCGTCTACCACCGCGCCCTCGAACACTACTCAATGGGAAATGATGAGGCCGCACTGGAGGGAATTCAACAGGGCATCGAGGTGCTGGACGCCCCCGAACTGTACCTGCTGGCCGCGCTCATCTACCGCAAACGGGGCGACTTCAAAGAAATGCGCGAACACGTGGCCGCCATCCCCGCCGATGATGTCCTGCGCGGCGAGGGCGAATGGCTCCTGCGCTCGCATCAGGAGCAGTTGCAGCTGGGACGGCGGGAAGAGGCGCGCAGACGGGGCAAGGCCAAAGGCACCCAACTCGCAGTCGGCAAAGCCAGCCGCCAGTTCAGCACCGAATACTACCCAGCCCCGCTGACCGATAAACAGGTCGCCAAAAAAGACGCCTTCAAGCCGCGCCGCAATCGTCTCCCTTGGGCAATCCCTATCGCAATCGCGCTCCTGGCAGTCATTTTTCTCTCGCAAGGCGCCGGCGATTCCCTCCTCTCCGCGCTGCGTCAACTGCCCACAGTACCCGGCGAACTGACCGCCTTTTTCTCCAACTTTCGCCAAAGTGAGCCGGAAGTGGAGACAAGCCCGGCCATCGCTCCCGACACCGGCGGAGAGCTCAGCGCGGCCGCGGTTGAAGTCACGCCGACCTCGCCGCCCGTACAGCCGACCGCCACCTCTCCACCCACCGCGCAGGCAGTGCAGCAGCCAGCTGTCGCAACGCCCGAACCGACGCAAGCGCCCCAACCCACCCCCACCCTCGCCCCAAGCGCAACCCCTGATGTGGCCGCGACAATCGTCGCCGCCGCACGCGCCCAGGCTTTCGATCTGGCGGCCTTCCTCAATGAACGCACCCGCCCCGACCTGGCCGAGCTGGACGTGCGCGCCTCGTGGGCCGCAGACGCGCCCCCCGGCCAGCTGACTCTGGCAGGGACCACTTCCTTTGCCTCTGACAAGAATGAACTATTGGAACTGGCCGCGCAGATCGAGGGCGTTACCTCGATCAACCACGACGAACTGTTAGTTGAACTGCCGGAGACATACCTTGTCCAGGTGGGCGAAAACCTCCGCCAAATCGCCAACCGGCTGTATGGAGACCCGGACCGCTGGACCGAAATCTATGTAGCCAACCAGGACCTGATCGGAGAGGATCCCAACAACCTCTGGGTCGGCCTCTCGCTGACCGTGCCGCGCGAGGAAGAGACCCCGGAGATTCTGATCCAGCAATGAGCCCCGCCCCCGCACGCTCATTTCCGACGCCCCGTCCACGACGGCTCCCCGCCGCCGCATCACTGCTCCAACACCGACGAACCCACCGCCCGCGCGTGCCAAACGGCTTGCCAGGCCATACGGACGGGAAGCCGCGGCTCACCGCATGAAACTCGCCACAATTGACAAACGGCTGCTGACAATCCTGCTAGTCGTCTTTGTGCAGATGCTGGGCGCCTCCCTGATCCTCCCCGTCCTCCCCCTCTACGCCCAACGGGAATTCCAGATGTCGGCGGAGATGATCGCGCTCCTCACCTCCTCCTTCTTCGCCGCCCAATTCCTCGCCGGCCCCTACATCGGCCGCCTCTCGGACCATTACGGACGCGTTCCCGTGCTGATCGTCAGCCAGGTAGGAACCGTCATCAGCTTTATAATGCTCGCCTTTGCCCCCAACTTCGGCTGGCTCTTCTTCGCCCGCATCCTCGATGGCATCACCGGCGGCAACATCATCGTCGCCCAGGCCTACATTACCGACATTACGCCGCGCGAAAAACG
The DNA here is from genome assembly GCA_965218625.1 of Caldilineaceae bacterium. Taxonomy (GTDB): domain Bacteria; phylum Chloroflexota; class Anaerolineae; order Caldilineales; family Caldilineaceae; genus Bin5. Next base: position 329,237 of record CBDCLG010000014.1, on the reverse strand, counting down.
CGCCGAAAGCCTGGGCTATATCTACGGTGTCTTCGGCCTCGGCTTCCTCTTCGGCCCGGCGCTGGGCGGCGTGCTGGCCGCTGCCTACGGCCCAAGCGCACCGCTTCTGATCGCCGCCGCCGCGGCCGCTATCGTCGTCCTGCTCACCTGGTACGCGCTCGACGAAACACTCACCGCCGAGGAGCGGCGCAGCGCACGCGCCCGCCGCGCCGGCGGCCTCACCGTCGCCAGCGCGCTGCGCAATTTGCCACTGATGACGATCCTCTTGATCGCCTTTTTCGGCCAGTTCCCGCTGGGGCTCCTGCAGGCCACCTTCGCGCTGTACGGCGAAGCCGTGCTGTTCCAGGGACAGAGCAAAGAGATGACCGACATCGGCATCGGCCTGTTGCTGACCGTCGTCGGCGCTTCCCAGCTGTTCACGCAGGCCTACCTGCTGCGGCGGCTGGCGCGACGCTTCAGCGAAGCCCAGCTTGTGGTGATGGGCAGCATTCTGCGCATGATCGGCATGGCGATCTATGCCGTCGTCGCATCACCCTGGCTCGGGGCGTTCGGCTCGCTCTTTTTCGCCTTCGGCTATGGCATCGCCCATCCGCCTCTCCAGTCCATGTCCACGTCTTGCGCCCCGGAACAGGACCGCGGCGGCGTGCTTGGCATGTTTCAGTCAAGCATCAATCTCTCAACCATCGTCAGCACCGCCATCGCCGGCATTCTCTTTGCCCACACGCCCCAGACGCCCTACTGGGTCGGCGCTGCCGCATCACTGGCCGTCGTCTTCGCCGTCATAGGAATAATGAATAGATTAACGGACCGGCCCGTCCAGGAGCGTCCGCCCGTACCGCAAAGATAACGCCCTTCGCCAGCTGTCCTACCCATATTTCGGACCGTGCCTATGACGCCCTCAAAAACTGCAACCAGCCCCCTCGCCTTTGACGAAATCGCCCGCTTGGCCGCTGACGGCGACAATGTCGCCATCGCCACCCGCCGCCTTGAAGCCGGGCTGACAATCGACCGCAACGGCGCCACTTTCACCCTCGATACCACCGTGATGGTCGGCCACCGCTTCGCCATCGAGCCGATCGCGGCCGGCGCGCCTCTGCTCTCCTGGGGACTTCCCTTCGGCGCCGCCACACGACCGATCGCGCCGGGAGAATACGTCCGCAACGCCGGCATGATCGAAGCCCTCAATCAACGCACGCTCGACTTCATCCTTCCACAGCAGCCGAATTTTCGCGATCGCATCATCCCACACGAGTTGGATGAGACCAGCTTTACGCCCGGCCAGCAGGTGGAACGATATGCCGAAGAGCGCACCTTCCTGGGCTACCCCCGCGCCCGCGGGCGGGGCGTGGGCACGCGCAACATGATCATTATCCTCGGCACGACCTCCAGCACGGGCGCCTTTGCCAGAAAACTTGCAGAATTGCTGCAGCCGGCCGCACAGTCATTGCTCCGACTTTGACGGCATCGTCGCCATCGCCCATACCGAGGGCAGCGGCTACGAGCGGCTGAACAACCGCACCTTTGTCCTCCGCACCTTGGCTGGACTGATCGTGCATCCAAACGTCGGCGCGGTCCTGGCCATCGACGAACCGGAGACAACCCCAACCGCCGAACGGCCCATCAGCAACTCTGAGATAAAAGCCTATTTGCAAGCCAACGACTACCCCCTCGACGACCTGCCCCACCGCTTCTTCACCCTCTCCGGCGACTGGCAGGCCGACTTGGCGCAAGGGGAGGCAATCGTCCATCGCTGGCTGCCCGAAATCGCCGCCCTGCAACGCACGCCGCAATCGCTGGCCCACCTGAACATCGCCCTCCAGTGCGGCGGCTCGGATGCCTTCTCCGGCGTCTCCGGCAACCCCCTGGCCTCCTCCGTCGCCAAAGAAATCATCCGCTACGGCGGCCGCGCCAACCTGGCCGAAACCGATGAACTGATCGGCGCCGAAGCCTATATCCTGCAGAATATGCGCGATCTGACGACCGCGCGCGCCTTCCTCGACTTCGTCGCCCAATTCAAGGAGCGCCTCGCCTGGCACGGACAGACCGCAGAGGGCAATCCCACCGGCGGCAACAAATTCCGCGGGCTGTACAACATCGCTCTCAAATCGATCGGAGCCGCCATGAAAAAACATCCCTGTGTGCGCCTGGACTGGGTCGTAGACTACGCCGAACGCATGCAGGCGCCCGGCTACTACTTCATGAACACGCCGGGCAATGACCTGGAAAGTATCGCCGGCCAGGTGGCAGGTGGCTCGAATCTCATCATATTCGTAACCGGCAACGGCTCAATCACAAATTTCCCCTTCGTACCCACGATCAAGGTGATGACGACGACGACTCGCTTCGAGTTGCTGTCACAGGAAATGGACGTCAATGCCGGCGCCTATCTCGACGGGATGCCGATGGCCCAGTTGGGCGACGAGAGCCTTGATCTTCTCGTGGAAATCGCCTCCGGACGCCGCAGCAAGGGCGAACTCGCCGGCCACTCGCAGATCTCGATCTGGCGCAACTGGCAGCAGCAGAACGACAGCCAGCTGCAGACGATCCTGACGCGTCCACGACCGGACGGACGGCCGCTGGCACTCGAGAACAGGTCTGGCGAGCAGACGATAGACCTGCCCAGGCCGGCCCGCCCGCACGTTGGCCTGATCCTCCCCACAAGCCTATGCTCCGGGCAAATCGCAGGCATGGCCGCTCAGCGGCTCAATCGCGCCGCGACCGAGCCGGCTGTACCCGGGCATCTCCGCTTTGCCGCGCTCCCTCACACCGAGGGCTGCGGCGTCGCCTTCGCCTCGACCAGTGAGATCTACGCCCGCACCATGATCGGATACGCCACCCATCCTCTGGTGGACGCCTGTCTCTTCCTCGAACATGGCTGCGAAAAAGCCCACAACGATTACATCTATTCGCTGCTGAACGACGCCGGTCTGGCCGAGGAGGATTTCGGCTGGGCCAGCGTGCAGCTCGACGGCGGCATCGCCAGCGTCCTCGACAAGATCGACGGCTACTTCGCGACACGGACAAACGTGCCACAACAGCGGAACCGCAACGGCCAGAGCTTGTCGTTGGCGCTCCTCAGCGACGCCACGTTGCCCCATGACGCCGCCGAAAACCTCGCCCGCATCACCCACGCGGTCGTGGACGCCGGCGGCAGCGTGATTACGCCCGCCTCCGGCGCGCTGATCGAGACCTCTGCTTTCCGTGCACTGTTGGGAATAGGAAATACCGCGTTGCAGCCATCCCTCGCCTACGGCCAGGCCGCGGAGAAAGCCGGCTTCCACCTGATGGAGATGCCCACGCCCCACTGGTCTGAAACCTTGACCGGGTTGGGTGCCGGGGGCGTTCACCTGATAATCGCCTACTCCGACAGGCCGAGGGCCGGGCATCCACTCGTGCCGCTCCTGCAGCTCGCCGCCGAGCAAGCGCCAACTACGCCCGACCTGAGACTGGACGGCGACCCTTCAGCTTGGCCACAGCGGATTCTGGACCTGGCCGCTCTCACTCTGGACGGCGAATACCAGCCGCAAAACATGCTCCACAGCAACGTCGACTTCCAGCTCACGCGCGGCCTGCTGGGGATTTCGACCTGATGGCCGCCAGCGGCTGATCGCAATTCGCTGCTCACAACACACCTAACGCGCAATGGCAGGAAAATCTCCCGGCTCGACCAGGAGACGCAGCGCGCCCGTCGCCAGATCAATCAGCCACAGCGACGGAACGACCCCAGGCCCGCGCAGCGGGTAGCGCCGTGTGATCAAAAACCGCCCGTCAGGGCTCCAGACCGGCGGTCCGTGGTCATATGCAGGGTCGGCTGTCAGCGCCTCGGCTTGCGACCCATCCGGACCCATCCGCCAGATCTGGCTGCCGCGCGTCGCGCCCGGCCCTTCCAACTCTTTGCGCTTGAATGCAATCCATCCTCCGTCAGGAGATGGGGCAGCCGCACTGTCGTGCACCGGATTGCCGGCCCCGCTCAGATCGACAATCTCGCCGCTTTCCGCGTCGATCGCGATCAGATGGGTCATCCATTCATCGCCGCTCTGCCATAGTTCGGTCGTGTAGAGCCGGGAGCGAGTACGGTCCCACGCACATGTCTCCCCGGTCGCGGTCGGATAGAAAACGGTCTCCCCGCCCGTCAGATTAAAAACGCCCAGCTTCTGTTCCTCTGGGGACACAAAACAAAGCCACTCACCGTCGGCAGACCAGCGCGCCTCCAGGCCGAGCCGCTGGCTGTCGCTGTAGATCGGCGCCGTCTCCCCCGTCGCCACGTCCAGAATCCAGATGCGCGGCGGGCTGAGCAGGCCGGAGGCAAACGCATTCACGTTGCGCCGCGTATAGGCCAGTAATTTGCCGTCGGATGACCAGCTCGGACCGCTGCACGAGCCGTTCTCACAGGCCAACAGCGGTCTGTCCTTTCCGGTCGACAACTCCACCAGCCGCAGGTCGCTGAAACCCATCTCCCCCAGCGCCGCGTAGACGACCCGCTCTCCATCCGGCGACGCCGCGAAATCCCACACACTTTCATCATCCGGGCTCACTGCGCGGGGTTGGCTTCCCGCATCGAACTCGCCATCGGCGAACGGCAGTGTGTGCAGTTGCGCGCGCCCGGCTTCGTCGACCGTCTTGTACAGCAGGAAGGAGATACCATCATCGCTGGAGGCGCTGCGGCTCATTCCCCACAGGCCCGTCAAAAGCAGCGCGCAGACGCTCAGCGTGGACAGCACGACCAAGTCAAAACGAGACATAACAACGATGATGGGTGATCAATGAGACCCACCAGTCCCACGGGAATGTCTTCCGGCCAAACGGAAACTGCAACCCGATCTGAGTCCTCCACGACCGCGACTGCTTGTGTCTTACAAAAGGATAGACTGTAGCTTCTCTTTCACTGACAGTTGCCCTGACTGGAGGGAGGATTCTCATTGGAATGCAATGTCTATCGTGCCTTTGTGCGCCGGCACACGACCCTGCCAGCCGCCGGGCACGTCTACTCTTGACTTCAAGCCCGCTTGCCTCTTTTCAACGCATCTACGGCAATCTGATCGTTTCCAGGAGAGCACGATCGGGCGCGGACGAGCTCCTTTCCGAAGCTACCGACAAGCGCTCCCATCCGCCCTCATGATGCCAATACCAACCGACAAAGATCCGATACGCCCCGCCGGGTATCGGGGAGACAGTTCGTTCCTCTACAATCAGCTCACCCGGCGACCAGACCGACGTCGGATAGCGGCCATCGAGCGGCTGCATGTCCACTTGGGCAACAATCTGGTCGTCTGCGTTGACGACGTGAACAAAAGCGGTATAGTCTTGCACGGAGGACGCCGTCGCCCGCCAGAACAAGGTGACCTTCATTCCATCACTGACAGGTGTCAGCGTATAACCCATTAGCTCTATCAAACCCCCAAAGTTGATCGCTGTCGAGACCTCCGGCACACGGTCGTCTTCCGGCAGCGGAACCTTGAATGTCTTGACGAGATGTACGTCCTGACCCGAAACGAGAGGAATCCGCTTCTGCGCGATCAGGTCGAAGACACCAACATTCAACTGATACGGACCGGGAGGCAGATCGCCGGGAATGGGAAGGGAATAGCTCAGAGGCATCGTTTGTCCAGGTTGCCAGGCGCGCACGCGATAGACGCCGTTCAGAGGCCAGTCGTGAATCAGTGCAACGACCTCGTCCCGGTTCCGGTCGTAGAGTTGCCCGATTAACTCGACGTCTCTCTCAATCCTCTGCGCCGGCTGCCAGTAGAAGGTTAGCCTCAGAGGCGACCCAGGTTGCAATTCGCTGCTCTGGTACCCGACCAGTTTCAGATGATTCTCGAAAGCGGCCTCCACGGGCGTGAATGCCACAGCCTCACCCTGCCAGCGCGCCGCGAACGCTTCCGCTACAAGGACACCGTTACCGCCTACGATTGACGTCCTCTCCCCATCCAGCGGCTCGATACTTCCGGTCATCGGCGGCAGAAAATGTGCCGTTCCGTCTTTGAGCAAGACCCAGTCCTTGGGAAAAGGGTTGTCCAGATCCAGCTGAATGACAGTGACCTCCTCACCCTGTTGCAACATCTCTGCCCCACCGGCCTCCCGCTGTGGAAAACGCTCCGCCAGCAGAAATGCAAGCGGCTTATGGCGATACTGGTACTGGTAAGTGGGCAATAGGACCGCTCTGTCTGGATGATCGGCGATGTAGTCTGCAATCTGGCTGAATTCAAACCTGTGTCCGTCAAGAGCTTGGAACTGCGGACTGATTCTGGTGGCAAAGTCCCACTGTCTTTGCAAGCCGGATAACAGCACGAGGGCCGCGACCAGATAACCGATCCAATGAGGAAGCCGACGTCTGCCTTCTATCCATGACCAAATGGTTGCAGTCCCCATACCAGCCATAATGAAGATAAATGGAAATGCCAGAATCAGCCGACCGGGATTGACGACGGAGTGATCGTATACCTCGTACGTCAGAAGTTCCGGCAACAGCGTCACCACCATCATCACCAAACAGAAGAGATAGCCGTCTCGCCTCTTCCAGATAACGGCTGCAAGCCCAACAATCAGACCCGCGACAAGAATGGGGGTCAAGAGCGGCGCCAATGCGAGAGAACCGTAAAAGTTGCTCCAGTAGCAGCAGACCGCCGAGAGTTGACTTGCCAGCTTTACCGCAACCGCGTCAACAGGATTCGGCAGCTCAAAAACAAACTGCCCCCCTGTAGGCTCATAGAGATTCGAGACGCGCGCCGAAAACGTATATGGATGGGTGACAAAAAGAATCCATTGGGGCAAAGCAACAAGCGCCGCACAGGCTGTCGCCCAAATCAGTCCACGCCGATGTGACAGAAGTTGACGGTTCGCCAATAGAGCGCCTACACCCGCTGTGGCCAGTGCGACAGGGAAAAAACGGGCTGAGATATAGACATACTGGCTGACTCCGACCATCACACCGGCCAGAATGAAGTCCAGCTTTCCCCCGCGTCGAAAACCGCGCCACAGAAACGCCGCCGCCGCTACGATGACCGCGAGAAGGGGGGGTTCGGTACCGTAGCGGGAAAGTGTTGCGAAGGGTGTGGAAAGCGCCAGCCCCAAAGCTGCAATCAGCCCTGCTCTGCGGGCAAAAACTGTCCCCTGGTCCGCGAAGAACCAACGAGCAGCCCAATAGATCGACGGTGTGGCTAAGGCTCCGCCAACTGCTGTGATGCCCTGTATGCTCGATATGCTATATCCAAATACGACGAATACAGGGGCTTGTATGTAGATGATGAGAGGATTGGGCGCCAGCAGATGGTATACGTAGAAAGAGAAAACACCGTCTTGCAAGAGATCAGGCGCATAAATACCCAGCCTGACCGCATCGACATTGATCGCCCGTGGCGGAGGCAACATCAGCCAGTGCAAAGAATAAGAAGTGAGGCTGATCACAAACAGAACAATCGAAATCCCGGCGTCAACGCGGTTCCCGGCAGCAATTCGTTTTCCGTCCGATTGGAGATTGTCTGACATGCTTCTCTTTCAACAGGCGGCTGGCACGACCGCAGCAGACCGTAGACCTGGTCCGCCATCTGACGCTTCTGATCTCTGTCCCAAACGAAACATGCAACCTTTGTGTAACATTGAAGCAGGCGCGTTGCCCGCGACTTTCGAGCGCAGTCTTCGTGATGAATCCCGGATTCAGACTGCACTTCACTTTGGAAATTCGAAAAGATCAGGGGTAGAGATAGGGCTGGTTCGGCTCTGGCACAACATCCAGCTTCTCAGCTACAAGCACCGGCAAAGCATTCCCGACCGGGGCCGCAAAGCGCCCGATGACCCGCACCCACTGCCCTTCTTCCAGCTCATTCACTGACGGCTGTTCGCTGCTGCCCTCAGGGTCCAGTCTGACCGGCAGGCCCACAGCCATCGCGTCGGCCGCACAACATCCGACGACAAACCGGGTTACGGTAACCTGCCTTCCGTCCGCAGCGTCGACAAGGTAGACGAAGCCGGTCACATCAGCGACATCGTTGCCGTCCGGCCATTGGCCCTCGTGAAAGGCGAGCACCCAGTCCAGGATCGTGCGCTCTTCGCTCTCCTTTATCTGCGCCGAACGTACCGCCGCCGGCAACACCGAGTCCACACCACCGACGCTGATCTCGCGGTTCTGCAAAGCAGCCACACCCAGAGGACGGGGCGGTACGAGCAGGCCCAGTAAGATCGGCAGCGAGACAAGCAGTATCCCGGCCCAACCCAGTGCATGACCGTGATGATGATCAGGGTGCGAATCGCTGGCATGGTCATCAACCGCGGGCGTCTGCCCCGCATCGCTGAACAGATAGCGGTAGCTTCCCCCCACCACGAATAGACCGAGAACCGCCGCCAGCGTCAGCCAGCCGAAACGATCGCTGATGTAAAAATTGAGCGTGCCCGATGTGATGCGCGTGAGCAGGAAAATGCCCATCGCAAAAATCAACATCCCTTTGACTGCGGCCTGTACAGTCGGCAGTCGTAACAGCCTCATACGCCCACCTGCACGTTCCAGAATACGCCGATGACAGCCACCAGCGCCAGCGGTAACAGGATCAGATAGAGCACCGTCCGCCGCCGGAAGACACCCAGGAACAGCAGCGAGCTCTTGATATCGACCATCGGGCCGAAAACCAGAAATCCCAGCAGCGATCCTGTCGTGAATGCACTACTGAAGGCCAGCGCAATGAAGGCGTCCACCGTCGAGCAGACCGAGAGGACAAACGCCACCACCATCATCACAAAGACCGAGATGACAGGCCCCTGGCCGACGGCGAGCAGCGTCGACTGGGGAACGAGTGTCTGCAACGCTGCCGCCAGCAGCGCCCCGACAATGAGATAGCGTCCCATATCCAAAAAGTCATCGCCGGCCAGGGAAAGTGCCTGCCAGATGCGCGGCCGCGGATCAGGATGAGCATGCCCGTGATCATGGTCGCCGCCCTGGTCACCGCCGCCCCGAGCGCCAAGGGTCTGCGGCAACAGGATCTCCCGCGGGCGGGCCAAGTGGAAAATCAGCCCGACCACAAACGCAACCAATACACTGAAGACCACCCGCCCCCACAATACGGGACCCCAGCCGAATGCCGCAAACGTGCTGAAGATCACAACCGGATTAATCACAGGCGCCGCCAGCAGAAATGCAATGCCCACCGGCAGAGGCAACCCCTTGCCATACAGCCGCCGCGTGACCGGCACCACCCCGCATTCGCAGACCGGAAAGATAAAGCCCAGCCCCGCGCCGGCCAGCGCCGCCAGCAGCGGATGGTCCGGTATGTACCGCTCAACCATCGCCTGGTCGACGTACACCGCAATGATGCCCGACACAATCGAACCGGCCAGCAGGAACGGCGCGGCCTCGATAAAAAGGCTGAGAAAGATGGTCACAAACGTCTGGAAACGCTCGGCCGCGAAGAAGCGCGCCTGCGGCGTGTTGAGACTGCTCGCCAGAACAGTTGCCAGGGCCAGCAGCAGAAAAGCCGCAACGCCCCAGCGCGGGCGCCCGGTCCAACGCCTTTCCGTCCTTTGCGCGGCTGCCTGCGGCAGCGGAGATGCCTGGTCCATTGAAGCCTTCAGTCGTCTCTCTGGCGCGAGCCTCCTTGGCTATGACGCTCTCTCTTGAATTGTAGCATTATCTCCTACCAACTCTGAACACCAGGCGCCGTCTGTCTGAACCGCTGGAGCCAGCGCCTGCCCGCCTACCTTCTGTTGGCCACAGGGGGTAAGTTGCTATAGGTGGATCTGTTGGGGGGTGTACATGATTCTGTCAGATGGCAATTGTTCAATCATCGCCTGCATGGTGACAACCACTCTCACCCCACTTGGACCCGCGCCTATCTCGCCTGCGTCGGTAGAATGCGCGAACTCCTTGCCCCGCAAGAGAACGGACAAACGCAACCAGCCTGATTCAAGATGACGAAATCGTTGACGAGACCGCTGCCGCAAAAGCGTCAGCGGCCGCAGGCCTGGTCGACAACAGCAACTCGGCATTTTCCTCATTGGGTTGGGGCTCGCCGGTCAGCAGAATCGTTCCCTGCATCGCGCCGCCGAAGTGCAGTGTGAACGAAAATATCACGAGCATGATTGCCAGCTCCAGGGCGGCGCTCTCTCGAGACTTCTATTCCGTGGTCACAACTGGAAATTCCAGTGAGGATTTTCTTGTGGTCAGGCTTCCTTCAGCAGTTGCATCAGTGTCCATCGCAGCTTGAACTGACATTGGCGCACATCAACATCAGGCGATCGCGCCACGCGCGGCCGCATACGTCGCCGCGCTCCTCGTCCCCCCAAAGCATCCAGGTGCCAGGCGTAAGATCTCCGCTAGAGATTCCAGCCCCTGCCGCTAAAGCGACAGCTGAAATTGCAATCGCCTCCTCCTGCCCCAGCCGGATGCTGGCTCGGAACCTGGGCCGTCGTGCTGTCCGGTCGCCTCCACGGCCGTTATTGGCCTATGCAGCCCAGTGGACAAAGAGCGCCGACGGGAAAGCAGTTTCTCCGCATGACGAAAACGTAAGGCGGGACGCGCCACCTCCAAAAATATTCCACAGCGGCAGCAAACCAGCTCACTACCGCCTCCTTGTCAGCCGGCACACCTTCGTTGACGAACACATCCCAGCACACTTCAAAAACGGGATTGACGGCTGGCCACTTTCAGGCAGGCAGCCGCCATACTTCAGCCGGCACGACAAATTCGAAGGACAAATGCTGAGCCGCAATCGCTCCGACGACAGCTTCCTCGCCACCTGACGCCCCAGCAAGGGCAACAGCGTCGCCGGCAAGACTCCTCAACTGCAGCTATTCGACTACCAGTCGAACCGCATAGGGCGCATCATGCCGGACCATGTCTTGCCAGCCGTCTGTGAAGCTTGCCGCCCCGAGATATGGCCTGGACATACGCCTGTGCTTTCAAATGGAAGCCGCTTTGATGCCGTCCTTTTGTAGCTGCTTACTCGCTTGCTTCGCCCCCTCACTTTACGAATCCTCTACCCGGTGCCTTACCCTCTCTGTCGCTGCTATCGCAATCTGACCCTGTCCAACACAGCATGATCGTCCCCCGACCCACCGCCATCCGACATTACCGACAATCGCTTCCAACCACCCGCCTGATGCACATACCACCCTATCAGTATCCGGTACTCACCCTCCGGTATCGGCGAGAGCGTCCGCTCCTCGACAACCTGTTCCCCCGGCGACCACACCGATGTCGGATAGCTGCCGTCGAGAGGCGGTCTGTCCACCTCCGCAACTATTTGATCATCCGCATCGACAATATGTACAAATGACGTATAGTCAGCCTCAGGTGACTCCATCGCCCGCCAGAACAAGGTGACCTTCACGCCATCGCTGACCGGCGCCAGCGTATAGCCCCAGAGTTCTATCAGGTCCCCGAAGTTGATCGCCGTAGAGAACTCCGGTACACGATCGTCCTCTGGCAGAGGAACCTTGTACGTCTCGACGAGATACATCTCCTGACCGGTGACCAGCGGAATCCGCTCACGCCCAATCAGGTCGAAGACACCAACACTCAACTGATACGGACCCGGAGGAAGATTCTCTGGAACCTGAAGGGAATGGCTCAGAGGCATAATCTGATCACGCTGCCAGGCGCGCACCCGAAATACGCCATTCAGGGGCCAGACCAGGTCATCGACTATATGACGAGCCCGCAGTGGGTCGTAGAGCTGTACGATTAACTGAACATCCTTCTTGATCTTCTGCGTCGGCTGCCAGTAAAAGGTGACATTAAGTGATGACCCAGGTTCAAAACCGCTGCTCTGAAAGCCGGTCAGATTCAGATGATTCTCGAAAGCGGCATTCTCAGGGAGATAGTCCGGACGCTCACCTTGCCAGCGCCCCTCGAACGCTTCCGCTACCTTGGCACCCTCACTGTTCAAAATTGTTATTTTCTCCCCATCCAGCGGCTCGACAATTTCGGGCATCGGCGGAAGGAAGTAGACCGTTCCGTCCTCAAGCAGGACCCAATCCTCGGGAAACTCGTTAGGCAGGTCCAACCGAAGAACAGTAACTTTCTCACCCTGTTCCAACGTCTCTTCCCACCCTGCCCGCCGCCGCGGAAATTGCTCTGCCAACAGGAAGGCATGCGACGTGAACTGGTACTGGTAATGATAGGTAGGCAACAGAATCGGCTTGTCAAGATGATTACCAATGTATTCTTCTACCTGGCTGAACTCCAGATTGTGTCTGTCAATGGTTAGAAGCTGCGGTCTGACTCGCATGACAAAGTCCCCCACCCGCAACAGTCCGGCCAGCACGACCAGAACCAAAACCAGATAACCAGCCCCCTGTGGCAGTTGACGTCTGTTTTCCATCCATGCCCAGATGCTGGCGGTCCCCAGTCCGGCCATCATGAAGATAAATGGGATTCCCGCCGACAGCCGGAAAAAATTTAGTCTCGTCGGGTCACTCTTCTCGTAGGTCAGAAGCTCCGGCAGAAACATCAACACCATCATCAGGAAACCAAAAAAGGCTCCTTCTCGCCTCCGGACAATAGCAACGGCAACGCCAATCACCAGGCACGCCGCGAGGACGGGAGTCAGGAGCGACTTGTATTCAATCGAGGTGTATCCGTAGCCCAGCCGCCAGCATAACCCCGCCAGTTGATTTGCCATCTTAACCGCAACCACGGAAACAGGATCTGACAATTCAAAGACAAACTGGCCCCCTGTGGGTTCAAGCGGATTCGAAACGCGGGCAAAGAAAGTATATGGAAAGGCTACGTACATAATCCACTGAGGCGCCGCAACAAGTGCGGACGAAACAGCCGCCCATATCAGACCGCGCCAGTGTACAAGCAACTGACGGTTCGCCAACACGGCGCCAACTCCCGCGACAGCCAGCGCAACCGGAAAGAAACGCGCTACGATGTAGACATATTGGCTGACTCCGACCAGGAGACCGGCCAGAACGAAGTCAAGCGTATGCCCCCGTCGGAAACCCCGCCAGAGAAATGCAACAGCCGCAGCTTCAATTGCAGGCAGGAAAACCGATTCGGTGCCTTGGCGAGAATGTGAAGCGAAGATCGTAGAAAGAGCCAGCCCCAGGGCCGCAATCAAACCTGCCCTACGAGCGAATACTTCCCCCCGGTCCGCGAAAAGCCAGCGAGAACACAGGTAGATTGCAGGTGGAGCTATGGCGCCTCCTACAACAGTGATGCCCATCACGATGGCATCGCTGTAGCCGGTCAGGGCAAATACAAGGGACTGCAAATATATGATGAAAGGATAGGGCGCATATTGATGATAGATGTAAAACGGGAAAACTCTCTCTTCCAGAAAATCAAGTGCGTGCAGACCCAGCCTGGACGCATCGTGATTGATATCCGGTTGCGTCGTGAGCCAAACCAGAAGGTAATACGTCAGGCTGATCAGGAACACCGCGACCGCAAGAACGGCGTCAACGCGGTGGCCGATTTTGAACCGGTTCCCAAGCTGGCGAAGGAAGACTGACACTTTCCTTCGAAAAGCTGATGGTGTGACCACAGGAAATCGCTGTCTATTTCTCAATCACACTGTTTCTCAATCACACTGTTTCTCAATCACACTGTTCTAACGCAATGCCCTGTTGTGGCCGGGAACTGACGCGTATCGAAAGGCTGCGCCGGACACACCCGATTCCGGGATGCAAACCCTCTGAACTGATCTTGTGTCCGCCAGATTCTCGTCCAAGGCTGCAAACCGCAAAGGTTGAGTTATGGCTGGCTGCGTTCGTGTACCTCTTCCTTCTGCTCCACGGCAAGCACCGGCATCGCATCCCCTACCGGGGCCGCGAAACACCCAACAACCCCCACCCACTGCCTCTCCTCCAACTCGTCGACTTACGGCTGCCCGGCAGCGTCCTGTCCAACACCCGCCCCCGATCTCACGATTCTGCATCACCGCGACGCCCCATCGCAGGCCCCGTCTCCTCCTCGCCGCCGAATGGCTCTCTACGCCGTCTGCAGCCGCCTGCGGCAGCGGCGATGCCCGGCCAATAGCACTCCTCCGCCCTCCCTCTTGCGGAAGCTCGAAAGGCAACGATCGTCAATCTTAAATCGTAGTATGGTTATCTGCCAACTCTGAATGCCCGGCGCTGCTTACCGCTGCCCATATTAGTTCTCCACCACTTAGTTCTCCACCACTTAGTTCTCCACCACTTAGTTCTCCACCACCATAGATTGCCAGTACTCATCAGGCGATCCCTCTGCATTCGGGAAAGGTCGTCCGACTGGGTTGCCTTCTCATTCGCTGCGGTCTTGGCGAAATCGACAGGACAGTTGGATAATGGATCCCACATAGTCGCCCTGTTGTGACCGTTTTGCCATAGGGCTACGCCTCTTTATCCTCCATAAAAGGTCCAAAAGCCTGAAACGCCTGCCAAGGCCGGCACGCGCCGCACACACCCTCTAAGGGAGCGTCCGCACAACGGCAAAGCTCCCCTCTTGAATCGGCCTTCTCCTTTGGCGCCGAGCGCGGCAACGGAAAAAGAAAAACAGCGCCGAAACTCGATTTGAGGAGATCAGCATGAGAGGAACAACCATAGTCGACCGAGGTAGATTGCGCCGGTCGCCTCTCGTAAAGAGTATCATTGCAGGCGTGGCCGCCATCGCGCTTCTGACGGCGTGCTTGGCTGTTCCGGGCGAGATTGAACCACTGAGAGCGACGTCGCCGAGCCAGGCTCAGTCGGAGGCGATCAATATCACGAGTTGGGAAACATTCGGCGTTTCCAGAGGGGATGATAGCCTGCCAGGTGCAGTTGACGGCGATCCCGACACTTGGTGGACCGCGTATGATGTTGCCCCGCAATGGTTTGCCCTCTTCTTCCAAGAACCCCACCCGGTCAACAGAATCGAGCTGACCGCTGCACAAGTGGAGGAAGGCCCCACAACCCATGAAATCTGGCTGAGAAACGAGTTCGGGTTGCTTATCCTATACAAACGGTTCCCAAATGTACCCACCGCCGACCATGACATCTTCACAATAGATATCGATCCTCCGCGGGAAGTTACCGAAGTGCGAATCCTGACCCGTAAAGGGCAGGGCTGGGTTGCATGGCGCGAGGTGCAGGTTTTCGCCCCATCCTCCTTGCCACTACGGTTACTTTCCAGAGGCCGATTCGACTTGATGTATCCTGTCCAGGTGACACACGCCGGAGATGGCAGTGGCCGCCTATTCGTGCTCGAAAAAGAGGGGCGCATCCGCATCGTCAAAGACAACCTGATTCTCGAAACACCTTTCCTGGATATCGCCGAGCGCGTCTCGGCGGCGGATGAACAGGGGCTCCTGAATGTCGCTTTCCCTCCCTCCTATCTGAACAGTCAACGCTTCTATGTCAACTATAACGACCGTCAGGGCAACACGGTCATTAGCCGCTTTACAACCAGCGCCGACCCGGACATTGCCGACTCCGACAGCGAGGAGGTCATCCTCACCTTTCATCAGATAGACAGCTATCACAATGGCGGAACCCTAAAGTTCGGCCCGCGGGATGGCTATCTCTATATTGCCAGCGGGGACGGCCTTGAAACGAAACCCGGCATTGTTCCGCTTCATTCTCAAAACCCTGGCTCGATGCTTGGCAAGATTCTGCGCATCGATGTCGAGTCGGGAGTAAGTCCTTACGCCATTCCACCTGACAATCCCTTTGTTTCTACACCCGGCTACGCCCCCGAAATTTGGGCGATGGGGTTGCGCAACCCTTGGGGCATGACCTTTGACGAAAAAACTGGCGATCTCTATATCACCGATACAGGCTGGCTCACTAGCGAAGAAATCAATTTTCAACCGGCCGACAGCCCAGGCGGCCAAAACTACGGTTGGCCTATGTGGGAAGGAAACGGAGCCACTAAGGAAATAGAAGGAACTGTTGACAATCCTGTCTGGCCAGTGGCCGTCTACGGCAGACAGGTAGGATGTGCCATTGTCGGCGGCGCGATGCACGAAGGCGCCTTCATATACGGCGACTTCTGCACTGGCAATGTCTGGTCCTTGAAACGGCAAGGGCAAGACAAATGGGAAGCTGGGATAATCGCTGGTTTAAGAGTTCCTATCAGCAGTATTGGCGCCGACGAGTCAGGCAAACTATACGCAACAGGTTACCTGAACGGAACTATCTACAGACTCCCCTTACTCGAGAACAGAAGCAGATAAGTTCCCTACTCCTCGGACAATATTCTTTGATCCCGGGAACAACGCCACGAAGACTTCATCGGACTCGCCATCTCAATGGTGAGTTCATCAACCCAAAAGTGGAACGAACCCTTGACAGACCTGGCGGCATCTTCTCTGACCCGGCATCCTATCGATCCCAACGGGTTCCGCATCGAACGAATAGAGCGGCGCAATCCAATAGTACCGTCGTGATTGCCAAATTTATGAATATCCGGGAAAACCCGGCTATCGCGCTAGCCCCCGCGCAATACGGGAACTCCCGGCGCAGAAAAAGATCGAACAGACGCAGCTGGACTGCTTCAATATGATGAAGTCGTTGAACAGACCCATTGCTCTCCTCAACCTGTCCCCTCTTTCTCTCCTCTCCTTCCTGCCATGGCTCGCGCTCCTGGCCTGGCTCGCCTCCGTCGCCTGGTTCCTCACCGACGACGCCTTCATCAGCTTCCGCTACACCCGTAACCTCATCGATGGTCACGGCCTCGTCTTCAACCCCGGCGAACGCGTCGAAGGCTATACCAACTTCCTCTGGATCCTCGAACTCGCCGCACTCTGGACTCTCTTCAATATCCGACCCGAATCCGCCGCACCATGGCTCTCCGTCGCCTACACCGCCGCCACCATCGCCGCCCTCCTCTGGTGGACCGCTCGTCTCCCCGCACTCCAGTCCCGCAGCCTCGTCGCTTGGATGGCTCTCGGTCTCCTCTGCTCCAGCGCCACCTTCGCCGTCTGGACCTCCGGCGGAGGCCTCGAAACCCGTCAGTTTACCTTCTTCATCGTCGCCGCCGTCGTCTGCCTCAGCCTCTACACCAACTCCACCCGCGGCCTGCTCATTGCCTCTCTCTCTCTCGCCGCAGCCGAACTCACACGACCTGAAGGCCTCCTCCTCGCCGCTTGCTGCTTCGCCTGGTTCCCTCTCCAACAACTCTTCACTGATAAAAAACTCAGCGCCAGACTCCTCCGCCAGACCCTCTACCTGGTCGCACCCTTCGCACTTATCGTCGCCGCACATTTCCTCTTCCGATACGCCTACTACGGCGAATGGCTGCCAAATACCTACTACGCCAAACATGTCCGCCCTTGGTACGAGTCCGGCTTCCGTTACCTCTGGGCTGCCGCGCTCGAAACAGGACTCTATCTCCTCCTCCCTCTCACCTCACTCGCCCTGCGCTCACGCTGGCTATTGCAACGCGACGGCATCTATGCACTCCCACTACTCTGCGTCGCCGCTCACATGGCCTACCTCCTACCCATCGGCGGCGACCACTTCGAGTACCGCCCACTCGACTTCTACTGGCCTCTCCTCGCCCTCCCCGCTGCCGACGCCATCGCTCTCCTCGCCGCCAAAACCACTGCCGGCCTGCGAAGACTGCCCCAAGTCCCGATTTGGGCATCAGAAAAAAAAATCTGCGCTATCGCTCTCTTCCTGCCCATCCTCTTCTATGCCAACGCCATCCAGGGGGCCCTGATGGGCAAAGGGGGGACTTTTCTACTCGATGGGGCTGTAATTTACGACGTGCATTTCAACCTCGATCAGGAAAACTCCGGTTGGCTGCTGGCCGCGCCCGGAATGTCAGCGCTCGTCGCCGTCTCTAACGACCTCCGCCACCTCTCTAGCATGAATGGGGTCGCCCTCCGTTACGCTCTCCACCGCGACGGCGCCAACTCTTACGTGCACCACTGGAAACCATACGATGGAAGTGAGCGGCCTTTCATTCCTGACGACGCCCTGATGGTCGACCAGGCCATGGGAAGGTTCTATTTCATCCCGGACCTGAAAGTCGTCGATAAACATGGCCTGGTTGACGCAACCGTGGCGCGCACGCCGGTTACCAAGGGCAACGTCGAACGCCACATAGCACACGACCGTCTGCCGCCACCCGAATACCTGAAACAACGCGGTGTCAACATTGAAGTTCACGCTCCGACTTCCAGCGCCGACGATGCACTGAACATCGCAGACTACGCCGTCAAAGTCGGACCCGAACTCTGGATGCCCTTCAACGCCGTCAGTGCGCAATGGGCTACATCCCGCTTCGCCGAACGCGAACTGGTAGCCAATTACTACTTCTCCATCAACGTGCCCAACCTCAACCGCTTCCGCCTCGAACAACACTCCTACGTCGGCCAACGTTTCCTCGCACATTTCAATAACCATTTCGACGGCTGGCTTCTCTCAGGACTGGCCTTCAGCAACTTCAACCAACACGACAATTACCACGGCCAACCGCTCCTCTGGAACCGCGCCGACTCTAACTTCCTCACCAGCTACCACCACTCCATTGGCAACCAGGCTACCGGCACCGCACTCTCTCCTACCTTCTCCGCCGAACACAACCACTTCCTCGCCTTCCTCATCGCCAGCAGCGACCTCGACGGCGTCGGCCTCCGACTCCTCGCCGACGGCGAAGAAGCCGCCCTCTGGCGCGGCTCCAATCCCGAACGCTTCGAACTCATCATCCATCCTCTCGGTTACGTTGCCGGCAAAACTCTCCAGCTTCAACTCTTCGACTTCGAACTCGGCGACAACGGCCACATCATGCTCGACCACGTCCTCCTCACTACCTGCGACATCTGCCCCGCCGAACCGCCCGCTCTGGCTCAGACACTCCCCCAACAAAACCCCAACCACGACTCCGTCTACCTCGTCCCAGGTTTCCATAACCATCGCTCCGTCAATTTCCACCTCCTGTCCCACAACATCGCTCCCGTACATGTCTTCCCCTTGGACAACCCCAACCTGCCACAACTCGTCCAATCCGCCCTGTTGCAATCAAAACAGAACGCCATAATAAAAGTTGTCGACTGGCATTCCGATAGCTCTTGGATCAACGATAACGCCCTCCCTCTTAACTTCCTCCTCACCAGGTACGCCCGCTTCCTCGGCAGCGTACACTACGACGGCTTCTCTTTACACAACTACGCTGACCTCTCCTTCGACCGCCCCTGGCTCTTCTACGAATACCTGCACCCCCTGACCATCAATTACGACGGCGGCATCGCCCTAAATGCAATTGCCCTCGGACATCACACAGACAAACTGCAACCCGGACAACCCCTACAACTGGGGCCGGCACGCGCACTCTGGAGCCTCCTCCAATGGCAGACTCAACCCGCACTCTCTTCAGACTATGTGATCTCCTTCCGCCTCTATGACGCCAACGGCGAAAGAGCCTTCCAACAGGATACCGTCCTCTGGAACGCCGAACACAGACCCTCCAGCCACTGGCAACCCGCCGAACCAGTCGATACCATGAACATCCTACACCTCCCATCCGACCTCCCAACAGGCGACTACGAGCTCCGCATCGTCGTCTATGACTTCATCACCCAAATTCCAACCGTCCAGATCGATGTCTGGCAGCCAGAAACCACGCTCGCACACCTGCACCTGGCGGAGCTTAAGAGCGAGTGAACCATGCGCCACCCGCCTGAGATGGACGGATGCCGTCACCCCGGCCTCTGACGAACCGGTCAGTCTCCCCCGCGTCCGGTCTCCGGTCATGACCAAACTCCCGAACTCCACAACTCTTGGGAACGGTCGTCCGCGTTTTGCGCATTCTACGCGCCGCGACATTGGAAAAACTGGACAGACTGTTGGATAATGGCCCCGACAGAGGTCGGCCAGGTGCGCCCAATTTGCCATCGGACTCGCCCAATTCGTTCTTCAAGGCAAGTCCTGTAGCCAGAAAACAGCTGTCCTGGCCGGCCTGCGCTCCGCCCACCCACAAGAAGAGCTTTGGCGCAGCGTCAACGATTCGCTATGCAACGATTCCCCGCTCTGGAACGGCGAACGACCAAGGTTGAGTCAGGGTTGCGAGAAATCACATCCTAGTAATGTTCTTCAGGAACCGTACAGCCGGCAGCGACCAAGATTGGACGCGCAGTTCAGGGCCCGTTATTGGAGTCCTTGCAAGTGTAGCTGCCGCCGCGTTGTTAATGGCTTGCGCAAGTGGACGGCGGGAAATCGAATCAGACAGAACGACGACCCCGAATCAAGCCCAGGAAGAAACGATCGACATCACCCATAGGGCGTTCTTCCGTGTCTCCAAAGGGGAAGATTCCATACCCGGGGCAATCGATAGCAACCCCGACACCTGGTGGACCGCATATGACTTTGCCCCGCAATGGCTTGCCCTCGAGTTCAACAACCCTTACCCGGTCAGCAGGATCGAGTTGACTGTTGCCCAAGCGGAAGAGGGTACTACAACGCACGAAATCTGGTTGAAAGATGAGTCACAGATTTTTACCCTTGAAACGCGGCTGGACGATGTGCGAACCGCCGACCACGACACTCTTACATTCGATGTCGATCCCCCACGGAATGTTACCGAAGTGCGTATCCTCACCAGCAAAGGACAGGGCTGGATTGCGTGGCGGGAGGTGCGGATTTTCGCTTCATCATCCCTGCACTTTTCCTCCTACTCCACAATAAATTTGGGTCTGACACATCCTGTACACCTGACGCACGCCGGCGATGGCAGCGGCCGCCTGTTTGTGATCGAAAAAGAGGGACGCATCCGCATCGTCAGGGACGACCTTCTCGTCGAAACGCCTTTCCTGGATATTGCAGAGCGCGTTTCTTCGGAAGAGGTAGAGATGGGCCTCTTCAATGTCGCCTTTCCGCCTGCCTATAAGGACCACAAACAGTTCTATGTGAGCTACTCCAACACAAACGGTGACACCGTCATAAGCCGCTTCACAACTAGCGCCAACCCCGATAAGGCGGAACCCGATAGCGAGGAGAGCATCCTGATCGTCAATCAATTGGGAATTCATCACAATGGCGGCACGATCGCTTTCGGTCCGCAGGATGGATACCTCTACATCGGCAGCGGAGACGGCCTTCATACGCTTCCCGAATACATTCCGACACACGCACAGAACCCCGGCACGTTACTGGGCAAAATCCTGCGCATCGATGTCGAATCCGGCGCGCAGCCTTACGCTATTCCGCCTGACAATCCCTTTGTTTCCGCGTCCGGCTACGCCCCCGAAATATGGGCGCTGGGGCTTCGCAACTCCTGGGGCTTCGCCTTTGACCAGCACACAGGCGACCTCTATATCCCTGATACGGGCTGGAGAACAAGCGAAGAGATCAGCTTTCAGCCCGCGGATAGCCGAGGAGGTGAAAATTACGGCTGGCCACTGTGGGAAGGAATCTCTACTCTGGAAGTGGAGATAACTGTCGATAACCCTGTTCTGCCAGTGGCTGTCTACGACAGAGAACAGGGATGCGCCATAGTTGGCGGCGCAGTGCTTGAAGGCCGTTTTATCTACGGCGACTTTTGCACCGGAAGAGTTTGGGCATTGCAACGGCACGGGCAGGACAAGTGGGTAAGCGAGCACCTGTTTACCATTGGTATTCCCATTAGCAGCATTGGCACCGACCAGTCAGGCAACCTCTACGCCACAGGTTTCACGGACGGAAAAATCTACAGACTGACCGCCCCCAGGACGAGAAACAGGTGATCGTCCCTACTTCCCGGGGCGATTGCATCAGTGTTCGGGTCTTAGGGAGGGCCATCCGACCGCCTTCGGACCCTCTGTCGGAATAGTGAGTTCATCACGACGCAAAAGAGAAATAACCCTGGGCAGACTTAACTGTATCTTCACTGACTTTGAATTCGGCAGTTCTGGTCGCTAACCAGTTGGAACGAAACGGCTGGCTCTGAGAATTCTTCCTGCTTTCCTCGTGTGAAGTCATCCGAGGAGGCCCGGTTTTCTTGCCTGCTCCAATGGAATACTTGAACTCCCGGCGCCTCCAGAGATCCCACATACGCAGCCAAACTTCCTCAACATGATGAAGTCGTCGACTAGACCCATTGCTCTCCTCAACCTGTCCCCTCTTTCTCTCCTCTCCCTCCTGCCATGGCTCGCACTCCTGGCCTGGCTCGCCTCCGTCGCCTGGTTCCTCACCGACGACGCCTTCATCAGCTTCCGCTACATCCGCAACCTCATCGATGGCCACGGTCTCGTCTTCAACCCCGGCGAACGCGTCGAAGGCTATACCAACTTCCTCTGGATCCTCGAACTCGCCGCCGTCTGGGCCATCTTCGACATCCGACCCGAATTCGCCGCTCCCTGGCTCTCCGTCGCCTACACCGCCGCCACCATCGCCGCCCTCCTCTGGTGGACCGCACGTCTCCCTGCACTCCAGTCCCGCAGCCTCGTCACTTGGATGACTCTCGGACTCCTCTGCTCCAGCGCCACCTTTGCCGTCTGGACCTCCAGCGGCGGTCTCGAAACTCGTCAGTTTACCTTCTTTATCGTCACTGCCGTCGTCACCCTCAGCCTCTACCAACACAGCCGCAAGGGTCTCATCACCGCCTCCCTCTGCCTCGCCGCCGCCGAACTCACACGTCCCGAAGCTCTACTCCTCGCCGCTTGCTGCTTCGCCTGGTTCCCTCTCCAACGACTCTTCACTGATAAAAAAATCAGCGCCAGACTCCTCCGCCAGACCCTCTACCTCGTTGCTCCTTTCGCCCTGCTCGTCGCCGCACACTTCATCCTGCGCTACGCCTACTACGGCGAATGGCTGCCAAATACCTACTACGCCAAACACATCCGCCCATGGTACGAGTCCGGCTTCCGTTACCTCGCAGCCGCCGCTATCGAAACCGGCCTCTACCTCCTCCTGCCCCTCGCTTTCTTCGCCCTGCGCTCACGCTGGCAGTCGCACCGCGATGGCATCTATGCCCTTTCTCTACTCTGCGTCGCCGCTCACATGGCCTACCTCCTACCCATCGGCGGCGACCACTTCGAGTACCGCCCACTCGACTTCTACTGGCCTCTCCTCGCCCTCCCCGCTGCCAATGCCATCGCCTACATCGGCGCCAGAGTGGCCGCCAGCCTCCGCAGGTCACCGAAAGTCCCGCATTGGGTAGCAGAGACAAGAATCATCGCGATCGTTCTCTTCCTCCCCATCCTCTTCTACGCCAACACAATCCAGGGCCTCCTGCTGCTCCAGGGGGCTGCAATCAACGAGAACATCAGAAATTTCCATATCGAACTCGATAAGGAGAACGCAGGCTGGCTGATGGCTGCACCTGGCATGCCTGTCCTCGTCGATCTCTCAAACGAGTTTCGGGCACGAATCACAAAACATATTGTCGGCCTTCGCTTCCCCGAACACCGTGAATTCGCGAAACAGCAGATCGTCGCTTGGAAACCATACGAAGAAATCCGACCCGGCTTTCTACCACACAACGCCGTGATGGCCGACGGCAGCCTCGGAAAATTCTACTATCTTCCCTATCTGACAGTTATTGACATCCATGGACTGACCGACGCCACCATCGCCCGCACCCCAGTCACGCACCCCAACACCCGGCGGGTCATGGCCCACGACCGCCAGCCGACGAGGGAGTACCTACAACAGAGGGGTGTCAACATATGGATACGACTCCCCGCGTCGAGCCCTTCAGAGGCACACGCACTGGGAGCAATGTTCAGCGCAAAAATCGGCCCCGACCTCTGGATGCCGTTCAACACAACAGAACCCCAATTGGCCCTTCATCTCCTTGCACGCACCGGCCTGGAACCCTCGCGAGCATGGGACTTCCAGCCATACGCCAATCGCACCATTCACTATGATGGCGGCATCACTCTTCTTGATTTCTCCCTCGAACGCGATCACTTCTTGTGGGTAAGAATGAAGTGGAAAAGCGCCCCGGGACTGAACATCGATTACAAGACTTCTCTCCGCCTTCACAACGCCGAAGTGGGAAATGCCTGGTCGAATGATTACATCTTGCTTTCCGTCGACAATCTCACGACCGCCCAGTGGAAACCCGACACGACGGTCGACACCTTATCATACGTAGACATTCCCCCAGATATCCCGCCAGGTCAATACGAACTGCAACTGGTCGTTTACGACGAAGAAACACTCAAGCCAACTGCAGAACTGGATGTGTGGATTACCGAAATCGCCTTGGCGCAACTGCAGTTACGCTAACGCACAGTCGCCGCCGGCCAGTTAATCCGTCGCTTTGAGGAGGAAGAACAGCGCCACATGCTTGATCGCAAAGGGGGGTTGATGGTAGCCTCCATCGCCTATCTGCCATGGATTGCACTCCTGGCTTGGCTCTCCAGCCTCGCCTGGTTCCTCTGCGACGACGCCTTTATCAGCTTCCGCTACACTCGCAACCTCATTGAAGGTCACGGCCTCGTCTTCAACCCCGGCGAACACGTCGAGGGCTATACCAACTTCCTCTGGATCCTCGAACTCGCCGCGCTCTGGGCTGTCTTCGGCATCCGCCCGGAACACGCGGCGCTTTGGCTTTCCGTCGCCTATACCGCCGCCACCATCGCCGCCATCCTCTGGTGGGCCGCACGCCTGCCTTCTCTGCGCAACCGCGGCCCCGTCGCCTGGATGACACTCGGGCTCCTCTGCTCCAGCGCCACCTTCGCCGTCTGGACCTCCGGCGGCCTTGAAACGCGCCAATTCACCTTCTTCACCGTCGCCGCAGTCGTCTGCCTCAACCTCTACGCCAACAGCCCCCGCGGTCTACTCATCGCCTCGTTCTCACTCGCCGCCGCCGCATTGACCCGACCGGAAGGACTCATGCTCGCCGCCTGCTGTTTCGCCTGGTTCGCTCTCCAGCGACTCATCACAGAGAAAAGAGTCAACACCGGGCTCCTCCGCCAGACCCTCTACCTGGTTGCTCCCTTCGCCCTGCTCGTCGCCGCACACTTCCTCTTCCGCTACGCCTACTACGGCGAATGGCTCCCAAATACCTACTACGCCAAACACGTCCGCCCATGGTACGAGTCCGGCTTCCGTTACCTCTGGGCCGCCGCGCTCGAAACAGGACTCTATCTCCTCCTTCCGCTCGCCTTCCTGGCCCTGCGCACACGCTGGCTGAACCATCGCGATCTCTCTTTCGCCCTCCCCATTCTCTGTGTCGCCGCACACATGGCCTATCTCCTCCCGATCGGCGGCGACCATTACGAGTACCGCCCCCTCGACTTCTACTGGCCTCTCCTCGCCTTTCCCGCCGCCGAAGCCATCGCACGCCTCGGCGCTAAAGCCGCATCCGGCATGCGGAGACTGCCACGACTCACCAGATGGCCCGCCGCTACCGAAACTTGCTGGATCGTGCTCTTCCTACCCGTCCTCTTCTACGCCAATGCAATTCAGGGATTCCTGCTTTTCGAAGACGCTTCCATTCGCTCACAGACCGGCAAGGCGCATGCCGAACTCAATCAGGAAAACGCGGATTGGCTGCTGGCCGCGCCCGGCATGCCGGCGCTAACCGCCGTCTCCAACGATATGCGCAATCTAATCGGTCAGCATTGGGTCGGCATTCGCTTCGCCCATCACCGCAACTATGGAAACTGGATTACCCAAGGTTGGATGCCATACGAACAAATGGAACGCAGTTTCATCCCCAATGACGCGCTGATGGAAGAAGGAGCCATGGGAAGGTTCTATTTCATGCCAGCCCTGAAAGTCGTCGACTCACATGGCCTCGTCGACGCAACCGTGGCGCGCACGCCCGTCACCCATTCCAATCAGGAACGCAAAATTGCCCACGACCGCCACCCGACGCCCGAGTACCACAAACAGCGCGGCGTCAACATCAAAATATTTCTTCCGGCCTCCAGCGCCGCCGACGCGCTGAACGTCGCAGACTACGCCGTCAACTTCGGCCCCGACCTTTGGATGCCCTTCAACACCGTCGACGCCCAGTGGGCGACGTCCCGCTTCGCCGACCGCGACCTAATGGCCAGAAAGACCTTCTCAACCAGCCATCCCGACCGCAACCGCTTCCTCATCGGCCAACACGCCTATGTCGGCGAAGAAATCATCGCACATTTCCAGGACGGCTCCGAAGGGTGGCACCTGTCCGGCCGCGCCTTCAGCAACTTCAACCAGCACGCCAATTACCACGGCCAACCGCTCCTCTGGGGACGCGCCGACTCACACTTCCTCACCAGCTACCACCCCACCAAGGGCAACCAGGCAACCGGCAGGGCCCTTTCGCCAACTTTCACTGCTGCGCACGACCAATACCTCGCCTTCCTTATCGCCGGCGGCAACCTCGACGGCGTCGGGCTTCGCCTTCTCGCTGATGGCCGGGAAACCGCCGCCTGGCGCGGCAGCAATCCAAAACAGTTCGAGTTGATTGTCCATCCCCTCGGCTACGTGGCCGGCAAAACCCTGCAACTGGAACTCTTCGACTACGAACTCGGCGACCGCGGCCACATCATGCTCGACCACGTCCTGCTGACCACTTGCAACATCTGCCCCTCCGAGCCGCCGGCGTTGGCACAGGCCCTGATCCACAATCCGCCCGACGGCGTCACGGCCTACCTCATTCCCGGCATCCACAACCATCGCTCCGTCGAATACCACTTCATGTCCCAAGGCATTGCCCCAACCCATGTAATCCATATGAACGCTTCCAATCTGGCGCAGGAAGTCGAGTTCGCGCTCGCGGCCTCGCAGGACCTCTCCATGGTGAAAGTTGTGGAGTGGAAATCCGAAACTCCCTGGATTGGAGACAACGCACAACCCTTGGCCTTCCTCCTTACCAAATACGGCCGCTTCCTGGGCAGCCACGAATACGACCAATTTACGGTCCACAACTACATAGACATCTCCTTTGAACACACATGGTCTTTCGACGAACCGTTGCAGCCGCTGAACATCAACTATGACGGCGGCATCGTCCTGCAGGGAGTTGCCTTCGGACACCACACCGAGCAACTCCGGCATGGACACCCTCTCAACCTGAAACAAGAGCGCGCTCTGTGGGGCCTCCTGAAGTGGCAGACCGAACCCGCACTGGAGACAGACTTCGTGACCTCCCTGCGCCTCTACAATGCCAAGGGCGAGCGAGCCTTCCAGCAGGATGCCGTCCTCTGGAACCCGATCCATCTGCCTACCAGCTACTGGCCTGCCGGTGAATCGGTCCAGACCATCGCCCTGCTCCAGTTTCCGGCCGACCTCCCGCCCGGCGAATACGAATTGCGCCTCGTCGTATACGACTTCCAAACACAGATCCCGACCGTTCAAATTGACGTCTGGAAGCCGGAAACAACGCTGGCGCGCCTGCACACGGCGCAGGTCGATAACCGATAATCGATGTACGGCCTGAATATGATGCGCGGTCGCCGTCAGCCCGGAACCAGGATAGCCCGTGATGTTCCATCCTTCGTCTGCCTTCCCGACAGGACCGGTTTCCCGCGCTTCCTGCAAGGACAAACTGGTCGCTGTTCATTGCAACAAGGTGCCCAAACGATTCAACCTGTCTCCAGACCCCTTCAGCTTCTTTCACACAGACCAATTGGCTGCTGGTAGAGAGGCAGTGCTCCGGCGCAGGCCAAATGCCCATCTTGCCTTTCAAAATTTTGTTAAACTTGAGCCGTGTCTTACCATGGTTTCTCAGTCTGTCGCTTTTATGTTTCCGGTCCTGCATGTGGGCCCGCAGCTTACCCGTAACCATTGCCTCCTGCCGCCCCCCTTCGATCCCCGCGGGTGGTTTCACATATGGCCAATACTTCGAAAAATGCCCTGAAGCACCTGAACCTGTCCCCTCTTTCTCTCCTCTCCTTCCTGCCATGGCTGGCGCTCCTGGCCTGGCTCGCCTCCGTCGCCTGGTTCCTCACCGACGACGCCTTCATCAGCTTCCGCTACATCCGCAACCTCATCGATGGTCACGGCCTCGTCTTCAACCCCGGCGAACGCGTCGAAGGCTATACCAACTTCCTCTGGATCCTCGAACTCGCCGCACTCTGGGCCATCTTCAATATCCGACCCGAATCCGCCGCACCATGGCTCTCCGTCGCCTACACCGCCGCCACCATCGCCGCCCTCCTCTGGTGGACCGCTCGTCTCCCCGCACTCCAGTCCCGCAGCCTCGTCACTTGGATGGCTCTCGGTCTCCTCTGCTCCAGCGCCACCTTCGCCGTCTGGACCTCCGGCGGCGGCCTCGAAACCCGTCAGTTTACCTTCTTTATCGTCACTGCCGTCGTCTGCCTCAGCCTCTACGCCAACTCCACCCGCGGCCTGCTCATTGCCTCTCTCTCTCTCGCCGCCGCCGAACTCACACGTCCTGAAGCTCTACTCCTCGCCGCTTGCTGCTTCGCCTGGTTCCCTCTCCAACGACTCTTCACTGATAAAAAAATCAGCGCCAGACTCCTCCGCCAGACCCTCTACCTGGTCGCTCCCTTCGCACTTATCGTCGCCGCTCACTTCCTCTTCCGATACGCCTACTACGGCGAATGGCTGCCAAATACCTACTACGCCAAACACGTCCGCCCTTGGTACGAGTCCGGCTTCCGTTACCTCTGGGCTGCCGCGCTCGAAACAGGACTCTATCTCCTCCTCCCTCTCACCTCACTCGCCCTCCGCTCACGCTGGCTATTGCAACGCGACGGCATCTATGCACTCCCACTACTCTGCGTCGCCGCTCACATGGCCTACCTCCTACCCATCGGCGGCGACCACTTCGAGTACCGCCCACTCGACTTCTACTGGCCTCTCCTCGCCCTCCCCGCTGCCGATGCCATCGCTCTCCTCGCCGCTAAAACCACAGCCAGCCTGCCAAGACTGCCCCAAGTCCCGCTTTGGGCATCAGGAAAAAAAATCTGCGCTATCGCTCTCTTCCTGCCCATCCTCTTCTACGCCAACGCCGTCCAGGGAACTCTGCTCTTCGAAGGTGCCAAAATTCGCGAACGCCTGCGATTCGTGTTTATCGAACTCAATGAAGAAAACGCAGGCTGGCTCATGGCTGCACCTGGCATGTCGGCCATCACCGCCATCTCCAATGACCTGCGCCAGCAATCTACCCTTCTCCACGTTGGTTCCCCACTCCCCGAACACCGCGAATTGATGAAACTGCAGCAAGAACAGTTTAAACCATACGAAAAAATGGAGCGCGGCTTCATCCCCGATGACGCCCTGATGCACCAAGGCGGCCTTGGGAAATTCTATTACATTCCAGACCTGAAAGTCATCGATAAACATGGCCTGGTTGACGCAACCGTCGCACGCACGCCGGTCACCCATTCCAACGCCGATCGACTCATGGCGCACGACCGACGGCCCACTCACAATTACCTCAAACAGCGAGGCGTCAACTTCCGTTTGTTCCCAGCAGTCTCCGACGAGGGCAAGGCGTTGCAACACGCACACTTCGCAGTCAAGTTCGGCCCCGAACTCTGGATGCCCTTCAACGTTACCAACGCTGAGTGGGCAATGGAACGCTTCGCCGGCTACCAACTGATTACCAAATTAACTTTTGCCACAACCGATCCAGATCGCAACTTCTTTCGCGCAGGCCGATCTACCTACGTCGGCAAAAGCTTTCTCGGAATCTTCGAAAACGAATTCGACGGCTGGAAGCTGTCCGGAGATGGTATCAGCAACTACAGCCAGCACGCCGATTACGAAGGACAAGCACTGATCTGGAACCGTGCCGACGGCGGCTTCCTAACCAGCTACCACCCT
This sequence comes from Caldilineaceae bacterium, assembly GCA_965218625.1. Classification (GTDB taxonomy): domain Bacteria; phylum Chloroflexota; class Anaerolineae; order Caldilineales; family Caldilineaceae; genus Bin5. The sequence continues at coordinate 299,633 of CBDCLG010000014.1, read as the reverse complement.
ACCAAGGGGGACCGGGCAGTCGGCACGGCGCTCTCACCGGAGTTCACCGCAACTGCCGATGACTATCTCTCCTTCCTCATCGCAGGCGGCGAGCGCAGCAACGTCGGCCTCCGCCTCCTCGCCGATGGCCGTGAAGTCTCGGTCTGGCGTGGCCCAGGGGGTGATTGGTTCCAATTCGTTGTCCATCCACTAGGCTACGTCGCCGGCAAAACCCTCCAACTGGAACTCTTCGACCGCGACACTAACGACTTGGGACACGTCATGCTCGACCACGTCATGCTGGCAACTTGCGAACTATGTCCGCAAGAGCCCATCGCCTTGGCCCGCGCCCTCAGCGCTCAACCCGCCAACAATGACTCCGTTTACCTCATTCCGGCACACGACGTAGTCAAATCCGGTGTCAAATATCACCTGCCGTCTCAAGACGAGGTTCACTCTCTTGTCGTGCCAGTTGAAACACCCGACTTGGCACAGGTGGTCGAATCCAGGCTGGCCGCTGCGAAAGACCTTGCTGAAGTAAAGATTGTACAGTGGAACAGCGAGAACGTCTGGATCAACGATAACGCCCAACCTTTGACCTTTCTTCTAACTAAATTCGGGCGCTTCCTCGGCAGCGACGTCTACGACCAGTTTACGGTCCACAACTACGCAGACATCTCCTTCAAGCGCCCATGGTTGTTCTATGACTACCTCGAGCCGCTGACCATCAACTATGACGGCGGAATCGCCCTCCAGGGGCTTGCTCTCGGCCGCGGCCCCGACCAGCTCCCACTCGAACAACCCTTCAACCTCGAACAAGAACGCGTCCTGTGGGGTGTCCTGCAGTGGCAGACCGAACCCGAACTGGATTCAGACTATGCGATTTCCCTCCGCCTCTACGATTCCAATGGCGAAAGAGCCTTCCAGCATGACACTGTTCTCTGGGACCACGACCAGTGGCCCACCAGCCACTGGCCCGACGCCGAACCAATCGAAACCATGACCACACTCCACCTCCCGCACGACCTCCCGGCCGGCAACTACGAACTCCGCCTGGTCGTCTACGACTTCGAAACACAGATCCCGACCGTCCAGATTGATGTTTGGCAGCCGGAAACCACCCTCGCTCACCTGCTCCTGGCCGAACCCCGCTGAAATTAACGCAATACCCCTTAGACAGAAACTGCCATTGTCGGCTATCATTCGTACTGCGCTACCAACACCCTTTTTTCGTTTCGCGTGCAGCGCGCACAGACGACACACGGGGCGTCTTCTGACCTACGCTTTCCGGCGTAGGACCCGGCCCGTCTCACACTTCACAGTTGTTCAGCGCCGGACAACACCTCCTCGCGACAGAAAAAGTGAATCCGCTCAAATCTGGGCCTGTAACCCCGCCAGCAACTATGTTCTTCAGACGCAGCGACAAACCTGACACCCGCGACCGTACTACATCAACATGGCGAATTCCTTGCGCAGGCCGCTGGCGCACCTGAACCTGTCCCCTCTTTCTCTCCTCTCCTTCCTGCCATGGCTCGCGCTCCTGGCCTGGCTCGCCTCCGTCGCCTGGTTCCTCACCGACGACGCCTTCATCAGCTTCCGCTACACCCGTAACCTCATCGATGGTCACGGCCTCGTCTTCAACCCCGGCGAACGCGTCGAAGGCTATACCAACTTCCTCTGGATCCTCGAACTCGCCGCACTCTGGACTCTCTTCAATATCCGACCCGAATCCGCCGCACCATGGCTCTCCGTCGCCTACACCGCCGCCACCATCGCCGCCCTCCTCTGGTGGACCGCTCGTCTCCCCGCACTCCAGTCCCGCAGCCTCGTCGCTTGGATGGCTCTCGGTCTCCTCTGCTCCAGCGCCACCTTCGCCGTCTGGACCTCCGGCGGAGGCCTCGAAACCCGTCAGTTTACCTTCTTCATCGTCGCCGCCGTCGTCTGCCTCAGCCTCTACACCAACTCCACCCGCGGCCTGCTCATTGCCTCTCTCTCTCTCGCCGCAGCCGAACTCACACGACCTGAAGGCCTCCTCCTCGCCGCTTGCTGCTTCGCCTGGTTCCCTCTCCAACAACTCTTCACTGATAAAAAACTCAGCGCCAGACTCCTCCGCCAGACCCTCTACCTGGTCGCACCCTTCGCACTTATCGTCGCCGCACATTTCCTCTTCCGATACGCCTACTACGGCGAATGGCTGCCAAATACCTACTACGCCAAACATGTCCGCCCTTGGTACGAGTCCGGCTTCCGTTACCTCTGGGCTGCCGCGCTCGAAACAGGACTCTATCTCCTCCTCCCTCTCACCTCACTCGCCCTGCGCTCACGCTGGCTATTGCAACGCGACGGCATCTATGCACTCCCACTACTCTGCGTCGCCGCTCACATGGCCTACCTCCTACCCATCGGCGGCGACCACTTCGAGTACCGCCCACTCGACTTCTACTGGCCTCTCCTCGCCCTCCCCGCTGCCGACGCCATCGCTCTCCTCGCCGCCAAAACCACTGCCGGCCTGCGAAGACTGCCCCAAGTCCCGATTTGGGCATCAGAAAAAAAAATCTGCGCTATCGCTCTCTTCCTGCCCATCCTCTTCTACGCCAACGCCATCCAGGGATTCTTGCTCTTCGAAGACGCAGCCATTCGCAGCCAGACCGGGGCCCCGTATGCCGAGCTCCATCAGGAAAACGCAGGCTGGCTGCTGGCCGCGCCCGGCATGCCAGCACTCGCCTCTATCTCCAACGATCTGCGTCGGCAGTGTAGCCTGAATTGGGTCGGCGTACGCTTCTCTGAGCACCGCAACTTCGCCAACAAGATTACACTCAAATGGAAGCCGTACGAACAGATTGAGCGCGGTTTCTTCCCGGAGGACGCCCTGGGGACAGTGGGCTCGGGAGTGTACTATTTCATCCCGGACCTGAAAGTCGTCGACAACTGGGGCCTGCTCGATGCAACCGTGGCGCGCACGCCGGTTACCCATTCCAATCAGGAACGCAAAATTGCCCACGACCGTCTGCCGCCACCCGAATACTTCAAGCAGCGCGGTGTCAACTTCAGGCACTTCGGCCCGACTTCCAGCGCCGACGATGCACTGAACATCGCAGACTATGCCGTCAAAGTCGGACCCGAACTCTGGATGCCCTTCAACGCCGTCAGTGCGCAATGGGCTACGTCCCGCTTCGCCGAACGCGAACTGGTAGCCAATTACAACTTCTCCATCAACGTGCCCAACCTCAACCGCTTCCGCCTCGAACAACACTCCTACGTCGGCCAACGTTTCCTCGCACACTTCAAAAACCATTTCGACGGCTGGCTTCTCTCAGGACTGGCCTTCAGCAACTTCAACCAACACGACAATTACCACGGCCAACCGCTCCTCTGGAACCGCGCCGACTCTAACTTCCTCACCAGCTACCACCACTCCATTGGCAACCAGGCTACCGGCACCGCACTCTCTCCTACCTTCTCCGCCGAACACAACCACTTCCTCGCCTTCCTCATCGCCAGCAGCGACCTCGACGGCGTCGGCCTCCGACTCCTCGCCGACGGCGAAGAAGCCGCCCTCTGGCGCGGCTCCAATCCCGAACGCTTCGAACTCATCATCCATCCTCTCGGTTACGTTGCCGGCAAAACTCTCCAGCTTCAACTCTTCGACTTCGAACTCGGCGACAACGGCCACATCATGCTCGACCACGTCCTCCTCACTACCTGCGACATCTGCCCCGCCGAACCGCCCGCTCTGGCTCAGACACTCCCCCAACAAAACCCCAACCACGACTCCGTCTACCTCGTCCCAGGTTTCCATAACCATCGCTCCGTCAATTTCCACCTCCTGTCCCACAACATCGCTCCCGTACATGTCTTCCCCTTGGATAACCCCAACCTGCCTCAACTCGTCCAATCCGCCCTGCTGCAATCAAAACAGAACGCCATAATAAAAGTTGTCGACTGGCATTCCGATAGCTCTTGGATCAACGATAACGCCCTCCCTCTTAACTTCCTCCTCACCAGGTACGCCCGCTTCCTCGGCAGCGTACACTACGACGGCTTCTCTTTACACAACTACGCTGACCTCTCCTTCGACCGCCCCTGGCTCTTCTACGAATACCTCCACCCCCTGAACATCAATTACGACGGCGGCATCGCCCTAAATGCAATTGCCCTCGGACACCACTCAGACAAACTGCAACCCGGACAACCCCTACAACTGGGGCCGGCACGCGCACTCTGGAGCCTCCTCCAATGGCAGACTCAACCCGCACTCTCTTCAGACTATGTGATCTCCTTCCGCCTCTATGACGCCAACGGCGAAAGAGCCTTCCAACAGGATACCGTCCTCTGGAACGCCGAACACAGACCCTCCAGCCACTGGCAACCCGCCGAACCAGTCGATACCATGAACATCCTACACCTCCCATCCGACCTCCCTACAGGCGACTACGAGCTCCGCATCGTCGTCTACGACTTCATCACCCAAATTCCAACCGTCCAGATCGATGTCTGGCAGCCAGAAACCACGCTCGCACACCTGCACCTGGCCGAACACCGCTGAAACCAACACCTTTCCCCTTAGACAAAAACTGCCTTCGTCGGCTATCATTCGCATTGCACTGCTCGCCGTCGTCTTTCGTTCCATGGACAGTGCAATAACGACGCACCGTGCTTCGCCTTTCAATCGTTATCCAGCATCCAACTCAACGAAACTCACACTTAACGCTTGAACAGCACAGGCATTAACCTTCCTCTAAAGAAGATCCCGGTTAAATTCTGACCGAAGAGAACGGCCCCGCCAGCGTCTCCGTGCTGAAACACCCGCCAGAGGCCGAACATACGCTAATTCCCGTCTTCAATATGATCGTTTCCTTGCGGAAGCCCCTGGCGAACCTCAACCTGTCCCCTCTTTCTCTCCTCTCCCTCCTGCCATGGCTCGCACTCCTGGCCTGGCTCGCCTCCGTCGCCTGGTTCCTCACAGACGACGCCTTCATCAGCTTCCGCTACACCCGCAACCTCCTCGAAGGCCACGGCCTCGTCTTCAACCCCGGCGAACGCGTCGAAGGCTACACCAATTTCCTCTGGATCCTCGAACTCGCCGCACTCTGGGCTATCTTCGACATCCGTCCCGAATTCGCCGCCCCCTGGCTATCCGTCGTCTACACCGCCGCCACCATCACCGCCGTCCTTTGGTGGACCGCTCGCCTCCCCTCACTACAATCCCGTTCCCTCATCGCCTGGATGACACTCGGTCTCCTCTGCACAAGCGCCACCTTCGCCGTCTGGACCTCCGGCGGCGGCCTCGAAACACGTCAGTTCACCTTCTTCATCGTCGCCGCCGTCGTCTGCCTCAGCCTCTACCAACACAACCGCACCGGCCTCATCGCCGCCTCACTCTGCCTCGCCGCCGCCGAACTCACCCGACCTGAAGGTCTCCTGCTCGCCGCCTGCTGCTTCGCCTGGTTCGCACTCCAACGACTCGCCAAAGACAGATCCGTCAACGCCAAACTGGTCAAAGACACAGCCTGCCTCGTTGCACCTTTCGCCCTCATCGTCGCCGCCCACTTCCTCTTCCGTTACGCCTACTACGGCGAATGGCTGCCAAATACCTACTACGCCAAACACGTCCGACCCTGGTACGAGTCCGGCTTCCGATACCTCGTTGCCGCCGCTATCGAAACCGGACTCTACCTCCTCCTGCCACTCGCTTTCTTCGCCCTCCGCTCACGATGGCAGTCGCACCGCGACGGCATCTACGCCCTCTCCCTACTCTGCGTCTTCGCTCACATGGCCTACCTCCTACCCATCGGCGGCGACCACTTCGAATACCGTCCCCTCGACTTCTACTGGCCTCTCCTCGCTCTCCCAGCCGCCAATGCCATCGCCCTGCTCGGCGCCAAGGCCGCGACCGGCCTCCGCAGTTTGCCGCGTGTACCCGGCTGGGCGGCCGGCAGGCAGACCTACACGATCGTTCTCTTCCTGCCAATCCTCTTCTACGCCAATGCCGTTCAGGGTGCTCTGCTATTCGAGGGCGCCACAATACACGGACGTACGACATTCCTCTATGTCAAACTTGACCAAAAAAACGCAGGCTGGCTGCTGGCCGCGCCCGGCATGCCACCACTCGTCGCCATCTCCAACGACCTGCGCCGGCAGTCTACCCAACAAAACGTCGCCTCTCCACTCCCCGAGCATCGCGGTTTCCAAATCGAGCAAGAACAACGATATAAACCCTACGAAAAAATGGAGCGCGGTTTCATTCCTGATGACGCCCTGGCCCTTGATGGCGGCCTCGGCAAGTTCTATTACATTCCAGACCTGAAGGTCGTCGACTTTCATGGTTTGACCGACGCGAATGTGGCCCATACGCCAGTCACCAATCCCAACCAACATCGCATTATGGCGCATGACCGCGGCCCCACACCTGAATACATCAAGCAGCGGGGCGTCAACTTTAAGATCTACCCGGTAGCCTCCAGCGCCGCCGACGCGCTGGACGTCGCTGACTTCGCCGTCAAGTTCGGTCCCGACCTCTGGATGCCCTTCAATGCCGTCAACGCACAGTGGGCTACTGACCGCTTCGCCGAACACGACCTGAAGGCCAAAAACACCTTCTCAACCTCCAAACCCGAAAATAATCTCTTCCTCGTCGGCCAACATTCCTTTGTCGGCGAACAGTTCCTCGCCCACTTCAACAACGGCTTCGACGGCTGGCTTCTGTCTGGTCAGGCCTTCTCCAACTTCAACCAGCACGCTAACTACCTTGACCAACAGCTCCTCTGGAACCGCGCCGACAACGGCTTCCTTACCTCCTACCACCACAACATTGGAAACCAGGCCACCGGAGATGCCACCTCACCGACCTTCACTGCTACAATCAACCATTACCTCACTTTCCTCATCGCCGGCGGCAATATCAATGGCGTCGGCCTCCGCCTCCTCGCCGACGGCGAAGTAACCGCCGTCTGGCGCGCCAGCAGTTCCGACCGCTTCAACCTCATCGTCCATCCCCTCGGCTACGTCGCCGGCAAAACACTGCAACTCCAACTCTTCGACTACGAACTCGGCGACAACGGCCACATCATGCTCGACCACCTCCTGCTCGCCACCTGCCTCCTCTGCCCAACCGAACCGCCCGCTCTTGCCCTATCCCTCGAACACCTCCCACCACTCGACAACGCCCTCTTCCTCGTCCCAGGCTTCCTCAACCATCGCTCGGTCGAATACCACCTCCGGTCACACGGCATATCCCCAGTCCACGTCTTCCCAATGAACGCTCCCAATCTGGCGCATAGACTGGAGTCCGCTCTCGCAGCCATGCCTGACCTCTCCAACGTAAGAATCGTAGAGTGGAATTCCGACAGCCCATGGATCGACAACGACGCACAACCCTTGAACCTCCTCCTTACCAAATACGGCCGCTTCCTCAACAGCCACGACTACCAACACTTTGCCGTCTACAACTACACCGATATCTCCTTCGAACGCCCCTGGTCTTCTTATGTACAGCCCGGGCCCCTCAACATCAAATACGACGCCGGCATCACTCTCCAAGGCCTCGCCCTCGGCCACGACGCAGAACAACTACCTCTCGGTCAACGCCTCAACCTGAAACAGAAACGCGCCCTCTGGGCCGTCCTCCAGTGGCAGACACAACCCGACCTGGATATAGACTTTGTCACCTCCCTACGCCTCTACAACGCTGACGATCAACTGGCCTTCCAGCAGGACGCCGTCCTCTGGAACCCAAACCACAGACCCACCAGCCACTGGCCCGCAGGAAATACAGTCAATACCACCGCAATCCTACTCCTCCCGCCCGAACTCCCACCCGGCGATTACGATCTGCGCCTGGTCGTCTACGATTTCAATTCCCAGGTCCCCACCGTCCAGATAGATGTCTGGCAACCCGAAACAACACTCGCACGCCTCCGCCTGTCCAAACACAATGACAAGTAGCCCACGCACGACCGGACATGATGCGCGCATACCAGCAACCCAACCATAAGTAGCCGGATTGCCTCCCCTCCCTCATTCAGTTGCCTAAATGAACCGAGCTCCCACACACCGCGCAAGGCCTTGGAGCGCGTTTCCTACCCCGCGATGGAGCCCGTGGGAAGCGGGGAAAATCAAACGAAAGCTACGTCAACCGTGCCGTATTGCCCGCGTGAACTTATGTCAATCCACCTCACATTCCGTTGCGTCTACTTCGGCTGAATCGCCTCTGGCCACCGTCATCAGGGCAGTCTGATCGTGTCCAAAAGAGCATAGTCATTCTCCGAGGAACTCCCTACCGAAACAACTGGCAATCGCTCCCAGCCACCATCCAGATGCTGATACCACCCGATCAGAATCCGATGCTCACCATCGGGTATCGAGGTGACAATGCGCTCTTCTACGATCTCCTCCCCCGGCGACCAGACTGATGTCGGGTAGCGGCCATCGAGCGGCTGCATGTCCGACTGGACAACAATCCTGCCATCCGCGTCAACGACATGAACAAACGAGGTATAGTCAACCTCGGGAGACTCCGTTGCCCGCCAGAAGAGGGTGACCTTCAGGCCATCTTGGACTGGCGTCAGGGTATAACCTCTGAGTTCTATCAGATCCCCAAAATTGATCGATGTAGAAACCGCCGGCACACGGTCGTCTCTTGGCAGAAAAACCTTGTATGTCTTGACAAGGTGCATGGCCTGATCGGTAACCAGAGGAATCCGCTCGCGCGCGATCACGTCAAATAGACCAACTCTCAGCTGATATGGGCCGGGAGGAAGATTCTCAGGAACCTGAAGTGAATGGCTCAGAGGCATTATCTGCTCCGGATGCCAAACACGCATGCGAAATACGCCGTTCAGAGGCCAGACCAGGTCATCAACAACCATCCTGGACCGAAGTGGATCGTAGAGTTGCACGATCAGCTCAACATCCCTCTGAATCCTCTGCGCCGGCTCCCAATACAGGGTTACTTTGAGCGGCAACCCTGGTTCAAAATCGCTGCTCTGATAACCGACCAGGTTCAGATGATTTTCAAATGCAGCCTCGACGGGTGAGAATTCCTGACGCTCGCCTTGCCAGCGCGCCTCGAAAGCTTCCGCTACCCTGCCGCCCTGACTATTCAGAATTGCCGTCCGCTCCCCATTCAGCGGCTCGACGATCTCCGGCATGGGTGGAAGAAAGTGAACCTTTCCGTCCTTAAGCAAGACCCAATCTTCGGGAAATTCGTTAGGCAATTCCAGTTGAATTACAGTAACCTTCTCATCCTGCTTCAATGCTGCGTCCCATCCAGCCCTTCGCCGCGGAAAATGCTCAGCCAGAAGAAAAGCGTATGGTTTGAACACGTACTGATACTGGTAGGTAGGCAACAGTATCGGCCTGTCAAGATGATTCCCGATGTATTCTCCAATTTCAGTAAATTCCAAAGTGTGTCTGCCGAATGTAAGGTGGAGGTACGGTCTGATTCGCGAAACATAGTCCCATTGGCGTAAAAATCCGGACAGCAGTACAACGACCAGGACGGAATTGCCAACCCAGTAAGGAAAGCGACGCCTGTTTTCTATCCATGCCCAGATGCTGGCAGTCCCCAATCCAGCTACAATAAAGATGAACGGAACTGCCGCGGACAGCCGAGAGAAATTGATGCTAACTGGATCGAACTTCTCGTAGGTCAGAAGTTCCGGCAAGAGCATCAACACCATCATCAGCAGACAGAAGACATGCCCGTCTCGCCTCTTGAAAATGACCACCGCAATGCCAACAACGAGACATACAGCGAGGACGGAAGTCAAGAAGGGCTTGAATTCAAACGGATTGGAAACATCGCCGTAGCGCCAGCCCAACGTAGCCATCTGGTTTATCACTTTGGCGGCAACCACGGCGACAGGATCGGCCAGTTCAAAAACAAACTGCCCCCCTGTAGGCTCAGCCGGATTCGAGACTCGCGCCACAAAAGTATAGGGAAAGGTGAAGTACAAGACCCACTGCGGCAAAGCAACCAGGGCCGAAGCCGCTGCCGCCCATATCAGACTACGCCACTGCGCCAGCAGTTGACGATTCGCCAACAGTGCGCCAGCGCTCGCTACGGCTAGCGCTACAGGAAAGAAACGCGCTACGATATAGACATACTGGCTGACACCGACCAAAAGACCGGCCAATACGAAGTCCAGCTTACGCCCTCGTCGGAAACCGCGCCAGACAAATGCAATCACCGCCGCTTCAAATACGGGTAAGAGAACAGTTTCAATGCCGGAATGGGAAAGCGAAGCAAAAGTCGCAGAAAGTGCCAGCCCCAAGGCCGCAATCAACCCTGCTCTGCGGGCAAAAACGACGCCTCGGCCCTCGAAAAGCCAGCGTGATGCCCAATAGATCGCCGGTGAAGTTAGCGCTGCCCCCACAACCGTGATTCCTTGCACACCGACATCACTGTATCCAAATAGGGCAAATACGAGGGACTGCACGTAGATGATGAAGGGATATGCCGAATATTGATGATATACGTATAGAGGAAACGCACTCTCTTCTAACAGGTCAACCGCGTACAGACCCAACCTGGACGCATCGTGATTTATCGCCGGCTGCACTGTAAGCCAGTGCCAAGAGTAAAGTGTCAGGCTTGCCAGGAACACGGCGACGGAAAGTACGACGTCAGTGCGGCTGCCGATTCTAAACTGCTTCCCATGCCATTGGAGGAAGTCGAACATTGGTCCCTTTCCAAAGGTGGCTGCTTCGTCCATAGAACGATGTTGACTGGTTTCGCTTCGAGACGGCTCTGAGGCAAGGACCTGTTCGGGCCGGTAACCTGCCAGCTTCGTGAGAATGCACGAGAGGCCGCGTACGATCGTGCCGCCCAAAAGGAAAGGCGCGACCTGAGGGGCTGGGGAAAATAGTGGCGCACGTTCGGATACGCCCGGCCCCAAAGAAGCGCGCCTACCGGCGTGTTGAGGCCGCTCGCCAGATCTTAAACAAAGGCCGGAAGCTGAAACGCTGCAACGATCCAGCGCACGAGGCCGAGACAACCCCCTTTCCCCTTTCGGCGGCCGCCTGCAACGTCGACGATGTCTTGTACATTGAAACCCTCAGCCGCCCCTGGTGCGAGACCTTTTGCCGCATCACCTGTAAATCTTAAATTGTGGCACCATCTTCCGCCAACTCAAAAGGTTTGACGCCGTCTGTCGGGACTGCAGAATTCGCCCCCGCCCATCGCGCCAATAGAAGCACCGACACCGGATGAGTTCACAAAGAGTATTGACGATGCCCGGCGCTTGGAGAACGGTCTGCCCCGAGTGACGCCTTGTTGCGCGCTGCTGCCTTGGCGAATTCGGCCAAACGGTTAGATAATGTGCCCAACATGGTCGGCCAGGTGAGGCCCACCTGCCATCGGGCTCCACCGTTTCCTCCTTTATGTCGCGTCCTAATGCCCGAAAACAGGTGCCACAGTCAGCCCGCGCTTCCTTTGCCCCTTGGGAAACGTCCACACGGTGTCAAGGAAGCCCCCTTGCATCGATATCCTCGTGTGCTATGTAGAGAGGACACAGTAGAACAGGGGCACCGTCATATCACAACTTGAGAAGACCCTCGCAGATCGCATCGCAATCATGGTCAGAATTCGGTCAAGCATTTCAGGTTTCACACTGGAATTCCTTGCAATCGTTGCCGCAGCTGCGCTCTTGGCGGCGTGCTCAGATATTCCAGAGAAGGCACTCAATATCTCAGGTTGGGGATCTGTCAACGTTTCCGCTGAGGAATGGAGCAGGTATAACGCTGTTGACGGCGACCCCGAAACCTGGTGGTCCGCGCAAGATTTCGCCCCACAGTGGCTTGCCGTCGAGTTTGAAAACCCCTACCCGGTCAACAAGATCGAGCTAACCGTTTCCCAGGTCGAGGAAGGCCCCACAACACATGAAATCTGGTTCAAAAATGAATCACGTGTGCTTACCCTTGCCAAGCGGCTCGCCAACGTGACTACCGCCGACCAGGACACCTTGAAAATCTCTATCAATCCCCCCCAGCACGTCACCGAAGTGCGTATCATTACTCGCAAAGGGATAGGTTGGATTGCATGGCGTGAAGTGCGGGTTTTTGCCCCGTCGTCCTTGCTGCTAGGGTTCCATTCCAGGATTGAACTCGATTTAGTAAGTCCTGTGCAACTAACACATGCCGGGGATGGCAGCGGCCGCCTCTTTGTAGTCGAAAAAGTGGGGCGCATCCGCATCGTCAGAGACGACCTTCTCGTCGAAACACCTTTCCTGGACATTTCAGAACGGGTATCGGCAGAAGAGGTTGAGATGGGACTGCTGAATGTCGCTTTCCCGCCTTCCTATGTGGACCGTAGACAGTTCTATATAAGTTATTCCGACACAAACGGAGACACCGTCATCAGCCGCTTCACAACCAGCGCTGACCCCAATAGGGCAGACCCCGATAGTGAGGAAATCATCCTGACCATCAAACAGCTGGGGATTCATCACAATGGCGGCACGATCGCCTTCGGTCCGCAGGATGGATACCTCTACATTGGCAGTGGTGACGGTCTTGTAACCGAACAAGAATTTATTCCCACACATGCACAGGATTCCGGCACTTTACTAGGCAAAATCCTGCGCATCAATGTCGAGTCGGGCGCGAAACCCTACGCCATTCCGGCTGACAATCCATTTGTTTCAACACCCGGCTACTCGCCCGAAGTATGGGCGCTGGGACTTCGCAACCCCTGGGGCTTTGCCTTTGACCAGAAAACGGGCGATCTCTACATCCCCGATGCCGGATGGTGGACGAGCGAGGAGATCAACTTTCAATCCGCGGATAGCATAGGGGGTGAGAACTATGGCTGGCCCATGTGGGAAGGAATCTCCGCCACCGAAGAGATAGAGGGAACCGTCGACAATCCCGTCTGGCCGGTGGCCGCCTATGGCAGAACGCAGGGATGCGCAGTTGTTGGCGGCGCGGTCCACGAGGGCCGGTTTATCTATGCCGACTTTTGCACCGGGAAAGTCTGGTCTTTGTGGCGACAAGAAAGAGACGTATGGATAAGCAAGCCTCTCATGCCCATGACGGTTCCGATTAGCAGCATTGGCACTGACGAGTCAGGAATCCTGTACGCGACAGGCTATGTCGACGGAAACATTTACAAGCTGATCGTTCCCAAAATGAAGAACAGATAGACGCCTCAGGCCCCAAGGGCAATCGATCTGAATCCACGCAAATACAAGAGGCATGTAACTGTCATCGAACTGTCCGGTGGGACAGTGAGTTCATAAACCTGGAAGAAGGGAAGAACGCCCGCCCCGGCGCAAGTTCTGACCTAGGCAGCCAAGCTGCTCCAATATGACGAAATCGCTCAGTAGACCCTTAACTCATCTGAACCTGTCTCCCCTGTCGCTCCTCTCCTTCCTGCCATGGCTCGCGCTCCTGGCCTGGCTCTCAAGCGTCGCCTGGTTCCTCTGCGACGACGCATTCATCAGCTTCCGCTATACACGCAACCTCCTCGAAGGCCACGGCCTCGTCTTCAATCCCGGCGAACGCGTCGAAGGCTATACCAATTTCCTCTGGATACTCGAACTCGCCGCACTCTGGGCCATCTTCGGCATCCGCCCAGAGCTCGCCGCTCCATGGCTCTCCGTCGCCTACACCGCCGCAACAATCGCCGCCACTCTTTGGTGGGTCACCCGCCTGCCTTCTCTGCAGCACCGCTCCCTCGTCGCCTGGATGGCACTTGGCCTACTCTGCTCCAGCGCCACCTTCGCCGTCTAGACCTCCGGAGGCGGCCTCGAAACCAGACAGTTCACCTTCTTCATCGTCGCAGCTGTCGTCACCCTCAGCCTCTACCAATACAGCCGCCGCGGCCTCATCACCGCCTCCCTCTGCCTCGCCGCCGCCGAACTCACCCGACCCGAAGGTCTCCTCCTCGCCGCCTGCTGCTTCGCTTGGTTCGGCCTTCAGCGGCTGGCCAAAGACAGAACCATCGACGCCAGACTGGTCAAGGACACTGCCTGCCTGGTTGCTCCTTTCGCTCTCATAGTCGCCGCACACTATCTCTTCCGCTACGCCTACTACGGCGAATGGCTTCCTAATACCTACTACGCCAAACACGTCCGACCCTGGTACGAGTCCGGCTTCCGCTACCTCTCTGCCGCCGCAATCGAAACCGGACTCTATCTCCTCCTGCCTCTGGCCTACATCGCCCTCCGAGTACGCTGGCAGAGGCATCGCGATGGCATATACGCCCTGCCGCTCCTCTGCGTCATCGCACACATGGCCTACCTGCTGCCGGTCGGAGGCGACCGCTTCGAATATCGCCCTCTCGACTTCTACTGGCCCCTCCTCGCCCTCCCCGCAGCCGAAGGCATCGCCCTTATCGGCTCCTCCATTTCCGCCGGACTACGAAAACTCCCTCGCAACACATTCACATTCGTCCGCATGGATACATTCACTCTTGCCCTCTTTGTTCCGGTGCTGTTTTATGCCAGTTCGATGCAAGCCACCTTGCTCTTCGAAAAGGCGGAGATACAAAAGACCAATGTCAGTCGACATTTCGAACTCAATAGGAACGACGCAGACTGGCTACTGGCCGCCCCCGGGATGGCGGTGTTCGCCGCCATCTCCAACGACCTGCGCTTGCAGGCCGCCAAAGTTGGCGTCGCTTCACGCACCGCCAGTCACCGTATGGGCTACCTTAGCGGCACGCTGTCGTGGAAACCTTACGAAGAGATGGGTCCCGGAATCATTCCCGACGATGCCCTGCACACCGAAGGCGCCATGGGTAGAGGATATTTCCTTCCCACTCTGCGATTCCTCGACTACCACGGCCTGGCAGATGCAACCGTAGCGCGCACGCCGGTCACGCACCCGAATGCCGAGCGCTGGATGGGACACGACCGTAGGCCAACTCATGAATACCTCAAAGAGCGGGGCGTCAACTTCAGAGTTTTCCGACCGGCATCCAGCGCTGCCGCGGCACTTGAACTCGCCAACTACGCCGTCAAATTCGGCCCCGAACTCTGGATGCCCTTCGACGCCGTCAACGCAAAGTGGGCTGCCGACCGCTTCGCCCACCGCGACCTCAAGGCCAGAAATACCTTTTCAACCACCGACCCCACCTCCAATCAGTTCCTCGTCGGCGATGACACCTACGTTGGCGAACGCATCCTGTTCCACTTCGAACTCGGCCTCGATGACTGGCAGCTGTCCGGCGATGCCATCACCAACTTCAGCCAGCATCCCAACTACGAAGGCCAAGCTCTGATCTGGGGCCGAGCCGATTCCACGTTCCTCACCAGCTACCACCCAGAAAAGGGAAACCAGGCCACCGGGAAAGCGCTCTCACCAACCTTTACTGCCTCCCCAAACCAGTATCTCGCCTTCCTCATCGCCGGTGGCGACACTGACAGCGTCGGCTTGCGCCTGCTTGCCGATGGAAAAGTAGCCGGACTCTGGCGCGGTGAGAATCCCCCACTGTTCATGCCGAGCGAAAAGTTCCGACTGATTGTCCATCCCCTGGGGTACCTCGCCGGAAAGTCTCTGCAACTGGAACTCTTCGACAACGACATCGGCCGCCGCGGCCACATCATGCTCGACCACGTCATCCTCACCGCTTGTCACTCAGACCCATGTGCATCTGAGGACTGGACGGCTCTGGCGCACTTGTTGGCCCAACTACCCCGCGACAATGGCGCTGTCTACCTGATTCCCGCTCACGCTCGCAGCCGCCAATACATCTTTCTGGACGCCAGAACACTCTTTCTTCCACCTATGTACGCATTAAGGAAAGCGTATGATGTCGAATCCAGTCTAGCAAGCATGGAGAATCTCTCTACAGTGAAAATTGTGCAGTGGAAAACTGCAGATTCCTGGATCGACGACGACGTCATCCCCCTATCCTTTCTCCTTGCCAAGTACGGACATTTCCTCGGAAGTGATGATTACGACGCCTTCCGCATCCACAACTACGCCGATGTCTCGTTCGAACGCTCCTGGGCTTACTACGACAAACTAGAAAAACTAAGGATACTCTGAACAAGTCTGATTGATTGTGGCATAATACTGCAATAGTGGGCGTGCGACAGGAAAATGGGGGCAGAGGACAATGGAGCAGCCGACATTTGGGGAGTTGGAATACGAAAGCAAGAAACGCAAGACGCGTCGGGAGATATTTCTGGAGCGGATGGATGGTCTGATTCCGTGGCGTCGGCTGGAAGCGCGTATCCGGCCGCACTATCCCAAGGCGGGACGCGGCCGGCGGCCGTATCCGTTGTCGGTGATGCTGCGCATCTACTGTGTGCAGTTGTTCTACAACCTGAGCGATCCGGGCATGGAGGATATGCTCTACGCGGTCGAGTCGGTGCGACGGTTTGTGGGGCTGCGGTTGTCGGGTGCGCTGCCGGACGAGACGACGATACTGAACTTTCGTCATCTGCTGGCGAGACACGAGTTGGGGTCGGTTCTATTGGAGGAGATCAATCGTCATCTGGAGTCGCAGGGAGTGCGGTTGCGGGAGGGAACGATCATCGATGCCAGCATCATCGAGGCGCCGTCGACGACGAAGAATCGTGCGCGGCGACGCGACCCTGAGATGCATCAGACGAAGAAGGGGAATCAGTGGCATTTTGGGATGAAGCTGCATATCGGCGCCGACGCTGAGACGGGAATCGTACATAGCGTGGCGACGACAGCGGCGAACGTGCATGACGTGACCGTGGCGTCGCGCCTGTTGCACGGAGGCGAGAAGGAGGTGTGGGGCGACGCTGGCTATCAGGGCGTGGCCAAGCGGGCGGAGATGCGGGCGCTGGATGTAGAGTGGCATGTGGCGCTGAGGCCTGGGCGACGGCGGCAACTGCCGTCTGAAAGCGAGGAGGCGTTGGCCGAGAAGCGTAAGGCGTCGGTCAGAGCAAAGGTGGAGCATCCGTTCCTGCAGGTGAAGCGGCGCTTCGGCTATGCCAAGGTGCGCTATCGCGGCCTGGCCAAGAACACGCAACGGCTGACGTTTCTGCTGGCGCTGGCCAACTTGATGACAGCCGAGCGCCACTTGGCGGTGTGACAAAGGGAGTCGTGCGCCGCAATCACTTTGATAGCGGCGACAGGCCCGCCGCCGAGCCGTTTTGAGGCGCAAACAGGCTTGCTTCAGCACGACAACTGCCTGCTGACTCAGCCCAGGCCGGTTGAAAATCTTCCTGCTTCCCCCACCATTCATCTCAATCCACCACATGTGGACTTGTTCAGACGTTCCCTAACTGTCAAATTTGATGGAGTCATCGCCCTCAACGCAGTCGCTCTCGGCCACGGACCAAGGCAAATGTCTTCTCAACAGGTTCTCTCCCTCGGTCCGCAGCGCTCTCTCTGGACCGTTCTCCAATGGCAGATTCAACCCGAACTGGACGTCGACTACGCCATCTCGATGCGCCTGTATGATGCCGGCAACAACCTTGCTTTCCAGACCGATGATCTCCTGTGGCAGCCGGCGAAACACTTGCCTACCAGCCACTGGCCTGCCAATCTCCCGGTCGATACCCTGCATACGCTTCAACTCCCACCCGACCTCCCCCCAGGCAACTATGAACTACGATTCGTCGTCTACGACTTCGAAACACAGATCCCAACCGTCCAGATTGATGTATGGGAACCGGAAATAACACTGGCCCGCCTGCATCTGTCTGAAGCCCGCTGAAAACAACACCTGTCCCCTTAGACAATTAACAACATCATCGGCTATCATTTGCACAATAGCTTCTGGCGACCTTCATTCGTCTTCTGTAAACCGCAATGACGGCTCACCAGACACTTTTCAAACGCCATCCAGCATAGGACCCAGCAGATGTCACCCATGACAGTCGAACAACTGCGGCAGGACCTCCCCATGACCGGGGAAATAGCCTACTTTCAGACCGGAACATACGGCCCGGCCAGCGACTCCGTGCTGCAAGCCGTGCGCGAAACAATGGAAAGCGAGGCCCGCCACGGCCCGGCAACGACCGCAGGCAGACTCGCCCACAGGGACCGCGAGGCCGCCGCCCGCACCAGTTTGGCCCGGATGCTCAACGTCAAAGAGGAAGAAATGAGCATCGACACCAACACCTCGAAGGCCATGCAGCAGATCGTGCGCGGCCTCAACTGGCAGCCGGGCGACGAATTCGTCATGACTTCGCTCGAACACGTCAGCACCTACGGCCTCTCCTACTCTCTGACCGAAGAACACGGCGTCAAGGTCAAAGTGATCGAGGCCGAACTCCTCACCGACGACGAGCTGCTTGCCGAACTCGCCAACGCACTGACAGAACGCACGCGCCTCATCTGCCTCAGCCATGTCGCCTCCCCCAACGGCCGCCTCCTTCCCGTCAAAGAAGCGGCCGCCGTCGCCCATAACGCCGGCGTCCCCGTCATGCTCGACCTCGCCCAGTCCGCCGGCACGATGCCGGTCGACCTCCAGGAACTCGACTGTGACTTTGCCATCGGCTCCGGCCACAAATGGCTGCTCGGCCCCATGGGAACCGGCTACATCTTCGTCGCCGAACGCCAACTTCCCGGCTTTCGACCCAACTTCATCCCCGACCGCAGCCCGTGGACACTCGCCGGCGACCCGACACCGCCCCCTACCACCCGCTCCCGCACCGAAATCGGCACCTACAACCATGCCCTTGTCGTCGGCCTCGGCCGCGCCGTCGAAATCATGCAAAACATCGGGCTCGACAACATCCAGGCCCGGGTCGCCGACCTTACCCGGCGGCTGCGGCGCGGCGTCGCTCAGATCGACCGCGCCCGCATCATCACACCGCTCGAACCGCAAAAGTCAGCCGGCATCACCTCTGTGATGTTCGACAGCTTCACCAAGACCGACATGGACGGGCTGGCCGCAAGGCTGCAGGACCGCCATAACGCACTCGTCAAATCCCAATGGTTGACCGCCCCGCCCGACCCGGTCAAAATCGCCATGCGCATCTCCGTCGCCCCCTTCAACGACGAGGGCGAAGTGGACCGCCTGCTCGAAGGAATCGACGAAGAACTGTAACTGGAGCAACTCGAGGTCAACAACCACTTCCGACAACGCCAATGGCCACTTCCCATCATCACAAGGAAAATCAAAATGCCTGACCGCCTCGTACTCTGGGGCCCGCCCGTCGTCGAACGCGCGCCCGCCGATCCCGACTACGCCGACTTCCTGCCCGCCTGGGTGCAGAAGTGCGCCGATGTAGGCATAACCAAATTCATCGGCGGCGACAAAACGCTCGCTCTGACCGAGGCCGCCCACACAGTCGGGATCAAGGTCGACCCCTACATCAACTACAACTCCTTTCCCCGTCACGGCAGCGCACGCGTCCGCTACGGCTGGTCGCTCAACTTCCTGCGCCCCCCCGTGACCGCCGATGAAGCCCGCGCCATCATGGACCAACACCGCCCCATCTTCGACAACCCGCAGGTCGGCACCTCGATGACCGACTTCGCGCGCCAGAATCCGCAGTACCGCAGCTTCACCCGCAGCCGCTCCTACACGCTCCAGCCCGGCGAAGACCTCTACCTCAGCGCCGCCTTCCCCGAAGTGCGCGCCGAACAGACGCAGCAGTTCGCCGAGACGCTCGACCAGACGCAGGGCGACGGCATCCAAGTGGAGTTCGTGCTCGGCAACGAGGACGAAAACGGCGCCGTGACCTACGGCTACGAGGATCGCACCGTCGCCGAATTCCACGCCAAACACGGCAAAGACCCCTTCGACCTGCCCAACGACGACACCGACTGGCTACAGTTCCGCGCCGACTACGTCACCCTTGCGCTGAGCGAGATGCGCGCCGCGGTCAAACAGGAAAAGCCCGACGCCGTCTTCTCCACCACCCTGATCGCCGGCGAAAAAGACGACTATCTCAAACTCCTGCACGACTGGCCCGCCTGGATCGAACAGGGCCTGCTCGACGAGTTCTACATCTGGTTCCGCACCAACTCAGACCTGGACGCGCTCGAGCGCCAGCTGAGCTACGCCGTCGAAGTCGCCGCCGGCCGCACGCCCGTCATCGCCGAAATGTCCTGTTACCACCCCGGCAGCTTCCAGCAGCCTGACCTCATGCTGCGCGCCGCCGAAATGGCCATGGGATGCGGCGCCGACGGTGTCGGCATCTACCGCAGCCACGCAGTCGCACAATTGGATTTCTGGTCTGTGTTGGAGAAGATGGGCAAACTGTAAGGGGGGACTTCTGCCGGATTGGGACTAGCGTGGGAGCTGGGCACTGTCGCGCCTACAGGATCGAAGGACAAGGGGAATCTGAATCCGAATTCAGTCGAACGGGTTGACCACCGTCACACCGGCGTACGCTTGCCCTGCATTCAAATCCTCGGACCAAACCGTGTCACATTGAAGGCGGACCGCGCTTTGAATAATCATTGCATCCCAGAATGAGATGCCATAGCTGGTCTGAATGTCGATAGCTTCTTGAATGTCGGATACAGTTGGACTATGTAATCTCCATCTGCCAAGATGTGATAGTATGTCCTGGGCCTGCTCTGGAAGCAACGGATTAGCAATTTTGCGAGTGACGGTAACGTAGTACTCCTGCAGCACTTGGATGCTCAGACAGCCAAGTCGAGACTGCCACAACTTGCGAAGTAGATTTTGCGCTTCTACCCGCTTGTAACCGGCCGACCTGTCATGAGCATAGACCAACACATTTGTATCAACGAACTGCCCTGTCATATGAGCACCGATTTGGAATCTCAGCGATCGTGCAGGTCCGCACGCGTCCAACCGATAGAGCCGTTGGTACCCAAATCCGTCTCCTGGTCCAGAAGAGCCAGATGCTTTCGCATTGCGATTGCATATTGATCTTCACGATCAACCAGCTCGGTCAAGAGTTCAACCATCAATGCCGACAGAGACCGATCCCGATCTATCGCTATTTTCTTCGCCTTGCGTAGTATTGAGCGAGGAAGCGAGAGCGTAACATTCTGTTTGTCCATGCGCAGTAGTCCTATCGTTAATTAGCACAAGAAAGTGTTCCTCACGCTTTTACGTGCTGATTTTACATTATGCAACTTCCTTTTGCAAAGCTAGAGTCGTTGGAATGGGACTCTCTTCAAACCCTCCTCTTCCCAATAAGAGGGACACAGTGTCTTACTATGTAGCCGCCTACGACACCGAGGCCGTTTACCCCTGGTGGGATGGGCGCCAAAAGGGCTTCAGCTACACGCCCGAGCATATCGCCGAGTTCCTCGAAGGCGTGGCTGCGGTTGCCGGCGTTCACCTGGAACGCAACGCACCCGCCTCCTTCTTCCTCGTCGCCAAAATGCTCGAGCTCGCCGGCCCGCAGCTGCGCGCCATCCTTGACCATCCCCTCTTCGACATCCAGTGCCATACCTTCAGCCATCCCAACCTGATCGCCCTGCGCGACGACAAGTCCGCGCTTCAATATGAGCTGGCCGATTCCAAAAAACTGATCGAAGACACCTTTGGCCGCGCCGTGATCGGCCTGACCGCGCCCGGCGGCTACACCGACGGCTTCCGCGGCCATCCCACCGTTCTCGAAGTGATGTGGGAGGCCGGGTACCGCTACGTGCGCAGCGTCGGCAAGGGTCCCGAAGGCACCCTGCCCGCCCTGCTCGACCAGCCCTTCTGGTATGCCCAGGATGGATTCCCCGACCTGCTTGAAACTCCCTCCCACGCCTGGCACGACAACATCCTGACCGGCCAGCCGGCCCAGGTCCACTGGCCGCCGCTCCTGCCCTGGCCCTACCCCGACGAGATGCCGCGCGATGCCCAAGGCGTCTACGAAGCTTACGCCCCCGGCATCGACTACGTCGTCCGGCACGAGCTTCTCTACTACATGCCCATCTTCCACCCCTGGTCCATCTATCGCATCGACAAACGGGCCGCCCAGATAGCCATGCTGCTCGACGACGCCGGCGGCAAAATGGAGATAACCTCCTGCACCCCCATCTACCGGCACATCCACGACCATCCCGCCCTCGCTGCTGACCAAAGCGAATAGAGAAAAACACGCACATGACTGACCACACACCAATCAACGTAGGCATCGCAGGCCTTGGCCGCACTGGCTGGAACAACCACGCCAATGCCTTTGCCCGCCTCCCCGAACAGTTCCGCGTCGCCGCCGTCTGCGACCCCGACCCCGAACGCCAGGCCGAAGCGATCGAACGCTTCGACTGCCTCGCCTACGCGACCTACGACGAGCTGGTGGCCGATAAAGCCGTCGAGCTCATGGTCGTGGCCACGCCCAGCAATCTCCACGCCGAGCAGTCGGTCGCAGCCATGCGCGCCGGCCAGCACGTCATCGTCGAAAAGCCCATGGCCAGCGACCTCGCCGGCGCAGACGCGATGATTGCCGTCGCTGAGGAAACCGGCCGCATCCTCACCGTCCACCAAAATCTCCGCTACGCCGCCGACTTCGTCAAAGTAAGAGAAGTCATCGCCTCAGGCGTCCTCGGCCGCATCATCGAAATCCGCATCCACAACGGCCGCTTCGACCGCCGCTGGGACTGGCAAACTTCCAAGCGCTTTGGTGGCGGCATGCTCAACAACAGCGGCCCCCACTTCGTCGACATGGGCATGCTCCTGATCGACGACCCCGAACCGGAAGTCTTCTGCCACATGGAGACCACCCCTCTCTACGCCGGCGACGCCGATAGCCATGTCAAAGTCATCCTCAAGCCCAAACGCGGCCCCCTCGTCGAGATCAACATCATAACCGCCTGCGCCTTCCCGCAGCCCAACTTTCTCGTGCTGGGCACGCAAGGCACGCTCGTCTGCGACCACAACGAGGCCCACTGGCGCTATTTCGACCCCGCCGAGGCGCCTCCCCTCGTCCTGGACGAAGCGCCCATCGCCCGCGACCGCACCTACAATCGCGAGCAGCTCCCCTGGAAAGAAGAGCGCGCGCGCCTCAACTACGACGGCGCCGGCAATGTACAGGCACTCTACCGCTCCCTCCACGCCGCCATCCGCGCAGGAGCCGAGCCGGAGATCACGCCGGAAAGCGTGCGCGCCCAGATCGCCGTCCTCGAAAGATGCCGCGAACTCAACCCCGGCGTATAATTCGCCGAAAACCACCGCCGCACACCAGATAGCCGCAACCGCTTTCAACAATAAAGGGAGTATCGTATGGAACTGAGTTGCACCTCCGTCATGCTGCCCCGCTGGGGGCTGGACGAGACCTTCGACAAACTGCAAGCCTACGGCTACGACGCCGTCGAGCTGCGCTGCCGCTACAACCCCGACGATCCCAACGCCGATCCCTCCCCTTGGGGCCGCCACCTCACCGACGTAAGCCCCGACAACATCGTCGAAAAGGCTCCGCAGATTCGCGCCGCGGTGCAGCGCACCGGCCTGCGCGTCGCCGCCCTGGCGCCGAACTTTGTGTACAGTGAGACGGAAGTGATCGTGAAACTCTTCAAGGGCGCCCTGGCGATCGACCCCGACCGCCCACCGCTGATCCGCATCGGCGCTCCCCCCCACGACCGCACCAAACCCTACTGGCCGCAGTTCCACGCCGCGCGCGCCGGCTTTGCCAGCCTCACCGAACTGGCGCGCACATACGGGGTCAAGGTGATCTACGAGATCCACACCGGCACCATCGCCGTCACCGCCTCGCGCACGCTCGAACTTCTGCGCGACCTCGACCCGGACCATATCGGCGCCATTTACGATATCCAGAACATGGTCGAAGTCGGCATCGAGGATACGCGCATGGGCCTGGACCTGCTCGGCCCCTACCTGGCCCACTGTCACGTCGGCAACCGTGTGCCCGAGGCGGCCGGTCGCACCGACGCCGGCAATATCGCCTGGAACTGGCAGGGCGCGCGCCTGGGAGAGGGATTGGCCGACATTCCCCAGCTAATCGACGACCTGAAAACCGTAGGCTATGAAGGCGCCGTCTCTCTCGAACTGTTCACGCCCGAAAACTTCGCCGCCGGCAACGACGACGAGATCGTCAAGTCGGAAGGGGCCTACCTGCGCCAGTTGATGGAACGCGCCTGACCCCCCGCCCAACTTCAGGACCGAATTGCGATGAAATATGCCATTTGCAACGAGCTCTTCGAAGGCTGGCCCCTGGACAAGACCGCGGCCTTCGTCGCCGAACTCGGCTACCGCGGCCTCGAACTGGCGCCCTATACCCTCTGCCAGCTTGTAACCGACCTCTCCAGCGCCCAGCGGCGTACAATCCGCCGCACTATCGAGGACGCCGGGCTGTCAGTGGTCGGCCTCCACTGGCTGCTCGCGCACACCAACGGCTTCCAGTTGAACGATCCCGACCCGGCCGTCCGCGCCCGCACCGCCCAATACCTGCTCGACCTGATCGACTGCTGCGCCGAGCTCGGCGGCGGCGTCCTCATCTTCGGCTCACCCCAACAGCGCGACATCCCGCCCGGCCGCGCGCCCGCCGAAGCATGGAAATCGACCGCCGAGATCATGCATCGTTGCGGCGAGCGCGCACAGCAGCAGGGCGTCCTCTTCTGCATCGAACCCCTCAGCCGCAACGAGACCAACTTCATCGTCAACGTGGATGAGGCCGCAGAGCTGGTGCGTCAGGTCGACCACCCAGGCCTGCAGATGATGGTCGATGTCAAGGCCATGAGCAACGACCCGCGCCCCGTCCCGCAGCAGATCCGCAGCGTGCACCCCCTCTTCCACCATGTCCATCTAAACGACCCCAATCTGCGCGGGCCCGGCATGGGTGAACTCGATTTCCGACCCATCCTGCAGACCCTGAGCAACCTCGACTACTCCCGCTGGCTCTCTGTCGAGGTCTTCGACTTCACACCCGGCGCCGAGCGCACCGCCCGCGAAAGCCTCGCCTACCTGACCACCATCGAAGTGGCGTAAAGAGAGCGAATTCCGTTCCTGAATTCTTATTCTCGCCCCGCTGCCCTTTCTTCGCTGACCGATCACGATAACGTGCGTTTGACACCAGATGAATTCTCTGTAGAATAGGGTCATTCCGACTGCGCCCGCAGGTTCGACCGCCGGTGCATTGGATCAATCCGTTCCTCATCCTCAATTCGAAAAACTCAGACAAAAGGAGACTGGAAACGATGGCACTCCGTAAAACATTGATACGAACCGCTGTACCCCTGGCAGCTCTGCTGCTCGTAGCGGTCCTGGCCGCCGCGTGCGTGGCGCCGGTCGACACGAGTGGGGACATGATGGAAGAAGAGATGAAGGTGCTCACCGTCGCCGTTGCCCAGGAGCCGACGGCCCTGGAGGCCACACTGGCCGCCGGTGAAACCAACTGCAACGGCTGCCGCAACGTCATGGAGATGCTGGTCAGGCGCAACTACGAGACCGGCGAAGTCCTCCCCATGCTGGCCACCAGTTGGGAACGAGTCGATGAGTACACGATCCAGTTCACGCTGCGCGAGGGCGTGACCTTCCACGACGGCTCTCCCCTGAACGCCGAAGCCGTCGCCACCAGCATCAACTACATGTGGGAGGCCGAACTGGTCAACGTTCTGACCGGCTTCGTCGGCGGTGTCCTCAGCTCCGAAGCTGTGAGCGAGTACGTCGTCAACGTCTCCGCCCAGGACCCCGACCCGATCCTGCTGGCGAAGTTGTACTTCGTCGTCATCTCCTCCGCCAAGCAGATCAACGAAGAGCCGGAAACCTATTCCACCAAGCTGGTCGGCACCGGCCCCTACAGTATGGATGAGTGGCGCCGCGGCGAGTCGATCACCTACGTCGTCAACCCGGACTGGTGGGGACATGGCGACCCCGAAGCGGCCGGCGGCAAGGTCACCTTCGACAAGCTGATCTATCGCTTCCTGCCCGAAGACACAGTGCGCGCAGCAGCCGCACAGGCCGGTGAGGTCGACATCTCGCAGTTTGTCACCCCCGACCAGTGCCAGTCCGCCGCCGCCGACCCCAACCTGCGCTGCGAGTCCGCGGCCAGCGTTGAAACCATGTTCGCACGCATGGGCAACAAGGGTCTCTTCGAGGACATTCGCGTGCGCCAGGCCCTCAACCTTGCGATCGACAAAGACTTGATCGTCAATACGATCCTGGGCGGCGCCGCCACCTCCACCGGACAGATCGTTAACGCGACCGCCACCGGGCACAACCCGAACCTTGAGCCCTATCCCTACGATGCCGACGCAGCGCGCGCCCTGCTCGAAGCAGCCGCCGCTGACGGCGTAGACGTCGGCGAGGAGTTCACCCTCGCCTCTCGCCAGGGCCTCCACGCCGGCCACGTCGAGGTCATCCAGGCCATTGCCGGGATGCTCAGCGAGGTAGGCTTCAACCCCAACGTCGCTGTCATGCCCCCGGATACCTTCAACCCCGCCTTCGGCAACAACTGGGCCGACTTAGAGGGCCAGCCGCGCTGGGTCGCCGTCCACCTGCACGGCAATGAGATCCTCGACCTCTGGTTCTCCTACGTCAACTACTTCGTCTGCGACGGGCCCGTCTCCCAATACTGCAACGAGGAAGTAGACATGCTGTGGGAAGAGGCCCGCACCCTCTCGGGTGAGGCCCGCGACCTGAAACTGCAGGAGGCCGCCCAAGTCGCCTACGATGACTATGCACACGGCCTGATCGCCCACATGGACCTCGCCTACCTGGTCAGCGAAGACCTGGAATGGACTGTGAAACTGGACCATCGCCTGCAGGCCAAGGAAATGGCGCCCAGGTAAGAACCTACAGCTGTCCCGACGGTTGACGCGCCAGGGTCCAATGCCCGCGCTGCTGAACACCCGGCGGGACCACTGAACGCCCGATTTGAAAAACAGCAAGGGTTACCTATTGACTGAGCCTTATCAGTCAATAGGTGACCACCGTTTATCAATCACCGAGAGAGAGAGACGCAACAATGACACTCCGCAAGACATTGACGCGAACAGTCGTGCCCCTGGCGGCCCTGCTGCTCATGGCGCTCATTGCCGCCGCCTGCGTCGCACCGGTTGCACCGGCCGCCGACACGGGCATGATGGAAGAAGAGATGAGCGTGCTCACAGTCGCAGTCGGCCAGGAGCCCACGCACCTCGAGGCAACCTGGGTCGCCGGTGAGACCAACTGCAACGGCTGCCGCAACATCATGGAGATGCTGGTCAGGCGCAACTACGAGACCGGTGAAGTCCTCCCCATGCTGGCCACCAGCTGGGAAAGGCTCGATGACAGGACGCTCCAGTTTACCCTGCGCGAGGGCGTAACCTTCCACGACGGCGCTCCTTTCAATGCCGAAGCCGTCGCCACCAGCATCAACTACATGTGGACGGCCGACCTGAGCCAGACGCTGACCGGAACGATCGGCGCAGAACTCACCGCCGAAGTTGTGGACGAATACACCGTCAACGTCGCGGCCGCCGCTCCCGACCAGATCCTGCTGGAGAAGTTGTACTTCGTCGTCATCTCCTCCCCCAAGCAGATCAACGAAGCGCCGGAAACCTATGCGAGCAAGCTGATCGGCACCGGCCCCTACATGATGGAAGAATGGCGCCGCGGCGAGTCGCTCATCATGGTCGCCAACCCGGACTGGTGGGGAAATGACGACCCCGAAGCCGGCGGCGGCAAGATCTCCTTCGACAAGCTGATCTATCGCTTCCTGCCCGAAGACACAGTGCGCGCCGCAGCCGCACAGGCCGGTGAGGTCGACGTCGCGCAGTTCGTCACCCCCGCCCAGTGCAAGTCCGCCGCGGACGATCCCAACCTGCGCTGCGAGGCCGCGGCCAGCGTTGAAACCATGTTCGTTCGCATGGGCAACCAGGGCCTCTTCTCCGACAGACGCGTACGCTTGGCCCTCAACCTGGCGATCGATAAGGCGTCGATCATCGATACGATTCTGGGCGGCGCCGCAACCATCACCGGCCAGATCGTCAATGCGACCGCCACCGGGCACAACCCGAGCCTTGAACCCTATCCCTACGACCCGGACGAGTCGCGCGCCCTGCTCGAAGCAGCCGCGGCCGACGGCGTAGACGTCGGCCAGGAGTTCACCCTCTCCTCACGCCAGGGTCTCCACGCCGGCCACGTCGAGGTCGTCCAGGCCGTCGCAGGCATGCTTAGCGACGTCGGTTTCAACCCCATCGTCGCCGTCATGCCCCCGGATACCTTCAACCCTGCCTTCAGCCACAACTGGTCGGAGCTGGAGGGCCAGCCCCACTGGGTCGCCATTCATCTGCACGGGAATGAGATCCTCGACGTCTGGTACTCCTATGCCAACTACTTCGTCTGTGGCGGCGCTGTCTCCCTCTACTGCAACGACGACATGGACGCGCTGGTGGGAGAGGGCGGCGCCCTTTCGGGCGAAGCCCGCGACATGAAGCTTCAGGAGGCCGGACAGTTCGCCTATGACGATGTCGCCTACGGCCTGATTGCACACATGGACCTGGCCTACCTGGTCAGCGAAGACCTGGAATGGACTGCCAAACTGGACCACCGCCTGCAGGCCAAGGAGATGGCTCCCAAGTAAGAGGCCGCAGTCGTCAATCCGGTTGACACGACCGGTTCGAACGCATCTCGCGTGCTGCGCAGAACCCCGGCAGAAACAGGCACTGCGAGATGCGCCTTAGCCGGAGATGGTGACCGCGCCGGCGACCGCCCCGAAACAGAGAAGCTGTGGGGCTGTCTCGGCCGTCGACCATCTCCCCACCATGGAAAAAAGAGCAGAGGAGTGAGACTGACTCTCACTCCTCTCTCCCCACATCCAGTTACACGAACCAAAGGACGTTGAAATTACTCTTTATCTGGTCAGACGCTTCGGCCATTCGATTGGCGTCGCCTTCGCCGTTCTCACCATTGTCTTTATTACCGGCCGCGTCGTCGGCGACCCCGTCCGCATCCTGTTGGGCGTCGAAGCCACCGAAGAACGCGTCCAACAGGTGCGCGATCAGCTGGGACTCAACGATCCCCTGATCGTGCAATATGCCAAGTTCGCCGCGGGCGCAGTACGATTCCAATTCCAGGACTCCTTTTGGCAGAAGACGCCGGCCATTGACACCGTAATGGGCCGCCTGCCCGCCACCTTCCGACTCACCGCATCCGCCTTCCTGATCGCCGCGCCGCTGGGCATCCTCCTCGGCGCCGCCGCCGCGCTGCGCCCCAACACCTTCCTGGACCGGATCGTAAACGTCCTCTCGCTTGGCGGCGTCTCCATGGTCGACTTCTGGCTGGCGCTGATGCTGATCCTCATCTTCGCCGTCCAGCTCGGCTGGTTCAAGACTTCCGGCTTCGGCGGCTTCGAGTACATGGCCTTGCCCACCTTGACCTTGATGAACTCCCCGCTGGGACGCATCGCCCAGATCACACGCGGCGCCATGCTCGAAGAAATGAGCCGGCCCCATATCATCGTCGCCCGCGCCAAGGGCCTCGGTGAAACGCGCATCGTCTTCGTGCACGCCCTCAGAAACGCCGCCATTCCCGTCGTCACCATCAGCGGCGATATGCTCTCCTCCATGCTCAACGGTGCAATCCTGGTCGAGACCGTCTTTGCCTGGCCCGGCATCGGCTACCTCACGCTGCAGGCGCTCCTGCGGCGCGACCTTCCCCTGCTGGAAGCGACCGTCTTCATCGTCGCCTTAATGATTATCGTGGTCAACCTGCTCGTCGACTTGAGTTATGTCTACCTCAACCCAAGAATTCGTTTCCAGTAAACCATGTTGACTTCCTGTTGCCTCTTGCTTGACGTTCCGCAAAAATCCGGGGCCTCTCGCGCCCCCCGCAATCCCTTCACAAAGCCAGAGTGGCCATGTCCGAAGAGTTGAAACTGCTGCCGGAAGAAGAACAAACGGAACGCTCCAGAGGTGCGTCCCGCTGGCTGACCGTAAAGGCACTGCTGCGCGATCCGGTCACTTTCTTTTCAGTTTTCGTCCTCGTCGTCATCCTGATCTCAGCCGCCGGAGCAGAGCTGGTTGCGCCTCACGACCCACTCGATCAGGACCTGAACCGGCGCAATCTCCCCCCCTGGTCCTACGCCACTGACGAAAACGATATGCCGGTCGGCAGAGTCTACATCCTGGGCACCGACCCGCTCGGACGCGATGTCCTCAGCCGCATGATCTTCGGCGCACGCGTCTCCATAACCGTCGGCCTAACCAGCGCCATCGTATCCGGCCTGATGGGCAGCCTGCTCGGCGTTCTCGCCGGCTACTACCGCGGCGGCATCGACGACATCATCATGCGCCTGGTCGATATCCAGATGAGCATCCCGGTGCTCCTGTTTGCGCTGCTTGTGCTCTTCGCGCTTGGCCCCGGCTTCCTCAACCTGGTCGTCGTCCTCGCAATCGTCAGGTGGATGGCTTACGCGCGCCTCGCGCGCGGCCAGACCCTGGCCTTTCGCAACCTGCCGTTCATCGACGCCGCCATCGCCATCGGCAGCTCCAATAGACGCATCATCTTCCGCCACATCGTCCCAAACGTCGCCTCACCTCTCATCATTCTCGGCACGCTTGAGATCGCAGGCCTCATCCTCAGCGAAGCGGGACTGAGCTTCCTCGGATTCGGCATCCAGCTGCCGCGAGCCTCCTGGGGCCTCATGATCTCCGGCGGCCGCGACTATATCACCACCGCCTGGTGGAACATCACCTTCCCCGGCCTCGTCATCTTCCTGACCACCCTCAGCCTGAACCTCTTCGCCGCGTCGCTGCGCTCCATCACCGACCCCGTCCAACGGGAACGCTGGTTCCGAAAGGAAACCATGGCCGCCATCGAAGACGATGAATAGCGTTCCACCCCGATTGTCACATCCCCGACTTGAGCGATACAGTTGACCGCCTTCTCGCCGCCTGCTTGACCTTCTCCCACGACTCCAGCCACGCATTCCTGCCGCTATGACGGATGACGTCGTGTATCGTCGCCCGCGGCTGATAGGGCAGATAGAGGCCGCAATGCCACGCCAGGTTGCGGTAGACCATGAAGTCCCCCGGCCCCAGATAAACCTGCACCGCCCCCGGCATCGAACGGCAATGATCAAAATAGAACTGCTCCGCCTCCGCGTCGCTCCAGTCATCCGGAGCCTGCGTCATGATCGGGTCCCCGGCTGACTCGACCTCGTCCGCCAGGTCCTGCTGCCGCAAATGGCTGCCCGGCACATACCAGGTACAGGAGTCCGCGTAAATGGCGCAGTTGACCTGGTTGAAATAGCGCAGGTCATGCCACACCGTCGCCATGAACGACTCCATCTGCTCATCGCGCGCCTCCACCGGCACCTCCACCACGCCGTCCCGGTGCCAGCCGCAATGCCACGGACGATCTTGCGGCTCCACCAGCAACCCCATGATATCCAGGTGCGCATGCGTATACCCCGGCCCCAGCAGCGCCTCAACCGTCAGGCGCAGATCTTCGAGCTCGGCATAGTCCTGGAACGGCCCCAGGTCGATATCACCCTCGTACTGGTCCAGTGGTTGGATGCGCTGCGTCTGCGGTCCGTTGAGTTCATACGCCAGCGCACGCGCCTTGTCCGCCTCCCGCCGCAAATCGGTCAGCAGCGCCGGCGGCACGATGCCCCGAAAAATCAGAAACCCTTTCTGATGGTACTCATGCACCATCCAATCTTCGAACTGATATCCCATACCTGGCCTCCGCCTCCAGGGAGCGAGAGCAGGCCGTCCCGTCGCGGCCAGCTTCTCAAAGCCTGCATTCATCAGCGGCGAGGGCGCCTGCTCAAGATCGTCCAATTTGCCATCCAACAGTACCATTCATACAATGGAAGACGCAACGACCATTCTTGCCCTTTGCAAAGCGCCAGCCTCCGGTGAAGCGGGCAGCGAACGCTGGATCGACCGGTTCTACCCCACTCCCAACACCATGCTCGACATCGAGGGCAACTTCCACAACGCCGCCTCTGGCATCAATACGACGCGTTTCTTCGAAAACCTCGATATATTCGAAGAGCTTGGCATCTTCGTTCCAGCCAGCGATGCCGAATTCCTCGGAAACTGCTAGGTGGCCAAGAAAGCCGGCCTGGCCGGCGCGCTGACCAAAAGACATCTGGGGCACATCGACCTGACCCCCATTCTCTGCACCGACAACCAGGGCATCCGCTATAGCGAGCGCATTCGCTCCGGCATGCAGCTGGAGCTCGACGGCGCGAGCCGCTAACCACCGGAGAACACGATGCACACAAGCCTGTTGCTCCGCTCTTCACACTTCCAATACCGCCGAATCGACACCGGCGCGCCCACACACGTCGCCTTCAGCGCCTTTTGCGCCGACTACCACGAACAGGATCGCGTCGGTGTCGTCTCGCCCCACCTCGAAGACGGCGTCCTCCACACAGGCTACGCCCTGCTGGCGCTGACCACCGCCTTCTTTGACGCGCAGCGGGCACGCGGCGGCGACTTCTTCGTCTACCCGCAGCATTTCGCCATCATCGGCGCCGACCAGGGAGGCGTCGCCACCCGCGCCGGACGGCTGGATCTGACGCCCGACGACGCCGGCTTCGGCGGGGCCTGGGCCTGGCTCGACGTCTGGCCCGACTCGAGCTGGATCACCTCGCCCGGCACCCCGCTCGCCATGCTGCGCAAAGTCTTCGCCTTTCAGATCAACCGCCTCTTCTGGCCGCACGACTTCGTGTCGGACGACGAGGCTCCTGCCGGCCTGCTGCCAGCCTATGCCCGCCGAATTCTCGAAAGACGGCTAAAATCGGTCTACTACTACAACACACCCGCGCCGACGGTCGAGATCAGCGCCGCCCAGCCAGCCGCAAAGATCGTCCAGCAGAGTATCGAACGCCTGCCCGCAGCCGTACAGGGCGCGCTGTGCCAAAACGCCCATCCACAACCCGAACAGTACCGCCAGGTCAGCGTAGCCGAATTCCTGTACGACATGGAAAGCTGCTTCGGCGACTGAACTCCTGAACGCGTTGCCGGTCGCGATTTGCTCGCGATGCCAACGAGCGCCAGGACGGCCCGGATGCCAGCCAGCCGTCAAATTGGCCAAACAGTTGATGGCCCATAAGGGCTACGACGTCGAAACCGACGACAAGGTTGAATCAAGCGGCGGGGAAGCCGCCAGACGCGCCGTCGTTGACGCCGTCGAAAACCTCATGTGCAAAGTCGCATCGCAGCACACCGGCGGCTCAACACCGATGAAAACCAACAGGAAAAGAAGATGAGCAACCAGCGCAAGACCGTTCGTCCCAGAATTGGTATTTTCGGCATCGGCCTCGGCGAGTATTGGCCGCAGTTTCCCGGCCTGAAGGAGCAGCTCGAAGGCAACCAGGCGCAGGTCGAGAGCCGCGCCGGCCAGTGGGCCGATGTCGTCAGCGCCGGCCTGATCGATTCAGCGCCGAAAGGCGTTGCCGCCGGCGACCTCTTCCAGCGCGAACAGGTCGATATGGTCTACTGCTACGTCGGCACTTACGCCACCAGCTCGATGGTCCTCCCGGCCGTCCAGATTCCCAAAATGCCGGTGCTCGTTCTCAATCTCCAGCCCTCCGCCGCGCTCGACTATGCCAACACCAACACCAAAGAGTGGCTCGCCAACTGCTGCGCCTGCTGTGTCCCTGAGCTCAGCGCAGCCTTCCACCGCTGCGACATCGACTTCCACGTCGTCTCCGGCATGTTGAATGAGGAGGACGGCTGCGAAGAGCCGGCCCGCCGCGCCTGGGCCGAAATCCAGGAATGGACAGAGGCCGCCGGCGTACTCCGCACCCTGCGCCGCAGCCGCATGGGCGTCCTCGGCCACACCTACCCCGGCATGCTCGACATGTACAGCGACTTCACCCAGCACCAGGGCCAGCTCGGCGCCCACATCGAAATCCTCGAAATGTGCGACCTGGCGCAAATGGTCAACAGTGTGACGCCGGCCGCGCTCAAAGCCAAGGAAGAAGAGGCCCTGGCCATCTTCGACCTCGCCGAAGACTCCCCCTCGGACCCGCTCGCGACGCGGCCCTCCCCGGCAGCCCTCGACTGGGCCTATCGCGTCGCCGTTGGCCTCGACAGCCTGGTCGACGAGTTCGACCTCGACGGCCTCACCTACTACTATCGCGGGCTGGACAACAACGAATATGAACAGATCGCGGCCGGATTCGCGCTCGGCTGTTCGCTGCTCACCGCGCGCGGCGTGCCCTGCAGCGGCGAAGGCGACCTCAAAAACTGCCAGGTTATGAAGATCGTCGATGCCTTCGGCGCTGGCGGCAGCTACTCCGAGGTCACCGCCATGGACTTTCGCGAAGAGTTCATCCTTGCCGGCCACGACGGCCCCTTCCATATCGACATTGCCGCGGGGCGCCCGCTGCTGCGCGGCCTCGCGCTCTATCACGGCAAACACGGCGGCGGCGTGGGCGTCGAAACGCAGGTCAAGCACGGGCCGGTCACCGTTCTCTCGATGACCCAGACGCGCCAGGGCAACCTCAAGCTGCTCGCCGCCCAGGCCGAGAGCATTCCCGGCCCCGTCCTCCAGATCGGCAACACAGACAGCCGCCTCAAGTTCTCTCTGGGGCCGGCCGACTTCATCAACGCCTGGTGCAAAGAGGGCCCCACCCATCATTTCGCCCTCGGCGTCGGCCGCATCCTGCCCAAAATCGAAAAATTCGCCAGCATCGCCTCCCTCGAACTCAAGGTAATCTGTTAATTCCCAATTGCTGGCACCAAAACCCCACATTTCCCATTAGGTTTGCAGGCAAGGAGGAGTGTGAGGGACGAGACTGGCAAAGCGCACCCGATCCTAGTCATACACGACCTTCTTGAGGTATTTCTCAATGATACGGCTGGTGAATGGAACGATGATACGGCTAGAGACAACGGGGCTCGACCTTTCAGCAGACAGGGGATTTGTCGGCTTGGTCGATTATGGATTGTTCGGTGAAAGACTTCCTCCAGCTTTCTCTACCGTAGGACTCTCACACCATATTCCGAATTGTCTACTATCGTTAACAACGGAAATTGATAATAGGAAACTGCAGAAGATCGTAAACTCAAGCTCACATGACTATATTAGGTATCAGTCCATACGTCATGTGAAAGTGCCCCGTCTGTTGGGAATTCCTCACCCTCAAAGCTACATTTCCCAGTGTCTGGCTCTAAAGAGACACTGGGAAATAGTCAAGAAGCATTGTGCCAAACCAATCAACCCCGTAAGTCGACTCTTTGTTCGAAAATTATCAGGTCGACATGTATTCAAAATGAATTACAGAGGAGATGATCGCGCCATAAACCAAGAGACAGACATTCGCAATAATATGGGTGCACAATATGTCGTAAAGACTGATATATCCGGCTTCTTTCCTAGCATTTACACTCACTCAATCCCGTGGGCACTGCATGGACGTGACAATTCAAAGCGAGATCGTAAGATATCTACTTTACCCGGCAACCTACTTGACCAGGTCACCCAAGGTACGCGCGATCGACAAACAAACGGAATCTTGATCGGACCACATGCATCTAACGTAATTTCCGAAATTATTCTGACTAAGATTGATCAGCAAATGATCGACGAGGGATTTTGGAAGTACAGCCGATATATTGACGACTACACTTTCTACGCGAAAGACTACATCCAAGCTGAAGAGTTTCTCCGCAAGCTCGGAATGCAACTACGAGAATACGAGTTGACTCTTAACGAGCGCAAGACAAAGATTCTCCCGCTACCCCTTCCTATCGAAGAAGACTGGGTTCGGGAATTGAACAGTTTCAAGTGGTCAATCAAGGGGGAAGTCATCCGCTTCGACCAAGTTAGTTCTCTCTTGGACCATGCCCTGAATTTAGCAGCGGGGGCTGAAGACAATGCCGTTCTCAACTATGCAATAAAGATGGTCCCCGCACGTCTCAACGACCGTGCACAATACTTGTTCGCCCAAAGGGCTGTTAATCTGGCACTGCTATACCCATATCTTGCACCTCTTTTGGGCGAGCATGTCTTTGACAAACATAGCTACATTGGAATTGAAGGTGTCATTCGATATTTCATTGAGGAGCTCCTCTCAATCGGAGTTCAACGGATTCAATCGGATGCTATCGCGCATGCGCTCTACTATTCTCTCAGATATGAATTTAGACTAAGCAACCTCCGCGATCATCTTGAAGAAATAATTGAGATAGATGATTGTATTTCGCTAGTGCTCTTACTTGAATATGCGCGATGCAACCGGGAATTAGAGATTCAAGACAAGATACGAGAACGAGCAGACAAATTGAAGGGAATGGATCAACGAGAAAGAGATCGTTTTGGGCTCCTTATCTACGAACTTTGGTCTGACACGGATTTGAAAGACGAAGGCCAACTGTTCTTGGCTGAGCTAAAGCGAAAAGGCTTTAGGTTCTTGAAGCCCCTTTCCGCAATCACAATCGCTAACAAAATTCCCACACGAACCCTACAGCTCAATTGAACACTTCTCTACGAAGCCTTAGTATAACTGCAGGAAACAACGAAAGCTTCTCAAAAAATGAAACCTCCGCTCAACCTGACCTGCGAATACGCAACGAACCCAATCAACGTCGACACACGCCGACCCCGCCTCATTTGGCTGCTCCAACCGAACGGCCGCAACCGGCCCCAATCCGCATATCAGATCCTCGTCACCGGCAGCCGCGAAACTCTCCTCGCCGTACACAGCGACATATGGGACAGGGGCAAGGCCGCATCGAATAACCCCGTCAACGCAGCCCACCTCATGCTGCACATTCCGAATGCCATGATCCTGGAGACGGTGCGCGCCTACTACGACGGCTGGTACAACGAGGTCGTGAGCGAGCGCATCCCCATAAGCGACGGCATGCTCTCGCTGCCGCAGCGGCCGGGCCTGGGCGTTGCGCTGCGCGAGGAGGTGCTACACTGGCCCGACGCGCGGGTTGAAGTTGGATCCGAGCGGGATTGAGGCGGCCTTGCGTAGTCCGGCAGGCGGGCTGTCTGGCACTACCACGGTTCGTCCTTCATCAGCTTGCGATGATATGCACGTATTCCTCTTAGCATCGCTTGTTCTTCCTCATCGGGGCCATCACGATGCACCTCGTTTAGCGCTGCCATCATGCGTCTAGTCTCGTGGCGCTCAAGGTAGGTCTGGACCGCCAATTCGACGAGCTGACTTCGACTCATTCTCAACTCACTTGCCAATTCATCCACCTTGTCCAAGATATCGTCGCTCAGAGAGATTTCTATGCTCACTTTCATTGACATACACCAAAACAGGGTTGCGTAGAGGTCGCTGGTCGTATCCATTGCATGACCTTATGCTAACCCCTGCTGTCAATACCGCCCGGACAAGCCTTCGGCAACATCTTCCATCTCGCCATCGGCAACGGTCCGGGTTGCCGTCCGACTCGATTCTCTATATCATGGCAGAGGCGGACCGCACCTGTTCGCCCTATCCAGTCCTTGCACAACAGATCCAAACGCCAGCCGCCCATACACCGAACCAGCAGGAGAACCCAGATGCTGTCCGAGCAGCTCGCTGCACTCAAGCAGTACGACTCCGCCACCATCTTCAACGCCGTCGCCCTCAAACTGGGGCTGCCCAACCTCGATTACACCGACCACACGATCCGCTGCCTCATGCCCGACATGGGCCTCGTCGCCGGCTTCGCGGTGACAGCCGAAGTCACCACCAACGACGAGGACTCGACCGCGCTCGAGTGGATGGACTTCTACGACTACCTCGGCAGCCAGGAGGGGCCGCTGATCGCGGTGTACAAGGATACGGACACCAACCCGGGGCGGGGCGCCTGCGTCGGCGACGGCATGGCGCGCGCGCATAAACGGCTCGGCGTCGAGGGCTTCATCGTCGACGGCACGGTGCGCGATCTGATCGGCATCCGCCAGGTGGGGCTGCCGGT
Organism: Caldilineaceae bacterium; assembly: GCA_965218625.1. Classification (GTDB taxonomy): domain Bacteria; phylum Chloroflexota; class Anaerolineae; order Caldilineales; family Caldilineaceae; genus Bin5. Next base: position 261,983 of record CBDCLG010000014.1, on the reverse strand, counting down.
CTGGGCCTGGGGAACGGTGCCGGGGCACGGCGTCTTCAACATGAACCGCTTCGGCGCGCCGGTGACGGTGGGCCGCCTGCGGATTCACTCGGGCGACCTGCTCCTGGCCGACGGCGACGGCTGCGTGCGTATCCCGACGGACGATATCGAAGACGTCCTGCGCCTGGCCGAGGAGGTCAGGAAGCAGGAGGCGGCGCTCTTCGACTTCTACGAGTCGGACAGCTTCTCGCTGGCGGCGATGCGCGCCCGCCGGGCCGGTTGAAGGGCCATGCAGATGACTCTTGACGAACGGATCGAAGCCCTGCTTGCGGACGCGCCCGGCTTCTGGCAGCGCGATGCCTGCGGCGTTACCCGCAGCGAACGGGAGATCCCGGTGCTGCGGCACGGCGCCGAACAGCCACCCGCGGGAGAGCGGTTGCATCTCGTCCTCGTCGGCGGGCTGTCGGGCAGGCAGGAGGAGACGGAGGCGGCGCTGGCCGCGTTGAACGCCTACCGCGCCGCGCCCGGCCTGCCGGCGCGCTTTGCGCTCAGTGCCGTGCCCTGCGGCAATCCGGACGGCCTCGCGCTGGGCGTTTCTCCCGAAAATGGCGCCGGCGGCAACCCGAGCAGCGGCTACCCGCCGCCGGGAGAGAGCTACTATGACGCCAATCCGGAGGCGCACTACCTGTGGCGCTGGCTCAGCTTCGAGGGGCCGGACCTGGCGCTCGAAATCCGCGTTGGCGCGGCCGCGCAATGGGAGGCGTCCGCCCCGTGCCTGGAGCTGTTGTCGCAGCTGCGTTCGGTCCTGAATGCGACGGAGCTGCCGTCCGATGGCTCGTTGCTGGGCGCGCAGGCGAGCGGCGAACCCAACCTGTTGCCGCCGGTTCTCGGCCTGCGCCTGACCTGTCCTGCCGCCGAGGTGGAAGGCGAGCTGGCCAAGCTATGGACGGTCCTCGCGCGCGTGCCCGACCATGCTCGCTCCCCCACGCGCGGCGCGCTGCAGGCCCGCGCGGCGCGCACGCCCCTGGAGGTCGCCAGCATCCTGGCGGCGGTCTACGGCCACGAGCTGGAGCCGGTGATCTACACGCAGGGCGTGGCGGTCAGCGGGCGGATGCGGCTGGCCGAGCTGGACGCCGAAAGCGAGGACCCGTCAGCCGGCATCGCGGCGATGGTCGAGCCGTACATGTCCGGCGCCAGGGCGTGGTTCACCGAAGGCGGCGACGGCGGCGCCAACCTGGCCGGACTCGTCTGGGCCGACGAGCTGGCCGCGTCCACCGGCGACAGCAGCTACGCCGACATGCTCATCCAGACCGCCGACCGCTACCGCACGGCCAGCGGAAGGGGCGTGCCCGCGCCGTCCCACCCTGACTACCAGGTGGAGGACATGTTCTTCAGCGCGGCGGTGCTGGGTCGGGCCTACAGGCTGACCGGCGACGAGACGTACCTGACTATCCTGACGCGCTTCCTGCTGGGCGCCGGCGTGCAGCAGGCCGACGTGGCCTCTTCTGGCACGACCGCAGGACGCCCTTCTACTGGGGGCGCGGCAACGGTTTCGCCGCGCTGAGCTACGCCGAGACGCTGACCTACCTGCCGGCGCACCGCCATCCGGCGCGGGCGGCGCTGCTGGCGGTGCACCAGCGCCACCTGGAGGCGCTGCGCGCTTACCAACATGGCAGCGGCATGTGGCGCCAGGTGGTCGATGCGCCGGGCTCCTATCTTGAGTTCAGCGTCACCTGCATGGTCGGCTATGCGCTGGCGCGCGGGCTGCGGCTGGGCTGGCTGGACGCGAGCTTACGCGAGACGTTGATGCGCGCCTGGCAGGGCGTTGCCGCCCGCATCGACGACGCGGGCGGGCTGGTCGACGTCTGCACCGGCACCGGTGTGCAGCAGAACTTGCGCGGCTACCTGGACCGCCCGGCGATCTTCGGCATCGACGAACGCGGCGGCGCGCTGGCGTTGTGGTTCGTCACCGAGCTGGCGCGCTATTTGCGCGCCTGAGCGGAGGCAACGGTCGATGGGCGGGGGCGCAGGGCGATTGCATCCAATTGGGTGAATACCCCGCGACGTTACCTGATTCGAGCCCAGCTCCGTAAAAAAAAACGAAAACGATTGACGAATTCAGGTAACCGGCGCCCAAACTTGTGGGCGCCCTTCGTGGGATATTTTGGCGTCCGGATTTAGATGCGATTCTGCCCTGGCAACGGAACCTACCCCCCTTGCGCTGCCGGATTGGGCGGCGCGACCACGTTGTAGTACCCCATGTAATCTTCGCCCTTGAGCATCAGCACGTCGATCTCCTCACGTCTGCCGACGTCGACGAAGGGGACGGTCAGGCGCGGGGTGATGCCGAAGCGGCGCGTCTCGGTGCGGTTGGGCGGCGAGTGGTGGAGGGTACTCTCGTTGAAGAAGATGAACTGGCCCGGCTTGAGCTCGATGTCGACCGCCTCGTTTACGTCGAAGGTGGCGGGGTCGACGCCCTTGGCGAAGACTTCGGCGTCGGGGTCGGTTTCGTGGGGGTAGAGCCGTTTGTGACTGCCGGGCAGCACCTGCATGCAGCCGTTGGCGCGCGTCGTGTCGTCGACCGCGATCCAGGCCGACAGGATCACGTTGGGTGAGGGCTGGAAGTAGGCGCAGTCCTGGTGCCAGCGCACTTCGCTGTCCCAGCCCTCTTGCTGGCTGCGCGGCCATTTGATCTGGAAGTTGGTGCGCCACAGCACGAGATGGGGGCCGAGGATGGCGGCGGCGCGTTCGACCAGGTTGGGATGGCTGAGCAGCTCGTAGACGCAGCGGTTGTCGAGATGACGGTTGTGGAAGTAGTCGCGTTCGGCCAGCCCCTGCGCCCGCCCCGGCCCGAGGATCTCGCGGTCGATGGCGGCGCGCACGGCGGCCATCTCCTCCTCGGAGATGAGCGTGAACGGCCCGAGCCAGCCCTGCTGGTGGTAGAGGCGGACGTGGTCTTTGCTGAGGGCGTGCTTGCTGGCAGTGGTCATGGCTGTTCTTTCAATTGGTAGCTGGCGAGGGGTAGTAACCAGTGGAAGTCGCAGGATGCCGCAGTTCGTCGACCGTCGCCTCGAAGCCGTCATCCTCGTCACCTGGCCATGTGCCAAATAAGGATTTCACGTCGGTCATGGGTTGCACGTTCTGTGCGCGCGCCAACTGTTCGAGTGTCGGAGATTCCCAGAAAGTCACCACGGCGTTACGTCCTCGTGAACCCATGATCCCGGCTCTGACGTTTGTAGGCTGGCGTCAGAATCTGCTTCTTCCCTCTGATTGACGGTCGTTTCTGACATCGTCTCTCGCTCCATATGGCAATAGTCCCCTAGAATGCCAGCGATGCGACCCAATTCTTCAAGTCAAGGAAGCGTACTCGTACACCGGGGTCTGGACGGTGCGCACGGGACGGCATTGGCCCCAAACCACCTGCTGCAGACACTCCACAGTTTCCGGGGCGAAATAGCGTTCGCCCGTCTCGACGTTGACCCTGGCCGGCACGTTTTCGACAAGCAGGAGCTGCCCGTCTATCTCGATGTGGTAGGTCACGGTCTTTTCGACCAGTGTCTCGTTCGTCGACGACAAGGGGCTATCCTTTCTTTGGCTTCGGCTGCGGCTGGGTTAGCCGGCCGGTCGCTTTCACAAAGTTCATCGCGACGATCCATTTGCGCGGCCTCGATGCGCTGCATTGCCTGCGCCTGGTAGGCGGGGTCGATCTCGTAGCCGACGAAGCGGCGGCCGCATTCGATCGCGGCTACGCCGGTGGTGCCGCTGCCCATGAAGGGATCGTAGACGACCTCGTCGGTGTAGGTGTAGAGCTCGATGCAGCGCCGGGCAGCTCGACGGGGAAGGGGGCGGGATGGCCGACGCGCTTGGCGGATTCCGCGCTCATCTGCCATACGCTGCGCGTGTTATCCAGGAACTCATCGCGGCCGATTGTGTCGCTGCGCCCGTCAACTTTCGGCCGCTGGTAGCCCTCTTTGCTGAAGACCAGGATATACTCGTGCTGGTCGCGGATGGTGGGATTGGAGGCCGACTTCCAGCTGCCCCAGGCGGTCGAGCTGCCGGCGCTGCTGCCCTTGTCCCAGATGATCTCGCCGCGCATGAGGAAGCCGAGCCGCTCCATGTCCTGGATGATGTAGGCGTGGAGGGGGATGTAGGGCTTGCGGCCGATGTTGGCGACGTTGATGCAGACCCGTCCCCCCGGCACGAGGACGCGCCGCGTCTCCTTCCAGGCGCCGCGCAGCAGCTTGCGGTACTCGGGCAGGGTGAGGTCCTCGTCGTAGTCCTTGCCGACGGCGTAGGGCGGTGAGGTGACCATGAGATGGACGCTGCGGGGCGGCAGGCGGTTGCTCTTGGCGGGCGCGACGCAGGAGTCGAGCAGGACCCGGTCCACCAGGCGCTCCGGCAGCGGATTCTCCGAGTAGGCAGCCGGCTTGTCCTTGGTCCGGGCGTTATCTTCGTTTATGCGCCGGGCGTAGTAGGCGGATGCGTCGTGATTTTGGCGCCCGCTCACGCCGAATGAAGCTGTCTTGGTGCGCTTCTTTTCGCTTGTCAACGTAGGACTCCGTGCCGCCGCGACCAGGGTGTTACGGCGCCGTCAGATAATGTGGCTGACCCTGTTGCCGGCGGATACTCTGCGCGTCTTGATGTGTAAAAGGAACCGCGAAGTACTGTGGAGAGAGGAATACGGAGACAATCTGACTTGGCAGGGAATGATCTCGCTAAGAAAACGCCGACCTGGATGTCATCCCCTCCCTACACCTTCACCATGGCTGTAGATGACTGCGGTTCGGGAATCGGCAATCCATCCTCTTTCAGACCTTCGATATGGAAGGCGATCGCTTCCGTAATCCGCTGACAAGTCTCTTCGCGCGTCTGGCCGGTTGCCACACAGCCGGGCAGGTCCGGCACATAGGCGCAGTAGTTGTCAGGAGCCTTCTCAATCACGACCGCATACGCAAGCCCCATCATCTGTTCCCTCCTCGGAGTCCAGCCTGCTCCGCAATACTGTTCCATGTCTTGGGCTTCAGGTCGTCTCTGCCATGTCCTGCAACCGTCACCCGTCCTATCTTCGTTGGATGTTTGTATTGCCGGTGGCTCCCCTTGGTCCTGACCAATTCCCACCCGTCATCTTCCAACATCCTAATCGCATCGCGTACTTTTTTCGCCATAGTCGTGTCCTGCGTCCGGCCTACAGTATACTCCAGTTACAAAGGCCATTCCAACAGGGCGCACCCTCACTCTGCACGCCAACGGAACATCCCATGGACCTCCACCTGCCGCAGAATCCCGTCCCCGACCGCGTCTCGATCACCGCGGCGCTGCCCGCCAACACGCGCAAGACGTACGCCCTACTCGACGGGCCCGGCTGCATCCGGCACATTTGGGTCGCGCTGGCGCACCCGCAACGGCTGGCGATGTCGAGCCGCAAGGCGGTGATCCGCATCTATTTCGACGAGGAGCCGGCGCCCCACGTCGAAGCCCCGGTGGGCGACTTTTTCGGGGTGATGCACGGGCTGGGCTTTTATCCGATCGATTCGCATTTTCTGTCGGTGAAAGCGTGGAACGGGTACAGCTGCTACTTTCCGATGCCGTTTGCGCGCTCGGCGCGCATCGAGTTCGAGGCCGGGCCGGAGGGGAACCAGCTCTTTCTGCAGGTCGACTGGCACCGTTATCCCGGCCAGGCGCTGACGGAGCGGCGGCGCTTTTGCGCACGCTGGCGGCGGGAGATGCCAACCCAGCGCTACGGCGAGGATTTCCTGATGGTGGACGCGGACGGGCCGGGGCAGCTGCTGGGCTTCGTCTACGGCGTACGGCTGCTGGATGACGTCGACCGCTGGAGCCACGGCGGCGCGGAGAACATCTATATTGACGGCGAGGGGGCGGAGCCGGTCTATCTGCGCGGCATCGGCGGCGAGGACTCGTTCGGCGCGGGGTACGGGGGCGCGCTGCATCCGCCGGAGACGCACCATTACGCGGCGATGCCCTACTATGTACACGAGGACGTGGGTGAGGCGCGGCCGGCGCAGCGGCTGGTGGGCTACCGCTTTTTCGAGAAGGACAGGCTGCCGTTCCGGCAGTCGCTGCAGATGCGGTTCGGCTGCATGGCGAACGATATCTGCGCGACGGTCTACTGGTACCAGGAGGGGGCGGCGCGGCCGTTTTTCCGCATGCCGGACTGGGACGCGCTGCTGCCCGGCGTCGAGCTGCGGCGCGGCGTGCATGACCTGGCGCTGCCGCAGAGTGGAGAGTGGTGGCTGTGCGGGCCGTTCGCGAACCACGACGGGCAGGCGATGGCGAGGACGCTGCCGCCGGAGCGCGAGTTTGCGGCGGAGGCGAGCTACGACGGGCTGCACGCGGCGGAATCGGCCTGGCTGAGCGAGGGTTCGCGGCAGGCGGGTCGGGCGCGGGCGCGCTGGGTGCGGCGGGCGGCGCACTGCGGTTTTGTCGATTTCAACTGCGTCTTCCGGCCGTGGGGTCGGGGCGTGGGCCGGACCGACGAGGGTGCGGCGCTGGCGCGCTGCCTGCTGGAGGCGCCGGGCGAGACCGAGGCGACGCTGCAGGTGGCGTGGGACGATGCGCTGCTGCTGCGGGTGAACGGTGAGGCGTTCGAGCTGGGCAGCCAGTATGCGTTCCGGGCGCGGCGGGCGCCGGTGCGGCTGCGCGGCGGCGCCAACGTTGTGACGCTGAAGCTGAGCAATACGCGCGGCTCGAACCACGGCGGCTGGGCGTTTGCTTTCCGGGCCGAGGCGGCGGACGGGACGCTGCTGCAGCCGCGGGCGGGCTGAGGCGGCGCGGTCTGGATTCATTTTAGAGGGCATCGTTCTGTTCCAGCGGGCGCGGCGGGCGCGAGAATCGCCGCGCTTTTCGTCGTCCGCGCGGACGGGCGCTTTGGGTGGACTTTTGGCGACCAATTTAGGCCAGTTTGGGCCAGTTACGACGGAAGAACGTCTTCTTCTCACGGCTGTGCGGCGATGGGCGGACACGGTACGGATCGGGCCGAGAATCCGGCGGTGCGTTCGGTATTTGCGGTGTGATAGGCGTGCGTTGTACGGTCGGTGTGCATTGGTCTTAGATTGGGCGGCGCGGCTGGGCCGCGGGTGCGATTGGCGGTTGTAGGGGCCAGTGTAGTGGGTGTGCGAGTCTCTTGCACGGGGTTGGGGGAAATTGGTTGGGAAGAAGGGGAGGAGAGGATTGGGAAACGACTGAAAGGAACGCGGGGATGTGGGGAGTGCTAAATGTTCCTCTCGCTATACTCCACAAAGAAATTCAGGAACTATTTTGCCTCCGCTATTTTCTCATAATTCTCTGTAGATCAGGTACTGCAATTGAAGCTGGGTGGGTAATATTCATCTTGTACTTTTGCCCTACCCAGCAATACGAAAATATCGTGCAAGACAGTTTTTGTGCCGCGCTTGAATTCGTCCAACTTGCTAAGAAGCTCTCCAGTTCCTTTCGAATCGGATGTACTAGCTGCTGATTTTCCCTCCATCATCTGTCGCGATGACATACCGTGCTAAGTTACGTCCTTTTCGAATCTCTGTCTCCATACTGGGGGGCCGCCCCGCCAGTTCCGCCAGGGCGGCCAGATCCATTCCTTCCAGCTCGTCGGCGTACCTGATTCCGAACAGATGAACCATGGGAGTCTTTCCGCGGTGAGGAGCTGCGTCCCACATACTCCTTAGTTTCTCTGCCAGCTCGTCCAAAGTTCGGTTGCCGTTCGCCTTCTGTTTCTCGGCAACGTACTGTGCCAAGTTACGTCCCTTTCGTATCTCTGTTTCCATACTGCGGGAAAGTCCCGCCAATTCTGCCAGGGCTGCCAAGTCCATTCCTTCCAGCTCGTTGGCGTACCTGATTCCGAAGAGATGGACCATGAGGGACTTGTCACCTTTAGGAGCTGACTCCCACATGTTCCTTAGCACCTCTGCCAGTTCGTCAAAAGTCATGTCTTTAATCCAAAAAGATAGTGGATGCCGGTATGAATCACACCGAATAGGGAGAATTCGACAGCAACCGTCCTCTGCGTATTTCTCAATGCTAGTTGGACACAGCCCGATCGCACGTCTGTGTGCGATTAGCTTTGCACGCTAAAATTCTTTGTAGCCTGTCGAATTTAGCGGCTGGCCAAAGTTTCTAGAATTGTTTCCATTACTGGGGGGCAGACACCGTTACCCAAAATCTTGACCCTGTCACGACGGGTCCCTCTCTTCAGTACCAAGTCGTTGCCAAATCCCATCCCGCGGGTTAATTCCGGAACCTGAAGCATCCGTAACTTCGGTCCATCCTCAGATGGCTCACAAAGACCGAAGCGATCAAGTGTAGTGATCGTGCGGAGGGGAACTGTCAGCGGTTGCCAGCCGCCTGCGCCATCGTTTCCATAGTAAACGATCAAGAATGGCTCAGTCTGGCCCAGGGTGCTGAAACCACGATTTGCTCGTTTCAGCGTGGCTGCCGCTCGTTTGCCGTTGTCCAAAGGGGAGTTTTTCCAGGTGCCGGGCTTATCCAGAATACATCGAGCTGACCGTTTGCGCCCCGGGTTCTTGGGAATATGAGAAGGAGGCTCTGCTTCACGGTCACATACGATAAAGAGGCGCCGACGTCTTTGTGGCACACCGAAGTCAGCAGCATCCAGAGCATATTCCTTTATGGCGTAGCCTTCTTCTTCGAGCAATTGCAAAAACTCAGGATATCGATCCCAGGTTTGCATGGAAATTACATTCTCAACAACAAGCCATCTCGGATTCATTGCTCGCGCGTATCGAATTACTTGAAACGCAGTATCCTGGCTTGCCCGTTCTCTCGGCCGCCCACCACGGGCACAACTGTGGTTCGTGCATTCCGGTGATGCCAGCAGGAGATCTATTGGTCCTGTTTTGTCGGCGATCATCTGCGGGTCGAACTCTTCAACCCGTCCACTGAACATACATGCTTGGGGAAAATTGTCGGCAAAAACTTCTACCGCAAGTGGCCACAGATCGATTCCGCCAACGATCTCAACACCGGCCATCGCGGCGCCGTAGCTGCTTCCCCCGCCCCCACAGAACATGTCGAAAGCTCGGATTGCGCTTGCCTTGCCGAAGGAACCTGGAGAGGTGAACAAAGTCATTCTCCACGAGTCATGCGGGGAGGACCAAGAAAGTCAACTACTCGGCCCAACAATGAATCATCACTCTCAACTTCGCATTCCCACAAGACGAGAACTCGCCATCCTGCAGCCGATAGCAAATCCTGATTCCGCCTATCTCGCTTGACATTGCCCTCAAACTTCCTTTGCCAGAATTCCTGGCGTGTTTTGGGCGAATACGTCTTACGACAGCCATGCCTGTGCCAAAAGCATCCATGAACAAAAATGACGGCTTGCCGTTTCGTGAAAACCAGATCAGGGCGTCCGGGAAGCACCCGCACGTGCGTTCGATAGCGATAGCCCATTGCGTGAAGCGAGCGACGTACAAACAACTCAGGCTTTGTGTCGGCGCCACGAATTCGACTCATCATGGCACTCCGCTCAGCTCGTGTCATCATGTCCATCGCTCTAGTGTCCAATGGTGTCAATGGTTACCAATTCAATCCTTAGCCAGTCATCAATGCTAAGCCCGTTTGTTTGTCGAACATGAATCCAGGTCGCTCAAAAGTCGGAGGGGGCTGCGAGATGCAACTTTCACGTTACTTATGCAACGTGAGAGAAAAACCCAATGTCCGGGTCGCTCGGCGTTCCTACAATTAATGCTCTGTCAAGAAACCGATTCCCAGTTTCACAAGACGTTTCTGGTAGCAGTGTGCACCCATGGCAGGCAGCCAGATTGGCGTTGTCGCTGCCTTGTCCGGGGCTTTCGATGCAGACCGGATCACTGGAACACCACTTTGCCCGCAGGATCGCCCGTTCAACAACGGTCCCCATCTGATCCGGCTCCCCTTGCCGTACAAGCCCGCCAAGGGTCCCCTCAGAATCGCCTGACGCCGTGTAGATGAGAACTCCCTGCATCGGTTGGTCTCGGTCATTCGACTCACAGTAAATCCGTTCCCTTAGGGATGCACTTCCATAACCACAGTCGAAGCTCAATTGACCAATCAAAATATGGGCAAAAGTATGCAGGAGTACATTCTTGGCGGTGATATCGACTTCGATTAGACCGCGTTCAAAACGTCGGCGATTATATCCTTCCTTCAGCAAGGCAACACGATCCTTCACTCTTGAATCCTCCGCCCATGTTCGGATACTATGAGAGTCAAACTCAAAGAAAACACCCTCACCGCGAACAACGTTTGCCGGTAACCATTGCAAGTGGGCGTTTTCCGAAAGGGAACGCAAACTTGGTGATGCAGGATCCTCGACGGGAAGAAGCCTGGAGAAACCTATCAGCACCCGCGTTTCCCTAAGTTTTTTTACTAGGCAGACTCTTCGCAGAAAAACAGCCAAGTTCGAACCGTAAGACTCAGGATCACGTACTTCGACCATCAGGTCCGTAGTGTCCCCACCTCTGCCTGTTCGAAGGGCCTCATATTCCTGACGCCGAAATTTCTCTTCGGAAATATTCTCTGTTCCACCCTCCGACACCTCTCCATCGAGCTTCTTTTGTGCGGCCTTTCTGAGTTCCTCTGGGTTGACCTGAAAGATACCTGCAATCATTTCGCAGCGAACCGCCTGGATGTATTTGCCATCGTCCAAAGCCGCGACCAGACTACTCCAATTCTTTGGATTGTCCAGAATCTTGTTGATTATCCTGCTTGTTCCTTCGCCCCAAAGTGGTAGGTGAATAGAAGATACTGTTCGCGGAAAGTAAACATTGGACGCTCCTCGTTGCACTACTCTAAGGTACTCTCCACAATGACCACGCTTACCCTCCTTGCCAAACCATGGTGATCCTCCGGAGCAGTCGTATCCGATCCTGTGAAGCGCCCCTCCGCTCTCTGAGTCGAAATTAAAGGTGCCAGTCATGGTTTCCGACTTACCGCAGTTACATTGAACTTTGATGCCTGTCAAAGCAGCAGACGAACGTCCAGGAAGAAGACGCAGTTTGTGTGACTGGTCTCCGTCACCTTCCCTGTGAACCCATTCCATGAACGGAAAGTCCTCAATGTGGCCATTCGGACAGACGGAAACGAATCGGCTTGGAATAAGCCATGGACGTCTCTCTTTAGGTATTTTTTCACAATCAAGACCAGGACGGCATGGACATTTCATTCGGCCGCCCAAGAGCGGCAACTTTTCCATTGCTCCGCGTCTCGGGCAGTAATGCCAACGTGGAAACCGGACAAAAGGTATATGCTGGTTCGGGAACTGGATATCCCGTCCTGGCTCCCTGTAATCTGGAGGAAGCCTGAAATGAGTCACATTCAGCCTAGCCTGTAGTCTCTCTTCTGTCACATGCCAGTCCCTTGGACACTCTTCATTGGCAAATGACCATTCGTCAAGTCCGGCCGTCATAAGCGACTCATCGCCCCGGAAATCTACCAAAGCTCCGACCCCAAACGGGGTTATTAGCTGACCTCTTCTCACTGGTCTACGATTGGGCATAATCAGTTGCTCTCCGATTGCTTACCAAGAGAGATCCTTATTGATTTCGATCAGGTGAGAGCTTCCCCACCATAGCTGTACACCAACGGACGAGCGGAGCATTCGGCATCCACATTTCGCATCGAACTTGGAGTGGCGTACGGCCAGTCCTGCCACAGAGGATGCTGTTGACCACCCGCAGGATACATCAGAGGCATTTCCTCGCTTGGCGGACCAAAGCCGCCATATTTGGGAGGAGGGGCAACAGACCACTTACGAATGATTTCATCGATCATTGCATTGGTACCATCCCACTCGTCTGGATCAACCTGCTTCACCCGTTCCCGGATAGTATCTTTGACTTTCTGAATAAGCTCGCGACTTGGTGGCTGGCTTGGACTGTCGCGTAGTGCCTTATCGCCCCAAAAACGACAAAGAATAACAATAAGAGCATGGAGGGCTCGCTCCTTAACCGGGGTCGCAAAAGCCGTGACACTTGTCGGCTCGACGTGTTTGTATATACCTTGATGGTAAGAACGGAAGTGTTCATAGTGAGATCGATCCCTCGGTTTGAATGGGTTGTAGTTGGTAACAACAATGCCAGGGCTGGCTATATTACGCCCAACTCGACTCGACGCTTGAATGTACTCTGAGGTGGTCTTCGGTTGTCCGACGATTGTCATTAGGCTTAATCTTGGGACATCGAGCCCAACCTGGATCATGTTAGTGGCGAAGCAAACGTCAACTACATCGGACCTGGACGACCCATCGTAGGACGCGAAAAGTCGCTGTAGTACACCTGGGATATCACTACTTTGAACGCGACTGGTAAGCTCCACGTTTGCGTTCAGAAACCTCCGGGGATCGACATCAAGTCTCTTGATCTCTTCAAGGCGCAACCCAAGTCGGTCCCACATCGCATTCAGATATTCCCGAATATCCGCCCGAATTAACGTAGCAGCGTGGCCCAATTCGCGAAGACTATTGAAGTACGCCATCATCGTCCAGTAAGGATCAATGACCTCCGCGCGCTTTGCGCCGATAAGATTTGGTGCCTGCAGTAGCGCTGCCATCGTTCGTACCTGTGCCGTCACATGAGAAGGAAGCGCGGTTCCAAAAACTCCAACGTAAAGGCGGCCCACCTCGTTCTCCCGTTCCTTCGCAAAAAAAGAATCCCCAGCTTTCAGCGCTTGTGGAGGGAAGAGGAAAGCTTTCCTACCGTAAAGTCCCTTTACCTGACTCTCAGCTCGTGAAATTGTCGCCGTCGATGCAATGATTTTCGCCGGAGTGCGCCTTCCGTCCCTTTCGGATATGCATAGAGCGTTTATGGCCGTTTCATAATGCCCCACCATCGATCCCAATGGGCCCGAAATCAAGTGCAGTTCGTCTTGAATAATCAGTTCCGGAGGAGGATAAGGCGTATCAATTCCAAAAAGCCGACGTGCGTTCGGCTGAAAGGCGAGTAAAGCGAATTTGTCCACAGTGCCAATCAGAAGTGAAGGGGGTGACTCGTAAATGTGTTCGTCTATAACGGCGACTGGGAGACCATCCATGGAACTGAAGTCGCAATCTGGGTCTTCGCAAATGTGCCTGATACGATTTGGATGGGCCAGTTTTCTGTACCCTTTGCACGTGGTCCTTTGACCGACACGTTGTGGCCCCATTGCGGCACCGCACCATGGACAACTGAGAATGATAAATTTGTTGACACCCTGTCGAGATTGTAGTTGCCGCAAGGCATTCACCGCACCTCTTTCATTATTAGGGGTAACCTCGCCTCCGACCCACAGACCGATGGAGAATCGATCCGAACCCAATTGCTCTACTTCTCGGCGTCGAATAATCTCGCAAGCACAAATCAGGGAGGCGGCGCGCTGGAACTGCTGTGTCGTCAAAAGCCGCAACGTGTAACGCATAAGAATGCAGGTTCCCGCGTGTCTTGGATCTCGAAGCCGTCGCAAAAGCATACTGAAGGCGGACAGCCCTAAGTAGGCCTCCGTCTTGCCTCCTCCGGTAGGAAACCAAATCACATCAACGATGTCACGTTCATCGCAGTGAGGATCACAAATGGATTTCAGGTTCATCAGAATGAAGGCCAGTTGGAATGGTCGCCAACTCCGATCGGGGTCATCATAAGCCGGCCGTTCGAAAGACTTTTCAAGTCTCAATTTTCCGGCTTTTGACACCCATGATCTTGTCATTTCCGAAGAGATTTCGTAGTGGACCTGTTGCATGTGCATTGCTTCATTCATCAATCTGAACGCCAGCGCAACCTTTCGGTCATACTTGAGAAGCTGAATCCCATCTTGCATACGTTGATGGCACTTCACGCAACGTTCCATGTGCAAGAGGGCGGTCTCCTCAAGTTCTGGTGATAAGCCATCACTGGAGGCAATCTCTTCCCTCCTCGCAACAATCCATCTCTCATATTCGTCCGCAAGTTTGGTACAGAGGTCGATCGTTTGGCCAAGGTCATCTGACGCCAGTTGCATCATGCGCAGTTTCAAACCTTCGATTTGTGTAGGCAGAACCGGCTTAACTTCGTATGTGGGCAGTACTTCGGTCCGAACGAGGGTCGTGCGCTCGTCGTCCGTATCATACCAGTCGGCGGCACAACCGTGGCCTACGGCGAACGTGCGACGATGCAGATGTAATAACTGGAGGGACAACTCTTCTGGATTACTCCGGTCATACGGCTGTTCGGGATAACTCAAGAAGCATGCCTGCTTATCGGCTGCAGTGATCTGAAAGCCACATTGAAAGAAACAGTCCTTGTTGTCGGATGCCCTGCTTTCGCTTTGTCTACGGTTAATGAGAGTAAATGTAATTAGTCTCTGTCGACCGGACTCGGTTGGCTGTTCATGGGGTCGACTCACTACGTGAAGGGCGAGAGCAGTCTGCCCGTCATCTTCGAAAACTTGCTTCTCAAGTCTTCTGATTCCATCCCCAAGTAATTCCTCTGCTGACAGTTCAATGAGGCGATCAACAGGGCACCGCCACCAACCCTTTGGATACGGCTTTCCCCTGTCCCTGTCGGTGCGTGTATCCCATTGAAGCTCCTTATTCAGGTATATTCCCGCCTGTATGTCCACTCGCAGTCGGTCAGGTACTTCCAAGAGAGCTGAGAGTCCCATTGCGCTGGGTAGAAAATCGTTCGCTAACGTAACGTCCCGATCCGTATCAGGCGGGCTTTCTCCCGGACTCACTTCCATCCCTTCTTGCAATTCATCTGTTTCAAAACCCTCGACGATTTGATCTGGCTCTGGCGAATCGGCATCTTGCGTAGCTTCTTCATCTGTTCCAGTATCGTCCTGGCCGACAACCTGAGATCTCATTGGAAACAGAATTCCCGCGCTGTATCGGTGTCTTGGCGGATCCTGAGCACGGAGAATTTCCTGCTTGTCGATTTGAACAGCCGGATAACCAGGCGAGGGACCTACGAGCTCTCGCCGCAAGAAATCTACAATACGATTCCGCACTCTAACGATTTCATTCATCAGGGAAATGTCCTGATCCAAGTCTTGGGTTGGTTATTATGTCTGCCATCTTGGCATTCTGTGTGAAAGTGGTTGTCCTAAAAACGACGCGAGCCACATCTATGAGGTCACGTCGTCTGCCCAAAGAAGCCGATTGACAAGGTTCAAAGGATAATCCCGCCTTTCTACATCAACCTTGTCAACCTGCACTACCCAGGCGGCTCCATAATTGAAATCGAGTAATACAGGTTCATCGTCAAGATTGCTTAAGTGGCCATCAAGCTCCCCGAGAATCAATTGCGTCAATTGTCTCCCTGCTACTATATGCGTACTCCGAATGTGGGTGATGGCTAATTCCACATCTTGCTTGGTCGACAAGAGTTCGGCATCCCCTGCAGCCCGTGCGATTACTGCGATGTCCCCGAAGTTCCCTGGTCCAATGTGGTGCGGACTATGGAGCCATCCTACGACTGTAGGCAAAGCCCGTGACAGACCATAGGCTTTCAAAACTTGCTGAACTTCTGAAGGGCTCTCACCAATGAGTCGAAGTGACGATCTCCAACGTTCAGCCATAGCTCTTACCTGTGTGTATTCTTCAAGACCGAGAATATCCTCTGCAATTGTCCTTATAAACTCCTTGTCTTCAGACGCCCGGAATAACACAAAATCCCCTGGTACAAGCTGGGAGGCTCTAACTTGCTCCAGTCCGGCATCATCCGTGTTTGCGCTGTCAATCAGCTTGTTCAATCTCGGCAGCTCTGCCCACTCGGTGAGCAGTGTGTAGCAGTCCCCGAAAAACTGGACATACTGCGCCTCGCGACTATCCTCACTCTCGTGCGCGACCGAAGGACGTTTCATACGGCGCTGAGTGACTCGATCCTCGAGTCTGAAGATCGGTAAGTCGGGCTCAATTTCCCTTATGGGTTCCTCTGGTTCATGGGGCATTGTGGAGGTTAGAAATCGCGAATCGATCCCCAGAATTGAGGAGCGTTTCTCGACATCCATTCGATTCGACCGTTCCCACCTACGTTCCCTCGCTAGATGGCGAGACACCCACTCTGCCTCAAAAGGATAAGTCAGCGCTCGAATATCCGGGGTTACCGCCATGGCCTTCAAACGCGTAAACCTTTCGCTATTGAGCCATGCCGGAACAACGACCCCAGAGAACTCAATATCAGGGCTAACCCTTGAAATCGGAACTACTGGCACTTCGACAGAGAGCTCTCTGAGACCCGCACGAATTGTTTCGGCGGTCTGTGGTGCCCGTGTGACCACGCCCCAGTTCTCATCGGTCTCGTTGTGGATTATAGTGAGCAGGGCGTGGGCTTTATGCTGTCCGAGATTTCGGCCAGACATACCGTCATTGAGTTCGTTGATCGCGTCATCTATCTCGCCAGTGAATTCCGGCGGCAGCCATCTGCCATGCCGCGCAACCAGATCCTGGACTGAATGCAATTTGTCCTCAGTCTTTCCCCCTATACCAAAACAACACTCGCTGCATTCAAGAAGTACGCCGCGCAGCCGACCAAGAATTTCTTCTGCTTCATTCGCTTCCTCACTCTCGGAGACAAGCGTCGCCGCTCTCCCCAAGGATTCGGCTACGGACTGGAGTATGTTGTCTCGGCAGGGGACGATCTCCACTCTAGCGCTTTGACGAATGTCGGCCGCCCGAATGGTTGCGCCAACCAAGCTTCTACGCTTCCGACGTGTGGCGGACGGCTCACCAATCAGAACCTCTTCTGGCGACATATACCAGACGGGACAGTCACTTTCTCTCAACAAGTCCAGCGCTTCAGCTTCCTCCGGCGAGGCGAAAATCACCAGTCTTTGCCGGTCGGCTATATCATCATATGCTTGAAGATCTCTCGCCAGTCCCCGGGCCCCGTTCGCCAACACAATCTTTGTGCCTTCTTCTGCCGCGGATGATGCCTTTGCCAGATCCTCTGGAACCTTTGAAACTGCAATGATGGGTTCTCCCCTTACTTGGAAGCTATCGTCAGGCTTCAACTCCCCTTCTGCTCCTATAGAACCCCAGGGCAAGTATCGGGACAGCCTTTCAAATGATTTAGTTGCCCTTTGTGAAAGAGCAATTTCGTCCGCGGCTTTCGAGAATCTGGTCTGCGGCATGTAAAGCAGTACGGAATTTCTGAACAGACTGTTGTTTCCACATGTATCGAAATCAAGTAAGTCATCCAACTGGCTTCGCTCAAAGGCTCCAAGTGGCGAAGTCAATTTGCCTTTCGGACGAACTCGATCTGTCAACTCAAGGCGAAGTACTTCGTTCATCGGAAAGCTACGCCAAGACCGTTCCCCCTGAACTTTCAACCTGAACTTTCCTGGATGCTCTTTCCAGAGCCCGTCGTATTCATAAACGTAATCACTGGGCTTCACCTTAACGCGCTGGCCGATACTCAGACCTGTTCGGGCGTAATCTTCGGCGAGTTCCGGAAACTCCTCTTGGAGCTTGATCAACGCCAAAAGGATAGCAGCGATTGCTGTAGTGCCTGGAGATTTGTTCAACACAAAACAGCAAGCCCCTCTATCATGACTCGTGGCAGCGGACAACAGGAGTGCAAAGAACCATGGAATTCGCTCACTGGGAGAATCCGTACCGAACTGCCCTATGAGTTGGCTTAACAAAGGAAAACGTGATTTCAGTCGAACGACCAAATCCTCGTACATAGCGCTTTCCGTGTCATTTCTCATCGACGTAGCCTGCCGAATTTCTCGCTTCTGGTATTCTTTTCGTGCTCCACCAGATCCTTCACGGACTGTGGTTGTTGCCCTGAGTCTGAAGTTGGTCCAGAGTGTTGATTCAATCCCAACGGCCTCTAAAATTCTTTCGTGATCGCGAGAAGGGAAATGCGCTTCAAGAATGTTGCCAATTATCTCGCACGCCAGAACGGAGTCTTTCCGAACTCGACGGGCAATGCCTTTTGCTATTCCCCCCGCAACATCATGTTGAAAAAGATCGTTCTTTACGGCATCGCCGTTCGATGTTTCTCGGACCTTATGCGCGGCGGGTATCTCCCACACTCCGTCATTTTGAAGCCGCCAGAAGGGGAACTCGGTTCCTTGTCGCGACTCTTTGAGTCCAAATTCCTTCAATAGTGCGCCAAGCACCTCGTCGACCTCTAGAAAGGAAATAAGCCGTTTCTTACCCTTTAGCAGCTTCCCGAGGGCATACAGAATGAGGAGTGGCTTATGAGGCGCGCTAACGCCATTCCTCTTCCACACTCTAATGGATTGGAATCTCTGAAGTATCTCTTCTCTATCCATCTGGTCGAGAGAAGTCGTGCTGAGGAATCAGGAGTAAACCAGGCAGAGTGAGGGGGATGCTGCCTAGCAACGACTTGGGGCGAGATTATACCCTTTTCCTCCTTTTCAGTCCAATTTTGGTCATCACGGCACACGCTCAATCCGATGCCCCATCCCCACCACCTATACTCATTCCACCACCAACGCCGAGATGAGATCCACCCGCCGCCGC
This sequence comes from Caldilineaceae bacterium, assembly GCA_965218625.1. Lineage (GTDB taxonomy): Bacteria > Chloroflexota > Anaerolineae > Caldilineales > Caldilineaceae > Bin5. Next base: position 243,550 of record CBDCLG010000014.1, on the reverse strand, counting down.
GCACGCCGCCTAACCTCATCCCACAGCCCCAAAATGTGCGTGCTTCCCGCTCTTCGTGTAGACTGTCCTCTGTTTTTGCCAAGGCGGCACGCAGTTCACCTGAACTGTGAGCCTGACCCCAAAAACTGGACCACAAGCTAAGGTGTATAATGGAGCAGTTCACCCAGCCCGTGGAGGGACTGTCCAGTGGTCGAGAATCAGCGGCAAAACCTGGCACCCTCCAACTCTTGAGTTGCGCTGGAAGGCAGCAAGACGATTAGGCACTGTCCCGCCTGTCGCACGCCGGCGGAAGACCGCTTCGTGCTCTGAAGGCAGCAGCCTGGCCATGGCCAGCTGGAATCGGCCACATCATCCCTCTGGCTGCGCCCAGATTTTCCCCTTTCGTGACCTGGTGATTGAGGCCCCCTTCAACCCATCTATGCGGTACGGTCGAGGTTTGTTGCAGCACAGTGTTAGGTTCCGTTGACGTTTCAGAAGACGATCCAAAAAGGCGACGTCTACTTGCTCTCTGAGAACGGTTTGAACGCTGATTCACCTGAATCCCGTGACCGAAGCCCTCTTCGGGAGCCGGCGCCGTCAATCCTGTCCATCATATCAATCAGTTGAACTGCAGTTCAGACAAATGTCAACGAGCCCTGGCGCTGCCTTGACAGTGGCACATGGAAAGGGAAACAATGGGGGTGGCTTGGGGATCGCAAAATGGGAGGGGGCGCACGGTGGCGGCGAGCGAGCGCCGAGAGAGGATAGGACGAGTTGAAGACCGGGCAGATAAGCTCACAGAAGACGCAAATAAACCGAAAGGGGCCTTTGAACTCTTGGCGACCAAAGATGACGTGTCAAGCGCGGCACCGAGGATTGTTCTTTGGCTCGTTGGTGTTGGAGTTACTTTGGCGGCGATTCAGGTCAGCGTTTTGTTCCAACTGTTGACTCGACTTCCTGGGCTGAATAGCCCGTCAAACCAGGCATCGTCCGCGCAGTTTGGCCCTTTCCCCTGGGAGTCGGTAGCAACCTCCACCGTTTCGAACAAGAACGGCGAAAGCAGGATCAGTTCCCGTCAGCGCTCGGCGGTTCAAGCCCGAACAGCTCAAACAGTTCCTCGCCGCTCAGTCTGGATGAGAGATCGATCGACACATCGTCAATGAGTTGATCAAACAGTCCCTGTTTACGTTCCAGAATCTTGTCGATGCGCTCTTCGATGGTTCCCACGCACGAGTATTTGATAGCGTTGACTTTGACCGTCTGGCCCAGGCGGTGGGCGCGATCCTCAGCCTGACGCTCCACCGCAGGATTCCACCAGCGGTCAAGATGAAAGACGTATGATGCCTCTTGTAAATTGAGACCCAGCCCGCCGGCGCGCAAGGATATAACCATCACCTTGTGTTCGTCGCGGCTCTTGAACCGGTCGATCGCCATTGGCCGCTCCTCCAATGGAGTTTCTCCTGTCAATATGACAGGGTTAAACTCTCGCAGGAAGCCAGCGGCTGCTTTAACGCCAAATGCCTCATTGGCATACTGGGAAAAGACAAGCGCCTTATGTCCTTGCTCTGATAACTGTGCTAACCGTTCTCTTATGTCGTCGAGCTTACTCGATTCGCCGGTAACGGGGTCAAAATTGCAGATCTGCTTCAAGCGAGTTATCAATTCCAGAACGTGGCGAATCCTGACTTCCGCGCCGAGCGAATTCAGATAAACAATCCCTTCTTCCTCTGCCTTCTTATAGCTGGCATCTTGGCTATGGCCCAACTCAATTGTCAGCTTGGTCTCCAGCTTCGGCGGGAGATCGTCCAGCACTTCACTCTTCTTGCGTCGAAGTTGCACTTCCTTGTGTCGATTCAGCAGCTCCATTCCAGGAAAGTAACGCTTGCCTGGATTCATGCTGTCATGATCGACGAACTCCATTATCGAAGCCAACTCCTCCTCACGGTTCTCAATTGGCGTCCCTGTCAACGCCCATGATCGCTCCCTCGGCACACTTTTGACCGCGTCGCTCGTGTCGTTTCGGTTCTTGATTCTCTGAGCTTCATCGGCCACGACTACATCCCATGCACCGCCTGACGTGGACAGTTTAGCGACTCCATTAGCGTCCTGCCGAAGCACATCATAGCTGACGAGAGTTACATCCTTCTTAGCCTTCCACTGCCAACTTCGCTCGGCAGCAGGCCCGCGAATTATGATGGCAGAAAGCTCCGGCGCCCACTTCGTAATCTCCTGTCGCCACTGATTCAGCACACTGCCCGGCGCGACAACCATACATGACTTGACCTCGCCACGTGATCGCAAAATCCGCATCGCCGCGAGAGTTTGAACGGTCTTTCCGAGTCCCATATCGTCCGCCAGGAGCAAATGGTCCATCTCCAGCAACGCGCGAACGCCCTCTATCTGAAATGGCATCAACTCCGCGGGCCACTCCATCCGCGATATCCAAGGCAATGGGAGAGGATCCTTACCGTCCTCGACATTGTTGGAACTTAAGGTCAGAAGAGCCCAAAGTCGTTCTGCCACAGCGGAGTTTTCCGAGCCGTGCCGATCCACAGGGCGTTCGAGATTGACAACGGTGTCTAAACCGGCAACTGTGGACATGCCGCGAACTCGCCTGTACTCAAACGCCCTATTCAGACAATTCTCGGCACGAGTGAAAGCCTCGAATGGGTCCTGCCGCTGTAATATTCTGTTGAAAACTTGATACGCATCCGTGCCATCGTGGGGCTTTTCTGTCGCCCACATCAATTGTGGATCTCTCTCTCTGCCTAATCCAACGCGACAGAAGGGCAACCTTACCCGTAAGGCGTCGGTAGCAACCCATAGGGGAATCTCGTCGGCAAGGCCAAGGATAAGGTTCGGCGATGCCGTTGCTGACACAAAAAGGGATTTGGTGAGGGAGAAGACGGCGGCTTGGCGCCAATTTACTGTTTCGGGGAGAGAATGAGCAGAGGCGCTTCGGTCAATGCGGGTAAAGGTAAACCTCAAGGGTTCGCCCAGGGCAGTTGTTTCAAATAGCGCTGCGCGAATCCCGCTGTCTTCCTCTTCTTCAACAAATCGCAGCCACGCTACGGAAATAGGGCTGCGAGTCTCGGTCAAGTCATCGAAGGGGATGGGCATTGCCAACCTTATCCCGTATCGCCTTCCTCGGCTGTGGATTCCAGGTCCCTGTTTTCTTCATACGAAGGGGTGAACTCCTCGAACTCCGTCTCAGGTCTGGAATCTGGGCGTAGGCGCAACAGATCCCACTCATTGATGGCGCGGCGAACCTGGTATCGCATTCTGCCATAGATTCCCGCGCCGCCGGCCTTCTCAGTTATATGAGGGGCGTTCCAGTTGTACGCTTCACTGTATAAAGTCTTGAGCTTTTTGACGGTAGCGCTCACGTCGTCTCTGCTAGGGGGTTGCAAGGGTATGCAGCTCCGTTCCAACATATGCATACCTGTCTCGGCACGGGCAGCAATTTCTCGGTATCTCTTATTGTTTTCCATTTTGGGCCTGATATAGTCGTGGTCCTTCTTCTGACCGTCAGGGCTGATGATCGCCGTTGCAAAATCGTCAGTCACAGTTCCCACCACAACCAAACCAGGGTAATTCTCTCCAGATGCCTGTCCGAACCAGCGTGCCAATTCGGCATATGATCGTCCTCTCTGAAGTAAGGAGTAAGATCCTACTAACTCAATTTCATCCAATAATACTACCCAGCCGCGATAACCCGCTCCTTTGATTAGTTCGAGAGCAAAGCGCAACTGCTGTGATGGCAATTCGGCAGCTTTGGGCATCCTGAATCGGTAGTTTTTCTGCTGGTCTATTTGTCGAAGCCCGTCACTAATCTTCGACTTCAGAATTCGACTTCCCGCCCAAAAGGACTCTATATCGCCGTTCAAAAACTGGTCATCTATTCTTTCGTAAATAAGTAGACTTGCCGGAAACAATTGGCTGATCGTGCCGTTCACAGTAGATGCATTTGCCCATTTGAAGAATGCTGCATATTCGTTTGAATCAAATGAGAGTGACTGTCCTAGCTCTTCGACTAGCCTGCCACTACGATCAGGAAGACGCCCGTTTTCCATTGCAGAAGCAAATACTTTGCCCAGATCATACAGGGGCGTTTCCTTGCTAATTGGCACTTTACTGCAAATGAAATTTCGCTCAAGCGCGAGGTGCTCCAAATGAACCAGCAGATGCGACTTTCCCGAGCCGAAGTCGCCCGAAACCAACATTCCGCCGGCGCTCTGCTTGAGGCGGCCTTCATCTCCGGGTTCACTCAACATTTCTAGAAAGCGGTTCTCTACGTGAGGTTGATTGCAGCCAAGTATCTGAACGGCTGCTCGGTTTGGAACACCGCTACGCAATGCTTCAAGGGCTAAGCGTCTGTCAATGGACGAATTGCTGGCAGCGTTGGGTGACATAGCAATCCTCCTTTAGGTTAACCTCAATAGGGCTGCGACAGGGTTGATAAGATTTCTGTCCCGCACGTCATCCATTATCCGGGTCTGCAGCGCTGGGTAGATTTTCCAACCTCTTATTGACTGGTCGTCGATAAAATCTGTGTTAGTTGAAATCGCCAGCATCGTCCCTGTGAGTCGGTCAACGTCGTCGATAAACTCTCGCAAGAGCTCGTAGTGGTCGATTGTCATAGCCCTTGTATAGTATCTCTTACCGTCCTTGGGGTTGCGCGCCAGAGTAACACGCGTGTTGTCCAGCAATACGAACGTTCCAGTGAACCCTACATGACGCACCCAATACAATGCTGACTCAAAAAAGTGTCGAGCCGTAGTACGGGTGATGCTGGTGCGGATATTAAAGGCTCGAACATTACTTATTCGCGTGTTTTCACCCGTGAGCCAGTCCAGCAGCGGTTGAGTGGACTCGCCGGCACCTGTGCTTATACAGAAATGCGACATGGCGACCTTGAAATCTCTCGCCATTTTTTGATTTTTGAAAACTCTTGATTCAATGGCCGGCATTAAGACTTGGGAGACGAATCTCGCTTCAACGTCGTTGGCAAGGGCCAGGGCTTGGTATATGTTGTTGGAATCGTCCTTCAATGCAACGTTCTCGACTTTGAAACCCCTCTCTTCAGCCAATCGAAGGACCATACGACGCGCCAAGAGCCGCCAGTCTATCTGTTTGGCAAGCCCGAAAAAGATGTCCTGGGGCATATGAACTCGACTTGTAACTGCGTCCAGCTCCACGAAAATGTAGTCTAACTCCAGGCAACGCGCCCTGAGAGCATTGTATAAGTCAGGCGTCTTTTCGTCGGGAGCGACTAGAAATTTGACGGATGCACCCCCCTCCTTAATGAAAGTGGAGAGGTACTCTTTATCAATAAATTCTAGCCACTCATGCATGGGGATAGTGTTTGACATTAAATCTCCTCACTGAATCTCAAACCATAGAACTCAACGCTCTGTCCCTCCGGTCCTACAAATGTAAACAAGTCGCTAGAACGGCGGCGTGCCCCAGTAGATGAGGGGAAGGAGACCGTAGCGCCTCTGCGCGTTTGGCGTGGTCCTTCTGCATCGAGCATATAAATGTCTCTGGCAAAGTCGCTTCGGTCATACTCGCGGTCGGCACCCGGTAGAGCAGTTATGAGTCTGTAAATCTTTATCAGAGGAACTACGATCCCGGTGGTTTTCATCAGACGCCCAGAATCTTCCCTGCTCAAGATGCCCGTGTAAACAGAATAGAGAGACTCAAGGAATCGGGCAGGAGTAAAGCCACTGCTCTTTGTCTGACTCTTGAGAAGTTGGTCGGCCAAGTGGGACGGGCGAATCGTAGAATTCTTCTTCCTGTCAACTCTAACTGCATTCTCGCGCGGCAACACGCGCAATATAGAGGGGTAGGAAAAAAGATTTCCGTCACGCTCGTACACTTTGAGACCTACGTCGGCAGCGGCCGTCTGGAGTTCATCTGCGTATCGTTCGTTGAGGTACTGTTCCACTTCCTCGTCCGCGAAAGGCCATGACGCTGCTGCGTTCTGTACCTCCTGCTGCAGGAGACTAAGAGCTTCGGCAAGCTTGCCCTGTTCTCGCTTAATCGCCGTAATGTTTCCTGTCTTGGCGGCCCGCTCCAGCGCCCTGGCCTGGTTGCTTAGTCCTCTCGCCGCCTTGAGCGCCGACCCGGCGGCCCTTTCAGTATCGCTGAATGCTCGCTCCAAACTGATCACTTGTTCTTCTCCTAAAGTTCATTCTTGCATGTATCCCGATTGCCCACTATAGGTATCTGATCCCCATAGAGAGCATTCCAGATTATCGTTTTCAAAAGAAAATTGGAGACGTCCCGCAAAGCATGGGCACACTAATCCTGTTTGGAGAGTCACATTTCGGCTCATCAAGTTCACAGTTCACGGAAGTCCCCCTGAAACACCTCTTTCACGTGCCAAGAGATGAACTTCTCATCCGGGCAATAGGACTTCCTCTGAGGAAAACCTAGCGTCTGACCGTGATACCGCATCAGCCACTCCTGGAAGCCGGCGGAACCGTTGGCTTCATCAGAGACCATTACTTGCAACTGCTTGGACAAGGTAAAGGCGCCACGGTCGAATAGTCTCTGGTGGAGTACACATAGTGCTAGACCGTTCGTCTCTTCGTTGGGTCCCCCGGCCTGTTTCCATTTGATATGGGCGGCTTCCAATGCCACCGGGTGATGGCGCAACCGCACATCGAAGCCGCAGACCGCACAGCGATATTCGTAGGCTTTGAGAACATTCTCCAGGAAAATTGAGTCGCGTTTGACTCTGCCAACACCTGCCAAGGGTAACTTTATCTCGACAGCCTGCAGAATATCTTCGTGGATCGAAGGGGGAAAGTGGGCGTCCAACATGCCCTGGGCGATTCGCAACGCCAGGTCGGCATCGTCTTGCAGCTGACGGGCGATTTCTTCGGTGAAGCCACCCGAAACTTCGTACACATCTAGATCGCTCTTTCTGGCATCCCCACCTGGTGTCTGACTCACCAAGTATGCTTCAGGTATCTCCCACACTCCATCGTTTTGGAGCCGCCAAAATGGAAGTTGAGTATGGTAGTTCTGTCGCTTCGGGCCGAACTCTCGCAGAAGAATCCCGAGCTTCTCATCCGATTCGGAATAGGGAAGAAGTCGGTCCTCCCCTTGCAGAAGTTTTCCGATCGCATTCAGAACAAGAAGAGGTTTATGAGGCGCCCTTTGATCGCCCCTCTGCCATACTCTCAAGGTTTCAAACTTTCGAGTTATTTCTTCTCTATCCATCAGTCGTGAGAAGTCGAGCTGAGGAATCAGGAGTAAACCAGGCAGAGTGAGGGGAGTGCTGCCTGGCAACGACTTGGGGCGAGATTATACTCTATTGCTCCTTTCCAGTCCAGTTTGGCGCACCAAGGCACCCACCCAGTCCGACGCCGCCGTCTGATTCAGCTTGAGCCACTTCACCACCGAGCCGAGATCCACCCCACCGCCGCGCACACCGCCTAACCCCATCTCCCCACACCCAAAAATGTGCACATTCCGCGCTCTTCGTGTAGACCGTGCACTGTTTTTGCCACGGCGGCACGCAGTTCACCCGAACTGTACCGATGTTCAACTCAACCTCTTTACAAACGCACAGGAGAACAGAATGGTTGGTAGAAGGTTTTCACGTGTCTGGATTCTGGCGGCGTTGCTGGCGCTGCTCGTCATGTCCGGCTGTGTCGCAGCCGACACGGGCGGCTCCGCGGCTATGCCCGCCGACGATATGGGCGAAATGGCCGATGAAGGCTACCCGGATGAGATGATCATCGGCATGGGCGCGCTGCCTGTGACGCTGGTCGGCAATACGGTGCCCTCGCTGCAGTCGCGCATCTTCTCGAAACTGCTGTACGAGACGCTGGCGGTGCTGAACGAGGAGACCGGCTCCATCGACCCGGTGCTGCTCGATTCGATGGAGCTGGTCGACGACGTCACGGTGCGCATCGTGATCAAGGAAGGCATCGAGTTCCACAACGGCGAGCTGCTGACGGCGCCGGGCCTGGCCAAGAGCTTCGAGCTGCTCAAGGCGGCCGATCCGCAGAAGTTCACCTGGTCCTTCCGCCAGCTGAACGACTATGAGTCGTACGAGGTGATCGACGACTACACGATGGAGTTCACCCTGGTCGAGCCGATCGATCGCTGGGCCAATCTGTTTGCGAATCATATGCCGCTGGCGCCGGACCACCTCGAGGCGGTCGGGCTTGACGGCTACATCGAGGAGCCGGTCGGCACCGGTCCCTACAAGTTCTCGAACTGGCAGCGCGACAGCCACATCACCCTCGAGCGCTGGGAAGACCACCCGGACGGCGTGCCGGTCATCGAGAAGGTGACCTTCCGGCACATGCCGGAGTCCGCGGTGCGCGTGGCCGCGCTCAAGAGCGGTGAGATTCACATCGCCGCCCACGTGCCCCCGGACCAGGTCGATAGCCTGACTGCGGAGGGCTTCGAGCTCTACGCCGGCGACAGCATGCAGAGCATGTATGTCGGCCTCAACATCTACGGCCGCGACGAGCGGATGGCGGACGTGCGCGTGCGTCAGGCGATGCTCTACGCGCTCGACCTTGACGGCATGTACGGCACGATCGCGGGCGGATACGGCACGAAGCTCGAGCGCCAGATCGTGGCGCCGGGCGGCTTCGGCTACAACCCGGACGTGCAGAGCTATCCGTACAACCCCGAGAAGGCGAAGGAGCTGCTGGCTGAGGCCGGCTATCCCGACGGCTTCACCGTGACGGGTTCGGCCACGACCGGCCGCTACTTCCGCGACCGCACCTTCATGGATGCCCTCGCCGCGCAGTGGGCGCAGGTCGGCATCACCGTCGAGATGGAGTACCCCGAGTCCTCAGTGTGGCTGCAGGAGCTGATCGACCAGACCCTGCCGCCGATCATGAACATCGGTCTGAACTGGTATCTCGCCGACAACACGACCTCGATGTGGGGTCCTGTCGGCGATACCGCGCCGGATCCCGGGTTCCTTGAGATGGGAGCCGAGAAGCGCACCATCGCCGACCCGGTCGTGCGCGAGCAGGTTGTCAAGGACATCGCGGCCTACATCTGCGACAATGCGCAGGCGGTGCACGCCTACACGATCCCGGCGCTGTACGCGCTGGCCCCGAACCTGCCGGAGCTGAGCTTCAGCAGGTCCTTCGAGATCTTCATCCCGACGGAATAGGGAGAGTCGAAGAGTGACCGAAGGGGAGTGAGGCGTCCTGTCCTCACTCCTCTCTTCTCGCACAAAACCTGCCATGAGAGCCTTTGTCATCCGCCGTCTGCTGCAGGCGGTCCTTGTTATATTCCTGGTGGTAACGCTGGTCTTCTTCCTGATCCGCGTGTCCGGTGATCCCGCCAGCCTGGGCGTCAACCTGGACCCGCATCGCTCTCCTGAGGATATCAAGGAGGAGTACGAGGAGATCCGGCGCAAGATGGGGCTGGACAAGCACCCCATCATTCAGTATTTCGTTTTCTGGCAACGCACGCTGCAGCTGGATTTCGGCTACTCGTTTCGCTACGGCGTGCCGACCACGCGCGTGATCTTCAAGCGGTTGCCCAACAGTCTCCGCCTGGGAGGTGCGGCTGTCGTTCTGGGCATTGCCCTCGGCCTGCCGCTCGGAATTCTGGCGGCGCTGCGCAGGGGGACAATGATCGACACCGCCGCAACCATGGGCGCCGTCCTGGGGATCGTGACGCCGCAATTCTTTCTGGCGATCGTTCTGATCCTGATCTTTTCGGTAGAACTCAGACTTTTGCCAACGTCCGGCGTCGGGACCTGGAAACATCTGATCCTGCCGGCAGTCACCCTCTCGACCGGACTGATCGCGACCGTGGCCCGCATCGCCCGTTCCGGCATGTTGGAGGCGCTCGGCCAGGACTACGTGCGCACCGCGCGCGCCAAGGGTCTTTCCGAGCGCGTCGTCATCTTCGGCCATGCGCTGCGCAACGGCAGTATGTCGGTGATTACGGTGACGCTTTCGTCGCTGCCGCATCTGATCGGGACGGTGGTGGTCGTCGAGGTCGTCTTCTCGTGGCCGGGCGTGGGGAACCTGATGGCGCAGTCGGTGATGGCGCGCGATTATCCTGTTGTCTTTCTGGATGTGATTCTCTTTTCCGTATTGACGGTTGTTACTTTCCTTGTGATGGACTTGGTCTATGTGATGGTTGATCCGAGGGTTAGACATCGGTAGTTCTTGGGGTTCGTTGGTATTTGTCTGAACTGTGATTCGTCTGATTTATGTGATGGATTTGATTGACGGCGTTGGTTCGCGAGGCGGGCTTCGATTACGAGAATCTGGTGAGTCAGAGTCCAAACTGATTTCAGATAGAGTGTAGATGTCGCCTGGTTGCGTGGTCTTCAGAAATGACATCGGGATCTAGCCGTGACTCGTTCCCGAAGCTAAAGAGGCTTGATTGTATAGAGGAAGTCGATCGATTTGGTAGGTATGCTCTCTTCCTTCACAAGTTGCTTTCCGAAGGAAGAGATCTATGGGACAACTTCACAGATCAGGCGGGCCGACGACTGGATTCCGGCAAGCATAGCGGAGGGGCAAAGCACAGAAGACACGATCTTCCCATAGCAGTGCAATCGAACCGAAAACAAATATTGTCTAACTCTAAAAGGAGTTGCAGCCGTGAGAAAATCACTCGGTATCGGCGCAATCGTTGCGGGACTTGTAGGCTTCCTGGGCGCAGGAACATTGTTTTCGTCATCAGGTTCGAACATCATGGTCAGCGCGTTCATAGTGCTATGCGCGCTTCTGAGCATTGCTCTTGGGGTAGTGGCATGGAGGCAAAAAGGGGAGGTTTGGAGTTATACTCCGCTGATGTTCACCGCCGGAATCGCTGGAGCCGTCGTTGGAATGGCACTGATAGTAATGGCTCTCAATTGATAACGGCCCGTGCCGCGATACTGTGGGAAAGTGTTAGGGAAACACGGTAAGACGGTAGGTTTGTAAGAGGAAGAATGATAGGCAAGCATGCCCGGATCCGGCGCGTGCTTTGTGAAATTGGACTTTCGCTGTAACGCAGCAGTCGAAACCTCCTGGTATTGATCGTGGACTTGAAGATAGAGCAGAGCAGGTACTCAAGCGTCTCAAGTCCTCAGCTTGTTGTTTCTAAACCAAGAATCAGAAGCAATGACAACCACTTTCCTTGATCAGCGGCAACTCATCAGCCGCCGACGAACGACCAGCACTTGGAGCGATGCCTGGAAACACCGCCAGGGCATCGTCGGCGGCTTCCTCCTGGTCGGGTTCTTTTTCATGGCGATCTTCGGGCCGATGCTGGCCCCGAAGGACCCGATCGCCATCGACCTGGCCAACCCCTTCGCCAAACCGGTCTGGCTCGACCTGGAGAACGGCGTCGGCCTGATGGGCACCGACAACATCGGCCGCGACGTCTTCAGCCGCGTGCTGGTGGGCTCGCGCATCTCGCTGCTGGTCGGTTCGACGGCTACGATCGTCGGTCTCGTCAGCGGCATCGTGCTGGGGCTGATCGCGGGCTACCGCGGCGGCCTGGCCGGCGACATCATCATGCGGGTGGCGGATACGCAGACGGCGATTCCTTTCCTGGTGCTGCTGATCGCCGCGGTCGCTTTCATCGGCGGCGGCCTGCTCAACATCATCCTCTTTCTGGGAATCGGCGCCTGGGTCGGCTATGCGCGCCTGATTCGCGGCGAGGTGCTGAGCATCCGCGAGCGGGACTTTGTCGAGGCTGCGCGCGCGATCGGCGCGGACGACGCCCGCATCATGTTCCGCCACATCCTGCCCAATGCGGTGGCGCCGGTCATCGTCGCGGCCACGCTTTCGTTCGGCTCGATGATCCTGACCGAGTCGGCGCTGAGCTTCCTCGGGTTCGGCGTCTCGACGCTGATCCCGACCTGGGGCAAGATGGTTGCCGACGCGCGCGACTTCGTGACGACGGCGTGGTATCCGAGCGTCTTTCCGGCGCTGGCGATCATGCTCGTGGTGCTGGGCGCGAACCTGCTGGGCGACTGGCTGCGCGACGTGCTGGACCCGAGGCTGCGGGGCCGCCAGCATTGAGCTGTGCGTGCGGCGAGGCGCGACGCTTGCCAACTTTCCAGCGGCCGGTGTGGGTGATACACTTTTTGCATGCCGGCCTCACCTCCCAACTCCTCCCAAATTACTTGCAGCGGACGGCGGTCAGTTCCCGAAGACACAGCGGGACAGATTGGGGCTGTGCGCAGATTGCAGACGCTTCGTTTTACAGTGAACTCCATCGGCGTCCTGGCGGCAGGTCTGCTGGCGCTGCTCGCTGTTGCGGCCTGTGTGCCGATTGCCGGTCCCGGCCAGGTCGCGCCGGCTGCTTCCACACCCTTGAACGTCCCAACCGAAACGCCACAGCCGCTGCGCATGGATATCGCGCGCCTGGGCACCGGGGTTGGTACGACGATCAATGAGGCAGGAGGCCAGGCGCCATCTGAGATCGCCTACCGCGCGCTCGACCGCGATGCCGAAACGTACTGGAGCGCGCTGCAACCGGCGCCCCACTGGTTTTCAGTCGTTTTTGACGAGCCGTACGTGGTGGACAAAGTGGTGGCGCAGATTTCGCAGGCGCCTGCCGGTCCGACGACGCATGATCTGTGGCTGGGCCATGGTTCCGGCGTCCGCACCTTCTACGCGCGGCTTACCGATGCCTATACCGAAGACCGGGATTTCCTGACTTTCACGATCGACCCGCCCCTGGCCGTCAACGAGGTGTATATCCACACGGTTGAGAGCCCGAGCTGGGTCGCCTGGCGCGAGTTGTATGTCTTCGGCGTGCCGCTGTCCGACATGTCAGAAGGGATAGCGGCGCCGCGCGTGCATCTCAAACCGGCGGCCGACGGGCTGAAGCTTCCAGTCCAGGTTACGCACGCCGGCGACGGCAGCGGGAGGCTCTTCGTGCTCGAGCAGGAGGGGCGCATCCGCATCATCAAGGACGGCGTCATAAACGAGCTGCCTTTCCTGGATGTTTCGGAGCGCGTCAGCTGTTGCGGCGAGAAGGGCCTGGTCGGCCTGGTCTTTCCGCCAACCTACCCCGCGGAGCCGCATTTTTACGTGGGCTACACGGATAGCGAGGGAACGACAACCATCAGCCGGTTCATAACCGGCGATGATCCCGACAGGGCCGACCCCGGCAGCGAAGAGGTTCTTCTGACGATCGAGCAGCCGGCCATTATGCACAACGGCGGCCACATGGCATTTGGCCCGCGCGATGGCTACCTTTACATCGGCAGCGGCGATGGCGGCACGCCTTACGACCCGGAAATGAGAGGGCAGCAGACCGACACATTGCTCGGAAAAATTCTGCGCATCGACGTCGAGTCGGACGTCGAGCCTTACGCCATCCCCGCCGACAATCCCTTTTTCGACGATGAAAGCTACCGCCCGGAGATCTGGGCGCTGGGCCTGCGCAATCCATGGGGATTCGCCTTCGACCCGTTGACGGGTGACCTATTCATCCCTGATACGGGGGATGCCCGGCGTGAAGAGGTAAACTTCCTGCCTGCAGAGAGCCGCGGCGGCGAAAACTACGGTTGGTCCATCGTGGAGGGCACCAACTGTTACTGGCATGAATCGATTATCTGCAGCGCAGAAGGCGTGACGTTCCCTGTGGCCGAATACAGTCACCTTCGGGGCTGCGGCGTCGTTGGGGGCGCGGTCTACAGAGGAGAGCGGATCCCGGGATTGCAGGGCTACTTCATCTTTGCCGACTTCTGTATCGGCGAGATCTATGGCATTCGACAGCTCGACCCGCAACCGGCCCAGGCTGAGCGTACTGCGTGGCAAAGTATGTTGGTTGCCAGCGCACGCGTGCCAATTAGCAGTATCGGCCAGGATGAAGAGGGCAACGTATACGCTACCGGCTATGCCGATGGGATTCTCTACCTGCTGGCGGAGGAGTAGGCAGGCACGCTTGCCGCATGACTGCTGAACCTGCCATGTCCTGTCCCTGCCCCGACCCGCACCCGCTTCACGCCGACCAGCCGCGGGCACTGTAGACCGGCGCATCGCCGCCGGCGGCGGTCGTTTTCAATAGGAGGGCATCGTAGAGATCTTCCTCTGGTCTGGGGCCGCCCGCATCGCCGCACAAACGCCGGCGCAGCGCAACCGCTACGTCGACTTTCTGCGCGCCGCCTCGATCTGCTTGGTTGTCATTGGCCACTGGCTGGCGATCGCCCTCCATTCCGAGGACAGCCAAAATACTGTGATTACAGAGGCGTTGGTACTCATGCCCGGGACGCGCTGGCTCTCCTGGATCTTCCAGGTGATGCCGGTCTTCTTCCTCGTCGGCGGTTACGTCAACGGACTCGGCTGGCAGTCGGCCCGGAAGCGGCAGGAGGACGAAGGAGGCGAGGCCCTTTCGCCGTCCCAGCGTTATGCCGACTGGCTCGCCGTGCGGCTGCAACGGCTGGTCATCCCGGTCCTGCCCGTTCTGGCCGTTTGGACAGTGATCGGGCTCGCCTTCACCGGCAATATCAACTTCGGATGGGAGAGCTTATCCGCCGAGTCATCTCTACTCCGAATCGCCTCGCAGTTCGCCCTCCTGCCGGCCTGGTTCCTCGTGATCTACATTCTCGTGGTCCTGCTCGTGCCGTTCGCCTACCACGCCTGGCAACGCTTCGGCTTCGCCTCCTTCTGGGCACTCGCGGTTGGGGCCGCGCTCGTTGACCTGCTGAGCCTGGGCGCGGGCTGGCATACGCTCGGCTGGCTGAACTACTTCTTCATCTGGCTGGCAATCCACCAGCTCGGCTTCGCCTGGCAGGAGGGGCGGATGGCCGCCCCGCGCCGCTCGCTCCTGTGGGCCGCCGGCGGGTTCGGCGCGCTCGTCGCGCTCGTCTTTCTCGGTCCCTATCCGATCAGCATGGTCTCCGTGCGCGGCGATGTTATCAGCAACAGCCTGCCGCCCAAGGTGACTTTGCTGGCGCTGGGCGTATTTCAGAGCGGCCTGCTGCTGGCGTTGGAAAAGCCGGCGCGGCGGCTGCTGGCGCGCGGCTTCCTGTGGACGGTGACGGTGCTGATCAACGGCATGATCATGACCATCTTCCTTTGGCACGTTACCGCCCTCATCCTCCTGATCGCACTGGCCCTGAACACGCACGTCGAGTTCTCCATCGTTCCCGGCACTGTAGCCTGGTGGCTCACCCGTCCCCTGTGGTTTGGCGCGATCGCAGTCGTCCTGGTCCCCTTCGTTGCACTCTTCACCCGCTTCGAGCGCATCGGCGCCACCCGGCGCGGCGCGACACCGCCGGCCTGGCAACTGCTGCTTGGCTGCGCCCTGGTCTGTTTCGGCCTGGCGACGCTGGTGCTGCGGGGCATACCGACCGAGAGCTGGCCGGGGATCAACCTGCTGGCGCTCGGGTTGCCGTTTGTGGGCGCGGCGTTGGTGTGGTTCAATCCTGCCGGGCGCGCGTCTGAAGATTCCTCTGCCGGGCAGTTGGATTGAATCTTGAGGGACTATGGCGCGAGTCAGAGCTCGGCGCCCCATCGGGGGCTTGCCGAAGTATACTCTTCCTCTAGAATAGTAGTTGCGAAAATATGGCGGAACCGCTATAATTCAGCATAGGACTGAAAGATGCTCAAGCCTGTCGAATGGGTCGGTTCAAGCAAAGCCGACTTAAGAAAATTTCCGGATGCAGTGCAGGATCAGATCGGCTTTGCCCTGTATCAGGCCCAAGTCGGCCTCAGACATCGTCATGTCAAATCGCTCAAGGGAGTAGGGACCAATGTATTGGAGATCATCTCCCGCTATGACGGAGGCACCTACCGGACGGTGTACACTGTTCGATTCAAGGCAGCCGTATATGTCCTTCACGCCTTCCAGAAAAAGTCCAAGCGGCGTATATCGACACCGAAGCAGGAGATTGATCTGGTCAAACGCAGGCTGAAAGCTGCGGAGCAGCACTACAGGGTCACCTATGGCGAAAGGTAGAACTAGCAATGAATGAGGCAGAAGTGAAAATCGAACGTAGCAGCGGCAACATATTCGCAGATTTGGGGCATGCCGACGCCGAGGCGCATTTGCTCAAGGCGGAACTCGTTACCCGTATCGACCGGGTCATTCGCCAGCGCAGGCTCAAGCAGGTCGAGGCCGCGCAACTGTTGGGACTATCCCAGCCCGACATATCGCGCCTTCTGCGCGGCAATTTCCGCGACTACTCCGTGGAGCGGCTCCTGCGCTTGTTGACCAAGCTGGGACATGACGTAGAAATCACGATTCGCGATGCGGATTCATCGCGACAGGGAAGGCTGAGCGTCGCTGTCTAAGTAAGAGCAAGAGCGAATCCACCTCCAAGACCCCGTACATATCCTGAAGCGTGCCCGACATCAAGGCTTTTGCCGCGGTTCGGGCGCACGCATGCCCCAGATTGAAATCCTCTAATGCGGATGGGGCCTCCCTCACATCCACCAGCCGCTGCGCACTCCCCAAAATTTCTTCCAAAAACCCCTTGACAGATGAAGACAGTTAGGCTATCCTTATTTTGAATTTAGCCATGACTAAAAATTTTTCTTGCGAAGGGAAATTGCCCGTGCGCGGGAACGGTAGTCCTGGAGGACCGATACTCGCAATGCCTGCCCGATTCCACGTCAGGGAAGCAAAACGCGTTGCTGCCCTGCTTTTCATAACTGCGCTTCTTGTCGCTGCTTGCGGGCGGGAGGAAAGGCCGGGCCCAACGGACGCGACCGCGGATACCGGCGCCGCGCCAGGCGCGTCCGCGTCCGGAGACGTGCGCGCCGACGGGATCTTTCGCATTGTGGCGACGACCACCCAGGCGAGCGACCTGTCCGCCATCCTGTCGGAAGGCGTCGCCGATATCGAGATCACGCCGCTGATGGGCGCCGGTGTCGACCCGCACCTTTACCAGCCCACCGAGTCCGATATTCGGGCGATGAACCGGGCCGACATGGTGATCTACAGCGGCCTGCATCTCGAAGGACAGTTCGACGCCGTCTTCGAGGCCTTGCGCGAGCAGGGTACCCTGATCTACACCCTTTCGCAGCCGGTCAAGGATGCGGGATACGTGATCGGCGGCTTTGTCACCGCCCAATACCAGGCCGGCACCGATGACCCGCACTTCTGGTTCGACCCGCGCAACTGGGAGCTCACCACCACTGACCTGGCGCAGACGCTGGCCGAACTCGACCCGGACAACGCTGATACCTATATCGCACGCGCCGAATCCTATCTCGCCCAGCTGCAGGCGCTCTTTGCCTGGGCCGACGAAGGCATGCGCTCAGTACCCGAAGGCCAACGCTACCTCGTCACCTCGCACGACGCCTTCCAGTATTTCGGCTCGGCGTTCGGCTGGAAGATGACCGCCATCCAGGGGATCAGCACCGAGGACGAGGCCGGCGTGCGCGACATCCAGGAGACGGTCCGGTTCGTCATCGAGCAGGGCATTCCGGTCCTGTTCGTCGAGAGCAGCATCCCGCCCAATACGATCGAGGCGGTGCGGGCCGCGATTGTGGCCGGCGGCGGCGCGGCCCGCGTCGGTGTGCGCGAGCTCTATTCGGACGCGATGGGCATGCCCGGCACTTTTGGCGGCACCTACATCGGCATGATCGCCGAGAACGTTTACACGATCCTGCAGTCCTACCAGTGCGCGGGCGCCGGCGCCAGCATCCCCGACTGGTCGCAGGAGATCGAAATCGCGCCGCCGCAGGAGCTGCTGACGGTTGACTGCGGCAGCGAGTGAGGCGGAATCGGGAGGAGCGGCGCCCGGCGCGCCTGCAAGCACTGCATTTGAAGGAGCGCACTGCGGTGAGCATCAAGAACGGGGTTGGTTTACGACAGGCTGAGACTGTGCCTATCCAGAAGGCGCCTGCCCAGGAGGCGCCCGCCGGCGGCGCGGCGCACGACCCCGCGTCAACCGCCCTGGAGATCGACGATCTGACCGTGGCCTACAACAGCAAACCGGCCATCTGGGACATCGACCTGCGCGTGCCCGAGGGCGTGCTGATGGCGATCATCGGCCCCAACGGCGCCGGCAAGAGCACGCTCATCAAGGCCGCGCTCAAGCTCATTCCCCGCGCCGCCGGCACCGTCCAGTTTTGCGGCCAGCCTTACGAGCAGGTCCGCGGCCTGGTCGGCTACGTGCCGCAGCGCGGCAGCGTCGACTGGGACTTCCCGACCACGGTGCTCGACGTCGTCACGATGGGCCTGTACGGCAGGCTCGGCTGGATACGCCGGCCCGGGCAGAAGGAGCAGGCGGCGGCCATGCACGCGCTCGAGCAGGTCGGCATGCAGGATTTCGCCGAACGCCAGATCAGCCAGCTCTCCGGCGGCCAGCAGCAGCGCACCTTCCTGGCGCGCGCCCTGGTGCAGGACGCGCGCATCTACCTGATGGACGAACCGTTCGCCGCGGTTGACGCCGTCACCGAGCGCGCCATCATTACCATCATGCGCGAACTGCGCGCCCGCGGCAAAACCGTTGTCGTGGTCCACCATGATCTGCAGACCGCCGCCGAGTATTTCGATTGGGTCACGCTCCTCAACGTCGAGGTTGTCGCCAGCGGCCCCATCACAGAGACCTTCACCGCCGACAATCTGCGCCAGACCTACGGCGGGCGCGTTGCCTATCTGCAGGATGCGCAGAGAATCGCCGGCAGGGAGGATTTGTAGTTTTCAGTTTTTGGTTTTTAGTTTTTAGTTCTTTGATTCGAGTATTCAGTTCTAGGAGTGAAACGTGACTGGCCACTGGCCACCCCCCAACTGCAGAAAATAGTGTCCACTAAGAACTCGAAACTAAAAACTAAAAACTCCCAAGACCGGCGTATCTGGCTGCTGATCGGGGCGACGGCGCTGGTCGCGGCGCTGTTCGTGCCTTTCAGCCAGGTTATTCTGCATGTCGAGTACGATTACACGCTGCGCACGGTCGCTCTCGGCGGCGCATTGCTTGGCGTCGTCAGCGGCGTGCTGGGCTGCTTTGCCGTCCTGCGCCGCCAGAGCCTGCTCGGCGACGCGCTTTCGCACGCGGCACTGCCGGGGGTCGCGCTGGCCTTCCTGGTGGCCGGGCGCGACCTGGGCCTCCTGCTGGTCGGCGCCGGCGTGACCAGCTGGCTGGGCGTCTATTTCATCCGCCTGCTCACCAACACGACCCGCATCAAGCAGGATGCCGCCATGGGCATCGTGCTGGCGGCCTGGTTCGCCGCCGGCATCGCGCTCCTGGTCTACATCCAGGCCCGCCCGGATGCCAGCCAGGCCGGCCTCGACACCTTCATCTTCGGCCAGGCCGCCGCCATCGTCGAGCGGGACGTGCAGCTGATCGCCGCCGTCGGCGCGGTCTCTTTCGTCGTGCTGGGCCTCTTCTGGAAGGAGTTCAAGCTGATCACCTTTGACGCCGAGTTCGCCGGCGCCAGCGGCTTCCGCGTCAACCTCCTCAATATGTTGCTTTCCACTCTGATCGTAGTGGCGATCGTGCTCGGCTTGCAGCTGGCCGGCGTGGTCCTGATGGTGGGAATGCTGATCGCTTCCGGCATCGCCGCCCGCCAGTGGACCAACAAACTGGGCCAGATGGTCATCCTCTCGGCCGCGTTCGGGGCATTCGCCGGCAGCACCGGCGCAATCATCAGCGCGGTCGACGCCGACATCCCCACCGGGCCCCTGATCGTGGTCGTCGCCTTCCTGCTGGTCGTTGTTTCGCTCGCATTCGCGCCGGAGCGCGGCCTCGTCTGGACACAGCTGCGCCGCCGCGATGACAGACGCCGTTTCGCAGCCCGGACGATGCTGCAGGACCTCTACCACTACGCCACCGACCACGGCGCGGCCGACACCGCCGCGCCCGAGGCCTTCCTGTTTGGCGTGCGCGGCGCGGCCGCCAGGATCGGCCTGCGCAAACTGCAGGCCCGCGGCCAGGCGCAGCCGCGCGGCGGCGCCTGGATGCTCACATCCGCCGGCATCGAGGCCGCCGCCCGCGACGACCGCAACCACCAGCTTTGGTCGGTCTACCGCCAGTACGCCGATGACCTCGACCTGCCGACCGTCGCCGAAGACCGCCAGCAGGAGATCACCCAGGTCCTGCCCGCCGATGCCGTGGCCAGGCTCGAACGCCAGCTCGACACACTCAGGACCGCCGCCGGCGAGGTCACGGACAACTAGCCACTGGCAACTGACCACCGGCCACCGACCTTCAATGTTTCAGCTCGAAGATTTCATCATCCAAATCCTGCTGAATTTCGTAGCCCGCGAGGAGCTCAACGCCTTCCTGCGCGATCCGCGCAACACCGCCACACTGGTCGGCGCGCTCATCGCCGTCTCCGGCGCGCTTCTGGGAACGTTCCTGCTCCTGCGCGGCATGTCACTCACCAGCGACGCCATCAGCCACACCGTGCTCCTGGGCATCGTCGTCGCCTTCATGGTGATGAGCTCCCTGCTTGGACGCGAGCCTTCGCTCGCTTCGGTCTGGCTGATCTTCGGCGCGGCCGCGGCCGGCGTCGCCACGGTCGTCCTCACCGAGCTGATCTACCGCTCCGGACTGGTCAAACAGGACGCCGCGCTGGGGCTGGCCTTCCCGCTGCTCTTTGCCCTGGCCGTAATCATGGTGTCGCGCTTCGTCGATGACGTCCACCTCGACGAAGACGCCGTCATGGTCGGCGAAATCGGCGTCGCCTGGGCCAATACCAACAGCCACTGCCTCAATGAATGCGAGACGGTGACGATCACGCCCGACGATCCGCGCGCCGAGCTGACCCGCCAGTGCACCAACTGCCGCCAACTGGGCATCAACCCCCGCGACGAGAAGGCCGAGTTCACAACAATCTGCACAAACTGCGGCGAATACAGCCCGGCCCAGGTGTGGCAGGCCGGCTTCACCCGGGCTGAGCCGGCCCTCGTCTTCTGGCCCAAATCGATCACCGTCATGGCCGTGATGACGCTCCTCACCCTCTGCGCCGTCGTCCTCTTCTACAAGGAACTCAAACTCTCGACCTTCGACCCGACGCTCGCGGCCGCGCTCGGCTTCCGCCCCACGCTGCTCCACTACGGGCTGATGGTCCTGGTCAGCCTCGTCGCCGTCGGCGCCTTCGACGCGGTCGGCTCGATCCTGGTCGTCGCCTTCTTTATCATCCCGCCGGCGGCCGCCTACCTGCTCACCGACCGCCTGCCGCGCATGCTGGCCTACAGCGCGCTGATCGGCGCGGCCGGCGCCTACACCGGCTACGACCTCGCTCGCGGCAGCCTCCTCGGCCTCGTCCGGATGAGCGATATCCTTTCCGGCGTGAACGATCTCCTCGGCCTGGACCTGGCCGAGCAGTGGGACTCTTCGATCTCCGCCTCGATGGTGCTGATGATCTTTGTCTTCTTTATGGCGGCGTGGGTCTTCTCGCCAAAATACGGCCTCGTCTCGACCACGGTGCGACGCCGCAACCAGCGCCGCAGTTTTGACAATCAGGTCGTCCTCGGCCATATTCAGCATCATCAGGGAATCGCGGCCGAAAGCGACGAGCTGGCCGTTTCCACGCTCCACCGTCATTTCCGCTGGTCACCGGCGAAGATGGCGCGCATCCTGCGCCGGCTGCGCGCCCAAAACCTGGTGCAGGTCGAGGCCGACCTCATCTCCCTGACCGCGCACGGCGAGACGCACGCGCACAGTTTTCGCCAGAATCAGCTGACCAACGAGACGGTAGCAGAGTGAGTCAAGAGACGCCGCAGGTAGTTAAAACAAGCAGGAGCGGGACGGCGCCCGATTCTCTCTCCTCCTTCCTCACGCCTGTGACACTGCTCGGCCTGGCCGGCTATCTCTTCATCGGCACCGCCGCCGTGCTCATCCCTTCGGTTATGCCCTCCCTCACCGAAGAGTACCTGGCAGCCGGGCTGACCCTGGGGACAGTTGGCTACATCTTCTGGGCGCGGGCCGGGGGCGGGGTCGTGGGAAACCTGCTGGCCGGCGCCGCCTCCGATCGCATCGGCTACCAGAGGCTGGTCTGGATTGCGGCGCTGGCGGTGGCGGCCACGCTGGCGCTGACCGCCGCGGCCCTGCCGTGGCTGCTCTTCCTCGCCGGCTTCGCCCTGATCAGCATCGCCCAGGCCTCGCTCACGACCGGCATCAACGCCATGATCGCCGACGCCAACCCGGACAGCCGCGCCCGCGCGCTGAACGTGCTCCACGGCGTCTACGCGGTCGGCGCGACCATCTCCCCGCTCGTCTTTGGCTTTGTTCTGCAATTGGGCGTTCGTTGGCGCTGGACGGTCGCCGCGACCGGTCTGATCTGGCTTGTCTACGGGGGGATCGCGTCCCTCTTCTACCGTTCCAATGGGTCAACCGCCGGCGAGGGCGCCAGGGGGCAGGGGCTGGATTGGGGCATGTTGCGCAACGCAGGCTTCCTGTCGTTGTTCCTGATCGCGTTCATCTACAACGGCGTCGCCTACAGCCTGCTGGCGTGGGTCGCTCTCTTTATGCAGGAATCTGCCGGTCTCGACACGTTTGCCTCGATCTCTTCGGTTTCCGTCTTCTACGTGGCCCTGACCGCCGGCCGTTTCATCTGCGCCGCCTTTGCCGAGCGCATCGGCTATGCCAGGACGCTGCTGGTCCTGGCTGTGGTCCTCGTCGTCATCTATCCGCTCATGCTGCTCAGCACCGATCCAGCCGTGCTGATGATCGGCGTCTTCCTCACCGGTCTCAGCCTCTCCGGCCTCTTTCCGACCGCCCTGGCCTACGGCTCGCGCCTCTACCCTGACAAGACAGGCGCGGTGACCGGCCTGCTCAACGTCGCCATGACCGCCGGCGCCATGCTGCCGCCCTGGTGGACCGGTGAGCTCGCCGACATCTGGAGCTTCCAGACCGCGCTTGGGGTCAACTACTCGATGGCATGGGTTCTGATCGCCGTCTGCGTCGTCCTGGGGCGGCTGGAACGGCGAACAACGGGGAGTTTGGGTTGAGAGGCAAGTTAGTCTGCCACGTACTGGAATCTAGCCTCTGGCTACCTTTGAATAGGGCTTTTCTGGGGAACGATCCAGCTTTTTGCAAGTTTCAACGTAGTCATCTACCGCTTCTTCAAAAGCAGCACGTAGCTCTTCCACGGTTTCACCGTGAAAGCCGACGATGTCATTGATTTCTGCTATATGACCTACAAAGCAAGCGTCGTCCTCACTGAAGGAAAATTGCGCAGCGTACCCTCTATATTTCATTAGAGTCACCGGCCACTGACCACTGGCCACTAAAAGCTCCCCTCAAGCGCTCCGATCTCCTCCGCCCCGTCCAACACACCGATCTCCATGTGAAACTCGCGCACCTCGCCCGGCTGGATGTAGTTGAGATAGCCCTCGCGCCGGTTCCAGGCCCGGCCTAACATGCTGACGTTGCCCGGCTCGACGCCGGTCACGTAGGTGCCGCGATGGAAGTGCTGCCAGTGGTTGACCAGCGGAATCTCGGCGATCGGGAACTTCCAGTACAACCCCAGCGCCAGCCGGTCGTTGACCAGCCCGACGTGCACATTCCCGTCCGAATCCGCGACCGGCCGGTGCACGAAGACGTCGTCGTGCGCCTCCTCCTGCGGCGGCCTGGCCACTGCGTACACGTCGGGACCGACCTCGCGGTCCTCGAGCCATTCGGTCGTCCTCTCGCTGTTGATCAGCAGGCGTGTGCCGCTGTCCAGTATCGGAAAGCCCGGGTTGCAGTGGTAGACGAACATCAGCGGCGACGGGTCGACGCTCAAATTTTCGATGCGGTCGTGGATGCGGACCGACTTCTCGCCCAGCACCGTCGAGATCTCGCGCGTCAACTCCAGGTTTGTGCCGAAGACGACCGCCTCGCGCATCGTGCCGTGCACGCGCACGACGTACTGCTCGCCTTCCCAGCCGGCGTTGGCGACCACGTTCTTGGCCGGCAGAAAGGCCAGCCGCCCGTGCAGGCCGAGCTCCTCGTTCTCCTCCTCCGGGTCCACCTCGGGGTGGCCGGTGAAGGTCATGCCGCAGGTGACGATCAGGCCGCCGTAGAAGCCGCGCAGCCAGCCGTTGCCCTGCGGCTCGTAGAAAGCCGGGCCGACGTCGCCGGTGCTGCTGCGAAAGCAGAGCGACATCCCCTTGTAATGCGCCGACGCGATATCGAGCGCGCGTCCCGGCAGCACCGAGAAGCAGAGCCCCGACGCGTTGAACACCTCGATCAGGTCGGAGCCGCGCTCGATCCCCTCGACCAGCTCGGCTTTGCGCGCCCCGGCCAGCTGCGACATGTCGCCGACCAGGTCGAGGAGCTCGCGGCGGCTGTAGTCGCGTCCGAAAAGGGTTGTCATGGTTGGGTCCTTTGCGTTTCTTGGCGTTTCCCGTGTGGTTATGGCCGTGCACGATAGCATAGCGGGTTGGGAGAGGCAAGGATTCTGAGGATCAGGCGGTGTGAGGGGGGCGTGCCCGCGCCGAGGTTCCGAAGCAGCTGCAACTTTTTTCTTCTCAATTCTCGAACAAGCGTTTTGTCTTGCTAGAATACATGTGCTATTCTGGGCATACCACATCGGAACGGTGACAGAACGCAGGCTGAGCACGGATTGTCCGCACTGCATCCCCCGACGGCAGCCGACATCCAGCTCCGAGGTGGCGCCAACCAATCCCCCAGCCATGTGGAGGCCACGCCCCCGCATCCGGCGTCCATCTCTTGCAAGGATCCCTCGCATGAAAAGGTATCTGATCACCGGGACCGTTCTTCTTGCCCTGCTTGCGCCCGGGCTGCTCATGGCGCAGAGCGACCTGACCCTTGAAAGTCTGGCGGCAGAGTTCGAAGGCCTTACTTCCAAAGTCGCCGATCTCTTTGTCTCAAGAGACGACCTCGCTCAGCGCCTGGCGGCCGTCGAAACAGCCATCGCGCCGACACACACGCCGTCGCCGACGTCAACACCGCTCCCGACTTTAAAGCCGACAGCAACGCCCGTACCCGCTGATGCCATTGCAACGCTCAGCCGGAGGTCGAACGTGAGGAGAGGCCCGGGAACGCATCACGCAGTTCTCGATACAGCAGAAGCGGGCGACGAGTTTCGCATTACCGGCAGGAATTTGGCCGGCGACTGGTGGCAGGTCGATTACGACGGCGAGCCAGCGTGGGTCTACGCGCCGTATGTGACGGCAAGCCATGCCGACGACGTGCAGATTGTTGCAACGCCGACACCGATTCCTACGGCTACGCCCATGCCGACTGACACGCCTGCGCCCACGGCGACCGCGAGTGCGCAGGATGAGGCGCAGCAAGAGACAATGCGGTTGGCGAGGCTGCTTGCTCTCAACGACTACATAGGTTTTGGCGGCACCGTACGGCCTTGGGGGAGCTTTTTCAGGCTGCCTGAGGATGAGCAGGAAAGGCGCATAGAGTACTATATTCCGCTGTTCATAGCAGCAATGGAAAAATGCGGTTTGAACCATCGTGAAATGTTTCGTGTCGTTAACTCGAACGGCAACCATCTGGATCTTGCCGGCGTGACCCAAAAGCTCGGGATGTCTCCAAGGGCGTTCTGGCTGGAGTGGTTGGTTGCAAATGAGATTCCAGACCTGGAGAACGAGATGTTTGCCAAGTTAGCCTGCGAATTTGTAATACAGGACTTGATGGTGAGCTTTTTGGAGGAATATGGCGAATAATGACCTGACGGCGCCACGTTCTTCAGGTCTGCGGGCCTGGGCGGCCAAGGGGCGGCAGAAAGCGGGCGGCTTGGCTTTGGGTAAGAGTATCGACGAGGCGGTGCGCTGTCTGTCAGCCAAGTGGTGCACCGACGGCCTCAGCGCATGGCGGGAAGAGGCGGCCGGAGGATACGAGGCTGGCGGTAAAATGTTGGTTCCTTCGCTTCTTGACCATTGAACCTTTCGTCCCTAGAATGCTCACTGAAGCGCTCCACTATACACCCTGTCTGGTGGCCTAAGCTTTGGGACCATATCTAGAGTGAATTTGTCTGTCTCATCTATATCATTCGAAGCGTTTTTGCGAATCACTGACTCATGATGACCTTCTTGTTCTGGAACATAAATAAAAAACCGTTGCAGAATACAATTGGAGAGCTCGCTGAGATTCATGAAGTAGATATCTTGATTTTGGCGGAATGTGAAATTGAACGGTCTGATATGCTGCGGCAGCTTAACTCAAGTCCTGGACCCCGTTTCACATACCCGTTTAGTGCATCAACGAAGATTGAAATTTACGCGCGGTTCCCTAGCCGTTGGTTAAGACCTGTTGTAGAAGAAGACTACCTTTCGATCCGACACTTCAGTAACCCAATACGGAATACACAAGTGTTATTGGTTGCCGCTCACTTGCCCAGCAGACTACACCTCAGCGAAGATGACCAGATGCTATTGGCTTCACGGTGGAGACAACAGATAGAAAAGGCAGAAATGAAGGTCGGTCATAGGCGAACTGTAGTCGTTGGAGACCTAAATATGAACCCCTTCGATCAGGGTGTCGTTGCGGGGGAAGGCTTCCACGGAATAATGGACAAGAGGATTGCGAAAAGGGGCAACCGAAAGGTATTGGGCCAAGTTCGTGACTTCTTCTACAATCCTATGTGGTCATTACTTGGAGACGAGTCGGAGGGACCCCCTGGAACCTACTATTATAACGCTTCATCAAAGCCTATTAACTACTATTGACACACGTTTGACCAAGTCCTCTTGAGGCCCGAGTTGGTTCCTCTCTTCCCAAATAAAGAACTCAAAATACTTACAACTACGGATTCGGACGTCCTGATGAACGATCGCGGCATCCCCGACTCACGTGGTGCCTCTGACCATTTTCCGCTCTTATTCAGACTCACTATCTGAAAGGATGAACAATAATGACGCATCAGAATCTGTGGGGTAACCTGGAAAGCGTTGACCCGGTTAGAACTCCTACAGTAATATTGCAGGAACAAGCGGGGTTATTGGGACAACTGACAAACGAAATTCTTGAAGGCGAAGTGAGTCGTTCTCCCGTTCACAGAAAACCCAATAGTATAGCTGCAACATTGTATGTTGTCGCGCCAGCGTTGAAGAACTACGCGGTAAGAATACTTTCAATCGAATACACTCTTGCTGTTGCCTACCCAGCACTCGTATACAATTCAATGGATGACGATGAGAGGCAGGCAAAATCGGAAGAAGAGCTAGTAGGAATTCTAGGCGAAATCCTCTCTTCCGAGAATGTCAGGAAGATCATTTCTTCTTTGATTGCCGAGTCTCAACTGTCGTCCCGAGATTGAGCAAGCTTCTCCAAAGAGGGGCATTTCGAGGACGGCAGATAGATTCTTTTGACGTGCGCACCTTTAGCCTATCCCAATTCTAAGAAACGACCTCCGGTATCCCGCTGAGAACTTCACCAAGCACGCGGAGTGGCAGATGAAATGGGCCCCAACCACTGGACCAAAATTAAGGTGTTTGACAAAAAGGTTCACCAAGCGCAATGAAAATTACCTGCGATCACGAAGTTTACGCTCTCTACATCAGCTTCCAGGAAACAACCGTAACCACCAAACAGGTGGACGATGGCATCGCCCTCGACTACGACGACGCCCACCGCCTCGCCGGCATTGAAATCCTGGACGCCGCCCAGCGCCTGGCCAACCCCAATACGCTGGGACATGTCGTCTTCGAAAGCGGCGCTCACAGCGAAACCGCTGACCGAACTGTAGCCGCACCGTAAACGGTAGCCGGGACCTCGACATACCTCTGCGATCCATGAAATTCCACGTCGACCAAGAAGCCGACATCCCCAACCAGAACCTCTCCACCCTCAAATTCACGACAGCCTGACCCTCTCCCCGCCCCATCCAACGCCATACACCCACCCCCCGCTCGCGCAGCCATCCCGTCTCGAAAGCGCACGGTCGCCGCATACCAGAAACAAAAAAACCGGACTTGACATAGCCCCCAACCACATGTATACTGTCGCCATCCTTCGCACATGCGGAGGCACAACGGCCCGGCAGAGGCCCCGCAAGAGGTCTGTCGGCGCATCTTCTATCTTGCAGCAAGCGGTGGCCGAAGCCTGGACAGTGCCACAGCCGCACAACCCAGGCGAAGAAGGAGCACAGGGAAATGCGTATCCAAACGTATGACCAAACGTGGCGGGCCCCATCGCCCGCTGAAGAACTCTATCTTACCCGCTCCGGTAAGATGTTTATCTCCCTCTACTCCTCCAGCTGCTTGTGTATAACCTCCTCCTGTTGTTGCTAGTTCCCTGACTGGCTCGTCCAACATTGGTGTGTGCCAACCCTGCATGGACAGGGAAACCAAATTCCGGACACACATCAGCGCGATGAGCGCCCGCGTTACCTTCCCTAACTAGATAGACCCCAGATCCGTAGCCCCGCTGTCGTGGCGTGACCGCACTATAGGCTGCTCATACGCGCGAAATACGCAGGCAGCGGCGGCAAAACGTCACAATGGCTATGGATCGAGAATATACAGAGGAACTGCCTGTGATTGCTCTCGCGCAGGAAACGCGCCCGGTTGATACGTGGCAACCTCCATCTATCAGCCAGCTGAACTGCCAGCTGGAAACGAAGTCCGCCGAGGAAATTTTGCGGTGGTCGATCGAGCACTTCGGCGACGGCTTCTCGATGGGCACCGCCTTCGGCGCCAGCGGCATGGCGTTGATGGACATTGCCTTGCGTATCAACCCGGACATCGACGTCTTCTACATCGACACCGACTACTTCTTCCCCGAGTCGCTGGCCCTGAACGAACGGGCGCAGCGCCACTACGGCCGGCCCTTCCGCCGCGTGGCGTCGGACGTCAGCGTGGGCGAGCAGGAGCGGACCTACGGGCTCAAGCTCTACAGCAGCGACCCCGACAAGTGTTGCCACATTCGCAAAGTCGTGCCCATGGCCGAGGCGCTCAAAGGCAGCACCGCCTGGGTCTCCGCGCTGCGGCGCGACCAGTCGCCGACGCGCGCCGGCACGCCGGTGCTGCGCTGGAACGAAAAGTACGGTGTCGTGAAGGTTTCGCCGCTGGTCCACTGGAGCGAAGCCGACGTCTGGGACTATATCCACGAGCACAACGTCCCCTACAACGAGCTGCACGAGCAGAACTACCCCAGCATCGGCTGCTGGCCCTGCACGCAGCCAGTCCAACCCGGCGACGATCTGCGCGCCGGCCGCTGGGTCGGGCTGACCAAGCTTGAGTGCGGTCTGCACCAGGCTTAGGGACAGTTTCTTGTTTTGAGCTTTTAGTTTTTGGTTGGTGGGTGCGAGTTTTGGGTTCCTGGTTTTGGGTTTATAGTAGGTGGCAATGACAGGACCCGGGCCGAAAAGCGGTCACTAAAAACTAGAAACTGGAAACTAAAAACTAGAAAATGGATGGCGTCGTCCTTATTGGCCACGGCAGCCTGCACAGTGATAGCGGCGCCTCGATGATCCGGCTGGCCGCGCGGCTGCGTGAACGCGGTGTTGCGCCAATCGCCGAGGCCGGTTTCCTCAACTTCAGCCGCCCCACGATCGCCGAAGCAGTGGCGAAATGCGTGCGGGCAGGCGCAACCTCCGTAACGGTCCAACCCTATTTCCTGATCGACGGCGTCTATGTGCAGCAGGACCTGCCGGGCGACCTGAACAGCGTCGCGGCGCAGTTCCCCGCGCTGACGATCCGCGTGGCCCGCTGTTTCGGCTTCCACGAGAAACTGGCCGCCATCGCGCTGGAGCGCGTGCGCGCGGTCGACCACGAGGCGAACGGCGCCGGCGCGGCCCTGCTGGTGATGGCGCACGGCACTCCGCTCGAGGCTGCCAACGAACCGGTCCGGCAACTCACGGCCTGGCTGCACGAGGCGACTGGCTACGCCTTCGCCGCGGCGGCCTATCTCGACTGCAACGCGCCGCGCATCGCCGAGGCCATCGACGCGTTCGCCGCCCAGGGCGCGCGCAAGATCGTCGCCCTGCCCTACTTTCTGCACCGCGGCCGCCACCTGCGGCAGGACCTGCCCGCGCTCCTGGCCGCCGCGCGCCGGCGCCACCCGGACGTCACACTGCTGGAGGCGTCCCACCTCGACTATGACCTGCGCCTGGCCGACGTAATCGCCGACCGCCTCGGCGAACTGCCCGCTGCCCCGGTCCCGTCCCCGCAAGCGCAGTCTAACTGAGAACTGAAAAACTTTTGGCAGATCGGTGGTAAACTGGAACGCGACCCGTTTTCCGTTTAACGCCAGGGCCTCCGCCCTTACGCGATGCTGCAAAAGCCCCACTCTCGCTATGCGGTTGCTCCCGTTCCCGACAGGAGACCGATCCAGTTCCTGCTCACGGTACCTACGCGAAGCTCCGATACATGCCGTCACTAAGAACTAGAAACTGAAAACTAAAAACTTTTAGAACACAGGAGCAATGCCATGACAGCCGGCCCCGAATACTCCCCCAAGCCGATCTTCTCGCTCGAAGAGACAGGGCGTGAGACGCCGCCCTTCGGGTTGATCGCGCCGGCGCGCTATGTGCAGGGGCCGGGGCTACTCGACGAGCTGGGCCATTTTCTGGCGCTGGTTCCCAGCACGCGGCCGGCCGTTCTCATCAGCGCCGGCGGGCTGCGCCGTCACCGTGAACAGCTGCTTGCCGGCCTGGGCGCGATGGATAGCGAGCCGGTCTTCGAGGTCTTCGAGGGCCAGTGCTGCCTCAGCGAAATCGAGCGCGCCGCGGCCAGCCTGCGGGCGCGTAACGCCTCCTTTGACAGCCTGATCGCGGTCGGCGGCGGCAAATGCCTCGACGCGGGCAAGAGCGTCGCCGCGCGCCTGGAAGTCCCGGCGGTGATCTGCCCCACGATCGCCTCCACCGACGCGCCCTGCTCGGCGCTGTCGGTCATCTACTCGGACGAGGGGATCGTCGAGGGCGGCGAGTTTTTCCCGGACAGCCCGGCGCTGGTGCTGGTTGACTCGCAGCTGATCGCGGCTGCGCCGGTGCGCTACCTGGTGGCGGGCATGGGCGACGCGCTGGCGACCCGTTACGAGGCGCGCACCTGCAACCGCAACCCGGCCGGCCGCTCGGTGCTCGGCGGCCGCCCGACCGTGGCCGCCCAGGCCATCGCCGAACAGTGCGCGCAGACAATCTTCGACGACGGCATCGCTGCGGCCGAAGCGGCTTTTTGCGACGAGGTCAACGCGGCGCTGGAGCGGGTGATCGAGGCCAATACGCTCCTGAGCGGCATCGGCTTCGAGAGCGGCGGCGTGACCGGCGCGCACGCGGTCGCCGGCGGCTTTACGCACCTGCCCATCGCGCGCGAGAACTACCTCCACGGCGAATTGGTGGCGATGGGGCTGCTGGCGCAGCTGGCGCTGGAGCAGTCTGAGGAGGAGTGCGCGCAGGTGGCCGGTTTCTGCGCGCAGATCGGCCTGCCGACCCACCTCGCTCAGCTCTCGCTGGAGCTCGACAGAGACGGCGCGGCGCTGCAGGCGGCGATGGCCGCGATCGCCGTCTCGCCGCTGATGGACCACGAGCCGCTCGACGTCACGCCGGAGAATACCTGGGCCGCGCTGCTGCAGGCCGACGAGATCGGGCGCGCGGCCACGGCTGCCGGCGGCGACAACGCCTACCGGCGCCTGCATGCATGACCTGCCCGCGCCGGGATGGTCGAACGCAAGCAGCCGTGCGCTACATGTATGGCAGTCGCGTCGAGTCTCATTTGAGAGACGGAGGAAACGGACGCGTCCAGCGCGGGGACGCGGTGGCGAGCGTTGTAGTAAATCGGTCCGGTGGCGACGGGCTGGTTCGGACGATTGACTCCGGTGTCTTCGGCGGCTGGTAGAGGTCGCTGCCGTGCCTGGCAGTGATGCGCAGGCTGCCGAAAGAGTGACTGCTGATGACGGTCGGTGTACCGCCCGTCACATCACACCGGGCCGCGATCGCAAATGATATGGCTAAAGGTTGCCGGATGTTGAACTGTCTCCTCAGCGAGAACCAATCTGGGGAAAGTCGACATACGTATACTTGATCCATCCTCTTATCTCTTCGGATTCAATTTGCACCCAGAACTCTCCGTCGACTTCCGACCATGCGTAGTCCAGCACCTGAACTTCGCGGCAATAAGGCAGTTCCCCTTGATGACGCCCCAAAACACTGTCATTGACGCCGCTGTCGTATTCGCCGGTGGGATATACGCCGGGGAGCTCCCAGACGTCCACGTGTTCCAGATCAGGACTCGTACTGCGGGAACAGTACACCTGCCCCGGGCGGGGAAGAGATGTCAGCTCGGATGGGATGATGACGGGTTCAGGGATGCGGGGCGGTCCCCCGCAGGTGCTGAGTTGACAATAGAGGACTCGGATTCCCCATACGAAAGCCACGGTTAGGATGGCTGCGAAGAGTAGCACGATGCCGCATGCGCGCAGGAAGAATTGCCCCCAGCTCAACTCTTGATTGCCAGTGCTCATTGATTCGAGATCCCGCCGCCGGCCGTTCGTGCGTCCGCACATATGGCCGGATGCTGGAATGATGTGTGCGCGCGCGGGGAAGTCAGGGCCCGCGAAGAAATCTACGGCGTCGGAGCGTCCCGGTTAAGTGGCGCAACGAAGGTACTCCTCATATGACAGGACCTCTACCGCTTCGATCGAACCCGGCCACGGTCTGATGAGACAGAGTTTCCAGGCCTGTAACGCAGATCCGTACACGTCCGAGACCATCTGTTCAAGATCGCCCGCTTCGACAACGACGAAGCTGCCGGGTAGCTCATAGGTTGCTGAGTTTCTCATTGGAGTATCAGGCCGGACTGCCATTGGCCTGAAGAGATTCCTATCAAAAGATCCCTTGACCGCAATGCCTGTTTCAATGTACCAGAGAGTGAATTCCAGCCAGTGGCTCCTATCCTTAACGTGGGCGGCCACATAGTAATCAGGTGTTCCCAGGCAGTCGATCACCTGAGCCAAGGTGGGAGGAGCCCGCTCTCTCGACCAGGAAACGGCGACGCGCAGCAGTTTCCCCTCTCTATCAAACTGGACTCTATGGACCAGCCCATGCGAAGCTGAACTGTCTGCATTCCAACTCCCATAGTGGCTTGTGTATCCTTCTCGGAAGAGAGGAATTGTCCACAGTTCGACGCCCCATACATCTTCGACGGTTTCCGCATACGCCTCCGGCGTGTCCACGCCAAATCTGAGTTCCCGCCAGCGGTCCAACGTGAACACATCGCAGGAAAAAGGAATAGGAGTAGGAAGGGGCGTGACCTTCCGTTGAACGCCTGGCGGTGACTCCAGCGTCGGGGCGCAGCTTGTAAAGAGTAGAGCCAAACAGGAAAGCAGAAGACAGCTTGCGGCAGAACCAGGTCTCACTTTTCGATTCTCCTGACCCCATTGCTTGTCCTCGATGCGTGAAGTCATAACTTCGGACATCCACCGAAGGATCGACCGGAATCGAGTCATTCAGTCTTCTCCTCCCAAACCGTGTCTCCATAGAGATCGACACATTGAAGCATGTGCCCGTCAAGCGCATGCAACACCTGGCCCATCTCCTCCTCCGACATGTAATCTGGTGAGACCCAAGTCCTGAATGTGGTGAGAAACCGGCCGTATCGAGCAAGGAAATGGCATCTTTTTCTGCTAATGTCTGCATCATAGGTCTCATAGTAGGTACAGCCGACGTGAAATGCATCGGCGGACAGAGCGGCCTCCGCCACATCGGGTCTCACCCATGGGGTGAGACGGCCTGCGTCGTAGAATAGGTCCGGAAATCGCTCAAAGACAGTTGCCGCTCTTTCTGGGGTCCTGTAAGCCAGGATTCCATGACCTGCAGGGATACCAGGGTCGGGCCCGAGGGGTCCAAACACGGCGTCTACGCCGCCTAACGCATTGCCCGGCAGACCGAGAGCCGGTACATCGTAGGTCTTACTCCGTATATGCCCCCATCGAGCTGGGAAGTCCGACTCACCCAGCGAGCAAGAATACAGGTGTGACTCAACCCGTCTGCGAAGCTCTGGGGATGGACGCTGGCGGCAAGCTGACAAGAGGATCGCGGCCGCCGCAGCGACCAGGCAGCACCGGATGAACATTTCTTTGCTGCCGCACATTGTTATCTCCTGCCGCTTCCGATTCACCGCCAATACTCAGCAACAAGCTACATCTCATGGCCGGAATGGGCAGTATTCAAAGCCAGGCGAAACACCTGCGTTTCATCGGGACGCCGGTGCAACAGGTCGCGGCGAAGAGTGCGTTCGGCATTGACATCAATGGACGTCTGAGAAAGGATCGAACGGGACCGTTTCATTCGGTCTCCTCCTCCCAGACCGCGTCTCCAAAGAGATCGACACATTGGCCCATGTGCTCGTCAACCTTCTGCACAACCTGAATCATTTCCTCTTCAGATATGGGGTCAGGGTAAATCGACACATGAAGTGTGGTCACAAACCGGCCGTAGCGGGCCAGAAAGTGGCAGGTCTTCTCGCCTGGAGCTGATCGGTGGATATCGAAATATGCGCAGCCGGCGCGAGACGAATCGGCAGACAGATCGGCCTCAGCCAGATCGAAATATAGCCATGGTGTGATTCGATGTGCGTGATAAAAGACGCTCGGGGACTGATATATGACAGCGCTGGCCATGTGAGACGTCCTGTAAGCCAGAATCTTGTGTATCACTAGGCCGTCCGATTCCGCCCATTCGCCGACAAATATAGTCCTTATGCGGCCCAGCGCGTTTCCCGGCAGACCGAGAGCCGGTACGTCGTAGCTGGCGCTTCGATAGTGCTTCCATCCGCCCGGCAGGTCCGACGCTTCCAGAGAACAGGTCTGTATGTCTGCCTCTACCTGTTTGCGAAGCTGGGGTGATGTGGGTTGGCAGGCTGCAACGAGCACTAATGCCACAAGGGTCATCAGGCGGGACAGGCGGTAAGAACTGCCTCGTGGGAACAGGTCAATGCAGATGCGAAACATCGTTGCGAAAATGCACATGCCGCGGCGCCCAATGATTCTCTGCCAGTACGATTGGGTTGAAATCCAGGAGCCGATTCTCTCGACCCACTGGCTGTCTGCCGCCTATCCTGCGGCACCCTGACCCCGTGCAATCGTCTAACGAGACTCTACCGC
Organism: Caldilineaceae bacterium; assembly: GCA_965218625.1. Taxonomy (GTDB): domain Bacteria; phylum Chloroflexota; class Anaerolineae; order Caldilineales; family Caldilineaceae; genus Bin5. Next base: position 208,668 of record CBDCLG010000014.1, on the reverse strand, counting down.
GAGGCGCTCCGCATATTTTTTCCCTATCGTCGGAGCAAACCTGATGTGTTCGGCTTCTTTCTGACTTGTGCGTCTCGTCGAGAGCGGACTGTTCCACAACCCATGTATCTGTATACGTGATCCAGTCCAACTCGTTGCAGGAGCCTCCGGGTTCCCCATGGGGGACCGAATGCGAAACGGCTTTGTCAGATTGGTCGACTACATCTGGTCTTCGTCCACCATGATCATCCTATTGCCCCTCTGCCAAAATCTGGCCAAGGGGACCATATTCCGTAAGTCCAGTCGGGTCGGTGCATTTGAGGGGATGGCCGCGAGAGTAGAGGAAGCGGATGCAGTCGATGACGATGCCGGAATCGGGCACAACCATGACTATTTGACAAAGCGAACCGGCTGGCAATTCCACATGATTCCTTTATCTATTTTGACAAGCAGCCGGAATACTCGCTGTGAAATCAGGATGCTGCGAACGCCCCGTCTGCTTCCGTTGCCAAACAGCTCGTAGGAATAGCTGACGTCCAAAGCGACAAGAGCTCTGTGAACTCTCATCGGCCGTCTTGGCGGGAACGGGCTCCGGTTGGACGGGAACCAGATAAACCAATAGAAAAGAGCTACAGCTACGGAAAAGCCGAAATCCATAATTGAAGGCATGGGAAAGCGCTTTCGAACCTGGAGAAATCAATTGCTGGAAATCGGGCCCGGCGTTGGCAACAGCAATGGCCGGCGCATGCAACAAGAACGGTAGCGCAGTAGACGCAGCTAGCCTCTACGATGGTTCCGCGGGCGGTGAGGAAGGTGCCATCGAGATGGTCGGTGTGCAGATGGTAGAGGGCAGTGCCGCGTTTGAAGGCAAGGTGCTGACCAGAGAAGGAGGTTGTAAGGGGAGGAGAAAGGCAGCCGCTACAGGGCAATTCGAACCATCGTGCGACCGGACAACGCTGAGTCGTTCCTTCAATGGTTTGGATAGAGTCGACAGCGGCTTCTCACAACTGAAATCCTCCGGCCTGGAGCCAGGCACACGGTTACTCTTCTCCCACGCGCTGGGCGTGACACCGGCCCCAACCTGATGCAAAAATCACGATGACGAGTTTCCCCTCATCGGTTAAGATTATGGCATCCTCAAAAAGTGTCTCGTATGCCTCTTCTATCCGAATCCACGGGCACATCAGAAGATAGTCTATGTCCACAAGACTCTCAGGGCCAATCTCACTTGAGCCAGGCCTGGAGGGTAGATAGTATCTGAAATCATCTTTCTCTTCCTCAGGACCGTTTAACGGATGTATGAGCGGTACCTCCCCAAACCACTGGCCACTTTCGTATTTCAGCCAAGCTTTGTCAGTATGATGGAGGAGATTCAGTCTTTCTATGATTTCTGCAGGTTTTTCCGACACTTGATAGGTGGAGGTGATCTTACTTGACGGTATATCCGCATCGAATGGGGCTATGGTGACACGGTGTTCCTCATGCAAGAGGTCAAAGTCCAGTTCTAGCACGACTTCTTCGGCATAGCCGCGAAGAAGAGTTTCGGCTCGTTGGCGACAACCGGTTGACAAGCCCGCTATCAGGAACAGGAGGATCAGATTGGACCAGGACCGAGTCTTCATAGCCATAGACACAATCCCTTCGAAGTGAAGACGGGCCGAAAACTCGTAGCTGCTTTGGCTGCAGTTTCAACACCGGGCCGCACGGCGTAGTGACCAACCTTCACACCGATGCGAGCGGGCTCCCCGCCTCAGGACAATACCACTGGCCGGGTCGCTGCCCAAGCCCTGAAGGCGCAACACGTAGAGAAAGCGGTTGTCGTCGAAGAGGCCGGCCGGGTTGGGAAGGATCGTATCCGGCGATGGGAGGGCACTCATAGTAGGGTAGTCTTACCGGCCGAAATGGCCTTCTGGAGGAGCAGAGCGCGGCTGCGACGTCATCCAGCCCGATTCGCGACCAGAGCCGCGTGCGGTTGCCCCGGCGCGGCTCTCCTTGCGCGCGACGCGCTTGCCGCTATAATGACTGCATCGCAACGCAACAGGCGCGTTTTCCCCGTTTGCCCGCAGACGCGCGCCCGCCTCTCCCGCAAAGGTGAAATGGACCGATGGCGCGCACCCGTTTTGTGACCCTCTCCGAAGCCGCGGCGCTGATTCCCGACGGGGCGACGGTCGCGGTCAACTCGTCGAGCGGGCTGCTCTGCCCGGACGCGCTGCTGCGGGCCGTGGGCGAACGGTTCGAGCAGAGCGGGCATCCGCAAGGCCTGACGACCATTCACCCTATCGCGGCCGGCGACATGTACGGCATCGACGGCGTCGAGCACATCGCCCGCCCCGGGCTGCTGGCGCGGGTGATCGCCGGCTCGCTGCCCTCGGGGCCGTCGTCGATGGAGACGCCGGCGATCTGGCGCATGATCGACGAAAACAGGATCGATGCCTACAACGTCCCCAGCGGCCTGATCTTCCACCAGCTGCGCGAGGCCGCGGCCAAACGCCCCGGCGTCCTGACACAGGTCGGCATCGACACCTTCCTCGACCCGCGGCGGCAGGGCGGGCGCATGAACGAACGCACGCCGGCCGGGATGGTGGAGCTGGTCGAGTTTGACGGCCAGGAGTGGCTCTACCTGCGCGCGCTGCATCCCGACGCGGCCCTGCTGCGGGCGTCGACCGCGGACGAGCTGGGCAACCTCTCTTTCGAGCGCGAGGGGGCCTTCCTGGGCGCATACGATGTCGCGCTGGCCGCGCACAACAGCGGCGGCGTCGTCATCGCGCAGGTGACGCGGCGCGTCGCGGCCGGCAGCCTGCCGGCGCAGTCTGTGCGTGTGCCGGGTGTGCTTGTGGACGCGGTCGCGGTCGTGCCCGACGCCAGGCAGACGACCCAGACCGATTACGACCCGGCCATCAGCGGCGAGGTGCGGGTGCCGTCCGCGAGTTTCGAGCTGGCCGAGTGGGGCCTGCAGAAGGTGATCGCCCGCCGCGCCGCGCTCGAGCTGCGCGACGGTGAGGCTGTCAACCTCGGCTTCGGCATCTCCGCGCTGGTGCCGCGCGTCCTGCTCGAAGAGGGGCTCGACGGCGCCGTCACCTGGGTGATCGAGCAGGGCGCGGTCGGCGGCATGCCGCTGCTCGGCTTCCAGTTCGGCTGCGCGGCGAACACGCAGGCGATCATCCCCTCGCCGGACCAGTTCAGCTACTTTCAGGGCGGCGGCTTCGACCGCTGCTTCCTCTCCTTCATGCAGATCGACCGCGCCGGCAACATCAACGTCTCGCGGCTGCTGGCCCGGCCGCACGTCACAGCCGGCGTCGGCGGCTTCGTCGACATCACCGCCAACGCGCGCAACATCGTCATCAGCGGCACTTTCACCGCCGGCGCCCGCCTCGACGTGCGCGACGGGCGGCTGGTTATCGAACGCGAGGGCAGGGTGCGCAAGTTCGTCAACGAAGTCGAGCACGTCACCTTCAGCGGACGCCGCGCGCGCGCGACGGGCCAGAACGTAGTCGTCGTCAGCGAGCGCTGCGTCCTGCGCCTGGACGCGGACGGCTGGACCGTCATCGAAATCGCGCCGGGCGCGTCGCTGGAGGAGGATGTGCTGGCCCAGTGCGAGTTCCAGCTGGCCGTGGCGCCCGACCTGCGCGAGATGGAGGCGCGCCTGTTCGCGCCGGAGCGGATTGGACTGCGTCTGCAGGGGGATGACCAGGAATGAAGCGGTCCCCGCTTCCTCCTCTGTGCTTCTTTCTTCGCTCTTACACCTTCCCCCACGCTGCGACCCTTTATGACCGCCAAACTCGCGGTACTCATCTCCGGCAACGGCTCGAATCTGCAGGCGATCATCGACGCGGCGGCCGCCGGTAGCCTGTCGGCGCAGGTCGCGGTCGTCGTCTCCAACCGCAAGGACGCCTACGGGCTGGAAAGAGCGCGGCAGGCCCAAATCCCCGCCTGCTACCACCCGCTCAAGCCCTACCGCGACGCCGGCCGCAGCCGCGCCGGGTACGACGCCGACCTCGCCGCGCTCCTGCACGAATACGCGCCCGACTGGATCGTGCTCGCCGGCTGGATGCACATTCTGAGCGACAGCTTTCTGCGCTGTTTTCCCGCTCGCGTCGTCAACCTGCACCCCGCGCTGCCCGGGCAGTTTCCCGGCGCCCATGCCATCGACGACGCGCTCGCCGCCTTCGCCCGCGGCGAAATCGACCAGACCGGCGTGATGGTCCATCTCGTGCCCGACGAGCGCGTCGACGAAGGCCCCCCGCTCGCGACCGAGCCCGTCCCAATCCATCCCGGCGACACACACAAAACCCTGGCCGCCCGCATCCACACAGTCGAACACCGCCTGCTCGTCGACACACTATGCAAACTGATAGAGAAAGGTTTGACACTGGCCACTGGCAACTGACCACTACTCACCATCCACCATCCACCATCCACCATCCACCATCCACCATCCACCATCCACCATCCACCATCCACCATCCACCATCCACCATCCACCATCCACCATCCACCATCCACCATCCACCATCCACCATCCACCATCCACCATCCACCATCCACCATCCACCATCCACCATCCACCATCCACTATTCACTATCCACTACCCACTATCCACTGACCTCCGCCATGCGCCTGGGACTCAACACCGGCTACTCCAGTAAGACAATCACACTGCCGATGGAGCTGATCCGCGAGGCGGACCGGCTCGGCTACTACGCCGTCTGGACCGCCGAAGCCTACGGCTCCGACGCCGTAACGCCCCTCGCCTGGATCGGCGCGCAGACCGAGCGCATCCACCTCGGCACCGCCATCATGCAGATGGCGGCCCGCTCCCCGGCCATGACCGCGATGACGGCGATGACGCTCGACCAGCTCTCGGGCGGGCGCATGCTGCTGGGGCTGGGGGCGTCCGGCCCGCAGGTGGTGGAGGGCTGGCACGGCGCCGGCTATGCCAGGCCGCTGGCGCGCACGCGCGAGTACATTGAAATTGTGCGGCGTATTTTCGCGCGCGCGCAGCCGCTGGCCTTCGAGGGCGAGTTCTACCAACTGCCCTACCGCGGCCCCGGCTCGTGGGGGCTGGGCAAACCGCTCAAGAGCATCCTCCACGGACGCGCCGACCTGCCGGTCTACCTCGCCGCCATCGGGCCGCAAAACGTGCAGCTGGCCGCGGAGCTGGCCGACGGCTGGCTGCCGATCTTCTTCGCGCCCGAGTTCTACGCGCAGACCTTTGCCGCGGCCGTGGCTGCCGGGCGCGCCCGCGCCGCGCAGCAGGGCCGGCCGGACGCGTTCGACATCGCGCCATCCGCCGCGGTCGTGGTTGGCGATGACCTGGCCGCTTGCTGGCTGCAGCTCAAGCCGATGCTGGCCCTCTACATCGGCGGCATGGGCAGCAGAGGCAGGAACTTCTACCACAACCTGGCCTGCCGCTACGGCTTCGAAGAGGCGGCCGACAAGGTCCAGCAATACTATCTCAGCGGCGACCGCGCGGCCGCGGTCCAGGCCGTGCCCGATGCGCTCGTCGACGCCGTCGCCCTCTGCGGCAGCCGCGCGCGCATAGCCGACCGTCTGCAGCTGTGGCAGGCCGCGCCCATCACCACCCTGACCATCATGACCGACAGCATCGAGACGGTGCGCATGGTGGCGGAATTGGCGCTGTAGAAGAGAATCGGTCCCCCCTCGAACGGCCAAAGGAGCATCACCCCATGCGGAAACTGAACGCTGCCACCATCTTGTGCACCCTGTTGACCGTGCTGCTGCTGACAGCCTGCCAACCGATCCGACCGGACCAGGATAGCGCCGGCACAGACGGCCAGACGGAACCGGCCGGATCTACGACATCGACCCTTGCTCCGCCTGCCACCCTCCTCACCCTGCAGCCGCCAACTGCCGGAGAAGCCCTCACCGCTGACGAGGTCTTCGCCGCCGTCTCGCCCGCGGTCGCCTTTGTCGATTCACCTTCTGGCACTGGCAATGCCATCCTGATCCAGGGCAATTATCTGCTCACCAATGCCAATATCGTATGGCCCTATACCGAAGCGCGTGTCGTCTTCCCCGACGGCTCCGAGCATCCCGCCGCGCCCGTCGCCGGCTGGGACCTGTTCGCGGACCTGGCCCTGATCGGGCCGATCGATACGCAGATCGAGCCGGCGCCACTGGTTGACGCCGGCGACCTGCCTGTCGGCAGCAAAGTCTACCTGATCGGATACACCCCCTCAAGAGTAAAGGATCCCAGTGACCGACCCACCCCCACCATTTCAACCGGCATCCTCGCGCGGCTGGTCAAATGGGAACCGATCGGCTACACCTTCTTCAAGGTCGATGTCGCCGCCAGAAAGGAAGAGTTTCCCCTACCTACCTTCACCACCGGCATCCTCGCGCGGCTGCTCAGATGGGAAACGTTTGAGTACACCTACTACAGGGGATACGACAGGGCCATCAGGGAGCATACCGGCGGCGTCATGGTCACAGATGCAGGCGACGTCGTCGGCATTTCGACCTTCAACATCAGCGGCTTCGAGTTGGCCGGTTCAATTGCCGACGCGCTGCCGCGGCTCAATACGATTCTCGGCCATGACCTGGGCGTGACCATCGAGCAGCGCGGCATTCCGCAGGGCGAAGGTCAGCTAGAGTTCGAGCGCACCCTGCGCGACAGCTTCGACGAACACCGCTTTCTGCTACACAAGCAGGCCGGCGCCGAAATCGAAATTGTCGCCAAGGGCCAGGGCTCGCGACAGTTTTCTTACTACCCGCTAGGCGACCACCATTGGACAGGAAATATGCCCAGTTATGATCGGAGTCCTAGAATTGCCTTCACAGCCTCAAGCAACGAGTTCTCCAGTATCGTAGTGAGCAGGCCCTCCGAGAACGGCAACAGCTACCTGATCACCTCTTCCCATCCACTGCTCCCCTTCCCTGACCCGGACGACCGCCGCACCCTTGCCGTCGGCGACTCCTACCTCGGAGCCCTCGACGTGCCTTACGATCTTGACGTCTTCGAATTGAATCTGAATGCCGGTGAAAAAGTCCAAATCGACGTCGATTCGATTGTCCTCGACCCCATGATCATACTATTGGAAGAGAAAGATGAGCTCGAATTGGTCGCCAGGGACGACGATGGCGGCGGAGGCCTGTTAGGAGAGAGCAGCCGCATCCTCTACGAGGCGCCCCAGGACGGTACATACATGCTCCTCGTCGTGGACCCATTCATAGAAGATGTCGGCGGTTACTTCGTCAAAGTGACCGCCCCAACCGAGGCCGCCCTACAGCCCGGACAGGACCTGATAAAAAGGACGCAAAGAACGCCACACATAAAGATAACCCTGTACGGGGGCGACAGCTTCGACTTTCCCATGGTTGAACAGAGAGTGTGGGTGGCCCTGCCAGGGGAGGATTGCGGACAGTTCGTCCTGTGCAATTTTTGGGATTCATCCGCTCTCCTGGTCGCGGAATTTGCGTTTCACGAACTGCCGCCGCAAGAGCGAAGCCGTGAAGGTTTCATCAGATCTCTGGATTCGTCGATCTTGCATGAGCCCGGCAGTCAGAAGCTCTCGGCGGAAAAGATCACGACAAGATTGGGAGGACTGGAGTTGGACCTCCTCAAATACAACCTGGAAAACGGGGGATGGCTCGCTACGATGATTGTCTATGTGGACGAAACACAAGATGCCGTCTTCGCCTATATGGCCTTCAATTCGCACGACACCCGACGCCATATCGACTCGGATATTGAATTGATTGCCGATTTGTTCCGCGTGAGGGAAGCCGAATAGGCCGGTAAAAACCCAGCCGCCCTCAGCGCCGTGCACATGATGGCCGAGCTGGCGCTCTTACTGCCAAACCGCAACCCCGCTATCGGTCTCCCATTCAGAGGTCGAATTGGGAATTGAGTGGCGTGCAATACCGCGCTCCTGCGGTATAATGGCGGCGCACTGACTCCCCACACATTCGCTGCTCTTGCACTGTTTGCTCTCCAACGGCAATAGGAGCATGGTCCCATGTCGAAATCGACTGGTGTCCCCGTCTTCTGGACCCTGATGGCCGTCCTCTTGCTGACAGCCTGCCAGCCGATCCGGCCGGACCAGGATACCGACGCGCCGTCCGCAGCCGCCGCCCCGACCCCAACGCCGCCCGCCACACGCTTCACCCTGCAGCCGCCGACCGACGGCGAAACAGGCAGCGCCGCCGAGCTCTTCGCCGCCATCTCACCCGCGGTTGCCTTTGTCGATACGCCCCTCGGAACCGGCAGCGCCGTCCTGATCCAGGACAACTACCTGCTCACCAATGCCCACGTCGTCTGGCCCTTTACCGAAGTGCGCGTCGTCTTCCCCGACGGCTCCGAACTTCCAAACGCGCCCGTCGCCGGCTGGGATCTTATCGCCGATCTCGCCTTGATCGGTCCGGTCGAGACGCAGATCGAACCGGTCCCCCTCGTCGACCCCGGCGACCTGCCGGTCGGCAGCGAAGTCTATTTGATCGGCTACCCCGCCGAATACGAACCGTTTCCCCAGCCCTCCATCACCACCGGCATCATTTCGCGCCTGCGCAGCTGGGAAAGGCTCGACTATACATTCTTCCAGGTCGATGCCGCCGCCATCGAGGGCCAAAGCGGCGGCGTCATGGTCACAGATACGGGCGACGTCGTCGGCCTTTCGACCTTCATCTTCAGCGGCTTCGGATTGGCCGGCTCGATCGCCGACGCGCTGCCGCGCCTCAATACGCTCCTGGGCCATGACCTGGGCGTAACCATCGAGCCGCGCGGCCTGCCGCAAGGCGAGGGTCAGCGCGAGTTCGAAGAGACGTTGCAGGACGATTTCGACCTGCATCGCTACCTGCTGCGCACCGAGGTTGGCGCCGAGGTCGAGCTCAGCGTCGAGGGCATAGGTCTTCCGCTGCTCTATGCCCTGCCGGCTGGCGGCGGCTACTGGCTGGAATCGGAGATGCGAGGCCCTGATGAAAAACAGACGAGCCTCAGCCTCACCGTCGAATCGGGCGACCCCTACATCGTCGAAGTGCAGCAGCTGTCGACAAATGAAAACAGCTACCTGCTCACCTCCTCCCATCCGCTGCTCGCCTACCCCGACCCGGACGACGGACACGCCCTTGCCGCCGGCGACTCCTACCTCGGCGTGGTTGACGCGCCCGACGACGTGGATGTCTTCGAATTGGATCTGAATGCCGGCGACCGGGTCCGGATCGACGTTGACGCGATTGGCATCGACGCCTGGGTCGGGCTCTATTACGAGAGCGATTCCTTCGAAGAAAGCATCACTGACGACGATAGCGGCGGCGGCCTGTTCGGAGAAAACAGCAGCATCGCATACGAGGCGCCGCGCGACGGCACCTATCTTCTCGTCGTCGAGGAATTCTCGGAAGAAGGTGTTGGCAGCTATTTCATCTCAGTCACTGTCCCAACCGCGGCCGCCCAGCTGACCGAACCGGATGTAAGCCGACAGGTGCGGCAAAGTTCATATGGAAAGATGGCCTGGTACGAAAGCGACAGGTACGGCTTTAGCATTCTGGAACCGGTCGAGTGGGAAGCTATGACGGCAGAGGAATGCGAGCCGTTTGTCGTCTGCTACTTTTGGGAACCATACTCCTATGTCCTGGTGGAAGGATCGCTGAACGAATTCGCTCCGCAGGAACCGACCCGCGCCGAATTCGTCGGTTCACTGGATGAGTCGATGGCGCATGAGCCTGACACCGAAAAACTTTCATCGGAGACGGTCACCACCCTCCAGGGATTGGAGGCGCACCGCATCGATTACGTCATCGATGGGGGCCAGTCCCACGCCACCGTATTCGCTTATGTCGATGAAGAGGAGAACTCTTTCTTTGTCTTTATGGTCTACGTCGTGACGGAGGACAAGGACGAGATCGACGCGCTGGCCGATTTCTTAGTGGACTCGTTCCGTGTTTGGGATAGCGACCAGCGCGATGACAGTGCCGTCTTCCACCTGGACGAAGCGCAGCGGCTGTGGGCAGAAAGTGCATTTGAAGAGGCGCTGGCAGCCTACGGGCGCAGCATCGAACTCGATCCTGAGCTGAGGGAAGCCTACAGCGGTCGAGCTTCATTGCACAATGAACGCGGTCGCCACGAAGAGGCGCTGCTCGATGCCGACAGGGCCCTGGAGTTGGACCCGGGTGACCCGGGCATGATTCAATTTCGCGCCTTCATTTTCTGGTACATGGGCCGCCTCGACGATGCCCTGGCCGAAATGGACCTCGCCATCGCATTGGAGGCGCCGCCCAGGGCCGGATCCTACAACAACCGCGCGCTGATGCTGACCGATAACGGCGAGTATGACAGGGCGCTGGCCGATATCGAAAAGGCGATTGAACTCAACGATGGCGAGCTGCCGCCCTACATGCAGGATACGCGCGGCTACATCTATCTGAGCATGGGTGAGCTGGAAAAGGCGCTGGCGGACTACGAGGCGGTCCTGGAACAGGACATGCGCTTCATCCATACGCTTCTGGGGGCCGGCATTATCCATGCGCAGTTTGGCGACAAAGAGAAGGCCGCTGAACTGATCGACGAAGCGATGGAACGGCGCGAACGGTTCCTGGAGGACGGGGACCCTGACCCACAACTGGCCGCATTGTTGGAAATGGCCGCGGAGTTCACCGGCGAGAAGGCTGATTCCCAGTAGACACGCGCCAAATCGAGCGGGCAACAGGAGCGGAAAAACGCGAAGACCCGGTCCCGCTTCTCTCTTTGGATTTGTAGCTATTCGCCTTTAGCGGCGGTCGCCTCACATCCCCCGCGGGATCTCTGCGCAGGTGATCGCCCAATGTCGGAAAGGTCTTTAACTGGCAACCCGCGATCTCTTCGCCCGGGTTTCACCGGGCTGGCATGGAACTGTAGGGGCGTGCAGAATTGCGCTCCTTGGTAATAATGCCTGCGCATCGCGTCCTCACATTCGCACCGCTCTCCCACCGGCCACCCCCCCAATCGGCCAAAGGAGTTTCATCCCGTGCGGAAACTGAACGCAGCCCACATCTTATGCACCTTGTTCGCCGTCCTGCTGCTGTCAGCCTGCCAGCCAATCAGGCCGGACCAGGATATGGATGCGCAGGCCGCGCAGACGGATGCCACCGCAGACGACCAGGCCGAAGCGGCAGAACCGGCGACACCGACCCCGGCGCCGCCTGCCACACGCCTGACCCTGCAGCCGCCGACCGATGGCGAAGCCCGTACCGCCGCCGAACTCTACGCCGCCGTCTCACCTTCGGTTGCCTTTGTCGAGACGTCTCTGGGAACCGGCAGTGCCGTCCTGGTCCAGGGCAACTACCTGCTCACCAACGCCCACGTCGTCTGGCCCTATGCCAAAGTGCGCGTCGTATTCCCCGACGGCTCCGAACATCCCGCCGCGCCCGTCGCCGGCTGGGATCTCATCGCCGACCTGGCCCTGGTCGGGCCGGTCGATACCCAGATCGAGCCGCTGCCGCTCGTCGATGCCGGCGAACTGGCGATCGGCAGCGATGTCTACCTGGTGGGATACCCCTTCTTCCTGTTCGGCTACCCGGCAGAAGAGGAGGCGTTTCCCCAACCCGAAATCACTGCCGGCATCCTCTCGCAGATGCACAGCTGGGACGCGATCGGATACACCTTCTTCCAGGTTGACGGCGCTGCAACCGAGGACCGGAGCGGCGTCATGGTCACGCATGCCGGCGACGTCGTCGGCATTTCGAGCTTCACCTCCAACGGCTTCGGCCTGATCGGTTCGGTCGCCGACGCGCTGCCGCGCCTCAACACGATCCTGGGCCATGAGCTGGGCGTGACCATCGTGCAGCGCGGCCTTACACAGGGCGAAGGCCGGCACGAGTTTGGGGGAACATTGCGCGGCGATTCAGAGACACGCCTCTACATGCTATGGGAAGAGATCGGCGCCAAAATCGAGATCAGCGTTGAGGGTGCGGGTCCGCCCGGGCTCTACGCAGTGTCGCTTGGCCGCGGGTATTGGCATGCATCGGAGCCCGAGGACGCGGAACAGAAGCGGGTAACGCTCAACCTCACTGTCGCAGTCGAAGAACCGTATTACATCGAAGTAAGTCCGTCTGCCGGAAACGTGAACGGCTATCTGCTCACCTCCTCCCATCCATTGATCGCCCACTCCGACCCTGACGACGGCCGCGTGCTTACCGCCGGCGTTGCCTACGCCGGCCTGTTCGACCTGCCCGGCGACAAGGACGTCTTCGCATTGGAGCTGAAGGCCGGCCAGCGGGTCCAGATCGATGTTGACTCGATCGGCAGCAACCCGTGGATCGCGCTTTCATACGAAAGCGATTCACTCGAAGAGTTCGTCAGCGGCGACGATAGCGGCGGCGGACCCGTGGGTCATAACAGCCGCATTGTCTACGAGGCGCCGCAGGACGGCAGCTATCAACTGCTTGTAGAGGATTTCGCAGAGGAAGGTGTCGGCAGCTATATCGTCAACATCACCGCCCCAACCGAGGCTGCCGCACCGACCGAGCTGGGGTTGAGCCGCCCGCTGCTGCCTACCGTTTACGGAAAAATGAGCTGGTATGAGAGCCTGGACAACGGCTTCTCGATTCTTGAGCCCGTAGGGTGGGAGCCAATAGGAGAGGAGCTATGCCCTGCAACCGCCTGCTATCTTTCCAGCGCGGCCTCCTACACCCTGCTCGAGATTCCGATACATGAAATGCCGCAGCAGGACAGGACGCGTGAAGGCTACGTCTCCCTGCTGGACGAGGGAATGTCCAACCGGCCCGGCACCGAGAAACTCTCGTCCGGAACGTTCACCACTGTCCAGGGGTTGACGGCAGACCGCCTCGACTTCATTCGCGGCATGGGCGGGCGAACCCGTGTCACGGTGTTCGTGTACGTGAACGAACCTGCCCAGGCCGTTCTTGTCCTCTTGCTCGGAACCCCGGCCAATCGCTTCCACGAATCGGAGCTGTTGGTGGAGATGTTTTTAGACTCCTTTCGCCTGTGGGAGAGCGATGAACGCGAGGAGAGCGCAGCCTTCCACCTGGATGAAGGACAGAGACTGGCAGTAGAGAGATCGTACGAAGAGGCGCTGGCCGCCTATGCGCGCAGCATCGAACTCGATCCTGAACTGATACAAGCCTACAAGAAGCGGGCCTCACTGCTCTCTGTCCTCGGACGTTACGAAGAGGCGCTGCTCGACGTGGACAGAACGATGGAATTGGCGCCGGACGACACGCGCCTGATCGCATTCCGCGGCGGCATTCTCTGGTCGATGGGCCGCGTCGAGGATGCCCTGGCCGCGATGGACCATGCGATCGCTGCGGAGGACTCGCCCCCTGCCGGGTACTTCAACAACCGCGCCCTGATGCTGAGCGACATCGGCGAATATGAGCAAGCGCTGGCCGATATCGACAGGACGATCGAGCTGAACGACGGTGTGCTGCTGCCCGGTTACCAGGATACGCGCGCCTTTATCTATCTGAGCATGGGCGAGCTGGAACAGGCGCTGGCAGACTATCAGGCGCTCCTCGACGGAGACCTGCGCTTTGCCCAGGCGCTCCTGGGCGCGGGAATCATCCACGGGATGCTTGGTTACGGCGGGCAAGCTGCGATGCTGATCGAAGAAGCGATGGAGCAGCTCAGGGAAGACCTGGCGGATAAGGTCCCTGATCCGCAGCTGGCTGCCCTGTTGGAGATGGCCGCGGCTTTTTCCAGCGAGTAGGCCGGTCCCCGCAAGGGGTCCTGCCCGTACGAACGGACGGCAAGATGGGAGAGAAACAGAAAGATGCGGCCCGCCTGTTCCCTCTCCCATCGTCCCTGACCCGGCCCGTTGCTTCGTTGGTCAGGAATCGCATGGGAGTGCAAAGCTGCTCTCTTGGGATATAATGGCAGCATCCCGACTCCCCACACATCCACTGCTCTCGCATCGGCCGCCCTCAGACGGCCAAAGGAGCTCCGTCCCATGCGGAAACTGAACGCTGTCACCATCTTGTGCTCCCTCTTGACCGTCCTGCTGCTGTCAGCCTGCCAGCCGATCAGGCCGGACCAGGATACAGCCGCGCAGGCGGCACAGGCGACGGCCGCCGCGGACGACCAGGCAGGAGCGGCCGAACCGGCGACACCGACCCCGGCGCCGCCTGCCACACGCCTGACTCTGCAACCGCCGACCGATGGCGAAACACGCAGCGCCGCCGAGCTCTTCGCCGCCATCTCGCCCGCGGTTGCCTTCGTCGATACGCCCCTGGGAACCGGCAGCGCCGTCCTGATCGAGGACAACTACCTGCTCACCAATGCCCACGTCGTCTGGCCCTACGCCGAAGTGCGCGTCGTCTTCCCCAACGGCTCCGAACATCCAGCCGCGCCCGTCGCCGGCTGGGACCTGATCGCAGACCTGGCCCTGGTCGGACCGCTCGATACCCAGATCGAGCCGCTGCCGCTGGTCGATGCCGGCGAACTGGCGATCGGCAGCGATGTCTACCTGATCGGCTACCCGGCCGAAGAGGAAGAGTTCCCCCAGCCCACGATTACGACCGGTATCCTGTCGCGGCTGCGCAGCTGGGAGAGGATCGACTACACCTTCTTCCAGGTCGATGCCGCCGCCATTGAGGGCCAGAGCGGCGGCGTCATGGTCACCGATACCGGCGACGTTGTCGGCCTTTCGACCTTCATCTTCAGCGGCTTCGGCCTGGCCGCTTCGATCGCCGACGCGCTGCCGCGCCTCAACACAATTCTCGGCCATGAGTTGGGTGTCACAATCGGGAAGCGCGGCCTTCCGCAGGGCGAAGGCCAGACCGAGTTCGAGGACACCATGCGCGACTTCTTTGACCTGCATCGCTACCTGCTGCAGGAACCGGTCGGCGCCGAAATCGAGATCGACATCGAAGGCGTCGGCCTGCCGCAGGTCTATGCGCGGCCGCTTGGCGGTGGAGAATGGCAGCAATCGGTCGTGCGAGGCACCGATGAGAAGCAGGCTACGCTGAGCTTCACCGTCGAATCCAGCGACCCTTACCTCATCGAAGTGCAGCAGCCGTCCGAAAACGAGAACAGCTACCTGCTCACCTCCTCCCATCCACTGCTCGCCTACCCTGATCCCGACGACCGGCACGTTCTTGCCGCCGGCGACGCCTATCTCGGCGCGACCGACGTGCCCGACGACACAGACGTCTTCGAATTGGAGCTGAAGGCGGGCGAACGGGTCCAGATCGATGTTGACTCGATCGGCATTGACCCCTGGATCAGACTCCGGTACGAGAGCGACTCATTCGAAGAGACGGTCAGCGACGACGATAGCGGCGGCGGCCTGTTCGGAGCAAGCAGCCGCATCGTCTACGAGGCGCCCCGGGACGGCGCCTACATTCTCCTGGTCGAGGACTACTGGGACGAAGAGTTCGGCAGCTACTTCATCAATGTCACCATCCCGGACGAGGCCGCCGAACTGACCGAACCGCAGGTGAGCCGCCAGCTGCTTGCCACCGCGTACGGCAAGATGGCCTGGTACGAGAGCGACAGGTTCGGCTTTTCCATACTCGAACCGATCGAGTGGGAGGTGGTGCCGGCAGAGCAGTGCGAACAGTTCGTCGCATGCTATGTTTCGGCTTCCTCCATCTTTCTCATCATGGAGAACGCGTTACACGAACTTCCCAGGAGAGAGCAGAGCCGTGAAGGCTTCGTCGAATCATTGGATTCGTCGATTTCGAGCGATCCCGATGCTGAGAAGCTCTCGGAAGAGACGATCACCACCGTGCAAGGACTGGTGGCGGACCGTCTTGATTACAGCTTGGACGGCGGGCAAGCGCTCTCCACGATATTCATTCACGTGGACGAAACGGAGGCCGCGGTCTTCGTTCTCCTGGTCTTCTTCTCGAAGGAGGAGCAGGAATACATTGAGCCAATGACCGATCTGTTCATCGACTCTTTCCGTGTTTGGGATACCGAACAGCCCGCTGAAAGTGCAGCCTCCTACCTGGACCAGGCGTGGCAGCTGGCAACAAATGATGAGTATGAAGAGGCGCTGGAAGCCTATACGCGCAGTATCGAACTCGATCCGGAGCTGACGGAAGCTTACCGCGGACGCGCTGGATTGCTCTTTGGCTTAGGACGCTACGACGAGGCGCTGATCGATGTCGACAAGGTCCTGGAAGGGGACCCGGAGGACGCCGCTCTGATCGCATTCCGCGCCAGTATTCTCTGGTACTCGGGCCGCCTCGAAGATGCCCTGGCTGAGATGGCCCGAGCAATCGAGGTGGAGCCGGACAATTTCGGCCTCTACAACAACCGGGCGCTGATGCTGAGCCAAAACGGCGAATTCGAGAGCGCGCTCGCCGACGTCGACAAGACAGTTGAACTCCTCGATGGTGAGCTGCCGCCGGGCCTGCAGGATACGCGCGGCTATGTCTATCTGAAGAGGGGAGAGTGGGAAAAGGCGCTGGCCGACTTCGAGGCGGTCCTGGATAGCGACTATCTCATCCCGCATGCGCGGCTGGGGGCCGGCATCAGCCATGGACATCTGGGAAACAACGAGAAGGCGGTTGAACTGATCGACAAAGCGATGGAGCAGCTGGAAGAGATCGAGCTGGCGCTCGAAGCCCCCGATCCGCAGCTGGCCGACCTGCTGCAGATGGCCGCGGAATTCTCCGGCGAGGAGGCTGATTCGCAGTAGGGTGCCCACCAGGCCGAACGAGCAACAAGAAGGGGGAGAAGCACGCGTGTCCGGTCCGCTTCTCCCCCTCTTTTTTCTACTTTTCTACTCTTTACCCGAACTATTGCACCGCGCCCCGCGCCGCCATCTTCAGCACCGGCCGCTTCAACATCGCCCACATGATCGTCGCGCCGACGAGCGAGAGGGTAACGCCCATCACGAACAGGTTGCTGTATCCCCATCTCTCGATGATCTGCCCACCGCTGGCGCTGACCAGCCCGTAGCTGAGACCCATCGCCGTCGAGACCGCGCCGTAGGCCAGCGCGCGCCAGCGCTTCTCGGTCATCTCCATCTGGTAGACCTGCAGCGCGGGCATGCGAATGGCGGAAATCACCAGCGTTCCGAACTGCCCGATCGCGGCCGAGATCCATTGGGGGATGAGAATGAGCGGCACGATGCACGCCGCCGCGCCGACCGTGGTCGCCATCAGTGTCCAGCCGTTGCCGCGGCGCCGAGCCAGAAACGGCAACAGCATCGGCCCGAAGACGGAGCCCAGCTGCGCTACGCTGGTGATCCAGCTGATCATGACGGTCGAAAGACGCAGCTCGGTGTCCATGAAGGCGGTGCAGAATGACTGGCAGGTGGCGCCGGCGGCCTGGCTGAAACAGACGAAAAGGATCAGCAGGCCCACAGGCGCGACGGGAAAGGATCCCGGCATGGTCGGTTTGTCTTCCCCCGGGTCGATCTGTTCCCCCTCGGCGATGCGCAGCAGAGGAATGAACGCCAGCAGCCCCAACACAGGGCCAGACCACAGGGCCAGCCCGTAGGGGGTGGGGCTGTCGAGGCTGGCGCCGACCATGCCGGCGATGACACCCGGCAGCAGCCCGGCAAGGGGCATGCCGACGAAGGTGCCGAAACTGCGCATGACGCTGCTCATGGCGTAGGCGCTGTTGCGGTTCTCATCGGAGGTCAGGCCCATCAGCGCCGGCACCATGTTGATGCTGAACAGCGCGTAGCCTCCCGCCACGAACATCGTTGACAGAATCGGCCAGTAGTAGCGCACAAATAGAGGAACCGACTCTGATAGCGGCAGCATCGTCGCGCCCACAAACGTCATCACCAGGCCGAGCCGCATCGTGCGCGTCACGCCCAGCCGGTGTCCCAGCACGCCGGCCGGCAGGGCCAGCGCCATGTAGCTGATCGCGCTGGCCGCTTTGAAATAGCCCAGGTAAGCATAACCGTAGCCCAGGCGCAGAATGTAAAAGGTGTTCAAAAACATCTGGATGCCAAAGAAGCTTACCGCCAGCAGGGCAATCGTGATCAGCAGCAGATTGACATCGCGACGAAAGCGAGGGCGTGATCGCAACAGGGACAGCAGGTTGTTCATCGGGGCTCGGCTTCCGCGGTGGTCTGAATCGGTTTAGGAGGCTGCACTAGAAAATTATTTTACACCAGGAGCGGGCGCGTGAGAAACCGGAAGATTGTTCAATGCGTGCCCCGAAAAGGAGCGCGTGGTTGGCCGAACGTTGGGCGGTACCTCTGGTGCGCGGGTTCGTTTGTCGCCTGGGACACGCCGGTCGCCGCCCTGTAAAGCAACTTGGGCAATACAGATACGATCTGTCTACGAATTGCTATATTGCCTAGGCGCCGGCGACCGCGCCGGGCGCAGCTGAGACGGGCCCAAATGCACCTTACCCTGCCGGCCGCGTCCGGCTAACTCTCGGTCCGGCGCGCCGGCTGCCCGTTGGCGTAGACCGGCTCGGCGGCCGCGTTCAGCGCCGTCTCGCGGTCGCGGCGCACGCGCGCGAGGTAGTCGCGCATCGTCTCGAGGCCGAACTCCTCGATCAACCGGTCGCTCGATACGCCCGGCAGCTGCGACCCGAATATGAGGTGGCAGTCCTGTTTCAGCAGCTCGACAAAGGCGGCGGTCCCGCCGTGGCGTTCGAAGAGCGCCTGCAGCTTGTCCAAGTTGTAGTCGGGGTGCAGCAGGCGCCGGTCCAGGTCGATGCGCGCGGTCACCACCGGCGAGCGGCCGCTGCGGTCGCTCACGTCGCGCTTGACGCTGAGGAGCTCGCGCCCGGCCACATCGACGAAGGTGGCCTGTTCCTTCCAGACCGCGGCCAGGTTGAAGCCGAACTCCATCGCCCACTTGCTCAACATGCGCCCGCCGGCCCACATCGAAGGCCAGATCACCAGCTCGGCGCGGTTGCGGCAGAGGCCGGAGCCGACCTCCCAGTAGTTGAGGTCAAAGCAGATACAGAGCCCGACGCGGCCGAAGTCGGTCTCGAAGACCGGCGTCTCGACGCCCGGCGTGATGCCCTGCTCCAGCTCGCCGTGGGTGGGGAAGTTTTTGCGGTAGACGCCGGCGATTTCCCCTTTGCGCCCGATCAGCACGGCGCAGTTGTAGCGCCGCCCCTCTTCGCTCAACAGCAGCGGACAGACGACGTAGAGCCCGTGCTCGCGTGCCGCCTGCGAGAGCGCGGTGACGGTCGGGCCGTCCAGCGTCTCGACCGCGGCAAACGGGGCCGACGTGTCCAAACTGTTGCAGATCTCGGGGAATGCGACCAGGTCGCTCTGCTCGCGCGCGGCTGCGGCCACGTACCCGCCCATGCGGACCAGCGTCTTCTGCAGGCGCTCAGGCTCGTCCGCCGGCAGCGTCGGAAAGTTCACCATGCTGATGTTGGCATATCGGCTCATCGGTTGCCGCTCCTTTCTGCTCTATTGCAGACTGCACGCCGCGCGCCGCGCCGGCAAGCGCGCGTGCAACCATTTTCGCCGCGACCGGCGCCGCTGTCAACGCAGCACGCCCGCCGCGATTGCGGCGCGCCGCATCCGCTAAGCTCCGGACCGACCGCACCGTCACCGGCGAGGAGTCGGACGCCAGCGGCCTGCCCTACTTCAACGCCCAAGTCTTCGACCCCGATCTCGGCGCCTCCATCTCGACATTTTTGATATACTATGCAGTGCAATCCAAACACAGATGACAACAGACGCAAAGCAAGAGAGACATGGGCAAAGGCAAGAACCATGAATGTCCTCTGGGAAGAACCCGGATATCCCCCCTTCTTTGAAGAGCCCCCGGACCTGGAAGAATGCCGCCGGACCCCCCTATGGATGCTGGGAGAAGGCGCATTCGACGACGAAGACATTTACGCACCCGTGCAGATTACCGATCCTCTCCTGGTGGGCAAGGAAGAGCATCTTGCCCTATTTCTTTTCGTCTTTTGCGCGATCAGATTGGGGGACGGTACCCAATTGGATGGGGTTGTCTATCTCGGCCAGCTGTATGCCCCAGAGCTCAAAAGTGAATATGGTCTTGACGTCTTCTACGAGGGGGAGACAATCTCTGTTCCTCCAAAGGGGGTTAGAGAAATCACCAAGACCGGTTCACCCGAAGCGTTCGCGCGACGAATTGGCAAACGTCTGCACCAGATATCTCCCTTGACCTGGACAACGCCCTATCGCGTACGCGTTCTCAACGATCGGTTCCCCACTGGAGTTTCTGCCGAATATGCGCTAGCGGGTCAGATCGATCTCTTGACGTGGTAAAGTAATCGACGCCTGCGTTTATCTGATTCGGAAGCGCGCGACACTTTCTCTGCAAGCTCAGTCAAACGGAGCATTTGTCACAGAGCAGGTCCCAACTGAAGCGCTTTCATGTGACTCTGAGATGGATAGCGCCGACCGGCCATACCACCGGCGAAAGGACCCACCCCTCCAACGAAAGGCCGACCCATGCCAGCCAAACAGTCGCGCCCCAACATCATCTTCGTTCTCACCGACGACCAGGGCTACGGCGACCTCTCCTGCCTCGGCAATCCGGTGCTCAAAACGCCCGCGCTCGACCGCCTCCACGCCGACAGCGTGCGCCTGACCGACTTCCACGTCGCGCCGGTGTGCACGCCCACGCGCGGCGAGCTGATGACCGGCCACGACGCGCTGCGCAACGGCGCCACCTTCGTCTGCATGGGCCGCTCCCTCCTGCGCGCCGACCTGCCGACGATGGCCGACATCCTGGCCGCCAGCGGCTACCACACCGGCCATTTCGGCAAATGGCACCTCGGCGACAACTACCCCTACCGCCCGCAGGACCGCGGCTTCCACGAAACAGTCCATCACCCCGCCTGGGGCATCACCTCGGCCGCCGACTACTACGGCAACGACTACTTCGACGACCACTACCGCCACAAGGACGAGATCAAGCAGTACCGCGGCTACTGCACCGACGTCTGGTTCGAAGAGGCGCTGCGCTGGATGCAGGGCTGCCGCAACCGCAACGAGCCCTTTTTCGCCTTCATCGCCACCAACGCGCCGCACGGCCCGCTCTGGGTGCCCGACGAGTACCGGCAGCCCTATCTCGACGGCATCCGCCGCGACGAGGCCAGCTTCTTCGGCATGATCGCCAACATCGACGAGAACATGGCGCGGCTGGAGCGGTTCCTGCTCGACAACGGCATCCGCGACAACACCATTCTCATCTTCATGACCGACAACGGCACCGCCACCGGCCAGGAGATCTACAACGCCGGCATGCGCGGCAGGAAGGCTTCGCTATACGAAGGCGGCCACCGCGTGCCCTGCTTCATCCGCTGGCCGCAGGCCGGCTTCGACGGCGGCCGCGACGTCGGCGGCGTGACGCGCGGCGTCGGCGGCGTGACGCGCGGCGTCGACATCCTGCCGACGCTGGTCGACCTGTGCGGCATTGAAACGCCCGATGGCTGGACCTGCGACGGGCTGTCGCTGGCGTCGCACCTGCGGCGGCCCGACAACGCCGTCCGCGACCGCACGTCGGTCGTGCAGTACGGCCACGCCAACGAGGGCGTCCGCTTCGGCTTTACCGGCAAGGACCTGGCCGCGGTGATGTGGCAGCAGTGGCGGCTGGTCAACGGCTGGGAGCTGTACAACATCGCGGAGGACCCGGGTCAGCAGCGGGACGCGGCCGCGACCAACCCGGAGCTGGTGAAGCGCCTGCGCGACGGTTACGCGGCCTGGTGGGACGGCGTCAGCGACACGATCACGACCTACCAGCCGCTGACGATCGGCTCCGACGCCGAGAACCCGGCGCGCCTCTGCAGCTGCGACTGGGCCTGGGTCTACGCCGACAACCAGCAGGGCATGCGCGGCCCCGTCATGGACAGCGGCACATGGCACGTGAACGCCGACCGCGCCGGCCTCTACGACTTCACCCTTCGGCGCTGGCCCGAGGAGTCCGTCCTGGGCATCTCCGACCCTGCGCCGGTCATGCAGGGCGTCGACGGCAGCTGGCCGGCGGGCAAAGCGCTGCCGGTCTCTTCAGCCTGGCTGCAGGTGGGCCGCAGCGAGCAGACCCTGCCCGTGACGCCGGATGCGACCGGCCTGACATTCCGCATGTCCGTGGAGCAGGGTCCGACGACGGTCAAGAGCTGGTGGCGCGACGGGGAGGGCAACCAGTTGGCCGGCGCCTACTATCTGACGGCTGAGCGCGTGCGAGGGTGACAACTCAGTGGCCAGTGGCCGGTTGCCAGTGGCCAGTAACACCGCTGGCCTGTAGCAGTCGCAAGCCAGTGCGGCCAGGAAAAATCGCGTCCAGCAGGAGAACGAGGGCGCGCGTTCCATAAGTTGCCGAAACGACTGGCGCCAGATGCTAATTCGAACCCGCTGTTCTGTTCCGACTTGACTTGTTGTCTCTTATAAGGGACATTATATGAATGGAAGTCGTCTACACCGCACTCTTCGAGAGGTGGCTCAGGAAGTTACGAGATCAGCGGGCCCGGGCATCGGTCTTGACACGCATAGAAACGTATCGAGGAGGGAAATTTTGGCTACCACCGGAAGGAGCACACCATGGAACTCAAAAAGTTCGACGTGGTCGATTTCCTCGACAGCGATGAGGCGCTGGTCGACTATCTGAACGCGGCGCTGGCCGAAAGGGATCCCAAATACTTTGCCAAGGCGCTCGGAAACGTCGCACGCGCCAAAGGGATGACCTCCGTTTCTGATGTAAGCGGGCTGGGGCGGCAATCTCTTTACCGGGCGCTGTCGGAGGATGGCAATCCACGCATCGATACGCTGTTCCGTGTTCTGGAGGCGCTGAACGTCCGGCTCGCCATTGCGGCGGACGGTTGATTGCCGGTGGTCAGTTGCCAGTTGCCGGTGGCCAGTAACATCAGTGGTCTGCAGCGGTCGCCGGCCGTCAAGGTCGGGGAAGGTCGCGGCCGTCCGTGACGCCCGGACCGCCCGCCGCCATGTAGCCGTAGCTGGCGCCGCCGGGGTCGTCGGTCACCCAGAATGAGTACAACTGCCCCGATTGCAGGTGGAAACGCAGTCTGCAGGGTCGGCCGGCTACTGCGGAGAGGTCGGCGCCAGAGGTCCATGTCACTTCGCCGCAGGTGTTGTCCACGCTGACCGCGGCACATTCGGCGGCGGACAGTCCTTCAATTTCATTTCCATTTGTGTCCAATACCGATACCCGCATCTCACCCTGGCCGGCGTCGACATTGACGAAAAGACGGTCGCCGCTGAATCTGACGGGCCGCGTGGTCAGCGCGCCGCCCGCCGCGCCCGCCTCCATACGCGCGAACCCATCGCGGCGCAGCGTCGCCAGGCCGGTGCTGGCCCCGGCGTACATGACCCGCCGCGACAGGCCCGTCGTTCCCGTGTCGGTTGGCCCAAGCCGCGGCGACAGGCCGGAAAAGCCGGCAAAGTAGAAGAAGACCCGGTCGTGCACAACCAGGCAAAGGCCGCCGCAGGCGTGGAGATAGGCCCGGTTCCAATCGCCGATTTTGCGGCTCGAAGCCAGGAACGGCGTGCGGTCCGGGCGGCTGAAATGGAAGCCGTCGCGGCTGTAGACCAACTCCAGGTCGATCGTCTTGGGCACCCCTTCGGCCGCGCAGATATCGTTCTCCGGCCCGCGGAAGATGGCGAACATGCCCAGCATGAGACTCTCGTAGGGGGTCACGTTGACATCGTAGAGGGCGACATTGTGGTCCGGGCGGGCGGGGTCCGGCAGGTCGTGGCGGTCGACCCGCTGCCAGAAGACCTCGTCGCGCGCCATGTCCCACTGCGCGCCGCGTAGAAAACTGTCCGCCTCGCTGTAGAAGCGGGCGCGCAGCCTCAGCCTCTCGTCGATGCGGGCGGCGCGGCGGATGCTCATGCACCATTTGCGCCGAAACGGATTGTAGAAGAAGGAGGAGTTGTCGCCCAGCGGCGTGGTGATGACCGGTTCGCTCCAGTGGATGCCGTCCGGCGAGACCTGCGCCCAGCCCTCGGAGACGGTGTCCCCTCCGCTGGCTTGCGCGCCTGGCGAAAGCGGGGGCTGCCCCGGCTTCTCTTTGTAGTGGCGGTAGAACTGGAACATCTTGAAACGCTGCCCCGGGTCCGGCGTGTCGCTGTCCAGCCAGACGAGACAGCCGTCGCGGTCGGAACCGCCCCGGTTCGGCCATACCAGGTTCGTGCCCGCAGTCACATCCAGCTGCGGCCGCTCCCAGCGGATGCCATCGTCGCTCGTCGCCAGCGCGGTGCTGTGAAACCAGCCCGGCATGTACCACAGCTTGAAAAGCCTGTCCTGCGGGTCATACCAGGCGCCGTCGTTGAAAGGCGCGGCCATCGGGCAGAAGCCGGCGTCCATCTCCTCCGCCGTCTCTGGCCTGAGCACCGGGCTCTGCGGGTGGATGTTCGGCTTGCCGAATACGCGCGTCAGCGTCGTTTCCTCGACCAGGAAACTGTCGACAAAGAGCTGCCGGCCCAGGTCGATCGGGATGACCTCCGGCGGTCTTTCGAGATAGGGCACGGGAATCGGCTCGCGCGAGCCTTCGACCACGCTGCGCGGCGGCCACCCCTGCGGCAGGACGATGCCGTTGTAGAGTGTCTCGTTCGTCATTGCCTGGTCTCCAGGAGGTTCTGGATGGCAATTTGATTGGCAGAACAGATGAGGTGGATCGGCCGGGAATCAGCCGGAATTGGCCATGAATTGGCCAGAATCAGCCATGAATTAGCCAGAATTGGCCAGAATTAGCCAGAATTAGCCAGAATTAGCCATGCCCTTCTCTATGTTGAGTGGACAATTTTAAGAGTTCCCATCGTGCTCCTCGTCCTTGGCCTCTGGGGACGACCATGTCAAGAGTTCGTAGAATGGCCAAATCTTCCCGTACCTGCCGTAGAGTGGCTTTCGGCTCCAGTTGAGCGTGAATTTCGCGCAAAGCAAGTCCACGACCAGACTGATTAAGAAGAACCAAGATCGCTTGCTGCCGCTCAGTCAGGTCTCGTCCAACGCGTTGCGGCGGAACATAGCGATCGGGACGGAAGCGTACGGCTACGTATCCCCCTTCGTCCTCGATCTCAGGGTGCGGCAGACCAGCGTTCGTGGTCAATTCGGCCATCTTTAGTGTCCCTCGTCCCCATTGCTCTATGATGCCGCGGCGGTAGAATACATGAGCGATCAGAGGATTCCAGGGCAACGATTCATGCGGAAGGAACAGTTGCTCGGCGGTCAACCCAAAGTGTAGGGTCCCGGACGAAGTTACCTCCAGGCGATCATCGTAAATTGCGATGGCAACTGAACCGCCGCCGATCGAATAGTCCCGATGGCAGAAGGCATTCGCCAGCGCCTCGCGCAAAGCCACTGGTGGGTAAAGCGGATCATCAACCCGCTCGAAGAGGTTTGGCATGATTCGGCCCGCCACAGGCAAGCTGTCGCGCAGGAAGCCTTCCGCCCTCAATAGAAGCCCGAACCCGTTGTTGCGAAACTGTCGATTATCGAGGAATTCTGCGCGATCAATGCCACGAAAACGAGCAACCCGTAGCAAACACTGCGGCATCTCGACCTCGACTCGCTCGGTCTTCCCGAATAGAACGATTGCGGCGCGCAGCAGTTCACCATCCTTGATCAGACCCAGACCTCGCAGCAGTTCAACTGGAGCGCGAGTACCGGGGTCACTGGCACGACCGCGACGGATCGATTCTTCAACGGTGAGCTGAATCTCATCTATGTCCAGGTCATCTACCGACCAGCCGGTAGCGGGTTGATTCTCCCAGCGTTGTTCGCTATGCACGCGCTCGATCAGCATCTGTTCTTGCGCGTCACGGGGCATTTTCAAGGTGGTATTCCCGACGCGACGGTAGGCGGTTCCCCTGTAAGTATAAGGCTTCGAGTAACCCGGATTGACAACAACCATGACCACTTCATAATTTAGACCCACGGGAATACGCTCGATCGTCGGAAAAACCGGTGGTTCTATTCGCTGAATCTCCGCACTTACTTCGTTAATCGTTTGCTCACTCACCTGCTGTCCGCTGATATCGCCTTCCGGGGTAATGCCGAAAAGTACGCGCCCGCCGCGATGGTTAAGCATAGCGCACATGGTTTGGGTGGCCTCGCGGCGAGTTCCTGTATTGCGTTTGAACTCCAGCGTCTCGGATTCGCCGGCATCCACTAACTGTGTGATCTGTTTAGAAATCGTCATGGCAGGACCTCCGAAGGGTCCCTAGATACCGAACGTCTTACGCGCCCAAGACCGACCCGCTCGACGTCGGCCGCGAAAGTGATGGTCCCATTATACTTGGTCTCGCCGACCAGTCGAACATTTCACAAATGCAGGCGCGGACCGTGTCCCAGGGGACACCATGGCCGACACATTTTCGACACCTTCACTAGATCCCTCATTCACCAACCGAGTGCAGACGGCGCAGCATTGTGGGGCTTAGACAATTCATCTCAGGTTGGCGGCGTACACAGACTGAATTTCGCCGCAGATAGCCAAGAGCCGTCCATGGTAGAGGCGCACTACGCTGCGGAGCGGTCTGCCTGCGGGCACGGACTGACCGTCGATTCCGCCGCGTAGGGCCCCTATACATTGTTGATGTACCCGGCGCAGCAACCGGCCCTCAATGTCCGAAAGCTGAACGCGCACTTCGCCGGCGGGAGACTGATAGTTGAGCGGCAGACGCTTGTCGTCGAGCCGCGCAACCGGCGCGATTGCCGCGAAAACAACTGACAGGTATGATCCGAGGCAGGCAGCCGGCTGCGGACAGCCCTGCAACGGTAGATACAGGAGAATTCCCAATGAGCAACTCAAGATTTCTATTGCAGGCGCACGTGGATGCGGTCTACGATTCTGCGCCGCGGCGGCTGGCGTTTTCGGCGCGGACCGAGGCGGATTTTGGCGCGTGGCAGGCGGCGCTGCGGCAGAAAACGCTGGCTCTGCTCGGCATGGCCGGACGCACGCCGCCCGTGTCGGTTTCGGCGGAGAAGCTGCAGACGGTCGAGCGCGAGGGCTACGTGGAGGAGAAATACCTGCTGGACGCCGGCGAGGGCGTGGCCGTCCCCGCCTATCTGCTCGTCCCCGAGACCGAGCCGCCCTACCAGCCGGTGCTGGTCTTCCACGGGCATAACCCGTCGGTGCAGTGGATATTGGGCAACTATCCCAACGCGCAGGAGCGGGAAAGCAGGCTCAAGGCCGACAACAACTACGCGCAGGCCCTGGCGCAGGCCGGTTACCTGGTCTGCGCGGTGGAGCAGCGCGGCTTCGGCGAGCGCCAGACCGAGGACGGGCGCGGTGCGCTGCACGGTAACTCCTGCCGCCACCTCGCTTTCGCCTACCAGATGGCCGGCCGCAACCTGGTCGGGGAACGCTGCTGGGACGGAATGTGCGCCATCGCCTTTCTGCAGGGCCGGCCGGATGTTGCGCCGGGCGTGCTGGGCTGCACCGGCAACTCCGGCGGCGGCACCACCGCGCTGTGGCTGTCGGCGATCGACGAACGCATCACGGTCGCCGTGCCGGGGTGCTATCTCTGCTCCTTCCGCGCCTCGATCTACAACCTGCGCCACTGCGAGTGCAACTATGTGCCCGGCATCCTGGAGTGGGCCGAGATGGGGGACCTGGCCGCCCTGATCGCGCCGCGACCGCTGCGGGCGATCGCCGGCGAGCAGGACGACATCTTCCCCATCGCCGGCGTGCGCGAGCAGTTCGCCGTCGCCGCGCGGGCCTACGAGCTGCTGGAGGCGGGAGAGCGCTGCTCGCTGGCCGTGCATCCCGGGCCGCATGGGTACAATCACCGGATGAGCCACGAGTGGTTCGGGAGGTGGTTGGGGGCGGGGTAGGCGCTGGTGCGGATTGATGAATTGCCCCGTTGTGTACCGCCGCTCTGGATCACGGTTTGCGGCCTGCCATATGAGGCTTATCTGTGTGAAGAGAAAACTGTGGTTTCAGGGGAATGACAGATGAAACCTAAGAGAAAGCAACACATCAAATACGATGAAGGGCAATGGTTTGCAGTGACCTTGAAAGATGGAGAGTATGCGTTGGGCATCATCGTACGCGGCAGATATAGGACAAAAGGAGGGCTGGGTTACTTTTTTGGGCCTGTCTATTCCGAAGTCCCAACTATTGCCGATACGGAGCGCCTGGAACCCTCCGACGCAATTCATGTCGGTTGGTTTGGCGACCTGCACGTCATCGAAGGTAAGTGGCCCTTGATTGGAACGCCTTCGCCATCATTTGAGCGCAGCAGGTGGCCTATTCCGACTTTCGCGAGGACCAGCCTACCCCGCCCAGGAGAGGAGGTATGCCCAGAAGAAATAGGTGTGCTGGTCAAGTATGATCAGGAAGACCCGGGGGACCAGAGCACAGAACAAAGAACTCTATGCCAAAACAGCGAATTGGTTGGCTTACCGGCAGATGTACTGAGTGGAGCGGGGGCAATTGAAATTAAACTGGCGAATCTTCTCAAACAATGACAGCGCTTAGCGGATGGAGGCCCGCAAGGATACGGCCCATCTTAGCTGGCAAAAGCAGGCCATCGCCCGGCATCGTATGGTGGACAGCAGGGATTACACTTACGCTCTTTGCATTCGCGAGGACATGAAGCTGCTTGGAAAGCTCGCTCTACTTGTAGGGACACACAGGATTGAAAGGGAATTCATTCACCCGTACATCTCAATGTAAAGGTGAACAGAGATGACAAAAACCGATCCTGAATTAGAGGTTTTGATCTACAGCCGAGCCGCATTCGATACAGAGAAGCGGGCGAGAGAGATGGTCGACTATCTGATGGCGCAGCCGCACTTTGCGCCAAACAAGGCCGGCGAGTATGAACCGTATCGCCGGCTGACACCCAAACGGGTCGAGGCGGCGGTCGCCTCCCTTGCAGCGCTCGCCAAACAAGAGCTTGACCCGGAACGGGTGTGGGTGATGGTCATCTTTGAACGGACGCGTAGCCCGTCCTGTACTTTCAGGATCGAGTGGAGCAATCTGCCGCACGGAGCGTTTTCGCTCAGCAGTTACAGAGTCGAGGAAGGTTTTTTGCGGAAGGTGGAACAGTTAGAGGATTGGTTGGAGTTCACCGCCGGCCTGCTGGACCGGCATGAGACATGGTATGCCCCGTTCTGCCTATCTGAGGAATGGCTTGCCAAGAACTACCTTGAATGGAGTACGACGGGTGGACACGCGCCATCCCCGGAGTACAGGGTCACAGGCAGGGGAAGTGGCATCGGCGTTGCGTTGGAGGAGGGCATCCCCGGCGTCTTCTGGGGCAACTATTTCGGTCCTTTCTATGTCGACTGGTTCGGCAGGGAGAAGTTCGATGATCTGCCCTGCGTCGAGAAACGCTGGCTCGACACGGGCGGCATCTTTTTTACCACCTCGGCCACGCCCTTCGACTGGAACACGCCGGCAGCCCGGCAGATGCAACAAGCCGCGAAAGATCATCTCGGCCAGGACGCCTTCTTCGATTCAGGAACTGTCATCGCACGCGTGCGCCAGCTGGAACCGATTCCCCACAACTTCGAACCGGAGCAGTTTCAGACCCCCCGCCGCCTGCCCGAGTTTCCCTTCACGGTAACACCACCCAAAAACCAGACCATGCCGATCGAGGAGCAGCTCGCCGACGCACGCCAAACGTTCGAGGGGCAGGGTTACACGCTTATCGAGGAAGACGAGCGGACCCTGCTCTTCCACGATGATGAGGGCGGCATTCTGCGCGTGACGGTAGGGGTAGGCGGCACGGTCGAGTTCCTGCCCGGACAGGAGCGCCTGACGAAAAGACCGCAAACGACACCTGGAACTGAGCAGCCGGACGGTGTCTCCAACGTCGAAACAGTCGCGAAATCGGCGAACGCTCTCCAGCGGCTCGCGCGGAAACTGTCACGCTTATGGGGAAATGTGTAAGAGCGGGTCAGGAGAGGAGCCCAGGCGTCGTCCTGCACCCTGTGCTCAGAGGCTCTTGAACGCCCGCATTCGATTGGTGTACGTGGCCTGCACCATCGGGCCGTCCAGCAGCGGGTCTTCCGTCTCCTCCATCCAGGCGCGCAGGCGCCGCGCCAGGTCGTCCCTTACGCCGGCGTAGTCGGGGTCCTCGGCCAGGTTGTTCTGCTCCAACGGGTCCTGCTCCAGGTCGAACAGCTCGAACGGCGGATGGTTCAGCCCGGTGGAGGAGACATCCAGGGCGATGCTGGTTTCAGGGTAGCCCTTGCCGTTGTTGAGAAAGTCGGGCGGCGTCTCAATCCGGGGCGAAAACTCGAAGTTGGCGATCAGTTTCCAGCGCTCCGTGCGGATGGCGCGCATCGGATCGTAGTAGACATGGTAGGACTTCTCAACGAATATGCAATCGCTCGGCTCATAGGCGTCCCCGCGAAGCAGACTCCAGTAGCTCCGCCCGTGCAGATTGGGCGGCGTTTCGATCCCCAGCATGTCAAGCACGGTGGGCACAAAGTCCGCGTGGGTGACAAACTCCGAAAAGCGCAGGCTCTCCTCCTGTCCAGGCTGCCCCTTCTCCGCAGCTGATGATGCCGGCAACGCCGCCAGTCCGGGGATACGCATCAACAGCGGCACTTCGATGCCGGCGTCGTAGAGGCTCATCTTCGACAGCGGGAACGGGATGCCATGATCGGCGGTGAAGACGACCACCGTATCGTCGGCCAGGCCCGCCGCCTCGAGCGCCTCCAGCACCCGGCCGAACGCCTTGTCGATCGAGGCGATCGAGGCCTCCATATCAACCAGGTCCTCGCGCACCACGGGAATGTCCGGCAGAAAGGGCGGGATCGCCACATCGTCGGTTTCGAGCGGTGCCGTGTCGCTGGGGAAGGGGCGGTGCGGCTCGAAGAAGCCGATCTGGGCGAAAAACGGCTGGCGAAACTGCGCGAGCGACCCGCAGAACGCGTCCGCCAGCTCGGCGCAGCTTCCGCGCGGATGGGCATGCTGGTAGCCGCAGCGCTGCGGGCTGCTTGCCTCGTGCTGCACACCGAAGAGGCGCGTCTCGTACCCGTTCCCGGCCAGGATCTGCGCCAGGTGCCGCTCGTCCGGCTTCAGGTCGTTGGCGTAATGCGTATGCGCCATCCCGACCACGCCGTTCGCGTGCGGGTAGCGGCCGGTCCAGAGCGCGGCCCGCGACGGGCTGCACTGCGGCGCGACGCAGAAGCTGTTCTCGAACTGGATTGATGACGCGGCAAAGGCGTCGATGTGCGGTGTGCGCACGCCGGGGACGCCGTAGCAGCCCAGGTAGCGGCCCAGGTCGTGGCAGATGAAAACGAGGATGTTGGGTCGTTGCGCGCGCATGGGCGTATGCCTCGCTGGACTTTGCGTATCCGAAACACACCGCGTACCGGTCGGGCTGCATTGTATTCCGGCTGTACAGGGCCGTCAACCCGCGTCTATCCAGGGGGCACTTCCGCGCACGCGGCCCGACTAAGGCCCAAATTGAGTCGATTTCCCACCCCCTTCCACACCGGAAGGCCACCGCTGCCGAAGCGCTCCATCAAGGCGCACCCCGCAGGCTATCGCGGGAAAGAGGACGCACTCCGCCGCGTCACTGATCAGATTCTATGGGATAACCGGTGGAGACAGCTGGCGAACACGTCGCAGAATCTATCGGGGCCAGTTCATCGTTTCCAGCAACACAACAGCGCGGCAGCCGCGCAGTCACCAAAAACTGAAAACTGAAAACCAAAAACTCTAATGATACGGGTCGGCCGCGTCGCGCAGCCCATCGCCGAGGAAGCTCAACGCGAGGACTGTGATGACAACGAAGAGACCGGGCAGCAGCAGCCAGGGCGCCAGCGCCACCGAGCGCAGGTTCTGCGCCTCCTGCAGGAGGACGCCCCAGCTGATCGTCGGCGGCCGCAGCCCCAGGCCCAGAAAACTGAGCGACGTCTCACTGAGGATCATGGTCGGGACGGCCAGCGTGGCCGAGGCGATCAAATGGCTGGAAAAGGAGGGCACCATGTGGCGCAGGATGATGCGCATCTCGCTGGCGCCGGCGAAACGGGCCGCAAGGACGAACTCCTCCTCGCGCATCGAGAGAAAGCGGCCGCGCACCGCGCGCGCCAGAAAGGTCCAGCCGATCAACGAGAGGATGAGCGTGATGCCGAAATAGATCCTGATGCTGGACCAGTCCTGCGGCAGCGCCGCGCTCAGCGCCATCCACAGCGGAATCGACGGGACCGAACGGATATACTCGATCACGCGCTGGATCAGAACGTCGATCACGCCGCCGTAGTAGCCGGAGATGCCGCCCAGCACCACGCCGAAAATGAAACTCAGCGTCACGCCGATCAGGCCGATCGAGAGCGAAATGCGCGAGCCGTAGATGATGCGCGTGAACATATCGCGGCCCAGCTTGTCGGCGCCGAGAACGAATACCGGCACGAACGCCGGCAGCTCGATCTCCTCCCCGCCGACGTTGTCAAACACCGGCTCCGCGGCGTTGATGCCGAAAAGGTGACGGCTGCTCCTGAACAGGCCCCAGAGCTTATACGAGTCCCCCTCGACCCAGAACCGGACCGGGTAGCGGACCCGTTCATCGATCTGGAACTCCATACGCAGCGTTTCGGGGTTGCGCGCCTGCGTCAGCCCGTAGACGAACGGACCGCCCTGGAACGCCCCGTTGTGGAAGAGATGAATCCGCTGCGGCGGCGCGTAGGTCAGCGCGACTTCGTAGGTCTCAGGATTGTAGGGCGCCAGAAATTCAGCAAAGAGGGCGATCAGATAGAGGATTATAACGACCACGCCGCCCACGATCGCCATTCGGTGCTTGATGAAACGCCACCACATCATTTGCAGCGGCGAGGCAACGTAGATCTGCTCTTCCTCTTCCTCGATCGGCAGATAGGCGCCGACGTCCTCCTCCAACCCCTGCTGGAGGTCTCCCGCCCGAATTTGCTGTGTAGACGACTGGTCTGTGGCCATTTAGATAGAAAACCGGGTCTTCCCGGCCAACGCACCCACCAAAAACTAAAAACTCCCCCTCACCCGCCCATCCGAATGCGCGGATCGAGCAGGGCCAGCATGATATCCGAAACCAGCGTGCCAATGATCGTCAGCGTGCTCAGCATGAGCAGAAAGCTGGCGGCCAGGTACATGTCCTGGGTCCGGAGGGCGCGCAGCAACAGCGGGCCGGTGGTCGGCAGGTTCAGCACGACCGAAACGATGATCGAGCCGGAGACAAGCTGCGGCAGGGCCCAGCCCATCGTGCTGACAAAGGAATTCAACGCCACCCGCGTCGGGTACTTCATCACCAGCCGCACTTCGTTCAGGCCCTTGGCGCGCCCCGTCTCCACGTACGGCTTGCTCAGCTCGTCCAACAGATTGGCGCGCATTGTGCGCACCAGCCCGGCCGACCCGGCCGTCCCCACGATGATGGCCGGCGCCCACAGATGTTTGAGCATATCGACGAACTTGGCCACGCTCCACGGCGCGTCAACGAACTCCTGCGAAAAGAGGCCGGAGATGTTGGTGCCGAAATAACGCAGCGCGATCCACATCAGGATCAGAGCGATCATGAAATTGGGCGTGCCCAGGCCGATGAAGCTGAGCGCGGTGAAGACATAGTCCCCGATCGAATACTGGTAGACCGCGGGAAGGATGCCTACGATAAGCCCGACGATCCACGAAAACATCAGCGCGGCTAAGGCGACAACCACCGTCAGGCCCAGCCGGTCCCAGATCAGGTCGCTCACGGGCAGCTGCCACTCGAACGAGAAGCCGAAATTGCCCTGAAATACGTTGCCCAGCCACTTGGTGAAGCGTACCGGCGCCGGCTGGTCCAGCCCGTACTGCTTGACGAGCGCGTCGATCTCGTCCTGGCGCACATCGTCCCCCATCGCCATACGGTTGGCGATATAGGAGGTCATATAGTCGCCGGGCGGCAGTTCGATGACCACGAAGGAGATCAACGAGTTCATGAACAGCGTCGGGATCATCAGGATGACACGGCGGAATATGAATGAGGACATTGAACACCAGTGGTCAGAGGAAAGTGGCGAGTGGCCAGCGAAACGACAGCGGCCTGTGGCCGGTCACCAGAGAATCTGCTGGCAACCGACCACCGACAACTGGTCACTGACAACTGGCCACTGAAGTTATCAGCTCTTGAAGTAGTACTGCTCCGGCACGGTGCTGCCCGGCGTCTGCAGATGCCAGGAGGAGACCCCCAGACGCGGGACGTTGCCCATGTTCTTGCTCAGAACGACGGGCGCAGGCAGGCCGACCGCCATGCTGAAGGTCCACAGATTCTCCTTGTTGAGGTCGAGAATCTGCTGGAAGAGGC
Organism: Caldilineaceae bacterium; assembly: GCA_965218625.1. GTDB lineage: Bacteria > Chloroflexota > Anaerolineae > Caldilineales > Caldilineaceae > Bin5. Next base: position 174,597 of record CBDCLG010000014.1, on the reverse strand, counting down.
GCTTGTGCTCATCAACGTCCGGCGTGGCCTTGATCGCCTCGTAGAGGTCGATCGTGGTGCGCAGGTCGCCGGTCGGCTCGACACCGTTGGCCCCGCCCGAGGTGTGCCAGAGGGCGTGGCAGGCTGCGTGATGCGAGCTGCCCTGCGAGAAGGGCATGAAATGCCGCGGGTCGATCAGCGGGTTGAACTCGGCTGAGCCGGTCCAGACTGTCATGTCGTGCTCGGAGGCCTGGACGCGCTGGCTCCACAACGGGCGGGCCTCCTCCTTCAGCGACAGCTGCACGCCGACGTCGGCCATATACTTCTGCATCAGCTCGCCGATGCTGCGCCAGGAGCCGAAGACGGGCGCGTAGTTGAAGATGATGCTGAGCGTCTCGCCGTCCGAACGCAGGCGGATACCGTCGTCATTCTTCTCTGTCAGACCCATCTCGTCCAGCATCGAGTTGGCCAGGTCCGGGTCGTACTCGGTCGCGACCTTGGCCTGCGACTCATCGTAGAAGGGGGAGCTGGCCAGCGGCGCCGGCTGTCCGGGCTCGCCCTGGCCGAGGTAGACCGCCTCGATCACCTCGTCGCGGTTCATCGCGTGCGACATGGCGAAGCGGAAGCGCTTGTCGTTGAAAATCTCGTGCAGCACCGGGTCCGGGTGACAGAGATTGAAGGAGATGACCGAGTCGCTCGTTTCGCCGAACTTCCAGAGCAGGATCTCGTAGTTTCCAGCCTCCTCGTTCTCCTTGAAGAGCGAGAAGTTCTCCATCAGGATATGGCGGTGCTGCATGTCGATGTCGCCGGCCACCGCGCGCAGGTTCAGGACCTCCGAGTCCTCGACAATATCGGTCGAGACCTTGTCGATGTAGGGCAGCTGGTTGCCGGCGGGGTCCACCTTCCAGTAGTAGGGGTTGCGTTCCAGCACGATCGGAACGTCGGGCGTAATCTTGCTGAAGCGCCAGGCGAAAAGGACCGGCACGTCAAGATTGAGGCGGAACGAACGGGGCGGTAGGGATTGGAACGAAATTATGCACACGCGGGCCGCTACAACCAATTTTTGCAGGACGCGGCGCGTTCCGACACCGCTGCCCACCGCGATCACCTTGATCAGCGCAGTATCTCGCGCGTCTGGCGCTCGCCGTTGCCGGGCACGTTGTAGGCGAAGGTATTGGCCCAGCGCGGATGGGGCGACCGGTTGGGCGCGGAGCCGTGGATGACCAGGGAGGGGAAAAAGATGCCGTCGCCCGGCTCCATCGGCACCGTCACGCCCTCATCCCGCTTGTAGTAGTGTCCGGGCAGGAACTTGCCGAAGGTCTCCTCGTGCTGCTCGTGGTCCTGCAACCCCCAACGGTGGCTGCCCGGGATGAACTCAAGGCAGCCGTTTTCCAGCGTCATCGGATCGATCGCCAGCTGGCAGTTGATCATTATCGGCCGGTTCTCGTCCCTTTTCCAATAGGCGTAGTCCTGGTGCCAGGGCGTCGCCGCGCCCACGCCGGCCTCCTTGGGCAGCAGCTTGCTGTGATAGAGCGCCACCTGCGGGTGCATCAGCTCGGCCACGATGTCGACGAGCGCGTCGCAGCGCAGGATGCCGTCCAGCGTCGGGCTGACCAGTTCGCTGTGCATCAGCTGGCGAATGACTTTGTCTTCGTCCGGCGCGTCCTCGTCCTCCCAGGCGACATGGACCTCCGGCGGTGGGTCGGTCACCATGCGCCGGTGAATGTCCTCCAACTCCCGGCGGATCCGCCCGATATCCTCTGCAGTGACAAGGCCCTTTTTGAGCAGAAAACCGTTGGCCTCATAGGACTCTTTCTCTTGGCTGGAAAGATGCATCGGACTCCTCCATCTTTGTGTTCCCCGTTCACGTTCATTGCGCCATTCGGCGGCCGGTCTCCGTTGTCCCAGTTTGGCGAGTCGTTTGGCGAGTCGGCTGGCGGCCGGGACTGTTGACCGCCACATGATCGCTCATGTGTAAACCGGTCCACCCTTCGGGAGGCCATGCCCCGGTCAGTCCTGGCGTCTCCCGGCTCTGGCGCCGGAATAGGCGCAGTGCAACCTCTCAGTTCTCCCTTCTCACAACATATGGCGTACCGCGAATTGAAGCACTCGCTGTTCAAATTAGCAAACCGGCGCCTGCGCTCCCGCGAACTGTCAACCGGGACGCGCCCTTTTGTCGGATAGCAACGAAGAGAGGGCTGATTGGCTGCCGTCACCTAAGGCAGTGGCAGGTCGAACCGTACTGTTGTCCCCTGGCCAAGCCCCTTGCTGGCGACGGCAACTGTACCTTTGTGCGCTTCGACAATGGCGCGGGCGATGGTCAGCCCCAGCCCCATGCCGCCCGTGCCGCGACTGCGCGACTGATCGGCACGGTAGAGGCGGTCGAAGATATGGGGCAAATCGGTCGCGTCAATCCCCGCCCCGTCGTCCGTTACCGAAATCTCAACCCGCCCGCCCCGTTGCCTGGCGACCGCAACCCTGACCCGGCCGCCCGCCTCCGTATGCTGGAGCGCATTGTGTATGACATTGCCCAACGCCTGGCTCATCCGCATCCGGTCAAGATCCAGCATCGGCAGCTCAGACAGGGACTGCAGCGAAAGCGTGATCTGTTCTGTCTGCGCTTGCGGCTGCCAGCGTTCCACTTCAGCGGTGAGCAGCCGTTGCAGCGAGTACGGTTCGACTGTGAGCCGCAACTCGTCTGATTCGGTTTCGGCCAGCCAGTTCAGGTCACGCGCCAGGTTGCGAAGCAGCTTCACTTCCTGAATGATCCGGTCGGCTGCTCTTGCGGGCGTCTGCAACCCTTTGCGTAACCCGTGCGCTTCCAGACGAATGACGCTCAACGGCGTGTTCAGTTCATGCGAAATATCATCGAGCAGCCGCTTGCGCAGGTCGCGTTGTGTTTGCAGCGCGCCTGTCATCTGGTTGAAGGCCGCGCTCATCTGCCCAAGTTCGTCCGGGGAGGTAACCGGGAGCAGGACGGTATCGCTGCGCTGCGCAATAGACTGGGCGGCTTGGGTCAGCGCGCTGACTGGAGCGGTGATGCGCCTGGCGAGCCATACCGCCAGCAAGAGGGCCATCGCAACAGTCAAGAGCCCGCCAATCGTGGTGGTGTAGAGCAGGTTCCGAAGAAAGCCGTGCGATTCGGCTGACCAGAATTCACGATTCACGTCAACATACGCGTGTCCGACAGGCTGGCGAGTGCGCAGATCGAATATGTCGACGCGCTGTCCACCCAACTCTGGCGCGAGCTCACCCGATCGCAGCTCGGCGAAGTTATCTTGTAAGACATACCCATCGCCGTCTGTAATAACAACGCGTATACGGTCTCTGTCAGACTCGCTATGGAAGAATTCGAAGGCGTTTTCTTCGGTCTCTTCGCGACGCTCTTGTTCCGTCCCGTTTTCGAAGAGGTATCCCGTCTCAGCTAAAACGGCTTCCAACGACTCCCAGCCATCTGACGAACTGTACGCGCGGCTCAACTTTAGAGCCAAATCATTGGCCTCTTCGCTGCTGAGCGCACCAATAAATGTGTCCAACTGTGCCTGTGTCGTGTAGTATCCAACGCCCAAACTGAGCGAGACAACAAGAACGATGAGCAGGATAAATGCGCCCAGAAAACGCCAGCGTAACGACATCAACCCTCCTCCGTAACAAATCGGTAGCCGGCGCCGTAGACAGTTTGAATCGGCTGGCGCCCATCTACAGAAGTCTGCCTGCGCATACGAAAGATGTGGTTGTCAATCGCGCGATCATATCCGTCATAATCGGAATTGAAGGCCAATGCGATGAGCTGGTCGCGCGTGAGCACCTGGTTCGGATGCCGCATGAAGGCGGAAAGCAGGAGGAATTGCGCATGACTTAAACTGATGGGGCGCTCGTCAACCGTCACGCGCTGCGTCGTTTCATCGATCGTGATGTGGCCGCAGGTCAATACTTGCTGCACTTTGTCATTGACCCGGCGCAACACGGCTTTGGCGCGCGCCACGACCTCCTCGGGATCGAAAGGCTTGACGACATAATCATCTGCGCCGCTTTCCAGCCCGCTGATACGGTCGGCATGGGCTTCCCTGGCGGTGAGCATGATGATGGGAACATCGGACTCGCGGCGTAATATGCGGCAAAATTCGATTCCATCGAGGCCGGGGAGCATCAGATCGAGCACAATCAGGTCGGGAGCGATGGTGCGGGCCAGGGTGAGTCCTGTCCTGCCATCGCCGGCGACTTCGGCCGTATAGCCCGCCTGCTCAAAAAAGATCTGCAGCCAGTTCGCGATCCGGGTATCATCTTCAACAATCAAAATCATGTGACGCATCATTGGTTCTCAACGGGACCTGACCGACGCGGCGTCCGGTATGGGCGCCGCGTCGGCCTGTCGTCTGCTTCCGCCGGCGAACGGCTGCCGGCTGCTTTCACCGCGATCTTTCATAGTCGCCGCTCTTGTGTTCGCCGTCATCTTCACCACCTTCACCACCTTCACCACCTTCACCGCCGGGACCGTGCTCACCGCCCTCGCCGCCCGTTCCCGGCCCGACTTCGGCGTGGGGCGTCCACCCCTCAAACGTCTGGGCCGTTGCCGCAAGCCTCACATCCACCTTTTGACCGGGAGCGAGGTCAACCGGCTCTGTCGGTCCGAGCTCGACTCCATTCGACAGGTGAACTTCAACCCGGACCTGCTGCAAGGCGCTGCTCGTTGTATTTTCCACCGTGCCGATAAAGGCATTGCTCTCGACGTCGTAGGCCAGGACCAGCCGGGCGCCCTTTCGAACCGTATCGTATTGCTCGGTCAGGGTCAGGGCATTGCCCGATTCTTCGCCTTCGTCTGCGCTATGACCTTCACCGCCCTCACCTTCACTGCCCTCACCTTCACTGCCCTCACCTTCACTGCCCTCACCTTCACTGCCCTCGCCTTCCCCGTTGCCGCCTTCTCGCCCGTGTTCCTCCCGGCTCGTCTCACTGCCGGTTGAGCCATGATGCTCGCCTGTTCCGACGGTCATTGTACAGCCGCTCATGCCGGTGGCTACCATGACCGCAATCAACGCGACGATCACCACTAATTTCCTTGTCAACAATATCTTGTCTGACACCGTTTCACCTCAATGCACTGTGTTGGGTTTGCCTGAGGGCCTATCCCCCATTGCTGCCAACTGTAGCGGTGAAATGTTGCACAAATATGTCACACAAGAAACTTCAGCGCGCGCCAGAAGACAATGTTGTGGTTGTTTTGGGAAAACTGCCGGCCTGAGAGTGGACTCTCTTACTTGGCAGGGTATTTGGTAGGGCCGATCCGGGGCACCGTTCCTGCTGACGCCAGCCAGGTCATCTCGAAAATCGAGGAATCTGGAAACTGCAAATGGAGCGGTAAAGTTTGCGCCGTTTCAGGAAAAGCCGGCTCTGCCCGACCTCCTCCGGGAGGACAAGGACTCTCTCGAATTGAAAGACGCTGGCTGCAAGAGGCTCTTTTTCCTGGCTGGGGAGATTCATCGGATTCCCCGAAACCTTGCCCATGGCTTGGGGTGTCGTCTGGACACCTGCAGCCTGCGGTAGAGCAAACCCTGTGGGGTGATCAGCGAAATGTAAAACTATACAGCTTGCTTCGATCGAGGAAGAAGCGGATCCGGACCGGGTCATTGGCTCCTGTCGGGAAATCCTGCAGTGGGATCCGCCAACGCATGTCGTCAGTTTGCAAAGGTCTGCGCGCCTCACGCGAAAATCCCTCCAGGGCGCGGCCGTCGGGCCCGGTCAGCTCAACGCGCAGTTGACCGCCGGCAGCATCCGCGTTCACCTCCAATGCGGCGGCAGAAGACAAAAGCAACGGCTTGGTCGCAACCATGCCCTCGCTGGCCGCGGCCAGCGCGACGAAACGGTCCCGCCGCCAGCTGGCCCGCCCCAGCCGCTTGACCCGTTTCTCCATGTCGGTCTCGCCGTGCGTATGCTCACAGCCAGTGTAATACCAATGCACCTCTTCCCCGTCCAGGACCGGCTCCTTCGCCGTGCCGATGATCATGCCCCTGTCCCACGCCTCGCCCTCGCCGCGCGGGAGCGCCGCCGTCCGGCCGCGGTCGGCGTGATGCCAACTTATTCCGTCGCGGCTGTAGACAAACTGCGCGTCGATCGGGCCGTCGCACGGGATCTGGTTCTTCTCCCCCGGGATCTGCTCGGCCGTCACGTAGAGCACGCCCAGCAGACCGAGATGAACATTGCCGTAGCGAAAGGCGGAAAGGTTGTGAAACTCGGCGCGCTGCGCGCCGTACCGGCGGTGGGCGACCTCATCATCCCAGCTGCCCGGCTCCAATACCGGGTATGAGTCCTTCCAGGGACCGGTCAGAGCGGGGCTTTCCGAGTAACAGATAACGCGGCGCTTGTGGCGGTCGTCGAAACGCTGAATCGAATAGGCGCGGTAGAGATTGGCCGCGCGGTCGAAGGTCACGTTGAATGTGCCCTCGTTGCTGCGCCTCACCACCGGTTCGAGATGACTGCTGTCATCCCAGTGGATGCCGTCGGGCGAGGTCAGCAGAAAGATGCCGCGGTAGCGCCGGCAGAAGCCGATCGCCTTGTAGCGCTTGGCCGCGTCCTCCTCGCCGCGATCGATAAAGACGGAGGCGCCATGCAGGTCCCAGATGACGTTGTTGGCCGGGCTGCCGTTGAAGGTGAAGATACCCAGCTCCGGCTTGAGCCAGTGGATGCCGTCTTCGCTCTCCGCGTATAGGGTCAGATCGCCGCGGTCGTTGTCGACGAACCGGCGCCCGTAGCCGTCTGCGGTGACGCCGTTGCAGTGGAATGGCCGCTCGTCGGTGCGCGGGATAAAGAGGCCGGGGACCTGGTAGTTGCCGGCCGGCACGCGCCAGTGCGGGCCCATGCGCCCGAAGTACCACATGCGGTACTTCCCAACCAGCTCGTCGTACAGGACCGTACCGTAAAGATGGATGCGCTTGCTCATGCCCGCGCCGCAGTACTCCCACGGCCTGTCCTCGTCTGGCTCCATCACAAAGGGGACCTTGCTGCAGGGCTGAACCTCGCGGCGGATGCCCTCCTCCTCCTCGATCAGAGTTTCGTCGAGAAGCAGGACGGTCTCACCTTTACGCCGCGGATATGGATCTGAGAAGGGGTCGGTTCTTGCGTTCATTTGCGGGGAGCGGCTGCTGGGACGACGCTCGTGCTCTTTCGGAGAATCCGCAGCGACAACGGACCAACGGCTACCACTGGAGTTCAACCGGCCGGTTCATCCGCAGCGAGTCGACCGCCGCTTCCGCGACCAGCTGCGCCCGGTAGCCGTCCTCCAGCGAAGGCGAGACGGCCGCGCCCGATGCGACCGCACGGATGAAGGCGTCCAGCGCGAACGCGAAGCTCTCCTCACTGTACGATTGGGAAAATCCGCCCTCCACAATGCCCGCCTCCGTAAAATGGACCAGCGGATGGCTCCGCGCCGGGCTCGACTGCAGCAGCCCCTCGGAGCCGAACACCTCAACCCGGTCATCACAGCCGTAGACCGACCGCCTGCTGTTCTCGATCGTGCACAGCGCGCCGCTGGGAAAACGCAGGAGGACCACCGCCGTATCCACGTCGCCCGCCGGCACGTTGGCCGGATCGATGATACAGGAACCGGCTGCGAAAACCTCGGAGGGCATCTCCGATACCATCCAGGGGACCAGGTCGAAATAGTGGACCATCTTGTCGCGCAACAGGCCGCCGGAGCGCTCAAGGTAGGCCAGCGCGGTCGGTTCAAAATCACGCGCGACGATGCGGACCGACTCGACCCGCCCGACTGCGCCTTCCTGAATGCGCCCCCGCATCTGCCGGAACTCCGGCGCGAAACGGCGCCGGAATCCGATGAAGATCGGCACGTCGTACGCGGCCGCCTCGGCCACGACCGCCTTCACCTTGTCGATGTCGAGATCGATCGGTTTTTCACAGTAGGTTGGCTTGCCCGCCGGCATCGCCTGCCGCAGCAGGTCGGCGTGCGTATCGGTCGTGGAGGCAATCAGGACGGCGTCGACATCGTCGGCCTGCCAGACCTCTTCCTGGCGCTGCGGGCAGCGCGCGCCCAGCCGCGCCCCGAGCCGTTGCGCGGCCCCCTGGTCGACATCAAAGATGTAGCCAAGTTCCGCCGCGGGATGGGCGGCAATGTTGTTGGCGTGGATTGTGCCGGCGCGGCCGGCGCCAAACAGCGCAAAACGCATCATCTCTATGTCCGGTGGACGGTGGCGGGAACTGAATGTTCGGGAGCAGAAAGTAAGGGCTACTCTCTATCGATTCAAACCCTTGGGCGTCATCAGTCTTGTTCGCCCTGGCTGTCTAAAGCCAAAAAACCCTCGCGAAATCCTCTTGGAAAATTGAACAGGCCGTTACGACCCGGTCCTTGAGAAGGCGAGATCGGCAGTTCCTTCGCCAACGATTTCTGTAAGCTGCTCAATGAGCGAAGGCAGATAATCGACAATCGTTTCACGCACCAAACCGAGATCTGTGGCCTCGTAGTCGTGAACCAGCCGGTGGCGCATTCCGATGACGTCACTCCATGGAATCTCCGGGTGTTTGCTCCGCGTCTGATCGGACACACAGTTGGCGGCCTCGCCTACAATTTCAACCAGTTTTATGAGGGCGAACTGCATCATTTCATTCCGTTCCAACGCATCCTGACTTGTCGTGCCCAACATTTCAATCGCCTTGGCAGCATAAACACCCATGGCAACCAGACGTACTCTGTCATCATTCGAGTTCATACTGGAGCACGGCTGAATCGAATATCGCTTCCTTAAACAAGGGGTTGGGGCTTTTCTCGACGCCCCTATAGGTCAGCAGATGGGTTGACCGATCAAGCGCTTTGCTCAACTCCCTTTCTAAACGACCTAAGTGCAGCAACCCTACCTTTGCACCGGAGTCAAACTCCACAAGAAAGTCCAGATCTTCTTCCGATGTGAGACTTTCCCGTAGCAGAGACAGGCGACGGATTTGGTGGCGCTGACAAAAATCAACAACGACATCTCTGGGAATCTCAAATTGTGCACTCATTTGTGTACCCCTGAATACCGGCCTGCCCTCGATAGCGGCCCAGACAATGCATGCCCTGTCGTGTCACTGCCTGAGCGCAGCACTGCGCCCACTTGAAACTGCGGCCTCTCGCAGTACCTTCGCATCTGAAAGACAGGGATCTCGCGTGCCTGCTCGACATGCGCAGGCTCCCGGCGCCCGTCCGGGCTCTCCCATGGACTGGCATCCTACTGGCTGCTGAATTTGAGATACTCGCCCGGAACGCGCGTGCCGGAATATTCCTCGCCGGCATTGCGGTTGGCGATGACCTCGGGCACCTCGCCCTGCCAGTAGGCCGGCGGTTTGTCCCACACCTCCGGCCGCCGCTGGTGCCAGCCCAGGATCAACGTACGCCGCTCGTCGGTCAGGTTCCGCCGCGCCGAGTGCAGGATCCGCGCATCCCCCAGCACAAAGGAACGGGCTCGCACGCACACATCCACCTGGTCGGGATGGTCGCTGAACATGATCGGGTGGTCCTCTTCGACGTAGCGCGCGCCGTCGCCGTGGGCGGGGACCAGCACATCATGCAGCGGGATGCGCTCCAGATGCGTGCCCGGGATCACCTTGAGACAGCCGTTCTCAACGGTCGTGTCGCTCAGATAGTAGGAGACGAAGAACTTCTGCGTCCACGGCGTCGTGCTGATCGGGTCGTTCCACTCCATCCAGTCCTGGTGCCAGTAGAGCGCCGGCTCGCCCGGGTCCTTGGTCAGAATGATGATCGAGCCCGTGCTCACGAAATCGCCGAATCCCATCTCTTCGAGCGCCTGCCATGTCGGCTCCCACTCCAACAGCCGCCTGATGACGTCGTTGTCCTTCGCGTGAGCAACCACGTGCTGCCCCTGGTACCTCACGTCGGGCGGCGGCACGTGCGCATCGATCAGACGCTCGGTCTCCTCACGCAGCTCCTGCAGAAATTCCTCGGTCAGAATGTCGTCGACAAAGCAGTAGCCGTCGCGTACCATCTGTTCCCGCGTTGCCAGGGCCAATTCGGGTTGCATCTCTCCCTCCTTTTCCAGCCGTTGCCAAGTCTCTGAAATGCCGGGGGCAGACGACGGTCCCGTGGACCGCTATAGCCGCTCCGGGTCGAGCGCGCCGTCACCGAAGATCAGCGAGTACTCATGGTTATTGGCGTCGACCGTCGCCGCATCCATGTAACAGACGCTGAACGCGCGCCGCGCGATCGAGCTGCTGTTGACGCCGGAGCTGTGCGGCAGATAGTTGTGCAGCAGCGCCGCCTCGCCTGCCTCCATCTCCAGCGGTATCGTCTCCGCCTCAGCCACCAACGCGTCGGACTGCTCATCGGTCATAAAGCCGGTGGTGTGCGACGGATTGATCAGCACGTGATGGCGGCGGGGGGCGATGAAGACACAGCCGTTCGCAACCGTGGCCGGATCGAGCGCAGTCCAGATCGTGATCAGCGGGTCGCGGTCGTAAAAAGTCCAGCGGTCCTGGTGCCAGACCAGGGGGTAGCCTCCAACCGCCGGCGATGATCCGCCGTCGGGGTCATCCGCCGCGACCGCAGCCGCTTTGTTCATGAACATCGCCCGCATGCACGCGACCGGCGTATCCGCGCCGTATATCATGCAGCAGATGTGGCGGAAGAGCGGCTTCTGCATGTAGCGCAGAAAGAGCGGGTCGAACTCCAAATCCTGGATCTTGCGATAGTGCAGCGTCGCCCCTTTGTGCCCCTTCGAACCGGGTCCCGGCGCATCGGTCTTGCCGGGAATTCGGTCCAGCTGCATCATCATGCGGCTGTAATCGACCGGCGCCGTGCCCAGCATGATCTCGTCCATGCGCTGCTGCATCGCCGCCAGCTCGTCGTCGGTAAGGCAGCGCCCCAGCCGCAGATAGCCTTCGCTTTCAAACTCCTGCCACTGGTCAAAACTCAGCTCCTCCAACATCGGCGTCTCTCCACTCGCGCCTGTACAGCAGTTCGTAGCGAAAGCAGCCCCCGCATGCAACCCCGCGCGTCCGCAATCCCTGCGGCCACTAGAAACAAGAAACTGAAAACGAAAAACTCAGTCAACCTCGTAGCCTTCCAGATCGCCAATATTCTCGACCACCTTGATCACCGCGTCCAGGTACTGCTCCATCTGATCGGGGCCATTGGGCGCGGAGAGGTGCGGCTGCAGGAAGTTGAACTCCCGGTCAACCAGCTCCTCCGTTACCGGCAGGGAGCCGAACGAGTAGTCGGCCTCACCGGTGTAATGGGGGCACTGAAAGGGGCAGCCGTGCCCGTATACGTTCTTCTCCTGGAAGATGGCGCGGTGGTGAATCGGCCCCGAGGGCATCGGCTTGCCGCCCGGGTGAAAGAGAAAGTTGGCGCTGTTGACGTAGGTCAGCGCCGTGACCCCTTCCGCGTTGATCGCCTTGACGAACGCCTCGCGCGGCACGCCCAGGTCCTCCTCGGAGTAGAGGCTGGAGTACATGTGGTAAACGTGCCTGGCGTTGGGCGCGACGTAGGGCGGCGTAATCCCCTTCACCTTGCTCAACTCCTGCGTGAGCAGGTTGCAGTTGGCGATGCGCGCCTCGTTCGCCTCCTCAAATGTCTCGAGCGCCTCGTATGCCACCGTCATCGCGTAGCGGTCGATGCGATGGTTGTCGCCGTAGCCGCCCGTTGACGCATATCTGAGCAGCTCCGAGTTGGTCAGAATCTTCGATAGCGTCGACGGATGTTGCCCGCCCAGCGCGCCGCGCTCGTAATATTCACGGCTGTTCGTCGTCATCACGCCGCCGCTCGTCGCCGCAATCGGCTTGCCCGCAAAACTGAAACAGGTGATGTCGGCAATCCCGCCGATGATCTGGCCGTCCACTTCCGCGCCGGTCGCCTGGGCCGAGTCCTCGATCAGCACGATATCATGCTCGCGCGCAATCGCCAGCAGCTCCTTCAAGGCCACCGGGTGGCCGTAAAGGTCGACCGCGATGATCGCCTTCGTGCGCGGCGTGATCTTGCGCCGCACGTCTTCCGGGTCGAGCGTAAAAGTCTTGGGATCGACGTCAGCGAAGATCGGCACCGCATTGTTGTGCATGATGCAGCTCACGCTGGCAATCCAGGTAAAGGAAGGAACGATTACCTCATCGCCCGGCCCGGCCTGCGCCGCCACCAGCGCCGAGTTCAGCGCCACCTGCCCCGACGACACCGGCAGTTCAGCGCCACCTGCCCCGACGACACCGGCAGTGCGTAGGCGACCTGCATCTTCGCCGCAAACGCCTCGGAAAACTCCTCCCACGATGGCGCCTGCCCGCTCTCCCACATCGGCGAGCGGTGATGGGAACCGAAATGCGGTTCGGTCGTGACGGCCTTCTCGCCGCCAAGTAGGGCTAACTTGCTCATCTGAGTCCCCTGACTTCGCTGGGTCGCGGACCCCGGTTCGCGGCCGCGATAGCCGGCAATGCCCTATCAAAAACTGTTGAAAAGCGTGCGGCGATTCGATTGTCTTCATCCAGGGTAGACGTGAAGCCAATCATAGCATAGAGCCTAAGCAAGTCAACAGCTGCGCCAGGCAGCGCAGACCCCGGCCTGCAGGCCGGAAACAGCAGAAATGGGGTTGAAAGAGGGATGAAGTAGTGAGGGGAAAGAGTCCGCCGGCCGGAGAACGCCGGCCCTCTGCTTGCCAGGTTGCCACGACCGCCCGGCAGCCGCGCCGGACCGGACGCGCTAGCGGATCGGTGTGTGATAACGGGCGACGATATCCTGCCCCTCCGCGCCCAGCGCGAAACTGACAAGATCCTCCAGCGCCGGATCGCCGCTGTCACGGATCAACAGGTAGAGTGGCCGCGCCAGCAGATATTGGGCATCTGCCAGGTCTGCCCCGTAGGGCAGACGCCCCTCGACCGAAACCGCCTTGACCACCTGCCCCGCCGCCCCGGAAAGCAGGCTGCTCGTGCCCTGCATTTCAGCCGACTCTCCACCCTGTTCGATATACGCGGAGGTGACATAGCCGATCGCCGCGGGATGATCGGCCACATACTTCACAACATGCTTGCTGGTCGGCATGACAACCGCCGTAAGAGAGACCCTCTCCTCGCCCATAACCCGTTCCTCGAACAGCGCACGCGTTGCGCTGCCGTCCTCGCGGCTCACCAGCAGCACTTCGCCGCCCTCGCCGCCAACATCCTCCCAGAACAGCGCCCGGCCGTGAAAAATATCCCGAATCTGCGCCAGGGTCAGCTCATCCAGCGGGTTGTCACCGTGAACGATCAGCGCGATCCCGTCCACCCCAATCGGAACGCGCACAAGATCGGCAGGCAGCTCGGCGTCGGGATAGAAATCGGTGCTGGCCGCAATGTCAGCCCCCCCGGTCACGAGCCGTTCTTCGCCCAACCGGCTGCCGCCCCCGCGCAGGACAAAGTGCAGATGCGGGTTGCGCTCGCTGTACGCGGCCGTCAATTCAAGCAGAAGCGGCCGCATCTCGGTCGACCCTGCCACCGTTACGGTGAGCGGCTCCGGAGCAGGACGGGCTTTGGACGGCTCCAGCAGCGCGCAGCCGGAAAGCAGGGCCGCCGCCAGCGCCAACCGCGCCAGCAGGTGGGAAAAATTGCCATGGTGATCGTTGCGCAGGTTACGGATCATCGGGGTCGCAGAGCGAAAATTGTCAAGACTGCGAGACTGACGAGCAGACAGTAGATGGAAAACGGATAGAGACTGTTGCGGCGCACATAGGCCAGCAGCAACCGGATCGCGGCATAACCACAGACCGCGCTGGTGACAAAGCCGAGCGTCAGCGCCGGCAGCTCGGCCCGCACAGCCGCCGGGTCCGACGCCAACATATCCGCGCCCTGCAACAGGCCGGCGCCCAGGAAAGCCGGCGCCCCCAGCAGAAAACTGTAGCGGGTCGCTGCCTCGCGGCGCAAGCCCTGGGCCAGACCCGCGGCGATGGTCACGCCGCTGCGGCTGACGCCGGGCGCCAGCGCGACCGCTTGCGCCAGCCCGATCAGAAAAGATTGCCGCAACGATATCGCTGCCAGCAAAGTGCGCTGTCCGACATTACGGCCCATCCATTCGCTGCCGGCCAGCACCAGCGCCGTCACCGCCAGAAAAACGGCGGCTGCCTGCGGCGTATGATAGAGCCGCTCCAGCGAATCCTTCAAAAGCAGGCCGGTGAAGGCAGCCGGGACCGATCCCAGCAGTATAAACCAACCCAGCCGAGCGTTCAAATCCGCCAGCGAGCGGAATTTGATGCTTCGCAGCGTCGCCACAATGATGGCGCCAAAATCTCGCCCGAACACCGCCGCGATCGACAGCAGCGTCCCCAGGTGGACGACCGCATCAAAAAGAAGAGATGAAGACGACCAGCCGAACAGCCAGGGCACGATCACCAGATGGCCGCTGCTGCTGACCGGAAGAAATTCGCTGGCGCCCTGCACCAGGCCCAAAACAAACGCCTTGAATAGCTCAGACATGAAGCCGCAACAGTTTCCTTGTGAGCGGCGGCGGCGGAAAGATTGACTGCTCTGCCCGTTTCAGGCTCTCCTCGCTGTCGGGCCGGCCCGTCACGGCGCCGACGGCAGCGCCTCCGCCCTGCGCCGGCGCTGTTCATGCCGCACCCGCTGATCGGTAATGCGATAGCCCTGCAGAAATCCGGCCATAAAGGATGCAAATGTGCCGCGGCCAATCTCCGCCCGGATCTGCGCCATCAACCGTTGCATAAAGTGGAGGTTGTGGATCGTCGCCAGGCGCAGGCCGCTGATCTCGCCGCTGACGAAGAGATGGCGCAGGTAGGCGCGGCTGAATGTGCGGCATGTATAGCAGGCGCAGTCCTCCTGGATGGGGCGGCTGTCCCCGGCGAAACGGGCGTTGCGAATGTTGAACCGGCCCCCAAAGGTCAGCAACGTGCCGTTGCGCGCGATGCGGGTCGGCAACACGCAGTCGAACAGGTCAATCCCGCGCGCGACCGACTCCAGAATATCTTCGGGCGCGCCGACGCCCATCAGGTAGCGCGGCCTGTCAACCGGAAGCTGCGGACAGGTCGCGTCCAGCGTGGCGTACATCTCTTCCTTCGTCTCGCCGACGGCCAGCCCGCCAATCGCATAGCCGGGAAAATCGAGGCCCGTCACGATTCGCGCGCTCTCCGTCCGCAGCTCCGGGTAGATGCCGCCCTGCACGATCCCAAACAGCGCCTGGTCCGCCCGCGAATGGGCCGCTCGACAGCGTTCGGCCCACGCGTGCGTGCGCGCCAACGCCTCCGCCAGGTAGTCAACGTCCAGCGGGTCCGCGCACTCGTCCAGCACCATCACGATGTCCGCGCCCAGACATTCCTGGATTTCTATCACCCGCTCCGGCGTAAAACGATGTGTCGAGCCGTCGATATGGCTGTGAAACGTGACGCCGTCCGCGTCCAGGCTGCGGCGGTGCGCCAGGCTGAACACCTGGTACCCGCCGGAATCGGTCAGGATCGGGCCGTCCCAGCCCATGAAGCTGTGCAATCCCCCCAGCCGCTCGATCAGTTCGTGGCCGGGGCGCAGATAGAGATGATAGGTGTTCGCCAGCAGGAGCGGGGTATTCAGCTCCGACAGGTCGCGCGGTTCGAGGGTCTTGACATTGGCCGCCGTTCCCACCGGCGCGAAGGCCGGCATCTCCACCGGTCCGTGGGGCGTGCGCAGCGTGGAGCTGCGCGCGTTCCCATCTGTACTGTGAATCTGAATCGTGAACGGTCCGGTCACCTCAGCCTCGCGACCCTTCGGCACCAAAAAGCAGGAAAACGCTATCGCATTTTTCCTGCTTTGTCAAAGAAACTGCGTATCCGTTGCACACGCCTGGAGGGACTCGACTTTGGCGGCGTTGCCACTGCGCAACATAGTCAACAACGAAGAGAGTCTGCTGTCACGAACGTTGTTGGCGCAGGCGGGCCACTTCGGCTCTCAGCGTCTCCAACGCCTCCTCGGCGGTATCGGCGCGCTGTGCCTCCGTATCGGCTCGTTCTTCCGCCTTTTCGGCCCTGGTCTCACCGACCTGCAAATCAGGCATGACGTATCCTGCATACACCGCGTCGCGCGCCGTCTCAGCATACGCCGGCTGGCGCAGCAGGTCCTCGCGGCGAAACTGAAAGCCGGGCAGCACCTGTGAACGTATAACCCCTTCCGCGTCCGGCTCGATTTCGTCGTAATTCCCGGCGGCGCCGAGACGGTAAAAATGCATGTAACGGTCTTTGGAGTCCAGGATGAAGTACTCCTTCACCCCGGCGCGGGCATACCCTTCCTTTTTCTCTTCCGTGTCCCGCCGCACCTCCGCCATCGTCGAATCGGACAGCTCCTCCACGATCATGTCGCAGACCCCGGCATAGAAACGCTGCTCTGTATCTCCCCACGTGGCAGGATTATCATCCCGAATGATGCCGATGTCCGGCTTGAATACCACCTCCCACTGCCCCGACGGCATCTTCCCGTCGGGCACCGACATGTGGGCCCCGGTCTCCAGGCATAATATTTTCGCAATCGGATTCACTTCCAGATAGAAGCACAGGAGGCCAAAAAACCAGCGGTACTGCTCGGTCTGTTGATATGTCGGCAAGGGTTTGGCCTCCAGGATGCCGTTGTTCCATTCGTAGCTGACGTCGATATGCGCGTGCGGGTGTTCATACCACCTTTCCCAGTACTCTTCCAGGCTGACGCGACGGCCATGAGCGGGCGCCCAGTTTGCGCTTTTCTCCAGCCCTGAGGAGATGTCGGCGTCGACCTGCCCGTCGGGCAGCGCGGCGCCGTTCGATTGGGTCGGTTTCCCCTGATCCCGCGGTACGTCTGGCACTTTCTCTTTTGATGCCATGTTCCCACCTCCGCACAAGCGCCGGCCTGCGCGCGCAACAACTCACTGCCCAGATTCTACCACTCTCCACGAGGCCGCCGCAACCGGTCCTGTCGCCTTCCCTGGGCGCCGCGCAACCGGATCAGGCCGCGGCCGCGAAGAGTTTTTCCTGTGTCTCTCCCTCGGCCTGGCCGTTCCGCGTAGCTGCGTCCGCAGCCCCTTCCTGTGGGCCAAGATTGAAGTTCAGCCCGGCCCGCTCGCGGATCTTGCCGTCAATCTCGGCGGCGATGTCCGCCTTCTCGGTCAGAAAGGCTTTGGCGCTCTCGCGGCCCTGCCCCAAACGAATGTCGCCATAGCGATAAAACGCGCCCCGCTTCTCGATGATGTCGTGTTCGACGCCCAGGTCCAGCAGGTCCCCCTCGCTGCTGACCCCCTCGTTGTACATGATGTCGAACTCCGCTACCTTGAACGGCGCCGCCACCTTGTTCTTCCGCACCGTCACGCGCGTCCGGTTGCCGATCACATCGCTGCCCTGCTTGATCGACTGAATCCGCCGCACGTCCAGCCGCACGCTCGAGTAGAACCTCAGCGCCATCCCGCCGGGCGTGGTCTCCGGGTTGCCGAACATGATCCCGATCTTCTGCCGCAGCTGATTGGTGAAGATCAGGCTCGTGGCGGTCGTCTTCACCGCGCCCACCAGCTTGCGCAGCGCCTGGCTCATCAGCCGCGCCTGCAAGCCCATGTGGCTGTCACCCATCTCGCCTTCTATCTCCGCACGCGGCACCAGCGCCGCCACACTGTCCACCACCACCACATCCATCGCACCCGAACGCACCAGCGCCTCGGCAATCTCCAGCGCCTGCTCACCCGTGTCCGGCTGCGACACGTACAGCTCGTCCACGTCCACCCCGATCTTGCGCGCGTAGCCCGGGTCCAGCGCATGCTCGACGTCTACAAAACCGCAGACGCCCCCAAGCCGCTGCGATTCGGCGATCGCGTGCAGACAGAGCGTCGTCTTGCCCGAGCTTTCCGGGCCGTAGACCTCGATGATGCGCCCGCGCGGGATGCCGCCCACCCCCAGGGCGATGTCCAGGCTCAGGCTGCCCGTAGGAATCGCGGCCACGTCCAGCCGCCCCGTCTCCCCCAGCTTCATCACGGTCCCGTCGCCGAAACGACGGTTGAGATTGGCGATCGTCGTCTCCAACGCCCTGGCCGGCCCATTCTCCGTGGATTTCGCTGCCATCGCTCCTGCTCCTTTGCGTTGTGGTATCGAAACACTGCAAACTGTCAGATGCCCACGCCGCTCAGTATGGCGGCGCTCAATTGAATTCATTATAGAACATATGTTCAGAATGCGCCAAATCGTGGAATTCGCCGAAGCTGCATCCCGTCGCGGCGCCACCCTTGTGGCTGCTTCCGATCTGCCAAAACGAAATCAGCATCGTCCAATTCTTGTCGATTCGCCGCGCCAACGTCTATAATCCTGGCGCGACTTACCAACCTCCCGTTCGGACGGCAGATCTCAACTACTTCACACGTGTCAATAAGATTCTCCGACAAGCGCTCAAAGTCAGCGCATGCAACCTGGCTTCAGCACCTATGCCGCAATCGCGCCCAACCGTTTTGGACGACGCTCGAATCTACAATCGCAAGCAACTGAGGGCGGAGCCTGAGCAGCGCCACCTGGACCCGGCATGAGCGTAAATCGTCGCAAACTGAACAGAGCCTGGGAAACGCTGCGCTCCCTGCCGCTCCCCGCAATAGGCTCCGACCGCCTGGTCGATCTGCACGATGATCTTCTGCATTACGATACGGTCATCGCGCAGGAGATGCGGGAGTACCTGCGCGGCCGTGTCATCAATCGCATCCGCGTGCGGATCGACTGGGAGCTGGAGGAGACGCTGCGCTCGTTCAAGCCCCAATCTTCGGCCGAGATGGAATGCCGGCGGGAGTTGCTGCGCTACAAACGGCGCATCGATGACGTGGTGCGGCAGCTGCTCCAGGGACAGCCGGAAGATCCGGACCAGTTGGAAGATGTCCCGCTCGAATAGCGATGCGATGCACCGCCCGCTCCACCCGCTGACCCGTATCTCGCAACAGACCTGAGTCCAGCGTTGTCAGACGCGGCGTTATCTGGCGCGGCGACGGCCGCCCGGTCCCGGCGCGCAGCGGTCCATTCGCGCGCGCGGCGCACGTGCCACAGATTGTTGCGGGCGGCCTACAGGAGCACGAGCAGGATCCCGCCGATGGTGATCAGCCCGCCGATGATGCTGTTGAAAGAGGGGATTTCCCGCAGCAGGAACGCGCCCAGCAGCACGCCGCCCAGCACCTCCTGCGTGGCAATCAGATTGACGTAGGTGGCGCTCGCACGCCTCAGCGCCGCGTTGTAGAGGGTATGGCCGCACGCCAGCGGGAAGACGCCGAGCGCGGCGATGCTGGCGACGGCCGGCCAGTTGAAGCTGCCGGGCCGGTGCGCGGCAAACGCGGCCGGCAGCAGCCACAGCGCAGCGACGATATAGACCGTACCGGCATAGACCAGCAGCGGATACCGCTCGCGCTGGCTGCGCCCGGCAATGCTGTAGATGGCGTAGGTAACCGCGGCGCCCAACGCCAGCAGATCACCGATCAGCGTGCGGGGCGTGAAATCATAGGAAGCGCCGCCGCCCTGCATTAGCGCCAGCAGCGGCTCGAACCCGGAGAGGACGGCCACGCCCAGCACGGCCACGACGATGCCCAGCCACTTGCGCAACGCCAGCGGTTCCCCGAGCACGAAGCGCGACAGCAGCGCCACCCAGACCGGCGCCGTATACATGATCGCCAGGCTATTGGTAATGCTTGTGAATTCGAGCGAGTAGGCGTAGAAGAAGAAATGCAGCGCGGCGACCAGGCCGAAGAGGGCAAATCGGGGCCATTCACTGCGGGCGGCCAGGAGAGGCACAACGCCGGCGGCCCGTCGACGCAGCAGGACCACGCCCGCCACCGCGACGCCGGCCACCAGCAGCCGCCCGGCCGCAATCTCGAACGATGTGACCGAGACCGCGGCCCAGCGTACCAGCACCGGGCTGGTGCTGAAGAAGATCACGGCGATCGCAACCAGCGCCAGGCCGCGGCGTTCCTCGGCTGTCACGGCATCTGTCCGGGCTCTACACAGGGGGGACGCCCCGCCAGGCAGCTCAGGCGCCGGGCGTGATCGCCATGCCGATCATGCCCAACACCAAGCTGAACGCGATCAGCAAGCTCAAAAAATAGAAGAACTTTTCGTTGCGGCTCAGGCGCCGCCGCCTGTTCCGTCTGCGGCTCATCCAGAATTCCCCTTCCGACTGCAACTGCCAGACCCCTCTGACGGTGTACATTCCCATCAAGATCAGAACTGCCAGGGCCGCGTCAATCACACAATCATAGTCGAAATCGGTCCGTGAATCAAAGCGGCGCCTACTCGATTCTCAGCGGCCCAATCAGTATCCGGTCCTCTTCGGCCGGGTTGATTCTATCCAGCACGCGCAGGCGCCTGAAGTCGGGCACCGTGTACAGCCCGATCTCGATCTGGTAAAGGCCGTATGGCGCGCGCGGAGCGACGGTGAACCTGTGAACGGTTTCGAACGTCTCGCCTGCCTCCCACGCCTCCGTCAACGGCGTTGGGTTCAAATCGGCCCCACCGTGCATCTCGAAATCGTCGGTCAACAGATGGGCGAAAATTGTATACGACTCGCTCACCGACCCTGAGGCGGTCCAGTGCAAGGTGACCGTCATCTCCTCGCCGCGGGCCGGCAGCCGTGTACTGAAGTGGTAGCCGGTCAGGGTGATGTTGTCGGCAAAACGGACACGGAGGGGCGTCGGAAGCTCCGGGTCGTCGCTGGTAGAGGCTATCGCAAGGGAACCGAACGTAAAGTCCTGGTCGCCGTTGTCGCGCAGCAGTCGCTCGCCCGAGCGGTGATCGTAAAACCCAATTCGCCAGCGCGCCCAATTGGGCGCATAGGCTGATTTCGGAATCGTAACCGTATAGCTGTCGAACAGCAGGCCGCCGTCCCAGCCGCTGGTCGGACGCAGACCGCCCCCGGGAAAAGTGTCCAGTTGGGCTACGATCAGACCTGCCTCGTCTACAAGATGGAGATATAGCGACCAGTCGGTTTCTATACGGTAGCCCCCCCCAAAGACCAGGTCCACCTGCACATCGTCGCCGGGCAGAGCCGTTTCGGTTGACCATTTGGCGCCCTGAATATCGATTTCCGAATTTCCTTCACCAAAGGTGGCCATGGGCACGAACCCGAACGTTAATTGACTGAAGTGATGATCGTCGGGAAGCGGCATCGGCGGCGGCTTGTATGCGGGGCCAATCAGCACAAAAGGCGTAACCAGGGTCAGCAGGCCGAGGCCGTATGTGACGGGCAAGGCGAACCGCCGGCCCAGGTTGCCCCACCCCGCCCAGCCCAGCGCCCACAGCAGCCCCAATACCGGCAGTGCGGCAAAGAAATAGCGCCCCTGCGCGGCCGGCGCCACCCGCATAAAGCGCAGCCACGAGATCGTCAACACGACCAGCCACAGCAGCAGAAAGGCATGTGGCGCGCGCAGCGCCCACCCGGCGCGTCTTGCACGGCGCGCCGCATAGCCCAGCAACCCAACTGCGACCACGGCCCCGACCACGCGCAGCGCCCAGTAGACCCAGTCGGGATAGGACAGGTTCAGCCAGCCGAACAGCCCCCAGAATGAACGCTCCAGGCTGCCCAGCTCCCCCACAATCCGCAGCGGCCCCGCCGGGATGACCCGCAACAGGATGTTCGCCTCCCACATCTCCCACGCCAGTGGGTCGCCGTAGAGCCGCCAGTTGCGCACATACCACCAGCCGGCGATCAGAAGCGCGGGCGCGGCCGTCCACAGCGCCGCGTCGAAGATCAGTCGAACGCTGCGCCCGCGCCAGGCCAGCCACAGGACCGCCAGCCCGACCACGCCCACCAGCCCCAGCCCGCTCAATTTCGAGAGCAGCGTCAGGCCCAGCAGCACGCCCAGGGTCAGCAGCAGCCTTCGCCGCGGCAGGCCCCCCTCGACCAGCATTGCCGTCAGCTGCCACAGCACGAGCGCCGCGGCCGCATTGACCGCATTGTCGTTGCTGACCGAGCTGCTGATGAAAACGAACTGGGGCAGAAAGGCCGCGAAAGCCGCGCCGAGCAACGCGCCCTCCGCCGGCAGCAGCAGGCGCAGCGTGCGGTAAACGCCGTAGACCGTCACAGCGCCCAGGAAGATCGAGAAAAGTCTGGCAACGCGCAACGCCAGGATCGAGCGCCGCCAGGGAAAACGCTCCGCCTCCCGGTGGTGGATCAGATAGTTGCGGTTGATCGTTGTGTCGGGTTCGCCGATCGCGCGGTGCGGGTTGGCGCGCCCGAAGATTTCAGGGAAGTCGGACTGGTCGATCCAGGCGGTCAGCAGCGCCGCGGCCGCATAGTAGCCCGGCGCCTGCGTACCCTGCTGCCGCCACAGCGCCTGCGTACCTGGCTCGGAGACCGGCAGCGCCCGCTCCGTCACCAGGTGCTGGATGAAAGCGAAATGCCAGATCTCGTCCGGCGCCTCGAACGGCGGAACGAAAATGCTGAAGAAGGCGGCCAGATAGAGGTAAGCCGCCAGCAGAGTTTGAATTCTGGGTCGAATAAAGAGGAAAAAAGGAGAAGTCGTCCGCGCCGCCCCTCCTGCTTCAGAGGAGTGGGACATCTATCTGTGTTCGGCTCTTCGCAGCGCTCCACCGCCGCCGGAACCGGGCGCGCTCTCCTCCTCTGCTTCGTGGTCCTTTGCCGCGGGAGGACGGTCGGTCGTCTCGTCAGCCCTGCCGCTCAGGCCCATACGCACGTTCGCTTTACCCCGCCTTGGCGGCCGCCAGATAAAGAGATAGTAGAGCCAGTTTCCGACATAACGGTGCCAGGTATCCAGCACCCGGAAGTTCGACTCGCCGTTCGAGCGCACATACTCGTGCGTCGAAACCTCACAGATGCGGTACCCCCGGCGCACCGTCTTGATGATCATCTCCTGCTCGATCGTCGTAATGTTCGACGCCAGCGCCAGGCTGCGCGCCACGTCGGCCCGGATCGCACGGAACCCGTTCTGCGAATCGGTCAACCGCACACCCTGGCTGTAGTTGATGCTGAGCGTGATCACCTGGCTGCCGAAGAGGCGCACGAACTGGTTGATCGTCGCGTGCAGCTCGTCGCTTCCACCCAACATGCGCGAACCGGATACATGATCGGTCTCGCCGTCCACAATCGGCTGCACCAGCGCCGGAATATCCCTCGGATCGTGCGAGCCGTCCGCGTCGATAAAGACAAGAATGTCGCCGCTGGCCGCGGCAATGGCCACCCGCAGCGCGTCCCCCTTGCCCTTGCCGTTGTCCAGCAGCACCGTCGCGCCCATCTCCGTCGCGATATCGCGCGTGCCGTCGCTGCTGTGGCCGTCGACGACCAGCAGCTCATCCGCATAGGGCGCGGCCCATTCCAGCACCGGGCGGATGTTGCGCGCCTCGTTGCGGCACGGCACGATCACCGAAACACGGACCTCGCGCCCATCCGGCCCCACGCGGTCGATCGCCGCGGGGCGGTCGGGCTGCGTATACCAGTTGGGCAGATTGTCTGTCACAGTTCGTCTCGGAAAAACAAAGGGGTTCCCCGCCGCGTTGAAACCGCCTGCCCGGGGCCCGCCAAGGGAAGCAAACTGGCCCCGATCGGCCAGGCCCGGACCTGGAACTACTTTATCAGGATTCAATATCCCTGCCAATCCTTGCGGCGGACTGTCCGGCAGAATTGACCGCCTGCGGGGGATGCAGTAAAGTGCGAAAAACTCCATCGGTCCGGCGCTTACTTCAATGCAGGAGAGACAGGGTGCCCCGTCCCTGGCGAAAATGACCCGGTACGAACCGATCCAAGCCGTAGAAAAGGCAGTGCAGATCCTCGGCATCGACCCGCGTGAGGGCCTGCAGATCATCGACGCGGCCCGCCTCTCCGGCCGCCATCATCCGCCCTTCGACCTGGGGCTGCCGGCGCTCGTCTTCAACGTCTGCGATCAGCCAACCGCGCAGGCAGTCTCCTCGGTGCTGGGCAACGCCTATCCCGACGACCACCCGCTGCAGCTCATCGACCCGGACGGGAACCGGTCCGGCTGCGCACGCTCCCTGCCGCTGGCCGAACTTTCTGCGCAAAGCGACCTCGGCGGCGGCGACTGCCTCTACCTGCCCCCGCTTCCCCGCGCAAGTTACGCCGACCTGCAGGAGGTCATGGCCCACCTGCGCGCGCCCTACGGCTGCCCCTGGGACCGCGAGCAGACGCTCGCCACCGTGCGCGCCTATCTGCTCGACGAGGCGGCCGAGGCCCTGGAAGCGCTCGACGCCGGCGATGACCTCCACATCGCCGAGGAGTTGGGCGACGTGCTCGGCATTGTCGCCATGATCGCGCAGATCGCCGCCGAAGAGGGCCGCTTTCAGATGGCCGACGCGGTGCGCCTGAGCGTCGAAAAGCTGGTCCGCCGCCATCCACACGTCTTCGGCGATGATGAAATCGAAAATATCGAACAGCTTTATGTGCGCTGGGAGGAGATCAAGGCCGAGGAGCGGGCCGCACAGGAAAAACCGGCGCGCGGGCCGCTGGATGCCGTGCCGGCCGCACTTCCGGCCCTGCGCAAAGCCAGAGAGATACAGTCAAAGGCGCACAAGGCCGCTCTCCTCGACCGCGTCGCGCTGGCGCACGACGATCCGGCGCTGGCGCGCCTCCTGCCGGAGGGCAGCGACGAGCAGGCGCTGGGCCTGTTGCTGTGGCGGCTGGTCGCCCTGTCCAGGGAGCGGGGCCTCGACGCCGAAGACGCGCTGCGCGCCTTCGCCGGCGCCTGGCGCGCGCAACGCACAAAGTAGCGCACAAAGTGATACTCAATGCGATACGCGACTTTCCTCCGTGCATTTTCCCGTCGCGCCGCGGCCATGCTATACTCCGGCGTGCGAATTTGCCCCGGTAGCTCAGTGGATCAGAGCATCTGACTTCGGATCAGAGGGTCGTGGGTTCGAATCCTACCCGGGGTGCTCATGCATACGGCAGGGCCGCGGCCATAGCTGCAGCGCCAAAAGGTCCGCCCTCTCGCGCAGCCAGTTCTGGACTGCGATCGAGAGGGCGGTGTCGCGCTGGTCTCTTCTTTCGGCGCCTGCCGGCAGCCTCCCGCCGGCAGGCGTTTTGCAGGCCGTTGCTACGCCCAGCGCCCCTACTCCCAACGAATACGCCGCACAATCTCGCTCATCAGCGGCACCGATTGTGACGCCCCGCCATCTTCATAGAAAAAGGTAACCCTGAGAAACGTTCCCCTGTCTGGTGACAACAGCCAGACCTGCCAGTTGACCGTCTCCGAACCAAGCCCTTCGCGGTTATCCCGAGAACGTATCGAGACTGTCTGGGAGCCGTCGTAACGCAGATTGGTGACGATTTCTGCGCTCTCCACGTCAATCCCGGCCTCCCTCAGCGAGTCCTGCACGAACGACATCACCTGCCCCAGTTCCAATCCTTCAGACGGGTAGGCAGTGACAAACATCTGGTTGTCAAAATCGGTCACGATTTTGAAGCCAAAGCCGACATGCAATTCCTTCTGCTCGGCGTCCATATCCGCGTTGGCGTCGCTCAGCCATTCTTCAGCCGTTTCCCGGCCCACATGCTCGATCAGGCTCCTGCGATCGGCATCGGAAGGGTGGGCCATGTTCAGGAAAAACCAGCCCGCCGGATAGAAGATCCACAGGCGGCGGCCGCCGTCGTGGAACCCATCCCAGTCGAACGCCGCGATAACCGGGACATCGTCCAGCGGGCCGTCCGCCGTTACCAGGTTGCTGAAGATCCAGCCGGACTCATCGTTGAAGTTGATCCGCCACCAGCTCCCGGAGCGGTCCTTGCCGGTGATGAAATATCTGTCGCCGGGACTGGCCGTGCCCAGCACCGGATAGAAGGTCCCTGGGCCGGCGCGCACGTTCATATTTCTGTCAATCGTCACGACCGGCTCTGTCGGCGGCGGCGGCGGCGGCGGAATGTCGGTGGCAACGGCCACGTTCTCGTCGTCAGCCGTCGTCACATTCTCTCCAAAGACCCAGCCCCTTTGACCCTCATACTCGATCTGCCACCAGCTTCCGGCCTCGTCCCTGCCGACGATGCGGAACTGTTGGCCGGCCGTCGCCCTGCCCATAACGGGGTACTCTATGCCCGGACCGCTATGCACATTCAGATTACGTTGGCTCGTCGCCACCGCGCCCTTTGGCTGCCCCGTCCACTGCACGCGCTGCACAATCTCGCTCAACAGCGGCTCCAGCTCCGCGAACTGATCAGTTTGAACGCTGAAAACCACCGCGAGCAGCGTCCCGCCATCCGGCGACAGCAGCCAGACCTGCCACACCTCGCTGTCGGTGACATCCTCACGATAGCGGATCGATACAGCCTCGTCGCCCAGCGGCCTCATACCCCGCGTCAGCTCAACGCTGTCGGCCTCGACGCCGAAGCCTCTCTGCAACAGGTCGGCGGCCATCTGTGAGTAGCTGTCCAGCGTGAGGCCATCGGCCGCGAAAGAATAGACGAGCATGAAATTGCCCGGCCCGACATCGGAGTCAGGCAATACTGTCTGCAGACCGAGTCCGATTAGTGCATCCTCACGCCGCACGCTCATTGACGACACCATCGCGGCCGCTTCTGCAACGCCGAGCTGCTCGCCTTCACCCTCCTTCGCCGCGGACAAGAGCGTCAGGTCGGCGACGGAAGGCTGCGCCGGGTCGAAAAAGTGCCAGCCGGGAGGATAGGACAACGCCAGACCGCTTGCCCCTTCCTGGTATGTCTGCCAGCCGCCGGCATCGAGCTCGGACCTCCCGGCCGTATCTTCTGACTGTGTCACGAACGGCGCGTAGACCCAGGCCAGCTGCCCTTCATACACGATCTGCCACCAGTCCCCGGCCGCATTCATTGTGATTGCAACGAACTGCTGCTCCGCGGCGCCCGAGCCGACGATGGCATAGTTGGTGCCCGGTCCGCCGCGAATGTTCATGGTCCGGCTGAGCGTTATCGTCGGGCCGGCGGACGGCTCGTAAACGGGCCGGTCCACCCACTCGACCTGGCGCACAATCCCACGTAGCAGAGGCTCCAACCGCGCCAAATCTTCGCCCCATACGTCAAAGGTGACGACCAGAAAACTCTCTCCGTCCGGCGACTGCAGCACTACCTTCCAGCCGGCGACCTCATCGCCCGGCGCTGTAACCGCTGTGTCACCGAAAACCAGGACGCCGCCGCTGCGGTATCGAATCGATGCCGCCTGCTCTCTCCAGGGCCGCAGGCCCGGACCGACGTCAACCTTCTCAACTGTGACTGTTCCAGACTGCTCCAGGCGGTCGTTCAGCAGCTGCGCAAATTCCTCCAGCGTACGGCCTTCGGCCGGAACCGCCTCGATATCGAATCCATTCACGTATCCACTCGCCGCCTCGGCACGAAGCGGGAAGCCCATGCCGACGAATCCGTTCTCCTCTCCGCCCGGCGTCAGAGAACTGATATACGTCGCCTGTGCATCGATCACAGCTTCTGCGATGCCATGGTCGTCCATTTGCGACAGGAGCGAGAGCAGCTCCTCCTGCGAGGAAGCAAAGAGCCAGTCGGGAGGATAGTGCACGTTCAGGCCGCGCCGCCCGTCCTCATACGCGAGCCAGTCGTAAAACGCCGGCCCGGACACAGCCGGCGTGTCTCCAATCGGAACTGCCAGGGGATTGTGGATCGAAACCGCCGGGGCTTGGCGCGCCGCCGAAAGCCCTGCGACAATCTCCACGTCTTTGGCGTTGGATACAGTCATCATTTCGGCCGCGACCCACGCCGCCTGCCCATCAAATTCGACCTGCCACCAGTCGTCGGCAGCATCCTTGCCGGTGATGACAAAAGTTTCTCCGGACACGGCCGCGCCCACGATCGGGTACTTGACGCCCGGACCTTGCCGCACCGCCACCAGGCTCTTTATCCACAGCTTCGGAGCTCGAGGCGCCGCGGCCCGCCTCGTCCTGTCCGAGTCCACAGAAATCACGTAGCCCCCAGGCGCCCACCTGCTCGTTGATTCCACGATCAGTGTGAACTCCCCGGTATGGGACGCTCTGTATTCGATGCCCGCGTCAACCCTGAACAGACCGCCGCCGCTGTCGTCGTCGCTGATCTCCTGCTCCTCCGTCGCCCCCGGATAACTGAGCGTCAGCATGGTGTCAGCAAGAATTGACCGCGCCACAATCGAGACCTGCTCGTCCTTTTCCAGGTGCAGCACATAGGTATCGACGTCGCCTGGAAAATCGATATTCCCATGCAGGGGCTCGCCCGGCTCGATCCGCCGGTCGCGGTCCGGGTCAACAAAACGTCTCAGCGCGTGGTTCGCGCTCAGTGTGGCCTCCCCGAAGATCTTTTCCGGAACAATCAAGAAGTGCGGCCCATCGATCTCGGTCACAAAAGAGCCCCTGCCCGCGCCTCTGGGTTCTCTGCCATACGAGTCATAGACCAGGACCCCGATCTCGCTCTCGCCGCCGAGTTCGAATTCAATCTCTGTTTCGGCCGGCTCGTTGATGATGTAGGCATCCAGATAACTCTGGGACGTCAATTCGTGAACGCGTTTGCCCCCCGCTCGCGGCAGCCGCCGGTCGCCGAGGCCGGCGGGGTCCTCGCCGGCGATGAGCTGCCGGATGCGCGGCAACAGGTCAGCTGACGAAGCCACGAGTCCAAAGTTCCCTTCGGTGAATTTGAAGCCGCTGATGCCGATCACATCTCCCGTCTCCGAAACCAGCGCGCCTCCGCTCTGGCCGCCAACCGCGATGGCATCGGTCTGAAAGTAGGTGACGCCCAGCGTCTCCCACTCCCGCAGGCGCGACAGAATCCCGCGCGTGATCGCCGGCTGCGGCTCCACCTCTTCCCCGCCCGGATAGCCTATCAGGTACATCTCCGAACCGATCTCGACATCTTCTCCGTTGACGAGTTCGACGGCGTCGGCAGGCGCATCAATCGGGCCGAGCACGGCCAGGTCCGTCAACAGGTCCCAGCCTATCACCTCCACGCGGCTGAACCCTGTTCCATCCGGAAATATGATATCCGCCTTGTCATACGGCCAGACGACATGGGCGTTTGTCACCACGTATCCGCCCTCGAACAACACCCCGCTGCCTGAGCCGATATCTGTATGTATGAAGGGTATCGACGGTGAAATCTTTCTGAAGATCTGGGCCGTGCTCAGTATCTCGGGAACCGCGGTAGGTGTCGGAGTCGATGCCGAGCACAACGGCAGCCCCATGCCGTCAAGGTCATTTTCCTCGACATCCTGCAAGACCTCGGGTACGCAGCCGCTCAGCCGGTTTCCTGAGAGATTCAACAGCGCCAGGTTGACAAGGCCGCCCAACTCCGGCGGGACCTCGCCGTCCAGTTCGTTTTCTGAAAGATTCAGCTGTTTCAGATTGGTGTTGGCCAGCGCGGCAGGGATCGCCCCGCTCAGTTGATTGCTCGAGAGGTCCAGCGCTGTAAGGTCGGAGAACGCGTCCAGCGACGCAGGGATTGTCCCGCTCAACCGGTTATTCGCAAGGTCCAATACAAACAGCCCGGTAAGGCTTCCCAGCGCTGGCGGAAGCGGACCGCTCAACTCGTTTTCCGACAGGTCCAGCCATACGAGGTTGCTCAGGCTGCCCAGCTCTGACGGAATCGAACCTTCCAACGCATTGCCGGCAAGGATCAATGAATTCAGCTCGGTGAGGCCGCCCAGCTCAGCCGCAATTGGACCGCGCAGCCCGTTCTCTCTGAGGTCCAACGAAACGACGCGTCCGCCCGTATCGGCAACCACACCATGCCAGACACCAATCGGCGCGTCGCTCAGCCAGTTGTCGTTCTTCAGCCAGTCGTCACCATTGGCAGCCCGGTAGAACGCGACCAGCAACTCCCTGTCTGAATTGTCTGCGGGAATAAGCGCCGCGGGTGATGCCAATAGTCGCGAACCATTTTGTCCGACAACCAGTACACATACGATCGCAAAGGCGATCACAACTCTCAGTACGGAGGTCATCATGTTCCTCCCCCTGGCTGGAATAGCCAATGGCGCAATTCTGCACGCGCGCGTAAATGGAATGTCGACGAAATCTTCCTGCCGCCTCCTGCCAACGCTCGTTCGGCTGGAGACTACTGCCCACCCTCCATCTCCACAACCGTGCGCGCCAACTGGCCGAAGACCCATCCAGGCCGGCCGCGAATGTCTATCTGCCACCAGCTCCCGACCGCGTTCCTGCCTGTGACAGGATAGCGGTAGCCGGGCAGTGTCGTATCTACGACAGGGTAGCGGGCGTCGGGCCCGTCATACACGTTCATGCTGCGGCTGAACGTCAGCTCAGCCTCCGTATCCGGCAACAGCGGCGGCAGCGGAAATCCCGTCACCACCGGCACACTCCCGGGATTGACCGGCGTAACCAGGTCGCCGAAAACCCATCCGGGACGGCCGTCATGGTCTATCTGCCACCAATCGCCGGCCGAATTCTTGCCGGTGATTGTATACTGCTGCCCAGGCGAGGCCGAACCGATGATCGGGTAGCTGATGTCCGGCCCGCCGCGCACGTTCATCACCCAATTGACCGTTATCATCGCCTCTGATATCTGCAGCAACGGCGGATGCGGAAAACCGATGACCGCTACCTGCACATTCCCGGCGTCGACCGCGGTCACCAGCTCGGCGTACACCCAACCCGGCCGGCCATTATCATCGATCTGCAGCCACTCTCCCTCTGCGCTGCGGCCGGTGATCAGATACTGCTGTCCGGGTATGACCACGTCGATTATCGGGTTGCTGGCGCCCGGCCCGCTGCGCACGTTCACCCGCCTCTCGATCATCGCCACCGCTACGGCTGCCGGCGCGTCCGGCAGATTGACAGCCATCTGATGGTCCGAAACCCAACCCGGCTGACCGCCATGGCTGATCCGCCACCACGCCCCCGTAACATCCCGCTCGATGACAGAGAACGGGCTCCCCGCAACGACCTCGCCAACTACGGGGCTGAATGGGGCCGGCCCCGCGTGGACCTGAAGCGCCCTCTCTGCAAACGCAACCGGCCCGGCCGCGGGCTCCGGCGCCTCGGTGTATGCCCACTGCACGCGCCGCACCATCTCTTCAAACAGCGGCTCCAACAGACCAAACTGCTCGCCAGGCGCCGAAAAAGTCAGCACAAGCACGAACTGGCCGTCCGGCGACATCAGGGATACCTGCCAGCCCGCCGTCCTTGCGCCTGTCAGAACGGACTGCGAAACGGATCGCGCGGGGACGCCCCCCCGGAACCGGACCGAAATCGCCTCTTCCCTGTTTGGCCGCAATCGGGTGACCAGTTCAAGGCTGTCGACGTCGGTCCCGGTCTGCCGCTCCAACCGCGCGGCCGCGCCCCAGCCGAACTGGTACAGCGTCAACCCGTTCGAGGGGAAAATCTCGACTGCGAACTGGTTAACATGCAGCAGATCAGTGTACTGCTGCGGGGAAACATAGCCATAACCGATCAGCGAGTCCGGTTGCCCGGCGGACTGCAGCTGCAGCAGCAGGCTCGAAAGCGCTGCCCTGGCCAGCTCCGCCATCCCGTCCGGCAAAGCCCGCGCCTGCACGTCCTCGACGAAATGCCACTCTGGAGGACTGAAAATGGTCAGCCCGAGCCTGGCGTCATTGAAAACCTGCCAGTCAGCCAAGACCCCGCCCTGCGTCGAACCCAGGAGCGCAGGGCTTGCCGGGCCACTTTCGTCCGGCGAGGGCGCCGCGGTGCCGGAGGGACTCTGAGAAGGGTGGCTGATGGCGCCCTTGCTTGAATGGGGCGCTTGATCGAACGAATAATGGGAGGCTGGTCCACTGGACCAGCCCAGACAGAATAGGCACAATGGCAACAGGCAGAGGATGCCGCGCATTCCCGTTTCCTTACTCCAATGGCTCGAGGATCGAAAACGCCTCTCGCCGCCAATCACGGTCTACTCTTGCCACTCCACACGCTGCACGACTTCACCCAGCAGCGGCTCAAGCTCAGCGAAATCCTCGCTGTTGGAACTAAATGAAATGAGCAGCATCGTCTCCCCTTCCGGCGACAGCAACCCGACCTGCCAGGAAACGATCTCTGTGTCCGGGCGATTGTAGAGGGCGCCGTCCATGCGAGACAGGATCGATAGCGCCTCCGCGCCGTCGGGCCGCAGACCGGCGACCACCTCCGCTCTCTCCACCTCAACGCCCTCGAGCGCATCCAACTGGGCGGCGGTTAATTTCACAATCAGTGACAGGGACAGACCCTCTTGGGGAACAGCGATCACGTTGAAATTATTAAGAAACGCCGACTCGCGGAGGCCGTTGGCGCCAACCAGATATCCCATGCCGACGAACATATTCCCCTGCTGCTGCATCACGTTGGTAACGTAGGTCATCAGCTCCTTAATCTCTTCGCTGCCTGTCCGCTCGCCTGCTTCCGCGAAAAGGTCCGCCAGGTCCTGCGTTGAGGGATCGATGAAAATCCATCCCGGAGGATACGATATCGACAGCCCGCGCGCCTCGTCGACAAACGTCTCCCATGCATCAGAAACCGCGGCGGCGACGGTAGGCGCCGGCGTAGGTGTGGCAGTAGGCTCAGGCGTGGGCGTATCAGTCGGCGGCGGCGCGGCCGTGGTCGCCGTCTCAGGCTGGATCGGTACACAGCCGGCCAGGAAGAGGAGCGTGCAAACCGATACGAGCAGGACTGTCCGACAGGTCGTAAACATATGCCTCACCCCCTGGCTCTCAGCAACCCTCTTTCACGATTCCGGTCTACCACAAATCGTCTACTGACCACTCGAAACCAAAGACTGGAAACTAAAAACCAGAAACTGAAAACTTCCTGAGACAGCCCTGCAAAAACTGGCCCGTGTAGCTCTTCTCCACCGCCGCGACCTGTTCCGGCGTGCCTTCCGCCACCACATAGCCGCCCTTGCCGCCGCCTTCGGGCCCCAAGTCGATTACCCAGTCGCAGTTCTTGATCACATCCAGGTTGTGCTCGATCACCAGCACTGTGTTGCCGCGGTCCGCCAGTTCGTGCAGAACGCCCAGCAGCTTGCGCACATCCTCGAAATGGAGCCCGGTGGTCGGCTCGTCCAATATGTAGAAGGTGTTGCCCGTATCGCGCCGGCTCAGCTCCTTGCTCAGCTTGATCCGTTGCGCCTCACCGCCCGAGAGCGTCGTCGCCGGCTGTCCCAGGCGGATATAGCCCAGCCCGACCGCCACCAGCGTCTCCAGGCGGTTGCGGATGCGCGGAATGTTCTGAAAAAAGTCCAGCGCCTCTTCAACCGTCATGTTCAGAACATCCGAGATCGACTTGCCGCGGAAGCGGATATCCAGCGTCTCGCGATTGTAGCGGTCGCCATGACACTCTTCGCACGAAACGTAGACATCCGGCAGGAACTGCATCTCGATCTTGATGATGCCGTCTCCGCGGCAGGCCTCGCAGCGGCCGCCCTTGACATTGAAGCTGAAGCGCCCCGCTTTGTAGCCGCGCGCCTTCGCCTCCGGGATACTGGCGAACAGCTCCCGCATCGGCGTGAACAGGCCGACATAGGTCGCCGGGTTGCTGCGCGGCGTGCGCCCAATCGGGCTCTGGTCGATCTCGATCACCTTGTCCAGGTGCTCGATGCCTTCAACCCTGTCGCACCTGCCGGGGCGGGCCTTCGCCCGGTAGAAACTCTGCGCCAGCCGCTTGTACAACACCTCCACCACCAGGCTGGATTTGCCGCTGCCGCTGACGCCGGTTATCGCGATCAAGCGGCCCAGCGGGAAACGGACATCGACCTTCTTCAGGTTATTTTCGGTGGCGCCGCGCACATACAGATATTCGCCGTTGCCCTCGCGCCGCAGCGCGGGGATCTCGATGCTCTTCTCGCCGCGTATGTACTGCGCGGTCAGGCTGTGCGGATGACCGGCGAACGACTCCCGCGTATCCGAGACGACGACCTCGCCTCCGTGTTCGCCCGCGCCCGGCCCCATGTCCACCACCCAATCGGCCGCGCAAATCGTCTCCTCGTCATGCTCGACCACCAGCACGGTGTTGCCCAGGTCGCGCATCCCCTTCAGCGTATTGATCAGCCGCACGTTGTCCCGCTGGTGCAGTCCGATGCTCGGCTCATCCAGGATATAGAGCACGCCCATCAGCTGGCTGCCGATCTGCGTCGCCAAACGGATGCGCTGCGACTCGCCGCCGGAGAGCGTGACCGCGGTGCGGTTGAGCGTCAGATAGTCCAGCCCGACGTTTACCATAAAGCCCAGCCGCGCCTCGACCTCTTTCAGGACCTGGCCGCCGATGGCAAGCTGCCGCGGCGAAAAGAGCGGCTGCGCGCCGTTTTGCCCCGCGGCCTCCCGCACCCACGCCAGCGACTCGTTGACCGACATCGCCGTAATCTCATCAATGCTCTGGCCCGCCACCGTAACCGCCAGCGCCATCGGCCGCAGCCGCCGCCCATCGCACTCCGGGCAAGGACTGACGCCCATGTACTCCTCCAACTTGCTGCGAATCCATTCGCTGTCGGTCTCGCGGAAACGCCGCTGCAGGTTCGGCAGCACGCCGCTGTACTGGGCCTCGTAGGTGCGCTCATAGCCGCGCGCGTTGCGATAGTTGACCAGCACCTTCTCGCGTCCCGGCGGGCCGTACAGGATAATGTCGCGCTGCTTGCTGCTCAACTCCCTGACAGGCGCTCGGACGGGGATCGAGAACTGGCGGCAGACCGAGGCCAGCAGCTGCTTGTAGTAGCCCGAATCACCGTTGCTCGCACTTGCGCCCTGCCAGGGCCGCACCGCCCCTTCGGCGACGCTGAGCTCGCTGTCGAGGATCAGCTCCGGGTCGAACTCCTTGAGCACGCCGAGACCGTCGCAGGATGGGCAGGCGCCGTGCGGGCTGTTGAAGCTGAAGGTGCGCGGCTCGATCTCGCTGAAGCTGAGACCGCAGCGCATACAGGCAAAATGCTCGCTGAAAACACGGTCCACGGTGACTGAGCGCAGGCTGCCGTTGCCCTCCGCCGGCTCCCGCCTGACCTCCGAGACGATGACCGCGCCCTCTCCCAACTTGAGCGCGGTCTCGACCGAGTCGGTCAGCCGCGTCCGGTCGGTGCCGGGAAGGACACGGTCGGGGTCATCCGGGTCGGGACGCTCCGCGCGCACGATGATGCGGTCGATCACCGCTTCGATCGTGTGCATCTTGTAACGGTCCAGGTCGGGCGCTTCACCGATTTCAAACAGCTCGCCGTTGACGCGCACGCGCACATAGCCCTGCGCCTGCAGATTCTCGAAAACGCCCTTGTGATGTCCCTTGCGGTCCTTGATGATCGGCGCCAGAATCAGCAGCCGCGCGCCCTCCTCCATCTCCATGATCGAGTTGACGATCTGCTGCGGTGTCTGCTGGCTGATCGGATCGCCGCACTCGGGGCAATGGGGCTGACCGACGCGGGCGAAGAGCAGGCGCAGATAGTCGTACACTTCGGTGACGGTGCCGACGGTCGAACGCGGGTTGCGGCCGGAGCCCTTCTGGTCGATCGAGATCGCCGGGCTCAGCCCTTCGATCTGGTCCACGTCCGGCTTTTCCATCAACCCCAGAAACTGGCGCGCATAGGAGGAGAGCGACTCGACGTAGCGGCGCTGCCCTTCGGCGTAGATCGTATCGAAGGCCAGGCTGCTCTTGCCGCTGCCGCTCAGCCCGGTTATCACCACGAGTCTGTCACGGGGGATCTCAAGATCGATGCTGCGCAGGTTGTGCTCACGCGCGCCCCGAATTATGAGCTTGTCCAGCGCCATGCCGCCTCCAAACGATTCGCAATCGTCAAAACGACGTTGCCGGAAACAACAATAAGTGAACAAATGTTCGTCATGTTGCTATCTTACCATCCCCGGCCGCATTCGTCCACAGGTGGAAAGGCTATAATACCAAATCGGCCCGGCAATTGAGATAGTACAGGGACATTCGGGGCACCGGCCAGGATGGGGCGGCTTCCAGCCGGTCCGCCGGACAAATGCACTGGAAAACCGGCCCCCTTTGCCGCCTGGGAGTGGAAAACGGGCGACTCTGATGCGCGGTTTGTGCGGATGCTTCCGAAATCGGTCGAACTGCCGGGCTGGACTATTCGCCTACGATCCGCCTACGCACCGCCGCAGAGCCTCGAAAAGAGAGCGCAACGACCCGAGTCCCGCTCCTCACTCGGCGCTTTCCGCCTCTCCGCCGTGCTGCCATGTCGGCCCCGGTTCCTGTCGCGGCCGGTCATAGAAGGGAGTCAGCGTTGGATCGCCCAGCCATTGAAACGCGAAGCGGATACGCGCAGGATGCGCTTCGTGCAGCGCATTCCAAGGCACCTCTTGCACCGCAAACCAGCCCACATCGAGCGTCTCCCGCGTGACTACGGCGGTCCCCTCGACGTGCCGCGCCGCGAACAGCAGGCAATAGAGATGGTCCAACCCTTGACCGCCATGGTAGTTGTTGTCGAAGATTCCGAGCAGGCCGCTCAGGTCCACCCGGCAGCCGGTCTCCTCCCACACCTCACGCACGGCGCCTTCGCCCGGCAGCTCGCCCACCTCGCACCAGCCGCCCGGCAGCGCCCAGCGCCCGTTGTCGCCGCGTTGAATCAGCAGAATGCGCCCATCTCCGTCAAAGACCGCCGTGTCCACCACCGTATACGGCGTAAGATAGTGCCTCTCTTCCTGGAACCCGCGACGGAGCTCCGGCAGCGGACGCCCGTCCACCAGATCGGTCAGATCCGCGCTCAGCTCCAGCATCTGCTCGAGGCTCTCGATCTCATAGGGGTTCCGGGCGTAGCGAAGACCCCGGTTGCACAGAGCCCGCAGCTTGCCGGCAGTGTGCAGGATCGTTTCTTCCGGCGACCGCTCTTCTGCAGCGCTCACGCCGGCTGCTCCCGCTCGGGCTGAGACGGCAGCGGCTCGCCCGCTGGCGCCTGCGGCATGACAACCTCATACGGCTGCCGGTTGTTGGCCGATTCGCGCGCCCAAAGGCAGGTCAACGCGCTCAAAATGCCGGCGTCGATCGGGCTGCGCGACGGCCGCCGGTCCCGCATCGCCATCAGAAAATCAAAGCTCAGCTCGCGGTCGCCACCGAAATGGGGCATGTTACCGCTGAAGTCGATCGTCTCCACCACCGGCGACGTGTGGCTGAAAATCGTGATCCGGTTCTGGTTCCAGTCGAACTCGATGATGCCGCGGTAGCCGTAGAGGCGCGCGCCGCGGCGCGCGGCCTGGTAGCGGGTGAAAAAGTTCTGCGTGTAGCTGGCCTGCACGCCGCTTTCATACTCCAACATGCAGCTGCCCATATCCTGCAGCTCGATCCCCTCTGAAAAGACGCAGAACTGGTCGTCGCGGTAAACCGCCTCCTCGGCAAATCGCACGCGGCCGCCTTCGAAGCCGGTGCGAAAACGCACGAACGGGCTCTCCGGGCAGCTCTCCTGCTCCGGGCACTCCTTGCACTGCAGGTCGAACGGTTTGTCGCCGCCGAAAACCCTGCGCGTGTTCATCGCGCTGATCCAGCGCGGGCGCGCCTCCAGCAGATAGTTAATATAGTCGACGTCGTGGGTGAACTTCTGCAGCCAGAGACCGCCGTTCAGCTCGTAGTTGCGGTACCAGCTCTTGAAATAGACGCTGCCGTAGCCGACGTCGTTGAAGGCGACCACCTGCTCGATGCTGCCCACCTGGTCGGATGCAATGATCTCGCGCACCTTCTGCGCGATCGGGCTCAGCCGCAGCGGAAACGAGACCACCGTCGGCGCCGCGTAGTCCCGGAAGACAGCCTCCAACCTCCGCACCTCGTCGAACGTAATCGCGACCGGCTTCTCCAGGAAAAGCGGCAGCTCCGTCGGCGCCGCCTTGAGCGCCATCTCCGTGTGCAGGTTGCAGCGCGTGCCGATCATGATGCCGTCCAGTTCGCCGGCTGCGGCCAGCAGCTCGTCGGCCGTGCCGTAGAAGCAGGCATCCGCCAGGAAGGGATCCTTGATCGCCCGGATCTCATCGCCGCGCGGGTCCGCCACGGCTGTCACGCGGTAGGGAATGTCGAAGATATCCAGCCCTCTGGCCATGCTGGCGATGCGGCGGCCATATCCGATGATGCCAATGCGTAACATGCTCTTCCCTTTCAACTGTGAGCGCCCAGATATGCCAGCACGGCCGCCCCCGTACGGATGCCGGCGATGAAGCGTTCGACCTCCAGGTTTTCGTTGGGCGCGTGATTAGCTTCGTCGTGGTTGGCGTAAGGCGTTGTGAAGGATGGAACGCCGAGAATTTTCGTCCAGGCATAGTCGGGCAGGCTGCCGCCCATCGCGGGGATGAGGAGCGGGTCTTCGCCCTGGGCCGCGCGAAATGCCTTTTGCAGCGGCCGCGTGTAGGGGGAGTCAAGTGGCGTGCTGGAAGGCTCCATGCCCCCCTGGCGAACTACCTCGACCTCGGGCGCGTGGCCGCGCACGTGCGCCTCCACCTTGTCCAGAATCTCCTCCACGCCCTGATTCTCCACCAGGCGCATATCGCACTTCACGGTCGCCTCGCGCGGCAGCACAGTCTTGGTGCCCGGGCCGCCGTAGCCGCCGTGGAAACCGTTGATGGTGAAGGTCGGCCAGGCCGCCAGGCGGTCGAAAAAGGGCCGCTCCAGCGGCTCGTCGAGACGCGCCAGTCCTGCGCCGGCCATGACGGCCGCCGTGTCAACCGGCAGCGCGTCCAACGCGGCCCGCTCCAGCTCTCCAAGCGGCGCGACATTATCGTAGAAGCCGTCGATGATGACCTCTCCCCGGCTGTTCTTCATCGTCGCCAGCAGGTGCACCAGCGTCCAGATCGGGTTGGGCGCGACGCCGCCCCAGTTACCGGAGTGAAAGTCGCGCTCGCCGTGGCGCACGCGCAGCTCGAACGAAGCGATGCCGCGCGGGCCGAACTTGATGCAGGGCCGCCCGCTTTCGTGGACGGGACCGTCGGCGGTGATCACCAGGTCGGCGTCGGCCAGCAGATCGCGATGGGCCCGCACGCAGCCGCTGATGTGGGGGCTGCCGATCTCCTCCTCACCTTCGAGCAGCACAATGACATTGCAGGGCAGACCGCCGCTAACGGCCAGCCAGGACTCGATCGCCAGCAGCTGGGCCAGATGCTGCCCCTTGTTGTCGCCCACGCCGCGTCCCCAGATGCGCCCGTCGCGAATCTCCGGCTCAAAGGGAGGCGAATCCCACGCCTCCAGCGGATCGGGCGGCTGCACGTCGTAATGGCCGTAGAGGAGGACCGTCGGCGCGCCCGGATGCTGCCGGCGGCAACCGTACACGAAGGGCCAACCAGCGCTCGCCAGCAGCTGCGCCTCCATGCCCAGCCCCTGCAAATAGCCGAGCAGAAATCCGGCCGTCTCTTCGATGCCGACCCCGTGGGCGCTGATGCTGGGCCGGGCGACATAGGCCAGCAGCCGGTCGATAAACGCCTGCCGGTGGACCTCGACGTAAGCCAGCACCTGCGCCAGCTGTGCGGGGGCCCCGCCTGCGCGACTCTCCTCGTTGGCCAATCGTATCCTCCTCGAAGCGCTGGCGATTCGCCGGCAGAAGTTGCGCCGGCCGTTTGCGCTTTTCGATAAAATCTGCTGATATAACCGTGCAGGAATGACCCGATTCTACTGTAAGTTCGAAGGATGTCAACAATTCGGCGGTCAACCGCCGGGCCGCGTTGATGGAGTTGTCCTATGAGACTGGGCGTTGTCGGAATGCTGCCCGCCAATCCGGCCGAGATCCGCAGCCGCCACCTGGCCGCGATCCGGGCGCTGCGGCTGACGGGGGTGGGACTGTCGATCTCCGCCAAAGACTCGCCGCCGGCCACGGCGCCGATGTGGCAGCGCGTGCGGCTGCTTTTTGCCGACGAGGGCATCGACATCGTGCAGGTCGGCATTGGCTATCAGGGCTGCCTCTTCGACCCCGACGACGACGCCCGCGCCCGCCTGCTCGAGGACATTCGCCGCGGCTTCGGCATCGCCCGCGCGCTCGGCGCCCACGCGGCCCTTATCCGCAGCGGCAGCCTCAGTCGCAATGGCCCCTACAGCCCCCACCGCGAAAACCACCGGCCGGCCTGCCGCGACCGGCTCCTCGACTCGCTGCGCTGGCTGGCGTCGGTGGCCGAATCCCTGGAACAGACCGTCGTCGTCGAAACACACCTGCTGACGATCATGCGCTCGCCCGAGTTCAACCGCGCCGTCATCCGCGATGTCGGCAGCACGCGCATGCGGCTGGTGATGGACTACGTGAACCATTTCCAGACGCTGCACCAGGTCTACGACAGCAGGGCGCGGCTGCGCCACATCTTCGATTGTATGGGGCCGGTCAGCGCCATCGGACACTGCAAGGATATCGCGGTGCGCGACGGCTTCGTGCTCCACATGGACGAGGAAATCCCGGGCGAGGGCGAGCTGGACCTGGGGACCGCGCTGCGCCTGTGGAATGAGGAGCATCCGGACGGCTACATGATGCTCGAACACCTGCCGGACGAGAGCTATCCCCTGGCCGCGGCCAATGTGCATCGCATCCTGGCGAAGGAAAGAATTCCGGTCCACTAGCGGCACGAGCGAACCGCAAGAGACGGCCGCCTTATCGCAGGGACAATCAGTTACGGTTGGCCGCCCGATCTCCAATCAAATGCATTTGCATCCTCCGCCTGACCGTCTCCCATTTCGTGGTTCACAACTCCGCCTTGGGGATCAACCTTTGTGTACCGACGTCCGCAAGTTGTGGCAGACGGTAGACGAATGATCTCTCCTTCCCCTGAGAAGGTTGGAAGGAACTTTACTCCCTATCCATAAGAAGGGACAAGCTGTGGGGGCGACGCAGTTCATACCCGCTGCCAACAGGAATTATGTCACCACTCAGACTTATGAACTTTTGATCCTTGAATGCCTGAATCACCATGTCGTAAACCGGCTCCTCGAATTCGACCCGAAGGCGGATTAAGTGTTCGTCCCTCATGGAAAGAAGGATTGCCTTTCCATCGAATTCATCAGGCTCTCTCTCTAACCGGACAACGTGCGCAATGATGCGTTCATCGAAGGACGGATCCTTGCGGCGGAGAAACTCCGCCGCTTCGCTCAAGATGGCAGCTGAATTCTCAGTAAACTGAAAGTCGCCGTCGGCAAGATTGGAAGGCCGAACACCAGCCCAATGCAGATCGATTTTGATTCCTTTCCCTTCGCTGGCAAGTGTCGCAACGGAATCGCATAGGTTGGCGCTCACACCTTCGCTTACACCCTGCCTGAACGGTTCCAATGAACCTTCAGAAACCGATTCGGCAATTGCTATGGCAGTGTGGTCAAGCGCCCTGGCAAGTTGGGAAGTTGCACGTCGCGGGAAAGGTGCGGTGAATGCATCGCCAAAATCCATTGGGGGCCCAAAACCAGCCGGGACGGGTGAGCGAAGTGTCAGTGCGTAGCCCTCATGAAACCCAGGTAGGGGTTGTACATCGTCAAGATAGGCTGTTACAGTGTCACTGACTCTGCCACGGAATGCCGCGCTCGGCTTTTCCGCGGCCCTGGCAGCTGAGGCCAGCATGTTATACGCGGCGCCAAGCCACTCAGTGTTTTGGCGAAGAGAAAGCGCCTCTTTGGCCAGTCCGTTTTGTGAACGTATATGTATGACATCCGCTCCAGTGCTGGTCAAGTCATAATACACGTCAAGCTGCGACCGGTCCTCAACGGTGGCGAGTACTGCGACGTTTTCGGCCATGCATTCGGCGTAGTCGGCGACAGTGTCGCGGTGAGGGCAAAGAATCTCCCACTTTCGATTGTCATCTACGGTACTGAAAATGGTGGCACGCCCGCCCCAATCACCTTCGTCAACCCAATCTCTGGACTTCAAATACGCGCGTAGACTCACGAGAGAAAGCAACGAAAAGGCTTCTCGGTCTCGAATTTCCACTCTCATAGTGATTCCCCCCTTTCAGCTTTCTTCATCAGATAGGAAAGTTTCTCACTACTGAAAATGTTGTTTCCGGGAATTTGTACTGTTACAGTTCCGGAATCTGGTCTAGACAGTTGTCCTTGGAGAGACAACCAGTATGCGCAATGGCGTAGACAAAGTTCTTCCTTTGTCTGGGACAACCACTTTGTATCGTCTCGCGGCATCAGGAGAACAATCAAGAGGCGTGGATTTATGGGGGCCTCCGCTCTTAAGTCATTGTA
Source organism: Caldilineaceae bacterium (assembly GCA_965218625.1). Taxonomy (GTDB): domain Bacteria; phylum Chloroflexota; class Anaerolineae; order Caldilineales; family Caldilineaceae; genus Bin5. The sequence continues at coordinate 132,673 of CBDCLG010000014.1, read as the reverse complement.
ATTCTTGCTCGAAAGACGAAAAGACAAATGGTCCTCTCGCATTACATCCTGAGAAGTAGCTTTGGCTTGAAATTCGATTCTGGGGCGCCGTCCAAAGTTGGCTATCAGGATTCCGTCTACACTGTCAAAGTCCACTCTAGGTTCGGCAATGTGAAATCCTGCCAATGACGCAAGCGCTTCATGAAGTGGGCCCAAAAACAGGACCACAAGCTAAGGTGTATAATGGAGCAATTCACCCAGCCAGTGGAGAGGCAGCAATGTTCCGACGCATACTGATCATCGCGACCATCATTGCTGTGTTGTTGACAGCGGCCCTGATTTACAACGAAGGGAGGCTGGAAGATGGGTCGCTTGTTGATCTGCAACGATGTGGAGACGGGAGCGACTACTACTATCACCACGAATCGCAGTGCGATACACTGGAATTCTATATCCCAGTGTTCTTCGGCCCCTTCTGGCTGATACTGGTTGTAATGTGGATCTTCGCAGGGCTACGCCTTAGGTCCCAAACAGTTGGTAAGTATCGTATATAATTCCCCTTCGATTTATTGTAGTACAAATGTTCCAGATGGTCCAGAATGACAAATGGCGATACCGCAACCCGGCATCTGCCTGCCGCGACCGGCTCCTCGACTCACTGCGCTGGCTGGCGTCCGCGGCCGAATCCCTGGAACAGACCGTCGTCGTCGAAACACACCTGCTGACGATCATGCGCTCGCCCGAGTTCAACCGCGCCGTCATCCGCGATGTCGGCAGCACGCACATGCGGCTGGTGATGGACTACGTGAACCATTTCCAGACGCTGCACCAGGTCTACGACAGCAGGGCGCGGCTGCGCCACATCTTCGATTGCATGGGGCCGGTCAGCGCCATCGGGCACTGCAAGGATATCGCGGTGCGCGACGGCTTCGTGCTCCACATGGACGAGGAAATCCCGGGCGAGGGCGAGCTGGACCTGGGGACCGCGCTGCGCCGCTGGCATGAGGAGCATCCGGACGGCTACATGATGCTCGAACACCTGCCGGACGAGAGCTATCCCCCGGCCGCGGCCAACGTGCATGGGATTTTGGCGAAGGAGAGAATTCCGGTCTACTAGCGGCCGGCGCGGCCGGGACCCCGTCGCTGCCTTCCATGAACAACAGTTATCGCGCGCGGTAGCGCCCCGGCAGGCTGTCGGGCGCCCAATCGCCCATGACCGGGTCGGGCAGCGGTTTGGCCAGATAGCGGTCGAGGAAGGCCCGCGGCGGGTCGAGCGGCGGATGCGGCCGGTGGTAGGAGAGCATCAGGAAGAAGGGTCTGGTCGGGTCGCGGCGGCGCAAAAAGTCGATGCCCATGGTGGTGACCCAGCTGGTCGGGTGCAGCATCTCGTCGTAGACCCAGGGGCGGGCGGCGTAGCCGTTGCAGCCGACGCCGGTGTCGATATAGTCAGCCTCAGGCCCCAGCCGCTCGCGCAGCCACGGTGTGTAGTTGTCAACCAGCCCGTAGTCGTCCCGCTTCGAGCGCTCGCGGTGCAGATAGCCGTCGTGCAGCACGACGTTGTGGAAGCCCATCAGGTTGCGCGCAGGGTGGGTGTGCATCTTGCCGACGCACTGTGTATGGTAGCCGGCTTCGGCCAGCAGGCCGGGCATCGTGCAGTTATAATGCCAGTCGATATGGTCGTTGTAGCCGACGAAGCCGGTGTGGCGCTGGCTCAGGCCGGTCAATAGGGTGGCGCGGGCCGGCACGCAGGTGGGCGTGGCCGCGTAGGCCTGGGTGAAGTTATAGCCCTCGCGGGCCAACCGGTCGAGATGGGGCGTCTCCGCGACCGGATGGCCGGTCAGGCTGAGCGCGTCGGCGCGCCACTGGTCGACGCAGATGAACAGTATATTGGGTCGGCTGTCAGCTGGCATTGAAGTCTCCTTATGGCCTGTTTCGCAGCGGCGGTCGATGGCTCCTGGCGTGCCCGCCCCGGACCTTGAGGCCCGCCGCTACAGTGCCAGAAGGCCCGCTCCGTCCCGTAACAGTTCGTCATCGTCCGGCAGGCCGCAACGCGCCGCTCAAACTCCCATCTCCTGTCGGCTGCGCACGCCCAGCTTCCGCCGTACGGCCTGGATCGCGTTTCGCGCCGGCAGACCTTACCTCTTCATGCGGTAGCCGACGCGCGGTTCCGTGAATATATACCGGGGGTTGCCGGCATCATCGCCCAGCTTGTGGCGAAGCCTCTTCACCACCGTTCGAATCAGTCCCCTTTGCCCGGAGCGACTGTCACCCCAGACCCGGTGCAGCAGCTGGTCGTGGGTCAATACCCGGCCGGCATTGATTGCAAGCTCCAATAGTACGCGTTCAAAAGCGTCCCATCTTTATTCGTAGTCCTATTCATGCTGGCACGGGGGGGGCGTACGGCCATGGAGAAAGGCCGACCTGCGTTACGCTGAGAAGCGCATTCAAGCTCTACCTGGAGATCCAGGGTTCAAACGGGGCCCTGACCGTTTACGAGGCCGCAGCGGCAGGTCGGTCCGCAACTTGGACATCGTCGACTGACCACCAGCCACTGGCAACCGACCCCTGCCCCATCCGTTCCTCCTGCAGGCGACGCGGCCCCTGCCCAGGACCTTCGCAGCATGACGCGCTGACCCCGAACGGTTACAATTCAAGCCGAAAACAGCGCCCGCGCTGAAAAGGAAAGCAACTCCACGAGCCGGGAGAGACCCATGACCTCCGGACCCAGCAAAGCCTTCGATCCCCAGCCGGTCACCCTCGCCGGAAACCTCGTCCGCCTCGAGCCGCTGGGCCCGCAACATGCCGCCGACCTCTATGCCGTGGGCGCCGAAGAAGCGATCTGGCGCTACGCCGCCCGCCCCGCCCTGCGCAGCGTCCCCGACGCGCAGGACTGGATCAGCGACTGCCTCGCCCTGGTGGCAAGGGGCGCCGAGGTCAGGTTCGCCGTCATCCACCAGCCGACCGGCAACGCCGTCGGCTCGACCGCCTACATCGACATCGTCCGCCAGCACCGCACCCTGGAAATCGGCATGACCTGGTACGGCGCCGCCTGGCAGAGCACCGGCGTCAACACCGAGTGCAAATATCTTCTCATGCGCCACGCCTTCGAGGACCTGCAGACCCGCCGCGTCTCCCTCAAATCAGACAGCCGCAACCACCGCTCCCGCCGCGCCATCCTCCGCCTCGGCGCCGTCGAAGAAGGCACCCTCCGCAACCACCGCATCGCCCGCGACGGCGCCGACCGCCACACGGTCTATTTCAGCGTCATCGACAGCGAGTGGCCCGCCGTCAAACAACGCATCCAACGCCTCATGCAAAGGTGAATCTTCAGCATTTGGCGCCGCGCAATACCTTGCAAAAGCCTTTCTTGTGTTTCATAAATGGCGGTCTTTGAAACCTCAAAAGACTTTCCGCCCTTCGGCAATATCGAATTCTGTTCGACGATAAGTTCCTGCCAATTGGACTCCCAATGGCCCTTCTCCCAACTCTTCAATCGTTGACGGCAGAACATAACTTAACCTGAATTCGGAGTAGGTAAATCCCTATTCAAGCTGGCGGAATGGAAGCTCGCCAGCAAGTTCTCACCGGCAAAGACGGGTCCGTTTTGTCTCGAAAACTGGTCAGATTGATGCCTCTTTCCGATTTTGAAGCAGTCTGATACCATAGTATAACTTTGTCTTGTGACGTTACAGTGACGATACGGCCATTTTTGATAGCACTATTGTGTCAGTCTCGCTGAAAAAGACGCAGCCGAGGACCAATTCGACCCGGTCCACCTCAAATCCAATTGGGGCAACCCGCGAAGTGCATACATTGCACCTCTCCTCGTCCATGTTTGATGCCAGAAGGGAGTGTTGAGATGAAGCAAGCCGGCGCCCGTGCGCAAGAGATAGATACCCTGCGGCAGCGCATGTCGATGCTCTGCGCGGCCATCCAGCGCATCAATGAAGACCTGAATTTCACCAACGTGCTCCAGGAGGTGGTGGACAATGCGGTAGAGCTGACCGATGCCCGCTACGGCGCGATCATCGCCCTGAACGAATCGGGCCTGCCGGAGGACTACCATTTCAGCTCCGGGACGTCGGCCGAGGATCAACAGCGGCTCATGACGGCGCCGGGCAACGTGCAGCTCTTCGGGCACCTCAGAAGCCTGCCGGGGCCGTTAAGAGGTCCCGACCTCCATGCCCACGCCACCGCGTTGGGCCTGCCCGACTTTCATCCCCTGCCGGTGGCGGCCTTTCTTTCGGCCCCCATCCGGCACCAGGGAGAGAGTGTGGGCTATACTGCGGTCCCCGGAAATCAGAGCAGAATTTCTTGTGCGCACTACAGGCGCAAACAGGACGCAAGTCAAGTGGGAGAACCTGAAAGATATTGCCTTTCCCTATTAAGCCTCCAAGGTAGAACGCGACTTCTGTGAATCAGCAGTATCCTGCTGGTTATTTCCGGGTGGATCGAAAACCCAGGTGACCTGCAGTTTCTTTGCACCTATCTGATGAGGGGAAAGAACGTCGTTTTTGCGGAAAGTGGAGCGGTGCTGGGGGGTATTCTATTGATAAGTATACAAGGGCTTGACAGACGGCTGCCTTAGAGACGCCTGCCGTCAGAATCACGCCCAAGGGCGTTTTTGAGGTACTCCCATTCTGACTCGTCCTTGGGTGGTGTGTTCAACAAAATTCGAGCGACATTTTCCGGCGTGTCCGGGATAGGGTCGGGCAAGGGGTGCGTGCGTGGGCGACCTCGCTTCCGTTTTTCTGACGGAGGAGGTGGATCGTGTGGAGGGGATGAATCGCGTGGGAAATCCGGCGTTTCTTTGCGACGTTGTTTGCTCCTCTTTGCTCTCCCTTGCCCATAGAAGTGCCCCTCGAACAGCGCTTCTGCTTCATCCACAAATGTTGACACATACGGTGACCAGTCGCTCACTTCTCCGGAGGCGAGCACTGCGAGAATGGTGTAATAATAGGTCGTCCCTGCCGTAACGTCCGTGAGCGTGTGTGTTGTACCCGTCAGATTGTTACCCGCAAGCTACCTCCAATCGTTGATGCTGTCCCATACCCACAGTTCATAGCGCGCAGCACCCTGCATTGTCGTCCAACTAAGTTCTACAGCACTCTCTGTCACCGCGGTCGTCAGAATCGGCGCGGGCGGTGACTGTAGCTGAGGGTGTAAGAGATGCCGCTGGTGTTTCTGTATGATCCTATCGCTCGCCGGAGGGTCCCTGATACTCTGTTTTGGAGTATCAGGGAGTCGGTGTGACTGTGGGAGTCGCTGTCTCCGTAGGCGTTGCTGTGGCTGTCGGTGTAGGCATAATCGCAGCCACCCTGGTCGACCAATCGCTTACCCCTCCCCCGGTGAGAACTGCACGGATGATATAAACGTAGATTTTCCCTGCCTGAACATCGGTGTGCGTGTAGGTCGTACCTGTTAGATTGTCACCCCCAATTTGCCAATACCCTGCAACAAACCTGTCCTTCACATACAGCTGGTAGAGCGCAGCACCGGATACAGATGTCCAACTAACCTTCACAGAGTTCCCGATCACCTCTGTGCTCAGTACAGGCCCTGCAGGCTGAGGCGTGGCCGTTGCCGTAGGTGTGGCTGTAGGCGTGTGTGTCACCAGGGGTGTAGCCGTGGGTGTATGTGCGACAAGGGGCGTTGCTGTTGGTGGGAGAGTCGGACGCGGCAGTGGCTCGGTATTGAATGAGAGGGAGTTGGTCCAGGGGCCATTTCCATCGTCATAGCGAGCGCGAACCCGTACTTTGTAATCTCCGGCTGTGAATAAGCCTGTAACTATGTCATAGGAACTATCAGTCGTATAGCCATTGTAGTTTGGTCCGGTGGGATAATCTTCACCCGCGGGCCCCCAGTTGACGTGGTAGTCATTCGGCGTTTCGCAAGCGGTATTCCAGGCGAGGCCCGCATCGTCGGCGCCCCAGGGGCCCGGACTGACGAGAAGAAGGAGAAATGTTGGTTTTCGCGGCAACCGCCCGTTGTTACATGTGGCTAACTCGGACGGCGTGGTTGTCGCAGCCAACGCGGGTGGAACGATTGAGAGTGTCAAGTTCGTTGCCGCACCGCCGTCGTAGTTCCGAATACCGATAATAATGTGGCCCCCGGATTGCGCATTGAGGGTAATGCTCTCGTCTCCGTTCCAGCTCGTGTCCTGATCGTCCCAACTGGTCCCCCGGTCGTCCTTACCGTAGAGGTCATAATCGTGATACGTTGAAGTTGCGTCGATACTTATGGTCCATGAACCGGCGCGGTTTCCCACATCCCATTTGAAGTACGCGTACGAACCCTGTCCCAGCTCTGAAACGTTGCTGATAATTGAATGCGCAGACACGTTGGTCGGGTCGCTGACGATATAAGGATTGGTCCATGTTCCCGTTCCACCGGAGATAAGCGCAGGGGTCGCTGTTGCAGTCGCCGTCCCTGTTATAGTTGGCGTTGCTGTTGTAGTCGCCGTCGCTGTGATAGTCGCCGTGGCTGTCGCCGTCTCAGTTGGCGTCGGTGTGTCCGTAGCCGTGGGTGTAGGTGTGTTCGTTGGAACTGACGTATCCGGCTCACTCGGAATGTCAGCCCTGGCGAACCCGGACCACTCGCTCAGGCCCTCCGCATTTATCGCCTTGACCCGGTAAAAATAACGAGTCTCGGGCGACACCGTGTTGTCAACATATTGCGTAGCCGCGCTGACAGTGTCCTCAGAGAGAATCGTGAACTGGCCTTTCGGATCCACTGCCGGAATGCGCCGCAGGATCTGGTAACCTGTTATGCTGCTGTCGCCAGGGTCGTCCCAGGTGAGCGTGACCGAGCTGTGCGTAGCCGCTGCTTGCAGGTTCTGCGGGCGCGCCGGCCGCACGATAGTCGGAGTATGTGTAGCAGTTGGCGTAGCGGTAGGTACTTGGGTAGCGGTCGCCGTAGGGGTAGCGGTTGGCGTAGCCGTATGCGTGGCGGTAGGTACTTGGGTAGCGGTTGCCGTAGGGGTGGCAGTTGGCGTTGCCGTATGCGTGGCGGTAGGTGCTTGGGTAGCGGTTGCCGTAGGGGTAGCAGTTGGCGCAGACGCGACATCTGCCCTGATCGGTCCGCTCCAAGCGCCAGGGGAGTCCTCTTCATAGCGAGATCTCACCTTCACTTTGTAGCGCACACCTTCATCCAAACCGGTAATCGTGTATGAGGGACTCGTGGGGAAAGCGTTGCCGCTGGTGTCGGTCCATGTCTTGAAACTCTCGCCGACGCGCGCCCAACTTAAGCGATAGTCTTTGGGCGTCGCAGACGGAGCGTTCCAAGACACGTCAAGCTCACCTGGCCGCGTGCTTACCGCCTGAAGTCCGCTGATTGCCTTTGTGTCCTCTTGGGCAAATACGGGAACTTTGTCAACATACAAGATGGCGGTGCCCGTCAAGATCAACGAGACGAACAGGGCCAAGAAGGCGTATCGAATTTTGTTCGACGATGATCTCTTGTCAATGGGATTCCTCATGGTCCTCCTCCCAACTCTTCAAACGTTGAGGACAGAACATAACTTAACCTGAATTCGGAGTAGGTAAACCCCTATTCAAGCTGGCGGAATGGACGCTCGCCAGCAAGTTCTCACCGGCAAAGACGGGTCCGTTTTGTCACGAAAACCGGTTAGATTGATAGCCTGTTCAAATTTTGAAGCGGCCTAATAAACCTGAGTTCGGAGTTAGATTAGGGCAGGCAAGAGAGCCAAGTCTTTGTCAGAGAGATGGAGAGATGGCTTCTTGGGTTGCCAAGTGTAGGCAATCAGCCCGGCGATAAGATTGACGATAAAGTTGGTCGTGCTGCGATGACGGGTGTGTTCAATCTGTGAGATATTCTTGAGCTGGTCAACGATGGTCTCAATGACGAAGCGTTTACGCGTGAGCAGCTTGTCTTCGAGAACAACGAGTCGATTCTGCATGTTTTTGCGGATGGGGGTAATCAATTGCAGTCCGCGTGCGAAGAGTTGTTCAAAGAGAGCTTGGGAGAGATAGCCGCGGTCGCCGACCAACTTACCCCATAGGTTCTTGGTCATTTGCGGGACCGGTTTGCGGTCATCAATGTTGCCAGGCGTGAGTTGAACCGCCAGCAATTCACCCTTGTCATTGACAATCAGATGGAGCTTGAAGCCATAGAACCATCCCATGCTGTTCTTGCCGCGCTTGGCCACCTCGGCAAAGACGCGGTGGCGGACGATACGTCTGTTGTGGCAGACAGACAACGGGGTCGAATCGATGAAGGCCACCCCTGTCTTCTGGCCGAAGCGCACACGCAGATAGATACACATTGCGGGTAGGGCTGATGGAATTAACTCCACAAAGCGCGTGTAACTGACCAGAGCAGGGAATTCACTGCGCATATGCTCACACACGTGCTGCGTATAGTAGGCTTTGAAATCACGATAACGCGATTGGTGAAAGTGAATCAAAATCGTCATCACTTCACTCAAGCTCAACCGCGGGGCCGGCCCTCGCTTGCGAGTCACGTCTAACAGCTTGGCATTCTCCCGTGTACCCAACCACTGACAGAAATCATCGACATGACAGAACAGTTTGAGTATACTCATCACTGAGCACCTTTCTTTGCTGGAGAATTGTTGTTGGAGAACTTCAATTCTACCAGCTTTGTAAGGTGCTCATTTACTCCGAATTCAGGTTAATAATGTAGTATAACATTGCCTTGTGACGTTACAGTGACGATACGGCCATTTTTGATAGCACTATTGTGTCAGTCGCGCTGAAAAAGACGCAATCGAGGACCAATTCGACCCGGTCCACCTTAAATCCAATTGGGGCAACCCGCGAAGTGCATACATTGCACCTCTCCTCGTCCATGTTTGATGCCAGAAGGGAGTGTTGAGATGAAGCAAGCCGGCGCCCGTGCGCAAGAGATAGATACCCTGCGGCAGCGCATGTCGATGCTCTGCGCGGCCATCCAGCGCATCAATGAAGACCTGAATTTCACCAACGTGCTCCAGGAGGTGGTGGACAATGCGGTAGAGCTGACCGATGCCCGCTACGGCGCGATCATCGCCCTGAACGAATCGGGCCTGCCGGAGGACTACCATTTCAGCTCCGGGACGTCGGCCGAGGATCAACAGCGGCTCATGACGGCGCCGGGCAACGTGCAGCTCTTCGGGCACCTCAGAAGCCTGCCGGGGCCGTTAAGAGGTCCCGACCTCCATGCCCACGCCACCGCGTTGGGCCTGCCCGACTTTCATCCCCTGCCGGTGGCGGCCTTTCTTTCGGCCCCCATCCGGCACCAGGGAGAGAGTGTGGGCAACATCTTCCTGGCACGGGGGGCCGACAGGCCGGAGTTCGACCTGGAAGACGAGGAAACCCTGATGATGTTCGCCGCCCAGGCAGCATTGGTCATCGCCAATGCGCGCCGCTATCGCGAGGAACAACGGGCCAGGGCCAGCCTCGAGACGCTGGTCGACACCTCGCCGATAGGCGTCGTCGTCTTCAACGGCAGGACCGGCGCACCGGAATCGTTCAACCGGGAGGCGAGTCGAATCATGCAGGCCCTGCGGCTGCCCGACCGTCCGCTCGAGGAACTCCTCAAAGTCATGACTGTCCGCTGGCCCGACGGGCAAGAGCTATCCCTGGCCAACTTTCCCTTGTCGCAGGCTCTGAACAATAGCCAGACGGTGCGGGCCGAGGAGCTGGTCCTGAGCGTCCCCGACGGCAGGTCGGTCACCGTTCTCGTCAACGCCACACCGATACGTTTGGAGAGCGGCGACGTGGAGTCGGTGGTGGTGACCTTCCAGGACATGACCCCGCTGGAGGAATCGGCGCGGATGCGGGCTGAGTTCCTGGGCATGGTGAGCCACGAGCTGCGAGCGCCCCTGACTTCCATCAAGGGCTCCGCCGACACCTTGCTGGAGTCCCTGACCTCCCTGGACCCCGCCGAAATGGTCCAGTTCATCCGCATCATCAAAGCCCAGACTGAAGGCATGCAGGAGCTGATCAGCGAACTCATGGACGTGGCCCGTATCGAAACAGGCTCGCTGTCGGTCATGCCCGATGCTGCCATGGTGTCTACGCTGGTGGACGAGGCCAGAAACACTTTCCTGAGCGGGGGCGGCCGCGACAACATCGCCATCGACCTGGAGCCGAACCTGCCCTGGGTGATGGCGGACAAGCGCCGCATCGTGCAGGTGCTGAGCAATCTTCTCGTCAACGCCGCACGCTGCTCGCCGGGCTCCTCCCCCATTGAGATCAACGCGCTGCAGGATGACCGATACATCGTGATCACCGTGGCCGACAAGGGCCGCGGCATTTCACCGGAGCGCCTGCCCTTGCTGTTCCGCAAGTTCTCCCGCATCTCCGACGAGGAGCGAGGGGGCGACACCGGCCTGGGCCTTGCCATCTGCAAGGGGATCGTTGAAGCCCACGGCGGGCGCATCTGGGCCGAAAGCGACGGCATAGGCCTGGGGTCACGTTTCACCTTCACCCTGCCAATCACCAGTGCGTCCGGGCCCAGTGGGACAGCTGAAAGCAATCGCTCCTTCGGCAACGCAGAGCCATCGGAGCGGGAGGAGACGCAGATTCTGGCGGTGGACGACGACCCGATTACCCTCCGTTACGTGCGTGATACCCTGTCGAAGGCCGGCTACACACCCGTTGTCACCACCGACCCCGACGAGGCCTTTCGCCTGGTGAAAGAGAGACCGATCCGGCTGATCCTGTTGGACTTGATGCTGCCTGGGAGCGACGGTATCGAGTTGATGAAGAGCATTCTGGGCGCTGTCGCGGTACCGGTCATCTTTCTGTCGGCCTACGGCCGGGACGAGATCATCGCCAGGGCCCTGGAATCTGGGGCCGCCGATTACGTGGTCAAGCCCTTCTCACCCACCGAGCTGGTGGCGAGGGTCGGGGCGGCCTTGCGCAGGCGTCTGGTGACGGTCCAGGACACGCCTTCAGCGCCGTTCGCGCTGGGCGACCTTACAATCGACTATGACGAACGAAGGGTGAGCGTGGCCGGACGACCGCTCCATCTGACCGCCACCGAATACAAACTGCTCTTTGAGCTTGCAACCAATGCCGGGCGTGTGTTGACCCACGAACAGCTGTTACAGAAGATCTGGGGCCTGGCCCCCTCCAGCAGCAAGAGCGCTGTCCGCACCTTCGTTCGTAGACTGCGCCGCAAGTTGGGAGACGACGCCAACAACCCAAGATACATCTTCGCCGAGCCCCGCGTCGGCTACCGAATGGCGAAAAGTGAGGTGCAGGAGAAGATAGCAGCTTCTGCCCCGGCGAATCAGAACTAGAGTGAGTTCAATTTGAGACCAAGAGTTCTTCGTAGTCCGGGTCGAGTTCGAATTTGGGCCAAAGACGATATACGAGGGAGGTTGAGTCGCGATTGATGCGGTCGATGAACTCTTTGCAAGCGTCGAAGAGGTGGCGCATCGAATCGTGGCAGTGGTTGCGTGTCACCTCTTCTCGTATCCATTGCCAGAGACCTTCGATCGGGTTCAGGACGGGACTGCAGGCAGGCAAAGCGTTGAGGGTGAAGCCCAGTTTGGCTGCGGCAGCCTGTACACACTTGGCCCGGCGCCAGGGGGCGCCGGGCCATCCTCCGCCTTGGCGCGGTTGAGGAGGCCAGGCTGCGCAAGCGCCGCATCGCCCGCGACGGCGCCGACCGCCATGCCGTCTGCTACAGCGTCATCGACCAGCGAGTGGCCGGCGGTGAAGGAGCGGCTGGAGGGGTTGATGGGGAGGTGAATGAGGGGGCGATGTGGCGTCTCAGCTTACAAGAGCCCACTCTTGTCGTTCATCTGTGTACATCAAACGGCGTTGTTGTTAACGAAAGGGCATTTCATAAACGACAAAGCGGTTTGTTGTCAATAGATGAACGTCAAAACTCGATGCGTCCCTTTGTGAAGCTCAATTGGAACGCGAAATCCAAGAATCTTAAGCAGACGATCATTTCGCTACGCGACAGGCCGAATCCGACTTTTCGCTCCCCGCGTACGGCCGGTACTCCACAAGCACGGAGCGCCCAACGATGTCGACGATGCGTACCAAAACCTCGCGGCCGTCGGCGTCGGTGAGACGCAACGCCTCCCCCAAAAGAAAATGAACCGGCTGCTGCTGACCTTGGTTGATCGCAATGTTGGAAGCGTACAAATATGTCCTGTCATGCGTATCGCGAATCGGATTCAGCCGACCCGTCACCCCTGGAACGTGGCCGGTCGCTTCCTTGAAGATGACTGCGCCGCCGCCGGGCAGCCGGCTGAGTTCCAGAGCTAGCGGTCCCTGAGACGGAATCCACTCGTATTCCACGTGCGCAGAGTAGCCTTCGGCGGCCACGTACACTGACATTGGCAGATTGGCGGTATGCAGCGCAATGACGGCCTGCCCTACGTTGTCTGTCGTCACCTGTTTCCAAGTCTTGTTAGGGAACAGGGCCAGCAACGCCGCGCCGGCGACGGGCTGGCCCGCGTGATTGACTGAGACTACGGCGCGCGCCGGGGCAATTTCCTGTGGCGCGGCCGGCAAGGTAACGCACAGCTCCGATCCGCCCACAAGTGCGAAATGAGGCGACCTACCGCTGAGCGCTCTCGTTTCACTCTGAATAATGGGCACCCCATCGCCGCGCCGTTCCATTAAGTAGCGTCGCCCGCCCGCACCCCTGATCTCTCCAGTTGGCATTCGTCCCAGCGCCGTCGCGAGGACCTCATTGCGCGTCGATTGCCGGTATGCCAAATCGTCAACTGTCAGATTGTTCGACAGCGTTCCGGGAGACTGTATCTCCACCCTGTCCTCGAACATGGACAGGCGGACCCGCGCCCCTTGGATCGAATAGTCGCGGTGGACTACGGCGTTGGTGATGGTCTCAAACAGGGCCTCTTCGCTATACTGGGGCAATTCTTCCCGCGCCGGCGTCTTGTGCGCCGCGACGCGCATGTTACGAACTGCAAAGGCGACCGCTTCGGCGATCTGCCGGCTCAGCGGCCCGGTTATTGTCTGCGCATCTATCTGGCCCGTCGTCCGGTCATTGCCCCGATAGCAGGTTGCAGTGATACAGGCGTTGGGTAGCCATTCCTGGGGAGCTCGGCTGCACAAAAGGAGGCCGGCGACCGTGGCCCTCATTACTCCGGATCCATCGTCCCCAAGAAAACCCATCTTTTCCAGGGCCGATTGAGGGTCCGCCGCTCCCGCGACGCTCAAGAGTGGCTTCCAAAGATCCTCCTCCAGAGTCCCAAATCCGGTACCCGGCACAGGCTGTTCGTCGAACCAGCGAAAGCGCGCCTGGCCGCGTCGCTGCGCCAGACGAAGACGCTCGTCGCTCGTCATCCTGCGCTTGGACGCGCCAACGCGTATATGGCTCTTTCCCGACGCTTCGTGCACCGAATCGCCCGAAGGAACTTCGACCAGCAGGACAAGCTTGTCGCCGGCAAGTTCGCGGTGTTCGGTGCTGATGCGGACGGACGGCTTGATCGAGTCACTGCAGATTTCGACCAAGTGTCTGTCCAGGTTGACAATCTGCTCGCGCGACATGCCCTCCAAGTCGCCTTGGTCGGTGACACCGCAGAGCATAACGCCTCCGTCAGCGTTGGCGAAGGCAGTAATTTCATCGGCCCAATCGTCGCGACGCGGGCTCGAAGGACGATCTCCTCTAAACTCAACCTGTTTGAACTCCCAGCCGCTGTCCTCGCCCAGGTGCAGACGACGCAGGATTTCACTGTCGGTATACGTCATTGACCATCTCCGGATTCAAACCCCGCCTGGCCGCGCTTTTCTTCAACCCGCATAACGTGACCCCGCTCGCCGTTCCTGCGGACGAAATATACATCTTCCATCGCAAAAAGGGATCTTACTGAAACCAAGGGCAGAGTGCAAGCCTTAAAGTGGCTTCGGCGCCTGGTCCACAGTGGAAAACGCGCCGCGCGTGGCCAAAAAAGAGTGCAAAATAAGCGTCGAGCCCAACCCCCGCCATCCTAACTGCTACCGCGAAATGAATAATCCCTGCCCCGTTGTGCGTACTGTAGAATGGAAGCGCGGCTCTGTCCGACTATGGCAGCCCGCGCCGGTCGCAATGGGATCATGTCGGCCTGTGCTAAAATGGCCCGTGCCGCCTCCCGTCGTCAGCGCCGCCCCGAACGGAGTAAACGTGCAGCAGGTACTCACCGCCGAACAGGGCCGAATTCTACAGGACGAACGCCGCCTGCTCGCCGACCTGCAGGTCGCCCTCACGCGCCTCGACGCGCCCGACGCCGACCTGGCTTTAATCCGCAACGCCCTCGCCCAGCTGGAAGAGCTCTTCCTCGTCGTCGTCGTCGGTGAGTTCAACGCCGGCAAGAGCGCCGTCATCAACGCCCTCCTCGGCAGCGACTATCTGCCCGAAGGCGTCGTGCCCACCACCAGCGAGCTGGTCCTCATCCGTCACAGCGAATCCACCGCGCATCCCGGCGCCGACGGCAGCATGGCCGTGCGCGGCCTGCCTGTGCCCTGGCTGCAGGAGGTCAACCTCGTCGATACGCCCGGCACCAACGCCGTCATCCGCCAGCACCAGGAGTTGACCGAGCATTTCGTGCCCCGCAGCGACCTCGTCCTCTTCGTCACCAGCGCCGACCGCCCCTTCAGCGAATCGGAACGCGCCTTCCTGCAGCAGATCCGCGACTGGGGCAAAAAGGTCGTCATCGTCGTCAACAAGATCGAGCTTCTCACCACCGACAGCCGAGCAGCAGCAGGTGCTCGACTTTGTGCAGCAGAACGCCCACGAGCTGCTCGGCGTCGCGCCCGCCACCTTCGCCGTCAGCGCCCGCCTCGCCCTCGAAGCCAAAAAAAGTGAACAAAACGGGCCCGGCGCTGAAGACTGGCAGCGCAGCCGCTTCGGCGCGCTCGAACAGTACATCCTCGACTTCCTCGACGCCGGCGAACGCGTGCGGCTGCAGCTCTCCAACCCGATCGGCATCGCCGCCGCCCTGATCGCCGGCTACCAGAATGTCATCACGCAGCGGCAGGACCTGCTCAAAGGCGACTTCCAGGCGCTCGACGCCATCGACGAGCAGCTGACCGCCTACCAGAACGACATGCGCCGCGACTTCCGCTACCAGAGCGACCGCGTCGACAACGTCCTCCACGAGATGGCCGAACGCGGCGACCGCTTCTTCGACGAGAACCTGCGCATCACGCGCGTCGTCGAGCTGGTGAACAGCGAAAAGCTGCGCGGCGAGTTCGAGCGCCGCGTCCTCGCCGACACCAGCCGCGCCATCGAACGCCACGTCAACGAGCTGATCGACTGGCTCATCGACCGCGACTACCGCCAGTGGCAGGCCGTGATGGAGTTCATCGAGCGCCGCTCCCTCCAGCACACCGACCAGATGATCGGCCGCGTGCGCGGCGAATTCGACTTCAACCGCCAGAATCTGCTCAAAAGTATCGGACGCAGCGCGCAGGAGGTAGTCGACTCCTACGACCGCGAGGCCGAGGCGCTGAAACTGGCCCAGGATGTGCAGCGGGCCATCATCCAGACCGCCGCCGTCGAAGCAGGCGCCATCGGCCTCGGCGCAATCCTCGTCGTCATCCTCAACACCACCTTCCTCGACGTCACCGGAATCCTCGGCGCCAGCGCGCTGGCCGCCCTCGGCCTCTACGTGCTCCCCTACCGGCGCCAGAAGGTCAAGGCGCAGCTGCGCACGCGCATAGGCGACCTGCGCCGCCGGCTCGACGCCGCCATCACGCAGCAGTTCGAGTCCGAGCTGTCCGCCAGCGTACAGCGCATCCGCGAAGCGATTGCGCCCTACACCCGCTTCGTGCGCGTCGAGCGCGAAAAGCTGGAGACGCTCGCCTCCGATCTGAAAGGCGCCGAAAGCGAGTGCCAGGAGCTGCGCCGCAGCGTCGAGGCGCTCGCCCCCAGCCGGTAGCCACTGGGCCCCGCCGCCATGACGCACTCGATCTCCCTCATGCCCCTCGACGCGTCGCTGCACGCCAGCGCGTTGCAGCGGGTCTACGAGCTATCACCGGCCTATTGGACGATGTATCACCTGGCGCAGGCGCCGGCCGGCCAGGCCGAGCGCGACCTCGCCGCCATCGAAGACGAGCCGGGCCGCATGGGGCTCGGCATCGCGGCCGCCAACGAGCCCGGCAACGCCGAAGCCGGCGCGCAGCTGGTCGGCATGATCGACTTCCGCCTCCAATGGCCCGACCCCGACACCGCCTACATCGGCATCCTGCTCGTGGCGGAGCCGTTCCAGCGGCAGCGTGTCGGCAGCGAAGCCTGGGCCCTGCTCGAGCCCTGGCTGGCGCACGAAGCCAATCTGCGCGCGGTGAAACTGGGCGTCGAGCAGTTCAACCCCGGCGCGCTCAGGTTTTTCCAGTCACTCGGCTTTTCCCTGACCGGAGAGGCGCAGCGCATCCGCTCGGGCAAGCGCCTGGTTCGTCTGCTGGCGATGGAGAAGGATCTCAGTAGCGGCGGCTGACGCGATGGCTTGCTGCCGGCCAAAGCACGCTTTCAGATCAGGAGCAGGAGCAGACCGACCAGCCCGATCAGCCCCGTGATGTGCTCCATCTGCAAAATGAACCAGAGCGCCAGGCCGTGCACCGCGACGCGCGCAGCCCACACGCCCCAACGGTGCGGCGCAGCAGCCAGCGCCGAGACCAGCAGGACCAGCAAATAGGGGACCAGCGCGTTCCACGTAACGCCGCCGCGCAGCAACGCCCAGCCCGCCCACGCCAGCGAGAGCGCCCGCAGACCCAGCGCCGCCGCCCCGAGGGGATAGGCCGCGGCCAGATGCGCCAGCCATGTCCACCCCGCCAAGTAGGGCGCGTCGATCAACCAGCACGCGCCGACCGCGATCAGCCACTCCGCCGTCCCGGCCAGCAGCGGCGCAACCGATACCTGGCAGAACAGCCCCCAGCCGCGGTCCTGCCGCAAATACGTCCTATGAGTAGCCACGGATCTGGTCCAGCGCCTCGTCGCCCAGCGATTTCGCCGCGCTCGCCATGTACGCCAGCTGCTCCGACACCAGCGACGAAAAGGCAAAGAAGAGATTGAAGGCGCGCAGCGGCGTCGTCACATAGAAGCTGGCGTCGGTCGCCATATCGAAAATCTGCGACGGCCAGTAGAGCGCGATCAAGAACGACATCCCCGACCACTCCTTGGCCAGTTTGCCGTACTCAATCGTAAAGACCGAGCCGTGCTTGGCGCCGTTGAACTTCATACTCGTGCGGCTGAAGATCGAGCCGAACAGCCAGATGTAGAAGCCCACGCCCGCCATGTACGGGTTCGTCTTGGCGCGGTAGGCCATCCCGCTCGACACCATCTGGATCCCCGTCGTCAGCATCCAGATCAGCAGCGTCATCATCACGCCCCAGTTCGAGACCGGGTTGCCGAACACATAGAAAAGCGTCTCCCCCCGGATCCGCCCCTGCACCCATCCCATGCTCCCCAGCAGGTCGGCCACGAACATCGCCGCCACCAGCGCCAGGATCGGCCTGGAGGAAAGCAGGGCAACGCGTCCAATTGAGGTCCTGGCAATATCGTTTTTCACGGCTCGCTCCTTCCTTGAAATAAGTCCCTTTGCTTGCAAACAAGACCGGCTTCCACCATCGCGCGAGCGAATGTACCAATGATATTAGCACGTTTGTTCTAATTTGTCAAGAGGGATTGAGAAATTCCGCACCAAGTGTGATGGCGAAAGGCGGTTCGCAGTTGAAACGCGACAACAAAGAGACAACACTGGGAGACATACGTCTCGCTAGGCGGTCTGGGACAACATCCGCCAGCAGGAACGAGAGGAGGGAGGAATGAAATGCGTTTAGAACTGTGAAGCTACGCTATACTGAACTGGGTAGGTCGTGCGGCCGATCTGGTTTTTCAGCAGTGCCAATCACAACCGATATTCGGACAAAGGCGTGGCGATACCTCTTGAACTTGCTATAGACGGTTCCCCTGTGTCTCAACAGGCCCGTAGAAGGAATCTCGTAAGGCAGTGGACGCAGACCGTACGAAATGTCGTTGAACACGAATGGAATGACTCACCGCCCGTTGCCGAAGAACTCATGGTGACGATTACCTATTTCTACGACAGTACGCCAATGGATGTTGATAACATCCCAAAGCCGATACTGGACGCATTGAAGGGGCTGGTCTACCTCGATGACGGTCAGGTGACGGATATGCTTTGCCGCAAGAGAGTATTGAGACCCAATTTTCGGACTCAGAATCTCTCACCCGTCTTGCACAAAGCTCTTGGCCAATCCAGACAGTTTGTCCACATCGTAGTGGAAGATGCGCCAGACCAGGAGGTGATATCTTGATCGAAGACATCGAAATTCTCGAAAGAAAATTCATCGACAAGACGGCGGCCAGGTACCGCAGCAGAGGCTATGATGTGGAGGAAAACTGCCCGCTGGATTTCCTGCCCGGCTTCCGCGCCGACTTGGTCGCCCGCAAAGAGGGCGATGTGAGAGTAATCGAAGTCAAGTCCAGGACCTCGCTGGCGGCAACGCCCAAATTGAACGAGTTGGCGGAAATTCTGTACGACAAGCCCGGATGGAGCTATGACCTGCTTTTCGTCGGTGAACCTGAGAAGCTGGAATCGCCCACGGGTGCGGAACCTTTTGACGAAAAAGATATCCGTCGACGACTAGCCGAGGCGGAGACTGTTCATAAGCTCGGTTCAGACGAAGCCGCCTTCCTGCTGGCCTGGTCAGCTTGCGAGGCCGCGACCCGAAATCTGATCGAGAAGGATGGGATTTCCATAAAGCGTGTCACCACGGCGGCATACGTCCTCGATATGGCGGTAATGAACGGTATCATCTCCCGCAAGGTCTATGACCATCTGATCGACATGATGAAATACAGAAACGCAATCGCCCACGGCTTCGAGGTCAACGGATTCAGCGACGAAAAGGTGACCGAGTTGATCGAAGTCGTCAGGAACCTCTTGGATTCAGAGCCTGAACCGGCATAGTGCTGGGCAATGGCCGCCAACGTTGCCTGCGCAGACCATATGGAGTAAGACAAGCGGCCCTCAGCCATCTTGCATGAACCAAAAAGCTGAATTAACCAGAGTTCAGATCGCATTTCCTGTTGAAGACCGGGAGCCCTTAGCTGCAGCCGAAGATGTCGCGGCGTTCCTTCGCGCCGGCGACGAGTTGGACGGCCCCGGCGCAGAACCGGATTGGAGCGAGCACCTGCGCGCCATCAACGCGTCGCGCGCGGATATTGTGACTGGCACGTGACCTTTGTCGATACGAATCTCTTCATCTACGCGGTAGGCCGACCCAACCACTGCGCGGCAAAGCGTATCCTCCCCACTATTAACGTTTAAGCCGTGAAACGTTAATAGCGCAATCCACAATTCAATTTACATTAATAGGGACTGACCACCTTCCAGCTGGGCGAAATCGCCGACCTGTCCTCTATGCGTCATGCCCTTTCGTGACCCTCACGGCTCCACCCCCACGCCCACACCCCCCGCCAATTGACACCATCCCCAACCCGTATTATCTTCTCCCGCAGCCCAGCTTCAGCAACATCCTGCCAGCATGATTCCGCCCTCCCTTTCCGCATCGCCACCACACAAAAACCCGCAACGCGACACAACCCCCAATGAGCCAGCGCGACCCCAGGCCCGCCCTGGCCGGTCGCAACTACTACAGTTTCCAATTCCTGACTTTCAGTATTTGCCCAAGATGAACTACCATGCCGTCACTAAAAACTAGAAACTGACTACTAAAAACTCCCAAAGGCCCCACCCCATGCAGACCCAAAACGGATCCAACAGACCCGCCCAACGCAGAGCCCTGACCGAAGAACAGATCAACCGCTTCTGGATCGACGGCTACCTGTCGATCGGCAAAATCCTGCAGGATGACGAAATCGAGCTGCTGCGCCGCGAATATGACCGCGAATTCGAACGCGCCCGCAGCGGCCAGACCAGCTTTCGCAACCTTTCGATCGACGATACCGACGACCTCGACGCCAAGAACGAGGCCGGCACCCAGATGCTCCAGATCGGGCAGATGTGCGAACGCAACATCCACTTTCGCCGCCTGCTCTACGACGACCGAATCCTCGACCCGGTCGAGGACCTGATCGGACCCAACATTCAGCTCTTCCACGACCAGGCCCTCTTCAAACCGGCCCACCACGGCGGACCCGTCCACTGGCACCAGGACAACGCCTACTGGCGCTGCACTCCCCCCAACCTCGTCAGCTGCTGGCTTACGCTCGACGACGTCGACATCCACAACGGCGCCATGCAGTTCATCCCCGGCTCCCACTTCCGCTCCGAAGAGCACGAACGCGCCGCCGACACCAACGCCCTCCTCGACATGGGCGACAAAGTCGATCAATCGAAAGCCGCCGTCACCGCCCTGCCCGCCGGCGGCGTCACCCTGCACCACTGCCAGACCCTGCACTACACCGCGCCCAACGTCACCGACCGCCAGCGCCGCGCCTTCGTCATCCACCTCATGACGCCCGGCACCAGGTCACTCAGCCAGCTTGAAAGCCTGGACGTGGCGTTCGCGCGCCCCGTCTTGCGCATGCGAGTGTGAACACAGACCGGCCACAGGAGCGATGGCGGGGCTGCCAAGAAAAACAGCCTGATGCAACCCGCCAGGACTATCGAATAGCCGGGGAAGTCAAAGAATATGACCGCAGAATCAACCGCACAGACGCCAACCACCGTTGACGGCTTCAACATAGATGAGCTGATCACCGCCGACGTGCGCGCTGAATACTGGGCGCGCGGCTACTGGGTCAGCCGCAAGCTGTTCGGCGACGGAGAGATCGCCGAAATGCGGGAAGCGCAGGAACGGATGTGGCGCGGCGAGCTCGACTCGGAGGTCCTGCCCCAGTACGGCGCCACAAAGGTCGAACCCGGCTCGCCCGACGTGCGCCAGCAGTGCGACGCCTTCTGGATCAGCGACGCCATCCGCAACGTCACCACCAGCCCGCTATTGGGCGCCATCGGCGCTCGCCTCATGAACGTCGACACCGTCCGCCTCTGGCACGACCAGGCCGTCTACAAACCGGGCGTCGGCCCCGACGGCGGCGGCGAGACCGCCGGCAACATCGGCTGGCACCAGGACTACGGCCACTGGAAGGCCTCCAGCACCTCCAACATGTGTACCGCCTGGATCGCCCTGCAGGACACCGACCTGCAGAACGGCGGCATGCGCACCATCGTCGGCTCGCACAAATGGGGCCTGCTCGAAGACAGCAACACCTTCAGCCACAAGAACCTCGACGACCTCCAGGCCCGCTTCGCCAGCCAGGAGATCAGCGGCGAATGGATCGACGAGCCCTGCATCATGCAGGCCGGCCAGGTCAGCTTCCACCACGCCCTCACCCTGCACGGCTCCGGCCCCAACCTCACCTGGGAGCCGCGCATGTGCCTCATCTCGCACATGATGCCCGGCGACACCACCTACCTGCCCGGCCGCCAGTTCCACCCCAACCTCGTCTACCTCGGCCCCAACGCACAGGCAGGCCAGCCCTTCGCCGGCCCCTACTGGCCCCAAATGTGGCCCCCCACCGACTGAGCCCGTTCGCCCAATAAAAAAGAGGAGAGAGAATCTCTCCCTCCCCCACTATCCACTATCCACTATCCACTATCCACTATCCACTATCCACTATCCACTATCCACTATCCACTATCCACTATCCACTATCCACTATCCACTATCCACTATCCACTGAAGTTCCCCCGTCGCCCGCAGCAGCGTCTCCTGCACCAGCAGCTCGTGCGCCGGCGGCCGCGCCGCCGCCTGCCGCCCTTGAATCGTCTCCAGCAAATCGGCAAGCTCCAGGTCATACAGCGACTGGCGCGTCTGCGTCTCCACCGGCGCCATCGTCTCGCCCGCATCGTAGCCGCCCTGCGCCTCGCTCAAACAGAGCCGGATATGCGTCGCCGGCTCCAGCGGCTCCATGATCGCGCTGCCGCGGATGCCGTACACCTCGAACCGCCGCGCCGCCGGCTGCGTCTCCATCGCCGACGTTTCCACCAACGCCATCGCCCGCTCGTACTCGAATACGCCCAGCGTATTGTCGGCAAATTCGGGCACCTCGCCCGTCTCGTTGCGCAGAAACGACGTCACCTTTTGCGGCCGGCCCAGCAGCCACACGACCTGGTCCAGCATATGACAGCCCAGCTCGTAGAAAACGCCGCCGCGATGACGGCTGATCGCCCGGCGGTCCGCTTCGCTGACCACCGTACCGATGCGCGTCCGCAGCGCGTATATGTCGCCCAGAAAGCCCGACTTCACCCACGTCTCGATCTGCCGGAAACCGGCGTGATAGCGAAACATATAGCCCATCTGGACCGTCAACCCCCGCTCCTCCGCCAGCGCGATGGTGCGTTGCCACTGTGGCCAGTCGTCCCCCGCCGGCTTGTCATACCAGACATGCTTGCCCGCCCGCACGCAGGCCTCGGTCTGGTCGAGGCTCTGATGCGTCGGCCCCTCCGACGAAATCGCCGCGATGCTGCCGTCCGCCAGCATCTCGCTCTCGCTCCCGAACCAGTGCACGTCCCGGTACGGTCCGTCCGCCGCCGCCATCGCGGCCCGTCGCTCCGCGTCCGGCTCGAAAACGCCCGCCAGCTCCACGTCCGCACTCTCCCGGATCGCCCGCAGCTTGCCCGCCGCATGCGCGTGCCTGGTCCCGTACTGGGCAAAACGAATCCCCGTCATGACCCGCCCCTTAGAACATCCGGCAGCTCGATCTCCTGCGGCCGCCCGCTGTGAATCGACTCGATGATATTCTCCACCACCAGCGTCGCCAGAATGCCGGTGCGGGCCGGCGTATACGTTTCCGTATCGTTGCGAATCGCATCCAACAGCAGCGGCATACGGTCGATGAACGGCGGCGAAAACGACTCCGTCGTCAGCTCCCCGCTGACCGGGTCCGGCGCGGTGATCGTCGCCCGGCGGAAATGCTTGTCCAGCACCGCGCTCTGCTGGCCGTCGTTGAACACGAAGAACCACTTGCTCAACGCGTCGCTGAAACCGGCGTCGCTCATCAGGTAGTTCGCCACCGACCCATTGGCAAAACGGATCGTCGCCGACGCCGTATCGATGATCTCGTCCGAAGCCAGCCCGCCGGGATGCGTCACCTGCCCCCCTGTCCCCGAGACCCACACAGGCGGCGAGTCGTGCATCCAGCACAGCGTGTCGGCCAGGTGGACGCCGACGTCAAACAGCAGGCCGCCGCCCAGCACCGGGTCCCACTGCCAGCGGGTGAGGTCGGCGGGGGCCAACATGCATTGGGCATTGCTCACCTTGGCCGGCTGCAGGCGGCTCTTGATCGCCCGCGTCGCGCCCGAAAAACGGATCGAGAAGTTGATCATCAGCTTTCTGTCCGCCGCCTGCATCGCCTCGTAGATGCGCAGGCAGTTGACCGTCGACATCGCCATCGGTTTCTCGAGATAGACATGTTTGCCCGCCTCGAACGCGGCGATCGCCAGCTCCGCGTGCGTCGCGTGCGTCGTCGCGATCGTCACGATCTCGATTTCGGGGTCGGCGAAAACACGCGCCGGGTCGGCCGTGTAGTAGCCGCCCTCATACTGTTCATAATAACGGCTGGCGGCCTCCTCGTTGATGTCGCAGAAGGCCCGCACGTCGATGTCCGGCGTCTCCACCGCCCACTGCGAGTGACTCCTGCCGACGTTGCCGCACCCGATCAACGCCCAGCCAAACGGTCTTGCAGTTGCACCTGCCATCTACGCCTCCTTCTGCCTTTAAGTGGAAACTCGGTCAACCTGCCTGCGGGGATGGCCTGGAATGATACCAGACCCGGGTATCTCGCACATGAGCAATTGTGCGCCATCGGCTGCCTAAACACAAGTCGCAGAGAAAGGGAGCGCGTCATCGGCGCACACTCAATTCAAGATGGGGAAGCCGCCGTCACTCAATAATTTGCAGTCGAATTTGCTGCGCGTGAAGCAAACAGGTACAGTGCCTACGGCTGACAACCCCGGATCGTTTACCACTGCCGGAGCGGAAAACAATGCCAGACCAGACCCATCTCCAAAACTTCTCCCTCGAAGGCGACCAGGTCGCCCTGCCAAAAGGCGCCTGGGCCCAGTCCCACCGCCTCAACGTTCGCTGGCGCGGCAAAGACCTCACCGCCCTCAGCCAGGGCCAGTTCCGCGCCTACCTCTTCCCCCTCTACACACCGGCCGGCTTCGCCCTCACCAGCGAATCGCCGCTCGACCACCCCCACCACAACTCCCTCTGGATCGGCGCCGACCACGTCAACTGCTACCTGCCCTTCGCCAACAACGCCGTCGAAGAGGCCAACTATAATTTCTATGTCAACGACATCTTCCAGGGCCGCGCGCCCGGCCGCATTCTCAGCGTCAACGTCCAGGCAGAAGAGCTCGCCGCAGACCACCTGCGCCTTACCCAGACCCTCCACTGGCAGGGCCCCGTCGAATGGGGCGCGCCTCAGCGCCGCACCCTAGCCGTCGAAACCCGCACAATCGAGATCCGCCCCGGCCAGGCCGCCAACCTCTTCGACATCCGCTCCCAGCTGCGCCCCGCCGAATGGGAGCTGCGCATCGGCCCCACCCGCCACGCCTACTTCGGCCTGCGCATGACCGAGGCCCTGCGCGTCACCGCCGGCGCCACCCTGATCGACGCCGAAGGCCGTTCAGGCGGCCAGGCCATCAGCGGCCAGGTCTCCGACTGGGTCGACTGTTCCGGCACAATCACAGCCGGCCGCAGCGCCGGCGCCGCCCTCTTCCCTTACCCCAGCGCGCACGGCTTCCCCTGGTTCGTCTCCGACTGGGGCACCCTCACCGTCAACCCGATGGCACGCAAGCAGTACGAACTGAAGCCGGGAGAAGCTCTCGACTTCGCCATCCGCGTCGTCGCCCACGACGGCGACGCCCGCCAAGCCGACATCGCCACCCTCCATCGCTCCTTTGCCGCAGAAATCCCTGCCGAGGAAACCGAATAGCGAAGTGAGCGCGCCCGTCGCGCCAATGCCATAATACGTGCGGCCGACCTCCATTGCAGGATCCAGCTGTTCTGCGTCGGACAACTGGACATAACGCGCGGTCGGCGCACGCCGAAACCGGAATTGGGCTTTGAAAATGGTTGGGCCTTCAAAGCAGCTGGTCTTGCCTGCGCTGTTACGATGGTGTAGGGTATTGCGCGGGCAACATCTTATACTGGAGACAACCGATGAGTCTGAATATCAGCAACGCCGAGACCTGCCGGCTGGCCGATGAACTGGCGCGGTTGACCGGCGAATCCACGACGGGCGCCGTTACAATTGCGTTACGTGAACGCCTGGAACGCGAGCGGCGCAAACGCGACGCTGCAGCGCTGGCGCAGGAGCTGCATGCCATCGGCCAACGCTGCGCCGCACTGCTCGCGCCCGGACCGGCAGCCGTCGAACACGGCGATCTGCTCTACGACGAGCGGGGCCTGCCCAAATGATCATCGACACGTCAGCGGTCCTCGCCATCTTGTTCGGCGAGCCGGATGCAGCACGCTATGAAGAGGCGATCGCGATGGCGTGGCCCCGACGAATGTCAGTGGCTGCGCTGCTCGAAGCCGCAATGGTCGTCGAAAGCAGAGTGGGAATTGAGGCTGGACGCGAGCTGGACCTGTTCCTGGAAACGGCTTCGATTGAACTGGTACCTGTTACGACCGAACAAGCCGATGCCGCCCGTCGCGCCTGGCGGCGCTTCGGAAAAAGCAATCATCCCGCCGGGTTGAACTTCGGCGACTGCTTCGTCTATGCCCTCGCAGTAACAAACCAGGAACCGCTCTTATTCAAAGGGGAGGACTTTGCCCGCACCGACATCGAGGCCGCATAAACCCTGTCGATTTCCCTCCCCCTGATTCCTACACTGCTCGACGAACCGCCACATCTTGGCAGGTCCGGGTCTGGTCTTCTTGGCCGGACAACCCAGTCTTGAATGACGGAAGAATACCCTCTTCCAATGCCGGATGAAGGCACCGGTACAATGAACGCACACCTTTCGGTGCCAAGGGCGGAGCTTGCCGCCTTCTGTCAGCAGCACGGCATCAGACGACTCGCCCTCTTTGGCTCAGCGCAGGAGAAATTCACAAAGTGCCTTCCTCCTGGCCCTTCGTGTAAATTCGTGGACAAATCTGAGAAGTTGGAAGAATCGAAGCTCTCGGTCGAACGAAGCGATGCACCCAGCGCTCTGGCAGCTATCCGCCGACCAGCTCGATCTGGTCTGCGAAGCGCCGAAAATCAGCCGCGTTGAAGGTCAACAGCCTGCGCTCCCCGTGCGCCAGCATCGTGGCGACGATGTTGGCGTCGTGAATCTGCCTTCCACCCACCGAAACTTGCCGGCACAGCGACACCAGCCACTCAGTAACCGCCGGCCCGTCCTCCAACACCTCGAAGGCGGTCGCAAGGCGCTCCACGTCGTCGAGCGCCTCCGCGCGCGCAATCGCCACCGGCCACGTCTGCGGACGCGTCACGACTGCCAGGTACTCCCGCAGGACCTGTCGACTGATGCAAAGCGGTTCAGGCGTCCCGAAGGCGCTCTCCAGCCTGGCCCTGGCAGTTTCGTGCTCCGGGGCCTCCAGGATGCGCGCGTTCACCAGCACGTTGGTGTCCACAAACATAGAGCCGGCTAAACTCTCTCCTCGTAGCTCTCCTCGCGCCTGAGACTGAGACCCTCCGGCCAGCCACCGGTGGAATGTACGGGCCACACTTCGTCCAGCGCCGGTCTGCGGGGCTCAGCCGCCGGTCTGCGCAGCAGCAGCAGCAGCGTTTCTGCCTCCATATCCACCTCCGCCGTCTCCCATCCGGCCGCGCCCCAGGCAACTGCCTGGCTGTGGCCGTTGCCCCCGCTCTGATTGCCCCACCAGGGCCGGTGAAGACGGGCCGACGCCGGCAATCCGAACCCAATGATCGACTCGATCTCGCTGAAGGTCGTTCTCCACTCCCGCGTGCCAAGCCTGCAAAGGTGCGTGTAGAGCCTCTGGTACTTCCCCCGCGCCGCCATCTGCCGGTACTGCAACTCTCTCTCCATCGTCATGCCTTACCTCCTCCGCGCCGCCAAAGGTACGAGCCGACGGTTCCTAACCATTATAGTTAGTTAGTGATTGCTGTCCAAGCCTTCCCCCGCAGCAGACCAGGGCGATTGCATCTAATTGGGTCAAGACCCCGCGACACTACCTGATTCGAGCCCAACTCCGAAAAAACGCCGAGAACAGTGCAAACTGTAGTACGCGGTCGCGAATTCTTAAGGTTTTCGGCGACTGGAGATCGGTTTTCAGCCGAAAACGAATGACAATTGGCAGGGGCACCCCTTGTGG
This sequence comes from Caldilineaceae bacterium, assembly GCA_965218625.1. Classification (GTDB taxonomy): domain Bacteria; phylum Chloroflexota; class Anaerolineae; order Caldilineales; family Caldilineaceae; genus Bin5. The sequence goes on along the minus strand of CBDCLG010000014.1, from coordinate 105,428 downwards.
GTGCCCTTTGTGGGTTATTTTGGCGCCCAAATTTGGATGCGATTGCCCTGCGCGCCAGACGGTCCGGGCCGCGCAGCACATCACGCTTGCTCACCCCCCCGCCCACCAACCGGGGTCAATGGCCCCGACCGCCGCTAAAGCGCGCGTTCCCGTTACACCACAAGTTCGGCCCCGCCAACCCCGCAATCATGCAGTCAGCAAGGGCTGAAGCGCAGGCGAATCGTCCTGTTCTGTAAGTTGTAAGAGGAAAAAGAGGGCAAACAAGGCCGCCCTCCATACTATCCATCGCCGCCAAACACCGACCATACAGAGTTCCTGTCATAGAGCTCTCGAATCTGCATAAGCCGGTGAATGTACGATTTCGACCATACAAAAGGGTTCAGGAAAGGAAAAAAGAAAAACAGCAGACCGCGATCCGCTATCTCTGTCGTAATGTCAGCCTCTTCCAACAGCGTCGCCATATCTCCAGGACTCCATCTGTTGAGTATCGACCAGGACAGATAGTTCCCCCATCTAAGCCCCACGCCCCGGTCATCTCTGGGTCCCTCGCAGTAATAGTCTACTTCGTAGTCCGCAAACCCAATTGCGGGCGCCAGATGCCTGACGACCTCGACAATGCCAGACCTGAAACTATGGAAAACCTCGCTTGCGGTCGATTCGAACTTCAAACTTCCACTTGTGGAAAAAAAGGCATATTCATCAACATAAAATGAACACCTCCAGAACCTCTCGTCCGGCCGTATCCACTGAATGAACATGGCCTCATATGTCCGCTCGCCAACACGCCACAGTAGGTCAACAGTTGCATAGCCAGGATGCACCATCTTTTCTGCCGCTTCCCGTGCCATCCCTTCCGTCAATACTCTTTGTGCATTAGCTTCAATAAAATAGTTGGTATCGTCGGCCTGTATATAGCTATTCGTACGTATGAACACAAAGCCCAATCTCTGCATTCGCAAAAGCAGATTGTAGTTGTTTTCTGCTGAAGCTCGATGACGGATGCAGAAATCTGCCTTTACCCAATTGGGCATGTTCGGTTCCCCATTACCGGCATCTGTGAAGAATGTACGTTGGATACCCTTCTGAACAGAGGTGCGCCTGGCCCCAAAAGCGGACCGCGAGCCGATCTCCATTGTAGCCTATACTCTTCAACCGCGCGCTGCGCCGTAGACGCGCCCCGCCTCCACCGCTGACCGGAGCGTCGGCTGCGACCTGTCGACGACCTTATCGCCGTGCAAGTCGTCCGCCGCACTCCTTCCTCACATCAGCCCAGGCAGTCCTCTATGGCGCCCATGCCCTTTTCTGACAGGAAACTCTCTGCATAACCGCTTTCCACCGGGATCAGACTGTAGCAGTACCTTCTACAAATGAATCGTTGTATGATACACTTTGACTGCATACCTGCTTCGGATACAGTTCATTGCAACGAGATTTCACATGCCAACTGTAGCGGTAGAGGGCCGCTTCCGATTCGTTGTCAATACCAGGGAGAACACCTTCGAACCTCCCCATGTACACGTTTGGGTCGCCAGCGAAGACGTATGCCGCATAGAGTTGAACGGACGTACTTTTATGGAAGAGCCTCCGCCCGGAACCTTCAGAGACATAATGAGGGCTTATGCCAGGCATGCCGAAGAGATAAGAAAAGCTTGGGATTCCATTCACGGAGGGAACCGATGACCGACGCCGTTCTCGTCAAAAACGCCAATCGCATGATGACGGTCGCCAGCCTCTTGGAACACGGCATCGAACTGAGCTTCGCCGACGGAGCCAGGGGACTCATACCCTACGTCGATCTCCCTGAGCTCGGTGAGCGCGCGGCCCTGTCCACCCTGGAGCTGCCCAACCCGTATGAGATGGTCCTGAAGACGACCCAAGGCGCGACGGTTGAAATCCCCTGGGACTTTGCCCGCCACTACTGCGACGCATCCTACCGCCCCACCATTGAAGCCATAGCCATGCGGGGAAGGCATACCCTTGGCCAGCGCATCCGCCGGCTCCGCAACGATGCCGGCCTGTCCCAGGGCGCGCTGGCCCGTGCAGCAGGCATCGGGCGTGTGACACTGGTGCGGCTGGAAAAGGGTGACCAGTCGCCCAGATTTAAGACCCTCGACGCCATTGCCGGCGCCTTGGATATACCCGTCTCCGACCTGCTGGTCGATCCGAAGTCGCCGCATCAATAGACGTCACAGGAAACCCATCACCGTACCGGCCAATCGCTCTCTTCCCGCAAAACTACTGCTTCGGCAGAAAATCGACCGAGCCCCCCACGCCCACCGTCACCCGCAATATGCCGCCCGCTTCATCCCGGAAATGCTGCGTCCGTCCCTCTTCCGCGATAAGCTCGTATCCCCGAACTTCAAACGCACCGCGCGCTTCGGCAAGCTGCTCCTCAATCGGCCTGATCTGGCTGTGTGGCAGCGTTACCGTGAAGGGAAAGTCTGGCACCCGCCGCGGTGACTGAAACTGCTCCGGTTCGATGTGATCGGGAATCGGCTCCAGCTGACGCACGCGCTCGATAACCTTCTCGGAATCGAAGAAGGCATCCCCGCCGAGATGCTCCTTCACCGCCTGCTGCAGCTGCCGCGCTGCCGGCGTGTTCCAGTCAAAAGGCGTAGACGCCGTGGTAAAAAAGATGCCGCCGCTGTCCAGCCAGCGTTTCTCGACACACGGCAGAACATCGAACTTCCCCCTGCCAAACCAGTCAACGTAGAAAGGGCCGAAATAGTTGCCCCAGAAGACGCCAGGAATGCCCTCCTCCAACGCAACGCCGATGCCACCTCCCCTACCTGTGACCCTGTACTCCGGGGACGGCGCGTGTCCACCCGTCGTACTCCACTCCAAATAATTCTTCGCATTGCTCTCCTCTTCGAGCGTAAAGCGAGCATACCATGCTTCATGCCGCACCAACAGGCCGGCGGCGAACTCCAACCACTCCTCCAACTGCTCTGCCTGTCGCACAAATCTGTCCTCGACGAAGTAGCTGCTGATCGAAAACGCCTTGTGCGGCAGATTGGACCATTCCAAAAAAAACTACAGGCCGGATTGCGTGAGCGAATAAAATCGACCATCGCATATGTACCATCAGGATAGATTTCCTGCTTGGCCAACGCTGCAAGAGAAGCGACCGTCTCCTCAACCCACCTGGGTGTCAGCCGCCGATACGGCTCATACTCGCCGGCCTTGTCCGGCGCGAAGCGCGGCTTCGCCAGCAGATAATCAACCATCTCTCTCGCTCGCTCCTCCGATTCAAATGCAGCTCGGCTCTAAATCCAAAGCCTTAGGATAGGTTCGTTTTCCGTCATCTCTGCTCAACTCCATTCCACGATATACGGGGCAATGAGTCTCTTGCAATCATCTTGCGCCGCACGATCACAGCAAGCCACCCAGACAGTATTGTATCCATGCCGGCCATCTAACCTAGGTGTAAGCCTTCTTCCGCGCCACCTGTCACAGACTCTCCAACCACGCTCCACCCAGCTGTCAGCGGCCACCGGACAGGCCGTCGTAGCTACTCTGACGGACCGGCCCCGACCCGAAAAGGACGGATATCAAAGATGGTAAGTCCTGAAGTCGGATGGGTTACAACCGCGTAGGTGTCGGAAACGGCAACCTGCAGATCTCCGCCGGCTCCGCCAAGTCCGAGCAGACCGCCGCGCATATCGTAACGACCGACATCTCGCGGATATGCGGGATCCGTAATGTCTATGACTCTGAAAAAATCCGTATCCGCTACAAACAGATGGTCATGAGCTACCTCAAGGTCCGTGACATATCCCGGCGCCTCGTGAATGGAAACAAACCGGGGTGCGAATGGATCAGACATCTCCAATACGGCGATTCCTGAGTATGACGGCGCGTAGCCGAAACGCCCGTGTACTCTGGGAGGACGGTGTAGAGTATGCGCCGGGTCGGCAAACTGCCCTCGAAGGACCGGTGCTGCTGCCTCGCTGATTTCGAGAATATAGGTCCACTCTTCGTCCTTCACGTTCACATCGAGGTGGTCCACCTTCACTCTGAGGAACACCGCGTCTCCTGAGAGAGTCAGCTGGTAGGTAAACACATCCGCGCCGGGAACTTCGCCTCCAAGACGCAAATGCTCAACAAGCGCAGGCGCACTTGGATCGCTCACATCGAGGACGGCCACGCCGCGCCGCTCGCAGCACATCGAAACATAGGCAATGCTTCCGTTCAGCGCTATATCGAACGCTCGATTTCCAAAGCCAGAATCGCCGAAGACGAAAACCCCAACCGGTCGCGGATTGCGAAGATCAGTAACGTCTACGACATGCACGCCCTGATCGGTGGCCAGAAAGGCATGCCCGTCTGAAAGTGCAACTCTGTTCACCCATGCACCGATTTCGACAGTGCTGACAAGAAGCGGCGCCGCCGGATTCCGCAGATCGACAATATACAGTCCGTAATCTCCGTCTACTACAAATGCATGGTCGTCTCGCAGCGTTACGTCGTGCGCGCCCACGCCTGCACTTCGGTCGTAAACATCGATTGCGGATCTCAGCAGAAATCTGCCGAGCTCGTTTTGCCCGGCTTCAGCCGTCGGCAGGGGCGGAAGGGGCGTCATTCTCGGCACTCTGTATTGGCCGGCAGGTTGCAGTGAATCGCCCACCGCGCACCCTCCTATAATCAGGAGCAGCGCCAAATGCCACACGAATGCTTGAAAACGCTGTTGCCACGTAGGCACGACTTGCAAGACGTTACTCGCTGCTGACGCGATGACGACGCCCCAGGACTGTCGCCACCGCAGGAAAACTCTTTGTCGGCTTTCAGAAACGCTCAAAAAACATACCCAGATCGTTCGGCTGGCGCTTATGATGTGCCGCCTGCCCGGCTTTTCCAAGTGGATCAATGCAAGAAACAGTAGCCGGGCACCCCATAGTGAATCGCCACATGCAACCCCTCGCCCTGCGTAAGAAACATCGTAATATATCGGCCGATTCTTTCTCGATCACAGGAAGCCCAAAAGTAGGACGTGTTTGACAGGCGCCATGCCGTCTCATTCTGGAACCGCTCCCTGAGTTTGGCATCTGCTATCTCGACAGAGTCAAGCAAAGAATAAACAGTTGTAACACCTCGGAAGAGGTATGGTTGGACAGGGTCCGTTTCCCATTCGACAAGCAACAACTCCTGACTTTCAATACTGACTTCAACATCAAAGGCACTGATGAAGCTGCGCGCCATCCAGATTCCAAGAAAATATGCATAGACAGGGCCGGCGGCAGTCAGCAATACGATCAGCGTGATATAACGGAGCAGGCCGCGCCAGTCCGTCTCGATCAGCCAAAGACGGGAGACTCCTTGCCACCTCAGCATCCCGTCCAACAGCCAGCTCAATCCCGTCGCAAGAAGGAGGCAGGGCAGCAGGCCTGCCACAACGACGCTGAGACTCAGCCAGTTAAACACAGACCAGCTCAGAAGAATGAGAGTCAGAGAAAAAACATGAATGACCAGGGAAATCCTGTAAGGTCTCGCCCCCGGCCCCGGCTGTTCGACTTCTTGCCGCGAATTCTCAGGCAGGATGTCCCGCTCAAAGGTATCCATGTGCAAATTCACCGAATCCCGGATAGAGACAAGCCATGAAGTTTTTTCTGGTCATCAGGGCTATAGACCTACCGCAATTCCTAACCTGCTCGGTCTGGCCTTTGCGCGGCATCACTTGAAGTCCAACTGATCGAAATGTACCCACCCCGGTGCCTGTTCAGCTCTGATCCGCTCCCAGAACTCTCTCCCCCTTTCAGGCAAAGGGACGTCAACCGCTTCAACATATACATAGAACTCTCCACCAAGTTCTGACCACGCGTACTCGATGGCCTCTACCTCGGTGCATTGAAGCAATCTCCCGCGCTTGGGATGCCTTACCTCTCTAGGTGACCAGTAGGCACTGTCATCTCTCGGAATGACAGGAGCTATCCCGGGATGCGACCAAACGTCAACAAAGTCCCTGTCCGATACTGGAACCACCGTGCCGAGGCATCTTATCTCAGCCAGTGCAGGCAGTGTCGCCAGCTCCGCCGGAAGGTCGGGTATCGGGATCGGATGCGGCAGTGTGTCTCCCCTTGCCGCATAGAGGAGGAAAATCAGGATAACGAGAATAACCAGCACAACTGCCGCCATCAAAGTTGCGAGGCAGCCCAAAAGATTTGGCCGCTCTTCGGGCGGCACCCTAGCCCTCTCCCGAAAACCCGCCTTCGCCATCGACCTCTTCCCTCCAGCGTCGCTGGTGACCAGGGCAGCATTGCAGGCATTCGTATTCGGACCCCACAATCAGGTCCACTACCTGAGACCCGGGTTTGCCCGAATCCACCAGCCGTTTGCATCCGTCCCCGACACGCACCTGCACCCCTGGCCCGCCCCGCGTGTCAGCCAATCCCGCGGCCCGATCCACCCGCCCATCTCTTGACCGTTCCGTCCATCCGCCTTATAATCGACGCACAGAGCATCGGCAGACAACTTGCTTTTCCGCACGCCGTAGGGTATATTTGTACTACAATGCACAAATAGACGCACGGAGCGTTTTCTCTTTCTCTGTACGCAACAGGAATCCCGGCATGGCTTCACTCCCGCCCGACTTCCAACAGCTGAAACAGGACCAGCTCGCGCCTTTCCTGCACGACGAAATCACCGTGCCCGACGAGCTGCAGGCCAACGTCCTCATCACCACCGTCGACAAGATCTACAACTGGAGCCGCCGCTCCAGCATGTGGCCGCTCCTCTTCGGCCTCGCCTGCTGCGCCATCGAAATGATCGCCACCGCAGCCAGCCGCTACGACCTCGCCCGCTTCGGCATGGAGGTCATGCGCCCCAGCCCGCGCCAGAGCGACCTCATGATCGTCTCCGGCACCGTCACCAAAAAGATGGTGCCCGCCATCGTCCGCATATACAACCAGATGGCCGAACCGCGCTACGTCCTCAGCATGGGCGCCTGCGCCACCGGCGGCGGCCCCTTCAAAGAGGGTTACAACGTCGTCAGCGGCATCGACAAATACATCCCGGTCGACGTCTACGTGCCCGGCTGCCCGCCCACGCCCGAGGCGCTCATCTACGGCCTGCTCAAAATGCACGAAAAGGTCGACCGCCAGAGCATCACCTCGGTGCCCTGGTACCGCAAGAACACATCCCAGTTCGTGCCGGTCCCCCGGCTCGGCCCGGACGTCTTCGACCCCCGCCAGGTCGACCTGATCAAGGACACGACGCTCAAAGCCGCGGCCGCGACGATCGAAACATCGACAAACGGCGCTAGCGCCGGCGCAGCAGAACACGCCCGCGGGCCAACGCAGATCTCCGACAAAGCCAAGGCCCGCATGGATGAAGCAAAAAGACGCTGGCGCGCCAAAAAAGGACTCCCGGCTGAGTAACGACCGGCTTTCCGTTTTCAGTGGTGAGCAACGCCATCCCACTAAGAACTAGAAACCAAAAACCAAAAACTCCAATGTCCCAAGCAACCGTCGCAGAAGCGCCCGCCAACGAACTGGAACTCGCCCCCGAGCTCGCAGACGCCGTCGTCGGCGACTGGGCCGAAGACACCGAAAAAGCCTACGTCATCGCGCCCGGCAAAATCCTCGACGTCCTGCGCCACCTGCGCGACGCCCAGGGCTACGACTTCCTGTCAAATCTCACCTGCACCGACTACAAAGGCTACGGCGGCAAACTGCGCGCCGGCATCGACGAACGCCTCGAAATCGTCTACAACCTGTACAACACCCGCCGCGGCGGCGGCTCCATCGCCCTGCACGTGCGCGTGCCCGAGGATGAGACCGTCCCCAGCGCAACCTCCGTCTATCCCGGCGCCAATCTGCAGGAACGCGAAGTCTACGACCTCTTCGGCGTCAAATTCGACGGCCACCCCAACCTGCGCCGCATCCTGCTCTGGGACGGCTTCAACGGCCACCCCATGCGCAAAGACTGGCAGGAGGCCTACTTCGAAGAGGACGTCAAGCCGTTCCGCAGCCGCCACCCCAAGGGCGAATACGCCTTCCACGAGGACAAGCTCCCCTGGGCCAAAAACACCACCTACCCGGCCGGCTGGGACCCCGACTCCTGGCAGGAGCCGGTCGCCTATGTGCCGGTCAGCCAGGCGCCGCACCACGAGAACGAGCCCCACCTCGATACCGAAAGCATCGTCGTCAACCTGGGTCCCCATCACCCCAGCACCCACGGCGTCTTTCGTATGCTCACGCGCGTCGAAGGCGAGACCATCCTCGCGCTCGAGCCGGAGATGGGCTATCTCCACCGCAATCACGAGAAGATCGGTGAGCGCAACACCTGGCTGATGAACATGCCGTTCACCGACCGGCTCGACTATCTCAACTCCATGAGCAACAACTGGAGCTACGCCCTGGCCGTCGAAAAACTGGCCGGCATCGAGGTGCCCGAGCGCGCCGAATACCTGCGCGTCATCATGGCCGAGTTCACCCGCATCGTCAACCACACCTGGTCGATCGGCTTTATCCTCAACGACCTCGGCGCACTGCAGACACCGGCCCTCTACGCCATCGAAGAGCGCGAGATGATCCTCGACCTTTTCGAGGCCGTCTCCGGCGCGCGCATGATGTGCAACTACATGCGATTCGGCGGCGTCGTGCGCGACCTGCCCGAGGGCTGGCACGAACAGGCCGCCTACCTGGCCAATGAACGCCTCCCACGCGCGCTCGACGAGCTCGACAGACTTCTGACCGAAAACGAAATACTCAAGGCGCGCGGCCGCGGCGTCGGCTACCTGCCCGTCGAGGACCTGATCGCACTCAGCGTCAGCGGACCGATGATCCGCGCCGGCGGCCTCGCCTACGACATCCGCAAGGCCGAGCCCTACGGTATCTACGACCGCTTCGATTTCGACATCCCGACCCTGCCCAACAGCGACATCTACGATCGCTACTACATCCGCCTGCTCGAAGCGATGGAAAGCGTGCGCATTCTCCAACAGGCCCTGCGCGACATACCCGAAGGCGAGACGCTCGGCGGCAGGGGCGGCTACACGCTGCGCGCGCCCGAAGGCGAGGTCTACAGCCGTCTCGAAGCGCCCAAGGGCGAGCTCGGCTTCTACCTGGCCAGCGACGGCAAGGTCACGCCCTGGCGCTATCACATCCGCTCGCCCAGCTACATCAACCTCAACGCGCTCGGCCCGATGAGCGTCGGCTACAAAGTCGCCGACGCCATCGTCATCCTGGGCGCCATCGACATCGTCCTGGGCGAAGTCGACCGCTGATCTTAGTTTCGAGTTTCTAGTTTTTAGTTTTCAGTAACGGCATAACAGATCGCCTTGAGCAGTTACTAAAAACTAAAAACTGACAACTAAAAACCGCCCTGAGGAGACCGCATGTTTGGAACAGGACTGCTCAAAGGTCTCGGCGTGACGTTGAAGCACGCCCTGGAAACATTTGATGATGACCGCGAGAGTGTGCCCGACCGCTACCGCGGCAGCATCGAGCTCGGCAACAACCGCCGCATCATCCAGCAGCCGATCGACCAGGAAGGGCTGCTGACCATCCAGTACCCGGAAGAGAAGCGGCTGCTGCCCGAACGCTTCCGCTACATCCCGATGCTGATCTGGGACTCGGAAAAGAGTGAAGACCGCTGTACCGCCTGCGGCATCTGCGCCAAGGTCTGTCCGCCGCAGTGTATCTGGATCGTGCGCGACAGCGATGAGAACGGCAAGCCGCTGACCCGCGCGTCCGAATTCTACATCGACGCCGCCGTCTGCATGAGCTGCAGCTTCTGCGTCGAATTCTGCCCCTTCGACGCCATCAAAATGAACCATGACTACGAGCTTGCTGTCTACGATCGCTACCCGCAGCTCGTCTACGATATGGCGGAGCTGACCGTTCCCCTCGAGTATTACGCCGCGCTGTGGCCGACCCAGTTCGAGGAGGAGGAGACCCGGCGCCGCGAGGAAGAGGAGAAGAAACGCCGTCAGGACGAAGAGAAGGCCGCCAGGTTGGCGGCCAAGCAGGCGGCGGCCGCCGAAAAACCGGCTGACGCCGCCGCCGCGCCCAAACGCTCCGCCGCAGAGCTGCAGCAGCTGGCCCGCGAACGGGCCGCACAACGCCAGCAACAGGCAGCCGGCGCCGACAGCAGCGATGACGACGACGCCGCGGCCAAGAAGGCCCGCATGGAGGAGCTGAAACGCAAAGCGCAGGAGCGGGCGCGCCAGCGCAAACTCGAATCCGGCGAATAAACCGGCACGGGCGGACCGCTTCTTTCCCTTGACTTGAACCGCCCATCCTGATATGCTTTCAATCCGTCTTTCTTTACTGCAGTTTCTAGTTTCTAGGTTCCGTTGACATTTCAGAAGAATGTTCAATGAGGCGACATTTGCAAGCTGCCTGAAAACAGTTTGGACTCTGATTCACCTGATTCTCGTCAACGAATCCCACCTCTGGAGCCAGCGCCGTAAATCATGTCCATCATATGAATCAGAAAAATCATAGTTCAGACAAATGTCAACGAGCCCTAGTAACTGCCCAGGACGATCGGCTAAGCCGTTGCTGAAAACTGACTACTAAAAACTAGAGGCCAAAACCATGGCAGTTTTGATCACCTACTACGGACACGCCACCTTCGGCGTTGACGCCGACGGCACCAAGCTACTCATCGACCCGTTTCTGGCGCCCAACAGCCCTGTCGCCCCGGCCGGCGTGACCGCCGACTCCGTCGAGGCCGACGTGATCATCCTCACCCATGGCCACGCCGACCACATAGCCGACGCCATCCCCGTCGCCAAACGCACCGGCTGCCTCGTAATCTGCAACTTCGAAATCGGGGACTGGCTGACGGCCCAGGGCATCGAAAACGTTCACCAGATGCACATCGGCGGCGGCTACAACTTCGACTTCGGGCGGGTCAAGCTGACGATCGCCCACCACGGCAGCGGCCTCCCTGACGGCAGCTACGGCGGCAATCCGTCCGGCATCCTGATCCATTTCAACGATGGCACCGATGTCTACTTCGCCGGCGACACCGCCCTGACCTACGATATGCGCCTGATCGGCGATGTCGGCGGCGTCGACCTGGCAGCCCTGCCCATCGGCGACAACTTCACCATGGGCCCGGACGACGCCATCCTCGCCGCACAGTTCGTGAAAGCGAAAAAGGTGCTCCCCCACCACTACAATACCTTCCCGCCGATTGAACAGGATGTCGAAGCCTTTGCTCAAAAACTGCAGGACGAGACCGACATTGAATGCGCAATTCTGAATCCCGGAGAGACGTTGACCGTATAGAGATTGGACGTGTGCAGCAGCAAGCGTCCTTCCGCTGCTGATGCCCCAACCGTGGTTCCTGCGCCTGTGTGTGGAGATTGACGAGTGAAGGGAGGAGGTATGGTTGACATAAGTGACGCGGTGCTCGACGGAAAAGCGGAGCTGTTTTTTCCTGCCTACCTGATTCCGTCGCTGCGGGACCTGCGCGGAGACAGCTGGCGCGAACTGGTCGATCGAGTCTCGATGTTGCCCGATACGCACCCCGACAGTCTGGCATTTGTCCTGATGATGATCAACCTGGGCGACTGCATGAAGTGCCATAGCAACTACTATAAGTTCCTGCGCGGCTGCGCCTTCTGCTCGCTGCAGACGATTCGCACCTTCAAAGGGACCGACGCCGACCTGCTGCGGCTCTACAGCAACGCCCAGGAGGAGATCGACCGCCAGTTGAGCGGCATCGGAACGCTCTCGCTGGCCGCCGCCTGAGGCGCGTCTCCACGGCCCCGCTGGTCGACAACGGCAGCGTTCCGCATCTGTGCACTAACCAGCGCCTTGTGTGCGCTGGTTTTTTCTTTCCGCCGGCTCTGCCTTTACCCGCGCCAATGCCATGCGGCGGCGACCGCGGCAGACGGTGAGACAACGAGCAATACGCGCCGCAATGGCACACAACAGTCCGGCAGGAAGGCAATGCGCACACACACCGACCAGCCCCTTCGCGTCGGCATAATCGGAGGCGGGGTCGCCGGGCTTGCTGCCGCCTACGAGCTCGCCGGCGTCGGCGACGTCGAGATCCACCTGTTCGAGAACGGACCGGTCCTCGGCGGGCTGGCGGCCGGCTTCAGGGGGCGGGCAAGCTGGGACTGGCCGCTGGAAAAGTTCTACCACCATCTCTTCACCAACGACGACGAAATCATCGGGCTGACGAAAACGCTCGGCGCCGGCGAACTGCTGCAGATCCACCGCCCCTCGACCGTCATCCACCACCAGGGCGCCAACTATCCGCTCGACAGCGCGCTGAACCTGCTCCAGTTTCCCCACCTGTCGCTGGCCCAAAAGCTGCGCATGGGCTTGGTCCTGGCCTACCTGAAATATCACCCCCGCCCGCCCTGGCGCGCCTTTGACCGGATTCTGGCCGACGAATGGCTGACCCGCAAGATGGGAAGGACCGCCTACGGCAAGATCTGGCAACCGATGCTGGAGGGCAAATTCGGGCCCCATTTCCAGGATGTCAATCTGGCCTGGTTCTGGGCCAGGGTATACAAGCGCACACCCCGCCTCGGCTACTACCGCGGTGGATTTCAGGCGTTTATCAACCGGCTCGGAGACGCAGCGCGGCAGCGCGGCGTTGCCATCGAGACCGGTACCGCCGTCCGCTCGCTGACACCCCTGCAGGCTGGAGGCTTCAACGTAAAGAGTGGAGAGCATGGCGAGCAGAACGGCGCGCGACGCAGTTCCCACAGTTTCGATGCCGTCCTCGCCACGGTCAGCCCTGGCCTCTTGCAACGCCTCGCCCCCGACCTGCCCGCAAACTATCTCTCGCAGCTGGCATCGCTGCGCCACATGGGCGCCCTCGTCATGACCGTCGCGCTCGACCGCCCGCTGCTCAAAGATACCTACTGGGTGAACGTGCCCAAGGCCGAAGGGCTGCCCTTCCTCGTGCTGGTCGAACACACCAATATGATCGACCCGGCCCGCTACGGCGGCGACCATCTCCTCTATCTCGGCGACTACCTCGAGCCGTCCCACCGCTACTTTTCGATGTCCCAGGAGGAGTTGCTGGCCGAATTCCTGCCCGCCCTGCCCCGCTTCAACCCCGACTTCCACCCCGACTGGGTCACCGGTGCCTGGATGCATCGCGCCTCCTACGCGCAGCCGGTCCCGGTCCGAGGCTACGCCGACACGATCCCCGAGTTGCGGACGCCGCTGCCCGGCCTCTACTTCGCCTCGATGAGCCAGGTCTACCCCTGGGACCGCGGCACCAACTATGCCGTCGAAATCGGCAGAAAAGCGGCCAGGATGATCGCCGAGGACCATCTCTAAGCCGCGACCGCCCTTCCCGGCCAACACTGCTGGCGCCGACCCGGCCCTAAAACAGGCCAACGTATACGAAATGGCCGCTTTTTGACAGACACACCGCGGGCAAGTAAGGTGTCAGACAGACATTCAATTTGAAACCGCAGTTTTTAGTTTCTAGTTCTTAGTTTTCGGTTGCCAGTTGCCGCTGTGTTCCTAAATATCGTCGTGGCTCACAAAAGACTAAAAACTGACTACTAAAAACTAGAAACTACAAGGAAAAGACCATGGCCTCCCAAAGCACCGACGAACAACCCCAAACGCCCCCGTTCGATCCCCGTATCGAGGCCAAATTGGGCGTCCCGATCAAAAATATTATCGCCGTCGCCAGCGGCAAGGGCGGCGTCGGCAAGAGCACTGTCAGCGCCAATCTGGCCGTGAGCCTCGCCCGCACAGGGGCGCAGGTCGGCCTGCTCGACGCAGACATCTACGGCCCCAACATCCCCATCATGATGGGCGTCGACGAGATGCCGCCCGTCGAGGAAGGCAAGCTGATTCCAGCCGAAGCGCACGGCGTCCGCTTTATGAGCATGGGCTTTCTGCTGCCGCCCGAACAGGCCCTGATCTGGCGCGGGCCAATGCTGCACAAAGCGATCCAGCAGCTCTTCACCGACGTGCGCTGGGGCGAGCTCGACTACCTCGTCGTCGATCTGCCGCCCGGCACCGGCGACGCCCAGCTCTCCCTCGCCCAGATCGCGCCGCTCAGCGGTGGACTGATCGTCACCATGCCCCAGATGGTGTCGGTCGCCGACGCCCGCCGCGGCGCGGCCGCCTTCGAACAACTCGAAGTCCCGATTCTGGGTGTAATCGAAAATATGAGCGGGGAGATCTTCGGCAGCGGCGGCGGCGAGACCGCAGCCCGCGAACTGGGATCCACGCTGCTCGGCGTTATCGGGTTGGACGCCGACGTCAGCGCCTCCGGCGACCAGGGCGTCCCCATCGTCGCGGCCAGGCCGGAAAGCGAAGCCGCCCGCACATTCCACGCCCTCGCACAGAAAACCGTCGCCCAGCTGCGCGCTGTTTCAGGGGGCAATCAGCCGCAGCTGAAGATCGTTTGACGAAAACGGAAGAGACAAAAACATACCGGCGGCCGTCACGAGGATGTGACAGCCGCCGGTTGCGTTCCGGGGATATATGAGGGGTGATTCGAACTCTACTCCAGGGCGTTCACCTCTTGCAGCAGCTGCAGCGTCCCCTGCAGGTCCTCCAAGTCCGACAGGTCCAGTTCCGGCGTGTTTACATCAGCCAGCGGCAGCAGACCTTCAGCCGTCGCCGCCACCCCAGCCGCCAGCGGATACTCATTCGTCTCCTCGGAGAAATAGGTCTGCGCCTCCTCCGAGAGCAGGAACGCAACGAACGCCTCGGCCGCAGCCTGGTCCTTGGCCGTGTCCAGTATGCCCACGCCGGCCACGTTGATCATCGCGCCGGCATCGCCCGCCGCCGGGTGGTGGTTCTTGGCCTGGAAATCGGGGTCCTCGGCCAGGAATCGATACAGATAGTAATGGTTCACCAGGCCTAGAACAACCTCGCCGCGACCCGTGGCCTCGACGATCGGCGTGTTCTTGGGATAGACCTGCACATCGTTCGCAATCATCGCCTCCAGCCACGCCTGCGCCTGCTCCTCACCTTCCAAATGGCGCACCGCAGTGACAAAAGCCTGAAAACTGCCATTCGTCGGCGCCCAGCCAATCTTCCCCTTCCACTTCGGATCGGTCAGCGCCCAGATGTCGTCCGGTAGGTCTTCTTCGCTGAGCATCTCCGTGTTGTATACAAAAACACGCGCCCGTCCGCTCGCACCAACCCAGTTGCCGTCCCCGCTGCGGAATCGAGGATCAACACTGTCCAGGATCGCCGCCGGCAGCTGTACGAACCGCCCCGCCTGCGCCAGCGCACCCAGCGCACCCGCGTCCTGGCCGAAGAAGATGTCAGCCGGTGAATTCTGACCCTCCTCCAGTATCGTAGCCGCCAGCTCGGCCGTGCCGCCATAGCGCACATTCACGGTGACGCCGCTCACTTCCTGGTAACGCTCAAGCAGAGGACCGACCAGGTTCTCATTGCGGCCCGAATAGATCATCAACTCCGTAGCGCCCTGCGCGCTCTCCATCTCCGCCGGCGCCTGGATCGGCACACACGCCGCCACCAACACACCGACAAGCACGGCCAGGACCACCTGCATAATCCGATTTTGTACCCTTGCAGACATGTGAAAACTCCTCCGGTTATGTGTGAAAACGAATCAGCCCCAATCCGCAACCGCTTAACGGGGCCAGTCCGCGCTCTGTCCGGAACAGAGCGGCGGACAGCCCAGCCAAAAGAGGTGCGCCGGCGTTGCTCTATGGGTTTGCCGAACGCCACAAAAGTGTAGCACAGCAATAGGCGAAAAAACGGCGAAATTTGGGGCAAATTTCTGCGGTATCCGTTTAGTGATGCGTAAAGCGTGGTTCACAAAGGCGTTAACAATTGTTGCGCGTTAGGGTTAATCACAGTTGCATAAGGATGAGCAAGCGCATAAAGCAAAACCGAAATCTCTATGGACGACGTCCGGTTTGGCTTTCAGGATTTGCCAGAAATTCCAACTATGTTAGGTCTCGTTGACGTTTGAAGGATTCTGTCAAATTGGCGACAATCGTAGGATGTCTACCTATAGGATTGCCGACGATCAGTGGCAGAAGCTGTACGCCTTTTTGCAAGGACACCCTCGTGCCTATGCGGGGCAAGAGGAAAAGTGTCGCCGTTTCGTTGAGGCAGTTCACTGGATACTGCGCACCGGCGCCCAGTGGCGTGAACTGCCAGCCGCTCATGGTAAGTGGAACAGCGTTTTCAAGCGCTACGCACGCTGGGAAGAGAGCGGCATTTGGGCCGACATTTTCAAACAGTTCGCCCAAGACCCAGACATGGCAGAAGTCATGCCCGACAGCACAGCTGTACGCGCCCATATGTGCGCCGCGGGCGGTTCCAAAAAGGGGGGCGCCAGCACGAACAGGGCCTGGGTCGGAGCCGGGGTGGCTTCAGCAGCAAGATCCATCTCCTCGTCGATGCGCTTGGCTTCCCCTTACAGTTCATCTTGACTGGCGGGGAACGCCATGACCTCACCCAAGCTGAATCGTTGCTCGCACCTTTCCATTTTGACGCTGTTATCGCCGATAAAGGCTATGATTCCGACCCGCTGCGAGAACTGCTCACAGCCAAACAGGTCGAGGTGGTCATCCCTTCTCGCCGCCATCGCAAGCAACCGCATGACTATGACCGACTCCGCTACCGCAAACGCAACATCGTCGAACGCTTCATCAACAGAATCAAGTGGTATCGACGCATTTTCACCCGCTATGAGAAGCTAGCTCGACGCTTCATGGCTTTCCTGCACTTTGCCGCTACTCTCATATGGCTTGAACGAAATGTCAACGAGCCCTAGTATGCGGCCCTGAGTCGCCCACCCCGTGAGATCTGAAAGTGTTGTCGGGACAAATTCATACGCCCTCCCAGTTGACAATCGAACACCAGAAATGAAGCCAGGGAAACTCTACGCATACTTGATTTCACTATTTGCTTTGGCAAACATGGCCGGCTGTGTGCCCATGCCACAACCTGAACAGACCAGCGCGCCAAGTTTGGGGGCGACACAGAAAGCCCGGGAAAATGTAGCCGTTTTCGGAAAGGCGAGTTCTTCGACGGAAGGCACATTGGCTGATCTCGCGATTGACGGCGATCCTGAAACAATGTGGAACTCCACGCACTTTGCGCCGCAATGGCTTTCGGTGGAACTGGACGGCTATTACCTGGTAGACAAGATCGAATTGGTCATCACGCAAAGTATTCCTGGAGCGACAACGCATGAGATTTGGCTGACGTTTGATGACGGCCACAGGTATCTATACAAGACGCTCGCTAATGTCCACACCGAGGACGGCCTCACTTTGAAAGTCATAGTCGACCCACCGAAAAACATAAATGGAGTCCAGATCCTGACGACAAAAGGAGAGGGTTGGGTTGCCTGGCGGGAACTGCGAGTGTTCAAGACAGTTGGTTCTGAAATGTGGACGCTTAAGGAGTTCGAGTCGGGATTCGAGTTGCCCGTGCAGGTGGCACATGCAGGCGAAGAAAACGGCCGGTTATTTGTGGCCGAACAGAAAGGGCGCGTCCGAATCGTCCACGACGGCAGCATCAATGAAGAACCGTTTCTGGACATCCAGAATCAAGTAAGGTGTTGCGAAGGAGAGCAGGGGTTCTATAATATCGCCTTCCCACCAAACTACGCGGACCGACAACATTTCTATGTGAGTTATACGAATATTGATGGCGACACCGTCATCAGTCGCTTTCGAACGACCGCCAATCCCGATATATCCGATCCTGACAGCGAGGAAATCCTGCTTGTTATCCCGCAACCACACAAGGTCCACAACGGCGGTCACATGGTTTTCAGCCCAAAAGATGGATATTTGTACATCGGAAGCGGGGATGGCGGTATCGCAGGCAGCAGATTCAATTCTCAGGAACCCGGCACATTGTTGGGTAAAATCCTGCGAATTGATGTGGAATCGGGCGCAGAACCTTATGCAATTCCGGAAAGCAATCCCTTTGCACAAGCTGACGGCTACCGAGGCGAGATTTGGGCGCTGGGGCTACGCAATCCCTGGGGGTTCGCATTTGATGAAGCAACCGGCGACCTATACATTCCTGACGCAGGGAGGTCAGAGCGTGAAGAGGTGAATTATCAGGCCGGGTCCAGCTCAGGTGGAGAAAACTATGGTTGGCCGGCATGGGAAGGAGACCTCTGCCACGAGGAACCCAGCTTGTCTTGTGATGCAATTGAAACGGTGATGCCGGTGGCTGTCTACAGTCATTCAAAGGGATGTGTCGTCGTAGGTGGCGCATTTTCCCGGGGCGTTTTCCTCTATGCCGACTTTTGCCGGGGTAGAATCTGGAAATTGCAAAGAGGAGAGGAGGGATGGGGAACCAGAGCGATCATCGCCCGTTCTGTCCCCATCAGCAGTATCAACAGGGACGAAGCCGGCAACTTGTATGTTGCCGGCCATGCGGACGGTGTCATTTATGCGCTGGAGGTTGTAAGGTAAGTAAAGCCCAGTCAGGTGACTTTCACGCGACGATTCGTTCAGTCATCCGGTCATAGGCTTGTCGTCGACAGCGGTATGCGGATGAATTCAGAAGCCCCTTACTGTGTTAAGCGTTTCAAATTCAATTGGAATCACATCTGAATCCAATTGAAGGTAGCCCGCTATACTCGAATTCGCCTACTTCATTGACCGCCCGTCAGGCCGGAACGGCCGCGCGCACCGCGTAGGAGAGCAGCCGGAACTGGGGCACCCGTTCCGTATCCGGTTTGCGGCAGCTCAGTGGATTGGCGAACTCCGACTCATGCATCTGCAGGAAAAGCTCATGCACGAGACCGTCGCCATTTGAGCTGAAGCGGCACGCCCATACGTCGTCCTCCTGCTCGGCCCCGAGCAGCGAGAAAGCGTCCAGCGCCTGCTGTTGTGTTTCGGCGCGCAGATAGTAATCCGCCGCCTGCACCGGCTGCCGAAAGCAGGAGCGCCCCCGGTAGCGGTCCAGATCATACACATTGCCCGCCGCATACGAGTCCACAATCGACGTGACGTCCTCCACCCCGATACGTCCGTAAAAAAGACCGTGCGGCAGACAGATCATGGTGGGCGCGAAGCGGTGGCCGCCCGTGTGGGTCGTCTGCCACACCCCTTCACCCGCGTACGCCGCCATCGAGAGGTAGACCGGCACGCCGAATGTGGCGCAGCAACGATCGCGGCTGCCATTCGTGCAGACAAGAAAGAGCGGCTCGTCGTGCCTGTTGGCCGCGTACCGCTCCGGCGCGGCGCGCATCTCCGCCACCATCGCCGGCAGCTCCATCGCCGCCAAATCGCTGAAATCGGCCAGCTTGAAGCGGTAGAGCGCAGCCTCATCCTCCCCGGATAGGCAGATGAAGAAGCTCAGGCTGCCGTTACGCTGTTCCCCGCGCTTGATCAGCTGCAAGCGTGAGCCGGGCGTCTCCGCGACCCCCCGCTGCAGGTGGGCTTTGAGAGCATCGTCCAGCCTGCTCTCCTCCATCGCCTTGCCCCCCCACACACCGGGGTATTCGAGCACAAACCAGACATCGGTGCCGTTGCCGGCGGTACCGAAAATCTGCTCGCCTGCGCCGCGCGAAAGGTGTGAACAGAACTCTGTTTGGGTCATCATTCCTCTCCCTGGAGTAAGCGCTTTCCCAAACTTCTACCACGTTCAGGCCGAGGGCGCAAGTTGGCCTTCGCCGCCGGCATGGCGCGGATCAGCGACCCACAGCCCCATCAGCAGCGCCGAAAGCAGCGCGGCCGCAGCGCTGATCGCGAAAAGATAGTCGTAGCTGATGGTCGCCAGTCCGCCGCCGACCAAAGGAATGACCACACTGACCGCGCCGATGATCGAATTGGTGATGCCCACGTAGGTGGGACGCTGCTCCGACCCGACGAACTCCAGCACGATCATCAGCCCGGATACGATCATGGCGCTGTTAAAGGCGCCCAGAAGCAGAAAAACGACATAGTAGAGTATCGGTGACGCGGCAAGCCCGGCCATGACGTAAGCCAGGGTGACGGCCAGCGCGCCGATAACGAGCGACAGTTTGTGCCCCTTGCGGTCGGCCAGAAACCCAAACAGCAGATTGCCGGCCGCCTGGCCAACCAGCAGCGCAACCGTGTAGTTGCCGACCGTCCCGCCCGGCACGTCCCAGCGGCTGATCGCAGCCGCGGTGACGAACGCCATCCCCATCCCGCTGACCGCCATCAACCCGCGTGCGATCAGAAAGCGGCGAAAGTTGTGGTCCCGCCGCACAATCCGTCCCAGCCTTGTCCAGATTCGCAGACGGCTCTCTTCCGAAGGGCGCACCCGCCGCACCGGCTCGCGCGTAAGCGCCAGCGCGACCCACCCCAACATCAACAGAATCGCGGCCAGCCCGAACAGAATCGTGAAATTGCGCGGAAAAGGCTGCGAAGCCAGAATCCGGCTGCTGCCTTTCGCGCCCAGCGCACCCGCGATCGTGCCGACAAACATCGAAATGCCCAGCAGGCGGCCCCGCCGCGTCGGCGGAAAACAGACCGCAATCAGGTCCTGCCAGGCCGGGGCGATGATGCCGGCGCCGAGGTTGAAAACTGCAAAAGTAAGGAGAAACGAAATTAACGCCCACTCCGGCGCACGCACCGCAAGCAGCGCGGTCGCCGGCAGGACCATCAACGGTACCCGCTCGAGGAAAAAACCGAGATTGACCAGCCACGCCTTCTTGCGCGCCGTACGCTCGATCGGCCCCGCGCTGAACAGCTGCGGAACCAACCAACCGCCATGGGCGATGACCGCCAGCAGGCCAATATAGAAGGGGTTGTCGGTCAGCCTGCTGACGAAAAAGGGCAGGATCGTCGTGGACGAAATGAAGCTCTGCGCCAGCATGAACAGCGCACCGTCAGCCAGATGGACGCCGAAATTCCAGCGATAGTTCTGCAGCGCCTCCGCCTCGACGTCCTCATCGCTCCGCTCGGACGCGGGCAGATCGACCTGCAGCATGCGGCGCAACAGGGCAACGGCGAATCTACGGGTTGCGATTGTCGTCCCGATCATCGGGGATTCCGTGCTAACCTGCCCTCGGCGGCGGCAACCTGCCGAACTTCGGCGGCGGGCATGGGGCTGTCACAAAAACAGGCCGAACAGAAAAAGTATAGGACCGTTCGCGCCCCTGCGCTACTTCATGGGGACGTGTATAATTGTGCAGTACCCCCTGCTCCAGGGGGACGTTGCAAGCAGGTCGCCCTTGTTCCGAAGGGGCGCCGCCTGGCGAAAACCGGCTTCGACAACCATACACCGGATCGGGCGCCAAAGCTATGTTGACCCTTGCCGAAAAACTGCTCTTTCTGATCGCGGCCGCCGCCTCCTTCTACCTGAGCTACCGCCGCTTCAGGCAGCTCTACCTCGTCGTGCGGCGCGGCGACGGTGAGTTCCCAACCCGCAGCGAGCTGTTCGGCCGGCTGGCGCAGGCCGCCGGCAAATGGCTGTCCTTCGGCAACCTGTGGAAAATCCGCCGGCCCGCCGGTCTCTTCCACGCCCTCATCGCCTGGGGATTCGTCTTCTATCTCCTCGTCAACTTCGGCGATCTGGTGCAGGGCTATCTGCCGCTCCGCTTTCTGGGCGAAAATCCCGTCGGCGCCGCCTACCGCCTTCTGGCCGACATCGCCACGGTCGCGATTCTGGCCGGCATGGTCTACTTTCTGCTGCGCCGCTTTCTGTTCCGTTCGCCGGCCCTGGACTATCACGACAATGTCATGCTCGCAGACGAGGTGAAGGCCGGGGCCATCCGCCGCGACTCACTCATCGTCGGCCTCTTCATTCTCCTCCACGTCGGTTTTCGCCTGCTGGGCGAAAGCTTCACCATCGCCCTGACGCGGCACCTGACCGGCCATGGCGACGCGGCCCAGCCCTTCGCCGGCGCTGTCAGCCTGTTGTGGGGCGGCATGGACGCATCGACGCTGGTCGCGGGGCAGCACCTGGGCTGGTGGGTCGCGCTCGGCCTGGTGCTCGCCTTCCTGCCCTACTTCCCCCGCACCAAACATCTGCACCTGGTCATGTCCGGCGTCAACTTCCTGGCGCGGCCCCCGCGCACCTCGCCGGGAGAGCTGCCGCCGCTCGATTTCGAGGACGAAAGCATCGAGGAGTTCGGCGCGGCGCGGCTCGAGCAGCTGCCCTGGCCCCACCTGGTCGATGCCTACGCCTGCATCATGTGCAACCGCTGCCAGGACGTCTGCCCCGCCTACGTGACCGGCAAGGAGCTGTCACCCGCCGCGCTCGAGGTCAACAAACGCTACGCCGTCAACGCCCAGGCCGCCGCGATCGCAGCCGGCGCCGATACGCCGCCGCTGCTCGACTACGCCATCAGCGAGTCCGCCGTCTGGGCCTGCACCGCCTGCGGCGCCTGCATCGACATCTGCCCGGTCGGCAACGAGCCGATGTTCGACATCATGCACCTGCGCCGCTACCAGGCCCTCACCGAAAACAGCTTCCCCCAGGAGCTGCAACAGGCCTACCGCGGCATCGAACGGCAGGGCAACCCGTGGAACCAGAGCGCGCGCGAACGGCTGGCGTGGGCCGAAGGGCTGACCGTGCCGACGGTCGACGAAAAGCCGGACGCCGAGATTCTCTGGTGGGTGGGCTGCGCGCCCAGCTATGACCCGCGCGCCCGGCAGACCGCGCGCGCCTTCGCCAAGGTGCTGAACCATGCCGGCGTCGACTTCGCGGTGCTGGGCGAAATGGAGCAGTGCAGCGGCGACGCCGCGCGGCGTTCGGGCCGCGAAGACCTCTTCTGGGGCATGGCCGAAGCCAATAGCGAGCTCCTGAACGAGGTCGGGCCGCGGCGAATCGTCACCACCTGCCCCCACTGCCTGCACGCCATCGCCAACGAATATCACCAGTACAGCCCCAACAATGACCGCTTCGAGGTGGTCCACCATACGCAGCTGCTGTCCGAGCTGGTCGCCGCCCGCAAGCTGGAATACAACCTGAAGCAGGACGGGACCGTCACCTTCCACGACCCCTGCTACCTGGGCCGCCACAACGGCATCGTCGACGCGCCGCGCTCGCTCCTGCAGGCCGGCAATATCCAGCTGGAGGAGATGCCCCGCCACGGTCAGCAGAGCTTCTGCTGCGGCGCGGGCGGCGCCCAGTTCTGGAAGGAGGAGGAGCCGGGCGAGCGGGCCGTCAGCAGCGAACGCTACGCCGAAGCGCGCGCCACCGGCGCCGACACGGTCGCGGTCGGCTGCCCCTTCTGCCTGACGATGATGTCGGATGCGGCCAGCGCCGCACAGGAGGGCGTGGCGGTGAAGGACCTGGTCGAGCTGATCGCCGAAAGCCTGGAGCCGGTCGAAAGGAACGAGAGCGGTTAAGGCAGAGGAGGGCCGGCGAACGAGACCGCCCGGAAAGCCGCGTAGAGAAGCAGCGCGCATACCAGCGTCCACGCCAGCGTGCGGATGACGCGCGCCTCGCGTACAAGCGGCTGCGCGCCGGAGCGCACGACCTTGGGCGGACGGTAGCGCGGCAACAGGCCCGCCGCGACGATGACCCCGCCGGCAAGCCCGCCCAAGTGCCCCCAATTGTCCACGTTGGTGACCGAAAAGCCGAGAACCAGGTTGAGGACCAGAATCACCAGCGCCGACTGCAGCATCGACTGCCCCTGCCGGCCCATATTGTCCCGAAAGCGATAGAAATAGACAACCGTCGCGCCCAGCAGCGCAAAGACCGCGCCCGACGCGCCCGCCGAAAGCGCCGGCGAAAAGGCGTAGCTGGCAATGCTGCCCAAGAGGCCGCCCAGCAGGTAGATGGCCGCGAAACGCAGGTGGCCGAAATGGCCCTCGATGATCGGGCCGAGCCAGAAGAGGCCGATCAGGTTGGAAATAAGATGGATCGGGCCGATGTGCAGAAACATGGCGGTGAAGAGCCGCCAGCTCTGCCCATGATAGACATGAAAGTTCGATTTCATGCCCAAATCAAAGAGCACGTGCAGGTTGTTGGGGCCGTTCCAGACCCCGTACTCCAGCAACCCGTAGACGAATGTCGCGGCAAAAACGAGAAGGTTGATTCCGATCAGCGCCCGGCTGACCAGCGGGGGCACGAGTGGGATATAAAAAGTGGACGGCAGCAGGCTGGCGAACGGGCCGCGGGCGCCGAAGATCCTCATGACCGCGCCGTTACAACTCTACAGGCGACCAGTCGACGCGACACTTTTCCGCCTGAATGATGCCGATCACCTTGTCCACCGTCTCTTCCTGGCGGTCGTCGCGGTTGACGACCACGTAATGGAAGTTCCGGAGCTGCTGCATCTCCTTGCGCGCCGTCGCGATACGCATCTTGAACCTGTCGCTGCTCTCCGTCTTGCGTTCTCGCAGCCGGCGCATCTGCTCCTCCTCACTTTCCGCCACCAGGAAGATCGTCACCGCCTCCGGGATCAGGCGGCGGATCGTGGCCGCGCCCTGCACGTCGATGCGCAGGATCACATCCTTGCCGCTCGCCAGCGCCTCGCGCACGTGGGTCTTGGGAATCCCCTTGTAATCGCCGTAGACGACCGCATACTCCAACAGCTCATCGGCGTCGATCATCTCCGCGAACTCGCCCACCGACACAAAATGATAATCGACGCCTTCTATCTCGTCCGGTCGCATCGGCCGCGTCGTCGCAGTAACCACAAAGTGAAAAGGAAGATTGCGCCCCTTCATCAGCGCCAAAATCGTGTCTTTGCCGACGCCGCTCGGCCCCGACAGCACGACCAGAATCGGGCGCGGCCTGTTCTGCTCATCGAAGATGCCGGTCACGTCGTCCTGACCTTCCGTCATTCCGAACCCATCCTCGCTGAACTGGCTGCTGCTCCCTACCGAGACCTCTTTCGTCACCATTGCTTTGATGAAGACCCTTGACTGGATATAATAGCGCGCAGCGAAAAATTCCGCGCCGGCGGCAGGCCGTTCTGTCAGTATAGATCAATTGACATAGCGGGAAAAAATTGAACCGGAACGGACGCGGCCGCGGGGTGGAACGGGAGGCGCGCAGGGGAGCCAATGCCGATCTACGAATACTACTGCTACGACTGCAAAAGACGCGTAAGCGTGCTCTTCCGCACGATGGCGGAGGCCGACGCCGGCGCGGCCGCCTGCCCGGAGTGCGCGGGGGAGCGGCTGCAACGGCTCATGAGCCGGCTGCGCGTGCTGCGTTCCGAGGAGAACAGCGTCGAATCGATGGCCGACGATCCCTCGCTCATGGCCGGGCTCCAACAGGAGGACCCGCGCGCGCTGGCCCATTTCATGCGCAAGATGAGCGACGAGGCCGGCGAGCCGCTCGACGAGGAGATGAACGAGGTGATCGACCGCCTCGATGCGGGCGAAAGCCCCGAATCGATCGAGGAATCGATGCCGGATCCGCCGGAGGGGGACGACGGCGGCATGCCGGGGCTGGGAGGGCTGTAGCGGGCAGCCGCGCCCGGCAGGCGCGCCTATATCTTCTCGAAATGGTCCACCGGCACAACAAAAATCGTCGCGCCGCCCACCTGCTTCTCCACCGGCGCGGGGATGTGCATCTCACCCGGCTCCATCACCGGCGGCAGGGGCGTGACGTACTGGATGCGGCTGGTGCAGCTCTCGCGAAAAACGGTCAGCACATCCTCGACCTGCCCGTCCTCCACCCCGCAGAAAATCGTCGCGTTGCCGATGCGCAAAAAGCCGCCGCGCGTGCCGGTGATCGTCGCCGCATAGCCGCGCCGGCCCAGACGGTCCAGCAGATTGGGGCTGTCTTCCTCGTTTACGATCGCGATGACCAGTTTCATACACAGCTCCGGACGGCAGCCGCTCGTGTCAGGCAGTGCCTCTTCAGGGAGCGGGCGCAAACACGGCCAGCCTTTTTTCCACCGCGCGCACGATGTCCTCATGGACCTGCTCGCGCGGCTGCGAGGCGTCTATGACGGCCCAACGCTGCGGCTCGCGCGTGATCAGTTTCCGATAGCCGGCCACGACGCGCTGATGGAACGACAACTCCTGCGCGTCGAGCCGGTTCCACTTGCCGTCGCCCTGGCTCCGGTTGCGCCTGAGCCCCTCCCATGGCGGCAGGTCCAGGAAAACGGTCAGATCGGGCCGCAACCCTCCGGTCGCATACTCGATCATGCGCGCCATCTCGGCGATCTCCTGCTGATGGCCGTAACCCTGGTAGGCGAGCGTGCTGTCGGCGAAGCGGTCGCACAGAACGATCCCGCCCTCCGCCAGCGCCGGGCGGATCACCTCGGCGACCAGCTGCGCGCGCGCGGCGTTGAAGAGCAGCGTCTCCGCACGGGCGTGCATCTCGGTATGGGCCAGGTCGAGCAGCAGCTGACGGACACCATCGCTGATACGCGTGCCGCCCGGCTCGCGCGTCGTCAGCACAGACCGGCCGGCCCGGCGTAGATATTCCGCCAGCAGATGGACCTGCGTTGTCTTGCCGCTGCCGTCTGAACCTTCTAAAGTGATAAACATAGGCTTTGCGCCACCGGCGCCTAGGGGGGGCTGAAGATGCGCACGCGGCGGTGCGGTTCCCGCCCGTAGCTGTGACTGATGAGATTCGCCGTGCGCGCCAGCTGGTGCTGCTGGCTGCGAATCGACGCCGCCTGCGGACTCAGCTCTACCGACTTTTCGCCCTTCTGCAGCCGTTGAATCGCGTTCTGCGTCTCCCGCATCGCCGTATCAAAGACGACATCGGGATCGTCGCGGCGCAGATGGAAAACGTCGAGCAGATACTGCTCCATTTGCGTGACCGTGTTGCTGCGCAAAACGTAGACCGGCACGTTGCGGCGCTCCGCGTCGGCGATCGGCTGCGGCTTCTGGCGGAAATAGTTCTTCAAGGTCATGACGATATCGGCGTCGCGCAGCTCTTTGACCACCTCGACCGATACGTTCAGGTTCTGGGCGGCGGTACGCAGCCGGTTCTGGCCGATGCCGTAGGGGAAAACGCGCACGGCCCTCGGTTTGGCCTCGCCGTTGCCGCTCTGCGCGCTGCCGTCGACCGCTTCCGCCAGCGCCGCGGCGCGCTCGTCGCGCCTGCGGCCGCTCTGGCGGCGGCGGCTCCCATCCTGCCCCTGGCGGCTCTGGCCGATGCGCCCGGCCCGTTCCCTGTTCTCGACCGCTTCAATGTGGACTTCGTTCTCGCTGTTGACGTAGCGGATCTCAGGCGAGAGCGTCCAGCCGCGCAGCAGCGAATCGACCGCCTCGGCCACCTTGTGGTGAACGATCATGCGCTGCCGGTCCTGGATCTCGATCAACACGTCGAAGGTCGGCGGCGCCTTGCGCTCCAGCACCGTCTTCTGCGTGCCCCGCCGCCGCGCCTCCTCGTCGGAGAGCGTGACCGTGTCGATGCCGCCCACAAGGTCGGAGAGGGTCGGGTTCATCAACAGGTTTTCGAGCGTATTGCCGTGCGCGGTGCCGATCAGCTGCACGCCGCGCTCCGCGATCGTGCGTGCGGCCACCGCCTCCAGCTCGCGCCCGATCTCGTCGATGATGATCGCCTCGGGCATGTGGTTTTCAACCGCTTCGATCATCACCTCGTGCTGCAGAGTAGGCGTCGCCACCTGCATGCGCCGCGCCCGGCCGATCGACGGGTGCGGAATGTCGCCGTCGCCCGCAATCTCGTTGCTCGTATCCACGATCACCACCCGCTTCTTGTCGCTCAGCACCCGCGACGCCTCGCGCAGCAGCGTCGTCTTGCCGACGCCGGGCCGCCCCAGCAGCAGCAGACTGCTGCCGCTCATGATGATGTCCTGGATAATGTCGATCACGCCGTACACCGCCCGTCCCACGCGGCAGGTCAGCCCGATCACCGCGCCCTTGCGGTTGCGGATCGCCGAGATGCGGTGCAGCGTCCGCTCGATACCCGCCCGGTTGTCGGCGCCGAAGTCGCCGATGTTGCCGATCACTTGCTGCAGGTCGTCGCGCGTCGTCTCATCCGGGCTGAGCGAAAGCTCCGCGTCGGGGAAACGCGCCTCGGGCAGGCGGCCGAGGTCCATCACGATCTCGATCAGGTCGCCGGCGCGGCCCAGCTGCCGCAGCGAGCCGCGGATGCGGTCGGGCAGAACAGCCAGCAGCAGGTCCAGGTCGTCCGCTATACGTAGACTCATCGTTGTCCGATCGGTTCCTCAGTTTGCTCGCCGTCGACGCTGCAGCCGGCCCGATCGGCGAACGGAGCCGGGCAAGCGCACAACTCCGCCGGCGGCGAGACCGTTGCCTTCGGGACCGCCAGTGAGCCCGGCACAGCCTCCTGCACCCCCTCCAGCGCCGGCAGCCGACGGTGAGCCGCTTGCCGCTGCCACTGCAGTATATTGCGCACCATCAGCACGCGGTCGGTGAAGGGCGCGAAGCGAAAATCGCCCAGCAGCGCGTTCAGCCCGCCCTCATACGCCCGCACCCCGATGTACGCCCGCCGCGCGTCCGGCGCCTCGCGCACACGCTGCAGGGCATAGCCCAGCAGCCGCCGCGCATTCCCCGTGTCCGGGTCGTTCGTATCCACCCACAGACGGATCCATGCCCCCCGCTTGCCCCACAGAATCTGCACACAGCCCGCCAGCCCCTCCCCGCTCGCATCCTCGAGGACATAGCTGCTCATCGGCGCCTGCTGCGGGTTCGACAAAATCGGCGCCACCCGCTCGTCGTTCTCCGGGTGGACCGGCGCCGGCCCCATCTCCAGCTGCTGCACGCCCGCCGGCGTGATCCGGCCGTACAGCCGCTCCAGCTCGAGCGCGTCGCTCGCATTCTGCTTGCGCAGCCTCTCCGGCGCCGCATTCTCGCCCGCCGTCCGCCGTGTACCCACGCGCCACACCGTGACCCGCGTCAGCACCACGAAGCCGGCCTGCCTGAAGGTATTCACCGGCAGCGGCTGGTCCGGCAGATCGCTGAACAGCCGGCCGACCTTCTGGCGCACAATCTGCTGCGCGCTGTACGTCAGCAGCTTCTGCCAGATCGCGGGATGGCCCTGGGGGGCGTCCAGCGCTGGCGAGAGCAGCGTCACGTCGGCCTCGTGCGAATGCGGGCGCACACGCAGCTGGATCAGCCCTTCGCTGGCCAGGCCGTTCTCTTCCTGGCGCAGAACATAGGTGAACGAGCTGTGGCGGTACCAGGGAAAGCCGGAGCGCAGTGCAGTCCGCACCGGGGAGACTGATTCCAGCAGGATGCGCTCGATCTGGAGGGGCGTCGAATACTTGCGCAGCCGTTGCAGCAATAGCGCGTCGCCTAGGAAAAAAGGCCGAAACGACAAATGGGCATTCTCCTCTAAAATAACAGTACCTCTTAATTCTATCATACTTTATTTTGCCGCGAACGACAAGCAGGCCGAACTGTTCCGTTGGCAACTTTTGGCTGGCTGGCCGCGCGCCCCGGGAGAAGGGCAACCACTCTGGAGCGTGAAGGAAAAAGAGCGGCGGGTGGGCTGGATGGATTGGGGGAAGCAGGCAATAGAAAAGTCCCAAAATCGGTCAACTTCGGCACCGATTTCGGGCCGGCGGCCGCCTGGCGCCGCCTGGCGCCTCCTGTTCGCGGCTGGCAGGCCGCAGGAAAGAGGATTGCTTGTTTCTTGACGTTAGATTGCGCGGCAGAAAGGGAGGGAAACGTGGAACGGTGTGGACGAGCCTACACGGGAACAACCGCTCTCAACAGGTGGCTGAGAAATTGGCGGGCATTCAAGTCGTCGGAGGGTTCGCCGTAGACCGTGCCTTCCCCGTTGCCAACACCGGGCGGCGCGGCAACTGGACGGTCGTTACGCGACCCGGGGGGGTTTGTGTCCTCTGAAGCCGCCTCGGGTTGAGGGCGTTTTGCCATCAGAAAGCAGGCCGAACTGTACTTTCTCTCGAGGACCAGCTTCCTGCAGAACAGCTCATATCGTTTGGCATACGAGGCGCCATCGAATTCTGGCAGAACATCGAAGTGCGGTTGCGCATTACGCACAGAGACCTTCGACTTCGCATCGTCCTCCAGGAGAAACAGATAGCCAAGCCATGGCTGCGGTGAGTGGCGAAAGACGTTTTCGCGGTAGGCGGTCCAGAAATCTGTAGCGCTGCCAATCGCCTCTTCGGTTCTGTTGTTGAAATTGTTTCCAAAGGAGGGGCCGACCTGGGCCTTGAGTTCCATCGCTGCCAGCAGGCGCCCATCGCGCACGACCAGCAGGTCCCACTGTTTGGCAGGGCGGTAAAAGCCGGGCAGCTCCAATTTCCCCGTCTTGTGCAATGCACAGTTTGAAAAAATCTCTCGGCGAGGCACGCCATGGTTGATCATCAGAGTGACTATCGAAGCCTGCATTTCGTCCAGATGCATTCCTCCGCCGGACGTTTCGCCCCTGTCCTTCGCCCCCGCGGGCTGTGGCGGCCTGCCTATCCCTCTGCCTCCAGAAATAGCGGATCGCGTCGGCAAAGACGGCTGGCGGGATCCTGAAGCCGCCTGGCGCTGACGACACAATTCCCTCCGTCATACACCCAGATGCATCTGTGAACGCTGTACCTCATCAAATGCAGAGACGGCTATGTCGAAGTAGGATGGTTCCACTTCGATCCCGATGCTGTTCCGTCCCAGCATGGCTGCGGCGACACAGCTGGTGCCGGTCCCCATAAACGGGTCCAGAACTGTATCGCCCACAAACGAGAACATTCGTATCACTCTTTCGGCGAGCTTACGCGGGAAAGGTGCTGGATGTCTCCTGGTCGATGCGCCTCCCAGTGTCCAAATCTGCTGGAAGTACTGGCGGTGCAGGTTTTCCGGGATGACCGACATCACCCTCGCGGCCAGCGTTGGCTTGCGATAGCCGCCTGGCTTTCGCTGGAAGAGTATGAACTCGATGTCATTCTTGATCACGGCGTTTGGCTCGTAGGGTTTTCCGAGAAAACTGGAACCATTGGCTGCTTCCAAAGTGGCATTGGCGATCTTGTGCCAGATGATTGGCGCCAGATTGTCATATCCCAGCGCGCGGCAACGCTCCTGGATGCTGGCGTGCAGCGGGACAACAACATGACGTCCGAACTTGCGCCGAGACAGGCAGACATCGCCAACCACGATCACCAGGCGACCCCCCGGCGCAAGGGCTCTGTGTACCCCTTTCCAGACGGTATCTATGGCGTCCAGGAACGAGTCGTAGTCTTCAACGTGTCCCAACTGGTCCGGATGTTCCTCATACTCCTTCAACGTCCAGTACGGGGGAGACGTGATTGCAAGGTGGACAGACGCATCCGGCAGCTCGGCTACGGCCTGTCTGGAATCGCCCAGAAGGAGCCGGTGGGCGGTCGGCATCTCTTTCAGCAGCCGCCCGATTCCGGCTGTGGCTTCCGAGTCCCTGGCTATCGCCGGAATCGATCTCTTTTCGTCGCTGCGGGCCAACGACATGAGATGATCCGGAACAAGATCTTCCAGATCGCGGCCAGCATTGGCGGGAGCGCCGGATCGGATCAAGTGTTCACGCATAGGGTTCATCGGCCAGGTAGCGCCTTCCTGGTACATGTACAGTCGTGGGGAAGGGGATACGAGCATGATATTACATGGCAGGCGTGTAGGAAGTCAACCCAAGGCCTTCCTTTCCCATTCTGTCAACGCCAAGTCTAGCAACCCGGGTCGAGTCCACTTCAGGGTGGAACGGCGGCATCCCCCTCCTTCTCCAAAGCCACGCTGCTCACCTTCAACATCTCCCCAGACCCCGCCGGGTCAGCGCGCACGACCGGCGACCGCCCGCGACCCGGTCAAAGCGCACAGCTATCAATCAACAATCAAAGATGATATAATTGCATCGATCCGTCAGTCTCACCCCTCTCTGTGAGTCGTTTTTCGCCACTTCGATTCCAGTCGAGGACGGCAGGTGGACCACCCCTTCAGGCGCCGCACTTCAGGTTTGCCGTCTATGCCATGTCTGAATTCCGGCAGTCCATCTACCCCATCGCCAGCAGCTGTTCCCGGCAGCAACGAGCGGCGCCGGATCTCCGCGACATCCAAAGGAGGGCACAGTGACGGCCAGGACTGATCGGCATCCATTTCCCGTCGACCTTCGTTCGGTAAACGTCTCCGGACAGCTGGACGCGCGTATCGAACTGAGCCTCAGTCATCTCCTGGCCGTGAGGGATCGAATCCTGAGCGGCGAAGGCCATACCCAGACCTGGGGCGTTGACGGCCTGGGCCGCTGGGTCGATACCGTTGCGGCAGCGACGATGTACGGGAAAGATCACATGCCAATTCTCGAAGAGACGGCCCGGCTGCTTTTGCTTTCCCAGCAGCCGGACAGCTTTTTCAGCACGCGGCTCGCTTCCGGCACATGGTTTGGCGGCAGCCGCGCCCTGCTGGGCCTGCTGGCCTATTGGGAAGCCACCCAGGAGCCTGAAACCCTTGATTCGGCCAAAAGACTGGGCGACTTCTATCGCGCCAACCTGCCCCAGGACACGACCTGGAACTGGATGTTGACCCCTTTGGAGGGCCTGGTTGCGCTTTCGAAGGCCACCGGCAACCGGGATTACCTCAAGTTCGCCGAAGAGCTCCCGCAACGGGTCGACGTCGACCCGGAGTTCGGCGACCCCGGCGGCGAGGAGCACAGCTATCACACGCATTCATATCTCCTGGCAATGCGCGGGTTTGTCGACCTGTTCGCGGCCACCGCGAAACCGGAATTCCTTGAGCACGCCCAGAATGTCTGGGACCGGGTCCTGCAGCGCAATATGTGGGTCTCGGGCGGTATCAGCGAAGGCTCTACCTATCCATTTGAGACCAGGGATGAGACCTGTTCGATCGCCGATTGGTTCCGCCTCTCGTTGAGTCTGTGGCAGGCAACGCGAGAGCCCAAATATATGGATGTGGCCGAGCATACGCTGCTCAATCACCTCTACTTCGACCAAGAGCACAGCGGAGGATTCTGCACCTACCGCTCGATTCGCGCCGATCCAACAGACCTGTCGCGTGATGACGTAGCCTGGTGGTGCTGCTCCATGCACGGCCCCCGAACGCTCTTGGAAGCCGTCAAGTTCATCTACACACACGACGATAACGGCATAGACGTCAACCTCTTTACGCCTTCCGACGCTGTGGTCCCCCTCAAAGATGGAGAGGTCCGCCTGCGTCAGATTACGACATACCCTTCAGAGCCTGCCTCGCGCCTGGAGCTCCAGCCGAAAGACGAGCGTTCCTTTGGCCTGAGCATAAGAGTTCCCCACTGGACGCGCTCCTTCCAAATGACCCTCAATGGTCAACCCCATGCCGTCACACCGGCGCAGGGCTACGCATCGATCCAACGCCGCTGGCAGCCCGGGGATGTGGTGGAAATCGGTTTCGACCCCTATCTCCGACTCGTGCCCGCCGATCAGAACGGCTTCTCCGCGCCGGCCATGACACATGCGCCCGCCGCTGCCGGCAAGGTGGAGCTCGCCGCGCTCCTCTACGGTCCGCTCGTGCTGATGCTCGACCCTGCGCTTACCATCCATCAGATGTATGAGTGGCACAGGGCCGAACTGGTCGTTCCTCAGCGGGAGAATGGAGAGCTGTTCCTTCCCAAAGCCCAGGTTTCAGATTCCGGGACGGAAAGAACTCTCGGTTCCCGGTGTCTGTTTTATGACGCTGGCAAGGCAGTGGCAGGAAGGAGCAAAACCGGCCGCCCCCGATGACGAACTGTGGCAGATTGCTTTCCTCGTGCCCATCTCCGAAATCACCGACCGCTGGACGCCGTCCAGGGTCAGAAATGTCCCCTACGAAGTGCGTAACGATGCCTGGATCCTGGATCACGCGCAGACCGGGAATTACCTGGCGCGCGTGCAAACGCTGCTCGGCTCTTTTGCGCGTGAAAGGAGCGGGGACACAGTTTGAACCGCGTTCACATTCACCCTGTCAGCGCCGGACTCGCGATCCGGTTGCTCCTGTGACAGAGAGACAGATGCGCCCCCGGATCGCGCGCCGCGCCCGGCGCGATGAACGGCCAGGCGCCCGGTCATCACCTGTACACCGGCCCGCTGCCAGGGCGACGCAAAGGAGAAACTGCCCATGAAAGTCGATCCGCAACAGCTGATGGATGACGGCTACATCGTCCTGCGCGAAGTGATCCCGCCGGAGCTGCTGCCTGACCTGCGTGCCGGCTACGACGCCCTCATAGAACGCCAGGGAGGGCAAGCTTGGCTGTCGGGCGGAAGGCAGCCGCGCTTGACGGCCAACCATACCGTTGACGCCGCCACCGCCAATACGATCGAATTCTGGCTGCACGAAAACACGCTGGATGTCAGCAGACAGCTGATGCGCGGGCCGGAAGCGGCCGTCACGGAGATGTGGGTGATGTGCAGTCCGACCCGCGACCACGGGCCCGCCGAGTGGCACCGCGATTTCGATTCGCCCAACATGGCGCCCCTGCAAGGTCTGCAGATGGACCTGCTTGAGAACGGCCCCGCCTATGTGCAATGGAACATCCCCCTCTATGACGACAACGTGCTGTGGCTGGTGCCCGGCAGCTTTCGCCGGCCCAACACCGAAGAAGAAGACCGCCAGCTGCACGCCGACCCGCGCAAGCCACTGCCGGGCGGCATCCCGGTCGAGCTCAACGCCGGCGACGGCGTCGTCTATATCAATCTGAACCACCACTGGGGCAGCAACTACGGCGCCAGGCTGCGGCGCACGATTCACGGCGGCTTCCGCTCGATCGGCGGCCCGCTCTATCCCTACAATCCGCAGAGCTGCAACTGGGACCTCGACCGCGAAATGGGCTTCTGCCAGTACCTTTCGCCGGCCGCCCGGCAGACGTTCGAAGGCTGGGCCGAACAGCTGGCGCAGGAGCGAAGCCTGGTGGAAGCGACGCTCCGCACAGTGCTGGACCGCGACGCGGCCGCCTTTCGCGCCAGGCTGGCCGAGCTGCATCCCGGCGCAAAGGGCCGCATCGTCTGTGTGATCCTGCTCTCCAAGCTGGCCAGGAATATCCGCACCCTGCACCGACCCGACGTGGCCGGTCTGCCCCTGGAAGCGCGCGCACGCGCCATCCCGGCCAATGTGCCGATGTGCTGCTTCTACGATGACCTGGCGCGTCGTTTCACTGCATCAGAGGCCGGCGCGCTCTGGCAACGGTTTGCGGCGTTGGACGACAGGCTCCAGGCGGATACACTGCAGGAGGTCCCCGGACGGCCGCAACGACGCTCACGCTACCTCTATTACGCAATGCCGGCCGATCTTGACGTCGAAGAGTTTATCGCCAGCTGGGGCTGACCAAAAACGCACAGGAGTCGCCATCATGCCCGCTATCAAACTTAGCCAACACCAACTCGCCTTTATGGACACATTCGGCTACCTGCACCTGCCCGGTCTGCTCGACGACCGCATCGACCGCGTCACCGCAGCCTTCGAGGAGCTGATGACCAGCCGCGGCGGCGCCGAACACGACGGCTCAAGCAGGTTCTGCGTCGTTCCGGGACTCAACCACAACGCCTACCTCTGTACGCTGCTGGACGACGACCGCATCGCCGGAATCGCAACCAGCCTTCTGGGAGACGACTATCAGTACTGGAACAGCGACGCCAACTACTATTCGGGCGACACACGCTGGCATTCCGATACCGCATGGCCGCCGCCGATTCCCTTCTACAAGCTTGCCATCTACCTTGACCCGATGACGCGCGACGGCGGCGCGCTGCGCGTCATTCCCGGCAGCCACCGCGCCGGCGAGCCCTATGCCGAAGTCATCCATCGCGAGTTGACCGGCGATAGCCCCTGGGGCGGCATCCATGGCAGCGATGTGCCGGCGCTGGCGCTGGAGACGCAACCCGGCGACGTGGCCGTTTTTAACCACGCGACCAAGCACAGCGCCTGGGGCGGCAGTGACCGGCGCCGCATGTTCACCATGGTCTTCACCGAACGGCACACGGGTGACTCGATTCAACATTTCCTCAAAGTCGTTCGCAACCATGGCTACTCGAAACGCGATGTGTTCGGCGAACAAGGCGGTCCGCTCCTCGGCACGGCCGCGCCCAGTCGCAAACGTCATCTGGAACAGCTGTGGGAGCACATTCCCGATGATGCTGCCGAGCCGGCCTAGATCCGGGTCCTGCGCTGCGCTGAAACAGCGTACGGCAGCATTACCGCAATCGGCCCGGTGTCAACCTGGCGCGTGAGACGCGAACCGCACAAGGAGGCCCCTGTGAACATCGAGGAGCTGAAGAGGGAGCTGGATGAGTATGGCTTCGTCATCATTCACAACCTGATCTCTCCTGCTGAAGCGGGCCGCATGGCAAAACGACTGATGGAGATCATGCGCCGGCAGGCGAATGCAGACGAACTGGTCCAGAACCTGCGCAACGTATTGAACAACGACGATCAGGATATATTCGTGCCGCTCGTCACCAACCCGGTCTATCTCGAGCTGGCGCGTCACCTGCTTGGGCCCAGACTTTCAGCTGGCCGAGGTGGGCGGACTCTGGATCAAACCGGGCGCGCCGGCGCCGAGCTTCCACGCCGATGTGCCCGTCGGTTGGTTTCCCCAATCCGGCCTGCCCGTGCCCGACGCCTGCTTCATCACCAACAGCCTCTGGATGCTGACCGACTTCAGCCGTGAGAATGGCGGCACCCAGCTCATCCCCTTCAGCCACCACTCGCGCCGGGCGCCTCGACCCGACGTCGACTACGAACATCGCGTCTCGGCCGAGGGGCCGGCAGGATCCGTAGTCATCTTTCATGGCAGTATCTGGCACCGCGGCGGGGCCAACCTTACGCACGACCAGCAGCGCGTCGGCCTGTCGGTCCCCTATCACGCGCACTGGATGGACCCGGCCGCCGGACATTGGCGCCTGATGAAACGCAGCGTGCGCGACCGGATGCCGCCCCAGGTCCGGAAGATGAGCAGGCATGTGGTCGAAGATTGACATATGAGCGTAGCCTCTGAGCGCTGCCTCCTCCCCTTCTTGAGGACACCCCTGCTCTGACAGCAGGCAAAAGACCGCAAACGCCCCTGCAATAGCGGCACGCGCAACGGCCATTCGCTTCCCGGCGCCCTCCTTTGCGCCCAACGACTACCCTCCTCTCGGCCCCGCCGGCGATACGACCCGCTTCCGCCGCAATGAAAACCGCCGGGCCCGATCTGTTGACGATCGCATCCGTTACACCTTGCACTCTGTCCGGCCGCACAGCGCGAAATTGCCAATAAATGACGAATTAAAGTCAATTGACGATGAGATTGCCGCGCTGATATAATGACATTTCAGAGGGAGCCTGAAGGGGACAAGCAGGCGCATCAGGGCGCATCAGAGTGCAAAAGGGTGCCAATCATGACGATGAACCAGGTCGGTAACACGCAATGCCCTGTCGTGACAGACGCGCAGCGGCTCCAGTTTCGCACCTTCGGCTTTGTCGCCTTCCCCCAGCTCTTCGCCCCCGACGAAATTGAGCGCTACGGCCAGGGGCTTGTGCGCCTGCTGCGCCGCAATCGGGGCGGCGCCGATTTCGATGGCAAAAAACGCGATGTTGTGAGTCCATTTATCGAGCACGACCCCGATCTCTTCTTCCCGCTGCTCGATGATGAACGTCTGCTGGGCATCGTCGACGGCCTGCTGGGCGAAGACAGCCTCTTTACCGGCGGAAACGACGGCAATTTGTACGTCGGTTCTACGCCGTGGCATACCGACGTCAACGGCGTTTCGCCCAACGTGCACGCTCTCCCCACGATGAAGACCGCCTTCTACTGCGATCCGGTCCCCGCCGGCCATGGCTGCCTGAGTGTCATCCCCGGAAGCCACCATCCCGAAGTCTGCCGCCAGCTCTACAAGGCCACTCAGACCGGCGTCTTCGACATCAACTCGCCCGATGTGCCCGGCGGCACGCCGTTGCCATCGATGCCGGGCGACGTGATGGCCTTCGACCACCGCCTGTGGCACTCGTCATGGGGCGGCAAGGTCGGCCGGCGCATGTTCACCTTCAACTGGGCCTCCTGTCCCAGGCAGGCATGGGAAGAGCGCGTGGTGCCCTACAGCACCGGCTACAGCCAGCATCTGCTGGAGACGGCAGGACCGCGCCGCAGACAGAAGATCGCCAAACTGGCCGCCAGGATTCAGGAGAAGGACCGGTCGTGAACGGGCAGATGACATCACCGTTTGCTGAAGAGCGACTCTTTTTCCAGACATTCGGGTACGCCGTTTTCCCTCAACTGTTCACACCGGACGAGGTTGAACGGTACGCCCGCGCGCTCATGCGCGTCGTCGGCCATCTGCAGAGCCGCGCCGGCGCCAATCGAACCGGCGGCCAGTATCTGGAATCGTTCATCGAGCAGGACCCCGACGTCTTCTATCCGCTGCTCGACGATGACCGCCTGCTCGACGTCGTGGATGGCCTGCTGGGCGCCGATAGCCTCTACATCGGCAACGGCGGCGGCCTGGTCGCGGGAAACAGTTCCTGGCATACCGACGTCGACGGAATTCTGCACACATTCAGCACATTGAAGACGGTCTTCTACTGCGATCCGGTCGCTGCAAGCGAGGGCTGTCTGAGCATTGTCGCCACCAGCCACACGCCCGAGTACAGCCGTGACCTCAACCAGGCGGTAAGAGACGGCGTCCTCGACATCAACTCGCCCGACCTCCCCGGCAGGGTGGATATCGCTTCAACCCCGGGTGACGTCATCGCAGTCGACCAGCGGCTCTGGAAATCGTCGTGGGGGGCAGCGGGCGAGGGCTGCCGCATCTTTGCCCTCGACTGGGCCGCCCATCCGCAGCCCGGCTGGGAGGAAACCTTCCTGGGCGGTTATCGCTACTACAGGCGGGACATTCTCAACAAGATGGTCTTCAGCGAACGCCTGCTGGCCACGGCCGGACCGCGGCGCAGACGGAAAATCGCCAAAATGTACGATATCATCGCCGACGCAGAGCGTGACACAGGGTATAGATTTGAGTAGACGACCGCGGTGCAACCATCGCGGTGTAACCACCGTGTTTGCGCCCGTCAACTGTCTGCCGGCCGGATTCAATAGACCGGGACCGGCTCGAACGGCCCCGCTGCATCAGAAGAGATGGTCCAGGTCAGACCTGGCATCTTCCGCATAAGGGGGTGATGCCTTTCAAAGCATAAACGAACGCGTTGCGACTCCGGTGTGTCGATGGGTACTGCTCGCCTTGGCGGCGAGCGTCCAGGCGTGCGGCATTCGCACGCATCCAAAGGAGAGAAGAGTCATGCAAGCGAAGAACATGATGAGCCGACGCGATTTTCTGCGCCTTTCAGCGGTTGGCGCCGCCGGCGTCCTCGCTGCCGCCTGCGTCGCCCCGACAGCAGTCCAGGGGCCGGCCGATATGGCGATGGAAGAGCCGATGGAAGTCGAGTATCTGCACAAGGGCAACTGGCAGAACATTCTCAAGGGCAGCATCGATGACTTCGAAGCAAGGACCGAAGTCACAATCAAGCTGACACAAGCCTCCGCAGCCGGTGCACGGCTGGACCTGCTTTCCAGGCTGGCCGCCGGCAACCCGCCCGACATCCACCAGGACTTGGGCAACAAGATCTTCGGCGAGATAGCCCGCGGCGTCTTCCTGCCGCTTGACGACACCATCGAGGCCTCGGATTGGGATATCGATGACATCATTCAGTCCGACGTCGAAGGCGGAAGCTGGAACGGCAAATTCTACTTTGCGCCCGTCTTCCACAACTCGACTTACGGCCAGTTCCTCACCTACTGGAAGCCCTATTTCGATGAAGCGCGCATCCCCTATCCCCCCGAAGGGAAATGGTTAGAGAACTACTCCGACTTTTACTCGGAGTTGACCAATCTCAACCAGACCGATGCCAGCGGCAACACCGTCCGCTGGGGATACGACAACTTCGTGCACTGGAGCGCCGCCCGTTTGCTGGGTGGTATTCTCGACCTGGGCGGCCACTGGTGGGACGACCAGAAGAAAGAGTTCACCCTCACGACCGACGAAACGGTCCAGGCCATCAAGACGATCCACTTTGACCCCGTCTTCGAGTACGGCTGCTCGCCGGCCGACGGCAACAGGCCCGAGGGCTCCGGCTGGCAGACCTTCGACCAGGGCTACGCTACCTCAGCCGCCGAGCCGGCGCTGCAGCATGCCGGCGGCGCCGGCAGGCCGGAGGCGATTCCCCTGATGGGCTTCACCGAAATGCCGGGCCTGGTCGAGGGCAAACACAATATGGTCTACTACGAGACCCAGTCGATCGGCGCAGTGGCAGCGGCCCCGAAAGAGAACCACGAGATGGCCAAAGAGTTCTGCATCAACCAGTTCCGGCCGGAGCCGCAGATCTACGCCTGGAAGGCCTTCGCCCACGTCTCCGGGCTCAAGGAGTTCGTCAACAATCCGATTGCGGTCGCCGATGCCGAGTCGGCCGGCAACTTCGGCATCTCCTTCGCCGACTACAAACGCGCCGTCAACGACGAGCATACCTGGGTAGGCTGGGAGTGGGGCGACCTGGGTCTTGCCACCTACGTGATGATCCGCTGCTCGAATCGGTTTGTCACGATCCCCGATGAAATCGCCGCGTCCTTCTGCGAAAGGTCGGGGACAATGCTGTCGGGCAATATCACGCCCGAGCAGCTTGCCGAAGAGTGGCAGGAGGTGGCGACAACCTACCGCCGGCAGTACTACAAGAACATCGGCATCGACCCGGATGCGGCTTAACCCATCCTCAACATCTCGACCCCGCGGCATGGGCCGCGCGAGGTGAGCTCGATACACCGCATTTCGTGACGGACCGGCCCGGGGGCAGGCCGCTGGCGCGCCTGTCCCCGGCCGGGCTGTTCCTCAGCAAGCGTTGCGCGCGGCGGGGATTCTGCCCCTGTGATGCGTGAAACCGCTCCTTCTCACATCGCGCGTCACACTACGCGTCACACTGCTCGTCGCGTCGCACGCGTGCGATGGCGCTGCATGGCGTCATACCGATGACACCTGGCGGAAAGACAGGGACAGATGAAGCGATCCCATCGGATCTTGGCGGCGCTGGCTGCGGGCATCCTTTTGCTGGCCGCCGCGTCAGCCGTCGGGGCGCAGGGCCTGTTCCAACCTTACGACAGCTACACGATCGACAGCACAGGTCGCCCCGTCCCCCTGCCGGATCCCTACGAGCTGGACCATATCATCCACGGCGTCTCCCTGGGAATCGGCGACCTGAAAACGCCGGGCGACATCCTGGTCAATCGCAGCAACGACCACCTCTATATCGTCGACACCGGCAACGACCGTATCGTCGAGCTCGATGACCGCGGAGAGGTCATCCGCCAGTTCGGGGCGGAGTTGAATCTGAGCGCCCCGCAGGGCCTCTACCGCGACAGCCGCGATGACACGCTCTGGATCGCCGATACCGGCAACGGGCGTATCGTGCAGATCGACTCCGCTGGAAAGCTGCTGCAGGAGTATGGCCCCCCGCAGAGCGATCTGCTGGCTGAAATCCAGTCCGCCGCCCCCAACAAGGTCCTGGTAGATAAGCGCGGCTACATCTACTACCTCGAAGGCTCCGGCGCCGGTATGATCGTCATGGACCGGCAGAACCAGTTCCGCGGCTTCTTTGGCACAACCCGCACCGCCTTCAGCCTCTGGTGGCTCTTCGTCCGCTTCCTCTACACCGACGAGCAGGCCCAGCAGGTGTTCCTGGCCAATCCCACCGCCCACACCGACATGTTCCTGGGCGCTGATGGCTTCATCTATTCGGCCGTCAGCGGCGCCACATCGCGCCAGATCCAGAAGCTCAGCCCCGTTGGCGCCAATATCTTCGTCGAC
Source organism: Caldilineaceae bacterium (assembly GCA_965218625.1). Classification (GTDB taxonomy): domain Bacteria; phylum Chloroflexota; class Anaerolineae; order Caldilineales; family Caldilineaceae; genus Bin5. Next base: position 63,902 of record CBDCLG010000014.1, on the reverse strand, counting down.
AAGAGCCTCGAGCAAAAGCTCTACAAAAACAAAATTTTCGGTGAGCGCCGGCGCTCCTGGGAGCAACCGACGCGCTTTGTGTCGGTCACAGTTCACGACAACGGCACAGTCACCGCCGTCGACCAGAGTACAGGCCGGATCTATCAATATGACCAGGACCGCAACCTCCTGCTCGTATTTGGCCGCCGCGGCGTCGGGCGCGGCGAGTACCAGCTTCCCAGTGAAGTAGACGTGGACAGCCGCGGCCAACTCTATGTCCTGGACGTCGCCCGCGCAGCCGTCTACGTTCTGCGCCCGACCCGCTTCGCGCAGCTGCTGCACCAGGCCAGCGCGCTGCAGTTCGATGGCCGCTATGACGAAGCCGCCGCCGCCTGGCAACAGGTCCTGGACCTGGCCTCGAACTATGAGCTGGCCCACAGCGGCATCGGCGCGGCCCACTACCATGCCGGCCGCTGGCGCGACGCCATGCATGAATACACGGTGGGGCATGACCAATTGGGCTATTCACTGGCCTTCAAAGAGTACCGGCAGGAACAGATGCGCGGCATAATCGGCTGGCTGGTCTCCGGCGCTTTTACCGCCATGATGGGCATCGTCGTCTGGCCGGCCATCTCCCGCTTCAGGCCGTCCCGCGACCGGGCGGCGGGCGCGCAGAGGCGTATTCATCTCCGCACCCACTTCCTGGACGTTCTGCTGCGTCCCGTCCAGACGTTCGAGCGGCTGGCGCAGGGACGATCGCTGTGGCCGGTCGTGGTCCTGCTCGCCCTCGCCGCGACCGCGCGGCTGGTCAGCCTGGCCCTGATCGCGTTCCACATGCGCGCCACGCCCACCGTCGGCTCCTTTCTCGACTGGTTTCGTATCTACCGTCCCGTGGCCGTCTACCTGCTGCCCGAGCTGCGCTGGGAAGACGCCAACCTCTTCCTCGAGATCCTGCGCGTCGTCCTGCCCTGGACCCTATGGACGATAGCCAACTACGGCGTATCCGCGCTCTTCGAGGGCTCCGGCACCTTTCGCGGCGTGGCCCGCACCACCGCCTACTGCCTCGTACCCTATATCCTGTTTGCCGTGCCGGTCGCGCTGCTGAGCCATCTGATGACCGCGCAGGAGCGCGGGCTGTACGAGAGCCTCTGGAGCCTGGTCTACCTCTGGGTACTCCTCCTGCTCCTGCTCGAGATCCGAACGGTCCATGACTACCTGGCCCGCAGAACGGTGGGTGTCGGCCTGGTGATGGTATTCGGTCTCTTGGTGCTGGGCGGCAGCATCCTGGCGGTCGGTCTGCTCAGCAACGAAGTCGTGAATTTCGCCGGTGAGGTACTCTATGAGATCGTCCGCATCGTCTCCTTCTAGCGCCTGCCGCCGGTCGCCTATCGCCCGTTGCCGGCGTTACGCAGCGCGCGCCAGCCTCGTCTGCCTCCTGCTCCTTGCCGCGGTTGTCCCCGTGGCGGCGCAGGACGAGGAACCGTTGCGCGGCGCCCAGGCCATCGTCGATGCCGTCCCGGCAGAGTACGATCTGCTGGCGAAGAGCGCCCATCTGGAGCTCTATATTCAGCCCCGCACTGGCCAGATCGGCGTGCATGACCTGCGCGTGTCGCGCGTCTGGTTGAGCAATCCCGTCCTGCCCGACCGAGAGCAGATCGCCGAAAACCTGCGCGGCATTTTCGACTCGGTGCTGTTTGTGCTCACCACGACCAGCACCGGCCTGCATGCCCGCCGCATGGACACCGCGAACGAAGTCAGCGAGATAAAGATTGAGCCGGCCGCCCGCGGCGCAACCGTCCGCTACACAATGAAAGGCGACACGCTCGCCTTCGACCTGCGCTACGAATTGGGGCCGGACTACCTGGACGTCGCCGTGGAAGAGACCGGCTTGGCGGAATCGGACGAAAGCCGGCTGGTGGCGCTCGACATTTTGCCCTACCTCGGCGCAACGCCTTATCGCGCCGAGACATCGGCCTACCTGGTCCTGCCGGACGGCCCCGGCTCGTTGACCTACGTCGGCGGCAGTCAGCCCAGCTACCGCCAGGTTGTCAGCGTCAACAGCTACGGGGCGGACCGCTACTCGTTCGCCAGGCCGTCCCAGCAGCGCACCCCCCTGGCCTCCTTTGGCATCGTCCACCCCGCCCCGCAGGGAGAGAGCACGGGAGGAATGGCCGTCCTGGGCGTCGTGACCGCGGGCGCGGGCGACTCTTCCATCGAGGCGGGAATAGGCACTTCGCCCCTTTCGTTCAGCTTCGCCAACGTGCGCTTCAACTACCGCAGCCCGAGCCTGGTGCCGACAAACCGAGGCAGATTTACAGAGATCTATCAGACCGAGCGTATCGCCGGCGACCGTGCCATGCGCTACTTTTTCCTGGCTGACGAAGAAGCCAGCTGGGTCGGAATGGCGCAGCGGCTGCGCCGGCACCTGATGGAGGACCGCGGTGTGCCGCGTCTCAGCCTCTCCCCCCCGAACAGGCCGGCGATGCGCCTGCGCCTGGTCATGGGCGCCGAGAAACCCGGCCTCTTCAGACGCCGCTTCGTCAGCGCGACCTCCTTCGCCGAGGCCGGCGAGATTATGGACACCTTTCACGCGGCGGGAATGACCGCCCTCGACGTCGTCCTGGTCGGCTGGCAAGCCGACGGATATGAGGGGAACCTGCCCAAACGCTGGCCGCCCGACCGCCATCTGGGCGGCGCCCGCGGATTGGAACGCCTCGCCGAGCGCGTGCATGCCCTGGACAATCGACTGTTTCTGGAGGACGACTATACGCTCGCCTTTCTGCGCAATGGCGGCTTCTTTCCCCTGACCGACGTTGTGATCCAGTCCAATCTGCTGCCGGTCAGCGACATGGTCCCGGCCCATAAGGTGGAGAGGATCCCCGGAACACTGCAAAGGGGCAGGTTCTTCCTCAACCCGGTCTTCGCCATGGAAAGCTACCTGCAGCAGGACCTGCCGCGCCTGGCCGCCCTCGGCGTAGACGGCCTGGAACTGCGCTGGGCCGGCGAGCTTGTCCTGCAGGACGCCAACCTGCGGCACCCACTGCAGCGCAGCGAATTCGCCGCCGCCTGGCGGCAGATGTTGCAGACGGTCGCCGCTGAAATGGGGGCAGCGGCCGCCCAGGGAGGCAACGAGTATGTGCTCGGCGTGGCCGAGGCCGTTACCCGCTTCCCGCTCTACCACCACGATCACACCTTCGGCGACGTGACCGTGCCCTTCTACCCCCTGGCGACCCACGGCCTCGTTCGCATCTATCCCGAGCCGGCCAACCTGCACACAAATCTTGAAACAGCCTTTTTGAAACAGCTGGAATATGGCATGTTGCCGGTCTATGAGCTTACCTATCGCGATCCGCTCGTGCTCGCGCGCACGACCTATCCCAAGCTCTACAGCTCCCACTACCTCGACTGGCTGCCGCGCGCCGCGGCCGAATACGAAGTCATCATCAACCAGCTGGGCCATACCGTCGACCAGTTTATCGTCGGCCACAGACAGCTGGCCCCCCAGGTCTTCGAAACGCGCTACGAGGACGGCACCCGCGTCATCGTCAACTACGGCGACCGCGCCTACGCGGAGGACGGCCTGCGCGTCGAAAGCCTGGGTTTTCACATAGCAGTAGGCAAATGACAGTAGACAGCGGACAGCGGGCAAAGACGGGACCGGCGCCATTTCCCCGTCCACCCGTTGAAGGGAATATCCGATGAAACTGACATTGAAACAGCAGCAGAGCCTGTGGGGCTATATTTTCATCAGCCCCTGGGTCCTGGGCCTGGCGCTGCTGTTCGCCTGGCCGCTGGGACGCTCCCTCATGCTCAGCTTTCAGAGAGTGACCGACCTCTTCCAATGGCAGACCGAGTGGGTCGGCCTCGACCACTACCGCCAGATCTTTACCGAGGACATCGTCTTCACCCCGGTGCTGCTCGATACCCTGGAAAACGTCGCCATCGACGTGCCTCTTATCCTCGTCTTCTCACTGCTGCTGGCGCTCCTGCTGACCGGTGTCGGGCGCGGCCAGACCTTCCTGCGCGCCGTCTTCTTTCTGCCGGTTGTGATCGGCAGCGCCGGCGTGATTCAACACATGCTCTCGGTTGGGGTCGGCGATCAGCTGCTGATGTCTACGCTGGAACCCCTCATGCAGGGCTTGGGCGCCGAGGTCGATTCCGTCGTCGAAGGAACGCCGATCCAGTGGATAGTCACCCGTCTCACCGCAATCATCTGGTTCAGCGGCGTCGAGATCCTCTTCTTCATCGCCGGTCTGAACAGCATTCCGACCAGCCTCTACGAGGCCGCACGCGTCGATGGCGCCTCACCCTGGGAGTCCTTCTGGAAAATCACCCTGCCGATGCTGTCGCCGGTCATCCTGCTGGTGACCATCTACGCCATGATCGACCAGCTTACCTTTCCCGAAAACCCGATGATCAAATACATCATGCAGGTCGGCGTGCGCGGCCAGCAGCTGGAGTATGCATCGGCGCTGGGTATGGCCTACTTCATCGTCGTCTTTCTGCAGATCGCACTGGTCGTGAGAATCATGTCGAAGTTCGTCTTCTACGCAGGTGAGAAACAATGAGCGCAACAGTGAACCAAACCGCAACCGGGCTTCCCGCTCCCGCCGGCGCCGAAAGCGCCCCGGCGCCGTCGCGCCCGCGGCGCATCAGCCCCTACCGCCTGCGGCGCAACGCGACGCGCGTCCTCGGAAAGATACTGCTGTGGGTGGTGCTGATCAACTTCACCTACGTCTTTCTCTTCCCGCTGCTCTACATGATGGCAACCTCGGTCAAAACGCTGACCGAGATCAACAATCCATCGATTGTCTGGATCTCGCGCGAGCCGAGCCTGCAGGCATTCCGTTTTGCCTCCTCAATCATCGACTACTTCCGCGGCCTGGGGATCAGCACCTCCGTCAGCGCCGCCGCCGTGCTGGGCCAGACCTGCGTCGGCGCCATGGTCGGATATGGCTTCGCCCGCCCCCGCTTTCCCGGCCGCGAGCCCCTGTTTTGGGTCCTCCTCTTCACCATCATCGTGCCGCTGCCCACGCTGGCCGTGCCTCTCTACCTGTTCTATTCCAAACTGGACCTGATCAATACCTTCGTGCCGCTCATCGTGCCGCCCTTCCTCGGTTGGGGCGTGCGCGGCGGCATGATCCTGATCGTCTTCCGCCAGTTCTTCCGCGGCTTGCCCTCCGAGCTGGAAGACGCCGCCTACGTCGACGGCGCCAGCCCCTTTCGCGTCTTCTGGCAGATCATGCTGCCGCTGGCAAAACCGGCCATCCTCGTCGTCATGCTCTTCACCCTGGTCTGGACCTGGAACGACACCCTCCTCCCCGGCCTGGTCATCAACGACACCGCCGCCTACACCCTCGGCCAGCGCATGGAAAACTACGCGCAGCTGTTCACGCAGGCCCGGCATTCCTCGGCCAAAACATGGTCGACCAGCGGCGAGATCGGCGAAAACGTGCTCATGTCCGTCACCCTGTTGGGCATTCTTCCCCTGCTGATCATCTACACCTTTACGCAGCGCTACTTCACGCAGAGCATCGACCGTACCGGGTTGGTCGAATGAGCGCCCCGCAAGCGGCCGCGTCCGCTGAGGTCTGACTTTCCAAGGAGTGATCATGGGCAACGAACAGGGTTCCAACTGGAAACGCGGCGATCCGATCAACTATATCCGCCAGCAGATACCCGAGTTTTCGGTCCCCGCCTATCAGGGTGAACGCTACCGCGCGCTGGCGCCCGACACCCTTGACCTCCAGGAGCGGGCCGCGCTCGCGGTCAACGTCCTCACCAGGGCCACCGACCCGCTGGCCGACTATGAAATGTACTTCGACGTATTCTTCAAAGCCAGGCCGCCGCGCATGGAGCACAACTTCAGCGACTCGTGCCAGTCCAAGTTCATGGAGGCCCTGCCCCTGATGCGCATCATCAGCGGGTCGGACCTCAATACCGAGGTCGACCGCAGGTGGATGGAGGTGGCCCTGCACCAGCTGGGGCCGGATGGTCTCGCCTACGCCCCCAACGGCGGCCGGCCCTGGACCTACGTGCGCAGCCACTTCATCCCCGAAGGCTCGCAGACCGAGACCGGCCACCAGATCATCCCCTTCTACTGCGGCAGGCTCCTGTCGGCGATGATGGTCTACTACCGGCGCGACGGCAGTCCGCTGTGGCGCGACGCGGCCGAGCGGCTGGTCGACGGACTGGCCCAGGTCGCGGTCGACCGCGGCGGCTATGCCTTCTATGCCCCCTCCTCACACTGGGTCGAGAAGGGAAGCGCCTATGACTATGGCAGAGAGCATCCCCTGATGGGGGCGCACGTCTCGTTCGTGGCCCTGGGCATGGCGCACGTCTACCGCGAGACCGGCTACGAGCCGGCCATAAGACTGGCCGAAAAGCTCATCCGCTACACCCTCGAGGAGATAAAATACATCGAAGCCGACGGCCGTTTCGCCTCGGACCGTCCCAGCGCGTCGCAGCAGGCCCACTTCCACATGCATACCTACGCTCTGCTGGCGATCCTGGAATATGAACGCGTCACGGGCGACTCCGCGTGGCTGGAACAGGTCCAACGCGGCTTCGAATATGGCATCGCCCATGGCGACAGTCTGCTCGGCTACTTCCCCGAGCTGTTGCGCAACGACGAGCTGCAGACCTCCGAGCTGTGCGAGGTGGCCGACATGATCGCCCTGGGCCTGAAACTGTCCGCGGCAGGGACGGGCGACTACTGGGACGACGTCGACCGCTGGGTGCGCAACATGTTCGCCGAGGGGCAGCTGCAGCGCATCGACTGGATAGAGCGGGCCGCGGCCGATCTGCCCCCTTCGGAGATCGACGAGTCCTGCCAGACCACCGAGCTGGTGGCCGAACGCAACCTGGGCGCATTCGCCTCCTGGCCGAAGGCGAACGACTGGTTCGACGCCGACCACTTCTATGGCCGCGGCATCATGCACTGCTGCACCGGCAACGGCACGCGCGCCATCTACTACATCTGGGAACACATCCTCTCCCACGACGACGGCAAGCTGCGCCTGAACCTGCTCCTCAACCGCGCCTCGCCCTGGGCCGACGTCGACAGCCATATCCCCTACGCCGGCCAGGTCGATGTCAAGATAAAGCAACCGGTCGACCTGGCCATGCGCATCCCCGAATGGGTCGCGCCCGCACAGGTGCGCGTAACAGTGGACGGCGCCGACCGGCCTCTGCGCTGGGACGGCCGCTACGCCGGCGTCGGAGCGGTGCAACCGGGCGACGCCGTCACCATGACCTTCCCCATGGTTGACCGCACCGACACCGTTTCCATCGAGAAGGAGACCTACCGGCTGACGCGCAAAGGCAACGAGGTGGTGGCGATCGACCCGCCCGGCCGCTACTGCCCCCTCTACGCGCGCGATCACTACCGCCAGAACAACACGCGCTGGCGCGAGATCGAACGGTTCGTCTCGCAAGAGCAGCTCTACTGGTAAAGCCGGCCGCGCATGCCGGGCCCGACACCCGCCCGCCGGCGGATAGGACGCAGCGCAACCGCGTTGCCCAAGGAGGAATGAAAAATGCACCTCGGAGCCGTATTGACCGGGTTGACCGACCGGCCTCTGCCCGAAGTCGCCCGCACAATCGAACAGCTGGGGCTGAAATCTGTCGAGATCGGCGCTGGCGGCATCTTCTCCAGGAACCATTGCGACCCGGCTCTCCTGCTGGCCGACCCGTCCGCCCTCGACCGGTTTCGCAAAACCCTGGCCGCATCCGGGCTGACCATCAGCGCCTTTGCCATGCACGGCGAGCCTCTCCACCCCGATCCGAACGTCGCCGCAAACTACGACCGCGAGTTCCGCGACGCCTGTACGCTGGCGGCGCAGCTCGGCGTCACCCGCATCACCCTCATCGCCGGCCTGCCCGAAGCAACCCCCGGCGACCGCGCGCCCAACTGGATTCTCTCCACCTTCCCCGCCCGCAACCGGGATATGTACCTCTGGCAGTGGCAGGAACGGCTCATCCCCTACTGGCAGGAGCACGGCCGGATCGCCGCCGACCACGGCGTCCGCCTCTGCTTCGAGATGCTCGCCGGCGACATGGTCTACAACCCTGCAACGCTGCTGCGCCTGCGCGCCGAGGTCGGGCCGGTCGTCGGCTGCAACCTTGACCCCTCCCATCTCTTCTGGCAGGGTGTGGATATCAGCGAGGTCGTGCGCGCCCTCGGCGACGCCATCTACCACGTCCACGTCAAGGACAGCTGTCTCGACGCCCAGCACGTGCGCGTAAACGGCGTTCTCGACAACGGGCTGTTCCCGCAGCAGGAGGGCCGCAGCTGGCTCTTCCGCACGGTCGGCTTCGGACACGACGAGTTCACCTGGCGCGCATTCGTCAGCGCCCTGCGCCAGGCCGGCTACGACGATGTCCTCTCAATCGAGCAGGAGGACCCGCTCATAGAGGCCACCAAAGGTCTTGCGCTGGCAATCGGCGTCTTGCAGAACGTTCTCATCTGAACACAAGGAACGCCCGCGGCATGGCGCGACAAAGCTGCATCCGCCCCAAAATCCGGCCAGAACGCCGCAGCGGTCAACCGTCGTATCCGGCGGCGCCCACGAATTCACCGCCCATGACGTCGCCGCCTGTAAAGTCACCGCCTTTGCCGTCAGCGCACAGTTTCCCATCAAGCCAGCAAAGATCGTTCACCTGCAAAGGAGGCGTGTCTGCTCCATCGCGGCAGAACACGGTATCGCCATGGTCAAACTGATCCATCCGGTCGTCGACATCGCCATCATCTGCAGCGACTTCGAAAAATCGCTCCGCTTCTATCATGAAATCCTGGGCCTCGAGATCGCCTTCGAGCTCCACATCTCCGACGAGCTGGCCCAGAACGTCGGCCTGGCCCCGCGCGGGTTCCGCCAGGTGCGCGTGAAGGCCGGCGACACGCTGATCAAGCTGGCCGAGATCGCGTCGCCGCCGCCCCCGCTTTCCGCTGAGTTTTCGTCGGGTGTGAACTGGCTTACCCTGCTCGTCGAGGATATTGACGAGACCGTCGCGGAGCTGAAGCGCCACGGCGTCGAGCCGCTGGCCGAACCCTACGCCGCGCTCGACGCCGCCGGTGTCGTCTGCGTCCGCGACCCCGACGGACTCCTCATCGAGTTCGTGCAGCCCCAGCAGCAGTAGCGGCAGCGGTAGCGGTAGCGGCATCACACCGCCATTGCCCCGCCCGGCCCGCGGCCGCGGCAAAGCGTCACGCGCCAGGCGGGAGGCGGTCCCCTACTGGTTGGCGATCTGCGTATTCACTGCATCGTTCAGCCAGGCCTCGCAGCCTGCGCGCGAACTGTCAGCCTCTCCAGTCGAGTTCAGCATCAGCATCAGCGCCGCCCTGGCCCTTGTCCCCTGGCCGGCCGACCAGCCGGCGTCGTCCAGGCGCTGCCCGTATTGGTCGATCATCTCCGCCGTGTCCGCCGCCGGCATGTTGCAGTATTCGGCCGTTGTCTCGAGCATGACTCTGCCGGTCTGCACCAGCTCATCCCGCTCCTGCTGGCTCATGGCGTTCCACTCCTCCTGCAGGCTGGCCGTTGGCTCGTTGTCCTTTTCGAGCAGATAGAGCGCAAGGTCATCGTTGCTGCCCGCAACGAACGGCGTTGCCGTCGGTTGCGGCGCCGGCGCCGGCGTCGGCAGCGCCGGCGTGACCACCACCTCGACCGTCTCGCCGTTGGTTGCATCCACAAAGGGCGCGTAGATCCAGGCGTGCTCGCCCTGGAAGTCGACGCGCCACCAGCCGCCGGCTTCGTTCTTGCCCGTGATGGCCAGCCGCGTGCCGGCCCCGACCGTGCCCGCGATCTCGTAGTTCGTGCCCGGCCCGCTGCGGATATTCATCCTGCCCCTCGTCGTAACAAAGGCGACATCCTGCGTCGACCTTTCCCTGGCCGCGAGCGGCGTGGCCGTCAATGTTGCTGTCGCGGTTGCCGCCGGCGTCCCGGTCGGCGTTGCCGTTGCCGTCGGCGCTTCGGGGGTCGGCGTCGCCGTGGGCGTCTCGTCCAGCCGCGCTTCCAGTGTCGCGACCTGGTTTGTGACCGCTCTGACCTCGCTCTTCGTCGCGCTGTTCCTGCGCAGCGTCGACACCGTGCGCGCCAACTCGCTGATCCGCTCCGACAGCCCCTCCAGCGTCAGCGGCGACTGCGCCTGCAGCTGCGAAACGCCCAGCGCCAACAGCAGCGCCACGCCCGCCGCCAGAACGAAAACCCTCCGCTTGTGTGACATAATGCCGCCCCCTCAGTCGCTCCAGCCCGTCCGCCGGACGCATAGTTGACCCCCGCCGGAATACGGTACACGCCCGGCGCGGCGGTGTCAAGGTGGGGGAGGTGGCGTCATTTCTACTTCGGTCGGCCCTCGGCACTTTTTCTCACAGCAGAAGTCCTTTAGTACCCTGAAATCCTTGTATAACTTAGCCGGGGGCAAAAGAAAGATGAAAGCCAGGACTCCTCCTGTTTACACGCAGCGACATTGGGGAAAGGCAGACAGAACGGACAATGAGCGCATACACCTGCTCGAGCACCATCTTGCCGATGTGGCGGCCTGCTTCGAGGCCTTGCTGGAGCAGCCCACAATCCGCAAACGACTTGCCCGAACCGCCAATCTGGATGACCTTGATGCGGTGACGGTCGCGCGGCTGTGTGTGCTCGTCGCGCTGCATGATATTGGCAAGGTGAATATCGGCTTTCAGACGCAGATCTGGCGGAACGAAGATTTCCCCCAGAACAGCAGAAAACCGCCGCGTATGGGACACATCACGGACCTCGTGCCTGTGCTGGAGTGGAAAGACGACAAGACGGCGGAGTGGTTTTCGGATGAGCTGGAAGCCGCAGGACTTTTGGAATGGGACAACGAAGGCGGGGCAACTGCAAGCGGCCTGCTGGTCGCAGCGCTTTCACATCATGGCTCTCCGCTTAATCTCTCCGCCAACTACGCAGCCAATCCAGCCGGTTGGCGGCCCATAGGAAACATCAACCCGCGCCACTGTCTCAAACACATCTTCCGGCTGGTACGCAACTGGTTTCCTGCCGCCTTTGCAGTTGGAGCCGCACCTTTGCCGTCTGCCCCTGCCTTTCAGCACATGTTCCTCGGTCTGTGCACGTTGGCAGACTGGCTTGGCTCCGATGACCGGCTCTTCGAATTCTGTGACCGGCCCCTGGAGGATTACATCCAAAGGGCGCGTGGGCGGGCCAGAAAGGCAGTCTCAGAAATCGGTTTGAATCTTGAGAAACAGCGAAGCGCTTTACAGGAGTTGCCCGATTTTGCGGCGCTGTTCGATATTGATGGTGTTCCCAACGCCATGCAGACGAAGACCGTGAATCTCCCATTGGACGAACAGTTAATCATCATTGAATCGGAGACAGGGTCGGGCAAGACCGAGGCGGCTCTGTGGCGCTTTGGCCGCATGTTTCAGGCGGGTCTCGTCGACGGCCTTTACTTCGCCCTCCCGACCCGCACGGCAGCGACACAGATACATAAGCGCGTAACGAATTTCGTCCGCAATATGTATCCAGATGGCAACACACCTGAAGTTGTCTTGGCAGTTCCCGGCCACCTGCAGGTCGGCTCTGCCACGGGTCAACGCCTTCCACGGTTCGAAGTATTGTGGGATGACCAGCACAGTGCCGGCGACGCGGTTATCAAGCGCCGCTGGGCGGCAGAGAGCGCCAAGCGCTTCCTGGCGGCCCAGATCGCGGTGGGAACGATCGACCAGGCGATGATGGCTGCCTTGCAGGTGCGTCACGCGCATGTGCGCGCAGCTTGCCTGGCCCGCAGTCTGTTGGTGGTCGACGAGGTCCACGCTTCAGATCAATATATGCGCGCTATCCTTGAACACCTGCTGGAAGCCCATCTAGGCGCCGGCGGCTACGCCTGTCTTATGTCGGCCACCCTCGGTTCGGTTGCCCGGCAGCGACTGTCTGCGCCTGGTCGGGTTGCTGCTGGCGACAGCATCTCGCTGGACGAAGCAATCGCGGCCCGCTACCCGGCCATCACAACGCGTGGGGAGAAGCAAGAACAGCTTATCAAGGTGGGAGAGGGCGGCCGGAGCAAGACGGTTCAGGTTGAAGCAATAGCAGAAATGGAGGAGTTTGCCTCGGTGGCGGAGCGCGCGGTCGCGGCAGCGCGGCTTGGGGCCAAGATTCTCATCATCCGAAATACCGTGGGGCACGCGGTTCAGACCCAGCACGCCGTGGAGGAGATGGCCCGGACGGTGCAGGAAGATTCAGCAGAATCCGGATTGCTCTTCACCTGCAACGGCGTGCCCGCTACCCACCACGGCAGGTATGCAGCCGAGGACCGCAGACACCTGGACGAAGCGGTGGAGGAACAGATCGGCAGGAAGCGGAAACCCGGAGGACGCATAGTCGTCGGAACGCAGACGCTGGAACAGTCGCTGGACATCGATGCCGACCTGCTGATCACGGATCTTTGCCCGATGGATGTCCTGCTGCAGCGGATCGGCAGACTCCACCGGCACCAACGCACCGACCGCCCCGAAAACTATCGCCGCCCTGCTTGCCTCGTTCTGGTACCGACTGATGCCGATCTCTCGCCCTTGCTTACACGCAGACGAGATACCAACGGCCTCGGTCCGAATGGCTTCGTCTACGAAGACCTACGCATCCTGGAGGCCACGAGGCGGCTAATCGATGAACATGCAGCCGCCGGTTCGCCCTGGATTATCCCCCAGATGAACCGGCAACTGGTTGAACGCGCCACACATCCTGATGTCCTCAACGCCATCTCTGCAGGAATGGGAGAGGACTGGGCCGAGCACGCTAATAGAATTGAGGGCGCCTTCATCGCTGACAACCTGACCGCCACGCAGGTGATCTTGCGCTGGGACAGATCCTTCTACGAGGACAATCGCGATGTCGTATTCCCCGATGCGGAGATGAGGATTCGCACGAGGCTGGGGGATGAGGGCGTAGAGATCGGCCTGGAGCCGGCAGCCCCCAGCCCCTTTGCCGACGACTACACAATTGAGCAGATCGTGATCCCCGGCCGCATGGCGCATGGACTTACGGGTGAGGATCCGGTCCCCTGGACGGCCAACGAAGGTGGAATAGAGTTCAGGATTGGAGACAGGCGTTTCCGCTACGACCGCCTGGGGTTATCGCGGCTCTAATGGCGGAGCTTGTATAAGGTAACTCTTGACACGCAGGGCTGGCACCCCATATAACCCCGCGTGTGCGGGGAAATGTTTCTCTTGTTCGAGATTCCGTTAGAGTAAGTCGGTCTATCCCCGCATGTACGGGGCAGTACTATTGTTTGCGTTTCGTTAGCGATCGGCGACTGAGGCTTGTTTACTGTTGACAGCTGACCATCCAATATGCTACCCTGTTCAGCGATCAAGTTTGTTAAATACTTAGTCTAATGGAACGAACCCTTTATGTCCCCTAATCCTCTCGGAGGCAATTCTACTGTGGAGCAGATTCTCGTCTGGGAAAAAACGATCCAGGAAGTTTCACGAATCTCCTTGTCCAGGCAGTGTCGGAGGCACTTCTGTCCTGCAGGGTCACAATTCGACATTGGTATGACGTACAATAGCAGCCACTCTTCGATAGAGACTGAAGTTGTCCATACTTCATTTACAAAGTCTCTACGTTTTCGGAGGCAGAGTATCGCAGTAAGGAGGTCAATGTCAAGTGGTTGATAACATCCTGATGGATCCTATCATAAGAATCACTACATCAGGTGGGTCGCTAGCCCACGCGACTTTGCCGGAAACCTTTGCCTTGATGATTCAGGATCAGGTAACCGCATTCCCCGCGCTCAGGCCCCACCAGCGCCACGCCTGGCACGCTTTCCTCGTCCAGCTGGGCGTAATGGCACTGCACAAGGCAGGGATGAGCGAGCCGCCGAAAGATCCAGGGCAGTGGCTGGAGTTGATCCGCGGCCTGACCCCGGAATTCCCGGATGACGAGCCATGGCGCCTGGTGATTGAAGAAATCACCCGCCCCGCCTTTATGCAGCCGCCGGCAAGGTCGGACGATAAGCTGAAGGATTACAAGACCCCTGTCCCAACTCCCGATGCTTTGGATATGCTGGTTCTTTCCAAGAATCACGACATCAAGTCAGCTGTGGCCGCACAGGCTGAAGCGGACGACTGGATCTTCGCCCTGATCACGCTGCAGACGATGGAGGGCTTCAGTGGCGCCGGCAACTACGGGATCTCGAAGATGAACGGCGGGTTGGGCAGCCGGGCAGCCTTCTCGCTCACACCTTCCACAAGACCCGGAGCCCATTTGCGCCGTGACATAGCCAGGCTGTTCGAGACGCACGCCTCCTTGGTCGCCGACTATCCCATGATCGAGGATGGCATCTCGCTCCTGTGGACCCGCCCATGGGACGGGACCAAGAGCGAGTCATTGCTCTCAGACCAGTTAAATCCGTACTATATCGAGATCTGCCGGCGCATTCGCTTATGTCTTGACCCTGCCGGCCGTCTGTATGCTCTCAGAACGAGCTCGAAAGCAGCCCGGATCGAAGCAAAAAACCTGAACGGCGTCACCGGCGACCCCTGGATGCCCGTCAACACAAAGGAGAATAAAGCTCTGACTCTTGCCAGCGGAGGATTTACCTACAGGAGAGTGATCGAATACCTCACTTCCGCGAACTGGGAGCAGCCCGCTCTCTTGCGACCAACCAACTCCGAAAAAACCTCGTCCGCGCCGACCCTGCTTCTTGCGCGTGCGTTGGTGAGGGGGCAGGGCAAGACCGAAGGCTATTACGAACGCATCATCCCAATCGGCGCCAAAGCCAAGAGGGCGCTGATGCGGCGCGAGAGCATGGATGAACTGGGCCGCGTAGCGCGGGAGCGCATCGAAAACATCGGCACGCTCCAGCGCATCCTCAGCCACGCGATTCAGGTCTTCGCGGCCCGGGGCGATAGCACCAATGTCAGCCCTGAACATCGCGTCCTTGCCCGCCCCTGGCTCAACAGGCTCGACGAGTTCGTTGATGCCCGCTTCTTCGAGGGCTTACAGGCCGAGTTTGAAAGCGAGGACAGCGGAGCGCGCCGCCGCATCCGCCGAGAGTGGCTGCTGAATGACGAGAACGGCACCATCAGCCGGGCGCGCAGAATCCTGCAGGAGGCCCAGGAGGCGCTGCCCTGTCCCGCCATCCACCGCTATCGCGCCCGCGCCAACGCCGAAAGTCTCTTCGAAGGAAGAATCCGGGGGGCGCAGGGATTGCCCTTCCTTTTTGACAATCCAGATGAAGGAGATGAGGAATGATGACAACTGATACTGTTGACAGCGGCAGCCCGCCAACACGCAAGCGCCGGCCCGCGAGTTGGGGAGTGATCGCTGTCTCTCTTGCCCATGAAATGGCCAACGAAAACTTTCTTCGCCGGGACCTGGCCGAACTTCGGCGCATGGACCCCAACGCGCCCGACGCGGCGGTTGTCTGGCGCCTGCTGGCCCAGCACGAGTTGCTGGGCAGCCAGAAGATTGAGGACAAGTGGGCGCTCATCCTGCATGGCATTGCAGTGATGACTCCGACCGGCTCGGGCGACGGCCGCA
The DNA here is from genome assembly GCA_965218625.1 of Caldilineaceae bacterium. Lineage (GTDB taxonomy): Bacteria > Chloroflexota > Anaerolineae > Caldilineales > Caldilineaceae > Bin5. The sequence continues at coordinate 48,402 of CBDCLG010000014.1, read as the reverse complement.
CAGCACATGACTTTGAGATGCCAGTCGGCCGGGCTCTCTACTGCGGCGGCGATAGTCAGCGCACCGCCGCCTACTACAGCGAGTCACGCCTGAATCGCCTGTTGACCGCTCGCGGGCCGATCCTGCGTTCGCTGCTTGCGCGACTCTTTCGAATGCTGGCTGCCGCTGGCCAGCCTTTCAACTGGCGGGAGATGGCTTCCTTTATTCTCAACGATGGCTACAACGAAGAGGCCGCCGAACGGGCGCGGCGCCGCATCGCCCGCGAGTACTTCAGGACTGAACGGCAAAACACACCCTCAGAATGAACCTCTTTTGACCGCTTAACTGCGAAAGGAACTATGAACATGTCCGTTTCACGTTTCGTACAGATTCACACCCTTCACTCCTATCCGGCCGCCCTGCTCAATCGCGACGACAGCGGTCTGGCAAAGCGTATGCCCTTCGGTGGCGCGGTCCGCACCCGCATATCCTCCCAGTGCCTCAAGCGGCACTGGCGCGTGGCTGACGATGAATTTGCCATCCACAACATCGCCGACGGGGCCAAGGCAATCCGTTCCCGCAATGTCGTTGACCGCTCTGTGATTCAGCCGCTGCGGGAGGACGGCGAGTTCGACGAAGCCGTTTTGGACGCGATCGAGAATGAGTTCAACGTAGGCGTATACGGCAGCAGCGGCACCAGCGAGAGCGGTCGTCAGCCCCTTCTGCTCGGCCTGCCCGAAGTGGAATACCTGCGGGCAAGGGCCGCCGCCATCGGGCGCGCTAACGCGCGCGACGCCAAGGCCGCTGGACAGAGCGCGAAGGATCTCTTCGGCAAAGCGGAACGCGGTAATTTCAAAGCCTTCCGGCAGGAGGCCGCCCTACCGGGTGGACTGGAAAGCGCGCTTTTTGGTCGCATGGTCACTTCAGATCCTGCCGCCAACATCGACGCAGCCGTCCATGTGGCACACGCCTTCACCGTCCATGCCGAGGAAAGCGAGAGCGACTACTTCTCCGTCGTCGACGACCTGCAACACGACGAAGAGGATGCCGGGGCAGCCCATATCGGCGATACCGAGCTGACAGCAGGTCTCTTCTACGGCTATGTCGTGGTGGACGTGCCCGGCCTGGTCTCGAACCTGGAGGGATGTGCCCCGGAGGTTTGGGGCAACACAGACAGAACATTGGGCGCAAAGGTCGTCGAACACCTTATTCACCTTATCGCCACTGTTTCTCCCGGCGCCAAGCTGGGGTCAACCGCTCCTTACGCCTATGCCGACCTGATGCTGGTCGAGATCGGGTCACGACAGCCGCGCAGCCTGGCCAACTCCTTCCGCGAGCCTGTCGACGCCCAGACGGCCGCGGCTGTCGCGGCGACGGCTTCGTACCTGACCAAACTCGATGACGCCTATGGCACGCGTGAGGCTCGCCGGCTGATGTCCATCGCCGACTGCGACATCGCCAACACCCCCCGCCTTTGCCTGGACGACCTGGCCTCCTGGGCCGCAGGGGCTGTCGAATCCGGAAAGGCGGTCTAGCATGAACCACCTGATACTGGCCCTCGAAGCGCCGCTGATGGCCTTCGGAGGGGAAACGGTCGACAACTACGGTGTCGTCCGCTGGTTTCCGTCCTCCTCGATGATCACCGGCCTGCTGGCCAACGCCCTGGGATGGCGTCGAACAGAAACTGAAAAACATCAACGTTTGCAGGACCGGTTGATCTTCGCCGCCCGCATAGACCGGGAAGCGGCCGGAGGGCGGCTGACCGACTTTCAGACGGCCGCAATATCCAAAGGAGATAGTGGATGGACGACGCGCGGCGCACCGGAAGGACGCGAGGGCGGCTCCTACACAAACTGGCTGCGCTACCGGGACTACCTGACCGACATGCGGGTTACGGTGGCGCTGCGCCTTCAGCCCCCCGAACTCCCACCGACAACAGAGCGGCTGGCAGAGGCATTAGAGCAACCTTTCCGTCCTCTGTTCATCGGGCGTAAGCCCTGCCTGCCTTCTGCACCGCTGTTTCAGGGCTTTCGCGACGGAGATACGGCCCTGGCCGCGCTGCTGGCAGCGCCCTTCACCACAACGGACGATCGGTCGACAGCGATCCACGTACTTTGGCCCGAAGGTGAAGGCGCCGAAGAAATTCATCCCAACCGGACGTACATGTTGACTGACCAGCGAAACTGGATATCCGGCCTTCACGGCGGCGGCCGCAGAGTCTGCGAGTCCGCCGTTCCCCGCCACCGTTTCCCCGCGTTCGACAGTGAAGACCCGCAACCGGAGGAGAAACAACCCATATGACTACACAGGAAAACAGACCGGTCGATACGGAAACCGTGGCCACACAGCCCTTGCAGATGATACGCGCGGACATAGACATGCGTTCCTTCCACCGTTGGGCCGGGTCCAGGCGGATGATGAGCCGCAGCGCTTTTGATGAAGGCTACGCCATGCACTGCCTCCTGACCGAGAGCTTTGGAGAACTGGCGCCTAGGCCTTTTCGCATGATCGCGCCGCGCGGCCGGAAACGTGGACCATCCGGTTCACGGCGATTGCGCGGCGTCCTCTACGGCTACGGCTCTGCCGGCGCCGGCGCCCTGCGGGATGCATCCGCGCTATACGCCGACCCGCTGCAATGCGCTGTGCTGCAGGTGGACGGGTTGAAAGGCAAGCCTATGCCTGTCGCGTGGAAACCGGGACAGCGGCTTGGCTTCGAACTGTTGGTCCGACCCACCATTCGCCGCTCCAAGCGGGCTGCAAGCCATCCGGGTACGGAGTGGGACGCTTTCCTTTGGGAAGCGATCCAGCACCCACAAGGAGAAATGGCCCGCAGTCGAGAGGAAGTCTATACCGACTGGCTGCGGCAACAGCTCCAGCGGCGGGGTGGAGCGCAACTGGAAGAGGCAAGCCTCAAGTCCTTTCGGAGAACCCGCGTGATCCGCAGACGCGGCGCCCCGCCCATCGAAGGCCCGGACGCTGTCATGACAGGCGCTCTGACTATCACCGACGCGGAAGCCTTCACCGAGCTTCTGGCGCGGGGCGTAGGACGGCATCGAGCCTACGGGTACGGCATGCTACTGTTGCGGCCGCTCGGAAAATCGCTCTGACACAAGTGAGTGGCCCTTTTGAAAAGTGTACCTTAACAACTGAATCGTCGTTGCATCTCAGGGGGAGGAACATGCTACGAGGAAGACTGGGACTTGAGACCGCACGGATACCGCATGCTGACCGTCATGGCCTGCTGTGGCTGTCGCGGGGGGCCCTCACGGTACATGATGGCACCCTTCGATTCCAACGCGATGCTTCGCCAGATTCGAAGAGTCCGCTGGAGCGCGGCGAATATGGAATTCCGTTTCAGACCCTTTCGATGATTCTTCTTGGGCCGGGCTCCACAGTAAGCCATGACGCCTTGCGGCTGATGGCGCGGCACGGGACGGCCCTTGTAGCGGTTGGCGAGGATGGGGTCCGCTGTTACACCGCGCCGCCGCTGATGCCGGACACGTCCGAGATCGCCCGCAGGCAGATGCGCGCCTGGGGTGACGCCGGCGGTAGCCGCATTGCCGTTGCGCGCAAGATGTACGCACTGCGTTTGGGCGAAATTGTGCCGCATACGGATATTGACGTACTGCGGGGGATTGAGGGCGCGCGCATGAGGCAGACCTACAAGAATCTTGCCCAACAATACGATATCCCGTGGCGGGGGCGCCGCTACGACCGCAAGAACCCATTGGCGGCGGACATTCCGAATCAGGCCATCAACCACGCTTCGGTCGCAGTAACCTCTGCAGCAGTCATTGCGGTCATGGCTGTGGGCGCAATTCCTCAGTTGGGATTCATTCACGAGCACAGCGGCGACGCCTTCGCTCTGGACATTGCAGATCTCTTTCGCGACACCATTCTGCTTCCTGCCGCGTTCAAATCTGCCAAGGCTGTGATGGCAGAGCCCCACCTGGACATTGAGAGGCAGACGCGCAAGGCCACGGGGGAAATGCTTCGAACGCAAAGGAGCATCCCCAAAATGATCGACTGCATAAAGACGCTGTTCGAGAATATTCAGCCCATTGAGGGAACATCGACATGACGGTGGAACGGAAAGAAAGGAGTCAGGGATGACAGTTGTCGTCACGACCAATGTAGCGGCCCGTTATCGAGGATTTCTTGCTTCGGCTATGCTGGAGATCGCGCCGGGCGTATATACGTCACCAAACATGACGAGCGGCATAAGGGAAAGGGTTTGGAAAGTCCTTACAAAGTGGTATGACGAGATGCGGCAAGGATCAATAGTTATGACTTGGCGCGAGCCGTCAGCCGTGGGAGGCCAGCGGATCCGGGTCTTGGGAGAGGCGCCGAAGGAGATAGTCGACGCCGACGGGACCTATTTGGTAAAGTATAGATAGGCCCTAACGTCCAAGAAAGGGAGGAAACCACTAAAAGGCGCTTAGGGGTTCCCCCGCACACGCGGGGATAGACCGTACTGGTACTTGAGCGAGATGCCGGACACAGGGGTTCCCCCGCACACGCGGGGATAGACCGATTCTCGACAACGCAACGCACACGACTATCGCGGTTCCCCCGCACACGCGGGGATAGACCGCCGTCTTGTTCGGCGTCTCTGGCTCTGAGCTTGGTTCCCCCGCACACGCGGGGATAGACCCATCGCGTGCGCATCCTCAACCGGCATCTCCCAGGTTCCCCCGCACACGCGGGGATAGACCTGTCGGTCGCTCATTGTGTTCCCTCCAGTGATGGGTTCCCCCGCACACGCGGGGATAGACCGGGGCTGTCGTGGGATCCGCTGACCGCCGAGGTGGTTCCCCCGCACACGCGGGGATAGACCCAGGACAGGGATACAGTCGGCCACTTGCGCCCGGGTTCCCCCGCACACGCGGGGATAGACCCGGTATCCCCAATTCCACGCTTTATGCAGTTCAGGTTCCCCCGCACACGCGGGGATAGACCTATGTCCGTTGCTGCCTTTGTTTTTAACCACACGGTTCCCCCGCACACGCGGGGATAGACCTACCGATTTTCACCAAAGGAAACGAAAATGCGAGGTTCCCCCGCACACGCGGGGATAGACCCTTGACCGCCTCGTCGGTGTCGGCAATGCCAACGGTTCCCCCGCACACGCGGGGATAGACCGCGTCCTTCAGGTCCTCGATCTGCTCTGCCGCCGGTTCCCCCGCACACGCGGGGATAGACCCGCCGAGGGGTTGTTCCCGAAGGGCCTGCAGATGGTTCCCCCGCACACGCGGGGATAGACCGGACGTGGAGGCCGAGGTCGAGGCGGCGATGGCGGTTCCCCCGCACACGCGGGGATAGACCGCTACCGCAACACCGACTGCGACCGCAGGGCCCGGTTCCCCCGCACACGCGGGGATAGACCTGTAGTCTGGACATATACAGCCGGGAAGATCGGGGTTCCCCCGCACACGCGGGGATAGACCCATTAACAATCATATATCAGTAGTCACAGTCTTGGTTCCCCCGCACACGCGGGGATAGACCCCGCAATCGAAATTGACCACGCTTTACGTCCACGGTTCCCCCGCACACGCGGGGATAGACCTTCCCCAGGAATGACGGGCGGCATCACGTCAAGGGTTCCCCCGCACACGCGGGGATAGACCGTGGAGCCACCAGCCCGACCCGCTGCCCGTCGGGGGTTCCCCCGCACACGCGGGGATAGACCTTTGGTCCCCGTCCAGCATCACGCCGCCAGGTAGGTTCCCCCGCACACGCGGGGATAGACCGGATGTGCCCATTAGGCAGTTGCTCTTTCCTTCGGTTCCCCCGCACACGCGGGGATAGACCGTACACGATACTCACCCTCTCCCCCGTCCGCGGGGTTCCCCCGCACACGCGGGGATAGACCCTGTCGCGCATCGTCTCCACCCGCAGGGCCGCCGGTTCCCCCGCACACGCGGGGATAGACCCACCGGCGGCGCATCCTCGCCAAATTCCACCCTGGTTCCCCCGCACACGCGGGGATAGACCGAGGAGAGCGCGGCGGTCGAAGTTCCGATGAGCGGTTCCCCCGCACACGCGGGGATAGACCAGTGTCTGCATTTTTCCTTTCCCCCCGGGCGGCGGTTCCCCCGCACACGCGGGGATAGACCCCTGGAGTGCGATCACATTGTGGCGCTGTCGATGGTTCCCCCGCACACGCGGGGATAGACCCGCGATTGTGACGCAGGACCCGGCCGGGAATGTGGTTCCCCCGCACACGCGGGGATAGACCGGGATTCGAGGGTAAGCTCGTCTTGGGCGAGGAGGTTCCCCCGCACACGCGGGGATAGACCTCAATGTGCCCGCCCCTACATCGCTTTCAGCGGGGTTCCCCCGCACACGCGGGGATAGACCCAGCCTTCCGGCCACCCGTACCGCCATCGTATGGGTTCCCCCGCACACGCGGGGATAGACCGTCTAATTTCGACAGGAACGGATGGACAGCCCTGGTTCCCCCGCACACGCGGGGATAGACCTTATCGAGCGAGCCCTGACCAGCAATGCCGACAGGTTCCCCCGCACACGCGGGGATAGACCCATCGCCGTCAGCGCCCCGATGATCTGCCGGTCGGTTCCCCCGCACACGCGGGGATAGACCCATGGCTAGCCATCACCTGCGCCAGTGAAGGCCGGTTCCCCCGCACACGCGGGGATAGACCCGGGGAACGAGCGGGAGGCGAAGCTGTGGCGGAGGTTCCCCCGCACACGCGGGGATAGACCCGGGGAACGAGCGGGAGGCGAAGCTGTGGCGGAGGTTCCCCCGCACACGCGGGGATAGACCTTTTCCGCATTATTTTCGACAGACTCCTTTTCCGGTTCCCCCGCACACGCGGGGATAGACCTTTTCACCTCACTTGTCAAGCGACTGCGCCGCGGGTTCCCCCGCACACGCGGGGATAGACCCTTGGTCAGTGACCAATATGCGTCGCTTGATCAGGTTCCCCCGCACACGCGGGGATAGACCTCGTCATGTTGTACGCGTCCGCGATGTGGTACCGGTTCCCCCGCACACGCGGGGATAGACCTTTGGCGGCGGGGCGGGATGCGGGCCAGGCGCAGGTTCCCCCGCACACGCGGGGATAGACCTTTGGCGGCGGGGCGGGATGCGGGCCAGGCGCAGGTTCCCCCGCACACGCGGGGATAGACCTTTTCGGTATGCACCAGTCAATAATCCGGGCTAGGTTCCCCCGCACACGCGGGGATAGACCTTTTCGGTATGCACCAGTCAATAATCCGGGCTAGGTTCCCCCGCACACGCGGGGATAGACCCGCTCATCCGGCCAGTCAAAACCGGCAGCGATGGGTTCCCCCGCACACGCGGGGATAGACCCGTCGCCGAATGCCGCATCTGCACGCCCGAGCCGGTTCCCCCGCACACGCGGGGATAGACCGACCGAGGAGCCGGAGGACTACGCCGAGATGATGGTTCCCCCGCACACGCGGGGATAGACCCGTCGGCGCCGAGTACCACGGCGCGGCGGCGTGGGTTCCCCCGCACACGCGGGGATAGACCCGACAAGCCAAGCGGATATAACGACCCGGTCACGGTTCCCCCGCACACGCGGGGATAGACCCGTCCTCCCCAGCCACTGCGTCGTCAGCGTCGAGGTTCCCCCGCACACGCGGGGATAGACCGGGTTCGTACTCCGAGGAGACCATCATGCCTGCGGTTCCCCCGCACACGCGGGGATAGACCCGTTCGTTACCGCCAGCTGCGCGGGCTGGCAATGGTTCCCCCGCACACGCGGGGATAGACCGTCCATCCACGATTCGCGCCCCGCCAGCGTGTAGGTTCCCCCGCACACGCGGGGATAGACCCTGACAGGGGGGCTGGGTTTTCGTTGGGGTATTGGTTCCCCCGCACACGCGGGGATAGACCTCCGCGGGTTTGCCCTGATCCTGGCAGGCTTTCGGTTCCCCCGCACACGCGGGGATAGACCTTCAGGCCCATAGGCGAGTTTTACATCGTCTAGGGTTCCCCCGCACACGCGGGGATAGACCCCGAGTACCAGAGCGCGCGCAGGCACTGTCTGGGGTTCCCCCGCACACGCGGGGATAGACCCTTAGCGGCTGGCCACGCAGGAGGACGCCAACCGGTTCCCCCGCACACGCGGGGATAGACCGATGTACTGGTGTTTGCACTCCGTCTTAACGGGGGTTCCCCCGCACACGCGGGGATAGACCTGTTGCCCAAGCGGGCTACACGGTGGCGCAGTAGGTTCCCCCGCACACGCGGGGATAGACCTCCAAACAAAAACAGGAGAAAGCGCGCGCAGTTGGTTCCCCCGCACACGCGGGGATAGACCTGAGCTCACCCGCGTCGGCGCGCCGAGCACAAGGGTTCCCCCGCACACGCGGGGATAGACCCAGTGGAGGGTGCCTGGCACACGGCCGATGAGCGGTTCCCCCGCACACGCGGGGATAGACCTCACCAGTACAAGTGCAGCACCCGCCGCCCCTCGGTTCCCCCGCACACGCGGGGATAGACCGCGGCCATCGGCCATCCGCTGCAGGCCCTGTGCGGTTCCCCCGCACACGCGGGGATAGACCGCACCGTCACAAGCCGCCTGGCGTCCCGGTTTGGGTTCCCCCGCACACGCGGGGATAGACCCGAGGATGGCAGAATCGTTGTCTTCTGCCCACTGGTTCCCCCGCACACGCGGGGATAGACCTTGTCGTCGTGCAGGCTGAGATGTTTCATAATCGGTTCCCCCGCACACGCGGGGATAGACCCTTTCTCCGTACTAGGCTACGCAAGACGCGCGAGGTTCCCCGCACACGCGGGGATAGACCCTGTCCCGCCTTGGGGCCGCGGCTCAATTTTGTGGTTCCCCCGCACACGCGGGGATAGACCCTTTCTCCGTACTAGGCTACGCAAGACGCGCGAGGTTCCCCCGCACACGCGGGGATAGACCCTGTCCCGCCTTGGGGCCGCGGCTCAATTTTGTGGTTCCCCCGCACACGCGGGGATAGACCGTTAAACCGTAGGATTGAGTCCCCACCCCCGCCGGTTCCCCCGCACACGCGGGGATAGACCGCGTCACGGCGCGGGCGCGTCTCGTATCACGCCGGTTCCCCCGCACACGCGGGGATAGACCCGCTTCTCTACTCCGTAATCTAGCCATTTTCTGGTTCCCCCGCACACGCGGGGATAGACCTCATCAAGCTCAGAGATGCGCCATTGATACGTAGGTTCCCCCGCACACGCGGGGATAGACCCATCCGCCGTCATCGCCGAGTTCATGCCTCCGAGGTTCCCCGCACACGCGGGGATAGACCGGCTGCGTTCGAGGCCGGGAATGCGGTTGCGCTGGTTCCCCCGCACACGCGGGGATAGACCCATTTTGATCGGCCCGGGGCGGGTCTTGTCGGCGGTTCCCCCGCACACGCGGGGATAGACCCTCTCCGTCCCGGAGCACGAGCGGCGCGTTCGGGGTTCCCCCGCACACGCGGGGATAGACCCTCGTCCCCCAGCGTCCCAGCCGCCGCGATGACGGTTCCCCCGCACACGCGGGGATAGACCATTGGCGGGCATTGCCATTGCAGGGTGCTCGTTGGTTCCCCCGCACACGCGGGGATAGACCCCGCGGCTTGGCGAAGTCAATTGAGCGCGGCGAGGTTCCCCCGCACACGCGGGGATAGACCGCGGACTGGGCATCCGGGAGATCCTCCGCAATTGGTTCCCCCGCACACGCGGGGATAGACCGCGGACTGGGCATCCGGGAGATCCTCCGCAATTGGTTCCCCCGCACACGCGGGGATAGACCTTTCATTATGATCTCCTCCTGGTGAAAGTGATCGGTTCCCCCGCACACGCGGGGATAGACCTCGTATAGATATGATATGGGTTGCCAGTTGACAGGGTTCCCCCGCACACGCGGGGATAGACCTCTTCCTCCTGGATGCGAACCTGGGTCGGCTAAGGTTCCCCCGCACACGCGGGGATAGACCCGAGGCCACCGACATTCTGCGCGACCTGCTGGCGGTTCCCCCGCACACGCGGGGATAGACCCCTGGTTCCCGCCGTTCTCAAGCGTCACCGTCGGGTTCCCCCGCACACGCGGGGATAGACCCATGTCGGCCTGGGGCATCGACGCGAGCGAGCTGGTTCCCCCGCACACGCGGGGATAGACCCCGGCCGGCGATGGAGTATGTGTTCCTGCAGGAGGTTCCCCCGCACACGCGGGGATAGACCGATTGGCGAGAGCATCCTGCGAGCGATCGGTAAGGTTCCCCCGCACACGCGGGGATAGACCCCTATCCTGGTACGAACCGCCCGAGCTCGACTTGGTTCCCCCGCACACGCGGGGATAGACCTCGTTAGTAGGTATAATACGTATTATACCTATAGGTTCCCCCGCACACGCGGGGATAGACCTTCTCCGTCCGTTTCCCGCTTGCATCCCGAGCTGGTTCCCCCGCACACGCGGGGATAGACCCAGCGTATCTATCTTGCCTTCCCGGAAGTCTCGGGTTCCCCCGCACACGCGGGGATAGACCTTCTCCGTCCGTTTCCCGCTTGCATCCCGAGCTGGTTCCCCGCACACGCGGGGATAGACCCAGCGTATCTATCTTGCCTTCCCGGAAGTCTCGGGTTCCCCCGCACACGCGGGGATAGACCGGTATACTTGGTGGTTTCGTTCGACTCTCCGAGGGTTCCCCCGCACACGCGGGGATAGACCGCGGTTTTGTCAGCCACCTGGTCAGTTCTCGTTGGTTCCCCCGCACACGCGGGGATAGACCGAAAAGGTGCCAGTTCGCCTTGCCCGCCACGTCGGTTCCCCCGCACACGCGGGGATAGACCGGGTTCGGTGCTGAATGTAAGACGGCGGTTGAAGGTTCCCCCGCACACGCGGGGATAGACCCCCGCCATGCCAACGAGTGCGCCACCTCTAAGAGGTTCCCCCGCACACGCGGGGATAGACCTTCGCTGGTGCGGCTGCGATTGGCCGATGCGCGGGTTCCCCCGCACACGCGGGGATAGACCGTCCTCCTGTTCAGGGTCATAGCCAGTTGGAATGGTTCCCCCGCACACGCGGGGATAGACCCGACGCGGAGATCTTCGCCCGATGACCGCCATCGGTTCCCCCGCACACGCGGGGATAGACCCTCACTCGCGGGGCTGCGCTACCCCTGCATACAGGTACCCCCGCACACGCGGGGATAGCCCCCAAACGTAGCGACAACCCTCGTCGTTGTACTCGGTTCCCTCACCCCTGCATAAGAGTTCCGTTAGCAAATCCCCATTTCTATTGACTTCCCCCGCCCCGCGGAGTACGCCGTAATCAAAGACACCCGCTGTTCAGGGCCGCGCGAACTCGCAACACAGGCCGCACCGACATAGACAGAGGCCAACCAAGCCTCCCGTCCTGACAACAGATTGACCGGCGCACCGCCCCATCCCCACCCCCACCAGATTCACCCGACCGCACCGCGCTCCCGCGCGCAAACGCCGCCAACGAAGCGCAGCAGGCCGCGACTGTCCTATGTGTCGGTTTGAGATAGAGGGCAGACTTTGCGGGGGATACCGCAGCGATGCGTGTGTTGAGTTCTGTATGATACGATATCCCCATACATTCGTGCGGATCGACCACCAAGAGACATTGAAATACGATCGAACGCTGTTATGCAGCCGCTGGACCATGGGGCGAGGTTCCACCCACCCACACCAGCGCGAGAATGAGGAGGAAAGAAAATGTCGAATATCGCCACGCTTCAGGAGGCCGTCCTTGCGCTTCCAGAAGAGGACTACGCCCGATTCAGGGCGTGGTTCAGCCAGCTGGACCGGGACAGATGGGACCAGCAAATCGAAGCCGATTCAGTGAAGGGCAAGTTGGATTCCCTGATCGCCGAGGCACAGGAGGCCAAAGAGACGGGCACGCTGCGGGAATCTTGAATGTACCTTATTTTGTAACTACTAAGCCTGAGAGGTGTGAGGGAAGAAGGGTTGGTCAAGGAAAGCGTTGTAGATGGCATCAATGGCGTTGAGGCCATGTTTGCGTGCAGTCGAGATATAGGAACGTAACGCACAGTAGATATGGGCACCTTCAGGTGTACGGAAGCAGCCGGAGACTTTCTGTTGGACTTTAATCATGCGCACGTCGCGTTCGGCCAGATTGTTGTCGAAGGGGATGCGGAAGTCATACATGAAAGCTAAGACGCCGGCTTTCTGTCTGTACAAGCGGTCGAGCAGGTTTTTGGGCGGCGACTGTTTGGGTCGGCCGATGGGCCTGGGTTTGGTCTTTGCTGCGGAGGGGTTGGCGGCAAAGCCCTGAGCAATGAGCGCATCGTACTGTGTCTCGTAGTCGGCCAGGCGGTCTGGTGGCAAGGCAGTGTGCAGTGCTGAAGTCGATGCAACTTCGGCTTTGATATCCAACAACAAACGTTCCATCTGCGCCGCCCATGCTCTGGTCGTATTGCTCGGCCACAAAACGCAGTTCGCGCAGATGATGGACATTGCAGAAACTATGCTGACAATCGGTAAACTTGAGGTAGGAGCGCCAGTGGTCATGCAGAGCAACGCCCTTGAAGTGGGGCAAGATGCCTCCGTCTCGCATACCGACATGCCCCCGTTTGTCGTGGACGTGGTAATGGGTCAGCTTCTCGGTGCTGGCCACGTGCAGCCACTGCAAGCGACCATCGACACGCAAGCCACTCTCGTCGAAATGGACGACAGGAAGCAGCGATCAGTTGTTGGCGAATCTGTTCCAGGCTGGCGTGCGTGCGGGTGGCAAGTTGGCGGGCGGCGGCGAGCACGACCGGCTCAGAGGGGGCATGACCGTAGAGCGCCCTCAGCAACTCTCCGATGCGCGCCAAGGGGATGAACTGTTGGCTGTACAGGTAGCAAGCGACTGCTTTCAGACGTGGACCATACTGCGTGGGTTGGCGCACGCAGGAGGGAAACGCTCCCTTCACGCAGGCGCCGCAGCCAGGACACTGCTTCACCTGCGCCTGATGTTCTGTCACTTCGATGCTGGCCGGTGGAATATCGAAGACCTGCCGTTTCACATGCCTTTGAACAGCTACCTCTGTCAACGCTGTCTGGCAGTGCGGACAACCCGCCAGACCATGAACAACGATATGCTCCGGCTCCGCCACCTGCATCAAGGTGCGCCCTTTGTGCCCGCGTTGTCCACCACGTGGCCGCTGCCCAGAACGGCGCAAGCTCTTTCGTCTCCCTTTCTTCAGATCATCGCTGCTCGGCGGCTTGCCACGATTGCGACTGTCTTTCGCCAGTTGGTCCTGCAACTTCTGGATCAACTCTTGCTGGGCTGCCAACTGCTGCTGCAGAAGCAGAATCAGCTCGATCAGGCTCTCTTGGTCTAAGCGCTTGAGTTGCTCTCGGTCTAACTGTACCAATTCACTCATATCTCTTAACTCTACTACATCCAAGAGAAATGGCTTAGTAGTTACCTTATTTTTCCCATTTCGTGGTCTAACGATTGGGGCTCACCATAGTATTACACCTTGGCAAAGTTGCGGAAGGCCGCGGCCGTGGACCGCCGCCTGAGCCTGCGGGAAATTCTGAAAAAGGTTTTCGACAAAATCCCGCGTTTCAAGTCCAGGGACGAGCTGCTGGAGGAGGAGTTCGCCAAGTTTGTGGCCGATCATCAGCCTGACGGAGACGAACCGCAAGAGACCGAAGCCATCCCCATGATAAAGGCCTACTTCAAGGCATACGCGACCAGCGAAGAGGTCCGTCAAATCGTTGCCAGCCGCAAACTGACACAACTTGCGACCAACCCGGCCCTCTCGCTGGATGATTACGCCCGCATACCCAATCGATACCGCGTGCTTGTGCCTGAATATATCAAAGACTACGTTTCGTTGAACCAGTTCGCCGCGTGAACGGCGGGTCTGGACTGGACTGCTGGAGCACGCGGGAAAGCCCCGGCTTCCTACCAAACCAGCGGAGAGTGGTATACTTCGCCCCAGATGGGGCCAACTGACGTCATTTGAAACCAACCGCCAAGTAACGAAGAACCACGGAATCTGAATCGACTTCATGAACGAAAGGGTAAAGGAGGTACCTTGGGGGTCGGCGCCTGTTAATTTGAGGCAGAGAGTCCTCGACTTTCCACGCTTGTGCCGACTTTTGACAAGGAGGCGAATCCATGGGCAGTGAAGCGAAATCTACGCGTACCGCGGACGGTCACGCCCACCGAGGAATACCCGACCGCAGTTATCGGAATGCTCCCGTTGTCGAAGCGCTCTGTGAAATCTATTTCGCCGAATCAGATTGGGACGATACAGTCCCCGGCGCGTTTTACGAAAGGGTCAGATCCGATTTTCCCAGGAAGCAGAGGCGCGAGATTCAGGAGGCCCAGATCACAATGGGGCCGGATACCGCGTCAGCTGGCGTACAACGACTGCCGCCGTGGATGCAGTTCCTCACACAAGAGGGCAGCCTGATGATACAGGTGGCCGAGAATCTTATTGTCGTCAATCAACTGCTGCCATATCGCCACTTTGAGAACTGGGAAAAGATCATTTATGAAGCACTCAACGTTTACGTTGAAGTCGCCGTACCCAAGAGCATTGTCAAGCTGGGATTACGATACATCAACAGGATAGAAATTCCGGAAAAAATCGTCTCAATGGAGGATTACTTTACTATCTATCCGAAACTACCGCACTCCTTGGGAAACACACACGGCCCATTTCTCGTCAGAGTCGAGGCGCCTCAAGCCGAGCAGGGGCATACCGTTTTGATATCCTTCGGGACCTCTTCTCCCCCCCAGGCGGCCGAAGGAAAACAGGCCTTCATGTTGGACCTTTATGACAGATACGCCCGACCCCTGGAGCCCGACGCGACCGCATTGAAGAAGGAAGTTCAGATCGCCCACGACAACGTAGTTATGGCCTTCGAAGACAGCATTACCGCTCGGCTCCGCGCGCTACTTGGAGAGGAGGAACGGACATGACCGGCGTGGTCCTGTTGGAAGATCAGTTGTCCGTTGATGCTTATGTGTCCCCGGAGTCAAGAGCGTTTGGCCAGCCCATGTGGAACCTTCTGCAGGCGGGGCTAAATGAAGGGCTTTCTACCTCTATTACCGAAGCCTCGAACATAGCGCTAGAAGAGAATGCCGCCCTGTATTTCAAGGATCTCGCTGAGATCATAGATGAAGAATGCGCCTTTCTTTCGACAATGCATGAAATCGCTGCACATCCGGCATACCGTGAGATCGTAAGAATGGGGTCCCATGCTCTGCCTCTGATTCTGAGGGACCTTGAGAAAAGACCCAGCCACTGGTTTTGGGCACTCAATGAAATCACGCTGGAAAACCCCGTGCTTCCTGAACATAGAGGCAACATCACAGCGATGGCTCAAGACTGGTTGGAGTGGGGGAAGAGGTCTGGGATGAAGTGGTAAAGTTGGAACTGAATTTTCCGCGACTCACAGGTACGGCCTACGGAATTACGAGCGAAGCGGCGCCGGACTACAACTGTATCGCGTGGGCAGCGGGAGATGATTCACGCTGGTGGGAACCGGACCCGTTTTTCCAGTACTATTGGCCCGAAAGGGCGCAAAGACAATACACAGTAAAAGCCTACGCGGAGGCCTTCCTGGAACTTGGCTTTGAGATCTGCACAGATTGCAACTTGGAAGAGGGCAAAGAAAAAGTGGCGCTTTTCGCCGGCCCCGATGGAGTTCCCACGCATGCCGCTCGCCAGCTGAGCGACGGTACCTGGACAAGCAAACTGGGGAAATCGGTCGACATACGACACATCAGCCTTGAAGACGTTGGTGGGAGAATCTACGGCACACCAGTCCTTATCCTCCAAAGACCCACAGCGGGTCCATCAAGCAGCGGAAACGACGCGCCATCCTGATTTCCACAGGAGTTCGAGCCCGCATTTGGACAGGCATTCCTGCCTGGAGAATTCGAGCAGCTCCCAAGAGAGACCGGCATGAGAATCTGAGCGGCATCACCGCTTGCCCCAACCCCGCTCGACACGCCTCCGCAAGCATGTCGAGTTCGTTGTAGAGTCACGTTTGCATCAACCAATCGCCTGACTTTCGCCTTCCAGGGGAATAACCTTGCTGGACGCCGAAACCAAACGCCGCATCGACACCGCTCGCGATTATGGTTGACCCCAATCGTTAGACCACGAAATGGGGAAAATAAGGCGCATTTAGGCGAATGCGGCCGGCTCCGTGAAGTGGGCCCCAAAAACTGAACCACAACATAAAGGTTCATATCCCAACGCCCCCATTCTTCCGCATCGTTGGTCTGAAACCGAAACGGTTTGGGCGCGAATCCAGCTGACCGGCTGATGACGACACAGCCGCCCACCATATAAGGAAGCCGGTCTACAAACGTCTGTCAGTTCCCGTTACCCATTACACTGTGACCGATTGGGTCTCCATATCTGGAGCTGTATTTGCCCAGCTGAGCGGCGCTGGTCAGCCTGGCCCTCAACTTGAAAGCAGCTTGGGCCGCAGGGGCGTGTTCTTCTTTTCCGCCCCATGCCTTCAAGGGGGCGCTCTGAAGGCCCCGGCCGAACGAGAAGCTGAGCGTCCACGGAACGCCCACCTTGGCAGCCTCCAAGTTGATTGCGTTCAGGTTTGCCGTCGCTTCGTTGTCGGTCTGCCCTCCAGAGAGAAACACGACGCCCGGCATCGCTGCCGGTATGGTCTGTTTGAAACATTCGACAGTCATCGCAGCGACCGTTGCCGGATCCGCTCTATTCGATGCGGACGAACCGGAGACCACCATATTGGGCTTCAGCAGCATTCCTGCCAACGCAACTCTCTGCCGGGATAATTGAGCGAATGTCTCCTGCAAGGTGGCTTTAGTGGCGGCATAGCAGTCGTCGATGCCGTGGTCGCCGTCCATCAACACCTCCGGCTCTACGATGGGCACAAGACCCGCGTGTTGGCTGACAGCTGCGTACCTGGCCAGCGCATGGGCGTTCGCTTCAATGCAGTAGTGCGTGGGAATGCCCTCTCCGACGGTTATTACCGCTCGCCACTTGGCGAATCTAAGCCCCATCTCATAGTATTCCGCCAGCCGCTGCCCCAGACCGTCCAGACCTTCAGTAATCAGCTCACCGGGAGAACCGGCCAGGGGTTGCGTTCCTTTGTCCACCTTGATTCCCGGAACGATTCCGCGGTTGGAGAGGACCCTCACAAGCGGGATGCCGTCCACTCCCTTCTGCCTGGCGGTCTCGTCGTAGAGGATCACCCCGCTGATCCAGGCTTCAACATCATCCGTGCGAAAAAGCATCTCCCGATAGGTCCGCCTATTGTCTTCTGTGCTCCCGACATCGATCGAATCGAAACGACGCTTGATGGTGCCGGAACTCTCGTCCGCAGCTAAGATGCCCTTGCCCGGTGTGACCAGGGCTCGGGCGGCGGCAGCCAGCTTTTTGATGTCCATAATCAGTCTCCTTTACCCTCCATAAGGTTCGATCAGGGATTTGCAGCGGCGCAGTCGTATATTATCCGGGCGCGGTGTAGGACGCAACAGGACTCTTATCCAGGCGCCTGCCTTGACCGTATTCTGTTGAAGCGTCCATGAAGCTCCACGACTCGAATCCGTAGCGGGAACAGTTGTCTGCCGCACATTGGTCTGCAAAGGCTCTCCTCCGTCATGCAGCGGGGTCATCAAAAGCCTCCAAAGCGCCTGTCATCCAGACGACCGGTAGATGACTTGGCGCGACCCTCCCAAATTGTAAAAGGAGTCTATCCAGCGGACCGTACCGGAACGGTTGCACATCACCAACGATTGAGTGGATGCGCCGTCCGTCGTGAGTTTCACTCCTTTAAGCAGCTCACTGGAACTCGCCCCAGTGGCGGCGAAATACACATCTTCTCCGCCCACCAGTTCTTCCGTACAGTAGACCTTTTCGACATCCACTCCGGCCGCCTCTGCAGCCGTCCGCTCCTTGGAATCTCGGGGCCAAGCCTTACACTGAATCGCTCCACCGAGGCATCTGATTGCCGCGGCGGCCAGCACCCCTTCAGGAGCGCCGCCGATGCCCATGAGCATGTCCACTCCGCTTCCCGGCAACGCCGCTTGAATTCCAGCTGCAACATCTCCGTCGGTAATGAGTTTGATTCTGGCCCCGGCGGCGCGGACTGATTCCAACAGCTGCTCGTGCCTGGGCCTGTCCAGGACGACGACGGTCATCGTCTCCGCCTTTCGTCCCTTGGCATCCGCGACGTTCTTGATGTTGACATCCACCGATGCGTTGATGTCAATCGCGTCCCTCGCATCTGCGCCGACGGCGATCTTATTCACATAGACGACCTGTTCGGGCACGTTCATGGTTCCCCGACCCGAGAGGGCAATGGCCGAGATGGCCCCAGGAAGCCCCTTGGACAACAGAGTGGTGCCGTCGATGGGATCGACGGCTATGTCGACCTGGGGCGGCGAGCCGGCTCCGACGCGTTCGCCTATGTACAGCATGGGCGCCTCATCCTTTTCGCCCTCTCCGATCACCACGACCCCATCCATGGAGATGGAGTTCAAGGTCAATCGCATGGCGTCCACCGCAGATTGGTCCACTGATTCTGTATCACCCATGCCCATAAGACGCGCGCCGCCTATGGCAGCCGCCTCGGTCACACGCACTAGGTCCATGGCTATGTTGAGCTCTATCCCATGTGGGCCTTTTGTAGTTGACATGACTTCGCCTCCTTAAAGACGGTTGACGGCGGCACTCGGGAAATCGGCTGCTGTTGGACTAAGAGACATTGATTGCTCACGAAAATATAGATGCTATCGGTCATTATGAACAACGTCCGCCAAATAATCAACCATCTCGGCGGCCAGTCCTCGTTGGCGGCGCTGTTGGGCCAACGTCAAAGCACTGTGCAGCATTGGGCCAGGACCGGGCGTATACCGTCCCAGTGGCAGGAGCGGCGATTGGGGCTGGCACATCGGCGGCGAGTCAATTTGGAAGCCCGGGACTTGTCGCGACCGACCTTCCCTCCGTCAGCCCTGCCGGCGGCGGATTGGGAATTCTTCAGGTGGGCTTGGGCGCCGTGTCGTCCACATTTATCGCTGCCACCGAGGATGCCGGCTGTTCGGGCACGCGCGAACTCGCGGCACAGGCCACACCGACTTAGACAGAGGCCAACCAAGCCTCCCGTCCTAACAGCAGATTGACCGGCGCACCGCCCCATCCCCGCCCCCACCAGACTCGCCCGACTCCACCGCGCACCCGCGCGTAAACGCCGTCAACGAAACGCAGCAGGCTTCGACTGTCCAATGAGTCGGTTTGAGATTGAGAGCGGACTTGGCGAAGAATACCGCAGCGATGGGTGTGTTGAGTTGTGCTATGATACTATACCCCCAAACATTCGTGCGGATCGGCCATCAAGAGACATTGAGACTCGATCGGACACTGTGATGCAGCCAGTGGACCGTGGATCGAGGTTCCACCCATCCAAACCGGCAGGAGAAAGAGGAGGAAGGAAAATGTCAGATATCGCCGCGCTTCAGGAGGCCGTCCTTGCGCTTCCTGAAGAGGACTACGCCCGATTCAGGGCGTGGTTCAGCGAACTGGACTGGCAAAAATGGGACCGGCAGATTGAAGCGGACTCAGAGCAGGGCAAGTTGGATTTCCTGATTGCCGAGGCACAGGAGGCCAAAGAGAAGGGCACGCTGCGGGAACTCTGAATGCATCGCACGACACCCCAATTCTGGAGCCGGTTCGAGCGGCTTCCAAGTTCTGTGCAGAGGGTTGCCAGGCGGAATTTCCGTCTGCTCCAGGCAAACCCCAGACATCTCTCACTGCATTTCAAAAAAGTCGGCAAGTTCTGGTCGGCGCGTGCAGGGCTTGCCTACAGGGCACTCGCCATCGATGATGGAGAAGATTACATCTGGGTGTGGATCGGCGGTCACGACGAATACGACCGTTTGATCGGAGGGTGAGCGAGTGACCAGCATTGTGGAAGGGCTGCCGCCGGAATTGGCTATCTGAATACCGCACGGAAAGCATCAGTAGGCGCCGGGTTCGGGCAACTCCTCCTGAACCTGCGCCTTGTCAAACAGGAAGAAAGGATGTGGTTGATGACGGCCACCTCTATGTCTTTGGAAAAGCTTTTCTTCGTGAATGAAGATTGGCACTCTACCTACGCAATTGACGAGATTGAAATCTATTGTGACCTGCTAGAGCACTTGCAGAAAAAGATAGACTCTTAAGAAAGAGGCGCCAGAAATCAGAAAAGCGCGCTAATCAATGTTCAGTCGGTCACAAGTAGCTATGCCCTTGAGCTCGCGATGAAGTCGCTTTGGGCATTAGACAACCCCGACAAGCAAGTTCCCCACACGCACAACTTGGTCGAAATATTCACTGGTTTGAAAGCAGAGACGGTGAAAGCGCTAGAATGCTATGACCTGTCCTTGGAAGGCCTGAAGAAGACGCCTGAGCCTTTCAGTAGCAACAGATACTCGATGGAGAGCGGAAGAGTAGAAGGCCGGATAACAGTATATAAGACGCCATTCCTTAGAGCGCTTACACAGTTGCTGAGAGATAAGCTGGTAGATTCGAGAGCAACACTGCTCGAATCGCCGAAATCATTTGAGTCTTGATGATTCAGAAAACTTTGTGAGGGGTATCTTGACCCGGGCAGGCGCTCCTACGTTACATTGGGGCGGAACAGTGCAGGACACACATACAGGTCCTAGCCCCCGTCCTGGCGGAATAGGCCAAATGGACCCAACATATCTTGGTTTCATCTGAACGTACCGCAACCCAAGGAGGCTGACTCATGACAACGTTTACAATTCTGATCGTCATCGCCATCGTCTTCGCAATCAGGGCAATCTACCTGACGAAGAAGGAGTCAAATGACCGGAGAGGCCGCCGCCGCTATTAGTCCCGCGCCCAAACGTACTCTTTGCCGATCGGAAATTCATATGGCCGGCCTGTACAAGTCCCTGATCCCCTTCGGACCCATCCTGGCCCAGTTTTGACCGGCGCACCGCTCCAAACAGCCGCAACAGCCGAGAAATAGGCAATCAACGACGATTCGCCATCCACGCGACTGATCCTCTCCATACTGCACATAGCTCCGGGAGGGCAATCTACCTGACGAAGAAGGAGTCAAATGAATAGGAGAGTCTTTGATGAGCATACAGAAGGTCAAGTTTTCCAGCCAGGCTTCGCCGGGGGTGCTGACCTCAATGCGGGAAATCGCCAGCAGGGAGGGCCGCCAGTTTCAGGCCGTGCTGCAGGAGGCGATGGAGGAGTACATCGTCAACCGCAACCGCAAGACGCCCCGCCCCGAGGTGATGGCGCACTTCCGCGCCAGCGTAGAGCGAAACCGCCGGCTGCATGAACTGCTTGCAGAATGAGCTATGACTATCCCGAGATCGGAGAAGCGGTCGCCATCCACGACGCGCTGATCGACGAGTTCGGCGGCGCGCCCGGCCTGCGCGACGAGGGCGCGCTGGCCGCCGCGCTCATGCGGCCGCAGCTGGGCTACTACGACAGCCTGATCGAAGAGGCGGCCGCGCTGCTGGAGAGCCTGGCCAACAACCACCCCTTTGTGGACGGCAACAAGCGGACCGCCTTCGCCGTTACCGACATTTTCCTGCATCTGAACGGCTACTACATCGACTGCGACAGCCGCGAGACCTACGATCTCTTCATGCGGCTGTTCGGGAGCAATTCGTTTCGTTATGCGCAGTTGCTCGCGTGGCTGGAGGAGAAGGTTAAGCCCCTGAGTACGGTATGACCGGGAGACTATTTCTGCAGAGTCGCGACCTTCCTCACAAGAAATAAGTAATAGGTGGTTGGTCCCAATGGCTGGACCACTAAATGGGAAAGTTTAGAGTGCACCAAGACAGATGTGATAGCCTGCGACGTGATGTGCCTCCGTCTTGACAACTGAATTTGGCCTGCCGCATGCCTTGTGAATTGCCTCACCCTATGGCCTGATTCGTAGTTCAGTTGTAGACACCTGCTTCAAACTCCCTCGACTCCCGGCGTACGATTCGATCAGTCCAGTGTCTTCCGCTACGCTCGAGCCCCCGCGCCGTCCCCACTCCCCGTCCACAGCAAAACACCCAGCACACATCCCACTCCAGCCCCGCCGCCCGAGCGCCGCGAACAACCAACCCAATCCCCATCCGCCCCAAAAGATCCCCGTTTGACCCCAATGCCCCCTTGTACTACATTTGTGAACTGCCCTCCAGCCGGCGGCACTCCCTTCTCCCCTCCCCCACCTCGCCGCCCGGCTGAAAATCCCGGCAGACAGCGACAGATAGCGAGCAACCCGGCGTAACGCCGCGCCGCCATCTACGCTGCTCTACCAACCCACGCGATTGACCGGCCGTCAACTGCGCCGGTCCGCCAGCACACTCAGGGGGCGCCAACTTCCACCCGCCGCCGGACTACAACGAGCGACACCTGGCCGGCCGCCTGAACGCGCAAGCATCGACCGCGAGTACATACGGGACAGAAACATACGGCGCCCCGCGATTCCCCCACCCCGCATAAGAGTTCCGTTAGCATATCCCCATTTCTATTGACTTCCCCCGTCCCGGGGCGTACCCTGTCATCAAGGACAGCGGCAATCTACGGCCCCACCCGCCCCGTCATCCAGGACCCTTCCTGACAGCAGACCGACGGACGCACCGCCGCAAACAGCCGCAACAACAGAACCATGGGCAATCAACGACGATTCGCCTTCCAGGCGTCTGACCCTCCCCAAACCGCACGCACCCCCGGGAGACTGGGGACCGCCCCCGCGGCCGTCCCCACCCCCTTCCGCAGCAACACACCCAGCCTACATCCCAGCCCGGCCCCGCCTCGCCGCCGCACGGCGGTCGCGAGCGCGCGGTCGGGCTGCATCCATAAGCAGCATCCGTACCACCCACGCACAGGAGGTAGTACCAATGTCCCACCGGAAACAGGTCAAAGGCGCCCTGTACACCAGTGGACCGTCTGTCGCCAGGACGCTCTCCATCTGGCCGTCGGCCTTCCTGGCCGACGCAATCGAACCCGTTCCCCTCTTTACGCCGCACCACATCCGCACAAAGCGACCGGCCCGAGAACCGGCGCAGTCCATCGACGCCGCGTTCCGACTTGTGCTGCTGACCCAATGGCAGCGGATACCGCCGTGGCTTCAGTGACCCTGCGGCCGCAGCAGCGCAACTTGAAATAAAGAAAGGAGGAAGGCGATGGCCCTAAAAACTTCGCTTTCCAATGGAAACCGGCGCACGCAGACGAAAGCAGCGACAATGCTGCTCCTGGTCCTGCTGCTCACGCTCGCGCTGCTGCTCACCTTGTTTCCGCAGCCGGCGCGCGCAGCCTCCCTGCGGACGCCGGCGATCCCTTACATCCACATCGTCAGACCCGGCGAAACGCTCGCCGGCATTGCAACGCTCTACGGCGTCTCCGTCCAGGAGCTGAGGCGGGCCAATAACCTCGACAACCGCGCAGCCGTCCTCTCCTGCCACCCCAACGCCGACAGCACACAGGTGCGCGGCACCGTGCGGGTCAACGGCCAGCCCGCCGGCGGCTACCGGGTCGCGTTCAGCTGGCAGCCCGACGGCAACGCGGTCGTCAAGACCGCCACCGGGGCCGGCGGCGAGTACAACTTTGTGCTCGGCGGCGGCGCCCGCGCCGGCAACTGGTGGTTCTGGGTCGAAAACGAGGCCGGCAGCCGCATCTCCGAAATGGCGCATCTCGAAACGCACAGAGACTCCCACTACGGCAACTGCCAGCGCGCCGTGATCGACTTCGAGCTTCGCAACCCGAACGTGACCTACGTCGGGCGCGCGCTGCGCATTCCCGTCAGCGGCGGCGCCGCGGTTGGCCTGCCCCGCCCGCCCGCCTACCGCACCTATCACGTCGCCCGGCGCGGCGAGACGCTGGCCGCCATCGCCAGCCTGTACAACGTCCCGGTCGAGGCGCTGAGAGCTTCGAATGGCCTCGTCAACCGGGCCGCGGTCGTGCGCTGCGAGCCCAATGCCGACAGCACGCAGGTGCGCGGCGCCGTGCGGGTCAACGGCCAGCCCGCCGCCGGCTTCCGGGTCGTCTTCAGCTGGCAGCCCGACGACCACGTGGTCGCAAGGCGGGTCACCGGCGAGAACGGCGTTCCCGGCGGCTACGTCCACGTCCTCGACGGCGGCGGCCCGCGCGCCGGCAACTGGTGGTTCTGGGTCGAAAACAGCGACGGCCAACGCATCTCCGAGATGGCCCATCTCCACACCGACGCCCACCCGCACGCCGGCATGTGCCAGCGCGCCGTGATCGACTTCGACATCCGCGACCCGGCCCTCACCTACGTCGGGCGCAGGCTGCGCGTCACCGCCGGCGGCGCGCCGACAAACGCGGACGGCCGCCTTCTATCCCAACCGGACGCTCAGCGGAGAGCCCGTCCTGCAGCGGCAGGACCCGTTCATCAGGTTCGACTGGCACACGGGCCAGCCCGGCCCGACCGTCGCCGGCGACAACTTCAGCGCCGCCTGGACCACAACCCGCCACTTCGAGGCCGGCGCCTATCGCTTCTTCGCCCGCGCCGACGACGGCGTGCGCCTCTATGTCAACGACAGCCTGGTCCTTGAGGACTGGAACATCCATCCCGCCACCAGGTCATACGGAGACATCAACCTCGGCCCGCGGCAATCACACCGTCCGCGCCGAATACTTCGAAGCCGAAGAGCTGGCCGCCGTCTCCGTCTGGTGGGAGAGAAGGCGCTAGGGAACGGGTGCCGCTCGCGCGCAATGGCGTGCGAGCGGCCGCGACCCGGTTCTGCCAGCGTCATCCGGCAGGATTGGGTCTCCCCGGCAGCAATACCGCTGCCGCTGCCAGTCCCGCTCCCCTATCCGAATGCCCGCATGTGCCGTCACCCTACGCCGCCATCCGGCCGAATCCACACTCCCTCTTCCGGCTTCACCCCCTCCGATCTCCTGACCGCGGCCCTTGCAGCTCCCATCCCCACCCGGTCCTCCCGTCCGCCGTGCAAGAAACCATCCGATCGCGTATGCTATACCCATAGCCGGCAGCTCGTCGCTACACCCAAACCGGCCTTCACCTTAACAACCAAATATCAGCCGTTGACATTTCCGCCAAAATTTTCGGAATTGACATTAACATCGCCGCCCGAGACCAGTCCGGCCTCTGATTCACCTGACTCGCAAAAAAGAAGCCCGTCTCAAAAGCCAGTGCCGTTTACTCATGTCCATCATATGAATCAGAAAAATCATAGTTCAGACAAATGTCAACGAGCCCTGGAAACTACCCAAGGCACGCACGCCCAATCATCAGGCTAAAAACTGCGCAAAAATCTGCAAGGGTGCGCACTCTGCTCATACCCACACAGTAACTGCCCAACGCCACTCCGCCGCACGCGAAATCAGCACTAAAAACTAGAAACTAGATAACCAAGAAACTACCCACGGCACACAGCTTGAAGAGAGCCCAAACGACCCGAGGAGGAAAAATGTCCGAAGCCAGGTTAGGAAGTTACGAGGAGTTGCTGCAGATGACCGAGGAGCCCTTGCGTCCGGTGATGAAGGCCCTGCGCGCCACCGTCTTCGCCGTCGACCCGGACGCGTGCGAGGTCGTGCGGCTCGGCGACCGCGCCGCCACCTACGGCGTCGGCCCGAGGAAGATGCTCGACGGCTACGCCTATCTGCTGCCGCACAAACGCTGGGTCAATCTCGGCTTCTACCAGGGCGCCGCCCTGCCCGACCCGGCGGGCCTGCTCGAAGGCGCCGGCGCCAGGATGCGCCATGTAAAAGTCCGCAACCTGCAGGACGCCGCGCGCCCCGCCGTTCATGCCCTCATCCAGGCAGCGCTCGCCCACAGAAAAGGAGAGGCCAACCGGCAACTAGTCCACCGGCCACTAACCACCGGCAACTATCCACTATCCACTATCCACTGCCCTTCACCCCTAATACGCAAACTGCGGATTCCAGCCATCATGGCCGTCGGGCAGCAGGCTGAACAGATGCCAAATGCCGCAATAGGAGTCGCCCGGCCCGAAATGGTCCTTGGCCACGCGCGTGATGCCGCCGTCACCGTTCTTGCGGAAGACCGAGACGCCCGGCTGGTAGCCCGACATGAAGCCGCCCGCCGTGCTCTGGAAGCCCATGTCGGCCGTGAACGTCGAGTCCGCCGCCGAGTAGAGCGGGAAGCGCCAGCCGCGCCCGCGCGCGAACGCCTGCTGATCGGCCGGGCTGTCCGGCGAGACCAGCACGAAGGCGGCGCGGTCCTGCAGGTGGTCGGCGACGCCGTTGAAATTGTCGGCCCACAGCGTGCAGTAGGAGCAGCCCGAGCCCATGTTGTGGACCAGGATCAGGTCCTCCTTCTCTCCGAACAGCGCCGAGAGGTTGACCGGGCCGTCCGGGCCCTGCAGCTCGTAGTCGCTGACCGCCTCGTGCGGAAGCTGACGCCGCAGCTCGGCCAGCCTCTTCTGGGCCCTGTCCAGCTCCTTGTAGGCGGCCTCGAGTTCCTTGTCGAATTCAGCGTCAGCATGTGCCATCGTATTCTCCTGGCGAAAAGTCTGTTTTGCGTTTCCAGCCTTTCGGATAGCCCTCTTTATCGCTCACGCCCCTTTTCAACCGGCAACCGTCCACTGGAAACTGATCGCTCCTGCTACAACAGATCGCAGTTGAACTGCCAGGAAACGCCGAACTTGTCGACGCACATGCCGAAATAGGAGCCCCAGAACTGGTCCTCCGGCTGCATCACGACCGTGCCGCCTGCGGAAATGGCCGCGAAATAGCGGTCAACCTCTGCGCGGGTCTGCGGGTGGCAGGAGACCGAGAAGTTGTTGCCGGCCTGGAAAGGTGGGCCGTGGCTGGCGGAGATGTCGCTGCCCATCAGAACGCTTTCGCCGATCGGCAGGCTCACGTGCATGACGCGGTCCTTCTCCTCGTCGGCGACCGGCATGTCCTCCGGCCCTTCGGAGAAGGCGGCGATCGTCAGAAATTCGCCGCCGAAGACCGAGCGGTAGAATTCGAACGCCTCGCGGCAGTTGCCGTCGAAGTTGAGGTAGATGCTGAGATTCACTGCACTGGTCCTTTCGTTACCGGGCTTCAGATTTTGTTCTTGGAATTCAGCTTTTGGCCGCGGCTTCAACCCGGCCGTCGAACCAGGGACACGGGCTGATCTTGCTCATCCGCGCCATTGCCGTCTACTTTCCCTTGCCGTTTATCGCCTGCTCCATGCGGCTGCGGTCGACCGAAAAGATCTCCCAGACGTGGCCGTCGGGGTCCTGGAAGGCGCGGCCGTACATCCAGCCCGCGTCGGTGGCGTCGCGGCATTCGCTGCCGCCGGCCGCGACCGCCTTGTCGAGCGTGCAGTCGACCTCGTCGCGGCAGTCGACCGATAGGGCGACGACGACTTCGGCGCTCTCTTCGCTGTCGGCGATCTCTTTGCGGGGAATGAAGCGTTTGAAGTATTCCTCGACGAGCAACATGGCGAACATGTTCTCGCCGATAATCATACAGGCGGCGTGGTCGCCGGCAAACTGGTCGTCGAAGGCAAAGCCGAGCTCGGAGAAAAAGTCGACCGATCTGGTGAGGTTGCTAACGGGGAGATTCACGAAAATACGTTTGGCCGTTTGCATCGCGGCTGTTTTTCCTTTCCAAATGGTTACAGATCACAAGGCACAGAGCCCCGATCTTACATCACCACCGCTGACGCGGCGAAAAATCGGAAGGCACGAATGAAAAGGAAATGCTCTTTGCTGGTAGAAGAGTGGAAAGGGGTCGGATTTGACAGGCGGGTTGGACCTCTATATCGTGAATGCGGGTGCGGTGGAGGCGGTTTGCTTTCACATCGCCGCCGCAGCCCGGCTGCGAGAGGGCTTGAATGGCATAACGGTGATCGAAAGTTCAAGGTCCCCTTGGCTCGACTCATTCCGGCCCGGGACTACCGCATTCATGGTTCCTCAAACACACAGGAAAAGGCGCGCGCAGCGGAGTGAAGACAATGGGAACCGAAGAATCCGACAACGCCGCCAACGCGACTGAGACGCCCGGAGGCGCGCAGAGCGGCGCCAAGCCGAAACTGATGAGCGGGGGCAACCCGCAGATCGCCAAGGCCGACGGCGACGCGCCTGTCCAGGCCTACATCGCGGCCATGCCCGGCTGGAAAAGCGACATCGGCCGCCGGCTCGACAACCTCATCGAGCGCGCCGTGCCCGGCGTGCGCAAATGCGTACGCTGGAACTCGCCCTTCTACGGCATCGAGGGCCAGGGCTGGTTCCTGAGCTTTCGCGTCTATACCCGCTACGTCAAGGTCACCTTCTTCAAAGGCGCCTCTCTGCAGCCGGTTCCGCCCGGCGGCAAGGACGAAAACATGCGCTGGGTCGACGTCTACGAAGACGCGCTCGACGAGGAGGAGATGACGGCATGGGTGCGACAGGCGGCCGCGCTGCCGGGCTGGGAGCTGACCCGAAAAACGGAGAGCTGAAAAACGCGCCCGGCGGCCGGTCCAGGCCGGAGCGGCGCGCGGAGGAGCCAGGACAATGGCAATCAAAAGTTCCCGCAAATCGACCGGCGCGGCCAGGGAAAAGGGCGGCGCGCAGGACGACGCCAAGCCGAAGCTGCTGAGCGGAGGCAACCCACAGATCGCGAAAGCCGACGGCGACGCGCCGGTCCAGGCCTACATCGCCGCCATGCCGGGCTGGAAGAGCGACGTCGGGCGCCGGCTCGACGCGCTGATCGTGCGCGCCGTGCCCGAAGTGCGCAAGGCGGTGCGCTGGAACTCGCCCTTCTACGGCATCGTCGGCCAGGGCTGGTTCGTCAGCTACCACGTCTTTACCCGCTACATCAAGGTGACCTTCCTCAACGGCGCCCGCTTGGACCCCGAACCGCCCGGCGCCGGCAAGGACCCGGACGCGCGCTGGGTCGACATCTACGCGGGCGAGCTCGACGAGGCGCAGATGGAGGCGTGGATGCGGCAGTCGGGCGCCCTGCCCGGCTGGCCCGGCTTCCTGCATGTCGAGGACTGAAATGCCGGCGGAAAACAGCCAAGAGAAAAGAGGGAACAATGCAGAGCGACGCCAAAACGGTCGAGGACTATCTGTCTGAGCTGGACGAGGGCAGGCGTGCGGCCATCGCCGCCGTGCGGGCGGTGATACTGGAAAATCTGCCGGCGGGCTACGAGGAGACGATGCAGTACGGGATGATCTCCTATATCGTGCCGCCGAGCGTCGTCGCCGAAACCTACAACGGCCAGCCGCTGATGTACATCGCGCTGGCTTCGCAGAAGCGCCATATGTCGCTCTATCTGACCAGTGTGTACGGCAATGAAGCGACCGCGGCCTGGTTCCGCGAACGCTACCTGGCGACCGGCAAAAGGATGGATATGGGCAAGTCGTGCGTGCGCTTCACAAAGCTGGATGACCTGCCGCTCGACCTGGTGGGCGAGGTCGCGGCGATGACGCCGATGGCCGACTTCATCGGGCACGCCGGTGTGCACGAAGGCTCGCGCACGCGGCGGCGGCGGGCCCGCGCCAAGGCTGGGTGAAAGAGGCCCGCCGCTCCGAGCAGGCAGCCGCGGCGCTGGCTGAAGGGCCGGGCCGGTAGAAAGCGAAACGATACCCCGCGCCGCCATATTTGACCGCGGCGCGCCCTGTTGCTATACTGGACTCTCACATGCGCGGGCCGGCGGTGCCGAGCGTCTGCCGCAGGTCGGCGAAAACGGGGCTGTAGCTCAGTTGGGAGAGCGCTACAATCGCACTGTAGAGGCCAGGGGTTCGAGTCCCCTCAGCTCCACAGGCCGGCGACAGCGGCCAGGCATGATTACGGCAAGAACGCCGCGCCGGCCGGCACACAAAAGCATATCCCGGGGCTATAGCTCAGTTGGGAGAGCGCTACAATGGCATTGTAGAGGTCAAGGGTTCGAGTCCCTTTAGCTCCACTCCCCTCGCTTCAGTACCGACGAACAACTGAACAGAATACCAACAGTTTTTCCACCAGGAGGAACCGTAAAATGCGAGCGCTGGCGCACCGCATCGTTCACGCGCGGAAATTCGAGTACCTCCTCGTAATCCTCATCATCGGCAGCGCCGCTCTACTCGGCGTGGCCACCTCCGAGGAACTGGCCGACCGCTACCTGATCGGAATGGGCTTATTCTGGATCCTGGCGATCTTCGTGCTCGTCCTGGAAGCGCTTCTCAAGATAATTGCCCTTATGCCCAGGGCCGACCGCTACTTCAGAAACGGTTGGAACACCTTCGATTTCCTGACAATTACCTTCCTCGTAGTCAGCATTGCAGCCTCTTCCCCCGACTCCTCCGTTGACTACGCCGACTACGTCATCCTCTTGCTGTTGCTGCGCCTCCTGCGCCTTCTCCGCAGCCTTTCAACCGTCCAGGAGCTGCGCATGATCCTGTCGACACTGATTCGCACCCTACCGAGCGCCGGCCACATCGTCCTCCTGCTGGGCATCATCCTCTATGTGTACGCCTATGTCGGCTACTCCAGTTTCAGTGACCACGACCCGGTACACTGGGGGGATCTCGGCGCCTCCGTCCTTTCACTCTTCCAAATCGTAACCATGGATGGCTGGGGCGAAATCATGCAGGCTGCCACCGCGCAGCAGCCGCTGGCATGGGTCTACTTCGTCAGCTTCGTGATAATCAGCGGCTTTATCGTAACCAATCTCTTCATAGCCGTCATCATCAATAACCTGGAGGAAGTCATGCAGGAACGCCGGCGGCAGCAACCATCGCAAGCGCCCGCATCCAGGGAAGAAACCCTGCGCGAACTGCGCGCAGCCCGGCAAACGCTCGACCGCCTGGAAATACACTTGAACCAACTCCCGAATTAGCCCCGCCCTCGACCGGGCGGGCCCGCGCGCATGGTTAGATCAATCGCGGCGCCCAAGAGCAGCTTCGGCAGCCCCTGATTCGGGCTGTTTCTATTGGGCCTGCCTGCAGGAGCCGAGCCCGAGCCGAAAATCGCCCGGGGGAAAAGTGCCCGCCGGGCCCGGACCCGACGCATCCGACCTGAAGAAGCCGCAAAGTCACTCTGTTCGACGCGCACTGTTGTCATCGGGCGCAACAAATGGCTATAATGAACCTGTCCAGGCCAGTGGCGGTTTGCCTGGCGTTTGCGCTAACCCCCTCCGAAGACACTTTTTGTCCTCCCATTCAACGGCTTCGATCTCGACGATGGACACCATGGCAACAGCCAGACCCAAGGAGCAATCAGCCATGACAACCAGACACCGCTTCCGTCGCCCCCTGAACCTGTGCGCCCTTCTGCTTGCGCTGCTCGTCCTGCCCGCCGCCTGCGTGCCGGCCGACTTCGAGACCGCCGCTCTCGGGACCGTTGTCGTCGGCCCTGGAGACGATATCCACATCCGCTCGCTCGGCGCGCTCACCAGCGTCGGCGACCTCGGCGTTCCCAGCCAGCGCGGCGTCGCGCTGGCGCTGGCCGACTACGGCCCGATCAAGGGACACAACGTCACCATGGGCGCCGGCATCGATTCGCTCTGCTCGGCCCACGGCGGCGCGGCCGCGGCCGAAACGGTCACCGGCGACGCGCGCGTCGTCGGCGTCATCGGCGCCTCCTGCTCCGTTGCCGCGGCGGCCGCTTCACCCATCCTCAGCCAGGCCGGCCTGGTGATGGTCGCACCCTCCACCACCTCGCCCTCGCTGACCTCCGACCTGCGCGGCAATTCCGGCTCCAACCATCACGCCGGCTACCACCGCACCGCCAGCAACGACCTCTACCAGGCCCAGGCCGTCGCCGATTTCGTCTACAACGAGCTTGGGCTGCGCAACATGGCCGCCATCCATGACGGCGACCCCTACACGCTCGGCCTCGTCAACGCCTTCACCGCCGCCTTTGAAGAGCTGGGCGGCTCGGTCACCGTCGCCGCCATCAACAAGGGCGACACCGACATGCTCCCCGTCCTTACCCAGCTCGCCGAAGGCAACCCGGACGGCCTCTTCATACCGATCTTCCCCGAAGAGGCCGAGTACATCCTCCAGCAGAGTCAACAGGTCGACGCGCTGGCCGGGCTGGCGCGCATCGGCAGCGGCGGCCTCCTGGTCTCCGATTTCCTCGCCATCCCGGAATCCGAAGGCATCTACTTCGCCGGCCCGCAGCTGGACTTCGGCGCCAACGTCAACGCGGCGACCGGCCGCAGCGGCGAGGAGCTGGTCGCCGCCTACCAGGAGCAGTACAACGAGGGCCCCACCTCCGCCTATCTGGCCCACGCCTACGACGCAACCACCATCCTCCTGCGCGCCATCGAGGAGGTCGCGGTCGCGCAGGGCGATACCCTCTACATCGACCGGGCCAAGCTGCGCGCGGCCGTGACAGGCGCCAGCGGCTTCAGCGGCATCATCGGTACCCTCTCGTGTGACGAGTTCGGCGACTGCGGCACCGGCCGCGTCCAGATTACACACCATACCGATTCGAGCATGCCCGACGTTGAGGGCCTGCCCGTCGTCTACCGCTACGCGCCCTGAGCGCACCAATTAATCGACTTCCAGCAAAACCGGGGAACAACTGCCATGCCGAAGATACGCCGCTTCCACCTCCCGCTGACGCTGTGGCTCAGCCTCCTTCTCCCGCTTCTCCTGTCCGGCGCATGTGTGCCGCCGGCCGCGTCCGACGCCGGCGCCGCACAAACATTCGACCAACGACAATACCTGGTCGGCCCGCTCGGAACGGTCGTCGTCGGCCCGGGCGAGGATATCCACATCCGCTCTATGGCCGTGCTGACGAGCGTTGGGGACCTTGGCTCCTCGATGCAGCGTGCGGCGACGATGGCGGTGGCCGACTACGGCCCGATCAAGGGGCACAACGTCAATCTGGGCGCCGGCCTGGACTCGCTCTGCACGCCCGAAGGGGGCGCAGCAGCCGCAGACACCGTCACCGGCGACCGGCGCGTGGTCGGCGTGATCGGTACCTCGTGCTCGGCCGCGGCCGTGGCCGCCTCCCCCATCCTCAGCGAAGCCGGTCTCGTGATGGTCTCGCCCACCAATACCGCCCCTGCGCTCACCTCCGACCTGCGCGGCAACGCCGGCCCCGACTACCACCCCGGCTACTTCCGCACTTCGAACAATGACCTCCATGAGGCGGAGGCGGTCGCCGAATTCGCCTACGACGACCTCGGCCTGCGCAGCTTGGCCGTCATCCACGACGGCGACCCCTATACATCCGGCCTGGCCGGCGCGTTCGCCACCGCCTTTGCAGAGCACGGCGGAAGCGTGGCGGTGGCCACCGTCAACAAGGGCGACACCGACATGCGCCCCGTCCTGACCGAGCTCGCCGCCGCCAGCCCCGACGGCCTCTTTCTGCCCCTCTTCCCCGCCGAAGCCGCCCACGTGCTCCAGCAGGTCGGCCAGGTCGCCGACCTTGAGGAGATGACGGTCATCGGCGGCGCCGCGCTGCTGGACTTCTCCGTGCTGAACTTGCCGGAGTCGGAAGGGATCTACCTCTCCTCCCCGGAGCTGCACTTCGAACACAACGTCAACCAGGCAACCGGCAAGAGCGGGCTTGACCTCCACACGGCCTATGAAGAGATCTACAATGAGTCGCCGACGTCGGCCTACCTGGCGCACGCCTACGACGCCGCAACCATCCTCCTGCGCGCCATCGAGGAGGTGGCGGTTGTCAGCGGCGATTCCCTCTACATCGACCGGGCCCGGCTGCGCGCCGCGTTGACCGCTACCCACGACTTCGAAGGGATGATCGGCGCGCTCACGTGCGACCAGTTCGGCGACTGCGGCAGCGGCCACCTTCATATCGTGCATCATACCGATGCCGCGATTACGGACCTTGAAAGCCTGCCCATCGTCTACTTCCACCTGCACGACCATCATGGTGAATCGGGGCATTGATCGCCCGACACACCGATCACCTGTCCGGCGGCCGGCAATGCGCTGACCCAGCAATGCTTTGATCCAGCAATCCGCTGACCCTTCAGCCGCCGGACAGGCCTGGCCTTCGCTATCCCTCCCAACCCGGACCGCAATGAAAAAAGTTACGATCTACACCGACGGCGCCTGCAGCGGAAACCCCGGACCCGGTGGCTACGGGGTCGTGCTGCTCTACGACAAACGCCGCAGGGAACTTTCCGGCGGCTATCGCAGGACGACCAACAACCGCATGGAGCTTATGGCCGTGATCATAGGGGCTGGAGGCTCTGAAGGAAAGATGCAGCGTCGAACTCTACAGCGACTCAAAATACGTTCTTGACGCGCTGACCAAAGGCTGGGCGCGCAGATGGCGGGCAAACGGCTGGCGCCGCCGCAAGCGAGGACAGCCCGCTGTCAGCCCCGATCTGTGGGGCAGGCTCCTCGACCTCTGCGACGGGCACGAGATGAGCTATCATTGGGTGAAAGGGCACGCCGGCATCCCCGAAAACGAGCGCTGCGACCGGCTCTCAAACGCAGCCTTGGCCAAGCCCAACCTGCCCGCCGACGAGGCCTACGAACGCACCCAACGGGGACCCGCCCCGTCGCTCTCCGGTCCGGCGTCATGATCTGCGCCGCTCGGACCGGGTAGAGCGGCCGCAAGACAGCCGCGCCGGCGCCCCAACGCATCGATCACAGCCGCATGGCGACATGCGTTGAATTCGGAGACAGTTCAACGCCATGACGAGGCCGCCGATTCCCCGCAGCGCGGACGACATAACAGCCCGGTGGATGCAGCAGGCGCTGGGCGCGGGCCGCGCTTCCGAACTTGCCCCGATCAAGGAGATCATCCTCGAAGAGATCGACGCGCGTGCGGGCGTCTTGGGCACGGTCCTGCGCTGCCATCTCACCTGCCAGCAGCCCGCCGCCGGCATCCCCCCAACCGTCATCGTCAAACTGCCCGGCACGAACGCCGACAATCTGCGCATGAGCAGGCGCCTGCAGATGTTCAGGCGCGAGTACGACTACTACACCCTGGTCTCGCGCCTGTCGCCGGTGCGGTCGCCCGCGCTCCTGTACGGCGACTTTGAAGGCAGCAGCAACCGTTTTGTGCTCGTCCTCGAAGACCTGAACGAGATGCAGACGGTGAGCCAGCTCGAAGGCGCCAGCATTGCGCAGGCCAGGCGCGCGCTGCGCACGCTTGCCAGGCTGCACGGGACCTTCTGGAACCGGGGCGATCAGCCCCCGCTGAATCGCATCTACGATGTGCTGGCGGCCAGGCGCAGAGCAGCGCTGCAACTGGCCTATCTGGCGCACCTGGCGCCGGCGCTCGAACGGTTTGGCAGCCTCTTTTCGCCGGCGATGCGCGGCCTGGCCGAAGCCTACGGTCACCGTATCGCCGCCCACATCGGCGCAGTCGCAGCCGGACCCATAACGCTGGTCCACGGTGACTTCCGGTTGGACAACATCCTCTTCCCCGCGCAACCTGGAGCAGCTGAAGACGCGGCTGCCCGCGCAGGGCAGGAAGAGGTCGCGCTGATCGACTGGCAGGTCAGCGGGCTGAGCACGCCCCTCTACGACGCGGCCTACTTCCTGGGCAGCAGTGTGACGACCGAAGTCCGCCGCCGCGTCGAGCGCGAGGCCCTCGCAGAGTACACCGAGATCATCCACAAAATGGGGGTTGAGGAGTTCACGCTCGATCAGTGCTGGCGCCTCTACCGCGAGAGCGCGCTGGGCCGGCTGCTGGCCGCGGTCCTCGTCTGCGGCGGCCTGGACCTGGGCGACGACCGCGGCCGCGCGATGGCCGAAGTCGGGCTGCAGCGCACGCTCGCCGCCATTGAAGACCTCGACGCCGCCGAATTCCTGCCCCCGCCGGCCCCGCGCTTCAGCCGCGCCGGCGCCTTCGCCGCCTTCTCGCGCGGGACGTACGGGCTGCTCCGAAGGCTGCGGCAATAAGCGATCTGCCTGTTCCGCAATCGCGCCGCGAACAGAGCCAGCGCCCGGATCTCCATTCCGCCGACCACTGGGGCCCGGTGACCATGGTCATAACCATGCTATACTGTGGTCATCATGACACAAGGGGAGGAGATTATGCCGAGCAAAGACAAGAAAGCGGCAGGTCCGCGAACCATCAAGGCGTCCGAGTTCAAGACGAAGTGTCTGAAGCTGATGGACGAGGTGGCGGAGAGCGGTGAAGAGATCGTGATCACGAAGAACGGCCGCCCGGTGTCCCGCCTGCTGCCGTACCGGGAGAAACCACACAGTCCATTTGGTCGAGATCGCGACATTATTCAGATCGTCGGCGACATCAGCGAACCGGTTGATGTTGAGTGGGACGCGGAAACGGGCCGGAACTGGGACGATCCGCAATGATTTTGCTTGATAAGCAAGTCCTAATCTGGTTGCGTTCTGGCAACAGCCGGCTCGGCAGCCACGCCGGCAGCGTCATTGAGCATTCTTGGACTTCCGGCGATGTTGCAGTGTCTGCCATATCATTCTGGGAGGTGGCGATGCTGCACGACAAAAACCGTCTCAACTTGCTGCAGGATATCGGAGATTGGAGAAAGTCACTCATGGAGGAGGGGCTTGCCGAGATCGCGGTGAACGGCGAAATTGGCATCCGATCGGTGAACTTGGCTGACTTTCACGGGGACCCAGCCGACCGTATAATCGTCGCCACCGCGCTGGGTGGTCACCAGCTAGTGACGGCTGACGGAAAAATTCTTGGATGGCCGGGCCCATTGAACCGGTTGGATGCAAGGAAGTAAGAATTGCAGAGGAATAAGCCGGAGAGTTGCAAAATACGACGATAACAATGCAGAGGCATTTGCAGTCACCCTCAAGCGTTTGAGCACACCGACACACTCAAAGGAGTGTAGCAACCTTGCCGATCCAAGGTGACGCCAGCCCCATCTCCGCATCCGTCGCATCCATTTACACTCGGGACACACTAAGTGCGCTCTCTCCGTTTCTGCTGGAGGGAAAACCATGCTAAAGACACAGACAAAATACACCTGCGCCGACTACCTCAAAACGTCGGATGATGAACGCCACGAACTCCTCAGCGGAGAGTTGGTCATGTCCCCCTCCCCCAAAGAGATGCACCAATATATCCTGGGGCAACTCTACCTTCGATTAGGTACATTCATTTACGAACGCAACTTGGGAAAGGTCTATGTTGCGCCCTTCGACGTAGTCCTCTCCGACACCGACGTGGTGCAGCCGGACGTGATCTTCGTTGCTATAATGTGGTCAGGATGACACAAGGGGAGGAGATTATGCCGAGCAAAGACAAGAAAGCGACAGGTCCGCGAACCATCAAGGCGTCCGAGTTCAAGGCGAAGTGTCTGAAGCTGATGGACGAGGTGGCTGAGAGCGGTGAAGAGATCGTGATCACGAAGAACGGCCGCCCGGTGTCGCGGCTGCTGCCGTACCGGGAGACTACAGAAATGGCCTTCGGCCGCAATCGGGAGAATATCCTTATCCTTGGTGACATCGTAGAGCCGATGCCGGCAGAATGGTTCGACACAACGGGAGACACTGAGGAGGATCTGTATTGATACTCCTCGATACACACTTCCTGATATGGCAAGAGCAAGGTGATCTCAGATTGGGGCCACTGGCTCGCCGCGCCATTGCTCGCGCGCTGCAGGAAGACAGGGCCGCGGTCTGTGCCATATCATTCTGGGAAATTGGAATGAGGGTGCAGAAAGGCCGCCTTGATTTTCTCCTGGACTTGAGCGCCTGGCGCCAGGACCTGCTGAACATGGGGCTGAACGAAATCCCAGTCGATGGCAGTATCGCGGCCAGGGCGGGTCTGCTACCAGATATACACGGGGATCCGGCCGACCGCATAATCGTCGCCACCGCTCTGACGGGCCATCAGTTGGTGACGGCCGACAGGGCAATTCTCAGATGGACGGGTCCGCTAAAGAGCATGGACGCAAGAGAGTAAAGAACTGTCGGGAATACGCCGGACTGGTGAGACATGGTGATAGCGTTCTCAGTCACCCTCAATGGCTTCGACTGCGCCGATAGCATGGGCGAATCGTAGCAACCCTACCGGCCCAAGGGAAGGCCAAACTCCTTCCCACGTCCGCCACATCCATGCTACGCTTGAGACACACTGGGTGTACCCTTTCCTTGTTTATGCTGGAGGGACTACCATGCTAAAGACACAAACAAAACTCACCTGCGCCGACTACCTCAAAACGTCGGATGATGAACGCTACGAACTCCTCAGCGGCGAGCTGGTCATGTCCCCTCCCCCAAAGAGATACATCAATATATCCTGGGGCAACTCCACCTCCGAATAGGCACATTCATTTACGCGCGCAACTTGGGAAAGGTCTATGTTTCGCCCTTCGACGTAGTCCTTTCCGACACCGACGTGGTGCAGCCGGACGTGATCTTCGTTTCCAATCAACCAGCCGACATCATCACCGCCGACAACATCCGCGGCGCGCCCGACCTGGTTGTCGAAATCCTCTCGCCCGCCACTGCCGAGCACGACAGGACGCTCAAGCTCGACCTGTATGCGCAGCACGGCGTACAGGAGTACTGGATCGTAGATCCCGACGCAAAAACGATCACCGTTCTTGTGCGCGGTGGAAAAGGCCTTGCAGCCGCAGGCACATTCGGAGAAGAGCAGACGCTGCGCTCGCCTACACTGTCAGACTTCAGCATCGCGCTGCCAGAGCTTTTCTGAACTGCAGAGTCAGAAGAACTCTTCCATGCCGCACGCTCCCCGACGCCGGCCCTCCACTGACCTTCCCGCAGACCCTACACCCTCCAATAGACCGCGAGAGTACGCTCGCCCGCCTCCTGGCCGCAGTTCTCGTCTGCGGCGGCCTGGACCTGGGCGACGACCGCGGCCGCGAGATGGCCGAAGTCGGGCTGCAGCGCACGCTCACCGCCATCGAGGACCTGCACGCCGACGAATTCCTGCCCCCGCCGGCCCCAACCTTCAGCCGCGCCGGCGCGCTGGCCGCGCTGTCGCGGGCCGTCTACAGGATAAAGAGAAGCATACAGTA
Organism: Caldilineaceae bacterium; assembly: GCA_965218625.1. Lineage (GTDB taxonomy): Bacteria > Chloroflexota > Anaerolineae > Caldilineales > Caldilineaceae > Bin5. The sequence continues at coordinate 9,584 of CBDCLG010000014.1, read as the reverse complement.
GCCAGTCATCGGTTTTTGTGGAGATGCCGGCCGCAGGTTTAGGGGTAAGTATTGACACGCGGTACTGGATTTTCTATACTCACCGAAGATATGTTTGCCGGGACATTTTTCTGAGCGCATCTCCAGCGAGGTGATCTGATCATGCGTGAGGTGAACGTTGAGGAAGCGCAGAGCGAGCTTCCACAGTTGCTGACGCGGGTGGAGGCCGGTGAAGAGGTTGTGATTACACGTGCAGGCGAGCCGGTTGCCCGGCTGGTGAACTGCTTGCCGCGGCGCGGCAAGAGACAGTTCGGCGCTTTGAAGGGACGTCTCGTCGTTGATGGCAGTTTCTTCGACCCATTGCCGGAGGAAGAACTGTCTGCCTGGGAGGGAAATTAGTGCAGCTCTTGCTCGATACGCACACGTTTCTTTGGTGGCTTGCCGGACGGTGACGCACCCAAACTCGACCTGTATGCGCAGCACGGCGTACAGGAATACTGGATCGTAGACCCCGACACAAAGTCGATCACCGTGCTTGTGCGCGGCGAGAACCGCTTCGAGGTCGCCGGCATCTAAGGCGAGGATCAGACGCTGCATTCACCTACGTTGTCAGACTTCAAGATCGAACTGCCAGAGCTATTCTGAAACGTAGAATCAACAGAACTCTTCCATGCCCCGCCCTCCCCGACGCCGCCCTTCCACTGACCTTCCCGCAGACCCTGCACCCTCCAATTGCAAGAGCCCCCGCTGCCATAACAACAACGAAGGCTCTCTTTCACAGCGCCCGCACGAATAAGATTAGTGGCGGAACGCCGGCTCGGAGGCTATTCTGCGCTATCCCAATCGCGCCACAATGCCGCGACAACCGGTCATCAGCGAACCGAGACGGTCTTGACCAGGTTGCGGGCCACCCAGACCGGTCGCTCCATCCCCACGACCTCAATCTCGACCCAGGCGCCCGACGGATCGACGCCGGTGATCCGCGCCCACGTCCCCTTGGGCAAAATCGTGACCGCGTCATACTCCATGCCCGGCCCCGCCTGCGCGAAAACCGCTCGCGGCTGGATCAGCACCGCCGGCTGCGCGCCGACCTCCTGACCGGTTACGCTTCGGATGCCCACCAGCGAGTCGCTTACCTGCACCATGTAACGGTAGAGCCAGAAGAGCGACGTATAGCCCTCCATTTCAACCAGGAACCAGCTCTCGCCCGGGTCGATCCCGTAGATGTGGGCCCGCGTGCCCTGCGGGACGACCGCGGCGATCGCGTAGTCGGTGCCCGGGCCGGTGCGCACGTTCATCGTGATGGGCACCGTGACGGCCAGCGGTCTGCTGATCGCCCCTTCGTCGGGCAGGTCGAAATCCTGCACGCCGAACCAGGGCACGCCGGCCAGCGAGCCGCCGGCCACCCTGGTGAAGTCGCGCGGTACCCAGACCGCCTCGTCAAGCCCCGCTACCTCGATCTGGTACCAGAGCGTTGGCGGGCAGTCGCCGATGCCGATGACCTTCGCCCACGTCCCTCTCGACAGGACGGTGACGGTGTCGTAGGCGAGGCCCGGGCCGGCGAAGGCGAAGAGCGTTTGCGTCTGCAAAATGACCGCCGGCAGCTGCGAGACCTCCCGCTCCGTCACGCGGCGTACATTGGCCAGCGGACAGGCAACCTCGACCAGGTCGCGGTAGACCCAGCCCAGCGGCTCCAGGTCACCCAGGCTTTCCAGCTCAAGCTGCAGCCACGCCCCACTCGGGTCGATGCCCACCACCTTGGCGCGTGTGCCATGCGGCACCGTGGTCAGCACCTCGTAGTCCAGGCCGGGACCCAGGCGCACATTCATGATCTCAGGCTGCGTGATGGCAACAGGCCGGCTGCCGATGCCGCCCGAAATCGGCAGCAGCATCAGCTCCTCTTTGGAAACCTCAGGCACGTCCTCATGCGAACCGTCCACCTCCACCATCATCTGGAAGATCCAGATCGGCACATTGATGTGGGCCATCTCGACCTGGAACCACTTGTTGAAGGGGTCGACGCCGATGATGTTGGCGCGCGTCCCCTGCGGCAGGGTGGTTATCACGTCATAGCCCAGCCCCGGTCCCAGGCGTGCGTTCATCATCGCAGGCTGCGTAATCGCCTGCGGGCCGCCGCCGGTCATCGTCGCCCGCAGCGCCGTCAGCGCGTCGATCTGCACCTGCATGTCCTGGCAGTTCCAGACGCTGCGTCCCATGGCGTAGTGGCCGACCTTGTCCCAGTTGTGCTCCATCGCCACCGACCCGTCGTCAGCCGGCTGCGGCTCAGGCGTCAGACCGGCGTTCAGGTCCGGCTGGAGTTCCTGGATGACCGGTTGCCAATTCTCCGGCGTTGCCGTAGGCGTGTCGCCCCCCGCACCCGTTCCAGACCCCAAATTTATGGGCAAGAGACCGGCCATCGTCCCCGTCACCGGCGTTGAGGTGGCCGTGGGGGTTGCAGTGGACGTCGGCGTAGCTGTATAAGTAGCTGTCGCCGTTGCCGTCGGTGTCGCGGTCGGCGTGAACGTCGGCGTGAACGTCGGCGTGAACGTCGGCGTGAACGTTGGCGTCGGCAGTTCTGACTTCTGTTGCGGCGGCGGGGGCGGTACATAGACCACCTTCGGCGTCGGCGTTGCCGTCGGGGTTGGCGTATGCGTAGGTGTAGCCGTCGGCGTATGGGTTGCCGGCGGCGGGGGCGGCGGGGGCGGCTGTTGCTGCTGCGGCGGCTGCTCCTGTTGCGGTGGCGACTGCTGCGGCGGTGACTGCTGCGGCGCTTCAGGCGTATTCGTGGATGTGGCCGTTGGCGTGTGCGTAGGTGTAGCCGTCGCGGTCGCCGTCGCGGTCGCCGTCGGCGTATGCGTTGGCGTATGTGTCGGCGTATGCGTCGGCGTATGTGTCGGCGTATGTGTCGGCGTCGGATCTTCTACATCGACATTGGATTCCAAAGATTCGAGGACCACGAACCCTTGCGAAACCGGTATCGAGAGCGAGACCCCGCCGGTCATCATCAGCGTGGCGGTCACCGTGTATATGCCAGCCGGGCAGACGTCGGTAATCTCGGCGGAGACGGTAACCTCACCGTCGTCGCCTGCATCGACCTGCGCGTTGCTGCCAAGCCCCGTGCCTTCGCAGCCGTCCACGGCGCTGTTCGCATCATCGACCACGTCGGCCCGGTAGCCGTACTGGACCGAGTTCGAATCAGTCACCAGGTTCTCGAAAACCAGGTTGAAAGACTCCCCCGTGCCCTGATCGAAGGATTCAAGCAGACCATCGATCTTTACGGTGGGCAGCGGTGGCAGCGGTGGCGGTGGTGGCGCCTGGACTGTGAACCCCTGGGAAGCATCAGCCGATGTTCCGTCGGTCCCCATAAGCGTGACCGTTACTGTATAGGTTCCGGTCGGACATGCCGTCGCGATCGCACCCGCGACCGTAACACTACCCGTGCTTTGGTCGCTCGTACTCAGCGAAGCAGTGGACGGACCTGTGCCACCAAGCCCCGCGCCTTCACAGTTGTCCGCGTCGCTGTCCGCATCATCGACGACGTCGGCCCGGTAGCTGTATTGGGCCGAGTTCGAATCGGTCTCCAGATTTTCGAAAATAAAGTTGAAGGACTCTCCCGCGCCCTGGTTGAAGGTCTCCAACAGACCATCGATCTTTGCGGTGGGTGGCGGTGGTGGCGCCTGGACCGTGAACGCTTGCGACACTGTCACGTCGACTCCGCTGGTGGGCATGAGCGTAACGGTCACCGTGTATGTCCCGGTCGGGCAGGCGGCGGCGATCGCAGCAGCGACCGTCTCTGCGCCGTCGCTCTGGTCGCTCGCACTGATTGAAGCTGTGGATTGGCCACTGCCGCCCAGCCCCGTGCCTTCACAGTTGTCCGCGGCGCTGTTCGCTGAATCGACGACGTCGGCCCGGTAGCTGTATTGAACTGAATTTGAATCGGTCTCCAGATTCTCGAAAACAAAGTTGAAGGACTGCTCCGCGCCCTGATTGAAGGTCGCCGGCAGACCATCGATCTCTACGGTGTGCGAAGGATCCTGCGGCGAATTCTGAGAGTCGTCAGGCGTTGGTGTCGCCGTCGGCGTATCGGTCGGTGTCGCCGTCGGTGTGTCGGTCGGCGTCGCCGTCGGCGTGTCGGTCGGTGTCGCCGTCGGCGTGTCGGTCGGTGTCGCCGTCGGTGTGTCGGTCGGCGTTGGCGTCGGCGTATCGGTCGGTGTCGCCGTCGGCGTGTCGGTCGGTGTTGCCGTCGGCGTGTCGGTCGGCGTCGCCGTCGGCGTGTCGGTCGGTGTCGCCGTCGGCGTGTCAGTCGGCGTCGCCGTCGGCGTGTCAGTCGGCGTCGCCGTCGGCGTGTCAGTCGGCGTTGGCGTCGGTGTATCGGTAGGCGTTGGTGTCGGCGTGTCGGTAGGCTCGGGCGGAGGATTCGGATCTGGTTCGCTCCCTGCAATAACCTCAAAATCGGCTGTCGCCGTAGCCACTTCATCCTTAGCCGAGCCCATCAGGATGACTTTCAGTGTGTACAGGCCCAACGGACAGCTGGAATGAATCATATTCTGACCGTATCGAACTACCTCCGAATCGCCGGTGCCTTTAGCGTCTTGCGTTTCTTGCTTTCGTAAAAGCTGCGGTCATTGCCCAACAACTCTTCACAACTTTTAACGCGATTCGTAGTACCGCGTTCATACACCTCGGCGCGATGGTAACAGGGATCATTGAACGATGTACTGTGCGGACCACCGACGTTAATATCGCACGTTACGTCTTGAAAATTCCTGAAGGTGAATTGCGCCACCGACTGTCCCTGTTCCGTCTTTCCCTGGTAAGAATTCAATGAAATGCTGATTGACGGCTGAGAGTTCTGAAAGGTGGCCGGCTCAATGAGAGGCGGAGAAGCGCTGACAACCAGGGCAAAAAGCAGTATTACGGCCAACCCGACCAGGCTAACAAGCGCATGTCTTGTCTGCATTCGCTTTGTCTCTGCTTCACTTCTATCAGCGGGCCGCTCCGCTACCGTTCAACTGGCCCGTCTGGCGCCGTCTGGCGCCCAAAACATTTGCGCCAGAGAAGGCAAGTCCAGGTTCAATACCGGGATTCCTGTCCGTATCGAGCTCCGGTTCTTTCCTGAGGTGCATTTGCCCCTTCCGATCAGACGTTAGTTGCGTGCGGTAAGTTCCTCTCCGTTCGATCTTCCTGATAAGCGGCTTGCAGCTGCCGTCAACGCCATTGACGCTGCGGGCAACTATTGATCCGGGCGGGGAACTGCGCGCTGGGAAGAGAAGGTTCCGAGCGCCGCGAAGTGCTGGGTGGGGTAACGCGAAAAGCCCCGCTGCCGCGATCGACAACGGGGCTTACTGATATATGCCCGCTCTTCGATAGGACCGTAGATCGGGCGCCAGGTTGGGTGGGGCGCCTTACGCCGCGATGACGGCGCCCTCAGCGGCTCACTGCTGTGAGACCACCGCCGGCGAGGAGGACTCGTCTTCCCTGACCGCAATATGGGGGATGCCCGACAGCGAACCCCCCGCCACTTTCGTCAACTCCCGGGCCACCCAGGCCGGCTCGTCCCGCCCGACCAGCTCGATCTGCAGCCACTCCGCCTGCGGACCGATGTCGGTAATGCCGGCCCATGTCCCCTTGGGCAGCCTGGCCACCACGCCGTATTCGAGGCCCGGCCCCGACCTGGCCCGCACTGTGCGCGGCTGGATGATGGCCGCGGGCAGCGCCGCAATCTCGCGCGCGGTAACGCGCCGGACGCTCAGCAGCGAACCGTCCACCCAGGTCATCGGCCGCGGCGCCCAGACGAGCGCGTCCAACCCGTCCACCTCGAGCTGGAACCAGTTTTTCGCCGGGTCCATACCCATAATGCGGGCGCGCGTCCACTGCGGCACTGTTGTAACCACGCGGTATTCACGGCCCGGCCCCGTCCGCAGCTCGAGCGACTCCGATTGCGCCACCGCCAGCGGCCTGTCTTCTCCCGAATCCCCCGCGGGATACAGCCCACCCTCTCCCCCATAAGAATGGCGGAACGCTCCAAATGGACCGCCCGCGACCTTCGTCAACCGACGGGCGACCCAGACTGGTCCGTTCAGGCCGACGACCGCAAGCCGGTACCACCGGCCCTCGGGGCCGATGCCGACAACGGCAGCCCATGTACCCTTGGACAGGATGGTGACGGCGTCATACCCGGCGCCCGGCCCGGCGCGCGCGTGCAGGGCGCGCGGCCGGGTGATCGCCGCCGGCAGGGCCGCAATCTCGCGCGCCGTAATCCGCCGAACGTTGAAGAGCGAACCCTTCACCCGCGTCAGCTCGCGGTGGACCCAGGCCAAGGAGTCCAACCCCGGCAGCTCGACCTGAAACCACTTTTTACTCGGGTCCATGCCATGGATGAGACCGATCGTTCCCTGCGGCACGGTCGTGATGACGTCATGCTCGATGCCGGGACCCACACGCACGTTCATGACTTCGGGCAGAGTGATCGCGACCGGCTTTATGCCGGCATCCCAACCCGGACGCGGCAAACGTTCAAGCTCTTCGGCTGCAATCCGCCGGAAACCCCGCACCGAGCCGACGACTTCGGTCAGGCTCTGGTGGATCCACGCCGGGCCGTCCAACCCGGGCATCTGGATCAGGAACCAACTGTTTTGCGGGCCAAGCCCGATGATCTTGGCGCGCGTGCCCCGCGGCACGGTCGTGAGCACGTCGTAGTCGGAGCCAGGCCCGATGCGCACGTGCGCGACGACCGGCAACGTTATCGCAAACGCGCCGAACTCGTCTTTCCCATACCATGGCAGACCGGTCAGCGAGCCTGACAGAACGGTCAGGTCCTGGCAGATCCATACGCGGCCATAGATACCGTCAATCTCCACCAGGTACCAGTCATCCCACGGGCCGAGTCCGAAGACCCTGGCGCGCGTCCCGCGCGGCACGGACCTGATAATCTCATACTCGGTGCCAGGGCCGAGGCGCACGTTGGTATGTTCCGGCAGGGTAATCGCTACCGGAGCTTCTGGCTCCGGCGATTTAGGTGATGGTGTGTTGTGCGGATTCTGCGGGTTGTGCGGGTCCGGGTTCGGGTCCGGGTCCGGGTTCGGGTCCGGGTTCGGGTCCAAGTTCGGAGTCGGGTCTGGGTTCGGGTCCGGGTCTGGGTTCGGATTCGGGGGCGGCGGATCGCCGACGACGAAGTCCACGGTATCGGTAAGCGTATGGGACTGATTGGCGTTGTCGGCGTAGGTTACGCTGACTCGAAGCGTGTATAGGCCGGGCTGACATCCCCGATCAATGCGCAGAGGAATGGGGCCTAGCGACCTCCAGTCATCGTAAGAAGCTGGAGAAAACGTCCGGTCACTACCCAGCCCCTGGCCTTCGCAGTTGTTTGCGTCCGCGCCGCCCTCGCGCTGCAGCACGTCAAAGCGGTAGCTGACGGAAGTGAACCTATCTCTGTAGTCACAGTCGTTATCATTGTTCTCGTCAACGCAGGGAAAATCTTTGAGAAGAAAGCCGGCATTCAGATACTCTCCGGCCGGCACAGTGTAGTTTACCAGATCCGAATCAATATAAGGCGAAGGCGATTGCGCGTGAACCGTCTGCACAGGGGAAGAAAAGATTGCGGCCAGGGGAGCGAGCAGAAAAGCGCCAGACGCGAGCATCGCAACAATCGACAGTCCAGAACACTTCCGCTGCGTTGTAACGTGCTTTCTGACTGCTGTCCAGCCCGTCCCGCCGAACTGTACGAACTGTTTGCAGAAAGCGTTTGTCCTCAGGAGACCTCCTCCTCGTGTGTATACCATATTGATGTGGCGGGGCAGCTCGGTGTCAGAAGGAGGCGATTGCCAGATTGGGGCCAGTCAGTCTCACGTCCTCGCCCACAGTTCGGCGAAAATCCCCGGCCCTCCTTGCTTACCGCAACCATTGCACATTTCTTCCATTGCGCAGCGTTGCCGTAGACCTGCCTCTGCTCTGCGTCGCCGTTTGAGCCGACGACTCTGCGCGCACTCCAACTGCACCGTCAGGTCTCTCGCGCCGTTGCGAGGAATTAAGAAGGTTGACCTGTCCCCGACATGCTAAATGTCGTAAACCTCCACAAAACATTTTAGTCCTCGTGAACAACAGATGTCTTGCCGAAATGTCCCAATTTCGGAAGATCATAATATCAATTTTGGGAGATTGTTCACTTAATGTCGGGTTACAGGATGCTAAAATTTTATATGCGGAAGGATGCCAGTGACTGCACCGTGGACCTGGCCTTAGAGAACGGAGGAAGTAGTGGATCGCAAGATGTTCGGCAGAGTCGTGGCCGCGCTGCGCAGGGAGCAGATTGACTTTGCCAGCGGCGGTAGTTGGAGCCAGAGGAAACTGGCTGATGAAACCGGGTTGACCACAAGAATCGTGGGAAAAATAGAGCGAGGCACCCAGATGCGGCTGGACAGAGGAACGCTGCGGGAACTGGCGCGGGCCTTCAAACTTACGTCACTGGAACGTCGCGAGTTTTTCGCCATGACCAGCGAAATTGCCGACGAAGAAATCGTACGCGAGGACCTCGATCACCACGATGTTTTTGCCAAAGTATGGACGCTGCTGAGCACGCTCTGCACACCCGCCTTCCTTATGGACCCCTACGGCGACCTGGTCGGCGTCAACCGCGCTGTCCTCGCCTTTCATGACCTCAACTGGGCCCAATGCAACGCCGCCAGGACCACTGCCGGCGGCGCCAACGTGTTGACGCTGCTGCTTGCGCCGGATGCGCCGCTGCGACGAGTGCTGGGGCACGGATGGTACTCTATCGCTCTGGCCAACATGCGGCAGTGGCGGGTTACGACGCTGCGTTACCGCCATACAACCCGCTTTCGCAGACTCTTCGGCGTCCTGTCGGGCTTCCCCGATTTTCAGACTCTGTGGGCGGCCAGCCGCGGACGCGCCGAAGACGAATACAGCCGCTTGCGCAGCCACTACTACACACACAGTGTGCACGGGCCGGTGGCGTACGCGGTCTTCACGAACATCAGCCTGAGCGCCTACGGCGACCTCTATCTTTCTACACTAGTTCCCCAGGACCGGGGCACGGTGGCGCTGTTTCAGAGACTGTCGGACAAAAGCAACCGTGCCCTGGCCGTCATGCCCTGGCCCGATCCCACCATGCAGGCGGGCGCACAGGAGAATCGTTCAGGCTGAACGTGCGGACGTTCTGGGACGTAGCCAGCCCGGTTCGCCAAAAGTTGCCGGAAGAAGAGAAATTAAGAGGCCCCCGCTGTCGACAGTGACAGCGGGGGCCTCCTGATCTGCACTCGCACGAATGCGATGGTAGTTTGTCGGTTGTCGGTTAGACGTTTCGCGCCCTCAACGCGTGCCGTCGTCACGCGGCGGCGCCGATGCCAGGCCGCCACCAGGCCGCGGCCGCGAACTGTACGTACCCGCCACCCCGGGGTCGATCTCCACCTCCGCCACCTCGCGCCCGCCACTGCTCGTCCCGCACCACGCCGATATCAGGCTGCGCCCGGTCATCGTACTGAAACTCAGGCTCTTCGCGTTCTCCCCCGTTGATACCGCCGCCGTCTCCAGCGACAGGTAGGTGGCGCTCTCCGTGTCCGTGCGGTGATAGAGCGTGTACAGCTGGC
>CBDCLG010000013.1:0-224806 GCA_965218625.1 Caldilineaceae bacterium | reverse complement strand
ATCGCCCGACTGTTCTATTGGGAACTCGTCACCGCCGAACCGGAAATTATCAAGTTTTTCCGCTGGTGCAGGTCGAACGGACACGATCCGGAAGCGGAAGACATCCGACAGTCCTTCGCGGCCTACTCTGAAGCCACTGGACGAGTAAACTTTGTGAATGAGAGAGACCCACTGAAGGCGGCGAAGTCAACATGAGCCGCCCGTTGCGCCTTGCCATTCTGGGCGACATTCACGGCAATCTGCCTGCGTTCGAAGTCGTTATCGACGACATCGACCGGAAGGCGCCAGACGCAGTTTTCCTCCTTGGCGACCTGATCAACCGCTGCCCGTGGACGCAGGAAGTGCTGGACATTGTGCGCCAGCGCGGCTGGCTTTCAGTGCAAGGCAACCATGATCTTGTCATCTCCCTACTGCACACGCCGGACTGCTGGCCAATCTTCAACGAACGCAATCGATTTCCTATCGTCCACTGGACATGGGAACAGTTACGCCCGAAGGACATTCGCTACCTTCTCAATCTACCGCATGACCTGCTGATTGAAATAGATGATGCGCCGCCCTTGCGGTTGTTTCACGGCTTGCCAGGCGACCCGTTCTCCGGCATCACCCCGGCGACCGAAAACAGTGCCATCGCCGGCTCCATTGCCATCTACGACGAACCGGTCATCCTCTGCGGCCACACGCATCAGCCCCTGGATCGCACGATAGAAAAGCCAGGGAATGCATCGACAAGTCGACCTGAGGGTAGCGTCCGGCAGCGAATTCTGAACCCCGGTAGTGTGGGCGTGCCCTATAACGGCGACCCGCGCGCGCACTATCTCCTTCTGGACCTGGTCGAGGAGAACGGAATCCAGAGCTGGCGGCCCCTTTTGCGCCAACTGGAATATGACCGCGATCGGCTCGTGCGCGCCTTCTACACCAGCGGGCAAAAGGCTGCCAGCGAGGCCGTCACCAAGTTGATGCTGCGCACGCTTGAGGACGGTTTGCCCTGGATCAGTGATTTCCCGCAGTGGCTGCGTGACCAGCCTTCGAAGCTGCGTAGCAACCCCGAGTCCGCCGTTGACCTCTATTTGGAAACCCATGGACCGGGCCAATGGGCCTTTTCGGGCTGACCGAGATCCTGCCGGCGCAGTCAGCGGAACCGCGCCGGCGCGTATTCAAAACAACAAAGTGAGATAACAGCAATGGTCCCTGACCTCAACGAAGTCAGAAAAGAATTGCCGGCGGTACAGAATGCGGCCTATCTGAACACCGGCTCCTACGGGCCGCTCAGTCGTGCGGCAGCCAGCGCCATCGAAGAGGCCAACAATCAACAACTCAACGATGGTCGCCTCAATCTAAGCGCCGGCGCGGCAAACCAATCGACTGCCGCCGCGCTGCGCAGCAGTTTTGCTCGCGTGCTGGGTTGTTCGGGAGACGAAGTTGCTTTGACCCATCACACGACCGACGGCATGAACATCGCCACCTGGGGCGTTCAGTACCGGCCCGGCGATGAAATCGTTACCAACTCGTGGGAGCATCCCGGCGGACTGTTGCCAGTCTATGCTGCCGCGCGGCGCTTCAACCTGGTTGTGCGTGTCGTGCCTCTCAGTTTGGACGACGATGAAGAGGCTATCGTGGGCAAATTCGAGCGCGCGATCGGTCCTCGCACGAGGCTTGTGTCAGTCACCCATGTCTCGTGGAAAACCGGCGTCATTCTGCCGATCGATCGGCTCGCCGCGCTCGTACACGCACATGGCGGGCTGATCGCAGTCGACGGGGCCCAGTCGGGCGGCGCAATGCGGCTGGATATGGCGGCGCTGGACGCCGATTTCTACGCCATCCCAGGACAAAAGTGGCTTTGCGGGCCGGAGGGTATAGGCGCCCTCTACGTCAATCGCGCTCGGTTTGGAGAACTGCTTCAGACCTATGTGGGCTATCCCAGTCTGCGCAGCGGCGACGCCTTCGACGAGACCGGTATCTTCCTGCCGCCCGCAGGCGCCAAACGCTATGAAGTGGGCACGACATACCGTCCCGCGATTGCGGGAATGTTCTGCGGCCTGCAATGGCTGGAGCTGCTGGGCCTGGACTGGGTCTTCGAACGAACGCAGACAATCACACGTAAGATGCGGGCCGCGCTCGCCGCACTGCCCTCGGTTCGCCTCGTCGAAACGCTGACGCACGCCGGCCTGACGAGCTTTACAATCGACGGCATTGCGCCGGACACGGCGGTTGAGCGCCTGGCACAGGCAGGCGTCCTGATCCGCTCCGTACCGGACCCTACCCTCCTGCGCGTCTCCTCCCACTTCTTCAACGACGAGTCGGACATCCAGCGGCTGTGCGCAGCAATCGGGGAACTGGGACTGGGCGCAGAGTAAGCGCATCACCTGGACGCCTGTTGGCGAAGGCAGGCTTCAAGCGCGCGGCCGGTCAAGCAAGTCTGTCTCAAGCAGCCGGTCGCGCAAGCTGGCGCGGGCCCGGCTCAGGCGGGACTTGACCGTGCCGCGCGGCAGCCCGAGTAAGGCCGCGGCTTCACCGTAGTCGCACCCATGGATGTCGACGAGAATCACCACGTCGCGATACCAGGCTGGTAGCCGGTTGACCATTCCGCCGAGGGCCTCCATTCTCTCGCGACGTAAGGCGCAACGCACTGGATCTTGCTCGACGCGCGTGTCGGGCGCCTCCAATTCCGAGTCCTCTACCAACCGGTCCAAGCTGACTGCAGCCTGGCGCTTCTGACCGCGTAGGTGATCGTAGCATGTGTTGGTAACGATCCGCATCAGCCATCCACGAAAATTGCCATCCTTGAAACGGGGCATGGCCTGGTGGACTTTAATCAGCGCCTCTTGCACCGCGTCGGCCGCGGCCTCTTCCGACCTCAGAATGCTGCCCGCCAGACGCTCCGCCTGGCCCCAGTATGCCTCGACCAGGCCCTGAAACGCCCTTTCATCGCCGGCCCTGGCCGCAGGAATGAGAGCATGCGGAGACGCCGTCGCGGCGTCAATTTCTCCCTGACCTGTCGCGGAGACGAACTCTACGCCGTCCAATGCGATTGCATCGTGAATTGGGGCCATGAGGATATCCTTTCGCTAGCCGAGCTGATTGGCCGCCGTATAGCGGCGGCAGAAGAAGCAACGGCTAAAGGATACGCCAAAGGGCAGCCCGAATTCTGAACATTCTGAAACACAAACCGGACCGTTCGCCTACGATCCACGGTTCAAAGAGCGAATTGGTGGGAACGGCGCACCGCTCCCGTGAAATGGGCTTGTAGATTCTGGGTTTCGTCGTGACTTCAGAGAGGATGGCGACCCGGCTACTGCTCGCTAAACTGGTACCCGTATCCCCGCACGGTTACAATAAACCTGGACTGCGACCCTTCCTCGGATCCCCGGACGGTCTCGATCCGATTGCGTACCCTGCTCACCATGCGGTCGATGCTGGCGTCATAAACGTCGCCGCTTACTTCCGACCAAATCTGATTGGCCAGTTCATCCTTGCTGACCACGCGGCCGCGATTCTGGTAGAGATACCAGAGCAAATCAAACTGCTTAACGCTCAGCGGCGGTATGAGGACCTTCCCATCTATGAAGACCTGCCGGGTGGCCGGTTCCACGCGCAGGCCGGATTCGGGCAGTGCCTCGAGGAATGGGGCGGTAATCGTAACCGACGGGTCGTGAAAGCGGAAGCGCGTAGAGGCGAATTGGAGGGAGTCTCCGTCCTCAAGCCATGCCGTTGCGCCAGGCGCCATTCGGCTGCCGTTGACGAACACGCCATTCTTGCTTTCGAGGTCCCGCAGGCGGTAAGCGTTATCGATGAAGTGCAGTTCCGCGTGTTGGCGGCTGGCGAAACTGTCATTTATGTTGATGTCAGCGCCCGGAGAGCGCCCAACGAGAAAAGTTTTCTTGGAGAGTTCGAATTCGGTGCCCGCATCCGGTCCGCTCAGGCAGACCAACCTGGCGATCTGACTCACGCGCGCTAATGCTCCTCAGTTCGACCAGCCGGGCAATGGAGGCGCAGCCCTCCTGCCACCGATCGAGAGTGCGCTCAAGACCAGGGGTGCACTCTGTATCCTGGTCCGCTCTCCGTCGTAGCAGTTTCGTGCCGTTCGCATTTGCGGAGACCCTTCGACAACTTCAAATGCCGCGACGATCTCCGCTCCAAATCTGCGTCAATGCGTCCCAACGCCTGTTTCCCTATTCCATATAGTCTGGTATTATATTACGCCATAGACAGATCATCAACTCTCTCCCCCAATTCGGTCTGCGTCAACGTTGACGCGCCAGTCCCGGCGGCAATGAGAAACCCGTTGCGCCGCCAATGTTGGGCAGCAGAGCCGGATCCGTTCCCGAATCCCAGTCTCCTTCCCCTGCCGTAACGCAGGAAAACCTGTGGCGCGGAGATGCTGGCACGGAGCAAGAAGGGCGCGGAAAGCAGTTGCAGGTGTAGACACCGAAACGCAATGGTACCTGAACCGAAGGATTCCGCCCACTTGGCCGAACCAAATGAAGGCCAGGAAACTGAATCCATAAGCGCTGGACGACCTGGGGACCCCGCTGACATGACCCCGGACGCCCCGCCTGACCGGGAAGCCACGCCAACCGACCAGCGGATCGGCCGTTACCTGCTGGGTGAGCGCCTCGGCAGCGGCGGCGCCGCCAGCGTCTACCGAGCATACGACCAAATCCAGGAACGATTCGTCGCGCTGAAGCTCCTGTCGCCCAGCGCCGATGACGCGCTGCGAAACCGTTTTCGACAGGAGGCCCGTTTGGTCGCCGGCCTCCGGCATCCGCACATCGTCCAGACACTGCAGGTAGGGGATGCAACCGGCGAGGACAGCGCCTACATCGCGATGGAGCTGGTAGACGGCGACAGCCTTTCCGAGCTGCTCAACCGCCGCGAGCGGCTGAGCGTGGCGGAAAGTTGCAACCTCCTTGCGCCGATCGCACGTGCGCTCGACTACGCGCATATCCAGGGCATCGTCCATCGAGATGTGAAACCCAGCAATATTCTTTTGCGACCGGTCAGCCCGAACGCCTTCGGCGCACTCCAGCCAGACGAATTGGCTGCGTCAGCCGTCCACGAGGCTGAACAGCTGCTCGATGGCATTCCGGTCGGTTTGACGAGTGAATCGAACCGAATGGCTGCCGAGCAACCGGTTGCGCCTCTGCTCTCCGATTTCGGCATCGCCCGCGCATTGGATACGCCTGAACTGACGAGTGAAGGGCGAACAATCGGTACGCCAGCCTACATGGCTCCCGAACAGTGCGCTGGCACCCGCGCCGTGTCCGGCCGCGCAGACATCTATTCGCTCGGTGCAGTTCTGTTTCGCTGTCTGGTTGGGCGGTCGCCATTTGCCGGCTCGACAACCCAGATCTTGCACGCGCATGTCTACGCGCCGCTCTCCCTGCCGAACGACCTGCTCGCCTCGCTCCCGCCTGAATTGGTCGATGTGTTGCGCCGCAGCCTCGCGAAGGAGCCGGAGAACCGCTACGCCAGCGCCGGCAAGATGGCCGACGCCCTGACTGCCGTCGCAGGTCGCATCTTGTCTCAGGAGAACAGTCTCGCCGAGCAGACGTCTACCCTGACGCTTGTATCGCTCACGTCGGTCGGCCTGCCCCCGCCGCGACAGATCACCACCGATACAGTGATCGTTCCTGCCGGCGATGATCAAGCAGATACCGCCCTCCCGCCAGCAGATCGCGCGGACCCACCCAGAACTGTGCCGCACGAAAAGGTTCTGACGCCTCCATCGACACGCTCGCGCCCGCCTCTGGCGATGGCCGTCGCGGGCAGCCTCCTTCTGGTGGCCCTCGTGGCGCTGCTCGGACTCTTTTCCACCAGGCTGTTGCCGCGGAGCTCTGCGCCCGCCGCGACCTCCGAAGCCGCTGCCCCGGCCGCGCCTCCGTCCTCCTCACCTGCAGCCGAAACCCAAACCGATTCGACTGCCAGCGCCCCCGCGCCCGCGGCAGCCGTTGACACCAACTCCGATGCCGCTGCCCCGCAGCCGGACGAAGCCGAACCCGCCGCCGCCCTGGACGAAGGTTTTCTCGGCGCCTGTCCATATAAGATCGCCGCTGAGTTCGATACTTTTCTCAGCCAGAAACAGGAAGTCGCCGAAGAGTTGGGCTGTCCCAATGGCGTGCCCACCGACCCATCCAAGTCTCTCGATCCGAACGACCCAACGCTCCCTGATTTTGAAATCCAGGAATTCCAGTTCGGGTTGGCCTTGGCCCGTCTCGATAGGCCTGCCGTCTATATCCATTTCGACAGCGGCGAATGGGAGCAGCGCGAACACAGCTGGCGCGGGGAAACGCGCCTTCCCAATGACTTGGAGTTGCCCGCGGGGCCCGCGGATGGGCTTTTCGAACCCGTGCGCGGGATCGGCAAGATCTGGGTAGAGAGCCCCTATGTTCAAGAGGCTTTGGGCTGGGCGACCGGCCAACCAGCACAACTGCAAGGCGTACTGCAATCATTCGATGGAGGGCTGCTTATTTGGCTCAGCAACAATAGCGGAGAAGAAGAAACACACTTTTTTCTGAAGTCGCAGTTGCGGCTCTAACTATCCACATGGAGGATTACGATGCAGAACTCGAAAGTTGAACGAACCAGTTGGTTGAGCCGGCTTGTACCCCGGCGATCTACCTACTGGGTCGTTCTGATGGCAGTGGTTATGGCCCTGACAATCGCCGGTTGCCGTCGCGACCAGCGGGCGGAGCCGACCGCCACGCCGGAGCCGCCGCCGCCGACCGATACCCCGGTGCCGCCGACCGATACGCCGGTCCCGCCGACCGACACACCGACGCCGGTGCCGCCAACCGCGACGCCCGAGCCGCCGACGCCGGTCCCGCCAACCGCGACGCCCGAGCCGCCGACCGCGACGCCCGCCCCAGAGCCCAAGGTAACGATTCCCAGGGGTTGGAGCGCGGTCGTCAACGAACGCCTCGGCTTCTCCTACGCCGTCCCGCCAGGCTGGTTGAGCTTTGATCTGCAGAGCGGCCAGCTCAGCCAGATCATGCGCTTCGTCAGCCCGGCCGCCGCGGAGCAGGTCGATGACGCGCTGACCCAGCCCGGAGGCGAAAACGCCGGCCATCTTTCCGCGCAGGTCGCGATCTTCTCAAGACCGCCCATCGCCGCCTTGGCCGGAGTCGGGATCTTCCCCAACCTCGACGATGACATCTCATCCGAGAGACTGGTTGACTGGCTGACGGAACAGCTCGAAAGACTGCCTCTGCCGGTGCCCGTGGAAGTTCAGAGCCTTGAGGCCGGCACGACCAATAATCTGCCCTCCATCAACGGCGTGGCGACAGCCGATCTGGCAGCCCAAGGTTTGTTCAGCGCTCATATCGCGATTACCGCCTTGCGAGCGAATGACACAGCTTACATCCTGATCGTCGCCGTACCGGAAAATCAGGTCCGCAATCGACAACAGGAAATCAATCAGATTATCGGGACCTTCCGGCCCGAATAATCTGTAGGACAGAGTAATGAGAGCGAGGAGAGAGAATGGCGGCGTCGCGGTCACAGTTGAAGCCCGCCCCCTTCTCTCTCCTCCTCCTACTGCTTTTGTCTACGGCCGGCAACCCTTGAACTGAAGCCAATAGCGCCCGGCGCTAACGTGCCGCCAACCAGTGCGCCCACATGAGGTCACCGACTTGACGCAAAAACCTATTGACCTGCGTTCCGATACCGTCACCCATCCAACCGACGCAATGCGGGAAGCGATGGCTGCAGCGCCCGTCGGCGATGACGTCTACGGTGAAGATCCCACGGTCAATCGCCTCGAAGCGATGACGGCCGAAATGCTGGGCAAAGAGGCTGCCCTCTTTGTGTCGAGCGGAACCATGGGCAACCTGGTATCGGTGCTGAGCCACTGCGGTCGCGGTGACGAGATGATCCTGGGCGACCAGGCCCACATCTTCCTGGCTGAACAGGGCGGCTCGGCCGCTCTTGGCGGCGTCAATCCCCACACCGTTCCCACAGTGCCCGACGGCACGCTGGACCTGGAATTGGTCGAGTCGTCGATTCGCAACGACGACGAACACTATCCCCGCACGCGGCTGCTGGCAATCGAAAATACCCACAATCGCAGCGGCGGACGCTGTCTTCCCGTGGCCTACATGGACGCTGCCGGAAACCTGGCGCACAAACACGACTTGAAACTTCACGTCGACGGCGCGCGCCTCTGGAACGCGGCTGTGGCGTTGAACGTTCCCCCTGCGCGGCTGGTGCAGGAGGCCGACAGTGTCAGCGTCTGTCTCAGCAAAGGGCTTGGCGCGCCGGTTGGCTCCGTGGTGGCCGGCAGCGCCGGCTTCATTCGCCGCGCGCGCCGTATGCGCAAAGTCCTCGGCGGCGGTACCCGTCAGGCCGGCATTATCGCCGCCGCCGGAATCATCGCCATCTCCGAGATGGTCGAACGCCTCGCCGACGACCACGCCAACGCCCGCAAGCTGGCGCAGGGCCTCGCCCAGCTTGACGGCATCGTCGTCGACCCCGAAACAGTTGAGACCGACATCGTCTACTTCGAACTGCGCCGCGAAGATATGACGACCGCGCAGTTCTCTGCCGGCTTGAAAGAGTTGGGCGTGCTCGTCAATCCCACCAACAACACACACCTTCGGGCCGTTACCAATCTCTCTGTCACGTCCGACGACATCGAGCGTACTCTCGACGCCTTCACCCGCGTTCTCCAGTCGCAGGACCGCGACGGCGACGATGGCGTACGGGTCTACGGATAGGTTAAACGGGCGATGCGCGCCTTACCGCTGCGTTCGATCTGGCAGATCGTCAGCGAAATCAACCTTGCGGAAATTCAACGCGAGATCGCGTCCACCTTCCATCTGCTAATCGCAGCCGATGACGGAACTGACGCCGAGCTTGCCGCAAGCTCCCTCAGCGGCCCCGCCGCTGACTTCGTCCATCCCTGGATCACCGTCACCGACGGCGCGGGTTCCGGGCTCCGCTCCGACAGCACCGCCATCGCGCCCCTCGCCGCAGACCCCAAGGGACCTCCTGCCAACGCGCCGCGGACAACGCCGGACTGCGCCCTGCTTGTAACTACCCAACTTGAACTCAGCGCCGACCTGGCCAGTCTGCTGCAGGCCCTGAACGCCCAGTCAATTCCCTCTCTGATCGTCGTGATCGGCCCCGAAGGGCAGAAAACCGGCGCCGACATCGTCCGCCGTGGCGAACAGGCGCGCGTCGTGGTCCCGGACTGGTCCGCACGTGCGGTCGCGCTGGTGGCCGGGGCGCTGGTAGAAATCGCTCCCGCCGAGTTGCGCCTGCCGCTGGCCCGTCGACTGCCTCCGCTGCGCCCCCCCGCCTTCCATCTGCTCATTCAGGAGACTTCCCAGGCCAACGCCAGCTACTCCTTCACAACCGGCCTGGGCGAGGCTGTCCCCGGGCTTGGCTTTGTCCTGGGCGCCGGCGACGCAATTGTTCTTACCAAGAATCAGTTGATGATGGCCTACAAAATCGCCCTTGTCTCAGGCAAAAAGGGCTCGCCCCAGCAGCTGTTGGGGGAAATAGCCGGCGTCCTTGGAGGAGGTTTTCTCTTCCGCCAGCTCGCGCGGCAAATGAGCGGCCTGATTCCGGTTGTGGGGATTGTGCCCAAAGTGGCCGTCTCCTACGCCGGCACCTGGGCCATCGGCAGAGCGGTCGTCTTGTGGGCAACCGAAGGCCGCAAGATCACACCCGAGCTGATGAAGGGCTTCTACCATGAGGCCCTGACTCAGGGACGCCAAGCTGCACACAGGGTCGCCCAAAACTCCCGCCGGCCCCGCCTATCCAACAAGAAACAACCGTCGCCGCCTCGTAAGCCCGCCGCCCCACCAAGCCTCTTGCGGCAGATCCGCAAACACATCGCACGCCGTACCCCTCGCAGCGACTGAGGAAGCATCCCGGACACCTCACAACGCAGTTGCCATGGACAACTGACAGCAGCATCCCAGATTTGAGGAGATTCCCTCAGGACCAGCGGGCCTCTCAATCCTTCGTTCCTCTCCGTGCTACTCGGCGTATCTTCGTATCCCTTCGTGTTTCTTCGTGGATCTCCTCCCATCTGACCGGTTGCAATCAAAGAACTGCTCCCCGTCTCGAAACGCACCCAAGTTGACCTTCATTTGACAATCACGTGCGGCAGTGGTATCCTTGCGATCACATGTCTCGATTTCCTGCTGGGGGCGTGGTGTAGCGGTTAGCATGTCGGCCTGTCAAGCCGGAGGTCGCGGGTTCAAATCCCGTCGCTCCCGCCACGGCAGAAGTCAATTTGCCAGACCAGAAGGAACCGGAAGCGCGGACCAGTTGTCTGCATGCCCTACCGAAAGAACGGAGGTCGTGCATTCCAGTGTCGTCAGCTCCCCCATCAAGACATGAAAAACGGGTCAGCCCGCTCGATGGGCTGACCCGTTTTGGTTCCGCCTCAACTGCCTCCGGCGGTTCAGGATTCCGCGGCGTCAAGGTCCGGCGCGCCCATGATATTGTAGCCGCCGTCAACATATACCACTTCGCCTGTAATCTTTTCCGCCCAGTCCCCCAGCAGAAAGCGCGCCGCGTTCCCCACGTCCCCCTGCGTAACGTTTCCCATCGGCGCAACCGTCCCCACATATCCGAGGCTCTTGCGAAAACCGCTTACGCCGGCCGAGGCAAGCGTCTTGATCGGCCCCGCGCTGATCCCGTTGACCCTGACTTGATCCTTGCCCAGGTCCCAGGCCAGGTAGCGAATCGTAGCTTCCAGGGCGGCCTTTGCAACGCCCATCACGTTATAGTTCGGCGTAACTTTTTCCGCCCCGTAATAGGTCATCGCCATTATGCTGCCGCCGCCGGACATCAGCGGAAGCGCTCGCCTGGCGAGCGCGACCAGGCTGTAACAGCTGATGTCGAGCGCAATCCGAAAACCGTCACGGCTTGTCTCGACAAATCGGCCGCCGAGGTCCTCTCGCGGGGCGAATGCAATCGAGTGGACCAGAAAATCGATCCTGCCCATACGCTCCTCGACCTTTGTGAACAGCTCGTCAATCGCCCCGTCATCCGTGACATCGCACTCCTCGACGAAACTGCTGCCGACGCTCTCCGCCAGCGGGGTTACCCGCTTTTGCAGCATCTCCCCCGCATAGCTGAAACCCAGCGTTGCGCCCTCCTCAGCCAGAGCCTGCGCTATCCCCCAGGCAATCGAGTTCTTGTTGGCAACGCCAAAAATCAGGCCCCGCTTTCCGTCAAATGACCCCATCACTCACTCCTTGCACTATTCCATCTTTCAGGTTGATATGGCCGGGCGCCTCACGACGCTTCTCCCACCCGTGCAGAGCTGGCCGTCAAAGGTGTCAACTAACTCTTATGTCAGGTGTAGACCCTCGCCGGAACAACGCGACATGTCCCAAATCGGTAAGATTCGGTGACAATTAGACACATTTTCGGGAAATTGCAGGAATTTGCCCCTTTACAAAACAGAGGAAGTATGTTATCCTTTGTTGCATAGGGACCGAGTTGTCACGTTGTGGTTGGAAGCCACTATCGGGGGAAGCGTGGCATCCGGTTCCTTATCTTTTCCCGTCGGATACGAACCGGACCTCCAATTGTCGCCCTGCCGCGTCACGAAGTGGAGACAACCCGCAGAAACCTTTTCCTGCCAATCTGGACGACGTTTTCCTCTCCGTTCGGCGTCAGGGACGTCGTTACTCCGTCCGCGACAGCCTCTCCGTTGAGTCGCACGCCCCCCTGTCGAATGAGCCGGCGCGCCTCCCCCTTGCTTCGCACCAGCCCGGAAGCGCTCATCAGTTCCAGCAAGTTCATCTTGTGCGAAAGTGTGAACTGAGGCGCATCGCTGGGCGCCGCGCCCGCGTGCATCCGGGCCGCGTCCACCGCCGCCTGCTCACCTGCCTCTTCACCGTGGAAGATACTTACGATCTCCTTCGCCAGCGCCCGTTTCGCTGCCTGCGGCTCCATCTCCCCTGACTCCATCTGCGCCACCATCCGGTCGATCTCTGCCTGGCTCCAACGGGTAACCAGTTCGGCAAAGTTGGCAAACGTGTGATCGGGCAAGTTGACGACTTTAGTGAAAATTACGCCCGGCGGCTCGTCTATGCCAATGTGATTGCCGGTCGACTTGCTCATCCGGCGCTGGCCGTCGGTGCCTACCAGGATCGGAAACGTCAACACCACCTGCGGACGCATTTCATGAGCATTCATCAGCGTCCGCCCAGCCATCAGATTGAAGAGCTGGTCCGTGCCCCCAATCTGCACATCGGTGTCGAGCATGATGGCGTCATATCCCTGCATCAGCGCGTAAAAGAACTCGTGCAGCCAGATCGGCTCGCCCCGGGTATGACGCTTGCTGAAATTGTCTCTTGCCAGAAACTGCTGAACCGTGAAGTTGCTCGCCAATCGGATCACATCGCCGAAGTCCAGCTCCCCCAGCCACCTGTGATTGTAGTCGACAATCGTCTTCTCCTGGTCCAGCACCCGTTGTGCCTGCTGGGTAAAGCCGCGCGCCTTCTCAAGCGCCTCCTCAAGGCTTTGCTGCGTGCGGGCGCTCTCCTTGTCGCTGGGGTCGCCAATCGTGCCGGTGAAAGTGCCGATCAGAAAGATGACCGTGTGGCCCAGTTCCTGGAACTGCCGTAGTTTGCGCAGCGGAACAGTATGACCAAGATGGAGATCGCTGGATGTCGGGTCGAAACCGCAGTAGACGCGCAAGGGCCGCCTCTCTGCGCGGCTCTCCGAAACTCTTTCTCGCAGCTCCTTCTCCATATTGACGCGGGTCTGCTCGTCACCGAACTCCACCCCCCGCATCAATATCGCCATCTGCTCCTCTACCGGTGGAAACTCCGCCATTGCCTCAACTCCTTCTGGTCCGTCCGGCGCCAGACTCGTTCTCCTGCCACAACCCACAACACTTCCGGGCTAGCGCCGTCGCGGCATGTTAATATTTTGGTTGGGCCATCGTCTCAACAGGATCGCGACCCAACAGGAAATCAAAGTCCAGGCCCTGGGGCGCCTGAAGCACATGCTCGAGGAACAGCTTGCCGTAACCCCGCTTGTAATCAGGCTCAGGCGGACGCCACGCCGCGCGGCGCCGCCCGAGCTCCTCCTCGCTGACAAACAGATGCAGCCGTCGCCTCGCCACATCCAGTTCAATCTCGTCGCCGCTTCGGACCAGGGCAAGCGGCCCACCGACCGCGGCCTCGGGCGCCACGTGAAGTACGATCGTGCCGAACGCCGTGCCGCTCATGCGCGCGTCGGAGATGCGGACCATGTCTCGCACACCCTGACGCAGCAGCTTCCTGGGAATCGGCAGATTGCCGACTTCAGGCATTCCCGGCCCGCCCACCGGACCCGCATTTTGCAGCACCATGACGTCTCCCGGCTCCACCTCGAGCGAGGGATCGTCGATCCTGGCCTGAAGGTCGGCGATGCCGTTGAAGACCAGCGCCCGCCCTCTGTGCCGCATGAGTTCGGACGATGCCGCCGCATGCTTGATCACCGCGCCCGACGGCGCAAGGTTTCCCCGCAGAATCGCCAACCCCCCCTCCGCTTTGAGCGGGCTGTCGTGCGAACGGATGACGTCAGAGTCGACGATCACGCTGGCAGCCACATTCTCCGCCAGCGTCTTGCCGGTGACTGTCGCCGCATCGCCATGGAGCAGAGGGAGCAGCTCGCGCAAAATCGCCGATGTGCCGCCGGCATAGAAGAGGTCCTCCATCTGATAGGCGCCGCTCGGCCGAATATTGGCCAGCAGCGGCGTTCGGCGGCTTATTTGGTCGAAAAGGTCAAGCGGCAGATCGATCCCAAGCCGTCCCGCCAGCGCTGGAAGATGGACGACGGCGTTCGTGCTGCCGCCCAATGCGCACAGCAGCGTGACCGCGTTTTCAAGAGCGTGGCGGGTCAGAATCCGCGACGGACGCACCTCTTCGGCCGCCAGCCCGACGATGCGGCGCCCGGCGTTCTCAGCCAGCAGGATGCGCCGCGAGTCCGCCGCCGGAACTGCCCCGTTGCCGGGCAGAGAGATACCCATCGCCTCCGTCAGTGAATTCATCGTCGAGGCCGTGCCCATCACCATGCAGTGGCCGCGGCTGCGCACGAGATTCTCCTCGACTTCCAGGTATTCCCCGTCGTCGAGATTGCCGGCGCGGTACTCCGTCGTCAGTCGCCGGCAGTCGGTGCACGCCCCCAGTGTCTGGCCGCGCCAGTGGCCGTTGAGCATCGGCCCCCCGGATACGAGGATCGCCGGCACGTCGGCGCTGGCTATCCCCATCAGCGCAGCCGGCGTCGTCTTGTCGCAACCGCACAGCGCCACGACGCCGTCCATCGGGTTGCCCCGTATCATCTCCTCGGTGTCCATCGCCGCTAGATTCCGCCACAGCATCGAAGTCGGCGTCAGATATATTTCCCCCAGGCTGATCGTTGGGAACTCCAGCGGAAAGCCCCCCGCCTGCCAGACGCCGCGCTTGACAGCTTCAACCAGCTCGGGGAAGTGGGCGTGACAGTTGTTCATCTCGCTGTACGTGTTGAGAATGCCGATCATCGGGCGGTCCATATCGGCCCTGTCAAAGCCCAGCGAGCGCGTGAACGCGCGGTGCATCAGCCCAGCTGTGTCCGGTTCACTGAAAAACGCGCGCCCTCGGCCTTCGCCGTTGCCTGCGTCGTCAGTCACTTTCCCTCCCCCTTCGCTCACCTTCCCGCCTTTTCCCCTTGCTGCCCCTACCCATCAGCCGGATCGTGCGGCTCTGTCGGTAGCCGATAAACACTGCCGTTCTCACTATCGGTCACCACGAGCGCCCCGTCCGGGCCGGCCGCGATGCCGACCAGCTTGCGAATCGACGGCCCCGCCGGCAGTACCCAGGCCTGCAACGAGTCCATACCGTCGCCGGCGATGCGTAGGAGCCCGCCTCGCTCGGGCTGCGTGACATATATAACCCCGTCCTCGTCCGCGGCCAAATGCGGGCCGTCCACGCTGTTTGCGTCGACAAGCGGCCACAGGCTGGCCGGCTCGCCCGTGAGCGAAAAGCGAATTACGGCCGTTACACCGACTGTCGAAACGTAGACAGCGTCGTCGGCATGGAAAACGACGTCAACCGGCTGCAGGTCTCTGCCCTCCAGATCGGTCGCGAAGCTGATCAGCTCCTGCCCGCCGGCGTCAAATGCGGCCACGACCTGAGCCGGCGTCAGCGCGACCCAGATTCGCCCCTGGTAGTCCACGTCAATCCCCCGGCTGCGATCAAGCCTGTTCTCTGCGACCGGGACCGTGTAGACGTAAGCGCCGTCCAAGTCGTGAACGCTTATCTGTCCGCCTCCGCCCGCGTCCAATACATAGACGTTCCCGGCCGCGTCCACGGCGACGTCGACCGGTTCGACAAAGTCGCGGTCCGCTCTGTTGACCCGGCCCAACTCCCTCCCGTCCGAATCCAGCACGATCAGGGCGACCTGTTCCGGGTCCACGATGTATATCCTGCCGTTCGCTGTAGCGACCCCGCGAGGACGGCTCAAACCCTCATGGATGAGCTCGAAAGCCTTCGTCTTCTCGTCGCCGCTGGGCAGCGTCGTGCTACTGATCGGCAGATCGAAGCTGGCCCCGTCTTCCGCGCCGGCCTGTCCTCCAGCCTGCCCCTCAGCGGCGGCTACATTGGATGCTTCCCCTCCCCGGCCGGCGAAAATGCCCTCAATGCCAAGGCTTTCTCTCGCAACCGCGGCAACCAGGATGGCGGCGAAGAGAATGGGGCTGCCTCCCCAAAGGATCATGGTTCGCATCCTGTTGGCGGAGACGCCCTGTAGCTGTTTCCTCCAACTCGCGCCGCTCCCGGCCGTCTCCGCAGGGGCAAATGTCGGCCCTCCGCCTTCCGCCAGGCTCTCCGTGTCGCCCGCGGGCGCGGCAGCCGTCAACGCGCCGCATGCCCAGCAGGCGAGCTGACCTGGCAGGATCTCTGCTTCGCAACTGTCACACTTCTGCCTGGCCGCCATCGGCTGCCCGCAAAAAGCGCAGAAGTTGGCGTCGGCACGGTTGGCGTATCCGCAGCCGGCACACCCGATATCCGAATCTTTCCCCGGCATATCGCCGCCGGGATTTGGAATTGCAGTCACTCGCGCAGCTTCAACTTGGGTCTCCGGCATCCAGGCTGCAACACGATCCCCGAGCCGTAAGGCAGGTTCTTCCCCTGACGTGTGTCACCGTGGATCGCGTCTCCGCCTGCT
The DNA here is from genome assembly GCA_965218625.1 of Caldilineaceae bacterium. GTDB lineage: Bacteria > Chloroflexota > Anaerolineae > Caldilineales > Caldilineaceae > Bin5. Next base: position 208,648 of record CBDCLG010000013.1, on the reverse strand, counting down.
CGCCAACCATGATCTCGCGGCCGCCCGTCACGTCTCGGCCGCCGCGCTCCGTTCCCGTTTCTCTCCAGTCATCAGGGATTCTATTATCCTGCATCCGAACACTGCGGCCAAACCATCCTGGCACAAGGGCGATTGCATCTAATTGGGCCAAGACCCGCGACACGAACTGATTCGAGCCTAACTCCGAAAAAACCGCCCACAACAGCAAATCATCGTAGGGGCACCCCTTGTGGGTACCCTTCTGGAGTTCGGTTCCTTGGCCGAAAACGATCGACATTTGGTAGGGGCGCCCCTTGTGGGCGCCCTTCGTTGGGCATTTCGGCGTCCAGATTTAGATGCGATTGCCTGATCCTGGCCCCCTGCCAGACTGCATCTGCCGCCTCTCAACGGACCCGGGCGCTGGCACTCTACCGTGAAGGTTGCTCAGTAAAGGCCTCTGCGTTTAGCATGGACCGAAGCTGCGGACAAGAGGCACGCGCCGCCGACCCGCAGTTCAACCCGCGGCAACGACCATTCAGTTATGCCTGAACGGAGTGCGCAATGAGGGAATTGCCCCGGCCAAATCTTCTCTATATTCATTCCGACCAGCACAGCCCGCATGTAACCGGCTGCTATGGAAACGACATCGTGGATACGCCCAATCTCGACCGCTTGGCCGCCCGCGGCGTGGTCTTCGATAACACCTACTGCTGCTCACCGATCTGCGTCCCTTCGCGCATGTCGATGCTCAGCGGCCGCCACCCCTACCAGAACGAAGTCTGGACCAACGAGCACGCGCTGGACTCGTCCATTCCTACCATCGCACACGCCATGGGCGCAGCAGGCTACAAGCCGGAGCTCGTTGGCCGCATGCATGCCCTGGGGCCCGACCAGTTGCACGGCTACGCCGCGCGCTTTGTCGGCGACCACAGCGCCAACTACCCTGGCAACCCCGGGCCCGACCGCGGCGTCCTTGAAGGCACTGCCGGCCCCGAACGAATGAGCCTGATCCGCTCAGGGCCAGGCCAGAGTGGCTACCAGGTGCATGACGAAGAAGTCACCGCCGTTACCATCGCACGCCTGAACCAGCTTGGCGTGCAGAAACGGGCCGGATTGCTTCACGAACCCTTCAGCATTTCCGTCGGGCTGATGCTGCCCCATCCCCCTTATGTCGCCCGCGCCGAGGACTTCGAGCGTTACGCCGGCGCAATTGCACCACCGCGCAAGCCGGCTCCCCCTGCCGGCAAAGGGCATCCATTCTTGCGCTGGTGGCGCAACGCCACCGGAATAGAAAAACTGGACGACGCTGAGGCCCTGCGGGCTCGGGCTGCTTATGCCGGCCTTGTCTACCGGACCGACGCGCTGATCGGACAGATTCTGGACGCGCTCAGGGCCAACCGGATCGACCACAATACGTTGATCGTCTACACCTCCGATCACGGCGATATGCAGGGCGAGCACGGCCTCTTCTGGAAGCACGTATTCTACGAAGAGTCGGTCCGAGTCCCACTCATCATGTGCTGGCCCGGTCGCATCCCTCAAGGGCAGCGATGCCAGCGTGTCGTCAGCGCCGTCGACGTGGCCGCAACGATGCTTGATGCCCTCGGCGCCCCGCCGCTGCCCAATGCAGCCGGCCGCAGCTTTCTCGCCCAAATCGACGGCCGTCCTGACCCCCCACTCTGGGAGGACGTCGCCTTTTCCGAATACTGTACCGACAAGTTCGGCCCGCCAGAAGGCGCCCTTCAACGCATGGTTCGGCGCGAAGACTGGAAATACATCTACTATCACCGCCAGCCGCCTCAGCTGTTCAATCTGAAGGAGGACCCGGACGAAAGGGTCGACCGTTCGGACGACGGCGGATGCCGGTCCATAATGCAGGACCTGCACGCCGAAACCCTGCGCGACTGGGACCCGGAATGGGTTCGGCGAAAGATGGAGCGGAAAAGGGCGGACGAAGCGATCCTCAAGGCCTGGGCCCGCCACACCGGGCCGCAAGAACGCTACCGCTGGCCGCTCCGAAGCGAGATGAACTGGCTCGCGTAGCATTGCCCATTTTCTTTCGGCAACCTACCCTCTCTGCAGCCGGTCAGCCGGTGCCCTCCCGAACATAAAATCCCGGTCGCACGCTCGCCCTGGCGCAGGCCGTCCATGGCAGAGCGTTCTATCCGGGCCAGCACTTGGCTGGCCTTCCGCCGCTTCGTCCCATGAGGATCCCCGCAACCGCGGACCCAGGGAACCCTGGCGAGCCGGCCGCGCATCTCCGGGCCGGTTACCTCCTCCCTCCCTCCGCCCCTCGGCCGCTTGCGCCCAAACGTATTCCTCGAGTTCGGGAACATTTCCGGCGCTTGCGCAGTCTTAGGAGTACATAGGCAGGACTTGGATTTTTTTCACTCTCTTATTTCATTGGATAGAATAGAGCCATGGCTACTGTCACTCGACGGGTAAGGCCTGATGTGACTGTCGCCCATTCCCAGGTCAGGCGATGGCCGGGACGGCAGATTCGGCTGATGGTGCGGTTGTCACTGGTGACGGCCGCTATCGTTGGCCTTTGGGCACTCTGGAACTTCACCGCAACTCCGGTTGAGATCGTGGTTGACGGCCACTCGCTAACAATCAATACGCATCGTCGGGCTGTCGGCGCACTCCTGACAGACCTCGGCCTGTCGCTGGACCATTTGGGCGAGCTGCAGGGCGCGCAGACGGAAGTAGGCACCGTCGCGACCGTCGGCCTCCTTCAGCCCGGCAGTGGAGCCGGCGAGGGTTCGACCGGAAAACTTGAAGAAGTGCGGATCTCCCATAGCCTCGACACGGAAATTGTGGACGGCTTGCGCATCAGGGTTGACCGCCCGCGCCCCTTTCACATCTATGCCGACGGTCGCGAGACCTTGATCTCAAGTTGGGCATCAACGCCCGTCGAGCTCCTGCGGGATGCCGGCATCGCTTACAATTCCTATGACCGGTTAACCATCAATGGCGAGCTCGCCAGCTGGGACCAGGAGATCCCCAGGGCACCGCCCAAGTTGAACCCTTCCCTCTTTGGCATCGGCAGCCTCTGGGGGCAGATTGGCAACGACCCGCTCCGAATCGAAATCGATCGGTCGGCGCTGCTCGTGATCGATGAAGGCTCGATACCCTATACGATTCATACGATGTCCGAGACGGTCGGCGAAGCACTGCTGGACGCCCAGATTACCATCTACTTGGGCGATAACGTCCAGCCGAGCCTGGGAACGCCCGTAAGCACCGGCATGAGGGTGCTGATTCAGCGCAGCACCCCCATCAGTCTGCTGGCGGACGGTCGCCTTTATAAGACGCGCACTCTGAGCCGGACCGTAGGCGAAGCCCTCGCTGAAATCGGCATCGGCCTGGCCGGTCTGGACGAAGTCTCGCCTTCGCTGGACGCGCTTATCTACCCGGAAATGCAGATCTCTATTGTGCGGATCGTGGAAGAAATCGACCTGGAAGAGGAGATCGCTCCTTTTGAGACCGTCTGGATTGGTGATCGAGACCTCCTCATCGACACCCGCCGAGTCGAACCGGGAGCCTATGGCATCACCCGGCGGCGCTATCGTACCCGCTTCGTCGACGGCGAAGAAGTCGACCGCGTCCTCGAAGACGTCTGGGTAGCCCAGGAACCGCGCGACCAGGTAATCGTCTACGGCCAGAAGATCATCCGCCAAACCCTGACTACCGACGATGGACAGGAAATTGTCTACTGGCGCTCTATTCGCATGAGGGCTACCAGCTACAGCGCATCGACTGCCGGTGTCTCTCCCAGCGTATCCTGGTACGGAATCACCCGAACTGGTGACCCGATGCGCAAGGGCGTTGTCGCCGTCGATCCCAGGTACATCCCTTTGCATACGAAAGTGTATGTGCCGGGCTACGGCATCGGCGACGCACTCGATACCGGAGGCAATATCAAGATCCGGCGCATTGACCTCGGCTACGACGACGACAACCTGCAGCTGTGGAGCAGCTGGGTCGATGTCTACCTTTTGTGGCCGCCGCCGCCGGAACACCAGATCGTTTGGGTCGTGCCAGACTGGCCGATCGAGCCATGACCGTAATACATCGCGCATAGCGTAGTCCGTTTTGCGTTCTGGGTCGGTGATATGCCCAATACCTGATACGCAACAGAAACGAGCACGATGCGCTCATACCTAACATATTTTATTCTCGGCGTCGTTGCGCTGGCCGGGTTGACTTTGCGAACCTGGAACGTTAACTTCGACGGCGGGCTGAACGCCCATCCCGACGAGCGCAGCACCACCTGCTTCTACGCGCCCTCCATCGGTTGGCCATCCTCATCCGACGAGTTCCTCGACCCCCAACGCAGCCCCCTTAACCCCCTCTGGGACCGGCAAAACGACCGCCGCCGCTCCTTCACTTACGGCCACTTTCCCCTCTACCTCGGAATACTGACCGGCGAGATGCTGAGCGACCTGGCACAGCCGGCCGCGCTCCTGCCGCTATCCGACCGGACCCTCAGCCTCATGCAGCGGGCGAACCATGCTTGTGCCGGCGTTGCCGTCGCCGGACGCCTCATGATGGCCCTGCTCGATACGCTTACCATCCTTCTCATTTTCCTCGTAGGGCGCAGACTCTACGGCGCGGCCGCCGGCCTGCTTGCCGCAACCCTATACGCCTTCACCGCCCAGGCTGTCCAGCTGAGCCACTTCTTTGCGATGGACCCGTCCAGTACGACCTTCGTCGTTCTGTCCGTCTACGGCGGCATCGTGATGGTCCAGGATCGTTCATGGCGCGGCGTAATCTGGGCGGGCATCGGCGCAGGGCTGGCCATATCCGCCAAGTTCAGCGCCTTGCCGGTTCTCGCCGTGCCAATTGTGGCCGCCCTGGCCGCGGGCTGGCGGTCCGACACGTCCCAGGGCTCCTACCCAACCGGGCAGCCAGCGTCTGACAGCGATAGTGCCGCAGGCGATATTCACGACCGCAAAAGTGCCGGCCGCATGCTCCTGGGCGCACCGGTCGCCCTCTTCCTGGCCTTTATCGCCTTCTTCGTTACCAGCCCCTACGCCATCCTCGACTGGCACAGTTTCATCCAGGCCACGCTCGTCGAACAGGGCCGCATGGTGCGCGGAATCGCCGACTTTCCCTTCACGCGCCAATATCGCAACACAACGCCCTATCTCTACTTCATTCGGCAGCAGGTGGTATGGGGCATGGGCCTGCCACTCGGGCTGATCGCGCTGGCAGGCAGCTTCTGGGCCCTGGCAAAATCCATCCTGCTGCGGCCCAGGCTCGGGGAACTCGTGGTCTGGGCTTGGGTCATTCCCTACTTCGGACTGACCGGCGCCTTTCTGGCCAAGTTCAACCGTTACATGAGCCCCATCCTGCCCTTCGTCCTCCTGTTTGCCGCTGGCATGATCTTGTGGCTCTGGAAACTTGGCGATGGCCGGCGACTGCGTTTGCCGGTCCGACTGCCGGCCGCGCTGCTGGCGCTGGTCGCGGTCGCAGGCGCACTGTCCTGGTCCCTCTCCCTTGTCAACGGCGTCTACGCGCGCGAGCACACCTGGATCACGGCCAGCCGCTGGGTCTACGCCAACGCTCCGCCCGGTTCGGTCATCCTTTGGGAGTCATGGGACGACCCCTTGCCCAAAAGCATGCCCGGTGAGCCAGGCATGGACATGGGCAGCCATGGCTTGCGCCACATCGACTGGTCGCCCTACGAAGAAGACACCGAGGAAAAATACGCCATTCTGCGGCAGAAGCTCCAGGAAGCCGACTACGTTATCTACAGCTCCAAGCGCATCTACGAAAGCGTCGATGAGCTGCCGCAGCGCTACCCGATGACGATTCGCTACTATGAGCTGATGTTCGGCGAACGTCTGGGCTTCGCTCACGCGGCTGACTTTACTTCGCCCCCGCAGCTGTTGGGATTTACCTTTCCCGACCATGAGGCCGACGAGAGCTGGAGCCTCTATGATCATCCGCGTGTGTCGATTTTCGCCAAGCAGACTGAGCTTAACGAGACCGACTATGACGCGCTCTTGCATGGCTCGTGGGAAGGGGCAATCCCATGGCATCGCGGAGAAGATCCGCCGCTTTCACCTCTGCTGAACGCTTTGGGGCTGGGCAGCGCGCCCGAAAGCGAGCAGCGCGGCCTGGTAAACATTGTGTTCGCGCTGCTCCAGGGTCAGGAGATCCCCTCTGGAGATCGACAGCCGGCCGCGCGCCGCGAGGAGGACGGCCAGCCATCGCTGTTGTTGGAAACGCCCCTGGATCAGCTGCCGCTGGTCGACAATTACCGGTGGAACCGGGCTGCCAGCAACAACACCTGGCTTGCCGTTGCCTGGTGGTGGCTGGTGATCTCATTGCTCGGCTGGACCGCCTGGCCCCTCTCTTTCCTCCTTTTCCGCGCTCTGCGCGATCGCGGCTATCTGCTGGCCAAGACCCTCGGCTGGCTGCTGTGCGGCTGGCTGCTCTGGATGTTCGCCAGCCTGGACCTGGCGCACAATACCGTGCAAAACGCATGGCTGGCCGTCGCGTTTGTGGCGCTCGTCAACGCGGCCTTGTTTGCTCGGAATTGGCGCCCCGTCCTTTCCTTCCTGCGCCGAATGTGGGGAATCCTCTTGGTTGGCGAGGCGCTGTTTGCAGCTGCCTTCGTCTTCTTCGTCCTGGTCCGCAGGGCCAACCCGGACCTGTGGCAACCCTGGTTCGGCGGCGAAAAGTTCATGGAATTCGCCTTTCTCAACGGAATTCTGCGCAGCCCCACTTTCCCGCCGGTCGACCCGCACTTTGCCGGCGGCTACATCAACTACTACTACTACGGCATCTACTTGGTCGGCTACCTGGTCAAGCTGACCGGCATCTACGCCGAGGTCGCATTCAATCTGGCCATTCCCACGCTTTTCGCCCTTACCGTGCTCAACGCCTTCGCCGTGGCCTATTCAGTCTCCGGGCGGCGACGGCTTGGAGAGCCCATATCACGATTGGGAGATCCCCTTTTCCACTCCCAGGAATCGGACATCGAACCCCACCCCTCCACGATTTCTGAACTTTCCGCTCCTCCTCCCCCTCCATGGCAGACGCAGGAAGGGCGCGTTGAAACGTTCGTATTGGATACGGAGCCGCCGTCAACGGAAAGTTGGGACGAGGCACAGGACGTGCCCGACCAGCTCCGATTTGAAGGTGAGGCAGCGGTCAATGCTGGGCCCGTCCCTATACCCGAGTTAGCTCAGACCGATTCTACCGAGGAGGCGAAGCCCCGTTCTGAGTCGCCGCTCGACGACCCGCCACCAGACTCAGGCTCCGCGAACGTCCAGCCAACTCCCTGGTACGAGGGTGTCGCCTCTGCTTTGCTGGCGCCACTCTTTGTGGCCGTTCTCGGCAATCTGGCCGGCTTTGGGCAGCTCCTGCATTCACTGAGCAGGGCGAGCCAGAGTCAAATTGTCTTCGGCATTCCTGCCTTCGAAAAGGCGATTCATGCCGTCGGCGGCCTGTGGCGGACGGTTACAACCGGCTCCGCGTTGCCGAACTATGATTTCTGGGCGCCAAGCCGTGTCATTCCCGAAACAATTAACGAGTTTCCTTACTGGAGTTTCACCTACGCCGACCTGCACCCGCACATGATCGGCATCCCCTTTTCGCTCCTTTTCGTCGCACTGGCGTTGACGCTCCTCAACAGCTTCAAACTGGACTGGAGTCGGCACTGGCCGTACTTTACGCTCCTCTTCGGCGGCTTCTCCTTCACTCTGGGAGTGCTGACCGCAGTCAACCTGTGGGAGCTGCCCACCTACTTTGGCCTCGGGATCCTGGTGCTGGCGGTTGCACTGCATCGCAAACGCGGCCGGCTACTGCTGGGGCGTGTCATAATGCTGGGCGTAGTCCAGCTGGTGGTTGCCTACTTGCTGTTCCTGCCGTTCTTTCGCAACTACACGAATGTGGCCGCCGGCGGCATCGGGTTCGTGCGGGCCCCGGACCAACTGGGGCACTGGGTGCAGATCTGGGGATTCTTCGCCTTTGTCCTTTTCTCGTGGCTGCTGGTTGGGCGGAGCGAATCGAGCAGACTTCGCTTCCTCAGCTTGCACAGGCTGCTGGTGCGGAAATGTACGCCGGTCTACTTCACAGGGACGGTTCTCAGCCCGATCCTCTTCCTTGCATCAGCTCTGCTCCTGGTATTCAGCGACCAGATAATTCTTGCCATCTGCCTGCCGGCCCTCGGTATCTCGCTTCCGCTGCTCTTGCGGCGGGGCCGGGCATCCGATACGGGCACGGTCGTTGCTGCCCTGCTGACTTCGGTTGGCCTGGCCGTTTTGGCCGGAACGCAGTTGGTCTATCTGAAGGATTTCCTTCAGGGCGGCAACGCCTATCGCATGAATACACTCTTCAAATTCTTCAGCCAGGTGTGGGTCCTGTGGGGCGTGGCGGCGGCGATTGTGCTGCCCAGGATCCTTGCTAGGCTGACAGCGGGAAAAACGGGAAGATCGCATGCTGCAGCAGATGGGAAACTTTTGGCCCGGAGAGGAACCGGTTGGCCGATCAAGGCTCCTCTGACGCCGGTTGGACGCGTCTGGGGCCTCACCTTCGCGTTCCTCCTTGCAGCCAGCCTGGCCTTTCCACTTTGGGGAACGCCCTCACGATTGGCACAACGGTTCCCTGGCTGGCGGCCTCCGGTCGGAACCCTGGACGGAATCGCCTTCATGGAAAACGGGGCCTATCGATGGCCCGATGGCGACAACGCGATCGAGTTGCGATACGATTGGGAGGCGATCCGGTGGATTCTGGAGAATGTGCGCGGCAACGCTGTTGTTGCCGAGTCGGCGCAAATCGACTACTACAGGGCCGGTGGCACCCGCGTAGCCAGTCTCACTGGCCTGAGCGGACTGCTGGGCATGCACGCAGGTGAGCAACGCTTCGCACAAGACGTTGGGGAGCGCCACGGCAAACTCAGCGAATTCTGGAGAACGAACGAAATCGGTCGCATCGAAGAGATCATCAGAGAGCTGGATATCGACCTCATCTACGTCGGGCAACTGGAGCGCCATCAACATCCGGCTGCGCCCGAAAGGTTTGAGCAACTGAAAGCAACCGGCCTCTTGGAGACAGTCTTCCAGAATCAGAAGGTGACGATTTATGCCGTGCCTTCGCAGTGGCCGGCCGGCCCAACGGGCCGGTGATTGCAGTGTCAATTATGAGACTTTTCGCAAACGTCGCTCCCCTACTGGCGCGCATATGGCGGATGACGCCGGCGCCGTTGCGCGGCGCAGTTACCTGGGCGGTCAACGGCAAAGTCATTGTCGGTGTTAGCGGTGTACTCTTGACCGATTCCCAGCAGGTGTTGCTGCTACGTCATCGCTTCCACCAGGCTGGAATTTGGGGCATGCCCGGCGGCTGGCTGACCCCGGGCGAAACGATTTTCGCCTGCTGGCGCCGAGAGGTGCGCGAAGAGCTGGCGCTGGAGATCGTAATCGAAAGGATCGTCTGCCATCGGTCCACGCCGCGTACACTGCAGTTCTTTCTGCTGGGCCGGGTCAGCGGCGGCCAACTGGCTATCGACCCGGTCGAAATCGTTGAGGCCCGCCTGTTTTCCGAGCACGAGTTACCGCCTATGGAACGGTATCACAAGAAAGTAATCGAGCAGGCCCTGGGCGCCCTCGGGGAACTGCAGTTGGAAGGCGCGAAACGCTCACTCCCCAATCGTTCGAAGGCGGCTGCCGGCGGGAACAGGGACACGCGAAATGCGTGAAGTCGCGCTGCCCTTTCTGACCTGGTACCTGGTCACCCAGCTGGTCGGTGCCGCGGCGCTGCCCCTGGCGCTTCGCTATTTCCGCAATTTGCCCGATAACGGTTACGCATTTGCACGCATACTGGGCATCCTGCTCGTCAGCCTGCTTCTCTGGCTCGGCACAAGCTACGGCCTGCTGCGAAACAACGTAGGCGGCGTCTGGCTAGCCCTCTTTCTCACCGCCCTCCTGTGCCTCTGGCTAGCCCTGAGAAAGGGTACAGCGCAGACGAGCCAGTCGCAAGCACCTCCGCGCAGATCGAAAATAGAACTCCCCCGCTGGCCCTACGTGCTGACTGTCGAACTGATTTTCCTTTTCGCCTTCGCTGCATGGACATGGGTACGTGCCCGCGATCCTGCCATCAACCATACCGAGCAGCCAATGGACCTGATGTTCATCAGCGGCATCTGGAGCAGCCCTACCTACCCGCCGCGCGACCCGTGGCTTTCAGGCTATGCCATTAGCTATTACTACTTTGGATACTGGATGATTACCGCCCTGGCGCGTCTCGCCGGTCAAACACCTGAGATCGCGTATAACGTGGGCCAGGCCTGCTGGTTTGGTCTTCTCTTTACCGGCAGCTTCGGGATCGGCTATAACCTCTTGCGCTTGCGTGCAGAGGAATCGGACAATGCCGAAGCCACTGGAGGCACCGTCGGTATGTCAGACGATGTGGCTGACGACGACGAAAGTGAGGAAGCGGGCCAAGATGCCGAAGAGGAAGCCGACGAAGATTCCAGCGAAGAATCAGAAGATAACGAAGACAATGAAGCCGACGATGCGGCCATTGATCTCGAGACCGCTGTCGGTGACCGTCCACCGGCTAATGAGACCTTGGCCCCCTCTTTGCCCCGTGCGCTTCCTGTGGCGGCAGGGCTGCTGACTGCGGTCGCCGTCGCCTTGACCTCAAATCTGCACGTGCTGCTCGAATGGCTTTATGCGCAGGGCGCCAGCCTCGACGGATTGATCCGCCTGGTTGATGTCTACAATTTCCCGGAGAGGGCGCAGGTCTCGCGTCTCTGGTACATCGACAACAACTGGACCTGGTGGTGGCGGGCCAGCCGCGTCCTCGAAGACGTCGATCTGGCGGGCCACCACATCGAGATCATCGACGAGTTCCCCGCTTTCAGCTACATCCTTGGAGACAACCATCCCCACGTACTGACCATGCCCTTTGTCATCCTTGTTATCGCGATCGCGCTTAACTGGTTCTGCGCGGACAACCGGGGAGAAGTCCGACCGCAGACTCCGCTTCGTCACCTTCGTTCTCTGGCCGGCGACCTGCCCCTGGGGGCAGCTGGGCTGGGCCTGCTGATCGCGGCAACCGGTGCCCTCTTCTTCCTCAATACGTGGGACTTCCCCCCCTATCTGCTACTGATCTTGATGGCGGCAATGTTCACCGGCGCATGGCAAATCTCCGAGAGCAATGCCCCCTTGCGCGCCGCGCTGACGCGCGTGGGTATATTGAGCTTCGCGCTCATCGCCGGGACCATGGTTCTCTATCTGCCGTACCTTTTGACCGCACAGAGCCAGGCGGCGGGAATCGTTCCCAATCTCTTCCACCCTACCCGCCTGCCTCAGTTCCTGCTGATGTTCGGCCATTTCCTGCTCGCCGTCACCGCGCTCTTACTTGTCGCATGGCGCGAACAGCCCCCCTCTGCCGTCGTCCTGGTTACCTTCGCCATCTACGTCTTAGGCCTGCCTGTCGTCTTCCTTTTTATAGCTGGGCTGCTTACGGTGAACGGCTCAGCCGCGGCGCCTCCTTTGCCCGAAGGCGCCGGCGGCTACGGCGAAATCATCATCCGGCGCCGTCTCGCACAACCCTCTACCTTTCTCCTCCTGGGCTGTCTGCTCTCACTGATTCTGGCGATGCTCTGGCAACGGCTTGTCGGACCGCGAAAGTCGTCGCGCACGACAGCATTTGTCCTTTGCCTTGCCGCGATCGGCATCCTTCTGGCCTACGCACCCGAGTTTACATATTTGCGAGACCACTTTGGCAGTCGCATGAATACAATCTTCAAATTCTATTATCAGAGTTGGTTGTTGCTGGCCATCGCCTCCGCCTTTTCCATTGCCTGGTTCGCGTCGGGCCGCGTTTCGTTTTCCTTTCCCGGATACCTTCTCCCGGCGTCCTCACTCTTGCTTATCCTCTTGTGCCTGATCTATCCTGTGGCGGGCGCGTACGCCAAGATCACCGGCTTTGGTACACGCCAGCCAACACTCAACGGTCTCGCCTATATCGGCGCCGATGAACAGGCAGCTATCGATTGGATACGGCGCAACACGCCTGAAAATGCAGTAATACTGGAAGCGAAAGGCGCAAGTTACAATGTCAATTCTGCTCGCATAAGCGCAGCCACGGGAAGGGCGACGCTCTTGGGATGGGACGGCCATCAATCCCAGTGGCGCGGTCGAGCCTACGGGGCACTGGCGGCCGGCCGCGCAGAGTCGATCGAGGAGATCTACCAGCGGCCAATGCACTCGACGCTGCCGGCGCTGCTTGATCGCTGGCAGGTCGACTATCTGATCGTCGGCCCCGAGGAGCGAGCGCAATACGGTTTGACGCCGGCGGTGGAAATGCAGTTGAGCACCTTCCTGGAGCTTGTCTTCGAACAGGGCAACTTTCGCATCTTTCGAACCCGGGTCGCTGCAGAAAAAGGACATTAGCGGCCGCCATCATCCGCGGCCTCTCGAACTACAGGAATAAACACGACTGTCAGCAAGGCCAACGTCAGGTACGGTAAGCAAGGAACCATAGGTTGCCGGTGTCAGAAGAGAATCCGACTGAAACATCTGAATCGCAGACATCAGACACTGAGGACGAACGACCGGCAAAGGAGAAGCTGCCCGCGGTCGTTTCCGTTGCCGTCGGAAGCGGGCCCAACGTAGAGCAAGCATTGTACGCGCTCCTGTTCCTGTTAGCGTTGAGCCTGCGTCTCTACGGTCTGGGCATTTCGGAACCGATTTCACCCTGGGAGGCGGCGCAAATCTGGCCGGCTTGGCTGGCCCATTCTTACGGTCTTCTTGAAGCGAGCCGGCTCCCCGATCAGGGCGCACCTGTAAGCCCGCTGCTCTTTTCGCTCCAGCGAGGGCTCTTTTTCCTGACCGGCGGGGGCAACGCCTTTTGGGCCCGCCTCGTGCCCGCCGCCGCGGGCGCTGGACTCGTACTGGCGGCATGGACGCTCCGCGGCAGTATGGGGCGAGCGGGGGCCTTGATGGCCGCGTTCCTCTTCGCCTTCGACCCCTGGTTGCTCTCATTCAGTCGCATGGCGGATAGCGCTACACTCTCGCTCTTGACAGCCATACCCTTGTTAGGGTGGCTGTTCGACGATAGTGAAGCTGGAAGCAGGGCAGCGTGGCTTCCTGCGGCAGGTGGGCTATTCCTGATCAGCGGACCGCTGGCATGGCTGTTGCTGCCGACAATGCTGTTTGCGCTCGTGCTGAGATACGACAACACTCGGCATCTGTTCGAGGAAGGAATGCGAAGGCGAGCGGCAGCCATTTGCCTGGGGACGATGGTCATTGGTGCAACCGGTTTCTTCGCCCATTTCACGGGTTTGGCCCTCATTGGCGAAAGCGTCGGCTTCGCCGTTGAGCACCTGCTCGGCGGTTCCAATACCGCTCCCCTTCTGCACGCGCAGCAAGAATACCCTTTGAATTGGGCCCTGCTCAGCCTTCTGGTAGACGAACCGTTCCTGCTCCTGTTTGGCGGAATCGGGCTGTTCATCTCACTTGCGCAGATAGGTCGTCCATCGAATGGAAGCGATGAGGACCAGGGCCAACATGGCCTGAACGGGGAAGTCCCTTGGCGGGATTCTGCCCGTACGAAATGGTTGCGTGTCCTGGCAGGAGGTGTAGGTTGGGGGTTAATGCTGATACTTTTGCCCGGGCGAACGCCCGTCAGTTTGCTCGTTCTCGGCCTTCCCTTGACGCTGCTGGCCGCAGGTACGGCAACCACGATACTCCGCTTTGGGCTGAACCGAGGGCTCTACAAGAACGAAGCCGGTTTGCTGACCCTCGCGACCATGGGTATCCTGCTTGTAACGTCATACTTCTGGACAGGTATTCTGACCGAGTCGCTGCGCAATGGCAGCTTTGACTGGCGTCTGACGGCATTCTACCTGCTCATCCCGGCTTTGGGCCTTTTTCTTTTCCTGTGGGCGGGCGCGCGAGCGGGGGGGCAGGCATTCGGTTTGCTGTTTCTGGCGACCATTTTCCTGGTACAGGCGAGCAGCAGTTGGAAGATGAATCTGCGCCCGGAAGCAAGTCAGGTACACAGCCTCTTTGCTGAGGTGGGAGACGATGGAATCGCTCTATTGGCGGAGGACGTTACACGCCTGAGCTTTCTGCGCGCGGGCAAAAGTACGGCCATTCCGGTTTATCTGCACGTGAAACCCAGTCACCTGCCGTTCTTCGCCTGGCATTTGCGCTCCATGCTCGATCTGCGTTGGCAACCTGGCTCCCAGTTGAGAGAATTGGAAGTTGATGCTTTGATCGTGAGCCAGAGCGGCGCCGGCCGCGAAGGTGAGCGGCTCAACCTGCCCAGCGGTTATATTGGCAGCAGTTACGCAGCAATTCAACGCTGGCTGCCGACAGACCTGGTCGGTGTCGGCCCCCGCTTGAGGTGGATTCTCTTGAGAGAGCGGGGGCAACTTTCCGGGGACGAGTCTACCCTGGAAGAAGCCGAACTTTGGGTGAGACGGGAGTAGACGATGGCTGATCAGGAAAAATCGGAAGGCCGGGCGCTGAGCGCCGACGAGGCCCAATCCATCGCTGAAGCAAAACAGTCCACTGACTCACGGGAGGGCGCGCCCTCCCTGCTGCTGGACAGTAGCATCATTCGGTCTAGCCGCCTTGACTGGGAGCTGGTCGCATGGGCGGCCATCCTGATTCTGGCCGTCATCACCCGCTTCTACGAGCTCGGGGCACGCGGCATGAGCCACGATGAAAGCCTGCACGCCGTCTACTCGCACGAACTCTACCGCAGCGGCAGCTACCAACACAACCCGATGATGCACGGGCCGTTTCTGTTCCACGCCAACGCTCTCATCTACTATCTGTTCGGCGTTAGTGACGCCACTTCGCGCGTCATGCCCGCCTTGGCAGGAATCGGCGCCATCGGCATGGCATGGTTCTACCGGCGCTGGCTCGGACGACTCGGCGCGTTGTTCGCCGGACTGATGCTGCTTGTCAGCCCTAGTCTGCTTTTCCACAGCCGCTACATCCGCAACGATATCTACATCGTCTTGATCGCAATGATTTGGGTGTACGGCATTTTTCGCTTCGTCGAAGAACGCAGACTGAAGTGGCTCTATTTGACTGTTGCTGCAATGGCGCTCGGATTCGCAACCAAAGAGAACCAGTTCATGTCCGGCGCGATTTTCGGCGTCTTCCTGGTCGCAGCGGCCCTCTGGCGCCGTTTTCGCGCGCGCGAGCCGGTCCGCCTCAGCCCCTTTGGCGATCTTGCAGTTCTCTTCCTTACCCTCGTCCTGCCATTCACCGCCCCGCTCGGGCACCTGCTTCTGGGTTGGGATGCACTCGCCTACTCGACCACCGAAGACTTGGCCAAATCGGCGCTCTTCGTCCTTCTGATGACCGCCGTCAGCGTGATGATCGCGATGGTCTGGTTCATCGTGCTTAAGAACAACAAGGGTAACGGGGCCGCTGCTGCGAATGGGCAGGAGCAGTCCCTCACCTTCGGCAACTGGGCCGCCTTGATGGGATTGTTTTGGGCCATCGAGATAGTGTTGTTCACGACCTTCTTTACCAACGCCCCAAATGGGCTTGCAACCGGCGTCGTTGGCAGCCTCGGCTACTGGATTGCACAGCAGGAAGTGCAGCGCGGCAGCCAACCCTGGTACTACTACACTCTTCAAGCGTTGCTGTATGAAGTCCTCCCCCTCTTTCTCAGCCTGGGTGCCCTCTCACTGCTGGCGTGGCGGCTTGCGGCGCGCAATTGGCGCAAGGTGGAAGCAGTCGAGGAGGAAGACGAGGAAGACGAGGAATCTTCCTCCGTGGAAGAGCCCCCCACTCCGGCGCCTGCGGACGCGTCCGCAGCCGCCCAGCCGAGCGTTCTCGTTCGGCCGTACGTCATTGCCTTTCTCGCCTGGTGGATGGTAGCGGCATGGCTGGCTTACTCCTACGCCGGTGAAAAAATGCCTTGGCTGATGACCCACTTGGCGCAGCCGATGGCGCTGATTGGCGCGTGGTGGTGCGCCCGCTTGGTGCGGCGTATCAACTGGGAACTGTTGCGTACGACCAATGGCTGGTGGGTATTCGCGCTGCTTCCCGCCCTACTGTTCATCGTCGCCACCTTGTTCAGCGCCTTCCCAAAGGGCGGACGCGAGCTGGATTCACTGGCACAGACCGCCCGCTTCGTCCCCGTGCTTATCGCGAGCGTAGCAGTAGTTGCATTGATCGTCGTGGCATTCGTTCGCTATGGCTGGAGGCAGATCCTGCGTCTGACCGCGGTGGTGACGGCTGCACTCCTTTTTCTCCTGACAATTCGATTCTCCTATCTGCTTACCTACCTCAACTATGATATGGCGACCGAATATCTGGTCTACGCACACGCGTCCCCCGACGTGAAGGTCGCGCTGGAAGAGATTGAAAAAATCAGCGAACGTACGGTCGGAGAACGTGAGATTCAGGTCGCCTACGACGATGACGTAGCATGGCCAATGACATGGTACATGCGCTTCTATCCCAACGCCCTCTTCTACGGCGCCAACCCATCAGGCGACTCTATGGAAGCGCCAATTATCCTCGTCGGCGACAAGAATTACGCCAAGGTCGAACCCTACGTGGCGCGGGACTACGCCAGCCGTTCCTATCGTCTGATCTGGTGGCCCGAAGAGAGCTACAAGGGCGAGTGGGACGGCGACCAGCAGCAACATCGCGGGTTGACCTTTGCGAAAATCTGGAACGCCTTGACCGATCCGGAGCGGCGCAATCGACTTTGGCAGATATTCTTCTACCGCAACCACCCTGACCGCTCGCTCACGGCATGGCCCCACGTCGAAGAGTTTCGCATGTACGTTCGCAAAGACATCGCAAATCTCGTCTGGGATCTCGATGTCGTACCGACGGTAGGCAGCGACCCATCCTTCAACTACTCGGAGATCGAACGCACCGCCAGCGGCCTCTACAGCGGCGAATTCGCCGGCGTGCCGTTGACCGCCCCACGGGCGATCACGGTAGGGCCGGATGCCCGCCGCTATATCCTGGATACCGGCAACAATCGGGTGGTAGTCCTCAATCCGGACGGCTCCCTCGCCCTCGCTTTCGGCAGCACCTGCTTCCTCTCCGACGAAGTTGGCACCGGCTGCCTCGATCCGGATGGCGCAGGCCTTCTTGAAACCGGCGATGGCCAGTTCCGAGAACCCTGGGGCATTGCCGTCGCTGCCGACGGCACGATTTTCGTCTCCGATACTTGGAACGGGCGCATTCAGGCCTTCGACAGCAGCGGGAACTTCCTGCGCAAATGGGGCTTTTTCGGCACGGTCAGCGGCGAAAACGCTGACCCCTTTGTCCTCTTCGGCCCGCGCGGCCTGGCAATCCACCCGTCCGGTAATCTGCTTGTAGCCGATACAGGCAACAAGCGCATCCTCGAGTTTACCCCCAACGGTGATTTTGTGCGGCAAGTCGGCGGCGGAGGCATCCTGCTCGGCTACTTCGACGAACCGGTAGATGTCGCCGTTCACCCTACAACCGGACTGATCCTCGTGAGCGACGCATGGAACCGCCGCATTCAGGTCCTGTCCTCCGACCTGCAAGCGCTGTCCGAGTGGCCTATGCCAACCTGGGAAAGCGATCAGGTTTGGGACAAACCCTACTTGGCCGCAGCAAGCGACGGCACGGTCTACGCCACCGATCCGCAGTTTGCCCAGGTATTCGTGATCTCCGCCGACGGATTCGTGCGCGCCAGCTTCGGCAAGTACGGCAGCGAACTCAATCGCTTCGCCAAGCCGACCGGCATCGCTATCGACCCCTCGAGCGGCGAAATCCTTGTCGTCGACGCCGACAACAATCGAATTCTCATCTTCGGAAGTGGATAAGGGCTATGTCCGGCTATGCCTGCAAGTGAACTTGCGGCAGACGGCGCAGTTCAAGAGTTGCAGCGCTGTGCCGCCTGCGAACAACCGAATCGCGCTGAAGCCAGATTCTGTGGGCACTGCGGTCTGGGCATGGCTGCGGATTGCCCCAAATGCGGTGCAGATAACCCCCGCAGTCTAACGTTCTGTGATGCCTGCGGGGCCGCCCTTCCTGCAGCCTCCTCCTCCGTTTCCAACCCCGTCCCATCCTCCGAAACCTCGGCTGGGCGCATTCGCCATGGCTCCTTCAGTCTGCCCAATGCTCGCCTTTCAAGAATTTCCGCCCACCTGCGGCCGCTCGGCCTGACGTGGGACTCGCCCGTCATCGAATGGCGATGGTCGGTGCCCTTTCTGAAAGAGTGGGCCTACATGTACCGCTGGGAGGTGCTGGCGGTCATCGTGCTCACGGCAATTGCCGCCTTCCTGCGCATCTACCGATTGGCGGACTATCCCGCCGGTTTCCACGGTGACGAAGCGTGGAGCGGGCTGGAGGCGCAACGCATCCTCGAGGAAGGATGGATTGGCCTCCAAAGTGGGAGCGCTCTGGGACAGGCGGCCGGCACCTTTTACGTCACCGCACTGCTGATTCTGTTCCTTGATGCTTCCATCTTTACGGTCCGCCTTTCTATGGCAATCTTCGGTATCGCTACCATACCCGCGGCTTACCTGCTGTTCAGGATCGGGTTCGGTCGCCTGGCGGCGTTGTTCGCCACGACCGCGCTGGCGGTAAGTCACTGGCATCTCCACATGAGCAGGGTGACTTTTCCCGTGGTCGCTCTGCCATTTGCCTGCACTGTGGCGGCGGCCGCCCTCATCTTTGCAATGCGTTCCCGCAGTCGCCTCGCATGGCCGCTTGCGGGAGCCCTGCTCGGCCTTGCCCCATATACATACTTCGCCTATCCCAGCTTCTTTGCTGCCACACTCGCGGTCCTGGCCGTCTATCTCTTTCTTCAACGGGACCAATTGAAACCCACGCTGCTATCGCTTGCCCTCTTTTCGATCGGTCTGTTCATCGCCCTGATCCCGGTCATTTCCACCACTGTTTCCTCGCCGACCGTACAGACGGGACGCATGGGTCAAGTGTGGGTCTTCCGCTCGCATGAGTTTCCGCAAGGCCAGCCACTCTCCGAGCAAGCCGGCTTTCTCGCTCAGCGCACATGGGACTCCCTGACGCTCCTAATGAGGAACCCCAGGGTTGACGGGACCGACGGTTCCGGCGGCAAAGGCGCAGTCGATATGGGAGTCGCAATCCTTGCATACGTCGGGCTTGCCGTCTCAGTCTGGAGGTGGCGCAGCCCTCCCTATCTCCTGGCACTGCTCGCGGTCCTCGGCGCCCTGTCCGTACTGGTCGTAACCGACCCCTCCACAGGTACGATGAGGCGCAGCATCACTGCGATCCCCTGGGTGTTCGGGCTCGCCGGCGTCGGGGTCGTCAGCATCGTCAACATCATTCGCAGCGGCTTCGGAGAGAGCGGGCGCTTTGCCGCCATCGGCGCGCTCACTCTTGTACTGATTGCTGGCTCCTTCTGGAATCTGCAATACTACTTTGATGAACTGGCGCAAAGCAATCAATTGGATTGGGCCTTTGCCCCGGACCACGTTGAGGCCCTGGAATCGGCACACTCCTTCGAAAACCCAGGCACAATCTACTTCTATTCTGGCCGCTGGGCCTTCGACTATGAATCTGTCCGCTTTCTGTACCCGGAAAGTAAGGGAATCAACCGTTCAGATGAATTTGGCACATTTGACCTGGAGAAAGTCGATGAAGGCCCGGTAACCTACGTCCTGATCGGTCACTACGCCCAGGAAATCGACCGGCTCAGGCAGCTATATCCAGGCGGCGACGTCATCATCGATAGCGAACCTCGCCCCCGCTTCATCGTCTACCACCTCAGCTCCTGACCGACTGACCGAATTCACCGTAACCGAGGTTGGGGTTCGCACCGAGACCAGCCTGATATTCCGAAAACGACAATGCAGTTTACCCTCTGCTTCAACTGCGAGTACCTAAACCGTCATTCGGCCGACTTCTGCGGATCATGTGGCCTTCCGCTTTCACGCACCTGCCCCGTGTGCAACGCCGAGAATCCCGGCGCCTTTCAATTCTGCGACCTCTGCGGCGCCGGCCTCGAGGAACTGTCAGCTCACGAATCCGGGCAGCAGGACGTGAGCCGCCCCGCAAGAACGAATCCCCCTGCGACCGCTGCTGCTGGATCCAAAACCATACCAGGAGCACGCCGAAAGCCTCGGGCAACCGGCACTTTCTGGGAGACGCCGGCCCCGCAATGGCAATGGACCAGGGCCTTCGTGCGTTCGTGGACCCACCGCAACAGGTGGGAGCTGCTTACAGTCGCCCTCCTTACCGCCCTGGCAGCCTTTCTGCGAATCTACCGCCTGGGCGACATTCCGAACGGATTCAATGGGGATGAAGCCTGGAACGGGATCGACGCCCTGCGCATCCTTGATCAGGGCTGGATAGGCGTATACACGTCGGGCGCGCTGGGTAACATGACCGGCGCCATCTACCTGACTGCTCTCTCGGTCTGGCTCCTGGATGCCTCCATCTTCTCCGTTCGCCTTTCATCCGCGCTCTTTGGAATCGCCGCTGTCCCCGCAACCCATCTGCTTCTTCGACTGGGATTCGGGCGCCAGGTTGCACTGATTGGGGCAGTTGTCCTGGTCGTCAGCTATTGGCACCTGCATTTCAGCCGGGTAGGCTATCAGTTGGTGTCGCTTCCCTTTGCCGCCGCCTTGGCCAGCGCTGCTATGCTGTGGGCGATACGAACGCAGTGTCCCTGGCGTTGGCTGGCCGCAGGCGCCGTAATGGGTCTCTTACCGTATACCTACCTCGCTTTTCCCGCCTTCGCCGTTGCTGTCGCCGCGACGCTCGCCGTCTATCTCTTTCTCAAGCGAGACCAGTTCGCAGACACTCTTGTCACGCTGGCGCTCTATGCCTTAGGGACCCTGATTGTCTCGACTCCCTTCCTCCTATTCCTGTTTGACAACTGGGATGTTTACATGCACCGCACGGGCATGGCGTCCGTCTTTCGCTCCAACGAGTTCCCGCAGGCCGGAGATTTCGCCCAAAAGGCCTCCTTCTTCGCCACGCGTGCATGGGAATCTCTAACCATCCTTGCCAGGCAATTGAGGTCGGATGGCGTGGACGGCACGGGCGGCGCAAGCCCGTTTGACCTCGGAATCGCGGCGCTGGCCTACATTGGTCTTGCCCTGTCGATCAGGAAATGGAGGAGCCCGCCCTACCTGCTTGCCGCAATGGTTGTGGTCCTCGCGATTCTCGCTCAGGTCTTTGCCCTTCCGGAATCCGGGACCTTAAGGCGCAGTATCGCGGCAGTCCCGTTTATTGTCGGTCTGGCCGCGATTGGCGCCACCGGTATCGTCGGTCTCGTTCAACGCAGATTCGGGTTAAACGGCCGAAATATCGCATTGGCGGGCGTCGCCCTGACACTGCTCGCCAGCAGCGTCTGGAACGTGAGATACTATTTCGGGGAGCTGGCGCAAAGCCCGACCCTGAGATTTGCCTTCGCCCCCGATCACATTGACGGCCTTTCCGCGGCTCACTCGTTCGAAAACCCGGGAGTGATATATTTCTACTCGGGCAGGTGGAGTTTCAACTACGAAAGTGTCCGCTTCCTGCACCGCGGCAGCCAGGGGATGGACCGTTCGCGGGAATACGGTACATTTGAATTGGAAAAGATCCACGAAGGGCCGGTCACATATCTGCTGGTCGGGCACTATGCCGCTGAAATCGATCGCCTCCGGGAGATGTATCCCGGCGGCGAAGTCATCGTTGACGATGCGCCACAGCCGCGCTTCATCGTGTACCACCTGCGGTCGTGATGAGGAAGCTTGGCCGCCGACCATTCAGAGAGCGCCCTTTACAGGTCACCTGAATTCGAAAATGCCCGCGGCGAGAGGAAAGTTAGTGGATGCTTCCCTCCGATTCCATCAACGCCGAGCATATGGCAGTTTCAACCGAAACTACCTTTCACCTGACGCATATCAAGACCTCCTGTGCTCGGGCCAGCTGACAAACGGAAAGGATGAAGGCAGATGAGAAATGTCAGATCGTTGACAATCGGCCTGGTCGGCCTGTTCACTGTCGCGGCCTGTACTCTGGCCCCGCGGCCTTTACCACTAGCCGCAGATTCCCTTCTTACACAGCGCCTGGCCGAATTGCAGGCAGCGGCAATGCCAGCGTCGGAATCGAGTCCGAACGTCGCCCCGTCAGGCGTTGCGCGTGCCTCCAACCACAGCGAACTTGCCCATCTTGCATTCGACGGCGAGGAGGAAACAATGTGGAGCGCCGGAGGTCCCCCGTCACATTGGGTCCAGGTGGTCCTTGACGATAACTACACGGTCGCTAAAATGGAGCTGGTTGTCACGCAAGCCCCACCCGGCCCAACGACCCACGAAGTATGGCTCGAAAACGGATCGGGCGTGTGGACGCTTCACACGCGCTTCGCCGACCTCTACACCGAAGATGGACAGACCCTGGAACTACCCATTCTTCCGCCGCGGGAAATCGAACAGGCGCTGATTCTGACCCGAGACAGTCCCAGCTGGGTGGCCTGGCGCGATATCAGAGTCTTCGGCATGCCCTTGAGCAGTGAGTGAAAGTTGCTGTAAGGATTCCGGGGTGACCGGCAGCGTAGCTGAAACACAAAGACACGACAATTGACGAGAAAAGAATGCGAATCGCAATTGTGACGGAGAGCCCGTGATGGCCCAAAACCTCCCCAACATCCTATGGTTCTGTACCGATCAACAGCGCTTCGACACCGTTCATGCCCTCGGCAATACCCATATCCGTACACCCAACCTGGACCGTCTGGCCGCCGAAGGGGTCGCCTTTACCCACGCTTTCTGCCAGAGCCCAATCTGCACGCCAAGCCGAGCCAGCTTCCTGACCGGGCGCTACCCCGGCAACGTGCGCGGCTGCATGAACGGCAACGAGGAATGGGGCGAAGGCGCGCCGCTGGTCACCAAACTGCTCGCCGACAAAGGCTATGACTGCGGTCTGAGTGGAAAGTTTCACCTGGCCGGCGCCCACGGGCGTGAAGAACCCCGTCCGCAAGAAGATGGCTACCGCGTCTTTCACTGGAGCCACGATCCGCAAGACCGCTACCCTTCCGGCCATGCCTACGCCGATTGGCTGGCCGCCCAGGGCTACGCACTGCGAGACCTGCGCGAAGACCCGGCCTCGATCCCGTCCGAGATGCACCAGACAACCTGGTGTACAGATCGCGCCATCGACTTCATCTCGGAAAAGCGGCGCAAAGGCCCCTGGTTGATGAGCGTCAACGTCTTTGACCCGCACGCGCCCTTCGACCCCCCGCAGGAATACCTCGATCGCTACAATCCCGCCAACTTGCCGAAACCTCTGTTCCGCGAGACCGATCTGACCGCGCAGTTGGCGATTCCCGGAGATTTTCAGAACACGGCCCGCCCGCCCGAAGAGTTTGGAGCCAGCGAGGTCATTGCCGCCTACTACGCTATGATCGAGCTGATCGACGAGAATGTCGGTCGCCTGCTCGACGCACTCGAAGAAACCGGGCAGCGAGAAAATACGGTCTTCATCTTCACCAGCGATCACGGTGAGATGCTGGGCGACCACGGTCTCCTGTTGAAAGGCTGCCGCTTCTATGACGGCTTGGTGCGCGTCCCACTGATCATCAGTTGGCCGGGCCATTTCCCCGCTCCCGCTGAGGTGGCGCCCGACGATTCCCCTGGCGACGACGAGTCCTCCGCGACCGCAGAGAATGATCCCGCGGGCGAAGACGGCTCCCCCGCTGCCGCAGAGAGTGGTCCCGAAGCTACCCTGTCTCCAGCGCCGGAAGCAGAAGAATCTGAGCCAGGTGTCGGCCTGGTCAGCAACGCACTGGTCGAGCTGATCGACATTGCGCCCACAATCCTCGAGCTGGCCGACCTGCCCCTCCCGCAGGGCATGCAGGGACGGTCGCTGCTCCCTATCCTGCACGGGCAGGCTGAGCTGCATCAACATCGTGACTTTGTCCGCTGCGAATACTACCGCGCGCTGAATCCTGACGCGCCCGGCCGCGACGACTACGAAGGCAGCTTCGCCACGATGTACCGCGACGAACGCCACAAAGTCGTCGTTTATCATGGGCACGAGCACGGGGAACTCTACGACCTTCACGAGGACCCGGGCGAGTTTAATAACCTGTGGAACGATCCTGAAAGTGCCGACCTGCGATTCGACCTGGTACGCCGCAACTTCGACGCCCTGGCCTTTTCCGTCGACACCGGGCCGCCGCAGACAAGACCACACTGAACTTTGAGCGGGGATTCCGACCTGCTCGGCTTGGCACAAGTCGCCGGCTAACAGTCTTGGCTAAGCCAGTTTGAGGTCGCTGAGAAGCTGGGCCAGCTGCTCCATCTCTTCGTCGGTAAGGGAATAATACGGTGGCCGGCGCCAGCGTTGAGACACCCCAAACAACTCATAGGTGCCGTGCAGGGCCGCGTCAAAGCCGCCCGGCATATCGAGGATAAAGTTGAAGTAGGGTATGTCGAAGTCGCGTATGATGCCGGCAGCGGCTGACCAATCTTCGGTCTGGACGGCCTGCCAGTATGCCTGTGTGATCTGAGGAGCAAACGCGATGAAAGTCGATAGATATCCGTCGCAGCCGTAATGGTGCAGGTCCAAGTGGTTCTGCTTCTGTCCCCCTGAAATGATCGACCACTCTCCGTGCAGCAGCAGCGCCAATTTGCGCGCAAATGCGCCAACCAAGTCATCCTTGATTGCCACCACGCCCGGCACGCCGTCCCGCAGCCGTCCCAACACCTCCAGGCCCATTGCCGGCGATCGGCCGAAGACATTGGTCACCACCATCACCGGGATTTCAGCAGCCACCGCGGCGTAATGGTCCACCAAGGTGTCAGCCGTGCACGACTGGGCCCAATCTGGCGGCAATACCATCAGCAGGTCAGCGCCCACCTCCCCGGCGTAGCGCGCGAACTCGACCGCCTTGCCTGTCCACCACATGCGGTCAGCCGCCACAACTGCGGCCCGCCCCGCCGTCTGCTCCGCAACGACCCTCGTCGCTTCACCCACTTCACCATCGGTGAGCAAAGAATACAGACTGTCCCCGTAGGTCAGCAGCATCGTTGTGCTGCCGGCCGCGATCCCTCGCTCCACCAGACCGCGCAGACCGGCGAAGTCGATCGTTCCGTCCTCGCAAAAGGGTGTATGCAGCGACATCACAGGGCCGGATAGCAGGCCGCGCACTTCACATGTTGATGGCATCGGTAAACGTGGCTGAGCTTGGCACGCTGGAGCTCATTACGACCTTCCCATTTTTCGGGCCACAAGTTCCGTTCAGTCAAACACGAGCACGGTCCGCGCCACTTTGCCTTGCGCCATATCCGCGAACGCCTCGTTGATCTCATCAAGCGGCCGGTAGCTCGAAATCAACTCGTCGATCATGATCTTTCCCTGTTTGTAGAGGTCAAGAATCCACAGAAAGTCGACCCTCGGCCGCGCCGCACCATGAAATGCCCCGATAAGCGCCCGGTCTTCCAGCAGATGATACCCTTCGACGGTAACATCCTGCCCCTGCGGCTGTACACCAACCACCACCGCCGTGCCCGTCATACGCACACAGTCGATCGCCTGCCGTACGATCGAAGGAAACCCGACCACCTCGAATGCGTAGTCGGCCCCGCCGCCCGTAATCTCCATAATGCGCTGCACCGGGTCTTCCTGCGCGCTGTTAATGAAATGCGTCGCTCCCATCTGCTCGGCCAGCTCCAGCTTGTAAGGCACCGTATCGACCGCGATGATCTTGCCCGCCGAGGCCAGCACGCCCCCCTGTATCACATTCAATCCAACGCCGCCGCACCCAAACACGGCCATCGACGCGCCTGTCTCCACCTTCGCCCGGTTGACCACCGCGCCGATTCCGGTGATGACCCCGCAGCTCACGAGACACGCACTCTCCAGCGCCGTATCGTCCGGCACTTTGACGCACGCGTCGGCCTGCACCAGCGTCTGCTCGACAAACGTTGGCCGTCCATGATAGACCGGCTCCCCGTCAACCCTCATGCGGCTTATCGCCTCCGGTCGGTACGTCTCACACAGCGCAGGGCGGCCATTCGAACAGTTGCGGCAACTGCCGCACATCGCATCGAGCGAAAGTATGATCTTGTCGCCGGGAGCGAAATCCCGCACCCCCGGGCCGACCGCGCGCACCGTACCGGCTCCTTCATGTCCAAGCACGGCCGGCGCCCTCCGAATCGTCCTGTGCCCGGTAACGTAGTGGTAATCGCTGTGGCACACGCCTGCGCCGACGACGTCCAGCAGGACCTCGCCCTCCTGCGGCTCGTCAATCTCAGCTTCTTTGACGGCCACCGGCGTATGCGGCGCGTAGAGTATGGCGGCTTTCATCGCATCTCTCCTTATATTAGGGCTGGCTCGCTCCCTGTTCCACAGTCTGGACAGCGCATATCATAAATGATTATCAGGATTTGCACTAAGCAAAAACAGGCCGCTGCCACCCGCCCGGCAAGAGTTCCGGTGCGGCGGCGAAGAGGCGGAATGGGACCGTCTGCAGCGGTTTCCGCCCCTCGCGAGTCGTGATAGAATTGCTCCAGACCCGTTCCGGGCACACGCAATGCCGGAAGCTCTTCCTACCGCGCACAAAGAATGTCAAACCCGTCCTCGCGTCGAACGCGGCGCCCTTCCGCAATGTCTGTGAGGAGACAGTATGGGAATCAGCCTCGGTCTCGTCGGTCTGGGGGCATTTGGACGTTCCTTTGCCGACATGTTTATGAGCCACCCTCTCGTTGACCGCATCGCCCTCTGCGACCGAGAACCGGATCGCATCGCCAGGCTCGCCGAGCAGGACCACTGGCAGGCCAAATTTGACCCGTGCGACGCCTACGCCTCACTCGACGAAATCTGCAAGAGCGACGTGGACGCCCTCGCAGTCTTCACACAGCACTGGCTGCATGCCCCGCAGGCAATCCAGGCCATGGAGGCCGGCAAGCACGTATACAGCGCCGTGCCAATCATCACAGTGCCCGACGGCGATGAGATTCTGGACTGGTGCGCCCGGCTGGTGGAGACCGTCGAACGTACCGGGCAGCTCTACATGTTGGGCGAGACCACATACTATCGCGCCGAGGCAATCTACTGTCGGCGCCGCGCCGCCGAGGGCGCGTTTGGCAGCTTTGTCCATAGCGAGGGCGAATACATGCACGATGTCGACAGCCTCGGCAGCAACCTCCGCGAGGTGCAGGCCCACAGACAGGTCGGCGCCGCCGGCCAGGAATGGCTGCGGGCCCGCGAATCCTACAAGAAACGGGGCGTCCGCGGCGGCCCGATGCACTATCCTACCCACTCAACCAGCGGGCCTATGAGCGTCATGAACGCACGTCCGCTCAAGGTCTGCGCCTGGGGCTACGCCAATCGCACGGGCGATCCCTATTACATCGACGAGAGCGAAGCCTTCAGCAACGAGACCGCGCTCTTCCACATGAGCAACGGTTCAACGATGCGCATCTGCGAACTGCGCGAGATCGGCATTCGCGGGCGCGAGACCTTCCGCATCTACGGCACGCAGGGCAGTTTCGAGAACAACCAGTGGTGCGACAGAACCGGGAGCACGCCCCTTACGCCCGAACAGATGCGAGTCCCGCTGCCGCAGGAGGTGGAGGACGCATTCCGCGCCGCCAGCAGGACATCTGACGTATATGGCGGACACGGCGGCTCACATCCATACCTCGTTCACGAGTTTGTCGAGGCCGTTGCGCAGGAACGACAGCCCGCGATCCACGTCTGGTCAGCCGTGCGCTACATGGTCGCAGGTGTCATGGCGCACCAATCGGCCCTGCGCGACGGCGAGATTCTCTCGATCCCGGACTGGGGAGACGGTCCGGAAGGATAGCGACCAGGATTAAATGGAAGGCGACAAAGGGGCCTGTGGTAACTGCTTACACAGTGTTTATCAGCCAGGCGCGGTGCAGGGACCAGCGATCCTCAACCGGGTCCCAGCGCAACTCGTAGGAATTCATGTCAGGAGTTTGTACCAGGAAACATCGTACCTGCTTTCCGTCGGTCCATTCGCTCCATTGCCGACCCCGCGCCGACACATAATAGGTTTTACCTTGCCACACAAAAGATTTCGGTGCGATCTTGCCTGACGACAGGCCGCGAACGGCCACGCGCACCGGCTCGTCGATCGCCACCAACTCGCTCATCCGCCCGCCCTGCCTTCCGCATACGAAAGCAACATCTCCAGCGCGCACTGGGCGCTCAGCAGTTTGTTGCCGCGTCGGTCCGCCGGCCACACCGCTCGCTCCTCGCTCTCGAATCCGTCCCGTGCGGCAAGGTGCAGATAGACCAACCCCATCGGTTTCTCCGCCGTGCCGCCAGGCCCCGCGACGCCGGTGATCGACACTGCAACGTCGGCATTGTAGGCCTCCAGCGCACCCGTCGCCATCTGCGCCGCCACCGTCGCATTGACCGCGCCCTCACGCAACAGCAGCGCGCCGTCCACACCAAGAAGCTTCTCCTTGGCGGCATAGCTATATACGCCCGCGCTGCCCAGAAACCAGTCCGAGCTGCCCGGTACCTCGGTGATCAAATGGCCGACCAGGCCCCCCGTGCAGCTCTCCGCCACAGCCGCGACCAACCCCACCCGCTTGAGAGCGAGGCCGGTCTCCTTCGCCAACTCGGTCAGCTCCGTTTCACTCGCCGGAACAGCTACCTTTCTCGACATAGCCCTTCGCGACCTCCGTTCTCCTACCTTGGCGCAGAATACAACCGCCCCGCCTTCCACGACCAACCGGCATCATGGACCGGCATCACAGGACGGCATTATAGAACGGCCCCATCCCCCCGACAAACCATCCCGTCTTTCCCAAACAGATCGCTCCACATGGAGGGTTCCGCCGGCCCAGTTGACAGAATGAGCGTATTTCTGTATTGTCGATGCAATACACCGCGTAATCTGTCTTGCGGATGGCCCGCGACGGCGCGGGGCGGTCCGCGCATCGTTGCCTGCCGAGTTGAGAAAGGGTTGAGGATGGAACTGCAGACAAAACAGCCTCCGGAACTTGAATTCAGCATGCCAGAGGTCGAAGAGTCCCTCACCGCCTATCTCTCAGCCATCGGAGGCGCCGTGATCGGCCTCCTGCTGACGCTGCTCGTGCTGGCCATCTGGAATGGGGGTACGCTCAACTTCACCAACACATCAAAGGTCAACGCCATCGAAGCAGGATTGACCGATGTCGCCCAGGACGTCGAGGCCGTGAACGCAAATATCCTCAATCTGGGGGAACGCCTCGTCGTGCTGGAACAGGAAGCCGGCGCAGTCGCCGAGCTCCAGAAGAGCTTCGCCGCGCTCGATACCAGCCTGTCCGATCTCGACCAGAGCCTCAGCGATCAGGGAATCCACGTCGCCGAACTCGATGCGGCCGTGGCCGACCTGGAGGCCACGCGCCGCAATTTCGAACTCTTTACTTCCGCCCTCTCCCAGGCGTTGGCCCAGATGGAGAGCGCCAGCACGAGCGCGCAAAGGAGTCGGCCCGCCCGCAGCGCACCCGACGCCGAGAGTTCGGACGCCCGCCAAAGCGCCGAGCCCGATCGCGGGGCCGCCGCATCCACCAGTTCCCCGGCCCGGCAGCCAGTTGAAGTTCAGCCACCCTCAGTTCTGCCACAGCCGGAAATCATCGCCCGCCAGGGTATCGCGCCCGACGCCCTGCTCGTATACCTCTTCGTCGACGCCGACGCCGACGGCCTCTACGACAGCGACGAAAACTTCATCGCCGGCGCTACCGTTACCCTCGTCGCGCCCGACGGCGCCATGATAATGACCATCGCGCCGGTTGCCTCCGCCGGGACCCTGCTCGAGTCGTTGCAGGAGGGCGAATACACCGTCTCCGTCGAAGATGTGCACGGCTACTCCCTGGCCAGCCAGAACAACGTCAGCGTCACCGTCGATCCCACCGCCGAAACCGGTCAGGTAATCTACTTCGCCGTCGGCGCCTCCGTGTCGGAGTAACACGAAAGTCGCAGCGCCCGCGTCCCTTCCTACGCCGCACGCTCGTAGAATATGAGTTGCACCGAGCCGTAACGGCGGCGGTCGAACTCGCTGAGCCGTTCGAGCGCAACCGGCTCCTCTTCGCGGGGGTGTATCTGTATGATCACCACGCCCTCTTCGTCCAGCAGGTCCGGCCTCGTATCGACGGCCAGCAGCGCACTGCGCCACAACCCCTCGTACTGCGGCGGGGCAATGTAGATCAGATCAAACGGTTCGCCCCGAAACTGCTCCACAAATGCGAAGCTGTCGCGGCGCTCAACCGTTGCCCAGCCGTCCAGCCGGCAATGGGCCAGGTTGCGCTGCACCGTGCGCACGGCCGCACGGCTCCGGTCGATGAAGTGGACATGCGCCGCGCCCCGGCTGAGGGCCTCGATCCCCACCGCGCCCGTACCGCCAAACAAGTCGAGCGCCCGCCGCTCTACGATCCAACCGCCCAAAATCGAAAAGAGGGCCTCCTTCGCCCGGTCCGTTATCGGACGCGTCCCCTTCCCGGGGACCGATTGCAACCTGTGGCCTCTTGCGCTTCCGGCGATAACTCGCATCTCGAATAGTCCCAAAGCAATCCCGAGGGCCCGCGCTCTCGTGCCCTCCGAACGTCCCAAACACAAGTCTCCAAATTATAGTTGCGCCGCCCGCAATCACCGCAATTGCGCTCTCTGCAAAATTGCGCTACTATTGCCGTGCTATCCGAGAATAGCGCACAAAACTGAAAGCAGGCTGACGCGCGACGAGAGAGACTTCGCTGCCGAAGCGCCGAAGGGGCAAGCCGCCAGGAAGACCCAACCTGCTCGGTGACACTCTCAGGCAAAAGGATCGTCGCGATACGGCACCTTTGGAGAGTGCCGCTTGGCAGATTCAAGCGGCCACCGACGGGGCAACCACTCGCTCACAATCGCGTGTGGCAATCTCTCAGGTCAAAGACAGAGGCGGCGGGCATTCATTTTGAATGCCCGTTTTTCTTTCCAAGTGCACCGCTGCCGGCGCGTCGCCACCGCAAGAGAACGCCGGAACCGAAGCGCAGACCGGAGGAGAACATAATGAGAGCCCCAGTGCAGGCAAAGCCCGTAACACCCGACCCCAACGGCCGCAGCGCCGCCGGCAGCGATGGCCGTCCCGACAAGATCGACGGACTCGCCCCAACCCTCGACGACAATACCGGTCTGCTGCAGCGCACCGACTCCTTCGTCCAACGCCACCTCGGGCCCGACCCCGGCGAAGTACGGGCGATGCTGGAAACTATCAGCCTGAATTCCCTCGACAAGCTGATAGATCAAACCATTCCCCCGCAGATTCGCGTCCAGCGTTCGCTCGCACTCCCGGGGTCGCGTCCGGAATCCGACGTACTCGCCGAAATGGCCGAAATCGCCTCGCACAACCAGCTCTTCCGCTCCTTTATAGGCATCGGCTACTACGACACCATCACCCCACCCGTCATCCTGCGCAACATCCTCGAAAACCCCGGCTGGTACACCCAATACACACCCTACCAGGCCGAGATCGCCCAGGGCCGGCTCGAAGCCCTCCTCAACTTCCAGACCATGGTCAGCGACCTCACCGCTCTCGACATCGCCAACGCCTCCCTGCTCGACGAAGCCACCGCCGCCGCCGAAGCCATGATGATGTGCAAACGGGCCCAGAAACGGAACGCCCCGGGCAATGCCTTCTTCGTCTCCGAGACCTGTCACCCGCAGACCATCGACACGGTCCGTACCCGCGCCGAACCGCTCGGCTACCGCGTCGTCGTCGGCGACCACCGCCGCTTCCGTTGCGACGACCAGACTTTCGGCCTGCTCCTGCAATACCCCGACACCGAGGGCACAATCAGCGACTTCCGCGATATCGTCCAGCAAGCCCACGCCGTCGGCGCCCTCGTCGTCGTCGCCACCGACCTCCTCGCCCTCACCCTGCTGACGCCCCCCGGCGAATGGGGCGCCGACATCGCCGTCGGCAGCGCACAGCGCTTCGGCGTACCCATGGGATACGGCGGCCCCCACGCCGCTTTCATGGCCACGCGCGACACCCTCAAACGCCAGATGCCCGGCAGGCTCGTAGGGGTCTCGCAGGACGCACAGGGCAGCCCCGCCCTCCGCCTTGCCCTCCAAACGCGCGAGCAGCACATCCGCCGCGACAAGGCTACCAGCAATATCTGCACCGCACAGGTCCTACTGGCCATCATGGCCTCAATGTATGCCGTCTACCACGGCCCCGAAGGCCTCACCCGCCTCGCCCGCCGCCTTCAGCTCCTCACCGCCATCCTCGCCGCTGCGCTCAAGAAAGTGGGCTACCGGCTCAGCCAGCCGGACGAAGACCCCCTCTTCGACACATTCAAAATCGAGAGCGGCCCACGCAGCCAGGAGGCCTTGCAACAGGCCGCGCACGCCCACCGCATCAACCTGCGTCTCTACCAGGACGGCGCCGTCGGCGTCTCGCTCGATGAGAAAACAACCGTTGCCTGAACTGCGCTCGCTGATCGAAATCTTCGGCGCACACGAACCGCCGCCGCCCGCCCCCGCCACCCTTGACGGGCAAGCCCATCCCGCCGACGCCGACATCGCCGCCCTGGCCGAGGCCGTCAACCTGCAGTACCCGCCCGCCTTTGCCCGCACCAGCCCCTTCCTCACCCACCCCATCTTCAATTCCATGAAGTCGGAATCCGAGATGCTCCGCTACATCACCAGGCTGCAGAACCGCGACCTCTCACTCGCCCACTCGATGATCCCGCTCGGCTCCTGCACTATGAAGCTGAACGCCACCGCCGAAATGCTCCCCGTCACCTGGCCCGAATTCGGCGGCCTCCATCCCTTCGCGCCCCCCGACCAGGCCGGCGGCTACCGTATCCTCTTCGACCGCCTCGCCCGCGCCCTCGAAGAGATCACCGGTTTCGCTGCCATCTCCTTTCAGCCCAATGCCGGCTCACAGGGCGAGTATGCCGGCCTCCTTGTCATTCGCGCCTTCCACCACAGCCGCGGCCACCACCATCGCGACGTCTGCCTCATCCCCTCCTCCGCCCACGGCACCAATCCCGCCAGCGCCGTCATGGCCGGCATGAAGGTCGTGGTCGTCCGCTGCGACGAAAACGGCAACATCGACGTCGATGACCTGCGCGCCAGGGCCGAACAGCACAGCGACCGCCTCGCCGCGCTCATGGTCACCTACCCCAGCACCCACGGCGTCTTCGAAGAGGCCATCGTCGAAATCTGCCAACTGATCCACGAGCACGGCGGCCAGGTCTACATGGACGGAGCCAACATGAACGCACAGGTCGGCCTCTGCCGGCCCGGCGATATGGGCGCCGACGTCTGCCATCTCAACCTGCACAAGACATTCTGCATCCCCCACGGCGGCGGCGGCCCCGGCATGGGACCCATCGGCGTCGCCGAACACCTCGCCCCCTTCCTGCCCGGCCACTCCGTCGTGCCCTCCAGCGGCGGAGCCCACGCCATCGGCGCCGTGTCGGCCGCGCCCTGGGGCAGCGCCAGCATCCTCCCCATCTCCTACGCCTACATCGCCATGATGGGCGCCGGCGGCCTGACCGAAGCCACACGCATCGCGATCCTCAACGCCAACTACATCGCCGCCCGCCTGCAGGACGCCTACCCCGTCCTCTATAAGGGCGCCCAGGGCCGTGTCGCCCACGAATGCATCATCGACACCCGCTTCCTCAAAGACCACGGCCTCCAGGTCGACGACATCGCCAAACGCCTCATGGACTTCGGCTTCCACGCGCCCACCATGTCCTTCCCCGTCGCCGGGACCCTCATGATCGAGCCAACCGAGAGCGAGTCCAAGGCCGAGCTGGACCGCTTCTGCGATGCCATGCTCGCCATCCGCGCCGAAATCCAGGCCGTCCAGCAAGGCGCCGTCAGCCCCATCGACTCCCCCCTCCACCACGCGCCCCACACAGCAGCCCTCGTCGCCGGCGACGAATGGACCCGCGCCTACAGCCGCGAGACCGCCGCCTTTCCCGCCGCCTGGGTGCGCGACAACAAATTCTGGCCCGCCGTCGCCCGCATCGACAACACCTACGGCGACCGCAACCTCGTCTGCGCCTGCCCTCCACTCGAATCCTACGCCTGAACCCAACCGCACCGGCCCCATCCCCCAATATGAGATTCGTATAGCACTCAGACGCCCATCGCGCCCACTCCCCTCAACTCCTGTCCCCTAATCCACTGCAGTTCTGGACGGTCGGGCCTTCGGCTCTCCCTTGTGCGGGGGGACTCCCCCCGCAACGCCCCCCTGACACAACCCGCAGTTGCCGTTCGTCGTGAAGATTCGCGCAAATTCGTAGATTTAGCCCTTGACGTTGCAGTCCGAGTTTCGAGTTTCGGCCGTTACGAGTTGCGGCAGTTCCTGCCGTTCTGGACGGTCGGGCCTGCGTCCCTCCCCTGTGTGGGGGACTCCCCCCGCAACGCCCACCTTGACACCACTCCACTCGCCGGTTGTGGGTTCTAATGTAGCCCTTTGCAACCGGCGGCCCGTCGCCCCGCCACCGTGCCTGCGCGATTCCAGCGTGTCGCCAACCCGCCGCGTGCCTACTCGGCCGTGTCTGCGCGTCCCCCGCCGCTCGCGCGTTCGACCGGAGAGCATCGCCCCCTGCAGTTCCTTGCAACTGGCCACTGGCAACTTTCCACTGCAGTTTGGACGGTCGGGCCTGACGGCCCTCCCTTGTGCGGGGGGACTCCCCCCGCTACGCCCCCCTCATGTTCTCCCCCCGCCGAGTGTGGCGTCATTGCGACCCTGTGCCACCGCACCAGATGCCACCGGGCCGCCAGGTTCGGCGAGCGCAATGCGTGCGGACCGACGCCATCCGAAGCTATCAGAAGTTCGAGCGGGCAACCTTACAAAGAGTTTAGTATGACAATGGCGTGACAAAATGGCTCAAATTGATAGCAATTCGGTGGCAGTCTTGCTGGCGGCGGCATAATTTGGCGCCCGCAGCGAGAAATTGACTTGACAACCCTTCGCTGACCGAGTTTATAATCCCATCGTCATGATATAATTGTGACTGGCAATCATTGTCGTCTTCCGAAGACACGCGCCACATGGCCCTTCAGCGACGAGTTTCCGGTCACATATTCGCCCTTTGCCCTTCAGTACATGGTCCTGAACGTAGGCCCTGCTCTTCCGCCCGGGAGAGCGTGTTTCGTGCGGCAGCGGCAGCCTCTTTACTCCTCGACAGTTCAGTTTACAGCGTCGGCCGGGTCGAGGCCGGTTTGACGCAGGCGGTCGAATTCGCCGCGGGACAGGCAATGTAAGTCGCGGCTCGCGGCCGCGTTTTCGACCGCGATGACCCGTTCTCTGCAGTGGCAAAGATTTGGCCAGGAATCCCTGCTGGGTACTGCCGCGAGGAGCGGGGGCGCGTTCGACTCCAGATGGGGAGGGGAATTCGGAGCAAGGCAATGAGCGGCTTGGCAGAAAGCGGATGGTTTTCCTAAGTCCTTTTCGCTTAGCTGGCGGCGGCGCTGCTGATGGTATGTCTTGCGCTGCTGTCGGTGGTGGACGATGCGTCGGCGCAGGAGGACGTGAAGGCGATCCATAACCTGGCGCTGCAGAGCAGCCAGCCCGGCGAGTTCGAGATAACCTGGGACGTGACGACGGAGACGCCGGTAGACTACCGCCTGGTCTGGGCGCGTGACGGCGAGAGATTCAAGACCTGGACCGACCTTTCGGGCAATGCCTTCGCCACGACCAATCCGGTCACCAGCCTGGACGACGTGCGCTACATCGTGAAGGTGCGCGCCCGCTACGACGACGACGAATTCGCCGCACAGATGGCTCGAAGAGGAATAGCCCCATCCCCATCCATCCAGAGCCCCGCCCCCTATACCGCCTCAACTGGGACGAAATCTCGCGCCGTATCTCGACGCGCCGGAAACAGGTGCGAATGGTGCGCCGCCCACAACCATAAGCCGCACCCTCTCACCGGCAGCCGCGTCGTCCTGACTGTGGCGCACCTCGACCACAACCCGGCCAATAACGCCGCGCTCAACCTCGCCGCCCGCTGCCAGCGCTGCCACAACCAACACGACGGCCACAAGCGGGCACAGAACGGCAAACACCGGCCTCGACCCAAGCCGGCCAGATGGAGCTAAAACACTTCTCATCGCCTTCGCGCATCCTTCTTACCGCCTGCGCCCCACAGGCCGGCCACGCCCCCCTAGCCACCAGCTACGCCAACATCGCCAGCAGGGGACGCAACAGTCTCCGACACGCTGGAATATGCGCAAGGCCGTCGACAACGACATCGCCACCTGGTGGTCCGCCGACAACTACGCCCCCCGAGTGGTTAGAAGTCGATTTCCCGTCAGCGCCGCATGTCTACAAGATCGAGCTGGTCTCGCACAAATCCGGCCCGGCCCCGCCAGTCATATCACAGCCAAACGCGGCAAAACCGCCGTCTGGCACCGCTTCAGACATCGACCACTCCGCCGACGGAACCCTCTCTTAAAATCGCTACCCAACCTGTCGACAACCTCCGCATCCTCACCACCAAGACCGAAGGCTGGGTCATCCGCGAGCTTCGCATTATGGTTCCAGCTGCGAAATGTCGGTGCAAGTCTCTCAGATCCCGTATGAACGACAACGACAGGGGCCGCCTTTTCGTCGTGGAAAAGAAGGGGCGAATCCGCGTTGTCAAAGATGGCATTCTCGCCGAAACTGCTGACATATCGACACGGGTCGGCATCATATCACGGCGGCCTCGGATTGGCCTTTTCCTACACCAAAAACGGCCATTTCTACGTCAGCTATGTCACCGACCAAAATACAGTTAGCCGCTTCTCTGCCGGACGACAGACATAGCCGACCCCGAAGCGAGCAAGGTTTTGGCATACCAGCCAGGGGGAACTCATTCCATAGAACGCTCGCATTTGGGCCGCTCGATCGACACCTCTACATCGCCGTCGGCGATGGCAACGTGTTGAACCTGCCAGACGTGAATACAAACGCGCAAGACCCTGGCAGCTTGCTAGGCAAAATTCTGCGCATCGATGTTGAATCCGGCGTCATCCCGTCGGCATCCCGCCCGGCAATTTTGTAGATGCCAAGGGATACGCGCCCGGAAATATGGGCACTCTTGCCGCAATCCATGGGGCATCGCTTTCGCCATCCTGGCGCTCTCTACATCCCCGACACCGGTCAGGCCACGACCGATCAAGTTTCAGCCGGCGATCAGCACAGGCGGCCAAAACTACGGCTGGCCATCCAATGGGCCGCTGCCCTACCTCGAAATCAGGCCCAGCAGGCAGAACCCTCCGACCTTCCCGTTGACTATTCACACGCCGTCGCCATGTGGGCGGCACCGTAGACAGTTCGTCTCTACTATATTTACGTGCCCGGTCTACTCTGGGAGCTGCGCCAGCGAGCAGCGGCTGGATGGTCGAACCGCATCGCGACAATAGAACGAATCAGCAGCATCGGGCGCGGCCAAGACGGCGCAATATCGCCACAGGCCGCTCGACAGGAACATCTACCGTGTGGATCAGCCTTGGGAATGGCTGAACAAGTCCACATGCTATTGAGATGAATGGTGGGGGAAGCGAAGATTTTCGTAAGTCAGCAGGCAGTTGCCGTGCTGAGGCAAGCCTGTTTGCGCCTCAAAACGGCTCGGCGGCGGGCCTGTCGTCGCTATCAAAGTGATTGCGGCGCACGACTCCCTTTGTCACACCGCCAAGTGGCAAATCGGCTGTCATCAAGTTGGCCAGCCCCAGCAGAAACGTCAGCCGTTGCGTGTTCTTGGCCAGGCCGCGATAGCGCACCTTGGCATAGCCGAAGCGCCGCTTCACCTGCAGGAACGGAAGCTCCACCTTTGCTCTGACCGACGCCTTACGCTTCTCGGCCAACGCCTCCTCGCTTTCAGACGGCAGTTGCCGCCGTCGCCCAGGCCTCAGCGCCACATGCCACTCTACATCCAGCGCCCGCATCTCCGCCCGCTTGGCCACGCCCTGATAGCCAGCGTCGCCCCACACCTCCTTCTCGCCTCCGTGCAACAGGCGCGACGCCACGGTCACGTCATGCACGTTCGCCGCTGTCGTCGCCACGCTATGTACGATTCCCGTCTCAGCGTCGGCGCCGATATGCAGCTTCATCCCAAAATGCCACTGATTCCCCTTCTTCGTCTGATGCATCTCAGGGTCGCGTCGCCGCGCGCGATTCTTCGTCGTCGACGGCGCCTCGATGATGCTGGCATCGATGATCGTTCCCTCCCGCAACCGCACT
Source organism: Caldilineaceae bacterium (assembly GCA_965218625.1). Taxonomy (GTDB): domain Bacteria; phylum Chloroflexota; class Anaerolineae; order Caldilineales; family Caldilineaceae; genus Bin5. The sequence goes on along the minus strand of CBDCLG010000013.1, from coordinate 170,527 downwards.
CCCTGCGACTCCAGATGACGATTGATCTCCTCCAATAGAACCGACCCCAACTCGTGTCTCGCCAGCAGATGACGAAAGTTCAGTATCGTCGTCTCGTCCGGCAGCGCACCCGACAACCGCAGCCCCACAAACCGTCGCACCGACTCGACCGCGTAGAGCATATCCTCCATGCCCGGATCGCTCAGGTTGTAGAACAACTGCACACAGTAGATGCGCAGCATCACCGACAACGGATACGGCCGCCGGCCGCGTCCCGCCTTGGGATAGTGCGGCCGGATACGCGCTTCCAGCTGACGCCACGGAATCAGACCATCCATCCGCTCCAGGAATATCTCCCGACGCGTCTTGCGTTTCTTGCTTTCCCTCCCCAAATGTCCTGCTCCATCCTCTTCCTCTCCTGTACGCCCACTAAGGCAGTTTATGCTCAATCAGACTTGTTCTACCCTTAGGCCGCGAAATGGGAAAAATAAGGTAACGTACAGCCACATACAGCATCTGTCTCGGCCAGTGCTTCATCCCCGTCGCCATTCAGATTATCTGATTAACCTGAATTCGCACCTTAACAAGCTGGTAGAATTGAAGTTCTGCAACCTAAAGTGAGTTCAATTTGAGACTAAGAGTTTTTCGTATTCTGGGTCGAGTTCGAATTTGGGCCAAAGACGATATACAAGGGTGATTGGGTCGTCGATGCGAACGTCCCCAATCGTTAGACCACGAACTACGAAAAATAAGGTGCGCAATGCGGCCGGCTTGAACAGAGCACGAAGTGCCTTCCGACCGGCCGATAGTTGAGACTTTGATGCCTTCTCTCATGGTTGTAGAAGTCGAAATAGGCGGTCAGCAGCGTGCAGCTGACGCACCGTGTCATACTCTTCGGGATAGATGTTCCGCTATTTCATCGCTCGTCGCCATAGGCGTTCGACAGAAGACGTTGTCGAGCGCGGGCCGCGGCCATCCATGCTGACTCGTGTCGGCTGCGAGCAGGCAGGCTTTCGGCCGTGAACCGCCCTGGTCGGTATTGGAGATCTTGGGTCGACCTTTGCTGAGTGCCTGACGCAGGGCATCGAGACAGAAGATGCCGTCCAAGGTGTTGGAAAGCTGCCAGGCAAGCACGTAGCGACTGTGCCAGTCGATGACAGCGACCAGGTACATGAAGCCACGCAGCAGCGGCACATAGATGTCTGCACTCCAGACCTGGTTGACATGCGTAATCGGCAGATTGCAACAGGTAGGGATAGCGCTTGTGCCCCCCGGAGAACTGCGGCTTCGTCAGATGGCTTGAATGCCCATCGCCCGCATCAACCGTCTGACCCGGCTTGCCATTGACGGCATAGAAGATAAGCGACCATCAATGCGCCAGCCATAGAAGTGTGCGCAAGTACTGCTCATCAATGCGGCAGACCGACCGCTGGAACAGGCGCATCATGCAGGTTCAGCGCTAACTCGGAACCGGTGTTAGAAGGAGGAGCGACTGAGCCCGAGCAGTTCGCACTGCCGCCGTACGCTCAGGGTCGCATGCTGGCTATCAACCATTCCCGTCTCTCACAGGATCTTTTTCAGCCACTCATTCCATCTTGAGCCGCCCGATCCGCAAGGGCGGGCTGCCGCCATCTGTTCATAGAGCTCTGCTTCCTGTGCCTCGAAGCCGTTGCTTGCGCTCGCCATTGCGGGCGAAGACCCTGGGCCCGCGCCAACAGTTGCCGCTTCCAGCCCTATAATGTTGGCATGAATCTCGTGTTCACTCGGGCTAACGTCTTGCTGCCTTCATCACCTCCGAAACCCCGGAATCGCCGCCGTTTCTTGACCATCGTAGCTGCCCCTCCACAGGCTCGGTGTCGTCCATTATACACCTTAGCTTTTGGTCCGTTTTTGGGGCATGCACTTCTCCTTCAAACAGTTCACAATCATCTTCCTCATGACCGGTGGCGGCCCTTCCGGCACGACCGAAACCATCGTCATCCGCATCTTCAATACCGCCTTCCGCTTCTACGACTATTCCTACGCCACCGCGCTCGGCGTCGCCGGATTTGTCGTTTCCCTCGTCGTAGCTCTTATCTTTATCTTCATGCAGGCCCGCCGCACCCAGGACGCCTACTGATATGACCACCGCCGCCGGCAGCGCCCACACGACCAGGCCCAGGCTGCACGCGCGCCGCCTGCTCAACCGCATCGTCCTCTACGCGTCCGTTATTGTCGTCTCCTTCATCACCTTCTTCCCCCTGTACTGGATGATGATCAGCACCTTCCAGCCCAGCAGCTACATCCTGCGCTTCCCCCCGCCCCTCCTCCCGCAAGAGCTCTTCTTCGACCAGTTCGCCGAGCTATTCAGCGAGCACCCAATCGCCCGCTGGTTGCGCAACTCCTTCCTCATCGCCGCCATGACTATGCTCCTCTGCATGGCCCTCTCCGTCCTTGGCGCCTACGCCCTCTCCAGCCTGCGCTGGCGCGGCCGCAACCTCTTCGGCCTCTTCCTCCTCGTCACCCAGATGCTCCCCGAAGTCCTCATCCTCATCCCCCTCTACATCATCTACCGCCGCCTCAACATGCTCAACAGTATCCCCTCCCTCGCCCTCATTGACGCCGCCTTCATCCTCCCCATCTGCATCTGGATCCTTAAAGGCGTCTTCGACAACGTCCCTCCCGAGGTCCTCGACGCCTCGGTCGTCGACGGCAGCTCCGAGCTCGGCGCCCTCTGGCGCATCGTCCTCCCCCTCTCCGCGCCCGGCCTCGCCGCCGTCGCCGTCGTCGCCTTCTTCTTCGCCTGGAACGAATACCTCTACGCCGGCATCATGCTCAGCAGCGGCGACTTCATGCCCGCCTCGGTCGGCCTCTCCACCCTAAAAGCCATCGCCCAGACCCCCGTCGAGCAGTACATGGCCGCCGGCCTTGTCTTCTCCATCCTGCCCGTGGCATTCTATCTCGCGATGCAGCGCTACATCGTCTCCGGCCTCACCGCCGGCGCGGTCAAAGGGTAGGCACTCGCCCGCGGGCGCGCCGAGTAGACCGGAGGACCGGTCTTCACCCGTCTCTGCTTAAGCCAGAATTGGGGAAAGTTTAAAATGGATTACGGACACATCGCTCTGGAGGGCGGCGCCGAGTTTGGCGGACAGATGGCCCTGCCCGACATGCGCTGCTTCGAGCTCGCCGGCGGCCCCGACGCGCCCATCGTCATCCTGCCCACCGCCGCCGCGCCCGACAACAACCACCAGCGCGCCGGCGAAAATGGCCGCCGCTGGTTCACAAGTCTCGGCGCTACAAATGTAGAGATAGTCCCGCTGATTGACCGAGACTCAGCCGAGAACGACGCCACAATCGAACCGCTGGCCGCAGCGCGGCTCATTTACCTTCTAGGCGGTTTCCCCCGATATCTTTGTGAAACGCTTAGGGATACACCTGCCTGGGAAGCAGTTCTGACCGCACATGCACAGGGCGCGGTACTCGCCGGAAGCAGCGCCGGCGCAATGGTCCTCTGCGACCATCTCTACGACCCGCGCACGCAGCAGGTTGTGCACGGCCTGGGGCTGATAGAAAATGCTTGCGTCCTGCCTCACCACAACAATTTCGGCCAGAACTGGGCGAAATCCTTGCGCGCCCTGCTGCCCGACGCAACCCTGGTCGGTATCGACGAAGAAACAGGCGCGATCAGCGGCCAAAGTGTCTTCGAGTGGACCGTGCACGGCGGCGGCAATGTCACCCTCTACCCCCCTGACCAGCCCATCACCCAACCCGAGACCTACCGCCCCGGCGACGAGTTTACCCTTCCCGAGAATCCTTGGGTCCAGCGATCCCTATAGCCGCACAATCCGAAAATCCTCGAAACGAATCCAGTGCTCCGCGCCCGGCGGCCCGTTGTAGCACTGGATGCTCACCTCCTCCTCCTCGCCCGGCGGCAGGTCGCCCGCCCCTGCCATCTCATACTCAGCCGCGCCCGGCGCACGGAACTGCGCCTCCCATGAGTCCTCGTCCACAACCAGCCGCAGCCGCACCCCCTCCGTCGGCACCGGATTGCCGCCCGGGATGATGCACAGCACGCCGTCCACCAGCTCCTTCACCTCCTTGAACACAGGCTCGCCCTCCTGGTACCACGTGATGCCCCCCTGCTCGTACTGCTGCGTCGGCGCCGTATAGTTGAAAATCGTCACCTCGATCGCATACGGCCCATCCTCCCGGTCCGGCGCCGCCCGCACCAACGCATTCTTGACCGTGTCAGCCAGCCCCGGCTCTACCATGATCTCCAGCCCGCCCTCACACAGCCGCCAGCGGTCCGGGTCCTCCCGGATCCATCGCCAGCCCGCATCCAACCCACCGTCGAACCGCTCACTGAATATCACATTCCGCCCCGATTCCTTCATTTCTGCCGCTCCATTCGTGACTGACTGTTCGATTCCGTGTGAACTTTCATTCTATCACCCTTCCCGTGCACACCACCACCGGCAATTTCGCGCCGCCCGGACCTTCCCTCGCCTCCACCGCCGCCTTTGCCAGAGCCGCTCACCCCTCCCATAGCCCTCCTGCCTCCCCGTACTCTGGTTGACTCTGACTCTCTCTTCTACTATAATTTCTGACAGCCCAAGGCCCCATTTTTCGGGAACGGAGTCGCCTCCGAGCGCCCGCATGCGAAAGGATAATCCCATGGCTGTGGAAGTCCGCGAATTGCGCGTGTCAAACGACGCCATCGACGATTCCGCCGAGCTGCAGCGCCGCATCGCTGACGAAGGCTACCTCTTCTTCAAACGCATGCAGGATCCCGACAAAATGTGGGAGCTGCGCGAAGTAATGATGACCCGCATCCAGGAGGTTGGATGGCTCCTGCCCGACACCGACCCCGTTGACGGCATCGCCGACGTCTCCAAACAGTGCACCGAGGGCGACAGCGAGTACACCGCCGGCTACCGACAAGTCTACAAGCTCGAAGCCTTCCACCGCGCCGGCCACTGGCCCGAAGTCACAACCATGATCGAAAAAATCATGGGCCGGCCCGCCATGCCCCATCCGCAGCAGATCGCTCGCATCTGGTTCCCCCAGTACACCGAACATACAACCCCCATCCACCAGGACTTCGTCCACTTCCAGGGCAACTACGAGACCCTCACCAGCTGGGCCCCCATCGGCGACTGCCCCATCGATCTCGGCGGCCTCGCCGTAATCCCCGGCTCCCACAAGGTCGAACGCGTCCTCGACCATCACTTCTCCCTCGGCGCCGGCGGCCTCGTCGTCAATGTCGAAGAAGAAGAGGAGATCGACCCTACCTGGTACTCGACCGACTACGAGGCCGGCGACACGCTCATCTTCCCCGCCCTCACCATCCACGGCGCACTCCCCAACGAGACCGAGGACAAGCTGCGCCTCTCACTCGACAACCGCTACCTCGCCGTCGGCGACCTCATCGCCGAGCACATGCTCGATCCCCACGGCCCCAGCGGCCTCAGCTGGGAACAGGTCTACCAGGACTGGGAAGCCGACGAATATCAATACTATTGGCAAGAGGTCGACAACCCCGTCGTCGCCTTCGACTCCACCTACAGAGAACGCGGCTTCGCCGAAGCGCTCGACCTGGCCCGCGATGGCCACGACCAGGCCCTCCTCAGGCTCCGGCGAGTGATCAATAACGATCCAACTTCGGAGGACGCCCAGAAGGCCCGCGACGTACTTGCCGAAGTCAGCGCGCCCGCCTGACGCCCGGGCTCCCAGATACACGCCGGCCCATGAGTCTGACCCAGGAAGAACTGCGCAGTTTCCACAGCCGCGGCTACCTTCTGAAACCCGGTATCTTCTGCGAAGATGACCTGCAGTCGCTGCGCGCCGCCATAACCGAAATCATCGACCGCGAGGCGATCGCCCGCCACGCCGCCGGACAGCTCTCGCCCCTCTACCGCCAGCAACCCTTCGGCCGGCGGCTCGCCTCCATCCATGCCGAAAACCCAGCCGCCGGCGAGCGCATCGCCCTCGCTGTCATGGGCAAAGGCGGCGGCGGCTTCAAGGGGCCGGCCATGCTGCAGACCATCCGCCACGCCCCTCTCCTCTCCTGCATCGAAAGCCTCGTCGGCTCCGATATCGTCGGCTCCTCCGTCTACCGCATCCGCCCCAAGCTGCCCGGCTGGGACCGCGGCGAAGTCCCCTGGCACCAGGACGCCGGCTACACCCTCGCCCACTGCGACCGCCATCTCATCGTCACCTGCTGGCTTCCCCTCGTCGACGCCACCCTCGAAAACGGCTGCCTCCACGTCATCCCCACCGTCCACACCGATGGCATCCTCCGCCACTTCACCGGCGGCCACGTCGGCTTCCTCGAAGTCCCTTCCGACCACCTGCCCGCCGCCAAACCCGTCGTCATGCCCATGAAGGCCGGCGACGTCCTCCTCCTCACCAACCTCACCCCCCACGCCTCGTTCGCCAACACCTCCGACATCGTGCGCTGGAGCGTCGACCTCCGCTACCAGGGCGCCGACGTCCCCAACAACGTCGGCGAAGACCCCGCCGTCTACACCCCCGAACGCGACCCCGTCACCATGGCCTGCTACCCTCCCGAAGCCGATTTCGTCATCCGCGACCCCAGCGACCCCGCCCGCGAAGTCCGCTCCGCCGAACACTTCAAACAGGTACGCACCCGCTACGAACAGACTCGCCCCGCCATGCCCGGCCGCGGCTGGACCTCTCTGAACGAACGCTGATCCCCGCACGCCTCAGTTCGCTCCGCCCCTGCAAAAGCTCCAATCCCGCAGTACAATATTTCCATGCCACGCGCCATCACGCCCAAAATGGGCGGTCGGCCGCAAGCGGCCTCCCTTGCGCCAGGGAAATCCCTCCGCACCGCCCCCGACGGCCAACCGATTTGGCCGTCGCCATACCACCTCGCGAGTAAAGCCTCTGCAAGCCAATCACACAGAGGGCCGCCAAGATCCAGGCCACGGCCGCTCAAAACACGAACTACCGACGGCCTCATCGTGAACAACAGGAGCTCGAAGCGGCCAACTGGAAACTCGGAACTCGGAACTCGGAACTCGGAACTACAAGAGATTCCTCCCCCAAAGGCCCCCAATAGCGAGAGCCCGAAAACCATGCTACGCTACTAGCAAACACGCCATTCCTGGCTCGCACCAACCGCTTACAAAAGGCCCAAGCAGACGGGAAAAATGAAAAACCCACGACAAAACCCGTTCAAAACGCGCGTATAGCAACACGAACCACTGCCGAATCACGCACGACCGCGAAGAGAGTCATGCGATACAAAGAAGCAAAAAAGAGTCCAAAAAGGTCCGAAAATATGCGACCAGCAACGACCCATGCCACCTGCACGCAAAAAAAGACATTCCGTTCAGAAAAATTGAAAAAGTACGCCCAAACACGCCCACTGGCAACTGACCACTGGCAACTGGCAACCGGCAACCGGCAACTGACCACTGACCACTGACCACTGACCACTGCCGTTCCCATAGATGCATAATCCCCCGTTTCCATGTACAATGAGCCAAATCACACGACCTCCCCGCGCGGCCGGCCCCAAAGGACGCGCCGACCGCGACAACACGGCTGCGGCCAAGGCCGCCCGCAGCCCCCAACTTGACCGTATCACGCCCGCAAAGACCGTCTCTGCCCGCATAGACCCTTCGAACCGATTCTCGCCTAGTTGAAAGGAGACCCTCCATGGCTGTGCAGACCTTTCAGAGAGATTACAGCCTCTCCGGCGGCCACCGCGACGCCGTTGAGCTCGCCGGCGACCGCATCGAATCGCGCATGGAAGAAAACTGGTGGCGGCCAAACCTCTCCCGCCAGCAGATGCGCGAAATCATGCAGCGCCGCGACGGACCCGCCCTCTGGCACTTCGGCCTCTGGTTCGTCCTCCTCGCCGCCAGCGGCTACCTCGCCTTCCTCTCCTGGGGCACCTGGTGGGCAATCCCTGCCTTCCTCGTCTACGGCACCATCTACTCCTCCTCCGACGCCGCCTGGCACGAGTGCGGCCACGGCACTCCCTTCAGGACCCGCTGGCTCAACGAGGCGCTCTTCCACATATGCGCCTTCTTGACCCTGCGCGAGGGCATCATGTGGCGCTGGAGCCACTCCCGCCACCATACCCACACCTACATCGTCGGCCGCGACCCCGAAATCCAGGTCCAGCGACCCGCCGACCTGCTCAAAATCCTGATGGACTTCTTCTACCTCCGCAGCGGCCCGCCCGAAGTCTGGCGCGTCATCCGCAACGCCGCCGGCCGACCCAGCGACCATGTGCTCGACTTCATGCCCGAACGCGAGCTGCCCAAGATGTACCTGTCCAGCCGCATCTACATCGCCATCCTTGCCGCCGTCGCAATCTGGTCGATCGCCATCGGCAGCTTCCTGCCCATGATGTTCGTCCTCCTGCCCCGCTTCTACGGCGGCTGGCTGCACCACTTCCTCGGCCTTACCCAGCACGCCGGCCTCGGCGAAGACACCTACGACCACCGCCAAAACACGCGCACAGTCTTCATCAACCCGGTCTTCGCCTTCCTCTATATGAATATGCAGTACCACATCGAGCATCACTCGATGCCGATGACCCCCTACCACGCCCTGCCCAAGCTGCACGAGGCCGTCAAGGACCAGATGCCCCCGGCCTACACCAGCCTCTGGCAGTGCTACAAAGAGATGATTCCCGCCCTGATCAAACAGGCAACCGGCCAGCCCGAATACGTCATCCCGCGTGCCATTCCAAGAGACCCCGAGACCGAGGATGCCGAAGTAGCCAGCGCCCCCGAAGCCGCCGGCGAATGGATCGAAGTCGGCCCCGTCGAGGACATCGAGCAAGAAGACGTCATCCGCATCGACCACGGCAGCCGTACCTTCGCCGTCTACCGCCTCAAGGACGACCGCTTCTACGCCACCGACGGCCTCTGTACCCATGAATATGCCTATCTCGCCGACGGCCTCGTCATCGACGGCGTCGTCGAATGCCCGCTCCACAACGGCCGTTTCGACGTCGCCACCGGCCGCGCCCTGCGCGCCCCCGCCTGCGACCACCTGGAGACCTATCCCGTCGAACGCCGCGGCAACACGCTCTACCTCCGCGTCGGCTGAACCCCGGCGCGCCGGCCACGGGACCGGGCCCTTTCATCCCTGTCCCGCACGCACGAACGAGAAATTACGCGGAACCACGAGGGACAAATAGAATGCGCATCGGATTCATCGGCGTCGGGAGCATCGCCCGCAACTACCTCGGCAGCCTCGCAATGCTCAATCGCCCAGTGGCCGCCATCTGCGACATCAATCCTGAGACCGCCGCTCGCGTCTCCGGCGAACAGGGCTGCGCCTCCTACACCGACCACCGCCAGATGCTGGCGCAGGAAGCGCTCGACGCCGTCTTCGTCGCCATTCCCCCCGCCGCCCACGATACACAGACCATCGACGCCGTCGAAGCCGGCGCCCATGTTTTCGTCGCCAAGCCCGTCGCCATGGACATCGAAACCGCCCGCCGCACCGAGGCCGCCGTCGCCGGCAGCGGATGCATCAACCAGGTCGGCTACATGGCCCGCTACTCCGACATCACCGAACGCGCCAAAGAGCTGGTCCAGGGACGCGAACTCAGCATGGGCCTAGGCCGCTTCATGGCCCGCATGCCCTCCGGCCATCCCTGGTGGGGCGTCTTCGCTGTCAGCGCCGGCCAGGTCGTCGAACAGAGCACCCATCTCTTCGACTGGCTGCGTTACTTCCTCGGCGACATCGAGACCGTCCAGGCCCTCGGCCACGACGGCCCCGACGACGAGATCGCCGACTTCGAGGACAGCACCACCGTAAACCTGCGCTTCGCCGGCGGCGCCATCGGCAACATCACCAGCACCTGCTCCGCCCGCGTCCACGATACCTTCGTTGTCGAGTTCTTCGGCCGCGAATTCTACCTGCGCCTCAGCAACGACCGCGGCCTCTCCGGCTTCATCGGCGGCGAAGAGATCGACTATCTCGGCGAAGAACGCGGCTACTTCCGCCAAGTCGAGCTGTTCCTCGACGCCATCGAGTCGCGCGACCAGAGTCTCGTCCGCTCATCCTACGCCGACGCCGTCAAGTCGCTCGCCGCAACCCTGGCCGCCAACCGCTCGCTCAAGTCGGGCCAGATCGAAAAGGTGGAGTGATCTGTGAAGATCGGTACACTGCAGAACGTAATCGAAGAATCGCTCGAATCTCTCTTCACCGCCGCCGCCCGCCTCGGCTTCGACGGTGTCGAGCTCGATTGGAAGGACATGGACTGGGTCCAGCCGGGCGGCAGGCTCGCGCCCGAAAACCGCGCCGCTATCCGCTCTGCCGCCGACGAGGCCGGCGTTGAAATCCCCTCCGTCGCCGGCCACTTTCTCAGCCAGGGCGGCATCGCACAGGAGGATAAGGAGGCCTTCGGTCTCGAAGCCGTCCGCGCCGGCATCACGCTCTGCGCCGACCTCGGCGCCCGCTACCTCCTCGTGCCCTTCTTCGCCGTCGCCGAGATCAAAGGCGTTGCAGCCGTTTCCCGCCTCGTCAAGAATCTGCAGCAACTCGCGCCCGACGCTGAAGCCGCCGGCGTCATTCTCGCCATCGAACACACCATGCCCGCCGAGCTCACCGCCGAGGTGCTCGACAACGTCTACTCACCCAACGTCGGCAACTACTGGGACATGGGCAACAGCATGGCGCTCGGCGCCGACCCCCTCGAAGAGATAGCCCACCTGGGATCCCGTATCGCCCGCGTCCACGCCAAAGAGTACCACCAGGGCGGCGAACCGCCCGGCTCCAGGTACGCGCTCCATTTCGACGGCCTCAATCGCAAGCCGTTTGGCCAGGGCGACGTGCCCGTCGCCGCCGTCCTCGACGCCCTCCGCCAGGTCGGCTACGACGACTACATCGTCATCGAGACCGGAAAGTTCGACGACCCTGCCGCCTCGGCGCAGGCAGCCCTCACATTCCTGCGCACACTGACCTGAGCCCAGGCCTGACCGCCGCGCCCCGTGAAACGGCTGCAATCCCCGTGCTGTACCCTTCCATTCGGGAGAGATTCACATGAACACCACAGCTGACGTACCCGCCTGGCGCGAGCAGCCGGAAATCACCCTGGACGCCTTCGACCGCGACGGCTACCTCGCCCTCTCCGCCTTCCTCACCCCCGACGAAGTCGTCGAGACGAAGGAGGTCGTCGCCCGCTTCATCAGCCAAAAAGTGCCCGGTCTCCCGCGCGAGCAGGTCTTCTACGAAGAACTCGGCAAGCCCGAAACCCTCAAGCAAATCCAGTACCTCTTTACCCACGAGAGCTTCTTCGAGCGTCTGATGTTCGGCGGCAAATTCAAGCAGCTGGCCGAGCTCCTCCTGCAGGGGCCCGTCGTCGGCAAGAACATGCAATACTTCAACAAGCCCCCGCAGATCGGCAAGGCCACCCCGCCCCACCAGGACGGCTACTACTTCATGCTCGATCCCTGCGAGGCCCTGACCATGTGGCTGCCCTTGGAAACCGTCGACGAGGAAAACGGCTGCGTCCGTTACGTGCGCGGCTCCCACCGCCGCGGCCTGCGTCCCCACGGCCGCACGCAGACGCTCGGCTTCTCCCAGGGCGTCACCGACTACGGCACGCCCCAGGACCTCGCCGACGAGGTCGCCTTCCCCGCCCAGGCCGGCGATCTTCTCGTCCACAACGCCATGACCATCCACCGCGCCGACGGCAACGGCAGCCGCACGCGCACACGCCAGGCGCTCGGATTCATCTACTATTCGGAACGCGCAAGAGTTGACGAAAAAGCGCACGCCGCCTACCAGAAGCGGCTTGCAGAGGAGATGAAAGCAAAGGGGAAAATCTGACCGCTAACGCAGCGCCGGCCCGGGCGTCCACTGCACGCCAATCGGCTCGGCGTCGCCTCCGTACCGGATCCTCAGCCGCTCCATCCGTACCTGCGCCGGACTCTGCGGCGGGGTCGCAGTAACGCTGTTCTTCCGCTCAAGGGACCCAATCGTCGCCCGCGTCCGTTCCGGCAGGTCGACAAAGTGCGGGTAGTACCACATCGTGAGCACCGTTCTGCGCTCGTCCGTCCGGTTGGCGTGAGCGGCGTGAAACATCCTGCCGTACCCCATCACCACGTCACCAGCCTTTACCGGCACGTCGATCTCACCCTCCGCCCGCTGGAATGAAACGTTCGCCGGGTCGGCGTAGGTCCGCAGCTCCTCCGTGTGCATCGACGACCCCTCATCGTGCAGCCGGTGGCGCTTGCGGTGCGTGCCCGGTATAACCCGCAGACTGCCGTTCTCCACCCTCGTGTCGGTCAGATAGTACATTAGAAAACACTGGATCGGCTGCCACGTATAGCTCACCGGGTCGTCCCAAAACCGGCCGTCCTCGTGCCAGAACAGCGGCGGACTCTGCGGCGGCTTGCTGATGATGCGCCCATGCCCGAATTTCGGTTCGGCGAACCCCAGCTGCGCCAGCGCCCCCAGAGCTCCCGGATGCGCGATCAGTTCGGCCGCCGCCTCGTGCTCGTAGGCCATCTGCCAGTCGATCAGCACCATGCTGCCGGGCGTGCGCTGCTCCCTGAAGTGCTCCTCATCCTGGAGACTCAGAATCTCGTCGCTCCAACTCTGCAGCCTGGCAACGAGTTCCGGTTCGAGTACGTTCCTGAAGACGATGAAGCCGTTCTCAACAAACGACTCCCGTTTGGCGCTGGCGATCGAATCCATTCTCTGCCCTCCCAGGCGCAGGGCCGAATCCCCGCATTATGCAGCGAGTTGCCCGTCTGCCTCGATCCTCGACCTCAGTCCTGCACGCCGCTCGAATAGGCGCTGTCGCTCTGCGGCCGGTCTTCCTCCAGCCCGCCCGCGTCGACCCACTCCTTGATGCTCTCGATCGTTTCCCGCATCGAATAACGCGGCGTGAAGTCCAGCAACCGCTCGGCCTTCGACATGTCAAACTCGATCTCGCCGCCCTGCGCCATGCTCCACGGGAACCCGGTCTCGACCTGAACCCCGGGAATGATGCCCTCCAGGATCGCCGCAAACTCCGAGCCGCGCGTCGGGCCCGGCCCGCAGCAGTTGAAGACCTCACCCGGCGCGTTCGGGTGCTCTGCCGCAGCAATGTGCATCCGGGCCGCGTCCCGCAGGTCCACATAGTGGCACAACTCGTCGAGCGAAAAGTGGGGAATCTGCACCGACTCTCCCTCTGCCAGCATCTCGGCGAACTCCCGCCAGCCCCGCCCGCCGCCCCGTCCGTCCGGCCCGACCACGGCGGTCAGACGCAGCGCCGTAACCGGCAGCCCGTACTGATGATGAAACGTCAGCGCCAGCACCTCCTGCATCCGCTTTGTCGAAGCGTACATATCCTTGGGCCGCGCCGGATGGTCCTCGTCGACCGGCATGTAGTCGGGCGCGACAAAGGTCGTCGCAGGATACCACTCATAGGCGGAGACGCTGCTGGAAAGCACAAACCGCTTCACCCCCGTGTCCCGCGCATGGACCAGCAAATGCGTCAGCCCCAGCATGTTGACCGTCACCATCTCCAACGGGTCACCCGTATCGCCCGGAAGCGACGCCACATGGTAAATGACATCGAAATCGAGGTCGCCCAGGACATCGCCGATCGACGTCGGTTGCGTAATATCCCCCTGCAGCCAACTGCCGGGCATGCCCTCAGGCTGCGGCGAGCGCCCCAAAACAAACAGATCATCCCCGCGTGCCGCTAGCTGACGAACAAGCTCGCGACCGATATATCCTGAACCGCCCACAACGAGAGATTTGGCCATGTTCCCTTGCTCCTGTCTTGCTCTGGCTCACTCCGAACACTACTGTCTCAGCCGCTCCGCCATGTGCTCTCCGATCATGACCGTCGTCAGATGCGTATTGGCCCGCGGCACCTCAGGCATAATCGAGGCATCGATGACCCGCAAACCGTCTACGCCAATCACGCGGCAATCCGGGTCAACCACCGCCAGCGGATCGTCGGCCGCGCCCATCCGGCACGTCCCCACAATATGATAACAGTCGGCGCACTCCTGCAGCAGCCACGCTTCCAACTCTGCATCATCCGTGAAACTGTCGATGCCGCGCCGGTCTTCGCTGAGCGGATCGCCAACCGACATCTCCTCGGCGATGTCGGAAAATGCCGCATGCCGCCCGATCCCGCACAGTTTCCGCACACCGTCACGCAGCCGTACCAGGTCGCGCTCGTCGGTCAGCATCCGCTCCTCGATGACGGGATTGATTTCGGGATCAAGCGACGAAATCCGCAGCCGCCCCTTCGAAAACGCCTGATAAACCGAGACCACAACGATGCCCCTCGTGAGAGCTTCCCCCTCAACGCCGTACACATTGCAGCTGGCGATCAGCATATCGTTGAAGCCCGTGTCGGCAAGGCCCGATGTGTATCGCAGGCAGCAGTTCGTGCGGCGCGCGTGGGGGTCGCCCGCCTGTGCCTCGGGCCGCAAAGAGAGATGCAGCCCGACGGCAGGGTGGTCAAGGACGTTTTCGCCGACGCCCGGCAGGTCGGCGACCGGAGCGATGCCCAGCGGCTGCAGATCCCCCGCCGGACCGATTCCCGAGCGCATCAGAATCGCAGGTGAATGAACGGCACCCGCGCAAATCAGAATCTCCCTCCCACGCAGGACTTCCGCTGCGCCGTCGGCGGAATGCAGCCGCACCCCGGTAGCGCAGTTGCCTTCAAACACGATCCGGTCCACGAGCGCATCGCCGATGATCGTGAGATTTGAACGCCCCCGCGCCGGCTCGAGGTAGCCGTCATTGGTCGAAACGCGTACGTCATCCCTCATCGTCAGCGCCACCGGCGAAATGCCTGTACTGCCCGGCGCGTGGCAGTCTTCGGACCAGCCGTGGCCGAGGTCGAGCGCCGCCCTCCTCAGCGCCAGGTCGACCGGACCCCACTCCTCCAGCGGGATACGATTAATCGGAATCGGGCCGCCGCAGCCGTGATAAGAGGGGTCGCTGAAGTTGAGATCGTCCTCCAGCCGCATAAATGAGGGCAGGACCTCATCGCCCGACCATCCCCTACAGCCCATCTTCTCCCAACGGTCGAAGTCGTCCGGCTCCCCCCGCAAGGCAATCAGACCGTTGATGGCCGAGCTGCCCCCTACGCCGCGCCCCCTGATGAACTCCCTCGGCTCCTGCGCCTGGCTGCGCTGTGCCGCGAGGTCAGGCCAGTGGTAGACCGACTTGAACGTTTCGGAAAGAAGGATTTCGCCGTGATTGTGGCTCCGCATCGCCGCTGGCGCCTCGCCCGAACGGTAGTCGGGGCCGGCTTCAAGCAACAATACCGAAACTGAAGGGTCTTCCGTCAATCGGGCCGCCAGAACTGCGCCCGCTGAACCCGCGCCAACAATGATGTAGTCGTACATTTGCCTTTCCGTGCGATGTCTTTTGACGCGTCAATCAAATGCTTTGACGAACGGCCTGCGGTCGGGTAACTCTTGCCTTGTCGCTCAACGGCTGCCCAACTCCAGCCCCTGTCACTCTTCCGGGATTTCCACTTCAAGACTCAACAGCACGGAACTGAGGACCTTGCCGTAACCGTCCAGAGTTAGCGTGCGCGTCGCTCCGCCATCCAAAGCGTCGCGCAGCACAAAGTTCAGCGCCCCCATTCGCGGCAGCTCGTAGCGTTTCACCTCGCCCTTCACGCTGTCCTGAAACAAGCTTCTGACCCTTTCCGGCGTAACCTGTTCTCTAATCAGTTCATAGTGTTTCTTATCGTAAACGATCAGACCTATGTTGGCGTGGAAGCCCTTGTCACCCGAGCGGGCGTGGCAGATCTCACGCAGCTGGACCTTCCTCATCGACTAGGCCTCCTTGACTATCACCTCTGTCTTCACCATCTCTCTGGGGATAAACGTCGAATAATAGCCCAGGATTTCAGTAATCGCCTCGCTCCGCAAGCCCCGTCCAATTGCAGCCGGACCATTGTTGTCGATCGTTTCCAGCTCGTGCATGATCTTCCAGGCCTCGGCCCGCTCCTGCGTTCTACCCGCAACGCGAAGCCCAACCTCCCACGGCGGGTTATCCGCCGCAGTCGGCGGCCCGTACAGCGCGCTTATGCCAATGAAGTCGAATCGAAGCGCGTCGGCTTTCAAGTGAGTCACCTGCTCCAACCGCTGCCTGATCACATCGGCCGCGAGATTTGCTCTCTCGTACGCGCCCGGCCCCGCATAGAAAACAGTCCCTTCCGCTCGAAAACCCTCTCTGACGCCCAGGTTGACCTTCAGCATCTCAGGCTTTGGCTTGCCTCTGACCGTCCCCGCGATCGCCACCCGGTCAAGCCCCACCTGCTCAAATCCAATATCCGAAAAATCTGCAACGACATCTGCTTCGATATAGCTGGCAGGATCATCGGTCTCGTACAGCATCTGTTCAGCGCACGTGGCAGGGCTCACAACGCCTCCGCTGTGGCGCGTCTTCGTAATCACCGTCTGGCCATCTGCACAGATCTCGGCGATTGGGAATCCCAATCGATATAGGTCAGGTACAACCTTGTAGGGCGGGTCCGCGAAATACCCTCCGGTGACTTGCCCGGCGCATTCAAACAGATGACCCAGCACGATGCCTTTAGCCAGCAGGTCCCAGTCATCCTCCTTCCATCCGAACTCATGGATCATCGGCGCCAGAAAAAGAGATGCATCCCCAACTCTTCCGGTAATGACCAGGTCGGCATCCTGTTGCAACGCTTCAACGATCGGGTCGGCCGCGATATAGGCATGTGCGGCGATTAGCCTGTCTCCGAACTCGCTGACCGGCTCCTGCGTTTCGTTCACGACTGGATTCAGCTCCCTGATCGAAGAAAGGACATTGTCGCCCAAGACCGCTGCCACTTTCATACCATTGAGTCCCAGATCACGCGCGAGTCCGATCGCCAGCTCCTGCGCGCCTCGTGGATTGGCTGCACCCATATTCCCAATGATGCGAGTCCCGTTTCGCGCGCATTGGGGCCAAATCTCTAGCAGTCGCCTCTCGGTATATGTGTCGTAGCCCTCACCCGGCTGGCTCATTTTGTGCCGCTCAAAGGCCAGCATCTCGCTCTCCGACAGCGAATCAAAGATGATGTAGTCGATATTCCCCTTTTCGACCAGCTCGACGGCCGGCTCTATCCTCTCACCGGGACAGGCCGAGCCAGCGCCAAGCCGCAGCAGGTTTTCGGCCCGATTTCTGTCCTTTCTCATCAGAGGTTGCTCTTACTCGTGAACAATTGGATCGCGGCGGACCGCCCGGCTCCAAGGTAACCGTGGAGCAGGCAGCGCCGAACTTTGCTTGCGAACGGACGAATTGACTTTGCCCTCAACCCAGGACACCTGCACCGCCAGCTCCCTCTCAGCCCTTAATCGCGCCAGCTGTAAGTCCGGACACGATGTAACGTTGAATGAAAAGCGTCAGCAGCACCGCCGGCAGTGTTACCATGATGGTGGCTGCCGCCAGCGGGCCCCAGTTTACCGTTTCAAAACTGAGCATGTTATAGACGGCTACCGGAAGTGTCCGCGTCTTCGGGCCCGACAGCACCACCGAGAACATGAAATCGTTCCAGGAAGTGATGAACGCCATGATGGCTGATACGACGAGGCCCGGAAGCGTCAGGGGCAAGGCAATCCGAAAGAAACTCCCATACGGTCCGCACCCGTCAACCGACGAAGCATCCTCCAATTCTGGATTCAGGTCTTCGAAAAAGCCGATCATTATCCATACAACGAGTGGCAATCCGGCAACCATGTGACCCAGGATTAGAGCTATGTAGCTGTTGGAGAGACCTAAACTGCGCGTCGCGGCAAACCAGGGTATCAAGAAGCTCATCGGCGGCACCAACCTGGCAAGCAGGATCAGCAGCGCCATCTCGTAGCGTCTCCACTTGACGATTCCATAGGCGGCCGGTACGCCAATCAAGAGGGCAATGCCGGTAGCCCCAAACCCAGCTATCGTGCTGTTTCTGGCGTATTGCGGGAATGGATGCTTGCGGAATACCTCGGCGTAGCTTTCCAGTCCAAGGCTGCTCGGCACGAAGACCGGCGGATAGGCCGTGTTCTCGACCTGGCTCTTGAACGAAAGCGAAATCATCCAGAAAAAGAAAAATAGCGAAGGCAGCATGAGCGCCACGATGACCAGCCAAAATGCGCCCTTTCCTCCTAGGCCGTAAAGTAGAGTGAATGGCCGGCCCCCTTCCCGGCTTGCCCAGGCCGATCCCCTCCTTACCATGACGGATCCCTTCTCAATCGAGTCAGAACCAGCGCCGCCCCCACAACCAGTATGAAGAGCATCACCACCATCGAAGCGCTGTAGCCAACGTGATAAAAGTTGAATGCCTGCAGGAAAAGGAGGATGTTTATCGTTTCCGACGCGCGGCCCGGTCCTCCTTGCGTAAGAACGAAAATGGAGTCAAATGCCTTGAGCGCGTCGACAGATCGAATCAGCACCACAACGACGATGTATGGCCAAACAAGAGGAAAAGTTAAGTACCGAAACCTCTGTAGCGCATTCGCCCCATCAATTTTGGACGCTTCGTACAGTCCCGCGGGGAGCGCGGCCAAGCCGCCAAGAATAACGAGCGCAGCAAAGGGGGTTGCCTGAAACGACTCCACAAGCGCAACGCTCGGTATAACCGTCTGAGACGAAGCAACCCACAGACTGGGCGGCAGGTTGACCAGGCTCAGAAGGTAGTTGAACACGCCCAACGCGGGATGGTACATCAACTGCCAGATGAGCGCCACCGCCACAGGTGTCGCCATCATCGGCAAGGCAAAGACCGACCGCAGCACGCCGCGGGCGAAAAACCGTTCGTTAAATGCGAGCGCCGCCCCGAGTCCCAGAGTCGTCGGTATCAGCGTTGCCAGCACTGTGTAGTACAGAGTCTTGAAGACACCCTGGTGAAACCTGGGCGCCGACAGCGCGTTGATGTAGTTCGTGAGACCGATAAACTCCGGTGGTTGCCTGCCGAGCTCCCATTTCTGGAGGCTCATGTACAGATTCCAGACCAGGGGATAGCCGATCAACAACAGCACGGCGAAAACGGCAGGGGCAATGAAGACCAGACTGGCTCGTCTCTCAATCCAGTCGCCTATACCCGTTCTGTGCCAAAGATTGGTCTCTTTCACCGCTGCCCTGGCAGCGTCACGACGCGTCTCTTGCATCTCCAGCCCTCTATAGTCACAAATGGAACCGGAAGCCTTTGGCCCATGGGATTGAAGGGAGCATCACATTCTCGGACTCGGTCAGGCCCGTTCCCCTGGCCCCCGCCCTACGACGGAATGGCGGGAGCCAGGGTTGTAAGCCTAACGTCAATCCTTACAGGTTTTGCGAAGCGAGCGGAGTAACCACACTTTCGGGCCCGTCAGAGTTTTGCAGCGGCGGCGCATCTTGCCCGTCTAGGCCTGGGATGCCTTCATTACCGGCTCCAGCTCATCCTGGGCTTGCTGCAGCAGCGCTGCCACGTCGCCGCCCTCGATGGCCTGGGTCAAGGCGTTGCTAACCGCCTCACCGAACTCGTTGACCGGAATGATCCCCGGAATCATGGGCACTGCCACGCCGTCCTGCAGCGATTCCACACAGGTATCGATCCAGTCCTGCGGAACGAGACTGTTGGCAGCGAAATCCGGGTGCTCCCATGCAGATACCCGGGCTGCCGGGGAGCCGCTGATCATCGCCCGCAGCTGGTTGCTCTTGTTGGTCGCCCACTGGAGGAAGTAGAAGCCTGCCTCCTTCTTCTGGCTGAAGGGGCTGATCGCCCAGCCCACGCAGGCTACCGGACCGAACTGCCCGCCCGGTCCTTCAGGCAGCAGCGAGTAGCCGATCTTGTCGGCGATCACAGAGTTTTCAGGGTTCTCGGACTTCGCAATCAGGTCCGAGCCGTCCACCCACATCCCTGCCTGACCCTGGCTGAACAGCGAACTGCATTCGAGCCAGTCATACCCGGTTGACCCGGGCGGGCCGTAATTCTGGAGAAGCCGTACATACGTCTCGGCCGCTGCGATCGCTTCAGGCGTGGCAATCGCCAGGTTGCCGTCCTCATCCTGCCAGCTCCCGCCCATGTTCCACAGGAATGCCCCCCACATGACCCAAACCGCCGCCTTGCCGCGCAGGGTAATCCCATACATGTTGGGCGGATCGTGCAACGCTTCGGCGGCCGCCTCCATCTCCTCCAGCGTCTTCGGCTGTTCGATGCCCTTCTCCTCCAACAGGTCCCGGCGAAAGGCGTAGATAATCTGCGGCACAAACGAGGGCAGCGCATAGATGTCCCCGTTGTCCAGGGTCACCCACTGCCAGCCGGCGGCAGCAATGTCGTCGGCGTCCCAATCCGGGTCACTGAGGTTCGGGTCCTTGAGGAGGTCGTTGATTGCGAAATACCAGCCCTCGCTCTGGAACTTCAGCTTCTCAATCGGAATTGCCGTCTCCCAAACGTCAAGGCCGGTGTCCTGGCCCTGCATGTAAAGGAGTGTCTTCTGTCGAGCCTGCGCCTCGGGCGCTAGCTCCCACTCAAGTGAGATGCCGGTCAGCTCGAGGAACTCCTGATCGACCTCGGCTACCAGTTCCGAAATAGGGTGGTTTTCGCCATGGATGAAAAGACTCTCCCCGTCGAAGCGTTTGAAATCAAACCCTTCCATCGCCGGCTCAGCCGCGGGCGCTGCCGTTTCCACTGGCGCTACACAAGAGACCGTCGCAAGCACGGAGGCGCCGGCCGCGCCAGCTGACATGAGTCTCAGAATTTCCCGGCGGGTCATCTTACGCGTATCCATTACACTACCCTCCTTGAGTCATGGTGCGGGAGCGTTCAATCGCAACCCGCATGTTGAATGGGGATATGCACGAAACCTACCTCGGGAATCGATGCGCTGCGCTTACCCATCGTGGGCATGTACTGCCCGAATTCGCCTGACGGCGCCTGCGCTGACAATCCAAAACCACCCGTCAGGAACGCCATACGTCTCTTGAAAAAGGGGGCACGAGAGTTTCAGAGACAATTCCGTCGAGTTGGCTATGACCGTGACGATCAGTCTGTCCAGGCCAAACCTGGCCCAGTCAGCAATTCAACTGGACGCAGCTACAGAATTCAGGCCTGTATGGTCAAGCGAAAAGGCCCTGACCAGGACAGTCAAACGGCCATCGAGGCATTGCAACGGTCGGAAGCAACTGCTGCCTCCTTGTCGCCCCCGCCAATTCAGACTCTTTTCCATCTATAATGCCAGAGACAGAGGTTAACCCTCAATCGGCAACGGCACATAATGCGGCGGAACTATCTCCTCCTCCAGAGGAAGCTCCACCCATGCGCCGGTTTCCATCGACTTGTACACCGCGCACATGACCTCGATCGCCCGCGCGCCGTCCTCCCCGGAGACCAACGGCTGCTCATCATGGATGATGCAGTCCATGAAGTGGCGCGTCATGTTCGTATAGTTGCTCGGTTCACGCGGGGGGTGCAGCGCCGTCCAGCGCTTCTGGACAGGCCGGTTGACAATATCCTCCACCCAGAAAAGCTGTGGCCAGCGATGATTGCGCAGGATTTCGGGCAACTCCTCTATCGCATAGTCCCGATTTGTGTACACCGCCATCGGCACGCTTTGGAATGGATTTGTAGCATCAGTAGTCGTGTAGATGGTGCCTTCCGTTCCGTACAACTCGGTTGCCTGCGAGACCGCGTGCGAAAAACGATTGCAGCTCACACAGCCCTGCGCACCGTTCTCGTAATCGAGCAGCAGCCAGACAGTATCGTCGCACAGTGTGTAGTCGGCCGGCATCGCCAACCTCTTTGCGACGCCGACGGCCCGTTTGACCGGCGAACCGATCAGCCAGGTCAGTAGGTCAATGGCGTGCGCGCCCGTGTCCGGCAAGGCCGCGCCGCCCGCAACGTCGGCGCGCAGCCGGAAATCCGTTTTCGCTACGTGATTCTGGTAAAGATGCCAATGTTCGTGTAGCGAGGCACGCGCCATCAACACCTGCCCGATAACGTCATCCTCGATCAACTGTTTGGCCCACTGGTTCTGTGTCCAGAACCGCCGGTCGCAACCCACCATCAGCTTGACACCGGCCCGGCGGCAGGCCTCGACAATGTCCCAGGCCTCTTTGTTCGTGACCGCCAGCGGCTTCTCGACAACCACGTGCAGGCCCGCCTGCGCCGCGGCTATCGCCTGGTTGCGGTGATGGTTGTTCGGCGTAGCAATGATCACCGCTTCCAAATCGCTGCGCTCCGCGTACATCGCCCGGTAGTCCGTGTACCAAGCCTCGGCACCGTATTTTTCTGCCGCCCGCGCCGCCGTATCAGGGTTGATGTCGCAGCAAGCAATCAGCCTTGCCTCAGGTGTCTTCGCAATCGACGCGAAGTGGGCGATTTCTGCGATGCTGCCGCAACCTACGATTCCAAATCCAACTGTCTCCGCCATCTTTCCCCCACCGGTGCAATTTCGATTTCGACCTGCTCCCCGTACTGCTCCTCGAACTGATTGAGAATCGTCTCCGCGTCCTCCGGATTTGTACCGATTGTAGTGGCGCCGGCCTTGATCATCGCTATGCAGGTGTAGAGGTCCACTATGTCACCGGCCGCCTTAATGCCGATATCAACATCCTCCCTGATCAGCTGCACGTCAACCAGGCGGGCACAGTATGTGCCATAGCCAGTCGACGTCTTGACATATTGTGCGCCCGCCCGTTTAACGATTTGGGCCGCCTTCACAATCTCCGCCTTGGTCAAAAAGCAGGTCTCAATAATTACTTTCGATGTCAGATCACCGACGGTCTCGACGACCCCGCGGATGTCGTCCTCCACGTAAGAATACTCACCCGATTTGAAGCGCTGGATGTTCATCACCATGTCGAACTCCACCGCCCCTTCCTCCAGCGCCTTCCGCGCCTCCATCACCTTCATTTCCTGGCTGGTTGCCCCGAAGGGGAAGGCTATCGGGATGCCCAGCCTGGTCCGGCTGCCCGCGATTGCCTCCCCGACCAGTGGCAAATAACTCAGGTTTGCATAGGCCACGCCCAGGCCAGGTTTTCCGCCATCGGCGAACGGGAAGGATCCATCAGGTTGGATATGGCCCAGTTCTCAGTGATGTACATCGCCACCTTGCCCTGCATGGCGTTGAGCATCACGTCGTCGGTGAAGTAACCTTCCTTGCCGGGCGGCTGCGCCGCAAGAAACTCCTCGCTGGTGAAGAACCCGAGCGCATCCTGCATTTCAGGCGTATTGAAAGTCGGATTCCAGTCGCCGTCAAACAGTGATGCCCCGCGCGAGAAAGCGAAGCCGATCAGCAGGTCGCCCATGAGCGTGGTGGGGTTGCCGTAGCGGTGGTTGAATCCCCACAACCCTTCATCGGGACGGGTGAAGAATGTGCCGATGTCGAGGTACTGTCCCCACGTCTCCGGCACCTGCAGGTCGTATCCGTACTCCGCCTTGAAGGCCGCCTGCTCATCCGGATCGTTGAACAGGTCCATGCGGTAGGCCAGCATGCCGACCGCGGCAAACTGCGGGATCACGTAAAAGGTCTCGTTATACGTGCCCAGAACGGCCAGCGAGCGCAGCGGGTAGTCGTCCAGCGCCACCTCGTCCGAGTCACTGGCGATGTAGTCCGAAAGGTCCTCCAGACAGCCCTGCGACACGAACAGGCCATACCATGGACCGTCCAGCCACATGACGTCGTAGAGATCGCTGCCCGACTGACACATGGTTGTCACCTTGGCAACATAGTCAGTGAACGGCGGAAAGTCCGTCTGGAGGTCAACGCCCGTCGCCTCGACAAAGGCCGGGTCCAGGCGTTCATGCTGCGTACCCAGGGCGGGCAGAGCATCGCCGATGCTGCCGACGCGCAGCGTACTTCCCGCCAGCGGCATACCATCTTCGCCCATCATGTCGTCCCCGGAGTCTGCCGGCGCCACAGGCGCAACACACCCAACCACTACGAGGCTCAGGCAGGCGATGAAAACAACAAGTGACTGCATACGAGTTCGTCTCAAGGGAGTTCTCCTTGTACGAAAAATATGGTTCCTGCGACCGTTTACATCTGACCCGTCGGAATCGCCGGGCTATCCCTGTGGGCCGGCCAAACCTGCGCCGTTCAATCTCTTTTGCCACCTCCTTTCCCAAGGCCAACGCATGGATACATATGGACTACTTCTCAAAGCATCTGCCTCGCTGTCCAGCCGAAATTACCAAATCAGGGGATCTTGTAGCGGCGCCAGAGGTCACCGTACTTCTCCAAGCCGACGATGTCGAAGAACTCCTCATCATTGATCATCTTGTCCTGAACCGCGTTCCAATCGCCGGTCTCCTTGAGCGCCTTCAGCCCGTCCACAAGCCCCCGTCCCGCCATGTACAGCGACACCAGAGAGCCGATCACCATCTGACACCCTGCCTTCTCGAACTCCTTGATGGCAATCGGCTCGACCGTGGCAAAGATGCCCACGAGCGGGGCCTTGATTCTGTCGGCGAAATACTCCAATTCCTCAACTGTCAGCGCCATAACAAATATGGCATCGGCCCCGGCCTCGGCGTAGGCGTTGCTTCGGCTGACAACCTCGTCGATCATCTGCTCTCGGTAATAGGTGTCCAGGTACGTTGTCGCAATGACATCGGACCGCACGATTATCTTGAAATTCGGATCGTAACGGGCGTCGAGCGCGGCCCGGATCTTGCCGCACATCTCCTCTACGCTGATCAGTTCGCTACGGGGGATGCCGGCCAAAAAGGGACACTTCGACGGGAGCGCCTGGTCGTCGATGTGCACGCCCGCCAGACCAATCGCCTCAAAATCGCGCACCGCATCCATCATGCTGATCGCGTTGCCGTATCCCTCCTCCATGTCCGCGATGACCGGGACGTTGACCGCCTTCACGATATTGCGCGCGATCATCAACCGCTCAGTCTTGGGCATCAATGCCAGGTCCGGCTGCCCGAGAAAGGTCGCCTCGGTGGCGTAGCTGCCGATATAGACGGCGTTGAAACCGGCCCGTTCCACCAGCACCGCCGATAGCGCGTCGTGCGCCCCGATGGCAACCGCCATCTCTCCGTTATCGATTAGCTTCTGCAATCGATCAGGGCCTCTGATTTTGGGTTCCTCCTTTCAAATGCCGCCTGCCGCCTGCGGCCTGCAGCCGCTAAGCCGCCAATCGTAGGCTCCTAAACAGCGGCTGCGGCATTGCAAAAGTTGCTCTTAATTTCGAATTCCCGGTTTACCTCGGCCTGCGTGGTGATCTCATCCAGGTAAACATCCCGCCCTTCCTGCGCCGAAAGGTATGCCGCAATAATGTATCGAGTGATCTCCCTGCCCTCCTCGCCCGTGAAGACAGGCCTGGAATCGTCCCTGACGGCCCGAATGAAGTGGCGCGTCGCGCCCACAAATGATGATGACCAGCTGCGGCCTTCAGGCGGGACCTCCTCCAGATAAGTTGTGACCTCACCGTCGACGAATATCGCAATTGGAGGAAAGGCCGGGCTGCCGGACATATTGCACGCCTCGAAATAGGCGCGGTCTTTCCCGCCCGTACACTGGTTGATCCACATAACGCCCTTTTCGCCAAAGATCTCGACGAAATCGTCCAGCCAGAAACTACTGGGCAACGCCATGCGCGGCGAGAACGAAAAATCCAGCTGTGCATACTTCGGCCTGTCGTCGGCGTCCCTGAAGCGCACGCGAATCATCGCCGGCGCGTCCAGCGGCGTGTCCCCGTCGATCCAGGCGCCGATCTTCTCAAAATCCCGTTCCATGAACCAGCGCGCCAGCGAAAACTTATGGAAGCCGTCATCGCCCACCAGCGGCCCCATGCCCGAGCGTCTGAAATCCATCCGCCAGCTGTTCGGGTCCCAGAAGATAGGCCACGGCGCGCCCTCCTTGACGCCGCCCATCGTATTTACGCGAATCGACATCGGCTCGCCGATCACCCCCTCTTCGATCAGCTCTTTGGCCCGCGTATATGAAGGATAGAACAGGAAATTCTCGTAGACCCGCAATTTGACGCCTCTCCGCTTGCAAATCTCTATCATCCAGTCGCACTCCTGCAGCCCGTGCGCCATCGGCTTCTGCACGCTAAGACCCTTAATGCCAGCCTGCGCGCAATCGATTGCCAGCGCGCAGTGCAGGTGGTGCGGCGTCAATATTTCTACGATATCCAGCTCCTCCTTCTCCAGCATCTCTTCGTGATTGCCGTAAAGTGTCGCCTGTGGCTGATTCCATCGCTCCAGCCAGCGCCTGCCCGCTTCCTGATCGACCTCGCAAACCGCCGCGATTTCCGCCTCTTCGCAGTCCAGGTAGCCCAGCACGTGATCGTTGCTTACCGTTCCAAGGCCTATGAGACCTACTCTCAGCACGATTCCTCCTCCAGGCTGCTATCCTTTGATTCCGGTTTGCGCGGCGCTCTCGATGATGCGCTGTTGAGCGAAAAGAAATATCAGAAGCAGCGGCGTCGCCATTACCACCGAGACCGCCAGCAGCCAGTGCGCCGGCGCCTGGTACAACGACTTGAGATAGGAGATGCCCAGCGGCAGCGTGGCCAATTTTTGGTCGCTGATCACGATTAAGGGCCACAGAAACTCGTCCCAACTCGCCAGCGCGGCCAGCAGCGCCAGCGTGGCCAGCGCAGGTTTCACCATCGGGATCACGATCTGAAAAAAAATATTCAGTTCACCCGAGCCGTCGACACGCGCCGCGTCGATATACTCGGTCGGAATTGAGGAAATGAACTGCCGCATGAAAAAGACGGCGAACGCGTTGACCGATATCGGCAGGATGAGTCCGGGATATGTGTTGATCCAGCCCAGCTGCTTGACGATCACAAAAAGCGGGATCATGATGATCTGGAGCGGCAACAGCGACATGCCCAAAATAATGACGAACATGATCTCTTTGCCGGGAAAACTGTGCTTGGCGAAACCGTACCCGGCCAGCGACGGAAAAAACACCTGGATTCCCACCTGAGCAAACAGGACGATAAGGCTATTGATCAGATTGCGCGTAAAGTTTTCGGATGTCCACGCCTCGGGATAATTGCGCCACTGCACCGGGTCCGGAATCCACTTTACCGGTATGGCGAATACCTGCTCAAGCGGCTTGAGCGAGCCCGAAACAATCCAGACTATCGGGAACAACATGACGGCGGCGAAGATGCAGAGCAGCCCGAATCTCACGACCTGCACGAAATTGCTGCGGCCACTCATTCTTCTATCCCCTCATGCACGCGGAACAGGCGCAGCTGTACAATGGTGAGGATCAGGATCAAGACGAAGCCGACCATTGACACGGCGCTGGCCCGCCCCATGCGCAGGTCGCGCAGCCCTTCGTGGTAGATAAGCATCGCCATCGAGCGCGTGGCGTTGTTTGGGCCCCCGCCCGTCATGATGAACATCGGCGTAAACACCTTCATGCCCGCGATGATTGTGTGGATAACCACAAAAGCGAATACCGGCCGCAGCATCGGCAGGGTGATGTGCCGCATGAGTCGCCACCGACCTGCGCCGTCGATGGCGGCCGCCTCGTAAAAAGTCTGAGGGATCGATTGGAGCCCGGCCAGAAATACAACCATAAACCAGCCGACCCCCTGCCAGGCAGACATGATCACAATCCCCCATAGCGCACTGTCCTGTTTGGTCAGCCAGGATACAGATATGCCGAGAATTGCGTTGAGGGGGCCGTTCTGGCGGAGCAGCAGGGACCAAGCCGTCGCCATCGCTACCGCCGAGAGAATCGTGGGCGCAAAGAAGACCGAACGGAAAAAGAAGCGCCCTATCAGCTTTTCCTTGATCAACGATGCGAAGATAAAGCCAATGACCCAGGCCGGCGGCCCAAAAAACAGGGTGAAACTTAGCGTAACCCGCATCGCCGACCAGAAGTTTTTATTGCCGGCCAGGTTCTGATAGTTCTCCAGACCCACCCAGGTCATCGGGCCGAAGAGGTCGAACTCATGAAAACTGATGACGATCGCGCTTACGATCGGATAGATGTTGAAGACAAGAAAGAAGGCAAGCACAGGGAGCGTGAAGAGGAATCCGACCACCTTCATGCGCGTATGATAACGCCAGTTGTCGGGCCACAACCGGCCCACCCCGAGCGATTCCGTCTTTTCCACAACACGGCCCCTCTGCCTGGTGGCTAGCGGACAGCCGATGGCGCAGTCACCATCGGCTATCCGCGATCAACAACGTACTTTTCCCTATCTCCCGTCGAGAATCGAATCGATCTCTTCCACAGCTTCGTCAAGGCTCGCCTGGACGTCAGCGCCCTCGAACGCCATCGCCTCAATCTTGCCGCGCAAGATGCGGGCGACTTCGGCGTAGTGCTCGGTTACGAAGATCGCCTCGCCTCCCTCTGCCGCGGCGGCAACGAGGTCAGCATAGGGAACACGCCCGGCGCCCCAACCCTTCTCGATGTCCGGCAACGGCTGCCAGATGCCCGACGCCGTCGCCTGTCCCTGTGGGTCGGCTTCCAGGAAACGGAGGAACTCCCACGCGGCCTGCTTGTTCGGCGAAGCCGCGTTGACCACCCAGGCCCAGCCCCAGAAAACGTTGCCAGGCGTGCCGGCCTCGATCGCAGGCATGCCATAGGCATGATAGCCGCTCTCCACCACCGGGCTCTCGGTTGCCACGAGGAAGGCTTCATACATCCACGGACCGGCCAGGTCGCATGTCATCTCGCCCGAACCGAACGCCGCATGGACCTCACCGGGGATCACCGCTCCGATGTTGGGATCGCCCAGCTCTCGGCTGACCCGCATCATCCACTCGACCGCCTCCACCCCGGCAGCTTCATTGATCGTCCCAGACATTCGGTCGCCGCTGAGGACGCTGCCGCCGGCCTGGGCGAGGAAGGTCGTCAGCACCTGCATCGACCAGGTATCGTCGAAATACATCGGCAGCTTTATGAAGTTGCGCTTGAAGTTGCCGTCATCGTCAAGATAGAAGTCGGGGTTGCCTTCGATCACCTGCTTGCCAACCGCAATCAAGTCGTCCCAGGTCTCGAGCGTGACCGCATCAGGATCAACCCCGGCGTCGCGGAAATGTTGGTCGTTGCAGTAGAGAACGAGCCAGCTTAACTCCCAATGGTAGCCGTAAGGCGTGCCATCGGCCGACGACCATGAGTCGAACGCGCCCGGCAAACGGCTGCCCTTGAGCGCGTCAACCGAGTCGAAGCCAAGCGCCCCCACCGCCTCATCGTCGATCGGCGCCAGCTGCCCCTTGTTGATCAGCTTGATCGCCTGCGGGTTGATAACGGCAAAGATGTCCGGCGCGGTACCGGTCGCAAGCGCGCTCGTCACCTTGTCTTCGAATCCGCCCTCGCCCACGGGCGGAATGCTATGGTCGAAGTCGATTGTGACATGCGGATTGTCGTTCATGTAAATGCGGACGCGTTCGGCCTGGTACTCATAGCCGGGCGGCCAGTTGAAATACCACATCGACAGATCGACCGGTTGGTCCTCGGCTGCCATGTCTGACGCCATCGGCGCCGGCGCGACACAGGCCGCCACCAGCAGCGTCAGCAGAGCAACAATGATCAGGCTGCGGTTCCGGGTCTTCATCACACTCCTCCTGTATGAGAATTGAGTTTCCAACGCCCAGCATTGAGGCGCATTCTGTTCAGCCCATGACTATGGACTGCAAATCAGCATCCTTTTCTCGACCTTATCCCTGGTTGGCATGCGTGCAGCGTGCACGCCACCCGTCCGCTCGATGACGTATATCACAGCCGCGGCGCCAAGCCTCGCCGCCCATTGCACGTCTCCGCTCCGCCGGTACCCGCTCAGAAAAACGCTCGAAAACGAGTCCCCGGCCCCGGTTGTGTCGATGACCTCGCCGCTTTGGGCCGGCACCCGCTTCACGCCTTCTTCGCTCGCCAACACGCACCCGCGTTCACCCAGCGTCAGCAGTCCAACACCGGCCCCCCAGTCCACGAACCGCCGCACGACTGCCTCCTCGCCGGCCTCAGTCGCCACCGTCTCCTCTCCCAATAGGTGCCCGCAGTCTTCAACGCTGGCGCGCACAATGTCACACAGGGAGACCAGTTCCCGCAGTCGCGTGGGATTTCGTCTTTCCGCTGCGCTGGGATGATGACGCGAATGCGCGCCGCCGTAGCCGCCCAGGTCGACCGCCAGCGTCCCGTCCAGGGCGGCCAGGTCGCGGATCGTGTCCAAGGGCACGTCGTGGTCCATCGTCGCAATATAGAAAACGGAAGAGGTGTGGTAGGCGGGAGGGATGTCGTCGAATGAAATCGGTGGGGCCTTCTGTGGGTATCGTATCTCCTTCTCACCCGACGCCGCGTAAATCAGTTGCGTCGTCGTCGTGCAGTCGCCCGGCTTGACAGTAACCCCGCGCATGTCTACCTGCGCGTCGCGAAAGGGCTGCAGCAATTCATCCGGCATGTCCTCGCCAATGATCGTGACGATGCCAACACGCTCCCCCAGCCTTCCGGCCGCGACCGACCCATACGCCACCGGGCTTCCCAGCACCGGACCGATCGTCCGATCCGGAAAATGAATCATCTCCTTGACGACATGGCCGATCAGGACGATATCAGGCTGGCAACTCTCTGAACCTGGACAAGGCTCCATTCGCGCCGCCCCTCGAGTTTGGAAGAGAAAAGCTCCTGCTACATCGTACTATCTATCGCGCTTTCCCTGGATGAACTCCTCCAGCATCTTCAAGGCTTGCTCGTCAACGACCGGTTGGGGGGGATGTTTGCAGAAGAAGGCGGAAGCGCTCGTCAGCACGCCGCCCGTCCCCCGGTCGAGCGCAAGGCGGCAGCAGCGGATCGCGTCAACCGCGACCCCGGCGAAATTCGCGCTGTCCTCTACCTCTAATTTGGCGTCCAGAATGATTGGCGCATTGCTGAAATTGGCCAGTTCAAAGTAGAAGCGGGCCGTCTTTCGGTCCTCCATGTTGGGCACATGGGCAAAACCGGCCGAGACTTCTGCCTCATATGGAATGAGCGTCTCAACGGCCCCCCGCTTCGTCTTCTCCTTGCTCTCCCCGCGGTGAATGAGATTGTAAAAGTCCGTGTTGCCAGCGTAATTGAGCTGGTATGTCTTCCTGATATGTATGCCGCGCGCCAGCATCGTTTCAACCATCGCCCGGTGCAGAATCGTGCCTCCCAGCTGGCTCTTAACGTCATCTCCCACAAGAGGGAGCTTGCGCGCCTCCGCTTCCCGCGCAAAAGACCCGTCGCATACGATCAGTTCCGGCATACCATTGATAATAGCAACGCCCGCTTCGAGTGCAGCCTCGGCATAGAGGCGGGCCGCCTCGGCCGACCCGGTCGGCAGCATGTTCAGCATTACCTCCGCGCCTGCATCTCGGAGGGCGGCTGCAACATCCACCGGCGGTCGAGGCGCTTGCTCCATCTGTCGCTGAAGGTGAGGGGGCGCCCCATCGGCGACAGGCCCCATTAGGACCTCGACCCCGCTCTCCTCCAGCTCGCTATCGGGAACTCGATAGGCGTTGTTGGGAGGCGCGAAGATGGCTTCAGACAGGTCAAGCCCGACCTTGCGCGCGTTGACGTCAAAAGCGACAACCGGCCTGATGTCGGTTACGTCGTAACCGCCCAACTCCCGGTGCATCAACCCGACCGTCTCTCCGCCTTGCGCGTAGTAGTGCAGGCCCTGTACCAAGGCGCTTGCGCAGTTGCCTACGCCGACGAGGGCAAGTCTGATTTCATTTGACATGTTCGATCTACATTATGCCCTTAAGCTCTATCCAACGCGCAGCAAAAACCGCTGCGTCCGCCCGCCTCCCAAACTTCCTCTACCAATATCCTCGCCGCGAATCCTTTTCATTCTCGGCCGGGAAGCACCAAGAACGAGACGGTCCCACCTCGAACTGCCGTACAATAACGACTCAATCGCTGCCGCAAGCCAGGACCATGACTTTTGAAATCTGATGTAGTTGCGTCGACGAAATAGGATGTTTCCTGGTAGACTTTGGGAGTATAATGAGTACCAAACTGTTTGTCAACCACGCCAAATCCGACCCCGGGAGATTTGGGATTTGCGGCCGCGACTCTTTCGAAACCCAACTCGTGAATTTTGTTCTGAAAGGAGAGGAGCCACAATATCATGCAAGACAATTCGAAGCCTTCTACAGCAGCTCCGATGGAAAAGTTGAGCAAAACGCATCAAGACGATATCCAGATTCTGAACCTCAAGAACCTGGGCTATACAATGGTGAGAGGCGCGATTCCGCAAGAACTGCTGCAGCAAGTCCAGGTCGCTTTCGACGCAAAGATGAACCAACAGATCGACAACTTGGGACGGCAATATCGAAACGCCTCTAACCGCTTCGACCTCATTCCCCTCTGGCAAGAGCCTGTCTTTCGCAAACTGGTCAATCTCCCAAAAATCATGCCGGTCGTACGCGGTTATATGGAGCGGTACTGGGACGACGAACCGCTAGTGTTCGGGGCGGGACATGGACATTGCCTCTTTGAACGCAGTCCGGCCCACCAGGCCTGGCACAACGATGCCCGCGTGAACAAAAGGGCCTCCGACATGACGCCACCGATCTACATCCGCCTCACTTTTCTCGTCGAAGACGTAGATGCAGAGATGGGACCAACCGGGCTTCTCCCCGGCACCCAAGGCACCCATGTCAATTCGCCGCCCTGGTTCAACGCGACTGACGGACAACCCCGCAGCGTGCCGGAAATGGTCCTGGCCACCGGCAAGGCCGGCGACTGCATGATCAACGACACCTCGATCTACCATACCAACACGCCCAATCTGAGCGACCGGGTGCGCAAAGTCATCTGGGCGATTTACGCCGGCTCCCGCACGCCAATCTGGGTGCGTAAGGACCTCCCGCAGGATTACCAAGATCAGGCCCGCCTGACAAAATCGGACGTTGGCCCCCTCGATGATCCGGTTATGGCCGCCCTGTTTCGGAACTTTCCGGAGGAGTGACAAAGCGAAGCAAACTTGGCGGCGACGGTGCTGACCCAGGGGTGAAGTGAGACGATTCTACGCCTGCAACCCTGTCATGGCCGGGCCTCGAATACAATTATTGAAGGCAATGCGGAGCCTATCGTCGTGCCCTGTTTCCCCGCCCGGCGGGATTTGGAAACCCGGACCTGGGCGAGAGCTCACCCTTATACTTGGGAGCCAACGGTCTTCGAAACTGAATTGACAATTCAATAGGCTAGCAATATAGTTGATCGTGTCTGTTGTAAATGCATGATTGGCGCAGGTATCTTAAGGTACCCTGGTCCTCTGGAACCATGCCGGAATCCTTCCGGTCAACCACTCCGACAATTGCGCCGGACATCTATTGCCGGCTTTTCAAGTGCCTGGACTCAGTTCTGCACGACTGCAAGCAATTCCTCATGGAACTTACACGCGAACAGAAACAGTTCTTCGAGACGTTCGGATTCCTCTCCCTGCCCGGTCTGCTTGGAGACGAAATCGCTTGGATCACCGACGAGTTCGAAGCGGTCTTTCGTGGGCGAAGAGTCGTACACGACGGCAGCAAACGCTCCTGCATCGTGCCGTTCATCGACCAGCGCGAACGGCTCAGCACTCTTCTCGACCATCCCAAACTGGTTGGCCTGATCTCTGGCATACTGGGAGAAGAGTTCAACTACCTTGGCGGCGACGGCAACTATTACACCGGCGACACCCACTGGCACAGCGACGGTTTCCACGCCGTGGGCAAGTACCTCAAGGTGGCGCTCTATTTGGATGACGTCGGTCGCGACAGCGGCTGCCTGCGCGTCATTCCCGGCACACACCGGTTGGACATGTTTCAGGGCTGGGAGGCCCGCCAGGCCGGCGAGGCCCCCGAGCGTTGGGGTGTCGAGCAGGACAGTGTTCCGGCCGTGGCGCTGGAAACGCAGCCTGGAGACGTGGTCGCCTTCAACCACAATCTGATGCACGCATCCTTTGGCGGCAAAATGCGAAGGCGCATGTTTACATTGAACTCCTGCGCGCACTGCGAGACCGAGCTGGAGCTTGACGAGATGAAACAGTACATCGCCAACCATCATCGCTACTGGATCGATCGGATGCACTCTGACATAATGAAAGAAACTGCATCTCCGGCCCGCATGCGTCACCTCCAGCAGGTAATCGACAATGAGGGCCACCTCCCTGCCCTCTCCGCCAAGGCGCGCCAGGAGATGACCGATCCGTCGCGAGGATAGTCCGCGTCTGCAAGTTCGATTCCAACCGGTTTCTGAATGCATGGAATCGTCCTCCGAAGCTGCCCAGGCGAACAACCCATGACACCGACTTGGCGGTGAACGATCCGCCGCTCATAGCCTTAACTGCACACTTGACCGGGGAAAAGAAATGAAAAAGCTGTTGCTTATCGTCTTGATCGTGGCGTGTCTTGTTGGCATTGCTGTGCCGCTCTATGCCCAGGACGAACTGACCCTCGAAGGAATTGCGGACAAGGTTGAGGCTATTATAGAAATACTGACTTCGATGTCGGACCGGTTGACCGCGTACGAAGAGCGTCTGGCCATTCTAGAGGCGACCGATACGCCGACGCCTACGCCGACGGCATCGCCAACGGCCACACCTACATCGACAGCATCGCCGACACCGGCGGCCACGCCAACGCCCGATTCGGCCACAGCCACCATGACGAGGCGGATGAACGTGCGCGCTGGTCCAGGCACCAACTATCCGATAGTTGGGCAGGCCGAGGCCGGTAGCCAGTACCCAATCTCCGGCAAGAATCCAGCGGGCACCTGGTGGCAGATCATCTACGGCGGGCAATTTGCCTGGGTCTACAGCCCGTTTGTGACCGCAACAAATCCCCAGATTGTGCCGGCAGCCTCATTCATACCGACGCCGCCACCGCCGCCGACGCCCGTACCCCCGACGCCCGTACCCCCGACGCCCGTACCCCCGACTCCGGCACCCCAGGTTGTTGCGCCTTCACCGTCAGATCCCTGCGCAGGCATCGGCGGTGACGGCTGCAAATTCAGGTTGCGCAATACCGATTTGAGGCACAATAACGGCAGCGAGCTGAAACTCTACATCGGCTTCGTCCATGAAGGACGCGGCGACGAGGTCCAGGGAATCGGCGGCAGCTACTTCGTAGAGCTGCACAAAGACGGAGCGCATGTCTCAGCCGTGGACCACAATACGCGCGGCCAGAACAACACCCACCATGGCCCGCAGGGCAATAAATACAACTACCTGAAAATCGTCCCTCTCAACCAGGTGCCCGGTGGAAATGTCGACGGCCACTACACGATTTGGGTCAAAGACGGAAACGGCGTACGGGACAGTCAGAACTTCACCTTTACGGTGTCGGGAGGAAATGGCGAAGTATGGTTGATCTTCGCGCAGAACAATTGAGTACGGAGTTTCAGTGGGAGGCCAGGGGCGATACAGTGCAGGGACGACGGAAAGAATTCCAGCGCTGGACGGTCTGACCATTCCGGCGGCATCCTGATTGCGCGGCTCTTTGGCCCGACCTTCCAGCCGGGTCAGCATTAGTCCAAACCTAGAAACGTAGCAAGAATCGGGGCAAGAACATGAAAAAGTCAATTCTGATACTGCTGATTACAGTATGTCTCATTGGCGTCGCGGCTCCACTCTACGCCCAGGATGAGTTGACGCTCGAAGCGTTGGCCGCAAAGGTAGAGGCAATGGTGGAGCTTGTGACCTCAATGTCGGACCGGGTGAACTCTTTCGAGCAGCGGCTGGCCATCCTGGAGGCGACCGATACGCCCACGCCAACGGCCACAGCCACGCCGACGGCCTCACTGCGACGCCGACTGAGTCGCCGACGCCCACGGCCACACCAACGCCCGATTCGCCTACTGTCACTATGACGAGACAGATGAACGTGCGCGCGGGCCCGGGAACAAACTATCCGATCGTTGGCCAAGCTGCGCCCGGCAGCCAGTACCCAATCTCCGGCAAGAATCCCGCCGGAGGCTGGTGGCAGATCATCTACGGCGGCCAATACGCCTGGGTCTACAGCCCGCTGGTGACGGCAACGAACCCGGAGGTCGTTCAGGTCGCGAGCTTCATCCCGACGCCCCCGCCGACTCCGATTCCGCCGACGGCGACGCCGGTCCCGCCGCCGCCCGCGCCCGCGCCCGCGCCGACCCAGCCCCCGTCAACGGGGCACGCCTACTCGCTTATAGGCACCGGAAATTGCAACCGTAACGACCAACAGACCTACTTCGAAGGCAAAGTGTATGACAGGAACAACAACCTGATGAACGGCGTCTGTCTGCACGTTTCCTTTAGCGGCCCTCGAAACACCAAGTGCACAGGCTGCGGCAAACCGGCCGGCCATTGGGGCTTCTCACCCTTCGGCGGGCGGGCCCCTTCAGGCACACACGTCGAAATCTGGGTCGTGCACTGCCCGGGCGGCGGCTGGGACACATCGAGAATAGCGTCGAAAGAATTCTCCAATTTGACCCGCTTGTCGCCAACCTGGGGCAGGACCATCACCGATAGTGTTGCCTGCACA
The DNA here is from genome assembly GCA_965218625.1 of Caldilineaceae bacterium. Lineage (GTDB taxonomy): Bacteria > Chloroflexota > Anaerolineae > Caldilineales > Caldilineaceae > Bin5. The sequence continues at coordinate 134,181 of CBDCLG010000013.1, read as the reverse complement.
GATATCACCTTCAAGCAGAACTAAGGCGGAATCCCGCCGAGAAATGGCTTCTGTAGTCCGTTGGACGCCGGGGCGCAAGAAGAAAGCTCCCCGGCGTTCTGCTTTGAGTCCCGCATCGCCGCCGACGCAGATGACTGCCTCCAGCGGCCAGAACTCCGCTCGCCCCTTGCCCTTCTCCCTTTGCGCAGCGGCAGCGCCCTGTCTTGCTCCTCAACGGACCCCGGTAACACGCCGAGTTTTCGGCACTTGCCAAACCCGCACAATCGAAATATAATTTCTGCCAATTCCTCTCCCACGCAGGTGCAAGAGGCCCGCAGATGGCGACTACCGTGACCGGCAGCGTTTCGAGAACCGCCGACGCTCGCAGCCTTCGTCGTAAGGCGGAGAGGGCGCGCGCCCTTGAACGTTCGGTCATCCACGTCATTCTTCTGGTCGGCTCCATCTCGATGCTGTTCCCCCTCTACTGGATGGTCTCTACCTCTCTCAAGCCCCAGCACGAGGTCTTCCTCCTGCCGCCTACCTGGTTTCCCAGCGAATTCCAGTGGATTCATTACCAGCAGGCCTTTGTCGACTACTTCAATTTCGCCCAATACGGCTCCAATACCATGATCATCACGCTCGGCGTCCTGGTAGGCCGGCTGTTGAGCGCGTCGCTGGTGGCCTTCGGCTTCGCCCGCATCCGCTTTTACGGCCGCGATGCTATCTTCATCCTCGTGCTGAGCACAATGATGGTCCCCGGGCAGGTCACCATCATCCCGCTCTACATCCTCTTCAAAGAACTTGAATGGCTCAATACATTTTATCCGCTCATCGTCCCATCCTGGTTCGGCGGCGGCGCCTTCTTCATTTTCCTGCTCCGCCAGTTCATCCTTACCATTAACCCCGAACTTGACGATGCCGCCCGCATCGACGGCTGTGGCTGGCTGGGCATTTACGCCCGCATCACGATGCCCCTCATTAAGCCCGCCCTGGCCGCAGTTGCCATCTTTTCGTTCCTGGGAACGTGGAACGACTTCTTCGGCCCTCTCATCTTCCTTCGCAGCCGCGACATGCTGACGCTCGCCGTGGGCCTCCATTTCATGGCCACGGCGGCATCGTCCTCGGTCCGGCCCAATTTGCCGCACCTGATGGCCGGCTCGACGATGATTTTACTGCCGCCGCTGGCCGTCTTCTTCTTTGCGCAGCGCTACTTCATTCAAGGAGTGACTTTCTCCGGCATCAAGGGCTGACGCCCGCGTTTCAGTGGAATTCCCTTCCACGGTCCCTAGTTCGCAGTTCACTGATGTTTCACGATTCATACTTCACAATGGAGGAGACAACAATGTCGAAAAAGCGATTGAGCCGCAGACAATTCCTGCGCGGAGCGGCAGTGGTTGGCGCCAGCGTACCCTTCCTGCAGGCCTGCGGCGGAGGACCGGAAGAAGCCGAAGAAGCTGATTCAGGATCTGAAGCCGCCGAGCCCACTATGGAGAAAACTTCGGTCCGCTACGCCCAGGTGATCGGCCCGCTGGACAAGCAAGTCGATATGTTCAACGAACAGAGCGACTCCGTCCACGTCGAATTCGAGCTTGTCCCCTGGGGTGAGCACGCCGACAAGCTCCTCATTGATGTAGCCGCCGGCACCGCCCCCGACCTCTGGTTCATCGGCGGCCCTTGGTGGATCCAGATCAAGCGCAAGAAAGTCGCCCTCTCGATCAGCGAGTTCCTCGCCAATGACCCCGATGTCGTCATGGACGATTTTGAATTCCCCGCCGACAGCGATTGGGGCATGCTCGACGGCGAAATCTACGGCCTGCCCACAAACTCGGTAATCCTTCGCGGCCTCGCCTACAGCGAGGACCGTTTCGCCGAGGCCGGGCTTGACCTTCCCAACGACGAATGGACCTTCGCCGACGTCGCCGCAGCCGGACCGAAGCTAAACCGCGGCGAAGAATCCTATGCAATGACCTCGCCGCTCCTCGCCGGCGACCTCTATCTCACGACAATCTGGCAAAACGGCGGCCAGATTATCAGCGAAGACGAGACCAAGTGTCTGCTCGACCAGCCCGAAGCCGTCGATGCGGTCGAGGCCCTGGTTGCCTTCACCGAATTCTCCATGAAGCCCGGTCAGCATGCGGCTCTCGGCGACTTCCCCACCGCCAGCGGAAAGATCGCCATGTGGCCGATGGTCCTGGCAGACTGGGACACCTGGCTGAAGGTCACCGCCAACGACGAAACCAACCAGTGGATGACCTGGTGGCCGAGTCTCACCAATCCGCCCGCTGTCGATGTCTACGCCGGTAGCGTCCACATGGAAGCGATCTGGTCCCAATCCGAGAATATCGACGCCGCCTGGGAGTTTTTCATCTGGCGGGCCATCAATCAGGACTCGCTGGATTACCAGATCACCCTTTTCCCCATCAACTACCGCATGGGCGAGACCGTCGAAAGTGTCATCACCAACGAACGCCAGTCCGCCTTCCTCACGCTCCATCTGCCGATTACCGGACTCTCCACCGGCGAATACTGGGGCCCCAGCACCACGGAAATCCTGAACGCCTTCCGCTCCGAGTATGAGCTTGCCGTTCTGGGCGAGAAGACGGCCAAAGAAGCGATGGAAGACGCCACTGCTGCTATCGACGTGATTCTGGAAGACACATAAGTCCGAGCGACGATTGCATACGAGATTGGCGGCCGAAAAATCTGGCCGCCAATCTCGCCGGCGCCACCGACCCACGACAGTCCGAGGTCCCGTCATGGCAGCGACAGTCAGCGAAGCAGCCCCAATCGGCCGCAAGCGGCGCATGAGCCGCACCGCGCTCTTCGAAAACATAGCCGGTTTCCTCTTCATCAGCCCCTGGATTTTCGGATTTCTTGCCTTCGAATTCGGCCCCCTGATCGCGGCCGGCTATCTGAGCCTGACCAAGTACGATATCCTTACTCCGCCCAGATTTGCCGGGCTGGCAAACTTCGACAAGATGTTTACCCGCGACCCTCTGTTCTGGAAGAGCCTGTGGGTGACCGCCATCTATTCCCTAAGCGTCGTCTTTCTCGGCGTCATCCTCGGCGTTATGCTGGCCGTGCTCCTTAACCAGAAAATCCGCGGTATGTCCCTGTACCGGACCGTCTACTATCTGCCAGCCGTAGTCTCCGGCGTTGCCGTTGCCTACATGTGGGCCTGGGTCTTTCGCCCAGAGGCCGGAATCATCAACTATGGCTTGAGTCTCATCGGCATCACCGGGCCCAACTGGCTTTTCAGCACAACCTGGACGCTGCCGGCCTTTGTCATCATGAGCCTCTGGGCCGTCGGCGGCGGTATGGTGCTCTATCTGGCCGGCCTCCAGGGCGTTCCGACACAGCTTTACGAAGCCGCATCCCTCGACGGCGCCACACGCTGGGCCTCATTCTGGAACGTCACCCTGCCCATGATCTCGCCCGTTATCTTCTTCAACTTCATCATCGGAATTATCGGCTCCTTCCAGGTATTTACCAGCGCCTTCGTCATCACCAAGGGCGGACCGGCCAATTCAACACTCTTCTTCGTCCTTTATCTCTACCGCCACGCCTTCCAAAACTTCAAAATGGGCTACGCCGCCGCGCTGGGCATGATTCTCTTTCTCGTCATCATGACGCTGACCATCATTTCATTCCGCCTCTCCAACCGGCTCGTCTTCTACGAGGGGCGCGTTACTTGAACCGCATGCACCAGTAACACAACAGTGACCGCCGGCCACGCCATTTGCCTGAAACTAGCTATGGAAGGAATAGAAGAATGTTGACAGAAGAACAAAAAGCACATTTTCACGCCTTGGGCTTTGTAAGAGTGGAAGGCGCGCTTACGCCTGAGGAAGTCGACGAATTCTCCTGGCGCTTCGACGCCATCATTGAGAGCGGCGATACCCAGGGAGACGAAAGCGAGCCCGGCGCCCGCATCTTCCCTGACGGTCACCGCGTGATCCTCCCCCTGATCGAGGCAGACCCCCACTTCTACCAGTTGTTGGACCACCCGAACCTCGCTGCCATCGCAGAAGACCTGCTCGGCGATGACTGCATCTACTTCGGCAGCTCGGACGGACAGATCCACGACGGCGACACATCCTGGCACCGCGATGGCGGCTCGCCCGGCCCGGCCGTTGAGGCCAAGCTGACCTTCTACCTCGATGAAGTAGCGCCCGGCCAGGGCTGCCTCAGTTTCATCCCCGGCAGTCACCTGTGGCCCCTCCATTACAACGATCTCGAAAAGTATATCGACGAAAAAGTACTCGGTTACTCCATGCAGGACTTCCCCGGGCGCTACGACCTCCCTGCCGGAAAGGGCGACGTGATCGTCTTTCAAACCCGAATCTGGCACTCGTCGTGGGGCGGCGGCGCCAATCGCCGCCAAATGGCTTGGATGATGCGCACTGCTCCCCGTATGCAGTGGGAAACAGATCGGATCGCCGAGTTTCTGAAGTGGTATTCAGGGAAGTGGTCCAGAAAGACCGGCAGGCTCGTCACCGATCGCCTGTTCGAAACAGCCGACGAGCGGCGCATGAAGAAGATTCAGCTGCTCAAAGATCTCGGCGCTTAGAGCCGGCGGGCACTTCACTCAGGAGCAAGAGAGATGAACCTAGAGAAGCACCTCACCGAACTTGAGCAGGATGGATACACGGTCATTCCCGACGCGCTCTCGAAGCAAGAGGTGCGCGTCACACTCCAGGCGGTCAAGGATCTTCTGGAGGAAGAACGCGATGTCGCCCTGAACACCGGCACGCAATCGGACAACCTGCTCACCTCCCATACAATCGTCGGCAAGCACCCCGTATTTCACGAATTCTTCCTCAACCCGCCCACAATGCAGATTGTTCGCAAGATGATCGACGACGACGCCCTCCTCTATGACGCCAACATCCGCATCCCGATGCCGACCGGCGCCGCAAACCCCCGCCAGGGCTTCCAGCTCCACGTCGATCGAGAGGACTACAGCGTCGTCCCCTTTGTTGGCGGCAAACATTTCCCCATGGCGATGAATGTCACCTGGTGCCTGGTCGATTTCACCATCAATAACGGCGCGACGCTGTTGTGGCCTGGCTCACATAACTCCTGTATCGTGCCGGAACCCGAGAGCAGACCTCCAGGTTACATCTACGCCGAAGCCCCCGCCGGCTCAGCGGTCATCTGGGATGCCGCTATCTGGCACGCCAGCGGCATCAATTGCAGCGACGAACCGCGCTACGCCGTGCTGGCCTATTACATCCGCTACTGGATGCGCGGAAGAACCGACAGCCTGCGCTTTATCCCGCCCGACGTGCAACCGAATCTGTCGGAAGAAGCAAAGCACCTGCTCGGCTTTCGGCCTGCACCGCCCGATTACTCGGACGTCAAAGCGCTCAGTCCCGAGCGGCTTGCCTCTCTTTCTGTCCAGGAGAAAAAAGTTCTCGGATTTGCCGTCTACTAGGCCTAAACGCGCCAGCAGCCCGTCATACGGACTTCGCTGGCATCGAGTTCTCCTGCAGAAGGCCGGCAACAGCCATTCCAGTCGCGCAGGCGCGGTTCAACAGCGGCGTCGATGGCCTTATTCTCTGTGTGCCCACGTGTCAAACGCGGCTTATCAAGAGCTTGCATTAACAAGAGGGAAGCAAGTCAGATACGCTTCCGAATAGAGTTGAGTAAGCTGTCCGTACCCGTGCATCAACAGGCGTTCGGCGGGGCCCCGCGAGGGGCTCCGAAAAACGGGCCGTTTTTCGCCCCTGATCGGTTCCCACAAGGAGGGAAACTCATGAACGAACGAAGAAAGGCGGGTGTAAGCCAACTGAGTCGGCGCGGTCTCTTGAAGGTTTCAGCGGCAGGGTTGGCCGGCGTGACCGCCGGTTCACTGCTCTCCGGATGTGCGCCGGTTGCCCCCGGCGCCGCACCAGCGGTTGTCAGCAGCGAACCGGTAACGATCAAGGTGATGTCCTGGTGGTGGGTGGAGAAAGGCTCCGACGTGGCCCTGCGCAACCTCGTCGAGAAGTTCGAGGCCGCCTACCCGGAGATCAAGGTCGAGGAAGTCAGCTTCCCCAGCAACATCTACGAGGACGCGCAGTACAGTCAGATGGCAGCCGGCAAGCTCGACGCAGACGTCATGCACACGCTCGAAGGCACCGGCATCAAGCTGATTGAAGGCGGATTCCTTGAGCCTGTGAACGACATCGGCCGCAGTGCCGGCATCTGGGAGTACGACGCTATTACGAGAATTCCACCCTGGTTCTGGAGCGATCGAACGACCTTTGAAGAAGCCCCCGACGATTCCGGTGACCTCTACGTCCTGATGTTCAACACGGCCCAGGACGGCCTCATCTACAACATGGACATCATCGAACAGGCCGGAGCATCGCTCCCCGAGACACAGGACGAAGCCTACGAGCTGGCCAAGGAGCTTACCGACCGCCCCAACCAGTTCGGCTGGGCCAACAGGCACACGGTCCCCGAAAAAGTCGGCTTCTTCCGCGATATGATCCCCTGGCTCCTCGGCTATGGCGGCGTTTACGCCGAAGGCCAGATGCCGACAGTAAACACCGAGGCGATGATCAACACCTTGGCCCACTGGCGCCGAATGTACCTCGACTGCTTCCCGCAGGGCTCCGACGCGGGCACCTTCCGCCGCATGATCGCCGAGGGTAAGGTCGCCCTATACACTGACAACAACGCCCTGCCTCCTAACTTCTTCAACATGAACCCGGCCTCCGAAGAGTTCATCCGCTCCGCGCCACTCCCTTGGCCGAACCGGAGAGGCGCCTCATTCCCCTCCTACTGGGCCTGGCCCGCAGACTCTGCTCCAGAGAAAAAAGAGGCCGCACGAACCTTCCTTGAATTCTGGGCGACTCCCGATAACTTCAAAGAGATGACTTGGGCGCGCAAAGATCCCCCCATGATCCCCCAGGCCAACACGCCCGAGTACCTGGATTCGCTGCCCTGGATGTCCGGCTTTGCTACCACCGAAGCCGTTCCCTGGCTGTTCGTGATGGGCGATTATCAGGGCCATGTAGAGGAGTTCAGAACCATCGTTGTCGAGCACGCCTCCGAAGTCGTGGTTGGCACCATCAGCCCCGAAGAGGGCGCGCAAAGGGCCCAGCAGGGCCTTGAAGTCCTGGCCGATCAGCTGTTCGGCTGATTTGGACCCATATTGGCGCTGTGGACGTTAAGCCCGCGCCGCCGACGCCAACAACGCCTGCTGCGTTCAGAATCGGTTGTACCCTGGGCGCAGCAGGCAAGAGGCCGAAACTTTGCTCGCACAGAAACGTCTCTCCTTTGCCGCTCGACGCCGACTATTTTCGCTTGCCATGGCGCTGCCCGTGGCGGTTTACCTCCTCCTCGTCTTTGCCTATCCCATCGGCCAGGAAATCTACCTCAGCTTCACCAGGGCCCGCCTGCTCGAGCGCACGCCGCCTGTTTGGGTCGGGCTCGACAACTACCTGTCGCTGGCAGAAAGCGCGAAGTTCTGGCTTGTAATAGGCAATACGCTCTTCTACGCCGTCGCGGCCAACGCCTTCATCATCGTTCTCGCCTTGGGTTTGGCGCTGCTGCTGAATCAAGCCTTTCACGGCCGCAAGGTGGCACGCGTTGTCACCTCCCTTCCGTGGGCCTTTCCCGAGGTGGCCGCTGTTCTGGTCTGGAGTTGGATGTACAACAAAGACTTCGGCGTGATGAACGTCTTCGCCGGCTGGCTGCCAGGCATCTCCGAAAACCCCAACTGGCTGCTGGATCCCTGGACAGCCTGGTTCTCCATCATTCTCATGACCGTTTGGAAGATCTTCCCCTTTTTTAGCCTGATCATCTTGACCGCTCTCCAGTTGATCGACAAAGAACTTTACGCCGCCGCCAAGATCGATGGGGCCGGGTCGCTGCAGCTGTTTCGTCACATCACATTGCCGGGAATCGCCCCAACTCTGGGGATTATGACCCTTCTGATCACCATCTGGGGCTTCCGCCGCTTTCCCATCATCTATCTGCTGACCGGCGGCGGTCCCGGCGTGAGAACCGCAACACTGGTGGTCCTCACCTACATTACCGCCATCAGGTCGCTGAATATAGGTCTGGGCGCCGCTATGGCCATCGTTGGGCTGATAATGTCGTTGATTATCACAGTGCTCTACGTGTTCGTAACGCGACGCTTGGGACAGGCGCAAATCTGAGGCTTCGGGAGCAACTGAGCGTGACCGGACTGCGGACCTACACAGCGCCCTCTGTAGACAGATGGATGACTGCCAGGAGGCGCGCCGAGCGTATCGCCCTCTACATCACAATAATCTTTGTCTGCCTGGTCATCGTTTTCCCACTCTACTGGCTGGTCATCAATGCCCTCATCCCGGGCCGCGAAGTCTTTCGCTATCCGCCCGCCTTCTTTCCGTCGTCTTTTCGGCTGGACGCCTACCGCGAGATCATTGAACTTCATCCCATCCTGACCTGGCTCAAGAATTCGATAGTCGTCTCTGCGGGCACCGTGGCCCTCGCCTTGGTTCTCGAAATTATGGGCGCCTACGCCCTCAGCCGCCACGGCTGGCCCGGGCGCGGACTGCTGGCGATGGGGCTGCTGAGCACACAGATGATTCCATCGGCCGTGCTGGTCATCCCGATATTCGTCATCTTTCGACAGGCGGGCCTGGTCGACTCGCACGTGGGGCTGATCACTGTCGACACTGCCCTGACCGTACCAGTGGGTATCTGGATTCTCAAGGGCGCTTTCGACACGATCCCCGAAGAGATCGCCGACGCAGCCTTTGCCGACGGCTGCTCCGAAATGGGCGTTCTTATCCGCATGTTGCTGCCCCTGTCATTGCCGGCGCTGGTCGCCGTAGCCGTCATCGCCTTCTTCACCGCCTGGGATGAATTTGTCTTTGCATCCGTATTCATCATCTCCCAATCTTCGCGGGTTTTCTCGGTCGGCATCTCCACCTTCATTGGCGAAATGGCGACACCCGTCGACATGATCTTCGCCGCCGCAAGCATCTTTGTGATCGCGCCGCTCATCTTTTACGCCCTTGTCGAGCGCTATCTGCTTTCGGGCCTCAGCGCCGGCGCCGTGAAAGGGTAGGCTCCATATGGGAGTCCGTTCTATCTCCTGGCAGGCCGTCTGAGTATCATCCGGATTCGCCCACTCTCATTTGCAGTTGCTCCTTTGGCAAGGTATCGGATACCGGCGCCGGGGACCCATTGAGCCCCGAATTGCGACCGAATCACAGCTTGCTCGACAAGCGAGTGGTGCCAAAATGAGCGACATTCCTTTGAATCGCTCGAAAAGGCGGGTCTATTACGAAGGCAGACTTCGCTAACGTCAGCTGACAGCGCGCCCGAAAGGACCCCTCCATGCCAAACGACGAGAATTCCGCCTACCCCCCGCCTGAGTTTTCCCCTCCAAGAGTGCCGGGCGAACGCTATGAAGCCGAGATACCGGATACGCTCGACCTCGCCGAACGGGCCGCCCTCGCCATCAACGGGATCGCCGGCGGGATCGACGCCGACCTCGACCACCAGATGTGGTTCTTGGTCAACTACGCATGCAACCCAGCAACCATGCGCCACCACGCCGCCGACGCCACCTGCGACGCGCTGCTGGCGCCTACGCTGGCACTCCTGCGCACAATGAGCGGCAGCACCGCCCACATCGAGGCCGAAGTGGGGCTGATTGAACACCTCCTGCGCGACACCTCGCCCGAGGACGGGCTCTATTACAATGTCTACAGCCCGGACAAGCCGTGGCATTCGGAATACGGCCACGCCCACAGGGGCCTCATCCCCGAAGACTTTGCCGTCACCGTCGCCCAGGCCCACTGGCTGGAGGCGATGATCTTCTGGCGCGAGCTGACCGGCGAACCTGCCTGGGAAACGCGCATTCGCAAGATGGTGGACGGGCTGATCGACATCGCAGTCTACAAGGACGACTACGCCTACTACCCCGACGGCGGCTTCGCCGAAGTATGCGGCTACCCCCGCTCCGGCTGGCGTCATACCGAAGAACCGGAGGATGACTACAACAACGCCGAAGGCTCGGTCACCAGCTACTACGGCGACATCCTGCGCGTGCTGCCGCTCTGGTATCAGGAAAGCGGCGACGAACGCGCCCTCAATCTGGCCGGCCGTCTCTCCCGCTTCTGTATGCAGCCTCGCTTCTGGGGCGGCAACCCCGAACCGGTGATGGTGGCCGGCAACGAGTTGGGCCACTTCAACTTTCACGCCCACAACCGCCTCCTCATCCTGGCCGGCATGGTCGAAGACGCCCACATGGCCAACGACGCGCGCGTTCTTGAGTTCGCGCAGCGCGGCTTCGAGTTTGCAATGACCATCGGCGTTGCCAAGCTGGGTTGGGTCACGGCGCCCTTCTGGGGCGGCAATCACGTCGGCATGAACGAAGCCTGCACCTTTTTCGACCTGCTCAGGTTGGGAGTCCGGCTCAGCGATGCCGGCGCCGGCGACTACTGGGACTATGTCGACGCCGTCGTGCGAAACCATCTGGCCGAACAGCAGCTCCTCGACGCCGAAGTCCTGCGCAGCATAGTGGAGGCCAGCGCGCCCGGAGAAGAACCTTCGATCCAGCTTAACCAGGGCAATCAGGGAGAGTGCAACGAAAACGTAATCGAGCGCACACTCGGTATGTTCGGTTCCTGCGCCACACCCGTCGGAATCCCCCAGCCCTGGGTCATGCAGTGTTGCAGCGCCAACGCGCCCAGGGCGTTGTACTACGCATGGGAGGGGGCCCTGCGCCACGACAAAGGGACCGTGACCGTCAACCTGTTGCTCAACCGCGCCTCGGCCTGGGCAGATGTCGACAGCTATCTGCCGTACGAGGGCAAGGTGCTGATCCATGTCAAAGACGCCGAGCGGGTTGCCGTTCGCCTCGCCTCGTGGATCCCTCGCAGCGAGTTGCAAACACGCGTGAACGGGGTCGCGCGTGAAGGCGCGCGGCTCGGCAGCTACTTGATGATTGACGAGCTGAAACCGGGAGACACGATCGCGTTGGCCTTCCCGGTACGGGAGTCTGAGGCGACCTACACCGGCAACGCGCACCGTCCCGGCGGCAGCAGCAGCAAGGTGCGCGAAACGCAATACCGTTGCACCTTCCGCGGTAGCACAATCGTGGACATCTCACCGCGCGACGAGGATCCGACCACCTACCCCTTCTATCGACGCGAGCATATGCGGCAGGATACCGCGCCGATGAAGCGAGTGACCCGCTTCGTGCCTGAGCGGACCATTGTCAACTGGTAGAATCGAATCAGGAATCGAATCGCCGTGCCTGCGCTTAAACGTGCAGACGGCAACCGGCGACTACCTGGTCTGACCTTCCGGGCGGGACTGTACTTAACGCGCCTAAGAACGCGCTTGATTCTCCCAGTTTCCCAATTTGGGCCAGACCCGCATGTACACATGAGATCGTAGAGAATCGGTCTTCCAGGACGCCACCAGGGGAACTATCTTCTCAGGTAACCGTTTGGCAATGTTGTTAACGGCTCTGTACGTTGCTCTGCGTACAACAGGACGCTTGTCCGCGGCCACCTTCCAGAGTACCTCAATCAGCAGATCGAACTGCTTTGCCGCCTCAGCCGAGGATAACGCCATAGCCACGTTCCACTGTGCGCGTTCGTTGGCGCTCGCCAGCCCCAACCATTCCGCGACCAGCTTGGGTTGAACTTTGAGAAAACTGTCGCCGATGGCATACGCGCCCATGTTCTTTCTGACATACGAATCGTCGTCCTCCATGAGCGGTGCAAGAATATCCAGCAGGAGGCGGCGCCTTTCTTCCGTCAGGTCTTTGGCGGCCCATGCGCTTGCAACGGCGACCGCCCGCCGTACGTTGGGCGATTCGTGGCCCGCCCACTCCTTGAGCGTCGGAAAAATCGCGGAAAACTCTTCGACGATAATCCGTCTCAGCGCGCTGGCCGCCCACTCCCTAACCTCCCAATTCTCGCTGTCGACCAGCTGCAATACGATCTCCTTCACATCGGCCCGGTTGCGCTCGTACAATGGCCCCAGGAGCACAAGGCCGATCTGCTGGGCGCCTTCGTTTTCTGATCGCGCAAATGCTACGGCAGTTTCGTAAAGCGAAGCGAATGAACTGTCGTAATGCCCTTCGATGAGCTTCGCCGCCTTCAGCTTGACCGCTTGGCGCGGCGTTCCGGCGTGTGCCGTCTTCTGCGCCTCCAGGACCGAGAAGAGACCGTCCAGGTCCTCCTGCCTGAGCGCGGCGACGAATGCCTTTTGCCAGGAGCTGGCCTCGTTCGTGTTGCCTTTTTTGCTCATTCTGGCTTCCTTGCCCCTTACGTTTGAACGTGGCATGCTGGGCAGATGTGAAGTGCGGTTAAGGATCCTCACCCGTCACCACCAGTTATAGCCAAGCCAAAGGCAATACGCAACAATGTCAGGATCACAGCGGGCCAGGGCACACCGACTCCGACTCCCCAATCCAGTGCGGCCATGACAGTTCCTGTGATCAGACTGACCCCGCGCCCGGGCGCGCCGTCGGTCAGCCCCTATCTCTATAGCAGCTTTGCCGAGCACTTTGGCCGCTGCATCTACGATGGCATCTGGGTCGGCCCGGACTCCGACATCCCCAACGATGACGGCCTCCGCCGCGATACGCTTGAAGCCCTCTCGGAGCTGTCCCTGCCGGCAGTCCGCTGGCCCGGCGGCAACTGGGCCGAGTACTACCACTGGCGCGACGGAATCGGCCCGCCCCAGGAACGCCCCTTTCGCTACAACATCGAGTGGGGCATCCCCGAGAGCAACGCCTTCGGTACCCACGAATACATGCGTTTCTGTTCGTCGATCAATACCGAACCCTACCTTGTGCTGAATGTCGCCAGCGGCACCGTCCAGGAGGCGCGCGACTGGGTCGAATACTGCAACTCCGATCGTGACAGTGAAATCGTGCGGCTGCGGCAGGCCAATGGTCAGGAGCACGCTTGGCGCGTCGGCCTGTGGGACGTCGGCAACGAGAGCTGGCACTCAGGCGGCCAGTTCCGCGCCCAGGATTACGTGGCCGCCTACCGCCGCTACTCCAACAAACTGCGCATGCTGGGTACGGGCGACCGCGACAAGGCCTCCGCAGTCAAGCTGATCGCATGCGGATCATGCCTCCTCTACCGCGACTGGGACGCAGACTTCCTCGCCGGCATGAAGCAGACGCCAAACATGCTCCACATGGTCGACTACATTTCCGACCACATCTACCAGGGCCGCAATCTGACAGACCGCGACTTTCCTGACGAAGATCACTACCGCCTTCTCAGTGAGTTGGACATCCTAGAGGCCGAGCTGCGGCGCGCCTCCGCTCTGGTCAGTGCCTATAGCGCCGCGCGCCACCCCATTGGCCTCGCGTTGGGCGAGTGGGGGACCTGGTACAAAGGCGTCTGGATCACCAATCAGTTCCACCAGGCCAACACCCTGCGCGACGCCCTCTTCACCGCCTCCGGCTTTCATCTCTTTCACAACTTCGCCGGCACGCTCCAGATGGCAAACATGTCGATGACCGTCAACGCGCTCCAGTGTCTCCTCCACACCTGCGGGCCGGCGGCCATCAAAACGCCCACATACCATGTTTACAGGATTTTCATGCCCCACCGCAACGGCATCCTTTTGGACTGCGAACTGTCCAGCACGCCAGTACTTCCTAGCACCGCCGGGACAGATCAACCGGCACTGTCAGCCTCCGCCACCGCATCAAACGACGGACTCTTCGTCACCATCGTTAACCGCGACCTGTCGACGAACATACAGGCGCAACTCCGGCTGCCCGGCGCGTTCTCGCCAACCGCCGTCTCATCCGAACGCCTGTCCGCCCCCGACATTCGAGCCGAAAATACACCCGAGAATCCCAACGCGGTCAGCCCAGTCCCTGCCGACGTTGAGATGCCTCAAATGGGACGCTGCCGCTTGCCCCTTCCCGCCCGGTCTGTGACCGCCGTTCACTTTCAGGGACGTTGGGCCTATCCGCTTGCAGGCACTGCTTCGCAGCAGGCGCAAACCGACCTGGATCGCCAGGCGCGTGCGCGCAGCGAATCAGAAGTCAAGGTCTGATCGTGGTTCTTAAAACTGTCAGGTAACTTCACCAGGAGCGAGTCCGGCACCGATGGCTTACGAATTCGATGTTCAGCAGATCGTCTTTTCAGATGTAGGCCTTGTGGCTCTGGAGTCTTCCCAGGCGCAATTCGACCTGGGTCGCGACGATGTTCTGCTCCGCAACCAGTTCACCTTGGTCAGCGCCGGCACCGAATTGGCCAAGCTGACCGGGCTGCAGCAGGTCGAATATCCCTTCATCCCCGGCAACAGGGCCATCGGCAAAGTCATTGCCGCGGGTGACGATGTGACCGACATACGAGTCGGTGACCTGGTCTTCAGCCACGCGCCCCATGCGAGCCACGCCGCGGCCGCGGCATTTCGCGTCCGTGTACCTGAAGGCGTGAACCCCAGAGAAGCCGCTCTGGTCGGCCTTGCGATGGTCGGAATGACAGCCGTGCGAGTCGGTCAGGTTGAGCTGGGAGACCGCGCTGCCGTCATCGGCATGGGGTTGGTCGGTAACCTGGCCGCGCAACTCCTGCATCTGGCCGGAGCCGAGGTGATCGCCATCGACCTGAACGCCGCCCGCCTGGCCGCTGCCCGTGACTGCGGCATTTCACAGACGATTGACGCCGCCGAGGACGACGTCCAGAACGCATTGATGGCCATGACAAATGACCGCGGCGTGGATGTCGTAGTGGAAGCGTCGGGCGCTGCCCAGGCGGCCGAACTTGCTGTCTCATTGACAGGCCGCGACGGCGAGGGCATCGTCGTCCTTCTCGGCTCGCCTCGCAAAGGCCACGGGACCGATCTGACCCCCTTCCTCAACCACGTTCACCTCTGGCGCGGCGGATCGGTGATGCTGCGCGGCGCCCACGAATGGCGATATCCTCGAAACCACGGCCCGTACCAGAAGCATTCCATGGCCCGCAACGCAGAGATAATCTTCCGCCTCATGCAACAAGACAAGCTCTGCACTGCCCCTCTTCTTACCCACGTCTACAGACCTGCCACCGCGCCCGAGGCTTACGGCGCTCTCCAGCAGCATCCCGACACCCATATGGGCGTTCTCTTCGACTGGACCGACGAACAGTGAAAACTGCTTACGGCAACTACGGAATGCCCCATACCCCGTACCCGGCCATGCTCCGCCAGGTCGCAGCGATAGGCTACGACGGCTTGGAGCTCTGTGTCACGCCCGGCTACCCGACCGCCCCCGACCAGCTTGACGCCGCGCAGCGCAATGACCTTCGCTTACGCGCCCTCGACCTGGACCTGGAATTCGACACCCTCATGCTTTCCGGGATCTCCGTGCACGAACCGGATGCCGGCAAGCATCAGGCGAATCTCGAGCAGCTGCGCCGAACCTTCGCACTCGCCGCAGAGTTGGGTCTCGACAACCCCGTCCTGACCAGCACCCTCGGAGGACGCACCCGCGACTGGGAGCGCGAGCGTACCATGCTCGCAGATCGAGTAGGCGACTGGACGGCAGTATCCGCCCAATGCGGCGGCGTCTTCGCAGCCGAGGCCCATGTTGGCGGCCTGGTTCACGCGCCGCAACGGATGCTCTGGCTGCTGGAGGCCGTAAATCTACCTTCCCTCAAGCTCAACTTCGACTACAGCCACTTCGAGCTGATCGACATCCCGCTGCCCCACGCAATCGAGCAGCTGGTCCCCCACGCGGCAGGCGTCCACGTCAAGGATGTGCGCGGGCGCCCGCCTGATTTTGCCTTCCTCCTGCCTGGCGAAGGCACCTTGGACTATGCCGGCTACTTGCGGCAGCTGAAAGTCTCCGGCTATGATGGCTACATTACGGTGGAAGTCAGCGGGCAGGTTTTTGGCGCCCCCGCATACGATCCCGTGGCCGCCGCCGCACTTTCCTACCGCACGCTCTCCCAGGCACTCGACGAGGCTGAACAAGGTCGCGGCAAGAGTTCACAACGAAGTTTCAGAGTATCGCCCTAAGGAGACAGTTCTTCGTGAGAGCGCTCGTCGTCAGACGAAAAGATGGGCAGACCAGGGAGAAAGTATTCGTCGACGATTGGCCCGGCCCTGCAGCGCCGATCGGGAATCAGGTCAAGGTCCAGACCCTCTACTCCGGCATTACAAACGGCACCGAGCGCAACCAGTTGCTAAAGGGCAACTACGCGCCGCCCGACGCGAAACTACCCCAGCCATACGGCTACCAAACGGTCGGACGCATCCTCGAGGCAGGGCCGGACGTATCCCAATTGACGGTTGGGGATCTGATCTTCGTGGGAGCTCAAACCGGCGGCCACCTCGAGCAGATCATCGTCGCGGAAGATGACCTTCTCGTCAAGCTCCCAGACTCGGTTGGCCTGAAGCAGGCGGCCCTGTTCGGTATGGCCGCGGTGGCGCTCAATACCTGTCGCAACGCCGCCTTGAAGATGGGCGAGCGCACGCTGGTTGTGGGCGCCGGCTGCGTGGGACAGATCGCGGCTCAGCTGGCCTCCCTGGCGGGCGCACGAGCTGCAATCTGCGACGTCGATGAAAGAAGACTCGCCATCGCCCGACGCATCAACGCTGCCGAAGAAGCCTTTTGCGTGGCCGGGTCCGGCTGGGCCGATAACATCACCGACGCGGGCTACGACACCGTTCTCGATTTTGCCGGCGTTTCGGGAATGGAGGATCAACTGATCAGGGCCGTCCGCAATGGCGGCCAGGTCCTCTTCATTGCCGGGCGCGGTACAGTGAGCTATACTTTCAACCTGGGCCAGCTCCGGCTCATTACAATCAAGCAGAACAGCCATTTCTACCGCGATGACCTCGAAGACATCTGCCGCCTGGTTGGACGAGGACTGGTCAATCTTTCGCCCCTGCTGCAGGACGTGGTAGCCGCCGAGGACGCAAAGCGGATCTACGACACCCTGCGCGACCGGCCAAACGACCTGCTGGGCACAGTTTTCACCTGGCAATAGAAAGGAGCCCGCGAGCATGAGCACAAAATTCACCGACAACGACAAGATCACCGTTGCCGTCATCACCGGCGGACACGGCTTCGACGTGCCCGGCTTCCACGCCATCTTCCGCGCCATGCCGGAAGTGGACAGCTACATTCAGCATCAGGACGACTTCGTCGAGGACGTGGCAAAGGTGCGTGACGAATACGATGTTCTCCTCTTCTACAATATGCCACGCGGCGAACCGGACACCGGCGAGCAGGAAGTCTTCGAACAGCTCGGCCAAAGCGGCCAGGGCATCTTCCTGCTCCACCACGCAATTCTCGCCTATCTGCCCTGGTCCTTCTGGGGCGAACTCGTCGGCATTCCCGACCGCAGCTTCGGTTTCTCGATGATGCAGGAACTCGCCGTCGAAGTCGCCGACCCCGGCCACCCAATCACGAGCGGCGTCGCTTCCTGGCAGATGCTTGACGAGACCTACTCCATGGCCAGCGCAGGTGAGGACAGTCGCGTCCTTCTCACCACCGACCATCCCGACAGCATGCACGTTCTCGGTTGGACCCGCCAGTTCAGGAATTCGCGTGTCTTCTGCCTGCAGTCCGGCCACGACAATCTCACCTACGTCGACCCGAACTTTCGCACAATGCTAAGCCGCGGGATCCAATGGTGCGCGGGACGAATCTGACGGTTGGAAGCGGGAAGGGGGATCGCCTGGACAGACATCGAAAACAAGCGCCGTCAGAGCGGCGCCTGCACGGCTCCCTACCTCCTTCTTCCCGACACTTTCTGCCCATTTGGACCAGTACGGTACCTGATGCAAAAACAAGACGGCGACCCTCCTCTTCGGTGGATCGCCGGGAAAAAGAAAATCCGCCATATGGCGGAAAGCGGGCAGTGGTCCTTTGCCGCTCATCCCCCTTTGTCCACGAAGGTGGCCGAGCGAACTGACGGTTGCTGCGCCAATTCGTTCACTTGAGCATCTGCAAAGGCGGGTTATCGGGCTTGGCGAACCAGGATTCGCCTTACCGTTGCGGGACAGCGCCGGACTGGTTCACAGGAACGTCACCGGTCTTCCCCCATTGTGCGCCGCGCATCCGGGCGTTGGGCGCACCCCCACAGAGTGGAATTCAATTGTGCTGGCCAGAATATTCTAAGACACTCTGACCTGTCAACCATTTGGCCACTGCGCGGCGCGACACCCTGACATTCTGGCCCCCGGCAGTCGCTCGACCACAATCCCTGAACTGCACCGTGATCACCAATGCATCATCCAAGGTGTCGGTCCGACTATGTCAGTTTCCCTCCCGGGACTAGCCTCCTGGGCCAATCCCGAAACTGGCTCTTATGCGGCCCGGATTCGACCGGGGCGATTGCATCTGATTGGGTCAAGACCCCGCGACACTACCTGATTCGATCCCAACTCCGAAAAAACGCCGAGAACAGAGAAAATCATAGTGCGCGGCCGCGAATTCTTAAGGTTTTCGGCAACTGGAGATCGGTTTTTCAGCCGAAAACGAATGACAATTGGTAGGGGCATTGTGGGTGCCCTTTGTGGGTGCTCTTCGTGGGCTATTGTGGCGTCCAGATTTAGATGCGATTGCCCTGGGAATTCAGGGGTATCCCAAAGGGAATTGGTAGTGGTCGAATAGTAAGTGGTGGTAGAATTGTTGCATGATACAGGAAACGATCACCTACAGTTGTCGCGTGTGCGGGAGCACGAATATCGTCAAGAATGGGAGCAACCGCCTTGGTCAGCAGCAATATCACTGTAAAGAGTGCAATGCGTATCGGGTTTTGGAATCCAAGCGAGAGGCGAAAAAAAAGCGAAGCGCCTCATCCTGAGAGCCTACCAGGAACGCATCAGCCTGCGCGGACTGAGTCGGTTGTTTGCTGTTCATCGTCACACGATTGCCGGCTGGATTCGAGCGCATGTGGCATCCTTGGCGCCGCTCCGAGCAACTTTGTTGCCCGCCCAGCCGGATGACCTGCTCGAAATCGATGCGGCCTGCAGTTTTGTGCGCACACGGCGCAACAAACGCTGGCTGTGGACCGTCATGTGTCGTCGAACGCGTCAGATCGTGGCTTTTGTGATCGGTGACCGTAGCCAACAGAGTTGTCGCCGCCTATGGGCCAAGGTCCCGTTTACATACCGCCGATGTCTCTCCTATAGCGACTTCTGGAACGCGTATCAAGCGCTGCCCAAAGAGAACCATTGCGCAGTCGGCAAAGAGAGCGGAGAACTCTCCCATATGGAGCGTTGGTATTGTACATTGCGCCAAAGGCAGGCACGCTATGTTCGCAAAACACTCTCATTCTCCAAGAGCGACGCTTACCACCATATGGTCACCAAATGGTTTATCATTGACCACAACCTGGCAATGTACTCCTTGCCCTAACCACTTACCTTGTGACCACTACCAGGGAATTATATGCTTATGCACATTCAAGAGCGGTAGCTACTCACTCTTGTGCCGCTAGTCCCGACGCATCTAGGACGGCCTTCGCAGATCCACCCCGATAGTATTCCAATAAGTTGAATGTGTCTTCATACCAAACAATACATTCAGTTCCGCTCGGTTCTTGACGAACAACATCTTTCATGCTGTCAAAGTGCCTTTTCGTTGCAGGAACCACCGTTACCAATCGAACCTCAGATGTCTCCAGATTAGTCTCTAAACTCAAGGACGGGAATTTATCGTGAGGGTAACGATGCCCACCTTTTCTAATAACGAACACAAAGAAATAATACTTGCCATCGTTTTCTACAAGCTGATGAAATCGAAATTCTTTGTCTTCAAAACAGAAAAACACTGCAATCAACGTGGTAGGAGGGAACATGCAATTACTAACGCTGATGCCTGAGCGATTTTCGAGTCTGTCCTTTGCGTGGTCTGAAATCTCTATACGGTTGTTTTCTATATGCCATTGCAACACGTTAGTTATGGTTACGGCACTTGCGTAATCATTTTCATGTCGCATTGACGATGTGATTCCAGAATAAATATGCGCCGCTGGAAATCCGCCCCATCTTCCATCCTTGGACATATCGAACGAATATGAAGCAATGTATTCATGTTCATCTACAGTGACTACCATGCGATAGTAATTCTTCTTAACAGGAATATTCATTACGTACGACATAACGATATGATTTCTAGAGTGAGTTCAAATTGAGTATGGTTGGCACCAATCGTTATACCACGAAATGGGAAATATGAGGTACATTTAGGCGAACGCGGCCGGCTCGGAACAGAGCACGAAATGCTCTTCTGCCGGCATGCAATAGTTGAGACTTTGATGAGGACTCTCGTGGTTGTCGATGCCGAAATAGGCGGTCAGCCCTGTGTGCAGCTGACGTACTGCGTCATACTGATTGAGATAGATGTCTTCGTACTTGACGCAGCGCCATAGGCGTTCGCAGAAGACGTTGTCGAGGGCGCGGCCGCGCCCATCCATGCTGGCGTGTATGTTGGCTGCGAACAGGCAGGCGGTGAAGGCATCGGCCCTGAAAAGTGTACCTTAGTCGGTGTTGAAGATCTCGGGTCGACCCTACTTGTAGGCGGCTGAGCGTTGCCTCCGTTTCTTGACCATCGTGCTGTCCCTCCACAGGCTGGGTGAATTGCTCCATTATAAATCTTTGCTTGTGGTTCAATTTTTGGGGCCAAGCTTACATTGCCGCAATCGGCCCATAGCCCACCTCGCAGAAAAGCCTGTTTTTTGGACCATTTTGGACTTTTCTGGCTCTTTTGAAATTTCAAGACAACATGGCCGATCTCGGCGAAGGCTCCCCCGAACACGCGCAGAGGGTATCGCATGCCGCGTCCTGCCGCGACCTGGCTCGGCCGGCCCTGCTCCTCCCTAAATTCGCGCACCCGGTCAGGAAACTCTGACCCATTCAGGATTCGGCCCCGCTCAGCGATGCCCCTGCGTTCCGGACGGGTTGCATGACAGAAGAGATAACGCGAAAATGTGCACAAGAACGCAAACGCAATCTCACTGGGAGCAACGATATGAATATGAGCGACGCCTACGCGCGCGACGGCTACCTCCTCGTCCGCCAGGCCATCCCACCTCCAGACCTGGAGCCGTTCCGCGCATGCATCGAACGGCAGGTGGACACCTACGCCCGCGAGTTGTTCAACAGGGGCAAAGTTGACAATCCCCGCGCAGAGCTGCCTTTCGGCCAGCGTCTGGCAGCCCTGCACCACCAAAACGAAATCCGGCTACGTAACTGGGATGCACCGGTTTTCGGGCCGGAGCTGCACGCCCTGATCCACCACCCCGGCATTGTAGACGCGCTCGAGCCCCACCTTGGACCCAATTTCAGCTTCAACGGTGACTACCACCTGCGGCCCAAAATGCCCGACAGCGAGCTGACCGCCTTCCCCCTCCACCAGGACAGCCAGTACTACGGCAAAGCGTCCCGGCACGCCCACATCATCACCGTATGGATCCCCCTCGTCGATGTCGATGAGGTCAACGGCTGTCTCTACCTGATCCCCGGCAGCAACTCGTGGGAGCTGATCGGCAGCAAGCGCGACAAGAACCGGAATATGCGCTCATTCGAGGATGTCGAGGCGCGCGGCACGCCCATCCCCTTGCCCATGAAGATGGGCGACATTCTCCTCTTCTCCAACATGACCTTCCACGGCAGCAAGGTGAACCGCAACGCACAAGTCCGCTGGAGCATTGACATCCGCTACTGCCGCACGTACGGCACTTATTTGGCGCCTCCCATGGTGGAAGAAGCAGAAGAGTTCATGCGCGGCTTGCTGGAACGGACCGGCCGCCTGCCCATGGTCGTTCGCGGCGCCGGCAACGCCACCACATACGAAGAATGGAAATCCGCCCTCGACGCACTGAGAAGCCGGCAACGGGCGGCCTAAGCAGCGCCCCTTAACTCAACCGCTAAAGGAGACGTCGTGCACATTCATCCACGCTCAATCGCCCACAAAGTATTCGACGTCTGGCGCATACCCGGACGCTTCACCAAGAACCCGGACATCATCGCCCTGCCCTCCGGCCGGCTCATGCTCATCTTTGCCGACACCGACTCGCACTGGTCGCAGGACAATCAGATCCTGACCCTGCTCGCCAGCGATGACGGCGGGCGCACCTGGTTCAAGCACGCCGACATCGACGAAGCCGACCTGCGCAAGGGCGACGAGCGGTTCTGCACGCCCCGCCTCAGCCGCCTCAACGACGGCCGCCTCGTCGTCATCATCGATCACGACGACTTCGGCCACTTCCACGAGGACCAATCCCCGGGCAACTGGCTCTACTGGAGCGACGACGAAGGCGAAACCTGGTCGGATGCCCAAAAGCCCGCCATCATGGGCTTCGAGCCCGACCGCATCCAGGACCTTCCCGACGGCCGGCTCGGTGTCGGCTCCCACGTCATGCGCGGCGAGAGCCAGGAGTTCGCCGTCATCCTCTCCTGCTCCGACGACGGCGGCGAGACCTGGTACGAAGCCGCCACAATCGCCCATAACGGGTACCACCGCGTCTGCGAAGGCGCCATCGTCCAGCTTGAGAATCCCGACGCCGTCGGCGGCAAGGAGTTGGCCTGTATCCTGCGCGAGAACCACCATGCCGGTCAGCCCAGCTTCGTTACCTTCTCACAGGACAGCGGACGCACCTGGTCGCCGGTCCAGATGTGCCCCTTCGCCCTCGACCGCCCCTACGGCAAACAGCTGCCCGATGGCCGCGTTTTTGTCAGCGGCCGCCACGTTAACGGACCGCTCGGCACCTACGGCTGGTGCGGCGACCTCAAGGCCGAGGCCGGCACATACCAGGTCGGTGGCCCGCGCCGCAAATACGCCGCCAGCCTCGACGACGGCGCCCTCGTCATCGACAACCTGCCCGGCCACGAAGCCCGCTACTGCCTCTTGCCGCCTGAGTCGGTACGCAGCGAAGTCAGCATCGAGGCAAGCCTCAAAGTGGAAGGCCGGCCCGGCCAACCGGCCGCCTTCCTCTCGCTCTCGCAGTTCGGGGTCGCGCTCAACATCGCCGTTGACGGCATCTGGAGCCGCCCCGGCGTCGACTCCCGCCATCCCGTCGACATGTCCGACTATCGCACCCTTTCCATCCACCACAGACGCGGCCTGATGCAGATCAAGGTCGACGGCGAGACCGTGATCAACCACTGCATCTTCCGCGAAGGCAACCCGATCGGCGACTCCCGCCGCGCCGGCTCGCTCGGCGGATACACACAGTTCGGCCAGCCCCAGGGAGGCGGCAGGAGCTTCTGGCGCCGGCTCTCCTACCACGCGCAGAATCCGACAATCGAGGACCACGCCTGGTCATGGGAAGCGTCCAGCGGAGACTTTCCCGACCAGTACCAGCAGCAGCGCATGATCCAGATTCACGGCAACCATCCCGAACAGCCCCATTGGCCCGATCATGGCTACTCCTCATGGCTGATGCTCGACAGCGGCCAGATCATGTGGGTTGACTACACCAACTACGGCGATCCGGCCGGCTGCGCCCACCTGGTCGGTGTCTTCATCGACGCCGAAGATCTCGCCTAAAGGATACGTCCAAAATGGACACAGCAACTGCAGTCAAATCTCCCCAGTGCACGCAAGAGGCTCTGTACGTCAGCGGCGACGGCAGCTACCACACCTACCGCATCCCCGCCCTGGTCGTCTCAGCGCAGGGCACGCTTCTCGCATTCGCCGAGGGCCGTAAGCACGGGCGCGGCGATGCCGGCGAAATCGACCTTGTCCTCCGTCGCAGCGTCAACGGCGGCCGCACTTGGAGCGCCGCTAAAGTGGTCGTCACCGAGTCCGGCATGACCTGCGGCAATCCCGCCCCCGTCGTCGAGCGAGAAAGCGGCACAATCTGGCTGCCCTTCTGCAAGAACCTGGCCGAGGGCGGCGAAAGCCTCATCTGTCAAGGCAAGGCGCCCCGCACCGTCTGGGTCACCTGCAGCGTCGACGACGGTCGAACGTGGGCCGAACCCCGCGAGATCACCGCCGCGGTCAAAAAACCGGAATGGACCTGGTACGCCACCGGGCCCTGCCACGGCATTCAACTCCCCAGCGGTCGCCTGGTTGTCCCCTGCGATCACATTGTCGGCATCCACTTTGACGGCAAACGCGATCCGATCCATTCCCATATCATCTACAGTGATGACCGCGGCGCCACCTGGCAGCTGGGCGCGAGCGTCGAGGCCGAAACCGACGAATCCGCCGTCGCCCAGCTGCCGGACGACTCCCTCTATCTCAACTGCCGCAACGGTGTCCGAGACAACCGCAGGGGCGTGGCCCGCAGCTTCGACCAGGGACAATCCTTCGCCGAATTCCGCTGGGACGATGCCTTGATCGAACCCGTCTGCCAGGCAAGCGTGGAGACGCTCGCCGGCGGGCAGCTTCTCTTCGCCAACCCGGCCAGCACACGCCGCGAAAACATGACCGTCCGCCTCAGTCCCGACGGCGGCCGCACCTGGACCGCCTCGCGAACCCTGCATCCCGGGCCTGCCGCCTACTCGGACCTGTCTGCTTTGCCCGACGGCGACGCCTGCTGCCTCTACGAGGCCGGCGAACAGCATCCCTACGAGACCTTGACTTTGGCCCGCTTTAACCTGGCCTGGTTAAGTGAACGCTTAGGAACCTGATCCACCCTGCCCCTCAACAACCTTCTGAGGTTGGCGATGGGTCCGTTGACTGAAACCTGTCACGCAGCGTTTGCGAACACGAGGAACTCACAATGAAGATGCCTGCGAAGCTAAGTTCGGGCAAGGCCCGCCAAATCATCATCTTCCTCTGCCTCCTTCCGCTGAACGCCTGCGTTCCCATAGGAATGTCCCCCGATTCGACAGTTTTCCCATCCGTATCGCAGCGCCCCCATCGAGTCTCCGCCCAACCCTGTGTCAACCGCTTCATCCCGCACGCGCTGGACCACGTCACCTCTATCGAGGGCGACGTCGTCCGGACCTACGACAGCAACGGCGCCGGCCTGGCCGTAAACGATCTCGACCGCGACGGCGACCTCGACCTGGTGCTGGCCAATCTGGCCGGCCCCAACGCCATCTTCTGGAACGAAGGCGCCTTCAACTTTCGCAAACAGACCTTTCCCCACGGCCAGACTCGCGGCGTCAGTATCGTCGACATTGACGGCGACGGCTGGCTGGACATCGTCTTCGCCCACCGCGAAACGCGGCCACTCGTGTGGATGAACGATGGCGAACACGCCCACACAGGCCGCGCAAATGAAACGGCCCGGCAGAGCGATTTCAAGCAGATTCCCGGCTTTACCCGCCTCGATTGGTTCGCCGCCAACCAGAAGGCCTACACGTTCGCCTGGGCCGACCTCGACGGCGACATCGACCTCGATATGGTCCTCGCCACCTACCAGAGCGAGTATACCCGCGTCGACCCGACCGATCTCGCCAACGGGGGCGTCGTCTACTACGAAAACACCGGCGAAGACTTCGCCGCCGCGCATCTGTCACCCAAGTCACAGGCGCTCGCTCTGCTCCTCATCGACCTCAACCAGGACGGCCGTCTCGATATCTGGGTCGGTCATGACTTCCTGATGCCGGACCAGGTTTGGCTGCGGACGGAGCAAGGCTGGCAGGAGGCCGCGCCCTTTGGCGAGACCGCCCAGAATACCATGAGCTTCGCCGCCGGCGACGTCGACAACGATGGACGCGAAGAGATCTTCGCGGCCGATATGAAGCCTTTCGAAGAGTCGGAAGACATGATGGTGGCCTGGTCTCCCCTGATGGAGACCATGGTCGACATGCAAGACGACAGTCAGATAATCGAAAATGTCCTGCAGGTGCCGGGCCGGGTCGGAGAATACGCAAACGAGGCCGGCGCCCGCGGACTGCAGGCCAGCGGCTGGAGCTGGTCCGCCCAGTTCGGCGATCTCGATCAGGATGGCTTCGTCGATCTCTACGTCGTCAACGGCATGGCCGCCGAGGAGATGTTCGGCCATCTGCCGGGCGATGAGCTTGTCGAGGAGAATCTGGCCTTCCGCAACGATGGACAGGGGCGCTTTTTCCGCGAAGCTGACTGGGGCCTCAACGCCACCGAAGGCGGCCGCAGCATGGTGATGGCAGACCTGGACGCCGACGGCGACCTCGACATCGCCGTGAACAACCTGCTCGCGCCTGCCGTTGTCTTCGAAAATCGCCTCTGCGGAGGGAACAGCCTCACCGTCGATCTCGCTTGGCCGCACACAAAGAACACGCACGCAATCGGCGCCCAGCTGACGCTGCACACGACCTCGGGGAGACAGGTGCGCACGATTCGTTCCAACGGCGGCTATCTGACCGGCGAGCCGTCACAGGTCCACTTCGGCTTTCCCGCCGGCGCCCTTCCCCTCCTTCTGGAGATCCGCTGGCCCGACGGCGCAGGTTCAGCCATCGCAATGCCTCACCCTGGCGTCCGCCTCACCATCGAGAGACGCAAATGACCATCCAAGCCCGGTTGACACCGCCATGATCTCCCCTCTGGGCTCGAAGGCCTGAGCCCCTTTCTCGACCTCCCGGTGGGCTGCAGCTGCTCTCCAAGTCCCGAGCAGGTCGAGTCCAACCCCTATTTCGGGATGCTTCCGTTTTATGACATTCCTTGACAATTTCGCGCGATTCGTTCAAAATTCGAATCGTTGCCAAGGTGATGGCCTCCCGTTGCGCGGCAGGCAGGAATACAACCCCGCTTCCGTTGCAGCGGCGCAAGGTTTTCCAGATTTTCCACCCAACCAAACCACCTTCTTCAAGGAGCACAAGATGACAGCAAGATTGAGTAGGCGTTCCATGCTCAAGGCGATGGCCGCAGGCGGCGCGACCGTCGCGCTCAGCGCCTGAGCCATGCCCGCGGCGACCGATACCGGCGCCGCCGGCGACATGCCCGACATGGAAGAAATCACCATCGGCTGGGCCAGGCATGGTTCAGAAGGAGACGTACCGACCGAAACCGGGCTGGCAGAACTATTCAAGTCGAAGAATCCCGGCGTTATCGTTGAGCCACTCGTCCTGCCCTGGGGCGACTACAACACCAAGATCCCAGTCATGGTGGCCGGCGGCAACGCGCCCGACACCTTCGGCTGCCACCCTGCCCTGATGGCGGAGACCCACACCGCCGGCGGCTCCATCCCGTTAACCGACTTCATCGATGCCTACGGCGACGCTCTCAACTACGACGATGTCGTCTACCACGGCGACGCGCTTTTCGACGGCGCCGTCTTCGGTCTGCCCCAGAAGTCCTGCACCCATCAACTGCGCTACAACAAGACCCTGATCGAAGAGGCCGGCATGCCCCAGCCCGGCGACCTCTACTGGGAACAGGGCGCCGACGGCTGGAACTGGAACACCTTCATCGAAATGGGCAAAGAGCTGACCAAGGACCTCGATGGCGACGGCGAAACCGACCAGTACTTCTACGGCGGTTCCGGCGGCACCAATCAGCTCGCCACCATCCGCGCAGCCGGGGGCGAAGTCTTTGACGACGCAATCTCCACCTGCACCATCAACAGCCCGGACGCAGTCGAAGGCATCAAGTTTATGGCCGACCTCGTCCTCGAACACGCCATCCAGCCTCCGCCCGAAATGCAGGCCAGCCAGCTGGGCATCAACTTCAACACGGGTAGAATCGTCATGGCCGGCGGCACCACCTGCGACTCGGTGCGCGACCTGCGCGAAGGCTACGAACTTCCCTTCGAGTGGGACTTTGTGCTCGTCCCCGCCGGCAAGGCCGGCTTCCGCTGCTGGGGCGATACCGACCAGATCGTGATCTCCTCCAACAGCAACCACGCCCAGGAGGCCTTCGACTGGTCCGCCTACCGCAGCAGTCTGGAAGCATGGGAAGAAGGCTACGACAGCGGCATCAAGCTCGCCTTCTCCGATGGCCCCACCCGCTACTCGATCTTCGAGTCCAAGGCCTATACCGAACCGCTGGGGGCGCTCGACATCCCCATGATTCGCGAGGGATACATCAATACAATCCCCAATCCCTTCGTCCCGAGAAGCCCGCAGCCCTATCGCGTGCTCTTCACAGTCATGACGACAGAGGTCGACAACGCGCTGCGCGGCGTCAAAACGGCCCAGGAGGCCGCCGACGATATGTGCGCGCAGATCGAGGAGATCCTCGCCGAGAACGCCTAGACGGGTTTGCCGCGCGGTTGCGGCTTGCCGGTCGGGAGACGAGGAGGCGGGCTTTCCCCCTCCTCGCTCCCTGTATCGGGCCGCCGGAACCTGCGGCAGAAAGGCCGAACTGTGGTACTGGGCAAGAGCAGACTCTACTGGAAGAACGTATTCGAGGGCTATGCCTTCATCTCGTTGTGGATTATCGGCTTTGCCATCTTCACCGCCGGCGCACTGCTAGGCTCCTTCTCGATCAGCCTGACCAAATGGAACATCGTTGGCACGCCTGAATTCGTCGGCTTCGAAAACTACAAGTTCATGGTCGAAGACAAGTTCTTCTGGCAATCGCTCAAGGTCACCATTCTCTTCCTCCTCAACGTCCCGCTCAACCTGGCCCTCGGCCTCTTCCTGGCCATGCTGCTGAACCAGAAGATCCGCCTGATCGGCTTCTTCCGCACACTCTTCTATCTGCCCAGCGTCACCGCAGGCGTGGCAGTTTCGCTCCTCTGGTTGTGGATCTTCAATCCCCGCTTCGGCGTCATCAACGTCCTGCTCAAAGCCATCGGCATCAAGGGGCCCGCCTGGCTGGGAAGCGAGACTTGGGCGCTGCCCGCCCTCATCGTCATGAGCATCTGGGGAGTGGGCGGCGGCATGCTGATCTACCTCGGCGCGCTCCAGGGGATCCCCACCGCCTTCTACGAAGCGGCTACCCTCGACGGCGCCAATGTATTTCAGAAGTTCCGCCGCATCACCGTGCCCATGATCACGCCGGTCCTCCTGCTCAACCTCATCATGGGCGTCATCGGCTCATTTCAGGTCTTTACCCAGGCCTTTATTATGACCAAAGGCGGACCGAACTACGCCACACTATTCTATGTGCTCTATCTCTACCAGCAGGGATTTCAGTGGTTCAGCATGGGCTATGCCTCGGCCCTGGCATGGGTGTTATTCCTGGTCATTCTGGCCTTCACCTTCTTGATACTGCGCACCTCATCCAGTTGGGTCTACTACGAAGGCGGGTGATCGAATGGCGCAACACAGTCTCGAACAACCAGGTCAACGACCCCTGTTCTCGGGCTTCGCACAACTTTGGCAGAGCCGGAAAAGACAGGACCTGCTGCTTAAGGTCGTCGTCTACATTCTGCTCACCGCTGGAGCCTGCGGCGTTATGCTGCCATTCTTCTGGATGATAAGCACCTCGCTCAAAAAACCTGGCACGGAGTTCACCTTTCCCATCGAGTGGATCCCTGTTCCACCCCGCTTTGGCAACTATTCGACAGCGTGGACGATCCTGCCCTTCAATGAATGGCTGTTCAACACAGTGCGAATCACCGGGCTGTCTATCGTCGGCCATATCATTTCCTGCGCAATCGTCGCGTTCGGCTTCGCGCGCATTCGCTTCCCCGGCCGCGACGCAATCTTTCTGCTCGTGCTGGCCACCATGATGTTGCCCTACCCATCCATAATCATTCCCCTCTTCATTCTCTTCAAGCAGTTGGGCTGGATCAACACAATCCTGCCGCTTGTCGTCCCCACCTTCTTCGCCACCAGCGCCTTCTTCGTCTTCCTGCTCCGCCAATTCTTCATGACGTTGCCTTTGGAACTGGATGACGCCGCACGCGTCGATGGCTGCAGCACCTTCGGCATCTTCTATCGAATCTGCGTCCCCCTCATCAAGCCCGCCCTGGGCATTATCCTTGTCTTCTCCTTTATGCAACACTGGAATGACTTTCTCGGCCCCCTGATCTTCCTCTCCGACCTCGACCAGTATACCCTCGCGCTCGGCCTTCGGTTCTTCCAGGGACAGCATCGTGTCGAGTGGACGCTCCTGATGGCCGCCTCGTTGGTCGTGCTCTCTCCCTGTATCATCCTCTTTTTCATCGCCCAGAAGAACTACATCCAGGGCATCGTAATCACCGGCGTCAAAGGCTGAAACAGCACGCTCCTCACAGTGTATCCGGCCACTTGACGACGCGGCACGCGCCGCGGCAGGCGACCCGCCATCGCGCAACCGGCCATCGCCGTCCACGCGAGGCCGCCCCGGGTTTGCGGCAACGTTTGACTTTAGATTCGCTTGTCGGTACACTGAATGCGCCGAAGGAACTGCAGTTAAGCAAAGCCTGCAAGCTGTCGCCTTCCTGGCGAGGGGCGTCAGCTTCTTTTTGTCGCTGAGACGGATTCTTCATCGAGGAGAGCGAGCGCATGTCTGGTAGAGGGAGCCGCCGAACTCTCTTAAGTTGGCTGGCAGCAACGTTCGCGGGAGCCGTGCTGAGCGCATGCATTATCGTAAATCCCCCCCCTGCGCCGACGCCAACGCCGATGCCCACGCCTACCCCAACACGCCAGACAGCGATCGATGTCGTCAGGGTCGTCGAGGGAGGCGACCCCGCCATTGTTGGCCAGACAATTCGCGCCGAACTCAGCCTGGACGAAGAGTCCTACAGCGACCGCGGCCGCTGGCAGTGGGAACGCTCAGACGACGGTCTCAACGGCTGGAGAAATGTCCCCGGCGCACGTCTCACCGACTCCTCTCTATTCACATCGGCGTCAACCGATGAAGGCAAATATCTGCGCGCCTCGGTCCCATTCGTGGACAGCGACGACGTTGCCAGCATCGGTGTCAGCCCGATCATCGGCCCCGTCGAGACGGCCTCCATAGATACGACGACCACTGATTTCAGGTTTGGCCACGACCCGGTCGTGGTGACCCGCGCAGTCCGTGCCGTCATAACCCTATCGAGTTCCCAATACAGCGAAGCCGGGCGCTGGAGATGGGATAGGTCCGCCAACGGTCTGAGGGGCTGGGTCGATGTCACCGATTACGATGCCGACGATCCATCGATCTACACGGCCGGTTCCGCCGACAAAGGTAAGTATCTGCGCGCCTCAATCGTCTATCTCGACAGCGACGATAACTATCGAAGGGGTCTCAGCCAGACCATTGGGCCGGTCATCGCGGTTGAGACAGTAACCAATGCCGCCGAGTTCCACCAAGGCTCAAATCCCCCCACGGTCGGAACAGAGATACGAGTTCGCATCTCACTTCCCAGTGACCAGTTCAGCGATCTCAGCATTTGGAAGTGGGAGCGCTCTGAAGACGGGCTCAGCGACTGGGAAGACATAACAAACTACGACGCCGGAAGTTCATCAAGGTACACGCCGTCGGGCGACGACGAGGACCACTACCTACGCGCTTCAGCCCTGTATGTCGACAGTGAAGACGAACTCCAGAGAGCCCTGACTCAGACCATCGGCCCTGTCGTGAGGTAATCCTTGTGACACTGCCTGTCGTCGAGTAGCGGTCCTCTGCCCGAACCAATCTCGTCGGCCCAATTCTTGCGACGCCGCACCGGTCGCTGCAGCCGTTCTGCCCCCTTCTTTTCCCTCCCGGCTGCACATCAGAGTCTTCGTTAACCCTCACCCGCAGACCGTTCCAACGCCACCACGCCTCTCTTCCCGTTAGACCCGCCCCAAAAAAATCTCCTTTTTCACTTTTCTCGTCCCGGAAAGACTCCTGTTTCCTTTTGCAATTTGCAGAGTGCAACGCGCGCTCCTCTTTTCCCGGTACGCCGGACTTTCGCTCCACCCTCCAACCTCTCTTGATTTGGAACGCAACGACTCCTCTACGTTGGGGCAATTCATTGCCGACGTTGACAGAACGTAGGCATCCAGTCAATGTGGCAATCAAGGCCGATTTCGACCCAGTCCCGGCGCGCTTTTCCGCTCTCTACCAGAGTAATTTTCCCAAAATCTGCTCTCGTCCCGCATGCGCAAAACCGGAAACTCCCGATTGGCGAATGGATTTACAATCCAATATTCAGCGACTATACTGAGAATTCGCTGGGCAGACGATGAGAGGAAAACCGGGTCGAGGAACGAGGTTCTTGGGATCCCCTCCGAGCCCGCAAAACGGGAAAACAGAACAACTAGAGCTAGGAGGTTGACACAATGGCGAACCTGCCGGTAAGAGGAGTAAGTCGCGTACATACGGTCCTAGGCATTGTCTTGCACATGTTCTTCCGCATCTGCGTAATCATGTTGCGCCTGCTCGTCAACAAAGTCACCCTTGCAATCGTCGGCGCGTTGATCATCGTCGGCGCGATCTTTGCCGCGCTTAGGGTGGCCCCGCCGGCCAAATCGATCGCCGGCGAGGTGGAGCAGCACTCGCTGGAGGAACTGACAGTCCAATTCTCGACCGCCCCCTTGCCCATGTCGCTGCCCCTGCTGCATGTCTCGTCATACGACATCCAGTGGCGGTCTATCGGCACAGGAGAGTCTTGGACGACCGAGGGAGAGGTGTCGATACTGGGCGTAACCGAGGGAACGGAAGCGGTGGCCTACACCGTGAAAGGCTTGGACCCCGACAGAGTCTACCGATTCCGTCTCCGCGGGCGAAACATCCTCGGCGCTGGCCCCTGGTCGGACTGGTTCCCGTCCAACGGGCTTGTTCCCGGTCCTGGTCCAACGTCCACACCCGAGCCGTCGCCAACCCCCACGCCAATGCCAACGCCTCAGACGCAACCCAATGTTGCTAGATTCATCGCCGGACTGCCCCCCCAGGTCGGACAGTCCATCAGCGTCGAACTATCACTGGCCGTGGACACTTACAGCGACCTGGGAGATTGGCAGTGGGAGAGCTCCGCGGACGCACTCAGCGACTGGAATGACATCGACAACATTTCGGTAGAAGACTCGTCCAGCTACACGCCGGTTGACGCCGACGTAGGCATGTTCCTGCGCGCCTACGCAACATACGTTGACAGCGAGGGCGTGCTGAAGAGGGGCCTCAGCTCAACAATCGGCCCGGTACAAGCAGCTCCAGAGTAAATCCGTCGAACTGCCGCACACAAGAACAAAAACGGAAATCCGGACGGCGCAAAACACCCGCAAGGTGGACAATGCGCCGTCCTTCCGTTTGAGGCTGTTGCCACGAGCGCCCTGATGGTTTATGATTCGGTCGGCCGTTCCAAAAGGAGACCGGATACCGGTCTCGGCAAACTGACGAACATCAAGGAAGAACCCATAGGACGAACGATGACCGATCTCAATCTGCTTCAGTACCTCTTTGACGTGCAGGGCTACCTTGTGATCGAAAACGTTATGAGCGATGCTGAAGTCGCTCAGTTCAATCGCCTGCTCGATGGCCAACAGCTTCCCGAGCCCGGTCATACCCAACGCTTCGGCAGCGCCCCGGAGGGACCCGGTTTTCTCGCATGGGGTCAACCTTTTGTAGACCTGTTGGACCATCCCCGTATTGTGCCTATCCTGCGCCTCCGGCTGGGCGACTGCTTCAGGCTCGACCGCATATATGGGATGTGTATGAATCAAGGGATGGGCAGGGGGCGGCTGCACGCCGACTACGGCGCCACCGCCAGGACCGCGCGCGCGCAGCCGGGCGAATACGTCCCTTTCCGCGACGACCAGATTTACAATGGATTCGTGGTTGTGACCTGGTGTCTGACCGACTCAGGTCCGGGAATGGGTGGTTTCTGCTGCATTCCCGGTAGCCACAAGAGCAACTACAAGCTGCCCCAGCAGATTGACGAGGCGCCCCAGGATGCCTCCTGCGTTATCATTCCCGAGGCCCCCGCCGGCTCGGCAATCCTGTTCACCGAGGCACTGACGCATGGAACGGCTGCATGGGAGGCCGGGCACGAACGGCGTTCGCTTCTCTACAAATACTGTGTGTCCCACATGGCCTGGACCTCGCGGCGCGTCCAACCGCCCTCCAATGCCGATCTTACGCCGCGCCAACAGATCCTCTTCCGCGATCCGGCTGACCCCTTTACCCACTTCCCCTCGTTGTTCGAAGAACCAGTTCCGGCCTGATCGCGATCGCTGAGTGCCCCTTGTCAAGAACTGACGAGCCAAGGGCCGCGTCCGGGCGCGGCTCAGTTATCCTTTTCCGCTTCCTCTAGAGCAAAGGGAGGAATGGTATCCCCTTCCGGTCGCGGAATCGGCTGCCAGTAGCCGTCAGGGTCGACGCCTCGAGCGATGATCGCCGGTTGGTGTTCCGGCTCATTTCCGCGCACGTCGGGGGGAAAATAGCGGATTGTCAGACCGCAGCGGCGGCGGTTGGAGGGGTTGGGCTGGGAGCCGTGCAGCAGCATATCCGTGTGCAACGATATCTGCCCCGCCCCTAACGCAACCGATACGGGACTGCCGTATCGCTCAGGATTGTGAACGTGCTGGTTCAGCACGCCGTCCTCTTCGTCGGTCACCCACTCAAAAGGGATCCGTCCCAGCAGGTGGGTACCGGGAAAGAGCTTCATCGCCCCGTTCTCCACATCTACGTCATCGATAGCGAGCCAGACCGTAACCACCTTGCTCGGCGTCAGGGCCCAAAACGAAGCATCCTGGTGCCAGTAGACAGACTTGGCGTCGCCTGGCATCTTCGAGAAGTAGTGCGTCATCGTGCAGACGATATTTGGCCCCAGAACATCCTCAACGTAGTCGAGAATCCGGTCTTCCATAACCAGGTCATAGATGCCGGCGCAATGTGTTTGCCAGCCGCTCATGGCGTAGCTGTCCAATCCGGCATCCAGAGTCATCTTGAGCAACCCGTCAAAGTAGCGCCGGTTGGCATCCGCCTCTTCCTTCGAAAAGATGTCAAAGGGAAACACGTAGCCTTTCTCGTTGAACTGCGCGATCTGCCCTGATGTTAACTTCCTGGGCTGTTCCGTCTCGGTAGGGAAAAACCTGAGTTCCCGTTCCATGCTGGGAATTGCGTCAATGACTGCCATCTATAGCTCTCCTGTCCGATCTTGAGGAAACCTGCTCAAGCTGCCGCTACCCCTGGACCTGAAACGGGCCTGTTCCACCCCCCTGACGTCGCGCAAGAACCCTAACTTTGAGGCTTGTTCTTGTCAACCCATAACGGGACCTAGAGCAGGACAGCTTCGCCGGTCCGCATCGACTCGGCCACGGCATCCAGCACACGCATCTGCGCGATGCTGTTCTCCGGCGAGATTCGATGGGTCTTCCCGCTGGCCAGGCAACTGCAAAGGTGCTCCAACTGGTGTGTAAACTGGTAAGTGGGCGGGAAATTGATCTCCTCTATGCCGTCGGCGCTGTGATGTTCCAGCGTCACCGGCAGGCTTTCATTGTTCCATGCCTTTTCAGCGCGCAGCAGCCCCTCATACCCGCTGATCTCAACATATTGCGAAGCCCACGAATCGAATCCGACCGAAATCTGCGCGCTGCGGCCGCCGGGAAAGACCAGCGAAATATAGGCCGCGTCCTCGACCTCGCCGCCGGGGACTCGGGCGGCAAAGACCCGTTCAGGTTCCTCGTCAAAAACGAAGCGCGCATGGTGTATGTTGTAACAAGCCAGGTCGTAAATGGCGCCGCCGCCTTTGCTGAGGTTATAGCGCCAGTTGCTCCCGGGATCCAGCCGCTTCTCCGCAGGCACGTTCGTGCAGAATGTACTGCGGATGTTCTGCAATTCGCCAATGCCCCCCTGCCTGATGATCTCCTGCGCCATCAGGTGCATAGGATGATGGCGAAACTTGAACGCTTCGGCTATCAGCACATCGTTCGCCTGTGCAGCCGCCACGAGAGCCTCCGCCTCCGGCGCGCTCTGCGTAAACGGCTTCTCGCACAGAATGGCGCGCACGCGGCGAGATTCTGCCAGCTGAATCCCGACCTGGGCATGAAACGCCCCCCAAACACAGATCACGGCAATGTCGTACTCGTCGGCAGCCAGCATCTCCTCGATCGAGGTATAAACATTTGGCACGGTGAACTGCCGAGTGAAGCGATCAAGGGCCTCCGGCGAGAGGTCGCAAACCGCTGCAAGTTCCGCCTGGTCTGTATTCCCGCACGCCCTGGCATGCCCGCGAGAAATGCCGCCCGTCCCCACGAGCGCCACGCGATATCTCTTGTCTTTTCCGGAATTCATACTCCGCCCTCCTTTCGGATTCGCCGCGAGCGCCCTTGTGTACCAGCTGTCAGTATCATCACCCCTCTGCAAGTGAAGAGTACCCCGCGGCGGCCAAATATGCTAACATTTCCTTCCAACTTGGACTCCTTCTACTTGCAATTGTAGCGCGCGCAATTCTCGCCGTCCCTCACCCCATTATCGAACCAAGGAAAGGTAGATGCAATGAGAGTCTTCGCCGGTGGAATCTCAACCGAAACGAACACCTTCTCGCCAATGCCGACCGGCATGAGAGATTACAAAATCGTTCGCCCGGGAGACGAGGTCGAGACAGGCACAATGACCGCTTTCGACCAGTTCGAGTCCTGCACACTTGAACGCAACTGGGAATACGTCTTCGGCCTGTACGCAGGGGCACAACCCGCCGGCGTCACAACACGCAGCACCTATGAGAGCCTGCGTGACGAGCTGCTGTCACGCCTGCAAGATGCCATGCCGGTCGACATCGTCTTGCTTGGCCTGCACGGGGCGATGGTGGCGGACGGATATGACGACTGCGAAACCGACATCATCGAACGCGTCCGACAGATAGTGGGCCCGGGGGCCAAGATCGGCGTCGAGCTTGACCTGCATTGCGACGTGACCCAGTCGATGATCGAAACCGCCGACGCCATCGTCCTCTACAAAGAGTACCCGCACACGGATGTCGCCAACCGCGCCGCGGACCTGTTCGACATCGTCGCAGACGCCGCCGAGGGCAAGACCAAGCCGGCGATGGCTCTGTTTGACTGCCGCATGATCGGCCTCTACCTTACACCGAATGAGCCATTGCGCAGCCTGGTGGACGATCTCCTGGCCCAGGAAGGCAAAGACGGGATTCTCTCGATTTCCCTCGTCCACTGCTTCCCCTGGGGCGACGTGCCCACTTGCGGCGCGCAGGCCCTCGCAATCACCGACGGGGATCCGGAGCAGGCCGCACGCGTCGCCGAGAAGGCCGGGCGAAGGTTTTTCGCTATGCGCCACGAGCTCGACCAGGTGCCGTGGTCTATCGATGAAGCCCTCGATCAGGCGCTGGTTGCCGCCAGCGGGCCCGTCGTGATCGCCGATCGCGCCGACAACGCCGGCGGTGGCGCACCAAGCGATTCGACCTTCATGCTGAGAGCCATGCTCGAGCGCGGTATCGGCAATGCCGGCTTGGCGATGATTTGGGACCCTGTCGCAGTACAGGTAGCAATCTCAGGCGGTGTCGGCGCCAATCTGGATATCCGCTTGGGAGGGAAAATGGGCCCAATGTCCGGCGACCCCCTGGACCTGAACGTGAGAGTAGCAGGCATTGTCGAAGACATGGTTCAGGAGTGGCCGCAACAAGGTGACCCGATGCGCATTCCATGCGGCGATTCTGTCTGCCTCCATTGCAGCGGTATCGATATCATCGTCAGTAGCAGGCGCGTGCAACCCTTCAGCCCGGACGTCTTTACCAACTTCGGCATCGACGTTGCCAGCAAAGGGATTCTGGTCGTCAAGTCAGCGCAGCACTTCTATGCGGGATACGCGCCGATAGCCTCAGAAATTATCTACATGGCCGCGCCCGGCGCCGTCGCACCTCGCTACACCGAAATCCCCTTCAAGCGGGTCAATCTTCACAAGTACCCGTGGGTGGACGACCCGTTCGCCTGATCGGGTTTACGAGGAAGTCGGCCATCTGGTCGACAATTCAGACCGCGGGCAACTCTTCGGATCAAACTCAGCGGCAATCTTGACTCGGAGAATGCCAGGGGAAGTAACTCCTCTACCTCATACCCAACAACCCGGAAACCGGCCGCTCGTCAACAAAGTCGTACCCAAAAAGCGAGATGTCAGTTCTGACGAACGCTTGTCTATCCCGGTGACGACTCTGGAAACGGTCGTGGCTCTTCCAGTGCACCCAGTGCCCCACTGATTGGGTCAGGAGGCGTTTTGCCTCTTTACCTTGCTTTGCGGCCAGTCCTTTCTGCCGATTCTTCCGAACCACTGTCGGTCCCTGTGCAAGACGGCGAATCGTTCGCCAAAATCGGGAGCCGATGCAGGTCGCCCCGTCTGCGGCAGGCTCATCGATGGCGAGCGCTCCCCAATCATAGCACGAATCGAAAAGGAATGCCGTTGGTAGACAATTCATGACATGGCCGCACGATGGGGCTGCCGGCAGAGAATTCAGTGGCTGCCGCAGCGCGAATGTGCGTTCACCATTACAGAGCGGGACAAGGAATCGGTTTACGCTGGCAATGGCAGTGCCGATGATGGATCCTGGGCGCCGATCGGCGGACTCAGCAGCATCCGCCAGATTGAGTTTGACCTGCCTGGCGAGCATTGCCCAGCTGCCTGTAGGGTGAAGGAACAGATGTAGTACTCGATACGTCTTCATATTGTCCGGTCCTACGTCTTCGGTACACATCGGCACAGCCGGCATCTGGTCCGCCTGCGAGTTCAAAGGAAGGCTCTAAGGGGAGGAATACAGATGAGTGCAAAAGTGCTGCTCCTGGTGTGCGCGTTGGTCCTTACGCTTGTACCGGTCGCTTCCGCGGCCGGCCCCATCGAAGCACAGCCGCAACCGAATCCAACACCAACTCTCTCCGTATTGGGTTTCGGAACCGCTTCCGCTGTTCCAGACAGCGTCCGAGTTCAGATTCAGCTCGGCCGGGAGACGCCCTTTGGACCGGTCGGACCAAAGTTTGAACTACCTGATGCAGCTGGACTGGAACAGGTGCGAGACTATCTGATCGCGAACGGAGTGGACGAGAGCTCGATCCAAGTTGACTATTTGAGCAGCAATTTCCCCGTCGGCTTGCTGCTGCCCGGGAGCTCGCTCGTCTTTACCTACGGTGATCCTGCGGGCATCCGCGACTTCCTGCAGGCTTTAGTACGTGAGATGGAGGTGGCACAAGGGCCTTCGATTCAGAACGTGCAGGTGGCCTATCAGGTCGATGACTGCGGCGTAATCGAGGAAGCTGCAATGAAGGCCGCCTTGGAAAGTGCCCGGCAGCGGGCGACGCGGATGGCCAGCCTCTTGGAAATGAACCTTGGGCGAGCCATCGCCGTTTCGGAAGAACACGGTACGAATGTTGCGGTCGGCGCTTCGGGGGGCTGTATTGCCATGTCCGGGTTGGCATCCTTCGGCCTCGAGTCGGTCATGGGCAGCATGAGCCCGCTCACAAACTCCGAGGAAATGGTCGAAGTCGGCATCCTTTTGAGGGCGACATTTGCTCTTGAACCGTGACGCGGGACCAGGGCACTGAATTGAAAGGTTAACTCCATGGCACAGGCGGTCGTAATGCCCAAACCCGGCAACAACGTCGAAAATTGTGTCCTCGTCAGCTGGAAAAAGCGGATTGGGGACCAGGTGGAGGCCGGAGATACGCTGTGTGAAATCGAGACCGACAAGGCGGTCATGGCGGTCGACAGCGCCTTTTCGGGTCTGATGCTGGCGCTGTTCTTTGAAGAAGGAGCAGAAATCCCCGTTTTCACCAACATCGCGGCCATCGGCGAACCGGGAGAAAGCGTCGAGGCGCTGCGGCCGGCAGGAGCGCCCATTGAGTCCTCGTTGGAACCGTCCGACTCACCTGAGCCCGATGCACGAGAGAGCACGAACGGCCCAAAGTCACATTCGAGCGTAGAATACAGCGAACCAGCCACTTCTCCCCGGGCCAGAAGACTGGCCGACCGGTACCTGGTGGACGTGTCGACGCTTTCTGGCAGCGGGCCGCAGGGCCGTATCATCGAGCGCGACGTACGCGCAGCGGTCGAACGGCAATCGGTGATGACGCCCCTGGCAAAGCGGATGGTCGCGCAGGGCGGCTACGATGCACCGCCCCAGGGCACCGGCCCGCGCGGCCGAATTCTCGCCGCCGACCTGGCCCCGGGCGCTGCCCAAACACAGCCGCAGCAGGAATCAGATGACTATGAGTCCATTCCCGTTCAGGGTGTGCGGCGCGTCATCGCGGAGCGCCTATTGGCGTCGCTGCAGACGACCGCGCAGCTTACCCTCACCCGCTCCGCCGGCGCTGAGGCGTTGCTGACTTATCGAGAGCGATTGAAAGCGAGCCATGAGCCGCTTGGGCTGCGGGAGGTCACCCTGGGCGACCTGATCCATTTCGTTGTTTCGAGGGTGCTGAATGGCCATCTGGACTTGAATGGACTCTTCATCGAGGGTGTCGTCCACAGGTTCAACAGCGTCAACCTTGCGTTTGCTGTCGACACGCCCCGCGGTCTGATGGCTCCCGTAATCTACGCCGCGGACAGCCTCAGCCTCAGTCAGATTTCAACCGAATGCAAGCGGCTCACGGCCGCTTGCCATCAAGGCACGATTTCGCCGGCCGAAATGTCCAACGGAACGTTCACCGTCACCAACCTCGGCAGCTTGGAGATCGAGAGCTTTACGCCTATCCTGAACCCGCCGCAGGTCGCCATTCTGGGCGTCGGCGGAATCTCATTGAAACCGGTCGATGAGAGTGGCGAGGTACAGTTCAGCAAGCAGCTGAGTCTCTCGCTTACCATCGATCACCAGGCCGTTGACGGCGCACCGGCTGCCAGGTTTTTGCAGGATTTGGCGCGAGGTCTGACACAAATAGACCTGCTGCTGGCCGTGTGAGCGGCAATCGCAGCCCGCCCTGCTGCTTCTGAGTTTGAGATCGGCTATGACCAAGCTCATCCCCATTGACCCAGCCGAGGCACGCCGGCGTTCGGTCGTCGTCGGTAGGGAAGTCCCTGTCAACGCCTACCGCTCGAATCCCGCGCGCGAGGCACAAACTTTTGGTCGCGACGGCCTGGTCCGCATTTATCGCGACATGGTCTACATTCGCGAGTTCGAGACCATGCTCGACCGCATCAAGCGGGAAGGGGCCTCTCACGGCGTCACCTACGACCATCTCGGACCGGCGCACCTTTCGATTGGACAGGAGGCGGCTGCAGTAGGTCAAAGCTATCACCTGCACCCGCACGACTTTATTTTCGGTTCGCACCGCAGCCACGGCGAAATCCTCGCCAAGAGCCTCTCCGCCATCGCCAAGCTCTCCGAAGCCAACCTGGTCGACGTGATGGAGAATTACATGGACGGCCGCCCGCTACGTGTCGTCGAGTCGTTCAGCCGCGGGGACGCCAAAGAGCTGGCTACCGACTACATCCTGTACGGTACGCTGGCCGAGATATTTGGCCGAGAAACAGGCTTCAACAAGGGGATGGGCGGGTCGATGCACGCCTTCTTTTCCCCTTTCGGCGTGATGCCGAATAACGCCATCGTCGGCGGCTCGGCGGACATCGCCGTGGGATCGGCCCTATTCAAACGCGTCAACCGCAAACCGGGCCTCGTGGTCGCCAACATCGGCGATGCAGCGATGGGGTGCGGGCCGGTCTGGGAGGCCTTCATCTTCGCCGCCATGGACCAGTATCGCACGCTTTGGAACCGCGAACTCGGGGGCAACCCGCCGATCATCTTCAACTTCATGAACAACTTCTACGGCATGGGCGGTCAACCGCTGGGTGAGACAATGGGATTCGGCGTCCTGGCGCGCGTCGGCGCCGGCGTCAACCCGGAGGCGATGCACGCCGAGCGAATCGACGGTTACAATCCGCTTGCCGTTGCCGACGCAGTTGCACGCAAACGGGCAATTCTGGAGGCAGGTCGCGGTCCGGCACTGCTGGACACAGTGACCTATCGTTTCTCAGGCCACTCGCCTTCCGACGCCTCCGCATATCGCGACCGTTCGGAGGTCGATCTGTGGCGTCAACAGGACGGTCTGTTCAGATACGGCCAATACCTGATTGAGAACAGGCTCGCCGACCAGTCGCTGTTGGACGATTTCCAGGGCGAAATCACGCAACGACTGACGCGCGTCCTCGCTGCCGCCGTTTCGGAAGAGGTTTCGCCCCGCATCTGCACGACGAACGATGCAATCGGAGACTTGATGTTCTCAAACGACACGCGCGAGCGGATGGAAGAGGGCGAGCCGGAGGTGCTGATCCCCTTGGAGGAGAGTCGACTTAGTCAAACCCGGGCCAAGCAGCGCTTCGGCCTGTACGAACAGGGCCGCCGGCTCTCAGGGCTGCGGGCCGTAACCTACGCGGAAGCGCTCTTCGAGGCCATGGTTCAGCGCTTCTACGAAGACCCAACGATGATCGCTTACGGCGAAGAAAACCGTGACTGGGGCGGCGCGTTCGGCGTCTACCGCGGTCTGACCGAGTGCCTGCCCTATCACCGCCTCTTCAACGCACCGATTTCCGAGGGAGCGATCGTGGGGACGGCGGTTGGCTATGCGCTTAGCGGCGGAAGGGTTGTTGCCGAGTTGATGTACTGCGACTTTATGGGGCGCGCCGGCGACGAGATTTTCAACCAGATGGCCAAATGGCAGGCCATGTCGGCGGGCGTGCTGCAGATGCCACTGGTCCTGCGCGTTTCGGTCGGCGCCAAGTACGGCGCGCAGCACTCACAGGACTGGAGCGCAATGGTTGCCCACGTTCCCGGTCTCAAAGTGATGTTCCCGGCCACGCCCTATGATGCCAAGGGCATGCTGAATCTGGCCCTGCGCGGCACCGATCCCGTCGTCTTTTTCGAGAGTCAGCGGCTATACACAGAACCGGAAACGCTGGTACCGGGTGGAGTGCCGGTTGACTATTACGAAGTGGAGCTGGGGGAGCCGGCCGTGCGGCGCGCCGGAAACGACCTGACACTTATCACCGTTGGCGCTACACTCTACCGCGCTCTGGAAGCCGCTACTGTATTGGCGCAAGAGCACGGACTCGAGGCCGAAGTGATCGACCTCCGCTTCCTGAATCCGCTCAACTACGAGAAGATCATCGCTTCCGTGCGCAAAACGGGTCGCGTTGTGCTGGCCTCCGACGCCTGCGAACGCGGTTCTTTCCTGCACACGGTCGCTTCCAACATCAGCCAGCTGGCCTTCGATGACCTGGACGCACCGGTCACAGTTGTCGGCGCTCGCAACTGGATAACGCCCCCTGCAGAGTTGGAGGCGGCCTTCTTCCCCCAGAAGGAGTGGATCATCGACACCATCCATGAGCGCATTCTTCCTCTCCCAGGGCACAGCGTGTCAACCAATCAAACGACGTCCGAGATCGTGTTCCGCAACCGGGAGGGGACGTAAGAGCGCCAAGAGCCGGCTCAGGAAAAATGCAACCTGATCGCGTCCTCTCCGTGAATGACCTCCATCTGCTCGGCGCCCAATTCTACCTCGCAGTAGGGGTTCTCGAAATGTCTGAATCCCGTAATCGACTGTTCTTTGCCGTCGACGAGCAGGGGCCCGGTCCAGCCGAAAGCCAGCGCCTCTCCCCTTAGGGTCGAACAGCGCACCGACAGTCGCCCGAACTCCACCTCAAGCGCCTTCACCTTTCTGCGAAATTCGGCAAAGCTACCGTCCTCATCCCTCCGCCCAAGGTGGCACAACCAAATGTTCTCGCCTCCGAAAGATCGCAGTTCCCTGAAGGCCTGCTGTCCCTGCTCTGTCAGACTCAGTCCATTAGCAGCCGCTAATGCGATATAGCCGTCCCCCTTGCACGCAAAGGCCCACCGCTCTTCCAAGAGGTATTCGTCGAAGGAATGGGTCGGAAAGTGACCGTGGGTAAGGGACGGGAAACCGTCGCGTTCAGCGCACTTGTGAACGGCGATCAGGACGTCCCGCCACTGGACGACTCGCGGGAGCACAGCATTCCCCCGCCAGCAGTTTGGACTGTGCGCTTCCTCTTCGCTCAGACGTGAAGGCTGATTGACAAAGACGACCGCATCCGGCCCGAGAGTCGCCTGCCAGATGTGTTCCCGCCTCCCCGGCTCGCCGGGCCGGTAGTCCTGGGCTGAGCTGAGCATACCGTCAGGTGTCCTGTAAGAGACTTTGTTGACCTCCCAAGGAACCGCCGCCTCCTGACCCTCTCCACTCGTCGCTGCGACAGACCGCTCGCGGCTCAGCATTGAGTCCTGCAGGTCTCCGGCGATGGCTTCAATGATCGGAGGCAGGAAATAGATGTCTGAGCACGCCAGGCTGACGCTGCCCATCACCTGCTCATTGAAGACACCCATGCCCCATAGCAGGCGGGAGATGCCTGACGTAGCCGCGAGACGGGCGCTGCGGATCGATAGGCTGTCAGCCCGTCCTTGCGTCGAACCGTAGACGCCGCGATAGGAATTCAGCGCCAGGCCGAAGAATATCTTGTCCAGGATGACCGCGGCCAGCTCCCGGACCTCGTCGTTCTCCGCCAAGTCCACCAGGTGGATCAGGGCCACCACCTTGGCTTCGACCCTGTCGCACGAGTCCCACTCCATGCAGCCGTAACTCCCCCGGCTTCGACACCAATCGATCGCACCGCCCTCCCCTTCCTCTCTTTGCCTCTGACCGGACTGTCCGTCGGCGAAGCTGTGCTCAGGAAAGAGTTGGCCGGCAATCGTCTGTGCAGCGAACTGCAGAATCTGGTCTGTCTCGCCCCATCGCCCTGCCTCTTTGCATCTCCGGGCTTCCAGCCAGACGGGGAAATCGCATATGCACCCTTCAAGGGTCCTCTTCAGCTCTGCGGGAAACGAACTGTTGTCACCAAAGCGCGCCAGCGCGCCCAACAGGCCCACGACTGTGCAGCCGCTCTCCGCCCTGCCCAGCGTGAGGTCGGCAACTGTCTGCTGAATCACGTCCTTCCTTAGCTGTCCCCATCTTTCAAGCGCCATCCTCGCTATCTCGGAGAATAGATTGCCCTGCCGCCTGGTTGCGTCGAGCAAAGCCTCAACGCGACGCTGCGGATAAGTGCCCTGCTCTGCGGGTTGGTCCGAGAATGGGTTTT
Organism: Caldilineaceae bacterium; assembly: GCA_965218625.1. GTDB lineage: Bacteria > Chloroflexota > Anaerolineae > Caldilineales > Caldilineaceae > Bin5. Next base: position 89,498 of record CBDCLG010000013.1, on the reverse strand, counting down.
TTGCAACGTGCAGGCGCAGCCTGCGCCGGATCCGCATTCCCTCCAGCGTGTACTCCTCCGGCCCGGGCATCACATGCAGTTCGCAGGGCCCTTCCGGCGCCCGCAGCGCCGGACCCATATCAATGGTAGTCGCGCCTTGACTGTCGGGAAACGGCGATCGTGTCATCACGTAGATGCGGCCGTCCGTCGTCTGTAGCCGCATCTCCAAATCGGACTTCGAACCGCCTTCGGGCCGGTCGAACTCATCTGGCCAGCGTACCTCTACGTTGTCCTGGGCAGTATAGACATATCGATCGAGCCTGGCTTCACCAAAGAGCTGTTCCAGCTCCAGGCGCCTCCCAACTGGTTCGATGCTGGTCGGCAGACAGACCGACCAGTTCTCCCCGGGTTCCTCAGCCAGCGACATCCCGAATCGCTGAGGGGTCTGGCCGCGGGCTACCGTATCAAGCCGCGCCAGGACACGGTTGTGTCCAGCCTGGAGCTGGGCCTGACACGTAACAGTACCGGGAAGCCGAAACCGATCATGCTGCACGAGCAGTTGGTCGTTCAGCCAGACCTCGGCAGCGCCGAACAGATCGAAAACGAGCTCCACCCGCTGCGCAGTCGCGCAGACCAGCTCGCAATAAGCCCACGTCTGCACGTAATGCCAGGTAGCGTGGAAAGCGCCCGAATCGATCAGATGGTCCTCCAGACAATGGTACGCTCGCCAGTTCAGTTCGTCCTCACCGAGCGCGAACTGCTCTCGTTCAGCCGGCGCGCCGGTCGAATCGAGGCGCCAGCCGCCGTGGAAAGGCGGATCGCCGGCGCGGGAAGCTTCCTCGGAATCCGCGCGCGCATACGGATGAAAGGAGTATCTCGCTCTTGCGTTGTGAAGGACGAGAGACATTTGCTCGCGGCTTGGAGAAAAGCCTGTGGGCAACGCCGCGCCAGCCGAAGAAGCGCTGTCTGTGAGCGGCGACACCATGGGGCCGGCGACCAGCCAGTGGTCGATGGCCCTGTCGAGTAGCGGGAATCTCAACTGCCCGGCCCTTCCACCGCTTTGGTTGGCGCCGCCGATTTCATTCTGCTGAGAACAGTCGGACATAGACAGGCTGGCCCCTTACGAACAGCGGGAGGTCCATATGGACCTCCCGCCTCGTTCTGATTCACTTGGCGTAGAGTCACCACCGTCGAAGCGGTTACCGGTCGAAGAACAACGTCTCGGGGCGATATACATCGGCCATCGTATTGTCCCAACCCAGGAACATCTCGTCCGGCAGGTTCTTGAGCGTCGGGTCCACAACGCCAACGATCGGCGACATGGTCGTTGTGCCGATATTCCAGAGCTCCTCTCGGGCCGTGGTTACGATGTCGACGACCAGCTGGATCTGCTTATCCGGGTCCGTCTCCGACTGGAGAGCAATCCACCTCTCCTGATTAAGCGCAGCTCCTCCCGTCGGCTCCATTCCTTCTTCTCCGTTTGTTTCAAGCCAGAGGCCGAAGAGCGGGAAAGTTGCAGCGTTCTTCTCGGGCACGAACCCGCGCCGCGCCGTCAGGATATATGGATGCGTCGGCGTGCCTCCAATCGTCAGAGCATCCCAGTCGATGGCCCGCATCCTTTCCCAGAAGAGCCGGCTGTCGATGAAATTATTGGTGGCATGAATGCCAACCTGCTGCAGATGGTCGACGACCAGTTCGGTGTCGTCCGTCCAGCCATAGTGGACGAAGTTGATGAACAACTCTTCCCCGTCAGGTCGCAGCCGCCAGCCGTCGGCATTGCGCTGGTCAAGGCCGATTTCGTCCAACAGCGAGTTGGCCAGGTCCGGGTCGTACTCGGCGTACAGTGTCGCCAGGTGCTCGGTCGCTTCCCGTGTCGGCGTCCCCAGCGGCGGCATCGGCTGCGACGGACTGACAGTGCCGTAGTAGTTCAGCTGGTTGATCTCCTCACGGTTGATCGCGTAGGAGACCGCCTTGCGGAAACGAATGTCCTGGTAGATGGCCCGCTGGGCTTCATCCTCAGTGTGCAGGTTAAAGGTGACGTTGAGCATCGTATCGCCGGGGAAGTAATACTTGACCACGCGTAGCTTCCCTTCCTCCTCGGCCTGCAGAAAGTCCGGCAGCAGCTTGAAGTTGAGCCAGGGAACATACTCCAGGTCCCCCGTCAGCGCCTGCAGCTCCTGCACTTCCGTGCTGACCTGCGTGTGCAGGATGCGGTCGATGTAGGGAAGCTGCTGGCCCTCCTCATCCACGGCCCAGAAGTAGGGGTTCCGCTCCCAGATCCAAGGCGGTGTTTCCGGGGCGACCTTTGTCGGAATGAAGCCCTGTAGATACGGCTTCATAATCTCCCCCTCAACGTTGTGGGGGCCGATTTTGTGGCGGAACAACTCCTGCCAGCTGTTGAAACCACCGTCGCTTACCAGGCCATCCACTTCGTCAGCATCGGTAAACTCAGGGTGGAACTGTTTCATGTAATGCTCAGGATGGCGGCAGAAATTGCCCCCCGACCAGTACGATGCCAGCCGGTCCATGAACCATGGCTTGGACGTGTCTGCGACAAACTCAATCGTAAAGTTGTCGATGACATTGAACTCCATCAAATTCTCGTCCGAGTTCAAATAGACTGGAGGCTTGACAGCGACCAATTCCTCGTTCTGCAGCACACTGTCCCAGTAAAAGGCCGCGTCTTCCGCGTCGTAGGGCTCCCCGTCCGACCACTTGAGGCCTTCGCGCAAGTGCACCTTGAATTGGGAGGAGTCTTCGTTGATTTCAAACGACTCGGCGACGTTGGGCACCACCTCGCCAACTTCGCCGCGCAGGCCCCAGGCATAGAAAACCAGCACCTGGCCCGAGAAGTTGCCCAAATTATAGCCGTTGAATGGAGGCGGGCGCGTGCCTGCCGTATTGATGTCGCCGCCGTACTTGCCGATACCGTCGATCACCGGCAGGACCAGCGGGTTGATCGGTAGCCGCTCATCGACCGGCGGCAATTCGCCGCTGGCAACCAGCTCTGCCAGCATCGGCGCTTCCTTGAACCCGCTTGCACTCTCCGGGACAGGCATAGATTCTTCAGCAGCAGCGTCCGCCGGGGGTGCAGCCGGAACCGCAGCGTCGCCACCCGCGCAGGCGACGAGAACCGCGCCGGCCGTGGCCAAACCGGATACGCGCAGAAACTCCCGTCTCGAAATGTCTCGCTTGGAGATGATCTCTTCTTTCATGTTCCCAACTCCTCTTCGGCTAATGGCTGAATTTTGTCGGCAATTCAATAGTGGGCATCACCCCCTTCGTCCGCCCTCAACCCATCTGGGCCAGTTCTACACCCGTCAGGTGGAGTTCCTCAGTTCGGTGGCAGCTGACGTAATGACCCGGTTCCGTCTCTTGGAGATTCGGCTCCTCGCTCACGCATAGGTCCATCCGGTATGGGCAGCGCGGATGAAAGGCGCAGCCTGACGGCGGATCGGCCGGGTCCGCTACCTCGCCGCTCAGAATGATCCGCTCCTTTTTGCCCTCCGGATCCGAACGCGGGACCGCCGAGAGCAGCGCCTCTGTATAGGGATGCTTCGGCTGCCGGAACAGAGCCTCCGTCTCCGCCAATTCCACAATTTTGCCCACGTACATGACCGCCACTCGGTCGCTGATGTGCTCGACAACGCTCAAGTCGTGCGAGATAAAGAGATACGTGAGCTGGAACGCCTCTTGCAAGTCCTGCAAAAGGTTCAAAATCTGCGCCTGGATTGAGACATCCAGGGCCGACACCGGCTCATCGGCGACAATCAAGCTCGGGTTTAACGCCAATGCCCTGGCCAGGCCAATCCGCTGCCGCTGCCCGCCGCTGAAAGCGTGGGGATAACGCTTCAAATACTGCTGCTTCAGCCCGACCTGCCCGAGGAGCCGCCGGACACGGTCCTCCAACTCCTTCCCCTTTGCGATATCGTTGACGATAAGCGGCTCGCCAACGACGTCGAGCACGCGCATGCGCGGGTTGAGCGAGGAATAGGGGTCCTGGAAAATCATCTGCATCGCCCTGCGAATCCCCTGTGTCTTGAGCTCCCGCTCAGAGAGAGCCGCCAGATCCACGACTTGGCCGTTATTCCGGAACAGAATCTCACCGCTGTCGGGCCGCAGCGCCCGAACGATCAGATTGCCTATCGTCGTCTTCCCACAGCCGCTCTCGCCCACCAGGCTGAACGTTTCGCCCGCTTCGATCGAAAAGCTGACCCCGTCAACCGCTTTGACATGTCCGATAACGCGCTTGAATACGCCGCGCGTAACCGGAAAGTGCTTCTTGACGTTATGGACTTCCAACAGATATTCGTCCATCTGGTCCGGTACCGCCTTACGCAGTCTCAACCCTTTCTTCGTGATAGAGAAAACAGGCCACCTGATGCTCTGACTCGATGTCGATCAGCGCCGGCGGGGCTCCTTCATCGCACACGCCTTTGATGGCCTCCGGGCAGCGTGGATGGTAGGGGCAGCCCTGCAAACTGGCAAACGGGTCTGGCACAACACCTCTGATCGAATTGAGCCGTCCCTTTTTTGCCTCTCCCAACTTCGGTATCGAGCGTTGCAGCCCTGCCGTATAAGGGTGCTTCGGCTCGCGGAAGATCGTTCTCACCGAAGCCTGTTCAACGACGCGGCCCCAATACATCACCACGACCGTATCGGCCATCTCCGCCACCACGCTCAGATCGTGGGTGATGATCATGATCGCCATGCCCAGCTGCTCTTGGGACCGGTTCATGAGGTCCAATATCTGGGCCTGAATCGTCACATCCAGAGCAGTTGTAGGCTCGTCCGCGATAAGAAGATTGGGGTTGCAGGAGAGTGCCATGGCGATCATGGCGCGCTGCAGCATCCCGCCGCTGAGCCGGAACGGGTACTCGTCAACGCGACGAAGCGGGTCCGGAATGCCGACATTGCCTAACATCTCGACCGCAATCTCCCTCGCTTCCGCCTGGCTTACCTCCTGGTGCAGCTGAATAGCCTCCATGATCTGCTGCCCAACCGTATGCACCATACTGAATGAACTCATCGGTTCCTGGAAGATCATGGCGATCTCAGCACCGCGAATATCCCGGATCTCGCTTCCGTCCTGGTCCAGCTTTACCAGATCAGTCTTCGCATCGCTCTCCTGCCGCTGCCACAGGATTTCGCCCCCAACCACTTTGCCCGGCGTCGGTTCAATCCGCAAGATCGACTGCGCAGTAATGCTCTTGCCACAGCCGCTCTCTCCCACAACACCCAACGTCTGGCCGGGGGCAAGGTCAATACTGACACCGTCAACCGCTTTAACGATGCCCTCGTCGGTGAAGAAATAGGTCTTTAAATCTCTGACTTCCAGCAAGGAACCTGACAACGTAACCCTTTCCGTCGCCGGCTAGCGGTAGGGGTCGGCCGCATCCCGCAATCCGTCCCCCACGAAGTTGAAAGCAAGTACGGCAACGATGACCATCACTGCAGGCAGCAACAGCCACGGCAATCGAACGATCGACTGTACCTGTTGCGCGTCCTGCAGCAGCACGCCCCAGCTGATCGCAGGTGAACGCAAGCCGACGCCCAAAAAACTGAGCGTCGTCTCACCGATAATCATGCCCGGCACGCTCAAAGTCGCCACCGCGATAATATGGCTCATGAAGGAGGGAACGAGATGTCTGCGGATGATCCAAGGCGTATTGGCCCCCGAAAGGCGCGCTGCCTTGACAAAGGCCTCTTCGCGAACGGCCAGAAACTTGCCCCGCACCACCCGCGCCATGCCCGTCCAACCCAGAATCGATAAAATGAGCGTAATGAAGAAGTAGACTCGAATCACCGACCAGTTGGCCGGCAATGCCGCGCTTAACGCCATCCACAGCGGCAGGCTGGGAAACGCACGCAGTATCTCAATCAGACGCTGTACGACTGTGTCCGTCAATCCCCCGAAGTAGCCTGAAATTCCGCCGAAAATGATGCCCAGCAGAAAACTCAGGGCCACACCCAGCAGGCCGATCGTTAACGAAAGGCGCGTGCCAAAGATCAGACGCGACAGAAGATCACGACCGTCACCATCGGTGCCGAGCAGAAACAGCGGCGCCCCGGGGTCTGAGCCAAAGAGATGAACGTCGGTCCGTATGAAATTCCACATTTTGTAAGGGGCGCCCCGAACGAACAGCCGCAAGGGATAGATCTGTTCAACGATGGGGTCATACGTGCGCTTGAACTTTTCATCCAAATATTGCTCGGTTCCGTAAACGAATGGCCGCAGGTGGAACTTGCCTTGGCTATCGATAAAGCGGAGCGGTTGCGGAGGCGCTTGCGCGAACTCTACGTAACGCTTATGCGGCGAATGCGGGGCAATGAACTCGGAGAACAATACAAGCGCATAGAGCAAGATCAGAATTACCGCCGAAACTACAGCCAGCTTGTGCTTGCGAAACTTGCGCCAGGTCAGCACAAGAGGAGGCGCAAGGTGGTAGGCCTCCTCGACCTCGTTATCCAACTCTTCAAGCAGTTGATTGGCCAGCTCCTCAGCCTCGGAGGTTTCTGGTTTCAAGGTTTCCATCGTCCCGTGTCGCTCCAATCCGTCGTATTCGGCAATCACTGACTTCAGGTACTATGTTTGACTCTCGCGCTATCAAGTAGCTCCTTCATATCTGATTCTGGGATCGATAATCGCCAAAAGAATGTCTGAGAGCAATGTGCCGATAACGGTCAAACTGGCCGCCAGCATAACGAACGAACCGGCCAGATACATATCTTCTTCCAGTAAGGCCTGGAGGAAAAGAGGCCCCGCGGTGGGCAACGACAACACCACCGACACGATCGTTTCACCCGCGATCAGGGAGGGCAGCACCCAGCCGACGGTCGAGATGAACGGGTTGAGCGCCAGGCGCACGGGATAGCGCAGGACCAGCCTCCAGTACTGCAGTCCCTTCGCCCGGGCTGTCATCACGTACGGCTTCTGCAGCTCGTCCAGCAGATTGGCCCGCATGACCCGAATTGTGCCTGCAGTACCCGCGGTGCCGATGATGATAATGGGAATGGCCAGATGCTCCAACAGGTCGACGAATTTGCCGAAACTCCAGGGAGCGCCTTCATATTCCTTTGAAAACAGGCCGCCTATGCCGGTGTCCAGATACTTGTGTGCCAGGTACATAAGGATGAGCGCCAGCAGAAAATTGGGCACAGCCAATCCCATAAATCCGGTGAAGGTAAAGAAATAGTCGCCAAAAGAGTACTGTCTGACTGCCGAGTAGATCCCTATCGGGAACGCCACAACCCACGTAAACATGAGCGACAGGAACGAAATCATCATGGAAAGGAGAAGCCGCGCGCCGATCAGGTCGCGGACAGGCTGATGCCAGGCCACCGAATAGCCCATGTTACCGCGCACAAAGCGGGTAATCCACTTCCAATAGCGCACGTACCAGGGCTGATCGAGACCGTACTGTTGACGCAGGTTCTCGATCACGTGGTCGGGAACATCGCCCGTCTCCGTCAACTGTATGATGTAGGTCGATACGTAGTCGCCAGGAGGCAACTCGATGATGATGTAGGAGATCACGGAGATAACCGCAAGCGTGGGGACCATCATTAGCAGACGTTTGAGGACGAACAAGAGCATGGCACTTTACCTGCTGTTTGTCCTATCAACCTCATCTGCCGCACAGCATTCGGGCGCGGCATACTCACTACATGGGAACTCTTGCGGTTGACGCGGCAGCCACTGTGCGACTCTACTGCCACTTCCCCTCCCATGCAGTCCGAGAGGGCGACTATCCCGTTACCTCCAATGAAGGCAGTTCATTTATAGCAGAGTTACCGGAATACGCAAAGCGCATTATATGTACCTTGGAAGGCTTCCGATTCGCCATCCTGGCGACGCTCTACTCATGACGGCCCCGCCGAGGCCTGGCAAAGAGAGCGCCCCCCGAAGCGAAGGCGGGGCGTGCCGTTTTCGTGACGCCTGCCCTGTCAGCCCATTCAGTCGACCCGCCGCGAGTCGATGGGCAGATTGCGGCGAGAGCGGGCGCGGTAGGGGCGTTCTTCCAGGGCCCGCTCATCCAATTCTATGCCTAGCCCGGGGGTTTCCGGCAGTGTAATGTAGTTCTCCTCAACGATGAAAGGACTGTTCGCAATCTCACGGCCCGTTTTCTCGAAGTTGACGAAATACTCGGTTATCAGAAAGTTGGGCATGCCGGCCGAGGCGTGCAATGTTGCGGCCAGTCCAACGGTTGTGCTGTTGTAGTTGTGGGGCGCAACGGCCACGTGATGGGCCTCTGCCATGGCGCCAATCTCCCGCAGTTCGAGAATGCCGCCGCAGTTGCACACGTCGGGATTGAGAATGTCAGCTGCGCGTCTATCGAAAACCTCGCGAAATTCATTTTTCGTATAGAGCTCCTCTCCCGTTACGACGGGCAGAGAAATAGCCTGGCGCACTTCTGCCAGCGCGGTGAGATCGCGCGCCGAAACAGGCTCCTCGAACCAGAAAGGCGCGTAGGGTTCCATCGCCTGGGCTGCCCGGATGGCGTGCATCGGCGCCAGTCGCCTGTGCACCTCAACCAGGATTTCGACGCCAGGTCCGACCGCCTCGCGCACGGCGCGCACCCGTTCGACCGCCTCCTCCGCCTGGCGCCGGTCGATAAAGGCCCGCCACGGGCCCGGGAAGGGGTCGAACTTCAGAGCGTTGAACCCGAGATCGACGACAGCCTTGGCCCGCCTGGCCAGCTCGTCGGGCGCGTTGGCGCCCCCCCATCCGTTGGCGTAGACGCGCATTTTCCGCCGCGTGCGACCCCCCAGCAGGTTGTAAACAGGCTGCCCGCTGGCTTTGCCAACGATATCCCAAAGCGCCTGCTCCAGGCCGCTGACTGCGCAGAAGAACTCCATGCTGCCCCGCTTGCCCGCGAAGTCGGAATAGGCCGAGAAGGTGAACTGCTTGATGTCAAAGGGTGAACGTCCGATCAGGTAGCGACCCAGCTCCCGGATCTGCCGTTCGATGACGCGGTCCCGGTCCAGCTGCGTATAGGCCTCGCCCCAGCCGTGGATGTTTTCGTCCGTCTCAACCTTTACGAACAGCCAGTGTTTCGACGCGCCGGGGTCCACCAGGAATGTTTTGACTGCCTCGACTCTCATCAAGCCCTCCTGATACCGAGAATTCAAGCCTCCGTGAGTCAGAACTCTTCAACGGTCCACCAGCCTTCCGTCAGGGTCCCGATCGGCCTGCGCGCAGGCGCGTCCTCCACGGCGAGCGCTTTCCGAAAACAGCGGCTCCCTCCGACTGACGGACCCCTACAGGCTGCGGTTGTCGATCGAGTAGGCGTCGTTCTGCCCGCCGATCTGCCACACGCCGCGGAAGAGCGACCTCCGCTTGGGCGGCATCGCCTCTATTAGCCCGTGGTCCAGGTTCATGCGATGCCATTGGGCCCAGAGAGAGTTGTAGCAGTTAAATACCGCACAGCGGGGATTGGCAGGGTTCGTCCAGTCATTGGCCGCATGCAGCAAACTCTCCGTAAAGATGACCGCCGACCCTGCCGGACAGCTGTAGTCCTCCATCATCTCCCGGATGTTGGCTTCCCAGGATGAACTGCTTATGTTGGGGCGGTAAGGGTCGGGTCCGCCGTAGTTGAAATGTGCCTTGTGGGATCCGCTCAGAAATGAGGTGCCGCCCTGACCTGACTTCACTTCCTCGAGTTCCCAAACCACCCGCGTCAGGCCGGCAAAGATCTTCCTGCCCGCCACCTGGTAGCGCATCGCATTCGCCTGCTGCGGCGGCCGCACGACGTGGGGCAGCCCGCCATCGCTGCGTTCCTGCTTGCTCCATCCCGGCGGCCGCACTGTGACGAAGGAGCTTTCGCAGCGAAAGGCGTAATAGTCGTCCGACAGGAATGGCTCTTCTGCAAGAATTTCGCTCAGGATGCCGGCGACGGCCGGGTGGTCCAGGAGTGTCTGCAGGGTTCCCCGGTAGCACTGGTCCGGATTGATGACCATATGCTGCTCCGGCTCCATAGAGGCGTAGACCTCGGCCTTCATGGCCGCAATCTCGGCATCTGAAAGCACGCCGGGCAGAAGGACCCAGCCGCGCAGGTCAAAGAAGAATTTCTGCTCCTCGGTCATCGGGATAGGGACGTCTTTTCCGCTTTCCATGCGTTCTCTCCTAACCTGGACAATTTAGCATTGGAGCTCCCCGCAGGCCCGCCCAGTGGGTCACCCATCGATCGGGCCGTTAGTCACCCACCTTCCACAAACGAGAGGACGACTCCAGGGATGAAATGGCGATGCCCTGAAATTTGTGCGGTGAAGGGGATGGCAAAGGGCGCGAAAGCGGCCGTCCGCAGGGCAACCGAGAATCTACCCCGCCGCCTCGTGCCATGACATCGCTTCACCCCGCACCAGCGTGGCGCGTCGCTCGTAACTGCCCGGCCACTCTACCGGCAGTTCTCCGCTCTCGACCATCAATCTGAGGGGATTCACCTTAGTCTTCAGCGGCAGGCGAATGCGCTGCCGCCTGCGCGCCGATTCAAAGAGCGCCATCATCACCTCCTGCACAGCCCTGCCGCGGTCGCCTCCGCTGATCGGCCGCTCAATGCGACCCTCGACCCAGTCAATCGCCTCCTGGCACTGGCGGGACCAGCAGTCGTGCCACGCCTCGGTTACCTCTGCCCAGCCGTTGCTGGCATCGTTCAGGTAGCGCACCGTGCCGACCTCATAGTTGTAGCGCGCCGAGAGACCCTCGGGCATGTGCATTGGCCCGTCCGAAGGGATCTCCGCGTCAGGCCGGTAGGAAGTAGAAAGCTCCATGATCCCGCGTTCACCGATCACGCGACAGCCCTGGGCAAGTCCCTCAACCAAGTCACCCATGATCAGGATCGTTGCGCCGTTGTCGCAAGCGGCCAGTCCCAGGCAGGCATCCTCGGCCGGCAGACCGCGTTCCAGCAGATCAGTGGTACGCTCAACCGTGCCCAGCACCCAGCTGACCTGCGGTTCATCCATCAGAAACAGGGCAAGCCGAATGTTGTGCGAATTGGTGTTGAGCAGATTCCCACCCGACTCAAGTTGGACCTGCAAGACGCGGCCGATGGCGCCTTCGCGGATAAGCTCCCGGGCCTTGAGCCAGGTGATATGGTGCGGGCGCTGATAGGCAACAACAAGCTTAACGCCGTTCCGCTGGCTGCCTGCCAGCATCGCGTCGGCCTCTCCCAGGTCAACCGCCATCGGCTTCTGGCACAGGATCGCCTTGGGTTTACGCGCCGCCGCCGCGATAACCATCTCTGCGTGCTGCTGGTGCCACGAGCAGACGTCAACAAAATCGAGGTCCTCTTTGTCGAGCATCTCACGGTAATCGGAATAGCGGTGTTCCTCGCCAACCCCGAAGAACTCACCAAACTCCCGCAGCGCATCCGGGTTCGTGTCGGCGATGGCCGCGATCTCTGTAGGGCGGCCGCTCACGCCCAGCCACGCGCGCGCATGCACGCGTGCGATGATCCCGCACGCAATGATCCCTGTACGATACTTCGACATTGGATTCTCCCAAACAAACTTCCAGCCTCTGAACCAAGACCGTCAACCAGGAACGGACTACCACTTGTTGCGAACCCATACAACCCGCCCCGTGCCCTCTCTGCCAGCCAAAAGGCTCACAACAAAACTGCTCGGCCTCCGGTTGGCAGCGCCAACCAAGGGCCAAGAACCGAAAACGCCGAACTGTTCGGTCACTTGTCGAGGGTGTCGGCGCGCGGCTGGACGGAACTTCCGCAAAGCGGCTCACCGTAGGGTGTCAAAGCAGCGAACGTAGCTTCACGCTTTGGGCACTTCCAGGTCCGCCAGCCACTCCGGTGTGATTCGTTTACCCAGCAGGAAGAATTTGCGTTCAGGGTGCCAGAGCACGTCGTTGCCGCCACGGTTGGTCATGCTCGGGTAGACCCCGATGTCAATCCGCTTGCGCGGGCCGATGCGCTCGCCGTGGTTGTCCATCAACAGTTTCGAGCGGCTGAACCAGAGCGGTTGTTGCGCGTTCGGTCGGAATTCCCCAAGTGCGATAAAGGCCGGCCGCCGGTGAATGTCCGAATCTTCCGGCGTGCTCCCTTCGAACCGCCCATCGTTGTTATGATGCAAGAGCACGTAACGCCCGTCCGTCAATTGATAGATAGGGCAGCAGCAAAGCGGCTCAAGAATCGGGTCCCCAAAGTCATGGCGCAGCAGTGGGGCCGCATGAGTCCAAGTTGTCCCGTCATCGTTGGACGTGCTATACCAGATGTAACCGCTCATCGTGCGCATCACGCAGAACAGACGATCGTCGGGAAGCCGCACGAGACTCGGCTCCTGCGCGATACTCAGCATCGGGTTGAGGTAGTGGCCCACGCGCAGCGCCTTCGATCCCCAGGCGGAGTAACCGATCTCGACATCTTCCGGTCGAGGGTCATCGTCGATGTTTTCGAAGCGTATGAACTCGGTGACCGCCTCCCGGCTCGTCCAGGAGTCGTTCATCGGCGGCGTCCGCACCGACCGGCTGACCCAGCGCGTAAATCCGGTAAACCACCTACCTTGCAGATCGCGGATCGGTTTCTGCCACACGATCCAATTCGACGGAATGGACTCGTCCGGGCTGTCATAGGGACTGCGTTTCATTGGGATCGTAGCCGGCGCTGACCAGCTGCCGCCGGCATCGTCGCTGTACACGCAATCCATCGTGCCGGTGTGACAGGAAAACGGGTTTTCGCTGACATCCTCCACTCCTTGATGCTGGCTGTAGATGACATAGATCCGCCCCGACTGGGATGTAATCGGAAAGCCCCAGCTGGCCGGTGCACCGTCTCCCGGACGCGTCGGCCCGATCAGGCGACGCGGCGCGGCCCAGGTTGTGCCGTCGTCCTCCGAGCGCGAGAAGACGATGCGGTGATCGCTGGCGCCCTCGAAACTGCTCTGCGTCCAGACTGTCATCAGCGAACCGTCGGGGCCGTCGAACACCAGGAAGTGTTCGTTTCCCGTATCGAAAGTGGAGCCATCCATGCTGCCCGGTTTGTATACAACGTAGTCTGGTTCACTTCGCTGGAGCTCTCGTTCAAGGTCAGTGCTCATTCTTCAACCTCCTTGTTGGCGTTCGAACTAGAGCCAGTCAACCTGCGCCCGGATTCTGTCGCTATTCCATTTGAAATGCCGTCCTCGATGCCACGCAGAAGGGCCGGCACTGTGGAGGATTGGTGGAGAAAGGCAGTCGATTTGGCAGCAATGCTGCTCTGATTGTCGGAGGCGCCTCGCCGGCGGGACTGCGCATTCCGAGAGGAGTTTTCCCCGTAGTCGCCAGCCTTATCGATGAAGGACGATGTCCATGCAGGCGAGCCGCCAGCGCACTTGGCAAAAGCGGTAGCCGGCTTGTCGCCTGCCTTCCACGCTCAGCTCAGCGTCGCAGCGCACGCGCAAGTCCGTCGCCCACAAAGCCTATTGACGCGATAACCGCGATCAAAAGGATCGCCGACGGCGCCCACGCCCACGGCATCAGCTGCAGATAGGCGATGTTCGTGGCGAAATTGACCATGCTGCCCCAGCTCGGCGTAGGTTGGGGTACGCCGACACCGAGAAAACTGAGGCTGGCCTCGGCGAGAATCGCGCTGCGGATGCCGTACACAGCGTTCACAACCAGCAGCCCGACAGTATTGACCAGGATATGCCTGGATATAATCCGACGTTCTCGGCAGCCGATCACCTCAGCCGCGATGATAAAGTCCCGCTCTCTCAGGGACAGCGCCTGGCCGCGCATCAGGCGGCTGAGAGGCGTCCAGGCGAATACCCCGATGATGATCATTGCGTTCTGAGTGCTTGGTCCCAGGACGGCAGCAAGTGCGATCATCAACATCAGCGTCGGAAACGAGGCGAAGACCTCGGTAACTCGTTGCAGCACCGCATCGATCCAGCCGCCGTAATAGCCGGATGCAAGGCCGATAGAAGCCCCCAGCGTTGTACTGATCAGCACGGCAACCGCGGCCACCGCCAGCGAGACGCGGCTGCCGTAGACCAGGCGGGAGAAGACGTCCATTCCCGCGACATCGGTACCGAGAAGATGGGCGAATCCAGGCGGTTGGCGCGCCTCGCTGAAATTGGGTTCAATCGGGCCGTAGGGCGCAATCAGCGGCGCGGCGAGCGCCGCCGTAATCACGACAACCAGGACTGTCAGTCCAATCACGGCCCATGGGTCCCGGCTGAAAAAAGCCCAGAATTCACGCAGGCGGTAACGCGTCCCATAACGAAGCGCCTGGTCGCTTTGCCCACCATCCTCATTGCGCGATGCAATCGCCTCTTTCACTTCTTTGTCTACCTCGCCTCTTCTACCCCTGACGGATTCTGGGATCGGCAACCCCGTACAGAATGTCTGCGATCAGATTCGAAACGAGGACGGCAACGCCCGTAACCAGCGTCGCCGACATGATAACAGGGAAATCACGCTGCGAAACGGCCAGCGCAATACGCGAACCCATTCCCCCCCAGCCGAACACGGTCTCGATAAGAATGGCGCCGTTCACCACGATTGGCAGGCGCAACGTGCTGATCGTAATTATCGGGATCATCGAATTGCGCAGGATGTGGCGGGCCAGCACCAGCCGCTCGGCCAAGCCCTTCGCGCGCGCCGTGCGTACATAGTCTTCGCTGCAAACGTCGATCACGCTGTCCCGTACGTATCGGATGATCTCGGCTGCCGTCAGCAACGCCAGAGTCGTAACCGGAAGGACGAAGTAGGGGAGGCGATTGACCAGGTGGGTGGCATCGGCGCCCAGCATGTCCCGGTTGCCCCCGGAGGGCAGGATCGGCACGCGCACAGCCAGGATATAGAGGGCCAAAAGAGCCAGGACAAAAGACGGCGTCGCAATCACAATCATCGAGCCGAAGGTGACGATACGATCGAATTGAGAGAGCGGCCTGAAACCGCTCCACGCGCCCAGAATCAGTGCCAGCGCGAGCCCGACTATGAATGCCGGGACCGTGAACTCCAGTGTCAACCCGACAGTGTGGGCGAGCGTATCGGAGACGGGCCGGCTGTCGATCAGAGACGTGCCCAGGTTGCCGCGCAGCAACTGCCCCATCCAGCGCGCGTACCGAATCGGCAGCGGGTCATCGAGGCCATACTTGGCGCGCAGATCGGCCAGCTGCGCCGCCTTGGCGATCTCTCCGCCTTCGGCAAGCATCGCCGTCGCCGCGTCGCCCGGCGCCAAGGCGATGACGACAAAGCTGATTACCGTGATGCCAAACAAGGTGGGTATAAAGATCAATACCCGTTGGAGGATGTAGCGCCACATCCGTTGTCATCCTAATCGAGCAGGAATTTGGAGGAAGGTACTGCCGGGGCACATCTCCGACATGCCCCGACAGCGCCGTGAAACCCAAGAAGAACGGCTATTTGAGGTCCCACAGCCAAGGCTGTGCGTAGGTCAGGTAGGCTTCGCTAATCGAAGTGAGCCCAGTGAAGTCGTTGTGCACGACGTTGGCCGCCATCAGTGCCTTTGTCGGCACATAGACCGCCTCGTCCTGCACGATGACCGACATCTCGCGTCCGATCTCCGCGTATCTCTCGTAGTTTGTTCCATACGTGATGAACGCCTCTTCGATCAGGGCATCGACATCGGGGTTGTTGTAGCCGATGAAGCCGACCCCTTCGGCCGAGTACAGATAGTTCTGCATCTCCAGCGGTCCGTAGATATGGTATGGCCGGTGCGGGTTCTCGAACAGGTCGAACTCCATCTCGTTGATGGCCGCCGTGTACGAGGCGCCGTCCGGCTTTGTCTCGAACTCGAAGTTGACGCCCAGGTCGGTGAACCACTCCTGGTAGGCCAGCATCTCCGCTTCGGCGGTCGGGTTCGGCGCGCCGCTGGGCGTTGTGCGCAGGAAATTCACCGTGTCGTCGGGGTCCCAGCTGGACTGTGCCAGGAGCGAGCGGGCATGGTCCATATCGAAACGGTAAACCTCAGCCGACGGGTCAAGCAGATCCTCGAAGAAATCGGTGTAGAGCGGTGTGGCAAAGCCTTTGTAGATGTCGTTGCAGAGCGTCTCACGGTCGATGGCGTAGCATACCGCCTTGCGGAACAGGGGGTCCTGGTACTTCGGCTTCGTGAGGTTGAACTGCATGCGATAGCCCTGGATGTACTCCTTCCAGATGGCCGAGTAATTCGGCATCGCCTCGATCGCCGACGCCACTTCACCGTCACGTACCCAAGAATGATGGAAGCGTTCTTGCGTTCCGAGGGCCACCAGGTCGCCGATGTCGCCGTAGACATAGATGATCCTGTCGAGCGGCGCCCTGCCCCGCCAATAGCTGTCGTTGGGCACGAATTCGAACCACTTGTCGGTCTCCTGCCGCTCCATAAGGTACGGCCCGGACCCAACTGTGGGCCCCAGCATCTCCGGAGACTGCTCCAGGTCTGCGGGGGCAATGCCGCCGTAAATGTGCTGCGGAATCGGCGCCCACCAACGGTGCGCCATCGACAACACCAGGGTCGTGTCCGGCTTGGAGGTCTCGATAATGAAGGTGTTGTCGTCGACGGCGCGGACACCGGCCAGCTCGTCGGTTTCGCCCGCCATCATTTCGGCGCTGCCCTTGATCAACGACAGCTCGCCTGCCGTGAGGTCGCGGGAGTCCGCATGGAACGTCATGTTCATACTGTATACGACGTCTTGCGAGGTCAGCGGCGTGCCGTCGCTCCACTGCAACCCGGGCCGCAGGTTGAACTGAATCGTCTGCGTGTCGACAAACTCCCACGATTCGGCCAAGCCTGGCACCGGTTGGAGGTTCTCATCCAGGTCAACGATCGGCTCCCACATGATGCGACTGGGCTGCCCGCTATTGGTCCAGAACCTGAAACCGGTCCACAGCGTCTTGGGGGCGGAGCCATAGCTGTTGCCCTTGCCCTGGACGAACACCGCAACCTTCTCTTCCTCCATCGGAGCGGCCTCGGCTTCGGCCTCCATTTCCGGCGCTGGCGCCGCCGCAGGCACGCACGCACTCAGCCCGGGAATGACCATTCCCGATCCCACCGCCACCATTCCCAACTTCAGAATGTCACGCCGACTGTAACGCCTGGTCATCGCATTCCTCCTTGCGTTGTATGAAGATTCCAATGGGGTTCACGCACGGTTCTGACCGTTCGTCTGCTAGAGTAATTCACCAAAGGCATGCAAGTCAAACGTCAATTTTCAGGCGGCGCCAGCGCCCTTTCTAGATCTTCAACACCGGTAAACCAGCGCACCGTAGCCAGGAAATGAGCTAAGTCATCACTCTCCGCCCGCAGCCGCTGCAGTTGCGGGCCGATCGGGCTCGATGAGGCGGCGCCCGTGGCGTAGTTTCCGTTGAAGGCGAAGTAAGCCTGGTTCAGCACGCGCAGCGGATACCCTTGCGCCACGAAGTACCGCCGCCGCGCCTCCATGTAGGCCTCCGCGGTCTCGACAAGACCGACCTCCAGCAGAGCATCCACGTGGAGCCGCGTTTCCCGCATCTCCCTGCGGTAGTCGAACTGCGAAGGGCGCCCCGGTCGCTCCCAGCGCTGCTGTTCCGCTTCCATCCCGCTGGCCCAGAGTTCAAAAGTGTTACACGCGCAGTCCTCGTCAGTGGCCGAACCGCGCGCAGGCGGCGGCTGTGCAAGCGTTTCGGGATAGTAGCGACGGGCCAGCCGTTCGCCGATCTCGTCGCCTATGATTTCCGCGACCGTTTCGTTTATGGTGGTCAGCTCGTCGTTCGTTGCGTAACGCAATCCCAGGGGAAAGAGGAAGAGATAGTGGTGCGTCCATTCGTGGGCGATTGTACTGAGTACCCATGCAAGAGAAGACTGCTCGACAACAATCGCGGGGTAGACCGCCATGCCGCCGATTCTGGAGATGTGGGCGCTGAGATTTGTGCTGGCTTCGATGGCCCGTTCGCTTTCGGCCAGCGTCACAGGATCGAATTCAGTCTGCAAGACGCGCGAGTGGATTGTGGCGATGCGTTCCCGGGGACTGACAGTGAGTTTCAGCGGCGGCTCGATGAAAGTGAAACTGACCGGAGGCCAGACGATGCCGCGCAGATCGAGGCCAGCTTCGACCAGCTCCGCCCGCACTTGTCGCTCCAATATCGCCTCAACAAGGGGGCGTTCGGCTTCCTGCCGGCCGTGCAGCGCCGCCAGTTCTCGACGCGGCACGGCTTGGGCGGCCGTGCCATTCTGGGGAGACTGCGCGACGATTCGGCTAAGTTCGTCTTCCAGTTTCTCTATCCGCTGCCTGCGTTGCAGGTAGGAGCGCACCAGTTCAACCTGCTCGTCTGAGGTCAGTCGTTCCAGCCCGATACCCCCTCCTATCCTGAACATTTGGCCCAGGGCGCGCATCTCCCACGCGGCGAAGTTGAAATCGGGAAGTGAGGTCGCGGTCTTGATCGCCCTGGCGCGCGCCTGGAGCGAACTGGGGGCGCTGTTACCCGCCAGGATCAGAGTCAATATGAGGGCAAGGCCGTACCAGGCAGTTTGCCTCAGACCTCCCACCGTAACGGAGCTTGCCAAGCCGGCAAGGCGCGCCATCCAAGCGGTGAACTGCCTCATTGTTGCCGGTCTTGGGCTGCAGGTTGCATATCTTGCGGCATCTCACACACTCAGCTGGCAAAATGCAGTTGGAAAGAGATTCAGAATATAAGCCGCTATTCTCGGGAGTTGTCGGCTGCTCCGCGGCTCGCCCGTCCGACTGAATGCAAGATGATCTCCCGCAAGCGCAGCGCCTCCGGTTGACCAACCAGCAGCAGCCCGCCAGCGTAGACCAGCGCGCCAACCCCACCGGCAATGCAAAGTTGAAGCAGGTCGTTCGTCAACGCAGGAGGTCCTGCCGTATCGAGTACTGACAGCAGCGCGGAAACAACCGCGGCCATGGCGCCGGCCGCGCCGGCGATTGCGAGGAGCGTACTGCCGGTCGGCCCCAGCGCACTCCTCAGGAGATCGATCTTACGCGCGCCCGCTCCGGCAGCATTCCCTTGCCGCTTGACCGACCCCACGGTCCAGCCCAGCAGGGCAAGCATGACGAGCGCGTGCGCGGCCTGTTTTGCCGTGTCGGCCCACACCAGGCCGAGAAAGCCCAGCCCCTCAACCAGCGTCAGCGCGATCACTCCATAGACGAGCACGCTCAGGACACCAACAAGAGCAGGCAGGAGCGTGTTGTTGCGCGCATAAAAGGCGTAATTCAAAGGGAAGTCGATGGCGGCAAACAGGGCGCCAAATAGGTAGACGCGCAGCGCCCTCACCACCTGCATCGTGTCTGCCGGCGTGAACGCCCCGCGCTCAAACAGGAGCCGCACGGCCGGCTCTGCCAGCAGCCACAGCCCCACCAGTACGGGCACGATCAGAACGAGTACCATCCGCATGCCCTCGCCGAGCGTCTTGCGATAACCGCCCTCGTCACCCGCCGCGAACTGCTGACTGAGCCGGGGAAGAGCCGCCAGCGCGATGGCGACGCTGACGATGCCCAGGGGAAGCTGCTGGAGGGTCGTCGCGTTGCGCATCCAGGCGATGCTCTCAACGCCCGTACCGCTGGCGAGGCGCCTGTCCAGCCCGACCTGGAACTGGGCGACGATCAGCCCGGCCGCGATGGGCAGGTATAGGCGGACAATTCGGCCCAGCGCCGGGTGGCTCCACCGCACGTTGAAACGCAGCCCCGCGCGGCGAACGTCCCACGCCATCAAGCAAAATTGGACGACGCTACCCGCCAGCACGCCGATTGCCAGACTGGCAATGCCGATGCGCCCGGCCAGCAGGGGCGCCGCCACTACGATCCCAAGGTTGTATACCGCCGTTGCGATGGCGGGCAAGCTGAAGCGCTGCAGCGAGTACAGTACGGCGGTCAGCAGACCGGCCATCGAAAAGAACCAAACGACGGGCGCGATCAGCCTGACCAACCGGGTCGTCAGAGGTAGAAGCGCCGGGTCAAACTTGACGAATCCTCCCGCCAGGACGCCGGCCACTTGCGGCGCGAAGAGCAGCAGAATCAGTACGATGGCGGCCAGCGTCACCGCGGCCAGGCTGAGAAGCGCTCCGACCAACCGCACCAGCTCGGGGCTGGGCCGGGGCCGCGCTATCGCGGCCCGCCCCGGTCCGTCCGCGCCGCCGTTACCGGGCCTTGCAAAATCGCTGAGTACGGGAACGAGTGCCGCGCTCAACATGCCGCCGATGAGAAAGTCATACAGCATCGTCGGCACGCTGCTGGCTACGGCAAAGGCGCTGACAAGGCCGGACGCGCCAAAATAGCCGGCGATCACCATGTCTCGCACGAGGCCAAGAAATCGGCTGGCGATTGCGCCCAGAGAGAGAAGGAAGGCGCTGCGAGCAAGCGCCGAGGAAGCTTGAAGATCAGGTGGCGAGGGTGTACGGGGCGGCACTGCGGATCTGCTCTCTCGTGCTATTTCGGATACCCCCGAGGTCGAACAGATCCGTTCAATGCCCCCGATTCAATCCGCGCTGGCAGGCTCGGGAGGATGAGCAGCCCTTCTCAGTCAGCGGCTATCAACTCGGCCGCCTTTTCGGGGACGCCCGGAGTTGGCCAGGTTCGGGGGTCCTCCGTCAAGTCAGGCAACCCTACGGCCTCAAGCGTGGCCAGGAACTTCTCAGCCTGCATGGCCGCGGCGCAGCCCTGTCCGACACTGGTCGCAACCTGCTTGAAGACCTTGTCGCCAATCTCGCCGGCGGCAAACACGCCGGGAATGTTGGTGCGCGTCATGGGGTCGACGATCAGATGGCCGTCCTCGTCCAGGTCCAGTTTGCCATGGTAGAGGTCGTTGTTGGGAATGTGGCCGATGTAAACGAAGACACCGTCGGTGGCGAGTTCGTCCTTCGACCCGTCGAGCGTGTCCTGCGTGGTTACGCCGGAGACGACGCCATTCTCACCCCCGTTGATCGACGTAACGACCGAGTTCCATATGAAATCGATCTTATCGTGGGCAAATGCCCGGTCCTGCAATATCTTGCTCGCGCGCAGCTCGTCGCGTCGGTGTATGATCCGCACATTGGTCGCGAACTTGGTCAGAAACAGACCTTCTTCGAGCGCGCTGTCACCGCCTCCAACCACAACCAGGTCTTTGCCGCGGAAGAAGAAACCATCGCAGGTCGCGCAGTAGCTGACACCCTTGCCGGTATGCTCCTGCTCCCCTGGAACTTCCAGAAAGCGCGGTCGCGCGCCGGTGCAAAGGATCAACGACTTGGTACTGTATTCCTTGTCCTGCGCAGTGCGTACAATGAATGGATGCTCGTCAACGACGATTTCGGTGACATGGTCGTAGGAGACTGTGCAGCCGAACCGCTCGGCCTGCGCCTTGAACTTTTCGACCAGATCAGGGCCGCTCAATCCTTCGGGAAAGCCGGGATAATTTTCGACTTCGTAAGTGATGCTGACCTGGCCGCCGTAGTCGTCGCCTGTGATCAAGAACGGCTCCAGGTTCGCCCGCGCCGCGTACAGTCCCGCGGTCCACCCGGCCGGTCCGCTGCCGATTACGATCACTTCATGCAGCTTTTCTTCGGCTCCGTTTTCGCCACTGCCGGCGCCCGCGCCGTTCGATGTCTGCGCCCCGTTCTGACTTGCTTCACTCATGGTCTGGCTCCTGAAATCTATGGTTGGTCACACAGATGCTTGTCGAAGTTGGACGCACGTTCGACGTTATTCTGTGTCTTGCCAGAATGGCCCCACCCTGCGGTCTTGTCCGGCATCAAATGCACGGGTAAGAACAGTCCGAATGCAAACTTCAGCCAAAGTATCCCCTGGCTTCCTCCGATTGTAAGGTGTCTGGCATCCAATCTACCTTGTTTCCCCAGATGTTTCTGCTATTGCTGGGCTATCTGGATGAGGTTGCCGCACGTATCTTCAAAGACAGCGATCGAGTAAGCGCCGTAGTCTGTCGGTTCGACTGTGAACGCAACGCCCAGCCCCTGCAACCGTTCATATTCTCCCTGTAAGTCATCCACCGCAAACATCGTGGCGGGGATTCCCTGCTTAAAGATTGATTTCTGGAACTCTTGAGAGGCGGCATTTGCATTTGGTTCCAGTAGAAGCTCGGTGCCTTCCTTGTCTTCAGGTGAGACTACGGTGAGCCATCGATACTCTCCCAGGGAAATGTCTTCCTTCTTGACGAAGCCAAGAACGTCCGTATAGAATGTGAGCGCCTCTGCTTGATCTTCCACGAAAATGCTTGTAACGAAGATTCTCACACACCTCTCCTTCTTGCCGCTTCTATGCGCGCCTGCTACGTCGATACGGGCAAGGTAGCAGCAATGGCCTCCACCGCCAGATCGATTTCGTCATCGCTGATGATCAGCGGCGGCAGAAGGCGCAAAACGTTCGTCCCGGCTGGCAGAGCGAGGACGCTATGCTCTTCCATTAGCGTCTTGAGGAAAGGCACCGCCTTCGTGCGCAGATCGATGCCGATGAGCAGGCCGCGGCCGCGAATTTCACGCACGATCCTGCGTCCACCTACCGCCTCTTCCAGCGCCCCACGCAGCCGGCAGCCGGCCTTCTCCGCCTGCTCGATCAGCCCATCGCGGTATACGCCCAACGCGGCCACTCCGGCGGCGCAGGCAAGGGGATTGCCGCCAAAAGTGCTACCGTGCGCGCCTGCAAATAGGCTGTCCTGCACTTCACCGGTATAGACAACGGCCCCCATGGGGAAGCCTCCACCGAGCCCTTTGGCAAGCGCAACTATGTCGGGAGCGAGGTCGAAGTGTTCAAAGCCAAACCAGCGTCCTGTTCGTCCAAAGCCGGTCTGAACCTCGTCAATGACCATAAGAGTGCCCCGCTCGCGGCAAATGTGCTGGGCAGCCGCAAGGAAATCGGCCTCGCCAACGTGAACGCCGCCTTCGGCCTGGATGACCTCGAGTACGACCGCGGCGGTACGCTCGCTGACAGCCGCATCGAGGGCA
This sequence comes from Caldilineaceae bacterium, assembly GCA_965218625.1. GTDB lineage: Bacteria > Chloroflexota > Anaerolineae > Caldilineales > Caldilineaceae > Bin5. The sequence continues at coordinate 66,654 of CBDCLG010000013.1, read as the reverse complement.
TCCGAACTGTTAAAGTGTATGAAATCTACCTCCGGCAGCAATGGCTCAAACTTGCGGCGGTACTTCGGATTCCAGGTAATGGACAGCGCGCCGGCCGTACGGCCATGAAAGCTGTTTCGGGCCGCCACCAGCCCGGTCCGGCCCGTGGCAAGACGCGCGAACTTGATCGCGGTGTCGATCGCCTCGGCGCCGCTGTTGGCGAGGAATGCGTGGGAAAGGTGCGGTGGCGTAACCGCGATCAGCTTCTCCAGGAAAGCGGCGCGCGTGTCATTGTGAAAGAAGTTCGGGCACGCATGCAGTCGGCCTGCCTGCTCCTGCAACGCTGCCGTCAGCGCCGGGTGATTGTAGCCGAGCATGGCCACGCCCTGCGACGAAGTCATGTCCAGGAAGCGCCTACCCTCGCTGTCGATCATCCAGCAGCCCTCGCCGGCTACCATGACAGTGTCCCCGCGGCGGGGGACCACGCCGGATTCGTACAGCTGCGTATTGTGTACTGCAAGTTCTGTGTCAAGCGTATGTTCGGTTAGGACCATGTTTTTTGAGTCGAATTGTCTAGACGATTTGTGTTCCGTTTCCTTGAAGGGCCGCTTGAATCGGTTCATTCACACGACCGTCGGCGAAAATCACCCGCTGCACGCCGGCGGAGACCGCTTCCGCCGCGCCCATGACCTTCTTCTTCATTCTACCTGCCGCGAACTGCATGAATTCGCCGGCGTCTGCGCGAGGAATCTCGCGAATGAGCGTCGATTCGTCCGGAAAGTTGCGCAGCAGGCCGGGCACGTCGGAGAGGATCACGAGCGCCTGCGCGCCGAACGCCGCCGCAACCATCGCGGCGGCGCGGTCGCCGTCTACGTTGATGGCCTCTCCCTTGTCGGAAGCGCCCGGCGCGGTCAGCACCGGCAGGTAGCCGGCGCCAAGCAGCAAACGAAGCAGCTCGACGTTTACCCTCTCTACCGTCCCGGTCCAATCGTCCCTGAGAACGAGCCGCCTTCCATTCACGCGCACGCGCAGCCTCTCCTTACGCCTGCCCTCGAAAATGCGTCCGTCCAGACCGCTCAGCCCGACTGCATTCACACCTGCCAGCTGCAGTTTTTCCACCCACATCTTGTTGAGCTGGCCGCAGTATACCATTTCGAAAATCTCGAGCGTGCGGCGGTCTGTGCGTCGGCTCTCAAACCCGCTCTCGCTGGTAACGAACTGTGGTGGATGGCCCAGCGCTTCGGCAACCTCATTTGTCGTCTCCGCGCCGCCGTGCACCAGGACCAGTTCCCTGCCCTCCCGGCGCAGCGCGACGATATCGGCAACGATTGCGTCGATATCCAGTTTCTTGCCGCCGCCGACCTTAATCACCAACATTCGCGATAATCTCGCTGATCTTCTCTTCCACCGCGCCAACTTCAGCGCGGTCGAGCGTACCCAACAGGTAGTCGCAGCGCCACTCGGCGCCTCCGGCCAGTTCCTTCACAAGTCCCTTTTCGCGCTCGGCGCCTTTGCCCTCGGGTCCGGCCGTGGCAGGCAGGACAAGGCCCAGGGCGTCCTGGTCCGGGGTCCGGCTTATCCAGCGGACGCCCACGGGCAGCTGTTGGGGCCTGTGCCGCACGTAGTCGGCGCACCCGTCAGGATGCACCTGCATTGTGTGAGCCCAACCGTCCACATCGGCCTTGTAGTCTATGTTGAAGACAATTTCAGGGTCGAAGGAGAGTGTGGCGTCAAGCACATGATGGTCTTCCGGTACTTCGGCCAGCCGTTCGAGAAACTTCAGGTAGTCGGGACCCGGGTTGACATGGCTGGGAATGCTCCGCCGCACGCGCACCGACCCCGGTGAAGCCTGCGCGCTGTAAACGAGCCGGCCGCCGTCGACCGGCCCGTAATTCGCATGTCCCATATACATGTACTCCATGGGCGTCGCTTTGCAATTTCGGCACACGAGGGAAACGTGGACTTCCTTTGCGCCGGTGTAAAGCTTGACCAACGGCCTCGCCGTATAGTTGTACTGGAAGGCAACCGTGTGCTGGTACTGGCCCCCCAATCCAATATATTCTCCGCCTTCGTCGTCACCGTGAACGAGCCAAGCCTGCTGGAACGGGGCGTTGGGCAGCTCCCCGTGGAGCGGGTGATCGTCCTCTTCGGTGGGAACGCCCATCGCCGTAAACCCGCAATGCAAAAGAAACCCGCCGTACGTCCGCACGTAATCGGTTGTCGGGTACGGCTGGCTGAACATCGACTTCATCGTAACATCCCGCCCGCCAAATGTAGCGGACCAGATCTGCTGTCCCTGATAGGGCAGCATTGCGATTTCACTGGCGCCGTTTGCCAGCTGCACCGCCTCGACACCGCTATCAAAGCGGAAAAGTGAAACGCGCAGGTCCCCGCTTTCGAGGAATGGCCGCCTCTTTTCGGAAAAGAATGGCCGCTGCAAACTCACTCTCACCGGTTTCATAAAACATGCACCGTTTCGGAGAATTCCCGGCTCGGATCCAACGGAAAACGTCGGACCGCTACGGTTGCCAATACCGGCGAATGGTATCACGATAAGACAGGTTTGAAAAGGTGAAGACATGATGGCTATGCTATAATGCTGCCACACTTAGGCAGTCACCTTGCGTAGGGAAGTAGCCTTCGCCGTCCGCCCTGCTTTCCAGAGGAACAAGTGCGGGGATGGCGGACCTGGTCGTCAATCTGCTCCCTGCAGCAGTTAGTCCTGAACTGCCAGACAGGTACTCGATGGCATCTGAGATCCCACTGTCAAGGAGTTTGTAGTGTCGCTGACCCGCTGGCTCGGCCGTCTGTTCCGGCGCGTCTCTCCACTGTCAGCGCAAGAGACAGCGCCGTCCCATGATGTTGGCGTAAGCGAAGAGGGAAACGAAAGTGCGCCGCCTTCCCCCTTCACTCGCAATCGCCGCGAATCGGACTTTGTCGTTGTCGGATTGGGGCGTTTTGGGACGGCGGTGGCGACGACGCTTGTGGAGCACGGTTGCACTGTTCTGGCTATCGACTCGGACCACGACCGGGTACAAGCGCTCAGCGGAGAGTTGCCCCACGTTGTCCAATTGGACGCGACCAACATCGACGCATTGCGCCAGGTCGGAGTGGAGACGTTCGATACCGGCCTGGTATGCATCGGCACCGATTTTGAGAACAATCTGCTTGCGACGGTTCTTCTGCGGCAATTGGGCGTGGAGAGGGTGATAACAAAGGCGCTAACGGTCACACAGCGGGAGATCCTGCTGAAGGTGGGCGCGCACGAGGTAATCCTGCCCGAACATGAGGCCGGTCGAAGGCTGGGTCGCAAGATGGCCATCGATCACCTGGTGGATTACCTTGAAGTGAGCAGCGACGTGGGTGTCGTGGAGCTCCTGGCGCCCCCCAGCACGTGGGAACATTCACTGGAGGAACTCAGCCTGCGTCAACGTTACGGACTGACAGTCATCGCAGTTCGCCGCGGGGATGACCTGATCGTCAGTCCAAGCGCCGGCTTTCGTATCAAAGAAGAGGATATCATCGTGGTATTAGGCCGAATGGAGGACGCGGCGCGCCTTCGTCAGTGAGCAGGCCGAGCAGCTGTCCGACTGCAAGCCGTCCCAAACAGATCCATGACACCTGAATTTCCTGTCCTCGATCCTGACTCCGCCCGGCAAACGATTCTTCGGCGACAGCCGTGGGACGCATTCGAGGTGCCGGAGGAGATGTTGGACGAAAACGAACGCATATTCGGCGAGCGCATCGGTCCGGACGAAGGCGTGCGCCGCATCTTGGCCGACGTACGTGCGCGCGGCGACGCCGCCGTGCAGGATTGGACGCAAAAGTTGGACGGCGTACGCATAGACGATCTGCACGTTAATCCAGAGACTGTTCTGCGTTCTTCTGCAGAAATTGGCCCCGATGTCTATGACGCGCTGGTACTGGCCGCGGAGCGGATCGAGCGATTTCACAGCCGGCAGCCCAACCAGAGCTGGATCCAGAACGACGAAGAGGGCACGGTCGGCCAGCTGGTGCGCCCCATTGACCGCGTAGGCATCTATGTGCCGGGCGGCACAGCGCCCCTGCCGAGCACGCTTCTGATGACGGCTATTCCGGCGCGCGTGGCCAACGTGCGCGAGATTATCGTCGTAACGCCGCCGCAGAGAGAGACCGGGCTGCCAAGCAACGTTACCCTGGCTGCGGCTGCGGTGGCGCGCGTTGACGCAGTCTACACGGCCGGCGGCGCGCAGGCAGTTGCCGCGCTCGCCTTTGGCACAGAGACTGTTCCGGCCGTCGACAAGATCTGCGGCCCTGGCAGCCTGTTCGTCACCCTGGCCAAGCGGCAGCTGTATGGCCTTGTCGGAATCGACGGACTGCCTGGTCCGACCGAGACGGTCATTGTCGCTGACGGCAGCGCCGATCCCGAGATGGCGGCGGCGGACCTGTTGGCGCAGGCGGAACACGACGTGCTGGCCAGCGCCATCCTGCTGACACCCAGCCGGACGCTGGCACACCAGGTGCAGGCGGCCGTACATGCTCAGCTGGAGGAGCTTGACCGAGCGCCGATCGCCGGCGCTACCTTCGCCCGCAGCGCAGGCATTGTCGTCACCGAGACGCTGCCGCATGCCTTGGCCCTTGCGAATGAATACGCGCCCGAGCACCTCTGCCTTTTGGTCGAGGACCCGTGGCGTTGGGTCGATCACGTGCAGAACGCGGGCGGGTTATTCCTGGGCGAACGCAGTTTTGAGGTATTGGGCGACTATACGGCGGGGCCGAGCCACGTAATGCCGACCGGCGGCACCGCCCGCTTCGCAAGTCCCGTGAACGTGACCGACTTCGGCAAGTTGATCAGCATAATCGGACTTAATGAGAGCGCGCTTGAATCGATCGGCCCGGCCGCCGAGACCCTGGCCCGAACTGAAGGTCTGGGAGGGCATGCCGCTGCCGTAAGCAGACGGCTCAACAAACCACCGCAGCGAGAGGACCAGGTCTGAAGATGGATGCAGTTACGATGCAGTCTTTGCTAAACCCGTTGCTTGCGGGGCTGGAAGAGTACACACCGATTCAGCCGTTCGAGGTCCTGAGCCGGCGGTTGGGGATTCCGCCCTCGGAAATCGTCAAGTTGGACGCCAATGAGAACCCCTACGGGCCGCATCCCGCCGTCGCCCAGGCGCTGGCCGAGTACGCCTACTACCACATCTACCCCGACCCGCAACAGGCCGAACTACGCGAGGCTCTCGCCGTCCACCTGGACGATGAACAGCGGGTTGTTGGCAGCGGACCCGCCAGCGCCGGAGGCGCGTCAACGGCGAAAGTGCCGGTCGAGCAGATCCTCGCGACCCACGGCCTGGACGAGCTGCTCGACAATATCTGCCGCCTGTTCCTTGTTCCCGGCGATGCCGTCATCAACACGCCGCCCACATTTGGCATGTACAGCTTCGACGCCAAGCTGGTCGGCGGCAAAGTGATCGAGGTGTGGCGGAAGGATGGATTCCACGTTGATGTCGATGCCATCTGTAGCCTCTTCGATACAGGGAGCCGGGAAGATGGGAAGGCCGCGCCCAAGCTGCTGTTCCTCACTTCGCCGAATAATCCTACTGGGACGTGGCTGCCAGACGAGGACCTGCTGCGCCTGCTCGAGCTGCCGCTGATGGTCGTGCTGGATGAGGCATACGTGGAGTTCGCCCTGGAGAAGAGCCGCTCGCCCTGGGTGCTGCGGCACGAAAACCTGGTCGTCCTGCGGACCTTTTCCAAGTCGGCCGGCATCGCCGGGCTGAGATTGGGCTACGGCATCATCCCCGAATGGCTGATGCCCTACCTGTGGAGCTTCAAGCAGCCATACAACGTAAATGTTGCCGCGACGGTGGCCGGACTGGCCAGCCTGCGCCACGCCGACCAGATGAACGCGATTGTAGAGAAGATCAGATCGGAACGGGACCGGCTCTATGGTGCGCTGCAGGCCGTTCCCTTTCTCTCTCCCTACCCATCTAACGCCAACTTTGTCCTTTGCCGCGTTGCAGGGCTTCCGCAGCAACGGCGGACGGTGACGCCGCCGCGCTTAAACTGGCGCTCGAAGATCGCGGCATCCTCGTGCGTTACTATCAGAAAACCCGGTCTGGAAAACTGCATCCGCATCTCGGTGGGCCGGCCGCAGCAGACGGACAGATTGCTGGCCGAACTGCACCGGCTCTCCTGAACCGCTGCCCGCAAGCAGGCCCAACGAGCCACCTCACCACCACCCTTAGGTGAACAAAGGGACCACGTCCCTGGACAACGGGGGTCAGCAGTTTTCTGTACCGGGCGAAGGTATCGCCGCGGTCTTGGCACGGGTGCTACTTTGACATCTCCGCTTGGGCCATGTGGCGGAAGACCTGGCTGGTGAGGCGGGCGTCGTCCACGGCGCGGTGCGCGTTGCGGCTGGGGATTCCGCACTGCCGTCCCGCCTTCTGGAGCCCCTGCCATTTGGCGTTGCGTATACCGAGCCGTTCGCCGTAGAAGCGGGCGTAGAGCTTCATCACGCAGAAGGCGTTCCCACCCATCGGCTGCCATTGCATGCCGCGCCGCTCGTGCGATTGGCGCATCATACGCAGGTCGAATTCGGCGTTGAAGATGCCCACAGTACGGCCCTCGAACAGATCCCTGACTTCTCGCCAGACACTTTCCCAGGTGGGCGCGCCGCGTACCATCTCGTTTGTGATGCCATGCACAGCGCTGGCCTCGACGGGGATGCGTCCAACCGGCCGGACGAGACTTTGCAGCAGCGTTTTGCCCTCGGTGTCGACAATTCCGACTTCGACGATCTCGTCGGACCGTCCAAGACCGGTCGTCTCTGTGTCGAAGAAGAGCGGGTTGCTCTCCAGGATCTCGCGTGCCCGTTGGGCTGCATTCTGGCTCATGTCGCTGGCCTCAGAGGGGCAGCCGGACCGGCTCGGCGCGGCGTGCGGACTCGTAGGCCGCCAGGGCGACTTCGAGCGCGGCCTGGCCGTCCTCGCCGCTGATGAAAGGGTCGCGGTCTTCGCGGATCATGGCGACGAAATCGGCCAACAGGCCCTCGTCGCCGCTGCTGCCCCAGTTGACCCACGAGGTCCTGCCCTCCTTGTCGGAGCTTACGTGGAGGTTCTGCTCGAAGGCGTCGACGCTGACCAGGCCCTGCTCGCCGAGGACGTCGAGCTTTACGTCGCCCCAGGTGGGGTAGCTTGGCGGGCGCGACCAGCTGGTGTCGAGCGTGCCGAAGACGCCGTTGACGAGGCGGAAGCTGAGCAGGCCGACGTCGTCAATGCCCAGGCCAGGGTGGAGAAGATCGCGGCCGACCTCGGCGTAGACCTCCTCGACTTCGGTATCCCACAGCCAGCGTAGCAGATCGATCACGTGCACGGTATGGTCGAGGACGGCGCCCCCGCCGGCCAACTCGGGGTCCGCGAACCAGCCGCCCGGCATGGAGCCGTGGTTGGTGCACTTGACGCTGTAGATTTCACCGAGCAGGCCGGTGTCCAGCCGCTGCTTCAACTCGATCACGGGCTGCGAGTAGCGCATGGGGAAGGCGATCTGCAGCTTGGTGCCTGTTGCGCGGCAACGTTCGATCATGGCCAGCCCGTCGGCGGCGGTCGTGGCGATCGGCTTTTCGCAGAGTATGGCGCGCACGCGTCCGGCGGCCTGCAGTACGAGGGGGGCGTGGGCTATGTTCTCCGAGCAGATGACGACGCCTTCGAGTTGCTCTTCCAGCAGGCTCTCCGACTGTTCAAAATATGGGATGCCATATTGGTCGGAGAAGCGGTGGCCGCGTTCCGGGTTGTCGTCGTAGATGCCCGCCAGCGTAACGCCAGCCATTTTGGCGAGAAAGTGGACGTAGCTGGCCGCGTGCATGTGCGCGAAGCTGAAGAGGCCAAGCCTGACCTCGTTCGAGGAAGTTTCCTTTTCGACAGGCTGGTCAGTTTTCTGCGCCTGATTCGATGAGTCAGTCATTCGATTCGCTACCTCAGTTCAATGTTCCGTGTGTGCCAGACGTCCGCTGCCGGGAGGCATGGCCGCGACGCCTCAGATTGTGACAGGCTTGCCCGTCTCCAAACTCTCGATCGCGGCCCTTGAAATCTTCACCGCCATCAGTCCGTCGTAAGGAGTGACGAGGAATGGCTCTTTGGCCTTGACGCATCTGACGAAATGGGCCAGCTCGGCGTAGTAGGGATCGTCGTGGGCGGCGGTGGGTGAGCTGCCGGAGGCCGCGAGCATGCCGTCTTCGCCTGCGAGCGCAAGCTCTACCGGCGGGCGTGCGCGCGAGTCCCACTCGATGATTCCATCCGTGCCGGCGATTTCGATGCGCTGGGAGAAGCGCCCGCGCGGGTAGGCCCAGCTGCCCTCGATGTGGCCGACGGCGCCGTTGGCGAATCGCACGGTCAGCAGTGCATGATCGATTGGCTCCTTGCCGGCGAACATCATGCCGCGGGCGAAGACGCGTTCGATTTCGCCGAAGCACCAACGCTGGTAGTCGATGTCGTGGATGCAAAGGTCGAGCAGGACGCCGCCGCTCTGGGAGAAGTCGGCGTAATAGCTGGTGATGGCGACGCCTTTGCGCCAACCCGAGCCGGCGTCGGGATAGCTGCCGCTGCGCACAGTGCGGATGACGCCGGGCGCGCCGATGGCGCCGCTGTCGAGCACCTCCTTGGCCTTGGCGAACTGGGGGAAGAAGCGCACGACCATGGCTACGAACAGGGGCGTGCCGGTGCGTTCGGCTGCGTCGACTATCTTTTCGCAGTCGGCGACGCTGTTGGCGAGGGGCTTTTCGCAGACCGTAGGGATGCCGGCTTCGAGCGCAGCGATCACCGGGCCAGCGTGTGCCGTTCCGGGCGTGCAGACGTCGACATAGTCGACCGCATCGAACAGCTCGTGCAGGCTGGCGAATGCCTTGCCGCCGAACGCCTCGACCGCGCGACGCGAAGCATCCTCGGCGATGTCAAAGAAGCCGGCCAGCTCGATGCCCGGCATCTGCAGCCAGCGGTCGGCGTGCGTCCTCGAAATGCCGCCAGCCCCCACGATTCCTACTCGACGCATCAGACAGTCTCCCAGTGATGATACATGATACGTATATTGGTGGTTTCGCCGACCTTTTCCAGATGAGTTCATGGCTTGGTTACGCAACGTTTCAACAGTTCAAGCGATTTCAAGCATCCTGTTTGCGTAGTCTTTGCCCGCGGTCGGCGATGGCAATGGCCGACCGTCGCGCCGGTAGAGTTCGACTGTCTCTTCGACTATGCGGCACAGTTCCGAAAAGACATCTCTTTCGTCGTCCCCGTGGCATCCACCGTAGAACAGACCAGGGCAACTTCCCACATAGCATCGGTCTTCATCCGACCACTCGACTAATCTTGACATATCGGGCGCTGCTCTTCAATCCTTTGCCTCCTCGATGGCTGCGCCGCGCATGATCAAGGCAGGCCGGCCCTGATCTGAGCGTCTATGTCAATCCGTAGTGGTCGTCGATCTCCTGCTGGTAGCCGCGCACGGCGCCCGAGAGCAGCTCGTTCATGGTGACGGCCCGCTTGCAGCAGTGAGGACTCGATCATGCCGAAGGCCGCGGCCAGGTCGCGCAGGCCCTCTTCGCCGTCGGTCTCGGGCTGGCCGCCGCGCTCGATGGCCTGCAGCCAGTCGTATTGCTGGATGGCGAAGGGGTCGGTCAGGCGCGTGTTGCCCGGCCCGACGACGGGGAACTGCGCGTCCAACAGCTGCTGCTCGGCTCCAGCCCAGTAGGTGTCGAGCAGATTGCGGCGGCTGCCGTCGTCGTCGATGATCTCGCCGCCCTTGATGCAGCCGCGGCTGCCGTAGAAGACGGGCGCGCCGGGAATCTGCGTCTCCTCACCGTGAATCGCCCAGGACCACATCAGCTGCGCGAGCGCGCCGCTTTCGCAGGTGACGGTGGCGAGGTAGGTGTCGTCGACGCCGGCCTCGACTGACGCGCCGGTTGCCGGGTCCCCGTAGAGGTGGCGGACCGGCTCGAAGGTTCGCACCGTGCCGCTGACGGCCGCGATCTCGCCGCAAACGTAGCGCACCCAGTGCATGACGTGGACGCCGATGTCGATGGCGCCGCCGCCGGCGCCCTCGAGCTTGCGATGGCGCCAGGGGGTCTCGGCCACGATCTTGTCGGGCGACCAGAGGCCGCCGATGCCGCCGAAGAGCGCCAGTTGCAGGTCGCCGACCAGGCCTTGGCTTATCGGCCCACGCGGCATGGCGCGCGTGGCCTTCGGACTGCCGCACGTTTTCGAACAGGCCGAGCGTCAGTCCCCTTTCATTCGCCATATCGACCAACAGGCGGGCGGCGGCCACCGAGATCGCCAGCGGCTTCTGCACGAGCAGGTGGAGGCCGGCTTCGAAGGCGGCGGCGCCGATCTGATGATGCATGGAGAGGGTGGTGAAATCGTTGACGGCGTCGACCGCGCCGGCCGCGATCATATCGCGGTAGTCGGTAAAGACGGCGACCTCGGTGTCGGGCTGGAACTCGTCGACGTAGATATGCGGCGCGGCCAGCGGGTCGCCGGTCTCGGGCGGCAGCACGGCTGCGCGCGGGGGCGGGCCCTCGCCCCGTTTGCGGAACATGAGCGCGTCGTCACGGTTGCGGGCGCAGAGGGCGGTGATGCGAAAGTCGTCGCAGCCGGCCTCGCGCAGGAGCCTGTAGCCTTGCAGATGGGCGTTGAGGATGCGGCCGCAGCCGACGATACCGATGCGGATCATGTGAGAGAGCTCCGGTTGGTTTGGGCGCGGCCGCGGTTTCGCGCCGACCGTGTTCCGACTTCCTGTTGCTTGTAGTTCATGCGTCCGGGTAGACCTGTGGGAAATATTCCCCGCGCAGCTGCTCGCCGTCGCCCACTTCGACGTACTGCTTCATCACGTGCTCGCCGCTGGCGACGTAGCGGGTCTCGCCGGTCATGTAGTGGAGCGCGATCGCGCGCCGCGGCCGGTCGCTGGTGTTATCGTGGGAGCCGTGCCAGGTTAGCGAGTGGTGAAAATGGACTTCGCCCCTTCTTCACCGGGCAGCTCGCCACGCGCAGCGGACGCCCCTCGTGCTCGGTCGGCATGGCGTTGATCGCCTCCAGCTGCTTCAGATAGTCGATGTTGTTGCCCCACTCGTGGGAACCGCGCACCATCGACATGCAGCCATTGGACTCGTCGGCGTCGTCGAGCGCGACCCAGGCGGTGACCTCGGTCATCGGCCTGATGATCGGCCACAGCGGCGCGTCCTGGTGCCAGTGTGTCGTTCCGCCGGTTTTGGGCGGCTTGTACTGGATCTGGTCGTGCCAGATGCGCAGCTCGCCGGCTCCGGTCAGCTGCGCGATGCCGGTGGTGATGTCGTCGCGGCTGATCAACTGGTGGAATGGCTCGCTCGCCTGCCAGATGTTGACGATCTGCCAGACTGCCAGGCTGTCGTCGCGGCTCATGTTGCGGACGTGCACCGGCTGGGGAATGTCGGTGCGCTCGCGATCGTCGATGACCCGCATCACCTCGGCGCGCAGCGCTTCCACTTCCTCGTCTGTCAGTACCTGCCCGCCATTGAGAAATCCGTTTTCGTGAAACTGTTCGATCTGTTGTGAAGAAAGCATGGTGCACTCCTTGGATTCCCGGGTCCTTGGCGGCGCCCGGCCGTTGACGATCTCGTGCAGGGTCGGTTCAGCGCGCGCCGCACGCCTGCAGGCAGGCCTGCATGTGGCCGCGGCTTTCGGCGGCGATGGTGCAGCACTGCTCGAGGCTGTACTCACGGGCGCCAATGACTTCCAGGTTGAGCGGGCCGTCGTAGCCGTTTTCGTGCAGAACGCGGACGTAGCCGACGAGGTCGATGTCGCCGCGGCCATTGGCCTGCAGCTCCGGTTTGCCGGGACCCTGCTGGCGGCCCTTGCAGTCGCGAATGTGGACGTGCTTGACGCGGCTGATGACAGCGGCGATGGCCTCGACCGGGTTCTCGTTGGCGCGGTGAATGTGGGACGGGTCCATGTCGATGCCGAAGTTGGGGGAGCTGATCGCCTCCATCGCGCGCAGGGTCGTGGGCGTGTCGAAGACGCTGGCGCCGACGTGGGCTTTGACGCAGAGTGTGATGCCGTATTTCTCAGCCATCAGGGAGAGCGCGCCGAGCTCGTCGATGGTCTCGACCAGGCTCTCCTCGTTGCCGGACTCGCCGCCGGGGCCAACATTGACGATGGGGATGCCGCACTCGGCCGCGACCTGCATGACCGGCTCCATGATTTCAATGTCGCGCCGCGGCTGTTCGATGGCGAGCAGCTCGAGGTCGTGGGCCTGTGCGAGGCGCCTCACCTCAGGACGCCTGCTCCTGGCAGCGATCGGGGTCGAGATGGTCGGCCATTTGGGGGATGGCGGCGAGCTCGATGCCGTCGTAGCCAGCCAGGGCGATGCAGCGAAATGCGGTCTCCATGTCGTATCCGCCGAAGAGTACAGAGTTTGCGCCAAGTTTCATGGATATTGCTCCGTTGTGTGGCGATTTGGCGTGCAATGCTTTCGAGTCAGGCCCGGCCCGGCCCCAGGCCGCACGGCCTGATTTCTAATGTCCCTCTGCGCTCGTCTGCGCGCGCGTTCTTCGCAGCGCCTCCCGGCTGGGTCGGCCGATGCGCAGATTGTCGTAGGCCTGCTGCGAGCTGGTGAAATAGTCGATGCCTTCGACGTCGTGCCAGCCGGGCTGGTGCTGAACTGGGTTCGGCAGCCCGGTCTCGGTTTCGCGCCGGCTGATCCATGCCTCCATGCGGGCGGTCAGGGCGGCCACGACGCCGGGCAGCTCTGCGGCCAGATTGTGATGCTCGCCCGGGTCCTCGACCAGGTTGTAGAGCTCCACGGCCGGCTCAAAGTGGAAATCGGGCTCCAACGCGTGGATCAGTTTCCATTGGGGCGTGCGCCAGCCGTGTTTGCGCATCCAGGCGCACTCGGTGATGTAGATTTCGCCCGCGTGCGAGGGGATTTTGCCTTCGATCATAGGAAGCAGGGACCTGCCGTCGAATTCTATGCCGGCGTCGATCCCGGCGAGTTCGAGAAGGGTGGGAACAAGGTCCTTGTGCTGGTTGTAGCCGTGCACACGATGGCCGGCGGGCAGCCTGGGCGGGTAGCGCAGCATCAGCGGCACATGCAGATTGTTGTCGTAGAGGCCATGGTGGTCGTACCAGCAGCCGTGTTCGTCGAGCTCTTCGCCGTGGTCGCCGTTGACAGCCACGATTGTCTGGTCGAAAATACCGTGCGCTTCGAGCGCTGTAAAGATTGACTGGATGGCGGCGTCCATGTAGGCAAGGGCGCCGTCGTATTGGGCGTTGACGTATTCACGGTCGCTGATGCCCGGCGGCAGCATGTCGATGAGGGTATGTTTGAACGGCTCGAAGGCCAGGACCGGGTCCATCGAGCGGTTGGCGGGGTCGCATTCGTCGCCGTGGTAGAAGATGCGCTCGAAGGGCTGCGGCGGCAGGTAGGGCGAATGCGGGTCCATGTGGCGCAGGAAGAGCAAAAAGGGCCTGTCCGCGGCGACGAGGCGGTCGAGCGCGGGCAGGGCCAGCTGGTTCAGTCTCTGCGCCTTGGGCGCGCGGCCCTCGGACCAGCTGCCCATCTGCGGGAAGTTGAGGTATTCGTCGAAGCCGCGGCTGCTAGCCCGGCCTGAGAAACCGATCGATACGGTCTGGTAGCCCTGTTCACGAAGGATTTCGGCCAGTGTCTTCACCTCGGGCCGCAGGGGGCCCTTGGGACGGTGCGCGACCATCTGCGTGGTGAAGATGTCCATGCCGGTCATCATCATGGCGTAGGCGCTGGTGGTCGGGATATGGGGGCTGAACGTGTTCTCGAACAGGACGCCCTGTTGGCCGAAGCGGTCGAGATGGGGCGTGGTCAGCCGGTCGTAGCCGTAGCAGCTCATACGGCTGGCGCGCAGCGAATCGATGCCCAGAAGGACGATGTTGGGTTTCGAATGGAGAGTTGCCATCGGACCTGTCCCTGGGCGGCCGCGGGCTTGCGGCAGCCGGTACCCTACTCCTTTTCTTCGACCGCGCGCGATTCGGCCTGTAGGCGCCGCGCGGCGCTGGCGTCGCCGATGTGAAGAGAATCGTAGGCCTGCTGCGAGCTCTTGAAGGCGCCGACGCCCTTGATGCCGTGCCAGTCGCCCTGGTGGTGGATCGGGTTGGGCAGGCCGGTCTCGGCCTCGCGCTGGCTGATCCATGCATCCATGCGGGCGGTGAGGGCATCGACCACGCCGGGCAGCTCTTCGGCCAGGTTGCAGTTTTCGTCGGGATCTTCGACCAGGTTGTAGAGTTCGACCGGCGGCTTGAAGTGGAAGTCGGGTTCGAGCGCGCGGATCAGTTTCCACTGCGGCGTGCGCCAGCCGTGTTTGCGCATCCAGGTGCATTCGGTGATGTAAATCTCGCTCTCGTGGGAAGAGACCTTGCCTTCGATCATCGGCAGGAGCGAGCAGCCGTCGAAGTCGATGCCGGCGTCGATTTGGGCCAGCTCAAGCAGGGTGGGCACGAGGTCCTTGTGCTGGTTGTAGCCGGCGACGCGTTTGCCGGCCGGCAGCTTGGGCGGATAGCGCAGCATCAGGGGCACGTGCAGGACGACGTCGTAGATGCCGTGGTGATCGAACCAGCATTCGTGGTCGTAGAGCGTTTCACCGTGGTCGCCGTTGATGGCGATGATGGTCTCATCGAAGACGCCGTGTGCTTCGAGCGCGGTGAAAAGGGACTGGATGGCGGCGTCCATGTAGGCGATGGCGCCGTCGTACTGGGCGATGACGTAGTCCTTGTCGGTGATGCCCGGCGGCAGCCAGGAGACGAGGAAGTCGGCGAAGGGCTTGAAGGCTACAACCGGCTCCATCGACTTGTTGGCGGGGTTGCACTCGTCGCCGTGATAGAACATGCGCTCGTAGGGCTCCGGCGGCAGGTAGGGCGCGTGCGGGTCCATGTGGCGCAGGAAGAGGAAGAACGGCTTGTCGTCGGCGAGGAGGCGGTCGAGCGCGGGCAGCACCTGCTCGTTGAGGAGCTGGGCCTTGGGCTGGCGGCCTTCGGCCCAGGAGCCCCAGGCCGGGTAGCTGAGGTACTCATCGAAGCCGCGGCTGCTGGGGTTGCCGTCGAAGCCGACGCAGACGGTGTGGTAGCCCTCGTCGCGCAGGATTTCCGCCAGTGTTTTCACTTCAGGGCGCAGGGGGCCCTGGTGGCGCAGGGCGACGACCTGGGTCGAGAAGACGTCGAGCCCGGTCAGCATCGAGGCGTAGGCGCTGGTGGTGGGAATGTGGGCGCTGTAGGTGTTCTCGAAGAGGACGCCCTGGCTGGCGAAGCGGTCGAGGTATGGGCTGGTGAGCCTGTCGTAGCCGTAGCAGCTCATGTGGTCGGCCAGCAGCGAGTCGATGCCGAAGAGGATGATATTGGGCTTAGCGGTGGATGCCATCGTGTCTTCCTTCTATGCTGGTGGGCCGGTCAGATCGCGCCGGTAGAGGATGCCCTGGCCGGAGCGATATGCGGGCGGAGCGTGGGATACGCGATCTGGCAATGGGCGGTCTCGAAAATAGACGATGCGGATGGAAGCGGGCAAGTGTGGGGAACGGTACCACATCCCACTGCTGGCCGCAAGAATTCGGGCCAATATTTCGGTTGCGTTGACACCGCAACGGTTAGGCGGACGCGGCTCTTCTGAGACAGCCGCGTTGTCGTTCCAGGTGCGCAAGGACCGGCTTCATCCTGTACGTGAGATCGTATATTGCCATGGTCCTTCGGTCGCTGAATTCATGCTGCAAATTGCGGCTGAGCACCGGCGTAAAGGCTTGATCGGAGTGAGATCTCCCGTTTGTTGGCACAGTATATACGATGTCTGAAGTTCTTGCAGGAAAACCGGAAAATCCGTTGGGTGGCGGCACGACCCTACGGAATGCGGAGCCATGACCAGCGGGCCGAGGAGGCCACTGGCAGTAATTGCTCTTTGCTTGACGACTGATTACAATGGCAGCACGCCATTCAAAGCACAGGGCCGCGGCACGTCCGGTCTGGGTAACGCCGGGCGCGTCCGGCCTGCGAAGGAATCTGCTCCATGCCTCCAATGTCACCGGTCCAGCGGCGGCTGGTCATCACGCTGTTTGTCGTCAGCGCGCTCAACAGCGCGGCAATGATCGCGAGTTTCGTGCTGACGCCGATCATCTCGTATTCGCTGAGCGGGCGCTTGCAGCGAATTGGGCTGCCGAACGCACTGTCGATGGTCGGCCGGGCGGGCGCAGGTTATCCGATGGGCTGGCTGCTGGACAAGGTGGGGCGACGACTGGGGCTGGCGGTCGGCCTGGCGTTCGTGATCGCGGGCATGTTTGTGTCGGCGGCTGCGATCGGCGCGCATTCGCTGGCGATATTTCTCGGCGGCGCAGTCTTGCTGGGCGTGGGCCGCTCGGCGCTGGAACAGACGCGCTTTGCCGCGGCGGAGATCTTCCCGGTAGAGCAGCAGGCGAAGGTGATCGGCGTGATCGTGTTCGCGGGCACGGTCGGGGCGGTGGGCGGGCCGCTGCTGGTGCCGCCGGCGGTGGAGATGGCGAAGGCGCAGGGGTTCAATGAACACGTGGGGCCGTTCTGGTTTGGGGCGGCGTTGATGGGTCTGGCGATTGTCCTGCTGCTGGTTGCGCTGAGGCCGGACCCGAAGGAGCTGGCCGCGAAGCTGGCCCGGGAGTGGGCGTCGGCGAAGGCTACGGAGGGCGCGGAGGAAAGCCCGCCGGCTGCGGAGGAGACGGGGGAGGAGAGCCGGCGCGGGCTGCAGCAGGTGATGCAAATGCTGAAGTTGCCGGAGGTGCAGCTGTCGATGGCGGCGATGGCGATCGGGCAACTGGTCATGACGCTGCTAATGGTGGTGACGCCGCTGCACATGAACCTGGCCGAGTACGGGGCGGAAGCGATTTCGCTTGTGCTGATGGCGCACACGCTGGGAATGTTCGGTCTGTCGGGCGTGAGCGGCTGGCTGGCGGGGAAGGTGGGGCGGGTGCCGATGATCTTTGCTGGGTCGCTGGTGCAGGTGCTGGCGGCGATATTGATGCCACTCTCGACGGAGCTGCCGGTGCTGTATCTGTCGCTGTTTCTGTTGGGGCTGGGCTGGAATTTCGCCTATATCGCGGGTTCATCGCTGCTGTCTTCGGCGCTTGAGGGTTCGCGCCAAAGGGGGCGCGTGCAGGGGATCAGCGAGATGACGGTGGCGCTAGCGTCGGCTGCGGGCAGCCTGGGAACAGGGCTGATCTACGCGCTGAGCGGGGTTGTGGCATTGGCAGTGAGCGGTGTAACATTTGCGGCGCTGCTGGGCGTGCTGGCGCTGTGGTTGGGGCGGGCGCATCTGTTTGCGGTGGCGGAGGGAAGGGCAGTGGATAGTGGGTAGTGGGTTGATATGGGTTGGCGGATTGGGTTGGGGCGTGCAGATGGTTGGCAGCGGATAGGTGGGGTGTGCGGTGTTAGGCGGCGCGTGATTGGCACGGCTGTCTAAAGCAGTTAGACAGAGATTTCCTCTATCGTCTGAATCCTGGCTTTTGGAATCACAGTCTATCCTCTAATCAGATGAATCATAGTTCAGACAACCACCCCTCGTTCTTTTTCGTCCAGTCTTCCTTCTCACGATAGTTTCCCTAGGGACCCGGGCCTGAAGTCGCGATTCAAGACCCGCTTGAATTGTAGGCTTCGCGCGCCAAAGTTGAGTAGCAGGCCAACTTCGAGGTTGTATGCCTCCAGGTAGTTAATGGCCTGCGCCAAGTGGACGTCCTCCAGCTGGATAATGGCTTTCAGTTCGACAGCGACAACATTTTCTACCAGGAAATCAACTCGCCTTGAGCCAATCATGCGGCCTTTGTAATGGACGGACATTTCCTGCTCGCGACTAAAGGAGATTCCTTCATCTGTCATTTCTATTTCAAGCGCCCTCTGGTAGATGACCTCCTGAAAGCCGTTTCCCAGAGCCGAATGCACGTTCATCGCACATCAAATTATTTTTCCCGTTAGCTGGGAATACTTGTATTCCCTTTTGGACACAGTCTGTCACCTGTATTGGTCTGAACTATGATTCGTCTGATTCGTGTGATGGGCAGGATTGAAGGCTGCTTTGCGAGATGTGTGAAGGGCGCAGTGGACCGATAGAGATAGGTCCGACGCCGTGTCATTCAAGCGAAAGTAGCTCTCCCAGCAGTTCGAGCGCTTCCGGATCGCAATCCGCGAAGAGTGTCTTAGAGGGATCCTCCTCCGAAATGAGGGCAAGAATGTTCATTGCCTCCATAAAGCTTGCGCTTTCCAGGTCGCGAAAAGGCTCAAGCGGGGCCATGTAGCAGGCTAGGTCTGAATGGTCCTGATCGTAGAAGGGGTCAGGCGTAATGATTCGACTATGTGCATCGTAGAACGCGAATGCCGTGTCCAAAATGTCGGCCATTGCAGAAAGAAATCTGGTGGGATCGTCGGATTCAAAGTCTTCCTCCCACGCCGCGATGAGAAGCGAGATACGATGAAACTCCTCATCCACCCATCGCCTATACTGGGCCTGGGTCATCTCGACAGTGCCTTCAGAAGGGAATTCGGGCGGCACGCCAGACAAAGAGAGAAGCTCAGCGACTTGACGTTCGAGGGTCTCGATGCGTTCTTCGTAGGCCTCCACTTTGTCCAGACGGAGGAGTATATCCGTCACCTGCTTTTCCAGAGTAGGCAGCGCTTCGGAGGCGACGACAGGGACCGCTGCGCACAGAGCGACGAGGATAGCCGCAATGATCCAGTGCTTTTTCATAGGGGGTCTCCAGTTCTAAGCCAGGACAATTGGGTTGGGATAGAAAGAGGAGACGCATTTTCTATAGGTCCGCCGGGCTTGTCAACCTACAAGAAAGTGAAGGCGTGGCACATCAGTGGACGACGACACCCCATAGGACGCGCAACTCTTAGGCTCTTACGCTTGCCCCAGCGGGGTAGCGACGGGTTGGTCGGGCGAAGAGTTGCCGGCCCCATCAGGTGACGGGGAGCCTGGGTGTGCAGTCGGCGGAGCTGGAGGTCTCGCGGCAGCGGGGGCGCGTGCAGGGGTTCAATGAGATGATGGTGGCGCTGGCGTCGGCTTTTGGCAGCCTTGGGACGGGGCTGATCTACGGGCTGAGCGGGGTTGTGGAATTGGCAGTGAGCGGTGTAACATTTGCAGCGCTGCTGGCGTGCCTGGCGCTATGGCTGGGGCGGGCGCACTTGTTCGCGGTGGCCAGGGAGCGGGAGAGCTTTTAGTTTAATGTCTATCACTCTTGGTGGGGGCTTTCGGGGCGGTAAGTCATGAAGCGGGATAGGGAGTTGTGTGAACTACAGCTAAAGTAACGCAGGTGATGGGCAAGATTGGCGGCAGCGGCAAAGGCCGCTGTTTTCAATTGCGTGGATAGAAAGGGCGTGGCTTTAACCTTTCCCGAGTTTGCGATCTGGGAGGTTCGGTGACGAGGTCAATGTTGACTTATTGGCGATATGTAACTACAATTGTATAACTACGGGTAGTGAGGGGCGGGAGGTGCAAGAGGGTGGAGTGGCAATGGGATCCAGTCAAGGACAGAGACAATCTGCGAAGACATGGTATCAGCTTCGAGACCGCCGCGCTCGTTTTCGAAGATCCTCTAGCTCTGACGGTTGAAGACCCTTTTGAGGGAGAACAGAGATGGCGGACGATCGGAAGGATCTCATCCAGTCTCGTGATTGTCATTCATACTCATCCCGAATTCCGACCCCCGACTGGACAATTGGTGGGGCGCGTTATCAGTGCACGCAAGACAACCAGACGGGAGAGGAGGGCTTATGAAGAAGGAAGATAGCGAACTAACTCAGAAGCAGCGCGCCGAACTTCAGGCCTTGGAGAAACTGTCGGATGAGGAGATCGACACGACCGACATTCCTGAACTCAAGGACTGGTCGGGTGGCCGCCGCGGGATGTTCTACCGGCCGGTAAAGCAGCAGATTACGTTGCGTTTGGATGCAGACGTAGTCGCTTGGTTCAGGGAGCACGCGGAGGGCGGTAGAGGCTACCAGACCGATATCAACCGGGCGCTGCGTGAGCATGTCGAGCGCATCGAGAAAGACCAACGCCAGGCATTGCCGTAAGCGAACTGCGGGCAGGTGGCGGTAGGCTCTTGTCATTTTCTTCCTCCTATTGTCTTCTGCGCGTTTACGAAGTAGCTCCGTCGTAAGAAAGTAATGATAGACCTATTGGAAATGCTTCACCGGGGCCTCGTTTCTCTGACGGAAGCGAATGCCATACAAGAAAGCAATACTGCCGGCTTTCACCACGGGGATGTTACCGACCCGGACTGGTCCAAGCAGGTGGGGCTTTCACAGGATGAAGCCCAAATTACCGATTTCGAGATTGCAGTTCAGTTCCGCTATCAGGGTTGGCCGCCGGCGTGCGCGCAATGCCATCTGCAGTTGGACTACGACAGCGACTACTGGATGGATTGCTCCCGCCAGGAAGGGGAAATCTGCCTGGTACATGTCGACTGCCTGCAAGACTGGAGCCACCGGGGATTACCGGCGGCGTGCGTACACTGCCAGCTTCCACTGGACTACAAGAAAGACGGGTGGCGCTGTGTGGAGGGAGATGATGGGGTTTTCGGTCTGATGCACATGACCTGCTGGTTGAGCGACGGGCCGATGCAACGGACCTGGCAAGTTGCGCATGGCGCGCTGACCAGGGCCGGTGTAGACGCTGAAAAGATTCGCGCCATCATAGGAAGCTCGCCGCTGAGGTCGTAAACTGTGGGCTTGGCATCTACCCCGAAGCAGCGGGCGGTCGGTGATGTACTGGCCGCCTGAAACTTCCGGGAAGGGCGCCGGCTCGTCAAGCGGACGGCTGGGTTCGATCTATTGTGCCAGAACGGCGGTGCAGGGGTGTAGGGGTCAGGGCGTCAATCGGGATGCGCGGGCGGCGAGGACTGCGAGATGTGTCCCTGAACGGCGGCACGCAGGAATCCCATTTCACGTACAAATTCGGCGATCTGCTGCGCGTTGCGTTCGATGAGTTGTGCGTTGCGCTCGATCTGCTGTTCGTTGCGCTCGATCTGCTGTGCGTTGCGTAGGACTAAGGCATCGATACTCTCGAGGGCGTTTTCCATTCGGTCCGAGCGGTTGTCGGTGTGGATCTGCCGTTCGATCAACTGCTCGAGTAGCCGTTCTGCACGGTCAAGTCGGTCTTCGCCGCCATTCGACTGTCGGGTCATGTCTGTTTGTCCCTGTTTGTGAAACGTGAGCGACTTGCTGGATTGGTGTCGCTCTCAACGGGGGCCGCAGACGGGTTCAGGCGCGACTGTGGACGCATAAATCGTAGCCCATTTGTGCCAATATAGCAGCTACTCCTCAAGACTGTCAAACCATCCAATTGGTCTTTGCCACGTTTGACGACCTAGTCCCCCCCTTCTGCCAGGTTTAGCGCCAAGAGCTCTGCGAGCGCGTCTTCCTCGGAGATGTCGGCGTCCCAGCCGTAGGCGGCGGCGACGGCGGCGTCGAGGGCGGCGTGGGCGTCGGCGAGCCATTGGGGGCGCGTATTGTAGAGGTTGGTGAGCGTGCGGGACTTAAGCTCGTTGGCGGCTGCTTCGTCGCGGGGGACGGGGCGCTTGGGGTAGCCGGGGACGGGTTCGTCAACCCAGTCGACCCATTCAGGCGGGTTGAGCCAGCGGTCGCGCAATTGAACAAGGCGGCGCGCCGAATCGGCGATGGCGACGGCGCGCAGGTCGGTGGCGTAGTCCTCGGCGGGGATGTCGGGGGAGAGGCCTTGCGGGAAGGGGAAGGTCTGGAAGGTGGTGGTGGGCGTGTAGCGGGGATCGTTGCCTACTCCCAGCCATGTACAGAGCCGCAGCGACCAGGATTCGTGGAAGCGGCTGTGGAGGATGCCAATGGTCGTGTCGTCGTCGCGGGCAATTACTATCAAGGCATGGTCAGGGCAGATTCCTGAGCTTAACCAGCAAAACAGGCGATGTTTCGCCGTTGTAGGTGTTACGATGTAACGTGAAAGGTTCTTCAATGCTTTCCACATTCTTGGCCGAGGGCGTACAAGCCGCCACCAATTATATCCTGATTGCTCCAGACCGCCTTGCTGCCTTTCGGGTTTCACTTTGCCTTCCACGTAAGAAAAAGGTGCTTCATGAAGTGCAGCATCAGCTCTGCTCAAGTGCGATGGAAAGTAGATTATCCACCTGTCACTAGGTCTCCTTGTGATGTCCTGCCCATTCACCCACGGTTTCAATACGTCAGCGTTGGGCTTTCCGTTTGGGTTGGAGGGAAGCTCCAGCCACTCCCGTGCTATGTTTCCTGCGACTTCCAAGGGACCCCCTTTTGTAATTCCCATGAACGCACATTCGCCGTTGTGTACCAATCTCTTGGCTTCCGTAAGGTCGACAGGACCGGCAGTTAGGTCAGCATTTGCCCTAGTAACTTCCACTCCGTTTAGTCGAGGACAAAATCCGACTTCCCTGCCTGCGAAACAAACCAGCGAAACACGTACTGCCGCCCCGTCGATCACCCACGGTTCATCGGACCATGCATCGTATATGGAGCCGTGCTCAATGATTCGATCCAGGACCGAGCGGTTGCGGCCGCCGCGGATGGAGTTGGTGGCTACGAGGCCGGCGCGAGCCAGCTTGCCGCCGGCTGCGAGACGTCCGGCCTTGTCGAACCAATGGCAGACAAGGTCTGCTTCGCCGTGAATGCAAGCGCCGTAGAGCCGCTGCAACGACTCGACGTAAGCCCCGCCAAGTACGCCGCGCAAGAGCTTGCCCCCCAGAAAGGGCGGATTGCCGATCACAACATCGGCCTCGGGCCACTCCGGTTCGGTGCCGTCGGGCGCCAGAATCGCGTCGCGGCACTCGATAGTTTCGAGCGGCTCCAGGATCGGTCGGCGGGCGCCGCTGAAGCCGTTGCGGCGCATCCACTGGATTTCGCCGATCCAGACGGAGACGCGGGCGAGTTCGGCGGCGTAGGGGTTGATTTCGATGCCCTTGACGCTGGCGGGGCCGACGGCGGGGAAGCCGCGCTGCAGGCCCATCGACTCGGCTTCGAGCTGGACGCGGTGCTCGACGTCCTTTAGCGCGTGCAGGGCGAGATAGAGGAAGTTGCCGGAGCCGCAGGCGGGGTCGAGCACAGTGAAGGCGCACAGGCGGTCGAGGAATGCGTTCAGCTGCTTTTCGGCGCGCCGGCGCAAGCGGGTCTTTTGACCGGGCGAACCAGCAACGTCGGCGCGCTCCAGCAGCAGCGCGATCTCGGCGCGCGCCGCTTCCCACTCCCTGAGCCAGGGGCGCACGACGACCGGCTCGACGATCTGCATGATCTTGTCGCGGTCGGTGTAGTGCGCGCCGAGCTGGGCGCGTTTCTCCGGGTCCAGGCCGCGCTCGAAGAGGGTTCCCAAAATGGAGGGATCGATCTCGGACCAGTCGAGCGCGGCGGCCTCCAGTGTCGTCTCGATTTCGGCGCGTTCGAGCGGCAGGGCGGCGTCATCGTCGAAAAGGCCGCCGTTGAACCAGTCCACGGTCTCGAATCCGACGCGGCCGCCGGTCGACATTTTGCCAAAGAGCTCGCGTGCCATGTCGGCGAACTCGTGCGGGTGCCTCCGGGCGTGGTCCAACATGCGGGTGAACATCTCGTTGGGAAGCAGGCCGACGTTCTCGGCGAACATGCAGAAGACGAGGCGGTTGACGAAGTGGGCCACCTCCTGTGGATCTTGGCCGCGCGCCCGCAACGACTGGGCAAGTCTGGCGAAGGAGGCTGCGGCGCGCTCGGTCAAGGACTGGCGGCTCTCGCCGGGGCGCAGCCGTTCAGGGTCGGACATGGCCCACTTGAGCTTGTCGCGCACGGCGCCGTCGGCCAGGTCCTCGAGCGTGAACTCGTGGACGACGCTGACGCTGTTGGTCCAGTTTGTGTGGATGCGGAAACGCACCATGTCGGAGACGATCAGGAGGGGCGGATTTTCTAGCGCGAGGGCGTACTGGCGCAGCTGGTTGAAGGCGGCGTCGAGGTCCTTGTGGGGGCCCTTGTATTCCCAGGCGAAGCAGTGGCGCTTCCAGACGTCGGCCCAGCCGCTGCCGCCGCTGTCCTTGCGCGCGCCGCGTTCGAAGCAGTAGCGCTGACCGCTGGGATCGTCCTCGGCGGGCGTCGGCTCGTCGAGCAGACGGCAGAGGTCGATGAAGTGTTCCTGGGCGGCGGAGCGCTCTTTGAGCTCCGAGGCGCGCCACTTGGCGATGAAGTCGTGCTCTTTCATCTCAGGTCGTAGGCAGCGGCCGGAGCTGGCGGACCAGATGGGGCGGGTTAACGGTGCGCAGTTTGATCCTCCACATGCGTCGCTACGATTTCTCCGATGCCGGCGACGACGTTCGCCAAATCCCCGATTAGCCTTCTTGTTTCGGCCAACCCGCGCTCATTTCGGTCCTGCCGTGCGGCAATGTCGTCGAGGAGTTCTCGGGTCTGTGCATAGCTCTCCGAAATCCGGTCCAGCCTTGCATCTATGCCGTCAATGCGCCGTCCTGTTTCGGTCAGGCCCCGCCGGTTCTGCTTCTGCTGCTCGGCCATGCCCTCGATTAGCTGTCTCGTTTCGGCCAGGCCCTGCGTGTTCTGCTTCTGCTGCTCGGCCATGCCCTCGATTAGCTGTCTCGTTTCGGCCAGGCCCTGCGTGTTCTGCTTCTGCTGCTCGGCCATGCCCTCGATTAGCTGTTTCGTTTCGGCCAAGCCCCGCGTGTTCTGCTTCTGCAGCTCGGCAGTATCCTCCAACAGCGCTTCGATGCGGTCGAGGCGTCCTGTTCCGTTGGGCCGGTCATCCGGTTGGGTGGCCACTGTAGGCAGTCTCCTGTCTCACGATGTTTCCAGAATAGTACATACGTGCCATATTAGCAGTGATCGTTAGGTTTCGCCAAACCGGATGCGCGGCCTCTTCCTGCGACTTTGGAATCAGGGGCTTGGCTGTGACTCGACGGAGGCAGCTCCTTCGACGGAGTCTCTAGGGCTCGTCGACATTTGTCTGAACTGCAGTTCAGCTGATTGTTATGATGGACATGATGAAGGGCGCTGGCTCCCGAGGGGGGCTTGGTTCACGAGAATCAGGTGAATCAGATTCCAAACTATTCTCAGACCGCCTGTAGATGTCCTCTCTTTGAATGTTCTTCCTTTAGAGTCAATGGGACCTAGATCCTGCAGCTATGGAGGACGGGGAGCGGGCAGGCACAAGGCCTGCCCCTACGCAGGGAAGCGGATGGGCAAGCCTAGGCCCGCCACATCCCCGCGGCAGTAGGATGATCGTATGGCTCGTCGCCAACCCTTGCCTGGAGGCGGTTGAGCTCGGCGGTGAGATTTTCGGCGATCCGGGCGTACCTGGGCTCGTGGTAGACGTTGTTGAGCTCGTAGGGGTCGGTCCTGAGGTCGAAGAGCTCCCATTCGGGCCGTTTGGGCTCGTCGATGGCGCCGGGCTGGTCGAGGGCGTCGGCGTAGTAGTAGATCAGCTTGTAGCGCAGGGTGCGGACGCCGTAGTGGGCGTAGACGTGGTGTTGGGCGAGGTGCATCCAGTAGCGGTAGTACATGGAGGTCTGCCAGCCGGAGGGCGTGTGGCCGGCCAGGACCGGGCGGATGCTGCTGCCCTGGAAGTGGTCGGGGATTTCGACGCCGGCGTAGTCGAGCAGGGTGGGCGTGAAGTCGACGTTGAGGACCATGTCGTTGTTGACTGTGCCGGGCCGGACGGCGCGCGGGTAGCGGATGAGAAGCGGCATGCGCAGCGACTCTTCGTACATGAAGCGTTTGTCGTACCAGCCGTGGTCGCCGAGGAAGAAGCCCTGGTCGGAGGTGTAGACGACGATGGTGTTGTTGGCGAGGCCCTCCTCTTCGAGGTAGTCGAGCAGGCGGCCGACGTTATCGTCGATCGAGGCGACGCAGCGCAGGTAGTCCTTGATGTAGCGCTGGTATTTCCACTTTTTCTCCTGGCCCGGCGTCAACCGCTTGGGCGTGGGCTGTTTGAGGTCGGTGAGCGTCATGTCGCGGTCGATGCGCATTTCGGCTGCGGCTGCGGCGGCGGCGCGGTTCTTGTAGTCGTCGTCGAAAGTTTCAGGGTAGGGGATCTCTTCGTCCTCGTATATGAGGGCGTGTTTTTCGTCGGGTTCCCAGGGGCGGTGGGGCGCTTTGTGGTGGCACATGAGGAAGAAGGGGCGTCCGGGGTCGCGGGCGCGCAGCCAGTCGAGCGAGAAGTCGGTGATGAGGTCGGTGGTGTAGCCGGGGAACGTCTTGTGCCGGCCCATTTCGATCATTTCAGGGTCGTGGTAGAGACCCCTGGCCGGGCAGGACGTTCCAGTAGTCGAAGCCGGTCGGGTCGTTGACGCCGCCGTGGCCGAGGTGCCATTTGCCGATCATGGCGGTCTGGTATCCTGCCGCCTGCAGCAGCTTGGGCATGGTGACCTGGCGGCCGTCGAGTTTGGAGGCGAGGGTGGTGACGCCGTTGACGTGGTTGTAGGTACCGGTGAGGATGACGGCGCGGCTGGGCGTGCAGATCGAGTTGGTGCAGAAACAGTTCTTGAAGCGCATGCCGCCGTCGGCGATACGGTCAAGGTGGGGGGTATTGTTGATGCGGCTGCCGTAGCTGCTCATGGCGTGCGAGGCGTGGTCGTCGGACATGATGAAGAGGATGTTGGGGCGCATGGTTGGTTTCTAGTTTCCAGTTTTGAGTTTCTAGTTTTTAGTTGCCTGATGCTCTTTAGTGATGTTATTGGGTCGGTTCTGTTTATTCTACAGTTTTTGACGGATGGGTTCCAGTTGGGAGGAGGGGAGGCCGGCTTGCGATGGGCGCGGGTTTCGGTTAGGTTGGCGGGGGGCCGTGCGCAGACAGACGGCTGCACAATCGTCTTTATGTTAAAGCCAGTAGGAAGAACGAGATTTGGGAGGAGAGCAATGTCTGAAAGACCGGTGCTTCGTCATGTTGTCCTGCTGCAGTTCAAAGAGGGGACGTCCGACGAAAAGATCCGTGAGATGGAAGAGGGGTTCTTGGCGCTGAAGGGGAATTTTGAGGAGATCCAGGCGTTCGAGTGGGGGACGGATGTGAGCGTCGAGGGCCCGTCGCAGGGGTACACACACTGCTACTTGCTGACGTTCGCGAGCGAGGCGGACCGCGACGCTTATCTGCCGCACCCCGACCACTTGGCGCTGGCCGATCTGGTGACGCCGCACGTGGAGAAGGTTGTGGTGGTGGATTATTGGCGGGAGAGTTTCTAGTTTTTAGCAGTTAGTTTTTAGTGTTGAGATTTCGGAGGGTCGCGGCGGGCGGCAGTGTTCAGTATTGATGGTTCATTGACATTTCGTTCAAGGAAGAGGGTTATAGCGGCGAGTCCGGGCTGGGGGTGACATAATTCTGCAACATTTCATCGCTATCGTGGGCTGCAGTGGATCGTTCGACTGACAGTTCACGAAAGGGATGAAAAGTGACTTGCATGAGACTGAAGGTGAAGAAGCTCCTGACAGGGCTTATCCTGGCTGCCTTGCTTGGGGTGGGCATTCTGGCCGGATGCACGGGCGTCGGCGGGCATGGAGAAGGCCGGGATTCCGGCAGCGGCAGGGAATCTCGGGAGCAAGTTGAGCGGCGCGGCGGCGAAGCCGGTGGTGAGCATGGCGGCGGCGGAGAGGGCGGCAGGGAACACGGTTCCGGAGGCCGGGCAGACGGCGAAAGCGGCGGTGAAGGTGGGGGTGAATCCGGTGTGTCCGGCAGTGAAGAGGGCGGCGGCGCCACCCTGGCGTTGGACGGGACTTACGATGCGGTCCGCAACGGCGCGCGGTTGGTCTTGCGCTACGACGCTGAAAGCAACTCGTTCAAGGGCAGCGTGGAGAACACGACCGGCGCCGTCCTGCCCCGTGTCAGGGTCGAGGTGCATCTATCGAACGGGACGGAGCTCGGCCCGACACCGGAGAGCGACCTGGCGCCGGGACAGGTGCTGGCGATCAACCTGCCCGCAACCGCGGCATCATTCAGCGGGTGGATCGCCCATGCCGAGGTGGGCAGTGGCGGCGAGGCGGGCCATTCGGAAAGTGAAGCCGGTGGCGAGCATGGCGGCGCCGGAGAGTCCGGCGGAGAAGGCGGCGGCACGGGTCCTGAAGGTGATGGAGAGAGCGGGGAAGCCGCCATGTCGAGCCCGGTTGTTCCTCTCGACCAGACGTGGGACGGTGTCCTCGGGGGCCTGGCTGTCTCCGCGCGGTACGACGCGGCGACCCAGTCTGTCCTGGCGACGGTACGGAACACGCACTCGCAGGAGCTTTGCTACGTGCAGGCCGAACCCCACTTGAAGTCGGGCGCGAAGACAGTAGGAGAGCTTGGCCCCGATGTGCTGGGGCATCTGAGTCCCGGCCAGGAAGCGACTTCCAACCTGTCGGTCGCCGGTGAAGCGAGTCTCGCCGGGGTCTCTTACGATGGATACGTCGTCCACATGGAGGTTTTCGACTGTGGCGGTACCGGGCCCGCTCCCCATACGGAAGAGGAAGGCGCTGAGAGCGCCGGAGGTCATGGCGGCGGCGGCTAGGGCCAGCCACAGCCGGCTGAAGGGAGATGACGAAACTTCGCTTGGAGTGCGACGGTTGGCCTGAGTGTATCCAGAGGATGGCCTCGGTGTCTCGACGGGGCACCGGGGCCTGGGGCAGTAAGCTGGAGGGGTGTCGATGGGCGGCACGGTGTTGATTGTCGAAGACGATACGAGGATCGCGGACTGGGTCAAGGTCTACTTCAAGCGCGCGGGGTGCTTCGCTGAGGTGGCTCACGATGGCGAGGCCGGTCTGGACCTGGCCCGCGATCTGACGCCGGACCTGATTGTCCTCGACCTGATGCTCCCCCGTCTCGATGGCGTGGACCTGTGCAGAATTCTGAGCCGGGAGTCGGCGGTCCCGATCTTCATGTTGACGGCCAGAGAGGCCCACGACGAGCGAGTCATCGGCCTGGATAGCGGCGCTGATGATTACATTGTCAAACCCTTCGATCCGGATGAGATCATCGCGCGCGCCGGCGCGGTGCTTCGTCGCGTGAAAGGCAGGGTCCAGCAGGAGCTAAAACGCGGCGGCATCACGCTGAATGAGGTCAGCGGGACCGTGACCGTCGGTGGAGAGCCGGTCATTCTGAGCCAGGCGCAGATTGCTCTGCTGTCAGCGTTCATGCGCCATCCCAACCAGGTGCTCAGCCGTGAGCAGCTGATGGCGCTGGCGTTCGATGACGAATTCGACGGTTTCGACCGCGCCATCGACAGCCAAATCGCCCGCCTTCGCAAGCGCATCAAGCGGGATGGCAGACAGCCCATTCAGACCGTTTACGGCGCCGGCTACTGGTTCGCGGCAGAGGAGGAGTGATGTCGCTGCGCTGGCGAATCATGGGGGCTATTGTCGCCGTCATCGTCCTTACAGTCATGCTCGGCGTGGGCGTAGGATATTTCGCGACGCAGTACCGTCTGGGCGTGTTCGTTGACGAGATAGGCGCCGACGAGGCAAGCCAACTCGCCGGAAGCCTGAGCCGGGCGTACACGGCTGCGGGGGGCTGGGGCTCGTTGGACCAAACGCTGTCTGAGGCCGGATAAATATACGATGACGGCCAGGAGAGGGAGCTCTCTGAAGAAGGTGGGAGAGAACCTTTCGAGCTCTTCCACAGCGATCCGATACGGGTCGTCGTGACCGGCCTCGATGGGCGCGTGGTGAAGGACAACCTTTCCGAGCTGTTAGCCGGAGCCGCCGCGCCCGGCCTGGACGGATATCGCGCGGCAGTGACCGATCTGGCTGCGAACGAAGTCGCAGGCTACGTCTATGTGGATGGCAATCACGCGTTCCTGTCGACGGAGTCGCATGGTTTTCTCAACACGCTTCTGTACATCACCCTGATTGGGGGCGTGCTGACGGCGTGGGTTGACATTCTGCTGGCGGCTTGGTTGTCAAAGCGGATTACGGCCCCGGTGACGGCTCTGACGGAGGCGGCCCAAGCAATTGCGCAGGGGGATTCGAAGCAATTGGCGGTCACGTCCTCGGATGAGCTGGGAAGGATGAGCGCGGCCTTCAACAGGATGACGTCGGCCCTGGAAACGCAGCGCAACCTGCGCAGGCGGCTGATAAACGATGTCTCTCATGAGCTGAATACGCCATTGAGCGTCATACAGCTGGAGGCAATGGGGTTGCGGGACGGGCTTCAGGCGCCTGAGAGCGCGGCCGACCATATAATCCAGGAAGTAGACAGGCTGCGCGGTCTGGCTACTGAACTGGCTTGCGGAGACAGACCATGACGGCTTGAGGCTCACTCTGCGGGCAGGTCCGATTTCTGAACTGCTCGCAGCAGAGATAGAGCGCTGGCAGCCACAGGCGCGGGCTCGGCAGGTCAGCCTGTCGCTTGAGGCGCCCGCTGTTCTCCCGGAGATGAGGTTCGACCGGATGCGCATGAGCTAGGCGCTGGGAAACGTCCTGAAGAACGCCATAAACTGCGTTGGGCCTGACGGGCCGATCCTGGCTAGGGCGGCGCTGGAAAAGGACGGGACGGTGGCAATCTCGATCATCAATGACGGGATTGACATTGATGCCGCAAACCTTCCGCACCTATTCGACCGCTTCTTCCGTACCCACCAGTCACGAAGCCGCGGGGTGGGGGGCACGGGCCTGGGATTGACAATCACGCGGGCGATAGTCGAAGCGCATGGGGGCGGGATCTCTGCAGCAAGCAGCGGGCCGCGACAGGGCGCGGCCGTGACCATCCGCCTTCCCTGGCACTGCAGTGGTCAGGGGCCGGTGGTCGGTGGTCAGTGATCGGTTGGGAACGGCGAGACTGCAGCGGATAGTGGATAGTGAGTTGTAGATTGTTGGGCGGGTCAGGAGAGGATGATTTCGATCATTTGGTGGCCCTCGATCGCGGGCACCGTGAAGGTGACGCGGCCATCCTCGGTCGCGTGGGGCAGGGTTTCTCCGGCGGGAACGCAGCGTACACTTGAAACGGGCGCGGGCAGCCGCAGGCTGAGCTCGACGTTGTAGAGGGGCAGGACGTCTTCGAGTACGTCGAACTCCTGGCCGCGGCGTTCGGGGACGTAATGGAGCAGGTGCAGGACGCAGCGGCTGTGCTCGGGTTGCTGGTTTAGGGCGGCGATGAGTGTGCTGGGGCCGCGGTGGCGGAGGAGCGGGTCGGGCAGGAGGAGATCGAGCGCGTTGAGGAGGAGCTGCTTGCACCAGCGGGGCGCGTTGCGGTGGTACTGGCGGAAGATGGGATGGGCGAAGTAGATGAGGCCGGCGGCGCGGACCGCGGCCGGTCCGGCGGGATGGCCGGCGGCGGGGGTCTGGCGGTGGGAGCAGAAGTGCTCCCAGGTGCGGTCGAAGTAGGCGGGGACGACGCTGGCGAGCGTTTCGGTTTCGGGGGCGGCGGCGATTTCGAGGCCGCGCATGTAGATGACATAGTCAGTTTCGCGTAGTCCTCGGGCGAGGACGTTGTGGGCGCGCAGGTAGTCGACGTAGTCGCCGCTGGGGAAGTGGCGCCCGCGCACGGGCTGGGCCTGGCTGTCGACGGTGCCGTCGCCGGTCTTGCGGATACCCCATTGGGGCAGGGCGAAGTCGCAGAGATCGGGGGTGAGGCCCGACTCGAAGGATGCGATCAGTTTGCCGCCGCCGGCCTGGTAGGCGGCGATTTCTTGCGCGAGCGCGTCGTCGAGGAGGACGGCGTCGGGCAGGATGAGGAGGCGGTACGGTGTGAAGTCGCTGCGGCTGTCGACGATGTCGAACTGGTGGCCGCTCTCCTGCAGCATGCGGACGGCGGCGATGGTTTCTGGGGTGAGGCGCTCGCCGCTGAACTCTTCGAGCGTGAAGAGGCCGATGTCGGTGAGGGCGCGGGCGCCGCGGCACCAGGGCTCTTTGGCGGCGACCTGGGCGTAGACGGGGCCGACGAGGTCGTAGGTGGCGCGGTCGAGGCGGCCGCTGGGGTGGAGCTGGTCGCCGATCGAGCATTTGGCGTTGAGCGCGAGCATCTGGAAGCACTCGAACTGGAGCGCGGCCTCGTTCTTGTAGGACTGGAAGTCGCCCCAGGAGGTGTGGAATTTGCCGGTCATGCCGAGGCAGTCGCGGCCGGTGGCGCGGGCGTAGCGCTGCGAGAGCGGAAAGTGCATATAGCCCCAGCCGCCGGAGGGGAGCGATTCGAGCTCCCAGTGGCTGTAGGCGTCTGCGGTTGCGGCTTGGCGCGGTCCGACGTGACCGGAGTTATAAAAGATCGTGCAATCACTGCTGTGGCTGCGGACGTGGTCGGAGATAGCCCGTTTGAAGCGGTCGGTGACCTGCTGTCCGAAGGCGAGGCGCTGCTCCAGGCAGGAGGGATCGATTCCCTGCGCGATCATCTGGCGGCGGCAGGCGGGGCAGGAGCAGTCCTGGTCCTGGACGATGTCGAAGAAGAGGCCATCGACGGCGGGCAGCTGGGCGAAGATGTCGTCGACGTGGGCTTTGAGGAAGTCGACGTAGGGCGTGTTGAGGCAGAGGCGGGCGTAGAAGCCGGCTTCGTAGGGCTTCTGGCCCTGGATGGAGCCGTCGGCTGCGACCTGCAGCCACTGCGGCTCGCGCTGTGCGGTGTAGTAGTCCCACTGCACGGTGGTGTAGATCGGCACGCGGATGTCGCGCGCGTGGGCGGCTTCGATCTGGTCGGCGAGCAGGTTGCGCGCCAGGTGGGGGTGGCGGCGTTCCGGGTGCGCCTGCGTCTCGTAGTAGATCATGCCGTGATGGCAGCGGGCGAAGCAGGTGATCGAGTCCACGTTTGCCTCGGCGAGCATCTGCGCCCATGCGTCGGGGTCGAACTCGGCGCCGATTTCGGCGATCTGCTCGCTGGTGTGGAAGTCGAGGTGGATTTGGCGGTAGCGGAGGAAGTCCTGCATAGGGCTGGGCGCTCCAGTGGGCTTCGTCAGTTGTGCACAGAGGCAGGCTCTTTTGCTACCTTGGGTCACGCAACTGTATGTGGGAGAGGTCGCCCGCTTAGTGATTCGGCTCTCATCTTCACCGATGGAACTACGGCTCGTCGACAATTGTCTGAACTTTGATTCAACTGATTTATCTGATGGACATGATGAACGGCGCTGGCTCCAGGAGCGGGCTTCGTTCACGAAAATCAGGTAAATCAGAGTCCAAACTGCTTTCAGACAGCTTGCAAATTTCGCCTCTTAGAATATTCTTCTGCAATGTCAACGGAATCTAATCCGACCTCCTATGCCCATGACGAACGTTCGTCCTTGAGGTAGGACTCCACTTCCTCCGCAGTCTTGAACAAGCGTTGGCCTGGCGCATCTCTGAGAATGTCCACTGCGGAACGCCGGTGGGGCGCCGGCGACCCGAGAATCACCACGTTGACGGACTCGCCCACCGGAAGCTCCTGAGCGACGATTTCGATTCTGCCTCCGGGCAACACCGTCGTCGTTTTGTGCAGTGACTTCCGCATTTTTCTCATCCTTTCCTGTCCAGTGGACAACCTCGCGTTCTTTGGCTCGCCCACTGTGCTTGAGATGCCTGCCAGTATATTTCAAGCTGGGAAAAGCTGGCAAGAGTTTCGAGAACGAAGGTCTACCTGCCTCCGACACTCATCTGCAAGACATCGTAGACCTTCTCGCCGGCACAGTGGGCCCAGCCCAACCAAGGTCGTGGCAGTCGGCTGCTCAGTACTCCCCCGAAACAAGTGGCTTGGTGGTCGAAACCGTCAGCTGCGCCAGCAGCCTTCGCTGTAGGCTTCGCGCATGAACAGCTTCTTGCGCGCGCGGCCGGCGCGGGCGATCCATTCGGCCGGGATCTCCTGGGTGTAGCGGTGGGGCGGGCCGGCCTCTTTGAAGATGTCGATATTGAAGATGCGGTAGGGCTGCGGGGAGTCGGCGGGCTTGGCCTCGACGGCGTGGAAGATGCGGGCGTTGATGTATACCATGCTGCCGGGCGGCAGTTCTAAGCGCCTCTCCTTGAGCGGGCGGCCAGCTTCGGCGTCGAATTTTCCGGCGAGCATGTTTTCGGCGGTGGCGTCCTCAGTGGGGGCGACGCGGTGGCTGCCGGGAATGACTTTGAGGTTGCGGTCGCCCAGGGTGAAGCCGTTGAGATAGTAGAGAATCTGTACGTAGTATCTGTCGCGTTCGGCGATGTTTACGGGATTCTCGTGCCTCCAGTGGTGGTGGTCCTGGTGGTAACGAATCGGCGTCGCGCCGGGCGGGGAGATGTTGAGCGCGGAGTGGCAGAAGTGGTAGTCGCTGCCGACGGTGGCTTGTAGCAGGGATGTGATGAAGGGATCGTCGATCAGCCGGTCGGCGTAGGGGCCGCGGTCGTTCCAGGGGCGCACGAAGTAAGGTTTGGGTTCGTCGGTGTTGTTTTCCAGTTGCCGAACGTATCCACGCACTTCGTCGAGGCCCTCGATCTCAGCGATCAGAGTTTCCCTGGCTTCCTCGATGAAAACGTCGGGGTAGGCGATGAAGCCGTCGTTGTGGAAGGCCTCGATGTCGGCCTGCGTGGGGCCGGGAATGCGGAATAGAGTGTGCATGTTTGTGGTCATAAGCAAGTCTCCTTGCGGCTGAACTGTAGCATAAGGTTTAGGGGGCCCACATGGAAGGGGTGGTATGCCTGCAGGACTTAAGCGTGCTGACCAGCCTGATAATGTCGAAAACTGGCCCAGGGCGGCCTAACGCGGGCTTGCCGGCCACCGCATGAAAATGCCTCCATCATTCGGGTAGTAGCCTGATGCGAAGAACAGGCCGTCGGTGCCTCGCCACCCATGTGCGCTTTCTCGATTCCCTGCCCGTTTGCGGATTTCGAAAAAAGTAGCTGATCCACTTGCCTTCTTCCGTGGCGCTCAACATGTCGTCACCAAAGAAGCGGCCCTTGGAATCGACGCGCAGGGCGGGGTCCCGTCCAATCATTTCAGAGAATGGGCTGGCGATCGTATAGCCACCGCGATCGACAATGAATAGTAAGATGTCGTATCCGAAAGTTCGTATAGGCTGAAGTAGGCCACAGTCTCCTCAACACCGTCTATCTCATAGACGCGGATCGCTTCGCGAACGACATCCTGGACAGTGTGATCTGGGGTGGAATCGCAAGAGTCTCGCCAGCCAAAAGGGTCATCGATACCAGGTAGATCAGGTTTGGCTTTTTCCTGAATGCAGTCCTCAAATCCCCGGAAGATGACTTCCTCGCGCGTTGCCCCCTCTGGTGTTCCACATGGAGCACTGAATCTCTGGCAAGAAGAGGCTGTTCGAGCCGAAGGGGCGAGTGGCATACTTCAAGAGTACTTTCCTGGGATCGGTCCAGGTCGCGTCACATTCGTCACACTCGACGACCAGAACTCCCTTGTCAAGGCAGTACCAGAAATACAGCTCACCTTCCCAGCCATATGTGGGGCAACACCCAGGATGAGCGCGGAAATCTGGAGAGGTCCCAAACTGTTCCCGCTTCCGAACCCAGGCCAATCTATCAAGCCATTCGGTCTTGCAATCGGGACAATGCAGATAGACAGTTGCTTCGTCTAGACCTGCGGTGCAATCAAGGCCACAATTCGGACACGCCTTTCCCTCTGCCTCCAGCACGGCGATTCTCCTCCAGTTCGAACTCAGATTTTCGCCAAGAATGGGCGGTCCAATTCTAACATATTTGCAGGCTGTGTGCGTCCCGCGCCCGGCGACAAAGTTCAACGATTACAAGCATTGTTGGAATTGAACATACAGACCGCGAGTGCCAGTTCACGGTAGGTTCAGTATAATGCCAGGATTTGAAGCCGGAGGAAGACTCATGAATTCACCAAACACCGACCCCTTCGATTTCAACGGTCTGCTCACGCAACAACAGCGCGACCTGCGCGAGCAGGTGCGCGACTACATGGAAACGGTCGTCAAGCCGGCGATCAACGAATACTGGGAGCGGGCTGAGATCGCGCTCGATCTGGCGCTCGGCCTGGGCAAATTGCCGATCGTGGGCGGGACGATGGGAGTCAACGGCTGCGCGGGGCTGGACAGTGTCAGCGACGGGCTGGTCAAGTATGAGATCAGTCGCGTCGACGGCTCTATCAGCACGATCTTCGGCGTGCACTCGGGGCTGGCGATGGGATCGATCGGCATGCTGGGCTCGGAGGAGCAGCAGGAGCGCTGGCTGCCGGCGATGGTGCGAATGGAGCGGCTGGGCGCGTTCGCGTTGACCGAGCCGGAACGGGGTTCGGATGCGGCGAATGTGCTGACGACGGCCCGGCAAGTGGGCGAGCACTATGTCCTGAACGGGCGCAAGCGCTGGATCGGCAACGGCACGATCGCGCACCTGATCATCGTGTGGGCGCGCGACGAGGCCGGTCGGTACGGCGGCTTCGTGCTGGAGGAACCGTCGCAGCTGCCCGGCTTTACAGCCACGGCGATGACCGGCAAAATCTCGAAGCGGGCCGTGCACCAGGCGGATATCACACTTGACGAAGTGCATGTGCCGGCCGCGAACCGGCTGGCGCACTGCAACAGTTTTCGCGATTTGGCGCGCGTGCTGGCGCTCGGGCGCGCCGGCGTGGCTTGGGAGGCGGTCGGGCTGGCGGCTGGCTGCTATGAAATTGCGCTCGACTACGCCTGCCGGCGGGAACAGTTCGGGAAGCCGATCGCCTCGTTCCAGCTGGTGCAGGCCAAGCTGGTGGAGATGGCGGCCGACCTGGCGCAGTCGCAGCTGCTGGTCTGGCGGCTGGCAAAACTAATGGAGGGGGACGCGGCCACGCCAGGTCAACTCTCGCTGGCCAAGCAGACGTGCGCGGCCAAGGCGCGGCGGGCGGCGGCGCTGGCGCGCGAGATCCTGGGCGCCAACGGTATCCTGCTCGACCACCATGCGGCGCGCCTCTTCACCGACGTTGAGGCCACTTATACATATGAGGGGACGAACGAGATAAACCTCCTGATCGCGGGCCGCGAGCTGACCGGCATTGGCGCCTTCGTCTGACCCGAATCGCGCCTGCTGCGGGACCTGAATCGGGTTGACCAATCCGGGCGCAGGCACTAGAATTTCCACGAAGCCCCACCCTTCGCTCGCCAGCCAATCCGCCTGCAGCCAAGGAGCCGCCAAATGCTTACCGGTCTGATGATGAACTATCCGCTCACCATCGACCGCGTCCTGGAGCATGGCAACCGCCTTTATCCCTACAAGCAGATCAAGACGAAGCAGCCTGACGGCAGCCTGCATGTCTACACCTACCGCGACCTCTACCGGCGGGTCAAACGGCTGGGCAACGTGCTGGAGGGGCTGGGTGTGGGAGCGGGGGACCGCGTCGGCACCTTTGCGTGGAACAATTTCCAGCATCTTGAGCTCTATTTCGGCGCGCCGGGCGCGGGCGCGGTGGTGCATACGCTCAACATACGGCTCTTCCCCGGCCAGCTGGCCTACATCATCAATCATGCCGAGGACAAGGTAGTCTTTGTCGACGGCACGTTGCTTCCGCTCATCGAGAAGCTGGCCGACGAAATCCAAGGCGTTGAACACTTCGTTCTCTTCAACGAGCCGCCGCAGGGATTGTCGACCTGCCTGCCCGGCGAGGTCCACAGTTACGAGACGCTGATGGCGGCGGCGGACGAGGAGTTCAGCTGGCGCGTCGAGGACGAGAATCAGGCGATGGGTCTCTGCTATACCAGCGGAACGACGGGCCATCCCAAGGGCGCGCTCTACAGCCACCGCTCGATGTATCTGCACACGATCGGCGCGTGTCAGGCCGCCGCGGTCGGGCTCACCGAGAACGACGTGACGATGCCGGTCGTGCCGCAGTTTCACGCGATGGCGTGGGGTCTCCCCTACGCGGCGATCAACGTGGGCTCGGAGCTGGTCATGCCGGGCCCGCACATGCAGCCGGCGGCGCTGGCCGAGCTGATCGAGGAGGAACGGGTGACGGTCGCGGCGGGCGTCCCGACGATTTGGAACGGGCTCTATCACGATCTCAGGCAGAACCGGCGCGACATTTCCTGTATTCGCGCGCTGGTCGTGGGCGGCTCGGCGATGCCGCGCAGCCTGATCGAGGCGTACGAGAAGGAGCTGGGCGTGAACGTCGTCCACGCCTGGGGTATGACGGAGATGTCGCCGCTGGGAACGGTGTCGAAGCTGCTGACGCGCCACCGCGACTTGCCGCAGGACCAGCAATGGGACGTCAAGGCGCGCCAAGGCTATCCGATTTCGGGCGTTGAGATGCGGTTCGTCAACGAGGAGGGCGAGGAGCTGCCCTGGGACGGCACGACGATGGGCGAGCTGCAGGTGCGCGGCCCCTGGGTGGCGCGCGACTACTTCAAGCTGGACGAAAGCAGCGACAGCTTCACCGAGGATGGCTGGTTTCGAACGGGCGATGTCGTGACGATCACGGCCGACGGCTTCATGACGATCACCGACCGCACCAAGGACCTTGTGCGGAGCGGCGGAGAGTGGATTTCGTCAGTGGAGCTGGAGAACCTGCTGATGGCCCATGCGCAGGTGCTGGAAGCGGCGGTGATCGCGGTGCCGCACGAGCGCTGGAACGAACGGCCGCTGGCCGTCGTCGTACCGACCGACGGGGATGATCCTCCTGCCGCGTCGCAGCTGCGGGCGTTCCTCGAACCTCAGATCGCCAAGTGGTGGATGCCCGATGATTTCGTGTTTATTGAAGAGCTGCCCAAGACCGGCACCGGTAAATTCGACAAGAAGGCGCTGCGTCAGCAATTCGCGGCCGGCTGACGGGACCGGACCAATTCTCGCGGCAGTCTTGGTCAGGCTGCCTCTTTCCACGCACGCCTCAGCATATCGATGCTCTTCGGCACTGCCGTTTCCGCCGCCTCAGCCCCTTCCATCTCGATCGAGCAGTAGCCGCGCCAGCCGGCCGCGCGCAGAATGCTGAATATGCGCGCATAGTCGAGGTCGAGCGTGTACCAGGAGCCGCCGCCGGGGTAGGTCTTGGCGTGGGCGAGCTGCACGTAGGGGGCGATGCGAGCCATCGCCGCGTACATGTCCTCTTCGAAAATGAAGTTGCCCATGTCGAGGATCGCCTGCAGCCAGGGCGAGTCGATCGCCTCGATGATGCTGAGCATGTCCTCGGCGAACGTGGTCAGCCCCCAGTGGTTTTCCAGCAGCAGCAGCACGCCGCGTTTTTCGGCATGCGGCAGGCAGCGCTCAATGGCGTCGATCACCCAGCCGAAGGCATCGTACATCGTGAAGCCTTCCCAGGGCTCAACCCACCCTTTGGCCTTGATCAGGTCGTCGAAGCTGCCCTGTTTGCGAAAGCCGCCCGAGTTGACGCGAATCGAGGGGATTCCCATCTCATGCGCGAGGTCGATGCAGGCCAGCGTGTGGTCGATGTGCTGCTGGCGTACCTCGGCGTCGTCGTGGACGAAGTCCTGGTGGATCGACAGGTTGTAGAGATCGAGGCCAAGCGTAAACGCCTGCCGTTTGAGCTTCTGCAGGTAGGCGTTCTCCTCCGATTCCATCTGCCGGTGCAGGATTTCGACGCCGTTCAGCCCCAGCCCGGCGGCCGCGTCGAGGACCTCTTCGATCGGAGTCTTCTCTGCAGTGAAGTGCCAGTAGGAGTATGTTGAGGTGCCCAGGCGCAGTCCTGTGTCAGGGGCGCTGCTTTGCGCGTTTGTCATCTGTTATCTCCCGCGAAAATCTTCGTTTGCCATGGTCGGCGGAATCGGTGTTCAGCCGTCGGTGACGCAACCCTCTGAGGCGCTCGACACGGTCCTGATGTACTTCCAGAGGACGCCGCTCGTGGCCTTGTAGTCCGGCGCGGTCCAGGCGAGCCTGCGGCGGTCGATCTCTTCCTCGGCGACCTCCAGGATGAGGGTATTGTTCTCGGCGTCGATAGAGATGGTATCGCCGTTCTGCGCCAGCGCCAGCAGTCCGCCTTCCTGCGCCTCGGGCGTGATGTGACCGACGACGAAGCCGTGGCTGCCGCCGGAGAAGCGCCCATCTGTGATCAAGGCAACGTCGCTGCCCAGGCCCTTGCCCATAATCGCCCCGGTGATGCTCAACATTTCGCGCATCCCCGGCCCGCCCTTCGGCCCCTCGTAGCGGATGACGACGACGTTGCCGGGCAGCACTTCGTCGCTCTCGATTCCCGCCAGGCAGTCCTCTTCGGAGTCGTAGCAGACAGCGGGGCCGCTGAAGTGGAGGCCCTCTTTGCCGGTAATCTTGGCGACGGCGCCGGTTTCGGCGAGATTGCCGTAGAGGATCTGCAGATGGCCGGTCTCTTTGAGCGGCTGGTCGACCGGCATGATGATCTTCTGCCCTGCCGCCAGGTCGGGCACTTCGGCCAGGTTTTCGGCCAGTGTCTTGCCGGTGACCGTCATGCAGTCGCCGTGCAGGAAGCCCTCGCGCAGCAGCATCTTCTGCACCGCTGGGACGCCGCCCACTTCGTACAGGTCTTCCATTACGTGCTTTCCGCTGGGCTTGAGATCGGCCAGCAGCGGCGTTCGGTCGGAGATCTCCTGGAAATCGTCGATCGACAGGTCCGCATCTGTCGACTTGGCGATCGCCATCAGGTGAAGCACGGCATTGGTGGATCCACCCAGGACGACGGTGACGGTGATGGCGTTCTCAAACGCCTCGCGCGTCAGGATGTCGAGCGGTTTGAGGTCCATTTCGAGCAGCGTGCGGATCGCCGCGCCGGCCTCGATGCACTCCTGTTGCTTGCCCTCGCTCGTGGCCGGGTAGGAGGAGCTGTAGGGCAGGCTCATGCCGAGCGTCTCGATCGCCGAGGCCATCGTGTTGGCGGTGTACATGCCGCCGCAGGCGCCCTCGCCGGGGCAGGAATTGCGTAGTACCTCGCGCATCTCCTGTTCGCTGATGTCAGCCGCAAGGTAGTGGCCGTAGGCTTCGAAAGCGGAGATAATGTCCAGTTTCCGGTCTGACTCTTTCTTGGGCGCGGGCAGGCTGCCGGGGCTGATTGTGCCGCCGTAGACCATCAGGCTGGGCCGGTTGAGGCGGGCCATCGCCATCAGAACGCCGGGCATGTTCTTGTCGCAGCCGGGCAGCGAGATGTTGGCGTCGTACCACTGGGCGCGCATCACCGCCTCGATCGAATCGGCGATGATGTCGCGGCTCAACAGCGAAAATTTCATGCCCGACGTGCCCATCGAAATGCCGTCGCTGACGCCTATCGTGTGGAAGATAAGGCCGACCTGCCCGGCATCCTGGACGGCCTGCTTCACTCGGCGCGCCAGCGCGTTCAGGTGCATGTTACAGGTGTTGCCCTCCCAGCCCATCGAAGCGATGCCGACCTGGGGCTTGTTCATGTCTTCGTCGCTAAGGCCCACGCCGTAAAGCATTGCCTGTGAGCCGACCTGCGAGATCGTCTGCGTCAGGACGCTGCTGAACTTGTTGAGTTTGTGGTTTGTCGTCGCTGTCATGAGTTTACCTTGCCCTTTTGCTGTGGGATTGGCCCGCGCAGGGAAGCTGCCTCCGGTCTTTGTCGTCCGCAATAGCTGGCCGGATATGAGCCTGAACTATCCGAAATCGAAAAGCTCAGCGCTCGGCTTGCTCGCGGCCCGAATCGGCGTATGGCGAGCGATCTGCTCCCTTGGTGACGCTGTCGGTTTGTCTGCCGCTTGTTCGTCTGCGTGATGCCCGTTGCAGGTGACCAGGAAGTAATCAACCGCATCGGACATGGCCGTCCAGCTGGCATCGATGATGTTCGTGCTCGCCCCGACCGTCGTCCAGTTGCGAACGCCGTCGGTACTTGTAATCAGCACGCGCACCGATGCGCCGGTACCCTGATCGCCGTCGAGAATTCGTACTTTGTAGTCGAGCAGATGCAGCCGGTCGAGTTGTGGGAAGTGGCTCTGAATCGCCTTGCGCAGCGCCAGCATCAGCGCGTCCACCGGCCCGTTGCCCTCTGCCACTTCGTGGTAGATCCGATCCCCAACCTCGACTTTTACGGTCGCCTGCGACGAGAGAACTCTGCCTGCGCGGTTCGCCACGCCCACGGTGTAGTCGATCAGCGAAAAGCGCGGTCGATAGTCCGGCTGTGAGCGGCGCAGCATGAGGTCAACGCTTGCTTCCGCGCTCTCGAAGGCAAACCCGTTGTTCTCCAGCTCTTTGATCTGCTGGAGCACGGCGCGCTCCTTCTCGCGCGACAGCCCTTCCACTCCGAACTCGTCCGCCTTGATCGTGATGTTGTCCTTGCCGCTCAGCTCGCTGACCAGCACGCGCGTCTGGTTGCCGATTTCCTCGGGCTCGATATGCTGGTAGCTGTCGACGTTCTTCAGCACGGCGTTCACGTGCGTGCCGCCCTTGTGCGCGAATGCGCTCTGTCCGACAAACGGCTGGTGCATGTCAGGCCGCAGGTTGGCGAGTTCGTTAACGTAATGGCTGAGGTCGGTCAGCGACGAGAGCTGCTGTGGAGAGACGAGGCTGTATCCCAACTTCAGCTGCAGATTGGCGATGATGCTGACGAGATTGGCGTTTCCACAGCGCTCGCCGTAGCCGTTGACGGTACCCTGCACGTGCGTGCAACCGCTGCGGACCGCGGCGAGCGAGTTGGCGACGGCCGAGTCGCTGTCGTTGTGCGCGTGAATGCCGAGGGTGACGCCTCCGATCCCGCTCAACTGGCCCGCCTTCCCATTGCCGCCGTTCATGGTCAGTCGACCATCTCCCGCAAACAGGTTGCTGTGAACGGCGCCGACGATGTCGCTGATCTCCCAGGCCAGGCTGCCTCCGTTGGTATCGCACAGGACAATGCAGGATGCCCCGCCGGCTATCGCCTCCCGGAGCGTCGCCAAGGCGTAGGCGGCGTTTTCTTTGAAGCCGTCGAAGAAGTGTTCGGCATCGTAAATTACCTCTTTGCCGCGGGCTGTGAGATATGCAATCGAATCTCGGATCATGCGCAGATTTTCTTCCTGCGTTGTCTGCAAGACATCGCGCACGTGCAGGTCCCAACTCTTGCCGAACAGCGAGATTACCGGTGTGTTCGCCTGCAGCAACAGCTGGACCTGGGCATCTGCTTCCGGCTTGATATCGCGGCGGCAGGTCGAGCCGAAGGCAGTCAGCCGCGCTCGCTGCAAGTTCAGTTCTCGCGACGCCCGCTCGAAGAACTCCATGTCCTTGGGATTGGAGCCGGGCCAGCCGCCCTCAATGTAATCTACGCCAAACTCGTCCAGACGTTGGGCGATGCGAAGTTTGTCGTCGCAACTGAAGGAGACGCCCTCAGCCTGGGCGCCGTCCCGCAATGTCGTATCAAATAACTGAATCTTCACGCGTCCTCACTCCCAAGAGTACTACTCGCATTTCGTATCGCGCCTGTGTCTGCGGTGAATACCAGACCGGGCTGGGTAAGATCAGCCTGTCGCCTGCAAACCGGCGGCGATTCCGTTTATCGACAACAAGAGCGCCTGGCGAAGCCGCGGATCGTCAGCAGCGCCCGCGCTAGAAGCGACGGCATCTGCATTCCCCGCGGCGGCGCGTTGCTTGTCGAGCAGTGCAACCTGAACATAGTGAAGCGGATCGACATACGGGTTGCGCAGGTTGATGCTGCGCAGGAGCCACGTCTCGTTGTCCA
Organism: Caldilineaceae bacterium; assembly: GCA_965218625.1. GTDB lineage: Bacteria > Chloroflexota > Anaerolineae > Caldilineales > Caldilineaceae > Bin5. Next base: position 23,259 of record CBDCLG010000013.1, on the reverse strand, counting down.
GCAGGGCCTCCTGTCCGGTGATCCCAAGAATGACCCACTCCGTAAGCCGAAACTCTTCGTCGATTCCGCCGAAGACCAGCTGACGCGTCTCTGTTTCGGCCAGGGAGGCGTACAGCATCGCAATCGTCTTATCCGCCCGGCGCATCGCGAGCTGCGACCGGTCGATGACGGTGCGGAAGAAAGGCCAATCGCGATACATTTCCTGCAGAACAGCCATCCGCGCCTCTGACTCCGCCCGTAAACCGGTGCCAAGTCCATACCAGCCCGGCAGATTCACCCGGCTCTGCGTCCAGGCAAAGACCCAGGGAATGGCGCGCAGGTCGGAGATGCCGGTTGTTTCCCGGCGCTTGGCGGGTCGCGAGCCGATATTCATCTGGGCCAGCTGGTCGATCGGTGTCGCTTCGTGAAAATATCGGAGGAACGCAGGACTTTCCACCAGGTCCCGGTATTTGCGCTCAGCGCGTTCGCTGGCTTCTTCGAGAATCTCCGCCCAAATCTCCTCCGACGGGTGGGAGCTTACCGGCCTGCCGCCGTTGACCGAGGACCCGCCCTCTTCGCAGCTTGCCAGCAGCACGGCGTTGACCAGTTGCTCCAGGTGGCGCTTGGCCACCGCGCGGTTGCTGTAGCGAGCGCTGATTACCTCACCCTGCTCGGTGATCTTGATCCGTCCCTGCACCGAACCCGGTGGTTGCGCGAGGATCGCCCGGTTGGCCGGTCCGCCGCCGCGCCCGATCGAGCCGCCGCGACCGTGAAACAGAGTCAGTTTTACGCCCTGCGCCTGGCAGGTTGCCGCCAGCCTCTTCTGCGCCTGGTAGAGTATCCACGTTGAGCGCAGGTAGCCGCCGTCCTTGTTTGAGTCGCTGTATCCGATCATGATTTCCTGGCGGTTGTCGCGCTGCGCCAGGTGTTGACGATATATCGGCGACTCGAACAGCGCCCGCATCACTTCCGGCGCACCGAGCAGATCGTCGATCGTTTCGAACAGGGGGGCAATGTCGATGCGCCCAAAGAGGCCGGCATCCTTCGCCAGCAGCAGCACCTCGAGCACGTGGCTGACCGAGGTTGTCATGCTGATGATGTAGGCGCCGATTGCCTGCGGCGCGATCCGTTCGTGTGCCTGGCGGAGGAGCCGGAAGAGTGCGACCGTTTCGTTCGTCTCCTCGCTGTACTGTAAGCGCGCGGTCAACGGGCGCGGGCTCTCGATCTCTTCGACCAGGAGCTTGGTTCGATCATTTTCCGGCAGCGCCATGTAGTCAAAGCTGCGGCCGAAATTGAAGCGATTTAGCAGCTCCGCTACTGCCTGCCGGTGGCGGTCCGAATGCTGTCGTATGTCCATCGACGCCAGGTGGAAGCCGAAGATGCGCGCCTGTTGCACGAGTCGGGCGAACCTTCCTTCAGCCAGCCGGTTTCCCTTATTCTGGCGCAGGCTGCGCTGGATCAGCTCCAGGTCGCCGATGAACTCGTCCGCGTTGCGGTAGGCCCAGGGGTCATCCCGCTGCGACCCCCAACTTTCTCTGTTCTGGGCCAAAGTTGCGCCCAGGCGCCGGTAGATCAGAATCATCTTCTGGCGGTACGGCTCCAGCGCGAAGCGTTCGAGCCGGGCCTTGTCGCTCTCGGGCGCCATTTCGAGGTCGTGCGCCAGGCTGTCGAGGAATTCCTTGGAAAACCCGCCGCGCGTGCGTGCGACACTCAGATGACCGTACATGGAAACCACGGTGCGCCGGTACAGTTCGAGCGCCTGCTGATTCTGCTGGCGGAGCGCGTTCTCGGTAACTTCTTGCGTTACGTACGGGTTGCCGTCGCGGTCCCCTCCGATCCATGAGCCGTAGCGCAAGAATGTCGGCAGATGGCCTGCCGATTCCTCACCGTTTTCGTCGGTCGCCTCGCCGGCAAATGTGGTGTCCAGCGCCCGCTTGAGCTCCGCGTAGATTTCCGGCAACAGATCAAATAACGTGGTATCGAAGAAATACAGCCCTTCGCGCACCTCGTCCAGCACGTCCGGCCGCCGCTCCCTGTTCACATCGCTCTGCCATAGAGAGACGACGATCTCCCGCACCTGTTCCCAGATGGCATCCTTTTCGCTGAGCAGAAGGTCGCGAGATTCAAGGCCATGCAGCAATTTGGCCAGATCGAGCAGTTTGAGGAGAATTGTGCGTCGTTTGGCCTCGGTCGGATGGGCGGTAAAGACCGGCTGAATCAGCATTTCCCCCAGCAAGCGGTCGACCTCGCGCCGGGGTGTTCCGAGGGCCTGCAGATGCCTGACCGCGGCCGCGATCGTCTCCGGCATCGGCCGCCCTTCCTCCTCTGCATTTGCTGTCCTCTGCCGCAAGATTCGGACCCGCTGCTGCTCCTCGGCCAGGTTGACCAGCTGAAAGTAGGTCGTGAAGGCCTTGAGCACGCCGCGGGTGCCGTCCAGATCGTCAACCAGGCGGGCAGTGCATTCCTCGATGAGGGCGCCCGCGCTCCCGTCCCCCTGGCGTTGGGCGCGCGTCAAGTAGCGCAGTTCCTCGACAAGATCGAAGATCTCGCGCCCTTCCTGCTCGACGATGGTCTCGCCCAGCAGGTTGCCAAGTTGACGAACGGTCCGGCGCAATCTTGCGTCGGCCTCGGAAGGAGCTAATGCCCTTTCACTTGCGGTAGCCACGTTTCCACCATCCCACTCGGTGCACCGCTCACATGCAAAATGGTACGCCCGGCCGCTTCCCGGATTCCAATGGCGGCTCAACTTACGCTAAGAGGTCGCTACGGGCAGAGTTGCCGGAGGAAGCTTCTCCGACCTGAAGGGGCTTCACGAATCCCGGAGAGCCTGCGCCACGAGATCGCCCATCACCTCGGTGCCGGTCGTCTCCGTGCCCTGCTGCGCAATGTCTGGCGTGCGCACGCCCTCGGCGAGGACGGAATCGACGGCCGCTTCGACCGCGACGGCCTCCTCCTCCAGGCCAAGGCTGTGGCGCAGGAGCATGGCGCTGCTCAGGATCGCGGCCAGCGGATTGGAGATGCCCTGCCCGGCGATGTCGGGGGCGCTGCCGTGGATTGGCTCGTAGAGGCCCAGCGGCAGTTCGTGCCGGTTGCTGATGTCGCCCAGGCTGGCCGAGGGCAGCATGCCCATCGAACCGGCCAGCATCGACGCCTCGTCCGTCAGGATATCCCCGAACAGATTGCCCGCCACGATCACGTCGAAGTCCGCCGGCCGGCGGATCAGGTGCATGGCCATCGCGTCAACCAGGATATGCTCGACTTCCAGCTCGGCATAGTCGGCCAGCGTTTCCGTCGCCACGCTGCGCCACAGGCGAGAAGAGGCGAGCACGTTTGCCTTGTCGACGCTGGCCAAACGCTTGTTGCGCTCCATCGCCGAGTCGGCGGCCAAGCGGACGACGCGCTCGATCTCCGGGCGCGTGTAGACCATCGTGTCGTAGGCCTCGAAGTTGTCGTCGGCCTCTTTGCGCGCGCCGAAGTAGATTCCACCGGTCAGTTCGCGCACGACGAGCAGGTCCACTCCCTCCAACGTCTCTTCCTTGATGGTGCTGGCCGAAAGGAGCTGCGGCTGCAGCTTCACCGGCCGGAGATTGGCGAAGAGGTCGAGGTTCTTGCGCAGGGCGAGGACGCCGCGCTCCGGCCTGTCGGGCATGCTGGGGTCGTCCCATTTGGGCCCGCCGACCGCGCCGAGCAGGATGGCTTCGGCCTTGGCCGCGGCCGCAACGGTCTCGTCGGGCAGGCTGGTCCCGAACTGATCGATGGGGCGGCCGCCGATCATCTGGTGGTCGAACTCGAAACTGTGCCCGAAACTCTCGGCCACCACGGCCAGAATCTTTTTTGCTTCAGCCGTGACTTCGGGGCCGATGCCGTCGCCGTCAAGAATGACTATCGTCGCTTCCATGCGTGCCTTTCCTTTGAAAACGCCCTGCCCCCGCACATTCCCCTGCAGGAGTTCGTGGGCGTGAACTGAAGGATCAATCTTCCTCTTCGTAGCTCGGCTGGGGTCGCCTTCCGCCGAAAACGGCCAGCTCGAAGATCTTGAAATAGCAGTCTACATCCTCAAAGCCGATACGGCGCAGCCAGTCGCACTGCAGCTCCACCGGCGCCAGTTTATTCGACTCTTTGTCATCCCGGTTGCGGTAGTCTGCCGCCACCTGGTCTCGGGTCTGGGCGCTGCTGTCGGTTAGCTGACTTGCCCACAGACTGTCGATGAAGTAGTCGTCGTAGAGCGCCCCGATGTGAGGCGTGGCCGACGAGACGTGTTCGATGTTCACGAAGACACCGCCCGGTTCCAACAGGTCGAAGATATCCAGATAGAGCTGGCTTTTGACCGGGTCGGGCTGATGGTGGAGCGAGTAACCGGAGACAACGGCGTCAAAAGGGGCGTGGGTAAATACTATGTCGAACCAGGCGGGGTCGGAGTAGTCGACCGATGTGACGTGTAGGGACTTGCTGTAAGCCTGCAGGTTGCGGACCGCGGCCTGGACCATCGGCATCGAGAAGTCGACCAGGGTCCCTTTGGCGTGCGGGTACTTGTCCAGGATCGTGGCCGCCAGGATGCCATCGCCGCAGCCCAGGTCGAGAAAGTTGCGAACGGGCTGTTCGCCCTGCCCGGAGGCACTCTTGGCCCCGGCGATCACCCGCATCATGACGTCCAGCTGAATCCGGGCCAGGGGCAGCCCTTTGCGCGTCCGAAGCAGGTAGCTTTTGACCAGCTCGGGGTCCTTCCACACCGAACTCGTCGACTGCGCCGATACCGCACCTGCCGCCACTTGACTCAACCTCTTCCTGGTTCCCGGTCTTCAGTCATTTGTACAGGCTCATGCTTTTCTGCAATAGGCAACCAGGAACGCACAGGTGTCAAAATGACGCCGCGGCCTCGAATGCGCTGATCTGCTCCTCCTTATCCAACAGGTAGCCGAGATCGTCGAGGCCGCGCAGCATGCACTGCTTGCGGAACGGGTCGATATCAAAGGTCCAGCTGTTTTCGGCTGCGCTCACGTCCGGCAGCGTGACCGTCTGGGCTGCCAGGTCGATGGAGACGGTCGTCTGCGGGAGCTCTTCGACCAGGTCGAGGAGGTGGGCCACGCTCTCTTCGTCCAAACGTATCGGAAGCAGACCGTTTTTGAGGCTGTTGTTGTAGAAGATATCGGCGAATGCGGATGAAATTACGGCGCGGAAGCCGTTCTGGGTCAGCGCCCAGACGGCATGTTCGCGGCTTGAGCCGATGCCGAAATTGCGGCCTGCCACCAGCAGTTCAGCGCCCGTGAATTGGGGCTGATTGAGGACGAAGTCGGGGTTTGGGCTGCCGTCGCGATTGTAGCGCCACCAGGAGAAGAGGCCGTCGCCCATGCCGGCCTGCGTGGTTGCCGTCAGGTAGCGCGCTGGAATGATCTGGTCTGTATCGACGTTTTCCGTCCGTAGGGGCAGAGCCGTCGTTGTCAGCTGGGTAAAGGCCTGCATCAGAGAATCTCCCGCACGTCGATTACGCGACCGTTGACCGCAGCGGCTGCTGCCATGATGGGGCTCATCAGCAGCGTGCGGCTGCCCGGCCCCTGTCTTCCCATAAAGTTGCGGTTGCTGGTGCTGGCGACGTACTTTCCTTCGCCCGCCTTGTCGTCGTTCATTGCCAGACACATGCTGCAACCGGCGCCGCGCCATTCAAAGCCGGCCTCGCTGAAGATGCGGTCCAGCCCCTCGGCCTCGGCCTGGGCTTTGACCGCCTTCGAACCGGGCACGACCAGCGCCTCAACGTGGTCGGAGACACGACGCCCTTTGGCGATGTCCGCGGCCGCGCGCAGGTCCTCGATGCGGCTGTTCGTGCACGAGCCGATGAAGACGATGTCCACATGCTGCCCTTCGATCGGCTGCCCCTCGCTCAGCCCCATGTACTCGAGAGCATTCTGCAGACTGCGCTGGTCGGCGGGGTCCGCCAATTCATCGGCTTTTGGAATGCGCCCGGTCACCGACACACCCTGTCCCGGGTTGGTGCCGTACGTCACCATCGGGGCCAGCTCGGACGCGTCCAACGTCAACTCGCGATCGAAGGCGGCGTCGTCATCGGTCCGCAGCGTGCGCCAGTGGGCGACGGCGCGCTCCCAGGCATCGCCCTTGGGCGCGTATTCTCGGCCCTTGATGTAGTCGAAGGTTGTCTCGTCGGGCGCGATCAGGCCTGCGCGCGCGCCGCCTTCGATGCTCATGTTGCAGATGGTCATGCGGCTGGCCATGTTCAGCGCCCGGATGGCCGCGCCTCGGTATTCAAAGACGAAGCCGACGCCCCCGGCCGCTCCGTTCCTGGCGATTATCGCAAGAATAATGTCTTTGGCGGTCACGCCCCTGCCCAGCTGGCCCTCCACGTTGATGGCAAAGGTCTTGGACTCTTTCTGCAACAGGCACTGCGTCGCGAGCACGTGGCCCACTTCGCTGGTGCCGATTCCGAAGGCGAGCGCGCCGAACGCGCCGTGCGTGCTGGTGTGGCTGTCGCCGCAGACGATCGTCATGCCCGGTTGCGTGATGCCCAGCTCTGGGCCGATCACATGGACGATGCCCTGAATGTCGCCCTCGATGTCGTACAACGGCACCCCAAATTCGGCGCAGTTTACGCGCAGCGCGCCCACCTGCGCGGCCGCGTCATCCGGCCACTCGGTCTCGACCGCGCCGATGCGCGTCGGGATTGCGTGGTCCATCGTGGCAAAGGTCTTGTCCGTGCGGCGGACGGGAAGTCCACGTTCCTTCAGGGTGGCGAAGGCCTGGGGCGAGGTAACTTCATGCACCAGGTGCGCGTCAATGTAGAGCACCGCGGGGGCGCCCTCTTCCTCCGCGATCACGTGCGCGTCCCAGATCTTTTCGTACAACGTCGTTCCCATGCCCAGTTCCTTCTCCAATGCCTATGCTCGCCGGTTGCCCGGGAGTCTTACGGCAGACTAGTCTCGCCCATCAGGTAGCGGTCGCACTCGCGCGCCGCGCCGCGTCCCTCGTCGATTGCCCACACGACGAGGCTCTGGCCTCGACGCATGTCCCCAGCCGCGAAGACGCCCGGCACATTCGTTGCGTAGTTGCCGTATTCGGCCTGGGCATTCGAGCGTGCATCGCGGTCCACGCCCAACTGGTCCAATACAGGGTTCTCCGGACCGCGGAATCCCATCGCCAGCAGCACCAGTTGGCAGGGCCATACCTTTTCGGTCCCCGGGACCTCGCGCAACTCCGGGCGGGCGCCATTTTGGCTCGGCAGCCACTCAATCAATACGGTGTGCAGCTCCTTCAGCCGCCCGTTCTCGTCGCCAACGAACCGCTTGGTGCTGATCAGGAAGGTGCGGGGGTCGGCGCCGAAGCGATCGGCGGCCTCGGCATGGCCGTAGTCGACGCGGAAAATGTTGGGCCACTCCGGCCAGGGGTTGTTCGGTGCACGGTCGGGCGGCGGCTTGGGCATGATCTCAAACATGTTGACGCTGTTGCAGCCGTGTCGCATCGACGTTCCCAGGCAGTCATTGCCGGTGTCGCCGCCGCCGATGACGATAACATCTTTGCCTTCGGCAGAGATGAAGGGATAGCTGAAGCCTTCGCCCGGCACGGGGCCGTACTTGCCATCCAGGAGCTGCTTGGTGTTGCCGTGCAGGAACTCCATGGCAAAGTGTACGCCGTCCAGCTCCCGCCCTTCGATCGGCAGGTCGTTTGGGTTGGTCGCACCCCCGCACAGGACGACCGCGTCGTTTCCCTCCTTGAGCGTGTCGGCTCGAATGTCCTTGCCCACTTCGCAGTTGGTGATGAAGGTAACGCCTTCCTCGCGCATCAAGTCTACGCGCCGTTCGACCCGCTCCTTCTCCAGCTTCATGTTGGGGATTCCATACATCAGGAGGCCGCCGATGCGGTCCGCCCGCTCGTAAACGGTGACGGTATGACCCGCCGAGTTGAGCTGCGCGGCGCAGGCAAGCCCCGCCGGCCCCGAACCGACCACGGCGACCCGTTTCCCGGTGCGAACGGCCGGCGGCTGCGGAACAACCCAGCCCTCCTCGTAGCCGCGGTCGATGATGGCGCATTCGATGCTCTTGATCGTTACAGGCGGCTCGATCAGTCCCAAGGTGCAGGAACCTTCGCAAGGCGCAGGACAGACGCGTCCCGTGAACTCGGGAAAATTATTGGTGGCGTGAAGCCGGTCCAACGCCTCGCGCCAGCGGTCCTGGTAGACCAGGTCATTCCACTCGGGAATGAGATTGTTGATCGGACAGCCGCCCTCTGGCATCGTCCCCGTATGGCAAAAGGGAATGCCGCAGTCCATGCAGCGAGCCCCCTGCTGCTGCAGGTCCTGAATCGTGAGATGAAGATGAAACTCATCCCAATCCTGAATTCGTTCGAGGGGCGGGCGCTCGGGGAAGGTTTGCCGCTCGAATTCAAGAAAGCCGGTCGGTTTACCCATCACTCGTCTCCTGGCTGGGCATTGCGTTTGCGCGTCGAATCCCCACGCGTGTTCTTGCCGCGCCTGTTAGGCAATACTCAGTTTCCGCTTACCCGCGCCGCAAGGTCCTGGCTGTTGCGCTCGAAGGCGGCCATCATCGCCTCCGCGCCCTTGAGACCGGTGGCTTCGACTTCAGCCAGGCATTGCTGCATCCGCTTGTAATCCTTCGGCATGACTCTGACAAATCTGGACACGTATTCGTCCCACTCCGCCAGGACCCTTCCGGCGACCTCCGAATTGGTATAGGCGTAGTGGCGCTGGACCATCGCGCGCACTTCCTCGATTTCCTGCGGGTCCTCCAGTTTGCCGAGCTCGACCATTTCCAGGTTGACGCGTTTGTCGAAGGGGACCCCGTCCACCGGCTTCTCGTCGAGCACGTAGGCGATGCCGCCGGACATGCCTGCGGCGAAGTTGCGCCCGGTGCGGCCCAGCACGACGACGCGCCCGCCGGTCATGTACTCGCAACCGTGGTCGCCGACGCCCTCGATGACCGCCTGCATGCCGGAATTGCGCACGCAGAAGCGTTCGCCTGCCATGCCCCGGACGTAGGCCTCGCCGCTGGTGGCGCCGTAAAAGGCGACATTGCCGATGATGATGTTTTCCTCGGCCTTGAATGTGGAGCCGTAGGGCGGGTAGGCGATGATCTTGCCGCCGGAAAGCCCTTTGCCGAAGTAGTCGTTGCCGTCTCCTTCCAGTTCGAGCGTCAGGCCTCTGGGGATGAAGGCGCCGAAGCTCTGGCCGGCCGCGCCCTGGAAATGCAGCTGGATCGTGTCCTCGAGCAGCCCGTCGGGGCCGAAGCGGCGGGTGATTTCGCTGCCGGTAATGGTGCCAACGACGCGGTTGGTGTTGCTTATGGGCAGTGTCGCCCGCACCTTCTGCAGCGCGGCGGCGGCTTCTTCGTTGTGCGGCTCCTCGTGCGCGCGCCGCACGTCTTCGACGTTGTTTTCGAGGGCCGGACTGCAGAGCTCGAGCAGCGTTGTGTTGTCCAACGCCAGTTCGAGGCCATGGTCCTGATCGATCTGACAGTAGCGTCCCCAGTCGTCGGGCACGTCGGGCCGGTGCAGAATGGCCGTCAGGTCGATGCCCTGCGCTTTCCAGTGCTCGATGGCATTGCGGGCGCGCAGGCGGTCGGTGCGCCCGATCATCTCGTTCACGGTGCGGAACCCGAGTCTCGCCATGTACTCGCGCAGCTCCTGGGCGACGAAGAGCATGAAATTGACTACGTGCTCCGGGTCGCCGGTGAATTTCTCGCGCAGCTCGGGATTCTGGGTGGCGACCCCGACCGGGCAGGTGTCCAGGTGGCAGACGCGCATCATGATGCAGCCGAGTGCGACAAGCGGGCTGGTGGCGAAACCGAACTCCTCGGCACCGAGGAGCGCCGCCACTGCGAGGTCGCGGCCGGTCTTGAGCTGGCCGTCGGTCTCGACGACAACGCGGCTGCGCAGGTTGTTGATGACGAGTGTCTGGTGCGTCTCGGCCACGCCCAACTCCCACGGCAAGCCGGCATGTTTGATGCTCGTCTGCGGTGACGCGCCGGTGCCGCCGTCATGGCCACTGATCAGGATCACGTCGGCATGGCCCTTGGCGACCCCGGCCGCGACGGTGCCCACGCCCATTTCCGATACCAATTTTACGTTAATACGGGCGTGATGGTTGGCGTTCTTCAGGTCGTGGATCAGCTCGGCCAGGTCTTCGATCGAGTAGATGTCGTGGTGCGGCGGCGGCGAAATCAGGCCGACACCCGGCGTCGAGTGCCGCACCTCCGCGATCCACGGGTAGACCTTCTTGCCGGGCAGCTGTCCGCCTTCGCCCGGCTTCGCGCCCTGCGCCATCTTGATCTGCAGCTCCCGGGCGTTGACCAGGTAGTTGCTGGTGACGCCGAAGCGGGCCGAGGCAACCTGTTTGATGGCGCTGTTCTTCGAGTCACCGTTCGGCTCCAGCGTATAGCGGGCCGGGTCTTCGCCGCCTTCGCCGGTGTTGCTGCGCCCGCCGATTCGGTTCATGGCGATTGCCAGCGTCTCGTGCGCCTCTTTGCTGATCGAGCCGTAGGACATCGCGCCGCTCTTGAAGCGCTTGCAGATCGACTCGACCGGTTCGACCTCTTCAATCGGGATGCCCGGCTTGCCGTCGAAGTCGAACTCAAGGAGTCCGCGCAGGTTGCACCACTCCTTGTTCATTTCGTCGATGTCCTTCGTATAGGCCTTGAAGGAGGCGTAGTCGTTGGTGCGGGTCGCCTGCTGGAGCAGATGAATTGTGCGCGGGTTGAACAGGTGCAGCTCGCCGTCGCTGCGCCACTGGTAATCGCCGCCGGGCGAGAGGAGCTGCCCGCCGCTGCTGCCGTTGCCGTTGACTGCCGGCTGCGCCGGTTCGGCGCCATGGCCGTTGTCATGCGGCTGCGAATAGACACGCACCGGATAAGCGCGATCGTGCCGCATTTTGATTTCAGCGTAGATCTCGGGCAGATCTATTCCCTCTACACGGCTTGCGGTCCACGTGAAATATTTGTCAATCAGCCGCTGGCTCAGCCCAAGCGCTTCGAAAATCTGCGCGCCGCAGTAGCTCTGGATCGTCGAAATGCCCATCTTCGACAGGACTTTGACGACCCCTTTCAACGCCGCTTTGACGTAGTTGTAAACGGCCGTGTCGTGGTCGATGTCGACGAGCAAGCGCCGCTGGATCATCTGGTCGAGCGTTTCCATCGCCAGGTAGGGGTTGACGGCGGTGGCGCCGAAACCGATCAACAGAGCGAGGTGATGGACTTCGCGCGGCTCGCCGGTTTCGACGATGATCGCGGTTTGGGTGCGGGTCTCATTGCGAATCAGGTAGTGGTGCAGGCCCGAATTCGCCAGCAGCGCGGGAATCGGCGCGATGCCGGGCTCGACGCCGCGGTCGGAGAGTATCAGGATATTGACACCGTCTTCTATCGCCCCGGTCGCAGCCTGGAAGAGGTCCTCGAGCGCCTGTTCCAGGGCATCGGGTCCGCCGTTTATGTCGAAGAGAATTGGCAGCGTCTTTGCGCGGAATCCAACGGCGCCGCTCTCTTCGATGTGGCGTATCTTGGCCAGCTCGCTGTTGGTAATGATGGGACTGCTCAACTTGAGCAGGCGGCAGTTTTCCGGCTTTGTCTCAAGCAGATTCAACTCGGTGCCCAGCATCACCTCGGTGGCGGTGATCAACTCCTCGCGGATGGCGTCGATGGGCGGGTTGGTGACCTGGGCAAAGAGCTGTTTGAAATAGTTGTAGAGGAGTTGCGAATGGTTCGACAGGGCCGCGGCCGGCGTGTCGTTGCCCATCGCGCCGAGCGCCTCGACGCCGTCGGTCGCCATCGGCGCCAGCAAGATGCGCAGCTGCTCGAACGTGTAGCCGAAGATCTGCTGGCGCTCGATCAATGAACTGTGATCGACGCCGGGCACCTCCGCCTCGGGCTGGGGAATCTCATCGAGGCTGACCATGTGCTGGTCGAGCCAGTCCCGGTAGGGATGCGCGCTGGCCATCGTCTCCTTCAACTCCTTATCGGAGATGATGCGGCCCTCGTTCGTGTCGACGAGGAACATCCGGCCCGGCTCGAGGCGCGACTTCAACAGGACTCGTTCGGGTTCCATCGGCAGGACGCCGACCTCCGACGCCATCACGACCATGCCGTCCTTGGTAACGCAGTAGCGGGAGGGGCGCAGCCCGTTGCGGTCCAGCACCGCGCCGACGACGGCGCCGTCGGTGAAGACGATGGAGGCGGGTCCGTCCCACGGCTCCATCATCGTGCTGTGGTACTCGTAAAACGCCTTTTTGGCGTCGCTCATCGTCTCGTGCTGAGACCACGGCTCGGGGATCATCATCATCATCGCATGCGGCAGTGAGCGGCCCGAGAGGTAGAGGAACTCGAGCGTTTCATCGAATTTGGCCGAGTCGCTGCCGTCATCGTGGATGATGGGCAAAATCTTCTTGATGTCGTTGCCGAACAGCTCGCTTTCGAACTGGGACTGGCGCGCGAACATCCAGTTCTCGTTGCCGCGCAGCGTATTGATCTCACCGTTGTGGATCATGTAGCGGTATGGGTGGGCGCGTTCCCAGCTGGGGAAGGTGTTGGTGCTGAAACGGGAGTGGACTACGACCAGCGCCGCCTCCACGTCTTCGTCGAGCAGGTCGGGGTAGAAGCCCTTGACCTGGACCGACATCAGCATGCCCTTGTAGACAACGGTGCGCGACGAGAGGCTGGCAATATAGAAGGCGTCCCCTTCGCGCAGCTGCGAATAACGGATCTGGTTTTCGGCCTGCTTGCGGATGACGTAGAGCTTGCGGTCGAAAGCGAGGTCGTCGTCGCCCGTGAGCCGGTCCGGGTTGCGGCCGATGAAGACCTGGCGGACGACCGGCTCGCCCAGTTTGGCGGTGTGGCCCAACTCCGTGTTGGCGGTTGGCACCGTGCGCCAGCCGAGGACGGTCTGCCCTTCGGAGCGGATGATCTTCTCAAAGAGCTGCTCGCAGAGGAAGCGGTAGTCGCCCCGCTGCGGCATAAAAATCATGCCCACCGCGTATTCGCCGAGCGGCGGCAGGTCGATCCCTTCGGCCGCGGCAACCTTGCGCATGAACTTGTCCGGCATCTGCATCAGGACGCCGGCGCCGTCGCCTGTGTTCGGCTCGCAGCCGCAGGCGCCGCGGTGCGCCAGGTTAAGGAGGACCTGCAGGCCCTGCGCGACGATCGAGTGCGACTTTCTGCCCTTGATGTCGACGACGAAACCGACACCGCAGGCGTCGTGCTCGTTGCGCGGGTCATAGAGCCCCTGTTTTGCGGGCAGGCCGGGATGAGAATGTGGCGTGGGTTGATGAGGACTGGAGGGGGTAAAGTCAGACTCAAGCATAACGACATCTCCTCATAAAGTCTTAGTTTCGTTTCGTTCGCTCTGAGCGGGCAACCGTGTGGTCTCTTCACCGCAAACGAACGCTCGCAACTAACAACTAATGCGAAGCAAGACCGACTGCGCAGACCGGATGACGTCGTTGTCGATACGTGCCTACCTTGCCTACTGGCCTGGTTTTGAGCAACCAATCCAATAACATTCCGGCTACTCTACACGAAATTAACTATATCGTCAACTTTCTTTCTCTGGTGGAGTCAAGCGAAACCCGTTGCCATAAATGATTACCTCAACACCGCCATCTACGACAAGCGGATGGCTGATCTTTACGCCCACGACGCCGTCGTATCCCTTTGCCGACGCTTTCTCTTCCAGGTCGGACAACCCCTGCTCGATCGCCTTGGCAATTAAGGACTCGTAGTGGGTCATGCGGCCGCCAACAAGGTTGCGGATGTTCTCACGCACATCCTTCACAATGTTGGCCGCGTACACGACGACCACCACCAGAAGCTCGCCAACTTTCGCGTCTGGGTCATGGGGTTGATCGAGTGCGATAAGGTTCACAGTTGATCCTCCTCCTCGTCGTCGCGGCTCTCCAACCTTCTGACCTCCGAAATGCTGTCGTCCCTGCGCCGGCTTCCCGGCATCGCTATGGTCACGTTCACGTCTTGACGGCGTCGCGGGAAGACCCTGCGCCATACGATATAAAGGGCAAGGGCTGCGGCCAAAACGTACAACACATTGAGTAGCGCTCTTCCATCGTAATGCCAGAACAGCCCCAACGGAATCACGCCTGATAGCGCGGGACCGATGGCTGCAAACATGTCAACCACCGAACCTATTCCAGGCCGCTCTACTGTCTTCTGGGCGACGTAGTTGAGTCTCTGCACAAAGTCCTGGCCTCCCAGTAACGCCCCCCGGACAACGCCAATGCCCAGTTCGGAAGACAGCCCCGGTTCGCGCAGGATACGGTCAACCAGGATGTTTCTTTCCCGCGGTTCAAGCACATGCAGGTAGTCTCCAGCCAACTGGGTAAGCTCCTCGGGAGAAAGTGCGTATAATACTTCGACGATCTGTTCCGTTGGAAGTTCCAAGACGGACTCGCGTACATCTCTTGGGAGCAACATAATCTTCGCGATGGGCTCGGCGTCTCCCAGAGCGAGGATCCGTTCAAGGTCGGCGCGGTCTCTGAAATCGGAGGGGGAAGCGACACGATAAAGCTCCGTCTCGATAACTCCAGGGAACAGGTCGCCGGCCAGGTCTGCCCAGTCGATCACGACCTCCGGCTCAACGCCATTCCTGAGCATCTCCAGTGCTTCCTCATGCAGATGGAAGAGCCGCTCGAAGAGCCCGTTCTCAATGAGTTCCTCGAGTTTCTTGGTTCCATACTCGCTCTCGATTATGCCTACGAAATCGGCCAGTCTTTTTATCTCGGCAACCTCTGTTCTGTCCAGGATTCCTCTAAACCGCGCGTTCGTCTCGGCCAAGTCCAGCACACGGGCGTACTTCCGGCGAAACTCCTGCCACTGGCTGTACACGTCATTGGCAATTGCGCGCGCCAGCTGCGGAAGTTCAAGCCGCAGTTCCTCGCGGACGTGTATTGTCGTTTGCTCGCGAATCTCCTGCTTAACCTCATCATCCTTCAGAGCATCTCGAATCAGAGGCAGAGAACCTTCCCCAGCTTTCCACAGATCCCACACGATGAGTGCCGCGCCTATAATCCATCCGGCCACCGGCACAACTGTGCTTCCTATTCTTCCCAAAACTCGGGTTATAACCTTGCCTGCGATCTTTTGGGACAGCTTTTTGCCCAGGCTCTTGGCGATCTGGGAGGCGATAACGATGCCAACTCCACCCAATAAATGCGGCTTATCCATCGCAATGTCCAGGAAGTCGATTTCCTCATCTGAAGAAGCATCCAACTCTTTCAACCTGTTCTGAATCTCTTCCTCCAAGACGGCAGACATCGTCGGCGAGATCGTATCGCCGATAAAGGTCTGTACACACAACAGTGCTGAGGAGGCTGACCTTGCGGTGATGAGGCGAACTTCGGCCACTACATCGTCGGAAATGTTCTGTGACAGAAGATCGAAAGCGTCGCGCATTTCGGAGGAGCCAAATGCATGATTCGCCACTTCCTTCGTTAATTCCTCCGCTTTCACTGGTGACCAGCCAGAGACAAGCCGCTCCCAATAGCCTGTCTCTTCCATCACTTTCTGGGTCGCTGCTTCCACTGCGGCATCCACAGTCGCGTCAAAGTTAAGTGCCGCCCAATTGCGATCGACGATTTCGGCAACGCTCAGGCCGCCTTGCTCTTCATCAAAGATTGCCTGGGTGATGCGGTTAAGCTCGTCGCGCAGTGTGGACGCTCTGACCTGATCGCACTCCTCGAATGTGTATGATGCGGGTTTCGTCGCCTGAGCGCGTGTTACTCTTGCTGGAACGAAAACAGCGAGCAGGACGGCTATGAGTACCGCGATTGCCATACGCTGCGCCTGGGGGACATTGGACTTCAGCGACATCGTCTACCTCTGTTCTGAATTGAGTGGTCGACCTAAGTCGGGTGCTGTGTCAGCTTCCTGGACCGCCCTATCAGGACAACTGCCAAGACGGCCACTACGGCCAGAACCAACAGGAGGACTAGCGATGGCGTCTGGTAGTAGTGGCTAAACAACGCCAACGGAAGATAGCTCAAGGCAACAGCGGCAGCGGCCGCCAGCATGGCGCCGGTCGGCCACCACGGTCCGGGATCCTTGACTCTCTGGGCGAGGAAGATCAGAAGACTTTCTTTGTTTTCGCGTTCAAGCAGCGCCTCTCGGATATTCCCATGTTCCAGTTCCGACAACAGATCCTGCTGGTTCAAAACATGACTCGCTAGCAGCTCTTTTTCGGCCCCTGTCAGATGCGCCAAGTAGGATTGTATCAGCCTGGTCAGCCGGCCAAAGTCTAGTGATGTGAGTAGCAGGCTAGCCTTTTCTGGGCTCAAACTCAAGATGACGCTACGGCTTTTTCGGTCGAGACGCATCACCACCTCAAAGGCTGCTGATTCCTTGAGGGCCAGGACCGCATCCAATTCTAGCCTATCCTGAAACTCCTCAGGCTGGGCCGTACGGAACAAACCGGTCTCAACGACCAGCGGGAGAGAATCTCCCGCCTTTTCGCCCCACTGGATGACGAGGGCGGGGTCCTTTTTCTTTCGCAGGATTTCGAACGCTTCTTGAGGGAGAGCGAGCATTATCTCGAACTGACCGGATTCAATAGTTTTGACTAAGACTTCAGGCGGCAGCACCTCCTTCGCCAGGACCAGCAAATCGGTCATCTTTGCCATTTCATCGACTCCCGTTGCATCGAGAAGCTCTTTGAGTCTAGGTAGTTCCAAGGCAGTCTCAAGTACCTGTGTGAAATGGCTTTCTGATATCTCCGAACTCTCCAACTGTTCGGCAAGACCTTGCTTTTCAACAACCAGTCGTCCCAAGTGCTGTTGCTCCGGGGGGCGCAGTTCAATCATGTATACGGCCAGCCATTCGAGCGTATGCTCTGCCAGGCCTGAGACAAGGATCTCCTTAGCCTCGATGGCAGGCAGTTTCAAGATCGCTTCTCTCATCTCAGTACCCAATGTCATTGCCTTCTGCATCGCAACCGGGTCAGCGAGATCCAGCACTTTCCCCAGTTCCTCCCTACCGACAAACGAGTGAGGGCCAACTTCCCCTGCATACAGGCCGGATACGACCACGCGTACTACATCCTCTCCAGCAAGGTCTGCCCAAGAGAGCACGACAGCAGGATCCCCTGTCCCCCGTAAGATTCGGAAGGCTTCCTCCGGCAAAGAAAGGCAAGCCTCGAACTGTCCGGATTCAATCATTGCTTTCAGTTCGTCGGCCGTCATCGCAGCGCCCGCTGCTGAAACCAGCGCGGACAGTTTATGGATTGAATCCGCGGGCGTGCTGTCAAGAATGTTCTTGAAGAGCGGTAAGTCAAGCGAGAGTAGAATCAGGCGCGGGAACCTGGAACTTAGATCACCCAGTTCTCTGAGTTCTGGCAGCAGTTCTGGCCGCTCCAGGAGGTAACTGACGGTGGGATCTTTTTCGGCTGGAGCTATCTCCGCGATAAAGATCGCCAACCATGTTAGATCCTCATCTGAAAACGATAGCAAGGCCGACCTGGCAACTTCAGTCGACAACGACAGCAGTACGACACGCTGCAACTCGCTGAACTGTCTAAGAATTCCAATGGCCTCACTGTCCTCCAAGTCTAGCGTCTTGTTCAGTGAGTCGCGGCTGCTGAAGTCGGTAGGCGAAAATGGACGGTATATTTTCGTAGCCGCTACATCTTCGATTCTCCCTAAGGCTAGGGCGGCCCAGTCAATTACAACCGAAACATCACCCTTCTCCCCTAAGATGTCGAAAGCACTCTCAGGGAGTTCGAAAACCCTTCCGAACCGTCCACTCTTGAGTTCCGCTTCCAGCACCTCTTCTGGAAGGACCTCCACTGCTATCGCCGTCAGATTCGCAAGCTTTTCGATCGAAGTTGAAGTAATTTCGTCTAGAATTGCCCGGAAATCAGAATTCCTTTCAGAGAGTGTCAGCACCCCCGGCAACTTGAAGCGCAAATTGTGGGAAAGTGAAAGTATGGGCAAGACATCGGGCTCCGCTAGAGCGAATTCCGCCATTAGTGTTGCTTCCTCAAGACTCAGCTCTGTGATGTACTCTACAACCAAGGCCAGATGATCGTCCGGCAACGAGGTCAGGAGTTCTCGCGTCAGGTCGGCTGGGAGCTCCAACGCTCTGTCCTGGCTGTCACGCTCAAGATCGAGGAGTTTCTTGACTGCGCCCCGATGTTCGATAGCAAGCACCCGTTCGAGTCTCTCCTTGCTTCCGATGCTCGAGGGATCAGCAAGGCGAAACAAGCCGGTTGTGACGACCTGCCCCAACGTCCCCCCAGCCAAGTCACCCCATTCGATCACCACATTCGGGTCCTTTTGGTCCCGTAAGATAGCGAACGCCGGCCTGGGAAGGGCAAGGATCTCTTCAAATTGGCCTGAATCGATCATTTGGCGGAAAACTTGTGGCTCCAGGGCGTTTAAAGAAGTGACTACAAGCGCTGATAGTTTTCCAACCTCGTCGGATGTCAATTCACTCAGAATCGTCCGAAAAATCTGGCTCTCTGCCGCGAGCGCAACTACCCATTGAAACTGGGACTGCAGTACCTGAGACGAATGCAGTTTGGCCATCAACCGCCGGTCTCGCATTGCGAAGTCCATCAATTCCTTCTGTGATAGCGAAGACAGCACCTCCAGGTAAGTGGAAAGCCAGATGTATTCCTCTGTGGTTAGTTCTTCCAGTACCCACCTTGTCTGGTTCGTAGGGAGTCGAAGCAAAGAGTTCCTTTCAGTTTTCTCCAGATTCATCAACTTTTCGAAGACTGCCGCATCGTCAAGGGCAAGAACCTGAGCGAACCGATTCACGATCGCTGAAATCTGAAGGTGAGGAGTGAAGGTACAATTCCGTCTCGACGACTTGAATGATTTCATTGTCAGCTAAGTCGGCCCAGGACAGAACTAGGTCCGGGTCTGCCTTTTTTTCGTAAGATTTCGAAGGATTTCTCGGGGAGAGCACGAATTTTCTCGAATACACCAGATTCAATGATTTGAATGAGCCACTCTCTGCCCAATACCTCATCCCCTATTGCGACTAGCTTGGACAGCTTTTTCACCTGGTCGGCAGTAACGCCGTCCAGGATTTCGCGAAAGCGCGTGTTCTGTTCGGCGAGTCTAAGTACGTGTCGGAAGTCTTCAAGGAAAGCTTCCCAGTGCTGGTACATTTCAGCCGTGACTTCCTCCACGACGCGGTCTAGTTCTTCGTCGATTTCTTCTTTCACCGCTTCGGCAATTGGGCTGCGAACTAACTCCTTTACATGCTCCTCTTTTAGGGCCTTGCGAATCTGAGGAATGGAACCCTTGTGAAGTTGAGCAATGTCCCAGATGATGAGCGCACCACCGATGATCCATCCGGCGATTGGGATCGCTGCACTGGCCGCCTTACTAATGATGCGGGTGACAATCTTTCCTATTATGCGACCGCTTATTCTTTGGGCCAGGGTCTTCGCAATTTGTGTCCCTAGTACGACGCTGATTCCGCTTACCGAAATGCCTCTTGACTTGAGCACCTCGCTGACTTCAACCGGTACCTCAAGGTCGATGTTCGTTTCCTCCAATCGTTTTTGAACCATTCGGTCCAACGCAACTGACATCGTGCGAGAAAATGTGGCGTCGACGAATTCTTGTAAGCATAGCAAAGAAGAGGAGGCAGAGATTGTAGTCATGATATGGAGTTCAACCGCCAATTCATCTACTATTGCGGCCGACAATGCGTTGACAGCGTCCCCGAATTCCGTGGACTCAAAGGCGGTCGTAATCACTTTTGTGGCAAATATTTTGGCAGTCGGTGGATGCCATCCCGACTTTATCCTTTCCCACAGTTCTTCTTCTTCCAGCAGCTTGCCGGCGGCCTTGTCAACCGCGGAATCGAC
Source organism: Caldilineaceae bacterium (assembly GCA_965218625.1). GTDB lineage: Bacteria > Chloroflexota > Anaerolineae > Caldilineales > Caldilineaceae > Bin5. The sequence goes on along the minus strand of CBDCLG010000013.1, from coordinate 3,453 downwards.
AACTTCATCCATCCCCTTATTAATCCAGTTACGGTCGACTATCGCCTGATAATCCAAGTTGCTCCGTTCCAAGTCAAAGACTGATTTGACTATCTCGTTCAACTCGCTATGAAGGAGGTCCTCTTCAACATTTTCACATTCTGGGAAAGTGTGAACTTGGGGATTGCCCTGCCCGAAGGCGGGCCGCGCAGGCACGAGAGTGGAGAAAAGCAGTGCTACGAGGAACAACCCGACCGTTCTTGGTCTCCTCTGGCGAATGGCCCAGTAATAACTGCATGTTCTACAAGTCTTCACAGGACACCTTGTCCGGAGTCAGGCATCTATTAACCCAATGTTTTTCAATTGCAACAGTTGCCTAGTGCGCAAAGGCGGCAAATCGCGTCATTACGATTTGCCGCCCTTTCCCCTTCCCGCAAACTGTCAAATCCCGACTGTAGCCACCTGCGTATCGTCGGCCGCGATAGCGACCGTAGCGTCGCCGGCCTCCTCGGCCGCGCACAGTTTGTTGAGCGCCTGCAGATATGCCTTAACACTGGCGACAATGATGTCGGTGTCCACCCCGCGGCCGCTGTAGAGCCGCCGCCGCGGCCGGCCCTGCGCGGTGCGGCTGTGACCGCGGCCTTCGGGCGCCTCGATACGCACGGTGACGTCGCCGTTGGCGTCGATGCCCTCGGTCACCGCCTGAACGAGGAACTCGGTCAGCTCGTTGGGCCGCTGCACGATCTTGTCGATGCACTGGTAGGCCGCGTCGACCGGGCCGGAGCCGAAGCTGGCCTCGGTGATCTCCTCGCCGCTCTCGTTGTTGCGCAGCGTCGTCACCGCGGTGGGCGTCATGTTGGTGCCGCACTGTACCTGCACACCCAGCAGCTCCCAGATCTCGACCGGCTGGTAGAGCTCATCCGCGACGAGCGCCTCGATGTCGGCATCGGTGACGCTCTTTTTCTTGTCGGCCAGCTCCTTGAAACGGAGGAAGACCTCGTTCAGCTTCTCGCGGTCGAGATGATAGCCCAACTCCTGCAAGCGTACGCCCAGCGCGTGGCGGCCGGAATGTTTGCCGAGCACCAGGCGGCTCTGGTGGAGACCGATCGTATCGGCGTCCATGATTTCGTACGTGCGCTTGTTCTTGAGCATGCCGTCCTGGTGGATGCCGGCCTCGTGCGCGAAGGCGTTGGTGCCGACGATCGCCTTGTTGGGCTGGATGACCATGCCGGTGTAGCGGCTGACCATGTCGCTGGTGCGGTGAATCTCCTGGCTACGGATGTGGTGTGCAGGTCGAAGACAGTCTGCCGCGTGTAGAGCGCCATCACCGTCTCTTCGAGGCTGGTGTTGCCGGCCCTTTCGCCGATGCCGTTGATGGTGACTTCGACCTGCCGTGCCCCGTTCTGCACTCCCGCAAGCGTGTTTGCGGTCGCCAGGCCCAGGTCGTTGTGGCAGTGGACGCTGAAAATGACGTCCTTGCCGCCTTCCACGTTTTGGCGCAGATAGCTGATCAGCTCGCCGAACTCTTCGGGCGTGGTGTAGCCGACGGTGTCGGGGATGTTCAGCGTCGTCGCGCCGGCCCGAATGGCGATGGTCAGCACCTCGACCAGGAACTCGGGGTCGCTGCGGCCGGCGTCTTCGGGGCTGAACTCGACGTTGTCGCACAGGCTGCGGGCGTACTGCACCATGTCGCCGACCGATTCGAGCACCTCGTTGGGCGACATGCGCAGCTTGTGCTGCATGTGGATTTCACTGGTGGCGAGGAAGGTGTGGATGCGCGGCCGCACCGCGCCCTGGACCGCCTCCCAGGCTTTGTCGATGTCGTTCTTGTTGGCCCTGGCCAGGCCGGCGATGATGGGCGGCGCGCTGGCATTGCCCTCGCCGTCGACGCGTGGCGTGCGGCCAACGGTCAGCGCGATTCGTCTGACCGCATTCAAGTCGCCGGGCGACGCGGCCGGGAAGCCGGCCTCCATGACGTCGATGCCGAGGCGTGAGAGCTGGCGGGCGATTTCGAGCTTTTCCTGCTCATTGAGGGTGGCGCCGGGCGACTGCTCGCCGTCGCGCAGGGTGGTGTCGAAAACGAGAATCGTGTTGCCCTGGGAGACTTGGCTCGCCCAGCGGTGGACGTCGTCGATGCCGAACTGGTCAACGTCAACTGCCGGCTCATCGCCGGAAGCTGCGCTGTCCTGGTCTACTTCATCCATTGTGTTCGTCATGGCAGGTTGCCTCCAGAGGTGACTCGATCGAAAGATGACGGAACTGCTCTTCGGCGTCGCCCGGGGGTAGTCAGTGCCGCCGTCGCGACGCACGGATTGTCCATGCGCATAAGGTCGCTAAGGCCATCATCCATGTCCATCACCTCCTTTCCCGACAGTTCACCTGCACTTCTCACTCGCGCTTCTCACTCGCACTTCTCACTCGCACCTCTCACTCGCACTTCTCACTCGCACTTCTCACTCGCACCTCGCACTCGCACTCCGCACTCGCACCTCGCACTCGCACTCCGCACTGCTCAGACTTCCTTTGCGTCAAGGAAGGTCATCATCTTGCGCAGCTCCTTGCCGACCGTTTCCAGCTGCTGGCTCTGCTCGTTGCGGCGCCGCTCGTAGTAGATCTTGCCGCCGCCGTGATACTCGTCCATCCACTCTTCGGCGAAGGAGCCGGACTGGACTTCGGCCAGGATCTTGCGCATGGAGGCCTTGGTCTCCTCGGTGACGACGCGTTGCCCGCTCTTGTAGTCGCCCCATTCGGCGGTGTCGCTGACGCTGTAGCGCATGTAGTTGAGGCCGCCCTGGTACATCAGGTCGACGATCAGTTTGAGTTCGTGTAGACATTCAAAGTAGGCGATCTCGGGCTGGTAGCCGGCGTCGACGAGGACCTCGAAAGCAGCCTTGACCAGCTCGCTGACGCCGCCGCAGAGGACCGTCTGCTCGCCAAAGAGGTCGGTCTCCGTCTCTTCGGCAAAGGTCGTCTCAAGGACTCCGGCTCGGGTCGAGCCGATCGCCTTGGCGTAGGCGAGGGCGTTGGGGAGCGCGTTGCCGGTGGCGTCCTGGTGGATGGCGACGAGCGCGGGAACGCCGGAACCTTCGACGAAGACCTCGCGCACGCGGTGGCCGGGGGCCTTCGGCGCGACCATCGAAACGTCGATGTCGTCGGGGGCAGCGATAAAGCCGTAGCGAACGTTGAATCCGTGCGCGAACATGATGGTGTTGCCCGGCTCAAGGTTGGGCTCGATCTGCTCCTTATACACGTTGCCCTGGATAGGGTCGGGAATGACGATCATGATCGTGTCGGCTTCGCGGGCCGCGTCGGCGACGCCAACGACGCGCAGGCCGTCGGCCTCGGCTTTGGCCTTGCTGCGGCTGCCTTCGTGCAGACCGATGCGGACGTCCTGGCCGCTGTCCTTCATGTTGAGCGCGTGGGCGTGGCCCTGACTGCCGTAGCCGATAACGGCGATCTTTTTGCCGTTGATGC
>CBDCLG010000012.1:0-492576 GCA_965218625.1 Caldilineaceae bacterium | reverse complement strand
GCGTCGAACTGGGCCGCCCCCAACCGGGAAGCGAGCTGACTGACGCGTTCAATCCGCTCGAAGCTGGACTGGCATGGGTCTGTGCTGAGAACAAAGGTTGCTACACAGGCCAGGAGATCATCGCCCGACAGGTTACCTACGACAAGGTGACGCGTTCGCTCGTCCGACTGTGTTGCGAACTGCCCCTGACCGCAGGCGACCCCGTCAGCGTTGACGGCCGCAGTGTAGGGTCCGTCACCAGCAGTGGACTTAGCCCAACGCGCGGACCGCTGGCGCTGGCAATCGTCAAGCAGCCTCACAACGTCGAAGGCGCCTCTGTCTCGGTGGAAGGCGCCCCAGTCTGCGTGGAGCTGATTCCACCTGTGGAGCCTTAAGCAACCTGGTCAGAGTGTCGAGAAACGTCTTCAACAAGCTTGTTGGCAACTGGCAATGCCGAGTCCGCACTGGCGTTTGATCATCGAAGAGTCTCCTCGCTCCGGCGCGGCCAACATGGCGGTTGACGAGGCGATCGCCGAGGCCGCAGCCGAAGGCGCAGTGCCGCCCTCGTTGCGCTTTTACCGCTGGCATCTCCCCACTGTCAGCCTCGGTCGGCATCAGAAGGCGGCTGATGTCGACGAAAAGCAGCTCGCCGCCCGCGGCTATGACCTGGTGCGGCGAACTACGGGCGGCCGCGCAATCCTGCATACCGACGAGCTTACCTACTCTGTCGCCGGGGCGATTCACAGAACCTCTCATGTCCGGCGGCGTGATGGACGCCTACCTGCGCTTCAGCAACGGCCTGCTTTCCGGCCTCGAACTCCTGGGGCTTGTCGCAAACAAGGCCGGCGCGCGCACGCGCGCGTCCCGTGACCTTTCGGCTGCCTGCTTTGAGGCGCCCAGCGCCTACGAGATCACAGCGGATGGGCTCAAACTGATGGGCAGCGCACAGAGCCGCCGCAGAGGCTATGTCCTTCGCAGCACGGCAGCCTCCCGCTGTGGGGCGATATCACCCGCCTGGTCGACGTTCTTGCCGTCTCCTGTGCGGAAAAGAAGCGCCTGCGGCAGTCAGCTGCCTCGGTTGGCCATCACTTTGGCCGATGCGCTGGACGTGCCGCCAGACTCAGAAAACCTTGCGTTCCCGCGAGTGGCCTCGGCCATGGCCGAAGGCTTTGCTTCGGCGCTGGGGCTTGACCTTGCAGCCGGGGACACTCTCAGCGAGGGAGCTACGACGCAGCGCCGAACTGATCCGCACCCGCTTCGCCGACCCGGCCTGGACGCGTCATCGGTAGCGCCACATGGCCATCGGACATCTCACCCTCGAACTCTATCTACCCCTCACTGCTTCGCTCAAAGAGAAGCGCGGCATCGTCAAGCCTCTTATCGCCCGCCTGCGCCGCGACTACAACGTTTCCGTCTGCGAAGCGGACGGCCAGGACGTTCTCAGTCGTGCCGTACTGGAGGTGGTCTGCGTCAGCCAGAACGGTGCGCTGGCTTACCGGCAGCTCGAAAAGATCGCCGCGCGCGTCGAGAATTGGCGCCTTGACGCCGAGCTGATCGACTATTTCATTGAGATGGTTGCCTGAAACGCTAGTCGTCAGCGCGTTCAGGTGTATGCGAGGCAGGCCCACAAACCGCAGACCTATTGGCGAACACCCGGGGAGGGATTGTATTTGCTCAGCGCGACCAGCGAATCTTCCTGGTTGTCCTGCGCCGACCACCCTCTGTGCCGTACGATAAGGAGGGCAGCGCAGACGGCAACACTGACAATCGCGATCCATTGGGCGGTCGCCAATTCTCCGATCACCCACGCGTCCGGTCGGAAGAACTCCACCCAGAACCGCCCCACCGGGTAAGCAATAAAGTAAAGCAGCGCACCGTCTCCTTGGCGCAGCTTGTGCCCGAACTGCCTGTATACCAGAAAGAGAAGCACGAACATGAGGAGATTCCAGCCGGCTTCGTAAAAAAAGGTGGGGTGGTAGCCGTGGCTCGCGTACCAATCGAGCGTGGCCTGGGACAGGTTCTCGGCTCCACAGTATCCGACGGCAATTGTAGCGTCAACCACCTCTTTGGGCCGTTGGCAGGGGTAGATAGGATTGATGTGAAACGCCCAGGGCAGATTGGTAAGCTGCCCATACAGTTCTTGATTGGCAAAGTTTCCCATCCGTCCGATCGCCTGGGCTACCAATACGTTGAGGCCAATGTAGTCCAAATAGCTCAGAAAGCTCAGCTTGTTACGCCAAGTGTACAGGACGATGGCGACTATCCCCCCAGCCAGCCCCCCGTAAATGCCTAGACCAGTGAATCCGAACCCTTCCTTGCCGCCGCCCCACAATCTGAAGAATCTCTATCGGGTTTTCACGATAGTAGGCAAATCCCGGCCCGTCGGCCGGAGTGCTGAAGACATGATAGAGGCGGCCGCCGATGATTCCTAACAGAAGTGTCCAGGCCAGCAGGTTCCAGATATGGTCCGGATTCTCTCCGGCGCGGGCGGCCTGGCGGGCGGAAAGCCACGCGGCAACTGCGGCGGCCCCCGACGATAAAGACGCCGTACCACTGCAACGAGAATACACCGATTTCAAGAATGGTTGGATTCATGCTCTGCCCGCTTGCTGATTAGCTCGGAAAAACCCTGTCCAGACCAAGGCAGTAGTATAGAAGATGCCGGTACATTAGCAAAGAATTGACGCCCGCGGTTGGCGTCCCCTGGAAGCCTATGCCGCAATTTCTCTTACGGCCCCGGTGCCCCGCTTTCCAGCCATACCTCCAGCGTTGCGCCAACGCGTTCGAAACTCTCCACCCCCAGCTTGTCCAGCGTATCCTCGACGGTGTGCCAGTGGGGATATGTGAAGTCGATAATGTCGATCGCGGTGAAGCCGGCCTCGATAAAAGGGGTGTGATCGTCGGTCAAGGCCGTGCCGCGCGCGAGACTGAACCACTCCCCGTAGCCCAGCTGCCTCGCAACCGACCAAATGGCCTCGGTCAACGCCCGGTCTGAGTTCGGTTCCCACAGAATCTCCTGATCCGCGTCCCCGATCATGTCGACGATGACCGTGTAGCGAGGTGACCGGCACGGCTCTACACTGTCGAGATGGTCGACGAAATGGCTGCTGCCCAAAATCCAGTCCCATCCAGGGATGCGCCCGTTGTCCTCGGCGTCAAAAAACGCGAGACAGATCGTGTGGCCGGTGCTTGCCACGTCCAGCGTGCGCGCCAATTCCAGGAGTACGGCCACTCCCGACGCGCCGTCATTGGCGCCGGGTACCGGTTTGTCCCGGTTGGCGGGGTCCGGGTCCGAATCCGAGACCATGCGCGTGTCGTAATGCGCGCCCAGAATGATCACCGGGCCGGACCCTCTGAAAGCGATGAAATTGCGCGCCTCCACCGCCGGCAGCGGGCGGAACGGCTGAATCAGCACATCCCACCCATTTTGGTTCAGCTCCTGCACCATCCAATCGCCCATCTCGCGGTGTGCGCTCGTGCCCGTTATACGCGGCCCGTAGGACATCTGTCGTTCCACGTAGACCATCGCCTGATCCGCCGAAAACGAAACGCCCTCGACCGGCAAGTCCAGCAGGCCGTACCCCAGATAGCCAAAGAATCCGGCCGATGCCGCCAGCGCCACGAGAAGCGTAAACTCAACCCGGTAATTCCTGGTGGTTTCCATAAAGCGTCTGAAGGGTGACATGCTTGGTCAAATCAGCGAGGGCAGAGAGGATCTCGCAGCCCCGGCTTAGTCCCTCCGTGACGAGCGGGCCCGCAGCCGAATTCGGATCGGCGTTCCTACGAATGGGTAGTGCCGGCGCAGCTGATTTTCCAGGTAGCGCAAATAGCTGAAGTGCGCCAACTCCGGGTCATTGACAAAGAAAACAAACGTGGGCGGCTCGACGCTGGCCTGGGTAGCGTAATAGATGCGAAGAGGACGCAGCTGCTTCGTGGCCGGTGGTGAACGGTGGTAGGCATCTTGAATGACCCCGTTTAACTCCGCAGTGGGAATTCGATAACGCCGCTCGGCCGCCACCTCCAATGCTGTCGGCAGAACCTTCTGCGCGCGCTGCTTCGTCAGCGCGCTGATGAAGAGTACCGGAACGTAGTCAAGAAACTTCAAATCCGCGCGTACCTCGCGCGTATATTCGACCATTGTCTGTGTGTTCTTCTCTACGATGTCCCACTTGTTTACAAGCACGATCACGCTCTTATGTGCCTCAAGAACGTAGCCTGCGATGTGCGCATCCTGCGCGGTGACACCCTCGACCCCGTCCAGCAGAAGCAGGGCTACGTCGGCACGGTCGATGCTGCGCATACTTCGCAACACGCTGTACTTCTCAATGCCCGGCTCCACCCGGCCGCGTCGTCGGATACCCGCAGTGTCGATCAACGTGATCTTCTGTCTATTGTAGACCATCTTCGTGTCGATCGGGTCGCGCGTTGTGCCGGCTATCTGGCTGACAATGGCCCGGTCGTACCCAATCAGCGTGTTTAGCAGGCTGCTCTTGCCGACATTTGGTCTCCCCACGAGTGCGATCGCAACCTCTTCGCTGTCCTCATCATCGCTTACCGGGCTGTCGGCTACCGCGGCCGCCATCTCGTCTAGCAGGTCGCCGACGCCGATGCCGTGAAAGGCGCTGATCGCGAACGGTTCACCGAGTCCCAGCGACCAGAACTCCGCCGCGTTGAGCTGCCGCTTTTCGCTTTCCGCCTTGTTTACCGCCAGCAGGATCGGCTTTGTCGTCTGCTGCAGATACTCCGCAAGGTCTTCGTCGGCTGCCGTCAGGCCATCCTTTCCGTCCACTACGAATACGATCACATCCGCTTCATCCACCGCGATCCGGGCCTGATTCGTTATCTCCGTAACGTAGCGGGCCGAATCGCGCGCCAGCGGCGCGACGCCCGCCCGGCCAGCCCGGTATTCGGCCGTCTTCTGTGCTTCGAGGCCACCCGTATCGATAACGGTAAAGGAGGTCCCGCTCCATTCCGCCTCACCGTAGAGCCGGTCGCGGGTTGTGCCGGGCAGGTCCTCCACGATTGCGGTTCTCGCGCCGATAAGCCGGTTGAACAGGGTCGATTTGCCCACATTTGGACGTCCTACCAGCGCAACCACTGCTTTTCGTTGTCTCATTTCAACTCAGTTGGAGGGCGCGGGCGTTGTAGTGGGCGTAGGATCGGATGAGTCCGGCGCCGGCGAGGGCTCGACTGTTTCCGCAGTCGGTGCGTCCTCAGTCCCATCTTCCGGCGTTGATGCAGGTTCAGCCGTCTCGGGGACCGGTGTGGAGGGCGTTTCGACCGGTTCAGGGGTCGCTGTGGGCGTCGGCGTAATCAAAGACTCAATCAATACCTCGATCGCCTCAGGGATCACACCTTCTTCAACGATGCCTTCCGGAACGACAACGGTCGGTTGAACAACATGGCTGCCGGGCAACAGTCCCGTAACATCAAGCATGACCTGCACCTCTTCCGGCCCCAGCAGTTCCAGACGCGGTAGAGGACCGCTTACGATCACCTCCACCTCTTCCAACGAGACCGTAATGCGAACGTCCTCGCCCGCTCCCTGCACGAGAGGGCGGCGCGTGACGGTCAGGCTGCTCTCCAGCGCGGCCACACCCACCGTGACAAGAACACTGTCTTCCACCGTCGAGATGTTCTCCGGCAGGATCAACGACAACCGTTCACGCACCTCTCCGACTGCGCCCTCGATGAGCAGTGGCTTCGTCTCCACATATCCGGGAAGGTCGCGCAACGCATCGGGGCTGCCCAGCAGCACAACCGTAGGCGGGTCCACTTTTACGCCCGTCAGACGATAGTTGGGCGACGGCGCACCCTGCACATCGGCGCGTACGACCACCTCTTTGCGGCCCGGTGGCTGGACTACCGGCACGACAATGCGCGCCGAACCGGGATCAACTCTGACTCTATCCACTTCCAGATTCTGCGCGTTGCGCGGGCTGAGCGGACGAAGGCTCTCCACTTGGCTCTTGGCATTGCGCAAGAAAACAGAAGCGACAGCCGAGCGCACCTGTTCCACATGGGTCCGCGGACCGGTTATCGTTACAACCGACGGCTCCGCCAGCGGATCACGCCAGTCGTACCCAAACGCCGCGCTGTCCATCACCTCGACCGCCACTGGTACATCCTTGGAGATGACCGGTTCCAACTGTACGAGCAGCTGACGCGGTTCAAGCGCGATGACTTCCACGTCCGGGTTCAGTGCTGTCACGATGACCGCAACTTCATGGCTGCCCGCCAGCAGGCCGGCCAGATCGATCACCGCACTGAAATCGTCCTCCTGCTGCATATCAAATGTACGTTGCGGCGCCCGCAGGGTCAGCACCGCCGTGCGATTGGTCAGGTCTTGCAGGCTCTGCAAGCCTTCCCCCATATTTCGAACCTCGATCAGGATCGGCTCTCCGTACTCCTCCCGTATCATCGGGTTTTCCTGATTGATTGCGATGAACCAGACGGCAAACGCACAGAGGACCGACAAGAGCAACGTCGTGGTCGGCCTCATCGTCCTCATTGTGCGACCGTATCGGCGAATCTCATTGAACTTAAGCAAGAAGATCCTCGGTCTCGGCCTTGCCAATGATTGGCCGCGGATGATAGAACTCGGTCAGCCTTCGGCGCAACTCGTTGGCATCCAGCCGGCTCTCCATCAGTCCACCCGTCGATATCGATATCGCTCCAGTCTCCTCGGACACAACCACGGTCATCGCGTCGGTAATCTCGGTGATTCCGATGGCGGCCCGGTGGCGCGTGCCCAACCGTCGGTCTGCTATGTTGCGGTTCGTTAGCGGCAAAATGCAGGAGGCCGCGACAACCTTTCCGCTCTGGATGACAACCGCGCCGTCGTGCAGAGGAGTGCCCGGAAAGAAAATCGTCAGCAGCAACTCAACCGAGACCTCGCCGTCGATCTCAACGCCCCTGTCGATGTACTCCCTCAAGCCGCCGCTACCTTCCAGCACCAGCAGCGTCCCGTGCCTCCGCGCCGATAACTGCTCACAGGCGCGCACAATCTCATTGATCAGTGGCTCGGTCCCGCCATTGGTTCGGCGCAGGAAGAGCGGCGTCCTCCGCCCAACCTGCTCCAGTACACGCCGGATCTCCGGCTGAAAAATGACCGGAATGGCCACAAATACCACAAGCGAACTGGTGCGTAACAACCAGCTGAATGCGGTCAACTCCACCGTGCGGATCAGTACAAAAACCAGGACGCCGATAATCAAGACGCCGAGCATTAGCTGTGCTGCCTGCGTCCCTCGCAGAAGATGCAGCAGCGCGTAAAAGATCAGTGTGACCAGAAAGAGATCGGCGAGATTTTGCCAATCCGAAAGACGGCTCAGAATTGCCAGGAAATCAGTCATTGTACACCGTTTCATGGTCGGGCTTGCCGGTCGTCAACGAGACCACCTCGGTGGGTACGGGCCGGCAACCCGAGCGAATTAATCTGCAATCAACGCATCTGGCCAAAACCCCCCATACGGGCGGCAGTTACGGAGGGAGAGTCGATGATTCTTCTACGGCAGTCCTACGCCCCCCAATAAGTGGGCCAGAACCGCCTTCTGCGCATGCAGCCGGTTGTGGGCCTGCGGGAAGAGCACGCTGCGGCCCCCGTCGGCTACCGCGTCGGTAATCTCTTCGCCGCGGTGTGCCGGCAAGCAGTGCATCACCAGTACGTCCTCATTGTCCGTTCGGCTCACCAACTCCGAGTTAAGTTGGTAGGGAGGAAAGACGGCCATTCTTTCCTCCTTCTCATCTTCATCTCCCATGCTCACCCAGACATCGGTGTAGAGCACATCCGCGCCGCGGACACCGTCCAGCTTGTCAGTAACCTCGACTTCTGCCTCCGCCGCGTCTAACACGTCCGCCGCTGGAACGTAGCCCATCGGCGCCACCACCCTGACATTCAATCCAACCTTTCCCGCCGCCATCAACAGGCTGGTAGCAACGTTATTGGCGCCGTCCCCCACGTACGCCAGCGTCTTTTCTTCAATTGCGCCCAGCTCTTCCCAAATCGTGAATAGATCCGCCAGCGCCTGGCAGGGATGACTGTAATCGCTCAGACCGTTGATGACCGGCACGCTGCCCCACTCTACCATCTCTTCGATGTGGCGGTGATCGAAGACGCGCGCCATGACCCCGTCCACGTATCCGCCTAAAACTCGTATCACGTCCGCCGCGCTTTCACGCCTGCCCAGGCCGACCTCTGCCGGGCTGAGATAGAAGGCGTACCCGCCAAGATGTTGCATGCCCATTTCAAAGCTGACACGCGTGCGCAGCGACGGCTTCTCAAAGAGCATCGCCAGAGATTTTCCCGCAAGGATCGGTTCATTGCCGCCGCCTTGCGTCCACTCGTCCTTCAGCTGCCTGGCCAATCTCAGCAGGCCCCAGAACTGTTCACTGCTGAGATCGCTGATTCCTGTGAAGTGGGAGAGGGGTGGAACGCTCACGACTTTCTCCTGAAGAGTTGGACAGTCCCTCGACCGGCTCGATAAAAGAACGAACCTCGAAAACCTGCTAAATCACCGAATGGTGCTTGATCCGTAGTAAATCAACTGTAGTAGAGACGACAGAGAAGACCTGAAAGTTCCACTCCTAGCCAGGAAGCTCAATCGACTTCCTTGCGGTCCTGTTCTATGCCATTCCGTGCAGATTTTTTGCCGGATCAGAAAGTCGTCTGCGCCATCGCCCCTGCACTGATCAGCATGCTCGCCGTCCACGAGAACTGGATGCTGACAAGCGGTCGACCACGATAAATCGTCAGCCATGTGGCCAGCCAAAGAACGCCCAGCGCCGTCAGCGGCAGCGGAACTTGGCCGGCAATCAACAGGAGCGCTACCCCAAACTGCGCCAGACCCATTGCCCAGTATCCGCTCCACAGACCCGCCCCCTGCTCGTCCAGGCAGCGGTTTCCGCCCCACGCGTGCACCGTCCAGAGGAGAACCATTGCCCAGTTATAGCCGCTCCAAGGGTCGAGTCCGAACATCGTCAGACCCAGGATCCATGGCCCTGCTACCACGACAAGGCTGTGCAGCACCGAAGTGGGGAACATCGGCACGTGGCGTTGAATCCAGCTCGCGACGGAGACAGCGAACACAGCGAGCGTCATCCACACTGCCGGGACGCCAATAGCAAGTGCAGCCACAAACGCGACGGCAACGCCCGGCAGCCACGCCCGCGCAAGAATTGAGTGGACCCCTGCGCCTTCCTGACCGAACAAGCGGCCGGCTGGCGAACCCAACTCCAAATAGGGCATCCAGGGCCTTCGACGCAACACCGTCTGTCGTATACGCGGCAAACCTTCTGACGCGGCCAATCCGCCCCAGATATTCCCCCAAAGTGGGTCGACCAGCAGGAAGAGGAGTACGATAAGCTGTGGGGAGACGCTACCGAACAGTTCGCCAATTCCCGCGACCAATGCGGCCGCCACAAGCGACCAGGCGGCCGTGATGCGCCACGGGGATAACTCCAGCCAAAACCGGGCGTCCAACAGGGCGCTGCTGGACGTTACTGGGACAATCAGTGGGGCCGACTCTGTTTCCGCAGCAGCCGCTCCGATTTCTTCTGAAGCCGTCAAAGTCTACCTGTGCTCTCTCGTACTGCAAGTCGGCGGCATCTCGCGCCCCCGCGTGCCTTTCTATTGTAGGCGCGAAGCCTCCTCAATTGCGCGGGGCACTCGAAAATCGTGCTCACTTCAGTGGGGTAGTCTGCTGATCCGCCACCCAATATTATAGCAGACTCGGCTCCTGCGGGGAATTTTAAACGATTACTTGTAGACGACCCGGTTGCACGGCAATTGACAGCTTCTCGATCCCTCGCGACAGGATCTCGCCATCCGTGTGGACCGGGACCGGTTGATCCGAAGAAATGCAAATGGAGCGAAGCCGGCCAAAAGACACGGATTTCTGGCTGTACAACCCGGTCTTCGTCATTGCTCTTGGCATCAGATTGAGTATGCCGATCTTGGATTGAGCGTCTGCGAACGCCATATCCAGCAGCCCGTCGTCCATCACCGCATCCGGCGTGAGGTAAAATGCGCCGCCCGTGCGTTGACTATTGCCGATGCTGATCAGCAACAACGGCTTTGATTCTGTATGGGTTGCGCCGTCGCCATCCGTCCACCCGAGCTCGAAATTGGGCTGGTCGTAGGCCCGCAGCGCACGCAGAGCCGCCCATACGTAGATGGCGAAACCGCGCAGCCGCTTGATCTGGCGGCTCTCGACAGTTACCTGGGCTTCAAAACCTACGCCAAGATTGTTGTCAAAATAGCGCCGGTATGACTTTTCGCTGTCCTGAGCTTCAACAAGCCCCAGATCGACGCGCCGCGTTTTGCCCTCGCGGATGGCATTTACGGCCGCGTCATAGCTGCGCGCGGCGCCGACCATGTCGGCGAAGTCGTTGCCGCTTCCGGCAGGCAACACCGCCAACCCACGCACGGTCTCGCCCTCAGGCGTCGCCTCGGCTATGCCGTTCACGACCTCATTAATCGTTCCGTCACCGCCGACGGCGGCGATAATCTCGTACCCTTCCTGCCTCGCCTCTTTCGCCAGCGCCGTGGCCTCGTCCTGGGCGTTGGTCTCAGCCAGCTCGAAGGGAACGTTGCCGCGTCGAAAGGCCGCCTGGATTTCTGCGGACACGCTGCCGCCGTGCCCCCGCCCCGCATACGGGTTGAGGATGATCATTATCTTTTCCATGGCTTCGCAGCGTCCCCCCTTCAATCTTGGGCTCTTTCTGCCGAGTCCGACTCCTCCAGGATCAGCGCCTGCCTCGCGGGTACTTTCAGCTCACAAAGTGTCCCATTCTGCGCGCCGTGCATCTGTCCGGACGCCTCCGGCGGCCATATAACGCGAAAGATTTGCCGGGATTCAAGGCTTCCTTCGGCGCCATCATGCCTGCAACCCGGCTTCACGTTGTCGCCGAAGACTCGAGTGCCCGGCTCCAGGGGTACGGCCACTCGCGCAATCGATTCGGCGCGGTTGAACAGCACGATCAGCCTGTTCTTGTTAACATCAGCTACTTTGGATTGAGTTAGAGGAGGCTGCCGGCCTCTACTGAATGAACGACTGAAAGCGAAGACCTCGCCCGTGGCCAGCAGCGTTTTGTATGCGCCCGTGCGCAGCGCCGCGTAGCTGTGCCTGAGATCAATGGCCCGCCGGTGAAAGTCCAACAGGTCGCCGTCCCAAGGCTGCGTGTCGAGCAGTCCCGCCTCTCTCAACGGGTCGGGCGACCTGTTCATCCGCCTGTTTGAGCGCGTTCGCGCTTCCCACGGGAATGCTCCGCGGCAGCCAGGGTCTGGACCGCCGCTCATGCCGATCTCCTCTCCGTAGTAGATGCACGGCGCGCCCGGCAAAGTCATCTGCAGCAGGACACACAGGCGGACGCCGCTCGCATCGCCGTTCAGGGTCCACAGGCTGCGAGCGGTATCGTGGCTCGTCAACAGGTTGAGTTGGGCGGTTACGACCTCCCAATCGTAGCGGTCCAGCATCGTTTCAATCGCCGCCGCAAAGGACGGCGTATCAAGTCTGTCGATCGCATATCCGCCAGGCCGGTAGTCGCGGCGCAACGTCTGCGCACCGAAATAGCCGTAGGCCGCACGGCTGAAGACGTAGTTCATCACCGCGTCGAACCGATCTCCCCGCAGCCACTCCTCCGCCTCATGCCAGATCTCCCCCACCGTGTAGGCATCGGGATTCACCTCTTTCACCACGCGGCGAAACTCCTGCCAAAAAGGCGGGTCGTTTATCTCCTCCGGCACGTCCAGCCGCCAACCGTCCGCCCCGTACTCGATCCAATGGCGCGCCGCCTCCAGCAGATGCTGGCGCACCCCCGCGTTGGCGACGTTCAGTTTCGGCAACGCAGGCAACTCCCACCAAGCGGCATAGTTGTGCGGGTTTTCTTCGCTGTATTGGTATGGGCGCAGCGGCCAGTCCCGTACGCGGAACCAGTCCAAATAGGGCGAATTCTTGCCAGTTTCCAGGATGTGATGGAACGCCCAAAAGCCGCGGCCGGTATGGTTGAAAACGCCGTCGATCATTACCCGCATGTCACGCGCGTGCGCCTCATCCAGCAACTCGCGAAACGCCGCCTCGCCGCCGAGCAGCGGATCTACCTGAAAGTAGTCATATGTATGGTAACGATGATTGGAAGCGGAGCTGAAGATCGGATTCAGGTAGAGCGCGGTAACACCCAGATCTTGCAGGTAGTCCAGGCGGTCAACAACCCCCAGCAGATCGCCGCCCTGAAAGCCACGCGCGGTTGGCGGCGTCCCCCAAGGCTGAAAGCGGATGCCCGGCGGATGCTGCAAGCGCGGGCTGCGGCTGAAGCGGTCGGGAAAAATCTGATAGAAGACCGAGTGCTTCACCCAGTCCGGTGTCGTAACGCCCATCGCTACCCCGGCAAAGCGTTGTCCAGTATCCTCGTTTCGATTGTTGCATACGCACTGTCCGTTGTCAATGCCCCTCCGCAGGGCAGCGCGTCACAACAAGCGTCCCGCCTTTCCTGGCGTCAGCCATTGGCGCGCAGTCCGCCACTATGTGATAATCCCTGGTGCCGCGCGTTTGCCCTTATCCCAGACTACTCCTGCATTTCATGTACCTGCGCTTTACACGTTTCCTCCTGCCTCTGGTTCTGACAATTCTCATAATTGAATTTGGCGCGCAGATCATCAACGCCGGCATGGCCCGCATGCCGGATGCCACCCGCATTCTGGCCGCCTTCGGATTGGCCTGGGGACTTGTGTCGGTGCTCTCCAGCCCGCTGGCGCAGTTACGTTACGCCGGGCTGGTACTCGTTGAAGATAAGCGGGACTTCTGGCAGTGCCTGCACTATGTCGGTGCGCTGGCCCTGCTGATGATGGCCGTTCAGTGGCTGTTCGGCGGCACGGTCTTGAGCCTCCGCCTGCTTGAGGGCCTGCACAGCCTCGACGCCGACACCGGTCAAACCGTGCGGACCATCATGGTTTGGATGCTGCCCATGCCGCTGTTGCGGGGCATCACACAGCTCGGTGTGGGTGTTTTGACACGCGGCAAACGTACAGGCCACGTCACCGTTGCTTCGGCCTTAAGCGTTGCCGCCGGCTTCGTAACCGTTCTAGTGCTACTCCAGGTCGAAGCCGTCCGGGCCTATCCGATCTGGCTGCCGATCCTTGTTCTTTTCGCCACAATGGTGACCGAGTGCGCCGTCATCGTCTGGTACCTGGGGCGTTTTTTTGTGCACGACCTGCCTGACAGCCTGGACCGCGCGCCAATATCCTACATGGCGATCCTTCGATTCACTTGGCCGTTGGCGCTCATGAACTTCATGCAGGAATTCAGCCGCCCGCTCATCAACCTGTTCGTCGTGCGCGGCCTGCACGGCGCCGAGGCGATGGCAGTGCTGACCGTCGCCTACACCCTCGGTCAGTGGCCCTACCGCTGGCTAAACGAAATGCGCGCGCTCATGCCGCCTTTCTATCAGGAAGTGCGCGCCTACCGTCCCTTTTTGCGCTACGCTTACGCGTGCGGGCTCGTCGCCTTCGCCATTTGCATCCTGCTCTTTTGGACGCCGCTGCGAACGGTGATACTGGAGCAACTGATCGGCCTGAAGCCCGCGCTCGCCGAACTCAGCCGTACGCCATTGCAAATCTTTTCGTTTTTCCCGCTGGTGGTGCTGCACCGTTCCTATTTTCACAGCATCGCCTTTGTCGAAAGGCGCACAAGGCCGATGGCAGTCACCGCGCCCATGCGCTCCGGCGCCGTTCTCGCGGCCCTGCTGATCCTGCCGCTGTTCGGCATACAGGGCGCGGCCCGCGGCGTAGCCGCACTCCTGGCCGGATTCAGCGCCGAGACCGTTACCATCTGGTGGCTACTCCTGGGCAAAGAGCAGCTGCGCCTCTGGCGCACGCGCCTCGCCGCCTGATCGCCCGCCAGCCGCAGTTAGCCCAGATCCAGCCGCGCTCCTCTCTACGTGTAACGCGCCACCGCATCCATGTCCAGCTCGATCCCCAGCCCCGGCCGATCCGGTATCGACAGCATTCCGTCCGCGTCCAGTTGCCATCCTCCCTGCACAATCTCATCAATGTAGGGCGAGCCGGTCTTGTACTCCACCAGGTCGGTATCAGCAAGAGCCGAGGCCAGTTGCAGATCGGCCGCCAGCCCCAGCGCAGTGTTCCAACCGTGCGGAATCAGGCGTACGCCAAACTCCTGTGCCATCCAGCCGATGCGCCTTTCCTCGCTGATGCCGCCCACTTTGGCCACATCCGGCTGCACGATATCGAATGCGCCCCGTTGCAGGAACGGCAGGAACGACTGGCGCCGGGTCAGGGTTTCGCCGCCTGTGATCGGAACTGTCGTGTTGCGCCGCAGGTGGATGAACTCTTGCAGATCGTCCGGGCGTAGCGGCTCTTCGAACCAGTCGACGCCGTAATCGGCCAGCATCTGCGCGCATCGCAGCGCCCATGTATAGCGACCCTGCCAGTGCGCGTCGCTGCCGCCCGCGTCGACCATCAGCTGGTTGTCATCGCCCACAACGTCTCGCGCCGTCGCTACAATCTCCTCGTCCAGCTGATCGCTCACGCGGCCAAAGGGCCCCCAGCCCATCTTGAATGCGCGAAAGCCCTGCTCTTTCCATCGTTGCAACTCGTCCCGTAGCGGCGCCGGCTGGTCCATAAGCAGCGAAGCGTAAGGCCGCACCCGCTCGCGGTAACGCCCGCCCAACAGCCGCCCAACCGGCTGGCCGGTCACCTTGCCCAGTATGTCCCACAGGGCGATGTCGATGCCGCTGATTGTGTGTGTAATGCTGCCCCCGCGCCCCATCCAGAACGTATTCTGGTGCAACCGCTCGCTTACCCGCTCCGGCTCGATCGCGGTCTGGCCGATGACCAGGGGCCGCAGCACCTCCAGCGCAGCCAGTACAAGCCCATCGTTGGTGAAAACCGAACCGCAACCCCTAACGCCTTCATCCGTATCGACAAAGACAAGCGTGTGAATGCAGTCCTCCTCCTTCAGTTCCTCGCTCCAACCGCCCTCCGGCGTCGCACCCCGCAGTCCGACCGCGCTGATCTCCTGGATTATCATCTCAACTCCTTGTTCGTCTACGGTCTTGGTCCGTCGAGTTCCGCATAGATGTCACCGATTCGCACCAGTTCAGCGGCCGTATTGAAGTAGCCGGTGTAGCGGACCGTTTCAGGGCTTACGTCGTAGTGGTAGTGCCCTGCCTCGCTGCGCCCGTCCAAATGGAAAAAGTGCGTATGCTCGCCCGTTGGCCGCAGGTGCATCCGTCCGCCGCTGGGGTCGCCGGTCCAGAATACCGAGAGACACAACAGCTCAGGCCCCATGTGTTCATAAAACTGTAGAAAGTCGGCGATAACTTCCTCCCGCTGCGTGTCGTAATAGCGATGCGCAATGCACTCGTAATCCGGCATGATATGCGAGCGGACCTGGCCCGCCTCGACGACGAAGACGCCGCCCAGGCCAAGTTGCCGTGTCAACCCGGCCGCACTTTCTGTGCCGACCTGCGGATGCGCCAGCAGACTTTTCCTCAGCGCCTGCGTGAAGGAGGCTTCGCTGCCGGTCCTCTTTTCCACCCTGACTTTCAGCACCTTTCCCGGCTTTCCTTCCGACAGAAAGAGATTTGAGAGACCGCTATGCCTGGTAGACCTGTATGGCTCGACGATGCACTCCTTCTGTTCTCCTACACGCGCAACTTTAGATCGGTTGACCTGCCCCGCCTGCATTGTCGCGATCAGCTCACCGCAATGACCGTTCAACACGCCCGTATAGGCCATGCCTGCGCCGATGATGCACGCTTCGGCCTGGCCGCAATCTCCTGCCATCTGCGCCATGTCAAAGGTGACGTGCCGGTACTTCGGGTTGTGCGCGTACGGCTCGCCTCCTACCTCCAGCAGCACCGTGGAGCCGCAGATTCCCTCGCCGGCGCAGCCCAACGCACGTAAGTCCGGGCAATCGGCTACTTCAACTTCCACGTGCGCGAAGTTGGCCTCTAACCCCCGCAGCACAAAGGGCGCCAGCTCCTGCAGATCGGGCGCCCAGAGGTCCGCCCGCTTCATATCTTCCATCTCTTACCTCCGTTTTTGCACTTCAACCGGCATCTGCTTTGCCGTCAGCCCCCCCGTAACCGATCAGCTGCTCCGCTAACTCTAAAGCGTCCGCGGGCCAGAAACACTCCGGGCGAGGCCTACGCACCCGCGGGTCTCCCGCCCGTGGCCTGCAGTTCCGTATCGTATCTATCCACCGCGCGGGGACGGCCTCACGCCCGTAAACTGCACCCAGCAGCGCTCCGCAGATGGCCGCATTTGTATCCGTGTCGCCACCGCGCATGACGGTATCCAAGATGCCTTCTTCCACATTTTCGGCATGTAGCAGCTGCCAGAGCGCGTTGCGGAACGCGATCAGGACCCATCCCATTTTGTCAACAAAGTCGTCGGGCGGTGAGTCGGCCGCGCCCGCGATCGTCTCCTTCAGACTTGCGCGCGCGTCCATCTCCTGCGCCCACCTTACAACCTGCGAATAAAGTTCACCCGCGCTGCAGCCCGTGCCCACAGCGTGAGTGATTGCCATCGCAAACAGCGCGTTGGCCTCCAGGCAGACCGGGTGAATATGTGTAATCGCCGCGTCCTGCCTCGCCCACTCAGCCACCTCCTCCAGCGTGTAGTTTACGCCGAAGATTCCCAGCGGGCTGATCCGCATCATGGCGCCGTTCGCCTGGCTGCCTTGACTGTGCCACCCGGAAAGGCCGCTGCTTATCGTGTTGCCGACATCGAACGGGCCGGAGTCCAGCCAGTAGCGATACCCCTTCTTCACCTCCGCCGGGTCAAATTTGCCCTGGGCAACCAAAGACCGCGCCAGAATCAGGGCCATCTCGGAGTCGTCTGTCGGCTGCCCGGCGAGCGTGTTCCATGTGCCCCCGTCGGCCATATCTCGCACGCCATCGGGATACATCCTGTGAATCTCCGAGAGTTGCCTGAACTCCACCAGACTGCCGAGAGAATCCCCGATCAACTGACCGAGCAGGCAACCCTGCGCCCTCGAAAGGACCCCTGAATCTGTAGGTTTTCCGCCGCCTTGCATAGTATTTTTTCTCCTGAAGCTCGCCACCCCAATCGTAAGATCAGGGCGCCCGGATTAGGACTCGGACCGCTTTTCAACGGTTGTATAACAAGAGTTCGTAGATCGTGAACTGTTCGACTCTGTATCTCTGAATCAGCTCCACACCACGCGCGGTCAGATGCGGGTACCCTTCCCGTAGCGGCAGCCATGTCGGAACGATGACGAACTTTGGCCGCTGGCCCATTTTGGCAGCGTCATCCGCCAGCGAGACAGGGCTTGCGAACCAGCGCACGCGGTAGTCAGTCGGACTATCGTATAGATAAAACCGCAAATGCCAGTTCAACGCCTGGTGATACAGTACCGCCCCCTCGTGGCCAGGCCTGTCCAGCCAGACGACCGCCTCTTGCAGGCCGTCGTACGCGCCATGATCGCCGCCAATGGGCAAGTCGCCCCGCGCAGCCTGCGCCGCGCCGGGCAGCAAGAGAACAATCCACAGACCAATGACGACCCGATTCAAAAGTACGGAACCGTTCGCAAGAATTCTGGCTCCAATCCATCCCGTCAAAACGGCGAAGAAGGGCGCCACCGCCAAAAGGTAACGATCCCAGAGCGGCAAGCTGGTCACCATGTGGAATCCTAAGAACGCGGCGAGCCATCCGCATATCAGGACAGCAACAATCCCGCGTCGTTCCCGCACGATACGCCGCGCCAGCCGAGTCCGCAGGAGCGCAACCGCGAGTGCGACGGCCAGCGCGACCCACACGACAGGATTGGCCGTCAGATACCAGAGCAGTTCGGCAATGCGCGCGCCGCGTGCAGGCCATAGCGACGGCGCGGCGATCTCCATCGCTCCGTAGTTGCGAACGCCCAGGTCCCAGGGCGACGGCGCAACCGCCCAGCGAAGACTGTCCCAGTACAAGACGGGCACAATCGCCAGCGCCAGCCCGCTGCAACTCCGCAGAATATCGCGGATGGCTGTCCTGGCGCCAATAGAACCCGCCAAAATGAAGGCCAGCGTCAACGGAATGAAGAAGACACCCTGCTGCTTGGCCATGATTGCGCCGCCCAGGCATAAGCCGGCCCAAAACGGGCGTCCTCTCTGTCCAGTATATATGGAGAGC
Source organism: Caldilineaceae bacterium (assembly GCA_965218625.1). Classification (GTDB taxonomy): domain Bacteria; phylum Chloroflexota; class Anaerolineae; order Caldilineales; family Caldilineaceae; genus Bin5. Next base: position 474,440 of record CBDCLG010000012.1, on the reverse strand, counting down.
ACGCCGCCCAGGACAAACAAAGGATCGGTGAAAGCCGTCGGGCTGTAGCTGATGGCAAACGGACTCAGCGCATAGGCCGCTGCTGCTATAATGCCCGCGCCCGACGTCCACTCCTTGCGGGCGATTGCAGCGACTACGGGAACGGTGAGTGTACTGATGCCAACATTCAGCAGCCGTGCACTCGCCTCGGACGCGCCAAACAGCTTGAAGCAGTAGCCGAGCAGCCAGACGAAAAGAGGGGGCTTGTCGATCCACTGCGTAAGGAACTGGGGATCCTCGTACAGAAAATGCAGTGCCCAATAGCTGTAGAGCGCTTCATCCTGGTGAAAGCGAAAGCGGTCCAGCATGACAAGCCGCAGCCCGAATCCCAGCATTAGCAGGATAGCTACCGACGATCGATAGCCAAACCTCACGCCAATGAGTTTGGACAGAAGGTCGAAGTTGCGGAGCGGGGCAACAAGCGGTTGGACTGTTGCCGTGGAGTGTGATGCCAGACGCACTTTATCGTCGCCAAGGTTCGTTTTGCGCGCCGGAATTCCCTCGACGGTCGCGCAGCGTGAACATTTTACTTCAGGGCAATTGGGCGTTCAAAACAACGGGGCTAAACTAATGGGCATGCCTTTGCTCTATCGAGCTTGGGCCGCCCGGAGATAATGGCCGTGGACGACTTTACCTCAACCAGCCAATACCGCCGTTGCCAGCAGATCTTTGCACATTGGTATCCCGGATTCCGCAATGCGGGCGAGCGGTTTCGGGACATCGTCTCCGACCTGGTCACCCCGGAGGCACTGCTCCTCGACCTGGGTTGCGGACGCTCAAGCCTTGCCGCCGAGCCGATACAACGGGCCGGGCGCTCCGTTGGCGTGGACCTCAGTCTCCCCGATCTGCAGCAGAACCATGCGCTCAACGACGTTATCCTGGCCGACGGGGAGGCACTTCCCTTCGCAGATAACTCCTTCGACCTTATCGTCAGCCAGTGGGCTGTGGAACATTTCGAGCGCCCCGGGCCTGTTTTTGCCCAAATCGCCCGCATTTTGCGGCCTGGGGGAAGCTGTGTACTCTTTACCACCAATGCCCACAACTACGTTCCCCTGCTGAGTCGTCTGCTGAGTGGGCCGAGCCAGAGCGGACTGATTGCGCGCCTGCTGCAGCGGCCTGCTCACGAGTCCTTTTCCACCTACTATCGCGCCAATACCGCCGCCCGAATTGAGGGTCTTTGCCAAAGCACGGGACTCCGCCCGAAAGCCACAGTCTACGTCGGCAACCCTTTCTATCTGGCCTTTTCTCCCTTTCTCTTTTACTGCGCGCTTGTCTTCGAAAAAATCTCTGACGCGCCGCGCCTCAACCGTCTCAAACTCTACATGCTCACAGTTCTGACCAAGCCGGCCGGCCAGTCGCGCTCACGCCGTGACTTCGTTCCAGGCGTCCACCCCTAGCAGCTTTCTCCCGAGCTCAGTCAATCTGGCAGGCGTCTGATGTCGATGTTCCCAATCGCGCGGATCGCCCTGCCAGCTGGGCATCGGCCGGCACTCCTGCCAGGAGCGGATGCGCGCCGCACGTTCGGATTCATCTCCCTCTTGCGCCGGCGACATCGTGATGTATTGGGCCAGCCGCGGCCTTGTCGAGCGGTTGTGACCATTTCCGTGCGCCAGCAGTCGGTGCCAGATGACAAGATCGCCCGCCTTGCCGTCTACGGCCTTGATCTCCAGCCCGGTAAGCTCGGGGAAACGCGGATTGCGGTCTGCCGGCTGGCCCTTCACCCACTCGTGGTATGTCCGGTGAAAGCCGGGAATGCACTGAAAGCCGCCCTGGTCGGCCTCGGTAGCGGTCAGGTAGAGCACGCCTTGAACACCCAGATGCGTGGCCGGATTCGGGCGCCAGGTTGCCGCCATTTCGTCACCTGCCAACGGGCGAATCGCGCTTGTGTCGAGGTCCCAGTGGATCATCCCCCTGTGACCCCACTCCGGCCTGTCCCTTCGCGCCGGAGGCTTCATATTGGCCCGATCCAGCGATTCCCACAGCTTCTCTGTGCCCAGAATCTCACTGAATGCCCGGTGCACGCGCGGATATTGGCGGTTGTCCCAAAGCGTCTGATGCTGGTACATCTCCACCATGCCCGCTTCCGAGATTGGCGAACAGCGATCCTCACGCGTGTAAGGCCTGTACCTGTACCACGACTCCCTATCGGTTGCATCCATCTCCAGGAACTTCCAGATCCGTTCGACCAGCGCATCCAGATTCGTTTGCGGTACGGCATTCGGGATTACTACATAGCCGTGCTCTTCCCAAAACGCCCAGTCCAGTTCACCCAGTACAGGCATCTCTCCCTCCCTGCTCAGGCTTTGTCAAATCGTATCTCATGGCCGACCTCCGCGCTGCGCAACAAACCCTCCATCATTTCCTGCACGATCAACCCATGACGGAGCGGCGCCCTGCATGGGACCCCGTCCAAAATGCAGGCAATAAAATGATCGGCGATGGCTTTCCACGACCTGCTCTTTACGTCGGCAAGACCCTCGAAAGTGATGTCCAGCGGGCGGTCGACTGCGTCCAGTCGTTGACCCGCTTGCGGTTCCCCGTCAAACTTGCCAGCGGCCTCCAAAACGCCGGGCGCGAGCGGGCCGTTCGCATACAGGGTCGGCGGCCGCACGCGCGCACCTGCTTCGGTGCCAAACAGCTCGATCTGAAGATCGCCCGGCTGATGCGATGCCCAGAAGCTCTCCACCTGCAGGCCGCTTCCATCCTCGAAGCGGATGAATCCGCCGGCGTAGTCGTCGGCCGCGAATTGGCTGAAGTAGCTCTCAGGCGCGGCCTGGGCCTCACCGGGCTTTTTTCGTCCAAAGTAGCCAAGCCCGCGCGGTCCGAACTTCGCGCCGGCCACGCCCGTCACGCTCAACGGCTTCGGCATCCCCAGCAGCCACCAGGCTGCGTCGAGGACATGCACGCCCATATCGCGGAACGCGCCGCCGCCCTTGCGAATGAAGCCTGGATTCCAGGCGGGTATGCCGTTGCGTCGTACGCTGCGGGCGCGGGCATAGTAAAGTTCGCCGAACGTTCCCTGCCGCCTCAGGGCGCCCATGAATTGCACATCCGGCGAAAAGCGAGTCGAAAGGGACATCATATTTACGACGCCGGCCGCCTCCGCCGCCGTCACCAGCCGTGCCGCTCCCTCCACCGAATCGGCCAGCGGCTTGGTCATGAGCACATGCTTGCCGTGCGAAACAGCCTGTAGACCCATCGGTACGTGCAGCTGATTGGGTGTACCGACAAAGATCGCATCGACTTCCGGCCAGCGGCATAACTCTTCAAAGTCGCTGAACAGGCGGATCTGCTTCGGCTGCGGAAGAAGCTGGGCGAACTCGGCCATGCGCTCCTCGACCAGATCACACAGAGCAACCACATCTGCCCGCGGGTTCTTGGCCAGGGCAAGCCCGTTGGGCCTTCCGATCCCCATGCCGACGATGGCGACACGCAGAGTTTTCATCGCAGGACCCCGGTTTCGGTCGTTCGCGTCTGACTAGCGCTCAATCGTGATCGCATAATGTCCTTCGATGTGCGGGTAGCGCTCGACAACGTCCTCGGCCAGTTCGATCCCCAGCCCCGCCCGGTCCGGCAGCTGCAGCCGCCCTTCGACCATCTGCGGCGGCTCGGCCGCGATGCCCCACTGCAGCGGCCCTTGAATCTGACAAACCTCAAGTATTTCCAGGTTTGGCAATGCCGCGATCGCGTGCGCGTGGGCCATCGCCATCAGCCCGTTATGCCAGGAGTGGGGATAGAGTTTCAGGCCGTGATGCGCCGCGACTTCCGCGATCCGCACCAGTTCCGTCAGTCCACAGATGCCCGCGTCGGGCTGTACAATATCGTAGGCTTGCCTCTCAATGTAGGGGCGAAACTGCTCTAGTGTCGTGAAGCTCTCACCTCCGGTCAGCGGCATCTCCACCGCCGCCGCCAGTTTGGCATAGCCGTCAATGTCGCTCCTGGGAATCGGTTCCTCCAGCCAGGCAAAGCCCAGGCGGTCCAGCTCCTTTGCTACCGGCAGGGCCTCCTCCCGCGTCAGTCGACAGTTACCGTCCAATGCCAGCTTCATGCGGCCCGCAACCGCCTGATGCAGTTCGCGAACCAGCCCGAGGAAGCGGTCAACCTTCACTCCGTCCCAATCCCACTGCGTGCCAATCCGGAACTTCATCACGGCAAAGCCCTGTTCGACATACCCCAGCGCCTCTTCAATCAGCTGTTCCGGGCGCTCCCGCCAGTCGTACCGGCAGCCGCTCGACGCGTACATCGGCACCGAGTCGGCCGGGCTGTCGCTGAGCAGCTGGCTGACCCGCTTGCCCTCTATCTGCCCGCGCAGATCCCACAGCGCGCAGTCGATTCCGGCAGCCGCCGCGTCGTGGGCGCGGCTCTTGCCATTTGGATGGGGCGCGGCCGCGGCGTCAGTCGGATCCTTGCCGACAATTGATGGCGCAAGCCAGTCGACCCACTCGGCGATAAGCGCTGGCACACCGTAAGCGCTGGCCTCGCCGATCCCGATCAGCCCCTCGTCGGTGTGGGCTATCACAACGGCGCAGTCGGCCTTCACCGTTCGATACTTTGCGGTGAACCACTGGCGTTCGGGTTCGTGCATACGTGAGAGACAGAGCGTGTCCAGCGCAGTTATCTTCATCTGTTCCTAATTCCTTCGGAGGTCTTGCATTGCTCGTTTTCCCTGAGATTGGGTAGGTTGTCGGCGCGCTTTACCATGTCTGACCTGTTTCCCTTAGGGAACCAGGAACCTCTTCCCGGCGAGCGTGCGCCCGAAGTGCCCGTGAGTCCTATGTGCCCCCCTTGCCGAGGCGTCGGGGTCTCAAAACGGTTCAACTTCTGTTCCCTTGCGAAACCGGGAGTTCCGATTATCCCGAACTCCTCTCGATTTCACGCGTTAAGTCGACTTATGTCGACGGTTTTCACTTTTTTCCCGGAGGGAATGACCGCTGCCGGGATGGGCGGAAATCGGTGTGAGCCTGGCTGGGTCCCTCGGTTGAGCTGGCATGATGATAACAGAGTAGCACAGTTTACGGGCTCTTGCTTTTTTCGCGGTAGGGGCCGGTTCGGAAGGGCGGCTTTGCATGGTGTTAACAACGTTTCATGGCCTGGGGCGCGTCGACTGTGCGTACGGGGATAACCTGCCGGTGACCGGGACGATACTGCAATGCTCTTGTCATGAGATTGAGAGCTTCGATTCTCCCCACCTCTATGATCCACCCGCGCAGGTCCACGAAGAAAGCTCTTCATGGCTACTCTCTGCCTTGAGCGGTCAACTGGCCGCCGGTCACCGATACCGACAAATGGGGAGGCAGCCGACGAGGACAGCCGCGCTCGCGGCGTCGTGCCAGCCGGCCCGGGACCGAATTCGCAGAGGGCGCCTTTGGCAAAACCGTAGTTGGAAGAAGGATCCATTTTAGGCGAGAGTCGATCGGTGACAAGCCTACGTGTTGCCCGCGCCATTGTCAAGTTTTTCACGAACGCGCGAAAATAGGGCATCCAACATAGATACATTATAATAGACAGTCAGTTCGCCCTGTCTAATCGACATCCAGGGCAAGTGAGGAGATTTCAAAGCAGTGAAGAGCGGCGCAGACGTCTGCAGGAAGAAAGCGGACCCGAACCCACCAGAAGCGCAAGAACGTCCGGTTATCCATCAGAATCACGGCGACGAACGTGTCGACCCCTACCACTGGCTGCGGGAGCGTGACAACCCCGCAGTGCTGGCATATCTCGAAGCTGAGAACAGCTACACAGTTGCGATGCTGGCACACACCAGGCCCCTGCAAGACACCCTTTACGAAGAGATGAAGAGCCGGATCAAGGAGACCGATGAATCGGCGCCCGTCGCCCACGGCGGCTACTACTACTATTTCCGTGAAGAAGAGGGCAAACAGTACCGCATCTACTGCCGCAAGAAAGGCAGTCTGGAGGCCGCTGAGCAAGTCTTGCTCGATCTCAACGCAGAGGCCAAGGGACACGACTTCCTCCATATGGGCAACTTTGCCGTCAGCCCGGACCATTCCCTGCTGGCATTTGCCCTCGACACCGATGGCTCCGAGACCTACACGTTGCGTATCAAAGACCTGGGGAATGGCGAACTGTTGCCCGACCGCATCGAGAATACCTATTACGGGCTGGAGTGGGGCAACGACAGCTGCACCCTCTATTACACGACACTTGACCCCGCCCAAAGGCCCCACAAACTGCACCGCCACCGTTTGGGCGACGCGCCAGCCGCAGATGAGACTGTCTACCATGAGGAGGATGAGCGCTTCTTTCTGCGGCTCTATAAGGCCAGGAGCGAAAGGTATGTCTTCTTCGCCCTGGCCAGCGCGGTGACCTCCGAGGTCCATGCAATCGACGCCGACGCGACCGACAGCCAGCCATTCCTCGTCCAGCCGCGCGTCCAGGATGTGGAGTATTCCGTCACCCATCACCGGGACCGGTCCGGCCAGGAACGTTTTCTCATCCTGACGAACTGGGAGGCAGAAAACTTCCGTGTAATGACTGCGCCGGTTCGCGCCCCCGCCCGCGAGAATTGGCGGGAGCTCATCCCCCGCTCCGCCGACGTCATGCTGGACCGGATCGAACCTTTCCGGGATTTCCTCGTGGTCTGGGAGCGTGAGAACGGCCTCGCACAGATCAACATATATGATTTGCGCGACGGAGCCTTTCTCGCGGGACGCCCTTCCTTGTCTCACCGCCTTGAGCAACCGGAGCCCGTTTATTCGGTCTCACACGGCCAAAACCCCGAATTCGGCAGCAGCACGCTCCGCTTCCACTACACGTCGCTCGTCTCCCCGCCGACCGTCTTCGACTACGATATGCATGACCGAACGCGCGTGCTTCGCAAACAGGACGAGGTCAAGGGCTACGATCGGGCCGCATACAGCTCGGAGCGCATCTGGGCGGTCGCGCCGGACGGTGTGCGCGTGCCGGTCTCGCTTGTCTTTCCGGTTGAAGCGAAGCGGGATGGCCGCAGTCCCTGCCTGCTCATCGGTTACGGCTCCTACGGCATCAGCTATGATCCGTCCTTCAGCAGCAACCTTGTCAGCCTCCTGCAACGCGGATTCATCGTCGCATACGCCCACATCCGCGGCGGCGGTGAGATGGGACGCCAGTGGAAAGAGGATGGCAAGTATCTGAAGAAGAAGAACACATTTGCCGACTTCATCGCCTGCGCCGAAGCGTTGATCGCCCGGCAGTATACTTCGCCGCAGCGCCTTGTCATTAGCGGCCGCAGCGCCGGTGGTCTGCTCATGGGCGCTGTCGCCAACATGCGCCCGGACCTGTTCGCAGGCGTCGTGGCCGGTGTTCCGTTCGTCGATATCGTCAACACAATGCTCGATCCCACCATCCCTTTAACGGTCATCGAGTGGGAAGAATGGGGCAATCCCGCCGATGCGGAGTACTATCGTTACATGAAGAGTTATTCGCCCTACGACAATATTGAAGCCAAGCCCTATCCGGCCATTCTGGCGACGGCCGGGCTGAACGATCCGCGAGTTCAATACTGGGAGCCGGCCAAGTGGGTCGCCAGGCTGAGAACGTGCAAGACCGATGACAACCCACTCCTGCTCAAGACCGAAATGGGAGCCGGACACTTCAGCAAGTCCGGTCGCTACGACTACCTGGAGGAGATTGCGCTCGAATATGCTTTCATTCTTGACACGCTTGACGCCGATACATCCAATCACCGGGGAAGCGAACGATGATTCGGATAATCGGTAAGGAAATTGTGCGCGAACGTTCGTATGCTTTCTCGGCGGACATTCCATTGCCCCGGGTAGCGGCAACCCTGCCGCCGCGACTACGCCGCGAGTTGCCAACAATCGAGGACGGGCAGGAAGAACTCCTGTTCCTGCGCTTCTTTTTGCAGAGGCGGGTGGCCAGCATCCACACCTGCGGGGGTGCGCTGGCATGGGATGCTACTGCGGAGTGCCGGCTGCAGATTCAGCACTCCGCGACCGGCCTCTTGCGTCCTCTGATGCACTATCAGCCAGCCGTTCAGCCTGCCATGGCCGCTGCGCTGGGCGCAGCGGACGGCTGGCGTTCAGGGCGAGGGCCGAACGGTTCCATCAGTCAACCCTCCGCAAGACAGCTTGAGCATACAGCGGTTGCTCTGCCCGCGCTTCAAGGCGGCAGCGCCAATGAATTCATCGAAAACGGTGACAATCACAGCCCAGCGTCATCCAAACTTGCCTACCCACCAACCATTGGTGGACCGGGCACAAACGGCGATTCCGGTCGCGCAGGCCACGGCTACGTCTTTCTTGCGCTCTTGGAGTCTGGTTCTGTGAGTCCTCAGATCGTTCTGAGCGCCGATACCTACAGTCTTGCTCTACTGGGACGCTTTCGCCTCTTGGCCGAAACGATTGCCGGCTGGATGGGCACTGAAATCGAAGTTGCCGGTAGCGCCTGATCAGAGGTAAGTGAGGAGTGGTTCGTAGCCTTTCGAGCCGCCAATCGCCTGCTCTATAGCCATGACGCGAATTGCCATGTGGTGCGCGCCGCGCACCATCTCGACCGCGTTGATGCGCGCTTGGGAGAACCGGACCGACACGGTCGTCATCGACGAGCCGTTCTACGCACACTACCTGCAGGCAACCGGCATCGATCACCCTGGCCGCGACGAGATCATCGCCAGCTACGAAACTGACTGGCGCGCCGTCGCGCGCGGTCTGGCAGAGGATCCCCTGCCTCAAGGCGCAACCATCTGCTATCAGAAACAGATGGCCCACCACATCCTGGACCACATCGCATTGGACTGGGTCGGCAAACTGACGAACTGCTTTCTGCTGCGCGCCCCGGCGGAGGTCATCATCTCCTACATCAAGGTCCGGCCGCAACCTACACTGCAGGACCTTGGCTTTCCCCAGCTCTTGCGCCTGTTTGAGGCCGTCCGCGCGCGCACCGGCTCAGTTCCGCCGGTCATCGACAGCCAGGACGTGCTGCGCGACCCCCGTCGCACGCTTTCCCGATTGTGCCGGGCCGTGTCGGTGCCCTTCAGCGAACGCATGCTCTCATGGCCTTCTGGCCGCCGGGACAGCGACGGCGTATGGGCCCCATACTGGTATGGGGCTGTCGAAAAATCGACCCGATTCTCCCCGTACCGCCCCAAAGACGAGCCTGTGCCGCCTTATCTTCGGCGCCTCCTTGCCGAGGCGCAGGAGATTTACCGGGAACTCCATCGCTTCCGTCTCTGAGGCCGCGGGCAAGCCCCGAATCGAGCGCGCCGCGCGCGAACCACAGGTGCGACCATGTTGCAGAAATTCTACGAAGCAAACCGCGATCTTCTCGTCAACATAAATGGCCGGCTTGTCCATCGAGATGAGGCCGGAATCAGCCCGTTCGATTCGGCCGTGCAGAACGGAGATGCCGTCTGGGAAGGTCTGCGTCTCTACAACGGGCGCATCTTTAAGCTGAACGAGCACCTGGCACGCCTGCGAGACGGGGCCAAAGCCCTTGCCTACAAGGGGGTTCCCTCAGATGACGAGATTGTCGAACAGCTGCGGCGTACCCTCACAGCGAACGATATGCGCGACAGCGTCCATGTCCGTCTTACTCTCAGCCGCGGCGTCAAGTACACCAGCGGCATGGACCCCCGCCTCAATGACAGCGGCGCGACGCTCATCATCCTCGCCGAACACAAGCCGCCCGTCTATGCCAGCAGCGGGATTCGTCTGATCGCCTCTGCCATTCGCCGCATCCCTCCAGAGTGCCTCGATCAGAAGATTCACTCCTGTAATATGCTCAACTCAATCCTGGCCAAGATTCAGGCCAACGCCGCCGGCGTGGACGATGCTGTGATGCTCGACCTGAACGGGTTTGTCGCCGAAACGAACGCGACCCACCTCTTCGCGGTGTTTGGCGGCGCCATCGCCACGCCCCACACCCACGCCTGCCCAGAAGGGATTACCCGCGCTACCGTGCTCGACCTGTGTCGAGAGCATGGCATCCGCGCGGTTGTGCGCGACATCTCCCTGCCCGAACTCTACCGTGCCGACGAGCTGTTCTGCACCGGCACCCTGGGCGAGCTGTCGCCGGTGATCGAGTTGGATGGGCGGGTCATCGGCAAGGGCGAGAGCGGCCCCGTCTCCCGGCAGCTCAGCCAGCTCTATGCCGACCTCACCAGCAGCTCTGGGTTCCCGATTCTGCAAGCATAACAGCATGGTGAAGGTGTTGGGCCCGTCCCCCCGAACGGACCGCACCCAGGAGACGCCGCCGACCGTTTCCATGCGAACTCGGCGGCGACCGGAACCACTGGGAGAATCCAGCGAGGAATTTTCGCGCCAGAGCCGCGCAGAGCCGCAGGACCTGAGGTAGAGAGGCTGGTTACTTCGAATCTGAGAATATGCGGAGCGGGTTGAGCTGCAGCGAAGAAGACGTAAACGGCCGGTTAAGAGATGGCCAGCCCGTTAAGCAGTTCAACCGTGTGGTAGATAGGCAGAGGATGTCCCAGGCGGCGAAGGTGGCTTTCGATCTGGGTCATGCAGCCAATGTTGCCGGTCACGACCGCCTGCGCGCCCGTCCCAACGATCGCTTCAGCCTTGCGCCGACCCAGCTGCGCAGCGATTTCCGGCTGTTCGATGTTGTAGCTTCCCGCCGAACCACAACAGATTTCCCCTTCAGGGACAGGCGCCAGCGTCAAATTGGGGATCGTTGAAAGCAGCCTGCGCGGCGCGTCCGTGACCCCCTGCGCGTGGGCCAGATGGCAGGCGTCGTGATAGGCCGCCGTGACCGGCTGCGCGAGCGCGGGCGGCGCTTCGATTCCAAGCCTGTCCAGAAAGACGGTAATATCCTGTACCTTGGCAGCAAAATTGGCCGCGGTTTGCTCCTCGGCTTCTCCGGCGAACAGCAAAGGGTACTCGTGCATCCCGGAACCGCAGCCGGCCGCGTTCGTCACCACCGCGTCGCACTCGTTCAGGTCGAAAGCATTGAGATTCCGCCTTGCCAGCGTTCGCGCCTGCTCGGCGGCGCCGGTGTGCATCGACAACGCGCCGCAGCAACCCTGCCGCGCTGGAATGACCACTTCGACTCCGTTGCGAGTCAGAACGTCGAGTGTAGCGCGGTTGATGCCGGGCGTCAATACCTGCTGTACGCAGCCGCTCAGCAAGGCTACCCGCGCCCGCCGCCTTCCCCTCGCCGGCGAAACAGGGGGTAGATTCTCGCGCGGCGGCAGCCGGTCCGGCAGCAGTTCGAGCATCGTGCGCAGGGCCGGCGGGAGCAGGCGCCTGAACACCTTCGTATAGCGACCCATCACCGCCGCCGCGCGGAAGCGTCCCGGATAGGGCAGCGTCTGATTGGTCAGCGTGCGCGTCAACTCCTGCACGAAGGGCCGGCTGCGCTGTTTTTCCGCCATCTCGCGGAAGGGCGTAAGCAGATCGCCGTACTCCACGCCCGAGGGGCAGGCCGTCACGCAGGCCAGGCAGCCCAGGCAGCGGTCCACGTGGGGGAGCACCTCCTCCTGCGCCAGTTCTCCCTCCAGCGCCCCTTTCATCAGCACAATGCGCCCGCGCGGCGAGTCCATCTCCTCACCCAGCGCCAGGTATGTGGGGCAGGATGGCAGGCAGAAGCCGCAATGCACGCAGCTTGCCACGGCTTCCGCCATGGAGGGCGCCTGTGGGCCGAGAGAGTCTACCGGAATCGAATGCTTCATGGGTTATCAGCAGTAGAACTTGTGCAGGTTACGTCGTCAGCAACACCTTGCCCTTGGTCTGGCGCGCCTCCAGGTAGCTGTGTGCGCCGCGTGCGTCATCCAGGGCAAAGGTGCGGTCAATACGAATCGTGAGCTTCCCTTCAGCGATCCAGCTGAATACGTCGTTGGCGCGGCCCTCCAGCTCCTCACGCGTCAGCATGTAGGATGCGAGGCTGGGCCGGGTCACATAGAGCGACCCTTTCTGGTTCAGGGTCTGCAGATCGAACGACGGCACGACACCGCTGGCCTGGCCAAATAACACCATATACCCGCGCGGCTTGAGGCAGTCCAGGCTCTTGTCGAATGTGTCGATTCCGACCGAATCATACACAACATCGACGCCGGCGCCTCCGGTCAGGTCTCGCACGGCCTCGGAAAAATCCACCTCGGTGTAGCGGACTGTGTCGTCTGCGCCAGCCGCCGTAGCGATGCGCGCCTTCTCTTCAGTCGAGACCGTACCGATCACGCGAGCCCCGCGCAACTTGGCGATCTGCACCAGCAGGGCGCCGGTCCCGCCCGCCGCGGCATGGACGAGACAGGTGTCCCCCGGCTTGAGCGGGTAGGTGCTGCACGCCAGGTAGTGTGCCGTCAATCCCTGAATCATCGCTGCCGCGCCTTTTTGCGCATCCACGCCTGCCGCCCGCTTTACAAGCACCTTGGACGGCACGATGGCGTATTCGGCATACGAGCCGGCCGTCATACCGTAGGCTACCGTATCGCCCACCGCCACCTCGGTTACACCCTCTCCGACGGCTTCGACGATGCCCGCGCCCTCAACGCCCGGCGTGAAAGGAAGCGGCATAGGATACCAGCCCCGGCGGTGGTAGGTGTCGATAAAGTTGACGCCCGCGACCTCGATCTTCACGCGGGCCTCGCCCGCGTCCGGCTCAGGAACCGCCACGTCCACGATCTGAAGTACATCTGGTGCGCCGACTTCCTGCACGCGAATTGCTTTCATCAGATTTCTCCTCGAAACTGCAGTCCTGCAATTGCGGATGATTGCTGAAACTCATTCCCTTCGTATTGGTGAAGTTGCCAAGAACTGATGTTAGTAGCTACCGAACTTGCCCGCCGGGTCCAGCGAGGCGGCGATCCGCCGCAGAAATGGGTTCGGTAACGGTTTGCCCAGGAAGGGACCGTTGCCGTCGTTGGGCCAGTCTCCCTGCGCTTGGCCAACAAGCTGAATGCCGCGCAAATCCAGGCGTAACAGGAGGTCATTCAGGTTGGTAGAGCCGGCGGCCGCTTCTTCCTCGCGCCAGCCCAGCCACAGCAGGTTACCGCCCACACTATATCGCCGCGCCGCCCCTTCGACGGCGCAGAAAACCTCCTCCACCGCCGCGATCCTTCGCGGCGTCAACGGCACTCTCGCCAGCCCGAGGCCCTCCGGCAGCCAGGCCATTGCGCGCGCCCGCTGCCACAAGTCGTCCTCATCACGGCCAAGCAGCGCATCGATACGGCGCGGCGCGTTCTCGCCCCCAGAAACCAGAGCCTGCAACGCCAGTACCCGCTGCTCCAGCGTTGCGGACAACCCGCCAATGCGCACCCACAGGGTCCAACCATCTTCCGATGGTCCAAAGTCGACCGCGTGCAGATCGATTGCGCCTTCCGTCACCGCGTTCAGCGCTGAAAGCAGATCTGCGAGCGTGTCAAACTCGGAAGTGACCGTTGCAAAAGCGGGCGGCTGCGGAAAGACCTTGAAGGTCAGTTCGGTAAGAACGCCCAGCCGGCCCAAGCTGCCTACGAAGAGCTTGGGAAAGTCGAAACCGGCCGCATTTTTCACCACTGTGCCGCCGCCTCGCACCTCCTGCCCCTGTCCGTCGACGAAGCGTATGCCGATCAGAAAGTCGCGCACCCCGCCGTATCGGTAGCGGCCCGAACCGCTCAGGCCGGCGGCGACTGTTCCGCCCAGCGTTGCCCCTCGCGCCGCGAACGGTGGGTCAAAGGGGAGATACTGGCCCCGTTCCGCCAGCATCGCCTCGACATCGGCAACCGGCGTGCCGGCACGGGCCGTGAACGTGTACTCGTCCGCCTGATATTCGACCACACCACTCAACCCGGACAGATTCAGCGCCAGTGCGTCACCTGCGCGACAGTCGGTCGACAAGGCCGGCTTGGACCCACCGCCCCGCACGCGCACGCGCCGCGCTGCCCGCACGCCATCCTGAATCTCAGCTACGGTCGAGACTGCTTCCACCACCGGCCCCGGATCCCCGACCGGGCGCCAACCGGACGGCCTTCACCGGTCCTGCGCCAAGTCGATTCCTGCGAACATTTGCAACACGCCGCAATTGAAGTTCCTAATCTCGAAAGATAACGCCGGCTTTCTCCAGCGGATGCGGGCCGACATGCGCCAGCGACTCGGCTTCGCCCGACGGAAGCATCTTTCCCCGATTGGCCAGGGACTTGCCGTCCACACTGCGCCGCACATCCTCCATCGCCTGCATCTCTTTGGGCCCGTACATCTTGGGTAGAAAGGCGCGTTTTTCCATACCAACACCGTGCTCGCCCGTGATCGAACCGCCCAGGTTTATACACAGCTCGAGGATTTCTCCGGCCAGCTCCTCAGCGCGTTCCAATGCACCCTCCTCGCGTCCGTCGAACAGGATCAGTGGGTGCAGATTCCCGTCACCGGCGTGGAATACGTTTGCCACCTCGATGCCGTAGCTGCCGCTCAGCCGGTCGATCTCGGCCAGCGCGTCGCCCAGCCGGCTACGCGGCACGACGCCATCCTGGACGATATAGTCCGGGGCCAGCCGTCCCACCGCCGAAAAGGCCGCCTTGCGGCCCTTCCAGATGCGGGCGCGCTCATCCGCGGTCTGGGCCATGCGTACCTCTACCGGGGCAGTCTCTTCGATGATCTGCATCAGCTGGGCGAACTCGGCCTCGACCGCGCTCTCTTCGCCCTCCAGCTCGACGATCAACAGCGCCGGCGTGGTCGGATACCCGGCTTTGGCGCCCACCTCGGCGGCTTTGATTGCAAGCGCATCCATGATCTCGATCGCGCCCGGAAGCAGCCCGGAAGCAACCACTGCTGTCACCGCGTCGCCCGCCGCGTGCAGCGAGTTATACGCGGCCAACACAGTGCGATATGACTGCGGGATCGGCAGCAATCGCAGTGTGATCTCCAGCGCCACGCCGAACAGCCCTTCGCTGCCGACGAAAAACCCCGGCAGGTCGGGACCGACGCCCTCCAGGCTTTCGCCGCCCAGCTCCGCGATTTCGCCGTCCGGCAGCACAATGGTCATCCCCAGCACATGGTTGCTGGTCATGCCATACTTCAGGCAGTGCGCGCCGCCCGAATTGAATGCGACGTTGCCGCCGATCGTGCAAATCGACTGGCTCGATGGGTCTGGCGCGTAGTAGAGGCCGTAGGGCTTGGCCGCTTCAGAGACTTTGAGATTTACGACGCCCGGCTCGACGACAGCGATGCGTTCCTCCGGGTCGAGCCGCAGGATGCGGTTCAGGCGGTTGAGCGCAATCACGATGCCGTCCGCGATCGGCAGCGATCCGCCGGACAGGCTGGTGCCGCTGCCCCTGGCCACAAATGGAACGTCGTTGGCGTGACAGAGGCGGATGGTCTCGATGACCTCTTCGCTACTCTCCGCAATGACCACTGCTGCAGGTCTCTGTTGAAATGCCGTCAGCGCGTCCGACTCATACGCCATCAGCTGGCCCGGGCGGGTCAATAGGCGCTCTTCCGAATAGAGGCTTGCCAGCTCCTGCATCAAGGGGTGAACGCTCATTTGCCCTCCCCCCTCCGGTTACGGACTTGCATGATCTCAGCGATGATCGACAGCGCGATCTCACCGGGGCTGCGCGCGCCCAGGTCCAGCCCGATCGGCGCGTGGATGCGAGCAATCTGCTCTTCGCTGACGCCTGCCGCCTGCAGTGCCGTCACGCGCTTGGCGTGCGTGCGCCGCGACCCTAGCGCGCCGACGTAGCCGACCGGACAGCTCAGCGCGCAGATCAACGCGGGCGTGTCCAGCTTTTCGTCGTGCGTCAGGGTGACGACGTAGGTCGATTCGTTCAGCGTCATCTCCTGCAAAGCGTCCTCGGGCCAGCGCTGAATCAGCTCATCCACGTGGCCAAATCGATCTTGGGTGGCGAAGATTGTGCGGGCGTCGACGACGACAGTGCGCAGCCCGAGTTCGCGCGCAAAGGTGACGAGAGGAATGGCGATGTGCACTGCGCCCACAATCACCAGCACCTCCTGCGGCACGTGAACGTCGATCAGGAGATCCCAGTCCGACGCTTCGATCGATAGCGAAACGCGCGTCGTCTTACGCGCTTCCATCGCGGCCTCGGCATGGGCAACGGCCGCCTGATCCAATGCGGGGCTGCCCAGGGTCCCCACCGAAGTGAGCGCGAAGCCGCCGCGGTCCGGTGCGCTTGCCCGCTGCACCAGGAGCTTGCCGCCGATTTCGGGTCCACCCAGCGTTGTGACGACCGCGCACAGTTCATCTTGCCGTATCGCTTGCGCGAGCGCGTCGAACAGTTCAGCCACTTTTCTCTTCCTGTCGCAGCCGCTACCAATCCAATGGCTCGATAAAGACTTCAATCGTGCCGCCGCAGGCCAGGCCCACCTCCCAGGCGGTCTCATCCGCGATCCCGTAGGCGACCAGGCGCGGTCTGCCCGTCGACAACACCTCAAGCGCTTCCTGTACCGCGGCGCTCTCGACGCAGCCTCCGCTCACCGAGCCGACCATCGCGCCGTCTTCGGATACCGCCAGCTTGGCGCCCAGGGGACGGGGCGCCGATCCGTAGACCTGCACGACCGTCGCCAGCGCGACGCGCTTGCCTTCTGCCTGCCATTGGTCGATGTCGGCCAGTAACTCTTTCAAGGCGATCCTCTCTTGGTTTGGCCCCGCGTTCCGTTACGACTGGGCCGCCGCCAGGACGTCCGCCAACTGCTCCAGACTGATCAGGTTGTGGACCGGCAAAAAGTCGTCAGTATGGGGCAGCGCGGCCTTTATCCCGCGCGTCAGTGGCTCGTAACTGGGCGAGCCGAGCAGTGGGTTGAGCCAAATCAGCCTGTGGCAACTGCGGTGCAGGCGGTCCATCTCCCGCTCCAGCATCTGCGGGTCCCCTCGGTCCCAGCCGTCGCTGATGACCAGGACGATCGCCCCCTGCCCGCAGACGCGGCGCGCCCAATCGAAATTGAAAGCACGCACCGCCTCGCCGATGCGCGTGCCACCTGCCCAGTCATCCACGGCATCGGCAGTTCGCTCCAACGCCGAGTCGATGTCTCGCCGCCGCAGATGGCGCGTGATTCGCGTCAGCCGCGTGCTGAAGACAAATGCCTCCACCCGGTCCAGCGCGTGCGTGATCGAGAAAAGAAACTGCAACAGGACGCGGCTGTAGCGATCCATCGAGCCGCTGATGTCGGCCAGGGCGATGATCGGGCGTCGCGCGGTTTTTCGCTGCCGCCGCGCGATCACCAACGGCTCCCCACCGTAGCGGATATTCTGACGCATCGACCGCCGCAGATCCACAAGGTCACCGTTTGCCGCAGGTACGCGGCGCCGCGTCCTTCGTTCCGCCGGCGACCACTGCAACTGCTGCATGAACTCTTTCACCTGCTGCAATTCGTACTCGGTCATCGTGGCAAAGTCCCTGCTTCGCAGGGCTTCGGCGCTGCTGTAAGTATAGATCTTATCGACGTACGGCTCTTGGTCAAGGTACTGCCGGTCGTCCTTTCGCTCGCGGTTTGCCTGGACGAGCCGGTACTGTATCTCGCCCTGGGGCGTCTGCTGCAGCAGTTCGCCCAGATTGAAGCGGGCAAGCTCCTGTCTTTCCCTGGCCCGCCAGAAGAGATCAAAGGCCTCGTCGAACAGCTCCAGGTGTTCCTTGCGGTTGACGAGAACGGCTCGAGCCGCGTCGCGCGCCTGCGCTCTCACCCGCAGGTCGATCTGCGTCAATGCTTCAACCAGGTCCAGAATCTGTGTCGGCGTAACCGGGATGCTCAGGCCGCGCAAAAGACGGGCGAACAGCAGGAGATTTTGGAGGAAATTCCCGCCTGCGGTGGCGTTCGGCGGCGGGTGAGCTGTGGATTGCACCTGCACTACTCTGCTATTGCGGCAGACTTGCGCAGAACCTGAACGATCTCGCGGACAGTCTGCCCTTGAACCTTCTCGATATCGTCCCGGTACTTGAGGAGCACGCCCAGCGTTTCATCTACAACGCTTTCGGTGAGTTCCTCCTGGTCCAGCGCGGTGAGGGCGCTCATCCAGTCCAGTGTTTCGGCGACGCCCGGAAACTTGTAGAGTTCTCCGCGTCGCAACTCCTGCACAAAACCGACCACCTCACGCGAAAGCCTCTCCGACGCGTCCGGCACTTTGGCACGCAGGATCTGATACTCCTTTTCGAAGCCGGGATAGTCGATCCAGTGGTAGAGACAGCGCCGTTTCAGCGCGTCGTGAATCTCGCGCGTCCGGTTGGATGTTATCACCACAACGGGCGGCACTGAAGCCCTTATCGTGCCAATTTCCGGCACCGTGATCTGGAAGTCGCTCAAGACTTCAAGCAGGAAGGCTTCAAATTCCTCATCCGCGCGGTCCAACTCATCGATCAGCAGGATAGGCGCCTTGCCATTCTGCTGCCCGCGGCTGTCTATCGCCTGCAGCAGCGGCCTGCGCAGCAGAAATGTGTCGCTGAACAGGTCCTGGATGTCCGACTCTTGCAGCCCCCTTTCTGCCGGCGCATCCGCCGGCGCGCGGGAATTGGCAACATGACCGGTCGCCTCCATCAGGCGAATTTGCAGCATCTGGCGGGCGTAGTTCCACTCGTACACCGCTGTACTGACGTCCAGCCCTTCGTAACACTGGAGGCGGATCAGCCGCGTGTCGAGCATCTGCGACAGGATCTTCGCTACCTCTGTCTTGCCGACCCCGGCTTCCCCTTCCAGGAAGAGAGGACGATTCAGTCTGAGCGCAAGGAAGATCGATGTCGCCAAACTGTGGTCGGCGATGTAGGCCTTGGTGCGTAGGGCTTCGGCGACCGATTCGACGGAGGGCAGCATAGTGGCTAGTGGAAATCCGTGAGAGTTGGCGATTGCAGCCAGGCGGACGCTTCCTTCGGGCTGTCAAACTGTTTGACTTTCAGGTGCCTGGACTCTCTGTTTGCAAGAAGCGCCGCATACTTTGCGCGGTGGCGACGATAACTGGTGAAAGCATACCAGACGATGCTGCTGCGCCCGAAAACAACGCGCAGCGATTCGCGATTTCCGTTCCACAACGCCTGTCGACTGAGCAGGCGGCGCAGCGTGCGAAACGAGACGCGCCACATGATGGCAAAAAGGCCGTAGTCCAGCCACACAACATGGGTGGCCCTGCTCCAAACGATGTCGCGGCTCTGGCTGTAGTTGCCGTCCACGACCCAGGCTGCGCTGGAGGTCGCCTCCTGGACGCGCGCCCTGAAAACTGTTCTTGAAGCTGCCTGCCGGTTTTCTCCCCAGTACAGCGCATCCAGTTCCACGTATGGCATGCCGAATCTCGTGGAAATCTGGCGCGCTAATACAGACTTGCCGCAACCGCTGACGCCGATCACGACAAGACGATTCATCTGTGGAGGTTGGTAAGTGGCTCGCGGATCGTAACGAGTCTCTGCCGGGTTACAATCCGCGAGCCGTTGTCGTTTACGCTCTATCTCTGGCGGTGCGCAGGGCCCTCGCGCCCATCACCTTGGCCAATTCCTGGCGATAGCCGGCCGAGGCGAACATGTCGCCCGTCGCATCGGGAATCGAAAGGTTGTCGTTGACCGCGCTTTCGATCGCCCCGTCGCTCAGGTCCGAACCGGCCAGGCTCGCCCCAACGGCGGACGCGTCCACCGCGGTCGCGGAGACGCCGTTCAAGCAGAGACGGGCGCTGGCACAGCTGCCATCGGCGTTGCGCGTCACAACCGCAGCCGCGCCGCACAAGGCGTAGCCGGACGCGGGATGCTCCCACTTTGCGTAGGCCGATCCTGTTCCTGCCCCCGCTGCAGGGATCTCCACTTCTGTAAGGATTTCGTCCGCTTGCAGCGCGGTCATCATCAGATCGACGAAGAAACCGGTCGCGCTGATTGCGCGGCTGCCGCCCGTGCCGGTTACATGGAGTGTCGCGCCCAAGGCAAGTGCCGCGGCCGGCAGGTCTGACGCCGGGTCCGCATGTGAGAGATTGCCGCCAATCGTGCCGCGATATCGGACCTGCCGGTCACCGATCTGACCGGCAGCTTCGGCCAGCAGCGGCGCCGCTTCCTGGACGGTGCTCGAGTTGGCAATCTCGTCGTAGGTGACGCAAGCGCCGATGCGGAGGCTGCCGTTTGACCGGCTGATGCCCTGCAATGCGTCGATGCGCCCGATGTCGACCAGCGCCGACGGCGCGGCCAGGCGCAACTTCATCACCGGGATCAGGCTGTGACCGCCCGCCAGCACTTTGGCGTCCGGGTTTGCCGAGAGTATCTGAACTGCCTCCTGCACGGAGGACGGGCGGTGGTAATCGAACTTGGATGGGTACATTCTCACTCTCCAGTTTTGAGTTTTTAGTTCTTAGTTTTCAGCAACTGCCCTGCGGGCAGGGATTCACCAAAAACCGAAAACCAGATACTAGCCGTTTATCGCGTTCCAGACCTTCTCCGACGTCACCGGCATGTCGATGTGTGAAACACCGAACGGCGCCAGTGCGTCTACTACCGCATTGACGACCGCTGCAGGAGACGCGATTGTGCCCGCTTCGCCGACACCTTTGACGCCCAGCGGATTGTGCGGGCAGGGTGTCACCGTGCGGTCCGTTTCGAAGGAGGGCAGGAAGTGGGCTTTCGGCACTGCGTAGTCCAGCATTGTGCCGCTCAGCAGGTTGGCGCCTTCGTCGTAAACGGCCGTTTCAAACAAGGATTGCCCCACGCCCTGCGCGATTCCACCGTGTACCTGTCCATCCACGATCATCGGGTTGATCACGTTGCCCACATCGTCTACCGCCAGGTAGCGCTGCAGGTCGACGTGACCCGTATCGGAGCAGACTTCGACGACGGCGATGTGCGTGCCGAACGGGAAAACAAAGTTGGCCGGGTCGTAGAAGCTGGTCGCCTCCAGCGCCGGCTCGATCCCTTTGGGCAGATTGTGGGCCAGATAGGCCTGCAATGCCACGTCGGGAAGCGACTGCGCCTGGTCGGGAGAGCCTTTGACATAGAAGTTCCCGTCATCGAACTCGAGGTCTTCCTCGGCGGCCTCCAGCAGATGCGCGGCGATCGTGCGCGCCTTGTTGACGACCTTCTCCGCGGCTGAGGCGATCGCGCTGCCGCCGGTTGCGGCGCTGCGGCTGCCGTAGGTGCCCCATCCGTGCGGCATGATGCCCGAATCACCTTCGATTACGTCGATATCCTCGTAGGGTACGCCCAGGGCGCTGGCGACTATCTGCGCGAAGGTCGTTTCATGGCCCTGACCGTGTCCGGAGCAGCCGCTGTAGACCGTAACCTTGCCGGTCGCGTGGACGCGCACCACTGCGCTTTCCCACTGGCCCGCCTGCGCGCCGAGCGAGCCGACCACAGCCGACGGCGCCAGACCACAGGCTTCGATGTAGGTGGAGAGGCCGATACCCAGATACTTGCCGTTATCCCTGGCGGCGGCCTGGTCGCGGCGAAAGTCGTCGTACCCAATCGCCGCCAGCGCCTTGTCCAGCGCGCCCTCGTAATTGCCGCTGTCGTATTCGAGCGCGACCTGCGTGGGGTAGGGGAAGTTGTCGGGCGATACAAAGTTCCGGCGCCGGATCTCTGCCGGGTCAATGCCGGAAACGCGTGCAGCCTCATCGACGATGCGCTCGACGACGAAAGTCGCTTCAGGCCGGCCCGCGCCGCGATAGGCGTCAACGGGAACTGTGTGCGTGAAGACGCCAAATACATGGCAGTGGATCGCGGGCAGGTCGTATTCGCCGGACATCAGTGTGCCGTAGAGATAGGTCGGCACCGCCGGCGCAAAGGTCGAGAGATAGGCCCCCATTGCCGCGTAGGTGTCGACCCTGAGGCCGATGAACTTGCCGTTGGCGTCTACAGCCATTTCTGCATGCGTCACATGGTCGCGGCCATGTGCGTCGGTAATGTAGGTCTCGGTGCGGGTTGCCGTCCACTTTACGGGACGTCCGACCTGCATCGAGGCCCACGCCGTGATCGCCTCGTCGGGATAGTGATGAATCTTGCTGCCGAACCCTCCGCCCACCTCGGGGGCAATCACCCTGATCTTGTGCTCCGGCAGGCCCAGGGAGGCCAGGCTCATGAGCAGGCGGTGGATGTGGGGGTTCTGCGTCGTCATGTAGAGCGTCAGCTCACCGGTGATGCTGTTGTAGTCGGCCAGCGCGGAGCGCGGTTCCATCGCGTTCGGAATCAGCCGGTTGTTGACGATGTCAAGGCTGGCGACATGGGCGGCCGCGGCAAAGGCTGCGTCGGTCTTCTCTTTGTCGCCGATTTCCCAGTCGAAGGCGATATTGTTGGGCGCCATATCATGCACGAGCGGCGCGCCGCCTTCGGTCGCCTTCTTGGGGTCGGCGATCCCGTCGAGCGCTTCGTAGTCCACATAGATCAGATCGAGCGCGTCGTGCGCGGTGTACTGGTCTTCGGCAACCACGATCGCCACACCATCCCCCACATGGCGGGCCGTGTCTATGGCCAGCATTGTGTGGTCGGGGATTTTCATGTCGGGAAGCAGCCAGCCGACAGGAATCGCGCCCGGCGTACCGCTCTCTGCGACATCCGCGGCCGTATAGACGCCGATAACGCCATCCAATGCCTCGGCCTCGCTGCTGTCGATGCTGTTTATCTTTGCGTGCGCGTATGGGCTGCGCAGAATCGTGCAGTAGACCGTGCCCGGCAACTGCAGATCATCCGTGTACTTGGCATGCCCTGTAATCAGTTCGGGATCCTCTCGCCGGCGGATCGAGCTGCCGAAGACCCCCGCGCCATTGGATTCACCTGCCATATTTCATTTCCTCCTTTAGCCGTTCATGGTCTCGGCGGCATCCTGCACCGCGCGCACAATGTTATGATAACCGGTACAGCGGCACAGATTTCCTTCCAACCCGTGGCGGATTTCGTCCTCGCTCGGCTGGGGATTTGTGCTCAGCAGGTCAACGCAGGAAATAATCATGCCGGGTGTGCAGAAACCACACTGCAGGCCGTGGTTGTCCCAGAAGGCCTGCTGCACCGGATGGTAATCCCCGTTGGCCAGACCTTCGATCGTAGTGATCTCGCCCCCGTCCGCCTGGACTGCGAGCAATGTGCAGGACTTGACCGCCTTGCCGTCCAGCAGGATTGTGCAGGAGCCGCACTGGCTTGTGTCACACCCGATCTTTGTGCCCGTCAGCCCCACATTCTCGCGCAGAAAATGCGCAAGAAGCAGCCGGGGCTCAACTTCGTCGCTGACGCTGGCGCCGTTGACCTCCAGTTCGATGGATATACCCATAGAGCTTCCTCCTCTTTTGGAACTTCGATGGTCCTGTAACCTGATGATCCAGTATGCTATTTGGCTTTGCCGAAAAGCAGACGCCACATCCAAACTATCGCGGCGAAACCAGCCAGAACGTAGACTACCCTGCGACTGTTCGGGTTGTTCTTGAACTCCTGGGCAAGGTCAGTTGCAACGTCTCTGGCCACATTGATTCCCACTTCCATTGTCGACGGCGTGGCAATGTCGGGCTGCGGCGGCGGGTCCGGCGCGCGCGGCTGGGAGGCCGCTCCGGAGCCGTTCGAAGCCGATGCCGCCTCGTTCTCCGCCGGTTCCGGTTCCGGCGGTTGCAGACGCGCCGCGATGATACTTTCCAGCGATTGAAGCCCCTGGCGCGTCAGCGAGCGCGCGGTGCTGTCGACCAGCCGCTGTCCCACGCTGGCAATGCGGCCGCTCAATTGCGCGTCGCCGTCGTAATGTAGCGTTGTCGGCGCGTCTCCCTCCAGGCGCAGCGCTCCCGCACCTTTGACATATCCGGGCCTTCCCTGGCCGGCGAGCTCCATGCGGTAACTGTTGGGCGGGTCGATGTCTTTGAGATTCACTGTCCCATTGAAACTGCCCTGAACCGGCCCGACACGGATACTGATCTCGCCCTTGAATTCGTTTTCGCCGGACCTGTCCAACTGCTTGCAACCGGGCAGAATTTGCGAAAGCACATCTGGATCCAATAGCGCTTCCCAAACCGCTTCCTTGGGTGCGTCGAATTCGTGCGTGCCTGCCAATTTGACCATTTTACAGTGCTCTTTCTATGTATGGTTCTCTCCATCGCACGACGGGTTCGGAGACGGACTGCTTGCGGGCATGCTGCCGCTCTTGTCTCCTGCCAGCTGATGGGGAAACGGCTATTGTGTTTTCGTTCCGGGTAAAGTTGAGCCGAATTATAGCGCACGGCCAGACAATGGGCAAACAGCCTCAGAAGGGTGCCGAATGCGCGCGAGCTGCATGTCTGGGCGGAGTCAGCTGGCGCGTGCTTAAGATGTACATTATGCTGTTCGATCGAACGGGCGATCAGGGAACAGGTCGCTGTCTTTCCTGGCTCTCGGGCGGGGCCGGGGGGTTGCCGAAAGCCTGCGATGCCAGCACGGAGGCTTGGGCCGGAGCCCCTCTCTGGGGAGGCCCGCCGCTGGATGGGCCTGCTCTTGTATGAAATCAATTTACCTTGTTCGCGCCTGGTCGACACCTGGCGCGACCGCGCCAGTCGGAATGTTTCCTGTTGCCCGCAGGAAACGTTTGGCGCCATCGACCGCGGTGAATTGAGAGGTGGAAGCGAGCCTGTTCCTTTTGTGCGTTCGTGCGGATGCGCGTATAGTGCTGCACGTATCCAGCAACGCTGTAGGAGGAGGGGAGGAAGATATGCGAATCGCGTCGGTCGAGGCCTATGCAGTGAAGATTCCGCCGGCGGAGAAGGGTTCGGGCGGGGGAACCGAGGCGGTCGAAAGCTACGGGGACCATACGATCGCGGCCGATGCCTGGACGTCCATCTATTCGCGCAACCATGAGACCTGCCTGGTGCGCGTGGAGACGGACAGCGGGCTGGTCGGGTGGGGCGAGGGGCAGGCGCCGGTCGCGCCGCGCGTCACGGCCGCGATCGTGGATGAGCTGTGCGCGCCGCTGCTGATTGGCAGGGACCCGTTTGACGTGGAGTATCTCTGGTACCGTCTCTACAGCGCGATGCGAGAGCGCGGGCACGTAACCGGCTTCTATGTGGACGCGCTGGCGGCGGTTGACCTGGCGCTCTACGATCTGCTGGGCAAAGCCGTTGGCAAACCGGCCTACAAGCTGCTGGGGGGAAGGTTCCGCGCGGACGTGCCGGTCTACGCTGGCATGGGAGGAACGGAGCCTTCTGAGTCGGTTGCCCAAGCTGAATCTGTTGCTCTCAGCCGGCTATCGTGCGCTCAAGCTGCACCTGCGCATGCCCAATGCGGCGCTGCTTGCGATCGTGGAGGCGGTGCGTCGGGCTGTGGGGCAGGAGATCGATGCTGCTGGTGGATGTGCACGGGACTCGCGACGTGTCGGGGGCGATCGAGCTGGGCAAAGGGTTGGAAACGTTGGGCGTGCGCTGGCTGGAGGCGCCGTGCCAGCCGGAGGATAGCCGGGGACAGGCGGAGGTCGCCCGCGCGCTTTCGCTGCAGGTGGCGACGGGCGAGTGGCTGCGGACGGTGTGGGAGTGGCGGGACTGGATTGCGGTGCGGGGTTTCGACGTGGCGATGCCGGACGTGGCGCGCACGGGGCTATCGGAGGGCAAGCGCATTGCGGCGTTGTGCGACAGCTACAACCTGCCGATCGCGCCGCACGTGGGGGGCGGGGGCATCTTGTCGGTGGCGGCGACGGTCCACTACTCGCTGGCGATTCCCAACTTTCAGATCATGGAACACAGCCACGACGCGCTCGCGTGGAAGGGAAGCATCGCGCATTCCTACCCGGCGCCGCAGGCGGGGCGTTTCGACGCGCCGCAGGCGCCCGGCCTCGGTGTCGAGATCGACGAGGCGGCGGTAACCCGCTACGCTGTCTGAGATAGGACTGGCTGGTGATCAATCAGTCGGCTCTGAAAACGTTAGCCCCATATTTCAGGAAAGGAGAAAATCAGCTTGAGGGGTCGTGGGGGCTTTTCACGTCATGTTGGACTTATGGATCGCGTGGCTCGGCCCTAGACCTTGCGGAGCCAGCAGCTCAAGTCGTCTGACCACAGGCTCGCGCCCGTGCAAGTGGTCAATGACCACACTTCCTCATCTGTTTGGTCGGAATTTTTTCTATTTAGTCGTACTGCCACTAGGTGTCCACCCATCCTCAGATCACGCGCATCGTCATCTAGCCAGCGTGCTGAAAATATCTTCCCTCAGGCCGGATTTTCGCCAAAAAACTTTTGTCGAGAAAAAGTCAGAGTGCCGGTCGGACTCCAATGTAAATTGCCCGCTTAAGCGCGATTCAGGTCTCGTCGTGAGATCCTTTCCATGCGCCCACCTCATTCAAGCCGTCGCTTATCGTTAGTGCCTCGACGGAGTGATAGGAACGATCTGGCGGTCGCTCTGAAATGGAGATGAGTACGTCCTCACCCTCCTCAAGATCGAGTTTTCGCTGCGGTATGAGCATCATAAAACTCTTTAGTTGGCACACGGTGTCTTGTAAGGCGTCAGGATGCCCTAAGGATTTTGCGAATCTGGCTTGCTGTCTATATCCGACTCCTGATCATTTGCAGCTTTTCCCCCAAGACACTATCTAAGTCCAAGAAACCCTGACTGGCATCGGGGAGAATGCCCGTTTCCTTCGCAACGCGATCTCCTTTTGGAGCAAACTTACGCAGAG
Source organism: Caldilineaceae bacterium (assembly GCA_965218625.1). Classification (GTDB taxonomy): domain Bacteria; phylum Chloroflexota; class Anaerolineae; order Caldilineales; family Caldilineaceae; genus Bin5. The sequence continues at coordinate 447,948 of CBDCLG010000012.1, read as the reverse complement.
GATTGCTCAAACTACGAGTAGTCATATTGCACCAAATCAGCTTGCAATGTCAATCCACGCGTTTCTCAACACAACTCTCCAGAACCCGACTTTCGATTCCTGTTTTGATAAGGGATAGCACCCGATTTCCACGCCCAAGGGTAGCGCGGTCTCAGGCGGCGCTGCTCTCCTTCACGCGCCCAGCGCCGCGCGCAGGTCCTGCAAATGCATAACTTCGTGGGCGTGGATGGTCTCGTAGTACTGGGCGACGGTAAAACGCGTAGAAGGTTCTCGCCGCGCGAGGGGTGGCGGCCGGTCAGCTCCCACTCGTCGTCCTCGAGGGATTCCATCACCTCCAGCGTTTTGGCGCGGGTCGCGACGGCGCGGGCGAACAGTTCATCAGGCGCGACATCTCCTGTCCGCCGTTTGAGGCCGGCGTTCCAGCGTTCCAGGTCGAAGTTTTCGGGGATCGTGGGTTCGCCCTTGCGGATCTTGTGAACGTGGATGCTCATGCCCTGTTCGCTTTCGACGAGATGGGCGAGCACCGAGGCGACGGTCCAGACGTCGCCCTCGCTGAAGACGGTGGTCTGCCACTCTTCAGGCGAGAGGCCGTCGAGAAGCGCGAAGAGCCTCGTGCGGGACTCGTTCAATTTGCGGGTCCAGTGGGCTGTGCGTTCGGTGGACATGGTTCGTTCTCCAAGTGGCTTGGTTGAGCGCTTCGGGACGGCTCGCGGTCCAACAAAAGGTCGTGCGGCGGGCTCGTGTTTCGAGAGATTGGCGGCAGGCGAGCCTAGATGTAGACGCGCCACCGCTATGATATACTGTCGCGGCAACAGACACCTCTGCAGTCGATCATTTCAACAGGGACAACCGGTCAGGAGTAACTGCTATGAATGGCAAGTTTATCACTGCCGCCGCGATGGAGCGAGAACAGTGGGAATGGGGCGTCTTGGCCTGGGCGAGCCGGCCGGCCACAACCGGAGCGCGCGACCTGGTTGTTGTCGAGGTGACGCTGGAGCACGGCCAGGGCCATGATTTCCACAAACATCCCGACCAGGAGGAGGTGATCTACGTCATCGACGGATCGATTGAGCAGTGGATCGAACAGGAGAAGCAGCTGCTCTCGGCGGGTGATTCCGTCTTTATCGGGGCCGACGCGGTCCACGCTTCGTTCAACGATTCGGGCGGTCCGGCCAAACTGCTGGCGATCCTCGGCCCCAGCATCGGGGAGGAAGGTTATGCGTTGGTCGACGTATTTGAAGAGGAGCCGTGGCGCTCGCTGCGGTAAGCGCTGACAGTGGCCCCGGTCTGAAATCGCAGCGCTGACAGGATACGCTCCATGACAAGAAAGTACCGCATGATCCAGGTGGGGACGGGTGGACAGGGCAATGCCTGGTGCGCCCGCTTCGTGCCTTCCAACATCGCTGACGGCCGCATCGAAGTTGTGGCGGCGGTCGATATCAACCCCGAAGTTCACATCAACGCCCAGCAGCATCTCGGGCTGCCCCCGGACAAGTGCTACACCGATATCGAACCCGCCTTCGACGAGAATCGCGCCGATTTCTGTTCGGTAGTGGTTCCGCCGGCCTTCCACGAGGCGGTGGTGGACATTGCGCTGGCCCACGATATGCACATCATTTCCGAGAAGCCGATCGCCGATACGATGGCAGGCTCGGTTCGCATCGCGGCCAAGGTCAAGCGCGCCGGCAAAAAGATGGGCGTGACGATGAGCCATCGCTTCGACCAGGACAAGACGACACTGCGCCATGCGTTACGCACGGGGCGGCCGGGCGCGATCGACTACCTTGTCTGCCGTTTCACCTGCGGGTTGCGCAATTTCGGCGACTGGGGCGCGCATTTCCGTCACACGATGGAGGAGGCGCTGATGATCGAAGGCGCCGTCCATCACCTGGACATCATTGCCGACCTGGCCGGCTCCAACTGCGATACGCTCTACGCCCAGACGTGGAATCCGTCGTGGGGTGAGTACGGGTCCGGCTCGCAGGGCCACGTGATGATGACATTCGAGAACGGCGTGCGCGCCATCTACGAGGGGGCCAAGACGAACGCCAGCGGCTTCAACGGCTGGGCGAAAGAGTATGTCCGCGCCGAATGCGAGCACGAGACGCTGATCATGGACAACCGCCGCATCGAGCGATTCCCTTACCAGCCGAAACAGTACAGCCGCGAGGGCCGAAGGCGAGGAGATCCCCCTGCTCGAGCAGTCCAAATGGAGGAACGAGTGGCTGATTGCCCAGTTTCTCGACTGGCTGGACGGCGGCCCGCCGACGGCGACGAACGTCGAGGACAATCTGCAGTCGGTCGCCCTGATTTTTGCCGCCATCGAGAGCAACCGCAGCGGCCAGCCTGTCAAGGTGCAGGAGTTCCTGCGCCGGGCATGGGAGGAAGAGATGAGTGGTGAGTGAGCCGCTTACCCACCACTTTTTGAGATCCTGGCGTCAGGATGGGTCAGTGAAATTGGAATCGTGGGGAAGAGGATAGAAAGCAAGATCTGGTGGGCAATACGAAGAGACCCGCGGCAGTTTGAGGCCTGTTGCCAACACATTACAGGAGGAATGTCATGGCCGGAACCGTTCTTCTCGTCGGCGCGCTGGACACGAAGGGCGTCGAGTACGCGTTTGTCAAGGACCTGATCGAAGCTGCCGGCCTGCGGACGTTGGTGGTCGATTTCGGCGTGATGGGCGAACCGGCCTTTGCGCCGGACGTCAGCCGCGCGGAGGTGGCTGCGGCCGCCGCCGGCGACCTGGCCTACCTGGCCTCCGGAACACGCAAAGACGAGGCGATGCGGACAATGGCCGAGGGCCTGGCCTCGGTCGTCGAGCGACTGTATAGCGAGGGCCGTTTCGACGGCATTCTGGCGATGGGCGGCAGCGGCGGCACCTCACTCGCCACCACCGCAATGCGTACGCTGCCCGTCGGCGTGCCGAAGGTGATGGTCTCGACCGTCGGCGGCGGGGACGTCAGCGCGTACGCGGGCAGCAAGGACATCACCTTCATGCCCTCGGTCGTTGACGTGGCCGGCATCAACCGGCTCAGCCGCGCCATCTACGCCAATGCGGCCGGGGCAATCGCGGGGATGGTGCAGACCGAGGCCGAGGCGGCCGCGCACGAGCGGCCCCTGATCGCGGCCTCGATGTTCGGGAACACGACGGCGGCCGTCGACCATGCGCGCGGTCTGCTGGAAGCGGAAGAGTACGAGGTGCTGGTCTTCCATGCCACCGGCAGCGGCGGGCGGACGATGGAGGACCTGATCAGCGCCGGCTACATCGCCGGCTGCCTGGACATCACAACGACCGAGCTGGCGGACGAGATCTGCGGCGGCGTGTTCAGCGCAGGGCCGGAGCGGGTGCAAGCGGCGCCGCGGCAGGGCATCCCCACGGTCATCGTGCCCGGCTGTGTCGACATGGCCAACTTCGGCGGCATCGAGACAGTGCCCGAGCATTACCGCGAGCGCACGCTCTACGAGTGGAACCCAGAGGTCACTCTCCTGCGCACGAACGAGGAGGAGAACCGACAGATGGGCGCGATGCTGGCGGCGGCGGCGAACGCCGGCTCGCCCGGAAAGGTCGCGGTGCTGATCCCGCTGAAAGGCGTCTCGATGCTGGACAGCGAAGGCGACCGCTTCTGGGACCCTGCCGCGGACGGCGCCTGTATCGACGCGCTCAAGAATGACCTGCGCGCCGACATCCCGCTGATCGAGATGGACGCCAACATCAACGACCCGGAGTTTGCCGAGCAGGCGGTGACGCTGCTGCTGGAGATGCTGCGCGAGGAGCAGTAGGATTTACGCCGGTCCCACCCCGAATTGCCCACAGAAAGACATAAAGACAGGAGGGAGCCTTCGATATGTCGATCCCCAGACAAGAGATCCTGGGCCGGCTTCAGGCCCAACACGCTGCCGGGCGGCCGATCGTCGGCTGCGGCGCTGGCACCGGCATCTCGGCCAAGTTTGCCGAGGCGGGCGGGGCCGATTTGATCATCATTTACAACTCGGGCCGTTTCCGCATGGCCGGGCGCGGCTCGCTTTCCGGCATGATGCCGTACGGCGACGCCAATGGCATCGTCGTCGAAATGGCGGCCGAGGTGCTGCCGGTCGTGCAGGACACGCCGGTGCTGGCGGGGGTCTGCGGGACCGATCCTTTCCGACTGAAGCATGTCTTCCTGAAGCAGTTGAAGGAGATTGGCTTCAGCGGCGTACAGAATTTTCCCACGGTCGGTCTGATCGACGGCGTCTTCCGCGATAACCTGGAGGGTACCGGCATGGGATACGACAAGGAGGTCGAGACGATCGCGATCGCCCACGAGCTTGGACCTGTTCACCGCGCCCTACGTCTTTACGCCGGAGGAGGCGGCGGCGATGGCCGAGGCGGGCGCCGACCTGCTGGTGGCGCACGTCGGCCTGACCACGGCCGGCAGCATCGGCGCGGCGGTGGCCTTCACGCTGGAGGAGGCGGTGGAGAAGGTGCAGGAGATGGCCGCCGCGGGGCGGAAGGTGAACGCGGAGCAGATGGTGATCTGCCACGGGGGCCCGTTCGACGAGCCGGAGAATGTGGGGACGGCGCTGCAGATGATGCCGGGGATTGCGGGCTTTTTCGGCGCGTCGAGCATCGAGCGGCTGCCGACGGAGCGGGCGATTCGAGGGCAGGTGGAGGCGTTCAAGGGGTTGGCGTTGGGGTGAGGAGTTGGGGTTTTTGGGCAGAAAAGTCGAAGCAAGATGTCAAGTTGGCGGTCGATTTGGACGTTTAGTCGTTCAGCCGACGGGAATTGAGAAGGCGCAAATGGGCGGAGTCAAGGGATCAATAATTAATCGGGTCAGGCGTGCTTTGTTATTTGCCGGCGTCTTTCTGGTGTTGATGATCGCCGCAGTCGGGCATGCGTCAGCGCAAGGGGGAACGCCAACGGCCACGCCGTCTGGGGCGGCTGCACTCCCTCTGAACGCGATCCCCGATGGGACGTGGTTGGTGGGCCAGGAGGTGTCTCCGGGGATCTACGCGGCCCCGGGGGGAGAGCAGTGCTCCTGGCAGCGGCTCAGCGGCTTTGGCGGGACAGCCGATGAGGTAGTTGCAGGCGCCTCCGGGGCAGTGCGGCCGATTGTCGAGATCGCTCCAACCGACAGGGGGTTTTCGACAAGCAACTGCGGCGATTGGACAACTGTCTCCATTCAGGTACAGCCAACGCCGCCGGCAACGCCTACGCCAGTGCCGACGCCGACGGCCGCGCTGACACCGACCGCGCTGCCGACGCCAACCGCATCTCCGATTCCGCTGGCTACGGTGGAGATACCAAGGGGCTGGAAGCGGATCGAGGATGAGCGGCTGGGCTACTCGCTGGCAGTGCCATTTCCCTGGATTACCTTTGATCTGCGGAAGGGTGTTCAGCACCCACTCGCCGAAAGGCTTTTCAGCGAAGAGTTCTTGGCTGAACTGAGCGCGTTGCCTGAGGACCCTTATCTGGATTTCCTCGATTTTGGAATCGTGGGCATTGAGCCCGACCTGGGGCAGCTGTTCGCGCGGCCGCCTTTGCCGCTGTTTCTGAACGTGTCCAGGATTCGTTTGTTCGAAGGGTTGACAGGCGACCAACTTGTCTCCGCCGTAAAGGCATCCCTAGCCGGTTTGTCCATTCAGTTGCATAGCGTAACCGAAGAGACGGTCAACGGGTTGCCTGCGGCGCGGGCGGTTGTCTCAATAGATCTCATGAAGTACGGGGAGGTTGATCTCACCCCACACATCGTCCTTACGTTGGTGCAGATAAACGGAAGGACCTACCTCTTGACGATCGTGACACGGGCGGAGAAGGTCGAGGCCAAGCAGGCGCTTATCGATCAGATTATCGGGACATTTCAGCCCGATCTCGTTATGCCTGATGTTACGCCCACAGTGACTCCCACCTCTCCACTTAGGTTTAATGTTAGACCAACAGCTACAGAAACAGCGGCGCCAACGGCAACGCCGACACCGCTGCCAACACCAACGCCGTCACCAACGGCAGCACCGACGCCGACGGCCGCGCCGACCCCAATTGTGACGATCCCACGGGGTTGGAGCCGTGTCGTTAACGACCGACTCGGTTATTCGCTGGCGGTCCCGCGCGGCTGGCTTGTTCTTGACGTTCACAGCGCCCGACTCGGCCAGATCCTGCGCTTCATCGACCCTGCCGCGGCAGAGGAAGCGGGCGGGCTTCTATCAACGCCCGGAGCGGAAAACGCCGGCCATGTTGCGGTGAGACTGGACATTTTTTCCAGGCCGCCGATCAAAGCTGTCGCGGGCGTCGGCGTCGCGCCGCTGGAAGACGGGATGACGACCGAAAGTGTGGTCAAGCAGCTGAGAGAAGAGATTGAGACCTTCGACATGGTCCCTCTGAAAGTGCTGCGGCTGGAGGCGGGGACGACCAACAATCTGCCGTCGATTCAGGGCGTTGTCACGGCCGATCTGAGTGAACATGGTCTTTTCAATGCCCATGCCAGGGCTGCTGGCGACAACAGCGCCGCCGCCAACGGCAACGCCGACACCGCTGCCAACACCAACGCCGTCACCAACGGCAGCACCGACGCCGACGGCCGCGCCGACCCCAATTGTGACGGTTCCCTGGGGTTGGAGCCGTGTCGTTAACGACCGACTCGGTTATTCGCTGGCGGTCCCGCGCGGCTGGCTTGTTCTTGACGTTCACAGCGCCCGACTCGGCCAGATCCTGCGCTTCATCGACCCTGCCGCGGCAGAGGAAGCGGGCGGGCTTCTATCAACGCCCGGAGCGGAAAACGCCGGCCATGTTGCGGTGAGACTGGACATTTTTTCCAGGCCGCCGATCAAGGCTGTCGCGGGTGTCGGCATCGCACCGCTGGATGACGGGATGACGACGGAAAGTGTGGTCGAGCAGCTGAGAGAAGAGATTGAAACGTTCGACATGGTCCCTCTGAAAGTGCTGCGGCTGGAGGCCGGGACGACCAACAATCTGCCGTCGATTCAGGGCGTTGTCACGGCCGATCTGAGTGAACATGGTCTTTTCAACGCCCATGCCGTGATGACGGCGTTGCTGGCGAACGATAAAGCCTACCTCTTGTTTGTTGCCGTACCGGCAAGTGAAGCGGAGGCGATGCAGGAACAGACTGAGCAGATCGTGGGCAGTTTCCGACCAGAATAGCGGTGGCAAGAAGCTTTCCAAGGAGGAGTTTCGCAGATGCTTTACTCGAAGATCCCCGGCATCGACAGGCCGGTTTCGCGGCTGGTGCAGGGGACGATGTGGATGAAGTCCAGCGAACTTGATGCCGCATTTGCCGCCATGGACGCCTTTCTGGCGGCCGGCGGCAACTGCTTCGACACGGCCCATATTTACGGCCTGGGTGACAATGAGCGCACGGTCGGCCAGTGGATCCACAGCCGCGGCGTGCGCGACGAGATCGTGATCCTTGGCAAGGGCGCGCACCACAGCCCGGACCGCAAACGGGTGACGCCCTTCGATATTCAGTCCGACATCCACGACAGCCTGGCGCGTTTCAAGGTCGACCACATCGACCTCTATCTGCTGCATCGGGACGACCCGGCGCAGCCGGTAGGCCCGCTCGTCGAGACGCTGCACGCGGCGCGCGAGGCCGGGCAGATCGGCGCCTACGGCGGCTCCAATTGGAGCGTCGAACGGCTGCGCGAGGCCAACGGGTACGCGGCCGCGCACGGGCTGACTCCCTTTGTGGTCAGCAGCCCGCAGTTCAGCCTGGCGGAACAGCAGGTCTCGCCCTGGATCGACTGCGAGAGCCTCAGCGGGCCGGCGGGTGAACCGGCGCGGGCCTGGTGCCGGCAGAACGGCGTCACGCTGTTCGTCTGGTCCAGCCTGGCGGGCGGCTTCTTCAGCGGCCGTTTTCGCCGCGACAACCTCGACACGCTAACGCAACCGTATGATCAGCTGGCGGTCAAGGTCTACTGTTTCGAGGAGAATTTCAGGCGCATGGACCGGGCGCAGGAGCTGGCGGAGAGCAAGGGCGTTACGGTGCCGCACATCGCGCTGGCGTATGTGTACAACCAGCCGGAGGGGATTCACGCGCTGTCGGGCGCGCGCACGCCGGACGAGGTGCGGGTGAACGTGGAGGCGACGGAGATCGAGTTGACGGCGGAGGAGATTGCGTACCTGGAGTTTAGGGAGTGACCGGAACGGCCTCTTTCGGCGTTATTCCTGATCCTCGCCCGCCGTATCCAACAGGTCCCGAAGAGCGGGAACGAGGCCGGGGACGGCGTCCTGGACAATACCCCAGATTTTTGTGTCGCTGACGGTCAGGTAGGAGCGGATCAATGGGTTGCACGTCCCGACGATGGCGCGCCAGGGAATCTCCGAGTGTAGCTGGCGTATTTCGTCCGGGATGTTGGTGGCCGCTTCGCCGATCAGTTGCAGGTTACGCAAGGTAGCGTCATAGGTGAGGCTGTCGGCGAGGAACGCTTCCAGGTCCAGACCTTCGGTATAGGCAAGAACCTTTTGGCTAGAGTCGATCATGTCCTGGACGTAGAAGTGCCAGGGGCGCCCTCGATCAACGACTTCAGACACTGATGGCCTCCCGCTCGACGAAGGGCTTGATCTCGTCTCTCAACTCGTTGCGGGTTGCCATGTCCACGGACCGCCCCAGCAGATCTTCGAGGAAGGTCTGGGCACCGAAGTACTGCCGCCAGTCAGGGGTCGTTTTGAATCGAACGAGAATGTCCACGTCACTTTCGTCGTTGGCCCCGTCGTGGACGAAGGACCCGAAGAGGGCGAGTTCAACCACCCCGAAGCGTTCCGCCAGGGTTGGTTTGTGTTCTCTGAGCAGGCTTAGAAGTTCACCACGTCTCATTTTTGGGCTGAGAGGAAGAGGTAGTCAGGCAGCGCGCTGCAATACTTTGCGATTCAGGTCTTCGCGCGCTGCCAGCGACGAAATCATGTCACCACCGACGTCGGAAAGTCGGGCCAGATCGATACGAGGAATTTCGGTCTGGTCTCGAAACACGAGAATCGAGTCAAATTGAAGTCCATGCAGGTGGAAGTAGGATAGCATAATCGTCGTCAGCCTTGCTTTGTCGCGGCCGGGCACTCCGTAAAGGAAAAGCGGGATTCCACTCTTGCTTTCGATGCGGTAATCTACCGGGTAGGCCTGAGCGTTGGGGACCTGAGGCTGGTGGTCGCGTTCGATCTTGGATTCGTCAATCAGGCTAAACAGAAGATCGGCCAGATCGTCATAGAAAGTTGTGCCGATGTTGGTGCGGGAGAGCAGGGTCAGGTCGTAGACTCGTGTCAACGCCTGACCGAAGTTGAAGATAGCCTCCGGCAGTCGTTCGGGCGCGGTGTCCAGGCAGAGCGCTCCCCCTTCACCATCCCACCCAAGGCCGGTTTCGCCCATGATACGTTCGAGAAGCATCCCGCGCGTTCCATCCATGAACGAGTCGATGTCATGCTCGTAACTGATGTGCATAAGGGTATGTCCGCGGTCCGACAAGCGAAAGCCGCCTGATGCCGCCTCTGAAAGGTGGATGGGGTAGCGGTCGCCATCGGGAAACTCGAAATGCGTGCGCAGCATCAGCGCGCCGTCGGGGCGCGTATCGACCCTGACGTCTTCACAGAGACGCTCGCAAAGCAGGTCTTGAAGGGCGTCGAGGTTGATGGCCATCAGAATAGTCTTGGCTTGTCCGGCTCGGCATTGAGTCCCGTCAAATTGAAATCCTCGATAAGACAGGCAAGGGCACCATCAAGCGTTTCAAATCGGTTCGTTTCTTCCGCTTGGGATTCGGGCTTTTTTCCAGCGGCGATGGCCGTCTCTATGGCGCGATGAATGTGGGAGCGGTAGGCTATCTGGCCATGTTCGTGGCTTGGCCCGTTGTAGCGCGCGAGCGTGAGAGGAGGGCTTCCCACGGGAAGATACGAAATGCCGCAGGAGAAGTCGCTCTCGTCGGCAAGACTCTGACGTAGGTAGATCGAGAAACGCGCATCCAAGTCCTGTACTCCTACGACTTGGAAAGTGCGCTGACGGTGCGCAGGCCTCGTTTTAGGTTTATTTGACCAGCGGGCGCCCGGATTGGTCACATGTTTGGGCATCGTCTTCAGGTCGCTGAGTTCCTCGTCTGTGTAGGCCCTGCCAATTGTCATATTCCAAATCGACTCGTGGAACGAACGGCAACGGAGGTACGAAAAGTATTCGATCTCTGGTCTTTGTGGCAGCAATACTACCAATTCATAGCAAATATGGGCAAGCCATCTCCAACGGGGAGCAGCCGTCCGGACTTACCGACTCCGTCTCCCCCGCGACCAAATGACCTTAAACACTTTCTTTCTCTTGCCGTCCTAACCGCACTAATCCTTGATTTCGGACTACTGGCAAAGCGAGTTGTCTGCGCCATGCATTTCTCCGCCCTGGACAGCGCACCTGATATGTTCGTTGCAAAACAAAGGGCGATCCGGCTAAACAACCGGACCGCCCTTTTCCTGGCGATGAACCCTGGCGAGATCATCGCCGCTCTGGTGGAGATGGCGGGAATCGAACCCGCGTCCGCAACATTCGCCCTGAAACGTCTACAAGCATAGTCGACCTTCAAGAGGTTCACCGGCGGGCCTCGGATCGACGCGAGGCGCTTCTCCGGTTAGCCGATTCACTTAGGCAGCGCTATCGGCGTACCGCTGCTGCAGCTCACAGTGTATGACGGCGACCGCCCGGCCTGCTGGCCCCACCGGGTCGGGCCGTGGCCCTTTTTAAAGGGCCGGTGGCTTACTTAGGCAGCCACAGCCGCGGAAGCGGCCGGGGTGAAGCCAAAGTTGAAAGCCATGCCTGTGTTCTTGGCATTTGTATGTTTTGCGCCTTTTTAACGTAGTCGACGCTCTACGGCTTGCAGTCTCAGGCCTGACAATGCCCCGTCGAAGCCGATCATCCCCTTAACGCACCCATTATAGCCCAATTGATCTCTTTCGTCAATTCGAAGGCGTCTTAATTTTGTCAGAGTCTTTCCCGTTTCGGGGGGCGTTCTCTGGCGGCTGTTCTCCGCCCCGCGCCAGCGCCAGCAGCCATTGCGCCGGCAGCAGCATCGACGAAGAGACCGTCAGCGCTGCAGGAATGCGCGCGATTGTTCCGACCCAGCCTACCAACGGCCCGCCGAAAACCTGCCCGAGAGAGTTCGCCTGTCCCCACAGCGAGATGACCGTAGCCCGCTGCGCGCTGGGCGTCACTCGGACGATCCATGCGCTCTCCAGCGGGTCGCGCGTGCTGCGGCAGAGGCTGATCAGCCAGAGCGCGAGCAGCACAAGCCAGAAGCTGCGCGTCCAGGCCAGGAGCAGCAGACTTGCCGGCAGAAGCGCGTAGAACCAGCGTCAACCAGTTCAACAGGCGCCCCTGTATTTCGGTGGCCTCGCCGCGGCGCGCCAGCTCATTGGCGGCGATGCCGGTCAGGGTCGCGCCCACCCCGATAACGCCGAACCAGAGCACCGGGTGGTCCTGGCCGAAGAGCGAAGGAATTGTGAAGTTCTGCAACAGATGCGGGGTCCACAGGCGGTCGTAGCCCTCGCTGTAAAGGCCCGTTATCAAGCTGAGACCGACCAGAACGCGCAGGCCGGAATGACTGCGAACTGAGCGCAGTCCTGCGCGCGCGGTATGCGTCATCTGCTTCCAAGTTTCGCGTTCAGCCGCCGGCGCCGGGCGGAAGCTGCGTTCCGGCATCGTCAGCGCAAGGTAGGCGGCCAGCGCGATGTAGAGCGCGCCACCCGTGATAATCGGCAGTTGCAGCCAGCTTCGCGCCAGCCAAACGCTTGCGCCGGTACCAACCAAGCCCGGCGGCCAGTCCCACCTGCGACGAACGCAGAGAAGACCGGTCCAGCACTGTCCGCGCCGATCTCGTCTGCCAGCCAGGCCTGAAGCGCGCCGCTGATAAACGTGTATCCGGCGCCCCACAGGACCTGCGCTCCCAGCACTGCCCAGAACAGCGGGATCGAACCTTCCAGCAGAAATCCGCAGCCGACGAGCGCCATGCCCACGATCACCGACAGACGCCGCGAGTAGATGTCCGCGACCGCGCCGGTCGGCACCTCCAACAGGACGCCCGTCACTTCGAGAACGGTTCCCACCAACACAAGTTGCAGCGGGTTCAGCCCTACCGTTTCCACCTGGTAGACCAGATTGATCGTGAAGACCAGCGCGTTGAATAGCGACCGCCCGCCGCTGATGATAAGAAAGAGACTCGCTGGTTTGTGTTTGGGCAGAGACATTCGGTTCCGTACACGCGGGAAACTCATGCGAGGCCAACACCGACCGCACGGCTGTCGTTCTGGATTCAGGCAGATGTGGGGAAGCGGACGATCGGCAAAGAGAGTCGCGTGTTCGCACCGCTCCGCCAGCCACCAGGCGCCCCTGTGGCACCCAGGACGAATCGCTTACCGCTGCTGCCTTCCGGCCCTGACGGGGTTCACGGTGTCCTGCCGCACAGGACCCGGCAACTGACGAAGCGATGCAAACACGCGAGGCGGAGAGGGAGGGATTTGAACCCTCGAGGGCTTTCACCCTACGAGCTTTCCAGGCCCGCGCACTCGGCCAGACTATGCGACCTCTCCGAACTGGAACAGCGCCCAACTGACTTGATGCAGGCAGCTCTTTCCAAAAGCCGAATCAGTATAGCCAAAGGGGTTGGTATCGGCAAATCTGGCATGCATCTCCCGGTCAGCCACCGGCCACTGGCAACGGGCCACTGGTCACTGACCACTGGCTACTGACTACCGTCCAGCCAGCGGGCCGCGTCCTTGGCAAAATAGGTCAGGATCATGTCGGCGCCGGCGCGCTTTATGCTGGTCAGGCTTTCGAGCGCGCACTTGCGCAGGTCGAGCCAGCCGTTGGCCGCGGCCGCGTGGAGCATGGCGTACTCGCCACTGACCTGGTAGGCGGCGGTGGGCAGGTTGAACTGCTGCCGCACGGCGGCGAGCACGTCCAGGTAGGGCAGCGCCGGCTTGACCATGATCATGTCGGCGCCTTCGTCCACGTCGAGCGCGACCTCCTTGAGCGCCTCGCGGCGGTTGGCAGGGTCCATCTGATACTGGCTGCGGTCGCCGAAGGAGGGCGGGCTTTCGGCCGCGTCGCGGAAGGGGCCGTAGAAGCTGCTGGCGTACTTGGCGGCGTAGCTCAGAATCGACACATGCTCAAGGCTGGCCTCGTCGAGGGCGCGGCGGATGGCCGCCACCATGTGGTCCAACATCGCCGAAGGGGCGATCACGTCGGCGCCCGCCTCGGCGTGGACAACAGAGGCCCGCCCTAACAGCTCCAGCGTCGGGTCGTTGAGCAGATAGCCCTCGGGGAGCCCAGCGTTGTAGTCGTCCGCGCCGGGCCTGTTGATCAGCCCGCAGTGGCCGTGGTCGGTATATTCGCAGAAGCACATGTCGGAGATGACGATCAGCTCCGGCGCGGCCGCCTTGAGGGCGCGGATGGCTTCGGGAACGACGCCGCCGGGACTGAAGTTGTCGCTGCCGCACCAGTCCTTTTCGGCCGGAATGCCGAACAGGATCACGGCCGGGATGCCCAGTTCCAGGACCATCTCGGCTTCCGCAGCCAGCTGGTCGACCGAGAGCTGGAACTGGCCCGGCATCGAGGCGATCGGCCGCCGCTCTCCTCTGCCGTGGCGGACGAAAAGGGGATAGATGAAGTCCGCCGGTGAAAGCGTCGTCTCGCGCACCATGCGCCGCAGGGCGGGGCTGATACGCGTCCGTCGCGGGCGTTGAACGGAGTCGGGCGCGGTCGATTCCTGGTAAACTGTGGCAGGCATTGGTTGCAATACATTCATCGTTGGTCCGCCTTTTTGTTGCTTGCGCGCGCCTGGGCTCAAGCGGGCGCGAATACCCTGCGCTCTCATCCTGTACCGTCGGAAAAATGGGCTTTGAGGCCATCGACCAGCCCTTCGACGGTCCGATTTCTGGCCATGACCTGGACATGAAAACCGCGTCTGCGCGCCGCCTCAGCCGTCAGGGGGCCGATGCAGGCCACCGCCGCGCCGCGCAGCATTTTCTTATCTCCTCCCTCGGCTTCCACCCGGGCGACGAAATTGGCTACGGTTGACGCGCTCGTGAAGAGGACAGCATCGACATTTCCCCGGCGGAGCTGTGCCGGCAGATCGTCCCCGCCACGGCCGACCGTCGTGCGATAGGCCGCCACCTGCGTCACTTCGGCCCCGGCCGCGCGCAGCGCATTCGCCAGCGCCAGCCGTGCAATCGTCGACTGGGGCAGCAAAATACGGCTCCCTCTTCCCACGTGCAAACCGCCAGCCAGGGACTCGGCCACATATTCTTCCGGCACCAGGTCTGCGGAGAGGTCCAACTCCTCTCTGATCGCGGCCGCGGTCGCTGAACCGACCGCGGCCACATTCGTTTTGGACCAGGTCCCGTCCTTTCGCTGAATGCCCAAATCTCGCATCCGGTCGGCCAGGACGTAGACGGTGTTGGCGCTCGTGATCACCAACCAGTCGAACCGCCCGGCGGCCAGCGCCCGAATCGCCCCGTCAAGTTTTCCTGAATCGGCACACGGCACGACTTCGACGGTAGGATAGTGCAGTACCTCCGCGCCCTCGGCCTCCAAAAGGCGGGTCAAGGAGGGCGCCTGGCGCACCGCGCGGGTATTGACGATGCGAAGTCCCGCCAGCGGTTGCGCACCCATCTTTCAGGCTCGTTCGGCTCCCTGTTGCAGGCAGAATAGACCGGCTATGGCTGCCGGTCATCTTCCGCCGGCTCGTCGATCCCGGCGACCTGTTCGATGATCTCCTGCGCGCCTTTGCGAAGCGCTAACTGTGCCAGGCTGCGGCCCAACGCCTTGGCTTCACTGCAGGGTCCGGTCAACCATATATCGATCTGGCGGCTGCCGTCCAATGTGCTGACGCGTCCCCGCAACAACAGATTCTTTTCCGCCTCTCCGTCCGTCGCGCCGCCGTCCCCAAGCCGTTCACCCAGCGCGGCAACCGGCGCGCGACAGCCCCCGCCGAGCCCGGCCAGGAAAGCGCGTTCGGCCGTAACTGCCGCCCGCGTATTCTGATCATCGATGGCGCCGAACAGGGCCAGCCATTCGGCATCCCGCCTGCACTGCAGCGCCAGCGCGCCCTGTCCCGGTGCCGGCAACATCGTCTCGCGCGGCAGCGTTAGGCAGATTTGCGCGTCCAGGCCCAGACGCTTGAGACCGGCGGTTGCCAGAACCACGGCATCATAGGGGCCGGTTGGGTCGAGCGTTTTGCGGACGCGGGTATCCACATTGCCGCGAATGTCCAGGATGCGCAGATCAGGGCGCCGCGCCAGGAGTTGGGCGGCCCGGCGGCGGCTGCCCGTGCCGACTACGGCGCCTTCGGACAGTACGGCGAGGTCATGGCCCCCCGTCTGAGCGGGTGCACCGGTGCGGGCCGGCTCACTTGGCTTTGCGACTTCTTCAAGTTCGCCGCGCACGACCAGCGCATCGGTCACGTCACCCCTGACTGGAACCGCGCCCAGCGCCAGCCCCGGTGGATCGGCAACGGGCAGATCTTTCAGGCTGTGGACGGCGCCGTCGATACCTCCAGCGCGCAGACTTTCCTCCAGCTCCAGCGTGAACAGTCCCTTGCCCCCGATGCTGGGCAACGGCCTGTCCTGGAACCGGTCACCCCTGGTCTTGAATACAACCGTTTCGACTGTCAGGTCAGGATAGCGGGACCGCAAGCAGGCCGCCACATGCTCTGTCTGCCAGAGCGCCAGGGCCGAACCGCGGCTGCCGAGTCGGATGTGACGAGGCGTGGACATTTCGGATCGGAAACCGGGAGTATGCCGCCGCGACCAGCGCCGGCTGGGGGGCGGTCGAATGGTCGGACCCAAATGCGAAGGCGGCTGCAGGTAGGGCGTTCCCCACAACCATCCCCGCGAGAGATGGCGTTAGCATAGCAGCAGGGTATTTGCCGGTCAAGTGTGACCGCCATGTACGGTGGATACCAACCCCGATTGCACGCGTCTGTTGCCGCATGCGCAACATTCAAGTAAAATGGGGCAGTTTGTTCTGCAACAGGCAGGCGAGAGATGGCGACGTTACGGCTGTCCGGCCTCGTTGACGCACACGTTCATTTGCGAGAACCGGGCTACACACACAAAGAGGACTTCCACTCCGGCACCTGTGCGGCGCTTGCCGGCGGCGTCACGACCGTGCTGGACATGCCCAACACCGAGCCACCCACCTCGACCCCGCGCAGGCTGCAGGAGAAGGTCGAACTGGCCCGGGCCCGGGCCGTCTGTGACGTGGGGTTGTTTGTCGGCGCGACCGTGGCCGATCTCGACGCCTATCTGCCAGCCGCGTCGCGGGCGTGCGGCCTCAAGATCTACGTCAACGAGACCTTCGGCAGTCTTCGCATCGAGGAGCTGGGCCTGCTCCACCGCCTCTTTAGGACGTGGGCGGCGCGCGCGGCCGAGCTGGACGGCTGGAGACCGGACGCATCGCCTGCCACATCACTTGGCCCGGTCGCCGTTCACGCCGAGGAGCTGATGGTTCCCGTCTGTCTCAGCCTCTGTCATCTCTATGATGTACCCCTTCACATCGTCCATGTCAGCCTCCGCAGCGAGATCGAGCTGATCCGCGCCGCCAAGGAGAAGGGTCTCCCTGTCACCTGCGAGGCGACGCCCCACCACCTTTTCCTGACTGAAGAGGTGTTCAATCGCGGTGGAAATCGCTTTGATATGCGGCCGAAGCTGGCGACGCCCGACGACGTGGCGGCCCTGTGGGAGAATCTGGAGGTGATCGATATTTTCGCCACCGATCATGCGCCCCACACGCTTTCGGAAAAGGGCATGGCAGAGGACCCGCCGGCATCGTCCGGACAGGCCCCGCTGCCGGGCGTTCCCGGCGTTGAGACGATGCTGCCCCTGCTGCTGACAGCCGTCGACGCAGGCCGGCTTGAACTGGACGACGTGCTGCTGCGCTGCGTCGAGAATCCACGCCGCATCTATGCTCTGCCCGGACAGCCGCAGACATGGGTCGAGGTAGATGTGGACAGGGTCTATTCGTTGAGCGACGAGACGACGCGGGCCCGTTGCGGCTGGACCCCCTTTGCCGGGCGGCAAGTGAAGGGCCGCGTGGAGAAGGTGGTCTTGCGGGGCGAGACCGTTTTTGACGGCGAACAGGTGCTGGCCGCGCCGGGCGGTGGACGCGTCCTCTTTCAATACAGCGAACAGTAACAGGAGGTCGGGGGAAAGGTTCACATGGCAGATACGATAGGGAGTTTCGCGGGGCAGGACATCCTCAGCGTTGACCAGTTTGATCGCGCCGCTTTGACTGCGATCTTCGGGGTCGCGCACGAAATGCGTGTATTGGTCGAGCGGTTCGGCGGCGCGGAGCTGCTGCAGGGCAAGATTCTGGCCAACCTGTTTTATGAGCCGTCGACGCGGACAAGCTCCAGCTTTACGGCAGCCATGCAACGCCTCGGCGGCCAGGTCATCCCAATCAACAACGTTCAATACAGCTCGGTCAGCAAGGGAGAGAGCCTGCCCGACACGGTGCGCACACTCGAATGTTACGCCGACGTAATCGTAATCCGCCATCCCGAAGTGGGCGCGGCGGCCACGGCCGCCTACTATGCTGATAAGCCGGTCATCAACGCCGGCGACGGGATCGGCGAGCACCCGACGCAGGCCCTCCTCGATATCTTCACAGTGCAGGAGGAGCTGCAGCAGATCGACGGTCTGACGGTCGTGATGGTCGGCGACCTGCGCTACGGGCGCACCGTCCACAGCCTGACCAAACTGTTGCTGAACTACGATGTCACTTTCGTCTTCGTCAGCCCGGAGATTCTGCGGCTGCCGGCCGATCTGATCGAGGCGGTCGAGGCGTCCGGCCACACCTGCCGCCAGGAACAGGATCTGAATTCGGTCATCGGCGAGGCGGATGTGCTCTATATGACGCGTGTGCAAAGGGAGCGGTTCACCGATCTGGCCGAATATGACAGGGTCAAAGATTACTTTATTGTCGACCAGGAGTTGATGGCGCGGGCCAGGAGGAAGATGATAATCATGCACCCGCTGCCGCGCGTAGGCGAAATCAGCTACGCCATGGATGACGATCCCCGCGCCGCCTACTTTCGCCAGATGCGCAACGGCATGTATATTCGAATGGCGCTGCTCGCTGCGCTCCTGGGCAAAGCGTAACGCCCGCTTTAAGTGTGGCTACGGGAGCAGAACGCGGCGCTGTGCTCGCCCAATTCTCTTACGCCGCTTCAGAACGGATGCATTTCTCTTCGGCTTGCCGCCCGCGAGCAACTTACTCTTCCAAAAATCGGCCCCGATTCTTGACGTCATGAAAGGTCTCCTCTATAATTTTCGGAATTCTGCCCGAAAGACGATCGCAGCAAGTCCAACTGGCGCTTGAGGCGTTTGTACCGATTGAATTCTGCGTCCCCGATTCGTGCCGCCCCTGGAATCTGTATCTTCGCAACAGAGACGCGTTTTGGATGAAGAAGGAAGGATGGTATGAAACGGATTGTGATCACAGGCATGGGCGCGATCACACCCATTGGCAGTGACCCCTGCACATTCTGGCAAAATCTCCTCATCGGCAAGTCCGGCGCCGGTCCGTTGACTCTGTTCGAAGCCGGCGAAATGCCGTACAACATCGCCTGCGAGGTGAAGGAGTTCGATGCCCGGCAGTACATGGACCGAAAGGTCATACGCCGCACGGCCCGTTCGACACAGTTTGCCGTCGCTTCCACGGTCCAGGCCTTGTCGGACGCCGGGTTGGAGATCAACGAAGAGAACCGGGATGAGGTCGGCGTCACGATGGCGACCGGCGGCGGCGGCATCATAGAGATCGAGTTCGCCACCGAAAAACTGGTGCAGAAGTCATGGAAAACGGTCGGGCCGTTCGTCGTCCCCAGCGCCATGGCCAACGCGGCCAGTTGCGTCGTCTCGATGGCAGTCGGCGCACGCGGGCCGGTGATGACCAGCGCGGCGGCTTGCGCCAGCGGCCATTACTCGATTCTGGAGGCCTATCACTTTTTGCAGCGGGGCGAAGCCGACGTCATGATCGCCGGCGGCACCGAGTCGGCCATCTCCATGCTAACTTTTGCCGCCTTCGGCAACATGGGGCCGCTTTCGAAAGACACGCACATACCGGAGAAGGCCTGCCGTCCATTCTCCATCGATCGCAATGGTTTTGTCAGCGGTGAAGGGGCGGTCACGATGATCATGGAGAGCGAGGAGCACGCCAAGGCACGCGGCGCCAAGATTTATGCTGAAGTGCTTGGCGGCGCGTTGACCGGCGACGCCTACCATCTGACCGCGCCGGACCCCAGCGCAGAAGGCGCCAGCCGCGCTATCCGAAAGGCCCTGCGCTATTCCAACGTCGCCCCGGAGGATGTCGACGTCATTCTGGCCCACGGCACCGGCACCGAACTGAATGACGAGGTCGAGGCCCTTGCCATCCGGCAAGTCTTTGGTCAGCCGACGCCAAAAACGACCAGCATAAAGTGCATGGTCGGCCACGCGCTGGGGGCCGCCGGCGCCGAATCCGCACTCGCCGCGGTCATGGCCATCCGCGAGAATACGATCCCGCCGACGATCAACTATACCGAAGACCCGGCATTGGGTGTCGATGTCGTCGGCAACGAGTCTCTCTCCCATCCCGTACGCTGCGCTATCGTCAACGCCTTCGGTTTCGGCGGGCAAAACGTCGTGGCCGTCTTCCGTGAGTACGACGACTGAAAGAGCGCGGCAACCCAACGCCGGGGGCATGAACATACGATCCAACGCCTGGCTCAGTTGCCCTTTCTGCGCCAGGCCGTCCCGCCCTTAGAAGATAACCCCGATGCGGTTCAGACCGGCCAGCACGAGGAGCCCCACGACGACAAAAGTCAGGGCGCCATTCCGCAGCCGCGCTGACTCATCGGCCCGTTTCGTCCAGACCCAGCCGGCGTGCAGCAGAATGATGGCGAGCAGCATCGTGATCGGATGTTCAATCGTGCGCGCCATGTTGGCTCCTACGATGCCCATGCTCGCGCCCACCCCCCACAGAATCAATCCAAGCAGCAACTGAATGTCCACGACGATGATGGCAACCGTCCCGACAAGCTGCTCCAGCCGGCCCCACGTCTGACCGCGCAGCCAGTTGACCAGAAAGACCGCTACCGCTACAGCCAGCGCCAGCGATGCAAGATAGTGCCATCCGTCGTGGGCCGCGGTCGTGAAATTATACATTTGAATTCGTTCCTCTCTGTCAATCCAGAAATCTTCGTCAAGGGCGCACTTTCGCTGCGCCACCTTGGATATTATCCCACGTGCTGCGGCATAACAGTATTCAGCAATCCAAAAATTATGAATTCGGCGCGCTTCTGGTAAACTGCACAACGATTGAGCGCCCGATTGAGGCGCGCAGGAGAAACAGGTCAGCCAATCACAAGGACTGTTCGTTCGCGTTCAGATTGCGCGGCGGCAACGCACAACACAACCATGGCGCAGCGCCGAACATCCATCAAACTTCAGGGGCAGGTAGCGATCGTCACCGGCGGCGGCCGGGGAATCGGCGCGGCCGCCGGCCGTATGCTGGCCGAGGCCGGCGCGAATGTCGTCCTCACTGCGCGCAGCGAAGATCAGATCGAAGCCGTGGCCGGTCAGATCCGCAAGAGCGGCGCGCGCGCCATCGCCGTCCCCTGCGATGTCTCCAACGCCGAGCAGATCGAGGAAGTCGTCGAAGCGGCTTTGACACAGTACGACCGCGTCGACATCCTGGTGAATAACGCCGCCGTCGTCTGGCCGGTCGACCATGTTTTTGAGGCTGATCCGGAGGAATGGGCCTACAATATCCATTGCAATCTGGTCGGCCCTTTCCAGATGGCCCGCAATGTGCTTCCCGTGATGCTCGACCAGGGCTATGGCCGCATTGTCAACGTTTCCAGCGGCGCAGGTCAGAATCCATCGCCCGGCTGGAGCGCCTACTGCGCGTCGAAGGCGGGGCTCAATATGCTCACACGTTGCCTTGCCGTGGAGTTGCAAGCCGAGCGGATAAGCGGCGTGACCGTCAACGCGCTCTCACCCGGCATGGTCGACACTGAAATGCAGGCCGACATTCGCAGCGTCGACACGCACGGCTCCAGCCTGGACTTCAGCCGTTTCCATGAGGCACACCGTCAGGGCGACCTTCTGACCCCGGAATCGGCCGCGCGCCTGATCTATTGGCTGGTCGGCCCCTGGAGCCGGGACTGCTCCGGCCAAATCTACAGCCGCGCAGACGCACGTTGGGTTGCACAAGTAGAGAAAGACCTGGCTTAACTGCAGTTTCACTTATTCCATAGGGAGGCGAAACACCGATGGTCTATGAGCGGATTGCCGTTCCCGGCGAAGGCAGGAAGATCGGCATCGACCAGAACGGAAACCTGCAGGCGCCGGACAATCCCATCGTCTGCTTTATCGAAGGCGACGGCACCGGACCGGACATATGGGCGGCGAGCCAGCCGGTGCTGGATGCCGCGGTGGCGAAGGCGTACGGCGGCCGCAAGAGGATTGTCTGGATGGAAGTTTACGCCGGAGACAAGGCCAATGACGTCTATGGCGAGATCGTATGGCTTCCCCAGGAGACCCTCGACGCCATTGACGACTACATGGTCGCTCTCAAAGGCCCTCTGACCACGCCGGTCGGAGGCGGGATCCGCAGCATCAATGTCGCGCTGCGCCAGCGGCTCGATCTCTACGCCTGTGTGCGCCCGGTGCGCTACTTCAACGGCGTCCCCAGCCCGGTCAAGCGGCCGGAGCTCGTCGATATGGTGATATTCCGGGAGAACACCGAGGACATCTACGCCGGCATCGAGTTTGAAGACGGCGAAGAGGAGACCGAACGCTTCAAAGAGCTGTTCAGTTCCGCTTTCGCCGAACGTTTCGCCAAGGTGCGCTTTCCCGACACTGCCGGATTCGGGCTCAAGCCGGTCAGCCGGGAGGGCACCGACCGCCTCGTGCGCGCCGCCATTCAATACGCGCTCGACAATGGGCGCGAGAGTGTAACCCTGGTGCACAAGGGCAACATCATGAAGTTCACCGAGGGCGCCTTCCGCAACTGGGGTTACGAGACTGCCGACAGCAGATTTCACGCGCAGCTGCTGGACGGCGGCCCCTGGCGCCAGCTGCCCGCAGCGGACGGCGGCAACATCATCGTTAAGGATGTCATCGCCGACTCGATGCTGCAACAGATCCTTACCCGCCCCGCCGAGTACGACGTCGTGGCGACACTCAACCTGAACGGCGACTACATCAGCGACGCCCTGGCCGCGCAGGTGGGCGGCATCGGCATCGCGCCCGGCGCCAACATCAACTACGAGACCGGCCGCGCCATCTTCGAGGCCACGCACGGCACGGCTCCCAAATATACCGGCCAGGACAAGGTGAACCCGTCCTCTGTGATCCTCTCGGGTGAGATGATGCTGCGTCATCTGGGTTGGAACGAGGCCGCCGACCTGATCGTCAGTTCAATGGAACGAACCATTGGCCAGAAGCGGGTAACTTATGATTTCGAGCGGCTGATGGAAGGCGCCACGCTGCTCAAGTGCAGCGAATTCGGCCGGGCGCTGATCGACAATATGTAGTGTTGCATGTAGCAGTGCAGTGAATAAAATAGGGGTGGCCCGCGCCCGCGAGCGCGAGTCGCCCCTTTTTCGATTGTAGTGGTGGCGAAAAGCTTTCTACATCCGTGCGTGAGACTCTCAGATGGCAGAGACACTCTACAGGCGCTGCCCTAACTGCGGCCGGTTCCTTCCGGAGACGGAGCAACTTTGTACGCGCTGCGGACAAACTCTCGACATCCCGTCAACAAAGCCGCTGACGAAGAGGTGGTGGATTCGGGGTGCAGTTGTAGGGTGTCTGGTAATATTGCTTTTTCTGTCTTTCCTTATTGACGACGGCTCTGTCAACGATAACTTTGAATTGCCCGTCGAGGCACATCCTACCTGGACGACCACCCCACTGCCCTCAAAAACTGTACAAAGCGTAGTCGAAGAGAGGGCTACCGATACGCCCGATCCTGGGCCTTACGTGCGCGTCGGTCGAGATATGAACGTCAGAGGAGGTCCTGGCACTTACTATCCAATCGTAGGCTCCGCCTGGCCCGGCGAAGAGTTTCTCATCATTGCGAAAAACGCCACCGGCGACTGGTGGCAGATTAACTATGAAGGATCGCCCAGCTGGATCTATGCTCCACTTGTTGAAGCGATCGGAACGGAGAAGGCACTGATAGGTGTCGTCATCCCGCCGAAACTCACCTCCGCACAGATCTTTAGCAAGGTTTCACCTGCAATCGCTTACATCCTGACCGACGAGGCGAGCGGCAGCGGTGTGCTGATCGAGGGCGGATACCTTGTTACCAACCACCACGTCGTCTATCCATTCGATTCGGCGCGCGTAGTGTTTCCCAACGGAGCTGCGCACGATGCCGTACCCGTCAGGGGATGGAACCGTGAGGCAGACCTGGCAGTGCTCGGCCCGATCAACATTGCTGTCAAACCGTTACCACTGATAAACGGAGAGAGTACTCCGATTGGCGCCGATATGTACCTGATCGGCTACCCAGCCGAATTTGAATCTTTTCCGCAGCCGACGATTGCCAAAGGGATCCTATCCCGTCTGCGGCAAAACGGTTCGGGGGGCATCACCTATTTTCAGTCTGATGCCACAATTGCGGGGGGACAGAGCGGCGGTGCTCTTGTTTCGGACACGGGAGCGGTGATAGGTATTAGCGGCTCCAGCATTGCCGAAGGGAAGTTCGCGCTCGTAGCGTCTTCGGCCGACCTTTTGCCCCGCATCCGTCAGCTCATTGCCGGCGGCGGCGACCCAGTCAGCGGCGAGCGACGGCGAGCCGCAGTCCATTACGACGGCGGTATCGATCTGTTGGGGTTCGCGCTGGAGCAGGGGGAAGAGCGACTCTCCTCCCGCGACCTGATCGTGCTGAGGCATGATAGTCCTCTTTGGGTCGGGATGAGATGGCGGACCAAACCAGGACTGGAAGTCGACTACGCAGTTTCAATGCGACTACTCGACAGATGGGGTCGAAGAGTTTTCCAGCAGGATGAAGTCCTGACGAACTCGGACTCTCGGCCGACGAGCAATTGGTCAGCGGACGAGCCGGTCGACACGTGGTTTTCTTTGGATATTCCGGGAGATCTTGCACCGGACGTTTATGGATTGTGGCTGGTCGTCTATAACATTGAGACGCTAACGCCCACAGTCCAAATCGATATCTGGGACCCGGACGTGCTCTTGGCGCGTCTGCAGTGGTGAGACTGAAGATGACCTGGGCGGGCAGGGCGATTGCATCTAATTGGGCCAAGACCCGCGACACTACCTGATTCGATCCCAACTCCGAAAAAACAGCCGAAAACAGCCCTTTTGGCGATCGGTTTTTCAGCCGAAAACGATTGACAATTGGTAGGGGCGCCCCTTGTGGGTGCCCTTCGTGGGATATTTTGGCGTCCGAATTTAGATGCGATTGCCCTGGCCTGGGCGAGTAAGTCCACTTGACTAACTGAACATTGTGCCAAATTGGTCCAACTCTGTCGGCCCTCGCCTATTCCCCGAGTCGGTGTAAAGGCACGGTTTCAAGTTTCTTTCCCTGCCCTGAATTGACAGGAACTTAGGTGATGATTAAGATTCGAATAAAGATTCAGATTTATTTGTTCGCAGAGTCCTGATCGCAACTCCAGTCGCCTTTTCGCGCGCGGCGAAAAGGAGGTCCCAGCCAATGGCTGCCCTGGCAGCATCGATCTACAGAAGCATTTCCTACAAAGGAGCGGAAGGCCAGTGGGCCTGGATTCTGCACCGGGCCAGCGGGCTTGGCATCGTGCTCTTCCTCTATATGCACATTGTCAGCATCTTTGTCGCCGCCATCGGGCCGGGGCCGTATGAATGGGTCCACAAGACCCTGTACACCTCCCCGCCGGCGAAGGTCCTCGAAGTTTTTCTGCTCTTCGGCGTCCTCTACCACGCCTTCAACGGCATGCGGATCATCATCATCGATTTTTTCCCGGCGTTGGGCAGGTACCAGCGGACAATCGTGCGCATCGAGCTCGTGCTCGTAGTCGTCGTTCTTGTGCCGGCTGCCATCATCACGCTGCGCGGCATGTTTTGAGGAGCGGATAATGGCTACGTCTTCGAGTCGACCTATCCAAGGGAAAATCCGCTACGGCGCGCCCAATCACGAAAGCAAAATATGGCTTTTCATGCGTCTGAGCGGGCTGGTGATGTTCATCACGGTTGTCTTCCACCTGCTCTATATGCACATGGCAGTGGGCGTTGAGAATATCACGTTCGATAACATTGATCAGCGCTGGTCAGGCCCGGCCGGTGTGTTCTGGCGCCTGTTCGACGCCTCGCTTCTTTTCCTTGGCATGGGGCACGGCATGAACGGCGTTCGTTTCTCGATCAACGACTACGTGCACAACAGGATTCTCAATTTTCTGCTCACCGCCCTTGTCTTCGGCCTCGGGCTGTTCCTGATCTTTCTCGGCAGCCTCGCCATCATCCTGGGCGCCGGCGGTCTCGGGCAACTGTTCGAAAACCTGATGGGCTAGCACTAAAGGTTCTTCCCCTTCGCTACATGAGGACGAGATGATCCACACGCACAAGTTTGAAACGATCGTTGTCGGCGCCGGCGGCGCCGGTCTGATGGCTGCGCTCTATGCCGGGCAGGGGAGCGAAACGGCTGTCCTCACCAAGCTCTACCCCACCCGCAGCCATACGGGCACCGCGCAGGGCGGGATCGGAGCAGCTCTTGGAAATCTCGAAGAAGACCGCGCCGAATGGCACACCTTCGACACGATCAAAGGAAGCGACTATCTCGCCGACCAGGACGCGGTTGACCTCATGTGCCAGGAGGCGGTCGAGGTCATCTACGAGCTCGAGCACATGGGCCTGCCCTTCGACCGGACCGCGGAAGGAAAGATCGCCCAGCGCCCGTTCGGCGGCCACACCAGCAATTTTGGCGAAAAACCGGTGCGCCGCGCCTGTCACGCCGCCGACCGCACCGGCCACATGATCCTGCAGACCCTCTATCAGCAGTGCATCGCCCGCAACGTGCGCTTCTTCGATGAGTTTCACGTTCTTGACCTGCTGCTCGGCGACGACGGCCAAGCCACAGGTGTCGTCGCCTACGAGATCGACAGCGGTGACCTGCATGTTTTCCACAGCAAGGCGCTGATCTTCGCCACCGGCGGCTTTGGCCGCATGTGGGAGATTACCAGCAACGCGCACAGCCTCACCGGTGACGGCCCCGCCATTGCACTGCACAAGGGCATCCCGCTCGAGGACATGGAGTTCTTCCAGTTTCACCCCACCGGCATCTATAAGATGGGCATTCTCATAACCGAGGGGGTGCGCGGCGAGGGCGGCATCCTGCGCAACCGCGAAGGCGAGCGGTTCATGGAGCGCTACGCGCCCAATTTGAAGGACCTCGCCAGCCGCGATGTTGTCAGCCGCGCAATCTATCTTGAGGTCCGCGACAACAAGGGCATTGACGGCGCCCGCTACGTCCATCTGGACGCTACGCACCTCGGCCGCGAGGTGGTCGAGACGAAACTGGCCGACAGCGCCGAATTCTGCAAGACCTATCTTGGAATCGATCCCGCGGTTGAACCGATGCCTGTTCAGCCCACCGCACACTACGCCATGGGCGGCGTTCCGACCAACGTCGACGGCGAAGTGCAGCGCAACGCCCAGGGCGACACCGTTCCCGGCTTTTACGCCGCCGGCGAAGTGGCCTGCGTCAGTGTTCACGGAGCCAATCGCCTGGGCACCAACAGCCTTGTCGACCTCGTCGTATTCGGCAAGCGTGCGGGCAAAGCGGCGGCGAGCTACTGTCAGCAGAACGACTGGGCGGAACTTCCGTCGGAGACATGGGAGCCAACGCAAGCGGCCCTGCAAAGCATGCTGGGCCATACCGGCAAGTACAACGTCGCCGACCTGCGCACGGAGATGCAGTCCCTGATGATGGACAACGTGGGCGTCTTTCGCACTGGGGAGGGCATAGAGGCCGCACTGACCCGTATACGCGAGCTGCAGGAGTGCTCGCGCGACATCACCGTCATGGACAAGGGCAAGCGCTTCAATACCGACATCCTTGAGGCGATCGAACTGCACAATCTGCTCGACCTGGCGGAGATTACCGCCGCCAGCGCGCTCGCCCGCCGCGAAAGTCGCGGCGCCCACAGCCGCGAGGATTTCAAAGAGCGCAACGACGAGGACTGGCTGACGCACACCTACGCGTCGAAGATCGATGGAGAGATCAGCTTGGAATACGCGCCGGTGAACATCTCAATCCACCATCCGCAGGAGCGAACCTACTAAAATGCGCGTCAAAATGCGAATTCTCAGATTCAACCCGGAGACCGACTCCAGTCCGTGGTGGGGAGAGTACTGGGTTGACGTGGAAGAGTCGGATCGCGTGCTGGACGCTCTGCACCAGGTCAAGTGGTATCAGGACGGCACGCTGACGTTGCGGCGTTCATGCGCCCACGGAATATGCGGCAGCGACGCCATGGTGATCAACGGACGCAACGCTTTGGCCTGTAAAGTGCTGATGCAGGATGTGGGCGACGTCTGCCAGGTCGAGCCTTTGCGCTCGATGCCGCTGATCAAGGACCTGGTGGTGGATATGGAGCCGTTTTTTGCCAAGTACCGGGCGGTGCTTCCCTATCTGATCAACGACCAGATTCCCGAATCCGGTGAGCGGGTGCAAAGCCAGGAGGCCCGCGCCCGTTTCGACGATACGACCAAGTGCATTCTGTGCGCGGCCTGTACGACCTCCTGCCCCAGCTTTTGGGCCAACGAGGACTATATCGGCCCCGCCGCGATCGTACAGGCCCATCGGTTTATCTTCGACGATCGGGACACTGCGGCCGACCTGCGTCTGCGCGTGCTCAATGACGCCGATGGTGTCTGGCGCTGCCGCACCGTATTCAATTGTGTTCAGGCCTGCCCGCGCGATATTGACGTTACGCGGGCCATTGGCGAGGTCAAGCTGGCATTGATGTCAGCGTAGGTTTTCTTCCGCCCGGATAAAGATCGTTCCGGCTTCCCCCCGTGCAGTTCACTCGGGTCGTACTGTGTCCTGCAGCCACGACCGCAGACGTGTTGCCAGCCTCGGCTTCGGCGTCTCCGTCTCCACCTCCACGCCTCTCAGAGCAAGTGCGAAGGCTTCGCCGCTCTCGTAGCGCTCTGCGCGCGCCTTGGCAAGCGCCTTCAGAATGACCTGTTCCAACTCAGGCGAAACCCAACCAAACTCCGAAGGCGGAGGCGGCTCCTGCTTGAGATGCGCTTCCAGGACCTCCTCGCGCGAGCCGTAGAACGGCCTGCGCCCCGCAACCATCAGATAGAGCACAATGCCCAGGCTGTACAGATCTGCGCGTCCGTCCAGAGGCTCCTCTCCCTCGATCTGTTCCGGGGCCAGAAAGGCCGGCGTCCCGTAGATGCCCTGCGCGTTGTCGGCCGGTTCATGGACGTTGTAGACGGTGCCAAAATCGAACAGGACCGCGCGTCCCGCCGGGCCCAGCAGGACGTTGGAGGTCTTTACGTCGCGGTGGACATGGCCTGTGCCGTGGAGATAGTCCAGCGCCTCAGCGACCTGGCGGGCAATGTCGATCGCGGCCACCTCGCCGATCGCGTTTGCGCGCTGCAAAAACTGTTCCAGCGTGCCCCCTTCAATCAGCTCCATCGCAATGAAGAGGCGGCCATTGGCCTCGCCGGTGTCGTGGACACGCAATATCCCGGGATGACTCAGCCGGGCCATCGTGCGGTACTCCAACTGAAAGCATGCGCGCATGTGGGGCTGGCTTGCCGCCATAGGATTCAGCACTTTCAGCGCCACCCGCCGGCCCGTCAGGTCCTGAGCAAGGTAGACCACGGCAGTTGCCCCCTGTCCCAAGGGGTCCAGAACGCGGTACCGGCCCACCTGTGAGGCCATGGGCAGCAGGTTGGCTTCAGCGTGTCCGTAGGACATGTCAGTTACGATTGTGGCAGGGAGAGGCTCAACACCTTTGGCTTGGGGAAGCGCGATCCACGCATTTCTACTTTACATTATAGCCGATGGGCCGGTCAATGTAAATTGTTTTGGGATTTTCCGGCGCGGGGCGGACACGGGTCTGCTACATCCGAGACTGTAGGGGCCTACGCCCGGGCGAATGGCTCCGCGATGGCGATCTCTGCGCTCGCGGCCCACTGGGCAATGTCCGATCGGTTGATGGCCGCGGCCATCAGGTCGGGGAAAAGGTCGGGCGTGCAAGCGAACGCGGGAACGCCCAGCTCTGCCAGGGCGGCCGCCACTTCGTGTGCGTA
The DNA here is from genome assembly GCA_965218625.1 of Caldilineaceae bacterium. Lineage (GTDB taxonomy): Bacteria > Chloroflexota > Anaerolineae > Caldilineales > Caldilineaceae > Bin5. Next base: position 418,686 of record CBDCLG010000012.1, on the reverse strand, counting down.
GCTGGGCGCGCCTTCGTCATCCAGGGCCAGCAGCACGATCATCTGTACACCGGAGCCGGCCAGGCTGGCAGCCCGTTTGTTCAGCTCCTCAACGTCGCCTCCTTCATAGAGATCGCTGATCAGGACCAGTATCGTGTCTTCGGGCTGGCGAATGAGGCCCTGGCAGTAAGTCAAAGCCCGGGCGATATCGGTCCCGCCGCCCAACTGCGTGCCAAAGAGCAGCTCTACCGGGTCATCGAGCTGGTCTGTCAGGTCGACGACCGCGGTGTCGAATACAACGATATGGGTCTCCAGGGCAGGCAGGGAGGCCAGCACCGCGCCGAAGATGCCGGCGTAGACGACCGATGCGGCCATCGAGCCGCTCTGGTCCACACAGAGCACCACGCTGCGCAAGGCCGATTGCCCGCGGCCGAATCCGATACGTTGTACGGGGATGACCGTTTTGTATTCTGGCTGGTAGTGCTTGAGATTGGCCTGGATCGTCCGCGGCCAGTCGATATCGCGCGGCCGTGGACGCCGGGTGCGCGCCGCCCGGTTTATGCTTCCGTTTACGGCCTGGCGCATCGGGTTTGCGAGTTTGCGCTGCAGCTCATCGACAACAGTGCGTACGACGCTGCGGGCCGTCTCAACAGTCTCTGCCGGCATGATGCCGCGCAGGGAGAGTATGTTGGAAACCAGGTGTACGTCGGCCTCCACGCTCTGCAGCAGCTCCGGCTCCAGCAGGAGCCGGCGCATATTGAGCCGTTCCAGCGCGTCGCGTTGCATCAGCTGGACGACCGGTTTGGGAAAGTAAGTGCGGATGTCGCCGAGCCAGCGCGCCACACCGGGCGAAGAGGCGCCCAATCCGCCTTTTCTGTCCGAATCATAGAGGGCGCCCAAGGCGTTGTCGATCGTTATGTCATCGCCGGTAAGGGCGAATCCGGTGCCGTCGGCCTCGTCGCTGCCCAAGAGGAGCCGCCAGCGGCGCAGGCGTTCGTCCTCGGCGGCGGTTGCCTCAGCTGCCATCCGTTTCCTCCTTTGGGAGGCCCAGCAGCTGCGCGATGGTGGGCAGGGCCAGCTCGGCGCGCGCGCTGTCGAATCCCTGCGCAGGCCCGGCCGTTGATGCCTGGCCATCTCTGCCGGCGGCAAGTTCGCCCAAGCGCCGGCGTTCTGGCTGGGTGAAAGTGGCGAAGGTGCGCCGCAGCATGGGCAGCGTTTTGATAAATCGGTCTGCCGGCAGCGCGCTTACCCAGCGGTCGATCGGGTCCCACAGTTGACGGTCATAGATCAGGATCGTGCCGCTGTCACGCAGGAGGCCGTCGATCCACTGCGCAGCTTTCAACGGGTTGGATGCCGCCGAAAGGGCAACGCCCAGCTGCCGTGCCGTCTCCGCGCCGTCGTGCAGGTCCATGTCGCGCAGAATTCGACATGCGCGTCCCGCGAGCAATGGATGCGTCTGCTCCGACTGGGCAACATCACCCAGCACGGATAGCCATCCCTCCAGGTGTTCCTGCGCGCCCTGCACTGACCTTCCTTCCGTTTCGGCCTGGAGCAGCGTGACGCCCTGGTGCATCTGGTTGAGCAGCGTAAAGATCTTTTCTGCTTCCTCTTCGGCGATGCCTCTGCAGGCGTGGGGCAAGCCGATGCAAATGCGCACAATCAGCCCGTCCACCACGTCCGTGATCAATTTGACGTCGGTGCCGCGAACATCGCCGTAACGCAGAATGCGGGCGAGCGGCGGAAATGCCCGCATCAGGTCCTGAACGTCGCCGGCCAGCGCGGCCATCTCCTCGATGCGATCCAGCGTGGTGGACAGGGCAGCGGGCAGCTCGGCGAGCAAGAGCGTCTGAACGTGATCGGTGAGGTCGGCCAGGTTCTGCGCGGCCAGGGCCCTTTGACAGGCGCAGGCATCGGCCGCGTCGGCCACACTGTTTCCCCAGACGCTGGCTTCAATGACGGACACGGCGAACTCGGGGCGCCACTCCAGGCTCCAGTTTTCGCGGAATGTGCCGCGCCCCGGGCGGGTTGGCAGCAGAACGCCCCAGGGGATGCCCAGCAATGTCAGCCGGTGCAGAAGCTGGCTGCGTCCCACCCCCGTGGGCTTGCGGAGGTCCAGCTCAAGGTCGCGCGCAGCTGCCTGGGGCTTGAGCCGCAGACGCTTTTGGAGCCTGGACAGGTCCGCCTGCAACGGCACGGTAGGTACGCCCTCCGGCACCGACCCCAGTCTTTCGCCGACTAGCAGTTTCTCGCGGACCAGTGCAATCGGAAGGCTGTCGCCGAAGCAGAAGACGCTCTGTGTGGCTTCGATCAGCTCCTCCAGGCCGGGCGCCGGCCGTTCGCGCAGGGCGGCCAAGGCTTCGACCAGGCGAACGGCCTCGATGATGTGGGCGGAGGATACCGTGAGCCCTTCCTCTCGCATAAGATGTGCCGTCCTGGTGAGCCAGCTGGCGGCCAGCTGGGTCGTACCACCTGCCTGCGCGTCCCATAGATGGTGGTACCAGCCGGGCGAACTGATACCGGCGCCGTAGCCGCTGCGATACGCAAGACGATCGTAGGTCCAGGGCACCCATGTGGCAGCCACGTCGGTGCTCGGCAGCTTGGCCAGCAGGGCCCTGTCGCCCTCCTGGTCTTCCAGCTCCATGAGAGCCGGCGTGTGCCAGGCTCCGCAGACCACTGCGACCCTGCTGAAGCCTTCGTCGTACGCGGCCCGAATTGCCTGCCGCATGGCAGCTTCCCGCAGGAGTTCTGTTGGCGGCCTCTTCCGTCTGCTCCGCTTCTTGCGCGCCGGTGTCTCGTTCTCCGTTTCCGCGCGCAGCGACACCATCAGTTCCGAAATGGCGCTGAAGAGCTGGCTGCTGTCTCGCCTCTCTTCGACCTGTCTTTCCCACCAGCGTTCGCTGTCGGGGTAGCCCGAGACGGCGGCGATCCAGGCCAGTGGGTCCTGGTTGATGGGGGCAAGCGTCGGTCCGTCGTCGGAACCGGGGGGAGGTTCCGCTTCACTTTCCGGCGGGTCGGGGGCCTTGCGGTTATTCAAGGCGAACTGGGTCGCCTGAGAAAGATCGATGAACCGCACGGGCACGCCAAGGCGGCGCGCGCCTTGCACTGCCTGCCATTCCGGCGAGAAGTGCGCAAAAGGATAGTAGACGGCCTGGCTCGGCTTCTTCGGCCTGTAGATCAGCATCGCCGCCGGCGGGACCAGTCCTTCGTCTCCGGTCCAGGCCAGCAGATCCTGTCCGTCCGGCGGTCCTTCGATCAGCACGATCTGCGGCTGCAAGCCCGCCAAGGCATTGCGCACACTGCGCGCCGAGCCCGGCCCGTGGTGGCGGATGCCCATGAGATGTGGGCGGGGATATGCGGATTTTTCTTGCGTTTCGCTGTGGGCGGACGGGCTGTTCGACATTTTCTTGCTGCGGCGATAGGCGGCGTCCGATTGCAGGCCGCGCTGAAATTGCTCACGCCGGATTGCGGTCGCGATGCCGGCGGACCGGTTGCGCTGCGCTCAACCGCCGGCCGTATCTACCTCGCGCCCGGCGCGGTAGAGATCCCCCCAGCCTTTCCGCTCTTTTATGACGGTCTCCATGTATTCCTGCCAGACGATGCGGTCCTGCACAGGGTCCTTGATCACCGCGCCGACCAGCCCGGAGGCAACGTCGCCGGCGCGCATGTTGCCGTCGCCGAAATGCGCGGCCAGCGCTAATCCGCTGCTCACAACCGAGATCGCCTCGGCCGCGCTCAGTGTGCTGGTAGGCGATTTGATCTTGGTGCGGCCGTCGGCAGTCAGTCCGCTGCGCAGTTCGCGGAAGACGGTCACGATGCGCCGGACTTCCTCCAGCGCGGGCGGCTCAGCCGGCAGTTCGAGCATGCGGCCCAGGCTCTCGACGCGGTGCAGAACGATCTCCACCTCCTCCTCGGCCGACGCCGGCAGCGGCAGGACGACTGTGTTGAAGCGCCGTTTGAGCGCGCTGGAAAGCTCGTTTACGCCGCGGTCCTGGCTGTTTGCCGTGGCGATGACGTTGAACCCCTTTTGCGCCCTTACCTCGATGTTCAGCTCGGGCACGGGCAGGCTCTTCTCCGAGAGAATCGAGATGAGCGTATCCTGGACGTCGGAGGGGATGCGCGTCAGCTCTTCGACGCGCGCGACCGCGCCCGCGGACATTGCGCGCATGAGCGGGCTGGCGACGAGCGCCTCCTGGCTCGGGCCCTCCGCCAGCAATCGGGCATAGTCCCAGCCGTAGCGAAGCGTCTCCTCGCCGGTCCCGGCTGTGCCCTGGATGAGTAGGGTGGAGTCGCCCGAAATGGCCGCGCCGATGTGCTCCGAAACCCAGGTCTTTGCCGTGCCCGGGACACCCAGCAGCAGCAAAGCCCTTTCCGTTGTCAGCGTAGCGATGGCGACCTGGATCAGGCGCCTGTTGCCGAAATATTTCGGCTCAATCCTGAAGCCGTCTTCGAGCTCGCCCCCCATCAGGTAGTTCTCAACCGCCCAGGGCGAGAGCCGCCAGTTGGGCGGGCGCGGGTGCTCGTCAGCCCGTTCAAGGGCGGCAAGTTCCTCTGCAAACTGCTCTTCAGCGTGTTGGCGCAGTGTTGCTGTCATTCTCTTTCGATCTCCTCCCGCATGACAAGGCGCTGGGCCAGGGCAATCTCGAGCCCTTCGTTCAACCAGGCCCAAAGGTGCTCATCTCTCAACGGCCACTTCTCTAGGTGATATGACCGGGTGAAGACTGACGGCGAAACCCGCAGCCCCAACTGATCGATGTGAGATTTCGCCCTGTGCAGAGCCTGGTGGTATTGGCCGTAACCGTTACCGCTATTGAACAGATAATCCAAGTAGCGGAAACAGTGGTGCAGCCTCTTCATTATGTCGCAGCTGGTTGGCAGATCCCACTGCTCCCTGGTGGCAGCGGCCCAGGCAAGGCCCGTGAGGGAATCCTTGCCCGTCATCTTCTCGAGGACGACCTGGCCCCGGCGCGGAGGGGACAGGCTGTCGAGCAGCTCGGCTCGGCTTTCGTCATGGCGGAGCAGTGCGACGGCCCAGTCTTCGTCGCGGTGCCGCTGATCGGCCAGGCACCAGGCGTTGACCAGCAGCTCATCCCAGTCCGACGCAAGGGCGTGCTGGATCGCCTTGTCCGGCCGGCACTTCCACTGCTGGCTCCAGGAAGAGGGGGGCACGGCGCTGAGGATAGCGCTTGCCCAATCGGACCTGCGCGCGCCTTTGTCGCGGGCGTCGAAGGCAATACCGTCCCTCAGCGCCGCGTCGTCCAGCGCCTCAGGCAGGTTCAGAGCCAGACTGGGGCGGCTCCTCCATCCACGTCCCGGCTCAAGTGTGAGGATCGTGCGTGCGCGTGCAGTCATCCTGCTGACGAACCGGGACGAAGCAAGGCGGGAAAGGAGCTCGACGGCAACGCTTTTCACCGACTTGGCGCGGTCGTCGAGCGCGTCTTCGAGAAAGGGCTCGTCCTCCATTGAGAGGCCTGTTCCAAGCGCCTTCAGCTGTGCTGCGCGTTCACGAGCTGTCTCTTCATTCCAGGTTGACGCGACCAGCTCTCGCGCCGAGGCCGCCTGTGTTACGCGCAGATAGCGCAGCAGAAGCAGGCGGTGAAATCGTTCTCCCGTCCGCCAGGTCCGTTCGGGGTCCCCCATGTCGACATAGTTCCAGCTCGGATTTTGCGCGGCCAGCCAGACGCCTCTGTGACCCAGGACCGGCAGGACTGCTATGGCAAAGTCCTGGTCTTTGCTTCCGGCATCCAACAGTCTTGGCAGCAGGGCATCGGGCGCGCGCTTGCCGGCCCTGGCTGCGAGCCTGAACCACTCCCTGACCAGCTCCTTGCTGCGGGTGTCCAGAAGGTCAGACAGGCGGAACCCGGCTTCCGCAGAGCAAGCCGGCAGGTCATCTTTCGTGAAGGGTTCGACACCCTGTACCGGGGCTGGGAGTCTGGCCGGCTGGCGGCCTGCGCGGAGATAGCTGTTGATGCAGGCGGCCGCGCTGAGCAATTGGCCCTCGCGGTCTTCGCCGGGTTGCTGCCGGATTTTCGACAGCGTCAACGCCAGCTCCCCTTCTCCTGCCCACTTCTCGGTCGGATGGCGCGCAGTGCCGACAAGTGCTGTCTTCAGGAGTTGCTTCCAGGTCGCCTCAGCGCTCTCGAATTCGGTCGACATCCGTTTTACTGTCCCGTATGGTTCCAGCCATCAGATCTGTCCAGCGCCCTGCGCTGAGGACGCTGAGGGGCGCAAATTCGTGCCCATCCCATTCCCCGCAACAGGTCATGGGAGCGCCGCCTGACAGCGCCACGAGCTCCCATCCCCCGGCAAAACCGCTTGCCAGCGGAAGCGCAAATCCTTCCTCGTCCTGCAGATGCCAGGCGCCGTCGTGGTCAACGGGAAGAACGCCTGCCAACGGCAGCGCCACGCGTTCGGTCCAGGGCATGGCCGCCAGGGCGGCGCCGTAGCCGTCAGTGGCTGCCCGGATCGAGGTGGCGGCGGGCAGGTCTGCGGCGGGCGTGTGCGGGCGACGCGGCTCTTTGACCAGGGCGCGCAGGGGAAAGGCGGAAGGATAGAAGACGACCGCGCCGTCAAAGCGCGTACCGACATGAAATGTGAAGTCGAGGGGCTGGCGCGGCGGCGCAAAGTGCAGGACAAGCGCCGCCTGCCTGCTCCCGCTGCCTGCCAGCCAGATGCGCTGCACGCGCATCGTGCTCTTCCACTGGCGATTTCCGACATCGACTTCTGACAGACTCTGTCCCAGTACCGTCCAGGAGTCTTCCAGGCCCGGTTGCGCCAGCAGGTCTTCCTTGCTGTCGTTCCAACCGATGAGCCGCCGCAAGTCGGCCAGCAGTTCAGGCGCCACATGCTCCCGTTCCTGGTATCCGTTGACAAGCAGATGGATAAAGCAGAGCTGGTCCAGGAATTTCTCCTGCCAGTCGGCAACGAGAACGGTTGAGCCCAACTCCTCAACCATGCGCGCCAGGCCGCCGGCCTGGGCGTCAACCAGGCGGGCGGCCGTGTTCACCCAGAACTCAGGAGGATAGCTGGGCGCGTCGGCCAGGCCCTGGCGAATCAGATCGCGCATCCAGGCGCTCAGGTCATCCAGACCCTGGTCTACTTTGGCCTCGCGCTGGGCGGCGCGACGGGCGGCCGCTTTGGGGTCCGCCACATTCTTGCCGGGAGATTCCTGGGACTGCGCCCGTTCTCTTCGTTTGGCTATCCACTCTTCAGCCCAAGACGGGGGCGCTGCGCTATCGAACAGGTCTCTCTTAGTTGCGAGCAGCAGGAAGAGTCCCAGCGCGTGTTTGCAGGGAAATTTCCGGCTCGGACAGGTGCAGCGGAATGCAGGTCCGATCAGGTCGATCTGGGTCTGGTAGGGGTCTTTGCCGCTTCCCTTACAGAGTCCCCAAACCGCGGCTTCATTCATGCCGCGATCGCTCCATTTCCCGGGTACTGCCTGACTCTTACCGGCTTTGAGGGCGCGTTCATCCGGCGCCAGCGCCTGAATCTGTTCGATCGTGTAGTTGGGCGTTGTCATTGCGGAAATCCTGCACTATCCGAAGAGATGTCTCGCGGTCAAATTGGGACCCAAGGGTGTACTCTCCTGTCAACTCGATCGGAATCTCTGCGAAAACGCCGTCTCTTGCTACTTTCGACTGCCCTAAGCGCCAGTGCCGCTTTGGACGGTCGTACAGCATCCCGAACCGAGGGGCGCTGTGTGTGCATCCGGCGAACTGACGCATCTTGCCCGGAGCCAGTTTGCTGTTCAGACCTGGTCCTCACGAGGACCTGGTTCGGGATAGAATAACTTCGCACCTTGAAGCCCGGTTTGGGCGTTCATGCCAAGATGCCAGCGCCCAAGGTTGGCCCAGAACAGCACGGACAGTTCCGGCCCGCCGAAACAGACGTTGGTCGGCGCGCCCAGAGCTGTTCCCTCGTAGTCGTCCATCAGCACGGTAAGGTCGCCGTTTGGCAGGACGCGCAGGATCGTGTCGGGCCGGTAGCACGAAATCAAGAAGCCGCCGTCAGAGCAGAAAGCCAGCCCGTCTGGCACGACCCGCGGCAACTCGACGATTGTCTCCGTCAGCCCCGTTTTGCGGCCGTCCTCGACCGGGAAGCGGACAATCCGCGGCGGACTGAGCGACATCGCGATGTACAGGAACCGGCCGTCCGGGCTGAGCGCGCAGCCGTTGGGAAACTGGCTGTTCTCGGTATCGATTACACTGGTCGTGCCTCCGGGCGCCACGCAGAAGATGCAGCCGTCATCGCCGTACCACGTGCCCGAATCGGTTACGTAGAGGTTGCCCTGCGCGTCGAAGGCGGGGTAGTTGGGCGTGCGCATCGGACGCTGATCGCTGCCCGCGCTGTACTCGCTGACCTTGCCCGCCGGCGTCACCTTGTAGACCGCGCCCCGGTCGGCTGTGCAGATGTAGACATTGGCCGCCGCGTCCAGCGCCATACCCAGGTTGAGGCCGCCCGTGTCGGCATAGGCGTCCACCTGGCGCGAGGCAATGTCTATTCGGTAGACCTGACCGGCTTCGCCGCCGGCGTATATCTTCCCGTCAGGCCCGAGCGCCACCCCTTCAGGATGGTCAAGACCCTCGACAAAGGTTTCAGCGTGCTTCAAATTGATCAACGGCATCTCCTGTCTCCTCACATCGACTGAATTGCGCGCCTATCCGGGATTCGGCGTTATTGTAGAGTGTGAAACCTGCGGTTCCGGAACGTCCTCGGCCTGCAAATGTCAATAATTGTTGCTTACAACGCCCGGCTGCCACTGGTTGGCGCCCATCAACTGCTGCACGACCTCTGACGGGCTGTCCAGTTCGGCCAATTGGGCGCGCATGTCCTCCTGCGTGACGTAAAATGGACGCGTGTACATCCCCAGCAGGACGGAACGCGGCTTGTCGGTTGTGTTGGGCCTGGCCGTGTGCCACGTCTTGCCGCTCATCACCATCACACTGCCGCGCTGCCCGGTCAGAATCTCGCCGCCTTCCATCCACTGATTGGCAACTTCGGGCGGCGGGCGGCGGCCTTTGCGATGGCTGCAGGGCATGATGCCGGTGCCCCCGTTCTCGACCGTCAGGTCGTCGAGCAGCCACATCGTCTGCCCGCTCACGTTGTCGGTCGGCCAGGGTTGATTCACGCGCTGAAAAGGAAAATCCGGGTGCCAGCCGTAGCGGCTGTAACCGGGATAGGTGGTGTTGGCGGTCCAGGTCGAGCAGATCACATCTTCATCGAGGTATTGTCTCCAGATCGAGTGGACCAGGGGATGGGCCATCAGCTCCACGAAGATCGGGTCCTTCACTGCGATGCGGGCGACGCGCTGGGTGCGGGTTCGCCATGTGCCCTCGGTCGCCTCTTCCGCCAGCAGGCGCTCGAGGACGGTGCGGGCCTGGTCAGCCTTTTCTGTGCTGATCACACCAGGAACTACGCAGTAGCCGCGTTCGTCCAGCTCGGCGATGATACCGGCTATTTCATGTTTGCCGTTGGGATTCGTTTCCACCCGCCGCACTCCTCTCTTCTGTTTCCATGCAGTTGCCTGTTTCAGTTACGCGGCGGACAGCCGCGGCCGGCCGTGTGCGATCAGCCAGGTCACGAACCTGGACCGCATCAACGCCGAGCGCGCATGGCCGACGTCAGGGTCTACAAAATGCTCGGCCCGCCCGCCCTGTTCGTTGATGAGGCGCACCGTCTCCGCGTTGGTAGCCGCCGGGCAATCGGTATCGAGGCCGCCGTCAATGAAGAGGACAGGCCTGTCGGTAAAGCGTTGGGGATGCAGCTGGGTCGCGTATTCGGCGCACCATTCATCGCACCAGGTGCCCCGTTGCGCCCGGCGGCACCATTCGTCCGCCTGGAAGAAGCTTGAGCGGCCTACAATCGAGACCATCGAGGCAAATGCTCTGTTCTCGGCGAAGACCATCTGCGCGATCAGGCCGCCCATTGACGTTCCGCATACCTGTGGGTTTTCGGGCGAAACGAACGGCAGCGCCACTGCCGCGTCGAAAAGCTCCGGCGCCTCCTGGCGCGTGCGATCCATCGCCTGGCAGACAAAGGCCCAGCCGTTGAACTGCACGCGAAACCAGGCGTCGGTCCTGCGCTCGCCATGCTCGTAGCAGTCCGGCGCCACAACGCAGAATCCGGCCGATGCCAGCTGAACGAGCGACTGGTCGAGGTTTTCGAGGCTGCCCTTGTCGCCGGTCCAGCCGTGGTAGTGGATGACGACCGGGCCTTCTCCACCTCTTCCTCACGGATGATGAGCGAGGGGATTCCCGCCAGTTCCACCCTGTCGATGGCAAGCATGACGAATCTATCCCTTTCTGCTTTACCCGCCCGGCGTCTACTCGACCGAATCCGGCCAGGCGCGGAAGAGCATGCGCTGCTCCGGCGAAAACCGGGCGAAGGTCTGCGGCAGGATGTACTGGTCTTCGTCCATTGTGGCGATATTCTGCGACTTCATCCAGAACGGGCCGTACCCGATATGGACCGTCTTGCGAGTCTGGTCCGACCGGTTGGTCAGCCCGCCGTGGCGCAGATTCTCGGTGAAAAGAATGCCGTCGCCGGCGCGCGCCGGCAGCCCAATCATGCCCGGCTCCTCGTCGGGGTTGCGGCCCTCGTAGGGAAGGGGCACATTGCTCTTGTGCGTCGCGGGCACAACGCTGAACGGCCCATCTTCCGGGCCTACATCATGGACGAAGTATATCATTCGCACCATCATGCAGCTGATGCCAGTCCGGTTGAAGGAGTAGGCATGTTTGACGCTGACCTGCCCGCCCATGTGCGTTCCCGTCTGGTTGCCACGGTAGCGAATGCGGATCTCCGAGTTGTTGATCGTCGGCCTTTCCTGGACAATCGCATTGATGTAGGCCATGGTGGGCGCATGGTCCACCAGCAGGTCGAAAGTGGGATCCGCATTGAAGAAGTCCTCGATGATCAGGGTGTCTCCCGGCTCCCTGGCGCCGCTGACATAGTAGCCTCTTTCGGCGTTGTGATGGTACTCCAGGCGTCCCGTCGGGCTCATCCGCCGCGGCGGACGGGCGGCGCGTGTGGACGCCTCCTCTTCCAGCGCATCGATCGCGACCGCCAGGCAGCTGACCTGCTCTTCTGTCAACAGGCCGGGTATTGAAAGATAGCCCACGCGATCGAATTCGTAGCGTTCCACTTCATTCATTTGACTCTTCCTATTCTTCTCCCTGATTGTCCCGGAACGACTTCGTGGACCGGGGGTATCCCACAGTTCTTACGGGCAATTGCCCCGCTTCTAACTGAAGTTGGCGAAGCCGTGGGGCGTCTTCACGTCGATTACCGTAACCGTCTCCGCGTCCAATGCCTCCTCCAACGCCTCCACCATTTTTGCCAGTGACGCCGCCTGCACGCCGCGCGCGCCGTACGCCGCGGCCAAACGGGCGAAATCAGGACTTCGCAGGTCGCTGGCGATGTACCGTCCACCGTAGCGGCCCTTCTGGTATTGGCGCAGCAGCCCCCACGCGTTGTCATTGAAGATTAGAATGACCGGATTCAGCCCGTACTGCACGCACGTGCCCAGTTCCTGGATATTGAACTGCACGCCGCCGTCGCCCGTGATGCAGACGACCTGCCGCTGCGGCGCGCTTGCCTGCGCGCCGGCGGCCGCAGGCAAGCCGAAGCCGAGGCCGCCCCACGCCGGCGCAATGTAGCTCCGTGGCGCGTAGATGTCGAGGCAGTAGTTCGCCCCGCGGTGATTGCAGACCCCGACGTCGCCGACGAAGATGGCGTCCCTTGCCGTGCCTGCGCGGATCGCCTGCATGATCTTCGTCTCGTTGGGCATCGTCCTGCGCTTGTACTCTCTAATCTTGCTTCTTACCTCGCTGAGTTCGCGTGTGAAGGCCTCCTCCCGGCGGCCAGGCCGGTCTGCAAGCGCGTCGTTGAGCTGGCCCAGCGCCGTCCTCGCATCGCCCACCAGGCGTACATCGGCGGCGTACCATGTGCCTATCGACGCCGGGTCAATGTCCAGGTGGATGAGCTGCGGCGGCTGGCGCAGCCCCTGCGACTTTGCCCGGAAGTAGGAGAGACTCGAACCCACGACGAGCAGCGTGTCGAGGCTGTTGGCGAAAACCTGCCGCGGATCTTCCAGCCCGCCCGGCGGGAAGTTGTACTCGCCGCCGTACATGCCCAGGCTCAACGGGTGATCTTCGGGAATCGCGCCCTTGCCGTTGGCCGTGGTGAATACGGGCGCGCCGATCCGCTCGACCAGGCGCGTCAGTTCCTGCGCCGCCCCCGAGCGGTGAACACCGCTGCCGGCCAGCACGCCGACGCGCCCGCCGCCTGCCAGAATGTCGGCCGCCGCCTCGACCGCGTCCTTGTCCGCGGCACCTGTCGGGATGGGGACCGGCGGCGGGATTTCCACATCAGCAACATGCTCCTGAATGTCGGCTGGAATCTCGATCGCAATCGGGCGCGGCCGCCGGCGCTGGAAGCGTTCGAAGGCGGCGCGTACCTGCTCGGGCGCATCTTCGGCACGGCTGACATGGACGCTGTGCTGCGTGACGGTCGAGAGCATGCCCAGCTGGTCCTTGGTCTCGTGCATCGTGCCCAGGCCGCGCTCGTACATGGCGTCTTCCGGTGTGCTGGTGATCGTCAGCACGGGTGAGGAGGCGAAGTAGGCCTCCCCCAGGCCGCCCATCGCGTTGGCCGCGCCCGGTCCGGTGCTGGTCAGGCAGATGCCGGGTTTGCCGCTGGCCCTGGCGTAGCCGTCGGCCATCATCGCCGCCGCGTGTTCGTGCCGGGCGCTGATGATGCGGATGTCGTCCCGGTGATCGTAGAGTGCGTCGAAAATCTCCATCGTGTGGCTGGAGATGATCCCGAAAACGGTGTCCACGCCCTGCGCACGCAGCGACTCGACCAGCGCCCGCGCAGCCGACATTTTTGGCATTCACCTGCCTCCGTCCAAGGGGAGAAACGGGATTTGCGGGGAGAAAGTCCTGACTTTTCCAATCGAGGCCGGCCTTCAAAAATACAGATGGCGGCCCGGAGCATCAATGGGGCGCGACGCGAAACCGATTCACCACATCTTCATTCAGTTCAAAGCCCAGCCCCGTCCGTTTTGGGACCTCGATCATCCCGCCCGCATCGACCTCGATCGCCGGCATGAGCAGCTCCGAAATAATCGGCGAATCGGGGAACGCGATCGGCATTTCGAAATAGGGCATGTTGGGCAATACCGCGGCCAGGTGGATTTCCGCGGCGACCCCGACCATGTGGCACCAGGCATGGGGCACGCAGATCAGCCCGCGGCGGTAGGCGGCCTCGGCGATGCGCGTAATCTCGCGTATGCCACCCGAGCGCACCGAGCTGGGCTGGACCACGTCAACCCGCCCCTTCTCCATGATCTCTTCGAATTCGAATCGGGTCGAAAAGCCCCAGTCGCCGACCGCGATTCGGGTTTCCACACTGTCCGCCAGCCGCGCCAGGCCGGCCAGGTTGTCGGCCGGCAGCGGCGCCTCGATGAAGTACGGGCGATACTCGGCGATTGCCCTGATCGAGTCAAGCGCTTGCCCCACCTCGGACCAACGGTTCTGCACGTCGATCATCAGGTCGCGGTCTTCGCCGATCGTCTCGCGCGCCGCCCGCACGACTTCCGCATCCCGCCGGGGGCTGACGTGGGCGAAGCCGCCCGGCCACTCTTCCAGCTTCATGGCGCGCAGGCCGCGTTCCCTGGCAAGGCTGAATCGTTCAGCGATCTCGCCCAGGTCCTCGCCCGGCGGGTAGACGGTGGCGTAAGGCCGCACCTTCTCCCTGATCTCGCTCGGTTCCGTGACGGTGCAGCAGGCCTGCCAGATCAGTTCGCAGACGGGCTTGCCCAACGCCTTGCCCGCGATGTCCCACAGAGCAGTCTCCACCGCGCCGATCGCTGCGATCGTGACACCGCGACGGCCAAAGAGTCCTGTGGCGGCGTACATCTTCTGCCACAGCCGCTCGACCTGCAGCGGATCCTCCCCGCGCAACAGCTCCTCAAGGCCGCCGTCGCAGCGGATGATCGCCTCTATCACCAGGGATGGCGACTCGGCCTGCCCGATGCCGCTGATGCCCTCATCGGTATGCACGCGCACAACGGTCTCAGACGCCTTTCCCGGATCGAGAAGCGCGACCGTTTCGATAGATGTGATTTTCACCGAATGCGAGTCCCCTTGTCGGCTGTATGTTCGCTACGCAGTCTACTCGCGAAAGCGGAAAGAATAGAGATCGGCGTCGCTCAGCACAAAGCGCAGCCGCACCGGCACGCCCGCGAGACCGGCCAAATCCTGCCCGCCCTTCCAGCGGACAACGCGCTCCAGATCGTCGCCAAGCGCCTCCACGCAACTGTCGAGACTGAACTCCTCAACCGGCGTGTTCATTTGGTCGCGCAGCAGTTCGACCCGGATGCTGCCGGCCGCGGAGGCTGAGAAATTGAGCACCAACTCGCTGCCGGCGAAGACCAGCGGCTTCGTGATCAACTCGCCGCCGCTCAACGGCGCCTGCACCGACGCGAAACCGTCGACGCGCAACGTGTAGCGGCGCAGGTTCGTACTCTCGCCGCGCCAGTAGCCTTCGTTGACGTAAATCGACAGTTCGTCCGGCGCGCCGGCAAACCGCGAACGTGTTGTCACGATCCCCCAGTTCTGATGGTTGTCGCCGTAGGTCCAGTTGTCTACCGGGCGCAGCCCCGGCCGGATGAAGGAGTCCTGCCACAGGTGGAAGTTGTAGCCGTCGCGGCTGCTCATGAGCAAACTGTCGGTGATCGCCGCGCCGTAACGCTCGACGATGTCGGCGCGCATACGCCGGTGTTCGAACTCCGGCAAGTCCTCGAGCGCCTCCGACCACGGCCGTTCGACATAGCGTGTTGGGAAGCCCAGGAGAATGTGCGGGGCGCGGAAGTAGGGCCAGACCTGGTTGGTGTAGAGCTCGTCCGGGCGCCCCTCGCTGTAGCTGACGTAGACCTGCTCGGTCCAGTGGATGTAATCGGAGGAGGTGGCAGTGAGGATGTCACGGCCATAGCGCGAACCGCGTACGCCCGCCTTGCCTCCATTCTGCTCCCTGCCTGTCGGATGAGCGCCGTAGGGTTCCTCGCCCGTCTGCGGCAGCCGGAATTCGTTGCGCTGGTACGACCGGTACTCGCCGCGCGCGCCGTCCCAGAAGGCAAGGTTCTGTGTATCAAACGGACCAAAGGTGAGGACAGGCCCGTCGCTCATCTCCTGCCAGCGGTATCCGTCCGGCGAGCTGAACGCCCACAGCCCTCTCGCGTCCCCGCGCTCCATCAGCGCCAAGGACTTGTAGCGTTCCTCGGGCCGGCAGGCGGGGTTGCCGTCCTTGAACGGGGAGAAAAGTCCGTTCAGGATCTCGCCGCCGTCGATGATGATGTTGTTCCTGGTCGATCCATCGAACTCGACCATCCCAAGCTCCGGTTTGACCCAGTCGATACCGTCCTGGCTTTCGGCATAGCAGATGTTCTTGCCGCGGGGGCGGGTGAGACGATTGCCGCTTATTCCGAACTGCTGCCCGCGGTAGTACATGCGGTAGAGGCCGTCGTCCTCAAAGACGGTAAAGCCGCCACAGGCGTTTCCCTCCCACGGCGCATCGGTCCGCAACGCAATCTCCTGTGGAACGGGCCGGTTCAGCCGCAGCTCGGCGCCCCCGCCCAGTTGGGCAATCAGATGGTCATCGACCAGCAGTTCAAGGCGACTGCCGATGTCAACTGGAGTTGTGCTGTCCGGGCTCGTCATTGCATTCCTCCCAGAACGGAACTGGCTCAGGCCGCGGTGAATTGAAAGGCATACAGGTCGGCATCGCGCAGCACGAAGCGTAGTCGCACAGGCACGCCCGCCAAGCGGCTCAAGTCGGAACCGCCGGTCCAGCGCACGGTGCGATCGATGTCATCGCCGAGCAGCTCGATGCAGTCGTCGAGGCTGAAGCCCTCGATCGGTGTGTTCATCTGGTCTCGCAACAGCTCGACGCGCACGCTGCCCGCGGCCGAGGCTGAAAAGTTGACCTTCAGCTGCTCGCCGGCAAAGGTCAGCGGCTTTGTGATCAGCTCGCCCCCGCCCAGGGGGGCATTCACCGACGCGAAGCCGTCGACTCGCAGTGTGTAACGCCGCAGGTTCATGCTCTCGCCGCGCCAGTAGCCTTCGCTTACGTAAATCGAGAGCTCATCCGGCGCGCCGGCAAAGTGTGAACGTGTGGCCGCGATGCCCCACGCGGGAAATCCGTCGCCGTACACCCAATTGTCTACGGGCCGCAGACCCGGCCGGATGAATGATTCCGGCCAAAGGTTGAAGGTCTGGCCGTCGCGGCTGCTCATGAACATGCCGTCGGTCAGCGCGCTGCCGTAACGCTCGTCAACGCCGGCGCGCAGACGGCGCTCCTCCAACTCCGGCAACGCCTCCACCGCCTGCGACCAGCCGCGGTCGATGTAGCGGGTCGGCAGGCCGACAAAGATATGCGGAGCGCGGAAGTAGGGAATGATCGAGTTGTTGTAGATCTCATCGGTGCGGCCCTGGTTGTAGTTCACGAAAGACGGCTCGCTCCAGCTGGTGAAGTCGCTCGACGTGGCCGTGCGCAGGTCGCGGCCATGGCGTGAGCCGCGCACGGTTTGGCCCGGGCGCGCCTGGGCAGAATAGGGCTCTTCACCGGCTTTTTCAGCGCGAAACTCGTTGCGGTGGTAGTCGCGGTACTCGCCGCGCACACTGTCCCAGAAGGCCACGTTCTGCGAATCCAGCAGGCCGTCGGCGATGACGGGTCCATCGTGCATCGGCGTCCAATCGATACCGTCGGCTGATTTGAGTGCGTGAAGCCCGTCCGGGACTTCCGGGCTGTGTCCCGGACGCGACGCCGAACCGTCAATGCGCGGGATTCGAATCGCCCACGCTTTGTAGGCGGCGTCAGCCGCCGCGGCCGGGTTCCCGTCCTTGAAGGGCGCAAACGCGCGCATTGGAAACGGGCAGTCTTCGCTGCTCAGAATAATGTTATTCCTGGTTGAGCCCTCGAATTCGATCAGCCCAAGCTCCGGCCTGACCCAGTTGATTCCGTCGGCGCTCTCCGCATAGCAGAGACATTCAGGGTGCGGGTTTTCGTCCAGCCCGGCTTCGGTTGTCATAAACTGGCGGCCGCTATAGTACATGCGATAGATGCCGCCATCCTGGAAGACCGCGAAGGAAGTGCAGGCGTTCCCCTCCCAAGGTCTGTCGCCAATCAGCGCCACCTCGCGGGGAATCGGTCTGTTCAGGCGCAGCTGCGCGCCTCCGCTGAGACGTGCTATCAGAAAGTCGTCCACCATCGGCTCTAGCCGTCCGCCAATGTCGATCGGGCCGTCGCTCATGGTTTGAATTTGGGTCATCCTGGCTCACCCTCCAATCTTTGAACTTCGCAAGGTCAAGTTGCTTCTATTGCGGCTTGTCCGGCGAGATCTCAAACTTGCCCATCGCCAGCCTTCCCTGGACCTCCCGGTCGAAGCCGATAAGGGAGAAGCCGTAGCTGTGTGCCTCGCCCAGTACGTCGTCGAGCCGCGGCCCGCCCTCGGCATAGCTGCGGCGCTGGAACTCTGCGCTGCTGTAGCTGCGGTTCCACAGGCTCTCATCGTTCTCCAACACAAATCGGCTCGGTTCCGGCGCCCAGCTCCCGTGTGTGATCGGAATCGAGAGGCCGGTGTAGTGCCAGCGAACGCCGGGCGCGTGGACCCAGAAGTGGCATTCAGCCCCATACAGGTCGAGATCGAAACCCCGCAGATAGACCGACACCGCCGCCTGTCTCAGGTCGATTGGTTCCAGGCCGACCCAGCCGCGGTAGTGAATCAGCGCCAGGATCGATATCGGTCTCTCCGGTACATCGGCGCTCCAGCGCGACTGGTCGGCCCAGACAAAGCCGGCGTTGTCGACGCCGCCCTCTCTCTCCCACGTCGTCAGCACGAAGATGCCCGACCCGGCAACGATCGAACCGTGATAATCGTACGAGTGCCACCCTTCCGGCCCCAGCTCAAAACTGTTCTCAATCATTTCCCTTCACCTCTTTCGGTCCCACGAGTCCGCGCCGGTTGGCGCTATGTCAGTCCCATTCGAGCACAATGCCCAGAGATGTCTCCCGACCGTTCACGATCAGGTCCCACGCCGCCCTCGCTTCCCGGGCAGGAAATCGGTGCGTGATCAGCGATTTCGTCTCCAGCTCGCCGCGCGCGATATGCTGCAGCGTCCGGTCCATACGGGGACGGCTCCAGCCGGAGGGACAGTGAAGCGTCTGCTCGCCGCGGCGCAGCTTCTGAATGTCGATCATGCCTTCCGTCCCATAGAAGCCGGCAGAGACGATGTGGCCGTCGTGTTTCATCAACGGGAGGGTTTCGTTCACCGCCCGGATGTCACCCACCGTATCCACCAGGATGGCGACGCCGTCTGGCGATTCGGAAGTGATATGACTCAACGCTTCCGCCAGGTCGGATTCGTTTTCGTTGATGGCAAGGGCCCCCTCGATTTGAAGAAGCCCCAGCCGGAAACTGTGCCGCCCGATCATTGCGACCCGCGCGCCCCGCAGCGCCAGCGTCTGCGCAGCCCACTGGCCGACCAGCCCATCGCCGATGACAACGCCCAGATCGCCGGGATCCACAGGGGGCCGGGCGCCGCAGTTGTAGCCCACCTGCGTCAGCACGAGCCCGCTGGCCGCCTCCGGGTCCACGTTTTCGGGCAGTTTCCAGATGCTGTCAGTTGCAGCCACGGCTGGAGACACATGCCCGCCCGCTGCCGTGATGCCGTAGTTTACGCGGCTGCTCGCGACAAAGACCCAGTCGCCGCGGCGCAGACCCTCCACCTGCGAGCCTACCCACGCCACTGTCCCGGTCTTCTGGTAGCCGGGCACGCGCGGAAAAACAGGCGGGCCGCCGGCGCGGTAAGGACTTTCGCCGTTGCTTCTCTCCCCCCGCAGATATGAGCTCTCCGTGCCGTTGCTGATCCACGAGAAGCCGGTCCGGACCACCACGTCCACATCTGTCGGATCGGGCACCTCGATTTCCCGGAAGACTACCTGATTTCTGTCCTCAAAGACCACCGCTTCCGCCTTCAAGTTCCGGTCTCCTCCATCCGCATAAGGCCACAAAAAGGCCTGTAGTCAGGTAGATTGCAGTGACCGAGCGACCCGCCGCAATCTGAGCAGCGAGATCCGCGCGCGCCCTCGGCCGCCTACGTCTCCGCGGCCACGCGTTCGACCGCGTCCGCTATCGCGGCGGCGATGTATTCGTTTTCCTCTTCCGGCAGGAGCGCGTGTATCAGCGTGCAGATGAGCCTCTCGCTGATCTCGTCGGAAACGGGCAGGGCCTGACCGCCCACGAGCTGACGGTAGAACCCGCGGGTCTTGTACAGCTCCGCCGACGCCATCCACGACTCGACCAGGTACTCCTGCTTGAGAAGATCCATCAGGCGGTTGCGCTTCTCCCCCGCCCACTGACGCGGAACCAGCATCGGATAAACGTAGTAGACATGGCCGCAGTCGGGCGGCTCGTAGGGCAGAGTCAACTCATCGACGTCTCTCAGCAGCGCGGTCCGCTCGCGCGCCCGTTGCACCCGCATCGCGTTCGTTTTATCGAGCCGGCGCAGCTGCACGTTCCCCACCGCGGCCTGCACCTTGGTCATCTTGTAGTTGGTGCCCCAGCTGTCGGTCGTGCTGCCGAACTGGCGAATGTCGCACAGACGGGCGTTCACCTCGGGATCGTCGGTGGTGATCATCCCGCCTTCGCCCAATGTGGACATGTGTTTGCGCGTGTGCAGGCTGAATACCGTCATCCAGCCCTTTTTTCCCACGGTTGTGCCCCGGTAGGTTGCCCCGCAGGCGCGGGCCGCGTCGCCAATCACCTTGAGCGGCCCGTGCTTCGGGTGCGGAAACCGTTCGGCGATATCCTGCAGGTCGTCCATTGGCGACGAAAGGCCGACGAAATGTACCGGAAAGATGGCGCGCGTGCGCGGCGTAATCAGCCGCTCGACGTCTTCCGGGTCCAGGTTGAGCGTCTTGGGATCGATGTCACAAGCGACCAGCTTTCCGCCCTGGCCGGTGATCGAGTAGGCCGAGGCGATGAAGTTGACCGCCGGGCAGATGACCTCGTCTTCCGGCTCCAGGTCAAGGCACATCATCGCCATGTCGAGCCCTGAACCGGCGCCGTTGATCGAGACCGCGTATTCTGTGCCGACATAGTCGGCGAACGCGCGCTCAAAGCTCTGGATCTCCTCGGCGCCGATGAAACCGAAGCCTCCCTCGCGCCAGTCCATCGAATCTCGCATCGCCTTGACGGCCGCCTCGATCTCTTCTTCGGTATAGACGCCGCCGAGTTCGGGCTCGTAGCGAATCGGCTTCCGCGGACGCCGGCTCTCCAGGATCTCCCGTCTCTCGCTCCTGTCCAGAATGTCGGCCATCATCCCCTCCTTTCCTCTTCTTTCTATCAACCGGGATAGTCGTCGCGCAGAAAATAGGCGTTGGCAAGCGAGTCGTCCTCACACGTGACGCCCTCGGTCACCCAGTGGGTTGCATAGCCGCGGCGCCAGCGGTCGGACTCGTTGCGATACGAGGTATGCAATGTGCGGCAGTGATGAAAGACAACGCCGCCCTTGCCGACCGGCGCCAGCACCTCCTTCGTGAAATCGATCAGCTCCGCCTTTGGGACCAGGTTATACGGCTCACCGGGCAGCGGCTCGTGCGGCAGCAGCGGCTCTTTGTGGCTGCCTTCGATGTAGCGCAGGCAGCCGTTGGCCTCGTCGACGTCATCGAGCGCGATCCAGGCGGTCATGCAATGGTCGGCAGGGTGGATGCGAAAGTAGAAATTGTCCTGATGATACGGTTTCGCCGACCCGAAACGGGGCGGTTTCATCAAGATCTGGTCCGCCTTCAGCAGGGGGCGCTTCCCGTCCAGAAATCCTGTCAACAGGGTCGTCAGCCTGTCGTCGAGAACCAACTGGCTGAAGGCAGGGTCTTTGAGAAACGGCGTGTCGATCTTGCGCGGGGCCACCTGGCCGTCGTCTGAACGGTCAACATGATAGGATGATTCGCTCTCGTCCAATTCGGAGACGCTGACGGCAAGCGCGACTTCGGCCACCCTTTCCGCTTCATGCGCGGCAAAGACATTCTCCACCGCCACCCAACCTC
The DNA here is from genome assembly GCA_965218625.1 of Caldilineaceae bacterium. Classification (GTDB taxonomy): domain Bacteria; phylum Chloroflexota; class Anaerolineae; order Caldilineales; family Caldilineaceae; genus Bin5. The sequence continues at coordinate 397,605 of CBDCLG010000012.1, read as the reverse complement.
TGTCCCAAAAGTGATCGTACAGTTCCTGACTGAATTTCACCGTTGCCTCCGAAAAATGTCATGTGCTCATGCGCCCATTCTCGATCGCAGCAAATGGCTCATGGCGAGTAACCGACCAATGGCGAATGGGCGCTGACCAGCGCCTGGCGGACTTTATGCTGTCACAAGCGGCTTTTCATGATGATAGATCAGGGGGTTCTGTTCATCATTGTCAAGGGGCGCGCCGATCTTCAGTGTCGCCATGTATGAATCAGGCAGTACGTCCTGATTGCCGTTGAAGGCGCTGCCGTCGGGCATGTAGAGACAGGTCATCGCCCGCCGCCAACCCGGCGTCATGTTGGCCCCGGCGGCATGGGCGACCAGACCGTTGTGAAACGAGCACGATCCCGCTTTCATCGGCGCGGCCACAGTTGGATTGTTCTTCCATTGGGGGTAGACATTGAAAAGATCGCCGAGATTCTCGCCGATGCCTGAGCTCTTGAAGGTTGCTCTCTTGTGGGTTCCCGGCATGAAGTAGAGACAGCCGTTCTCCAATGTGGAGTCATCGAGCGCCACCCAGATGCTGATCGCATCGGGCGAGCTGAAAGACCAGAACGGGTCGTCCAGGTGCCAGGCGGTCGGGTTGGCCCAGGGGGCTTTGTGAAGCGCCTGGTCATGGTAGAGGCGAATGCCTTCGACGCCAGCCAACTGAGCCGCCATTCTGCCCAAGCGGGGATCAAGCATCACCTGGCGCACCTTTTGGTTAGCTTTCCATAGATTGATGCGTTGCACAAAGACCCTATCGTAATAGCTGTCACCTTCCTGCCAGCGTTCATTTCCTTTTTGACCGGCAAGTTTCCATTTGCCAAGTCCGGCAACGGCCTCTTCTACCGCCTCGCGCCATGTATCCAGCTCGTCCGCCGTCAGAAAGTCGTGGATCACGATGAAACCGTTGTGACGGTAAGAATCGATCTGCGCCTGGGTCAGGTCTGTGTACACAGATGGCCTCCTCTTCATCTTGGGTCTCTGCGCCGGCATGGAACTGAGTCCTGCGTCTGGCCCGTCTTCCACCGAGGCGCCTTGCTATCGCGGCCTCTTCACCGTTCTCAATGCAACCTGACGCGATCACCAGAGGGTCGGCAGAGGTTCGCAGGCATAGAATGCCTCGCACTTGTTGCGGATGGCGAACAGCTCCGCTTCGCGCATGGCGATCTCGATGCGGACCGGCCTGTCGATCAGCTCCGAGATGTCGCTGCGTTCCTGCCAGCGGGGCCTGGCAAAAAGATGGTCGCCACTGACAGGCAGCGCCTCCTCCCACGTGTATCCGGCAATCGGCTGCGCCGTTATGCCGTCCAGCATCTGCACGCGAACATGTGAATGAGCCATGGTGCGCACGTTGAGGCTGATCGCGCCATCCTTGGGGACGAGTACTTTGGTGCGCATTACCCCATCGCGGCCCCAGGTTCTGAGCGAACAGAACCCATCCAGACGCATCTCGTACATCAGCGGGTTGCTGTGGCCGGAGTAATCCAGCCCGGCCTCCTTCATTTCGAGAAAATCGGCGTGCCCGCCTTTCGTGGCCTGCGCGTAGAACAACAGCTTGTCTTCTGTGGTTCGCAGCATTTCCATGCCGTAGACAGAGCCACCGCCCTGCAGCCCGTAGGGTCGAATCGGCATGAAGGGCGCGTCGCGCGCGGTGCGATACCAATAGGACCCGTTGTAGCTGTAGGTCAACTCCGTCTCGATGCGGCCAAAGTACTTGAGATGGGGCCACCGGGGGCTGACGTCGCTCACCTCCTCGAAACGATCTGTGCTGAAAATGTGGAGCAGCCCGATGAACATGCCTTCGTAGGGACGCGCCGGCATGTCGTAAAACTCGGCGCCAACGCGGTCCATACTGTCCGGCTGCAGGACTGTGGTCGGACGCGAAAACTCCTGGAAATCCGCTGTCACAGAGATGGCAACCCGCCGGTCGGTGTATACGGGGCGCACAAAGAGTTGGAACAGCCCGGCCTGCTCATTCCACAGGATATCGCCGGCTGTATCAGAACCTGGATCCAGCCACGGGCGCTCGGCATCGACCGCGAACTGCAAGCCGTCATCGGAGAACCCTCCCAGGGTGACATGGCGCGGCCAGCCTAGCACGGTCGTGACGTAGCCCCGCTCCGCCAAGGGTGTGCCGGCCAGCGAGTGGATCGCATAGGCCCAGATAGGCTCGCCGTTCTGGTCCGCCACAACGTCCTTGAAGCCCTTCCAGCCCTGGTTGGCCGCGCCTTTCCAGCCGAGAGCGGCCGCGGGATCATAGCTGGGGTTGGGCCAGTCGTAGGGGCTGTCGGACTGCAACCGAAATACAACTCTGCCTTTATGAGTAAAGAGGTACATCACATAGCAACCGAGCCGCCGGTCGTAGAACACAGTGATATACCCGCCATAACCTTCCGATCCGAGCGGTTTGAACTCGGTGAAGATCTCTTTTACGAAGGTTGGCCTGCCCCACACACGCTCCAGGCAGTCGGCGCGCTCAAGCATCCAGTTGTCAAAGAACCAGATTCCGTTCATGTCCCTCTCCAAGCATCAGACGTTGATCAAAAGACAGTTACGGCTGGGCGGGATGGGCGCGGCGGTCACTTTTGTACGCAAGGCGGGTCTGGTTCGCCTTCACGGCCCGGCATGTGCCCCCGGCATCGGACGCGGCTGCAATGTCCGGCAGTCGGGCGTGCAACATGATCGGGAAGGGGCAATGCGTAACCCAAGGCAGGCGCTGTCGGCACAGACGCAGCGGGGACAGACCTGTCGTCACCGCTAGTCGCGTATCAGGCGTGGATCCAGCGCATCGCGCAGGCCGTCGCCGATGAAGTTGATGCTCAGCACGCACAGCGTAATGGCCAGCCCGGGAGGCACCCACAGCCACAGATAGTCCTGGATGATCGCCGGGGACCGCGCTTCATTGATCATCTGTCCCCAACTGGGCACCGGTATCTGGACACCGAGTCCCAGGAAGCTCAGGCCGGCCTCCAGCAAGATAGCGCCAGCAACCCCGAAGCTCGCCGCAACAATGATCGGCGCCATTGTGTTCGGCAAAACGTGGCGGAGCATGATCCCTTTGGCCGGCACGCCTGTGGCCCGAGCGGCCATCACATAGTCCTGGGCGCGCACCGACAATACCTGGCCGCGCACCAGACGGGCGATGCCTGTCCATCCCAACAGGCCGATGGCCAGCATCGAGTTGAAAAGCCCCGGTCCGATAAAGGCCACAATCGTGATCAGCATCACATATCCGGGGATTGACATGACCGTCTCGGTGACGCGCATGATGATCGAGTCAACCATCCCACCGTAGAACCCGGCCAGACAGCCCAGAAGGATTCCGATGCTCATGTAGATTACGACCGCAACCAGCCCAACGGCGAGCGATACCCGCCCGCCGTAGACCACGCGGCTCCACATGTCCCGCCCCGTCAAGTCGGTGCCCAGCAGGTGATCGGCGCTGGGCGGTAGCCCTATTTCTCTCAAGTTGGTGGCGTGCGGGTCCTGGGGGGCGACAACCTTCGCCAGCGGAAAGACCAGCGGCACCAGGACCAGCATAAAGGCCGCGCCGGCCACTGCAGCTCTGTTGCGCATGAAGCGGCGCACGATTCGACCTCTGTGCGTCGACGCGGCAATCGCCTCCATCCTTATGCTTTCGGCTGCGCTGTTCTCATCGGAGGCCATGGTTGTAGGATGCGCTGCAACGCTGTTTCACAAGCGCGCAGTGTACAATGTGCGGCCGCTTCGCAGTTACAGCCCGCAGCAGCTCCTCATTCGTAGCGAATCCGCGGGTCCACCACCACATAGGCGAGGTCGGTCAGCAGAGTGCTCAGCACGATCAGCACGGTCGAAAACAGCCCTATGCCCATGATCAGCGGGTAGTCCCGTCTCTCCACACCGGCCATGAACAGGATTGACATGCCCGGCCAGGCGAAAATCGTCTCAATGACCAGCGCTCCGCCGAAAAGCTCAGGCAGATGAAGCCCCGTTATCGTGATCACAGGCAAGAGGGCGTTGCGCAGCACGTGTCTGTATAGAACAACAGTCTCCTTCAGACCCTTGCTGCGCGCCACCGTTGCATAGTCTTGGAGAATATGCTCCAGCATGCTTGAACGACTGTAGCGCATGAAGCTGGCCATACCGGGGATGCCCAACGCCGTTGCCGGAAGAATCAGGTATTTCAGTCGATCCAGCAGGCCATCCCAGAACCCGAACTCGCGCGTCACCGTCGAGTAGCCGAAAGTGGGCAGCAGGTCCAGTTTGAGCGCAAACAGGTACATCAGCAGAATCGCGGAGAAGAAGCTCGGCAATGCTATCGCCACATAGGTCCACCACGTCGCAAAATAGTCCAGAAAGGAATACTGTCTGACGGCTGTGATGACGCCCAGCGGGATCCCCAGCGTCAACGATATGAGCAGAGCCGTCACCGTCAGCTTTAGTGTCGCAGGCAGCCGGCGCACGATCTCTTCCGTCACCGGGGTTCTGGTTACAAAGGATTTGCCCAGGTTGCCGCGCAGAACGCCCCCCAGCCATTTGAGGTAGCGGACCGGGGCCGGCTTGTCCAGCCCGTACGAGGCCCTCAGCGCCTGCATCCTCTCTTCGTCCATGTCCGCCATAACGCCTATGTCAGGCACGAACATGGCGGTCACAGCGTCTCCGGGAGCAAGCTCTACCAGCGTGAAGATGATTACCGTGATCCCAAACAGCACGGGCACAGCCTGCAGGAGTCTGCGCGCGATGTACCTGGACATGCACGTTTCTCCGTCTCGATTGGCCCCGCGCCAGGCAAGCGGGACGCTCGCGCCTCAATGGTGTGCGATCAAAGAAGAGATGTTTGCAGTGTGGGGTCTTCCGCCTGCAAACATCTCCTGAGCTATTCCATCTCCCGGCGGGTGGAACGGCGTGGGGAACCAACCAGAGCGCATGCCCTTTCGCAAAACACAATGCAAGGCGCCGGTTTCCGATCTTAACCTTTTCTACTCACCTCTCAGATACCACCTGTCGGGATGCTGGTCCGAGAAGACAAGCAGGTATTCGCGATACGTGTAGTTGCACAGGTCTTTGCTGATGGCGTACCTGCGGTCCGGGCGGAAGAGCGCAACCTGATACGCCGATTCCGTGGCTATCTCAGTCGCCTGATAGAACAGATCGCGGCGTTTCTCCGGGTCTGGTTCCGCGATGCCGCTGAGGACCAAGGTGTCCATTTCTTCGTTGCAGTTCCGGCTCCAATTGGGATATGGGCTCTTTTCGCACGAATCGCGCGTGTACTCGTATGGGGCGGCAGGCCCACCACAACACGCGTATCCAATGTCGTAGTCGCCCGCCTCCCGGCTACGCTCTATGAATGCGGGTGTATCCAATACGTTCACCTCGACCTTGATCCCAACCTGGCCCCACTGGTCCTGCAGGGCGGCAAGCACCCGCCGGTCCAGGTCGCCCTGGTAATAGGTGATGAGCGAAAGTTCGCGGTCGGGGTCCCAGCCGGCCTCCTCCAGCAGCGTCTTGGCCTTTTCCGGGTCGTAATCGTAAATCGTAATGTCGGGGCTGACCCATTCGCCGGCCGGATCGTTGTCTCTCAGGTCAAAAGCCTCGGCGTGCCCGAGCCAAATGCCCTCGGCGATGGCCTCCTTGTCGATCGCGAACATGAGCGCCTGGCGCACTTTGTGTTCAACCCTTTCCGTGTTCATGTTCAGGTACATGCCGCCGGCCGTGGGTCCCGCGATCAAGACGACATTCGGGTCCTCCGCCAAGCGGACGCGATCCAGTCCAGACGCCAGGTAGCCTGTCTGGATTTCGCCCTTCTCCAACGCGGCGATCCAGGTCGCAGTGCTGCCGGTCACGCCGATGCGGTAGATCGCCCGATCCAGGTACGGTCTTCCGCCGTAGTAATCTTCGAAGGCTTCAAACGAGGTGTATTCGCTTGGCACATGCTCGACGAACTTGAAAGGTCCCGTACCGATCGGATGGCCGACCAGCTCGGAATCCTTGAGCTCGCCAAAGGGGATGTCCTGCATCAAGTGGGCCGGCAGGAGGTTGATCGTGGCGATCAGATATTCCAGGTGCATCTGAGGTTCAAGCACGCTAATTTGCAGGGTAAAGTCATCCAGCGCCACGATACCTGAGATCTCATCGGCGCTGCCTTCCAGAAACTCCGGCCCGCCGGAAAAGGCGCGGTAGGGCATCCAACCGGCATTCCACGCCCCGACTTCAGGATGAGCATGCACCTCGAACGAATACTTTACGTGGTCAGCTGTCAGCAGTTCGCCATCGTGGAACTTGACGTCGCTGCGCAGATTAAACGTGTAGGTAAGCCCGTCTGCGGAGACTTCCCACGACTCGGCCGCGTCGGGTTCAAGGGTCACACCGTCACCCAGCACGTCATACAACTGGCTGAACGAGTAGAACATGGGGTAGCCCGTACCCCACCAGGTCGGGTTTGACTCCCCCCACCCGAAGAAAATGTCGGTCGCAACGCCACCGTAGGTCGGCGGGGCATCGGTGCAGATGTTGATCCATGTCTCGCCTACGTGATCGGGGTTATACCAGAGACCTTCTTCCGGCTCAGGCGATTCTGCGGCAACCTCTTCGGACTCCGTTTCCGCGTCCATCTCCGGTGCAGCCGCAACACAAGCCGATAGCAACAACCCCATCGCTAACAACAAACTGATAGCGAGCGTCAACCGTTTCATCGTTGTCCTCCTCGTGGTCTAGTCCCTTCCATTGCGGTCGGAATGTATGAATCGCGGTCTATTTCCTCCCTTAGCCAGATTCCGAACTGCTCGATTCAGCAACGGGCATCTCCCGCAGCAGCGAATGGTTGGTCCATCGTTGCTGTTTCAGTCGCGCCTTAGGTTAATACGGGACATGGGCTGTGTCAAACACAATTCGCGCGGTCTGGGCGGCCGTTTGCTGTGGCGCCTCCTGTCTGCTGTGCAGGCGGAACATCTGCCCTTCCGGTCAGCCAATGACCCATCTTTCCCCTGCGTTCAATCCAACGCGTGGGCCTGATGCACCAGCGAGATAACCTCTTCTTCCGCCCGGCTCATGGGATTGGCAAGGGCGGTCTGCCGCAGTTGCTCCAGGAGGGTTGATCCCTCGGCCTGTTCCCGGCTCCACTCGCTGATGAAGGCCCCGCCTTTGATATCGTTGACGATGCTGTTGCGCATCTTGGCCCGGATTTCGTCGTTCAGCAGGCCTTCCGCACGCGTCAGCGTACCATACTGGCTTGTCGTCGAGTGATGCGCCATCTGCCGGTAGAAGCCGTTGCGGGCCATCAAGCCCAGGATCTCGGACGCCTCGCCGGAGGCGTACAGCTCAAGCACCATCAGCTCGGGCGAGAAGCCTTGCTCGACGCCCAGCTTGAAACACTCTTCAAACCAGGCCACCAGCCCGGACCAGACGATCTGCTCTGCGAACAGGTCGAGCTCCGCCTCTTCGCGGAAAGATGACTCGATCACGCCGCCCCGGGTCGCGCCGATCCCTTTGGCGATCGCCATCATCCTCGCCCAAGCCTGGCCGGACGCATCCTGGTGTACCGCCGCCTGTGCCATCGCGCCCTTTGCCCTCGCTGAACAGGGTGCGCACCATATTTCCCGTCATGCTGCGGCGCAACCAGCACGGCATCGACATCCGGCCGCGGCTTGATCAGCTCATAGCCGACATTGTAGCCGCTCGCCCAGACCAGCGTATCACCGGCGCTTACCCCCGGCGCGATCTGCTCATCCCAAATCAGCGGCTGCGACTCGTCGGTAGTCAGAATGAACAGAAGGTCTCCCGCGGCAGCCGCATCCGCGATGGACAACAGGTCAAACCCATCAGCCCGCGCCTGTTCGCCATAACTGTCTTCTCGATTGCCTACCAGGACGGTTGCGCCGCTGTCTTGCAAGTTCAAAGCCTGCGCGCGTCCCTGGTTTCCATAGCCCAGGATGGCTACCGTCTTCCCGGCCAGCGGTTCCAATGAAGCATCGTCGTCAAAATAGATTTTCATACGCGGTTCTCCTTGTTTGGCCAACTATGCTCTACAACTCTCGGCGCAGGATAGTAAGACCTGCCGTTTGGCTCTGAAATCGGAGGTTGTGGGGCAAACTTGTGCGGGCCGTGCGTCGCTCTACAGGCCCAAAACGACATAGGATGTGTAAAGACCCGTATGCGCCAACGAGTCCCATTGCGCAACCGTCGTCTGCACAAGGGAGGAGTCCGCCCACTGCTGCATCTCCCGCGAGAGTTCGCCGCCGCTGGTAGACCGGCGATTGCGCACCTCCACCCTGTCGTAGGCAATGAGGAGCATATACTTGCCCGCCCGGTCGCCTCGATCCCCTTTGAGGAGATAGCCTTCCTCCCCGGACAGGCGGGACATTGCGTAGTATTGCTCGGTTACAAACCGCTCAAAGTCGGCCTCGCTAACCCCCGGACGCAACGTGACCGGCTCGATCAGAACCTCCTCCGGCATATCCCGCCATCTCCTTCCCCACGGTCCTATAGGCGGTATAGAGACCCGTCTGTGCCCGCGAATCCCACTTTGCAGCCGTCGCGTGACCAAGGCCGAACCGTATCAACTGTTGAACTTCCCCGGTTGGGTCTCCGGCGTCCCGTTCAGGAAGCTGTCGCCTGAGCGGTTCCTCGCTGCGCCTATTCCGAGTAGGGGCGCTAGCCACAGCTTCGTTTCTGACCAGGTGCAGATAACCGGCTGTGCGGTCGCCCCGCACTCCTTTGAGAATGTAGTTCTCCGCTCCTGGCTGCTGGCCGAACGCGTTGAACTCTTCGGCCGCGAACTTCTCAAAGTCGGCCGCGTCCACCCCGCCCAGCAGCATGACTTCGCCGATAGTAACCGTGTTGGGCATGGCGTCCTTCCTCCTGTCGGCAAACGTATCCCGTACGCGTATCAGGCATCGAGTGGGCGCCGTTGTCTTCCCGTAGCAGCGGCCACTTTCCCCTGGCGATGAAGTATAGCCGAATGTGAAGAGCCTGCAAGCGAAAAGACAAAGCCCCCCTCGCCTTCAGAATCTCGGCGAGAGGGGCGCTGTCTGTCTATATTATTATACTACAATGTTATGCCTTCAGCGGGACTCTTTCTTTGTGACTCGGTGTTACACGGATCGATCCGCCGTGGCAACATCGGAAGATCGCGGGCATCGCGCCCACGTGCGTTAGCTTTCCTCGCCGGCGAGATGGTAGGCGCCGACACCGTGCTCGGAGAGGTCCAGACCGGCCGCCTCTTCCTCCGGCGAGACCCGCAGCACGCCCAGCGCTTTGATGACCTTGAAGAGAATGAAGGCGGTAACGAACGCCCACACCGGAATCGCGATCGAACCCACGATCTGCGCAACCAGCGAATGGCCGCCGAAGATGCCGGTGGCGATGCCGCCCCAGATGCCGCACAGGCCGTGCACCGACCACGCGCCGACGGCATCGTCGATCTTCAGGTTCTCCAGCAGCTCCATGCCGACGCAGACCAGCACGCCGGCCACCGCGCCGATGATCAGGCCCTCGATGTTGTTGACCGAATCACAGTTGGCGGTGATGCCCACCAGCCCGCCGAGCGCGCCGTTCAGGGTATAGCTCAAGTTGGGTTTCCCCGTTTTGACCCAGCCATAGAGCATGGCAAACAGCGTACCCGCGGCCGCCGCCAGCGTCGTGTTGGTGGCGATCAGCATCACCGCGTCTGCGTTCACCGCGCCGGCGAAGGCAAGCTGACTGCCCGGGTTGAAGCCGTACCAGCCCACCCACAGGATGAAGACGCCCAGCGCCGCCATCGCCATGTTGCTCGGAGGCAACGGGTTGGTCGAGCCGCCGCTGAAACGTCCGATGCGGGGACCGAGCACGATCACCGCGGCCAGCGCTGCGAAGCCGCCAACCGCGTGGACCACCAGCGAACCGGCAAAGTCATAGAAGCCCATCTGGTGCAGCCAGCCGCCGCCCCATTTCCAGAAGCCGCTTACCGGGTAGATAATGGCGGTCAGGACGATGCTGTAGATCAGATAGCCGGATATCTTCATGCGGCCGGCCACCGCGCCGGAGACGATCGTGGCTGCCGTGGCCGCGAACACGGCCTGGAAGAGGAAGTCGACCTGCGGGTGCAGGTTGCCTGCAACTGCGTCAGGTGATTCCGCCGAGATGCCCAGGCCTCCGAAGCCCAGGAAACCTGGAATTACCGAAGCGCCGTACATCAGGCTGTAGCCGATCAGGAAGTAGAAGAAAACACCACTCGCCAGGTCGATGATGTTTTTGAACATGATGTTGACGGTATTCTTGGCCGAGTTGAATCCCGCCTCCACCATTGCGAAGCCGGCCTGCATGAACAGGACCAGCACAGCCGAGAGGAACAGGATCAGGTTGTCTATCGAATAGGCAACCTCATCCACACTCAGCGGCGCCGCATCCTGGGCAAATGCCGAGGGAGCGAACACGACCAGCCCAAGCAAGGCGATAGGAATGGCACGTAACTTGGTATTGTGTTTCATTGCGCGTTCAAGCGTTGACATCGAAAAGTTCTCCTTCCTCAAGTGAGACTCAATAAAACTGCCCACCTTCTGCCGACTTGTCGTGAGGCGACCGTTCCTGGTTCAGTCGCCGTCAGCGCGCATCGTGCCGTAGATGGGACAGCCGAAACATATGGGGCCTGAGTTTTCAAAGTTGCCAGGTGAAGAAGCTCCACCTTTCCCGCACAGAGCCATCCGTCAAAACGCCTTCAACGGACGACTGCAAGCAAGGATACTCGATCGCGAAGTCGAATCCACTGCCCATCCTGCATGAATTTGACGGCATCTTATTGGGCAACTTGCACATAAAGGGTATATTCCAGAGCCCAGTATGGCCGGCACGTTGCCCATTTCTTGCTGCATCAGGCCAGCATGATGACCATGTCACACAAAAACCTGGGCGCGCTGCGCATCGGCACCTCTTCGTGGAGCTTCCCCGATTGGCGCGGTGTATTCTATCCTCCCGGGACGCCGGCTGACCGCCAGCTCAGCCATTACGCCGAAACGTTAAACAGTGTGGAGGTCAATACCAGCTTCTATGCCCTGCCCGCGCCCGAAAACCGTGCGCCGCTGGCTGGAAAGCGTGCCGGCAGAGTTCACGTTCTCGCTCAAGGCGCCGCGAGAGATCACCCATGAGAGGCAGCTGGTGGATGTTGACGAGCTGACCGCGGCCTATCTCGACGTCGTGCGCTCATTTGGGACCGCCTCCGGCCCCGGCCTGATCCAGTTCCCCGCCGCCGTCTCGCGCAGACGCGCCGGCCGCCGCCTCGCCGGCTTCTTCGACCGCCTGGCGCCGGCCGCGGCCTCGCTCCCGCTCGCCGTCGAAGTGCGCGCCGTCGACCTCATGACGCCTGCCTTTGCCCGCTTTCTTATGCAGAGGCGACTCGGGTTCGTCACTGTCGAACGCGTCGGTCAGCCGGACACCTACCGCCATTGGCAAGCTGCCGCCGAGAGCGCCGACCCCGGCATCCCCCTGCACATCCGCCTGATCGGCCGCGACCGCGACCCGCTGCCCGACGACAGCATCATTCGACGGCCCCAGGACGAACTTCTGGACAAATGGGCGCAGCGCATTGCCGGCGCCTTGCTGGCCGGAAGAGATGTCTACTGTTATGTCCACAATCCCTTCGAGGGCCACGCTCCCGAGACTGTCCGCCGCCTGCGCGCCAGGGTCGGTAAGCGTGTACCCCTGCCCGAGTGGAACCCCGAAATCTCAAGCCCGCCCGATGACGAAGAGAGTGGTCAATTGGGCCTGTTCTGAATTCGATTTAACCTAGCTTAACTCTGACGTTAACTACCCTTTCTTCATTCCCTTTACCCTCGCAGCGCAAGATCCTGCCAAGATTCGCCCTCGCGGGCCAATTTTCGATGCTATACTGTTCCCCATTGTGAGTTGCGCCGGCTGCCTGCACATGCGCGGCTCAGAACCATCCGCCTTCTCTACAAGCCGTCGTATAAGAGGAGCAACATGGAAATCGTTGGGATTCTGCAGCTTATTCTCTTACTCGGCCTCGTCCTCTCGTTCGGCTATCTGCTTCTCAATGTCCGAAAAGTGCGTCGCCCGCATGACATGCCTGAGAAGGACGACGAGACGAAAAAGCGAGAAATGCGCTTGCTCCGCGGTCGCATGGCGCTGGCGCGACGGTGGGCCAGGTATCCGACTGGCGGATAGAAAAAGGTCGGCCCCGTCGGGGCCGACCTTGCGCGCAAGTCCAACACAAAACGATGATCGGGTGACGGCTGTTGCCCCAGCAATCACCCAAAGCCTGCGCTGGACCGGTCTCCAGTATAGCGCACGCGCCAGTCTCAGACAATGTCAGTTCGGACGGCGCCCCGGTCCAGCCTTATGTTGCCGGCAGTCAAGATTGGAATCCGACGCCTTCTGGGACACGTACGATTGGACGGTTTACCATCACAGACACGTGTCTCCTGCTGGCAAAAGTAAGGGGAACGACGATTCTGTTCCCAGATGCGCATGGATCGCTATTGAACCACTCTATACAGGAGACCATTTCCAAATGCTTAAGCGAACTGCTTCAATCACGCTCTCCGTTGCACTGCTGTTGACTCTTACAGCGTGCACGATTCAGACAGTCCCGGCCGAAGACCTGGGCGCGGCCGCGTCCCAGGCGATGGGCTCCGAACAGTCCGCGGCCATCGATCTGGATGCCGTCAAGTCATACGCCCTGGAGAATGCCGCCCAGATGCAGGTCGCCACTGCTGCCCTGGCCGACGTTTCCCAGCGCTACTATGACCTCGTGCAGGAGGCGGCAAAGGCCGACGGCGATCCCTACGCCCGCATCTGGGACGAGAACCAGGAAGAGGTCCATGCCCTCGTGATTGAGGCGCGTGAACTCTGGCTGGAAGCCAGCACTTACTACGAGCTTGACGAAGGCATCGTCGCCGGCGTCCCCTCGCTGGCCCACTTCGACGTCTGGATCGACGCCGGCCCGCCTGGTTCCGAGGACCCGGAAGAGGCTCTGCAGTGGCAGCTCGAACTGCCCGACGGCCGCGTGCTCGAGTCGCCCGGCAACTTCTTCCACAACCTGCTGGAGCCGACCCTCTGGGGCACCATCCCTGAGTTCACCGGCCTCAAGGTCGATCTTGACGGTGACGGCGAGATCGTCGTAGGCGAAGCGCTGCCGGAAGCCAACATGCTGCTCGGCGCCACCCAGGGACTGGACGGCGCAACGCAGGAAATGCAGGCGGCCATCCAGGATTGGGACCCGACACTCGAAGATGCGCTCACGGCCCTGGTCACCATGATCCCCACGATGAACGAGTACTTCGAGCAGTGGAAGGAGTCGGTCTTCGTCAGCGGTACCGCCAGTGAGGCCGAAAGCTTTATCGCCGTCAGCCGCTTGCTTGACATCAAGGGTATTCTCGCCGGTCTGAGCTTCACCTACGACAACATTGCGACCCTTGTGGCCGATTCCGATTCGCAGCTCGACCAGCAGATTCGTACCGATTTCGATACGCTGATCGCCTATGTGGACGACCTGTACGGACAGGAGCAGGGCGGCGTGCAGTTCAGCCCCGAGGAGGCCGACCTCTTCGGCACTGAAGCCCAGGACCTGGCGACCGCGCTGGCAGCGCTGGTAGCCCAGGCCGCTTCGGACCTCAACGTCACACTTGATCTGGCATAACAGAAATGGCCGGCGTTCGTCAGAGCGCCGGCCATACTTCGTCGCTCTTGATTAGAAGGGAACCCGCAGTGAACAGCCTTGTGGAGCGGACAGGCAATCCGACGCGTACCGGCGCTCAGTGCCTCGTATTCCTTACGCTGCTTTTTGCCGCAACCCTGGCTCCGCTGACGGCTGATGCGCAGTCGTCGCAGGAAGGCGAATCCTCCCCCGCACCCTCCTCTCGCTTGCAAGATACAGAGCAGATTCCCTTGTGGCAGCTGGCCGAGGACCTGCGCAGCCTGACCTTTGAAGCCCAACGGGCGCTCTTCGCGGTTGAGCGCGCCCCGGAATCCGAACAGGCCGAGCTGGCCGCAGAGGCAGTTTCCAATATCGAGACCGCAACCGAAAACTACACTGCCGGCCTGGGAGCGCTCCTGGCCGCGGTCGCGCCAGACGCCGATGCGTGGATCAAGGAGGCGCTGGCCGACGCGCTGCAAGCTGTTGAGGCAGGCGACGGCGCCGCGCTTTCCTCGGCACGCGGCCGCGTCTGGACAGGGCTGCTCTGGGGCGCATCCACCGCAGCTCTCGGCGCACTGGAGGCCGAAGAAGGCGCGCGCGCGGCCGACTGGCTGCGCCTGCGCGAATTCCGACGCGCCACCAAAGTGAACATGATCCACGACCTGGCCCGCCAGACAGTCATCTCTTATCGCGGCGGCCAGACCAACCAGGCGACCACGATTGCAGTTGTTGGCGACGATTTGCGCGATACCTACTTCTTTCGCCTGCGCGAGGCGCTGAACAAGCTTGAAGAGGCCGCCGGCAAAGGCTATCGCACCCGCGCGGGCGAGTGGACGGGCCAGCTGCGGGGCTACTTCGCCATCCTGCGCCCCGATTTCGTCTCCAAAAAAGGGCAGTCCGCCGCACTGGCAGTCGAGACAGCCTTGGCCGACCTGGATCAAGGTGTGCTGTCCGGCCGCCTTGACGACACTTTTGGCGCGGTGGCCGACCTGCGCGGGCTGCTCTCCGTCTACCAGCCAGTTGACCTTTCGCCTGAAGAGTTTGCCCGCCGCAGCCAGCTGCTCTATCTCTTCATCGACCTCGTCTATATAGAGTACCGCGACGGCGTGCGCAACGGGCAGATCACGATCGACACCGAGTACAGAGAGGCCCTCACATTCCGCGACCAGGCCGAAGTCTTTCTCGCTGAACTCTACCCCCGCATCGCCGCCGCCGACCCGGTTGCCGCCGAACGCCTTGTCAGCCTGCTCCGGGAGATGAAGGAAGAGATGGACGGCCTCGGCGAGAGGCAGACGGTTCGCTCCATGGTCGAAGAGGCCCTGATGCTGACCGAGCAAACCCTTGGAGACGCGGTGCATGACAGCAGCGGCGAGGGTATCTTCAACGTGGTCGAGACGCTGCTGAACGAAATGGAGCAGCAGGTCGCGCGCGGGGAGTACGAGCTGGCCGAAAGCAGCCGCATACAGGCCTATGCGCTCTTTGACGCCGGACCGGAACTGCGCCTGATGGCCTTCTCACCCGACCTGGTCGGCCGCCTCGACGGTCTCTTCTGGCACGGCTATCAGGGACAGCCAGGGCTTTCGCTGGCCGTGGCACAGCGCCGTACCCCGGCCGAGGTAGCCGCCATTCGCGATGTGCTCGACGCCGGGCTGGCCGAAGCGCAGACCGTACTCGGAAGCGGCGCCGCGCCCATGGCGATAATCACCAATTCCGCCGTCATCGTCTTCCGAGAGGGGCTGGAGGCAATCGTCATCCTCGCCGCTCTTCTCGCCAGCATGGTCGGCGCCTATGCCGCGTTCCGACGTTCGATGGTTATCGGCGTTCTCATGGCGCTAGCCGCTACTGCGGCCACATGGTGGATCGCCCAGCGTCTCATGCTGGCATTCAGCGGTTTCGGTGAGCGCCTGGAAGCCATCGTGGGGGTGATTGCCGTCGGCGTCCTGCTGCTCATCACCAACTGGTTCTTCCACCGCGTCTATTGGAAGGATTGGATAGCCGGTTTCCACCAGCGCAAAAGGGTTCTCCTGGGCGGCGCGGCCGAAAGTCTGATCTCGGCGCAGGCCCTCGGATTCATCGCCCTCGGCTTCACCAGTGTCTACCGCGAGGGGTTCGAGACGGTACTCTTTTTGCAGGCGCTCGTGCTCGACGCCGGGCCGGCCATCGTAATGCAGGGCGTAGCGCTGGGCCTGGCGGGCACGGCTGTAGTCGGCTTCTTCACCTTCCATCTTCAGACCCGTCTGCCCTACAAGCGGATGCTGGTCATAACGGGAATCCTCATTGGCGGCGTCCTGCTAATCATGGTGGGCAACACAATTCACACCATGCAGGCCGTCGGCTGGCTGCCGATTTCCCCGGTCGGGTCGCTCAGCCTTCCCTATTGGATGGGTCTCTGGCTTGGCGTATTCCCAACCTGGGAGACCATCTGCGGTCAGGGCGCGGCGGCCGCCTTCGTCATCGGCAGCTTCTACCTGGCCGAATACCAGCAGAAGAGACGCGTTCGCGCCAGCGCAAAGAATTCCCCCGTCGATTCCGGCGAGCAGGCAGTTGAGCCCACCTGGGCGGCTGCCAATGAGAACACTACCTGACCTGGGAAATGGAAAAACCGGCCCCGAAGGGCCGGCAACAGTTAGGAACAACAACAGTCCCTAAAAAGGAGGCTGCTGGAACCAGCCACCTTTGACCTTGCTGAACCTGCCGCAGAGTATATCAGATGCCGCTGCATGACGCAACTGTGGCTTCTCTCCCTGTTTACAGGTTCAGTTTGGTGCACTTGGTTCACCAACCGAAAGGAGAAAGCCATGCCTCTCTTGCAGCGTTTCAGTCCCCTATTCTTCTGCGTTGTGCTGCTGACAGCATGTGTAGCGCCAGTAAGTCCGGCAGCTCCCGCCACTGAGCCACAGGCGGCGCAAAAGCCAGCCTCTTCATCCACCGACGCGCAATCTCCCCAGGATTCCACTGCCAGGGAACTGCTCGACGCGGACGGAAACCTAGTCGTCATTGACGACCTGAGCAGGATTATCACCCTGGGCGGGCCGGTTACCGAAATCGTGTTCGCCCTGGGCGCTGGAGAAAATGTCGTGGCGGTGGATAGCTCCAGCAGCTTCCCAACCTCCGTTACAGAGTTGCCCCAGGTCGGCTACCAGCGCCGGCTGTCAGCGGAAGGCGTTCTCGCGCTGAATCCCTCTCTGATTCTGGCCACCACTGAGGCGGGGCCAGCTGAGGCGATTCAGCAGCTGCGGGACTCTGGCGTCGCAGTGCTCTTGCTCGAGTCGGAGGACTCGGAGGAGGGGGTAGCGCGTAAGGTTCGCGCCCTTGCCCAGGCACTGGCCCGCGAAGTAGAAGGCGAGTCGCTCATTGCCCAGATTCAGTCAGACCTGGATGAAGCTCGCGCCTACGTGCAAGAGTCCGACATTCGTCCAAGGGTCATGTTTATCTATGCGCGCGGCGCCGGCGCCGTCAGTGTAGCCGGTTTGAATACCGGCGCCCATGTCATGATCGACATGAGCGGTGGTGTAAATGCCGTTACAGAGTTCGAGGGCTATCGTCCACTGACGGCTGAGGCGGCTATTGCCGCCGAACCTGATGTAATCCTGATGTTCATCAGCGGGCTGCAAAGTCTGGGCGGCAATGAAAGGTTGTTGGAATTGCCCGGCATTGCCCAGACACCTGCGGCACAGTCCGTACGCATCGTCGCGATGGACGGACTGTACTTGCTCAACTTCGGGCCTCGAATGGGTAAAGCCGCGCTGGAACTCGCCCAGCGAATCAGAGAAGGTCACTAAGCAAACAAAAAGACAGGAGCACGATTCAAATGTGTCAAAATGTTGTCATTCTGGCCGAACGCAATGGTCAGCAGTATGTCAGTCAATGTGAGCACGGAACAGTCCACCTCATCTGGGATGGAATCGGGCTTCACTTACCTGCGGAATCCTTCAACCGGCTTGTAGGTCATGTAATGCAAACGCGCGCCAAGATTCTTGAGCATGAAGACCTGGTGAGAGGGGGCCACTGCCGTCTCTGCGTTGGCAAGGTGACTCTTACCTTGCCTGCAGAGGAGTTTCTGCTGATGGTGGAGATGATCGATGAGGTTATGCCCCGAATCAATCTGACGGGGGACGGCCAACTTCATCCCCTGTTTCGCATTGCGCCACCTCATCAGGTGACGCCGCCGGTCCTGAACTGACCATTGGCCCTCTGATTTGTCACTTAGTCAGCACGCCTCCATGCAGCCGGAAGACCTGAATGCTGGGAGAGCCAGCACTGTAGCTCTCCCAGTCTCCGCCAAGGGCCTGGCTTCCTCAGCCAATTCTCCCTTCCGTGCACATATATTGCTGGGCGGATGATTGTCCGACTTCATCTGCCCAGCTTCCTCACCTCCGAATGTTTATCGTCATGAACAGAATTCCCGTACTTCCGAAATACGCTGAAGCGTTTGAAGATCGCTTCAAAGACCGCGCCGCGTTGGTGGACCGCATGCCCGAGTTTCTCTCTTTTCGGCTGCTTCGCCCCCAGAAGAATGGCGCCCCCTACGTCGTTGAGACTCTCTGGGAAAGCAAAGAACACTTTGAGAATTGGACCCAATCGGACGAGTTCAAGCAGGGTCACGCCCGTACAGGCAGGTTGCCAAAGGAGGCTTTCTCAGGGCATCCCAAGTTAGAACTGTTTGAAGTCGCTCAGTCGGCAAATCGGGGTGAGGTTTTGGGCTAGTTGAACTGACATCGGAGAGCCATTAGGTTCCTTTCAGTGAGTGGACCTCTCCGGTTTCGATAGACCCGGAATTCTCTTGCCCAATTCCTACTACCGCTGAAACTCCAGCCACGTAGAGACAAGCAATACGATGGTTCGCTGCTGCCACCGACTGATGACACTCGTCATAGGCCGCGTCTTTGTCCTGACTCTGCTTTGGGCCGGTTTCGTCCTGGGCATCAGCTTCATGGCGACTCCGCTCAAATTTCAAGCCCCCTCTTTGACGCTCCCCGTAGCCATGGAAATCGCATTTGCCACTTTTCACGCGCTGAACGCCCTGGAGATCGGATTGGCGATTGCCATCCTCGCAATCGTCTTTACGACCGCAAGGCCGGGTCGCACGCGGCTCGTTGCCCTCCTTGCCGGTCTGCTGCTCACGATCCAGACACTACTCCTATATACTGTTCTGGATGCCCGTACGGTCGCCATTATCAATGGGACGGAGGCCTCGATGCCATCCTTCCACTCGTATTATGTAGGGCTGGAGATCGCCAAACTGGCCCTCCTTTTCTATTTGGCCCACCTGCAAATCGAAGAGCGTGAAGCGAAGATTCGGACAGCAACTCCTGGCGGGGATCTTTCCAATTAGACTTCCCACAGCATCGAAGCGATGCTGGAACCGTGCGACCGGTAGCGGCGGCGGCATTTGGCCGGTTGCGTGAACTGGTGCAATATGTGACGCAAACGGGCGCTATTTCGGCCGGTTTTCGCGCATCGTCTTCGGACAGGGGGCCAAGTGTGGCCAACGACCTCAACAATACATACAGCCATAGCCACGCCCATGGTCACGGTCACGACCATCATCACGGCCATCAACACGAGCATGGCCTGCACCAACACCACCATATCGGCGACTCTGCCAACCTGCGCACAGTTTTCCTGCTCAACCTCTGTTTCACAATCGTCGAGATAATCGGCGCCTTCCTGACCAACAGCGTTGCCATAATGTCCGACGCCCTGCACGACCTGGGCGACTCGATCGCGCTGGGCATGGCCTGGGCCCTGGAAAGGCACGCCGGCAAGGAGTCGTCGGCCCGCTACTCCTACGGTTACGGACGCCTTTCGCTTCTGGCAGCTTTCATCAACGCTGCCGTCCTTATCGGCGGCGGGCTGTTCGTCCTTTCCGAAGTGGTCCCGCGTCTCCTCGCCCCGGAGGCCACCAACGCGCCTGGCATGATCCTTCTGGCGCTGGGCGGCATCGCCGTCAACGGTGTCGCCGTCTGGCGGCTGCAGGGGGGCAGCACCATGAACGCCAAGGTCGCCATGTGGCATCTGCTCGAGGACGTGCTCGGCTGGGTGGCGGTACTGATCGTAGGCATCACGCTGCTCTTTATCGACCTCTACATCCTGGACTCGATACTCTCGCTGCTCATCACCCTGTACATTCTCTACAACGTGCTGGGCAATCTGAAGCGGACCGCAGAACTCTTCCTGCAGGCGGCGCCTGAAGGTGTCGACATGACGCAGCTGGCCCAGCGCCTGCGCGACATTCGCCTGGTCGAAGACTGTCACCACACTCATCTCTGGTCGCTCGACGGCAACCGTCATGTGCTCTCCACGCACCTTGTCGTTGATGCCAGCGCGGATGAGGTACAGATCCGGGAGATCAAGCAGCGGGCACGCGAGGAGCTGGACGGCCTCCGTCTCTCGCATATCACCATCGAAATCGAATATCCCGGCGATTGCAGCATGGCCGAGACGCGCGTTGAAGAGATACCGGCAACTCCTTGACATTCGCGGGCGGGTATCCCAGCTTCGTAGGCTCCACGTTTTCCCGACCGCGCACTAACCCCAGAAAGGAAAGGAACACCAGACATGTTTGTCGACAAAGTACAGACCGCGTTGAATGAACAGATCAACATGGAGCTGCAGGCGCACTATACCTACCTCGCCGCCGCCGACTATTTTGAAGGCATGGGACTCAAAGGTTTTTCCCAATGGATTTTCAACCATGCCGAAGAAGAGATGGCGCACGCCATGAAGATCTACCGTTACATCCATAGCCGCCGCGGCCGCGTCGAACTCTACCTTGTGCCCGCGCCCGAACACGATTTCGGCTCACCCCAGGCGGTTATGGAAGGCACGCTCAAACAGGAGCAGAAAGTTACCGAGTCGATTGATCGTATCGTCAAGCTGGCGCGCCTCGAAGGAGACTACGCCACCGACAGCTTCCTGCAGTGGTTTGTCGATGAGCAGGTTGAGGAAGAGGAACTGATCGACGACCTTGTGCAGAAGCTTCGCCTGATCGGCGACTTCAAGCCGGGGCTCTACCTGTTGGACCGTGAACTCGCCGGCGCAGATGTGCTCGAAGCGTCGGATGAATGAAGCGCGACAGGGCGCGGCGGCGCCGCGGCGGACATGCTGGCCGCGAACCGGCAACCGCCGCAAACGCGGGCTCGACATGCCTGTCGCTTTTCACCAAAGGGCCCGCTCCCGGCCTGCATGAACGTCGAGAACGGATTGTCAACGCTTTTTTCGGGCTTGACAGCCTTGCCCGCCCCGTGTATTATGGTGGCACTCGGTGCCCGCCCAGGCCAAATACGGCTCCCAAATCCGGCGGAGCGCAAACGGTCATCAGAGAGATTGTCGAATCGACACAGCCCGCAAAGCTGCCCGGACGTTTGTCAGAATCTCGCCCACGATGGGGACCGCGCCCTTGCTATTTTCGGACTTGTGCTATATCCGCTCTTATGAGAAGATGTGGCCGCGAACAGGAATCGGGAGTTCGGATTCGTTCGTTGAACAGCAAAACCCGGCAATGGCGTGCCCAGATCTGAGACTTGCGTAAGAGCGCTTCTTATGCGACGATATAGCTAAGGTCATCATTTAATTGCTTCTCAATCAATTTATGATGAGTTCAAGAGTACCGTTCCCTTAACCCAATTCTCTCAAGGAGCAACAGAACCATGAACAAACGAACCCCACTCCTCACGCTCGTTGTACTGTCCGTGGTGCTGGTAGTGCTTAGTGCGTGTGCTGCGCCTGCCCAACCGCCCGATCGCGCTATCGAGATCTCGACAGACGCTGCGCTGACCGCGCAGAATGCCCTTATGGGCGCATTGATGACAGGCTCGGTGACGCTGAGTGAGGCTGAGTTCAGTAGCTTCCTGACCAAGGGTCTGGAAGCCAACAGCGGCCCGAACCAGCCAATCGACTCGGTCCTCGTCTGGGTGGAGCCGGATGCGCTGCATTTCCGCGTCACCCTTAAGGATGGCGTCAGCATGCCAATGCTGGGCAGTTCGATGGACCTCGTCGGCAACCTGATGGTCAGTGACGGGCACCTGATGGTTGACCTGCAGCAGGCCGGCGCCGGCCCGTTCGCGGTTGGCGGCGCCATGCTGGCTCCGGTCAACGCTCAGATCAACGCCGTACTGGCTGCCAACATCCCGATGCTGCCGATCGATGTCAACGTCTCGCAGGATTCCGGCAGCCTGATGCTCAGCATGCAGTAGTGCAGGGGAGTCCAAGCGAACGCTGGGCCAGCGTTCCTCACCTGCCAGGGGTTGCGGCCGGCCAAACTGCCGACCGACCTTGAGAGCCGTCGTCTCAGGCCGGACCGCATCCGCCACCATCTCACCTGCGCGGGAGACCGTTGGCGCAAGGCCAGAACGATGGGCCTCCTCGCTGTCCGAGTCGTTTGCAACGCTGTAAGACAGAGACTGTCCGCAATTTCGGATTGGCAACACGGTCAATCCGGATTGCGGACGGTTTTCTTTTTGGGACAGACTGATTCCGGCGCATTCAAGCTTGTCAACCTTGGAATGCATCGCCTCGTCAAGAGCATTTCCCGCAGCCGCTGCGCATGCCGCCTGCCAAGCCGGTCGTGGCAGTGAAGAGGCTGGCATGTGGAGACCCTCAGCAGCCATATCGTACCCCGCACTCTCTTCAGCCGTAGGGCCCGCGTAGGTCAATTGGTGGTCTTCGCGTAGGCGAAAAGCCTCTCCCGCGTAGTCCCAAAGCCCCTTCCGGCGCTTGCAAGATCCCGTCCTGTAACCGATAATCTAGGAAACGTCGTTTCTGGACTATTCTCGAATTTGGGCGATCTTGTTTTGCGACATATGGGCACTTGACGCAAAGACAGCAGCGATGGGATTACCTGTAATGACACGAATACCCCGAACCGCTTTGACTAGGCGCGTTGCACTCTTGATCCTTATCTTCTGGCTGATGGCCCTGGCCTTCGTCGGCGGCAATCTGTCCGGCTACACCATCCGCTCTGCGCTGGCCGCCGTGGAACGCCCTGCCGAATTTGGCATCTTCTGGCAGGCATGGGACTACGTCGTGGCACATTTCGTCGACCGCGAGCGCGTCGACTTCACCGCCATGACCTACGGGGCCATTGAAGGAATGCTCGCCTCATTGGGAGATGAGGGCCACACCACTTTCCTTCCACCGGACGCCGTCCAGCTCCACCAGACCAGCCTCCAGGGCTCTTTCGAAGGAATCGGCGCCTACGTCTCGATGGAGGAAGGCAACGTCACCATCGTAGCTCCGATAAACGGGTCGCCCGCCGAATCCGCCGGCATCCTCGCCGGCGATATTATCCTCGAAGTCGACGGGGAATCGGTCGAAGGAAAATCCCTCGACCAGGTGATCTTTCTCGTGCGCGGCCCCGCCGATTCAGAGGTCGTTTTGACCGTTCGCCGCCCCGATGTCGAAGAGCCGGTAACAGTCTCTATTATCCGCGACAGAATCGAAGTCCCCAGCGTCGCCTGGAGTGCCATCCCAAGAACCGAACTCGCCTACGTCTCCATTTCCCAGTTTACGTTCGGCGTCGACAAGGAGCTCGAATCGGCCCTGCGCGAGATTACCGAGGCCAATACCTACCAGGGTATCATCCTGGACCTGCGCAACAATCCCGGTGGATTCCTCCACCAGGCGATTGAGGCCAATAGCCACTTCCTTCCCAAGGGCGATGTGATTCTGATCGAGGCCGATGCACATGACAACCAGACTGTCCACCGTTCGCGCGGCTGGGGTTACGCCAGGCAGATGCCGCTGATCGTTCTCATCAATGAAGGAACTGCCAGCGCCGGTGAAATCACCGCCGGCGCACTCAAGGAAAATGATCGCGCCGTCCTTATCGGCGAAACGACCTTCGGCACCGGCACCGTACTCAACCAGTTCAACCTCAGTGACGGTTCCGCCATCCTTCTCGGCGTCACCAACTGGCTGACACCCGACGGCAATCTGATCAAGGGCCAGGGCATTCAGCCCGACATCGAAGTCGAGCAAGCGGCCACCATAAAGATGACCAATGCCGACATGCTCAGAAGCATGACGACCGATCAACTGACCGCGTTGGAGGATACCCAATTCCTCAAGGCGCTTGAGCAACTGGGTGTCGAATTACATGAGGCGCCGCTCCTCCAATCGGAAACGCACCCACTGCCGTTCCTCGTCGACCCCAACAGCGAATGAGTCAGGCGCGCGGTCTGCGAGGCGCCGCGCGCCCAATCCTTTTCACGCCCTCTCTAGCCGCAGTACAGGCCGTGTCCACGGATGTAGCGTTCCACCGCGTGCGGGACCTGATACCGGATCGGCTGCCCCGACCGGACGCGCTCGCGCAGGACGCTGCTGGCAATCTCCACCTCAGGCATATCAAGTATGACGACCCGCTCGCGCAAGCCTGGTAGCAGAGCTCCCAACGCCGGCCAGTCGATTTCGACATCGTGCCGCCGAAGGGCCACCAGCCGGCAATTCCGCACCAGCCAGAGCGGTTCATGCCATGTCGGCAGATCGCGCAGGCTATCAAGCCCCATCAGGAAAAAGAGCTGAGCCTCCGCGTCAACGCGCGCACGGAAGAGCCGCAGCATATCCGAAGTGTAGTGGGGTCCCGGCCGCTCTGCGTCGATCAGGCTGATGTCAATCCCGCTGTTGTCGGCAACCGCCAGCCGGCACATGGCCAGCCGGTGAACTACGGGTGAAATCGGGTTGTCCTGCTTATGCGGGGGATCGCCGGCCGGCGCCAGGTAGACGCGGTCCAGTTGCAGCTGATGCCGCGCTTCGACGGCCAGAATCAGGTGACCGATGTGAATCGGATCAAACGTCCCGCCAAATACGCCAATCCGCTTGTGCGTTTTCTCGGGACTCATCTTCTCGGCGCGCTCAATGTCCGCTACTCTCCCAACGCGTTCTCGAGTCCCCAGACCAGTTCAACTGCGCCGATCTGCACTCGATCGCCGTCCTCGATCCCTTCTTGGCGAAGCGAATTGGTGATTCCCATCGCCGAGAGAATGCGCTGGAATCGCAAACCCGCCTCGTAGTAGTCCCAGTTGGTCATCTGCGCCGTCCGTTCAATCGCTATCCCCTCGACCAGCCAGAGGTCATGCTCCAATCGCGTAATGCTGAACGCGCGTTCATCCTCCTCAGGCGACAGCACGGGCAGAGCCTCGACTGTCTCCGTCCTATCCACCGCCGGCAGCGCATCCAGCAACGTTTTGACCTGATACAGGAGTTGCTGCACGTTTTCTCCGGTAACTGCGCTGATGGCCTGGAGTTCATGGCCCCTTTCCGCCAGCTTCTCCTGCAGCTGAGGCAACATTGTCCGCGCCTCGGTCAGGTCAATCTTGTTTAGAACGACCAGCTGCGGGCGCTCCGCCAGCGCCGGGTTGAACAGCCTCATCTCCTGATTGATCACCTCAAAATCGCCCAGCGGGTCGGGACTTGCCCCATTGATCAGATGGACCAGAACGCGGCTGCGCTCGACATGGCGCAGGAAGTCCAACCCCAGCCCGACGCCGTCGTGGGCCCCCTCGAGCAGCCCGGGAATATCGGCAAATACGATCTGAACGTGGTTCACGTCCGCCACGCCCAGGTTGGGTACAACTGTCGTGAACGGATAGTCGGCGATCTTCGGCTTGGCCTGACTGATCACGCTCAACAAAGTCGACTTGCCCGCGTTCGGCACGCCCACGATCCCCGCGTCGGCAACGATCTTCAGCTCCAACGCCAACCAGCGCTCTTCGCCTACCTCGCCGTTCTCCGCCAACCGCGGCGCCCGGTTGCGTCCGCTCTTGAAGGCCGCGTTGCCCCGCCCGCCTCGACCTCCCCGCGCGACCAGCGCCCGCTCTCCCGCACGAACCAAGTCCGCCAGCGCCGCGTCGCTCTCCGCGTCACGTACAACCGTCCCGACCGGCACCGGAATCAGCAGATCCTCGCCGGTTGCGCCGGCCTTCCGATTTCCGCCGCCATGTCGACCCCGCTCGGCGCGGAAATGGACCTGGCGCCGAAAGGATTGCAGCGTGTTCAGGTCCGGATCAGCTACTACGTAGACATCGCCGCCGCGTCCTCCGGTCCCTCCCGCCGGCCCGCCCATGGGCACGAATTTCTCGCGCCGGAACGCGACGATTCCGTTCCCCCCGGCCCCCGCCTGCACATGGATTTTGGCTCGATCAAAGAACATGGTGCTGTCCCCGCAAAGCTGGTGTAAACCGGCCGCCGGGTCCACCTACGGCCGAGCGGCCGCCTCTATTCTAGCGGAGGCGATCTCCCTTCGGCAAGATATTGCCCCATTCACGCCCAGGGCTATAATGGGGCGGGCTCGAGCTATCCCAGCCAGTTTGTGCCCGTGCGCTGTTTCAGCGCTTCAAGGCATTGTTCTCACGGCAAACTGAAACTGATGAACGACGCGCAAGTCCATGTTCATATCGACGAGCAGTTTGAGGCCGGCGTCGATGCTGCCAGGCTGACGGTCGCGGCCATCGCAACCTTGCGCGCCTGCAGCCAATCGAACCGCTCGCTCTCGATCCAGGTTGTAGACGATGCCGTCGTGCAGCATCTTAACCGCATTTACCGCGGCCGGGACGCGCCAACGGATGTTCTCAGTTTCGCCATCCAGGAAGGGCGCTCGCATCAGGCTGAAATGCCGGAGGCCCTCGCCGCCGAACTGGCTTCCGATTTGGGCGATCTGTTTCTGGCTTTCCGCTACGCCGCACGCCAGGCGCGGCGGTTTGGCCACTCGTTGGCCGCTGAAATCCAATTGCTGGTTGTCCACGGGACCCTGCACCTGCTCGGCTTTGACCACGATTCAGAGGAGAGCCGCGCGGCCATGTGGCGCAGGCAGGCGCAGATTCTCGCAGAATTGACTTGCGAAGACCTTACACTCCGGCTCTCTTTGCAGGACTGAGACATGGACCCATCCGACGGCGCCAGCAACCTTCGCCTGAGCCTCGCATTCGCTCTCGCCGGCTTGCGTAGCGCGTTTCACAGCCAGGCCAACCTCCGCATCCACACTGTCATCGCCGCATGCGTCGCAATCGCAGGATTCGTCCTGCGCATCAGCCGCGTCGAGTGGGCTGTCATCGCCGGCCTCATCGCAATGGTCATCGCGCTTGAGCTTCTTAACACCGCCATCGAGGCCGTGGTCGATCTCGCCTCACCCGCCTTCCATCCCCTGGCCAAGACCGCCAAGGACACCGCCGCCGCTGCCATCCTGGTGACGGCCGTGGGCAGTGTAATCGCGGGGCTGCTGATCTTCCTGCCCCGCCTCTGGCAGCTTTTCTTCTGAGTCCTTTCTATGCCGACTCTTCCGGCTGGCGCTTAGGCAACCAAAACACGGCCGGCGCAGTGGCGAGAGCCAGTACGGCGCTGATCAGAAATGCGGTCGAAAGTCCGAATCTGTCCGCCAGTCCCCCCAGCAGCCACAGCGCGGGCGAGCGGATGACGAAGTTCGCCATCAGAAAGATACCGTTGGCCAGGGCCCGATTCTCGCTGAAAGAGTCCTGCACTACCGCCAGCATCACAGGCTGCGGCGATATCGTCACGAATCCCAGCGGCACCAGATAGACAAAAAGCAGCCAGCCGGAGCTGTTCAGGAATCCGAAACAGAGAAGTGGCGCCGCCAGGAAAAGTGCCGCCAGGATGCGCCTGCGTCCAAACCAGTCGCTGGCCGTTCCCATGCTCAGAGCGCCCACAACACCGGCCCCCTCCAGCAGCACCAGCGATAACGCCGCATAGTTGAAGTCGTAGCCCATCTCATCCTGCATGAAGATGGGCAGATAGGTCGTCATCGCGATCGACAGGAAGGCCCGCGTCGTCATGATCCACATGAGGGGCGTATAGACGCGCCGCGCGTCCGGCAGCATCTGTCGCAGCGAAAGTCCTTGCCTTTGCGCCGGGCGCGCCGAAACCCTGTGTAACCGCCAGTAGAGGAATGCAGATGCCAGCCAACCCAGGGAAGCCGTCCGCCAGATGCCCTCCAACTGGAACCAGCCAATCGCAAGTAACAAGACCACCGGCCCCACCGTCCGGCCAAGTTCACCAGACGCCATGAAGAAGCTCATGCCCGTCCCCACGCGGTTCCCCGAGATGCGCCCTATCATCGCCGGCGCCGGCGCGTGAAATACGGCCGTGCTTATGCCGACCACGAACAGCAGAAGCGACATCATGACGTAGCTGTTCGCCACGCCCAGCAGACCGCACATCGTCGCCGTCAATGCCGGCGCGACGATGACAAGGTATCGCATACTGATCTTGTCAGCCGCATAACCGATGAATGGTTGCATCAGGCTCGGGATCAGCAGGAAGACATTCAGGCCGCCTATCGCCGCGTAGTCGATCGCCAGTTTTTCGCGAATGCGGGGCAGCAGCGGCGGCAGGAACGCGGTGAAGATGTCGTGCACGAAGTGTCCAGTGGCGATGGTGAGCACCTCGCTGGTCTGGAATTCCGCCCCTTCCGGTGGTTCACTGTAGGCGGCGGTCAGATTTGCGAGGCGGTCCGGTCTTGCGGTCATGAACTGTCCGTTCCTTTGTGGGTAGGCGCGTCCCGCTGATTGTAACACCAGAACAGAGGATGACAAGATGCGAACCGCCTCCCGAACAACTGCTTCGACAGCCAGGCGTCGGCGGCATCCTGCCTGGAAGCAATATTGGCGCGTATGACACGCGCCATCCCATGAACTATATTGGCGCAGTCGGCGAAGAGACGCTGACTCCTTCCACCGGACGCGTGGCCATCGCCGCCGAGCATCTATCCGCATCCGGGTCTGGATCACGTTTGTTGCCGGGAGCCGCACTCTTTCTCAGACCACCCTGATTCCAACACCGGAGGAGTAAGAAATGAATCGGATCAGCAGACGTACCTTCCTCAAAACCGCGACCGGGGCGGCAGGCGCCGGCCTGCTTGCCGCCTGCGCTCCCGTTGCCGCTCCGACCGAGTCTGACGGCATGGCAGCCGATGCGCCCGACGAAATGGCGGCCGAACTTGAGATGTGGACCGAGATGGCGACCTCGCCCCGGCTGGAAGGGATGAACGAAATCGTCGAACGCTTCAATGAAGCGCATCGCGGCATCCATGTCACCCACAGCGGATTCTCCGGCCTCGCCTACGAGCAGGCCACCAAAACCGCTTTCGCCGGCGGGGCCGTGCCCGATTTCCTTCAGACCGATGCCGGGCCGGGCGCCCTTTCCGCATTCATCGAAGCCGACCAGCTCATGGACCTGACCGATGTCGTTGAGGCAAACACGGGCGCCATCTACCCGGACGCCCTTGATTCTGTCCTTTACAGAGACCGCTATTGGGGCGCGCCCTGGGCCATGACCATCGCCAACCTCATCTACTACAACGAGGGCATACTCAACGAGCACGGCGTCGACCCTGCATCGCTCACCACCTGGAGCGCGTTCACAGACGCCTGTCAGAACTTCCAGGATGCCGGCGTAACGCCCGTCCTGATTGGCGCAAAGAACGCCTGGGCGGGCGGCCACTGGGCACAGCATCTCTACATCAGGACCCTCAAGGTCAAAGGCTCGGTCGATCTCTTCCTCCGCGGCCTCTATGTCGAGCACGAGTCCGAGAAACGTTTTACCGATCCGAACGGCGTACGCGTTTGGGAGCTGATCAAAGAGCTGCTCGACAAGGAATACTTCTCCAGGGGCGTACTCTCCGACGACTATCCCATTGCCTTTGGCAAGCTCTTCCGCGGCGACGGCGCCTTCTTCCAGACCGGGGGCTGGCTGCTGGGCGACTGGTTCGCCAATGTTGATGCCGAAATCGACCTCAAGTTCATGCTCATGCCGGCCATTGACGACATTGCCGAGAGCAACGCAAACGAGGTCTCCTTCAACGCCCGCACACTTATCGTGCCCCGGGAATCCGAGCATCCTGCCGAAGCCCAGGAGTTCGTCAAGTGGTATCTGCAATCGGAAGAGCCCCACAGAATCTGGTACAACTACATGCCCGGCGAGGCGCCGCCTATGCCGCTCTCCACGCCGATGGAAAACCTGCGGCCCGAGTCAGCCCTGCTTGTCGAACTGCTCGACAACGCCCCCGCACTGACCATCATGATCGAACGCGCCATCGACTACAATATCGGCCAGGAAATCCTCTGGCACGGCTCGAGCGGTGTGCTCAGCGGCGCGCTCTCACCAGTCGAGGCCGCTGAAAGAGCCGAAAATCTCGTGCTCGACTGGCGCGAGGAGCGGATGTAGGCGCACCGCCCCCACTACTGGTATCGGTCTTGCTGTAGAAGGAGGAGGAATGCGGCGTATTCCGCTCACGCGCGGGTCAAACCGCGGCCGGCGCACGGGTCGCTATGACGGACGCTTCGCTCTGCTCCTCATAGCGCCCGCCTTCTTCTTCTACACCATCTTTCTGGTCCTGCCTCTATTCGGTACTGTCGTTATCGGCTTTACCGATTGGACCGGAATCAACTTCGCAACCCTGAGATTCACCGGGCTCGACAATTTCATCCAGATGGCCGGGGACGAGTTCTTCTGGGGAGCCTTGCGCAACAGCTTCCTCTTCGTCATCTGCTGCCTCATATTCCAGGTCGGAATCGCGCTCTTCTTCGCCATCATCCTTGAGTCCGGACCGCGCTTCGCCAGGTTGTTCCGCTCTATTTTCTTCGTTCCCTTTGTGATCTCGCTGGTTGTCGTCGGCATACTCTTCAACTTCCTTCTCGACCCGACCCTGGGCATTGTCGACATCTTTCTGCGCGCCATTGGCCTCGACGGCCCGAAGTACGGCTGGCTCGGCACGACCACGCTCAATGTATACGTCGTCATCGCCGTCCACATCTGGCGCGATTTCGGCTTCACCATGTTCCTGCTCATCGCCGGCCTCCAGGCCATCCCTCGCGAGCTGCAAGAGAGCGCACGGCTCGACGGCGCCAGCCCCTGGCAGCTGTCAACACGTATTACCATCCCTCTCCTGCGCGAAGTCCTCGTCGTCGCAGCCGTCATCACATCTATCAGCGCAATGCGCGTATTCGACCTCGTTTACACACTCACCGGCGGTGGACCCTACCATAGCTCTGAGACCGTTGTCACCTACATCTACCAGCTCGGCCTCGGCGGCGCCCGCACGCAGCACGGCTATGCCACAGCTATCGCCCTCGTGCTTGTTCTCATCATACTGGGCATGTCTACATTGCAGTTCTCCCTCGCCCGCGCCGGCAGGGGAGCCGTAAACTCCTGAGGCATTCGCAATGGTCTTTCGCGAACTCAGTCTGCCGGTCAGGCTTCTTTTCTATCTCATACTGGTCTTCGCCGCTGTCAGCATCCTCTATCCCCTTACTTGGATGTCTTACACCTCGCTCAAAACGAATGAAGAGGTCATGCTATCTCCTTTCGGCCTGCCCACCCGCATCTCATTCGAAAACATCGCCGAGGCTTGGCAGAAGGGCAATTTTGCACGGCTCTACGCCAACAGCCTTTTTATCGCCGTCGTCTCGGTTATCGGTGTCATATCCGTCTCTACCACTGCCGCTTACGGTCTCGCCCGCTATCATTTCGCCGCCAACCGCTCGCTCTTCATCTATTTCCTCGTCGGTATGGCCGTTCCGACACAGGCGCTGATGGTGCCCAGCTTCAAGCTGATGGCCATACTCGAGTCCTGGGCTGTGGCGCTCCATCTGCCCATCGCCTTCCTCAACAACCCGCTCGCCGTCATACTCACTTACATGAGCTGGTCATCGCTGGCTATTATCTTCATTCGCGCCTACTTTATGTCGATTCCCCCCGAATTGGAGGATGCCGCCAGGGTGGACGGCGCCAGGGAGTTTCAGATCCTACGGCACGTCATGGTCCCACTGGCAATGCCGGCGATCGCCACCATGACCATCTTCTATTTCGTTTTCTTCTGGAACGACTTCCTCTGGCCGCTCATCTACCTGCAAAAACACACCTTACGCACCATTCCGCTCGGAATCATGCACTTTGAAGGCAGATACGTGAGCCTGTGGAGCCTGCAGGTCGCGGCGCTGTCACTGGCCGCCTGGCCTCCCATCTTCATCTACATTCTCTTCCACCGGCGAATCCAGCGCGGCCTGACCGAGGGCGCGCTGAAATTCTGACCCGGGCAACGCCCCCGTACATCCGCGCGACCGTGCTCTCTCCAATTTTGCAGCGGCCCCCTCGCAGCCGGGTTGATCCACTCGGGGAAAAGCGGTAAACTGTCAACCGGACCGTGAGGTGAGGGTTTGCGGAATTCGCCCACTTGGCGAATCGGTAGCGCCTTCAACGCCCATGCAACGACTTTGGCTGATTTTCGCTCCGGCCTTGCTTTTCCTGATCGCGTCCTGCGGCGCGCCGGCTGATGTCGTCTCCCAACCGGAGTCAGCCGCGGCCGCGGCGGACAAGATCGAAGTCGAGGACTCCTTTACGCCGTTCCCGACGCCAACCGACGCCGAGCTGCCCACGCCCACGCCAACCGAATCGGTCACGCCCACGCCTTCACCCACCTCTGACGCCACAGTTACCCTTGAGCCCCCCGAGCCAACGCCCACCCCCGCCCCCACGTCAACCCCTTCACCCACGCCAACCGCGACCCCCACACAGGCGACCCCGCAGCCAACCGCGACTGCAACGCCAACACCCCTCCTGACAGCCACGGCCACGGCCACGTTGTCGCCAACGCCAACGCGTACGCCCATCCCCTCAGCTGTCTTCGTGCGCAGCCACACCAGCTACGCCAAAGCCGCGCAGTTTGTCGTCGTGGGTGAACTGGTCAATGGCGGAGCCTTCGACGTCTACGCCGTCGTCGTCCACGGCCGCTTCTTCGACAGCGCCGGCCTTCTCATCGCTACCGCCCACGCGCCGGCCGCCTTCGCCAAAATCGAAATCGAGCGCCCCGCCCCCTTCCGCATGATCGCCGGCGTCGACCCCGACGCGGTCAACCGCTACGAGCTAAGCGTCTCTTCCGAAGAGATCAGCATCGTAGAGTACCGCGAGCCTGACGTGTCGGACGTTGCCATGGTCGAGCGCGACGGGCGTGTAGCCGTTGTAGGCGAGCTTTACAACGGCCATGAGATGGCGCTGACGTCCGTTGTGGTTGCGGTTGCCTTCTACAATGAGGACGGAGAAGTTGTAGACGTGGCCGAATCGATTCTGTCAGAGGAGAGTATCTCCCCCGGCGCCGTTCTTCCCTTCGAAATCCTTCTGCCCGACGCCGGGAGAGCCTATTCGCGCTTGCGCGTGCTGGCCCAGGGTAAAGTGAGCCTCTTCTGAACGCCCGCACGCGCCCTATCCGCTAGAAAGCCGGTACTCTTTCTTCTCGTTCCCTTACTTCAACTTTACGCCCGCCGGCCTACTGATTTGCTTGGCTGGTCGGGTTTACGAGGACGCTGACCCGGTTGTCCTGCTCCGAGCTTTCAGCAATCTCATCCAGCGGATCTACCACCACCTGCAGAGTCCGCACGCCGATTCCGCCCGTCGCCCGGAAGACCGTCCGTACTGTCGTTTCACTGCCTGCGGCCAACCCCTCGACGGTCTGCGGTGACCCCAGCGGACTGAAGTTGTCACTAACATCCAGGACGTGGACCGCAAAGCCGCCGACGTCACTGCTTCCCTGGTTTCGAACGGTCGTCGCCACGATCACCAGGTCCGATTCCTGTGAGGGCACCACGTTAACTTCCACCCCCTGCGCGCTCAGCGTGAGATTTACCGAGGCGTCGGCTCCCGCTTCATTCGAACGCCCCGTCGCCGAACTGGCGAAGCGCAGCGTGCGTTCGGCCGAATTGTCATCCTTGCTTGTCTCCGCGATCGCATTTTCCGGGTCGGCTGTCACCCGAACTGTCCGGTTCCCTCTCAGGCCGGAGGTGCTGAACGGCATCACAGCCAGCTCGCGTGCCCCCGGCTGGATCGGGGTGACGATCGTGTAGTTCCCAATCAGGGTAGGCGCGTTTTCATTCGTGACGTCCTCGAAGCGGACCAGCACGTTCTTGGCCGCTTTCTCGCCCTGGTTCCGGACAACTGCCGTAATCGTAATCGGTTCGCCCGGCCTCGGCGTCGCCGGGAAGAAGCGGATATTCGAGGCCAGCACGACCAGATTGGCCCCGTCCTCCGGCGCCTCCGACTCGGTGCGCACTCTCACCGTCTTCTCTGCCCGGTTGTTCTCTTCATCCGACTCCTTAACCGCGTCTTCAGGATCGGCCACGATACGGATCTTCCGTTCTCCGGCCTTGCCCTGCGTTTCGTAGGTCACCGAGACCGTAGCGCTGTCATTCGCGCCCAGCAGCGCGATGCGCTGCGGCCCGCCGACCGGCTGCGGCACGCGCTCCGTTACGTCCAGGAACCGCACGACAAATCCTACGGCATTCGCATTGCCGCGGTTCAGGACCTTCGCCGAAATCGTCGCATCTCTGCCTTCAACCGGGCTCTCGGGGTCGAACTCCACGTCCGCCACATTCACGATCAGGTCGGGCAGCTGCGGCGGCGTAATGACCATGCCGCGCGTCGCCTGGTTGTCCCGTTCGTTGGACTCGGCGATGACATTGTTTGGATCGACAATGACCCGAATCTGCCTGCTCCCCGTCTCCCCCGTGTCGGTGTAGGTCACCTCAACCGAGGCGCCGCCGCCTGCAGGCACCGCATCCAGCAACTGCTCCGTGCCCACCGGGACCGAGCCGCCGCCGGTCACGTCCACGAACTGCACAAGCACGTCGTGGGCGGTCTCCGTACCGTTGTTCAGCACCGTCGCCGACACTGTGACCAGGTCGTGGATCTCGGGAGACGGCGGGTCGAACTTGATATTGCCCGACAGCATCGCCAGGTTCGGCGCGGCCGCCGGCTGCACCGGCAGCGTCACTACCGTCACATTGTCCTCTTTGCTGCTCTCGCGAATGAAGTTGCTGGGATCCACCACAACGCGAATGCGGCGGTCGCCCGGCCTGTCCAGCGTATCGTAGACGATCGGAACCGTCGCGCTCGAACCCGCCTCCAGCAAGTTGATAACGTGCGGCCGCCCGATCGGTGAAACACCCGCTTCCGTCACATCGAGGAACTGCACGACGACGTCTGCCGCATCCTCGGCTCCGTCATTGAGCACAACCGCTCGGACCAGCACCTTGTCGCCTTCGGTCGGAGACGCTGGATTGAAGGCCACGTTGCGCGGCTGCACGATCAGATTCGGCGCAGACCTCTTCAGTACCGTTATACTCTTCGCGGCCGTGTTGTCGCTCTCACTGCTCTCGACAATGAAGTTGCCGGGGTCGGCGACCACCTGTATCTGCCGCTCGCCTTCCTTGTCCGCCGTGTCGTATACGATGCCCACCGCACCGCTGCCGCCGGCCGGAATCAACGTTACCGACTGCGCGGCGCCGATCGGCACCGCAGGACTCTCCGACGCGTCCCTGAACTGGACCGCCACATCACGCGCCGCGGCGCTTCCGTGATTCACCACCACAGCCGTGATGATAATCCGCTGGCCCTCGCGCGGCGCTTTCGGAGTATGGGCTACATTGGTGCTCTTGATCGACAGATTCGGCAACGGCTGATCCGCCATCTTCAAGGCCGCCGTCGCCCTGTTATCCGTCTCTTTCGTCTCGGAAATGTAGTTGTTCGGATCAACGATGACCTGTACCCGCGGGTCCTTCTTACCTGCCGTGTCGAACACAACCTGCGCCACGCCGCTGCTTCCAGCGGCAATTCTGTCGATGACCTGCGGTTCGCCAATAGGCAACCCCTGTCCGCCGCCCTCGATGAACTGTACGATCACCTCGCTGGCGTCGCCCCCGCCCACATTCAGCACCGTCGCGCTTATCGTCACCTGATCGCCGTCGTACGGCCTGCTCGGGTGGAAGCCAACATTGCGCGATTCGATTACCAGGTTCGGAATCGACGGCGGGTTGATCGTGAACGTCGCCTCGGCCTCATTGTCCTCCTCATTCGACTCGGAAATGAGGTTGCTGCGGTCGGCCACAACCCGGATCTTCCGCTCTCCTGCCCGACCTTTGCTTTCGAAGACCGACTCGGCGATTCCACTGCTCCCAGCCGCAATGCCCTCGAGCAGCTGGGTGGGTCCTACCGGCACTGCCTGGTCATTCGTCACGTCGAGGAACTGCACGTCAACCTGTCCGACGTCTTCGCTGCCCTGATTCCGCACAACCACCCGGATGCGTATTGCATCGCCGGAATCCGGGTTCGGCGGGCTGAAGCTGATATTGTCGGCAAGGACTGCCAGGTTCGGAGACGTTCCCGGTCTGATTACAACCTCACTGCTCGCGCTGTTATCGGTCTCATCGTTTTCCGGGATGATCGACAGACTGTCTACGCTGGCTCTGATGCGCCGCTCACCCGCACGCCCGGCCGTGCTGTAACTCACACTGGCAATCGCGCTGTCTCCC
This sequence comes from Caldilineaceae bacterium, assembly GCA_965218625.1. Lineage (GTDB taxonomy): Bacteria > Chloroflexota > Anaerolineae > Caldilineales > Caldilineaceae > Bin5. The sequence continues at coordinate 361,668 of CBDCLG010000012.1, read as the reverse complement.
GCCGCAATCGAAGGCAGAATCTGCGCCTCGCCAATCGGACTCTGCCGGCCGCCGGTGGTGTCGGTGAACTGGACCTGCACGTTTTCAGCCGCCGCCGCACCGTTGTTCAGCACCGTCAGCGAGATGATCATTTCGTCGCCCGCCGTAGCATCCGGCGGATTGAAGCCGATATTCTCCGCCAGCGCAACCAGGTTGGGCATCGGCGCAGCGCCTACCTCCAGATCGCGCGTTCCCTTGTTGTCTACCTCGTCGGTCTCGGCGATGAAATTGCCCGGATCAGCTACCACGCGCACTTTGTACGTACCGGCAACTTCCGGCGGCGTGAACTTGACCGTTACCACGCCGCTGCCGCCTACCAGAATCCTGTCCAGTGTCTGCGTCGCGCCGATCGGCACCGGGCGGCCCGAGCTCACATCCTCGAACTGCACAGAAACATCTCTCGCCACAACTTGACCGTCATTGCGGACCACCGCCTGAATCGTTACCGTCTCCCCCACCCGCGGATTGGCGGGATTGAAACCGATATTGGAAGACAGCACCACGAGATTCGGCGCGGGCTCCGGCAGCAGCGTCAGCAAGCGAGTCGCCGTGTTGTCCCCTTCATTTGACTCGCGAATCCGGTTGCTCGCATCCACCAGCACCTGGATCTTGCGCGAGCTGTTCGGCCTGTCGACAGAGATCGACTCTGTTATCGTCACCGCCGCCGCGCCGCTGCTGCCTACGCCGATCTCCCCAATAGTCTGCTCGCTGCCTAAAAGCCGCGTTTCGCCGCCGGATACGTCTACAAACTGCACCGATACCTGCTTGGCCGCCGCCGTCCCATTGTTTCCGACGACTGCCCGCAAGGTTACCTCTTCCCCGCTCACCGGTTGCTCCGGGTTGAAGGCAATGTTCTTGCTCTGGATAAAGAGATTCGCAATCGGCGCGCTGCTTACCGACAACGCCGCGCTCGCGCTGTTGTCATCCTCCCTGCCCTCGCGGATGAAGTTGCCGGGATCAGCCACAACCTGAATCGCCCGCTCGCCGCGCCCCCCCGGCGCCTTGTACTGCGCGATCGCAACCGCCGAAGAGCCTGGCGCAATTCGCTCCACCACCTGTGGTTCGCCAACCGGTCTGACCTTGCCGCCGGTGGCATCTACAAACTGGACCGCGACATTTTCCGCCGCGGCACTGCCCGCGTTCAGGATCGTGGCATAGACTGTTATCTCAGTCCCGGCCACAGCCTCCGTAGCGCTGAATCCAATATTGTCGGACACAACCACCAGGTTGGGCGCAGGACTGTGCGCGACGCTGAGCGTAGCCGTTGCCATGTTGTCCTGCTCTTCCGACTCGGGGATCAGATTGTGCGGATCAACCCGCACCTGAATCTTCCGGTCACCGGCGCGCCCGGTGGTGTCGAAGCGGATGAACGCAACACCGCTGCTTCCCGGCGCGATCGAGGGAATAATCTGCTGCACTGCAATCGGCGTCGCCGGGCTCCTGTTCCCGTCCAGGAACTGTACCTGGACATCCTGTACTTCGGTATCGCCAGCGTTCAGAATCGTCGCGTAGATCGTTACGACTTCGCCTTCCGTCGGATTGGACGGCGAAACGCCAATGTTGGTCGAGGTCAACATCAGGTTCGGCTCGGCATCCGTACGCAGCGCCAAACTCTTGGTTGCGCTGTTGTCGGTCTCACTCAACTCCTGAATAAAGTTGTCCGGGTCTACCTCCACCAGGATGCTGGGATCCCCCGTGCTCTCGCCCGAATCATAGGTAACCTGCGCCACCGCGCTGCTGCCCGCCGGTATGCTCTCTATCACCTGGCTGAGCGCTATGGGTCTCGACCCGCTCTCCAGGAACTGAACGACTACGTCGGCCGCGTCGGCTGAACCGTTGTTGACAATCGTAGCGAATACTGTGACCTGCGCGCCCGGTGGCGGCGACGCCGGGTCAAATCCGATATTGTCTGCGTCAATGAACAGGTTCGGCGCCGGCGCTTCCACGACCGTCAGCAGGCGTACCGCCTCGTTGTCCGCCTCATTCCGCTCGGCGATGAAGTTTGTGCCGTCAACCACCATGCGAATGCTGCGCTCGCCCGCCTTCTCGTCCGTGTCATAGGCAACTTCTACAACGCCGCTGCCGCCCACCGGAATCTCAGCTATCGTCTGCGGCTCACCGATCGGGACAGCCGCCTCTTTGTCGCTCACGTCCACAAACTGCACGGTCACTGCCCGCGCATCCGCGTTGCCGTTGTTGATCACCGTGCCGTGGACAGTCGTCATCTGGCCTGCATAGGGTTGCGCCGGATTGAAACCGATGTTTATCGACTGCGCCACCAAGTTGGGCATCAGCTGCAGCTCGCCCGGCAGCTGCAATTTGGCCGTCAGAACCCGCACGTCGTCGATATACCAGCCCTCGAACTCGTTGAATGTCTCGTCGACCGTGTCGAACCAGAAACGCACCTGAATCGAGCCGCTCTCGCTCAGAATTTCGCTCAGGTCGACGTCACGTTTCGCCCAGCGCCCCTCCGTGCCATGCGACTCGAATACCGTTCTCCACGTCGTCCCGTCGGTCGACACCTGCACGCGCGTGCGGTCAAAGCGCGTGTTCTTCTGTAACTCGCTCCATTCGTAGAAGGTCAGCAGCGCATCGTCCGCGCCGGCAATATCGATCACGCTCGACGTGATCTTTCCCTCATTCGCGTCGCCCGTGTCGTAGTTTCGATCCGGCTCCTGTCCGTAATACCAGGCCGTCTCCGGGCTGTTGAATCGCAGATTGGTCAAATGCCACAGGCTTGACGCCGAGTCTTCAATCGTCCACTTGCCCGTGCCACTCTCCATGTCGTCTTCAAATACGATCGTCCCCGCGCTCGTACGCGCGATAACGATGTTCGACAGGTCGGAGAGGTTGCCTACATTGTCACCCACCCGCAGCGCGAAGTAGTAGGTTGTGTCCGGCTCCAGCCCCTTTACTTCAAGCGTCTCGCGTGAGCCGGGCGCGCCGGGCGCCGGCGCTGCCTCCACGCGTTGCGCCGAGTCCCATGTAGCAGTCGATATCGGCGTCGTCGAATAACGCACATCGTAGGACATCGCCGTACCGGTGAAGCCGTCATCCCCCGTCGCCGTCCAACCCAACATCACCTTCGTCATCAGCACGCCCGACGGCGACAGGTCCGACACGGCCGCCGGCGGCGTCGAATCCTTCTCCATCGCATTGAACAGGTTCAATCGACCGTTCGTCAACGTCTTCTTCGATTGATTCGGCAGCGCATCCACGCCCGACAGGATCCGTTGCTTCACCTGCTCGTTGTTCAGGCCGGCAAACTCCGACCAGATCAGCGCTGCTGCGCCCGTCACGTGCGGCGCGGCCATTGACGTGCCGCTGCTGGCGCCATAGCCCGACGACGTACACATGGGGCAGCGGCCCGTTGGCACGGTCGAGCCGATGCTCACACCCGGGGCCGCGAGGTCCACCCAGTCTTCACCCCAATTCGAAAAACCGGCGTACAGGTCGTCGTGGTCGGTCGCTGCAACCGAAATGATATTGTCGAGATCATAGGCCGCAGGGAAGGTCCTGCGGTTGGTGTTCGCATTGCCCGCCGCACAGACGTGCATCGGCGAATCCACGCGCCCCATCGCCTCGCGCAGCGCACGGGACTCGCCGCCGCCGCCCCAACTGTTGTTCGTTACGAGGATGTTCTGCTTCTGCTTGGTGCGCAGGTCGTAAATGTAATTGAAGCACTTGATGGCGTTCGACGTCGAGCCGGTTCCGAATGCCGAGATGAATTTGCAGCCGACGATGCGCGCCTTCCAATTGATGCCGACGACACCAACGCCGTTGTTGCCCGCCGCCGCGGCGGTGCCCGCCACGTGCGTGCCGTGGCCGTAGTCATCCAGCAGCGCACCGCTGTTCCTTATGGCGTTTATGCCGTGAAAGTCATCTACATAGCCGTTGCCGTCGTCATCAATGCCATCCGCCCGGCACTTGCCGACTCCCTGCGGACATTCCTGCGGATTCGTCCACAGATTGTCGAGCAGGTCCTCGTGCGTTACATCCACACCTGTGTCGATCACCGCAATGATGACGTCGCTCGAGCCCGTCCCAATCTCCCACGCCTCCAGCGCGTCGATATCGGCGTCAGCGGTGCCGCCGGTCTGCCCCGTATTGTGCAGGTTCCACAGGCGGTCGAACAGGGGATCGTCAGGCGGCGTCTCACTCAACTGCAGGAAGTAGTTCGGTTCTGCGTATGCGACTCTCTCGTCTCCCTCAAGCACTTCGATCAACTGGTCATCCACGTTGACGGCCACGCCGGCCAGCCGCAGCCCCTGGTCCGCGTCATCCGGGTCGCTGTCCAGATTGTCTTTCTCCGACAGCCCGTACTCGGCATAAAAGTCGGATATCTGGGCACGCGTTACTGTCCTCTTGAAGCGGATCAGCACCTGCCCCGGCACATATTCGACCTCCCCCTCGTCCTGGTGCAACGCCTCTTCTATCCGGTCCACTTTGCTGCCAAATCGATCGCCTCCATCAGAAAGAAGGTTCGATTCGACGTAGGACGCGATCCGTTCGCCGGAAAAGTAGATGCCGGCCACGAGGCACGCGGCCAGAAACAGCGCAAAAAGAGAAATCCGTTTCATATCGGGATAGTCTCCGTCACTTCTGCGATCCGTCGAGCCTGTCAGGGGAGCGATGCGGAGGCAGGGCAAAAACGAAAACAGCTGGTCCGATTATTAGTACACCATCTGTACAGAATTATCAAATGCCGCCCGCGCCGTCCGATGTAGAATCGCGAGCGGTTCTGTATCAGTTCGATTAACTTGGGGGTTCCTGGCGGTTGAGAAGAGGATGCCGCGAACGTCGATCCGCCTTCTGGAGCTACGTCTCGTCCCATGCAATCCGTGCGCCGCCCGCGTATACGTTAAACCGCTCCCCGCGCAAAAATCCCACCAGCGTCACGCCGAATCGCCGCGCAACCTCCACCGCCAGGTGGCTCGGCGCCGAAACGGCCGCCACTACCGGTACGCCTGCGACGGTCGTCTTCTGCAAAATCTCGAACGAAGCGCGACCGCTCACCAACAGGATCGATGCGTGCAGCGGCAACTTGCGCTGCATCAATGCCCAGCCGATCAGCTTGTCGACCGCGTTGTGACGTCCCACATCCTCACGCAGGCACAGCAGCAACCCGTCGGTGTCGAACAGACCCGCCGCGTGGAGCCCTCCCGTGGCCTCGAACAGGCCCTGCGCCGCGCGCAGCGCCTCCGGCAAGCCGGTGAGGACCGACGGCGCAACCAGCGGCCCCGGCGGCAGAACCGGGCATTCGCGCATCTCGATCGCCTCAAGACTCGCCTTGCCGCACACCCCGCACGCGCTCGTCGTGTAGAAATGGCGCTCAAGCGTCGCCAGCGGCGGCAGACGCTGCATGCGCAGCCCCACGTTCACGATATTGTATCGCTGCTCCGCGTCGACATCGGCATCCACGCAGTAGCTTATACCGCTCAGCGACGCGGCGTCGGTAATGATTCCCTCGTTGTGCAGGAAGCCGGCAGCCAGCTCGAAGTCGTGTCCCGGCGTCCGCATCGTCACTGCGACCGTCTCGGTTTCGTCCCCCGCCTGCAGACGTATCTCCAGCGGCTCTTCCGCGGCCAGCTGGTCGTCCCGTGTTTTGTGCCGTCCCTGCTCCACAACCGTGATGCGGGTGCGCACTTTGCTGCCGACGCGGGCTATCACTGGAGTTCACCAAACCGTCAAGAAGGGAGAAAAGAGAAGTGAGGAGAAAGAGTGCCTCACGTCTCGCTTCTGCGTAGGGATACGCAAGGCCGTCACACGGCGATGCTGTGTCCTCTGCGACGTGAGACGCGGCCTCCAAACACAGGTCCGTCCCCACGAGCATTGTCGCATTGTCCTTGTTCTGCACGCCACAGTTTAGCAGGTAGCAGGACTGCGGTCAATGGCTGCAAAGTAAAGCTGCAATCAAACGCTGTCCTCTACTCGCCGCGCAACAGTGGAGCGACACCGCCGGCGCGTGCGGCTACGTCCCTCAAATACAACGCGAAGGCCGGCCATCAGATCAGATCGTTCGTCAGGATCGTCCAGCCAAAAGAGGCAGGCAGGCCGCCGTTTGCCAGCGCCCAGACAAATCCGATCGGTCCGAGGATTTTCCCGGCCAGCCCTACGAGGATGAGCTGCCTGTGCCGGTAGGGGAAACGCGCCGCCCACCAATACGCCGGCGCATAGACCAGGACAAACATGCCGACGACCTGCCATAAGGCCGTGTACCGGGATGCGGCATGTCGAGAAGATTGAAGACCAGCAGAGGAAAGAATACGTTCGCAGCGCCCCAGACCAGATTGTAGACCGCCGCGGCATAGAACCAGCCGCGATAGCGGGCTAGGGCACTATCATGCGCCGAATTGGTCATGACGGCTGCGTCGTTTTGCACGGAAACGCCCTTCATACCCGAAAACAGCGCCCAGAAGCCCGTGTGTGATCGTCAATCTGACGCTGCTTTCGCTCTTCTCCGGCTCGGTCGCCCGCTGAACGACGTGTGCGGTTATCCACAGCTTTTTGGGAAGGGGTATGCGCAACCGCCCCAGGCGCAGCACACTTGCAACGGTCTGAAACTCCAACGTGTCCGGTGGGCAAATCTCGATCTTCGCTACTTCCTCAAAAATGTTGTTTCTGCCTTGCAGCTCGACGACCATTCTCGAGCGTGAGTCATACAGCATTGTCGAACGGTAGCGGCGGCGAACGCGGTTTGGGAAAAAGAAGCTGCGCTCCCAGACCTGGATCGCTTCACCTGCCTGGTTGCGCCCGGGGGAGATGATGAGGGTTGCCGGAATGTTCTGGCCAGTTTCAGGAAAGAAGAGATCCCACTTTGAAAGGAGCCAGAAAACGGGGTAAAGCCAGGCCGGACGACGCCAAATGGTCTGCATCTGCCCTCCCAACACGATCTCATAATCCGCATCCGCCGGACAGAGATACTGCTCCAGGAGAAACTCCGGAAGTTTGTCCTGGTAAGGGCCCAGTAGTTGGCTGAAAGGGGAGTTCACTACAATGGATGACCGGGAGCCGGCGAGACTGCGGAGCAGATGGCACTCCCAGCCTCCCTGGCCAGCGGTCCCGGTCTCGCCGCCTGAATTCAAATGTCCTGTAACGGCTCAATCCGCGGCCGCCGGCACTCTTTCCGCAACCGGCTCAACCCGCACCGGGCACACCTTCAGCTCCGCCGTATGCGTGATCGGATCGTAGCCGGACCCTGTCAGAACATTGATCGGCACGTCGGAAAAGGAGAAGCTCGCGAACACCGTTCCTTCCGGAGAGCGCCTCGTCGCCCCCACGCGCACCTCCACCGCGCCCCGCCTGCTGCTGACTTTTGCCCAGCCGCCGTCGCGCAGCCCGTACCGCGCCGTGTCGGCCGGATGCACCTCCAGCGTCTCCTCCGGCAGCAACTCGTTTATCCCGGTCGAGCGCCCCGTCTGTGTGCGCGTATGGTAGCTCTCCAGCCGCCGCCCCGTCGTCAGCCACAGTGGATATTCCTCGTCGACCGTCTCGGCCGGATCGCGGTAGTCCGTGAAACTGAACTTGCCCCGCCCGTTGACGAACTCGCTTTCATGCAGACGCGGCGTTCCAGGATGACCCCGGTAGGGGATGGGCCATTGATACGCCCCGTCGTCGACCAGCTCCCAGTCGACGCCGTTGTAGATCGGCGACAGCTGGCACAGCTCGTTGAAGATCGGCACCGGCGAGTCGTAGTCGAACCCGTCCAATCCCAGGCGCTGCCCCAGCCGGCTGATGATCCACCAGTCCGGCCTGGCCTCGCCAGGGGGCTCGACGGCTTTGCGCACCCGTTGTATGCGCCGTTCCGTATTGGTGAAGTGGCCGTCCGTCTCAGCCCACGAGGTCGCCGGCAGCACAACGTCGGCCAGCTCCGCCGTCTCGGTCAGAAAGATGTCGATCACAACCAGGTGCTCCAGGCTCTTCAAAGCGTGGATGCAATGCTCCATGTCCGGGTCCGATACGACGGTATTTTCGCCGTTAATCAGCATTGCGAAAACTGTGTCCCCGCACTGCTCCAGCGCCGTCACTTTTGTAATTCCATTTTCCAGATCGATCCTGCGCCCGTAAGCCTTCTCGAACTTGGCCTGATTTTCCGGCTCCGTCACCGGCTGGAAGCCGGCGTAGTTGTTGGGCAGCGCGCCGCTGTCGCCCGCCCCCTGGATGTTGTTCTGCCCGCGCATCGGGTTGACGCCCGTGCCCTCGCGTCCGAAATTGCCCGTCAGCAGCGCCAGGTTGCACAGGCTCTGCACATTGTCGACGCCGCAGATGTGCTCCGTTATGCCGAGCGTATAGTAGATCGCTCCTTTGTCGCTCGCCCCGTAGAGAATCGCCGCCTCTTCGATCTTGTCTGCGGGCACGCCCGTTATGCTCTCCGCCCAAGCCGGCGTCTTCTCCTGCAGATGGTCCACCAGCGCCTCGTAGCCTTCGGTCCGCGTTGCAACGAATTCGCGGTCGATCAATCCCTCCCGCACGATCACGTGCGCCATGCCCAGCAGCAGCGCGGTATCGCTGCCCACGCGTATCGGTAGATAGAGGTCGGCCATCTCGGCCAGCCGGATGCGCCGCGGATCGGCGACGATCATCTTGGCTCCCCGCGCCAGCGCCTTTTTCAGGCGCGTCGCCGCCACCGGGTGCGCCTCCGTCATATTTGTGCCGATGCAGAAGATCACATCCGGCTTCTCCATGTCCGCCAGCGGATTCGACATTGCCCCCCGCCCGATTGTTGCCGCCAGACCGGCGACCGTTGGAGCGTGTCAAGCCCGGCTGCAGTTGTCGATATAGTTCGTCCCGAACCCCACTCGGATGAACTTCTGCATCATGTAGTTCGCCTCGCTCGGCGTCCGCCCCGACGCGACACCATAAACCGCGCGGCGCCCGTGCTTCTCCAGCACATCCGCGAAACCCTGCGCGGCCCGCGCCAGCGCCTCTTCCCAGCTCGCACGCCGCAAACCGCCGTCCTCCCCGCGCACCAGGGGATGCGTCAGCCTGTCCGGGTGATGCACGTAGTCGTAGGCGAACTGCCCCTTGACGCACAGCGCGCCCGCATTCGCCGGGCCGTCGAACGCGGGCTGCACCGCAATGATGCGATTGTCCCGCGTCACCAGGTCCAGCGAGCAGCCGACGCCGCAATATCCGCAGATCGTTCGGGTCGTCTTTGTCGCAGCAACTGTTGTCTCCATCGATCCTTCCTTTCAGCCAGGAGGGCCAGCGCCTCCCTGTCTTTAACTCGTCCCTCTACCCGCTGTTCTCGGCGAAGCGCAACGCCTTCTTGTCAGCCAGCGCACCGGTTGGACAGGTCTGCACACACTGGCCGCAAAAGGTGCAGGCCGAGTCGCGCAAGTGGCCGCCGAACTCAACCGTGATCTGCGTGGCAAAACCCCGGTTGGCGACGCTGATTGCGTAGTCCCCCTCCTGCTCCGCGCACACGCGCACGCAGCGGTAGCACGAGATGCACAGATCGTAGTCTCGCAGAATGAACGGGTTGCCGTCGTCCGCCCGGCTCCGTCCCGACTGCTCGCCGTCGAATCGCCCGCGGCCTGCGTCATAGCGTTCAACGAGCGTCGCCAACTCCTGCGAAGCGATGCCCCGCAGCGGGTCCACCGCCACCTCGCGGTTTTCCGAGGCAACCAGCTCCAGCAGCGTACGCCGCAGTCTTTCGACGCCCGCCGAGGCCGTTGTTACCTCCATCCCATCCGTCGCCAGCGTCGTGCAGGAGGCCGCCGGCACGCGCTGGCCTGCCACCTCTACGACGCACAACCGGCAGCTGCCGAACGCCTCCAGCCGCGGGTCGTAGCAGAGTGTCGGCACCTCCCTGCCCGCACGCGTAGCCACTTCGTAGACCGTTTCGCCCGGCGCGAACGTTACCTCCTCCCCGTCGAGCGTGATCCTGGGCGCGTGCCCGTCCTGATTTACTGACTGCATAGTTCAGTTCCCGTCATTCGTTCAGAATTGGCGCTTTATTCTTCCCTGTTTTGTTCCCAAGGAGCCGGTTGCTCAATGGCCGGTCACTCAATGCCCGGTCACACTGGCTGGCGGGCTCACGGCCGGAACGCCGCCACCTGCCGCGGGAAATTATTCAACAGGCTTTCGCTCACAAAGCCCGCCGCCACACCCAGTCCGCAAGCGCTTAACTCCAGCACTTCGCCGATGTCGCGCACCTCCTGTTGCCACGCCTCCAGCGCCTCGGGGCCTCCACCGGAAAGCCTTTCCAGCAGCCTCTGCGTACCGATACGGCACGGGAAGCATTTGCCGCAGCTCTCGTGCGCAAAAAACGCCATCGCCTGTCGCGCCATCTCCACAATGTCGCGACTGTCGTCGAATATCATGATGCCGCCTGCGCCCAACATCGAACCCGCTGCTCGGATGCTCGGCTCGTCGAGCGTGACACTCTCAATCGCCTCCTGGCCCACAAAGCCACCCGATAACCCCGCCATCGTTGCCGCCTGAAATCTGCGCCCAGGCAGCGGGCCACCCGCCCACTCATACAGCAACGTGCGCAAGGCCAGCCCGAAAGGGACCTCATAGTTACCGGGCCGCTGCACATCGCCCGACAGGCTGATCACCTTGGTGCCCGCGTTTTCTCCCAGCCCCAAACTCCCATACCAGTCGGCCCCCAGTCGCAAAATCTGCGGCGCCGCGCAAAGCGTTTCCACATTGTTCACCGCGGTCGGCAGGTTTTCAAAGCCATGAGTGTTGGGATACGGCGGGCGGTTGCGCGGGAAGGGATGTTTGCCCTCCAGACTGTTGAGCAGCGATGTCTCTTCGCCACAGATGTAAGCGCCGGCGCCGCGCCGCAAATAGATTCGGAAACTGAAGTCGGTCCCGAGGATGCTCCCCCCCAGCAGCCCCTCGGCCTCGGCCTCCTCCATTGCTCGTTCCAACCGCGTGTACGTTTCGGGATATTCGTAGCGAAGATACAGAAATCCACGCGCCGCGCCGATTGCATATCCCGCCAGCGTCATCCCTTCGATCAACGCGAACGGATCGTGGTCCATCAATGCACGGTCCTTGAAACAGCCCGGCTCTCCTTCATCCGCATTACACACAACGCTCTTCGGACCGCCCGCGGCCTCGCGTACAAACTGCCACTTCATGCCGGTGGGGAAGCCTGCCCCGCCGCGTCCGGCCAGCTTCGACTCCTTCATAACGTCGATCACCTCGGTCGGCGTCATCTCTTGCAAGGCCCGTGTCAACGCCCCATAGCCGCCGCTGCGCCGGTACCCTGCCAGCGTTGCCCGCCCCGGCTCGCGGATCGCGCCGAAGACGCACTCCTCCAACCCGCCCGGGTTCGGCACCGGCATCGGTGACGAAATGCGCCGCTGGAGCGTCTGAAACGGCGCGCTCACCACGAAAGTATCGTCTCCGATCAGCACCGGCACCGGGTCGTCGCACCTGCCCGCGCACGGCATCTCCTCCGCGCCCTCCAGTCCGTTCAACACCTCAAGCGCGCCCCGCTGGCAACAGACCGGCCCCATGCAAACGCGCGGTCGCCGCAAGCCGCCCTCCTCGCGCGCAAAATGGTGATAAAAGGTGACGGTCCCATACAGATCGGCCAGCGGGATCCGCAGCGCCTTACCGATCGCCTCGACAGCGGCCGCCGCAATGTAGCCGTCCCGGCTGTGGAATGCGTGCAGGATCGGCAGCAAGGGAGCCGGCTCAACCCGAAAGCGCTCAATGAGCGCCAAATCGCTTGCCGCGACAACGATATTTTCCGTGCTTCCGCCCCGCTTCTGCTCCGGTCCGCTCATCTCGTCCTCTACTGCGTGGAAGGGCCGATCAAACAAGTTCTAAACCAAATTCTACCAGTTCAACCCCGTTATCCCAACTGAAACAGGGGATGACTTATCGCCCTGAAGACTCTCCATGTCCTCGCGGCCGGAATCCGCCAGGACCACCCGGCGACCGGCGAAACGTTTACGATTTTCGTGTCCGCCCTGTGGTATACTAGCAAGCATGATTCAGTCGGCCAACAGCCTTGTTTCCGACACGTTGTTCTCGACGCAACCGCTCGTGCGGCGCATCGCAATCTCCTTCCTGCTCGCGGCCAGCGCCCTTTCGATCGCCCTCCTGATCGGCGTTGTCGGCCCCCTTATCGCCCTCGCCCTCGCCGCCGTCATCGTCGCCGGCGTCTTGATCCTGCTCGACACAATCTGGGGTTATGTGGCGCTCTTGGGCGTCGTCTTTATCCTGCCCTTTGCCAGCCTGCCCTTTCGGCTCGGGTTCAGGCCCACCTTCCTCGATGCCGCGCTCGGCGCACTCGTCTTTGTCTGGCTGCTCAAACTGGTAGCCGCCAACCCAGCCTACCCGCGCCAGTCGGCGTCCAACAGGTCGTGGGCGGCATCCGCCCGCCAATTCGTCATCTCACCCATCGGCCTGCTGGTCGGCGTTTTCATGCTCATGGCCGTCTTCAGCTTCGTATTCGGCACGGCCCACAGCCGTCCCACGACCACGATCATCCGTCGCTTCGGTGAAATACTGCTCGGCATCGGCCTTTTCTTCATCGTCATCAATACCATACGTACGCAGTCCGAACTGAATCGGGTAACCCGCTGGCTGATTCTTGCCGCCTGGGCCAGCGGGTCAATCGCGGTGCTGTTCTACGTTGTCCCCGAGGAGTGGACTATTCGCGCGCTCAACCAACTCGCCCGTTTCGAATACCCCGGCGGCGCCGGCGCCCTCCGCTGGATTGAAGACGACCCAGACGGCACAATGCGCGCCATCGGCACGGCCGTGGACCCAAACGTCCTTGGCGGAATGATGCTCCTGTCCGCAGCCGTTATCGGCCCGCAAATCGTCTCTCAGCGTCCGCTCTTCCCCAAGTGGCTGAGCGCGCTGGCTTTCGCCACCATCGGCCTCGCCCTCTACTGGACCTATAGCCGCTCCGCCCTTTTCGGCTTGATTGCGGCGCTCTCCGTGCCCGCACTGCTCAAATACCGCCGCCTGCTGCCGGTAGGCGCCGTCCTTGGCCTCTCCTTTTTCCTTTTGCCTCAGACTCAGGACTATGTGGTCCGCGTGATAGAAGGATTTACCGGCGAGGACCTCGCGACGCAGATGCGTCTCGGTGAATACAAAGACGCCTTCATCCTGATCGACCGCTATCCTCTTTTCGGCGTCGGTTTTTCGGGCGTGCCCGATATCGACATCTATCTCGGCGTCAGCATGTTCTACCTGACCGTGGCCGAAAATATGGGCATCACAGGTCTCGTACTGTTTCTGCTCATCATGGTAGCCTTTTTTGTCGTCTTTTTGAGGGCTTGGCGCGCTGGTGTCGCACCCGAGCGTGAAGCGCTGCTCCTCGGATTCTGCGGCGCGATTCTGGGCGCCCTAGTCAGCGGAATCGGCGATCACTACTGGTTCAACCTGACCTACCCCCACATGACCGTTGTCTTCTGGCTGTTCATTGGCCTGGGCATCGCCGTCGTACATATCGAAGAGGAAAATGCCGAAACGGTATAGCCGTCCTTGCGCTGGCGGGCAGCCGCCCGCTATCGGCAGATGCGAATAGAAATGAAAAGTGAACCAGTAGAGCTGCATATCGAAGAAAACGAAATCGGCACGATCCGCATCGAACCGGTCCCAGCAGTTCCTTCCGGCTCGGGACCCCACGGCGCTGAAACGACCGGCCCTTCGAACGGGGGAACCGGCACAACGCCGCTGCAGGCCAATGCCGATAACAGCGGGCCGGGCCAGCTTACGCGCGGGCGCCGTCCCGCCTGGCTGCGCGTCCGCTCGCCGGATACCCCTCGCTTTCACGAACTAAAACGCCTGTTTCGGGGAAAGAGCCTGAATACGGTCTGCGAGGAGGCGCTCTGCCCCAATATCGGCGAATGTTGGGGACGCGGCACCGCCACCTTTCTGCTCATGGGGGATACCTGTACGCGTTCCTGCGGCTTCTGCAAAATCAAGACCGGCCGCCCCGCGATGCTCGATCCCGAGGAGCCGCGCCGCATCGGCGAGAGCGTTCAGGCAATGAACCTGCACCACGCGGTACTGACAAGCGTCAACCGCGATGAGCAGCCCGACGGCGGCGCGTGGGTCTTCGCCGAAAGCATCCATTGGATTCGACGACTGCAGCCCGGCTGCACCATCGAGGTGCTGATCCCCGACTTCAAAGGCGATTGGGCCGCGCTCCAGACCGTCATGGAGGCCAAGCCGGAGATCCTCAACCACAATACCGAAACGGTTGCCCGCCTCTACAGGACTGTGCGGCCGCAGGCCCGCTACGCCCGATCGCTTGAACTCCTGCAACGCGCAAAGCAGATGGACCGGCTCACCTTGTCAAAATCGGGCATCATGATCGGGCTGGGCGAGACCTGGGATGAGATCCTGACCGTGATGGACGATCTGCGCGCCCACGACGTCGACATCATGACCATCGGCCAGTACCTGCAGCCCAGCCGCTTCCACCTGCCCATCGTCGCCTATTACACGCCAGAGCAGTTCGACCGCCTGCGCGGCGAGGGCGAGCAGCGGGACTTCCGCTGGATGGAGTGCGGCCCGCTTGTGCGCAGCAGCTACCACGCCGACGGCCAGGCCCATCTCAGCCCGCGCGCGGACACCGCGGCTCAGTCCGCAGGTTGAGCCGGAGACGCGTCTCGCCTGCACCCGTTTGTCTCCTCACAGCCTGCATCGAAGGCCGCTTCACGCGTTAGGTCGTGTAGCAAGCCCAAGCGTCGTAAACGGCCCAACAAAGGCCATCCATCCGCGCGGCCACTGGTGTTGCAACCAGCGGCATAGGCTACATCGCCTACCCTGGCCAATCCCTTTCAACCCTTGGGAACGCGGCCCCCACCCGTTGCGCCTGCGTCGTATGCTCTCCGTCATTTTCTGCCGGCCCGATGCCGAAATTTCCGCGTTCTTCGCTCCAAAATTATGCCTTCCAACTCCAAAACGGGTATCATAGAGCACCGCAAGCCCGTTTCAGGCTGATTCATCAACGATGGCCGCGCCCCAACCGGCGCCGGTCACCCGGGAGGGCGAAATGGCTAGACAGGACTTTTTCGACGCACGCGATTCGCTCAGCACGCAGAGCGGCCTGGTCACAATCTATCGTCTCGATGCGCTGGAAAGGGCTTCCGTGGCCGATGTGAGCCGGCTGCCATTCTCGATCAAGGTCCTGCTGGAGGCCGCGCTGCGCCAGGCCGAGGGCTTCGAGATCACCCGCGACGCGATCGAGACCATCGCCAGCTGGGGACCGGACACGGCCGGCAAGGTCGAGATCCCCTTCAAGCCGGTGCGGGTCATCTTGCAAGACTTCACCGGCGTGCCCAGCGTCGTCGACCTCGCCGCGCTGCGCAGCGCGATGGCCCGCATGGGCGGCAACGCCAACAAGATTAACCCAGTTGTCCCCGTCGACCTGGTCATCGATCACTCCGTGCAGGTCGACCGATTCGGCTCTGCCGCCGCCCTCTTCTTCAACGCCGAACGAGAGTTCGAGCGCAACCGCGAGCGCTATGAGTTCCTGAAATGGGGTCAGCGCGCTTTCGACAACTTCCGCGTCGTTCCGCCCGCCACCGGCATCGTCCACCAGGTCAACCTCGAATATCTCGCCAGCGTCGTGCAGACTTCGCCCGCCGGCGGCAACGGCTCCTCCGCCCCTGAGGCCTACCCCGATACGCTCGTGGGTACCGACAGCCACACGACCATGATCAACGGACTGGGCGTCCTCGGTTGGGGCGTCGGCGGCATCGAAGCCGAGGCCGTCATGCTCGGCCAGCCGATCTACATGCTCATGCCCGACGTCGTCGGATTCAGATTGACCGGCGCGCTGCCCGAAGGCGCCACCGCAACCGACCTCGTCCTGCGCGCGACCGAGATGTTGCGGCAGCACGGTGTTGTCGGCAAATTTGTGGAATATTTCGGCCCCGGCCTCGGCCGGCTCAGCCTGCCCGACCGCGCCACCCTTGCCAATATGTCGCCCGAATATGGCGCAACGATGGGCTTTTTTCCGGTCGACCAGGAGACACTGCGCTACCTCGCAAACACCGGTCGCGACCCGGACGCAATCGACCTGGTCGAACGGTACTGCAAGGAGCAGGGCCTTTTCCACAGCGAACAGACGCCCGACCCCCTCTTCAGCGACATCATCGAACTCGACATGAGTACTGTGCAGCCCAGCCTCGCCGGTCCCAAACGGCCCCAGGACCGCATCGCGCTCTCAGATATGAAAGAAAAATGGAGTGGGATGCTCTCCGCTCCTGTCGGCGCGCAGGGATTCGGCCTCGAAAGCGCCGAGCTCAACAACCGCGCCGATGTCAGCTTCAAGGGCGCCGACTTTACCCTCAAGCACGGCGATGTCGTGATCGCCGCCATCACTTCCTGCACCAACACGAGCAACCCCTCGGTGATGATCGGCGCCGGCCTCCTCGCCAAGAAGGCGGTCGAACGCGGCCTCGACGTCAAACCCTGGGTCAAGACCAGCCTTGCGCCCGGTTCAAAAGTCGTCACCAGCTACCTTGAGGCCAGCGGTCTGATCCCCTATCTTCAGGCGCTTAACTTCCACACCGTTGGCTACGGCTGTACAACCTGCATCGGCAACAGCGGCCCCCTCCCCGATCCCATACGCGAAGCCATCCACGGCGCCGACCTGGTTGCCGCCTCCGTCCTGAGCGGCAACCGCAACTTCGAGGGGCGCATCGGCCCGGACGTGCGCGCCAACTTCCTCGCCTCGCCGCCGCTCGTCGTCGCCTACGCCATCGCCGGGACGGTGAACATCGACCTGGACAACGACCCCCTCGGCTACGACCCCACCGGTGAGCCTGTCTTTCTGCGCGACATATGGCCGAGCCAGCAGGAGATCCAGTCCGAAATCCATCGCAGCCTCAAGCCGGCCCTTTTCCGTCAGCAGTATGCCGACGTCTTTACCGGCAATGAACAGTGGAACCAGGTCCCGATTTCCGGCGGCGATCTCTACGCTTGGAATCCCGAAAGCACCTATATTCAAGAGCCGACATTCTTTCAGGATATGGGCACGGAGCTCCCGCCCGTCCGACCAATTGTGGGCGCACGCGTCCTGGCTGTCATGCCCGACAGCACGACGACCGACCACATCAGCCCGGCCGGCGCCATCGCGCCCGAAAGCCCGGCCGGCCGCTTTCTCACAGCCAAGGGCGTTCCCCGTTCCGAGTGGAACAGCTACGGCAGCCGCCGCGGCAACCACGAAGTGATGATGCGCGGCACATTCGCCAACATCCGAATCAAGAATCAGATGCTCGACGGCGTCGAAGGCGGCTACACGGTCTACATGCCAGCGCTGGGGCATGTGACCGAATCCGGCGAATCCCGCACCGGCAGCCCGTCTGAAATGGCGATCTGGGATGCCGCCGCGCACTATCAGCAGGAGGGCACGCCGCTCATCGTCCTCGCCGGCAAAGAGTACGGCACCGGCTCCAGCCGAGATTGGGCCGCCAAGGGCCCCTGGCTGCAGGGCGTCAGGGCCGTAATCGCCGAAAGCTTCGAGCGCATCCACCGCTCCAATCTCGTCGGCATGGGCATCCTCCCGTTACAGTTCAGCGACGGCCAGAACATGCATTCACTCGACCTGAGCGGCTTTGAAACCTACGACATTCTGGGGCTTACTGAAGAGATGACGCCCAACCAGGAGTACACGGTGCGCGTCACCCGCGAACAGGGGACCGTCTTCGACTTTCTCGTCACGAGCCGCCTCGATACACCGGTGGAAGTGAACTACTATAGGAACGGCGGCATTTTGCATACTGTCTTGCGCCGCCTTGTCAAAGAACAATAGCAAAGGAACGATTTCGAATGGCTGCACCGACACAGGAGAATCAGGCAACCTATCGACTGTCCGGCTGGGACCTGTCCGCCCTGCTTCCGGCCGACCCCGAGGCAAACGGTGACGGCTCGACCCCCTCCCCCGCCGTGGTTGAAGAGATCCTGGCCCAGGTCGAACAGGGCGTCGCCGCTTTCGAGGCGCTGCGTGACCAGCTCTCGCCGCAGATGGAGCTGCAAGAGCTGGTGGCAGCCCTGCAGCAATACGAGGATATCACCGCCCAGCTCTACCGGCTCGGCGCCTACGGCGGCCTCTGGTTCTCCGCCGACACCCAGGCGCCGGACGCCCTCGCCTTTTCCAACCGCATGCAGCAGGTGCTGACCGATATGCAGAACCGGATGCTCTTCTTCAGTCTATGGTGGAAGGGCCTCGACGACGAGCATGCCAGTGCGCTCCTGCCCGATGCTTCAGCCCATCCCGACTATCGCCACTATCTGCGGGAGCTTCGGCTTTCTAAGCCCTACATGCTGGCGGAGGACTCCGAGCAGATCATCAACGTGAAGGACGCCAACGGTATCACCGCGCTCATCACCATCTACACAATGCTCACCAACCGTCTCGAGTTCGAACTCGAAGTCGACGGCGAGGTTAAGAGCATGACCCGCGGCGAGGCCATGGCCTACGTCTATTCCCCCGACCCCGCCATGCGCGCCGCCGCCTATCAGTCGGTTCACAGCGTCTTCGAAGAGGAGGCGCCGATCCTGGCGCAGATCTACATCAATCGTGTGCGCGATTGGTACAACGAGAACGTCACGCTGCGCAGCTTTGACTCGCCGATTGCCGTCCGCAACACAACCAACGACGTTCCCTACGAGGCAGTCGACGCGCTACTCGAGGTCGCCCGCCGCAATGCGCCGCTCTTCCAGCGCTACTTCGAGCTCAAGGCCAAGTGGCTGGGCATGGAGAAACTGCGCCGCTACGATATCTACGCGCCGCTGGCCGGCTCGTCGCGCGAGGTCCCTTACGAGGACGCGGTCGAGCTTGTCCTGGACACATTCAAGCGCTTCGACCTCGACTTCGCATCCAAGGCCCAGCGCGTCTTCGACGACAATCACATCGACAGCGAGGTGCGCAAGGGCAAACGCGCCGGCGCCTTCTGTGCTACCGTCCTGCCGAGCATCACCCCCTACGTGCTCCTCAACTACACCAACAAGGTGCGCGATGTCGCCACAATCGCCCATGAGCTGGGCCACGCCGTCCACAGCATGATGGCCGAGCACCACTCGCTCCTCACGCAGCATTCATCCCTGCCCCTCGCCGAAACGGCCTCCGTCTTCGCCGAGATGGTGATGAACGACCAGCTCCTCTCAGAGGAGAGGGACCCGCTCGTCCGCCGCGAGATCCTGGCCGCCAGCGTCGACGACATCTACGCCACCGTAATGCGCCAGGCCTTCTTTGTGATCTTCGAAAAAGATGCGCACGAGGCCATCCTCCAGAATGCCTCCCCCCAGGAGTTGGACCGCATCTACCTGGAGAATCTGCAAGAGCAGTTCGGCGACAGCGTCGAACTGCCCGACGAGTTCCAATACGAGTGGATCAGCATCCCCCACATCTACCATACGCCCTTCTACTGCTACGCCTACAGCTTCGGCCAGCTGCTCGTCCTCTCCCTTTACCGCCGCTACCAGCAGGAGGGCGACGCCTTCAAATCCGGCTACCTGAACATGCTGGCAACCGGCGGCTCCGCCCGCCCACAGCAGATCCTGGAAGCGGCCGGCATCGACATGACCGACCCCGACTTCTGGCAGGCCGGCTTCGACGTCATCCGCGAAATGATCGACGAGCTGGAAGCCATGACCCTCTCCTGAACCGGCTTCCGCACGCAGCCGCTCAGCTTGATGCATACGACAGGGGCGCCCTCAGACTGCTGAAGGCGCCCCTCAGGCGGCGCGTGTCCAGCTAGAAGCGACAATTCTTCAGTCCTTTGGACAGTTGGCTCTACAGGATTTGATTCGCTACTGCTTCGGCATTTACCGGCTGTCCTTTCTGATCCTGTCCTGTACAATAGTGGCGCGACTTAACAGACCATGAATTTACCGAACTCAGAACAGGTCTTCATACATCCCGCCAAACTGACGCGCTATCTCTTGTCGCCTGACCATCCTTTAGACTAAGGCAAGGCCGCCTTCATTCCACGATTCGGGTTCCGTCGCGATCAATTGGAAGTCCTCGCAAAGGCGCTTCGAGTCCACGCCTCAAGCCATCCTGTCACCCGCACGGTAGACTCTGACAACGGTACACGCTAAACCGTTGATGGAAAACTTGATTCTCCTGACGGGTGCGATCCGTTTGTACGATCGCGCTGGCTCATCGAGACAGGGACGACGGTTCCCAGGTTGATTACGGCTTATCCGCTAAGGAGGCCCAATGTTTGGCGAACTGGACATAATCGTTCTTACTGAAGATATTCCACAGGATGGACTCGAACAGTACGATGTGGGCACAATCGTTCACGTCTTCCCTGGAGGGAGCGCCTACATTGTGGAATTTACGACGCCCGACGGCACGACTGTTGCCATCTCCGAAATCCTGCCGTCGCAAATGCGTCCAGTTTCGCAGACCGACATCGCGCACGCACGCACCATCGGTAGTTCTGCCTGAAGGTCGTTCATGAGAATCGCGATGCTATCCGCGGCCCGGCCCGGTTGCAGCCTGGACCGGCATGTGCGCGGTGAAAGGCTTTCATCCAGTCCGGTCTGCCCGAATCTCGTTTACAAGGGAAAATCAAGGGAGAGGAGAAACTTCTGATCCCGCGGAGGACCTGCGGCAACCACCTAGCCCACCTGGCGGCGGACCTCCAACACATTCGGCAGCCGCTCGATGCGGGTCATGATACGCGTCAACTGGGAGATGTTCGATAGCTCCAGTGTCGCGTAGATCAGGGCTACGTTGTTCGGCAGCCCCGTCTCCGCCGCCGCCGCCTGCATGTTGATCTTCTCGTCCGCCACCAGGCTGGTCACGTCACGCAGCAGACCGGCCCGGTCATAGGCCTTCACCTGAATGCTGACCGGATACTTCTCCTCGCTCTTGGCGCCCCACTGCACCTCCACCAGCCGCGCATTTTCCGCCCGCTGAATCAGCGCCGTGATGTTCGGGCAGTTCGTTCGGTGGATCGACACGCCCCGCCCTTTCGTCACATAGCCCACGATCGGGTCACCCGGCACCGGATTGCAGCAGCGCGCCGCATTCGCCAGTACCCCGTCCAGCCCGGCAACCTGCACACCTTCGATCGAGACAATCCGCGGCTGCGGTCGCACGGCCAGCGGCTCCGGCTCCTCTTTCAGCTGCTCGCTGCGCTCATGCTCGATCACCCGCTGCGCAACGTGCTGGCCCGTCACGTCGCCGTAGCCGATCGCAGCCAGAAAGTCATCCAGCTCCTCGAAGCCGCACAGCTTCGCCACCATTTCAAACGGCTGCGTTACGCTCAGCCGTTTCAGGTCCTTCTCCAGAATCTGCCGGCCCTGCGCAACGTTCTCTTCTCTCGCCTGCTTGCGAAACCAGGTCCGGATCTTCCCGCGCGCCCGCGTCGTCGCCACATACCCCATGTTGGGATTGATCCAGTCCCGGCTGGGGCCGCCCCGCTTGGCCGCAATCACCTCCACCTGGTCCCCGTGCTGCAGCTGAACATCCAACGACACCAGGCGCCCGTTCACCTTCGCGCCGCGGCAGCGGTGGCCCAGCTCCGTGTGGACCACGTAGGCGAAGTCGATCGGCGTCGCGTTGCGCGGCAGGTCGATCACATCCCCGCGCGGCGTGAAGACGTAGACCCGGTCCTGGAAGACGTCCGTCTTCATCCCGCTCACGAACTCCTGCGCGTCGGTCACGTCCTGCCGCCACTCCATCAGCTGGCGGATCCAGGCGATCTTGTTGTCCAGGTACTGGTTGGGCTGCTTGCCCTCCTTGTAGCGCCAGTGCGCGGCGATGCCGTACTCGGCCACCCGGTGCATCTCCTGCGTCCGAATCTGCACCTCCATCGGCTTGCCGTTCGACCCAACCACCGCGGTGTGCAGGCTGCGGTACAGGTTGTCCTTCGGATTGGCGATGTAATCGTCGAACTCGCCCGGAATCGGGCGCCAGTGACTGTGTACAACCCCCAGGGTCGCATAGCAGTCCGCAATCGAGTCAACCACAATGCGGAATCCGTGGATGTCGTAAATCTGTTCAAACGGCACATCCTTGCGCCGCATTTTGCGGTAGATCCCGTAAATGTGCTTCGGCCGCCCGCTTATCTCGGCAGCAACGCCGGCCTCTTTGAGCATCTTCGTCAGCATGGCCTGCGTTTCTTCCATCCAGTGGACCCGCTCGGCCCGCTTCTGGTCCATCGCCTGCGACAAATTGCGATAGGTGACCGGCTCCAGGTAGCGAAAACTGAGGTCCTCAAGCTCCCACTTGATCTGCCAGATCCCCAGCCGGTTCGCCAGCGGCGCAAAGATCTCCAGCGTCTCGCGCGCAATCCGCCGCCGCTTATGCTCCGGGTGGCCCTGCAACGTACGCATATTGTGGACCCGGTCCGCCAGTTTGATCAGCACCACCCGGATGTCTTCGACCATCGCCAGGAACATCTTGCGCAGGCTCTCGGCCTTCTCATCCGCCACGCTGTGCCGCATCTTGCTCAACTCCTTGATGCGGTTCAGCTTCGTCACCCCGTCAACCAGCTCGGCAATGTCCTGGTTGAAGTTTTTCTTCAGATAGGAAATTGTGTAGCCCGAGTCCTCCACCACGTCATGCAGCAGCGCCGCCGCCAGCGTGTCCGCGTCCAATTGCAATTCAGCCAGGATGCTCGTCACGTCGATCGGGTGCAATATGTACGGCTCTCCGGTCATGCGGGTCTGCTCACGATGCGCGTCGCTCGCGACCAGGTAGGCCCGCAGAATCCGGAGTCTCTCGTCCGCGCCGAAATAGCCGGGAAGCTTTCCGTACAACTCTTCCAGGGACTTGACCTCGTGCAGGTTCAACAGGGGTTGGAGAAACAGCCTTCCGTCGCTGACAGGAGGAACTGCTTCCAGGGGGATGCTGCACAGAATCGCACTGTCGGTCGCAAGGCCGTTGCTGCCAGGGCTGACAGGTGTTCCACCTGTATCGCCGGTTTCGGCTTCCGTAAGGTCGTCAATGGCGGACGCGGCTTCAGCGGCTGCATCCGGCGCCAATTCCATGCCAACCATACTCTTCTCTTTCTGAGGCTTTCTCTATGCCCGGGGCCGTTCAATTTCGTGGGGTGCGCTTCTCCGGCCCCGAATTGCCCGCATTATAGCAGGTAGGGCGTCAGAACTGCAACGCCCCGTTCCGGGGCCCTATCCCCCGGTTCAGGCGCCTCTTATGGGGATTTTGGGGGGCAGTTTACTCTGGTGCGCCGGGGAATTGCGCTGCCGACCGTCTGCCAACCGTCCCGCAATCGCCGTCCAAGCCGATCCGGTGACGTATTCCGTCTAAATTGACTACGATCCGCCAATGCTGAACGCGCCGGCAGCCCAAATCAAAGGTGCGAAACGCCGCGCCGGGGCCGGCCGTTCGGCGCGATCTCGCAACGGGAGCAGTCCACAATCGGTCCAGACCGCAGCTTCAATCGCAGTCTCGACACAAAAAACGCGCCACCAGTCTTCGAATTGCCGGCCGCGGCGTCTCGCTGCAATCAAACCAGTGGATGCCGGCCATGCGCCGGAACCAGGTGTACTGGTGCCGCACAAACCTGTGCGTCTCGATCTGAATGCGCTCGACCGCCGCCGCCAGCGTGGTCCCGCCAGCCAGGTAGGCCGCGATCTCGCGATAACCCAGGCTGGAAAAGGCCGGCAGATCGGGCGAATGGCCGGCAGACAGCAGGGCGGACATCTCCTCCACCAGTCCGTTCGCCACCATCTCCGCGACGCGCCGGTCAATCCGCCCGTGCAGCAGCGCGCGCGGCAGGTCCAGCCCAATCTTCAGAATGGCGTACGGCGGCGGGCTTGACGCCTCCAGTTCACTCTTTCTGCGGCCCGTCGTCTGCACCACTTCCAGCGCGCGCACGACCCGCCGCAGGTTATTCGGATGGATCCCCGCGGCCGCCCCCGGGTCCAGCTGCTGCAGCCGGGTGTGCAGCGCGGCGCGGCCGTTCTCCTGCGCGTAGGCCTCCAGCTCCGCCCGCAATGCCGGGTCTGGCGCAACCGGCGGAATGCGCAGTCCCTCCGTCACCGCACGCAGATAGAGCGCCGATCCTCCCACCAGGAAAGGAACGCGATCCCGCCGGTGAATGCCGTCAATCGCGGCGAACGCCATCTCCTGGTAGGTCGCCAGCGCCATCTGGCCGTCCGGCGGCCGCACGTCGATCAGGTGGTGGGGGACGCGTGCCTGCTCCTCTGCGTTCGGCTTGGCCGTCCCGATATCCATGCCCCGGTAGATTTGGCGGCTGTCCGCCCCCACGATCTCGCCGTCGAACTCCTCCGCCAGATCCAGGCCCAGCGCGGTTTTGCCAACAGCCGTCGCGCCAAGGATGACGATCAGGGGCGGTTTCCTCTTTTCTCCCGCCTGCTCAGCCAGGGACGGCATGGCGGATATGCTCCACGTCGACGACTCTTCCGGACCCATCCATCTGCACCGCCACCGCGTCAATGCGCCAGGGGCCTTTCCACCCTTTCTCCTGCACGTACAGGGCCGCCAGCTCCCGCAACTTCGCCTGCTTTTTATCTGGAAACGCCTGGCGCGCCGTGCCGAAAGCGTGCCCCCGCCGCGTTCGAACTTCAACCAGCACAAGCCAGCGGGCGTCGGCGATGCCCTGCACGTAATCCGGCGCCCGCTCCTCGGCGACGATGTCCAGTTCGCCGGCCCTGCAGCGCCAATTGCGCTCAACAATGCGCAGGCCGGCCGCGAGCAGGGCGCGCGCGGCGATCAACTCGCCGCGCGCGCCCAGAGCCCGCCGGTCGCCGCGCACGCTCACAAGATCATCTCCTGTGCCCGTCACCTGGAGAGGCTGGGAGGAGAGTTCGCACCGCGACCGCGTTCCCGCCTCCCGCCCCTCGATCCCTACCCTTCGCTTCTCTAGCGCGCCGTCGTTTCCGCTGTCGGCACGATGCCCGGGCCGGGCAGCACCAGCGTCGGCGTCATGCCCTCCGGCGTAAAGATCACCTTGTCCGTGCTCTTGAGCGCGCTCGCATTCGCCTGCGCGATCAGGAGTTGCACGTATTCCGGCCGTACTGCGTACAGCTCGGCCAGCGCCGACTCGAACGCGATCTGGGCTTTCGCCTGTTCCTCCGCTGCAATCGCCTGCGCCTGGGCAATCTCGATGTCCCGTTGCGCCGCGATCAGATCGTTGCGCTTCTGCGCCTCAATGACGGCCTGTTCCGCCTCGACGCGCGCCAGCTCATTGGCGCGTTCCGCCTCGATCACCGCCCGCTGCGCAGCCACCTTCGCCTCCTCCAGCTCGGCCAGCGCCGTCTGCTGCCGCGCCTGCTCCTGGATCCGGCTCTGCTCGATGCGGATTTCACCTTCCTGCCGCGCCTGTTCGGCGTCGGCCTGCGCATCCGCACGCAGCTTGTCCTGCGCCGCCTTCTCCGTCTCCAACCGGCTCTGAACAATCGCGTCCAGTGCAGCCTGCACCGCCGGCGACAGAATCACGTCGGGAACGACCAGGTTCTCGATCTTGAGGCCGAAATTTGCAGCCCGTTCATTCAGCTCGTCGTCGATACACTGCCGCAGCACATCCCTGGCCGTGCCGACGACATTGTCGTCGAACGTGCGGTCGCCGATGCAGACCTTCATCGCCTGCCGCGCCTGGTCCTGGATGCGGCTGCGCGCCAGTTCGTCCTCCAGGTAGATGCTCCTGTACTGCGCCCACAAGGCCTGGATCGTATCCTTTTGCACAATGTTCGGGCGGAAAATGTCGCCGCTCACCACCAGGCCGATCCGCTGCTTGTCCTTGGTGATGATCTCATCGTCCTGCACGCTGAACGGAATTGCCTGGCTCGATACACGCACGATCTCGACGAACAGACCTACGTCCGTATAGATGCCCGGGCCGACCACATCCTTGATCTTCCCGCCCTGGAACTGGACGCCCACCTCCTGCTCGTTCACGCGTTCAAATGCGTAAAAGAAGTTCCTGGCAAAGTTCAGCAGGAAGAGGACGACGATGACGCCAACGATCACCAGCACGATCGGCAACCCGCCCGGCATCCGCCTGGGCACATTTGGTACATTGCTCAAATTATTCATCTGTCACTCCTTAGTGGGAAAACGCCGGGCGCGCCTCCTTCGGCGGCCCGCCATTCACGAAAACACCGGTACTTGACACAACACATCATACTATACCGGACCTCTCCTCCTCATATCTGACATCCTCCAACCGAAACCCTGACGGCCCGGCCGTTGCGTATGTCTGATAGGCCGCCCGGGACCGCTGCCCTGCCCAGGTTCACTGCGCCGCCCGGAGGCCAAGCACCTCGAAACGCAACGAATCATCCCCCGACGCGGCGCGTCCAGGGGGCTCCTCTAACCTGCAATCGCCAGGGAGCACCAGATCAGGCTGTCAGGGGTCCAAGCGTTTCAGAAGCTCACTACCGCTGACACCCGTCTGCAACTCTATCGTGATCATGGTTTATATTTTATATACTTTTTCTAGGGTCCCATACACCGGCTGATCCTCTTTGCAATGGGTTGACGACAGTCCTGATCAGCCACGACCGTAACCACAGTCGTCGACCATTTTAGGGCAAACACTCGGAAACACTCGCAAACACTCGCAAACACTCGCAACGCTCGTAAACGCTCGCATGAGTTCTTGCCGGCGAACCCGAGGACCTCGCGTCTCCCACTGACGCTCGAAGGCATTGTCGCGCCGGCGAATAAGATTCTCGCTCCAATTCGGGTCCCCTCTTCAAGGGCAGGGCGATTGCATCTAATTGGGTCAAGACCCCGCGACACTACCTGATTCGAGCCCAACTCCGAAAAAACGCCGAGAACAGTGCAAATCATAGTGCGCGGACGCGAATTTTTAAGGTTTTCAGCGACTGGAGATCGGCTTTTCAGCCGAAAACGAATGACAATTGGTAGGGGCGCCCCTTGTGGGTGCCCTTTGTGGGTTATTTTGGCGTCCAGATTTAGATGCGATTGCCCTGTCTTCAAGGGCCCCAGATTTGACAGCCGGCGGGACCATGAATTACGATGACGGCCGACAACCGAATTACTTGGTCTTATCAAGAGAGGTGGAGGGGCCGGCCCGATGAAGCCTCGGCAACCGGCGCTGACGAGCCAAGCTCGCGCAGCGCGGCAGGTGCCAATTCCGGCGGTGTGGATGCACCGGCAGATGAGATGCTCAGTTCAACTTTCTGAAGCCCTCTTCCCTGTATCCGCCGGAAGAGGGTTTTGACTATAACCGACCGGCCCGCCCCTTACAGTTCGCGAATCTGCCGATGAGCGACGCGAAGGAGCAACTATGGCCGCTTCCACTACAACCCCAACGCAGAACTCCTCCGCCGCCGGCGCCGACCCCGATACCGGCGCGGCGTCTGATCGGGCGAACGCCAACGGCAAGAGCCCGCAGGCCGGCGCGCGCCCGCTCTCCCAGCTGACGCAAGCTGTCCACGCCGGCGAAAAGCGCTATCTCTCCCATGACAGCCTCACCGTGCCCATCGTCCAGACCAGCACCTATACGTTCGAGGACACGGCCCAGCTGATCGAATACATGGAAGAGCACATGTTTTGGGATGTACCGGAACGGGAGGAGTACGGTCGTTACGGCAACCCGACCGTTCGCGCCGCCGAGGCAAAGTTGGCCGCGCTCGACCGCGCCGAGGACGCGCTCGTCCTCTCCAGCGGTATGGCCGCCATCACCACCACCCTCTTCATCCTGCTCAGCCAGGGCGACCATTTCGTCATGACTGAAGACTGCTACCGCCGCACACGCGGCTTCTGCAACACCTTTCTCACCCGTTTCGGCGTATCATGTACCGTCGTCGCCCCCGGGAACTACGACGCGCTCGAAGCGGCAATCCGGCCCGAGACGAAGCTGATCTTTTCCGAGTCGCCCACCAATCCTTTCTTGCGCTGCCTCGACTACCCCCGCCTCGTCGACATCGCCAAGCGGCACGGCCTGCGCACTGTCGTCGACACCACCTTTGCCACACCCTGCAACGCCCGCCCACTCGAGCACGGCGTCGACCTTATCATCCACAGCGTGACCAAGTACCTTGCCGGTCACAACGACCTGCTGGCCGGCTGCGTCACCGGTAGTTTCAACATCACCACCGCCTTGCGCCAGTCCCAGGGCATCCTCGGCGCGGTCCTCGACCCCCACTGCGCCTATCTCATTCTGCGCGGCCTCAAGACGCTCGGTCTGCGCATGCGCCAGCACAACGAAAGCGGACTGCGCATCGCCCGTTTTCTCGAAGATCACCCCAAGATCCGTCGCGTCTGGTATCCCGGCCTGGAGAGCCACCCCGATCACGAGGTCGCCTCCCGCACAATGTCCGGCTTTGGTGGTGTCATCAGCTTCGAGGTCGAAGCCGACGGCCCGACCACCAGCCGTTTCATCGACGCCTGCAATATCCCCCGCATCGGGCCCAGCCTCGGCGGCGTCGAAAGTCTGATCGAGCAGCCCGCCATCGTCAGTTACTTCGATACCGATGAGGAGGCCCGGCTGGCCCTCGGCATAAGGAATGAGCTCGTGCGCTTGAGCGTCGGCATCGAGGATACCGACGACCTGCTGGCCGACTTCGACCAGGCCCTGGCCGGCATCTAGCGGACCGGCGAAACCGCGACCGACCACGTCATGAAATCGTCCGGCCTTCGCGACGCGCTCCGGCTTGCGCCGGTTCTGCTGTTGGGCGTCCTCTTCGTCTCGGCCTGTGCATCCCCCCAGCCCTCGCTGGCCACTGCCGACGTTGTCGGGGTCCTCAGCAGTCCCGTCGACGACCGCTTCGCCCGCGCGCTCGGGCCAATCGAGTTCCGCTTTCCACTCGATCACGGGCCGCACAAGCAATACGCGACCGAGTGGTGGTACTACACCGGCAACCTGACCGGCGAGGACGGCGGCGACTTCGGCTATCAGCTCACCTTTTTCCGCAGCGCTCTCGCGCCCGGAGAGTCGGGCCGGCCTTCCGATTTCGCCGCGCAACAGCTCTATATGGCCCATTTCGCCGTCACGTCAGGCCCCGCGCGCCAACACCTGAGTTTCGACCGCTTCAGCCGCGGCGCCGCGGGCGTGGCCGGCGCCAGCGGTGCTCCGCAATTCAGCGTCTGGCTTGACGACTGGCGCGCCCAACAGACCGCGCCGGGCGAGATGCGCCTGCTCGCGGCAGTCGAAGGCGAAGAGGGCCCCGTCTCCATCGACCTCACCCTTACCGAGACGCGCCCGCCCCTGCTCCACGGCGAAAACGGCTACAGCCGCAAGGGCCCCGAAGCCGGCAACGCCAACCACTACTACAGCCTCGCACGCATGGACACCACGGGACATGTCGTCTTCGGCGGCTCGCAGGTTGCCGTCTCCGGCTTCAGCTGGATGGACCACGAGTTCGGCACCTCGGCGCTCAGCGAGGACGCAGTCGGCTGGGACTGGTTCGCCGTCACGCTCGGCAACGGTGTCGTCCTCATGTTCGCCGAGATTCGCACCAGCGCCGGCGCAACGCAGGACATCTTCGAAGGCACGCTCAGTTTCCCCGATGGGCGCCAACTGGCAATCGCTTCCGACGAACTCGAACTGATACCCACCGGCAGCTGGACCAGCCCCGATACCGGCATCGTTTATCCCAGCGGCTGGCGCGTCGCCTTTCCGCAGCACAAAATCGAGTTGTCAATTGAACCGCTGATCGACGACCAGGAGATGGATGTCGCCTTTACCTACTACGAGGGCGCCACAACCGTAAACGGCTCTATGCAAGGGCAGCCCGTCACCGGTCGCGGCTACGTCGAGCTGACCGGCTACGGCGCGGCCGGTTTTCAGCGATAGGTGAACTTTTGCCAATCGCGCCGAAGCAGTCCAAAATTGGCCTGTTGCGCCATTGCTGCCAACGCGATCCAAACGTGCGACAGCGACGAATTACCAAGATCTCGGAGAGGAGACACCGATTCATGTTGACTCGGCTATTTTCAGGAGTCACGACAGCGGAAACGGCCAGGCGCCGTCCTTCCGCTCCGTTTCTGTCCAAACGGCGACTGGGAATGTTCCTCTGCCTGCTATCTTGCCTGCTATTGTTCGCGGCCTGCGACGCGCCCGGCGCGCCTGCGCCCGCAGCCGATTCCAAGCCCGCCGCCGCGGATACCGCCACGCCACTGTCAGACCCTGAGCCGACAGACAAGCCCGTTCCCGAACCCGAACCGGCGCCAGCAGCCACGGCCGTTCCGCAGGAGGAAGCGGAGTCGGAGAGCGGCGAGCTGCCCGCCGTCGGTCAGACTTTCGTCATCGCGCCGCAGGAGTCCGAGGCCCGGTTCATTATCGAAGAGGAGTTGTTCGGCAAGCCCAAGACCGTTGTCGGCACAACCAGCGCATTGTCAGGCGACCTGACAGTTGTCCCGGCCGACCCTTCGGCCAGCGAGATCGGCGTGATCCAAATCGACGCCGACACATTCATCACCGATCACAACCGACGAAACGGGGCGATCCGCCGCTTCATCCTGCAGTCCGGCCGCCATCGATACATCACCTTCAACGCGACCGCGCTCACCGGTCTGCCTGACGAAGTGGCCGTCGGCGACGAGGTCCAGTTCGAGGTCACAGGTGATCTGACCGTCCGCGAAATCACCCAGCCCGTTCTCTTCAACGTGACCTTGCAGGTCGTTTCAGTAACCGAGATTCAAGGGACCGCATCGACCGTTGTGGCCCTGGAGACCTTCGAACTCACCATCCCCCAGGTGCCTAGCGTTGCCAACGTCGGCGAGGAGTTCATCGTCGAATTCGACTTTGTCGCCCGCGCGCAGTAGAGACGCGCGCGACAGAGCTGCGTCAATTCAGGTTTCTCAGACATAGCCAACGCCTACGGACGTTGTGCTGAAAGGCCCTTTTATCTTGCCGGACAAGAAGGAAGCCACCATCGCAAGCGGTGTCGCCGTAGACGTGGAGCTCCTGCGCGAAGGGTTCAACCGCGGATTCGCCGACTACCGCTATAACATGCAGATGGACCCGGCTGCCGCGCGCGCATACATGGGCTGTGCCGGCATCGCTGCCGAGGACTGCGCCGTTCTCATTGCAGAGGAGCGCGGGCGACCGCGCGGCGTCGGTGCGGCGCTGCTTGCCGTACGGGGTGAGGACGGCTGGTGCGGCGGCCTCAGCGTTGCGCCCGAATACCGCGGGCAGGGCTGGGGACGGCGGCTGATGGAGCAGATCAGGCGTCGCGCGCAGGAACGCGGTCTACGCCGCGTCCGCCTTGAGGTCCGAACCGAAAACGACCATGCCCGCTCGGTTTACCGTCAAGTTGGGTATGAGCCTGTGCGCGAACTGCTGCTCTGGGAACGGGACCCGCGACAGGGGCCCCTCCCTCTCCCTTTCGAACCGCTCGAAGAAAGCGAACCTGCCCGGATTCTGCAACGGTTCCACGACTGGCACGACCAGCGCATGGCCTGGCAGCG
This sequence comes from Caldilineaceae bacterium, assembly GCA_965218625.1. Taxonomy (GTDB): domain Bacteria; phylum Chloroflexota; class Anaerolineae; order Caldilineales; family Caldilineaceae; genus Bin5. Next base: position 330,311 of record CBDCLG010000012.1, on the reverse strand, counting down.
CAGAAAGACCAGCCTGCTCAATTACGTGGCGCAGCGCAGCTGCGTCGGCCTTACAATTCCGGCCAAAGACGGGGCGCCCGTCGCCTACGCCATTGCTGAACCGATGCAGCGTTCGCGGCCGCAGCCCCCCGGTCAGCCCGAAATGCGCCTGCAGATTCTCGATATCGCCGTCGATCCCGATGCCGAGCTTCTCGACGCGGCCCGACCCCTGGTGCAGGCGCTTCAGCTCCGCTACGTTGACGCGCTGCTCACATTCTACAACGAACCCGCCGACAGCCGCCTCAATCCAGTTTTCGCCTCTTTCGGCTTTCGCGTCTATGATCGGCAATGTGAGTTGCAGCTGGACCTGTGAATCCATCCATATAATCTGAACAGTTACACTGATGAATCCGACAGTTTCGATTCTTCCAACTTTTCAGAACTCTCCACGCACGGCGCCAAGGTCCGAGACAAGTGACCTTCGTGCCACTTCGCGTCCTTCGTGAAGTCTGAGGAGTCTGCCGTCGCAATCCGACCTGCAACAGTGCGAGATCGTCACCCGCTGCCATTCCCGGAGATACGAAAGTGATGAACGACCCAATTCGTGTAGCAGTGACCGGCGCGGCCGGCAACATCGGCTATGCCCTTATCTTTCGCATCGCCAATGGCGATCTGTTCGGTCCCGAACAGCCCGTCATCCTCCAGTTGCTGGAGATCCCGCCGGCAATGGGGGCGCTCGAAGGCGTAGCAATGGAGTTGGATGACTGCGCCTTTCCCCTTCTCACGCAGACGGTTCTGACCGATCAGCCCGATGTCGCCTTCGATGGCGCCAACTGGTCGTTGCTGGTCGGCGCCCGCCCCCGCACGGCCGGCATGGAGCGCAAAGACCTGCTCAGCGCCAACGGCCCCATCTTCGTCACGCAGGGCCGGGCCATAAACGAGAACGCGGCTCCGGACGCGCGCATTGTCGTCGTCGGCAACCCCGCCAATACCAACTGCCTCATCGCCATGAACAACGCGCCCGACGTCCCCCCCGGTCGCTTCACCGCCATGACCCGCCTCGATCACAACCGCGCCAGGACCATGCTCGCGCACAAGGCGGGGCGCCCCCTTACAGCCGTGACAAACGTCACCATCTGGGGCAACCACAGCGCCACCCAGTACCCCGATGCTTTCCACGCGCAGATCGACGGCCGAGAGGCCGCGTCGGTCATCGGCGACGACAGCTGGATCAAAGAGACCTTTGTTCCCACTGTCCAGCAGCGCGGGGCGGCCGTGATCGCCGCCAGGGGCGCCAGCAGCGCGGCCAGCGCGGCCAACGCCTGCGTCAACCACGTGCAGACCTGGTACGCCGGCACCTCCGCCGGGGACTGGGCGAGCATGGGCATCCCCAGCACCGGCGCCTACGGCACGCCCGCCGGGGTCATCTTCAGTTATCCTCTAACGATAGAGGATGGGGATTACAGCATTGTGGATGGGCTTGACCTGAGCGATTTCGACCGGACGGCGATCGCCGCCACCGCCCAGGAGCTTCTCGGGGAGCGCGACGCAGTCTCCGACTGGTTGCGCTGATTTCCGGGCTTCCCACCCCGGAGGGAAATCACGACTCGCCGTTGCCCGATTCTTCCGGCAGCGGCTCGACCCAACCCTCGCGCACAATCTGTCGGTAGTGCACATCAACCGACTTCGTCAGCTCCTCCCGCAGTTCGTAATGAATCTCCAGCTGCAGCACAACGCGCATCACGTCCTGCAGCTCCTTGGCGAACGCGGCCCGGTCCGGAGGGCCCAGCTTCTCCGCTTTCACACCCTTGTGCTCGAAATGGTTCACCTGGCTCGCAACCTCTCCGCACTCCTCGGCCAGCCGCGTAACAATGTAGAACGGATCGCTGCCGTCCTCGAAGCGGTTGTTCAGCCCCTCGGCGATCCTGTATAACTTCTCAATCATTCCTCGTATTCTCCCAGCCGGTCGAGCACCGCCTGAAGGTCCGCCGGCAATGGCGCCTCGAACATCCGCTGCTCCTCCGTCCCCGGCAGGCGAATCCCCAGCCTGGAGGCATGAAGGAAGGGCCGTTTCAGCGCCAGTCGCGCCCGCGTGAAGCCGTACATCGTATCCCCGACGACCGGATTTCTGCGCCAGGTGAAATGCACGCGAATCTGGTGCGTACGCCCCGTGTGCAGTATGGCGCGCGCCAGGGAAAAACGCACCGTCTGCCCGCCCATCTGCGTCTCGTAGACGCGCAAGGTCTCGTAGTCGGTCACGGCCGCGCGCCCGCTCCAGCCCGCCGCGCCGCCTGCAACGGGCAACACCGCCATCCGCTGCCGCTCTATCGGATGGCGGCCAATCGGCGCGTCAATGCGGCCCCGCGGCGGCTCGATCCTGCCCTCCAGCAGGGCAACGTACTCCTTGCGTACCGTGCGCGCCGCGAACTGCTCCTGCAAAAATCGCATCGCCGCGTCATGCTTGGCCACCACGATCACGCCCGACGTCCCTTTGTCCAGCCGGTGGACGATGCCAGGCCGCCTTTCCCCACCGATCCCCGTCAGACCGGGGCAGTGGTGCAGCACAGCGTTGGCGAGCGTACCGGTCGCGTGCCCCGGCCCCGGATGCACGACCAACCCGGCCTGCTTGTCAATGACCAGCAGGTCGTCGTCTTCATGGATGATGTCGAGGGGAATCTCTTGCGGCTGTAGCGTTGTATCTTGCGGCGGCAGTTGCACGACCGCAACCTGTGCCGCCGCCTCCAGCGCCATACCGGCCTTCGCCGGACGCTCGCCGTTGACCTGCACCAGCCCGTCCGCGATCCAGCGCTGGACCGCGCTGCGGCTCGACTGCGGAAACTGTTCGGTCAGCCACCGGTCCAGGCGTTGGCCTGCCGCCGACGCGGGAACAGTGAAATGGCGTATCGCGTTTCTATCGTCGTCCACGCGCCGCCCTCTGCCCCCGGCTACGCTTCCGACGATTCCGCCGCGCCAATTTCGGGGGCCTCAGCCTTGGCCCGCTTGGAAAGCTGTATGTCCTGGTAGAGGATGACCACCGCCAGAGCGATCACACTGCAAACGATCGAGGAATCCGCGATATTGAAATTCGGCCAGTAGTAGACGCCGGGCACGCCGACCTTGACGAAGTCGGTCACGTAGCCCTGCTGCAGGCGGTCAATTACGTTCCCCAGCGCGCCGCCCAGCTGGAAGCCGAGCAATACGCGAATCAATCGTTGGTCTTCCGGCAAATGACGCAGGGCATAGTAGAAAACTGCAACCGCAACCGCCGCCGCAATGACGATGAAGACCGGTCCCGCCCCCTGCAAAATGCCAAAGGCTGCGCCGTAATTGTCAACATGCTCGAAGACGAAATACTTGCCCAGCGCCGGAAACGGAATGATGTAATCGTGCTTCTCGATGTTCCGGCGCACCAGAATCTTCGTCCACTGGTCCAGCGGGATTACAACTGCCGCCACCAGCAGTATGAGCCAAGTACGCCTTACGATCGTACCAAACACCGAACGCCTCCCCGTCATTCCCTCTCTCCTTTCGGCTACGCTTCCGAATTCTAACACAGCGTCTGAAAGATGAGGAATGGCGCCGCCCGTGCTATACTTTCCCCGTCTGCGCCGCTTCTAACCTGATGTAGAGATCGCGGAGAGTTTGGATGGCTCGCGAAATTACCGTTGCCCTCGTGCAGATGGCGCCCGGGCTGAACAGCGCCGAAGACAACCTGCGCAAGATGGGGGAGTTCATTGAGACGATCTGCAACACGCAGCCAACCGACCTGATCGTCTTTCCGGAGCTCAGCTACACCGGCACGGAACTCGGTCTGCGCGCCACCACGCTGGCCGAACGCGTGCCCGGCCACGCCACCAACTACCTGGCCAAGCGCGCCGGCGACTACAACACGCACGTCGTCTTTGGCCTTGTCATCAAAGAGAAGGTGGAGAGCATCCTCTACAACGGCGTCGCCTGCCTCGGCCCCGAGGGCGACGTCCTCTCCGCCTATCATAAGGTGCATCTGCTCGGCGAGGAGCGCCAGGTCTACCGCCCCGGCTTCCGATTCATCAATGTCGACGCCGATTGGGGCCGCTTCGGGCTCATGATCGGGTCCGATATCGTCTTCCCCGAGGCCGCACGCAGCCTGACCCTGGACGGCGCCGAACTGCTCGTCCTGGCCGCTAACTGGGAGGCCGGCCGCCGCGAACAGTGGCGCGCCCACATTGTCAGCCGCGCTGCCGAAAACGCCGCCTTTGTAGCCGCCGCCAATCGCGTCGGCGAAGAGCCCACCATCCAGTTTGCCGGCGACTCGATCATGGTCGGGCCGGAAGGTGAACACTACACCGCTCTCGAAGAGCCGATGGAGGGCTACGCCATCGCAACGATCGATCTCGATCGCGTACGCGCGGTCCGCGAGGAGCGTCAACTGATCCAGTTCCGCGAGCCGAACGCCTACCGCGCCATCGTCAGAAAATACTGATTCGGGCTGACTCCCTGATGGCGCCGCCAGTTTCCACCTGGCGAGCGTGCCGGCGAAACGCCCAAAAGTCCAGGCTACCGCCGGCCCGCACACCGCATGGAATCGCCAAAACGACCGGCTCATGCCGAAACTAGACGTAAAATGAAGGAAATAGGCCAAATACAGAGCAAAAGCGCCCCGACTGTGCTAAACTTTTCATATCATGCAAAACTGCCCAACCAGACCGGCCCAATTCGCGCCAAAAAGCAAGAACGCAAAAGACCTGCTACTCTGTGATCACTATGCAATGCCAAACGCCGAATTGTACCCGAAATCGGCCCGAAATTCCCCCAATCCCGTCGCCGGACGCCCCCCCGATCAGAGACTCGCTCTGAACTGTCGGGCTGTCCCTTGCACTGACCGGCAACCACTGGCACTTGCAACCAGGTTCACACCTTATGACTGAGACGGCAGAGTCATCACAGCGAATGTTTCAAAGATTCAACAGCGGCGACTGGCGGGCAGATGCCGCCATGACAGGCTACCGCGCCGAGTGGTTCAACGCCCTGCTCGTCGAGCGCGCCGCCTGGACAACGGACGCCCCCGAAGTCGAGCTGATGGATACCGTCATCGGTGGGCCGGGATTCGTCTGGTTCCGTTTCTGGCTGCCGGACCTGGACCAGCTCGTCGAAAAGTATTTCACGGACGCGGGCGACCCAATCGGCTTCTACCTCCCCGTCTGCAGACCGCTGCAGCGCGACGACGGATCCTACCGCACCTCCGATCTGATCCTTGCCATCTGGTATAATGCAGACAAACGTGTGTCCGTGCTGCGCGAGGCCGAGTTTGACGAAGCACACCGCAAACAGCTTCTCAGCGCCGAGGAGGCCGAACGCGCCGAAACCCGAATTCGCGAGCTGACAGCCGCCATCTTTCGCGATGAGTTTCCACCGCCGCTTGTGCGCAACTTTGCCATCGCTACCGACAACGATGCACCCACTTCACCATGATCGCGATCGTTGACTATGGCGTCGGCAACCTGCGCAGCGTCTTCAAGTCCTTCGAAACGGTGGCCGGCCCCCTCGGAATTCAGGTCGATATCGTTGACCACCCGGTCGACTTTACGCGCTGGCGCGCGCTCGTCCTGCCCGGCCAGGGCGCCTTCGGCGACAGCATCAACAATCTGCGCCGCCAGGGATTCGAACCGCCCTTGTTGGACAGCGTCGCCGCCGGCCTTCCCCTCCTGGGCATCTGTGTCGGCATGCAGATGCTCTTTGACGAAAGCGAGGAAATGGGCGTCCACGAAGGTCTGCACCTGATCCCGGGACGCGTGCGCCGCTTCCCCGCCCAAATGCCCGATCCTATTCGCTCGGGCCGCAGCCTGCGAGTCCCCCAGATCGGCTGGAACCAGCTCCATCGCCAGCGGCCGGATCCGATGCTCGATGGCGTGCCCGACGGCGCGTTCGGCTACTTCGCCCACAGCTACTACTGCGACGCAGCCCGCCCAGACGCTGTCCTCACCCTCACCGACTACGGCATCGACTACCCCTCGATTGTCCGCCACCGCAATGCCTGGGGCATCCAATGCCACCCGGAAAAGAGCCATACCGTCGGCCTGCATATCCTGCGCAACTTCATCGAGACAGTCGAGAGCCGGCCTCCGAACGGCGAACGGTGAGCCGAGATGTCAACCACTGCGCCAACGTCCTACGCCCAGCCGGATAGCCCGCAGCCGACAGAACCCAAGGCTGGCCGTCCAGGGAAGCTCTACCTCATCACCCACGCCTGTACGCGGCAGATTCCCGGCGTTGACGCCGCCCGCTGGCAGCTCAACGACGTCGGCCGCCTCCAGGCCGAGGAGATCGCCCGCCAGCCCTTTTGGCAGGCCGTCGATCGCCTGCTGTTGAGCAGCGAGCCCAAAACCCGCTTGACCGTCGCGCCGTTCCTGCAGGCAACTACGATCCCGGTCGAACTGGATGCCCGCTTCGATGAGCTGAAACGCACGCCCGAGTGGATAGGCGGCTACACCGCCCGCGTCGCCGAAACGTTTCGCCGCCCCCGCGAGTCGGTCGCAGGCTGGGAACCGGCGGCAGACGCGCTGGCGCGCTTCCGCGCCGGCATCGAAGACTGGAACGCCCGCCACCCACAAGAGACCCTTGCGGTTGTCGGCCACGGACTGACATTCAGCCTCTATCGCGCCCACCTGCTCGGCCGGTCCACCGTTGCCCTCCGCGATTGGCAAAGGTTGTCCTTCGCCGCGGTCGCCTGCGTGGAAAACGATCGAATCATCCAGGATTTCGCCATACCCACCGGCGTTCCCAATCTGCCCAGGGGTGAGGCTTCAGATTCCGCCGAAACCGGCGGCTCGCACGTACACCCACCGGAGAGGCGCATTTAGCCATCTCCTGTTTGATACACCGGAGTAGGTCGTGGAAGCATTCCTTGAACTGGAATTCGAGATTGTCCAGGTGCTGGCGGTTGTGCTCCTTGTCGCGCTCGCCGTTCGCCACGTGCGATTGCCCTATACGGTGGCGCTGGTCATTGCCGGCCTGGTTCTGGCCGTACAGGGCAGCCTCCACCTGGAGCTGACGCCCGGCCTCGTGCTCGGCCTTTTCGTGCCCCCGTTGATCTTCGAAGCGGCCTTCCACCTGCATCTGAAAGACCTGAAAGCCGACCTGGCGCCGATCGCCGCGATGGCGGTGCCCGGTGTCCTGCTGAGCACCGGCCTCATCGCTCTCGTCCTCGTTGCTGCCAATGTCTTGCCGCTGCCGGCCGCGCTCATCTTCGGCGCGCTGATCTCCGCAACCGACCCCGTGGCTGTCGTCGCCACCTTCCGCTCCGTTGGCGCCCCCAAGCGCCTGATGACGCTGGTCGAAGGCGAGAGCCTCTTCAACGATGGCACCGCTGTCGTCATTTTTCATATCATGCTCGCCCTCGCCCTGGAGGGCACGATCAATCCAATTGAAGGCCTGGTCGACTTTCTGCGCGTGTCGGTCGGCGGCCTGCTGGTCGGCGGCATTCTGGGCTATGCCGTCGCCAAAATGATCGAGCAGATCGACGACCATCTGATCGAAGTTACGCTCACCACAGTTCTCGCCTACGGCAGCTATCTCCTCGCCGAGCAGTTCCACTTCAGCGGCGTGCTGGCCGTCGTGCTTGCAGGCCTGGTCAACGGAAACATCGGCCCGCGCGGCATGACGCCGTCAACCAAGTTCGTCCTCTTCACCGTCTGGGAATACATCGCCTTCCTCGCCAACTCCTTTCTCTTCATCCTGCTCGGCATCAGCGTCAAATGGGAGGAGCTGGTCGCCCATCTCGTTCCCTCGTTGATCGCTGTCGTTGCCGTGCTGGGCGGCCGCTTCATCGTCGTCTATCTGTTGGGCGGCGCCGTCCGACTCTTCCGCCGCAAGGTTCCGCCTCCCTACCTGCTCGTAATGTCGTGGGGCGGACTGCGCGGCGCAATCAGCCTCGCGCTGGCCTTGAGCCTGCCTGCCGCCATCGGCAACCGCCCGCAGCTTCTCGCCATGACCTTCGCCGTCGTCCTCTTTACACTTCTGGTGCAGGCAGTTTCCATTTCCGGTCTGCTTGCGCGGCTCGGCCTTACCCAGCGATCGCAACAACCGGACGACTATCATCGAATCAAAGGGAAATTGCTCGCCATCCGCTCCGCCAGCCGTCATCTGGACCGACTCCACCGTGAAGACGCCCTCCTGCCCACCACCTACGCAACGGTCAAGGGAGAGCTTGCCGCGCGCGAGGAACAGGCAAGCGCACAGATGGAGGAGCTGCTGGCCGAGCATCCGGAGTATCACGAGCAGATCACCTCCCTGGCCCGTGCTGAGGCTCTGCGCGCCGAACGTTCCGCTCTGGATGACCTGACCCGCAGCGGACTGCTCAACGAAGAAACATTGATCGAGTTGCAGGCCGAACTCGATCAGGCCATCGAAAATGTCGAAAACTCGCTCGTCACCGAGCCCGTAAGTCAAAAAGCCGAATAGCACAATGCGAATCTATCCTGCCATTGACCTAAAAAATGGACGTTGCGTACGACTGCAACAGGGTGACCCGAACAGGGAGACCGTCTTCGGCGACGACCCCGCGCAGATGGCCCGCCACTGGGTCGGACTCGGCGCCGAATGGTTGCACGTCGTCAACCTGGATGGCGCCTTTACCGGCTCGGCCGACTTTCATCCCAGGGTAAAGCGCCTCTCGAGCGACGCGCAGCTGGACTTCGAAGGACTGCCGACCAACCTGAATCGCCTTCAACAGATTCGACAGGCGGTTGACGTCCCGATTCAGTTCGCCGGCGGCCTTCGCAGTCTGGACGACATCAAGCTGGCATTCTCCCTCGGCGCCGATCGCATTATCCTGGGGACCGCGGCTGTGCGCGATCCGGAACTCGTGCGTGCCGCCATTGAGCGCTGGGGCGGGCCGCAGGTGCTGGTCGGCCTCGACGCCAAAGATGGCAAGGTCGCCACCCACGGCTGGCAAAACGTCAGCCAGGTAACCGCTATCGAGCTGGGCCACCGCATGGCCGCCGTCGGCGTCGAGCGTGTCCTGTATACCGATATCAGCCGCGACGGAATGCTCAGCGGCGTCAACGTGGAGGCCACCGCAGCCCTCGCCGACTTGACCGGCCTGCAGGTGATCGCCAGCGGCGGCGTCGCCGGCCTCGATGACATTCACGCCCTCAAGAGACATGAACATTACGGCATTGACGGCGTGATCATCGGCCAGGCCCTCTATACCAGGGCCCTCGACCTGCCCACCGCCATCACGATCGGAAAAGGCCCTCGCATACGCCGCAGCGCCGGTATCATTCCCTACCGTTGCGGCGCAGGCAAAAGCGCCCTGGATGCCGGGCCGCAGCTCCTGCTGCTCTACAACCACTTTTTCGAAGAATGGCAGTTCCCGCGCGGAGGCGTGAAACCCGGCGAGAGCGACCTCGACTGCGCGCGCCGCGAATTTTCGACCGAGACAGGGCTGCCGCTTCGCAGATTGCTGCAGGACCAACCCACCGTCCTGAGCTTCATCGTCAACATTCGCGGCTACGATGTCGAACGCACGATTGTCTACTTCCTGGCCGAAGTTGAAGACGGAACTGTGCAGCTCGGGCACGACAACCACAGTGAATGCCGCTGGTGCAGCCTGGAAGAGGCGCGCGATCTGCTGCAGGAGACCTCGCCCGAGCAGCTGCCCGCATGGCAGGCCGCGGCCCGCTTGCTCAACCATCGCTCGGACTAGGAACAACCCGAGTACAACATTCCCTGGCGCCTACGGAGGCTGAATTGCTGGCAAAACGGGTCATCCCTTGTCTCGACGTGATGGACGGCCGCGTCGTCAAAGGCATCAACTTCGTCGATCTGGTCGACGCCGGCGATCCGGTGGAGCAGGCCAAGGTGTACGACAATGAGGGCGCCGACGAGCTCGTATTCCTTGACATCACCGCCACCCACGAGGCGCGCGAAATCGTTGCCGAAATGGTGCGCCGGGTCGCCGATACCGTCTTTATCCCCTTTACCGTCGGCGGTGGTATCCGCACGGTCGACGACATGCGGGCGATCCTGCTGGCCGGCGCCGACAAGGTGAGCGTCAACAGCGCTGCCGTCCGCAATCCGGAGATCGTGCGCGAAGGAGCCCAGCGTTTCGGCAGCCAGTGCATCGTTGTCGCCATCGACGCCCGCAGACGCAGCAACGAGGAAGGGTGGGACGTCTTCATCAGCGGTGGGCGCATCAACACCGGCCTCGACGCGGTCGAGTGGGCGCAGAAGGTCGAAGCGCTCGGCGCCGGCGAAATTCTCCTGACCTCCATGGATGGCGACGGCACACAGGAAGGGTACGACATCGCCCTGACACGCGCGATCTCCGACGCCGTCAACATCCCGGTCATCGCCAGCGGCGGCGCCGGCCGGCCCGAAGACTTCGCCGCCGCGCTCACCGACGGGGGCGCAGAGGCCGCGCTCGCCGCCAGCCTCTTTCACTTCAGGCAACTCAAAGTTATGGACGTAAAGCAACATCTGCAGGCCCGCGGTGTCCCCGTGCGCATGCCCGAGGACGCGATTACTTGAACCGGCCGCGATTCGGACAGCTCTTGCAACGGCGAGATTCGCCTCGAAAATGTCGCACTTTCGCCGATACATCTCTTGTCCGCGTACGCTTTATCAGGGCGCTAACCAATACGTCGCTCGATACCCGAAACCGCGCCCGCGTGCCTACGTAGTTAACAGTATCCCTTGCTTGTGATATCTCCACCTTGTCGCTTATCAGCCCACAGGAGTATGTTATGCGCCTGTCAAGCTCCGCCGGGGAAAGAACGAGAGTCCTGGCCGTCACCAGCGCCTTCAATCGGGAGATGGACAGGAGCAAGAGACTGTCAGAGCAAGACAAAACGCGCTGCATCTCTGCGGTCTGCCAGTTCGTCGAAAACCCAACAGTGCCAGGATTGAATTTCGAGAAGCTAGGTGGCAACCCGGATGGCAATCTATGGTCCTTGCGGGCATCGCAAGAGCTACGCATCATCCTCGCCGTCGATCATGAGCGGTACATCGTGGCAAACGCCGGGCATCATGATCCAATGTATGCCTGGGCCGACAGGCATAAGTTCTACGTAGATCCCGATACGGAGGAGATCGCAGAACTTTTTGTAAGCATTCCGGATGTTCCTGTGTCACTGCAAGGCAGGCTACCCATAGGAGAGAAAACCGGACCGAGGAACCCTATTGGCGTGGCACAGCGAAGAGGCGATCTCCTTCCTGACGTTCAGCAGCTTGTCAGCCGTATGTTCCGTGGCGACTTCGAAGAGTGGGCGCTCTTTCTGCATCCGGACCAAGGGCCCCTCGTCAAACAAAGATGGTCGGGCGCGGCGCGAATTCGGGGCGCAGCCGGCACGGGAAAAACGGTTGTCGGCTTGCATCGAGTTGCAGAGCTGGCGCGACGCTACCCGCAAGAGCGCATATTGTTCACGACCTTCAGCCGTTCGCTCTGCGAGATCCTGAAGCAGCGGTATCCAAGGTTGCAGCACGCGCCGTCTAATGTTGAATTCGCGAACATCGACTCAATTGTTTACAGGTATGATGCCCGCTGGGTGGATAGCGGCCTGGCGCGCAACGCGTTTGACGCTGCCTATCGGCAAAGAGTTGCCGGATCCCCTCTGGAGCAGCTGGGAAAAGAATACTTGCGCGAGGAAGTTGAACGGGTAATCAAAGGAAACGGATTGCGGGACCTTGACAGCTATCTGTCCATCGAGCGTTTGGGGCGCAAGAAGTCCTTTTCGCAAGAGGTCCGGAAGCGGGTCTGGGAGCTGTCCGCTGCCTGGGACCGGGAACTGGCGAATCTGAAGGCCGTGCGCTTCGTCGATAAGAGGATTCACGCTCGCGACGTCGTTCAGGGGTCCGCCCCAGGCAGTTACCGCTGCGTCGTGGTCGACGAAGCGCAGGACATGACGCTGGTCGAGATTCAGCTTGTGCGCGCGCTCGTTGCCGGCGCCCCCCAGAACCCGTTGCCGGATGACGGTGTCCTCATATTGGATGACGCCGCGCAGCGAATCTATGCCGGCGGCTACCGACCCCGATGGGCCGGCCTCGACATCTCAGGACGTTCCCATTTTCTTAAGCGCAATTACCGCAATGTGCCGGCCATCTATCGAGCGGCCAAGCGGGTTCGGGGCGATGTCCTGGTGGCGGCCGTAGACGACGATGACGGAGCCGTCATAGACGTTGAATTTGATTTGCCCGGCGGCGAACGCGATGAACCGGTTTTCTATCTCGTTGATCGGAAGGGCGAATCCCCCCTCATCCAGGAAAAGATCAGGGAGCTTACAAGTGGGGGCGACTTCGATTACAACGAAATCGCTGTCTTTGTGAGACACAATCGACAAGTGGCAGGCTTCATGCAAGGTTTCAAGAGCGGACGCATCCCATGCGCGCAGTTGCAGCCAAGGGGGATCCTGGGCAAAGGAGTCCGGGTAGGGACCTATGATCGCGCCAAGGGTCTGGAGTTTCGCATCGTCTTTGTTCCCTGTTTGGGCCATACCCAGTTTCCGCCGACCAGCAAGAGCGACGGCACAGCTCTGCATGACATCGACAATGCGAACAGCCATGAGTTTCGCCTCCTGGAATTGGACCGTCTCTATGTGGCAATGACGCGTGCCCGCGAGAAGCTATTCCTGACCGCGGACGAGGAACCATGCGACGAGGTGCGGCGCGCGTTCGGCGAAGAGGTTGTTCTGAGGGACATCCGACACCGAGCGAAGTTGGGCAGAATCTGAGCCATGTCCGAAATCATCGACAACCTGTCAGCCACCATCGCCGAGCGCAAAGCTAACCCGACGCCGCATTCCTACACCGCGTGTCTTCTGGCTGACGGCACTGGCAAGATCGCCCAGAAGGTCGGCGAAGAAGCGGTCGAACTCATCGTCGCTGCCCTTCAGGAGAGCGATGAACGCCTCGTCTCCGAGATGGCCGACCTGTTCTACCACAGCCTCGTCCTCCTGGCGCAGCGCGAGCTCTCCTGGACTGAAGTTGAAGCAGAGTTGGCGCGCCGCTTCAAGTAGCATAAGAGTTTGAAAGCCGGTCGCCGGTCCGATTCTTTCAACGCCCCTTGCGCACGGCCTCCTCGCGGACCTTCTTTCCAACCCCTGCCAATTCGCGCCCGCCTCCGCTGCGGTGGTAGAATAGCTCATGGTGATTTCAACTGACTCCGGGAGGAATAAGATGACTGTTCCCGTGATTGAAGGCACACGCAACGGTTCTCCCATCGCCCAGACCCCCGATTCGAATGAGGCGCCACCCAGAGGCAATGAAAACGCACCCTCCACCCTCGTTCCACTGGTCAATGACCTCTTCGGCCAGGACGCCATGACCTTCGACGACGTTCTACTCGTGCCGGGTTACGCCGAACTACTGCCCGCCGACGTCGACGTAAGCATCAGCCTGCATCCCAAACTCGCGCTGAACATCCCCATCGTCAGCGCGGCCATGGACACCGTAACCGAAGCCGAGCTGGCGATTGCACTTGCCCGCCAGGGCGGCCTGGGCGTCATCCACCGCAACCTCTCGATGGAACAGCAGGCTGAAGAGGTCGACAAGGTCAAACGCAGCGAGAGCGGAATGATTGTCGATCCAATCACCCTCCGTCCCCAAAACACGCTCGCCGACGCCGAAGCGGTTATGAGCCATTATCACATCAGCGGTGTACCGATCACCGATGATGACAATCAGCTTCGGGGAATCCTCACCAACCGCGACGTCCGTTTCGCAACCGACCACCTGCGCCCGATCTCCGATTACATGGTGTCCGATAATCTCATCACCGCCCAGCTTGGCACGACGCTGGAAGAGGCCCAGGAGATCCTCCACCGCTACCGAATCGAGAAGCTTCCGCTGGTCGACCGGCGCGGCTACCTTAAGGGACTAATCACCTATAAGGATATTCTGAAGCGGCAGGACTTCCCCCACTCGGCCAAAGATGAACGCGGACGTCTCCTCGTGGCCGGCGCAATTGGCGTCGGCGCAGACGCAATGCGCCGCGCCCAAAGCCTCGTAAACGCCGGCGCAGACGCGATTGCCGTCGATACCGCCCACGGCCATACACAGGGCGTTCTCGAAACGGTTGGATCTGCGCGCGCACGTTTCCCTAATCTTCCAATTATTGCTGGAAACGTCGTAACCGCCGAGGGTGTGCAGATGCTGGCCGAGGCCGGCGCAAACGTGGTCAAAGTCGGTGTGGGCGCCGGGTCAATCTGTACAACACGCATCGTCTCGGGCGCAGGCATGCCCCAGCTTACCGCGATCGCCACCTGCGCCGAGGCCGCGGCATCCACCAGGGTGACCCTGATCGCCGATGGCGGCATCCGTTACAGCGGCGATATCACCAAGGCGCTCGCCTGCGGGGCGTCCGCGGCCATGCTCGGCAGCCTGCTCGCCGGCCTGCATGAGTCTCCCGGCGAAATCGTTATCCGAGAGGGCCGCTCGTTCAAGGAGTATCGCGGCATGGGCAGCATCGGCGCAATGAGAGGACGCGCCGCCGACCGCTATGCCAGCGGCCAGTCCCGCAACGGCGCCTCTCCCGACATCGGCGGCAAGACCGTACCCGAAGGAATTGAAGGTCAGGTCCCTTACAAGGGCCTCCTCAGCGAGTTCGTCTTCCAACTTCTGGGCGGCCTTCGCTCCGGCATGGGATATGTCGGCGCCGAGAGTATTCCGGACCTGTGGCGCAAGGCACGCTTTGTCCGCATCAGCCCGGCAGGCTATCAGGAAAGCCATCCGCACAGCGTCGTAATCACCAAAGAGGCGCCCAACTATCAGGTGAAACCAGGGAATTGACATGACTGTTACTGCCGTCGTGGGCGCACAGTGGGGCGATGAAGGAAAGGGCCGTATCGTCGACTACCTTGCCAAACGGGCCAACTTTGTCATCCGCTTTCAAGGTGGTGACAACGCCGGCCACACTGTTGTCAACGACTTCGGCAAGACCGTGCTCCACATTGTTCCCTGCGGTATCTTCTATCCTAACGTCCACAACATCATCGGTACCGGTTGTGTGGTGAACCCCCAGTCTCTGCTGGAGGAGATCGCCAACCTGAAGTCAATCGGCGTCAGCTGCGACCGGCTGTGGATCAGCAGCCGCGCCCAGATGATACTGCCATACCATCGTAAACTCGATCAGCTGGAAGAGAAGGCCAGGGGCGCAGACACGATCGGCACCACAATGAGGGGCGTCGGGCCCGCCTACAGCGATAAAGCCACCCGCTCCGGCCTGCGCATGGGCGACCTGCTGCAGCCGGAGTGGCTCGAGAGCCGCCTGGACAGCGCCCTGCGCACCATCAACCGCAAACTGACGATCCTCGGCGGGCAACCGGTCGATGGTCGCGAAATCTACGACCTTTTGATGGAGTACCGGCTGCAACTGGCCCCCCGCATCATCGACACGGTGCCGATGCTGCGAATGGCGCTCGAAGCCGGCAACGACATTATGCTCGAGGGTCAGCTCGGTGTCATGCGCGACCTGGATTGGGGCATCTATCCCTATGTCACCAGCAGCCATCCCACAGCCGCGTTCGCTCCGTCCGGCGCTGGCCTTCCCGCAGGCTCGCTTGACGAAGTCTACGGCGTCTGCAAGGCCTACAGCACATGTGTCGGCGACGGACCCTTTCCGGTTGAACTTCATGACGAGATCGGCAAGCAGATGCAGGATGTGGGCCAGGAATTCGGCGCCACAACCGGCCGGCCTCGCCGTTGCGGCTGGTTTGACGGCGTCGCCATTCGCTACGCCGCCTGGCTCAACGGCATGACCGGCCTTGCAATTACCAAGCTCGACGTCCTGGATGGCATCGACCCACTCAGGATCTGCACCGGCTATCGCCTGGCCGACGGTTCGGTACTCACCGACGCCGTCCCCGACACCTCCCAACTGATCGAGGCGCAGCCGCTCTGGGAGGAGATGCCCGGTTGGGACAGGCCAACGACCGGATGCCGCGGTTGGGCAGACCTGCCCCACGCCGCCCGTAACTACATCAACCGCATTGCCGAACTGGCCGGTGTCCCCGTCGCCTATGTTTCGGTCGGCCCCGAGCGGGACAATATGTTCGGGCGCGGAGCCCTTTCCCAAGCAGTTGGCGAGTGAAGAGCGAATGTCGGCCGATACGCCAAGGTGTACGGACGGCCAACGTGCACTGCGGGCATCGCGCCAGTGCATCCGGACCAATGCCTTTTGACACCAGCGTGCTGGACAAAGCGATAGCGCAGCGTTCCGACCGCCTCGAAGTTGAGCGGCAACGTCTCTTAGCGCAGACCGTCGAGCTTCTGGAATCGAATAGCGACCGATATGGAATCCGCTTCGCCTACATTTTCGGCTCTGTGGCGCAACCCCATCGCTTCCACGAGCAGTCCGATGTTGATATAGCCATCGAGACCGGACGGCCCCTACTCATGACCGAAGCAATCGGGCGATTTTCGTCGCTGCTGGGCAGGGATGTGGACTTGGTCAATCTGGCAACAGTACCGTTTGCCGACCGTATCCGGCGAGAAGGTGTGGAGTGGACGCCCGAGAGTTCCTGATCCTCAAGACCGACATTGCCGCGCAGCTGGCTTTGATCGATGATGTCTTTGCCAACCTCGAAGACAGGGCAAGGGACTTCAATGGCAACGATGCCCGCCAAATGGAAAGCGTAGCCTACCAGATTCACAATGTTTACAATGCTTGTGAAGAAATCCTACGCCTCATAGCAGTGCATTTTGAGTACCAGATTGGCGACGCTTCTCGCTGGCATTCCGCTCTCCTGCATCGCATGACCCAGCCTATCCCCGGCGTGCGCCCGGCGCCGCTGACCAATGAGATATTTCTCCTCTTGGAAGCCCTACGCGGCTTCCGTAATTTCTTCCGCCGCGCCTATGCCGCCACAGTCGATCCGGTCCAAATCCAGTTCAATCTGGGCAGGGCGCGGCAAGCGCACCACTGTCTTCATCGCGATCTGTCGGCCTTCCTGGAGCAACTGAAGCCGCGGTGTGCAATTTGCGCGGCATGAGGAAGGAGTTCGAGCCTCCACAGGCCATCTTCGACAGCCCATGACGACATTTACCCACGACACCTACCTGTCCCCTCTGACCTGGCGCTATGGAAGCGAGGTGATGCGCCGCATCTGGAGCGAGGACGAGAAGCGCAGGCTGATGCGCCGCGTCTGGGTGGCGCTGGCCGAAGCCCAATTCGAAGCCGGGCTGGTGACGGCCGCACAGGTCGCCGATTTGCGCGGACGCCAGGACCAGATCGACATTGCCCGCGCCCAGCAGATCGAACGCGAGATCGGCCACGACCTGATGGCTGAAATCCGTACCTTTGCCGAACAGTGTCCGTTGGGCGGCCCCATCATCCACCTCGGCGCCACCTCGATGGACGTTTTGGACAACGTCGACGCCCTGCGGCTGCGCAGCGCACTCGATCAAATTGTCAAGCGGCTGAAACGTACGCTCTCAACTTTGGCGACGCGCATCGAGGCCGAAGCCGACACGCCCGCCATCGCCTTCACCCACATCCAGCCCGCCGAACCCACCACCGTCGGCTACCGCCTGGCCCAGTATGGCCAGGACCTGCTCGAGGACCTCCTCGAGCTGCAGCGCGTACACGTAAATGTCCGCGGCAAGGGGATCAAGGGCGCGGTCGGCACCGCAGCCAGCTTTGGCCAGCTGCTTTCCAACAGCGACTATAGCCCTCGGCAGCTTGAAGAGCGGGTCATGCTGAAGTTGGACCTGCCCGCCTACGAGGCGACGACGCAGACCTATCCCCGCAAACAGGACTGGCTGGTCGTCAACGCGCTGGCCGGATTGTGCGCCAGCCTGCACAAGTTCGCCTTCGACCTGCGCATCCTCCAATCCCCCCCGTTTGGCGAATGGAGCGAACCTTTTGGCGCCAGGCAGGTCGGATCCAGCGCGATGCCTTTCAAGCGCAACCCCGTTGCCGCCGAGAATATCGACAGTCTCACCCGGCAGGTTGCGGCCCTGCCCCGCATCGCCTGGGACAACAGCGCCCTCAGCCTGCTCGAACGCACGCTCGATGACTCCGCCAACCGCCGCCTTTTCCTGCCCGAGGCCTTCCTCCTGACCGATGAAGCGCTCATCCGCAGCCAGCGCCTGTTCGAAGGCGTCACCATCTGGCCCGGACCAACCGCCCGCAATCTGCGTGACTACGGCGTCTTCGCCGCGACAGAACGCCTGCTGATGGAGGCCGTCAAGGCCGGCGGTGACCGTCAGCATCTGCACGAACTGATTCGCGAGCAGTCACTGCTGGCGTGGCAAGCCCTGCAGAAAGGGGAACCAAATCCCCTGGTGGACAATCTGCTGGCAGATCCTCGCATCACCGCGCTCGTACCCGCAGAATTGGCGAACAGCCTGCTCGACGCCTCTGCCTACGTCGGCGACGCGCCGCAGCGCGCAAGAAACATCGCGACAGCAATCCACGCAGCGACCGCCTGAGATGGCCCAGCTCATTCTGACGGCCGACCCCGGCTTCGCACACCTCGCCCTGGAAGAGTTCCGTCGCGACAGCATCGGCGCCCGACCGCTGGCCGAGCTGGCATCCGGCGTCTGGCTCGTCGACTGCGATGAAGGTTTCTGGGGCCTGGCTGAGACCTGGATCGATGACCCGCCAATCTTTGCGCGCCACATTTGCCCGGTTGACATCGCCAATCCGCTCATCGGAACGCCGAGGGACCTGGCCCGCCTCTCCCTCGCCGCCGTGGCCGAATATGCCGACCTGCTCGATGCGGAAGTCAGCTTCTCAGTCCAGAGCCGCATCTTCGTCGATCTGCCATACAAGCCGTTCGACATCAACAGGTCGGTCGCCGCCGCCCTTGAAGAAGCCGCGAATTCGCCCCTCGACGTTCGCCAACCCTTTCAGGTCCTGTCGGTGCTCTGCGCCGCGGTCGATCAGAAGCTGCCGGCGCCGGCGAAGAATGCCGGCGCCCCGCAGGCGTTGCTGGGCCTCTCGCTTGCCTCCCACAACATTTCGGACTGGGCGGGCGGCGTGCGTCGATTCCGCCGTGAGAAGGACCGGATCAGCCGCGCGGAATTCAAGCTTCTGGAGGCAATCGAAGCGTTTCACATCGAACTGCCGAGTGGAGGCGTAGCCGTAGATCTCGGCGCGGCGCCGGGCGGCTGGACGCGCGTGCTGAGACAAAAGGGCCAGTACGTAACCGCCGTCGACCCGGCCATGCTCCATCCGCTGCTGGCGGCCGATCGCGGCGTGCGCCATAAACGCATGTCGGCCGAAGCCTACCTGCGCGAGGGACCCGACACATTCGATCTCCTCGTAAACGATATGCGCATGGATGCCGTCCCATCGGCGCGCCTGACGAATGCATTCGCCGACTTTCTCTATCCCCACGCCGAGGCCCTGTTGACCCTCAAGCTGGGGCAGTCCGCGCGGCAGCTCGATCCGGCCTGCGCCGTATTGCGGGAACGCTTCACCATTCTCCATGTGCGCCAGCTGTTCCACAACCGCAACGAGGTGACGATCCACCTTAAGGCGCATTAGGCGCGGCGCCCGCACCTGTAGGTTGCAGGCAACCTGTTTTTGTCAGGGGTCAGGCCCGACAGGCAACGCATACAGATACCAGTACTCCGAGTCCGGGTAGACGTGCGCCACCGTTGAGTCCCAGACGAAATCGCTGCCTCTTGTCAATCTGCGCAAACGCAGGTCGATACCTTCGAGCTGCGGCGCCAGCGCTTTTGCGCCCGCCGCGTCCATCGCCTTGCCGATCTCACCGATGCGCTGGCGGTTGCGTATTTCAAATGGATATTGCACACGACACTCGCGGCGGTTCTCCATGCAATCGTCCAGGTACCATTGCAGGCTGTTCAAGCGCGCCCTGGCCTCGCGCAGCAGCAATGCCTGGTAGCGCGAAGGCAGTCGCGCAGTCACATCCTCGATGCGGGCAATCGCATCCGCCATCGTCTGCTTCTGCTCGGGGGACAGTTCATCCGACTGGGCCGCTAGCTTGTGCAGCCTCGCCAGAACATCGCCACTGCTGCTCTGCACGCGCTCCTCAACCTGAGACGCAGTCGTAACAGCGACCGTCCGGTAGACCTCGCCGCGCATAATGTAGCTTTCGAACTGGGCGGCCATCGCCGCGACCACTGCCAGGTCGGTCTTTGGCGCGGCCGCTATAACAGTACTCAGCTTTGCAGCCATTCGTTCCCCTCCGATTTCACGTCCGGTTGCCCGCTTGACGGTCCCGCCCGGCGGGCCGGTCTACGCGACCCCTTCACTCTCCAGCCACAGGGTCACCGGGCCGTCGTTGACCAGCGATACCTCCATATGCGTCTGGAAGACACCCTTCTCCACCGGCACCCCTTCCGCCGTCAGCAGCCGGCAGAAACTGTCGTAAAGCTCCTTTGCCTCCTCAGGCGGCGCGGCTCGCGTGAAGCTGGGCCGCCTCCCCTTGCGTGCATCTCCGTACAGCGTGAACTGACTGACCGCCAGCACTGAGCCTTCGATATCCGCCAGGGCCAGGTTCATCTTGCCGGCGTCGTCCTCAAACAGGCGCAATCCCGCGATCTTGCGCGCCAGCCACGCGGCCTGCGTTTCGCAGTCGTCTCGGGCGACCCCCAGCAGCACGAGATAGCCGCGCCCAATACTGGCGGCCTCACGGCCCCCGACGTGCACGCTGGCCCTGCTGACCCGCTGAACGAGTGCGCGCATCTCACTCCCTCCCCAAATTGGCACTTGACAAATGGAACATAAGTTCGTATACTTGGTCTATGAGATTCTCCCTTGCGCTTGAGCCGCTCGAAAAAATCGCTCGCGTCGGCGACGAGAACGGGTTCGAAGCCGCCGGTGACGCGCCCCATGCCGAACCGACGCGTCCCAGCTGCTTTACGCCCGCCGCGGCCAAGCCGACGCGGCAGGAGCGCAACGCGGCCTCCTTGAGCCGCTCGATTTACAGGGTGATGACCCCCCGCGGGCCCAAGCCACTACTTCGCACGATGATGACGACGGCCTGCGAGCGCAACTGCTTCTACTGCGCATTTCGCGCCGGCCGCAGCAGCGCCCAACGTCTCACCTTTCAGCCGGACGAGCTGGCCGAAGGCTTCCTTCGCATGAACAAGGCCCGCATGGTCGACGGACTGTTTCTCTCCTCCGGCATTATCGGCGGCGGCGTTAAGGCCCAGGACAAGATTATCGACACTGCGGAGATTCTGCGCAAGAAGAAACAGTACGATGGATTCATCCACCTCAAGATCATGCCCGGCGCAGAGTATGAGCAGGTGCGAAGAGCGATGCAGCTGGCCGACCGTGTGTCGGTGAATCTGGAGGGTGCGACGCAAGGCAGACTGGCGAAGCTGGCTCCGCAAAAGGAGTTTTGGGACGAGCTGATGCAACGTCTCCTCTGGATGCACCAGATCCGCCGCCAGGAACGGGTACGCTCATCGTCCGTGACCCAGTTTGTTGTCGGTGCGGTGGGCGATACCGATCTGGAGCTGGTCTCGCTGAGTGAGAAACTTTACCGGCAGGCCGGACTGAGCCGAGTCTACTACTCATCCTTCTTCCCCGTGCCCGACACGCCCTTTGACAACCTCTCGCCCGCCTCCAAGAAGCGGGAGCACAGGCTTTACCAGGCGAGCTTCCTGCTGCGCGATTACAATTGGGAGACCGAGGACATCGGCTTCGGAGCGGACCAGAACCTGCGTCTCGACGTGGACCCAAAACAGGCCTGGGCTGATCTCCACCTGCGCGGCGCCCCCGTGGAGGTGAACCACGCAGACAGACATACGCTGCTGCGCGTGCCGGGCATCGGGCCCAAGAGCGTCGAGCGCATCCTGCGCGCCCGCCGGCGGGGCACCCTGACGGAACTCAAGGACCTGCGCGCCCTGGGCGTACCATCGCCCAAAAAGGCCGCGCCCTACGTCCTCCTCGATGGCCGCCAGCCCGCTCACCAGTTGCCGTTATTCCCTGTAACCGTCTAGCCGACAAACACTTTCTCGCCGGCACATTCAATCCTTCGGGCCGCCGAGAGCAGGGCGATTGCATCGAATTGGGTCAAGACTCCGCGACGCTAATCGATTCGAGCCCAACTCCGAAAAAACGACGAGAACAGTGCAATTCATAGTGCGCGGTCGCGAACTCTTAAGGCTTTCGGCGATTGGAGATCGGATCTTCAGCCGAAAACGAATGAAAATTGGCAGGGGCACCCATTGTGTGTGCCCATTGCGGGTGCCCTTTGTGGGTTATTTTGGCGTCCGGATTTAGCTGCGATTGCCCTGCCGCCGAGAGCCGCGGCGCCCCCACCCACGGGTATGTTATGCGCACCCGTGTCAGCCATCCTTGCTCCTGAACCTTCAATCGCAGCCGTACACTCGCAAACCCTCGCTACCCTTCTCCGCACACAAGTTGGTCCCCTGGAAGTGATAAACGGGGAACGAGTCAGACGGGTTAGCAAAATGAGCTAGCTGTGATAGCATAACCGCAACGCAGCGCTGACGAATGGTGGCCCGGACACAGTGCAGGGCCCAAGATTCTCACGGCAGGAGGGGCGCCCGTCACCCAGCCCTTTTGCCCTCATATCGCAAGTTCGCTTCGATCGCGGAATCGAGACAGCTACGTAGAGAGGAGCAGCCATGACTACCTTTGACATAGAGAGCCATGCCGAGGAGCTGGAGCGGGACGGTTATACGATTCTGGAGAGCGTCCTGCCGCCATCGGAAATCGCGGCAGCAAAGCGGGCCATCGAGGAGACCCTCGCATCCGAGGAGACCGTAGGGCGGAAGTACGGCCTGCAGAGCGAAAACCTGCGTATGGCATTCAACGCCCAGGCCAAACATCCGCACTTCCGCAGCATGCCGGTGCGATACCCCGCCATGGCCGAAGTGGCCCGTCGCGTCCTTGGCGAAGACATGTTCTGTCACAATGTGACGATACGCACGCCGTTGCCATCTGGCGCCAAGGACCATCAAAAATACGGCGGCAATCTGCATGCCGATTGGGCCGATTTTACGGTCAGTCCGTTCATCGGCGGTAAGCATTTTCCCATGGCGATTCAGTCGGTCTGGGCAATCGAGGATTTCACAACCGAAACCGGCGGTCCCTACCTCTGGCCCGGCACGCACCTGTCGCTTGAAGTCCCGCCCGAAGAGCCGGACGAACTGCCGCCTGGCTGGCTGATCGCCGAAGCGCCCGCCGGATCCGTTGTCATGTGGGATAGCGCGCTCTGGCATTCCGGCGGCATCAACCGCAGCGACAGACCGCGTTACTCGCTGATCTTCTACTTCCAGCGCTGGTGGATCAAGGGGTTTAACGACGCCTACCGCTTCATCTCCCCGGAGGCGCGGGCGGCGATGACGCTGGAGGAGCAGCGTATGTGGGGGCTCGAGGCCGGCATTCCGCCAAATACGCACTTTCGCGGCATGAGCGACGCCCAGATAGCCGCCCTGACGCCGGAAGAACGGGAGGTGCTCAACATCGCCACATTCTGAATTGGGCAGGATGGGCCCGTTGCCGGATCGGCCCGCTAAAATTTCCACAATCTTTGGGCGATTTCAGAGATCAGTATCTTTGTCCATACCACAGCCCCGCCCCCAGCGCCGCCGCCGCCAGCCAGCTGCCTGGGCCAAACAGCCCTGACGCGCCCAGCAGCGCTCCGATCACAACAGCTGCGATCGCAGCCGGCGCACGCGCAGAGCGAATATTCCACCCGTGCGTCCCTATCGCCCAGGCGGCGCCAATCCCAGCCCACAGAATTACGCCTATCGGCGCCTCCTCGGGAAAGAACCCGAGTGTGACCAACGCCAGGATTGCCACGACCGGCGCCCGTTTCCGTTCTCGCACCTGCCAATCGTTTGCCACGCGCCGGGTCAGCCACTCGGCGCCAAACGTCGCCGCGCAACCCAACAGCGCTGTCAGCCAGGGTAGACCGTGCCCGGTGTGGGTGAAGACGCTGGCTGGAATGTATACGAGGCGGAATGTGAAGAAAAATACGGGGAGGGCGCCGGCCAGGCGGTCTCGATTCATCCGCGTTCACCGGCGCGCGCGATCGCTGTTCGCAATCGCCGCGGCCAGCGCCATCGCCGCGGCAGGTTCGACCCACGCAAGGCTGTCGATTTGCAGGGCATCGGCGCCGGCAGCCAGGCAGTGACGGGCCTGTTCACGCGTGTGGATGCCTCCACAGGCAATCAACGACCCGGTCAGGCCAAGGCCCTTCACCTCCAGCAATGCCGCCAGCATCATCGGATACACCCCAGGCCCGAACATCTCGCCGGTCACTGTCCCGCCGTCCCCGTTCGTTGCCGCTCCAACCGGTGGGCTGCCAACCACGATTCCGGCCGCGCCGCTCGCGATCAGTGCTGGCGCCAGCCCCGCTGCCCGCGGCAATGGCAGCTTGACCAGGACCGGCAGGTCCGATTCGACTAGTAGCGCCTCCAGCAGCCTGCCGTTCTCCAGCTTGCTTGCCTCCGGGCTGCAGATGAGTTCAAACCCATCGATTCCTTCCACACCGGTGAGTCGTCGCGCCGTGGACGCGGCCTCCTCCTCTTCACTGTCCCCGATCTGGGCAATCACCGGACAGCCGAGCCGGGGCCAGAGGCCGGCGAACTTCCGTACCGCGGCTGATACGCCCCGATTCTGCAGTTCAACGCGGCGTACAAAGCCGCCGAAGGTCTGCGCCATGCGCGGCGGTTGGCTGCCTGCCCGGCTGCGGCGCGTGAACGGACCGATGACGACCGCGCCAAACCGGTCAAGCGTCAGCTCGCGGTGTCGGGACTCGCCGTACCCTATGGTTCCGCCCGCCAGCAAGACCGGACTATCCACCGGCAGTCCGAGTTTGTGGTCGGGCGCAAGTTCAATCATCCTCCCTGTCCTGGCCCATCAGTTCGGCAAAAGTGTCCACACCGATATTGGAGCCGCAAAGGATCAATCCAACCCGCTTGCCGGCCGCCTGCGCGCGCAGCGGGCCCAGCAGCGCCGCGGTCGATGCCGCGCAGGCCGGTTCACAGGCCAGTTTCATCTCGTGGAAGAGAAGCCGGATCGCGCAGATCATCTCCTCATCGCTGACGAGTGCAACATCTTTCAGGAAGTGACGGCACAGACTGCAGCTGTAAGGCAGCGCCGCCGGCGCGCCCAAACTTGTCGCAATGGTCTGCACGCTTTCGATCGATTCGAGCCTGCCGCTTGCAAAGCTGCGGTGCATTGTGTCTGCACCCTCCGGCTCCACGCCGTAAATGGCGCATTCGGGCTGCAACTGACTGACCGCCGCGGCGATCCCGGCGGCAAGCCCGCCGCCGCCAACCGGTACGACGAGCATGTCCAGGGGAGGCGCATCCTCGCACAATTCCAGTCCGACGGTCGCCTGCCCGGCGATGATCGCCCTGTCCTCAAAGGGATGAACGAAAGCGCGCCCCTCCTCCGCCTGGATTCGTTCGACCTCCGCAAATCCCTCGTAAACGTCTTCGACCAGCACAACTTCGGCGCCGTAGCTGCGGGCCTTCTCCACGCGGAATAGGGGCGCAGACGCCGGCATCACGACCTTGGCGCTGACCCCGAATATCTGGGCGGCGTAGGCTACCGCGATTGCGTGATTCCCCGCGCTGACCGCGGTGACGCCTCTCTTCCTGTCCGCCGGGGCAAGCCGCAGCAGGTCATTGACCGCGCCGCGCGGCTTAAAGGTGCCCGTCTTCTGAAACAGTTCGAGTTTCAGCCAGACTTCCGTGTCCGCACCCAGCGCTCTTGTCACTGTGTCGCTCTGCCAGCGCCAGACCGGCGTCCGCACAATGTAGGGGTCAATGCGGCTGCGCGTGGCGCGGATTTCGTCAAGTGTTGGGATTTCGACGTCCGTCGGAATGTTTACTGTCATGGAATGCGCCTTTGCATTATTGGGTTTTTGGGAATGGGAATAGGGCAGGGCCGGAGAAAACGCGCTCCGCTCGCTGTGCGCTGACGATGCCTGACCGCGTTCACGCAGTCAGCGTCCCCTTCGTGCTGGGAACGCCCGCCCTCCTGTTTTCGATGCGCGTGGCAACGTCCAGCGCGCGCGCCAGTGCCTTGAACAGCCCTTCAGCCTTGTGATGGTCGTTGCGCCCGTACAGGATCGCAGCGTGCAGGTTCATTCGTCCGTGGATGGCGATGCTCTCGAACAGATGGAAAATGAGATCTGTGCTCAGCTGACCCAGCTGGGGCGTATCGAACTCAGCCTCGAAAACGCAGTAGGGCCGGCCGCCAAGATCGACCACAACGCGCGCCAGCGTCTCGTCCATCGGGACGTAGGCGTGCGCGGTCCGCACGATGCCGCCGCGATCCCCCAACGCCTGGTCGAAGGCTCGCCCCAGGCAGATGCACACGTCTTCTGCGGTGTGATGCTCGTCGATATGGAGGTCTCCGCGCGCCCGCACGGTGAGATCGAACAGCCCATGCGCTGCCAGGAGCGTCAGCATATGATCGAGGAAGCCGATGCCGGTGTCGACCTCAGACGCGCCGCTTCCGTCCAGCCCCAATTCAAGGTCGATCTGTGTCTCTCGCGTCTTTCGTTCAATCCTGGCCTGTCGCATAAGCAATCCGGTTTCCCTTCCTTAAGCATCTGTTCACCTTGAACAGACCGCTTCACTTCGCCGCGCAGACGTGGGCCGAAGCCGTCTTTTCCAGGAGAAAATCGTGACACGTACACCGGCGCTGAAATCGGCAGACGGCCCTGTTTACAGCAATTCTCCCAAAGAATCCACAGGCGAGCAAAATCCGCTTTCCCTACGCAAGTTTGACTGCCCGATGCTTGACATTTAAGGCTTTCGGGCTACAATCCAGATGTGGTCTATTTTCTTGGAATCGACGGCGGCGCGACCAAGACTCAGATCGTGTTGTCGGACCGAACCGGGGGCCTGGTCGCCGAAGCGAAAGACGGTCCCTCCAACTACCATCTCGTCGGTGTAGGAGAGGCCGGCAGCAACATCGCAGCGGCGATTTCACGCGCGCTGGCTGAATCAGCGGTTGACCCAGCCGATGTACAGTCCGCTTGCGCCGGCATGGCTGGCTTTGATGGGCCGTCGGACGTGGCAAATGTACATCAACTCTTGAATTCCGTTCTGGATAGTTGTGGACTTATGTGCCCGTGGCGCCTGGTGAACGACTCCGTTGCCGCCTGGGCGGGCGCTTTCCTTGGCGGCCCGGGCGCACTGGTCGCCGCCGGGAGCGGAGCTGTCGCCTTTGCGGTCGGCCGCGATGGATGCTGCGCGCGTGCCGACGGATTGGGCCACTGGCTGGGCGACGCCGGCAGCGGCTTCAGTATCGGCCGCGCCGGTCTGCGGGCCGCAGTGTCCGCACTTGACGGCCGCGGCCCCGCGACCTGCCTGTCGGACAGTTTCCTCGCCATCGCCGGGCATTCGTCCCAGGAATGGGTTGGTTGGATCGCCGACCTCGACACCAGTATCTCGCATGCCCATTTCCAGCTGCGCTCCTTCGCGCCCTTTGTCACGCAGGCGGCAGATTGCGGAGACAGCGTGGCGCTTTCGATTCTCGACGATGCGGGCGCTGCACTGGCCGCAACAACCGCATCGGCAGTTCGCAAGGCCGGGCCCATTAGCGCCCCTCGCGTCGCCATAGCCGGCGGCGTTCTGGAGGAGTCATTGCACCTGCGGCGGGCGTTTCAGACCGAGCTCTCGGCGCTGCTGCCCGACTGCCAAATCGTGCCCGTGTGCGCGGCTCCCGCTCATGGGGCATCTCTGCTGGCTCGCAAGCCGGCGCTCTTGCCCAGTGACACACTGCAAGCGCATGGACAGCCGCCTCTTGGCTGAACTCACCGGCGCAATCGACTGAGCGGCCTCCGCGGCGGCCGTGCCATCCGCTGCAAGGAGTGAAAATGTATCAGGGCTTTGAGATCATTGATTTTCACGTTCACTTTCCCACGCAGAAGCCGTGGTTCCCCAATATGGGAAATACGATACAACAATACGTCGAGAAAGTGGGTGAGGAGCGGGCACGCAAAGTGCAGGAGTTGAGCCGCCCTTATGGTGAACACTGGCGACGCATGTGGGGATTCCCGCAGGCGGAGTCGGGGGATGACCACCCGGGAGACAGGGAGCAGGCCCGCCGCTGGTCGGCAGAACTGGACGAACACGGCGTGCGTGCGGTAGGCTTCGTAACCGGCGGCGGCAATGAGCATCTTGCCGAAGTCGTCAGCTGGTACCCCGACAAATTCATCGGGTTCGCACATCACAACCCTTTCGATGAGGACGCAGTTGCCCAATTGGAGCACGCGGTAACCGCACTGGGGCTCCGGGGTTACAAGCTGCTCGCACCGATGATCGAGCAGCCAATCGAGGACGAATCGATCTGGCCAGTCTGGGAGAAGTGCGCCGAACTGGACATCCCCGTGCTCATCCATTTCGGCATTCAGGGGAG
Organism: Caldilineaceae bacterium; assembly: GCA_965218625.1. GTDB lineage: Bacteria > Chloroflexota > Anaerolineae > Caldilineales > Caldilineaceae > Bin5. Next base: position 302,023 of record CBDCLG010000012.1, on the reverse strand, counting down.
TGCCGGCGGCATCGCCTGGCATGAAAACATCAGCCCCTTCAAGCTGCACAACATCGCAAAAGCCTTCCCCGACGTGACATTTGTCATTCCGCATTTCGGCTGCGCCTGGGAACGGGAGACGCTGCAGCTTTGCTGGGCATGCCCCAACGTTTCCGTGGACACCAGCGGCAGCCTCCAGTGGATTCGCTGGGTGCCCGGTGAGGTAACCGTCAAGTATCTGTTCCGAAAGTACTACGAGACAATCGGCCCCAGCCGCATCATTTTTGGCACCGACAGCAGCTGGTTCCCGCGCGGTTTTACTCTCGAGTACCTGCAAGACCAGATGCGCAGCTGCCTGGACCTGAATCTGCCGGAACAGGATATCCAAATGATTTTCGCCGGCAACGCCGCACGCTTGCTCAAGATTTCCATTTAACTTTGCCCTTCTCGCTGCCAATCGAGGCACTGCGCGGACGAAGAAGTCTCTACTATATTCACTCCAAGGAGGAATTGAACGATGAAACGGTCCAAATTGCTCATTCTGATTAGCGTTCTGCTTGTTGGCGCGTTGCTCTTGGCCGCGTGCCCTGCGCCGGCCGCGCCCGCCCAAGAAGCTGCGCCGGCTGTCGAAGTTATCGAAATCGAGTACTGGCAGTACAACTTTGGCGCCAGGGTCGATGCCATGAATCAGCTGATCGCCAACTTCGAGGCAGCCAATCCGGGTATCAAGGTCATTCACAACGCCGACATCCCCTACGCAGAGTTTCGCGACAAGATCGCCGCCAGCGTCCCTGCCGGCGTAGGCCCGGACGTGGCCACGCTCTTCTATGGCTGGCAATCGGTATGGATCGACGCCGGCTATCTCGTGCCTCTGCCCGAAGACGCCTTCCCGCCGGCCATGGTCGGCGAGAAGTTCAGCCCGATGGTGCAGGCCAGCTTTGTCGAAGGCACGCTCTACACGCTGCCCACAGCTGTGCGCGCCCTCGCGCTCTTCTATAACAAAGACCTGATGGCGGACGCCGGGCTCGATCCCGAAAGCCCGCCGGCAACGCTGGATGAGCTTGTAGACCAGGCGGTAGCCTGCACCCAGCGGGACGACGAAGGAAATCTCGTTGTTGAGGGCTTCGTTGCCGACCCGGCCGCCCAGGACCACCACTGGTTCCGTGAGGTGCTGATACGACAGTTCGGCGGTGTGCCCTACAGTGACGACACCACCGAGGTCCTCTACAATGACGAGGCCGGCCTCCAGGCCTGGAACTATCTGCTCGCCTTCCACACCGAGCTGGCGACCGGCGACCGCGACCTGTTTGACGGCAGCACCAACGCCTTCGTCGGCGGCCATGTCTGCTTCCATGTGGACGGCTCCTTCCGCCTCGGCACGATCGCCAAGAACAATCCGGAGATGAACTTCGGCGTCACCGAGTTGCCCGAGCACAACGGCATCAAGAGCACCTTTGGCTCCTACTGGACCCACGGGTTGACCAAGAAAGCCGCCGCCGACCAGGGCCGCTTTGACGCCTCAGTCAAATTTCTGCAATACATCACCAGCGCAGAGGCCGGAGCAATCTGGGTCGACATCGTTGGTGAGTTGCCCGCACAACTCGAAGCCGGCAGTGATCCGGAACTGCTCGCCGATGAGAAACTGGGCGCGTTCGCAGCCGGGCTGGAGTACTCCTATGCCACATTCTTCGTCAATGAAAGCGAACAGCGTCAGGCCATCGTCGATTCCTTCGACATGGTGATCCTGACCGGCGAAGACCCGGCCACCGCCCTCCAGATCGCGGCCGAAACCGACCAGGAGATAATTGACGACTTCTGGTCCAGCCGCTAATTGAGGCGTAACAAACTGGAGGAGAGAGGGAAGCATCCACGGAGGCCTCCCTCTCTCCTTTTGAGAACACAGCTCGTAATGTGCAGACCCGCCCAATTGCCGGCGTTAGTAGAGCAAACGCAATCCTAGGCCCACGAAACACGTCATGCGACTAACCCTCCACCAGCGGCAGATCATCTGGGCCTACGTCTTCATGAGCGTAGCGCTCGTATTCTTTGTCGTCATCCGCTGGTATCCGACCATTCTGGCATTCAATGTCAGCTTCCGCGACTGGAATGTATTCGAAGCCTCCGGCCCTTGGGTCGGAATCGAGAACTATCAAGAGATATGGAAGGATGCCGGGAAGCCGCGCAGCTCGGTGACGGCGGCCTTTTCCAATACCGTTCGCTACGTCTTGTTCGGTGTACCTTCCCAGCTCGTACTGGCGCTCATAATCGCCCTGCTTCTGGCGCAGGTCCGCCGCTTTGCCGCGGTCTTTCGCGTCGCTTATTTCGCGCCCTATGTCACCTCAGCCGTGGCGATTGCTTTTGTCTGGAACTGGCTCTATCAGCCGGAGACCGGCCTGCTCAATCAGGCGCTCGACCTGGTCGGGCTGCCAGATCAGCCGTTCACCAAGAGTCCGAAACAGGCGTTGCCGTCGATCACAGCGGTCGCCGTTTGGCAGAATCTCGGCTTTGCCGTCATCATCTTCCTCGCCGGTCTCCAGCAGATTCCCGGCCAGTACTACGAAGCCGCCCGCATTGACGGCGCCAATGCGTGGCAACTTTTCTGGCGCATCACCTTGCCCCTGCTCAATCCAATCATCGTCTACCTGACCGTCCTCGGCACGATCTCCTACCTGCGGCTGTTCGCACTCGTCCAGAACATGAGCCCCCAGGGGACGGGCGGGCCGCTGAAGAGTACGACGACCGTCGTTCTTGAGGTCTATCGCGAGGGATTCTCCAGCTACAAAATGGGCTATGCCGGCGCGCTCACCGTTCTACTGTTCCTCCTGATCCTGCTGATCACCATCATTCAGCTGCGTTTTCTTTCGCGGCGGGTGGAGTATTAGGCAGAGGCGCCGAGGAGGAGTTGCCCATGGCTACTTCAGTAAATGCCGGCAAAGATGGCTCCTTGCCGATCACAGAACAGTTTGCGCCGGCTCAGAGTAAAGGACGTCGTCCCTTAGGCTGGGCAGTCCCGATCGCATACCTACTTCTCGCCCTCGGCGGCGTCTGCATGGTCACGCCCTTCATTTGGATGATCCTGACGAGCGTGAAACCGGCCCCCGAGCTGGTAAACTTTTCCTTCTTCCCCGAGAATCCGACCCTGCAAAACTATGTTGACGTGCTCAACACTTCCAGCTTCGAGCGCTGGTACCTGAACAGCATTTTCGTCGCCGCCATTAGCACGACCAGCGTCGTCTTTTTCGATACGCTGGTAGGCTATACGCTCAACAAATTCGACTTTCCGGGCAAGAACATCATCTTCATCGGCATGCTCGGCACTTTGATGATTCCGACCGAAATGCTGATCATCCCCTGGTATACCATGAGCGTGAACTGGAACTGGCACGTAGGCTTCGCCCAGTATTGGGGAATCGCCTTTCCTGGCGTCATCACCGCGGCCGGCATTTTTCTCATGCGACAGTTCTTCGACGGCGTTCCGAATGAGCTGCTCGACGCTGCCCGTATAGATGGCATGAACGAATTCGGCATCTGGTGGCGCATCGCCGCGCCCCTTGTCAAGCCGGCCATCGCCGCCCTCGCCATTTTCAACTTCATCGGCAACTGGAACGCCTATCTGTGGCCGCTGAATCCTTGCCAACAGTCGCGAGTTTTATACGCTGCCCGTCGGCCTGAGCTTCTTTCGCGGTGAATCCACCACCCATTGGGATCGAATCATGACTGCGGCCAGCCTGGCCAGCATCCCGCTGCTGATTGTTTTTCTGATCTTTCAGCGTCAAATCATCGAGGGCATCGCTTTGACAGGACTGAAAGGCTGAATCGGATACTGGTCTGGGGTCACGGCAACTCTTGCGTCCGCTTGTCGCCGGAAGTTCCAGTCACAATTCATCCCGCGTTCACAAAGTTTTGGTTACAGATTGACGAGGAGTCATCTCTTGAAATTACACGAGTATCAGTCGAAACGCATTTTCGCCGACTACGGCGTGCCAATCCCGGACGGCGACATCGCCGCCACGGCCGCCGAGGCCAGGACTATCGCCGAACGGATCGGCAAACCGGTTGTCATCAAGAGCCAGGTCCTGGTCGGCGGGCGCGGCAAGGCCGGCGGCATCAAACTGGCGCAGACGCCCGATGAAGCGGAAGAGGTAGCCGGCGGCATCCTCGGCATGGATATCAAAGGGCTGAGGGTGCAGAAGGTGCTGGTCGACGAAGCAGCTGACATACGCTCAGAAATCTATCTGGGAGCCGTCCTCGACCGCAGCGCGCGCAAGGTCGCGATTATGGCCAGCAGCGAAGGCGGCGTCGAAATCGAAGAGGTCGCCGCGCAAACGCCCGAAAAGATCGTCACCGTTCACGTCCATCCCCTCCTGGGCATGCAGGGGTACCAGGCACGGCAGCTTGCCTTCGGCATCGGCTTGTCACGGGAGCACATTCCCGCCTTCACCAGGATCGCCCAAAGCCTCTATCAGGCTTTCGTCGAGAGCGATGCCAGCCTGGCGGAGATCAACCCTCTCATCGTGAATGGCGATAACCAGCTGGAGGCGGTGGACGGCAAAATCCTGCTCGACGACAGCGCTCTGCCCCGGCAGACCGAACTGGCCTCCATGCGCGACCCCGACGAGGACAGCCCAACCGAGACCGAAGCGCGCGAAGCCGGGCTGAGCTACATCGACCTGGATGGAGAAATCGGCTGCATGGTGAACGGCGCCGGCCTGGCCATGGCCACGATGGACATCATCAAACTGTACGGCGGCAACCCTGCCAACTTTCTCGATATCGGCGGCGGCGCCGGCGCTGACAAAGTGCTTGCCGCCCTCCGCATCATCCTGCGCGACACGCGCGTAAAGGCAGTTCTTATCAATATCTTTGGCGGCATAACCCGTTGCGATGAGGTTGCCAACGGGATCGTAGAGGCCATCAACAGCCTCGACGTGAAAGTGCCGATCGTCGTCCGAATGGTCGGCGTGAACGAGGAAGAAGGCCGTCAGATCCTGGCAGACTCCAAGCTTCCCTCCGCCAACCGGCTCTCGGAAGCCGTACAGATGGCTGTCGTCGCCGCCAAAGGAGAGGGCAAATGAGTATCCTCGTCGACAACGGCACCCGCCTGCTTGTGCAGGGAATCACCGGAAGCCAGGGGGCCTTTCACGCCCAGCAGATGATCCAATATGGCACAAACGTCGTCGCCGGCGCCGTGCCCGGCCGCGGAGGGCAGTGGGCCGTCGGCAACACGCCCGTCTTCGATACCGTTCACGAGGCAGTCGATACGACCGATGCCAACACCAGCATCATTTTCGTTCCCGCCGCCTTTGCAGTCGACGCCCTCCTGGAGGCGGCTGACGCCGGCATCAAACTCATCGTCTGCATCACCGAAAACATCCCCGCCCTGGACATGGCCCGCGCCCGCGCCTACCTGGATGCGACCGATTCAGTTCTCATCGGGCCGAACTGTCCGGGGTTGATCTCCCCGGGTTCGGCAAAAGTCGGCATTATGGCCGGCCATATCCACACGCCGGGCAATGTCGGCATCGTCAGCCGTTCCGGCACGCTCACATATGAGGTAATCTACGCCCTGACGGCGCGTGGAATCGGTCAGAGCACGGCCGTTGGCATCGGCGGCGACCCAATCAAAGGGCTCAATTTCCTCGACGTACTGCAGATGTTTGAACAGGACTCGGGGACTGAGCAGGTGGTGCTGATCGGAGAGATCGGCGGCGCCGATGAGCAGGTGGCCGCCGACTTCATCGGCTCCGAAATGAGGAAACCGGTTATCGCCTTTATCGCCGGTCAAACCGCCCCGCCCGGCAGGCGCATGGGCCATGCCGGCGCCATTATCTCCGGCGGAGAAGGGACCGCAGCCGAAAAAATCGAGGCCCTGCAGAGCGCCGGCGCGGCGATCGCCCGTCACCCAGAGGAGATTGCCGATTTGGCTGCGCTGAATGTCTGAGCGAGGGCCTGTTTGTGTGCTATGATAGGGGTATTTGAAGCAGCAAGTGAGCTGACACCGTACGAAGGAGAGAGCAATGTCGGATCAGAGTTCTAACGGCCAGGCGATTGAAGTCCCAGCCGCTGACAGTGAACTGTACCAGCCGCCGCCGGCGGCAATCGATAGCGCAAATGTCGCCAACTATCTCGATCTTCGCCACGATGCGCTCGCCGACATCGAAGCCTACTGGGACGCCCGCGCCCGCGAGCTGATCGACTGGTTCGAGCCCTACGACAAGGTGCTCGATGATAGCGGTGCGCCGTTTTTCAAGTGGTTTGTCGGCGGCAAAACCAACATCGCCTACAACGCATTGGACCGGCACGTCAATGGCTGGCGCAAACACAAGCTGGCATTGATCTGGGAAGCGGAGGACGGCGAGAGATCGACCTATAGCTACTATCAGCTATGGCAGGAGGTCAACAGGTTTGCCAATGTTCTCAAGGCCCAGGGCGTTCGCAAGGGCGACACTGTTACCATCTATATGGGACGAACGCCGGAACTCACGATGGCGATGTTGGCCGTCACCAAGATCGGCGCTGTCCACTCTGTCGTCTACGGCGGTTTCAGCGAGCAGGCCCTCGCCAGCCGTATCGATGACGCCCAATCAAGAGTGCTCATAACCTCCGATGGGGCTTGGCTGCGCGGCAAAACTGTCAACCTCAAGGATATTTCCGATGCAGCCGTAAAGCGAAGCCCGATCGTCGAAACGGTGATCGTTCACCGGCGCACGCAACAGGATGTACAGATGACGCCGGGCCGCGATGTCTGGTGGCACGAGTTGATGGCTCTTCCTATCGCCAAGAGTGTCTGCGAGTCCGAAGCAATGGACGCCGAAGACCCGCTCTTCATCCTCTACACATCCGGTACGACAGGCAGACCAAAGGGTGTCCTCCACACTTGCGGCGGCTATCAGGTCTACATCGCCACCACGCTCAAATATGTCTTCGATCTGAAAGAGGACGACCTGTGGTGGTGCGCGGCCGACCCAGGTTGGATCACAGGCCACAGTTACATCGTTTATGCACCCCTGATTCTCGGCGCAACCGGATTCATGTACGAGGGCGCCCCTGACTACCCACAACCCAATCGTTATTGGAAGCTGGTTGAAGATTACGGCATCACAATTCTGTACACCGCGCCCACCGCCATTCGCGGGCTGATGCGCTTTGGCGACGCCTGGGCAGACCAGCACGATCTCTCCAGCTTGCGTCTGCTGGGCAGCGTCGGGGAACCGATCAATCCCGAAGCCTGGCGTTGGTATCATCGCGTCATTGGCCGCGAAAACTGCCCTATTATGGATACCTGGTGGCAGACTGAGACCGGCGGCTTTATGATTACGCCGACACCTGTCGTCCCGCTCAAACCGGGCAGCGCCACGCTCCCCTTCACCGGGATCGACGCGCAGGTCGTGCGCGAGGACGGCTCCACCTGCGAGGCCAACGAGGACGGCTACCTCGTCATCAAGCGTCCCTGGCCCGGCATGGCCCGGACCGTTTGGGGTGATCCCGACCGCTACGTCGAACAGTATTGGTCCGAGTTCGCCGAGCAAGGATGGTACTTTACCGGCGACAGCGCCCGCCGCGACGCCGACGACTACTTCTGGATCATCGGGCGCATGGACGATGTCATCAAAGTCAGCGGCTACCGCCTCGGGACAGCCGAAATAGAGAGCGCGCTGGTCAGTCACCCCGATGTGGCCGAGGCAGCCTGCGTCGGAATCCCCGACGAACTGCGCGGCAACGTGATCCATGCCTTCTGCATCCTCAACGAAGGCGTCAGCGGCAGCTCCGACCTAAACGACGCCCTGAAACTGCATGTGCGCCACGAAGTCGGCCCTATTGCCGTGCCTTCTGAATTGAGCTTTGTCGACGGACTGCCCAAGACCCGCTCTGGCAAAATAATGCGCCGCCTGCTCAAGGCACAGGTCCAGGGCCTGCCCATCGGCGACGTGAGCACACTGGCCGACTAGATGCTGTGGGGCTGGGCGGCGCGCCAGCGCGCTGCCCAGCCCTGCCCGTCCCTGCCCGGCCACTGGTCGAACAGCGCACTTTCGCTTGAAGACCCGCTTCAAATCACGCTTCTCAGCACGATCTCCCCGAATGTTTCCTGCTGTTCGGCCGCGAGCTCGCGTCGTTTGATCAGCTCCAGAACCGCCAGAAACGTAACGACAATTTCAAGTCGGCTGCGGCTTTGCGAAAGAAACGCGGCAAACGGCAATGTACTGTCGGACGCGCCATTCACCCGATTGAACCCGTTGAACCGCTCTCGAATATCGGCGATTTTCTCAGCGACCGTGATCGGGTGCACGCGGACGGTGGGCGTAGCCGGACTGCTGGGCAAGCTGTGCAGCGCACGGTTGGCGGCCTCAGCCAGCTTGGCAATCGTCAAGGTCGAGAAGTCCAATCGGCGCTCCATCTGCGGCGGCGGCGGCGCCAGCCGTGCAGTTGTCCGCAGTCCAATCTCTGCACGAAGCCTCAATTCGTCCACCGCGGCCTTAAAGCGGCGATAGTCCAGCAACTGTTGGATCAGCGCGTCGCTCGGCTTCTCCTCCGCCTCTTCCTCGGCCGCACGGGGCAAGAGACCGCGACTCTTTATGTAGAGGAGCCGCGCCGCCACTGCAAGAAAATCGGCCAGCGCCTCAGGCTCAATTTCCTGGATCCGCTCGATGGCGCGCAGGTACTGATCGGTTATCGCCACCAGCGAGATTTCAGTTATGTCCAACTCTTGGCGTTCGATCAGGTGGAGGAGGAGGGCAATCGGTCCGTCGTAAATCGGCAGATGAACCGCATAGCCGGAGCCAAGGGGATTAGGAGCAGCTTCCATGCCCTTACGACTCAAGCAGCGTATGGAAGCGGCGTCCAGCGTGGACCAGCTGCATCAACCTGTGGGCAGCAGAAATCTCCTCACTGTCATTGAGGCGGTCGACTACCACACCCGTATCCACCAGACGCTGCAGCTCTTCCGAGCTCACGCTCGCGCCCGTTCCGACAAGCGTCACATAGCGCGCCCGCAGGGCATCATTCAGGCGAGTGCCAGCGATTGGCGAAAACTTTTGAAAGTAGTCTCCAGCCTCTGCCATCGCCCTTTCCTTCGCCTCTTCCGTCGGAAAGAGGATGTAGTGATACGGGGGGATTTCACTCTGTACCTTACCGATCTCGGCCAAAAGGATATCCCGCCAGCGTGAGCCTTCCAGCCATTCGCTGCCGGGGCAGGCCGTGTAATTGTTAGAGAACTCCCGATGGCCCTTAATGTTCGCGAGCGGTATCTCCAGCTCCTGCATCAGCCATGCAATCAGAAGAGCGCCCGATCGGATCTGGTTGTCGGTGGGTACGTAACCGTTCATAAAGCTGCCGGCAAAGACGACACCAACCGAATAGTAATTGTGTCTCCCCACATGGTAGGCCCTCGCTTCCACCGGCTGCGTCTGCAAAATTCCGCCGTCCGCGGGGATGAAGAAATGATAGCCTATGCCAGGCCACGCCCTCTTTCCGCGCGTAAGGTCTTCGTCAACATGCGCTTGCGCAATCCTTTCAGGACCGATGGGGGTCGGCAGGGCTGTATGATGGACCGCCAGGTAGTCGATACCCGACAGCGGGCGTGTGCGGTAGCGCATCGTGGGATGGTGGGGCAGGTCAAGCGTGATGTCCTGAATCTGCGGCCTCTCCAACTGTCGACCGCTTTCTTGCTGCCCGCTTTCCTGTTGGCCATTTTCCGGGTGTCCTTCCGACCGCGCCGTCACCTGCCTTTCTGATGTCTCGCCTTCACCTACCTGGCGGAGACCCGGTGGATCAAGTCGGTCCGCGCGCGCGGCTGGCTTCGCAACCGTAGTCGCTCCATCCGTGCCCGTCCGCACCGCCGTGATGAGAATGTCCTTCCAGCGCCTCCCTTGCAGCCACTGCTCCCCGGGAGAAGTATGACTGATGAATTCGTTCACCCCGCGGATGCTCGCCAGCGTCAACTGGGGAATCTCCTCCAGCAGCCATGCGATCAAATCTCTGCCCGACCTGATTTGCGCTGGCGTTGGAATGTCATCGTCGAACTTGCCGGCAAAGCCTATGTTGATGGCACGGGCGATATACGGGAGCCTGCCGTCCACCACCTCCGTCAACGGCTGTGTCTGATACAGCGCGCCATTTGACGAGATGAAATACTGGTATAGGATCCCGGGAAGCCGGCGGTGAAACGCCGTCGCAATCGTCTGCAGGGGCGTGATCGGCGGCGCAGCGGTGTGGTTGATGACGATAAACTCGACATCTTCCAACTGACGCTGAACCATACGCTGCGGGTCGCGCGGAAGCTGGCCGATCACGTCGTCCAGCGCCGGTTTCGCCGCAGCAACCATTTCCGAAACTGACGCTGGCAGCACGTTATCCGGCTCAATCGGCGCATCACCTTCCACTTCCGCCGCCTCAGACAGCGGTGCATCTGTGAGGGATTCGACGACTCGTTCGTGAAGAATTCGCTTCCAGGCTGGACCGGCGCCAAACGTGCTGCCGGGGCTGGACGTGTCCAACAGCTCGCACAGACCGACGATGCTTTGTGCGGTCAGATGAAACTGGGGCAGCAGCAGCGCGCACAGTTTCGCTGCCGCCATAACCTGGACCGAAGGCGGGGCCACATCGTCAAAGTTGCCTTCCAGACAGATGTTTATCCCGGTCAGGCTCCACTCCGCTTCATCGTTGACAACCGCATCTAGCGCGGACACCTGCAAAATATCGCCGCTGGCCAGCACAAAAAAGTGATATGCAATGCCGGGATAGCCCTGTGAAATGTGCGCCTCGGCAATCGATACTAGCGGTACGCCCGGCGGCGCGGCCGTGTGACAGATAACAAGCCTTCGAATCTGGTCGGGCGTCCGACGAGCAAATGGATGGTCTCCCCGGGGCAGCGTATCCGCAATATCAACCACGGCCGTCTGGTGCGTCGCGGAAGACGACCCCGCATCTTCGTCAAGGCGCAGGTCCGGTGTCGATACCGGCCTTGGCGCCGGTTCCGCAGGCTGCCAATCCTGTTCTGCAGGGAGCTCAACGTCGGGGATGGATGGGGCGCTCTTGACTGCCTCGGGATCTGCATTGCCCACACGCAGCCAGCGTGTCAGGATATCCGACTGCATATCCTCAAACCAGTTTTCACCGCCGCGGATCAGGTCCAATACCAGCGTGTAGTTGCCGGGTTGGTCGGGAAGGGTCATCTGCGCGTCGAACGTGACCTCCTCTCCCGGCGCGACATCGTGCGGGAGCGGCGTCAGCATCGGACGCCCACCAGGGAAGGGCAGCCGTTCCCGTTTCTGCGAGAAGTGATAGCTGAGCGCAACCGGCTGGGAACCCTTGGCAGGCCATGCTATCGTGCCAGAGTTGCGGACCGTAACCGGAAAGTTGACCCGCTGACCGGCGAGCAGCGGGCTGGGCGGACGCCCCTTCAACCACTGAACGCGATAGACCATCCCGCGGCCCAGGTCCATCTCCTCCGTGTCTTCGGCTTCAGGCGCCTCGGGCTCGTCGTCCGCGGGCTGAATCTCTGGCAGGGGCGTCGTCCGGTTGACCGCCTTGAGGTGCTCGGTCTCCTTTTGCCAGCGGTAATCGTGCCGCAGCGCGTTACGAAAGTCCTCGATGACCCCATCTTTCCCTTTGATATGCCAGCGGTCCAGTTGCGGCCACCTGTATAGCACAAGCGCGTGAATCTGCTGCCCGTTGTGCCGATTCCAGCGGTCTACTTCGGCAAAGGCCGCCTGTACCCAGCCCCGGTTCGCGTTTTCCCATGGGCCGCCCTGATCCGTCTCCGTTATGTAGACCGGAAGATGGCGCATATTCACCGGAATCGCCCGCATGAAATCCCGGTACGCTTGAAAGTGACAAGAATAGTTGGGAAAGTCGGGTAACTTGCTGTTGTCAAGAATCAACGTCGGATTCGCGCCGTGCGTATACGTATGCAGTGTGATCCCGTCGCAGCCGGTCGCGCCGCACTGCAGCAGGATGTCCTGGAAATACTTGATCCAATCGCCACTTGCGTTGCCTGGATAGATGGCCTGGCTGTTCCAGGGCGCGACCGCTCCCATCAACACCTGGTCCTTTTCGTGCCCCTGGAGTTCGTGGATCGACTGCCGGCACATCCCATAGCAACTGGCGTAAAGCTGCGGTGTGATCAGCTCTCCGCCCTCCGCCAAATCGGTTGCGCCTTCTCGGTCAGAAGCCGGAAACAGGGCGTTAAAGCGTTCCGGCAGACTGCGAAGCGTGGGGTCGTCGGCGAGCGAGTCATCAGGATGCGGGCGCGCAACTGTTGCCGCCGCAGTTGGCCGCTCGGCCACATAGTTCATCTCGTTGCCGATTACCCAGTGGCTGCAACCTTGGCTCGCGGCAACAAAATTGGCGCACCGGCGGGCAAAATTGGCGTATTCGCCGCTCGGTGGAAGCGTGCCTTGGGGATAGTAGCCGTTGTTCAGGCGTACAATCACTCCCAGGCCCTGGAGACTGTACGAGGAATAATCTTTGCCGCTGAGATCGTTCGGGTCGTGTCCCAAGACTTCGCTGAATACAATCCAGCCCGTCTTTTCGGCCGCGCGCAGATACTCTTCCCCGCCAACATCATGTATGCCAAAGATGTATTCGCTGCTCACCGTTCGTTTAAGTCGTCTGCCGCAAATGGAGTGGAATCCGCTACTGCCAATTTTGCGTGGAAACAGTCGCTACACGTGGATACGTTTCGCGCGGATATCGCGATAATCCCCGGCCTGCACGCACCCCAAATGCGAAGTCCGCCGAAAAAATAAACCCCGATACAAATGGGGCAAACAGGGTGGAGGAGCGTATGCTAAACTATTGTAATACAGGGGAAAATGGAGGGCAAATGCGCTGAAAAAACAGTATCTGCGCTAGGCCGTCCTCGCTCCTGTGCCTGCCTGCACGCGATTGAGCAGACTCAGGAGCGGCCCGCTCTGCTCCAAACCGCTTTCGCCGTAGTCGCTCAGCCCCAGGAAAATCCTGCGGCGGGCGCGTCGAAAGAGGCCTGTCAACAGGCGGCGCAGGCTGTCCTGGCTATACTCTATTTCGTCGCTATCGGTCCAGAGCCGATTCAGCTCCCAATTGCGCGAAAGTACATGGGGATGGGTCAGGGGCTGGTATATCCGCCTTCCCCAACCTTGCGCGCCGATGTCGAGCCAGAACTGAAAGTCCACGGTGCGGTTTCGCATCAGAAAAGTGTAGGCAGGCGCGATGAAAACCGCATTTTCTGCCTCCGTCCAAGATGGCAGATAGAGGGCGCCAAGCGCTCCGCTCTCCACCAATTGAACGTATTCGCGGCCTGTGGCGATGTGCCGCGAGTTTGACGGCTCGGCTGAGTCCTCGGTCTGCTCTCCGACCGCCCAACGGAAATTGCGGGCCGATCGGGCGAGTTGATCGGCCATCCGGGCCGCGTCGGGGCGGTGATGGAACCCGAAACCAGGCTGGCTGAGCAGTTCACCGAAGATGCGGGCAAAGAATTGGTCGAGAGGCGTGAAGCCGGTCTCGGCCCGGTAGTCGGTCAGCCAGGCACGCAGGCGTTCATAGATTTCCCCCGTGGCAAAGGATACCCTCTCCCGTACATCTCCCCGCAGGTCCTCGAAAGCAGGCAACGTCCCTTCCGGGGCGCCGCGCCCCCCAGAGGCCGCGTGGGCCAGTACACTGGCGCGAACCGGATCCAGCTGGGCAATGGCGTTGCCGAGAGCCAGCGTTACGTCCGAGGGCAACGGAACGCGCCGCCAGCCAGGATGCGCCAGGTCGGCCAGGGTAAGAAGCGTTCGCACGACCGGCTCCGCGTTCAGGGGACGGCTGGGACGGTGGCTGGCGGAGGGAACTTCCTTCTCTTTGAGCCGGTTGAGAAGGCTGAAGCGCAGCGCATCGCTCATAAACGGCGCCAGCACCGCGATCTGGCCCGGCGCGACCGCTTCACGCTTCACCAGCCGCTCGATCTCCCCGACGACCCACTCGATCATCTGCGGGTAAAAGCGATGTGACTGTTTCGGAAACTCAATCGGGGAATCAGACGCAGGACCTACGCCCTCAACGTCCGCATTTTTTTTCGCATTTTGCTCTTCATCCGGTCGCCGGGGGGTCAGGCGAAGTCTGTCGATCATCCTCTCTAACCCAGGCGCCATCACGTGGGAGCATGTCAGTCGGGCCCGGTGAGCGACGCGATCGGCAAGATGCTCCGCGTTGATGGGATCGGCGCCCAGAAAGGCCCTATAGCCTCCGTCCTCATCAACTATGATGAGCGCGCTTTCCAAATGGGGAAGCCACCGGCCGACCAACTTCTGCCCGGCATAGGTTTCCTCTTCCGCGTTGTCGAAGACCAGATGGCGATGTGTGCGGAACAAATGGGCTTCGCACCATCTGTTTTCGAGTATTTCGTTCATAAATGTCTGCATCTGCAAGCTGTAGTCGACCAGAGACTTCTGCTTGCAAAGCGTTCGGAACTCGTTGCTGATACGCCGGGCCGCCTGCATGACATTCAGCCTTGCGATCCTCTGCTCTCCGGGCGGGATTGTGTTTTCCAGGCGAGCGTAGGCCTCGTCGATAGTGAAGCCGTGAAGCGCCGCCTTGTTGAGGTTGTCCAGCACCTGGCTGATGATGCGGCTCCTTGGAACTCGTATGGCGTCGAATTCAGCCTGCTGAATGGCTGCGTCCACAAAGTGCGCCATGTGGTACTGGGTCGTCTCCAGATTGAGGAAGGTCGGCTCTAAGCCAGGATCGGCAAAGCCGGCCGCTTTGGCCACCAACGGCCAGTACAGCGCCACGCTCGAACGTGCAAGGGACGCCAGCGTTGTTACCTGCACCTGCGCCCCCGCCGGCACATCCGAGCTGCGCAAGGCCTCCGTGTATGGTTGCCCGAGCGTCCGCTGCGGAACCAACACAAGAATCTGGTCTCCCCGTATCCGTTCCCGGCCAAGCAGCCACTTGATCCGTTCAATGGCGATAGTCGTCTTGCCCGCGCCGAACGGACCGCTCAGATACAAGGTATTGGGTTGGAGAAAGAGCTCGTCAGTCAAGAGCTTGTAGACTGGCGCTGTTGGAGCCGGCAACTCCACTCGGATGCAGATTTCGTGCGGGGATTACTCGAAACTAAGCCTGTCTTTGTCGCGCGCGGACGCCGCGCCCAAATGCGCGGCGTTGCCAGGCAGAGATGAGAGGCCGAAACGCAGGGGCACGCCTTACCCCTGCGCGCAAGAGCTCTTGTTTTCCGTCAATTGGCCGTGGACTGTTCGGCGAGGAGCGCCTGAATCACCGACTCGGAATAGTCATACTGACCTTCGCCGATCTTCAAATAGCGGATCTGGCCGCCCTTGTCGATGAAATACATCGCCGGCCAGTAGCGGTTGTGGTAGGAGCGCCAGGTCGCCCAATCGTTGTCGATCGCGACGGGGAATTCTATCTGCAGCCGTTCCAGCGCCTTCTCCACGTTGTCCACATCCCGTTCATGGGTGAACTCAGGCGTGTGAACACCGATGATGACAAAACCGTCGTCCGCGTACTTCTCGTGCCATTCCCTCAACGAGGGAATTACGTTGACGCAGTTGTATCACCCATACGTCCAGAATTCGACCAACACGACATTGCCGCGCAGGTCCGCCAACTTGAGCGGGTCGGAGTTCAGCCATATCTCGTTGAGAAGTTCCGGCGCCTCTCCTTGGGGCCGCAACTTGGCCAGAAGCTCCAGCTGCTGCGCGTTCGGGCCTACGACCAACGCGGAATCGGTATCTGACGATGCCGCAGTCTCTTCAACCGCTTCGTCGCTGCCTTCCTTCGCGGCGGCCAATTCCTGGTCCTTGGCCGCCTGCTCGGCCCGCGTTTCAGCCACACGTGTCTGGATCGCTTCGACCTTTGCGCTCGGATCAACTTCAGGCTGGGTGGTCGATTCCGGCATAACGCAACTGACTAGCGTCAGCCCGCATACGAAAGCCAGCAAAAAGATTCGGTGAAGTCGCACGCTCCGGTGCAACGGCCTGCATAGTCGAACGGCCAACCCAGGTCCGACGCCCGGGGGGGTGCGTCGTCCTGTTGAAATGTCGGAGGGTCCCATCGTTCGAGTTTTCACGATATTTCGGCTCTAGTGGATGCAAAGAGAGGCGCGCAGCGCGCGCCTCCGTGCTTGATTTACCTACTGCAGCCTACTCTTCCGACTTGCCTTCCATTTCGTCGGACCCCATGGCATTCACTTCCTCCATGAAGAGTTCGGCATCGGCCTGCGTCGGCAACATGAACTCATCGCCTATTTGGATGGAGTTGCAGTCCTCCGTTACATCACTGTTGTTGAGGCAGATGGCAGGCCAGTAACTGCTGTCGCCGTAAGCGCGCTGAGCGATCGATCCTAAGGTGTCACCCGCCGCCACGGTGTAGGGCGTGGGGCCGTCCTCCATCAACTCGATAGAGTCCATCATGGCGTCGTCGGCCATCATGCCGTCATCCTTGTCGGCCATCATCTCGTCTTTATCGGACTCCATCTCGTCCTTGTCCGACATCATCTCGTCTTTATCGGACTCCATCTCGTCCTTCTCACCCATCATGCCTTCTTTCTCGTCCATCATCATCTTGTCTTCCATCATGGACATGGCTTCGGTATGGGTGGGAAGCATCAGCTCATCGCCGACACTGATCCGATTACAGTTTTCGAGCGAGTTGGCGCTGCAGATGATCGACCAGTACTTGGATTCTCCGTAGGCGCGCTTGGCAATGGATCCCAAGGTGTCCCCGGACACGACAGTGTAGGGCGTGGGGCCGTCTTCCATCAGTGTGATAGAGTCCATCATGGCGTCGCCGGCCATCATGTCCTCTTTGTCGGACTCCATGTCCTCCTTGTCGGACTCCATGTCCTCCTTGTCGGATTCCATGTCGTCCTTGTCGGCCATCATGTCGTCCTTGTCGGCCTCTATCTCGTCTTTCTCACCCATCATGCCATCCTTCTCAGCCATCATCATCTTATCGTCCATCATGGACATGGCTTCGGCATGGGTGGGGAGAGACAACTCGTCGCCGACGTGGATCAGGTTACAATCTTCGAGCGAGTTGGCGCTGCAAATGATCGACCAGTACTTGGCCTCACCGTAGGCGCGCCTGGCAATGGACCCCAAGGTGTCCCCGGACACGACAGTGTAGGGCGTGGGGCCGTCTTCCATCAGTGTGATAGAGTCCATCATGGCGTCGCCGGCCATCATGTCCTCTTTGTCGGAGTCCATGTCCTCCTTGTCCGACATCATCTCATCCTTCTCGTCCATCATCTTTTCATCGTCGGCCATCATGACTACATCGATGGTGACTTTCAACAAGGCGGTGACTTCGGGATAAGTGAAATCGTCATCCACGACATGAACGGTCGCCATCCCGTCGGCAGGACCCGTGTTGGCCCCGGACTGGCGCGGCGCCTGATTGGGACCGGAGCCGGGCTCCTCATTGGCCTCCGTTCCCGCGTCCCACAGGAGCAGGTCCGCGGTTACGTCGTGCATCATCATATCCATCGCCATCCCGTCCATGTCGAAAAGGGCGATGCCCGTCTCGTCCGGACCGACGAAAAGGTCGTTGGATTGCACTAACATGGTTGCAAAGGAGAGATACGGTGTGTCGGCTGTGGCTTTCACCTCGAACTCGTAGGCGCCGCCTGGCAGCAGCACTCCGGGTCCATCCGAGCCCGCAGGTGTGTTGAATACGCCCGCATGCAGTTCCATGTCGCTCAAGGCGGCTGCCAGATGGGACGGATCTCCGTCCTCGGCCAGCGCCTCCAACCCGTAGCCGCGATCCGCTTCACCGGTCGTAAAGAGAGGGCCAGCTTCGCTGTGTAGTACCCAGACACCGGGTGCAAAAGGCGTTGGCAGATCAGAGTCACCGGAAACGTTCTCGATGCGCACCAGGAAGGTGACCGCATCCTCCATCGTCTCCTCCTCGTCTCCACCATGGCTCGACTTCAATGTTGGCGCTTCACCCGCCAGGGCAATGCCCGCAGGCCCCAACACGATAGAAGTCGAGAGCAATAGCGCAGTAATGACAATCAGCGAAAGAATTCTTCTTTGTTGCATAGAGCGAATTCCTCCCTCCAGGTTGGTCTTATGCAGATGTTATGCAACAATGTTAGCGAGTAGGCAACCCCTCCCGTATATTGTAGCAGAAAATCTGAATTTTGTCAGGTAATAAAGGTTACTGAATTATTAACCGGGCGCCACACGCGCCAGTCTCACGGCATATTGTGAGGAGTTTCCGCGACCATGACCGGCATCAAGATACTTGTCGTCGACGATGAACCCAGTATTCGGGAGGTTGTCAGTCTTTACCTCGAACGAAGTGGCTTTGAGCCAACCGTCGTCGGAGACGGGCAAGTGGCCCTGGATCTGATACGGACCGACCCGCCGGAACTGCTGATTCTGGATGTAATGCTTCCCGGTGTCGATGGCTATGAAGTCACCCGACAAGTGCGCGCCACCAGTTCGATTCCGGTCATCCTGCTGACCGCGCGCAAGGACGAAATCGATCGCATTCTCGGCCTGGAGCTGGGCGCCGACGATTACGTTGTGAAACCCTTCAGCCCGCGCGAGCTGGTCAGCCGGGTGAAGGCCGTATTGCGCCGTACCCAGCAGTCCCCGGCGCAGCCCGGTGGGGAGAGTCCTGTCTCGGTCGGATCCATGCGAATCGACCCACGTACACGCCAGGTAATTGTCGGAGGAAAGGAGGTCGCGCTGACGATCAAGGAGTACGATCTGCTGTGGATGTTCGTCAGCAATCCTCATCAAGTTTTCAATCGCACCCAACTGCTCGATCGGGTCTGGGGGGTAGCCGAATACATCGATGCCAGCACTGTCACAGTCCATGTGCGGCGTCTGCGCGAAAAAATCGAAAGAGACCCTTCGAACCCGCAACACATTCTAACTGTATGGGGTGTGGGCTACCGCTTCGAGCCGGGAGAATGATGAGCGCGGCAGACATTACACCCGCCTGTCTTTCCATCTAAGGAAGGAGCGCTCCATGAATACGACAACCTCGATGAATTCGCCGGTGACGCTGCCAGTCCGGTTTCTTATCGGTGTTATTATTGCAGTCGTTGGCGCCCTCCTGCTCTTCCTGGCGTTCCTTGATCCACCCCTAAACGACCTGCGGGCGATGGCGCTGTTCCTGACAGCTACCGCGCTCTTGTCCGTGGCCGCAGTCTATCTGGTATATCGTCTCGGCTGGCTGCACCACTCCCCCCGCCTCAGCTGGACCCTCCTTGGCGGATACGGCTTCGCCAGCCTCTTGACCTTCCTCAATGTCTTCGTCACAGCCCGGCTCATGTTCGCCAGTGATCACGACCTGCGTCTGGCCGCAGTGCTGCTCATCTTCGCTGGCGGCATCGCAACCGCGCTTGGCTATTTCCTCTCAACCGCCCTGTCGGAGAAAATCCAATGGGTAGGTCGAGCCGCCGCAGCGATCGCAGAAGGAAAGCGAAATGTACGCGTTGAGGTGGTTGGCAGAGATGAGCTGGCGGAGTTGGGTCACACATTCAACCGGATGGTTACACGGCTTGAAGAGGCCGAGCGGCATCAATTGGAGACCGAGCAGTTGCGCCGCAATCTGCTTGCCTGGATCGGACATGACCTTCGAACTCCGCTTGCCTCAATCCAGGCGCTCGTCGAGGCGTTGACCGACGGAATCGTGACCGAACCCTCCAAAGCCCAACATTATTTGCGAACTGTGCAGCGCGACGCAGCTTCCCTTTCCTCTCTGATAGACGAGCTTTTCGAAATGGCCCAGATCGAAGCCGGCGGCCTCCACCTGAACCGGCAGCCGATCTCGCTCTCCGACCTGATCTCCGATACGCTGGAGAGTTTCGCCGTACGCTGCGAAGAATTGGAAATCGCCCTCACTGGCAGCGCAGACCCCCGCGTCGATCCCGTCTGGGTCGACGCCGGCCTCATCGGCCGCGTGTTGACAAACCTGGTCGGCAACGCAATCCAGTACACACCCCGAGGTGGCTCCGTCTCCGTTACCGCGCAACGAGTTGCAGGCGGTGTGCGCGTGGATGTCTACGATTCAGGGCCGGGAATTCCTGCTGAGAGCCTGTCCCAGATCTTCGAGCAATTCTACCGCGGCGAGCAGTCGCGCAGCCGCGCCAAGGGCGGCGGATCCGGCCTGGGCCTGGCCATCGCCAAAGCAGTCGTCGAAGCTCACAGCGGCGCAATTGGCGCCGAGAATCGCTTTGAAGGCGGCGCACGCTTCTACTTTGTGCTACCGGGTAGTTGAGTTTCAGTTGCCGGCATGCGCTGTCGTCAATAGATTGATTCTGACGGTTGCTGTTTTCAGCAGATGCCAGCGGCGAAAGCGGTTCAGGACGAAACGCCTCCACTTGACATTTCACAGATCCTACTCCCGGAAGTTGGACTTAGCTTACCCTGTCTGGGGCAAATGCAGGCACTGCTGGATCTGACATTGGCGCAAACGGGCGGTCACAGGTCTGATGCAAGAGTTGCTCGGCCCTTTGTCTCTTGACATCCCGATTTACCTATTGGAGGGACTGCTGCCCAGCAGTTCTACTTTGAACTCACCGGTCCAAAGCCTTAAGCTCCAGGTCTTCCGCAGCAACTCCTTCACCAGAAAACAGGTACCCTATTGGTAAGTCAGGACTTCGATTTGAGAAACTATAGAAATGCCGTGCTCCCAGGAGCCTTGTTCCTGGTTAGCCTTGCCAGCTATTCCATGCATTGGCTGACGGCGCCGCCTGGCATCGGCCAGGATGCAAGCAGGTTGGGGATATACGCTTTTGACTTCGTACAAGAAGGGCTATTTCCGTTCTACATATATCATCAGTTCGCGCCCCATCCTTTCATCGTTTACATACATTCTCTGGTTCTGCCCATTTTCGGCTATGGCAACTCTGCCCTACGCGGTGTCACAATCGTGGGGGGAGCGTTGGCGACACCGGCAATCTATTGGGCTTGCTGCTTGTTCTTTGCAGAGCAAGGGGTTGCTTTTGCCCGAAGAGCGGGGCTGATTGCAGCTCTGGGTTTAGCCCTCTCGGCATTTTTTGCTTCATTTTCCCGCTGGGGTGTCGAACCCGCCCTGCTACCAGTCGTCGAGCTAACGGCCGTCGCTTTTTTTTGGCGGGGGCTTAAGAAAGGGAGCAGGGTAGATTTTGTTCTGGCCGGCATACTTGTCGGGGTCAGCCAGTACATTTACATCGTAGCGCGTTTCTTTCCCGTCGCTTTAGCCGTTGCGAGCATCGGGGCATTGCTGGCAAACCGTCTGCTTCTGGCTCGCCGGCGCGCGCTGGTCATGGCTGCGGCGCTGGCCGTACTGGTGGCGTTGCCTCAGTTGATCCTATATGTCACCCATCCATTCACCTTTTTTGCCCGCATCCAGGGACCAGGCGGCCATCTCTCACCTCAAGGACAGTTTCTATTTGAGTTGCCGAATCCTCTTTCTAACCTCGCCGTCAAACTGTCAAATCAATTGCTGATGCTGGCTTGGCATTGGGACCACTGGTATAACCCTCTCTCATATAAATCGTTACTGACCCCAATCCTGTCCGTCTGTCTGGTTGTCGGGGTAGCGCTCGCACTGTTTCGAAGGTGGGACGTTTATGTTTTTGGATTTCTGATGATGGTGATGATGCTTCTGCCGGAGCTGCTTATCTATGAAACCAATTCTTCTACGCCAACACGGATCGTTCCTGCGCTTCCCTTCATTTTCATCATGGCTGGCTCAGGAGGCGCTGCCATTTGGGCCTGGATTGAAGGATCTCGTCGCTTGCCTCAGGGGTTCGGCTGGATTGTCCTCATCCTGGTTGTTTCGTCCGGCCTGTTAAGGCAGTGGGATTACGCAACCCGGGTAAAGCCGGACGTCCTTGCCTCCGATCGACTGGAGTGGCACAACAGTCTGATAGAAATCGCTCTGGCCGAATTTATCAGCAATCGCCCAGAGACCCCGATAGTAGTGCCCACCGGACAATATCAGTTCGAGCCACTCGCTTTTCTGCTGTCCGAGCAGTTCCCGAATCGCAAGAGCGGGTTGGATGCCCCGCTGATGGAAGGAGAAGCCGTTACAGTCATTGAACCCATGTTTGTCCGTTTGGCAACGACTGAAGAAAGTCTTGACGAATGGGTGCTGCTCAAAGATAAGACAGCCTACTTTCTCCCTCCCTTGGAAGACAGCATCGAACCAATCGACGGTGAGGAAACAGCAATCGTAGCCAGCAACGGCGTCGTGGTAGCCAAAGCCTTCACCGCACGCTGGCAAGGCGCTTCTCCCCAGTTCGTCCCCCACCAGGCCTTTTTTGCCAATGATCTGAGTTTGGTCGGTTATCAAAGCAGCGTTTTGAGGCCAGGAAGACCCCTATGGTTGACCTACTACTGGCAACCTGCTCACAAGATTGAACGGGATTTCGAGTTGTTCGTACAGCTCTTCGACCAAAACCGTGATGCTGTCGTCGCGAACACTCATATCTGGCCGCTGAGAGGAGTATTCAGAGTTCCCGCCTGGCAACCTGGACAGATAATGCCACTGAGCCATAGCCTTTCGATTCCCGAAAACCTTGGTTTCGGTCCTTATCAACTGCACGTAGGCCTGCTGGACCTGCTTTCACGCCAACGAATTCCCTTGCAGTCAGGAAGGGATTTGCTTCATTTGGAGACGTTCAAGATCCCTTTGCCACCAGACAGTCGCGTACCGGAAACAGACGCGGATATCAATTTTGGTGAAATCATCAGGCTCGAGGGATACACGCTATCGGCTGATTCCGACCGACTGACAGTCTTGTTCTTTTGGAAGGCCATCAGCTCCCCTCTGGTCGACTACACTTCCTTTGTTCACATCGTCGATTCGGACGACAATATCATTGCCCAAGCGGACGTTCAGCCGCTCGACGGCCAGTATCCGACATCGATCTGGTCTCCGAAGGAAGTGATAGTTGATGAACGGATGTTCGAAGAACTACCCAAGGGGGAATATCAGGTTCTTGTCGGCTGGTACCGGCACGTGGATGATGGATGGGAGCGACTACCAATTGTTGCCCGTGGGGTCGCACAACCGGACAACCGTGCCGTGCTGGACACGTTTACATTGCCCTGAGGCGACATGAGGTCTCACCACGACCGAGGGCAAAGAGGTGGCGTCGGAATTCCGCAATATTGCAGCTGTCGTGGGACTCAAGAGAACCAAGTGGAGAATTGATGGAACGTAAGACAAGCGATACTCGGGGCTTGCAAGGTGTGAAGGGGCTGGCAGTTCGCTGCATACGCCCAAACGCGGATTTGCAGCAGTCATCCTTATCACGACGGCAAAAGGGCGAAACTACGTCTCTGCCGCTCTCCAGACATCCTCAATGCGGAGACCAGACAATCTCCGCCGAATAGAACCCAATGAATGTGTCTATGGTCACCTGAACTCGCGGCGGAGACTTAACCTGCAGGGCCCGCCCCCGTAGTGACTGGTTACCCTTCCTTCGTAGCCACTCTTCGCGGTATTCCCGCCCGCTCAACAATCTCAGGCACGGCCTCCTCTTGGCGGTAGGCCATGATGTGGACGCCGTGCACGCCTTCTATCTGCCGCACCTGCTCGATGATCTCTACACAGATGCGGATCCCTTCCTCCCGCTTCTGCTTCCGCGGCGTCTTCGCCAGCCTCTCCACTACCGCATCTGGAATGTGCACGCCCGGCACGCGGCTGCGCATAAACTCCGCCGCCCGCTCCGAGCGCAGGGGCCCGACCCCCACCAGAATGTAGACCTGCTCGTGCAGTCCCATGTCGCGCACGCGGCGCATAAACGCCTCAAAAATCGACACGTCGTAGCAGTACTGCGTCTGGATGAACTCCGCACCGGCCTCTATCTTTTTTGCGAGGCGCAGGTGGCGCAGGTCCTGCGGCGGCACAAAAGGGTTGGCTGCCGCGCCAAGAAAGAAGCGGGGCGGCGTGGTCAGTTTGCGCCCGCTCAGGAATACGCCTCGATCCCGCATGATCGCGGCCGTGCGCAACAGGTGCAGAGCATCGAAATCAAAAACGCGCCGCGACTCGGGCTGGTCGCCTGCGCCCACATCATCACCAGTGAGACAGAGCACATTGTGGACGCCCAGCGCGGCCGCGCCAAGCAGGTCGCCCTGAATCGCGATGCGATTGCGGTCCCGGCAGCCCATTTGCAACACCGGCTCATAGCCGGCTTTCGCCATCAGCGCGCAACAGGCGACGCTGCTCATGTGGCAGTTTGCCCCCGAGCCGTCCGTGGCATTGATCGCGTCGCAAACATCCCCCAGCGCCTGCGCGTTGGCGTATACATCCTTCGGGTCGGCCGAATCCGGCGCGTTCAGCTCCGCGGTAACGGCAAAGTGCCCGCCGAGTAGCACCTGCTGCAGCTGGGACCCGGAATCAGGCTGCTCGGTTTCGTTATCGGTTGGAGTCAGGTCTGAATGAACCATGTGCAGGTAAGAGTGGCAGAAGCGCCGCGTTGGAAGCGGACAAGACGTATCCTGCAGGACCTCAGTCTATCCCGCTTCGATCTCTTCCAGCTCTATCGTCGACCAGCCTGGCGGCCGCTCAACGTCGACCCCATCCAGCAGGTTCAGCCACGCGCTGCTGTTCTGCAGTTCCCGGTTCACAGGCGGCTGCAACGCCCTGACCTCGCCCCCATAGCGGCCCATCTGCGCGTCGCGCCGCCACGCTTGTACCCACACGCACGGCATCTCGGGGATCACCTCGCAATGGCCGTTCTGACGCACGCCTCCGCAAGGTCCGTTGCGCAGATTCTTCGGGCAGTTCATCGGGCAAGTCATGCCAGTGCTGTGAAGAATGCACTGGCCGCACATCTGGCAGTTGAACAGATAACCCTTGGTTACCTCTTCACTCCAAACGAAAATGCCCCTTCGCCACCCTGCCGGCGCGACGCGCTTCAGCAGAGGATAGACGAACTGCAACGCCGACTTTGAGGCCGCATAGACCGCCTCAAGAAGGCGCGGACGGTTCTTCAACCATTCGCTGCCGGGCATCCGTTTGGATTCGGCGAAAGAGGACAACGGAACGTCACCAGGATTCTTCTGGAGCCTCAGATGTTTTCCCGATCATACCATAGATTGATCGGTTTCCTCCAGCCCCAAGGGCCGCCTGTTAAGTGCGTGGTGTCGCTCGGCCTACTGCTGCCGCCGGGACCGCCAAGCCTCGTATTCGGCCTGCGCGTCCTCGCGCAAAGGATAGTATTTGCGCAGGTCGCCGCCCTCGGCCAGCCTCATGCGCGAAAACTCCTCCCACTCGGCGTGTTCGCCAGCCTTCGCCAGCAACTCTTCTGCCAGCGCGATCGGCGCCACCACGGCGCCATCATCGTCGGCGACAATTATATCCCCGGGCATCACCAGGGTATCCCCGCATGCAACCGGCACGTTAACCGCAAACGGGAAAATTTTGGTCTGCGTGTGAAAGTTGGGCGTAGCGCCTCGCAGCCACAGCCCGAGATCCAGTTCGCTGGCTTTGGGGTAGTCGCGGATGCAGCCATCGATCACTACCCCGACTCCGCCCCGCCCCTGAAAATAGGTCAGCATCATCTCGCCGAACACGCCGCTGGACATCTCTCCCCTGGCATCGACGACGACAATGTCACCCGGCTGCGTGTGGTACAGGACATGGCGGTGAAGCTGCTGTTCCGGGTCATCGTACTCTTCCACCCCGTAAAGGTCCTCCCGCAAAGGCATGAACTGAAGCGTCAGCGCCGGTCCCGCCACGACCTTGCCGGGCGTCCACGGCCTCGGCCCTCGAATCTGCGCGTCTCTGATGCCGAGCCGGTACAGCTCTCCGCTGGCAGTAGCCGCGCCAATCTCCGCCAGACCCTCGACCAGCGCACGCGGCGGGCGTTGAATGTCTTCAGTTTGAATCGTCATTTTTTCAACCTCCGGGAAACGCCAAAGTCCGAGACAATGCCTCCATTATATTCCCGCACACACACATACAGGAATCCCAGTATGCTCCCTGGCCAAATGCACTCTATCCGGGTCCTGCTTCCATTCTTGGTAGCTCTCACTTTGGATGCAGGGTTGCTTTTCTGCCCCTGAACCGTATGGTACAATTTCTCAGCAAGTTCATTTGTTCGAGAATTTCCGCTTTCCCGACTCACTTTTTCCCGCGCAGACGCGGGCAGCTCCAGGGCAGCAGTTCACCCTTACGCTATCGTCTGAGGAACGACTGAATGGGTAGAGACCTCTCGCGCAACGCGCTGACCAAGTTCAATTTCGAAGGCCAGGTCTTGCCGCGCCAGCGGATTCAGATTACCGGATGCGTTGCCCTCCTGGTGGCCGCGCTGACATTCTCAATTGGCTCCGGCTTCGGCTTCCTGGTCGGCCGCATGAGCACCTCCGACGTGACCCCAAGCGCCGCCGCTGCCGAGGAGACGGAGCGCTCGCTTGCGCCCGCAGATCTCGACGTTTTCTGGGAGGCGATGAAGCTGCTTGAGGAGGACTTTTACGGTGAGTTGCCCTCTTCCACAAATCGCAGCTATGGCGCGATTCGCGGTGTGTTGGAGACACTTGACGATGACAACACCGGCTTTCTCACTCCGGAGGAAGCCACCAGTTTCTTGGAGAGCATCGAGGGCAGTTTCGAAGGCATAGGCGCCTTCGTAGAGTGGGCCGAAGAGGAAAGCGCAGTCCGCATCGTCGAGCCTTTTGAAGATCAGCCGGCCTGGAATGCCGGCATTCGCCGGGGCGACCTGATCATCGCTGTCAACGGCGAAGATGTGGCCGCCCTGTCCAACCTGACCGAGGCCATCAACCGGATCAAGGGGCCGAGCGGCACCGATGTGCTCCTTACCGTTCGACGCGATGGTTTGGATGACCCATTTGATATCTCCGTAACTCGTGACCGGATCGAGGTCCCAGTCGTTGAGAGTGAGGTCTATGGCGATGACGATGAGTTCGCCTATGTCCACCTGCAGCGCTTTTCCGACGATGCCGGCACCAAGCTGCGAGCCGAGCTTGAACTGCTGCTGACCGATGAGATAGAGGGACTGATTTTCGATCTGCGCGGCAATCCGGGCGGCCTCTTGCGCGAAGCGATCCAGGTAACGAGCGTCTTTCTTGAAGACGAGATGGTGTTGATCGAACGCTTCAGCGACGGCACAGAGGAGATTTACAATACCGAAGGCGACGCCCTTGTTCCCCAGGAGCTGCCCCTGGTCGTTCTGGTCGATAAAGGCAGCGCCAGCGCCAGCGAAATCGTCGCCGGCGCCCTGCAGGACGCCGGACGAGCGCGTCTCATCGGCGAAATTACCTTCGGCAAAGGCAGTGTCCAGCTGCCGCATACCCTCAGCGATGAGAGCCTCTTGCGCGTGACAATTGCACGTTGGTACACGCCCGACGATCGCTCCATCAACGGCACCGGATTGGAACCGGACATCTTCGTCGAACGCACAAACGAGCAGCGAGAAAACGACGAAGACCCGCAACTCGATCGAGCCATCCAGCTGCTTGATTCCGGGAAGTGAACCGCCTTCTGGGCCGGATGGACCGCCCTTGTTGCGGTCATGGGGACGTAGCGAGCAAGTACAAGAATTGGCAAAGAAAAAGCAGCAGACAATGGCGACCGGGCCCCGCACGATCGCCACAAACCGAAAAGCCCGCCACGACTATTTCATCGAGGAGACCTTCGAAGCCGGCATCGCCCTGACTGGAACGGAGATAAAGTCAGCGCGCGCAGGCTCGGTCAACTTGCGCGAAGGGTTCGTCCTGGTACGCGATGGTGAAGCATGGCTGATGGGCGTCCATATCGGCCACTACAGGCAGGGAAATCGCGCCAACCACCAGGAAACGCGTTCCCGCAAGCTACTCCTCCACAGGCGGCAGATCGATCACCTCCACGAATGCGCCACGCAGCGCAACTGGACGATCGTGCCGCTGCGCATGTATATCAATCGCGCCGGGCTGGCAAAGGTTGAGATCGCGCTCGTGCGCGGCAAGAGGCAGTACGACAAACGCCAGGCCATTGCCAGGCGAGACGCCGAACGCGACGTCAGCCGCGCGCTGAAACAGGAACAACGCGATTTCGGCGGGAGGCGATAGCCCCTGGCGGCCGCGCGGCTCCCACCCGGCGCCATTCAGGCTGGGCTTTGGCCCGCAATTCACCTATGGACTCCGGCCCGCGGCACCCCGGTGATCAGCTGGACCGGGTGCTGGAACTGCTCCAGGCAACTCGCAAATACCGCTTCGTCTGTCCCAGCCTGGTCCAGGCCATCGCCTCGGCTGAACTGGCCAAAGGCCGCTCCCTGAAAGAGACGATCAAGGAGACCAAGAGCAAGCTGCACCAGAGTGCGGCTGTCTATATCCGCCAGAATCTTGACTACGATAACGCGCTGCTGCGGCTGCGGGAGGCGGTCCGCACGAATCAGTATGAGGAAGATGCCCGCGCGCACGTAAGCCGCGACTTCGCCCGCCCCCTTCTGCGCCAATTCATGGCGGCCCACACCTCCACCTACGAGCGCCTGCCACTGCTTGAAGATTTCTATCAGCAGGTTTTCGCAAGCCTCCCGCCCGTCAATTCCGTACTCGACATTGCCTGCGGTCTGCACCCGCTGGCCCGCCCGTGGATGCCGCTGGCGCCGGACCGACCCTACTTCGCCTTTGACATATTCGCCGACCAGATTGACTTCCTCAACCGGTACTTTTGCGTGATGGGCTACGAAGGAAGAGCGGTACAGTGCAACGTGCTGGAAGAGTTGCCGGCGCCCACCGCTGACGTTGCCTTCCTCCTCAAGACGCTGCCCTGTCTCGAACAGATCGAGGTCGGAGCCGGCCGCCGGCTGTTGCACGCAATCGACGCTCCCTTCCTCGTCGTCTCCTTTCCCGGCCACTCACTGGCTGGCCGTAAGAAGGGCATGGCACAGCACTATGCGGACTTCTTCGACACCATCACTGCCGGCAGCGGATGGCAGGTGGAGTCGCTCACCTATCCTTCCGAGAAGGTCTACATCGTACGCAAATAGGCCGCCGGGTCGAGGTCTGCCGCCAGCGCGCCTAACCGAAGGCAGGCCCTTGCAAATCCGAGGGTTCCCACGATAGCGGGCCGGTTGACCATCGATGCGCAAGCGCTTCCTTTGCACCCTATTCGTTCCTTTTCCAATACAGGAAACGCGCCGTTGCCGAGATGATAACAAAGCCGGCTTTCTGCAAGACACGCATCGACGCCACGTTGGTATTGGCCGTCTCAGCGATCACCGCTTCCACTTCCTCCTGGCACAGCGCCCACCGCACCATGGCTCCGACCGCCTCCGTCGCCAAGCCGCGATTGTGGTAACAGGGATCGAGTCCGTAGCCGATCTCAACCTCGCTCGTCTTGCCCGGCGGCCCTTTGAAAGCCAGGCTGCCAATTATGCGCCGCTCCTCCTTGAAGATGGCGACCCACTGGCAGTGCCAGAGAGCATGATGCGGCCGGCGTTGCATCTGTGCAATCGCCCGCGACACGACGGGCCGCAACTCGTCATCCAGTCGCTGCCCGCCTTCGACCAGGTCCATAGCCCGCTCAAGCCGGGGTAAGTTGTCCCGCTGCCAGCGCATCTGCTGTACTGTCAGCGAAACAAGTGTCAGTCGTTCAGTGTCGAGGAGCATCGTTGACGGCGCGGAATGGCTCTTCTGTGATCGGCGAATTCTGTGCATTGCCGTTTTGAACAGATGCGACACCTGGCCTTCCCCACTCCGGCCGGCTAACCACTTCTTCGCACAGGCGGGCGCGCCGGCCGCGGTCCGTGTCCGCGGCGATAGACGAGCAGAGTTCGCTTGAACTCGATCACGACAACGCCTTCCTGGTTGAATCCGACAGTCCGCACGCTGACGATTCCCTGATGGGGGCGGCTCTTTGACGGACGCAGATTTATCACTTCGCTCTGCGCGTAGATCGTATCGCCCTCAAAGACCGGCGCCGGCAGACATACCTCGTCCCAGCCCAGGTTGACCGCATTTTGCGAGATGTCCGCCACCGACAGCCCGGTCACCAGCGCCAGCGTGAAGGTGGAGTCCACCAGCGGGCGCCCCCACTCGGTCTGGCTGGCGTAATGGGCGTCAAAGTGGATCGGGTTCGGGTTCACCGTGAGCAAAGTGAACCACACATTGTCCGCGGCCAGCACGGTGCGACCGAGCCTGTGATCAAACAGATCGCCTACGGCGAAATCCTCATAATAGCGTCCCTCACCACTACCTTGCGAACCCATTTCGCTTGCCCTTCAGCAGCTGGTCCCCTGGTTTGAGCAGCGATTCAGACGGACCGCCGCCAGCCCACTATCCGGTTCCTGACTGCCGGCCTAGACCACGCCATCCCTTTCAAACCTGGCAATCTCCTCCGAACCATAACCCAGCTCAGCCAGCAACGACCGGGTATTGGCGCCAGCGGCCGGTATCGCATCGAAACGCGGCGGCCACGCTTCGCTCGTCGTCGCCGGCTGCAGCGCCGGCAGCGGACCCACCGGTGACGCCACCTCCCCCACACGCCCCCGCGCCGTGAGCTGTGGATGCTGCCAGAATTCCCCGACATCGCGCAGTTCAGCGCTGGCGATCTGCGCGCGCTCCATGCGCGCCGCCGCCTCCCCGACCGTAAGACCCGCGAAGATCGACTCGATCTTCTGCCGCAACGCTGCGCTATTCTGCACGCGCCGGCTGTTGTCGCTGAAGCGATCATCCGACGCAATCTCCGGTCTCTCCAACACAGCGGCGCAGAAGCTCTCCCACTCGCGTTGATTCTGAATTGCGAACAGGATTGAGCGTCCGTCTCCGGTGGCATAGGGGCCGTAGGGCGCGATCGATGCGTGGTTGGCCCCGCTGCGCGGCGGAGGCGACCCGCCCAGCGAAAAGTAGGCGGGAAAGCCCATCCATTCACACAGTCCGTCGAACAGCGAGACATGCAGTACGCAGCCGCTGTTTCCCCGCTCCCGTTGCAGCAGCGCCGCCAGGATGCTGCTGTAGGCGTACATGCCGCCTGCTATATCGGCAACCGGGATGCCCGTCTTGGCCGCTTCGTCCTCGCTGCCAGTGACCGACACCACGCCCGTCTCCGCCTGGATCAAGAGGTCGTATGCCTTCTTGTCGCGGTAGGGCCCGTCCGCCCCGTAGCCGCTGACGTGGCACACGATCAGCTGTGGATATTCGCTTTGCAGCCGCTCATCGCCAAAGCCAAGCCGCTCGACCGCGCCCGGCGCCAGGTTCTGAACGAAAACATCGGCCCGCCTCAGAAGTTGCGACAGAATCTCCTGCCCGGCCGGCGTCTTCAGGTCCAGCGTCATCGACTCCTTCGAGCGGTTGGCCCAGGCGAAATGGCTGCACAGCCCGCCTGCGGCTGAATCATAGTAGCGCGCGAAATCGCCGCCGCCCGGCCGCTCAATCTTGATGACGCGCGCGCCAAGATCTGCCAGGTGGCGGGTGGCCAGCGGCGCCGCAATCGCCTGCTCCAGCGAGACTACCGTGACGTCTGACAGTGGCAATGGCATCTCTACTGCGCTCTCATCCGCGTAAACAATTGGCGCTTCGCTCAGTACGAACGCGGCAGCCCCAGCACATGCTGCGCCAGGTAGGACAGCACAAGGTTATTCGAGACCGGCGCGATCTGGTACAGTTTCGCCTCGCGGAACTTTCGCTCCACGTCATGTTCGCGGGCAAAACCGAAGCCGCCGTGCGTCTGCAGGCAGACGTTCGCCGCCTCCCACGCCGCGTCCGCCGCCAGCATCTTCGCCATGTTCGCCTCCGCGCCGCAGGACTG
This sequence comes from Caldilineaceae bacterium, assembly GCA_965218625.1. Classification (GTDB taxonomy): domain Bacteria; phylum Chloroflexota; class Anaerolineae; order Caldilineales; family Caldilineaceae; genus Bin5. The sequence continues at coordinate 270,370 of CBDCLG010000012.1, read as the reverse complement.
CTCGCTGTCAAACAGCCGCGCCGCCTGCCAGCGCATCAGGTCCGCTGCCCTCAGATTGGCGTAGGCCTGCGCGATCGGGAACTGCACGCCCTGGTTCTGGCCGATCGGCCGGTCAAAGACGACGCGCTGATTGGCGTAGTCCACTGCACGCTCGACGAACCAGCCGCCGTCGCCGATCGACTCAGCCGCAATCAGGATCCGCTCCGCGTTCATGCCGTCCAGAATGTAGCGGAAGCCCTTGCCCTCGTCGCCGATGCGGTTTTCCGCCGGCACGCGCAGGCCTTCGAAGAAGACCTCGGTCGTGTGATGGTTGATCATCGTCTCCAGCGGGCGGATCGTCAGCTCCTGTCCGCTCGCGCTGCGCATGTCGACCAGGAAGAGTGACAGCCCTGCCGTTCGCTTCGTGACCCTCTCCAACGGCGTCGTACGCGCCAGCAGCAGCATCAGGTCCGAATGCTGCGCCCGGCTGGTCCAGATCTTCTGGCCGGTGATCACATACTCGTTTCCATCTCTCTCGGCGCGCGTCTGGATGCGTGTCGTGTCGGAGCCTGCGTTCGGCTCGGTGACGCCGAATGCCTGCAGCCGCAGTTTTCCTTCCGCCAGCGGCGGCAGCCACCTCTCCTTCTGTTCCGCCGACCCATGCCGCACCAGCGCGCCCATGATGTACATCTGCGCGTGGCAGACCCCGGCGTTGCCCCCGCTGCGGTTGACCTCCTCCAGAATGACCGACGCCTCCGCGATCGACGCGCCCCCGCCGCCGTAATCCTCCGGGATCAGCGCCGCGAGAAAGCCGGATTCGGTCATCGCCTTCACAAACTCGACCGGGTAGCCCCGTTCCGCGTCCAGGCGCTGCCAGTACGTCCCCGGAAAGCGGTCGCACAGCTGCCGCACGCCGCGGCGGAGCTCAGGATACTGGTTGGTTGCTTCGATTTCAATCTGTGGCAACTTCACGAATGTATGCCCCGATAATAGAGATGACCATAAAGGCCCAATTCCTAATCAATAGGCCGAGCATGGCAAATCCAATCTAGCGACTCAAGGCAATTCTCAATAAGAGAATCCTGAAACAGCATGCCTAATTTCTAAGATCTTTTCGTAAAGCAAGAGCCCCAAAATGACACAAGAAACCGACGATTGTACGCGTCAATCAAAGTTAAGCTTACTTGCGATTTTCTCTACAGTTGCTCTGTGTTGCGTCGTCTTCTGTCTTTGTCGCTCCTCGGCCTGGCGTCTACGCTCAAGTTCTCTAGCTTCTTCTTGGTTAGCTCCATTAACGCACAAAATAAGTGTTTCCCGATGATATTTCTCTACTTCCTCAACCGTCGTTCCATTTAAGATAATCTTGGAGCCGACCACACTAGGGCTCGTTGACATTTCGTTCAAGCCATATGAGAGTAGCGGCAAAGTGCAGGAAAGCCATGAAGCGTCGAGCTAGCTTCTCATAGCGGGTGAAAATGCGTCGATACCACTTGATTCTGTTGATGAAGCGTTCGACGATGTTGCGTTTGCGGTAGCGGAGTCGGTCATAGTCATGCGGTTGCTTGCGATGGCGGCGAGAAGGGATGACCACCTCGACCTGTTTGGCTGTGAGCAGTTCTCGCAGCGGGTCGGAATCATAGCCTTTATCGGCGATAACAGCGTCAAAATGGAAAGGTGCGAGCAACGATTCAGCTTGGGTGAGGTCATGGCGTTCCCCGCCAGTCAAGATGAACTGTAAGGGGAAGCCAAGCGCATCGACGAGGAGATGGATCTTGCTGCTGAAGCCACCCCGGCTCCGACCCAGGCCCTGTTCGTGCTGGCGCCCCCCTTTTTGGAACCGCCCGCGGCGCACATATGGGCGCGTACAGCTGTGCTGTCGGGCATGACTTCTGCCATGTCTGGGTCTTGGGCGAACTGTTTGAAAATGTCGGCCCAAATGCCGCTCTCTTCCCAGCGTGCGTAGCGCTTGAAAACGCTGTTCCACTTACCATGAGCGGCTGGCAGTTCACGCCACTGGGCGCCGGTGCGCAGTATCCAGTGAACTGCCTCAACGAAACGGCGACACTTTTCCTCTTGCCCCGCATAGGCACGAGGGTGTCCTTGCAAAAAGGCGTACAGCTTCTGCCACTGATCGTCGGCAATCCTATAGGTAGACATCCTACGATTGTCGCCAATTTGACAGAATCCTTCAAACGTCAACGAGACCTAGCAATTCCCGGTCTATGCATCGTTGTGAATCTTGGAGGAGAGTCCCAGATTCTCAAGAACAGCTCGGACCAAAGAGGGGTAGGTTCTTTGCTAAGACGAAAGGGAACAGTGTAGAGAGCCGAACCTCGTGTTCCGTCCATAGTTGGTTCGGTGACCTCGTCGACAATGACACCAACAATTCTTAGTTGTTCACGTAGGGGCGACTGAGCCGCCTGTACTGTCCGTGGTTCTGGGCTAATCATCGAGGTTTCTCGCACGGGGGGAGCGCTAACCCTCTCTCCCAGCAATGTCGTGATGAGGTCCGGATAGTTACTCTTGAGCTTGTCTTGCGAGCTTAAGTCCACATAGTACTTTCCCTTCAACCACGACGGGGCAGCGTCTTTCCACTGCCCTCGAGCAAGGATTGGGATAAACTTTCGGTGGTTGCCTTGATTCAAAACCTCTGCTGACATTATGTCCCCCTCATACCCGACGCCGCCCTTGCGCTCATTCGACCTTTTGCGGTAGTTGGGAGTACAAACGACGAGTACATAGTTGTTCTCACGAATCTGTCGCTCCATGAACTCTGTTAACTGATCTCCCGGAGCCGTATGCCACTGATCGAGGATCGTCTTCACACCATCGTTCCGAAGCCTTGTCGCTAATCTTGCGACCCAATCCTTATGTTGTTCATCATCCCATGAGTATGACACAAAGGCTTTAATGTGAGGCATCTGCTCTCCCTCAGTTAGATTTCAACTTGGCACTTCTGACATTCATTTGAACAGTGGCAACTAAATGCAGAACAGCCTTAGAGAAAACTTCGAACGACAGTTCAAGTCGGGCATGAAGACATTCCCCACACAATCCATTCCTGCTCATTGATTCCAGTTGGCACAGCTCTTGAACGGATATAGGTCCCTAGTCAAGGGAGTTAAAGAGATTTTCATGAAATCATGATTTCCTTTAAGTGTGTTGCAAATATTCTCGTTTGACATGCAAAGTATCTCCGGATTCCACATTGCGGAAAAAGTAGCGAATTCGTCCAGAATCTTCTACCCTGCCCGGGCACCCGGTCGATCCTCGCTGGGACGAACAGAAAAAGCAACACGAAACTCCCCAGGGCGTTTGCTCAGAGCAGCTTCTCCTTAGCCCCCATCCGTCAGCAAATGCTTCTGAATCTTCCCCATCGCATTGCGCGGCAGCGCCTCCACAAACCGCAGCCGCCGCGGCCGCTTGAACGACGCCAGCTGGCTGCGGCAGTACCGCTCCAACTCGGCCTCGTCGATCGCGCAGCTGCAGACCAGGTAGGCCACCGGCGCCTCACCCCATACATCGTCCCGCTCGCCGACCACCGCCGCCTCCTCGATGCCGGGAAAGGTCGTCAGCATCTCCTCGACCTCGCGCGGATAGATATTCAGCCCGCCCGAGATGATCAGCTCATGCCTCCGCCCCAGCAGCGTCATGTAACCCGTCTCAGGGTCGACGCGCGCCAGGTCCCCAGTGAGAAACCAGCGATTGCCCAGCTCGTCCTGGACGAAACTTTCGGCGGTCTTTTTGGGCGCCCGCCAGTAATGGTCAAAGACATTGCTCCCGCGCAGCAGCAGCTCACCCTCCTCGCCCGCCGCCAGTTCCCTTCCCTCCGCGTCGACGACGCGCGCGAACACCCCGGGCAGCGGCGTGCCCACCGTACCGGCGATACGCGGCCCCGCGTACGGATTGCTGAAATTCATGCCCGTCTCGGTCATCCCGTACCTCTCGAGAATGCGCTTGCCGGTCAGCCCCTCGAACTCGACGTGGACCTCCGCCGGCAGCGGCGCGCTGCCCGAACAGAACAGCCGCATCGCCGAAAAGTCGGGCGACGCCTCCGAGTGCGCCAATAGTTCGACCAGCCGCGTGTAGATCGTGGGCACGGCGAAGAAAAGTGTGGCCCCGCCGCCGGAAAGGATGTCTACCGTTTCGGTTTCGTCGAAAGCGGTGCGCAGCCGCACCGTCGCGCCCATCGCCAGCGCACAGTGCAGTCCCACCACCAACCCATGTGTATGAAAGAGCGGCAATGGCAGCAGCAGCACGTCATTCTGCTCCCACGCCCACGCGCTCAGCAGGCCGGTCACCGTCGCCAACACATTGTTGTGGCTGAGGACCGCACCTTTGCTCGCCCCCGTCGTCCCGCTCGTGTACATCAGCAGGGCCGGCTCCTCGGCGCGCGCCGGCGAAACCGGCTCTGTGTCCGACGGCTGGCCCGCCTGCGCGCCATCCAGCCATGCGTCCGTCCCGTCGACCGACAGCACCTTCGTGTCCGGCCCCAGGTCGGTGGGCGAGAGTTCATCAAGGACCGGCATCTGCGCCTCTTCGGTCACCAACAGCGCCGGTTCGGCGTCGCCCAGGATATGGCTGAGTTCGCGGCGACGGTAGCGCAAATTGATCGGGACCATGACCGCGCCCACCTCAAGCGCTGCCAAGTAGGCAACGACGAACTCAGGCCGGTTACACAGATAGAGCGCAACGCGGTCTCCCTTCTCTACGCCCATGCGCGCGAACGCGCCTGCCCATCTCTGCGCCTGCCGGTGAAGACCTGCAAAGGTCAAATCTTGCGCTGCAAGCGAGCCGTGTATGTCCCTGAATTCGATGGCCGTCTTGTCCGGCTGGCGTTCGCGTCCAATCGCAAAGAGAGTCAGGAGATTCATCGCGTCCTGCCTGTGGGATCCTGTCGACTGTGCCCCGCTATTATAGAGTCTTGCCAACGATATGCAAGATCGCAGCAGAAACCACAAGCCGAATGATCCGCCGCGCGGCAAATCCGCGCATGCGATCGCGCGGCGCGCGTCAGCGACCGTGATATGGATGGAATCGGTTCAGGATTGGACGTGGGCGGGTCTGGGCGCGAGCGCGCCCGTCGCGGGCCGGCCCGGCACATCGTGGCAGGTGCGGCAGCGCGCCTCATAGCTCTCACTGCCGCCGACAAAGATCACAGGATCGTGGTAGCGTGCCGGTTCACCGTCAATCAGCCGTTGTGTTCGCGTGGCCGCTGCCCCGCAACGGACACAGATCGCGTGCAGCTTGTCCACCTGTTCGGCCAGGGCCATCAGCAGCGGCATCGCGCCAAACGGCTCGCCGCGAAAGTCCTGGTCCAGGCCGGCTGCGATGACCTGAACGCCCCGGTCCGCCAGCTCGCAGCAGACTTCGGCGATTGCGACATCGAAGAACTGTACCTCGTCGATGGCGACCACGTCTGTCCCGGCCTGGACCTGGGCCAGCAGGGAAGCGGCGCTTTCCGCCGCGACGGCATCGCTGCGGGCCATGCCATTATGGGATGTCACCTGTCTGTGGCCGTAACGGTGGTCGATGCGGGGTTTGAAAAGTAGAATCCGGCGGCGGGCGATCTCCGACCGGCGCACCCGACGCAGCAACTCCTCGGTCTTGCCGCTGAACATCGAGCCGCAGATCAGTTCGATCCATCCGCTGCCGGACTGAGAATGCATTCCGTGGTGCAAGAGGGATTCCGGCTAGGCTTCGGCAGCCGTTTCCTCTTCGGCTTCCTCTTCCAGATCGTAGCGGGCCATCACCTCGGCAGCCGCCTCATCCGGGTCATCGCCGCGCGCCCTCGCCCGTCGCGCGGCGGATTCCGCCTCTTCTCGCGCCTGCGCCTCGATCTGCTGTCTCGCAGCCGCGCTCTGCCGCGACTCCAGCCGCCTCACAAAGCGCTCCACGCGTCCGACCGAATCGACGATGCGCTGTTCCCCGGTATAGAACGGATGGCACTGGCTGCAGATGTTTACATTGATCTCAGCCTTGGTGCTGCCGGTCACCCAGCTATTCCCGCACGAGCAGTTGACCCTGGCCAAGGCATGGTAGTCGGGATGAATTTCAGGCTTCATGTCTCTACACCTTCTCCATCGCCAGCTTCTCTTCTGCGGAATAGACGCTCACCTTTCGGCGGTTCTTCTTGGCCCATTCAAAGGTCACGAAGCCGTCTTGCATCGCGTAGAGCGTATCGTCTTTGCCCTGGCCGACGTTCGAGCCGGGAAAGATCGGCGTACCCCGCTGGCGGATCAGAATGCTGCCGGACGTAACATATTCGCCGCCGAACCGCTTGACGCCCAACCGCTGGCCGTTCGAATCCCGGTTATTGCGGCTGGAACCACCGCCCTTTTTGTGCGCCATAGTCGCTACTCCTCCTTCTTGTCGTCCGAGTCAGCTTCATTTGCCTCATCGCCGGACTTCCTGCCCCTTCCCACGAAGGGAATCGACTTGAGGCTATCTGCCACGTCGTCCAAAACTTCGCCGGCCTTGGCAACGGTATCTTCGACAACGTCGCCTGCCAATTCTACTGTGTCTTCCAACACATCGCCGGCCTTGTCGAGGGTATCTTCTACTACGTCGCCGGCCTTTTCGATAGTGTCTTCCACTACGTCGCCGGCCTTTTCAATAGTGTCTTCCACTACGTCGCCGGCCTTGTCAATCGTGTCTCCTATAACGTCGCCGGCTCTGGCTACAGTCTCTTCGACGGCATCGCCGGCCTTGGAAACGGTCTCCTCAACAACCCCGCCTGCTACCGAAACGGTCTCGTCCACGACGTCGCCGGCTGTGGCAACGGTCCCTTGGAGCTGGGCAACTGCACCCTCGCCGCCTTCATCCTCCGCACTTTCGGGTTCGGCCGTTTCCGTCCCGGCCTCCTCCACAACGCCATCTTCCACCGCGGCGACCACTTCAACCACCGCCTCTTCCTCCACCTCCTCGACGAACTCAAAGTCCTCGCCGCTGATCTTGTGGATCTGCAGGCGCGTCAAGTATTGGCGGTGACCGCGGCGGACGCGGACCCGCTTCTTCGGGCGGTAGCGAAAGACCAGAATCTTTTCGCCCCGGTGCTGCCCGGTAATTCGGGCGGTCACCGACGCGCCTTCGACTTTCGGCTGACCGATTTTGACGCCATCGTCGCTGGACACCATCAGCACATCATCCAGTACGACGCTGTCGCCGACCTCTCCGGTCAGCTTTTCGACTTCCAGTATATCTCCGGGGGCAACTCGATACTGTTTGCCGCCGGTGCGAACGACTGCGTACATCTCTATCTCTCCTGTAACCGCGTCCGGGAACTCTTTCGTCGACTTCTCCGGAACTTCGGATAGCGGCTTGCGGGCAACTCTCTCTCTCGCGCCCCAACGTGCAAAGGAACGCAAATGGCACCGCAACTCGGACGATTAGTTGGGGGGATCTGGCTTGGGCGCCTGATCCCACAAAAATAGGGCAGCAAAGCCGATGGCAGGCCGCCCACACAAAGAGAGAGTATAGGTCAGTTCGGTCAATCCGCCAAATCTGGCGCGTCCTCTGAGCGATCGGTGTCAATTGGACGGCCCATTCCAATTTGCCACCGATCAATATTGCCTAATCATTGAACAAGAGACCATGATAAGAAGGTTTTGTCCAAGTTACGACGGTCTAAGTCGGGTCCATACTGCGTTTTTCAGTGGCAGCGCTGTTCCCACGCCGGGAGAGTTCTCTTGTCTAAAATCATCGTCATCGGCTCCGGATTCGGCGGTCTGAGCGCTGCCGTGCGACTGGCAGCCCGCGGCTCACCAGGTCGAGCTGTTCGAGAAGCAGGACAAACTGGGCGGCCGCGCCTATGTCTACGAAATCGACGGCTTCACCTTCGACGGCGGCCCCACGGTGATCAGCGCACCTTGGATCTTCAACGAGATCTGGCGCGCGGCCGGACACTCCCGCCAGGACTAGCTCCAACTGGTTCGCTGCGACCCTGCTCCCGCGACCGTGCAGGTCGATTCGCCTACAGTGTCTGACGCGTCCACTCGTAAAGCCCCTGCCGCGCCCGGCGATATGCCTCCGGCGGGCGGCTGATCGATGTCGCGCCTGCGGTGTCAACCTCGATAATGCGAGCCGAAACCGGCCCATACGCCGCGCGCGGCGCAACCGCCCCTTTGGCAACGAAAATGCTCTGCTGCTCCGGCAGTATGCCTGCCGAACGCAGTTGATTCAGACTCATCGGCGGCGTTCGCAAACTGTCCAGCAGCAGTAGGCCCCCACTCGTTGCCAGCACCGCAGTCAGGCCCTGGTCCCACTCCCGCTTGCCGCCGTGACGACGTTCCGTCTCGATGAACTTGCCATCGTGGAGCGCACGCACCGTCCCTGTTACCGTCAATGTCGGCCCGTGTTGATCGTCCACCTTGCCCCCCACCGGCAGCGTCAGCTGCGCGCCGATGCCCGCGGCCGCGCAGGCCGCGGCCGCCTCCGGGTCATACAGAGCTGCCACCCACTTTTTGGCGCCCTGGCGCAGCAACTCATCCACAACAAAGGTGGCGTCCCCGGCGCTGCCTCCGCCGATGTTGTCCCCCATTTCGAACAGTGAGACCGGTGTATCCGCGCTCGCAATTGCCATTTGCACCGCCTCGGCCGCCCCCGGAATCCTCGGCAATAACTCATCCCGCGTCGACCACATCAGGTCGGCCAGCCGCCCGGCTTCACGCTGCGCCAGGGCGAATTTCCCATCGGCCACGACAACGACCGACGGCCCCATCCACGGCACATCCGCATACTGGTAGCCGGCCGCGATGCTGGCAGCCAGAATGCCCGCCTGCCCCTCCAGATCGACCGCCGCATCCATCACCGGCTTCATTGGCCCGCCACTGGTGTTGTGGAAGGCAATGTTGTAAAGAAGCTCCGGCTTGACGATAGCGGCCTCGGGCTGGACTTCGCCGCGTACGGTCCGTGCCATCAGCTCCGCCGCCTGCAGCCCTCGCTCCCTCTGGTCAACGTGGGGACACGTCTTGTAGATCACAAGCGCCGTCGCATTCGCTACAAGCTGTGGCGGCACATTGCCGTGATAGTCGTGCGTGACGACCAGTGGGAAATCCGGCCCGACCAGCGCCCGCACCCGACGGACCGTTTCTCCGTCCGCTTGCGGGAACCCGTCCGCGACCATAGCGCCGTGCAGGGCCAGCAACAGCCCGTCCAGCGGCAGCGCGGCCCGGACTCTCTCCAGCAGTTCACCCACCAGGGCCTCGTACGCTTCTCGCCGCACCGTGCCTGAAGGTGTGGCGTCCGCGCACGAAAGCGGCACAATTTCGTAACCGAATTCATCTGCGCCGGCGATGAACCCTCCAACCTCGTGGAAGGTCGACCGGTAGCTCTCGACGATCTCCGTCCCCCGCCGGACCTGGAAATCCGACAGCGCAGTCGTGAACGAGGCAAATGTGTTCGATTCATGAGAAAATGATGCGATGCCGATGCGCATGGCCGCGCTCCCTTTTGCGGTGTACATTTGCCCGGAGGCAGATCAACAGTATAATCAATCGCGCAGTTGAATTACGGTGACGGTGGACATTATCCGCCCTGGCCGTTCGTTCGGCAACCCGGCTGATACCGGCGTCTTGCTTCAGGTCGCAAGCCGGCCCCGCCACATTGCCAACTTATGCCCGAAGTTGCAGTTATCCATGAAGGCGGTGCCCTTTCATACCGCCCACAACCAGGAACCGTAACAGGAGGACAACATGGCCTTTACTCTCGAACTCGGCGACAAGGCGCTTGACTTCAGGCTGATCGCCACCGACGGCAACGTCTACACGCTCAGCAGCTTCGACGACGCCGAAACACTTGTCGTCTTCTTCACCTGCAACCATTGCCCCTACGTCATCGGCTCCGATGAGGCCACCCGGACCACTGCCGACAAGTATGCTTCCAAGGGCGTGAAGTTTGTCGGCATCAACTCGAACAGCGTCCATGTTAATGCCGAGGACGACTTCCTCCACATGGTCGAGCGCATGGCCGAGCACAACTTTCCCTGGGTCTACCTGCGCGACGAAACCCAGGAGATCGCCCAGGCCTACGGCGCGCTGCGTACGCCCCACTTCTATGTCTTCAACAAGGATCGTGAGCTGGTCTACACCGGGCGCGGCGTCGACAACCCCCGCGATGCCAGCCTGGCGACCGTCTTTGACCTGGACCGAGCCCTGGAGGAACATACTTCCGGCCAGCAGGTCAGCGAGAAATTGACGAATCCGATTGGCTGCAACGTCAAGTGGGCCGGCCAGGACGCCCACTGGATGCCGGCGGACGCTTGCGACCTGGTACTGCCGCAAGCGGCGTAGATCCGCCCAGGCAAGTCCTGAACGCGCGGCGCGAATCGCTTCGAGTGACTCGCGCCGCGCGATTGACTCCACCTGATGCCTCCCATCACAAGTGAATAGGCGGTACGCTCATGCCCACCTACTCCGAGCTCGACGTAACCCCGATCATCAACGCCAATGCCACCCTGACCCGGTTGGGAGGTTCTCTCATGCCGCCGGAGGTACTGCAGGCAATGATGGAGGCGGCCAAAGTCTTCGTCGAGCTGCCCGAGCTGCAGCGTCGCGTTGGCAACCGCGTCGCCCTCCTCACGCAGAACGAGGCCTGCTACGTCAGTTCGGGCGCGGCCGGGGGCATAGTGGTCGCCATCGCCGCCTGCGTCACGGGCAACGACATGGCGGCGATCGAAAGGCTGCCGGACCTGTCGGGTCTCAAAAACGAGGTGATTGTCCACAAGTCCCAGCGCAACGGGTACGATCACGCCGTGAGGCAGGTCGGAGTCAGACTGGTCGAGATCGGCTACCCTGCAGTCACCGAAGTCTGGCAGCTGGAGGGGGCAATCAACGAAAAGACAGCGGCTGTCATCTGGTTCCATGGCGCCCTGGGCGGCCCTGGCGATATCGCCCTGGAAAAGGTGATCGATATCTCCCACGCCCACGGTGTGCCGGTGCTCGTTGACGCGGCCGCGCAGCTGCCGCCGGTGGAAAACCTTTGGAAATTCACCCAGATGGGCGCCGACGCAGCCATATTCAGCGGCGGCAAGGACCTGCGCGGCCCCCAGTCCTCCGGTCTGGTGCTGGGCAAGCAATGGCTGATCGACGCCTGCGCCCTCAATGGTCCGCCCAATCACAGCATCGGCCGCCCTATGAAGGTGGGCAAGGAAGAGATGCTCGGTCTGCTGGCCGCGGTCGAACGGTACCTTGCGCTCGATCACGTGGGGCGGGCCTCGCAGATGGACGAGATTGTTACCGGCTGGTGCAGTGAATTGAACAAGCTGGAAGGCGTGCGCGCGGAGCGCTCCTTCCCAAACGAAGCGGGCCAACCGCTGGCGCGCGCGCAGGTCCACATCGACGCAGCCGCGGTAGGCCGCTCACGCGGCGACATCGTACAGGGCCTGCTCGATGGCCGCCCCGCCGTCTCCGTCGCGCCCGGCCCCGACGACTCCATCTTCCTCAATCCGACGACGCTCGAAGAGGGCGAAGAGGAGGTCGTGCTGGCGCGGCTGGTGGAGGAGATTGAGAGGTGAAGGAGGCTCGTGGGCGATAAAGTTTCCCTAGTCTCCTTCGCACTTGGTCCGACATTATCGAAGTTTGCAGGGAATCCGGCTAGAATGTATTCCTCGATTCAGTCAGACAAATCAGACCTCTGTCTGGAGTTGCACATGGAATCGTGCCCAAAGGCGTTCTTAACGCCATAGCTGAACAACAGGCTAACGGCATTTTGAGGACGTATCCCCGTCATGGGATCTTTACGTCCCTTCTCAGATCCCCAAGTCAGGCATGAGTTCAAGCTCGAAAGGCCTAATCTCCTCTCGCCAACTGGCTCCCGCCTCGAAGCACATCCGGCCGCCTTGGCTTTCTCCCCAGAGTGGCAACCTAGCCTTTACACCACGAAATTCGAAACACTGAGCCCCGCCCGTGCGTAGTGTCCCTGAAAGCAAGGCCGGGTAGTTTTCTGCGCGCCCGAAAGCAATGGAATTCGCTATTGTCCCGCTGGCGGAGGCCAATATGCACCGTTCCGGAGTTCGGGGACGAAAGGCTGTGACCGCTAATCTAACGATTTCCTCTGGGGTTCGTGATATCGGGCGCTCTGACAGTCTGGCTGTTTCTGGCACTTTTCTTCGATCCAGTCCTGTACGAATGGAGGGAAAAATACCCCCAAGTAACTCCTGCCCTACCTGTACTTCTCATTCTCCCCGCTTCTGACAATGTTTGCCCTGCTTGCAGTCTTGGCATCCACGGCGCCGGAAAGGGGGCCTTTCCGCTTGGTTCGAGTCCTCATGCCGCTGCCGACAATTGCGGGCATCCTTTTGGCAATCAAGTTCTTGTGGCTAATGGAGTGCGACGAGATGAGACTTCCCGAAGTCTTTTGGGACAACTATATTAACCTGAATTCGGAGTATGTGAGCACCTTACAAAGCTGGTAGAATTGAAGTTCCCAAACAAAAATTCTCCAGCAAGGAAAGATGCTCAGTGTTGAGTATACTCAAACTGTTCTGTCATTTCGATGATTTCTGTCAGTGGTTGGCTTCCTGGGAGAATGCCAAGCTGTTAGAAGTGGCTCGCAAGCGAGGGCCGGCCCCGCGGTTAGGCTTGAGTGAGGTAATGACGATTCTGATTCACTCTCACCAGTCGCATTCATCGATTCGACCCCGTTGTCGGTCTGCCACAACCGGCGTATCGGCCGCCACCGGCTCTTTGCCAAGGTGGCCAGGCGCGGCAAGAGAAGCATGGGATGGTTCTATGGGATTCAAGCTCCATCTGATTGTCAATGACCAGGGTGAATTGCTGGCGGTTCAACTCACGCCCGTCAACATAGATGACCGCAGACCGGTCCCACAGATGACCAAGAAACTATGGGGCAAGTTGGTCGGCGACCGCGGCTATCTCTCCCAAGCTTTCTTTGAACAACTCTTCGCACGCCGACTGCAGTTGATTACGCCTATCCGCAAAAACATGCAGAATCGACTCGTCGTTCTCGAAGACAAGTTGCTCACGCGTAAACGCTTCGTCATCGGGACCATCGTTGACCAGCTCAAGAATATCTCACAGATTGAACACACCCGCCACCGCAGCCCAACCAACTTTATCGTCAATCTTATCGCCGGTCTGATTGCCTACACTTGGCAAGCCAAGAAGCCATCTCTCCATCTCTCCGAAGATGATAGGGCTCTCCTACCTGCCTTAATCTAACTCCGAACTCGGGTGACTCTAGTTCTTCGAAGCAGGACGAAGTGCAGAACTTTAGAGGAAGATCTTGCCTGATTTCGTTCTGTCTCATCATGATGGCGTGCGTTTGCGCCGGTTGCCATCAGCTTAGTGCGGAGCCGCGGTTGCGGGCCTATGCTGAAGATTTCGTAGCCGTACTTGATGTAGACATTGTTGAAGAAGAACATTCTATCGTGATTGCACAGGTGGATCAGGATGTACCAGCAAGTTTCATTTATTCCGAATATGTTGTTTCCGAATCTTCCGAGGAGGTAAGGGAGAAGCTATTGGCGCTCCGACTTGCCAAGAAAGGTTGGGTTGCGCCCAGCGAAGAGGGGTGGATTGGTGAGATTCGTCTGGATGAGGTGTGGACGCCCGAGGACTTTTATGAGCATTTCGAAGAGTGGCTGTTTCGTGGAGAGGATCGAGAAATCGATTTTTTCATTGTCTGTCCATGGTGGAGATCGCGGTTGGACGATGGAAGTGGTTCCTACATGGAATTGACGTATACGAATCTCGTCTTTCTTACCAATGATGGGAATCTCTTCGTCTTGATTTATAATGCAGACTGGCCCCGTAGGTGCTTCACCGACAATAGTCGCAACAACGGGACTACGAAATAGAACGTAGCCCGTTCCACGTTTATGAGGATTAATCCATCTTCCTCGTAGTCCCGAATACTGAGATTGGATTCCAAAACTGGATCACGAGTTATGGTGTGCGGTAGTGCAGCTCGCCAGGCACGAAGTTCATTGCTATCGCCAACTCTTGGCCACACAATAACGCAGCCCGCGAGTTTCGAGTCGCATCGGAGACAGCGAAATGCAGAAATGTTTCTTCTGTGGAGATTTCTGACTCGCACGAATCACCTGCCGGCGGCATAATGGTCATTACCGTTCATTAACCACCGAATCTTCCCTTTCAACCCCCGGTTTCGTTCCGTCAGCACGCGCGTGCCCAACAGCAACATCACCACCTACCACTACAACGGCCTGACCCCGTCTGTCATTGGCGGTGCCGTAGGTGACGACGCGCGCCGCATGCTCAACCGGCAGCAGCAGGACCAGCTCGGCCGCACCACCCTCCTGCGCAGCTACACGCCCGGCGGCGGCGAGTGGAGGCTCGAGTCCGAGATCTCGCTCGCCTACGACGCGGCCGACCGCCTGACAACGATCAACGGCCGGGCATACGGCTACGGCGACAGCGGCCCCCATCACGCGGTCGACCGCATCGGCAACGCCGACCGCTTCGACTACGACGCCAACGGCAACATGACCGTGCGCAACAAGGGGCTCGCCGGCCAGCAGACGCTCGTCTGGGACGCGCAGAACCGGCTGTCGCAGGTGCAGGACAACAACGGCGACCTGCTCGAGCAATACTGGTACGACGTCGACGGCGCGCGCGCCAAGAAGACCAGTGGCACGACCACGACCTGCACCTTCTTCGTCCACTACGAGGAGGAGGTGACGGGCGGCGTAACGACGACCGTCAGCCACTACAGTTTCGGCGGGCTGCGCATCGCGGTCAAGCGCGGCAACGACCTCTTCCACCTGCACTGCGACCACCTCGGCAGCACCTCGCTGACCACTGACGGCGCGGGGGCCGCGACAGCCAGCCGCGCTTACTACGCCTACGGCGCAGAGCGCGCCGCGTCCGGCGTTCTGCAGATCGACCATACCTTCACCGGCCAGAAACGCGACTCCACTGGGTTGATGTACTACAACGCCCGCTACTACGATCCGGCGCTCGGCACCTTCATCTCTCCCGATCCGATTATCCCGGATCCGGGGATGGTCATCGACTACAACCGCTTCCTCTATGTGCGCGGCAATCCGTTCAAATATACGGACCCCAGCGGACGTGACCTCGTATGTATAAAAGGTGGGCCTTCCGGCATGAACGCGGATAAGAACGCCTTTTTTCTCTGGTGTCTTGAGGTGGCCATACGCGCAGGGTGGGACGAAGAGAAGCATGGGCCAATTCATTTCATTGACAATGACAAAGCCTCCACCGCAGCAGTCGCCGATGAAATCAGTGAGAGCAGGAAAGAATTTCCAGATCGACCGATTGTCGCCGTGGGGCACAGTTGGGGAGGCATTGGGGTCCTGAATTTCGCGCGAAGCCTGCATGCCGACAGAATCAACGTAGATCTGGTTCTCGTGCTCGATCTTGAGGACTTTGGCCGCTGGGGTTACACGCGGCCGGACCAGTCCGTGGCGTTATCGCACAATATAGAGGCGGGAGCGAATCTGTATCCCCAGCACATTGGCACGGAGTATGACGATATTGGGAGATATGATGATGGGGTCAATGAAATCGTCTACAGTGATGGAACGCCTGTGCTCAACCTCGGCATAGGTAAGGTCATGACGGCGGGAGGCTTCGTTGAAGCGACTCATTACAATGTCTTTTCTGCAAGGGAGACCATTGCAATCGCAGCTTGGCACTTGATGGGCGTACTCGGGGAGGGCGGCGGGGGAGCCGTCGATAGGGGCTTGTTGGGTGAGCCGCTTCATCAATTCCTGTAGGAACCCGGCTGTCTGTATACTGCGCAGACTCAAGGAGGAGATTATGAGTGCAAAGTCGGGAAATCAGAGGACCGTTGCTGCCAACAGGACCGGCGTCCTGCGCGCGCCGTTAGTCATGCTGATTTTACTGCTGGCGGCAGTTACTCAGCGGTTGCACCGAAGGGTACCCGAACTATTACATCACGGTCGACCAAATGCTCGGCCAATCCAAAGTCGAGTTGGTACATACCCTGCCCAAGCCGACGCAAAATTACGCAAGCCGTGTGGCGCTCGTCAATGACACCGCGCTCGCTGTTGGCACCAACAAGAGCGTTTATTTTGTTGACACGCGCGATCCGGCCGATCCGGCCGTCATCAGCGGCGATCGAAGTCCCGGACTCGAACGACCGCTTTTCTATTGATCTAATGGCCGCGGATGGATATATCTATGCGACGGATGGCGAAGAGTTTGATTCTTCCATGTGTGATCGACATTCGCGAACCGGCGTCGCCGAGTTGTCAACCGCTGTGGTAAGGGGTTTTGGGTAGCAAGGCGGTTACAACATCCACAGCGCTGCTCCTTTTGGGCATTCAGAACGAATTCCACAAGTCATCCGGGTACTTTGTGACAGTCTATTATCCGCCGCAAAGCCGTGTAGATCAAAGCTAGGCTACTCTGAGTTTCTTTCCGTTCGGTAACGTCACGGCTCACAAAGGTTGAGGCCGAGCAAGCGCTGGGGGAATTCAGCGCAAACCGATTTGCCTGTCTGCGATGATCAAATAATGGCGACTCTGTTAGTGGTGCACCCGTCGAGGACGATTGCTATATATTGGTGGGGAATGCTTACTGCATCGACCAGGGATCTGAAAGCGCAATTCTGGACGAGATTGGGTCTTTGGGTCATCGATGTCAGGAATCCGTCGTGGAAGGCTATTCCTTTCATCGGCTGGCGCCTTCCACCGGCGGCCCTTCAGCCCGAATATCGGATGAGTTATAATTTACTGTCGTCCCGACCCAGGTGCTCCCGATGCAGATGGTCTTTAACGGAAGTATACAGTCGGTGATGATTCCTCATGTACGGAGCAATTCAGCTCTATGTCGTCTCAGGCCGGGATGGCCAAGCTCCATTGATGCAATTTGACATAGAGAAGTGTGTCCGAACCTTGCAACTGGCAGCAATCTCTTTGTTTGCGTCCAGATGGAGAAGCGGGCCGAGGACACTGGGCAACGGTGGCGTCGGGCGAAAGGAGAGCCACGACCAGGCGCTCCGACTCGTAGGACTCGATCTCCTCATCGCAAATCCTACCGTCGCACCATACAGCTTCGACCGTGGGGCGACGCCAACGGCAATATGACCGCGCGCAACAAGGGTCTCTGGCCGGCCAGCAGACGCGTCGTCTGGGACAGCCAGCGCAGACGCCGGCGAGGATGATTGTCCAGGTGCCAGGACGTACAGACGTCGCCGAATCCTGATCGGCGCAGTACTGGTTGCCCGACGTCGACTTTCGCGTTCCGGTGATCAGCGATAAGACCAGTCTGGCACGACCTTGTCAACCTATCTTGGCGCGGCGTCGGTTCCCTTGTTGCGCTCCACTATCAGAGTTCTGAGGAGGATTCAGCGGGGCGGCGATGCGATCACGGGGCTGACCGTCATGGGCAAACTAAACAGTTTCGGCCAACCGACGGCGCACGGCGCATCGCGGCATATCACCGAGGAGAACGGCCATGAAGTGGAAAGCTCTTCCACGCTGCACGGCGGACCACCTGCGGCAATCGACCTCGCTGACCACCCTGCTGGCACAGGCTGTCGAGAGCGGCAAGCCGGTGGACATGCCAGGCGGCTACTGGATACGGGCCGAGGTGAAAGAGGTCGCGACGCTGGCAGCCGGGATCGGGCATTCCAACACCGGCGCCGGACGTGGTGGTCTCTCTTGCGGTATCCCCGGGCCCTAGCCACAAGTTGCCGGTCCTGCTTGTCAGCAAGGCGGGCCTGGCAACGCGCCGGCAGGCGAAGCTGGCCCTGACCAGCGCGCACGGCAAAGAGGATCCAGACCTATTCCGGATCGCAAAGGAGATCGATGAGCTGGCAAGATCCATCGCGTGGACGTGGCTGGAACTGTGGGAGCGGGAGCATCGGCAAATGGGCCAGATTCTGCGCGCGATCCTCGAGGAGGAAAGGGCCTACTGGTCTTCTGTATACCGGAGGGAACTGTGACGGGCTGGAAGTTGACGCGACGCGGGGATTACATCAACGGCGATCTTGCGAACCGGACGCGGGCGGCGGTTGTCGCGCTGGAACGCTCCGGTCTATGGTCTTTCGTTGTGCGGGAGCGGGCTACGGGCGAAGACCAGGGACGGGGCGCCAACTATCCGACCGCACAGGGGGCGATGGACGCGGCGGAAACGGAAGCGGAAGCCGCGCCGGTTGCGCCGAACCGGGCGCTGGCGGCGCAGGTGATGGAGTTCATGCAGGCGAAACAGAGGGGCGAACATGGATCGGGCGGATGACCGGCAGATCGAGTTGACCGGCGCAAGAAGATCCCGCAGATTGAACAGACCCGTCAGCGCAGCACGACCAACCTTATCGTCAATCCCGTCGCCGGGTTGATTGCCTGCACCTGGCAAGCCAGGAAGCCGTCTCCACATCTCCCTGACCAAGATATGGCCTTCCTGCCAGCCCAATCTGACTCCGCATTCGGGTTTGCCAGCCCTCTTTCCATGGGGACAAGGAATCGGATGAAAGGGAATCGACCATGACGCCGCGCATATTGGGCAGCGCCCTGTTTGCTCTTCTGCTTGCAGCTGCATGCATTCCGCAAAGCTTGCCAAGCGATCCGTCCTCGGCCTCCATGCCACCGCCGCCGCCGCCCCTTGCGGCGCAGACGCCAGCATCCACCGACACGCCAGCCCCTCAGTAGGTCGAGAGTTCTACCCCCGTTCAGCCGGCCGCTGCCCCTGCCGTTCCGTCGGGCGACTGCGTTGTGTTTGGCGCCCCGCCTCCCACGCTTCCCGATACCGATTGCAGAGCCTGGGACATGCTCTATTCGCTTGTGTTCATGACGAACATGATGGTGGATAAGAATGAACCTCCTACCGCGTCAGAACTCCTCGCGCTCGAAACGGAGCTGAACCCCCTCTATGTCCAGGCAAATCTCAACTGTGGAGAGTGGGTTGACCCGCTGGACTATGAACCGCTTACGGATTACATTGGCATGCTCTCATTCTTTGGGAACGAGCACTATGGATATGACCCTCCCTCCCTTCTCCGTCACCTGATCAGGGAAGCTGCCGCCGCCGATTTTGTTCAGGGCGTCGAGTCGCTCGGATGCGTCAAGAGCCTGCTCATGCTCTTCGTCGAATACTCTGAATGAATGGACAAGGTCCGGTTGCCAAAACGGAGTCTCGAGGGGAGCCGAAAGAGGGCCTGCCCTGATTCACCGATTGCCTATGCCCGGTTGGCACCGGAACGTGACCGGCATACGGCCCGGGTTGCAGACCGGCTCGGAATCGCACGCAGCGCTCTCAGTTACCAGCGGAAACGTTATCCTCCCTCGCAGGAGGCGGAACGCAACACGTTGATACAAGTGCCAACTGAAGCCCGGCTAACCGTCTCTCCCGACGACAGCATTAGCGCCCCCATTGGTGAAGTTCCAGGCATCTCACGGGACTCACTCATTGCGTTCAGCGCTTAAGGTCCCATGCGTAGGTACGATACCAATTCATGCCCGCCGAATTGAGAAAAGGAAGTCTGACGCAGATACTCCGTGCCGTCTAACGAAGTTCATGCTCCGGTCGGACAAGGAAACACAACGCCACAGGTGCCTGCCTGTGGTGTTTTGCCTTGAGAACCTACATCATCCATCACTATGGTGAGCCCCGATTATTGGACCACAAGACGGGGAAGATAAGGTGCTCATTTGCTCCGAATTCAGGCTAAATTAGGTTCCCTAAATCGGATTGACGAGCAAGTCCTTGGCGACCGAGAGAAAAACGGCAAGCGGAGTACCGACACACCGGTCGATGCTTATTTAGCTGCCTCGGCTTTCTCCCTAGAGTGGCAACCTGGCCTTTACCCCATGAAATTCGAAACACTGAGCCCCGCCCGTGCGTAGAGTCCCTGAAAGCAGGGCCGGTTGACGTTCTGCGCGCCCGAAAGCAATGGAATCCGTTATTGTCCCCCGGGCGGGGCCACAGTGCACCGTTCCGGAGGTCGGGGACGAAAGGCTGTGACCGATAATGAAACGATTTCCTCTCGGGCTCGTGATATCGGGCGCTTTGACAGTCTCGCTGTTTCTGGCACTTTTCTTCGACCCAGTCTTGTACGCATGGAGCGAAAACTACCACCAGTATCTCCTACCCTACTTGTACTTCTGTTTCTCCCCGCTTCTGGCAATGTTTGCCCTGCTTGCAGTTTTGGCATCCATAGCGCCGGAAAGAGGACCTTCCCGCCTGGTTCGAGTCCTCATGCCGCTGCCGATAATTGCGGGCATGCTTTTGGCAATCAGGTCGTCGTGGCTGTTACAGTGCGACGAGATGAGATTTCCCGAGGTCTATTGGGACAACTATCTTAGGTGTGAAGTAGGAGGGATAACAGTTCTCTGCATGGCTCCCCTGATTCTGTTGGGAACTATAGGGTTCCTCATTTTGGCCTGGAGCCATTTCAAGCGGACAGGGGGGCCAGGGAAGACTCCTCATCCTGATTGCGGTCAAGACTAGTGGGTCGCGCTGCCATTTGACGGAGGGGTCTCTTCGGTCTCTGCTCAGCCTCTGTCCTCTCTGAATTCCTGCACTGGGCGCACCCAGGTCCGCCAGTCAGTTTCCGCATCGCACGAGCCGAACCCCACACGTCTACCTTGGGTCAACCTCTGTGACCGTGATAGAATTCGCGAAAGTCAAGTAGCCGCAGGCAATAAGCACGTTCCTACGCACAGGAGCACTTGATGACCGCAGCCGCCAAGATCTCCAATGTCGAACGCATCCTCCTTGTCATACCCTTTGTCGAGCGCGTGCGCCGCGAGATGGAGCGCGCCAACATCCACCGCTGGTCGGAGTGCGAGGTCATCCGCGTAACCACCGACGACGGCACTGTCGGCTACGGCGAAACGATCCAGAACTACACCTGGGGCCGCGTGCCCGACACCGACCGCGTGCTCGGCCGCTCGCCCTTCGACTGCATGTGGGATGATTCTCTCGGCGCGGGATTGCAGATGGCGCTCTTCGATGCCGCCGGAAAACTGGCCGGCGTTCCCGTCCACCGGCTGCTCGGGACAAAGGTGCGCGACTGGTGCCCCGTCTCCTTCTGGGACCACGACATGGGGCCGCAGGCCTACGAACGCGAGGCCAAGGTCGCGGTAGAACTCGGCTTCACCTCGCTAAAGATCAAGACCCGCCCCTGGCACGACGTCTACGAAACGGTGCGGCGCATCAGCAACGCCACGCCCGACTGGTTTCACATCGACTGCGACTGGAACGACTTCCTGCTCGACGTATCCACCGCCGTGCCCGTTCTGCGCGAATTGGAGGCCGATTTCCCCAAGATCTCGATCTGGGAAGGCCCCATCAAGTCCGACGACGTGGCCGGCAACCGCCTCCTGCGCGAGAAAGTGCGTACACCAATCGCCCACCACTACGGCGGCGTACCCGGATCGGTCGCCATCCAACAGGGCTACTGCGACGGCTTCGTCGTGGCCGGCGGCGTCACCAATGTCATGCGTTCCGGCGTCTCCGCGGCCACCGCCAACATGCCATTTTTCATCCAGATGGTCGGCACCGGACTCACAACAACAATGGCGCTGCACCTGGGCGCCGTGCTCAGCCATGCCCAGTGGCCCGCCATCAACTGCCACGAGCTCTACGAACACAACCTGCTGTGCGAGCGCATCCCCGTGATCGGCGGTTTCGCGCAGACACCCCAGGCGCCGGGCCTGGGCATTACGCTCGACGAGGAGGCGCTGAACGCTTACCGCGTCGACGAAGCCGATTTCAGCCTGCCCCGCCGACTGGTCCGCTACAGCCGCGCCAATGGCGTGCGCGTCTACTTCCCCGACACCAGCTGGAGCCAGGACTCAAGCATGTGGAACTACTGGCGTACAGCCAATCAACCAATCTACGAGCGGGGCGTGCAAACCGACTATATCGACGATGACGGCAGCCCCGCCTTTTCCGACCTTTACCAGCGCGCCGCCCAGGCGCCGCTGTTGACTCGGGAAACATAAGAGATACAATGCTCCAGAGTTCCTAACGACCCGTCACCCAGCCGCGCCAAAACCTGGCGCGCGCAGAGCATTCACAGGAGAAGAGCGTGTCTTATCTGGCAAAACTGAAGGAAATGGGCTACGAACTGGAAGTCGTCGACCTGGACGGCGGTCGGCTGATGCAGGCCGTGCGCTCCGGCGACCATGTCTACGTCTCCGGGCAGGTCTCCCGCTGGGGCGATGAGGAGATCCAGGGCAAGGTCGGACAGGACCTGACGACCGAGGAGGGTTATCGCGCCGCGCAGCTGTGCGCGCTTGAGTATTCTGCAGGCGGTCCACTCGATCGCCGGTCTCGACAACGTGCGGCAGGTCGTAAAGGTCTTCGGCATGGTCAACGTGGCTCCGGGTTTCGACGACACGCCCTCGGTCATCCACGGCTGCAGCGAGCTGTTCATCGAGCTGTTCGGCGACGCCGGCCGCCATGCACGCAGTGCAATCGGCCTCACCGTCCCCCTCAATTGGGCGGTCGAAATCGAAGCCATCATCGCTGTCGACTGAGCCAGCGCCCGTCGCCAGAAGGAGCGAACAGAATGTCCACCAAGACCTACCGCGCTGCTGTTATCGGCTTGGGGCGCATGGGTAGCACATTCGATGATGAGATCAAGCAGGGCGGACAGTTCTTTATGCCCTACTGCCACGCACCCAGCTATGTGGCCTCCCCGCATACGGAACTGATTGCCGGCGTCGACCCCCATGCCGAGCAAGGGAAAATCTTCGCCGATCGCTGGGGGCTTACCGAAGGACAGATTTACGCAGATTACAAGGAAATGCTGGAGGAAGGAGCGTCCCGATTTCGTCAGCGTCTGCACAACCGCCCGCCACCGCGCTGTCATCATGCAGGACGCAATCAACGCCGGCGTCAAGGCGATCTGGGCCGAAAAGCCCTTTACGCTCAGTCTGGCCGAAGCCGACAGCGTCATCGACCTCGCCAACCGCAAGGGCGCGGCCGTCGCCGTCAACTGCTCCCGCCGCTATAATGTCTTCTTCACCGAAGCGCGGCGCATGGTTGACGAGGGTGAACTGGGCGAGATTCTGCAGATAACAGCCTACACGCGGTGCGGTCTCTCCCACAGCGGCAGCCACTCGATCGACGCTATGCGCTTCCTGGTAAACGGCGACGTCGACTGGGTCTTCGGCGAGATGGAGTCGGACGAAAAAGCGGCCGGCGACGTAGACCTGATGGGCAACGGCTACTTTGCCTTCGACAATGGTGTGCGCGGTTTTCTGCGAACCACACCGACCGGCCTGGCCCAGTGGGAATTCGACCTGATCGGCGCCGAGGGCCGCGTCCGCTCTCTGGCCCAGGGCATGGAGACCCATCTATTACCGCTGGGTTCCAGGCGGCCTTCGCGATCAGGGTGTGCCGGCGCAGGCGCCGTTCCCACTGCCCATCAGCATTCCCAGCATGGGCTTGGCCGCCATAGAAGACCTGGTCCATTGCATCGAGACCGGAACGCAGCCGCGCTGCTCAGGAGACGACGGGCGCAAGGCGCTGGAGATCGCGATTGCAATGCGAGAGTCACACCGCCAAGGCGGGCGCCGCGTCGACCTGCCCCTCGCCGACCGTTCGCTCCGCATCTTGTCGTCCGGAATCACCCATGATGACGTGCCTGCCCGCATTCGCCGCGCGCAGGCCGGTCGAACTTGAGGCCGGTAACCGGAATACGCAATAGTCACTTCGAGGAGGTGCATGCACCGTGACCGAAAGAATCTACCGCGTCGCCATCATCGGCCTTGGACGCATGGGCAGCACAATTGACGACGAATTCCCCGAGAGGGCTCCTCCCTACTCGGTTGCAGCCTCCTGCCGCGCCAGTGACCGACTGCAGGTCGTGGCCGGCGCAGATATCGACGCCGCCAAACAGGAAGACTTCGCCGAACGTTGGGGCGTCGATGCGCTTTACGACGACTATGTGGAGATGATCCGCAAGGAGGCTCCCGACATGGTCGCGGTCTGCACGCGCGGCCATCTGCACGCCGAGATGGCGACAAAATCCGCCCTGGAGGGCGCCCCGCTGATCTTCTGCGAGAAGGCGATTGCCTGTTCCATGCTGGAAGCCGATGCGCTGCGTGAGGCAGTCGAGGAAAATGGCGCGCTCTTCAACTCCGGTGTTCTGCGCCGCTTCGACGTGCGTTATCACCAGGCTCGCGACCTGATCCGCAACGGCGAAATCGGCGAACCCCAGGCAGTTGTCCACTATGCCAGCACCAACCTGCTGCACGGCCACATCCATTCAATCGACACGCTCAGCTTTCTGCTTGACGATCCAGGTGTCGAGAGTATCTGGGGCGAGTTGAACTCTATCGACCATCGCATTCCCGAAAACCGGCTGGACGAAGATCCCTACGGCATCTTCCAGTTGACCTTTGCCAACGGCGTTGCCGCCACCAGTGTACCCTCTGGCAACTGGGAGTTCGAGGTGCTTGGCGACCGCGGCAGTTTGCGTATGTTCAACAATGGTACAGGGCTCCAGCTGCGCCAATACCGGGGCGATCGAACCCGTGTCGCCGAGGAAGTCCCCGTCGAGCAAGTTCCCGAATACAGCGCCACCCAATTCTGCCTGGAAGACCTGGTCCTGGCGCATGAAGAGGGCCGGCCAACACTGGGCCCCATCGGCATCGCCCATCACTTGACCGGGGTCTGCCTCGCGCTCGCCGAAAGCCATCGCATGGGACAGCGAATCGGCCTTCCGCTCGAGAATCGATCGCTCTACATTTTCCATCGCTGAACGCAATAGGGCGAGTCGAAAAGGTCGGGGTCCTGCGTTCAACAGTGACCTTCCACCGGATAATGGAGGACTGCAATGGCTCATGTCAAGATCGACGACCGCGATTGGTCAAAGCTCAACTTTGGCCAGCATGTCTATCAGCTTGAAGTCGAAGGCTACACGGTCATGCCCGAACTGCTCTCCCAGAAGCATCTGGAAGAGTTGCGAGCGGCGACTGCCAGACTCGACACATTTGCCGTCGATTACAGCGTGAAGCAGCAGGTGCGTCCGCGCGCCCAGTTTGTCGGCGGCGCCGTCACCGAGCTCATCGCCCATCCGCCTACCGTCCAGTTTCTCGAACGGCTGTTTGGCGATGAGATCGTCTTCATGTCCTACGCCTATGCCCGGTCCGAACCAGGTCATCCCGGCATCAGCATCCACACCGACGGCCAGCCCTATGGCTCCGAAATCTTCGGCTACGAGGGCAGTTGTCCTTGCTTGGTACGCGTGCTCTACTATCTACAGGACTTGACCGAGGAGGTCTCGCCCTTTCGGGTGGTCCCCCGCTCCCACCTGGCTATGCACGCTCACGGCAACCCCTACGTGCGCTACGAGTCGCACCCCGAAGAGGTCATGGTAACCGCCGCGGCCGGCTCAGCCGTGATGATCAATCACCGTGTCTTTCACGGCAATTTTCCCAACGTGGGCAACTACGCGCGCGAGATGTTGGCGATCGCCTACCGGCCCGCCTGGGCCGGGCCGGTCGCGCAGGAGGTCGAGCAGTGGCCGCAGGATGAGCTGGAGAAGCTTCCCGACGAGGTCAAGCCCTTCTTTATCGACCGCAATACCCGGCGTTGGAACTTTGGCGGCGGAAACAAGCCCGCCAATATGGCCAGCGAAGCTCCGGGCATCAATCCCAGCCGCTGGGAATTGGCATAGCAGCGGGGAGGCCGTGGTGAGCTGATGTGTGGCTGGGCTGCCAGCGACCGGTGGGGCTGCCATCCCCATTTCACCGGCCAATGACGAAGGAGGGCAGGATGGAGATTTCCGGCCAAACTGTCGAAGTCCCTGAGATCCCCTGGAAGACTCGCGTCGAGCTGCCCGCGCAGAGCAGCGCGGTTATCGTCGTTGATATGCAGAATGACTTTGTCAAGGAGGGCGGCTCGCTGGTTGTGCCGGCCGCCGCCGCCACGCTCGAAAGCGTTCAGTCGCTCCTGGCGGGCGCCCGCCGCGCCGGTGTCCGCATCGCCTTCACGCAGGATAGCCACTTCGATGGCGATCCCGAGTGGGACATCTGGCCGCGCCACTGTGAGGTAAACAGCTGGGGCTGGCAGATTGTCGCTGAGCTGGCCCCGCAGAAGGAGGATCTGGTCTGTCAGAAAAGCCGTTACGACGGCTTCTACGGTACGCCGCTCGAACACTTCCTGGCCAATGTCTGGCAGGTCCGTCACCTTGTGATTGTCGGAACCGTTTCCAGCATCTGCGTACTGCACACGGCCGCCTCCGCCGGTTTGCGCTGGTTTTCCGTCGTCCTCCCCTCTGATTGCATCTCCGCCCTGACCGAGTTCGACCAGGCCCTCACGCTCCGGCAGGTCTCCTGGCTCTACACCGGCAGCGTAACCAGGACAGCCGCCGACATCTCCTTCCTTGACGCAAACGTCGAACAGCCGTGAGCCGCTGAGAGATGTCCTCGCGCACGTTCGTCGCCTTTGACCTTGAGACAACCGGGCTCAGTCCCAAAAGCGACAAGATCATCGAGTTCGGCGCGGTACGATTTCAGGAAGGCCGCGCCCGTGAACGATTCTCCACCTTTGTCAACCCCGGGCGCTCCATTCCGCCGCGTATTCAACAGCTTACCGGCATCCGTCCGACCGACGTGGCCGATGCACCCCAATTCGAGGCGTTGGTACCCGAAATCCTGGCCTTCCTCGGCGGACGCGCCGATGCCATCGTCGCTCACAGCGCCGGGTTCGATATCTCCTTCCTGCGCGCTGCCGGCGTGAAAATCAGCACGCCCGTAATCGACACGCACGAACTGGCGACAATTCTGCTGCCCGGGCAATTCAGTTACAGCCTCGGCGAACTGTGTCGGGCGCTCGAAATCTCTCTGCCCACGGCCCACCGCGCCAGCCACGACGCCGAAGCCACCGCGGACCTCCTGCTTCGCTTGGCAGCTCGCATCGGGACTTTGCCCCAATCCACATTGGAACTGCTGTGTGCGGCAGGACTTGAGAACGATTGGGGCCCTCTGCTTCTCTTCCGAGACGCGCTGTCCTGCCGGAAGGAACAGGACGCAGTTAAGGCCGAAACCGATAGGCGCGCGCCGAGCCAGGTTCGTGTGCCTCCCCCTCTCCTCCCGCGCGCGGCCTCGCGGCAAATCGAAGACGGATTTCTCACTCTTGCCTTCTCTGCAGATGGGCCGCTTGCAGGGGCTTTCAATGGCAAGGAGGAGCCGCGATTCGAGCGCCGCGATGGTCAACTTGAAATGGCGCGACTCGTATTGGACGCGCTCAACCGCGGCGACCACAAGATCGTTGAGGCGGGTACCGGTATCGGAAAGAGTCTCTCCTACCTCCTGCCGGCCGCCGCGTGGGCCTGGGCTAACGACGCCCGCGTCGTGGTCGCCACCAATACGATTCCTCTTCAACATCAGCTTCTTGGCCAGGAACTGCCCCGCGTGCTTCAGGTTCTGACGGCGTCCGGCCTGGCCGCAAGCGACGAAGATCAACCGCCCGTGAGGGCGATGGTTTTGAAGGGCCGTTCACACTATCTCTGCACGCGGCGGCTGGCCCGCTGGTTGGAGAGACCACGCCCGCGCCGCGGCCTTCTGGCAACAGGCCTTTCGCCCTTGGAAGTGCGCTTCCTGGCCAAGATTCTGGTCTGGTTGCCCAACACCAGGACAGGAGACCTCAGCGAGTTGCCCGTACACGACCGGCAGGAGAAGGAGCTGGTTGCCCATGTCTCCTCCCGTGCTGACGAATGCAGCCCCGAGCGCTGTATGGTGAGCGCAGTTCCCGGCAAACACGGCTACCTGGGAGCGCGCTTCCGTGACTTCTATCTTGAAGCCCATCGCCGCGCCGCCTCAACTCACTTGCTCGTGATCAACCACGCGCTGCTGGCGGCCGATGTCGAGGCCGGCGGCCAGGTTCTACCCGAATACGACAATCTCATCGTTGACGAAGCCCATCACCTTGAGAACGCCGCCACCGATCAGTTTACGCGACAGGTGGACCTCTGCATCTTGGCCTCCCTGCTCGACAGCGTGGCTGAGGCCGTCTCCCACCTCCCCCCGCGCTTCTCCGATGGGGCCGCACGCCGCCTGGTCAGCCAACTCGAGGCCGGCCGCCGCTCAGTGCAAGCGATCATGCCTGGATTCTTTGACCTCTTGCTCGATTTCGCTCTGCGCCACGTCGACGGAAGACCTGAGGCCCGCAGGTCGTCCGATGCGGGAAGCGGTTTTCCCCAGACGTTGGCCCTTGACAACCGAATGCGCGCCCAACCTGAGTGGAGCGAAATCGAAATCCAGTGGGATGAGGTCAGCGAACGACTCAATCAGGTTCTGGAACGGCTGACCGAGCTTGCCGCGCTGCTGGAGGACCCTTTCGGCAGACAGGACGATGGCTCCTCCAGCAATTCCGGCGTCGCCGCACCATTCGAAGCGGAGCACGAGACCCGGAGCCACTTCGCGGAACTGTTTCATCTTGTCCAATCCGGTTTGATCGACCTGGTGCAGGTGGCAGATGACGTAATCCTCCGTCCCCTCCACCTGGAGAAAAGTTCGGTCGCCTGGCTGGAGCTGGCGGACGACAGGCCTTCAGCTGCTACCGCCGCCGCCCGACCCCGGCGGGGCTCCAAGTCGGTAATGCTGCGAAGCGCGCCAATTCAGGTAGGTGAGAAACTTGCCGCCGACCTGTTCGCCCCCCGTCGTGCCGTCGTGCTTACCGGCGCTACTCTTCAGGCCGGCGATGGATTCAACTTCCTGCGCGATCGGTTGGGCTGCTGGGATGCCGGCGGCGCCGTTATCGGCAGCCCCTTCGACTACAAGCGCAACGCCTTGCTCTACACACCCAGCGACATGCCGACGCCCGACCATAACGGCTATCAGCGCTCGCTCGAGCAGGCCATCCAGCAGGCTGCCCTGGCCGCCGAAGGCAGAACCCTCGTCCTCTTCACAAGCCACAGCCACCTGCGCACGACCGCGGAAGCAGTCCGCGCCCCCCTGGCTGCAGCCGGACTTACCGTTCTCCGACAGGGCGAGGGCAGCCGGCGCCGCAACCTGAGTGACTTTCGCGCCAACCCGAGTTCGCTTCTTCTCGGAACGAGCAGCTATTGGGAAGGGATCGATCTCCCCGGTGAACAGCTCGTCTGTCTCCTCATCGCCCGTCTCCCCTTCGCCGTTCCGACCGACCCGCTCTACGCTGCCCGCAGCCGCCTCTATGAGGACCCTTTCTACGATTACTCGGTGCCAGAGGCCGTCATCCGCCTGCGTCAAGGTTTTGGGCGTCTGATTCGGACCGCAACCGATCGCGGTGTCGTCGTCCTGCTTGACAGCCGCCTGTGGCAACGGAGTTACGGCGACTTCTTTCTCGACGCCTTGCCCGACTGCACCACGCGCCACAGCTCTCTCTCCCACCTGGGCGAAGCCGTGCGGGAGTGGCTGCATAGCCGCACCGCGCCTCCGGAGGCCCCCGAAGGCCGGTTGGTGTCCAGTGCCTGACCGCAGCGGAAGCCAGCTTCAGTCTCCGTTGCGTGTCACCCTTGACGCTGGACCCGCCGTCCACCAGCGCGCCGGCCTGGCCCGCTATACCGAGCGCCTCGCCTCCGCACTATGGCAGAATTGCCGCCGCGAAGTCGACCTGAACCTCTTCTACAACAGCCACAGCGGCCACCAACTGCCAGCCGCCATTGCGTCTGTGCCTGCCCGCACAATTCAGCTGCGCCAACATCCTTGGCGGCTCGGCGCGCTTGCCTGTCAACTCCTGCGCGTGCCGTTCATTGAACGCCGGCTTCCCGCCAACGGTGTCTACCATGCCGCCGAGCACCTGCTGCCATGGATGGCCCGTCCCGCGGTGATGACCGTGCACGACCTGATTTTTGAAAGATTTCCCCTTCATCACACGCGTGCAAATCGCGCCTACCTGCGCGTCGCAATGCCCTTGTTCGTGCGCAGGGCCGATGCTATCATTGCCGTCAGTCAACATACCAAGGGGGACTTGCTGGACCTCTACGCTACGCCGTCGCAAAAGGTGTACGTTGTTGACGAGGGCATTGACGAGCACTTTCGGCAAGCAGACGAAGGCGAGATCCGGCGCGCAAGAGAGAAGCATTCCGTTCGACGACCCTACCTTCTCATGGTGGGTACGCTGGAGCCCCGCAAGAATCACGCGGTCGCATTTGAAGCTCTGGCGCGTCTGAAAGCGGGCGGATGGCCCCACTGTCTCGTGGTCGCGGGCGGCCGGGGCTGGCTCTTCGAAGCCGTGCGGCGCCAGGTTGAAGCGCTTGACCTGACCGCTGACATCATCTTTGCAGGCGCTGTGCCCGACGCCGACCTGCCCGCCCTCTATAGTGGAGCCGACTGTTTTCTGATGCCCAGTCTATATGAAGGATTCGGTATCCCTGTGCTTGAAGCCATGGCCTGCGGCGCGCCCGTCGTTTCAAGCAAAGCGAGTAGCCTGCCGTACGTGGCGGGTGACGCCGCCCTCTTCATAGAACCATTGACGGCACAAGCACTTGCCGCCGCTGTGGGCCAGGTGCTTTCGAACCCGGACCTGGCAGCTGCAATGCGCGCCAACGGCCTGCGCCAGGCTTCCCGATTCTGCTGGCAGCGTACCGCACAAGAGACCGTTCACGTTTACAGGGCCGCTGCCGCACAGGGTTCGTGATATTGATGCGCATCTGCCTGGTTAGCGAACAGTATCCCCCAGCGGGAACGGGAGGCATTGCCACATACGTACATTGCCTCGCTCACGGCCTGGCAGCAGCGGAACATGATGTCACCGTCATTTCAGGTACTTCGCACCGGAGAAAGGTCGTCCGCACTCACCAATCGAGATCGGTCCAGCCTTCTGACGAAGTCAAACTTCACGGCGTGCCAAACGCCAGACTTTGGCTGCCCTCTCCGCTTCGGCGCAAGGGGCTCGGAATCTGGAAAACGTTTGAGAGAAGTATTGCCGTGGACCGCGAAATCGCCCGCTTGGAACGGTCGCAAGGGCCTTTTGACGTCGTCGAGATGCCCAACTGGGGCTCGGAGTCCCTCATCTACTCCTTTCACCCTCGCGCTCCGCTCGAGGTCCGCCTCTCCACCCCGCTCGCGCAGGTTGATCATCTCAGACGAGACCTTCCGCCCCGTCCCGGTATGCGCCTTCTATGCTATCTGGAAGCGCTGTCAGTGCGCCGGGCAGCCTGCCTCATTGCCCACAGTGAATTTATCGCAAACGCCTGTTCCCAGCTCTACCGCATCCCGGCGACAAAGCCTCACCTGATTCCGCTCGGGCTCCCAATCCCTGCTTCCCGACCGGCCCAGAGAGTTGGTGAAGATGACGGAGTTACCATTCTGTATGTCGGCCGTCTTGAGAAACGAAAGGGGATCGACCATCTGCTCCATGCCATACCCGAAGTGATTCTTTGCGCGCCCCTCAGCAAGTTCGTTATCGCCGGCGCTGACAGCGGAGACGCGCCTAATTCGGGGAGCTACCGCGACTATTTTGCCACCTTTGCCTCCTCGCAAGCGCTCGCCGCCACGACCTTCCTCGGCCACGTCGACGGGAGCGCCCTATGCAAACTCTATTCCGACTGCGATCTATTTGTCGCGCCGTCGCTGACGGAGTCGTTTGGTCTCATTTTTCTCGAAGCCATGGCTCACGCCAAGCCGATTGTCGCCTTCCACACAGGCGCCGTGCCTGAGGTTGTGGCACAAGGCGAGACCGGCATTCTGGCTGGGCCGGGAAACGCTAGCGATCTGGCAACTGCCCTGATCCGTTTGGCTAACGACACCCAACTACGACATCAAATGGGTAGGTGCGGCCACATGCGAGCCCTTTCGAATTTCACGCTTGACCGCATGGTCGAAAAGACGGCCGCCTGCTATGGCAGTGTGGCAGCCGGTCGACCCTGAAGTGCGGTCTGGAGCTTCCCCGGCTACCGGCAACAGAGAGATGCAATGAGCGTCGATTCCAAGGTAATCAGCAATACCTGGTGGAACGCCTTTAACACGGTTGGGGGCCTCCTCTTCGGCCTGATTACAAGCATCGTCCTCGCACGTATGCTTGGCCCCACTTTGATCGGCCAGTTTCACCACTGGATCTGGCTGTCAGGCCTGCTGATTCTGGTCTCCTCTCCTGGGCTGGCCCAAGCCATGACCAGGTTTGGCGCAGAAATGCTGGGAAGGCAGGACAGGCAGGCGGCCTCGGCACTTTTCGCGTGGCTCCTTTTCGCCGAATTGGCCCTCGCGGGCCTGGTAGGCGGTGCAACGCTGATATTCGCCTGGGCCCCGTGGGCGTCTGCCCCACCCTCCGACCCAGTCGCCCTTATTCTGATCGCTGTCACGGTTGTGCCCGGCGTCCTGGAGCGGCTCTTCCTCGCCGCTGCCAAGGGGACGCAGGAGTTCCGCTCGCTCAGCCAATCCAGCCTCATAGGACACCTCTTCTACGCCGTCTGTGCCGTCACTGTCGCCTCGCTCGGTTTTGGCATTCACGCTCTTCTCCTCTCTATCCTCGCCAGGAGAATCGTGACACTCGTCCTGATCGGCAGACAATTGCCGTCCCATTACACAATGCAAGGCGCGCCTCCATTGTCGCTTCCGCCTGAACTGAGCCGCCGAATTCTTCTTTACTGCCGCGACGTATCCTTGATTCTTATCATCGACACAATCCTTTACGAGCGCTCAGAACTCTTTTTCCTCAGTCGGTACGCTGCCGACGCCGAAATCGCCTTTTACAGCCAGTCCTTTGATCTGGCTATGAAGGCAATGTCGATCCCCGCAATATTTTCCGGCGTGCTTCTACCCACCTTCTCATCTCTGGCTGGCCAGAGCGATGGCGGAGGGCTGTCCGAACGTTTCAATTCGCTGCACACATCTTCGTATAGAGTCCTCGCTTTGATCGCGATGCCAATCGGCCTCGGGGCCGCCGCCATCACCCCGGCCTTCGTTCTCTTATATGGGCCGGACTTCCTGCCCATGGCGCCCGTACTCTCGATTCTTCTCGTGGGCAACATTGTAGGCGCCTTGGCCTCAGTAAGCGCCACAGTTCTGCACAGCGCGGACGAACAGGGTTTTATCGTGCGCCTCGGATTCGTCGCCGCGGTCCTAAATATAGGATTAGACTTGGCTCTGATCCCAAGATATGGGGCAGTTGGCGCTGCGGTCGCCAATTCCGCCAGCCAGCTTGTTTCCGGGGTCGTCGGCATCTCCTTTTCCGTTCGGCGGCTCAACCTCACCTTTCCGCTGCGATCCGTTGCCCGTACCGCGCTCGCAGCACTTTCCGCCGCCGCCGTCGCAGGGCTGATCAGCTCATGGCTCGGAGGACTTGTGCTTGCCATCGCTGCCGGCATTCTGGTATACCCGGTTATGCTGCGGGCGTTCGCGGCACTGGACACAGACGACCATGCACTTTTGCGTCAGATGAACGCCCACCTGCCCAAGCAACTGGGACCTGCCTACCAAAGCCTGGTTGACTTTCTCGCGCCTCGTTTGTAACTTGACTCTAAACGAAAACCGGGGCCTCGCGCCGGCCTGCAGCAACCGATTCAAACTGGCAAATCGTTATTCATGATGTCAAACCGTCCCTACTGGTCAGTTATCCTTCCCACCTATCAGCGCGAAAGGGTGCTGTGCGATACGATCGAGTACCTGCTTGCTCTCTCCTATCCAAACTACGAGCTGCTCGTCATTGACCAGACTCCAATGCACGAAATTGAGACCGAGAACTTCCTGCGCGCGCATACAGAAGCGGACCCAGCCAGATTTCGCTGGCACGCCGTCCAGAAGCCCAACCTGCCGCACGCCAGAAATGTAGGCGCGCGCTTGGCGGCTGGGGATTTCCTGCTCTACTGCGATGATGACATCATCCCGCCGGTGAGCCTGATCGATATGCATCTCCAGAGCCTGGAACAACCTGGCATCGGCGCCGCAACCGGGGGCATCATTGAGGAAAGAAGAAAGTTGCCGGTGCGACCGCGACCTTGCGAAGTACTCCCGAGTGGGCGAGTGAACGACTATTGGGACCATGAGGTCCCAAAGGGCACGTCTGACAGTCTCAGAGGCGGCAACATGTCCATGCCGCGCAGGATCGTCTTTGAGGCGGGGCTGTTCGATGAAGCCTACATCGGCAATGCCTATCGCGAAGAGACCGACTTTTCGTTGCGCGTCCTGCAAATGGGGTATCAGATCGCCTTTGACCCCGCCGCGGGAATCGTCCATTTGGGCCATCCGACGGGCGGCGGTCGGGCCAGCAAAGCCACCGACGAGAGCAGATACCTGTTTGAGTTTCACCACAACGTCGCCTACTTTTTTGCCAAAAACTTCAAACAACGTTATCTGCCCTGTTTTCTGCAACGCGAACTAGCCTGGTTTGTCAAAGAAAGAGACAACTTTCAAGGGCGGCCGCAACTGGTTTGCTCTGCTCTGCAAGGTGTTTGGCGGGGTTATCTGGCGGGCCTGCGCAAGCGAAAGAGTTTGTCATCGTGAGAATCGCCGCGCTCTCCCCTCATCTACCCTCCGAGAGCCGCGTAAAATGCGGCGGCGTGGCCTACGTCGCCCACCGGCTAGCCAATGCCTTGTGCCGGCGCGGTCATGCAGTAACCGTCTTTACCACCGACAATCCTCCTGCAGAAGCGCTCTATGAAGTCCGCACTCTCCTCTCCCATAGGCCGTCTGGCCCCTTGCGTGCCTGGCTGAAAAAGTGGCTCCTGGCTGGTCGAATCGGCGCGCAGGACTTCAGCAGCTTTGACGTCATCCACGCCCACGGTGACGACGCCCTGATTTGGAAACCCGGCCCCCCTGTCGTTCGTACCTTCCATGGCGCTGCCCTGGCCGAAGCAATCCACGCTTCTAACTGGAAAACAAAGCTTTGGTATTTGTCATTCGTCCCACGCGAACTCTGGGAGGCGGCAAAGGCAGACGTCGTAGTTTCGGATATCGCTTCCACGCGGCGCCATGTGCCGGGCATTGACCATGTGACACCCAATTCTGTCGATGGACGGCTGTTCTATGCCTGCGAAGGCTCCAAGTCTGCCAACCCCTCCATACTCTTTGTTGGCACGATGGGTGGCCGCAAGCGCGGACGCAAGTTACTGGAAATCTTTCAAGCACACATACGTCCCGCCTTGCCCGATGCCGAACTCTGGTTGGTCGCAGACCAGAGTGTGAACGCGCCTGGCGTCGTCTCCATTCACAAGCCGAGTGACCGCGACCTTGCCGACCTTTACCGAAAAGCCTGGATCCATTGTCTGCCCAGTTCATATGAAGGATTTGGTATCCCCTACATAGAGGCAATGTCCTGTGGCGCTCCTGTCGTTGCAACGCCGAACGACGGTGCCCGTGCGTTGCTTGAAGACGGGAAGTGGGGTCTCCTGGCCCCCTTTGAAGAATTGGGACCAACTCTGTTTTCACTACTGCAAGATGAGCCCAGGCGGCAGCGCATGGCAGAATTGGGCCTGCTGCGCGCCGGCGACTTCACGCAGGAAAGGGTCGCAGAGGCTTATGAGTCGGTCTTCATGTCTCTGATTTCCGATTCTGCCCCTTCGGCGAGAGTTCAAGATTTGGAGGCGTAGTGTCGTTGAGTGTCGAAAACACACAAGGTCAAACGCACCGCATCGCTCTGCTGACGCTTGACTTCCCCCCTTCCATCGGCGGCGTGCAACAGTACCTCTTCGAACTAAGCCGCCGCATCGGGGCGCGCTGCAAACTGACTGTCGTGCTCCCGCGCGCCGATTCTTCGTCATTCCAAAAAGAACCCTTCCACGTCCTCTCCGTTTCCTCAGCGATGCCTTGGCACTTTGCCCGCGCGTTGGCGACTTTACGCCCGCACCTCACCATCGTGGGACATGCCCACCCCCGGCTGCTGCTGCCTTCGGCCTTACTGTGCAAGGGGCGCTACATCGCGCTGGTGCACGGCAATGACTTTGAAGCCGCACAGTGGAGATGGCACAGCCGCATCTTCAACCGGCTTCTGGCAGGTGCGCATCCCCTCGTGACAAACTCAAGCGCCAACGCACGGCGACTGAAGGAACTGGGCCTGCCCGCCCCTGAAATCGTCCTGCCCGCAGCTGACCCCGATCGCTTCAAACCGTCCCCCGCGGCCCACCCCGCCCCACCTGTCATCCTCACCGTCGCCCGGCTCGTTTCGCGCAAAGGCATCGACACAGTTCTGCACGCATTGCCGCCTCTTCTAAATCTGGCGCCTCGCCTGGAGTACTGGATTGTCGGCAACGGTCCGGCGCGCCCGGCACTGGAGAAACTCGCGCGTGATCTCCAGCTCGGCAATGCTGTGCGATTCCTGAGTCAGGAGGGAGTGGCCATCTCAGATTCCGAACTGCCAAATATCTACCGCCGCGCTTCCATCTTTGTGTTGCCTGCGCGTGAAGAGTTCCATACCGCGGAGACCTCACCCAGCGTTGAGGGGTTCGGCATTGTCTACCTCGAAGCAAGCGCAAGTGGACTGCCTGTCGTTGCCGCGCGCAGCCGCGGCGCATCCGAAGCCGTGCGCGATGGCGAAACAGGGTTCCTCGTCCCGCCCGACGACCCCGCCGGGCTGACTCAAGCTCTGGCGCGCCTGCTGAGCGATGCCGACCTGTGCCAGCGCCTGGGACACGCCGGACGTCGCTGGGTCGAACGCGAAATGAACTGGGACCGGGTAGGCCGACAGTTCATTTCAATCATGGAACGTACACTATGCAACCGAGCCCCATTCTCTTCGTAGACCACGCAGATGCCCTCGGCGGGGCGGAGCGCAGCCTGCTCCTGCTCATGACATTCCTCAACCACGACCGCTGGCAGCCCCACCTGGTCGCGCCGCCAGGTCAGCTGGCCGGCGAAGCCGACCGTGCCGGCATTCCCGTCCATACCTTAGACCTGCCTCGGCTGCGCGGCTCCTTCCATTCCCCGTCCGACTGGTGGAAGGGGGCTGCCAACATCTCCGCCATTGCCAGGAGAATCGGCGCTGCGTTTATCCACAGCAATACTGTGCGGGCGTCAGCTTACGCGGCACTGGCAAGCCGGCCGGCCAGGTTGCCGTTCGTGTGGCACATGCGCGACTTCTGGCTCTCGGAAGCGGAGCCCAAAAGCAAATGGGCGGATCGAATCGGAAAGCTGCTCCTCAGCCGCATGGCGGCCGCCGTGATTGCCAATTCAAACGCAGTCGCCGAATACCTTCCATCCTCCTCAAACGGGCTCGTCCTCCACAATGGCATCGATCTGTCCCATTTCGACGCGAGGAAGATTTTCGCAAAAGGTAGAGCGGTATTGTGCCAGGAGGCAGGCTTCCACCCCGCAGCGCCCATTGTCGGTATGGTCGGCAGAGTGCGCCCAACAAAGGGCCAAGACTCTTTCCTGTACTTGGCGGGCAAGATCGCCGAAACCGTTCCCGACTGCCGCTTCCTGGTGGTCGGGGGCGACCCGTTCCGCGTGGGTGACGGCTACGAAGCGCGCCTGACGGCGCTCTGCTCGCAGCTCGGTCTCGACGATCGAGTACACTGGACCGGTCAGCTGGCGGATGTGCGGCCCGCTCTGGAGGCCATGGACATTTTCGTGCATCCCGGTGCACCGGAGCCTTTTGGCCTGGTCAATATCGAGGCGATGGCCATGGGCAAGCCGGTCGTTGCCTTTGGCCACGGCGCCCTGCCGGAAATCGTCGCGCACAATGAAACCGGCATCCTGGTTCCGCCCGGCGACGTCGGCGCGCTCACCGAGTCCGTCTCACGACTGCTGGGAAACGCACCGCTTTGCCGGAATATGGGACTGGCCGGCAGGCGCCGCGTCGAAAAATATTTTTGTATAGAACGCACAGTTGCCGAACTGGAGTCCTTCTACGAACGTCTGCTGGCGCGCAGCTGAAATAGCGGGCGAGTTACCGCGCGCCGTTTGTCGCTGGTTGCTTCTACTATATGAGAGTGCTCTTGCTATACAAGGACTATCACCCGGTCCTCGGCGGCATCGAAAACAACATCCGCCTGCTCGCCCAAGGCCTGCGGGCCGAGGGCGTTGACGCAAGGGTGCTCGTCACCAACACAGGGCCGAACACGGTCCGTCAGACCATTGGCGGGGTGCCCGTAACCAAGACAGGGCGGCAAGCGCATTTCCTTTCCACACCCATCAGCCTTCCCTACTTCAACGAGTTGCCGCGCGAGGCCGCGCAGGCAGATCTCGTCCATCTGCACGCACCCTATCCGCCCGCAGAGCTGGCGCAACTACTGCTCGGGCGGAAGAAGCCATTCGTCGTCACCTACCACAGCGACATCGTTCGCCAGAAACTGTCCGGCAAGCTTTACGCCCCATTGCTGCGCCTCCTGCTCCAGCGCGCGACGCTGATCGCCGTCTCCAGTCCCGCCTACGTCGAATCGTCCCCCTTCCTTCGACGCATCCGCCGCAAATGCCGAATTGTCCACTTTGGCATCGACTTGGGACAGTTCGCAGAGACCCGCCAGATTCAGGCAAGTGCCCAGCGCCTGCGCAGCCGCTTTGGCGACCGGCCGCTGCTACTCTTCGTTGGCCGCCTGCGCCACTACAAGGGTGTCGACGTTCTGATCCGCGCCATGGGCGGCGTTGACGATGCCCACCTACTGATCGTCGGCGACGGCCCCATGCGGCGGGAACTGCAGGAACTGGCATACACGCAGCAACTCACCGACAGAATCACCTTTTTCGGTGAGTGTACTGAGCCGGAGACCCTGGCGGCCCGCTACGCCGCCCAGCTCTTCTTGCTGCCCTCCACCAACCGAGCCGAGGCCCTCGGCATTGTTCAGCTTGAAGCGATGGCCTGCCGCTTGCCCGTGATTTGTACCGAATTAGGAACAGGCACATCCTACGTCAACCGCCACAAAGAGACCGGCCTGGTCGTTCCTCCCAACGACTTCCGGGCACTGTCCAAAGCGATCAACCATCTGCTGGCAGATTCTGACCTGCGTGCTCAGATGGGGTCAGCAGGACGCAAGCGTGTGCAGGATGAGTTTGCGCTGCCGACGATGATTCGAAATACCGTCTCCTTCTACACAGAGGCCCTTTCCGGTGGTTCTCACTAATAGCGCAGAGAGTCTCCGTTCGTAGCTGACGACCTCATTCGATTAACCAACCAGGAACTGCTCTCGGTGAACCAGTTGAGTCACTACATTCTCGACGTTCGAACGGCCACCACACACTTTCCCGGCATCGGGCGCTACGTGACCAACCTGGCATTGTCTATGAGTGGATTGCTCGCTGCCGGTGAGCAGCTGACCCTCCTCGGCGACCTGGGCAACACCGAAACCCACGACAGTTCCCTGTCCGCCGCCGAGTTTCGTTCAATCCCAGTCTCCGTATCCCCGTTTAGCGTCAGCCAGCAGTGGCGCATTCCCAACCTCTTGAGACGCCTGCCACTATCCGGGCCGGCACTCTACCACTGCCCCTACTACCTCTATCCCTACCGAAACCGGTTGCCCACCATTTTGACCTTCTACGACATCACGCCGCTCCAGTATCCGCAAACCGTGTCGCTGAAGGCCAGGGTTTTCTTCCGGGTAGCTGCAACGGTCGCTCTGCGCGCCGCCAGTCAGATCCTCACGGTTTCCGAGGCTACGCGCGGTGATCTCACAAACTATTTTTTCGTCCCCCCAGGGAAAATCAGGGTAACGCCTCTCGCCACCCACTCGAGTTTTCGGCCCCAGCCTGCCGCTGAGATCGACCGCGTTCGCGCCAAATACGACCTGCCCACCCGGTTTGTCCTGTACTTCGGCGCGAACAAGCCGCACAAGAACCTTCCAGCCCTGATCGACGCCTATTCCCAGCTGGCCACCCGGCATTCGCCGCCGCTCATCATCGGCGGGGCCTGGGACCGGCGTTACCCGCAGGCCAGACACAGGGCCGAGCAACTTCGACTCGGCGAGTCGGTGCGGTTCGTCGGCGCGGTCGACGAAGCCGATCTGCCCTCGCTCTACAGCGCGGCTACTATTTTCGTTTTCCCAAGCCTGTATGAAGGATTCGGCCTGCCAGTGTTGGAAGCGATGTCGTGCGGGACGCCGGTGGCCTGCGCTAACACGTCCAGCCTGCCTGAGATCGTCGGCCAGGCTGCTCTGCTATTTGATCCTCGCTCAGTGGCTGATATCAAAGAGACTGTGGCCGCATTGCTTGAGGATGACACGCTGCGCGCCGACCTCTGCGCACGGGGGCTCGAGCAGGCGAACCGGTTTTCCTGGCAGAGAACGGCCGCCTCGACTTTGAACTGTTACAGGGAGTTGCTGGGAGGGGGAAGCAATAGGTGAGAGGGCCCGATATCAACGCTACTCATCTTCTTTCCCGGCGTTTCGTTGATACAAAGCCCGAATGCCCGCGAGGGTCAGCCAGGGGTCGTAGGCGTCAATGGAGTCGGTTAGCGGTGTTATGATGTGGCCGAGGCCGCCTGTGGCGATGACATTGAAGGGCGCGTTGATTTCGTGGCCAATACGCGCAAGAAGCCCCTCTACAAGTCCGGTATAGCCTAAGACGATTCCAGACCTCAGCGCCTCTTCCGTGTCTCCGCCGATAGCCGTAGCTGGTGGCCTCAGCTCCACCCTTGGAATGGTGGGTGCCCGCTCCGTTAGCGAGCCTGCCATCGTACCCAGTCCCGGTGCGATCGCGCCTCCGCGAAATCGCCCTTGCGCGTCGACAACATTGAATGTCGTCGCCGTACCGAAGTCCAGTGCCACTGCCGCGCCCCGGCTGCGCCTTCGCACGGCCACGGCATTTGCCAGCCGGTCCATGCCCACACTTTCGGGATGGGCCACCGATAGCGGCATCCCCAGGTCCAATCCGTGACGTAAAACGAACGGCTCCCGGCCCAGCATTTCGGCCAGGAGATTTCGCCACAGACGAGTCAACGGTTCGACGACACTGCAAAGAGCCGCGTCCTCAAAACTGATCCTGCTAGACCCGCTCTCTTCCCAAAGTTGATCTAAGTGACGGCGATACGACTCCAGCCGCCGGTTTCGATCCGTCGGAAGGCGCCAATGGGCAGCCGGTGCATCGTAATCACACCGCCCGTAGTCAACTGCAGCGGGGTCGAGCGCAAGTCCTGGATAGGCGCCCAGCTTGATGCTGCTGTTGCCAATGTCAACTGTCAGGAGCATCTGCCGGCGGAGAGATTGCTGTGAAGGGGGCCTGAATGGTGTGATTTCCGCGGAACGTTGTCGGCCAATCTCATTCGTCCTGCGCTTCTTCAGCGCCCTCTTGCTCAGAAGCCGCCGCCGTCTCCTCATCCCTGTCGGTCACGCCGGGGATCACCGTACCCGGTCCGTAGAGGAACATCGCATTCCAGGGCCGGTAGACCGATACAATCCTGTCCTCCCGGCTCTCGCCGTTCTCGGTAACCGTGCGAATCACGGTCGCGGTTTTCCCCTCTTTGGCCCACTCCACCTGCCTGATCTGGCCGGCTTCCAGCGTCGCGTCTTCCCGGTAGACAGGGTCCCCCGGCTCTTTGATATCTTTGTACTCCGCCTCGCTAATCTCTACTTCCCGGTCGGGCCTGGTGCCATAGAAGCGGAATGAAAGAATGCCGTCCACCGTGTCTACAACCGGCTGGACCAGCAGATGGGCGTCGGTGTCGTTCAGGAATCTGAAATCGACGTATGGCGTGTAGATCGTCGCGTCGAATCCGGGGTCGCCGTACCAGCTCACGACATAGCCGTGGTTGTGGCGCTCCAGCAGCGGGAATCCGGCCGCCAACGCGGCCCGGAAAACGGTCGTGCTCACCTGGCACACGCCGCCGCCAATTCCAATGGCCGTACGGTCGCCCCAGATAATCGCCGAATCCTCAAAGCCGTTCGCCCCGCTAACCGCCTCAATCGTCGAATTGAAACTGAAAATGCCACCGGGAGGTATGACCGCGCCAACAAATTTTTCGGCGGCCACCTCGATGTTGTAAACGCGCGTCGCGCTGCTGCCCTTGAAGTAGGTTGTGCCGCTGGCGATCAGCTCCCTGATACCCAGCTCGTCCAGTCTCCCTGAATCTACCGCCGGCTGCACGGCAATGATCGGCAGGTCCGCAATCCTTGGTTCCGCGACCAGCGCCCTGCGCACCGCCTCCACCGTCAGGTCGACATTCAACCGCTGGCCCGCTTGGCTCGGCTGCAGGACTGTAAGCTGTCCGCTGGCGTCATCGAAGTGCAGGCGGGCATCCTGCGCCGGGTAGGAGACTTGCCTTGCCCAGCCCGCAACGACAATGCGCAGGGCCTCTTCATTCAGGGACTGAGGGTCGCCGCTGGGCATGATTCTTTCCAAAAGCGCCGCGTCCAGGGCGAAACCGATTCCCGAAGCCTCGTGACGCAGGACAATGGGTTGGGGCAGAGAAAGCGCTCTGCTGTCCGGCGCGGCTGTCGCTTCGGTACGTGCGTTTTGCGGCGGCGATGTGCTGAATGTCTGCAGCGGAACGGTTCCCGAACGGCCGCTGGCTGCCTGCGCCAATATCAGCTGTGCTGTGGCCGCGATGTCAACATCCAGTCCTTGCCGCGGCGGAAGCGAATAATCGCCGATCTCAAGGCCGGGTCGACCTGGACGTCGCACCTCCGCCGCCGCACTACCAACCAATTGGCGGACTGTCCCCTCGCTTATCGCCACCTCCGGCCAAATCGTCGCCTGGCCGGTGATCGCTTGCCACTGGTTCAAGGCCCGTTCGATCAGTCCTCCCTCCCGCCCAACCGAATAGGCGCGATTTACCGCATCTTCTAAATTAGCCTGAGGCGTCAGCATCTCGGTGCCCAGCGCCCACTGCCGGCCTTCATATTCCAGGAAAATCGGCGCCAGAGGGTACGGCGCCAACTCCCTGTGCAGGCGCAGCAGGGCCGCCGCGCGCGTCTCCCCACCGACCGGTACCCCAGCAACGTGCACGCCGCTGAAGATGCGGTCGGCGTGCCAGAACTGCAACCCCGCGAATACGCCAATTGTCGCCACAGCAGCAACGCAAAACCAGATTAGGAGATACTCGCCCCCACTTGGCGGGCGGGATGCTCGTCGTGATGTCCCAACAGGAGTGATTGCGCTCATGAATTGTAACGCGGCCTTCCGTCGCGGCGGACTGCACTGCAAACGGCGGCTGTCCGCAAGCCGCTGAGCTATCGACTACGCGCCCAACTGAGGAACAATATACAGGAACGGGATTGCGATGTCCAGACCAACCAGTGCTGCAAACAGGCCGACGAAGAGGACATGCCGCAGTGGCTCCAGGGACGCCCACCGCACGCCGCAATTTTCGACCGATGATCGCGCGAATCGTGTCAACAACAGCCCGTGAACGAGTAGGCCAATGCCCGCCGCACCATACAAAAGCAATGCCCAGCGGTCGAAGTCGCCGGAGGCCATGCCAATCA
Source organism: Caldilineaceae bacterium (assembly GCA_965218625.1). Lineage (GTDB taxonomy): Bacteria > Chloroflexota > Anaerolineae > Caldilineales > Caldilineaceae > Bin5. Next base: position 227,200 of record CBDCLG010000012.1, on the reverse strand, counting down.
GAAGATGCGTCGCCGCGACCGCCAACAGGACGCCCCCGGCAACAACACTTGCCCGCTTTTCCAGAACGCCCCACCAACCCAGCGCGAAGAACACACTCCAGGCGGGAATAGCCGGAAAGAGATAACGGCCCTGATGCTGCATGAAACCGAGGTTGTACCAGGCGTACGCCGCAAACGCTCCCAGCCATAGCAGGAGAAGCGCCGTCCAGGGCGTTGAAAGGAGGTAGGGCCACTGCACTTTTCCAGGGGACCCGCGCTTCCAACACCAGAAAACCACGCCCACAACTGCCATTGCCGACACCACCTGGAGCGCCGTATAGACGCGCGCGTCCATAAAAACACCCAGCCACCCAAACACGCCCCAGAAACTCTTACTGGTGAACGTCCACGCCCGCTCCCAATAGGCGCTCCAGCCGTTCTCCGCGATCCAGGCGGTCGCGGTCGTCTGACCGGTCACCACGATATCGTGCCGGGCAAGCCCAAGCAGGTCCCAGGCGCCATAGACCCGGCTGTTCCTTATCCACCAGGGAAGACCGAGAGCAAGTGCAGGCGCGGTTAGCAACGCGACCTGGGCGAAGAGCCCCTTCAGCGACAGTTTTTGTCCCCGTATCTGCCAATACGCTTTGCCGACCACGACAAACAAGGCTACCGGCAGGAGAATATACGCGGTAGCCTTGGTGAGAAAACCAGCGCCGATAAGAATGCCGGTCACCAGCAGCAAACGGTAGCTTTTGCCCCGCGATTCTTCTCCGCTTTCCCCAGCGTCAGCCGCCCTCTGCCAGCGCAACAGCGCCAGAATCGCCCCGGCGATCGCCAGTTCAGCCAGCGCGTCATTGTTGGCCGATGCCATCACCGCAATGTGCATCGGCAGGAACGCGGCGAAGGCGGCCGCGCCCAGTCCGATTTGAGGAGATTTGGGCAGCGCCGTGCGCGCGCACAGAAACACCATAACCACGACCCCTGCCCCCAGGACGACTCCGAACAGGCGCAGCGCCAGCAAGCTGCCGCCGCTCACCCAATAGACCGGCGCGGACAGAACGTAGTAGAGCGGAGGCTGATGCGACTCGTAGCGAACAGGATCAATCGACAAGCCGGGGGGAAACTTTTCCGATTTCAGTCGTTCGAGGTAGGCCCCGTCATAGTCGCCCTCCTCCAGCAGGGGCAACCGTCGTTCGGCCGCCACATCGGCTATATAGTTGTAGTGGGCTGGTTCGTCCGGGTTTTGCCAGGGAGGGGTCTTTACGGCGAAAAGCGTTGCCAGTGCCAGGTAAACGAGCAGAATAAAAAGCAGAATATGCGAGGTCGCGCGGCTGTACGAAGACTCTCCCACCCCTCACCCATCCAATTCCTCACCCAGTACTTCCGCACGATCCAACTTGGCAAACAACGGCGCCGGCTTTTGCAACACCTGGCCGGCCGGCAGACTCGATGCCTGCCAGACGCCGCTCGCATTAGAGTGATCGTAGCGGAGTACCAGATGCGCGCCGCGCGCGTCATCTACCGACGTCGTATTCAGCCGGCCGAATAGTGGCTGTGTATAGCCCAGATAGACGTGCACCTGTTCACTGCTGTGCGGCAGGATCGGCGCCCACATCAGCTTCAGCCAGTCGATGGCCTGCAGCGCAACATACACAGCCGTCGTCGCGGCCTCGGGCTCGGTCCGAATCGTGCGCCACGGCTCCTTCTCGTTCAGGTATTGGTTTACTCGTTGACTGAGGCGCCGCGCCTCCTGAAGCGCGCCCTTCAGCCTGACGGCCTCGTAGAAGGACGCAACGCTCTCGAATCCCGCGCCTATCTCCGCCAGCACGGCTTCGTCGACTTCGTCGAGTGGACCGGGTTGCGGCACCGCCCCGTCAAACCGCCGGTAGGCGAATCCCAGCACCCTGTTCACCAGGTTGCCCCAATTCGCCACCAATTCGTTGTTGACCAACTCGACGAAGTCAGGCCACGTGAACTCGGTGTCCGCGCTCTCCGGCGCCATCGCTGTCAACACATAGCGCCACGCGTCTGGCTGGTACGCCTCCAATACCGTATTCCAGCCGATGACGTTCCCTCGGCTGGTGCTGAACTGGGCGCCGCCGAAGTTGAGATACTCGTTCGCCGGTACGTCGTATGGCAAATTGAGACCTGCCGCCGCCAACCCCTTCGCCGTCTCGGACAGCCCCGGCAGCGGCGGCTCCCTTTCTCCCGAATCGCCGTTGTAGGCCATGATCATTCCCGGCCAGATCTGCGTGTGAAACGGGATATTGTCCTTGCCGATGAAGTAGTAGTGGCGGGCATCCGGCGCCAGATCGCGGTCCCACCATTCTTTCCACTCTCCACCGTTCAACTCGGCCCACTCAATTGCGGCGCTCAGGTAGCCCTGCACCGCATCGTACCAGACGTATATGCGTTTGTCTTCGTAGCCCTCCAGCGGAATGTCGATGCCCCAGTCTATATCACGCGTGATAGCGCGTCCGCGCAGCTCCTTCAGGTTCAACTGCCCCTGTGTAAAGTTGAGCACATTCCTGCGCCAGTGCTCCTTCCCGCTGCCAATCCACGTCAGTAAAGGTTCATTGAGGGCGCCAAGGTCCAGAAAGAAGTGTTCCGTCTCCCGCACCTCCAAGGCAGTGCTGCCGCTCAACTTGGAGCGGGTATCGGTCAGTTCGAGCGCGTCGTAAAGGCGGCCGCATTCGTCGCACTGGTCCCCGCGCGCGCCGGCATAGCCGCAAAACGGACATGTCCCTTCCACATATCGGTCGGCCAGGAATCGCCCCGCCTCCGGGTCGTACCACTGCTTCTGCACTTCCGTATAGATGAACTCGTTCGCCAGATGACGCCGGAATACCTGCTGCGTAATATCCCAGTGGTTCTGTGTATCGGTGTGTGTATAAAGGTCAAAAGTCAAGCCCATCGCCAGGCAGCCTTCCACGAACATCTCGTGGTACTTGTCCACGACCGCGGCCGGACCGATACCCTCCTTCTCGGCCTGCAGCGTTATCGGTGTGCCATGCGTATCTGAACCGCTGACCATCAATACATCGTTCCCGGCCATCCGCTGGTAGCGGGCAAAAATGTCCGGCGGCAAGTAGGCGCCCGCGATCTGTCCGATATGCTTTTCGCCGTTGGCATAGGGCCAGGCAACGCACACAAGGATCTTTTTGGCTTGATCTGACATCGGTGGTCCTCTTGCGCTTTCCGTACAGCGTGCGGGTCCGACTCCGTCCCATCATTATAGCAGCAGCCGTTTCAAAAGTACCAGTACCCCGCCAATGGAGATTCGAGGACATTGACCCAGCCTTCTGCAATTCCCTCTCTTTTCGGCAAAGTGCCCACTCTTGCCATTTCAGATCTGTGGCGGATATAATGGGACGGAGTCAAACGTCCATCACGTATCTAAGTGGGTAATGTAATTCCGGAATGAAGGCATTCACAGTAATGTGGCGCACGATCAAAGCGCTCTACGAGGACCTGTTGCTGTGGGTCTGGCTCAGCGTGCTCTGGTGGGTCGGTATCTTTCTTGTCCTGCCTGCCGCGCCCGTGACCGCCGGTATCCACAATGCCGCCAACCGAGTCGCTAACTACCGCCGCGTGGACAGCGGTTTCTTCTGGGATGGCGCACGCGAAACAATCGGCAAGAGTTGGCTGCTGCTCGGCGTCAACATTTTGCTCGTCGGCGGCGTGGTAATGAACATTCGATTCTACGGAAGCAGCCCCGCCGACTGGGCCCGTATCGTCAGCATTGTCTGGGTCTGGATCCTGCTGATCATCCTTATGGCTGGACAGTACTTCTTCCCTCTCCTTTGGCAGCAGGACGAAATGAGTCTGAAAATGGTGCTGCGCAACGCTTTCATTCTGGCGCTGCGTCACCCTTTTTACACCTTCCTGATGTTCCTATTCCAGGTCCTTCTGATCGTTGTAAGTGTTGCTACCGTCCTTCCCATCTTCTTGCTCACACCGGCAGCAGTCGTCCTCGCCATGAATTTCAGCCTCGTCGGCTTGCTTCAGGAACTGGACCTCGCGCCGGACCCGCCTCCGGGTGCGTAGCGGCGAAGACTGTGATTGAAGGCAAGTGGCAGCGCCGCGAGGCGCCCTGTTTTGCCGCGCGAACTGGGATTCCTGACCTTTCTATATGGCGATTCTTGCAGAATATCACAGACCAAAGACGTTTTCGCAGGCATTGGAACTTCTGACAGACCCCCGTTCGCGGCGCCTCCCCCTGGCCGGCGGGACACATCTGGTCCCCGCGCTTGAGACGCGGCAGCACCGGGACGTTGACGGGGTCGTCGACCTTGCCGACCTCGATCTTTCCTTCATCGAGCGGGAAGGGCATTACCTGCGTGTCGGCGCGATGACGACACTGACCGAATTGGTCCAATATCCTTTCTGCGCTTCTATAGCTGGCGGCATTCTGCCGCGAACGGCCCGTTTTGAAGGACCGCAGAACCTCTGCAACGCCGCCACCGTGGGAGGTCTCATCGCTCTGGCCGAGCCAGATAGCGAACTCTCCGCTGCCCTGCTGGCTCTCGACGCCACGATCGTGGCCGTCTCCGGCGATGGGATCGAAACCGTTCGAACATTCGAGAATTTTATCGCCGGCCGGACGCAGCGGTCGCGCCGGGCCGATCTCATCACCGAGATTCGATTGCCGCTGGCGCAGCGCGCAGGCGGGCACGCGCGCATCGCCCGCACACCGATGGACCGCTGTATCGTTGCAGCAGTTGCAATTCAAGTCCTGGATGGAGCCTCCTCTCGATTGCCATCAGCTTCCACTAAAGGGGTCCGTATCGGCCTCTGCGGAGTCGGCACGCGGCCGCTCCTGTCGGGGAGCGCGCTCAATCCTCCGGACGACTTCAAGGGCGGCGTCGAATACAGGCTGACGATGTCCGATATCGTGCGGGAGCGGGCGCTCGCCTGTATGTCAGTCGACCCGCTGTAGTTGGCCTCACCTCCCTGCCTGCGCCAGACCAAGGATTATGCAAAAACCAGTTTCACTTACCATCAATGGAACCTCCTACCGATTCGACAGCCACCCGGGCGAGCTGCTGCGTACGGCTCTGCGCCGCCACCGCTTCTTCAGCCTCAAACACGGCGATGAAACCGGTGAGAGCGGCTCAGACGCACTCCTCTTCTCCAGGACACCCGACAACCCGGCCAGCTACCGTCTGGTCAACAGCGGTGTGCTCCTGGCTTCTCAAGCCGAAGGCGCATCGATCATCACCCTCGAAGGGCTGGAGGAGAACGAAGCCGACCGTCTCAATTCACCGGTCTCCGCATTGCAACAGCAGTTTATCGAATGCGGCGCAATCCAGTGCGGCTACTGCACACCAGCGCAGCTCCTGGCCGCCCAGGACCTCCTTGATGGAGAACCGCATCCCAGCGAAGCCGAGGTGCGTACTGCAATCGCCGGCGTCCTCTGCCGCTGTACAGGCTACGTGAAACCGGTCCAGGCGATCCTGCGAGCCGCCGCCCAGCTGCGGGGCGAATCGACGCACCCGCCCCAAATTGACGTGCGCGACGCGCCGACTACCAGCGAATGGCCCGCGGACGGCGCCGAAGGCGAGGCACGTTCCGATGGATGGCATGATGGCGGCCCTGATACGCGTACCCAGACCCAGAGCGTGACCGTGACTCTGGCCCCGCCCCAAACGCAGGTCGTCAATAAGCCCGAGCCGAAGGTCGATGCTTTCAAATTAGCCAAGGGGCGCCCCGTCTTCACAGACGATGTTGAGTTGCCCGGCATGCTCTACGCCGGCCTTCTCACCAGCCCGGTCGCCCATGCCCGCATCCTCTCGATCGATGCCTCAGAAGCGCTGGCCATCCCAGGCGTCCATGCCGTACAAACCTACGCCGACCTGCCGCGTGTCATTTATGCCAGCGGCGGACAAAGCTATCCCCAGCCGCCTCCCTACGACCAGGTCAGCCTCGATTCAAAGGTCCGATATGTTGGCGACCGCGTGGCGACCGTCGCTGCCGAGACGCCAGAGCTCGTGCAGGAGGCATTGGAACGCATCCGCGTTGAGTACGAAGAATTGCAGGCTGTCTTTTCGCCCGAAGATGCGATGCAGCCCGGCGCGCCCGTGATTCACGACGAGGCCGACGCCAAAATGATCCACGATCCCGCCTGCAACATCGCCGTAAAGTTGCGCGTGGACCACAACGACGTGGATGAAGCCCTGGCCTCCGCAGCCTTAGTCTTTGAAAGCGAGTACCGCGTGCACCAGGTGCAGCAGGCCAGCATCGAACCCCATGTCGTCATCACCTACTGGGATGAAGACGACCGCCTTGTCATTCGCACGAGTACACAGGTGCCATTCCACGTGCGCCGCATGGTTGCCCCCCTTCTTGGCCTGCCGGTTCGACGCATCAGAGTCGTCAAACCGCGTATCGGCGGCGGATTCGGCGGCAAGCAGGAGATGTTGATCGAGGACCTTTGCGCCCATCTGACCATTGCCACCGGCAGACCGGTCAAATTCGAATATACGCGTCAGCTGGAGTTCAGTTCCGCGCGTACGCGCCATCCGCAATGGTTGCGCTTCCGCAGTGGCATCGACGCAAACGGCAAATTGGTCGGAATGGACGTTCGGGTCGTGGCCGACACCGGCGCTTACGGGACACACGGTCTCACTGTACAAATGGTCACCGGATTTCGCGCTCTCAGCACCTATTGGCTCCCCGCGGCCCGCTTCGACTGCGATGTAATCTACACAAACAAACCGGTGCCCGGCGCGTTTCGCGGCTATGGCGCCCCCCAGGCCCTCTTCGGGTTGGAACAACACATGGAGGAGATGGCGCTGGCTTTTGGCATGGACCCTGTGGAGTTCAAGCGCATCAACTGGGTTAAGGAGGGCCAGTCGCTGCCGATGGCCGTCGCAATGGGCGAAGGCCGCGATGGCTTTCCCCAGACCGTGCAGAGCAACGGGCTGGAGGAATGCGTCGAAGCCGGAGCAACCTCAATCGAATGGGCGCGACGCTTCGACCCAGCCTGGAAGGCCCCGCCGGACCGACCCAACATCCGTCGCGGCATTGGCCTTGCCATATGTATGCACGGTACCGGCATCGCTGGGCTTGACATGGGCGCCGCCAGCATCAAACTCAACGACGACGGCTCATTTAACCTGCTCGTCGGGGCAACCGACCTCGGGACCGGCTCGGATACCGTCCTCGCACAGATCGCGGCTGAATCTCTCGGTGTTCCCCTCGAGCAAATCCTGATTTACAGCAGCGATACCGACTTTACGCCCTTTGACACAGGCGCCTACGCCAGCAGTACCACCTACATCTCCGGTGGCGCGGTGTTGAAGGCAGCCGAAGACGTCAGCCTCCAGATTCGCCGCCATGCCGCCGCGCATCTGCTCGTTGGCGCTAACGCCGAGCAGCTCTGGCTGGAGAACAAGCGCATCCACGCCCCCGATGGCCGTTCTGTCTCCCTCGAAAAGCTCGCCCTCCACAGCATCCACCAGGAAGAGCAGCACCAGATCATGGCCACCGCCAGCCACATGAGCTACGTCAGCCCGCCCCCTTTCGCCGCCCAGTACGCCGCCCTGGAGGTGGACACGGAAACCGGTCAAGTGACGGTTGAAAAGGCGGTGATGGCGGTCGACTGCGGCGTAGCCATCAACCCTGTGACCGCCAGCGGCCAGGTCGAAGGCGGCATGACCCAGGCGCTCGGCTACGCCCTGTGCGAGGAGATGCCCTATGACGAAAAAGGACGTCTGAAAGTCGGCAGATTTGGTGATTACCGCATCCTGGCCGCTGACGAGATGCCGGTCCTGGATACGATTCTGGTTCAGACCTATGAGCCAACCGGACCTTTCGGCGCCAAGGCCATCGCTGAGATCCCGATGGACGGTATGGCCCCTGCCATCGCCAGCGCAATTTACGACGCCACCGGGGAGCGAATCCGTGAGATTCCCTTCACTCCGGAACGCGTGTGGCGGGCTCTGCGAAGCTCCTCAGACGTCAGGTAAAAGGGGCGGCGACCCAGGGCGATCGCATCGAATTGGGTCAAGACCCCGCGACACCACCTGATTCGAGCCCAACTCCGAAAAGTGCCGAAAACAGTGCAAATAATAGTGCGCGGTCGCGAATTCTTAAGGTTTTCGGCGACTGGAGATCGGTTTTTCAGCCGAAAACGAATGAAAATGGTAGGGGCACCCCTTGTGGGTGCCCTTTGTGGGTTATTTTGGCCTCCAGATTTAGATGCCATCGCCCTGGGCGGCGACCCATACCTTCTGCCTGCTGCAGCCCTTCAACAGAAGGCGATGTAGACGGGTCAATGGGTAGGCGCTTTTAACGGGGAACGCAATGTGAGCTGAGGTGTGGAGAACAGAGCGAGTCGAAGGTCGAGGAAGCGTGGGGAAGTTAGCCGTTCAGCTCTGCTCCAGTCGTCTGTGCGCAGGCGTATCCATTTCAGATAGCGTCCGCTCTATGTCGTAAGAGACGACTTTCCCAGATTCAGGTCTTGCTTTCGGGCGGGAAAGTCTCAAATTATCGAGTTTAAGGGCAGCCCTTTCAAGCTGTCATTTGGCCCGCCTCTCTGTGCTCCGACGCCGGCAAACATCGGATTCTCCTACTGCGCCATGTATCCGCCGTCCACCGGCCAAACGCTCGCTGTAACGAAAGAAGCATCTTCGGAAGCCAGAAACGCAACAACCGCCGCAATTTCCTCCGGCTGGCCCATCCGCCCCATCGGGTGCAGCCGCCGCATCTCCGCATGGACGTCCGGGTCGTCGGTCACATTCGATGTCAGCGGCGTATAGACGAATGCCGGCGCGATCGCATTGATCCGAACCCCTTCGCTGGCAAAGCGAACGCCCATCTCCTTAGTCATCTGCACGACTGCCCCTTTGCTGTGCGGGTAGGCGGTGAAGCCGTCCGAAAAGGGCAACGAAGTCGGGTAGGCGACTATGCCCATGATCGAAACCAGGTTTACGATGGAACCGCGGCCAGCGGGGCGCATCACACCAAGAGCAGCGTGAGACATCAGAAAAACACCCTTTGCATTGACCTCCATCACCGCGTCCCAGCGCGCTTCAAAATCGGCAGTCGGCGGCAGTGTCCGCGGCGTGATGCCCGCCGAGTTGACGAGACAGTCCAGCCCGCCGCATTGCGTAACCGCGTAGTCAACGCTTCCCTCTGCGTCTGCACGCCGCGTCACATCGCAAACGACGCAATGCAGCCGGTCCTGCTCTCGTTCGGCGGCCAACGACGCCAGCCCGGCTTCGTCTATGTCGCAGGCCAGCACGGTTGCTCCTTCGTCCAGGAAGCGATGCACACTGGCCCGTCCGATGCCGGACGCCGCCCCTGTGATTAGCGCTACTTTGTCTGCCAAATCCATAGTCAAAGAATAGCGGTTGCCTTCTTGTGGACTCCCACCAAACCTCCCGCCGCGAACACACGAGAAACCGCGTCACCGCATTGACGCGAAAGGCATCCTAACAAAGATATCCCACCTATCCTGAACGCGACGAACGGGATTTCCGGCAATGTCGCATTCGCGGGCCTACGTTAGTCCCTTTCAGCCCAGGGCGGCTTCTACATTCTGGATCACCGTCTCCAGCACCTTGATGCGCGCAACCCGTTTTGACTCGGCGGCAACGAGCGTCCATGGCGCCAGCACCGTGTCGGTCTTCTGCACCATCTCCTCTATCGCCTCTTCGTACGCAGTACGTTTCTTGCGGTTTCGCCAGTCCTCGTCGGTCAGCTTCCACTGACGCAATGGATCGACGGCACGGCTTTCGAATCGCCGCTTCTGCTCTTTTGAAGAGATGTGCAGGAAGAATTTGATCAGGATCGTCCCGTCAGAAACCAGTAGAGACTCCCAATGCCGTATCTCCTCATAGGCCCGCCGCCAGTCCGGCACACTGGCAAAGCCTTCCACCCGTTCCACCAGGACGCGCCCATACCAGGTCCTGTCAAAGATGCACATGCCACCTCTACCGGGAACGGCCGGCCAGAACCGCCAAAGAAAGTGATGCCGCTTTTCGCGGTCCGTCGGCGCCTGGTACTGATGTACCGAGAAGTGTCGGGGATCCAGGGGGGCGGTAAGCCTCCGGATACAGCCGCCCTTGCCGGCTGCATCCCAACCTTCGAAAAGAATCAACAGCGGCGGGCCGACCTTCCCTCCGATCTGGCCGCCCAGCCGCAGGCGCAATGCCAGAAACTTCTGTTGGCGCGCCTCCAGGAGTTCTTCGTACTCCTTCCGCTTAAGCCTCTGACTCAATTCGACATGTTTCAGAATTGATAGTTCCATAACGCAGCGCCCACCCTTTCGGGGTTCCTGTCACACAATGAGCGACCTGACCATTACGTTTTTGCAGAACCGGCCTCTGCCAATTTGCATCATAGCTGCAGGGCCGGCGCGAGGAGACAACTGTGAGGCCCCCGCCGAATCCTCAAACAGGCAGGGACCTCCGCAACTCTCCGCAAGAGTCCATTGCACTCTCTATTCTTCCGCCAAATATCCCTGACGGACGGGGTAGCACACATCCAGGAACTTGCAGTCGGTTACCGCTCGCCCGGCGTGTTCGTGCGCTCCCGCAATGACTGCAATTTCGCCCCGCCCCAGCACTCGAGTCTCACCGCCGCTGATTCTCAATTCAAACTTCCCCTCCAGCACAGTGATGACTTGCTCGTGGGGATGTTCGTGGGCAGGCAGGGGCGAACCGGCGTTCACCCTCCAGTAGACGAGTGTCATGTTTTGGCTATGGATCACCTTGCCAAAATAGCCGGGATACAGCTCCCGCTCGTGCTCAGCGTCCAAACTGTAGCTGCCCATTTCGTTCCTCCCGAGTCTCGGAGTGATCTGTCACTACAATTTCGTTAGCTTGGCCATCAACGCCGTCGTGGACGGCTCAGTCATCACGTCGCCGTCGGGAAAGACAATCGTCGGCACTGACATGAATCCGTTGTTGAGTCGCTGCACCAACTCCCTGGCATCTTCGTCGCCTTCTATATCAATCTCTACGAATTCAACGCCCTGGCTCTGCATCACCGACTTCGCCCGCCAACAGTCCGGGCACCATGTCGTCGTGTACATTTTGATCTGGGCGCCGTTTCCGGTTACGCTATGAGTCATTCCGTTCTCCTGTAGTGCGAATATGTACGACGTACCGGTGCACAAGGCCCGTAAATGTTTGTCCCGGTCTTCGTCGACGAACCGCCAACCTGGACTATTCAAGTAGCGAGTATACCGTATCTGCGGAATCTGATAAAGTACGTCGGCCCGGTTTCCTGCCACTTGAATGGACCGCTACGCCGTTTGCTTATCTGAAGTACAGCATTGAATCCCGAAACGTTTCGCGAGCGCCTCGGAATGACGCCAAGATGACCCAGCACGCTTCGACACCAGACGCTGCCACGCTGACCGCGCCTGCCTTCTCCGATTCACTCCAGGAAACCAGGGAGCTTGTCCACGAACTGGGACAAGTCATCGACGGCGAACTGCGTTTCGACGGCTACAGTCGAATGCACTATAGCACCGACGCAAGCCAATATCAGATCCAGCCGCTGGGCGTCGTGATCCCCCGCCATTCCGACGACGTCCAAGCCGCGGTTGAGATTGCTGCTCGCCATCGCGTGCCGCTTCTGCCCCGCGGTGGCGGCAGCTCGCTGGCGGGGCAGTGTGTCGGTCCCGGCCTCGTCATCGACACGAGCAAGTACATGGACAAGATCCTGGCCGTGGACGTTGAAGCCCGCACTGCCACCGTCCAGGCCGGCATCTCAATCGGCATCTTCAACCGCACGTTGGCGCCCCTGGGATTGATGCTGGGGCCGGATCCGGCCAGTGCCGACCGCGCCTCCATTGGCGGCTCGATCGGCAATAACGCCACCGGCAGCCACAGCATCCTATACGGTATGATGGCCGACAATCTGATCGAGACTGAAGTCGTCCTCAGCGACGGCTCGACCGCATGCTTCGGGCCGGTGACTTCAGCAGCAATGGAAAGCCGCCAGCGCGGTGACACGCTCGAAACGCAGATCTATCGCGAAGTCCCCGCCATCGTAAACGCCCAATCCGAACAGATCCTCGAACGTTGGCCGCGCCACTGGCGCCGCGTCTCCGGTTACAATCTCGACCGGCTCCTGGCTGCCCTGCTCCAACAGGGCGGTTTCTCGTCACAGAAAAATAGTTCGACAGATGACGCCGCTATCCTGCGGGCGCGGCTTGGATTCGACAGCCTCTTTCAGTCCGAGTATTGCGACGCGGCCCAGTTCGAACAGTTCAATTTGAGCCAGCTCATCGCCGGCAGCGAAGGCACACTTGCAACCGTTACCAGCGCAACCCTCCAGCTGGTCCCCAAACCAACGATGACCGCGCTCGCCGTTGTCCATTTCGATCGCCTGATTGACGCCTGCGCCGCCATCCCCGACATCCTCGAAATGCAGCCCAGTGCCTCCGAGCTTCTCGATAAGCATTTGATGGACCTGGCCCGTGCCCAGCCGGAATGGGCAAAACGCCTCCACTTTGTCGAAGGAGACCCGGAGGCCGTCCTCCTGACCGAATTCTACGGCACAAGTGAGTCTGAACTGTCAGCGAAAATGGACGGGTTGGAGCATCACCTCCACAATCGCGGCCAGAAGTGCACAGTCATAAAACTGCTGGATCCGGCCCGCCAAAAGGACGTATGGGACGTACGCAAGGCCGGGCTGAACATTCTCATGGGCCGCCGAGGCGACTACAAACCTGTGCCCGGCATCGAAGATGTATCCGTTCCGCAGGAAAAACTGGCCGACTACCTGGAGAAGATTCTCGACTTCTGCGGCCAGCAGGAAGATGTCCCCGGCATCGCCGTCTACGCCCATGCCTCGGCCGGCTGCCTGCACGTGCGCCCATTGCTGAACCTCAAAAAACAATCCGGAATCGATGCGCTCCGGACGGTGGGGAAACACGCATGTGACCTCGCCGTCTCTTTCGGCGGCGCAATGAGCGGCGAACACGGCGACGGCCTCGCCCGCAGTTACCTCCATCCCCGCCTGTTCGGCGCCGATCTCTACGGCGCGTTGCGGCAGGTGAAGCAGGTGTTCGACCCCGAGAATCGAATGAATCCGGGCAAGATAATCGACGCGCCCTCCTCAACCGAGAACCTGCGCTTCGGTTTAGACTACGACACCATCGAATTGCGCACCGTCTTCGACTGGAGCAGCGATTTCGGATACGCCGAAGCCATCGAAATGTGCAACGGCGCCGGCGTCTGCCGCAAGCTGGGCGCCGGTACAATGTGCCCCAGCTACATCGCAACCCGCGATGAGCAGGATACGACGCGCGCTCGCGCCAACGCGCTGCGCAACGCCCTCGCCGGACGCATTCCCCGTGAGGAGCTATTCTCGCCGCAGATGTACGACGTGATGGACCTTTGCGTCGGCTGCAAGGCCTGCAAAAGCGAATGCCCCTCCGCAGTCGACATGGCGCGCATCAAGGCCGAGTACCTGGTCCACTACTACGCCGAGAACGGTCTGCCACTCTTCAACCGCCTGATGGGGCTCTTGCCCACGCTCAACCGTCTGCTCTATCGCTTCGGCCGGCCCCTGATACCTCTAGTCAATTGGAGTTTGAAGACGCCCCCGGCAAAGGCGCTGCTCGCCCGTGCCGGCATCGACCCGCGGCGCAATCTGCCCGCGTATGCCCGCAGCACCTTTTCTTCCTTGTTTGCCCGCAGGCAAGCGGCGGCCCAGTCTCGCCCGGACAGCAGCGAAAGTTCTCCGGCCGTGATCCTCTTTCACGACACGTGGGCCGAGTACAACCATCCGCAGGTCGGTCAGGCCGCGGTCGAGGTATTGGAGGCGGCCGGTTACCGCGTGCGCCTGGCAGAGGGGAGAGCCTGTTGTGGGCGACCGCTCATCACCGGTGGCCAGGCCGACAAAGTTCGCGGCTGGGTCGATCAAAACGTGGCGCTGCTCGCCCCTTTTGCTCGTCAGGGCGTGCCAATCGTCGGGTTAGAGCCCAGCTGCATCCTCACCTTGCGGGATGAATATCCGGACCTGGCCTCCGATCGCGATGAGGCGCTCCTGCTGGCAGAAAACGCCTTCACATTTGACGAGTTCATCGTTCGCACAACTTCGGCTGCAGGTGAGGCCGCAGACCCTTCTCGACCTTCGCCCCGTTCAATCTGGCGCAGCGATGCGGGCACGGCATATCTACACGGACACTGTCATCAGAAAGCGCTGATAGGCAATGAAGCCAGCATCGACGCCCTGCGCGCGGCCGGCTACACTGTGCACCTGATCGACAGTGGTTGCTGCGGTATGGCTGGTGATTTCGGCTACGGGTCGGGTCACTACGAAGTTAGCCGCGCCATCGGCGAGGAACGGCTCTTTCCCGCCGTCCGCGACCTGCCTGGGGACACAATGCTGGTGGCCAGCGGTACAAGCTGCCGCGACCAGATCGATCAGTTCACAGGGCGTGGGCCAGTCCACATGGCACAGGCGCTGGCGGCAGCGTTGAAAGTTTCCACCAGCCAGTGATTCAGAGTTAGAAGGGAAACGACGGACGGCTGCTATCTCAGGCTACAGCCTTCCATTTTCCAAAGAAACTATCACCAATACTTCATCGCATCGCGGAATAGCCCCGCCAGGTCTTCCCCGTTCGCCGGTCTGGGCGAGAGTTTCGTCACCCGGTGTTGAGGCAACGTGCCCTCCACGAGGGCCGGAATGTCCTCTTCCGTGAATCCAATCGCGCCCAGTCCGTTGGGCACACCGGTCTCTTTCATCAGGTCGATGATCGCCTGCGACAGCAGTTCGCCCGCGTCCTCTTCGTTCGCGTCCCCCGTTTCCACACCCATCAGCCTGGCCGCGTACAGATGCTTCGCCGGATTCGTCGGGGCGGTGAAACGAAAAACCGCCGGCGCGTTGAGGATCACCGACATGCCGTGCGGAATAATTGCATGATCAGTCGGGTATCCGGGCGGTCTGTAACTGCGCACCAGGCCGCTGACAGGATAGCTCATTCCGTGCGGGAGATGCACCCCCGCGTTGCCGAATCCAATGCCCGCATAGGCCGCGGCCAGCAGCATCGCGCTACGCGCTTCGTCATCCTCCGTATCCTGGATGGCCCGAACAATGTTCGCCGAAACCATCTCGATCGCCTTGGTGGCCCAGATGTCGCTGATGGGGTTGGCGCCCTGGTAGGCCGGCCGCATCTCCGGGGACTCCGGCGCGTCTCGACTGTCGTAGGGCATCGCCGTCAGCGATTCCAAAGCATGGCTTAGCACGTCGAGACCGGTGCTGGCCGCCGCCATCTGGGGCAAAGTGCGCGTGTTGTGGGGGTCTAGAATTCCCAGCTGCGGGCGCAATGCCCTGTGCGCGATCCCTGTCTTCGCGTGCAACTCCGTCAGGTCACAGATGGCGACTCCGGTCGTTTCGCTCCCCGTGCCCGCCGTCGTGGGAACGGCAATGTGGGGACGCAGCGCGCCGGGCACAGGAACGCCCCTGCCGATCGGGGCGTTCACATAGTCCAGCAACGGAGCTGGATAGGTGGCGTACAGATTGGCGGCTTTGGCCGTGTCAATCGCGGAGCCGCCTCCGACAGAGAGGTAACCTTCGAAAGCCCCGTCGCGGGCGAAGGCTATCGCGTCCTGAAACGACTTATCCGTCGGTTCGACGCGCACCTGATCGAATAGTGCCGTATCGATCCCCTCCGCCTGCAGCGCGGCCATCGCGACCGCCACCGGCTCACTGCTTGCCAGGCGAGCGTCCGTGACAACCATCACGCGCCTGGCCCCCAGCTTCTTCATGTCATGGCCTACTTCGCGTGTTGCTCCAGGACCGTACTTGATGCTTGACGTGTCCATTGTGAAGGCGCTTTCTTTCACCGTACGTTTCCCCTCCTCTTCAATTCGGTCCCGGAACCTTCCGCACACAATGAGATGGCCCGCTGCAACAGGCCTTCTTTGGTGGCAGACCCCGGGGGGATGCTTGTTGACAGACTGTACCGAGTTTTTTCCCTGATCAGTGACTCGTTACAGGCGGCGCGGAGAGAAGCGGGACTCATTCCAGGGACAGGCAGCGTTTTGTCCCGCGTTCTTTGCATCAGTATACTGACAGAAATGTTGAAACGATTGCCGGTTCCTCCGTGGGTTGTCCTCTTTATTGCATTGGCTGCGCTGCTCCTTGCAGGGCCGCTTTGGGAACTGCCCGGACTGCCAGGCGGCGACGCTGATTCACTCGTGCACATCCACCGCAGCGGAGCTGTCTACCGTGCCTTCGACCAGGGCCTGTTTTGGCCTCGCTGGTTCTCGGATGTCTATGGCGGGCTTGGCTCGCCCGCCTTCCACCATTATAGCCCAGGTCTATATTGGCTGGTAGCCGCGCTCCATTCGACAGGCTTCGGTCTGGACCAAGCCTTGAAACTGGTTATGACGGCTGGGTTCATACTGGCCGGTTTGGGCGCCTTCTTTTGGCTTCGCCACGTATTCAGCCCGGAAGCGAGTCTTGCAGGCTCGGCTCTCTATCTCTTTTTCCCGTTTGTCTGGGCGCGGGAGTTCTTTTCTCCGGATCCATTTGGCGGGGCCTACCCAAAACTCTTGGCCCTACTGCTCTTTCCAGTCTGTTTGTGGGCCTTCACCGCGCTACATCGGCAGGGTCGTCCACGCAACTGGCTCGCGGCATGCGTCTCACTGACTGTCCTGGTCTACATCCACAACCTTTCTGCCATGATTGGAGCGAGCATTCTCCTCCTCTACTGGGTGCTACTGGCAGTCGGTTATCGCAGGCCGGGAGGCCTTCTTCGCTGTGCAGTTGCAGCGCTTGTGGCGGCCCTGATGTCCGCCGCCTTTTGGCTGCCGGCGATTGCCGACCTCCCATTCGTGCAGAGCGAAAACGTGCGCGGGGGCTATTTCGAATTCGACAGACACTTCCTGGATTTTCGACAACTTTTCAGCTATCAATCGCCCATACTGGACAGCCGCAGCGGCAACCCGCTAACGCCAATCGTGACCTTTGGGGCTGCGTCATGGTTGGCTCTGTTTGCCGGGCTGGCCGGCTTGCTGTTCGCGGGCCGCGGGGAAAGACGAGTATGGGGTATGGCCGGGATCTTCTCTGTTCTGGCAATGCTCGCGCTTACCCAGCAACAATCGGAGCCGCTGTGGGAAACGATTCCAGCGCTAAGCTATCTTCAATTCCCCAATCGTTTTCTGGCGGTCGCGCCGATCGGCGCGCTGCCGGCTGCCGCTCTGGCAGTTGATGCATGGCCGGTTCGCATGCGCTGGCTCCCGGGCGCTGCCCTGGTCGCGGCCCTTTCTCTGACGTTGTTCCCGTATCTCTTCCCAGCCCATACGCTGACTGTCCATCCTACCTACGCGGCGAAATCACTGCGTGCAGAGGACACTCGCTCGCTTGAACAGTCGCAAGAGCTATGGGGAATGACGACCAGCAACGAGTTTCTCGTTCGAGAGGCGGACTTGAGCGTCGCGACCGGTCAGGCGCCGGAGCCGATCGCGACGGAGCCGAACTGGTCTTCTCCCCACCGGTTCGTCATTGATCCCTCTGGACAAAGAGAGCCGATGCTGCTTCGCATGCACTACCACCCGGGTTGGAGCGCGGGCGAACGGGCCACCCTTTCACAAGGGCCGGTGGGCTGGATGCAGGTGTCAGGGCTAAGCAACCCCAGCCAGCCACTGGTAATACGATGGGAGGGCACCGCCGCCCAACGCTGGGGGGAAAGGCTGAGTATTGCAGGTCTCATCGTTTTGGTGGCCGGCATCGCCTTCCTGGCATTCCGAAGCCCCTTTTCGGACAGTCGGCGCCTGTCTGACAACAGCGAAGTGCGTAGCCAGGAACCCGGCTTCGCGATTCAATCATCGACACTTGCGCTGGGCGCCATGGCAGGCTGCCTTTTCATCTTCGCTGTGGCGCGCATTGCGCTCGATCGGTCCGGCGGAGGGCCATTCTTGCTGAATTCTCCTCCCGGGCAGCTGGCGTTTCCCGTTGAGGGGCAGCCTTCTGCAATTGGGGACGTCTCCTCCTCTCAACTAACCCTCCTGGGCTGGGAGATGTTGAGCAACGAAACGCCCAAAGCCGGTGGGCGGGTCAGAGTAAGACTGTTTTGGCAGCCGCACGGGCCGATCAAAGAGGAGCTTTCCAGTTTCCTGCATCTCTATGCGCCCGCAATGCAGCGGTCATGGGCAGTCGAAAACAGAGGTGTTGCCCGGCCTGACTCCCAGTGGTGGGACCCCGCCAAATACTATGTAGACGATCTGCTCCTCTTTCTGCCGGATGATCTGCCGCCGGCGGGCTATTCGCTTGTCGCAGGCATGGTTTCGTCCTCCGGAGAAAGATTGAGCGTGCCGGGGTCGAGCGATAATCTGCTTAATCTGAGAACACTGAATGTCGCGCCGGTTCGCCCAGGACTATTGCAGCGGGAGCGGCCATCAACGAAGGCTCGTGCCGGGACCGATGACGGCTTACGTTTGCAGGGTTACGACCTATGGATGGCGGCCGACTCCTCGACTTTGCGACTCTTTTGGGAAACCGAAGACGAGGTCTCCGTCGCCTGGATCACATACATTCATATGCACGACGTCGGTGGAGAGCGAATCGCACAATTCGACGGGCCGGCGCTAGCCGGGATGGTGCCGACCAGCAAGTGGCATGATAACGCCCTGTATATCGACCGTCGTCAACTCGACTTCCCAGGTGAAACCGAGCCCGGTGAGTATCAGCTACGTATTGGGCTGTATAATCGCGAGAGCGGAGAGAGGTTGCCGTTCCACCCTGAGGACAGTCGGGATAGCCACTTCGTAAACGGCCAGTTGCTGGTCCCAGTCACCGTCGAGCCCTCCAGCAATGGGTCCAACTGACACTGATCCCAGTGAAAGGTCTACTTTGTCGCTGCGACTTCCGGTTAACCTGAGCGCGATTCTCTTCATCGCTCTCATGACCTTGCTCCTCTCTGGTCCGTTCTTGCAGCATAGCGGATTGCCAGCGAACGCAATTGACCAGTTACAGCATGTGCACCGCATGGCGGCCATGGAGCGAGCGTTTGAGCAGGGCGTCTACTGGCCCCGCTGGTTCCCCACAGTCTACAATGGACTCGGGGCTCCCGTTTTCCATCACTATGCTCCCGGTCTCTATTGGTTGGTCGCCGCCGTCCATAGAACCGGTGTCGGGCTGGATCTGGCACTGAAGCTGGTTGTTACGGCGGCGCTGCTCCTCGCCGGGTTCGGCGCCTACGCCTGGCTGCGCTACGCATTCAGCCCTGTTGCGAGTCTGGTGGGCGCGGGCCTCTATCTGTTGCACCCTCATATTCTGACCCGTTCCTACTACTATGTGGGCGCCTACCCCCGTCTCCTGGCGCTCCTGCTCCTGCCTGTCTGCCTCTGGGCAATTACCGCGCTCCACGCGCGCTCGCGCATTCGCAACTGGCTGGCGGCGGTACTCTCTTTGACCGCACTGGTCTTCAGCCATACGCTGCTGACGATGATCGGTGCGGCTGTGCTTGCCTCCTACTGGCTGTTGCTGGCGATCGGCTACCGCCGGCCGTCGGGCCTTCTCCGCTGCGCCGCTGCCGCGCTGCTGGCAGCCCTGCTGACATCAAGTTTCTGGCTGCCCGCTCTGGCCGACCTCGACTTGGTCAATATTGAAGGCGCCCGCGTCGGGCCCTTTCATTTCAGCATTCATTTCCTCGAATTGTGGCAACTGTTCAGTTTCCCGTCTCTCCTGCTGGATAGCCGCGCCGGCAACCCTTTGATGCCGTTGAACACCTTGGGTTTCGGCGTTGCATCTTGGACAGCCCTGCTGGCAGGCTTGGTCAGTCTAATCTTCGTTTCGCGCCGCGAACGGCGCTATTGGGGCCTTGCCGGCGTGATCTTTGTCATATCCATGATCCTATTGACCCTGCAATTGTCCGAACCCCTGTGGGAAAAAGCGCCCGGACTGAGCATGGTTCAGTTTCCCTTTCGCTTTCTCTCGATCGCTCCTCTCGGCATCCTGCCCGCTGCCGCTGTGACGGTCGACGCATGGCCGGCATCCCGGCGTTGGCTGCCGGCTATCTGTATTGTGATCGTCTCTTTTCTGGCCATCTTCCCCTATCTGTTCCCTGCCCATACATCACTCTCGCCCAATGTGCAGGTGGAATCGCTGTCCGTCGAAGATACCCGCATTTTTGAGCAAACATCCCTTGCATGGGGCACCACGGTGAGCGGCGAATTCCTGATTCGCGGCGCAGATATGAGCGTCATAAACGGGCAGACGCCGGAACCGGACGCGGTGCAACCGCAGTGGCGTTCGCCACACGAGGCGGTTGTCAATCTTTCCGAGCAGTCTCAACCGCAGCTTATCCGTCTTCACTTTCATCCCGGCTGGAGCGCCGGAGAGCAAGCAACGCTGAGCCCCGGTCCTGCCGGCTGGACGCAAGTTGCCGGCGCGTCACATCCCGAACAGCCATTGGTCATTCGCTGGGAGGGTACGCCCGCGCAACGTTGGGGCGAACGGCTAAGTCTACTTGGCTTGATTGTGACCGTGGGAGGCCTACTATATCTTGTGCTGTTGCGTAGTAAGGAAGAGGAGGCGAGCGAACAACGAAAGCCTCTTGCCTCGCGTCAATTGAGCGCGCTGGTCGGCTGCGCCCTCATTCTCGTGGTCGCGCGATATGCCCTCGATCTCTCCTCCGCAGGCCCATTTTTGCGCCACTCGCCGCCTGGGCAACTGGCTCTTGCAGTAGATGGGCAACAGGAGACGATAGGAGACCCATCCTCGACACAGGTGACGCTCCTCGGCTGGAAGTTGGTCAGTGGATCCAATCCAAGACCGGGCGGCACGGTCAGAGTGCGGCTATACTGGCAAGGACAGGGCCTAATCACTGATGAGTTACACAGCTTTGTACATCTCTACACGCCCTCCATGCAGCGCTCCTGGGCTGTCGAAAATGTAGGAATCGGTGGCCGCCCTGACTCCCAATTCTGGAACCCGGCCAAGTATTACGTGGACGATCTGCGCCTCAGCCTTCCGGCAGACCTCCCGCCCTCCACCTATACGCTTGTTGCCGGAATGTTCACCTCCGAAGGCGAAAGAGTCATCGTACCCGCTTCAACAGACAACATGCTGTACCTGAGAACGCTTGATGTCGCTCCAACGCGTCCCGGCATCTTTCAAAAGGTGCGCCCAACGACCAGAGCGGGCGCCGCCACTGACGACGGTCTGCGCCTGCAGGGCTACGATTTCATGCGGCAGGCGGGCGGGCCGGCAGTCCGCTTCTTCTGGGATAGCGGCGAAGGCATTTCCAAGGACTGGATAACATACATCCATCTACACGATTCAAGCGGCGAACGCATCGCACAGTTTGATGGTCCTGCACTGGCGGGACTGGTTCCAACCAGCCAGTGGCACACAAAAGCGCTCTACATCGACCGCCGCAAACTCGGCCTGCCAACGGAACTCGCGCCGGGCAGCTACCTATTTCGTATAGGACTATACGATCCTGCCAGTGGGGTGAGGCTGACGCTACAACCGGACGACAAGATGCACGGCAATTTTGAAGACGGACAGCTGTTGATTCCCTTTGCGATTCCGCCTCCGACTTAGGCGCTGGGCCTACGCGGCTGACCTGCAGCGGTCGAAAAGGGTCCAATTCCCGCGAAGAATCTCATCATTGAAATTCCAAGAAGAATTGACCGGCATCTTTCAACGCCATATGATTTTCCGAATGCTGAAGCGCCTCCCTTTGAATTTCTGGGTGGTACTATTTGTTGGACTGCTGGCCCTACTCCTCACTGGCCCCTTGTGGCGTCTGAGCGGGATTCCTGCGGCCACGGCAGATGCAGACTTTCATCTGCACCGCAGCGCGGCTATGTTTCGCGCCTTCGAACAGGGTATCTTTTGGCCGCGCTGGTTTCCCATCGTCTATAACGGTCTCGGTGCGCCTGTTCTCCATCACTATAGCCCCGGTTTCTACTGGTTGGTTGCCTCTATTCACGGAGGAGGCATCGGACTGGATCATGCAGTGAAACTTACCGTCACGGCCGCGGTCCTCTTCGCTGGATTTGGCGCCTACGCCTGGCTACGGTACGTTTTCAGCCCGGTGGCAAGCCTTAACGGTGCCGGGCTGTATTTGCTCCACCCGCATATCCTGACGCGTCAACTCTATTTTGAGGGCTCTTACCCCCATCTGCTGGCGCTACTGCTCCTGCCGGTCTGCCTGTACGCCCTTACCGCACTCCACATGCAGCCGCGCCTTTGCAATTGGGTGGTGGCGGTTGTCTCTTCAACCTCACTGATGTTCCTCCACCAGAAGGTGGCACTGTTAGGAGCGGTCATCTTGGCCGCTTATTTGCTTGTGCTGGCGGTCAGCTTCCGTCATCCGCGAGGTCTCATTCGTTGTCTTATGTCCGCGATGCTGGCGGGACTCTTGTCATCTGCCTTTTGGCTGCCGGCAGTTTTCGACCTGGCCTATGTGCAGATCGACAATGCCCGGCACGGCTTCTTTCATTTCAGCCAACACTTCTAGGATTGGCGGGGCCTTT
The DNA here is from genome assembly GCA_965218625.1 of Caldilineaceae bacterium. Classification (GTDB taxonomy): domain Bacteria; phylum Chloroflexota; class Anaerolineae; order Caldilineales; family Caldilineaceae; genus Bin5. The sequence continues at coordinate 204,764 of CBDCLG010000012.1, read as the reverse complement.
TCTTATTTCAACCCCCTTTTCTTGACAGTCGTGCCGGCAACCCGTTGATTCAACTCATTTTCTTAGGATTTGGTGCAGCCTCGTGGCTCACGCTGGCAGCCGGGCTGGTCAGTCTTTCTTTCGTCAAGCACGGAATCCGTCGGTACTGGGGCATTGGCGGCGCTCTCTTCACGCTGGCGATGCTGTTCCTCACGCTCCGGGCCTCTGAACCGTTGTGGGAGACGATTCCAGGCCTGAGTATGTTTCAATTCCCCTTTCGCTTCCTGACATTCGCACCACTCGGCTTACTGCCCGTGGCTGCGATGGCGGTAGACGCACTGCCGGTCGGCCGCCGTTGGCTGCCTGCCCTCAGTTTGGCTGTCGCTTCCTTCTTTTCGTTGTTTCCGTATCTCTTCCCTGGCCATACTTCACCTGTGCTGGCCGAGCGGGTACAGACCTTGACCGCCCAAGAGACGCTCCTGTACGAAAAGACCAGCAAGGCTTATGGCACAACCGGCGCCAGCGATGAGTTCCTTGTTCAAGGCGCAGACATGGAGGTTGTGACGGGTCGAATTCCGGAGCCGGACGCAACGCTTTTGGCGTGGCGGTCACCCCACGAAGCTGTCGCGGACCTGGCGGGACAGACGGAACCGATGCTGCTGCGTCTGCACTTTCACCCCGGCTGGAGCGCAGGACAACGGGCCGCGCTGTCGTCGGGCCCTGCCGGTTGGATGCAGGTGACCGAGCTTGTCAACCCTGCACAACCGCTCGTAATACGCTGGGACGGAACAGTCCCCCAGCGCTGGGGCGAACGGTTGAGTCTGCTCGGCCTGCTCGCGTCTTTGAGCGGCCTCCTTTTGATAGCAATTCGACGAGGAAGAGGAGTTGAGCTGGGCGGAACGCGGGAATTACTAACATTCTACGACTCACTTCACGTCAGAATCTTGGTCGCATGCGTTCTTGCCCTTGTGATCGTGGGCTACGCGATAGACCGGTCTGAGAGAGGGCCATTCTGGTGGAACTCCCCCGCGGGACAGTTGGCCTTCCCTGTGGAAGGACAGCCCGTGACCTTGGAAGACGCCGACTTTGGCCGTCTAACGCTTCTCGGATGGCAGTTGATGAGTAGCGAGACCCCCAAACCGGGCGGATTGATCAGGGCGCGACTCTATTGGCAGGGCCGGGCCGAGGGCAACGCCAGGATTCACACCTTTTTGCATCTGTACTCACCCTTGACAGGCAGATCATGGGCAGTGGAGAATTGGAAGGTTGACCGACCGGAAATATGGTGGTGGGACCCCGAAAAGTATTACATAGATGATCTACGTCTCTTCCTTCCCGACTACCTTCCCCCGACAACCCTTTCTCTTGGTGCCGGATTGTTCACGCACGAGAAGGGCAAGTTTATCGTGCCCGGAACCAACGACAACATTGTGCATCTGAGAACTTTCGATTTCGCACCATCGCGCCCAGGCCTCTTTCAAAAGGAGAGGCCGACAACCAAAGCGCGCGCCGCCACAGATGACGGTCTGCTCCTGTAGGGCTACGATCTGTCGCCCCGCCAGTACAGACCAACTCTAGGCCTCTTTTGGGATAGCGGCAACGGCATCGCCAACGACTGGATCACCTACATTCATCTGCACGAGCCAAACGGCGAGCGCATCGCCCAGTTCGACGGGCCTGCTCTGGAGGAACTGGTTCCCACCAGCCAGTGGCAAAACAACGCCCTCTACGTCGACCGGCGGGACCTCGACCTGCCCGCCGAATTGGCGCCAGGGAACTACCTGCTTCGTATCGGTCTATATGACCGATCAACTGGAGAGAGGCTGCCATTCCATCCTGAAGACAACGCGCAGAGCCACTATGATGACGGACAACTGCTGGTTCCTCTCGTCGTTCAGCCCTGAAATAGGACCTCCTATTGATGAGGACATCGGGCCGATCGAATTCTCGCCCCATCATCTGGGTCGAGACCGTTTGAATCTTTTTTCCCTGCAGGGTATACTCTCCCTTGAACGTTTGACGCGCTGAAGACGGGACTTTCACCCGCTTTCGGCCGTCGATGCCTCGAGTCTCTTAACAGGACGCTTCGCAAATGCCAACGATCTCCCACGAAAGTCTGAGAGAGTACGGCACGGCCATCTTTGCCGCCGCCGGCTTCCCTTCCGATCAGGGCCGTGATGTCACCAACCACCTCGTCGATTCCAACCTCTTCGGGCACGACTCCCACGGTATCATCCGCCTGCCGAACTACATAGAGTCTGTGCGAGAGGGGAATATGAAGCCCGTCGGGCCCCTCAAAATCGTGCGCGAGACACCGGCCTCCCTTGTCATTGACGCGCAGCAGATGCAGGGAATCGTTCTGGCCAAAAAAGCGATGGAAATGGCGGTCCAGCGTGCCAAAGAACACACCTTTGGCGCTGTCGCCGTCCATCGCTCTACCCACATCGGGCGGCTGGGAGCTTTCCCCCCTATTGCCGCTGAACAAGACTGCGTCGGCCTCCTCTTGCTCAATGGTGGCGGCCCCTTCACCGCTCCCTTCGGTGGCACAGGGCGCCGGCTCCCCCCCAATCCGCTCGCCTTCAGTGCCCCGCGTGCAGGAGGCCCGCCCCTTATGCTCGATCTGACGACCAGCATGGTCGCAGGTGGCAAAGTCGAAGTGCAACGCGCCCGGGGCCTGCCCACGCCCGACGACTGGCTCATCGATGCCGCCGGCAACCCCGTGACCGACCCCAATCTCTTTCTGAACGGTGATGTCGCAATGCTTCCCATGGGCGGATCGGTCGGACATAAAGGTTACGGCCTCGGTATGATGGTCGATGCCATCGCCGGCGGGCTCTCCTGGGCCGGTTGCAGCGCGGACCCGCCAACGCGCGGCGCTTCCGGCTGGATCGCTATCGCCATACGCATCGAGAGCTTCATCGACTTGGACGAATACAAACAAGAGGTTCAGCGGCTTGTAGACTGGGTCCATTCTTCGCCGAAGTTGCCGGGCGTAAAGCGAATCTATTACCCTGGCGAAATCGAGGAGGAGCGCCGCCGGCAGCGTCTGGCCGAAGGCATCCCAATTGAAGAGAGCACCTGGAACCGCATCGAAGAAACGGGCGACGCAGTCGGCGTTTCCCCCCCGCCGGTTGAAGCGGACTAGCCGATTCGCAAAGGTGATAACATGACTTCCTTCACCAAGCTTTTCCGGTCGCCCTACGCGGTGCCCAATGGGCTGCAGATGACCGCTGACGGCCTCTGGATCGTCGATCAGATCACCGACCGCCTGATGCTGGTAGAGCGCGCCGGCGAGCTGGACTACTACGGCGTGCCCATGATGATTCGCGATATCTCCAGCGACTCCTCCAACACCAGCGGAATGGCCTGGGGCGAGGGAAGCCTGTGGCTGGCCGCCAACGGCTGCGCCGACCAGTGGCGCCCGCAGCGCCCCAAGGACGCGAGCAAGTCCATGGGAGAAGTCCTGCGCGTGGATCCGGAGAGCGGCGAGACCATCTCCCGCCATCCGATTCCCAATGGCGGCGGCACGCACGGCATCGAATACGACAACGTCGAGCCGGGCCACCTCTGGTTGACCACCCTAAAGAGCCAGACACTCAGCAAGGTTCGCATCAGCGACTGGTCGGTGCAGCACGTCATCCCCTTGCCTTACGAGCGCGCACATGGCGTCGTGCGAGTCGAAGACGGCGTCTGGGTCGTCCATACAGGCGATCGCGTCATCGTGAAGCTAAACGTCGCCGACGGGGCGGAAATGGAACGTATCACCGTGCCAGCGTCCGAACCGGAGCCCCACGGCCTGAGCGCCGACCCCGACAACCACTTTCTCTACTGCGGCGCCTCGACAGGTTGGGTCGTTGCTATCGGGGACCTGTAGCGCCATGCCGTTCTCCTGCCTCCCCGCGTCCCTATACCCTGAATTCAGCAACGGGGAGCGCACGTTGGCGGACTGGTTCAACCTGGCTGTCGCCCTCGATCTCGATGGAGCCGACATCAGTGTCGCCCATTTGGACTCTCTCAACAGCGCCTATCTGGACGGGTTGCGGCGGCAGGCGCACGATGCGGGCGTCGTCATCGCCGGCATGGTCACCTACACCGATTTCACCCACCCGGACTTGGCGGAACGCCGGCGCCATCGGCACGAGCTGCGCCAGTACATCGACGCAGCCGCCCGCCTCGAAGTAGACTTCTTACGCGTTACCGCCGGGCAGAATCACCCCGGCGTAGCGCGCGCCGACGGAATCGCCTGGGCTGCCGACGGGCTGTCCGCATGGGTGGACGAGGCCAGCGCTGCAGGTGTCACCCTCGTCTACGAAAATCACGCCATCGGTTACGTGTGGTCCTACTTCGACTTTTCGCAGACGGCGCCGGTCTTTCTCGAAATCTGCAAACGCACCGCGCACAGCGGACTCAAACTCCTTTTTGATACGGCCAACCTGCTTGCCGTCAACGACGATCCGCTGGCCGTTCTGGATGAAGTGCTGCCGCGTGTTGCCGCACTTCACGTCAGTGACATCCGCCGGGCCGGCGCGTTCGAACCGGTCCTCATCGGCAGCGGTGCCACGCCTTTGAAGGCAATCTTCGAACGTTTCCGTGCCGCCGGCTTCGACGGCTGGATCTCCGTTGAAGAGGCCAGCAAGTCCGGCGAAGAAGGCTTCCGTCGGGCAATCGAGTACACCAGGAACTTGTGGCATAACTGAAGCCGTCCACTTGCAATCAACTCCCATGTCCAAGGATCGACCCAACGTCCTGCTTGCCTTCGACGCCAACGTTCGCCATAACCACCTGGACCCGCAGGACCTGCGCCGTCTCGAACTGTTTGCCGAATGGGACTGGTTCCCCTGCGAGGGCGGCGGTATCTACGACACCAATACAGACCCCGAAGCAGCCGCCCAGCTGGCTGAAAGGCTGCCCGGTCACGACGCGCTCGTCGTCTGCTGGGGCGCGCCGACGCTGAACGCGGACCTCCTCGACAAGGCGCCCACACTCAAGTTCATCGGCGAAATGGAGGGCGATCGCTTCGCCAGCCGCATAGAGCTAGACGCCGCCTGGGCGCGCGGAATCCGAACCGTCGACACGACCAACGCCTCCTCCTATCCCGTATCCGAGTGGGCGCTGGCGATGATACTCGTCAGCCTGCGCAACGGCGGCGGCCACTTCCGCCGCATGATCGCCGGACAGACACCTATCGAACGTTCGTTGATGGAAGGGCTGCCGGGATCGCTGATGGGCCGTCGCGTCGGCCTGGTCGGCTGCGGTCACATGGGCCGGCGTCTGATTAAGTTCCTGCGCGCCTTCGAGACCGAGATCTGGGTCCACGATCCCTATCTTCCCCAGGAGCTCCCGGAGGCACTTGGCTTCCTGCAAACAAGCCTCGAAAATGTCTTCACCTGCGATGTTGTCGTTTGCCTCGTTCCACACACACCCAGGACTGAAGGTATGATCGGTAGGGAGGAGCTGGCGCTTCTCCGGCCCGGCTCTGTATTCGTGAGCGTATCGCGCGGCAAAGTGACCGACTCCGCCGCGCTCATCGACCGGCTCAAACAGGGCGACATCGTCGCCGGGCTGGATGTCTTCGACCCGGAGCCCGTGCCGCCCGACAGCGAAATCCTGCAACTTCCCAACGTCTTCCTCAGCCCGCATATCGGCTCATACGGCGGGCCCACCGCGCAGCAGGAATTCTTCGCGCTCATGGTGGATGAGCTGCAGCGCTTTTTCCAAGGCCATGAGACGCAATTTGACCTGACGCCGCGCGCCCAGGCCAACCGCACCGGCGCACAACCATGAGCTCGGTTACTTCATAGCCAGTTTCTAGTCCTGCATTCCGGCAACAAGAGCTTAGAGATAGAGGACCAATATGAATCTTGAACTCGCAGGCCACGTCGCAGTAGTCGTCGGCGGAGCCAACGGAATGGGCAGAATGATCGCCAAGACCTTCGCAGCCGAGGGCGCAGCCGTGGCGCTGCTCGACCGCGACCCCGTCGTCGCAGAGATCGCGCGCGAGGCCGCCGAACACGGCGTTGCAACCCTCTCCGCCCAGGTCGACGTGACCGACTTTCAGGCCATGCAAGCCGCCGCAACCCGGATCGAACAGGAGCTGGGGCCCGTCCGCCACGTCATCTTCACCGTCGGCATCGATTCAGGCAAAGGCGGGTTCCCTTTCTGGAACCTCGAACCCTCCGACTGGCCGCGTGTCCACGATGTCAATGTGCTTGGCGCCGTCAACACCGCCCATGCCTTCTACGCGCCCATGATCGTCCGCCGTCAGGGCACCTTCTGCTTCTTCTCCTCCGTAGCCGGCCAGATCGGCTCCCAGACCGACCCACCCTACAGCGTCTCCAAGGCCGCTGTCCTCAGTTTCATGCAGATTGCAGCCAAGGACTTTGCACCCTACAATATACGCGCAAACGCAATCTGCCCCGGCATGGTCGATACGCCGCTCCAACGGCGCATCCATAAGTTTTCGACCGCAAACCTGCCGGAAGACGAAAGACCGACCTACGAAGAATGGTACACCGAGAAGATCGGGCGATTGGCCGTCTTGGGAAAACTGACCTCCCCGGAGGAAATCGCGGCCACGGTTGTCTTTCTTGCCTCCGACCACGCCCGCACCATCACCGGCCAGGCTGTCAACGTCGACAGTGGCTGGGTCATGCACTGGTAGCTCCTTTCTATACTCACATGGGGTGACGCTATGACCGAGACAAACGGAACCAGGCAGAACGGGGCCGAAATGGACGCCGAACACTGGCTCAATGCCTACGAGCAGATGGTCAGGATTCGGTCGTTCGAGGAGGCCGCCAACGAACTCTACACCAGCGCGCGCATGCCGGGAATCGCCCACTTGTACATCGGCGAGGAAGCGATCGCCGTAGGGTTGTGCGAAGCCTTGCGCCAGGACGATTACATCACCAGCACACATAGGGGACATGGCCACTGCCTCGCCAAAGGCGCCGCATTGGACCGCATGTTCGCCGAACTCCTCGGCAAGGAGGCCGGCTATTGCCGCGGCAAGGGCGGCTCCATGCACATCGCAGATCAGGAAACCGGCAACCTGGGGGCGAATGGCATCGTCGGCGGCAGCGCAGGAATCGCCACGGGCGCAGGCATGTCGATAAAGTTGCGCGGGACCGATCAGGTGGCCGTCTGTTTCTTCGGCGACGGCGCCCTCGGACAGGGCCTCCTGTACGAGTCGATGAATATGGCCCAACTCTGGAAACTGCCGGTCATCTACGTGTGCGAGAACAATCAGTACGGCGAATATACCCACAACTCAAAGACCGCAGCCGGCTCCATGATCGGACGTGCAACCGGCTTTGGTGTCCAAGCACAGGGCATCGACGGCCAGGACATCCGCACCGTCTACGCCACAGCCCGCCTTGTTGTCGACAGGGCGCGTAAGGGTGGCGGCCCTGCTTTCCTCGTCTGCAATACCTATCGCTTCCGCGGCCATCACGTCGGCGACATCGACCGGCCCTACCGCACACGCGAAGAGGAGGAAGAGTGGGCCAAGCGTGACCCCTTGAAGCTCATCGAGGACTGGCTGACGAAAACCAAGCAGGCCGATGCGTCAGTCTTTGAGCGCATTCAACAAGACGTTCAGACCGCCGTCGACGAAGCGGTAAACTTTGCCCTAGAGGCGCCCTTTCCAGAAGAAAGCGAGGTGGAGCAGCATGTCTACGCTTAAGAACGGAATCGAGTGCAGTCCGGCCATACACGCGCCCGGTGAGCGTGAAATCACCTTCGGCCAGGCAATTCGCGAGGCCGTCGCCGAGGAGATGGCACGCGACGATCGCGTATTTTTAATCGGCGAAGATGTCGCAGAAGCCGGCTCGGTATTCAAGGTGCTCGTCGGCCTGCTCGACGAATTCGGCCCGGACCGGGTCATCGACTCGCCCATTTCCGAAGCCGGCATTGCCGGGATCGGTGTCGGCGCCGCCATCACTGGTATGCGCCCAATCGTAGATATCATGTTCGGCGACTTCACCACCCTGGTGATGGACCAGATGATCAACCAAGCGGCCAAGACCCATTACATGTCCGGTGGCAAGCTGACCGTTCCCATGGTTCTCCGCACCACACTCGGAGCCAGCCGCCGCTCCGCTGCTCAGCACAGTCAGTCCCTCCACGCGCTCTTCAGCCACATCCCCGGTCTCAAGGTGGCTATCCCGGCCACGCCCTATGACGCCAAAGGCCTCATGAAAAGCGCCATCCGCGACGACAATCCGGTCGTAATCTTCGAAGATAAGATGCTCTACCAGCAGAAGGGGCCCGTCCCCGAAGAGGAATACGTTCTCCCTTTGGGCCAGGCGGAAGTGAAGCGCTCCGGCGAGGACATCACAATCGTCGCCACCAGCTCGATGGTCTACGCGGCGCTCGAGGCAGTCGAAAAGCTGGCAGAGGCCGGCATCAGCGCGGAACTGGTCGACCCTCGCACGACCACGCCGCTTGACGCCGAAACACTCATCCAATCAGCCCGTAAGACCAGCCGTGCTCTCGTTGTCGACGAGGGCTACCAGCAGTATGGCGTCACAGGCGAGCTGGCCGCAGTCATTGCCGACGGCGCATTCTACTACCTCGACGCGCCCGTCAAACGCATCGGCGCGATGAATGTGCCTGTGCCCTTCTCGCCTGCCATGGAGGACATGACGATCCCAAGTGCCGAATATGTCTTCGAAACCGCAAAGGCCATGTGCGGCTAACACTTACCAAATTCGCGCGAGTTGACCTCCGAAAGGGGAAAAACATGCCCAAAGAAGTGATTATGCCGGCACTGGGGATGGCGCAGGACGAGGGTGTCCTGCTGCGCTGGTTGAAACGGGAAGGCGAAATGGTCGAGGCCGGCGAACCGCTCATGGAGGTGGCGACCGACAAGGTGGACGTACAAGTCGAAGCGCCCGCCTCTGGCGTCCTGACGGCAGTGACCGCCCAGGAAGGCGACGAGATTCCAGTCGGACAGGTGATCGGTCTCATCGCCGCCGAAGGCGAAGAGCTGCCCCCTGCAGCGACCCCCCCGCCGACCGGCGAATTTCCGGACGAATCGACTGCGGCTCCGCCACCGGAATCTCGTGCCTCCAGCCCCGTCGCCGCGCGCATGGCCGCCGAACATGGCATTGACCTGTCTGAAGTCTCCTCCTCTGGTGAACGCATCTCCAGGGAAGACGTTGAGGCCCATTTGCGTTCGGCAGCTTCCGTTGGCCGCGTATTGGCCTCTCCCAAAGCGCGCCGGCTGGCTCGAGAACGGGGCGTTGACCTGGCAACGCTGGCCGGCAGCGGCCCAGAGGGAGCCGTTCTGGCCGCCGACGTGCCACTCGAAGCGCAACCTGTCCCCTCTGCCCCCCAACCCGTGCCCGCACCCGGACAACCGGAGCAGCAGCCCGTATCGCGTATGTGGCAGATCATGGCCCAGCGACTGACCGAGAGTTGGAACAGTGTACCCCACTTCTACCTGGTGCGCGAGGTCGACGCAGGTCAGCTCTTGAGCTGGCGCGATCTCCTTGCCGCCGACGGGGAGGGCGCGGCCAAAGTTACGTTCACCGACCTGCTCACCAAGCTGGCCGCCCTCTCGCTGGCCGCCCATCCCCGCCTCAACTCCTTCTGGCAGGATGGCGCGATCCTTACCAACCCGGACGTAAATGTCGGCCTCGCCGTGGCCGTCGAAGAAGGGCTGCTCGTTCCAGTTGTGCATAACGCAGACAGGCTGCGCGTCGAAGAGATCGCTGTCCGAAGGGCCGACCTGGTCGCGCGGGCCAGCCAGGGTGCTCTCCAGCCCAACGACTTCGCCGGCGGGACCTTTACAATCAGTAATTTGGGTATGTTCGGGGTTGACGCATTCAATGCAATCGTCAACCCGCCCCAGGCCGCAATCCTGGCGGTTGGACGAATCGCCGACCGCGTCGTTGCGGTAGACGGGCAACCGGCCGTGCGCCCGATGATGACCCTTACGCTTTCCTGCGACCACCGCGCCGTTGACGGCGTCCGTGCGGCCCAATTCCTGGACGCCCTGGTCGGCCTGATCGAAGAACCCCTGCGAGCGCTGTAGCCGGCATCGCACCGGGACATAAACGCAACCACCATTTCGAGGAACCCGAATGCCGCGCATCAACCGGGCAATTGAACTGCTGGAGGCCGAACAGCCGATCTACTACAGCGGCGTTCACGGCGGCCTGACCTACAGGAACGGCACAGCCCACAGGGACACCTGGGCCGATTACCTCATTGTAGAGTTCGAGCACGGCTCCTTCGACCCTGTCGGCCTGGGCGAGTTCATGCGCGGTCTCGTCGACTCAGGCCCGACGCGCAGCGGCCACCGAACGCCGGCAGTCATCTGTACCCTCCCCACCGACGGCACCGACGAAAACGTGATGCGGGCCAACGCCTGGATGGTCAAGCAGGTCCTCGCGCGCGGCGTTCACGGGATCCTCCTCTGCCATGCCGAATCGCCCGACGCCGTCAAGGTCTTCGTCGAGTCGGCCCGTTACCCCTTCCAAACGATCGGCGTTACCGATAGCGTTACTGCGCCGAGTGCGTCCGGCAATGGCGAAACCAGGTTGGACCAGGGCCGCAGAGGCGCCGGCGGCCAGGCCATGGCAGCATCCATCTGGGGACTCACGCCCCAGGAATATGTAAAAAAGGCCGATGTCTGGCCCTTGAATCCGGATGGCGAACTTCTGCTTGGCCTGAAGATCGAGAACCGCCGCGCGCTGGAGAATGCCGAAGCCAGCACTTCCGTCCCCGGCATCGCTTTTGCCGAATGGGGCCCGGGCGATATGGGCATGAGCCTGGGCCACGCCGACGCCCACGATCCACCCTACCCTCCAGACATGGTCGCAGCGCGCGCCCGCGTGAAAGGGGCCTGCGATTCCGCCGGGATATTCTTCCTCAATAGCGTGCGTCCACACGACGTTCGGGAGCTAATTGATGAGGGCGTCATGATCGGCTCGGCAACTCGAAGAGGCGGCGCGTGTCGGGCGCGAATATACCAAACGCACGATGCCATGGTAGCGAACAACGCAACCCAACAACCTTTCCGCGAGAGTAGAGTCTTTCTAACCCCAGTTAGAGGATTATAGACGAATGCATGAACAACAGAGGGCCCGCGCCGCGCACGTTCTGGATGAGGGTGGAGTGGATTGCGCGCTCTTTTCGGATATTGACAGTGTACGCTGGCTGACAGGGCTCAATACACCCGCGCCCGCGCTTGTCTGGTTCGACAGAGGCCGGTTCACCTTGCTGGCCGATGAAGGTTTCGCCGCCGGCCGCTACTTTTGCTGACAACCCGGACTGCGCCCACGCGTCCTATGTCAACTATACGATTCAGCAGCCCATTGACGCGCCCGGTCGCCTCTCTGACATCCTGGGCGACACTGTAGCCGCTGGTGGATCGCCCGCCGGCCGGGTCGGGATAGAGGAAAAGAGTTTGCTCCTGTCACTGTGGCAGACGCTTCAAAGCACGCTGCCTGGCTGCGAACCTACCTCGCTTGAGGGAAAGCTGTTGCCTTTAAGGGCCGTCAAGACCGAGGAGGAGCTGGCCCGCATCCGTGAAGGATTCCGCCTTGTCACAATCGGTCACGACGCCGGGCGCAAAGCCGTACGCAAGGGGCAGCGCGAGATCGACGTCTGGACCGAAGTGCAGACGGCGGTCGAGCGCGAGGCGGGAATGTGGATGCAGATGGGCAACGACTGTATTGTCGGCCACCGGCCAGCCAATATCGGCGCCGCGCCCCTGGACTACGAAATCTACGCCGATGATTCGCTCATCCTTGACTTGAGCGTCGTCGTCGACGGCTACTGGACCGACAGCTGCGCCACCTACTTCGCCAATCAACCCACCGCCCTGCAGATGGAGCTGCACAAGTTCGCGGAAGAAGCCCTTGCATTTGCAGTCTCCCTGATCCGGCCCGGCGTCGTGGCGCAGGACGTGGACCGTCAGGTGCGCCGCTACATGGCCGACGGCGGCTACGAAGTCTATCCCCACCACACCGGCCATGGCATCGGCCTGACAAGCCACGAAGCGCCCCGCATCGTCCCCTACAGCCAGGAGGTTGATCGCAGAGGGCCACGTAGTCATGCTGGAGCCCGGCATCTACGTCCCGGGCGTAACCGGCGTCCGCCTGGAGGATGCCTTTCTGGTCACGTCGGACGGCGCCGAGCAATTGAGCCATCACGACAAGAGTTTGCCATAGTAGCCTGGCCGTCTCTTTGCAGCTATTTCGAAGGCCCCGAAACACCCTGACGCAGGCAGTTTATTCCCCTTGAGAGGGATAGACCGCTTTTGTCTACCCACCTCCTCACGGGTCCTGGTTCCCGCCGACCATGGTTTGATTTCCTGGCCAATACGACAGTTCGGTCGGCGGGGCCCGAATACGCCTTGCATTTGACTTCCAATCGGCTAGTTGTAGACTACGGGCTGTGCAAGCGCAAAGCGAGAAATAGGGTACAGGGAATGTCTCGAACAGCTGCTGACGTTAACAGTCCGGTGAGTGCTGCCGGGCCGACCGGTGGCAGGCTCCTCTCCCCCGCGACTGTAACAGTAGGGATTTTGCTCGCATTGGCCTTGGCCGTTTTGGTCTTGCGTTTCTCCCGTCTGAGTGAAATTCCCCCAGGGGCGCTTCTTGACGAAGGAATTCATGGCGTTAATGCCTTGCAAGTGCTACGGGGAGAGCACACAGTATTCTTTCCCGAAAAGGATGATGGCCTGGAAGGTCTGATGGCCTATGCAGTCGCGTTAACTACCACCCTGTTTGGGCGCACTGTACTGGCGCTTCGATTGCCTGCGGCCGTTGCCAGTGCAGGCACCGTCTTTGCTGTGTTCTGGCTGGGGTGGCTCCTCTTTCGCGAAGTAGAACCGGGCCAAAAAGCCAACCAGTGGCGCGGCATTTTCGTCGGCGGCGTGGGGGCCGCTTTGCTGGCTGCCTCTCTTGGCCAGACGATTATTGGCCGCACGGCATTCAGGGCCAATTTCCTGCCACTCTTGCTTGCTATCAGTTTTGCTCTTGTTTGGTGGAGTTGGAGAAGACAAAGCTTGTGGCCGATCGCGGTGGCGGGCGTATGCGCGGGCCTTCTTCCTTATACATATTTGGCAGCTCACTTTTCTCCAATACTCTATCTGCTTTTCGGCTTAAGCTTCCTGACCTGTTCTCCTGCGGCGACCGGAAAGCGGTTGACTGTTCCCTTGCTCAGAGTACATTTCCTACAACTGTGCCTTTTTGTGGGCGTGGCCACTCTGGTTGCCGCGCCTATTCTCATTTATTTCGCGTCGCACCCGGACGACTTCTTTTCGCGAAGCAGCCAGGTGTCAATATTCAGTGTCAGCGGTGACCAGGGCAACGTCTTCCGGCTATTGCTGCTCAACATTTGGGAGCACCTGCTGGCCTTTGGAGTTCTCGGCGACCGCTACTGGTCGCGCAATCTTCCCGGTCGTCCGATGTTGAGTGCGGTGGAGGCCCTCATATTCTGGCTGGGTGTCGCTGTCGCCGTCTACAGATGGCGACAGCCCTCCTATCGGCTGCTCCTGCTCTGGCTCGTTGTCATGCTCACGCCAGCCATGTTAGCGAGAGACAGTGTGCCACACACCCTCCGCATGATAGGCGCTGTTCCTTCCATTTACCTCCTGGCTGCAACGGGGGCCTGGGAAATCTGGCAGGTCGCAAAAAAGCAACTCTTGCGAAGAGATGCTTTCCGGATGGCGACCGCAATCGGCGCGATTATACCAGGACTGCTGCTGTTGAAGGGTTGGAACACGCATCGTATCTACTTTCAAGAGTGGGCGCCCGCATACAGGGTCCTTGAATCCTATAAAGTGGAATGGACGAAGCTGACTCGCACTCTCAATGCGTTGCCCTTTTCGACCGGCGCAGTCTATCTCATCGCTGACGGCCAGAGACAACAGCCTCTGAGAGAAAACTTCCGCAGTCATATATTCGACTATCTGTATCAGGGCGAGACGCCGGCCTATCTCTTCCACACGGCAATGCCCGACTTGGCGCAAAGAATCCAGTCGGCCTTGATCGAAGTTGACGACCTCTCCACTGTAAATGTCGTAGAGTGGAACCTCAAGTCCGTCTGGACAGGCGATGAGAACGAACGCTTCGCTTTTCTTCTCGGCAAATACGGGCGTTACCGGGAAAGCGAAGATTTCGGCAGTTTCCGAGTCCACCGTTACACTGACATCTCCCTGGATACTCCTTGGAAGCCCTATGATCTTTTGGAGCCGCTACCAGTCATCTATAACGGCGGCATTGAACTGGTGGGGGTTGCCCTGGGCCATGGCCAGGACCAGCTCTCGATTGAGGAACCGATTCTTCTTCGAGGGTCGCGAGACATATGGACAGTCCTGCGCTGGCAGACGACGCCTGATCTGGGAATCGAATACTCTGTTTCCCTTCGTCTGCTAAATGCCGAGATGACCGATGTCTATGCCAAAGATCTGATTTTGTGGAAGCCGGATCACTCGGTCACCGGCGACGGGGGCCCTGCTGAACAGTTCGATACCTGGGTTCACCTGGATATTCAGGCTGATATCCCCCCGGGCGAGTACGAGCTGAGACTCATTGTTTACGACTCCGAAACACTCAAGCCAACCGTTGAGTTAGGAGTCTGGGAGCCGGAAACAACCTTGGCACACCTGCAGGTGGTGGCCGGCCAGTAGAATTGCGTGGCGTAAACCTGGAGTTCTGCTGGAGGCCGACTCCACCAGCAGGCAGTGAACACGTAAGACGCGTCTGTGCAGGAGATAGAGAGCCAGGCCCGGCCATGAGCAACTCGCAGGAAATCCTGAACTCAGAGCAGGCTGATCGGAGGAGCGTATTTCGCGCCCCGGTGACAGTCGCTATCCTGATTGCGCTGGCGCTGGCAGTACTGTCGCTACGCTTCTACCGTCTGAGCGAACTGCCGCCCGGCATCCAAAGCGATGAGGGTCCGGATGGAGTATACGCCCTTCAGGTGTTGCAAGGTAGTCACAGGGTATTCTTTCCAGAAGAGGGCAGTGGACGCGAGGCAGTGGGTGTCTATGCCGTTGCTTTCTTCACCTTCCTACTGGGGCGCACGCTTCTTTCCTTTCACTTACCCACGGCAGTGGCCAGCGCGGGCACAGTCTTCGCCGTTTTCTGGTTAGGGAGCCTTCTCTTTGGCCGGGATGAGGAAAGCGGCCGGGGCACTCCATGGCGTGGACTGCTGGTCGGCGGTGTTGGAGCCGGTCTGATGGCGGTTTCCACGGGTCAGACCTTTCTGGCGCGCGCCGGGCTCAGAGCAAATTACGTTCCGCTGTTTCTTTCCTTGAGCTTTGCACTGCTCTGGTGGGCTTGGCGTCAAAGGGACGACCGAGGTGGGGCCTGGTGGAAAGCAGCGCTAGCCGGCACGTTCGCTGGACTGCTGCCGTATACCTATCTCGCGGCGCGCATCTCGCCCTTTTTGTACCTGTTCTTTGGTCTGAGTCTCCTATTTCCTCGACGCGTCGTATGTTCAGTGAAAGCGTACGCAGGCCTCCTAAGTTAGGATCTGCTGCGCGTGACTCTTTTCGTCGGCGTGGCCGGACTGGTCGCCGCGCCGCTGCTCCTCTACTTTGCAGTGCATCCCGAGGACCTTACCATTCGTAGCCAGCAGCTCTGGCCCTTCAACGAAGGACAGGGTAACCCAATAGCAGCTCTCCTCAACAACGCCTGGGATCACCTCCTTGTGTTCGGCTATCGCGGCGACCGGCTCCATCGGTACAATTTCGCCGGTCAGCCTATGCTGAATCCCTGGCAGACAGTTTTTTTCTGGCTTGGCGTAGGGTTCGCCATTTACCGCTGGCAGCGGAGCCCTGCCAACCGGCTCCTGTTTCTCTGGCTGGCAATCCTGATCCTTCCGGCAATGCTGGCCAGTACCGATGGAACAGGGGCCCAACACGTTGCGCATGATCGGCGCCGCGCCGGCAGTCTACCTGCTCATTGGCAGCGGCGTGTGGGAAGCGTACAGATTCACTTGGTCGCGACGATTGTCTTTGAAGTGGCGCAATCGCCCTGTCTTGCCCGAACAGGAAGCCGGAATCGCCGCAGCCGGGGCAGCTGTGATGTTGGGTCTGATCCTGCTTCAAGGTGTGACCACGTACCGTGCTTTCTTTGTGGAGTGGGCGGCTGCGCCAGGCTTCAATCGCGCATACCATGCGGAGTGGGCAGAAGCTGCCGAGGCGCTCAACGCACAGGAGTCCGAGAAAGACATGGTCCATATTCTCCCCTATCCGTTGCATAACGAGCACTTCAGCGATCGGCATTTTGGTTTCGAATACCTCTATCAAGGCGCCGCCCCCGCTCACATTCTCGCGGCTTTAACGCCTCACAACTTGGCGCAAAAGGTCGAGAATGTCCTGTCGGAAGAGGGACTGTTTTCGACCGTCAGGTTCCTGGACTGGAACAATCAGCTCGTTGGCGGGGACGCGAGAGCGGAAGAACACACACTCTCTCTGCTAAAAAATATGGGCGATACCTGGGTAGCGACGAATACGAAAGCTTTCATATTCACATTTTCGAGGATGTCTCGTTGGATCGTCCTTGGGCGCTGTATGACCAGCTGCAGCCCGTGACAGTCCACTATGATAAGGGCATATCTCTTCATGGGTTCGCCGTAGGCCAGTCTGGAGGCAAGTCGTCGTCGCACAGCGAAGTCGAGTTGAGAGCCCCCCGCTTACTGTGGGTGGCCTTGCAATGGCAGACTGCTCCCGAGCTGGTAACTGATTTCTCGATTTCCGTGCGCCTTCACAATACTGAGGGCAGTTCGGTGTATCAGAAGGATTTCGTCCTGACAGATTCAGTTCAGGCGTCTACAAGCCACTGGTCGCCGGGTGAATTGGTAGACACTTTGCACTACCTTGATCTGCCAGCAGATATCGAGCCCGGCGAATACGAATTGCGGTTGGTTGTCTACGACTTCGAAACGCAAGAACCGACAGTCGAGCTGGGTGTTTGGGAACCGGAACTTGCTTTGACTCAGTTGAGAGTGGCGGCAGACCAGCGGTGATGGCGGGGTACTCGATCACAGAGTTGGCTATGAATCCCTCTCGGAAAGTTAGGGAACGTCTGAACAAGTCCACATGTGGTGGATTGAGATGAATGGTGGGGGAAGCAGGAAGATTTTCAACCGGCCTGGGCTGAGTCAGCAGGCAGTTGCCGTGCTGAGGCAAGCCTGTTTGCGCCTCAAAACGGCTCGGCGGCGGGCCTGTCGCCGCTATCAAAGTGATTGCGGCGCACAACTCCCTTTGTCACACCGCCAAGTGGCGCTCGGCTGTCATCAAGTTGGCCAGCGCCAGCAGAAACGTCAGCCGTTGCGTGTTCTTGGCCAGGCCGCGATAGCGCACCTTGGCATAGCCGAAGCGCCGCTTCACCTGCAGGAACGGATGCTCCACCTTTGCTCTGACCGACGCCTTACGCTTCTCGGCCAACGCCTCCTCGCTTTCAGACGGCAGTTGCCGCCGTCGCCCAGGCCTCAGCGCCACATGCCACTCTACATCCAGCGCCCGCATCTCCGCCCGCTTGGCCACGCCCTGATAGCCAGCGTCGCCCCACACCTCCTTCTCGCCTCCGTGCAACAGGCGCGAAGCCACGGTCACGTCATGCACGTTCGCCGCTGTCGTCGCCACGCTATGTACGATTCCCGTCTCAGCGTCGGCGCCGATATGCAGCTTCATCCCAAAATGCCACTGATTCCCCTTCTTCGTCTGATGCATCTCAGGGTCGCGTCGCCCCGCACGATTCTTCGTCGTCGACGGCGCCTCGATGATGCTGGCATCGATGATCGTTCCCTCCCGCAACCGCACTCCCTGCGACTCCAGATGACGATTGATCTCCTCCAATAGAACCGACCCCAACTCGTGTCTCGCCAGCAGATGACGAAAGTTCAGTATCGTCGTCTCGTCCGGCAGCGCACCCGACAACCGCAGCCCCACAAACCGTCGCACCGACTCGACCGCGTAGAGCATATCCTCCATGCCCGGATCGCTCAGGTTGTAGAACAACTGCACACAGTAGATGCGCAGCATCACCGACAACGGATACGGCCGCCGGCCGCGTCCCGCCTTGGGATAGTGCGGCCGGATACGCGCTTCCAGCCGACGCCACGGAATCAGACCATCCATCCGCTCCAGGAATATCTCCCGCCGCGTCTTGCGTTTCTTGCTTTCGTATTCCAACTCCCCAAATGTCGGCTGCTCCATTGTCCTCTTCCCCCATTTTCCTGTCGCACGCCCACTATTGCAGTATTATGCCACAATCAATCAGACTTGTTCAGAGTATCCTTAGATACGCCTGATAGCGTTCAGCCATGGGGCGCGACAGGGTTGAGAACAGGGAACAGGAAGCAGAACTTGGCAGATTCGGCTACGACATCGCAACAATCGACTACTCATAGGGAACATAGCAACCACCTCAAATGGGTTAGAGGCGTAATCCTGCTCGCGCTGGCAGTGTCTGTTGTGTTGTTGCGTCTCCAACGCTTAAGCGACCTTCCTCCCGGTCTCGATGCCGGCGAAGGGGCAAATGGATTGGATGCGCTGCGTGCGTTGCAAGGAGAACACGCGGTCTTCTTTTCCGATAAATTCGGTGGACGCGAGGGGCTGGTCATGTATGCCATTGCTCTTTCAATCTCTCCTTTTGGGCGTACCTAAAGTAACTCGAGTTCGGAGTTAGATTAGTGCAGGCAAGACAGCCAAGTCTTTGTCAGAGAGATTGAGAGATGGCTTCTTGGGTTGCCAAGTGTATTCAATCAGACCGGCGATAAGATTGACGATAAAGTTGGTTGGGCTCCGGTGGCGGGTGTGTTCAATCTGTGAGATATTCTTGAGCTGGTCAACGATGGTCTCAATGACGAAGCGCTTGCGCGTGAGCAGTTTGTCTTCGAGAACAACGAGTCGATTCTGCATGTTTTTGCGGATGGGCGTGATCAGTTGCAGCCCCTGAGCGAAGAGTTGTTCAAAGAGAGCTTGGGAGAGGTAGCCGCGGTCGCCGACCAACTTACCCCATAACCCGAGTTCGGAGTCAGATAAGTGCAGGCAAGAGAGCCAAGTCTTTGTCAGAGAGATGGAGGGATGGCTTTTTGGCTTGCCAAGTGTAGGCAATCAGCCCGGCGATAAGATCGACGATTAAGTACGCCTAACAAAAAGGTTTGTCAATCGATGGTCAGCGGGCTAAACTGTCTGTAGTGCCCTTAGCTGCGGCGCACGGCGCAGGGCATGATTGAGGAGCAGGGAGGTAGCGTCCGATGGCCAAACCTTTGGTGAGCGACGAGCCATGGGAGATCGTAGAGCCGCTGCTGCCGCCGGCCAAGCCGCGGCGGTTGCGCAACCCGGGACGCAAGCCCCTGGACAACCGCAAAGCCCTGACCGGCATCCTGTTCGTGCTGAAGAGCGGCATACCCTGGGAGATGCTGCCGCAGGAGATGGGCTGCGGTTCCGGGATGACCTGCTGGCGTCGGCTTCGGGACTGGCAGGAGGCCGGGGTGTGGCAAAAGCTGCATGAGACCCTCTTGTCTCAACTGCAAGAGGCGGGCCGTCTTGATTGGTCGCGGGCCAGCGTGGACAGTGCAGCCCTGCGCGCCGTGGGGGGCGGACGAAAAGACCGGCCCCAATCCTACCGACCGCAGCAAGCCGGGGAGTAAGCATCACCTGCTGACTGACGCCAATGGGATCCCGCTGTCGGCAACTCTGACCGGTGCCCACCGCCATGACGTAACCCAACTGCTGCCTCTGGTGGATGGCGTGCCGCCGGTGCGGGGCCGTCGCGGCCGTCCCCGGCGGCGGCCGCAGCGTCTGTATGGGGATCGGGCCTACAGTTCCCAGCGGCATCGCCAGGCGTTGCGAGAGCGCCACATCGCGCCGGCGCCGGCCCGGCGTGGGGCGGAACTCGGGAGTGGCCCGGGCGTATACCGGTGGGTGGTCGAGCGGACCCTGGGCTGGCTGCGTCAGTTCCGCCGGCTGCGCGTGCGCTACGAGCGCCGTGCTGACATCCATGAAGCCTTCCTCTCCCTGGGCCGTTCTATCATCTGCTTCCGACGCCTGACCCCTCATTTTTAGAGGCTCTAAGCGAGGGTGAAGGTCAGGGGCAATCCTGTCCATTATTGTTTCAGCGGAAGCCACAGTTCAGCCAAGTGTTCGAAGCCGCCTTCCACTTGTCGATAGAGGATAAGGTGGAGGCTGTCAGCATGGCCGGCAGCGGGGAGGCGGTAGGAGTCAAGAACGGTACGGTGGGGGTCAATCGAACTGAAGGTGCGAAGGCCATACACGGGACCAGAGTTGTCCAGGCGGACTTGCGTACCGTCGGCGTTGGATACCTGTTCCCCCTCTGCATAGGCACGAAGGCTAATGGACCAGTCGTTTGGTGTGGACCCGCTCTCAGACCCCCAGAAAAGGGTCACGTCAAGCGAGCCTTCGGCTTCGAGGCACGGCAGGCAGCTGTCCTTTGTCGGGATAAGTGGGCCTGGGCTGGGAACGGCCGTAAAGCCTTTGAGGAGGATTCCTTCTCCTAAGTCATACGTCTCCTCGTGCCGAGGAGAAGGCAGGTCAACTTCTGACGGACCTTGGGACAAGAGGATCCAGTCGGGAGCAACGCGGTGAAACCCCAGATCATTCAGCTGAAGCAGTTTCAGTAAGTAACGGGCGGCTTCTTTGGTAACGGCCACGCGGCCACCATTTTCCAGATGTTCTCTGGCCCTTTCTTCGGACACGGCGAATAGTTCAGGACGGAAACCCCAAGCAGAAATGAGATAGCCCAGGCCTACTCTCACGGAATAGTCTGCGTAAAGGGCCGTTTGTGGAGGAAGCTGTTGTGCAAGGAGCATGGCCGGCAGGTCGAGGGCGGTGTCACGCGCCCTGTCTCTTTGGTCTGCCTTGTTCCACGAGGAGGTGAACGTCCAGTAGGTGGCTCCCAGGAGGAAGAGGACGGGAACGGCAGTGGCCATGGCCGTAGAGAGTCTGGCCTGAAAATGCGAGTTGACGAAGTGAACTGTCATCCATTTGGTAATAGTTCGCTGAACATGAACGGCAATTGGAAGCAAGCCAAGCAGAATCAGCGAGTTAGCCGGAATATAGATGCTGAGCGCATTGCCGAAACGGTTGACCCAGGCAAAGACGAGGTAGAACAACACTGTTCCGTATATAAGATAGCGCACCCGCGGGCGAAACAGTGAGATACCCAGAATCCCCAAGACCAAAACTGGGATGCTGAGATCCTGCCAGATCAGTTGGGGGAAATGCTTGGCATAAAACGGCTGGCCCCATTGGAGGCCGAGGCTGATTTCTCCCTGGCCTTGGGGAACACTAACAAAACTCCAAAACCAATCCAGGTCTGATGCGAACTCACCTTCGCCACGCCATTTGTGGTCGGCGGCGCCGCGGAGGTATATGAAGAGGTAGCTGGTCAAGGGGGCAGCGGCGGCGAGAACGGCGCCCAGAACAACCTTGGGGAGACGGAGGAGAGAGGGCTGTTTATGCAGAACGGCGACTACCAGGGGCGGGACGATCATGGTGGAGGTAACCTGGTGGGCCAGGAACAGGCCGCATATAAAGGCCATGGCATAGAGTAGACGTAGTGAGCCTGGGCCTGGCTTGTTCTCGCCTGATTGCTGTTCCTCGTTGGTCACAGCTTCTTCCCATTTCAGGAACAGAAGAACAAGCGCCAAGGTCTGGGCGACTACGCTGCAATACTGCTCAGAGTTGTTGGCGTGCCACCAGAATTCAACGGTGCCTGCGTAGAATAGGCATATAAGCCAGGGAAACAGCCAGCGCGGGCTCGATAGTCCTGTGGTAGGGGTCAGACGCAGGAGGAGACGATAGAGAATCCACAGTGCCACAAGGGCCCAAATCGTATTGTACGTAGAGAAAATGGGAGTTGGGTTTGGCAGTGGACTGAAAAATGCCCCTTGGATGAATCGAACACTGTGAAACCAGAGGAAGCCGATCATGGTATACACAGGATATCCGGGCCCATTGGCAGGGCGGCCGTTTATTTGAGCATATTGAAGCGTTGGAAAATCGCTGCCTTCCAGATCGTATGCGGTTACCCCGTTGTCATGGGTGAGAAAGTAGAGCGAGCCAGCGAGGAGCAGCAGCAGCCAACCCATTCGGTTTGCGTTGATGGACATTACGGACGCAGGGTTTCCTCGTAGCCCAGGTTGGCGTGCTCAGTATGCGGGGCAGTAGCCAAGGTCTCGTCTTTCGCTCAGTACCGAGTGCCTCATTGGTGGCTTGGCTACAGGAGAAACGGGAACTGAACGTGAATCGATGTGAAGAGCATCATAATACAGGAAAGATTCTTGTTCAAGGCATGACCGGTATGAGAAGACAAGACGGGTGCGAGGAAGGCCATTTTGTTAGCCGCCTTTAGTAGCTAAAGTGAGTTCAATTTGAGACCAATAGTTTCTCGTACTCTGGGTCGAGATCGAATCTGGGCCACAGACGATAAACGAGGGAGGTTGAGTCGCGATTGATGCGGTCGATGAAGGCTTTGCAAGCGTCAAAGACGTGGCGCATCGAACTGTGGCAGTGGTTGCGTGTCACCTCTTCTCGCATCCACTTCCAGAGACCTTCGATCGGGTTCAGGTCGGGACTGTAGGCAGGCAAAGAGATGAGGGCGAAGCCCAGTTTGGCTTTGGCATCCTGTATGCACTTGGCCCGGTGCCATGGGGCGCCGTCCCAAATGATGACGACGTCGCCGGGTGCATCGGCCAGCCAGGCGGCCATGCGCTGCAAGAACTGAATCGTATGTTCTTTGTTGCAGGAACCCTCGTTCCAAATGAAGCACCGCCCTTCGGCGAAGTCGTAGGCGCCATATCAGTTGATGCGGTGTGCGAGCGGCGCCGAGTCACTCAGTCGCCAGGCCGGTTTGCCCTTGGCCGCCCAGGTGTATCCTTTATCCATGTCGCGATGGATGTGAGCTTAATCGATATAGATCAGACGTGTCTCCATCCGCCATACCTGTTCATACAGTTGGTGGAACCGTTGCATAAAGGCAGCTCGTCGGTGCGGGTCCGCTTTCTTGGGCAGTTTTTGACATCGCTTCCAACCCAGATGCGCGGCACACAAGATGCGGTGCAGTGCACTGCGGCACAGGTCGCAATCCAGCGCTTGTTTGAGCCAGAGCTGCAGCTTTTTCAACGTCCAATTGTGGCCGGGCAACCCGTGGTCGACAGGCTCGCTTTCGACGACAACGCTTATGAGTTGCCTGACCTGCTTGAAGCTAAAAAAGGTTGACGCCCTCCCGTATGACGATAGCGCACTCCCGCTGGACCCAAGCGATTATAGTCATGCACCCATTTGAGCACCGTTTCCTTCGTGCGGCCGATCTCGCGTGCCCAGCTACAGGCTGTCGTCTGTCCACTTGCGATCATGAGCAAAGCCAGAAAACGCTCGCGACTGCGCGCATGTTCAGCTTCCACCGACAAGATGCGCAAATCGGTCAAAGACTGGTTCCATTTCGCCAAATCCGGTCGAACCATCGTTTCCCTCCATCATCTATTATGGAAGTCGGTCCGATCCTTCGATCACATCTTGCCTACCAAAAGCAAGGCTCTTGGTTTCATTTGGGAAGTACTTTGGAAGCGATTCCCCTTCCTTGTTGAGTCAGATCGCTGGCGTACCCACGAATTCTGTGCGAAGATAGACTATCATGCTTGGTCTGAACAGGTTGGTTCCTACTTCCTATTCTACCAAGCAGGAGTTTTCCAACGCCCTCTGAGTTGATCCGATGAAAACCATTCTTGCTTTTGCAGCGTTTGCGTTGTCGGCCTGTTCCACAATTGCATCCCACCACGCCTCCAGTGCCGGACCGCCGATTCAGGAGCGACCCCCAGTCCAGAACGTAGCGGCTTTGGGAACTTTGACCGTTTCAGACGGCCAGTGGCACCAGCACTTCGCAATCGACGGAGACGAGGGAACATGGTAGTCAGCCGACGCCTTTGCACCGCAGTGGCTGGAGATAGACTTCGTCTACACGCGTTCAGTGGAAAAGATAGAGCTTACCGTGGCGCAGGTGTCGCCCGGCCCGGCCACGCACAAGATCCGAATGGAGGACAAGTCTGGGAGAGTCGTGGTATGGCACCGATTCGACAGCAAGCTCTCCTCCGATGGAGATACCTTTGTCCTTAGGCTCGATCCTCCTCAATTCATCGACAAACTGCTCATTACGACCACAAGACACCCGGGATGGGTAGCGTATCGCGAGGTGCGAATTGAAGGGAGCGACTCCCTGCCAACGTCGGTGTCCGCAGTAGCGACGGGCTTGTTCAAGCCCGTCTTTCTTACCCATGCAGGGGACGGGAGAGGCCGCCTTTTTGTCCTCGAACAGGAGGGGCAGATACGTATCATTGAGGCAGGCGTCCTTCTTCCTGAGCCATTCCTGGATATTTCGCAGCTGGTATCGGTCTCCGCGCAGAATGGCTTGCTCGGCCTTGCATTCCCGCCTGACTACGAAGAGAGTGGCCTGTTCTACATCACATACGTGAACAAGAATAGCAAGAACACTCTCGGTCGCTATCTTGTCAATTCGCACAATCCGGACGTGGCCGACCCCGACAGCGAGGAAGTGATCCTTAGTTTCGACCAGCGAGCCACGTCTCACTCTGTCGGAACGATCGCTTTCGGCCCCCACGACGGACTCTTGTACGTCGCGGTCGGAGACGGCCGTGCGAGCCGCATCCCTCGTCCGCTAACGGCTCAGGAACCCGATAACTTGCACGGTAAAATCCTGAGAATCGATGTTTCTCCCGGCGCAGAGCCGTACGCCATTCCCTCTGACAATCCTTTCGTTGAAACAGACAACCATGCCCCCGAAGTCTGGGCGTTAGGCCTGCGCAATCCTTGGGGAATCGCATTCGACCAGGATACCGGCGCCCTGTTCATTCCTGACACTGGCCACGCTGCAAGAGAGGAAGTCAGCTACCAGCCGCCGGACAGCACAGGGGGGCAAAATTACGGCTGGCCCTGCTTCGAAGGTGACAGCCGCACCGGTGATTGCGACCTCGAGGGTTCGACCTTCCCTGTTGTTTCCTACGGTAGAGACCTGGGCTGCGCAGTTGTCGGGGGAGCGGTATACCGAGGGCGCTACATCTACGCCGATTTCTGCCAGGGCGACATATGGGCGCTATCCTCGAATAGTCGTTCAGAATGGACAGCCGTGCCCCTCACACGGATAAATAGTGTTATCAGCAGCGTCGGTATTGATGAGGAGAGCAACCTGTACGTCCTTAGCTATGCCGACGGGACAGTTTACCGGCTCGAGAAATTCAACTGAGGAGGTCTCTTTCTCGGCGCACGCATGAAAAAAATAGGGGCGGTACGCCGGCGCGGAGGCTCGCTCTGCGCTATCCCAATAGCGCTACAACTCCACGACAACCGGTCATCAGCGGGCCGCCACAGTTGTGATCAGGTTGCGGGCAACCCAGACCGGCCCCTCCATCCCTTTGCTAGGTAACCCGAGTTCGGAGTTAGATTAGGGTCGGCAAGAATGCCATGTCTTTGTCAGGGAGATGGGGAGATGGCTTCTTGGCTTGCCAAGTATAGGCAATCAGCCCGGCGATGAGATTGACAATGAAGTTGGTCGTGCTCCGATGACGGGTTGGTTCAATCTGTGGGTTATTCTTGAGCTGATCAACGATGGTCCCGATGACGAAGCGCTTACGCGTGGGCAGTTTGTCCTCGAGAATAACGAGTCGATTCTGCAGCTTTTGCGGATGGGCGTAATCAATTGCGGTCCCCGTGCGAGGCGTTGTTGAGAGAGAGCTTGGGAGAGATAGCCGCGGTCGCCGACCTAATAGACCATTAACAAAAACGAGCCCGTGGGTTACACTGAAACGAAGACTCGCAACCTCTCTGTCAAGCCCAGTTTCACGAGATTTGCCAGTTTGGAAACGATTCGGCTGACTCCCCCAACCACACGCGCGATTCAGTTGAAAGTCTTGGCCTTTTGGAAAACCGCCAACCGACAAGGAGACCCAAAGTGAAACTGGTTTTCTGGGTATACCTTAGAGTGCTGGCAGTTGTGGTCTACGTGCAGTACATCGGCTCACAATTCTACGATCCCACCTCAGAAGGTCTGGCTGAAGCGGTCTACCGCATCATCGATCCCCTGATAGTGCTGGGCATGCTCTTGGCCGTATACTACGCCTACCAGCGCAAACGCGCCGCCGATATCGGGCCCGAAAGTGGAGTGACAAGAGAGTATCTGGAAGCAAATGGCACCTTCTACTTCAGTGTCGCTCTGCTGGTCGGCCTGCTATGGAACTGGGTCGGTTTCCAATTCGCCAATCCCGCGACGACGCATAGCTGGTTGTGGGCGGTGATTGACATAACTGCTCCCCTTCTCTTCTTTGCAACAAGCACCCAGCTCATGAAAAACGAAGAATGATCGCCTCCGACCATTTCATGAATGCCTTACACGCGACCGCTTGCACATATCAACCGCCCACCCAATAGAAAGGACCAGTGATGGATAAGATCCCTCTTGCAATCGTAGGCTGCGGTGGAATGGGCCATCGCCACCTCTACGGGCTGGCGGAGTTGAACGATTCCGGCCTCTCGCCCTTCGAGCTGGTGGCCGCCTGCGACCCCGTCAGGGCCAACGCCGAATCCCTCGCCGCCGACGCCGAGGATCGACTGGGTACGCGCCCCGCGGTCGTCCCCTACAGCCAGGAGGTATTCGCAGAGGGCCACGTAGTCATGCTGGAGCCTGGCATCTACCTGCCGGGCGTAACCGGCGTCCGCCTGGAGGATGCCTTTCTGGTTACATCGGACGGCGCCGAGCAATTGAGCCATCACGATAAGAGTTTGCCATAGTGTTTGATCGGTCTCCCACAAACAATCGTCAGAGACGCCCCGTCGCCCGCAAGGGAGTCCATCGCATTGTCCCCGGGGATGATGCCCCCTCCCGGCAATTGCCCGACTTGGCCTCGGCTTCTAAAGCAACGCTGTCCCTCGCTGATGAGGTCGGCCCACGTCTTGTTGGCCCGCGACAGGCCGTCCTCGTAAAGGTTGTGCCGCAGGAAAAAGCCCCGTGTTCGCAAGACAAAGTTCCGTATTCTGGGATTCGATCGAAGAACGGGCCAGAGTCCGATGACGCCTGATCGAACCCCCACTGGCTTAAAGGCTATGCAAACAGAAGACCGCAAACGCCTTTCGCTCATTGCCGGGGCGATCTTGGTCGTCTTGACATTCTTTGTCGTGGCCTTGCGGCTCTACGGCCTCTCAAAGATCCCGCCCGGAATCATCAACGACGAAGGGGCAGTCAGTGCGTACGCCCTCCAGGTGCTGCAAGGACGCCACGCCCCCTTTTTCCCTGAATGGAGCGCTGGCGTTGAGGCTTTCGGCGTCTACGCGGTCGCTATTACTACGCTTCTGTTCGGGCGGTCACTTCTGGCCTTTCACCTTCCCGCGGCTCTCGCCAGCGCAAGCACCGTCTTTGTCGTCTTATGGATGGGGTGGTTGCTGTTTGGACGGGACGAGACCAATGGTAGGGCTGTTCCCTGGCGAGGCCTGTTCGTTGGCGCTGTGGCATCTGGCCTGCTGGCGACCTCCATCGACCAGACAATCATGGCTCGCGGTGCCTTCAGAGCCAACTTTCTTCCCTTTCTCCTTGCTCTGAGCCTGTCGCTGCTGTGGTTTGCCTGGTATCGGAGTGGTCGCAGAACCAGACCTTGGTCGGGAATCGCGCTTGCAGGCATATGCGCCGGCCTGTTGCCCTATACCTACCTTCCTTCGCGCCTCTCCCCTCTCTTGTTTCTCCTCTTCGGCCTGAGTCTTGTAATTCCATTCAATTCAAATGCCAGAGAAAGAGTTTTGGCTACGTGGCCATTGACTGTTGCTTTTGTAGGTGTGACAGGGCTTGTGGCCGCGCCGCTCCTCATCCACTTTGCGCTCCACCCAGAACATTTCTTTATCCGCAGCGAACAGCTTTGGCTGTTCCGCGATGGACAACTCGGTGCCTGGCGGGCCTATTTCAACAATGCACTCGAATACTTGTTGCTCTTCGGCTTCAAGGGCGATCGCAACAGCGCCTACAGTATAGGCGGTAGACCCATGTTAGCCGCCTGGGAAGCAACCTTTTTCTGGCTGGGTGTTGTCTTCTCGATTTTTCAGTGGCGAAGGCGACCTTCCCTCCGGCTACTTCTGATCTGGCTGTTCGTGATGCTCTTGCCGGCATCGCTGACCTTAAACGAATATGAGGGACCCAACTCCCTGCGCATTATTGGAACGACGCCGGCTGTTTTTCTGCTTGTTGGGGTTGGCATGTGGGAGACCTGTCACTTTCTGTACAAACGCCTCTCTATCTTGCACAATAGTAAGTCCGCGATCTTTGCGGGTGTCGTCGTAGCTGCCTTGATCGTGGCTAAGGGGGCCCATACCTACCGCACCTACTTTTTTGAGTGGGTTGGAACAGACGAATATCTGGCCGTAGCCGACGCCGAGATGACATACGCTGCCGAGATCCTAAACGCCCGTTCACCTCTTCCACATACTGCCTACCTGTTGCCCAACTCTTTGGCAGATAAACATTTCGGCTTAGACTATCTCTATACCGGCTCGACGCCGGCTGTTGTGGTCTTTTCGTTCTCTTATGACCTGCCGCTAAAGATCGAAACGCAACTTTCCGGATTGGAAAGCGTTTCCACGATAAAGGTCTTTGACTGGACAGATAGTCTGGGCTGGGCGGGCGGAGGCGAAGAACACACGCTGGCCTTGCTGGAAAAGTACGGCAAATACCAGGAAAGCGTAGAATACAGCTACTTTCAAATCCACACGTATACTGACGTTGACTTGAGTCGTCCCTGGACATTCTATCAGCAACTCGAGGGGCCGGAAGTCCATTATGACCGCGGAATCTCACTCTTGGGTTTTGCACTGGGCCAAGGACGGGAGCAATTTTCTAACCAACAGACCCCCAAGCTGAGTGAAGATCGCACTCTGTGGATTGCCCAGCAGTGGCAAACCGCGCCCGGGCTGGATATGGATTTCGCCATTTCGATGCGTCTACACAACCCGGGCGGTGAGGCAGTTTACCAATGGGACATCGTCCTAAAAGATTCGATGAATCTCGAAACCAGCCACTGGGAAGCGGCGACGCCGATCGACACCCTCTACCACTTTGATCTCCCTGGCAATCTTCAGCCCGCCGAATACGAGTTGCGAATGGTCGTCTACGATTTCGAATCCCTCCAGCCTACTGTAGAGATGGATACCTGGGAGCTTGAGTTGGCGCTGGCCCGGCTGCAACTGGTCCAGAATGAGTGAAGGAGAATTTCCTCCGCCTGAACTCCCCCTACCGACTCTCCTCAGTGCAGGCGGGCGGCGACGGTAATTGGAATCGTTTCAAAACTCCATTTGCCGTTCTCGGAGTCGCAAAAGTAGGGTAAACTGAAACAGTGCCTGCTAGGGTTGACCCACTCTTTCGCGCACAGTTTGCACTCAATTCTGAACAACACTTTTCTCCCCATAAGTCGGCACTTGAGCAATAGGTTGACAGCCTTGATCTAACAGAATTGTGCAAGACATCACGGAAACCCAAAGTGAGACTGATTTTCTGGGTATACCTGAGGGTGCTGGCAGTCGTCGTCTACGTACAATACATCGGGTCTCAATTCTACGACCCCGCCTCAGAAGGTCTGGCTGAAGCGGTCTACCGCATCATCGATCCCCTGATAGTGCTGGGCATGCTCTTGGCCGTATACTACGCCTACCAGCGCAAACGCGCCGCCGATATCGGGCCCGAAAGTGGAGTGACAAGAGAGTATCTGGAAGCAAATGGCACCTTCTACTTCAGTGTCGCTCTGCTGGTCGGCCTGCTATGGAACTGGGTCGGTTTCCAATTCGCCAATCCCGCGACGACGCACAGCTGGTTGTGGGCGGTGATTGACATAACTGCTCCCCTTCTCTTCTTTGCAACAAGCACCCAGCTCATGAGAAACGAAGAATGATCGCCTCCGACCGCTTACACATATCAACCGCCCACCCAATAGAAAGGACAACTGATGGATAAGATTCCTCTTGCAATCGTTGGCTGCGGTGGAATGGGCCATCGCCACCTCTACGGGCTGGCGGAGCTGAACGATTCCGGCCTCTCCCCCTTCGAGCTGGTGGCCGCCTGTGACCCCGTCAGGGCCAACGCCGAATCCCTCGCCGCCGACGCCGAAGATCGACTGGGTACGCGCCCCGCGGTCGTCGAGCGGATGGAGCTGTTGGAACCCCTGGGTGTCGTCGCTGTCGACATCACCACCACGCCCCGCCACCACCACACAGTTGCCGTCGAAGCTGTCGAACGGGGCTGGCATGCGATGATCGAGAAGCCCGTCGGGTTGACCGTGCGCGCCAGCAATCGCATCCGCGCAGCGGCCGAACGCACCGGTAAGATCGTCAGTGTGGCTGAAAACTATCGCCGCGACCCGATGAATCGCCTGGGTAAGGCGCTTCTGGACGCAGGAGCTATCGGCTCGCCCCGCCTGATGATTCACAACACGATGGGCGGCAGCGACCTGATGCTGATTACAGTCTGGCGGCATCAGAAAAACCAGAGCGGAGTTCTGCTGGATGTGGGTGTCCACTTCACCGACATAATCGAGTACTACCTCGGCCCGGCAACCACAATCTATGCCCAGACCCGCCTGCACGAACAGGTCCGCCGCAATCAAGCCGCCGAGCCCGGCGGGAGTTCGCCAAGCAATCCTTCCGTCGTCTATGAAAGGTGGCAGAAGCAGATGCCGGCGGAGTTCGAAGCCACCGCCGACGACGCCTCCTATGCAACGCTTCTTTTTGAGAGCGGCGCCGTCTGCCAGTACATCGAGGACCACGCCGGCCACGGGCAAGGAGTGTTCACGAGGCAGATTCACGGCTCCGAGGGATCGCTCGATTTGCCGCAAGACCGCTCAGGCCAGTTGATCACGCTGCACAAAGATGGCGAGGCGGTTAGCGACGAAAGCCTGCTCGACCTCGTCCCTGATTTCCAACTGGAACCGATCGTCGCCGCGCTTTTCGGCGGTGACCGTCTTTGGGGCTACGACTTCCCCTTTCCCGTAACCGATCGCAAACTGATCGCTGTTGAGTACGGGGAACTCGGCCGCGCCATCGAAGGTGGCGGGACGATTGAGGTTGATGCAGCACAAGGCGCCCGGTCGGTGGCCCTCTCCTACGCCATGCTGGAGTCGAGCATGGCCGGCCGCGCCCTTTCCATGGACGAAGTTCTGTCTGAGGAGGTTGACGCTTACCAGTTTGAGATAGACGAGGAGATTGGCTTGGTGTAGAGGGGACTACCTCTGTCTCTCGCGCAGACTTGCCCGGGCTTGGTATCTTCCGCCATTGCCCGAACTGTTCAGCCACGGTGGCTCGAGGACGACTTAAATACGCGCGTACTTTTCCCGGCCTAGGTTACGTCCCTCTTGCCGTTCGATCCTGGCGTAGTTTGTCCTCATGAACGGGCCTGGTCCGAACTTGCCCGCAATGGCCGAGCATAAAATGTGCCTTCTGGACATCCGCGAATCTGCCTTGTTCCAGACTCATCGGACATCTGGCTCCAAAAGAGACGTAGGCGATCAATTCATCGCCAGTCGAGTATCAACTGTCCGCCAGCGCGGGCGCTACCTCTTCTTTGAGCAGTTCCATCGAGCGCAGCCAGCGAGCCTTGTCGTCCCAGTCATGCGCGATGGCCAGAAGTGTCCCGAATCCGCCCGCAAGCTCCTGCACCTCCTTCAGGCGGCGGATACATTCCTCTACATCGCCAACGATCGCGAGACGCCGCACAAGGTACTCCGCGTTCAGCTCCTCGTCCGCCATCTCCGGGTCCTCCTTCATACTGTTCACGCGACCGGGCCCGATCAGCTTGATCAGATAGTCAAACGAGCGGGCAAAGGCGCTGTTCAGCGCGAAGTCGAGCGCCTCCTCCGTTGTTTCGCCCACAAACACGTTGCGCGCCACCCGCCAGACCTTCCGGTCCGGCTCGTCGCGACCCGCCTCGCGCGCGCCGCGCAGTATGTTTCCCAATGGAGCGGCAAAGTCGAAGCCGGCACCAAATTCGAGCTGATCGGCAGAAAGCCGCGCTGACCGGCCATGCGCGCTGCCATCGATGCCCCTTTAACGATCGCCATCGCCAGCGGGGGATGGGGCTTCTGGTAGGGGCGCAGCAGCTGCCCCATCGCGATCTCCGGGCGTGTCTCGTCGATGCAAATGCGCCAGAACTCGCCCTTCAGGTCGAAGGGCGCGTCCCTGGTCCACAGCTCCAGCACCATGTCGATCCCTTCAACCGTCATCAGCCCCAACCTGCCCGGATCACGCGGCAGATCAAAAAGGCTGATATCGGTCGGAATGGCTGTCTGGCCGAAACCGCACATCAGCCTGCCCCGCGAGAGGTGGTCCAGCAGCGCCAGCCGGACGGCTACATTGGCCGGATGATGAAGCGGAGCAATCGTTACGCCGGTGCCGAACTTGATCGTGTTCGTACGGGCCATTGCATGGGCGATAAACAGATCGTTGGCGGGGATCGGCTCCCACGCGACCGTGTGATGCTGGCCGACCCAGGCTTCGGTATAGCCCAGCGCCTCCGCCCGCTCGATCAGCTCAAGGTCCTCTTCGAAGCATAGCGTTCGGTCCTTCTCCGGCGGGTGAAGAGGCATTAGAAAATAGCCGAGTTGCATGGGCAAGTCTCCAATTTCGTACGAGTTGATGTCGCCGGCTGACCAAGAGTGGCCATTCCGGATCGGCGCGACGCTGACAATGGCGCCTGTCGCCAGCGGCCTTTTACCGACTTTCTGCTCCCGCCTGCAATGAACTACGCCGCGGCACTCTCCAGCCAGGCTTCGTCGATCTCGAGGCCAAATCCCGGCGCGTCGCTGGGCCGCACATACCCGTCCTCGACCACAGCCGTGCCTGGTAGTTTGACCATCTCCGCCAGCGGCACACCGGGCGCCGACACGTCCTCCGACCGTTCGCCCCACGTAACGGCAGGCATCGCCAGCGACAGATGCTGGCCGAACGGGTAGTTCATTCCTCCGTGGGCGATCACCGAAATATGATTGGCCTGGGCCAGGTGACAGATCTTGGCCGCCGCAGTAATGCCGCCGCACCAAAGCACATCGGGTTGGAAAATATCCACCAGCCGCTTGCCGGCGGCCGCGGCGAACGGGGCCAGATTGTACCAGTGCTCGCCGGTCGCCAGCGTCTGCCAGGGCAGCCGTCGCCGGATCGACTCGTATCCCAAAAGATCCTCCGGCTGGATATAGTCCTCCAGCCATTTGAGATCGTACGGTCGCATCCGCTCGGCCACCCGTACGGTAAACTCACTATCGTAGCCCGTCCACGCGTCCAACATCAGCTCCACGTTGTCGCCGATCGTCTCGCGTGTGCTGGCAACGAGCTCCTCCAGCTTGTTGAGTCCCTCCAGCCCGTCCTCCGGGCCCCAGGGGCTGAAGAGCTTGGTCGCTTTGAAGCCCAGCTCCATATACCATGCCTGGTCGAACCCTGAGGCATAGCAGAAGATCTTTTCCTTCTGCGGCCCGCCCAACAGCTCGTAGACCGGCAGCCCCAGCAGTTTTCCCTTCAGGTCCCATAGCGCAACGTCGAGCGCGCTGATGGCGTAGCTGGTCATGCCGGTGGGACTGAATGCGCTGCTAAGACGCACCATCATGTCCCACATTTTCTCGGTCGCCATCGCACTCTCGCCGATCAGATTGGGGCCGAGATGCTCGTTGATGATGCGTGTAACCGGTGGCCCATAGAGCGAGAGGCCAAAGCCCTGCGTGCCGTCCTCCGCCGTAACAAGTACCGCCGGACGTTTCCAGGGCGCAAACGAGACGTGCCCTACGCCATTGGGGAATCGTTTGTAGCGCGCCGCCGGGCGGTTCATGTGGACCGTCTGCGCCCGGCTCGGCTCGCGCGGCTCTGTCTTGGGCTGAGGCTCGGTCGCAATCTCAAACGCACGAATCTCTTTGATTTTCATTCTTTTCCCCCGTGCTTATGCAGAAAACCCTGTACAACAGCACAGGGCAAAAGGTGACGCGCTTGTACTGATCTCGAAAATGGGCAACGGCCGAATGGTCGTCAATTCACCGGTCAGAATCGAGAGTGAAAACGTTTGAAATTGACCTGAAAGTGACTCTCAATAATCCTAAGGAAATCGGTCAAATTGTCAATTTCTGGGCGTGCTCAATTCTCTTGGGTCGTTCGCGACACAAGCAGTTCAATCGTGCAGTCAACCGTATTCGGCGGTAGCCGCTCAACTCCGCTTCGTTTTGGGCGTTACTTGTTGCCACCGCCGCTCAGGTGCAAATGGCAACGGCTCCTGACGACTCGGTTGGGTATCAGGAAAGAGTGCACGACCCAACAATGGGCCGTGAGAGAGTTCTTCAAGCCGTGAGCCAAAGGATCGGCTCGGTGACGTACTCGCGCACCGTATTGAGGAAACGCGCGGCCGGGCCGCCGTCTACCACGCGATGATCGAATGTCAGGCTGAGCGCGACCATCTGGCGGGCGGCAATCTCGCCGTTGTGGACGGCAGGTTTGCAGACGATGCGGCCGATCCCCAAAATGGCGGCCTGCGGCAGGTTGATGATCGGCGTGAACGCGTCAATGCCATACATGCCCAGATTGGTAATCGTAAATGTACCCCCCTGCATCGCCTCACGCCCGAGGCGCCGCTGACGCGCCCCTTCAATCAGATCCTTCGACTCCGCTGCGATCTGCCGCAGCGACTTGCCCGAAACGTCGCGCAGCACGGGCGCCAGCAGTCCTTCCTCTGTGTCGACCGCGAAGGCGATATGGATATCGCGGTGCAGTAGCAGCCCTTCGTCGCTCCAGCTGGCATTCATGGTGGGATGTTCCTGCAACGCCGCCGCCGTTAACTTCAGATAGATGTCATTGAGACTGGGAACGGCCAGCCCGCGGCGCGCGTAGCTTTCCTTCAGCTGCTGCCGCAGCCCCACCAACTCGGTAGCATCCGCCTCCGTGGTAAGCGTGACCGGCGCGGTCGTGCGGGCGCTCTTGGCCATTCTCTGGGCCGTGATCTGGCGAATACGTGTGTGTGGCGCAAGCCCCGTCGCCGCCGCGTCCGCCGCCGCGACCTGTTGAGTTGCCGCCGCGATCGCCGCCTCTACGTCCTCACGTTGGATGCGCCTGCCCGGGCCGCTCGCCGCCAGCGCCGCCAAGTCAATCCCCGCCTCCGCGGCCATCCGACGCGCCACCGGCGAGGCGTCCACGACCGCCGCCGCCTTCAGCATCTCCGCGGCCGCGCGCACATCCCGCTCGATGATCCGTCCAGTGCTTCCGCTGCCCGTCAACACCGCCCAGTCCACGCCCAGCTCACCCGCCACGCGCCGTGCGCGCGGGCTGATTGCCGGCGTTTCGCGCCCGTCCGCATCAGCCTTCCGCGTCGCAGTTGCCCGCCGGCTCGGCGGCTGCTCGGCCGGTGCGCCCAGCTCGTCGCCTCGAGCGACCGGCTTGGCGGGCTGCGCGCTCTGCTGCGGCATCGACTCCCCTGCCTTGACGATGTATGCGAGCAGGGCGCCAACGGGGATCACATCCCCGGACGCAGGCGCGTCGGTCGGCAGCCGCAGTATGCCGCCCTCAAAGACCTCAACCTCCTGCGTGGCCTTGTCCCCTTCGACGGTAAAAAGCAGATCGCCAGACTGTACTTCCTCCCCGTCCTGTTTCAGCCATTCGCCGAAGATGCCCTCTTCCATCGTCCATCCCAGGCGCGGCATCGTCACTTCATAGGCCATCAAATGTCCTCTCGGTCATTCCGCCAGCAGATCGCGAATGCTCTGTTCGATCTCATTTGGCTGCGGCGTAATCGAGTGCTCCAACGGCGGGCTGTACGGCGTCGGCACATGCGCGCCATTCAGACGCCGAATCGGCGCGTCCAGGTCGTCGAATCCCCCATCGATGACCTGCGCCGCGATCTCAGCCCCAACGCCGCATGGCTGAAATGTTTCATCCACAATCAGCAGGCGGCCGGTCTTCCGGACCGACTCGAAGATTGTCTCCATGTCCAGCGGCGCAATCGTACGCGGATCGATGACCTCGACCGAGATACCATCCTCCGCCAGCTTTTCGCACTCGGCAAGCGTACTTTCCACCATCGAACCGATGGCGACGGCCGTGCAGTCATCGCCCGCGCGTGCGATGCGCGCCTCTCCGAATGGAATCGCGTAATCGCCCTCGGGCACCTCGCCCCGGTTGAACAGGAGCGACTTGTGTTCGAGGAAAAGCACCGGGTCATCCCCCTGAAGCGCCGTTGTAAACAGCCCCTTGGCGTCGCTGGGTATCGCGGGCACCACGACACGGAATCCGGGAATATGGGCAAAAATGGAATAGTAGCTGCCCGAGTGGTGGGTCGCGGCCGAATGGCCGATCCCAATCGAGCCGCGCAATACAATCGGCATCTTGATCCTGCCGCTGCTCATATATTGCATCTTGGCGATCTGGTTGACCAGCTCACCGAAGGCGTCGAGGATGAAGTCGATGAACATGAAATCGACAATGGGCCGCGTGCCGGTCATCGCCGCGCCCGCGCACATGCCGACAAAGCCGCGTTCACTGATCGGCGTGTCGCACAGCCGCTCCGGGCCATACTTGGCATAAAGGCCGGCCGTCGTATTGAAGTTGCCGCCCCGTTCACCGATCCCTTCCCCGACCACAAAGATCGACCGATCGCGGGCCATGGCGCTGTCCAGGGCCTCCAGGGTGGCTTCGACATATGTCAACTCGCGCATGGCCTTCACCTCTGGCTATATATGAATTCGCTGACCGTCTCTGGCTCCGGCCACGGGCTGTTGCGCGCAAACTCCGCCGCCTCAGCCACCGTCTGCTTGACCTCGGCCTCTATCTCAGCGAGCTCTTCCTCGCCCGCCTCCTCATTCTCCAGCAGCCACTTCTGATAGCGCGGGATCGGGTCACGCGCCTTCCACGAATCCACCTCTTCCTGCGTGCGGTATCCGGCGTCGCGCATGCCCTCGGAGTGCGCACGCGTGCGATAGGTCCGACACTCGATCAACGTCGGTCCTTCTCCTGACCGCGCCCGCTGCACCGCCTCGCCGGCCGCCTCGTACACCGCCAAGACGTCGTTGCCGTCTACCGTGACGCTCTCCATCCCATAGGCCGGTCCGCGGTTGCCCACGTGGGGATTTCCGGCAGCGTATGCAAAAGGCACCTCGGTGGCGTAAAGGTTGTTCTCACAAACAAACAGGACCGGCAGTTTCCAGATGCTGGCCAGGTTCAGACCCTCGTGAAACGCACCGTTGTTGACCGCACCGTCGCCAAAGAAGGCAACGCCGACATTGTCACTCTTTAGCAGCTTGAACGAGTATCCGGCGCCCGTCGCCTGCAGAATACAGGGCCCGACGATGCCGCTCGTGCCCATCATCCCAACCTCCGGCTTGAAAAGATGCATGCTACCACCGCGCCCCTGCGAACAGCCGGTGGCCCGACCGAAAAGCTCAGCCACCACCTCACGCGGGCTGACTCCTTTTGCCAGCGCGTGCCCGTGTCCCCGGTGCGTGCTGAAAACAGCGTCGTCCGGGCGCAGATGCGCGCAAACGCCCGTGGCAATCGCCTCCTCGCCTACATAGGTATGGCAGGCGCCGTGAATCAGTCCCATCTGATGCGAGCGGGCCAGCTGCTCCTCGGTGTGGCGGATGGTCAGCAACTGCCGGTAAAGAGAGAGAAGCTGCTCAGGCTCGGCTATCGTATCATTCCCCTGCATGGCGGCATGGTCGGCCATATGATTCTGACTCCTCTTACCTAGAAGTTCCCCCGACAGAATTTAGTTCGGCCACCGCAACCGGCATCCCCGGATGCGAGCCGCTGACGTTTTTGGCCAGATTGCCGCCGTCCAACGGTATCAGCGCGCCCGTCATCCACGCCGACGCGTCGGACGCCAGGAAGATTGCCGGGCCCTTTATGTCGTTGGGATGCCCCATGCGGCCAATTGGCAACCCGCGCAGATAAGACGCTCCCAAGTTGGGGTCCGCCGCGATGCGTACCTCCAGGTCCTGGTTCATGATCTGGGCGCATACGATCGCATTGACGCGCACGCCCAGGCTGCTCCACTCGGTGCTGAGCTCTCGCGTCATCGCCGCCACGGCGCCCATCGCCATGCTGTAAGCGATGTGCCCGCGCCCGAGCGCGGTGATGCCCGCAATCGAGACGATGCTGAATATGCTACCCCGGCCGCGCGCCATCATGCGTTTGGCGGCCTCCTGTGTGCAGATATAGCGGCCCACGACCAGATTCTGCATCACCTGCTGGATCTGGTCCTCGGTCAGTTCTATCGGGTCAGTGCGAATGCCTTCGCCGGCGATGTTGGCGAGCACGTCGACGCGTCCCATTTCGCTATCGACCCGCTCATACATCGACCGGATCTGATCCGCGTCCGAAATGTCACAGTTGATCGGCAGGGCGCGGCGGCCCAACGCTTCGATCTCTTGCGCGGTCGCCTGTGCGCCCGACTCATTGATATCGAGCAGGACTATATCGGCGCCGGCCTCGGCCAGGGCGAGCGACGTCACACGCCCCATCCCGCTCGCCGCCCCGGAGACGATAGCCACGCGTCCTGAAAGATCAAAGATTGGGTGGGTCATTGCCCGCTACCTCCTTTGCTGAAGCTTTTACTCTATTTCATTTACCGGCGCGCGTGGGCGCTCGCCGCGCAGGACGCGTACCACCTCCTCGGCCCCTTGCACGCGCACGTCAACCTTCGATTCCTCAGAAGTACCACCCCGCGTGAGGCGTCAGCAAGATCCGCTCCTCCTGCAAGAAGGGGTGCCCGGCCGCCACCGGTTCGTCCGCAAGGACGTCCAGGGCCGCGCCCGCAATCTGCCCCTTTTGCACTGCCGCCAGCAGCGCCTCTTCGTCAATCAGCCCGCCGCGCGCCGCGTTCACCAGGTATGCGGTCGGTTTCATCATTGCCAATGTCTCCGCGTTGATCAACTGGTGCGTCTCTTTCGTCAGCGGCGAGTGCAGCGAAATGTAGTCCGAGCCGCGCAACAGCGTCTCCAGGTCAACCAGCCTCACACCCAAATCCGCCATCATCGCCGCGTCTGCGTATGGATCGAATGCCAGCACCTTCAGGCCCAGCCCGCGACCCTTGGACGCGGTCGCTTGTCCGATGCGGCCGCAGCCGATCACGCCCAGCGTCTGTTCGCTCAGCCGGTAGAGCGCGCCCCCGGCCTCCGCGTTCCAGATTCCCTGGCGCGTCGTCCTGAAAAAGCCGGGCAGACCGCGCGCCTGGGGCCAGCACCAACGCGATCGCGTGGGTCGAGACCTCGTCGATTGAGTAATCGGGCGCGTATGTCACCCAGATGCCGCGCGCCGTGGCCGCGGGAGTATCGATCGCGTCCAGACCCGTTCCCACGCGGCAGATGAGGCGGCAGCGGTCCATCCCCTCGATCAGGTCCGCCGGCACCGGCTGGATTGTCACCATCAGGACATCTGCCTGCCTCGCGGCCTCCCACGCCTCTTCAGTATCCAGGTTCCCTACATGCTCAACGTTGACCTCTATCCTGCCGAGAATCTCCCTTTCGACAACAATGTCCCCGAAGCCAGGGTACGCAATCACGACCGTCGGTTTCATATGCGATTCTTTCTGCTTAGAGCCTGTCTAATCGGGTTTCCTCGTCCATCAGAACTGCTTGCGCAAGGTCTGCGCCAGGTTCACGGCACGATGCGAACAATACAACGGGCAAGAGTATTCTATCCCGTCGAGACATCCTTGCGACTGGTCGGGTCACTGACCTCAATGTGGACA
This sequence comes from Caldilineaceae bacterium, assembly GCA_965218625.1. GTDB lineage: Bacteria > Chloroflexota > Anaerolineae > Caldilineales > Caldilineaceae > Bin5. The sequence continues at coordinate 165,051 of CBDCLG010000012.1, read as the reverse complement.
TCGTGACGCGACAGCACCTCAGGCCGCAACGCCGTGCCCAGACCGGGCCGATCGGGAAACTCAATCTGACCGTCACTGATTACCAGCCGCTCCGTCATCACATCGTTGTACCAACCCTCTGTGTACGCGCGCACGGTCTCCATGATCATCGCGTTAGGCGCGTGCGCGGCCAGATGAGCCGCGGACCACAGCGCCACCGGTCCGATCGTATCGTGCGTGGTGAATGGCAAATAATAGGTATCGGCCAGCGACACGATCTTGCGCGTTTCGGTCAACCCGCCGGTCCACGCCATATCCGGCATCACGATATGCGCCGCGTTCTTCTCCACCACCTGCCGGAAGCCGAAGCGGGTGAAAAGACGCTCGCTCACGCACAACGGCACCCTTGTCGCCGCGGCCAGGCGCGCATAGGAATCGACATTGTCCGGCGGTATTATCTCTTCCAGCCACATGATATCGTAAGGCTCCAGCGCACGGGCAATGTCGATCGCAATGGGCAGGTTCCCAGCGCGCGTGCCCTTCGATCGCGATCCGTATCCTGTCGCCCACCGCAGCCCGGATCTGCTGCACCGGCTCAAGACCCCGCTTGAGATCATCAGGGTCCAGGTAGTGGCCGACCGGCCCGACCGCGCCTACGCCCGCGCGCTGCCCGATCGGACCGCCCAACGAAACGCCAAACTGGTCCCATGGCCAGATCTTCATTGCCCGCGTCCCCGACGCGAGCAACGACTCCGCCAGCTCGCCGGCGCGCCCTCCTATCCAGTCGTCGTAATCCATGTGCGGCCCGTGGCTTACGCACGTATTGTAAATGGGAATCCGGTCCCGGTTGCGCCCGCCCAGGAGATTGTAAATCGGCTGGCCCGTGTACTGTCCCAGCAGGTCCCAAAGCGCCACGTCAACCGTCGAAATCGCCCGTGTTTCCGCGCCGGCAAAACCGAAAAAGTTAACCGTCGCGAACATATTGTTCCAATGGTTTTCGATGTCAAAAACTGAGCGCCCCAGCAGCAAATTGGCGAAAACATCGTGGATCACCGCAGCCACCGCGCGCGGCACGTAATAGGTTTCCCCCAGCCCGATCAGCCCCTCGTCGGTGTGAATCCGCAGCCAAAGCGTGTTGAACTGCTCCTCGAACCAGATCGTTTCCAGCTTCTCGATCTTCAACTGCTCCTCCTATGCTTTCAGGCCTGTCATTGTTATGCCGCGAATAAACTGTTTCTGCGCCACCGCGTAGAGCAGCATGACCGGCGCTACGGTCAGCATCGAGCCCGCCGCCCACATATCGTACCGCTCCCAGTAGAGGCTGCGCAGCCCAGCCAGAACCAGCGGCAATGTCTGTGTCTTGGGGCTGGGATAGGACGACCAGCGGCCACAGGTAGTTGTCCCAGTTGAAGAGAAAGGTGAAAACGGCCAGGGCCGCCATTGGCGCTGTCGAAAGCGGGACGACGATGCGGCTGAAAATCCACCATTCCGACGCGCCGTCAATGCGCCCGGCATCGATCAAGTCGGTAGGGATCCCCTCCAGGAACTGCCGCATCAGAAAGATGCCAAATGTCGAGAATAGCACCGGCACGATCACGCCGTTCAGCTTGTTGTTCAGCCCGAGATCTGCGATCGTCACGTAGAGCGGCACCAGCACCACCGCAAACGGGACCATCATCGTCATCAGGATCACGATGAATAACTGGTCCTTGCCCCAGAAGCGGTACTTGGCGAAAACGAAGGCCGCTGCCGACGAAGTCAGTACGACGCAAGCCGTTACAACCACCGACACGAGAGTGCTGTTCCAAAACGCCCGCGGAAAATTGGCGCGAAAGATAATGGCCCGGTAGTTCTCTACCGTCCAGACCTGCGGCCACAGGCTCTCGCCGCTGGTGAGCTCGACATACGACTTGAATGAGCCGAAGAGCATCCACACGAACGGCATCAACGATGAGAAGGCGATGGCCAGCAGAACTGCATGGACCACCGCGACGCGCAGCTGCTCAAGCCGTGCGGCGGTGTTGTTCCTGCTCGTCTGTGCGGCGTTGTTGCTGGGCATAATCTACTACGCGCTGTCGTTCTGCTACGTGAGAGCCTGTGCTGCCGGAACGAGACGGCCGCCTGCGTTCAATAGCTCCAGCTTGGCCGTAGCAGCCGCAACTGAATGACAGTGATGATGAAGACGAAAACAAAAAGAGTAAAGGCGGTCGCGGTGGCAAATCCGAAGCGAAGATTGGCGAACGCCTCCGTGTAAACGAGCAGGTTCAAAACGTAAGTGGCGTCGCCCGGCCCGCCCGGCTGCGATGGCATGATGACAACCTGGGCAAAGACCTGCAAGCCGTGCATCACGATCAACACGCTGACCAGCGCCAGCGTGTGGCCCAGCAGCGGAAGCGTTACACGCCAAAATCGCGCCAGGACCCCGGCCCCGTCCACCTTGGCCGCGTCATACATCTCTTCCGGGATGTTCAACATGCCCGCGGTAAGGATCACCACGTAGAAACCAAGCGCCTTCCAGATATCGACCCCTATCACCGAGAATAGCGCACTCTTGTGGCTGGTCAGAAACTGGCTTGGAGGCAGTCCGACCGCCCGCAGCATCTCGTTGAGCTGGCCGAGTTGCGGGTTCATCAGCATCTTGAACAGCAGCGAGATCGCTACCAGCGAGACCACAACGGGCAGAAAGATTACGAATTGGTAGAAATTGCGTCCGCGCGTCACTGAAGTCAGGCAGGCCGAGATGAAGAGCGCCAGCGGCACCATGCAAACATAGAATACCGCCGCATAGAGGAGCGTGTTGCGAAATCGAAGTCCAGAAAAGGTTGTATTCGAACAACATCCTGAAGTGCTGCAGTCCGACGAACTCACTCTCTTCCGGTCGCAGGATCTGGTATTCGACAACAGCCATCCAGAACGCACGCACAATTGGCGAAAACGCGAACCAGACGTACCAGATGACTAACGGCGCCATGACTGCCAGGCCGAACCAGAACTGCGGCTTGCGCAATACCCGGAGCACCGCAGTACGCCAGTCGGCAGGCTGTCTAACCGTCACTTTGGCTCCTCCAGAGGTGCCGTCCTGGAACAAAGCCTGTCCATTCCAGGTTCCAAAGGGAAGAGCAGGTTCCCATTCCTGCGCGGAAACCTGCTCATTGGTGAACTTCGTCCAGAACCCGGCTAGGCCTGCGCTTCCAGCCAATGCGCGTGAATGCTGCACCATCTCAGCTTGCATCTGGTCACACGCTGCCTGGATACTTAACTCGCCCGTGCGCACTTGGGTGATCGCTGAAGAGGTGATGTTCTCCATCTCCGACGGAATTCCGAAGCCCCAGCCGTAGTAGACCGTGTTGGGCAGCACCAATACGTCGCGGCGGACGCTGCTCTTTACCGGGTCGTCGCCTTCGTAAATGTCAGAGTACATGACCTCCACCGCCGCCGGCATCGTGCCACCGTAGATGCCTGCGAATATGTACTGCGCGTCATACGTGCACATGAACCGCAGAAATTCGATGCCGATCTCCTGGTTTTCCGCCTGCTTGGGCACTTCGAATCCCCACCCGCCTTCACCGACAAATTGCGGATCCTGGCCCGGGGTGGTCGGCGGTCTCGCCACCGATTCGACCGCCACGTCGATCTTGGCCGCCTCCCCGGCCATGGCGTTGTTGCCCACGCCGATTGCGACCCGCCCTGCCAGGAGCGCGTTCATATGGTGCATATCCAGATGCGTCTCGATGCCGCGCTCGAAAATGGGAACGTCGACGTATATCCGCAACGCCTCCATCGCCTCTTCGCTGTTGAGGAAGAACTCCTGGTTGTCTGGGTCCCACCAGTGCTGGCCCAGGTCGCGCATGATTCCCATCCACGTGCGGTTGTCCCAGCCCTGGCCGTTCATGCCCCACACTGTAACATTGCCGGCGTCGTCCGTCTGTTGCAGCATCTCGGCCAGGTTCCACAACGAATCAAAACTGTCGAACCAGCCCAGCTCCTCCCCCTTGGCAAAGATGGCCTCGGCATCGCCGCCGGCCTCCGCCAACCAGTCGGTGCGCACGCCGACCGCCTGCCCAACGTTATTGTCCTCGACCGGGATGCCCCAATGCTGCCCGGCGTAGAAAAATGCGCCTATGGCGCCCGGGTTGAAAAAGTCGTCGGGGTTCACACCCGCCGGCTCGAAGACCGCCTCCGCCATCGGAATCAGCGCCTCCTGTTCGAGCAATGGCACAAGCTGCTTGCCCATGATACAGGTCACGTCCGGCACAGTGCCCGCGGCCATCGCCGCGATGATTTTGGCCTCCAGCGGCCAGCCCTGTGGCTCCACGACCGCCACGGCTCCCGTCGCCTCTTCAAATGCATCGGCCAACATGTGGTACCGTTCTACGTGCGGGTCATATTGCAGACCCCACATAAGGTACTCTCTGCCTTCGATCCCGCCCGGCTTCTCCGCCATCGCGGAATCTTCACCCGTGCCCTGCTGGGCCGGGGCGGCGGGCATGCACGCTGCCAGGGCCCCGCCAACGACTGCAAATCCGCTGAGCCGTAAGAACGATCTTCTGCTCAAACTTCTGTGAGTCATCCTGTCCTCCTTGCTGAGTGATGAAGTAGCGAACCGCTCGCGCTAATGAAGCATTAGACCAAAAAACGGCATAACATTGATGAGAGTTCCACATACAGGTTCTCTGCTATTCCTGCCCGCCCAATAGGACATTCGGCTGCATGCAAGTGATCGTGGCCTTGATAGAGGTGTGGCAGACCGCACGCGGCCTTACAGAATCACAGAAACAATGGAATTTTCTGAAGTGGGTGTTGCAGTCCTCCGGCAATTGGGGAAAAGTCGGACATTCGATTGACAAGCAAAAACCGTTGAAAGTATACTGCAACTGGTCGAAAATATAGCATAGCCCGAATACCCACGCAAGCGATTTTTCCGAGTCCGAACGCCGATCGCCGCGAGCGGCCGAAATTGAGAGTTCAGCCCATGTCTGACTGGAGCCATCTGCAGGATTTCCGCGTCGTCCGCCTGAATGCCAAGCTTTCCCCGATGAGCCAGTATGAGAGAGATCGCTTTCAGGAGCATTGTCTCCAACCCTTTGAGGTGGAGGCAAACACGCCCGCAACAATCATTCCACGCGTCGCCGATTGCGATGCCATCTTCGTCGTCTCGACCGCGTTGCCGGAAAGCGTCATCGAGAGCCTCAGCCGCTGCCGCGTTATCTCTCGCCTCGGCACCGGAACCGACAAGATCGCCGTCGCCGCCGCCACTCGCAATGGCATTCTCGTCACCAACATCCCCACTTTCTGCGTCGAAGAGCAGGCCGACCACACGATGGCGCTGCTGCTGGCACTTGCGCGCAAGCTACCGCAAATGTCGCAGGCGATGGGCGCAGGCGCCTGGAGCAAAGGCCGCAGCCAGGCCTCGACCAATATCCGTCTTGCCGGTCGCACACTGGGGCTGGTCGGCTTCGGCAATTCTGCCCGCGCCGTGGCCCAACGAGCTCGCGGCTTCGACCTGCGCGTCATCGCCACCCGCCGCAACATTGACGCGCCCAAAGACGTCGCCGACGAACTGGGCGTAGAAATGATGACCCTCGCAGAGGTCATCGAACAGTCGGACTATCTCTCTTTGCACCTGCCGCTGACCGGCGAGACCTACCATCTCCTTGACGAAGCAATGATGCGCAGGATGAAGCCCGGCGCCTACCTGGTCAACACCTCGCGCGGGGCGATCGTCGACGAGATGGCACTGGTTAATCTCTTGCGCGAGGGACACCTGGCCGGCGCCGGCATCGACACTTTTGAGGCCATCGACGTCTTCGTCGAGGAAGAGCGACCGCCCGACCATCCCCTGCTGTCGCTTGACAATGTAATCCTGACACCCCATGTCGGTGCAATCTCGGTGCAGGCAATGGAGGACGTATCCGACGGAGGCATCTCCAACGCGGCCGCAGTCCTGAGCGGTTACTGGCCCCCGACCGAGAATCTCGTCAATGCCGGCGTCGTGCCCAGATTTCCACTGGCAGAACGCAACGCCTTATCTTCCCGCCGCCCGCGCCTGAAATGCGTCTTCAAACGGGAGAGCTGGCGTTAAGTAAAATGACAACAGAAGGATTTGCATTGGCAATTATGTCTGTTGTATGGTGCATTTGAATCGTAGGCTAATGTTTTCAAAAGTTTCCGATTCACTCTGAGGTCTTACTCAGCTTGACAGAGGAGTCAATCCAATGACCCATGTAATCTTTGATCTGTGCATTCGGGACGGTGCCTGCGTCGATGTCTGCCCCGTGGAATGTATTATCCCCGGGATGCCGGAAGAGGAATGGCCCTGGTACTATATCGATCCGGAAACATGCATCGACTGCGGTGCCTGTATTCCCGAGTGTCCGACCGATGCCATCCTCACCGAGGAGGATTTGCCAGAGGAGTATGCTTACACGACCGAGCTGAACGCCATGTACTTCGAGGAAGGACCGGGTTACGCAGCGCTCGATATGGTCTGACCTGGCTTCTCCTTGTCGCGCGAACCGCTTCGTGTCTGCCGACCGGAAGTTGCCGCCCTCCTTCTGAATTTACATGGCGGATCGGTAGGATTCGGAACAGGTTCGCTCGCTTCGTAACGCTGCCCCTGCGCCCGCAGGGGCTTTTCTGTCCGCAGGACTGTTTCAAGTCCTTGGAGGTTTAATCCATGACCGATTCCCGCGAAGTGAAACCACCAGACTGGTCCGAAGTTGAGCGCGCGCTGGTGATTATGGCCCACCCGGACGACCCCGACTTCTCCTGCGCCGGCTCCGCCATTCAAATGGCGCGCCGGGGCATTGAAGTCACATACATGATTCTGACCAACGGCGACAAGGGCAACCATAACCCCCTCGTCACCCGGGAGCAGTTGATCCTCATGCGTAAAGAGGAGCAGCGCAACGCCGCCGCGCTCTGCGACGTCAAACATGTTGTCTTTATGGACGAGGAGGACGGGTTTCTGCGCCCCACGCCGGAAATCCGCAAACGCGTTTGTCGAGAGATCAGACGAATCCGCCCGCAGCTGATCATCTGCAACAGCCCCGACCGTTACGTCTCCGGCCGCGGCTACATCAACCATCCCGACCACCGCAACGCCGGCCTCGTCGCCCTCGAAGCTATCTTTCCCGCCGCCGACAATCCGATGTTCTACCCGGACCTGACCAACGAGGGCTATCCACCCCACAGGATCAGCCAGCTCTATATCAGCCACGCCGAAGAGGCCGACGTTGAAGTCGACATTACCGACGACCTCGAACTCAAGATCAAGGCGATCCTCTGCCACGAGAGCCAGTTCGACGATCTCGAAGCCACCGAGAAGAGAATGCGCGAATGGGGGGGTGAGGAGCAGGAAGACGGCTCCAAACGCCACTTCGAACGCTTCCAGCTGCTCACATTCCAGCGGCGGCCGCGCAAAGAGCCCGAGAAGGACCAAGAGTCCACCAAAGACTAACCGGGAAATGAAAAAGTGGAGGGCCGAGCCCTCCACTCTTCACGCTATTCGATTCTCTATTGCAATGCGGTTACGGCGTCGTAGCCCGCACCCTACTGCACTTCACCCATCAACTCTTCCTGCAGGTCGTTCGCCGTCTCAGTCAGCCCGTCCAGCGTCGCCTGGATGTCCCCACCTTGCAGGATCTCATTGAAAGCAGTCTCCGCCGCGTCGCGCACCGCCTGGTAGGAGATCAGCTGCGGCTCGTACGCACCGAAGCCCAGCAGCGCAAGCGCCTCTCCGTACTGGGGATTCTCCTCGACGTAGCCGGTCAGATGGGCCTCGGTCCCGGCGCGAGTCGGGAAGTAGTTGCTGGCCTCTACCCATTTCGCCTGGTTCTCCGGCGCCGTGAACCACTTGATGAAGAGCCATGCCGCCAGTTCCTGCTCCGGCGGGCCAGCCGTGATCATCACGTCCGCGCCGTAGATGTTCTGCACGGGGTCAGCCGTCGTGTGCGGAATCGCAGTCACGCCCCACACGTCCATGTCGCGACCCTGCTCCTCAGCAATCGTTACCATGTCGTTCGCATAGAACGGCAGACCGGAACTCGAGCCCTGGGTGAAGACCGCCCGACGCGCGGCAAACTCAGGATTCGGATATCCCTCGGTGAAGAAGTAGGCGCAGCCGTTATCGAGCATCCGCTTCAACATCGTCATCGCGTCGATCGTGGCTTGGCCGTTGTAGACATAGCCCGTATTGTCATCATTCAAAACGTCGCCGCCCAGGGCAAACGTCCATGACGCCATCGCCGACGCGTCATCTCGCAGGATGTAGCCGCCGGTACCGTCGCCGTTCGCCTCTGCCGCGGCGCAAGCCATCTCTTCAAACTCCTCAGGCGTCGCAGGCGGTCCGGCGAAGCCCAGCTCCTCCAACCAGGTCTGGTTGTAGTAGAGCACCTCCATCGAGCGGTTCGGCGGGAAACCCAGCCGCTGACTGTCGAAGACCGGGTGTACGCCCTGTTCCATGAAACTGGCGAAATAGTCAGCCTTTTCCTCGGCGGAAAGACCCCACGTCGCATCGTCAAGGAACTTGTCAAAGTCGGCCAATACCTCGTTCAGCTGGTAAAACGCCTGATCGTTCTGATAGCCCACGATCAGACTGGCAGGCTGCTCACCTGACGCAGTGCTGGCGTTCACCTTGTCGCGAATGTCGTTGTAGCCGCCCTGGTTCTGCGCGTCGAGCACAATGCCGCACTCATTGTTGCTGTTGAAAGCCTCAACAATGACCGCCAGCTTCTCTTCGCGGGACCCCCGGTGCTGATGCCACCAGACGATCGTCTGGCCGCGCGGGTCAATTCCAGCCAGAGGACCGTCGGCTGCCGGTGCGCACGGCCCCTCGTCCATAACTTCGCCGGCAGGCTCTTCCTCCGCCTCCATCTCTGCAGCGGGCGCCGCAGGCGCAGGACAAGCTGCCAATACCAGCGAGGCAACGAGAAGAACTGCCAGCATCCAGAATCGATTTCTGTTCATTGTGGATTGTCTCCTGTGTTAGGTGAACACTGAAACGAAAAACACGACTTTGATCTCAGAATGGGAGGGCCAAATCGTTCCTCCATTCCATGGCCCTGGCAAACCTGTCAAACCTACCCCTTCAATCCGGTTGTGGCAATCCCCTCGATGAAATGCCGCTGCGTGAAGAAGTACAGCACCACAATCGGTAACATCGTAATGATGGCTCCTGCCATCTGCAAGTGTAACAGCGCCCCTGCCTCATCCAGAAACACGAGTAACCCGTAAGAAATGGGCCGCCAGTCCGGCGTGGTTGTCACCAGAATCGGCCACGCCAAAGCATTCCACGCGCCCACAAACCCGAACAGCACCAGCGTCATAACCGCAGCGCTCGAAAGCGGCAGCACCACGGTTATCAGATAACGTAGATGCCCCGACCCGTCGATCTGTGCCGAGTCCCACAGCTCACGGGGGATCTGCATGAAGAACTGGCGCAGCAGAAATATGCCAAACGCACTCGCCATGAATGGAATCGTCAGCGCCGGCCAGTTGTTGATCCACGGCACCGGACTGATGCGGCCCAGCCAGGACACGGTGATAAAGTTCGGCACCCACGTGATCGCCTCCGGCAGCATCAGCGTCGACAACAGCAGGGTGAACAGAAAGCTCTTGCCGGGAAACTCCATCTGTGCAAACGCGTACGCCGCCAGCGCGCAGAAGACCAGCGCCCCCCCGACCGATATCAACGTGATCTTGACGCTGTTCATGAAATATTGCGAGAACTGCGCGTCCCGCCACGCCTCGACGTAGTTGCTCCACTGCGGCGTGGCAGGCAGCGCCCTGCCGCCCGTTGCCTCGGTCAGATTCATTAACGAAACGCTGACCGTGTACAGAAAGGGCAGTATCGCCGCCGCCGCCCCCACAATCAGGACCAGGTAAATAACTGCCCTGCTCAGTGCCGCGCGCCGCGCAGCAGGGTGGGTCTCCTGCATCGTTCCACTCTGCCCGGCCAGCGCGCTGTTAGCCATAAAAGACCCTCCTGCTGGCAATCCGGTTGTTGATCAGCGTGATCGCCAGAATGATGATCAGCAGAAGAATCGCCAGCGCCGATGCGTACCCGTACCGCGTGTCCCTCTTGAACGCCTGGAAGATCACAATACTGGCCGTATCGGTCGTGCCCAGCGCGGCCGCCTGACGCAGTACAAAAATGTGATTGAACGCCTTGAACGTGCCGATTACGGCATACAACGAAAGAAAGTAGATTGTCGGCGAAAGCAGCGGCAACGTAACATGCCGGAACTGTGCCCAGCCGCCCGCGCCATCGATGTCCGCGACCTCGTACAGCTCATTCGGAATCGCGCCCAGCCCAGCCAGGAAAATCACCGTGTCGAAGCCCACGTACGTCCAGATCCCATAGATCATGATCGCCACAAGCGCCAGGCTCGGGCCTGACAGGATCGGCCCCAAATCCAGCTTCGACCCCGCCATCATCTGGAAAATCCCCGCCGGTTCGCTCAGCCACAGCAACGGCTCCGACCCGAACAGGTCCAACATGCTGTTGAGCGGCGCGGTCGGCCGGTTGGAAAATATGATGCGAAAGACCGCCGCCGTGCCCACGAAGGGCGCAACGTACGGCAGAAAATAGAGGACCCTGAAAAACGTCTGACCCCGAATCTTCTGAAACAAGAGCGCCGCCAGGATCAGCGCCAGCCCAAGCTGAATCGGCACCGTCCCCAACACGTAGAAGACCGTTGCCATCAGCCCGTTCCACCAGTCCTCGTCCCCAGCGGATATGACGCGCGGCAGTTCGCCGATCAGCACCCAGCCGCCTGCCATCAGCGCAACCGCGCCGACCAGCCGCAGCGCAATGCCGGTATTTGTAGGCCGGTCGCCCCCGCTGTTCCACAGTCGCCACGCCAGCAACAACAGCAGAAATCCTGCGCTGATCGTTACGATCTGCGACCACAGTGCCAGCCCCTCTCCCTGCTCAAGCGCCTCTGCGTAGGCCCCGTTGATCTCCGTCCAAGTCAACCAGGCCAGAGCCGCCCCACCAATTACGCTGATTCCGGCGCTGAAAAACGGCACGAAATAGATGCGCTCCCGCCGCTCAGCCGGCACACCGCGGTTGACGTACAACGCCCAGCCCGCGCCCACCGCCAGCGCGACAATCGCCAGCCACAGCGCGATCTGCACCTTCGGCAGCCACCACGTCTCAATCACCAGGCCCCGAAACGCCGCCTGCGTATTGTTCTGCCCCCGCAGCTTCGACGGAATCAGCAACATCTCCGGCAGCAGAATGTACACGAAGCGGGTAAAGAGCGCGACCCCCACTGCCGTCAGTGTCCCTGGCAGCATCCATGGCAGTGGATTCGTCCGCTCCTCGCGCCGCTCCCAGAGGGCGCGCGCGACCGTCGCGCCCGCATAAAAGAACAGCCCTGCAGCCATCCAGAACGCGAAAATATAGATGAAGTTGTCTACCGCTTTGACGTAGTTGCCCAGACCGTCGTAGGAGCCGACGATCTTGTTCAGGCCGCGCAGCGTACTCTCGTACGCGGCAAAAGCAAGTGGAAAGAGGCCGAAAAGCCCTATGATCAGAAAAGCCGGCGCCAAAAAGGAGTAGGCGAGCGCCATCTCGCGCAGTCGCCTGCCCTGCCGACCACGGAACCAGCCGGGAGTCGCCCTAATCTGCTGCCGGAGATCACTGCGTATCGCCGTGGTCTGAGAGACTGTGCTGTCCACGTGGAAGCCGCTTCCCCAACTCTTCAAAGACACAGCGTCGACGCCAAACTTTCCGCCGACATTATATTGCAACCTGCCCGATTCGTCAACGAGAATCCGCTGCCATGCGCCCCCTGCCAGACTTCCGTGTCGAGAGCCTTTCGCTTTCCCGTCACACGCCCGACGCGGTCCTCCACCAATAACCTGAAGGTAGCACGCCTCCTTTAACGCCGGTTTAAGAATTCGTCAACATTGGCTGGAACGCAAACGCTCGCAGCGTCTAGTCGACAAGCAACCGGCCGATCTCGCGGTTGCTCGCATTGCAAAACCACAGCACACCTTTGTGTATGGTCATGCCGTGGACCTCGTCCGGAGCTTCCACGCGCAGCACATCGAAAATCCGCCCGCTCTGTGGGTCCAATAGGTTGACCGTCCCTGCCGAGGTGTCCGCGGCCCAGAGTTTGCCGTCTTCCCCCCAGGCAAGGCCGTGAACCCGAAGCCCCGGCACGCGAAAACGATTCGTCTCCCGCCACCCTTCCGGGTCAATCACGTGCACCATCTGCGACGGTGGCGAGGCCACATAGAGGAGGCCGTCCCGCCATTCCAGCCCATGCGCGCCCGTTTCCTGCGCATCCTCCGCCCCTTCCCGCCACCCAACCACTCCGGAACCTGGCGAACTGTGCTTCGCGACCGTCTTGCCCGTGTCTATCTCCAGCTGCGCGATCTTCCTCTCATAGGTCGACGCAATCCAAATGTAACCGCCGCCCACAGTGACCCCGCTCGAATGGACCGTGTCCGTCTGGGCGTCGAACAGCACCTCGCCTGTCGCGTAGTCCTGTCGAAAGAGCCGATTGTTTCTCTGGTCAATGCACCACAGACCATTGGCGCTGGCCTGCAGTCCGTTGGGTTGTGGCCCGGCGCTATCGAAGCGCTTTTCCACCTGAGCGATCTTTACCGGCATAAATCCTCTCCTGATTAATTTGGGCAAGAACTCGCGGCTGCCAAACCGGTGCCGCCAATGCAGCTTCAATACGATAATGGCCTGCCAGCTCTGCGTCAAGTTCGTTCAGCCATTCGTCACAGGCCGCGAATCTGACCGCCGCAAAATTGCATCCGCTAGCCGCCCCATCTATAATTGTGTTTCCTGAGAGCTGCGAATAGGTGGTGCAATTGCTGCAACGAATGCCCATACTCTACGCGGTCCAACCGTTCCAACGCCAGGGAGCACAGCGATGCTTAAGACCCATACATGCGGCGAGCTGCGGGCCGGCGATGCCGGCAAAACGGTTACTCTTGCCGGTTGGGTCAACCGTCGCCGCGATCACGGTGGCCTGATCTTTCTCGACCTGCGCGACCGCTTCGGCATCACCCAAGTAACAGTCTCCGATGATACTGCGGACAACGCGCCGGGTTCAACCGCCTCGTCCAACAATGGGCAAGACCGCTCCCCCGCTCTCGAGACTGCCTCGCAGGTGCGCAGCGAGTTCGTCGTGCAGGTGAGCGGCGAAGTGCAGAAGCGCCCCCAGGGATTCGAAAACCCGGAACTGGAAACCGGCGAAGTCGAGGTCATCGCCACCAGCCTGGAGATCCTGAACGAAGCTCGCACCCCTCCTTTTGTCATCAGCGGCAGCCAGGCCGACGACGTCGACGAGGCCGTACGCCTGAAATTCCGCTACCTTGACCTGCGACGGCCCAAACTGGCCGATAATCTGCGCCTGCGCCACGATATTGTTCGCTTCATTCGCAACTTTTTGTACGATCGAGCCTTCCTCGAAATCGAGACACCGATCCTGCTCAAGAGCACGCCGGAAGGCGCGCGCGATTTTGTCGTCCCCAGCCGTATTCATCCAGGCCGCTTCTATGCCCTGCCCCAGTCTCCTCAGCAGATGAAGCAGCTGCTGATGATCGCCGGAATCGAACGCTACTTCCAGATCGCCCGCTGCTTCCGCGACGAAGACCTGCGCGCCGACCGCCAACCCGAATTTACCCAGTTGGACCTCGAGATGAGCTTCGTCGAAGCCTCCGACATCATGGCCCTGATCGAAGAGATGATGATCGAACTGTCCGCATTGGTCAGCGACAAACCCGTCCAGCAGGTCCCGTTCCCCGTGCTGAGTTACGAGGACGCCCTGGCCCGCTACGGCATTGATCGTCCCGATATCCGCTTCGGCCTGGAGCTGTTCGACGTTACTGAGCTGGTGCGCAATAGCAAGTTCGGCGTCTTCAAGAACGCCGCCGCCGCCGGCGGCATAATCAAAGGCCTTCGCTATCCCGGCGGCGCAGCACTGAGCCGCAAGGAAGTCGATGACCTGATCGAATACGTCAGGCCATACGGCGCCAAGGGGTTGGCCTGGATCGGCATCACCGGCGATTCCGACGGCGCCGGGTGTTATCCCCCGGAGAGCTTGCGCAGCCCCATCGTCAAGTTCTTCAGCGCAGATGAGATCGACGGCATCGTGCGTGCGGCAGAAGCCGAAAAGGGCGACCTCATCCTGATGGTGGCCGACGACGCCGACGTTACCAATCCCGCCCTCGCGAACCTGCGACTGGAGATCGGTGCGCGCGCCAACCTGATCGACCCCAATCTCCTCGCCTTCTGCTGGGTCGTCGATTTCCCCTTACTCGAATATGACAGCGAAGAACAGCGCTGGGAGGCGACCCACCATCCCTTCACCAGCGCCCGCGACGAGGACTGGAACATACTCGAAGAACGCCCCGGCGACGTCAGGGCCAAAGCTTACGATGTCGTCCTCAACGGATGGGAAATCGGTGGCGGCAGCATCCGCATCCACCGCAGCGAACAGCAAATGCGTATGTTTCAGCGCCTCGGCCTGAATGAGTCCGAAGTGGACGAAAAGTTCGGCCACATGCTCGAAGCGTTCCAGTACGGCGCGCCTCCGCACGGAGGAATCGCCATGGGCATCGAGCGCGTCGTCGCCCTTTACGCCGACGCGCCCAGCATTCGCGAGGTAATGGCCTTCCCCAAGACCGCAACCGGCGTCGATCTGTTGATGGAGGCGCCCAGCAGGGTCGACGACATGCAATTGGCAGAACTGCACATCGCAGTGAAAGAGCCAAAAGGCGATTGATGTTCGCGTCGCGCCGTCCTGCAACCGATTTTCTCAGTTTGGACTCTGTTGACGGTTATGCTATCGTTCGTCCGTAGCCCTGCATTGCCCGTGATTGAACAGCTTGAGGGCGAACCAACACCAGAATCTAGGGTGCAAGGCCAACGAGCGTAGATGTGATAGCCTACCCGCAAGGGACAGGGCAAGACGGAAGCGTTCAGCCGGCGCCCACCTACGAACCTCGGTTCGTACCCACTGGATCACACGGCATTGCGGGGTTAAGAAAAGCGTCCGGGTTCCCCGGGCGCTTTTATTTGCAGCTGACGCGTTATCCATTGCTCGCACGTCGAACGCCCGAAACTCAGTTCTCTGATACATGACCGACCAAAGCGATAATCCGAAGCAGGTTTTTCCCGTCGACCTTCAGGTCCACAGCAACTGTTCCGACGGTACCGATACGCCGCAAGAACTGGTGGCCAGGGCCGCCGGCCTCGGCATTCGCGTCCTGGCCCTGACCGACCACGACAGCGTGCTGGGCCTATCCGAAGCCCAGGCCCACGGCGCCGAAGCAGGCGTCTACGTGCTTCCGGCCATCGAATTCAGCACCGCCAGCGACCGCGCCAGAGACTTCCTGGATTTCGACATCCTGGGCTACGGCATCGATCCGACCGACCCGGTCCTGCTCGACACGCTCGACCGTGTAATGGAGAGTCGCGTCGAGCAAAAGGTCCGCCAGGCCAAACGTATGCAGGAGTATGGGCTTCACGTCCCGGTCGACGAGGTCCTGGCCCTGGCCGGCGGTGTCCCCGGCCGCCCCCATATCGCCCAAGTCGCCCTGGAACACAACCCGGAAAAGTTCACTTCAATCAGCGATGTTTTTGAACAGTACCTCGCCTCCGACGCCGAACACTCCACCCATGTCCGCCGCTCCTTCATCATCCAGGTCGAGGACGCCATCGAGCTGACGCACGCGGCCGGCGGCAAGGCCGTCCTGGCGCATCCCGGCATCTACAGGCGCATCCGCAGTCTTGAAGAATCGCTGAGCCGTTTGGTCGAAATCGGACTTGACGGCCTTGAGCTCAACTACCCCTACGCGGCCGAGGGCAGGTACGCGACCGACATGCCCCTCGCCCACTTCGGCAAGCTGGCCGACCGATTCGGCCTTTTCACCACCGGCGGCAGCGACTATCATGGCGAACGCAAAGGCAATCAACTGGGAGAGGCGGGCCTCGATCTGCATCAGTGGGAGCGGCTGCAAAACGAGAACGGATGGTAACGTCCGCCGCCTCTATCGGAACCGTTGCGCATGAAAAGCTGCCTGCGTCCTACCTGGCTGGAAATCGACCTTCCCGCACTGGCGAACAACGTGCGCGTACTCCGCCGCCGTATCGGGCCGGACCGGCTTCTGTATGCCGTTGTTAAAGCCAACGCATACGGCCACGGGGCGGATATCGTCGCCCCTGCCGCCCTGCGCGCTGGGGCCAACCGCGTCGCCGTCGCTGCCGTGAACGAAGCCGTTGCGCTGCGGCAGGCCGGTCTCGAAGCTCCCATACTCGTGCTCGGCTACACACCGCCTGATGACGCAGAGGCCTTGCTCGAACACTCGCTCACCGCCACCGTCTACGACCAGCGCACCGCCCTCGCCTTCGCCGACGTTGCCGCTCGCCAAGGGAAAGAGATGGCCGTGCATCTCAAGGTCGACACCGGCATGCACCGCCTTGGCGTCGACCACGACGCCGCTTTCGAGCTGTGCGCGCAGATCGACCGCAACGACCATCTTCAAATCGAGGGCATCTACACCCATTTCAGCACGGCAAGTCAAGTTGACCAGGGCTACGCCCGCGAGCAACTGCGCCGCTTTAACACGCTGTTGGCCAGTCTGGCGCGCGCTGGCTGTCGTCCGCCTATCGCTCATGCCGCCAACTCCGCGGCAACCCTTGCACTGCCTGACGCGCATCTCGAAGCAGTAAGATGCGGCATTCTCCTCTACGGACTCTCCCCCGGCCCCGAATGCCCCGCGCCGCCGCAAATGAGACCGGTCCTCAGCTGGAAGGCCCGCATCGCCCAGGTGCGTCGCCTCAGTGCCGGTGAACCTGTCTCCTACGGCAACACCTGGCGTGCACCCCAAGATTGCACCGTGGCCGTCGTGCCGGTCGGATACGCCGACGGCTTTCCGCGCAGCCCGCGCACCTGGCAGAACGTCCTGATCGGAGGGCGCGAAGCCCCCATTGTGGGCCGCGTCTGCATGGACCAGACGGTCGTCAATGTGACCAGAATCGTGGAATCCGGCGTCGATGTCCTGCAGGATGACGAAGCCGTCCTGATCGGCCGCCAGCAGGGCCGGGCCATTTCGGCGGAAACGGTCGCGGCGCGGTTGGATACGATCCACTACGAGGTCACCAGCCGCCTTATGGCCCGGCTTCCCCGCATCGCAATCGCAGATGGTGCCCTGCTCCCACAGTCTTAGATGTTGTGCCAAGGCTCTGGCGCCGACATAGGAGCGCAGAGATGACCCGAACGGTTGGCGATCAGGAGGGAAAGGCTGCGCGAGTCTACGACCTGCTGCTGGCCGAATACGGCGAGCCGGATTGGCGGCCCAAACGGTCCGGCTTCGAGCAGCTCATCCAGACGATTCTCAGCGCAAATACCAATGACCGAAACTCCGGCAGGGCCTTCGAGACTCTGCGAAGCCGCTTCAACGACGAATGGGACGCGGTGCGAACCGCGCCGCTTGCCGACATCAAGGACGCCATTCGCGTGGCCGGCATGTATAACCAGAAGGCGCCCCATATTGTGGAGACATTGGAGATCCTGCACCGCGAGGAAGGCTGCTACAGCCTCGATCACGTCAGGACAATGGATGCGCAGGCCGCCCAATCTTACCTGCAACGCTTCCCCGGCGTGGGTCACAAGACCGCCAGCATTGTGCTACTGTTCAGCTACGCGATCGCCGCCTTTCCCGTTGATACGCACATTCAACGCCAGAGCCAGCGCCTCGGTATCAGCGCACCGCGCGCATCCGCGCAGAAGATCAAGGCCATCTGGGAGGAGTCATTACCGCCGGACACCTACTTCAATCTCCATGTCAACCTGATACAACATGGGCGTGAAATCTGCCGCGCACGCTCGCCCCGCTGCCCGCACTGCGTATTGCAGGACGAATGCGACTATGTGAGACGGACTGGAGAGTGGGTCGATAGACCGGCCTGACCACGGGGCGTATACGCGCAAAAGCCGCCCGAATTCCCTCCGGACGGCCTTTGGATTCGACACCTGAACGGCCAAACAGGCCGCTACAAGCTTTCTTTTGCAGCCGGTTACGCCGCCACTGACTTGCTGTACTGGAGCATCAACCTGCTCTTACGCCTTGCCGCGTTGTTGGCGTGAATGGCGCCACGTTGCGCGGCCCGGTCCAGCGCGACAGCGGCCGTCTTCACGGCCTCCCCCGCTCCCGGATCCGATTCTTCAATCATTGACCGCGCCTTCTTGACAGCAGTGCGCGCAGCGCTGCGATATCGTCGGTTGCGCTCCCGCCTGTGCTCATCCTGGCGCACACGCTTGGCGGCTGATCTGATGTTCGGCATCTGCTTCTCCATGCGGCGCCCGGTTGCCGCCCTCAATTGAAACTCCAGCCAATATGGATAGATGAGGGAATTCTAGCAGATGGTCGCCGGTTTTCCAATTCTGGAACTGCGTTTGGCCGCGCTTCCCGCTGTCCGGCCACACGACCAATGGAAGCCGCCCCGTCTTCGTTTTGACCCCCAAATGTGGCGCGTTTTCCCCCATTGCGATACAGTACCCCGGTAACTGGAGTGAACCCCTTCCCACACGCGAGGATCCCTATGAGAATCAGCAAAGTAACGCCCATGGTGCTCGGAACCGAGTGGCGTAACCTTACGATTGTCAAAGTCGAAACCGATGAAGGGCTTGTCGGCGTGGGCGAAAGCCGCGCGCTCAACCGGACCGACGGCGTCCTCGGTTATCTGAGCGAAGCCGCGCCCCGCTATGTCATCGGTGAGGATCCGTTTAACGTCGAGCGCCTTGTCGCCCGCATGTTCCGCGAAGACTTCGGCCGGGCCGGCGAAATAATAATGACCGTCATCGCCCTCATCGAGGTCGCTTGCTGGGACATCATCGGCAAAGCTCTCGACCAGCCCGTTTACCGCCTGCTCGGCGGTGCAGTGCGCGACAATATCAAGGGGTACGCCAACGGCTGGTACACTGGCGAACGCACCGCCGAAGAATTTCACGCCGCGGCCAAACGCGTGCTGGCCAAGGGCTACAAAGCGCTGAAATTCGATCCCTTCGGCGCAGGCTTCTATGAGATGGAGCGGGCCGAAAAGAACTATTGCATCGGCCTGGTGGAGGCGGTGCGCGACGCCGTCGGCCCCGACATCGAAATCCTCATCGAAATGCACGGCCGCTTCAACCCCGTCACCGCGGTCGAGTTCGCCCGCGAGCTTGCCCGTTTCAAGCCCTCCTGGCTCGAAGAGCCGGTCCCGCCCGAAAACCTGGCCGCGCAGAAAAAGGCCGCTGACGCCATCGCTCCGCTCGGGATCCCGGTCGCCACCGGCGAGCGTCTTCATACCATGTACGAATACCGCGAGCTCTTTGAACTGCAGGCCTGCGACATCATCCAGCCCGATATCACCCATTTCGGCGGCATCCTCAACACCAAGAAACTGGCCGCCTGGGCCGAGGCCTACTACGTCCTCGTCGCCCCCCACAACGTGGGCGGCCCCATCTCGACCGCAGCCGCGCTCCATCTCGCAGCCTGTACGCCCAATTTCAAGATCCAGGAACACTTCAACGATTTTGCCGAAGCTTACGTCAAGGACGCCGCCCCCGGCAATCCCGAAATCGAAGACGGCTACTTCGCCTTGCCATCCGGGCCCGGCCTGGGCGTGATCCTCGACGAAGATGTTGTCGCGGCCAATCCCCGCCGCCGCGTCCACTTCAATCTCTTCGCCGAAGACTGGCATCGCCGCTCCGCCGAAGTGGACTGACTCCGGCAACCGCTTGCTCAAAATTCCTGCTGTCGCCGGATCAACTTCCGGCTGGCAGTGCGCGATGCCGGTCCCTTGGCCCCGGCTTACAGTCGATATGCTTCTTTCGCCAGCCCATACGCCAGCGCGTGCGCCATCTGAAGCGCATCATTATCGTCGATAATCCCCTCGACCAGCAGGCTGGCAAGCCAGTCGCAGGCGACGCGCCGCCACAGTTCATGCCGCGTCGGAATCGAAGCGAACGCCCGCGTGTCGTCATTGAAGCCGACCGTGTTGTAAATGCCCGCCGTCTCCATCACCTGCGCAAAAAAGTTCCGCATCCCGTTGATGCTGTCGTAGAACCACCAGGGCGGGCCGATGCGCAAAATCGGGTAATGGCCTGCCAGCGGCGCCATCTCGCGCGCGCTCGTCGCTTCGTCCAGCGTGAACAAGATCAGACGCAGCGAAGGATGGGAGCCGAACCGGTCCAGAAGCGGCCTCAAATTGCGCGTGAAGTCGAGCGCGTGCGGGATATCCGCCCCCATGTCCGCGCCGAATCGCCGGTAGATCGCCGTGTTGTGGTTGCGAATCGAGCCTGGATGCAGCTGCATCACCAGCCCGTCCTCGCTGCTCATGCGCGCCATCTCGACCAGCATGTGCCCGGTGAAACGCCGCGCGTCGGCTTCACTCGCTTGGCCCGCCCGCCCGCGTCCGAATATGGCTTCCGCCTCACCGCCGGAGAGAACCTCCGTATACGGCGTTTCCGCTGCATGGTCCGTAGCCGTCGCACCCATCTCTTTGAAGAAGACGCGGCGCACTTCCAGCGCACGGATGTAGGAGGCGTAATTGCCAATGTCGATTCCCGCAGCTTCTCGCAGCAACTCGACCTGCTCCTGCCATTCCGGCTGATCGATCCCGTTTACCACTTTGTCTGGGCGAAACGTCGGATAGATGCGCCCGCCCCAGCCCGAATCCCGGATCGCACGATGATGTTCGAGCGAATCGGTGGCCGCATCCGTCGTCGTCAGCGCCTCCACGTTGAACTTCTCGTACAGTCGGCGCGGCGTGAATTCCGCCGCTGCCAGTTGTTCAGCGATCCTGTCATAAAAGGCCTGGGCATTCGCCGGCGTCAGCTTCTCTTCGATGCCGAACAGATCGCGAAACTCGTCGTTCAGCCACAGGCCGGTAGGCGTGCCCTGAAAAAGGTGATAGTTCTCGGCAAAAGTCTGCCAGATCTTGCGATGATCGCTTTCGACCCCGCTCCCTTCCTCGCCCTCCTTTACGGCAATGCCCTGCGCCTCAAGAGAAACGCCTTGCGAGTAGAGCATCCTGAAGACATAATGATCGGGGATCAGCAGCAGCTCCGCGGGCGACCCGAAACGATACGACGCGTCGGCGAACAGCAGCGGGTCCACGTGGCCGTGCGGGCAGATCAGAGGCAGGTCCGCCACGCTCTCGAACAGCGTACGCGCCGCCGACCGCTGCGCATCGCTGCCGCTGAAATACCGTTCCGCCCGGGCCGGCATGTGCTGTCGTAGGGAAGAGTTCACAAAGATTTCCTTTCGCTCCTGCTCTGAACTGTGATTCAATAACGCTAGTGACTGTGTTTGCCGATTATAGTCCAATCCAACCGCAGGTGGCGAGGACAGGCCGGGAGGAAGATCGCTCCTTGCCGCACTTCGCGAAGCTAGGAGTAGGCCATGAGCATCTGGGAAAAATTCTCACTCGAAGGAAAAGTTGCCGTCGTTACCGGCGGCACCGGGGTCCTGGGAGGGGCGATGGCCCGCGGCCTTGCCGCGGCCGGCGCCCGCGTCGCCGTACTCGGGCGGCGGGCGCAAAGGGCGCAGGAGGTGGCAAACGAAATTGAAGCCGCCGGACACGTCGCCATGCCCCTGCCGGCCGACGTTCTCGACGAAGAGAGCCTGCACGCGGCGCGGCATACGTTGCTCGACAATTGGGGAAGAGTCGACGTGCTGATCAACTCCGCCGGCGGCAACCGCCCCGACGCCACCGTTTTCGGCGATCTTACTTTCTTCGACGTTCCCCGTGACGCCCTCGAGGGCGTTGTCGGCCTCAACTTCACCGGTACGGTATTGCCTATCCAGGTCTTCGGTGAGCCGATGACCAGGCAGGGCAGCGGATCCATCATCAACATCTCCTCGATGGCCTCGCAAAAGGTGCTCACCCGCGTAATGGGCTACTCCGCGGCCAAGGCGGCCGTCGACAACCTCACCCGCTGGCTGGCCGTCGACCTTGCCGAAAAACACGGCCCCGGCCTGCGCGTCAACGCCATCGCGCCCGGCTTCTTCATCGGCGAGCAGAACCGCGCACTCCTCCTGAACACAGATGCCGCCCCCGACGCCCACGGAAATCTTCCTCTGACCGAACGCGGTCAGCAGATTGTCGATCATACGCCCCTGGGACGCTTCGGCGAGCCGGATGAACTGGTCGGCGCCGCGCTCTGGCTTGCCAGCGACGCATCAAGTTTCGTCACCGGCATCGTCGTGCCCGTCGACGGCGGTTTCTCCGCAACCAGCGGCGTTTGACCGCGCAGCCGGCAGCCGGCGGACAAGCCGTGCCACTCTCCGGCGCTCAACCTTCCCTGTGCATTTTCTTGCCCGGCGCGCTGAAGGATTGTATATTGGCTGTGCTGTGAATCGCGCATTCAAACCGAGGATGGACTCTTCGTACAGGTCCAGGCATTGTCGGCCGCAACCCGCGATTCCAGGGAGATCAAATGAGCGATTCCGACGTCACGACGACGGCACGCGACTTTATTCGCGAAGCGATTGCCGAAGATCTGAGCAACGGCCGCTTTGACGGAAGATTCCAGACCCGTTTTCCCCCCGAGCCGAACGGCTATCTGCATATCGGCCATCCCAAGGCGATCGGTCTGAACTTCGAGGTGGCGGCGGAGTTCGGCGGCCTCTGCAACCTGCGTTTCGACGACACCAACCCGCTCAAAGAGGAGCAGGAGTTTGTCGACGCCCAGATTGCCGATATCCGCTGGCTCGGCTACGAACCGGCCAGCGTCCTCTATACCTCGGACTACTTCGGCCAGCTCTACGAATGGGCGCTGCAGCTGATTGAATCGGGTCACGCCTACGTGGACGATCTCAGCCAGGAGGAGATACGCGCCTACCGCGGTACGCTCACCGAACCGGGGAAGGAGAGCCCCTACCGCAACCGCCCCGTCGAAGAGAATCTGGACCTGTTCAAGCGCATGAAAGCCGGAGAGTTTCCCGACGGCGCTAGGGTACTGCGCGCCAAGATCGACATGAGTTCGCCCAATGTCAACCTGCGCGATCCCGTGATGTACCGCATCCGCCACGCGCACCACCAGCGCACCGGCGACGAATGGTGCATCTATCCCATGTACGACTGGGCCCACGGACAGTCCGACTCCATCGAAGGCGTCACCCATTCGCTCTGCTCGCTCGAATACCTGAACCATCGCCCGCTCTACGACTGGTACCTGGACGCGCTTGGTGTCTACCATCCACGGCAGATCGAATTCGCCAGGCTCGAGTTCACCTACACAGTAATCAGCAAACGCCGCCTCATGCGCCTGGTGGAGGAGGGCCGCGTTTCAGGCTGGGACGACCCACGCATGCCCACCCTGGCCGGTCAGCGCCGCCGCGGCGTTCCTCCCAAAGCGCTGCGCGACCTCTGCGAGCATGTCGGCGTCGCCCGCACCAACAGCACCGTCGAAATCGAGCTGCTTGAACACTTCATCCGACAGGAGCTGAACCGCACGGCAATGCGCGTGATGGGCGTCCTCGACCCGTTGCCCGTCGTGATTACCAACTACCCCGAAGGCGAGACCGAATGGGTGGAGGCGGTCAATAACCCGGAGGACGAAAACGCCGGCAGTCGCCTTATCCCCTTCAGCCGCAATCTGCTGATCGAGCGGGATGATTTTATGGAGGACCCGCCGCGCAAGTTTTTCCGCCTCGCGCCGGGCCGCGAAGTTCGTCTCCGTTGGGGCTACTTCATCCGCTGCGAGGAAGTCATCAGGAATGAACTGGGCGAAGCCGTCGCGCTCCACTGCTCTTACGACCCGGAAACCAGGGGCGGCTACGCGCCCGATGGGCGCAAAGTGCGCGGCACCATCCACTGGGTCAGCGCCGACCATGCCGTTCCCGCCGAAGTGCGCCTCTACGACCGCCTCTTCAACGTCGAAGACCCGTTCGACGTACCCGAAGGCCAGGATTTCATGGCCAGCCTCTCCCCCAACTCACTGTCCGTACTGAACGACGCCCAACTGGAACCGAGCGTACGCGAACTCGCCATCGGCCAGACCGTGCAGTTCGAGCGCAAAGGCTACTTCTGCCTCGACCCGGACAGCGCCGACGACCACCTCGTCTTCAACCGCACCATTACACTGCGCGACACCTGGGCGCGGATTCAGTCCCAGACGCGCCGCAAAGGTCAGGGCCGGCGCTGAATCCTGTCCCGTCAAGAGTGGAGTTTCTGTTGTTATCTGGGTAACGGTTCAGTGTAGACTTGGGAACGCAACGCGCGATCCGGCTGCCTCTCGCTCACTTCTTCGGCACCGGCACCAGTATGTGCCCTTCCTCCAGAGAACCATATCGCTTGACCGCACCCGGCCCGTGCCGCCACAGATAGGACGCGACATAGGCGCAGGTCACCGCATCGAGCGCATCCTCATATTCCTGCAACGCCGCGCCGCGCATGCCGGTAACTTCAGCCTTCTGGAGAAAGCGGCGGGTCCTCCGCAGCGGCGGATCGGCCTTGCGCAGGCCGCGCAATAACGACCGATAGCGTTCATACTCCGGCCAGCGTTCCTCGTAACTGCGCCCCCGACCGCGCTTGTACCGCAGGATGCTGTCCAGCCCAAACAGGCTTACCAGCGCCGGATGGGGATAGACCTCGCACACCAGCCGCGCCATCGTTCGCCGCGGAATGACATCAGTCTCGATGAACTTGAAGCGTTCCATCAGCGCCGCTGTCAACGCCTCCCCCCGCACAATGCCGTCGCGGGCCAGCAGCTTCCGGTTGGCCGGATACGCTCCGGCATGGTATCGCCGCCACTCCGCCGTAAGCGCCCGATCGCACGCCCGGCTGCCCGTCTCGTTCGGCACGCGCAGCGGCGCGTCGACCGCTACAATCGACCCGTTGCGCCGCGAGAGATGGGCCCCTACAAAGTCGACGATTTCGGCCGTCCTGCGAAGGCTCCCCGTATGCGCGACCAGCCGCCCGTCCCGGATGACCGCCGCGCCCGATGGATTGCGTTCGCTCCAGGCCAGGTCGATCCCAACAAATGAAGGCTTGCCCCGTTTCTTCGCCATTGTCCCGCTCCCCGGCCGCCCGCTTCACAAAAGCGGGTTCAAACCCGCATTACACGCCGCCATCCTTTAGCCACGGCCGTTCTACCGCAGACAGATTTTCTCCACCGTCACCTCGTCCAGATAGGCCTCGTCCACCTGTGCGCCGTGCCCCGGGCCGGCCGGGACTGTCAGCGTGCTGTTTTCGTTCAATTTGAACGGATTCGTGACGATGTCCCTGGCAAAATAGCGGTCGTTTGCGCTGATGTCTCCCGGCAGACTGAAGTTGGGCAAGCTTGCCAGCGCTACGCTTATAGCTCGCCCAATTCCTGTCTCCAGCATCCCTCCGTGCCATACGGGAATCCCTGCATCCCGGCACATATCGTGGATCGATACCGAATCTGCCAGGCCGCCAATGCGTGACGGCTTGACGTTGATCACGCCGCACGCATCCAGCTCCAACGCCCAACGCGCGTGGTCCGGCGAAACAATGCTCTCATCCAGGCAGACAGGCGTTTCGATCAGCCTCGCCAGCTTGGCGTGATCGAATATATCGTCGTGGTCGAGCGGCTGTTCGTTGAGCAATAGATCGAACGCATCCAGCTGCCGCAAATGCTCCGCGTCCCCGAGGCGGTAGATGCTGTTGCCGTCCACCTGCAGCAACAGGTCCGGCCAGCGTTCGCGCACCGCCCGCGTCGGCTCGATGTCCCAGCCCGGTTTGATCTTCAGCTTGACCCGTCCGTAGCCGTCCGCCAGGTAGCCTTCCACCGTCTCCATCAGCGCATCGACGCTCGCGTGAATCGGTACGCTCACCCCGACTGCAACCTCCGCACGCGTCCCTCCCAGCAACTTTGCCAGCGAGACGCCCTGCGCGCGCGCAAAGAGATCCCAGACCGCGAACTCCAGCCCCGCTTTTGCCATCCGGTTGGCGCGCACACGCCTAAAGACGCCTCGCACGTCCCCGGGTTCGTCGATTTCTGCTTCCAATAGCATCGGAGCAAGAAACTCGCGTTGCATGATCAACGCGGTGTGGAACGTCTCCTCGTTGTACCAGGGGCCGTCGTTGACAGGAGACTCGCCCCAGCCCGTCGCGCCCCCTGCGTCTACCCGCACGATCACCGCGTCGCTGCCTTCGTGGCGCCAGCCGCTCGTCTCAAACGGGCGCACATAAGGCATATGGATGCGGCGAAGTTCGATTCGTTCAATCTTCATGGTCGGAGTCCGTCTTTACGTTGTCCATCGCGCTTTCGGCCGCGTGCATAGCGGAAAGCTCTTTTGACAACCCTGGGTCAGTTCTTGCCGGACTGCAAAAGCCGCTGCATCCGCACAAAACATCTCCAAAGGGCGAGAAAATAGCGGCGTCGATTTCAATGCGCTGCCTGCGCGCTGCAGGTAAGGAGAGGCGGGCTTGCCACCATGTGATCTCGTCAGGCAAGTTCACTCGTTGATGTAGTTCGCCCGGCAAGGAGCGTAGTAAATCGAAGTAGGAGCGTTTGAGGGCGGCCTGCGGGCAGTGAATTGGCTCGCAAGCCGCCCCGGTCGGTCGTCTACGTAAATCTGGTTCTACGCGGCGTATACACAGTCTACCTGCCGCCTGCTCGCGGCCGCCTCCAAAATCGCATCGCAGATCACAGCGTTGCGGTATCCATCCACAAAGTCCGCCCCTATCGGCGAAACGGCACTGTCGTTGACGATACAGTCCAGCATGTGCGTGATCTCATGCACAAAGGTGTGCTCCCAGCCTATGATATGCCCCTGCGGCCACCAGTTCTCCCACCAGGGATGCGACGGCTCAGACACCAGCACATTGCGGAATCCCTGCGCCTCCTCCGGCTCGTCGCCCACCCAGAATATCTCCAGCTCATTCAGCCGTTCCAGGTTGAAGACGATGCTAGCCTTTTCGGCATTGATTTCGAGTCGCAGACCGTTCTTGCGTCCCGCCGCGAAACGGCTGGACTCGACCGTTCCGAGCGCGCCGTTGTCGAACTCAAGCAGCGCCGCGAAAGCGTCATCTACATCCACCTTGCCCATCGTCCCGTCATCCTGCGGACGCTCTTCGATGAAGGTGCGCGTCGCGCCGGCCACACTCTTCACCTCGCCTACAAGATAGCGCCCCAGGTCTATGATGTGGGCGCCCAAATCACCCAGCGCACCGCTGCCGGCGGCTGACTTCTGCAACCGCCAGATCATCGGCAGATCGTAGTGGCCCATCACCCACTCCTGCAGATAGACCGCGCGGAAGTGGTAGATCTGCCCCAACAACCCTGAATCAACCAGCTTGCGAATCTGTCGGATCGCCGGCACAAAGCGGTAATTGAAGCCAACCATGTGCTTCACGCCCGCCTTCTGGACCGCCTCCAGCATCGCCTGCGCCTCATCCGCGGTGCGTGCCAGCGGCTTCTCACACAGAATATGCTTGCCGCGTTCCGCGGCAACAATGCACGGCTCCGCGTGTGTATCATTCGGTCCGCCATTGTCGAAGAGCTGGATGTCGTCATTGTCCAGCATCGCACGCCAGTCGGTGTAGTAACCGGAATACCCGTAGCGCCTTGCGGCCTCCGCGACCGCCTGCTCGTCGCGACCCGCAATACCCACCAGGCGTGGAACAGCCGGCGGCGGATACATCATGTGTGCGATGTTCAGCATCGCATGGCTGTGAGCCTTTCCCATAAAGGCATAACCCAGCATCCCGACACCGATCTCCGGGGCATCGCCTTCTGCCCGCGCCCCGGCCATCGACGTGAAACCGGATCCTTCACTCATAATTCAGTTTCTCTCCCGTTCTTGCTCTCTTGCATGTTCTGATCTTCAGCTTCTACTCGGCAAAGGCCGCGTCAAACGCGATCTCGGAAGGCGGGAAATCGATCTGGCGCGTGTACGCGGCCGACTCGGTCGCGCCGTGCTCGCGGTCCATGCCCGCATCCTCCCACTCAATCGAAAGCGGCCCGGCATAGCCAATGTCGTTCAGCGCCCGGATGACCGCCTCGAAGTCGATCCGCCCCCGCCCGACCGAGCGAAAGTCCCAGTACCGCCGGTGATCGCCAAACTCGGCATGACCGCCAAAGACGCCCGCCTCTTTGCCGGCGTCAGACCAGCCCACGTCCTTCATGTGCACGTGGAAGATGCGGTCCGCGAACCTGTGGATGAATTCAACGTAATCGACGCCCTGGTAGCCGAAGTGGCTCGGGTCATAGTTGAAACCGAACGCCTCGTGCCCGTTGAGCGCGTCCAGCGCATTCTGCGCGCTGTAGATGTCAAACGCGATCTCCGTCGGGTGGACCTCCAGGCCGAACTTGACGCCGTTCTCGCTGAACACGTCCAGAATCGGCGTCCAAAGTTCAGCGAAGAGCGCCAGCCCCTTTTCCAGAAAATCAGGCGGATTCGGCGGAAAAGAATAGACCAGGTTCCAAATCGGCGAACCTGTAAATCCCGGCACTACCTTGACACCGAACTTCGCCGCAGCCCGCGCCGTGTCCTTCATCTCCTCTGCCGCACGCGCGCGCACACCGTCTTCACTGCCGTCGCCCCAGATGCGCGCGGCCAGAATGCTCTCGTGGCGCTCATCGATGCGGTCGCTTACGGCCTGCCCAACCAGATGGTTGCTGATAGCAAAACAGTTCAACCCATGCTTGTTCAGCGTGTCCCAGCGCCCCTGCACATAGCTGTCGTCATCCAGGGCTTTGTCCACCTCGAAATGGTCGCCCCAACAGGCAAGTTCGACACCGTCATATCCGAATGACTTGGCCTTTTCGCAGATAGTCTCGAAGGGCATATCGGCCCACTGACCTGTGAATAGCGTTACTGGTCGCGGCATGAATTCCTCCCTGCCATGTGGCAATATGTTTGGCTACTGCTGACAGGTTCGCTGCGAATAGCCCGCGAACCAATTTGCCCCACCGGTCAACTGGCAGCTCGCCGCCATACATCGATCCAGGCTGAGGGGCATCGAAAACTGGATCACTATACAACCGGCGCACCGAAATAGCAATCTCCATCAAGAGAAAATGCCTTCGCCGTGCGCTTCGCTTCTGGTCGACTTTCGCTCCCAAATTGCCCACTTTGCTCGCACAGTCCGGCCCGCGCCAATCGAGTCCGGCGATGGCACTACTGATCTTCCCGCCCGGACCAGACAAAACTCCTCACGTCACTGGGTACGCCCGCGGTCTCAACAATCCTTTCTCCTCCGTCGCCGGCCAGCACACGCGCAACGGAGATCTGCCACCTGTATGTGACCTCGCGGTCCGGCGGTGGCGCCCACTGATTCGACAGCCGAAAACTGGTCGACTTTGTCCATACCGGCGGCGGCAGCTCGAACAACCCTTCCAGCGGCCAGGTGTACAGAACGTACCATTCATTTTCCTCCAGAAGGCCTCCGCTCAACCAGCGGAACAGGACAACGTCAGCGCGCGCAATGCTTTCGCCGTCATGCGGCCCCAGCAATTGAGGCGCATCGTACGTCAGGTCACCCCCTGCGCGCGCGGCCCGCGGCGCGCCTACCGTCAATACGGTAGCAGGCACACCGGACACTGGAACCAGGAGAACCTGCTCGGGCCGGATGAGCCCGTCCGCGCCTAAACTGTTTGCATCTTGGATGGCGGCCACGTTTGTGCCGAGTCTCACGGCAATCGATATCAGCGTGTCTCCCGGCTTGACCGTATAATTGAAGATCGT
Source organism: Caldilineaceae bacterium (assembly GCA_965218625.1). Classification (GTDB taxonomy): domain Bacteria; phylum Chloroflexota; class Anaerolineae; order Caldilineales; family Caldilineaceae; genus Bin5. The sequence goes on along the minus strand of CBDCLG010000012.1, from coordinate 135,396 downwards.
AGATATCGTCGACCCGCCTTCGTCGACTCCGTTCTCCGAAATCGACAGCGGAATCGGTATGAGGAGCACCTCTCCCGCCCGGATCTGAGTGCCCTCCAAACTGTTTGCCGACTGCACGTCCGCCACGGTTACACCGTACCTGGCGGCAATGCCGAGAAGCGTCTCTCCTCTCTGCACCGTATGGCGTTGAATCAACGGCTCGGCTACAGGATCCTCCTCGCCGTTGGCCGTTGAAACGGAGTCGACGCCCTCTTCCGGCACAAGGGAACTCTGGGCCTCAGTTAACTGACCGTTTTCTTCGCCCTGCCTGCCAAGCTGCCACCATCCAATCACCACAACCAGCAAGACGAGCACCAGCGTCGCGTCCCGCAACATGAGACGCGCCGGCCTTCTCCGGGTAATTCCCGTCAGTTCTTGACCGCAGAAGTAGCAGGATTCAGCCTCTTGGGCCACACGCGATCCACAGTTGGGACAGCGGGGGCCGGCCGGAATCGTTGATCGTACACTCTGACTCATACCTAAACTGTTTCCCAAATGGTTCCAAGAATATCTTCACGACGAGCGTGCGGCCGGACTGCCCGTGATTCCTCTGTCCCCCCTTTCCGCGACGTCGGGGTCTCAATAGGGATCTATCTTTGTCCCCTAATGAAACCGAGAGTTCCGATTTTCCCGACCTCACAGATCGATCCTGGTTCGCGTGGCGGCTGGTCGCACAATTTGGGTGTTTGTGATACTGGCATCGCGGTTGTCCGGCGCCTATTTCTAATGGGATCGAGGTCCTCTCGATTTGACGCGATAAGTCGTCTTATGTCGCCCCAAGTCGACCAATATCGACGATTTTCACTTTTATTCTGGAACGATTGTCCGATGCCGGAAGTGGCGGAAATGGGCGCGATCCTGGCCCGATCCCTCGGTTGGATTGTCATGATGATGATAGCGTAGCACGGTTTCAGGGCTCTTGCTTTTTGAGCGAATAGCGCCGGTCCCGGTTCGACTATAGCTCGCGCCGCTGACTTTTGCACACGATTTCAATTTTTTTGGTAAATTCTCGTTGTTCACCTTTGGTTTTTGATAGGGGCCCTTTTCATACGACGGACAATCAGAAGAGGGACAGCCTGATTCATGCGCGATCCGCAGGTCCGGCTGTTAGGCAGAAACTCTGATTTTCATTGGGGAAGCTGTCTAGGTCAACGAATATGCTTCAACTCTGAAGCATTGGCGCACGACAGCACGCGGAAGAAGTCTGCTCGACCAACTGAGTCTGGGCCAGAGGTCACTTTTCGGATGCCAGGTTCGCTCAGCCCCAACGTGCGCGCGCCGCTATGCCGGCGCGAACACGAGCTTGACGCCTTCGCGGCGCTCGAATAGCTCAAAGGCCAGTTGCCAGTCCGACAGTGGCAGCCGGTGGCTGATAAGCGGCCCGGTCCGGACAAGGCCGGAGCGCATGAGGGCCAGCGCTTTGCGCCACGAGCTGGAGACGGTGGCAAATGTTCCCTGCACCTGTATCTCTTTGACGCAAACCTGCTCCAGGTCCCACGTAACCGGCCTGCCGAAGAGCCCCACCTGCACATATCGCCCCCGGTGCCGCAACAGCTCCAATGCCGTCTGCGCCCCGGCGCCCGCGCCAGAACACTCAAATGCGACGTCCGCACCGAGCCCGCCGCTGCGCGCCGAAACTGCCTTCTGAACATCGTCACTGCCGACCGCGAGCGCCTCATCCGCGCCCAACGTCAAGGCCAGGTCCAGCCGCGCCCCGTCCGTCTCCGTTCCAATCATCACCACCTGCCCGCCTGCAGCCTTGATCACCTGCAGCATCATCAGGCCGATCGCACCCGGCCCGGTAACGACCACAACATCCTCCGGCTCGACCTTCGTATTCTCCAGCGCATGCACACAGCAGGCCATCGGCTCGGTCAGCGCGCCTGCCCACTCGTCAACGCCCTGTGGCAGAAGATGCACCGACCGTTCCGGAACCAGCACGTAGCGCGCAAAAGCCCCGTGTACGCCACTGCCTATCGACGCACGCTGCCCGCAATGATTCGGCATCCCGGCCCGGCAATACGCGCACACGCCGCACAAGCGAAAATACGGCTCGCTTGTCACAGAGTCGCCGTTCCTGCAACGCGTGACGCCCTCCCCTACATCCACGACCTTTCCGGCCACCTCATGTCCGAGTATAACCGGCGGCCGGCTCGGATACTCGTCGTGGAAGATGTGCACGTCCGTGCCGCACAGACCACCAGCCGTCACTTCGATAACCAGATGGCCCGGAGTCGCCGTTGGTTCGGGTGCTTCCAACAAACCCACCTCGCCCTCGCCCGCCCGCAACTTCGCTACACCTTTCATTTTGCTCAGCCCCCAAGCCCACAATAGCCAATCCGTCAGCCCGATACCTACCCAGTCTACGTTACTTTGACACCGCCGCTGCATCCTTCCTGTTATAGCAAACGGGATTCAACGGCGTATCAATCGCTGCGCCCAACTGCGCGCCGGGCAGCCAACGGTCCCAGTCCACCTGCTGATTCCTGTTCTTGGGCGCGGCAACGCGCATCCCATCCTCCATATAAATTATCGTCATCACCGCCCGCATCCGTTCGGTCCCATTCGGCCCCGCCCGGTGAAATGTCCAACCCGAGTGAAAGCTGACCTCGCCCAGTCCAAACGGCCTGACCACTTTCGCATAGTCGTTCAATGTGCGACCAATCTCCTCTTCACTCTCGTCGCTGATCGCCATTTCCCGGTTCTTGAGCAACTTGTGGCTGCCAACACAGAACGACAGCGGCCCCATCTCAAGCGGTACCGGCTGCAACGGAATCCACGCGGTCACCGTGTTGTCATTCGCCAGCGGCCAGTAGAACTGGTCGGCATGCCACGGAGTAAAGCCGCCCCCCGGCTCTTTGTACAGTGCCTGATCGTGATAGATCCGCACTCCGTCCACGCCCATCAGTTCTGCCGCGATCTTGCCCAGCCTCCTGCAGAGCACGAATTCCCTAACCGTCTCGCTGTGCTCCCACAGATTCGTGATCTGCAGAAACGCCTTGCCGTACGTATTGCGTTCTTCAATCGGCTGGGTCTGCCGATTCAACTCTTGGACCAGGCGCGCGAACTCCGCACCGTACGCCTCCAGCACCGCCGCCGACAGCACATTCGGCAGTTTGACAAAGCCGTCGCGTCGATATCCGGCACTCTGCTCATCGGTTAATGGATACTCATCCCTGAGCTCATCCATCCCGCAACCCTCCACATCTTCGAATCTTGGCGATCGAGGCTGCACAACCGGCTACCGAGGCGCTGCGCGCGACGAGAGCAATATCTTTTCCGACCCTAGTATAATCGAATCTCCAGCAAATGGCATCCGGTCGAAAACGAAAATCCGATTGTGTTTCAGGGCCAACCTGTGGTTAAATGCGCTGTTGTTTCAGAGTTTTTGGGCTGTCCGATCCGCCGCCGTATCGGTACTGATAGTCGATAGGAAAGTACTGCTCAAGCGTGTTTCTGCGGAGCTTCAGCGCCACCCCTGCGCGGCCAAGAAATCGGTTCCACAGAGGAGTCCGGTGACGAACACAGTCTATATCGCCCTTGGTGGCAACATCGGTGACCGGGCCGCGTTCATTCACGCCGCCCTGGACGCTTTGAACGCCTATGTCTCGGTTGAGGAAACGTCCCACCTCTACGAGACGCAACCGATGCACGTGACCGACCAGCCGCTCTTCCTCAACGCCGTTTGCCGGGGAGCGACAAGCCTGACGCCGCCTGACCTTCTGCGCGCGCTCAAACGGACCGAAGACGAGCTAGGCCGCACCAAGACGGTCCGCTACGGTCCCCGCAACGTCGACCTGGACATCCTCTTCTACAATGATGCCGTCGTCGATACGCCCAGCCTGACGATTCCCCACATTCGCATTCCCGAACGGGACTTTGTTCTGGCTCCGCTGCTGGACCTGGAGCCGGACCTGCGGCATCCCCGCCTGGACCTTACTGTCCGCCAACTGTGGGACCGGCTCCAGGCGCCTGTGCCGCCGCGAGTGATGCCGCTCGGCAACGACATTTGGCACTGGGGTCAAGCCGCGCGCGTGATGGCAATTCTTAACATGACACCCGACTCCTTTTCCGGCGACGGGCTGGGAGATGCCCCTGACCCGGTCGCCGCCGCCTGCACGCTTGCGCGACAGTTCGCCGCCGCCGGCGCTGACGCGATCGACGTCGGCGGCTATTCGACCCGGCCCGGCCACGCCGATATTCCGATCGAGGAGGAGGTCGGCCGCGTGGCGCCGGTCATTAGCGCCCTGCGAAACGAGCTTGATCTGCCCCTTTCCATCGACACCTTTCGCGTCGAGGTGGCAGAGGCCGCGCTGGACGCCGGCGCCGTCTGGCTCAACGATGTCTCCGGCCTGCACGATGCCGGCAGCCCCCGGCAAGGTACCCCACAACCCTTGCCTGCCATGGCCGCGCTGGCCGCCAGACGCCGCGTTCCCCTGGTGTTGATGGACAACCGCGCCCCACTCCATGTCGACAACCGGGAGCGGGACGCACAGAACGAAACACCATCTACAGACATCGTTTCGGACGTGCGCCAGCAGCTGGACCGCGCGCTCGACCTGGCCCGCCGCGCCGGCGTCGCCCGCTGGCACAGAGTCATCGACCCCGGCATCGGCTTCGGCAAGTCCCTCTCGCAACACGTCGCGCTCATCCGCCGCCTAGATGAGTTGACCGATCTGGGCTACCCGCTCCTGTTCGGCGCTTCCCGCAAGGGGTTCCTCGGCAAGCTGGCCGCCGGCGCGCCGGTCGAGGAGCGGCTCGCCGCCACGATTGCCGCAAACGTCCTCGCCGTCGAACGCGGCGCGCGCATTGTGCGCGTCCACGACGTGCGCGAAAATGTGCAGGCGTTGCGCGTAGTGCGGGCAATCTTGGAGGGTCGTGAAGGGTAGGGTATCAATAAGGTGTCGGCATGACCAGGCTGCCTTGAGCGTGCAATCGATGGTAGGGTATCAAGCGGGCTTCAAGTGCATCCGGTTTGTCAGGTATTGCGTCATCGATAACAATTGAAAGCCTGAAGAAACCAAAGTGATTAGCGTCAGGACGATTGGCCTCATTGACATGGGGAGGGCAATAAGATGAAGTTCCGGTTCAAAAATATCGGTCCAATTGACGAAGCTGAATTGGAACTGGGTGATCTGACGATCATTGCCGGCCGCAACAACACCGGCAAGACTTACATAGTCTATTCACTTTATGGATTCTTGAGTGGCATAACCGGACTCCTCAGGGAAGAGTCAGTGACTCGATTTCTTCAGACCCATTTCGCTGAGGCAGCCTCTTTGTCGACAGAAGAGGTTGTCAGCCAGTTGATTGCGGAAAGGCAGGTTTCCTGGAATCTAGATGGTGAATTCCTGGCGCGTGAGCAAGCCCGCCTGATTCAAGAATTGACACGTGAATTCTCTGAGCACGGCATATACCATGTGTTTAACACATCGCACGACCAATTTTCGGAGGCATGTCTCGAACTGGATCTAGATCGTGCGCTAGTTACGGCCCGCAATTTGCTCTATTCCATTCCTCCAGGTGCCAAAGCGTCGATCAGTCTCGCAGGCGTCAAGGTGACAATCGGATACGACGGTACCAAGGTCGCCGCTTCCCTGGAGGACCGTGAGACATCATTGGACTTGGCTTCTCTAACTGGAATCGTTCGGGACGCACTAGGATTCGTGTATCCGCAAATCCTGTTGCGGGAATTGTTTGGACCGAAGACGATGCCATTTATCTTTTCGTCGGCGCGTCACAGCATTCCTTTGTTTTTAAATGAACTGGACTATGTACGGAGCCAGGTCGTGCGTCAGTTACAACAACAAGAAGCAAGGGGAAACGGAGAACCCTTGGAAGGCTCCGACCCGCTGCGAAGCACAAGCCGTTACGCTGTTCCTATTCATGACAACATTGACTTTGTTCGAAGTATTCCTGAGGAGGTTGAGGCATACACGGACAAGCTGCCAAATGTCCTTCCTGCGGACATAGAGAAGATGATGGGCGGAGTTTTTGAAAGTCGAAACGGGGCCTTGCGTTTCACTTCAGGCGCCGACAGCAAATCGAGTTTTGATATCCCTCTTCATCTTGCGTCTTCATCTGTATGGGAAATGTCCAACCTGTACTTTTACCTTGGATATTTCATGGGAAGAAGGAGCAGCCGCTTTTTAATTATTGACGAGCCGGAGAGCCATCTCGACACCGCAAACCAGATTCAGTTTGCGCGGCTATTGGCGCGTCTTGTGGAGGGTGGTATGCGCGTGCTGATTACTACACACAGTGACTATATTGTTAAAGAGATAAACAACCTGATCATGCTGAATAGCGAATTCGAGCGGCGAGAGGAGACAATGGAACGTTTAGGTTACGACGTTAGTATTCCGCCGGAGGACATCCGGGCTTACGTGGCACATAACGGCGGACTCACACGCTGCAGAATAGACAAATATGGAATCGATATGCCGGTATTTGACGAGACGATAGACGAGATAAACAGTAGAGCGAATGAGTTGGCTTCTCGTCTGGCGATTGAGGAGGAATCCTAGAGTGGATTTCGTTGCATGGCTCGACGAGAACGTGTTGCCCGAAAAGAGACAAGAGGATTTTAAAAAAACTAGCCAGACCGCAGTGCTCTGGGACGAAAATGACGACGTGAAGCTTGAGGTCAGAAAGATACCAGGTCCTGCGATCATTCTCCAGCCTGAGAAGATTCAAGAGTGGCGGATTCTTAGACACAGAAAGGACAAACTGTGGGGGAGCCGTTGTGATTTTCTGTTGGTCGGAGAATCGTTGGGTCAATGCTATGCAATCTTCATGGAGTTCAAGAGAACTATTCGCAACTCCGATGAGGAGGAAGAGGATGGACGAAGGCAACTCAAATGGTCGACGTCGATACTGCACTACCTACTTTCCGTCTTCAACCTAGACCTAACTTCCTCGTTGTCTGAAGAGGATCTTGAAGTCAGGCACATAGAGATCGGAAAGAAGCTCAGTGAAAGGTTTGACAAGCAGCCAATAAGGAACGATCCCCGAATACCGTTTCCATTCGATGAGTATGATGGTCTCAAGATCCATTACACATTGAATTGGCCAATCACTCTCAAACAGCTTCTCAAAAGGAGCGAGTGAAAACCAGGGCTTTGCCCTCGGGGTGGTAAGCCCTCGTCCCTGTCGTAAATTTGAAGGAAACCCCTGAAATGCGTTCAACCTGATTCATTATTGGCTGAGTAAGTCTTGTCGCCACAAGATTGCACTGGCTGAATAGATTGACGTCGTACTCATTCTAGACGCTGAATTGCCCGGAAACTTGAGGAAAGTAGAACTGCCCCTTCCAAACCACCGTCACGCGAATGGTTGCTGGTCAAATGACAACCGCGATAGGGCCTTAGCTCGTAAGGAAGCAATCATGCGCTTCCCTCTCACCATCACAGATCTGCGCGGAGGCATCGCCGTGGTTGTCGGCGGCGGCGTTGTCGGCGAGCGAAAAGTGCGCAGCCTGCTCGCGGCCGGCGTGCCCGTGCGCCTGATCAGCCCGACCGCAACCGAACAGTTGCAGGCTTGGGCCGCTGGCAACAAAATCGTCTGGGAGCAAAGGACTTTTCGCGAGCAAGACCTCGACGGCGCCGGCTTGGTCTTCGCCGCCACCAACTTGCGGGCCGTCAATAGTCAGATCGCGCACGCCGCCCGTGATCGCGGCCTGCTCGTGAACGTCGCCGACGCACCCGCCGAGGGGAACTTCCACTCGCCCGCCGTCCACCGCAGCGGCGACCTGATCGTTTCGGTCAGCACGATTTCAGGGCGCCCGCGGCAGGCCACCTCAGTCCGCGACAAGATCGCCGCGCTGCTGGCGTCCGATTCGTGACTCGGTACTATCCCGCAAGCAGCGAGGAGCGGCCATGACAGGAAAAGCTTTCCTTGTGGGCGCCGGACCGGGCCGCGCCGACCTGATCAGTGTGCGCGGCCTGTCGCTTCTGCGCGCCGCCGACGTCGTCATTTACGATCGCCTGATCGCCCGCGAGCTTCTGCAGGAAATCCGTCTGCAGGCGGAGCGCATCTTCGTCGGCAAGCAAGGCCACAGGCCAAATACGATGCCGCAGGACGAGATCAATGCCCTTCTGGTCAACCGTGTGCAGGCCGGGTTACAGGTCGTGCGACTCAAAGGCGGCGACGGCTTCGTCTTCGGTCGCGGCGCAGAGGAGTGCCTGGCGCTTGCAGCGGCGGGCCTCCCCTTTGAAGTTGTGCCCGGCGTCAGCGCCGCCATCGCCGCGCCCGCCTATGCCGGCATCCCCGTTACCCATCGGGGCCTGGCGAGCGCCTTCGTCGTTGTTACCGGCAACGAAGATCCAGCCAAAGAGGAATCGGCGGTCGATTGGTCGCAAGTTGCGCTACTGCCCACCCTCGTCGTCATGATGGGCGCGCGGCAGGTGAGCAATATCTGCGATACACTGCTCCGGCATGGCCGCAATCAAGACTCTCCCGCCGCCGCAATTGGCAGCGCGACCACTCGGCAACAGCGCGTGGTCTGCTCGACCCTGGCCGGCCTGCCGCAGGCGATGGCCGACACGCGGATTCACGCGCCTGCCGTCCTCGTATTCGGTGATGTCGTCACCTTGCGAGACCGGCTCGACTGGTTCACGCCCGACGAAGGCGGCGCAGGTTTCGTCCAGATGGAGCGGCCAGCCCCTTAGCCCCCGGCTTGGCAAGAGCGCGGAACGCGACCCCTGACGGCCGACCCGCTAAATGGAACAAAAAAGCCGGACACCTCTGCCTTCGAGATGTCCGGCGCGTGATCCCGCTCCGAAAGATATACAGCGGCTGACCTGCATCAGGCAGGCAACTGGTTCTCGTTGACGTTTTAGAAGACCATTCAACCAGGCAACATCTACACGCTATCCGAAAACAGATTGGACCCTGATTCACCAGATTCTCGTTAACGAAGCCCGCTCATGGAGCCAGCGCCGCGAACTGTGTCAATCACACAAATCAGATGAATCACAGTTCAGACAAATGTCAACGAACCCTACCCTATCTCGACCATCCTCTGCACCGAACGAGCCGCCCTTGTCAGAATCTCCTCCGGCACGCTGATCTCATACTGCATCTTCTCCAGCGCAGCCAGCGTATCCTCCATCGTGATCTGGCTCATGTGGGGGCAGCGCACCGAGCAAAGTCGCAGCATCTCCTTGTCCGGGTTCGCGCCGATGATGTTGTCGCCCATCGAGCACTCGGTCAGCAGCAGATAGCGCCTTGCGTCCGTCTCCTCCACGTAGCGGATCATCGATGTCGTGCTGCCGGTAAAATCTGACGCGGCCACCACCTCCGGGCTGCACTCCGGGTGCGCGACAATCGAGACATCGGGGTACTGCCTGCGAACGTTCTCAATATCCTGCACGGTGAACTTCTCGTGGACCTCGCAGCGCCCGTGCCAGCCGATCAGGTCAAAAGCCTCAGTATCAAGCGGGATGATCGGATGGCCCGTCTCTGCGTCGAGCGTCTGCGGATCGGTAAGGTCGCCGTCAAGAGTATTCCCGCCCACGTCGCGGGGAATGATGATCTGCTTGCCCGTCTCTTGCGCCACGTTCCTCGCCAGATACTCGTCGGGAATGAAGATGACCCGGTCCGAATCCAGAGAGTTGACCACCGCGACCGCATTGCCGCTCGTGCAGCAGACATCGGTCTCGGCCTTGACGTCGGCATAGGTATTCACGTAGGTGACCACCGGTACGCCGGGGTATTGCGCCTTGAGACGCCGCACGTCCTCCCCTGTGATGCTGGCCGCCAGCGAGCAACCCGCCTTCTCCGCCGGCAGCAGGACCGTCTTGTCAGGGCTGAGTATCTTGGCCGTCTCCGCCATGAATTCGACCCCGCAGAATACGATCACATCCTTATCGGTCTGCGCCGCCATCCGGCTCAGGTAGAGCGAGTCGCCGACAAAATCGGGGATCGAATGGAAGAGCGCTGCTTCCATGTAGTTGTGGCCGAGAATGACGGCATTCCGTTCCTTCTTCAGGCGGTTGATCTGCGCGGCCAAGTCGGCCTTAATACGTAACTCAACGTCCAGCGCCACATTGTGCAGCTTGCGCGCGAGAGCCTCGTACATCAGCCCGGCATCGGTGAGCTCTGCCAGGGGTGATGCTTTCGTTGCCATCGTCATGGGTCGTTCCTCATTCCGAATTGCAAGTCTCGTGTCGATATCCTTCGCCGCCCCGTCACTGAACCAGGTCGAAACTGATGTCCAGCGCCGGGACTGAGTGCGTAAGCGCGCCTACTGAAATCGAGTCGACGCCGGTGGCGGCAATCGCAGCCACATTGTCCAGGTTCACGCCGCCGGAAGCTTCGAGGGGCGTACGGCCGCCGGCGATTCGAACCGCCTCGCCGATCTGTTCCGCCGTCATATTGTCTAGCAGAATCCGGTCCAGGTCGAGGGCGAGCGCTTCCTCCAGCTGGGTGAAATCCGCGACCTCCACTTCGATCGGAACTCCGTTATTGCGGGCCCGTACGCGCTGCACCGCAGGCGTGATACCGCCCGCCGCAGCAATGTGATTGTCCTTTATCAGCGCCATATCGAAAAGGCCGAAGCGATGATTCTCGCCCCCGCCCCGCGCCACCGCCCTCTTGTCAAAAAAACGCAGCCCCGGCGCCGTCTTGCGCGTATCCAGGATGACGGCGGCGCTCCCTTTTGCCGCCTCCACGTAGCGCTTGGTCATCGTCGCAATGCCGGACATCCGCTGCAGGAAGTTCAACGCCACCCGCTCCGCAGTCAGCAGGCTTTGCGCCCCTCCGGCCGCCCGGGCGACGACCGTTCCCGCCTCAACCGATTCACCTTCATCCACATATGCGCAAAACCGGACCGGCGCCGATTCCTCTCTCGAACCAAGCCCGCCGCCCGGCGCAAACTCCTCTTCCAGCACCTGATAGACAATTTCGACGATCTCCAGCCCGGCAATGACCCCGGGCGCTTTCGCCAAGAACAGGCCCTCAGCCTCCATATCCGGCTGGATCGTCGCCAGCGATGTTACGTCACCGTCCCCAATGTCCTCCTGCAGCGCAAAGAGCACGGCAGGCCTGGCCTGTTCAACGATTCCCTCCATCTACGCACCTTCGGTGGAAATAACTGCCTTACCCGTACGAAAATTCACTCGGCCTTTCTGAGTCGGCGCTATTCTCTGATGCTGACTGGGTATCGACCGTAGAATACCATCGGCGGCTTGAATTCTCAAAACAAGCTGCAAAAAAAGTGTCACTGTTTTCGCCTGACACCGGGCAACTTGCGCCCGATCTTTCCGGCAGTTTACGGGCGAAAACTACGCCCACCTCCGCCCGGATTTCGGACCCGCTTTGCGCGCCCCTCGGATTCGGTTACACTGAAACGAAGGCGCAATTGTTCCGTATTGATAAGATAGAATGAGCATGACGAAAGACACTATCGAGCGCGCTCTTGGGGCGCAAGCCCAGGCCTCCTCTTCCGTTTCAGCGCAGGCGCCAAAGGGCGAAACGCAAGCTGTTGCCGTCCAGCAACGAATTTCCGGTCTGCGCTTCGACTGGCTGGTGACGGCGCTGAGCGCAATATTTGTCGGCGGCCTCTATCTGGACGGCTGGGCGCACAATCACGGTCGCGTCGATCAGTCCTTCTTTACGCCCTGGCACGCTTTTTTCTACAGCGGCTTTCTGCTCATCGCCATCGTCTTTGCCGGCGCCACCACTTTGAACATGCTGCGCGGTTACCCTCTGACGCTGGCGATCCCAAACGGCTACCGACTGACCGGCCTCGGTCTCTTTGTCTTCGCAGCCGGCGGCGCCGGTGACATAGTATGGCATCAGCTCTTCGGCGTCGAGCGCGGTATAGAAGCGCTCTACAGCCCAACGCATGTCCTGCTTGGGCTGGGCATCGGCCTCGTCGTCGCCGGCCCGTTGCGCGCTGCCTGGAATCGGCATGACGACAACCCTTGCTGGCGCATGCTCGCGCCCGCAATCGGGTCGCTGGGACTCTTTCTCGCAAACCTCATTTTCTTCATGATGTTTTACTTCCCCGTGACAGTGCAGCTCGGAACGCCGGGAACGGGCGATGGCTACTTTCACCACGATGTTGGCAAAGCTGCCGGGCTGGCCGGAGCCATCCTCACCGCGGCCGCCATGACGGGACCACTCCTCCTCGCGCTTCGCCGCTGGCGGCTCCCCTTGGGCGCGGTGTCCACGGTCCTCGGCATGGCCATCCTGGGAGCGGCCATCATCGATTACGAACGTCCCCTCATGATCTGGCTGGCTCTCGGCATGGGCGCCGCCGCCCTCGTGATCGACTACCTGTCCTGGCGGGTCCATCCGCGCCTCAACCCGCAAACGATCCGTTGGCTCGCACCCGCCTTTCCTTTTCTCCTCTACACCGGCTACTACGCCGTACTCCTGCCAACCGCAGGCACAACCTGGTCCGTCCATCTGTGGACCAGCACAATCTTTATCCCCGCTCTGGCCTGTTGGCTGCTCAGCTTTTTCCTCCTGCCCCCGCAGCAACCGGAGCCGGGCGCGTGAACCTGCCTGCGCTAACTTCCGACCAGATGCGCGCCGTCGACCGGCTCATGGTCGAAGAGTATGGCGTTCGGCCCGTGCAGATGATGGAGAACGCCGGCCGCGAACTGGCGCGCCTGGCCAGAAAAATGCTGTCCGATGACGAGAATGGCGCCGCCGATGCCCTGCAGGACCGCCCAATCGTCGTGCTGGCCGGGCGCGGAAACAACGGCGGCGGCGGACTTGCCGCGGCGCGCCACCTGCTCAATTGGGGCGCATGGGTACAGATCGTGCTGCCGCATCCGCTCAGCGACATTCCCCAATGCGAAATGCGCAGCCAGCTGACCGCGCTTCAGCGCATGGACGCACCCCTCGCATGGGCCGAGGAAGGCTGGGAGCTCCCACCCGCCGACCTCGTAATCGACGCCCTGATAGGCTGCGGCCTGACCGGCCCCCCGCGCGGCCGCGCCGCCGATCTGATCCAGCTGGCGAACAGCAGCGTCGCACCGATCCTCAGCCTCGACGTCCCCAGCGGTCTCGACGCCTCCAGCGGTCAGCTGTTCAGCCCACACGTTGCGGCCTCCGCCACCATGACCCTGGCGCTGCCCAAGCTCGGGCTCCTGCAGTCAGAGGCGAAGGCAGCCCGCGGCCACCTATTCCTCGCTGACATTGGAGTGCCTCCGGCGCTCTACGAACGCCTGGACCTGGACCTGCCGCCACTTTTCGCCGGCGACACGCTCTTGCCCCTGAAAGCCGGGGACAATACTGCATGCTTGGAAGGTCTCGATGCCGTACATTGAACTTTCAGACCTGTTGTTCGGCATCAGTTATCTGCTCATCGTCCTGGGCATCGTCGGCGCAATGGTTCCTGTCCTTCCCGGCCCACCCTTCATCTGGCTCGGTGTCCTCGTCTGGGCGTGGGCTGACGGTTTTGTCCGCATCGGCTGGCCGACGCTGATCGTCCTCGCCCTGCTCACGGTCATCGCCTGGGGCGCCGATCTGGGCCTGAGCTTTGTCAGCAGCCGCCGTTCCGGCGCAGGCTGGCGCTCGATCGGCGTCTCCATCCTCGGTGGGCTGGCCGGCGCGATCCTGCTATCCAGCATTCCGGTCGTAGGCACCTTCGTAGGCGCCGCCGTCGGCTCGATTTCGGCCCTCTGGCTCATGGAATACCGCCGCTCGCAACGCGCTTCTGCGGCGTCCGCAAGCGCCTCAGGTGAAGCTGGGAGTCTCGCAGCGGCAGCCGATGTTGGCAGCAGGATCGAAACCAGCGCCCGCTCACATCGGTATGCCGCCACGCACGCGGTGAAAGGTTATGTCAGTGGATTCCTGCTTGCAATGGCCGTCGAATTCGCGATCAGCGCAGTAATGCTCTCGATCTTTGTCTGGCAGGCGTTCCTCTAAAGGAATCGGAAGCCCATGCGCGCCTTGCTCTTCGCCAACGGCGAAATCGCCGACTACAGCGCCATCACGCGCTGGCTGCGAACCGGCGACTATTGCATCGCAGTCGACGGCGGCGCGCGCCACCTCGACGCGCTCGGCCTGCAGCCCGACCTGATCGTCGGCGACCTGGACAGCATCGACCCCGCGCATCTGGCGCAGCTGCGCAAACTGGGTGTAGAAGTGGAACAGCATCCGGCCGCCAAAGACGCCACCGATCTCGAACTGGCGATCGAGCGCGCCGTCCGCGACGGCGCGACCGAACTTGTCCTTTTGGGAGCCGTCGGCGGCCGCCTCGACCAGACGATCGCCAACCTGCTGATCCTGGCCCAAAGGAGCTGGCCCGTCCCCCTCGCCATCGCTGAAGGAGATCAGCTGGCGCGCGTCCTGCGCGGGCCCCAATCCCTTTCACTGACGGGCTCTACCGGCGCCTACGTCAGCGCGGTCGCCCTGAGCGCAGAGGTTACGGGAGTGACCTACCGCGGCCTCGAATTCCCTCTCGAAGACGCTACCTTGCACCTCGGCAGCACGCGCGGTGTCAGCAACACGCTTGCATCCTCGCCCGCGCAAATCTCGCTAAAGGCAGGAATCCTTCTTGTCGTTCAGCAGATTCCGTAACCCGGCGGAGATCCATCCTCTTGTCACACAGCTCGAGCTGCCCGCCACTGGCATTCTCGCAGGCGTAAGTTCAGGTACGGTCAGCCCGCCTCGCCCGATGAAGATCTGTCCCTGTAAACGGTCCCGGCCAGCGCAAGCGCCAGCCCGAGCGCCGCGACCAAAGCCACCAGTTGTGAAATACGCAGCGGGCCTAACTGACTCGCGTCAGCCGCAAATCCGTCCACAAAAAGCCGCAACAGCGCCAGCGCCAGCAGCGCTTGGCCCAGCAGCCGTCGCGGCCGTTTCCAGTTGCCCCACAGCAGAAAGCCGCCGACAATCAGCATCATGCCGATCGCCCGGTAGAGCGCAACAGGATGGCGGACCTCGCCCGAAATCAGCCGCAGCGGTTCTGCCAGCTTGCCAATTCCGGTCAGCGCCGAGGAAATAGCCGCCGGCGGAGTGCCGGGAACACCCACAGTCGCCGCGGTCAGGAAGTTGGACGCCTCCAGCACGGCCCCGCCCGCCAGCAATCCGAAAACTGCCGCCACCCCGACCGGCCGCGGATCGACCCCCTTGCGCACCAGATAGATGTATCCCGCCGCCAGCGCGCCGAACGCGCCCGGCCAGAAGAGAAGCCCACCGGGGCGAATGCTGATAAGCAGCATCGGCTCGGCGCGATAGACGCTCCAATACTGGACTGCATGGGACAGCCGGGCTACAATGAGTCCCGCCGCCAGCGCCAGCGTGCCCAGATTCCAGACCATATCCGGGTCCAACCGCAGGCGGCGACCGACCTGGGCCATGACAGAAAGGCCGAACCAGGCCGCCACCAGGGCCAGAATCTGGGCGGTCGGGAGCGAAATCGGGCCAACCTGAAGAGACGGATACACGGCTGTTCCCCGGCGAGCTGTCGCAGGGCCCGGATTCAAACGGCCGTTCGCCGGCGCCAGGCCCGCGTGTAGTATACTGTTCCCATCGTGACCATACCAAGGAATCAGGGACCTGCCTGCTCGTAACTAATGGATCTGGACCACATCCGCAACTTCTGCATCATCGCGCACATCGATCACGGCAAGAGCACGCTGGCCGACCGACTGATCCAGCTCACCGGCACTGTGACCGATCGCGAAATGAAAGAACAGCTGCTCGACTCGATGGACCTTGAACGCGAGAAAGGCGTGACCATCAAGGCCAGCGCAGTGCGCATGATCTACCGCCGCCAGCGCCCCGGGCAACCGTCAGCCGACTTTGAAATGAATCTCATCGACACACCCGGCCACGTCGATTTCACCTACGAAGTCAAGCGCGCCCTCCAGGCCTGCGAGGGCGCCGTTCTCGTCGTTGACGCTTCCCAGGGCATCCAGGCCCAGACCGTCGCACATCTTCTCGCCGCGATGGAACTTGACCTGACCATCATTCCCGTGCTCAACAAGATCGATCTGGCGGCAGCCATGCCCGACGAGGTCGCACAGGATATCGAAGACCTGCTGGCCGTGCCCGCCGCCGACATTCTCCGCATCAGCGCCAAGGACGACCTGAACATCGAAAACGTGCTGGAAACCATCGTCGAGCAGGTGCCGCCGCCGCAGGGTAACGCAGACGCCAAGCTGCAGGCGCTCATATTCGACTGCCATTACGACCCCTACAAGGGCGTCGTGGCCTACGTGCGCGTCGTCAACGGCGCCATGACGGCGCCGGCAGGCCTCATTGCTATCTCCGGCAACAAACGCATCGACCCCATCGAGATCGGCGTCCTTACGCCCGCGCCCGTAAAGGCCTCCCGCCTGGAGGCCGGCGAGGTCGGCTATATTGCCACCGGCCTCAAGAGCGTCCAGGACCTCGATGTCGGCGACACCATTACCCTCGCCTCCGACCCCGCGCCGCAGCCCTTGCCTGGTTATGAGCCGATGAAACCGATGGTTTTCGCCGGTCTGTACCCGACCGACTCCGACGACTATCACGACCTGCGCGACGCGCTCGAAAAACTGCACCTGAACGACGGCGCCTTGACCTTCGAGCCGGAGACCAGCCAGGCGCTCGGTTTCGGATTCCGCCTCGGCTTTCTCGGCCTCTTCCACATGGAGATCGTGCAGGAACGGCTCGAGCGCGAGTATGATCTGGAAATTATTTTCACCGCGCCTTCGGTGGCATACCGCGTCATGACAACGGACGGCAACCAGTTTCTGCTCGAAAGCCCCGCCGACCTGCCCGACGCAAGCCTCATCGAGCATGTCGAAGAACCCTGGTGCGGGCTGCAGATCTACGCACCCTCCACCTACATCGGTCCGATACTTGAGATGGTGACCAAGCGCCGCGGCCGCGTCAAAAATCAGCTCTGGCTCGACACAAAACGGGTCGAGCTTAGCTTCCAGATCCCCCTCGCCGAAATCATCGTCGACTTCTACAACGAACTGAAAGCCCGCACGCGCGGCTACGCCTCAATGGACTACACGCTAGACGCCTACCAGCCCTCCGACATGGTCAAATTGGATGTGCTCGTCAACGGCCAGCCCGTCGACGCTCTCAGCATCATCATCCACCGCGACGACGCCTACCCCAAGGGGCAGCGCATGGTCAGCAAGATGAAGGAGATCATCCCCCGCCAGCAATTCACCGTCCCCATCCAGGCCGCCATCGGCAACAAGGTGATCAGCCGCGCAAACGTGAAGGCCCTGCGCAAAGACGTGCTCTCAAAGTGTTACGGAGGCGACGTCACGCGCAAACGCAAGCTGCTCGAGAACCAGAAAGCGGGCAAGAAACGCATGAAGATGGTCGGCGCCGTCGAGATCCCGCAGGAGGCCTTTATGACTGTGCTAAGCCTCGAGGATGAGTAATCGTACTCTTTCCTCACCCCTCGAACTGCTCCGCCGCCACAACCTGGACCTCAGGAAGTCCCTCGGCCAGAACCTCCTCGTCGACTCCGCCCACCTCGCCCGCATCGCCGACGCAGCCGATCTCACCCCAACCGATAACGTCCTCGAAATCGGCCCCGGCCTAGGCGCTTTGACCCATCAGCTGGCCGCACGCGCCGGCCGCGTCGTAGCCGTCGAGCTCGACCAGCGCCTCATTCCAATCCTTCGGCAGCAGTTCGCCGATCAGCCCCACGTCTCCTTCGTACACGCCGACATTCTCGAACTCGATCCAGCCGAGGTCTTGCAAAGCACTGCACCCGAACCCCTCCAGACGCGCCCAGACACGCCTCGCGGCGCGAGCTACAAGATCGTCGCCAATCTTCCCTACTACATCACCAGCGCCGTTCTCCGCCACATCTTGGAGTGCTCCACGCCTCCCTCTCTGGCCGTCCTCCTCGTGCAACGAGAAGTCGCGCAGCGCATCGTTGCCCAGCCCGGCCAAATGTCGCTCCTCGCTGTGAGCGTCCAATTCTACGCCCGACCGCGCATCCTGCAGCGCGTGCCCGCCGGCGCCTTTCTCCCCCGTCCCAAAGTCGACAGCTCCGTTCTGCGTCTCGACCTCCTCCCCCAGCCCGCCGTCCCCGGAGTCGCGCCGGCCCACTTCTTCCGCATCGTCCGCGCCGGCTTTTCTCAGCGCCGCAAACAGCTCCGCAACAGCCTCAGCGCAGGCCTCTCCTGCTCCAAACAGCAGGCAGACCAGTGGCTGCACGCCGCAGACATCGATCCCAGCCGCCGCGCCGAAACACTCGCCCTCCCGGAGTGGGGACGGCTCGCGCATACGGTCCGTCATTCAATTCGCAGTTGGGGAAACGCGAACTTCGGGGATATCGCCTGAACGTCTGACACGCACCCCTGCCAAACGCCCGCTACATCTTCAGCAATCCAGGAGACACCTTCCCGCGCCTTCGGTCCCAAGGACGGCGGCGCGCGGATGGTTGAAGAAACGCTACAACTGTGTGACCCCAGCCAGCTCGTGAACTTTTTGGCTCGTCTCCCGCCACGTGACCTTGCTCAGGCCCATCTTCTTGCGCAACGCTTCATCCTTCATCCCCTGCTTGAAATCCCGCACGACGCTGGTCCACCGCAACGTCTCGAAACCCACCTTGACCCGCTTGATCTTCGCCCGGCCGCCTACCTCTTCCAGCACGTACTCCAGGTTGCGCGGCGTACATTCAAACAGAAAATTCTCAGGCTGGTACTGTTCCAGGTACTGCTCGAGCGGTCTCAAAAAGCTGGGATTGAGGTCCAGCTTGCGGTTCTTGTGCGCATACCGTTCCTCTTCGTAGCGAACAAACACCGACGCTTCCTGGGCATCTTGACGCGCGATGTCCTCCAACAACAGGCTGACGGCCTCGCTCTTCTTGATCCCCGTCTGAAGCAACAGGCCGACCAGGACATATGGCCGGGCGTCCGGCTTGTCGCCATCCCACAGCCAGTCCTGGCATACGTTCACCACATTGCCTACTTCCCTGTGGTTAAGAATCTCCGGCAGCGACGTCCGCACCGCATGGTTGACTATCGGTTCAGCCGGGTCGGTGCCGATCGCGCCGATTCCGTGTAGCCACGAGAAAAAACTCTTGAGCGTCGTAATCCGCCGCGACAGCGTTTTTGGGCCGCAAGGCCGCCCGCGCTCACCCTGCATCCATATGAGAAAATCCTGTAGATGCTGCGTTTGAATCTCCCGCAGCACTGCTGAGTCGTCCAAAAAAGTACGCAGTATTTTCAAATCATTGGCGAAGGACTTGATTGTGTTCACGCTGTATCCCTTGCCAACCATCTCTTCTTCGTAGCCAGCAACTGCCTCGCTGAGAGAGCTATTTGCTCGCAATGCCGGCGCCGCGCTTCCGGCGGGGTCAACCTCCGCTCTCGGCGCACTCCCGCTCCTTCTCTCGCTCATCCGGCTATCCTCCCCGTTGTCCGGTTCGCCGCTGGCGCCGCTCGGCGCCTTATATTGCGTATAGGCATAAGCCAATATATCCGCGGCTTACACATTTGGCAACACCTCTTCCTCCCGGCCCGAAAACATCTGGGCAGCGCTTGCCTGGCCGCGCGCGGCTCCATTCGTCAACTGTTCACCCTCCGATCTGCCCACACCACACACATGCGGAACTCGCGATTTATTCCGCTACTTCTTTGACAGGTCTTGTGCTTTTTTGTACAATGCCGCGCGCATGGAACTCGTCCGGCGTCGACTCTTCCGCGGCGCTCGCCGCTGCTCTGCACCATCGCGGCGCGGCGGGACGATTCAATCCGCGTGCACTAGAGGATAGCTTCTATGGCGAACAACCGTCGACATTTCATCATCGCCACGGTGCTGATCGTAATCAGTACCTGGCTGGTATACAAGGTGCTCGACAGCGTACTCCTCAAACCTGTTGCCGCCGTCGCCGAGGCCGCTTCAATCGACACCATGTTCGACCGGCATATTTGGCTGATCGCATTCCTCTTTGCCCTCGTCGTCGTCTTTATGTGTTACGCCCTGATCGTGTTCCGCGCCCGCGGCGATGAGGGCGACGGCGAGCATATACATGGCAATGGCACACTCGAAATCCTATGGACAGTAATCCCCTGTTTCGTCGTCATCTATTTTGCCTGGTACGCCACAGTCGAGCTGTTTGAAATAACCAAAGAGCTGCCCGACGAATATGTGGTCAGCGCCGAAGGCCGCCAGTGGAGCTGGCTCTTCACCTACCCGGAAACCGGCGCGGTCACCCAAGCCCTGGTATTGGAAGTGGACAAACCCGTGCGCATGCGCCTTACTTCCAACGACGTCCTGCATAACTTCTGGGTGCCGGAGTTTCGCGTCAAGCAGGACGCCGTTCCCGGCAAGATCACCTATCTGCGCTTTACACCCAATGTGATCGGCGAATACAGGCTCGTCTGCGCTGAACTGTGCGGCAGAAATCACAGCGGCATGGAGGCAGTCGTTCGCGTCGTTCCTTCCGACGAATTCAAGCTTTGGCAGTCTGAGCAACTCGCGCAGCTTCAGGAGTAGACAAGACGCCTGTCCGCCAGAACATTTGGCGAATCGTTCCCGGATATTGCCGCAGCGCAGTCCTGAATCTCTTGGCAGGAGATCCTGCATGTCCCTTTTTTCGTTAGGAATCGCACGAGGGTTGGTCGGCCAGGTCCTGGGCATGATTATCGGCATGCTCCTGACCAGCGGCGTACGTATACTGCTCGGCTGGGAAGCCTGGAAAGCAGAACCGGCCTGGACCGTTGGCGCCGTCTGCAGCATCATCGGCTTTCTCCTCGCCGTCGGCGCGCTCGACGACTGGCTGAAGTGGACCAAAGGCATCGACACGCCGATGCACCACGGCCCGCCCATCGATAAGCCGGCCTGGACACGCTATTTCAGCGTCGACTACAACCACAAAGTGATCGGCATTCAATATACCGTCTGGGGTGTTTTCCTCCTGATGGTCGGCGGCACGGTGGCCATGATCTTCCGCACCGAGCTGGCCCGCAGCGGTCTTCAGTTCCTCGGCCTCGAACTCTACAACAGCTTCATCGGCATGCACGGCTTCATCATGATCGGCGCCATCCTCCTCGGCGTCGGCGGCCTGGCCAACTATCTGACGCCACTCATGATCGGCGCCGAAGACATGGCCTTCCCCCGCCTCAACGCGCTTGGCTTCTGGTTCAATGTCCCCGGAAGTCTCCTTCTGATATTCAGCCTCTTCGTTGGCGGCTGGGACGCCGGCTGGACCGCCTACCCGCCCTTGAGCGCCCGCGGACCAATCGGCTATCAGCTCTTTTTCCTGGGCGTCTTTGCCATCGGTCTATCCTCCATCGTCGGCTCGCTCAACCTGCTGGTCACAATCCTGCGCATGAGACCGGCCGGTATGAGCCTCTTCCGTATGCCCATCTTCTGCTGGGCCATCTTCGCCACCAGCCTCATCCAGCTGACCGCCACCCAGCTCATCGGCGTCAGTTTCCTCATGGTTTCCGTGCAACGCGCCATCGGTATGGGCTTCTTCGACCCGCGCGGCATGCTGGGCGAAGTCAGCCCCATGGTGGGCGGCGGCGACCCGGTCCTCTTTCAACATCTCTTCTGGTTCTACAGCCACCCGGCCGTCTACATCTTTGTCCTGCCCGGCCTCGGTGTCGTCAGCGAGCTGCTGCCCGTCTTCTCCCGAAAACCCCTCTTCGGCTACAAATGGATTGCCCTCTCCAGCATGGCCATCGCAATCGTCGGCTTCATCGTTTGGGGCCACCACATGTTCGTTTCCGGCTACAACGACATCCTGCGCGTCCCCTTCATGTACGCCACCCTGCTCGTCGCCATCCCCACAGGCGTCAAGTTCTTCAGCTGGCTGGGCACGATGTGGGGCGGGAAAATCCACTTCGACACGCCGATGCTATTTGTCCTCGGCGCTATCAGCGTCTTCCTGATCGGCGGCTTGAGCGGCCCGATCCTGGCGACCGTGCCGACCGATTTCCCGCTGCACGACTCCTATTTTATCGTCGGTCACTTTCACGCAACCATGTTCGGCGGCTTCGTCTTCCCCTTCTTCGCCGCCCTCTACTACTGGTTCCCCAAAGTCACCGGCCGTATGTACAACGAGACGCTCGGCAAAATCCATTTCTTCATCATGACCCCGGCCTTCTGGGTGCAGACATTGGGCCAGATGGGCGTCGGCGTCATGGGAATGCGCCGCCGCATCGCCGACTATGATCCAACCTTGGGCGGCGGAACCATCGAAAACTGGCAGCTGGCCGTTACCATAGCCGGTTTTGCGATTGCATTTGGCGTCATGCTCATGCTCTGGAACTTCTTCCAGAACGCCGAGGTGGGCGTCGCCGCCGGCGACAACCCCTGGCGCTCCCGCTCACCCGAATGGCAGATTCCCTCGCCCATTCCCGAACACAGCTTCCCGGCGCCCCTGCAGGTCGTCGGCGAACCCTATGATTACGGCCTGGCCGACTCAGGCTACGTGAAGACCGCAACCACCGGTGACGATTAGCTCCCCGGCTTGCAGGACCGGACAAGCGCATCCTACGCTGCCTCAGCCGTGACAAGAGAGTCAAAATGAGCGAACACAGCCCGACCAAACGAAAGTCAGCCATCTATCGCGAAGGGATCATCGTCGCCGTCGTCCTCGCGGTCCTGACCATCATCGAGTATTACGCCGCGCTCACGCCGCCGTTCGACTCCTTCGCCATCCTGATTATCCTGGCGCTGCTCAAGGCCGTCCTGGTCGTCAACTACTTCATGCACATCCGCAGCGTTTGGTCGGAGGATGATCACTGATGAGCGCAACCGCCATTCCACACGATCACACGCACGGCCACACTGAAGATGACCACGGCCACGAGATCGATCTGGAAACCTACCGCGAAAATACACGGCGAAACCGGCTGGGCATGTGGCTGTTCTTCGCCTCCGAAGGTTTCCTCTTCCTCGCCCTGTTGGTCACCCGCTTCTATCTCTGGCGCGGCCCCCACGGCGAGGTCATCCGCCCCGAGCTGGACCAGTTTTCCGGCCTGGTCGTCACCGCCGTCCTGCTGCTCAGCAGCTACTTTATGAACCGCGCCGAGATATCGATCGCCAACGACAAACGCAAGGACTTCCTCGCCAGCCTGCTCATCACCGCGGTGCTGGGCACAGCCTTCCTCATCGGCGTCGTCGTATGGGAATGGGGCATGTTCCCCGGCCTGGTCAAGGGTCACCTCAAACCGACCGACGGCGTTTTCGGCGCGGTCGTCTTCGGAATGACCGGTATGCACGCCTTGCACGTCCTCTCCGGCGTCGTATTGATCCTCAACGTCTGGTGGCTAGGCCGTAAAGGCCATTTCTCCGGCGAACGCCACTGGGGCGTGGAGGCCTGCGCCATCTATTGGCACTACGTCGATCTCGTTTGGATATTCTTCTATCCGGCAATCTACCTGATCGGCATACCATACGTATCGGGTCATTGATAGAGGACATGCCGCGACGATCTTCGCACAGCGCGATGCAATGCAGCCGCTGAGCCGCGATAGGCGCTGCCGCCTCCCCTCATGAGGGCAGTATGAACCCGCTAACAAGAGCGCTTCTGCTTTCGTGGGACCCCCGCCCCGGAATCCTGCTACCGCTGCTCTTGCTGGCAACGCTCCATTTGGTCGGCTGGCTCAGACTGCGGCGGCGCAGCGACGGGCGATTTGCCAACTGGTGGCGTCTGGTATCCTACGCCGGCGGCATCTTCGCCCTGGCGCTGGCCCTCCTATCGCCGCTCGATGTTCTTAGCGGGCAGCTCTTCTCGGTCCACATGGTGCAGCACCTGCTGCTGATGATGGTCGCCGCCCCACTCCTTCTCCTTGCAAATCCATTCCCGACCTTTCTCTGGGCGCTTCCCGACCGCATGCGCTCCATCGCAGCCGGCGCCTGCCGCCGCATCCTGCGCTGGCTGGCCGTCGACAGCCCCGCCAGCCGCGCAATGCGCAAAATCACCGCGCCCGGAACTGCCTGGGTCCTCTACGTGCTGACCTTCTTCGCCTGGCACGACGGCAATGCCTATAGCCTCGCCCTTCGACTCGAGTCGGTGCACCGGCTCGAACATCTCACCTTTGTCGGCGCGGCCTTTCTTTTCTGGTGGCACGTCACCGGCGCCGCGCCGCGCATCCATCCCAAACCGGCCCAATGGATGCGGGTTGGCTACGTGCTGGCCATGATCCCCCCTAACATGCTGCTGGGCGTGGCCCTTTCCTTCGCCGAAACGCCCATCTATCCATACTACGCGACCGTCCCGCGCCTCTTCGGCCTCAGCGTTATGGATGACCAGGTCTGGGGCGGTCTGATTATGTGGATTCCCGGCAGCATG
Organism: Caldilineaceae bacterium; assembly: GCA_965218625.1. GTDB lineage: Bacteria > Chloroflexota > Anaerolineae > Caldilineales > Caldilineaceae > Bin5. Next base: position 111,125 of record CBDCLG010000012.1, on the reverse strand, counting down.
ATGTACGTGATCGCCGCGCTCGCTCTGCTGGCGCGCCTCTTGTCCAACGCCGAACAGAACACGAGGGCCAGGCGGCCTCACCCGCCGGTGATGGGGCTGGCGCAGCCTCCCGACGCAAGCGGTCCGGCTGCTGTACCATGCAGTTAGCTACCGGCAGAAGCGCCAACGCAGCCACCGCTGGCCCGACGGGACACGGAAAGGCAGGCGTGTCGCCTGCATCTGTGGATATAAGAGATGCCCAGATCTAACCGGTTCCTTCAGCTCAGCGTCACCGCGCTCGTCCTGCTGTTCATAGCACTATCTCCCGACCAGTTGCTGGCGCACGCCGGCGTCGGCATCCAACACCTGAACAATGTCCTCGCAGGACCCTACCGCGTATTCGTCTGGTCCGACCCCGAGCCGCCGACCGTCAGCGAGTACCACGTAACAGTCGCCCTGACCGAGAATATCGAAGGAGACGCGACCGGCCTTGCCGGCGCCCCAATCCTGGATGCCTTTGTAACTGTCGAAATCACCCACGCAGAGACCGGTGAAACGCTCACCGCCAGGGCCACCCACGACGACGCGCTCAATAAACTCTTCTACGAGGCCTCCTTTGCGCCCGAAAAGCGGGGTGCCTGGTCGGTGCAAGTCCGCATCGCCCCCGCGGCCTGCGCCCCCGGCGAAGGCGGTGAAGGCGGCGGCAGCCCGCAACCGCCAGACTGCGGAAACGCCCAGGTCGTCGGCTTTGAAGACGAAATCCTGCCCAAAGCGTTTCCCTGGCGGGCGCTTTTTGGCGGCCTCCTTTCTGTCTTTCTCTTCTTGGGCGCAGCCCTCCTCTACTGGAAGACCCAGCCGTCCGCCGCACCAACAGAGAATCAAGGCGCCAAGGAACCCGACCCCGCCCTGGAGGGCGGCCCGTCATGACCGTCGGGCTGACAGGGACTCGTTCGAGGACAAGACTTGGAGAGGTGAGCGCGACCCTGGCCCTCCTGTTCAGCCGCCGCTGGTGGTGGAAGACTCTCTTCGTACTGCTGGCGATGGGCGTAATGGTCGCACTCGGCTTCTGGCAGCTGGACAGGCTCGAACAGCGGCGCGCGCTCAACCAACAGCGCCGCGCCGCGCTCGCCGCCGCACCTATCGAACTGACCGGCGCGCCCCTGCCTCTTCCCCCATTCGAACTGCGCGATCGCCGGGCCGTAGCCAGTGGTGAATTCGACTACGCCCGCCAGGTTTCGGTCCGCAATCAGAATCTGGACGGCCAGCCCGGCCACCACCTGATTACTCCGCTATTGATCACCGGTTCGAACAAGGCCGTGCTCGTCAATCGCGGCTGGATACCCGTCGACGAAGCCGAACCCGGCAAATGGCGTACACTGGACGAACGGTCAAGCGGCCCCCTATCGGGCATCCTCAAACCGACCGTCCTCCGGCCCGACGGCGCCATCTCTGCCATCCCGCAAGACACTGTCACCGGCTGGTACCGCCTCGACATTGAAGCCATCGCGCAAACCCTGCCCTATGACCTGATGCCCATCGTCCTGCAGCCACTTCCCGAAGACAGCCGCGACCCATCGTCGCTGCCCAGGCGCATTCAATCGGACGTCACTTTCAGCGAAGGCAACCATCTCAGCTACGCGCTTCAATGGTTCGGCTTCGCAGTAACGGCCGCTGTCGTCTTTGTCGCGGTCGCACGGCGCCAATCATGACTGCGGGCGCACGCGACGCGCGGTCCACCGCGCACTTCCCTCGCGGCATCCGCACGCTTGTCTCACCGTTCAAGGAGAATAGCGAGTGAGCAGCAATCGCAAACTCGTCGTTGTCGCCATACTCTCCGCCTCGCTGGCAGTCATGCTCAGTTCAGGCATCCGGTCCAGCTTCGGCCTCTTCCTTGCACCTATCACCGAAACCATGGGAACCGGCCGCGAAAACCTCAGCATCGCCTTCGCCGTCAACAATCTCGTCTTCGGATTGCCCCTGATCGGCCTCCTTTCCGACCGTTTCGGGCCCCGCCGCGTCCTGATCGCAGGCTCATTCCTGTACGCCGTCGGCCTCATTCTGGTGACGATGGTTTCATCAACGCTGGGACTCGTTCTCTCCTTCGGACTGTTCGTAGGCGTCGCCCTGAGCGCCACCAACTTCGTCATTGTACTTGGCGCGGTCGCGCAGCTGGTCTCAGAGGAACAGCGCAGTCGCGTCTTCGGCCTCATCACCGCCACCGGCTCGGCAGGCATGTTCGTACTGCCGCCCCTGGCCCAGCTGCTGCTCTCCAATCTCGGCTGGCAGGGCGCACTCTATGTCCTGGCTGCCGTCTCAAGCATCGTCGCGCTGATGGCTTTTGGCCTTCCCCGCCGCCCGGGCACGCAGCTGCACGGCGTGCAGCAACCCCACGTTGACGAGCCATTCCTGCAAGTGCTCGACAGAGCCATCCGCAATCGCGGCTACCTGCTCCTGACAACCGGCTTCTTCGTCTGCGGCTTCCACGTTGCCTTCATCGGCGCCCATCTGCCCGCTTATCTGGGCGACAACGGTCAGCCCGAATTCGTCGCCGCCGGCGCGCTGGCGCTCATCGGCGCTTTCAACATCCTGGGTTCAATAACCTTCGGCTGGCTCGGCGACCGCTTCCCCCGCAAATACATGCTCAGCCTCATCTACTTGGGCCGCGCCGTTGTCATCCTGCTCTTTCTGCTCGCGCCCGTCTCCCGCCTCTCGGCGCTCATTTTCGGCGGCGCGATCGGCTTCCTCTGGCTGGCAACCGTCCCCCTCACCAGCGGGACTGTCGCCCTCTTCTTCGGTCCCCGCTATCTGTCAACGCTCTACGGCATCGTCTTCTTCAGCCATCAGATCGGCGCCTTCATCGGCGTCTGGCTCGGCGGCCGCATCTACGACACCTCAGGCACCTACCTGCCGGTCTGGATCGCCGGCATCGCCCTCGGCGTCTTCGCCGCCCTCGTCCACCTGCCCATCCCCGAACGACCCGAACTGTCCACCGCCGCCGCGGCCGCAGACTAGCTGCAGCCGCCGGCCTTTCACTCCCGCAAGGAACTCTGATGACATCTTCTCAGCCGCAACGTGCCGGATTTTCGCCGCAACGCCTCTCCCGCGTCGACAGGCTCTTCGAGCGATACGTCCAAAGCGGCCTCCTCGCCGGCGTCCTCGGGACCATCTATCGTAAGGGCAAGGTAGCCTACGCCAACGCCGTCGGACTGAGCGAACTTGAGACGAGCAGGCCCATGACCGAAGATACGATCTTCCGTGTCTACTCGATGACCAAACCGATCACCGCCGTCGCCGCGCTCATGCTCTACGAAGAAGGGCGCTTCCTTCTCGACGACCCCCTCGCGACATACATCCCGGAATTTGGGGACGTGCGCGTCTACACCGGCGACATGGAGAATCTTGAAACGCCCGACCGGCCCATACATGTCAAAGACCTCTTCACGCACACCGCGGGACTGACCTACGGCTGGGACCTGCAACACCCCGTCGAGGAGCGGTACCGGCAGACGATTGGCGATACCGAGCAGCTGACTCTGGAGACCTTTGTCCAGAGAATCTCCGTGCTCCCGCTTCTCTACCACCCAGGCTCCCGCTGGCTCTACAGCTACGCGACCGACGTCCTTGGCCGCCTGGTTGAACTGCTCTCGGGCCAATCGCTAGACCGTTTCTTCCGTCAGGAAATTTTCGCGCCCCTGGGAATGAAGGACACCGCCTTCCATCTGCCGCCTGAATCGCTTGATCGGTTCGCCGCCTGCTACTGGCCGCCCGGCGGCAAGATGGGACCTGGCGCGCCCCCCAGCCCGAGACCCGATTTCGACGATCCCTATGACCTTTCCAACCTCAGCGAGCCCAGATTTGACCTGCAGGACGCTCCCACCGGCAGCCGCTATACACGGCCCCCACGCTTCCTTTCCGGCGGCGGCGGCCTCGTTTCCAGCGCGGGCGACTACCTGCGCTTCGCCCAGATGCTGCTCAACGGCGGCGTGCTCGACGGCAACCGGCTGCTCGGCCGCAAAACAGTCGAAATGATGCGCGCCAACCAGCTGCCGGCCAAACTCATACCAATCCAGGTCGGCCCAACCCCCGACAGCGGCTACGGCTTCGGCCTGGGCGTCAGCCTTTTGACAGACCCACCCGCCTCCAGCGCGCCGGGAAGCGCCGGATCCTATGGCTGGGGTGGCCTCGCCACAACCGAGTTCTGGATCGATCCCGCCGAGGAGATGATTGGTCTGCTGATGACCCAATTCGTGCCCTTCGACTACTATCCCTTAGCCCGCGAGTTCCGCCTCGCGGCCTACCAGGCACTTATCGATTGACCAGACATCGACGCCGGAGCAATCCCAGCCCGACGCAAATAAGCAACACATCAACAGAAGGACCATCAATGTCGAACCCGCAACCCCAGAGAGTCGGGATCTCACCGCAACGTCTCGCACGCGTTGACACCCTTCTCGAGCGATACGTGCAGGGAGGCCTGCTATCCGGCGCCCTCGGTCTCATCTATCGCAAGGGCGAAGTCGCATACGCCCGCGCCTTCGGCCAGCGGGACATGGAGGCTGGCCGCCCCATGACTGAGGATACGATCTTCCGCATCTACTCGATGACCAAGCCGGTCACCGCCGTCGCTGCACTCATGCTATTCGAAGAAGGCCTCTTTCTCCTCGATGACCCGATCGCAACACACCTGCCCGAGTTCGAGGATGCAAAGGTCTTCACCGGTGATCTCGAAAAGCTTGAACCGCCGCCGCGGCCCATCACCGTCAAAGACCTCTTCATGCACACCGCAGGCCTGAGCTACGGCTGGGACCGGGACTCTCCGGTCGACAAAGTGTACCGCCGGCAGGTCGGCGACCGCGACAAGCTCCCCCTCGAAACCGTGGTGCAGAAGCTGGCCCGGCTGCCATTGCTCTACCACCCCGGCGCCCGCTGGCACTACAGCCTCGCGACCGACGTACTGGGACGTCTGATCGAGGTGCTTGCCGGACAACCACTCGACGACTTTTTCCGCCAGGAGATCTTCAAACCGCTGGCCATGCACGATACCGCCTTCCATGTGCCCACCGAGTCGCTCGAACGCTTCTCCGCCTGCTACTGTCCTCTCGGCGGCTTCAGCCTCGGCCGCGATCTGGGACGCAATTCCAGGACCCGGAGCGCGCCGGCAAAAGACGTTGGCCACGGCGGCGAACCGAAAATCGAGCTGCACGAGTCGCCGCGCGCCAGCCGCTTCGCCAAGCCCCCGGTCTTTCTCTCCGGAGGAGGCGGCCTCGTTTCGACCATCGGAGATTACCTGCGCTTCGCCCAGATGCTCCTCCACGGCGGCGAGCTCGACGGTACCCGCCTGCTCGGTCGAAAGACCCTCGATATGATGCGCGCCAACCACCTTCCCTCCAACCTGGTCCCGATCGTCCTGAACGGCATCCCCAACGCCGGTTACGGCTTCGGCCTCGGTGTCAGTGTTCTGGTCGACCTGCCCGCTTCCGGGGCCCCCGGCAGCGCCGGCATCTTCGGCTGGGGCGGCGCCGCCACAACCCAATTCTGGATCGATCGCGAAGAGGAGATGCTGGGCATTTTCATGACCCAGTTCATGCCTCCCGGCCATTATCCTGTCACCCGTGAATTCCGTGTGGCCGCCTACCAGGCCCTGGTCGCCTGACACATGAGTCCCAGTAGGAGTTGACAGTGCCAATCCAAAAGGAGTCCCGCCTCCTCCGCATTGGCGTGCTCGGCGCCGGACCGATCGCGCAAATCGCCCATCTCGAGTCCTGCCGCAAGGGACGCAATACCCAGCTCTACGCCCTCTGCGAGGCCGCGCCCGACCTGCTGGCGCGCGTCGCCGCCGCGCACCGCCCCCAACGCAGCTTCCTCCACTACGCCGACATGCTCGCCGACCCCCGCGTCGAAGGCGTTATCGTCGGCGTGGCCGATCAGTTTCATGCCTCCTTGGCGATTCAGGCCCTCGAAGCCGGCAAACACGTGCTCGTCGAAAAACCGATGGGCGTCACCGTCGAAGAGTGTGAAGCACTGCGCGACGCCGTCACCTCCTCCGGCCTTACCCTGCAGGTGGGCCACAACCGCCGTTTCGACCCCGGCGTCATTCATGCCCGGCGCTTTATCCGCGAGCAGATCGGCGGCCTGATCTCGGCTCAATTCTGGTACTACGACTCCGTCCACCGCTACACCATGACAGACGCCCTTCAGCCGCTCGTCGAAACCAGTTCACAGGTCCTCCGGCCTTCCGGCAACCCCAAGGGCGACCGCCGCCGCTATCTCATGCTCGCACACGGCAGCCACCTGACCGACACCGCCCGATTCCTTTCGCAGAGCGACATAACCCAGGTCCGTTCTCGCCTGCTGGAACGCTTCGACCGGCGCTGCTGGTTTATCGACGTGGCCTACACTGATGGCAGCCTTGGCCACCTTGAGTTGACCGTCACCGTGGCGGGCGACTTCGAAGAGGGCTTCCGCATCCAGGGCGAACACGGCAGCGTCAACGGTCGCCTGCCCATCTCCTGGTACCACAAGTCCGGCTGCGTCGAGTGCTTTTCCACCACCGACGACCTGTACACCCGCCCGCTGGGCCAGGACGGCCACGGCTACCGCCGCCAGCTCGAAGGCTGGGCCGACACAGTTCTTCACGGCAAGGAACAGTGGGGCGCCGGCGTCCACGACGGCCTTGCCTCCATGCGCGCCATGGCCGCCATCGCCCGCTCCGCGGCAACCGGGGGCGACTGGGTCGCGCTCAATTCCGTCTCAGGAGGTGTCTGAATGGAGATCGGCATTTACGCCCGCACATTCGAAGCCCCGACGCTCGCAGAAGTATTGGACGCAGTCGCGGTGCATGGCATCCGCCATATCCAGTTCAATGTCAGCTGCATGGGTCCCACCGACATGCCGGGCGGCCCGGACGCCGCCGCATTCGCGCGGGCCCGCCGGCAGATGGAGGCCCGCAATATCGAAGCCGTCTCCCTCTCCGCCACCTACAACATGATCCACCCCGACCCGGCTGTCCGCGAACAGGGTATGCGCTGGCTGCAGCTGCTCGCCGCCCGCGCAGCCGACCTCGGCACCGACCTCCTCACACTCTGCACCGGCACACGCAACCCACACAACATGTGGGCTGCTCACCCGCTGAACAGCTCGCCAGAAGCCTGGTCCGACCTGCTGGCCGCCATCGAGCAGGCCCTCACAATTGCATCGGACCACAACGTGCGCCTGGGAATCGAACCCGAAGTGTCCAACGTCGTCAGCTCGCCGCACAAGGCCCGACAACTCCTGGACGCGATGCAGTCTGACAGATTGACGATCGTGATGGACGGCGCCAACGTCTTCCCCGCGGGAACAATCCACCGCCAGCATCAAATCCTCGACGAAGCCTTCGATCTGCTCGGTGAGGGCATCGCGCTGGCGCACGCCAAAGATCTCAGCCGCGACGGCGAGGCCGGACACGAGGCCGCTGGGACCGGCCTGCTCGACTACGACCACTACCTGGGGCTGCTGCACAGCAGCGGCTACCGCGGCGCGCTCGTACTTCACAGCCTGTCACCCGACCAGGTGCCCGGCTGCGTACGATTCCTGCAACAAAAGCTTCAAGCGCTGACGTGATACCGGGGAAAACACCATGAAACCGTCAATGCGAGTCACCGACGTTCTTGAATCCGCACTGTACGTAACCGACCTCGGTGCAACGCAGAAGTTCTACACCGAACTCCTGGGTCTCGCCTTCTATTCGAAAGTGGAGGGCCGGCACGTTTTCCTCCGCTGTGGAAACAGGATGCTCCTCCTCTTCAACGCCGAAGCGACCGCAAACTCCGCGGGCGGCCCCAAGGACGCGCCCGTGCACGGCGCACACGGCGCAGGCCATCTGGCCTTCGCCGTACCCGAACATGAGATTGATCTTTGGAAAAACCATCTTGCCGAAAACGGCGTGGAGATCGAGAGGGAGATCCAGTTCGGAAAGAGCCGCTCTATCTACTTCCGCGACCCCTCCGGCAACAGCCTGGAGATTACCTCGCCGCGCCTGTGGGGGATCGCGGAAGATACGCTCCTGCGAGGCAGTTGAGCGCAGGCTCATTCTGCCCCAGGGGGAAACCGCGCCTCCATCCACGCCTGCCATCCAGGCTGCTCGCGCGCAACCACCTCGGCGGCATCATCCCCGTACAGATAGATCCGTACCGAAATGATCTGAATGTCCTCCGCGGGCATCGCGTACAGATGCGCCGCGCCCGACGTCGGCTCATCTAGGCGCAAAAGGGCTTCCGTGTCGTCCGGCGCGTAATCTAGGGTGCCCGCCAACCTCGGCGCGTCAGCTAGCGCGGCGTAGTGCTCGCCCACCTTTCCGCCGCCGAATCCCAGTCCGTTTGCCAGCTTCTCCCACGCCGGATCGTCGCTCGCGGCAGTCCCATGCAGTTCCATCAACGCACACGACTGCCCGCGAAAATGAGTCATGTACATCTGCAAAATGCGGAAAAAGGCCGGCCAGCCCGCCTCAACGCCCAGTAGATGGGCATCCCGCTCATCGCTGTCAATGTACAGACTGTGCTCCACGCGCACGGCGCATCCCCCGCCCGCGGCCTCCTCCACGCGCCACTCCGTCGTCACCGGCGCCCCCTCTTCAACAAAGTCACTGCTCTCGGAACTGAAGCTGCGCGGCGGCTCCCAACTCTCAACCTTCGCTCCTGACTTCATCCCTGGTCCAAAGTAGAAACTCAGACGCTCGGGCCGCCCGTCCTCTCCGGTCCCGAAGTCCGCCGGCACGAACCATGACGAAATCCCTTCCGGCGTCGCGATAGCCCGCCACGCCTCCTCGACCGTACCCGGAACTTCGACCTCAACCCGCACCGACCTGCGCCCCGACGCCTCCACAATAACACCCATATTGCCTCCCTATTTCGGTCAATGTTAACTGCCAGCCTTTTCGGAATGTCCCATAACTCAACTCCGTCTGTACCAGTTTATTTTCCCCTCCAAAACCGGGTACGTCTGCCAAGCGAACGGAGGGAAACGAAGGTTGTATATCATCTGGGCAACGATTAGAATAGCAGCACCCCCAAAGGTATGCACATCAGCCCCATCACACAATTGTGTGATGTTTTGCACAAGGGTCTAAGTCGAGCGAAGATCAGAGTGTCGCTCCCCCTTCACACAAAAGGAAAGAGCAATGGACTTCAACGAGATTTTCCAAACTTGGAAGAAGGTACTTCTCAGTCCGGGCGAGGAAGTTTTCGTCGCCGCGCGAGAGAAGCCCTCGGCGACACTGGGCACTGCGCTTGTATGGATGATCATGGCCTCGGTCGTCGCGGCCCTACTGGGCCTTCTTCAAGCCCAGTTGTTTTCCTCAGCTATGAGCGGTTTGGGTCAATTTACAGCCATGCTGCCGCCCGAATTCCAGGGAGAGTTAGGGCTGGCAGACGCAGGAGGCGCCCCCGGAGGGCCCTTGGCAAGCCTCTTTTACATCATCATAGGCCCGGTCGGATTCCTGATAGGCGTGGGAATCTACCATCTGATCGCCACCGTTCTCGGTGGACGGGGCCAATATGGCAGGTACGCCTACCTGACAGCCGCCTTCGGCGCACCAATAATGATAGTCAATTCCCTTCTCAGCCTCGTGCCCGTTGCCGGAATGTGTGGAGGCTTCCTACTGGTTCTCTACTATTTTGTGCTTGCCTATTTTGCCACAAAGGTTGAGTACGGGCTTTCCCAGGGCCGGGCCATCGTCGCCGTAGCGTTGCCGATTGTGGGCATGGTCCTCCTGGTAGCCTGCGTGGCAGTTGTGGCCGGAGCGGCGCTCGTAGCCGCCTTCTCTTAACCCTCCATGACCACAATCGACGCCCACAACCACCCCGACTGGCACGGCCACGACCTCGCCAGGTTTCTGGCCAACATGGACCGCCACGGCATCGACAGGACTTGGCTCCTCACTTGGGAATGCCCGCCGGACGAGTACGACCCGGCGGGCTATTTTTCCGTCATGCATTTCGGCGACGGCCTCGCCTACCCCGTCCCATTCTCCGCCTGCCTGCGCTACAAACAGGCCGCGCCCGAACGCTTCATCCTCGGCTACGCCCCCGACCCCCGCCGCCCCGAAGCCATTGACCAGCTCCAGGCCGCAATCGAGATTCACGGTGTCCAGGTCTGCGGCGAAATCAAGCTGCGCATGCTCTACGACAACCCCGACGCGCTGCGTCTCTTCCGCTTCTGCGGCGAAAAAGGGCTGCCGGTCACCGTCCACATCGACTACCCCATCCCCACCGGGCGCAGCTATCCCCGCACCGACTGGTGGTACGGCGGCAGCATTGACGCCTTCGAACGCGCGCTGCAGGCCTGCCCCGATACCGTCTTCATCGGTCACGCGCCCGGCTTCTGGGCCCACATCTCCGGCGACGACCAGTTCGACAGAGTCGGCTATCCCAAGGGGCCGGTGCTGCCCGGCGGCAGGCTGTTCGACCTCTTCCGCGCCTATCCGAACCTCTACGCAGACCTCTCAGCCGGTTCCGCACACAACGCGCTGACCCGGGACTTCAGCCGGCTCAACCGCGATACCCTGCCTCCCGAAAACCCGGCCTCCGCCGCGCCTTTCCTGCTCGAATTCCAGGACCGCCTACTCTTCGGGCGCGATTACTTCGACGACCGCATGCAGATCCTCCTCAACAGCCTCGACCTGCCGGTCGAAGTCCGCCGCAAGATCTTTTGCGCCAACGCCGAAGCGCTTCTGGCGTAGACTTCATTTTTCAGAAAAGGAAATGCTCTGCCACGCGAGGCCTGCAACCCGCCCGTCCTGTGAAAGGGCGCATTCGGGGACCGACTTCGTGTCCCTTCGTGTTACTTCGTGGATGACTCCAAGAGGTTGAAAGTATCGAGGCTCTCGATTTCACGAGGGCCCCGTTCTAGTCGTCCAGCATCTCTTCCACGCCGAGCGCCGATGCCATCAACCGCCTGTAGCGCGGCGCGTCCACCCCGGTGATCACCTCGATCTCCGTCCACCCATCCCCGGCTTCCTCTGCCGCCCACAGCCGCCGGTCAAAAAGCGTCGCTCCTCTCGTCGCGCCGCCCGCCAACTCCACCCGCACCGGCCCGCGGACCGCCGCAGCCCCCTCCGGGTCGATGACCGCTGCAACCGTTCCTGCGTCGCCGATCAGCGAGAATTCCGCCCCGAAGTAACGGCAATAGTGCAGCGCGATGCCGCCGGCGATGCGCGCCCCCGCGCCCGCCGCCCGCGTCATCGCCTCCGCCTCCTCCCGCGTTATCCGCACCTGCATGAACGGGTCCAGCGGATAGAGCGTCACGGGCAGCCCGCTTCCCAAGACGATCGCCGCCGCCTCCGGGTCGCAGCGAACGTTGAACTCGGCTGCCGGCGTCGCATTGCCCGGCGCAGCATAGGTCCCGCCCATCACGTACAGCCGTTCGATCTTCTCGCCAATCCGGGGGTAGGTCCGCAGCAACATGGCGATATTCGACAGCGGGGCCAGGCAGATCAACGTCAACGGCTCTGCGGTCTCGGTCAGCGCGTCCCGCAAAAACTCGACCGCATGCACGTCGAGCGCGCTGCGCCGCGGGCCGGGCAGCCCCAGGTCCCCCATCCCGTCACTCCCGTGCAGCGCCGGCGGCGGCAGTCCGGCATCCACAATCGGCCTGCCCATGCCCGCCGCAACCGGAACGGGCGGCGCCTCGATCCCGTCCAGCAGCCTCAGCGTGTTCGTTACCACCTGCTCCAGGCCGCAGTTGCCAGCCACACAGGTGATACCGCACACCTCCAGCGCCGGCGACGCCATCGCCAGCAACAGCGCCAGCGCGTCATCGCCGCCCGTGTCCACGTCGAGCAATACTGGGAGCGGTATTGTCATGGCGATTCTCCTGTCAGGCCTGTTTCGCGACCCTTTCCTTGACCGGCCGCCCGCCTCGAGCCCGCAGCGCCAGCCCCAACCCCGCCATCAAAAGCGCCCCCAATACGGGCGCAACGACCAGGCCTTCCAGCGCGCTCTGGAGCGAGACCTGGTCCGCAAGCCTGCCGGTAAAGGTCGCGCCCAGGCCGCCCGGCCACCAGCCCAGTCCCATCACCAGGCCCGAAGCCATCGCAAGACCCCTCGGCCATACCTCCTGCGCCAACACCACCGTCGTCGGGTATGTACAGCCCAGGGCAAATCCAATCGCCGCCGCAAAACCGAACTGGACAATTCCATCCGCCTGCATAAAGAGCCAGAATGCCGGCCCCATCAAAGCGAAACTGGCCAGCAGCAGTTGCCAGCGGCCGTACCGGTCCGACAGGATGCCTCCAAACAGGCTGCCCGCGCCGATAAAGATCGAAAACACGAACAGCATCTGACCGCCATAGATGGCCGAATGGCCCCGCCCCTCCAGCATAGCCGGCAAATAGGTCGTCAAACTCAGCTGGAACCAGGAGCGCGTCATTGACACTACCGTTATGAGAACAAGGCCGATCACGAATCCCTGGCCCGCTCGCGACTGCCGCGCCCGGTGCGCCTCCCGGTCCCCCGTGCTCTCCCGTCCCAGCCCGCTGACCAGCCAGATGCCGGCCGCAATCACCACCGGAAGCAGGACGATTGTCCCCTTCAGCCCCAGCAACCCCAGCCCGAACGCCAGCAGCAGCGGGCTGGTCGCCGAGCCTACATTCCCACCCACGGCAAAAAAGGAGACCGCCCGGCCCGTCTTTACGCCGGCTGCGGCTTTGTTGATAACCGATGCCCCCGCCGGATGAAAGGCCGCCGACCCAAGGCCGGCCAGCGCCACCGCCGCCATCAGCGTCCAATAGCTGTTGCTGAGCCCCAGCAGCGCCATTACCAGGCCCAGCCAGATCACACTGATCGCGGTAATGCGCCGCGAATCCCAGCGGTCGATGAAATAGCCGAAGATGGGCTGCGCAAGCGACATCGTCGTCGTTCCGACCAGCGTTATCGTCCCGATCTGCTCATAGCTTAGCCCGACCTGCTCCTGAAAGTGCAGGAAAAACACCGGCAGGTACTGGTGAAAAAGCTCCAATAGAAAGTGCCCCGACGCCACCAGGAACACAGTGTTTGTCAGAAACTCTTTCTTGATGAAAGTCCGCGGAGTGTTCCGGGCCTGCCTGTCACTTATCATCGCTGTCCCGTTTTGGATCTGCACTGACAGCTGCCTCGGCGTCGAATTGACCGCCGGCAACCGCCCTGTACTGCAACCAGGTGACGTCCATCCATCAGGTTGCGCCGCCATCGGCGACGCCAAACAACAGAAAGAGGGACTGAAGAAAAAGAATCTTCATCCCTCCTCGCCTCGCATGATAATATGCAACCCGGCAACAGGCAACTTGCACCGGCCGAACGATCGCCGACCGGACATCGAGAAATGACAACCTTGAAACAGGCCCATTCCCTCTGGCGCAACCGGGCATTCACTCGACTTTGGGTCGCCCACGTTACCTCCGGCGCCGGCACCGCCATCACATCAGTCGCGCTGCCCTTGACGGCCGTGCTCCTGCTCGGGGCCTCACCTTCGCAAATGGGGCTGCTGGCCGCGGCCGGGTCACTTCCCAATCTTCTCTTCGGCCTCGTCGCCGGTGTATGGGTCGACCGCGTCCCGCGCCGCCCAATTCTCGTCTGGTCCGACATCGGGCGAGCGCTGCTGCTCGCCTCGGTCCCCGCCGCCGCCTTTTTGGGCCGGCTCACATTTCTTCAACTCTGGCTCGTGACCTTCGCGGCAGGGACACTGACCGTTTTCTTCCAGATCGCGGCCATCTCACTGCTCCCCGCCCTGGTCGAAAAGCGCGCGCTGGTTGACGCCAACAGCAGACTCTCCACCAGCGAGGCCCTTATCTCCATCGCCGGACCTGCAGCGGCCGGCGGTCTGGTACAACTCCTCGGCGCAGCCAGGGCCATCCTCATTGACGCCCTTTCATACCTCCTCTCCGCGCTTGCGCTCCGCGCCCTTCCAGAGCCGGATCTCGACCACCCCGCCAACGGAGTGGGCCGCGAAGACCGCGAACATGGCGACCCGCCGCGTTCGCACACGCAGACGCTCCTCCACGAAATCGCCGAGGGCATCCACGAGCTGCTGAGGACGCCCTTGCTGACTGCGCTTACAATCTCGTCGAGCCTTGGGATGCTGGCCGGGTCCCTCGCCGCAGCCGTGCAGATGCTCTTCCTGGTCGATCAACTCAGTCTTTCGCCCGCACTGATCGGCACTGTCCTGGCCTGCGGCGGTGTCGGCTCCCTGCTGGGCGCGTTGCTGGCCCCCCGTGCCGCGCGCATACTACGCGTCGGCAGGACCCTCGCGCTTGGCAAACTGATTTGGATCTTGGGATCTCTGCTGCTCGTTGCTGCCGATCAACCCAGGGGTGTGGTGATGGCAGTGGGCGCCGCCTTGGCCTTGGGCGGCTTCGGGAGTTCGCTCTACTTTGTCAACCAGGTCAGTCTCCGCCAGGCAATCACCTCGGTCCGGCTGCTCGGGCGCGTCACCGCCGCGCGCCGGTTCGTGCTATTCGGCGTGGCAACCCTCGGCGCCTTCATCGGCGGCGCACTCGGCGAGACAATCGGCCTGCGCGCCACCCTCCTCGTCGGCGCTGCCGCACTGACCGTAGAGCTGGCGTTGATCCTGCTCTCGCCAATTCGCCGCGCCAAGCTCGACTAGGTTCGCTGTCTTTATGGAAAACCATTCAAAGAGCCCACATCTACAGGCTGTCCGTGAACAGCTTGGACTCTGATTCAACTTGCTCTCGTAAACGAAGCGCCATTCGTGAGCCAGCGCCACTTATCATGTCCATCACATAAATCAGATGAATCACAGTTCAGACAGATGCCAACCAGCCCTAAACCGATCGCTCCGGCTCAACCCGCTGTGCCGTCGGTGTCAGCGGAAAGTCGACCAGTCGAATTCGGAAGAAGAGGCCCAGCGCGCCTGCTACCAGCATCCCGCCCAGCAGCCACAACAGTCCGCCATAGCCCATCGCCGCAATCAGCAACCCTCCCAAGAGCGGTCCTGCTACCTTTCCCCCGTTCTTGAGCGAACCCGCCAGCCCCATGCCCGCCCCGACTCTGCCCTCCGGCGCCTGCTCCGCAATAAATGCCAACGTCGCCGGGAAGATCAGCGCCTGCGCCGCCCCCATCGCTGACGCTACCACCAGCAGTCCAAACGTATCCGTCGCCGTCAACAGGAACGGCAGCGAAAGCCCCAGGCAGCCCATTCCCAGCGATACCGCCCGCAAATGGCCCACTCTGTCACCCAGCCGGCCGCCCCACGGCTTCAGCAGCACCAGCGCGCCCTCCTGCGCCGTGAAGAACAGCCCGATCTCGACCGTTGAGTATCCCGACGTCAGCGCGTACACGGGCAGAAACGCCTTGATAACATAGGTAACAACAAAGACCGACGCCTCCAGCGCGCCTGATAACCAGACTGCGGGCACAACCGCCAGCCCTGCCTGGCCCAAGACAAACTGACGAACCGTTCCCGGTCCTGGAATTCTCCGCTTCTTGCGCCTTATCCGCCTCTCGATTCTTTCGTCCCTTACCGACTCTTCGTCCCCCAGCGCCAACACGGGCACAAATGCCACCAGGCTCAGCCCCCCGATCAGCGTGAAGACCGTCACCGGGTCCAGCGTCAAGAGCAGCCAGCCGGCCGCAACGGGCCCGACCAGGTAACCGCCGCTGCGCGCCATGCCGAACCACCCCAGCCGCTCTCCCCTCCGCTTCCCGCCGCGCTCCGCCACATACGCCACCGTGACCGGCCCGTAGATCGCCGTCGCCGTGCCGTGCAGCAACCGGAGGGCAACCAGCTGCCCCGGCGTCTCGATTAACCCATACAAAAACGGCACGCCCGCGAACACCAGCGTGCCGATCAGCAGCCACAGCCGCCGCCCCATCCGGTCCGAAAGCAGGCCGAACAGAGGCTTCGTCACCATGCCCGTAAGCGTCGACACCGCCACAATCAGCCCCAGCAGCGCATCCGACGCGCCCAGCGACGCGGCGAACAGCGGCAGCAGCGGCGTCTTCCCCATCTGGTACGCGCTGCGCACGATGAAATCGGCCAGCGTGATCTTTAGCAGCGCAGGCGACCCTATATCCCCGCGACTCCCGAAAGACAAGCGCATCGAACCGTCTCTACGCCACAACCGCCGGCACGTTCGCCGCCTGCACAGCCGCGTTGAAATCGGCTATGCTCTCGCCCAGGATCGAGTCCAGCTTGTCCAGCTGTTCATCCGTCAGCTCGCTGAGATGCGCAAAAACGTCATAGGCCTGTTGCGGCGGCCTTTCGTCCGCCGCCCCGATCACGCTGACCAGATTGTGCAGCTTGGCGTTGAGCATCGCGCGCAGCCGTATTCTGTCAAAGGCCACCTTTGCTTCCGGCTGGACCAGCTCCACCTCCACCTCGCCCAGCTGCGCCGCGATCTGTTCGGCCCGCTCCTGGATCGCCTTCTTCGCCTCCTCCTCCACCCCGCTGTCAGCCACCATCTCGGCCATCGACTTCACCCGCTTGCGCGCCAACCGCAGCCGCTTGACCGCCCGGTGGGTCTCGCTCAGCTTGGCATTCACCTCCTGCCACAGCTCGAACTGCGCCTGCAAGTCCTCCTGGCTGCTCCCCACCCGCGGGTCAACGTACAGTTCAAACGACTCCGTCTGGCTTTCGCCGTCCACCGTCAGGCGCACCTGGTAGGTGCCCGGCGCCGCCAGCGCCCCGGTTACGCTCTTGTCCGTAAACGCGTCGCCCGCCAACTGCTCAGCATCCTTGTAGCGAAGGTTCCAGATAAATCGATTGAGACCGGCCTCGGTCGTGAGATACTGGGCCGACGGGTCCTCCTCATCCTCCGTGTCCGCCTCCGCCGGTTTCCGTCCGAACGAACGGATCTCCTCTCCATCAGAATCCAGAACGGCCAGGCACACCTCCGCCGCGTCCGGCGGCAGCCTGTAGTAGAAGATCGCGCCCTGCGGCGGATTCTCGCCGCAGTCCAGCATACGCCGCACGTTCTGACCGCTTTCATCCTTCTTGTCCCGATACGTGATCAGCTGACCGGCAGCCAGCGCATAGTTGCGTCCGTCGCCGCGCATCCCCTCGACGCTCCAGGAATGCCAGCGCCGCAGAGTCCTGCGCGGCGTGAACAGCCTCGCCCCGCCCTCTTTCGCCCCCTGCAGCCCATCGGCCAGCCGCAGCGGCGTCAGGTCATCCAGGATCCAGAAGGCGCGCCCGTGCGTCGCCACAACCAGGTCACCCTCCTTGATCACCATATCGTAGACCGGCGCCACCGGCAGATTGCCCGGCATCCGCTGCCAAGACCCGCCGTCGTCAAGCGAGACGAAAACCCCCGTCTCCGTGCCGACGTAGAGCAGCCCCTCACGCGCCGGGTCCGCCCGCAACATACGCGTGATCTCCTCCTGGGGAAAGGTTGCGTCAATTCGCTTCCAGCTTTGGCCCCGGTCCGTCGTCTTGAACAGATACGGGCCGTAATCGTCCAGCTTGTAGCGCGTCGCCGCCATATAGACCGTCGACGGATCGTGCGCGCTCGGTTCGATCACCGTTACGAGGCTCCATTCAGGCAAATCGGGCGGCGTGACATTCCGCCAGCTACCACCGCCGTCCTCACTGATATGGACCAGCCCGTCGTCGCTGCCCGCCCAGAATACGCCCGCCGCGTGCGCCGACTCGATAAAGGTCGAAATCGTGCAGTAGTGCTCCGCCCCGCTCGTGTCCAGCGTCAGCGGGCCGCCCGACGGCTCCAATTTGCTCTCGTCATTCCGCGTCAAATCCGGGCTGATGGCCTCCCACGAGCTGCCCTCGTCGGTTGTGCGGAATACGTGGTTGCCGCACGTGTAGAGCACGTTCGCGTCGTGCGGGCTGAAAACGATCGGAAACGTCCAGGGGAACCGGTACCTCATATACTTCGCGCCCCAGCCGCTGAACGGCTCCGGCCACACCGTCACCAGCCGGATCTGTTTCGTGCGATGGTCGTACCGCTGCAGCGCGCCCCCGCCCCCCGGCGAGGAGCCGACCGCGCCCACGTACAAAATATCCGGGTCATCCGGCTTCACCGCGATGTACCCGCTTTCGCCCGTACCCGCCGGGTAGCAGTCGCCCCACAGAATCGCGCCCTTCTCCGACGCGCTCGGCACCGCAACGCTCGAATTGTCCTGCTGCGTGCCGTAGACCCGGTACGGCAGCCGGTTGTCCACGTCCAAATGATAGTA
The DNA here is from genome assembly GCA_965218625.1 of Caldilineaceae bacterium. Taxonomy (GTDB): domain Bacteria; phylum Chloroflexota; class Anaerolineae; order Caldilineales; family Caldilineaceae; genus Bin5. The sequence continues at coordinate 92,985 of CBDCLG010000012.1, read as the reverse complement.
CTGCCCCGTAAGCTGGTTGTAGATCGTGCTCCACGTTTCGCCGCCGTTGAAGCTCACGCACGCGCCGCCGTCGTTGCCGTTGATCATCCGCTGCGGCTCCTCCGGGTCGATCCACAACCCATGGTTGTCGCCGTGCGGCGTCGTAATCTCCTCCCACTCTTTGCCGGCGTCGATGCTCTTCCACATCTTCAAATTATTGACGTAGACCGTATCCGGGTCCTGCGGGTCGGCAAAAATGTGCAGGTAATACCAGGGCCGGTTCAGCAAATCCTGGTTGTTCGTCAGATGCGCCCACGTCGCGCCCCGGTCATCCGAGCGGTAGACGCCCGACTTTTCACCCTCAGCCTCCACAATCGCCCACAGCCGGCTGGGTCGCGCCGGCGAGACCGAAACGCCGATCTTCCCCAGCAGACCCTCCTGCGGCAACCCCGGATTGCGGCTGATGTCGGTCCAGCTGTCGCCGCTATCGGTCGATTTCCACAGACCGCTGTCCGGCCCGCCGCTGACCAGCTCCCAGAAGTGGCGGTGTACCTGCCAGATCGAGGCATAGATGATGCGCGGGTTCGCTACATCCAGGGCCAAATCCACCGCGCCCGCCTTCTCGCTCACGTGCAGCACACACTCCCAGCTCCCGCCGCCGTCGGTTGAGCGGTAGACCCCCCGCTCGCTGTTCGGCCCGAACGCATGCCCCAGCGCCGCCACGTAGACGACATCCGGGTCCCGCGGATGAATCCGAATCTGACCAATATGATGGCTGTCGCGCAGTCCAACGTTCTCCCACGTCTCGCCGCCGTCAGTCGACTTGTAGACGCCGTCTCCCCAGCTTACGTCCAGACGGATGGTCGACTCTCCCGTCCCCGCGTAGATCACATTAGGGTCGGCCTCCGACACCGCAATCGCGCCCACCGACGAGACGTCGAAATGCCCGTCGCTGATATTCTCCCAGTAGTGGCCGCCGTCGATCGTCTTCCACACGCCGCCCGCCACCGCGCCAAAATAGAAGACATTCTTCTCAGTCGGATGACCTGCCACCGCAACCACGCGCCCGCCCCTGGGCGGTCCGATGCAGCGAAACTTCAGTGCGTCCCAGCTTGAAGATTCAGAATTCATCTCGATGCTCTCACTGTCTTGTTGAATGGTTTGCCGAACTCCTGTTTTGCTTCCATTTCACGCCACACCGACGAACAGGCCGGGTATCCTCTCTCACGGTCAGGTATCCCGTTCGCGCCTTCACTCAGGAAAGTCCTCCCCTGACCCCCACCCTTAAACCGCACGTTCAGGCCGCGGGACTTCGGACCCTTTCCGCAACCCGCGATCCGACGAAAATGGCAATTGCAATAGCCGCGGCAAAACGAGAAACGGACCAATAAAGTAGCCGCGGCCTGCACGGGAGTTCCTCTATCGATCGCGGTGCACCGGTGGGGTTATCGTACTCTTCCAAGTCGATTGCGCGGGCGCGCCTTCCACTATCCGCCACGACATATCACATCGCAGCCGCGCAAGGGTATCCCAGTTCTTCATAGAGGTCAACTTGGAGAGAGTTCACATCCAGGGCGATTGCATCGAATTGGGTCAAGAGCCCGCGACACTACCTGATTCGAGCCCAACTCCGAAAAAACGCCGAGAACAGCGCAAATCATAGTGCGCGCTCGCGAATTCTTAAGGTCTTCGGTGACTGGGAGATCGGTTATTCAGCCGAAAACGAACGAAAATGGTAGGGGCACCCCTTGTGGGTGCCCTTTGTGAGTTATTTTGGCGTCCAGATGTAGATGCGATTGCCCTGGGCTCACATCCCCCTGTGACCCAACGGAGCTCCTGATAAGGCGTTTGCCGTCAACTGCCCGTAGGCGCGACAATTGACCCGACACCATCCGCAGGTTCCTGGCCTGCTGCCCATATTAGCCGCCGCCCATTAGCCCAAGGAAAACGCCATGCCTTTGCTCTTTGACCTGCCCCAGGAAGAACTGTCCTCCTACCAGGGAGTCAACCCGCGCCCGCATGATTTTGACGACTACTGGGACGCCGCGCTCGCCGAGCTGGCCTCGATCGATCCCGAAGTGGAGCTCGTACCCGCCGACTTCCAGGCACCCTACGCCGAATGTTTCCACATGTACTTTACCGGCACCAAGGGGGCCCGTGTCCACGCCAAGCTGCTGCGGCCCCGCGCCGCCACCGCCCCCCATCCTGCGATTCTCATGTTCCACGGCTACAGCGGTGACTCCGGCGACTGGCAGAGCAAGCTCGGCTACGCCGCCGCCGGCTTTACCGTCGCCTCCCTCGACTGTCGCGGCCAGGGCGGCCGCTCCGAAGATGTCGGCGGTGTACCCGGCTGGACCCTGCGCGGCCACATTGTGCGCGGCCTCGACGGCGACCCCGAAGACCTGCTCTACCGCCAGATCTTCCTCGATACCGCCCGCATGGCCCAGATCGTAATCGAAATGGACGACGTCGACGCCGACCGCATCGGCGCCACCGGCGGCAGCCAGGGCGGCGCGCTCACCCTCGCCTGCTCAGCCCTCGAACCGCGCGTCAAACGCGCCGCCCCCATCTATCCCTTCCTCTGCGACTACAAACGCGTCTGGGACCTCGATCTCGACCTCAACGCCTACGCCGAGCTGCGCGAATGGTTCCGCAAATTCGACCCGCGCCACCAGCGCGAAGAGGCCGTCTTCACCCGCCTCGGCTACGTCGACGTTCAGTTCCTCGCCCCCCGCATCCGCGCCGAGGTGATGATGGGCGTCGGCCTCATGGACCAGATCTGCCCGCCCTCAACCCAGTTCGCCGCCTACAACAAGATCACCGCGCCAAAGAGCACCGTCATCTACCCCGACTACGGCCACGAGATGCCGCCCAATCTGGCCGACACCATCTTCCAGTGGATGCTGGAAATGTAGACCGTCGCGCCTTCACGACGCGTACACCGCCTGCCGCAGCCCGCGAATGTAGCCGATCGCGTACAGGCGCCCGATCGACGAATAGCCGGCGTCCTCATTGCTGTCGCCCTCCATCGTCGGCACATGGTCCGGCCGCAGCACGCCGTCGAAGCCGATCGCGCGGTATGCCTCCATGCATGCCAGCATATCCGTCTTGCCGTTGTCGTGGAATGTCTCATTGAACTTCGTCGGCGTGCCCCGCACATCGCGAAAATGGACGAAGAAGATCTTCTCCTGCGCGCCGAAGTGGCGGATCACCTCCGGCAGCTCTTCCGTCATCAACGTGAAATTGCCCTGGCACAGGCAGATCCCATTGGCCGGGCTCGGCACAAGGTCGATCAGCCGCTGAAAATTCTCCACGCTGCGCATGATGCGCCCCAGCCCCCGGATCGGCGACAGCGGCGGATCGTCCGGGTGCATCGCCAGCTTGACCCCCGCCTCCTCGGCCACCGGCACCACGATCTCCATGAAATACTTCAGATTCTCCCACAGCTGCTCCTCGCTCACCACGCCATACTCCGTCTGCGGCCCGTTGCGCACCACGTCGTAGTCAAAACCCGTCACCAGTGCGCCCCCCCGCTCAGGAATCGTCGTCGACGTGCGCATCCAGTTGAATACCGGCATCCACTCCGTGCACCAGACCGGCACGCCCAGCCGCCCCAGGTTGCGGATAAGCTCGCACGCCGTCTCGATCTCCTCGTCCCGCCCCGGCAGACCCAGCTTCGCCTTATCCAGCGGCGGTCGACTCTCCAGCACCTCAAGTTGGAACCCGGCGTTCTCGTACGCGCTCTTCAACCGTGCCAGGCTCATGAACCCCCACGGTCTCATATCCGGGTCCGGGTGATCGATCGTCGACATATCCATCATGCCTACAACACTGTTGACACCGCACTGCTTGACCATCCTCCACAACGGCGACGGTTGCGCCGGCAACATTTCAGCGATTCGAATCATATCAAGAGTCCTTTGCCTCTCCTTTCGAGGGCCGCCTCACGGCTGCCCTTCGCAAAACATTGCCGTCAACTATAGCCATTTCCGGCCGATTCCCAAACTGCCGCCCCGTTCGCCCTTCACAACATGGCCGCCGCCGCCGACCAATTTGCCGGCCTATTGGACGCCCCTTCCTTCTGCGGTAAGATACTGCCACGCGCCATCTCCACCGCCTTGCCAAAAGCGGCCAGATTGCCGGCCGCGTGCCGCTGCTCCACAGGTCCTCATGTCAGGGAGAGAGCTTAATGACCGAAAATACGAATTCACATGCAGTCGCCACCCTCGGAGGAGGCTGCTTCTGGTGTCTTGAACCCCTCTACGAAGAGTTGCGCGGTGTCGTGGGCGTCGAATCGGGTTACGCCGGCGGCCACGTCGTCAATCCGACCTACGAACAGGTCTGCTCCAAGACGACCGGCCACGCCGAAGTAGTTCAGGTTACCTTCGATCGCTCCGAAATATCTTTTGGCGAAATCCTCGAAGTCTTCTTCACCTCCCACGATCCGACAACGCCCGACCGCCAGGGCAACGACGTCGGACCACAGTACCGCTCGATCATCCTCTACCACGACGACGAGCAGAAGCAGGTCGCCGAAGAGATGGTCCGCGACTACGCCGCCCAGGTATGGGACGCTCCCATCGTTACCGAGCTCAAACCTCTCGACACCTACTACCCGGCCGAGACCTACCATCAGAACTACTACCGCGACAACGGATTCCAGCCCTACTGCCTCTTCGTCATCCGGCCCAAAGTGAAAAAATTCCGCGAGCAGTGGCAGGCAAAACTGAAAGCGAGCTGACACGACATGGCCCCTCAAACAGACATCGCCGCCTCCATCCAGCAGATCCCGCTCGTCGATACCCACGAGCACATGCGCTACGAGCATCTCTACCTCGACGAACAGCCCGATATCCTCGTCCAGCTCTTCCAGAACTACGTCTCCGCCGACCTCTTCGTGGCCGGCGCCTCGCAGGATGCCCTCGACCGCCTCTACGATCAGAGCGACCCCGACGTGGCCGCCCGGTTCGCGCCTGTCCAGCCAGCCTGGGAGATCGCGCAATACACCGGCTACGGTGAAGCCGTGCGCATCCTCGCCGCCGAACTCTACGGCCTCGACGATCTGACCTCCGAGTCCATCGCCGCCGCCCAGGAAAGAAACGCCGCCCTCGTCCAATCCGGCGAGCGCCTGCGCCTGCTCAGAGACGTCGCCAATCTCGACCACATACAAACAGACGCCAAGTCAATGGACATTGAAGTCGACCGGTCAGGTCCCGACTTCTTCTTCTATGACATCTCCTGGGTCGATTTCTGCTCCGGCCGCCCCGACCACGAAGCCATCGGCCAGTCCACCGGCCTCGAGGTGACCGACCTGCCCTCGCTCCGCCGCGTCATGGAAACGATCTTCGCCTCCTCCTCGTCCGCAGCCATCGCCGTCAAGTCCCAGCACGCCTACAACCGTACTCTCCGCTGGCAGGAGCGCTCCGACGCCGAAGCCGCCCGTGCCCTCGACGTCTATCTTCGTGATCCCGACAATATGGATGAGGCAACCAGGATCTGTCTCGGTGATTGGAGTTGGGCACGCGGCGTGGAGCTCTGTATCGAACATGACCTGCCGCAGAAAATCCATACCGGCTACTATGCCGGCCACAGCCGTATGCCCGTAGACTACATACGCAGCGGCCATCTGTCGCCCCTGCTGGCGAAATATCCCGACGCCCGCTTCGTCCTCATGCACATCGCCTACCCCTACACCGAAGAGCTGGTCGCCCTTGCCAAGCACTATCCCAACGTCTACGCCGACCTCTGCTGGGCCTGGAGCATCAATCCCTACAGCTCGGTCGAGTTCGTGCGCCGCTTCATCCACGCGGCCCCGGCCAATAAGCTCTTCCTCTTCGGCGGTGACACCAGCTACCCCGGTCCCGCACTTGCCTACGCCCGCCAGGCGCGCACCTGGTTCACGCGCGCAATGCAGGCGGAAGTCGACGACGGCCTGCTCACCGAGCCGCAGGCCATCCACCTTGCGCAGCGCTTCATGCGCGACAACCAGTACGACTGCTTCCGTGTCGAAGCCAAAAAGGCCATCGCCCGCGCCGCAGCCTGACCCGCATTTCCCGCGAGGAAGCCTTCCCCATGGCCGGTAATCGACCCAACATAGTTCTGATCATTACCGATCAGCAGCGTTTCGACACGATCGCCGCGCTCGGCTTCGACTACATGGAAACACCCCACCTGGACCGTCTCGTGCGCGAGGGCGTGAGCTTCACCAACTGCCACATCACCGCGCCCTCCTGCGCGCCGGCGCGCGCCAGCCTTTTCACCGGCCTCTACCCCCACACGACCGGAATCCTTAAGAACGGTGACCGCTGGACCCGCTCATGGGTCGAAAATCTGAGCGCCGCCGGCTACCACTGCGTCAACGTCGGCAAGATGCACACGACACCCTTCGAAACACCTCTTGGCTTCCACGAACGCTACGTCGTCGAGAACAAGGACCGCTACCTCGAAGGCCGCTACTACTTCGATGAGTGGGACAAAGCCCTGCGCGCCCGCGGCCTTGTCAAACAGCAACGTGTGCTCTACCGCCAGCGCGCCGACTACAAAGAGTCCCTCGGCGCATTCGTTTGGGAGTTGCCTGAAGATACGCACCCCGACAACTTCGTCGGCGACTTTGCCTCCTGGTGGGTGCGCAGCAAACCCCGCCCGGACGGCCCCCTCTTCCTCCAGGTCGGCTTTCCCGGTCCGCATCCACCTTACGACCCCACGCCTGACTACGCCGCGCGCTACATGGAAAAGTCCTTGCCGGTCCAGCCCGTTACCGCGGAGGAGATCGCCGGACAGCCGCCGCCTTTCCAGGAAATGCGCATCCACAACGCGCACGTCGATCACGATTCCGTCGTCCATCTGCTCGATCCCACGCCCGAACAGCGCCGCCGCCAGCGCGCCTACTACCTCGCCAATGTCTCCATGATCGACGCCAAAATTGGAGAGCTGATGCAGGCGCTGGACGAGCAGGGCTACCTCGCAAACACGGTCGTCATCTTCACCTCCGACCACGGCGACTGCCTCGGCGACCATGGCCACAGCCAGAAGTGGACCATGTTCGACACAATTACGCGCGTACCCGCAATCATCTGGGCTCCGCACCGCTTCGCCGGCGGCCGGTCTCGCCCCCAGCTCTGCTCACTCTTCGACCTGGGGCCCACAATCCTCGAGCTCGCCGGGCTCGATGCCCCCGAACTGTTCGAGGCCTGTTCCCTGCTGCCCGCCCTAGAGGGAGAGCAGTGGCAAGGCAGAGACGCCGTTTTTGCCGAACACAGTCGCGACGGGCTGCTCCCGACCGACTACATGACCATGGTTCGCACCGCCGAATGGAAGCTGGTCCACTTTCTCCAAGAGCCCTTTGGCCAGCTCTTCGACCTCGCCAACGATCCCCAGGAGATCTACAATCTGTGGGACGACCCCGCCCACGCCGGCACGAAGCAAGAGCTGCTCCAGAGGCTGCTGGCGTGGCGCATCCGCAGCGGACTGACCACCAAAGACTGGGCCCAAAACTGCCGCTGAATGGAGACTACGATGCAGATCACCGACGTACGCACCATATTCGCCGACCAATACCTCTTCGTCGAAGTCGACACCGACACCGGCATCACCGGCCTGGGAGAGTCCGGCGCCTGGGGATTTCTGGAGGCGTCCGCGGCCGCGGTCGACACCTTCAAACGCTATCTGATCGGCCAGGACCCGCTCCGCATCGAGCACCACTGGCAATACCTCTACCGCTGGAGCCACTTCCGCGGCTCCGCCGTGATGGGCGCGCTCAGCGCGATCGACATCGCCCTCTGGGACATCGCCGGCAAACATTTCGGCGTGCCCGCTTACCAGCTGCTCGGCGGCAAAGTGCGCGACAAGGCGCGCGTCTACTACCACGTATTCGGTGAGACCAAGGAAGAGCTGATCGCCGGCTGCGCCGACGCCAGAGAGCGCGGCTTCACCGCCGTCGGCCACCTCACGCCCTTCCTCGACGACAGCCGCGACATCCCCTATTTCAAGACACACGTCGACATGATCGAGGACGCCGTCGAAACCGTCGCCGCCTACCGCCAGGCCGTCGGCCGCGACGTCGACCTCTGCATCGAGATCCACCGCCGCCTCACCCCCAGCGAAGCGATCGTCCTCGGCCGCGGCATCGAACCCTACCATCCCTTCTTCTACGAGGACCCTGTCACGCCCGACAACTTTGACGAAATGGCCCTTGTCGCCTCCAAAATCGGCATTCCCATCGCCACCGGCGAACGCCTCTTCAGCATATGGGAGTTCCAGGCCCTCCTGCAGCGCGGCGCCGTCCAATTCGTCCGCCCCGACGTCTGCATGGTCGGCGGCCTCAGCCACGCCAAGAAGATCGCCGCCCTCGCCGAAGCCTTCCATGTCCAGGTCGTTCCCCACAACCCCCTCAGCCCCGTCAGCACCGCCGCCTGCATCCAGCTGGCAGCCTGCATTCCCAATTTCGCCCTGCAGGAATATCCCGTCGGCGAAGACGTGGCTCCCAAGAGCGGAATCGTTAAGTCGGCCCTCGCCCAGAAGGACGGATTCCTCATCGTCCCCGACGCGCCCGGCATCGGCATCGAGCTCGCCGAGGACGCCGCTGAGCGCCATCCCTACGTCCCGCGCGCAGTGCAGACGCGTCTCCACGCCGACGGCTCCGTCGTGGATCAATAGCTCGCCATTCTTGCCAGGCTAACTCGCCCCGCGGAACCTGTGTGATTTGAACGCCCTGCCTGCGGGCCTGCGGCATTTCAGGACCAGGTTGGACGGAGCCGGGCAATGACTTGCCAGACATTGCAGTCGAGCATCGCCCAATGCAAGATAGTCTCTCCCATTTGCCGCGCCCGAAGCCGCGGTGTTATACTTCCCCCCGTTATGAAAAACAGCGCGCGGCGTATGCGATCTCTGATTCCCTTCATCACCGGCGGCATCTCCGTCGGCGGTCTCCTCGCGCTTAGATAGCCCGCGCCGGGGAACAGCCCAGAGCAGTCCCCGAGCCAGAGCGGGCGCAACCGAAAACGTGAGATGTGGAACGCAGGCCGCAGTGACGCGGACTTCGCCGCCATGTGTCGCGTTTTTCTGTTCCCAACACCATTCGCCTTCAAGAAGCCAATAGCAGAAAACCCTCCGTCACAGGAGATTTGTACGATGTCTGACAGGTACATCCACAAAAATATCGAAGCCAAATGGCAGGCAACCTGGGATGAACAGGGCCTGTACCATACCGTCGAAGACCCGACCCGGCCGAAATGGTACGCCCTGACCATGCTGCCCTACACCTCCGGCGATCTTCACACCGGCCACTGGTACGCGATGACGCCCAGCGATGCCGCCGCGCGCTACCGCCGCATGAACGGCTACAACGTCTTCTTCCCGATCGGCTTCGATGCCTTCGGCCTGCCCGCCGAAAACGCGGCCATCAAGAGCAACGTCCATCCCCAGGAATGGACCTACACAAATGTCGAGCGCATGCAGGGTCAGCTGCGCCGCATGGGCGCGATGTGGGCCTGGGACCGCGAGGCGATCAGCTGCGACCCGGAATACTACAAGTGGTCCCAGTGGTTCTTCCTCCGGCTCTACGAAATGGGCCTGGCCTACAGGGAGTTCGCGCCCGTCGACTGGTGCCCCAGCTGCAACACGACCCTGGCCCGCGAACAGGTCTGGGGGGAAGACCGGCACTGCGAACGCTGCGACACTCCGGTCATCAAGAAAGACCTGAACCAGTGGAAGTTCCGCATCACCAACTATAGCGAGGAGCTGCTGGCCGACCTCGACAATATCGACTGGCCCGAGCCCGTCAAAGTAATGCAGACAAACTGGATCGGCCGTAGCGATGGCGCCCAGGTCACTTTTGCAACCGAAACAGGCGCGCCGATCGAGATATTCACGACCCGGCCCGACACGCTTTGGGGCGCCACCTTCATGGTGCTGGCCCCCGAACATCCCCTGGTCGATGAGATCACGACCGCCGAGCAGCGCGACGCCGTCGCAGAATGCGTCGAGCAGGCCAGCCGTCTCGATGAAATCGCCCGTACGGCCGAAGACAAGGAGAAGACCGGCGTCTTCACCGGCGGCTACGCCATCAACCCTGTCAACAATGAGCGAATTCCGGTCTGGATCGCCGACTATGTCCTGATGGGGTACGGCACAGGCGCCATCATGGCGGTGCCGGGTCACGACGAGCGCGACTTCGAGTTTGCCAAAACACACGACCTGCCCATCCAGCTCGTCGTTCAGCCGCCGCCCGACAGCGATGCCGGCCATGTCCGCACCGCCGCCGACCTCGAATCCGCCTGGCCCGGCCCGGGAACAGTCATAAACTCAGGCCCTATCAACGGCACGAACGTGGGCAAAGAGGAGGGCGAAAGCGTCAAAGCCGCCATCGCCTGGCTGGAGCAGAATGGCAGAGGCGAAGGCGCGGTCAACTTCCGCCTGCGCGACTGGCTGATCAGCCGCCAGCGCATGTGGGGCACCCCGATCCCGATGATCCACTGCGACAGTTGCGGCACCGTGCCCGTCCCCTACGCCGAACTGCCCGTGCGCCTGCCCGACGATGCCCAGTTCAAGCCCACCGGCGAGAGCCCGCTCAACTATCACGAGGGCTTCCGCTACGTCAAGTGCCCCAGCTGCAGCGGCGACGCCGAGCGCGAGACCGACACCATGGACACTTTCATGTGCTCCAGCTGGTACCAATACGCCTACGTCGATCCCTACCACAAGGCCGGCAAACCGCTGGCGGCCGGCGACTTGCCCTGGGACAGCGCCCGCGGCCAATACTGGCTCCCGGTCGACCAGTACACCGGCGGCATCGAGCACGCCACCATGCACCTGCTCTACACACGCTTCTTCACCAAGGCCCTGCGCGACATGGGCGTCGTCGACTTCGACGAGCCGATGATCCGCCTCTTCAACCAGGGCATCATCCTGGGCCCGGACGGCGAGCGCATGTCCAAGAGCCGCGGCAACGTCGTTAATCCCGACGAATACGTCGACAAGTACGGCGCCGACACGGTGCGCGGCTACCTCATGTTCATCGGCCCGTGGGAACATGGCGGCCCCTGGGACCCCAGCGCCATCGAAGGTGTGAGCCGTTTCCTGTACCGCGTCTGGAGCGTCGTCAACGATGAACCGCACGCCGGTTCAGCCGGCGATGCCCCTGCGGATGACGGCGCCCGTGGACTCGAGCGCAAACTGCACCAGACGATCCTGAAAGTCACCGAAGACATGGGCAACTTCCGCTTCAACACCGCCATCGCCGCCCTGATGGAGTTCAACAACCATCTGATCAGCGTCAAGCAGACCCTGGGGGCAGCTGAGACCGGCACCGCGGCGGCTGATATCTGGCACGACTCGATTCGAAAGCTGCTCCTGATGATGGCGCCAATCTTTCCCCACGTCAGCGAGGAGTTGTGGCAGCGCTTGGGGAGCGGCAGCGACGGCAGGGAGGTCGGGAGCGTTCACCTGCAGGCATGGCCCCAGGCCGACCCGGAAAAGGCGCGCGAGGACGAAATCACCGTTGTCGTGCAGGTCAACGGCCGCGTGCGCGACAAGCTCAACGTCGCGCCAAATACGGCCCAAGACAAGCTGGAAGAATTGGCCCTGGCTTCAAACAACGTCAAGCGTTGGATGAACGGCAAACAGGTGCGCAAGATCGTCGTCGTTCCCGACAAGCTGGTGAACATCGTGATTGGATAAAGGGCGGTCCGCCGCCACTGGGTGAACCAATGAATGTCATCGTCGACCTCTGCGTCGTTCCCATCGGCGTGGGCGTTTCAGTCTCAGAATACGTCGCCGCTTGCGAGCGCATCCTCGATGAGGCCGGCCTGCGCCATCAGATGCACGCCTATGGCACCAACATTGAAGGTGAGTGGGACCAGGTCTTCGCTGCCGTCAAGCGTTGCCACGAGGTCGTGCATCAGATGGGCGCGCCGCGCATTTCCACCAGTCTGAAAGTCGGCACGCGCTGCGACCGCGACCAGACCATGCAGGACAAAATCGACAGTGTCAACAGTAAGCTGAAGGGGGAGCCGCCGCCCGGCTCGACAACCTGACAAAGAGCAGGGCGGCCCAAGGAAAGGAACTGATGAGCGAAGACTGTATCTTCTGCAAAATCGTTGCCGGCGAGATTCCCTCGGACCAGTTGTACCGGGACGAGTTCGTAACCGCCTTTCGCGACATCTCGCCCCAGGCCCCCGTCCATCTCCTGATCGTTCCCAACCGGCACTTCAACGATTTCGGCGAAATGGGCGACGAGCAGGCGGAACTGATGGGCCGCATCGCACAGGTGGCCGCCCATCTGGCTGCGCAGGAGGGCGTCGCCCCCAATGGCTGGCGCTTCGTCACCAACATCGGCGCCCATGGCGGCCAGGAAGTCCTCCACACCCACTTTCACCTGCTGGGGGGACGCCCCCTCGGACCGCTACTGGCCCGCTGAACTGTACGAGCAGGCGTCCGCGGTGGCGGCCGCCGGACGCCTCGCCTTTGCCGCCTACTTCACAACCGCCATCGCCAGCCCATCCTCGTACGGTACGACGGTGCTGACCAGCCGTTCATCCCGACCCAATACTCGCAGAAACCGGCGCATCCCCTGCACCCAGTCCCAGTCCTGTTTCTCAGGGTCCACCAGGCTCCCCCACATGCGAACATTGTCCCCCAGGATAACGGTTCCCGCGCGACTGTAACGCAGCGCATAATCCAGATAGCCGGGATAATTGCCCTTGTCCGCGTCGATGAAAACCAGGTCGAACGGCGCTTCATCGGCCAACCCAGGCAGACTCTCAAGCGCCTCGCCCACACGCACCTCCGTCTTGTCCGCCAGCCCCATCATACGCCACTGCTCACGGGCGAAGTCTGCGTGTTTCTGCTCCAACTCCAGGCCGATCAGCTTGCCGCCGGGCGGCAAAGCGCGCGCAATCCATGCCCCGCTGTATCCCCCCAAGACCCCGATCTCCAACACCTTGCGCGCGCCCGTCAATTGCACCAACACCTGAAGGAACTTGCCTTGCTCCGGGCCGATGCTCATGTTGGGCAGCCCGGCCGCGTCCGCTTCCTTCTGCAGGCGCGCTAAGGCGGCATCATCGCAATGAAAATGATCGCGTATCAACTGCTGATAGGGACCGATTTCTGTCAATTTGGACATCAGTCATCTCCAGGAATCTGTTCTTCACTTCACCAATGCAGCATCCAGCGCTTCGTCCAACGTACGCGCGCCGACGGCCTCGATCTCGCCGGGCAGGTCGCGCACACCGTTCCCCCCATCGGCGGACATCTCGCCTCCGGCCGCCCGTACTCGCTCGCGCCGGAGCGCATGACGGGGCACGACCGCGCGCGTAAATCCCAGCTTGGCCGCTTCGCGCAGCCGCTGCGATAGCTGGCTGACGCTTCGCAGTTCGCCGCTCAGACCAATCTCTCCCAGCAGCACCACCTCTGCCGCGATCGGCACGTTGCGATAGCTGCTGGCGATCGCCGCGGCAATCGCCAGGTCCACGGCCGGCTCGCCAACCCGCAATCCGCCGATGACATTGACAAAGATGTCCTGCGCGCCTAGCGACAGACTCAGGCGCTTGCTCAATACAGCCGTCACCAGCAAAAGCCTGTTGAAATCCACACCGTTCCCCGTGCGCCGCGGCTGGCTGAATGGTGTCGGGCTGGCCAGCGCCTGCACCTCGACCAGCAGCGGCCGGCTGCCCTCCAACGGCGCCGCGATCGCGCTGCCGGCTGCGTTCGGGAGCCGCTCCGCCAAAAACAGCTTGGAAGGGTTCGCAACCGGCGCCATACCCCGTTCCGTCATCTCGAAAACGCCCACCTCATTCGTGCTGCCAAAACGGTTTTTGACCGACCGCAACAGCCGGTATGCGTGAAAGCGCTCCCCCTCCAACTGCAGTACCGCGTCAACCATGTGCTCCAACACACGCGGTCCGGCAATAGACCCTTCTTTGGTCACATGGCCCACAAGGAACAGCGGAATGTTGAGCTGTCTGGCCTGTCGCAGCAGCAGAGCGGCGCAGTCCCGCACCTGCGAAACCGTTCCCGCCGCCCCCCCGCCGGCGCTGCTGTGGATCGCCTGAATCGAATCGACGATCACCAGCGATGGGCGTATCTTTTCGACCTGTTCCAGGATCTGCTCCAGAATCGTGTCGGCCAGAACGAGCAGCCTCGCCTCCTTCAGCCCCAGACGCGTCGCCCGCTGCCCGATCTGATAGGCGCTCTCCTCCCCGCTCACGTACAGGACCTGGCCGACCCGGCGCGCCACTTCAGCCGCCGTCTGGATCAGCAGCGTACTCTTGCCGATCCCCGGATCTCCGCCGACCAGAATCCCCGCGCCTGGCACGATTCCGCCTCCCAGAACTCGGTTCAATTCAGGGTCCACAAGAACGACCCGACGCGAAGGCTCGTCGGGAATCTCCGGCAAAGACAGAGGGGCCGGCGCTTCCAAGGGACCCGCGCCGCTATATCGCAACGCCGGCCCGCCCTCCTGAACACGCCTTTCCTCCAGCGTATTCCAGTCACCGCACTCCGGGCATCTGCCCATCCATTTCATCTGCACTCCGCCGCACTCGCTGCAGATGTACTGCGTCTTGGCTCTGTTCGCCACGCACGCCTTCCCCTGGCTCTGTCACGCCGGCGTCGGAAACGCCTGCACCATCTCCATCACCTCGCTCCGCACCTGCTGCTGCAGTCCTGAATCGTCGGGATCCTTGGCAATCGCCGCGATCCAGCGTCCGATCTGTTCAAATTCCGGCGCCTTCATCCCACGCGTCGTAGCCGCCGGCGTCCCCAGCCGGATCCCGCTCGTCACCATGGCCTTGCGACGATCGAACGGAATCATATTCTTATTGCAGTGGATCGCCGCGTTGTCAAGCGCTGACTCCACGACCTTGCCATTGATCTCTTCTTCGCCCAGGCTGTCCAGATCGACCAACAGCAGATGGTTGTCCGTCCCGCCCGAGACGATGCGCAGGCCCTCGCGCAGCAGCGTCCCGCTCAAAACCCGGGCATTGTCCAGCACCTGTTGCTGATACTCTTTGAAGGACGCCTCCATCGCCAGTCTGAAGCCTACCGCCTTTGCCGCAATGATGTGCATCAGCGGCCCCCCCTGCATGCCGGGGAACACCGCCCGATTAATCGCCCTCGACTGTTCTTCCTTGCACAGGATGAGACCCCCGCGCGGCCCCCGCAATGTCTTGTGCGTCGTGGTTGTAACAACGTCGCAGTAGGGCACAGGGTCCGGGTGCAGCCCCGTCGCAATCAGTCCGGCTACATGCGCCATGTCCATCATCAGCAAACAGCCGGCCTCATCCGCAATCTCCCGCAGCAAAGGGTAATCGAAATGGCGCGGATACGCGCTCGCCCCCACCAGCAGCAACTTCGGCCGGTGCTCCGCCGCCATCCGTCGAATTGTCCCGTAGTCGATCTGTTCCGTTTCGGGACTGAGCCCGTAGTGGACAAAGTTATAGTAGTGCCCCGAGCTGTTAAGGTGAAAGCCATGACTCAAGTGTCCGCCGTGGTCCAGCTTCATCGCCAGGACCGTGTCCCCAGGCTTCAGCAGCGCCATGTAGACCGCCGCGTTTGCCTGCGCGCCCGAATGCGGCTGCACATTGGCGCACTCCGCGCCGAACAGCGCCTCAGCCCTCTCGATCGCAATCTTCTCGGCAATGTCCACGTACTGACAACCGCCGTAGTACCGCCGCCCTGGATAGCCTTCGGCGTACTTGTTCGTCAGCACGCTCCCCGCCGCCGCCAGCACCTCCGGAAAGACATAGTTTTCGCTGGCAATCAGTTCGATTCCATTCGTCTGTCGTTGCCGCTCCAGCTCAATCGCCCCGTATATTTCAGGATCGCTCTCCCGCAAAACCCGCCGGGGATCAGGCTGCTCTGTCCAGGCGGGCAGGCTGTTGTCAATCTCCTGAACCACATTCGAAGTCTCGCTCATCGATGAACCCTCCTGAATCCGTCCATGCAGTCTGCGACCGGCTGCACTGCATCTCGCGCCAAAAATCAACATTAGCACGCGCAGTGGCTTACGTCAATTTCCCGGAGATATTCGGGCTTCCCGGTACTGCCAATCCATACCCGGATTCCCCGGGCGTCCCAATATTCGCAAGACCCGAAACTGTGGCCGACCGATCACCTATTTCTGGCTGGCAGACGCCTCACGCCACCATGTCAAGCGCCATAACCCAGCTTCAGGACCGCCACATCCCACCTATATCGAAGAACCGAAAACTAGAAACTCGATGCTCAAATCCAGGACGCCTGGCCGTTCCTGTGTGTGCCGAAACAGCCTATGATAGAATGGCGGCCATTGAAACGCGCCCAGTGCGACCGAACAGTCCAGACTGCCCGGTCTCGCCCTGGGCTATGATCGAGGACTCAGCTATGCGGCGTCGGCCGGCAGAAAGAATCGTCAATAGCAGGATGGAGACGGCGACGCCGAATCGCTCTACGTCCCGTGCTTCGCTCCAGATTCGTCTGAAGTTATGCGCGTTCCTGGCCGTCCCGCTACTGGCCTTCACGTCTTGCCGCCAGCACAATTTCACCGCCACGATTTTCGAGGACGTGGAACCGGCTCCGCCGATTCGGGGCCACAATTACGACGGCTCACCTTTCGAGCTCGCCCATCTCAAGGGTGACTCTGTACTTCTTTTTTTTGGCTACACATTTTGCCCGGATGTATGCCCCCTGACAATGCTGGAGCTGGCCGAGGCCAAACTCGCCTTGGCCAGGGAAGCGCCTGCCATCGCCGCCAACTTGCAGCTTGTATTCGTCACGATCGATCCCCAACGCGACAACCTCGCCCGCATCGAGCCTTACGTCAAGGCCTTTCATCCCCAGTTTTTCGGCGTGCGCGTCCCGGAAACAGCCTTGGACGCGCTCAAGCCGGCTTATGGGCTATTTGTCGAACCCCCGGATGGCAGCAGTCTTGCCGATGACTACTATCTGCTTGACCATACCTCCCGCGTATTCCTCATCGATCGTAAAGGAAACTGGCTCGGGCTTTTCAGCGCCGAGGTGACTGCGGAGGAGTTGACCGCCGATCTGAAGGCCTTGCTGCGCTGAGTTTCCCAGACCATCTTTCCGGCATTAAGACCAACGTACCGTCCATGCGCACTTTCATCGCGATAGAGATTCCACACGGTGTGAAACTGGGGTTGCGAAGCGAACAGCAGCGTCTGCGCGACCTTCTGGAAAGGTACCGGCTCCCACCAGTCTTTCGTTGGACGAACACCGACAATCTGCATTTGACCCTGCGCTTTCTGGGCGAAACGCAAGCGCGGCAGCGTCGGCACATACAGGACGGGCTGGCCGGGCTCGCAGCGGCCCGACAGCCCTTCACGCTCTCGCTTTCCCGGCTCGGATGCTTTCGCTCGTGGAAGAACCTGCGCGTTCTGTGGGTGGGGATTGAGGGTGACGCGGTTGCCCTGCAGGCCGTGCAATCAGACGTTGAAACCCTCGCCCGTCGTATCGGCTTTGACGCCGACAAACAGCCCTTCTCGCCTCATGTCACGTTGGCGCGTACTGTACGTAACGCCCCGCGTTCAGCGCTCCGTACTGCGTCAGAGCAGTTGCGACGAGCAGCCGCAGAAGAAACGCCCCAGTTGGAATACCACTGGAGCGTGCGCGACCTCTACTTTATTCGCAGTGTGCTGGGAGGAGGCGGACCGCAATACTCCACTTTGGCCCGCTGCCCTCTGAATTCTGATTCGCTGTAGTACTAAGAAAAGCGCGGTTCGTCCGCAGCCATCTCCGCGACTCTCGGCCCAGCCATCTCTTGCGCAATCGATGCGCTTTCCCGTGGAGCCTGCGCCGCCGTCTCCCTCCACGGACGGGACTCTTCCCGTCGCGGCGGCTCTTCGACCGGCGCCTGTCCGACCACAGGCTCCACCTCCCGCATCGCCCGCTCGATGCCCTTGAACAAAAGGCCCAATGGCGCGCAGATAAGGCTGGCGCAGAAGAATCCCCATAGGGTCAGACTCGCGATGCCGATGATCTGTGCCTGGATCTGACCCGGAAAATCGCTCTGAAAGCCCTGGGCCGCCAACAGTCCCGTTACTCCCTGGCCCGAAACGCCGAGATAGCTTTCCGCTCCGATCCGCTGCCATCCCGCGCCTGTCGCTCCGTCGGCGAAGATTCCCACGCACAGGAGCCCGATCGCCGCCGGCAATCCCGTCGTGGCGACAACGCCGGCGCTGTCGTCCAGGCGAAACACCCTGTTCAGGGCAAAAGTGATGAATGGCACGCTTCCCCCTGCCAGCAGACCGATCACCAGCGCAGCCGCAGGCCCGCCAAATGGGCCAACGGCCAGTCCGGCAACCACGCCCGCCACAAGTCCGCGCGCGCTCATTCCAGGATCGTTCGTACCGCTGACGAACCACGTATAGAGGAGAGGAACTGTAACGCCCCCCGCCGCATAGAGCAGGCCATTGACCGCCGTACGCATCCCTGTGAACGGCCCGATTGCCAACTGCTGCACGGGGCTCGCCCACACCCACCCCAACACGCCGACCATGACAAACAGTGCGCCGGTAACCGCCAGCAGCGGCAAGTGTACCGTCGGAAGTTCCGGGTCGGTTAGCGCCTGCGGCCGGCGGGCAGGGACCCAAACCAGCAGTGCAGCCATCGTTGCCGACGCAGCCACCAGAAAGACAGAACCGGCCCCCCCAAAATCGACCATCCCGTGACCCAACCCGAGATTCCGGCCCAATCCACCCAGCCACCCGCCCCCCTGAATCCAATTCCCCGCTAGCGGATAGACAAACCCGCCGACCAAAAGCGCGACGACCAGGGTCGCCACCATCGGTGCGCGGCCCCGAAGCGCCACAACCGGCAGCATCGCCGCGGCCATCGCCCACGGCGCATGCGCCACAAACAGGCCAAGCGCCGCAGGAGTCGTCGCCGGTCCCGTCAGAAACCACCCCTCCAGCCCCGCCGCGATCCAACCGATTCCCCATCCCTCGGGAAGAGGAATCCATCCCCGCACCAGCCCGGCAAGCTCCGGATTCTCGCTGTAGAGAAATCCCACGCTTCCGAACTGAAACGCAAACCCGACTGCCCAGTATCCCACGCAGGCCAAGCAGAAAGCCGCCAGTCCACCCAGTGCCGCGTCCCATGCCCGCTGCGGACGCAGGCCGCTCGCCGCAACCAGCAACAGGCCTGCGGGCACAAGAAAGGAAAGGCCGCTGGCTGTCAAATGCCAGAGATAAGAATCGTCCATGAATCCGCTGTTCCCGCGTGCACAAACCGAGGTGAATCACGTAGAATTGAGCCTAGCATAGCAGAAGATCACAGACTGACCAAAGTATCCGGGAGAATACGCCTTTGCCTCCGCTGCCGGCGGAAACGTTCAAGGCCCCCTTTCGTTGATTCTCCATCGCCTAAGTGATACAATGGCCACTGCGTCCGACTCGAGTGGCACAGTCCTCCTGGCAGCTCGGCTTCATGGACATGAAATGGTGTCAAAGCAAGCGACCATTCGCCAAAACAAGAGACAGAATAGGTGGGAATCGACTCTCTTCAATCTGATTAGGGCCGGATTCCTGGTCTTGGTTCTAGCCGTTCTGTGGGGCGTAGGCAGCGTGGCGCGCGCCCACTTGACCGAACAGTTCCTGGCAGTCGAGCAGCAGTCCGAAGCCCTTATCGATCCCGACCGCGGCGAGGATTCGCTGACCCCGGAAAACATCGAGGCCCAGGTCCTGGCCTGGAACCTCCGCCTCAATGAGGATCGACTTCAAGTTCCCGCCGGAACTGATCCTCGCCCCCGTCCATTCACAATCAATCTCGGCGAACCCGCACGCTTCGTCTCCGCCCGTCTCGCCGCCGCTGGTTTCATTCGCGACGCTGAGCTCTTCAATCTCTACCTGCGCGTGAATGGCCTCGACCGCAACATTGAAGCAGGCAATTTCATGCTTGCTGATTCGATGACCATCCCGGAAATCGCGCAAGAGTTGCAACAAGCCCGCTTTGAAGAGGTCGTCGTTACGATCCCCGAAGGCTTTCGCGCCGAGGAAATCGCCGAACGCCTGGCCGAAAACTTCGTGATCGACAGCGAGCGCTTCCTCACAGCCGTCAACCAGCCCCAGGGCCTCAGCATCTTCTCGCAATACGACTTCCTCCAGAAGCTCCCGAACGGCGCGTCGCTCGAAGGCTACCTCTTCCCCGATACCTATAGATTCCCCGTCAACGTCAGCGGGCCTGAAATCGTGCTCGCCTCTATGCTGGATAATTTCGAACAACGCGTCGGCACCGAGGGCCTCATCGGTGGCAGCAGCGGCCTCAGCGACTACAATCTGATCACCCTGGCCTCAATCGTCGAAAGAGAGGCCGTTCAGGAGGACGAACGTCCGCTGATCGCCAGCGTCTATCTCAATCGGCTCAACAGTACCTGCCCCGATGTGGGAGGCCGCTACCTTCAGGCCGACCCGACCGTCCAATTTGCAAAGGGCACGACCGGCAACTGGTGGTGGAAGCCGCAGACCATCGAAGAGTACGCACAGGTGCAGAGCTCCTACAATACCTACCTCCATCCAGGGCTCCCGCCAGGCCCCATCGCCAGCCCCGGCCTGCTCGCAATCGATGCGACCAGGAATCCCGACCAGTCCCTCTACTGCTTTTTCCTTGCCACCGGCGAAGACGGTCGCCACGTCTTTGCGCAAACGCTGGCAGAGCATGAGCGAAACCTTTCCATCTACGGCTACCAGCCCTAGATTGGCAGCTCCAAACGGCGGTAGATAGTTGTCGAATGATCCCGGCCGCCATCTGCTGCGGCGATTGAACAAGACAGTCTCGTCCTCCCCGACTGCCTCGACCCCTCCGGCCGGCAGCTCTACCGCAGCCAGACCGGCCTACGTCGCCACAGTCTGCTCCTGCCTGGTATTCGGCCTGTTGCTATCTGCCTGCACCTCCACCCGCCCCGTCGTGAAGATCGGTCTCCTGGCGCCCTTCGAAGGGCTATACCGCCAGAGCGGCTATGAAGCGTTGGCGGCGATGCGCGCCGCCCTGGCAGACCATCAGCCGTCCGATGTCGAAGTCTTGCCGCTCGCGCTCGACACGTCCGCCGACCCGAAACAAGCCCGACGTGCAGCCGCCAAACTTTTGAGAGATGACAGCGTCGTAGCCGTAATTGGCCCTCTGCAATCGCCGCAGGTTGCCGCAGCCGCAGAACTTATCGCCGGCTCCGAAGTCGACTGGCATCTTCCGCTTGCACCGCGCCCGCCGGACGGTGAGCAAGCCCTCCTCACGGCCATGCTGGAACAGATCGATGGCCTTCACATTGTACAAGCCGGCCGCGACGCCCGCTGGCCCGCCCAATCCGCTGACAAAACAACAGCCATCCCCGCCGATGACGCTTCGACTGCCTCGCTGGATGGTGTACTCTGGGGGGGCGGTGCGCACGAGGGCGCGTCCTTTCTGACCCGCCTTCGTTCACGCAACCCTACCGTCCCTTTCTGGACGACGGGCATCGGCGGCGATCCGGTCTTCTTTCTCTTGTTGTCGGAATATCTGGGTGGGGAATCGCTCGGCCCAGTCTATTGGGGAATCGCCCTCGATGGCAGCACAAGTGAAGAACAGCTCCTGGAGTGGACGGCTAACCATCAGCCGTCATCACCCGCGGCTTTTGCCGTCTACCTGGCCACGCAGCGCGCCCTGGAACAGATCGCCGGCGCCGCAAAACCGTCAGTCGCGCCGAAGCTCGCGGTTTTTCAACTCGATCACGAAGGAAACAGCCATCTGGTAGAATTCGTCCTGTTCCCTTGATCCCCCGTCGGGTCCGTGCAGCCACTTGACCCGCCTGGCCCCCAATTTGCGGCCAAAGAGTTCACAATGCGTCTTCTCGTAATCTCCTGGGAGTATCCACCAAATGTCGTCGGCGGCATCGGGAAACACGTTGCCGAGTTTGTCCAGGCCTTTGTCGACATCGCCGCCCAAGACAGCGCGCCCCTCCACCTGGACCTGCTGACCCCCCTCAGCGGCTACGCGCCCGAAACCGAACACCTCTCCGACAATGTGACCATCCATCGTGTTGAAACGCCTTCCGTCAATCCCCTCGATCTCTTCAATAGCGTCATCGACAACAATCGTTATCTCGAGGCAAAAGCCCGCGAACTGCACAACCATGCACCCTACGATCTCGTCCACGTCCACGAATGGCTGACCGCCTCCGCCGGCATCGTGCTGAAGCACGACTGGAAAGTCCCCCTCATCGTCACGGTCCACGCCACCGAACGCGGCCGGCACCACTCCCACGTACCCAACGAGACCAGCCACCGCATCAATCAGCTCGAGTGGCAGGTCTGCTTCGAAGCCTGGCGTATTATCGTCTGCAGCGCCTACATGGCCGGCGAATTGGGCAGATACTTCGACGTGCCCCTCGACAAAGTTACGCTCATCCCCAACGGCGTTGATATCGCGCCCTTTCGGGCCTGCTCGGAAGAGCGCGTCCAGGAACTACGCGCCCGCTACGCGCCCCACGGTGAAAAACTGCTCTTCTTTATCGGACGAATCACCCCCGAAAAAGGCGTGCAGGTCCTCCTGCGCGCCCTCCCCCCTTTGCGCTGGAAATACCCCGACCTGCGCCTGCTCGTGGCCGGCAAAAACAGCGAACAGATGCAGCCTCTCGTCGATGAGCTGCACATCGGAGAGGCCGTGGAACTGCTGGGATTTATCGACAGTGAAACCCGAAACTGCCTCTATCGCGCCGTCGACGCAGCAGTCTTCCCCAGCCTGTATGAACCGTTCGGCATCGTCGCCCTCGAGGCGATGGCCGCCGGCTGCAACGTGATCGCCAGCGATGTCGGTGGACTGGGCGAAGTCGTCGACCACCACCGCACCGGCCTTACCTCTGTCGCCGATGACCCCGACAGCATCGTCTGGGCAGTCGATCAACTCTTTTCCGACCCCGTCCAGGCCCAGGCGATGCGGGCGCGCGGGATGCGGGAGGTCATTCGCTCTTACGACTGGCGCATCATCGCCGCCTCAACCTTGGATACCTACAAGGCTGTGCTCGCCCAGCGACAAGACCTCAGCTGGTAATTCGTTCCAGTACAATGGGCGGTCCGAACGAGCCAGGCTTACCTTCAGCGGAACCCTCCACCTCTTCGGCAACTGTGTACGCCTGACTTAGCTGAGAGGCCGCTGTTTTAGCAGACCCGCCGTCGGCAGCATGCACGGTAAGCAGCAGGTCCCCATCACCGACCTGCTCTCCCACCTTGGCCGCCACGACCACGCCCACTCTGTGGTCGATCGAGTCTCCCTTTTTCTGCCTGCCCCCGCCCAGCCCCACAACCGCCATTCCGACTGCGCGCGCATCCAGGGCGCGAATGACGCCCTCCCGCTCTGCCCGCACCTCCAGTACGACAGGGGCGGCCGCCAACCGCTCCGGCTCAGCCACGCTTTCTTCTTCGCCGCCCTGGGCAACCACAAATTCGACAAACTTGGCGAATGCTGCGCCAGAATCGATGACCCCTTTCACCCTGTCGCCGGCCGCAGCCAGAGCGGCCTCCTTCCCGCTCGCGTCCTGCAGCCTCCGCAACGTCGCATCACCCAGCAAAAGCATCTCGATCGCCACTGCCTCAGTCAAATCCTGGAAGTCCTGCGGCCCCCTGCCGTGAAGCGTGTCAATCGCTTCGCGCACCTCCAGGATATTGCCCACTGCCTGCCCCAATGGCTGCTCCATCGCCGTTATCAGCGCCGTCACCCCGCGACCGGCGTCGCGACCGATCGAGACCATCAGCTGGGCCAGCTCCCTGGCCAGAGATCGGGTTTCCATGAACGCCCCGCGTCCGCACTTTACGTCCAACACGATGCCGTCCGCGCCGGCCGCCAACTTCTTGCTCATAATGCTGCCGGCGATCAGCGGCAAGCTGGGAACCGTGCCTGTGACGTCCCGCAACGCGTAGAGCCGTTGGTCCGCAGGCGCCAGCGTCGCCGTCTGTGCTGCCACCACCAACCCTACCTCCCGCAGCTGGCTCCGGAACTGCGCCATGCTCAAACTCGCGCTCCAGCCAGGTATGCCCTCCAGCTTATCGATTGTTCCACCCGAAAAGCTGAGGCCCCGCCCGCTCATCTTCCCTACCGGCAGCCCGCATGCCGCCACAATCGGTCCCACCGTCAGCGTCGTTTTGTCACCCACGCCCCCGCTCGAGTGTTTATCCACGATCAGCTGTCCGGCCGGCGCAAGCCCCTGCAGGTCCAACGTCTCGCCGCTCGCGGCCATCGCCTGCGTCAGCGCCGTTGCCTCGGCAGGCGTCATCCCCTGAAAATAGACGGCCATCGCCCACGCGGCCAGCTGATAGTCGGGGATATTCTCCTCGACAACCCCCTCCATCAGGAATCGTAGCTCATCCCTGCTATGCTCTCCGCCATCCCGTTTCTTTGTGATCAGATCGACTGCGTTCATATCCGGTTTCTTGGGCGCTCTCCCTGTCGATGGTACACTTTCATCTGCTGCGACGGCCGGCCTGGACGCCTGTCGATAAATCAGGTCCACGGCGGTGCCTTTCGGTGGCCGGCAGCCATGCAGTCACATTTGCCTGAAACTTTCGCTCCGGGGCGACTAATGAGCAAAACGGTTACAGTTGTCGGCGGTGGACTCGCTGGCACGGAAGCTGCCTGGCAACTCGCGCAGCGCGGCATCCCCGTGCGCCTGTTTGAGATGCGTCCTACGCGCCCTACGCCCGCCCACGCGACAGACCGCCTCGCCGAGCTCGTCTGTTCCAACTCGATGGGCAGCACGCTGCCCGACCGCGCGCTGGGCATCCTCAAGAACGAGATGTTGACTCTGGGCAGCTTCGTGGTCCGCACGGCCTTCAAACATGCCTTGCCGGCCGGACAGGCGCTCGCCGTCGGCCGCGACGAATTCGCCGCAGAGATTACCGCCCGTATCTCCGACCACCCAAACATTGAACTGGTCCGTCAGGAGGTGACCGTCGTTCCCAATGGGCCGACAATTCTTGCAACCGGTCCCCTGACCAGCGACAACCTGACGCATGCTGTCCAGTCGCTGACAGGCCGCTATCTCTACTTCTACGACGCAATGGCGCCCATCGTCACTTACGAAAGCATCGACCGCACAATCGCCTTTAGACGCAACCGTTGGGACAAATCCGGCAGTGCCGGAACCGACGAAGGCGACTATCTCAACTGTCCTCTCGATCAAGCCCAATACGAAGCCTTTGTCGACGCGTTGCTCGCCGCGCCGCGCATCGAACTCTCCGGCGCCGACAAAGAGCTCGAACGCTATTTCGAAGGCTGCATGCCGATCGAAGCGCTGGCCCAGCGCGGCAAAGAGGCCCTCGCCTTCGGACCCATGCGGCCCGTAGGTCTGCGCAATCCAACCACCGGCCAGCGTCCGCACGCCGTCGTCCAACTCCGCCAGGACAATGTGGCCGGTACCCTATACAACCTGGTTGGCTTCCAGACAAACGTCAAGTGGGGCGCCCAAGCCGAAATCCTTCGCATAATCCCCGGCCTGCAAAATGCCGAGTTCGTGCGGCTGGGCCAAATGCACCGCAACACCTTTATCAACAGCCCGACCCTTCTGCGCGCGACGTTGCAGTTCAAGCAGCGCGAAGACCTGTTCTTCGCCGGACAGATCACCGGCACCGAGGGGTACGTGGGCAGCGCCTTGGGAGGACTTCTGGCGGGGATAAACATGGCGCGCCTACTCGACGGTCAACCGCTCATGCAGTTACCGCGTCCCTCAATGAGCGGCGCCCTGTTCCACTACATCACCAACGCCGCCGCCGCCGATTTCCAGCCCATGAAAGCCAACATGGGCCTCCTGCCTCCCCTCCCGCAACCTGTGCGCAATAAGCGCCAACGCTACGCAACCTACGCCGCCAGGGCGAAACAAGAGCTTGACAGCTACCTGTGTCAGATGAACTTTACGCCTCTCAGCTGACGAACCGTTCGCAACTGAAATGTGGGCAAGCGCACACGCCACCGGCACGCGCGGGGCCCGCTCGCCAACGGTAGACCCACCCCACACCTGTATTTCAATCTGCTACTCGGGCGCCCTCGCATTGATGACGCCGAGCCGCGCGTTCGTTTGCTCCAGCTTTACCCTATAGATCTCGAAATCGCCGAAGTAGGCCCGCTCGTACCGGTCTCCCTCAAACTCTCCCGTGAAAAACCACCGTTTGGTATACTGCATCGAAACAAGCATCCCTGACCGCACGTCATGGCACGTCAACCCGCTATAGACCGTCGTCCAGCCACTGTCTTCCAGGACTTCCGCTTCCTGCTCGCCGCTGCACCAGGCCTCGATCTCCTCCCCCGTGCCCAAACGGAACAGAGCGTTCGCTTCGCCGGGGCGCGGGCCTGCCCAGTAATTGAAGAAAAACAGGCCCGTACTGTTGGGATAGCGCTCTGTGCCTTCAAGCCGGTCGATCTGGTGCGGCCAGGTGGAGTCTTCCCCGCAAGCCCCTTCCCACGCCACAATCCGGTTTATCTCCAACCATCGCGGATCGCTGTTGTCAAGCACCTCTGTTCGCGAGACGGCCGCACACGCGCTCACTGCACAGCGCCGCGACCCGCACTCGTATTGAATGTCCCAGACAGCCGTCAGGTCGTCAGGAAACAATGGCCCCACGACCGGCAATGCCGCGGCAATCTCGTCAGGCTCCACCACTATCTCCGAAAGCCAGGCCATTCGAGTCGCCTCGCCGGCGCTATCGTCAGGACCCGCAACACAACAGATCTGCCACCAGCCATCTTCAGTCCTGCCGGTTGTCGCGAAAGCGTCGCCTTCCACCGCATTGGCCACGACGTCAAAATCTGTGCTGGGACCGCCGCGGATGTTTGCCTTCCCCTTGTTGATCCGCACCGTTGCTTGTCGCGGCCCCTCGGCCTCGCCGTCGACGCTCTCGCCTCCCTCCCCAATTTCTCTGCCCATGCTTTCAGCCTCAAGCATCAGGATCCCAGGCGGCAGCACAACCTGCTCCTCCTCGACAGCCACCGGCGTCGGTGTCGGCGTCGGCTCAGGCACCGGCCCCTCCTCTGTAATCGGCTCGCAACCCGCCAGCAGGAGCACGACGGCTAGGAGTGCACACACGTGGCTTCTTTTCGCCCCGGCTCTGTTGATGTATATTTCTCTGTGTAACAATTGAGTCGGTCCGCCCTTCCGGTTGTCGCTGCATTTCATATGTTGACTCGCCCCTGTCAGTTGTACGGGCAATTGTGTCTGTCGTGCGCCAATGAGGAACCGGCCGCAGCCGCCGAAACGGCCGCCGAAGAAAGTGCCGAAAAAAATCCAATCCTAACTTTTCCAGTATATCGATCTCGTGGCAGATTGGCAATAGCCGTGTTCAGATGCCCATCGCGAATCAGCCCCCTTTTTTGTCCCGGCGAAAGACCGGCCGCAATGCCTGACCGGGACACTCAGGCCAAAACACCCACAGCGTGGTCCCGTAAAGTGAACCATCCCGAATCCAAACGCAGCCCGGAAAGCACACCACCGCGCCGAGAATCAGAGTCGGCCAATCCGGCTTCGGGTCATGCGACGGAATACATAAACGCTTCCCTCCAGCCAGGCCAGTTGACTGTCGTCGTGCCGACCTACAACGAGGCCAGCAATCTGGAAGGTCTGGTAGACGCTCTGTTCGCCCTCCCCCTCACGAATTTGCGCGTCGTAATCGTTGACGATAACTCCCCTGACGGCACCGGCCCTCTCGCCGACAAACTGGCCCGCCGCTATAACGACCCCCAACACCGCATGACCGTCATCCATCGCCTGCATAAGGCCGGGTTAGGCACTGCCTACATCGAAGGATTTCGCCGCGCGCTCTCAGACGGCGCCGAATTTGTCATGCAAATGGACGCTGACTTCAGCCACAATCCAGCTTACATCATCCCGATGCTTGGCGTCATCACCGCCACCGGCGTGGACGTTGTTATCGGCAGCCGCTACGTGACCGGAGGAACGCTGGACAAGGACTGGAGCCTGTTGCGCAGACTGCTCAGCTGGTGGGCAAATCTATACTGCCGCGCCATCCTGAGAATCCGCGTGCGCGACATGACCGCCGGCTTCAAGCTCTGGCGGCGCACCGCCCTTCACGAACTCGGGCTGGAAACAGTCCGCAGCAACGGCTACATCTTTACGGTCGAAATGGCCTATCTCTGCGAAAAGCTTGGCTTCCGCATCATCGAACTCCCAATCCACTTCGAAGACCGCCGCATCGGCCAAAGCAAAATGAATACGCGCGTCAAATTTGAATCGGCCTGGCGCGTCTGGGAGCTGCTCTGGCGTCACCGCTCCCGCCTGGCGCAGCAGACTGGCGCCAAGCAGAACAACCCGCTTTCCATCTCACCAGTGCAGCCTCCCGACCAGCCTCCAAAGGTGCCTACGGACGCGCCGACATGATGCATCGGCTACGTCGTCGCAGCGGCGGCCTCCTCATCCTCCTGCCGCTAATCGTTCTGCCCCTCCTTTGGTTCAGCCCGGTCTTGTTCACCAGCAAGACCATGCTGCCATACGACAACCTCTATCAGTTCGAACCCTGGCGCGCCCTGCGCCCCGACACGGTTCCCTACAACGCCCTCTTGAGCGACTTGGTGCTCGACAACGCCGTATGGAAACTCCATGTCCGCCGCACTTTGGGGCAAGGCGAACTACCCCTTTGGAACCCGCAAATCTTCACCGGCATGCCCTTCTTTGCTGCAGGCCTGGCAAGCGTCGCCTACTTTCTCAGCGCCCTCTTCTACGTTCTTCCTCTCGAAGCGGCCTATGGTTGGTTCACGGCGATTCAGGTTGCAATTGCCGGCATCAATGCCTATGCGCTCGGACGGACGCTGAAACTGCGCCCC
The DNA here is from genome assembly GCA_965218625.1 of Caldilineaceae bacterium. Classification (GTDB taxonomy): domain Bacteria; phylum Chloroflexota; class Anaerolineae; order Caldilineales; family Caldilineaceae; genus Bin5. The sequence goes on along the minus strand of CBDCLG010000012.1, from coordinate 64,224 downwards.
GTTGCCGCCCTTCTCACCGGCATCGTCTTCCAGTTCAGCGGTTTCTTGATCGTCAGAGTCGTCTTCACAATGATTATGGCCGCTGCTGTTTGGCTGCCCCTGCTATTGGCGATAATCGAGCGAGTGATCCAGAAACAGGAGGAGAAGGGCGCGGCCGGCTTCCGCCCGATTCCTTACGTAGTGGCGGGCGCAGCTGTAATTGGGCTGGTCGCACTGGCAGGCCACCCGGAATTTCTTTACTATACGCTGCTCGTGGCCGGACTCTACACGGCCACCAGGCTGTTCGTTGCGTGGCGTAGATTCCCGCCCCCCGCCCAGACCGATCAAGAGCGCTGCCCCGTGGAGTCGCGACCAGCGCGTAAACCTGAACAACCCTCCGCTCGAATCTTGCCCGCGCTTGCGAAAACCTCCGCCTGGCTCCTGTTGCTGGCAGTTCTTGGCCTCGCCATCGGGGCAGTGCAGCTACTTCCGCTCTCTGAATTCGTGGCGCAGAACTTCCGGGAAGGCTCCGCCCCCTACCAGCAGGTCGTCGGCTGGTCTTTGCCAACTCGGCACATTCTAACACTTGCTCTGCCTGACATTTTCGGCAACCCCAGCCATCACCACTGGTTTGACCTCTGGGCCATGCGATGGAGACCGGTGACGGTCAATCGGCTGGGAGAGCCAATCGATACGATCTTTTGGGGTATCAAGAACTACGTCGAGGGGGGCACCTACGTCGGTGTCGGCACTTGGGCGCTGGCTGCGCTGGCGGTCGTTGTCGCCTTCTCGCGGGCGTCAGGAGCGGCCAAAAAAGGCAGTTCCGGCGAGCAACGCGCCCCTTGGCAGTCACTGCGCGTTCCCACAATTCTATTCTCCGCGCTGGCCTTGCTGTCCTTGCTTTTCGCTTTCGGCACACCCTTGTACGCCCTGCTGTTCTACGGACTGCCCGGCTGGAATCAACTCCACAGTCCCTTCCGTTGGGTCTTCCCTTTTACCTTGGCGATGGCCGCTCTTGGTGGAATCGGCTTGGAACAGGGGCTCTCCCTCCGCTCCCCGGACGGCGGCCAGTTGTCTCTTGGGCTTGGCCGCCTCCGCATTTCATCCAAAACATCGATCTTCCTCTTCTCATACCTGTTCGTCGGTTCCGGGCTTGCCGCCATCCTGGCCGTGGTCACTTCCTATTTCCTTCCCGGCCCCTTCGTTAACCTGGCGCAGCGCGTCGTGGAAGGCTCCGACCTGGCGCAGTCGGCCTTTGCCGACGGGCGAATGTTCTGGGGCTATCAAAGCGTCGGGCTGACCCGCCTTGGCATTTTGGCCGCGGTCAGCGGACTGCTCCTGTGGAAGCTGACGCGCAGGAAACAGGAGGCATCCCTCAGCACGGAGGCCGCAGGCATTCCTCTCAAGCGAACAGGAGAGACGCGCGTTGCCGCCCTCCTTCCCTGTGCCTTCATTGCTGTTCTCTTTCTCGATCTCTTCTCTGTCCACGGCGCCTTCAATCCCACCTCGCTTTCTTCCCTCTCACCCCTGGAAACCGTTCCGCCGGTGGTCCGGTTCATCAATCAGAGGGAGGGCGCAGGCTCGGATCCTCAGATTCACTTTGCTCCATTCCGCTTCACCACCTTCGACGAGCCCGGCAGCAAGACGTTCAACGCCAACGTCGGCATGTACTACGGCTGGCAGGACATCCGCGGCTACGATTCGATTATCACCGGTCAGTACGTAGCCTTGATGAATCGAATCGCTGACCAGAGCGATGAGCTTTTCTTCAACCGCATCGCTCCAATCTATGCTACCGGCACGCCTGCCAATGGCGGCAACCCATACGCCACACTCGAAAACCCGCTGCTGGATCTCCTCGGCGTCCACTACATTCTCTCCGAACTCGTAATACCCAACACCGACACCTGGAATAAGGTCTACGAGGACGGCGCCGTAAGAGCCTACCAGAATCTGGAGGCCTTCCCTCGTGCCTTCATCGCCGCCGAAGCTCTTGTCCTCCCGCCAGAGCAACAACCTCTCCTCGAAGCCGACCTGCGCCGCACTGTCTTCATCGAAGAGGCCCCGGCGGCCGAAAACGCACTCACGCCCTCCAGCCCGCAGGTCGCCGACACCTCGATCAGCCGCTACACCGCCAACAACGTCTTCATCGACATCAATCTGAGCGACCGCGGCTGGCTCGTCCTGACCGACGCATTCGACCAGGGCTGGAAAGCCTATCTCCGACCCTTCGGCGGCAGCGAAAACGATGAGCAAGAGTTGAAAATCTATCGCGCCAACACCGCCCTTCGCGCCGTTTACCTGCCGCAAAGCGGCCAGTGGACCGTACGCTTCACCTACAGCCCTATGAGCTTCAAAGTTGGGCTCTACGTCAGCTTCCTGGCCGCCATGCTCAGCATACTTCTTCTGATTTGGTGGGCCTGGGGCCGCTTCTATCGCCCCGGAGTCGACGCCAACCAGGTCCGCACAATCGCAAAAAACTCGCTCGTCCCCATGGCCCTCAATCTGGCCAACCGCGGCATCTACTATGCCTTTGCCATGTTATACATGCGCGTGCTGGCCCCCGAAGGCGCCGGCAGGTACACATGGGTCATTGCAGTCTACGGCATCTTCGAAATCCTCAGCCGCTACGGGCTCGGCACCCTGCTCACCCGCGAGGTCGCCTCCGACAAGAACCAGGCCAGCCGCTTCCTCACAAATGTGCTCGCACTCCGCACACTCCTGTGGGCCGCAAGTCTGCTCCTCATGGCGATGGTAGTGGGTGGATACTGGTTCTCCCAACGCATCGGCCAGGAAGAAATGCAGGCGGTCGCCGTTTTCGCCCTTGTGATGCTAGTCGCCAACTGGTCCGACGCCTTCAGCAACCTCTTCTACGCCTTCGAAAAAATGGAGTACCCCGCCGGCCTCGGCATCGCAATCGCGCTCCTGCAGGCAACGCTCGGCGCGCTCGCGCTGCTGCTTGGCTGGGGAATCGTCGGGCTGGCGCTGGTCGCGCTCATTGTCAATCTCGTCCAACTTATCTGGCTCGTCTGGCTTGTGCACTCAACACTCTTCAAACCGCAATGGAAGTGGGATTGGCCGCTGCAAAAACGGATGCTCTCAACCAGCGGCCCACTCATGATCAACCACCTCCTCGCCACCATATTCTGGCGCATTGACATCTGGCTCCTTCGCCCACTGGTCGGAGCAGCCAGCGTCGGCCTCTACAGCGCCGCCCTCAAATACCTCGACGGCCTGAACATCATCCCCAGCACATTCACCCTGGCCATCTTTCCCCTGATGAGCCGCTTTGCCAAACAGGAGGGCGCGGCCCTCCTGCGCTCCTACACCCTTAGCCTTCGTCTCCTCCTCCTGCTCAGCCTGCCCGTCGCCATGACCGTCACACTCCTGGCCCATCCCCTCATCGCGCTTCTCGGCGGCGCACGCTTCACCGCCGCAGCCTACGAGGTCTCCGCCCTCCCACCGTACGCATGCCGCTTTGCCATAAACCTGTTCACCTCGTACGACTGCCAGGCGCTCAGCTTCCGCGGCGGCGCAGCATTGGCATTGCAAGTGATGATCTGGAGCATTCCCGTTGGATTCGTAAACAGCGTCACCCAATACGTCCTCATCGCCGCCGACCAGCAGCGTTACCTGACCAGGGCCTTCATCGCCGGCGTCCTCTTCAACCTCGCCGGCAATCTCCTGCTTATCCCTGTCTTCAGCTACATTGGCGCCGCCGTTGTCACCATCCTGAGCGAGTTCTGCCTCCTACTCCTTTTCAGCCGGCGCGTTTGTCAGCACGTCGGCGCCGTTTCCTGGCCCGAACTGGTCTGGCGGCCCGCGCTCTCCGCCTCCGCGATGGGGGCCTTCGTCTATGCACTGTCCGCATTCGGCGCCAGCCCTTGGCTGTCGGTCTTGCCAGCCTGGGTTGTCTATACCGGGATCTTCGCTCTGCTCGGCGGGTTCGCCGACGAAGACCTGCGCACTGCCGTCGCCTCGCTGCTGGAGAGGCGTCTCAGCCTTCATCCACAGGAAGCAACCGAAAACACATAGAGCAGGCCCAGAGCAGGCGTCATCCTCCTCGCCTGATAGCGTCGTGTTCCCCCGATTTGGGCCGTTTCCTGGCAGCTCAGCGCCGTGCCCGCCATGGCATGACCGCGAACCCGTGCGCCTCCAACCAGTCCGGCTCCGGTCCGGCCCAACCGAAACGGTCCAGGTCGATGCGGCCGTCCGGCAGAAACGCCACCCCCTCCTCAGCCAGCCGTTTCCGTTGCCGGTCCGTCGCCAAGGGGTCCCCGCGCGGACTGATGCCGCCCCGGCTGTTGACCACCCGCTGCCACGGAATCTCCGCGTCCGCCGGCAGCCCCCCCAGCGCATACCCCGCCATCCGCGGCGTCGCCGCACCCACGATCCAGGCAATCTGGCCGTACGTCGCCACCCGCCCCCGCGGGATCTGCTGGACCACCATCAATATCTGCCCGTATATGCTCTCATCGCCCCGTGCCATCCGTCTCCCCTCTATCCCACGCCTCTCCAGTTCCTGACCCCTGAACCCTAATCGCTGGCACCTGCAGTGCCCGGCCACCGGCCACTGACCCCTGGCCACCGTCTCCTGCCCGTTTGGCATTTCCTCCATCCGCGTCTATCCTTCCACTCATGGAACACTCGATCCCGGCCCTGTTGCAGGACTGGACCTTTCAGCCCGGCTCGACCGCCGCCCTCCTGCTCATCCTCTTGCCCTATTTGTGGGCCTGGTCGCGTCTGAACCGCAAACACGCCCCGCTCGCCACCACCGGGCGCCTCTTCTGCTTCCTTGCCGGCGCGGGGGCCCTGGCCCTGGCCTTCCTTTCCCCGCTCGTCGCGCTCCAGCAGGAATTGCTCATCGGCAAAGCGGCCCAGCAGATTCTCATCGGCCTCCTGGCGCCGCCGCTCTTGTGGCTGGCATGTCCAGTTCACATCGTCCTGCGCACCCTTCCCGCGCCCGCCCGCCGCTGGATTGTCAGAATAGGCAAAAAGTCGACCCCCTCCGGCCGTTTCATCCGCCGCGCCTCGCACCCTCTCGTCCTCTGGCTCTTCGCATTCAGCGTCTTCCTCCTCTGGCACGAACCGGCCGTCTCCAACCGTCTGCTCGCCCATCCCGCCCTCTATCGCCTCTCACTCTGGGGCGTCTGGATTACCTATATGCTCTTCTGGTGGCATCCGCTAGGCACAGGACCCCGCCTTCGTCCAGCCATGCCCCCGATGGTCGGATTTCTCTACGTCATAGTCGGCGGGGAGGTTCCCAATATGGTGACCGGCGTCACCCTTGCCTTCCGCCGCACCCCTGCCTACGATTATTATGTCGACCGTTTCGCCGTCTCGGGCCTGACTGCCTTACAGGATCAGATGATCAGCGGCGGCATGATCTGGTTTATCGGCAGCATCGTCTATGTAGCCGTCGCCGTCGCGCTTCTGGGCAGAGTCTTTCGCAACTTCGAACCGCCCAAACCGCCTCCCATAACCTGGAACGCAACCGAGCGTACGATAGCCCCCGGCCTTGAGCATCGCGTCCTCGGCCAGAAACTGAAATGAGCCCGGCCATCTTGGATTCAGCGGCCTCAACGGCCTCGCCCACACCCTCCTGCTCTCCACCAGCTCCCGTTCCGGCGTGAAATGGATCCTGACAAAAGAATCGGCAATCCGCCGCCGGTTCGAACAGCGGCCCAAAGACATCCCGTCCCCCCTTCGCGCCGACAAGATCGAAGATCCCTTTCGGCAATTGTCGTATTCGCGTCCCTTTTCCTATGCGGAGTCCTCGCGGCATGCTCCGCTCTCGCCGATTCTCTGTTCTTTCAGCGCAGCCCCAGCGACCCGGCGCCCCGGATCAGCCTGCACAGCCAGGTCGAGCCCGTAACGTCTGAGCCTTCCGTACCCGACAACGCAACAGTCTATCGATTTGAAGTTGAACGGGCCGGCCAGTCAGCTCCCGCCGCGCCGGCCCCGCAGAACCGGCAACAGGTCGATCTGCCGCTGCGCGATCTGCGCGATCTGGCGCTGCGCCTGCGCCCCAGCGTGAACAGCATCCCGCTGGCCGTGCCCAGCCCTCCGTTTTCGGTTGGGGATCGGGCCCCCTTCTGGGTCTCCGACCTCGAAAGCAACCGGCAACATCAAATCGAGGCCGAACTGCGTTACATAAACGAAGTAACCTACCTCTGGGTGGAGAGCGGCCGCGACACCGACCTCCCGGCCCTGGCCGCATCCGCCGATAACTTCGCCCAGACCATCTACCCCCTTGTACGCAATTTCTTCGGCAAAGAACCGAAACCCGGCATTGACGCCGACCCCCGCCTGCACATCCTCCACGCCTCCGGCCTGGGACGCGGCATCGCCGGCTACTTCTCCAGCGCCGATCTCTACAGCGCCGACGCCAACCCATTTTCCAACCAGAAGGAGATGTTCTATATCAACCTGGACTGGCTCAACCAGGGAAACGGGTTTGACCACTATGAGACCGTCCTCGCTCACGAGTTTCAACACATGGTCCACTGGCACAACGACCGCAACGAGGAGACTTGGGTCAACGAAGGGATGAGCGAGCTCGCACAGGAAATCGCCGGATATCCTCCCGATCTGAACTTCGCTCGCCGCTACGCCGTCCATCCCGACACACAGCTGAATACCTGGAGCACCAGCCCGGACGGCAACGGCAGGCATTACGGTGGCGCCTATCTCTTCATGGCCTACTTCCTGCAGCGGTTTGGCGAGGAATTGACACAGGCCGTCGTTTCGCAACCCGCCAATGGCATCCTCGGCTTCACAAATGCACTCCACCAGGCAGGTTGGGACCTTACTTTCGAGGACCTCTTTGCCGACTGGCTCATCGCCAACTACGCCAACCAGTACACCGCCCTCGGAACACAGGGTGTCTACGGCTACCGCCAGCTCCGGCTGCCTCCACTTGCCCTGGCAGAGAGTTTCTACCGCTATCCCCAGCAGCCGAGTGAAGGCGCCGTCCGCAACTTCGGCGTAGATTACATCGCGCTTCGAGGCAGCGGCGACCTGTCGTTCCACTTTGAAGGCATGACCGGAACCCGTTACGCGAACACGGAACCCTACAGTGGCAGCTACGCCTGGTGGAGCAACCGCGCCGACGAATCCGACTGCCGCCTGACGCGCGCCTTCGACTTTTCCAGCCTGCCCGCCGGCGACGACCTGACAATGGACGTGCAAATGTGGTTCGACATCGAAGAGGACTACGACTACGGCTACGTCCTGGTCAGCCGCGACGGGCGCAAGTGGGACATCCTGCCGGGCCAGCGCACGACCACCGAAAACCCCAGCGGAAACAGCTTCGGCCACGCCTACACCGCCAGAAGCCTTGCCGCGCCCCGCGACGAGTCGCCCGCCTGGATTCAGGAGTCCTTTGATCTGAGCGCCTATGCCGGCAAAGAAGTGCTGATTCGTTTCGAGTATGTCACCGACGATGCTGTCAACGCACCCGGATGGTTCATCGACGATATCGCCATCCCTGCCGTTAACTATGCCACCGACTTCGAACAAGGAGAGGATGGCTGGGACAGCGAAGGCTGGCTGCTGACCGATAACCGCTTGCCACAAGAGTGGCTACTGCAGACCATGGTCTTCAACCAAGGCGCGCTCGCACGCGTCGAACGCGCGCAAGTGGGGACGGATGGAAAACTCCGTATCGACATCGATGGCCTGGACCGTGGCAAAGAAGTGGTCCTGTCCATTAGTGGTCTGACACCGGGGACAACCGAAAAGGCTACTTACAAATACTGGATCGAGCGCCGCTGAAGCCGGAAGAGCCTGCCGCAACCTGCCCGTTCCCATTTCCCATCACGTTTTTTTCTCGCGTCCCGCTACGCGTCCCCGTACGATCCGCGACAGAACGACGCCCAGCAGGAATCCGACTACGATATCTCCAATGTAGTGAATGTTCAACGCTACCCTGGCCCAGCTGACCCACAGGACCAGTAAAGGGGCCAACTTCCCGGCAGCCGGCCAGAACACGCTCGCCCACGTCAATATAACGCCGCAGCGTACGCCGTGTCCGCTGGGGAAACTGTGCGCATCCGCGCCGCCCCCGTAGAGAAGCCGGCCGCTGCCCGGGCGCGAACGGCGCACCAGTTGCTTGACCAGCAGCGTCCCCACCAGCCCGCCCGCAAATGATAGCGCCCACCCGATTAAGCTGTCCCGTTTTCCCTCGTCGCCGCCCGCCTGACGCCACAGAATCAGCGTCACCAGCAGCCACACGACCGAGTCGCCCAGGTGCGCGCCGATGTGCGCCAGCCAGAAAAGAGGGTGGCGCTTCGACAGCTGCTCTTCCCTCAGCCCCGCCCGCGCGCTGTATCTCTCGTCGAGGACTGACAGCCTTTCCAGGAACGAGCGCATGCTCACGATCTGCTCACCGCCCCGTCCCGCGCGAACGGGAATTGGCCGGATGTTCGGGATTCTGCCGCAGATAGGCCTCCACCTGCGCCAGCTGTTCCGGCTTGTCAATGTCCATGCCCGCCTCCGCCATCGGAAATACCACCGGTTTGCCCCGCAGCTCCGCAAACCTGTAGGCGAAATCGACAATGTCGTCGATCGTCAGTCTGCGCGTCAGAAACTTGAACAGTGTGGGCAGACCCAGCTTCCACACCAGTGCCACCACATTCTTGCGATGTTCGATAAAATAGCGAATCCGCTCCTGAATGCGGAGCCCGGCCGACACGCGGCCCAGGTATAGGTCGCTGCTGCAGAATGAGCCCTCCCGCAACGGCAGATAGGTCCGCTTGCTCTGTGGGAAAGCGGCAACCATGACCTCCTTCCGGATGATGCCCCAGTACGCCTCCAGCGTCAACGGCGCGCACGCGTCAATGAAGCGGTCGACGATCTCGCCTGTCAGCAGCGCACTGTCCGCCGAAAGCGCAAGCACGTAGCGGTCCTCCGCGTTCAGCTCCTGCAGCTTTCGCAGCCCGGCATTCTGGCTGGCCCACAAACTGGGCTGGTTTGGCACATGATGCACGGCCACACCGAATTCGATCTCTCCCGGCTCGATCCCTACAACAACGATCTCGCCGACGCGCTCGCACTCGCCCAGCGCCTGCACGACGTGCCACGCCATCGGCATACCCGCCACCGGCACCAGCGACTTGTGCGCGACCCCCGCCGCCGTGCTGACCTTGTCCGGCCTATCCGGGTCATAACCAGCTGTTACAAACGCGTCGAATCTCTTCTGCGTTTCGCTCATGTTTGCTCAATAGAAGCTGCTTGCCTGCCGCAGGACGCCCGCCGGTCCCGGCACATTCTATTTGCGTCGTCTACGATCCGCCAACTGTGGTCCGCCATACCCAAGGCGACCCGGGGCGCCGGGAACTGATTGCCTGCGGGCAAATTGTTTGCTCCGCCATCTCCCTGATCTATACGCCAGGGGCTCCCAATTTGGCCCATCGCAGCCTTTCCCCACATCCCAGGTCCTTCCACGAAAAACACGAAGCCTCACGAAAGAACATCCTCGTGAAACTTCGTGCCATTCGTGGACTCAGTAACGATTCGCTCTACTTCGCCCGATCGATCGCGATACGCAGACGGTACTCCTCCGCCATCAGCCTCTCGATCTCACCTTCCAACTCCTTCGACTGTTGCCGCTGATGCCGGTTGCCTGATTGTTGAACAGCCTCCAGTTGCCGCCGCGCCCGTGTCAACTCACGCAGGACCTCCTGCTTACGGGCGATCAGCGACTCCCGGTCATTCATCCTCTCCACCCCAGTCCATCTCGTCAAAATCGCGCGGCGTCCGCGGTCGGTACAGGAGATAGGCCAGCCCCACGCCCAGAAAATAAAGTAAGATGAGCGGCGCCATCACAATCGTCATGTTGACCGGATCGATCGTAGGTGTGATCATCGCCGCCACCACCGAAATGATCACCACCGCCTGCCGCCACATCCCCAGCAGCCGTCCACCGCTGACCAGGCCTATGCGCGCCAAAAACGCGATTACGAGGGGCGTTTCGAATGAAACGCCGATCCAGAATACGATGCGCGTGAAGAACCCGACATAGCGGTCAATCGTCCATTCCTGATCGATTACCGTGCCGAGGAAATTCTGCAAAAATCCGACAGCCACCGGCAGCATCCCAAAATGGGCGAAAGCCGCTCCCCCGAAAAACAGAAGCATGAATCCCGGCAGAAGCATAAACAGGCTGCGCTTTTCGTGTGGGTACAACCCCGGCGCTATGAAAGCGATGATCTGGTAGACCAACACAGGCATCGCCACGATCACGCCCATCACGAACATGACCTTGAAAAAGACGAATATCGTATCGGTCGGGCCGATGGCGATCAGCTTGTCCTCCACCGGGTCCGTAATGAACATGAGAACAGGCTCGACAAAGGCGATGCTCACAATGATGCCGAAGAAAAGCGAGCCTACGATCCAAATCATCCGGTTGCGGAGCTCCGTCAGATGGTCCAACAGCCCCATACGGCTACCGTCAAATGGATCCTGTTCCATTGGCGTGTCAAGCTGTGTCATACCTTCGTCTCCCTATCGCCGTCGCCGCCTGTCTCCTCACTCGGCTCCTCTACCACGGCAACCGGCTCTCCCTCCGACTCTGCCATCCTCTCCTCAGCCAGGACTTCCCCGTCGGCGCTACCATCCACCGCCAGCACCGCGGCATTGTCGTCCGCCGGCGTCTCGGATGGCTCGTCCCCTGCGCCATCTTCTCCGGAAGCAGACCCGCTATTCTCCTTCTGCGCGGCAAGGGCCTCACGCCGGTCTTCCGCCCGCCGCTGCGCCCGCTTGTTGCGCTCAGTCAGGTAGGTGGAACTCGAATCGCCGGAGCTAGACTGCCTCTTCGTCCGTTGCTGCTTGCGCAACTCGGCCAGCGTCTTCACCCCCCGCTTCTGCGTACTGCCCGTCTGTCGCGGCGTCGACCCGACCGTCGGGCTACTTGTGACTCGACCAGCTGAACTGGCGCGCGGCGCCGAAGAAACCGTACCTCCCGTCGTCTTCGAGCTGTCGCCGGCGGCTTCATCGCTCTGCTGCTGGCCGTTCGCCGAAGCAGCCGAATTCAAATTGGACAGCGCCGGCGCCGCAGCCGCCGCGGCCTCCTTCGACGCAATCGTATTCTCTTCGTCCTCCTCCGTTTCTGCCACGTTCGTGCGCCCAACCACCTGCTGTGATGGCGCTGAAGTCTGCCCCTTGGCCGCCGTCGACTTCTGTCCTGCTCCCTTGGCCGGTTTCTCGTCCTCCTCCTCGTCCTCCATCAGCTCCTTCATGTGGTAGCTGGGGTCCAACTCGCGCAGGTCGCCGATCTCCTCGTTCACCTGCTTCGTGAGCTCGCTCGAAAGCCGCTGCAACTTCCGTATGAACTGCAGCACATCCTTCGTCACTCTCGGCAGCCGGTCCGGACCCAGAAATATCAGGGCAAAGATCAAAATAAATATAAACTCAAGGACGCCAATTCCGAAGATGCTGTTCATGCCTGAATCTACCGCTTCACCTGGCTTGGGCCAGCTGCATACGCCGCCGGCAGCCTGATCTCGCGCAGCGCAGTGCCCAGCACGCCGTTCACAAAGCGCGGGCTGTTGTCGCTGCCAAAAGTCTTCGCCAGCTCTACCGCTTCGTTTATGACAACCTTGGGCGGCGCGTCGGCGTCCGGGCTCGCCAACTCGAAAATTGAAAGCCGCAACACGTTTCGGTCGACAATGGCCAGCTTATCCACAGGCCACTCCGGTGCGTAGCGGCCGATAAGCAGGTCCAGCTCCGTCTGGTACATGAGTACCCCGTGAACCAGCCAGGACAAGAAGGCAAGCGCCTCGTCCGAAAACTGTTCCTCTTCCTGTCGATTCTTCAGGGCAATGGTGGAGCTGTGTTCGGTGCAGTCGACTTCGTAGAGGACCTGGACTGCCGTGCGGCGGGCCCGTATCCGTTCGGGCGTCCGGGCGGCCGCGCCTTCCCAGCCCGTCCCGTTGCCGTTCTGACGACCATCGCCCCTGTCCCCGTCAACCGCTGATTCCGGACCGGCGCGTTCAATCGGGGCGGCTTGCCCCGGCTGCGGGGATCCCCCGTACTCCGCTAGCTCGCCGTCTCCCTCGGCCGCGAGCACGGTTTTGGGTAATGCGGATGACGCTACCATCTCCTGAGGGTCTCCTGTCATCGACGCCTGCCCGTCCACTTGTAAACGATCACATCATCACCAGCCCGCCGTCGACCGACAACACCTGGCCTGTGATGAATCCCGCCCGTTCGCTCGCCAGAAACGCGACCGCCCAGGCAACCTCCTCCGGCTCACCAAATCGCCCCAAGGGCGTGCTGGCAACCGTATGCTCCTTCTGCTCGTCGGTCATCACCTCTGTCAGCGCCGTCGGCACAAAACCCGGCGCGACTACGTTCACCGTGATGCCGCGACTGCCCACCTCACGCGCCAGGCTCTTGGACAGACCGATGATGCCCGCCTTGCTGGCCGCATAGTTCGTCTGGCCCGCCTGGCCCGCCAACCCCACGATGCTGGAGATGTTGACGATACGCCCCCACCTCTGGCGGATCATGCCCCGCAGCGCCGCGCGCGTCACGTGGTATATGCTGTCCAGGTTCGTGCCGATGACCGCGCCCCAATCCTCTGGCTTCATGCTCATCAGCAACGTGTCCCGCGTCGTACCGGCATTATTCACCAGGATGCCAATGCGGCCAAACTCCGATTCAACCGACTTCACCAGTGCCGCCGCCTCCCCGTAACTGCCAACGTCGGCCTGATAAATTCCGCATTCGCCGCCTGCTTCGCGAATCGCAGAGGCCGTCTCTTCCGCCCCTGCCTTGTTGCCCCGGTAGTTGAGCGCAACCCGCGCGCCCCCGGCGGCCAACTCCCTCGCGATCGCGGCGCCGATCCCGCTGCTGCTGCCCGTAACCAGCGCAATCCTGCCCGTGAAATCCATGAACGCTCTCTGTTCCGCGGCGCTGCTGCCGCCATTCTACTACAGTCCGGGCCAATTCAGGAATACAGTTTCCGGCCCCGATATTGCCGGTTCGAGCCGCCCAACTGGTCGCCCCGCTCAACCAAACTGCTCGCCAAACGCCCGCACATCATCCGCGTCCGCAACATTTACCCGCTTGACCTTGCGCGCAATCCGTCGCATCAGCCCGGTCAGGACCGCGCCGGGTCCCAGCTCCACAACCGCGTCGACGCCCGCCTCCACCGCCAATGCCATCGAGTCGCTCCAACGAACGCTTCCAGTCAACTGCGCATTGAGCTCGCCGCGGATTGCCTCCGCACTGTCCAGCGGCTGACCGCTCGTATTGCCGATTACAGGCGCCGCCGGCGCCCGCACCTCAGTTACTTCGACAATCTCCTTCAACGCCGCCGCGGCCGGCTCCATCAATGGGCAGTGCGCAGCGATGCTTACTGCCAGCGGCACGACCCGCCGCGCCCCCGCCTCTTCCATCGCCGCCATCGCCGCACCTACACTCTGTTCATCGCCCGATATGACCAACTGCCCCGGGCAGTTGTCGTTGGCAATCTGTGCCATTCCGCCTTGCAGCTTCGCCGCCTCGGCGCAAATCTCTGCCACAGCCTCCTGCGCCAGCCCAATCACCGCCGCCATGCGCCCCGGCCGTCTCGCCCCGGCCTCTTTCATCAGCCGGCCCCGCTCCCGCACCAGCCGCAGCCCGTCGGCAAACGAAATGCAGCCGGCCGCCGCCAGCGCACTGTATTCGCCCATCGAATGACCTGCAAAAAAAACGGGTCGGGGAAGGTCGCCAACCTCCTCTTGCAAAGCGCACATCGCCGCCATGCTCGACGCGAACAGCGCCGGCTGCGCGTTGATCGTATCCGTCAACCGCTCCTCCGGCCCCTCGAAACAGAGTTCGCCCAGCGATATCCCCAGCAACCCGTCCGCTGTGCTGAAGACCGCGCGCGCCGACGTGTACTCTTCCGCCAGCGCCTTGCCCATGCCCGCGTGCTGACTTCCCTGCCCAGGAAACACGTACAGAAGCCGCCTGCCGCTGTCACGGTACGAGGGCCCGAGTACCATCCGCCTCAAGCCTCCTCTTCATCCAGGTCCAGGACCGTAATCCGGCCCATGTACGTCCCGCAGTGCGGACAGACCCGGTGCGGCAGCGTCTTCTCGTTGCACTGAAGGCAGTTCACCAGTCTCGGCGCGCCAATCGCGTGATGCGCCCTGCGCCGGTTGCGCCTTCCCTTGCTGATCTTACTCTTCGGTAGCGGTCCCATCTCGCGTCCTCCTGGTCTAATCGCTCGTCAACTCATTCTGCAGCGCCAGCAGGGATTGCCAGCGCGGGTCGATATCCGCGGCTTCGGCTGTCGATGCCTCCCCCTCCTCGCCGGCGAGCTCAGTCTCCGACAGCAGTCCGATATATTTCGGGCAAGCGTCCTGGTCCAGCTTTCCGCTCGCGGCATCGACGTAATCGCATGCCGCCACGATCGGGACCGAGAGCCAGATGTTCTGCCGCACCACCTCGGTTATGTCAAGAATGTGCTGCGCATCGATCAGCAGCGCCTCGTCGGTCAAATCCTCGGACTGTCCCTCAAACTCCTCCGGCGGCAGAAAACGTCCCGTCTGCACGTCGGTCAACGGTCGAAAGCTCTCCGCAAACCGTACCGTCACGTCAGGCGTTACCGCTTCCAGGCAGCGGCCGCACTGCAGCGAGAGCGTGACCCGAAAATCGCCGCGGGCCAGCACGCCGCTGTGAATCCGCAGCAGCTCAAGCTTCCCGGTCAAATTGCTCAACGGCGTCAGGCCGTCATCCAGGTCGGCGATCCCGTCGTTGAGCGCATACTCCCTGCGCGCGCCCGTCGCCTCCTTCATCAGTTGCGCAACGTTAAACTCCACGGCCCCAATCCTCCTGACTGCCCCCGCCCGAAGGCCCCGCCCAAGCTGGCATCTTGCAGCCCCGGGTGCAGCCCCTTCTGAGCCGAACGGCAAGCGCACAAACAAAGATTATAAGAGGAGATCGGACATTCCGCCAAAAGTCGGCCGGTTCCGCGTCTCCGCGAAGATCAGCGACGCTGCCGGCCGGCCAGATTATAGAGACGATCCATAACGGATCGCGGTCCCCGCATTTTTGACGCACTGCGCCCCAGAATGGTATAAGACCGTCGTCATGTCGAAAATTTTGTCAATTTGCGCATAATAAACTGTGTAAATTGACAAAAAATTGATTGTGTGCTATGCTCGGTTATAGATACGAAGATTTGTTTGCCAGGAGACAACGCACGAAACCGGAAACGGCCGTTCATTTCAGAGAACACTCACATGTCTATCAGCCCTGATCAGAACTCACCGGCATGGCAGATTCTAGAACATTTGCAGCGCAATCCGTCTGCCACCATAAAGGACCTGGAAATCCTCCTCGGCGTGACAACCACCGCCGTGCGCCAGCATATCAACGCGCTCCAGGCCAGCGGCTACCTGGTCCGGCGCGAAGAACGCTCCGGCGTTGGACGGCCGCGCCATATCTACGCCGCCACCGAGGCCGCACGCGAGCTGTTCGCCTGCCGCTGCGACCTTCTCGCCTTGACCATGCTCGAGGAGATGTACGGCATGGTCGGCGCCGAGCAGATGGACGCCCTCCTCGATCGGGTCGGCGCACGCCTGGCCGATCGCTACGCCGAGACCGTCACGGCCAGCGAACTGCAGCACAGAGTCGAAGAGTTGGCCGGAGCCATGGGCCGCCAGGGCGTGCTGACCGATGTATCTTCCCTCGACGAAAACACCGTCGTCTTGAAAATGTACAACTGCCCCTATCACGAACTCGCCTTTGCCCACCGCGAAATCTGTGAAATGGATCAGCAGATGATCGAGCAGGTGCTGGGGACGGATGTGGCTCACGACGATTGCATTATGGACGGGCACGGCAGCTGCACATTTGTCATCAGCAGCAGCCAGCGCCTGGAACTCGAAATCGAACCCTGAACCGCGTTCCGCCACTGCTCGTAGGGCGAAGCGCGCACGGCCCAATCTGGCCGCTATAACGAGGAGTCTGCAAGAACATGGGTACGCTTGAAATACAGGATCTGCACGTAACAGTCGGAGATGCCGAGATTCTGAAAGGCGTCGACCTGACACTGCGCCGAGGCGAAATTCACGCCATGATGGGGCCCAACGGCTCTGGAAAGTCCACCCTTTCCTACGTCATCGCCGGCCATCCCAACTACAATGTGACTAAGGGCGATGTCCTGCTCGACGGCGAAAGCATCCTTGACATGGAAGCCGATGAACGCGCCAGGGCCGGCGTCTTCCTCGCCTTCCAGTACCCGGTCTCCATTCCTGGCGTCAGTGTCGCCAACTTCCTGCGCACCGCCGTCTCCAACGTGCGCGGCTACACCAGCAAAGAGGCCGAAGCCAACCCCAACGGCGTCATCGGCAGCAACCTGATGCCAATGCGCGACTTTCGCCGCGAGCTGAACACCAAGATGAAGGAATACAACGTCGATTCCAGCTTCGCCCGCCGCTACCTCAACGAAGGCTTCTCCGGCGGCGAAAAAAAGCGCACCGAAGTGCTGCAAATGGCGATGCTGGAACCGAAATTCGCCATCCTTGACGAGTCCGACTCAGGACTCGACATCGACGCCCTCCAGGTCGTCTCGGATGGCATCAACAAACTGGCGACCGAGGACCGCGGCTTTCTGCTCATCACCCACTATCAGCGCATCCTCAACTTCGTCAAGCCCGACTTCGTCAGCATCTTCTTCGGTGGGCGGATTGTCAAAACAGGTGGCCCGGAGCTCGCACATATGCTCGAGGAAAAGGGCTACAAGTGGGTGGAAGATGAATTTGTGACCAGAACCGCCGCCGCCTGATCCCCGTTCGCTTGGGATCAGGCTCGCACTCAGCTGGCGGCCCGATCGAAACTGCCGCACGCGCAAGACGCAAAATCGGTGGCGTCAAGCCTAAAGCGAACAGCCGCCACTTACCTCGTCAAGGAGGTTTACCATGGCAGGACAGTCTGACCTACAACATCTTGAAGGCGTAAAAGAAGAATATCAGTACGGCTTCCACGATCAGGAGAACGCCGTCTTCAAGTCCGAGAAAGGCCTGACCCATCAGGTCGTCGATCAGATTTCGGACATCAAGAACGAAGCCGAGTGGATGCGCCGGTTCCGCCACGACGCGCTCGAGATCTTCTTTGCCAAGCCGATGCCGACCTGGGGCGCCGACCTCAGCACCATCGACTTCGACGACATCTACTATTACCTCCGCCCCGCCGAAAAGCAGGGCAAGAGCTGGGACGACGTTCCCGAGGACATCAAGCGCACCTTCGACCGGCTCGGCATCCCCGAGGCCGAGCGCAAGTTCCTCGCCGGCGTCGGCGCCCAATACGAGTCCGAAGTCGTCTACCACAGCCTCAAGGACGAGTGGGAAAAGATGGGCGTCGTCTTCCTCGACATGGACAGCGGCCTGCGCGAACACGAAGAGATCGTCAAAGAATACTTCGCCACCGTCATCCCGGCCGCGGACAACAAGTTCGCCGCCCTCAACAGCGCCGTCTGGAGCGGCGGCAGCTTCGTCTACGTGCCGGCCGGCGTGCACGTCGACATCCCCCTCCAGGCCTACTTCCGCATCAACGCCGAAAACATGGGCCAGTTCGAGCGCACCCTCATCATCGTCGAAGAGGGCGCCAGCGTTCACTATGTCGAAGGCTGCACCGCGCCCGTCTACTCCAGCGACAGCCTCCACAGCGCCGTCGTCGAAATCATCGTCAAGAAAGGTGGGCGCTGCCGCTATACCACAATTCAAAACTGGAGCACCGACGTCTACAACCTGGTGACAAAGCGCGCCCTCGCCTACGAGGACGCCACCATGGAATGGATCGACGGCAACCTCGGCAGCAAGATAACCATGAAATATCCCGCCGTCTATATGATGGGCCCGAAGGCCCACGGCGAGATTCTCTCGATCGCCTTCGCCGGCAACGGCCAGCACCAGGACGCCGGCGGCAAGGTCGTCCACGCCTCCCCCAACACCAGCTCCAAGATAGTCTCCAAGTCGATCAGCAAGAACGGCGGCCGCGCCAGCTACCGCGGCCTCCTCAAGGTGGCGAAGGGCGCACACCACAGCCGTAGCAGCGTCGTCTGCGACGCGCTCCTGCTCGACCCCGACAGTCGCTCCGACACCTATCCCTACATCGAGATCGACGAAGACGACGTCAGCGTCGGCCACGAAGCCTCGGTCAGCAAGATCGGCGAAGAGCAGCTCTTCTATCTCATGAGCCGCGGCATCAACGAGGACGAGGCCGCCGCCATGATCGTCGGCGGCTTCATCGAACCCCTCGTCAAGGAGCTGCCCATGGAATATGCCGTCGAAATGAACCGCCTGATCCAGCTGCAAATGGAAGGCAGCATCGGTTAGTCCGCCGGACCTAATCGATAAACAAGCCAAACGAGCGCCAAAATGTGCGTTTTGTGCGCCTACAATCCAAGGAACACCGGTCCGCAGCCAATCTCCCGGCTTTCTGTACGGAGCTATCGGACGTGACTCTGCTCATAAAAGAACCGAACGAAATAATCGAGGCAACCGTCGGCTTTTCCGAAGAAAGCGTCCGGCACGCCTCTGCTATAAAGAACGAACCGGAATGGATGCTCGACTTCCGCCTCAACGCCTGGCGGACCTTTGAAAGCATGCCCTGGCCCAAACCCACCGACGAGGCCTGGCGGCGCACTCGCCTGACCGGATTCAAGCTGGAGAACTTCACCCCCTTCGCCTCCAATGGCGGGCCCGTCGAGCGCCGCCAGCTCGACCCGTTCCTGCTCGGTGAATTGGACGAGCTGGAGTCTTCCGCCAGCCTCATCTACGGCGATGGCGGCCTCATCTTCGCCGAAGAAAACGAAGACCTCGGCGCGCAGGGCGTTATCTTCACCGACCTGCAGACCGCCGTGCAACGCTATCCGGCTCTGGTCCGCCGCTACTTCATGACTGAAGCCGTAAGACCTGACGCCAACAAATTCGCCGCGCTGCACGCCGCCCTCTGGGACACAGGCTCTTTCATCTACGTGCCCCGCAACACCAAGGTCTCGCTGCTCCTGCAGACGATTCTCAATCAGGGCGAAGGCGTCGGCGGCTACCACCACACGCTTCTGGTCGCCGAGGATGGCGCCGAAGTCACCGTCGTTGATGACATGCTCGGCGCCGAAAACGCCTTCCAGGCCGCCGTAGTCGAGCTGGTCCTGGGGGACAGCGCCCAAGTCCGCTACATGAACCTCCAGGACTTCAAACACACCGCCTGGAACTTCCTCACCGCTCGCGCCGTCTTGGGAAGAGACACCGACCTGCGCTGGATTCAGGTCAGTTGGGGCAGCCGCCTGACCAAGGCCTTTCTCGACCTCGACATGCAGGGCGAAGGCGCGCACGGCGAACTGCTGGGGCTCTACTTCCCAACCCGCCGCCAGCATATCGACCACCAGACTCTGCAGCTGCACCGCGTGCCCAACTGCTTCAGCGACCTGCTCTTCAACGGCGCGCTCAAGCACCGCGCCCGCAGCGTCTACATGGGTATCATTAAGGTCCTGCCCGGCGCACAAAAGACCGACGCATTTCAGCGCAACGGCAACCTGATCCTTGACGGCAGCGCGCGTGCAGACAGCATCCCCGGCCTCGAAATCGAAGCCGACGACGTACGCTGTACCCACGCAGCCACCGCCGCCCAGGTCGAGGACGAATACGTCTTCTATCTCATGGCCCGCGGCCTCACCAGGTCACAGGCCGAGCGCATGATCGTACAGGGCTTCCTCCAGGGCGTGCTCGACCGCGTTCCCGTCGAAAGCGTCGTGCACAAACTGGAAAGAGTGATAAGTCGGAAAGTCAGCAGGTAATCCCATACACGAATAATGGAGGAATCAAATGGCAGACAAAGGATATGCCAACCCTGACGTGCTGGTCAGCACCGACTGGGTCGCCGCACATCTGAGCGACGGCAATGTCCGTCTCCTCGAATCGAATGAGGATGTCCTCCTCTTCGATACGGGGCACATTCCCGGCGCTCAGAAGATCGACTGGCAGGAAGACCTCAACGACGCAATCGTGCGCGACTATGTCGGCCAGCAGCAGTTCCAGGCCCTGATGGAGCGTCTCGGCATCTCCAACGACACGACCGTCGTCTTCTACGGTGACAAGAGCAACTGGTGGGCCACCTACGCCTTCTGGGTATTCCAGCTCTTCGGCCACACCAACGCCAAAGTGATGGACGGCGGCCGCCAGAAGTGGACCGACGAGGGCCGGGAGTTGACCACCGACGCCTCCTCCTACCCCGCCGCCTCCTACAGCGCGCCCGCCCGCAACGACGGCGCCATCCGCTCCCTGCGCGATGAGGTCCTCGACCACCAGCGCGCCGGCCTGCCGCTCGTAGACGTCCGCAGCCCGGCCGAATTCAGCGGCGAGCTCCTCCACATGGCCGACTACCCCCAGGAAGGCTCGCTGCGCGGCGGCCATATCGCCGGCGCACGCAACGTCCCCTGGGCCCGCGCGGCCAACGACGACGGCACCTTCAAGACCGCCGACGAGTTGCGCGCCATCTACGAGGACGAGCAGGGCCTCAGCGGCAGCGACAACATCATCGCCTACTGCCGAATCGGTGAGCGCAGCAGCCACTCCTGGTTCGTCCTCACCTACCTGCTCGGCTACGGCAACGTCCGCAACTACGACGGTTCCTGGACCGAATGGGGCAATGCCGTCGGCCTGCCTATAGAAAGGTAACCGCAGTAAAGGACGAAAACCGCTGCCCGACAACGCTGGGAGTACGAGACTGCAAGTGGGCGAAAGGCAAGGGGAGAACGATGCCCTTTGCCTTTCGCATAGCCCAAACAATCATTTCAATGGACCCCTTCCGCGAAGCGATTATCGATCACTACAACCACCCGCGCCGCAAGGGCAGCCTGAAGGATGCCGACGTCCACTACCACGACGCCAACCCCTTCTGCGGCGACGAAGTGACGATTCAGCTAAGAGTCGCGGACGACAAGGTCGTGGACGCCGCCTTCGACGGCCGCGGATGCGCCATCAGCCAGGCCAGCGCATCCATGATCATGGAGGAAATCGTCGGCATGTCCGTAGCCGACCTCAAACAGTGGGGCAAAGAGGATGTGCTCGATCTCCTCGGCATCGAGATCGGCCCCGTGCGCCTTAAATGCGCCCTCCTCCCCCTCAAAGCGCTCAAAGCCGGCCTCTACGGCCTGACCGACTGGCCCGAATGAAGACGAAAATCTTGGCCCTGGCGACCGACAGGTTTCCCCCTGCAGTTACTGGCCACCGGCAACTGACCACTGACCACTGCAGTTGACGCTTGGCTTTTCTTAAGAAATGCCTGAGAATACCCGCAAAGGCGAACTACGATGGATGGATACGTGAGGGTGGCCGCAGCTGAAGATATTCCCGCCGGAGACCGCCTCCTGGTCGAGTTCGACGGCGTCCGTATCGCCGTCTTCAACCTGGACGGCAGCTACTACGCCATCGAGGATCTCTGCACCCACGACGGCGGCCCGCTCGTAGAGGGCGAAGTCCTGGAAGGATGCCAGGTCGAATGCCCCCGCCACGGCGCCCGCTTCGACATCCGCACCGGCGAGGCACTCAGCATGCCCGCCTTCGAGCCGACCCCTGCCTACGAAGTCCGCGTCGAGGACGGCCAAATCTACGTGGAACAACCCTTCTGAGGAGAAACAAACGATGAGCGAAAATACAGTCCCGACACCCGACGAAGTCCGCACCGAGATCAGGACTCACGTCAAAGACCCCGAGCTGATGATGAATATCGTCGACCTCGGCCTTGTCTACGACATCGAGGTGACCGAGGAAAACAACATCGACGTCACCATGACCCTGACCAGCCCCGGCTGCCCCGTCGGCCCCCAGATCATCAGCGACGTCCAGCGCACCGCGCACAACGCCTTTCCCAACGTCCACGAGGTCAACGTCCACCTCGTCTGGACGCCTTTCTGGAATCCCGACATGATGTCCGAAGACGCCAAGGACGAACTCGGCATGTTCTGAGCGGGCTTGTTCGCCTCGCAAATTCCACAAAATGGCGGAAGACGCACCTCGCAAGAGGCGGTTTCACCGCCCATTCCGCGCCTGCGCGTCCCCTGTTACTCCTTCAACTCCTGCATCAGCCCTTCTATGGCAGCGGCCAACTCCTCATCGCCGCCCTCCTGCGCCAGCTCCAACCCCGTTCTCAGGTCGTCGAAAGCGCCGTCCAATCGACCCATTCTGGACTTAGCATAGCCGCGCAAATAGTACACGTCTGCATCGTCGGGGCGCAGACGTATCGCCTCGTCTAAGTCAGCGACTCCACTCTCCATCCGTTCAAGCTGAACTTTCGCAAAACCTCGATAGTAGAATGCATCCGCGTCCTCAGGCCGCAGCCTGATCACCTCGTCAAAGTCGTCAATCGCCACTTTGTATTGGTCGATCTCAATTCTGACCGTTCCACGGAACATGACTGTCTCGGCATCTTCAGGACGTAGCCTGATTGCCTCGCCCAAGTCCTTCATGGCCGCATCATATTGGCCCAGCCAGGCCCTGGAGACGCCCCGCCCATAGAAGGCGCCTTCGCGGTCCGATTCCAATTCGATCACCCGACTGAAGTCGGCGATTGCCCCCTCATATTGACCAATGTCAAGCTTGGCATTGCCCCGATGGTAAAGAAACTCTACTTTGTCAGGCTCAAGTCGGACCGCCTCGTCGTAGTCCGAAATCGCCTCCTCGTACTGCCCAAGTTGCAGCTTCGAAACGGCTCGATTGTTGTAGGCAGTGGCATGGTCCGGTTTCAGTTCAATCACCCGGTTGTAGTCCGCAATTGCTTCCTCATACTGCCCAAGCTCAACTCTTGCGCCGCCTCGATTGTAAAGGAAATCGACATCGTCAGGATCGAGCCTGATTGCCTGGCTGTAGTCGGATATCGCCTCCTCGTACTGCCCAAGTTTCTCCTTCGAAAAGGCTCGATTGTTGTAGGCAATCGGATGTTCCGGGTCGGACTCTATCACCCCGTCCAGCACGGCAATTGCTTCCACGTGACGGCCCTCGGACGCCATCTCATAGGCCTGGTCTACGCGGGCCTCCAGGCCGGCCGACCTGAAGTAACCCCAGATCACGCCTACGACAATTGGAATGATCGCAGATACAAGGATAGCGTTGAGCCACTTCCTTGGCGGATTTTGCCTGAAGAACAATACGCTTACTCCAGCTCTCGCTCAACAACTGTCAGGTAAGCTCCTTCGTGTAACCGTTCTGCAGCCCTTCAGCGGCGCACAGGGCTCCTACCCCCTTCCCTCCCCCCTCCGCAACGACGGCGAGGTCAACATTCACCTCGGCTGGACGCCAATCTGGAATCCCGGCATGATGTCCGCAGAGGCCAGAGACGCCCCGAGGCATCTCCTGTACAACGGAAACGCCCCAATACGACTGCCGTGACCGGCTGTCAATGACCAAGGGGAGGGGGTAGACTACCTCGTACCGACTAGAGCTTTTTCCTGAGAGACTTCAAGAACCGCCTGAGCACACGTGCAAACTCTCTGTCGCCTTCCAGTTCACTGTATCGGAAAGCAGTATCCACGTCTGCAATGACCTCCAAGTCAACCCCATTTGTGGACCTGAGCCCCGCACGATTTAAGTAGGCCAAAACGGAGTCGGGCTTGAGGTTGATGGCCTGGTCCAAGTCGGCAATGGCCTCTTCCGTTCGGCCGTTATAGGCTTTGCCTACAGCCAGATCAAAATATGTCCAGGGATCGCTGGGCCGAAACTGGGCCGCGGCTTCAAAGTCCGTCAGAGCCGACTCATATTGCTTGAGTCTGACACTCATCGCAGCCCGGTCCAGTAATGCGTCGACGTTGTCCGGTTGCAGGCTGATCGCCCTGGCATAGTCGGCGACGGCCCACTTACAGAATTTCGGCAGTCTTTCTTTGATTCCCAGTGTAGCCTTTGCTGTGCCGCGCGCATGAAAAGCCTCAGAACTGCCCGGTCCGTTCCGACTGAAAAGTCCCAATAGCAGTCTGACGATAGCCTTGCCGCTGGAAACTGTACAGGGAGATCGCGTTATCAAGTTCGCTGCCTCGCTGCCCGGACGTCACCAAAAAGGATTCTCCGGCTTGCGGCCTTCCTTTGACTCACTATGGGACAGCGCTGCAAGTTCCCAATCTTCTGTCCAACACGCATTGCAAGGATCATGCGCCAAACCCTGGTGTTGAACCCATTGAACTTCGAAATGAAGTCCGTGGACACTGTGAACGTGCCGTGGAGTCGCTGCAAGAACCGCTGCTCGCTCGGCTGCTTGGCCCAGTCCGAGACCTCAATCCGACAGGCCCACCCCGAACCGATAACAACGTTCACCTTCCCCCAACACCGCTGGACCGCCTCCCGAGACCGAATCCCACTCCTGATCAGTCTCGCTTGCTCAGGTCCCCCTCAGCTCCTCCAGGATCCTCTCGCACCGGCCCACCAGGTCATCGTTGCCCATCTCCCGCGCAAGACGCTGCGCCTCTTCCAGGTCCACGATTGCCTCGTCCAGCAATCCAAGCCTTGTCCTGGCCAGGCTCCTCATATAATAGGCCCCGATGTTTTCCTTTTGCAGTCGGATGGCCTCGCCGAAATCGTCGATCGAATCCTCCCACTGATCCAGCTCCAGCCTTGTCCTGCCGCGCTCCAGGTAGATCTCCCCGTTGTCCGGCTGCAGCCGGACTGCCTGGTCGAAGTCAACTACCGCCTCCCCGTGGCGGCCAAGGTCCCTTTTGAACAGTCCCTGCATGTAGTAGGCGTCGGCGCGAGACGGCTGAATCTGAAGCACGTTGTCGAAGTCCGCTATCGCCGCTTCGATCTGACCGTTTCCGGCTCTGGTCAGGCCCCGTTCGACCAGAATGTCGGCGTCTTCGGGGCGATGGGCAACTGCCTGATCGAAGTCGGCAATCGCTCCCTTGACATCGCCCTGCCCACCCCGAATCTTGCCCCGGTTGAATAATGCTTCCCCGTAATCCGGCTTTAACCGTACGGCCTGGTCATAGTCGGCCAAAGCCCCTTCCTCCTGGCCGAGACTTGCCTTTACAACGCCCCTGTTGAAAAAGGCGGGCGCAAAATCCGGCTGCAAGCGCACAGCCCGGTCAAGATCAGCCAGCGCTGACTCTGTCTCTCCACGCCCGTGTTTCGTTACCCCCCGGTTGACGTATATTTCTCCGTTGTCCGGTTCGATGCCGAGCGCACGGTTGAAGTCCTCGATCGCTTCCTCAAGCAGGCCGACCTGGTCCTTTGCGATCGCCCGCATCACATACGCATCGGCGTTCTCAGGTTCCAATTCGATTGCCCTGTCGAATTCAACGACCGCCTCCGTAAACTCGCCAAGCGCGTACTTCTTCAGTCCTGACATTTCGTGCGGATTCTCGATCTTGTCAGTCCCGCTCAGTTCGATGCTTTCTGCTGCTGCGTTCCCTTTCCGTTGAGCAGGCCCACTACTTTCCTTTCGCTTGGCGGCTTGCCCCTCACTGCGCCGACCAGTGCTCGCCAATGAAGCCACTGTTCGCCGGACTGCCCTGATGATTCGCTGCATCTGTCAGCCTCCCCCGGCAACCACCTCCAGCGCCGCCGAAAAATCGGCCCGCGCTTCCGCAGTCCGCCCCAGCGCCGCTTTCGCCACTGCACGGTTCCTGTACGCCTCTACGTCACCCGGCTGCAGCGTAATCGCCTGATCGTAGTCCGCAATCGCCCCCGCGTAGTCTCCCTGCCTCTCCTTCGCCGAACCCCTGTTGTAAAATGGCTCGGCCCGCTCCGGCTCCAGGCCGATCGCCTGGTCATAGTCGGCCAACGCTGCCCCGTGCCGTCCCAACTTCGCCTTCGCGAGGCCCCGGTTGTTATAGGCTTCGACAAATTCCGGCCGCAGCCGGATCGCATGATCGAAATCGGCGACCGCCGCCTCGAACCGCCCCAGCCCAACCAGAGCAAGTCCGCGGCAGTTGTGCGCCTCCACATAGCTCGGGTCCAAACGGATCGCCCAGCTGAACTCGTCCACGGCCTCCTGGTGCAGTCCGAGCACCGCCGTAGCAATACCCCGCTCATAGTACGCGCTCGCAAACTCCGGCATCAGGCGAACTGCCTCGCTGAAATCTGCCACAGCCTCCTCATACGCCCCCAGCTCCGACCTGACCAGTCCCCGGTTGAAGAACGCCACCCCATAGCCCGGTTGCACCTGAATCGCCAGGCCAAAGTCGTCGATCGCCTCCTGGCTCCGGCCAAGCGCCGCCTTCGCATTGCCGCGATTGCTGTAGGCCTCAGCGTAATCCGGCCTCAGTCGGGTCGCCTCGTCGTAATCGGCGATCGCAGCCTCGTACTGCCCAAGGTTGCACCTTACATTCCCACGGTTGCTGTAGGCCTCGGCGTAGTCCGGCCGCAACCTGATCGCTTGCTCGTACGCCGCAAGCGCCGCACGCGAATCGGCCAGCCCCTCCCGTTGCAGACCTTGTCTCAGCAAGAAATAGGCGCGTGCCTGCTGGCCTGTCATGATCCGACGCTCCGGCTTCGCTGCTCCGAAAGATCGCCGACAGACCTGTGCGCCAGCGCCGCCAGCTCATCGTTGCTCCCTGCCGCAACGCTGGCAATCTGCCGCCACCTTTCGATCGCCTCATCAATCAGGCCGTCCTCCGCCAGCTGGCGTGCCTCGGCAATCGCTGAAGCCCCCACACGGCCGGGGTCGCGCGTCGTGTCCTCGCCGGTCATCACCTGCGCCGCGCCCGAACCCGCGCTTTCCATGCCGCGCAATGCCTGCCCTGCGTCCTCCCCATGCAATTTCATCTCTTCAACCGTCTTGCGCGCCTCTTCCGCGTATCCGCGCGCCCTCTCAACACTTTCGCCTGCTTCAGCCGCTATCTCCTGAAGCCGTTTGACGCCTAGGTAACCGCCCGCCGCGACGCCGATCGCCAGTATTGTGAGCAAAAGGGCAACGCCGGAGAGCCACCAGCCAATGGCATCGGCTCGGTCGTCCAGAACTTCGCGTCGCAATTCGTTGAAGCGCCGCTCAATCTCAACTTCGGCCGCCCTGTCGATCGCCTCAACTTCCTCGCCAGCCGGAGCCTGTGCCAAAACTGATGGCGTCTCTCCCTTTCCAACCGTCAACACCGCGCATAATGCTATCGCAATTGCAGCAACTGCCCGCCGGACTTTAGGGCCTCGCATTGTCGAGTCCACCTTCTTCTTGAACCCCCCCTGTACCGATCAATATGGGTCCCGGTTCAAACCACGATTCTGCCGAAATGAGGCGCCGCGAGCGCGGGCGCCCTCTTCCCTTTCTCGCTATCCCGGGCAATAGAATCCCGACCGTGCAATCCTGGCATTTACAGCAGCAACTGTCCTGGCCGACCGGAAATCAAAAAAACCAAGAACCAACAACGAAAAGCATTTTACTTCGTAGCCCTTCTTGCGACTTCATGGATAGGTCTGAGAGGTTGGGGGAATCCAAGCTCTCGGTTTCAGAAGGGAAAAACCTCAAGTTGGGAGTTGCAATCAACTTTTCTCTCCCTTCAATATGACAACGAAGCCCTCTTTCCCTGCGTATCCGTCTCCGCCAGGAATCCCTATTCCCCCTAGGTTCCCCGCGTTCCCGGTACTCCCATAGAAATTGAAAAAATCCTTATACGTACCGCCGACCGCGCCGCGAACAGTTACATCGATCGCCTTCCAGCCCTTCGCTCCATCGCGCCTGGGTAAATGGACCTCATAGCTTGCGCCGCCGATCCTCTTCAGTATCCCTTCGACTGCAAGTCGATTGAACTCCAGGCCGAACTGGTCCTTCCCTTTCTCGATCAGCTCTTCATAGCATTGCAACGCCTCTTCGAAGCGCCCCATGCTCGTGAGCAGGTTGCCCCTGTTGAAAAGGACGTAGTCCTCTCCAAGCCCTATCGCTTTCTGAAAGTCGTGATCGGCATCGTCGCTGTTAAGCAGAAGAGCGTTGACGTTCCCCCGGTTGCAATAGAGTTGGCCCGACGCTTGATCTGATTGCCGAGGCGTGCGGTCCGCTTCATTATAGTCTGCCAGGGCCCCCTCAAGGTCCTCCAATTCCGCCCTGACGTTGCCTCGATTGTAGTAGATTGCCGACCGCAGCGACTGTTCGGTCTCCCCCCCTTCGCTCCCATCCCCACCGATACCTTGCTGCGTCCTCAATTGAACGACCACATCGTAGTCCCTGCCCGCTCGTGCAAAGTCGCAAAGGCCCGCTTTGGCGTTCCCTCGCAAAAAGTAAGACTCAGCCGCCTCTGGAGCGAGTTCAATGCTCTTGTCATAATGGGCAACGGCACTCGCATAGTTACGGACCCTGGCCGCCTGAATGCCTTTGAGAAGGAAAAACTCGGCATCTTCAATCTGCCGCATTGGCGACTGGACACTATTCGCTGCTGAAAATCCCTGCACATCGGCAAATAGCGTTCGTTCACTGATGTCGTAATGCGCCTCAAGCTCCTCTCGAATCGCTTCCTTGTCCGATCCGCTAATCTCGATCGTCCTTACCGCCCCTTCAGGAACCATGGGACGCCCTATCACGAAGACGCCGCGCTGGCGCAAGACTCGCACCGCCCCCTCTCCCTGAACCGTCGCTTCAAAATAGAACTGTTCCCGCTCGCCTTCCGATTGCAGAAAAATCTCTTCGACGCCGTTCACGCCCTCATCAAATGGCATTCGCCGAAAGCTGCGCCGGTCGCCCAGGTCCAATACAATAACTCTTCCATCTCTATGGTCTGCCTCGCAGGCAAACCACAAAGCCACCAGTGGGTCCCAGCTAAAATCAATCAGGCCTGTCGCAGCGCCGTTCTGTTGCAGCTTGGCGAGCAACTGAAGGTCCGAAATCGGCTGCCCTGCGTCGTTTCCCAAACCTTGCAAGCGGGCAGGTTCGACCAGAATCGTCCGGTGATAGGTAGCAAAAGTCCGGGGATATTGCGATGTTTTGGTTACTTTCTCATCACCGTTGAAGTAACTGATCAGACGACGCGTGGCAGCAGAATGAAGGTCCCAGCTGCTGTCTGCTTGACCGCGAAACGCACACTCGCCATGAAATTCGCGCACCCTGCTCAGGTACGCCCTTTCAACCACACTCACCTGCAATCTCCTTTCTTCCCTTCCGCGTCGTCTGAAGCTGTCTTCCGGCCGCGCCGCCCTGCCCTCCATTCCCAGTTCAACGACTGAATCGAGTCCACCTCCCCGACCCGTTGTCAACTACGCCCCTTGCTGCAGACCAGGGAAGCCCAAGGCCGCCGCACTGCAGCACCCGGCGCGTGCCCGTTTACCGGACCCGCAAGGGTGGCCCGCTTCCTTACG
This sequence comes from Caldilineaceae bacterium, assembly GCA_965218625.1. GTDB lineage: Bacteria > Chloroflexota > Anaerolineae > Caldilineales > Caldilineaceae > Bin5. The sequence continues at coordinate 34,993 of CBDCLG010000012.1, read as the reverse complement.
TCGTTTCTCCAATCTCGCCAACCCTTTCCTCGAAGTTTCGGAGCCCGAGCACAATCATCTGCAGCAGCAGCGGATGGCTGTCCAACGGTTCGTGACGCAGACTTTCCGCCGTGTAAACTGCGCGGCGCGCATAACTCTGATGCCCCGCAATATGCAGCCATCCAGCCTGAGCCAGGAGGGCGCGCCGCAGCTGTTCCGCCAGCTCCTGGGGAACACTCTCCCTCACTATCGTGTGCGCCACGCTCTCCAGCATCCCCGGTTCCAGCGCCGCAAACGAAGGCCTGCCCTGCAACGCCGCATTATCGGCCACCCGCTCCCGGGCCTCGGCGCCAGCCTCCCTGTCCCCGTCCCCGACCGGCAGAACCCAGCCCGCCATCGCCGGATGTCCCAGAAGTGTTCCCGTTACCTGCGAGAGTTCCCCTTCCCCCTGCCCCCACAACGCCGGGCCTGACGCCAACAGGTCGGACATGTCGTCGGCCATTGCCCCTGCACTGTACCCAAAGATTAACGGGCAGTAGAGCGTGAATCCATCTGCCAGGCCGCGCCCGCCCGCCTGCCAGTAGCTCTCCAGGCAACTCTCCAGAGAATGGCGCGCGTAAGCGTAAGGAATGCTCAAAAAGACCTTCTGATCCTCCCGCGTCAACGAGACCGACAGCATTTCACCCACCGGCCGTCTGGGTGGCAAATGCCCCCGCTCCACCAACTCGTTGCCGAACGCGTCCAGAATTCCCACCATTCGATTGATCCGCATGCCGATCAGCGAGCCCCCAGCCTCCTCTTCATAGCGAACAAGCCACAAGTGTTGAGTTCCCTGAAAACTGCAAGGAGAAATCAGCGCCGACCAGTCCTCTGTCGCGACCGGCTCCCATCCCACACCGGCAAGGCTCATCTTGCGCAGCTGGCGTTCAGGCAACCGCGCCAACTCCGGCCGCAAACTGTACTTCAAAGCCCGGAGCGCTGCTGCGCTCTGCCCCGCAACCGCAGGCCCGCGCAGCGCGCCCAAGCGGGCAATCGCTGTCTCGGCCACCGCCGGACGGTCGTCGTATGCAATCAGGTGCAGCAACGCCGGTTGGTCCGCTTCCGCCAGTTGACCAAGCAGGTCAAGGATCAGAAAAGCCACTTCCTGGCTTTCGTGTCGCATCTGAAGTACGTATTCCAACAACACTTGCCGATTGTTGCGCCCGGCCTCCAGCGCCTCCTGTAAACTCTGCTTCACAACCAGGTGAGGATCGTTCAGGTCGCCCATCAGTCCCGGCGGGATCTCAACATTCAGAAACTTTTCCAGTATCATCGCCGCAGTCAGCCGGGTCTGAGTTGGATTATCGCGCCGTCCCGCCTCTTTGCGTAACAGGGCAACCGATTCGACCTGGGGCAGCCGCGCGGCAAGGCGGCCCAGGCCCCCCCGCATCTGGCTGCTGTCAGAGTTCAGGTGCTTGCGTAACGCCGGCAAGACCAATGTCGGCGTGTGCTCTTGGACAATCGCCTCCACTGACTGCACCAGTTCCGCTTCTGAAGAGCAGTCCGCCAGTGCGGCCACGGCCTCGTCGATCCGACGTCTCAACTGAAATGTATTCGCGATTTTCTCGCCCATGGGCAAAGTATACCACGAGCCGAAAAAAGGCTTGCGTTTGCCACCGCCCCGGCCCGGTGGTAGACTGACTGGGGATCTCCGCACGGCTCCCAGGCCGCCCTACTGCCCCGTCGCACTCCCGACATTGCCAGGAGCACGGAAGCATGGCACAGGCGCTGTATCGCAAGTGGCGCAGCCAGACATTTGAAGAGGTTGTCGGGCAGGAACACGTGACCAACACCCTGCTGAACGCCCTCCGCGAAGAGCGAGTCGCCCACGCCTACCTCTTTGCCGGACCACGCGGGACCGGCAAGACCTCCACAGCCCGTATCCTCGCCAAGGCGCTTAACTGCACAGATGAGGACGCCAGCCCCTGCAACCGCTGCACTCACTGTACCGCCATCAACGAAGGCCGCCTTCTCGACCTGATCGAAATCGACGCGGCCAGCAACAACAGCGTTGACGACATCCGCGAGCTGCGTGAGAAAGTCGGATTCCAGCCCAGCGAGGCCCGCTACAAGGTCTACATCATCGACGAAGTGCACATGCTCAGCTCCAGCGCATTCAACGCCCTGCTGAAGACCCTGGAAGAACCGCCCCCTTACGCCCGTTTTGTGCTGGCGACCACCGAGCCGCACCGCATCCCCGCCACCGTCCTCAGCCGTTGTCAACGCTTCGACTTTCGCCGCATCCCCGTGGCTGAAATCGCCGACCACCTCTCCCACATCGCCGCTCACGAGGGCTGCAATGTCGACGATGCCGCCCTCCTTGCCATCGCCCGCAGCGCCCAGGGCTGTATGCGCGACGCAGTCAGCCTGCTGGACCAGATGACCAGCTACGGCGGCGGCCAAAACGATGACGAAGAAGCCGTCATCAGTCTCGAGCAAGTGCAGCAAGTGCTGGGCACTGCCGCCAGCGCAGCCGTCACAGAATTTGTCGACGCCCTGGCGTCTGAGGATATCGCCGCCGGCCTGCAGTTGATCCATCAACTGCTCCTGCAAGGGGCCAGCCTGCACGAATTCGCCGGCCAGGTTGTCGACCACTTGCGCGCCCTCATGCACGTGCAGATGGTCGGCGGCGGCGCTCTATTGGAGGACCGACCCCCCGAGGCAGTGCTGACCTTGCAGCAACAGGCAAAACGCATCCCCGGTTCTCAGACCCTTCGGGCCATCAAACGTTTCAGCCAGGCCATGACTGAGCTCAAGGGAGAATACCAGCCCCAATTGCCCCTCGAGCTCGCCCTCGTGGAGTTGCTCCAGTCCACGCAGCCCCAACCTGAAAAAGCAATTCAAGGGCAGACTCAGCCACAGCCCCGACCACAGCCCCGACCACAGCCTCAACCACAGGCACCCCCTTCCAAAAACGCCGCGCAGGCTGTCACCGCCCCATCCCGCGTTGAGCAACCCTCACCAACCGTCGCGGAGCCCGTTGCCGGCGCAGACGCAGCCGAAACCTTGAACGCCGATGCTTTGCGGCTGCTGCGAGAGCGCTGGGACGATGTCCTGACCACAGTGCGCAGTCGCTGCGGACCAAAAGAGCAGGCTTCACTGCGCTCGATAAAGGACCTGGCCATCGGCGCCGACTCCGTTTCCATGGCCTTCGGCAACAATACCTTCGCCCAGGGCGTGATCTCGGAGGCCGCGACAAAGGAAGCCGTCGCAGGCATTCTTGGAGAGTTTCTGGGCCAAAAAGTCGCCCTCAACTGCCATAGCGGCGACAAAGCGACTCTACGCGCAACTGCCGGGCCCGCTTTCGAAGAAGAACAGGCTGCCGGCATGGACCCACTGATCGAATATGCCGTCGCCGAATTGGGCGCCAAGATCAATGACAGCCATGCCGGTCTTTGACCTGCACATCCAGGCACAACACAAATCTCAACCGGAGTGACATCTATGGCCAAGAAGAGAAAGAACCGCAGGACCAGGGGCGGCGGCAATCCCTTTGGTGGCGGTGGCGGTGGCGGCTCCCCAGCCGGCGGCTTGCCCGGCGGCGGCCTTGGAGGCGACCTCACCGCGCGCATGCGCAAAATGCAGGGCGACATGGAAAAGGCCCAGGAAGAGCTGGCCGAGGAGGTCGTTACCGGTACCGCCGGCGGCGGTATGGTCGAGGTCGATATGGACGGCCATCAGACCGTGCACGCGCTCCGCGTCAAGCCGGAAGTGGTCGATCCGGAAGACGTTGAAATGCTCGAAGACCTCCTCATCGCCGCCATTAACGACGCTGCCGAAAAGGTCAAAACGCTGACCGAAGAACGTATGGGCGGCCTCACCGACGGACTGAATATCCCCGGCCTGGGCCTGTAGGAACACGCCATGACCCTCGCACAGCCGGTCACCAACCTGATCGACGCCTTCAGCCGCCTGCCCGGCATCGGACCCAAGTCCGCCTCCCGCCTGGCCTACTTCCTCCTCCGCACCGACGACGAAATCGCCCAGACGCTCGCGACCGCGCTGCAGGAGCTGAAATCAAATACCCTCTTCTGCGCCACCTGCCACAATATCGCCGATCGAAATCCTTGCGCCATATGTGAAAACAGCCAGCGCGATCAATCAATAATCTGTGTCGTCGAGGAGCCGCTCGACGTGCAGGCCATCGAGCGCACCGGCGCCTATCGCGGCCTCTACCACGTCCTGCACGGCGCAATCTCTCCCGTGGAGGGCATCGGCCCGGATGACCTGAAGCTCGATGAACTGCTCCGGCGCCTGCAACCCAATCAAACAAACGGTTTCCCTGATGACGCTCTCCCCGCCGAGCTGCTCGTGGCAACAAACCCCAATTTGGAGGGAGAGGCGACCGCAATGTACATTGCCAGGCTTGTCAAACCGCTCGGCGTGCGCGTGACCCGCCTTGCACGCGGCTTGCCTACCGGCGGCGACCTCGAATACGCCGACGAATTGACCCTGAGCAACGCGCTGGCCGGGCGGCTCGAAATCTGACCGACCGACGGCGCACGCCGCAAAGGTGTATCGAGATGGCTGACTCCACAGGCGGACCGCAGCCGGGCTCCCCGCCAGCCACTGCCCCATCCGCCAAACTGAACGCCCTCATGCAGAGCTGGCAGGACAATACCCTGGCGCCGGTCCTCAGAAGGTTCCCCGAACGCGAGGAAAGCTTCACCACGAGCAGCCCGTCCATCGTCGTCCAGCCCCTCTATACACCAGCCCACCTCTCTGCAAACGGTGAACGAGACGACCATTACCAACGCCAGCTCGGCTTCCCCGGCGAGTTTCCCTTCACCCGCGGCGTGCAGCCGAACATGTACCGCGGCCGCCTTTGGACTATGCGCCAGTACGCCGGCTTCGCCTCCGCCGACGAGAGCAACCGCCGCTACCACTATCTCCTCCAACAGGGACAGACCGGGCTCTCAGTCGCCTTCGACCTCCCCACCCAAATCGGCTATGACGCCGACCACGAACTCGCGCTCGGCGAGGTCGGCAAAGTCGGCGTCTCCATCAGCAGCTTGCAGGATATGCGTACCCTCCTCCGGGGCATCCCCCTGGAAAAGGTGAGCATCAGCATGACCATCAACGCCCCCGCCGCCATTCTGCTGGCCATGGTGATCGCTGTCGCAAAGGAGCAGGGCGTCCCGCCAGATAAGCTGCGCGGCACCGTCCAAAACGACATCCTCAAGGAGTACATCGCCCGCGGCACATACATCTTTCCTCCCCAGCCCTCCATGCGCCTGTTGACCGACCTGTTCCGCTACTGTGCCCGCAACCTGCCCCGGTGGAACACCATTTCCGTCAGCGGCTACCACATCCGCGAGGCCGGCAGCACCGCAGTTCAGGAGGTCGCCTTTACCCTCGCCAACGCAATCGAATACGTCGAACAAGCCGTCACAGCCGGGCTCGATGTCGACCGCTTCGCATCCCAAATCAGCTTCTTCTTCAACGCCCACAACAATTTTCTCGAAGAAGTCGCCAAGTTTCGCGCTGCCCGCCGGCTTTGGGCCAGGCTCATGCGCGAACGATTCCGCGCCGCCGACCCCAACAGCTGGCGGCTGCGTTTCCACACCCAGACCGGCGGCAGCACGCTAACGACCCAGCAGCCGGACAACAACATCGTGCGCGTTACCCTCCAGGCCTTGGCCGCCGTGCTCGGCGGCACGCAAAGCCTTCACACCAACTCAAAGGACGAGGCCCTTGCCCTGCCCACCGAAAAGGCAGTCGAGGTCGCCCTCCGCACCCAGCAAATCCTCGCAGGAGAAAGCGGCGTCGCCGATGTCGTGGACCCGCTTGGCGGCAGCTACTACATCGAATGGCTGACCGACGAAGTCGAGCGCCAGGCCTGCCAGTACATCGAACGGATCGACCGGATGGGAGGCGCCCTCCAGGCCGTGACCGACGGCTTCATCCAGAGGGAAATCCAGGATGCCGCCTATGCCGCGCTGCGCGACATCGAGAGCGGCGCGCAGACCGTCGTCGGCGTCAACCGCTACCAGGGCGGAACTGCTCTTCCCGAAGAGACCTTGCACGTTGACGAGCTCGTCCAGGACCAGCAGATCGCCGCGCTCGCAAGCCTGCGCGCTGACCGCGATCAGGCGAAGGCGGGCGCCATTCTGCAAAGAATCGAACAGGCGGCGCGCACCGCCGGCGCACCGCTCATGCCCCTCTTTGTCGAAGCCGTCGAATGCGATGTCACTGTCGGCGAAATCTGCGATGCCCTGCGCGCCGTTTTCGGCGAATATCAGCCGGCCAGCTGGGTATAATGCAGAAACAGCCCAACAGCGCCTTCTGCTTTGTCTGCGGTCTGAAAAACGTCGCCGGTGTTCAGGTCCGCTTTTACGAAACCCTCTCCATCGACGGATCACCCGAGATCCTGGCCCGTTTCTCCGGCCAGACCGTCCATCAGGGCTACCCGGGTCGCATGCACGGCGGCGTCCTCACCGGAGTGCTCGACGAGACCATCGCCCGCGCCGTCAACTACGGCGCCGGCGTAGAAGTGGAAAGATGGGGCATTACCTCCGAACTGTCCACCCGCTTCCTCCACCCCGTCCCGCTCGACACGCAAATAACCGCCCGCGGCCGCATTCTCAGCCAGAACCGGCGCATCTTCACCGGCAGCGGCGAGATCTGCCTTCCCGACGGCAGAATCGCCGTCCAGGCCGAAGGCAAGTTCCTGAAGTTGCCTCTCAGCGCCATCTCAGGCCAAAATGTAGAACTGCCCGGCTGGCGCGTCTACCAGGATGAGGAGTGAATGGTGCTGGACAGCATCACAATAGAGGGCTTCAAGAGCATCGCTTCTGTTCGAGATCTGAAGCTCGCCCCAATCAATGTCTTGATCGGACCCAACGGGTCCGGCAAATCAAACTTTATCGGCGTTTTCTCCTTCCTGCACGCCATTAGGACGGGGCGATTGCGGGAATACGTGATACGCGTCGGTGGAGCTGATCGGCTCCTACACTTTGGCTCTAGAACAACCGAAGAAATCTTTGCAAAAGTCTCTTTTGACGATGAGATAAATCAGTATGAAATTATGTTGTCAGCGACCGAAACTGACTCGCTCTCTCCTCTCCATGAGAAAGTGCATTTCTGGGACAAGTCTAAGTGCGACAGGCCGAATGAGACCCTTCTATTTGGTCGGGGGGGCGAAGCAGGGATTAGCGAGCCAATCGCTCAAAGGTCCCTTAGGTTTGTCCAAGAATTCTTAGACAGTTGGCGCCTATACCATTTTCATGACACGAGTTCGGCCTCGCCAATGAGAAAGAATTGTCCCGTGAACGACAATCAATTTCTGCGCACGGATGGTTCTAATTTGGCTGCCTTCTTGCATCTGCTGCGTATGAAGCACGAGACCGAATACAACTTGATTCGCCGCACTCTGCAACTGGTCGCCCCCTTTTTCGATGACTTCGTTCTCCAGCCGATGGCCCAAAACGAGGAATTCATTCGCCTTGAGTGGCGCCATAGTGGTACTGACGCCTACTTTGATGTAGCCTCCTTTTCGGACGGCACTCTGCGCTTCGTTGCTCTGGCGACACTGCTCCTCCAACCTGACTCGCTTCGCCCCTCTGTCATCTTGATGGATGAACCGGAACTAGGGCTACACCCCTATGCCATCACTCTGCTTGCCGCGCTCGTCAAGCAGGTGTCAGTCGATACGCAGGTCATCCTGGCAACACAATCCCCTGCCCTACTTGACCATTTCGACCCTGGTGAAGTCCTGGTGGCTGACCGCATCAGAGGTCGAACGAAGCTGAGCCGGCTCGACTCCGGCCATTTGAAGGATTGGCTGGAAGATTACACTCTGGGTCAGTTATGGCAAAAAAACGAATTTGGCGGTCGGCCCGCCGGGGAGTTGATAGGATACGATTGAGATGACCAGGCTCCTCCTACACGTCGAGGGTGAAACGGAGGAAAGTTTCGTTACGAATGTACTTAGTTGGCATCTCTACTCTTTGGGTTACTCGTTGGTCAGTGCCCGACCGAGCGGCGGCATCAAACCCTGGCCGACGGCGAGAAGGGAAATACTGAGATACTTGAAACAGGACGTCGGATGCGTAGTCAGCACGATGGTCGACTACTATGGTCTCCCCCAGACTGCCGACGCCGGCTGGCCTGGGCGCACTGCGGCAGCCCGTGCCGACTTTCCCCTTAAAGCGGAAATCGTTGAGGAGGCTCTTCTGGCAGATATCTGCAAGCACATGGGCACCAGCTTCAATGCGAATCGCTTCATTCCCTACGTGATGATGCACGAATTCGAGGCGATGCTTTTCAGCGATTGCGCGCAGTTTTGCAACCTCATTGGCAGGAAAGATTTATTCCCGCAGTTTCAGGCGATAAGAGACAGATTCGGCAGTCCGGAGGAGATCGACGATTCACCCCGAACCGCTCCCTCTAAGCGAGTAGAAAAGCTGGTCCCTGGATACAGAAAGCCACTCTACGGGATCTTCTACAGAAAGCCACTCTACGGGATCTTGGGCGTCTTGGAAATCGGACTTGATGCCATTTGAACTGAATGTCCGCACTTTCGAAACTGGCTGAAACGTTTGGAATCAAGCCCTTTCGTCAGCAAGGCCAGCTCTTCGGCAGTCCCGAATTAGTTCAAGATATCAGACTAGAAGGAATCCCTTGCAACTCTCCAGCGCCCGGCTCGACCACGTCGGCATCGTCGTCCATAGCATAGACGAGGCCCTCACCACCTACTGCGGCCTCCTCGGCTTCCGCCTGCTCGAACGCACCGACGCCCCCGATCACGGCGTCGAAATCGCCTTCCTCGACGCCGGCCACGGCACGATCGAGCTCCTCTCTCCAACCGACGACGACAATGGCACCGCCCGTTTCCTCGCACGGCGCGGCGAGGGCCCCCACCACGTCTGCTTTGCCGTCAACGACATCGAAATGGCGCTCGCCGAACTGCGCGCCCGGAACATTCGACTCATCGACGAAATCCCGCGCCCCGGCATCCACGGCCTGGTCGCATTCCTCCATCCACAAGCGGCACACGGCATGATGATCGAACTCCTTCAGAAAGATGAGGCCCGTTAGCTCCTATGGCAACAGCGTTTGCGCGCCAAAGTCCTGAAATACGCACCCAACTCTCCCACTGGAACGATATTATCGACAACCGGCTGGCCGGCAACCGCGCCGAAGAAGTATTGCCCCTGATTCGCATCCTCCTCAAGAATCTGCCGCGCCACCTGCCCACTTACTTCCGCTTCCTCCAGGTCGTCTGGCTCCTGCGCCGCTGGGACGAAGGTCGCGACTGGGCGCTCCGTTTGCTCCGGGCCGACCCCGGCAGCGAACTCGCCTGGGCCGTACTCGCACGTGACGCCGAAACCCAGGGACAGCTGTCTCGCGCCCAGCGTTACTGGACCCTCGCGCTCGAAAACGCCCCCTACAACCGCCCCATCCGCCAGGGACTCTCACGCACCCTCCTGCGCCAGAGACGGCCCCTCATGCTCACACGCCCCGCGCTGGCCACCCTCTATCGCATGGGTGGACGCTGGCACAGGGCCATCCGTCTCTATACCGAGCTCGCCGAGGCCGAACCTCACCGGCTCGACTTCCAATGCAATCTTCTGGAGGCAACCTGGCACTGCGGACTCACCCACGAGGCCCTCCTGCGCGCCCGCGAGCTCGTCAAACGCGACGCCTGCCTCCTGCTGGGCTGGGTCGTCTCCGCCCGCATCGGCGACGAAAACGATCAAGCCCTCGCCAAAGCGCCGCTGGCTGCCCTCGACCCCGACGGCGAGTACGCCATAACCCGTTTCGCCGACAAAAACGCCTTCGCCTTCCCCACTGAAATAACCGTTGCCCCCGAGGACGCAGCCCTCCTCAAAGCGGCACAGGCATCCCGTTAGCCCGCCGCAAAAATAATGGCCTTCGCCGGCTCGAACCGGCCTCTCTCCTACCTCGAATCTTGTCAAACGCGGCGCACTGCGTTAGGCTGCCCACAGGTCCGGCCGGCAGCGCGCAGGTCCCCGGACCCATTCGATATCGTACCCGGCGCAACCGCAGCGCACTGCCACCGCTACACTGTCCTCCTCGCACCGAAAAGGAGCCCTTCGTGCCGAGTCAGCAACAGATCAAACAGGCCTTGATTCACTCTTTACAGCTCGACGAAGAGATCGCCGTTCTGCAGCCGCTCGCGATCGGACAGACGCAGCGCCAAAACGAGCTACTCATGTTCATAAAGCCGGAAATCCTGGCCGTCCCCGGGCAGGATAGTCTCCGAAACTCGATTGATCTGATCTGGGAAAAACTGGCCGAATTCAACGCCGCTGTCGCCAGCATCGCGCTCGTCGCCGGCCCCGCCCTCGAACGCAAGGAGAGCATGGACCGCCACTATGGCGCCATCAACGTCCTCTCCAATACCGCCTCATCCGACCTCGACCCGGCTGATCGCCAGAGCGTCTACGACACCCTCGCTGTCCTCGCCGCCGACTATCCACTCTACGGCGGCCACGAATTCCTCAACGCCCATCCCTCCTTCACGCCGGCGGCCCTTGATACACTCTGGTTTACCAGGAAATCCGAGAAAATACGCAGCGGCTTCTACGTACAGGCTTACGAGGCGGAAGGAGAAAGCTTCATCCTCGTCAACGGCTTCCACCCCGCTCAGCTGGCCCACTTCACCGAACCCTCCCACCGCATCGCCCTCATGCTGCTCCATTCCGATGCACCCTGGGCAACGCTGCGCGACGAAATGATCGGTGACACCTTTCCTGAACGCGCCGTCGCCGGCTCCATACGCGGCCTGCTCCACGCCCGACCGCACAACTACGGCTTCGACGAAGTTTCAATTGCCAACAACGGCGTCCACCTCTCCGCCGGGCCCTTTGAGGCCATGTTCGAGATCGCCAACTTCTTCGGCAGCCTTCTCGACCTGGATGTCGCCGCTGCGCGTCCCCGCATCGTCAACGCCATGCTCGCCGCCGGCATCTCCGAACAAAATGCCTTTGCCGCTATGCAGAACCCCACCGTCAATGACGGCGCCGGAGGCTTGACCGACCTCTTCGACGCCACCGAACACATCGACACTACGCCAGCCGTCGCCCTCTACAAATCAAGCCTCTCCCCGGAGTAGCGCCGCCCCGGCATCAACCAAGAACTGAAAGCGAAAAAGAAAAACTAGAAACTCACAAAACGCCTTTACAGGATCTTCAGCACGACCTGCGCATCGCTCCACAGCCCTTCCAGGTCAAAGTGGTGGCGCGTCTCCTCCGTGAAAAGATGCAAAATCACGTCGCCGTAATCTGCCAGCAGCCATCCGCCACCCTCCTGCCTAAAATCGTGGACGTTCAACGGCCGCATCTTTTCCTCAACCTGGAGTTGCTGCCATAAGTCATCGCGGATCGAATTCGCCTGCCGCTCATTGTCCACTGTGCCCAGCACAAAATATGTGGCGATGCTGGTCTGTTCACTTACGTCGAGTAGAACGATTTCCGCCGCCTGCTTCTCCTCAATAATTTCAACGATCTTTCGCGCCAGCTCGTTGCTATTCAGTTCAGCCTCCTTTTTGGTTCCCATCGTAAAGTCGGCCTTCCAGTATATCACAGTCCCGGACCTATTCGGCCCCCCATTCCTGCAGGGCGATTGCATCGCATTGGGCCAGGATCCGCGACACTACCTGATTCGAGCCCAACTCCGAAAAAACTGCCGAAAACAGTGCACTACATTGTAGGGGCCTCCCTTCTGGAGTTCGGTTTCCTGGCCGAAAACAGTTGACCATTGGTAGGGGCGCCCCTTGTGGGCGCCCTTCGTGGGACATTTCGGCGTCCGGATTTAGATACGATTGCCCTGCCCATTCCTGGCCTTCGCCAGGGCAGGTCATTTCCTACAACCTTGCAACAAAAAGCAAGAAATGCAGTACAATAGTTCGAAACTATGCCCGATTGCAGCCGCGGCCCTTCACGCGAATTCGAGTATATTCGCAAACCACTATGCAGCTAGTGGCTCCGTCTGCCAGGACACTTGGCGACCGAAGTACGCCAACTCGAACAAAAGACTTGATGAGCATTCCAAGAATCAGTAAGACTGAAGACAAAAAACCAGCAAAGAATCTTCATTCCGAAAGAATATATAGGGCGGCATTGCGCGACTGGGCGCGGCCGGAACCGTAAGATACTGCGGCTCCTGCTGTTCGCCCAGCTGGCCCGACACCGGGCGCCGTTGTCATGCCACCTGGCTCAAAGATTCTGCCCGCCGCTTCCTTTCACCTTGCCGGTACACCGCAACTCGCATATAATACGAACACGTTTCGACAAGATATGCCGCCGCCGTCGCGGCCATTCCGGCGCAACACGGTCCTACATAGCGCGATTTATCCGAAAATCGCCTGATCCTGATCTGCCTGCAATTTCGCTCCGACCGGCCTGGCGAGCAGCCTATCTACTTCCGCAAAGGAGAATCCAAATGAACTCTTCACGTCTGATTACTTTTGTCACAATCCTCACCGCGCTTGCCCTTCTCCTGGCCGCCTGCGCCCCGCCGCCCCCACCCATGCCGGCCACCGAGGCAGATTCCGGCGCAACCGCTGACGACGGTATGGCCGGCGAGTTCAAAGTCGGCCTCGTTACCGACGTCGGTCGCGTCAACGACCGCAGCTTCAACCAATCCGCCTGGGAAGGCGTTGTCCAGGCTGCCGAGGGCCTCGGCCTCGCCGAAGATGACTTCAAATATATTGAGACCCAGGACGCCAAGGACTACGCCGACAACATCCAGCAGTTCATCGACGCCGACTACAACGTTATCGTCAGCGTCGGCTTCGCCCTCGGCGACGCCACTCTGACCGCAGCCAGGGACAACCCCGACGTCTACTTCATCGGCATCGACCAGTTCCAGGGCGAAACCCTGGCCAACGTCGCCGGCCTCATCTTCAATGAGGACCACTCCGGCTATCTGGCCGGCGTCCTGGCCGGTAGCCTCTCCAAGACCGGCACGATCGCCGCCGTCCTCGGCACCGACCTCGTGCCTCCCGTCGTCGCCTTTAACGAGGGCTACATCGCCGGCGCCAAGTCCGTGAACCCGGACATCAATGTCATCTCAACCTACCATCCCGGCGAAATCTCCCAGGCCTTCGTAGACCCCGAATGGGGCGCCGCCACCGCCAAACAGGCCCTCGACCAGGGCGCTGACGTCATCTTCGGCGCCGGCGGCATCACCGGCAACGGCGCCCTCCAGGAGATCGCAACCGCCGATGGCGCCGGCGAGACCGTATTCTGCATCGGCGTCGACACCGACCAGTGGAATACCGTCCCCGCCGCCCATCCCTGCCTCGTCTCCAGCGCAATGAAGCTCATCACGCCCGGCGTCGTCGACCTCGTCAACCTCGCCAGCGAAGGCGCCTTTCCCGGCGGCAACTACTTCGGCGATGCCGACCTTGCCCCCTTCCACGACTTCGACGACAAGGTCCCGCAGGAGCTGAAGGACCTTCTCGAAGAGACAAAGGCCGGCCTTATCGACGGATCGATCGACACCGGATACGGCAACTGAGCCGTCCGGGTCCTGAAGCAGTGACTTGGATTGTCGCCGGCGCTCACCACGCACGCGGCGCCAATCTCACAGGAGCGGGAGGCCATTGCAAACGCCTCCCGCTTCTCTATACAGGGCAGCCGCCGGGCGCTCCGGCCCTGGTCCAAATTCAGGCTGCGGCCCCGCCCGCAATCGCTGCCCGGTCAGCCGGAGTCGCCAACCCGAAGTTGTGTGCCCGACGGAGATGAACCATGGCGATCGACTACCCGAAAATCGCCTTCTCCCGTATGCTGCGAGCGCTCCTCATCCCCCTGCTCGCGCTTCTGGCCGCGCTCCTGACCGGTGCAATCGTCATGATACTCTCCGGCGACGATCCCCTCGCCGCATACAGCGGACTCTTCCAGGGCGCCTTCGGAGACGGCAAGGGCTGGGCCCGGACAATCCGCAAAACCATTCCATTTATCCTCACCGGGCTATCGGTTGCCGTCGCCTTCAAGGTCAGCCTCTTCAACATCGGCGCCTCCGGCCAGTTCGTCATGGGCACCATCTTCGCCGTCGCCGTCGGCATCAACTTCGAAGGCCTGCCCGTCTTCATTCACCTGCCCCTTGCCCTGGTCGCCGGCATCGTCGGCGGCATGATCTGGGGCGCCATCCCAGGCATTCTGAAAGTCTACACCGGCGCCCACGAGGTCATCGTAACCATCATGCTCAACTATGTGGCCTCCCTAATTGGCGGCTGGACCGTATACGCCGGCGGCACGCAGGGACAGACCCCCGGTCCACTCTGGGACGAGACGGCCGGCGCCATCTCCGAAACGCCAGACGTCCTGGCCTCTGCCCAAATCCCCTGGCTCTTCGGCCCGCCATACCGCGTCCACTATGGCGTATTCATCGCCGTCGCCGCCGCGCTATTCGTCTGGTGGCTGATCTTCAAGACGCCGCTCGGCTTCGAAATGCGGACCGTCGGCCACAACATGAAAGCTGCTGCCTACGCCGGAATCCGCGTCAACTTCACCATCATCCTGACGATGGCGATCGCCGGCGGCCTCGCCGGGTTGGCCGGCGCCATCGAGACCCTGGGACTCAACCACAAGTTCGCCCCTGAATTCGGCGGCGCCGTCGGGTTCGACGGCATCACCATCGCGCTCCTCGGGCAGACGCATCCCCTCGGCGTCATGCTGGCCGCCTTCATGTTTGGCGCGCTCGACGGCGGCGCCTCCAAGATGCAGTTCGAGTCCGGCGTTCCCGCTGACATCATCCAGATTATTCAGGCGCTTGTACTCGCCTTCGTCGCCGCGCCCCTGATCATCCGCATGATCTTCCGTCTGCGCCGGCAACCCCTGGAAGAGGCAGCCTCGACCGTGAGCACCAGTTGGGGCGGTTCGTGAGCGCAATCCCGAAACTCTCGACCCCAAGCCGCATGGGCCGGCGCGCTGGAATCTCCCTGGTTCTTGCGCTGGCGCTCGTCGCTATGGCGGTCCTGGTCAACAAGACGCCGCTGGGAGAACACACCTGGCTGCGCGTCCTCTTCGGAATCTCCGCCCTCAACTTCACCCTTCGCGCCACCGTGCCTCTCGTACTCGGCGCGCTCAGCGGCATTCTCTGCGAACGCTCCGGCATCATCAACATTGGCATCGAAGGCATGATGCTGGCTGGCGCTTTCGCCGGTTTCGTCGCCAAGACGAGCACCAACCACTGGCCGCTCACCGTCAGCCTCATATTCAGCGCGGCCGTCGCCGTGGCCACCGGCGGGCTCATGGGCGCGGTCCATGCTCTCTTCTCCATCCGTTTCCGCATGGATCAGATTATCTCCGGCACCGTAATCATCATTCTCGCCCTCGGAACATCCTCCTATCTCTACAACCGCGACGCCATCGCCGAGGGCAAGTTCAGCTCCATTCCCGTGCCCGGCCTGTCGCAGATCGACGTCATCGGCCCTGTCCTCTTTGACAACCCCCCAATTACCTATCTGGCTCTGATCCTCGTTCTCGTTGTTCATATCGGGCTCTCCTACACCCGCTGGGGCCTGCGTACGCGCGCCGTCGGCGAGCATCCCCGCGCCGCCGATACCGTCGGCATCAATGTCAATCGCTATCGCTACGTCAACACATCCCTCGGCGGTATGCTGGCTGGACTGGCCGGGGCTTTTCTTGTCCTCGAAGCAGTCGGCCAGTTTCAGGAAGGCATGACCGCGGGGCGGGGCTTCATCTCCCTGGCCGCGATGATCTTCGGCAACTGGAATCCCTTCGGCGCGCTCGGCGCGGCCGCGCTCTTCGGCTACACACAGGCGCTGCAAAACGAGCTGCTTCTCGCGGGTGTGACCCAGGTGCCTCGCCAGTTCATCTCGATGCTTCCATACGTCGTTACCATCGTAGCCGTCTCCGGCCTCGTCGGTCGCGTACGGCCGCCCGCCGCTGAGGGCAAAGTCTACGAGACGGAGGGCAGCGCATGAGCCGGCCCCTGGACACGCCCGACCGCCAGAACGGCGACGCCCAAGCCAAACTTGAAGTTCGCAACATCACCAAGCTCTTTCCCGGAGTCATCGCCAACAAAGAGATCGATTTGACGCTCCATCGCGGTGAGATCCTGGCTCTGCTCGGCGAAAATGGGGCCGGCAAATCGACGCTGATGAACGTCATCTACGGACTCTACCAGCCTACCGAGGGCGAGATACTGGTCGATGGCCGCTCTGTCGAAATGCACTCGCCGCGCGACGCCATAGAGCTGGGCATCGGCATGGTCCATCAGCACTTCCAGCTGGTGCCGGTGATGAGCGTTGTCGACAATATCATGTTGGGCAGCGAAAGCGTTCGCGGCGGGCTCCTGGACCGGGAAAGCGTAGGGGCACACATACGCGAGCTGGCCGAACGTTATAACATGCCGGTTGACCCGGACGCGATTATCGAAGACCTCCCGGTCGGGTTTCAGCAGCGCGTCGAAATCCTCAAGGCGCTTTACAGGAAAGCCGATGTCCTGATCCTCGATGAGCCGACATCCGTCTTGACGCCGCAAGAGATCGAAGGTCTCTTCGCCGTGATGGAGTTGCTCCGCAACCAGGGCAAATCGATCATCTTCATCACCCACAAGCTCAAGGAAGTTCTTCGCATCGCCGACCGCATCGCCGTGCTTCGTCGCGGCGAAATGGTCGGTGAAGCCAACCCCGAGACTGCCTCGCAGGCGGAATTGGCCGCAATGATGGTGGGGCGCAAGGTGACACTCGAGGTCGAGAAACAGCCGGCCGCCACGGGCGACGTGCTCTTGCAAATCAGCGACTTGCAGGCGCTCAACGACCTGGGCGAACCGGCCCTGCGCGGCGTCTCGCTCGACCTAAGCCGCGGTGAAATCGTCGGCGTCGCCGGCGTGCAGGGCAACGGCCAGACCGAACTGGTCGAGGTGCTCACCGGCCTGCGTTCGGCCGCGGCCGGCGCCGTACTCATGAACGGTATCGATATGACGAACGCGCCCCCGCGCCGCATCACCGAAGAGGGCGCCACCTGCCACGTGCCCGAGGACCGTCACATGTACGGGATGGTCGATGCCTATACGGTGGCCGACAATCTCGTCCTCAGTTCATACTTCAAGCAACCCTTCTCCTCCGGCTTGACCATGAACCAGCAGGAAATCGCACAACATGCCGAAGAGTTGGTCGAGCGTTTTGATGTCCGTACGCCTTCAGTCCGGACGTTGGGCGCAAACCTCTCCGGCGGAAATCAGCAGAAAATGGTCGTCGCCCGCGAGTTCAGCCGCCCCATTCGCCTCCTGATCGCCGCCCAACCGACCCGGGGCATCGACGTCGGCTCAATCGAATTCATCCACAGCCAAATCGTCGCCAAGCGCGACGAAGGCGTCGCCGTCCTCCTCGTAAGCTATGAGCTGGATGAGATTATGGCGCTTTCCGACCGCATCGCAGTCATGTTCCACGGCCGCATCAGCGCCGTCCTCCCCCGGAATCAGGCCACCCGCGCGGCGATCGGCCTGCTGATGGCAGGAGTCCACCCCGACTCGCAGCAGTCCGTTGCTGCCGAAACAATCGAGAACGATTAGGTGACAGATCCAGCCCTCGACCAACCCACACTCGAAGAGTACGACGACATCAGCGAGGATGCCCGCTTCACCCACGCCAACGGCGAGCTCCGCTTCGCCGCCGACCGCGACAGTGACCTCTCCGACCTGCTCTGGCACTGGCACGGTCGCCCCTATGCCCGCGCCATCCGTATCCGCATTGACGCGCCAATCTATACCAGCAGCGGCATCAGCAGCGAACAGCTGGACGACGTTCTTCCCCTGGCCCTTCAGCTATTTCCCGGCTACCAGGAAACGATCTACGGCGTCGAGGGCGTGATCGTCAGCAAACGCATCTTCGCTCCCCTCGACAGCTACTACGACCGCTCACTCCTTTGGATGATGGAGGCGCAAGCCGAAGGCGACCGCCTCATCCAAATTCGTGTTGAGATCGATTGGGGCGAGCCCCTCGTGCAGCGCATGGTCGACGGACTCCTCGTCGCCCAAAGCGAGCCCGGCCAGGCCAGCGGTGCACACGCGCAGCGTAACGCCGAGAGCACGCGCGTCTTTGGCGCCGCCGAAGGGCGGCCCGACCTGGTCGAATTCCCCACCGAATCCCAGGCCCGGCTCGTCTACCACGTGCTCGTCGCCGGACAGGTGGACCTGCCCCTGATTCTGGCGCTGAGTGACGTTGGCGAGCAAGTGGCCTGGAACGGCTTCCTCGTCCAGCGCGACATCTCACGCGCCTTCAAGCGCAGCCGCAGCCGCTGGCATGACATCACCCATCGCGGTCGCCTGTGGTCCCCCGATGCCGCGGCAAACCGCACAGTGCAGGACGCCAAGATAGACGCCGTGCAGACAATTGTACGATCCCGCGCCGGCTTCGCGCCTGCCGATAGCAATATCACCGCCTTGCCTGGACTGGTCGATCTCTTCGACTCCTTCGCGCCCGAACAAAGCCGCGCGCTGCTGGATACGCCCCGTCGCGTTGCAGAGCGGACCGGAGGCGCACTGCCCCTGAAGCTCCCCACATTGCCGCGCGCGCCCGTCGACGCGCCCGACGTGGTCCTGCCGTTCACTTCGGCCGCCTATCTGTCAGCGCTGCAAGCCCATCACCGGCGCCACCCTGATCCCGAGTGGCTGGCGACACACGAGAAGGCGATTGCCGGCTGCGCAAACGAACTGCTCAACGCCTTTGAAGCCTGCCGTGCATCTCCTGACCCGGACCGCCAGGATGCGGGAGCTCTGGAGGCTGCTTGTCGCGCGCTCAATGCGGCCTGCGCACTGACTCAACTGGCGGATGCAGACGCCGATGCAGCGCCCTGGGCGCGCGCCGCCGAAGCGATGGCCGCCAGCGCTGGTGAGCGGCCCCCGAACGTCCATCCGACCGTCTGGGATCGGTTGGGCATCACGGCCGATCAGGGGCACGTTACCTTGCAGAGAAAGTGGCCGTCCGATTGGGACTGGTGGGCGCTGATGAACCTGCCTTACTCCGCCCAGGAGGAGAACGGCGAAATCAGCCTGCTGTGGGACGGCGAAACATTGCACACCACACGCCCGATAACCTTCGACGGCCCAACTGAGATTCAGACCCAGGTGCGGGCCTTCGGGTCCGACGAGAATGGCCTCGACCTGCGTTTCCGCCTGGGCAGCGAGCTCTTCGTACCCGCGTTTGGCTAGTACCGCCGTGCAAGATCCCTATGCGGTCGTTCAGTCCCGAAAACCCTTGCCGCTTCTGCAATGACAACTGCTTACGTGTACGATCCGTTCGAGCTTAACCATACCTTCGACGGCCATCCCGAAAACCATCGCCGGATGGAGCGCGTCTGGGCCCTCCTGGAGCAGGACGGCATCCTCGATAAGTTGACGCGCCTGCCCGAAAACCTTGCCACACTCGACCCGGTCCTGGCCGTGCACGGAGCGAACTATGTTGAACAGTTGGAAGCTATCTGCCGGGACCTGGCAACGCACATTCGAGGCGGCGAAGTATTGCCCGGCAACCTGGGTACTGCGGGCTGGCTCGATCAGGACACCTACGTCCTTGGCGCCAGCTTTGAAGCCGCGCTGCGGGGCGTGGGCGGTCTGCTGTCGATTACTGGCGCAGTCATGACCGGGGCGGCGGCCAACGGATTTGCCCTCGTACGGCCGCCGGGCCATCATGCCAGGCCCAACAGCGCCAAAGGATTCTGCTTGCTGGGCAACGTCGCCGTCGCCGCACGCCATGCCCAGCAGCGGCACGGCGCGCAGCGGGTTCTGATCGTCGACTTCGACGTGCATCACGGCAACGGTACGGCCGAGATGTTCTACGACGACAGCTCCGTTCTTTTCTTCAGCATCCATCAGTATCCCCACTACCCCTTCAGCGGGACCATCGACGAATTCGGGCGCGACGCCGGCGAAGGCTACACCGTGAATGTGCCCTTCCCCGCCGGCGTCGGCGACGCCGGATACCTCGCCGCGTTGATCCAGGTGTTGACGCCGCTGGCGCATCAGTTTGCGCCAGATGTGATCTTCCTCTCGGCTGGATTCGACGGCCACTGGCTGGACCCGCTCAGCGAGCATCGCGTCAGCGTCGCCGGTTACGCCAGGCTCGTGGAGGAGCTGCTCGCCTTGGCAGACGCGCTGTGCCGGGGCCGGCTGATCTGCACACTCGAAGGCGGATACCATCTGGATGCCCTGCCGCACTGCGTACTTTCCACCCTCCGCACGCTCTGCGGCGACGAGGCCGGCGTCAGCGATCCCTTTGGCGCAGTCGAGGCGCGCCCCGAGGCCGCAGAACAGGTCCTGCTGGCTGTCATGCGGCGCCTCGGCCTTCCAACGCCAGGAAAGAGCCGCGGCCTGCCGAAACATTGACAAACGAGTTCGATCCGTTCGTAATGTAAGGGGAAACATGCACACTATCATTCTGCAGACCAAAGCCCGCCAGACATCTGCCGGCAAGACCTGGCGCATAGAAGTGCTGGGCGACAGCCTTATCAAGGAAGACGTAAAGGTTTCAATCGGCGAGTTGGAATACCACCCGGCCAAAGCAGAGCGCCGTTCGCTGATCGACATCCTCACGATTATCGAACGCCATAACTTTCGCATCTGCTACGTCGAGCACAAACCTAACGATGACGATCTGGAGGAGTGGATGTTCATTCTCCAGGGCTAGGCCTGGCGTCGAGTCGCGGGCTACTGGCCTGGATCGCGAACACCCGGACGCCGCTTCAAGCGCCCCCTGAGTTTGACAATCCTTCCCTGCCGCAGCATCGCCGAAGGAGGGCCATGTCCTCCCAGCCGCTGATCTTCGCCCACAGAGGAGCCAGCGCCGTCGCGCCCGAGAACACCTTGCCGGCCTTCTCAAAGGCGCTGGAAATGGGCGCAGACGGCATCGAGCTGGATGTGCAGGCCACCGCCGACGGCGAGCTGGTCGTACTGCATGACTTCAACCTGAAGCGCACAACAACCGGTACAGGCCTCCTCCGCAAGCATACCCTGGCACAGCTCGTCGATGTCGATGCCGGCATTCGCTTCAACGACGCCTTCGCAAGTACGCCGATCCCCACCTTGGAGCAAGTCTTTGAACTGACGGCAGACCGCTGCATCGTCAACGTCGAGATCAAGAACATGGACTGGGACGGAGGCCCCGAAGCGGGACCGCTATCGCATATGATTCAGCGTCGCCGCCTCCACGACCGGGTCATAGTCTCCAGCTTCAATCCCTTCTCCCTACGCAAAATGCGTAAACTCGACCCCGCGATACCCCTGGGCCTGCTCTACATTCCCAAACTTCCTCGTCCCGCCGGACCCCGGCCCTCTTTGGCCTCAAGGATCCGCAATGTGCCGTTCAAGCATCTACCCTTCCATCTCTTCCGCGCCTTGTCCGTTTCCCTCATCTCGCCGGATGCCCTCCACCCGCACTTTCAGTCCATAGACCCTTCCCTGATGGCTGCGGCCCGCCGCCGCGGTCAAAACGTGAATGCCTGGACCGTGAACTGCGGCGCAGAGGCTCGTCGATTGGCGGCTCTGGGCGTCAATGCAGTCATCACCGACCGGCCCGACGCGATCCGGTTGGGGCTCTCGGAGGCCGGACCCGCCGCCGCACCCTCCGATGCATGAGGAAAACGCCAACGTGGGCAAACGCTTGAGCAGCGCCAAAACAACTGCGCCGGGTAAGGTCATCCTGTTCGGCGAGCACGCAGTCGTCTACGGCCGACCGGCCATCGCCGTCCCCGTGACCAAAGTACAGGCTGCCGCCACCATCGAAAACGCGGCGCCTGGATCGGGCTGCACCATCTCTGCCCCCGACATCGGCGCACGCATCCGCCTGCCCTCTTCGCCGGACGACCCCTTGGCAACGGCCGTGCGCTTGGCCCTGGAGGCCGCCGGCCTCAATGGCGAACCGGACTGGAACATCTCCGTAACCAGCACCATTCCCATTGCGGGCGGGATGGGAAGCGGCGCCGCCGTCAGCGCGGCGCTCGCGCGGGCCGTCCTCTCCTATGCCCCGACCTTCCGCGGCTGTCCCGACGCCGAAACTGTTAACCGCATCGTCTATGCCGTCGAGAAGATACATCACGCCACGCCAAGCGGTATCGACAATACCGTCGTAGTCTACGAGCAGCCCGTCTGGTTTGTCCGCGGCAGGCCACCCGAGATATTCGACATCGCCAGACCCTTCCACCTGGTCATCGCCGACACCGGCATCGCCAGTCCCACCGGCCAAGTGGTGGCCGATGTGCGCGCGGCGCGGCAGGAGGACGCCGCGCGCTACGACGCGATCTTCGATGCTATCGGCGCTATCACAGAAGAGGCAAGGCGGGCCATCGCCAGTGGGAAACTGGCGGCCCTGGGGTTACTGATGCGGGAAAATCAGCGGCTCCTGCGTCAGCTTGACGTCAGCGCACCCTCCCTCGAGAGCCTCATCGACATCGCTGAGAAGGCTGGCGCGGCCGGTGCAAAGCTGAGCGGCGGCGGGCGCGGCGGCAATCTGATCTCAATGGTTGAGCCGGAGAAAATCGGCCCGGTGCGCGAGGCACTCCTGGCCGGAGGCGCGGCGGGCGCAATGGTGACCGCAGTTGGCGCGTAGCCTTTAACTTGCTCTGCCCTGCAGCCGCCAGTCGTCCCGCAGATATGCGAGACGCCCGCCTACAACTGTGGCGACGACCCGCGACTCCGTGTCCAAGAGCGTCAAATCTGCGCGCGCCCCCCTGCTGATGCGGCCCACTTCGTCATCTATCCCCATCGCCTGTGCCTGGGAAAGGCTTGTTGTCGGCCAGGCCTGCACAAGCGGCCAGCCCGTAGCCGACATGAAATTCCTCAGCGCCGCATCCAGCGTCAGGACCGAACCGGCAAGCGTCCCGTCCTCTAATCGGCAGGCGCCGTTCCGGACGATGACCGGCAGCCGGCCCATATCGTAGCGCCCTTCGGGCATGCCCGTGGCACGTATCGCATCGCTGATCAGAATCGCGCGTGTCGGCCCCTTGCACCGGCCCAATACGCGCATCGCCGCCGGATGCACATGGATTCCGTCAGCGATTAGCTGCGCGTATATCCTGTCGTCGCTCAACACAGCTCCCACCGTGCCGGGCCGGCGATGATGCAGACCTTTCATCGCATTGAACGTGTGCGTGGCCTGCGAAACGCCCGCGTCAACGGCCGCCCTGGCCTCATCGAACGTGGCCGCCGTGTGGCCGAGCACAACGCGTACGTTCGACCCCAGGGCCATTTCGATCAGCGTCCCTGCCCCCCTTTCTTCCGGCGCAAGCGTGATCATCCGCACCGGCCCCGCGTCCAGTAGCTCTTCAAACTCCAGCGCAGACGGCGGACGAACAAAGGCCGGATTCTGCGCGCCGGGAAACTTTCCGCTGATGTATGGCCCTTCCAGGTGGACGCCAAGAAGGCGCGCGCCAACAAGGGATTCCGCGCCCTCGTCTGAACATGCCTGGCTGCAAAATCTCGCTACATTGCAAACTGCGGCCAGCGTATCGGCATGCGAGGCGGTCACGGTAGTTGCGTAGAAGCCGGTAACGCCGTGACGAACAAGGAAATTGCTGATCGTAGCCAGACTCTCCGGCGTCGCGTCCATCACATCCGCGCCGCCGCTTCCATGTATGTGAACGTCGATGAAACCGGGCAACAGAATGCAATCGGTCGCGTCAAGAAATGGGCCGTCTACTTCCGCTCCTTCTGCCAGCCAAGGTCCGACCATCCCCTCATCGCACGTGAGTGTGAAGGCATGACCAGGCGGCGCCGCCACCGTGCCGAAGACGGTGCGAGCGGTCAAGCCGCTGATGCCGGCGACTGCCGTGCCGCTTACCTTGCTTGAAGCGGCCGTCGACTCATCGATGTTCAACGCAATTCACTCCCTTTCCAGCGACTCTTCCACCCTCTTCCAATACAAGACGCCAAGCGGCGGCAGTTCCATAATCGTGGACCATGAAGAGTTCTGCCAAGGTATCTCCTCAGCCTTCAAGGGAAACGGATTGTCTATCCCGCTGCCGCTATAGATCGCCCAATCGCTGTTCAGAATCTGATCGTAGCGGCCCGGCCCGGGCAGCCCGACGCGATAACCGTGTCGCGGCACGGGCGTGAAGTTGCACACGACGAGAATGCTGTTCTCGCCTTCGGCATCCCGGCGCAAAAAGCTGATGATCGAGTGATCGGCGTCCTGGAAGTCGACCCACTGAAACCCTTCCCAGCTGTCATCGACCTGGTGTAACGCATTTTCCCTGCAGTAGAGCCTGTTGATGTCTCTCACAAATCGCTGCAAATTCCGGTGGTCGGCTTGCTCAAGGAGGTGCCAATCCAGGCTGACCACCTCCGTCCACTCCCGCCACTGGCCAAACTCTCCTCCCATGAACGTCAGCTTCTTGCCCGGATGTGCGTTCATCAGGCCGAAGAAGAGGCGGAGATGTGCAAACTGCTGCCACAAGTCACCGGGCATTTTGCCAATCATCGACTTCTTCAGGTGGACGACCTCATCGTGGCTTAACGGGAGGATGAATTTCTCGCTGAACGCATAGCTCAAACTGTAGGTAATCAGGCGATGATTGGTTCTGCGGTCCAGCGGGTCCATCTCGAAAAAGCTCAGCGTATCGTGCATCCAGCCCATGTTCCACTTGTAATCGAATCCCAGGCCCCCGGCATCGGCGGGGCGGGTAACCCTGGGCCAGATCGAGCTCTCTTCGGCGATAGTCAAGACTCCCGGCGCCCGTTCATGTAGCATCTCATTGGCTTGTCGCAAAAATGCGATGGCATCGAGATTCTCCTGCCCGCCATATTGGTTCGGGACCCACTCCCCCTCCTCCCGGCTATAGTTCAGATAGAGCATCGACGCCACTGCGTCTACCCTCAGCCCGTCGATGTGATACTCTTCCGCCCAGAATAAGGCGCTTGCCAGTAGAAAATTGCGAACCTCGTTGCGCCCGTAGTCAAATATCTTCGTGCCCCAGTCAGGATGTTCGCCGCGGCGGGGATCTTCATATTCATATAGGGGTGTGCCGTCGAAATTGCCTAAACCCGTGGGCATCCTTGGGAAAGTGGGCCGGCGCCCAGTCGAGGATGACGCCAATGCCGTTCCTATGGCAATAGTCGACAAAATACTTGAAATCGTCCGGTCTTCCCAGGCGGCTGGTTGGCGCGAAATATCCCGTCGTCTGGTAGCCCCACGACCCTTCGAACGGGTGCTCGGTTATCGGCAGAAGCTCAATGTGCGTATAGCCCATCTCCAGCACATAGGCGACCAGTTGGTGGGCCAATTCCCGGTAGCCGAGTGTGCTATTGTCTTCCGGCGCTCGCCGCCAGCTGCCCAGGTGGACTTCGTAGACATTCAGGGGTTGGTTAAACGCTTGCCTGGCAGCACGCTCTTCAAGCCATTTTTCGTCCCCCCACCCGTACCCTTCCAGCGGCCAGACGCGGGACGCTGTGTCCGGGGCCTCCTCGGCGTAGAATCCGTACGGATCAGACTTGTCAATCCGGAAATCCACAAGCGGGAGCTGAATCGAATACTTGTAAGAGCTTCCCGGCGCAAGCTCGGTCGGAACGAAGACTTCCCAGATTCCCTCGCGCAGAGCCTGCATCGGCTGGGCTTGAGGGTCCCAGCCGTTGAAGTGGCCGATTACGCTGACACCTTGGGCATTCGGCGCCCAAACCGCGAACTGCACACCCTCGACGCCGTCCACAGACCGGTAATGCGCTCCAAACTTGCGGAAGCTGTAGAGGAAGTTCCCTTCACCGAACAGGTAGGCCTCGTCATCCGTGAACCAGGACCCGGTCAACTTTCAGCGCCCTTCACTCACTCTCTCGTTAAATGCCCAATGATGGGTGCCGCCATACCCCGCTAGCCTGTCAGAACGCCCGGTCGAGGACCCTTCCAACAGCCCAGAATCCGTTTTCCGGCTCGCAGCAGGCGGGATTAGAGGCATACTCTCTTCAACGCCGGCAAAAAATAGCTATCTACTACGGCCTCCCAACTCATGCTTGCGGCCAAGTCGTTTCCGATTCGGATCCGTTCCGCGACCCGTCCGCGTGGGGAGGGCAGGCGTTCGAAGATCTGCCGAGCGGTAACCTCGGCATTGCGCACCTCGATGTTCTCCCGCATTTTCCGGTCGATCGCGAGCGCCTCCTGGGCTGAACCCGGCGCCTCCTCCTCTGGCAGACCGATGGAGTCGGCGACGACCAGCGGGAAGCCTTTGTCGTTGATAAACGTCGATTCTCCTGGGCCGGCTGGCCATCCGCCGTCAGCCTCTGTCCGCAAGGGCTGCCCATCAACCGTTTCGCCCGCCAACAACCCTCGCCCCGCAAGTTCCCTGGCCCCCTGTTCAAGGAAACCGATACAGCCGCACACGTTGCTTACGCATGCTATCGCGCCAAAATTGACCGGCTCAACCTGCGCGATGCCAAAAGGCTCGTAGATACTTTGGCCAAACTCCACGTCGCTGCCGCGGCGGATATCTTGAAACTCCATCGCTGCTGGCATCCGTGTGCCGCATAGCTCCCGGCTCCAGCCAAACTGATTGACCAATACGATTCGGCTGTTGCGAGCGAAATGATTGAAAGGCTCCACACTGCCGAAAAAGAATGGCGCTTCTTCGCCTATCAGGTCGCCGTTGTCGGCTCTGTGTTCTACCGGCCACCCGTATAGCGCCTCCCAGCGCTGCACCTGCTCTGCCGGCCGGCCGGCCGGCTGGCTGGTGGCCAACACGAACAGCACTGCCTTCCTACCGGCCGAACGCAACAACTGTTCCAGATGCATCATAACGCGCGTGTCTCGCCACAGAGCTTTCGATGGCACCAGCCGCGCCACATGCGTGAATACGTAGTCGGGCTTGAAGCCAAGCAGCCTGTTGCAGTATTCCCGAAGACGCCGCCTGGAGTTCCGCCGTTCCGCCGCCGTGTTGACCTCCGCGTCGATTCCGTTGTAAACGAGATCGATCCTGCAGTTGGCAAAGGGCCCGCCAAGAAAGCGCAGCTCCTCTCTCACCAGGTCGCCCACGGCGAAAATCGCGTCGCAATGCACCGCCTGCCGAACAATGGCGTGCTTGAAATGCGCGCCTTGGTCGCCAAACAAAGTCTCAAGCGGCAAATGGGACTCCCTGGCGCGCAGCATAACATTGTAAAAACGGGTATCGTGGCCGCTGTGACCTTCAACCAGAAGGCGGGCCGTCGCCATTTCATGCGCATAAAAGACCGTACGCCACTGCTCCGGCTCGTTCATCTGAGCCGCGAAGACAACCGGCATTCCCAGCCATTCGTGGGCTATGATCACCCGCTCGTTTGGCGCGAGGCCCGCGTCAACTTCCAGCGCCTTCAGGCCCTCAAAAATGGGCTGGGCGATCGAGACATAGAGGCTGTATTCGTAATCATGCTCATATCGCTGACTCTCGATGCCATTGTGCTCCCAAAGGTAGAAATAGAAACTCGAAACCTGCTCCAGCGACGGGTTGCTGGCATCAACCAGCAAGACTTCGTGCTCCACCTCCCCAAATCGGCGAACGCCATAAAGAATCCCCACTTGATAGGTCTGCTCAACTGTCCGCAGTGCCAATTGAACTGCCTCGCTGATCCCGTGGAAAATCCCGTGCAGGCTGCTGTATCGGATCTGCAGCCCGTTATCTGCGCTTGTGAGCCGCTCCATCTGGAGTGCATCCCAGCCAAACATCGGACCTGCCAGTATGGTGCGAGCAATCTGCTCATTGTATTCTTTCGCGCCCAATAGCCCTTTGAGAACAGAGCCAATGCCGCCCACCTTTGTGCCCGCTTCATGCGTTGCATGGATTACCAACGGGATGGGATTCGACACGTCTTTCTCCCAACAAATGGTCGTCGATTCATACCATCATAGCACAGGACAACAAGCGCAAACCAATCATTTTGCGGACTCCCAGGCAGCCCAGGCCGGCAGTGACCGGTGGCTTGAGATTGAGCGTTGCGCCATACTATGCTATGGTGGCGCGCACGGCCCTACCGACCTGGAGAACCGGATGACAGAAGAGGAAAAGTTCGCGCTTTTGCAGAAAAGCGCCAGGCGGCTTACGTTGATTTGCAGTGTGACCCTGCTCGTCGGCGTGCTGCTTCTGCGGTTCACAGCCCAAAACACCGACTTCAACGCACGACGCTGGCTCATGTTCTCAGCAGTCGTCGTTGCCGGCGAATTCTGGTACCTGCGCCGCGTCCTTCACCAGAATCACCACCCCAATTCGGACCAGCTGTATCCGGACTTGGGCCCCGCCAACCTGCTGACAATCTACCGCGGCCTCGCCTACGCCTGGATGGCCGGATTCCTCCTTCTTCCCCGGCCGGGAGGACCGATGGACTGGCTGCCAGCACTGCTATACGTGGCAGCAAGCGTCACCGACGTTTTTGACGGCTATGTCGCACGCAAGACAGACCGTGTCTCGCGGTTGGGCGAGACGCTTGACATGGAATTCGACGGTTTAGGAGTGCTTGTCGCGTGCATGCTTGCCGTGCAATACGGGCAGCTGCCCCTGGTCTTTCTGCTGGTGGGCTTGGCGCGTCCGCTCTTTGTCGGAGGAATGCTGCTGCGGACACGCAAAGGACTGCCTAACCACCCGATGACGGACAGCAATCAGCGGCGCATAATCGCTGGCCTGCTCATGATATTTCTGTCCACCGTGCTCTGGCCGATCTTCAAACCGCCTGAAACCTATGTCGTCGGCGCAGTCTTCGGCGGCGCGGTTACCCTCAGCTTTGTGCGCGACTGGCTTGTAACCGTCGGATGGATAAGACCCGACAATTCAACCTACACGATTTGGCGCGCCCGACTGAAGATGTGGTCGCTCTTGTGGTTGCCGGTTGGTCTGCGAATCCTGGCCGCGGGGCTCGTCTCGCTTCTCGTGATGAACCTGTTTTCCGGTGCATCCCATCTGCCAGCGGCCGCGAATCTGCTCATCGCTCTGGTCGGCGCGCTCGGTGGCCTCGCCGTCCTGCTGGGGCTTGCCACAAGATCGGCATCCGGCCTTGTCAGCTTAGCCTCCTACGTCGACTATGCCTTCGGCGGCCAACCGGCGTTGGGACTCCCGCTCCTGTTCATTTCATCACTGCTGATAGTCCTGGGGAGCGGCCACTTCACCCTCTGGATCCCGGAAGAACGCTGGCTGCGAATAGGCGCCGTCGTAGAAGAGTAGCCGGTCCAAAGGGCCGTACCAGGCCGGCAGGGCGATTGCATCGAATTGGGCCAAGACCCGCGACACTACCTGATTCGAGCCCAACTGTGAAAAAACAGCCGAAAACAGCCCTTTTGGAGATCGGTTTTTGAGCCGAAAACGATGGACAATTTGTAGAGGCACCCCTTGTGGGTGCCCTTCGTGGGATATTTTGGCGTCCGGATTTAGATGCGATTGCCCTGACCGAGCCGGTCGTTGAGCAAAAAACAATTGTGTGAGACTATACTGTGGCCCGACCTATGCAACGCGTCGGCGTCCCCGTGTCGGGCCCAAGAAAGGAGGTTCAAGATGATGGACGAATTTCGATCCTTGAATGCACAGTCATACCGTATCATGGGGCTCGCGCTTCTGACCGGCTTGATCCATCTGTTTCTTGGCGTCCAGGATGGGATCCCCATCTTCATCCTCAACGGGCTGGGATTCATCGCACTGGTAGTCGCCCTCTACCTGGTCCCCCGACTCGCCAACTTGAGGACCACCATTCGCTGGGCGCTTGTGGCCTACACGGCCGTTACGATAATCG
Organism: Caldilineaceae bacterium; assembly: GCA_965218625.1. Taxonomy (GTDB): domain Bacteria; phylum Chloroflexota; class Anaerolineae; order Caldilineales; family Caldilineaceae; genus Bin5. The sequence goes on along the minus strand of CBDCLG010000012.1, from coordinate 5,314 downwards.
CCTACTTTGTGCTCAACCAATTAGAGTCTCTGGAGAACGGCTTTGGTCTTCTTACCAAGGCTGTTGAACTGATTCTGGTCCTGTTGCTGATCGTCGAACAGAGGAATGCTCATGCAAATCGAAGAACTTGATACCCCGGTTGCAGTCGTCGATCTGGACCGGCTTTCCGCCAACATCGAGCGGCTCCAGGCCTACCTGGACAAGCACGGCATCGACAACCGCCCCCACATAAAGACACACCGCATCCCGGCCATCGCCCACATGCAGATGCAGGCGGGCGCTGTCGGCATCACCTGCCAGACCTTGGGCGAAGCAGAAGTGATGTGCAGCGCAGGCATCCACGACATCTTCCTGCCCTACAACTTGCTCAGCCAGACCAAATTGAGACGGCTGATGCTTCTCTCGCGTCGGGCCAGAATCAGCGTCACCGCCGACTCCGCCCGCACGGTCGAAGGCTACGCCGAAGCCGCCGCGCAGGAAGGCACGATTCTGCCCGTCCTGGTTGAAATGGACGGTGGCTATGAACGTTGCGGTGTGACCACAACCGAAGGCGTGCGCGCTCTCGCCCGGCAGATCGACAGCGCTGCCAACCTGCGCTTCGGCGGACTCATGGTATACCCTTGCAACCCGGAAGCCAACGCCTTTATGGCCGAGTCAAAGATGCTGTTCGCCCAGGATGGGCTGGCCGCGGAACGGGTCAGCGGCGGCAGCTCCTTCGTAATGTGGCAGGCCCATGAGTTCACCGAATTCACCGAATATCGGGCCGGCATGTACGTCTACGGCGACCGTAACCTGGTCGATGCCGGCGCAATGACCCTGGATCAATGCTCATACTCCGTGCTCGCAACCGTCGTCAGCCGGCCAACCGAGGATCGGGTCGTTTTGGATTCGGGCGGCAAGTCGTTGGCCGCGGACAGCGCCAGAATGTCATCCGGCCATGGACTGATCATCGAGTATCCGCAGGCGGAACTCTTCAAGCTGTCGGAGGAGCACGGCCACGTCGACGTTTCCCGCTGCGCACGCAAGCCGGAGATCGGCGAACGGGTCACCGTGCTCGCCAACCACTGCTGCGTCTCAAATAATCTCTTTGCGCGTGTGGTAGGTCACAGAAACGGAGAAGTTGAGCTGGAGTGGCCTATCCTGGCGAAGGGTTGGTGATGAGCGCGCACATGACAAGACTGCAGGCGCCCTCTCTCCGGCATGGCTGCTTCTCCTGGCCCGGACCTCCTCTGGAACTTCCAGTTACCTGGTGGCCCAGGCAGGAAACAGGTCAGGGGAACAGACCAAGAAGAGTTGGCACGACGTAACCGACGAGGTACAGCAGCAGGACTACGACCAGCAGAAGACGTATTTTCGCCCAGGCACTGAGATTTCCCAACCAGTTTCCGCCGCCGCGGCGGAAACGTGGGGGAGGAAATTCGTCCGGACGTGTCGAGGCTTGGCGGCCGTACTCTGGATCGGAGTATGCGTCGGATGCATCGCCGGCGCGCTGCTGGGGCACGCCCGCAAACTCCTCACCTTCTGCCACCGGATGGCTCAGAATCCGACTTAAGTCGAATGCAAGCGCTGGCAGCCGCGACTTGAGAGCGTCCAGCCCAGGCTGCTCAATGAGGAGCAGCTCCAGGTCTGTCTCGGCAAAGGCGCTCTGCCCGTATGGTTCGTCAGAAAGAATCGCCTTTTCTCCAAAGATTTCTCCCTCACCGCGCGTCCAGCTGCCTGCGCCGTTGACCGGCTGCAGCCGGACAATTCCACCTTCAATGAAATAGAGCGCGTCGCTCGGCGCACCTGCCCGGTAAATCTGCTCGCCGGCACGAATATGAGCTTGTTGCAAATGACGTGCGACCTCCCTGAGCTCGCGCGAGGAGAGGTCGGTCAGCAGCGGAAATCGGCGTAGACGTCCCTCGTCCATCGTGTCCTGACGCGCGCTGAGGCGCGCTGAAACCGCCTGATCAAGGGCCGATCCTATGGCAGGATGAAGGCCCACCAACTCCTGAAGATCTGCTCTGTACAACACCCACAAATTCGTATTGCGGATAGCAGTTGCGTTCTCCAGGCGGTCCTCGCCGGTCAGCAGGCTCATGGCGCCAAAGAAGCTGCCGACACCGATTCGAGCCAGCTCCTGCAGGACTCCACTCTCGTTTTCCGCGGTCAACTCCACTTCGCCTTGGTCAACCAGAAACAGAGCGTCACTCGGATCTCCCAAACGGTAAATCGGCTCGCCCGCCGGAACATGCTGTAGGACCAACCGCTGAACGATCGCGTGCAAGTTGGCCGGCTCAAGCTGAGCAAAAAGAGGTGTCTGGGCAAGTCTCACAACCGCCTGGGTCTGGTCCGCGACACTTAGACGGCCGCGGCTGTGGCGCCCTAGCGTGCGGCGCAGCAAGGGAAACTGGCTGCTCAAGCTGTAAAACGTAGCCGCCGGTAACGTCCAGATAAGGCAGTCCTCCGCGGCATACGCGCTGGAGTCGTAGGGCTTGTTTGTCAAGAGTGGGAGCACCCCGAAAAGACTTCCCGATTCCACCGAGCTTGTATTCGGGCTGGAATTCTCCGGCGTCGGTGTTGGCTGCAGTTCAAGCGTTCCCCTCTCCAGGAGAAACAGCGCCTCGGCCTGCTCCCCAGTCCGGTAGAGAAAACTGCCTCGCTCGAGCTGGTGCGGCTGCATGCTTCTTGCAACCGGCCAGAGTACCTTGTGCGGCAACTCTCCAAGCGCACGCGTTTTGGCAAGTTGTGCCACCAGATAGTCTTCCAACTGCGCGATCTGTTCGCCGAAGTTCTGGCTGAGCTTTACGCCAATGTTGAAGTGACGCTGCAACAAACTCCGCAAGTTTGCGTCCGGTAAAGCCCACAACTGTACATCCGTGGCGACCACCGCGCTTGTATTGTGGGCCAGCCCGCGCAGGAACTCCGCTTCACCCAACAAACTTCCCGGGCCCAGCGTCGCCAGCACTGAGCCATCCGGGTCCAGCAAGCGGACAAAGCCATTGCGAATCAAATAAAGTTCGTTGCAGGTCTCATCGTTTCGGAATATGGCAGCGCCCGCGCGTTGATTCTCTTCGCGAAAAACTACAACAACCTCCCGCAGCTCTTCGTCTGACAAGCCTTGAAATAGTGGCGTTGCGCGCAGGAATTCGACGGACATGAAGACTCCTTTCGAACGCGATGGCTTTGTCGCAGAACTCTCCTCTATTCTGCCTGATTATCTGTCAATTATCCAATGGATATCAACGGTCCTCAGCCGCACCGTCTGAATTCCCCAACATTGCAGACCTACCCAATCTCCAAAGACGCGCCTCCTGCACGCACCATCCCCAAGCTTCCCGGAGATAGAGACCGCGTCTTCATTGATCAAACAACAGGAGAAGTGATAGGATATCCAGAATACTGGAGATTCATTTCCGTAACTGCTATAATATATCCTGACCTGATCTTGTCGAACGAAGTGGACGAGGCGCCCGCGTAAAATGGGTAGTTCACTTTCGGCGAGGGACACAAAACGGCCTGCCTTCAGCGCAGACCACCGGCTTTATAAGTGTCCCCTGGCGACCGGCCTGGTACCTGCCTGGGAAATTGCCGCGATGGCAGCGCAGCCATTCCCATTCCGGGCACGACCTTCCCCCGATCTCTTGTGCCGAAGGTGGGAGTCGAACCCACACGGGTTTCCCCACACGAGTTTGAGTCGTGCGCGTCTGCCTGTTCCGCCACTTCGGCCCAAATGCAGTATAGCGGTTCGGCGTCCGTTCAGTCAAGTGACGTCGAATTACTTCCGCTTCTCGAGCGTAAATCGCTTCCATTGACAACCATTGCGGACAGTCCACCGACTTCCGTCTATCGTGGCGCAGCATCGAAATAGAGAGGGCTGGAAGGCCGCACAGTCCGCCGTTCGCGTGCTAAAGCGGGCAGGAAATGAACCTGGAAGATCTGATAGAACGCTCGCAGCAAGGAGACCTGGAGGCGTTCAACCAACTGGTTATCGAATATCAGGGGTTTGGCTATAATGTCGCGTACCGCCTTCTCGATGACGCTGACTCGGCCGCGGATGCCATTCAGGATAGTTTTTTGAAGGCGTTTCGGGGGCTGGACAACTACCGGGGCGGGAGCTTCAAGGCTGGCTGACGCGCATCGTGGTCAACACCTGCTACGACCACCTGCGCCATCGAAAGCGGAAAACGACGGAAAGCCTCGATGATATGCCGGTCGAGGAGGAGTACGTTGCAGAACTAACCGACCGCAGCGAATCCCCCCAGGAGTTCGCCGAACGAAGAGAGCTGCAGGCCCTGATCGGCTCCGCAATTACGTCCTTACCGGAAGTCCTGCGTACGACGATTGTTCTTCGCGACATCGAAGGGTACGCCTACGAGGAGATTGCGGACATCACAAGCGTTGCCGTCGGTACGGTAAAATCCCGCATCAGCAGGGCGCGTGGCCGTGTAAGGGATTATCTCAACCAGCATACGGAACTTTTGCCAGCCGATTATCGTCATTCTAGGAAGTAGGGGAACTCAATTCTCCGGCCCGGATTCCCCATTGGAACCGGCAACCTGGAAGGGAGCCCGTAGGCCGGCATACCAGACGCGGTCAGTCTGCAAAACTGTTCAAGAAAGTCAGCAGCGCCTCAGAGCCATAAACAATGTCGGCACAATTCTCACATTCGATCGACGAAGACCTGATCGCGGCCTACGTAGACGGGGACGTCACAGCCGAGGAACGACTTCAGGTCGAGACGGCTATGGCGGCCAGCGAACAGGTCGCCTGGGAAGTGGAATCCCTGCGCCGTACGGTGGACCTGCTTCGCGAGTTGCCGAAAGCCGCCTTGCCCCGTTCGTTTGTTCTGGCCGAAAGCCAGGTCGAGGACGTTCTGCACGCACGCCGCGCACGGGCAAACCGTTCCCATGCGGCCGGGATCGAAGCCCCCCCAGCCGAGACTCCGTGGCAGCGCATACTCAGTTTCCTCGCTGGCGGGAATCCGCTGTATCGCAACGCGGCTATGGCCGCGGCCGTCCTGTTGCTGGTCGTCGTCGCCGCCGATATCTCACTGCCACAGCCCCAGGTCGGTACCCTTGCGACCGGTAGCGATCAGCAGTCCGCCCAGACCGCAACGCCGCAAATTCAGGTGACCCTCGTGGGCGGAACCGCCTCAACCAGCGGAGGCAGTGGTACCGCCGTTCGCGAGGAGCAAGAAAACGGCGGCATTGGAGTCATGTCGACTGGGGAAAGCCCCTCGGACACGGAGAGCGAAGAGGTTTCCACCCAAGGCACGCCAACGACCGGCGACCAAAGCGCCACGAAGGTGAGCGAGGCCACACCCCAGCCTACG
>CBDCLG010000011.1:0-143045 GCA_965218625.1 Caldilineaceae bacterium | reverse complement strand
GCGAGAGCTCGCGCCGCACGTGGTCCATCATCGGGCTGCCCATTCCGTGAAGCTCCAACTCTTCGACGTGGCGGCGGGACAGTTCGGTCGAACCGGGCGGCGCATGGTTGGACAGCCCTGACGGCCTGGTGTCCCTCTGCTTGTGCGGGAAGGCGGAGTAGGCGATCACCATGCGGCCGTCATGCAATAGGTAGTCGGATACGGAATGGGCCAGGTAGCCGTAGTCCTGGCTTCCGGGCGGCCCGTTGTCGGCCCAGGGCCGGTAGCCATCGGCGCGAAAGAACCGATGGCCGTCACGGCTGGCGTACAGCGCGGCTTTGACATGGAACTGATCGCGCTGGTTGCTGCCGTTGCGGTTGACCAACCACTGGTGTTCGCCGTGCGCCTCCTCGACGATGCCAATGTAGAGGCCGCCCTCCTTGCGCACCGACATGGTATGGAATTCAACATGGGGACCGACGCCGGGGTCCCAGTCGCTGGACAGGATGATCTCCTTGGGCGACCAGTTGATGAAGTCGGCGCTCTCCTGGCGGCCGATGGTGCGGACGTGCAGGTGGCTGGCGAAAGCGTGCGAGGCCTGGGAGTAGCCGACCCACTTGCCATAGGCCTCATCCCAGATCACGCGCATCTGGTGGTGATGGCGGAATGGCGTATCGTCGCTGAATACATGCCACCTGATCCCGTCCGGCGAGGCGGCGACGCGCGACATGACGCGATTGCCGCGGCGCACGGCGTCCATCGACGGGTTGTAGACGGCCAGGAATTTGCGCGCGGGGTCGCTCTGGTCGCGGTTGAGGACGATGGTGCCGTTGTCGAAGTCGCGCACGACAATATTGGTGCGCTCATAGTCTTCGAATGGCTGGCAGTCGTCCCGCATTGGCTTGCGCCAGTTGAGCGCGTCGTCCGATTCGGCGTAACAGAGGACGACCTCGGTGCCCTGGGACGAGTTCGTGTTGCCGCTCAACAGCGTCTTGTACCACATTTTGAACAGGCCGTCGTCCGGGTCGTGGAGGGCGGCGGCGGGGACGCAGGTGAAGTGGTAGCGCTCCCAGGGAAGGTCGTCGTACTGGATCAGAGGGGATTCGGCCTTGTCCGGCCGCGGGACGATGCGCTCTGTGTCAATCAGATCATCGAGGATGTAGTTGTCCAGAAACAGCTGCTTCTGCGTGCCGATGTGCTTAAATGGAAGGCGGTAGGGTGGATTGAAGTAGGGGTAGGTCCGGGGGTCCACCGGCCGGGAGCCGGCCCAGGTCTCCTCCATCGCCCGCCGTGTATCTACCAGTTCGGTTTCGCTTCTAGCTTCAGGCGCGTCGGCTTGTGCACTCGCCATCATTAGATCCTGTTCCCTGGAAGGTAGATTTCCCTCCTGGATTTCTCCTCCCCGTTGGACAATACTGCAAGCCGGACCGGAGCGGTCGCATTCGCCTCTGAAAGAGACGCATTCTGCCCAGGCTCAATCTGTTGAACGGCCCCAGGCTGACGACTCGTCAACCAATTCGTAGATGCTACCGGTTGCATAGCCAACCGCATATACGTTGCCCGCCTCATCGGCGCCTATACTGCTGATCGGGACGCTTAGCTGAGTTACAATTTCGGATTTCCCTTCCGATTGGTCGGTAATCCCCAATGCCCAGATTTTGCCTGTGCAAAAGTCAGCGTAAATAAACTGACCATTGTAGACCGCGCCGCCGACAACAGCGCAACCAAATTCCCTCCCATGTGTGTCATACGTCATGACCGGCAGTCTCAAATTTTCCAACTCGCATGACCCTCTGCACAGGTCACCTTCCCAGTGGGGCCAGCCGTAGTTCTCGCCCCCTCCGCTGCCAGCCGGCTGAAAGTTAACCTCCTCTCGTTCGTTCTCCCCTGAGTCAGAAATGAACAGGTCGCCGCTCAGACGGTCAAAGGCAAAGCCCCATGGATTTCTTAAGCCCAGCGCCCAGATTTCCGCCGCATAATCTGGACTTCCCGCGAAGGGATTGTCGGGCGGCACTGTGTAAGGGCCTGAGTGGGAACCAACGTCGATACGAAGAATCTTACCCAACAAGATACGGGAACTCTGAGCCCTTGACTCTTCCCCTTTCTCATATCCGTCGCCGACGGCGACGTAGAGGTATCCGTCTTTGGGTCCGAACGCGATCGTACCGGCAGTGTGTGTGCCTCCAGGCTGTTCGAAAGCCAAAAGGACCTCCTCGCTTGCAGGGTCGGCGATGCCGAGATGGGGACCTACGGCAAACCGGCTGATCGTGTTCTGGCTATCGCTGCTTGTATAGGTCACGTAGAAGCGGCCATGTTCGCCATAGTCTGACGGGAAGGCCAACCCGAGGAGGCCATGATGATGTCGAGTGGACAACTTGTGGGAAATGTCCAGGAATGGCGTTTCCAGGAGAACGCCATCCTTGATTATGCGAACTCGCCCCTCCCTTTCGAGCACAAACAGGCGCCCGCTGCCGTCCCCAGCGTGCGTCAGGAAAACAGGTTGATTCAGGCCTGTGACCAGTAGTTTCTCGGACAATATGGGGAAATCGAGACGGGCGACGATTCGCACTTCACGATATGCTACCCAGCCCTCGTGTCGTTTGGCCACTATCCGTACACTGGTGGCATGCTTTGGAGGCTCGACATCCACCACAAACGTGTCCCCGTCAGAGGTCGAAGAGCTGGCGAGCTCCCGCTCGAAAACGGTCTCTCCCGCGCCATCTTTCAAGGTGATCTCATACGCCGCCGGCCCTGGCCTCACTTGCGAGACGGAAAACTCCACGCGCTCCACAAGGTAGGGATCTTCGAGCTCTACTTCGAGCCACTGGGGGGCGACATCGTGGGCAGACCACCAGGTATTCGAGTCGCCGTCAACCGCTCTATGTTTGTTCCACGCTCCGTCCGAGACCTGGACTAGCCCCCAGCCTGCGACGTTCGCTACCTCTTTGTATTCCTCTTCCCCCGGTGAAGCATCGGAAATCTCTTCTGGGTGTATGGGTACGCAGGCCGCCAGCATTAGCGCCATGAATAGAATGGCAAGTTTCATACAAGCCTCTTTCGATTCAAGAAGCATCAATTTGACTCGAACTGGCATAGGCGAAAGGATAACTGTACAGCCAGCAGTCGGTCATGTATATCTTCACGCGGATGGGCCGATTCCACAAACTGCCGACCTCGGGATCGCCGCGCCGGATGCGTTCGCTTTTCTGCCGTACATTTAATTGCTCAAGTACGTTTTTATTCTCCGGGCCGTCTGCCATGCGCAGTTCCTCGTGATTTGCGGCAGGGCGTGCAAGGGAACCTCAAACAGCCGGTTTCCGTTCGTTCCGTTATGGGGTGGACGTCAAACGCTACCCAGCCTGGTTAGTGGATCAGGAAGCACTTCGAGAATTGCTGGAGGACCAGATTTGCAGAAACAGACAGATCGTACCACACAAAACGCGCGGCCATTCTCCGTCCGGACATTCGCTCTGGTCGCAATTGTCCTGCTACTGTCGGTCCTGGCGGCGGCGGGATACTTTCTCGTCGATGCGTACAGAGAGGGACAGGAGATACGCCGGTACGTGGGCGGTCCATTTGGCGAGCAACTGCTGTACCTGCAGTTTTGCACTGTCGACGAAGGCGATGACAGCGGGCTGTCAGAATCGTTGGAGGACCAGCTGAGTGCCTGTAGGCGGACCGGCGGCGGAAAGGCCGGTTATTACGTTTATGATTTCAACATTGGCCGATCGGTCGCGCTCAGCGAAAGTGACCTGGCGCTGTGGAAGAAGCACAGCGTATTCGCTTTTCCCGGAACGGTGCACGGCCTGGTTGGAGAGAGCGATACGAATCCATTCAACAGCATCGTTCCGTTTGCAGAATTCACCGGTTTCAACTACGACTGTGAGCCCAGCGACGGCGATAGCGACCCAGTTTGCAAAGTTGCGCCGACGACTTGCGAGGCTGACGCCGACGTGATCCGGTGCACCGTGTTCAACCCGCGCACGGAGCGCGAAGAAATGCACGTCATCGAGCGCGAGGCGAGACTGGAACTTCTGACTCCGCAGGGATTCATCACTGGTCCAGACATTTACAAAATGTTGAAGCCCCGCTTCTTCCCATCCATTGACCTTTTTCAAAGAGTTCCGTAAACGCCCTCTTTAATTCCGGGCATATGCGTGTTGGGGAAGGTGCCCGGCTATAATGGAAAGTGTTGGACCGGCCGACTCTCGGCCCGCCTGTGGGCGTACAGTTCCTGCAGCGACTGCGGGAAGTCATCGAAGATATGGGCGGGAACGAATGCAGCGTTTCGCTTGCCGTATTCCGTGCTCAGCCACCAGGGCGAGTAACGGGCGACCACCGAGGTGCGGGTCTCGTCGGTCGTATTGGCTCCGCGCGAGTGCCAAATGCGGCTGTCGATCAGCACCACGTCGCCGGCGCCGCCGCAGACCTGCCGCTCGTTCGGAATCGCGCTGAACTCGTCGATTCCATCCTCCTCCCCGCGCGGGTTGGTGAGTTCACGATGGGTGCCGGGCACGACCCAGGTGGCGCCGTTTTCGGGCGTAAAGCGGTAGAGCATCCAGATGGAAGTGATGCTCATGATCGTATCGGGGAAGGGTTGATTGACACGGCCGCAGAGGGAACGGTCGGTCAGGTCATGGGGCCAGTCGGTGTGGAAGCCGCGCCACTCGGGCGGGTCGCTTCTGGGCGGAACGCTCTTGAATTCGGTCTGCGAGATGCGCACGGTGGCGTGGTTGAACATTGTGCGCACGATGCTCAACAGGCGGGCGTCGGCAAAATAGGGCGCCAGAGAGAGCATGTGCGTGACGGCAGACCAGTCGAGCTCATCGTACGCCTTAAGCCCGGCCTCCTTTGCGCCGTCTATATCCTCCCGGATCGACATGACTTCGCTGCCGGGGATAACGCCCTTGAGCAAGCAAAAGCCGTCGCGGCGCAGTTGCGTAATCTCATCCATCCGGTCTCTCCGCTGGCGTGAAGCCCCGGCTCGTGCAAAGAAGGCGAGGCTGGCTGGCGCGGCCTTTAAGTACGCGAACCAGGCAGGGCGTAGAAGATCAAAGTGTTCCTCTACACTTCCCCTGCCTGGCTGCCTGCTTCATTCTTGAGAATCGGCTTACGACCTGGTCAGGTCGCTACGAGTTGCAATTGCCCCAACAGCATGGCGCTCGCGCAATCAACGCCAGTCGTCAACAGAGACTGTGCCGCTGTAGTTGCCCCCCATGATACGCCAGTAGCCGTTTGTCTCGCCGCCTACGACGACGACGTGGATGTCGTCAATCTCATAGATCGGAATCATCTCGGTCGGGTCCGCCTTGAGCTTCCCGGCGTGGGGTTCGACGCCGTTGAGCGCCAGCGGGTAGACATAGTTTTCGATCAGCTGGTAGTCCCAGTAGATCCCCGAGGGCATGGTTGCGTTGTCGTGGACCCACTGGATCAGCTTCTCCTTGGTGTCGAAGCCGCCGCGGTCGATGAACTGCTGCGCCGTGATGGGGTCGAGCACCAGGGTGGGTGGGTTATGCGGGTTGAGACCGCGCAGCATATTGCGCACGTGGTCCTCCCAGTGCTTCGCCCGCAAGCCCAGGTTGAACGCGGTTGAACGGCAGCCGCCGAACACGCTGACCGCGCTCTGGTCCGGTTCGAAGCCGTGCTGCACGTGGAACGGCGCCCACGGGCTGCGCTCCTCATTCTCGGCAAAGGTGACGCTGTTGTAGGCGAGGTTGTTGCCCTGCGAGCCCAGATAGGTCACTTCGGGAATCGAGCCGCCCTGCAGGTTCTGCGAGAGCAGCCCGTAGGCGCGGCCGATCGTGGCGTTGGCGTGATTGTAGGGTCCCATCGCGCCGATGCCCCAGTTCATCCCGATCTCATGGCGAATGGGGCCGTTGACCACGGCCATGGAGGCGGCAGAGCTGGTCGTGCTGCCACGGGCCGATGCGCAGGTGGCAGCGAGGGCCAGGATGACGGGCAGATACTCCGGCTTGGCGCCGGCCATCACCGCGTTGACCGCTACCTTTTCGACTGTGTACTGCCAGGCCTCGCGCGTGGACGTCGGCCGCATATGTCCCACCACCGTGTCGGGGCTGCGGCTGGTTCCCTCCAACATGGCGGCGGCGCGCTCCTCCGTTGGCAGGATGATCGGCAGCATGTCGGTCCAGCGGTTCTCGACGAAGAACTGGTGCAGGTTCTCCTCGCTGTCCGGTTCGACGAAGCGGGGCGTGGAGCGGTCGAAAGCGTGCTCGCGGGTCTCATCGGCCGAGGGCGCGTGCGTGAGCGCGGCGATGACCTCGCTCATGAAGGGACGGCCGGTGATGTCGTCGGGGCCGTCGACGTAGGCGCGCAGCTGCTCGGGCGAGCGGCCCATGACCGGCTGCGGCACAAAGGCATGGCGCAGGTAGGGAATGCCCTGCTGCAGGGTGGAGGCCTTCACCAGGGGCTCGAAGATTCCAGTCTGGATTGAGGCCGTGGCGACGTTGTACTCGGTTTCCAGAATTATGCATTGGTCGGCGACCGCCGGCGCACAGGTACTTCAATGGCCGACGGCCATGACGGCCCCTGCCCCCTTTTGCTGGATCTCGCTGTAGAGCGACTCGTCGCGCTCGGTGTAGACGCCGGATTTGCGGCGCACCTCGATGCTTATGTCGGGCCGGTTTTCGCTAAACCAGTTCGCCATCTGCTCGACCAGGATGTCGCCGTCGTCGAAGCGGCAGTCGACCAGGTACACGGTCCTTCCGGCCAGGTCGCTGACGCGCGGGGCCAGGTGTTTCTGGTCGATCTGGGGCGGGTAGCCCATTGGGTTGTGTACATTCAGTTTTGAAGCCATATTTGCTCCTCTCTGTGGGAATGCGCGAGAAGGTCCGGTATGCGGCTATTCTACACCATTTTCCGAATAAAGAAACTGAAACGAATAGAGACCGGCCTCGTGCAGATGAAAGCGGATGCGGACCGGCTTGTTCCACAGCGTGCGCAGGTCGCTGCTGCCCTGCCAGCGCACCGTGTGCCAGACCTGGTCGGGCGGTCCGACGAGGGGTTCGCATTGCTCCGCCGAAAAGCCTTCATACGGCTGGAAACAGGGATCGAGTAGCTCGACGCGAACGTAACCGTAGCGGCAGTCGGCGTTGACGCGCAGGGTATCTCCTTCGAACACAAACTGTTTGGTGTAGACCCGGCCGGACTCGTATGCGGGTGCGAGGCGGGTCCAGCCGTCTTCGCGCAGAATCAGGCCGTTGACCGCCCTCCGGGGCTCAGGCCCGCCCTGAATCGCTGCGCGCGCCTTCCATTCCTGCTGTTGACGCGCGAACTCTTCGCGGGGATAGAGCGGCGTCGGCGGCTCCAGGTGCAGCCAGTTCTGCTTCTGCGGATTGGCGCTGTAGGGGATCACCATGCTGCCGTTGTGGATGAGCGACCCGGCGGGGGTGAAGCAGGCGAATCCGTAGTCCTGGTCGCCCGGGGCGCCGGTGTCGACCCAGGGATTGGGGCCGCCGACCCGCTGCCAGCGCTTGCCGTCGCGGCTGGTGTAGAGGCCCAGACGGGAGAAGGCCTGGTCGCGCCAGTTGTGGCCGTTGCGCTCCCGCCAGAAAGGCTCGGACATGAACTCACTGGTGATGCCGATGTAGAGCCCGCCGACCTTGCGCACCGACATGTCGTGCATCTCCAGGTCGGGCGGCAGGTTTGCGTCCCAGTCGGCCGAGAGGGCGACCTCCTTGGGGGACCAGTTGATGAAGTCGGCGCTCTCCTGGCGGCCGATCTGGCGCTTGCGGTAGACGAAGTTCTGGTGATGGGAGTACTGGCTGAAACCGACCCAGCGCCGGATGCTCCCGTCCCAGAAGATCTTCTGCTCGTGATGGTGGGGAAATGCGCTCTCCTCGCAGATCGTGTGCCAGTGGATGCCGTCGGGCGAGGCGTCGACACGGGAGAGCCGGCGGCTGCCGGGCGGACGCCCGCGAGCCGCTTCGGGCGGCCAGTTGACCAGCAGGAATTTGCGGTCGGGATCGCTGCGGTCATGGTTGAGCGCCAAGCCGGACTGGGAAACGTCGGGATGGACGATGTTCGTGGCTGAATGCCCCTGGAATGGCAGGCAATCGTCGCGCAAGGGCTTTTGCCACCGGAGCGCGTCCTTGGATTCAGCGTAACAGAGAACCTGCCCTTCGTTGAAGGTGTGTCCGGTCAAGCCCTGCCAGTACCACATCTTGAAGAGGCCGTCGTCGGGGTCGTGGACGACGCCGGCGGTGCCGGGATTGAACTGCACCTGCTCCCAGGGCAGGTCCGTCCAGGCGAGCAGCGGCTCGGCGGTTTTGGCGGGCGCGCAGATCTCGCGGCGCACGCCGTCGAGATGGTCGAGGATAAAGTTGTCGAGGAAGAGCTGGCGTTCCGTGCCGATGTGGAGGAAGGGAACTTCGTAGTCAGGGGTGATATAGGGGTAGTCTCTTTCGACCGGGCGGGCGCCGGACAGGAGAGCCTCGGCCTTCTGTTGGATATCAAGCGGTTCGGTGGGACTTTGCGGTTCAGGAGGTGTCATTTTGAACAGGAGCTCCGAGTGCGGGAACTGGTCTGGTGGATTCGGTCAGGGTCAGATGCCCCACTTTTCACGCATCTCGGCCATTGTCTTGCGGTTCTCCGCCTTGGGAATCTGATCGGGATGCGGCCCCATGTGGCGCCCGTCGACAGGCTGGGAGGCCAGTTGGTAGCGGGTGTCGGTGCTGATGCGGAAGCGATTTGACACGTTGTCAAGCGAGCCGTGCAAGAAGTACATTCCGAATATCATAACGTCGCCGGCGCGAAAGGGCGTCGAGGCCCACTTGACGCCGAGGCTCTCGATCAGATCATTCGGATCGCGGCTGAGGTGGCCGTCGAGGAGATCGTTGTGCGCGTCGGCCGCCCCATAAGTAGCGCGCAGATGCTCAAGGTGGTTTGAGCCCGGACAGAATACCAACGGGCCCATGTCGAGCGAAATGTCGCCCAACGGCGTCCAGGCAGTGTACAGCTCGTTTGTGCCTGCTCCCATGAAGACGATGTCATAGTGGGCGCCCGTGCTCATTCCAGTGGTGACCGCGCGCGGCCATTTGTGGTCCAAGGTCAGGACCGGTCCGCCCAGGAACTGTTCGAAGAAGGCCATGATGCGATTGGAATTAACGAGGCGCAGGTAGTGGGGCATCGCCAAAACATTGTCGTTCCGCAGGACCGCGCGCTCGCCTTCCTGCCCGATCACACCGTCTTCCAGTGGCGCATCCTTGGCCAGTAGTCCCTGTTCCGAAAGCTGCTCCAGGATGTCCATCTTGGCGGCCAGTACAGCCTCGCGGTCATAGAACTCGCGGATGAGGAGATAGCCGTCTGCCCCGATGCGGGCGCGCAACGCATCCATGTCGTGCCGGATGTCATTGGCCTCGCGAGGTGTGAAGATGGTCTGCTCGAAGACAAGCTCATGTCCGGACATGGAGACCTTGGTTCCATCTGCTACTGCCGGGGTCATCATGGTCAGTTTGCCTCCTCAGGTAGGTAGGCGGGCGGCGCCGCTGCGGTCAGGAGACGCTGATGCGGCCTGCGAAGACGGTCCCGAAAGTGTTTCCGCGTACCCTGTCGCGGGTCTCATTGCCGACCAGAAAGACGCGGTCCTGCCAGACGGCGACGCGGTGCGAGGCGATGCCGTAGGGCAGGGGATCGAGAGCTGTCCATTCGTCTTCCTGTGTATCATAGGCCCAGGCCTCGTGTGAATGGCAGACGAAGTCGAGCTCGGGCACGTGTCCCATGATCTGTGTCGGGACTCCCTGCGGCGAGACGATCCAATTTTGGCCGCCGGTGAGCACGACCCACCGATCGTGGACCGTGAAGGCGTCGGCGACGAAGGCGCGGGGTGGATGCGGTAGCTGGCGCCAGCTGCCGGAGGCCAGGTCGCACTCCCAGGCTTCGCGAAAGGCGACGTGGTTGACTCGGCCACCGTGGGCCTGGATGTCGTCGAAGAGGTGCAAGGCGTTGTAGGGCCGGACATTGGTCGCGCCGCCGACGGGAATATCATGGCCGCCGATGACGTAAAGCTTGCCGCGGCAGATGCCCATTCCGCACATCCAGCGCGGATCGCCGGGGAAGCTGGCGACGACCTCCCACTCACCCCGATTGCGAACATCCAGCCGGTAGATGTTTGGGTCGCCGGTAGCGTGCTCGTGCGGTTGCCAGTCGGTGCCGAAGGCGGAGTAGAGCAGGTCGTCATGGGCGAATGTTGTCGCCACCATGGCGGTGGTCGGCCGGTCGGGCAGGCGTTCCCATTCTCGCTCACCGCCGCTGACGTCGAGGAACCATACATCGGCCGTGGCGCGGTTGCCGACTGCGCGGCGTCTTCCCCCCACGACTGCGAGCCCGCCGGCCACGGCTGCGCCCGATGTCCAGCCGGGCCCGATAGGAATGGGAGGCAGGGGATACCACTCTCCGATCGTTGACGGTGCGGCTTGAGAGTCTGTTTCGTCCTGCCCGAGAATTGGCGCGCCAAAGCCGTATTCGACCTCGCGCCAGGGGTAGGACATGCCGCCGGCGACCAGGAGTTGGCCGTCGACGACGCCGACGGCTGGTCCTTTGATGAGGGCGGGGTAGATGGGCGCCGCGCGCCAGGAGATATGTATTGGCATTCCCGTCAATATGGTTTGGCTGGCAAGGTGATATCAATATAGTCCAGTTCGAACGGGAGGCAAAGGTAGGCCCGCAGGTCGATGGGTAGACTGGGGTTCGACATTTCGGGCAGGCAGCGGGACATAGCGGCTTGTTTGACCGCGAAAGGCAGTCGAGGAGACTGGACAAGAAACGGTCGGAAGATGTAATTGTAGTCTTCGGTTTGGTCCACATAGTCGAGAATCAGCAGTTTCCCATCTGGTGACCAGCCGAATGCGGAACCGTCATCCCATAACCTTGTAAGTTCGTTCGTCTCCAGGTCTACAACCCAGATTCCGTGTACGTCATGCTTGACTCCAGCGAAGGACAGGAAACGGTTGCTCTGTGGCAGCCAATACATCCTGCCGATACCGTCAAAACCAAGAAGGATTTCTCTGATACTGCCGTCATCTACGTTCAGCAGGAACAGATCTTCAGCTTGCATCGCTTGTGGGGCAATCTGGGCAAAGGAAACGACTTTTTCAGGAGGAGGGACTGCATTTGTCTTGACGCCGGCGAAGGCGATTGTCGACCCGTCCGGCGACCAGGCAGGAGATGTCGCGCGATAGAAGTCCGGAGCAAGCCTGCGAATTGGTTCGTCGCCCTGAATGAGGAACATGCTTCCTGAAAAAGTGCCGCCTGCGCCATATACGATGCTCGACAAATCCGGGGAAAAACTGAATCCGGTTACCGGAAACTTCCTTTCGTGAGCCCCATCATTTCGGAAGTCGAAGAGGTGCTTGAATTCTTCTGTATCTTCGTTCCAAAAATACAGAACAACCGTGCTGCGCAACATCCACCCGTCGGAGTCTTCCCTGTCGGTTACATTGAAGTACCTGCAACGGACTATAAACGCCAGATCCCTGAATTGAATGACCGTTGCATTGCGCAGCACAGCTTTGAAATCTTCACCGAAGTCTTTACTGCACAAGTGATGCATGGAAGATCCATCCAACTCTTTCAATTCCTGCCTTAGGACATCATAAGTTGCCAGTTGGATGTCAGTACTTTTTTTCTCTCGACCCCATCCGAAATAACGCAGAACGAGAATTCGGTCGGCATCCAGCCATGTTGTGGTTGGGTCAATGAATTCACCGAATGCGCCTGTGGTCCCGAATTCGAACTCAGAGGCCCGTTCGCGGTTGGACTGGGCAAGGTCTAAGAAATCAGTGAAGTCAGGAATAGGATAGCGAGGTCTGCAAGCAAGAAGGCCGGCAAAGAACAGAGTCGCAGCCAGGACGAGATATATCCTGTCTGAATGTGATCTCGGCTCCCGCTTAGGGCTCGAGCGCATATTCACCTGCGTTATCCTCACTTGGAACTGGGCATACCGCTCGCCGTTTCAGGTAGTCCAGGTCAGAACTGCCTTCACAGCTAGAGAAATCTGCCCGATCGCTGGAAAACAAGAGATAGCCGTCGATTGCTCCGACCGCGAGTCCTCTGAAAAGTGCTGGTTAAACGGGGGCTTTGCGCCAGGTGATTTGGAGTGACATTGAGGTCGCCAACGTTCGGGTCGGGCGTTGCAGAAAGTATAGTCCAGTTCAGGCAGCAGGCAAAGAGGAAAATGCAGGGCAATGAGTTGGTCCGGGGCGACACAAATGCTGGCGGCAAGCTGATAATTTCTGGCCCCAGCGGAACTCCCGCGCATCTGAAATCTTCGCGCCATTCCCGTTCAGAGGTACTAGGAGTCATCCCTAATGGGCCCTGAAGATAGTGACTATCCCGCAGACTGCCAAGGGGGTCCAGAAACACCACACGAGGAACAAAATCAGGCCGCCGATTCTGACTTGGTTGAGTACCCGTGGGAACCTCTCCGGTTCATCGGCTGCACATCGGACGAACTCTGATCGGGGAGCGCCCAGCCAGAAGCGGGTCCAGGACAGCCAGTGAATCGCGTCGATTTCCTCATCGGTCCACTTCTTGCCAGACATCCAGGTAGAGTAGAAATGGTCCTGCGCCCGCCTTCCCTGCCAGGCGACGTACTTCTGGGGCTTGAAGAGGAAGAAGTAGATCAGGGGAGGCGGGCCGAGAACAAAGAGCGCCATGATCGCTATGGCGGCCAGCTTCTCCCACGGCATCCTTGACCTCCTTCGTCTAAGGGGAGGTAGGCGCGGCGATCCTCAGTGATGCGACTTCGTCATTGCAGTCGATGGTGGGGCAGGCGGCGGATTCGCGTCAAGAGAATTGCAGTTTCAGGGGAATGAGTATAGATCGGTTCGTGCGTTCTACAAGGGCGGGACGCCAAACTGCGAAAGCCGGTAGGACCGTTTAGATGCCAGATTCGATTCGAGATTCCAGTCACTGGCCAGACCCAGGTCGTCAATTGCCTCCAAGCTATAGGCTGGCGCCCGAACGCATACGTAGAATTACAAACGGTCCTTTCAGGAAGCGGTCCACGAAGTGCGCTCGAATCCAGTACAGAATTGCAGCATGTAAATGTTCTCGTTGCCTGAAACGAACAAACAGAACAGTCTAACTGCCCAGACGGCCCAAATGAAGAACAGGAGCAGACCCAGAAACCTTATCTGCAAGAGCACGCGAGGAAACCTCTCGGGCTCGTCGGCCGCGAAGAGAAAGACGTCCGCAGAGGGGGCGCCAAGGATGAAGCGGAAGAAGGCGGAGGGCCATGGGTCTATCTTCACATCGGGCCAATCTTCGCCCGGCTTGCGTTCGAACTTGAAGAGCCGCTGCCAGAACCTGATCTGCCAGGCAAGGAAATTCTTTGGCCTGAACAGGAGTATGCAGTAGATCGGAGGCGACGCGAGTACCAACGGTCCCAAAACTGCAATCGTCAGCAGCTCGTCGCCCGTCACCGCGTTGCTCCTCAGTCGAAGGTGCGACCGGTATGCAGCCGGCCGACCCTGGCGCTCTCCTCGTCGCCGGCGGGAAAGGTGACGCCCTCGTCGATCTTCTCGGCCACGGTGTCGGGATAGACTGCATCGAGGAAACCGATATTGGCGGCCTGGCAGGCGGCAAAGACGCGATCGCGCGCCGCCTTCAGTTCGCCTTCCTCTGTGTTTTCGCGAGTACGCACAGTATCGTAGCCGAACGTCATCCGCATGTCCGAAGGTCCCCATTCAGCGAAGGCGATGCCTGGTACACTTGCGCTGGCTTCGGCGTTTTCGAGGGCGCGGCTGTTCTCGATCTTGATGCCGAGGACGATTTCGCCGTCGGGGTTGAGCGGCCAGACGTCAGCCTTGCGCAGATAGTCCTGCGTGGAAAGGCCCCAGACGTAGGCGGCGTTGTCCTGCCCGCCGGAGCCGCGGCGTCCCATGTCCAGGCCGGCGCCGACGCCGGGGGTGTGGAAGGGAAAGCGCACCCACTCGACGAGCTCTTTGACCGCGCCGGGCGTCTCGGCGTGACAGAGCAGGATGCCGTGAATGCCGGTCGCCATCACCTGCTTGATCATCCAGGCGTTGTTGCGGACGACATACTCGTCGACGCCGTCGAAGGGAAGCGTGACCAGCACAGGGGGCGTGCGATGGCCGGTGCGTGTGGGGCCGCCGGCGACAAGCCCGCGCATGAAGGCGTTGAGGCCGGAGATGTCGTAGGGCTGATGCTCGATGCCGATGACGAGCCAGTCGGCGTGGGTCTGGGCGGACTTGACGCCGCCTTCGTAGGTCAGCGTGCGTCCGCCGTCCCAGTAGACCGGCTGACCGGCTTCCAGCAGTTCGATGATCTGGTTGATGCGTTTCATTGTGCCTTTCCAATAGCTGTTTGAATCGACGGAGTTCGGCGCCTCGGCTCCGTCCTGTTACGAGCTCACCCAGTCGCGCAGCGGATGCTCGCGATCGGCCAGGGGCAGCGGCGTCCGGCCATGGCGATGGGCGGTATAGACGCCGAGGATCATCTCCAGCGCCCAGCGGGCGTCGCGGCCGCTCGAGATCGGCTCGCGACCTTCCTCGAACGCGGCGATCAGGTCCCTCACCATATATGCATTCAAGGTGTCAAAGCCGAGGTCGTTCGGCTTCAGCACGAGCTGCCAGGCTGGATCGTTGAAGGCGGGCGACCAGTTGGGATGGGGACAGTGGAACAGGTATGCGTCGCGGTTGAGAAGGATGCCCTCGGTCCCGTGGACCACGAGGCCGCCGGGACGCGGACCGGGCCGAACGGTCTGCCGCCGCGAGGAGAATGTGGCGACGATGCCGTCGTCGAAACCGTAGGTGGCCTGCAGGTGGTCGCCGACGATGGGGCCGATCTCCTCGTCGCCCTGGCGGGCGTCGTCGGGGCCGGCGTCTCGGCCGTCCTGCAGGATGTATGACTGCACCCAACGGGGGTGGCCGAAGAGGAAGCAGAGCATGTCGAGCGAGTGGGTGCCGAGCACCATGAGGTCCTGGCCGCCGCCGCGGTGGTCCTGCTTGCCGGCGCTGTGGGCCTCTTCGACCACGCCAATGGCGCCGTCGGCGATCATCTCCTTCATCTTGTGGGCGACGCGGTTGACGCGGCCCTGGTGGGAGACTGTAATTTTGACGCCGGCGCGGTCGCAGGCTTCGATCATGGCGTCGGCCTCGGCCGCGGTCCTGGCGAAAGGCTTTTCGCAGAAGATGCCGCGTACACCGGACCCAGCTGCGGCGATCACCATGTCGCGTTTCTGGTCGAGCCAGCGCGGGGCGACGCTGACGATGTCCAGATCCTCCTGCTCCAGCATGCGACGGTAGTCGGAATAGCGGCTGGCGGGGCTGACCTTCAGCCGTTCGCCGGCTTCGGCCAGTCCGGATTCGTCAGCGTCGGCCACCGCGACGAGGTCGACCTCCTCCATGCCGAGATAGACGGTGTCCAGGCTGTGGCCGTAGTTGCCGCGCCCGGTGTGGCCGATCACGCCGGCCCGATAGTTGGTCATGTCAACTCCTCTTCGCTCACAATGTAGGCCCTGATATGTGGCTGCGGGCCCTGCCGTGAAGCCGCGTCGTGAAACGCCTCGTTGGTGTAGTCGGCGACGATTATCGTGCCGTCCTCCATCTGGTCCCAGTTGCTATAGCCGGAGTCGGCCGCGGCGTCGAGGCATACGAATCGATCGCGCCGGAACTGGTCCGGATAGACGCCCGCGTCCGCGTGCCAGGACCAGTCGATGCTGTGCCCGTGTTGGTTCTCCACCCTGGCGCGTACGCTTCGCCAGTGTGACACCGTGGACAGATTACTGCCAAAGCGGACCAGGCGGTTCTCATAGCGGCCGGCCGGCGCGCGCAACCGGGGACTCCCGTCCACATGGACCACGATCTCCCCGTCAGCCCTGACGATTCTATAACTGTGCCAGCTCGTCGTATCCAAAGGAAAGCAACATGCGTTGGACGGGGGCCTGTCGAATTCTAGCGGTGACGGGTCGGCGGCGGTATCTCCAGCGGCGTCCTCATCGTCAGACTCCTTCAGCCGCACTTCGTGCGGCGTCAGACGCAAATGGCAGCCGGCGAAAAGGTCGCATCCTTCACTCGCGGCACTCTCCAGGCGCACCTCCGCCTCCATCTCGACGCGCGCCCCGCCGGTGAGCGCCGGGTATAGGGAGAAAAAGACCTGATTCTCTTCGCCGCGGTCGGTCGACACGACCAGATCGCCGCGGTCAAGCCTGCAGCGGGGCTCATCCCAGATGAATGAGGCCGGCTCGAAGCCCAGCTGCTCGGCGGGGTCCCAAACGAACGCGTAGCTGGCGAATGTTCCCCAGCGATTGCGATAGGTGACCAGCAATTTGCCCGACTGCAGTTTGTGGGCGGCTGTGCGCTGCCCGTACAACGGCGCCAGCTGCGGCTGCTGCCAGGTGCGGCCGGCGTCGTAGCTGTGAATGAAGCGGCTGGGCTGTCCGTAGTCGCCGTTGGCGTAGCCGACGCGCGTCACGGCCAGCAGATGGCCCGGCTCCAGCTCGACGATGCCCACTTCGGCGTCTCCGTGGTAGGGATCGTCGGAGACGACGGCGGTCCGGCCCCACGTTTGCCCGCGGTCGTCGGAAAAAACTGCGACATTTCGATGGTAGATACTGTGACCCGGCGGCGGGGGGTTTCTCGAACGACTCGGCCTCGACCGGCTCGGTGCGGGTGTAGAGCAGCGTGCCGTCGTTGAGCTGGACGATGTAGCCCGGTTCGCCGCCGACTTCGTCGCACCTGACCGGCCCTTGCCAGCTGCGGCCGTCGTCGTCGCTCCAAAATAGGTAGTTGGCCATTCCCCGCTCGGGGCGCTGCCAGAACGCGAGCCGGGGCCAATCTTCGCCGGGCGCGCGCTGGCCAAGGTCGCAGATGACGACGAGCCGTCCGTCGCGCAGACGGCTGAGCTGCGGCGCGACCCAGACGCCGTGGTCCTCCCAGACGTTGCGATGGGAGATAGAGCGGTGCCCGCGCCAACTGCGGCCGCCGTTGCGGGAGTAGGCGACCATGATATGCGTTGAAACGGCCGTGTGCGGGTCCGAGAGCCGGTAGACTGCGACCAGCCCTGAGGGCGTGTTCACCACGTTTGCGACCGAATGGTACCAGCCGCGCGGGTTGGGGCAGGTCAGTTCGGGCCCGTAGCTGTCCTGATCGGCGACGGTGTGTTTGCTTTGGTCGCGGACCGCTCGCATACTTCTCAGTGTCCCGGCGGCAGCGGCAGGTCGACGCGGACGTTGCCGCGCGCGTGGGACTGCAGGATGCCGACAAGGATTTCGACCGTCTTCTTGGCCTCCCGCGCCGGGCTGAGCAGTTCGCCGCCGTTTTCGATTGCGTTGATCAGTTCGGCGACACAGGCGGGGATGCCGATCAGCTGGTGGCCAGGTAAGGGGAAGAATTCGGTCGTGTTGCGGTCGCGGCGGATGACGCGGCTGTTGTGGACTTCGATCAGGCCGGTTTCGCCGAACACCTGGAAGCGGAAGCTGTCCTGGAACTGCTCTTTGGCGAGATTGATGAATGCGCGCACGCCGTTGCGAAAGTGAACGTAGGCGGAGGCCGCCGGGTCTGTTGCCGGGTCGCGTCCGCCGTCGCCCTGGTAGGAGTCGTAGTGGTCGTAGCCCGGTTCGAGCTCGGCGAAGACCCACTCGGGCTCGGAGTCGGCGAAGAAGCAGACGCCGTCGACGAGGTGGGTGCCATTGCGGAAGAGCATCGCGCGCGGGGTGCCGAGGTGGGCCACGATGCGGTGCACCTTGCCGACCGAGCCGCTACGGATCGCCTCGCGGGCGACGTCGTAGTGGGGGCGCCAGCGGTTGGTGTGGTCGACGACAAGCAGTGAGCCGCTGGCCTCGCAGGCCTCGATCATGCGCGTTGCTTCGTCGACGGTGGTGGCGAGCGGCTTCTCGCAGATGATGCCCTTGACGCCGGCGTTGGCGGCGGCGATGACGATGTCGGCGTGGCGATTGTCGGAGGTGCAGACGCTCAGAATGTCCAGATTCTCGCGCTCGATCATGGCGCGGTAGTCAGTGTAGGTCTCCAGCTCGCCGAACTCCTGCCCCCACGTTTGCGCCACCTTCTCGAACAGCTCCGTTTTCAGATCGCAAACGGCAACAACGTCGGTCTGCGGCAACAGGTGGTAGGCGCCCAGATGCGAGGACGGGCTGGGCGTTTTGAGGATGCTTTCGGGGTCCGGCGCGGGCCGGTTGGCAGAGATGCCCGAGAGGCCGACGACGGCGGCGCGATAACTGTTCTGCATCTTTCTACTCCTCCCCTGCTTGCATTTCGAGCGGGACATTCAGTTTGTCTGCCCATGCTTCGATCTTGGCAAATGTATCGGCCGGCACTTCGATACCTTCGGCCAGGCGCTGCTGCCGGGAACGGCTCTCGAAGTCGCCCGGAACCAGGACCTCATCAAAGCCGGGCGCCGGCGGCGTCGATTTGACTGCGTCCAACACTGTGCGGACCTGGCGTCGGTATTCTTCGAGAGGTGAGAATGCGGCCACGTCGTAGACCTGCATGAAGAGGCCAGACATGGCGGTCGCTTCGTTGCCGAATCCACCGGCCAGCCCGCCCATGAGACTGAAGAACAGTGACAGCGCATAGCCTTTGTGGGCGCCGAAGGGCAGGAAGGAGCCGCCGTCGAAGTAGACAGCCGGATCGGTAGTGGGCCGGCCCTCCTTGTCGACGGCGGCACCGGGGGGAAGGTCGGCGCCCTTGCTGCGGGCGACGAGCACCTTGCCGCCGGCGATCACGCTGGTGGCAAAGTCGATGACGAAGGGGGCGTCGTCGCCGGTGGGGATGCCGACCGCAATCGGATTGGTTCCCAGGGCGCTGCTCGCGCCGCCGAAAGGGACAACCTGCGTTCCACCCGAGCCGGCCCAGCCCAGCGTGATGACGGTGACACAGCCGGCTTCGGCGGCCTGCTCGGCGTAGTCTCCCAGCCGGCCGATATGCGTCGTGTTCTCGAAGGTAACACAGCAGACGGCGGAGTCTCTGGCCCTGGCGATGGCCCATTCCATGGCCTGGCGGCTCATGTGGTGGCCGAAACCCATGTGCCCGTCCACGTGCATCGTTGTCGAAGTCTCGCGGACGATTTCGGGGTAGGCCGCAGGCGCGATGTCACCGGCCTCGATGCGGTCGAGGTACATGGGGACAAACTGGACGCCGTGGGAGTCATGGCCGGCGAGGTTGGCGCGGACGAGGATGTCGGCGACATTCGTTGCGATGTCGTCGGGCGTGCCGGCAGCCGCAAATAGGTTGCGGCTGATTCGTCGCAGGTATTGGGCTGAATGGCGTTGTAGTCTAGTCATCGAATTCCTCTGTTCTTGGCAAAGTTGCTCATTTCTTTTTGTTCGTGTCGTTCTGCTCCAGTTCAGGAAACGCCTTCGGCCCGGCGTATTCTAGCTTTCGCTAGCAGGCCGGTCCAGGGGAAGCCGAACGACGCGCCCTTCGGCGGCCGACATGTAGCCCGCCAGCAGTATCTCTGTCAGCATGGCGGCCTCGCGCACGTTCATCCCGCTCTCACGCTCTTCGACGATGCAGTCGATGAAGTGGCTGGCGTCTGACCGGCTTTCGAGCAGATTGGAAAAGGGGGCAAGCGTACGCTTGGGCTGGGCGTTGACCTCCTCCTGGGCGGTGCGCCAGAAGCCCATCGGGTCGCGCGGGTTGACGGGCGGCGCCGTCCAGGGTGGATCGGAACTGTACAGTTCCAGGCGCGGCCGGTTTGCGTCAACCAGCAGCGAGCCGCGTGTGCCGACCAGGTAGATCTGATTGGCGCCGCCGGCG
The DNA here is from genome assembly GCA_965218625.1 of Caldilineaceae bacterium. Taxonomy (GTDB): domain Bacteria; phylum Chloroflexota; class Anaerolineae; order Caldilineales; family Caldilineaceae; genus Bin5. Next base: position 123,312 of record CBDCLG010000011.1, on the reverse strand, counting down.
GGGTGACTGGTCCAGCCGACGCGGCCGCCGGTGATGGTCGCGGTCGCGCCGCCCTCCAGCGTCATGGAGAGGAAACCGAAGTCTTCGACATTGTGGCCCTGGTGGGCGGCGAAGAAATAGTTGGCGGTGCTGCCGTAGACGGTCTCGACTGCGCGACCGGAAATCAGGCGGACAAGCCCGATCGCGTAGACACCCATCGCGTAGAGCTCGGCCTTGGTGTCGACGAAATTTGAGATTATGGGCTGGTAAACGGCCTTGCGCGGACTTCCCAGCGTCGCGGTGCCGCTCGGTCCCTTGGCGAAGAGATTGTCGACGTGGATGGCGACGAGATCGCCGAGCTCGCCCGACCCGACGGCCTGGACGGCCTCCTGCACCCAGGCCTGATAGTTGTTGCTGAACATCTGGCTGCGGACGCCGGCGCGTTCGACCGCGGCGACGACGGCGTCTGCGGCGTCGAGATAGGGCGTCATTGGCTTGTCGACGTAGACGTGCTTGCCGGCATCGGCGCAGCGGGCGGCGATGCGGCCGCGGCGTTCCGGTTCGGCGCAGATGGAGACGATATGTACGTCATCTCTGGCCAGGGCGTCATCCAGGTCGGGCCAGTAGGGGATTTCCATGTCGCCGGCGAACTGGCGGTTGAGCTGCTCGCGTTCCGGGTCAACACCTGCTTCGTCGGTGAGGCCCAAGAGGGTGCAACGAGGGTCGTCGCGCAGATTCAGGGCATAGTTTTCCTGATGGGTCAGCCTGCCGGAGACCAGAAGGACGCCAAACTGCTGTGCGGTCATCGTTCGCCTCCTCGTTTGGACAGGAGAACGGGTTGATTCGTCGCAAGCGAACTGTTGAGAGCGCTAAGAGCATCGGAGGCCGGGGGCGAGACCGGGCTGTCGGCGGCGGCAACCGGCCCGGGCAGGGTCGAAGGACCGCTGTGATATAAGGCGCCGTCCGAGCCGTAAACGGCAATATCGAGATTGGGTCGACCGTGCGCCAGCGCAATGGCGAGCAGGGCGGAACTGCCGTTGGCAAGTTCGAGGGCCATCGAGAGGTGCCCGTCGGTTTCAGCGCCGGCGGCATAGACTTGTCGCGGTCGCGCGGCGAGCCATTGTTCTGCGTATTGACTCATCTGCCCGAGAAGGGGTTTGAGCTCCGCCTCCGATTGCGCGACCGAAGCGGTCCAGCGGACGAAGACGGGCGTGCCGACGCGTCCGCCGGTCAACGCCGCGCTGACGGTCTGGTTGAGCACAGTCCAATCGTACATGGGCACTCCTTCTCGTCAATTTCGATCGTGGAAGGCCAACCTCAGCTGCAAGTGTAGGTCACACATCATGCACGCGATCACCCTCAAGGCTCGAGGTCCTCGGGATTCCCGTGAGAAGCCATTTCCCGATTAGAGAGCTTGAATTCTTCGAAAGATTTTGTAACGGCTAGGGCAGGCCCATGTATAACGCGAATTTCTGAAGGGAGATCTTCTGCGAACGAGAAGTAGCCGCCCTGTTGAATCGCGATCAGAAACATTAGGGGCGCTCCCTTCGCTTTCGCAGCTTTGTACAATTGTGCGGCAGCCTCAGGAATCGTCTCATTGAGTCGCTGAACACGAATGGGGATAAGACGGCCATCTATATCGCCTCTTAGAAAGGCGTCGATTCCCTTATTTCGATGCACAGGGACGACTTCCAGCCCTTTCAACAGGGCTAACGCTTCATTGTCTGCCAGTTTATTTTGTTCACGTCCCGAATTCAACGAATCCGAATCAGATTTGACCGGATTGGCAAGTCTCCTTCGTGCAATCTGGATTGCGTCGCGTGAGATGTCGATGCCGATAGAATGACGATTTGAGAGACTTGCAGCAACCAATGCGGTGCCACTACCGCAGAAGGGATCGAGGACGAGGTCGTTTTCATTTGAAGCTATGCGAATAATGCGCTCGAGGAGACGAACGGGTTTTTGGGTTGGATAACCGACCCTTTCTCTCGCCTTTGGATTCAGATAAGGTATTTGCCAAACATCGCTGAGAGGAACGCCCTTCTTCGGTCCGGAGGGAACGAAGTCTCCGTTTTCATCCTTTTCATATACGGTCTTGCCATACGAATCCCGTTTGCGTCGTTGTAGGATCTGATCAACGTTTGTGCCTGGCGAATAGTCTTCATAGACTGTGTTGAATTTGTACGTGTCAGACTTCGTGTAAAAGAATATGGTTTGGTGGGCGGGAAGGAGCTTCTTCTGGACACTTGACCATCGTCTGAAATGCCAAATAATCTCCGACCGAAAGTTCTCAGAGCCGAACTGCTCATCCAAGAGAAACCGAACAATGTGAGAGGCGTTCCGATCACAATGGAAAAAGATTGCTCCGGACGAGTGCATGACGCGTCTGATCTCGCTCAACCGCTCATACAGGAAATCGGCATATTCGGAATGCGACGACCATACGTCGTCAAAAGAGAACTCTGACTCGCGATCTCTGGTTATCATCCGATGAGTTTTCTGACTAAAGAAGGGCGGGTCGAGATAGACCAAATGGATACTGTCGGAATCAAAATTGCGAATTACTTCCAAACAGTCACCTAGAAAAAGTTGTGTAGTCATTTCGATCTATCTCGAAACTCTGGGGGCGTCTTCCTCTGGCGTTCGGAATCCTCATGCTTCCTGAATCTGAAAACTTAGCGCGAAAACAAAGCTTTGTTGCCTCTTCCAGAAACCTGCCCGCGGTATTGTAAAGGAAACGCCCCTTGTTCTGATACACGTCGATGAGGCGGCCTTCTTCTGTCGAAACTCCTAGAACGCGATAGATAAGGAAATGGGATGTGTCATCCTCCTTCATTTCCTCAATTCGGTCGGATATCTTTTGCTGCAGATTCGAGTGGTGACGTGTAGCCAACTCTCGAATCTCTTGCTCTACGGCGATCCGCATTCTGATGGGGTGCCTTAGAACATGGCAAAGGAAAGAAAAGCACTCATGAATCGGCCTGGCGCGGGTTCAGGGCATCGTTGAGGCCGTCGCCCAGGAAATTGATACCAACTGAGACGATGGCAATGGTGAGGCCGGGCACCGCAACCAACCAGGGCCGGTAGCGCCAGCTGAGCTGGTTGTCCTGGATCATAGCCCCCCAGCTGGCCTGCGGTGGCTGCACACCGACGCCCAGTAAACTCAGACCGGATTCGGCCACGATCGCGCCGCCAAAACCAGAGGTGACCATGACGATCAGCGGACCCAGCGCGTTGGGGATCAGATGTTTTAGCAGGATCTTGATCTGGCCGACGCCCACGGCGCGTGCCGCCTCAACAAACTCTTTCTCCCGCAGTGAAAGAATCTGTCCCCTGATCAGTCGAGCATAGCCCGGCCACTGGATTAGTGCAAGCGCGCCAAATACAACAACCAGGTCGACGTAGGTCGGCGTGGAGAAAAACCCCAGCCCGGTCCTGGCGTACATCATGTCCACCCAGTCCGCCACCGGTTTGCGGAAGGTTGCGGCCATCAGCGAGGCGAACAGGAGTTGCGGAATCGACATCGTAACGTCGACGGCACGGCTGATGATCCAGTCGGTCCAACTCCCCAAGTAGGCAGCCAGTCCCCCCAAAACAACGCCCAGAATCAGGCTGAAGGTTGTGGAGATAATGGCGACGATACCGGCGGTCCGGGCGCCCCACAGGATACGGCTGAGCATGTCGCGACCGAGATCGTCGGTGCCCAACAGGTAGTCGACGCTGGGTCCCTCGGCAACTCTGTCCAGGTTCTGGAGCATATAGGGGTAGGGAGCGATATAGGGGCCAAAAATGGCGGTGATGAAGAGCAGCAGAAAGATGATGAAACCGGCTATCGAGAGTCGGTTGCGGATCATGCGCTTGAAAGCATCGGTCCAGAGCCCGCGTGTTTTGAGGTTCTGTGCTTCTAATTCCAACTGCAGGTTGGCCGTGCTGCTCCCGTCCTCTTGAGCCATTACTTTGTCCTGTAATCTCTACGCAACCGGCACATCGGTCGTCCCTGCCGGCAATCAGAGGTCTGGCGGTCCTGTCAGGTCTGCGGTCGACCTAATCATAGGCGACGCGTGGGTCCAGCAAGGGATATACGAGGTCCACGATAAGATTGATCGCCATGGTAAGCCCGGCGGTGAAGAGCACGACACCGTTAATCATGTTGAAGTCGCGGCCCGCCAGGCCCTGCTGAAAGAGGCGGCCAAGCCCCGGCAGATTGAAGGCAAGTTCGAGGAAGACCGCCCCCCACATGAAGTCGTCGACAAGCAGTCCCAGGGATGTGACGACGGGAATCAGTGCATTGCGGGCTACATGGCGGACCATCACTTTGACTTCGGTCAGGCCTTTTGCCCTTGCTGTCCTGACGTAGTCATTTTGCATCACTTCAAGAATTCCGCCGCGTGTCTGGCGGATTACGTTTACGAGCGAACGTGTAGAGATGATTGCACATGCAATGTAATAGGAGGGATGCCCCATTCCCTTCCAGCCGCGCGGCACGTTCATGATGTCAAGCCAGAGGACGGCAGTTATGAGCACGACCGGCACAAGCACATAGACAGGAATGGACCAAAAGAAGAGACTCGTGCTGACAATCGAGTAGTCCAGCCAGGTATTGTGGAATCGGGCCGCGATCATGCCCAATGGGATGCCAATAAAGAACATGATGAACAGGACGCCCAATGCGAGCTGACCGGAAACCGGGAGCGCGCGTTCGATACGCGGCCAGATCGGGGCTGCGTCGGCGAAGGAGTAGCCGAATTTGCCCTGCATCAGATTGCCCATGTAGGTGCCGAACTGGTCCCAGAACCCCCGGTCAAGGCCGTACTGGTGGCGAAGATCGGCCAACTCCTCCTGATTGAGGTAGATTCCCTGGGCTGCCCACTGGGAGCGAAGAATGGTTACCGGATCGATCGGGCCAAGGTAGCCGAGCAGGAAGACGATCATCAGCGTTGCGAACAACGTCGGAATGATGACCAGCAGCCGCATCGTGATGTAGCGCGTCACGGTTCCGTCCTGTTTGCTTCAGCCGTCACTGGTCTTCTCAGGCGCACCAGCCGGAGTTGGCGCACCTGCCGGAGGGCATCCCCCATGCCGAACAGCTAATGACACATGGGAGAGGAGAAACGGCGGCACGCCCACGGGAACGCCCGATGGGCGCGCCGCCTTCATAGTCTGTTTCTGCCAGGGAGGGGAAGGCCAGCACAGTGGCTCCCCTCCCAGCATCTTACTCTTAGGCGAAGTCGCCGTGGGATGGCGACTCTGCTCGCGACACGAACGGCCTCATCCAGCGGAAGGCCGGACAGGCCTCACAGGCCACTCTACTGTCGACCTTAACGCTCCTTGCGGTAGGTCTCGGTCATGGTATGCCAGAAGCTGATGCGGCTCTGGCCGTAGCCGCCGACCCAGGGCTGAATCTGATACCAACCGCGGATGTAGCCGGTCGGGATCACGAGAGCGGCGTCGGTGAACTTCTCAAGCATGGCAAGCGAGCGCTCGCAGTAGTCTGCGCTGCCGGGATCCATCGAGAGAAGGGCATCGATCTCCTCGTCCCAGCCCTCTTCGGTGTACTTGGTCCAAGACTGGTTGGCCCCGCCGCGTGTGTGGGCGATCGCTTCCAGCAGGTAGGGAGGTCGCGGCAGGAAGGAGCCGCCACTGGTGACCCGAATCGATACCAGTCCCTCGCCGTCAACGAACTCGGACTCGGCGTTCTTGATCTCGACATCCTCCACGCCCAAGTTGACACGCCACATCTCCTGGATGATCTGGGCTGCGCGGATGCGGGGCGGATCGCTGCCGCCGGTCATGATGCGAATCTTGGGAACGGTCTCACCGGTGGGCCCGTACTTGGACTCGGCCAGGAACTCCATGGCCCTTTCCGGGTTGAAGGGATAGGGCTGGAAGTTGGGGTCGAAGCACTGGTAGGCCGGCGCCATCGGGCTGCCGGCGTTGCTGGGCGCCTGTTCGCCTTCCCAGGCAATCTCAGCCACCTTTTCCCACTCGATGGCAGACATCAGGGCGCGGCGCAGGTTCACGTCGTCAACCGGCTCCTGCTCGGGGATGAAGTACATCGCCCAGAAGGCCGAAACGGGAACTTCGCGGAAAGCGTCGGGCTGGTTGCTGCGCAGAAGCACAGCGGGCGGACCGGCCAGATTCAAAGCGATATCGATCTCCTCGTTCTCGAACATGAGGAGCATGGTCTGGAAGTCGCGAATGGTGGTCGCTTCAATGCCGTCGAGCAGCGTCGGTTCGCCCCACCAGTTGGGATTGCGCTCGAAGCGGTATATGGCGTCCGGCTCCGGCGACAGATGTACCGGCTTGAACGGGCCGCTGACGATCAGGTCGGCGGCGTTCTCACCCTGGAAGAAGCGCTCGGCCATCGCGCCGCGCCACTCGCGGGCGTCGGCGAACTCGTCAGCCCGGTCCAGAAGGTCGGCGTACTGGTCAAAACGGGCGGGCGCGGCTTCGCGGAAGCCCCACAGCTGCGGCAGCGAGCTCTCAGAGCGCCACAGCTCGACCTTGAGCGTCTTGTCGTCCAGCGCCGTCAGGCCCTCGATCGTCTCGGTCTCACCGTCGGCAAACTCATCGATGCCTATGACAGCGCCCATGACGAAGTTGCGCGGCCAGGAGTTGCGGTCGGAGTGGAAGATGTAGTTCCACCAGTCGAGCGCGTCCTGGGCTGTGATCGGCTTGCCGTCGGACCAGACGGCATCTTCCTGGATGTGGAAGATGTACTCGGTGAAATCGTCGTTGACCTCCCAGTCCGTGGAGAAGAGACCGGGCGTTACATTGCCGTCGTTGTCCACCAGGAAGGGCGGCATGAACATGTGGCCGAAGTTACACGGGCTGCCATAGTCGATGCCGGGGAAGGGGCCGGAACCGCAGCCGCCCTCGTGCACGACGTTGAGGATCTGGTCTTCAGCCGCGTCGTCGGGCAGCATCACCTCTTCCATCATGTCGCCCGAGTCTTCCATAGCCGCGCCGTCGCCGGCGGGCGTGGAGGGGACACAAGCGGAAAGCATGACGCTGAGGACCACAACGAGGCCCAACATCAACTGCTATCGATTTCTCGACATTGCTTGTAAACTCCTTGCTTAGTTGGTGCGCACCGTGCCGGTGCACAAAGGATACAGCGCTTGATTCCCTATGGATGGGCGGCGTTGGAGCCATACCGCCACAACAAGAGCAATTGTCTTCTCTCTTCCCCTGCCATCACCCCCTTTCGGAAAGAATTCATTGCCAGGACCTGATGAATGCGTTTGCAGGGCTTGGCGGGACCGCCTGCCGGGCGCGCGGGGCCCGCGCAGCAGTTCGATTTACCAAGAGAGCCGCCGACGCCCCGCCTTGGATGGCGGCACTGAACGCTTTGCAGTCGCGGGACGCGGGTCCGTTCGTGCGGCAAATGAGCACACTTTGACCCAGGGGCTTTGAGAAATTGGCAAGCGGATCACTGTGAAGAAACCCTCTGATGAGCGCGAGAACCCTCAGCTGCGGGACAGCTTGCATGTCGGCGCCCGTCAGTGGTGGCCGTCTCAGAGTCGGACAGCGGGCATAATTCTGTAACTCAGGAGCGATGTCAAAGATCGGCAGGCCGAAAACGAGAGGCAAATGAACGGGCTCATGTTTACTCGGTGCGCTGCCTCTGGGGGTGAGCTGACCGAACGGCGGAATCCGGCAAGCAGTATTTCAGACGATGACGCCGAAGGCTGAAATTCGCCGGCGCCGATCCACGAGATAGCTGCACTTTGTGGCATAATGCAGCGCGAAAGTCGAATAAACGGTGCAGAGCCGACGGGATTCATGCGCTGAGGAGGATTCCATGCAGCCAGAAGCATATAATCATTACTGGGAGAAGGGCTGGGCGGTCGTGGAGGGCGTTTTCAGCCGGGATGAGGCCGACCGCATCGCCCAGATCGCGCTGGAAGTGAGCCAGCAGGAGATGCAGGACGCAGAAGACAGCTACGTCGTCGACGCGTCAGACGGGGGCGAGATCGCGCCGCGCAAGATCGACACCCCGTTCCTGAAGCGGAAAGAGTTCCAGGCATTTGTATTGGATGGACGCTTGACGAAACTGGTGACCGAGATGCTGGGCGCAGCGCCGTTGCTGTCGAGCGACCAGGTATTCATGAAACCGCCGCACTTCGGTTCAGCCAAGCCCTACCACCAGGACAATTTCTACTTCCAGTGCGACCCCGGCGACGATGTAATCACGGCGTGGATCGCGCTGGACGATGTCAGGCCCGAAAACGGCTGCCTGCGCTACATCGACGGGTCGCACAAGGGACCGATCCTGCCGCATGAAGCGGTCCCCGGCGAGCCGTACAACCTGGTGCCGCCGCCCGAACTGATCGACCTGAGCAAGGAGTCGCTGGCGCTGGTACGCAAGGGGGGCATTGTCTTCCATCACAGCCAGGCGCTGCACACATCGCATCGCAACGAATCTGATCGCTGGCGCAGGGGCTATGCTACGCACTGGGTGACCAGTGAAGTAAATTCGAGCAACGGGACCCTGGACAAGGCTTACTTCAGGCGGGACGACTATCCGGCGGCCGCGCAGCGGGCAGTCTGAGGAAAGACGCTTTTCGCCCGCATACACCCGACAATGATGTCGCTATTGATAGCTAAGGAACGTCTGAACAAGTCCACATGTGGTGGATTGAGATGAATGGTGGGGGAAGCAGGAAGATTTTCAACCGGCCTGGGCTGAGTCAGCAGGCAGTTGCCGTGCTGAGGCAAGCCTGTTTGCGCCTCAAAACGGCTCGGCGGCGGGCCTGTCGCCGCTATCAAAGTGATTGCGGCGCACGACTCCCTTTGTCACACCGCCAAGTGGCGCTCGGCTGTCATCAAGTTGGCCAGCCCCAGCAGAAACGTCAGCCGTTGCGTGTTCTTGGCCAGGCCGCGATAGCGCACCTTGGCATAGCCGAAGCGCCGCTTCACCTGCAGGAACGGATGCTCCACCTTTGCTCTGACCGACGCCTTACGCTTCTCGGCCAACGCCTCCTCGCTTTCAGACGGCAGTTGCCGCCGTCGCCCAGGCCTCAGCGCCACATGCCACTCTACATCCAGCGCCCGCATCTCCGCCCGCTTGGCCACGCCCTGATAGCCAGCGTCGCCCCACACCTCCTTCTCGCCTCCGTGCAACAGGCGCGAAGCCACGGTCACGTCATGCACGTTCGCCGCTGTCGTCGCCACGCTATGTACGATTCCCGTCTCAGCGTCGGCGCCGATATGCAGCTTCATCCCAAAATGCCACTGATTCCCCTTCTTCGTCTGATGCATCTCAGGGTCGCGTCGCCGCGCACGATTCTTCGTCGTCGACGGCGCCTCGATGATGCTGGCATCGATGATCGTTCCCTCCCGCAACCGCACTCCCTGCGACTCCAGATGACGATTGATCTCCTCCAATAGAACCGACCCCAACTCGTGTCTCGCCAGCAGATGACGAAAGTTCAGTATCGTCGTCTCGTCCGGCAGCGCACCCGACAACCGCAGCCCCACAAACCGTCGCACCGACTCGACCTCGTAGAGCATATCCTCCATGCCCGGATCGCTCAGGTTGTAGAACAACTGCACACAGTAGATGCGCAGCATCACCGACAACGGATACGGCCGCCGGCCGCGTCCCGCCTTGGGATAGTGCGGCCGGATACGCGCTTCCAGCTGACGCCACGGAATCAGACCATCCATCCGCTCCAGGAATTTCTCCCGACGCGTCTTGCGTTTCTTGCTTTCGTATTCCAACTCCCCAAATGTCGGCTGCTCCATTGTCCTCTTCCCCCATTTTCCTGTCGCACGCCCACTATTGCAGTATTATGCCACAATCAATCAGACTTGTTCAGAGTATCCCTAGAGTCTGCAAGTAACCCACCCTAAGGAGCGTTCGACAATGACCAAAACACGTTTTCTATTCCTCTTGGTTGCCTTGCTGGCTCTTGCCCTGAGCGCCTGTGTTGCGCAGCCTCCCGCGGAGGCGCCGATGGAGGCTGCAGCAACGCCGGCGGCCGAGGAAGAGATGGAAGCTATGCCGGAGCCGGGCAGCCAGGAGGAGTTCGATAAGATCCTCGCCTGTGTGGAGGAGAACTTCCCCGCCGAATCCTATTTCACCAACGACTATCTGCCCGCGGCCGACGCGACGTGGGAGCCGATGGACTGCGAAAGCGTTGACAGCATCAAAGTGGGCATGCCCTGGGTGCTTAACGACGAGGAGGCGCCCTGGTACAATGCCATAGAGTTGGGCTTCTTCGCAGACGTCTGCCTGGAAGTTGAGCTAATCGCCGGCGGGCCCGGCCTGGACCACTTGCAGACGCTTGCCGGCGGGGCGGTCGACATTGCGGTTGTTGCCGGCGGCAGCACGGTCCCGTCCCTTGTCTCCAGCCGCACACCGGCAGATGTGGTCGCCGTGGGCACCTTTCTCAAACACAGCCCTTACGTCTGGCTGGGCCTGGACCCCGATACGCCGCAGGACCAGCTGTCGGACAAGGTGCTGACTCCTGAAGATTTCATCGGCTCGAAGGTGGGCCTGCAGCCCGGCAACGACTATCTATTTGAGTTCTTCGCCAACAAGCACGGAATCGACCACGATGCGGTCGAGCTGGTGGACGCCGGATTCACACCGGACCCGGTACTGTTGGGGGCGATGGACTACATTGGCGCGTGGATCATGAACCAGCCCCGTTTGATGGAAGAGAAGGGGTACATGAACTGGGTGGCATTCCGATTCAGCGACTGGGGCTGGGACGGCTACGGCGACGTAACGGTCGTGCGGCGCGAAACGCTGGAGGAGAACCCTGACCTGGTGCGGCGCTTCCTGGCCGCCCAATCGCAAGGGCTCAGCTATCTCCTCGAGAACCCCGATGCGTCGGCCGAAATTGCGGTCGTGTACGGTGTCGACGCGCAGTTGAGCAAGGAACAGGCCTTGCGCCGCTTCGAATTGCAGGAGGTCCTGGTTCGCGGCAGCGATGATTTGCCCGTTTCGCACATGTCGGCCGACAGGTGGAACATGCAGGTCGCCTCGATGATCCAGTACGATCAGCTGCAGCTGGACGCGTGCGAATAGGCCGCCCAATCTGTGGAACTGAATAATTCAGCGGCTGGCGAAGGTCCGCCGGCCGCTGAATCGGTCGCGTCATGGAGGCCTATGTTGGCCATGCCCCCCACTTCCAGCAAAGTAAGTGAGGTGCGGAAAGATGCGGAAAACCACATCCTGGATTGGCGTTCTGGGCTGCCTGGCCGTCCTGTCGAGCGCCTGCGTCATACCGGTCGTTGTCCCGCCCGCCGACGGAGGGACCGAAGCGATGGCGGAAGAAACGCAGGGGAACGATGCCGAGTTTCAACGTATCCTCGCCTGCGTCGAGGAGAATTTCCCGGCTGAGAGCTACTTCACAAACAGTTTCCTGCCCGACCCGGAGGCAACCTGGGAGCCGCTGGACTGCGAAGCCTTCGACCAGATCAGGGTCGGAATGTCCTGGATTCTGAATGACGGGGGCGCGCCTTGGTATAACGCGGTCGAGAAGGGATATTTTGCCGACGTTTGCCTTGAGGCAGAGCTGGTGCGCGGCGGGCCTGGCCTGGGCCACTTGCAGACACTGACCGACGGCGAGGTGGACTTTTCGGTCGCGGCCGGCGGAAGCCTGTTGCCGGCGATGATAACAGGCCCAGCGCAAGCGGACATCGTGGCCGTCGGCGCGCTCATCCGGCACAGCCCGTATATCTGGCTGGGTCTGGACCACGACACACCGCGCGACCAGCGATCCAGCAAGAGTCTGACGCCAGCGGACTTTGTCGGCACCACGGTCGGAATCCATGAGGGAGAGGGTTTCTTCTTCGAATTTATCTCCGGCAAACACGGCATCGGCGCCGACCAGCTTGTGATTGTCACAACGGGCTTCACGCCCGATCCTGTACTGACGGGGGAGATGGACTACACAGCGGCCTGGCTCATCAATGAACCGCGCTTCATGGAGGAGCAAGGCTATATGAATTGGGTCGCGTTTCAGTTCAGCGAGTGGGGCTGGGACGACTATTCGGAAGTCCTGGCCGTGCGGCGGGAGACCCTGAACGAGAATCCCGATCTGGTGCGCCACTACGTAGCCGCGGTTTCCCAGGGGCTCGCCCATCTGCTGGCAGACCCGGAAAATTCGGCCGAGATTGCGGTCAGGTACGGCGTCGACGCGCCCTTGACAATAGAAATGGCCAGGCGTCGCTTCGAGCTGATGAAGCCGCTGGTGACGGGCGATGACGACAAGCCCCTGGGAACGATGTCGGCCGAAAGATGGAATGCCCAGGTGGCGTCAATGGTGCAATACGGCCAGCTGGAGTTGGCTGCGTGCGAGTGAGGAAGAGCAAGAACAAGCACCCAACGGTAGCGCATTGACTATCCAGTTTTCGCACATCGATAAGCAGTTCGGACCTGTAAAGGCGCTCCAGGACATCAGCCTGACCGTCGGTGACGGCGAGTTTGTGTCGCTGATCGGCCCGTCAGGATGCGGCAAGACGACGATGCTGCGGATTGCGGCCGGGCTGGAGGAGCCGAGCGAGGGCGAGGTGAAGGTGAACGGCGACACGCCGAGGAACGCATGCCGCCAGCGTCAGATTGGCGTGGCGTTTCAGCTGCCGGCCCTGCTCGCATCGCGCACGGCCCTGAAGAATGTATCCATGACACTGGAGATCACGGGCCGTGAGGGAGCGCTCTCGCCGGGAGATCTGCTGACCGACTTCGGGCTCGGCGGGTTCCTCGATCACTATCCGCACCAGCTGTCGGGCGGGATGCAGCAGCGGGTCAACATAGCCGCGGCGCTGGTCCACAACCCCCCGATTCTGCTGCTTGATGAACCTTTCGGCGCATTGGACGAGTTGACGCGCGAATCGATGGGTGAGTGGCTCGGCGCGGTGCTGAATCGTTCGCCAAAGACGGTTGTCTTCGTCACCCACAGTGTGGAGGAGGCGACGATTCTTTCGGACCGCATTGTCGTGCTGTCGGCGCGTCCCGGCCGCATTTCTGAAATCATCGAAGTTGGTATGCCGCGTCCCCGATCGAGAGAGATCCGCACTGATGAGGAATTCCTCCGTGAGGTGGCGCGGGTCCGTTCTTCGCTGTACCGAGCGGTGGAGATGAGCGACTGAGCTCGTCTCGATTGCCGTGTTTGCCGTCAAGCGGCAGGCCGGTCGAGCGGAGCGCGCAGAGGGGAAGACAGGACCGGACATTTAACTTCGGTCGCGGGGTGACGTCCCGTCGGTTTGTCATTGCAAGTCTTGCGTCGCGATTCTTTCGCGGCACGACGCAGGGCAACGTCTTGGGAGAGCCTATCACATTCTGGACAGTTCCGGAGCCTGGTGCAGCCTATGAATGAACGTCTTGCCTACCTCATCATGCTGGTGTCGGTGCCGATCCTTTGGGTGCTGGCGATCGAGGTGTCGGGGTATCCTTCTTTCCTGCTGCCGCCGCCGGATATGGTTGGAGACGTCCTCTGGTCGTAGCGGGAGGTGCTTCTCGAGCACACCTGGGCGACGATTGTCGAGGCCATGACCGGCTATGCGGTTGCCAATGTGATCGCGATTGCGCTCTCGATCTCCTTCCTCTATCTTCCCTGGCTGGAGGCGCTGGCCATTCCGTGGACGGTGATCGTCAAGAACGTCCCCTTTGTCACCATCGCCACGATTCTGATTATCATTTTGGGCGACACACCGCTGCCCAAAATTATCATCGTTGTCCTGGTGACCTTTTTCCCGATCCTGGCAAACGTAACCAAGGGGTTGAAGTCGGCCGATTCGGTGCTGCTGGACCGTATGCAGACATTGGACGCCAGCCAGTGGGAGATTTTCGCCAAGGTGCGCTGGCCAAGCGCGCTGCCTTACTACATTGCCGCGCACGAGATTGCATTTACCGGAAGCATTATCGGCGCGATCGTGGCCGAATGGATCTTCGCACGCAAGGGGCTGGGCTATCTGATCGTACAGTCGATGACCCAGTACAGAGCGGACCGGCTGTGGGCGGTAACGTTGATCGCAAGCGTGCTGGCCGTGGGCGCCTATATGCTGGTGAAGGCGGTCGAGAGGTATCTATTCCGCTGGCAGGTCGAGGACCTGGGTTAACCGGGTTGCGACCGGCTGGTTTCGGGCTGATTGGAAGGCAATATGTACCCGAAAATCGATCCCACTGTCACGTATGAAGGGCCCAGCGCCGATTTCGCGTCGTTTACAGGCAGTCCGATCTGGGGATTCGGCATTGACGGCGTTCTCGACAGGGCCAAAGAACAGGGCTGGACGGTTGCCAGCCGCGAACGGCTCAATACACCGTACGGGCTCTCTCCGCTGGTCGTGCATCTGGTTGCACCCAACGGCCGCGACGTGATCTGGATTCCCTCCTACGGAGAGGTGGTGGGGGAGGACTCGCTCTATCACCTGAATTTCGAAAAGTGCTTCTGGGTGATTTGGCAGGCCGGGGTCAAGGTGATGATGGTGGGCGGCACATCCGGGATCGCGGATTGGCGCCGGGATGACGCAGCCATAATCCCAGGCGACCTGGTCCTGCCCTGGAGCTTCTATACACGATTCAATCATCGCGGCCTTCCCGGCACGCAGTACGAGAGCATGTGGTCGAAGTGCCGCTTCCTGTTGGGCGACCCGTTTTGTCCAGAGCTGCAGGGGCTGATGGCTTCGAAGCTGACGCCGTACGTGGACAGCGGCCAGATCAGAAGAGTGCGGACCCCGGCGGATACGCGGGTGGCGATGATCGTGCCGGATTCGATCACGTTCGAGTCCGACTTTGACATTCTGCACTGGATGGCGGTCTCAAAAAGCGCGTCGGAAATCCAACCGGAACGCCCGCCGATCGTCACGCTGCACGGCGACTGTCTCAATCCACTCCTGTCGCGCTACCTGGGCATCCACGTGCTCTACTATCACATGGTCAGCAACTACGCGCACGGACTGGAGCCGGAGCACGACATCCACAATACGATCAACCATCTTTACACGGAGGTCTTCCCGGAAATCGCGCTGGCGATGGAGCTGGACTTGCTGGCGTCGATGCCCATTCCGGACGGCAGCGGCTGCCAGTGCACGACCAGCCTGGGCGTGGCTCCGCCCTCTTTCAGCCAGTCGCTTACTCAGCCGGTGTGACGCAACTTGAGCGGCCTGGGGCCGGAGTAACCGGGAACGACCCGGCGGCGTTGCAAACACCAAGCTTTGGATAGGGAGGAAGGACTAAAGTGACGACAATTGCAGAGGCGAAGTATGCCTTGGTGGGCGGTTCGGGCACCTGGGGGGCGCGCTTTCCCGAAGATATAGAGATGCCCAACGTTGAGCTGGAAGGAGTTTTCGACGGGTTTGATACGCCATACGGGAGGTCGGCGCCGTTCAAGTTGCTGCGGATCGGAGGACAGCCGGTCTGGCGTACCGCAATGCACGGCATGTGGGACAGCCTTGGCGCACGGCCGCGCACGCCGTGGGTAGCAGCGAAACAGGTGGCCTGGGTCCTCGAGCAGGCGGGCGTCAGGTGGGCGATGGTGGAAGCCTCGGTCGGCGGCATCCAGCGGCCGGACGAGCCGGGCGCGCCGCTGCCGCCGTGGAGTATTACGATCAACACCGATTACATGATGTTTTTCCGGCCCCAGGACGACCAGCCCTTCACCGGCGGCCGGGCAAGGTCCTCCCGTCTGAAGGACCCTTTCTGCCCGATCATGAGCGCGCACCTGTACGAGGCGGCGAAGAAGGAGCCGAAGTTTGCCGGCGTCTACGATTCGGGCATCTATGTCTGCACGGCGTGGGGACGCTTTGAGACGGTCAAGGAGATCCAGGTGTACGCATCAATGGGCGCGCACGTTGTCGGGCATACCCTGGCGCATGAGTTGCCGGTATTCCGCCGGGCCGGCGTGCGCCTGGCTTCGGTCGGCATCGTCTCCAACCACGCCGAAGGCCGCGAGGAGTGGGTGGGCGACTCGCCCGACAGCATGGCGGAGTTCTACTTCACCTGCCCCCACTACCTGGGCCCGGTCATGGCCAACGCCATGCAGGCGCTGATCGAAAGCGGCGCAACGCCGCCCGAAGAAGAGGATATCTACCTGTTTGGGCTGGACCAGTTCCCGGTGGCAGGCGCCTAGACGAAGCTGCGGAGCGTATTCGGACAGGAGGGGCCGCCGCTTCACGTTTCCGCTTCAGCCTCCCTTTGCGCGGTCCATTGCCTGGGTGATGACAAGACAGCCGAACATCCTCCTATTTGTCACCGATGACCATGGCCAGTGGGCGAGCGGGCCATACGGCAGCCGGGAATTGCGGACGCCCAACCTCGACCGGCTGGCCGCCTCCGGCGTCGTGATGGAGAATGCCTTTACGCCAACACCCGTTTGTTCTCCGGCGCGCGCATCGCTGCTCACCGGGCTGACCCCCTCGCAGCATGGCATCCACGACTACATCGCCATGCGCTTCGATCGTCGGGACTGGCTCGCCGGCGTTCAGACGCTGCCCCAGCTCTTGCAAAAAGCGGGCTATCGAACCGGTCTGTCCGGCAAATGGCATCTGGGCAATGAAGACAGGCCGGCGGTGGGCTTCGACAGCTGGTTCAGCGTGGGCAGTGCCTATCCGCTCTCGCATCTGGGCACGCGCGACTACTGCGATCAGGGCCGGATGGCAAGCCTTGGTGGCTATGTAGATGGCATCATTGCTGAAAGGGCCGCCGACTTCCTGCAACAGTCCGACGCGCGACCATTTTTTCTGCTCGTCGGGCTGACTGCCCCGCACAGCCCCTGGGATGGGCATCCCAAGCGGTTCGTCGACCTGTACAGCGATACCGACTTCGCTGACATTCCCGGGGGCGAGTCATATCCGTTTGGCGCACAGGCGGGGGAATCGCTGACAGTTGACAGGCGGCGCGAGCGGGAGGCCCTGGCCCAATACTACGCGGCAGTCAGCCATGTCGATGAGAACGTGGGGCGCCTGCTGAATGTGCTTGAAGAGACGGGAGGTGTGCGGAACACCCTTGTGATCTATACTTCGGACCACGGGCTGAACTGCGGACATCACGGCGTCTGGGGCAAGGGCAACGGCACGCTCCCGCTCAACATGCTCGAAGAGTCGATTCGGGTGCCGCTGTTTCTGAGCTGGCCGGGCGTACTGCCGGCGGACGTGCGCCGCGACGCGATGGTCGATCATTTGGACCTTTTTCAGACGGTGGTCGAGGCTGCGGGCGCTGAACTGCCTTCAAACACGGCATTCGCAGGGGAAAGTTTCATGCCGCTGACGGAGGATGCCGAAGCAAGTTCAGGCTGGCGGAGGGTCCAATTCGGCGAATACGGGCCGCTACGCATGGCGCGCACCCGCGAGCATAAACTCGTGCGCCGCTATCCTGACGGTCCGCACGAACTCTTCGACCTGGCAGAAGATCCGCGCGAGGGCCATAACCTGATAGAAGATTGCGAGTACCAATCGCTGGCGGCGGAACTGTCTGGACTCATCGAAAAGCACTTTGGCCGCTATACTGTTTCCGGCAAGAGCGGCTTGCTGCGAGAGGCGCTTCCTCAGCATAATATGACCGAAGCGTGGCGGCGGTGAGGAGATCGCCGGCTGCTTGGCCGCGCAGAAAAAGACCCCAAGGGCCATACGCGCCGACCCATATCTGGAATCCACCGCAAAGGGGGAAACAAAATGTATACAACCGACCAATATGAAGGAATGCTGGCGGAAACGGTGGTCATGCAGGGAGCAAATGGCGACCCCGTGCACGCCTACTTTGCCCGTCCGCTCGGCGCCGGCCCCTTTGCCGGGATGGTGCTGATCCATCACATGCCCGGCTGGGACGAGTGGTACCGGGAGGCGACGCGGCGGTTTGCCCATCACGGCTACGCCGCGATATCGCACAACCTGTACGAGCGCTTCGGGCACGGTTCGCCGGAGGACGTAGCCGCGGCCGCGCGGGCGGAGGGGGGCGTGCCCGACGACACTGCCGTGGCGGACATCGAGGCGGCCATGCACTATCTGCGGGCGCTGCCCAGCGCGAGCGGCAAGGTCGGCGTATTCGGCACCTGCTCGGGCGGGCGGCACGCCGTGCTCGCAGCGAGTCGCGTCGCCGGATTCGACGCGGTCGTCGACTGCTGGGGCGGCGGCGTTGTCGCAGAGGAGGACCAGCTCACTCCGCAACGCCCGGTCGCGCCAATCGACTACACCGCCAACCTCAACTGTCCGATCCTGGGCCTCTTCGGCGAGGAGGACCACAGCCCGACGGTAGCCGAGGTGGCGCAGCACGAGGAGGCGCTAAAGCAGCACGGCAAGGAATACGAGTTTCACATGTACGAAGACGCGGGCCATGGCTTCTTCTACTACCACAGGCCCATGTACCGCCAGGAACAGGCGGTCGACGGCTGGGAGAAGATCTGGTCCTTTCTGGGGCGAACGCTGTCAGAGTGAGAGGTAGAAGGACCGGCGTAGCCAAAGTCTGGAATCGTTGACATTTGTCTGAACTTTGATTCAACTGATTTACATGATGGACATGATGAACGGCGCTGGCTCCAGAAGCGGGCTTCGTTCACGAGAATCAGGTGAGTCAGAGTCCTAATTTTTGTTCAGACAACCTGTAGATGCTGCCTCTTTGAATAGTCTTCTGAAACGTCAATGGAACCTAGAATCGCCAGGGGAGGTTGAATCCATGTGTACGATGATCATGCAAAAGGCTCCCCTTGCCGGATTCGGCAAGGGGGCCGACGGCTGGTTCGACATGAGCCAGGCCAACGTAAGCTGGGACCATCCGTTTCACGCGCCCGAGGAACACGCCCTGAACATCGACTTTGTCAACGAGGCCTATGGCCCGGGCGCGCGCGTGGCCGTGGAATTGAGCATAGAGGGCGCGCGGCAACTCGTGGAGACAATTCAGGCTGTGTTGGCCGAAGCAGAGTCCAGGGGCCTGGTCCAGACCGGCGACCCGTAGACCGGCGGCCGCCTCTCAGTCGCGGTAGGGGTCGAACTCGTCCGCGCCGGCCATGGCTACGCCCAGCGGGGTCAGCGTATGTAGAATTTCGATCGAAGCGCGATGGTGCTCCAGGACTTCAGGGAGACGCTTGTAGACCTGGGGCGCCTCGTCAGTCCCCGCGCCGCGCAGTTCCACCCCCAGGCCGCGAATGGCATCGAGCATCCGCTCGCGCCCGATCTCGCCCCGTTTCACCTGCACTTTCCGTCCCTTCCTCCAGCGGAACTTGCCCGCGGCCTGCGTGCGCGACATGACCCGTCCCGCGCCGTGGACGGTCGAACGCAGCGCCAATTGGCCCTCCTCGGTTTCGACGCCTTCAAGAATAACCGACGTATCCCCCATCGAGCCGCCGACGAAACCCTTCTGCCCGGGAAAGGCCGGGGTCGCGCCTTTGCGCGTCACCCATAGTGTGCGCCCATCGTGCTCTTCCTTCCAGGCGAAATTGTGATGGTTGTGGATCTCCTCCACGATGGAGGCGCCGAGCAGAGACGCCACCCTTTCACAAACCCAATCCCGACCGGCGTAGGCATAGCGCCCGGCCAGCTGCATACAGGCATGATAGTCCTGGCCCAACGTCGATTCCACATCCAGCAGCGCCGGCGCCTTGTTGCCACCGCCCCGTGTGCGTCGTGACGCGCGGCCCTCTGAATGTGCGGCCGGTTGCCGGCTGCTGCGCTCCTGTTCGCTGGCTTTGATGAATTGCGTGGCCAGCCGGTGGCCCAACCCGCGCGAACCGAAGTGGACCCCGATCCAGACGCGGCCCAGCTCGTCAGCGAAAACGTCAACATAGTGATTGCCGCTGCCGACCGTGCCCAGCTGCTCGGCAGCAAGCTTCTTAAACTTGTGGGCAACGGGAATCTGCCAGGCCGGGTCGTCGTCGAACAGGGCGTGGTCGACCTGCTCCCGGTTCTTGCGCCCGACGCCAAACGAGATTGTGCTCCAGATGTCGTCCATGATCGGCTTGATATGTGCCTTGACCTCGGCGGCGGGCAGATCGAGGCGCACCGCTTTGTTGCCGCAGGCGATATCATAGCCGACGCCTGCAGGGTTCAGCTTGTCTTCATAGGCGACGACGCCGCCGATCGGCACGGCATAGCCGAGATGATGGTCCGCCATCAGGGCGGCCGCGTCCGCTTCCGGGGCACAGTTTAGTATCTGATCAATCGCGTTGTCCTGGGGAACGCCCCAGACCGGCACGCCTTCGATCACCTGAATGGTCATGGTCTTCCCATTTCAAATGCTACATTCCTCGCTGCAAGGCAGTGTTTCGCTGTTGTTGACTTAAGCCGCCGGCCGGACGCCCGGATACTCGCCTTCAGGCAGCGGCTGCGGCCGGCTGCAGCGAGTTGTCAGCTCGACGTGGCGGCCCGTGTCCGATGCAACGTGGATCGCCTCCATAATTTCGAGCACGTGCAGCGCCATCTCTGCGTTGGCCCGGTGCGGCGCGTCTTCCGTCATGCTGACCGCCATATCGGCCGTCCCGATGACGCGGCTGCGACCGGCGTGGCCGAAGCGCAGCGGAAGGTCCTGCCAGTCGTCGTTGGGCGTCCTGCGCAGCTGAACGGGGCCGCTGAAAGTGTTCGGGTCCGGCAGGTTCAACGTACCGGTGGCGCCGTAAAGCTCGATTTCGGGCAGCCCCGAGGCCTGCGCGTCAAACGTAGTGATCAGCGTGCCGATGGCGCCGCATTCAAAGTCCAGAATACCGGCTACATAGGTGGGCACCTCGACCTGGATGATCTGCCCTTTGAGCGGCTCGCTGTGAATTGTACGCTCGTTCCAGGTAGTGCGCCCCGACCCGGTCACCCGCCGCACCGGCCCGAGCAGATGCACGAGCACAGTCAGATAATAGACGCCCATGTCCAGCATCGGCCCGCCCCCCGGCTTGTAGTAAAACTCCGGGTTGGCATGCCAGTACTCGTGGCCGCGCCAAATCAGGAAAGCGCTGGCGGCCACCGGCTCACCGATGATCCCCTCATCCAGGTAGGCCCGGGCCGACTGATAACCCGCGCCGAGAAACGTGTCGGGCGCAGATCCGAGACGAAGCCCGTTCGCCGCTGCCAGGGCCAGCAGCTCCTTGCCCTCGGCAAATGTCGCAGCCAGCGGCTTCTCGGTGTAGACCGACTTGCCGGCTTCGAGCGCAGCCTTGCAGACGGCATAGTGCGCCGGCGGCGGTGTGAGACTTAGCACGATGTCGATGTCGGATGCGGCAAGCAGTTCATCCGGCGAGAGAACCCTGAGTCCGTAGGTTTCGCCGCGCGCTTCAGCCGCCGACGCAACCACATCGGCGCAGGCGACAAGCTCGATCTCAGGGATCTTCACGATATTTTCAATGTAACGGCTGCTGATGATACCGCAGCCGATCAGTCCGATGCGCGCAGGCAGTCTCATCTCCTGTTCCCCTTACCTTTGCATCGTATCCTATAGAATTCAACTTCAATTGGGTCGGCTGTCACGCCCTCGCGGCCCAGATGATTCCCCGTCGCACAATCTCCTTCGCCTCGGGCACGTCAAAATCTTTCGCCACGTGGCCGAGCGAGCAGTAGAAGATCCTGCCCCGGCCCCAGCGCCGCTTCCACACAACCGGCATAACAGTCCCATCGATCCAGGGCGCATGCTCGCCGGTGAAGGTGGTTGTCGCCAGCACCTCGTTGCTGGGATCGACGTGCATCAGATATTGCTCGCTGTGCATGTGAAAGTCGTCGAGGCCAGCCGTAATCGGGTCGGCGCGGTCGATTATGTTGACCGTATAGTCGATGATGTTGCCCGGATGGGCCACCCACTGCCCGCCGACCATGAACTGGTACTCGGGGTTGTCACGGAAGGCGTCGGCCATGCCGCCATGCCAGCCGGCAAAGCCCGTCCCGCTCGCAATTGTGTCCAGGAGCCCCTTCTCCTGCTCCTTCGTGATCGAGCTCATCGTATGTACCTGCGTGATGACGTCGTAGGCGGCCATGCGGTCGGCGTCGGTATATACATCGAGCGAGGTCTCGACATCAACCTCAAAGCCGGCCTCGCGAATCAAGGGGGCAAAGATGTCAATGCACTGTTTCGGTTCGTGGCCTTCCCAGCCGCCCCACACCATAAGCGATCTTTTCGCCATCGTCATCTGACTCCTTGCGTTTGAATTTGCTCGCGTTCCACCGCGCCCGCGCGAATTCGCACAGGCAAGTATAGCACCTGCACGTGGATGGGACAACGAATAGGCTTGCCAGGATTGACTTGATTTCGCCGCCGGGCCCTGTGCGGCCCGGCGGACGGAGATTATGGGGGATCAGCGAAGCTCGAACTGCAGCGGCAAATGCCCCTTAGGATGCAGCGTAATCTGCGGGGATAGCTCGGCCGTGTAGCCCGCGGGGATGCGCAGGCGAAAACGCTGGGCGATGGCGGCCGCCAACAGAACGCCCTCTGTCAGCGCGAAACCATTGCCAATACATTGGCGCGGCCCGGCCCCAAAGGGAATGTAGGCGAAACGGTGTCTCGCCGCGTTGTTGGCCGGCGTGAACCGCTCAGGGTCGAACACGTCCGGGTCGCGCCAGAATTCGGGCAATCTGTGCGTGATGTAGGGGCTGAGGGTTATGATCGAATTCGGCTGAACGGTGTAGCCGCCAACGACGTCGGCACTGTTGCCAGCGCGCGAGAGCGCGTAGGCCGGAGGAAAGACCCGCATCGTTTCGTCGACAACCTGGCGCGTATAGACCAGTTTCGGAATGTCTTCAAACGTGGGCAGGCGGCCGTTGAGCGCACGAGCGACCTCATCATGCAGCTGCGCCTCCACGTCCGGGTTGCTGCCAAGGCAGTAGAAGAGCCAGGTCATCAGCAGCGCGGTCGTCTCGTGCCCGGCGATCAGCAGCGTCAGCACCTCGTCGCGGATCTGCTTCTCGTCCATGCCGAGCCCCGTTTCTTCGTCGCGTGCTGCCAGAAGCATTCCCATCAGGTCGTTGCCGGGATCATCGGCCTCGCGGCGCTCCGCAATCATGGCATAGATGACCTTGTCGAGCGTGCGAATATCGCGGAATATCCGGCGCGTGCGCGGCAGGAAATGCATTCGCAGTGTGAGCGGGGAGAACGGCTCGAAGGCCATATTGATGAAGAGTCGGTTCAATTCGCTGAAGATTTCGCCGAACTCCTGCGTCTCTCCGCCAAGGTCGACGCTGAACAGCGTTCTGCCGGCGATCTCGAATGTCAGCTCCATCATCTCGTGGTCGAACGCGACAACCTTTCCCGCGCGCGCGGCCTTTTCCCAGCGACCGAAACGTCTCTCGGCGGCGGCGGTCATTGTATGCGAAAACGATTGGATCTGTTTGCGATGGAAGGCCGGCTGGACCAGACGCCGCTGCCGCAGCCAGGAGTCGCCGTCATTTGTCAGGAGGCCTTTTCCAAGCAGGGGCAGCAACAGATCGAAGGTGGGGTGCGGACTCTTGGTGTAGTTCTTGTAATTGTCCTGCAGGATGTGCTGGTTGTGTTCGGGGTGAACGAACACATAGCCCCAGTAGTTGAGGAAGAACCGGTAGCGGTAGGCGAGTCCGACTTCTGCAACGAACTCTTGCAGGCAGCGGAGAGGATCGCGGCGGAAACGCAAGGCTGTACCGAGAATGGGGTTTGCCCTGGGGGCGGGAGGTGCCGGTCGCCGCTCCATAGGGACGACTGCGCCGGTCATGGGAGATCTCCTTAACGCGGCTCCTTCGGCCGCGAATCATGGTCCGAAGTTCAACAGTTCCAGGCCTGTAAGTCTGGACTGGCGCCGGCACGACGCCGGCGGATTGTGAATATTCTCACAATTTGGAGTATATCCGAACCGATTCCCTTTGTCAATAGGTTCTCGACGAGAATCCGCCCTGGAGAGCGCTTGGTCCGGGCCAGGAGATTTTCGTTCCGCCTCCCACCCGGCCCTGAAAGTACAAGACCCCGCCTATGACGGGGTCTTGTGGCTTCTGGTCCGATAGCACTCCCTAGAGAGAAATATCCCGAGGTGATGCTACCGGACCAGTACTACTACTACAGTTATCCATTTGCATCACCTCCTTTGTTATAGGATATGCTGACAGTATTCCACAGGTAGGGCTGCTTGTCAAAGACGCCTGAACGCTCGTCTGCGGATCGCACTTCGGCGGGCCGGCGTGGCGAGGCCTGCGTCATATGGCTCATTCTACCTGGCGACGAAGCCGCCATCAACGGCCATGACGTGCCCAAGCACATAGGAGGCTCGGTCGGACAGGAGCCATACCACGGCCTCCGCGATCTCCTCCGGCTTGCCGGGACGGCCAATTGGCTGCCAGTCGTCCGCTTCGGCCCGCAAATCGGGGTTGCTGGCGTAAATGCGCTCCATAAGGGGCGTGTCGACCAGGCCGGGAGCGACAGCATTGATGCGGATGCCCCGATTGGCAAATTCGACGGCGGTCGACTTGGTCATACCGGAGACAGCATGCTTGCTCGCGACATAGACCGGCTGGCGCGGTATCCCGACCAACCCGGCAATTGATGAAGAGTTGACGATCGCGCCCGATCCTTGTTCCGTCATCTGCTCGATCTCGTACTTCATGCAGAGCCAGACGCCGCGGACGTTGGTATCGATCGTTGCTCGGAAGGATTCCTCGCTGAACCGTTCCGGCGGGCGCGTGTATTCGCGCTCCAGGCCGGCGTTGTTGAAGGCGCAATCGAGCTGCCCGAATGCGCCGACGGTCGCTTCGATCAGGGCAGCAACTTCCGCCTCGACCGTTACGTCGGCTCTGACAAAGATGGCCTCGCCCGCGGACTTCTCTATCATGGCAACGGTCTCGCCGCCGCCCTCTTCGTCTACGTCAGAGACGACCGTTCTGGCGCCTTCGCGCGCACAGGCCAGCGCAGTTGCGCGGCCAATGCCGGATGCGCTGCCTGTAATGAGCGCGACTTTGCCTGCAAGCAACTCTGCCATGGTTTTTCTCCTGAGGGCACCTGTTGGCCTCTTCCGGAATGGAAATGTCGAGGCCGTGGTCGGAGGGAACGAACTGCTTTCCCGTCAGTCGTCGTTCGTCATCACATACCACTCTTCTTCTCCGATGACACGTTTCCACCAAAGCTTCATCTTTTGTTCGTCCATGTTCGACCAGTCCTGCTTTGGGTCCTGCAATGCCATGCCGAGCCGTTGCGAAAGCGACACCAGCCGCCCGCCTTCGCGGGACTGCTCCCCGTTCCATTGGGCCAGCGCCTCGTCCTGTGTCGGTTGCGTTTTCAGCGACTCAGCCAGGGCGACCGCGCCGTACAATGCCTTGGTGGCCCCGGCTGCCGCGTGCGGCCTTGCGACGGACGAGGCGTCACCGAGCAGAACGATATTGCCCTTGCGGTAGCGCGGCGTGTGCAGATCGAAAATGGCCTGGATGAACGGCTGATCGGTCAGGGCAACTGCTTCGGCGATGAAACTCGGCATGTATTCGCGGGCCAACTCCCGCAGATGGCCGACCCGGTCCTCTGAAATGCTACCGGCCGGCAGCGAGGTGGCGTGCCTTGTGCCGTCGCGGTCGGTGAGGGCATCGGCCAGCTCGGCTGGCGGCGTATTGACGTACCAGCCCCAATTGAGCCGCCGCTCGCCCGGCCGCGTCTCTCCCTGCTTGCCCGGCACGAGATAGGCAATGAGGTGGCCCAAAGGCGACATCGCAAAAATATTAATCCCTTCATAGGGCTTAACGTCGCTTAGCAGTGCTTCATCGAGGAGGCCGCGCCACATTACGTATCCGGCATAGCGAAGGTCCTGGCCGGCAAAAAGCCTGCGCCGTCCGGTTGACGTGTAGCCGTCGGCGCAGACAACCAGATCGAAGGCAACTGTCTCCCCGCTGGCCAACTCAACGAACACACGATTGGAGGTGGACCGAATCGCAGTCACCTCGCAGCCCTGGCGGTATACATCATCACGCACACGTTCGCGCAGGTTTCGGTACAGTTCGTCCCAGCTGGTGGCGGCGATGACGAAGCCCTGTTGCCAAAGCAGACGGTCTTTGCCGCCGACGCGGGTGACAAAGTCCCGCAACTGGACCGGCACAATCGCCATGTCGGCATCAAAAAGATCGCGCTCCTGCAGCAGTTCGAGTAGGGCGAAGGGGATGCCGATGCCCGCGCCGCGGTCCTTCAGCGAGCCGGTAGAACGCTCGAAGATTGTGACTTCGCAGCCGGCGCGTTCGAGCTCAATTGCGGCCGCGCACCCGGCGATGGAGCCGCCGACGATGCCGACACGCAGTCTTCCGTCGAGTCCTCTGCCTGAGTTTACCGATCCAGTGGGCACATTTGCTCCCGGCAATAGCCTGCTCGGGCCGCCGCCGCCGTCTGCGATTCCCGCTGCCGCGTTGTCAAGTGTCAGATAGTGTCGAACCAGGCGGGGTCCACTTCGATGCCAAAACCGGGGGCGTCGCTGGGGACGAGGAATCCGTCTTCAATTACGGCGGTCCCGGGCAGCAGGACGGAATCGGCGAGGGGAACGCCGGGCGGTGAGACGCCGGCGGAACGTTCGCCCCAGGTGATGGCAGGCATGGCGAAAGAGAGATGCTGGCCAAAGGGATAGTTCATGCCGCCATGCAGAACTACCTCAACGCCGGCTGTCTCGGCAATATGACAGATCCGCTGGCAGGCAGAGACCCCGCCGGCCCACAACGGATCGGGCTGGAAGATGTCGACCAAACTACGCTTGGCCGCGCGCCAGAAAGCCTGCGGCATGTACCAGTGTTCACCGGCAGCCAGCGTTTGCCAGGGAAGGCGTTTTCGGACCTGGTCGAAGCCGTCCAGGTCCTCCGGCAGGAGGAAATCTTCAATCCACCTGAGACGGTAGGGGCGCAGCGTCTCAGCCAGGCGGACCGTATAGTCGACATCGAGCGCCATCCAGCAGTCCAGCATCAGGTCGAGGCTGGAGCCGATCTGATCGCGCACGGTCGCGACCATCTCTTCGGCCTTGGAGAGTCCTTCGGTACCATCGGCGGGGCCGTAGGGCATGGGCAGCTTGACGGCGCGGAAGCCCAGCTCGAGATACCAGTCGGTGTCAAAGCCGGTGGCGTAACAGGGGATGCGCTCCTTCTGCGGCCCCCCGAGGAGCTCATACACAGGACGTTCAAGGATCTTGCCTTTCAGGTCCCACAGCGCCAGGTCGACGGCGCTGATGGCGTAGCTGGCCAGCCCGTAACTCCCGTATGGCGCAGCCAACCGGGACAACATGTCGAATATCTTTTCGGTTGCCATGCAGTTTTCGCCTTCGATATGCGGGGCGAAATGACCATTGATGATACTGACGACGGGACCGGAAAAGTTGGAGATCCCCAGGCCGTAGCTGCCGTCGGCTGCGGTCACGATGCAGACAGTGCCTTTCCACCTGGTTGACGCGGAGGACCTGCGTCCTTTGTAGGCCGGATAGCGCTCCATGGGTCCCGCAGGTTCGAGGCCCTGCCATCTAAAGGAGGAACTGCGGGAGCGGTCACTCCGGCCAGTGTCGCGCCTGGGCCGTATGGCCGCCAGGCCGAACGCAAATGCCTTCACTTCCTTGATTTTCACTGAATAAGACCTCAACTCCTTGTGAGCAGGACGAGCCCTCCTTGCGGGACTTCCAGATCGATGAGTAAAGATCCGTCAGCCGCGCGCACCCTTGTCTCGGCCATCGGTGTCAGGTCGAAATTGTGAACGAGAGCGTTGAATGAACCCTCGACCTGTGAAAGGATGGTGTGCAGAGCGTCGTCGTTGGTACAGTTGAAGAGATAGATTTCGTCCGCGGCAGGAGTGAGCGGGACTCGCAGCGCAGGGTATTGGGCATAGCTGACAAACGCTTTGCGGCCGCGCTCCACCTTGATTGTCGAGTACAGGATATCGTTTTGCACCGGCCTCATCTGACCGTAGCGAAAGTCTTCCTTGTGTTCATGGTAGAAGGAGAGCCAGGTCTTGACAAGTGCGCGATGCTCAGGCGGCATGTTGACGAATTCAGTGCCCAGCTGGAGAACACCGGAAAAGACCCTCGTCGACAGCACCGTCGCAACCTTTCCCCTTCGTCGCGGTGCCACCAGAACGAGTCGAAGTGGAAGGCCGCGCCGGTGGGCACATGCGAGCGCAGCAATACGCAGCAGCTGCGGTCGGCATCGTAGGCGGAAACAAAGCCGGGGTCCGGGGTCCGGCGCCCGGTGCGTGGAGGCGTTGTACAGTTCTCTGATGTTCGAGTACAGCGGCCTGAACTCGATCACGGCTTCGGGATTCACCGCGTCCATCGCCTCTCGCATACGCTCAAAGGTGTCGGCCATCGCCAGGCCAACCGAGCCGCAGGTATGCTCGTGGTCGGCGGTACATGGTTCCAGCACCCAGGCGTCGACCATGTCAACGCAAAAGCCGTCGTATTCGTACTCGCGCAGCAGCCGGGCCGCCATTTCGGGCACGTATCGCTGCGTGAAGGGATTCTGGGGACAGAGACGCGAGGTTACCTCGTTGTGCCAGCGATCTTCGGGATCGAGGTCCACCTCGATCAGGGCGTCTTTGACCTGCTGCCGGAACCTGGTTCCCAGCCCGGCCATCCGCGGCGAGAGCCAGGGGATCACCTTGATGCCGATCCCTCGCAACTTGCGCACAAAGCCGCGCATGTCCGGATACTTGCCCGGGACCGGTGACCTGTTACGTTGTTTGTACCACCCTTTGTGTTAGTCCGACAAGCATAGGGGCAGAGTCGGCAGGCAGGAGGGCCTCAGGCGCCGGAGGCCGGTAGCCCAAAGAGCTGTGCGGCCTGACCTGGTTGTAAGTCCGCCTATACCGCTCCGTCAGCACACGCACCTCCAGCAACGTATAGAAGACCTCGCTGTCCAGCAGTTCGTCCCCCGACTTTCCGTTGAAACTCGCAAGCCGTTCTCCCACGGCGACCCGGGCTCGATATAGAGCGTCCTGGCTCCCACCCGCCCAAGCCACTCACGCCCAGCCCGGGCCGTATAATCCGGCCCGTTGTACGAACGAATATGGTCGGGAGCGCCTCTGAATATAATCAACACGGAGAGCACCTCGATCACACCGGCCGACCGTATGCTGCGGGCAGCCCGGACCCCCGGACACGCCCTGCTGTATTTGTCGATAAAGGTCAGCAACCGCACCCCTGTGCCGTCATTGAGCCTCAGATGCACGAAGTTGTAGACCCACACATGCTCCTTCCACGCAGGCCGCAGACGCACTCACGAGCCGTCATTGAACCACAAACGCCCTCCCTTGGGCTGCTCCACAGGCACCTTCAACCCTTTCCGTCGCCATATCCTCTCCACACGCCGGTGGTTCACATGCCAGCCGCGATGCCTCAGAAGGGCGGTGATCCGACGGTAGCCGTACCTGCCGAACTGACTGGCCAGCTCCACGACCCCCTCGGTCAGGGCATTCTCATCCTCATTGGGGATCGGCTCATATCGCCGTGTGGAAGGAGGATGACCCGGCACACTGCTGGCGCGTCGCCCCGAAACCCCAAAGAGCGCCTTCACATGGTCGAGACACCCGCGACGACGCGAAGGACTCAGAATTCTCCCCCGGACGCCTCCCGCAGGATCTGGTTGCCCGGCGTCAGGTCCGCCACCGCCCTCTTCAGGCGGCCGTTCTCCAACTCCAGACGCTTCAGGCGCCTGGCTTGGTCGATCCTGAGACCCCCGTACTCGCTGCGCCAACTTTAGAAGGTTTGCTCGGCCACCCCTATCCGACGGGAGGCGGCCTCAGCCACTGTACTGCCCTCGGCTATCGTCACCTCACCCTCTCTCAGCTTGTTGATCACCTGCGCCGCGTACGTCTCTTCCTGTCCATCTTTCCCCCTTTTCTACGGCCCAAGACTGACATACTTCCTGGACCAGTTTTGGGGGGCAGGCCACACCAGCTACTCCGTAACCACAATGCCTGTCCATCCGACAACTCAACCCAACTTCACGAAATCCCGTTCAAGAGCCCACACCACCTGTAATCCTGTAACTATCATGCCTTTAACACCAACTACACCCACCCAATTTCACGAGACTCCGTGCAAAAGCCTACAGCACCTGCTAACCTGTATCCATCATGCCTTTCTTTCCGACCACACTACCCAACTTTCGCGCAAGACCGGGCCAGAACCCTCGACCACCTTAAGCTGCATCAGAAAAGCACCTCAGATCGGAAAAACCGGCCAGAAAAATTGTATAGACCTGCTCTAACCTGCCCAAAACCGACCCATTCAACTCTTGGAGAGACGAGGAAAACAATGAACGACAGTGAAGAACGCAGACCCTGGCACCAACAACCCGGCGAATCCACCGAGTGGTACGACCGCTTCCACGCCTACCTCATGCTCGGCAGCTTGCGCACGCTCGCAGCCTCCTCCCACCTCTGGACTGGAAGCCGCTCAGCCCGCTCAAGCACTGCCAGCAAGATGGCCAAGAAATGGAACTGGAAGGAACGCGCCCTCCCCTACGACCAGGCCGAACGCATAGAAAAGGCCGCCCTCGAACGTACCCGAGCCGCAGTCGCCCGCGAACGCCGCCTCAGCCGCACCCAAAAACTGATCGACCTTACAACCGCCGCCATCGACAAGGCTGACCTCGAAAACCTCTCCCCTGAGGAAGCCCGCACCCTGCTCCCGTCCCTGCGCCCCCTACTCAAATACGCCCTCGAACTGGAACGCCTCGAACTCGAGGTCCCTCCCCTTCCACATGACGAACACCCCGGACTCGACCTCGTCGAACAATACCATGTGGCAGTCAAACTGCTCGATACCTACACGACTATGGAAGACGAAATCGACCCTGTCGAAGAAGCAAATGGCAGCCACTCCCAGGAAAGCCATGCCGACGTTAACTGAAGCAGCCCGCCCCGCCAGGACCGCAGCCAAACGCATCTTCTCGCCCGGCCAAATCAAGAGCTTCCTCGAGGCGATTTGCCAGCCTCAGCCCAAACAGCTCCGCCGCCGCGCCGCCATCCGCAGCCGCAACAGACCCTTGTGGCGATATACAATCTCTTGGCCAGGGCCGCAAGCCATCGTACAAGCAACCGATCATCATCACACGTTGACGGAAAAGCGGTCAAGATTTTGGAATCGGTCAGGTCAATGCGTATAATTGATAAGGTTGAATCGCGTGCATTTTCGTCACGCGGCGCCGGCCGCGCCCTTCCTGTCGACGCGACGCCAAGCAAAGCACTCGCCTAAAGCGAAGGACATTCATGCGGAATCATTTCATCCTTGTCGTGGTTATCGTCTGCCTCTTCGCAGGCTCGCTGTTCGTCGCGCTGCCCATCGACCATCCTGCCTGGCTGGAAGAGAGCCTTGCGCCGGGCATCGATACGCAGCGCGACATCCGCGAACTGACATTGGGGCTGGACCTCAAAGGCGGCACCCAGATCCTGCTCGAAGCCGATGTCAGCGAGGACCAGGACCTGGCCGCGGAGGCGCTGAACTCGGCCAAAGTCATCGTCGAACAGCGGGTCAACGGCCTTGGCCTTACCGAGCCCACCGTCCAGCTGCAGGGCGAGCGCCGCATGATCGTCGAGCTGCCGGGCGTAAAGAATCCCGACCAGGCGATCGAGACGATCCGCTCAACCGGCCAGTTGGAATTCGTCGACCTCGGCGGCATGCCCGTCGGGCCGGAAGACTTCATCAATACAACCAACCGTCCCGACGCCGTGGCAAAACTGCAACAGGCGGTTGCCGCAGGTGAAGCCGCGCCGCAACCGGTCCCCTTCCCCGATCAGGTCTTTGAAACGATCATGACCGGGGACATCCTCGAAGGCGTCGTGGCAGCGCAGGATGAATTCACCCAGTGGCAGATCCAGTTCGACCTGAAGGGCGAGAGCAGCGGACAGTTTTTTGAGTACACACGCGACAATATCGGACGCGTGCTGGCGATCGTGCTGGACGGGCGCGTGCTCTCGACGCCGGTAATCAACGCCGCCATCAACGACCAGGGCGTCATCAGCGGCAACTTCACCGCCGATGAGGCCGATAGCCTGGCCATTCAGATGCGGTACGGCGCACTGCCTGTCCCGTTGCAGGTGGTGGACGTGCGCACAATCGGCGCCAGCTTGGGGCAGGACTCGATCGATCGCAGCCTGCAGGCTGGAATCGTCGGCGGCGCGCTTGTCCTCATCTTCATGATCCTGCTCTACCGGCTGCCCGGTGTGCTGGCAGACGTCGCGCTCGCCATCTATGTGACACTGAACCTGGCCATGTACAAGCTGCTGCCGGTTACCCTTACGCTGCCCGGCATTGCCGGATTCATTCTTTCGATCGGTATGGCCGTAGACGCCAACATCCTAATCTTCGAACGAATGAAGGAGGAGTTGCGCAGCGGCCGCTCCCTGCGGTTGGCGGTCGAGACCGGATTCAGCCGCGCCTGGCCCGCCATTCGCGACGGCAATCTTTCAACGCTCATCTCCTGCGCAGTGCTCTACTGGTTCGGCAACAACTTCGGCGCCAGCATCGTCAAAGGCTTCGCCATCACGCTGGCGGTCGGCGTCCTGCTGTCAATGTTCACCGCCGTCTTTGTCACCCGCACCTTTATGCGCAGTTTTCTGGCGACGCAGGGGCAACGGCTCCTCGGCAGTCGCGGGCTGCTGGGCTACTAAGGACAGTTAAAAGCAAAAGAGTCTTCTATGTATCGCTTGGTTGAACGACGACCCCTTTGGTTTCTACTTTCGCTGGTCGGAATACTGCCCGGTATCATCTTCATGCTCTGGAATCTGACCTCTTCGGGCGCCTTCCTCCCCCTCAGCATCGACTACACCGGCGGAACACAATGGGAGATGCGCTTCAACGCGCCGGTTGCCCCGACCGAAGTTGGCAGCGTCTTCGTCGACGCAGGGTTCACTGACACCAAAGCGTTTCTGGTCGACGACGACCGCACCGTCCAGGTCAAGTTCAAGAACATCGATATCTCGCAGAAGGAGCTGATCGCGCAGGCAATTGTGGAACGGTTCGGCGAATTCGATGAACGGCTCTACCGGAGCATCGGGCCGGCAATCGGCGGTGAAGTCAGCCGCGCGGCGCTGTTGGCGGTCATTGCCGCCGCGATATTGATCCTGGCCTACATCGCCTTTGCCTTCCGTGAAGTCTCTCACCCCTTTCGCTACGGCGTGGCCGCCATCGTCGCGCTCATTCACGATGTGCTCATCACCGTGTCGTTCCTGTCAATAATGAACCTGATCGCAGGCTGGGAATTGGACGCCTTGTTCTTGACGGCTACGCTGACCGTCATCGGCTTCAGCGTCAACGACACGATCGTCATTTTTGATCGTATCCGCGAGAACTTGCGGCGGCACCGCGGCGAGCCGCTGGCAACCGTCGCCAACCGTAGTATTATCGAAACCGCGCAGCGCTCAATCGCGACTCAGGTAACCGCGCTCCTGGTCCTTGCCGCCATCCTCCTCTTTGGCGGTTTCACGCTGCGCATCTTTATGGCAACCTTGATTGTGGGTCTCATCTCGGGCACCTACAGCTCGATCTTTACCGCCACCCCGCTTGTCGTCGCCTGGGAAGAGGGATCCCTGCTGGCGGGCGCCAGGAAAAGGGTTGCCGCCAGCGAACAAACGGCCCCGGCGTGATCTGGATTGCAGGCATTCCCGGCAAATACCCTTGTCGTGTCGGGTCCTGGCCGCGCGAAGAATCGAGGCGTTGAGCGGGCCTTGGGCGGCGGGCTCCCCCGGCCCCGGGTTCCAGGCCTGTCATAGATCATTCCCCGGCCGCGAAAGAGTATAGCTCCCTCTCTTAGGAGAAAAGCAAGCCTGCGGTGGTCCCAACGGTGTCTCTTGTACTGCGGGAAAAAGCGGTGACCTGGACAGTTGCATCCGGTCTGCGCTTGCCGCGTCCCTGTCAGGCGGCCTCAACCCGGCTCTGCACTGCCTTCCTCTTGGGTCTGCTGGCGCTGATTCTGTGCGGGTTCGGTCCTCCCACCCTCTTGGACAGCGACGTCGCCCCGCAGCATCGTCTTACCGTCGGGCAGCTCAGCCAGATTCGACGCGCACACGCGCCGCCACCCGAAACCAGCGCACTGTCGGTTCTGGTATACGACTTGGACGGCGAGCGCACTTTGATGGCAAGAGCGATCAATCTCTCGATCTCGCCGGCCAGCCTGGCCAAGCTCATGACAGCGCTGTTGGTGCTGGAGCAGGACCGTCTGTCGGAGCAAGTTGCAGTCCGGGGTGAGGACCTGATCGGCGGAGCCGCTATGGGGCTCAACGGCGGCGAGATGCTGCTGGTCGAGGAGCTCCTTTGGGGCCTCCTGATCGCAAGCGGCAACGATGCCGCAATGACTCTTGCCCGCAATCATTCGGGCAACATAGAAGCCTTCGTGCAGCGAATGAATACGCGCGCCGAAGAGCTGAATCTCCACGGCACCCACTTTGCCAATCCCCATGGGTTCGACGCCAAAGGGCAGGTGAGCAATGCCAGCGACCTGCTCCTGCTTGTCAGGCGGCTGTGGCAATATCCCCTCTTCCGGCAAATCGTGGGGACCTCGGAAATGACTGTCGCCAGCCATGAACTGCAAAGTACCAACCAATTGCTCGACTCTTTCCCCGGCGCAAATGGCGTCAAAACAGGGACGACGCTTCAGAGCGGACAATCCCTTATACTGGGTGTCGAGCAGGACGGCCTTCAACTCTTCGCCGTCATTCTCGGCAGCGCCGACCGCTACTCCGATGCGCGCACCGTCTTGACAGCCGTGCAGCAGTCCTACAGCGCCGTGCCTCTGCGCCTGCCGCACAGGCCAACCGCCCTGGATAGACTGTTTGACCCGTCAGGCAGGCGCTGGGTTTTGCGCCCCGAAGGCAGCGCCCAGAGCCCCGACCAGCCTGGCGTCGCCGCGTCCGATCAGGTGATGCTTGCTCAGTGGGAAAGGCAAGACCTGCAGGTATTTCGCCGCGTCCGCCTGCCGCCCAACGAAATCTGGAGCGCAGGCATGGAGGCAGGTGTCCTGGAATGGAGACAAGGAGAGGAAGTGATCGCCTGGCAGCGCCTAGTCGTTCGCTAAACGCGCCTGGACGATAGTTGCCGGGGGCACACCGTCCGGCGACACCGTGGGCGAAGGATCCAATATGACCGAAGAGCGCTTACAGAAAGTACTGGCCGCCGCAGGCGTCGCCAGCAGGAGAGCCTGTGAAGAGATGATCAGCGCGGGTCGCATCCGCGTCGATGGAGAAGTCGTCACCAGGCTGGGAACCAAAGTTAATGCCGAGACCGCCGCCATCACGGTTGATGGAAAACCCGTGGGCCTTGCCCAGAGCAATGTCTACTACAGGATCTACAAGCCGCGCGGCATCCTGAGCGATTTCGGGGGCGACAGCCGCGGGCGCAGGACCGTCGCCGAACTGCTGCCCCCGGGTGTGGGTCGCGTCTTCCCCGTCGGCAGGCTTGATCTGAACAGCGAGGGGCTCGTTCTACTGACCGACGATGGCGCATTGGCCCACAGGCTGACACACCCGCGCTACGAGCATCCCAAGACCTATTTCGTCCTGTCTGCGCGAAAACCAACCGCCGAGGCGCTGTACCGGCTGCGAAACGGAATCGAACTGGAAAGCGGTCGCACGGCCCCGGCCAGGGTTGAGGTCGCCGAACGTCTCCCCGTCGGGCTGATTCTGGACAAAGGCATCCCGGAGCAGACGCCTTCAGAAGCCCAGGACAAGAAAAGCCCCCTTTCAGACAAGGGCGTATGGCTGCGTTTTGTGTTGCGAGAAGGCAAGAAACGCCAGATTCGGCACATGGCCGCCGCAGTCGGCATCCAAGTGCGGCGGCTGATTCGCTGGTCGATCGGTCCCCTCACTTTGGACGGTCTGCAGGCAGGCATGGCCCGTCCATTGACTCCGGGCGAGGTCAACGCGCTGCGGACCATGGTTGAGAGCGGAGGGCGCACAAGAAAGACGCGACCCCAGTCGGGACCGGCGCAGACCTCGCGACCAACGAAAAGAGGGCGTCCGACCCGGAGATTTTCGGGGAAATCCCGGCGGTAATCGGCCCGCCCTGGCCGTCCTGGGCAGTTTCGTGGGGCGCCCGGTTGAAACCCCCGCCAGGAGCAAGGAGCTCTTGCGCTTCAGGGAGAAACGGTGAACGCCATCACCATCGACGGGCCGGCCGCTTCCGGCAAAAGCAGTGTAGGTTACGAAGCCGCGCGGCGACTGGGCTTTCTCTTCTTCGACACCGGCATCCTGTACCGGGCCGTCACATGGGCCGTTCTGCAGCAGGGAATCAGCGTCGCCGACAACGAAGCTGTTGGACAGATCGCCGCACAGACCCGCATCGACATCACCGCGCCGACACGCGAGCACCGCGACGGACGCCAGGTGACCGTCGCTATCGGTCACGATGACATCACCTGGGCCGTACGGTCGCCGCGCGTCGATCGAAACGTTTCCGCAGTGGCGGCAAACCGGCTGGTCCGGCAGGCCCTGGGCGAGCAACAGCGCACTATCGGGCTGAAACACGGTTCCGGCGCGGGCGGCAAGGCCGGAATCGTGATGGTGGGCCGGGACATTGGCACAGTTGTATTGCCGGAAGCGCCGCTCAAAATCTACCTCGACGCGCCGGTAGTTGAACGCGCCAGGCGCCGGCAGCAGGAACTTGCCGCACGCGGCAAAGAGACCGACATCGCCCGGATCCTGGCCGACATGCAGCGGCGGGACGAAGTCGACAGCGAGCGCGCCATCGCGCCGCTGCGGCCCGCCGACGACGCCCATCTGATCCAGACTCTCGGCCTTTCCATCCTGCATATCGTGGACATGATCATTGTGTTGGCGCAAACGCATCTGGAAGTTGGACCGGTCACACCCCTGGACCAGCCCGCGCCCGACGAGGACGGCGCGGCGCGACATTAACAGGTCCAACCTGAAGTCGCTTGCGTCTTCAGCCGCAAGCTATGGTCGCGGCGCCGTCTAGCGATGATCTGGCGAACTGTCCAAGGTCGCCCGCCCTAAGCCGATCTGTGTTATCATCTTGCGCGGGCTTAACAACTGTCTCCCGGCGACTCCGACCCGGGTTCGGACCGAGGAGGTGTGCATTGACACCTTTGACATCGGAACAGAAGCTGGAACTCTATTACTGGATGGTCCTGACTCGCACATTCGACGAAGGGATGGTCTCTCTCTGGAAGCAGGGGCGGGGGCTCGGCGGCACTTTCAGCGAGAGAGGCCACGAAGCGGTAAGCGTCGGCTCGGCTTACGCGCTGGCTCCCGAGGACATCATCGCGCCGATGCACCGGGACATTGGCGCCTATTTCCTGCGAGGGCTGACGCCGCGCAGGGTCTTCGGCAACCTGCTCGGCAAAGAGGTCGGTGTAAGTCGCGGGCGGGATGCAAACATTCACGGCATGGGCGACCTGAGCCTGGGCATTGTCGGTTACATCAGCCACATTCCGATGTCGATGCCGATCGCGCTCGGTGTGGCCATGAGCATGAAGCTGCGCAACGAGCCGCGCGTGGCGATGACCTACGTCGGCGACGGCGGCAGCACCACCGGCCTCTGGCACGAAACGCTCAATATGGCCGGTCTGTACCAGGCTCCCTACGTCCTCATCGTCGAAAACAATCAGTACGCTTACTCAACACATGTCTCGCAACAGATGCCGATCGAGAATATCGCCGATCGCGCGGCAGGCTACGGCATCCCCGGCGTGATCGTTGACGGCAATGACGTCGAGGCCGTCTATGATGCCACGCTTGAAGCTGTCGAGCGCGCCAGGCAGGGCGGCGGTCCATCGCTGATCGAGGCCAAAACGATGCGCATGATGGGGCACGCCATTCACGACGGGGCCGAATACGTACCGCGCGAACTGCTGGCTGAATGGGAGAAAAAGGACCCAATCGATCGCTACCAGGCAAAACTGCTTTCTGAGGGCACAGCCGACCAGGACGAGCTGGACGAGATTCGCCACCGCGCAGCACTTGAGATTGAAGACGCCATCGAGTTCGCCGAAGCAAGCCCCCTGCCGGATCCTGACACGGTCGAGAGCGGCATCTACGCGCCATGACGACCGACAAACCGTACCCGGATTGGGCTCCCTGCAGCGAATCCAGTGGAGACCGCAGGCCCGCAGGCGATACGAGTAGCAGGATAGGGAGGGCCGCGCCGGCCGGGTCACGGTCGGCGCTTTTGATTGGAACGGCCCGAACAAATGCTTGCCGGGAGTTCAGCCGGCCGATGTCACCGACGCGGACTGCCCCAAGCATCGTAAGCAACCTGCGGAGACTCAAATGGTCGCGCCCGTAGCCATCGACGCACTGTATGAACGAGTCGAACTGCTGCTTGACGGGGGCGAGACCGCGACCGTCAGCGACATTTTGCGCCGGATTCATCCCGCAGACAGTTCGGAAATCCTCTACCGTCTCCCGCCTGGCTATCAAAGCCTCGTCCTCCACGAACTCCCTTGGGAGGAGGCCGCCGATGTTCTGGAGGAGCTGAACCAGGACGCGATGGTCGAGGTCGTCCAGGGCCTGTCGCTGCCCGAGCTGGCCGACGTTCTCGACGAGATGGAACCTGATATGGCGGCAGACCTGATCGGTGAGTTGGAGGAAGATCAGGCCGCGCAGCTGCTCGACGAAATGGTGGCCGCCGAAGGGGTTGTTCGCCTGCTGGAACACCCGGCAGATAGCGCCGGCGGCATCATGAACTCACCCCGCCACATGCTGCGGCCCGACATGACGGCCGGGCAGGCGATGCAGTTTCTCAGAGAGCGCTATCGCGACGAACATGACCTCTACTATCTCTACGTGCTCGAGAACGTAGGCCCGCCAGACATCGATTCAGCCACCCTGCCGTCAGGCGACCGTGACCGGCTGGTTGGGATCGTCAGTTTGCGTACCTTGATTCTGGCCGACCCCGCAGCGGGCCTGGAAGCAATCATGGACAAGGAGTTGCTGACCGTCGGCGTTGATGCCGACCAGGAGGAGGTCGCGCGGTTGTTGTCGCGCTACAATCTGCTTGCCGTGCCTGTCGTTGATGAAGAGCGGCACCTGTTGGGCATCGTCGCCGTCGACGATCTCGTCGACGTTCTCGAAGAGGAGGCCACCGAGGACATCTATCGTTTGGCCCAGATGAGCGAGGAAGCCGTCGTTTTCAGCCCCATTCCGCGCGCCATCCGTACGCGGCTCCCGTGGCTGGCGGCCAACCTGGGTACGGCTTTGATATCCTCCACCGTCGTCGCTCAATTCGCCGGCACGATTGCAGCAGTCTCGATACTGGCCGCGCTGATGCCCGTGGTCGCAGCCCAGGGCGGAAACGCGGGCAATCAGGCGATGACGATTATCGTGCGCTCGCTGGCGCTGGGCCAGATTGAATTGAAGGATTTCTGGCGCGTCTACCGCCACGAAACAGGCGTCGGCCTGCTACACGGCCTGGCCCTGGGCCTGATTCTGGCCGCTGTCGTCTACGCCTGGCTTGGCAACCCCGTTCTCAGCGCCGTGATAGGCACGGCCATGCTGGGGAACTTCCTTGTGGCAGCCACGGTAGGTGTCGCCGTGCCAATGACGCTGCGCAGGTTTGGAATCGATCCGGCTCTCGGCTCCAGCATGATGGTGACAGCCTCGACGGATATCCTTGGCTTTGCACTCTTTCTGGGCCTGGCAAGCTACTTTATCGTTGGGCTCGTCGGCTAGGATGGAACAGTTTCGGCCGCATCGATTCTAGCCGCAGGCGCCTGCAACTTGACGGTTCAGCAAGCAGCTCAGAATGGAAGAGCCTCTGCTATAAGATACGGGCCATTTGCCTTGAGTGAATCGCGCTCATTAGAATTGAGGGGCGAGAAGATGGGGCGAATGGCTGTGAATGGCCGGTCAGCACGCCTGTCCCTTCCTTTTCACCATTCTAGAGCCTCGGCTGAACGCCCGGCGCCGGACCGATGAGCCGACAGAAACAAGAGCAGCCCGATAGCCAACCAGACGCGACGACGTTCCCGGTATATCTCGCATACGCCGCTCTGGTTCTCCTCTTCTTTTCTCCCCACCTCCTTGGACTGGCCTCCTTTTCGGCACACGACTTCACCCAACTCTTCCTTCCTTTCAGCATGTTCCAGCAGGATGCGCTGCTGGGACTGCGGCTGCCGGTATGGGACCCATACACGAACTCCGGCCACCCATACCTGGCCGACCCCCAGGCAGCAGTCTTTTACCCTGTGAGCAACGCGCTGCTTCTTCTTACAGGCTTCGCGCGCGGCGCCGAGGCCAGGCTCTACTTGCTGCACGTCGAAGCGGCGCTGCACATCTTCCTGGCCTGCTCCTTTACCTACGCATTTGTGCGCCGCCTGACAGGCCAGCGGCTGGCGGCCTTTGCGGCAGGTCTCATATTTGGGTTTTCGGGCTACCTGACCGGCTATCCGCCCCTGCAGTTCAGTATCCTGCGCACAGGTGTCTGGCTTCCGCTGATTCTGCTCCTGCTGACGCCCGGCAAGACCGGCGCTCCCAGTTGGAGACGCTGGCTGGCTGCCGCCGCCGTGCACGCGATCGCATTCTACGCCGGCCATCCACAGACATTCCTGTTCATGACCTACACCGTCGGCGCCTGGATCCTGATGCTGGGTGTCGTCGAGCTCGCGCGAGCCGGCGTGAAGCGGCGGGGGCTGCCGCCGGGCGTACCCGGCCAGGGGACCGGCTCCGGCTCACTGCTGCGCTACGCGGGGCGAGCTCTCCTCTACGTCACCTCTCTGTTGGCGTTGAGCCTGGTGCAGCTATGGCCAACTTGGGAATTAACGCAGTACTCGGTACGCGCATTCGTTCCGTCGGACTATCTGACAGGCGGCTTTGAGTGGGAGGACAGCTGGCAGTTCCTCTTCCCTGGCGTACTAACAGAGTTCTCTCCCCAGTACATTGGAATAGTCGGTCTCGGACTGGCGCTTGCTGCCGTTGTCGCCCTGTTCTCACCTGCGCTTTTCGTCGCCATTGACCGAAACCTGGGCCGAGCCCCGGCCCTCTTCTTTGTAATCTGTGGCGTACTGGCCATCCTCCTCTCCTACGGAGCCAAAGGACCCCTATACGGCCTCTTCTTCCGCTTCGCCCCTGGCGGCGACCTCTTTCGCGGGCAGGAACGCGCCATCTATGTGGCTGTCTTTTCGCTGAGCATCCTGGCCGGCTACGGGCTGGCTGTGCTGCCATCGCTGGCAGAGCGTCTGCGGCGACTTCTGGGATGGGGTCTCCTCGGCGCCGTTCTTGCCGGCGCGGCTGTCTTCCTCTTCTTCTGGCTGATTCCGCAGCGCGCGGGTATGGCGGTTTCGACCTTCTTGCTCATTGGCGCGCTGGCGCTGCTGTTCGCTGCCGCCTTCGCGTTCCTGTGCGGCGCAAAGCGGGTCACGCGAACTGTACTTCTGCTGTTCTTGCCGCTGCTTGTTGCCGATCTCTTTATTGTCAATTTCTCCACGAATCTCTCCGACGGGCCAGGCGTGCGGGCTTCACTGGACAGGAGAGAGGCGGAGGCTACGTTGGATGCCGCGTTCGAGCTCGCCCGCGACGGGCCCGGGCCGCAGCCGCGGGTCTACAATGAATTCCGCCTGCCGGACAGCAGCGGCCTCTTCATTGGCTGGGAGGATCTGTGGGGCAGCAGCCCCATGCGTCTCTTCTACTACGATTCGCTGTTCCACGACTTTCCGCTGCACCGTCTGTGGGAGTTGACCGGTGTGGGGACCGTGCTGACCTGGCGGGAGGAACTGCCCGTGGCCAGCCAGATGTTGGAGGAATTCCCGGCCGAAGGAGAGTCCAACCGCATCCACAGGCTGGAAGCCGTATCGCCGCGCTGGTGGTGGGCGCAGGAGGCGCTGAGGAATGTGGCCGACAGGGACGCCCCCGGCCTCCTGGCAGACCCATACTTTGACCCAAAGGAGGTGATCCTCGTCGCGGAGTCCGACGCTGACATTCTGGGGCCCAACTGGAACGGCGACAGTCTGACGCTTGGGAGCGGCGGTTCGGCCTCGCTGCGCGCCGAGCAGGTCGGGACGGCGCACTTGAAGTTCGAAATCGAGAGCGACCAGGATGGCCTGCTCTTCGTGAGCGAAAACTGGCTGCCCGGTTGGCAGGCACGTTGGACGGATGCTGCCGGCCAGGCTTCCAGCCAGGAGCTTCCCATCGTGCGGGCCCACAATGCATTTCTGGGCATTCCCTTACCGGCCGGATCCGGCACTTTGGACCTTCGCTATCGCCCCGACAGCATTCGCTGGGGGCTGGTGATCAGCGGTGTCGCGTGGGTGGCCCTGCTGTTCGCACTGCGCGGCAACATTAGGAGGGGGCTGGCGCGGGTGGGCTACGCCGTCAAGAGCTTTTGCCGGGCATGGGGAGGAGAGGTCAGGGCCGCGATGACGGGAGGCCGCGCGAAGGAAGGGAATACGTACTCATCTGAGCCGCTGATTAGTGAGGGGACATTCGTGGCAGGCAGCCAGAAACCAATGACCAGTATCTGGCATTTTGTCCTACTGCCGATTGTACTGCTGGGCTTTGCGCTTCGCTTGTTCAAACTTGGAAACCAGGAGCTGAGTATTGCCGAAGCAAACAGACACTTCTACGGTTTTGATCTCTTTTTCGATTTTGTAGAGGTGGTCCTGGACATGCGCGAACCACATCTCGCAGGCAGCATCATTGTGCAGGACTACTGGTATCAGATGACCGGAGGAAGCGAGTTTGCACTGCGGTCCATCGGCGCTTTGGCAGGCACAGCCGCGATCCCACTGGCCTTCGGTCTGGCCCGCCAACTCCGCCTGTCACCTCCCGTTGCCCTGATGGGCAGCTTCTTTATGGCAATCAGCGCTTTCGCAAACTGGCACAGCCAGGATGCGCTGGCAATTGCCTTGAGTCTCGCGCTCACTACCGCCAGCACGACTCTTGCCCTGAGGCTTGTCACGAATACGGGCGGAAGCTTGTCTCAGGCCGGATATCTCTTCTGCACAGTTGCTGGCATGTACACCAACTTCAATATGGTCCTGATTCTTCTCGTCCAAAATATGTACGCCTTATTCCTTTTTGTCCGCAAAGTAAGCTTGCGGTCAAGAAGGTCCGACGCACCCGTACCGCGCATCTCAGCCAAGCGGTGGTTTTCGACGCAGGTGACAATAGGTTTACTTGCCTTTCCCTGGCTTTCATTGTCGTGGCCCACGCTTGTCGAAGGCGCCATCCCCGATGCGTATGCCCCTCTCATAATGCTCCAGCGTCTGTTTGGTATGCTGGCCCTTGGAAGCAGCGTACCTCACAAGATCTGGCAGGTGGACGCAGCTATTCTGTCCGTTGCAGTTATCGCAGCGGGCGTCTGGGCGGCATTCTCCTGCCGACGGGACGCGACAGACCTGTCTTCTCCAGTTGAGCCAAATGAAAGAAATGACAAAACTCATGGCGCCAAAGATACTGCTGAGTCCAAACCCACATCCGCAGGCTACTGCGAAGTAGTCCTGTTGCTGCTCTACCTGATGATTCCGCTGCTGGCGGTCGGGTTCTTCAGCGGGTCCGTACGCTTTCTCAGTGAACAGTCTGCTGTCGAGGCGCTTACTCCATTCGTCCTTCTCCTGGCCCTGGGAGTGGCTGCTGCCGGACAGAGCGTCGAAAAGTGGCTGGGCTGGAGGTGGCGTATTTGGACCGCAGACCCCTCAGCAGATGGCCCAACAGCCCTGAGGAAGATCTCCCTGGGGCGTGTAGCAGTGGCTGGTCTGATCTGCCTCTTCATTGCCGGGAATCTGTTTAGCCTGAGGAACCATTTCTTCGATCCGTCGTTCAGCAAATCGAGGGGACTGCGCCAGCTGGCCGGTATGATAGAAGAGTGGGGGAAGGGTCTCTCGCCTGCGGAAGTAGAGACCTCTCTGCATTTCTTTACTGACCCAACTATTCTCTACTATCATACTCGTGCGTTTACGCCATCTAGTGTGAGTCAGCCTGTGTCTGTTGAAGGCGCTCTTGCCGGCGTGGATAACCTTCCAAACAGAGGGATGAAGAGGATTCTGCTCCCCCTACCTACGGAAGACCAGGATAATCTTGGCTCTATCGCGTTGGAAGCGCTGTCCAGGCACTACGAACTTGCAGCCGCGACTACCATTGACAACTGGACTCTTTATCTCTTCTCTCGCCCCGATCCAGACCTGTGGCAATCGCTGGAGATCCCATATGAAAACGGGCTGACGCTAAACCGCGTTCAGGTCGAGCCGGAACTCCCGCCGGCGGGCGGCATGTTGGTGGTCCACCTGGAGTTTAGCGGAGATCTGGAAGAGTTAACCGGAGGCGAGAAAGCCTTCCTGCATCTCCTTGACGGGTCGGGGCGCCTGATCGCACAGTGGGACCCGGAGCTGCGC
Source organism: Caldilineaceae bacterium (assembly GCA_965218625.1). Lineage (GTDB taxonomy): Bacteria > Chloroflexota > Anaerolineae > Caldilineales > Caldilineaceae > Bin5. The sequence continues at coordinate 79,179 of CBDCLG010000011.1, read as the reverse complement.
ATGGACCACTCGCCGCACACGATCAGCGCCGCCATAGAGGTACCTGCGCAAATGCCGCCCGGACCGCTGCGCCTGGTCGGCGGGCTTTACGACGTCACGGTAGAGGGCGCGCCCAGGATCGTGACCGAATCGGGCGAGGACTCTATTGATTTGGTCTCTTTTCCGGCGCCTGGGCAAGAGGAATGAGGCGGGCTTTTGCCATTTCTAATCTGGGCGAAGGGGCAGAAGAAAGGCCCGCGTCTCCTGGGAGATCGCCGGCCGTTGCAAGTGGTTCGAAGGTTATCCTGCCCCAATCGCTGACAGGCGTCTGCTCGCCTCGCGCAGCGTTTCGAGCCGCTTGGCGAAGGCAAATCGCACGAAGCCCTCTCCGTACTTTTCCCTGTCCACGGTGTAGAAGTTGATGCCGGCGACGACGGCCACGCCAACGTCCGTTGTCAGCCAGCGGGCGAAGCGGTGCGAGTCCCATGCAGCCTGCGGAGCATCGATGTTGCGGTAGTCGGCCATCGTGTAATAGGAGCCCTGCGGCCGGATGGCGCTGAAACCGGCGCGGCCGAGGATCTCCATTATCAGTTCGCGCCGTTCGCCGTACTCCTCGCGCATCTGTGCCCAGTAATCGGTCGGCTGATCGAGGGCGACGGCTGCGGCGGCCTGCAGCGGTGTGGGCGCGCAGATCGTCGAGTAGTCGTGGACGGCGCGGATGGCGGATGAGAGCGGCTCGCGGGCGATCACGTAGCCCAACCGCCAGCCGGTAACGGCGAAACTCTTGCCCAGCCCGCCGATAGTCACCGTGCGCTCCACCAGGCCGTCCAGGCTGCCGGGCGAGACGTGCTTGCGGCCATCGTAGAGAATGCGGTCGTAGATCTCGTCGGTGATGAGGATGAGATCATGGCGGTTGACGAACTCGGTCAACGCATCGAGTTCGTCGCGTTCGAAGACGCGGCCGGTCGGGTTGTGGGGCGTGTTGAGAAGCAGGGCGCGCGTGCGGGCGGTTACGGCAGCTTCCAGGCGGTCCGGGTCGATGCGGTAGTCCGGGGCCTCAAGCACGACCGGAACGGCCGCGGCGTCCGCCAGCAGCGCGGACGGGCGGAAGTTTTCGTGGCCGGGTTCGAGGATTAGCAGCTCGTCGCCGGGGTTGAGCAGGGCCAGCAGCGCAGTGGTAATGCCTTCGGTTACCCCGCAGACAACGCAGACGTGGACGTCCGGGTCGACAGTCCACCCGAGCTGCTCGGTATACTGGCGCGCCAGCACGCTGCGCAGGGGCGGGTAGCCCCAGGTGACTGTGTACTGATTGGCCGCGCCGCGGATGGCCTCCACGGCCGCGTTGACGATCACTTCCGGTGGATCGAAATCAGGGAAGCCCTGGCTCATGTTGACGGCGTCGTGCCGCATGGCCAGCCTTGTCATCTCGCGGATCATCGACTGGTTGAAGTTGGTTGTGCGAGTCGCAGGATACACGGGCCGCCTCACCTGCTGCCTAGTAAAGGGTACCGAAACAACGCGGGAATTCTACTCGAACTTGGTACGGCATGCAATGATTTGGGGCTTCGCCCGCGGGGAAAAGGAGGAACAGGCCAAGCAGCCTCACACCTTAGTCTGAGGGCACACATTTCGCACATAATGGCGCTCGTTCGGATCGGTCTCGTACGCGGGGAGTAGGGGAAGGACGTTGCCAGCGACCCGCGCGAAGCTAAACAGCACAAGTCCAGCCGGCGCCAAGCCCCCGGCCGCGGGCCTTCACGACTGCCGGCGGTCACGACTGCTGGCCGCTCTTCATTTGCAGCAGCTCCAACAGCCCCTCGTCGCGCATACCGGCCAGCTGGGCGGGCGAGGTGTGGGCCAGCATCGCTTCCACGCTGCGGACGATGAGGGCGGAGAGATCCTCGTCGAGGCGTGGGTTTCCGAGCGTCTGCCAGCGGTCTTGCTGGGTAGGGCCGATGTGGCGCATGTAGTGGGCGATGCCGCCGCGGCCGCCCGCGAGGTGGTAGGTGGCGAACGGTCCCTGGAGGGCCCAGCGCAGTCCCGGGCCGCTGGTGATGACTTCGTCTATGTCTTCGACGGTGGCATAGCCTTCTGCAACCAGGTGGACCGCTTCGCGGAAGAGCGCGGCGGTCAGCCGGTTGGCGAGGTGACCGACTGCTTCCTTCTTCAGGAGGACCGGCGCCTTGCCGATCACGCGGTAGAAGTCGACCGTCCATTCCAGCGCCTGGCGTGAGGTCAGTTCTCCGCCGGCCACCTCGACGAGCGGGATGATATGGGGCGGGTTGAAGGGATGGCCGACGAGGACGCGTCCGGGATGGGCGGCTTCAGCCTGTATCGCGGAAGCCAGAAATGAGGAGGTGCTGCTGCTGACGACGACCTCGGGGCGGACCACTTCTTCCAGGGCGCGCAGGGTTTCCCGTTTGACGGCCAATCTTTCCGGCACGTTTTCCTGGATGAAGTCGGCTGCGGAGAGAGCATTGTCGACTTCCGCTGAGAAGCGGAGGCGAGCCGGGTCGGCGCCCGGGGCCAGGCCCATCCTCTCCAGCACAGGCCAGGCCTCGGCTATATCACAGCGGAGGTCGGACTCAGCCCGGACCGGATCCACGACCAGGACATCGAGCGCCTGGGCCAGAAAGTAGGCTGCCCAGCTTGCGCCGATGGTGCCGGCCCCAACAACGGCAACGCGTTGGACTTCATGCGGTTGTGCAAGTGTCATGGGACGAATCCCCTACGATGGGACGGGCGCAGATGGGATCTCTTTGTGGTAGCGGGTTGGATGAGCGGCCTTGGAGCGGCAGTGGCCCGCTCCGAAGACACGCGGGACAAGAAATCAAAGGCTCGAAAGAAGGCCGCGAAAGCGGGCAAGGAGTTCGTTCATGCCGGGATGGTGATGGCGCATGAGCGCTTCCTCGTTGACCGGTCCTTCCGCCAGCGCCATCACGGCGGCGGCCTTTTCGTCGGTCTCCAAGTCGATGTAACTGGTTGAGAGGCGGAGAGAGAGCTCCTGCTCGGGCGCGCCGAAGTCGGTAGCGGGCAGGGTTGCGATCTGGCATATTTCCAGCAGGAAGCGGGCCAGGCCATTGGAGGTGTGAACGCCTTTGCCGGCCAGCGGACCGCGCCAGTGATCGAAATTCGGGTATAGGTAGAAGCCGCCCATCGGCTCGGGGCACTGCACGTCCAGCTCGGAGAGGCCGCGCCAGAGGTAGCGGGTGCGGGCGGCGTGGAGGCGGGTGCAGCGGTCGATGTAAGCGGCGAGCTCGGGGTCGTTGCCGTAGGCAGTTACGGCCGCAACCTGGATCGGGGCCGAGGGCGTTGACCAGAGTTCGCTGCCAATTCTGGCGACGGCCTGATGCAACTGCCGGCCGTTCTCGCCCGGCGGGACGATTGCCGTGCCCAGCCGCCAGCCTCCAAGCGAGAGATGCTTGCTCATGCCGCCGAGAACGACGGTGCCTTCGGGGTAGTAGCTGCTGATCGAGACGTGGTCGCGCCCGTAGGCGGTCAGCGCGTAGATCTCATCCGAGAGGACCAGTATGTTCTGCCTGCGGCAGATGGCGGCGATCTCTTGGAGAAGTGCCGGTTCGAGCATGCCGCCGGTCGGGTTGTTGGGGCTGTTCAGGATGAGCAGGTGGTGGTCGTGCGGGGACTGGCGCAAGAGTTCATGCAGCTTGGCGGGATGCAGACGGTGCCCGTCGTGCGGGCCGGAGGGAATGCGGAGGACGGGACGGCCGATCAGCCGGGCCTGGGGGCCGTAGCTGACCCAGGAGGGCGTGGGCAGAACGGTGGCGCCGGCCGCTGCCATCTGGAAGGCGAAGAGGAGGGCTTTACTGCCGGGGCCCACGATTACCTGTTCGGCATCGACATTTTGGCCCAGCTGCCGGGAATGAAAGGCGGCGACTGCACGGCGCAGCTCAGGGATGCCGGCAGCGGGCAGGTAGCTGCGGCAGTTCGCGTTGTCGGCCAGGGCGCGGAGGATCTTCGGGTGCGCGGGAAAGCGGGACTCGCCGAAGCCGAGGTGGTAGACCGTTTCGCCGGCTTCCCACAGCTGCCGCACGCGTTCGTTGATGAGAAGAGTGGGCGACTGATCCAGCTGATCGCCCAAAGAAGAAGAGAGCGAGAAAGCCACGGAGGGTAATCGAAGGTAGCGGAAAGCGAATCAGGCAGTCTAACCGACCCAGAACGCCTTTTCGAGATCGGTAAAGTCTGCGGCGGGGCCCTGAAACTTGTTGCGGCCCAGTTCGAGCACATAGACGTAGTCGGCGATTTTGAGGGCCTCGCGAATTTCCTGGTCGACGAGCAGGATCGTCAGTCCGTCGCGATCACGCAGGTCGACGAGCATCTGGTAGACCTCTTCCGAAAGCAGCTTGGCAAGGCCGGCCGTCGGTTCATCGACGAGGATCAGTTTGGGATCGGTCATGAGCGTGCGCCCGATTTCGACCATGCGCTGCATTCCGCCGGAGAGCTCGCCGGCGTTGGATTTGCGGCGCGGTTTCAGGGCGGGGAAGCGCGCGTAGTTTTCGTCCAGCTTGCGCTTGATGCGTTGCTTGTCGTTCTTGAAAGTCCAGCCGCCCAGCTCCAGGTTTTCCTCGACCGACATGAAGCGGAAGACGCCGGGCTGCTGGGGGATGTAGGAGATGCCCATGTTGATGCGTTCGTAGGTGGGCACCTCGATTATGTCTTCTTCGTTGAGCATGATCTGACCCTGGTTGGGCCGCAAGAAGCCGTAGACCGCCTTGAGCATCGTAGATTTGCCAACGCCATTTGCGCCGAGAATGGTCGTGATGTTTCCTTCCTCGGCCTGAAGCGAGACGCCCTGGAGGATGTTCAGGTCGCGGTAATAGCCGACGTAGAGGTCGTTTACTTCCAGCATTACTCTTCTTCCTCGCCGAGGTAGGCGGCCTTGACCAATGGGTCTTCGCGCACGGCCTCGGGGTCGCCGTCGGCGATGAGGTCGCCGTAATTCAGGACCAGGAGCCTGCGGCTGAGTGTGAAAATCGTGTCCATGTCGTGGCTGATGATGATAAAGGCTTTGCCTTGCGCGTTCGTCTCGGTTATATAGCGGTAGATCACCTCCATGAGGCGGGGGTGGACGCCGGCGAAGGGTTCATCGAGGATGATCATGCTGGGGTCGAGCATCAGGAGGCGGCCCAGTTCGAGCAGCTTTTGCTGGCCCCCGGAGAGGGCGCGGGCGTACTCGTTGCGCAGATGGGCGATGGTGAGAAACTCGAGCACCTCCTGCGCCTTTTCTTCGAAGTCGCGCTGGCGGGCGGTCATGTTCATGGCCATGGCTGGAATGAGCAGGTTCTCGAGCACGGTCATGCGGCGGAAGGCGCGCGTTACCTGGAAGGTGCGCCCCAGCCCGGCCCTGGCGACGCCGTACGGGGGCCGCGTGTCGATGCGCTCGCCGTTCATGTAGACGGTGCCGCTCGAGGGTTTGAGCGCGCCGTCGAGAATATTGGTCAGCGTTGTTTTGCCGGCCCCGTTGGGTCCGATGAGGCCGATCAGCTCGGGCCCTTCGACGGAGAAGGAGACATCCTTGAGCACTTCGAGCCCGCCGAAGTTCTTGTTGATGTTGTTGGCATTGATTTGCAGCATCTTAGTCGCCTTCTTCCCGGTTGGACTTCGCCTCTTCCTGTTCGGCGCCGTTCATCTCTTCTTCATCGGCTTCCGCGGGATCGAGTTCTTCCTCGTCAACGCGAATTGAGACGGTTTCCTCGGCGACTCCGGCACGGTTGATGCGTTCGAGGATTGGGAAGAGGAGGCCATTGCGCTGGAAACGGAGCGTCAGCATGAGGAGGATACCGAAGAAGACAAGGCGCCACAAGGTCATGTCGATCTCGATGGGGCCGATGGATACGCTCGTGCGCAGCAGTTCGAGGAGGAAGGTGATGATAATTGCACCGACCGAGGCCGCGAAGATATTTTCGAGGCCGCCGATGACGGCCATAGCGATGACAAGCGACATCTGCAGGATGATCAGGGTATTGGGGGTAATGATTCCGATGTAGTGGGCCTGCAGCGCGCCGGCGGCGGCGGCGATGGTGCTGGTGATGACGAAGACGAGAACCTTGTAGCGGACAATATTGACGCCGAGCGCGGCCGCGGCTTCTTCGTCCTCGCGGATGGCGCGCACAAAGAGGCCGAAGCGGGAGGCTGCCAACCAGGACATCAGGGCCATGGCGAGGATGAAGAGCACCAACATGGCGTAGTAGGTGGGGATTTTGCTGGTCGAGCTGAAGCCGAGAATGCCGACGGGAAAGAGCGGCGCCAATTCAAGCCCGCTCTGGCCCTCGGTGACGGGTATTTCGGCGCTGATCGCGGCTCTCAGGATTTCGGAGAAGCCGATGGTGAAGAGCGCCAGATAGGTGCTGCGCAGGCGGAGCACGAGCCAGCCGACGAGCAGTCCGAAAACGGCCCCCATCATCAACCCCATCAGAATGCTTGCCCAGACGGGGGGGAAGACGATAACGGTGCCACTGGGGAGGGTTTCGGTCTTGGCCATGTCGAGGCAGGACTCGTCGATGGTGCCGACACGGCGGATATTAAGGATGACCAGCCACCAGCTACCGGGCAGAGGGATGTCGGTACAGAGTTCGGACGGGGCGGTCGTAAAGCGGATGAACTTGCCGATCAGTCCGGTCGTGTAGCCGCCGATGGCCATGAAGGCCATGTGTCCGAAGGAAAACTGCCCGGCATAGCCTGCCAGCAGTGACCAGCTGGAGGCAAGGACCGCGTAGAAGAAGGCGGTGATGGCGAGATGCATGAAGTAGCTGCTGAGGACGAGAGGCCCGATTCCGCCGAGCTCGGAGGAGGCCAGCGGGATAACCAAGAGTACGACGATGGCCACGGACCCTGCGACGCGGTAGATGAGGGTAGGGTTCATAGCTCGCGCCCAAAGAGGCCGGTCGGTTTCAACAGGAGAACAAGCGTCAGGATCACCATTCCGTAGGCAGGAATGTAGGCGGCGGCCCTGGTAGCGTCGGGGATGCAGCCGGTGCCTGCGGCCTCGACGAGGCCGACGATGAGGCCGCCGAGGAAGGCGCCGGGCAGGCTGCCCATGCCGCCCAGTACGATGATGACAAAGGAGCGGGCCGCGGCGGGAATGCCGACCTGGGGCAGCCAGGAAAAGACCTGCACGAGTGAGGCCCCCGAAAGCCCTGCCAACATTGCGCCCATGCTGAAGGCGAGTGTGTTCATCGTGTCGGGATTGATGCCGGTGACGGCGGCGGCTTGCCTGTCCTGGCTGACGGCTCGCAACGCTTTGCCGACCCAGGTACGGTAGAGGAACCAGAGCAGACCGGCCAGCATTATGAGGGCGAGCGCCGCGGCCGTAAAGCGGGGATTTGGCACGGAGATCGCGTCAAATAAAGTGACATTTCCAGGCGTCATTTTGAGCAGGACACCCGAGTCGGCAGGGATCTCGGCGCGTGGGAAGGGGAAGAACCGCTGTGCCTTGACCGGCACTGCGGAGGTCAAGGCCTGGGTGAAGTATTGGAGGAAGAAGGCGAGGCCGAAGGTAACCAGGATGGCGTACTCGGTCGGCCGTTCGATCTGGCCGCTGCCCATCGGGCGCAGAAAGATGCGCTCGAAAACGTAGCCAATGGCGAAAGTGACGATGCAGCTGGCGAGAATGGAGACCAATGGCGAAGTGCCCGGTAGCCAGCGGGCGGACATGAAGTAGGTGACCATGCCGCCGATCATGTAGAACTCGCCGTGGGCGAAGCTGACGACGCCAAGGATGGAAAATATCAACGTGAGGCCGAGGGCCATGAGACCGTAGATGATGCCGATAACGATGCCGTTGGTGAGCTGAGAGATAACGAAGCCGCCGTTGGCGACACAGAGATTGTCGGGGTCGGCAAGGGCGAAGGCGACGACGAAGATGCCGACGACGAGGGCGATGGAGATGGCGATCAGCCGGTTGGTGATCCTGGGCGTTGCGATCCAGAGGGGGACGAGGCTGAGCGGCCCGAGTGCGGCGCCGATGACCGCGCCGCCGAAGGAGGCCTGAGAGATCTCCTTGTCTTTTTGGGCGTAGATTCGGGGGGTGACGACGCCTCCGAGCGCGCCCCAGAAGAGGATCCACAGAAGTGCCCAGCCGAAAATAGGTGCGTTTTCCATAATTCAGGGCGGTGGCGCGCGAAACGGGGTCGTTGTCGTCTTACGGATGGCAGGTCGGGCGGCCCCGGGACGGGAGCACAGGAAGTCCTGACAAAGAGAGAGGGAAGGGCCTGCGAACCCAATAGGGTCCTTGAGCAGGCCCTTCCTTATTATTCTAATCCAAGAGCCGTCGGTGCGCTATTCCTGGCCGACGATGACGGGTTCGCCGGTCTGGTACGTTTCGGGGTAGACGACCGTCGTGTCAACGGCTTCTTGTCCCGGTTCCTGATACTGCACAACGGTAATGGCGGGATCGGGGAACTGATGCCACCACTTGGGATCGACACCTGCCTGTTCGGGCGTATTGCCACGGTTGATCGGGAAGGTGATCGGGCCCAGGGCGCCCATGTGGTTGATGTTCTCCAGGGCGTCAATGATGTCAGCAGGATCGGTTGAGCCCGCGTCTTCGATCGCCTGGGCGATGAGCATGATCGAGTCGTAGGAGGCCATGGCGTAGGACTCGATGTCATCCTTGCCGGTGCGGGCCGAGTATTCCGCGACCAGAGCCTGAGCGACGTCGTTGTAAAGCTGCACGGGCAGGCCGATGCGGCGAACGAAGCAGTTGTTGCCGTCCGGGACGTTGGTCCAGAATGCGTCGCTCACGAGCGAAACCTGGTTGCACATGGTGGGCACGTCCTGCGGGCCGATGCCGGCGTCGGCGGCCTGCTGGGTGAAGTTGTAGGAGGCTTCGCCGGTTGCGAGAGTCACGATCAGATCGGGGCTCTCGGCCTTGACACGCTCGATGATGCCTGCGAAATCCTGGGTGCCGATGTCGACGCTGAAGGTGACGGAGTCGATCCCGGCCTCTTCCAGCAGCGCTGTCGTATTTTCGGCAGCGGGGATACCGTAGTCGGTGTTTTCAGTTAAGATGACCACTTTTCCCAGCTGCATGCCTTTTTCGTCACGCAGCCACTGCATGAACTTGACATCAACGGCCGAGACTTCTGAGCTCAAAGGTGCGATGCGGAAGATCTCGTCGTACTGAACGCTTGTGATGGTGTCGTTCCAGGTTTCGGCAAAGACGATGGGGATGCCGTTGTCGCGGGCGATCTCTTTCGCAGCCACGCCCACGGAGCTGTGGTATCCTCCGCCGATGCCAACGACGCCGTCCTGGTTGATGAGGCGTTCGACGACCGCGGTGCCTCGTTCGGGCAGGCCTTCAGTGTCGACGATGATCAACTCGACCGGGTGCCCCATTATGCCACCCATCTCGTTGAGCTCGTCGGCCGCGATCCGCATGGCCTCTCGCATGGCTTCGCCGCCTACGACGGCTCCTGGGGCGGACAGAGGAGCCAGCGCGCCGATCTTGATGGGCTCTTTCTCCATTTCGTCAGCCGTTTCTTCGGCGGGCGCTTCGGTCGCCGCGGGCGCGGCCTCTTCCTCGGCCGCGGGTTCGGCTTCAGTCTCGCCGACGGTTTCGGTCTGGCCTCCGCAGGCGGCCAAGACGAGCGCCAGCAGGACTAGCGCCAGCACAATACGGGCTAAAGTTCGCGTTGCAGACATTTGCGATTCCTCCTGATTGAATTGCGGTGGATAGACAGGTCCACCTGACCTCAATGCGTCAGAGTGTTCTTGTATTGGGGGGACGCCGGGGACCATTCAGTGACCGTTCACACCGGCGCGGATTACTATGCCCTGTTTGCTTTGAATTGTCAAAGTGTCAAAATGCACGTTACTTTCTCCATATCGGGACAGATCCTGAGTTCGCGTCAAGAGCTGCCTGGCCCAATGCTGGGGCTGCGCCGCTATTGCCCGACGATGATGGGGTCGGCGGTGCGGTAGGTCGGCGGGTAGACGACTGCGGCGCCCTCTGAGTCCTCCCCCTGGACCTGGTACTGCACGATGGTCACGGCCGGGTCGGGAAACTGGTGCCACCACTTGGGATCGACGCCGGCCTGCTGCGGGGTGTTGCCGCTGTTAATGGGGAAGGTGATGGTACCGAGCGCCCCTTCGTATGTAATGTTTTCCAAGGCGGCGATGATCGCGCCAGGTTCGATTGTTCCAGCTTCTGTTACGGCCTGGGCAATGATTCGGATTGCATCATAGGCGGCAAAGGCATAGGACTCTGCCCCCACTTTTCCTGTGCGCGCCTCGTAGCTGGCCAGAAAGCTGTGCGCTAATTCATTGTAAAGCGGGGGAGGCAGGCCGATGCGCCGCACGAAGCAGTAGTTGCCGTCGGGCACATTGGACCAGAATGCGTCGCTCACAAGGGCGACATGATCACAGATGGTGGGCACGTCCTGGGGTCCGATGCCGGCGTCGGCGGATTGCTGGGCAAAGTTGTAAGAGGCCTCGCCGGTCGCCAGCGACATAATGAGGTCGGGATGCTCGGCTTTGATGCGCTCGATTATGCCGGCGAAGTCCTGCGTGCCGATATCGACGCCGAAGGTTACGGAGTCGATGCCGGTTTCGGACAAGAACCAGGCAGTGTCTTCGGCCGCCGGAATTCCGTAGTCGGTGTTTTCGGTCAACAGGACGACCTTTTCGAGGGTCATGCCGACGTCGTCGCGCAGCCACTTCATGAAATTCACGTCGATGGCCGACACTTCGGAGCTCAGCGGCGCGATGCGGAAGACTTGGGGATATTGGACGCTTGTGATCGTATCGTTCCAGGTGTTGACGAGGACGATGGGGATGTTGTTGTCGTGTGCGACCTCTTTGGCAGCTACGCCGACGGAGCTGTGGCTGCCGCCTGCGATTGCGATGACTTTGTCTTGATTGATGAGGCGTTCGGCGCCGGCGGTCCCGCGCTCAGGAAGGCCCTCGCTGTCAAAGATTACCAGTTCCAGCGGCCTACCCAACAGGCCGCCGGCAGCATTGATTTCATCAATCGCGATATTCATGGCATCGCTGATGGCTTCGCCGGCGACAACCGAGCCGGGGGCTGAGAGCGGCGCAAGGGCCCCAATGCGGATGGGGTCAATGGGCTCTTCTACGCCCGCATCGGTGGCTGGCGCGCTCTGCTCATCCACGGATACGGCGGAAGGAGACATTTCGGGCGTGCAGGCCGCGACGATAAGGGCCAGAATTGCCGTTGCGAGCAGACAGAAGGTCTTGCTGAATCGTAAAGTCATTGTTGGCATCTCGCAGTAGAGTTCGTTTGTTGGAGGTGGAGATTTCTGTGCGTACAACCGAGGAGGCTCCAAATCGCTAGTCGCGTTCCGCCCGGTGAGAGGCAGGTACGGCATAAGTGCTGTCCGGACCGTACTTTGGAATTTGTTTGAGAATCAGCCGGGGGCGAGAAACCCGAGCAGGCCGCCGCCGGGGATTCCTGCGCTGTCGACCAGGCCGCGCAGACCGGCATCTCCGACGAACTCTCCAACTGCGCCTGCCGTTTCCGCTATCTGGTCGGCGTCGGTCGCGTCCAGCAGCACCGTGCACAGGCGCCCGGTGGCGTCAATGTGCAGCTGACCGGCATCCTCCTGCTTGCGGACTGTGGCGATGACGCGCCAGCCGGCGCGGTCCATGCGCAGGCGCGGCTTATGCCGCTTGACGCTCCGGTTACGGGAACTGTCTTGCCAAACGCGTGCCCCGTTTTCGCTTCTTCATCTTCGCCGTGTGGACGTCGATTGGCCGGACTGGCAAGCTGTGCATCCAACTTGCAGCTGGCTGGACATTGTGCGCGGCATTCAGATTCCCATTCCTCCAGTGACCTCCAGCACGTGGCCGGTGATGTACGAGGCAAGGGGCGATGCCATCAGGACGATGCCGCCTGCAGCCTCCGCGACCGAGGCGGGCCGGGCGAGGGGGATGCGCTGGCCGATGTCGCGGTCGAGGAGGTCTCGCACTTTGCGCGGGATGCCAAGCAGAAGCTCGCGACCGTCGATTTCGATCGCTTCCTCCTGGGTTTCCTGGGGGCGCGTCAGGCGGGTATCGACGAAACCGAAGGCGACCGCATTGCAGCGAATGCCGAGAGCGCCCCACTCCTTGGCGACCGTCTTGGTGAGGCCGACGACGCCCATTTTGGCGGCTGCGTAGTTGGCCTGGCCGAAGTTGCCGTGCAGGCCGGATGTCGACGAGATGTTCACAATACAGCGATTGCTTAACGCGGCGCCCGACTCCAGTTCGGTCTTAGCGGCGTCGCGCAGATAGGGCGCGGCGGCCTGGATCATGCGAAAGGGCGCGGTCAGATGGACATCGAGTATGGCCTGCCACTGCTCGTCGGTAATCTTGTGCGCCATGCCGTCCCAGGTGTAACCGGCGTTGTTGACGACGACATTGATTTGGCCGAAGGCGTCGACGGCCGACTGCACAAGCCGGCTGGGAAATTCGGCGTCGGTCACGCTGCCGGCCAGGTGGATCGCCTGCCCGCCGGCGTCGACAATCGTTTGCGCCGTCTCTTCGCCCAGGGCGGCATCGAGGTCGTTGACGACAACGCGGGCTCCGTGTCGGGCAAACAGCAGGGCCGCGCTGGCGCCGATGCCGCGACCCGCGCCGGTCACGATGACGGTCTGATCGCTGAACATGGGTCCGGGCCTTGATCGCTCATTCGGCATGAAAGTACAGTCGCGAAACCATCTCGGCGACGCAGGTCGGCTTTTGCTCGCCTTCTACGTCTACTGTGACCTGGTGCACCAGCTGCAAGCCGTTGCCCCTGACCTCTTCGACCGACTGCAACTGGGTGCGGGCGCGGATGCGTTGACCGGCGAGCAGGGGATGGGGAAAGCGGACGCGGTTGAGCCCGTAGTTGACGGTAAGCGCGACGCCCCGGTAACGGGGTTTGTCCGGCTCGACCATGCCGGTGAGGTGCGGGATGAGAGAAAGCGTGAAGAATCCGTGGGCGACGGTCGCGCCGAAAGGGGAGTCGCGCGCCGCCCGCTGCGGGTCGATGTGGATCCACTGGTGATCGCGGGTGACGTCGGCGAAGTCGTCGATCATCTCCTGGGTTACCGCAAGCCAGTCGCCGGCGGGGGATTCAACGCCGATCTTGGAACGTAGATCAGCAAGGGCAGCTTGTCTGGACATATAATGCTCCATTCGGGTTGTGTGGGACCCTCTATTCAGGCGGTCATGCCGCCGTCTACGTTGAGCGCCTGGCCGGTGATGAAGCGCGCCTGCCCGGAGCAGAGCCAGATCACCGTGTCGGCGATTTCTTGCGGCTGTGCGAAGCGGCGCATTGGTATCCGCTCCAGCATCTTCTGCGCCCGGCGCGGGTTGGCTGCGATCAGAGGCTCGAAGAGCGGCGTGTGCGTATAGACGGGACAGACCGCGTTCACGCGGATGTTGTAGCGCGCGGCTTCCTGGGCGGCGACGCGTGTCAGGCCGATGACGCCGTGCTTGGAAGCAGTGTAGGCGGCCTGGTAAGGCAGGCCCCGCTTGCCGGCGATGGATGAAATGTTTACGATTGCGCCTGACGAATCGGCCATTCGCTTTATCTGCTCCTGCATGCAGTAGAAGACGCCGTTGAGATTGACCGCCAGCACTCTTTCCCAGCCGTCGCGGGGATAGGACTCGATGCGCTCCCACGGCCCGCCAATGCCGGCGTTGTTAACGGCGCAATCCAAGCGGCCAAAGCGGCTGACGATCTCGTCGTGCAGGCGGGCCACGGCGCTGGCGTCGGCGACGTCGCAGCTGATGTACAGGGCGAAGGCGCCAGATTCGCGCAAGAGACGCACTGTCTCGGCGCCTCCGTCTTCATCCACGTCGCAGACGGCGACGGCCGCGCCCAAATCGGCAAAGCGGCGTGCGACCGCACGACCTATCCCGGATGCGGCGCCGGTGATCAGAGCAACATTGTCAGCGAACGGTTTCGCAGTGGTCACTTGCCAGCCATTGTGTAACTATCGAGTCTCTTTTTCGATTCTCTTTCTTAGGTCGCCAATTCTCCCGACGGACGGAGCCTGCAACTGCTCAACGATCCACGCAGAACACGAATTCACACGAAGGGCCGCGTTTGGATGGCTTTCGGCCATGTTGGAAGAATCCTCTTTCTGCCAGGCATAGTTGTAACGCCAATTGCAGAGAAGGAGGGTGGCCTGTCGGTCGCTATTGGTCGCGGTCCCCCGATAGCAGCTGCTCTCCTATCTGCTGCATCTCAGCCAGAAAACTGCCGGCCTCGATCTCGGCGGCGAAGAGCTGAATCATGCCGCGGTTAAAACTGCGCAAGAACGGCCTGAAGCCGGGCGGGAACTGCCAGACCCTGGCGCCGGACACACCGTCGGCGAAGGCAGCGAGATGGGGATACTCCTCGCGCCACTCAGCGCGCAGCGCGTCCGCGGCGGGCATCCAGCCGCCATCGTTCGGCAGGGCGCTCACCACTTCGGAACTGGAGAGAAGAGCCGCCAGGTCGAACGCCTCTTGCGCGAACGGGGAGCCGGCGTGGACGGCATAACAGCTTGTAAAGGCTACTGTACGATTCGCCTGCGCCGGACCCTCCGGCAACGGCGCCACACCGTAGGAGAAGGCCGGAAAGTGCGTTTCAAAGTAGGGAGCGACCCAGTTGCCTTCGATGGTCAGGGCGCCTTTGCCCTTTGCCAGTACCTCGCCGGCCCACTCGTTGTTCGATTCGCCCGCATGGCCGGCGAAGTTGTCGCGGAAGATGCGGATGTACCACTCCATCGCCGCGTCTGCCGCCTGGGACTGCAAGGCCATGCGCCCGTTCTCGTCGATGATTGTACCACCTGCACCGAAAAAGAAGGGAAGCCAGCGGGAAAGGTCGGGCGCCTCGATGAACCCGAAGCGGTTGAGGTCGACGTTCGTCTGGGCCTCGGCCGCGGCCCGCAGCGTCTCCCAGTCTGCAGGCGGCAGCTGTCCGGAAGAGGCCAGCCCAACCCGGTCGTAAACGAGCGCCAACGTCCGAACTTCACGGGGAAGACAGTAGCGTTCTACGGAACTGCCTCCTGGCGGCCAGACGAAGGCTCCAGCGAGTTGAGGGGGATAGCCGGCCGGGTCAAGAGCGCCGGCTGGGGCCGGTGCAAGGAGGTCGGAGGCGGCCAGTTCCGGGAAGAGAAAACCTGTGACGACAAAGAGGTCGGGGAAAGACTGAGATTGAAGGCGATCGCTCAGCCCGCGGCTGTAATCGGCCACGGCGGAAAGATTGACTTCCAGCTCCCGTTCGGATGCCCAGGCATCGATCCTGTGGCGAAGGGCTTGGGTAAGCGCGCCTTCCTGGGGGAGCAGGACCCGCAACTCGCGTCCTGGCCGATGGGCGTCGGACTCTGTGCTGAGAAAGGGAATGGCTGGGAGGCGCGGCGCGGCGGGCATCCCGTCGCAGCCGGCCAGCAGCAGCGCCAGCAGCAGGAGGACGGGAAACAGCGGGCGAGGAGATGGATTGGGGAGAGGAGTCCCCGCGATATTCCTTTCCCGGCCCGCGCGTCTGCCCCCTTCACGTTTCGCTTTCGACAAAGGCGGTGTAGGCATCCGCGTCCATCAACTTCTCAAGTTCGCTGCCGGCGTCGTCGTTGATTTCGATTTTGAGGAACCAGACGCCGTACGGATCGCTATTGACCAGCTCCGGCGTGTCTATAAGCGCCTCGTTGACGGCAGCGATCGTTCCCGAAACCGGCGAGATTATGTCTTCGGCGGCCTTGACAGACTCCACGACCGCGATGGCGTCGCCGGCGGCGACGGCTTCGCCGACTTCAGGCAGCTCGACAAAAACGATATCGCTCATCATGTCCTGGGCGGCATCGCTGATTCCCACGACAACGGTGGCGTCATCACGCCTGGCCCACTCGTGGGTATTGGCGTACTTCAGATTAGATTCATATTGGTAGGATGCCATTCTTCACTTCCTTGTGAACACCAGCGGCTACTGGTTGCTGGACCCAAACTTTGTCAGTCCAATTGTAACCTTTTCCCCGCCAAGCGAAAAGGTGGCGCAGGCCTCAGCGGTCGGATTTTCGGCTGCCGGATTCCACACGATCTCCAATGTCAAGGTCTCTGCCACGATGTAGTCTCGATGGGCGGACAGCAAGCTCTCAAGCTGCTGCGTTTGGGGCAGCAAGAGCATGATGCGGTCGTTGATTTCCAGGTCGGTGTCCTTGCGCAGCTGCTGGATACGGCGAACGAGCTCGCGGGCGTGCCCTTCCCGTTCCAATTCGGGGGTCACAGAGGTGGTGACGGCGACAAGATAGCCGCCGTCTTCGGCGACGGCAAATCCGGCGCGCGGTGTTCGCCGCACTTCGACATCCTCCGGTCCGACCTGATAACTGTTGCCGTGTTCCTCCACAGTAACGGTCTCGCCCTCGCCAAAACGTCCCGCCAGCTGCCGTTGGTCCATCTGCGCGAAGAGGCGCCGGATGACCGGGTAGCCGCGCCCGTACTTCTGGCCCAGCTGCCTGGGCAAGGGGAAGACCTCAACATCGACCAGCTCATCGCCTTGGCTGGCAAGAGTCAAGTCCTTCACATTGAGCTCGGAGAGCAGGAGCTGCCGCATCCGCTCCAGGCCGGCGCGCTCGTCTTCCGTTCGGGTGCGGACGACCACCTGTTGCAGGGGCTGGCGCACCTTGAGCGCGGCTGATTCCCTGGCCGCGCGACCCAGGGTCGTGACCTTCTGCGCCAGCGCCATCGCTGCGCTCAGCTCGGCGTCGATTGCGCCGGGGTCAGCCTGCGGCCACTGAGCCAGATGCACCGAATCGGGCTGGTCCGGCTCGACGGAGAGGACCAGGTTCTGATAGATCGCCTCGGAGAGAAATGGGATCGCCGGGGCGAGCAGTTTGGCTAGCGTGACCAGCGTGTGGCGCAGCGCGGCGAGCGCGCCGGCGTCGCCATCCCAAAAGCGCCGGCGGTTGAGCCGCACGTACCAGTTGCTGAGATCGTCGACGAATTCGGCAATGGGGCGTGTGGCAGCGGTAACGTCGTAGGCTTCGTAGGCGGCGGTCACCTCGCGGACGAGACGGTTGAGCTCGGAGAGCAGCCAGCGGTCGAAGTCGTTGCTGCCCTCGGTGGGGGGCGGGTCGGCTGCCGGCGCCAGGTTGGCGTAGACGGCGAAGAAGCTGTAGGTATTCCAGAGCGTGTTCAGAAAGCGCCGTTTTACCTCGGCCACGAGGTTGCCGCTGAAGCGGCGGGCATTGCCGGGCGGGCCGGCCGTATACATGTACCAGCGCGTGGCATCGGCGCCGTGTTCGGCGAAAACCTGCCAGGGATTGACGACATTGCCGCGGGACTTGCTCATTTTCGAGCCGTCCTCGGCCAGGATGTGCCCAAGGCAAATGACGTTTTTGAACGCGGGCCGGTCGAACAGTAGGGTGCTGACGGCGTGGAGCGTGTAGAACCAGCCGCGGGTTTGATCGACGGCTTCGCAGATGTAATCGGCCTGCTGATAGGTATCGAATTCCGCCTGGTTGGCGTATGGGTAGTGCCACTGGGCGACGGGCATGGCGCCGCTGTCGAACCAGACATCGCAGAGCTCGGGAACGCGCCGCATGGTGCCGCCGTCGGGCGCCGGCCAGGTGATTTCATCCACGTAGGGGCGGTGCAGGTCCAGACCTTTCAGCTCGCGGCCGCACTTTTGCGAGAGTTCGTCAAGGCCCCCGATACACTCCATGTGGTCGCTGCCGGGCGCATCGCTCTTCCAGATTGGGATCGGTGTGGCCCAGTAGCGGTCGCGGCCCAGGGCCCAATCGACGTTGTTCTCCAGCCAGCGCCCGAAGCGGCCGTTGCGGATGTGATCGGGCACCCAGTTGATCGTATCGTTGAGCGCCACCAGCCGGTCCTTGAAGCTGCTGGTACGGATATACCAGGTCTGCTTGGCCCAGTAGATGAGGGGGGTGTCGCAGCGCCAGCAGAACGGGTAGGTATGCTCGTAGGTCTCGGCCTTATAGAGCTGCCCGCGGTTCTCCAGGTCGGCGGCGATGTGCGGGTCGGCGTCTTTGACGAACAGGCCGGCCCAAGGAGAAACCTCGTCCTTGAACTGGCCGGCAGCGTCGACAGTATGAAAGACCGGCAGCCCGTGCGCCTGGCCGACCGCGAGGTCATCCGCGCCGAAGGCAGGGGCGACGTGGACGATGCCGGTGCCGTCTGCGGTGCTGACGAAATCGGCGGCGATGACATAGGCATAGCGCTCAGCGGGCGCGGCGCCGAATTGGAAGAGGGGCTCGTACTCCATTCCCACGAGCGCGGCGCCCTTCATCTCTTCGAGGAGCTGGTAGCCCGGCTCCAGCACGGCATCCGCCCGGTCCTTCGCCAGGTAGAGCAGCGCGCCGCTGCGGTCGCGCACTTTGACGTAGTCGACCTTTTCGCCCACGGCCAGCGCGGCGTTCCCAGGCAGCGTCCAGGGCGTGGTTGTCCACGCCATCAGGAATGCGTTTTCCTCGCCCTTGACGACGAATTTTACAAAGATGCTCGGGTCGACGGTGCCTTCCTGGTAGCCCAGGGAGAGCTCGTGGCTGCTCAGGGGGGTGCCGCAGCGGGGGCAGTAGGGAACGACCTTGTAACCCTCGAAGAGAAGGCCCTTGTCCCAGAGCTCCCGCAGAATCCACCAGAGCGAATGCACATATTCATTGGTCATGGTGACGTAGGCGTCGTCCAAACTGACCCAGAAGGCCATCCGCTCGGTGAGCGCTTCCCAGTCGTTCAGGTATTCCCAGACGGACTCCTTGCACATCTGGTTGAAGCGGGCGACGCCGTACTCCTCGATCTGCTCTTTGCCGGTGAGACCAAGCTGCCTTTCGACCTCCAGCTCCACGGGCAGACCGTGCGTGTCCCAGCCGCCTTTGCGGAGGACATGGTAGCCCTGCATCGTCTTGTAGCGGGGGAACATATCCTTGAAGGCCCTGGCCAGCACGTGGTGGATGCCGGGGCGGCCGTTTGCCGTCGGCGGACCCTCGAAAAAGACGTACTCGGGGCCGCCCTCCCGCTCCTCCATCGAACGTCTGAAGACGTCCTTGTCCTGCCAGAGCTTGAGAATCGACTCCTCCAATTCGGGAAATGAGACGCTGGCCGGCACCTCTTGATAGCGGCTGCCAGGTGCGCCCGCGTCGCGTGAAGCGTAGTTCTTTGCCAGTGCCTGTGTCATCGTCAGATTTCCTCTTTCGCCGGGCGAGCCAATGCCGGCTACGCCTCCGGCTCGCCGATCTCCACGTAGATGCGCTTGTTGATCGCGCCCTTACTTTGGTATTTGACCACGCGTATCGAGCCGACTTCGCTGGTGTTCCCGGTATGTGTGCCGCCGTCGGCCTGCAGGTCCAGGCCTTTCAGCTCGACCGTTCGCACCTCCCTGATCTGTTTGGGAAGCAGGTTGATCTTGGTGCGGATCAGGTCGGGGATCTCGAACGCCTCTTCCCGCGGCAAAATCCTGGTGATGACCGGTCGCGCGGCCGCGATCTCCGCGTTGCAGCTGCGCTCAATTTCGGCGACCAGCTCGCCGCTCATAGCAGCGAACTCGAAGTCCATGCGTCCTGCGCCCAACTTCATGTCTCCGCCCGTCACCGAGGCGCCGTAGTCGCGCCAGACGACCCCGCAGAGGATGTGCATTGCCGTGTGCGTCCGCATCAGCGCGTAGCGCCGCGCCCAGTCGAGCTCACATCGAACGCGCTGCCGGGAGGCGATGCGGACCGACGCGCCCTTCATGCCCCCGAGCGCGTGCCAGATCCGGCCGCTTTCGCGCTTGACTCTGTCTACAGAAAACCTGTTCCCGTCAACGGTCAGCCAGCCGCTGTCGTTGGGCTGGCCGCCGCCGCCGGGGTAGAAAGCGGTGCGGTCGAGCGCGACGCGCAACCGGCCCTCTTTCTTGTCGACCGCGACAATTGTGGCGTCAAAGTCCCGCAGGTAGGAGTCGTCGTAGAATAGCAGATCGGTCATATTTGTCTGGCGCCTCGCCGCGATGCAGGTTGCTCCTGCACCGCCAGGCAAAATAAAAGCCCGTCCCCTTGCCAGGGACGGGCCTGTCGGTCCGCGGTACCACCCTGTTTCCCGGCCATAAGTCCGGGCAACTCCTCACCGGGCGCAATTGCTCCGCCGAACTTACTCTACCGCCCGATGGTGAAGGTAACGGCTCACGTCACCGTCGGCCTCTACTCAGCGAAAGACCGCTTTTCTGGCCGCAGCTCAGGAGTGATTTTCACCGCGCCATTGATCCATCCGGCTCCCACCTACCCGGACTCGCTGGGGGATTTGCCGGCGGCTACTCCTCTCCGTCAACGCCTTTTGTCGTTTCCCCGCCCCGGCCGACCGGCTGGGAAGCCGGAACAGTACAGATGAGCGGGTTCAGAGTAGATTCTAGCAGCGGCGGCCGTGTCTGTCAATCTTTGACGTTTGCCGACTCGGCGTCGTCGTCCAGGCTTTCGGCCGGCGGGGAGCTCTCCGCAGGCAGCTCGACCAGGGCCGACTCGACGGCTCGACCTGCCACAAGCTCTACTGTGTAGCGAACGTCGTCCAACTCGACCGTGTCGCCAACTACGGGAATCCGGCCAAGCCGGGCCATGATCAGACCGCCGACCGTATCGACCTCCTGGTCTTCAAACTTGATATTGAAGTGTTGATTCAACTCGTGCAACAGCAGCGAGCCGTCAACCCGCAGGCGGCGTTCGCCTATCAGTTCGAAAGGCGCGCGTTCGATGTCAAACTCGTCCTGGATCTCGCCGACGACCTCTTCGAGCAGGTCTTCAAAGGTCACGATTCCGGCGGTCCCGCCGTATTCGTCGATGACGACGGCGAGCGCGCCGCCTTCGGCGCGGAACCGACGCAACATCAGGTCGAGCGAGAGCGTCTCGGGCACCGCAATCACGGGGCGGCTCTTCGCCATCCGGCGCAGGTCGAGAGGGCCGCCAAGGTCGCCTCGCATCAGGTGGCGGGCCAGGTCTTTCACATGGAAGAATCCCTTGATCTGATCGAGATTGCCATCGTAGATGGGAAACCGCGAGTGATTGGAATCGCAGACGATGCGCAGGACCGTCTCTTGTGACTCGTCGGCGGATATGCCGACGATGCGCGTGCGCGGCGTCATCACCTGGCCGACTGTGCGCTCGCGCATGTCGAGGATGTTCTCAATGTAGAGCTGCTCGGAAGGCGCAAGCAGTCCCTCTTCAGAGCTTTCTTCGACAATCAGCTCGAGCTCCTGCGCGGAGACCATGTGGTCGTGCTCGCCCCTTTCGGGCACACCGAATGCCCGCGTGATTGCACGCGCGATCGCGTTGAGGACGAAGATGATCGGCGAGAAAATGCGCTGGATGAGCGAAACGGGGCCGATGACGCGCAGGGCGGTCGCTTCCGGCGCCTGCAGCGCAAGCGACTTTGGCATGACCTCGCCGAGGACCACGTGCAGGTAGGTCATGAGGGCGATAGCCAACACAGAGGCGATGCTGTGTGCGGTGGCGATGGTGAAGAAACCGCGCTCGACGCCGTAATGCTCAAGCAGGTCCAGCATCCAATGCGCGACCGTGTGCTCGCCGTACATGCCCAGGCCCAGGCTGGAGAGCGTGATGCCGAGCTGTGCCATGATGATGAAACGCGTCTGCCAGCGCGTCTCGGTCAGGATGCGCAGTATCCTGGCAGCAGAGGCCGAGCCCTGGTTGGCGAGCTGCGCCATGCGCGCCCGTGAGGAGGCCACGACCGCAAACTCAACACTCACGAAGAGGCCGTTGAAGAAGATCAACGCGGCGATGATGAAGGCCGGAAGCAGGTATTCCACCGGCTCAGCTCCTGTTCCGCGGCTGTCCGCCGCCGCGATCAATTGACACAACGTCCTGCCGCAGGTCCGCCGCCGCGTTCGAGGGCAAGGCGACGCTGACCTGGGCCACCGCGTAGCCGCTCACCTGCTCGACGCGAAACTCGATGCCCTGCAGCTGCACCTCCTGACCCGGCTCTGGGATTGCCCCCAGCGCCGCCAGTATTGCTCCGCCGATTGTATCCACATCTTCGACATGGAGCGGCGCGCCGAGGAGTTCTGCCAGCCGGTCCAACTCCACGTCTCCTTCGAGCAGCAGGCGCCCGTCCTCACCCAGAACGATTTCGCGGGTGTCCGAGTCGAATTCATCGGCTATATCGCCGAAGATCTCCTCGACCAGATCCTCAAAAGTTACGATCCCGGCGGTGCCGCCATATTCGTCGATGACAACCGCCATGTGGTAGCGATCGCGCTGCAGCTGTCGAAAGACAGTGGCAACCGAGGCAGATTCCGGCACAAAAGGAGGCGAGCGCATCAGGGATTTTACGCCCTGGGCGGCGCCGGCCGCATCGTGCGATTGGCCTGGTCCGGTTTCCCCCGACGAGAGACGCAACCAGAGCAGGTCCTTCAGATGCACCACGCCGACAATGTTGTCGATTGAGCCTTCGTACAGCGGGAGGCGCGAATGGCTTGATTCTGCCAGCAGGTTTAGCAGCCTGGCCGCTGTCAGCTCCACGGGGGCGGCCAGAAGCTGGGTACGGGGGACCATGACACTGCGCAGGGAACGCTGCCGCAGCTGCAGGGTGTTCTCGAGCAGCTCCGTCTCACCCTCTTCCAGCAGGCCGCCAGCGCCGCTCTCCTTCACCATCATCAGGATTTCCTCGGGCGCGTGAATGTGCACGCCCTCGGAGACCGCTCGCAGGCCGATGAGACGTAAAATCAGGCGGCCGCTGCCGTTGAAGAACCAGATGAGCGGCCGCATCACGACCATCGACCAGCTTACGGGCAGGATGAGGAGCAAGGATGTCCGTTCGGGGAACTGGATGGCGACGGTCTTGGGCGCGAGTTCGCTGAGTGTGACCTGGATCACGGTCAGCACGATCAGGACGACGGTGGCCGCGATCGAGGTCGCGGCGGCCTGTACGACGAGGCCGGAGCTGCTCAGCAGCGGCGCCACCAGCGGTGTGATCGCGGCCTGGCCGTAGAAGCCCAGCACGAGGCTTGAGAGTGTGATGCCGAGCTGGCAGGCGGCGATGTAGTCGTCCAGCCTGGAGGGGCTTTCCAGGTGGGGAAGCAGCAGGCTGGCAAAGCGGTTGCCCTCGGCGGCCTGTTGCGCGATGCGGGCCCGCCGCGCGCCGACCGTACCGATCTCAGCGGCGACAAACAGCCCATTGAGCGCAATAAGCAGAAAAACGATCAAAATAATGATAACTATCGGCATGACACTAGTTGTTGGCTTGTACCAGGAAATTGCATCAGATGCGGCATTTTTTGACCGGCGGCGACCCATCGGGACAGGAGGCGCGGCCCAGTGTCAGGTTTGGGCCCCCCCGCTGTGTGAAGTATTATTGGCTGAACCCTCGCGCGTTTCTCTAGCGTGATTCGAACGCAATAAGATCAGGAGTTCTGGCAATGCCAAGCGCGCCCGAGCCTTCCCCGTCGTCCTCTAGGGGTGGGCTTTATGCAGCAGGCGAGAGACCGACAGGCTTGCGAGCCCAACTTCACGGCCTGCTGCGTACGATGCGGCCCAAGCAGTGGACGAAGAACGGTTTCGTTCTGGTCGGACTGATCTTCGATGGGAAACTGCTCGATCCGAGTCTCGGCCTTGCCGCGGCCATTGCCTTCGTCGCCTTCTGTCTGGTCTCCAGCAGTGTCTATCTTCTGAACGACCTGGTCGATATAGAAAGCGACCGCCTTCATCCCCGCAAACGATTGAGGCCATTGGCGAGCGGGCATCTCAGCCCTGCCCTGGCCAAAGGGGCTCTGGTCCTCCTGGCCGCGATAAGCTTGCTCGGCGCCGGCCTGTTCAATCCCCAGATCGGGCTAACGTTGGCCGCCTACCTGGTTCTGAATGCGGCATACACCTTCTATCTGAAGCGGCTCGTAATTATCGACGTAATGATGATCGCTGTTTTCTTTCTCCTGCGAGTCGTTGCCGGCTTGACCGCGGTGAATGTTAGCGCATTCAGCCCGTGGTTATACATATGTGTCAGTCTGCTGGCCTTCTTTGTCGGCTTCGGCAAACGCCGACACGAAATCCTGCTGCTCAAAGATTCCGCGTCCGGCCACAGGAGCAGCCTGGACCAGTATAACCTGCCCTTTCTCGATCAGATCATCGGTCTCGTCACGGTCAGCGGCTTGATCAGCTACACCCTATACAGTTTCGAGGCCGAAACCGCACTGGCCGGGCCGGCGCAGATGATGCTGACGGTCCCGTTGATCGTCTTCGTCGTCTTCCGTTATCTCTACCTGATCCATGTGGAGCAAAGGGGGGGCGCGCCGGAAGATCTGCTCTTCTCAGACCGACCGTTGCTCGCGGGTGTCGTCCTGTGGCTGCTATCGGTGGTGGCTGTCATCTACATCTGGTGAGTGCAACCGGTCGGAAACCGGTTCACTCTAGATACCACTATTCGGCTTCTTCGACAAATTGCGCCCAAGCGCCTTCCATCCCCTCTTCAGTGACCCCGTAGAAGATGCGAATGTCAGATCCTTCGCGCAAGGCCAGGTCAAAGCGCACCTTGCCGGCGCGCTTGGCCGAGCGAACGATGCCGACGTTCTCCTTCCAGCGAATCTGGTTTGACCTGACCGGGCTGTCCTCGTATTGGGTTATGGCATAGTTCCACAGCTTGCGTGCGCCCTTGCGGGTAACATTGCCGACGGAGCCCTGGTTGCGCAAGTTTCGCACAACATAGTATGTCGTATCGCCCCTCTTCTCGCGGTCGACGATTTCGACGCCGTCCTGAGGAAGAAAGAATGGATCATTCTCCTTTGGAGATGCCTTCCCCGCGCGGCCGCGCGTGCGCTTCGAGTTACCGCGCGCAGCTGCGGAGGCCTTGTCCTCCCCTGCGGATTCATCCGCCGCCGGGGCATCATCGCCTTCATCGCCGCCGACCAGGTCGGCGTTGAGCCCGACGCTCTCCAGTACCAACGCCACAATTTCGTCCCGCAACGCCAGGCTGGTCTCGGCGTCGCTGCGCACGTAGAACTTCGAGCCGTCGAGGCAATAGGGCTTTTCGTCGCCAGCGTCGACGCCGATGCGCAGCACATCCGCCCCGCTATTCGTGATGACTTCGTAGCGAGGCTCCAATGGCGGCGTGAGCCTTTCGGTTATGGCCTGCTGAATCTCCTTCTGCGCCTGATTCGAGTTGTCAAGCCCTTTCACCTTGCCCTTGCGGGCGTTGGCGCCGACAAAAATCGTACCGCCGTCGGTGTTGGCGAAGGCGCAAAGGTCGGCGAGGACGACCGTCTGCCGCCCTCCTTTCTTGTTGGCGGTCTCGTGGAAACTCTGGGTCTGGTTGGGCCCTTCGGCCCTGGCAGCGGCCAGGTGATCGACCACCTTTTCCGGCGCGCGAAAGGGGCGCGTGCGGTCAAACCAGCGGCCGGAAAACAGCTCCTCGATCGCATCGAACGACGGCTCGGGCAATAGCAGTTCGGTGGCACGCTCCCCGATGCCGAGGCGTCTACTGTTACGGGGATCGGCGCTGCGGCGGTGGGCGTCGCTCCCCTGGATGCAATGCATCTTGCGCGGATACTCCGGCTTGGAGCCGTTGAAAAAACGCGAAGTAGCCTTGCGGCTGCGGCTCTCCAGATCGGTCACTTCGAGTGCGCTCAGGTTGGCATCTTGCGTATAGGAAATCTTCGTCTGTCCGCCGAAGGGAAAGTTGCGCATCGCAACACCGTGCGTGCTGTTGGCGTGGGCAGCGATGGCGATGCCGCCGGAGTCAACGATCGTTTCGTAGGCGCTGATCACGTCGGTGCTCGCGCCGGTTTCGGTCGAGCCGGCGTCCAACCTGTCTTGCGGCACATTCAAACGCAAGAGTATATGCTCCAGCTCGCGGACCGTTGTTTCGGGGGGATAGATTGCGAGAATATGGAAACCGAACGTGGCGGTAAATTCGAAGCCGGGAAGTACGACAATCTCGTTCGCCAACTTATGCCATTTTTCCAGATTGCTGCGCTCAACGTCGGTCAGCCTGTTCTGCTGTTGCAGGCGGGTCAGCCACTCGATTTCGCTGCGGATGGCGTCGACACCGGCAACCGTGTTGTGGTCGGTAATGGCGACGACATCCAGCCCGCGACTGCGTGCCGTCGCCAGCCACTCCAGGTAGGTGATGCCGGGCTCCTCGTAATCGCTCGAGGCCGGCGTGTGGGTGTGCAAATCCACCTTGTACCAGCGCAGTTTTCCGCTGCCCTGACGCGCGCCTGTCTGCGCTGGCGCGCCTCCTGCAGAGGCGCCTCTCGATCTTTTTCTTCTACTCATTTTCTATTTTGAAACTGCCCCGTTCTTAGCAGGGCAGCCCTGTTCATGACGCGTACTCAATCCGTTCCAGCGGATCGCTATCGCTTTCTGTTACGGGTCCGTCCGAGGAAGGAGCGGGGGCGTCGGGGGCGTCGTCCTTCTCATCCAGGACCAGCTCGTGCTGCAGAGCGGTCTCAAGCACCTCATCGACCGTCTCTACAGGAAAAAACTTCATCGACGCCCGCACGTTCTCCGGGAGCTCCTCGAGGTCGGCCTTGTTCGCGGCCGGCATGATGATCGTGCTCAGGCCAGCCCTGGCCGCGGCCAGCACCTTCTCCTTCAGCCCGCCAATTCGCAGGACCTTGCCGCGGAGCGTAATTTCGCCGGTCATACCGATATCAGGATGAACTGAGCGGCCCGTGAGCAGACTGGCAATTGCGGTGACCATGGTCACCCCGGCGCTGGGCCCGTCTTTGGGTAGAGCGCCTTCGGGGATGTGAAGATGAATGTCAATCTCTTCAAAAAAGTTGGGAGAAATGTTGAGTTCGCGGGCACGGCTCCTCACATAGCTGAGCGCGGCCTGGGCGCTCTCCTTCATGACCTCACCCAGCTGCCCCGTCAGAACGAATCCCTTCTTGCCTGGCATCTTGGTCGCTTCGAAAAAGAGGATCTCACCGCCGGTTATCGTCCAGGAAAGGCCGACGGCTACGCCGGGCATGCGCGTACGGTCGGCGATCTCCTCCCGCTGGAAGCGACGCGGGCCCAGGTACTCGGCCAGCGATTCCGGTGTAATGCGGACCGTTTCGGAGGAGTAGGCGCCGTTCCCTTGCTTTGTATTGGCGCCGGCTCCGTCTTCGAGGTAGCCCTGCTGCGAAGGCGTCTCATCCAGGCCGAGGGGAAGCGGGGCCTGCAGCTGAAACGGCACGTCCGCCGCGATTGTGGCGGCGACCTTACGGCAGATCTTGCCGATTTCCCGCTCCATGTTGCGCACGCCGGCTTCGCGCGTGTAGTCATGCACGATCTTGTGCAGGGCCTCTTCGGTGAACGCAATCTCGCC
This sequence comes from Caldilineaceae bacterium, assembly GCA_965218625.1. Taxonomy (GTDB): domain Bacteria; phylum Chloroflexota; class Anaerolineae; order Caldilineales; family Caldilineaceae; genus Bin5. Next base: position 51,981 of record CBDCLG010000011.1, on the reverse strand, counting down.
GTCGCGCAGCCCGTTCTCTTTAATCTGTCGGAAAACGAGATACTGCTGCGCGATTTTGACCTTCTCGTCCTCTGTGTAACTGCTGAGCTGGATAACCTCCATACGATCGCGTAGCGGGCCGGGGATCGTGTCCAGCACATTTGCGGTTGTAATGAACATGACCTCGCTCAGGTCAAAGGCAACGTCGAGGTAGTGATCGCGAAACTCGCGGTTCTGTTCCGGGTCCAGGACCTCGAGAAGCGCGCTGGTGGGGTCGCCGCGAAAGTCCCGTCCCAGCTTGTCGACCTCGTCGAGCATAAAGACCGGATTCTTCGACTCGACGCGGCGCAGGCTCTGAATGATGCGGCCCGGCATCGAACCGATGTAGGTGCGGCGAAATCCCCGGATTTCGGCCTCGTCGCGCACGCCGCCCAGCGCCAACCGCATAAACTTTCGCCCCATGGCGCGGGCGATACTGATCCCCAGGCTGGTCTTGCCGACGCCCGGCGGACCGACAAAGCAGAGCAGCACACCCTCCCGCTCGCGCCGGATCTTGTCGCGGGCGTCCTCCTCCTCGACTTTGCGCCCCGCCTTGCGCGCCGCCCGCAGCCTGCGCACGGCAAGGTATTCGACGATGCGGTCTTTGATTTCATCAAGTCCGTAGTGGTCCTCTTCCAGGACATCGCGGGCGTGGTTGATATCGAGATTATCCTCGGTTGTTTGCTGCCAGGGCAGTGACACCATCAGGTCGAGGTAGGTCTTGATGACGCTGTATTCGGCGGCTTGAATTGGCATGCGCCGCATCCGGTTCAGTTCGCGCGTCGCCTCCTTGTGCGCCTCATCCGGCATGCCCGCGGCCTCGATGCGTTCCTCAAGCTCACGGATGTCGGCTTCCTGCTCGTCCTCCTCGCCCAGCTCCTTCTGGATTGCCTTGATCTGCTCGCGCAGGAAGAAGTCCTTCTGCATCTTCTCCATTTCACCCTGCGCCTGGGACTGGATCTTGTTGCCCAGTTCCATGACGTCGACCTCGCCAAGAAGCAGCTGGGTCAGGCGCAGGAGCTTTTCCTGGACGCTGTCCATCTCCAGCAGCTGCTGGGCGTCATCTATCTCCAGGCGGATGCTGCTTGCGACAAGATAAGCCAACTGACGGGCGTTTTCGACGTTGGCCGCCATCACGGCCAGCTCATCGGGCATCTGACCGTCCAACTCGACAAGCCGTCGGAAAAGGTCGGTCACGGCCCGGGCTGACCCGTCGATGTCCAGCCCCTCTTCGAGTTCTTCGGGCAGGACTTCGACGCGTGCGCGCAGATAGGGCTCATCCTGGATGTACTCGGTCAGACGGATGCGCTCCAGGCCCTGGACTGCAAGCCGGACGGTGCCGTCCGGCGCCTTCAGCACGCGATGGACCTGGGCCGCGGTCCCGATCCCGTAAATCTGATCGGACGACGGCTCCTCGATCGATTCATCCTTGCTTGTTGCCAGGGCAATAATTCGGCTTTGAGGCAGGTTGTCCTCGACCAGCTTGATACTGCGCTCCTGGCCGATGGTCAGCGGCAGCCACATCATCGGATAGACGACGATGCCGCGCAACGGCAGGACCGGCAGGTCGTCGGCAACGTCGGTCAGCTGCGACTCCTTTGCGGCTTCGTCGTCTTGCCCTCCGTCCGCGGCCCCATTGCCTTCAGATTCCCGCGCCTCGGCGGCGGCTTCCGCCGCTGCCGGAGACGCTTCTTCCTGCTCGTCATCAGAGCCGTTTACGGGCTGGCCCGCTGCCTCTTGCTCTATGTCGCTCTGCTCTTCGTCTTGATTTTCGTCACTCATATATTTCCCGACGCGTCTGATAGAAATTCCGCCTCCCGACCAAGCGAACGCTCCTTTCCGCAGCAACCGGCCACCGTACCATGCATCGACCCAAAGAGCTGGTTCCGCGATCACAGCGCGCCGGCAGGCGCCCGCGCTGAACGGTTCGATGCTGACCGGGAGCATACCGGCATTGTACCACAGAAGAGCTCATGCAAAAGTGGGGAGGCTGACAATTCTGCCCGGGCATGGCGCCCGTTCGCGGCAATCAGAAGCGTCTGCTGGCAGATGACTTGCTCAGTACGTTCGGGGAAGTGTTCAAATTCCTAACCGGTCTTCTCGCGAGTCAAGCGGTCTTGTCGTCGCGTCAGGCGCATGAGTGTTTTCGTCATGTTCAGAGGAAGTTTGACCGTGACGACTGAATGCCGGGGCCGCCGGCGAGTGAACCAGCGACCCTTCCTTATGACTGGAAAGGGGTCTTAGCACGGTTATCCGAGGTTGTTCTATATGCGGCTATTCGTAGAAACCGGAAGCAAATACCAACCCGTCATGTCGGACGAACCACGTGTGCTTCGGTTGCGGTTTATTCGTTTCAGGGTTCAGGAAGACGTAGCTGATCCACTTGCCTGCCGTAGAGGTGCTCGCGATATGTTCTCGGTAGCTGATTCCGTTAACGTCCTTGAGATTAGAGAGATCTCTGCCGATGAGTTCAGTATATGGGCTGGCGATGTAGACAATATTCTCGTCCCACATAGAGACGTACCATTGTCCGTCAACCTGGTCGAACGAGCTGAAGTGTTCCACGGTTGCTTCGCGGCCATTTTCATTGTAGAAGCGGATAGCGTCGTTAACCAGTGCCTGGGCGTAGGCGGCCGGCTGTTCCTTGGTCGGAATGGGGTTGCAGGACGTAACGAGAATTGCGAACGGGAGAAAAAGTGTGAGTGCAAGTCTTGGTACACGGCGCACCGTCAGGCCTCCTGGAGGGTGTCAACACAGGTTACTTTGAATAAAGATTCGCAGTTGATTCCCGCAATAATCGCTGCTGCCGAAAACGCGGTTTCCGAAGCAACTCTTCTCTCAGACCATAACTTAACGTGAATGTTTGTGTATGGGCAAAGTGGAAATGTTCCTGGCCCTTTGTTTGCGAGGAGCGCTGCAAGATGATCATCGCTTCCCGGCAACCTTTTTCGACTGCAATTTCCGTACCCAACGAATCAGCTTTTGCCCTCCACTGGCCTATGCTACACTGCGCCTGAGGGCGAATGCAGCTGTCATCTGGACGCCGCGCTTACCGTCCCCGCAGTTCCCAACCACCTTTTCTGCCGGCAGGAGAGCTCCATGAGAATCACCGATATGACCGTTCGCCGCTTTCGCCATGTTTCGAACACCGTGCGCGATTCCGAAGGGCACGGCCATCCTGGCGATCCGCACGAGGCGGTGCAGGCGCTGCTCACGATTCATACCGATGAGGGCGTCGAGGGTTACTTTTTTGGCAGCCCGTCGCAGGGGCTGATTGACGGCCTTGTCAAGCCATATATCACGGGCGAAGACCCCTTCTACCGCGAGCGGATCTGGCATAATCTGAAGGAGCGCCAGCGGCTCAACCTGGCGACAATGTCCGACCGGCTGCTGAATGCCGTCGACCTGGCGCTGTGGGACCTGACGGGGCGGGCGCTCGACATTCCCGTACACAAACTGCTCGGCGCCACGCGCGACAAGGTGCCGGCATACGCCAGCACGATGTGCGGCGATGACGTCGAAGGCGGCCTGGGCACTCCGCAGGACTATGCGAAATTTGCCGCCTGGTGCATCGGGCGCGGCTACCCGGCCTTCAAGCTGCACACCTGGCAGCCTCCATACGAGGGCGCGCCCGACGTCAAACGCGACCTTGCCGCCTGCGCGGCCGTGCGCGAAGTCTACGGACCCGATGCCCACCTGATGCTCGATCCCTACCACTACTACTCTCGCCTAGAGGCGCTGGAGCTGGCCCGGGGCCTGGAAAAACTGGACTACTACTGGATGGAAGAGCCGATGGACGAGCACAGCATGTCGTCCTACGTCTGGCTGTGCGAGCAGACTTCGCTGCCAATCTGCGGGCCGGAGACGGCCGAGGGCAAGATGTTCACGCGGGCGGAGTGGATCAAAGCGGGCGCGTGCGACCTGGTGCGCGGCGGGGTCGGCGACCTGGGCGGGCTCACACCGCTGATGAAAGTAGCCCATCTTGCCGAGTCGTTCGGTATGCGGATGGAGGTCCATGGCGGAGGGCCGGGCAATCTCCACGCCCTTTGCGCGATGGCCATTCCGGGGCAGTACTATGAGCGCGGCCTGCTGCACCCCTTTATCGACCATGACGAGCCGGCCGCGTGGCTGAACCGGCTCGACGACCCGATGGACGACGAAGGCAACGTTCATATTTCGCAGCTGCCCGGCCTAGGGCAGGACATCAACTGGGACTATATCGAGGACAATCTGCTGGAGTAGGTTTGGGCGGGTGAATGCCGGCGGGGGGAGCCGATGAACGAAGAGGAACGCTATCTGTTCGACCTGCGCGGCTACCTGGTCATCGAGGATGTGCTGTCGGCGGCGGAGGTCGCAGCGCTGAACCGGTTGATGGACAGCCAGGAGCTGCCGCCGCCCGAGGACGACACGCTGAGCGCACGCTTCGGCGGCTACCTGGAATGGGGGCAGATCTACTGCGATCTTCTCGATCACGACCGCATCATATCTTACCTGAAGGCGGTCCTCGGCGACGGATTTCGCCTGGACCACTACTACGGCATCTATATGCGCGCCGGCACCGAGTCTCTGCGGCTGCACGGGGGCAACACGCCCTACGACCCGCCGGAGTACTACCACTTTCGCGATGGGCAGATGTACAATGGCCTGACGGTCGCGGCCTGGAATCTGACCGACACGGGGCCGGCGGTGGGTGGATTCTGCGCCATACCGGGCAGCCACAAGGCGAACTACCCGTGCCCCCGGAGCATCCAGTCTGCGCACGCGGCGCACGACGCGGTCGTGGTGCCGGAGGCGCCGGCCGGGTCGGTGGTTATCTTCACCGAGGCGCTCACCCATGGCACGGCAGTGTGGACGGCCGGCTACCAGCGCCGTTCGCTGCTTTTCAAGTACAGCCCCGGCCAGCAGTCGTGGAGCGCCAGCTACACGAAGCCGCCCGCAAACGTCAACCTGACGGCGAGGCAGAAGTTGCTGTTCGAGCCGCCCTACTTCAATGCGCGACAGTCGCTATTCGAAGAGGAGTAGCGCGGGGAGCGCAGCCGCATTCGCGTCACTTGCAAGAGAACCGGACCCTACGACACGCAATCAAGGAGTCTTTCCATGTCTCAGCCTTTCCGCATCGGCGCTTCGGCCGGATTCAAGACATTTGCGCCGGGCACAATCGAACCGGTCCTGGCGCGTTTGGTCGACCCGCTGCCCCATGTCGAATGGGACTATTTCGACGTCGACTACGGCGAGCCGGTGCAGGCCGAGGCGGTCGCCGACTTTGACGGTGTCATCGCCCTGGGCAGTCCCTATACCGCGGCCACGGTCAGCGGCGGCGGGCGCATGATCTGCGTCGCGCGCTGGGGCGTCGGCTACGACATGGTCGACACCGAGGCGCTGACCGCCAACCACGTGCTGCTGACGATCGCGGTGGACGCGGTGCGCAAACCGGTCGCCGAGGCGATCCTGACGTTGCTCCTGGCGCTGGCGAAGAACCTAGCAGCCAAGGACAAGCTCGTGCGCACCGGACGCTGGGACCAGAAGATGGAGGCCAGCGGGCTGGGTCTGAGCGGCAAGACGGTCGGCTCGGTCGGGATGGGCAACATCGGCGGCGAGATGTTCCGCCTGCTCGGTCCGTTCGACCTGGGGCGGCGCATCACCCATGATCCCTACCTCGACCCGCAGCGGGCGGCGGCGCTGAACGTCGAGCTGGTCAGCATTGAAGAGCTCTTCCGCGAATCGGATTTTGTGTCGGTCAACTGCCCGTTGAGCGACGAGACGCGCGGCCTGGTCGACGCGCGGCTCTTTTCGCTGATGAAGCCGAGCGCCTATTTCATCAACACGGCGCGCGGGCCGATTGTCAACCAGGAAGACCTGGTCGCGGCGCTGCAGAGCGGCGCGATCGCGGGCGCGGGCCTGGACGTGGTCGAGCCGGAGCCGCTGCCGCTGGACCATCCGCTGATCGAGATGGAGAACGTGATCCTCTCGCCGCACGCGCTGGCCTGGACCGACGACCTCTACGATTTGAACGGGGCGATGGCCTGTGAGAGTTTGCTGGCGCTGTTCCGCGGCGAGATTCCCAAGTATCCGGTGAACCGCGAGGTGATCGAGACCGAGGAATTTCAGGCCAAGCTGCGCGGGATGGCCGCGCGGTGGGAGGCGCTGGGGGCCTGAGAGGGAAGGAAGCCATGAGCCAGTGCTCAAGCCGGAAGCAGGTTAGGGCTGCGAGAAACTGGCATTTGCCTTGGCAGTGCTGAACGGGCAGTTTTCGGTCTGAGAACCCGGTAGGAATCGAATGGAGATCGATGGCAGATTCTGGTTCACGACAGCAGTCACCCTGTTCATTTATGCCTGGTCATTCTGGGACCAGCACAGACAGGATTTTCTGACGAACAGCTGAGAGTCCCACGCCTCTTGGCGGCGCTGGCCGGAAGTCGTTCAGAGTGGGTTGACAGCCGAACTTTCGCCATGCAGATCGGAATGGCTAGTGTACCGGCATGGGACCTTGCCTTTAACTACAGGACGGGCGCCGAAGAGTATATCTTTCCACTCTCCTTGGGGGGTCTGACAGGCCTCTTCCTGGTATTTCCGATTCTCTTTCTTGCGAAGATGAGATTGAAGTCTGCCGAATATCTTTTTCTGGGCAGGCGACTTCTGGAGGGAACGACTCGGAGAGAAGCGGCGGAACGCGAGACGGTTTGCCGGCACTGCGGCTTCCAGGAACTGGTGTGGATGTTCGAGCATGTTCTCATTGAAGTAGAGTCAGACGAGACGGTTCTGGGTCTGTCGTCGACGGAAGGCTATCTGAATTCACTTTTGATTCCTCGCAAGCTGGCAATTGACCTGCGCGAGGCATCTGTTACCGGATGCACGCTCTCCCCTGTCGGTGGCGAGGAGCCTGCAGATTGGTATGCCATGCGAAGCGACCATATTTTGACCCCGGCAGCCTTTCCGCCCGGCAGCCGCGAGCATCTGCCTTACAGAACGTCAATGTGTGGAGAGAATCACGCCATTGAACCCATTCCCAAACGCTGGAATGGGGACATCTGTTACAGTCGCGCCGGCTTCTATGCGAAGGATGTCAACTCTACGCACGAGATGTTTGGCGGGGTAGAGAGGCAGGGAGAACGATGGCTCGTCGTATCGCAGAAGGTGTTCCGACTGCTCATCGGCCTGGACAAGGACATTGTGTGGATGGGCCGGCCCGTTGTCTTTGTCGATTGACTCGAACGCAGACTCTTGCGCGCGAAGTGCGGGAGTGCGCGGGAGTTTCGCCCAACGAAATGATGGCTCCCGTCCGGTTGGTAGTTTGTCGGGAATAAGGGGCGCCAGGCTGCACCTTAGTAAACCGAAGGGTCTGGGAAGGTGTCCATACGTGCGAAGATCTTACTGGCCGGCGTAACGGCTACAATCATTCTGCTGGCGGGATGCCGGGCGACTTCATCGGCCGAACCGGAAACGGCAATTCCCTTTTCTTGCTACAGATTCGGCGAGTCCCTTTGGGAAGAGTTCCGATTCGGCAAAGATTCTCCTGCAGACGTCAGGGAAAGGGCAGCCGAACTTTGGGGCATCGACAGAAAAATGGTCAGATCTGGGATTCATCAGGGGCAAGTTCTGGTTGATATGGAACGACGTCTTAAGAGAATTCGCCTACTACTCTGCCCGGTTTGAAGAAGGAAAGCTTATGGGCATCACGGCTTTCTGGGAACGATTCCAGCCCGCGTTGGGACGAGTTATCGAGTGCCTTGGCGAACCGGACTACTACGACTCGGTCTTCTACTTTGCAAATGACGAAACAGGTGTGGGCCTGAGTCTTTGGTATGAGAGCAAAGGCCTCGTAGTTGGGAGCGGTTCCTTTTACAGTGTCGACTACCAGCCGGCGGGATTCAAACCTGAAGACCTGATGACTCACATGACAGGAGTCTCGCCCAGTGCTGCCATACAGATGTTGCCCAAGGTGTACGTTGTCGAGGATGACGCCGAGGGGCAGGCTTTCATGCATTGTGCTCTGAAACCGTGGCCGGGCTCGGTCGAGGCGATGCAGATTCAGTCAGAAGAGGAGATTTCTTCGTGCATGGAAGCGGGCCGAGATCGTTGAAACGACTTGACGCTGCCACATTTGGCTCTTCGCGCCCTTTCGCGTATTGGGAAGGCCGAAACGCATGGGGGCAATGGACCGGTATTCCAGGCAGCAGCCGCCCGTTCGCGCGCTGACGAAGAGCCCGGTTGGGCCGGATGCCTTCCGTCTGTGGTAAGGTCAGAGAAAGTGACACGTGCTATACTACTTTCTTACCTGGTCAATCACTTTGCTCAATGAGGAGAATTGTGAATGAGAGTTTGTTTGTCCGTCTGTTTGCTGACCCTGGCTTACATCGCAGGCGCTTGCAATATGGTCATGCCGGACCAGGGTGGGGGCATGGAAATGGACGGCGGCGAGATGGAAATGGACATGTCCGGCGGTTCGATGGCTGCGGACGCGCTCGAAGCGGAGGAGACCGAGAACGGTCTGTTCACCGTCAGGGCCGTCAGCCGGCTCGACCCGGTCGTGATCAACGAGACGCATGCATGGACGCTCCACATCGAGATGGCGGACGGCAGCTCGGTCACCGATGCCGAGATCACGGTTGATGGCGGTATGCCGGAGCACGATCACGGCTTTCCGACCTCGCCGCGGGTGACTGAGAACCTGGGCGGCGGCGATTACCTCCTGGAAGGAATGCGCTTCAACATGAGCGGCGACTGGGTCCTCACGCTGGAGATCAGTTCCGGCGGCGTGAGCGACTCGGTTACATTTGAGTTCGAGCTGAATTAGAGCGTGCGCCGCACCACCTTGGTTGTAGCCGCGGCGGTCCTGCTCATCCTCGTCACAGGTTTTGCTCTTTTCCTGTTCGGCCCTTTTCAGGAGGGGCCGGCGGCCTCCGTTTGGTCCATTCTCACAGGCGAAGAGCGCTCGCCGGAAAGCGGGGCGCATGGATGGACCGCGGCCGAACGGGGCCTTATCGCCTCCCTCAGCATCGACCGGCTGCCGCCTCTGCCGCCGGACCCATCCAACGAGGTAAGCGACGACCCGGAAGCGGTCGCCCTGGGGCATGCGCTCTATTTCGACGCCGGCCTCAGCCCGGATGGGAAGGTCGCGTGCGCCTCCTGCCACGTACCCGAACTCTACTTCACCGACGGCAAGGTGCGCGCCAACGTGCGCGGCGCGGATACACCGCGCCACACGCCCACGATCGTGGGCATCGCCTACAGCGACTGGTACTACTGGGACGGGCGCAAAGACAGCCAGTGGGCGCAGGCGCTGGCGCCGCAGGAAAATGCGATCGAGCACGGCGGCAACCGGAGCGCGCACGCCCGCTATGTAGTGGAAAACTATCGCAGCCAGTACGAGGCGCTGTTCGGCCCGGCGCCCGATCTATCCGATGAGATGAGCTTTCCGCCGGGCGCCGCTCCGGCTGTGGATGAAACGCTGCGGGCCGCATGGGAGGGGATGACGGAAGCGGACCAGGGGACGATTAACCGCATCTTTGCCAACATTGGCAAGAGCATCGCCGCCTATTCGCGCCAGCTACTGCCGGGGCGAAGCCGTTTCGACGACTACGCGGCGGCCGCGCTCGCCAACGACCAGGGCCGCATGGCCGAGCTGTTCAGCGAGCAGGAGGCGGAAGGGTTGCGGCTCTTCATCGGCGACGGCCAGTGCACCGACTGCCATAACGGGCCGCTGTTCACGAACGGCACCTTTCACAACATCGGCCTGCCACTGCCGCAGGGCGACAAATTCGACCAGGGCCGTTCGCTCGGCACGCTGCAGGTTGTGGAGGACGAGTTCAACTGTCTCGGCGCGTACAGCGATGCCGGCGAGGATGGCTGCGTGGAGCTGCGATTCATCAAACTGGAGGGCGAGGAGCTGGTGGGGGCGTTCAAGGTGCCGGGCCTGCGCAATGTGGCCAACACGGCGCCCTACATGCACAACGGAATCTTCGCCGATCTCGACGAGGTGATGCGCCACTACAACCACGCGCCGCCCGCCTTTCCCGGCCATTCGGACCTGGTGCCGCTGGCCTTTACGGAGGAACAGAGCGGGGCGCTCAAGGCGTTCCTGCTGACGTTGAGCGCCCCGCCGGATGCGCCGCCCGAGCTGCTGCGGCCGCCTGGGGATGGCGAATAGGCTGGATGCGTGCGCTATGCTGCGCGGCTAGGCATCTCTTCCCCGCGCAGGCTGGCGAGCAGGTTGTCAACGGTGCGGCGGGCCATGCGGTAACGCGATTGGCGCGAGGCACTGCCAAGATGGGGCAAAATGACGCAGTTGTCGAGCCGCAGCAGCCGATGATCGCGCGGCAGGGGCTCCGGGTCGGTCACATCCATGATGGCGCCGGCGATCTCGTTGCGCTGCAGCGCGTCCACCAGCGCGTCGTGGTCGACAACGCCGCCGCGGGCGACGTTGACCAGGTAGGCGGTCTCCTTCATGCGGGCAAGCTCGGCGGCACCGATCAGATGGCGGGTCTGCGGCGACATCGGCACGCTCAGGACGACGAAATCGGCCTCGTCCAGCAGCCCTTCCAAGGTGCGGTAGGATGCATTCAAGTTGGCGGCGTCCGGGCTGGGATTGCGGTTGTGGTAGAGAACGTTCATGTCGAACCCGACGGCGCGGCGGGCGATCTCGCGACCGACTCTGCCCATGCCGACAATGCCGAGCGTCGAGCCGTAGATCTCGTGGCCGTGCAGGATGTTGGCGTCGTAGGCAAGGTAGTCGGGCCCGCGGGCGTGGCGCCAGCCCTGGATGATGTTGCGGCCGATCGCCATGAGCATGGCAAAGGCCATGTCGGCGGTGACGCCGTTGACGAAACCGGGTGTGAAACCGACCGGGAGGCCGCGGGCCTTGGCGTCTTCCAGGTTGATGTGGTCGACGCCGACGCCAAAGTTGCTGAGACAACGCAGCTTGGGCATCTTGTCCATCAGCGAGCCGGGTACTATTGGATGGCCGTAGACGATGAAGCCTTCGATCTGCGCCAGGATCGGGTCATCTGCGGTGAGGTCCCAGATGTGAACGTCGCAGCTGTCGACGACCATGCCCGCCATGTCCGGCGGCAGCGCTGAGTCGGTCAAGATTTGATAGGGCACTGGATCCTCCTTTGCGACCTGTTGCAGAGTGTTCAGATTCAGACGTTTCTCAAGCAATCTCAGAAAGGTAAAGAAAGCAGCTGCCCGATGTCACGCATTCTCTACTTTTGTCCCGATTTTCCCCAGCCTTCAGGCGGCATCAAAACGCTGTACCGCCATGCGCAGCGGCTGAAGGAGATGGGGTCCGACGCCTGGATCGTCCACCAGAAGCGGCCGTTCCAGGTGACCTGGCACGGTTACGAGGCGCCGACGATCTGGCTGTCGGACCGTCCGCAGTTCACGCCGCGGGATGTTCTCGTCATCCCCGAGGTGATGCCCCAAATCATGCAGCAGACAGCCCGCTTCGCCGGTGAACGGATCGTGATAGCGCTGAGCTGGTCGCCCACTTACTGGAATCTGCCTGCCGGGCAGACCTGGCGCAGCTTCGGCATCGAAAGGGTGATCACCAAGTCGCCGCTCATCCAGGAGTATCTTCGCTGGAGCATGGGCATCGAAGCGACGTTGATCAGCGAATATGTGAACGAGTCGCGTTACCGCTTCGCGCCGGACCAGAAACGCCCCAAGGTCTGCTACCTGACCCGCAAGGAGCGTTCGGCTGCCTGGCTGCACAGTATTTTGTTCGCTAAGGGTCCGCCCTTCACCGAGTTCGAATGGATGCCGCTGCGCGGGCTGAGCGAGGACGAGTATGCCCGCCATCTGCGTCAAGCCACCGTATACGTATCCACCAATATGCAGGAGGGCATGAACACTTCCGTCCTCGAGGCGATGGCCTGCGGCTGCCTGGTCGTGGGCTACAGCGGCATCGGCGGCGTCTACATGCGGGGCGAAGGCACGGGCCAGAACTGCATTCTGGTGGAGAACGGAAACGTCCCCGCGCTCGGGGAGCAGCTGGAGCAGGCCCTTCGCGAAATTGCCGCCGACCCGGACGCCTTCGATCGGGTCACCGAGAACGCACGGCGGACGGCCGGCGCCTACCAGAATCCCGACAACGAGGCGGCCAGCCTGCGGGCGGTCTATGGCCCGCTCGCTGCATCCAGCGCTTAGTTCCCCTCGACAACCTCTTCGCCCAGCGGAAGCCGCTCCACTGCGTCGCCGACGCGAACTGTGCCGCCCTCCACGACCCTGGCAGTGATGCCGCCGTGGCCGCGCATGGCGTTGTAGCCGCCCGGGCCGAGATTCTCCTCCATGCGGCTGCACGGGTGGCAGGGCCCGCTGTGCTCGAAGACCGCTGCGCCGATGCGAAAGCGCCTGTCCTGGAGGCTGAACAGGTTGACGCCGCGCACGACGATGTTGCGTCGCGTCAGCGCGGGATCCGGCGAGGCGCCGCGCAGGAATGCTCCGACCGCGTCGAGGTGCTCGCCCTGGATCAGGGTCACCTGGCGCTTGCCGTCGCCCTGCCCGTGAAAGTGATCGCCCCGGAGGCCGCTGCCGGGCACGGCTTCGACCGCATCCACCGGCTGGAGTTGGCCGCGCCGCGCCGGACGCACACCAATCCACGCAACCGTCCCGTCTCTTGATTGTTTCGCCATGAGTTTTGCCACGTCGCTTTCTGGGTTCAGAGTACTCATCAGTTGATCTCCGCTAGGCCTTGTGCGCTGCAAGGCTGACCGCGGCCCCTATCGTCACCGGCCGCACACGCTATCTGTTGTCAGGAAATCGGGCCGGTGCACACAAATGCGCCCATCCGCACCGGCGAGCGCAGCACGCCATGCTGGTGGATTTCCCTGTCCGCAAATTCGCGCACTAGAAGCGGCAGCCTTTCTTTGGCTTCCAGGCCTATGTCGTCGCGCGCCAGCAAGTTGCGGTAACGGCCAATCGTTTTGTAGCCGGCCAGGAACTCATCTGCCGAGTCGTAGATGGTCTCATCTTCAAAGTAGAACCGGCGCACATTCTCGAAAGAAGGTTGCAGGAGCTGCGCTCCGTTCTCCATCGAAAAGGGGGAGCGGGTCTCGGAAACGTAGTCGATTCCCATCTCGTCGAGTGCGGCGTAGTGGTATTCCAGGACCGGCACGGATATTTCATCGCTGTTGGTGGTGGCCAAGACCCAGCCGTCTTTCTTCACGACTCGCGCCAATTCGCGAATCCCGGCGGGAATGTCTGGCAGATGGTAGAGTACATGATTGGCCATCGCGCCGTCAAAGCGAGCGCTGGGAAATGGCAGGGTCTGGATGTCGGCGGCGGCGAGATGCAGGCGATGTCCGCGCCGCTCCGCTTCCTCAGATGCGGTCTGCAACATCCCGATCGAGCTGTCGCAGCAAGTGATGTTGGCCGGCGCCAGGCGGTGGGTTTCGACGAGCGGCCAGGTAAAGCGGCCCCAGCCGCAGCCGGCGTCCAGCACGCTTGTGTCGGGACGTAGTGGCAGAAGGTCGAGCGCCCAGCTTTCGAGGCGGCGACCGGAGGCCATGTTCGAGCGCTGATGCTTTGTCCTCAACTGGTCGCCACTGCGATAGTAGGGGCAGAATGCTTGCTGGCTCGGGTTGTCCTGCTCCTCGAGGGGAGGATTCCTGCGGGCGAGGGCGGTAGTCTTCATTTCCGGCGCCGGAAACAGCCGAAATCGCCGAAGAGGGCGCTCTCCGCGGCGGCCGGCTGACCTTCCGGAACGGGTACAAATCCGGCCGCCTGCAACATATCCTCGTGTTGGGCGGCGGTGAAACGGCTGGGGTGCGGGTTGGAGGCGTCCTGGAGCAGATCGCCATAGATAACCTGCCCGCCGGGGCGGAGGAGGAGGCGCGCCTGCGCCAGCACTTTGGTCTGCTCTGCGAGCCCACCAAGGTCATGCAGCGCCTGCAGCGAGATAACCGCGTCCACCTGCCCGGCCCAGTCCAACGCCGGCAACTTCGACTCCCAGTCTTCGCTTACCAGGTCGACGCACACTAAATTATTTGCGCGACGGGCCGCAGATTCGTCCGGCTCGCCGGCGAGCCGGCCGCGGGCGAAGTCGAGCAGGTGCGGCGAGAGGTCGAAGCCGCAGTAGCGAGCTGACGGGAGGTGGCGGAAAAGGTGTTCCGCGAGGTAGCCCCCGCCGCAGGCCAGCTCAATCACTCGCGGCGAGTTGGCTGGCGCGCCGCAGGTCCTGGACACGATCCAGGCGGCCACCTGCGACCGTTCGGGCCGCTCCCGATTGAGTCGCGCCTCCCATTGGCGCGCTTCCGTTTCGCTGCGAACGTCGGCTGAGCGTATCATCGGCAGTCACCGCTGATGTTCGAAGAGCGACCCAATTACCGATTTCGTTGTGCGCTTGCCGCGCCTCCGGCACCCAGGGATAGAAGGCGTGGAAGGCGTGCCAGAGGCCGTCCCAGATCTTGAGCGAAACGTCAACGCCGGCGGCGGTCGCTTTTTCCGCCAGGCGCGTCGAATCGTCAAGAAGAATTTCGTCGTCACCGGCGTGAATCAGCAGGGGTGGCAGGCCGTGCATCTCGGCATAGTGCGGCGACACGAGCGAGTGGTCGCTAGGCGTGCCGTTGCGGTAGCGATTCGCGAGGAGTTCGATGCCGGCGGGGCGCAGCCACGGGTCACGGCGGGCACGGGTACGGACGCTGGCGCCGGTACCGATCAGGTCGGTCCATGGAGAGAGCAGAACGGCGCCGGCGGGCATCTGCATGCGTTCGTCGCGCAGGGTCTGGAGCAGCGCCAGCGCCAGGCCTCCCCCCGACGATTCACCGCCGACAACGATCCTTTCGGGCGGATATCCCTGGGCCAGAAGGAAGCGGTACGCGGCGCGGGTGTCCAGCAGTCCGGCAGGGAAGGGGTTTTCCGGGGCGAGGCGGTATTCGGGCAGCAGTGTGCGGGCGCGACAGGCGGCGGCGATGTGGGAGACGAAATTGCGGTGCGACCGGCACGAGCCAATGAAATAGCCGCCGCCGTGCAGGTAGAGAAACGCCCTGTCCGAACGAGTGTCGCGGCTATCGAGCCATTCAGACGGTACGCCATAGGCGTCGACCGGCATGGCCTGCATCCCGGCGGCCATCGGCAGGCGGCCGCCGCGCATGTCAATCGTGCTGCGCTGGTCATCTAAAGGGCGGTCAAGCGGGAGGCGTTTGTTGCGCTGGCGGAAAAACTCCTTGAACAGGCGGCTGCGAATGCTTGGCACGGGCAAAACTCCAACTTTAACGGTCGAAATCTTAACAAGAGAGTACCACGATTCGGGCCCTTGCAAAAGATCCACCGCTGGGGTAGCTTTCAGGCTCAAAAGACGGGAGGAGGGTGTGACTGATGCTGTACAGGGCACTGGGAAGTCGGGACGATATGAGAGTATCGGCGATCGCGCTGGGCTGCTGGCCGTTTGCGGGCGGCGACGTGTGGGGCGCGCAGGCGGACGCAGATTCGATCGCGGCGGTCCACGCTGCGCTCGATGAGGGCATCAACTTTTTCGACACGGCGGAGGGATACGGGCGCTCGGAGGAGGTACTGGGACGCGGCCTGAAGGGGCGGCGAACCGAAGCGGTCATCGCCACGAAAGTCAGCGCGGCCAACTTGGCCGCCAACGATTTGAGACAGGC
Organism: Caldilineaceae bacterium; assembly: GCA_965218625.1. GTDB lineage: Bacteria > Chloroflexota > Anaerolineae > Caldilineales > Caldilineaceae > Bin5. Next base: position 36,364 of record CBDCLG010000011.1, on the reverse strand, counting down.
TTGCGAGCGCAGCCTGACGGCGCTGCAGACCGACTACATTGACCTGTACCAAATTCACTGGCCGAACCGGGACGTGCCGATGGCCGAGACGGTGGGCGCGCTTGAAATGCTGCAGGAGCAGGGCAAGATTCGCGCGTACGGAGTCTGCAACTTCGCGGTCCGGGATCTGTCGGAGATGATCGAATTGGGCCGGAGCGTTAGCGATCAACTGCCGTTCAGCCTGGCTTGGCGCGGCATCGAGCGCGCGGTAATGCCGCTGTGCCGGTCGAACGGCATCGGCGTGATCTGCTACAGCCCGCTGGCGCAGGGCGTGCTAACCGGCCGCTACACCAGCGCCGACGAGATGCCAGTAGGCCTGGCGCGCACGCGCCTCTACTCAGGCGCGCGGCCCATGTCGGAACATGGTGAGGCCGGATGCGAGGAGGAGCTGTTTGCTGCGGTGGCCGGAATCCGGGAAATTGCCGAAGGACTGGGCGAACCGATGGCCGCGGTCTCGCTGGCCTGGCTGCGTCAGCAGGAGGGCGTCACCTCGCTGCTGGTCGGCGCACGCAACGCAGAGGAAGTGCGTCGCAACCTTCCGTCGCTCGAGCTGAGGCTTTCCAAGGAGGTCCATAGTCGCCTTGCCCGGGCAACTGAACCGCTCAAAAGGGCTGTGGGCGATAGCCTCGATATGTGGTTTGTTCCCTCTCGTATGCGATGATCGAGCTGGCGCCTACATCTGCGGTTCCCGCTCCATCACGTCGTGCGGCCAAACGATCTCGCGTCGGGCGGGAGTAAGCCGCTCGAGGAGCTGCGGGGACGGCCGGTAACCGAAGCGAAAGAAGCCCCAAGACGGGCCATAGCGGTAGACAACGACGCGGCGATCGCCGGGGGCAGTGCGGCGGGCGGAGCCGTGGCAGATGGTGTCGACGAAGATCAGCGCGTCGCCGGCGTCCATGTAGATTTCCTCGGCGCCGAAGATCTCATCCGCCGAGCCGCCTAGCGCGATGGAATGGTCGTCGTATTCCGGCGGCGGGAAATTGGACTTGTGGCTGCCGGGGATCGCCATCGTACCGCCGTCGCCTGGGCCGATGTCGGTCAAAGCGACGAGCAGGTTGACCTGTCCGCTCATAAAGCGTCCGGCATGGAAGCGGAACTGGTTGCGCTTCACTGCCCAGTGCCCACCTGAGTGGATGCCGATGGCCTCGCCGGGACCGCGCAGGTTGGCGAAGTTTTCGTCGATGAAAAGCGGCCCATGATGATAGTCGAACGTGCCTTCGCCGCCGACGAAGAACTTCACCTTCTCGATCCAGGAGGGATGGTCGATCAGATTTTCGAAGGCGGGCCCGGCCTCGTAGATCTGCTGCAGGTTGAGGCCATCGTCGGTCCCGTACTGGTGGCCGTGTATGTAGCCGGCCCAGCGGCCGACTTCGAGGGGAAGAACGGCTTCGATCCCGTTGTTGCACGCGGCCACTTCCGTTTCAGACAGCGCGTTTTTCAGCAGCAGATAGCCCCTCAGGTCGAAAAGAAAAATTTCGATTTCGGACGGTTTGGTGAAGTCGGCGTTCATCGCTGCACCTGTTGAGTGACGCACACATTTTGTCGGCTTTTGTGAGTAGGCTACAATGCTGCCTGAGATGCCGGAATTCCGGCCGGTCGAGGGTAGGAAGCTCGAATTCGTGTCTCCGTCATTGTACTACAATTGATGGATGACAAGCAGAGCGCGACGAAACGAAGAGGCATGAATGGCACTTGCAGCTGATCATCTTGTATATGCGGCGCCCGACCTGGACAAGGCTGTTGATAAACTGACGGCGCTGCTGGGTGTGCGGCCCTCGGCGGGCGGTCAGCATCCGAACGGAACGCATAACGCGCTGCTATCTCTGAACCAGAACTGTTATTTGGAAGTCATTGCCCCCGATCCGGCGCAGCGGCCGGGTAATTCAAGCGAGCCTCTTGCCTTCGGTCTGGACATTCTGCATGTCGGCAAGTTGGCGACCTGGGCGGTACTGGCTCCTTCGCTGGAAGAGGTGGCGCAGGCAGCGCAGGCGGCGGGCTATGACCCCGGCGTGATAGTCGAAGGCGGTCGAACGCGGCCGGACGGCGTTGAATTGCGCTGGCGAACGACGAAACGACCGGAGGCGCAGGAAAGCTGGCCTCCACCCGGCGACGGCCTGGTGCCGTTTCTGATAGAGTGGGGCGAGGGTACGCCCCATCCCGCGAAGACATCCACACAGGGCGCGAGGTTGCTGGAGCTCGCTTTGTTCCATCCTCGACCTGCCGAAGTGCAGCCGATGCTGTCGGCGTTGCACGTCGAAATTCTGGTTGCGGCTGGGCCAGTTGCGGCGATGCGGGCGAGGCTTGAGACGCCGAATGGCATCGTAACCCTTGAATAGAAAAACGCCAGGCCGCCCCAGGGCAATACTGTGGGTCCCAGGGCGCCACCAAGGCGGTATGGTGGATATTCATCTATTCTGCCCGGAGAGATATAGACGAACAGGAATCATGCAGTTCACGAGGAAGCAACAGACAGGGCCGGGCCAATTTGGACAATTGGCCTACGCCTGAGCTTGATTTGTTGTGCAGATCTGTGGTAAACTAGGTTCAGAAGGTAGTGTATACTGGAGCAAGGCTTGAAATCGGTCTTGCCATTCCCGTTATGCTGGCATCAGGAGGACGACCATGGCAGACACAAAGAGCGTTTCCGGTTCACCTGGGGCTCTCTCAGAAAACCAGAACGGTCATGTGCCGTACCCGGGTATCCCGACGACGACGGATGGAGCCGGCTCTGTGGTGTGGGTCGAAACGCATATTACACAGGCGGCCTGCGCTTATCCGATTACCTCTTCGACCACGATGGGAGGCGGCTACGGAGCCGCGGTCTCAAACGGCGCGCGCAACCTGTGGGGGGACGAGTTGAAGTTCCTCGAGCCGGAATCGGAGCACAGCGCGGCTGCCGCGTGTGAGGGATTTGCCGTGGCCGGAGGACGCGTCAGCAACTATACGTCGGGCCAGGGCCTGATCTTGATGCACGAGGTGTTGTACACGATTTCGGGCAAGCGGCTTCCGGTCGTTTTCCACATTGGCTCGCGGGCGTTGACGAGCCATAGCCTGAATGTGCACGCCGGGCACGACGATGTCATGTCGGTGTCGGACTCCGGCTGGGGTATTCTGTTCGGACGCACGGCCCAGGAGTCGGGCGACCTGGCGTTGATTTCACGCCGGGCAGCGGAGGATAGCCGTACGCCATTTTTCAACGTACAGGACGGCTTTCTGACCACGCACACGGTGGAGGACGTGCTGTTGTGCGAGCCGGAAATGATGAAAGATTACATCGGCCGGCCGGAGGACAAGCTGGTCAATCTGTTCAACCCCTACAATCCGATCATGACAGGTGTTGTGCAGAACCAGGACAGCTACATGAAGGGCAAGATCGCCCAGCGTGAATACTATTCAAAGGTCGGTGACTCCGTCCAGAATGCAATGGACGAGTTCTTCCAGTTGACCGGCCGCCGCTACCAGATGATTGACTGCTACCGCATGGAAGACGCCGAGTATGCCATCGTGGGCATGGGCTGCATGATCGAGACGGCCAAGGCGACAGTCGATTACATCCGGCGCGAGGAAGGGATCAAGCTCGGGGTGGTGCACATCACCTGCTACCGGCCATTCCCAAGCAAGGAAATCGTTGAGGCGTTGCGCCATCTGCGGGGCTTCACTGTGCTGGAGCGGATGGACGATCCGATTGCGCCCAATAACCCGTTAACAAACGACATCAAGTCGGCGTTCGCCGATGCCTACACCGGCAGCCCCGGTTTTGCTGCGATTGACGACATTCCCACGATCTACAGCGGCTCGGCCGGTCTGGGCAGTCGCGACGTGCGGCCCGGGCACTTTGTTTCAATCGCCCGCAACATGGAGGAGGAAGGGCCCCGATTCTTCGTTGTCGGCATCAAGCATGACCTTGCCCTACCCTTGAATGGCGACCCGGATGTGCGACCCGAAGGCGCGTTTTCGATGCGCGGTCATTCGGTTGGCGGCTACGGCTCGGTCACGACCAACAAGGTTATCGCCACGATCGCAGGCGACATCTTCGGCAAGAAGGTGCAGGCTTATCCGAAGTACGGTTCGGAGAAGAAGGGCCTGCCCACGACCTACTATCTTACGGTCGCTGACGAGCCGATTCTGTCCCACTGCGAGCTCAACAATGTTGATTTCGTGCCGATGAACGACATCAACGCCTTCTTTACGAGCCAGCCGCTGGCAGGCATCCAGACCGGGGGAACGCTTTTCGTCCAGACGAACAAGGTCGCGCCGGAGCATGTTTGGGCCATTGTGCCACCGAAGGCGAAGGAGCTTATTCGGGATAAGCAGCTGCGAGTCGTTGCGGCGGACGGCGCCAAGATCGCGCGCGAAGAGGCTCCGGTAGCCGATCTGGAAGTTCGAATGCAGGGCATTGTACTGCTGGGCATCTTCCTACGCGTGACGCCATTCGCCGGCGACGCAAACCTGGAAGACGCGGATGTGATGGAGCGCTCGGAACAGGCGCTGCGCAAGTATTTCGGCAGTCGCGGCGAAAAGGTCGTGCAGGCGAACATGCGTTGTGTCCGGCGCGGCTATGAAGAGGCGTTCGAGATTCCACCGGAGGTCATTGCACAGGATATCACCGCGCCGGCATTGGTCCCGGGCGCGGAGATAACTCTGTTTTCCTAAGGGACTCTGGGGTCCTACAAGATTGATTCACGCAGGCCCGAAAGGCGGCTACTCGTATGGGCGTTACAACCAATACATTTGACATTCGAAATCTTACGCGCACGGCCAACGGCCACGAGGAAAGCGCGGAAGAGAACGGCTACCACGATAGTTTCGAGGCGTCGGTGGTAGACGCCCACGACTTCTTCGAACGCGTCGTTCAGGAATATAACGAGGGGCCGGGGCCGGAGACGCTGGATGCCGATACGGGTGTCGCCCGTTCGGTCATTCCCGCCGGGACAGGAGCCTATCGCGATTTCAGCTACATTGCGCCGGAGATACCAGAGTATATCCAGGAGAACTGCACCGGCTGCATGAGCTGCGTCACCCAGTGCCCGGATACGGCAATCCTGGGCAAAGTGGTGACCGAGGATGATCTCAGCAGCGCGCTGGACGGCATCGAAAACGAGGCCGAAAAGAACTTCATGTCGAAGCAGTTTGCCGAGACAAACAAGTTCTACAAAGTGCCTGCCAAGCGCAAGAAGACGCCCGGCAAGTTCGGCATTTTCATCGACCCGACGAAGTGCAAGGGGTGCGCCGAATGCGTAGAGGCGTGTGACGACCTGGGCTATCATGCCCTGAAGATGATCGAGAAGGAAGACACGACGGTCCCGATCTATCAGAAGAGCATCGACTTCTTCCGTAAGTTGCCGCCAACGCCGCAGGAGTTCATCAACGAGCGCGTTGCGGTGGACATGATGCTGGCGGAGCAGAGCATGCTCTATGTGGGCGGCGCCGGCTCGTGCGCGGGATGCGGGGAGGCTACGGCGATTCGCATGTGGCTGGCTGCGCTCGGCTACAAGTATGGCTCCGAGAATGTCGGGATCGCGGCGAGCACCGGTTGCAATACTGTTTACGGCAGCACCTATCCGTACAACCCCTACATTGTGCCATGGAGCAATTCGCTGTTCGAGGACGGCCCGACTTTCGCGATGGGCCTGCGGTTGCGCTGGGACCAGTTGGGCTGGGAGGACAAGCAGCTCTGGGTGATGGGCGGTGACGGCGCCATGCTCGACATCGGCTTCCAGGCGTTGAGCCGTATGCTGGCAAGCGGCATGAACATCAGCGTACTCGTCCTGGATACACAGGTCTACTCCAACACTGGCGGACAGACGAGCACAGCTTCGTTTACGGGGCAGAACGCCAAGATGTATTCGCACGGAAAGGCGATTCCGGGTAAGACTGAGATGCGCAAAGAGCTGGGGCGAATCGCGATGATGCACCCGAACACGTACGTCGCCCAGACAGTGCAAAGCGTTCCCAACCATTTCTACAAGTCGATTCTGGAGGCGGCCGAGTTTGAAGGGCCGGCCATCGTAAACGTGTTCACAACGTGCCAGCCCGAGCACGGCGTTGCCGACAATATGGCGCGTCACCAGGCCAAACTGGCGGTTGACAGCCGGGCCTTCCCGATGTTCACCTACGACCCCCGCAAGGGTGATACGATTCGCGACCGGCTCAGCTTGCAGGGAAACCCGGCGGTGAAGGAAGACTGGTACACGATCAAGAAGACGGGAGAGACGATCGACTTTATCACCTTCGCCCGTTCGGAAGGGCGGTTCTCCAAGCAGTTCGACAGGGAAGGCAACCCTTCGGAAGTGTTGATGACAAGCCAGGACGACCGACTTGCCAACTGGCACCTGCTGCAGGAGATGGCTGGGATTCGGTAAGCGGCGGTTCTTGCGAACGGTAGGCGAGCGCTTTGCGGAGCGCTCCAAACCTGGTACTCCAACGAAAAGAGGCGCATTGGTGCGCCTCTTTTTTTGTTGGCGGGAAGCCAAGGATTGAACGGGGGGCAAGGGAGGCAATCGGCCTTCAGGGGCTGAGGGAAGGGCCCGCCAGCGATTGGGAACAGTCCGGGCCCAACGACGCATATCCCTTTACACTGACGTTGGAGTGCAAACTGAGGGCGGAGTTTGCTCTTGAACCTCCACGGCCGTAGTATGGACGCCAGAGGCCATGGAAGAGATTCTCTAAAGGCGCCGATGCAATAGCTGGCCGGCAAGAGCCAGAAGCGTGGTTGACGTGAGTCTTGCGCTCCGACATCGTCTTTCCACCCAACGTCAATCACTTGCAGTTTCACGGAAAGGGCACATCAGTTCAATCCCTCAATAGTCAGCAGTGAAAGTGGTTGAGCCTGTCTTCAGACCAGCGCCTGGCGCCCGCACCGTTCTTCAAGAAGAGCGAGGACTTCCGGCAGACTTTCGGCCTCGACTCCGTCCTGCCAGAGTTCCCTAGGAAGCGGCCGGCGGCGGCGGGATGCTCCGACGCGTAGAGCAGAGGCAGACTCTTCTTGCGCCGAAGGATATCATTGCCGGCCGCTTTTCCCGTCACCGCCGGATCGCCCCAGATGCCGAGAATGTCGTCCTGAATCTGAAATGCCAGCCCCAGGTTGCGCCCAAAGCTGCCCAAGAGTTGCCCCTGCCGCAAATCTGCTCCGCCGAATAGCGCGCCAAGGGATGCAGAGCCTGCGACCAGCGCCGCTGTCTTTACCCCTCAATCATTTGCAGGTACTCGGAGACGGAAACGTCTACCCGCTCCTCAAAACTCAGATCGAGGTGCTGCCCCTCTGTCAGTCTGATGCAGGCATCCGAGAACAGGTCGGCCGCTGCCGCAAGAGAGTTCAAAACGTGCGCGGCAGACGATGATTCGGTGACGTCGGCGCGGCGGCCCGCGCGCAGCAAGGCCGTGTAGGCGAGGGCAAACATTCCGTCACCGACGTTGATCGCCTGCGGCACGCCCCACAGCGTCCACAGAGTTGGGCGGTGGCGGCGCGTTTCGTCGCCGTCTTCGATGTCGTCGTGGACGAGAGAAAAGTTGTGCAGGATTTCGACAGCAGCCGCGGCAGGGATTGCATCGACCGGGTTGCCGCCCACCGCCTCACAGGCCATCAGACAGAGCAGGGGCCGTATTCGCTTGCCGGAGGAGACCGTGCGCGGCTGAAAAGCCGCGTCGGCCCAGCCCAGGTGATAGTGCATCATGGCGTAGTGGGCTGCGTGGGCCGCGTGCGGCGCAGCCAGGACTTCCCGCATCTCCTCTTCGACGCGCGGAAGCCAGCGCGAGGCAAACTCAGTAAGCGTTTCGCCGTCCGCCCGCGGAGAAGGCGCCGGCTCGACCCCTTGTCCTCTGCTCGTGGACATGACCGGCTGCACGCGGGCGACGCTTGCTGGCGAAGCTTTTCGGTCTCGCCGGTGACCCGGTCGGAGACCTCAATCAGTACGCCTGGCTGGCGCAATGCCTCGATATTGCGGGCCCCGCTGGCGAACATGGTGATTCGCAGCTCATCGGTGAGGAGGTCGATTTCGTCGATGACCGCCTGCGTGGACTCGACGGCGCGCTTGAGAAATGGGGAGGCCAGACCCGTCAGATCGGCGCCGAGGGCCGAGGCCTTTGCAACATCCTGGCCGCTGCGCATGCCCCCGCTGGCGAAAATCGGCAAGTCGGATCTCCCGGCTTCGTCGCGGGCGGCGTTCACGTAGGCCAAGCTGGCGGCGGTCGGAATCCCCCACTCGCGAAAAGAGGCAGCCAGCCGGCGCTGGCGCTCGGTGGCGGCGCGGTGCTTTTCGACTTCGCTCCAGGAGGTGCCGCCGGCGCCGGCTACGTCAATCGCGCTGACGCCGGCCTCGATCAAACGCGCCGCGGCCTGTTTGCTAATTCCCCAGCCGACTTCCTTGACAATGACAGGGACGTCCAGACGGGCACAGACCGCCTCGATCCGGGAGAGAAGCCCTGTCCAGCGCACGTCTCCTTCGGGTTGCACGACCTCTTGCAGAGGGTTGAGATGCAGAATCAGTGCGTCGGCCTCCACCATCCCGACGGCGCGGCGGCACTGGTCAACAGTGTAACCATAGTTGAGCTGAACCGCGCCCAGGTTGGCGAAGACCAGCGCATTGGGCGCGTAATCGCGTACGGCAAACGAGCTGGCTGAATCTCCGTCTTCGAGCGCGGTCCGCTGGCTGCCGACGCCCATCGCCAAGTTTCTGCACTGCACGGCCTCGGCCAGCCGCCTGTTGAATTGGCCCGCCTGTTCCGTGCCCCCTGTCATTGAACTGACCAGAATCGGCGCGGAAAGCCGCTTGCCGAAGAGCGCGACGCCGGTATCGACTGCGTCGAGATCGAGCTCTGGCAGCGCCTGATGGACGAAACGGAAGCGCTCGAACCCCGTCGTCAGATCGTGGAAACCGACGTCCTCTTCCAGATTGATGCGAATGTGGTCATCTTTGCGTCCGGCGTTCGACAAGCGGCGCCTCCGATTCACTTCATCAGTTGGGGCTTATGTTCGGCGGCCTCCCCACGCTATGTCTCTGGCCTGAGGCTATGCCGACTCCACATATGAAAGACGCCCCGCCAACCCCTTTGGTTTGCCCTGAAACAATATTAGCTTGACTTGCCGCGTGAATTCGTAACTTTGCTTCGATTCTAGTGTTCTATGGTTTAGAATGCAAAGTAGTAGCATTTGGCACAGTTTCAGAAGGTAGAACAAGGGGGCAAAGTATGGCAACAACCTTTGAGCAGGTTCGAGACATTATTGTGGATCAGTTGGATGTTGATCCAGACAAGGTGACAGAAAATGCCAAGTTCAAGGAAGACCTGGATGCTGACAGTCTGGACTTGGTTGAACTGATAATGTCGTTTGAAGAGGAGTTCGGCGGCGAAATCAGCGATGAACAGGCGCAGGAGATTGAGACCGTTGGCGACGTCGTGAAGCATCTTGAGGCCCAGGCTGCCTGAGAGTTCGACGCACCGCATGCCGGATTGCTCAACGCGAGTTGTGTAAGCAACTCGCTTTTTTTATTGGCGTTGGGCGCTGACGGGAGCCTGCTACCCGATGGCGAAGGGAGCTACTGAATCTAAAGCAACGCTCCTGGTTATGGCAGGGGGAGAGAGTCGCCGCATGGGAAGAGACAAGCTGCTGCTCCCTGTGCCTCCGAAGGGCGTCCCTTTGATCATTCACGTGGTCGAGCGGTTGCTGCCTTTCGTTGACCGTGCGATCGTTCTAGCCAACGATGCGAAAATCTGCGCGGCCTTGCGCAATAGAGGGGAAAGTGAACTCAGTTCGAGACTGGGAGATTCGCGCCCCCAGGCCCGGGTCGATTGCATTGCGGACGATGAAGCGAAACAAGGGCCCCTGGGCGGGCTTGCGACCGGTCTGCGGCGCGTAGAGGGATGGGCGTTGGCGGTAGCGGGGGATATGCCATTTGTTTCGCCGGGCGCTTGCAAGCACCTGATGCGGCTTGCCGACGACGACTACGACGCCGTTGTGGTGGTCGCAAACGGGAGGGCTCAGCCTCTGCATGCGCTTTACCACCGGCGCTGCCTGCCCGCTGTAGCGAAGTCCCTGGCCGCCGGGTCGCGGCGGATGGACAGCTTTTGGCGCGACATTCGGCTGCGCGAGGTTGCTGGAGAAACAGTTCGCCCTTTTGACCCTGAACTACATACTTTTTTCAATGCGAATACGCCGGCAGAGTGGGACGAGGCACTTGCACTGCTTTCGCGAGGATGACCTGAGAGTGGTAAAATAGATTGGAGGAAGCGGGTGGTCCTGAAAGGGCGCGGCGACGGTTCGCCACCAGTTGCTCGCTACACCAGGCCTGCTCCTTTAGACCCAGCGGTCCAGGCGACTCAAGAGTGGGAAGGCCAACTCTTCCGAAATGGCAAAGCATCGCAGACGCGCATCGCAACGGAGAAGCGTGCCTCAGGGCCGGAACGCCGGCGGGCGACAGCAAGAGGAAGGAGCGGTCGTCAAGGATTGGGGCGGCCGGCTGCCCGTCGCGCTGACTTTTCCCAATAGTTACTATGTTGGGATGAGCAGCCTGGCGTTTCAGCTGCTCTATCGCTGGCTGAACGAAGAGCCGGACATTGTGTGCGAGCGCATCTTCTGGCAGAAAGGCGGGGCCGCCGCGGGGGCGCCGCTTCATTCGATCGAAAGCGGACGCCGCGCGGATGAATTCGACATCTGGGCCTTCACCATCTCGTGGGAGATGGACTACTTCAACGTAGTGGAAATGCTGCGCCAGGCCGGCATACCTCCGCTGGCCGCGGACCGCAGCCGCGGCGAACGCTGGGACGGCTCGCCCTGGCCGCTGATCATCGCCGGCGGACCCGGGATCACGATGAATCCGGAGCCGATGGCCCCATTCTTCGATGCCGTGCTCATCGGCGAGGGCGAGGAGGCAGTACCGGCCTTCCTGTCGCTCTGCCGCGAAGGTTTATACGACGACCGTGAGGGCCTTCTTAAGAGGCTGGACCGGCAGCCAGGCTTCTATATTCCCCACCTGCGCCCTTCAAACCGCGATCACATCGACTTCCGTCCGGTGGAGCGGCTCTGGGTGCGGGAGCTGCACAAATACCCCACGCATTCTGTCCTTTACACGCAGGATACCGAGTTCAGCGGCATGCACCTGATGGAGATCGCGCGCGGGTGCGGGCGCGGCTGCCGCTTTTGCCTGGCCGGATACGTCTACCGCCCACCGCGCGAGCAGCCGCTCGAGACGCTGCTGGGCTGGGCGGAGGCGGCGATGCGTAAAGGCCACGACCGCATCGGGTTGGTGAGCGCGGCGGTGAGCGACCATACGCAGATCGATGAAATGGCGACCGAACTCGCGGGCATGGGCGCGTCGATCAGCGCCAGCTCGATGCGGATGGACCCGATCAGCGTGCCGCTGATCAGGGCGATGGCCCAGGGCGGCAGCCAGACCTTGACGGTGGCCCCGGAAGCAGGCAGCGAGCGTCTGCGGAACGTGATCAACAAGACGCAGACCGAAGAGCAGATGATGCAAGCGGTGCGGCTGGCGAGCGAGCTAAACTTTCCGCATCTCAAACTCTACTTCATGACGGGCCATCCAACCGAAACGGACGAAGACATCCAGGCGCTGATCGACTTCACGCTCAAGGCGAGACATCTCTACAGTCGGCGGCTGTCGATAAACGCCACGCCGTTCGTACCCAAAGCGCATACCCCATTCCAATGGGAAGGAATGATGCCGGCCAAGGAGGTCAAGCGCCGCCAGCGGTCCATCAATCGAGCGCTGGCAAGGCATGGCGTAGAGGTGCGTGCGGATTCGCCTGAATGGGCGGAGGTACAGGCCGTGTTAAGCCGCGGCGACAGGGCGCTGGCGAATGTGCTGCTGGAAATTCCACCCGGGCGGCTGAACACGCGCAACTTCTTCCGTACGATGGAAAAGCAGGGACTGGAAAAAGAGCATTACCTGGGCCAGTGGGAAACTGGCGCGCCGCTGCCGTGGGACATCGTCGAGAGCGGCGTTACCGAGAGCTATTTCAACTACGAACTACGCCTGGCCAATCAGGAGCGCACCGGCCTCTCGTGCCCGCCGGACAGCGCCGGCTGTCTCACCTGCCAGGCTTGCGACGACGACTGGGCCTTCCGCTACGGCGCCAACGAGAACAGGCCCATCCCCGCGGCAAAAGGCGGCGCCTGGCGCGCCCAGGACTGGCTGCCCTGGACGAAGCTCAAGGCGCAGCAGCACGCGACCGGCCTGGGAAACGTCACGATTGAGCCGGTCCCGCAAGAGTGAACCACTCCCTAAGTAGCGTAGGCTGACTCAGGACCCTTTCGCGCAAGTATTGGGATCTGAGAATCTAATGGGGAGGATAGGAATTATGACCGCCAAACGAAATTCCGGTCAAAGTCTTCATCGTCTTTCACCTGAACTGCAAGAGCAACTAAGACCCCTCTATGAACGGCAGAATTCACGGGTAAATAACCTTGCATTCGATAAGATACATCATGGTGACGCCCTTGAACTCCTGACCCAAGTAAAGCCCAACAGCATTGGACTAAGTGTCTGGTCTCCGCCTTATTTTGTCGGCAAGGTTTACGAAGCACATCTGGAATTCAATGAATGGAAGGAATTGCTGGCCGAGGTAATATTGCTCCATTTTCCGATTGTCAAACCTGGCGGTTTTCTGGCCATCAACATCGCCGATATTCTAGTTTTTCGCGACCCTGACATGCCCCGTATCCAAGCCGAGGTAGTGGATCGAAGGCGTTCGCCTGTTACGCGTGACGACGTATTACAGGCGATACAGAATAATCCTGAGTTCAATCGCTACCAGTTCGCAGAGCTCTTAGGATGCAGTGAGCAAACAATCGACCGGCGCCTAAATGGGAACAATGTCCGAGGCGGCAAATCTGAATGTCAGACCCGGGTAAAGATCGTTGGGGGCCTAGTCGAGCAGTGGGCGTTGAGTGCCGGATTCTACCCTTACGATCGACGAATCTGGGTTAAAGACCCGGCTTGGGAAAACTCTCACTGGGCTAGCCTCTCTTATCGCTCAGTGGACGAGTTCGAGTACTTGTATATCTTCTGGAAGCCGGGAATCACCAAAATAGATCGCAGCCGCCTTACGTCGTCAGAGTGGAAGGAGTGGGGTTCACGCGGGGTTTGGCAGTTCCCTTCGGTTAGGAACAATGACGATCACGAGGCCAAGTTCCCGCTTGAACTTCCTACGAGAGCAATCAAATTGCTTACGGATCCCGGAGAAGTTGTGCTTGATTGCTTTATGGGAAGTGGTACGACTGCGGAGGCCGCTATCCGGGAAGGTCGGAGATTCGTTGGCATCGAATTAGACCAGGAATACGTCCAGCTGGCCCGTGATTCGGTTGCGCGGCAGAAGATTCGTCTCCTAGAATCACGTGCTCGCTACCAAGTGTCCATTTGAGCACATAGTTGGGCACAATGGGAAAGCCAGAGGACGACAACTCAATGCTGATTGACCCCCATTCGCTGGAAGCAAAGTTAAAGCAACTGGAAGAAATCGAGATGGCATCTCTGCGAATGGTTGTGCAGGCAATCTACGATTACCGTGAAAGCGCAGAAGAGGTGTTTCGAGAGGAAAGCGACTTAGTGGCCGATATTGGAGAAGACATTACGCGTGAATCGCTGGACAGAATGGGAATGTCTCGCATTGATCAGCGTTTGTTCGGAAAGATGGACTACAAGCAGGCGCTTTATCTCTTCCATCCAGAGTATGCGGTTCGGCAGGCACTTTTTGTCGACTCAAAGGCAGAGAAGACAGATGGTCAGCGAACAGCGACGCTACAAACCTCTCAGTTCTCCATGTCCGTGCGACAGGTTCGCTCCGGGGAGCCGATAGACGTTTCCGGAACCCTGCCGACAGTCTTGCACTTGCGTGACAAAGACTTCTCACTACGACGTTTTTCGTGAAATACAATTACACTGAGATCGAAAGTCAAGCGAATGAGCTGGATAGCATTAAGGTGGCTGCCCTTCCTAATGGTCTCTTGCAGGACCTCTACAATCCAGACCCAAAAGACACCATCTGGCTCGCAGGAAGAAACGCACCTTCGCGCGGAGAGGCATTTCGAGTACGTCTATCCTTCACCAGACTGAAAGCTAAAGCCATTTGGCGGGTGCAGAACATCCCGGCTTCGCCAGAAGAATTTCAGTGGGCGGAATAAAGGGGGAAAATGATTGAATTGCTTCAAGATAGCTGTCCCCGATAGTTGAAGACGAGAGCAAAGAGGTCCAAGTACTGCATGAGAGGCTCTAGAAGAGGCAAGTGACAATTCTCGGAATCTCCACTTTTATCTTTTCGCTATCTGAGTCTTCTGCGAATTTTAACGATGCATCGCACCACATACCATAACGACATTTCAGCCTATGCCTTCGAGAGCTTCGCCTCCCTCCCTCTTCAGGCCCATTTCAGCACACGCCGCGGCGGTGTATCGCCCGACCCCTGGCGCAGCCTGAACTTCAGCCGCAGCCGGGGCGACAAACGGGAACGCGTGCAGGAAAACTTCGCCCGCTTCTGTGGCGCGCTGCAAAGAGAGCCGTCCGATGCCGTCCGCACGCACCAGGTTCATGGAACCGGCGTTGCAAAGGTCGGCTGGGTGGATGCCGGCAGCCGTCAGCTGCAGTGCGACGCCCTGATCACGGATGCGGTCGGGCTCCCCCTCTTCCTTGTTTTCGCCGACTGCGTGCCGCTGGTCCTGTATGACGCACCGCGCCATGCATTGGGCGCGTGCCATGCCGGCTGGCGGGGCACGGTGAGCGGCGTAGCTGAGGCAACCCTGCGGGCGATGCAGGCTGCCTTTGGGACCGATGCCGGGGATGTGCGCGTCGGAATCGGGCCGTCAATCGGGCCCGAGAGCTACGAGATTGGCGAGGATGTGCGGCAGATTGTAACGGAAAAAATGTCCCGCGGAATGAGGTACTTGCACTATCGAAACGGCAAAGAGTCCAATCCGTTTTTCGACCTGTGGCAGGCCAATGCCGAACAGCTTGTCGCGGCCGGCGTACACGCCGAGAACGTGGAGCTAGCGGGGATAGACACGGCGTGCAACACGGGCGACTTCTTCAGCCACCGCGCGGAAGGGGGAAACTGCGGACTGTTCGGGCTGCTGGCGTGGCTTGAGCCGGAGGAGGCGGAGGCTTAAAGCCAGCCCAGTTGTGATACAATTGCATTAGAGCGGAAGCTTCCAATGTCATTTTCCGATTGGGCCTGGGAGCAAGGCGGCGGCGCGAACGCTGAAGGCGACATTGGAGGAAGGGAGGACCGTCGCACTTTCTCGCAACTGCTGCGCGCAGTTCAGCCCCCGTGTCGTATCGAGTCGACTCCGCATGTCCGAAAGCCAAAACCAATTAGAGGAGATGCTGGGCCGGCTCGGCCTGGACAGACTGCCAACCTTCCAGCAGATCCTGGACTCAATGGATCCTCTCCTGTGGACGCTGGTTCTGCTCCTGTCCGGGGCACTGATACTGGGCGTCTTTTTTGCGATCAACACTCGGTACCGATTTCGAGGATGGCAGGAGGTGGAAGCGGCGCCCGAGTTTCTTTTGGCCCGGTTGAAGCAGGACCCTACCTATCTGACGCCTGCGTCGATCATCAACCGGCTTGGGGCCGACACGACATTGAATCTGCTGGAATACGGCGACCAGATCACGGCGGCGCCGTGGCGTTCCCGGTGGAATCGCGTGCGCGAAGAGATCTTGGGCCTGCTTTCTGCGCAGAATGCTTTCGGCCCTGTCTACGCTCTGGCCAACTACTATCTTTGTGTCGATACGCAGGAACCGGACAGCATGCGAATACGCCGCACAGCGCTGATCCACAAGCTTGGTCAACGCCGCCGGCTGGAGCCGGGGGAAGACGGCATGTTGGCCCAGCTGCGCTTGGTGCGGCACCCGGCTGAGCAACTGGGCGAACTGGGCTTTGAGGGACCAACGATCTGGCTGGAAAGCGGCGCCGAAAGTATGGCGGTGGAGGGCCCGATCATCCAGATGGACACGGTTCGGTTTGAAACGGTTGACCGGGCCGGTGTGCGTGTGCTCATTCAGCGTACGCCCACGGTTGCGGGAGACTTTTTCCTGCAGCTGGAAAAGCGGCACGACATGTGGGTCGTTGTCGGCGAACGGATCAACTGGGGGATGTAGCGTTTCCTGGCCGCCAGCCTCGGCCTGCCGGCCGCCGGCCGTTTCGCCCGCTTTCCGGCTGCCGGCGAAAGGCTAAGGGAACGAAATCCGGCACAGTACCGTTGTTGAACTGCGCACAGGACTCAAGAGCAGAGCTGGAAGCGAATGAACGAGCTGACACTGACTTTCGCCGACGTGCTTGGCTTTCTGAATGCTCTAATCTCGTCGGTGGTTGTGATTCTGGCATTCTCACTGCTGGCGTATACCCTGACGTACAACTTCCGCCATCCGGTTGCGAGATGGTTCTCGTTCCTGCTCGGTCTGGTCATGGTGACCTACGCTTCGGAGGTCGCGTTGAGGTGGGTGGTGAGCGCCGACTCGGCCAAGTTGTGGCTTCACTTCCAATGGTTGGGCATCGCGCTGCTGCCCTGGGCCTATTACACATTTTCCTACTCGATTCTGCGAACGACGAACTACCGCACTGACAGGCGCCGGCTGGTCAACGGCGCAATCGTCATCCTTTCTTTGGTCAGCGCACTGCTGGCGTTCTTTTCGACTTTGCTGGTGGGGCCGGTCGAGTTTGACCCCCTGTTCAGTTTCCTGCAGCCGGGCCTGCTTTTCTGGCCCTTCGCTGCATTTTTCGCCGCGGTTGTGATCCTTTCACATTCCAACATCTGGAAGGCGCGCCAGCGCTGTCTGACCGCGGAGAGCCGCAAACGAATGACCTATCTTTTGGTCGCTTCGGCCGCGCCCGGCATCGGCTCCTTTCCCTATCTGATCGCCCTGGGCAAATCGTCGGTGGGCCTGCTTTCGCCGGAATGGATCCTTGGGCTCGCCATTTTGGGCAACTTCGCGATCGGCACCATGCTGGTCATTTTGAGTTACTCTGTGGCCTTCTTCGGGGTTTACACGCCGGACAGGGTCGTGCGCTACCGTTTGATCCGCTACTTCGCCCGCGGTCCGGTCGTTGCCATTCTGGTCATTCTGGCAGTGCAGACGCTGCCGACCGTGGAGCACATGTTCGGGCTGCCGCGCAACATTGTCCTTTTCAGCGTTATAACCGGTGTGATCGTTGCCGCGCAGGT
This sequence comes from Caldilineaceae bacterium, assembly GCA_965218625.1. Taxonomy (GTDB): domain Bacteria; phylum Chloroflexota; class Anaerolineae; order Caldilineales; family Caldilineaceae; genus Bin5. The sequence goes on along the minus strand of CBDCLG010000011.1, from coordinate 19,155 downwards.
TGTCCTCAGCGTGACAAAGGCGCTGACGGACCGGCTTGTGTACGGGGAGGACCACGAGGAGATCGCATGGCTGCGCGAACTGGACAGGCGCCTGCTGACGACCTCCGACCTGCGCCAGTTTCTCGAAAACCACCTAACAATTATGTGCGAAATGTTGCGCGTCCGCTCTGGATTTGTGGCCGCAGCCATCGGGACCGATCTGATACTGGAGGCGATGGTCGGACCCGAAGGGACGCGGCAGGAGATTCTGGATGACAGGGACTGGAGCGATGCCCTCAGCGACGCGCTCGCCCGCGTGCGCAAAAACGGGAAGCCCTTTCGCATCGAGCTCGCGTCAGAATTCAACGGCCAGAAGTCGCTGGCGGCAAGCGGCGGAACCGCGCGGCCGACAGAGCAGGGGTTGCAGCCGACGGAATATGGAGGATACTGGCTGTGGCCGGTACTCGAACCGTCTGCAGAGAGCGAAGGCGATATGGTGTTGGGCATGCTGGGCGTGCGCGCCCGCACCGATCCGCCCGGAATTAACGAAGAGGAGCGGGCGCTGCTGGCGCAGCAGCTCGAAAGCGTAGGCATGGCCCTGCTCGACCGCAAGTTGCAGATGCAGGTCATGGTCGCATTGCGGCGCATCATACCCGGCATCGACCGCATCCAACAGATTCGCGGGATCGTGCCCTATGTTTCCGAGAACACCGAGGTGCCTCCAGCCGAATTGCTGGAGCCAAGCCCAATCCACAGCCCGGAGTTCGAGAGCTGGGTAAAGGACGCCCTCAGCCACTACTGGGGTGGGCCGAAGCTGACTCGCAGCCCGCTGATGCAGCTGCGGCTCGTCGATAAAGTTATCGAAGAGGCGGACGGCAATCCCGGCAAGGCCCTGCGGCTGGTGTTGGGCCGGGCCATTCAGAATCTGCGGCCGGGGGGGAAACAGGACCTGAGCACGCCGGAGTGGCTGCTGTACAATATCCTGGAAATGCGTTTCATTCAGGGCCGAAAGGTGCGCGACATCGCCAACCGGCTGGCGATCAGTGAAAGCGACCTCTACCGCAAGCAGCGGGCCGCGATTGGGCAAGTGGCGCAGGTGCTGACCGACATGGAACAAGGGGACTGGGACGAACTTTTCAACATTCCGGAAGAGGATGCGGTGGCGCTGACCGGTCAGGACGGGTGATTCGGGCAAACGGCCAGCGCCCCCGAATTGGGCGCGGCGCCAATGCCAAAGGGGGGACGCTGAATATGGCTGCCAGGCGGCGCAGGCGGCGGCAAAACTATCAGAATACCGGCCCGACGGCCGACATGCAGGCGTCTCTGAACGCGCTGATCCAGAGGTTCGGCAGGGAAACGCTGGGGTTTGCTGTCTTCGCACTGGGAGGCTACCTTGGTTACAACCTCTTTGCATACGGCCCCGACTCGTGGTGTGCGCTGCTGGCGGGCAGGATGGCCTGGCCTCTCGCGCTCAGCCTGCTAATTACGGGCGTGGTGATGATGTTGGGACGGCAAGCCGGCTACTGGAACCCCGAGGCGCTCGTAGGGGGAGAGCTGCTGCTTCTTTCGTTGGCGTCATGGCACTACATCAACGGCAGTGAGATTGCCGATTGGACGTGGCCGGGCGCTGGCGTTCCAGGGGGTCTGATGGGCTGGGTCACAGGAAACGTCCTGATCAGTCTGCTCGGCCAGATCCCCGCTACCCTGGCGGCGGTGCTTGCGGGCCTGCTCAGCGTCTATCTGCTGGTCCGCCACACGCCCCTGGTCTATGCGGCTGGAACCCTTGCCTTGCTGCCCAAGTCGCTTGCCGGGTCCCCGCCCAGAGGACCGAACGGTTCCGCGCTTGACGAAACGAATGTTGAGGCCCCGGATGACGAGACATACTGGCCCGATCCTATAGCAGAGGAGCTCGGTGTCGAGATCCGGATCGACGGGCCTGAGACAGCTCCCGCGGAGGCGGAACAGCCCGCGGCCGAGCCGGCCCCGGAGCCCTTGAAAGCTGAAGATGTTCAGGCTGAGCTGCAGATGCCGGCGGCTGTGCCGGCGCGGCGCAAGTCCAGGAACGGCGCGTCGGGCGGCAACGCCCTCAAGCTGGCGCGCAAGGCAGATAGCTTGCCGCCGATCGGGTTGCTGGACGACGATGCCGACCAGCGCCGGTGGGACATCGAAGGAATGGCCGAGACAATCCGCCAGACCCTGTGGGATTTCGACATCCCGGTTGAGATTGTGAACATCGACTGCGGGCCGACGATCACCCAGTTCGGCGTTCAGCCCTTGTACATCGAACGCGGCGGCCAGAAGCGCAAAATCCGTGTCAGCCGTATCGCTTCCGCGGCGGACGATCTCGCGCTCGCCCTGGCCGCGCCTGCCGTCCGCATCGAAGCCCCCGTGCCGGGCCAGCCCTATGTGGGCATCGAAGTGCCGAACCCGGAAAAGTCGATCGTGGGGGTAAAGGGAATTCTGCAGAGCAAGCAGATGGCCAGGCGGGGCGGAATGCTGCCGCTTGCCCTGGGCCGCGACACGTCGGGGCAGCCTATCGTCGCCGACCTCGCCCGCGCGCCACATCTCCTCATCGCCGGCGCAACTGGCTCAGGCAAGTCAGCCTGTATCAACGGGCTGATTGTCAGCCTGCTGATGCACCACGGGCCGGAGAGCCTGCGCTTCATCATGGTTGACCCCAAGTTGGTCGAGCTGCCCGGCTACAATCGCATCCCCCACATGATCGGCAAGGTGGTCACCGAGGTTGAAGACGTCCACGGCGCGCTGACCTGGCTGCTGTTGCAGATGGACGACCGCTACAATCTGTTTCGCACAAACAAGGTGAAGGACATCGCCTCCTACAACGCGCTCGCCCGCCGGCGGAAGAAGCTGGACGCGCTGCCGCACCTCGTCCTGGTCGTCGACGAGCTGGCCGACCTGATGATGACCGCGCCGGAGGAGATCGAGAGGCAGCTCGTGCGCCTGGCGCAGATGGCGCGGGCGACCGGCATTCATCTCGTCCTGGCGACGCAGCGGCCCAGTACGGATGTCGTGACCGGCCTGATCAAGGCCAACTTTCCTTCCCGCATTGCCTTTGCCGTCACGAGCCAGGTCGACAGCCGCGTCATTCTGGACGCGCCGGGCGCGGAAAAGCTGCTTGGTCAAGGCGACATGCTCTTCATGTTGCCGGATAAGGCGATTATTCAGCGCGTCCAGGGCAGCTACGTCAACGATGCTGAGATCGGGCGCGTTGTCGACTGGTGGGAAGCGCGCGATCGCGAGGAAAGCCCGGACCGCCCGGCCGCCAGGGTGGCGCCGTGGGTCGGTGTGCTCGACCGGCTGGATGACGAGGAGGAGTTGCTGGCCGATGCGATTGACGCCATTCGGGGCGAGAAGTCGATCAGCGCCACCTACGTACAGCGGGCGTTGCGGATTTCCTACCCGCGTGCGGCGCGCCTTGTCTCGGCGTTGGAGTCGAAGGGAATGGTCGGCGCGGACCGGGGTGAAGGCCAGGGCCGGGCGGTTCTGTTGAAGCGCGAGCCGCGGGCAGAGGAAGAGGACCAAGCAGTGGAGCAGCTGTAGATCGAGAGACTGAGCAACTCCGTTAACATGCCAGCTTTTGTTCAAGCCTGGCCCCGATTCGCGATCCAGGAGCGCCCCTGATGCCCTACTCTTTTCAACCGGAGGCGATGTACCGAATGCCGACCCACTTTGGGCCGCGGACCGGTCCCCGCCGCGGGCCGGACGGCCGCGGTTTCGACTGTATCGACAGCCCCAAGAGCCGCTCGCACGCCGTCAGCTATCTAACGTCCGCAGCGGCGCTGGAGAATCTGCTGCCGCCCGGCTTTGCGCTGCGCGGTGAGCCGGTGGTGACCGTCGCCGCGACCTACATGAAAGAGATCGACTGGCTGGCGGGGCGTGGTTATAACACTCTGGGGGCATCGTTTCCGGTCACCTACCAGGGACGGGTTGACAGGGTGAGCGGCAGCCTGCTGCTCGTCCTGTGGGAGAATCTGACCGATCCGATTCTGACCGGGCGCGAGGAGTTGGGCTTCTCCAAGATCTACTGCGAACTGCCCGAGCCGGTCGTTTTCGACGGGGCCACGCACTGTACGGCAAGCTGGCTCGGGTTTCGTTTCCTCGATTTGGGGCTGGAAGGCATGGAGGCTCTTGCGGAGGAGGAGGTCGCCGCCCAGTCCGCCGGCGCGACCAGCGACGGCACGCTCCACTACAAGTACATGCCGCGCACGGGAGAATGGGGTACTGCAGATGCCGAATATGCGGTCCTGACGCCCGCGCACACGCCCAATCGTCGCGTAGTGGGGATGTGGCGCGGCCAGGGGACTGTCCAATGGCATCGCGCCAGGTGGGAGGACATGCCGACCCAGTATAACATCGTCAACGGGCTGGCCGACCTGGAGGTCCTGGAGTATCGCGGTGCATTGATCACGCAGACCGTCGGCGGCAAGGACCTGAGCGATCAGCGCATTTTGCGGTAGCCGGCGGCCCCGTACGACAGGATGGGGAACTTCGCCCCAACCCGACGGCTCACTTACCTACCTCATAAACGACCCACCGGTGACAGGAAGAGAGAGCCCGGTGAGAAAATCGGCGTCGTCCGAGGCCAGAAACGAGACGGCGTGGGCAAGGTCGTCGGTCTGCGCGAGGCGGCCTATCGGCGTACTCCCCGCGGCCCCGGACAGAAGGGCGGCGGTCGCCTCCTTCACCTCTAGCTGAGGGTTTTCGAACAGGTTGACCATGTGGCCGACCCGCTCGATGGGGGTCAGGCTGGGGCAGATGGCGTTGACGGTGATCCCGTGCGGGGCCAGCTCCTGGGCAAGCGCCTGTGTCAATCCTACGATACCGAATTTAGAAGAGCAGTAGGCGGCAAAACGGGCGATTCCGCGCAGACCCAAAACCGAGGAAACGCTGATGATGCGGCCGCCGCCGCCGCGGGCCATCATGTGACGTGCCGCCGCCCGGCTGCATACAAAGGTCCCCTTCAGATTGACGGCCATGACGCGGTCCCACTCGTAGTCCGGCAGATCGACGACCGGCACACGGTCTCCGCCGCCGCGCGCGCCCGCGTTGTTGACCAGGATATCGATCTGGCCAAGAGCCTCTGCAGTACGTTGCATGGCGGCCTCAACCGAAGCGGCATTTGTGACGTCGCAGGTGAGTGCCAGGGAGCTGCGCCCCATAGCTTCAATCTCTGCCTGTAGGGCGGGCAGACCCCCCCCATTCGGCGTCGGGATATGGTCTTTCGACGATATCAGTCACGGCGACGTCGGCGCCATCCTCTGCCAGCCGCAGCGCGATCGCTCGTCCGATGCCGTGTTCGCCGCCTGCCCCGGTGACGAACACAGTTTTGCCCTGCAGGTCATACATTTCACACTCCTCCAAAAGGTGGTATATACTATGCCCGCACCCGGGCGGTTAGCTCAGCTGGTTAGAGCGATTCCCTTACAAGGAATAGGCCGGCGGTTCGAGTCCGTCACCGCCCACTCAGGCAACGCAGCTTTGGTCTCTTCCCTGCGGCGCCGAAGAGGGGCAGACTCTCTCACGAGTTCGCACCCTCTGTCCTGTGCCCTGTCGTGGACAGAGTGTTGTTGCTGCCATCCTGCCCTTGCTACCAACTACTCAACAAATAGAGTCTGGTGTTCCAATGAACTGCCAACAGTGCGGTCGCGAAGCGGCTCTGGATGCGAAATTCTGCGTTGACTGCGGGTCGCCGCTCGTTCTCAGGTGTCCAGCCTGCCAGACGCCGTACGACCTCGGAAGCAGGTTTTGCTCGCTGTGCGGACGGAGCCTGCCCGGCACTGATTCCAAGCAACCCGATGAATCGCTGCCCGAGGACACCGTATCTGAACACTCTCTCGAATCTCAACAAACCGAGTTCCCAGCCCAGGCACTGCAGCCCTCGCTGTCCGCACCCCAGTCATTATCCTGCCCCCGCTGTCATCAGAACAACGGGCCTGATGCCGATTACTGCTTCGCCTGCGGACTGCCGCTAATCGATTCCGAGGTTTCCGGCAGACCATTCAACGTGGCCGAAACCGAGGATTCCAGTTCACCCGCGGGCTTCTGGATTCGGGTTGGAGCTTTCCTGGTGGACTTAATTGTCACACTTTCAACATGGTTCGCCGCGGTAGTAGGTTACGGAATCTACATGATAGGAACAACCGGAGACGAATCATTTTCCTTCATGGACGATCCTTTTTGGATCCTTCTGCCAGCTCTTATCATGCTGTTCTACCATACGTTGTTTGTAGGACTTTGGGCGACGACAGTGGGAAAACGGCTGTTTGGACTATATGTCACACAGTCCGACGGCTCCCGCGTTGGATTTGCGCGCGCCTTCGCAAGGCACGTGGCCAGCAATCTTTCAGGACTCATTCTATACATTGGTTATTTGCAAGTAGCGTTCCGTGAGGACAAACTGTCTCTTCACGATCTGATTTGTGGGACCAAAGTTGTAAGACGCGCCTAGCGTCCTGAAGGTATATGTCATTTGTCCTCGTATCGTTTACCCCTGGCCTATTCTGGCTGTGGTTCTTTCTCCGCCAAGACAAGATCAGGCCAGAGCCGCGCCGCCTGATCGCCCTTACTTTTTTTCTGGGATGTATCTCAATAATTCCGGCCGGACTCGGCAACGCCATGTTTGGAGCCGACACTCTGCTGGAGGGATCGCCTCACCTACTCAGTGTGGTCACTGCAATGACATTCGTGGTCGGGCCGGTAGAAGAGCTGTGCAAGTTTGCAGCCGTTCGGCACGGGCCGTATCGTTCCCTTTATTTCGATGAGCCTGTCGACGGCCTGGTCTACGCTGCAGCCGCAAGTCTGGGTTTCGCCTCCCTGGAAAACTTCTTCTACGTCTTGCAGTTTGGACCGGAGGTCATGATAGTGCGGGCACCCCTCAGCACAGTTGCCCACCTGGTCTTTGGCAGCATCTGGGGGCACGCTTTGGGCCAATACTACATTTCGGGGGGCAGACGCCGCTCTCTGCTCTTTGGCTCAATTGCCCTGGGGGCAGGCGCACACGCCCTTTTTAACGTTCTCATCTATGCCTTTCCTGTGGGCGCAGTAGCTCTGACGGTCGGAGGCGGCGTTTGGGTCTTTCGCACTTTTCGCCGAGGCCAGAGAGACTCGCCATTTCACTATCGACGCAACTACCCGCGCATTCGCTGCGGCAACTGCGGCTGGCTCATGATTGCGTTTCACCGTTTCTGCACGAAGTGCGGCGCTCCGCGACCTGAAGGCCGGAGCACGATTCAATGCAGCAACTGCGGCCAGCAAAACCGGGCCGACGCCTCCTTCTGCACTGCCTGCGGTGATCAGTTCCTGCGAACATGACCCGCACGGCGATATTATCTCAGACCAGCAATTGGACCGTACGCTTCTCCTGCGCGCTCAACATTGCTGAATCGACGATTTGCTGACCGATGCGGCAGATCGCGGGCGACAGCGGGCCTTCAGGCGACTGCCCCGTCTCAAGGCAGTGGATGAAATACTGGACTACGTTCTGATTGGGCGGCGCCAGCCGGTCCACCGGATGCTCGTAACCTTCGGGGCGCTCATGGGTCTGGACGCGCACCGTCTCCTCGTAGTCGTAGCTGCTGATCGTCCCTTCGCTGCCCTTGAGCACGAAACCGCACTTGGGCTGAGGCTGAAGCGTCCACGGGTCGGTGAAGGTGCCCCAGCGCGTTTCGAACTTGGAGAGGCCGAATGGATACTTGCAGATCGTGATGCTGTGCTCGTCCACCTCCAGGCCGGTCGGCTCGTTGACGACCGCTGTGACCTCCAGCGGCGCGCGCCCATCGAGGAACCACGTCCCCAGCGTCACTCCGTAGCCCAGATAGTCGAGCAGCGAGCCGCCGCCTTCGGCCCTCTGGTAGAACCAGCTCCCGCCCTTGCGCAGACGGAACTCTTCGTCAGTCTCCACCTTGTCGGCGACATGGAAGAGAGGGCCTCGATTGCCATCGTAGTAGTGTACCTCGTTCAGCTCGCCGATCAGCCCTTCCTCCACCAGGCGCCTGGCCTTCACGTGGCAGGGATACCAGCGCAGCGGCCAGTTGATGATGAACTGCTTGCCCGTCTTTTCCATCGCCACTATCATGCTGTCGGCCGCTGCAAGGTCGGCCGCAAACGGCTTCTCCAGCAACACGTGCACTTCATACGGGGCCACCTTGCAAACCCATTCGGCGTGGCTTGCCGTTGATGGGCAGAGGATCACGATATCCGGCTGCGTCCTTTCCAGGCACTGCCTGTAGTCGGCAAAGACGCGCTGCGAGGATATGGCGAAGTTTGCGGTCGCAGACGCCATCCTTCCCCTGTCGCTATCGCAGATGCCGACAATCTCGACGTCAGGGTGCTCATGGCACTGCCGCAAAAGGTCGCCCATGTGCGAATGATCGAAGTTAATCCCTGCAACTTTCCAAGTCATTTCGACGTCTCTAATTCAATTGGGCACTCGGATCTTGCCCATGGGGAATGGCGTCAGGTTCCTGCGGTTCTCCGCGATCTCCTCAAGCGGTCCGAAAGACGGAGATGCGCGTTACATAGCAGTGGTTACAAAGAGCAATGTCCCCCGAGCCTGCGGGCCGCCGATTGCCCGATGTGGCTGCCCGGATTCCCTGAGATTATCGCAAGATCCGGGAATCCGTGTCAATGGGGCCTTGCCTTGGCTGTCATTTTCCAAGATAATACGCTGCAAATGAGGTTGTCAAACTGCGTCGGCGGGCAGAGGGACTCACTCATACTAAAATGACCGACTCTTTCTATTCAATGTATCATCATGGATTCATCCGCGTGGCGGTCTGCGTTCCGCATGTCCGCGTTGCCGACCCCGAGTTCAACACGGCGCAAACGCTGGGGCTGGCCGCGCAGGCTTCGGACGCCGGCGCGGCGGTCGCCCTTTTCCCTGAACTGGGCATATCCTCCTACGCCATAGACGACCTCCTGCAACAGGATGCGCTCCTGGACGGCGTGACTGCGGGTATCGCGAAGATTGTGGAGGCCAGCAGGGAGTTGTCGCCCGTCCTCCTGATCGGCGCCCCACTGCGCTTCGAGCACCGCCTCTTCAACTGCGGGATCGTCGTCCACAGAGGCCGCATCCTCGGAATCGTCCTGAAGACATATCTGCCCAACTACCGCGAGTTTTACGAACGCCGCCAGTTCAGCGCTGCAGGCCACGCGGTCGGCAAGGAGGTGCGTTTCCTGGGCGAGACCGTTCCCTTCGGCAACGATCTGATGTTTCGGGCCGGGATTCTCGCTGCAGAGCGCGCAGCCGACCAGGGCGAGCCGTCCGTTGTCGGTGCGGGAGGATTCACACTCCACGTGGAAATCTGCGAGGATGTCTGGACGCCGGTCCCGCCAAGCTCATACGCGGCGCTGGCCGGTGCGACCGTCCTCGCGAACTTGTCCGCCTCGAACATCACCATCGGCAAGGCCAATTACCGCAAGGACCTTTGCGCCAGCCAGTCCGGCAAGTGTATCTCCGCCTACCTGTATTCGGCCGCCGGCCCGGGCGAATCGACCACAGACCTGGCGTGGGACGGCCACGCGCTCATCTATGAGGACGGTGAACTGCTGGCCGAGTCCGAACGCTTCGCCGACCACGAGCAGGTCATCACCGCCGACATCGACACCGAGCGCCTGGCCCAAGGCCGCATGCGGCAGACCAGCTTCAACGATGCCGCTGCGCTGCACCGCGGGCAGCTGGAGAAGATTCGCACAGTAGAATTCACTTTCCAAACGCCGCAGCTCGCAAAGAGGGAAGATAGCGCCGACCTGTCGCAGAGCATCGACCGCCTGCACCGCAAGATAGAACGCTTTCCCTTCGTGCCCAGCGATGCCGTGCGGCGCGACGAACAGGCCTACGAGGCCTACAACATCCAGGTGCACGGTCTGATGCAGCGGCTGCGCGCCACCGGCATCGAAAAGGTCGTCGTTGGCATCTCCGGCGGACTCGACTCGACGCAGGCCCTGATCGTGGCTTCACACACGATGGACCGCCTCAAGCTGCCCCGAGCCAACATTCTTGCATTCACCATGCCCGGATTTGCCACCAGCCCGGGTACGCGCACCAATGCGCACCGCCTGATGGAGGCGTTCGGCGTCAGCGCCCACGAGATCGACATCCGCCCCGCAGCCATGCAGATGTTTCGCGACATCGGTCACCCGTTCGCCGAGGAGGACCCCGAGTACGACATAACATTCGAGAATGTCCAGGCGGGTGAGCGCACGAGCCACCTCTTCCGTCTTGCGAACTACAACGACGCCCTGGTGCTAGGGACCGGCGACCTGAGCGAACTGGCGCTGGGCTGGGCGACATACGGCGTCGGCGACCAGATGAGCCACTACAACGTAAACGCCTCGGTACCGAAGACACTCATTCAGCACCTCATCCGCTGGATCATCGCCACTGCGCAGTTCGACGAGGCCGTGAGCCACGTTCTGCAGTCGGTCCTGGATACGGAAATTTCGCCGGAGCTCGTTCCGGGCGATGGGACGTCAGACGGACCGGCCCAATCGACCGAGGCTAAGATCGGGCCTTATGAACTGCAGGACTTCTTTCTCTACCACATTTCCCGCTACGGCCTGCGGCCGAGCAAGGTCGCGTTCATGGCGCTGCAGGCGTGGGGTGACCGCAGCCGGGGTCCATGGCCCGAATTCATGCCCGATAGCAAACGCAACGAGTACGACCTCGCGGCGATAAAGAAGTGGCTCGAACTCTTCCTGTTCCGCTTCTTTCAAATCAGCCAGTTCAAGCGGACTGCCGTTCCCAACGGACCTAAGGTCGGCAGCGGCGGCTCACTCAGCCCGCGCGGGGATTGGCGCGCGCCCAGCGATTCCTCGGCTGCCGCCTGGCTGGCCGAACTACGCAGGAACGTGCCGGAGTTAGATTAGGTTCCGGAAGGAAGGAGAGGGTCAGGCGTCGCGGCGCCGATTGCGGGGCCGTCGGTTGCTGCGACGGCGGCGCTGCTGCCTGTCTTGCGAGACCGGTTTCTGGGCTGGCAAGACCGGCGGCGCATGCAGCGAGCCCTGGTAGAAGTCGTCGACCAACATCGCCAGCAGTGTCTGCCCTGCCTCCGATGCCAGCCACTCATCAACCAGCGGCCGGAAACGGCGCATCCGCTCGCTCTGCAAATTGTCGCGGCCGCGTAGTTTGGCCTCAAGAAGGGCAGTAACCCGCTCCGAAACGGTAGCCGCGACCTCTTCGTCGGTGGGCAGCTTCCGCTCCTCAAGTGGAATACCGAAGCGTTTGGCGATCCGCTCCATCTGCGTTCGTTCATCGAAAGACGCTGTCAGCGAGATCGCAGTGCCGGTGGCCCCTGCGCGCGCGGTCCGCCCCGCGCGATGGATGTAGGCTTCGGGATCCTCTGGCGGCTCGTACTGGATGATATGGGACAATTCGGGAATGTCGATGCCGCGTGCGGCCACGTCGGTTGCCACCAGCAGTCGCAACTTCCCTTCGCGCAGCCGCCGCAGGACCCGCTCACGCTCCTGCTGACTGAGATCGGATGTCAGCTTGTCGGCATCATAGCCGAAGCGCTGCAAAACGATCGTCACATAGTCAACAGTGCGCCGCGTCGTGCCGAAGACGATGGCCGAGGCCGGGTTTTCGACCTCGATCAACCGTACGAGCGCCCGGTCCTTTTTCATGCCCGGCTCTGCATACAGGACATGCTCGGCCGCTGCCACGTGGACCCGATCGCGACTCAGGCTGAGAAAATCGGGCTGTGACAGAAACTGCTGCGCCAGTCGCATCACGTGGGCCGGAATCGTGGCCGAGAACATCGAGCCTCTGATCCGGTGCCTAGGCAGATAGGTTTGCACCTGCAGCATGTCGGGATAGAACCCCATCGACAACATACGGTCGGCCTCGTCGAAAACCAGCAAACGCAGATCGTCCAATTGCAGCGTGCGCTGCAGCAGATGATCGAGGATGCGTCCCGGCGTGCCTATCACCAGCTGTGCGCCGGCGCGCAGCGCTTCGATTTGAGGGCCGTAGCCGACGCCTCCGTATACGGCGATGCTCCGGACACCGGCGACGCGTCCCAGTAGTTCGGCCTCTTTCGACACCTGTAGTGCAAGCTCGCGCGTTGGCGCCAGTATCAGCGCCTGGCAGGCCTTCTTGCCCGAATTGATCTGATGCAGAATCGGCAGCAGGAAAGCGCCGGTCTTTCCGCTGCCCGTGCGCGCCTGCACCATCAGGTCTCTCCCCGCGAGCAGATAGGGGATCGCCCTCGCCTGGACGGGCATCAGCCTCGTCCAACCGGCGCTGGCCGCGGCCGCCTGCGCCGCCTGCGGCAAATCGTTCAGGCTGATGGCCGGCAGGGCGTCTTCCGGTTCGACAAGGTCGGCGGGATCTACGTTTTCGTCAAACGGACCGGGTCCGGGTGAAGGACGGGAGTCCGCATTGTTTTCGGTCTGGCCTGGAGCGATATCTTCTGACATGAATGCCTTTCTCTCGCGAGATCAAAGTCACCAAATGCATGAAACGTCGCGTAAAGTCGACTTCATTCTACTCTGCAAGCGGGCGAGCGCATAGAAACCAGCGGCGCCGCGCCTTCAACATGCGGCAACGAGACCGCGAATGCATTCTGATTTAATTGCTGGGAATGGAAGCCGGCGCAGACGGATCGGCTAAGTCAGACCGAGGCGGCAAACGGCGGTTCAGGCGGCAGGGGAAGAGAGACCTGTTCCGACAGGGAGGACGTAAGCCCGGAGGTGGGAGCTGTCGCCGATCGCCTGAAAACTGGAGGTTACCGCTCAGTTTATTCGTCATATTCGACGACAATGTCATTGTCGATCACGCGCACGGGGTAGGTCTTGACCCGCACTTTCGGATCGACCAGGCAGCGGCCCGTCGCGATATCAAACGGCCACTGGTGCCACGGACAGCGCAGCAACTCGCCGTCGCCGTCGACGGTCAATTCGGCCGCGTAGCCGGAAGGGGGCGCCTCCGCGCCGATTCGGCCGGTCAACTCGCCTGTGCAGAGTGGGCCGCGCTTGTGGGGGCAGATGTTGCGCAGCGCGTAGAAGTCGCCCTTTACATTGAAGACGCCGATGCCGGCGCGGCCGCGAAACGGGACGACGATCTTGCGCTCCCCCGGCGGGATCTCCCACACTTTGGCGACGACTACGCGTGTCACTGCAGAAGGTCCCCCATTCGCAGCATTTCGAGGGCATTGTCGGCAAAGATACGTTGGTGCGCTTCGGGCTTCAGTTTTGGAAAGGTGGTGACGGGATCGTTCCAGTCGAAATGGGGAAAGTCCGAACAGTAAACCAGCGTTTCGTCGGCGTGCATCATCTCCAGGAATTGATAGAGCTGCTCAGTGCTTTCGGCCTCGTGCATCGGCTGCGAACCGACGCGTATGTGCGCGCGGAAATACTCGCTGGGCAGGCGCTTCAGCCACGGCGTCTGATCGCGTATCGCCTTCCAGTCGGAGTCCATGTGCCACATCACGGCGACGGCCCAAAGCTGCTGCGCTTCGGTCAAGGCGAACATCAGGTTGGGAAATTTTTCGAAAACGCCCTCGCAGATCAGCGAAGCGGCGTGTGTGCTGGCGACATAGGGTCGGCTCATGCGCGACTCCATGTAGTAGGTTGGAAAGCCGAGCGGCGTGGGCGTCGTACGCGCGGCGCCGCCACCGCCGCCGATGTGGGCGATGACCGGCAACCCGTGCTCCTCGCACGCCTCCCAGATTGGGTGATAGAACCGGTTGCCGAAGGGCATGCTGGTGCCCATCGGAATCATGACGGCCACTGTGTCCTTGCGGCCGGCGAGCCGCCTGATCTCGGCCGCAGCCTGGGCCGGGTCCGAAGGTGAGACAAGGATCGAGTTGACGACGCGGTCATCCCTGTCGAGCCAGTGTTCGATGGTCCAGTCGTTGAACGCGCGGCATAAAGCTGCGGCCCAGTCCGGGTCCGGCAGCCCCGTGTATCCGTAGAACGGGGGCGGCCCGGTCAACAGCGCGTAGTCCACGTTCCAGGGATCGAGGTGCTCGCGTTGCAGAAACTCAAGCGAAAAATTGAAGTCCCGCTCCTTCAGGTTGGGGTCCTTCAAATCAGGTCGATTCGTGCGGTGAGGGATGTTTGAGTAGCCGGCGCTTGGCAGGTGCAACCCCTGGTCGAGCAGATGATTCTGCCAGAATTTTGACAGATAGGGCAGCAGCTGTTCGGGCCGTTCAAAGTTGTGATGGACGTCGCAGTCGACGATTTTGACGCCTTCCTTCTCCTCGGCCGTCCAGCCCGGCGCGGTGATTGGGGTTGCTCCTGGCTTGCTCATCGAGCTGCCTCCTTGAAAACTCGCGGCCGCACTCTTCAAAGGTAACGAACACAAGTTGGATGAATACTATGCATTGGCGGGGCCGGCGATACTCGATCCCGCCGGCTCTCGTCTGAGCCAGACATCCCGCTGCGGGAACGGAATGACAATGCCCTGTTCGTTCATGTCCTGGTAAATGCCCTCCAGGATTTCGCTCAGAGAGGAAAGGCGCTGGGTTGGGTCATCGATCCAGAATTGGATACGAAAAAGCAGCGCGGAGTCGGCGAATTCAACCAGAAATGTACGCGGTTCCGGATCGGGAATGACAGCCTCGTGGCCGACAATGTTCGAAAGCAGAATCTGGTGCACCATGCCAATATTCGACCCGTAGGCGACGCCTATATGCGACTCTATGCGCAGAACGCGGTCCGACTTCGTCCAGTTGTCGAGTCGCTGCGAAACCATAAGCGAATTAGGAACGATCACCTCCGTATTGCTGAAGGTCTGTACAATCGTGGTCCGCAGGCCGATCTCGATTACCGTTCCGCGAATGTCGTCGACTTCGATTACGTCGCCGTCGCGGATTGTTCCCTCCATCATCAGCACCAGGCCTGCGATATAGTTGCTTGCCAGGGTCTGCAGACCGAGGCCCAGTCCGATGCTCAGCGCGCCGAGCGGCACCAGGAATATCGTCAGGTCAATGCGCAGAAAAGACAGTGAAGTATAAATGCCGGCGACAAGGATGGTCAGATAGACGGAGGAGCGAAGGAGATGCTTATTCGTCGCCGTCAAATTGAGGCGAGGCTCCAACTTACGCCTGAACTGCCCGGCCGCCACCTTCGCCAGAATATAGAAGAACAGTACCGACGCGACCGTGAGGAGGAGGTCCGCCAGAGTCAGGAGCTCCCCTTGCACAGTTGCCAGAGGCGAGGTCAGAAAACGGCCGATTCCGCCCATCAGGTGCGTCCAGTTCGCTGGCTAGGGCAGCTTGTAGAAAGCGCGGGCATTCTCGGCCATGATGTCTCGCCTGGTCTCGAACGGGAGCGTCGCCGGCAAGGCGCGATCGGGCGAGTCAAAGTCCCAGTGCGGATAATCGGTCGCGAACATAAGGTGGCTGCCGCCGTCCATCTGCTCAAGCAACTGTTCAAAGTGGCGCTGATGGCGAGGTTCCTCCATCGGCTGCGTGGACAGCCAGAAGTGCTCGTGCATATACTCGGACGGCGCCCTCTTGAGATAGGGCGCTTCCGCGCGCAGAAGCTTCCAGCTCTGGTCCAGGCGCCATGCCAGCGAAGGAAACCAGGCAAAGCCGCCTTCGATGATGACGACCCGCAGCCCAGGAAAATGCTCAAATACGCCTTCGCATACGAAGCTGGCGACCTGCGCCTGGAACGCCTGCGCCATGCCGCAATGGTCCTCGATGTAGTAGGAGGGCCATCCGCCGGCGGTAAGTGGATGGCTGCCGCCGCCCCCGAAATGGATGCCGATCGGCAGGTCGTATTCGAGCGCGGCCTCGTACAATTTCCAATACCTGCGCCTTCCGAGCGGCTCCTCAGTCCGCGTCACCAGCAGAACCTGCACAAAGCCGTCGTGATCGCCCACCCGGTGGATTTCGGCGGCCGCCAGTTCAGCGTCCTCGTAGTTGACGACCATCGAGGCCCGCAACCGCGGCTCGCGCTCCAGCCATTCGGCAATCTGGTAGTCGTTGATCGCGCGCGCCAGCAGCGCCCCGTACTCCCGGTTAACCTGTCCGCCGGCCCCTGAAAGAGGGTTCAGGATTGCGCAGTCCATGTCCCAGGTGTCGAGCAGCTGCTCGCGCATGAACTCCAGGTCCGTGCCCGGGGGGCGGCCGCTGGGAGGCCAGGAATCGGTGCGAGCGGCGTTCGGTTGGGCGCGCGGATATCCGCCGCCGTAATAGCTGCGCAACCCGAACATCTTGTGATGGTCCAGCCATTCCGGCGCCAGATATTTGCAAAAGACCTGGTCGAAGAAGGGGTCGTCATAGCCGTCGAAGTTGTGAATGTCGGTGTCGATTACCGCCAGCCTCGTCTTTTTGTCGGCTGTCGGCCTTGCATCCATCTCCAGCCCCAGCGTCATGTCGAATCTCCTCAAAGTCGAAAGAAGGCGCGGGCATTTTCTGACCAGATGTTGCTGTTGAGCGGTTCGGGCAGCGCCACCGGCCAGGCCTCATCCTCGTCATCGTAGTGCCGGTGCGGGTAGTCGGTCGCAAACATCAGCATCGTGTCCGACTCCATCTGCTCGACCGTCTGGTGGATGTACCGTGGATCCGGCGGTGCGCCGACCGGCTGAACGGTCAAGCGAATATGCTCCCGAATGTAGTCCGACGGCGGTCGCCTGACCCAGGGCGTATTGGAGCGGAGGCCCTTCCACTCCTTGTCCAGCCGCCACATCAGCGAGGGCATCCAGATGAAACCGCCTTCTATCAGGGCCATGCGCAGTGGGGGATGACGGTCGAAGACGCCCTCGGCGATGATGCTGATGACTTGCGATTGAAAGACTTGCGCCATGCCCGCGTGTTCTTCGAGATAGGTAGACGGCCACCCCACCGGTGTCGGCGGATGGCCCGGCGCGCCGCCGAAATGAATGCCGATGACAATGTCGCGCTCGACTGCGGCCGCGTAAAGGGGATCGTAGTAGCGATTGCCGTATGGAATGTAGGACCGCACCGGCAGTATGGCCTGAACAAACTGTGGATGGTCGCCGAAGCGATGGATTTCTTCAGCCGCGCGTGCAGGTGCCTGGCTGGGCACGACCAACGAACCGCGCAGCCGCGGCTCCGGTGTCAGCCACTCGTCGATCTGCCAGCGGTTGGCAGCGGTTGCCAGGTCCACAGCCAAGTCCTCCTGCTTGACACTTTGCACGCGGTAGGCGCAGTTCAGGATGCCGATCTCCGTGTCAAATGGGGCGAGCGCCTGCTCCTGCACGAGCTGCAAACTGGAACCTGCCGCCCCGCCGTCGGGCGGAACGCTGCCCGGTCGCGCCGAGGTGGGCGCGCCGCGCGGATAGTCGTTGGCGCTCGGGCCGTCGAAAGCCGAGTTGACGATGTAATCGCGCCAGTAGTCGGCCAGATAGGGCATCAGGTCTTCTATCGACGACACCTCGTTATGGATGTCGCAGTCGATTACACGCCGGGGCGAAGATGGATGCTGCTTGCCGGGCCTGTCCTGGACAGCATCCTGCCGATGCGGGCTCTGCCCGTTGCCGGAAGGTGGCGTCCGCGCGGCTGATGAGGTCGGCTGGGAAGCGGGCATATTGGCTTCCGAAGGTATTGTAAGTGGGCCGATCTGCGGCCTTGCCCAGGTTGTATCTATCCTGCTTCCCGGGTGGGTGAATTGTAGCGCGAAGCCCTTTCCCAGTCAAGAGTCGCGCCGGAGCGGCTTGCCGCAGTGCAGTTCGTCCACTATAATGCTGGCCCAATGCCAGCCGGCGTCGACCCCGCCTCCAGGACCGTACCATCGATGGACCCAAGCCGCCAGCCCCGTCAGCGACTGCTCTACCTGCACGCGCGCAGTCCCAGCGTCTTTTCCGACATTCTAGGATACACACAGATTGAGCCGACCGAGGGCTTTCAGGTTGAGATAAGCGGCGGCGAGTTTGAATGGCCCTACGCGACCGTGCATGACGCGCTCGTTGACGGCTGGCAGATCGTCCAGTTTCCTCACTTGCAGTCCCCTTTCAGAGACACCGACCTGGACGTGATCGGCTACGAATTCATCCTGCAGAAGATGGAGGTCGTCCCGTGATCAGCAAAGAGCATCTGCTCAGCGACGTAGAGGTGGCCCGCTTTCTGGTCAACGGTTATCACCTGGTTGAACCGGATCTATCCCCCGGACTGAATGACGATATTGCCGCGCGACTGGTTGATCTAGGCACCAACCCGGGTGACGCCATCGCTGAGACGGTCCCCGAGCTGTGGCAGGTGCTCGAAAATGCTACCGTGCGCGGCGCCCTCACGAGCCTCCTGGGCGAGGGCTATACCGTCAACAGCCATCGCCACTGGCACTGCAAACTACCGGGTTCGGGACACATGCAGTGGCACCAGGATAGTACGAACAACCGCAGCATCACAATCGACCGGCTTCTGGGGCTCTATTATCCGCACACGATCAGCGCTGAGATGGGACCGACCGTTATCGTCCCGGGCACGCAGTTTCGCAACGCCCCGACTGACAGGATGTCGACCTACAGCAACATTCGGGGGCAGGTCCCGCTGACCGTGCCCGCCGGGACCGTCGCCTTCACGCACTATGACTTGTGGCATGGGACGGCCAGCAATCGCTCGCCCGTCAAGCGACACATGATAAAGTTCCTCTTCAATCGGACCGGCGACAACGCGGCGCCGACCTGGGACCACGATCCGGCCGAGCTCAACAGATCGCGTGATTGGAATGCCCGCGGCGAGGCGCAGGATGTTGTCAACACTCTCACCTTTGGCAATCCCCTGGGCGTCTCTCAAAGCGATCATTACAAAGAGCGGCGCATCCGACTCGCCTGCTGGCAGACACTCCTGGGGCATCCGGCTGCAGAAGACGAGGCGGCTGCTTAGGGAGCGGGCGCGTTCAGGGTTATGGGTTCGGCGACGCGGGGCCTGGGTGGGCCGAACGGTCCAGTTGTAAAACGCCCCGTTGGACCCTCTTTAAGGTGTAAATGGAGAAGAATGGACGATCTTTCGACTTTCAATCGTGAGCGCTGGAACGGCCTCGTGCGCGCCGGCGTCCTCTATTCCCGGCCTAAGCTCAATCTGGACGAGGAGGCGGCGCGGGAGATGGTGGATGAATCCGGCCTGCTGGGCGACATCAGCGGCAAGCATGTTCTCCTGCTGGCAGGCGGGGGCGGGCAGCAGTCAGTTGCTTTCGGACTGCTCGGCGCCCGGGTAACCGTGCTGGACCTCTCCGACGAGCAGCTGG
>CBDCLG010000010.1:0-19973 GCA_965218625.1 Caldilineaceae bacterium | reverse complement strand
GGACGGATCGGTAATCGAATCCTGCACGCTACTGACAACCGACGCAAACGAGCAGATGGCGCCGCTCCATCACCGAATGCCTGTCATCCTCGAGCCGCAGAACTACGACGAATGGCTGGATCCGGCCGTGCAGAAAGCCGATCCGCTGCTGCACCTGATGCGGCCGCTCAACGGCGGGGAACTCTGTGCCTTCCCGGTTAGCAAGGTCGTCAACAACCCGCGTAACGACGAGCCCACCTGTGTAGAGCCGCTCAAGAGTTAGGGGGCGCCGTTCGTCGGGCAAGGGCAGTTCAGCGGCAGAGTTGCCGACCTGCCGGCACGCCTGTAGAGATGCTGCTTGTTCCAACTTTCGAAGACCAAGTGAGGTTGCCGACACCTATGACGACGACTGCAAGAGCAACTGCGACGGCTGCTGAATTTGCCACGGAACGCAGTCAATTCGACGGTAGGAAAACGCCGGCGGATAAGCCGCCGCAAAGGCTATTCGTGCCCGGCCCAACCGACGTGCATCCGGCCGTGCTGGCTGCGCAGGCCGCGCCGATGATCGGCCACCGCAGCGACGAACTGGAGTCGATGTTTGGCAAGTGCAGTGAGCAGTTGAGGGAGCTCTACCACACCCGCGCGCGCGTTTTCACCGTGGCCGCCTCCGGTACAGGGTTGCAGGAGGCAGCCATCCGCAACGCCGTTGACCGCCGGGTAATCAATTTCATAAACGGCGCATTCAGCAAGCGCTGGCATGAGGTTGCAGCCGGTTGTGGAAAAGAGGCGATCGCGGTGGGTCTGCCTTGGAGCACCGCGGTGAAACCGGAGCAGGTTGAAGAGTCCTTGCTCGCGGCGCAATCCGAAGGCCCGGTTGACGCGGTGACCGTCGTCCACAATGAGACGAGCACGGGCGTCGCCAGTCCTGTTCAGGCGATATCCGAGTGCGTACGGAAAGTGAGTCCGGATACCCTGATTCTCGTGGGATGCGGTTTCATCATTCAGCGGGGTATATCTGCCTTTCGACGACTGGGGATTGGACCTGCTGCTGACATCCTCGCAGAAGGCGCTGGCTGTCCCTCCCGGGTTGGCCTTTACGGCAGTAAGCGACCGTCTCATGGCGCGCGCAGCTGCGTTGACAGATCGCGGCTGGTATTTCGATTTTGTGCAGCTCGACAAGTACCGGCAGCGAAGCACGACTCCGGCAACGCCGGCTATCTCGCTGTTGCGGGCTTTGAGCGTGCAGTTGGACCGCATTCTCGACGAGGGTCTGGAAGCCCGCTACGCCCGCCACGCGTATTGCGCCCGGATGTGCCGCGATTGGGCAATTGCAGGGGGCTTCGGACTGATGGCAGAGGCCGGATACGAGTCCGACACGGTGACGACTGTTGAGAACCGTCCGGGGTTGGACATCGGCGGGCTCAACCGATTCCTGGGTAAGAAGGAAATGCAGATCGCCAATGGGTACGGACCTTACAAGGACAGAGCTTTCCGCATCGGCCACATGGGCGAGGTGTGGCCGTCTGATCTTGAACGTCTTTTCACCGCGATAGGGGAGTTCATGGGCGCCGGGTAGGGGAACAGGGAGCAATACGCAAACTGGGCGGGTCCCTCGGCCAGATTTGCACCGACCGTCGTGCAGGATTCCGCGGCCCGCCTCTGCCCGCTCCAAGACATTCCATTATGCTCTACCTGGTCGCCACGCCTATCGGCAATCTTGCCGACATAAGTTTGCGGGCGTTGGAGACGTTGCGTACGGTCGACCTGATCGCGGCCGAGGACACGCGCAAGACCGGCCGGTTGCTGCGCCATTACAACATTGACACGCCCCAGATTTCCTACCACGAGCACAACGAACGCCAGGCCGTAGAGCGGATTGTAGCCGCGCTCCGCAGCGGCAGGTCGGCGGCGGTGGTTACAAATGCGGGCACGCCCGGTATATCCGACCCGGGCTTTTCCGCGGTTCGGCGCGCCCCTGGAGGAAGAGATACCGGTTTCGGCGATTCCAGGGCCGACCGGTTTGATTGTTGCGCTGGTGCTGTCAGGACTGCCTCTGCACAGCTTCACATTTCGCGGCTTTCCACCGCGCAAGACCGCGGCGCGGCGACGCTTCCTGGAAGTAGACGCGGCATCGCCCCACACTCTTGTCTTCTATGAGAGCCCGCACCGCCTGCGGGCCTTTCTAAGAGATGCACTTGCCGTCTACGGCGACCGGCCCGCTGCACTCGCCAATGACCTTACCAAGCTATACGAGCAGGTGCAGCGAGGCAGCATTTCCACTCTCATCGAGGCGTTGGAGGGAAGGACACTCCGCGGGGAGTACGTCGTCGTCGTTGGCGGAGATCGCTAAGCAGGCCCCGATTCAGAGCCCGGACACTCCACTTCAACTGCAAAAGAGAATCCGGCAGCTTACCGCCGTCGCGAGGCGATTGCCGGACTTGCAATAGCAGGCAACAGGCCGCTACGTCAGGGAGTTGCGCCGGTCCGAAGTCGCCGTCGCTGCCAGACGGGAACTGCGGTTACGAGGACGACCCCGACAAGGATACCTGCGCCGCCAAGAAGCTGCTGACCGCTGGGAAAGACGTCGAACAGGAAGAGCGACCAGAGAATCGCCGCCACCGGGCTGGCCGCCAGTGCGACGGAAAAGACGCTCATATCGAGTTGGCGAAGCGCCCAATAGTAGAGAAAGCGGCTGATTACGATGTCGACGGTGGCGACCAGCAGGATGAAGGGCAAAGCCTGAATGCTCAGGTAGGGCGAAAGTTGCCGCGCACGCCGTTCGCCAGAGCCAAGATCGCCGCTGTCAGCAGCAGTCGATAAAAGAAGAAATTGAGCAGATCCACCTCGCTTGTGTATCGCTTGGTCAAGGCAGTGTGCAGCGCGTAGAGGAAGGTGGAAGCGAGCACCATGAGGGTGCCCAGGCCGAAATAGTCTCCTGGCTGGAATGAGATGGCGGCAAGCCCGATCAGGGCAAGTAGAGCACCTGCACCCTGCACGAGATTGAAACGCTCTCCCAGCCACAGCATCCCAAGGCCGAGGCTGAAGAGCACCGCCATCCTGCTGACCATGGCGGCGACGCCCGGGTCAATGAATGCCATTGCGGCGTAGTTAAGGTTGGTGCTGGCCGCCACGCACAGTCCGATTGCAATAAATACCGGCCACAGACGGAGTAGAGGGGCAAGGCGTAGGCGGCCGAGGAGCAGCCCGAGGAGACCGACTTCAAGCGCGGCGAAGCTGATCACGTAGAAGGCGCCCAGGCCCGGCTCGATATGGGGAAACAAGAGGCGTGCGAAGACGAAGTGCATGCTGTCGATCATCAGCAGGCTGATCATCAACGCCATGCCGCGTGCGCTGCCCAACTCCTCCCCGGCGCCGCCTGGTCCCGGCGAGGCGTCTCGGGCGTCGCTCGGTCTCTCGGTCATCTCTGCTCCCGCTACTTGAGGAAGATGGGCAAGGCGACACGTGTCGTAGCCTCTTGCGCGTCCTGGACCATCATATCTGCCTTCACCAATCGAAGCCAAAATAGGCTTGCGCCAGCTGTGATAGAATCAGGGAAGAGAACGCGGCTTCCTTGATTTGGTTTGCCTTGGCGATTCATACCAGCCTGGAGTTGGCGGCCGTCATTCGGTACGCAGTTCCGGTCTGGCATTGCTCGGTCTGCCGGTGGCTATGGTCCGCAAAATCATCCACTTCGATCTTGACGCGTTTTACTGTGCGGTAGAGGAGCAGCGTCATGCAGAGCTTAGAGGCCTGCCCTTCGCAGTAGGCGGCCGGCCCGAAAGCCGCGGGGTCGTCTCTTCCTGCTCCTACGCGGCGCGGCGCTTTGGCGTCCGCTCGGCCATGGGCATGGCGCAGGCCGTGCGGCTGTGCCCGCAACTGCAGATCCTGCCGGCAGACATGCGAGAGTACGCGCTGGTTTCAAAACGGGTTATGGAGATTTTGCATGGGATGACGCCTCAGGTGGAGCAACTCTCGATTGATGAGGCTTTCCTGGACGTCAGCGGTCGCTCCGAATATGCCACGGCGCTGGCACGCGCATTGCAGGCGCAAGTGGAGGAGAGTTTGGGGCTGCCTTCCTCATTGGGCGTAGCGACGAACAAGCTGGTGGCGAAGATCGCCACGGATGTGGGCAAAGCGGCCTCCAGTTCCGGTGACTACCCGAGGGCGATACAGGTGGTGCCTCCGCAGCGCGAGGCGGAGTTCCTGGCGCCGCTCCCGGTGGAGGCGCTCTGGGGCGTGGGCCCGCGAACTCGTGAGCGGCTGGCGGCCGTTGGCATCCTAACCGTTGGCGACGTAGTTGCGGCATCGTCTGATGAATTGGGACGCCGGTTCGGCAAGCTGGGCCATGACCTTCACAGACAGGCGCAGGGAATCGATCTGCGGCCGGTCGTCACCGCGCGGGGAGGCGAAGTCGATCAGCCAGGAGACGACTTTCGCGCAAGATGTATTGGATACGGAGACGCTGCGTCGGGCGCTGCGCCAGCAGGCCGCCGAAGTGGGCGCGCGACTCCAACGCAGTGGATTGGCGGCGCGTACGGTCACGCTCAAGGTTCGTTGGTCCGATTTCACGACGCGCACGCGCCAGGTCACAGCGGCGCGACCTGTGCATGACGGCGAGGAGATCTCCGGAATCGCTCATAATCTGCTGGCCGCGCTTCGCAAGAGGGGGGAGGCGGTGCGGCTGATCGGAGTGGGCGCCAGCGGACTCGTGCCGGCTGTACGACAGATGAGCATCTTCGACACGCCCGAAGAAACAGAATCTATTGCGAAGGCCGCGCAGCTGAGAGATGCGGTGAAGATGCTGCGTATGCGGTTCGGCGAGGGATGCGATAAAACGGGGGAGCGAGTTGTGAGGGAAGCCGGAGAAAGGAATTTGTGGGCCAGGTGGACGCGGCAAAACGAGTTTCTTTCAAATTGGTACTTGACAGCCTGTTTTTTTGTGCTATACTAACTATAGTTACTAATTTAAGTGAGTATCGAGGATGAGCCTGAAACACGCGCTGTTGGCGCTTCTCAACGAGAAGCCCAGTCATGGATACGAGCTGAAGAGCCGCTTCAGCGAAGCTCTTGGCCCGCTGTGGCCTTTGCGCGAGGCGCAGATTTACAACAACCTACGAATATTGGAGCGCGACGGGCTGGTGGCGCCCGACGAGCAGGACGAACAGAAGGGCGGGGCAGATCGCAAGCCGTTCTGCCTAACTGACACCGGTCGCGACGCGCTGACCGATTGGCTGGAATCGCCGGTGCGGGTGAGTCGGAAACTGAAGGACGACTTCTATCTCAAGCTGTCGATACTGGCTGCAACCGCAAGTGAGGACCTTCTCTGGAATCTGCTCTGGCAGCAGCGCGAGGTTGTATTGCAACGGCTGCGGGAGTTGGAGCCGGCTCTCGCGCAGGCGGAGGCCGGCGGTGAAGCTCTGAATGCGGCCTTGCTGGGAAGGCGCGATACTTCACACTGAGGCGGATCTCACTTGGCTGGACCGTTGCGAAGAGCGGCTAATGGGCGGAGGGGAAGCGTGAATCAGCTGGGTGGGAGGGAGAAACTGGCTGGCTCCTCTTGGTCGATCCGTCGTTGGCGGCGGGTGGCCCGCTTCGCGCCCGGCTACCTGCAAAGCGTGGTCCGCCAAGAGTGGCCGTTGGTCTTGTTCGCTCTCGGGGGTCTTGCGCCCGGCGTCGCCGTTCTTACGGCATGGCTCAACCTGGCCCTTCACCTGCGCGGGGTGGGTGTTTCGACCGCCTCACATGCGGGCTGGCTGCTGCCGGAGGTCGTCCTGGGAAGGCTTGGATTGGGCGGCGTGCTGGTAGGGGCTGGCGTTGTGACGCTGCTGATCGGGGGTCTTGGCCTGGCAAATGCATATCTGGCGAGTGTAGAGAAGCGAACGCCTCAACTGGCTTTGCTGCAAGCAAGCGGCCTGAACCGGCGAGAGGTGTCGGCATTGCTGCTCTTGGAGGCGGCTGGCGCAGGCGTGTTGGGTAGCGGGGTGGGACTTTTCGGTGGGCTGATTCTGAGTCCGCTGTCCTGGACAGCAGCCGGGCAATACTTCGGTTTTGACAGCCCTTACAGACCGGACCTGTTTGCGATTGCGACGGCGCAGGTGGCTGGATTGACGGCAGCCCTGCTCTTCATGGGGACGACCGCCATTGCCTCGCTGCAGATCGAACCGGCCATAGCTTTGCGGGGCCAGGGCGGTCCTTTCCTCCTACGCTCCTGGCGCCGGAGAGAGACAACAGTATATGGCACTCTATACGCGGTAGCCCTGGTCTTGGAGGTCGGTTTGCCGGTGCTGCCTGCCGCCGCATTGTTCCTGCTGGCAGGGCTGACGGCCGTGCTTGGACTGTTGCTAACGTCGAGCGGATGGCTGTTGACCTGGCTCTACGACCATCTGCCGGCGCCCGCTTCCGCGGTGCGCTGGCGCCTGGCCCTGCAAGGTCTGGCCCGCTATCCCCGACACACAGCCGGCCTTACGCTGGCAATGATCGCCGGCGCGTACGCCGTTGGTCTTGCCGCCCTCGCTACGAGCGATGGTACTCCCGTCTTGTCTTTTCCCGCGTGGGTGGCCGGGGGCATTCTTGTCGCGGGCGGTGTGCTTGTCCTGACGGCAGCCTCTCTAGCCGCACTGGAACGACGGCAGGAATTAGCCCTTCTCGTAGCCCTGGGCGGGCGTCCGAGCAGAGTCCGAAAAATGATGCTGCTCGAATATGGCATTGTTGCCGTCTGCGGGGGGACATTGGGCGCGTCTTTGGCGCTGGTCAATTGGGCTTGGGCCGGCGGAGGCAACTGGGTAACGGCGCTACTGATCGCTTTTGTTGACCTGCTGGCAACCGTGCTCGCAGCGTGGGCGGGTGCTCTTCCGGTGCTGTGGCTACTGGCCCGGCGCACCCGGAGCCAGCAATGAATATCCGAGAGCTGGGCAGGCGCGAACAGAATGAAGGAATCTGCTTCGATGCTCCTGCCGTTCACGCCCGAATGTTGACGGTCAGTTGATGCGGCGAATTGTAATTCGCATTTCTGATTCGCAATCGGGGCAATAGAGGAGAGTACAATGACTGAATCAGATGGAATCCTGGTGCAGACTGAAGAGCTGACAATGCGCTATGGGTCGGTGACTGCGCTGGAAAACGTAGAAGTGCTGGTCAGGTCAGGTGAGTTGGTGGCGCTGGTCGGCCCGACGGGCAGTGGAAAGAGTTCGCTGCTGAACTTGCTTGCAGGCCTGGAAACGCCGGAATCCGGTACGGTTACATTGCTTGGGGAGCGGCTGGACAGGTTGAACGAAGATGCCGTGGCGGATCTCAGGGGCCGGGCTGTGGGGATGGTCTATCAGTCGATCAATCTCTTTTCCGGCTTCACGGTGCGGGACAATCTGGGACTGCCGTTGCGGTTGATGGTTCGGCCGCCCTACGACGCGCACATGCGAACGGGGGAACTGCTGAGCGAATTTGACTTGGTCGGCCTGGCCGAGCGTTTCCCGGCCGAGCTTTCCGGGGGCCAGCGGCAGCTTGTGGCGATTGCCAGGGCGCTGGCTGCACGACCGCCTCTGATTTTGGCGGACGAGCCGACTGCAAATCTGGACAGCGCTGCATCCAGGCGGATCACGACACAATTGCGGGGGCTGGCCGACAGCGGCAGACACGGGGTTCTCATGGCGACCCACGACCTTCGCATCGCCAGCCAGGCGGACCGGGTCATTTCGCTGCGAGACGGCCGGGTTGTGAAGGAGACGGTTCTGCAGCCGGGCCGGACTGCGCGTGAGGTTCTTGCGGAGCTTGCATAACATGAGCATTCGAACACTATCTCTATACTCTGTGCGGGCGTGCGGCTTCGCACTGCCCACCGGTTTCGCACTACTTGCTACTTCGGCGATCCTTCTCCTGATCGGGGTCGCTGCATTGGCGACAGCCCTTTCGGTCGTAATGTTGCCCCATGAGTCGAAGTCTCTCGGACTCGAATTGGCGGTCCTGCAAGGGCTTCATCCCCGTCAGACGCTTGTGCCCTTCATCGTCCACAACCGCGTCTCGTTCGGTGGTCTGCTGATCGTGAATGGTCTGCTCTACTGGTGGTTGACTCGGGAGACGACCAGGGCCGGACGGCGCTGGAGTTGGTTGGCGCTTTGCCTGTCGGGGGGCGCGGGAGTTTCCAGCTATTTCGCTTACTTTCCACACGGGTATTGGGACCGCGTGCATGGTGCGGGCACGTTGGCAATCGCCGCGGCGTTGGCGATCGGACTGGCCCAGACCTGGTCTCTGACAGAGGGTCCGGTTCTCCGATTGAGGCCGACAGAGGTGCTGCGGCAACGATTTCGTCTTACGCGGCTGCTATTGACGGTGTGGGGAGGTGGTACGCTTTTGGGCGGACTTACGATTCTGGGCGTGGGAATGATACCCGTTTTTGTGCCTACGGACCTGGAGTTTCTCGAAGCGTCAGTCGGTCAAGTAGCCGCGCTCCACGAGGCCGTGCTCCCCTACGTCGCGCACGATCGGATCGGGTTTGGCGGCGCGCTGGTTGCGAGCGGCATAGCCATCCTGCCGATCGTCTGGTTCGTGGAAAACCGAGACCGGCTGTCATCGTTACGTCTGCTGCTTCTGGTTTGGGCGGTTGGCGCTGTTACAGCTATCGGCGTACATCCCCTGATAGGTTACAACAGTCTTCCGCATCTGCTTCCGTTCCTGGTGAAGGACGGGGCGTTCCTTCTGGCGCTAGTCGCATACCGAAAGGGCTGGTGACGGCTACACAAAGGGTCGGAACGGGGGAGATTTAGCTGCCGCGAATAGGGAACCTGACTGGACATCGTCTCATGTGTCGCCAACGCATTGTCGTCGCAAAATATGCTGGAAGCCTGAATGCAGGTCGGCCGGTTTTTCCCCGAATTCTTCCTGAAATTCTGTCCCGGTTGGCTAGCCAATCGATGAATCGCCGCGCCAGGATGTGTCGATTCCGACATAGTCCTCCACCATCGGCTTCAAATGAACGGGAACTGCTTTGATGAAGGCCTGCGCGGTCTCCGAGAGCGGCCACGGGGCTTTCAACGGGTAGCCGCGCGGGCGAAAGCCCACGCCACAAGAGAGGCGCACGCGGTCGACCCGGTTGGGGAAGGCGGAGTGATATGTGCGGGCGGCAAATATGATTTGATCACCCGGGTCGGTGAAGAGGGGTACGAGGCCCGGCACGTCAAAGCCGATATAGCCGTCCGGCTCGGTCCCTACGGGATGGAAGGAGCCTCGATCAGGGGTGAGCTGGAAGCCCTCCGGGCCTTCCCAGTCTTCGACATGGGAATCTTCGATAACGGCCAGACCGCCGTGCGTGGGATGTGAGCCTGTGATATAGAACCAGAGGCCGGACGGCCAGGGCCCGCGGTTCAGCACATCGCCTGCGTCCTTGGGGGGGCGTTGGGAAAAGCCGCGCCAGTCGGAATGCCAGCGCAGCGGTTCGGAGCCGGGATTTCGCAGAATTGCAGCCGTGCGGTGGACCGTCAGTTCTTCCGCCTGGTTGAATAGGCGCTGTATCCTCATGAACGGCTCGTGGTCTAGCATTTTCCATATCGCCGGTGAGTGTTCGATGAAGGAGGTATGTGTGAAGCTGTTGCCCTCGCCCAGGGAGTCATCCGGATCGAGAACTTCCTTGACAGACTCCTGGAGCTCCTGCACCAGGGCATTGGGGAGAACGTCTTTCACGATGGCAAAGCCGTGCGCTTCGACACATGCCTGGCAGGCGTCCAACTCATCGAGGTTGAATTCGTATTGATAGCCCAGGTCCGGTTTCTGGATGTGGCTGTAGTCCATGCAAAACTCCTTGCTTTGATATCCGAGGGGACATTTTTGCGGCGGCAAGAGTAAGGCATTGCTGCAGGCTGCGCGCCCGGCCCAGGGGCTGGTAGAGACCGGAGGAGCCCGGAAAGGTCAATGATGTCGGCTTCCGGACCGCCCGCTCGCGTCAAGGAGCCTTATCACTTCGGCGTCTCTTACCTGGCGGAAGTCGTCGTACCACGCGCCCACGCCCCAGAAGGGAGAGGGTGTCAGAAGCGCTACAGCGCGGTGGAGGGGAGCGGAGGGCGCGGCCCGGTTGCTGCCGGCAGATGTCGGACGAAAAGATTGCAGATCTGTCATTGCCTGCTGCGGCGCGACGGGTACAGCGGGGACAATGGCGTGTGGTTTCTGGTAGCTCAGGGCCAGGATCGCGGCACGCATTGACGCGCCGGTTGCCATACCGTCGTCGATAAGAAAGACAGTGCGCCCAACGATGGGAGCGGGCGGGCGTTCGCCGCGGTAGAAGCGAGCGCGCCGGGCCAATTCATGCTCCTGTTGGCGGGAAATCTGCTCGATCAGGCCCCGGCCCAGCCCGGCCTGGTCGATGACCTTCTCGTTGAAGACCTGGACGCCGCCGTCGGCGATGGCCCCGAATGCCAGCTCGCTCTGACCGGGCACGCCCAGCTTACGCACGAGGAATACGTCGAGGTCGGCGCCAAGGGCCTGTGCGGCTTCGAAGGCGACCGGCACGCCCCCTCTCAACAGGCCCAGCACGAGTGGATCTACTGACTCGAATTCAGCCAGATGCGCTCCGAGCAGCGCACCGGCCTGCCGCCGATTGCGGAATCGTTTCAGCTTGCCACCTGTCAAAAAGAAGCCTCTACAGACGATATTCCTGACTTAGACAGTGAAGAGGCAGTGAAGTGTGAAGGAAGGAGCTCCAGGTCAAGGACTGTGGAACGAAGATCTCGCGCCTCGTTCCTTATTCGCTGATCTCCTGTTCCTGGTCGCGTTCTGGATCGAGCAGCCACGCGACCAAGCCCTGAATCTCTTCTTCGCTCAGCTTTTCGGCGAAGTTCTGGGGCATTTCCCCAACTTCGTAGGTTAAGACCACGAACGAGGCGGGATCTACGATACTCTGGTAGACGTACTCTTCGGCTGTCAAACCGTCGACACGGCTGCCCGCCCGTTCAAAGAGGTCGGCCATATTGGGGCCGTTCTGGCCGGGCTCATCTTCTTGTCTGACCGCCAGGTTGTGGCAGGCAAAGCATGCCTCGGACTGCCACAGCTCCTCCGGTGCGCGAATGCTGCGCGCCTTGTACTCTTCGAGGGCGGCTGTCTGCTCCTCTTCACTCAGGAACAGGAAGGCGGTATTCTGAAACTCGACCGGCTTGATCACATCGTCAAACGGCTGGAAAGGATCTTCCTCCGGCGTTTGGGCCAGGGCGGACTCCTGCCAGTTCATGACGTAAAAGGTCAGGTCTTCAACCTGATCGCCCCGCAGCGGACCGCCGAACTGTCCGGCCCAGGTGGGCATGATTTCGGGCCACTGGCTGGCGGTCTTGCTGGGGCGACCGGCGGCGATGGTAAGTTGCACGTAATCTTCGAGCGAACCGACCCAACCGACATCGGCCAGCCGGCCGGTGGACGTAAAGAAGTAGTAGCTGTTCAGGCCGGGGGCTCTGCCCAGCAGTCCCTCGCCGTTCGGCCCGTGGCAGGTGGCGCAGTTGCTGTCAAACAAGGTGGCGCCGTTTTCGATCGAACGGCCATACCAGTTTGTGGTCTGTGCCTCCATGCGGGGGACTTCGCTGACCAAGACCAGCAGTAAGGCGATAATGCCAATTATTGAGGACAGGATGCCCCACATGACTTTGGCAATAGGAGACCTGGTATAGAGACGGTGCATAGTTGCTAGACTACTCCCCTGCCTGCGCGCCGGAAAGTTCGTTCCAACCGTCCGCTACGTAGTCGAAGAAGAGATGCTTCCAGCCGTATTGTTCCCAGTAGATGGAATCTTCGTGCAGCCAGAAACTCTTCTTGTAGGTGCCTTCGTTGCCCTCTGCGTCGAACCAGAAGATTTCCCATTTCAGCTTCTTGAGGCCAGGCTGGTCCTGTGTAATCGTGACCTGCCCGACTGGTGCGTTGAAATCGGGGTCTTCGCGCCGGTAGAAGTCGACCGCTTCGTAGAACTCGAGCAGGAGCTCGTTGAACTCGTGGTCATGCACATCGTACTCTTCATCGGTGCGCCACACGCCGAGAGGCAGATGCTTGTAGCCGATCTCGCGTGATACGCCCGAGCCTTCTTCGGGCATCAGGTCCTGCACAATTTCGACGGAAGGGGCGCCCTGGACCGCGTATTCGGGCGTACCCATCCAGCTTAGGATGATCATCACTGTGCCGGCGACGACCCCGGCCACGATGGCGACCTTGCGGTCTTTGCCGCGCCGGCTCGGATTGTAGTCGAGGTAGGGTATGGCCATCAGCAGCACGAGGAGCACGCCGGGCAACAGCACGCCGGCGATGAACTTGTCTGCGATCTTGAGCATGCCCTGCAGCCAGTAGAAGTACCAGGGCGCGACGGTATGCAGCGGTGTCGATTGCGGGTTGGCGATGTGCTCGAGGGGCGCCTGGAAGAAGAAGACCGTCAGCAGAATCAGCAGCGTTGTAATGACGGTCATGAAGCTCATTTCGTCGACAAACACATCGGGTAGATAGTAGGCCCGTTTGTCGGCGGGCACGCGATTGGCGGTGTCCTCGCCGACCTCTTCTTCATCTGCGGGCAGGCTGATGCCGAAATGCACGACCTTGTAGTAATGGACGAAGAAGAAGAGGACCAATAGCAGCGGCAGGAAGAGAACGTGCAGCA
The DNA here is from genome assembly GCA_965218625.1 of Caldilineaceae bacterium. GTDB lineage: Bacteria > Chloroflexota > Anaerolineae > Caldilineales > Caldilineaceae > Bin5. Next base: position 7,387 of record CBDCLG010000010.1, on the reverse strand, counting down.
GGTAGAAGCGCAGGAGGCCGTTGGCGCCGATGTCGGGCGCGCCGCGGGCGAGCAGGTTCACAGTTTCGCCGACGACGGCGGGGGGCACTGCCTCGGCCATGGAAGTGCCGATGGTAACGGCCCAGAAGGCGAGCTGATCCCAGGGCAGCAGGTAGCCGGAAAAGCTGAGGAACAGGGTGAAGACGAGCAGGAGCACACCGGTAAACCAGGTAAACTGGCGCGGTGGCTTATAGCTGCCGGTCAGATAGCAACGTACCATGTGCAGCGTCACGATAGCGACCATGGCTTCTGCGCCGAGCCTGTGCATATCGCGCAGGAATTGCCCGAACGGGATGTTGGTCAAGAGCAGGATCATGTCGATGTAGGCGCGCTCGGGCGAGGGCGCGTACCAGATCATCAGCAGAATGCCTGTGATCGTCTCGACGATGAAGAGGTAGGTCGACATCAGGCCCAGGCGAAAGGTGTGCGTAAAGCGGGTGACACTTTCGTGGTAGTAGGTGGGCTTGATGTGGAGCAGGAAGGACTCTGCGTGGGGCTTGAGGCGCGGGTTGGGGCGGCCCGGCGGGTCGCCCTGCAGCATGCGGCGGAATTCCCCGGAATCGATTCCGGCCGTGATGCGGGTGAAGACGCTATCGGCCTGGGCGGCCACAGCCCCTAAGACGCCCTTCTCGCGAATGTCTTGTTGGACACCCATTTGGGTCTATCGTCTCCTGGTTAGATAGAGTGCTGAAATGGCGGTCGAACTACCTCAATTGGCTTCGTTCTCGGCTCGGGCCGGCGAAAGAGCGGCTGGCAGGCCGCGGATGCGGTCGCCGGTGTCGACAACGATGTCTGATCCGGGCGGACCGGTTGCGGGAGCCAGGATCTGGTCGCCGGCTTCTTTCGTCTCGGATAGTTTGGCGTCGCCGTCAACAACCTTGACGCGGAACTGATCCAGAGAGCGCCGCGCGGGTCCTCTGATATAGTGCCCCTCGCGGCTGAACATGGAGGCGTGGCAAGGGCACCTAAAGCGATTGTTTGTAGGCTCCCACTTGTAGAGGCAGCCCAGATGTGTGCAGACCATGTAGAGGGCGTGTGGACCGCTTTCGGTGTTGATCAGCCAGAATTTCCCGGCGGTGATGGCCTGCGGATCGAGATCGGTTGCCGGCAGTTTCGCGGCCGACCCGAGATTGAATTCGCCGCCAAAAGTCCCGGGACTGAAGCGGGGTGACATAAACCTGTATGTAGCCAGGCCGCTTTCCAGTGTCAGCAGACCGAGCGCGCAGGCCCAGGCGTAGGAGAGGAACTCGCGCCGGTTTATGCCTTCGCGACCGACGGTGAGAGTTTCAAGTACCTTTTCTCGGCCAAGCGGCGCTACCCGTTCGGCGGCCGCTGCTATATCGACTTCACGCCCAAGCACCTGCTGCCGCAGATCCTGTTGGACAGTCATTTGGATTGGGTCTTCCTCTCAGCAAGGATGCGTTTGAGATCGTCTTCGAACGCAATCGCTATGTCGGTTCTCCTCTGTTCCAGGTTCAAGCAGCTGCATCATCGACCTGCGTTGGCGCGAACGCGACTACCCTTGCGGGAGACAGCGCTTTTGCCTTGCCCTGGATGCGCTCGCCCGTGTCGACCACGATTTCCGCTTCCGGCCCCGGCGGCGCGGGGGCGGCGATCGATTCGCCCATATCTTCGGTTTTCGCCACGACTGAGCCGCCCTGCACGATCTCAATCAGAAACTGGTCGAGAGAGCGGGGCGCGGGACCTTCGATGTAGTGGCCTTGGAGGTCGAACTTGGAGCCGTGGCAGGGACACTCGAAGCGGCTGTTCGATGGCTCCCACTTGTAGAGGCAGCCCAGATGCGTGCAGACCATATAGAGCGCGCGCGGGCCTTCGTCGGTATTGATCAGCCAGAACTTGCCGGTGGTGTTGCCCTCGGGGTCGATGCCGACCTGGGGCAGGGCAGAGGCGGCGCCGAGGGGGAACTTGCCGCCGAACTCACCTTCACGGAAACGGGGATACATGAATTGGTAGGTTGCCAGGCCGCTCTCCAAGGTCAACAGACCCAGCGCGCCGGCCCAGGCATATGTCAGGAATTCGCGTCGATTGATGCCTTCCTGACCTTCCTCGAACGTTTCCAGCACGGCGGCGCGGCCTACGGGAGCGACCCGTTCTGCCGCGGCGGCCGCGGCGCTGCCATTGCTCTGTACAGGTGAGGGAGGCTGCGCGGCAGCGGCTTCCTGCAGGGGGGCCTCTTGCTCTTCGACATCGGCCCCGGATGGCGCAGCCGCGGCGGCTGGTTCGGTCGCGGGCTGTTCGGCAGGCGCGACCGCGGGGACTCCTTCGGCGACCGCGGCGACGGCCGGTTCAGGCTCGGGCGCCGCTTCCGAAGCGGGCGCGGCCTCCTGGGACGGCCCCGCGCTACCGTCGCGCGGAGGGAGCATCACGCTCAAATCGACGCCCAGGCGCTCGGCGGCCGACTGCTGGGCACGCTTCACGCTGTCAAGCCATACCGGATTCGGTTCCGCCATTGTGTCCGGTCTCCCTGGGAAAGAGCGCGACCTGCCCGCATCTACCGCTCTTTCCCCGCCCCAGATTCAGTCAAGATAGTGCAACTCTCCGGAACTGGCCGGTGATCGCTGCCTTGTTCACCAAAGATAGGCTGAGTATAGCAGGCGGGCATTGCATTGTCAAAATTATCACAAACGCTGGAGCATGGCGGCCCAGGTCGCGATTGAGGCGTCTTCAGAGGTCCCGGCCACGACTGCAAATCGGTAGATGGCGCCTCTTACAAGCCGAGTTGGGCCAGGCTGGCGGCCACCTGCGCGCGCTGGGCCTCAAGTTCTTTCATTTTGTCGCGTTCGCGCTGAACGACCTGTTCGGGCGCCTTGCCGACAAAGTTCTCGTTGCCCAGCAAGCCTTCGGTACGGTCAATCTGCCCATCCACGTTTGCCAGCTCTTTTTCAAGCCGTCTTCGTTCGGCATCCAGATCGACCATGCCGGCCAGGGGTAGATAGGTAGAGATGCCGCCGGCCGAGAGTTGAACGGAGGGACCGACGCCGCCAGCCTCGGCGCTGCTTTCGACGGAAACTTGCGCTTCGTCGAGCCGCGCCAGGTTGGTGAACAGGTCGAGATTCTCCTGCACAAGCTGGTTGTTTCCGGTGGAAAAGATTGCTGCGATGCGCCGGCCCGGCTCGACGTTGTATTCGGCGCGGGCGTTGCGGATTGCGCGCACGATCTCCTGAATGCGGGCGAATGCTTCTTCGGCGGCCTCGTCGCGGGGCAGCGCGGAACGGGGCCAGCGCTGGGTCATGAGTGCCTCAGCAGCCTCGGAAACGCCGGGCAAATGGCTCCAGATGGCCTCGGTAACGTAGGGCATGAAGGGGTGCAGAAGGCGCAGTGACTGTTCGAGCGTGAAGGCCAGCACCTGGGTTGTGGCCTTACGCGCGGCAGGCTGCTGACCATACAGCCTGGGTTTGGCAGCTTCGATGTACCAGTCGCAATACTCATTCCAGAGGAATTCGTAAAGCTGGCGGCCGGCTTCACCCAATTGCCAGTTCTCGATCAGATGGGTCACGTGTTCTTGTACGGCGCGCAGGCGGCTGAGAATCCAGCGGTCGGCCAGGGCCAGCTCCGGGTCGGGCGGCCGGGCAAAGGTTGCGCTATGACGGCCCTCGCCCTCGTCCAGCTTGGTTTCGGCGGCGTCCAGATTCATCAGAACGAAGCGGGCCGCGTTCCAGATCTTATTGGCGAAGTTGCGGTTGGCCTCAATGCGGTTGACGCTGAGCTTCATGTCGTTGCCGGGCGTGCTGCCGGTGAGCAGCGAAAAGCGGAGGGCGTCGTTGCCGTAGCTGCCGATGAGGTCGAGCGGGTCGAGGGCATTGCCGAGGCTTTTGCTCATTTTGCGCCCGTCCTCGGCGCGCACGAGCCCGTGCAGATAGACGTATTCGAAGGGCGGCTTGCCGGTGAAGTAGAGGCCCATCATGACCATGCGGGCGACCCAGAAGAAGATGATGTCGTAGCCTGTTTCCAGCACGGTTGTCGGATAATAGCGGGCCAGGTCGGCAGAAGCGGGAAGGTCGTTGGTCGCGGCGGAGTCGCTGCCGTCGGGCCAGCCCAAGGTGCTGAAGGGCCAGAGGCCGCTGCTGAACCAGGTATCGAGAACGTCTTCATCCTGCTCCAGCTCGACCGTTTCGCCGTAGTGTTGGATAGCCTGCTCGAGCGCTTCGCTCTCGCTGTGGGCGGCGAACTGCTGGCCGTCGGATCCGTACCAGATCGGGATGCGATGCCCCCACCAGAGCTGGCGGCTGATGCACCAGTCGCGGATGTTCTCCATCCAGTGGAAGTAGTTTCGTTCGAAGCGCTGGGGCACGATCTTGATGCGTCCGTCCTTGACGGCGGCGCTGGCGGCTTCGGCCAGGGGCTTTGTTTTGACGAACCACTGGGTGCTCAGGAGGGGTTCGACGATGGTCTGGCAGCGCTGGCAGTGGCCTACCTCGTGGACGTGCGGCTTTTCGTTGACGACGAGGCCGGCGGCGCCCATGTCCTCCCATAGCTTTGCGCGTGCTTCGAAGCGGTCGAGCCCGGCGTAGGGGCCGGCGGCGGCGTTGAGGCTGCCGTCCTCGTTGGTAATGTTGACGAAGGGGAGGTCATGGCGGAGGGCGATCTGGTAGTCGTTGGGGTCGTGGCCGGGGGTGACTTTGAGCGCGCCGGTGCCGAACTGGGGGTCGACGTGTTCGTCGGCGATGACGGGGATCGGGCGTTCCAGCATCGGCACGAGCGCGGTCTTGCCGATGAGGTGGGCATAGCGGTCGTCATGGGGATTGACGGCGACGGCGGTGTCACCCAGGATGGTCTCCGGCCGGGTCGTGCTGACTTCGACCGAGGCCGCGCCGTGGCCGCCGGCCTCCGCATCTTGCAGCGGGTAGCGGAAGGTGTAGAGCTTGCCTTCGACCGGTTCATGCTCGACCTCGAGGTCGCTGATGGCGCTTTCGCAGCGCGGGCACCAGTTGACAAGATAGTTGCCGCGGTAGATGAGGTCGTCGTTGTAGAGGCGGATAAAGGCTTCTAACACGGCGTCGCTTAGGCCGTCGTCGAGGGTGAAGCGTTCGCGGCTCCAGTCGCAGGAGATACCCATACGGCGCTGCTGTCCGCTGATGTGGGCGTGGTATTCGTCCTTCCAGGCCCAGACCTCTTGCAGGAAGCGTTCGCGACCCAGGTCATGGCGGGTGGCGCCGTTTTCGGCCAGCTTACGTTCGACCACGTTCTGGGTGGCGATGCCGGCGTGATCTGTGCCGGGCACCCAGAGCGTTGGCCGGCCGGCCATGCGGTTGTAGCGGATCAGCATATCTTCGATGGCGCTGGTGATGGCGTGGCCGAGGTGGAGGGCGCCGGTGACGTTTGGGGGCGGCATCGAGATGACGAAGGGCGGGGCGTCCGGGTCGGCGAGGCCGCTTTCGATCTGCTGTTCGGGGCGGAAGAAGCCTTCCGATTCCCACCAATCGTAGAGCTTCTCCTCCCATTCACGGGGTTCGTAGACTTTGGGCATCTGCTGTGTCATGCGATTTCGCCTTTGCGTGCCGTCCCGGTCCAGAGCCCGGAACAAAAAAAGCCATCTCATCCAAAGGACGAAATGACTCCGCGGTACCACCTTGGTTAGCAGGCGGCCATTGCATCATCTGTAAGGGCTGACTGCTCTCTCTGCCGCGTTAACGGGCGGACCCGGGAAGAGTTAGGTGCAGCCTGCTTTCACTCTTCCAGCCTTCCCGGCGACGTTCCCCGAAGAGGACGTGGTCCTCTGAGCGCTGCATTCACCGACGCCGCTTTCAGCCGCGGGGGCGTCTCTCTGTCGTGTGCGGGCGCAGGTACTCCTCCGGTGCGCTGCCTTTCTTGATGAATTAGGTGTAGTGTAAAGCGTGCGTTGGGCGTTGTCAATTCTGGCGGCGTGCCGTGCAGGGCAATCGCATCTAAATCCGGACGCCAAAATAACCTACGAAGGGCACCCACAAGGGGTGCCCCTACCAATGGTCAATCGCTTTCGCCTGTTTGTTCGGAGTTGGGCTCGAATCAGGTAGTGTCGCGGGTCTTGGCCCAATTAGATGCAATCGCCCTGGGGGAGGATTGATTTTAGAGCAGGTATGCCCAAGCGTGCGCGCTATTCGTTCAATGATAGAATATTTATTTGTAGTCCTAGTTGTGGTGCAGAGGGCCGCAGCTACGCTCAGACCAACCTATCTTTGAAGGGGGCCGTAGTTGAACTTTTTGTGAGGGTTTCGTTCTCATCCGTCAAATGGTTGATATGGGCGCATTCAGGGGTTCCGGCCTGCCGACAACCGTCGCGGAAGAGAATGCGGCGAGGAGAAGCCACAGGGAACGCGGTGGAGCGGGCCGGGAGCGAGGACCTGCCGTCTGTTTCGTATTGGACCGGAAAGGGAACGAGAAATGGAGATGACAGTTCAAAAGATTCTCGACGCGTGGAATGGGTCGGGAGCGGACGACCTGCCGGATGCGGTTGCGACGGAAGAGGAGATCGAGGCGGCCGAGAGGACGATAGGCGGGAGGCTTCCGGGGCCTCTGCGCGAGCTCTACGCCATGATCAATGGTGGGTGGACGATGGGACTTGACCTCCTACCGCTTGAAAGGGACCCGCCGATGGAGGATTGGAGCCTGACCAGGCATACGGAGTCCTGGATTGGGGATGGGTACCGCATGCCCAGGGAGGTCCGTCTGTTCGCGGGCGACGGTGGCGAGGACAAGCTTGGCATTTGGATGGGAGAATGTGCGAACAGGAGATTCAATCATCCGATTATCGAAATCAGTCTGGAACTGTTTCATGAAAAAGGATGCATGGGGATCGTGGGTACGAATCTTGTGTCGTTCCTGCGCGGTTGGTGCGCTTACAAGATCCATTTGAAGGATGAGGCTGGTGAGGGCGGAATTGAACGGGGACTCAGAGGGCTTGGAGTGCCGCCGCATCTCTGGTACGACGAGTTTTACGCCAGAACCTTGAATTTGCTGGGCCCTGAGGATGACGATCCCAACATTGACCACCACTTCAGCCAATTGAGGAAGTGGGCGGACCCAAGGCTGCCGGACCCGTACGGGGACGCCTGCAATCAGCGGTACAGTATCGCGGTCTTGAGGAAGATTCTGGGGTAGTGAAGTGTCGCGTTGACAGGACATAGACGGCCGGAGCCGGTCCTGGCGATTCGGGGCTAGCCGGCGTAGCCGATGCGGTGCGATCTGCGGGCGTTCAGGAGGCCTTCGAGCGAGTAGAGGAGGAGGGCGGCCCAGATGAAGGCGTAGCCGACGAGATCGGCGGTGGTGAAGGGTTCTTTGTAGAGGAAGACGCCGAGGAGGAACTGGGTGGAGGGGGCGAGGTACTGCATCAGGCCGAGGGTCGACAAGG
>CBDCLG010000009.1:0-350051 GCA_965218625.1 Caldilineaceae bacterium | reverse complement strand
CCTTCGTCGCCGCGCGGCGGATGGCCGCATCGCTCAGACCGCCGATCGTGAGCGGCGGACCGCCCTCCTGCGCCGGTTTCGGCTCGAATGAACTTTCCTCGAAGCTGATCCACTCGCCGCGGAAGGAGGGCCGCTCCTCGCTCCACAGGGCCTGCATCACATCCATCCATTCGTCCATGATGCGGCCGCGCTGCCGGAAGTCAGTGCGCAGAAAACGGTACTCGTCCGGCATCCATCCCACCCCAATTCCCAGGATGAGGCGGCCATTCGAATACTGATCGACCGCGGCCGCCTGCTTGGCCGCCAGGATCGGGTCGCGTTGCGGCAGCACCAGCACAGTCGTTCCCAGCGTAACCCGCTCGGTGATGGCGGCCACGTAGCCCAGCGTAACAAAGGTCTCGATCATGCAGAAGTCGCTGTACCGCTCATGCACCAGCACATGATCGGCGGCCCATAGCGAATCAAAACCTGTCTGCTCCGCGGCCAGCGCCACCTGCCGCACCGCCTCAGGTGATTTTGCCGGGCCGTGGCTGGGTAGAAAAACACCAAACTTCATCAGCTCCCTCCTTGTGGGCTTCGTATCAGCCGCACTCCGCTCCTGCTGCCGCAGAGATATTGGACTAAAGAATAGCAGTTGTGCTGCGTCGCGTCCACCGGCCCTAAGGCGGCCCAATGCCAGGGGCCGCGTATTCGACCTGCGGCTGCAACAATCTCAGTTGCGCGTCCCCGGTGCGTTCCGCCTCCGCCTTAAGATAGTCGAAACAACTCTCTCGTATGGCTTCGTATTCCGGGTCGTAGAAACAGTTGTGGAGCTCGTGGGGGTCGTTCTCCAGGTCATAGAGCTCACACAGGTCGGTCAGATTCCACACCAGCTTCCAGCGCCCGTCGGTTACCATGCGCGCTGAATAGTGGCCGAACCAGTCGCCGTGATACTCGGCGTAGTGCATGGTGCGCGGCCACTCGCCGCTCCCGTCGATCAGCGGCAACAGCGACTGTCCGTGCAGGCGCTGTCCCATCAGGTTGTCCTGCTCACTGCCCGTCATCAGATGCAACCACGTCGCCGTAATGTCCATCAGATGCACCGGCGCCTCCACCCGGCTGTGCCGCGGCGCGCCCGCCTGTTTCACCAGCAGGGGAATACGGTAAATCTCATCGTACATGTAGGCGCCCTTGTTCGTCAGGCCGTGCGAACCCGCCATGTCCCCGTGGTCCGCCGTGAAAATAACCACAGTCTCTTCGTACAGACCCAGCTCCTTCAGTGTAGCTACGACCTCGCCCACCATATGATCGATCAGCTCCAGGTAGGAAAAGCAACAGGCCAGCAGCTCCTGCAACTCACGGTCGAGGTCAGCCTGCGAAAGGCCGCGGTCGCGCGCATCCTTCATCCGACGCAGCTTCCTCTGGTAGAGCGGCTTTCCCTCGAAGCTGTCATAACGGTTGCCCCAGATCGGCATATCCTCCGCGTCATATCGGATGCCCCACGCCTCCGGCACGATCCACTTTGGGTGCGGGCCGGGGAACGAGCAGCACAAGAAGAAGGGCCTCTCCGCGTCCCGCTCGCGTAGAAAACGTTGCGCGTAGCGCGCCGCAACCACATCCGGAAAACCCTCCATCTCGACGTCCAGCAGGCCCCCTTCTCCGCGCCCAACGTCGTGTACCAGCTTCCCGATCATCTGGTTGGGGTGCCAGTGCGAGCTCGTGAGGAACGAAGGCCCGCCCTCGTAGAGCCGCTGCGTGTGGTGGAAACGGGAATCGAACAGGTCTTGCGCCGGACCGACGTGCCATTTGCCGAACCAGGCCGACTCGTATTCGCCGACCTCGTCGATCCAGTCCTGTATCATTGAAACGCCGGGCCGCAGGTGCTCGCAGTAGGAGTAGCCGGGTGTCGAATTGTTGAACATGTGATGGCTGTGGGGGTACAGCCCGGTTAGCAGGCTGGCGCGCGCCGGCGAGCAGATCGCCGAGGGCGTGTAGGCCCGCTCAAATACGCAGGAGTCCGCAGCCTGCGCGGAGATGTTGGGCGTGCGTGCCAAGGTCTCCCAGTAACAGGAGAGCAGATCCAGTCGCAGCTGGTCACAAAGAAAAACCAGAACATTCGGCTTCCCGTTACTGTCCATAGGCCCTCACACCCTCCTCAAATCGCGTTGACCAAGCCACTATCTCAACACGCCGCCCACCGATCTACAACTACTAGGGCTCGTTGACATTTGTCTGAACTTTGATTTTTTTGATTCACATGATGGAAATGATTGACGGCGCTGGCTTCCGAGGGGGGCTTCGTTCACGCGAATCAGGTGAATCAGAGTCCAAACTGTTCCCGAAAAGCTTGTAATTGTCGTCCTTTTGAATACTTTTCAGAAATGTCAACGGAACCTAGCAACTATCCACTGCAGTTCCGTTGCACCGCGGTGCGTGCAGTTACCGTCAACTGGCCACCGGCCACTGACTTCTGCCGCTCCAAGTCACCAACATGAAACCAAGAACGAAAACCAATAACTTTATTTCCGACCTGAAAGGTCAGGGAGTTTCCCACGGATTGACGACGTTATCGTCCAGCACAGCCAGGGCGATTGCATCCAATTGGGCCAAGACCCGCGACACTACCTGATTCGAGCCCAACTCCGAAAAAACAGCCGAAAACAGCCCTTTTGGAGATCGGTTTTTCAGCCGTAAACGATTGAAAATTGGTAGGGGCACCCCTTGTGGGTGCCCTTCGTGGGATATTTTGGCCTCCGGATTTAGATGCGATTGCCCTGCCAGTACAGCAAAGTCGTTGACATTTCGCGCCGCCAATATGAGATTATGAACAATGGCAGTTCCTGAAATCAACGCATCGGCCGGGTGCAAGACACGGCCAGCGCGCCGCGCCTGTACTCTCAGCAGGGCTGCCTGCTCAGCCTCTGCACGCGCAACCGGCAGGATACGGTCGGCATACGTTTCAAGACAGGTCGGCAGAGCGGTGCGCAATGCCTCGCGGCGGCGTTCCTGCGGTAGCAGATTCAGGCCAAATTCCAACTCATGCAGGGCGATCATCGAAAGCCACAGCTCAGATTGCTCAAGCAGGAAGGAACGAACTTGGGGGTCAGGAGAAACTCTGACAATCTCCGAGACAACATTTGTGTCGAGGAGACAGCCACTCATTCGTTTGCCCGGTTCAGGAATGGAGTCGGACGATAGGGCTCGCGCCGGTCGGGGAGTTCGAGGTCAACTCCGTGCGGCATGTTTTCTACCAGCCACTGACCCATTGGCTTTCGGCTCTGCTTGTTGGGAAGGCTTGTGGACCTGTTTCTGGGCGAACCACGTTTTGGCCAGCACCACGACGAATGGTCTGTCCGTGCCGATTTGCTGTGGGCCCTCTTCCGCCGCGAGCCGCAGGATTTCAGGCAGCCGTGTTTGTGCCTCGTCGACCATCCATGAACGCTGTTGACCAGACCGATCCATTTTGCTTGCCTCCTGCTTGGCTACGGTCGTCAATCATAGAACAGTTCGATAGTCTGCGCCAAACCGGTTCGAGTGAAGCGCCCCGCCGATGCGGCCCACCGCATGGGACGGACCCACATCTCCGCATCCGTACGCCCGTCGGTTGCGCGCGTTCAACCGGCTGGCGCGAGCATAACCGGACGTTCATCTGCCCACTCTTGTCTAACCATCGAATCGATCCTGGATCACTTGCTGCACGGGCCGTCAATTCTGTAGCCACCTGCCTACGGCTGATCGCGCATTCCTTGCCATTTCGTGGTCTAGCTGTTGGAGCCAACCATACTCTTCCACTCCGCCAACCAGGAAGCGAAGAACCTCAAGACCGGTCCCACGGAAACGCGCAGCTCGGCCGGTTCGCATACCGCGACATCCCAATCCGCAGCCTGCTCCCGCAGCCCGGCCCCAGCCGCACCGTAAAACTGTCGCAGTCCAGCGCCATCGTCTCCCCACCGTCTATCGTCAGGCTCGAAAACTGGTGCTCAGCATACCCGCCCGCCTGCACAACGACTGTGCGAGCCGCCACCTGATCGGTGTTCACCAGCGTCAGCGTCATGCCATCGGCGTCCATACTCTCGACCAGGGCGCCGACATCCTCCGGCATGCCCGCTCGCCGCCGCTCAGGATCGAAGTAGCGGACGCGGCAGTTAAGAGGAAAACCCAGTCGTTCCGTGGGCAGGCCGCCCAGCATCAGCTCGGTCAGACGGCTCACCATGGCGGGATTGAACCCATTCATATCGTCCGACATTCGCGTATCGGCTGAAGTGCTGTCTGCGCGCACTTTGGCGATGCGTTCCCGAACCTCAGCCAGGTCTTCTTGCAGCGCGGCGACCGGATATTCCGGGTTCTTCCCCTCCAGGTAACGTACCCAGTCATTCTCCTGAACGCGCGGCAGGTCCGCTCTATCCATCGACCAGTAGAAGACCTCCAACGCGCCCACGTTGAACGGTTCCGGCGTGAAGTCGTACCAGCCGTCGTCGCCGTGCATATGGGGATAGAGTGTCTGTCCGCCGCTGTCCTTGGCGTTCGCGTTCACACCCTCGACGACCCCGCGCCATGTGTCAACGTAGCTCTGACTTCCTGTCATCAGCAAGCCATTGCCAAAGCCGTAATGGGCGCGATTGGTGAAATAAGGACGGTGCGCCAGCGCGCCCGTCTGCGGCACAACCACGGTGAAGCCCCAGCCGTATACGCCGCCATACCATTTGCCGTCGCACGCGCCGCCGATCGTCCCATTCAATCCGATATTGGTGGGGATGATCCCGCCGTTGGCCGCGGTGCGCTCGCACCAGGCATCCACGTAGTCGACCGCCCACTCCCTGTACCGCTCCTCACCCGACAGCATATGGGCGTTCAGCGCCATCGTCGTGGTCTGCAAATTGAGCGGATGGTCGCCGACAACGTCGTTGTAATCTTCGAAGTGGGCCACCATCTCCGCGTAGTTGCGTTCACCGTGCCCGGGCTTGAACCGCCCCTCGACCTCAATCGAATCACCGGCCCAGTCCAGCCCGGTCGACTTGCGCATCAGCGGGCCGCGGCTGCCGTTAAACATGCTGCGGATGACGCGATGCTCCGCATCATAGTTGTGGGCCTGGGGATCGGTGCCCATGTAGAAACCGGCGAACCGTTCCATTCGCCGCCGCATCGCAAGGTCGTAGGGGTCCGACAGCGGCTTCAGGAAGAACACCGAAAATCCTTCGCCGTTGTGCATCCAATCGAACATGACAGGGAACTCTTTGTAGTACATCCCGTCGCGGGCGAAGGGCACTTCGACCGTCTTCGCCTCGGTGTACTGGCTTAAATGGCCCTCCCAGCCGCTCTTGTAAAGATCAAGGACCACGTCGGGCGCCCCCAGGGCGTGCAGCACCGTCCATCCGGCCCGTCGTCGCCGCCCCAGCGCGGAACGCAGAGCAGGTAGCCGCGCTCGTCAAAGTAGTGATCGTAAAACTCCTGCACAGCCTCGGTCTGGTTGCGGATCAGCTGCCATTGCAGCAGGGCCCAGTGAGGAGGAGGCGATGGCCTGTCAAGGGTGACGATGGGCGTGCGCTTGTTTTGTTCAGCCATAGTTCGCTCTGACTTTCTCCGGTGTGTTCAGATCTGTGGAATGAGGTGGACAGTTGCCGCCAGGAACTGCTCGATCTCTTCAGCGCTATTGAATCCGGCGACGCCGATGCGCACGCCGCAGATCTCCGGGCGGTACTTGACGACTATGCGGTAATCGTCCAGCAGTCGCTCGACAAACTGCTGGCAGCGCGCCGGCGTTCCTCCGTCCAGCTGGATCGTGGTAACGCTGGATGATATTTCCCATTCTGTTGGGCTGGCGACGCGAACGCCAGGCACGCGGTCCAGGCCGGCGCGCAGCTGGGTCGTCAACGACCGGCTGCGTTCTTCGATAGCCTCCAGGCCGATGCGTCGCGCAGTCTCCACGCACGCGCCGGCGCCGATACGCAGCGCGTAGTTGGCCGTACCCAATTCGGTTAACCCGGCTGCCGTCGTCCGGCTGTAGTCCGGCTGGCCGCAGGCGTCCCAGGGGACCGGCAGATCAAAAGGGTTGTAGCCCCGCTTGCCTTCGCCCGATATGACCAGGAATCCGATGCCGGGAGGCCCCGACAACCACTTGTGGACCGAGCCGCTGTAAAACGCAGCCCCAATTTCCCCCACGTCTACAGGAAACATCCCAATCGACTGCGCGCCGTCCACCAGCGTCATCACACCGCGCGCCTGCGCGATGCTGACGGCCTCGGCCACCGGCAGCCGCCGTCCATCGATATTCGAGACGTGGCTCACGACCAACAGGCGGTGCTCCGGAGTCAGTGAACTGTCCAACTGTTCGAGAAAGAACTCTCTCCCGGTGTACCGTGTCTCCCCCGTCTCGTTGGTGGGGACAACAGTTGTTTCGACACCTCGTGACTGCGCCAAACCCGCCGCCGCCCGCTTCGTGCTGAGGTGCTCTACGTCGCTTACCGCAAGTTTGTCGCCCTTTTGCCAGTCAAGGCTCATGAGCGCCAGTCTGGAGGCTGTCGTCGTGTTGAAGGTCCAGGCCAAATCGCCTGCCGCAACGCCCAGCAATTCCGCCAGGGTGTGACGGGCCCGCTCTGCTCGTTCGTAGAAGCGAACGCCTGCCTCTTTGCCGCGTATCGCAATAATCTCTTCGTTCTCCGCGCGCAAAGCGTCTGCCATGCACTCTTGGACCGACCGGGGCACCGGTCCGAACGTGCAGCTGTTCAGATAGATGTAGTTGCGCGTAAGAGGTATATCAGCGCGGAGGTCGTCGAGTGAACTGATCTCCGCCCCGCCCTGGCTGGTGTCCATGTAGGAACTCGAATGATCAGGATGAAGGAAGGCGGTGTCGCATCGAATGGAGAGCGGCGGCTGGGCCGCAAAACTGCCGTAGTGGGGTCATTTGGTCGGGTCCAGCGCCTCTTGCAACCCGTCACCCATCAGGGTAAACGCGTACATGGTCAGGGCAATCATCAGACCGGGGAAGAAGGCCAGGTACCAGTGAGATTGGACTGCCGACAGATAGTCGTTCAGCATGCGGCCCCAGCTGGGCAGCGGCGGGTTGATGCCGATCCCCAGGAAGCTCAGCCCAGCCTCACCCAGGATCGCGCCGGGGATGCCCAGCGTCACGCTCACGATGATCGGCGACAGCGAGTTCGGCAGCAGATGCCGCATGATGATGCGCCGCTCGGGCACGCCGATACAGGTCGCCGCCAGCACGTAGTCCTGCTCGCGCAGCGAGAGGAACTGCCCCCGCACCAGGCGCGCTATGCCCATCCACCCGGTCACCGCGAAGACGATCAAAACATTCCGGAATCCGGTCCCCAGCACCGTGATGATGAGGATGCCCAGCAACAGGTTGGGGACCGAATTGATGACTTCAATGATGCGTATCAGCACATAATCGACCGCGCCGCCTTACCACGCCGCGATCGCCCCGTACGGCAGCCCGATCGCCAGCGCCACGATATTGCTGATAAAGCCGACAGCCAGCGAAATGCGCGCGCCGTAGATGACGCGTGTCAATACGTCGCGGCCGAATGGGTCGGTACCCATCGGATGTTCCAGCGATGGGAAAAGCCACGTCTTGTCATACTGCTGGTTGTCATAGCCTTCCGGCGCCAGTACATTGGCGAAAATGGCCATCAGGAACAGCAATATGACGAAGGCCAGCGAAATCATGGCCAGCAGGTTGCGCGAGAACCGCCGCGCGGCGTCGCCCCATAGGTTACGAGGCTTTGACCGGAAGTCCGCGGCCAGCGCCCGCGTTGCCGGCCCGTCCGAGCCGGGTGCACGGTCCTGCCTTGGCGAAGAGGTCGAAATGGTAGCTCTCCTTCGCGCCCCTTTCGGCAAGAAGCGCTCTTTACTTCGTACCGCCGATTCGAATGCGCGGGTCGACGACGCCATAGAGCAGATCGGTCACCAGGTAGGCGATCGCGATCGCGAATGTCCACAGCAGGATCAGCGCCATGATCATCGGGTAGTCACGGTTGTAGATGGCCAGCGTCGTCTGACTGCCGATACCCGGTACGCGGGAGATCGCCTCAATGAAGAACGAACCCAGCAGCAGGTTGACCACCAGCGGTCCCAACAGCGTGATCAGCGGCAGCGACGCCGCCCGAAACGCGTGCCGGAACACTACCGCCCTTTCCTGCAAACCCTTGGCCCGCGCCGTCCGCACATACTCAGCCTGCAGCGCATCCACCATGCTGGCGCGCGTAAAACGCGCCATGCCCCCGATCAGCCCGATCGCATAGACGAGAGTGGGCAGGATCCGCTGCTTCGGTTCCCCCCAGCCGCCCGACGGCAGCCAGCGCAGCTGCACCGCGAAAATGATGATGCTCATAATCGCCATCACAAAGACCGGCGTTACAAAGGTTGTAATTACGATTACGTTCGTGAGGTAGTCCAGCCACGTATTCGAACGCAGCGCCGCCGGCACCCCCATCAAAATGCCGATCGGGATTCCGATCGCCATCGCCGACAGCCCCAGCTGCGCCGTGATCGGCCACGTCCGCCCGATAAACTCGGAGATCGGCTCCCCATAGCGGAAAGAGATGCCGAAATCCCCCCGCAGCGCCGCCCACATGTAGCGCAGATACTGCACGTGCAGCGGCTTGTCGAGGCCGTACTTCTCCATCAGCTTCTGCCGGATGTGCTCGGGTATCGCCCGGTGCTCCGCCTCCGTCGGCATCGCGTCGAACGGACCGCCCGGTATAAAGTGGATCATGATGAAGATCATGATCGACACAAAAAACAGGACGCCGATTATTCCTACGATGCGCCCCAGCACATAGCGCGCCATCCGGC
This sequence comes from Caldilineaceae bacterium, assembly GCA_965218625.1. Lineage (GTDB taxonomy): Bacteria > Chloroflexota > Anaerolineae > Caldilineales > Caldilineaceae > Bin5. The sequence continues at coordinate 341,264 of CBDCLG010000009.1, read as the reverse complement.
CCTCCCCGACCGCTTGGAAAGAAGAGAGAAGTGAGGAGAAAGAGCGAATCCCACTCCTCACTTCTCTCTCCTCACTTCCTTTGGTTCACTACTCTTTGCTCGCTACTCTGTAATGTACGCGCTGTCCAGGAGCATCATGTTGTAGACGCCCAGCGTGCCGTCATCGGTCAGCGTCAAGCCGCTCACATAGTCCTTGTAGAGTACGGCCTGCACCGGGTTCATCACGAATACGCCGATCGCATCGCGGGTCAGGATCTTGATCGCCTCGTGATACAGGTCACAGCGCTCGGCAGACATCTGCATCGGCCGCGCCGTGTCGATCAGGTTGCGGTACTCCTCGTCCGTCCAGCCGGTGAAGTAGGAGGCCGCCGGATCGTCCCACCAGTCCACGAAGTTGCTCGGGTCGATGAAGTCCGCGCCCCAGCGATTCAGCGCGATCTTCAGCTCGGCATTCGCCATCCGCGCCACGTAGTCGGCGCGCTCGATGTTCTGCGGCGTCAGCTTGATGCCCAGGTTGTCAGCCAGCATGCGCTGGATCGCCTCGGCCTCGCGAATGAACTCACCTTCCTTTGTGTAGAGCACCATTTCAGGGAATCCCTCGCCGCCGGGGTAGCCGGCCTGTGCAAGCAGGTCCGCCGCCTTCTCAGGATCGTAGTTCTGGTACGCGATCAGCTCGGGGTCGTCGTTGCGCTCGCACGGAAAGTCCTTCGGCAGGAAGCCGTGCGCCGGGATGCACGTGCCGCGCATCACGTTGTCGCACAGAGCAGTGCGGTCCACGGCATGGCCAAGAGCCTGCCGCACCAGGATATCGTCGAACGGCGGCGTCCTCTGGTTCAGATAGAGGTAGACGCCCCGGTTCATGACGCTGATGTAGGCCTCTTGGCTCAGCTGCGGGTCAGCCAGCACCTGCACGAGGTCGTCGCCCGTGACACCCACGCCGCCATCGATGTCGCCGGCCTGGTACATCTGCAGGAGCGGTGCGCCTACCTCGGGGATGATCACCTGGATCTTATGCTCAAGCGTGGCCGGATAGCGGCCCGTATAGTACGGGTTCGGCGTGAAGATCACGTTCTGACCCCGGTTCCACTCCGCAATGCGGTAGGGCCCGTTGCTCGGCGCAGTTGCCGGATCGTTGGCCCAATCGTCACCATGATCCTCGATCATATGGCGGGGCACCGGCGCCGCGTGCCAGTTGATCTTGAACATGTAATACGGAATCGGCACTGTGGTGGTGAGAGAGAAGGTGTACTCGTCGATCAGCTTCACACCCAGCTCTTCGACGTCCACCTTGCCCTTGTTGTAGGCCTCACCGTTCTCGAGGTCAAACAGGAACCAGGCATAGACGTTAGCCATCTCGGGATCCAGGTAGCGCCGGAAGCTGTAGACCCAGTCCTCAGCGGTCACAGGTGTGCCGTCACTCCACTTGGCATCCTGCCGCAGGTGGAACGTCCACGTGCGACCGTCCTCCGACTGCTCCCAGCTGTCGGCCGCGGCCGGGTGCCATTCGCCTTCAGGGCCCATCTTGGCCAGCTGCTCGAATGTGCCCTCAAAAGCGAACCCTTCGTACTCATTGCGCATCGTGTCGAAATGCTTGCCTTCGATGCCGGCAGACCGGAAGACCTGCTTGTCCGGGGAGGCAGCGTCCTCGGGCAGGGTTACGCCGCCCGTGCTGACCTGCTCCATCATCTCCTCTTCAGGCATTTCCGCTGCCGGCGCCGCCGGCGTAACGCAGCCGGCCGCGGTTACCATAACAAGAATTGCCAATACTAAGATTGACAGACGCCATCTGCCATAGTCAGGAATCTCCTCACAGTTTGGATGGATAGATAGATTTGGGTTGGGTTTTTCGGAGGTAGTTCTGAAAGCCGCGCAAAGTATACCTTCATTCCTGCGAGCGGCCAAAATTCTGCGGCTCTTGCGCGCATCTACGTCAGGCCCCGCAGTCCCACTGCCAGTCGGTCCAGGTCATCCTCGTTGTTGAAGACGTGCGTTGAAACGCGGATCATCGACCCGTCCAGCTCAAGCGGCGCCACCAGCACCTTCTCCCTTTTCAGATGCTCCTGGATTTCCGCCGAGGCAAAGCCGTCGAGGCTGAAGGTAACGATGCCCGACGACCGCTCGTAGGGCAGAGGCGTATGCAGTGTAAGCCCCGGCACCATCAGGAGCGCCTCCTTTGCCCGGTCGGTGTAGTTCCCGATGTAGGAAAATACGTTGTCCCAGCCGATCTCTTCCCAGCAGTCCAGTGCCTTACCCCAGCCAACCTGGTCGGCAAGATTGCGCGTACCGAACTCGAACCGTTTGGCCTCGTCTAGCAGAGTAAGACCGCCGACCAGGTCGAAATCCTTCTGCGAATGTGAACCGATCCAACTCGGTTGAATCCAGGGAATGCGATCCTTCCGCACGTAGAAGCCGCCCGTACCCTGCGGCGCCATAATGTACTTGTGCCCGCTGAAGGCGTAGAAGTCGCAGTCCAGCGCGCGCATGTCGACCGGGATCGCGCCATAGGCCTGGGCGCCGTCGAGCAGCACGGGAAAGTCGCGCTCATGCGCGCAGTCGACCAGCGCCCGCGCCGGCAGCCGCTGCCCGGTGCGGCGGCAGACATGGCTGATCGACACGATGCGCGTTCGGTCATCGAGCAGCTGTTCAAACTGGTCTAGCATCTGCTCTTCATCGTGAACGACCTGCAGAAAGCGAAGCTCGATACCGTAACGCTTTACATGGCTATACCAGGTGATGCGGTTGCCCGGATGCTCCTTGTCGCTCAGGATTACATTGTCCCCGGCCTGCCAGTCGACGCCATTGGCGACGATGTTGATCCCGATCGTCGTGTTCTCGCCCAGAACGATCTCGCCGCTGTCGGCGTTCAGCGAGCGCGCCACCTTATCCCGCGTCGCCTCGAACCCCTCCAGCATCTTCTCATTGACGCCCGGCGCGGCCCCGCCCGCGTTCTGAAAGCGGGCCCAACGGTTCGTCTCCTCGATCACCGGCTCCATCTTCGGCGAGAAGCCGCTGCTTTGAAAGTAGGCGTACTCCTGCGTAATCGGCGTCAACCGTCGAATGTCGGACAGCTGCATTCTCGCTCCTTCAGAGGACTCCGTGTAGCAATTCTAGGACAGGCGAAACGATTTTCCGCCCGCGCGAGTTCACCAGGGGCACTGCCTGCCCCGGACAAGCAAGACAATAGTTGGGGCCGAGATCTGAATTCCGCCGGAAATGGAGGGCGCTTGTGGGTGCGAAGGGCTGGCAGCGCTTCCGCGCCGACTCACATCCCCGGCGTGACCTGCAGCACTTTCACGCCCATCTCGATATACTTGTCCCGCTGCTCCGCGGTGGTTACGCCCAGGCTCACCTGCGCCGGGCTGTCCTGCAACTGCTCCAGCACGTGGCCAATGCACTCGTCCACCGTCTTGAACGGGCTGTGCGGCAGACTCTCGATGCTGAAGCGGAGGTCATTCGGCCCAAACGCCAGCAGGTCGACGCCCGGTTTGGCCAGCTTGCCGGCATTGATCACAGCGTCCACCGACTCCATCTGGATGGCCAGATAGCCGTTGCTGTTCCACCAGTCGGCGTAGGCCGTGCGGTCCATCGACCAAGGATCGTCCGGGTCGCCAAATGCATTGACATTGACCCGCACCGCGCCGCCCCAGCTGCGCCGGCCCACCTGCGGATAGTAGAAATACTTGATCGCCTCATCCACCTCGGCCACATTCTCCACCTCCGGCACCAGGATGCCGGTCGGCCCGAAGTCGAGATAGCGGCCAATCAGATAGGTATGGCGCGTGTGTGAGATCCGCACCTGTACAGGAATCCCTATCGACTGCGCGTGGCCGCAAAACGTGACCAGGTCCTGCTCGTTGAACGGCGAGTGCTGGCTGTCCGCGTAGACAAAGCTGTAGTCGCCCTGGCCGAGAATGTCCTCCAACTGGCCGCGGCCCATGTCCAGCGCCGCGCCCACCCCAAAGATCAACTCCCCGCGGTGGATCCGCTCCTTGAGATTACTCACTTCTGTCATGATTCCTATACCCTCCATGGCCCTACTATTGGTGAACGCCTGCACTTAGAATGTCCAGCTGGAAACGAAGATCCAGAATCCAAGTACTGGTTGCCAAAGGCCGGACTTAGAATTCCCGGTCGAGCATGCCCAACGGCACTTCGATCAGCGTCGGCTTGTCGGCGTCGGTGTCGACCGCCTCTCGCAGCGTCGACTCCAGCGCGGCCGCATCCTCCGTCAGCACGCCGTGTGCGCCAAAGCTCTGCGCCATGGCCACAAAGTCGGGATTGTGCAGCTGCGTACCGAGCACGTGCCCATCAAACTCCTCCATCTGCGCGCGCAGCACATTCCCATAGGCGTTGTCATTGAATACGATCGCCACCGCGTTGATCCCGTGCTGGACCGCGGTGGCGAGCTCCTGCGCGTTGTAGAGAAAGCCGCCGTCGCCCGACAGCGAGACCACGGCCCGCTCCGGTTGGGCTACCTTCGCGCCCAGCGCAACAGGGTAGGCGCAGCCCAACGTCCCGTGCGATGAGCTGGTCAGATAGGAGCGCGGCGCCCTTGCCCGGAAATAGTTGCGGCTGTAGTAGCCCATCTGGTTCATCCCCTGGACCACGATGCCATCCTCCGGCAGCGCCGTGTGGACCGCCTCCATCAGACCCCACTGCGGCTGCAGCTGCACCGACGGGTCGAAGCGCGCCGCGTTGAGCGACGCGATTTCGGCCTGCACGGCGTCGGCGGTCTCAGTGCGCGGCGAAGTTGATGCGGCCACAACCCGGTTGAGCGCCATCAATACAGGACCGGCGTCGCCCTGAATAGGCAACGCATCTTCCCCACCTGGCAGCTCGTTCTCGTCGACGTCAATCTTGATTATCTGCTGCCCGTTTCCACCGGGGAAACGGCTCGAACCTACGACCAGGATCAAATCGCGTGCCGCCAGCCAGTCGCGCAATGGCCTGTAGTTCATCTCAGCCATGCCCAGCGACAGGGGATTGCGCTCCGAGATGCTGCCCTTGCCCTGCCGCGTAGTGACAACCGGAATCTGCAGGTAATCAGCCAGCTCCGCCACCTGGGTTGCGGCCTTCGCCAGCATCACGCCGCCGCCGGCCCATATCACGGGCCTCTGGGCCCCGATCAGCAGCTCCGCCGCCCTGCCTATCGCGCTTTCGTCGCCGTCTGCGGGCACAGGCGGCGCGGCCGGCGGTAGCGCCGGCCCGACCTCCTCGGTGGCCGCAAAAACGGACGGCGGCACCTCAATCGCCACCGGGCGCGGCCTCCCGTTGCGCAGCTGGCGAAACGCCTCGCGCACAGTCTCCGGAATTTCGGAAGGACGCCGCACCCGTGCGGCCCACTTCGTCAGCGGACCCAGCCAGGCCGTCTCGTCCAGCTCCAGCCCCTTCTTGCGATGGTGATGGCCCCCCGTCACAACCAAAATCGGCGAGGAGGTCGCATACGCCGTCGCGATCCCCGACATCGCATTGAACAGGCCCGGCCCCTCCACAACCAGGGCCGCGGCCACCTCGCCGCCAGCGCGCGCGTAACCGTCCGCCATGTAGCTCGCAGCCTGCTCGTGCCGCACGGAGATATAGCGGATACTCGGGGTCGTATACAACGCGTCAATCGCCTCGTACTGACCAGCCCCGGGCACGCCGAAGACGACGCGCAGCCCCTCCGCGGCCAGCGACCGCACCAACGCCTGCCCTCCGTTCATCCTTGTCATTCGCTGGAATCCCTACCTGTTCTGGACTTGTAGCGCCCGCCGGGAGCGGGCAAAGGATTACAAAACAACCGGACGGCCCGCTGCTTGCCGGTTGACCGGGGACCGGGCCGTCCGAAACACTGCCCCAAAAGATATGTGTTGTGCGATCAATCTTCGCCCTGGCTTCCAGGCGCCCGCATCTGATTTCTACGGCAGCGCCGGGACCACCTCGTTGGCCAGCGTCTCCATGCAGGCCAGCCACCTCTCCTTGTCGTCCCAGTCGTGCGCGATCATCAGCAGCGTCCCGAAACCGCCTGTCTCCTCGTAGAGCTCATGCAGCCGGCGCACACACTCATCCTTTGTGCCAATGATGCACAGTTTGCTGAGTATATACTCCAGCGTAACATCCTCATCGTGCATCTCGGGATCATGCTTGAAGACGTTGATCATATCCGCCGCCGCAACCAGCCTGCGCAAATAGGCGAACGATGCCGCAAACGCGCCGTTGTAGGCGCGATCCCAGGCCGCGTCGTTCGACTCGTCGATGTAGATGCTGCGCGACACGCGCCAGATCGACCGGTCCGGTTCAGGCCGCCCGGCGTCAGCCGCGCCGGCGCAATAGGAGTCCCAGTGCTCATTCAACGTGGCGGCATGCACAATGTTCGTGCTGAGCGGAATGTAGCCGCGCTGCCCCGCCATGAACGCCGCCCGCGAGCGGCCGCGTATGATGCTCATTGCAATTGGCGGATGCGGTTTCTGGTAGGGTTGCAGCAACTCACCAATGCCGTATTCGGGGTCCACGTTTTCGAGCTTGATATTGTGAAAGTCCCCCTCGAAGTTGAAGGGCGGGTCGGTCTGCCACAGTTTGAGGATCATGTCGATCCCCTCGACCGTCATCAGCCCCTGCGTCTGCGGGTCGGGCAGGTCGAACAGCTCCCAGTCGGTTGGCACGCCGCCCTGGCCGAAGCCACAGTTGATGCGCCCGCGCGAGAGGTGGTCCAGGTAGGCCAGCCGCACGGCGATATTGACCGGGTGATGCTGCGGCACGATCGAGACGCCGCTGCCGAGCCTTATGTTTTTCGTGCGCGGCAGCACATTGGCAATAAAGACGTCGTTCGCCGGGATCGGCTCCCACGCCAGCGTATGATGCTGGCCGACCCAGGCCTCGCTGAATCCCAACTCGTCGGCGCGTACGACGAACTCGATATCCTCCTCATAGCCAACCGTGCGGTCCTTCTCCGGCGGATGAAGCGGCATCATGAATGTGCCCAGTTTCATTTCATTCCTCCCGTTTCCCTGGGACTCCAGGCCTCTCGCCTGCTGCGTCGCCTGAAGCTCTCACTGCAGGCGCCTTCCGACTGTAAGTCGGCTTCAAATCGAGCGCCAGCTGCCTGAAATTTGCGATTCGATGCAGCGTGACCAGATTGGTGTCGTGCTGATTATACCCCCCTTGCGAGGTGCGTGAAATCACGAGCAGCTCATCGCCCCGGATCAGCTGCGAGGCATAGCTGAAAGCCTCGAAAATGCTGCTGCTCATCGCGACGCAGCCGGCCTGGAACCAGTTGAGCGCGTCGAGGCTGTACATCAGCATCAGGATGCGGCGCTCATTGCCCGGCGGACTGGCAAACCCGACCTCGCGCAAGGGCTCGCGGTCCTGCCATGTGTCGGTCGGCAGGCAGACCGTCGTCCAAAAGAGGTCGCTCACCTCGTCGTACACAATATGAAACTTGCACTGCGCGCCCGGCATTGGATAGAACTGGACAAAACGGTAGTCCAACTTCTCGCCATCGTCCTCCAGGCTGCAGACCGAGGCCATCCCACCCGTCGTGTGCCCATCGATAATCGTCCGCAGCAGGAACGCGCATCTCGCCGCGCACGTCGATGATGTTGCCCTCGATGAAGCAGTCCTCCACCACCTTGTCCGCCGCGCTGGCCTGATAGCGGCGCTGGCTGAGTACATCGGGCACGCCGGGAAAGTGGACGCGGTTGGACATGCGCCACGCGCCCGGATTGAGCAGGTCCCGCGTCAGATCGCCGGCGACCACAAGCGACTCCCACTGGCTCCTGCCGACCGCGTCGTCGCCTTCAGGACAGGTCTCGAACGCCCGGTAGACGCGGCCCCCTTTGAAAAGCACATTTGTCGGCGCGTTGTGATGTCGTCCGGAGAAAAGCTGGGAGGATTCGCTCCAACTCTGGCCGCCGTCAACCGAACGCGCGATAATGATCTCGCGGCTCAGGCGCCGGTTGCCGATGCAGTAGAGTTCCTCGCCGACGGCAAACAGCGATGGCCAGATGATGTCGAGCGCGGCCATCTTGCGCCATCCACGGCCGCCGTCATCGCTGACAAGAATCTCAAGCTGGTCGGGGATCTTCTCAACCAGGGGCTGCGGACGGAACCACTCATAGCTGGCGATCAACCGGCCCGACGGCAGCTGCGCCAAACACGGCGAACCGGTGTACACGTTGTCCGGGTCAGCTGACTCCGCCAAGACCTGGTATTCCCCAGCCAGAATCCTATTCATTTGTCCGCCCAACTAGATCGATGTGGGTCACATTCCAGCCCCGCTGTTCAGCGCCCGCCATGGCCGCACCTCCACCTCCCGCGCAGCCGCCAAGAACTGGAAACCGGCCACTGGAAACTGGCCACCGGCCACTACCCTTCACACCGCGTGACACGCCACCCAATGGCCCGTCTCGACCTCCCGCCACCCGGGTACGACGTGATCGCACGGCTCGAACGCGAGCGGACAGCGGGGATGGAATCGGCAGCCGTTGGAAGGATTGATCGCGCTCGGCACATTGCCGCGTATCACCGTATGCTCGCGCTGCCGCTTCTGCCGTGGATTGGGCACAGGCACCGCCTGCAGCAACGCATGCGTGTACGGGTGCAGTGGATTGTCGAACAGCCGGTCTTTAGGCGCCATCTCCACCACCCGGCCCAGGTACATGACCGCCACCCGGTCGCTGATATGGCGCACGACAGCCAGATCATGGGCGATGAATAGATAAGTAAGGTGGTACTCAGCCTGCAGGTCCTGCAGCAAATTGATGATTTGCGCCTGGATCGACACGTCCAGCGCCGAAATCGGCTCGTCGCAAACGATGAACTCCGGTTCGCAGGCCAGCGCGCGCGCGATGCAGACCCGCTGGCGCTGGCCGCCGGAAAACTCGTGCGGATAACGAAAAGCGAAGGCCGGATTCAGACCCACGTTGTCGAGCAGCTCGGCAATGCTCTCCTGCGTGCCCTGCTCGGTGGCCAGATTGTGCAGCCACAACGGCTCACTGATAGCGTTCCCGATCGTCATGCGCGGGCTGAGCGTCGAATAGGGGTCCTGAAAGATGATCTGCATCTTCTGGCGCAGCGGACGCATCTCCTTGTCGGGCAGTCCGGTAACCTCGGTGTCCTCAAAAAAAACCTTGCCCGACGTCGGTCTGTGCAGCTGAAGCAGCGTCAGGCCGGCGGTCGATTTGCCGCAGCCCGACTCGCCCACCAGCCCGAGCGTCTCACCCCGCTGCACCGTGAAGGAAACGTCGTCGAGCGCATGGACGGTAGCCCTGGTCTCCCCGTACGCTCCTATGCGTACAGAGAAATGTTTCGTCAGACCCTCTACCTGCACGAGAGGTCGACTGTTGAGAGTGTCCGTCTGGCTCATCTGCGCAAACCGTTTGTCAATGCTCCGTGGCTGCAGTCCCGCCTGACTGTTCCGCTACCCCGCGAATGTCGACCCAGCAGGCGGCGCGATGGCCCCGGTCACTGGCGCCCGCAACCGGCTCCAGCATCGGGTTCTCGCGGCGGCAGCGTTCGATCACAAAGGGGCAGCGTGTGTGGAACGGGCAAAATGCGGGAAGCTCGGCCAGGTCCGGCGGCGAACCGCCGATCGTCGTCAAGCGCGTGCCCGCTCCGCCGTCCAGGCTCGGCAGCGCGCCCAGCAACCCGACCGTATACGGATGGCGCGGGTCCTCGAACAGCGCGTCAACCGGCGCCTCTTCCACGATGTAGCCGGCGTACATCACGATGACGCGGTCGGCGATGCCTGCCACCACGCTCAGATCGTGCGTGATCCAGATCACGGCCACGCCCGATCGGTCCCGCAGCTCCTTGACCAGCTCAACGATCTGCGCCTGGATCGTGACGTCAAGCGCCGTCGTCGGCTCGTCCGCGATCAACACGGAAGGCTCGCAAGACATCGCCATCGCGATCATGACCCGCTGCCTCATGCCGCCCGAAAACTGGTGCGGGTACTCGCGCAGCCGCGCCTCGCCGTCGGGAATGCCGACCATCTCCAGCAGTTCCGCGCTGCGGGCGAGCGCATCCTTCTTGCTCATGCCGCGATGGTAGAGCAGCGGCTCGGCAACATCTCCTCCTTCATGCTGCTGGTTTCTTGATGAATTGCTGCTGGAGTTAAACGTGTTTGGCGCACCATCGGCACAAGACGCGCGTGCGCCAAGCGAAACGGCATCTGGGCCCGTTGCCGATATTCAGGAGTATTCGATCAGACTTGAACGTGATGGTGCGGCTTACAGCCGCACGCCAATATAGCACGGTCCCAGGGGCATGTCAAAAATTCTGTGATGGGACGCGCAGCGCATGAATTGGAGATGCTTGTTGTCGATCGCCTCGCTGTTCAGAATGGGCAGGCGGTCAGCTTGGATTTTCGGCAACTGGGCGTTTGCCCGTCAGCTGCTGGAGTCTGCGTCTGAATTGGAGCGAGGAGTCTTCATTGGATTTCAATTTGCGCCAGTACGAATTCCGTCTGCCACAAGTTAATTTCGGCGGCCGGGACAAGGGTCTGGCTGTCATATACGATCAGGCTCAACTTATACTGGCCAGGCGGTGTTCAGGTGGAATGTCAACCAAATTCAAGATGGGGACTTGGGTATTGGGATCCCAACGACTGGTCAATCGATCACCCATTGTCACCAGCGGTTGATCGTTCGCCCAAACGGTCCCTCGCCTGCCTCACCGGTACAGACGCAGTGAGGTCTTGAGATCGGAGTCACCAGTTGCGAAGTCGTGGCTTCCCAACTGGTTTCTAGCCAGAGAAAGCGGTTTTGTTCGATTGAAAACTCAAGGAGGTTGACGCCTGAATCGTAGCGAACCGCCCGGCTCAGCGGACGCCATGAACGGCCAATGAGTGGCGGCTGGGCATCGAGGGCCGTGCGCGAGCAAGAATCTTTGTGGCGATGCTGGGCGTCATTTGAGTTGAAAGACAGCCAGAGGTCCGGCCCCTATCCTTGCTGTCATACCTGACATGCACCTGTGTATATCAGATCGGATGAATGGAAGGGTGGCTTATGTTCAGATTGGCGCCGCGCTTTGCCCAGGTACTCTGAAGCGTCGGATGAGCGATCGTGAGCGATTATCCGCTCTGGAGTTGGGCCGATGAGCAACTGGGCGTGCGGGCAACGGTGTGCGTCGGTCAGCCCAAACGTATCAAAGACTCTCAGCTCGCGGCAGGTAATAGAATTTCCCCAGGGCGCCGTCGGCAACGATGGCATCAGAGGGAATTACAGCCGCGTTCCATGCGTCTTCGTAAGGGCTTCCAGCGGCTGATCATCTCCGTCCGCCGAGGTCTACCTGTGCAAAGGCTGCGCGCAGGCCGACCCAGATGATCGAAGTTGTCTGCGTCGCGCAGGTCGTTTGAGATCGTGAAGCGAGATCGCCTGCATTCCTGGCAGCGTCGAGAAGCCAGGCCGCATTGTCTTGGTCTGACTTCGAAAGTGCGGACCTGGGCAGACGTGCCGCGCCAGTTCTCGTTGCCTCGAACAGCAAGACTGCCTGGATCGAGCTGGCATGGAGCAGACTGTGAGCCAGGAAGATGACCAGGATTGCTACCACGCCTGCTCCCAGCGAATCGCCCTCTGCAGCAACCCAATGGGTGTCTGATAAGGCCTGTCCGATAGCATGAACCCAACGAAGCAACACACCCATCCGACGCGGGAAGCGATAGCAGAGGCCAGTAGAAGTCGAGCGGGCGATACTCGAAAAGGTCTCCGCCGATCGGCAGCAGGTAGGTCACATGGGCGCAGACCGCGAGCAGAACCAGTGCGTACGATGCGTCCCTATGCCGTCGCCACCTGGCGGAGTAACGCGTAAAATGACAAGAGGGATGAATCAGGTAGAGTCCCGTCTCGAGCGCGGCGGCTCCCAGGTAACGAAAGCCGGACTCGTACCAGGGGCGCACGTGCTTGGCAAAGTAGGTGTTGGGCAGCCATTCGCCGTAGTAGACGTAACGACCCAGATAGTGCGCCAGAACAATGACGGCATGAAAGGCAAGGTGAGCAATAGAGTCTGGCGAATCAGTCTCGCACTGATTCGTCCCCTCTTTGAGCGCAAACTGGACGCCGTACCAGAAGAAACAGACCCCGGCCAGCATCAGCCCCTCAGGCCTTGTCAGCTCGGCCGCAGCCAGAGCTGAGCGAGGCGGCGATGAGGCCGCCCCGGCCACTCACGGTGAAGGGTCAGACTTACGACCGCCAAAACGACAAAGAAAGGTGAACTGCCGCGTCTCCAGGCCTCCGCCAGAAGTCCAGACGGCGAACGTCGCGCTGCTGCACAGACAGACCCAGCGCCATCCAGCCCGCCAGGACCACGCGACTGCCGAAGCGAATGGCAGTCGGACGCAATCCATAACAGTGTTATGGCGGCCAATGTTCCGACAGTGTAGGCGACCGATAACCACGGCGCGGCATCCTCAGGACGGTGGCCGAAGATGCCCCAGATGGCAGCCAGCTCTAATATCCAGAGAAAGTTGGTGTAGCCCTCTACGTATTCCCCGGGGTTGAAGACCAGACCGTGCCCGGCAAGCAGGTTTCGGACGTATCGAAAACTGATGAAGGCGTCGTCGCACAGAAACCAGGCGACCCTGGAGAGCCATCCAAACAGAACTAGCCAGGGAAGATAGGCGAATAGTTCCAGCGCTTGGGATGCCGGATTCTGGCGCGCAGGGGCAGCGTTTGGGCCAGCCGAGACGTGACTGCTCACGTTAGAGGCGTCCATCAGTTCCTTGGAGGTACTGTTTTTCCTGTGGTGCCAGCCTGCAGAGGCCCTTTGGTAAGCGCTTGCAAAGTGTATCACAAGCAGGACACAAGTGACCGCTTGCAAGTCGTTTCATACGCCTGTAACCCCATAAGGTTGAAGGACGAAGACGCGACCGGAAGCAGCGCCTGTTAGCCCCCCAACCTCAAACAGCATGGTTGCCAATACTGCCCGCTTGCCAGTGGGCTTCAACCTGAGTCTTCATGCCTGAACACCTGATCAGACATTCGCAGTCGTACATAAACGCTCATGAACTCTCGCAATACAGTCTGGCGTGCCCAGGCTTTCGGAATCAATTGCCCGGCGTCTCGTCCGTCCCTTTGACTACCTGGGTTTGCGTTTCGCTGGACCCAACGCCCAACCCGGCTCCTCTCGCTCTCGCGTGTTTCCTCACGTTCACCATGAGTCCCCCGAGACGAAAAAGATCTCTTGACACGGAACCGATGCTTTGCTACGATTGCCGGAGATGACGACTGGGTTGGCGCGTCGGTGCGGCCCGGTTTGGGGAACTGGTTCAGCTGCTCCATTTTGGCGCCGCGGATGGCGCGAAGAGTGTCTCCAATTGCCTGGAATGGGCTATTGGACCTCCAGTCGCCCGCCAACACGGCAACTTCATGGTACTGCAGGAAAGATTTCCCCACACCTTTTCCCAGATCTTTGACCTCAATTCGAGCACTGCCGACATATTGGCAGAGTTAGGCTACCGCTATCGCGTTCTCTCCTTGTCGCTGCCCTGTTCGTCTTCCGGCGCCACACCGCAACTTGACCTGTTGGGCGAGCAGATGCGCACTCGCCTTCCCCATGTGCCTCTGGCCACGGAAGCGGCGCGACGCGCCTTCTATGTGACGCCCGTACTGTTTGCGGCATTGGACCGGGTGAAGTTCAGGTTGCTGATCGGTTATCGCGCGGCCGGCAGGCAGGTGCAGGGCGAAGTGGACTATCTGCTGCGCGGCAGGAATGAGGTTGTGGTGACAGGGACGAGGGAGGCGGACCTGACGCGCGGTTTCACGCAGATGGCTGCCCAGATGATTGCTGTGTGTGAGGAGGCGGCTGCGCCGACTGTTGCTTCGAAACATCCCCAGCGGCGGCGCAAGGCACAGCGTTCGCAGCGGGCTGGCGGCGCGAGGCCCGCGGCGCGCGCGCAGACGCAGATCTACGGGGCGGTCACGACGGGGACGGTGTGGCGGTTCGGCCTTCTGGACAAGGGGCAGAAAAGGGTAATGCAGGATACGGAGGAGTATCTGCTGCCGCGCGACCTGGAGCGACTGGTCGGCACATTCGCAGGTCTGATGGCAGATGACGACATCAATCAAGTCGCGTCCTGACGCGAAGGAGAGACACTGCAATGAGAGAACGACTGGCAATTGAAGGCGGCGAACCCGTCCGCACCCTGCCCTTCGGAAAGGACCACTTCTTCGGCGAAGAGGACATCGAGGCGCTTTCGGAAGTGGTCCAGTCCGGCTCGCTGGGCAAAGGGCCGAAAGTTGCCCGGTTTGAACGCGAATTCGCGGCGCGGCACGGCGTCGCCCACGTCGTTACCGTAACCTCGGGCACCGCCGCCATGCACACCTGTGTCGGCGCCATCAATCCCGACCCCGGCGACGAGATCATCGTTACGCCCTGGACATCGGGCGGCAGCATCATCGGCACGCTGCTGCACAACTGCGTCCCGGTCTTCGCCGACATCGACGACACATTCACCCTGGACCCGGCCGACGTCGAGGCCAAGATTACGCCCAGGACACGCGCTATCATCGCCGTCCACCTGTTCGGCAACCCCTGCGACATGGCCGCCTTGCGCGAGATCGCCGACCGCCACCAGCTCTTCCTGCTCGAGGACTGCTGCCAGGCCCACTTCGCCGAATTCCAGGGCCAGGTCGTAGGCTCGATGGGCGACATCAACGGTTTCAGCTTCGGCGGAAAACACCTCTCCGCCGGCGGCGGCGGTGCCATCATGACCGACAACGAGACGCTGTGGGAACGCGCCCTCATCTTTTCCGACTGTGCCCTGCCGCGCAACGGCGGGCCATTCGAAGGGCGTCCCTACGCCAACTATTTCCTCGCGCCCAACTACAAGCTGAATGATCTGATGGCCGCGATCCTGCTCACACAACTCAAAAAGGTCGACGGCTACATAGAAAAGAAGATCTGGGCGGCGCAGCAGATTATCGACCAGGTCTCGGACATCGACGAGATCGCGCCCCAGCGCGTGCGCGAGGGAGACCGCAACTCCTACTGGGTGATGGGCATGACGTTGGACACCGACAAGACGGAGTGCGACGCCTGGGAATTCGCTGAGGCCCTCAACCGCGAGGGCATCCCCGCCGGCGGGCCCTATATCGGCTCGGGCAAGGAAGGACCGCTCTATCGCAACCAGTTTCTCTCCGAACCGAACTGCTATGGCCGCAGCCGCTTTCCCTTCGACTACGAGCGGGACAAGCCGCTCGACTACAGGCAAGTCGAATGTCCCAACGGTGAGAAGCTGATGCGGCGCGGCTTCGGCCTGGGAATGAAACCAAGCTTCGACGATGAAGACGTCGCCGACATCTCCGCCGCCATCCGCAAAGTCTTTGGCCGCTATCGCAAACGCAACCACGGCGGCATCTAGCCGACGGCATCGACCATGACCCGCAACACGAGCGGCCAGACGCCGATCTGGTGCGGCATCCACTATCTGCTCTACCTGCGGCGGCCGGGCGAGGAAGAGGATTGCGCCCGCTTCAGCCTCTTCCAGACCGAGTACAGCCCGGCCGGCGGCGGACACGCGGCCTTTCTCTATCTCGATGCAGCCAGCCTATCCACGCCGCCCGAAAACGCCGCCTACACTGACAACCCGGATCTGGCGGACTGGCTCTACAACCGCATGTATCGCGACCGCGACAACCCGCTGGCAGAGTGCGGTGAACCGGTCCTCACCGCCCGCTTTGGCCGTAGCGGCGATTTGGGCCGCCGCCTGGGCTACTCGATCGACACGGCCCACCGTCACATTGAGGCAACCTGGGCCGGGCTGGAGCCGCCCTTTGTTCACCACGGCCAGGGCGGGTCTTCGAGCGTCTACACATACTGTTTCTTCGTCGTCGCCGCGCGCGCCAGTCTCGCTATAGACGACGAAGCCGTGCCCGGCGCCATTTACGACCGCCAGGACTGGGTCCCGCTCGTCGGCCGGCCCCTCGGCTCATGCCTGATCGGCGACGAGTTCTGGACCACAGTTTGACTTTACGACTTCGAACGAAACTGCCGGCCCCCGCCGGCAGCCACGGATGGAGCCAGCCTTCATGACCAATAAACTCCGTTTTGCCCAGGCGGGCGTCTCCTTGATGCACGCCAATATGTATCGCGACACGCTGATGCTGCTTTCCGATGAGATCGATCTGGTCGGCTTTTACGATCCCGACCCGGAAACGGTCAAACCCAACCTGAAACCGGATGTTCAGCACGTCCCGTTTTACGACAGCCTCGACGACCTTCTGACCCAGGCCCGGCCCGACGCGGTCATGGTCTCAACCTACCTGAAGGATATGCCGGCATGGATGCTGCAGGTGGCGCAGGCCGGCATCCACGTCTGGGGCGAAAAGCCGTACGCGGTCCACTCCACTGCACTGGAACCCGTCGCCGAGGCCGTCCATCGCAACAATCTCCACTTCTCCTGCGGCTATACCTGGCGCTTTCACCCAATTGCGCGTCTGATCAACCAGACATGGGCCGCCGGTCTGCTCGGCAAGCCCTACTCGATCGAGTTCCGTTTCCTGACATCCAGCGTCGCCCGGCGCGACCCACAGACCTGGTACTTCAGCCGCGAAAACGCCGGCGGCGGCATCCTCAACTTCCTGGGCTGCCACTGGTTCGACCTGATGCGCTATCTCACCGGCGCCGAGGTCGCTCGCGTCGCCGCCATCGAAGCCAACGTCGGTGGCCACGACATCGACGTCGAGGACGCCGCAGCCGTTTCGCTCGCCTTCGACAACGGCATGATCGGCAGCCTCCACGCCGGCTACTTCACCTCGGGCGACGGCGAAATCTCGATCGGACTGCGCGGGTCGGACGGTTGGATCAAATGGGACGTGGACGAGGGCTGCTGCACCATCAAGAGCGAGCACCCGGATTGGTCGGGCGCGCCGCTGCGGCGGTTCGACTTCCCCTCGGCCCAGGTGCCGGGCTACGGCCCACAGGGCCGCGCCTCCATACAGGCCTTCGCCGCTGCCATCCGCGGCCAAGGAAGCAGCGGATACAAGGTGGAGGAGATCATCACATCACTCCGGATCATCGAGGCCGCCCACGAGTCCGCGGCCAAAGGAAAGACGGTTACACTATGAATAAGACAGCGGATCCATTGGGCGTTGCAATCGTAGGCCTGCGCATCCACGCCGGCGGACTGGAACCGGACGGCAATCATGGCCTGATCAAGTCCTTTTTCGGCCGCGAAGACGCGCGCATCGTCGCATACTGCGAGTGGGACCCGGATGAGGCCGGCGCGCTGGAGAGCCTGTCGCGTCACGACCCGTCGGCGCGCATCTACACCTCGCTGGAAGAACTGCTTGAACGTGAGGCGTTCGAGGCGGCAGTGGTGATGCTGCCGCCAAACGAGGCAACGCCTGCGGCCCTGCGTCTGGCCGAGGCGGGCAAGCATCTCTTCATCGAAAAGCAGGCCGCGCGCACCGCGCCCGAGCTCTTGCCCCTGTGCGAACTGGCCGCGCAGCGCAACCTCGTCATTCGAATCGGCTATCCCTGGCCCAGTCATCCTGTGGCGCATGAGATCCGGCGCTGCCTGGACGAAGGTGTGCTGGGCAAGCTGCTCGCCATGGAAGCCAGGCTGGTCACCGTCCAGATCGCGCCCGGCCTGCGCGAGCCCGACCACTGGATGTACCGTCTCGAAACCGAAGGCGGCGGCATCCTGCACATGGAAGGCGGCCACTGGCTGGCACTCTTCCAGATGTTCGCGCAGGCGCGCGTGCGCTCGGTCACCGCGCTGTGCAGCCGCCGCACCGACGTGAGCCAGGAGGGAGTGGAGGACGCGGCCACCGTCGCGCTCGAGTATACCAACGGTGTTCACGCCTGCCTGCACATGGGCTATCTGCTGACCGGAGTCGGTCCGCGCAACGACACCTACATGGCCGTGCGCGGCAACCTCGGCGCGGCCGCGTGGGACAACGTCGGGTCAGGCAAACTGGTCGTCAGCAGCGCCGCGCCGCAGTGGCAGGGCGCGCCGCAGCGCACATACAACATGCCGCCCGCGCCGCGTGCGGTCTACGCCGAGCAGTGGGGTTATGAGTACGTGTCAGAGTTCCTGAAAGCAGTGCGCCAAGGCGGCCAGGCGCTGGTCAGCGTCGAAGACGGCCACCACTTCCTGCAGATCTTCGATGCCGCCTATGAATCGTCGCGCACCGGCCGGCGAATCGAACTGTAGCTGAGCCCGAACCAGCCAAGAGTTACACCCGTCCAGGGAACTCCTGGCCGCGGATCAACATGAAGCGAAACTCACCGCGCGGTTTCTCACACTCGGTCAGCATGCGCGCCTCTTCATCCTCGATGCCGAGATACATCGTTTCGGCGCGGATGTAATGTAGCGCCAGCCCGCGCCGCCGGTTGGCCGTCGAGTTTGCGCCCGTGCGGTGAAAGTTGAGGCCGTGGTGGAACATGCAGCTTCCCGCCGGCAGCTCCACCGGAACAGGCTCTGTCACCAGCGGATTGGTAAGAAAACGGTCCTTGTATTCGCGCGCGATCGGGCCCCACTTATGGCTGCCGGGAATCACTGTCATGCAGCCGTTCTCGACCGTCGCGTCGTCCAGGGCGACCCAGCAGCTGATGTGCTCCTGCGGCGCAAAATGAAGCCAGGCCAACGAGTCCTGGTGCCAGTCCGTGACCGTGCCGTGGAAGCGCGGCTTCATCATCAGCTGGTCGGTATAGAGCTTGATGTTGGGGCCCAACAGCTCCTCGATGACGTCGACGATCTCCGGCTTGCGCGCGGTCCACTCAAACTCGTCGTCGAAGTAGCAAAGCTGCGTCATCTTGCGCACCGCATCCAGCGGCTCCACGTCCTCAGGCAGCCCGTCGCGGAACTGCTCTTCGAACTGAATATAGCGCGGCGGTACGTGCCTCACATTGCCGCTGATAATATCCTCGCTGCGCCGGCGTAGCCCATCCAGCTCCTCTGCGGAGAGGACGCGATCATAGGGCAGGTAGCCGTTTTCCCAGAAGAACTCTTTTTGCTCGACTGTCAGCGTCATGGAGAGAACCCCTCTTCCTGTTATAATCTGAATACGTCCTGGACTTTTGACCCGTCGCCAGCTGCGCCGAAAAGCGCAGAACTTGCAGACTCGGTTACGACAACTGGAGTATACCGAATAGGCAGAAGCAATGTCAATCGGTATCCTCACCCAGTCGGGCGACGGGTTTGCGGCGGACGCCAACCGAACAACCGAATGACCGACCGGGAGTAGAAACTATGATTCGAATCGGCATGATAGGGGCCGACAGCACGCATACCGAGGCTTGGACGCGCCTGGTTAACCTGCCCGACGCCCCGCTCTACAGCCGCGCGCAGGTCGTCAAACTGTGGGGCGAAGACGGCGACCAGGCCCGCGCCAAGGCAAACGAATGCCGCATTCCCGCGGTCGTCGACGCGCCCGAGGATGCCCTGACCGACGTCGACCTGGCCATGATCGTCAACCGCTACGGCGACGACCATCCGCCCTACGCCCGCCTGGCGCTCGAAGCCGGCCTGCCCACCTTCGTTGACAAGCCCTTCGCCAACGAGATGGAAGACGTCCACGAGCTGGTCAGCTTGGCCAAGCAGCGAAATGCGCCGCTGACCTCCTGCTCGGCGCTGCGCTATGCCGGCGAGGTCATGGAACTGCAGGAGCGGATGGCCGGCTTCGGTCCTCTGAACTGCGTCATCGTCAGCGGCGCAGCCGGCGGCGACTTCCCCGACCCGCGCGCCAAGCACCCCTTCTTCTACGGCGTCCACGCCACCGAGCTGCTCCACACACTGCTGGGCGGCGGCGCGCAGGCCGTCACGACCCGGCGCACCGACCGCTGCGACATCGCCCTGGTCGACTACGGCGACGGCCGCCAGGGGGTCGTCAATCTGCTCCACAAAACGCCCGGCTTCTACCATGCCGCGATCTTCGGCGCCGAGGGCAGAGGCGAAGCCGACGTCGTCGACGCGCAACGTTTCTACACCGGCACGCTCGCCCAGGTCATCGAGATGGCCGCCGGCGGGAAGCCGCCCTTCCCCGTCGCCTGGGCCGTCGAAGTCATGGCGATCATGGCCGCGCTGGTTCGCTCCGCCGAAGAAGGCGGCCGCACCGTACCGCTCAGCGAGTTTTCGCCCTAGCCTGGGCCGCACCGGCTCTGACCTGCCGGAAACGACAAGATGCGAAAACCCGCCACGACCAATTGAGGACTCCCGATGCCAGATTCACCACTGAATGTTGCACTCGTAGGCCCGGGCCGCATGGGCAGCGTCTACGCCCGCCTGGCCAGCGAACTGAGCGAAACCAAACTGATCGCGGTCTGCGGCCGCAGCGAAGGCTCGACCCGCGCGGTCTCTGAACAATACAACGTCCCCGGCTACCCAAATGCCCGCCACGAGGAGATGCTCGCCAACCACCCCGAAATCGAAGCGGTCGTCATCGCGCCCTCCGAATGGATGCACACGTCCCCGGTTCTGGCGGCGCTCGAGGCAGGCAAGCATGTCCTGGTCGAAAAGCCGATGGCCGTCTCGCTTGCCGACGCCCAGGCGATGGTGGACACGGCCGACCGCGTCGGTGTGCATTTCATGGTCTGCCACAGCCTCCGCTTCGACCATCCCTACGCAACCATGCGCGCCGCAGTGGCCGCCGGCGAAATCGGCGAGGTGATGCACCTCTACTCACGCCGCAACACGATCCAGTTCGCCGCCGAACGCGTGCTGGGAAAGTTCTCGCTCGCCTACTGGCTGACGCCGCACGACATCGACATGATGCTGTGGACCGTGGGACGGCCAATCGTCGAAGTGAAGGCCTACTCGCGCGAACAAGCCAGGGGCCGTCACGACTTTATCATCGGCGTCTATACCTTCGACAACGGCGTGATCGGCGTCCACGAGACCTCCTGGAGCACGCCGGCCTTCAGCGGCCGCCCGCAGTCCGAGCATTTCAGCATCCATGGCACGCGCGGCGCGGCCGAGGTGCTGGGCCACGAACATGCCGTTGCAATCTATCATGTCGACGGTCAGCCCGACTACCCCGATCTCGGTTACACGCCGGTGCTGCACGGTCGCCAGGAAGGGATGTTCCGCTCGCTCTTCAGCCATTTCGTCGGCGTCGTGCAAGAGAATTGGACGCCGGTCGTGACCGCCAGGGATGGCCTGGCCGCAATCCGCGTCGCCGACGCGCTCGAACGCGCCCTGGAGAGCGGCAAAACGGAAACAGTGAGCTACTGATGCCGGCTACACTTTGCATTCCATTTGCGTGAGCTGGAGCCCATGACAATATCCTGGGGAATCCTCGGAGCGGGCAGGATCGCCGAAAGCCAGATGGCGCCGGCCATCGCCGCCGCGCCCGGCCACGAGCTGATCGCCGTGACCCGTCGCGATCAGGCCGCCGCGCAGCAGTTCGCCGACAGACACGGCGCGCGGCGCGCCTTCAACAACGACGAAGCGCTCCTCGCCGACCCGCAGGTCAACGCCGTCTACGTCGCCACGCCGCCCCACCTGCACGCGCGCCAGGCGGTCCTGGCCGCGCAGGACGGCAAACACGTCCTGTGCGAGAAGCCGCTGGCGCTGGACACCGGCGAAGCCCGCCGCATGATCGATGCCGCCCGCGCCGGCGGCGTAACCCTGACGGTCTGCTACTACCAGCGCTTCAATGCCCGTCATCAACGCATCAAGGCCCTCGTTGAGGAGGGCGCGATCGGGCAGGTCACCGCTGCGCGTATCAGCTTCAGCGAACGCTTTCCGCCGCAGCCGGGCGTCTGGCACCACGACCCTGCCATCAGCGGCGGAGGGCCGCTCATGGACCTCGGCGTCCACTGCATCGACCTGCTGCGCTACCTCTGCGGCCCGGTCCAATCGGTCGCGGCGCTGGTCGACACGCTGGTCGACAACGCCCCCGTCGCCGATACTTCCACCCTGCTCCTGCAGCTGACCGGCCGCGCGCAGGCCGTCGTCACCAGCCACTGGACGACCGCAAACTACGACCCGGATCAGTTCAACCGAGTCGAAGTCTACGGCACCGAAGGCACGATCGTCGCCGCCCCGATTCAGGCCAAAGATTCAGCCGGCATGCTCCATCTGATTAGACAGGACGGTGTTCAGGTCTTGTCGGTCGAACCCGGCGGGCCGCGCCCGCACGTGGCGCTTTTGAACGCATTCGCCGCCGCTGTTACCGGCGACATGCCGAATCCCATTCCCGGAGAGGAGGGGCTGGCCGGCCTCGCGGTCGTAGAGGCGGCCCTCGAATCCACACGAAATGGACGACGCATCGCGATCTCTGAAACCCCCGTCCCCGGAGCCAGCTGAAGTCCCGACATCTCAGGCCCGGCGTACACAAGCGGGCAACGCTTTGAACGCGGCTCCACGGGAATCCGGGCACAATCTGGTACAGTCAGCTTCCGACACGTCTCGACTCGACTGAACGGAATAGGATAGCGCAGTGCGCGGAGTATTCTTTTGGGAGGCCGGCGGCTTGGTGCTGGACAAAGCCAACCCCTACGGTGGCCTGCTGGCGCAGGCGATGCGAAGGGTCGGCGTGGAGCTGGAGGCCGGCTATCCCGACACGATAACGCGGGAATGGGTCTGCCGCAACCAGGGCAGGATTAACGTCCTCCATCTCAACTGGCCCCACTATATGTACGACCGGCCCGAAGTGGACGATCATCTCGCCCGCTGCGCCGAGGTGATCGACTGCCTCGCGCTGGCGCGCACCCTCGGCTACAGGATCGTGTGGACGGTTCACAACCTCTATCCCCACGAGACCAGCAACCGCGACCTCGATCACCTGGCCCGCATCGCCCTCACAAGCCTCGCCGACGCCGTCATCGTCCACTGCCAAAAGGCGCGCGAGCTGGTCCGCACCCATTTCCACCGCACCGAAAACGTCTTCGTCATCCCCCATGGCAACTTCATCGAGCCCTATCCCAACACCGTCAGCCGGGCCGAGGCGCGCCGCCGCCTGGGGCTTACGGACGACCACTTCGTCTACTTCAACTTCGGCAACGTCCGCCGCTACAAGGGGCTCGAACGCCTGGCGGAAGTCTTTGCTTCGCTGCCCGGCGAGCATCTGCGCCTCCTGCTCGGTGCAAAATACTATACAGAATATGGCGAGGAGGTCGCGGCATCGGCATCGAGGGCCGACGAGCGGATAATCGTGCGCTCTTCCCGCTTTTTCCCCAATGAAGACCTGCAGCTGCTCTTCAACGCCGCCGACGTGGGCGTCTTCCCGTTTTCCGAGGTGCTGACGTCCGGCTCGGTCATCACGGCGCTATCGTTCGGCATTCCCGTGATCGTCCCGGAAACCGGCTGCCTGCCGGAAGCAACGCTTCCCGACGCCGGTATCGTCTACAGCCCGGAAGACGCCGACGGGCTGCGCCGCGCCATGCAGGAGGTCCAGCAGTGGGACATTCCGGCGAAGAAGCAGGCCGCGCTGGAACGCGCCCATGAGCTCGATTGGGAGCAGATCGCCAGCCGCACACGGCAGGTCTACGAATGTCCATAGGTGTTTTGGTATAGGGAGCTGATGACCGAAGTCTGAAGGGACCCGACGCGAACATCAATAAACAGGGCCTTCGCATCAAGATCAAAGGACGGAGAAAGGTATTCGGCAATGAGAGCATTTGACCGGCGCGAGCTTTTCAGGGCACTTAACACAGTCTCGGCTATTCTGTTGTTGACCTGCTGCCGTTCGGCTGAGCCGACAGCCACGCCAACGCCAAAGCCGACAAGGGAGCCGGGCGTCCCGGTCGATCTCTAAGGACTCTACGAGTACTCCGGCATGACAATCGATGAGTTGCTCGCCCTCGAAAACGAATACGAGCCGTACATCCTCATTTGGCAGTTTGAGTACGGTGTGGAAGAGAAGATTGAGCAGGAAGGAAAGGATGCCCTGACCGAAGAAGAGATGATCGTTCTTGCCGTCCAGGCGCTCGACCGCGAGGTGAACAACGGCGGATATCACCAGTTTTTTACCAACTCCTCGGTGGAGTACGCTCCCATTATTGTTGGCGCGCTCCATCGTATCGGTTGCACGAGAGTCGCCGAACTTACCCAAGAAGCCATTGATATCCTCGAAATCGATGGCCCACTGACTGTTGAGGCGATCGAGCAAGCGATCCATGGAGAAAAATCGATCGAATCCATCGGCGGGAAACTCGAACCCCTGGAAAACGAGATCTATTACTCCAACGGTGACTGCTCATACGAACTCATCGCGTTTATCAAAGAGAACAGAGACAGAATCACCGTAGGCGAGTAGCTCCCGACTCCACTTCTGACGGAACACGACCATGAATCAACAAGATCTCCAGATCGAGGTCAGAGGGCTGTGGAAAGTGTTCGGCAACAGGCCCGAACGCGCGCTCCAGCCTGAACACGCCGACAAGAGCCGCGACGAAATCCAGGACCAGCTGGACCTGGTCATCGGGCTGCGCGACCTCTCCTTCACCGTGACCAGGGGACGCACCTTCGTCGTCATGGGCCTGTCCGGCAGCGGCAAATCGACCCTGGCGCGCTGCCTGATCAGGCTGATCGAAGCGACAGAGGGGCAGATCCTCTTCGACGGCGAAGATATCGTCGAATACCCGCCCGAGGCACTGCGCCAGTTCCGCCGCGACAAGATCGCAATGGTCTTCCAGAACTACGCCCTGCTCCCGCACCGCCGCGTCATCGACAACGTCGCCTACGGCCTCGAAGTGCAGGGCATGGACCGCGACAGCCGCTACAGAGTCGCCTCCGAGGCCATCGATACCGTCGGGCTCAGGGGCTGGGAATACTACTATCCGAGCGAGATGAGCGGCGGCATGCAGCAGCGCGTCGGGCTGGCCAGGGCCCTGGCGGTCGACCCCGAAGTGCTGATCATGGACGAGCCCTTCAGCGGCCTGGACCCTCTTATCCGCCGCGAGATGCAGGACGAGCTACTTTCCCTCCAGGCCGAACTACAGAAGACGATCATCTTCATCACCCATGACCTGGACGAAGCCCTCAAACTGGGCGACCGCATCGCCATCATGCGCGACGGCATCATCGTCCAGGAGGGTACGCCCGAGGAGATTGTAACCCAGCCGGCCAACGACTACGTCGCCGAGTTCGTCCAGGACGTGTCGCCCGCCAAGGTGATCCGCGCCGGGTCGATCATGGAGGAGCCCGACTTTATCGTGCATGAGGAGCAGGAGGCCCGCGACGCACTTGATGCAATGCAGAGCGCGAACGCCGACACCGCCTTTGTCGTCGGTGACGACCGCATCCTCAAGGGCATCCTCACCCGCGACCAGGTGGCCGAACTGGCGAAACAAGGCGGCAAGACGCTGGAAGGGGCGCACGGGTACGCCCTCGCCACCACAGGCCCCGAAACATTCATCGAAAAGATCATTCCCCTGGCGGCGAAGACCGAACGCTATATCACGGTCCTCGACGACGAAGGCCGGCTGCTCGGGGAGATAAACCGCCGCGCCCTGCTGGCGGGCATAGCCGAAGGCTGGGAAGAGGAAGCCCGCTGATCCCGCCCATACCCACTGGAGCCGATGCCGAGGAGGTTCCCAAATGACCCAGTTCGAGAGCACGCCGATTGGAGCGGAGCCGGCCGGCCGGCCGGCCGGTATGGATGCCGCGCTGAAGATCGAGGGGGAGACGAACCCTCTCTCGCAACGCGGGGCCGGCAGGAGAGAGGAGCCGCCCGACCTCACCCAAATGCCGAGCAGAAAGGATCGGTTGCCGGCCAAATTCTGGCTGGCCGGTTGGGGCCTGATTCTCGTCGTCTTGATCGCCACGTTCGGAATGTGGGGCGCCGAGATCGGCTTTCCCACTACGGTCTCCCGCACCGAGGTCAAGACCGAGAGCGGCAGCACACTTGTCCTCGAAAAAACGGTGCGCGAATTCATCGGCGGGGCGATAGACGACGCCGTCGACTGGATAACACGCGAGGCCAGCTGGCTGTTCGATGGCCTGAGCAGCGCTGTCGCCTACTCATTGGTCGCGATTGAGGATGTGCTGAAGTGGATCCCGTGGCCGGCGGTCGTCGTGGCGCTCTCTTTCTTCGCCTTCGCAGTCGGACGCTGGAGACTGCTGGGTTTCACCCTGTTCGCGCTGCTCTTCGTCGGCTTCATGGACCTTTGGGAGAACACGATCGACACCATCGCGCTCATGGTCGTTGCCGTCGTGATTGCCGTGACCGTCGGCCTTCCCCTGGGCGTGCTCGCCTCGCGCAACCGTGTCGCCGACAACCTGATGCGCCCGATCCTCGACGGCATGCAGACGATGCCCAGTTTCGTCTACCTCCTGCCCGGTATCCTCTTTTTCGGGCTGGGCAAACCGGCCGGAATCTTCGCCACCATCATCTACGCCGTGCCGCCGGTCATCCGCCTCACCAATCTTGGCATCCGCCAGGTCTCCGCCGAAGCGGTCGAGGCCGCGCATGCCTTCGGAACGACCCCCTTTCAGCTTCTCACCAAGGTCCAGATCCCGATGGCGCTGCCCACGATCATGGCCGGCATCAACCAGACCACGATGATGGCGCTGGCAATGGTGACGATCGCCAGCATGGTGGCGGCCGGCGGCCTGGGCGACAATGTCCTGCGCGCGCTGCAGAAGAACCAGCCGGGCAACGGCGCCATCGCCGGGCTGGCCATCGTCTTTCTCGCCATCATCATCGACCGACTGACCCAGTCGGTCGCCCAGGAACAGGAGCACAGACGCAGCGCCGGTTAAGCCGGGAACCTTGACCGGCCGGAAGAGGAACCGCGCCACTTTCATTGCCTCGCAACAACACGCTTTAGTAGAAATCCTTCGCTGCTTCGCTTTGGTCGGTCTTCTGGTATAATATGCAACAAGCCAGATTCGCTTTCAGAGGGACGGAGAGCGAAAACCCCCCATCCTCTCCAGGCTTCGCTCCCGGATTGCGAGTGTGTCACTGAACTGGAGACCAATGAACCATCCCGAAAGGAGAATCCATGATGAAAACCCATTACAGATTGCTCATTCTGCTGCTCGTCATTGTCGTCGCCGCCGCTTGCGGCCAGCCCGGAGTTACAGGGCAGACCGGTCAGACCGGTCAGACAGAACAGACCGCCTCCGAAGACACGGCTGAACCGGAACCTGCCCCCGCCATCGAGACCGTTATCTTCAGCGACCTGAACTGGACCAGCGCGCAGGTACAGAACCGTATCGCCCAGTTTATCGTTGAGAAGGGGTACGGCTACGGCACCGACGTCGTCTTTGGGTCGACCCTTCCCCTCTTCCAGGGCCTGCGCAATGGCGACACCCACGTCACCCTCGAGATCTGGCTGCCCAACCAGGACGAAGCCTGGTATGAGACGCTTGACAACGATGAGGTGGTTGAAGTCGGCGCCAGCCTGGTCAAGGACTGGCAGTCCTTCTTCGTCATTCCGGCCTACCTGCAGGAAGAGTATCCCGATCTTGACAGCGTCGAGGACCTGAAAGATGAAAAGTTCAAGGAGATCTTCGCCTCCGCCGAGACGGGCGGCAAAGCGCGTATCGTCTCCTGCGTGATCGGCTGGGCCTGTGAAGAGGTCAACGCCGCCCAGGTCATCGGCTACGAGCTGGAGGACCACGTGCATGTCGTCAATCCGGGCGACGGCGCCGCGCTGAATGCCGACCTCTACGGCGCCTACGAGAAAGGGGAACCCTGGATCGGCTACCAGTGGGGCACCAACGATCCCGCCCTCATTCTGGACCTGGTCCGGCTTGAAGAGCCGACCTACAGCGACGAGTGCTGGGACGCGAACAAGGCCTGCGCCTACGAAGACGCAGATGTGCTCATAGCTGTCCACCCCGATATGATCGAAGGCGCTCCCGACGTTGTCGACGTCTTGCGGGCATGGAACTTCAACATTGAAGTCTACAAGGAAGTCGCCCGCTGGATGGACCAGAACAGTGACGCATCCGCCAATGACGCCGCCCTCTGGTGGCTGAACAGCAAGGCCGACCTCTGGCGCGGCTGGGTCACCGACGACGCCGCCGCATCGATCGAAGCCGCCCTTGCCGCCAACGAGATCCCCGAAGGCTGGCCGACAGAGTAGCCCGGGCCCGCCCTTATCCCTCCCCTTCGGACCAGGGGACTCTTCGCAGCCGCCCTGATCCTCCAGCGGCCTGCCGAGAGCCGAGCCGTCGGGCTGCAGGTTCGAATTCACTCTAGGCATGAGCAGGCGCCAGGGATTGCCCTGGCGCCTTTGTTTATTACAGGACCCCAGCAACTTTAGCGACCGCAATTTCCCCCAAGACGAGGAGGCGTTCACGGGCAGCAACCTCTACAGCCCGCACAGCGACTACCTCGGCAGAACCCTTCTGACCGCCGGCAGCGCGGGGACCGCGACAGCCAGCCGCGCCCGCTACGCCTACGGCGCCGAACGCAGTTCACCGGGCCGTCTTCAAGCAGACATCCCCGTTCCCCACACACAGCGAGCCCGCGCTCTCCACCAATTTTTCCGCCTCCCGAGCAAAAACGCAGAAGTCGTGCTATGCTTTAACCATGAGCCAGATTCAGCGCCCCTCCACGAGGCCCGGCCCTCTGAACGTCACAGCCGCCCAGAAAGAATATGCCGCACGCCGCGCCGAAGACCGGCGCCGCCCCACCCAGCCCTGTCGCACACCTTGAAAATGGCGCTGCAGGTTGCGAAATGCGACATTTGTCACCTCGCGGACGACATTTGTCGCCATAAGTCGACGCAAGACGCCGCCTGCGACATCCTGTCGCGAACGCCCGCCAAGAAATCCTGTCACGGGAGAAAAAAAGCTTCCCGAAAAAGAGGGACTTTGGAAGACATTGGATGACATCCGATACCCTTTCGATACCCTTTCCGGCGACATCGCCGCCCGCAGCGCACCAGGCTGCCGTCCGACCCAACCGACCACCAACCGGCCGCGCTCGCGCCAAACGCCGTGGCGCCAATCCCCGTTGCACTGCCGCCGCGGGGCCGCCCGATTGTTGTTATCCTGAATTGCGCTATAATTGCCGGAGACGCATCTTGAACAGATCGCCCGGAAACCTATTCCACCCATAAGGAGATACCCAAGGCCATGCGCGAGAACCGAGCCAAACACAAGCTGGAACGCGGCGAAATCGCCGTCTGCCTGTCCGGAAACAACTCAACCAACATGATCGACCAGCTGGGTCCGCTCGACTTTGACGCCATCTGGATCGAAGGCGAACACGGCCCGGTCGATTTCGCCGACATCCCCGACCTGACGCGGGCCTGCGACCTCTGGGGTATGACCTCGATCGTGCGTGTCAACCAGAACAACCCCGG
The DNA here is from genome assembly GCA_965218625.1 of Caldilineaceae bacterium. Lineage (GTDB taxonomy): Bacteria > Chloroflexota > Anaerolineae > Caldilineales > Caldilineaceae > Bin5. The sequence continues at coordinate 312,080 of CBDCLG010000009.1, read as the reverse complement.
CATCATCTACCGCACCTTCGACGTCGGCGCGCAAGGCATCGTCGTCCCCCACGTCAACACCGCCGACGAGGCCAAGGCGGTTGTCGACGCCGCCAAGTTCCACCCGCTGGGCAATCGCGGCATGTACGTCAGCCGCCAGGGCTATGGTGTCCCCGACTACTTCGATCGCGCCAACGACGAGACGCTTGTCATCGTACTGATCGAAGACATCATCGCCGTCAACAACCTGGCCGAGATCCTCACCGTCGACAACATCGACGTCTTCTTTGTCGCGCCCAGCGACCTGGCGCAGACAATGGGACATCTGGGCGGCACCGACAATCCCGAAGTTGCCGCCACAGTTGACGGCGCACTGCAGCAGATCGTCGCCGCCGGCAGAAACGCCGGCGCGCTCGCCAACGACGCCAATATCGAGCATTACATCAACCTGGGCGCTCGCTTCTTCCTCACCGGCTGGGCAGCCTGGGTAGCCGCCGGCGGCAATGCTTTCAAGGCGCGCGTAGACGCGGCCGCGTCAGCATAGGCCGGCCAATGCTATGAACAATCGTATTCCTACAGATTCTTAACTCTTTGGGCAAAGTAGGTGAGAGAAGCGAGTCATTATTCCTCGCTTGCTACGCAGATCGGGGCGCCTGGACGGTGCGCTCAGTTCGTAGATCATCCGCCGCTGACGGCGGGAGATACAAACGCCGCCATGAGTTCGCGGCGAATCGACACTCCGCTGGCGTCACGCTTGAGAAGGCCCATTCCTACCAGTGCGTTGACGTCTCGCCGAACTGTCCTGTCGGTCTTTCCTGCATAGGCTTCCGCAATCCTGGGTGTAATGCGGCGGAGCTCTGCGATGGGGACTGGTTTCGTTGATTCGGTAAGATCTATGACGAGTCGGCGTCTGCGAACTTGAGTTGGACTATCCTTATCTCGAAACTGATTATGGACATGGTTGATCCAGTGTACGTAGAACTGTTGATGCTTGATCATCTGAATCTGTTCATCTAGCCCGTCGATAAGGCCCTGCAACGCGTATGTGACGAACGGGATGACCTCGCCGCCGGAACAGCTTGCCATGTCAAGTTGTCTGTAGTACTCAGTCCTTGTCTGGTTGTAATGGTTGCTCAACAGATGAGCAGCTGCCATCGGTACGCCGCTTGTGAGCAGGAACTGACACTCCATCAGCCGCGCCGTTCGTCCATTGCCGTCTCCGAACGGATGGATCCAGGCCACATATAAGTGTGCAATGATCGCCTTGAGAATTCCTGATGCAATGTCAAGTTCCTCACCCGGAAGAAAGCTTTCGCCGTTGAGCCAGTTACAAAGCTTTTCAAGGAGGTATTCGCAGTCCTGTGGCGGCGCCCCGCGATACCTCCCAACGCCAACGTCGTGTGTCCGGATGTGTCCGGGATGTATATCTCTTTTTCGCGGCAGACCGTGTAAGACTTGAGTGTTCAACTCTCTGATCCAGTCAACAGTCAATCTGGTCAGTTCTCCAGACAAAACGCCGTCCGCAACCACATTGCTGGCATTGACGATGTTCTCGATCTCCTGGCCAAGGTACTCTTTGGATGGAGGCAGATCAATTTCCCCCTGGACTATTTTCAACGCGTCTTCTACTGACAGGGTGTTTCCTTCAATCGCAGTCGTTGCCAGCGCCCCTTTAGCCAGGAATACCTGGTGCAGGTAATCTGCAACTTCCGGCAGTACGGGCGCACCGACTATCTGCTCGCATTTGGCTTGCGCTTCTCCCAACTGAAGCCATAGCGTATAATCTGCCTGGCGCAGGTCCAGTTCAAATCTTATCCAGGGGTGTGTTTCTTGGTAAGTCGTGGCCTTAACCATTCTGTCTTGTCCAATCCTGAACGACATCTTGTCCCACGGGGTTCGTGACACTGCTGCCTTCGGAGACCGAGAAGGAAAGTTGACCTGGCACGGATTCTAAATCGTACAGACAGGATAATCAAGTGATCGCAATCACATTTCCTCGAATGTCAGGCTTCAACATGTGGAGACTAGACAAGGTCGAAACTGTAAAGGCCAGGCACGTGTCTCCCTCGCGCCACCCCGCAGAGGCCGCCCCATGACAACACTCATCTCCGCGAGCCAGTGGTCGCAGATCCGGCAGAAAGCCGCGCTGCCCCAGTTCGCCGCGGCCCTCAAGCTGCTGCACGCTGAAGTAGCCGACTTCCTCGCACGCCCCGTCGACGTACCGCAGCTGCCGGGCGGCTACTATCACGACTACTTCTGCCCGCAGCACGCAGTCCAGCTCATCTTCGAGCCGGATTCGCCCCGCCTCCACCGCTGCCCGGTTGACGGCGCCGCCTTCTCCGGCGAACCGTTCGACTCTGCCTGGCGCTGGTCGGTCAACAACCGGCTTGCCGAGACCGCCCTGCGGCTCGCCGTCCTCTGGAAAATGGAGGGCGAAGACGGCCACAGGCAACGCGTGCAAGAGACACTGCTTGACTATGCCGCCAACTACGCCAGCTACATGACCTCAGCCGGCCGGCCGGCCAACCACGGCATCGCCCAATTCAGTACCTTGGACGAGGCTGTATGGGTGATCCCGCTGGCCTGGTCCTTCGACATAATCCGGCCCACGCTTTCGCAATCGCAACAGGCCGATATCGTCGAAAAGCTACTGCTGCCCGCGGCCGGCTTTCTGACACGGCGCCACTTCGGCGGCATCCACAATTTCGCCTGCTGGCACAACGCGGCCATCGGCACGATCGGCGCGGTCACCGACAACGAGGAGCTGCTCGCCTTTGCCATCGACGGGCCCAATGGCTTCCATACCCAGGCCCGCGAGGGCATCCTGGCCGACGGTCTCTGGTTCGAAGGCTCGTTCAGCTACCACTTCTACACCGTCGCCGCGCTCCTCTCGCTGGCAAAGGCGACGGCCAACCTGCCGCGTTGGGACCTGCGCCGCGAGAGCGCTCTCGCCGCGGTGCTGCGTGCGCCCGTGCTTTGCGCCTACCCGGACGGAAGCCTGCCGGCCACAAACGACTGCTGGTACTTCACAAGCCTGAACGACGACTGCTGCCACGGCGTGCCCAAGGCGCCGGCCTTCTACGAGATCGGGTACGCCTGGACCGCCGACCCGCTCTTCGGCCTGGTGCTGGCGCGCGCCTACAAGCACGGCCCGCGCGCAAGTCTCGACGCGCTCCTGTTCGGCGCACGCGACATCCCGACCGACGGAGAACCGACCCCCGCTAGCGTCAACATGGCCGCCTCCGGCTACGCCATCCTGCGTTCGCAGTCGCAAGCGCAGCAGCCGTCGGCCTCCGAATCAGAGCAGTACGCCCTCCTTAAGTACGGAGTGCACGGCGGCGGCCACGGTCACCCGGACAAACTGGCTTTAACCCTCTACGCGCAAGGAAGCCGTCAGGCGCCCGACCTGGGCACGCCCGGCTACGGCATCGACCTCTTCGAGGGCTGGTATCGCCAGACGATCAGCCACAATACCGCGCTGCTCGACGGCCTCTCGCAGCCGCCGGGCGCAGGCCGGTGCAACGAATTTCGCGCCGAAGGCCCGTTCCAGGTCGCCGACGCGACCATGGCGTGGAGCGCCAACCCGGCCCCAAGCCGCGACGCCCCTCTCGACGGCGTCAGCAGAGGAACGCTCGACACTTACGCCGGCGTGAAGATGCGTAGAGTCGTGCTGGCGCGCGCCGACTACCTCGTTGACATCTTCCTGGTCGACGCCGGTGAAGAACGCCGCATCGATTGGATCTATCGCAACGCCGGCGGCCTGCTTTCGGCATTCGACAGCCGCCCGGCACTCCCTTCCGGGCTTGAGGGCGAAGGATATGAACATATCGCCGACCCGCGCAGCTTTACACTCGATGACGATTCCATGCTCACCTGGCGATCGGAGGGTTCGGGCGTGAGGCTCTTCGTGGCCGAACCGGCCGGCGCGACGCTGTACACCGGCCGCGCGCCGGGCAATCCCGCCGAAGAACGGCACGGGCTGGTCATTCGCCGCCGCATCGCACTGCAGACCGCCTTCCTTTCCGCCTTCCATCCTTTCGGCGACACCCCCCGCCTCGCTTCGGTCACATGGCACGATAGCGATCTGCTGGACACGGGCTTTGCCGCCTGTTCGGTCAACCGGCCGGACGGCCTGGACCTCTGGACCATCCGGCTGCGCCCGGACGTGGAACTCCCGTCCCGGCTGGCCGATCTGCCCGCCGACAACCGCTTCGATTACACGCTGGAGAGTTGAGCGATGAATGACAAAATGGAGAAATTGGCCCTGCATGGCGGTACGCCGGTCAGGGATACGCCCTTTCCCCCGCGTGCCCACATCGGGCCCGAGGAAAAGGAGGCGGCCGTCGCCTATCTCGACCAGGTCCTCGCTACCGGAATTCTCCGCTCCTACCAGGGCGACGAGGAGGAGGCCTACTGCGCCCAGTTCGCAGAATACCTGGGCGGGGGCTACGCCGATGCGGTCAGCTCGGGCTCGGCCGCCATCTACGTGGCGCTGTTGGCCTTGCAGCTCGAGGCGTTCAGCGAGGTCATCATCGGCCCCTTCACCGATCCCGGCGGCATCATGCCAATACCCATGCAGTGCATGATCCCCATGATCGCCGACGCCGCGCCGGGCAGCTACAACACCGGACCGGAGCAGATCGAGGAGTTGATTTCACCTCGCACGAGCGCCATCATCGTGCCCCACATCGCCGGCGAGCCCGCCGACATCGGCGGCATCATGGAGCTGGCCCGGGCGCACGCAATCCCCGTGATCGAGGATTGCGCCCAGGCCCACGGCGCCCGCTACAAGGGGCAGCTGCTCGGCAGTTTCGGCGATATCTCCGCCTTCTCCACAATGACCGGCAAGCACCACAGCACCGCCGCGCAGGGCGGCGTCGTCTTTACCCGCGACGAAGCGCTATACCATTCGGTGCGGCGCATGGCCGACCGCGGCAAGCCCCACTTCCTGCCCGAAGGCTCGACCAACATGCAGGCCACGCTGAACTTCAACCAGACCGACTTCGCGGCTGTCGTCGGGCAGGTCCAGTTGCGTAAATTGCCGGATATGGTCGAACGCAGGCGGGCAATCGTCGGCCAGCTGATCGAAGGCACCGCCGACCTGGAGATGATCACCTTGCCGCAGACCGCGCCGGGCATCGAATCCAGCTACTGGTTCCTGCCGGTGGCGTTCCATCCTGAGCGCGCAACCTGCGACAAGGAGACATTTTGCGAAAATGTACGCGCCGAGGGTCTTCCGGTTACCGACGACTACCGGACGGGAGTGCCGCACCTCCAGGAGTGGTACACGGAGCGCCGTGTCTTCGGCGGCAGCGGCTACCCCTGGACCAGCCCGCTCTACAAAGGCGACCCCGATCGCGAATTCCACCGCCCCAACGCCCAGGCGATGCTGAATAGCCATTTCAATATGCACTTCCACGAAAGTTGGGGCCCGCAAGAAGTGGACGACATCATCGCCGTCTTCCACAAAGTGGCCGCGGCCTACACGCCCGGCTAGAGCTGAGCTGACCGGGCTCCTACTCGTTTCCCCACGGGAAAGACGGGATCCGTAACGTCCTCTCGGCCGCCGGGAGCTCGATGCGCGCGCCGCTGCACGCGTGCGAGAGATGGACGGCAAAGCCGATCTCTGTCGCCCGTCGCGCCTCCTCCACGTCACAGGCAGTCCGACCGCCATCAGCCACCGCGTCGACCAGGTCGCGCACCATCGCCATGCCCGAAGGGAAGTCGCCGGCCGGCTGCGGAATATCCAGCGGTTCCGGGGGCCCGCTCTCCTGCCATCGCCATGCCTGCTGCCCATCTTCCACCACTGTCAGGCGGCCCCCGTCTCCGATGATATCGAAGGACTGTCGCCGACTTCCGCCCGGCGTGAAGTAGAGGACAACACCGCCCGCCAGTCCGACCATCAAACGGCCCGTCGGATCAAGGTGGCGGCGCGAACTGGGCGGCTCTCCTGCCAGGTCCTCCACGAGACCGCTCACCCATTGCGGCTCAAGATCGCCGGCCAGATGAAGGGCCGCATCGTACCAGTGGCAGCCGTGATTGATCAGGTTGGGGATGCCGTAAACGATCAGCGACTGGAGCCGTCCGACGATGCCATCCCGCAACAGCTCGGCCAGGCGGCGGTAGGGGCTGAGCCAGCGGCGGTCGAGCCCAAACGCCAGCGGAACGCCGGCGCTCCGGCAGGCGCCCAGCAATCTGTCGGCCTCCTCCAGGCTGGTCGCCAGCGGCTTGTCGCACAGGATTCCCCGAACGCCGGCCGCGACCGCATCCTGGATCTGGCCGGCGTGCATCTTCTGGCTGGTCGCGAGGCAGAGAATATCGGGCCGTTCCTGCCGAAGCATTTCACTGAAACTGTCGTACGCAGCGACCTGCGCGCCCCAGCAGTCCACAAAGGCCTGGCGAGTCTCGTCGCCCAGATCGAAGACAGCCGCGATTTCTGTTTCGACATCGGCGCTGAAGGCAGTCGCAAAGTTGTGGCTGGCCGGTTCCTTGTCGAGCATGCGATGACAGCCGGCAATGGCAACGCGATAGAGTTGGGTCATTCTTTCTCCTCCTCCTGCGACTCGATTACCCGTGGCTGGACCTACCTGCGATGCGGCCGTCCTGCAACTCGTACACTTCGGTGGCGAAGTCATCGCTGGCCGGATCGTGGCTGGCGACCAAGGCGGTGATGCCCTCCTCCTTGACCAAGCGCGCGAACAGCTCCAGGATTTGGCGGCCCGTCTCGCTGTCCAGGTCGCTGGTCGGCTCGTCTGCGATCAGCATGGCCGGCCCGTGCGCCAGCGCGCGTGCGATTGACAGACGCTGCTGCTGACCGCCTGACATCTCGAACGGCCGGTGATCGGCCCAGCGGCCGAGCCCGACAAGCGACAGGCAATAGGCTGCCCTCTGCCGCCGCTCCTCAGCTGATATTCCCAGCAGGCGCAGCGTCATCTCCACGTTTTCCTGCGCCGACAGCGTCGGGATGAGAGAAAAGGCCTGAAAAACGAACCCAATATAGAGTTGGCGCAATTGGGCGCACTCGTCGGCCGACAGCTGGCCGATATCCTGCCCGAAGAGCGTGACGCGGCCCGCGCTCGGTGTGTCCAGGCTGCCGATGAGATTCAACAGCGTCGTCTTGCCCGAACCGGAGCGGCCCCGAAAGAGCGTGAAGCTGCGGCGTGGAATGACAATGTCGATGCCCCGCAGCGCGTGGACCGACTGGTCCCCGACTTCGTAAATGCGCTGCAGTTCGCGGACTTCGACAAGCGGACCGCTATCGAACTCCGAAATCGCCAGATCCCTGGATTCCGATGCGACGCCCCCGTTTGACGATGGGGCAGAAGTCTCCCAGCCTTCGCCGCCGGAGTCGCTGCCGTAGTCCCACTGGAGCGTTTCGCGTGTGTCCGCCGCCGCGGAGGCGTCATCGGCACTGCCTCCCTGGCTTGCAGCGAAGCCCCGCGCCCAGGGATTGGCCGCCAGTTCGGCAAGAGGCTCGCCGGCATCGGCAGGCTCGGATCTTCGCCAGAGCCGCCGCCACCAGCTGGCGCCCCGCTCAGGTGTGGGATCCTGGTCTATGGCTGCAGGACCTGCCCCGGTGCCTTCCGGCGTGCTCTCTTCGCCGGCAGTGGCGCCGGAGTCCCCGGTCGGCGCCAACCGCTCCTGCGTCGGACGCACCAGGATACCGTCTTCGACCAGCTGGACGACCGCCCGGCGGCCGATGCCCCGGTTTTCAAGGTACTCGCGCGGCATCTGCAACCGTCCAACAGAGTCGAGGACGACCCGCTCCTCGAGTTGCACGAATACGTCGCCTTCCGCGACTAAGGGAGGCGGCTCTCCTGCCGCTCCCTGCGCTTCGCCGTACTCCCGCATTTCAAACAGACCCTCTTCAACCACTTCGCCGCCTGCCTGGCGCACCATTTCTGTGCTGATCTTGCCATCCCGTATGCCGATTACGCGGTCGACGACGCGGGCGATATCACGGTCGTGACTTACGATGATGCTCGTGAGGTTGTAGCGCCGGTTCAACTCCCGGAACAGCTGCCAGATCTGCTGTGCCGTGACCGAGTCCACCTCTCCGGTCGGCTCATCGGCCAGCAGGATCTGCGGCTGGTTGGCCAAAGCGACCGCAATCGCGACGCGCTGCTGCTGCCCGCCGGAGAGCTGTCCCAGGCGATGGTGGCTGTGGCTCAGCAGCCCGACCGCGTCCAGAAGCTCGCGCGCCCGCTCCCCCGGCTGCGCGACACCGCCGCCGGCCGCGATCATCGGCAATTCGACGTTTTCCTGCGCCGTCAGGTATGGAATCAGGTTGCGCGCCGACTGCTGCCATACGAAGCCCACGTCGCGTAGCCGGTAATCCTCCAGCTCCCGCTCCGGCGCCTTGAGCAGATTGCGCCCGTCGACCGCAATCTGGCCGGCCGAAGGACGGTCCAGGCCGCCAATGATGTTGAGCAGCGAGGACTTGCCGCTGCCGCTCGCGCCAATGATGGCCATCGTCTCGCCGCGGCCAATCTCCAAATCAAGGCCCTGCAGGGCCACGACTTCGATCTCGTCGATCTGGTAGATCTTGACCAGATTGTCGCAGACAACAAGGGGGCCGCCCGACGAGCCCTCGGCTTGAACCATGATCCTACTCCCGCTGTCCCATACGCAAGACCTGGAACAGATCGCGACGCGTGCTCCAATAGAGGATAACCGCCTGCGAACCAAGCAACGCAGTTCCGAATACCAGCGCCAGAACCCCGATCTGTCCCCAGGCGATGTGGCGCACAAAGGGCGGCAAGGCAAAGATCGGGTCGCCGCTCACCCGGAAAAAGGGAACATAGAGATGGGCCGTCGCGATGCCCACCACCACGCCCCACAGCACGCCAAACAAAATAACACCGAGATACTCGACCCCCACCATCGCCAGCACCAGCCGCGTCTTGAGTCCCACCGCTCGCAATACGCTGATCTGTTGCAGGCGGCCCTGGAGTGACGCGTAGGTGTAGACCAGCAACCCAAGGCTTGCCAGAAAAGTCGACGCCAAAAACCCGACCGACAGAATGCCGTAAAGACCGATGCGCTCAACCCGCTCCTCGTCCAGCGTGATGAGCGCGCGCGTGTCGCGAATCCGCACCGGCCAGATGCCAAGCGCGAGCAGATTGTCCACGATCGTCTCGGCCGACGCGTCGCCGCTGGTCGTCATCCAAATCTGGTGCAGGCTCTCGTCGCCGACCTGGTCGAACAGATAGCCCAGGTTGCCAACGAAGACCTCCGTGTCCTGCGGATAGGCGGTGGGAAAGTAGTCGTAGACGCCGACGATCAAGAACTCATGCTCAAAATTGCCATAGTTGATCGTTACGTTCAGCTTTGTCGTCTGACCCTCGAGCAAACGGGCGCGTTCAATAAAGTTGCGCGAGACGAGGATTCCGTTGGGATACATACCGAGACGGTTCATCAGTTCACCCAGCGAAAACTGGTTGAAATCCGAACGGTGAAAGGCGACCCGCGGGAAGTCAAATCGGTCAATGCCGAGGAAAACGGCGTCAATGCTGCGCGAAACGCTGGTCTTGGCATTGAATACCGCGACGCGCGTGGCGTCTTCCACGCCTGGAATCTCCAAATAGTCGCCGACCGGCAGCAGCCACGCACTGACCACTTCGGGATTCGGCTCTTCACCCGGCGCAGTCGGCCCACCCATCTCAGGCGGAGGAATGCCCTGCTGGAAACGGTAGTCGGCCCCGACTTCGTAGTAGATACGGTCGGCCAGCCACTGGTCGAGACTGAGCGCCATCGAGGCGTAAAAGGCGCCAAGGCTGAGGCAGACCATCGTCAGAAAAAGGCTGCCGGAGTAGTGCGAACCCTGCCGGTGCAACTGCGTCAGGCCCATATAGCCTACGAATGAGCGCAGACGGCTGCCCACGCGATCGAGCGGCCGCATGAGCAGCGGGAAAAGATGGGTCAGAACCAGGGCAGACGTGAAGACGAAGAGTGAAGGCGCAAGCAGCAGCAACGGGTCGCGAAAGGGGTCGCCGCTCGGCTCCCAACCAATGATGCCGAGCGTGCCGCGCTGGCTCAGCTGTTGGTAGGCGTACCAGCTCAGGGCGATGAGCGCGGCGTCGCCAATGAGCAGCAACGTTGTAATCGCAGCACGCGGACGGGATCGGACCTGCAGGTGCTGGACGATGCCCCCGCGCGCCGCGCGCAACGCAGGAATGCCGCGCGCGAGGACAAGCAGCAACAGCGCCAGCCCGACCAGCCGCCAGTCCACCTCCAGCAGCGTGGCCGGAATGCCGGCGCGCGGCGTAAAGAGCAGGAAACCCGATGCCAGCCCCATCGCCCGCGCCATAAGGTAGCCGGCCCCCAGGCCCAGCGGAATGCCAACCGCGAGCAGGAGCAGCGTTTCCAGCAGGATCAAGAAAGCGACGAAGCGGCGGCCGGCCCCGCGCGACGCCAGGATCGCGACCTCTTCCTGCTGAAACTGAGCCGTCACGTGGGATAGGATCCACAGAAAGAAGAGCAGCAGGCCCAGCGCCGGCAGGCTGAAGCCGACCAATAGGGCCGACAGGCTCGCCCTTCGTTGCAAGTAGCGGTTCAACGGCCGCTCCGGCGAAACATCCATCTTCGTGCCCGGGAAGACGAGATCGGCGCGGCTGGGCACAATGCGCAGACCGTTGGCTACGGCATCAGCCTGATGCAGCTGCAGCGCCTCCTCATCCGGGCTGAGATACCAGACCGCGATTCCGGTCTTGCGGCTGATCTCGGGCTCGACCGCACGCCGGTAGACGCTGTCGGTCACCAGCAGCAGCTTGCGCCACGAAATCGTCGTTGCCGACCAGTAAAAGTCGGATGGGTCGGCCGGCTCCCAGATGCCGGCGACACGGATCGGGACCGACCGGCGCGAGTTGCCCTCGACCATCTGATAGGTTTCGCCCACCTGAAAACCCATCTCACCCGCCTTTTCGGCGTACAGCCAGACAGGGACGCCGCCCTCAGCGCTCTCGGTCCCGTAAGGAAGGCCCTCCACAATCGAGATTCGTTCCTCGATTCCGGTGACGACAGCGAACTGAACGTTCTCAACAATTACGTTTTCTTTCAGCTCGGTGTAGACCGTGTCCTCGGTCAGAGGTTGGATCGTCATGCCGGGGCTGGCGACGTATGTAAGGGTATCGGCAACCGAGAGGCCGGTCTCGCGCTCCACAATGTTGCGATAACGGTCTTCCAGTCGGAGGGCACTGTCCAGCGACAGGGCGCGGCGCTTTGGAACGATGAAATAGAAGCGCATCGTCAGGGGCGGACGGTGGAAGGTGGTCCCGATTTCGGCCAGCTCGTCCTGCAGAAGCAGGTAGCTGACCCCCTGCGAAAAGATCGGAATGCTGGCGACCATCCCGATCGCCAGTGTGATGCTGAGCAGAGATAGCAGGGTCAGTCCGGGCCGGCTGGAGAGACGGCGCAGCGCAAGCCCGAGAAAACGGAGATAGAATGACATCTACCTACCCACAACGATATCGCCTTCGTTCAGACCTTCCAGCACCTCGACCATGCCCTGGCTTTCGAGGCCGATGCGGATGTCGACACGGCGCTGACGGTCTCCATCCTGGACAACCACGAAAGTACGGCCGCCGAACCGGCGCACGGCCGCGTCGGGAAGCACAAGCGTATCCTCCTGCACCGCGGCCACAACCTCAATGTTGACGAACTCACCGGCGACAAGCTGCGGAGAGTCGCCCTCGATCGTGAGATGAATCGAGCCCGGAAAGCCCGGCGTGAAACGATCACCCGAGGAGATAATTGGCAGCTGTGCAACGCGCACGGGAAACGGCTTGTCCTGCGCCCAGCGATGCACCGCCGTAACCCGCTGGCCAACAGCCAGGTCCGAGGCGCGTGCGCTCTGACTGGATACAATCAGTTCCACCGGCTGCGGCACAACGAAAACCATGAACGGCGAAAAGGCCGGCACCTCGGCCCTGCGCTCCGGCAGCTCCAGCGGACCGCGCATGCTCGTCAGGCCAACCCCTACTGCCACGACCTGGCCCGCAAACGGGGCCCGAATGCGGCGCTCTTCGACCTGGCGTTCGAGCGCACTGACGGCCAGCTGGGCGCGTTCAACCGCCTGGACCAAGGATGGGTCAACCCGGCTCTCAGTTTCTCTCAGGTTCAGCTGCGCCAGTTCAAGGGCGACCTCCTGCAGCGCGATCGCGTCGGCTTCGCCCGCGCTGCGCGCCTGATCCAATAGCAGTTCGGCGCTCCGCACCTCCAACTGGGCTCTCTCCAGGTTGAAGCCCTGCTCGTTTTCGTATACCCAGAGAACGCTCTCCGCCTTCGAGAGGTCGAGTCGGGCCTGCTCCAGTTGCTCCAGCAGGTCGGGCATGATCAGTTCGGCAAGAATCTCGCCCACTACGGCCACCTCGCCCTCGTGGACATGAACCGCAGCCAGCTGGCCGTCAACCGCAAATGCGAGCGGTTCCCATTGTAAGGGCGCCACCTCCGCGATCAGCTGAAAGCGATCTTCGACCGTGCCGCGCCTAACCTGATAGCTCTCCTGCTCGGACAATACGGGCGTGGGCCAGGGTGTCGGCGTTGGCACGGCGCGCACCGGTGAAAAACAGCCGCCCATGGCAAACATCAGGAGCGGTAGCAGCCACCGCAGACGGCGCCGCACGCAAGAGGGGGCCTTAGGACTCGAAAGCGTCTTGGCAGGCATTGTTGGCAACTTCGAGCATGGTAATCTTTGGGTGGTTTGCGGCGGCTATCGACCGCACAACATTGCCCCGACAGCCACCGCCAAGGCTAACGGCAAACGGAAGCAATGTCAATTCTGCGGGAATGCGTTGGTCTAGCAGATACTCAACTATGACGTGCGCCACTTCCATGGGGCAGACATCGCCAACTCACCTCCTTGCTGGGTCGCTTCCCTGGGCGCCGATGCCCGGCAGACAGAAGTCGGTTCCTTCCGGTCCCAGGGCGATTGCATCTAATTGGGTCAAGACCCCGCGACACTACCTGATTCGAGCCCAACTCCGAAAAAACGCCGAGAACAGGGCAAATCACAGTGCGCGGTCGCGAATTCATAAGGTCTTCGGCTACTGGAGATCGGTTTTCAGCCGAAAACGAATGATACTCGGTAGGGGCACCCCTTGTGGGTGCCCTTTGTGGGCTATTTTGGCGTCCAGATTTGGATGCGATTGCCCTGCTTCCGATCCTGTTCGCGGTTGTCTTCTGTCAGCCACTGTGTTACCGTAACCCTATTTTCCGCGCCGCCTTTGAGGATGGCCCCAGCCTCAGGCCGTCATTGGACAAACCTGGGCGCACGCGCACGCTGGCTCGCTGGAATATCCAGAATAAGAAAGCGGCTCCTCTTGGGCAATGGGGGCCCTCTCCGGCCAGAGAGCAGAATTTTCAGAACGGGTTACACTCATGAAGCCGGGCAAGGGCCCTGCTTGAGGCTAGAGCCAGATGTTGACAATTGAGATATTGCGAAAATCGGCTGCCTGGCTTGAAACGGCATTGGCCGGTTCGCTGGCGCCTTCGGTCCGCCGGGTCATGCACATCGAACTCTCGATGTCGCTGGCCCATGGCGTATTCTACGCCACGATCATCCCATTCACGCAGGTTGTACTGCGGCGTTTGGGCGCCTCGGTCGATATGCTGGCGATATATACGGCGCTCCTCTTCGTCGGCTCGGTTTTCACCTCCTTCAGCATCGTGCTGATGCGCCGCCGCCGCACCATCAACATCATTATCTTTTGCTGGCTGCTGGGACGGTCGCTCTTCCTCCTCACCGCCTTCATATCGGGAGCCGTGCCGTTGATGGCGATAGGCGTCCTCTTCTGGCTTACAGAGGCCTTTGTCATCCCGGCCTACACGCGCGTCATCCAGAAGATCTATCCCGAAAGCGGACGGGGCAAGGTGATGTCGACAGTGCGCATGGGGCGCGTCTCGGTCATCCTCCTCGTCACGCCCATTGCCGGCTGGGCCCTGGATAAAGTTGGCTACCAGGTGCTCTTTCCCATCGGTGCGCTCTTCGGCATCCTGGCCACATATCTCTTCACCCGCATGGAGATTGACGAAGGAGAGCTGGCGCCCCGGCAGACCAAGACTTTCGCTGAGTTGTGGCAAATCATACGCACGGACCGAAACTTTGCCACCTATCTGTTCTGTTACTCCTTGTTCGGTCTGGGCGGCCTGATGTCCTGGCCGCTCTACCCCCTCGTGCAGGTGGACCGACTGCAACTTTCCTACTCGGAAATCGGGTTCCTCGGCCTGATCGAGTCGCTTGCCTGGTTCTTAAGCTATCTGCTTTGGGGACGGACGATCGACCGCCGCGGCGGCCTCTTCGTAGTGCGCGCCATTTGCGCCATCTCGATCATCACGCCCCTCACCTACATGTCGGCGCAGAATCTGTGGATGTTGATGCCATCGGCGGTAGCGCGGGGGCTTGGGATGGCCGGCTTTGAAATGGGCCGGATCAGCGCCGGCATCCAGCTGGCCGACCCGGACCGTGTGACTGAGTACGCCGCCCTGCAGTCTACGGTTGTCGGCTTGCGCGGCCTCGTGGCCCCCTTGCTAACGGTGGGGCTGCTGCGTCTGGGCGTGCCCCACAGTTACATCTTCCTCATTAGCGTCCTCTTCCTTGTACTGGGGTGGATCGCCTTCGGACGTGTCCATGCGCCCACGCCTGGAGACGAGGGCTACGTCGAACGCCAGAAACTGCGCTACCGCTGGCCATTCCGGCGGCGGATCTCGCGGGTGTGAGTCTGGCGGTCAACAGTTGGATCATTTTAAGGGCGAGCAGTCCTGAAGTCCAAAGACATCGGCCATTTGCCTCTTCAGCGGGAATTCTCCCAGAATCGTGTACAATAGTAGAGTAGTAGCTGGGTCGCTTTGCCTGAAGTGCCGATTCGGCGATTTATCCTCGGGCTGTACCCAACATTTTCTGCAATACAGAGGAAGCCAAGATAGTAAGGGAGGCTTCTCATGACTGAAATTGCTAATGCAAGAAAAGTCGATTCGACATTAGCAACTCAACCTGGTTTTCAGATTTCGGTCAACAATTTTGGACCGATCAAGAGCGGTTCCGTCGAAGTGCGACCGCTCACCGTATTGGTTGGTCCAAGCAATACGGGAAAGACCTACTTTGCTATTTTGCTATATGCTCTGCACAAAAGCTTTGGAGGTTTCCCATTACTTCCTATCCTATTCCAGTATGAACATCGGTTTTTCAGGCAGTCTGAGAAAGTCAAGAGATCTGCTACGCCCGCCGACACTCTGGCAACAGAACTGCAGGATATACTTACAAAACTCGAAGAGAAGGGAAGATCACTCAGGTATTCCGACCTGCCTATGAGTGTCCGGGCGCTGACCGTAGACCATCTGACTAACCCTCATTCCTTCGGCACGATTCTGACGGCCACGCTCGAACGTTGTTTCGATCTGGATACCGTTTCCGAATTGGTCAGTTTTCCAGGTGACTCTCGAATGGGGGTCACTTTAGAGGCAAAAGAGGAGGCCAAGCAACTGTGGCGATTCCACCTGGAGGTATTGGCAGAGGATGTCGAAACGTCGGGTAGTATCCAGGACTCCATTCTCATCGCAAGAGAAGGCTCAGCAAGAGCTGCAGAGGTCCGCGAAGGAATGATCGAGTTCAAGGACTTCATTGATGAAAGAAAGGGCGTCGGTGATGTGTGGAATAGTCAGTTCCTCTTAGATTTATTTGAGCAAGTGCTAAAAAGGGGATTTGGGTCACTTGAAGAGAACCAAATTCATTATCTGCCAGCCGCTCGTAGCGGTATCATGCAGAGCCATCGCGTAATCGCGAGCTCTCTCGTTGCCCGGTCTGTTCGCGGCGGCCTGGAGCGATTCCCTGAAGTACCGACGTTTTCGGGCGTTATGGCAGATTTCATGCAAAAACTAATCCTGTTCAATGAGAGAAACCGGGGCAAGGACACGTTAACTGATCTGGCTGATATCTTGGAAAGCGAGGCACTTACGGGGCAGATAAGATCATCGCAACCTCCTGCAGGGGGATATCCGGAGTTTGTCTACCGCCCCAACGAAGCAGAGGAGGACATTCGCCTCACTCGCGCTTCTTCCATGGTGTCCGAGCTCGCGCCGGTCGTGCTGTTCTTGCGCGGCGCCGTTTCACCTGGTGATATGCTCATCATCGAAGAACCAGAAGCGCATCTCCATCCCGCTGCCCAAACACAGATAGCAAAGATCCTTGCCCGCCTCGTGCGGGCCGGTGTGAAGGTAGTTGTAACTACACACAGTGATTGGCTCCTAATGGAGATTGGAAACCTGATTCGGGAGGGCGAACTGGCGGATCTCACCAGCGACTCCGAACGTGAAGACTCCCAGTCGAGTTTGCTTCGCCCGAGCGAAGTTGGCGTCTGGCTATTCCGCGAGAGCGATGCGTCAATGGGTTCCACGATCGAAGAGATTCCGTTCGACCGTACAGAAGGAGTTGAACCTTCAGAATATGAAGACGTGGCGGAAGCTCTTTACAACCGGTCAGCGGCTCTGCAAAATCGATTCCAGGAAGTAGCAGGAGCCGCCACGCGTGAACAAGAGTGAGATTCTTGCGACGATTCAGTCCAGGGTTGGCCAAGAAAACCTGACCAGGTCTTACCGACGCGAGGGATGCCGCGTATACTTGGAAGATGTACCATATCCACGTGTCTCCGTTGACACAGACCTCGCATTTCCCTCCCACGGAATCGGGGGAAATCGGTGTGATCTGATTCTCTTCCTCTTCGAAACCGATCAAACGCTCCTAACAATTCCCTTGGAACTTAAGGGGGGAAATGTGGATGCTTCAGAGTCGCATGAACAATTGCAGCAAGGAGCAAACTTTGCCGACAGCTTAGCCCTGCAAGCACTTGAGTCGACCTGCAATCCCATCCTTGTTCACGGCAAACGCATCCACCCTAAGCAACGCAAAACACTCAACCGACTGAAGGTGAACTTTCGCGGCAGTAAACTGACCATCAAGCTCGCAAGATGTAATCGACCGGGGAATCTTGCACAAGCCATTAAGAGATGAATCATGAATCAGATCTTTCTCCAATTCCTTGACTGAAGCGACGATTCCAGGTCAAATGCTTTAAGGACGCCCACCGAAAGGAACCCCATGAACACCTATCGCGCCGGACTGGTCGGATGCGGCCGCATCGGCACTCTCTGGGAAACTGACCCGCCTACGCCGCTCACCCACGCCGGCGCGCTCGCGGTCTGCGCGCAGACCGAGCTCGCGGCCGGCGCCAGCCGCGGCAACGAGCATCTGCACCAGTTCGGACGCATGTGGGATGTCGACGCCCTCTACCTCGACTACCGAGAGATGTTCGCAAGCGAAAAGCTCGACATCGTCTGCGTCGCCACCCATCCGGGTCTGCATCGCGACATCGTCGAAGCCGCGGTCGATGCCGGCGCAAAGGGCATCCTCTGCGAAAAGCCGCTCGCGCTCAGCCTCGAAGATGGCGACGCCATCGTCGCCGCCTGCCGCGCCGCAGACTGCGTCCTCTCGGTGAACCACTCGCGCCGCTGGAACCCGGTCTTCATCAAGGCCAAAGAGATGCTCGACGACGGCGCCATCGGCGACCTGATCTCGATGTTCGGCATCTGCCAGGGCGTCAAGCCCTACCCGGCCTGGACCGCCGACGAAGAGGGCCCGCTCATCCACGACGCCGTCCACACCTTCGACCTTTTCCGCATCTACGCCGGCGACGTCAAATCGGTCGTCGCTACCGCCCACCGCCGCAACCGCCATGAGTTCCGCGTCGAAGACATCAGCGAAGCGATCTTCAGCTTCCATTCCGGCGTCAGCGCCGTCTGCATGGCCAACGAGCTGACCCGCTACGCCCGCTTCGGCATCGAGTTGCAGGGAACCGAGGGCGTGCTCAGCCTCGAATACTCAGGCAACCAGTGGCTGCTCGGCGTCGATACCACCGACCGCCTCAACGAGCCGGACCCCCGCATCGAGTGGTTTACGCTCGAGCAGCAGCCCTTCCCTGCCACAGAGGAGACGAGCTCGATCCTGCTGGCGGTAGAGGAGCTGGTGCATTGCATCGAGAACGGCGGCGAACCCAGCTCTAACGGCGAAGACGGCGTAGCCTCGCTTGAGATGGTCATGGCCATCTACGAATCGCAGCGCCATGGCAACCGCCCAGTGGAGCTGCCTCTGGCCGACCGCGCCTCCCAGCTTTACATGCTGCGCGACGAAGGCCACTTCTGAGCGAAAAGGGCAAAATTAGACCACCAACCACCCTCCTCGACATAGCGGCGGCGTCTGCCCGAAGGAACTGATATGAAGCACCTCTTCATCGACGATCACGAAGTCGAAGCCATCGACAACCTCGCGCGCAAACTCCATCAACCGCGCAAACAGCGCGACAATGTCGTTATCCGGCCCGAATTTCGCTGGGAGAACAACGCAATCCAGGTACGCACTTCGCCCGTCTGGCTGCCGGATGAAGACCTCTTCAAGATGATCTACCTGACCAGAGCCGAAGGGATGGATCCCCAGGTAAACGTTGATCTGACCGGAGCGCCTGCCAACACCGAAATGTTCGCCTGTTACGCAACGTCGGCCGATGGCGTCAACTGGGAGAAGCCGGTTCTCGGCCTGTACGAATATCAGGGGCTGGACTGGCGGGGAACGCCGATCGGCGGCGAGAACAACATCCTCCCCAGCGCCAGGGGAATGCTGCAAGGGCCCGTCTTCGACCCGCACGACCCGGACCCGGGCCGGCGCTTCAAAGGGCTGCGGTACGGCGAAGGTGATCTGCGCTCAATGGCCTCCTGCGACATGCTGCACTGGGAAAAGCTCGACGTCCCCTCCCTGCCCAGCCAGGACGAGTCACACCTGACCTACGACGAGGACAGCCGCCGCTTCATCGCCGCGGTCAAACGGGCCGGACCCTACGGCCGCTCGTGGCATCTCCTGACCAGCAACGATTTCTCCGGCTGGGAGGAGCACGGTCTGATCTTTCACGCCGACCAGATCGACCAGGAAAACGGCAACGCCCGCCTGCAGCGCTTCTTCGACGACCCGGCCTATCTGTCTCCTCTTGTCAACCGCCCCGAAGAGTGGCGCACCGACGTCTACAACTTCCCCATCTTTCCCTACGAGGGCCTCTATCTGGCGACGCCCGTGATGCACCACTGGTCCGGAAAACATGCCCCGCTTTACGAAAATGTCGACAGCCGCAAGTCGGTCGAGTTGGCATCCAGCCGCAATCTGCGCGACTGGGCGCGCGTCGCCGGCCGCGAACCCTTCCTCGAGCTCTCGCCCGTCAGCGACGGCGAGACCTACGACACCGGCCAGATCCTGATCACCAACCGCCCGCTGCGGCGCAACAACGAGCTTTGGTTCTACTATATGGGCTTCCGCTACCGCTACCTGCTGGTCGAAGAGGTGCTCAATCGCCGCTACCTCGATGCCAGCGCGCTCTGTCTCGCCCGCCTGCGCCTCGACGGCTTTGTGTCACTCAAGGGCGGCGTCGAATGGGGCGCCGTGCTGACTCGGCCCCTCGTCGTCAACGGCAAAGAGCTGCGTATCAACACCGACTCCTGGCGCGGACGCGTACTGACCGAGGTGTTGGACGCTGCCGACGGACAGCCGCTCGAGGGCTTTACAAAAGATGACTGCATCCCGGCCATCATCGACAGCATTGACGAGCCTGTACGTTGGCGGAATCGCCGCGATCTGTCCGAACTGGCCGGCCAGACGGTCCGCCTGCGCTTCCATATTTGGCAGGCGGAGCTGTACGCCTACTGGTTCAATTAGACCCAGCGACAGTTCGCCAGGGACTATGCCTTGTCGCGACACGCGAACGAAATGGATCCCATAATGCACCGCACATTTGATCGCAAAGAGGACGGAGCTTCAACATGAAACGCTTTGAAGGCAAGACCGCCCTGGTCACCGGGGCGTCGCTCGGAATCGGGCGCGGTATCGCCCTCAGCCTGGCCGAGGAGGGCGCGAATGTGGTCGTGAACTACCGCTTTCACAAGGCTGAAGCCGAGAGCGCGGCCGAGCAGGTCCGCCAGCTGGGCGGCGAAGCCCTCGTCTGGCAGGCCGACGTGGCCGACCGCGCCGCGATCGAGGCGATGTTCGACGCCGCGGTCGAGAAATTCGGCCGCGTTGACGTTGCCGTCGCCAACGCGGCGGTCTCCGTGCGCGAGACAGTTGTCGAGGCCAAATGGGAGAACATGATGCGCACGTTCGAGGTCACACAGTTCGGCGTATTCCACACTTGCCAGCTGGCCGCGCAGCAGATGCTGAGACAGCCGCAGCTCGGGCGCAGCCGCGGCAAAATCGTTGTCATCAGCTCGATCCACGAGGAGATCGCCTTTCCCGCCAGCAGCGCCTACAATATGTCCAAAGCGGCCATCAACCACCTTGCCCGCACCATGGCCGCCGAGCTGGCCGCAGACCGCATCAATGTAAACGTGATCAACCCCGGCTGGATCGACACGCCCGGGGAGCGCAAGCATTACAGCGAAGAGGACATCGCCGAGGGCGGCCGGCGCATCCCCTGGGGCCGGATGGGCGTGCCCGAGGATATCGGCAAGGCCGCCGCCTATCTCGCCAGCGACGACGCCGACTACGTCACCGGCACGATACTGCGCGTCGACGGCGGCTTCGTCCACGGACTTGTGCTGCCCGAACCGGCCGCCGACAACTGAGCCGACCCAGGACCGCCTCCTGGAATGCTTGTAGCGAGAGAGGAAAGGGACCCTGGTCCCAGCGCCAAAGAGAGGGTCGTGCCATGAGAGTTGCCATCGGCGGCATAAGCCACGAAAGCAGCACCTTCACACCGGTGCAGACGAACCGCCAGAGCTACGAGGAACGCTTTCTGCTTGAAGGCGAAGGTATCCTGCACGCCTTCAAGCGCACGAATACCCCGATCGGAGGCTTCATCGCCGGGGCAGACGCCCACTGCTTCGACCTGATTCCGACCCTGTTCGCCTCACCGCAGCCGAGCGCGCCGACCCCGCGACCCCTGTATGACGAAATCCTTGGCCGGATGCTGCAAGGGATCGCCGCTGCGCTGCCGTTGGACGGCGTCCTGCTCGAACTGCACGGCTCGATGGCAGTCGGCGATCTCGAAGCGCCCGACGGGCTGGCCGATGCCGAGGGCCATATCCTGGCCGCCGTTCGCGAAACGGTCGGGCCGGACGTGCCGGTCCTGGCCCAACTCGACATTCACTCCAATGTCTCGCGACAGATGGTGTCGATGGCAGACGTCTTGATCGGCCGCGAGACCTATCCCGAGGTCGATATGGCCCCGCGCGGCCGCGAATGCGCCGATGTCCTGGCCCGCATCGCCCGCGGCGGCCTCCGTCCGACCATGGCGCTCCATCAGATTCCCATGGTCTGGGGCCTGAACCAGGTCACCGCGCACCCGCCCATGCGCGACGCCATCGCAGAACTCCATCGCATCGAGAGCCAGCAGGGCGTAGTCTGTGGCTCGATCGCCACCTGCTTCTTCCTCGCCGATGTGCCCGATATGGGGGCCTCAGTCTACTTCGTTACCGACAACGATCTTGCCCTCTCACAGGCATGCGCCAACCGGCTGGGTGAATGGATCTACGCCCGCCGCGAGCAGTGGCAGCTCGAGATGCCTTCCGCACTCGTCGCCCTGGAGACTGCGCACGCCGCCGGACAGTTCCCAGTCATTCTGGCAGACATGTGCGACAACCCCGGTGGCGGATCGCCGGGAGACAGCACCGGCGTCTTGCGAACCTTTATCGAGATGAACCTTCAGGATGCCTGCATTCTCTACATCGTTGACCCCGAAGCCGTCGCGCAGTGCCGGCAAGCCGGCGTAGGCGCACGCCTGGAATTGGAGGTCGGCGCCAAATCGTCGCCGCTGCAAGGCACACCTGTGTCGATGGACGCGCAGGTGGTCGCACTTTCGGACGGCGCATTCCAGTACGACGGGCCGATGTACGCCGGCTTGAGCGGCAATATGGGGCCCTCCGCCCACATCGTCCAGGGCGGCATCCACGTCCTGCTGGTCAGCCTGCGGGAACAGCCTTTCGATACCGCGTTTTCACGCACTCTCGGTCTCGAACCGCGCGGGATGCGCTACATCAGCGTCAAATCCAGCGCCCACTTTCGCGCCGGTTTCGAATCGTGGGCAGGCCCGATCCACGTCGTGGCCGAGCCGAGCGTCCACAGCCTGCGCGATCTGCCCTTCCGTCGTCTCGGCCGAGACCTTTACCCGCTCACAACGCAGGCCTGAACGATCTTTCCAGTTGAATTGCAAAACATGGGAGGAACGTGAGGAGAGAGGCCGTTTCTCCTCACTTTTCTGCCTGTAGATCTGGCAAACATCCCAGATGAGCGCCCCCGGTAGGAGTCGAACCTACGGCCAAAGGTTTAGGAAACCTCTGCTCTATCCTCTGAGCTACGGGGGCAAACAACCGTTGCCTTCGGTTGAAGACGATAGCACAATGCAGTTCTCCGGTCAAAGAATTCAGCCGATTCTGCCGTCCCGATAGCAACGGCTTGCGCCACCGCCCCCGACCGGTTCGCTCTGCCCGCGATATTGGGGTACAATCGGCGCACATGACCGGCCTGCGCCCCGATTGCAGGACAGGATTGGCCTCAGTAGGCAATAGCGCTCCCTGGTTGAGACCCACAGTTGCTTTGCCGGACGGAGGTGCGGCGGCGGGGCCCGCCCCGGCTCACGAGCAAAGGAACTGCATGCAAAACGCACGGGAATTCACGCGCGGCGTCCTGGACAATGTCGGCGGCGTAATCGTCGGCAAGGAAGAGGTGATCGAGCACCTCCTGATCGCCCTGCTATGCGAAGGGCACGTCCTGCTGGAGGACGTGCCCGGCGTAGGCAAAACAATGATGGCGCGCGCGCTTGCCGTCAGCCTCGGCGTCGACTTCCGCCGCTTGCAGTGCACGCCGGACCTGCTGCCCAGCGACATCACAGGCACCAGCATCTTCAACCAGGAAACGCGCCAGTTCCAGTTCATCGCCGGCCCCGCCTTCACCCATATTCTCCTCGCAGACGAAATCAACCGCGCCACCCCGCGTACGCAGGCCGCGCTGCTCGAATGCATGGGCGAGCAACAGATCACCGCCGACGGCGTAACCCGCCCCCTGCCCCGCCCTTTCATGGTTATCGCCACCCAGAATCCTGTCGAGTACGAGGGCACCTTCCCCCTGCCCGAAGCCCAGCTCGACCGCTTCCTCTTCAAACTCAGTCTCGGCTATCTGACCGACGGCCAAGAGGCAGAGATGCTGATCAATCTCGGACACCGCCATCCCATCGAAAACCTCAGCGCGATCGTGGACGGGCACAATCTGCCCGATCTGTCCGAACAGATCTGGAACGTAACCGTCGCCGACAGCATCCGCGACTATATCGTAGCGCTGGTCCAGGCGACCCGCAGTCATGCAGACCTCGCGCTCGGCGCCAGCCCGCGCGGATCGCTGGCGCTCTACCGCGGCGCACAGGCCAGGGCAGCCTTGCGCGGCCGCGACTACGCACTGCCGGACGACGTTCAAGCCCTGGCGCCGCTGGCATTGCCGCATCGCTGCATCGTGCGACCCGATTCGGCCCTGCGCGGTCGATCGGCCGAGCAAATTATCACCGAGTTGCTGGAGGAGGCCGCTCTCGACCTGGGTGACGAGTCAGAAGAGCTGGCGGCGCCCCCCCCAGCTGCCGTGCCGGAGTAGCAGATTGTTCGATCTCTTCTTCCTCCTTCTATTCCTCTTCGCAATTGCCGTTTTCCTGAGGCTCGACTGGATCTACTATCTCTTCTATGTCGTTGGCGGCGTCTGGCTGATCAGCCACTGGTGGACGCGGCGCAGCCTGCGCAACCTGACGATCTCGCGGCGCATGCCGGCCAAAGCCTTCGCCGGCGAAGCAATCCGCAGCGACATCAACTTCCACAACCGCAGCCGCCTGCCAATCCCCTGGCTGCGACTCAACGAAAACATCCCCATCGACCTCAAGGCGGTCGAGCACTACAGCACCATTATCAGCGTCGGCGGACGGTCACTGACCCAACGCCGCTTCGCGCTCCACTGCCACCGCCGCGGCTACTATGAAATCGGCCCGCTCAGTCTCCACACCGGCGACCTGTTCGGATTCGCCGAATCCTCCTGGCAAGAGACAAGTCCGCATTTCCTGACCGTCTACCCGAAAGTTCATTCCCTTTCCGACCTCGGGCTGCCCAGCCTCTTGCCCTTCGGCGACATGCGCAGCCGGCAGCGTCTCTTCCAGGACCCTGCCCGCATGTCCGGCGTGCGCCCGTATACAACCGGCGACAGCATGCGCCACATCCACTGGCGCGCCAGCGCCCACGAGGACACGCTGCTGGTCAAGAAATACCAGCCCTCAATGGCTCTCAACTCGACGATTGTACTTGACCTGGACCGAAGCGGATTCCCCTACCGCGAGGAGTACAGCGGCAGCGAGTGGGCCATCGTTTTGGCCGCGTCTCTCGCCAGCCATGTGGCCGAGCAGCGGCAGGAAGTCGGATTCATCAGCAACGGAGAAGACCCGCACTCCGGCGCGGAGGTCCTGGCCGTTCCCTCCCGTAACGGGCGGGGGCATCTGATGGGAATTCTCGAAATTCTGGCCCGCATCCAGCTGCGTGACCCCCGCAAAGATGAACCGGACGCGCCGCCCCGTCGTAACGGCGCATCGGCCGGCCCGGAGGAGCGGCTTTCCTCCACACGAGAACAGAGCTCCCCGATAGCCCTTTCTGCCTGGCTGCCTCACCGCGTGGCGAACCTTGGCTGGGGCTCGACGCTGCTGGTCGTAACGCCCCGCCTGACCGAGAACTTGATCTGGGTCCTCCACGGCATGTACCGCCGCGGCCTCAACGTCTTCGCCCTGGTTTGCACACTCCAACCCCAGTTCAAACGCGTCCAGAAGCAGGCGGACACGTTGGGTGTCTCCGCCCATCAGGTCGTCTGGGAATCGGACCTGCTCGGCTTGCAGCGACAGGCGCACGACGGATGACACAGACAAACGGTGCGGGATTAACCTTTGACCATGCCTGGCACGACTCGCTGCTGCGTCCCGCAATCATTGCGGCGCTGGTCGGCTGTATCCTCGTTGCGATGACCTCGTTCATTCAACACATCGCGCCCGGCCTCCCACCTGCGTATATTGCCCTCCTCCGCATCACTTCGATCGGCTCGGCGCTCATCGGCGGCTACACAACAACAATTCTTGTGCGACCGTCTCAGCGTCCGCGGCGAACCGCCTCCTTTCGGCTGGCCGAGCTCGGGCTGATCCTCTCTATCGCCCGCGTCGCGCTTTGGATAGCCGTTGAGGGCTTGCCCGACCTGGCGTCGTTGCTCCTGCAACCCTTCGGCGTTTTGCTGACGCTGCACTTCGTCGTCAATTCGTTCCTGATCCTGATCGCGTGGGGAATGGCCATTCTGGTGACCAACGACTTCCTGGCGATGGGGCTGCAGGCGGACGAGCTGATAGACCTGGACGCGGCCTCCAGGCCGGTCAGCGGCGACGATCATCGCATCCAGAGCGACCGCCGCGCCCTCGTCCGCCGGTTCAGCGAACGCTGGGCAATGGGGGGAATGGTTCTCATCCTGCTCACCGCGGCCAGCCAGGTCGGCATGGGCGCGAACGGTTTCTTCGCGCTCATGCGCCAGGATATCGCCGGCGGCGTCATCGGCGCGGCCATCGTCTATTTTCTGCTGGGTCTGCTCCTGCTGACTTTCGGACATCTCGCCGCTTTGAGAGCCCGATGGCAACTGGCGAAACTCCCCAGCGAAGCCTCGATCACGCGCAACTGGCCTTTCTATGCCTTCGGCCTTCTGCTGGTTGTGGCAGTTTTCGCATTCCTTATGCCGCTGGGCGGGACATTCCGGCTGGCACAGTTGATGGGATTCCTGTTCCGCGCGCTGTCCACCTTCATGTTTATGATACTGGGGCTGCTGATCGGGCTGATTGCCCTGCTCTTCGGCGAGGGCGAGGAGCCTGTTGAAGAGTCTCCGCCTCCACCAAGCCAAATCGAACCGCCCCAGTTCGAGCAGGCCCAGCCTCCCGAGGCGCCGCCCTGGCTGGGAGGCACGATCTTCTGGATCATCGTGGCCCTCCTCCTCGGCTATGCGACGTACATTTACCTGCAGGGGCGCGGCGTGAACTTCAACCTTCTGCTGGCCTGGTTGCGCCAGTTCTTGCGCGGCTGGCAACAGATCGGCGTCGCATTCAACGAATGGCGCTCGCGTTCGCTGCAGCCGGCCCACCCGGAAGGGGGCAGATCTGGCCGCTCGCGCCTGCGTCGCTGGCTGGACGACCTTACCCTTGGCCGCCTGCCGCCCGATGAGCAGGTGCGATACTTCTACCGGTCAACCCTGGAAAACGCGGCCGTGCACGGCCTGCGCCGGCGCCCCGGTGAGACGCCGCATCGCTTTCAGGCCCGCCTCGCCAACAGAATTGAGAACGAAGATGAAGAGGCCGTTGTCAGACTGACCGCCGGATTCGTGCGCGTCGAATTCGCCCGCAGCAGCACGGAAGCGGAGGCGCTCCCCCTCCTGAAGCG
Organism: Caldilineaceae bacterium; assembly: GCA_965218625.1. Lineage (GTDB taxonomy): Bacteria > Chloroflexota > Anaerolineae > Caldilineales > Caldilineaceae > Bin5. Next base: position 285,599 of record CBDCLG010000009.1, on the reverse strand, counting down.
GGCCTGGACACAGATTCGCGGTGCACTTTCGCGGCTGCAGGACGATAAGGATTCCGCGAACGGAGAATCGCGGGCTGCACAGAGCGACGATAAGTAGACTTGATCTCCCTGTCTCTTATCTCTCTTCTCCCGATTCCGCGCGCTTTTCCAACCAAAAACTTGTACAAAAGAGGAAATTTCCCCCCTTGACTGTACCAAAATAGGTCGCTATAATGAAGGAATATGCGTTTTGCTCAGGCCCGCACCGTGCGGCCTGCCGTGTTCTGCTGCAATCTTATCTCTAACTCACAGGTGGACAATGCGATGATGCCAGAGTCAAATCAGTTTGGCGACGAAGCCGAAGAGCAAGTCAGTGAAGAAGTCGGAGAGCAAATCAGTGAGGAAGTCGGTGAAGAAGCCGTTGGGGAAGCCGTTGGGGAAGCCGGTGTGGATGCCGGAGTGGATGCCGGTGAGGAACCCGGTGAAGAGCAGCAGTCCGATGAGATGCTTTTCGAACAGTATCTCGCCGAAGAAGAGGACCTTAGCCTTCCCGAGCGCGGTGATCTGCGCGAAGGCGTTGTAGTCGAAGTACGCCCGAATGAGCTGCTGGTGAACATTGGCGCCAAGCGCGATGGCATTGTGCCCCAGTCGGACTTGAACCGGCTCGAACCCGAATATGTGGACACGATGCTCGAGGGCGAAACAGTGCCCGTGGTCGTTAGTAAACTCACGACCAACGAAGGCATGCTCGTGCTGAGCATCGCCGATGCCTTGCAGAAAAAAGACTGGCTTGTCGCCGAAAAGATGCTTGAGCGCGGTGAAATCACAGTCCGCAAGGTCGTCGGCTACAATAAAGGCGGTCTCCTGGCCGACTTCGAACACTTGCGAGGATTCATCCCCGCTTCGCATGTCGTCGGACTGCCGCGAAACATGAACGAAGACCAGCGCAATGAGCGGCTTCAGCAGATCGTCGGCCAGGAACTGCCGGTCAAGGTAATCGAAGTGGAACGGCAGCGGCGGAGGCTTGTGCTATCCTACCGGCTGGCCGAACGCGAATACCGGGCCAGCCGCAAAGCGCAGCTGTTCGAGGAGCTTACCGTAGGCGCAGTCATCGAGGGCGAGGTGCGCAGCCTGCGTCCATTCGGCGCCTTCGTCGACATCGGCGGCGCCGACGGCCTGCTCCACGTCAGCGAAATCGGCTGGACGCCGGTCAGCCACCCGCGCGATGTCCTGCAAGTCGGCGAACGCATCCAGGTAGAAATCCTGCGCCTCGACCCGGAGCGCAGCCGTATCGCGCTCAGCCGCAAACGGCTGCTGTCGAATCCCTGGGAAAGCATCGAAGAACGCTACAAGTTGAACGATACAATCCTGGTCACCATCACGCGTGTCATCGATTTCGGCGCCTTCGCCCAACTGGAACCGGGTATCGAAGGTCTGATTCACATCAGCGAACTGGCCGACATTACGGTCGCCGAACCCCTGAAAATGGTCAGCAGCGGCGACCGCGTTCCCGTCAAGATTCTGCGTATCCACCCGGACCGGCAACGTATCGGTTTGAGCCGGCGTCAGTCAGATGAGGTCGTCGGGCAGGCGCTGCTGGAGGCCGAAGCGGAGAATTTCGACAGTGTGGCTTCTGCTGAGAAAGACGACGACCCTTCGGTCGGGCCGGAAGCCTCCGCGGCAACCGCAGTTGAGGCGGGGACCGACGGCGAATCGGATGCCAGCGGCGAAGCTGCAGCTGAACCCGAATCCCGTGTCGGGTCGGAAGCCTCCTCGGATTCCATTCCCGAGCCGGAACCCTCCCCCGAGACTGCGGCCGAGGAAGACTCGACCGACGAGCAGGAAGCCTCTGCAGAACCCGCGGCCGATGCAGCTTCGACCGACGACTCGGAGTCCGCCGCGAAGGCCGAGGATTCGGTCGCCGCCGGCGACCCGGCGGCAGATGGGGCGGAGCAAGGAGAATCAAATAAAGATGAATGAGTCAAAGTTTGCAGTCCCGGTAATTCATCGACTATAATGACAGAACCTGCCAGTCTTTTGAAGCAATGGGGCTGGCAGGCTTGCTTTGTTAGATTCAGGGAATCCTTCTGAAGGGGGTGAGTGCGATAAGCGTTGAACTGAGACCCGGTGAGTCCCAGGAGAGCCTGATGCGGCGCTTCCGCAAGTCGGTCGCCGAGGCTCGTATCCTGCCCATCGTGCGGCAAAAGCGCTGGTTTACGTCCAAGAGCGAGGTCCGCCGCATCAACAAGCAGAAGGCCATCAGGAAGGCAAGGCGCAACGCCGCCCGCACCTTCCGTTAAGAGACCCTACAATCCGCAGGCAAGTTGGCTGCCGCCCATCGATGGATAACTATGGCTGAAGAAATTCTCACCCTTGAAGGAAAAGTCGTCGAGGCACTGCCCAACGCCCAGTTTCGGGTGGAACTCGAAAACGGACATGTTGTCCTTGCCTACTTGTCCGGCAAGATGCGAAGGAACTACATCCGTGTCTTCCTCGGGGACAAAGTGAGAGTCGATATGAGCCCCTACGATCTGACAAGAGGACGCATAACATATCGGCGCAAGTAGCGATACGGGCTGCTTCGGGGCAGCTCGGCTGCGCGCATCAACCGGACGCTCGGCGGGCGCTCCTGGATGCAGGAGTGCTGCCGATGCCTACCAATGATCGATAATTGAGTTGTTGTGCCAAACCGGGAAACAGCGTTCTTCCCGGTTTTCTCTTGCCGGCAAGCGTTCAGAAGCCGGGCAGATTCCGCAGCACATTGGCGGCATCCTGGGCAAAAAGCTGCTCGATTTCAAAGGTCAGCCGCCCGCTCGCCTCGGAAAGAGGCGCCCACATTACCTTGAACTGCCTGGCGTCACCGGCTGGCCGCGCCGTCTGACGCGCCGACAGGAGCCGCATCAGAAAGTAATGGTCCTCGCGCACGTAGTGCCTGCCCTTGTATTCGAATTCGACCGTTCGCCGCCCCAGGTCAGCCAGAACGCGCAGGTCGCAGTAGCCGGACTCCTCGCACGTTTCGCGCAGGGCAGCCTCCTCGGCGCTTTCACCGGGATCGATGTGCCCCTTGGGCAGCCGCACTTCCGCCCGGCGGGGCCGGTCCAGCAGGAGCAGATAGGTCTCCGGTTCCGGCAGGTCCGGCACCGTATCCCTTTGTACGACAATGCCGCCAGCCGCCGCGTATTGGACTCTCTTCACCACCTCTTCTCCTGTGCTGGAATGCCCTCATGCAGACATTGATCGCCGGCGCGGACGCCTTGCGTATCCCCCTCACACGCAACCAGATCGAGCAGTTCGGGGCCTACGCCGCCCTGCTGGCCGAGTGGAACGAAAAGATGAATCTGACCGCTATAGCCGACAGCGAGGGCATCCAGACAAAGCATTTCCTCGACTGCCTGGTCGGCCTTCCGCTCATCGCCGAGGAGATCGGATCGCCTCTGCCTCCGCGGCAGCCACTGTCCCTCGTCGACATTGGCACCGGCGCCGGCTTCCCCGGACTGCCGCTCAAGATCGCATGGCCCAGCCTGAAACTTACGCTTGTCGACGGCACGGCCAAAAAGATCCGCTTTCTCGGCGAAGTTGTCGACACATTGCGCCTTGAGAATGTCCGGCTTGTCCAGGGCAGGGCCGAGGAATTGGGCCATCATCCGAGCTATCGCGGCCAGTTCGACCTGGTTGCCGCCAGGGCCGTGGCCCGGCTGAACACCTTGACCGAGTACCTGTTGCCCTTCGCGCGACGGGACGGATTGGCGGTTGTGTATAAGGGACCGAACGCGTCAGAAGAGTTCATCGAGGCGCGCCATGCCATCGAGCTGCTGGGCGGTGAAACAGTCCGGTTCGCGCCGGTAGAGGTCCCGGAACTGGACGAGGAAAGGCGGATTCTGCTCCTCCGCAAGCTGCGCAGGACGCCCAAACTCTACCCCAGGCAGCAGGGACTGCCTCGCAAGAGTCCACTTTGACGCCGTGTCCTGCCTGCATTCCGGTGGACCACTCAACTCAGGTAGTAGGTCATATGCTGGAAATGCACCACCGGGTCGATGTACTCGACCCGCACGTGCGACGGGACCGACAAGGTGATTGGGGCGTAGCAGAGGATGCTGTTCAGCCCGACTTCGACCAGCTCGTTGGCCACTCGCTGGGCCGCATGCGCGGGAACGGCCATCACCGCGATCTGGGCTCCCGAACCGGCGATGCTGCTGCCGAGGTCGGCAAAATCATCGATCCGCAATCCATGGCCGATCGGCTTCCCGATCTTCTTCGGGTCTTCGTCCAACACCGCGACAATGCGAAAGCCGCTCGATTCAAACTCCTGGTAGTTTGCGATCGCCGTGCCCAGCGATCCCGCCCCAACCAAAACCACCGGCCAGATGCGGTCAACGTTCAGGATCTTTTGCAGTTGCCGGCACAGAAACTCGATGTTGTATCCCGTGCCCTGCTTGCCGAACTCCCCGAAATGGCTCAGGTCCTTGCGGATCTGGGCCGAACTGATGCCCAGATGCTCGCCCAGCTCCTGGCTGGAGGTCACCTCCCGGCCATCGTCCGCCAGCAAGCGCAATGTCCGCAGGTAGACCGGCAGCCGGCCGATCACAATATCGGGAATGGAAGCCTTTTCCTGCGCTCTTACGTCGTTCGCCACCGCGTTGCCGCCTTCTTCTGACAGGGCCGGGCAATCTCCGCTTACGCGCCGTTACGCCGCGCCGCGGACGTAGCGCACTGGACCGGAACAGTCGTGACGCGGGCGTCGTTTTTACCCGCTCCGACTGCAGCCGGTTGCGAAATAATTCACTAAACTTACCACAGCCCTGCCCGTAGAGCAATCCTGTGACTGCTGGCGCGCCGCCTGTTACGAGGAGTTCGCGGCTCCTGCCAAAGAAGGGGATTGGAACAGTGAGTATCCAACGCGAAGGCGCGGTAGACGCGGGCCGCGCTCACATGCGCAGCGTCTCAGTATGGCCGTCCACCGCCAGCGCCTGGCCGGAGATGAGCCCACCACCGTCGGAACAGAGGAAAAGCACCGTCTCAGCCACATCTTCGGCGCCGATGAGCTTGCCTAGCGAACTCTTGCCGAGATAGGCGGCGCGGATTTCCTCCGCGCTTACGCCGCGCGCGGCCGCCTTGGCCTCGATGACGCCGTCTATGCGCACGCCTTCCACCGCACCCGGACAGACCGCATTCACCCGGATCCCGTACGATCCCAGCTCCATCGCCAGCGTCTTGGTCAGTCCTATCAGCCCCCATTTGGAGGCGGCGTATGGCGTTCTCAGAGGGTAGCCATGCTGTCCCGCGGTAGAGGAAATGTTGACGATGGCCCCGCCGCCGTTCGCCTTCAACAGGGGAATGGCGAGGCGGGCACTGTAAAATGCCCCATTCAGATTCACATCGATCGTGCGCAGCCAGTCCGCCGGCGCGATCTCTTCGGCGTTCGCGGTCGGGCCGGGAATGCCGGCATTGTTCACCAGAACGTCGAGCCCGCCCAACGCCTCTTCCGCCTCTCCGAATGCCGCCTTCAGGCGGTGCCAGTCAGCCACGTCTGCGCATGTGCCGGACAGCCCATCGAAACCTCCGTTCAGTTCCGCCAGCGCCGCCGCATCGACGTCGCAGACATGCACGCGTGCGCCGGCCCGCAGGAAGCGCTCAGCGATAGCGCGCCCAATGCCGCCCGCGCCCGCGGTAATGAAGACCCGCTTGCCTGCGATTCTCTTCACATTCGCTCTCTGGTCGATCGGTCCGCAACAGTGGAAAAGCGGCCTGCCCTTCGCCGCCCGCCGTGGTTACCCGTACGCGCCATGGGGCAAGAAACCGAGGACCCGCCGCAGCCTCTCATCCGCGCCGTCATAGACGTGCTCCGGCATCGAGTAGTTCATGAAAGGATGGTACTTGTGGCCGATGACACGCCGCCCATACGTGACCTGCGTTAAGTAGCGGATGCGCTGGCTGCGGTTGGGACCGCCCTGGTGCCAGACCTGGTTGTTGAAGAGAACAACGCTGCCCGCCGGCCCCAGATTGTACTGTATGCGTTCCTCCCACTCGGTGCCTTCAAGCTGCCGCGGCGGGCCGACCCCGAACAGATGCGAGCGCGGAACTGTCTCCGTGCCGCCGTGCTCGATTTCGGTAACGTCGGTCAGGTAGTAGTTGGCGGTGAAAAAGAGGACCGGCAGATGAACGTTTGTCGGCGGCTCGCCCTCGGTGACGATGTAGTGAGGACGGTCGTCCTGGTGCCAGCCTTCCAATCCGCCGCCGGGCGGAGAGGTAAAGGAGTTGTTGTGGATCACGTGGCAGTCGGGCCCGATGATCGATTCGGCAAGCGAGATCACCGGCTCCATGGCGAACAGACGCAGATTGGCGGCGCTCGTCTCAAACAGGCGATGGGCCAGGTGCGCCCGGTTACTTTGTTTGTTCAGGCCGTTGGGATTCTCCTGCAGCGCGAATTCGAGATCAGCGCGCAGTGCAGCTGTCCAATCCGTCGGCAGCACGTTGCGCAGGAAAAGGCAGCCTTCGCGGTGAAACTGCTCAGTCCAGGCCTCTATCTGCGCCTCGCTTGCCTTTTCGCCTGCCAGGTAGGTCGTCTCCATCCTCTTCCCTCCTGCATTCACCTGCACTGAATCGCGCCGCGTGCGACGCGGTCGAGTTGGTCCTTTCCATGGTGGTCTCGTCTGCAGTAGCCAGCTGTGCGACTGGCCCACCACACTATATCACCATCCTGCCGATACGAATACAGGCGATCAGAAGCCAGGGCCATTGCATCTAATTGTGCCAAGACCCGCGACACTACCTGATTCGAGCCCAACTCCGAAAAACAGCCGAAAACAGCCCTTTTGGAGATCGGTTTTTGAGCCGAAAACGATTGACAATTGGTAGGGGCACCCCTTGTGGGTGCCCTTCGTGGGTTATTTTGGCATCCGGATTTAGATGCGATTGCCCTGCATCAGAATCCCTGCAAACGGCTGAGATCGGCCACGTCTGCCGGCAACCGGGCGATCCGCTGCACGAGCGCCTGTCGCGCCAGGCGCACCTCTTCCTCTTCGGCGTTCACCAACACCGCGTCGAAGAAACGGTTTATTGCCGGCGCAATCGCGGCCAGAAGCGGGCCCAGCGCTTCAGAGGCATCGTCGGCGCCTTCCAGTTCTGCGGCCGCGCCTGTGTAGACTCTGTGCAGGGTCCGCTCTTCCTCAACCTGATAGGCTGCGGGATTCAGGGGCAACTCGCGCTCGATGCCGCGCACGATGCGGGCGCAGCGGGCAAATGCAGTGAAGGACTTCTCCCACCCAGGTGAAGCGATCGCGGCGGCGAGATGTTGCACGGCTACTACGGCCGCGCAGGGATCGTCCCCCCGCGCCGCCAGCACTGCCTCCACAACATCGGACGCGTAGCCGCTCTCGCGCAGCCTCCCGTCGAGCCGCCGGACGATGAACTCTATTGCACTGGTTACGGCTGCGTCAGAAAGCAGGCCGTTATAGCCGGCAGCCGCCAGCTCCAGGGCCGCCGTCAGATCGAAGTTCCGCTTGCCCAGGCTCAATGCGTTCACGATCCCCAGCGCGCCGCGGCGCAGGCCGAACGGGTCCGCGCTGCCGCTTGGCGTCACGCCGGCGCCGAACAGTCCGACCAGGCTGTCCAGTTTGTCGGCCAGGCTCAGGGCCAGACCCGCCTCGCTTGCGGGGATGGCGTCGCCGTCGAAACGGGGCAGATAGTGCTCCCGGATCGCCTGCGCCACCGCCGGCTGCACACCGCTCCTGCGCGCGTAGATCTCCCCCATCACACCCTGCAAACTGGTCATCTCGACAACCATCGACGTCACCAAGTCCGACTTGCACAGCGCGGCGGCCTCGCGCGCCGTTTCGACAGCATCCTGTTCGCTGCCCAGCAGGCCGGCGATCCGGGGCGCAACTGTTTCCAGTCGCGCCACCTTCTCCAGCATCGAGCCGAGTTTGGCATGAAACGTAAGCGTGTCCAGGCGCGGCGTGAAGCTTTCGAGTGGCTTGGCCGTATCCTGGCGAAAGAAGAACTCGGCGTCAGCGTAGCGGGCGCGGATGACCCCCTCGTTCCCCTGCCGCACAACGTCAGGATTGGCCAGTTCATCGGCGTTGGCGACGGTGACGAAAAGAGGCAGCAGCGAGCCGTCGCTCTCTCCGTCCACCCCCTTGGCCATGACCGGAAAGTAGCGCTGATGCTTCTTCATCACCGCCGTCAGAATCGGCTGCGGAAGACCCAGAAAGCGCGGCTCAAATCTGCCGAGAATGGCCTGCGGCGCCTCCACCAGGTCGGTGACTTCGTCCAGCAGGTCTCCCTCCGCCGCCGAATCGTGAACGCCCCCGGCGCGCGTGACCGCTTCTTTCACGGCTGCACCGATCCGCGCCCGGCGCGCCGCGCGGTCCAGCAAAATCCCCTGCGCGGCCGTGGTATCAAAATAACTGTCGGCGTCCGCAATCGAAAAGGAAGTGAACTCTCCCGTCGCCAGGCCGGCGCGCGCGTCGCGAAAACGTGCGCCGCGGCTGACGCGTCCGCTCCTCACCAGCGCCCACGACACCGGCACGACCTCCGCGCCATAGAGCGCGACGATCCAGCGCAGCGGCCGCGGATAACTCTTATTGCTGCCGTTCCAGCGCATCGTCCTTCCCCACTGCATGCCATCAAGCAGCTCCTCGATGAGCTGGGGCAGCACTGACGCGGTCGGCTTCCCCTCCAGCCTGCTCACCGCGTAAACGTAGTTGTCGCGCACCTCCAGGTCGGAAGGCTGAAGGCCCTGGCCGCGCGCAAAGCCAATCGCCGCCCTGGTCGGCTGGCCATCGCTGTCGAAAGCGCGTTCGGCCGGCGGGCCGCGGCGTTCGACGATCTCTTCCTGCTGGCGCGGCGCCAGGGCCTGCACGTACGCCGCCAGACGGCGGGTCGTACCGGTAACGGCGAGTCTTCCGTGCGCCAGCCTTGCCTGCTCCAGCAGCTCGCGCAGCCGCAGCTCCAGTTGCGCAATGCCTGTCTGGACGTCGGCGGGCGGCAGTTCCTCGCTGCCCAATTCGATCAGCAAAGACTGCGGCTCGCCTGACGCGATGGCGGCCTGGTCTGCCCTCGTCGGCAGCTCTGCCACGCGTCCGCCGGGCGTATCGCCGTTCGTCAGCCAGGGATACTCCTCGCGTTGCCTCTGCTCCAGGTACAGCTCTGAAATTCGCCGCGCCTGGCTGCGCATCGCCGCGAAGAACTTGGCCCGTTCGGTCACGCCGATTGCGCCGCGCGTGTCCAGAATGTTGAACGCCTGGCTCTGGCGCAGCACGTAGTCATGCGCCGGCGCGACCAGACCCCGTTCGATGCAGGCCTCGGCCTCGGCGCCGTAGAGGTCGCACATCGCCCTCTGCCGCTCGACGTCGGCCAGTTCAAAGTTGTAAATGCAGTGCTCGATCTCCTGCTGGCGGTAGATGTCCCCGTATGTATGCACGCCGTCGAAATCTATCGACCAGACCTCGCCGCGCCGCTGCAGATACATGACAATCCGCTCCAACCCATAGGTGATCTCCACGCTCACAGGGTCCAGACTGACCCCGCCCGCCTGCTGGAAATAGGTAAACTGCGTTATCTCCTGGCCGTCGAGCCAGACCTCCCAGCCGAGACCCCACGCGCCCAGCGCCGGCGACTCCCAGTTGTCCTCGACAAAGCGAATATCGTGCCGCGCCCGCTCCAGACCGATCGCCTCCAGGCTGCTCAGATAGAGCTCCTGCGGATTGCCCGGGTCCGGCTTGAGGATTACCTGGTACTGGGTATGCATCTGCATCCGGTTCGGGTTTTCGGCATAGCGGCCGTCGTCGGCGCGGAAAGAGGGCTCCACGTAGGCGACGTTCCACGGCTCCGGACCGAGCACGCGCAGCACCGTGGCCGGGTTCATCGTACCCGCGCCCAGCTTTTCGCTGTGGGGCTGCCAGATCTGGCAACCGCGCGCCGCCCAATATTGGTTCAGGCGGCGAATCGTTTCCTGCATTGAGGGCGCTTCACTCATAAATCGTCCTGTCTGTCTTTCCAGTTGCCGTCTGCCGGCGGAAGTGACGTTGCGGCGTCCGCTACCCGTGCGCAACGGCAAAGCCATTTGCTGCCACCGCCTGCTGAAAGAGCTCTTCGTCCAGCTTCAGCCCGAATCCTGGCGCGTCGGGCAGCAGGACCTGCCCCTCCTCTACCCGGTACGCGCTGCCGTCAAGCCCCGGCGTCGTTACCTCGTCCCACTCGACAAACAGGAAGCCGTTGACCGCTGCCGCCAGGTGGCCCGAAACGTAGTTGCCCACGTGGCGCCCGTAGTGATGCGGCGCCGTGCGCACGTTCCAGCCGTCCAGCAACGCGCCGGTCTGCAACCAGCTCGTCATGCCGTGGCTGAAAATGTCGTACTGAATGATATCGACAGTGCCGTCGCGGGCATAGTCCAGCAACATGGGCGAGGCCAGACCCTCACCGTCGGCAATGTTGACGTCCAGCGCTTCGCGCTCGATCCAGGCGTGCAGGTCCTCGTACAGCGCGCCGTCTTCGTGGAAGGCCTCCTCCAGCCAGAAAACATTGCAGTCTGCCGTCTCGCCCAGAATCTGCTTGGCGAGGTTGAGATTGTAGCCGTTGTTGGCATCGATCAGAATGGTAGCCTCGGCGCCGACCGCGTCGCGCACCGCCCGGATTACGGCCACGTCGCGACGATTTCCCTCAAGCAACGGCATGTGCCGCGCGCCGCGTCCCACTTTGATCTTGAACGAACGGTGCCCGTGCTCGTAGCCGTAAGAGGCCTCCGCTGCGATCAGGGCCGCGCCCGCCTCATCCGTTGCCAAGTGCAGGTCGTCAATGTAGAGCGAAGTGTCGTAGCAGCGCACGCCCAGCGACTCGGGCGCCGTTTTTCCGGCAACTTCCGCCAGCAAGCGGTAGACGGGCCGGCCTTCGCGCTGGCCCAACAGGTCCCACAACGGGAACTCGATCTTGCCGGTACGGTCTGCGGCGCCGCGTTCGCTGTCAATCAGATCCTCCAAACGCGCCCCGAGAAATGGGACAGCCTCCGCCTCAGAAAATGGGCGGCAGGGACCGAAACCCGTTGACCCGTCATCCGTTGTAATGCGCGCGAGCTGCACCTGGACCTCTTGCCCGTGAAGGGCGATGCGGGAGTTGCAGCCTGCCGTGCGCGGACGCTGTCCCGCAAGCGTGCCCCACTCGATCGACTTGATTCTCGAACCGTTCATCAAGACTCCTTCCCAAGGTTTGGCGACGGCGCGCCGAAATGACTCACAATCCGGCCCATTGGCTAAGCTTCGGCGTAACGCACGCCGGTGGGGACGACATCGGTCTCCTCCCCGCGGCGGATCGCCTCGGCAGTCTCGACCACGCTCTTGAAATCATGCTGCGGCTCGTAACCGAGAAGAGTCCGGATCTTCGTCAGATCGAGCGTGAAATAGTTGGCCGAGGGCAGACGCGCGTCGGCGTAGCCGGTGCCGTAACGTTCGGCCAGCCAGGGCACCGCTTCCCCCCAGTCGAGGATGGCCACGCCCCCCAGATTGAACTCCTCGCCGACCGCCTCCTCCCGCTCGAGGCCCAGGGTCAGGCCGAGGGCGATGTCGCGCACATCGCAGAACGGCTGCTTATACGGCACACCGTTGGGATTGCGGCTCAGCAGGAGCCGGTCCTCTCCTGTCCACTGCGCTCTCAGGTCGTCGAGCATCGCCCGCGTATCGGCGTCATCGCTGGACATCGACTCGTAGCGTTCCAGCTCCGTGCTCAAGGCCAGGCGCGTCGGCAGACCGGCCCCGTTGAAGAACTCACTCGGTTCGAGTACGGTGGAGAAACGAAATGAGGTCGCCGGCACGCCATACTGGTGGAAATAGGTCATCGCCAGCTTCTCCCCGATCCACTTGGTCAGGAAGTAAGGCATCTGGTGATAACGCGCCACCATCTCCTCGCGGATCGGTTCCTCGAAGTAGCGGCCGTAAACTTCCAGCCGCCAGTAGACGGCTTCGCTGCAGGCGTAGACGAATCGGTGCAGATTGGGACATTCCGTGCGCACGCTCTCGAGCAGATTGAGCGTGCCCATCGCGTTGATGTCCAGGTACTGCCGGTTGTCGAAGGGGCCGCCGAACGCCGCCGCCAGGTGGTAGATTGCGTCTACGCCCTTGACCGCCCGCCTGACGTCCTCCAGGTTTCTCAGATCGCCCGCAACAGTCTCCACGCCGGCGAACGCATCCAATTTGCCGGCGCGGCCGGCATCGCCGGGGTAGACAAAGCAGCGAATTTCGTGCCCCCTGGCCAGAAGCCGCGTGACAAGATTAGCGCCGATCCGGCCCGTGCCGCCGGTAACCAATATTTTCATGAACGTTCCTTTCGATTGGTCGCGAGCGCCTGCGAATCCATTTGCGGCAGGGCAGAGCACGTCTGCCCCGATTCCTGCGCGCGGCTTCCCTCAGTTTAGCAAACAGGCGGCAGCGTGTCTAAAGTTCAATGCCATCTGCTGCCCTGGAACCAAGGAACGCGTAACACCATGCTCCTGCTCCATGCGGGCATCCTTGAAAAGGCCGGCGCGATTCTTGTTATCCGATCCGTTTCGGCGTATAACGAAATAACATTCGCCGCATTCCATCGATCTCCGCCGCGGACAAGCGCCCGGCGAAAGGGAAACAGCCATGAAGATTACCGATATGACGGTCGAACGCTACGCCTGGCCGCGCCCGAAGCCGATCAGCAATGGCAAGTACACATACGTCGACGTCAGCCTCAATCTTGTCCACATTTACACCGACGAGGGCGTCACCGGCGTAGGCTGGGGCGGCGGGACCGCGTCGGGCCAGGGCAGCGACCTGACGACAACGCTCATCGACTACTTCAAGCCGGTCGTCATCGGCGAGGACCCCTTCAACTACCGCCGCATCTGGGAAAACATGTGGCTGCCGAAGCTGGTCGGGCGGCGCGGGTTGTCGACGCGTGTGATCAGCGCGATCGACATCGCCCTGTGGGACCTGATTGGCAAAGCGGTGAACCGGCCTGTCTATCAGCTTCTCGGCGGCTTTCGCGACAGCATCCCCGCCTATATCGCCGGCGGTTACTATGAGGAGGGCAAGGGGCTGCGCGAACTGGCCGAGGAGATGGAAGAGAACCTGGCGCTGGGCGCGAAGGCGATCAAGATGAAAGTGGGGGGCGTTCCCATCAACGAGGACGTCGAGCGCGTGCGGGTGGTGCGAGAGGCAATCGGGCCGGAGATAAAGCTGCTCGTCGACGCCAACAACGCCTACACCGCGCACGAGGCGATCGAGCTGGCGCGCAAGATCGAAAAGTATGAGCCGTTCTGGTTCGAGGAGCCGGTCGCGCCGGACGACTACCGCGGCCACGCCCGCATCGCCCGCGCAACCTCGATTCCGATCGCCACCGGCGAGAACGAATACACACGCTACGGCTTCCGCGACCTGATCGAGCGCGAGGCCGCCGCCATTCTCAACGCCGACGCGCAGATCCTGGGCGGAATCACCGAGTTCATGCAGGTCGCCGCGCTCACCGCCGCCGAAGACCTGGTCATCGCGCCCCACGGCGCGCAGGAGGTGCACATCCACCTCGTTTGCGCCATCGGCAACGGCCTGATCCTCGAGTTCTACCGCGAGACGGTTGACCCGCTGCGCATGCAGATCTTCGAGGAGACGATGGTGCTCGACGCCGACGGCTACGTCGCCGCGCCCGATCGCCCCGGGCTGGGCATCACGCCCAACTACGAGCTGCTCAAGCAGTATCGTGTGGGGTAACAGGCCGGCCCTATGCTGCCGTCAGGGCAGGTGTCCGCTTCAGTTCAGGTGATTTGACTCGGCGCCGCATCGAGCCTGATGATCCCGGCGTGGTCGACTTCGATGCCGGGTAGTCCCTTGCGGTGGGCATACAGCTTGACGGGATGATACAGGTATAACCAGTGGGGATTCCCGTGCAGCCAGGTCAGGCACCGGTTGTAGGCATCCTGCCTTGCCTCGCCGTCAATCGACAGATGCGCAGCTTCGATGCGTTCATCCGCCCCACCGTCCCTCACCCCCTGCCACCACGTTCCCTCGACCCGGCTGGACACCTTTTCCTGCAGCACGCGATAGGTGCTTAGCGGGCTGGAATCAAATAGCGCCATATGGCCGATGCACTTCCGGCTCGTGTCGCGGGCATACTTGGGACGGTCGGTCTCTTCTTCAATACGCACGCACACACCCAGGCGTCCGAGCTGCTCCTGGATAATCTTCGCAACCTGCAGCGCGCGATCCGGGATGATGAGCGGCGTACGCAGGGTGAGCTCGTCCGGCATGGCACAAGCGTCGAACAGCGCCCTGGCTCTTTCCGGGTCATATGGATGTGGATGAAGATCGTCCGGAAATCCATAGTGAAAGGGACTGACGACGGTCGACGCCGCTCTGGCCAGCCCATGCCAAACCTCCTCGATGATCATTTCTACGTCAACGGCCAGGTTTAATGCAAGCCTGGCCTCTGGCCGCGAAAACGGCTCATCGAATCCGTTCAGAAAGCCGGTAACAGACAGTGTATTGGTCGACTTGCCCCAGGCAAGCGAATCGTCTTCCGGTATCGCCGTCAACAGTTCCAGGCCCGTTGCCAAGTCCGCCTGACCGTCCGACAAGGATTTGTACCTATCCTCCGCCTGTTGAATCTGCAGGATTGTCAACTGTTCGACGGCCGTATCACTGCCCGCCCTGCTCGTATTCTTCAGCCGCAGCGAGTCTCCTTCCTTGTAGTCCATGAGTTGAAACTGACCGGTTCCAACGGGGGGCTCGTCGGGGGCCGTCCGTTTGCCCACGTACACCGCCGCAAAAATATCGGCCAAATCACCTGTAGGCGAGGGGCTTCTGACAAGCAGCTGTGTCCGGCTTTGCGGTTCGAACTCGAGCGATTCCAGGTAGGGGGCATAAACGCCTCCCATCCCGAAGGCGCCGCCCGCGCCCCGCATCCGCTCCAAACTCTCCACGACGTGCTCCACCGTGCAGAGTGAACCGTCATGAAAAAGGGCGTCGTCCCGCAAGCTCAGCAGCCACCTTCGCCCTTCGTCTGTCACATCCCAGGAGTCCACGAGCCCTGGTCCAACACGCCCATCGCGCCAGGATTTGAGCGGCTCATAGATCAGCGACAGGATCGTTTGCGAATCAGGCTGGTCCGTCGTGTACTCCGGATCAAGCAGATTCACCTGCGATTGAGCGATGCGCAGTTCTTTCAAGAGCGCAACTCCTCTTCACTAATCGCGTCGGACGCGACTCAAGTCAGGTCTGCAGCTTCGGATCGAGCCTGTCGCGCAGCCAGTCGCCTACAATGTTTATCGAGAGCACTGCAAGCATTATCGCCAGGCCGGGAATCGTTGCCACCCACCAGGCAACGGCCAGATAGTTCTTCCCCTCCGCCAGCATCAGGCCCCAGGAGGAGTATTCCAGGCTGCCCGGCCCCAGTCCCAGAAAGCTCAGCGCCGCTTCTGCGATCACCATCTTGGCGAACTCGAACGACGTGAGGACGATCAGCGGCGCGGCGACGTTTGGAAACATGTGTCTGAACATGATCCGCTTGTCGCCCGCCCCGATGGCTCTCACGGCTTCAACAAACTCCACCTCTTTCAACACCACCACCTTGGCGCGCACGACACGCACGTAGGCCGGCCACCCCCCAATGGCCAGGACGATGATCATGTTCACCAGGCTTGGACCGAGCACTGCGATGACCGAAATGGCCAGTAGTATGAACGGGAACGCCAGCTGCACGTTGACGAACCAGTTAACCACGTCGTCCAGTATCCCGCCGTAATAGCCGCTCAACACGCCCAGCGCCGTGCCTACCGTCCCGGAGATCAGCACAGCCAGTGTGCCAACGCTGAGCGAAATGCGCGCCCCGAAAATCAGTCGCGTGATGATGTCACGTCCCAGGTGGTCGGTCCCGAAGGCGTGGCCGGGCGTCAGCGGCGGATTGAATCGCTTGGTCAAATCCTGATCGTCCGGGCTGTAGGGAGCAACAACGGGCGCGAGGATAGCCAGCAGGACGAGAATAAGAATCACGCCAGCAAAGAGGAGGACCCCTCGATCAGCGGCAACGACTTTCATCGGCTCGTCACTCAGTTCAGCTGCACTCTGGGATTGAGAAACGCGTACGACATGTCAACCAGGAAGTTGATCATCACGTAGATCGACGCCACCACCAGGACGGTTGCCTGTACGACGGGATAGTCGCGACCGTATATGGCGTTTACCGCCAGCCGGCCGATTCCGGGCCAGGCAAAAATCGTCTCCGTGATCACCGATCCGGCCAGCAATGCTCCCAGGTCGAGCCCAATCAACGTAATAAGAGGGATAATCGCGTTGCGGAATGCATGACGCCACAGCACAACCCGCTCGGTCAATCCCTTGGCCCGCGCAGTCGTGATGAACTCGGCCTGCAGGACTTCCAGAAGTTCGGAGCGAAGCAGGCGGGCGGTGCGGGCCATATTGAACATGCCCAGCGTTATCCCCGGCAGGACAAGGCTGCGCCAGCCGGCACGCGTGCCCGTGGCCGGCAGCACGCCGAGGTTCACCGCAAAGACCAGGATCAGCAGTATGCCCAGCCAGAATACGGGCATGCTCTGCCCAATCAGGGCAAAGCCCATCACCGTTCGGTCGATCCAGGTGTTGCGCTTCACCGCCGCCACAACGCCAAACGGCAATGCGATGATGAGCGAAATCGCCAGGGAGGTGAGCGCCAGTTTCCCGGTCGCTGGTATCCGCTCCAATGCCAGGTGCAGCGCATTCTCGCCGCTGCGCAACGATTTTCCGAAGTCGCCGCGCAGGACGCCCGAGAGAAAGTTCCAATACTGCACGGGCACGGGACGGTCCAGGCCGTGCAGCTTACGCAGGGCCTCAAGCTCTTCAGCCGTCGTATCGACGGGCGCGAGCAGGCGAATCGGATCTCCGCTCAGGTGCATGAGGAAGAAAACGACAACCGAGACGCCTAGCAGTATGGTGAGCGACTGCCAGGCCCGGCGGATGATATAGGTCCAGGTATTGCTCAATGGCGTTCTTCCTCACTCCAACGCTGAACGTCGATGAAGTTGAAGCGGCCCAGTTTGATCGTCGGCGCGACGACGCAGGTTGGAAACCACAGCTCGTCCGTGAACTGCACCTTGCGCTCCCGCGAGATTCCCACGACCGTGTCAAAGGCCGAGAAGATACGGTCCATCCAGCGGAAATTGCGGATCGGCCCGGTGATCCGCCCCTCTTCGATCAGAAACAGTCCGTCGCGCGTGGTGCCCGCCATGTAGCCTTCTTTGCCGGATAGCGGTGAGACGAACCCATGTATGCGGCTCACCAACACGCCGTACTCGGTCGACTCGATCAGATCGGAGACGGAGCTGTTGCCGGCCTCGATGACGAGGTGCTGAGGCGAGGGCCCGAACTCGTTCGCCGGCATCTGCGCGTGGCCCGTCGGCGTGTGACCGAACCTGGCCGCGCTGGTCAAATCGTGGGCAATGCCCTTCGCAACCCCGTTGGTGATGAGTTCAAGGCGCTGCTTGTCCACGCCTTCATAGTCAAACGGCATCGGCACCAGCCCGTCAGCAGCCATGTCGTCATGAACCGATAAACGGGGCGAGGTGATCCGCTCACCCAGGTGGTCAAAGACGATGCTGTCGCGGTTGGCGGCAGACTGAGCCCCCCAGACTCCCAAGCTGCGGAAATTTAAATGGAAGAAAAGCTGAGCGACCGCGGGGGGTTCAAGGATGGCCGTCATCGGGCGGGCTTCTACCAGTTTGGGCCGGCGGCCCATCAAACACTTGAGCGCGGCCTCTTGCGCCTGCCCTTCCGCATCCATCGCTTCGATGTCGCGTCCGACCCAGATCTGGTAGCCGGAGGCGTTGTTCGCCCCGTCCAGCGCCACCGTAACCAAAGCGATGATCGAGAAAGCAGCGTAGCGGCGCAGTCCGGCCGAATTGCCCACCGCCATCTCCAGCCGCCGGTTCCTGACATTGCCCGCGCCGTTGACACCGTTTCGTCGAAACAGTCCGCAGACGCGATCGACGATTGCGGCGCGTTCTTCTGGCCCGCAATTCGCCGTGGCCGGGTTGAACGTGACCACATCCTGGCGCCGGTCCCCGCCATTCGCTTTGGCAGCGTAGGCAAAGTCGGGCAGCGTCGCGCTGGGCGTAACCGTAGCCGCCAGCTCCTGGCTGCGGCGCAGCGCGCGCGCGATTCCATCTTGCGAAAGCTCGTTGGCCTTGACGATCGCCAGCCGCCCGTCCCAGACCGTGCGATAGTAGACCTGGTAATGGGTTTCGGTCACGTTCTGGTGGATGGCGAGGTTGGCGAATCGCGTCAAATCGGTGTTTTCCGCCGCGACCAGGATTTCGGTTGCGTCTGCCGCACTCGCCTGTAGTCCAAACTCGATCGCTTCCAGGGCTTGTTCCTCGCCCAGCGGCAATCCAGCCATCTGGTCCCGGCTCATCCGACGCCTCCTCCTACCTTCACTTGATTGAAGCGGGCCGGTGGACCTCCCTGGCCCGTCGGGATGAACTGCCACGGCAGCCCCTTACCGCAGCTCGCAATGCCCACGACGCGGTCTTCGGCCGCGCCGGCGATGCCGCTGCAATTTCGCCAGAAGTCGGGCGCCTCGGCGTAGATAACAGGATTCCTCACCAGGCCGGTGACTTTGCCGCCGCGAATCTGCCAGCCGCGCTCGCCCATGAAACCGAAAGAGAGCCGCTTGTCGTCGATATCCCCACCCTTGAACGTCTCGATATAGAGCCCGTCGTCCGTCTCGGAAATGAGCTGCTCTCTCGTCGAATCGCCGGGCGTCAACGTCAGATTGGTGATGCGAACCATCGGAATGCGGTTCCAACTGCTCGCCCGCGCCGTCCCATTGCTCGGCTTGTCCAGTTCGGTCGCACACTCGCGTGACATCAGGTAGTTGCTGAACACACCATTCCTGATTATTGGGATGCTCTGCGCCTTGACACCTTCGTGGTCATATCCATAGGTCGCAACCGCGCCGGGCCGCGTCGCATCCGCCACCATACTTACCAGTTCAGATGCATATTGAAACTCGCCAAGATGGTGAACCTGCAGAAAAGTCGAACCGAAATTGTCCGATTCGTCGCCCAAGGCGCGGTCCATTTCGATCGGGTGCCCCATTGTCTCGTGCAGAACCATTCCAATCAGGGTTGGATCGAGAATGACCGTGGTAACCGCGTCGCCGCACGTCGGCGCGGCCAGCAGCTCAACGGCCTCGTCCACGATTGTGGCAGCGGCTTCAAGCGGCTTGAGCGCGCGCACCAGCTCAAAACCCCCCGCGCCAAATTCGGTATGGCTATAGGGAAATGTCCTGCGGAAGACCTCGCCCCTGTGCGCGGCCGTGACGGCCAGATTCACTCCACTCAGGGTGATCGTCTGCCTGATTTCGGTTCCTTCGGATGTAACCAGCTGCGAGTCCTCGCGCCTGAAATCCAGCTTTGCCTGCCTCTTGACGACCTTGTCGCTGGCATCGGCCATCGTCTGCATGACCGATTGCAGCAGCTCAACCTTCTCAGCAATCGGCATCAGGAACGGGTCCTCGTCGCAGGGGGTAGCGTAGCTGTCGATCGCGGGGCGCACACCGGCCAGCCTGACGCTGCGTGTGCGTCGCGGCATTGCCCGCGCAAGCGATATCGCATTCTTCACCGTCCCCGACGGCTGCGGTTGCGTCAGATTGTCGCTTGCGAATCCCCACTGGCCGTCAACCAATACGCGGATTCCGAAGCCGCTCGTGGAAAACTCGGAGACGGACACAGCCCCGTCTGCTCCTGTTATCGCCTGTTGCGACTGGTCCACGACGCGCGCTTCCGCGTACCCGGCTCCCATCGAGACCGCCTCTGAAACGAGTTCGCGTGCCAGGTCTATCATCCGTTACACTCCGTTGCTTGAATGCTGAACGGTTGGTCGTTCGAGATCGAGGCCCCCTCCCCGGAACTGCCGCGCCGGGAGGTCCCCGCAGTACCGCGCACCGGTCCGGGTTGGGGGCCCCGTCGAAACAAGCTCGCTTGCGGCCTAAGCCGCCTGGAATCAGCGCTCCCCGCTCACGTCGATGCTGGCATCGATCTTGAGGCGGCCATCCGGGAACGGCGCAAAGTTCTGAACACGGTCGTGGACGCCCCACAGTATGTACTGCTGATGCAGGAAGACCACCGGCGCGTCCTCACGGAAGTATTCGACCGTCTCCTTTAAGATTTCGCGCCGGGCCTCGACTTCCGTCTCGTTGATTGCCGCGTCCGACAGCACATCGAAATGCGCGTCGGGATGCTGGTCGTTGGGATGCGTCGAATGCCAGATCGACATCATCCTGGCCGCGTCGGGTACGGTCATGTATCCCAACAGGAAGATCGGCCCGCCCTCATGGCTGTACTGTTCCTCGCTGAAAACGCCCCACTCGAGCGTATCAACAGTCACGTTGATGCCGACCTCCTTGAGCTGCCCTGCCACCGCCTGCGAGATCTCGGCGTCCATCATGTAGCGGCCGCGCGGGCTGACGATGCGCAGGTCGAAGCCGTCGGGATAGCCTGCCTCTGCCAGCAGCTCCCGGGCCTTATCGGGGTCGTACGGATAGGCCTCCAGCTGCGGCTGGAAGCCCCAATACTCCTCCGAAAGCACCTGGCCTTCCAGCTTCTTTCCGAAACCGTCGAGAATGCTCTCGATGATCACGTCCTTGTCAACCGCATAGTTGATCGCCTGGCGCACCCGGCGGTCGGTCACGGGTGTGTCGATCTTGGTATTGAAGAGCAGAAATACCGACCGCATGCCGGGCCGGCTCACAACGCTCAGACCTTCCCGCTCCTCGACCTCCTGCACGGTGGCCGGCTGCAGATCGGTGGCGATGTCCGCTTCGCCCGCCAGCAATGTAGCAACACGCGACGCAATGTCCGGCACGGTGCGGAACGTCAGCACATCGATCTTCGGTTCTTCACCCCAATAGTTCGGGTTTTTCCGCAGCGTGATGTGGTCGTCCTTCACCCACTCCTCCAGCACGTATGGCCCCGTGCCGACCGGGTTGTTGGCGAAGTGCTCGGAGCCATGCTCCGTGATGTACCCTTCCGGCACAATCGGGAACTTCGCCGTCACGTACAGGTCGAACAACGGAATAATGCCGTTCGTGTGGAAGTTGATCGTATAGTCGTCCACTACTTCTACGCTTTCAACGTACCGGGTCTCGCCCTTGCGCATCGAGTCGCTCTCCGGCGCCATTACCCGGTCAAAGCTGAACTTGACCTGGTTCGCGTTGAGCGGCTCACCGTTGGAGAACTCCACGCCTTCCCGCAGCTTGTACTGCCACACGGTCGGCTCGATCTGCTCCCACGAGACCGCCAGATTGGGCTGCAAGGTCATGCTGTGATCGTAGTCAAGCAGCGTCTGTTGAATGTGGTTCCCGACATTCACAATCACCTGCGCCGTAACCCACTGCATGTCCATCGTCCACGGCTCCGTTCCCTGGACGATAACCAGCTCCTTCTCCGCCTCCATCGCCCCTTCGCCGTCACCTCCGGCCTTGGGAACCGGTTGAGCGACACACGCAGCCGCCATAATCGCTATCATCAGAACTCCGATCAGCGTCAACAATCTCTGCTTGTTGGGTGCATCCGAGATTTTTGCGTAAAGGTTAGAGGTGTAAACTGAAAGGAGGGGAGAAAGAGAGAACAAAGGGGGGGACAAGATGGACAAGGAAAAGGCGAAGGCGAAGTTTGTGGGTGAAGCAGAAGCGATGTTCGAGAAGATGTGGGCGTGGGGAGCAAAGAACTCGCAAGCTACGTTGGATGAGATGGCGGCGGAGCTGGTGCCGCTGCGGCAGGAGTTGATGGGGGAATTGCTGGGGGAGTTAGTGCAGCAACATGGTGATGGGAGGTATGAAGAGGTCGTCTGTCCGGAGTGTGGGGAGGAGATGAAGTCGAGCGGTCGGCGAAGACGGAAGGTAATACATTCCGAAGGGGAGGTAGAAATCGAGCGGGGCTATCACCGTTGTCCAGAATGTGGGCGAGGGATTTTTCCCCCTGGATCGAAGGCTCCAGCTGACACGGCGTAGTTGGACGCCGGCGACGATAGCGCAAGCGCTGCGGATGAGCGTAGAGATACCTTCCTATGCGCGGGCTGCGGCCCAGTTTAGCGAGTTGACGCATGTAGGTCTGTCCAAGAGTAGTCTGCAGGCGTTGGTCAAAGAGTATGGAGGGCAACTCGTAGAGCGACAGGCAGAAGAAGCGCAGGCTACGATGGAGATGCCGAGCAAGGAGACAGGGGAGGTCAGACGCGCGATACCGGAGCCGCTGAGCGAGGCGATGAACATCTCGATGGATGGTGCGATGGTCAACATCCGTGACGAAGGCTGGAAAGAGGTGAAAACGGTAGCAGTTTCGGCGTTACGCCATACGCCTGATGCGCTGACAGGCAAGGTCACCACTCGGTTGAGCGAGCATAGCTATCGGGCCGGGTTGTGGGATGCGAGCGAATTTTGTCAGCAGCAGTGGGCCGAAACCTGTGGTCGGGGCGTGGAGAAGGCTGGCTATCTGAGCAGTGTCAATGACGGCGCAGCCTGGATCTGGAACATCGTGCGCATGTGTTATGGCAACTGTGTCGAGATCATCGACTGGTGGCATGCTGTCGAAAAACTGTGGCTGATCGCACAGCACCACTTCGATGCTGAAACAGAGGAGGCGACAGCATGGGTCTCTGCTCAGAAACAACTGTTAATCGAGGGTAGCCTCCGCCAACTTGTGCGCAACATTCGCCTGCTTTACCCCAGAGGAAACGCCCTACCCGACTCTGTGCGCAACGCAACTCACTATCTCTTCCATAATCGCAGACGGATGCGTTACCGGCTCTTCCGCGAAGCAGGCTACCCCATCGGCAGCGGAACGGTCGAGTCAGCTTGCAAACTGGTCGTTCAACAACGTCTCAAACAGTCTGGCATGCGCTGGTCTCGACACGGCGCTCAAGCCATGCTCGCACTTCGGGCTACCCTACTCAGTCAACCTTCTCAGCCATCACTCCCACTACTCGGACTTGCCTAAACCGCAATAATCCTGGATACACCCTGCTTGTTTTGCATCACTCTTGCCTCCATTGGGTTGAATGTTGTTGGAAAAGTCCTGGCGCATGCTCTCGACAGGCCGTCTCAGCGAAATTCTTGCGGCTACCGGGCCTCATATTTTTGTCATGTATGTCCTCCTTCAACGTCTGAACATCTGCCGCTCAAACTGCGTTATCCGCTCACAGCCACCCTCGGTAATGAACACCGTTTCGCTGAAGCAAACCCAGTACCGGTCCCGGGTCGCGCAGCGCGATTGGCAGGTGAAAACGCATACCGGCTTCGAGCAGCGTCTCCTGCCCCCCGGTCAGAAAGAGCCAGTAGTCGCCCCGCTGTGGCGAGCAAACTGGCGACGCTCCTCAACCAGGTCGACTGCGACGACAGGAAAGGCGCCGGCGAGCCGGGCCAGTGCGGTGACAAGCTGCCCAACGACGCCAACACCGAAGATAACCACTGATTCATCGATTTGCAAGCGCGCCCGCCGGACTGCGTGCAACGCCGTGGCTCCGTTTATTGCAAACGTCGCCTGTTCATCGGTCACAGTGTCGTCCAGTTTCTGAATGTAGCCGTTCCGCAGAGGGGAGTCGGTCATGTCTACGGTACAATGTGTGGCGTGGCGCCCCGGCGTCAGAACGCGGGAGCCCGGCGCGAAGTCGGTGACGCCCGCACGCCGGCCTCAGCCGCAGCGATGGTCGAAGCACAGTGGGCGAAAGGCTTTGTGCAGACACTAACGATGTCTAACTTTTCCCTCTCCAACATGACCTCGTAGTCGGGGTAGAGTTTCTCGATTCCCCAGGACTCGCCAAATGATCGGAGACGGTCCGCAATGATCTCCGCGGCAGCCGCGACCTCCACACCCTCCAGTTGACGCTATGCCCGCATGTGCGCCCCGGCAACGCCGCCCCAACCGATCAGACCCGCCCGCAACGGCTTACTCATTTGCCATCTCCTTACCCTCTCAGGCCGGTACGCGTGACGCCCTGCACGAAGTGTCTCTGCAGGAGAAAGAACATGACCAAAGTAGGAAGACTTTGGATTGTAACGCCTGCCATGGCCACACCATACGTCATCCGTCTGATGCCCGCGGTGCGCGGATTGAACTTCATCATGCCGACCGGCATTGTGGTAGCCGAATCGGTGCTCGTGACCAGGAGTGGCCACAGGAACTCGTTCCAACTGGCGACGAACGTAATGATGGCGACCGTCAGAAGAGCGGGGATTGCCAGAGGCAGGGTGGTCCTGAGCTACTTTGTTCTACAACCGCATCGCCTATCCCCACATTGAGCCAGTCAAATTTCGGTTTCTCTCAGGTTGTGAAAGCCTGAACTCACTATGGGGTGTTCTCCGGTGAGACGCTCATCTGCTCAATGTTGA
This sequence comes from Caldilineaceae bacterium, assembly GCA_965218625.1. GTDB lineage: Bacteria > Chloroflexota > Anaerolineae > Caldilineales > Caldilineaceae > Bin5. The sequence continues at coordinate 261,236 of CBDCLG010000009.1, read as the reverse complement.
CGCTGGCTTCCTTATGAAGCTTGGGCAGAATACGCGAGGCGCAACTTACCCTATCACGCGTCACTATTGCAACTTCCCTCGGGCGGCAACCTTCCAGCGTCCGACGACCTCGTCCGCGCGCACCAACGCCATTTCGTTGAACAAGTTGAATACCGGACAGATATGGTTAGGGATGATCTCCACTTTGTCTCCAATGCGTGCCGGATCATCCGGCGGGATCTTCATCCAGCCGTGCTCTTCGCTTAGTTTCTCAAGGGTCCAGTCGGGATGGCCGACGATGTAGCCGTGACTGGACGCTGGTGGCCGGATAAGTATTCCATCGGAGCTCAACGACTTGCTACCCGCATCGACAATGACGCGATCGGGAACAGGCCTTGTGACCACTGTTGCCAACACGGTCGCTGCACAATCTTGCCAGGAGGCTACACCATGCAGTACCTCCCCGCGATCGTAAAAAGCATAGATTCCGGGGCGCATCTCGGTAACGCCTGCCACTGTGGCCGTGACCTTAGCCGTGGCGGTCAGCCCAACTGAAATCACGGGCACTTCCAAACCGGCTGCCTGGATTAAGGCAGCCGTTTCGGCCATGTCATCGCCGGCAGTCAAACCGGCCGCCCGCACTTGGTCGGGCCCTCCGGCTGCCATCGCTTGGCCTTCATGGGTCAGCAACCCATCAAACCTAAGTCCTGGTAAACGTGCCACAGCAAGTGCCAGATCCACAACCGGTTGGCCGGGCATGACCCCACAGCGGTTCAGGCCGGTGTTGACCTCGACCAGCACTGAGAGTTCCTGTTCTCGCTCCACTGCCGCACGGGAGAGCCCTTCAGCGATTTCCAGATGATCGAGCACGGTCGTAATGGTCGCACGCTCACATAGGTCAAACAGCCGGCGGAGCTTAGTTGGCCCAACAATCGGATACGCGATGAGTATATCAGTAAGGCCCGCGGCAACAAAGACCTCGGCCTCCCCCAACTTGGCGAGTGTGAGACCGGCGGCGCCAGCGTCCATCTGCATCCTGCCGATCTGAGGTGTCTTGTGGGTCTTGGCGTGTGGCCGCAACCGAACACCTTCCTTCGCCGCGAAAGCCGCCATGTCGTCAATGTTTTGCTGAACCCTGTCCAGGTCCAAAAGAAGCGTTGGAGTGTCTAACTCCTGCTTTATCATGGCCTCACCTTCGCTCTCCGAACTGCGCTGCACACCATTGAATGCCCCTTACCAAGACCGTGCGGAAACTCAGGTTCGCGAATGTTGCAAGATTGCGCCCCGATGGAAGGCAAAAAACGGGACTCATCTTCGTCTCATACATGGCCTGGGCCATCGAGGCATTCTCCCGTATTGCGGATGCAACAATCGTTCTTGGGAAGGTTTCGAAACGTAGCATGCAATTCCGAAGCCTTGAAGGCATGTCCGTCGGTAACCACGGCCACGGTTGTTCCGTCTGCCTTGGCAGGCTGATCGCGAGAACGCTGCCTCATCCTTGAATAACAGGCTGACCACTTGTCCGGACGCCACCGTGAGTTAGGCGGCTTCTACGACCTCAAAGCAGAAGAGGCCGTCCGCCCTGCTTAGTAACTGTCCGCAAATAATATAACGGTTTGGTTGATATTCACGACATTGGTGTTGGTTCAATCATAGGTAGTGATCACAAAGTAAGTGGTGAGCGCAAAATCTGTGGCTGAACTGTGATTTCTGTGATTTGGAGATTAGCATGATGCAACGACCTTGATTGGCGAAGTTGCCGACCAGTTCCTTGTTCTTGGTATCGACCCTGATGACAGGATAGCCTGCTCGCAGGAACTGCTGCCGCACACGACCAATGTAGCCAAACTGTCGGTTGCGGTCGGGATGAACCGCACCCGTCAGGCTCTTGCGGTTGGCAACCAAGCCAAAGCCGAGCTTTCTCAGGAACCGACTGACTGCGGTGCGACCGATGCGGTATGCCTGTGCGCCCAGCCGAGATGAAATGGTGCGCAAGCTCACTCTCACCCATTGCTGTCCATCTGTCGGCAAACCAGCCATGTCTTCGGCGACGATTTCCTTGATTCTGTCTTCTTTATGGGCGCTTTTTTTCCAGCGGTTGCCGCCCACCGCCCGGCTTGCGCACCCGGTCCGTTGGACGCCCGGCCAAGTCGTCGTCTAACTCGCGCCGACCGCGGCGAATCGTGTTGATGTTCATCCCGGCAAACTGCGCCAGCCGTTCTGTGCCACCATGCCCGATGCGTTCGGCTTTCAACGTGACGTACCAGCGTCGCTCCTGTTCGTTGAGACGACTCAGAAAAACATTCATGCGATGGTGGTCGTCTTTGCCTGCATGGGGCTGCGGCGACTGACATATTTCACACTGACATTGATGGATCGGTCTTTGGCTCATCACTCTGACTCCTTGCTTGAATCCTCATCTCAGAGTTGTTTTACGCCAAACACCGCTAACTTGATAGCGGACAGTTACTAACCAAGCTGTTTCACGCCAAAGCCAGGGTAAGGGCCGCCCTCGAAGGTGGGGTAGAAATGGTCCTTGCTAACCAGGTGCAGTTTGAAGAGATCACGTGACTGGTACGGATAATTCGCCGCTGCTTCCTCATCGAAGTCCACACCAAGCCCGGGACGATCGGGAATCTCCAGAAACCCATCTTCGAACCGGTATTGCGCACTCTGCGGCACGATCTCAAATGCCCACGGTTCGACCGGACCTTGTTCCAAGACCAGGAAGTTGGGCACGCACGCAGCCAGTTGCAAGGTTGCAGCGTAGCCAATGGGACCGTTGGGGTTATGTGGCGCAATCGGCACGTAGTGCGCATCGGCAATAGCCGCAATCTTGCGGGCTTCCAAGATGCCACCGCAGTGGCACAGGTCGGGCTGAACAATGTCCACGGCCTGCAGATCCAATAGTTGTTGGTAACTGAAAATCGTGAAAAGGCGCTCGCCCGTCGCCACTGGGATGTTCACCTTCTGCCGGATGTAGGCCATTTCCTGGAAGTTTTCATGCGGGATAGGTTCCTCGATGAATCCGATGTCGTAAGGCTCCAGTGCCTGGCCGGCGCGTACCGCGTTAGCCGTAGAATTGAAAACGCCGTTGCAATCGATGAAAAGGTCAACGTCCGGGCCCACTGCTTCACGAACAGCAGCCACACAGTCGACGGACGTGTTCAAGATGGCGTTCTCAAGCCGATAGAAATCCCATCCTTCGCGGCGCATGAACGGGTTGAACTTCAGCCCTCGAAAGCCAAGCGCCACGGTCTTGCGGGCCGCTTCGGCAAACTCCTCGGGGGAGCGGCCAGACGGGTACCAGGAGTTGGCGTACGGTTTGACCCGATCCCGCACTTTTCCACCCAAGAGTTCGTAGACCGGCACACCCAGCGCTTTGCCCTTGATGTCCCACAGCGCCTGTTCGACCGCGCTGATTGCCGTGTTCAGAAGCGCGCCCCCGGTCCAGAACGCACGACGGTACAACTCCTGAAAGTGCCGTTCGATCGCGAACGCGTCTCTGCCGACCAGGTACCGACTCAATTCCTGTATCACGGCCTCGGCCGACTGCTCACGCCCCTCGAGTGTCCCTTCACCGAGGCCCACGATACCGGCGTCGGTCTCGATCTTCACCACAACCCAGTTGCGCCATTCGGCCCCAACCAGAAACGTCTTCAGCCCGGTAATTCGTATTCGCTCTTTCATACCGATTCCATTCTCTCAACTTTAGTCATCTTCGAAGTCCTGTAGATACATGTCGCTAGGATAAGGGGGCTTTGGAGGCGGCGGCGGAAACGGCTCCGATCGCAAACCGATCACGTCCCTGCCCCCTTCCAGCCAATCTTCTTCAAACCAAGCGTGCTCAATCCAGGCGTACTTGTAGGAATAGAACAAGTGCCATATTCCATCCCTGGTCTGCAGAAGCTTCGGATAGGCGAACCCTCCATCGGATATCTCAATATCTCTCACGCGAAAGGTCTTGCCTTCGTCCTTAGAGACCCCTACGCTCAGGGGCGTTCTTTGACCATAACTGTCATTGTATACGATGACTAGACGGCCGGAGGTATTGCTAATGGCGATATGTACGCTGGAATCCGGATTCCTGAGGTTGGTTTGAACCGGTTCGGAAAAGGTCTTACATTCATCCGAGGATACCGCCCTCCAGGCGTGCATCTGCACCTCTATGTCAGTGGCGCCCTGCCCGGATGCCCCGCGCATGTAGCACAGAATGTCTCCCGACGACAGCTGCGCGACAACCGGTTCAGCGACCCCCCGCTCAGCCCAAATATCTCCCCGCACTTGCCAGTTTTTCTGATTCTCATCAGACACTAGAAACCGGCAGCGGTATTCCTGTATGGCCGGCGGATCCAAACCCACCGTATAGGCGAACACCCATCGTCCACTCTTCAGCTTCAGAGGTGGGGTAAACGGGAGAACCCACTTGCCGCTTTCCCGCTCGTCCAGCGGCAGCCGTTGCGGCTGCGCCGCCTCAAAGACACCGGGTGAACTTTCCGTAAGTCGGGAAAAAAAGGTGGCGCTAATGCCAATGCCTCTTCGCCAAAGCGGTACCGTGAACGCAACAGGCAGTTCCGCCAGCCAGGCAGCGCCAGTCTTGATTACGAACGACCGGCGGTCTTGAATCATTCCGAAGTTTTCCTGCGGCACTGCACCGAAATAAAAGTCAAGATCACCGTCGGGTCGCAGAACCGGCACCCCGATTTCAGGTGTCCACCGCGTCCCGTCGAAATCAAAACCGGCCCCAATCAGGACGTGGGTAGGCTGCCACGTTCCGTCCAGGTTTCTCACCGCGCACGCAATCCGCTGATCCTCAGCCCCTTCGTAGCTGGCGACGTACCAATTGACAAACAGCCGGCCATCTGGGAGTTCGACTGCATTTGCGGCGTGCCCAATCGTCATGACGTTCGCGATAGATTCTTTGCCTATCATGATCCGTGCCTCCAAGTTCTCTTGCTACTTACAAGGCGGACAAAGAAGTGGCAAGCTGTCGCAAACCTCAGAGCGACGCGCCGGCCTTCCAATTCGTGAATCACTTGCTAGCGAATGCCTGTTTGCGATACTCCCTGCACGAAATACCTTTGCAAGAAGACAAACAGGATGATAATCGGTAGGACCGCAACTGTCGCGGCGGCCATGACCACCCCCCAATATACCCTCGTCATTCCCCCCGTAAACGCGCCAAACTGCAGAACACCAATTGTCACTGTCCTGGAGGCATCGCTGCTGATGGTCAGCAAAGGCCATAGCCAGTTGTTCCAACTCGCCGTAAAGACGATGATGGTAGACGCCACAATGACGGGCCTAGCCAGGGGCAAGACGATTCTCAGGAATACACCAAGCCTGTCGCAGCCGTCTATCATCGCCGCATCTTCCAATTCGCTGGGCAGTGCGTAGAAAAATTGTCGAAACAGATAAACCGCAAAAGAGCCGGACGCCATCGGCATAATCAGCGAGAAGTAAGTGTCGGTGAGATTAAAGTAGGCAAACATCAGATACAACGGAACCGCCAGCACTTCAAAAGGAATGATCATGGCCATCAGGTATGTGGTAAACAGGCCACCTCGTCCCGGAAACTCGATGCGGGCCAAAGCGTATCCAGCCGTTGAAGCCACCAGGAGCATCAGCAGAGTGGTGATTACGGAAACGACCAAGCTGTTCCAGAACCACCTTAGCATGGGTTCCTCAAATACTGTTTGGTAATTCCACCAGGTAAAATCCTGGGGCACCCACTGTGGGACTTTGGTCAGAATCTGATCTCGGGGCTTGAACGAGGTGGATAGCATCCAGGCCAGAGGAATCATCCACATAAAGACCCACCCCATCCCCAGGAGCCAGGTCATTATGTCTGCTAAACTAAAGCGCCTTCCACCGATGCGCCAGATCATTCTAACAACCTCAAAATCTATCCCTATTCGATTCTTTGGCGCACAAGCCGGAGCTCAGCCAGCGCAATCACAAAGATGAAAAGGAATACGACGACGGAAAGGGCTGATGCATATCCCATCCTGTTCTGGACGAACCCTGTCCACCATACCTTGAAGAGAAGCGTTGTACTCGCCACACCTGGACCGCCCCGGGTCATCATCATCGGCAAGGCGATTACGCGCATAGCCGCAATCGTGTTGACAATCAGCACAAAACTGGTCGCCGGCGCCAGCATAGGCCAGGTAATGTGCCACAACCTCTGCCACAGGCTGGCCCCATCGATAGCGGCAGCGTCATACAACGCCTGAGGAATGTCCTGCAGTGCCGCCAGATAGATAATCATGCCGAACCCGGACTGCCACCAGGCTGCCACCATGGCGATAGAGAACAAAACGATGTTGCGGTTTCCGAGCCAATTGATATCCTTCTCCACACCCACCTGTGTCAGGTAATAGCCGAGCACGCCATGACCAGGTGACATAATCCACAACCAAGTCATGCCCACGATCGAAGCGGATAGAACCCAGGGCGCAAAAAAGACAAGCCGCGCCAGGGTGCTGCCTACCAATCTTCGATTTACATACAGGGCCATCAGTAGACTCAGGCCAAGTTGCAGCGGAACTGCGATGATGGTGTATGCCAGGGATACACGTAAGGCTCTCCAAACGAAGGGGTCGCCCACCAACTCTTTATAGTTGCTAATTCCCACCCACTTGGGCGTGTCTATTATTCCCCATCTGGTAAAGCTGATCAGGACGGCAGCGCCTATGGGCAAGAGCCAAAAGAGGGTGAAGAGGATCGCATGCGCCGACACAAACGCGTACCCACTTATCTCGATCTTTTTTCTACTTCCAGGGAGGGAACTCGCCACCCTAGTGCTGCTCATGGCCTCTGGCTTGTCTGTCGTCTCGATAGTAGCCCTCTCGTCTGATGCGCACGGGACATTCCAGTTTCTTGTGCGGCCTACGCCTGCGATGTAAGCGCCAACCGGGCTCAAGAGTGAGGTATTGCCGACAGATGCTCTTTGCGCCCTGCAATACCTCACCCTCGTTGCCAGCAGACCGTTCTGGCATATCTACGTTCTGCTTACCTGAAGCCCGACATTCCGGGTTATTGCCTCTGAAAAGGCCTGCCACTCTTGTACGAGATACATGGTCAAAGAACGAGAAAGCCCGGCTCTTGTCCTCACGAGCTAACGATACTGATCCGTCCCGCTTCTCGTTTCAAGGCTTAGCCTGCATCGAGCCAACCGTCCCTGATCCGCCGGTTAAGATCGGCCTCGAATGCGCCGAGAGCATCCTCGATAGTTGACTCACCCGACCATATCGTGTCCAAATAGGGGAAGCAGCCCGGAAGTTGGTACCAGTTCAAGCACTCCGCACCCGGCGTTGTCGGCTGTACGACTCCGAATTGGATCGAGTCCATGAATGGCTGCATCTTCGGATCCTGGAACGACCCGATCTGTGACTCCCGTGGAGGGATAATCCCCATCTCCTCCAGCCGGTCCCCGAGGAAGTCCGAGAAGGCTTTCAGGAAGTGCGCCCCGGCCAGCACTCGGCTCCTGTCGTCATTCTTGATGAGCATCAGGTGCCACATGTCGAGCCAATTCGCATTTCGTTCGCTCCCGATTTGCGGCAGAATGGCTACCTCAAGATTCATCCCTTGTGATGTCCAATGTTTGTACCAGCGGGGAGAATCGATCATGACTGCGATCGCGCCGGCCTCAAACTGAGGAACATTGTCCCAAAAGGAAAAATTCTTGTTGCCAATCTTGTGCTTGTCGAAGACATCCAGGATCCATTGGGCCGCGTCTATGCCAGCCTCGTTGTTGAAGGCAGACTTGGTCCCGTCTTCAGCCATGATGCTGCCGCCATTTTGCATCAGTACCGTACCCCAAGCCAGGGACGGGGGACCACCGGAGGTGGTTACGCCATACCCGGCCACGCTCATGTTGTCTCCCTCGCCTTGGGTGAGCGTCTGACACCACTCGACGAAGCCAGCCCTATCTGTCGGGGAGTCGTTGACGTCAAGCCCTGCCTCGCTAAGGTAGTCAGCGTTCATCACAAGGCCGTAGACGTTGCCAGTCGTGGGCATGCCGTAGACGGTGTCCGCAAAGGACCCCAGTGCCAGCATCTCGGGGAAGAAGTCGTCCATGTCGAGGCCTTGGTCCACCAGCAGGTCCGCAAGCGGTTCGATCAGCCCCTTTCGCCCATACAAGTTCACGTGCGCCGCGCTATGGTGGATGACGTCCGGGGGCTTGCCGGCAGCCCATGAAGACAGGATTTTGGTCTGAAGAATGGCACACTCGATGACCTCCTGATTCACCGAGATGCCTACCTCATTTTCGTCATTGTACTTGTCCACCAGCTCCTCAAGGACTACTCCTACAGGCCCGGTAAAGCAGTGCCACCACGTCAAGTCATAGGGTTGCAACTCTGCGACCCCCTCGGCCGAGCTAACCGGCTCCATACCCGGCCCCGGGGCGACACAAGCAGCCAGACCGATCGCTCCAGCGGTTCCCGTTGCCATGGAAAGAAACTTGCGGCGGCTCATCTTCTTTGTCATCTCATTCCTCCTTGGTTTTCCGTTCTTTCCTGTTCTCACACCCATGGCTATCTCCCTCCTCTGTCCAAGAAAAGAACTACAAACCTTTTGTGTAATTCGCATCCCCCCTTTCTCAGTCCTCTACGGGCTCGGACGAGCTTATGTTCGCAAGCATTCCCCATAAGCCCAATCCCTCGACGAACTCAGACCGGTGTATGGCAACCCCATCGACCCCGGCTTCCAGCGCCGCCATTGCTTCGCGCTCAACCAGCCTGGCTATGTCTTCACTCCAACCCATATCCTCCCGCCCACCGACAATAGCTAAACCGGTAACCACTCTACATCGGTCCCCGACCTGCCGCTTGATGGACGAGAGCTCGGCCGCGATGTCGGTCGGCGCTATTGACCACCAAGCCGGGTTCGAGAGCCAAAACCTGGGGTACAATACATCGAAGAGTTTTTCCTCAACCCAGGCGGGCCAATCAAACATCAGTTTGTAGGCAGAGGCCGGTTCGCTGAACGTGCTTCCGGTGGCCTCGGTTTGTAGCGAGAGCTCAACATCTGCCTCCAGGTTTGAAAGGGCTTGCTTCAGTTCCCTGATGAACTGCGTAACATAACCTGCCCTGAAGCGCATCCAATTCTCGTCAGAACTGTCGATCTCCCGCGGGTCTTGCCCGTATTCCGTTCTAAAAGCAGTCATTGCAGGCTCGTCATACCCCAAGAGGCAGAACCCTTGCTCATCAGTCGGCGGAATGATGAATTCCAACTGCACACCATCAACGCCGTAGTCCTGAACGAACTCTACACACAGCGACGTGAAGTATTCTCGAACCTCGGGATAGGCCAGGCTCAACAATCCTACTCCCGGGTATCCTGTTAGCCGCTGGCGTCGGTCAATGTCCAGCCAACTCTTTCCCTCACGTGTTTTCGAAAAGTAAGCTGGATTGTCGCTGGCAAATTTGCTCAAGTGAAGGATCGGTAAGAACTCGCGCAGTGCCGATTCCGGGTGTGGGCGCCACCAGCCTTGATGGCCCACGGCAACAAAGGGATGGACTTCAATGCCGTGCCCATGGGCGTGCTTCACCAAGGCGCTCAAGGCACTTTTTTCACCGTACCCGTAACGTTCGTAGGGCGCCTCGACTCCCGGAAGACGAAAAACCCAGCGATGGCTCCTGACCGGGGCGGTATAATAGGCACACAGTAGTTTTGTGACACCCACCTTTGCACATTTTTCGACGAACTTGACCACGTCCTGCTCGTGCTGCGGTTCATACAAGCCCATCCACGAACCGGCGACACCACACCAAAGGCCCAGATCAGCACCCTTTCCTGAACTCAATTCGCCCTCCTTCTGCATATCGAAAAAGGCTATGAAACTTGGCGGGCATCTGCCGAGCTTAGGTTTTCAAGCATCCCCCACAAGCCGAATGCCTCGACCGCATCGGCTCTGTAGACGCCCAGACCATCGGCCCCTTCGTCGAGCGCGGCTCCTGCTGCCCGCTCTGTCAACTCGGCTATATTGTCGTTCCCACCAAGACAGACCAGACCGGCAATTACTTGACACTTGTCACCGATCTGCTTCTTGATGGTCGAGAGTTCTTCGGCTACCTTAGGAGGCGCTACCGGCCACCACATCGGCGGGGTCAGCCAGAATCTAGGGTATAGTACGTCTATGAGTTGCTCTTCAACCCAGGTAGGCCAGTCAAACATCATTTTATAGGCGCGGCTTGGCTCGTTGAATATGCCGTCCGCGGCTTCAGTTGCCACCGAGAGTTCAACGTCCGCTCCTGGCTTTGAAAGGGCTTCTCTCAATTCCCTGACGAACTGGGTGAAATATCCGGCCCTGAACCGCATCCAACTGTCGTCAGAATTATCGATTTCCCGCGGGTCTTGCCCGTATTTCCCTTCAAAAGCGGTCATCGCCGGCTCGTCATACCCCAAGAGGTAAGACCCTCGATCATCAGTTGGCGGAATGATAAACTCCAGCTGTACGCCGTCTACGCCATAGTCCTGAACATACTCAATGAACAACGACCTCGCGTATTCCCGAACTTCGGGAAATGCCAAACTGATGAAGCCAGTCCCCGGAAACAATCCTATCCCCGGCGAGCCAGCGAGCTTCTCGCGCCGATTGACATCTAGCCAACCTCTCCCATCTTGGGTCTTTGTCCAGTATTCGGGGTGATCTCTAGCGAACTTGCTCATGCGCGCAAAAACGCCCAGTTCTCCGACGGGCGAAACGCGCATCCAGCCGCCTTCGGTCCCCAAGGGGACATGTGGATGGACTTCCAAGCCACAATCATGAGCATGTCTGACCAAGACTTTCAATGGGCTTCTCTCGCCATACTGATACGGTTCGTACGCAGCTTCGACTTCCAGATGACGAATAAGCCAGCGATGACTCTTCACCGGGCTGATATAAAAGGAAGGTATCAATCTCGTAACACCGGCCTCTGCACATTTTTCGACAAAGGTACCGATGTCCTTCTCGTAAAAGGACTCAAAGTACAACCCACCCACACCGCACCAGAGAGCCAAATCGATACCGTTCTTAGAATCCACCGTTTGCTCCTTTCGCGTTTTGCGTCGTGAGCAGCTGCTATGTGGCGGGAGAACTCTTAACAACTCAATAGATTAGGGCTCGTTGACATTTGTCTGAACTTTGATTTTTCTGATTGACATGATGGACATGATGAACGGCGCTGGCTCCCGAGGTGGGCTTCGTTGACGAGAATCAGGTGAATCAGAGTCCAGACTGCTTTCAGGCAGCTTGCAATTGTCGCCTCTTTGAACATTCTTCTGAAATGTCAACGGAACCTAGAGTGCGAACTCGACTTGAACAGCGATTGCATTTGCTAGCAGTTCGCTACCTCTAAAAGTCTGGCTCGCCTCAAGAAGTGCGGGCTAACAAGATCAGGCAGACGCAAAATCTCCGTGAAGGTTAACTTCCTCACCTTATTCAAGCTCAACCTGAGCTTGAATAGCTTGACGTTCAGCCTTATTCGCCATAATGGCAAAGGCCTCTGGCAGGCCCTCCAGACCTTTGAGCACATGTGTCACGGTCGGCGCCAAGCGAATTCGCCCCGCGGCCACTAGCGCCGCAACTCGCTCCGCCTCAGGCGGCACCCGGGCACCGCCAATGATAATTTGCGCGTCCGTCTGTCGCAGGGCGTGCATGTCCAGCGTCAGCGATCCCTGGTAGAAGGCCACCAAGCACACGGTCCCCCCGCGGCGTACCATAGCCAGCGCCTGTTCCACGGAACTCGTTCCGGCCAAGCCAACCTCGGGCTTACCTCCGGCGCATTCGACCACGATATCAGCCCCAGCTCCCTCGGTCAGTTCCCGTACTCGCCGCACCGGGTCCATTTTCGACGCGTCGATGGCCTCATCAGCTCCTAATTCGTGAGACAGTTCCAAGGCTTCGGGGCGTACATCTGTGGTGAAGACCCGTCCAGCGCCGGCGGCATGAAAGGCTTGCAGGCAACCTAAACCCATCACCCCTTGGCCAACGACAACAACCGTGTCGCCCAGCCGGACTGGAGCTCGCTTGACCACACTGATGCAGCCGGCCAGCGGCTGGATGCAGGCGCCCTCATTGTAAGTCAGATTGTCGGGCAATCGGATGAGTTGGTCGGCTGCGATGGCCATGAACTGAGCGAAAGCGCGGTGATTGCCGCCCAGAAAGGCTCCCACTCGATCACCTTTCTTCAGACCGGTGATGTCCCCAGCGACCTCTACGACGTCGCCGCTGAATTCGTGGCCAAACACGTCTGGCATCTGGTGGCGCGAATAGATCGTCCATTCGTCTCCCAACATGCCACTCAGGAATTCCACGTCGGTGATGCTGGGCTGCGCAACCCGCACGTCTACCAGTATCTCACCGGGCCCAATCTCCGGCCGCGGCAACTCTTCTATGCGCATGTCGTTGAAATCGTGCCAAACAGCTGCCTTCATCATCAGCTCCTGCCGAGAGCCTGCACGCCTCGTTCACTGACCACGCCTCAATTGTCGAGCCCGAGCAAGGCGAGCGAATCGCGATGGATGATGCCCTCAATCATTTCGTCCGGCAGGTGAGGCAACGGTGTTCCCGCTACCTGTTCGTTGAGCCGCCTCAACTTGTCCATGCCCTCCTGCGGGGTCCAGAACGGGAAATCAGAACCGAACAGCAGCTTGTCGGACACTCCCCATTCGAGACAGAGGATCAATGCTTGCAGACCCGCCCACGGACGTACCCACAGCGCTGAAACGTCTGTGAACACGTTCGGCTGCTTGCGGACGACGATGGCCGTCTCACGCTGCCAGGGGTGAGCCAAGTGCGCGATGACCATCTTCAGATCGGGAAAGGATCGCGCCACCTTGTCAATGAGCAGCGGATGGCTATACTCGGTCACGTCCTTCGAGCCGGGCGACGTGCCCATGTGGAACAGGATGGGCAATTGGAGACGCTGGGCAGCCGCGTAGAGGGGAAAGACCGTCGTGTCCGCCGGGTTAAACGGGTGTGATGTGGGATATAGCTTGATGCCGCGCAACCCCAAGTCCTCCTTGGCGCGCTGCATTTCCTCAATCGACCCGCCATCAAAGACATCTAACGTCATGAAACCGATGCGCTTGGTTGGGTCGTGCCCAACCCATTCCGCCGTGAACTCGTTCGGCACTCGAACGCCGGACTGCGTAGCGGTGATACCAAACACGATGGAGAAATCAACCGGTTCCATGCCGCGCGCGTACTCCTCGGGTGTGAGCGGCTGCATCGGTGAGTAACCGGCCCGTTCCATAGAGCGGTGAGCGTAATCACTGACGTGCTCGGGCTGGATACAATGGGTATGGATGTCCACAATCATGGTAATCTTCCTTTCTCTGATTAAATAGATGCGGCGGCCAGCCGGCGCAATTCAGCAATCGTATATGAACCGGGCTCGAGCCCGTCTTCAGCCATCTCGTTTGCAATCCTACATATGAGGTTGTTGAGAGGCGCCTCGGTTCCCGCTCTCTTGGCTTCCCTGACGACCTCCCCTTCCAGGTAGTCGGTCTCTACTGTGCCCGCACGACGGGCGAGGCTCTGCCACGTCGAGCCACCGTATGCCACGCTAACGGGCAGCTTCAAGCCTTGCGCTTGAGCCAGCACGCGCTCCCGAAACTCTTGCTCTGATTCGTATGCAATGCCCGCCCGCTCCAAGACGTTGATAGCCTCGGCGCGTAATTCGCTGAGGAACGGGTCTAGCTCCTTGCCACTGGCTTGCATACCAACGATGGCAAAGAGTGAATTCCCGATATTCGTGAGCAGTTTTGTGTATTTCGCCAGCATGATTTGCGCGCTTAGCTCCACCCGGAAACCGGCACGTTTCAGATCCCGTGCTACGTTCCGGGCAACTTCATCGACGCCTTCCAGGTAGCGTCCAATCTCGAGCACACCCGCGCAACTTTCATCGGCGCCGATCACCTCCCCGTCTTCCAGAAACATCGCTGGCAGCGCGGTGACAACGCCATACACATTGTCAAAGTAACGCGCAGCGATTCGCTCGTTGACCACTGAGTTTTGCATACAGAAAACGGGCGTCGTCGATGGCACGCCGGCCTGACGCAACTCTGTCAGCGCCTGCTCCGTATGCTGCGATTTGACCGTCAAGAGTACAACGTCATCTAACCGGAATGGAGTAAGCTCCAAGGCGGAAGTGACCGCCCGGATGGAGATACGATGTGTTTTGGAGGGACTGTGAACAACGAGGCCTTGTTGCTTGATGCAGGTTGCATGGCCTGGCCTGGCAACCAGCGCCACACTCTGTCCAGCTATATTCAGGTAAGCACCTATGACGCTTCCGACCGCGCCGGCCCCAAAGACAACATACCTCAATGTGGGTCTCCTCGGCGTTAAACCTACGTCGCACCCGTTTGGCTCGGAGGATGCGATTGTCCTTCTCCTATGCGCGGTAGTCTAGCTTCTCCAAGTGTTATCCAGAATGGCATGGTCAGACTTCAAGACAAGCCTAACATGAGTTTGTGCAAGGTGCAACCGTATCTACTCAGCCTTTGACCAACGTGCGACTTTCAATGGGCAATCAAGTCATCCAAGTACAATGAATCGTGTTTGGAATCTGTCTGAACAGGTCAGGTTCGGGTCACAACGGCACAAATGGTGCGAATTATGACGTGTAGATGGAGGATTCACACTTTCCGGCAGTCAATATTGGTCTTTTTGACCGATGACCGTTCCTCTTCAAGCAACTTCCCAGTCTAGGCTGAGTAGCTACGTGCAAACTGAGAAATTCGGCCAGGAAAGGCTCTTTTGTCGTTGCCAAACGAGATAGGAGAATCCTTTGGCAGCCGCGATCTCCACACCCTCCAGTTGACGCTATGCCCGCATGTGCGCCGCGGCAACGCCGCCACAACCGATCAGACCCGCCCGCAACGGCTTACTCATTTGCCATCTCCTTACCCTCTCAGGCCGGTACGCGTGACGCCCTGCACGAAGTGTCTCTGCAGGAGAAAGAACATGACCAAAGTAGGAAGACTTTGGATTGTAACGCCTGCCATGGCCACACCATACGTCATCCGTCTGATGCCCGCGGTGCGCGGGTTGAACTTCATCATGCCGACCGGCATTGTGGTAGCCGAATCGGTGCTCGTGACCAGGAGTGGCCACAGGAAGTCGTTCCAACTGGCGACGAACGTAATGATGGCGACCGTCAGAAGAGCGGGGATTGCCAGCGGTAGCGCGATCCTGAAGAACAGCCCGAAGCGTCCACATCCGTCGATCAGGGCGGCATCCTCCAGTTCGCGGGGCAGCGAAAAGAAAAACTGTCGAAAAAGGTAAACGCCCAACGTGCTGGCCACAGCCGGCATAATCAGCGCCAGATATGTATCGAGCAGTCGAAATCTGGCAATAATCAGGTAGAGAGGTATGAGAGCAACGGCGCCGGGGATCATTCGAGAAGAAAGTATCACGCCGAAAACGAAGCTGCGCCCCCAGAACTTCATCCTGGCCAAGGCATAGCCGGCCATGGCGCTGAAAAAGACGACCAGCGCGGTCGTTGCCATGGCAACAAAGAGGCTGTTCCAGAACCATCGCAGGACCGGATAGTTGAAGACGATCTGGTAGTTTTCCCAGCTGACTTGACGCGGAAGCCACTCGATCGGGTAGCGCATGATCTGCCCTTCAGGCTTCAGCGAAGTGGAAACCATCCAGACCAGCGGCATACCCCAAAGGATCGAAATGGTCATCCCAGTCAGCCAGAGCGCCAAGACCCCCGGCGTAACGCGCCTACCCAGAATCCGAATGAACATGGGGCCCCTTCCCCGCTAGTCCACGTCCACCTGCCCCGGGAACAGCCTGAACAGGAGAAGGGTGATAGCGAGTATAGCGAGAAACAACAAGAAGGACAATGCGGATCCGTGGCCCATCTTGAACTGGGCGAAACTCTGTTGGTAAATCTCATAAACAACGGTCGTGGTCGAGCCAGCCGGCCCTCCCTCCGTCATCAGGAACATGGTACTAAACGTCTGCATGCACATGATCAGATTCAATGTGATCACAAGGCTGGTGACCGGGCGCAAAAGTGGAAACGTGATGTGCCAAAACAGGCGCCAGCTGTTGCCGCCGTCAATGCGGGCGGCTTCGTACAAGTCCGCCGGAATATCCTGTAAACCGGCCAGAAAGATGACCATGCTGAAGCCGGCATCCCACCAGAGCTTGGTGATGACCATCGCCACCATGGCCCAGCGAACTGTCGTAAGCCAGGGGATGGCGGGAATGCCAAGCTGCATGAGATAGTAGTTCAGCACGCCGAAATCGGTCTCGAGAATCCACTTCCAGAGCAGGGCGGTGACCGTGACCGCGACCACGTAGGGCGCAAAAAAGACAATTCTGGAAAATACAAAGCCCGCCAGCTTCCTGTTTACATACAGGGCCATCGCCAGGCTGACAGCGGCAACGCTGGGGACACTGAGCAGAGTGTAACGCAGTGTGTTATAGGTGACTTTGACCAGATGGCTGTCTCCCAACCACTTGATGTAGTTACGCAGACCCAACCATTGATAGTCCCCGACCACGCTCCAGTCGGTCAGACTGACAAAGAAGCCCAGAAAAACGGGCAGGAATCCGAAGGCTACGAAGAACAGCATGTAGGGAAGAAGAAAGAGATAGGCCGTCCGTTCGGACTTTTCCTGCGGGCGCAGCCGCGCCCATAGCGAGCGGCCGGCCAACTTCAGAGGACCGGCTTGTTCTCCTGCTCTCGTGGTGGCTGCTCTTGTCATTGGTCACACCCTGTGTGGCGTCGATCCTGCCAGGTCGCGTGTTGCGTACCCAGGCCGGATACGCAACACGCCGACATTGCTCGCTTGCGCTTACCCGGCCAGAATATCGTTCACCTGCTCTTCCGCCCGGGCGAGACCGTCCGTTACCGACATGTCTGTGGCCCACACCGAGTCAAGAATCTCGACGATGCGGCCTCTTATCTCCCCGAACTGTGCAATGGGCGGCGCTTCAATGCCGTAGGGCACCAGGTCGATAAATGGCTTCATGTACGGAATCTGCTGCAATTCCGGCATCTCGCCGATGGATTGCCGTACCGGCACGGTGGGCACCTCGATATTCCAGGTCGGATCATCGGACATCCACTTGAGGAAATGGGCGCACGCCTCCACGCGCCCGGCCTCTTCGGGATCGTGGCGGATGATGACGCCAGCCATGGTGATGGCGTAGCTGAACAGATCGTTGCCGATCACCGGCACCAATGCGGTGTCGAAACTCAGTCCTTCCTGCTCAGCAAAGGCGGGCGACATCCAGGCGCCGTCCTGAATAATGGAGCCGTACAGGGACATGAACGCCTTGCGGGCGTCCAGGATATCCCGGCTCGATATCTTGTAGGTATCGAAGCAATCGAGGAGGAACTGACAGGCGCTCCCGCCGGCATCGGTGTTGAAGTTGGCCTGGGTGTAATCCTCGGTCAGCAACGATCCACCGAATTGGTAGACCAGCTGAAACCACCATCGAAACGGAAGACCGCCCGAACCGGGAATCACCAACCCAACGACATCGAACTTATCACCATCGCGCTGGGTAACGGCCTGCACCCAATCGACGAAGTCGTCCCGGTCCGAGGGAAAGTTCTGGACATCCAGGCCGGCCGCCTCGGCCTGATCGGTGTTGAAGAATATGGTGTAGTTGCTGACCTCCTGAGGGATGCTGTAGCGCCTGCCTTCGATCGTAAAGGCTTCCAGGGGGCTGGGGTAAAAGTCATCCCAGTCCAATCCGGCCTCGGCCATGACATCATCGAGGGCCACCAACATCTCTTTGCCCACCATCAGGTTCGTCTGCGGCGCGCTGGCGCGCAGGATGTCGATGGGATTGCCAGCGCCATAGGCAGCCATGTTCTTG
Source organism: Caldilineaceae bacterium (assembly GCA_965218625.1). GTDB lineage: Bacteria > Chloroflexota > Anaerolineae > Caldilineales > Caldilineaceae > Bin5. The sequence goes on along the minus strand of CBDCLG010000009.1, from coordinate 243,412 downwards.
GTGAACAGCGTATCGCCCGGATAGATCTCAAACGTTATGTGGACGCCGGCCTCCTGGCCCGGCCCTTCATTGTAGCGGTCCACAAGCGCCTGCTGGATTTCACCATCCGGGCCGGTCAGATCATTCCAGTAGATCAGGTCTTGCATCTCCTGTTCAGGCGCGGCCGCCGGCGCTTCGTCCGCCATTTCAGACGTTGAAGGAGCTGCCGCCGGCGTACAGGCGGCCAGACCAGCCAGGGCCGTAGTTCCCGCTGTCAGGCGCAAGAAGCCCCGCCGGCTGAGGGACTTCATGCTGCGGACTTTCCTCAACTCAAAAACGCGCTCGGTCTTCATGTCTCCAGCCTCCCTTTTCAGATACTGTAGAAACTGCCGTGAATGCACGTTACGCCCTCGTCTTGACCGTAGTACGTGGTGAAAATCGTCCCATCTGCCAGTTGAACGGAGGTCGGGTAGCCAAGATCAGAGTTCGGGAAGTCATCGCGGATAATGAGCTCGTCATCAATGTCCCAACTCTGCCCTTCGTCGGCGCTCAGGCAGGCGCGGATGCCGAAAGGCGGCCGGCGGCGGCCATAGACACACAGCACGCGCCCATCATGCAACGTCAGCATATGTGCCGGATAGCCCCACATCGGTGTCTTGACGGGCTTCGTCCAGGTGTAGCCGGCATCGAATGAATCACACTGGTAGAGGTAGTGGCCTCCCGCTTCATGCGTCCGAAGCATGGCGATGATCTTGCCGCTGGGCAGCGCCAGATAGGCCGGCTCCCAGAAGCCGACATGCTCATCCTGCGCCACAAGCGAGACATCTCCCCACGTCCGTCCGCCGTCGTTCGACCTGACGACAAACGCTTGCGGCGGGTCCAGGGTCTCTTCGGATTGGGGCAGCAGGAGCGTGCCATCGCTCAGCTCGACTATCGCTCGGGGGGAAAAACCGGTGTCGAAGGGGGAGACATCCACCAGGACCGGCTCCTGCCAGGTGTAACCGCTGTCGACCGAGCGGATAACGTAACTTCCTATTCGCCGAAACGCCCACGGGAAAGGCTCCCGCTGCTGATAGTGGGCGTATCTGGCCTCTCTCGCGGCGGCGTCGACCGGTACAAAGTCATCGCGCACGGTGTGGGCAAGAAGCTCTCCGCTGGATAACTCGGTGACGGCGATGCAGTCAATCCCAAAGAAGCCATACCCCGGCACTCCTTGGGGAAAGCGGCTCCACGTTTTTCCCTGATCTGTGGATCGTACGAGGAGATTGTGGAAGGTGGGATCCCGGTGCGTGATCTGATGGCGGCTCATGGCCTGGGAAAAAGCGATGATCCAGTCGCCGCTCTTCAGCACCGTCACATCAGGCCATGATGAATAGGCATGGGGGTTCTTGTGAATGATCAGTCGATCGTTTTCGTGAAAAGGCATACGCGCGCCTCCCTTGCTGCTTCCACAGGACCATCCGGATTTCGCGACACTGTCTACCAAAGGGGTCAGGTTTCGTTGTTGGCCCCGCCGCAGACGATACGCAGGCTGAGCGGTAACGAGTCACCCCGCCATGGCCTCAATCGGAATCGACCAGGCGCCCAGTTCACGCCCGCAGGAAACACATTCTTCCCTGTAGGCAACGATGTCGGCGCCGCAATAGGGACACCATTGCAGGTAGCCGCGACCGGTGCGCGGGGCCGGTGAGACCTGGATGCCGGCTGCATCGAAAACGCGATGCACCCATTCCATCGTCACTACTGCATCATCAATCGTGGCGACCGGCTCGGCATCGCCCTTTACGCAGTCGATAAAGTGTCGATCTTCCAGGCGAACGCTGTTGCCAATCGCGCGCGTCTCGCTCTCGTCGCCGCGCCGAATGGTTACGCTGTTCCTGTCCCACCAGGCCGCGACACCGTGCCCGTAGACGCTCAGCTTTTCGGCCGAGGTCCGGGTCCCGTATCCCGACGCCAGCGACGCCAGCGCGCCGTTCGCGAATTTGATGGAAGCAGCGATGCACTCATGCTTCTCCGGATCGGTGTAGGTAGCCACCGCTGCCACAGACTCAGGTTCCCCGCAGATGTAAATCAGCGCATCGAGTGCGTGGATGCTGCCGTTGATCAGAGGGCGGTACTCGTCGACAGGGCGGATAAACTCAGCGACGCACATTTGAGGGGCTTGCTCAGTGAAGGCCTCCTTGATGGCGCTCACGCCAAAGCGGCGGTTGAAACCGAGCGCCAGCAGTTTGCCCGACCTGCGGGCTTCCTCCGCCATGCGCCGTGATTCTTCAACATTGTGCGAGGGCGGCTTCTCGCACAATACGTCCAGGCCTCGACGCAGACACTCAATGCTCTGCCTGGCATGCAACCATTCTGGCGTAATAACAAAAACACAGTCCAGCCTCTCGCCGTCCAGCATCTGCGTGAGGTCCGTATAGACTCGCGGAACATCGTACTGCCGGGCAGCCTCCTGAAGACGCTCCTCACTGACATCGCACAGGGCCACCAGGTCAACGTCGGGGAAATCGGACAGATTGGGCAGATGGCTTTGCGCCATGTGCCCCACACCGACGACCGCAGTCCGCACTCGCATCGCGACCCCCTAATTGGTTTCCAGTCTCTTCAGTTGCTCCGCCGACTCCAGAATAGCCAGAATAAGCTGCAAGGTCTTGCGAGCGTCCTCCCCGCTGGAAACACTCTCCTCGTCCTTCTCGATACAGCGGACCAGTTCCCGCAGACCCAACTCCCAGGGGTCGTTGCGCACTGTTTTCAACAGTTCGCCATCGCGATAGCCGACCAGCCCACCGGACTCCTGCCGCCAGACGCGCAACGACGGCTCCCAACAGTCGTTTCCGAGCAGATCGACCGAACCAGCCGGATCAGGACCCAGGACGGCGTCAACGCGGCCGCGACTGCACTCAAGGATCACCTGGAATGTCGCATACTCCCGTCTGCCGCCGAAGGTCATCCGGGCAGTCACACCTTCCTCGAACTGTATCATGCCAGAAAGCCCTGGGCGTTCCGGCGTTCCGTCAGGATAGCAAAAGACCCAGCGGGGCTCTCCGGCGCAGAAGCGGAGAAAATCGATACAGTGGTCTTCGTGAAGCTGCCCGCGCAGGTCCCCGGCCATGCCATAGCCGACAAAATGAACTGCCCGCAGCGCGCCCAGCTCGCCGCTTGTCGCCAACTCCCTGGCGAGCACGAAGTTCTTTTCGAATCGCATCGAATGGCTCACCGAGAGTTTGCACCCGGCGACGCGACAGGCTTCCAGAATGGCATCCACTTCGCTCAGACTGGTAGCCAGGGGCTTCTCACAGAAAATGCCCTTGGGCCGATGCGCCGCCACACGAAGGAGCGGCTCCACATGCTCGTCGTCCTTCGTGCATATGCTCACAAGGTCCAGCGACTCCCGTCGCAGCATCTCATCAAGATCAGTGTAACGGCCCTGGATTCCCCACCGGTCGGCGAAGTCGCGCAGCTTGGCTTCTCCCCGATTGGCGCATGCGACCAGCTCAACGTTCTCGATATTTCTGAAGCTGCTCGCGTGGAGATTTCCAGACCTGCCACAGCCTATTATTCCAGCACGATATCGGTTCTTGCCAGCCATCTTTACGCCTTTTCTTCAGAGCAACGTGCGCGGGTCCAACGCGTCGCGCAGACCGTCCCCCATAAAGTTGATACTGAGAACCATTATGACCACAGCCAGCCCGGGCGGGATCCACACCCAGGGTAGGTCGCGAATGATTTTGAGGCGCTGGGCGTCTACCAGCATATTGCCCCAGCTTGCCTGCGGCGGTTGGACACCGAGACCCAGGAAGCTGAGCGATGCCTCGAACATGATCGCACCCGCCATGCCGAACGTGGCCCATACGATCACCGGGCCGATTGCATTGGGGAGAATATGCCGCAGGATGATGCGCGAACTGTGAACGCCAACCGAGCGCGCGCTCAGCACGTAGTCCATACCCCGAATCTGCAGGAACTGGCCGCGAATGACCCGGGCCAGTCCCGGCCAGCCGAAGACTCCGATGACGAGCATCACGTTGAATATACTGGGCCCCAGGATCGACACAACGATGAAAATCATCATCAGGGTGGGGAAGGACAACATCGTATCCGTGAACCGCATCAGGATGCTGTCGACCAGGCCACCGTAGTAACCTGAGACCCCTCCTATGGCTATCGCGATCGCCACGTAGATTGAAACCGAGACCAGGCCAACCGAAACCGATATGCGCGAAGCGAAGATCAGACGGCTGAGCAGGTCCCGGCCGCTGATGTCAGTACCGAGCAGGTGAGCGCCGCTGGGAGTTACGTAGGAGAGATTCAGGTCGATCGAGTTGGGGTCGTAGGGCGCAAGGACCGGCGCCAGCGCCGCGATGATCACGATTGCAGCCAGAACAGTGGCGCCTATCACCGCCAGTTTATGTCGGCGGAACCGCCGCCAGGCCATAGCGCCCGGCGAAATGGCCTCCCTCGCAGCGAACGACGCAAGCGCTCGCCGAGAGCCTCCGTTCGCAGGCGACGCCGTTCCGCCGGCGCCCGCTTCCAGGTTGACCTCTGCCCGCTCCTGACCGTCACCGACCGGCCTGGGGGGCGGCGTACTGTCAGTCATAGCGAATCCGTGGGTCCAATGCAGCGTACAGAATGTCGGCTACCAGGTTGCTCAGAACCACCAGCGTCGCACTGATCACGCCCAGCCCCATGAGCACTGTGTAATCGCGTGCGAACGCCGATGTAACCCCCAGTTGCCCCATGCCCGGCCAGCGGAAAATCGTCTCGGCAATCACGGCCCCGCTGAAAAGCGTCGGAACATCGAGCGCGGCCAGGGTAATGAGAGGCAGAATCGCGTTGGGCAACGCGTGCCGAACCAGGATGTAGGCCCGGCGCAGCCCCTTGGCGCGCGCCATCGACAGATAGTCCTGGCGGATCGTGTCAAGCATCTGGCTGCGGGCGTACCGCGCCAGCGACGCGCTCCCAGGCAGCGCCAGCACACTCGCCGGCAACACCATGTGCCACAGGTAATCTCTCAAAGACCAGGGCGCGCCGATCGTTTGGGTCCCTGATATCGGCAGCCAGCCCAGCGTGAGCGCAAATATGTAAATGGCAAGGATGGCGAAGAAGAATCCCGGTATGCTGGCCGAGATGAAGGTCGCTACCGTCACCGCATAATCCAGCCAGGAATACTGCTTGACCGCCGAAATGATACCGACCGGCACCGCTATCGCAAAAGAGATAAAGAGCGCCAGCGCCGACAGCTGTACGGTCGGTCCAACCCGCTCCCCAATCATTTGCAGGACGGGGCGCCGCGTCACCAGCGACTCACCCATGTTGCCGCGCAGGAGTTCCTTGAGCCACAGAACATAGCGGACAGGCAGCGGCTTGTTCAGCCCCAGCAACTCGCGCTGTGCCTCCGGATCCCCTATCGACTGGCCGGGCGCACCTACTATCAACGCGTTCGAGACCGGGTCGCCGGGCGCGGCGTTCATCACCAGAAAATTGATGATCGTTATGCCGAACAGGATCGGAATGGTGACCACCAGGCGGCGAACAATATACCTCTGCATAACCGTATCCCGGAGCAATCAGGCGTCCGACTGCGCCTACCGCCGGATCGCCCGCAAGTGCAGACCGCTTAATGCCTTTCTCCGCCACTACCGAACGAAGCTGTGGCTGTACATACTTCCACAAAGAGGAGAGGCGAAGCATCCATCGAGAATGCCCCGCCCCTTCCACTCAGCTCTCCAGAGTCCACTCCTCCGCATTAACGACCGGATCCCAGCTGTAGGACCCGTAGTGAGGCGTCATGTGCACGTTGTGCAGCTTCCTGCTCTTGGCGAAGAGCATCGGCACCTTGAACAGCCACAGGCGTGGCAGCTCATCGTTGAGGAGACGCTGCAGTCCGTGGTAGGCCTCCTGCCGTTTGTCCTTCTCAAACTCCTGCTGACCGGTCTGGAGGTAGCCGATCGCCTCGTCGTTGACAAAGCGCGGGTGGTTGCAGCACTCCGGCGGCAGCACGTGAGAATAGTAGGTGAACATATAGTTGGGATCCAGGCCGGACTCCATACCGCTCTGGACGATTCCATAGATGCCCGGGTCCTTGAACTGGGAGATGCCGGACTCGACCTGCTGAAGTTTTACCTTGAGACCGACTTCGGCCCACATCTGCTGACACGCCTCCGCCAGCCGCACACGGAAACCGCGCCCCGTCGGCAGCGTTGCCGGAATCTCCCTGTCGGCGTCCCAGTTGAGCTGCGACAGCAACTCGCGCGCTTTGTCAGGGTCGTATGGGTACTCGTTCAGGTCCGGTGCGTCCTGCCAGCCGGCCGGCATGGGATGCGTGTTTATGAGGCCGCCCAGGCCGGCGAGGAAAGTCTTGTTCAGCGCCTCGCGGTCCAGCGAGTACATCATGGCCTGGCGGAGCTCTTTCGGGCCGACCCACGGATCGCATACTTCGGGATCGACGCAGACTTCCCACGCGTGGTAGTTGGCGCTGCCGAAGTCCACGATCTCGATGTGGGGCATCTCCTGGATCGCCTGCAGCGTCTCAATCGAGATCCCGCTCAAATTGATCTGCCACAGATCCAATTCGCCGTTCTGCATCATCAGCGTCAACGTGTCCTCATTGCCGCCAACCGAGAAGATCTTTTCGATACTCGGCCGTCCCCGATAGTAGTCGTCGTTCCGATGCAGCTCGATGAACTCATTCGGCTGGAAATCGGCGAACTTGAAGGGGCCGGTGCCGACCGGATCCGACGTGGAAACGCTGTGGCTCGGAATGTCCTCGGGCGCAACGTCCCGAAGGATGTGCTCCGGCCCGCCAAGCCCGGCGCCCCAGTGGGCCAGCTCGCTTGGGAACGGCGTGTAGGCCGTCTCCAGGTCCACGCGCACGGTGAGATCGTCGACTACCTCAACGCCCTCCAGCGTGTCCGAAGCCAGCGATTCGGGATCGCCTTCATACTTGCCCTGCGCCCCCTTCACGACCAGGAAGCCGGCCACCGCGAAGCTGGCGCGTTTGTCCACAACGCGCCGCAAGAAAAACTCAACGTCCCTGGCACTGAACCCCTCTCCGTCGTGCCACTTCACTCCCGGCCGCACGTGCAGCGTGTAGGACTTGCCGTCAGGGCTCGGCTCCCAGCCTTCCAACAGGTCGCCTTCCAGGTCCAGATTCACGCCCTGGCGCACCAATTTGTTGCGGGTCAAAGAAACCCAGGGACGAGGGAAAGGATTGTTGAAGGCACCGGCCCGCATCTGCTCGGAAGGACCGCCGAATGCGACCCGCAGTACGCTGCTCGCCGGGGCGGCGCTGTCCATCGCCTCGGAAGCAGGCGCCGCAACCGGCGCGCATGCAGCGGCTAGAGTTGTGGCGCCCACGGCGGCGGCGCCCATTCCGATCGTTCGCATGAAATCACGTCGCGTGGGAGAGGCATCCAACAGGCCGCCCCGTTTCGTCTTAACCTGGCGAACTTCCTTTCTAGCCATTTCTCGTCCTCCTTGAATGGAAAACTTGCACAGATGGTCCAGCACAGGTTGCACCAGCCGACTGTTCTTCCGATCGTACTGCCGCAGCACACCTCCTTTCCCTACCTGAAGGACCTTGGATAGTCGAATTCGGGACTCACGTCAGCCCCAGGAGGGCCAACGCGTCACGGTGGATGATCTCCTCGATCAGGTTTTCAGGAACCCTGGGCAGGCCGGTACCTTCGACAACCGCGTTGACGCGCCGGAATGCGCCAATCTGCTCCTCCAATGTGAGAACGGGAAAGTCGGAACCGAGCAGCAACTTGTGCATGACGCCCCATTCATGGTAGGCGACCAGCGCGTTGTAGAGCCACCACGGCTTGTCGCCTATCGACGTGTCTGCGTAGAAGTGAGGGTGTTTGCGTATGGTCTGAATGGTGTCATCAACCCAGGGCATGCCCATGTGTGCGATGATCACTCTCAATTCGGGATAGCGGATGCCGACTTCATCCAGGCGAATGGGATTGGCATACTGCAAACGGGCTGCTGCTGGAAACGAGGTCGCCATGTGAAAGAGAATCGGCAACCCATCCGCCTCAGCGCGTCTGTATATCGCGTGGAATCGCTCGTCCAACGGGTCCACGTCCTGATACATGGGACCAACCTTGATGCCCCGCAGCTTCAGGTCCTCCACGCCCTTCTCCAGCTCATCCAACACGTCTGGATCGGCCGGGTCCAATGCCACAAATCCGATCAGCTTCTCAGGATGCGAGGCTACGTAGCTGGCAATCTGCTCATTGGGCACATTCATCTGAAGATAGCGCGCGTTGAGCCCGAAGACGATGACGCGATCTGCTCCCTTACAGGCCTCCCAGTGCTCCTCAGGCGTGACCCCCAGGCGCAGATCCTGGTTGCGATCGGCGACCTTGTGGTATTCGGCCACAAAGGTCGGGCCCCACTGCTCCTCGGTCATCAGGTGCGTATGGCAGTCGACGATCACTGGAGCGCTCTCAGCGTAACTTGCCCCGGCCTGCAATCGGCCAGGCGACTTCTACCCGGTCATTGCGCACGCCGTACAGTACGTCGTGCAGATAGACGGTATCGTCCCCGTACCCGACGATGAACTCGATCTTGTCACCCACTTTGAGGCCGAGCGCCTCCCCGCTCAGTTCAACGGATGCGTGTTCAGCCGAAAAGGTGGGTGCGCTGACGCGGTCGACGCCGATGGCCTGAGGCAGCGCCACCGAAGAAAACATCGTCTTGCGCCCGGCATCCAGTACGGCCCGCGCAGGGGCTGCGCGGCTCGTGACTGTTGTCAGAATCGTGAGCGCGCAGTCCAGGTCGTCGGCTCCCCAGCTCTTATAGGCTATGTCTGTGAAGATGCCGCCGCCGGCCTGGATCTCCGTCGCGCCGGCCACGTGAGCGCTTATCTTGTAAGTGGCTGTCCCGGCGCAGGTAACGATCGCGACCGGCAGGTCGGCAGCCCGGCACAACTCGGCGTTTTGCACCAGAAGCTCTACACAAGCGCGGCAGGCCTCCTCCTTCTCAACCGGATCATCAATGACAGAGGCATGGCCCTCCCAGCCCATGACGCCCGCATAGTCCAACCCGGGCGTGCCGGCTATCTGGCGCGACAGGGCCAGCGCTGCATCACCCGGCTCGACCCCGCAGCGATTCAGCCCTACGTTAACTTCGACGAGAACACGTACAGACACACCTTTTGCCGCCGCCGCGGTACCTATTTCTGCTACGTTGCCACTGTTGTCGGCGCATACAATCACATCGGCGTGGCGACGCAGATTGACAAGCCGGGCGATTTTGGTCGCGCCCACAATTTGATTGGCAATCAATATGTCATTGATTCCGGCCGCGGCCATCACTTCCGCCTCGCCCAGCTTGGCACAGGTTACACCGATCGCGCCGGCGGCAATCGCCTTGTGGGCGATCGCGGGAACTTTGATCCCCTTCGTGTGGGGACGCCAGTCCACACCCGCGTCCCTCATATAGCCGGCCATGCGTCCGATATTCCGTTCCATCACGTCAAGATCGACGACGAGGGCCGGTGTATCGAGCTCCCACTTGCTGAGGCCGATTTCGGATGTTAGAGCTGTACTGTTCAAGGTGGCTTGACCCCCTTTAGCGACGGAACAGCTGCCGCTCAAACTGCGTAAGTTGCTCACAGCCCGTCTCGGTGACGACCACCGTTTCACTGTAACCGACACAGTAATTGCCCACATCACGCAGGGCTATCGGTAGGTGAAAGAGCATTCCGGCTTCGAGCAGCGTCTCCTGGCCTTTGGTCAGATAGAGGCGGTAGTCGCCCCAATTCGGCGGGAAGCCCAAACCGATCGAATAGGCGACCACACCATGGAAAAAGACCTCAAATCGATCCTGCTCGATGCCCTCCCAGCCAGCACGCGCGACCTCGTCCCCGCTGACGCCCGGCTTCATGGCTGCCATCGCATTGTCAAGCGCCACAAAGCAGGCCTCGGCCGTTCGCTGCACGTTGGCGCCCGGTGAACCCAGGACAGCTGTACGCATGATCGGCCCGCTGTAGCGTTCGATGCAGGCGCCTATCTCGATAAAAACATTATCGCCCGGCTGTACAACCTGCCGCTTGTGTGTCGAGTGGGGAATACCGGAACGTCTACCGGTCGTTATGATTGGATCGATGCACATGTATTCGCTGCCTCCCCCAATCAGGGCCGCGTAGCAGGCACGCGCCACATCCTGGTCGGTTGCGCCCTGTCCTATGGCGTCCAGACCGGCCTCCATACCGGCTTCGGTCAAACGCGCCGCCCGTCGAACATGGTCAATCTCGGCCGGCGACTTGATGAGGCGGATCTTCTTCACCAGGTCTGAAGCGTCAATCAGATTGGGAATAACCTGGTTCAGCGCCCCGTAGCGGCGCGGCGTCAAGAACGGCGTGTCGGCCTCGATGCCGACGCGCCGTTTGAGCAGACCCCGCCCCCGCAACAGGTCCTGTGTCATCGCCACCGGATCGTCGACAGCTGTATACACCACGATCTCCTCAATCCGCGATGTAAGGCGAACGTTGCCTTCCTCCATTTCCAGCACCTGTACAAAGGGCGCCCCGTCGATGGGAAAAACCAGACAGGAGTAGTCGTAAAGATTGAGCGTCTGAAATCCGGTCAGGTAGCATTGATTGGCCGGCGTATGGACGAGGAGCACCTCGATCTCTTCCGCGGCCATCTGCGCCTTGACCTTGGACAAGCGGGCGTCGTACTCCTCCTGCGAAAAGGCTAGTTCAGGTTGAATTTCCATGACGGTCCTTCCTGATTTGAAGAATGAAATGAAATTTCGCCGACTGCGCTCCGGTTTCAAGCGGGCTTCGTTGCCGGCTATTTCGGGCTGGCCTCGAGTTCGAAAAGGCTGCCGCGCGCTGGCATCGTCGGCTGCCTCCCCGTCAATTGCACCGCATCCCAGATCGAAACCTGGTTCGCCGAGAGGACCGGTTTTCGCAAAGCCGCTTCCAACTCAGCGATGTATGGGGCCGTCTTCATCGTAGTGCAGCTGATGAACACCGCCTCGGCTTCAGATGTGTCGCAATCGCGCGCCAGCTGAATGATTTCGCTCGGGGTTACATGCTGGATTACCTTGGCGTTCAAGCCCAGCATGGAGACGACTTGAAACCCGTGCGCTTCCAAGAATAGTTCCAGCCGATCATTGAGTTCTTCCAGGTAGGGCGTGGCGACAGCCAGCCGCCTGACCTCCATGGCTTGCAGGGCGCGCAGTAAAGCCGTCGAGGTGGAGGTCGCCGGAATGCCGGTGGCCGCCGTGATCCTGCGGTTGATCTCCTCATCTCCTCCCTTGCCGCGTACAAAACTGGCAGCCGTACAGGCATAAGTTATGGCGGCGGGCCGATTTTTCGAGCCGCGCTGCGCCGCGCCTTCGATATCATTGTCTTCCGCCATACTCCACAGCAGGGCGACGGTTGCATCCCCCGGAGGAAGAGGCGTCAACTGAAAGTCGAGCGTGATGCCTGGTGGTGAAAAATCAATGAGATCCTGTTGATTTCCGTCCTCGGGCATTACAACGCAAATCCGCGCCGCAGGTGTCATAACAGTCCTCCATGAATGGTTGCAAGCTAGAGACGGACGCCGTCCCACTCATCAGCGCGTTCGGTGATGTCGATCACATTGCCGTCAGGATCGGACACCTTGAACGAGCCCTCTGGCACGTGCGAATAGTCAAAGTCCCTCTCTTCCTTTATGTCTTCCCGCAGTACCGCGAACCCTTCCGCCCGCAGTCGTTGATAGATCTCTGCCAGATTCTCCACAAACAGTCCCAAATGGATGTACTCGCCGGCATATGCAAGCGGTGGACGCGGCGGCTCTCCGTCATATTGGATAAAGGTAAGGTTGACCGTGCCGTCGGTGAGGTAGCAGCCGTCGCCCACGTATCGCAGAAACTTCAAACCCAGTATCTGTTCGTAGAAGAACCGCGAACGCTCCATGTCTCTGGTGCGCAAGGCCACATGGCGGATGAGGCTCAAGTGCAGACTCCTTTCGAGGCCCTGAATCGCTTCCGTCCGGTCCTCACAGGCAAGGCGTTCCTCTTGCCTTGCCTCCGTCCTTCAACGCTTCGCCTCAAGACAGATGCCCTGCCCGTAACAGGTGGGCGGCTGAAAGTTCCATATGGCGATGAACGGCTAAGCGGCTACCCTCTGCATCGCCTCTGGCAATGGCGTCATATATGGCTTGATGATAGAGGTAGTCGTCCCACTGGTCCTGTTGGCCGATCAGAGGACGAGTCACATTGGCAGAGATCTCGACCATCGGGCTGATCAAATCAGTGAGAACCGGATTGCCGGTCGCTTGTACCAGGCTAGTGTGGAATTCGGCGTGGACGACGTCGACCCGGTTCGGCGGCTGACCCGTAACGATCGCTTCTTTGTACCTGCTGAGGCATTCCCGGATACGCTCTCGTTCGGCAACTTTTGCATTGATTGCGGTCACCGCGGCCGCACTCTGTTCCAGAAAATCACGCGCGTTAAGAAGCTGCCGATGGTGTATAGCTCCCACGCCTTAGCAGAAGATCGAGCAGTTCGACGAATGCAAGCCGGCCATCCTGCGTGACTACCGCGCCAACGCCGTGCTTGATGTCGACCAGGCCCTTTGCAGCCAGAATCCGCATCGCATCGCGTACGACGGACCGCGACAGGCCGAACTGCTCCACCATTTCGCGCTCAGAAGGAAGCGTCTGCCCAACCCCCCAATGAGAAGAAACGATCAGCTCCTCCAGTCGATTGGCCAGTTCCCCGTGCAGGCTGTTGCGCTTAAGCTGAATGATAGGTTCGGCCACAGTGGTCCTCTAAGTCCCAAGAGCAGCTTACTTCGGATAGGAAAAACCTTGAGACGCCCAGCAATTCAATGGAACCCGATCTCCATGTCCTAATATGATATTGTGACCATACCAGCAATTATATGATGATATTTGAAAGTTGTAAAGTCGTGAAAATCGCCCTGACCGCCCAGGGCGATCGCATCCAATTGGGACAAGACCCCGCGACACTGCCTGATTCGAGCCAAGCTCCGAAAAAACGCCGAGAACAGTGCGAACTGTAGTGCGCGGTCGCAAATCCTCAAGGTTTTCGGCGACCGGAGATCGGTTTCTCAGCCGAAAACGAATGACAATTGGTAGGGGCACCCCTTGTGGGTGCCCTATGTGGCTTATTTTGGCGCCCAGATTTTGATGCGATTGCCCTGCCTGACCGCCCCGTTTGCCAGGGATTCGCGCTGCACTATAATTGACTGCGTGCTATGGCTATCGAACACGCATCTGCGAGGACCAGCGTGGAAACTTCCCAACGTACGCTCGAACTGCTCAAAATAGGCGGCGTCGTGCCGGTCGTCCGCCTGCCCGACCTCTCCCGCGCCGCTGCCATGGCGCAGGCGCTGCTCGAAGGCGGCGTGACTGCACTCGAGCTGACGATGACCAGCCCCGGCGCGCTCGAGGCGCTCGACCTCCTGCGCCAGGAGATACCCGCCTTCGCCAATGGCGCGGCCGCGCTGGGCATGGGGTCCGTACTCAACCCGGAAATGGCCGCCTCTGCAATCGCCCGCGGCGCGCAGTTCATCGTTGCGCCCGTCCTCGATCTGCCCACGCTCGGCCTCTGCGTCGAGCGCAATGTACCCGCCATGCCCGGCGCTTTCACGCCCACAGAGATTCAGACCGCCTGGACTGCCGGCGCGGCCGTCGTCAAGGTGTTTCCCCGCAACCAAACTGGGCCCCGGCTACTTCAAAGACCTGCTCGCCCCTCTGCCACACCTCAAGCTGATCCCCACCGGCGGCGTCGACCTGGAAAACTGCGGCGACTTCATCCGCGCCGGCGCCGTAGCCGTCGGCGTGGGAAGCGCGCTCGTACGCAAAGACTGGGTCGAGAGCGGCAACTGGGCCGCGCTGACCAAGATGGCGGTCAGTTTTACAGCCACCGTTCGCGCAGCGCGTACGACGTAGTGAGCAGACCCCTCCACAGCAGGAGCCGGGACCCAGGGCCCTACCGGTCCTCATAGGCAGACGCGACCCCTCCCTCCCCGCTCCGACGCCTGATGGCGATTTTTGTACGCTTGACAGCAATGAAACGCTGCAAATAATGCCTGCAACCGGACATTCGCCTCCCTCTCCTGGCTGACTGTCGCTGGTCTGCAAGAACGCTGGTCTACAAGAACATAGCTATGGGCTGGTCCATCAGGCGGGATGCGGTCCATTCTTGACCATTACACCGAACAACATAACCGAGTCAGAACTGGTCGGGCTACTCGACGAAGAGACCCCCCGCAACGAGGGGCTCGTCCTGCATGGTGCCAGCGGCAGCCTGAACGATTTGTGTAAGCAGAGGCGCGGCCTGTACACCGCCGTTCCGCCGGCAGACCGGCCAACAACTTTCCGGATCAGTTCTTCGGCAAAAGCAGCATCCAGGCAAGGAGCGCGTGAAGTATGCTCAATCTGGGCATCATCGGGTGTGGCGCCATTGGCGGCGCGGTCGCCGCGGCGGTCTTGAACGAGGAACTTCCCGGAGTCAAACTGGTCGGAATCCTCGACATTGCCGTTAACGACGTCACCGATCGGGCGCAACGGGCCGGCGTTCCCGTCGTCCAACAGATTGAAGATCTCCTCGCCCTCGAACCGGGCCTTGTCCTCGAAGCGGCAGGGCACCAGGCGCTCATCGCCCATGGCCGGGCGGTTGCGGCTGCCGGCATCGACCTCCTGCCCATGAGTGTCGGCGCCCTGGCCGATCCCGCCCTCAGGACCGAGCTGTTCGCGCTGGCAGACCGGTCGGACACGACAATCTACATCTCTTCCGGCGCGCTGGGTTGCCTCGACGTGCTGCGCGCCAGCCACGCGCTGGGCAGCCTGGAGGAAGTCGTGATGACAAGCACGAAACGCCCGGTCGCCCTGACCGGGCAGCCCTACCTCGTCGAGCACGGCATCGACGTCGACAACCTGGACTCGCCCTTAACCGTCTTCGACGGCTCCGCCACCGAGGCCTGACTCACCTTCCCCAAGTCGACCAACATCGCCGCATCCGCCAGCCTGGCCGGCCTTGGATTCGACCGGACGCGTGTTCGCGTCGTGGCGGACCCGAACATCCCGCGCACAACCCACACCCTCCTGATCAAGGGAGATTTAGGCGAAGCGCAGCTTACCCTGCGCAACCTGCCCCATCCGGACAATCCCAGTACGACATACCTGGCTTGCCTCGGCGCGATTGCAGCACTCAAAAACGTTCGGGCGTCACTCCGCTTTGTCTGATGACTGAGCGGAAGTTTTCATCGTTGGGTTGAACAACTGGTCACCTAAGGGTAAAGGAGGAATCTAAAGTGGCAGAACAAACTCGCGCTTCACTCTGGAACACCGATGTGACAAGGCGACAAGTCTTGAAGACCGGCGCTGCCGGCGGCCTGGCCGTTCTGGCCGCAAGCTGCGTTCCAGGCGCAACCCAGACCGGCCAGCCGGCGGACGCGCCTGCCGTCGTCAGCAAGAAGACAACCCTGACCATGGGCATCGGCGGCGACGTGCCGGGGATGAACGTCCTCGAAAGGGCTGTGGCGCCCGCTACCTCGGTCTACTATGCCATGTGGGACACTGGGATGGAGGCCCAGTGCAACGCGGACGGCTCACGCAAGGGCCTCAAGCCCATGCTGATCACCGACTACCGCGTTCTCGATGACCAGACGACCTGGGAGTTCAAACTGCGCGAGGGAATCACCTTCAATAACGGGGAACCCTGGGACGCCGACGCAGCCGCCTGGAACATCGAATACCGGCTCACCGGAGAAACAACAAGGACATCGTTCCGCTCGCTGCTTATCTCGAAATACGAAGGCGTAGAGGTCATCGACAAGTACACGATCAACGTCAAAACCAATATCCCCTTCGCCTTTACGCCCCTCATCATGATGTACCTGCAGGTGGCGCCGCCCGCCTACTACCAGGACGTGGGTCTCGAAGGCTACGGCGAAAATCCGGTCGGGCTGGGGCCGTACAAATTTGTCGAATGGCGCTAAGGGCAGCACATCGTCCTCGAACGAAACCCGGACTACTGGGGCGAACAGGCGACGATCGACGAGCTCATCTTCAAGCCCTTCTCGGAAGACGCGACCCGCGTCGCCGCGCTGCAGGCCAACGAAATCGACATGGCATACAATGTCCCGCCCGATGACGCGCAGCGGCTGACCGACGCCGGCCTCCAGATCTCCTGGATCCCGATCGGCCAGGCGATGAACCTCACCATGAAGACCGGCAGCAATCCCGGCCACCCGCTGGAAAGCCCGATAAACGACAAGCTCGTGCGCCAGGCCATGAACTACGCCCTCGACAAGGATTCCCTGGTCAACGACATCATGGGAGGATTTGCCGCCCCGCTCGACGGCCAGATCGTCGGGCCCAGCTGCTTCGGCTACAATCCCAACCTCGAGGCCTATCCCTACGACCCGGACAAAGCGATGGAGCTCCTGGCGGAGGCCGGCTACCCCGACGGCTTCACGATGGACTTCGACTCCGCGCAGGGCCGTTACTCCAAGCAGAAAGAGGTCTCCGAGTGGATGGTGGGCGAGTACGCCAAAGTCGGCATCAACCTGGAGATGCAGCTCTTCGAGTGGTCTGCATTCATCGACAAAGTCTACTCCGACCAGTCGGCCCCCGTCTTCCATACCGGCCGCAACTGGTATCCCACAATGGACCCGGAGAACACGCTCAAGATGTACGAATGCGCCGAGCGCCGCGCCCAGGTCTGCGAGGACGGGCTGGAAACCATGCTCTTCGCCCAACGCGCCGAGTTCGACTCGGCCAAGCGGGAGACAATTCTGCACGACATTCACACCTGGCTGCATGACTATTGCCCGGTCGTCTACCTGTTCGAGGCGCCCGACATCTTTGGACATTCCCCCAGCGTGAAGAATTTCGTCCCGACGCCGGACAACCGTGTGCACCTGATCGGTATGACAGTCGAGGAGTCCTAGAGTCTCCTCGTCCCGTAAACAGTGCAGTGGATTCCGAGACCAGTAGCTTGTAAGGCGGGGCCAGCCGCGTTGGGTTGCAGGAACGACACAGTTCGGTCTCTGCCCCGGCGTGGACTGCCCCGCCTTTCGCAAACGTGCCGGCGGAGCTCTGTTCGGCCTTCACCTCTCGCCGCCGGCCTGAACGCCTTTCCAGGAGAAGGTCTTCCTGATGCGGGACTATGTAGTCAAGCGAGTGCTGCGATCATTTCTCGTACTGTTTGGGCTCTCGCTGGCCGTCTTCGCGCTGCTCAGCATCAGCGGCGACCCCGCCACCATCATGTTGCCGCCCGAAGCGCCCATGTCCGAGGTCGAATCCTTGCGCAAGGCGTTGGGGTTTGATCAGCCGCTGCACATTCAGTACCTCAAGTTTCTCTCGCGTGCCCTGCGGGGCGAATTCGGCAACTCCTGGCAGTACGGACTGCCGGCCGTCAAGCTCGTCCTTGAGTTCTTTCCCGCCACATTCCAACTGGCGCTCGCCGCGCTCCTTTTTGCCCTGGTCGTCGGCATTCCACTGGGCGTCGTCTCGGCCATCCGCGAAGGCACCCTCGTCGACGCGCTCGGTCTCAGCCTCGGCGTTGTAGGCCGTGCCATGCCAAGCTTCTGGCTCGGCATCATGCTCATCCTCGTCTTCGCCGTCAACCTGAAGGTGCTGTCCACCTCGGGCAAAGGCGAGCTGCGTCACCTTGTTCTGCCCGCGGTCACGCTTTCGACCGCATTCCTGGCGCAGATTGTCCTTCTCGTCCGCTCCGGTATGCTCGACGTTCTGCGCGAGGACTATATCCGCACCGCCCGCGCCAAGGGCTTGCAGTCCTACACGATCAACATGCGTCACGCCTTTCGCAATACGCTGATCCCGGTCGTGACAATGGTGGGGCTTACCTTTGGGCGGCTGCTTGGCGGCTCGGTGATTACCGAATCGGTGTTTGCCTGGCCCGGTGTGGGCAGGCTGGCCGTCCAGGCGGTCTCGGCGCGAGATTTCCCTCTCGTGCAGGCGTCGGTCGTGGTCTTCGCCCTCTGGATCGTGCTGGCCAACCTGATCGTCGATCTCCTCTACGCGTTTCTGGATCCGCGCATTCGCTACGGGTAAACGCAGGAGCGAGGGAATGGCTTTTGAGAAAACCGCAGAAGACGTTTTCCCCGAGAGGCGATTCTCCCGCCGGAAGGGTCTTGCCTATCTCCTTTCCTGGGCGAGCCGCAATGTTCTGCACACACTCGGCATTGCGATGACCTCCCTGGTTATCTTTGTCGCCCTCCTGGCCCCGCTTCTCTCACCGCACGACCCGACGCTGCAGGACTCCAAGATCCGCCTGAGCCCGCCCGCCTGGGCGGAGGAAGGCAGCGCCGAGTTCCCGCTGGGCGCGGACAATCTCGGCCGCGATCTGCTCAGCCGCATCTTCTTCGGCGCACGCGTCTCCCTGATCGTAAGCATCTGCGCCGTTCTTCTGGCCGGTCTCTTCGGCGTCATCCTCGGGCTGCTTTCCGGCTACCTGGAAGGCAGATTTGAGACACTCATCATGGGCGTTGCCGACGCGCAGCTCGCCTTTCCCAGCGTGCTGCTGGCCATTGCCATAATCGCGGTGTTAGGGCCAAGTTTTGGCAACGTGTTGCTCGTCCTGACGATTAGCGGCTGGGTCATCTTCGCGCGGCTTGTACGCGGCACGACGCTGTCAGTGAAGCAGACCGACTTCATCCTGGCTTCGCGCTCGGTAGGCGCCCCCGACTACCGCATCATCTTCCGCCATATCCTCCCCCACGTCGTTACGCCGGTTATCGCCGTCGCCAATATCCAAGTCGGACAGATGATTCTGGCCGAATCGGCGCTGAGCTTTCTCGGCCTCGGCGTCCAGCCGCCGACGCCCACATGGGGCGGCATGATCAGCGACGGCCGCGTCTATATCTGGCAGGCGCCCTGGCTCTCTGTCTTTCCGGGCATGGCCATCGTCTTCACCGTCCTCGGAATCACCTATCTCGGCGACTGACTTCGCATTGTGTTGGACCCGAAGTACTGAACAGAGCAACTCGCTGCGGCCTTCGATACCACCATTCTCCGGCGCAGCTGACATCAGGCTTTCGCCTCCGAGCGCAAGTCAACAATTCCGGGAGAAGAGCTTACAATGCCCAAAACCAAGAAACTGTTCAACGAGCCCCTTTTCAACGCCACGCTGGCCGAGAGCGGCGTCGATGCCGTCGTCAGCCTCCATCCCAAAAACCTCTTTTACACGACCGGCTACCCGATGGCGCTCAGCCACGCCATCCACCAGCGCCCGTCGGGCCCGCGCAGCGGCATCGCCGTCTTCACGCCGGGCGGCCAGCCAATCATGATCGTGGGCGGCAACGAAGAGCGCGTTACGCGCGATACCACCTGGGTCGCAGACATCCGCGTCTACAGCGAGTACGTCGATTCACCGATCGATGAGCTGGCCGCCGTGCTTCGCGAAATCGGGGCCGGCAGCGGGAAAATCGGTCTGGAAATGGAGTACTTCTCGGCTGCCTTCTACGTTGCCCTGCAAGCACAGCTGCCACAGGCAACCTTCGTCGCCTGGGATGAGCAGTTTGACGAGGTGCGCGCAATCAAGACGGCCGAAGAGCTCGCCATCATGAAGGGAAACGCCGACATCCTCGACGACCTTTTCCTGGAGATGTTCAGGTCGATCCAGGTCGGAGATAGAGAGAAAGAAGCGCAGGACCGGCTGATCTGCGGCGCACTCCAGCGCGGCGCCGCCGCGAGGGCCTCCGGCGGCATCCTTCAGGCCGGCCAGAAAGGTTTCGTCGTCCACAGCCGGACCAACAACCCGATCGAGCGCGGCCAGATCATCTGCACCGACTATACGATCAACCTCGAAGGCTACAACGCCAACCAGTCGCGCGTCGCCGTGGTGGGGCCCCCCAGCGAGGAACAGAAGCGAACATACGAGACGATCCGCGACATCCACCGACAGGCGGCGGAGTCTCTCATTCGACCGGGCACGCGCGCCTGCGATATCTTCTTTTACTGCCAGAGGGAGCAGGAAAAGGCCGGCCTCTGGCATCACAGAGCCCTCCTTGGCCACAATATGGGCATCTGGACGCACGAAGACCCCATGCTCGTGGCGGGTGACGCCAGACCCCTCAAGAAGGGCATGGTCGTCGTGCTGGAGCCGCGTTTCTACGGCTACCACATCCAGGACTCATTCCTGGTGACCGACAGCTCGCCTGTCCTGCTCTCAGACAAATTCGATACCGACGAGATGTTCGTCGTCGGCTGAAGGCAAGACGGGAAGGCGACGGCGATTCGACCAGGTTCGAGGAGGCACATCAGCCGCCGGCTCTTCCGGCGCCGGTCACCAAAGCCGCAGCTACCCTGCAACGCAACGGATGGGAAGGAGAACGCCATGAAGGAAAGAACTGTTGAGATGTTCGAGGCGGCCAGCCATCGTCTCGAATACGCCGGCCTCAAAGCGGGCGATCGGACCTTGATCATAGCCGACACCTACACGCACCAGCCGCTGCTGGATGCCGTCTACGCCGCGGCAATCGCCCTGGGCGCAGACGTGACGGTGATGACATTTCGCGCACGCCAGCAGCCCTTCAACTGGGAGCTGCCCCCGATCGTAGAAAACGCGATCTATAACGTGGATTTCACCTACTCGGTGATGTCCCAGGGCTGGTTCTACAATGTCTCCTCGGAGCGCGTGCGCGGCCACATGCGCAAGACAGGAAAAAAGTTCGCCATGTGGGAAGGCAAGCCCCAGGCCGAAGGCCACTTCCTCGCCCTCCTGCCCGGCAACGAAGAGATCATCAGGCGCAGCAAGATTATCGACCGGTTGCTTCACGACGTCGGCATGATCCGCGTTACGTCGAACCTGGGAACCAACCTCATCCTGGAACGCGGCGACCCGAAGAAACAGCTGATGAACACCGCCGAGGGTCAGACGAACTACTCGCCCCTGAGCCTCGAGTCGCGCATGGCAATCGCCAAGGGCGAACATCCACCCGTGCACGAGGTCGTCTCCGGCACGCTTATGTTCCAGGGCGCCTATGTGACCAAGTGCCCCGGCCCCCATGGGCATTCCAGCATGGTCCGAGAGCCGGTCCGCATGGAAATCGACCGCGGGCGCATCATCTCCATCGCCCGCGACACCGAGCACGGCATCTTCCTCGACGACTGGTTCCGCTCCTGGGAGGATCCGGCTGTCTACTACATTGACCACTTCAACATCGGCGTAGACCACCGCATCAGACTCGAAAACCTCGACAATCTGTCAGTCCACTTCAACTACGGCGGCCTGCTCCTGGGCTTCGGAATCAGTTTTTCCTCCAACCGGGGTGATCTCGGCGTCTTCCGCGCCAACGGCCATATCGAAATACACCTAACCGGGGCAACCGTCTTCTTTGACGAGAGCCCCATCCTGGTCGATGGCGAGTTTACGCGCAGTTCGGGCCTGCGGGCGCACAATCGGAGGCCCGGCACCGGTTCCGCCTGGACGGAAGTGGAGGGACACGTGCTGCCCGAGCAGCCAGACTTCCACAGTTGATTGACGGCGCGGCGCAACGCCGCGTTTTGCTGGAGCAATTTCTCAATGAACAGTGTAGGGTACAGCAGAAACAGAGGGTTGCCCCGCCTACACTGACAACATCTGATTTGCCGTAGAAGGAGGAGGAACGATGGATCACCGATATGCCGATTTCTACGCCCTGGCCGGCGCCTGGTACCGACGGTGCAACGTCAGCCCGGGAGAAACGGTACTCATTGTCGCCGACTCGGGAACCGATGATAGGGCGATCGACGCATTCTTGAGCGTGGCCTCTTCGCTGGGCGCCGAGGCCATCGTCGCCATGTGCCAGCGCCGCGGAAAACCGTTCAGCGACGTTCCCGAAGTCGTCGAGAAAGCCATGCTCGAAGCCGACTTTATCCACCAGCTCACGACCTGGCCGTGGTCGTACAGCGAGTCCCGCGCCAGGGTTATCCACAAGATCCGGGCGACAGGAGAAGGCCGCATGACCTGGTACGGCGGACGGGAGGAGCACCTGCGCACACCGCCCGACGAACGCGTGATCGAGCGGACCAAGCGCGTAACCGACCTGCTCAACCAGGCGAGCGAAGTCCACATTACCTCTGACCTGGGCACAGACTTCAGCTTCAAACGCGGCGACCCCGCACAGTATCCGGTGTTGCGGCACGGGGGCGACTGCGACCGGCCGGGTCGGATCGGCAGCCTGGCGGGAGGCATCGCCTATATGGGCGAGGAGGGCTCCGCCAACGGCGTACTCTGCGTCAACGGCGCCCAGGAGGCATACGACAGCTTTGGATCGCTCTCGAAAATGCTGGAGGATGTCGTCAAGCTGGAGATCGAGAAGGGCTACATAGTCAACATCGACACAAGCAATCGCGAGGGAAGGCGGCTCGATGCCTGGCTCAAGTCCTTCGACGACCCCGAAATGTACATGTTCATCCACACCAATGTCGGCCTGGACCATCGCGCCGCGCTGCGCGCCCGTCCCGGCGGCGTCACCTATTCGCACAGCGCCTGGGGCTGCATCATCACCGCGTTCGGCATGAACTACAATCCGCTCTTTGGCATGTCGCACAAGGCGCCCGCGCATCTCGACCTGATGACGACCGGGGTAAACTATTCCGTCGACGGTATGCAGGTTCTGCGCGACGGCGTACCCACAGAAGAGGCCGGCCTGGCCTGAAAGGAACATGCTCCTCGTGGCCAATGCAAACGAATTGATGAACAGACCGCTGTTCGAGGCCACGCTGCTGGAGAGCGGCGTGGACGCCCTTGTCTGCCTTCATCCCAAGAACATCTTCTACACGACCGGCTACCCGATGGCCCTCAGCCACGCCATCCATCAACGCCCCTCCGGCCCGCGCAACGGCATCGCCGTCTTTGTCCCAACAGGCCAGCCCACGTTGATCGTCGGCGGAAACGAGGAACGCGTTACCCGCGAACGCGCCCGGGTCGAGGACATCCGTGTCTACGCCGAGTACCTCGACTCGCCTATGCAGGAGCTGGCCGCCGTGCTGCGGGAGAAAGGCGCGGCCCAGGGCAGAATCGGCATCGAAAAAGAGTACTTCTCCGCCGCCTTCTACGATGAATTGCAGGCGCTGCTGCCGCAGGCCACTTTCGAGGCCTGGGACCGGCGGTTCGAAGCCGTGCGCGCCATCAAGACGCCGCAGGAAGCCGCCCTGATGAAACGCAATGCCGACCTCATGGACGACGCCTTTATCGAGACCTTCGAGTCCATCCGGGTGGGCGAAACAGAGAAAGAGGTCCAGGACCGCCTGATTCTTGCCCTGCTTCGGCGCGGCGCCAGCTCAGCAGACGGCATCCTGCAGGCCTGCCAGGAAGGGTTTGTCATCCATCGTTGGAGCGACGATCCGATTGAACGCGGCCAGATTATCTGCACCGACTTTCTGGCCGCCTTCGACGGCTATTACGCCAACCAGTCCCGCGTCGCGGTAGTCGGACCTCCCAATGCGGAGCAGGCCGCCCTCTACCGCCAGATCCTCGAAATCCACCGCGAGACGGCCGAGGAGCTGTTGCGGCCCGGCACGCCCGCCCGCGACATCTATTACCGCTGCAAAACGCTTCAGGAAAAGCTGAATATCTGGCACCATCGGGCCCTGCTGGGCCACAACATGGGCATCTGGGTACACGAGGACCCCATGCTCGTCGCCGGCGACGAGCGCCAGCTGCAAGAAGGCATGATCGTCGTCCTGGAGCCGCGCTTCTACGGATACCAGATTCAGGACGTATTTCAGATCACCTCCGGCAGTCCCCGTCTCCTCTCCGACCAGTTTGACACCGACGAACTGTTTGTAGTTGGATAAGAGAGAAGGACAGGCGCACCGCGACACTTTCCGCGCGGGCATCGGCCGCTCTACGGGGCGCGTGGACACGGCTCCGTGCGCTCGCGCCCGCGGAAGGCGCCTGCGGCCGCGAAGACGGTCAGTGGTATCCTGGGTCGCGTTGACCCCTGCCTTTGCACGACAATCGGCGCCGCACTGAAATTGTACTGGGCAGGCTTGGCCTCTTGTTACCTGCCACTTTGAGGCAACGCGCGGCTTTATGAGCGGATACGATGTTGTAACTTTGGGCGAAACGCTACTGCGCATGGCGCCGCCGGGCCATCTGCGTATCGAGCAGGCTGCCTACTTCGAGCTGGAGGCTGGAGGCACCGAATCGAACACGGCTGTCGCGCTGGCCCGGCTCGGCGTGCGCACCGCGTGGATCTCCCGTTTGCCCGATAACCCACTCGGACGGCGGCTCGCCCGCACGCTGATGGGCCACGGCGTGGACACCTCACACATTATCTGGACGGAGGAGGACCGGCTCGGCCTTTTCTTCGTCGAATTCGGCGATGGCGCACGCCCCACTTCCATCATCTACGACCGCGCCAGCTCCGCCGCCAGCCGCATCACCCCTGCCGAATTGCCTGGCGAGCTGTTCAGCGCGGCCGGCGGCCGCCACCTGCACCTGACCGGAATCACGCTCGCCATCAGCGAGAGCGCCGCCGCCACCGCCGCCAGAGCCTTGCAGCTCGCGAAAGAGGCCGGTTGGAGCATCAGTTTCGACATCAACTACCGCGCCAAGCTCTGGACGCCGCAGCAGTCCCGCCGCGGCTGCCAGCCCTTCGCCGCGGCTTCAGACATTCTCTTCGCCCCAATCCGCGATGCCCAGACCCATTACGGCCTGCCTGACTCGATCTTCCCTGAAGACGCACTCGCCGCCATCCAGCGCGAATTCCCCAGCGCAACGGTCATTCTCACCCTGGGCGCGGACGGCTCGATCGCGGCAGAGCCCGGACGACCTCCCGTGCGCCAGGCGATCTTCCCTGGCGGCGGCACCGTTGGGCGCATCGGCGCCGGTGACGCCTTCACCGCCGGCGTGCTCTTCCGCTACCTGCATCGCGACGGCGACGACTGGCTGCCCGGCGCACTGCGTTGGGGCGCTGCCGCCGCCGCGATCAAATACACGATTCCCGGCGACATGGGACTCTTTGAATTGAAGGAGGTGGCCGCGCTGGTAGCAAGCGGCGGCTTCTCCGAAGGTGTCAGTCGATAGACCGGCGGTTGGCAGTGCCAGACAATAACAGCCAGAACTACTATCAGATCCTGGGCGTAAATCGTAACGCCACACAGGAAGTGCTGGACGCCGCCTACCGGCGCCAGGTCCGCTTGCACACGGGAGAACATCTCAACGACGTCGCCCTTGTCGCCGGGACCGAACCCTCCGACCCTTTTCTGGCCCGCCTGGACGAGGCCTATCGCCAGCTATCCAATCCTCTGAAGCGCTGGACCCACGACGAGGCGCTGCAGGAAGCGCAACATCATCCTGTAACCGATAGGGACCTGGACCAGGCCCTCAAGCGCATCGGCGCCTCGGACGCCTGGCTGTCCTATCAGCGCCTCGAAAACGGCTCTCTGTACATTCGCGTAGGCTGGGCGGCTGATTTCACCGCCATTCACGACGCCCTCTGCAGCGCCATCCCCGATTCCGGGCGCGCCTACAATCCCCGCCTCAACGAATGGCGCATTAACCCGGCATACGAGGCCGCGTTGGCCGAAATCTTCTCCAACTTCAAACGGGCCGACGTGCGCAACGCGCCGCCGCAAATCGGCCCTACCTATAAGGGCCCGGCCTTCAGGCCTTCGAAACAGCACATTCACCGGGCTTGGAGAGGATGGCCCCTCCTTATCATCTGCGGCCTCATCGTCGCGACTGTCACGGCTTTGCTGTTTCCGGCAAACCGCGTCGTACCCGTCACCGCACAGGCGACCGCGACCGCCCTCGCGCTTGTCAGCTCCTACCCGCCGCTGGAGAGCAACTTCCCCACCGCTACGCCCAGGCCGCCTGAATGGCTGACAGGCAGGCTTCTGCATCCGTCGGTAAACCTTCGCGAACGGCCGGAGGTCGATGCGCCCGTGCTGAGACTCCTGAACGACCAGCAGGGCCTTCGTGTTTTCGGACGGCTGGAAGATAGCAGTTGGTATGCCGTTGCCGCCGACAGCGTAACAGGCTGGATGGCCGCATGGACTGTCGCCGTCGAAGGAGAGCCCGATATACTGACCATCTTTGCACATGATCAGGCCCTCCCCGAACTGGCCGCCGATGACGTTGGCGCAGGCCTTGACGAATGACCGACCCATTCGACCGTCAGAACCGAGAGCCGGTGACCGGCGCGGAATGTTCGCTCAGCCGGCAGATTGCTACTTTTCGATTACAGACGATAGGGATACAATAGAATAAACGTCGATCGAATGAAGAGAGGCGTACGTGGAGAGAGCATCTCGCTCCCCATCCTCTCTTCATTTTTTGTCTCTCCAAACCATTCACTGTTGCGCCGGTAATGAGAAAACCTGAGAAAAAGCCTGGGCCGTACGCTCGTCCTTCCCGTGCCGGCAACCAGAACAACCTGATACCGCGTGGTGTGTTGTCGGCCATCATTTTAATCGCCATCTTCCTCGTCAATCGCCTTCAACAGGACGGCTCGGCTGCGAACGAGCCGGTGGCAAGGGCGCATCAAGAGACAGTGCTGAGATCTGATGCCGAGCCGACCGCGACGCCGCCCGACGATTTCCGTCAAGCCGTTAAGGCGACGCCCCACATGGAGGAGCGGACACCCGCCGGCGTCCGCAGCGACGCTTCCCCGCCAGTGGCCGATGTAGGCATGGTCAGGTCCTTCAGGGTGGACGACTCGCGCGCCTACGTTTACGACGTGCGCATCGGCGAATTCTGGGATCTGATCGCCAGCAGATTTGACCTGACCGCAGACCGCCTTAAAACCGCTAACATGGAACTGTGGCAGCTACGCGGCGAACAGATCCAGCCCGGCGATCAGATGGTCATCCCCGGCCTGGCCGCCGCTGACATGATCCCGCCGACCCTGTACACAGTGGAGGACGGCGACTCCTGGGACAAAATCGTCGATGCTTTCTCGCTTACCTCTCTCGACCTGCTGCTCGACAATTTCGCCTTGTGGTCACACAGAGGCGTCGACATCAAAGCGGGTGACCAGTTAACCATTGCCCATTTGCCGCCCGCGCTGGCGAAACTGGCCGCGGTCGCCTCCGACAGGACGGCAAAGGCTGCTGTTGAGCCGCCCTCCAACGAGCAAGGCACCTATGTCGTACAGCCGGGTGACACCTGGGAACTTATCGCCGCCGAAGCCGGCATCAGCGTGCCCGCCTTGAAAAAGGTGAATGAGACGCTCGCCGAACGGACGCTTCAGCCGGGAGATGTTGTCCGCGTCTCCTGGTTCATGCATGTTGCGCTGATGCTCCAGAAGGCTGAACCGCGCGGCGCCTTCAGCGCGGCCGACTTTGCCGACCTGTCGCAAGAAGAATTGGATGCGCTTTCCGCGCGGGGTCTGGCCGTCTACAAGGAGCAGTACTGCGGCGTCTGCCACCAGCTGGATGCCGCCGGCACACGTGGCATCTTTGGTCCGTCTCACGACGGCATGGCCGACTTGGCCGCAGCACGAATCCAGGACCCCGCCTATACAGGCGCGGCTACCGACATCTACGCCTACCTGCACGAAAGCATCGTTGAACCCGATGTACACTATGTCGAAGGCTTCGCGTTGTCGCAACACCGCATGCCGACCTACCGTCATATCCCCGATGAAGATTTGGAGGCGCTCATCGTCTACCTGGCGGATCAATAGTTGACGCGCGCACGCCTATGTTCTGCGTTGTGCTGCGGCCTATTCACCCAACTTGCTACTGCAAGCCATCTATACTGAACGACTCGGGGCATTTGCGCGTACTTGAGCGTGCGCGGCGGGCGAGAGGAGGAGCCAATTGAAAGCTATCCGTATTTCCATACATTTGGTCCTGGCCGTTTCCCTCGTGTCAGTCCTGTGGATCGCGACTGAAATCGTAACGGCACAAGAAAGGGAGAGCGGCGGCACCGTAATTGTGGACGGTCTGAACGGGCCGCAAGGCGTTCTGGCCATTGATGACGGCAGCATCTGGGTCATTGACGTCGGATTGGGCGGCGACAGGGAAGTAGAGGTTGGCGGCCTGGATCCAAACACAAACGAAATCATCAGGGCGACATATGGCAATACCGCGCGCGTTATCCGCGTAACGTTGGGCGGCCAGCCGCAGCTTGTGGCGACCCTGCCGTCCATCTTTCTCGGCAGCGATATCGTCGGCGGCGCCCGCCTGGCGCTGCTCAACAACGAGATGTATGCCACCGCCGGCGTCTGGCAAGGGGTAGCAAGCGAAGAAGCGCTGCCGGATACCGCCGCAGTTCTGCGCATCCTGCAAGGATCCGTCCTGGAGGTCTTCCCGCTGTGGAGATTGGAAAAAGAACAAAATCCGGATGGTTACGTCCTGGAGTCCCATCCTTACGGCCTGACCGCCGGGCCGGACGGCTTTCTCTACGTCGCAGAGGCGGGCGCGAACACGCTGGTGCGCGTTGATGTGGTCAACCGCACGGCCGAAGTCCTCGCCGTCTTTGAAGGTATCCCCGGCCCCCTCCCCAACCCCTATCGCGGCGGCACGCTCGAATCGGACCCGGTCCCAACAGGTGTCACGTTCGGCGCCGATGGCCGCATCTACGTCTCACTCCTGCCCGGCTTTCCATTCCTGCCAGGCTCCGCCAAAGTCGTAGTCGTAGATCCAAACTCCGGCAACGTTGACGACTACGCCACCGACCTGACGATGCTGACCGACCTTCGTACCGGCCCTGACGGCGAGCTCTATGCCGTCCGCTTCGGCATCTTTACCGACGAAGGCCCCATTCCGAACAGCGGCGCAGTGGTCCGCGTCGGGCCGGGGGAGACTTCCCAGGATATCATTACCGGGCTCCCTTTCCCCACGTCGGTCGACTTTGACGTGAACGGCAACGCTTATGTCACGATCAACGGTTCCAGTGTTGGTGTGCCGGGCCGCGGCGCTGTTGTCCGCTTCGACAACGTCGCAGATCGGGACGCGCCCACAATTCGCTTCGTCGAGAGCGCAACCAGAAACCAGCAGGAACCCGAATTCGTCGCCGGCTGCGAAAACCTGCCCGACCATGACGCCGTAACCAGCGCCCTGACAACGATCGTGGGGGGCGGCAACAACGGCGGCCTCGGCAACCACGTATGGGCCAGCGTCGTCGACCGCGATGGCGTCGCCTGCGTCGTTACCTTTTCCGGCGCCAACCGGGGCTCGCAGTGGCCCGGGGGTCGTGTTCTTTCGGCGCAGAAGGCCAGCACCGCCAACGGCTTCAGCCTCCCTCGGCTGGCCTTCTCAACCAGCAATCTCCATTCCGCCACCCAGCCCGGCGGAAATCTCTACGGTCTGCATGACAGCATTCCGCTCGATACCTCTGTCGCCTACGGTGGCGACGCCTCCCTCTACGGACAGACGGGGGATCCGATGGTGGGGCTGAAACCGGGCGGCTGGAGCCGGGCCGGGGGCGGTCTGCCGCTGTACAGCGAGACCGGCAGCCTCCTGGGCGCCCTGGGCATCAGCGGCGATACCTCCTGCGCCGATCACATCGTCGCCTGGAAGGTGCGCGATACGCTCCGCCTCGATTACATTCCCGCCGGCGTGAGCGCAAGCGCCGATGACAACATCATCTTCGACGTACAGACAGACGGCAGAAGCCTGGGCGGATTCGGACACCCCCTATGCGGCTTCGACGAAGAGCAGATGGCGGAGACACTGCCCGCCGAGTTTCCCATCGGATCGAACGATACAAGCAATCGGTAGCGCGCAAATACCTGCAGTTCGACGCTACAGGAGACAATTCATGACATTGAGTCAGCAACAGATAAATGCCTTCAACCGAGACGGCTTTGTCATCGCGCGCGGACTCCTCGATGACGAAGACCTGCAGCCGCTGATAGACGAACTCAGCGACTGGGTTGACGCGCGCGCCCGGCAACTGTTCAACGAGGAGGAGATCACCGACCTGCACGAAGACCAACCTTTTGAGATCCGGTTCGGACTGCTCTTCGGCCAAAGCAAGCGCATGGATGAGGAGATGGATATCATGCACGCACGCGGCCGCGCGATGTTCGATTTCCTGCACAACCCGAAGTTGCTGGATGCGGCCCAGTCGCTTACGGGGCCGGAAATCGTCTGCAATCCGATCCAGCACCTGCGCGCCAAACCGCCTGAACGCTTCGATCCCGATACCGGACCATCCCTTTACGTCGTACCTTGGCATCAGGATGCCGGCGTTATGATGCCTGAAGCAGAAGAGTCGAACATCGCCACCTGCTGGGTCCCGCTGGGCGATGCCACT
The DNA here is from genome assembly GCA_965218625.1 of Caldilineaceae bacterium. GTDB lineage: Bacteria > Chloroflexota > Anaerolineae > Caldilineales > Caldilineaceae > Bin5. Next base: position 213,234 of record CBDCLG010000009.1, on the reverse strand, counting down.
ACCGAGATGGGCTGTGTGCAGGCCCTGCCGGGCGTACACGGTCGCGGCTACCTTCGCCACCAGGCCGCCGGGGGTACGACCATCGCGACCAACGTAATGCCAGACCTGTTGCAGGATGTCGAACCGCGCTCGCTGGCCTGCTCCAAGGGAGATGTGATCTTCCTTTCACGCTTTACGCCGCACCGCTCCACCCCAAACCGTTCAGACAAGTGCCGCTGGTCTCTCGATCTACGCTATCAGACCACCGGCCATCACACAGGCCGCACTGCCCACCCGGAATTCGTCGTCCGCTCCCGCAGCGAGCCGAGAACAGTAATGCGCGATGTAGAAGAGTGGCGCCGGTTGTGGATCGACGCCTTCGAGAATCCGCGTGGGTCCGCCGCACACCGCACGGAGTAAAGCGGGAGCGCCCGGTTCGCAGGTGGAAAAGGGAGAAAATGAGTAACTCACAAAGCTCAGAGGAGCACAGACGCCAGGCCAAAGAGGAAAAGGGAAGCATCGCCTTTGCGGTCGTGACCGTTTCCGATTCGCGCACGCCCGAAACCGACCGCAGCGGCCAGGCCATCCGTCAGATGGCGGAAGACGCCGGTCACCAGGTGATTGCCTACCGCATCGTGCGAGACGAACCTGACGAAGTCGCCGCTGCCCTCGAAGCCTTCAGCCGAAGCGGCGCACAGGTTATCGTCTTCAACGGCGGCACCGGTGTCAGCAAACGTGATCGCACGTACGATGTGCTGTCGCGAGCGTTGGAAAAAGAGCTGCCCGGCTTCGGTGAGATCTTTCGCATGCTCAGCTACGACGAAGTAGGCGCGGCCGCCATGCTCAGCCGCGCCACCGCCGGCACCTACCGCGGTTGCGCCATCATCAGCATGCCCGGGTCAACCAACGCCGTCAAGCTGGCAATGGATAAGCTGATCCTGCCCGAGATCCAACATCTGGCATGGGAAATCACCCGCTGACGGCAAAAAAATGGGGACGAAGGGCTTGAGGCACGCGGCGCTGTTTTCATCTCCCCGACAGGTCTCCCCATCCTCCCTCGCCCCGCCCCAAGCTGCCGCAGAAGTCGAAGAGATAGTTGTGAAACGAAATCGGATCGGAATTTCCAGATAGGTCTATTTTCACTTACAATGGAAGAATGCCGCTTGGGCAAGGAAAGTAACGGCTGGACCGGACGCAGGCGTCAGACGCTGCCTTCGCGGCGGGCGCCTGAACCTGAAAACGTCCGGCGTGACTTGCCAGGACGATTCGGCCTATCGCGGTCGCACTCACAGCCCTTACCTGATCGACACGCAAGCAGTTTGTTGTCCACAATTGCTGAGCCTTGAGGGAAACCTTGCGACGCCTCCCACTCATCGCTATCCTTATCTTCACCCTTTTTTCGCTGGCCTCCTGTGGGGATGGCAACGAAGAACCAACCGCGACACCCGCCCCGACAGGTGAATCAAACGCGGCGCCAACCGATACGCCAGCTCCACCGCCTGCCACCGATACGCCCGAACCGGCAACGCCTACACCCCAGACGCCAGAAACACCTACGCCAACCAGCGAGAGTGAACAGCCCGTTGAAGTTGGATTCCTGCCGGCCACGATGGAGAGCCCTGACTTCGGTACACAGGCATTCCTCTGGTGGCGGCCCGAAGTTGCGAGTAGAGACCTGAATCTGATACGCGAAGCAGGATTTCACTGGGTCAAGCAGACTTTTGCCTGGGAGACGATTGAAGGGTTCGGAAAGGGCCACCTCGACTGGTCCTTCTCAGATCGCGTAGTGCAGCAAGTAAACGACGCCAATCTCAAACTACTGGCCCGCGTCTCGATCGATCCGCAAAAGAAAGATTTTTGGGCCGGCCTGCCGCCCGAAAGCGCCGACCACTTCGCCGACTACATCTTCGCCCTCGCCAGCCGCTACAGCTGCAAACCCGGCGCGGTAGGCTGCATCCAGGCCTATCAGATCTGGAATGAACCGAATCTGAGCCGCGAGTGGGGCCACAAACGTCCGAACCCGGCTGAGTATGTCCTATTCCTCGGCAAAGCCTACGATGCCATTAAACAGGCAAACCCGAACGCTCTGGTCATCAGCGCCGGCATGGCCCCGACAGGCGACGATAATGAAAGCGCGATGCCGGATGTCATCTTCTATGAGCGCATGTACGAGGCGATGGGGGACAGCGACGGCTTTTTCGACGCCCTAGGCGTTCACGGTGTGGGCTTTGCAGCTCCGCCGGAACTGGAACCCGATGTCGCAGAGTCGGACCCGAGTTACGGCGGGCATCGTTTCTTCAGCTTTCGCCACGTGGAGGATGTCCGCGCGATAATGGAAAGGCATGGCGACGCTGACAAACAGATCGTCCTGCTGGAGTTCGGTTGGACAACCGACCCGGTCAATCCCAAATACAAGTGGCACGGAGCCGACGCGGGCATCGACATGGATGTTCAGGCGGAATATCTCAAGCGGGCCTTCACGTGGGCCGAGGAAAACTGGCAGCCATGGATCGGCCTCATGAGCCTGATCACGATGCCCAATCTGGAGTGGCTCAGCGACGGTGCTCCCCAGGATGAGGAGCAGTACTGGTGGGGCATCATGGAGCCAAGCCCATGTTGCGGAGCGCCAAGTTTCCGGCCGGCCTACATCGAGCTGTGCCGCTTTCTGAACGCCAGAGATGGCCTGCTGTGCATGCATACGCCGGAGGGCCGCGCAGCACAGGGGGGTTAGGAAAGTGGGGATAACTCAGCGCCGGGGCTGGCTGGAGATCTCCTGAAAGATCTGAATGGCGTCCTCCAGGATGCCGGCCACGAGGTCGATCCAGTCTGCGCCGCCCGTCAGTGAGGCAATTTCAAGAGCTGATGCGTCCGGCTGCCAGTTTCCGGCCCCGTAGAACCAGCCGTAGAGTCCCGCGGCAATCACCAGAACGAAAAAGGTACGGTACAGCCAGCGGCTGCGGCGATGGGATCGGGCCATTGTCTGCGTATGCCGGTGTATGTGCCAGGCCTGTGAGTGCGCCACGGCACGCTGAATTCCGTTCTGCTACCGCCCAATCTGCGAAGCGGTTGCAACTCCCGCATCATTTTGCTGTATCGCCCAGGATTTACAAAATACGCCGACGATGATATACTCGGCGGTGGTTCAGCCGGCACAATTTCGACGTTGCCGGCCCCACCCGGGCGAGTAGCTCAGCTGGTTAGAGCGCACGGTTCACATCCGTGAGGTCGGGGGTTCGAGTCCCTCCTCGCCCACCACAGTGCAGACATCGCAACGCCGCTCCCAATCGTTCCTCTCCCCTCAGCTCCCCATTGCGCTCGTTGACGCGCCGAACCCCGGCCAACGAACTGAAACTGAAAAGGATTTTGCGCCACTCTTTAACCCAGTCTGATGGTTTCGCTGAAGAAAACGGTCTACGAAATAATTGAAGAGGCCGAAGAGGGCAACCGCGCGAGCGAGATCTTCGACATCTTTCTCATCACGCTGATCTCGCTCAACGTCGTCGCGTTGATCGCAGGCACAGTCGAAGAGCTGTTTCAGATCTCGCCGCGCGCCTTCCACCTTTTCGAACTCATTTCGGTGGGGGTCTTCTCGGTCGAGTATCTGCTGCGGCTATGGTCCTGCACCGAAGACCCGAAGTACGCGCATCCGATTAGGGGTCGCCTGCGATACCTCGTTTCACCGCTTGCGCTGATCGACCTCTCGGCGGTGTTACCCGTATACCTCGTCTTTTTCGTTAACTTGCACGGGCTTGACCTGCGCTTCCTGCGCGTCGTGCGCCTTTTGGCGCGCATCGTCCGCCTCAGCCGCTACTTCTCCAGCCTGCAGACGCTGGGCAGGGTCGTCCAGACCAAACGCGGCGAGCTTCTGGCAGTTATTTCCGTGCTTTTTCTGCTGCTGGTAATGACATCCTCGCTGATGTTTTTCGCCGAACACGAAGCCCAGCCCGAAGTGTTCGCCAGCATTCCCAAAGCGATGTGGTGGAGTATCATCACCCTGACGACCGTCGGCTACGGCGACGTCTTTCCGGTCACCGCGGCCGGCCGCCTCTTGGCCGGCGTGATCGCGATCGTTGGCATCGGCCTCTTCGCGCTGCCGGCAGGCATCCTCGGTTCCGGCTTCATGGAAGAGTTGAGCGAGGAAAAGAGTTCTCCCGCTTTCTGCCCCCGCTGCGGCGAGAGAATCCAGGACTAACAGCGCCGCGCGAACGCCGCGAAGATGCCTGGTCCCCAGGTCTCATCGCCCGCTGAACCGCGGCGTCCGGCGCTGACGAAAGGCGGCTACGCCTTCCTGCGCGTCGGCAGTGTAGGAGGCCAAGCTGCCCGCAATGCTCTCCAGGACCGCGCCGCCGTCGCTCCTGTCCGGCGCGGCCGCGTCGATGAGTTGCTTCGTCATCTGTACCGCAACTGGCCCGTTGGCCGCAACCAGTTCGGCAAGTTCAAGCGAGCGTTGCGCCAGTTGCTCGTCAGGAATTACCTCGTTCACCAGACCCCACGCTTCCGCCTGATCCGCATCCACACTCTCGCCGCTGAATGTCATCTGCTTGGCCCGGCTCGGCCCGACCAGCTGCGCCAGTCGCTGCGTACCGCCCCACCCTGGGATCACACCTAGCTTTACCTCCGGAAACGAGAGCTGCGCACCCGCCGCGGCCAGCCGCAGGTCCGCCGCCAGCGCCAGTTCCAGCCCACCGCCAAATGTGTAACCATTGAGCGCCGCCACCACCGGTTGCGGTAACCGCGCGAAACGATCGAAAATGCGTAGCCCGTCGCGAATCCAGCGCCGCCCCATCTCCAGCGGCGTCAGATCGCTCCACTCAAAAATGTCCGCGCCGACGCAGAAGGCCCTGCCCGTGCCCGTGATCAAGACGACGCGAATCTCTTGGTTGCGGTCCAAAGCGTCCGCGTACCCTTCCAGCGCCGTCAGCATCTCCGAGTTCAGCGCGTTTAGCTTGTCGGCGCGATTGAGAACGAGTGTGGCGATCGGACCATCGAGGGAAAGTTGGACGAGTTCCGTAGTCATGCGGTCTCCTTCTGCTGCCATGTAGGCGGCTTCCGATGTCTCGAACTGTTTTCTGCTCTTCATGCCCCACCAGAATGGAGCAGAGGCAGCTCGTCACTTCTAAAAGCCATCCAGCACTACGTCAGATTCGGACCCATCGCCGAGGGCTAACGAACCGATTACAACAGCGCCGGGCAGTAAGCTCTGAGCACGGCTCGCCTCTTCCGCGGCCATGACCGCGACCATCCCGATTCCCATGTTGAAGACCCGGTAAGCCTCGTCGCCATCCATCCCGCTCCACGCCAGCAAACGGCGGAATATTGCCGGAGGCTCCCAGCTCCGGCAATCAATCTGTGCGCGCAAGCCCGAAGGCAGGATCCGGGGCAGGTTGTCCACCAGGCCGCCGCCAGTGACATGCGCAAGCCCCTTGACATCGATTTCAGCCCCCTCAAGATCGCGCACGGCCGGCAGGTAGGAACGATGGGGTGCAAGCAGCGAGTCGAGCAGCGGCTGCCCGTCCTCCAGGAGCATCTGCAGATCCCTGCCCTCGACGACGCGGCGGATGAGCGAATAGCCGTTCGTATGGGGGCCGCTGCTCGGCAGCCCGATGAGCAGATCGCCGGGCCGCATCGCCTGCCGCCGCGGCAGCAGCGCCTGCCGGTCAACCAGGCCAACGATCGTGCCCGCCACATCGCACGAGCCGGGCGTGTAAACATCCGGCATCTCGGCCGTTTCGCCCCCCAGCAGTGCGCATCCGGCATCTCGGCAAGCCTCCGCCGCCCCCGCCACAATCGCGGCAACATTTTCGGGCACAACTTTGTCAACCGCGATATAGTCAAGAAACAAGAGGGGGCGCGCGCCATGCACCAGGATGTCGTTGATGCAGTGATTGACCATGTCCGCGCCAATGATCTTCCAGCGACCGTGATCCGCTGCCAGTTTGACCTTCGTGCCTATGCCGTCCGTCGAAGCCACCAACAGCGGCTGCAGCGGAAGGTCCGCTAGCGCGAATACGCCGCCGAAGCTGCCCACCTCGGTCAGCACATTGGCCGTTTGCGTTTCCCGCACCGCCTCCCGCATCAACTCGACCGCTCGGCAGCCGGCCTCTATGTCCACTCCCGCTGCCGCGTACCGGCCTCCAGCGCGGCCAACTGGGCTGGTTTCGCCAGACGGCAACTTAGCGCCCTGCTCAGATGAAGACATTGCAAATCGAAATGACCTCGAATGTGGGACGTTCCCTGTCATTCATACCTGAATCCTCGAATCCCAACCACGAACAGAACAGCGGCCGCCGCCAGCAGCACGCCGACCTCCGGCAGGACATCGGCGAAGCCGCCGCTGTACCAGATCAGATCTTGGAAGCCGTCCATCGCCCAGGCGACGGGCGACAGATGCCCGAGCGTCCGCATGAAGTCGGGCACAATCTCCAGCGGCCACCACGCCCCGCCCAGCGGTGCAAGCGACAGCGACAACAGCAGAACAAAGCCCCTGGCCTGACCCTCGCTTCGGATCCACGGAGCGAGCGCGAACGTCAACGCGGTGATGCACAGAACAAAGGCCGCCATGACCGCCAGCAGCGCCAGCGCATCATCCCCGAAGTCCATCCCCGCGACACCGCCGACAACAAACACGATCATATATTGGATCATGCCCAGCACAAAGTAGACCACAATCTTGCTGCCGAGGATCTGCGCCCGTGAGAGCGGCAGCGCCATCAGACGTTGCAACGTCCACTGACGCCGCTCGCGCAGCAGGATCGCCATCCCGCCCAGCACCGTAAACATGACGTACAGCGACCCCATCCCCGGCGCCGACTGGTTGAACCCGTTGTCGGAGGCATCGCCGCCCGCCTCCCCCCTCCCGGTCTCGAAACGTACCGGCGCCGGCATCTCGATCAGCTTCTGCTCCGCATTTCGGAACAGTTGGTCCAGAAACCCCGTCCGCACTGTCTCGTCGATGGCGGGCAGATCGAGCCCGGCGATCACGTTGTCCAGCAGTGCCCCCGCCACGCCGGCCGTCATCGACGCGCCGTTGACGCGTTGCAGCACTGCCTCCAGGCTCTGCAGAACTGCGTCCGGCTGTAGCGGGTCCGACAACGAATAGTAGTCGATACCGGCTGGCTGGAACGTCTCTAGCGCGACCGCGTAGCCAGCCGGGACGACGATCAGCGCGTCAGTTCTGCCCGCACGCGCCCGTTCGATGGCGCGTTCAAGGTCCAGCGCTTCGCCGTCCAACCCGCAAAAGTCGTCGGCGTCATTGTCCGGCGGGCACAGCACGAGAGCATCGTTGGCCGCACGCAGCTCGTCGATCAGTCGGGCCGACATGTCGGACTCGTCCAGGTCGATAAGGTCGACGCGCAGGCGCAACTGCCCTCCACCTACAAATTGCCCCAGGCTCCAGCCAATGACCACCGTAAGCAGGACGGGAATCACCAGCAGGCCAACCAGATTGCCCCGTTGCGAAAAAAAGATTCGCAGGTCGTTCAATACAATCGTCAGAATCGGTCGCATTGTCAGCAGCAGTTGGAACTATCGCCAGTTTCGAAAAACAAGCGCAAATGGCTGGGCAACAACCGCCAGGATAACGTTACAGGTCCAGCCTCCGCTTGAACAGCCACATTCCCACAAGGAACAGAACGAGACCCTGCGCGAACAGCACCAGCAGATTGAGCGCGATGTCCGTCTGCGCGCTGGCCAGCTTCGTAAATGCGTCCACGCCCCAGAATATCAGCGAGAACTGGGCCGCCTGTGCCGGCAACGCGAAACCGAACGCTCCCCCCACGACGGCAAGCCCAATGTTGATCAGCGGCCCGAACAGCGTGACCTGCTCTGGCGTCCGCGCCAGCCCGACCAGAAAAACGCCCACGCCCGATACACACAGCGCCAGCGCCAGCGCCACTGCGAGAATTGCCGCCGCATTCGGGCCCCAAATCATCGCCGGCGCGCCGACTACGATCGACGCCACCACGGTCAGCGCGGCCAGCAGGATCAGAATCTGCAGCAGAACCGCCACAAGGTTCCCCAGCACCTTGCCTACCAGCAGATAGAACCGCGGCGTCGGCGAAACAATCATCCTCTGCAGCGTCCAGTAGCGGCGCTCCTCGTAGATCGAGTTCATGCCGAATACGCCCGTGAAGAGAGCGAAAAAGACCGCCTGCGACGCCCCGATCGGGACGATGAGCCGCGCAAACGTCGGCCCCTGCTGCAGCACATCCAGCGGCTGCCGGCTGACGCTGATATTGCTCGCGCCTGGCGTGATAAAACATAACAAGGGCTCCAGGACCGACGCATCAAGGCCCTGCAGCGAGGCCAGCGCCGCCGGAAGGTCGACAGCGCCCAGGTTCAAATTGCCGACGTCAACTGCGCTGAGGTCAACCAGGCTGAGGTCGAAACTGTCAAGAACGACATTGGCCGACGTTTCCAGCGTGGCGCCCAGCGCGACGCTCACACGCACAAACTGATTGACGATCCCCGCCGCGATGCTTTGAACGATGCGCGCCGAGACCGGGCGTCCGTTGTTGCCGTAGACCTCCACCGTCCCGGCTGGATCGCCCAGATCGGCGCGGACCCTCCCCTCACCGTCCAGGACGAACCGGGGGATCATCGCTCTGCTGAAATCGGGCGGAATGATCACCGCGGCCGCGTACTCGCCGCTGTCGACCCCGGCGCGCGCCAGGTCGGCGTCTTCAAGCGGCGAAGCGGCGAGCAGGTCGTCCAGCGAACCCCCGGCGGCGAAGGTCGAGGCCTCCTCCCCTTCACCGTTGTCCAGCAATCGGCATTCGAGTTCACCAAAATCCAATCCTGCGCCGCCCGGCGCGTCGGCGTTCCCAAGCGGCTGGGAGAGGAGAATTCCGGCGACCTGATCGCCGAAATTGAGCGCAGAACCGCTCTCCAACAACGCGTCCAGCGTGACCTGAGAACCCCCAAACGGGAGCGCGACATCTGCGGGATCAAACGGCAACGAACTGGCATCAGTGAACTGGTCGGGCAGACCCAACAGTTCCTGAACGTCGACGCCTTCGTCCAGATTGACCACCGCCACCGCGATCTCTGCGAAATCAGGGCTGTTCGAACCGCCGCCGACGCCCCCGAACGCAAGCCCGATGATCGTCGACAGCACCAGCGGCGTTGCAAACGAGAGCAGGAGCAGATTTCGATCGCGAAAGAAGATGTACAGTTCTTTGCCGGCAATTGCGAGGATCTTGCGCATCAATCAGGAGAATGGAGACTCGGCAGGAAAAATTGTCCGCCCTCTGAGCGTCAGAGGTGCAAAAATTCGGGATCTAGTCCCGCAGCTCGCGCCCCGTCAGCGCCAGGAAGACCGCTTCGAGGTCCGGCTCGCGCACAGCCACCGACTGGACTTCCAGTCCGGCGGAATGGAGCGCCTGTATGATGAGAGGGAGCGCAGTGCGGCCTCTCTCGGCGAAGACGGTCAGACGCGCAGATGCAGACTCGCCGGACCCGTCGCCGGCCGGCCCGTGTGTATCGCAGAGAACCCGAGTGACCCCGGCAACCTCATGTTTAATGCGCGCCGGCGTCCCATCCGCAACCTCACCTGCGACCGCGAACTCCAACCGGTCCTCCTCGCCCACCTGCTCCGTCAACTCCAATTGCGTGCCCATGGCGATAATCTCGCCGTGGTCCATGATGCCCACGCGGTCGCTCAGCTCCTGCGCCTCCTCCATCAGGTGCGTCGTATAGAGCACCGTCATGCCATCTTCGTCCCGCAGCTGCTTGACCGTGTCCAGGATGCGGCGCCGGCTCTGCGGGTCGATGCCGACCGTCGGTTCGTCCATGTAGATCAGCTGCGGCTTGTGCAGAAGTCCGGCAGCGATGTTGACGCGGCGTTTCATGCCACCCGAAAAGGTGTCAACGCGATCGTTCCGCCTTTCGTGCAGCTCCATGAACGCCAGCAACTCGTCGACGCGGCGGCTGAGCGTCTTGCCGCCCATCCCGTACATTCTGCCGAAGAAAAGCAGGTTCTGGCGCGCGCTGAGATCCGGATAGAGCGCAATCTCTTGCGGCACGAAGCCCATCAGCCGCTTGGCCGCCATCGGCTGCTTCGTGATCGAGTGTCCCCCGATGACGGCATCCCCCTCCGTCGGCGATACCAGCCCGCTGATCATCGAGATCGTCGTCGTCTTGCCCGCGCCGTTCGGCCCGAGAAGGCTGAAGATCTCGCCCCGCCGAATCGACAGGTCCACGCCTTTGACCGCCTCAATGCTGGAGCCGTCAGCGCGCTTATAGGTCTTACGCAGGTTTTGCGCCTCAACGATCGCTTCCATTGCACCGCCTCATGAATCTATACGGATGTGCGCCTGATATCGTTTCGAAAATCCCCAATTTCAACCCGGGAAATCGCCGCCGAGGGGCGATCGTGTGCAATCAATGCCTAGTCAATTATGACGACGGCATGAATCGTGGTCAATTTTGCCTTGTTGTCGGAAGCACAGTACAATTGAGCAGGCAGCCGGCGCCGACATGCCGCTGCCGCTTTCCTTGTCTCTAACCGGACCGTTCCCGTCGCCCTCCACGCGGGCGCGCGGCAACTCACCATATCTGGCAGTTCCTATGACTGCAACCCGTTCGACGCTCACACATCTCTCCTGCAGCCGCTGCGGCGAAGAGTACGAAGCCGACCGGCTGATGAACCTGTGCCCCGCCTGCGAAAAGCCGCTGCTTGCCCGCTACGACCTGGCCAAAGCCGCCCAGACCCTGACGCGCGACTCGCTGGCAGAACGGGAATCCTCGCTGTGGCGCTACGAAGAGGTGTTGCCGATTCGGACGCGGGCCGCGCAGCTCAAGCTCGGCGAAGGCTGGACGCCTCTCGTGCACGCCCGGGCCCTCGGCGAAGAGATCGGCTGTCCCAATACGCTGATAAAAGACGAGTCCCTCAACCCCACCGGCAGCTTCAAGGCCCGGGGCCTGGCGATGGCTGTCGGCCGCGCCTTCGAGCTCGGCGCGGCGGAGCTGGCCATCCCAAGCGCCGGCAACGCAGCCGGCGCGATGAGCGCCTACGCCGCCAAAGTCGGGCTGCCCGCCCACGTCTACATGCCGCAGGATGTGCCTGCCGCATTTCGCGTCGAATGCAGCAACCTGGGCGCGGAGGTCACCCTCGTTGACGGCCTGATCACCGACTGCGGCGCCAAAATGCGCGAGAAGGTCGCGCAGAACGGCTGGTTCGACGTCAGCACGCTCAAAGAGCCGTACCGAATCGAAGGCAAAAAGACGATGGGCTACGAGATCTGGGAACAGCTCGGCTGGCGCCTGCCCGACGTGATCTTCTACCCGACCGGCGGCGGGACCGGCCTCGTGGGGATGTGGAAAGCCTTCGACGAAATGGAGCAGCTCGGCCTGATCGGCAGCAAACGGCCACGCATGGTCAGCGTCCAGAGCAGCGGTTGCGCGCCGATCGTGCGCGCCATGGAGCAGGGGACCGAGTTCGCCGAACCCTGGGAGGGAGCGCATTCGCTCGCCGACGGCCTGCGCGTACCCTCCGCCGTCGGCGACTTTCTGATGCTCCGGGCCGTGCGCGAGAGCGGCGGCACCGCCGTTGCCGTCGAGGACGACGTTATGCTGCGCAGCGCCAGACGCATCGGCAAGTGCACCGGCGTCTTCCCCTGCCCCGAGGGCGCGGCCACGCTCGCCGCCCAGATTGAGCTGCTGGAATCAGGCTGGCTGCGCGGCGATGAAACTGTCGTCCTGTTCAACACCGGCAGCGGACTTAAATACGCACACCTGTGGGCCTGATCGGCTTGACAGCCAATCACACACCCAACCGATAATTGGGCAACTTCACACCAATCAGCATTCATCAGATTGTCGAGGTGCAAAGTTGGAACAGATTAAACATCACAAGGCTGCGGTCGCCGGCCCGGAGGAGACGCACGAAAATCTGAGCAACGGCATTAACGCCATCGCCGACCTGCTGGCCCCGACCCTCGGGCCGGTCGGCGGACATGTCATCAACGAAAGGGACGGCACCCGCGGGCCCGAGTTGCTCGATGACGCCGCTACCGCCGTGCGCCGTATTCTCAGCCTCGGCGACCCTCTCATCGACGTCGGCGCCATGCTTATGCGCCACATCATCTGGCGCATCGCCGGCCAGGTCGGCGACGGCGGCACCGCAACCGCCCTCCTCACCCGCGACATCTACCGCCAGACGCTCAAGATGATGACCGCCGGCATCGGCTATCGCGAGCTGGAGATCGGCCTGCGCGCCGCCACCGCAACTGTGGGCGCCCACCTCGAAAAGATAGCCATTCCCGTCGAAACCGAGAATGACCTCGCCCTCGTCGCCCTCACCGTCGTCAAGGACCGCGACCTGGCCGCCACCATAGGCGAGCTCAGCTATCTCCTCGGCGCCGATGCACGCGTCTCCGTCGAAAAGTACGTCTCGCCCTTCCTGGCGCGCGAATACCACGCCGGCGCCAACTACAAGGCCGAAATCGCCAGCTTCCATCTCTACACCGACCCGATCCGCAAATGGGCCATCTACGGCGACTCCACCATCGCGGTGGTTGATGACACGATGTCCCAGGCCGACGAAACGATTGCGCTGATCGAGGCCGCGATGAAGACCGGCAAGAAGTCGCTCGTGATCATCGGCTCCCATTTCAAGGAAGAGGCGCTCCACGTCATGGTGCGCAATCAGACCGAGGAGAAGAAAAAGATCTCGATCCTCGGCGTCCAGATGAAAGAGATCGGCGACCCGCGACGCATGGCTTTCCGCGACCTGACCACGCTGACCGGCGCCACAATCCTCGGCCGCAACTACTACGCCTACGCCGCCAAGGCCACCGAGGCCGACCTGGGCGAGGCGATGCGCGTGCAGGTAGACCGCAAAACGATGCAGCTGCAACCGTACCAGAGTCGCACCGCCGCGGTCCAGGAAACGGTCGACCAGCTGCGCCTCCGGCTTGAAGGGCTGCGCGTCGACGACGACGAGCGCTCCGACATCATCAACCGGCTGGCCGCCCTCACCGGCGGCATGGGCGTGCTCAAAGTTGGCACCAATCTCAAGCAGGAACGCGACATCCTCTCCGGGCTGTCGGAGCGGGCCCTCACCGCCGTCTCTCTGGCACACAAGACCGGCGTCGTAGCCGGCGGCGGCGCAGCCTTTGTCCACGCCCGCCGCGCGCTCGATGAACTGGAGCTGGAGGGCGACGAAAACTTCGGTGTCAAGGTTCTGCGCGACGCCCTCGACGCGCCCTTCCTGCAGATCGTAAAAAATGCCGGCATCGAGTCTCCATCCGTGGCCGCCATCCACCTTGAGGAGGCCGGCCCGGGCTACGCCTACGACGTCTTCGGCAAGGAAATCGTCGACGCCCGCGAGACCGGGCTCATCGACGTAACCGGCGTCCAGTCGGCTGTTCTCGAGACCGCCGTCAGCGGCGCCCTCATGGCCCTCGGCACCAACACGATCGTTTACCATAAAGATCCTACCCAAAGCATGGAACCGTAGCCTCTCTCAGTAGCCAGGCCGCGCACGAGCAAAGCGGGCTATCCCATAAAGCAGCATGCTGAACTCTTACCGCCGCACGCCGACGGTCTCTCCAATCACTCAAAGTAAAGAGCAAACATGTCGATAATCCTTTCCCTTTCAGAATATGACGGCAGTATATGGGCCGCCGGTCCCTACGGGCTCTTCACCCTGGGCGAAGACGAGTTGACGCCGGCGCCCCAGCCCATGGAAAGACTGACCGCCGCCTGCGCCCTCGATGACCGCATCTTCACCGGCGGCGCGCCCTTTGGCATCGCCTACCTCCTCAACAGTGCGGAACAGTGGCAGGCCGCCTGGCGCGAAGGCGCGGAGGCCGCAGTCCTCACCTTTTCGGCCGCACCCGACTACGACGACTCCGGCGTGCTCCTCGCCGGCAGCGAAGGCGACGGCGTTTTGCGCAGCCGCGATCGCGGCATCCGCTGGATGCCGGTCAACTTCGGTCTGCAAAACCTCACCGTCCTCACGCTGACATGGGCCCCACCCATGGAGGAGAGCGCCTGGCCACGTTGGCAGGTCGTCTTCGCCGGAACCGAGGAGGGCATCTACCGCTCCCCCAATGCCGGTCTCGGGTGGAAACGCAGCCTCTCTGCCGATGCCGCCTACCAGACCGTCGCGGTCGCGCCGGACGTGCACTGCAGCGGCCAGGTCCTGGCCGGGACCGAAACCGACGGGCTCTGGCAGTCGACTGACGGCGGACGCAGCTTCACCGTGGTGGAGGGCGCGCCGGAGCAGGTGAATGCCCTTGTCGCCGTCACGTCCGCGCCCTCCGGTGACGACCAGGCTAACTGGTTGCTGAGCGACGACACCCAGTTGTGGCGCTCGGCAGACGGCGTCGCATGGTCACCTATTGGCGGTAGCCAGCCTGCCCTTTGCATGCTGGAAGTCAACGACCGCATCTATGCCGGCGGCGAAGACGGGGTCGCCGTGCTCGACCCGGCCGGTCTGCATGTCGAGCGCCAGCTGCAGATACCCGCAGAACTGACCGGTGCCGCCTGAGACGGAAGAGCACGATCTTTGAGCGCCGCGCCTGCGCGTTCGGCGGCCGCCGGCGCCAGGATGCGGCAACAACTGCCCCTCCCTCAAGCGGCCCCCATAGCCCCGCTCTATCTCTAGCACCCGTAAACGCCGGAGTTCCCCATGCTTCTGATCGATGCCCACCTCGACCTGGCCATGAACGCGCTCCAGGGCAACCGCGATCTGACGCGATCGGTCTATACGATCCGCGCCACAGAAAAAGCGGACGGCGGCAAAGGGATGGGGGTGGGCACGGTCGCCTTCCCCGAGATGCGCCAGGGGCGGATCGCGCTCTCCTTTGCCACCGCCATCGCCCGTTCGACCGGACGCCCCGCCCCCAATATCGACTACGACCACGCCACCCAGGCCTGCGCCATCGCCCAGGGACACCTGGCCTACTACCGCGCCCTCGAAGACCAGGGCATCGTGCGCACTATCACCACCCGCGCCCAGCTCGACGGCCACTGGCGCGACTGGACCGCCTTTGATCAGACGGGCGGCGACGAGCCCCCACTCGGATTTTTCCTGTCGATGGAGGGGGCCGACCCAATCCTCTCCCCCGAACACGTCGAGGCTTGGCACGCTGCCGGCCTGCGCGCGATTGGCCCCGCGCACTACGGCCCCTGCCGCTACGCCGGAGGCACCGGCACCGAACTCGGCCTCGGTGAGATGGGACCGGACCTCCTGCGCGAGATGGAACGGGTAGGCATCATGCTCGACCTGACGCACCTGTCCGACCAGGCCTTCTGGCAGGCCCTGGAGATCTTCAACGGACCCGTCCTGGCCAGCCACAACAACTGCCGCGCCGTCGTCCCACACCAGCGCCAGTTCAGCGAAGAGCAGCTGCGCGCGATCATCGAACGCGGCGGCGTCATCGGCATGGCGTTCGACGTGTGGATGGTGTCCACGAAATGGCAGGCGGGCCAGGCCTGGAACTACGACATCATCCTGGAAGATATCGTCCCCCACGTTGACCACATCTGCGAGCTGGCCGGCAACGCCGACAACATCGCCATCGGCACCGACCTTGACGGCGGCTTCGGTCGCGAGCAGTCCCCCGCCGACCTCGACACAATCGCCGACCTGCAGCGCATCCCCGATCTGCTGCGGGCGCACGGTTACGCCGACGCAGACATTGCCGCCATCTGTCACGGCAACTGGCTGCGGCTGTTGCGCGACGCGCTGGGAGACTAGCGATGAAACGCGGGCTGGCGCCGCTCGCCGCGGTCCTGATTGCCGCGCTGGCCCTCTTCGGATGCACGATGTTCGGCCTTGAAGACGAAGGACAGGGGCCGGCGGGTGAACCGCCTGCCGGGGAGACGGCGGCTGCGCCGACCGACACGCCTGCTCCCGCGCCGACCGATACACCGGCCGCCGCGACGGCCGCGACGGCGCCCGCGGAAGAAGGTTCCGTGCAGGCAGCCGACTCCTCCAATCCCCACCTGGTTGCGCAGGGCGAGACGCTCTACCAGCAATATTGCGCCTCCTGCCACGGTGTCGATCTCGAAGGGCAGCCGAACTGGCGCCGGCGCGATGAAAACGGCTTTCTTCCCGCCCCGCCCCACGACGCCAGCGGCCACACCTGGCACCACCCTGACCAGATGCTGTTCGACATCACCAAGTACGGCACGACGGCCTTCGTCGGTGGCGGTTACAAGAGCAACATGATAGGGTTTGAAGAGCAGCTCAGCGACGCCGAGATCTGGGCCGTGCTTTCCTTCATCAAGAGCCGGTGGTCGCCGCGAATTCGGGCCGCGCAGCCAGGCAACTAGGCCTCATCGAGCCGTAAGCCGGGACCCAAAGCATGGATGGGGCAACAGCCTGTTGTTGAAAGAACGTCGAATAGAAGGAAAAGTCAAAGGAAAGACTATGTCTGTCCACACAGCAAAAGAGCTCCAGTCCGCAGTTTCTCAACTCTCCTCACAGGAACTGGCCCGCTTCAGAAAGTGGTTCGAAGAGTTTGAGGCAGAAATGTGGGATAAACAGTTTGAAGATGACGTGAAGTCAGGGAAACTGGACGAGCTTGCCGACCAAGCCATTGCCGACTTGCGGGCTGGAAATTGCAAAGAACTGTAAGACATTTCGCGAACCCGTCGTTCTGGCAATGTTATCGAAGACTGCCGCAGAATATCCAGGACTTGGCAGACAGGAATTTTGGACTGCTCAAGCGCGATGCGAGACATCCATCATTACGCTTGAAAAAGGTCGGCAGATTCTGGTCTGTGAGAGTGGGTATCAATTATCGCGCAGTCGCTGTCGAAGGTGGGGAAGGGTTGGTCTGGTTTTGGATCGGACCACACGGCGAGTATGACAAGCTGATTCGATAGAATCCTTAATTGGGTCATTTGCCGATATCCCACAAACAAATGTCCGCCCACCCGCACAGCAATACAGAGAGGGGAGACAGTTCGAATGCGTAAGGAAGTCTACACCGACAAGGGCGCCAAGCCCGCCGGCATCTATTCCCAGGGCATCGTCGCCGACGGGCCGGTCGCCTACATCGCCAGCCAGGGCCCTCTCGACCCCGCCACCGGCAAGCGGGTCGAAGGCGGCTTCCGCGAGCAGGCCGCGCGCGTCTTCGATAACCTCACCATCCTGCTGGAGGCAGCCGGCACCTCCTGGGAGCATGTGACAAAAGTCGGCATCTATCTGGCCGACCTCAACGACTTTGCCGAAATGAACGAGGTCTACCAGCAGTACGTCACCAAACCCTACCCGGCCCGCACTACGCTCGGCTGCCAGCTGCCCGGCACCCTGATCTCAGCCGACTGCATCGCGGTCGTGCCCGAATAGGTGCAGGTGCCGCGCCCAGCGATAACAGCCATACGAACCAGGAGAACGACATGACCTTCGACGAATTCAAAGCCAGCCTGTCCAACGACGCCCCGCCCGCCGGTATCGGCGCGCCGCTGCTCGCCCTTTGGATGGAGGCCGGCAACGACTGGGACGGCGCCCACGACGCCCTCCAGGGCCAGCCCGACGGCAACGGCTCGGCCTGGGTGCACGCCTATCTGCACCGCGTGGAAGGCGACCTGCCCAACGCCGACCACTGGTATCGGCGCGGCAGTCGACCGGCCAGCGGCGCCTCTCTGCCAGAGGAATGGGAAGAAATCGCGCGCGCGCTCCTGCAGGACTAAGCCTTTCAGACGGACCTGCGGTGGCGCCCTTGAGTGGCGCCTTTAAGTAGCGCCGCTGAGCGCCGCCCCTCGGTCCGCCGCGCAAGAGGTCTCCAAGTATGCCTTCAGCCCCACTCGCACCCTCCGCCCAGCGCGTCCCGGTCTCCCGCATCCGCGCCCTGGCCGACGTGGCATTCGGTATGGAGGACGTGCTCTTCCTGCAGTTCGGAGAGTCTACGCTGCCCACGCCGCCCTATGTCATCGAAGCGGTGAACCGGGCCGCGCAGGAGGGCTGGACATTCTACACCGCCAATCAGGGACTGCCGTCGCTCCGAGAGGCAATCGCCGGCCTGATCAGGCGGCTCCACGCCGTCGACATCGACGCCGCCGAGATCCAGATAGCCGCCGGCGGCGTGCAGGCGCTCAACCTCGCCATCAAGTGTGTCATCGATCCGGGCGACGAGGCGCTCGTCCTCAGCCCGAACTGGCCCAACGGCTCTGCCATGGTCGAGATGTTCGGCGGCCGCGCCGTCGAGATTCCGATGGCGCGCCGGGGCAGGCGCTTCACGCCCGACCTCGACGCGCTCCAGGCCGCTCTGACCCCGCGCACACGGCTCCTCCTCTACGCCTCGCCCTCAAATCCCCTCGGCTGGACCGCGACCGTCGCCGAACAGCAGACGCTGCTCGACTTCGCCCGCCGGCACGGCATCTGGCTCCTGGCGGATGAGGTTTACGAACGCATTTACTACGGTGGAAGCGCAGGCAGCGCCGCGGACACCGGTCAGGGACAGGCCCTCTACGCCGGGCAGCTGGCTCCTTCCATCCTCCAGCTCTGCACCCGCGACGACGCCGTTATCGTCGTCAACTCCTTTTCCAAGACCTACCGCATGACCGGCTGGCGCCTCGGCTGGATGGTTGGCCGCGCCGATTTCGTGCAGAAGGCCGCCCAGCTCAACGAGTTCATCGTCTCCCACGCGCCGACCATGGTCCAGCGCGGCGGCGAGGCCGCCATCGCCCAGGGCGACGATGACATCGCGGCCATGGTCGAGGAGTTTCAGGAGCGGCGCGACTTCGCAACCGGCCTCTTGCGCGCCACCCCGGGCGTCAACCTGCCGGAGCCGGAGGGGGCCTTCTATCTCTTCCCCCAGCTCGAAGGCGTTGACGACTCATACCGGTTCGCCCTCGATCTGCTGCAAAAAACGCACGTCGCCGTCGCGCCCGGCAGCGCATTCGGCAACGGCGGCGAAGGCTCGATCCGCATCTGTTACGCGCCCGGTATGGACGTGCTCAGGCCGGCGATGGAACGGATCTGCGAATTCATTGACTCCCGGACAGCAAACCAATAGCAATCTTTTCCCGCTCCAAGAGCAACCACACGAGGAACCCAGCATGAACCCGCAAGCGATCCTGGAAGAGCTGAAAACCGTCGATACCCCTTCTGTCACCAATGTCGTTGCCACCTATCCCAACGATCCGCTGTGCCTCGGCCTCTACAACCCCTGGACCGAGAACTGGTACACCGACCAGACGATTCGCTGCATGTACCCGGAGATGGGGGCGCTTGCCGGCTATGCCGTTACCTGCGTCTACGGCCTGCCCGACCCCAACTTCACGCGCCTCTCCTTCATGGACGTGCTGGACGCATTGGAAGCCTCCCCCAAACCGACCATTCTCGTGCTCGAACAGAAATTTCCGCCGCAGATCGCCGGCAAAGTGGGGCTGGCCGGCGGCAACATGACCGCGGCGCTGAAGGCAATCGGTTGCCTCGGCTGCATCTCCAACGGCCCATCGCGCGACATCGACGAGATCAGACCGATGGGCTTCCAGTATCTGCTCAGCGGCGTCACACCGGGCCACGGCGATATGGCCGTGCACTCGGTCAACGCGCCGGTGCATGTCGCCGGTATGGACGTGGCGCCGGGCGAAATCGTCCACATGGATGAGAACGGCGCCTGCAAGTTCCCCGCCGACAAGATGGAAAGGGTCCTCAGCAACGTCAAGCAGCTGCTGGCCGACGAAGCCGATCGCATCGGCCGCCTGCAGAACGCCTCGACCGCCGCCGAGCTGCGCGCGATCATGTCCGGCCACAGCTATGGCGAGGAAGAGGCGTAGCCGGTCGTGACAGAGGCGTGCCGCGTGCGCGCCGCCTTCCAACCCATTCCGCTCAGGGCAGCGTATCTGCCGTCTGCGTCACGTCGACCTGCGCCGCGACCAAGCCGTCGTTGTCGCTCAGAATGTCGTCGTTGATGCGCAGGTAGAGGATGCCGTGTTCCCGAGCCTGAAAGGTGGCGCCTACCCCGACTTCAAAGTGCCGCCCGGCCTCGCCAATCCGCCCGAGCAGCACGCCCCCCGCCACCCCCGCCACCGGGTAAAAGCCCGGCGCCAGGAAGACCGCGTGCCCCTCCGGCCCGTGGTACTCTTCCGGCGTGTAGAGCCACTCGCCCTTCGCCTCAATCTCGACCAGGTCGCCCTGGTTGACCCGCACGCCGGTGCTCTGCCAGTCACGGTAGGCGTAGATGCGTTTTTCGATCAGCTCGCTGTGAAAGCGCGATACGGCCAGCCCCCGCCGTACCGTCCCCTGCAGAATTGCCAGGAGCAGAACCGCCCCGACCAGTAAGAGGACCCGTCGCATCGGTCACTCTCCCGCGTCCGGCCGCAGCTCCAGGACCGGCTCCGCCCCCGTGCCGAGGATCCACTTGCTGTTCTCCTTCAGCTCCACGGCAATCAGATAATCGATATACTTATCCGCCAGCGCGCCCTTGCCCTCCAGCTCGCCCAGGATAGCGCGCACCGCCAGCTGCTGCGCCTCCGTCGTGAGCCGGATCTGCTCGGCCTCCGCTGCAGCAGTCGCCGTGATCCAGTACGCGTCGGCATCGGCCTGCTTCTGCGACGCGTAGAATTGGGCGTCGGCGACGATGCGCTGTTGTGCCGCTTCCGCCTCGGCCTGCTCTTGCAGCTGCGCCGCCACCATGCGGTCCTTGATCGCGGACAGAACCTCCGCCGGCGGCGACGCGCTCTGGATCTGTACCGTCACGAATTCCACCCCGTACTGGTCCTCCTTCTCCTTCAACACCTGCATCATCTCCACGTTCATCTCGGTGCGCTGGTTCATCACCCCGTTCATCGCCTTGGTGTTGATCACGTCGCGCAGCCTACCCTGCACAAACTCAAAAACAATGCGTTCCGGGTCGTCCACCGCCAGCGCGAACCGCTCCGGGTTGGTCACCCGGTAGGTGTACTGCAGCGAGACATCCATCGTCACATTGTCCGAAGTCATGGCCGGGATGCGCTCGACGTAGCCCAGCCTCTCGTTGACCTTGACGATGATTACCGTGTCGACCAGCGGAATTTGCGCGTGCCAGCCGGGCATCTGCACTCCCAAAAAGCGCCCGCCGCGCAGATGCAGCCCGCGCTCGAATTCGTGAATCTTGTAGACCGCCGCCCTGCCCACATACAGCGCCACCAGGATGACCGCCAGCGCCGCCAGGACCACGATCGACAGCTTGTAGACGTAGTCCAGGTTCGGCCCGTACGTCCTGCGCGTCTCGGGTACGACCGCCGCGGTTGTCTCTTCGCTCATTTGACCTTCTCCTTTGGAGGACCTTTCTCGATGCTTCACAGTTTGCAAGAGACGCTTCACACCGACAAATCGCTGCGACACTGCAAAAGTTCCGGAATGTAGCTGCCCGCCCCATTGTGAAAGGGTGGCGATGCCTCTTTCAGCTCTCAGTACGCGAACCAGCCATCGCAATATCGGCGGCAGCAGCAGTGGCCCGCTCAAGATTAGCCAGCCCAAGCCAGTTAACGGTATCGCGAAGACAAGAGAATCGATCGCGCCGCCGAACTCGATACCCATGCCGATTACGTTAAATAGCTGGCAAGCAAACACGCCGCCATAGAGCACGGCCGCGCGGACCCAGTTCTTGTGACCCCTCGAAACCGCTGTTGGCGCAGGCCAGTAGAGAACAGCAAACACGCCAGCGGCAGCGGCCGAGAGGAGCGTTCCCACCCAGGTGAATTCCAGCATTGCCCTTTCGTCGACAGCAAAGAAGAGCGGGAGGGTCAGTGCGGCGTGGGGAAAGATGGTGTAAGCGGCCAGGAGACGTTGCGAACGCCGCCAACCGATCCAGAGCACAGCTGCAAGGTAAGGGGTGAAGGCGAGTAGAAAAAGCGCGAAGACCAGGAAGGCGGTGGCGGCCCGGTGGTCCTGATCTAGGAGGGCGCTCACCAGGAATGGGGTAAGCCACAAGAGCGTCGCCACCGCTTCATACACGGCGAAGCCCAGCCACGGATAGAACCAGCGCGGACGCCCCGCCCGCCAGCCCAGAACCGCCCCGCCAATGTAGACCGCCCGCAGCGTCCAGCGCACCGCCAACCACCAATCCAGCAGGGGCGGCTGCACCACGGCCGTCGCTCCCAGCCAGATGCCGGTGGGCAACAGCAGGAACGGCAGTGCAATGAGCGCTGCGGTTCGGACTGATTCAGTACGGTTCATGGCTGTAGGAGCAGGTCGAACTCGACAATGGATTCCATCTCATTCAGTTCCAGAATCGTCCCGCCCCATATTCTGGCAGTCGCTATTGTTCATGGAAGGTCGGCGGTCGCGCGTAGCTCCGTTGATAATCCTCCTATAGCCAAACTTGACCGGAAAGATCAGAACGCGCACCAGGAAAGGGAGCAGCACGGCCCCGCTGAGCAACATCAGACCCGTTGTCGTGAATTCGTTCAGCGGTCGAACAGCAGAGAGACGTTCGTCTTCGTAGAATAGACCCATTCCGATCCATAACGTGGACTGGGCAAGAAACACGCCCCCATAGAGCACTACACCCCTTGCGACTGCTTCGCCGGCGCGTACAAGGAATGCCGGCGGCCTCCAGAACATTAACGCGGCTGCTGCAGATACCCCTGCCGACAGCACGATCAAGAACCAAATGTTGGGCAGGTAAAACCACCAATCAACAGCAAAAGCCAGTAGTGGATATGTTAACGCAGCTTGAGGAAAGACAGTATAAGCGCTCAGTAAGCTCCTCGGCCGGCGCCAGCCAGCCCAAAGAGGGGCCAAAAGATACGAGACCAGAACCAGCGAGGGGAGCCCATAGTCGATAAGTCTGTCGACAACCACGTGACGGTCCGCATCAATGGCCCCTGGAAGCCAGGCAGAGAAGTTGAGCAGCATGAACACCGACTCCAAGACCGCAAATCCCAGCCAGGCATAAAACCAGGACGGACGTCCCGCTCGCCAGCCGAGAATTGCGCCGCCGAGATAGAAGGCCCGCAGCGGCCAGCGAAAGTCCACCCGCCAAACAAGGCTTCCCGGCCCGCCTACTGGCCTATACTCCAGCCAGATGGCTGCGGACAGAAGAATGTAGGGCAGTATGATGAGAATTGTCGAGAGCGATGGACGAAATCGGGACATTGGTGAGTTAACCCATTTAGTCAATTTTCCTTACTCATGCAACACCAGTCTTAATATTATTTTAGTTCTCGGAGTTAAGGAAGCGAAAGGCCGTCTCCCTCCACTCGCCGCCAGGTCCTGTGTTCACAGAACTACGCGATCAGCGCCGTTGGCCCTGCTCTTGCAGCCAGATGCCGGCCGGCAACAGAAGGATCGGCGATGCGATAAGCGCTGCGGTTCGAACCTCTTCAGTGCGGTTCATGGCCGGTGGAGTTGGTCGAGTCCGGAAGATGATTCACTTTCTCAAACTTGACCGAATTGCTCCGCAACATACGACAACAGCGGATCTTGTGGATGGAAGTCAGACGATGCCGATCAGTTTACTCGAAAGCCCACCTGAAGCCGGTTCGGAACAGCCAGCCCGGCAATTGCAGCAAGGGCGGCAACAGCAGTGTGATGCTGAGGATCATCCATCCTACATAAGTTGGAAGAACCAGGCCGAACAGGACTGCTATTTCGTTGAGTGGAGGGTTCTTCAGAAAATACCCTAACAGAAGGCCAGCTGCGGCAAACAGCACCCCGTGAACAAGGATGAGCAGGGCTCCCCAGTCCCATTGCGCCATAGATTCGTCAGATGCCAGCCAGGAGTACCAGACGGCAAAAATAGCTGCCGTAACCGCAGAAGGAAGCAGCGCCACATAATCTTCACTTGAATAGTTCCCTCTTTCAACGAAGAAGAGGAGCGGCAAAGTAAGCGCTGCAAAGGGAAAGACTGCATAGACCGCCAACAGCCTCCGCGAACTCCGCCAGCCAATCCCGAGCGTGATCGCCAGGTAGGGGGCAAATACAAGTAGAAATAGCAGGAAGTCCCTGGGCCAGAAGGATGGCCCGACTTCAGCGGGAATGAAGGCCGACGAAATGCCGAAGGTAAACAGGCTTATCGCAAGCGTGCCGAACAAGCTGTGACCGTCGGGCACGATGCTGGAAAACAACGACAACAGCACTGCCGTCGCCTCGTACGACGCAAAACCCAACCAAGGGTAGAACCATCGCGGGCGACCTGCCAGCCAGCCCCAGAGCGCGCCGCTACAGTAGATTGCTCGCAAAGACCAACGCGCGACCCACCACCACTGGAGGTCCGAGGTGCTCTCGTAGACGGCCCCCGACGCCCAGACGCCAGCGGGCAGCAGCAGAAACGGCAGTGCGATGAGAGCCGCAGTTCGTATAGTTCGCGTGCGGTTCATATCAAATGGATTCCGCCAAGTCCGACGATGGATTCGCCATCCCTATCGAATCCGGTTAACGCTGTCCACATCGCCAGACGCGGCTTCTGTCGGCGTCTGGCTATCGAAAACCCAAGCGAGAAAGCCACACAAAAGCCCTTCTGGTCTCCAATTCGCGAAACAGCAGCTGGAGAAGAAGCGGCAGCAGCAAGGGTATGGTGAGAATGAACCAACCTACATAGGTGAAGAGCGGAAAGAAGATTATAAACGGCTCTGCGGCGAATTCACCCTTCACGAGGACCACGCCCAATAGGTAGCACAGGTGGACGAGAGGAACGCCAGCGTAAAGCACCAACACGTGATCCCCGTTCTTGAGACGAGGCGCAACAACTGGCGACAGGCGCCAGAAGAAGATGGCGACCACTGCTGATGCCACAGCAGGGGGAATTATCACCACGGTTTCAGCGACGGTTACAGGCCCGAATTTAATTGACAGATAGAGAAGCAGAGTCAGAGCGGCTTGCGGAAAGACGGTGTATATCGCCAGCGGACGCTGAGACCTCCGCCAGCCGACCCACAGCGCAGTCGCGAAAAAAGGCGAAAACACAAGCAGGAAAAGCGAGACGCGCAGCAATCTCGGGACAGGCTCCCCGAGTTCGGGAAGTAAACCAAAAAGAAAGAAATCCATGCCGGCGCCAGCGATCAGGCGCCATCCATCGGGAATGAACCGCTCAACCACCAGCATCATAACCGCGACCGTTTCATACACGGCGAAGCCCAGCCAGGGATAGAACCAGATCGGACGCCCCGCCAGCAGTCCAAGTACTGCCCCCCCGATGTACGCGGCCCGCAACAGGACGCGCGCGGCGTTCTCCGCTTCGTTGGCGGACAAGCGGCCCGGCATCGCGACTGCAAACCAGTATGCAGCGGGCAGCAGCAGGAAAGGCAGAGCAATGAGCGCCGCCGTCCGTATCGCTTCGCTGCGTTTCATAGCCGGTCCAGTCGAATAATTTCGAAATTGGTTTCAGCTTACTATACGGGGCTCCGCCCAAACGGATTCAATTCGGCCCGTTCGCGGACGTTTGATATACGGTTGAAGAAAGAGGTAACTGCGGCGCCAAGCAACGCTGGGCTGGAAGACCGGGGTAAAGGGGAAAGATCGGATTGCCAGCAGCCTTTTGGGGCGAGGCCGTCGGGCAATTCGGTGAGGATCAATCGAACTCGTCAGCCGCTTTCTGTGCGAAGGGCTTTTTTATTTGCCTGTCAGCTTCACTCTTAGGGCTCGCCGTACGGCGGCGTTTTCGCCCTTTACGGCGCGGCTTGGGCCTTTCCGCAGAAATCTCCTCCTGCGAAACAACCGGGTACGCGGCAAAGACGGCCAGGTCCGGCTCCCTGTCGGCGAAATAGATACGCTCGCGACGGAGCGTGCGCGCGTAGTCGTCAAATCCGAGCGCGTCAACCAGCTCGTCCGGCCGGCCGGTCGCGCCGGCCCGCATCTGCACGCGCAGAAAGATGCGATGCTCGCCGGCCGCGGCGTCGTAGTCCGTGTAGTGCAATGCCAGGATTAGCGGGCGTAGATTGTAACGGTAACGCTGGCCGTGGCGCTCCCGCTCGCGCCAGCACGTGTCCGCGGCCAGAAACGCGTCGATTCCGGCCCGCAACTCCGCCTCGCTAACCTCGTCCGGCTCGGCGTAGACCAGGATCGTATAGTCGGCGCCGATCGTCAGCGACTGCGGCGAAGCCGTCTTCAGCGGCACCTCCCTGCCATCCAGCAGGCGCACGCCCGGCGGCAGCTTGTGCCGAATCCGCGCTGCCAGCTCCTCCAACGGCAGCGGTGGGCTGAACGTCACGTCGAGCAGCTCCTGCACGCCCGTCATCCCCAGCCCCAGCGGCGCCGCGAACTGGATATGCGGCTGCGGGTTGAAGCCCTGCTTGTAGAGAAGCGGCAGGTCGGCCCGGCGCAGCGTCCGCTCCCACAGGCGCATCTCGTCCTGGTGGCCGATGAACTTGATAGACTCGCCCTTCTCATACGTGAAACGCACCCGCTGACGCGCGGGCGCCGCCGCCGCGCCGGGCGGCAGCGGCGGCTGAGCAGCAATTTGCGTCATTCGACCTCCGCCTCCGCGATGCGCTGGCCGACCGTGCCGTGCCGCCGCTGCGGCACGCGCCCGTCGTACTGCCCCTTCGCCTCTTCCAGTTCCAAAATCAACGCCTCGTCCACTCCGGACCCGGCCGGCAGCTCGACGCCCTCCCGGCCCATCTCCTCGTTGAAATAGAGCGGGACCGGCACGACGTCGACCGGTTGGCGCGTCTTTTCCTTGCCCAGCGGCGGACAACACCAGGCCTCGTCCGGCGCTTCCCGGCGCTGCTCCTTGAAATAGCCCAGGATGCCGCAGGAGAAGCAGTGCTCGCGGCAGTCGTCCACCACGCCGCCGGCATAGGTGTGCAGATACTCCTGCGCCAGAAACTCCTTGTTCAGCCCCGCCGAAATGTGCTCCCACGGCAGGATTTCGTCGACGGGCCGCTGCCGCCGCGCGAACCAGTCCATCTCCAGATCGCAGTCGGCGAAGGCGCGCTGCCACAGATCGAAT
The DNA here is from genome assembly GCA_965218625.1 of Caldilineaceae bacterium. Lineage (GTDB taxonomy): Bacteria > Chloroflexota > Anaerolineae > Caldilineales > Caldilineaceae > Bin5. The sequence goes on along the minus strand of CBDCLG010000009.1, from coordinate 186,418 downwards.
CGGAAATGCTCGCCCCATGCGTCCAGCTTTGCGCCCAGCTGCCAGGCGCGCTCGATCACGTCGCACAGCTTGCGGTCGCCGCGCGTCAGAAAGGCCTCGACCAGCGTCTCGCGCGGGTCATTCCAGGTGAAGTGGATGCCAGGCCCCTTCAGCTCCCGCTGCAACAGCCGGATCTGCGCCCGGATCGTCTCCTCTTCCGCCATCGGCACCCACTGAAAGGGCGTGTGCGGTTTCGGCACCAGCGTGCTGACGCCTATGCGCACGTTCGCCTTGTTGCCCAGCACGCGGCGGCCCACCGCCAGCACCTGCTTGGAGAGGTCGGCGATCGCCTGCACGTCGGCCAGCGTCTGCGTTGGATGGCCGATCATGAAGTACATCTTGATCGTCTTCCAGCCGCGGCTGTACACCTCCTCCGCCGTCCGCAGCAGCTCCTCGTCGCCGATCGGCTTGTTGATGATATCGCGCAGCCGGTCGGTCGCCGCCTCGGGCGCGAAAGTAAAGCCGGAGCGCCGCCGCCCCTTCTCGAGCAGGTCCATCAAGTCGACGCTGAAACTCTCGATCCGCAGGCTCGGCAGGCCGACCGACAGCCGCCGCGCGCCGTGCCGCTCCATCGTCCGCCGCACCAGCTCCTCGACATAGGTGTAGTCACTGCTGCTGAGACTGAGAAAACTGACCTCCTCGAAGCCGCAGTCGGCGATCATCTCGTCGACCGCGGCGAGCACCTCCTCCACCGGCCGCTCGCGCACCGGGCGAAAGATCATGCCGGCCTGGCAGAAGCGGCAACCGCGCGTGCAGCCGCGCATGATCTCGATCGCGGCCCGGTTGTGGACCACGTTGATGAAGGGCACAATGAACTTCGTCACCGGCGGCGGCATCACCGTCACCACCCGTTTCATCACCGTGTCCGGCGCACTTGCGCAGGTCGGGCGAATTGCCGCGATCGTGCCGTCCGCCGCATAGCTTGCCTCATAGAGCGCAGGGACGTAGACGCCGGGTATATCCGCCAGCATCTCCCACAGCCGGCGGCGGGCACAGTCGGACCGCTCACCTCCGCCGAGCCCCCGCTTCCAGGCACTGTGCGTCTCGATGATCTCGAAGATCACCTCTTCGCCCTCGCCGATGACCATCGCGTCGAAAAACGCGCTCATCGGCTCCGGATTGTAACAGCCCGAACCGCCCGCGATCACCAGCGGGTCTGCCGCGTCGCGGTCGGCCGCCCGCAGCGGGACCTGCGCCAGCTCGAGCATCGTCAGAACGTTGGTGTAGAGCTGCTCGTAGGGGAGCGAGAACGCGAGGATGTCGAAGCTGACAACGGGATGACGCGTCTCCAGCCCGAACAATGGGATGCCCTCACGGCGCATAACCGCCCCGAAGTCGCTCCACGGGCAGTAAACGCGCTCGGCCAGCAGATCATCCCGTTTGTTGATCAGGTCGTAGAGGACCATCAGGCCCAGGTTCGACCCGCCCAGCTCGTAGATGTCGGGAAAGGCCAGGGCAACCTTGCTGCTGATGGCAACGTCGTCCCAATCCTTCACGACGCTGTTCAGCTCGCCGCCGGTGTAGCGCGCCGGCTGCGTCACCTTGTGCAGCACCCTGTCCAGGGCGCGTGTAATCTGCCTGGGGGTCGTCAACATGTTGCCTTCCTTCTCATCTTCCGCTCGCCTGCGGCCGCGCAGAGGGCGGCTGCTGCTGCGAACGGGCGGGGTTCGAACCCGCGTTTGGCCGGAGGGCGCTGACGTGGGGCGTCGCCGCACTCCGACGGCAATGTCCCGGCACATCCGCGCGGACGGCCGGTGACGCGACCATTATAGAGGCGGCGCGCCCGATGATCAAGTTCGCAGGCCGGGGCACTTGCACCTGAATTGGATCAGAGCATCGGAGTGCAGCCACAATCCCGTCCAGGTGGGTATCAGTCATTGAAAGCTGTACGAACAGTGGCCCGGAGGCTAAGAATTCGACCGGTTTCGACGGCTGACGGCCTTTGTTGCGGCCGATTCCCTTCTTTCCCGGCGGCACCGCGTAGTCAGGCCGGAACTGTTTCGCAGTTGCAAACACACAGCTTTTCTCCGCTTTCTGAATTCGATTTCAACCGAGTGCCCGTCGCAGAGCAACACGGCACGCGCTGGAAGGGCCGCGGCTCGCCGTGCAGATGGCGGCCGGCGTGCGCCAAGAACTCGACGATGGCGAGGATAGAGGCGTCGGGCTTTTTGGGCGAGTAGAGGACCTCGTTGCAGGTCATTACGGGTCCGCCGCTTATGGAAATCGGGGGCGTAGTCGGTGGTGGATGCCAGCTCCTTGTCTGTGGAATCGCGCACTCGGGCCAGGACGCGGCCCGTTTTGATAACAAGTGGCCCAAATGTGCCCAAAAGTGTCCAGTACTAGCTGCGTTGCGGCGGAAATCGGGTATGGACAGGGTATCGATAGGGTATCGAATGCGCGGTATCGCACTGTTTGGTGCAGTTTGGGCAGAAATTTTGTTTCTCCTCGTGACAGGATATTGGGTTGACAACTCGTGACGGGATTCGGACGTGGACAGTTTTGGGACATTTTCGGGACAGTTTTGGCCCGCGATTGTGCGAACGATGGCCTGGATGTGTAGCGGAGGCGGGTAACGGGGCGGGCAATTGGGCTTGCGGCGCTCTTCTCGTGACAGGAAACCGGGCCGTGTGTCAGCGGTGCGGGCATGGGCGGCATGGTTGGTATCATTCCGCTGCCGGTGGGCGGCGCGGCGGAGGGCAGGTCTGCGCAGCTCTCGATGGTAGCGGCAGCGTCAGGAGCGTTCCGCGCGGCGGGCTGACTTTGGCGGTTGTATCGGGTGCAGGTCGACATGGTCGGCGGGCCGGGCATGGTGGGCGGGCATCTGTGTGTATTCGGCGCGTTCAGGTTCAGCCTTATAGTATAGCGGGTTTCAGCGTTTCTTGCAGGAGACGGTGGGAGCGCTTCCAGGGCAATCGCATCTAAATCTGGATGCCAATATGACCCACAGAGGGGATCCACAGAGGGCACCCGCAAGGGGTGCCCCTACGGATTGTCATTGGTTTTCGGCTGGAAGACCGATCTCCAGCCGTCGAAAGTTCTAAGAATTCGCGACCGCGCACAATTATTTGCACTGTTCTCGGCGTTTTTTCGGCGTTGGCCTCGAATCAGGAAGTGTCGCGGGATCTTGACTTAATTGGATGCAATCGCCGTGATTCGCATGCGCCGCCGTCTTGACTTTCCCGCCTTCCTTTCGTATACTGTCTCCGGTAGCGTAATCGAGAACAGGCGCCCCGTTCGTCTAGTGGCCCAGGACACCACCCTCTCAAGGTGGAGACAGGGGTTCGACTCCCCTACGGGGTACTGGCAGACCAAGTCCCGCTGACATCGGCGGGATTCTTTCATTCCTGCCTTCCTTTGCAGCATGAAATTCGGCCCGCCCATCGCCCTCGACCGGCCGCCAACCGTTTGCCCATGCCCCGCTTCTGTGATAGCATGACCCCCGCCATCGTCAACCAGCCTGACTCCGGAAAGTCGAATGCCCGACTGCACAGACTGCGGCACCTGGAACCCCGACGATAAGGATGTCTGCTGGCGCTGCCAGACCGTCCTGCCGCGACCGGTCGAAAAGAAACCCAGGCGGCGCATCATGTTTCTCGGCATGCCCATCTGGGTCTGGCTTGTCGTGGCGTTGATCTTCTTCATGCCTCTCCTCTTCGGTCAGTGCGGCCCAGTTGGGATACCTACCGGATAGTGACCGACCACGCCCGCCCTGCGGATACAGATCTCTTCACCCTCCTCAAAGAGCTGAGCGAAACGCCCGGCGTCAGCGGCCAGGAGCAGAACATGCGCGCCGCCGTGGCCGCGCACCTGGCGCCGCTCGTCGATGAAATGCGCGTCGACACACTCGGCAATCTCGTCGGCTTGATAAAAGGAAAGAGCCCTTCCGCTGGGCGGGTTATGCTGGCCGCGCACATGGACGAAATCGGCCTGATCATCACCAAATTGGACGGCGGTTTTCTGCGCTTTGCGACCGTGGGCGGCGTCGATCTTGCCGCCCTTCCCGCCCAGGAAGTTACCGTCCACGCATGCGAAGACCTGCCCGGGCTGATCGCCAGCCGTCCCCCCCATGTCCTCAGCCGCGAAGAGCGCGAGAAGCCCTTTACCCAGGAGCAGCTGTTCATTGACGTGGGGCTGCCCGCCGGCCAGCTCGCCGAGACCGTCGCGGTCGGAGATTTCGTCTCGGTCCGCCGCGGCGCCGAACGAATGGCCAAGGGACGCGCCACCGGCAAAGCGTTCGACAACCGCGTTTCGATAGTTGTACTGCTGGACGCACTCCGCATACTGCAGAGCCGCGTGCACACCTGGGACATATACGCAGCGGTCACCGTGCAGGAGGAGATCGGCCTGCGCGGCGCAACCACGGCCGCCTTCGACCTGGCGCCCGATCTGGGCATCGCGCTCGACGTAACTTTCGCCGAACAGCCCGGCGCTACCGCCGAAGAATCACTCCCGCTGGGCAGCGGGCCGGCCATCGGCCTCGGCCCCAATCTGCACCCCAAACTGCGAGCCCTGCTCGTCGAAAGCGCCGAGCGTAGCGAGATTCCCTATAGCGACGAGGTCCTGCCCGGTAATTCCGGCACCGATGCCTGGGCGATGCAGGTCTCCCAGTCCGGCATTCCCACCGCCCTCATCTCCGTGCCCGTCGGCAACATGCACACACCCGCCGAAACGGTCGCCCTCAAGGACATCGAACGCAGCGCCCGTCTGCTGGCCGAAACCGTCTGCAACCTGCCCGATGACCTGGCCGCGCTCGCGCTCGACCACGAGGACAGCGGCCATGAATGAGCTGCTCGAAAGGCTGTCCACCGCCCGCGGCGTCGCCGGCCAGGAGGGCGAAGTGCGCGCTATCCTGCGCGAGCACATCGCGTCGCACGTGGACGAGGTTGCGGTCGACTCGATCGGAAATCTGATCGCTCGCAAAGCCAGTTCGCAGAGCTCGCCCGGCCGGCGCGTGCTCCTCGCGGCGCACATGGACGAAGTGGGCGGCATGGTCATGCGCTGCAACCCGGACGGCACCATCAAATTTCGAAGCGTCGGCGGGCTCGACCCGCGCATTCTGCCGGGCAAGCGCGTCCGCATCGGCGTCGACGCGGCGCCCGGCGTTGTCATGCGCGCGCCGCACGCGGCCCGCGCCGGCAGCCGAGTCACGCCGATCGCCGATCTGCTGATCGACAGCGGCGGCGCAGGCAACATCCAAGCGGGCGATATGATCACCTTCGAGAGCGACTACGAGCAGTTCGGGCGGCTGCTCAAGGGCAAGGCCTTCGACGATCGCGTCGGCTGCTACATCCTGGCCCAACTCCTGCAAGAGGACTACCCCTGCGAACTCGTGGGCGCCTTCACCGTCCAGGAGGAGATCGGCCTGCGCGGCGCAGGCGTCGCCGCCTACGCGGTCGAACCGGATGTTGCCGTCGCCCTGGAAGGGACCGTCGCCGACGACCTGCCCCGCCAGGAAGACGTCAGCCCGACGACCGAACTCGGCAAGGGCCCCGCCATCTCGGTCATGGACCGCAGCGCGCATGCCGACCGCCGGCTGGTGCGCATTCTGACGGAGACTGCGGACGCGCACGACATCCCCTACCAGTTCAAGCAGCCCGGCGTCGGCGGCACCGACGTCGGCGCCATCCATCTCGCCCGTTCAGGGGTGCCTTCGGTGGCCGTAGCCGTTCCCTGCCGCTACATCCACACGCCCGCCGCGCTGATGGACCCAGCCGACGTGGAGAATACGATCGCATTGATGAGACATGCCCTCGCCGGTTCCTTGGCGCGGCCGCTGCAGGCCGCCGGGAGCGAGAAATGAGAACGCTGATCGAAGAGCTGTGCTCGATCTATGGCCCCACCGGCCACGAAGAGCGAGTCCGTGAGGCCATCAGCCGCCTGCTGGACGGGATTGTTGACTCGATAGAGACCGACAGGTTCGGCAACCTGGTCGCGCGCAAAGGCCCCACCACGGCCTCTGCCAACGGCAAGCGCATCATGCTCGCTGCCCACATGGACGAGATCGGCGTCATGGTTACCCACGTCGACGCACAGGGATTCTGCCGCTTCACCACCGTCGGCGGCGTCTTGACCAATGCGCTCATCGGCAGCCGCGTCCACTTCGCCAACGGCGTCGAGGGCGCGTTCGGCATGGAGGGTTCCCCTATCGCCCGCGAGCGCCCCACCCCGCAAAAGCTGTTCCTCGACGTCGGCGCCGGCAGCAAAGAGGAGGCACGCGTGCAGGTCGGCGATACGGCCGTCTTTCGCAGCGGCTTCGGCGCAGTCGGAGACCGCCTCTTCGCGCCCAATCTCGATGACCGCATCGGCTGTGCAATCCTGGTCCAGGCCTTGCGCCAGCTTGAAACTACCCCACATGAAATCCTGGCCGTCTTTACCGTGCAGGAAGAGGTCGGCGCACGCGGCGCAACCACCGCCGGCTACGGACTGCACCCCGAGATCGTGCTGGCAATCGACGTGACCGCCACCGGCGACTTCCCGCAGGCAACGCCGATGGATGTGGCGCTTGGCAAAGGCCCTGCCATCAAGATCATGGACCGCCGCATGATCGCACATCCCACCGTGCGCCGCTGGCTCGAAAACAGCGCGCAGGACCACGACATTCCCTACCAGCTGGAAGTCCTTGAGTTCGGCTCGACCGATGCGTCCGCCGTGCAGATCAGCCGCGCCGGCGTTCCCGCCGGCGCCATCTCCATCCCTTGCCGCTACATCCACACGCCGTCGCAGGTTGCCGACTACAACGACGCCGGCAACGCCGTCAGCCTGCTTGTCCACCTGCTCGGCGACGACCCCGCCATTCTTTCCGGTAGCGGCGGCCAAGAGCTTGACCCTGACGGCGTCGAATCCGCCGACTCCTACCCATAGCCGGTCCTGGATGGGATGTTCCGCCAAATCGCTGACCGCCTGACCGCCTGGCACGCGCGCCGGCAGCGCGACCTGCCCTGGCGCAACGCCCCGCCCGGCGCCCGCGACCCGTATACCGTCTGGGTCAGCGAAGTAATGGCCCAGCAGACCCGGCTGGCCGTTGTCGTCGACTACTTCAACCGCTGGATGGCGCGCTTCCCGACATTGGATAGTCTGGCCCGGGCTGACCAGCAGGTGGTCCTCAAGCTGTGGGAAGGGTTGGGCTACTACAGCCGCGCCAGAAATCTACATCGAGCCGCCGAGCTGCTCGCGCGCGAACACGGCGGCGAGCTGCCCCGCACGCGCCGCGAGCTCCTGCAGCTGCCCGGCATCGGCGATTACACGGCCGGCGCAATCCTCAGCCTGGCCTACGGCCTGCCCGAACCGGCAATCGACGGCAACGTCCGGCGCGTATTCAGCCGCCTCTGGAACATTGAAGACCGCATCGACACGCCGGCCGCGCAGAAGAAAATCGCGTCCCTCGCCCGCGACCTGGTCGAAGCCGGCCCGCAGCCCGCCGCCGTCAACGAGGCGCTGATGGAGTTGGGCGCGCTCCTGTGCCGGCCCCGAAACCCTCTCTGCCGCGACTGCCCCTTGCAGTCCAATTGCAAGGCTCGCGCGCGCGGCCTACAGGAGTTGCGCCCCGTGCGCGCACCGCGCAAGCAGACGCCCCACTTCGACTTCGCCGCCGCCGTCATCTGGCAGGGCGACACCGGCGACTCCCCCTTTCTCATCGCCCGGCGACCCGATGACGGGCTTCTCGGCGGCCTGTGGTCGCTGCCGGGTGGCAGATGCGAGCCGGGCGACAATAACCTGCAAGCCTGCCTGCGCCGTTCCGCCTACGAAAAACTCGCCCTGGCCATCGCCGTCACCGGGCCGCTGACCACCGTTCAGCACGCCTTCACCCACTTCCGCATGACCCTGCACGCCTTCCATGCACGCATCCACCGCGGAACGCCCCGCGCCGCCGGCTACCAGGACTGGCGTTGGACAACTCTCGACGAAGCCGAACTGCTCCCCTTCTCCGTTCCCGACCGCAAGATAACTGACGCCTTGCGCGGGCGGACCGAAAGCTAGGCATCTCCACGGGGCTGCCCGCCTTCTGATTGCTATGCGAAGTTGGAAAAAGGGGTGGGTTCTTATTCGCCGCGCCGGTCTCCGAACGCGGAAAGTGCGAGGTACCACTCAGGCCGCCGCGTCGAGCGCCTCTTCCGGCGTGAGCCGGACCTGCTGACCCAGGCTGTTGTAGAGCCGGGGCATCGCCCCCTCTTCGAACACGTCCCGCCGCACAACGCAGCGCCCGATCTCATCGCGGCCGGGAATCTCATACATCACGTCCAGTAGCGCCTCTTCGACGATCGACCGCAGCCCTCTTGCGCCCGTACGCCGCAAAAAAGCTTCGGTCGCCGCCGCGGCCAGCGACTCCGACTCAAACTCCAGCTGTACCGCGTCCATTGCGAACAACCGCTGGAACTGGCGCACAATGCTGTTCTTCGGCCGCGTCAGGATCTCGACAAGCGCCTCCCGGTCCAGCGCCCCGAGACTGACCACGACCGGCACCCGCCCGACAAACTCCGGTATCAGTCCGTAGTTGAGCAGGTCGTCCGGCATCACCAGATGGAACAGGCGGCTCTCGTCCCGCCCCTCCTTCTCCAGGCCGCGAATCTTCATCTCCCGCTGTCGCTCGCTGAGCCCCTCTGGCAAAGGCAGCTCCTCGCCTTTCTCCTCCTCGACTACGCGCAGCGACAGGTCCTGTGCCGATTCGTCAGCCACAAAGCCCAGGCCGGCCCGCCGCCGCAGCCGCCTGCGCACCATCTCGGCCATGCCGACAAATGCGCCCCCAAGAATGAAGAGCACGTTGCGCGTATCCAGCGGAATGAACTCCTGCTGCGGATGTTTGCGCCCGGAACTGGGCGGCACATTGACCGTCGTGCCCTCGACGATCTTCAAAAGCGCCTGTTGCACGCCCTCCCCGCTCACGTCGCGCGTGATACTCGGGTTGTCGCCTGCCTTGCGCGCAATCTTGTCGATCTCGTCGAGATAGACGATCCCGAACGCGGCTCGGCTCGCGTCCCAGTCGGCTGCCTGCAACAGCCCAACCAGCACGCTCTCCACGTCCTCACCCACATACCCGGCCTCGGTCAGGCTCGTGGCGTCGGCAATTGTGAACGGCACATCCAGCAACTTGGCCAGCATCTGCGCCATCAGCGTCTTGCCGCTGCCGGTCGGACCGATCAACAGCACGTTGCTCTTGGCCAGCTCGACCTGCTCTTCTTCACCGCCCGCGGTTTCGCTGCTTTGGCTCGCGAGAATCCGGTCGCCGCCGGTCTCTTCCGTATCGCCATCCCCGGCCTCCGAACGGGGCTCCTCCCGCTGCCCGCGGCCGGACGCGCCGCTGCCGAAAACGCGCTTATAGTGGTTGTACACCGCGACCGACAGAACCTTCTTCGCCCGCTCCTGCCCGATTACAAACTGGTTCAGGTGCGACACGATCTCGCGCGGGCTTGGTACGCGCTTGGGCATTGCTCCCGCCGCACCGGCCGGCTCGCCGCCCTGGCCCAGCCCTTCTTCGTCCAGGATCTCGACCCCAAGACGGATACATTCATCGCAGATATGGACGCCGTCATCGCCGGCGATCAGCCGCTCGACTTCCAGTTCCTCTCTGCCGCAAAAGGAGCACGCGCTCATTGCCATTCCATCTTCAGTTAGCATCCCGCGTTCGGGCGCGCCGACTCAGTAACTTGGAAAAGACCCCGTCTGATTCACCCGCCGAGAGTCCGGGCAGCCTGTGACGAGATGCAAAGCGGCCTACTCTTCACTTCCTGTCCCGTCGCCGTCCCCGCCGGCCTCCTCGGCAACTGCTTCCGTCCCGTTCGGGTTCGGCACCTTCAGCTGACCATCCACGACCGAAACGATATCGCTGCTGTCGCCGAGCACGTCGTCAACCAGGCCGAACTCCCTTGCTTCGATTGCGTTCATCCAGCGGTCGCGCTGGAACATCTCCTCAATATCCTGCCAGACGTGACCTGTCTGCTGCGCCACGATATGAAAGAGCTGTGTCTGGAGCCGTTCCTGCTCGCGCAGCGCAATGCGCACGTCCTCGGTATAGCCCTGCGCGCCCCCGCCCGCCGGATGCATGTGAATCGTCGCGTGCGGCAACGCGTAGCGCTTGCCCTTCGCGCCCGAACAGAGCAATACAGTGCCCATGCTTGCCGTCACCCCGACAGCGACCGTATGCACCGGCGCCGGAATCATCTTCATCGTGTCGTAAATCGCCATACCGGCGTAGATCAGCCCGCCCGGGCTGTTGATGTACATCTGAATCGGCTGGTTCGGGTCCTCTGAGTTCAGGTAGAGCAGCTGCGCCACGATCAGATTGGCCACCTGGTCCGACAGCGGCATTCCGAGAAAAATGATCCGCTCCTTCAGCAGTAGACTGTAAATGTCGTAGGCCCGCTCACCCCGCCCCGTGTTCTCAATCACCATCGGAATAATGTTCGAGGGGGCCATACCATCCGCCGAACCGGGACTACCGGCAGACTGAGGATCTTGCGCCGAAAACTCGTTGTTCAGCAAAGGAAACATCTGAATCTCCCTGTTGCGGTTCGCGTTGACGAAACTCTTTTCCTCGACTCAAGCCGGCCGCACCGCCTGTTCTGGTTCGCGCCGGCCGCTCCATCCCCTAAGCTATCCGACCCGCCCCTACGGGAATGTAGGATCCACTCATTTCGTCCACTTCTCTCCTGTATTCGCCGAACTCAACTGTCGGCTGCCTCATCATTCTCCCCGGCCTCGCGCGCGGACTCGTCCCCTTCGACCGCACCGGCCGGCTGCTCACTGCCATTGGATTCATCCGATTCATCCGCCGCGGCATCGTCATCTTCTGCCGCTTCTCTTGCCGCCGCTTGCGGAACCTCCTCACCGCGTGCGATCGCCAGCAGCATCTTGATAGATTTGCTTCTCAGAATCTCGCTGTCGAGCATCGGACGGCTGTTCTCGCCCCGCATCATCTCCAGCATGTCGGCGTGCGCCTTCGCAGTCTCTTCGTCGGCGTCCTCCGGCAGCGGTCGGGCCACGTCGACTATGTGCTCTTCAAACTCTTCATCGCTGACCTCGAGACTCTCGCTCTGCGCCAACTCCCCGAGCGCAAGCTCGTTACGCAGCGATGCCTCGGCGCTTTCGCGCATCGATTCACGGTACTCTTCAATCGTCTGATTCGTCATCTCAAGGAACTGCTCCATCCCTTGCAGCCCCATCTGACGCACCTGGATATCAAGATTTCGGACGAGGCGGTCGATCTCCAACTCCACGGCCACGGGCGGATAGTCGATATCGCTCATCCCAACCAGCCCTTCGAGCACCTTTTGCGTGAATTCGTTTTCGGCCCGCCGCTGCGCCTCCTCAGCAACCGTCTCGCGGATACTCGCAAGCAGATCGGATGCGGTTTCGTAGTCAGGACCCACGCTCTGCGCGATCTCATCCGTCATCTCGGGCGGCGCCTCGTAGGACTGTATCTTGTGGACTTTCACTCCGAATCGCACCGTGCTGCCGGCGTACATGCTCGGGCTGTCCTCCGGCCACGCCAATTCAAAGCTCTTCTCCTCGCCGGTCGACAGACCCTGCAGCGCCGCGTCCAAACCGGCGGGCTCCATCGGGTTCTCCTCGTCCGGCGTTACATCCCAGTCCTCCTCGTCGAAGACGACCGTGTCGGTCTCGTTGCCCTCGTCGTCCAGAACCACGCCGCGCACGTCGATCGTCATCAGGTCGCCGTACTGGCTAGGGCGGTCGACCTCGACATGGTCGGAATTCTGCTCAAGAATCGACCGAATGCGCTCCTGGACCGCTTCCTCATCCGCCTCGATCTCCTCCTCCTCCACCCGCAGGCTGCGATACTCGCCCAGATTGACTTCCGGCGACAGCGGCACGGTCAGGTGAAAGCGGACCTCCTCCTCCACATCGACGTCATCGAGACTGCCTACAAAGTAGGGCTCCAGCCCTTCCTGCTCAATCGCCTCCTTGTAGACCTCCTGCCCCAATTCGTCGACAAACTCGCCAATGATCGCCTCCCGGCCCACAAATTGGAGCAGAATGTGAAAGGGAACCCGACCCTTGCGAAATCCCGGAATGCGCACCTGACCGGCGATCTTGCGCGCCGCCTTCCGCATCTCCTGGTCGATTCGTTCTTCGGCAACTTCGATCGTCATCGCAAGTTGTCGATTCTCCAGTGGCCTCGTATTCACGGTCAGTGTCATCTTACCCTACCTCTTGTCCCTGTCTTTCCAATTCCTCTACTGCTCAAAGCGCGTCTGCGCCCAACGATAACAGCGTCAGCAGCGGCCCGGCGGCGAAATGCTCACTCTTCTTCAATACCCCGTAGAGATACAGGGCCCCCAGAACTGCGACGCATGCGGTGAAACCAAGCGTATCGAGCGCCGGAACCGTCCAGACCGCCATGCCCGTGCTCACAAACAGGTTGGCGAATAGCCAGACTACCGATACCGTCTTCGTGCAGCGGCCCAATCCGGGTACGTCGACCAGCGCGAACCCGCGCCACTTCCCCGGAAAGAGATCGAACGCCAGGTGCAGCCCCACGCCGGCCGCAAAGCCGGCCGCCACCCAATCGGCCCACTCGCTCCCGGTTACACGCCCCGCGACAAGCGCCAGCGCCGGCGCCGCGCAACAGTGCGTGTCCGTCGATCTGTGGCGCAGACGCAACACTGCTATCCGGTCAATGTCCGGGAACCAGCTTCCCAGCCAAGCGCCGACCGCAAAACAGATGACGCCAACGACCCGTGCCAGCGTGTTCGGGTCAGCAACAGCGAGCACCTAATTCGTCCCGTTCTCTGATGCGCGTCCGCTCGCCGCGAAGCAGGCGCGATGCCACAACGATTTACCGGGGTTCACGAGGGGACCGCGCGCGCCAACTTCGAGTATAGCACACTCAAACATTCTCTTCCTAAAGCGACGGCACTTCTTTTGTGTCCAATTGCCACAGCAGATCAGGGCGTTGGCTTCGTCTGAATTGCCGGTCCCTAACCATGTCGCGTGACGCGATGAAACCCAGTCATTTCAAGAAAGGAGTGAACAAATGTTAAGGCATTTGTCGCTTGTCGAATGGTATCTTTAATGATATTATGGTGGCGCATGGAAAGCACGCAAGAAATCCTTCGACGGCTTGCCCGAAATCCGAAAGGTGTACGGTTCGCCGACTTAGCAAAGATCTGTGACCGATACTTCGGACGGCCTCGTCAGAAGGGCGGCAGCCACCGAATCTATCGAACGCCCTGGCCAGGGGACCCAAGAGTGAACATCCAAAACGACAAGGGTAAGGCAAAAGCCTATCAGGTACGGCAGGTTGTGAAAGCCATCAGGAAACTGGAGGGACTGGAATGAACGACCACTTTGCATATAGAGTTATTTGGTCTGGCGAAGATGGCGAGTATGTTGGGTTGTGCGCTGAATTTCCTTCGCTGAGCTGGCTGGCCCCCTCACCCGAAGAGTCCTTTTGCGGTATTCGGCGCCTGGTAGCCGACTGTGTCGCCGATATGCACGCGCAGGGAGAAGAGCCGCCGCAGCCGCTCGCCGACCGTACCTACAGCGGCAAGTTCCTCGTTCGCGTGCCCCCCGAAACCCACCGCGCGCTGGCGCTGCGCGCCGCCGAACAAGGCGTTAGCCTGAACAGGTTGGTCAGCGCCCGCCTTGCGAATGACGGAGGATGACGCAACCTACGTCCGCTTGAAGGCCCGCTCCAGCTCTCCCGCTCGCAGCTGCAGCATCGTGGGACGTCCGTGCGGACAGGTGCGCGGCGCGGCGCACTGCTCCAGCTGGCGCACGAGCTCCTTCATCTCGATATCGCTGAGAATCTGTCCCGCCTTGATCGAGGCCCGCTTGCACACCATCTTCACCAGCCGCGCCTCCAACTCCTCCCCCACCAGGTCCCGGTTCTCGGCTAGACCCTGCACGATTTCGTCCAGCACGCGTTCACAGTCCTGTTGCGAAAGCGCGCTCGGAACCGCGCGCACCAGAAACGTATCGCCGCCGAAGTGTTCCACACTGAATCCGACCGCGTTCAGCTCGGACAAATGCTGAGCGACGAGCCCCGCACGTACATCGCCAACGTGCAGTGTAATCGGTTCCAGCAGGCCCTGGCGCGCAGCTGCCGGCCCGCCGGACTGTTCGCGCTGAGCCATGAACTTCTCGTACAGTATCCGCTCATGCGCGGCATGTTGATCGATCAGATACAACCCTTCCGGCCCTTCTGCGATCACGTACATCGCCCCCGCCTGCCCCACCACCCGCAACGGGGGCAAGCCCTGGTCGGGACCGGTCGGCGCGTCCTGTTCGTCCCCCTCCAGGGCTGCTGTGCCGCCGCTGTCCGGCTGTGTGCCGCCGGGATGCGACAGCGGGTCTGTTGCGGGCGCGCGGTTGTAGGGCAAATCGACCGGCATCACCGGCTGACGGCCGCTCCCCGCGTCAAGTATCGATTGGCGCCGCGCCGCCCAGCCGGACTGATCTTCGCCCGCAAGCGCCTGCGAGCTGTCCCGGCGAGACGGCAGATTCGGCACACCCGCGCCCTCGACGACCGCCTGCCGGACAGCCCGCTGGACAGCCGAAAAAACGTCGCGGGCGCCGGCGAAGCGCACCTGCGTCTTGCGCGGATGCACGTTCACGTCCACCTCTGCCGCCTCCAGCTCGACAAAAAGCGCGGCCAGTGGATAGCGCCCGACCGGAAGCAGCGTATGATACGCCTGCACGACGGCATGCGTCAGGGCGCGGTCCTCTACATAGCGCCGGTTGACGAACAGGTCGATCTGGGCGCGGCTTGCCCGCGTCAGAGACGGCAGGCTGACGTAGCCGCCCACACTGACGCCCACACTGACGCCCCCACGCGAACCCGCCGAAACAGGGGCCCCTTCCGACATGAAGCTGACTTCCCCTTCCCCGTCACCGTCAGCCATCCCACGCGCATCCCAGCCGGCAGAACCGCCGCCTTCCCGCATGCGGCCCACACCGATCAACTGCTGCGCGCTCTCACGCCCGTAAATCTTCGTCAATACGTCGATCACGCGCCCGTTGCCATCGGTGGAAAACGCCAGTTTGCCCTCGTTCACATACTGAAAGCGGCACGCCGGGTACGCCAGCGCATAACGCTGTACGATCGCCGCCATGTGGCCCGCCTCCGTCGCCGGTCGCCGCAGGAACTTGCGCCGCGCCGGCACGTTGTAAAAGATATTCTCAACCGTTACAACCGTCCCAACCGGCAGGCCGGCAGACCGATTATCTTGGACGATTCCGCCTTCGACGACCACCTCCGCGCCCGCGTCCGCACCGCGCGCGCGGCTGCTGAGCCTCATGTGGCTGACCGCAGCAATGCTGTAGAGCGCCTCGCCGCGAAATCCAAGCGTCGCTATCGCGTCAAGGTCCGCCGCGCTGTGCAGCTTGCTGGTGGCATGCCGCGCAACTGCCAGCCCGATCTCAGCCGCTGGGATGCCGTGACCATCGTCGCTCACGCGCAACAGCCGCTGACCGCCCTCCCTGATCTCGACCCGCACCTCGCTCGCGCCGGCATCGAGGCTGTTCTCGATCAGCTCCTTGGCGACATTGGCTGGCCGCTCCACAACCTCGCCCGCGGCGATTTTCGCGGCTACATCCTGGGAAAGAAGCTCAATGGTCATGACGGCTCAATTATACCATCTCTCTTTGGGAAATCTTGCTCGGTGTCATGCGCACGCTAAAGAGCTGTCGGTATCCCGCGGTACCGACGTCAGTACCGCAGCGTCGCTCATCCCTCGGGGGAGGATGGTAGCCCGACGGTCCTCAGTTCCAGATGTTCCCCGCCCGCCACATCCACGAGAAGGACGGCCACTGAACGCTCACCGTCGCCCCTGCTGCCATGCTGGCCGCTGCGGCCCGCCTGTCCGCAGCGGTAGCTGCCCGCAACCAGGGCCTTCCTGCCCGCCGGCGCGTCCACCACCTCCGGGCGAAAAGTCCTTCCGTCGTAGTCCGGGTCGATCAGGACCGCCCGCACCTGCGCACGCCACGCCTCCGGCAACGGCACATTCGACCCGGCCGCCAGCCGCGCCACCTGCGCGCTGCCGAAGCACTCGATCCGGACCGCCAGCTGCTCGCCGTCCCACGCAACACGCAAACGCGAGCTTGCCCCGGCGCTTTCCGTCCTGCCCGAGCTCAGATTCAACTCCATGTCCTCATTGCCAACCTGCACGATCTGATAGCCGCCTCCACGCGGCGCCGGATCTACGGCCCCGTCGCCATCGGACGCACTTGCCGCTTGCGCCTGGCGGCCGATACGACCTGCAGACGTCCGCACAGCCCGCCAGCTGTCGTCGCAGCCGATCCATGCCCGGCCCGTCTTCTGCGCAACGGCGGTCGTTGTGCCTGCCCCGACAAAGGGATCGAGCACCAGGTCACCGCGATGTGTGGCGGTCTCCAGAATTCGCTGCAAAAGCCGTTCCGTCTTCTGCGTGGGATAGCTCTCATCCTCGCCCGGCACCGTGCCGAGACCCGCCAGGTCATCCCAGAGATTGTCCACGGCGCGCGTCACGACGTATCCGTCGCGACCGCGCCGCTCCAGGTAATACTTCACGCCAAGGTTTCCGCCGTTAGAAGCGTACACGCGGCGCGACGCCCCGTCGACAACCACCTGCCCGCCGTACGGCGCGTACAGCCTCCCTTCGGCTTCGAGCGCCGCCAGCCGTTCGAAACTGTACGTTCCAGGGTCCGACGTGCGGAAAAAACCGCGCTCGTCTCTCATATAGCGCGCCGCCGCCTCCGCCCCGGTCAGTTCAAACGCGCGCGTCGGCGCCTGCCACACAGGCTCTCCCTCCGCCCGGCGGCGAAAAATGTGGATCGCCTGCGCGCTGCGCGGAAAGTAGCGCGCATGCACCTTTGCCCCGCGCATCGTCTGGCTGCGCCAGTACACCGTGTTCAGATGACACCCCGCGCCGAAAATCTCCTCCAACAGCAGCAGCAGATGCGCCTGCATGCGGTGATCGCAGTGCAGCCACAGCGTCCCGTCTGCGTGCAGCAGCTCGCGCAACAGGAGCAACCTGTCGGCCGCGAACTGCATATAGTCGCCCGGTTGCCAGATGTCCTCGTACACAGCCTGCTCACCGATCGAAGGCTGCCCATTGCCCCGCAGTCGCACGCGGCTGCGGTACGTTCGGTTCGAATTGTAGGGCGGGTCCATGTAGACCAGGTGCACGCTGCCGCCATAGCCGTTCGCCAGCAGCCACGAGAGCCCGTCAAAGTTGTCACCAAACAGCAGAAGTCCTGGCCTCCCTGAGGCTTCAACCCGCGCAGAACCGGCCCGCCCCACAGTCGGTCGGAACTCTTCCAGTGTATGCGCTACGGGCCGCGAAGATTCGACATGCAGCCTCTTGCCGGGCCACTGCAGCGCAACACTGCCGTCTGATTTCTGCCGTTCGGGGCTTGCCGAAAGGCCTTCGTGTCGAGTGGCGACCATTTTGGCAAATGACTGGAGTATTGTAAGAACAACTGCGCGAGTTGGGGCCTGCCTATACTGTGTAGGCCCGCGCCGTCCCGCCCTCAGAACAGCAAACTGCCCTTGGCCGCACGTATGCGGCCAAGGGCAGGCTTTGACGATGCTTTTCTGTTATAGCGTCGATTCGCGGCCGCCCGCCATCGATGGCACGAAATGCACCTCGCTCTCCGGTCCTACCGCCGCCCGCAGACCGCGATTCTGCACCGCGCCGTCCACCGCGACAGTCCATCCGGGCCGGATGCGCCCTTCCTCGACGATCCGCTCCGCAACGCCGGGATAGAGCTCATCCAGCGCCGCCACCAACTCCCGCACCGTTGCGCCCTCCGCTTCGACGATCTGTTGACCGCCGGTCAGCGAACGCATCAGCGGAGGAATCCAGACTTGCGCCACGCTCAGTCGTCCCCGGGAACGGGCTCAGCCGCCGCCTCTGCCTCTTTGGCCCACATCGCTTCCAGCAGATTGGCCGGCGAAATCGGCAGCTTGTCCATGCGCACGCCGGTCGCGGCGTAGACCGCGTTGGCGATCGCCCCCGCCGGCGGCACGATGTTCACCTCGCCGACGCCGCGCACGCCGTAAGGGTGCGCCGGGTGCGGGACCTCCACCATGATCGTCTCAATCATCGGCAGGTCGAGCGCCGTCGGCATCCGGTAGTCTAGCAGGCTGGCGTTGAGCAGATGGCCCTCGTCGTCATAGATGTACTCTTCGTTGATCGCCCAGCCGATCCCCTGCGCAACGCCGCCCTGCATCTGCCCTTCCACGTACGAAGGGTGGATCGCTTTGCCCACGTCCTGCGCAATCGTGTAGCGCAAGATCGTGATCTTGCCCGTCTCCGGGTCGATCTCGACATCGACGCACTGGGTCGAAAATCCGGGGCCGAAGTCCTGCGGATGGACAGTCGAACTCGCCATCAGCGGCTCGTCCCGCTGCACCAGCCCAGCGGCTTCCACGAACGGCAGGCTCTCGTTCCCGGCACTGAAGACGCCGTCCTCATAGCTGACGTCCTCCGCCGCCACCTCCCAGTGGTCGGCCAAACGCCGTTTCATCTCCTCCTTGAGCTGCAGCCCGAGATTATAGGCGGCAAGCCCGGTGGAGTAGGTGGTACGGCTGCCGCCGGTAACGTCGGTGTACGAAACCGTGTCCGTATCAACCACACGCGCTTTGACCTGTTCGTACTCGATATCCATCGCCTCGGCCAGCTGCATCGCGATCGACGCCCGCGTGCCGCCGATGTCGGTCGACCCCTCATTCAAATTGACCGATCCGTCCGGGTTCAGCACGGCCGTCGCGCTGGACTGACCGCCCCAGTTATTCCAGTAACCCGAGGCAATGCCGCGGCCGCGGTACTTCCCTTCCAGCGGCGACCGGTATTGCTCCGAATCGCGGATCGCCTCGACCGTCTCGATCTGGCCGATGCGCGCGTACTGCAGTCCGTCCGGGCGGCGGTCATTCTCCTTCGCGCCGTTCAGAATCCGGAACTCGGCCGCGTCGATGCCCAGCTTCTCCGCCAGCTCATCGACGACGCTCTCAACGGCAAATGCGACATTGGTTCCGCCGGGCGCACGATATGCCGCGCTGCGGGGACGGTTCACGATAATGTCGTAACCGTCAACCTGCATATTGTCGATCGCATACGGCGCCAGGCTCACATTCGCCGCCGCTTCGACCGGCGAACCCGGATACGCGCCCGCCTCGTAGTAGAGCTCGGCCAGCGCAGCCGTGATCTTGCCGCTCGCGTCAACACCCATCTTCACGCGAATGTTCGAACCGGAGGTCGGCCCGGTCGCCGCCAGCACGTCGGCGCGACTCATGACGATCTTCACCGGCTCGTGGCCGGCCTTCTGCGACAGCACCACAGCGACCGGGTCGACATAGACATTGATCTTGCCGCCGAAACCGCCGCCGATCTCGGTCGGCACCACCTTGAGTCGCGAGACCGGGATCTGCAAAATCTCACACACCTGCCCGCGCACCGCGAACGCGCCTTGCGTGCTCGTCCAGATCGTGATCTGGCCGTCGGCGCTGTGCAGCGCCGTCGCCGCGTGGGGCTCGATGTAGCCCTGATGGACCGTCTCGGTGCGGTAGGTGCGGTCGACCACGTGCTCCGCCGCGGCCAAGCCCGCCTCCAAATCGCCGCGCTGATGGCGGAAGAAGGAGGCCAGGTTGGTCGGCTCCGTGCCGACTTCGCCCATTGAATTGGTCCGCAACGTTTCCAGCAGAATCGGCGCATCGTCGGCCAGCGCGTCATCCACCGTCATCACAGGCGGCAAGAGCTCGTATTCGATCTCGATCAGCTCCGCCGCTTCTTGCGCGATATGTGGATTCACCGCGGCCACCGCAGCCACCGCGTGACCATGGTAAAGCACCTTCTCGTCGGCCAGAACGTTGTCGCTCAAATGTTTGAGGTTGATGGCGCCCTCGCCCAGGTCTTCTATCTTGTCTTCCGCCGCCGGCAGGTCCGCCGCAGTCGCCACCGCGCGCACGCCGGGCAGCGCCTCCGCCTTGCTCGTGTCGATCGAGCGAATATAGGCATGTGCGTGCGGGCTGCGCAGCACGAAGCCATGCAGCAGCCCGGTCATCTGCACGTCCGCCGCATAGACGGCGCGACCGGTCACCTTGTCCACGCCGTCCGGTCGTACCGGACGCGTGCCGATAACCTTGTAACCTTTCTGTCCGTTGCCGGCGGGACCGCCCGTTCCGTTTGGATTTGAATCAGCCATGGCGTCTCCTCCTCCTCTCTACGCGTCGCCTTCGGCAACGTCCAGGACCGCCCGCACGATCTTGTCATACCCCGTGCAACGGCACAGATTTCCGGCCATCCACAGTCGCGCGTCATGCTCGCTGGGATCAGGGTTCTCATCGAGCAACGCCTTGGCGGAAACGATAAACCCCGGCGTGCAGATGCCGCACTGCAGAGACGCGTGCTCCAGGAACTTCTGCTGCAGCGGATGCAGCTCGCCGTCGACGGCGATGCCCTCGATCGTCACCACATCCCGCCCCTCAATCTCCGGCGCCAACACGAGGCAGGAGTTGACCAGGACCCCGTCCAGCAGCACGTTGCATGCGCCGCAGTTGCCGTTGCCGCAGCCCTCTTTGCTGCCGATCAGGCCCAGGTTGTCCCGCAGCGCCTCCAGCAGCGTCTGACGCGGTTCGCACAGAAAAATCGTCTCTTCACCGTTCAGTGTTGTCTCAACAGCGATCTTTTTAGCCATTTCCGTTCAATCTCCCCAGTTCGTCAACAGTTTTTGTGCCCCGTGCCCGGTCGATTGCAATCCGCAACGTACGCTGCGTAAGCACAGCCGAAAGATGCTTTCGCTGCGGAATCGTTCCGCGCATGTCGCTGATTGGACGCGCCGCTTCTTTTGCCAACTCAGCCGCCTTTGCCAGGGTCTCCTCGGAAACCGGCTGACCGGCCAGCGCATCGCCCGCTTCCTGCACGTACAGCGGGGTAGGCGCAACCGCGCCCAGCGAGACCCGCGCCGACTCGATCGTCTGGCCGTCGTCGCTCAGGACGACCGACGACCCTGCGCCGACGACCGCAATATCCATCTCGTTGCGCGGAATGAAACGAAGATAGGCAGCGCCGAAATTCGCCGGCGGCGCCGGAAACTCCAGCGCAACCAGAAACTCACCATTGCCCAATACATTTCGGCCGGGCGCCGTGCAGAAATCCTCGACTGCAACGGTCCGCCTTCCATCTGGTCCGGCGATGTGGCAGATCACCCTGTGCGCTATCAGATTGGGAATCGAATCAGCGGCCGGCGAGGAGTTGCACAGATTGCCGCCGAGGCTGGCACGGCCCTGAATCTGCGTGCCCCCGATCAGATGCGTCGAATCGATCAATGCCGGATACGCGTCCCGTATGGCCTGGGTGTTGTTGATGCTGTGGCACGACGCCGCCGCGCCCAGCGTCAACCCATCGCCGCCGATCGAGATCGACGTCAATTCGGGAATCCGCTTCACGTCAACGATTGTGTCCAAATCACTGCGCCCTTCCTGCAGCTGCGCGATCAGGTCAGTGCCGCCGCTGAGCGGCCTGGCCTTCCCGCCCCCGGCAGCCAGGGCCGATACCGCCTCGTCCACACTGTTGGGTGCTACATAATCAATTGCGTGCAAAGAACAACCTCCTCAATGGCTTCGCGTGTTGATTTCCCGACGCGTTGGATGCTTGTTGAAGTCCCTGCTGCGTTACGAGATTTTCTGATCAATTGTAGGAAGACTGATTCCGATCAGTTATACCATAAGATCAGTTGAGACGAAAAACCGCTTCTGCTTCCAACAATACGTCCCTGAACTGCGGAAATCCACACATTGCGGTATCATACTGCCGCTTCGCTATTTGAAATACTGGGTTACACCATCTCCCGGGTCGACCTGGTCCATTGAAACTGCTCTATCTCGCCATAGCCTATCTTTTCGGAATCGCCGCCGGCCACCTCCTCTGGCGGCAAACGTGGTTCGGCTGCGGCATCAGCGACCTGTACTGGATCGCCGCCCTCGCGCCCATCCCTCTCTGCCTGTGGCTTGATGCCGCCTCCCCGGCCAGGGCCGCGAACCCGCTGCGATGGCCCGTTTCCGCCGGCTTCGCCCCGCCCCGCACATCACCTTCTGCATGGCTGCTGGGCTCCATTTTTTTCGCCGCGGCATGCGGGGTCCTCCGCCTCGCTTCCCACCCGCCGCTCCCCTGCCTGCAGCCGTCCGACCTGGCCTACTACAACGCCGCCATTGACGGTCCCGGCCAGCAAAAGGTGCAGTTCAGCGGCTATGTGGACGGCTATCCGCTGCGCAAGGATGGACGCCAGCGCCTCGACATCGAGGCGACCGCCATTTGGCTCGACGGCGCGCCGCACCCGGTTGACGGCCGCGTCCGCCTGCAGACAACGAGCCGCCATCCATTCCGTTACGGCGACCCGGTGCGCGTCACCGGCCAGCTGACGGAGCCGCCGGTCTTCGACGGATTCGATTACCGCGCCTACCTCGCCCGCAAGCAGGTCCACAGCCTCGTTCGGTGGCCGCGCGTGGAGCCGCTGCCGGATCAACCGCGCGGCGGCCCCCTGTTGCGGCGCGTCTACCGCCTGCGCGCCCGCGGTGAGGCCTTACTCAATCGCCATCTGCCTGAACCCTTTGCAGCCCTCGCCAACGGGATGCTGCTCGGCATAGAAGCGGGAATCCCAGAAGACCTTTACGAGCAGTTCAACCTGACCGGAACCAGCCATGTAATCGTCATCAGCGGCAGCAATGTCGCGCTAGTCTCCGGCCTGCTCATGGCCCTCGGCGTCAAACTGTTCGGACGGCGCGCAGCCCTGTGGCCGACCCTCGCCGGCCTTGTCTTCTACACACTCCTGGTCGGAGGCGATGCCGCCGTCACGCGCGCCGCGCTGATGGGCGGACTCTTCGTCTTCGCCACAGTGCTCGGGCGCCAGAGCACCGCGCTCGTGAGCCTGGCGGCAGCCTGCTGGGCGATGACTATGTGGAATCCTCTCACCCTGTGGGACGTCGGCTTTCAGCTCAGCGGCGCAGCCACCGCCGGCCTGATCCTCGTCGGGCCCCCACTCACCGATCGAGCCCAAAACCTCGGGAACACGCTCACAGACCGGCTCCGCCGCCGCGCCGCGCCCGACATCGAAGCCCGCCAACCTGAATTCCTCGTCCCCAACTCGATCTGGGACCTCATCCGCGACAGCCTGCTCATGACAATCGCCGCCAGTGTAACCACCCTTCCGCTGATCGTTCACTACTTCGAGCGCCTCAGCTGGATCAGCCCGATCACCAACCTCCTGATCGCGCCGGTCCAGCCCCTGATCATGGTCGCCGGCGGCCTGGGGCTGATTTTCGGACTGCTCGGCCTCGAACAGGCCGCCCAGCTCCTGCTGTGGATTCCCTTCGCCTGCCTCTGGTGGACAGTGGCGATGGTCGCCTCGAACGCGGCCCTGCCCGGCGCCAGCACGGTAATCGGCTGGTTCGGGTCCGAACACATGGCCCTTACCTATGCCGCCGTCCTCGCGCTCTACTGGCGCCAACCCCTGCGCCGCACACTCAGCCGGCTCCCTCTCAGTCTCATGCCTGATTGCGCCAGCGCCCGCAAGCCCGCCTTAAGCGGACGGCGGCTTGCCCAGCTGCTGCAGACAATGCCCTCCTGGGCCTTCGGCATCCCGGCGCTCGCCGCCGTCCTCATCTGGTGGCTCGCGCTGACCCAACCCGACGGCCATCTGCACGTCCACTTCCTCGATATCGGCCAGGGCGACGGTATCTTTATCCAGACGCCCAGCGGCCGCCAGCTCCTGATCGACGGCGGCCAGGACAGCCAGCAGCTCTTCGCACAGCTCGGCGCCGTCATGCCCTTCTGGGACCGCCACCTCGACCGCGCCATCGTTACCCACCCCGACGCCGACCACATCGCCGCCCAAATCGATCTGCCGCAACGGTTCAGACTCGGGCGCGCCATCATAAGCGCCAACACCCTCACTCACGAACACACAAAGCCCTGGCTCGACGCGCTCGGCGCCAATAACGTGCAGGCCATTGGATTGCATCAGGGCGGCTGGTTGGACCTGGGCGACGGCGTCTCGCTGTGGGCGCTGTGGCCGCCGCCTGAAGCGGAGCTGCGCGGCTGGGAAGAGGACGACAAAAACGAGCGCTCACTCGTGCTCAGACTCGTCTACGGCGACTTCACTCTCCTCCTGACCGGCGACAGCGGTCATGCCAGCGAGAAGCGGCTCCTGCGCACGGGCCAGCCCCTCGCCGCGCAGGTACTCAAAGTCGGCCATCACGGCAGCGACGCCAGCACCGGCCCCGCCTTCATCGAAGCCGTCGGAGCCGGCGTCGCCGTCATCCAGGTCGGCGCCGACAACCGCTACGGCCACCCTGACCCCGATCTGCTCGCTCGCCTGCACAGACAGCTCATCCTGCGCAACGACAAGCACGGCCGCGTCCATATCCGCAGCGACGGTAAACAGATGTGGATCGAAACGGAAAACGGGGAGATTTCTGAGATCCTTGCCCGCAGCGGCCCGGCGCAGACGCCTTAGACGGAGCGGCCCGGGCTGTTAGCCCCTCGCGCCGGGCCCGCATGCCCCCGGCGAGCTGTCATGCGTCCTTCTCGCTCTCCGGTCGAACAAGGTAAAGCAGTGCAAGTCCAAGGATGACAACCAGCCGGAAAGCGGCCTGTTGACCATTCCATACATCCGACTGCCACATCAGAAACCACTCACCGCCGATCGTAATGAACCCGGTGAACCACAGCACGATGCCCAGTGTCAGACCCACTATGGCGGTCCCCTTGGCCTGATGAAAGCGTTCCGCCTCCCCTCGCGCCTTGAACAGCCGCAACCCGCCCCACGAACATAGCGCCGTGACCGCAGCTTCCGACACAATGATCACCCAGTATAAAAGGTGGTACGCGAAAGCCGCATCAATGGCCCGCCACTGGCCCCGGTTACCGGGAAATGTCGTGTCCATCTTCAGGACGTGGGCAACAAATTGATAGTTGGAGCCATAGTCCGTCAGATTGTTGAAAACGACGAGCAAGGCGTAGAGCGCGATCGCCCAGACGAACGCGATCTTCGAGTATCGTGTGTACACGGGACCTCCTACCGGTAATTCGAGAGGATTGCATCAGGGGGAAATCGCGCCTTGCGTGGAACGCGCACATCAGGGGCGGTCTAATGCGCCTCAACTCTTCTCCACCAGCTGCCGCAGCTCATACAAACGGTTGAGCGCATCCAGCGGCGACAGCGCCTCCACCTCCAGCGAGCGCAGCGACTCCACCGCAGGATGATCGCTCACAAAGAGACCCACCTGCATCGCATCCTTTTGCTTGCGCCCGGGCGTCCGGTCCAGCAGGGTCGCCGGCCCCGCCGCCCCCGATGCCTCCAAATCGAACAGGATCTCCTCCGCCCGCCGCACCACCGCCCGCGGCAGGCCGGCCATCTGCGCCACGTGCACGCCGTATGAGCGGTCCGCCTTGCCCGGCAAAATCCGCCGCAAAAAAACGACCTCGCCTCCGCCGTCGTCGACCGCCACATGGTAGTTCACCACCTGCGGCAGCCTCTCCGCCAGATCGGTCAGCTCATGGTAGTGCGTCGCGAACAGCGTCTTCGCCCGCAGCGACGGTGCGTTGTGGATATGCTCCACAACCGCCCACGCGATCGCCAGGCCGTCGTATGTGCTCGTACCGCGCCCAATTTCATCCAGGATCAGCAGGCTGCGCTCCGTCGCATGGTTGAGGATATTCGCCGTCTCGATCATCTCCACCATGAACGTCGACTGACCGCGGTGCAGCTCATCGCTCGCGCCAATGCGCGTGAAAATGCGGTCCACAACCCCGACCCGGGCAGCCGACGCCGGTACGAACGAGCCAACCTGCGCCATCAGCGTGATCAACGCCGTCTGCCGCAGATAGGTCGACTTGCCCGACATATTCGGCCCGGTCAACACATGGATCAGCTGGCCAGATGAAATTTGCGCGTCGTTCGGCACAAAAGGCTCGTCAAGTGTTTCCTCCACAACCGGATGCCGGCCCGCCGCAATTGCTATCTCGTCACCGTCCTCGATCTGCGGCCGGCAGTAGCCCCGCCTCAGCGCCACCTCCGCCAGCGCCGCGTACACGTCCAGCTCCGCCATCCCCTCCGCCATGCCGCGGATCCTGGCCGCGCGCGCGGCCAGCTCCCCGCAAACCGAGCGAAAGAGCTCCTGCTCCAGCGCCAGCCGCCGCTCGTCCGCGTTCAGGATCAGCGCCTCATACTCCTTCAGCTCCGGCGTGATGTAGCGCTCCGCCTTCGTCAGCGTCTGCTTGCGGATGTACGCCTCGGGCACCTTGTCCGCGTGCGTATGCGTGACCTCGATGTAGTAGCCGAAGACCTTGTTGTAGCCCACCTTCAGGCTCTTGATCCCCAGCCGCTTGCGCTCGACCTGCTGCAGCGAAGCCACCCACTCCTTGGCGTGCCGGTTGTTCTCGACGATCGCGTCCAGCTCCTCGCTGTACCCGGCCCTGATGATGCCCGGGTTCGCCAGCGTAGCCGAAGGCCCATCTTCGAGCGCCCGCTCCAGCAGCTCCAGCTCGTCGATTCTATCCGGCAGCCGCGCCAACATCTGCTCGAGAAACGCGCCGTCGCCCGCCCGCTTCACGACGCTCGCCTGCGCCGCCAGCAGCAGATCGCGCAGGCCCGGCGCCCGCCGCAACGCCTCGCGCACACCCACCAGATCGCGCGGCAATGCCTTGCCCTGCGAAATGCGGTAGATCCATCTTTCCAGGTCCCCGATACCCCGCAATGCTGCGCGCGCCTGCAGCCGCAATTCGGTCTCCTCCACCATCGTCTGCACCGCGTCCAGCCGCTCGTTGATGCGCGCGATGTCCAGCAGCGGGCGGCCCAGCCGCCGCCGCAGCAACCGCCCGCCCATCGGCGTCAAAGTCCCGTCGAGCACATCCAGCAGACTGCCCTTGAACTCCCGGCCCCGCATCGTCTCCGTCAGCTCCAGGTTGCGCCGCGTCGACTCGTCCAGCGCCATGAACTCGCCGATACTGTAGCTCTGCAGATGGTCCAGCTGCGCCAGCGCGCTCGGCTGCATCTCCTTCAAATAGGCGAGAACAGCCGCCGCCGCCCGCACCGCCTGCGGCTTCTCCTGCAGCCCGAATCCGTCCAGGCTACGCACGCCCAAATGCTGCTGCAGCGCCTTACGCGCCGTATCCTCCTCCACCTGCCACGGTTCGACCTGCGAGACCAGCGCCTCCGTCCCGTCGACCAGACCGGCCAGCCCGTTCTCCTCCCCATGCCACGCACAAGTGATCAACTCGCTGGGCTGCAACCGGCCCAACTCCTCTTCCACGCGGCGCTCGACGTCGCCGCCGTCCCTGCCCCCGATCTGCGTAGTCGCGAAAGCTCCCGTCGTGATGTCGCAGTAAGCGATGCCCGCCTCGTCGCCGCGCGCGTTGAACAAGACAGCCGCCAAGTAGTTGTTGCGGTCTTCCGACAGCATCGACGGCTCGTCAACCGTCCCCTTCGTGACGACCTGCCGCACCTCCCGCTCAACCAGCCCCGCGCCCGGCTCGCTCACCTGCTCCGCCACCGCCACCTTGTATCCCGCCTCCACCAGGCGCGCCAGGTGGGCCTCCACGCTGTGATACGGCACGCCCGCCAGCGGCGCACGCTCATTGCTTCCCACCGGGCGGCTCGTCAGCGCCACGTCGCACACCTCGGCCACGATCTCCGCGTCGCTGTCGAACGTCTCATAGAAATCGCCCAGCCGGAACAACAGGATGCAGCCCGGGTACTGACTCTTCAGTTGCAGATACTGCCGCCGCATCGGTGTTGTCATATTCGCAACTTTCGCAGTGAAATTATAGCGCCGGAATCAGCCGCGCGGCGCCGCGGCGCCGCCGCCCGCAGTCCAGGCGATGCGGCTGTTGGGGTCGCCGTACAGCGTATACGCGAGCCAGGTCGGGTTCCCGCTCTGCATCGCCCGCACCTGTTGCCGCGCCGAGTGAAACGCCTCGCCCAGCGTCCTTCCCGCCCAAAGCTCCTCGTAGAAGGCCTGCGCGAACCTCGACGCCAGCTCGTCGTTCACCTCCCACAGCGCGCCCACGAACGCGGTCACACCCAGCTGGTCCACCAGGCGCTGCGCCCAACCGCCCAGTCCGGTCAGGTTGAAGCCGACGCGCGCGCCGTGGCAGGTGTTCAAAAAGACGAGCGGCCGCTCCCGCCTCATACCGCGCGCTCTGCGCCGCGTCAGGTCGCTTGGAAACAGCGGATCGCCCTGCAGCACGATCGGCGATTCGTCCACGAATGCCTTGTTGAAATTCGCGTGCGTGGCAAAGTGATAGAGCTGCTCGCCGCCCTTCTCGGCCGCCTCCAGAAACTCCGCCCGCGTCGAGATCGGTGGCGCCACCTCGATCTGCCGCGCCGCCAGGCTGTCGAAATACTCGATCTCCTTCCACACGAAATCCAGATCGAACATAGGCACCACCAGCCGCGCCGACCGGATATTCAGGTCGGATGGCACGGCCGCGCCCGACAGCCAGCGGCTCATTCGCCACGCCGCGGCCAGGTGGTCGTCCTCCACGTCCCGCCCCTCCACCACGTCGTAGGGCTTGACCAGCTCCCACGGAATCCACGGCTCATCGCTCACAATCAGCAAATTTCTCACCTCACCGGCGTCGCGCAGCGCCTTCAGCTCCCAGTAGGCCCGCCGCAGCGGTTCGGGGAAGAGCTGCTCATAGAGCTCAACGCCGATGTCCGCGATCTCATCCTCCATGCGCACCGCCTCCTCACCGGGCAAGTCCGCGCTGGCCCGCGCCGCCAGCGAGCTCAACCGCTCGACCAGCCGCTCAAAGAAATGGCCGGGGCTGGACAGCTCACTGAAGACGATCGAGCCGGCCCCGCGCCCGTCCAATGAAGGCGCTTTCTGCGAATGCAGATGAAAATGCAGCGTGCGACCGTCGGCGTCGCGCACGACCCGCAGCTCGACGTCCGCGGCCGGCAGCGGCGTGCCCTGCGGGATCGTGACCCCGTCGACCGCGCGCACGACCGAGGCCGGCCCGAACGCGACCGGACCGCCCCCTTCATCGTCGCTGGCAAGCTCAGCCCGGCGCGTGCGCCCCCGCCAGAACTGAAAGCCCGCAACCTCGACCTCCAGCGTCAACGAGCCGGCGTTGCGCCCGCGGTGATAAAAGTCGACCGCAACCCATTGCGGCCCGGTGCCGGCGTCAGCGAGCTGCAGCAGAAAGACCGCCGGCTGCGAGTCACCGTCGCGCGGGACCGCGATCGTCCGCCGAAACGCCGGGCCGTCGCGCGCGCCCGCTCCGTAGCCGCTGACCTCCTCGAATGCCGGCGCGCGCACCACCACGTCGACATACTCGACCTCTCCCGCAAAACTGATGTTGACCTCACCTTCGCCCCGGCTCTCACGCGGACGGTCCCGCACCAGCTGCACCACCAGCGGGTATTTGACGTCCGAACGGTTCGAGATCGTCAGCGGAAAGTCCACATAGGTGTACAGCTGCACCGCCGGCCCACCCCTGATCTCGCCCGCAGCCGGCGCGGGCGCCGGTGCTGTGCGCCACTGCGGGACATCCGCGGCCTTCTTGCCGCGCCCGCCCGGCCGCGGCTGCCCCGAAGGCTGCGGGGACACCGAAGGCTGCGCGGGCGCAGAAGGTGGCACGGGCCCCGGACGCGGCGGCCTGCCGGCCGAGCGCGGCATGTAGTGGGCCGGATCGTCCCGCATCACGCGCAGTAGATTGACCGACTCCAGAAAATTTATGCCCCTCGGCGTAACGTCCCCGGCGGCGGCGCCCGCCTTGCCCGCGGCGGCCGCATCGCGCACAATATCGAGCGCGGCGTCAACTGCCGCCAGCTCTTCGAGAAACCGCACCAGGACCGCCCGGCGCTCCCACGCGCTGAGGCTGCCGTCGCCCGCCGCGTCAGCTGTCTCCGTGCGCAACCGGTCCAGCCGGCCCCGCGTCTGCCCGTCCAGCTCCGACCAGGCGCGATAGAGCCGCCGCAGTACCGTATCCACCGCATTCAGCAGGCGGCGGTCATCCCATTCCCGGAACGCAACCGCCGCGCCCATCCGCCCGCTTTCAGGAGATCTACCGCTATCCGGATCGAACATGGGACCGTCCTTTTCCTCCACTCCGCCCCAATCGAAATGCCTCCAATCGACAGGCGGAAGTCACCGCAAGATCGGCACGATCGTAACATAGCGATTGCGCTTTTTCAATTTCCCCGCAACGGTTCCGTTGCTCTGCCCAGAACGCCCCGCCCGCGGCCCTATACGCTCGCAGTTGGTACATTCCCCAGGATCGGATGTATTATGCCCAGGCACTTCACCCGCCCTTGCGCAACACTGGCAAGGCAATGCCGCCCGCCGTCTCCCACAGGAGCCCCGCATGACCGCCGTCCAACTTCCACGCACCGTCCACGATGGCATCATCGCACACGCCCGCGAGGGAACGCCCGAAGAAATCTGCGGTATCCTGCGCGGTCGCGCCGGCCGCGCCTCACAGCTCTATCGCGCCCGCAACCTGGCTGAGGACAGGATCGACAACTATGATGTCGATCCCCAAACGCTCCTGAAGCAGTTCGAGTTTGAAGAGGCCGGCGACGAGATGGTCGCCATCTACCACTCCCATCCCGTCTCGGTCGCCTATCCTTCGGCAACCGATGCCTGGAACGCTCACTATCCCGAAACATACTACCTGATCTGCTCGCTTGAGATAGACGACGCGCCGGTCATTCGCGCCTTCCGCATGGAGCCGGACTGGCCCGACACCGAGGTCGAGGACCTGCGCAACACCGTCCCCTTCGATGAGGTAAGGCCGGGCCTTTTTGGCTACTATCAGGCCGCCGATGCCCCGATTCCCGAGCAGGTGGCCGGCCTGTTACCGGAAGTGGAAGGCCCCCTCTACGTCGTATTCAACCAGGACGAATCGGGCGCGGTCGAGGACTTTCGCGTCGTCCAGCTTAAAGAGTACCCGGTTCATGTAACCGCCGGCTGACGCCCCGCTCCACCGGCCGAACGCGTGGACGCTTCCCCCAGGGCGATTGCATCTAATTGGGCCAAGACCCGCGACGCTACCCGATTCGAGCCCAACTCCGAAAAAACAGCCGAAAACGATTGACCATTGGTAGGGGCGCCCCTTGTGGGTGCCCCTTGTGGGTGCCCTTTGTGGGTTATCTTGGCGTCCAGATTTAGATGCGATTGCCCTGGCCGCTCCCCCCCGCCCGGTTTGACACCCGCTGCCAAAACAACTATAGTAGTGGCGAAATAAACGAGAAGGGCTTTTCAATCCTGATGAGTCAACTGGGACAGGCGACCTACCGCATAACTTGCTCGTGTCTCTAGCGGGCGCCGTCAGCATGATGCTGGAGGTTTCCCGCTGCTCAGAATACGAGCGATAAGGGCGTTCGCCAGCAGTTGATCTCGCACTCGACCATCGTTCCCAGCGCAGCAGTGCCGCAGTACTTTCGCAGGTGAAGTCGGCGCAACGGGGCAGGCAACGAGGAAAGAGCCGCCGAAGAGGGGTTGAAGCGTACGCCGGAACTGTCGCTCAGATGGCTCCGGCGTTTTTTGTTGCCGGGCCGCCCTTCGATAACCGCCATCTGCACGGAACTGAACAACAAAGGAGAGCAGTCGAATGGCAACCGTCTTTGTGCCGACCGCCCTGCGCCGCTTCACCGCCGGACAGTCCAGGGTCGAAGCGTCCGGGGCAACCGTTGGCGAGGTGATCGGTCAGTTGGAAAACAGCTACCCGGGCATCGGTGAAAGACTCCTCGACGACAGCGGCGACGTCAAGCGATTCATAAACGTCTTCCGCAACGACGACGAAATCCGCACCCTCGAAGGGCTGGCAACCGCCGTCGGCGAGAGCGACAAAATCTCGATTGTGCCGGCCATGGCCGGCGGGAGTAACTGACATCATGACGCGACTCAACCGCGACCAGCTGCTGCAGCTGGCCAAAAGCGAAATCCAGGAAATCACCGTCAACGAGGTCAGGCAGCGGCTCGACGCCAACCAAGAGTTGACGCTCGTCGACATCCGCGAGCGCGACGAATGGGTGCAGGGCCACATTCCCGACGCCGCCTTCGTGCCGCGCGGCTATCTCGAGCTGCAGATCGAAGAGCATCAGCCCGACCGCGACCAACCGCTTGTAATCTACTGCGCCGGCGGCGTCCGCTCAGCGTTCGCGGCCCGCAACCTGCAGGAGATGGGCTACACCGACGTCTACTCGCTGATCGGCGGCTTCGGCGGCTGGAAAAACGCCGGCAATCCCTTCAAGGTGCCGACAGTACTCTCCGAAGAGCAACGCATTCGCTACAGCCGCCACACCACTCTCAGCGAGCTCGGCGAAGAGGGACAGATCAAGCTGCTCGACAGCAAGGTGCTCATGATCGGCGCCGGCGGGCTGGGCAGCCCGGCGGCCATCTATCTCGCCGCGGCCGGCGTCGGCCAGCTCGGCATCATCGACTTCGACGAGGTCGACTCCTCCAACCTGCAGCGCCAGGTGCTGCACGGCGTAAGCGACGTCGGGCGCCCCAAGGTCGAGTCCGCCCGCGACCGCATCGCCGAGATCAATCCCGACGTCGAGGTTGTCGGCTATCGCGAGCCGATCACCAGCCACAACGCCTTCTCTATCATGCAGGGCTACGATGTCGTCATCAACGGCTCCGACAACTTCCCGACCCGCTACCTGGTCAACGACGCCTGCCAGATGCTCGGCATCCCGCTCGTCGACGCCAGCATCTTCATGTTCGAGGGCCAGGTAACCGTCTACCTGCCGGGCGAGGCCGACCCCGACAGCCCCTGCTACCGCTGCCTCTACCCCGACCCGCCTCCCCCCGGCGAGGTGCCAAGCTGCGCCGAGGCCGGTGTCCTGGGCGTCCTGCCCGGCATAATCGGCTCGGTCCAGGCGATTGAGGCGATCAAACTGATCGCTGGTATCGGCGAGCCGCTTTCAGGCCGCCTGCTCATGATCGACACGCTCGACATGACATTCCGCACGCTCAAAGTGGGCCGTTCAAACTCGTGCCCGGTCTGCGGCGACGACCCGACCGTTACCGAGCTGATCGACTACGAGCAGTTCTGCGGCATGCCCAGCTTCGACGAGCAGGCCACCGACAGCGTAGCCGATACCTTTGCCGAAACCGTCGCGGCCAACGGTTCCGCGCAGCCGGTCCCTGTAACCGTCTAGAATACACGGCGGGGAGACGCACCGGCCTGCAAGCGTCGATGCGTCTCCCCACCATAGACCAGACCGCCCATTGCGCCACCCATGATCGCCCAATTGCGCCCCGCACTTCACACAGATCCGAGGCCGAACGAGAGCGCGATCTCCGTGCTCGACGACATCGGCGAAACGCCCCTGATCGACCTGTCCGCCTACGCCCACAGCTGCGGCGCGGCCGACGGCGTACAGCTCTACGCCAAGGCCGAGTGGGCCAACCCCGGCGGCTCCGTCAAGGCGCGCGCCGCCCTCAAGATCGTCGAGGAAGCCGAACAGGACGGCAGACTGGGCGCGGGCCAGGTCCTGATCGACAGCAGCAGCGGCAACACCGCCATCGCCTACGCGCTCATCGGCGCGGTCAAGGGCTTCCCCGTCCACCTGGTGATGCCCGGCAACGTCAGCCGTGAACGCAAGACGCTCGTCAAAGCATACGGCGCCACCCTGGTCGAATCGGACCCGCTCGAAGGCTCCGACGGCGCCATCCGCCTCGTGCGCCAGATCGTCGCCGCCGACCCGCAGCGCTACTTCTATGCCGACCAGTACAACAACGACGCCAACTGGCGCGCCCACTACGAGGGCACCGGCCCCGAAATCTGGCGCCAGACCCAGGGCCGCGTGACCCATTTCGTCGCCGGCCTGGGCACGACCGGCACGTTTGTCGGCGCCGGCCGCTTCCTCAACGAGCAGGACCCGGCCATCGAGCTCGTGGCCGTCCAACCCGAAGACGAGCTCTCGGTAATAGAGGGCCTCAAATACCTGCCGACCGCCATCACGCCCGGAATCTACGCGCCATCCCTCGTCGACCGCCACATGACCATCGCCGCCGAGGCCGCCTGGGAGGCCTCGCAGGACCTGGCGCGCATGGCAGGGCTCTTCGTCGGCTTCAGCAGCGGCGCGGCCATGGCCGCCGCCCTACAGCTCGCCAGGGAGCTCCCCCCTTCCGACAGCGTCGTCGTCACCCTCCTCCCCGACGACGGCAGCAAGTACGTAAGCCTCGGCCTCTTCGACTGAACGTCCCAGCCCACGCCCCTCCCAGTCGGATTATCGACTTAGCCTTAGTGTTGAGACCGCCAACCGACAACTGAAGACGAAGAACCAGAATCTCCCAATGGTCCTCTCGCAACGCCCACCCTAGCACCAGGCCCAAAGGACGCGGTCGCGGCGCAGTTCCCATCCGTGCACTGGACGCGGCCGCGTATGCGCCCGAGGCTGTCGTACTCGATGACTGGCCTACCGATTTGCTGCCTTCAAGCGCTTCCAGCCCAACCCGGAACTTGAACGCCGCCGTGTATCGCCGCCGTCTCTTGACCAACGTGTGGCCCCTCCACAGGCTGGGTGAATGCTCCCCTATGCACCTTAGCTTTTGGTCCACCCTCAAGGCCAATTTGCGCCTTTCCTCGGTCTGGACAGTGGTCGCCACCCATGTTATCTCAGAGGGGGGATTCCCGAGCCAAGGTTGTAATCCTGACGATGAATGGAACCTCTTGGTCTTGATGTTCTAACTCGAGTTGGATTCGACCTTCGTCAAGATCCCAAATGGCGATCGGCGACCCCCATTCTCCGTCAGGATAGCCAGGGCTATCCCACTTTCCAAAAAAATCTGGCCTTCCCAGCACTGATTGGCATTCGGCTAGCCTGTCCCGAAAAACTGCTTCATATTCCATCTGCACAGAGTCATATTCTTCCGGCTCATATCCGTCCCAGAAGTCACGGCTGATAGCCAACATTTCCTGCAAACGTTCGAGACGGTGTGCGTCTTTAAACACCAATACTAAAGAGTTTAAGGCTGGCGTGCCGTCGCGCAACCGTAGGGCAAGCTGTGTTTCTGATTCAGAGACGATCAAGTCTGGATAGCGCTCTTTACATTCGTCTAAGCCGGCGCCCCAAGCAACACCCAGGTCGGCTGGCAACCACCACAGACGTGATTTTTCGAGTTCCTTCATGGCGAACTGAGTCCTTCCATTAAGTCGCAGATCTCAGTTGGCTATCGAGTGTTTGCGCCTGGGAAAAGGTCAAGACGACTCTGATTCTCATAAAGATCGAACATGTGCCTGGCTGGTTCCTGCTTCAGATCGGCTTGTCCTAGTCTCTTCAAAACTGAGCTTGGCCCCAAAAACTGGACCGCAAGCTAAGGTTAATTGGAGCAATTCACCAATCCCATGGAGGGGCAGCACGACGGTCAAGAATGTTCAGATGCCATGCCGTCGGTAAGGGATCCATCTTTGCCAAAGAGGCAATGCTTCTTTGACAAACCTTACCAAGAATACGTCAGGGTAGAAAAGAGCAAACCAGAAAACGCATTTCCACAGGGGCAGCAGGCCCAGAGCAGACAGATAGGCACAATTGGACTCGATTTCTTGGCCTGAGAGTTGCTTGTATGTCGACAATCGGAAGTCACAATAGTAATATGGGTAAGTTGAATCCTGCGTCGAACTCGTTGACATGACTCTATCCCAATAGAGACACATGCGATAAGTCAGGTACAACCCAGCGAGCATGTATCGTCTTCTACCTTCTTCTGTCGCCAAAACTTGCGTGCGAACAGGCGTTATCTTCCTCATGTAATCCTTGAGATATGGGAAGTCCTCCTGCTCCTCTTCGGAATATGAAAACACATCAATTATTGTTTCCGTGACATCATCTTCCATGGGATGTAGTCCAACTCTCTGACATCGAGTATCTGCGTTCGGCCTCGGGCCAGGCATTCACCGTTACCCTTGAAACTATACCATGCCTTATACAGGTCTCAACGGCGTACTTCAATTGCCATTACTTTGCCCAAGGGCGAAACCTGAGGATTGGTCCGCTGGCAGATTACTTAGCCGTATTTGAGAACTCTCTCGCAACCGAGACATATGCGCTTGGAGGTTCAGTACTGCCCTTACAAGAATGTCTCCATCGGGCAGTAAGCCCGTGAGCCAGTCTTAGGGTACAAGATCAGGGGCTGAACCATTCTCAAGGGCAACATGCGAATTTGTCGAGCTGTTAGTCCTCTTCCCGTTCAGTTCCCTCGGGGAACTCACCATGCATATAGAAGTGTCCTACCAGATTGATCACCTGTTCAATCGGGATACAGCGTCGCAATGAAATCGCATTGCGTAGCGGTTCCTCCCACATCAAATTCAAAGTCTCCATCTGCCGCTTCAAGCTCGTCAGCATTCTCAACAGCAAGGCTATCGAAATCCCCGGCAGTTATGCTTTCGAACCGTCCGTCGTGAATGTCTACGACTGTTTCTTTCATCTGAAATCGCCTCAGGTCCAACTTCGGCAACGCAGTCTGGTATGGGTCGGCAAAGTACACTTTGTCGAGGTATTCAGGGCCTACGACTCCCAAAGAGGGCCTAGGTGTGAAAACACTTGGTCAAAGTCGATCTGTATGTCGTCTAGCCTCATATATGCAGCAGAGTGTCCTTCAACATGGGTCTCTATGAGTCCATTGAGGCCTCGTGTGCCCCCTGATATTGTTGCGCGTAGGAGCGTGCGTTGCAGTACATCAGCCCGCCGGTGTCGGACTGCAGGCCGGTGAAGGCGCAGTCGGTCCGGAGATCGCCCGTCGCGACGCGCATTGCGCAGTAGCCGCAGTGGACGCGTCTGGCAGTCGCAGCCCCGGCTCGGTCTGTGGTCAGCAAGGTGCTTCCCAGGTAGTCGACGTGCAGACGGAAGAGGTCGCTGCCGCGCTTTACCAAGAAGCGCAGACCGACACAGGCGTGTTGCGGCGGAAATTCAGCTGCTAAGGAGCGGAACGGACTGTCAATGCAGGGCGATTGCATCTAATTGGGCCGAGACCCGCACCACTACTTGATTCGAGCCCACCTCCGAAAAAACAGCCGAAAACAGCCCTCTTGAAGATCGATTTTTCAGCCGGAAACGATTGACAATTGGTAGGGGCACCCCTTGTGGGTACCCTTTGTGGGTTATTTTGGCTTCCAGATTTAGATGGGATTGCCCTGACTGTCAATGGCTTTCATTTGACAGCGAGCAAAACGCGCCAGTGCCCCTCGCCCAATGTGTGAGCCCAACCAAAGTTGCTACTTCACGATTCTTCCCACGAAGAGTCGGAGAAGGATTCGATGCACTGGAGCATATGTACATCAATCGCCTGCAACACTCGAATCATCTCCTCCATTGACATCGCCTTGGATGAAACATTCGTGTCGAATGCAGTGAGGAATCTACCATACTGGGCCTTGACTGCGCACCGTTTGTTGCCTGCGCCAGGCCCTGCTGCGTGCAGATGGTCAGCACACGCAACACGGTGTTCATCGGCGGAAAGAGCGACCTCTGTCAGGTCCAGTGGCTGCCAGGAACCGTACCAGCTTACCCTGGAACCAAGCGGAAAGCGCTTAAACTGAACTTTGGCCCTTCTGTGCGTCCTGTAAAGAAAGAGTTGATGGCTGGCGACCGCGTGAAATTGGGACCCGACTGGGCGCATCCCGATTCAGATGCCGCCCAGAGCCGGGCCGGGTAAATCGTAAGTATCGTAGTGGGGACTAATCGAACTAATCTCCCATCCCACGGGCAGGTCCGCCTTGCCCACCGAACAGTCTATCAGGCCGGCCGCAACCTGCAATCGCGTCTCATCGGATGAGGTCCTGATTATAACGATTGCAATCCAGATGGCTACAGCAACCAGACCGACTGCAACGGGACCGGCAACAGCCAGACAGAAAATCACGGCGCATCGGCGCCGTCCGTACAACAACTGGAGGAGATTCCGTATCATCGCCGGCTCCTGAAGGTCATCCTTCTCGCCGGGCATCTGCAAGGATTGGTATCGCCAGGGTTTTCGACCGGGAGATTCGTACAGGATAGGGAACCGCTATGCGCAGCCCACCGAAGCTGTCGTAACTGATCGCCGTCGTTACGTCGCACATCACCTCCTCCTCCCAGTGGACGAAGAAGCTGTAGGTCGCGGCCGTGCTGCTGACCTTCTTGACGCTTGCGCCGTCAACGTCGTTCCAGTACTGCTCCACCAGGTTTTCCCTGGTTGTCCTGGACCTGCGACAGCCGGTTCTCATCGTCCCAGACGAGCACCTGCTGGGCGGCGAGCCCCTTGTTGCGCACGGTCATGTTGCCGTTGGCGTCGTAGTCGAATCGATCGGCATTGCCAATGCGGTCAACCGCGTCGAATGGCCTGGTATCGCTAGAGGGGGTTGACAACGGCAGCCAGAGTAGGGGGAAATGGATACTCGAAAACAACGCTTACCTTTCAAAGACGATGTAACTGCGAACCGATGCAAATCGCACTCATCACCAGCATGCCCCATATCAAGAACATGAATATTCCGAGGACTCTGTAAACTCGAATCAGACGTCTGTACCTGCCCGGTTCTCTCGGAGCGATCTCTATGAATTGCGATAGCGGCTCGATTTGTAAGAGATTCCTGGGCCAAAGAACCATCGCGTCGATCTCTTCATCCGTCATCTTTCGATAACTCTTCAGGTAGCGTTGAGAGAACCTCGCATACATTGCTATCAGCTTGTCGGGGCGGAACACCGATTAAAATATATATACGCCGAATGCGACAAGTAGAATGAACACAACACCGAGAATAAGAAATCGCATCACACTTCAAATATGGTTAGCCCCATTCGTTAGACCACGAATTGGGAAAACAGGGTGCATTTGAACGAATGCCGCCGGCTCTGAACAGAAAACGAAGTGCTCCAACATGCTCCTTCTCCTCGCGGCTCAGTCCTTGGCTCAGGGCACCTGTCTTGCCGAAAGAACGAATAGGAACACTATCCCCACACCTAAAAGGGGGCCCAGCGCAACAAACAGCGCATTCGTAGCAGGGAGACGGTCGTTTCAGTGCCGCCGGTAACTGCCGTCGTCATTCAGCACCGTGGGATTCACGTCAAAGTCATAGGTGATGCCGGCAATGGCAAAGCTCTGCACGCCCCCATCCGTCAGAATCCCCAGCCTTCGGCCGGCCCCCGGGTCAATTCGGTTCGCCATCGTCTCGTTGATCACTACCTCGCTTCATGAATTTCAACCCGGCAATCGGAACGCTAGACCCAACTGTCACTCTCAAGTCTCTGAATCCGTCGTTCCGCCTCACCTGCCAGTTCGCCGTCGCCTGACTCCTGAGCCAATGTTAGAGCTGTTGAAAAATCAATAACTCCTTCTTGCCTCTGCCCTAGTCTGACATTGACAACACCCCGACTGAAGTAGGCAAGGGCTTGGCCGGGAGCCAGATCAACGACCTGATTGAAATCGGCGATGGCTTCTTGGTATAGGCCAACTTGGACTTTGGCTAGGCCTCGATTGAGGTGGGCAACAGCATTGTTGGACTGCAAATGGACGACCTGATCGTAATCGGCGATGGCCTCGCGGTATTGACCGAACTCAAACCTGGCAAACCCCCGACTCAAGAAAGCGTCGGCATTGCCAGGATCCAGTTGTATGGCCCGATCAGAATCGGCGATTGCCTTGTGGAATTGCCCCAACTTGCCCCAGACAAGACTTCGACCGCTGTAACTGTTGGCGTAATCCGGCTGCAGGCGAAGAACCTGATCAAAGTCAGCGATTGCGTTCTGGAATCGACCGAGGTTGGCCTTGGCGAGACCCCGATTGTGGTAGGCGCGCGCATGGTCGGGCTGCAAACGGACAGCCAGATCATAGTCAGCAATTGCCTGCTGGTATTGAACCGATTTGGCCTTGGCGAGACCCCGATTGTGGTAGGCGCGCGCATGGTCGGGCTGCAAACGGACAGCCAGATCATAGTCAGCAATTGCCTGCTGGTATTGAACCGATTTGGCCTTGGCGAGACCCCGGTGGAAGTAGGCGTCTGCGTTGCCTTCCTGCAGGCGGATGGCCTGATCAAGGTCGGCGACGGCCTCCTCGTGTTGACCCAGGTTGATCTTTGACAGACCGCGATTGTAGTAGGCGCCCCCTTCGCCGGGTTGCAGGCCAATTGCCTGACTATAGTCGGCGATGGCCTCCTGGTGTTGACCTAGATTGCTCTTGGCGCTGCCCCGGCTGACGTAGGCGTATGCTTGATCGGGCTGCAGGCGGACGACCTGTTCAAAGTCGGCGAGGGCTTGCCGGTATTGGCCGAGCGCACTATAGGCAAGGCCCCGATCGTGGTAGGCTTTGGGATCGTCGGGCACCAGGGGGATCGCGCCCGCATCGTCCAAGCGCACCCCGATGGCGCGACCAAAATCGGCGATTGCCTTCTGGTAATGACCGAGCTCATAGCGGGCAAGAGCCCGTTTGTGGTAGGCCAAAGCGTTGTTGGGCAGCAGGCGGATGGCCTGACTGTAGTCGTCGATGGCCTCCTGGACCTGTCCCAGATTGGCTCTTGCAAGACCCCGGTTGTAGTAGGCATCCCCGTTTTGGGGGTCCAATAATAGAGCCTGATCAAAGTCGTCGATGGCCTCTTGGTATAGGCCGCTTTCGCCCTTTGTGGCGCCCTGATTCATTAACTCGCGACTTTTTCCCGATCGGTCGAAACCGGCCGTCACGGCGCACATCACGACAGCCACAGCCATCCGGTATCCTCTCTATGTCCAGAGTTCCACTTCATTAACTTCACCATGCGACCACTGACGATACGAATGGGAAATACATCAGGGTGATTGCATCCAATTGGGCCAAGACCCGCGCCACTACCTGATTCGAGCCAAACTCCGAAAAAACAGCCGAAAACAGCCCTCTTGGAGATCGGTTTTTCAGCCGGAAACGATTGACAATTGGTAGGGGCACCCCTTGTGGGCGCCCTTTGTGGGATATTTTGGCGTCCAGATTTAGATGCAATTGCCCTGTCGAACACCTCGAGCGCATTCATCCTTACATCCCTCTTGGCAATGATCAGAATTTCGAATTTGCCCGCGTACGCGCGGCGCAGCGCGTTGACCGTCCCGTCCACGCCCGCGCCCGGCTCGACAAACAGAGAAATCGTCTTAGGGCTGCTGCGTGCAGATGCCGTCGACCGCGTAGAACCCCTGCATCGCCCCCCAAAAGCCGCCGTCCGCGCGGCTGTCGTCGCCGTTGACGCCATTATACTTACCGGTTTCGTCGAGCCTGTTGTCACTGGCGTTGGACGTCATTTCGGGACAGTCAGTCGCAGGACATGAATGCCCCTTTTGGACAGGGTACCGGACGTCCCTTGATAGGTACCTGCCAGATAAACCACACCGTTTGAGACGACGATGTCATCGATATTGTAGAATCTCTTCAGCTCCCCAATGCGCAATGGTTCTTCCGGGTTGGAAACATCGAAAACCTGAAGACCATTCCAGTCCCCTATATAGGCAATATCGTCTTCCACTGCTACAACACTCGCTATAAACGGTGTGTCATGTGCGCCGACGAGTGCTGGCTTTTCGGGATTAGACACACCGACGATCTTCAGTCCATTTCCGCCTGTGGCAAGGTATGCGTAGTTCCCGCTGACCTGAATGTCATAAGCGCTGGCCACCGCCAGAAGACCTCGGGCAACTGGTTCCTCAGGATTCTTCACATCCACAATCCAAAGCATACCTTCGTAGAATCGACTCTCTGCACCAATTCGGCAGGCGGTGTCTCCCACGGAAATATACAGCAACCCGTTTTCGACGTCGGCATCCCGCAAAATGCCTGGGTTGCAAGAGACCCGTCTAGCGTCTTCCGTCCCCAGGTAGCCGATAAGAATGTCCTGTTCGGTTTCGAGTTGACGAGGAGTGGGCGTACCCCAATGCCGGTACACACTTCTTCTTCCGATAAACTTGCTCTGGGGTGGAGTGTAGTAGACGCGGGTAAGAGTGAGGGAAGGCGGACTCGTCGCATCCCAGATTCGAATGCCCCTGGGGATACCGAAAGAGCCATCTCGGTGGACAAGGAATAGAAGGCCGTCCTCTGCTGCGAGTATCTTGCCACCATCTTCCCAATAACCGACCTTCTTTGGCTGCGAAGGGTCGCGAATATCAGCAACAGTCAGGCCAGCGGTACTGGACATGTAGACGAGGTTGTCCATTACGAATACAGTAGTAGGGCTATGACCAGGTATCCTGAAGGCGCTTACGATTGAAGGATCTGCCGGTTCAGTCACGTCAACAAAGAAAACGTCTTTGTCCCAAGTGCCAACCGCAATCAACGAGTCGTTGACATGCGCTAAGGCTGCTGAACGTATCCAGCTTCCAGGTTCGTATTGAATTTCGCCAAGGGGATCTCTCGGCTCGCTAAGCACGGATAAGAATTCAATATCCCTTTGACCTTTCGGCCTTTCGATGGCCATACATCCACTGAGCAAGAAAGGTAGAAGCAAAGTTACCCACAGGAATCCAACTGAGAATAAGGCTGCGCGCGAGGTTCTCTTTGTGACAACAATGGGGATTCCGTCGGACCGTTCGGACATTGTACTCGCAGCTCCCCCTGTCTGAATGGCAGGAAGCGTATTGGGCGAAATGTATATCCCTGGACCGAATCAGGAGCTAAGGGGAATGATGGAACAGAAACGCTGGCAGGTCAAAGAGGGGTACGTTGACCATGGAACTGTAGCCACTTTCGCGATTCCATGAGCTGGAATCCTTGCGAACACAGCTGAAGAAACAGGACGATTGGTCAGCTAATCCGATAGATATGGCTGGCTCAAATCTTCAGACCACAAGGCGGGTAAGACATGGTGCATCCAGGCGTATGCCCTCGGATCTGACCGGAAACGGGCGGTCTGCCCCGTCTTTACCAACAACCGGCCAAAGCAATTGGAAACCAAATACCGAGAACTATCTGGCCTTTTTTTGTCAATTCGTGCTAATTCGTGGACAAATCTCGAAAATCGAAGCGCCCGCAATCACCAGGCTAACGGCTTAGTCGCCAAGACACCCCGCGCAACACACAGCCTGCCGGCCATCAAAGCCGCCAGCGCAACATTCCCATGTCTAGCTGTCTTCGGCGCGGTTCGGACTTGCGGGCTGCCGCCTGCCTCTGATTCGTCTCGCGGCAACAGACCAGCACTTTCACGTACTAGGTGATGTGCTCCCCCTATCTTCACCTGCTTTCGCCAGTTGGCCTTTTGGGGCCAGATCACTAGCTATGACATCGACTCCAGGCTGATGCATGGATTTCAATGACCAATATTCCTTCCCTTGTTAGAATTATGACATCCGAATACTGTGTAGTATAGGCTTCGTCCACTGTCCAGAACCAAGGGCAGATCAGCAACAGATCGATCTCTGGAGGATGCTCTTCATCAACAGTAAGGCCTGGTCTACTCCGCGAGAGTAACTTTCTTCCTATCCTTTCCTTTACATACTCAGCATGGGCTGACTCCCCACCAATGGGAACCTCTCCAATCAGTTCTCCTTCTGAGTATTCAAGCCAAGTTTCGCCAGCAGGATAGACCGCTCTGAGCCTGCCTTTAACCTCTTCAGAGGCGTTGGATAACCGATAGGTAGAGGCGATTTCGCTTGAGGGCACATCACCGTCGATTCCGGCCACTGTGAAGTAGTGATGCTGTTCCACGATGTCAATATCAAGCATTGCAACTACACTCTCGGCATGGCTGGCAAGAATCGATTCGGTTTGTTGGCGACAACCGGTAAAGGCTACTGTTGCCAGAAGAAGGAAAAGCAAGATTGTCCGGAGACGGCTCCGCAGGACTATCATCTTTACATCCTTGACGGTGGCTTGAACGGAAGAAGACACCTTTTCTTCCGCCCTGACTACGATGGAGAAGCCGTAGGTTGGTTGACTCCGCTTTGGAGCCGCATTTCGTCATCTTCAAGGCCAGTAGGGACAACCGCAGCGTGCAAACGAACTGCATCGCAAGCAAGCCCTATCGCAGAGGGTAGAAGTACCGCCCGCGTGAGACTCGGA
This sequence comes from Caldilineaceae bacterium, assembly GCA_965218625.1. Taxonomy (GTDB): domain Bacteria; phylum Chloroflexota; class Anaerolineae; order Caldilineales; family Caldilineaceae; genus Bin5. The sequence goes on along the minus strand of CBDCLG010000009.1, from coordinate 142,443 downwards.
TAGCCGACTCCACTTCTTCTCGATTCTGTGAATCTGGAGCGCTAAGCTCAAGACGTTTCTGAACATTACCTTTTCGATGCGAGTCTTTGAGCAAGAGGACTCTGTTTTTCTCCACGATTCAATGGTTGGCACCACTCGCTTGACCACGAAGTAGGAGAGACTAGGCGCATTTTGGCAAGTGCGGCCGGCTCTGAATCGAAAACGAAGTGCCTGAACATGCTCCTTCTCCTCGTGGTTCAGTCCTTGGATCAGGGCACCTGTTTTGCCGAAAGAACGAAAAGGAACGCTATCCCCACTCCTAAAAGGGCCCCAAACAAGAGCATGACCACACCAGCAATCCTGCCGGCAAGTTTTAGGCGAGTAAACCGCTTAGGATCTTCGGGAGCAAACCGAATGAACTCTGAACGTCGTCCCATAAAGTACCTGTCAGTCGGCAACTGGTAGCGCGAGTCGATCTCATCATCTGACATTTTGAGATGAGTCTTATAGATTCGCCTATAGAATCGCCCTTGAAATCCAATCATCTCATGGGGAAAGAAGAGAGAGAAAATCGTCAGCGTGACATAGATGCAAACCATTAGTGCAAAGGCGAAAATATGCAGAGACATGGCGGCTCACTTCTCAACTCTTGCGTGAAGTCGTCCGAAGAGTAGCCTGGTGAAGATGCTATAGCTCATGGCGGGCCCTAATCTCTAAATCACTGAACAGGAATGACAAGGTGCATCCAGACCTATGCGGCCGGTTCTGAGCGGCAGCGGGCGGTCTGCCTCCATCCATGCACGAAGTGCCCTCTTCGTGTCACTTCGTGTTGAATCGTGTCACTTCGTGGATAAATCCGAAAAACTCGGCGAGTCGCTTCTCTCACTCTCCGATGGGATTTAGCTCAGCCGCCTAGACACCAGGCAACACAGAGCCCGCCAGCCTTCAAAGCCGCCCACTACTCCATCCGCAGCGCTTCTGCCGGATCGGTCCGGCCCATGCGCCAGGCCGGATAGAGCCCGGCCAGCAGCGCAGCCGCCAGCGCCACCAGGAACGCCTGCGTAAACTCGCCCGCCGGCGCCTGCATCGTCAACGTCCAGCCGAATGAGCGCAGGTTGATGATGTAGACCAGGATCAGCGCCAGGATGAAACCGGTCGGCAAGGCCGCCAGCCCCGCGCTTGTCCCTATCAAGCCCGTTTCCAACAGCGTCAGTCCCCACAGCTGCCGCCGGGTCATTCCGGTCGCCCGCAGAACGCCGAGCTCCCGCGCCCGCTCCAGCTGCAGGCTCAGCAACGTGCTCAGTATGCCGACGAACGCCACCAGCGTCGCCAGCAGGCGCAGAGCCACCGTTATCGCAAAAGTACGGTCGAACACCTCGAGCGCATTCATCCTCACGCCCCGGTTGGAGCTGATCAGAAGCTCGGCCTTGCCCGCGTACGCGCGGCGCAGCGCGTTGACCGTCCCGTCCACGTCCGCGCCCGGCTCGACGAACAGCGCAACTGTCGTCAGATAACGGTCGTTCCAATGCCGGCGATAGCTGCTGTCGTCGATCAGCACCGTCGGATTCACGTCAAAGTCATAGGTGATGCCGGCGATGGCAAAGCTCTGCACGCCCCCATCCGTCAGAATCTCCAGCCTTTGGCCGACCCCCAAATCGAAACGGTTCGCCATCGTCTCGTTGATCACAACACCGCCGCCCTCGACCGCCGCCCACGTGGCGTCCGTGTCGCCGACCGCAGCGCGATATCGTCGGTCGGCCCCGGCCAGGTCGCGCAGCACCGCCGCCAGCTGCACGTCGGCCTGCCTCCCGTCCGGCATCGTCACCGACACGCTGACTTCCCGGCTCGTGGAAAAGTCGACAATGGCGGGAAACGCGGCCAGCGCCTCCAGCAGGGCAGGCTCCAGGATCGCCTCGTTGCGGTTCGGCCCCAGGGCCGGCGCCGAGACAAAGATGTCGGCCTGCAGAATCTCGTCAAGCCACTGCTCCACCGTCAGCCGGAACGAAACGATCATCACGCCGACGCCGATGATCACGCTGACCGCGACCATAAGCGCCGCGATCGCCACCGCTGTGCGCGACAGCGAGCGTATGATATTGCGCGGCGCCATCCGCGTCAGGATGCCGAGGCGCCGGCTCAGCAGCCTGTGCAGCAGCTCCATCAACAGCAGCGTCAGCGCCGGCGTCAGCAGCGCCGCGCCAAGGATGACGGCAAACAGCCCCACGAAAGCGACCGCCAAGTTCCACTCGGGCACCAGCATCCCTGCCCCAAGCAGGCAAAGACCCACGCCCGCAGCCGTGAGACGCGGCAGCGCCCGCCGCGCCTTCTCCTCAACGTCCGAACGCTGCAGCGCGCCCGCGGGAGGAACGCTCGTCGCCTCATAGGCCGGCGCCAGCGCCGCCAGCAGGGCCGCGCCGATGCCGATCAGCCCCCCCTTCGCCAGTGTCCACACCGGCACCTCCGCGTTGCGCACCGCCACCACGAAAAAGAGATCGTTGATCGTTCGTGTGACCGCCTGCACCGCGCCCCGCCCCATCAGCACGCCCAGCAACAGGCCCAGCGCGGTACCGATCAGGCCGAGATAGGCCGCCTCCGTCAGGATCATGACGAACAGCTCGCGGCGCGTCACCCCCAGCGCGCGCAGGATGCCGAGGACGGGGCGGCGCTGCACAACGCTGAAACTCACCGTGTTGTAGATCAGAAACATCCCCACGACCAGGGCGAGTAGACTGAGTGCCGTCAGGTTGAGGCGGAACGCCGCGGTCAGCTCCTCCACCGTAGCCGTGCGCGCCGATGGCCGGACAATGCGCGCGCCGGGCGGCAGGATCGCTTCGATCTCGTCCCGCTTCGCGGCGCCGCTGGCGTCTGCCGTCAGGATCAGGTCGATCCGGTCCAGGCGGCCAACCTTGCCCAGCACCTCCTGGGCCGTGCTGATGTCCACGATCAACAGGCCCTCCAGCGCCCGCCGGCTCAGCTCGTCGGTCGGGGCCAGCAACCCAATGATCGTCAGCGTCTGCTGCCGCGCGCCGATCCCGATCGACAGCGGCTGTCCCGGTTGCAGGCCGTAGCGGTCCGCCACCGACTGCCCGATCAAGACACTGTTGGGTTGCAGGAGAAAAGGCGTGAGGAAGCTGTCGGCGCCGCCAGTTGCGCCGTCGGTCGCGCCGCCATTCTGGATCAGGCCGCCACCAAGATAGCTGCGGAACGGCGGTTCGGCGAATGGATCGATCCCCAGCAAACGCATCGGCTGCCCGTCCAGCTGCGGCACGCTGACGTAGCTCTCAACGACCGGCGCGCTCAGCCGAAAGCCCAGCTCGCGCCGCAGACGGGCGTAGACCGCCGTCTCCAGCCCGTCCGGCCCGCCCACAATCTGATGCGTCGCCTTGCCCGTGACCTGCTCCGCGCCCAGGGCGAAGGCGCGGTTGGCTGAACCGTTCGCCAGGTCGATCGCCACGATCATGGCCACGCCAATCGCCACCCCGACGATCAGAAAGACCGACTGCAACGGGCGGCGCCAGCTGTGTCTCCATGCCAAACGCAGCAGCGGATGTCTCTTCATGCCGCAGGCCCGGAGCTCTCGTCGCCGCCGGGATCGGTGACGAGCCGCCCCCGTTCGAGGAAAAACACCTGGTCGGCGAAGCGGGCGATATCCTGGTCGTGGGTCGCCATGATCAGCGTCTTGCCCGCGTCGCGGCTCAGCTCCAGCAGCAGCGCCAGAATGACATCGCCGGTGCCTTCGTCCAGGTTGCCGGTCGGCTCATCCGCCAGCAGCAGGACAGGGTCATGGATCAGCGCGCGCGCAATCGCCACGCGCTGCTGCTCGCCCCCGCTCAGCCGGTCCGGGAACGTATCCAGCCGGTCGCCCAGGCCGACGCGGCCCAACAGCGTTTCCGCCCGGCGGTGGCCCTTGCGGTCCTCGCCCGCCAGCTCGATCGGCAGCGCCACATTCTCCAGCACTGTGAGCGTCGGGATCAGGTTGAAAAACTGGAAGACAATGCCGATGTGGCGGCGGCGGAAAAGCGTTCGCTGCCGCTCCTGCAGGGCCGTCAGCTCGACCTCGCCGCCGTCCTCGCGGATGAACACGCGCCCGCCGCTGGGGCGGTCGATGCCGGAAATCAGGTTGAGCAGCGTACTCTTGCCGCTGCCCGACTTTCCAAACAGACAGGTGAACTGGCCAACCGAAAAGGTGCAGTCGACCGCATCCAGCACCTGTTTCTCCTGGCCGGCCTCGGTGTAAGACTTGCTCAACCCGTCCAGCCGCACGAGGAGGTCCGATATCGCCTCCTGCCTGTCCTGCGCAAAGTTCGTCATAATCTCCAGACCAGACCCTTAACGCTTCGCAATGCCCCCAACTCCATGTCAAGACCCATTCTAGCAGTGTAGTGGAGTCGGGCGGAAAAGTTATGTGGGGAAAGTGCCAGTGGCCGTAGAGCAGGGGCTGCGGCGTCAGCGTTCAGGCGAATTCGCCCAGCCTCCACCCCCCATATCAATGGGCTTACCTCTTCGCCAGAAAAAATGCCGGCCGTGCCCGCCCGAATCCACCGCTCAGGATTGACTTCTGCGCGCGGCAATGTTAGCCTTCGCGAGTCTGAATCGGTCGCCAACGACACAAAGCGGACGACCCCGTTCGCAAACCATAGAGAGAGGACTCGTATGAAGAGGGACCTGGACCGCCTGATGGCGGAGCGCGATCTGGACGGCTTTCTGGTGATGGGCGCAGGGCACGGCCCGGTCATGAAATATCTGACCAACGGCGGCTTCTTCGAGGGCGCGCTGCTGCTCAAGCCGCGCGGGGAAGAGGTGACGCTCGTGCACGGCATGATGGAGCGGGACACGGCTGCCGCCACCGGCCTGCGTACCGTCAACCGCGAGGAGCATTTCAACGGCTATGAGCTGCTCAAGGAGTTCAAAGGCGACCGGCTGGCCGCAAACGCAGCCTACCTTGCGCGCGCGATGGAGATGTTGGGGCTGCGCGGGCGGGTCGGCGTCTACGGCCTGCATGACGCCGGCGCGACCCTGGCCCTGATGAGCAAAGTCCAGGAGATGATCGAAGAGATCGAAGTCGTCGGCGAATACGGTGAAACGCTCTTCAGCCAGGCCTTTGTCACCAAGGACGACGCCGAGCTGGAGATCCTGAAACGGGCCGGGCAGCTCACCTGCGCCGTCGTCGGCGAAGTGCAGGCCTTCATCCAGGAGCATGCCACCGGCCGCGACGAGACTGTCCTGAAGGCGGACGGCGCCCCCTTGACAATCGGCGACGTCAAGGAGTTCATGCGCGGCCGCCTGCACGCCAAGGGCCTGGCAGAGGACCACGGCACCATCTTCTCCCAGGGCCGCGACGCCGGCGTCCCCCACAACAGCGGCGACCCGGCAATGCCGTTGCAGCTGGGCCGCTCGATTATCTTCGACATCTATCCGACGACTGAAGAAGGCTACTTCCACGACATGACCCGCACCTGGTCCCTCGGCTATGCCAGCGACGAGGTGCAGACAGCCTACGACCAGACCAAGGAGATCTTCGACCGCGTGATGGCGGAGCTGGCGCTGGGCCGGCCGGCGCGCGAGTACCAGGTCATGGCCTGCGACTTCTTCGAAGCGCACGGCCACAGGACCGCCCGCAGCCATCCGGGCACCGAAGAAGGCTATGTCCACGGCCTCGGCCACGGCATCGGCCTGGAAATCCACGAAGGGCCCAACTTCAGCCACGCCCAGGGGGAAGACACAGTTCTGCAGCCGGGTCACGTCGTCACGATCGAGCCCGGACTTTACTACCCGAGCCGCGGCTTCGGCGTGCGCGTCGAGGACGCCGTCGCTTTCAATGAGGCCGGAGAACTGATCTGGCTGACAGACTATCCCTATGACCTGGTCGTTCCAATGCGAGGTTGACCTGCGGGGACTATGGGAAGGGGGCGGTGAAGGATACACGCCCCGTCCCCTTCCATCCAATCAAGCTTAACCGTCGTCGGAGCTCTCGACTTCCTCCTCGTCTTCATCCGGCAGGATTTCGACAATCTCGAGCGTGTATTCCCCTCCCTCGTCATCGATTGCCGAACTGACTTCGACGGTCAGCACGAGGTCGCTGGGGACCTCCAGCTCCTCCAGCGCGGCGTTCGTCTCGTGCGAATCATCATTGTACATGATCGGGTCTTCGCCCCCGAGATAGAGCGCCAGATAGGTATCGAACTCCTCGCTGTTCACGAAGATGCTGATGATGTCGCCGGCCGAAAGCGGCAACGTGTAGCGCACGACGGTCTTGGAGGCCAGCGTCGCTGTGATCGTATCGCCGAGCGCGATTTCGCCGCCGTCAATCGTTTCGACCGCCAGCAGATCGTCCAGGTGCGCAATCGCCGCATCCAGCAGCACGTCGTCGTCGTCATCCGCCAGCAACACCTCGGCGGTAACCGGAACCTCCACCGTCGGCGCCACGCCCTTGCCCTCGATGTGGATCTCGCCGTCGGCGTCGACCGCGCGGCCAATCGTGTACGTGAAATACTCATCTGCGGGCATCTTTATGCTCTTGATGCTGCCGCCCAGCCCGCCGGTCGGGTAGTGGCCGACGATGTCGGAGCGTTCGTCGATCGTCATGTCGTAGGTAAAGAACTCGCACGCGCTCAGGCAGAACGGGCCGATAATCACAGCCACCTTGCCGTCGTAGCGCAAGTCCTCCGGCGGCAGATAGAACCTGTCCGAACCGTCCGGATCAAAGAAGAAGCCGTCGTGGTCATCTTCATAGTAGCCGGTATTGCCCAGCACGTGGGGCTCATGATAGAAGTAGGCGGCCATCTGATCGGCCAGGAAGCCGCTGCCGCCGCCGTTCTGCCGCATGTCGATGATCAGCCCGCCCACGCCATAGCGATTCAGCGCCCTTATCATCCGCTCCCACAGCTGAATCGTCAGCAGGCTGTTGTCGGAAAAGCTGTCAAGCTTTACGTAGCCAAGGTCATTCTCGCTGTCGTCCCCAGCTTCCAGCAGACGGTAGTCCACCGGCAGCTCGAATCCCGTCAGACCCCTGGCAAACGATGAGAAGCTGAAGCTGTCATATTCACTGATCACCTTCATCGTCTCCGTAACCTCTTCGCCGTCGGCGTTGACCCAGGTCAACGCCACCTCCGTCTCAATCGGGAAGCGCACGACGTAGCGCATCTGCTGTAGACGCTTGAAGTGCTCCGTGCTGAACGGCGCCGAGTGGGCGATGGCCTCGTCAATGGCCTCGATAATCTCTACGCCGTCGATGGCGGTGATCTCCGTTCCCAGGGTGATGCCGGCGCTCTCGGCAGGACTGCCTTCGCCGACAAAATTGACGATAGTCTTGCCTTCATCCGTCTCCCGGATCGCGATGCCGAGCCCGCCGGCGATCGCCTGCTGGAAATCCTCGCGAATGAAGGAGCCGCTCACGTGTCCGTCGGGGATCGACCAGCCGAAGTCCCGCAGCGCACGCTGATAGTCCCTTTCATCCTCGGCGTCTGCCGCAGCCTGAAAACGGGGCAGAAACTCGGTCCGCTTCGCCTCCCAGTCGATCTCCTTGTATTCCGTAAAGGCATACTCCTTGATCAGCAGATCAACCAGCGAGTTGAATGCGTCAGGGTAGGATTGGTCCGAATAGTCGACCTCGGCGATGCCCTGCGGCTCAATCAGGTCGACAACCGGGTTGCGGGAACGGTCGAATGTGAACGGCTCCGCGTCCATATTGACGATCGTATAGCCCTCGGGCAGCGTTACGATCGGATCGTCTTGCGTGAACAGCAGCCCGTCGTCGCCGAATCCGGAGGGGAAGCCCTGCGCGTCATCGGGCGCGTAGACGAGAAAAATGCCGCCAACGATCTCTCTCTCTGTCTCGATGTCCTCGCTGATACGGGTCGAGGCGTAGGCCGTTGACCAGCCGCCTCCGTGCAGATCGCGCTCCTCCAGGAAGGGATCGCCAAAAGTATTGTCCCAGTAGGCGATCGCAAAGACCTGCACGCCCTGGTCCTCAGAGTCGTCGTTATCGACGTCGGAATAGGTGCCCGCAGGTTCGATCGGCAACGCAATCGAATATGTGAACGGCGAAGTGAAAAAGTCCGACGTGATCTGTCCAATCGTTTGCGACGCGACCGGCATCAGAAAATGTTCGTCTCGAACAACGAATCCGGCCTGGTCTTCGAGGATGACCATCGGTTGCGCTACACCGCTTGTGAAATAGGGGTACGAATATTCTACTCTTCCAGTAATACGGACCGCGCCGCCGTCATCATTGACGATTGGGGCCGCAGGGGGAGGCTCGCTGCTCTCCTGCGCGAACACAGCTGCTCCAAGCATCAGGCTCAGAAACAGCGCCGCAGCCAGCACTGCCATCATTCGTCTGGCCGTAGGTGTCTTCATTACTTTCTCCTGGCATCTTGTTGCGGCCCCGGCGGAACAGGCCCCGTTTACGTCGCGTTCAAACTAGCCTGTGCCGGCCAAACGCGCTCTTTCATACTCAATCATATCATCCAGAATATCCGCCAACAAAAGGGAAGGCGTCCAGCCGGTCGCCGCTTTGATCTTCGAAATGTCGGGCACACGCCGCCGCATGTCCTCGAACCCCGGCGCATAGGCCTCATCATAGGGAACATGGCGTATCGGCGAAGCCGAACCGGCACGCGCCACCACCTGCCGCGCCAGGTCGCCAATCGAGACTTCGCAGCTGCTGCCCACGTTGTATATCTCTCCGCTCGCGGCAAGCGGGTCATCGAGCAGGCCCAGCAGCGCCCGCACAACGTCGGACACGTGACAGAAGCAGCGGGTCTGGGCGCCGTCACCATATACGGTCACCGGTGCGCCGCGCAGTGACAGGTTGACGAATCGCGGTACGACCGCCCCGAAGCGGCCGGTCTGACGCGGCCCGACGACATTGAAGAGACGCACGATCGTGACCGGCAGACCGAACTCCCGGTGCGCCGCCAGGACCAGAAACTCGTCCAGAAGTTTGCTGGCCGCATAACCCCACCGGCTGCGGCTCGGCGGCCCCAAAAGCAGATCGTCCTCTTCGGCAAAGGGCAGGGCCGCGCCCTTTCCGTAGACCTCGCTTGTGCTGGCGAAGAGCGTGCGGCAGCCGTAGCGCCGGGCCGCGCTCAAGAGCGCATGCGTGCCCAGGACGTTGGTCTCAATCGTGGCAGTCGGATGCTCCAGCACGAAATGAACGCCGACGGCAGCCGCGAGATGCACGATCGCATCAGCGCGGCCGGCCAGCCGGTCGAGCGCGGCACCGTCCTCCAGCGCACCTTCCGTAAAGGAAAAACGGGGATTCCCCTGGAGGCGCCGGATGTTTCCGATCGAACCTGTACTCAGATTGTCGAGTACGGCAACCGATTCGCCCCGGTCGAGCAGCGCCTCGGCCAGATGGCTGCCGATAAAGCCGGCCCCGCCGGTAATCAAGACTTGCATGGACGTCTCTTGCCGCTGCCTGACTGGGCAACAGTTCCAGTCTAGCCAATCGCGCCGTATCCGGCAACGGGAGTGCAAATGGGAGGTCGATCAGTGGTGGAAATGCCGCGTCCCCGTAAAGGCCATCACCAGGCCCAGCCGGTCAGCCGCGGCGATAACCTCCTCGTCCCGAATCGAACCGCCCGGCTGCACGATCGCTTCGATGCCGTGCGCGGCCGCGGCCTCGATGCCGTCGGCGAATGGGAAAAAAGCGTCCGACGCCATGACCGCGCCCTTTGACCGCCCGCCCGCCTTGTGCCCGGCCAGCATCACCGAATCCACGCGGCTCATCTGCCCCGCGCCGACGCCCACCGTCGCCCGCCCCTTGGCATAGACGATGGCATTGCTCTTGACATGGCGGCAGACCCGCCAGGCGAATGCCAGGTCCGCCAGCTGCGCCGCCTCCGGCTGACGCTCGCTTACGACCTGCCAGATGGCCGGATCCAGGTCATCGCGGCTGCTGTCCAGCTCCTGCACGAGCGCCCCGCCGTAGACGCTGCGGATGCTGAGAGGACGCCCAGCCGCGCCCGTTCCGCGCAGGATACGCAGGTTCCTTTTCCGCTTCAGCAGGGCCAGCGCCTCCCCGTCGAAGGAGGGCGCCGCGACGATCTCGATGAAGAGCTTGCTCATGCGCTCGGCGGTCGCAATGTCCAGCCGGCGGTTGACCGCGACGATCCCGCCGAATGCGCTGACCGGATCGGAGGCCAGCGCACTCTCATAGGCCGCCGCCAGCCTGTCGGCAGACGCCAGCCCGCACGGGTTGCTGTGCTTGATGATGGCCGCGGTCGGCGCCTCGAAATCCTGCGCCGCCTGCCAGCTGCCGTCCAGGTCCAGCCAGTTATTGTAGCTCATCTCCTGGCCGTGGAGCTGCTCGAAGGCGGGCCCGTCGTCGCCGGCAAAACGGTAGAGCGCCCCTTGCTGGTGGGGATTTTCGCCGTAACGCATAACCTGGACCCGTACCAGCCGCAGGTCGATCTGCGCCGGCAGTTCGGCCTCTGCCCCGGTATCGCCAGTTGCAGGAGGCTGGCGGCCAGCCAGGTAGCCGGCGATGGCCGCGTCGTATTCGGCGGTATGCCGGAAAGCCTTCAATGCCAGCTCCCGTCGCGTTTCCGCGCCCAGTCCGCCCTCGGCGATCGCCAGCGCCACCCGGTGATAGTCTGACGGCTCGCAAACAACCGCCACCGACTCGAAATTCTTGGCCGCGGCGCGCAACAGGGCCACACCGCCGATATCGATCTGCTCGACCGCATCGGCCAGGGAAACCATTTGCTCGGCGACGATGCGCTGGAAGGGGTAGAGGTTGACAACCACCAGGTCGATCGTGGGCAGGCCGTGACGGGCCAGCTCAGCCAGATGCTCCGGCGTGCGGCGGGCGAGAATGCCGCCGTGGATGGCCGGATGGAGCGTCTTTACCCGTCCGTCCAGCAGGTCGGGAAAGCCGGTCAGCGCCTCGGTGGGCGTTACTGGCAGGCCCGCGTCCGCGAGCTGGCTTGCCGTCCCGCCGCTGGCAATCAGCTCAGCGCCCGCGCCATGCAGCTTCTGTGCAAACGCGGTCAGGCCGCTCTTATCGGAAACCGAAAACAGTGCGCGAAATGTCATGCGAATGCTCCTGTCCGAACGGCGCGAATCGGGGCAAACAAAAAGGGCAGTCGGAATCTACCAACTGCCCCAGCCCAGGCGTTCGACTGTGCAAATCAGAGAAATCTCTTCCCGGCAGTTCCTCTCCCCCGTGGAATCTCTCCACACAGTCCGCCAGTCGAGGATCCGGTCTCTGTTGGAGCCTGATGTTAGCACGTTTTCGCTCCCCGCCGCAAACCGCCGAGCATATCTTTTGACCTAGCGCTTCCCATTTGACGGACTCCGGTTTCCATTCTCTGACGCCGCGAAAAGAACCAGGGCGATTGCATCTGATTGGGCCAAGACCCCGCGACGCTACCTGATTCGAGCCCAACTCCGAGAAAACAGCCGAAAACGATTGACAATTGGTAGGGGCACCCCTTGCGGGTGCCCTTCGTGGCATATTTTGGTGTCCGGTTTTAGATGCGATTGCCCTGCGAAAAGAACCGAAGAATGCCAGGATCCGGCTGCCGTCTGCTATACTTAGCAGGAATTGGGACAGAAGGTTTTCGTATGGGCTTAAGGAGAGTTTCAATGAGTGATGCCGCCGCGCGTGGGGATATCGCCGTTACCGGCCTGGCCGTCATGGGCCAGAACCTGGTGCTCAACCTGGAACGCAACGGCTTCCATGTCGTCGTCCACAACCGCACGACCTCCAAAATGACCGACTTCGTGGCCGGGCATGGCGGCAAGAAGCTGATCCCCGCGGTGACGCTCGAAGAAGCCGTCGCACGGCTCAAGCGGCCGCGCCGCATCCTGCTGATGGTGCAGGCCGGCCGGCCCGTCGACGCCGTGCTCGATTCGCTCGTCCCCCTGCTCGAAGACGGCGACATCGTCATGGACGGCGGCAACAGCTACTTTGCCGATACCGAACGACGCAGCCGCGAACTGACCCAAAAGGGCCTGGTCTACATGGGCGTCGGCGTCAGCGGCGGCGAGGAGGGCGCGCTCTGGGGCCCTTCGATAATGCCCGGCGGCGCGCCCGAAGGGTGGGCGGCCGTTGAACCGATGCTGCGCGCAATATCGGCCAAAGCGGACGAAGACGGACAACCCTGCGTAAGCTACATCGGCAGCGGCGGCGCCGGCCACTATGTCAAGATGGTGCACAACGGCATCGAATACGGAGACATGCAGCTCATCGCCGAGGCCTACGATATCCTGCAGCAGGTTCTTAAGCTGACCGCGGCCGAGCTGGCCGAAATCTTCGCATCCTGGAATGAGGGCGAGCTGGACAGCTTCCTCATCGAGATCACCAGCAAGATCTTCCGCCGGATCGACGAGGAAAGCGGTAACCCCCTGGTGGACATGGTACTGGACAAGGCCAAGCAGAAGGGCACCGGCAAGTGGACCAGCCAGAATGCAATGGATTTGGGCGCGCCGATCCCCACCATCAATAGCGCAGTCACGGGACGTATCGTTTCATCGTTGAAGAAAGAGCGTCAGGCCGCCTCGGTCCAGTTGCCCGGGCCGGATGCCGCACCATACAGCGGCGATTGCCAGGAGCTGATCGACGCCACCCGCGACGCCCTCTACGCCAGCAAAATCAGCGCATACGCCCAGGGAATGGCACTGCTGCGGGAGGCCAGCGAGGAGTACGGATACGGGCTGAATCTGGGCGAAATCGCCGCGCTCTGGCGGGCCGGCTGCATCATCCGCGCTCGCTTCCTCAACCACATTACCGACGCCTACAACCGCAATCCCTCGCTGACCAACCTGCTCCTGGACGATCAGTTCCGCGCCGCCGTCACACAGAGGCTGCCCGCCTGGCGCAAGGTGGTCCAACTGGCGGTCGCCCGCGGTATTCCCACACCGGCCTTCAGCGCCAGCCTGGCCTACTACGATAGCTACCGCAACGCCCGCTTGCCTGCCAATCTGATTCAGGCCCAGCGCGACTTCTTCGGCGCTCACACCTACGAGCGCACCGACCGCGCAGGGATATTCCACAGCGAGTGGGAGTAGCCGGCCTTAGCCCGGGAAAGCACCTGAGTTGAAGACCTTTCGACTCTCCCAGCTCAACCGCTGGCACGCCTCCGTCCCCTTGATCCTGCTCTTCGGCGCCTGGTGGATCTGGGTCAGCCGCCCAACCGTCGACCTGTCGACCTTCGACGCGCCCAAACCCCTGATGAACCATCCGGCGCCCGATTTCTCATTGCCGCTCTACGGCGGGAATCGCGCCAGTTCAGGACACCTTTCCCTGTCAGAGTTGCGGGGAACGCCGGTTGTGTTGAACTTCTGGGCGACTTGGTGCGGTCCCTGTCGCAGGGAGTTCCCCGCGCTGCAGACCGCGGCCGCCCGATTCGGTGCATGCCAGGCGGGAAGCTCGACCGTCGATAGCAACGCGCAATGTGTCCTCATCGTCGGCGTAAATCAAGGGGAGACCGCGGCCACGGTCGAACGCTTTCTGGCCGATATAGGAGGAGAATCAGGCGGTCCCGACACAACGACGGATGGGAAAACGGATGCTTCCCAGCTCGCGATCGTAATGGACACCAGCCTGGATGTGGGGCAACTCTACAATGTGCAGGGATTGCCCCTGACCTACTTCATCGACGCAGACGGCGTCATTCGCAGCATTTGGTCCGGTGAGATGAACAGCGTCATCCTGGCGGAAAACATCGCCGGCGTCCTGCCGTGAAACCGGAGCAGGCAAGGCTTGCCGCGGTTCTCGATCACCTGAAAATCGACCGCGCAACTCCTTTGAACCGGGGCATGACCTCTGCGCTCTACGACATCGGCGATGGCCGCGTCCTGAAAATCCATAACGGCCCGCTGGAGCACGGCTAACTGCCCTCGCTACGGCGCCTTTGCCACCGCTTACAGCGCCATTCACTCCCCTTCGTCGTGCCGCAGATCCACGTACACGGCGCCGTCAAGGGCATCTGCTACCACATTGAGCGCCGTCTGCCAGGCCAGGACCTCAGCCGCCTCTTTCCCAGTCTCTCTGCCGCGCAACGGCAAAAGTCACTGACCTCTCTTCTGGAGGCGCTGCCTCCGCTGCATGCCGTTCACTTGCCCCGGTTTCCCTATGGCGAACTGCTTTGCGGACCGAAGGGGATTACCGCGGCAACCTGGCCGGATTTCCTCCTGGAACGCGTTTCAGCCACACTTGCCCACTCCCACCCCGATCTGCAGAAAGACCTGCAGGATTCGGAACGGATCGTCGATGCCTGCCTTGCCCAATTCGACTCTCTGCCCGACCTGCCTCCAAGGAGCCTCGTGCACGGTGACTTCTTCCTCGGCAATGTGCTTTGCGATGAGAAGGGCGCCCTGACCGCTGTCGTTGATTTCAGCCCCCTGACTCTGATCGGCGATCCGCTCGTCGATCTGGCAGGCGCTTTCTACTTCTGCCGCATCTACGACTTCGTGACCGGAACCGACTACCGATTCCTGCGGCGGCTGATCGACCGGCGCTACGGCCCGCAATGCTGGCGCCTGATCGACCTCTACTATACCTTCTACAGCCTCCGCTTCAGCGACTGCAAACGCTCCGACAACAGCACCTACCACTGGTGTCTCCGACGCCTGCGAGAACTGTAGCAAACAGTCCGGGGAAAGATGCGCTAACCCTTCTTCGCACAGACCTGCTCAGCCTTCTTCGCCGCGTACGGCCCGAACAGATGCAGCAGAAAGACCCACACCAGCATCAGGTCCGGCAGCGCGAACGAAGCATCGATCAGGCCGTGGCCCAGTGCCGCTGCCGCCGCCCCCAGCGCACCGACCGCGAGGGCATCGGCGGTCGCGGCCCGCCACAAGGAGCGTATGCCCAGCCACAGCCAGCCCGCAGCCAGCGCAAGCCCCGGCACGCCAACCCGGGTCCACCAGTCCAGCAGGACGTTATGCGGATGGTTGAGGCTGGGATCTCGCCACGCCGCCGGCAGGATGTACCCGCTGCGATAACTGTAGAGAAAGTTGTCCGGACCGACGCCGAGCCAGGGATGATCGAGCGCCATCTGCACGCTGCTTCGCCACAGGTTGAGACGCAGGCCTCCCGTGCTTTCCGGCCCAAAATCCAGCAGACTGCGGAACCGCTCGGCGCCGAGAAAGGGTACCAGCCCCGCCGCCATCCCTGCAGCCACCGCCGCCAGCGCCCATCCCCACCAGGCCGGCAACCGCAGGCCGCGCGCGCCCCGAAGCTGACTCCCGGCCGCGCCAAGCCCAATCAGCATCGCCGGCAGCCCCAGGAACAGCGCCCCCTTGCTGAAAGTCAACAGCAGCGCCGCCAGCTGGGGGAGCGTAAGCAGAAACGCGATCCGGGTCATCCAAGTCGAGTGCAGCCAGGATGGCGCCAGCGGTGACTTCACGCCCCCTGCTTGGCTCCCGGCTGGCTCGCCATCGTCCTTTCTCCTCGCGCCGAATATGGCCAGCCCCAGTCCGACCGCCGCCGTACGCTCCAAATAGAGCGCTAAATTGTTTGGCGAACCATATAGCCCTCGCACGCGATTGACACCTTCCGCCTGGATGACGTTTTGCTCCGTAACGTACTGCCACAAACCGGAGACGGCGACGAATGCCGCACCGGCCAGCCAGGCCAGGGCCAGGACCGTCCGGGTCGCGCCCCTGTCAGCCCCGCTTCGCATGGTCGCATGCAAGAGCAGGGCGAACATGGCCGCGCTCAGAAACACCGTTCGCCACTCGCGCACCGCGACGTCCCTCTGCGCCGCGGCGACTGCCGCGACCAGCGCAAAAGCAACCAGGAGAAAGACAAACAGGTTGCGCCTGTCGCCCTCTGACCTGTGAGCGTCGCCGGCAGGACGGAGCCCCGCCGCCATGCGCACGCCAAAGAGCGCCAGGCCGCCATAGATTCCGACTTCGATCAGATTCAGCGCCCGCCCCGGCAGTACCGGCAACGGATAGAGGTAGAATGGCAAGCCGAACAGCAGCGCCCCCGTCCACAGCTCCGGCCTCGGCAGCGCAGCGATGCCGAGCACGACCAGGCCGGCGAGGACGATCGCCCAGCTCTGACTGAGGACGCCCACGCCGATCACGACAACACCCGCGATCGCCGCCAAAAGGGCGCGAGGCCAGGGAATCAGCAATTGGCCGAAACATAGACCCAGTAGGATCCGAAAGACAATGATTTCCTTTGCCAGGAAGCCGCCGCGATCGCCATCCTGCAAGGCCAACGCCCGACGCTCTGCCAGCCAGGTTCCCAGGGCCGAAACCGCCAGCCATCCGCCTACAAGCGCCATCAGGACACCCGGCCACTGCGGAAGCGGCCCCGGCGGCAGCGCGTCCACAGCCACACCGCGCAGAACAGTCTGCCCCCATCCGCGCCAGACTTCCACCGTCGCCTCGTGCGGCCCCTCTCCGTCAGCGCGATGCACCACGAGCCACTCGGGCGCCGGGCCGCCGGGAGTCTGTTTTTCCGGGGCAAAGAGCGGTTTGTAGCCGCCTGCCTGGCCTGAGCTATTCAGGTTGCCGCCCAGTACCGGCAATCGGTTGGCCGGACCGCCGTCCACATTGACAAAAACATAGCCCCAGTAGTCGCCCAGCGCCAGCTGCAGGGCCAGGTCGCGGCCGTAATATCGAAAACTCATGCGCCCGGACGGCTCCTCCCAGGGCGACGCCGGCTCGGTCGTGTCCGCCCCCTCCGAGGAGACCAGCCAGCCGGCTCCATAGCTGAACGCCGGTTCGTCCATCGCCACCTTCGCGCCGCTGTGAAGCGCTGCGCGTCCGCCCCCTTCAGCCGGCCCCTGCGCCGGTTCAGCGAACGGGGCCGCCGCCTGTCGAAATAGCGGAGAGAATGCAACCGCCTCCGCACCGGCCAGCCAGCCGGCGGCGCACGCCAGCAACAGTAGCCCGACTAAGAGATTCGTCCGGCGGGAAAAGGGAAACAGAGACGCCATGATAGAACCGATCGTATCACACGAGGCGCCATCGAAAGAACGGATGGCTTCCCATGCCAATCTGGGCCGCGAGGCAACATATTGGCGCGTTGTGTCGTCAAGAGATATATGCCAGGAGTTTAACGCCGAAATCTCAGCAAATCGCCAGGACGTGAGGAGCAGGCAGATGAAGAGCCAGAAATCATCCGGAACGGCCATAGGACTCGTTGCCCTGTTGGCCTTGACCCTGATCGTAATCTCCATCGTGATGACCGCGACACCTGCGCCGGCCGCCCAGGCGAGCGAAGGGAAGCTCGCCGCGTCAAGCTCACACTCCGTTACGGTCGTGGGAGAGGGAACCGTCTCCATCGATCCGGACATCGCCACCGCCAACATCGGCGTGGAAGTGATGCGTCCAACGGTGAAGGAGGCCAGCGCCGCCGCCGAAGAGGTCATGGACAGCGTGCTCACGGCGCTGCTGGCCCAGCAGATCGACGAGGCCGACATTCAGACAAGACATTTCAGCATCTATGCCGAACGCTTCGGCCCGGAGGGGTTGTTGAACGAGGACGAGACCCGTTACCGCGTCAGCAACACCGTCTACATCACGATTCGGGACCTGGACAGTATCGGCGGCGTCCTGGATGCCGCCATTGATGCAGGCGCCAACAACGTATACGGCGTCGACTTCAGCCTGGCCGATCCGACCTCGGTTGAGTCCGAAGCTCGGGCGCAGGCCGTGGCCGACGCGCGCTCCAAAGCGGATGAACTGGCGGAGCTGATCGGTGTTGAAGTCAGCAGCGTCACCGGAATCAGCGAGATCATCGGCCAGGGCGGCGGCTTCTACGGCGGCAACTTCGCCCAGATGGCGATCGCCGAGAGCGCCAGCGGTATCGGCCCGATCAATCCCGGCGAACTCATGCTGACGATGCAGCTGCAGATCACATACGAGTTACGCTGAAGCTGACGGTTCAGGCCTCTGCCAGACCACGGCCCATAGTTCGCAGATACCCCCAATGCGGGACGGCTGGCGCGACGTGCTCCTCCCTTAGGGAACGCACAACCGCCGGGTCCCACATTGGCTCTTTTCATCGACCACCCAGAACGGATTTTTTGACAGTCGAGACAGCGGTCGCTATAATGGTGGCCCTGTGCGCCTTACCCCTGGCAAATCGCCAGCATTGGAGATAGCCATGACGGAAGAGAGACCGGACGCCAACCCATTGGAAGATGCCGCCGCCGATTTGAGCGCCGACCTGGAAGGCGAACGCGTCGAATTGAAAGAATCTTCTATTGGTTCGGTACGGGGCGGCCACGTGTCGATGTCAAATTCCGCCACCCGGTCCGTCCATGCCCAGGCCCTCAACATGACCGATTCGGCAGCCGGATTCGTGCAGGCAAAGTCGCTGGATATGCGCGACGCCGCCATCGGCTGCGCCGCCAGCCAGGAAACTACGGTCCACAGCGGTGGCATCGGTCTGCTGGCAGCCGGTCAGATCAAGGCGGATGAGATTAAGACGGGACTGCTGTTTGCCGGCAACATCGAGGGAGACGTCAAGACCGTCTTGTCACCGCTCACCGCGCTGGCGTTGGGCGCGGGGTTCGGCGTGGTCCTCCTGCTTCTGCGGAAACTGTTCGGCCGAAAACCCGCCAAACCCAGCTGACCGCGGCCCCGACTGCCACTGACAGGCCGGAATCATCCTGAAACTTTGAAGGAGAGCAGAAATAGATGTCAACACTTACACTGACTGCCAGCGCCCGTAGCGTGACGGGCCGCAAGGTTAGACGCCTGCGCCCACAGGGGATTATCCCCGTCGTTATCTACGGAGGAGAACGGACGGCGCAGAACGCGCAGGTCGAGGTGACCGAGTTCGAACGCGTACTGCGCGACGGCGGCAACTCCCAGCTCGTCAAGGTCGAACTCGAAGGCGAAGAGTACAACATCCTCGTGCGCGAAATTCAGCGTCATCCGGTGCGCCACAACCTGCTGCACGCAGACTTCTATGCCGTCAACATGTCGGAGACCCAACAGGTCAGCGTGCCGTTAGTCACCATCGGAGAGTCGGTGGTCGGTACAGACCTGGTCATGGTGCAGGCAATGGAAAGCGTCGAGATCGAAGCGCTTCCCGCTGACATTCCCGCCTTTATCGAGGTCGATGTCTCACCACTTGAGGGCCCCGAGAGTCCTCCGATCACGGTCGCAGACCTCCCGAGCATTGCCGGGGTCACCTACATTTCCGACCCCGATGATGCGATCTGCAGCCTGATTCTTTCGCGCGCCGCCGTCAGCGAGGAGGAAGAAGAAGCCGAAGCCGAACTGATCGACCCCGATGCGGAGCCCGAGGTCATTGGCCGGGGCCGCGAGGATGAGGAAGAAGAGGAGTAGCTCCGCAACGACCTTTACACAGGGCGCCGGCGCCGTGTCGGCGCCCTTACTTTTCCAGGGGCGAATTCAATTCCCCTCCTCCTGGCCGGCTTCGCCCTGGTCGTCCCCCTGTTCCGGTCCGGCTTCGCTCAGCGGCGAGAGCAGCGGTCTGTCCAGGAAAGGCATCGGGTCAACCGCCGCCCCGTAGATCCGCAGTTCCCAATGCAGATGCTCCCCCGTGCTGCGCCCCGTCGTACCCACAAAGCCGATCGCCTCTCCCGCCTGCACCTTCACCCCAGGCACAACCACCGCCTCACGCAAATGCCAGTAGCCCGTGAACAGTCCGGCGCCATGGTCCAGAACTACGCTCACCCCGCGCACATTCAGCTGCTCGGCCAGGACGACAATACCATCCCCCGCGGCGACGACGGGACTGCCGCCCGGCGCGGCGAAGTCCTGGCCGGTGTGGAAGGATTGAAACACCCCTCCGTTATAGCTCCGCTCGATCCCGTAAGGGCTGGTCGTCGGGAACCGAGTTGACAGCGGCAACCTGAAAGTCTGCCTCCATTGAACCGGTGTAGCCGTCTGCGACCAAATGGGTGTGAGATAGTCCAGCTCCGACTGCAACACCGCCTGTTCCAGCAAGGCGCTCTGCTCCGCTGGCAGCGTGATCTGCTGACTCGGGAAACGACGCTCCTGGACCTCCACCAGGAAGGACCGGGCGACAGTAACCCCGCTGCGCGCTTCGTAGTCCAGTCGCAGTCGATGTTCACCCGGCGCCATCGAAGCCGGCGCCGGCACATAGGCCCCCCAGATTGTGACTTCCCCGTCCGCCGCAGCGCCCGCATCTTTGTCTTCTCGGATAGCCAACGGCCAGATGCCCACAGGCACACCATCCCACTTCGCCTTCAGTGCAAGCGGACGACTCGCCTCAACCTGAAGCCAGCCGGCCTCGCCCTGCTCAATCACGGAGGGAATGCTCACGATCCGCGCAGCGCCGAATCGCAGCCTCGCCGCCGGGCGCGGCGACTCTCGCGCAAGCAGTATCCGCTGGCCCGGAAACAGACGGGACCCAGGCGCAACACGATTGAGTATGGCAAGCCGGGCTGGAGAAACTCTTTCGCGGGCGGCGATCGATTGGACGGTGTCGCCGGGCCGGGCAAGAACAAAAGATCGCGACGCGTTCACTCGCGGAAGGTTGAGTGCCTGGCCCACATCGAGAACATCCACGTCGGCCAGATCATTGGCATCTGCAAGATCCTCGACCGAAATCTCAAATTGAGCGGCTATCGATCCCAACGTATCGCCTGGCTGGACAATGTACGTGTCCTCCGGCAACTGCGCGTAAAGTTGCCTCGCAGGCGAATACGCCAGACAGGCCAGTGACAGTATGCAAATGAACAACAGGCGGTGAAGCGCCTGCCATACCGGCCCCAATCGAGCCGTCATCCTCTCATGCCCCATCTGCTGATTGGTATATTTCAGGCTTCAGCACGCCGATATAGGGCAGATTGCGATACCTCTGATTGAAATCGAGGCCGTATCCGATGACAAACTCGTCGGGGACCGAAAAACCCGTCCATAGCACGTCAATATCCACCTCGCGACGCGACGGCTTGTCCAATAAAGTCACAACCTCCAGGCTGGCCGGATTGCGGGCGCCGAAGAGCTGTGTCAAATAGGCGAGCGTATGCCCGCTGTCGATGATATCCTCGACCAGGAGAACATGTCGGCCTTCAATCGGTTCATTCAGGTCCTTCATTATCCGCACAATGCCCGAGCTTGAGGTTGAAGCGCCGTAACTGCTGGTCGCCAGAAAGTCGATTTCGTGCGGAATCGAAATCGCCCGCATCAGATCGGCAAGAAAGAGAACGCTGCCCTTCAAGACCGCTATCAGTAGAAGGTCCTTGTCCGCGTAATGCTCGTCGATACGCCGACCCAACGCTCGCACGCGCCCCTGGATAGCCTCCGCAGTAACCAGCACGCGCTCGACATCACGGCTCCAAAGGGCCTGCCCCAAGAGAGACGGCTCGTCATCTGACTCAACGGCAACTTCCGATACACACTCTACCATTTGCAGCTTCTCCTGGAATTGCGTTCGGCTTGCGCTGACAGACGGCTCACGTCCACTGCCTGAACTGACGGGGCCTCGGCTCTGTTGTGGATGGGTTGGAATCCTATCATTCACTCTCGACGCGCCCCAAATTCTGCCCCTCCCGCCAGGCAGTTCCGAACGACCGCCAGCAACTCGCTGAGGATCATGGCGGTAGCGCCCCAGATCGTCTTACCCCGAATCGCGTAGAAGGGCACCAACGCCGAGCGGTCCTGCAACTGCCAGCGCTCGCGCCGAAAATAGGCCGGATTCAGCAAATCCTCAAGCGAAATTTCCATCAGTTCGGCCACCTCCCGCCTGTTTGGCCGAAACTCGGGCCGGTTGGCAGCCCAACCTACTGTGGGACTGACGTCGTAGTTGCTGGGCCGAATATAGAGCTGTGTCAGCGCACCGATCACCTCCACGTCGCCCGGCGCGATACCCAGCTCCTCCTGCGCTTCCCGAAGCGCTGTCTCTGTCAGATTCGCGTCCCCTTCCTCCCTGCCGCCTCCCGCAAACGCCACCTGGCCGCTGTGAGCCCCGTCGTATCTCGGACGAACAATAAGAGGAAGATGCAGACTGCCCTTATGCGGGTACAGGAGGACCAGAACGCCGCTCTCGCGAGCGGGCTCCGCCGGCCTGTCGTCAGGATGCCAGCCGGGCCGCGGAAGCGGCGCCATCAGGGCCTGTGCCGGGCGGCCGGGGAGCGGGCCTGCCAACCTCTTCTGCAGGCACTCTAATAGCTGATCCGGGGAAGCGCACTCGCCAATTCTCTCAGACTCCAACGAAATTCACCTGCTTCGAATCTGTTCAGCGCCTATCCGCTCAGCCGCCTCGCAGGGACCGAAATACGGTCTTGCCCTGTTCATCCACTTCCCAGCCGTATTCATCCAGATATATCGTCCGGTCAGGCAGAGTGAGCCGCCGCGCCTCGCGTTCAAAACGAAACGCAGCCGTTCCCTGCGGGTCGGTCAGCAATCCTGTCGCAGCCGCCGAATCTCGACAGGAAAAACGCAGCTTCGTCGCAGGCTGTCGGCTCGCCCAGAGGACAATGGGCCGCAAGCTCATCAGGAGGACTCCCGCCAGCAGAGGTGGACTACGTCCCGGCTGCTCTCGGTGATTCGCACCCTGTCGGCAATCTGGTGACCCCCCACCCAGACGACCTCCGCGCCATCCAGAAGAAGCGGCCAGCCCGAACGAAGCCAGCGCGGCACCTTACGATCGGTCAGATAGTCGGACAGGTTCTTGCCATGCCCGCCCAGACCCAGCTGCGCAAATCGCTGGCCCGGCTGGGGCGCCGCCAGCACCAGTTGATGCACTCGGTCCCCACTGATGTAGGCCTCCCAGGGCGAGACCCGCGCAGACCAGCCTCGCGGCAGGTCGCCCCGTTCAAGCAATTCGCAGTGCAACGTCCAGTCAGTCACCACAATCTCGCCGGGAATCTCCAGCCTTCTATACCGCTGGCGGGAGCGCCACTCACAATCGAGATAGGGATGATCGGCTACAAAGGGCAGCGCGCCGGCGTGGTGCAGGCTGAAGGAGCTGGCAGCGCGCGTCAGCATCGCGCCAGCGACCCATGTGTACGGTCCGCCGGCGCGCTCTTCCTCGAGCAGCGTCTGGCGCAGCCGTTCGATGGCGTCGAAGCTGATGCGGGCAGAAGTCAGCCCCAGGCAAAGTCCGGCTGTGCGCAGGGCCGCCCGCTGGTCCGCCACATTCAGACCGCGAAATGCTGCCAGGTCGAACACCTGGCGGTCCGAACTGCCCGAAGGCCCAGCCCGACTGCTGTCCGCCGCCGGCCACGGCCCCTCTTGCGCCCGCGCGCAATCCCCTCCCCTGCGGGCAGCCAGCATCGCCTTGCGGGCTTGCGAATCGGAACGATCCGCCTCTGCCGCAAGCAGCGAGGCCGTTCGGCACAGAGACGCAACGACCCGCGGGTTGATCTCCTCCAGTCGAGGCAGGACCTCGTGACGCAAAAGGTTGCGCACCAGCGACCGGTCCTGGTTACTGGGATCTTCCCGCCATGGAATCCTGTGCTGAACAAGATACTGCATGATTTCATCGCGCGAGGCCCCTAGCAGGGGACGGACAAGCCGCACACCCGGCACAGGAAGGTCATCCACGAACAAAGGGCGCGCCGGTCGCATGCCTGCCAGGCCGTCCAGGCCGCTGCCGCGAATCAGGTTCATCAGCACCGTCTCAGCCTGATCATTGGCCGTGTGGGCCACCGCGACCTCCACCAGTCTTTCATCCACCTGATACCCGGCCGCGACCTCGGCCAGAAACCGATAACGAGCCCGCCTGGCCGCCGCCTCCAGATTGCCGCAACCGGCGAGCGCATCCCGCGGCAGAGTCGATACTTTCAGCGGCACCGCCCAGCGGTCCGAAATCTCCGCGACAAAGGTGGCATCGTCCCCGGAATCCGCTCGCAGACCGTGATCAAGATGCGCCGCTACCACGTCAATAGACCAGCGCTCCCGCTGAAGAGCGAGCAAATGCAGAAGTGCAACACTGTCAGCGCCGCCGCTGACTCCGACGACGACCGTAGCCCCGACCGCCTCTTCCCGCGCAGGACCCGAAAGGATTCCATCGCGCGCCCGCACGCGCAGGAGCAGCTCTGTCAAGCGCCTGTCGATCGCCGTATCCGACTCTTCACCAGGGCGCGAACGACCCTGCATCCCCTGCCTTCCTTGCCCCTGCACATGGCCCTCCGGAGGCCTGCGACCTGTTTCCTCTATTCCTTTTCCGCACATGAGACATTCGATTGCGGGCAGCCGTCCAGCACGCGCGCGAGCGCGAAAATTGCCCCGGAAACGCACGCGGCGCCTGCCCTGATTCTGAACCGCCGCCCACGGAACGCAACCCGACGCACAACATCATCGCAATCGGGCAAAAAAACTACCCGTAAGCATAGCGGACGGGCCGCCCCTTTAGCAAGATCAACGATCAAAACGGAATGGACAGAACGGCATCGTTGTTTTGTGTCGTTTGCCGCTATGGTATACTGAGTCGGCGAACGGCCTCTCGCGCGGGGTATCGAGGTCCGGCTCATAGTTGCTCAACCATCGAAAACTGGAATGGAGATCTCCCAAGAGTGTCAAACCCGTTAGATTGGCTGTTGGGGCTTTTTTCACTCGATATTGGCATCGACTTAGGCACTGCAAATACCCTGGTCCACGTGAAGGGCCGGGGGGTCATCATAGACGAACCCTCCGTGGTTGCAATTGACAACTCGTCGAAACGGGGCAACAAGGTCAAGGCAATCGGCCAGGAGGCCAAGGAGATGGTGGGTCGGACGCCAAGCCACATCGTCGCCAAACGCCCGCTTCAGGACGGCGTCATTTCCGACTTCAAAGAGACCGAGGAGATGATTCACGCCTTCATCGGCAAGGTTCACGGCAAACGGGCTTTCGGTACCGCCCGCCCGCGCGTCGTGATCGGCATCCCGTCCGGCGCCACCGAAGTCGAAAAGCGAGCCGTCCGCGATGCCACCGTCAGCGCAGGCGCCCGCGAAGCAGGCCTGGTCGAAGAACCGATGGCTGCCGCTATCGGCTCCGGCCTGCCCGTTACCGAATCAATCGGCTCGATGATCGTCGACATCGGCGGCGGCACAACCGAAGTAGCCGTCATCTCGATGGGCGGCATCGTCGTCTCCCGCTC
Source organism: Caldilineaceae bacterium (assembly GCA_965218625.1). Classification (GTDB taxonomy): domain Bacteria; phylum Chloroflexota; class Anaerolineae; order Caldilineales; family Caldilineaceae; genus Bin5. The sequence goes on along the minus strand of CBDCLG010000009.1, from coordinate 117,467 downwards.
AATTCGCGTGGCCGGCGATGAAATGAACGATGACATCATCACTTACAGCCGGCAAAAGTACAACCTGCTGATCGGCGAACGCATGGCCGAACGCGTCAAAATCGAAATCGGCTCCGCCTATCCCCTCGATCAGGAGCGGACCATGATTATTCGCGGACGTAACCTGATTACCGGCCTGCCCGAGGCAATTGAAGTCAGCTCGGTCGAAGTCAGAGAAGCCCTGACCGGCTCGGTTGACGTCATCGTCGACGCCGTCAAGGATACCCTGGATGAAACGCCCCCCGAGCTTGTCGCCGACCTGATGGAGCACGGGATTGTTCTGGCCGGCGGTGGCGCCCTGTTACAGGGACTGGCCCAGCGCATCCAGGACGAAAACCGTATGCACGTCTATGTGGCCGACAATCCACTCTCTTCCGTCGTGCTGGGGACCGGCATGATCCTGGAAAAGCCGGAGCACTACGCCGAAACTCTGACGACGATGCAACGAAAAACCACGATCAGGTAGGTCCCAGGCCCCCGTTTTCGGTCATTGGTTGCAACGTCGCAGCATACATCGAATACTGATTACTGAAAACCATGAGAGATCAACGCGGCTGGAGTGGAGGCAACCTTGCCCTCAAGCTTATCATCCTCGCACTGACCGCTATCCTGTTGTTGGTCCTGCAGCAGACCGGCCGCCTCGGAACCGTCGAAGGCCTGGTTACCCTGGTGACCGCGCCAGGCCAATCAGGGCTTTCCTCCCTGACCGACCGGCTCTCCAACTCGCTGACAAATCTGCGCAACTATCGCAACCTCCAGCAGCGAGTCACCGAACTTGAACTGATCACCCAGGGCCTCATCGTCGAAAACCTGCGCCTGAAGGAAGTGGAGCGGGAGAACCAGCGCCTGCGCGAACTACTGGCCTTCGCTGAAACCAAGCCCAGCTTCGAGCTGCGCGGCGGTCAGATCATCGCCCGTGTGATCGGCAAGAACGCAACCAACTTCCTCAACGTTGCCATGATCGATCTCGGCTCACGCCATGGCATCCACGTTGGTATGCCGGTCGTCAACGAACAAGGACTGGTCGGACGCATCTATACGGTAACCGCCACAACCTCGAAAGTGCTGCTCGTCACCGACCCGTCGAGCACCGTCAATACAATCCTCCAGGCCAGCAGACTGACCGGCATCGTTAACGGCGCGCCCGGCTCCGATCCTGTCATGGGTTTCATTCCACAAGGAACGGAAGTGGGTGTCGGTGAAGTCGTGCTCACTTCAGGAATGGGAGGAAACTTCCCCAAAGGAATTCCGGTGGGTCAAGTGGTAAACGTGCGCCAGAAGGACGTCGACGTCTTCCAGGAGGCGATCGTACGTCCTACCGTCAACTTTGGCCGCTTGGAGTTCGTCATGGTCGTCACCAACTTCGACCCTTTCGAAGCCGTGCCTTTTCTCGATACGCTGCCCGCCCAGCCAGTTGAACCTTCAGGGGACACGAGTGAGGAGTGAGTTAGCCAGGAGACAGCCCCGAGAATCTACCGCAGAGAGACGGTCTCCTTCTGCCAGCCCTCCATCACTCTCGCCGCGCGATTGGGGCGCCTCCTGGGTTTTCGTGCCGGCCTTGGGCGCGGCCGCAATCTTCCAGGTTGTCGTCGTGCCCAAACTCGCCGTAAACGGCGTCTACCCCGACCTGATTCTGCTGCTCGTCATCGCCAAGTCGCTCCTCGCAGGCCGACACGACGCCGCCATTTGGGGGTTCACCGGCGGCCTGTGGATGGACATCCTCAGCGGCGGCGCCATTGGCGCTTCCAGCCTGGCGCTCATGACCACCGCTCTGTTGACCGGAATCGGCCACAATGCAATCTTCCGCCGCCATCTCTTTGTCCCTTCCATCGCCGCGCTTTCCGGCACGCTCCTCTTCTCGCTCGTTTACGTGGCGATTCTCAGCATTGTCGGATTCCGCTTCCAGCTCGACCTGCTTGTTACCGAAATCGTCGTCCCGGTTTGCCTGTACAATGGCGCGGCAATGCTCCTGGCAACGCCGTTCCTGAATCGCCTGCCCGAAAAGGCAGACTACCCTTGAGCTGCGAACACCGTCTCCGTGGACATTGGCCGCCTGGCGAACAGGCCGCGTTCAGCGCTTGAAAGCCTTGAAGCCCCTGATAACCTGCCATGAATGAACGTGCAACACGCACGGCAACTTCAACCTCCATAATCGTACGTCTGACCCTGCTGGCAACTTTTCTCGTATTCTGCGTACGACTCTATGGCCTCCAAATCGTGCGCGGCGCCAACTATCAGGAACAGGCCGCCGTCAACCGCTTGCGCGTAATCGACCTGTATGCCCCGCGCGGCGTCATTTACGACCGCAACGGCGAGATCCTGGCCCGCAATCGCCCCAGCTTTGTCATCACAGTCATCCCGGCAGACCTGCCCCCAAACGACCTCGTTACACCTATCCACGAACAGCGCATCGCCCTCGAAAGACTCCTCGCCGCACTGGGAGCCGATACAGATCCAGAGATGGCCATTCGCATCGCCGAAGTGATGTTCCTGCACCTGGGGCGCGAAGACTTCACTGCGACCGTCGGTACCGCGGGAATCACACTCTCCTTCCGCGAAGTCAACCTGGAAACTTTGCAGATCGACGACGAAGGTCGCGAAATCCTGGTCGAAGAGCCTACCCTGATCCCCGACCTCGCCGAACCGCTCCCCGCCGCCGGGCTGCTGGCACTGCTGGAAAGGGCCGTTGCCCTCGGATCGCAGGGCAGCTCCTACAAGCCTATCACTATTCTCGACTTGGTCGACCGCAAGCAGGCCCTCCCCTTCGCCGAACAGACCTACCAGCTGCCCGGCGTCCACGTGCTGCAAAAGCCGGTCAGAGAGTATCCCTTCCGCGAACTGGCAGGGCATGTACTCGGCTTTCTGGGACCGATCCCCAAACTGGCGGCCGACGACTATAAGGCCAATGGCTACGACAACCCAAACGAGTCCGTTGGCTTGAACGGACTGGAATACACCTACCAGGATGCCTTGAGAGGACAGCCGGGACGCAGAATCATTGAAGTGGACATCCTCGGCCGCGAAAGCCGCACGGTCGGTACCGAAAGGGAGTCGGAGCCCGGCCTGAACCTCCACCTCAGCCTCGACATCCACCTGCAAAAGGTGATGTACGACGCGCTCGCAAGCCAACTGGAAAGAACGGGCGCACCGCACGGTGTCGCCTTGGCGATGGACCCGCGCGACGGCGCCATGCTGGGCCTGGTCAGCCTGCCCAGCTACGACAACAACATCTTCTCCGAAGGATTGGGCGCAGAGTATAAAGCGCTCGAAGTCGAGGACGACACGCGCCGACCCCTCTACAACTACGCCATCGGCGGTCTCTACCCGCCCGGCTCCACCTTCAAACTCGTCACAGCCACCGCGGCCCTGGCCGAGCGCGTTGTCGACCCCTACACGGTCCTCGTCGACACCGGACCTATCTATCTGCCCAACTTCTTCTTCCCCAATGACCCCGAACAGTCCCAGAAATTCGTTAGCTGGAACCACAAATTAAACATCCTGCACGGCCCCATGACCATCGTGGAGGGGATCGGCCTCTCCAATGACATTTTCTTCTACTACCTTGGCGGCGGCTACCCCAACCTCATGACCGGGTTGGGCAGCGAACGCCTCGCCAAGTGGATGCGGCTCTACGGCTTCGGCGAGCTGACCGGGATCGACCTGCCCGGCGAGGTCAGAGCAATCGTTCCCGATGAACAGTGGAAAAGATTGACCAAAGCCGAAAGGTGGACCACCGGCGACAGCTACAATATGGCGATTGGGCAGGGAGATGTCCTGGGCACGCCCCTGCAAGTGCTTGTCAGCACCGCTGCCGTCGCCAATGGCGGCTATGTCGTCAAGCCACAGTTTGTGCGCGAAATGGTCGACACCCAGGGCAACCTCCACTGGCAATACGAACCGGCCCTGCAGGAGCCGCTTCCCGTGGAACCGGGCCTGCTCGCCCTCGTTCAAAGGGGGATGTGGCACGCCGTCAACGGACCGGCAGGCACCTCCGGCAACAGCCGCGTCGAAGGCGTCGTCGTGGCCGGCAAGACCGGAACAGCAGAGTACTGCGCCTACGATCCCGAAATCCAGGACTGCAAAGACAGGGACCACGAGGGAAACCTGCCGTTCCATGCCTGGTACACCGCCTACGCGCCCTATGACAACCCGGAAATCGCCGTCACCGTCTTCGTCTACTCAGGAGGTGAAGGGTCCACCACCGCCATTCCTGTAGCACAGGAGACGCTCAACGCCTACTTCCACGGTACCGGCGATACCGAACCCTAGCCCCATCATTGCCCGATAGACCGTTGCCGCAGGTCCGCAGCCCCCCTTACCCTATAGCGGCAGTAACGCGGACACGGTCCTTGCCGGGCCTTCGAATACGCCGCAAAGTCAGGCCATGCGCCGCCTTTCCTCCCGGTTCCAGGTTCCGCGTTTTTGGTTTATAGTAAAGGTCGCGACAATTTGCTGAGGCCCGGGAACCGACTGAACCGATTGCACGCCCAATCCCCGCGCCGCAGCCCTGCTGAAAAAGGAACCGGCTGCTTGGAGCATCCGTTGGTTTTGGTGAGGCTTTGTCCAGAATGATGAGTGTCCGCATCATAGGCCGCGGCGGCTTGACCGTCGTTGACGTAACCGGCGAAAAGGGAGCCTGGAGAGACATCGTCGAATACGTTGCCGGTCACATCTCGAAGGCCGAGGGCTTCTTCCGGGACGAACGCCTCGCGCTCTCCGTCGGCGACCGCAAAATAAACGCCACCGATCTACAACTGATTCACAATGCCTTGCGCGGTCAGAATATTAGCGTCGTCGCACTCCACACCAGCAACCCCTCCTCCTACCTGCTCGCCAGAGACTTGGGTCTGGAAGCGGTTTGGGAAGGGCCGTTGCCTCCCCCTCTCCGCAATGAGATGGGCCTGAAAAACACCGACCCGCCGCAGCCCTTTTCGCTTCGTCCCTCCGGGTTCTCTCGCCCCGGTTCCGGCCCTGTCGGTTCCGGCCCCATGGACTCCGACCCCATCAGTTCCGGCCCGGCGCCGGGCCCGCGCCCCGCCGCCGACCGGCAGCCTGCGCCCGCTTCCCGCGAGCCTCCTCAGACCCTGGGCCGCTGGTCACAAATCGCAGCCAGGTATCAGCAGTCCAGGGAAACCGACCCTGAGGCGGAGAATTCGGCAACACAGAAGCAGGACGCTCCCTCCCAAAACGAAAACAGGCGCGACAGCGAGCCTGCGGCTGTGGAGGACGCCGCGCACAACGATGATGCGGCGAACCTGGTACCCTGGAGCGAGGCCTCGGCCGAAGACGCCGAACCCCCGCCCTTCGTCCATCGCGGCACCTTGCGCTCGGGCCAGTCGTGCAGACACGCGGGAACTGTCGTGATCCTGGGCGACGTCAACCCGGGCGCGCAGGTCATCAGCGGCGGCGACGTACTCGTGTGGGGGCGGCTGCGCGGCTTCGTGCACGCCGGCGCTATGGGCGACGAGCAGGCGCTCGTCGCCGCTCTCGACTTCGAACCGGTGCAACTGCGGATCGCCGGCTACATCGCCATGACTCCCAAGGGCGCTTCCAACAACCCCGGCTACTGGTTCTGGAAGCGCGACAGCACCGGCAAGCCCGAAGTTGCCAGGGTTGTGAACGAACAGATTTACGTGGACCCCTGGGATGCAGGCGCAAGCGCCTAGTGTGGCGCGCCAATCGCGCCCCGCCTATGCGCTTGCCGCCAGGATAGACGCCCATGCGTCCGCGCCGGCAAACCGAAATCCTGAACTTCGCAAGAAGCAAGACTCACGACTATGGGCGTTGTCCTTACACTGACCTCCGGCAAAGGCGGCGTGGGCAAGACCACAACCACCGCAAACCTGGGTACCGCCCTGGCCATGGCCGGGCAACGCGTCGTGGTCGTGGATGCCGACATCGGCCTGCGCAATCTCGACATTGTCATGGGCCTGGAGAGCCGCGTCGTCTACAACCTGGTCGACGCCATCGAGGGCCGTTGCCCTGTGCACGAAGCCCTGGTGCGCGACAGGCGCGTTGACGAGCTCTACCTCCTGCCCAGTTCGCAGACCCGCGACAAGACCGCCATCGCCCCCGACCAGATGATGACGCTGTGCCAAGAGCTGAGCGCCATCGCCGACTTCGTACTCATCGACTCCCCCGCCGGCATCGAATTGGGATTCCAGAACGCCATCGCCGCCGCCGCCGAAGTCATCATCGTGACGACGCCGGAGGTGAGCGCCCTGCGCGATGCCGACAAAGTCATCTTCCTCCTCGAACGCGACACCGAAATCCGGGCGCGGCTCATCATCAACCGCTACAATCCCCGCCTCGTGCGGCGCAAAGAGATGTTTACCCGCAACGACATACTCAGCATCCTCAGCATCGACCTGCTCGGCATCGTGCCCGAGGATGACGAAATCATCGTTTCGGCCAACAAAGGCTGGCCCGTCGCCCTCGAACGCAAAAGAAATGTCAGCCGCGCCTACCACAACATCGCCCAAAGACTGCTCGGCTACAACGTGCCCCTGATCCCCTTCAAGGAAGTCAGCTGGGCCGAACGTCTGCGGCGGATCATAGGCCTCTGAATGTTACGCCACTTCGACAAACCGCTTTTCTTTGCCGTAATTCTACTCTGCGGCATCGGCATCGCAATGACCTATAGCGCAACCAATACCGATATCGTCCTGGCCAACTACTGGCAGCGACAGCTTGTCTTTACAATCCTGGGCGTAATCGCCCTGGCGACGACCGCACTCTTCGACTACCGACACCTGGAGCTGCTGGCCCAGCCGAGCTACTTCTTCCTGATCGGCTCGCTGGTGGCGGTCTATCTCTTCGGCGAGGTCAAGGGCGGCGCCCAACGCTGGCTGGACCTGGGCCGCACGGACGTTCAGCCGACCGAGTTCGGCAAGTTCCTGCTAATCGTTTTCTTGGCCTGGTATCTCAGCCGCTTTCAGGAGCGCATACGCTCGCTACCCTACCTCCTGGGAGCAATTGTTCTCCTTCTCCTTCCCCTGGCCCTGGTCTATGTGCAACCCGATCTGGGCATGACCGTTACGTTGGCCTTTATCAGCGGCACCTTGATTCTCATCAACGGCGTCCGCGTCGTTCATCTCCTCCTGGTCGCAATAGCTGCAGTTGCCGCGCCCGCATGGCTTGCCTTTCAGGGAACGCTCCAAAACTACATTCAGGACTACATGGTGGAGCGCGTCGCCATCTTTCTCGACCCTGCCTCGAACCCGGACGCCGCCTTCAATGTGCAGCAGGCGCTGATCAGCATCGGCAACGGCGGCTGGCTCGGGATGGGATGGGGCGAAGGAACACAGAATCAGCTACGCTTCTTGCGCGTCCGCCACACCGACTTCATCTTCAGCGTCATCGCCGAGGAGCTGGGCTATCTGGGCGCCGTCCTCATTATGGGCCTGCTCTTCTTCGTCATCTGGCGCCTCATTCGCATCGCCGATCTCGCGCAGGACCAGTTCGGCCGGCTCATCACGCTCGGCGTCGCCGCCCTTATCTTCTTCCAGACCTTCGTCAATGTCGGCATGAATCTGGCCATCATGCCGGTAACGGGCATGACGCTGCCCTTCCTCAGCTACGGAGGCAGCAGTCTCGTATCGATGATGGTGGCAGTGGGGTTGGCGCAGAGCGTCGTCATGCGCCATCGAAAGATGGACTTCTCTTAACCGCAGTTCCCGGCCGCTGGCTACTGGCCAGCGGCAGCGATTCCGCTACAGCCCCCTCAACAGATCGGCCCATAACTCCGGCTGCAAGCCGATAACAACCACGGCGATTGTCGTTACGGCCAGGCTGAAGTTGATCGCCGGGCCGCAATTGCACGCGATCTCGCCCTCCGCCTCTCTGAAGAACATCGCCGCAACCACCCGCAGGTAGTAGTAGGCGCTGATGGCGCTGTTGAGGACGCCGATCACGGCCAGCCAGGCCAGGTCGGCCTCGACCGCCGCCTTGAATATCAGAAACTTGCCGAAGAACCCGGCCAGCGGTGGAATGCCGCTCAGGCTGAGCATGAAGACTGCCATCGCCACCGCCAGAGAGGGGTACCGCGTGCCCAGGCCGTTAAACCGGTCCTGCCCCACGTCCCCTTCGCCCTTACCTTCCAGCACGATCACGACCCCGAACGCGCCAATGTTCATGAAGGCATAGGCAAAGAGATAAAACGCCGCGGCAGAGGTCGCGGCCGCCGTGCCGGCCACGAGCGCAATCAGGATCGTGCCCGCGTGCGCCACACTCGAATAGGCCAGCATTCGCTTGACACTGCTCTGGCGCAGCGCCGTCAGGTTGCCGACCGTCATCGTCAGAACGGCCAGGACAGCCAGGGGAACGACCCACTGCTCGTAGAGCGACGGCAGCGCGACCATCATCACCCGCAGGAACCCGGCAAATGCCGCCGCCTTCGTGCCGACGCTCATAAACGCGGTAACCGGCGTCGGCGCGCCCTGGTAGACGTCGGGCGTCCACATGTGAAACGGCACAAGGCTCACTTTGAATCCGAACCCGACCAGCAGCAGCGCGATGCCCGGCAGAACCAGCGACCGGTTGCCGCCCCCGGTCGAAAGCGTCTCGTGGATCTGGAGATAGCTCGTGCTGCCGCCGGCCCCGTACAGCAACGCCGAACCGTATACGAAGAATGTGCTGGCAAACGCCCCCAGCAGAAAATACTTCATCGCGGCCTCAATGCTGCGCGGATTCTCGCGATGAAAGCCGCTCAGTATGTAGAGCGCCAGCGAAAATATCTCCAGCGCAATGAAGAGCACGATCAGATTCGTAGCCGTGCCCATCAACATCATGCCGATCACCGCCAGTATAAAGAGCGAATAGAACGCGCCCCCCTGGCGTTCGATAGCCGGAAGAAAGTTCCGGCTCAGCAGCACACCGAAAATCCCGGCTATCAGGACGACCAGCCGCACGCTCAATGCAAATCCATCCGAGACCGCGCCGCCCAGGTATTCGGCCGGAGGCCGGCCCCAGATCAGCAGCGACGCACCCATGCCGAGGACCAGGATGACGAGCGATAACGCCGCCAGTGCCCCGCTCCCGTTCTGCTTGCGCCGGGCTATGTCGACCATCATCAGGACCATGACCCCGACCGCCAGCACGATCTCAGGCAGGAGTACGGTTGCGTTTTCGAAGAGGAGAGCGGTATCCATAGCTGTCAACTGTTAGCGCCTGGCCGTCAACAGATCGTCTCCGGCGATCAGAGGCGAATGGTCTTGTAGATCGACGATCAGAGCGCCGCGTTCCACCGGCATCTGCAGATCTGCCAGCGCGCTCGCCGACGGGTTGATCTTGCTGAGAAATAGATTGGGCGCGAAGCCGATAACGAAAAACAGAACGACGATCGGCACCAGCTGCCAGATCTCCTTCCAATTCAGGTCGGGCAGATTCTCCTTGAAATTGGCCGGGTTCTCCAGCGCGCCCTGCGCCACCTTGCGGAAGGCGTGAAGCAGATACCAGGCCGCCAGAATGACGCCAACCGTGCCCAGGACGGCGAACAGCGGCGTGCTCTGGTACGTGCCGACCAGGATCAGAAACTCGCCCACGAAGCCGTTGAGCCCGGGAAGGCCCGCGCTGCTCAACGCCACCACCAGGAAGAAAAAGCAGAAAACCGGCACGCTCGCCCACAGGCCGCCGAAGTCGCTCAACAGTCGCGTATGCCGCCGCTCGTAGAGCATCCCCACCATCAGGAACAGCGCGCCCGTGCTCAGGCCATGGCTCACCATCTGCAGCACCGCGCCGCTGATCGCCTGCTCGTTCAAAGCAAAGATGCCCAGCACCACAAAACCCATGTGCGCTACCGAAGAGTACGCCACCAGCGACTTCAGATCCCGCTGCGCCAGCGCCACCAGCGCGCCGTAGAGAATCCCCACAACCGCCAGGATCGAAATCAGCGACGCGTAGTCGGCCACCGCGGCAGGAAAGAGCGGCAGCGCAAACCGCACAAAACCGTACGTCCCCAGCTTCAGGAGCACGCCCGCCAGAATGACCGATCCCGCGGTCGGGGCCTCGACGTGCGCATCGGGCAGCCAGGTGTGGAACGGGAAAAGCGGCACCTTGATCGCGAATGCCAGCGCAAAGGCAAGGAACGCCACCTGCTGCAACCCCGCCGGCACACCCAGGCTCTGCAGTTCGAGCAGGTCAAACGTGCCGGTCTGGAAGTAGAGCGCCAGGATCGCCACCAGCATCAGCGCCGAACCCGCCAGCGTGTAGAGGAAAAACTTGACCGCGGCGTATACCCGGTTCTCGCTGCCCCACTTGCCGATCAGCAGCGCCATCGGAATCAGGCTGAACTCCCAGAAAACGTAGAAAAGGACGAGGTCGAGCGCCAGGAAAACGCCCAGCACCGCCGTCTCCATCAGCAGCATCAGCGCCAGGTAGCCGCCGACGTTCTGCTTGACATGCTGATTGCTGAAGGCCACCGCGATCGGCATCAGAAAGGTCGTCAGCACGACCAGCCACAGGCTGATCCCGTCCACCCCCAGGTGATAATGGATGTTCAGACCCGGCATCCAGGCATACCGCTCGACGAACTGCATGTCGGGAATATCCTGCCAGCCGGGCAGCAGCAGCAGGCTGACCACAAAGGTTGCTACCGCCGCGCCGAAAGCCAGCGCCTTCTTAAGGCCGTCGCTCGGCGCAATCAGAACGATGATGGCGCCGGCGAGCGGCAGAAAAGTCAGTACTGAAAGCATAAAACTCCGATTTCCCGTTGTACGATTTCAGGCCCCGCGACGGCAAAAGCGCGGCCGCAGCTAGACACCGAATACCAGGTACAGCAGCAGCACAGCCACGCCGACGAAAAGACTCAGCGCATAGGTCGGCACCAGCCCATTGTGGACCTTGCGCAGCGCGCCCCCCATCGCCAGGCTCACCTGCCCGACAAGGTTGACCGCGCCGTCCACCACACCCTCGTCAACCACGCGGTCAAACCACCGCGCAAGCCCCAGCAGCGGGTTCACGATCAGGACGGCGTAGACCTCGTCCACGTACCACTTGTTGGCCGCAGCCTGCTCCAGCGGCTTGAACACGCCGGTAATGCCCGCCGCCCACCCTGCGCCGCGCGGCGCGCCCTCATCGTCCTTCGCGCCCCGTATGTATCGCCCGTATGCCAGCCCCGCGCCGGCCAGCGCGACGACCGCGCTCACCGCCAGCAGGACGAGTTCCAGCGGAGCGGCCGCATGAAACGCCGGCTTGCCAACCGCGGCCTCCAGGTAGTGTTCCATCGTCAGCAGGAACGGCAGGTTGAGCAACCCGCCCACCAGCGCCAAAACGGCCAGAACCCAGAGCGGCGCCGTCATCACCGCAGGGCTCTCGTGCGCGTGCTCGTGGATATGCTTGTCGCGTGCTTCGCCCCAGAACGTCATGAACACTGCGCGGAAGCTGTAAAACGCAGTCAGCAGGGCGGTGAACAGACCGATCAGGTAGAGCAGAATATTGTGATTGGACGCATGCAGCAGGATCCCGTCCTTAGAGAAAAACCCCGACAGCAGGGGCAGCCCGGCGAGCGCGGCCGCGCCGACCAGAAAGAGCTTGTGCGTCGTCGGCATCTTCGCCCGCAGGTTGCCCATCTTGCGAATGTCCAGCTCCCCGCCCGGTAGACCGTGCATGACGTTGCCGGCGGCAAGAAAAAGCAGCGCCTTGAAAAAGGCATGCGTGACAAGATGGAAGATCGCGAAGGCGTACGCCCCCACGCCCACGCCGAGCATCATGAAGCCCAGCTGGGAGATCGTCGAATAGGCAAGAATCTTCTTCAGATCGACCTGCGTCAGTGCAATCGACGCCGCCAGCAGCGCCGTCAACGCCCCAACCCATGCCGCGACGTCTCCGGCCAAGGGCGCCAGCCCCCACAGGACGTACGTGCGCGCTATCATGTAGATGCCGGCCGTCACCATCGTCGCCGCGTGGATCAGCGCCGATACCGGCGTCGGACCCGCCATCGCGTCGGGCAGCCAGACGAACAGCGGCAGCTGCGCGCTCTTTCCCGTCGCCGCCAGCAGCAACAGCAGGCAGACCGCCGTCGCCGCCCCGGTCGACAGCGCCCCGGCCCCGGCGAAGACCTCCTCAAAGACAACCGAGCCAACGCCCGTCCAGATCAGAAAGACCGCCACCATCATGCCGAAGTCGCCAATCCGGTTGACCAGGAACGCCTTCTTGCCCGCGTCGGCGTAATGGCCGTACGAGTCGTCGTAGCGATCAAAGTAGAAGCCGATCAGCAGATAGGAGGCAAGACCCACGCCCTCCCAGCCGACAAACATCCCCACGAAGTTGTCACTGAGGACCAGCACCAGCATCGCCAGGATGAAAAAGTTGAGATAGACGAAAAAGCGCTGGAAGTTCTGCTCGCCGTGCATGTAGCCGCCGGCGTAAATGTGGATCAACGCGCCCACGCCCGTTACGACCAGCGTCATCGTCACGCTGAGCGGGTCGATCAGCATCGCCGCCGGTGCATGGAAGCTGCCAACCGTGATCCAGTCCCACAGGTGAACGGTAACCGAGCGCTGATGCTCGTCCAGCCCCGACAGGCCGAAGAACATGCCCACGCTCACCAGGAACGACAGGACCACCGCGCCGGAGGCTACGATATGAATGCCGCGTTCACCCAGTCTGGCGCCGGCAAACAGGTTGATCAGGGCGCCCAAAGCGGGAAACAGAAAGACGAGCCAGGCAAAATCCATAACTGCAATTTCCAATAACAGGGTTCAGGAATCCGCCAAATCCTACTTGGTCTCAGGCGGTCCAGCTGACGGCGCCGCGAATTCGAAAAAAACTGGACCGGCTACCATTTCAGCAAATTGATCTCGTCAATGTTGATGCTCTTCTGATGTCGCACGTTCGCGATCAATATCGCGAGCCCCACTGCAACCTCGGCCGCGGCCACCGCCATGATCATGAAAACAAAGATCTGCCCTTCAAGATTGCCCCACTGGCGCGCGAGCGCAATCAGGGTCAGATTCACGCTGTTCAGCATCATCTCGATGCACATGAATATGATCAGCGCGTTTCGCCGCAGCAGGACGCCGGTCGCGCCCACCGTAAAGATCAACGCCGCAAGAACCAGGTAATAGCTCGTCTCAGGCATATCTCTGTTAGTCCGACGCCTCGATTGACTGAACGCCTTCGCCTGTGCCTTCGGATTGGCGGCCAAGCACCAACGCGCCGATCAGTGCAACAAGCAACAGGATCGCGATCAGTTCAAATGGAAGCACGTACTCCGTGAACAGGGCCGTGCCGACAGCCGCCGGCGTACCGCCCTGCAACAGCGCAGTAGCGTCGTCCGGCGCCTTGAGCATGCGCGTCCCAACGCTATACGAAACCGTCAGCAGCAGGATCAACCCCAGGCCGATGCCCACCACCCGGCTCCACGCCCGTTGCCCCGCGCTGAAATCGTTGGTGTCCCCGCCGATCAACATGATGACAAACAGGATCAGGATCACGATGCCGCCGGCGTACACGATCACCTGCGCCGCCGCCAGAAACTGGGCGTCCAGCGTAACGTAGAGCACCGCCAGCGATGCGAAATTCGTCAGCAGGAAGAGCGCACTATGCACCGGTTGACGGCTCATGACCACACCCAGCGCCGCGGCCAGGCTGACTGCGCCGACAAGCAGGAAGAAGAGAAGCGCCATGGACCGTTACTCCGGGCGAATGATGACGTTGGGCATGCCGGGATTCAGCAGCTGGTCTTTGGTCAGCACAAAATCCTTGCGCTCATAGTTCGCCATCGCAAAGTCGTGCCCGAGCACGATCGCCTCTGTCGGGCAGGCCTCTTCGCAATCGCCGCAGAATACGCAGCGCAAGAGATTGACTTCATAGACTTTGGCATGGCGCTCACCCGGTGAGAGGGGCGCATCCGCGTCGTTCTCGGCCGCCTCCACGTAGATCGCCTCCGTCGGGCAGGCCGCCTCGCACAGACAGCAGCCAATGCAGCGTTCCAGTCCGTTGGCGTAGCGCCGCAGCTCGTGCCGGCCCCGAAAACGGGGGTAGATCGGGATCTCCTCGTACGGAAACTCCACCGTTACCGGCTTCTGGCGCAGATGTTTCAGCGTCACACCCATCGCCTTGCCAATCTCGGTCGCGCCCTTCAGGAATTCACCCAGTTCCATCACGTCTCCTTACTTCAGGAACACGGCCAGGACCGCAGAAATGCTCACGTAGACCAGGCCCAGCGGCAACATGAACTGCCAGCAGAACTTCATCAGCTGGTCGTAGCGCGGGCGGCCGATGCTGGCCCGCACCCAGATGAACAAAAAGAGCAGCACCAGGACCTTGATCAATAGGTAGATCGGCCCCAGCCAGATGTACTGCTCCGCGAACGGCCCGCGCCAGCCGCCAAAAAACAGCGTCGCCATGATCGCGCTCGTCGAGATCATATTGACGTACTCGGCGATGAAGAAAAGCGCGAACTTCATGCCGCCGTACTCGGTCTGGAAGCCGGCAACCAGCTCGTTTTCCGTCTCCGGCAGGTCAAACGGGCTGCGGTTCGTCTCCGCCAGGATGCAGATGAAGAAAAACGGGAACGCCAGCCATAGCCAGATCCACTCCCACCACTGCCGCGACGACTCGACCAGGTCGACCAGGCTGAAACTGCCGGCCAGGATCAATATGCTGACCAGGAACAGGCCCAGCGGCAGCTCGTATGAGACCATCTGCGCCGAGGAGCGCAGCGCCCCCAGCAGCGAATAGTTGTTGTTGCTGCTCCAGCCGGCCAGAATGATGCCGTAGCTTTCGATGCCCGCCACCGCCAGTATCCACAGAAAGCCGATGTTCACGTCGGCGATCGCCGGCGTCCCCTTGGCGATCGGAATCACCGCCCAGATGATCAGCGCCGGGACCAGCGCCAGCGCCGGCGCCAGCAGATAGACCGGCTTGTCCACGTGGTTGGGGATGATCTCCTCTTTGAAAAACGCCTTGACCGCGTCCGCGGCCGGCTGCAGGAGGCCGAACTTGCCCGCACGGTTGGGTCCGTAACGGACCTGGAAGCGCGCCAGCAGCTTCCGCTCGTACCAGGTCAGGTAGGCGAAACCGGTCAGCAGCACGAAGATCAGGACCAACGCGCGTATGGCAGGAAACACCAGCACCTGTAACCAGTCCATTTATCGCCCTTCCAATCTCACGCGTTGCCTGTAGCCGCCGTTCAGCAGAGCGCCAACCGGCGCGCCGGGCAGACTTTCCGGAATCCAGACCGTCCCCAGCTGCACCTGTTCATCGACCGCGACGGTCAGCTCAAGGCTGCCCGCTTCGCTCTGCACGCGCACCGGCGCGCCCGCCTCGACGCCGATGTCGGCCGCGTCGGCAGGGTTGAGGCCGACCGTCGCGCCGCGCGACATCCCCTGCATCTCCTCGGTCAGCCGGAATAGCGTTCCTCCGTCGTAGAGCACTGTTCCGGAGACGAGTGCCAAGGGGTAGTCATCGCCGCCGGCAGTTTCAGTTGCTACCTCTTCGTCGCCACCTTGATCGGCCGAAACGACCGCCGCCGCAGATTCGGCATCCCACTGGATGCCCTGATCGCCCAGTGCCTCCCAGGTCAGTCCTGCGTAGCCGGGTACGATTCCGGCAATCTCTGACGTAACGCTGCGGGCATCGGTAAAAGGCCACGCCGCGCCCAGCTGCCTGGCAAGGTGCGTCAATATCATCCAGTCGGGCGCTGCGCGCGACTTGGGATCGGTTACGGCCTTGGGTGCTCGCTGCACCCGCCGCTCCAGGTTGGTGAAGGTCCCGTCGCATTCGGCCCAGCCCGCAGCCGGCAACACGACGTCGGCCTTCTGTGCCGTCTCGGTCAGGAAAAGGTCGCAAACAACGAGCAGATCAAGATCCTCCAGGCCCGCGGCCCAGTCGGGCGACTCGTCAGCCGGGTCTGCGCCCATCACAACCAGGGCCCTCATCTCCTGGCTGTCCAGCATCTGCTTATAGGTATAGCCGGGAATCGTCGAAAGCGAGCAGGACCAAAGCGTCTCAAGCCGAGTCCTGAGGTCGCTGTCGTCCAGCGACGCGTGCCCGGGCAGCCTGTCAGGAAGAACGCCCATATCGCGGCAGCCCTGGGCATTGCCGTCCAGCCCGGCGTAGGCGAGCCGCGCCCCCTCCCCCGTTGCCTGGGCCAGCCCGGCGAGGCCGTCGCGCACCGCCGCGCCGCCCTGACCGCGCGCGGCCATCGGTCCGTAGATGATCAGCGCACTGTCGCTCGCGGCCAGCAGCCTGGCGGCTTCGGCCACAGGACCGCTGCCGCCGTCGCCGTCATCCTGCACGGCCCGCGACAACCTTGAGATGAGCGCTGCCTCCTCTCCGGGCAGACAGGCCAAATAAGCGCCACAGTACTTTGTCAGCTCGATCTTGCGCGGATGGGCGATGATCAGCTTGGCCCCGCCGCGCAGGAGGGCCCGCTTCAGGTGCAGGTCCAGCACGGGCAGCTCTTCGCTCGGATCGATGCCGAACAGAAGGACTGTATCGACCTTGGGATCGGGACCGTACTGCGGTTTCATCAGCTCGGCCAGGGCGGGCAGACCTGTCGGAAGGGCTGCGACTTCGCCGCCGTCGCGGTGGTCGACGTTGTTGCCGCCGATGACCGCCCGCATGAAACGCTGCAGCGCGTAGTTGGCCTCGTTGCTGACCTTGCCGCTGCCGATGGCGCCGATACTGTCGGGCCCGCGCTGCTCTCTGATGTTCTTGATCCGGTCAGCGACGAACGCGAGCGCTTCGCTCCACTGCACCGGCGACAGTTCGCCGTTCTTGCGTAGCAGCGGAGCGGTCAGCCGGTTCTCGTCGTTGACCCAACCGTGCGCAAAACGCCCCTTGTCGCAGATCCACTGGTCATTGACCTGCATGTTCTCGCGCCCGACGAGGCGGCGCAGCTGGTGCGTGCGTGTGTCCAACCGCACATTGCAGCCCATCGAACAGTGCAGGCAGACGCTCGGCGTGCGCTCGATCTCCCACGGCCGGTAAGCGAATCGCGAAACGCGATTGGTCAGCGCGCCGACAGGACAGAGGTCGATGATATTCCCGCCCGTCTTGGCGTCAACCGGGCGGCCGTCCTGGATATCGACGATCGTGTCGTTGCCGCGCTCGAACAGCCCCAGCTGCGGCTTGTCCTCCCACTCCTCCAGGTAGCGGATGCAGCGCCAGCACAGCACGCACCGCTCCTGGTCCAGCACGATCGTGTCCGAAATGTCGTAATGCTTTTTGGCCAGCCGCTTCGGCTCGATCAGCTGGCTGATGCCCGGCCCGAAGCGCATCGTCTGGTCCTGCAGCGGGCACTCACCGCCCTTGTCGCAGATCGGGCAGTCGAGCGGATGGTTGAGCAGGATGAACGCCAGGTTGGCCTCCTGCACCGTCTGCACCTGCTCCGTGTCCGTGCGCACCACCATGCCGTCGCCCACCGGCATCGTGCAAGAGGCCATCATCGCCGTGCCGCGCGGCCCGTCCACCTCCACCAGGCACATGCGGCAGCAGCCGACCGGGTCCAGCTTCGGATGCGAGCAGAAGACCGGGATCTCGATACCCGCCATGCGCGCCGCGTCAACCAGCAGCGTCCGCGCCGGGACCGATACCTCCTGCTCGTTGATTGTAAGCGTTACGTTATCAGGCATAATCTGAGAATTCTCGTATGAAGACGAATTCGGTTCTCAATTCGTCCCTTGAATTCCAAATGAACCACCGCAATGGCTGCATCTGATCGCCTTTGCCCTTATGACTTCATCGCAGAAGGGGCAGTGCTTCATTGTGCCCTCCTGGACGGCGCGTCCCTCAAGTACCTCCTGATCCTTTGGAAGAATAAGAAGGATGATGAGTGGAATTGGTCCCAGCAAGAACGCTATCCCCACCCATAAACAGGCGCTTCTGCCTTTATTGTTCGCCACGATGCCGGCAGCAACCATGCTGGCCACGGCTACCAAGAGCGCAAAGAAAATGATTTCCATACTAGCTTCCGGCTTTAGAACCGTTATTGGTCGGGCTCAGGCCGCATCTGCCGCGGGCGGCAAAACGTCGTCAACCGCCATATCAAAGTCAGGAAACGCCAGCGATTGCACGGTCTCCCCGCGATGAAAAGTCAGTTTCGTCTGGTAGACTCCCTCGCCAGCAGCCGGCGCATGGGGGTCGCGATAGACTTCCAGCGAATCATCCACTAAGTTCCAAATCCAATAATCCTGTATGCCCGCCTGCGCGTAAATTGCCCCCTTGCGCGTGCGGTCGTAGGCGAGGCTCGAATCCGAGACCTCCATCAGCAGAAGTATATCGGCCGGATAGGGGTGACGCTCTTCGAAGTCACTGCCTGACTCCCTTGAAATTACCAGGTCCGGCTCGGGTTCGGTCATCAGTTCAGCAATGGATATCGGGCCCTGTACGCGAACTTCCACGTCATCACGTGCCAGAAAGGCAGCAAGAACTCGCTGTAATCGAATGACGGTACGAATGTGCGGGGGATAGTTTGGACTCATGGACACCAGGATTCCTTCGAGTAGCTCGACCCGTTCGTCCTCTTCGAAAAACCCAATCTTGATCAGCTCATGGTACTCATCCAACGTAAAGCGCCGCAGAGGTACACCCTCTACCGGCAAAACAGCCAGGATTGGTTTCCCCTCTTTGCGGCTCTCGGCCGTGACTTGCTCGACTTTCTCAGCCGCAACCGGCAGCGCAGCGGTTACCATCTTTCAAGTCCTCAATCGTCCGCCGAGACCAGGTCGTCGTGCAACACGATATTGCCGCCGGACGGCGCAAACGTGCTGTCGCGCAGACCGCTCGGCTCGTGCACGTCCGGCCGGTACGCCGGCCGTATCGGCAGCTCCGGCACGACCTCGTCCGGGTTCGAGCTCTCGATCTGCGCGCTGAACTCCTCCCGGTATTTGAGCAGATTGCTCTGCAATCCCCACACCGACGCCTCCCCGAACGGGCAGAAACTCTTGCCCGCGATGTTGTCGGCGATATACTCCATCAGCTCCAAATCCTTGCCACGGCCCTGCCCCTCCTCGATCCGCAACAGGATCTTCTCCAGCCAGGCCGTGCCCTCGCGGCAGGGCGTGCACTTGCCGCAACTCTCCTCGCGATAGAAGCCCAGCGTCCGCCGCGCCACCTCCACCATCGAGGTGCGCTCGTCGATCGCAATCACGCCGGCTGAGCCCAGCAATGAACCGGCCTCCGTCACGCTCTCAAAGTCGAGCGGCGTATCGAACTGGTCAGGCTTCAACAGCTTCATCGACAGACCGCCGGGCACGATCGCCTTGATCGCGCTCCCCTCATCCTGCGGGCCGCCGCCGTGCTCGTTGACCAGCTCGCTCAGCGGCGTCGCGTGCGGCAACTCGTAAAGGCCGGGCCGCTTCACATTCCCGCTCAAACAGAAAATGCGCATGCCGGGGCTGCGCTCGGTCCCGAACGCCTTGTACCATTCCACGCCGCGGCGCATCACGTGCGTCACGTTGCAGATCGACTCCACGTTGTTCACAATCGTCGGCTTCGCATACAGCCCTTCGACCGCCGGAAAGGGCGGTTTGAGCCGCGGCTGCCCGCGATAACCCTCCAGGCTCGAAAGCTGCGCAGTCTCCTCGCCGCACTCGTACGCGCCCGCGCCGCGATGCAGGACAACGTCCAGCCTCTTGCCGCTGCCGAACACGTCGTCGCCGAGATAGCCCTTTTCGGTCGCCTCGGCCAGCGCCGCTTCCATACGCGTGTAGGCAAAATAATACTCGCCGCGTATATAGATGAACGCCTTCTCCGACTCGATCGCATGCGCGCTTAGTATGATCCCCTCGATCAGCTGGTGCGGGTCGTACTCCATGATGATGCGGTCTTTGAACGTCCCCGGCTCCGACTCGTCAGCATTGACAACCAGGTAGCGCGGATGGACGCCCTGCGGCAGGAAGCCCCACTTGATGCCGGTGGGAAAGCCCGCGCCGCCGCGCCCGCGGATGCCGCTGGCCTTGATCTCCTCCACCATGTCGGCCGGCTCGACCTCGCCCAGCACGCGGCGCGCCGTCTCGTAGCCGCCGTCAGCCTCGTAAGTCTCGATCCTGTGGCTGTCCGGCTCGTTGAGGCGCGCCATCAAATAGCGCGGTTCCATCCCGCCCGTGCGATAAGGAGTGTCCGCCGCGCCCTCGTTCTCGGGGTCGGCCTCCGGCGTCCAGCGCGCGAGCTCCGTGAAGCCCTTGCCCGCCCTGAGCAGCTCGATCACCCTGCCCACATCCTCAGCCGAATCCAGATTCTCAAAGTACCGGATCGCGCCGCTCTTCTGGTCGGTAACGATCGCCATCGGCGCCGTGCCGCACGAGCCCAGGCATTCCATGTGGTCGAGCGCGAACTGACCGTCGTCGGTCTTCTCCCCGTGATGGATGCCCAGCGTTTTCTCAAAATTGTGCAGACAGCGGTTGCCGCCCCGTAGCATACAGGGAACGTTCGTGCATACCTCGATGTGGTACTCGCCCTTCGGCTCCTCGTGCAGCATGTTGTAGAAGCCGACCACCGCGCCCACCTCCGCCGGCGCAATACCGAGGATCTCCGCCAGCTCGTCCTGCGCCTCGACCGGGCAGTATCCGAACTCGCGCTGTATCGCATAGAGCGCCGGAAGTATCCCCGAGCGCTGCCGCCCCTCCGGGTAGCGCGCCAGTATCTCTCCAATCTCCTGCCGCATCACATCCGTAATCATTCCCAAATCCCCGGTAGCTCCCTGCATTCCACACAAAAGGCCACCACACTACCCTCCAACCACTGGCCACCGACTACTGGCTGCTGGCCACCGGCCACCGCCCCTACCGGTCCACCTCGCCCAGTACAATGTCGATCGAGCCGATGTTTGTCACAACGTCGGACAGCATCTCGCCCCGGCTGATATGGTCGATCGCATAAAGGTTGTTGAAGCTGGGCCCGTGGACGTGCAGACGGTACGGCTTGGCCGAGCCGTCGCTGTACACGTAAAAGCCCAGCTCCCCCTTGCTGCTCTCGATGCCGTTATAGAAGAAACCGGGCGAAACGTGAAAACCCTCGGTCATCAGTTTGAAATGGTGGATCAGCGCCTCCATGCTGACGTCCAGCTCAGCGCGCGGCGGCGCCGCCACCTTCCGATTGTTCGATTTGTACAGTCCGCTCGGCAGATTGGCGACCGCCTGCTCAAGAATGCGGAGACTCTGGCGCAGCTCCTCCATGCGCACGCGATAACGGCCATAGCAGTCGCCGCGATCGCTGGTCGGCACCTCGAACTCATAACCCTCGTAGCCCGTGTACGGCCGGTCGCGGCGCAGGTCCCAGTCGACGCCGCTCCCCCGCAGCATCGGACCGGTCAAACCCATCGATAGCGCCTCCTCGCGGCTGACATGACCGACCTCCGTCAGGCGCTTCTGCCACAGTGGCGCGTCGGTCAGCATCGCCTCGTATTCGCTGATCTTCTGCGGCATCAGCCGGAGGAAATCCTTCAGCTCGCTGACAAAGGCATCGGGCAGGTCCTGCCAGACCCCGCCGATTCGAATGTAGCTGACGGTCAGGCGCGCGCCGCATGCCATCTCGAAAAGGTCCAGAATCCGTTCCCGCTCGCGCGTCGCGTACATCAACAGACTCATGCCCGTCCCCGACACATCCAGCACATGCGTCGCCAGCCAGAAAAGATGCGAAGCAATCCGCTGCAACTCCGCCATGATCACCCGGATCACCTGCGCGCGCTCGGGAATCTCCAGGCCCAGCATATGCTCGATTGTCAGGCAGTAACCCAAATTGTTCGACATCGACGAGAGATAGTCCATGCGATCGGTGTAATAGACAAAGTCCTTGTACCGCTTGTTCTCGCCCGTCTTCTCAAAGCCCGAATGGAGATAGCCCACATCCGGGTCGATGCTGACGACCCGCTCGCCGTCCAGCTCAACAACCAGGCGCAGCACCCCGTGCGTGCTGGGATGGTGCGGCCCCATGTTGATGACCATGTTTTCCCGGCTCATGCCCGGTGGCAGGTCGGGCGCGGCGCTCTCAGCCGCAAGAATCTGCGTGCCGAGCGTCTCAAACTCGGGGTCATCCCACGTCAGCGAGAAGGGTACCTCCTCGCCCCCCAGCGGAGACTGCTTTTGCAGCGGATGATTGTGCCAGCTCTTCGGCATCAGAATCCGCCGCGGGTCGGGATGGCCCTCGAAGCGAATGCCCATCAGATCGTAAACCTCGCGCTCTGGCCACTCTGCGCCCCGGTAAACGCCCGTCAGGCTTTCGACGTGCGGCTGCGCGCCGTCGTCGCCGCCACCCTCCGCGCAGTCGGCCACGAGCGTCAGGTGCTGATTGCGAGAATAGGACCGAAACTGGTATACGGTCTGAAAACGGGCGTCGTCCTCGTTCAGGGGCAGGCGCGACCTGTCCACGCCCGTCACGTCGATGAGCGTCTCGTACTGGAGTTGGGGATCATCGCGCAAAAACGCCGCGATCGCCTTCAGCTGCGCCGGCTCGACATGGACGACCTGGTTGCCGTTGTGCAGACCGGCAGCAATGACTTCCCCGCCGAACCGCTCGCACAGACGCCGCGTATCGTCGGTCTCGCCCTCGGGCAAAGGCGCAAGGGCAGGAATGCCGGGCGGGTTCAGCGTGCGCTGTGTCTCGTATGAACGAAGAATCGGTGCAACATCGAGAGGCATCTCGCCTCCTCAGGCATCGCCGGGCCGCTCGAACCCGGCGTTGCATTTACGCCCCCAGGGGCAGAATCTCATCAACCGCCGTCCGTTCAGCGACCGCGCGTCCCGTCCCGACCGTCTCCAGCGCCTGTTTGGCGCGCAGCTTGTCGAGCGCATAGAGCAGCGACTCGGGCCGGGGCGGGCAGCCGGGCACATAGACGTCTACCGGTATGATCTTGTCCACGCCCTGTATGATGGCGTAGTTGTTGAAGGGGCCGCCGGCGCTGGCGCAGATGCCCATCGCGATCACCCATTTCGGCGCAGACATCTGGTCATAGATGCGTTTGATCACCGGCGCCATCTTGTTGCTCACGCGGCCGGATACGATCATAAGGTCGGCCTGGCGCGGGCTGGCGCGGAACAACTCGGAACCGTAGCGCGCGATGTCATGACGCGCGGTCCCCGTTGCAATCATCTCCATCGCGCAACAGGCCAGCCCAAAGAGTAGCGGCCACGTGCTGTTGGCCCGTCCCCAGTTGATCACGCTGTCAAGCGTAGTCGTCAAAATGCCTTCAGGAACCTTCTGTTCTAGGCCCATTTCAATTCCTTCGGCTCCGCCCTCGCCTGACCCTGCGGGCGGCGCCAACTGCAGGTCACTTCTCCAAGCCTATTTGGGCTGGGACCCGTTTCCGGATTCCGCGTGCCCGTTCACCGGCGTCGCCCCATCGTCCGCCGCCTTCACCCGGCGGCCAGACCGCTAATCCCAGTCGAGCGCGCCCTTCTTCCATTCATAGAGGAATCCGACCACGAGAACGACGAAAAAGGGAATCATCGCCACGAGCGCGAACACCCGCAGATCTCTGAGGACGGCTGCCCACGGGTAGAGAAAGATTACCTCGACATCGAAGATCAGAAAGAGCATCGCCACCAGGTAGTACTTGACCGGAAAGCGGCGCCGCGCGTCGGCGAAGGGGATGATTCCCGACTCGTATGGCTCCAGCTTCTGCTTGTTTCGTTCCCGCGGACCGAGCAGCGAGGGCAGGCCGATGGCAATGACACCGAATCCGGCCGCCAAAACAATCAATATGAGCAGTGGCAGATAATCGCTTGCCATGCCGTTATTCCTCTGCAGCGCTACGAAAAAAAGTGGGGACTGTTCGTGCAATTTTACACGAACGAAGTCATTCTAGCACGAACGGAAACAGGGTGTCAAAGCCCATCCCCGACAAAACGCTTCCCCTGCAATCAGTTCGCTCGCTACCGAGGAGACCCGCAGCCGCGCCCGCTGCCGGCATCGCTCACATCGCCGGCACACGCTGAGTCCTGCCCCCGTTCGCGGACAGCGCAGGACCTCACAGCATTTGGCACTTAGTGAAGATCGCCCCGGATCGGGAATGCGCGCGATGACAACGCGTTTACACACGCTCCAAACTTTCGCATTCAGATTTCGCTATGCTATACTTGCGCGGGAGTTTGTTAAATTCCACACAAACGGAATTTCGGGAGATGCTGAGCCAGTATTTCTTCATTTTGGTCATGTCCGGCCTGGCCGTCGTGCTGCCTCTGACCGCCGTCGTTTTGGGCTATTTCATCGGCCCGAGGCGGCCCGACGAAGTCAAAAATGACATCTACGAAAGCGGCGTGGAAACGATCGGCGAGACATGGGTGCAGTTTCGCGCCCAATACTATCTGATCGGTCTCGTCTTTGTCGTGTTTGACGTGGAAGCGCTCTTTCTCTTCCCGATCGCGGTGGCCTACCAGCAGCTGGAGATGTTTGCCGTTCTGGCCACCATCTTCTTCGTCCTGCTCCTGGTGATCGGGCTGCTCTACGACTGGCGAAAGGGCGCGCTGGAGTGGCAATAGCTCCTCCTTAGGAGCAGTTGGAATCGCTGCAAAGAGCGCCCGGGCATAAGCCTGCTCAATACGATTCTTTGCTTTGCGGAGTCGCGACTATGCAAATAACCCAGTGGAGCGATGCGCTCTCCGGTTGGCTCGTCGGCTTGGGGCTGCCCGAATGGGCAGCGATATTCCTCGTCTACGCAGTCGGCGCCTTCGTCCTCATCAACTACGGCATGCTCTCCGTCCTGCTGCTGATCTGGATCACACGCAAGGTCATCAGCCGCATACAGGACCGTATCGGCCCCAACCGCGTCGGCAAATTCGGCCTGCTGCAGACCGTTGCCGACGCCGCCAAGCTTCTCTCGAAAGAGGACATCACACCCCGCCAAGCCGACAAAATCGCATACAATCTGTCGCCGATCCTCGCCGTGTCCGGCGTACTGATGCTGCTCGCCGTCATCCCCTTTGCCCCCGGGCTGACGGGGGTTGACCTCAACATCGCCGCCCTCTATGTCGTCGCGCTCGGCTCGATCGGCATCATGGCGGCCCTGATGGCCGGTTGGGGCAGCAACAACAAGTACGCGCTCCTGGCCGGCTTCCGCGTCGTCGCGCAGCTGCTCAGCTACGAAATCCCGCTCGTGCTCTCAATTCTGACCGTCGTTCTGCTGACCGGCTCGATGCGCTTCGGCAATATCGTCGAAACACAATCGCTCCACCTGGGCGGCTTCAATCTCGGCATCGGCTGGCTCGGCATCGTCATGCCGGGCGCCCTGCTCATCTTTTTCATCAGCTCCCTCGCCGAAGCCGAGCTGACCCCCTTCGACCTGCTCGAAGCCGAATCCGAGCTGATCGCCGGCTTCCACATCGAGTACTCGGGCATGAAGTTCGCCATGTTCTTCCTCGCCCAGTTCCTCAACGCCTGGATCCTGGCCGCGGTCATGGTCACTCTCTTTCTGGGAGGCTGGCAGGGGCCGGGCGTGGGCCTCCCCGTCGTCGGCCCACTGCTGGGACTCGGCTACTTTATGCTCAAAGTCTACGGCGTCTATGTCTTGCAGCAGTGGATCCGGGGTACCTTTCCCCGCTTGCGCATCGATCAGATGATGTACCTCGCCTGGAAGGTGCTCGTGCCGCTGACGATCGGCCTCATCGTCGTGCAGGCCATCGTCCAAAAGCTGCCGACGCCGGTCGCCGTCCACTACGTCCTCATCTTTGTCGCCAATATCGGTGTACTGGCGATCGTCGCCACCATTCTGCAGAAATACTTCCGCGAGGAGCAGATGCGGACCAAGCGCTCATTTGAACCGACTTCGCTGATCGGCACGATGCAGGTCAACGAAGAGGGCACAATGTATTAGCCGGCGGGTCTGGGCCGGATCCCGTTCCGCCCGCCACGCCGCCGCCAAATGGCAGATCAGAGGCAGGAAATCGCATGGAACTACCGCTGGGAATTCAGGTTCCGATTCCAACATTCGAACAGTTCGTCTTTATTCAGGTCGCGCTGTTGACGGCGGTGGCAGGCCTTGTGGTAGTGACCAGCCGCAACCTCTTTCACAGCGCCCTCGCCCTCACGCTCACATTCTTCGGCGTGGCCGGCATCTACGTCTTTCTGGAAGCGGAGTTCCTCGCGGTCAGCCAGGTCCTCGTCTACGTTGGCGCGATCGCAATGCTGATAGCCTTCGCGATTATGCTGACGCGCGGCATGATGTTCGGACGCTCCTCGCCGCTCAATAACCAGTGGGGCAAGTCATCGCTCTTCGCGCTGCTCTTCTTCATGGGCCTGCTGGCCTTCGCCCGCGCCACGCCCTGGCCGGCCGCAAGCGAAGAGGTCGTCGCCGACGAAGCAATGATCGGCGCGCTGGGCCGGGAGTTTGTCACCACCTACGTGATCGCGTTTGAAGTGCTGGGGCTGCTGCTGCTGCTGGCCCTTGTCGGTGCAGTCATGCTGGCGCGCGATCGATAGGTCCATCAGCAGACCGCGCCCTGCTGCACCCACGACTGAATTTCCTGACTATGGCTACTGCACGATTCAGGGGTTGATTCAATGGTTCCGCTAAGCTGGTATCTCATGCTCGCCGCATTCCTCTTCTCCTGCGGCCTCTACGGAGCGCTGGCCCGCCGCAACGCGATCGCGATGCTGATGGGGATCGAGCTGATGCTCAACGCCGCCAATATCAACCTGGTGGCCTTCTGGCGGCACGGAGTCAGCCCCATGGCGGACCTGACGGGACAGGTCTTCGCCGTCCTGATTATCGGATTGGCCGCGGCCGAGGCAGCAGTGGGGCTGGCGTTGATCATCGCCGTCTACCGCGAACGGCGCACAGTCGATGTTGACGAGCTGGACCTTCTGGCCGGCTGATCCTGTTCGGCGGTTAAGGCCGCCGGAATTTCAAAGTTACTGTGGCAAAAAAGCTGCTGACGGGAACACTCGAAGAACAGTGCAGTTTCCTCTACCAGCTCGCAGAGGAAAAAATGGCAAGCGGCAACTACACCGGCGCCGTCTATGCCCTGAAGGAGATCGTAAAATACCGGCCCGAATACCGTGACGCGGCCAATCTGCTGAAAACTGCACGCGAGGAGAAGCGCAAGCAGAGGAACCGAATCGCAATCTCGCTGCTCGGCGCCGCCGTCGCCATCGGCATCGGCTCATCCATAGGGCTGCCCAATGACCTCTGGCTGTTCGGCATCGCATTCGCCGGCCTGCTGGTCGGTTATGGGGCCGCAAACCTGTTACCGGGGCAAGCCAGCTCGTAGGCTTAGGCCAACATTACTGACATGACTGCACTATTGACATGACTGCACAGAGCCGTCCGATTTCCGCACATTCTTGAGGTCCACTCTATGGAAGGTTTGTTCAGCGTCACCTGGGTCGTGCCGATTCCACCCTTTCTGGCATTCCTGGCGATCGTACTCTTTCTGAACAGAAACAAACGCGGCAGCGCACTGATCGCCATCGGCTCAGCCCTCATCAGTTTAGTGCTGGGATGGGGGATCGCCTTCGCCTCCTTCTTGCGCGACCACTTCGGCGAACACCCGGTCGATGAGGCCATCTACGCGATCCCGACCGGCAACACCGAGTTCGTCATCGGCTATGCGGTCGACCCTTCGAACGCGCTGATGCTCTTCATGGTGCCGTTCCTGGTCCTGATGATCTTCATCTACTCGAGCGGCTACATGAGCTTTCCCGCGCACCTGCGGCCCGAACAGTTTCCCTCTGCGCATGCCCAGGGCAAGGACCCGCGCTACAGCCGCTTCATGGCCTACATCTGTCTCTTCGCAACCGGAATGCTGGGACTGGTCGTAGCCAACAATCTGCTCCAGTTCTTCGTCTTCTGGGAAGTGATGGGGCTGTGCAGCTACCTGCTGATCGGCTTCTGGTACGAAAAGGCGAGCGCCCGCGCCGCCGCTGTCAAGGCGTTCATCGCGACCCGTATCGGCGACGCACTCCTGATGATCGGCCTGATCCTGCTCTACGTGCGCAGCGAACCGAGCAGCCTGCGCTTCAGCGAACTCTTCACCAAACACAATCTGGACCAGCTCGCGCACTCGCTCGTCAACCTGCCTCTCTTTGGCGAGGTCCACTGGATCTCCCTGATCGGCGTCCTGATCTTCTGCGGCGCCATCGGCAAGAGCGCCCAGTTCCCACTTCACGTCTGGCTGCCCGACGCCATGGAAGGCCCCACGCCGGTCAGCGCCATGATCCACGCCGCCACCATGGTCTCCGCCGGCGTTTACCTGCTGGTGCGCATGTTCCCCATCTACGAATTCTCCGGTGAAGTATCGAGCGGAACGCTCCAATTCGTCGCCTTCATCGGCGCCTTCACCGCCCTGTTCGCAGCCACGATCGCGCTGGCCCAATGGGATGTCAAGCGCGTGCTCGCCTACTCGACCATCTCCCAGCTCGGCTACATGGTGGCCGCCATCGGCATGGGCGCATATGTCGCCGCGCTCTTCCACCTGCTCACGCACGCCTTCTTCAAAGCGCTCCTCTTCCTCGGCTCCGGCAGCGTCATCCACGGCGTCGAACATGGCTTCCACCACGCCCACGAGCACGCGCACAACGACCACGTCGAAGGCCATGACGAAGAAAGTCATGCGAACGAGCCCCAAAATGTGCGTCTTGTGCGCCGCGCCGACGGCCTGCTGGACACCGAGGACGCACAGGACATGCGCAATATGGGCGGCCTCCTGCAACGCATGCCGCGCACCGGCTGGACCTTCATTATCGGCGGGCTTGCCCTCTCCGGCTTCCCGCTCGTCACCGCCGGCTTCTGGTCAAAGGACGAAATCCTGGCCTTCGCCTGGGACGGCAACCACCCATGGGTCTTCTGGACGCTCGCCCTGGCGGCCTTCCTCACCGCCTTCTACACAATGCGGCAGATCGGGCTGACCTTCCTCGGCAGACCCCGCACCGAGGGGGCCTCCCACGCGCCGGAGAGCGTCGCCAGCATGACGACGCCGCTGATCCTCATCAGCATCTTCGCAATCGGCGCCGGCTGGTTCGGCATTCCCACGTCATTCCCCGTACTGGGCGCCATCGTAAACAACAACTGGATCGAGCACTTCCTCGAACCTTACATGAAACACATGCACCTGCATCCGCACCATCCGTCGTTCCATGTCGTCCCCTTGGCGGTCTCGCTGATCGTGGCGCTCGGCGGGCTTGGCGCCGGCTACCTCATTTACGGCAAGGGGTTGAAGGAAGGCCAGACCGACCCGGTCGCCCGCATCCTCGGCCCCATCTGGTGGATGTGGCACCGCAAATACTGGATCGACGAAATATACAACGGCACGATCGTCGTGGTCTCCTTGTGGCTGAGCCACTTCCTGGCGCTCTTCGACCGCGAGTGGATCATCGACTGGATCGTGAACGGGATCGGCCGGCTGGCAATCCGCTTCAGCGAGCTGACCTCGGCCTTCGATCGCTACGTCGTCGACGGCTTCGTCGACGGCGTCGGCTGGTTCTCCGACCAGGCCGGACGCATCGCCCGCATGTTGCAGGACGGCCGCGTGCAGACCTACCTCCTGTTCGGCATGTTGATCCTGGCAGTATGGCTGTTCCTGAACGTTTTGCCAATGATCTTGACACTGGTCTAGGGAGTCAGAGACCCACCCTTTGGTTACAAAGAACCCTGCTTGGAGACGGCTTCATGGAATCACTTGAGTCAGTAATCTTGACGATAATGCTCTTCTGGCCGCTGGTGGCAGCCCTGCTCGTCATCTTTCTTGGCCGCAACGACCGCCAGATTAAGATATGGTCGATAAGAGCGAGTCTGCTCCCGCTCGCGCTCAGCATCTATCTGCTCTTCGCCTACAATACCGAAATGGGCGGAATTCAGTTTGAGCAGATCTCCAGCTGGATACCCCAGTTAAATGCAGGCTACCATCTCGGCGTTGACGGGCTGAGCGTTCCCCTGATCTTCCTCACCACGCTGCTCAGCACACTCAGCATCCTGTACAGCGCCGGCGTCATCAACACGCGCGTGAAGGAATACTTCTTCCTCATGCACCTGCTCGAATTCAGCATGCTCGGCGTATTCCTCGCGCTGGACTATGTGCTGTTCTACGTCTTCTGGGAAATCAGCCTCGTGCCGATGTACTTCCTGATCGGCATCTGGGGCGGGGCGAATCGCGGCTACGCCGCAACCAAGTTCTTCATCTATACTCTGGTCGGCTCCGTCGCCATGCTGCTCGCTATCCTCGGCGTCTACTTCGCGACCGGCACCTTCGACATCGTCGAATCCGCCGCGGCCCAGCCCTTCGCCGGCAATCTGACACTCGCCAGCCTGGCCTTCTGGGGCTTCTTCCTCGGCTTCGCCTTCAAGGTTCCCAGCTTCCCATTCCACACCTGGCTGCCCGACGCGCATACCGAAGCGCCGACGGCCGGCTCCGTTATCCTGGCCGGGGTCCTCCTGAAACTGGGGGCATACGGCATGTTGCGTATCATGCTGCCCAGCTTCCCCGAAGCGTCGGTCTACTGGGCCACCTGGATCGTCGCGCTCGGCGCCATCGCAATCGTCTACGGCGCCTTCGTCTGTGTCGCCCAAACCGACCTCAAACGGCTTATCGCCTATAGCTCTGTCAGCCACATGGGCTACGTCATGCTGGGCATCGGCGCCGCGGCCTCAATCATGACCCCGGACGCCCTGGCAAACGCCGTCAACCGCTTCGGCCTCAGCACCGAGGCGATCCAGGACAGCGCCGCCATGGCGCTCAACGGCGCCGCGCTGCAGATGTTCAACCACGGCATCATCACAGGCGCGCTCTTCTTCCTCGTCGGTATCATCTACGAACGCGCCCACTCCCGCGACCTGGCCCGCTTCGGAGGGCTCGCAACCAAGACGCCCCACTTCTACGGCCTCATGTTGACAGCCGCTTTCGCCAGCCTGGGCCTGCCGGGTCTGGCCGGCTTCTGGGCGGAGCTCTTCACCTTCCGCGGCGCCTTCGCCCTGATGCCCTACTGGGCCGCCTTCGGCACCATCGGAATCGTCATCACCGCCGTCTACATCCTCTACCGCATCATACAGAACGTCTTCCTCGGCGAATACGACGAGACCAAGTTGCCGCACTGGACAACCGTCAACGGTGAACCCGCCGACGGCCCCACCGACATGGTCGCCTTCGAAAAGATAACGATGTGGCCGCTGATCGCGGCGATGTTCATCATCGGCATCTACCCGACGCCCTTGGTGGACTACTTTAATCGGTCTGCGCGCGAACTGCTGGCCTTCGTGCAAAACCTCGTCTGATAGCTGAATGGAGAGCAACTGGTGGGCGACCTAGGTCTAATCGCACCCGAAATCATACTTCTGATCGGCGGCCTGTTCATCTTCTGCCTGGACCTGGTCTACGATCCCGGCGTCGGCAAGAAATCCGGTCTCAGTTACATGGCGCTGGCCGCCCTCTTCCTGGGCGCTGCCCTGGTGGCCGTCGTGCTGCAGCTGAATATCTCCGAAATCTCCGAAGCCAATCAGGAACCGGTGCCGAAAATCGCCTTCTCGATGATGACCATCGACAACTTCGGCAGCTTCATCAAGGTCACCGTCTTCGCCGGCATGATCCTGACCGCCATCGCCGGCGGCCGCTACATGAACCGCCGCTCCGGCAATCAGGGCGAATTCTGGACCTTCTTCCTCATGGTCAGCCTGGCGATGAGCATCGCCGCCAGCGCCAACAACCTGGTCCTGGTCTATCTCGCCATCGAGTTCCTGTCAATCACCAGCTACATGCTGGCCGGTTTCCTGCGCGACAACCGCCGCAGCAACGAGGCCGGCCTCAAGTACTTCCTCTACGGGTCGATCGCCTCGGCCGTAATGCTCTACGGCATCAGCCTGCTCTACGGCGCAACCGGCTCCCTCTATATTCACGACATTGCCGCCGCCTTCGGCGAGATCATGGGCGATTCAACGGTGGTGAGCGGACTGGCCTTTGCCGCCTTGCCGGCGATGCTTCTCGTGCTGGCCGGGCTGGGTTTCAAGGCAAGCCTGGCCCCCTTCTACCAGTGGGCGCCCGACACCTACGACGGCTCTCCAACCCCGGTCGCCACCTACCTGTCAACCGCTTCGAAAGCCGCGGCCTTCGCTGTCCTGGCACGCTTTTTTGTCGTAGGCATGGCCTCCTTCGAGGTCAACTGGGTGCCCGTCCTGGCCGCCTTCAGCATCATCACCATGACCATGGGCAACCTGGCCGCCCTGCGCCAGAGCAGTGTCAAGCGCATGCTGGCCTACAGCTCGGTAGCCCAGGCCGGTTACATCCTCATGGGGCTCGTGGCGGTAACGTCGGCCTCGTCCAGCGCGATGGACGGCCTCAACGGCGTGCTGCTCTATCTCTTCGCCTACCTGTTTACCAACGTCGGCGCCTTCCTCGTCGTCATGGCGCTGGAGGAGACGGTCGACAGCACCCACATCAACGCCTACCGCGGCCTGATCAAACGCGCGCCGTGGCTGGCCGTGATGTTTACCGTCTTTCTGCTCAGCCTGACCGGCATCCCCGCCACAGGCGGCTTCCTCGGTAAGGCGTTCGTCTTCGGCGCCGCCATACAGCGCCAGTACTTCTGGCTGGCCGCCATAGGTATGATCAACGCCGGAATTGCCGCCTTCTACTACCTGAGGGTCATTCGGGCAATGTTCTTCACAGAAGAAGAGGAGGAGGACCAGCCGCTCGACGTGCCGATGGCGCTGCAGACCAGCCTTCTCATCTGCGCGGTCACCACCGTCTGGATAGGAGTCTACCCCAGCCCGGTTATCGACTGGGTCAGCAACGCTTCGGTACAACTGCTCTCAGTTGTCCCCTAGGCGCTCAGGGCGTGGGCGCATCCTCGTGAAGTAGCCCTTCGGACTTAAGCGTACGCCACAGTTCCGCCGGAATCGGCTCCTGCAGCAGACCGTAGTTGGTCTGTACGTGGGCCGCTTCGAGCGCGCCGGGAATAATGGCCGCCACAACCGGATTTGCCAGCAAAAACTGGAGCGCGGCGCAGGGGAGCCGCGTCCCGTGCTGCCGGCAGACCTCTTCGATGCGGTCCGTCTTGTCCATCAACTCCTGCGATGCCGGTGCGTAGAAATAGCGGGCCCCAGGCACCGCGCCCGTGGCCAGAATCCCGGAGGCGAAGACCGCGCCGATGATGACGCTGATGCCGCGCTCTTCGCAGAGGGGGAACTCCTCGGCCAGCATCGCCTGCGTCAACAGATTGTACCCGTAAGCGACCAGGAAAAAGTCCAGGTCGACCAGATTAAGAAAACGGGGGATCATCCCCAACTCATTGATGCCCGCCCCGACTCCCTTGACCAGCCCGTAACGGCGCAGCTCGTCGAGCGCGCGCCACCCGCTCGTGAAAAGCTGGTTGAGATAGGCGTTGACCCGGGCCTCGGTCTCGTAAAAGTAGAAGTCGAGGTCGTGGATAACCAGCAGATCGATCGAAGGCAGACTGAGCCTGTGCAGGCTGTCTTCGTAAGAGCGCATGATGCCGTCGTAGCTGTAATCGACGGTGAAGTCGAACGGCAGGGCGCCGACGAAATCGTCGCTCTCGAAGCAGTTGGGGTCGCGCGCCGCCTTGAAGACCCGCCCGACCTTGGTCGAGAGCACGAATTCATTGCGCGGCTGCTGGCGCAGAAAATGGCCGACCCGGTGCTCACTCTTGCCGTTGCCGTAGAATGGTGACGTGTCATAGTAACGCACGCCGACATCCCAGGCAGCCTGCAGCACGCCCTGCGCCTCCTCCTCGCTGAGCGCTACGAAGAGGTCGCCGAGCGGCGCCGTGCCCAACCCGAACTCGGTCACCGAACTGCCCGTGCTGCCGATCTCTCTTAACGGAATACTGGCCATCGGATCTCCTCCTGGCGCACTTGGGATTATTTCCATGCCGCGATTTCTGCCGATCGATTGAATTCAGCGCTTGCAATATGTTACTATAAAAGCAACGCCTGATACCATTCCGAACAAAGGAGACCATCGGCACGACGCGCCGGGGCCAAACCCACCGCACTGGGCGCAAGAGCAGCCGGGCTGCAAAGTCAAGGAGAGCTGGCATCATGTCGACGACGAGCGACTCATCCCGCAACCGTTCTAAGAGCTCCAGCACGACCGCTGTTCTGGTGGCGACAATACGCGCCGTCCATCGGCGCTTTCACGAGACACAAATCTTTGAAGACGACTACGCGCTGCAAATGCTGCCACCTTTCTGGCACGCGGTCGCCTCCTACCTCCCACTTAAGTGGCTCGTCGGCGACGTGATTCTGGGCGTATACCGCCCGGTCTACCCCGCGGTCGTCCTCCGGGCGCGCTACACCGAAGACCAGCTCCTGGAGGCGATGGAACAAGGCATCAACCAGTATGTGATTCTCGGTGCCGGCTTCGATACTTTTACCTTGCGCCACAAGGACCTGGCCGACAAGCTGCATGTCTTTGAGGTCGACCACCCTGTCACCCAGGAAGTCAAGCGGCAGCGCATTTTGAAGGCCAACGAGGACCTTCCCTCCAACCATACCTTTGTGCCGGTCGACTTCGAGAATGACCGGCTCGACCAGGAGCTGTCGAAAGCCGGCTTCGATTCACAGACCCCGGCCTTTTTCTCCTGGCTGGGCGTCACCTACTACCTCACCCAGGAGGCCATCCGCGATACCCTCGAACGAGTTGCCGCCATGTCCGCGCCCGGCACCCGCCTCGTCTTCGACTTCAAAATCGCAAAGCACATGATGTCCGGCGAATGGAGAACACTGGCCGAAAAGATGGAGGGCTTCGTTGCCCGCAGAGGCGAACCGATGTTGACAGACTTCACACCCCAGTCTTTGAACGATCTGCTGACGAGATATGGTTACAAAGAGGTCGAGATGATGCCGCCGGAAGAGCAGCAGAACCGCTATCTGGACGAAAGCAGCGATGTCGAGCCGGCGGAGTTCTTCCACTTCGCACAGTTCGAGGTAGCCCCGCCGGCCGAGGAGAATGACTCGTAGAATAGTCAAATCCGGGAGTGCGACAACAGTAGACGAGCAGCTCCTTTCGACCCAAGAATTGCCCTGAAACAGTGTCTTGATTCGGCCGGCAACTGTCCAAAACTGGGGTGCGGATTCCCTTGCCTCGGGGGGCCGCGAAGTCTTGGCCGGTCCACCCCCCATGCACTGGCAGAGTAGAGGCATTCCCTTTCCTGAATCCTGACGGGCGGTCGGGCCTCAGGTCCTCCCTTGTGCGGGGGGATTTCCCGCAACGTCCCCTGATGTACGCCCCACCCGAGTATAGGGTCAGAGCAGCCCTCCGCTACCTGCAGCCCATCGCGCCGCCCGCCCCAATTCAACGAACGCCGCGGCCGCCGTAGGGGCAGGCCTTGTGCCAGCCCTGTGCATCTCCCAAAAGCCCGAAAACAGTTCCAGCCGCCGCTGGCATCAAATCCCCGACAGACGATTGCCACCCAAAAGGGAGCTGCCCCAGATTCGGCGGGAAGAATTGCTACCATTCAGATCTGGTGCTATAGTAACGATACTCTCGCACCGGGTTGAATTGAGGCCGCAGCGGGACTCGGAGGCACGGATGGAAAGGGAGAGAGAGATGAAAGAGCACAAGCAGCCTGCCCAATCACAGCCTGTTCACGTCTTCACCAAGCTCCGGAATTCGAGCAAGATGCGGCGCGATTCCTTCCTGCGCGGCGCCGGATCAGTCGCCGTGTTATTTCCCGGCCCAAGTCCCGTCATCAGGCGTGGCAGGATCGGCTCCCGATCTGAAACCGCCAATAGACTTTCGCATACCTGGCAAAGGGCACTCGGGACGGCACAGAAGTAAACTTAGAGGTGGTATCAATTCAGACTGATGGAGAATCCCCCCGCCCTCCCGCCCGAAGACGAACACTTCCCTGCTGACGAATACGAGGAGACTCCCGAAGATCGCCCGTCCATTTCCGCTTCTTTATTCTCAGGGCCCATTCCCCCGCCGGCGCTGATGAAAGAATACGCAGAAATTGATCCCGGCTTTCCTATACGATTCATTGAGATCTTCGAGAGGCAGCAGACGCACGATCACGCCGTTGAAAGGGCCGTCATCGAGAACAACAGAGAGATCATTCTCAACAATCAGAATCTCGAACGACGAGGACAACTCTTCGGGTTTATCCTCGCACTGCTTGGGCTTTTCGCAGGAATTACTGCCGCTTTTTTGGGCCTACAGTTAGCAGGCGGAATAATCGGGGCCGGCGGACTTGCCCTTTTGGCCGGCGTATTTGTATACAGCAGGAAAAACCAGTCTTCATCGCAACTCCTGGCTCCCGTACCGCAGTCTCTTCAGCCTCCTCAGAACAGTACAAGCGAATAATCAGACTGCAAAGGACAGTTCCGGTCCGGAGGGACAACTATCTTGCACCACTCCTCACGCCCGAATCGCCCTTGAGAAGCCGACTGTGGAGGAATCGGCATGACGAACAGAGAAAGCCCGACCAGGCCCAGAGCCAGCGAATGGCTGCTCGACAATCCCCAATTGCGCCGTTTCATCGGCACGGTCAACGCGACGCGCGCCCGCGAACCCGATCCCCACAAAATCGTGGCCGCAATCCGCCCCCACTTTGTCGAGTTGCTCTCCGACCCGGACTGGCTCCCGCCGAAGTTTCAGCGACCCTCCGCAGAAAGCGGAATGGGGGGCGGAATCGGCATGTGGCTCCTCTATCGCGCCGGCGACGGCGGCCTTGCCTTTTCCGCCCTGGTCGTGCCCCCCGGCGCGCAGACACCCGTACACGATCACCTGGCCTGGGGACTGGTGGGGCTGTACAAAGGCGAGCAGGAGGAGGAGGTCTTCACGCGGCGCGATGACGGGCGCGATGAGTCGCACGCCAAACTGGCGCTGGCCCTGCGACAGACTTTGCGGCCGGGGGACTTCTACGAGCTGCTCCCCGAAAACGACATCCACCGCGTCCGCACAACGAGCGCCGAAACTTCAGTCTCGCTCCACCTGCTTGGAAATGACAACGGCTGCATCTGGCGCCATCGCTTCGACCCGGAGACCGATTCGGCGCAACCCTTTCGTTCCGGCTGGCTGAACGTAGATTGCCGCGACGAGGAAGACGGCTAGAGAAAAACTGCGGCATCCGCCGCCCCACCGGAGAAAAAACATGGCAAAGCGTGTGAATCGTGCAATCGAGCTGCTGGAGCAAGGTCAGCCGATCTACTACGTCGGCGCGCATACCGGCCACGTGCTGACGAACGCACAGGGCCGCGAAGACGCCGCAACCTGGGCCGATTACATCAACGTGGGCATGGAGCACGGCTCGTTCGACATGGGCGGCCTCGAGAGTTACATGGAGGGAATGGTCGAAGGCGGTCCAGCCCCCAGTGGACACAGGACGCCCGCAGTGATCGTCGAAGCGCCGGTCGAGGGGACCTCCGCCGACATCGTTCGCTACAACAGCTGGCAGTTCCGCCAGATTCTGGCGCGCGGCGTCCACGGCATCCTGCTCTGCCAGGCAGAGACACCGGAAGCCGTCGCCGCATTTGTCGAAGGCTGCCGCTTCCCCATCAATCGCATCGGCGTGGATGCCGGACTGGGCGTCGGCCGCCGCGGCGTCGGCTCGGAACCGAGCGCCGCCGCCATCTGGGGCGTGGACTACGCCGACTACCTCGACAAGGCCGAACCCTGGCCGCTCAATCCCGAAGGCGAGCTGTTGCTCGGCCTCAAAATCGAATCTGCGGCCGCCCTGCCGCGCATCGAAGAGATCCTGGCGGTCCCAGGAATCGGTTTCGCCGAAATGGGGCCCGGCGACCTGAGCATCTCACTCGGCTACCGCCGCCGCCCCGAGCCGTGGCCGCAAGAGATGCAGGAGGCAAGTCAACGGGTGAAAGCGGCCTGCCAGGCCAACGGCGTCGCCTTTCTCCAGGGAGCTTCGCCCGAAAACGTCGCCGACCAAATAGACAGCGGCGTACGTGCCATCGGCGGCCACAACGAGGAAACGGCCCGCATCGGCCGCGCCTACACCAAACGGCAGATGCCCTACTAAAGGCTCAGTCCCTGTGGCCGTGCAAGAAATCGCCCGCCGGTCAACCACCGGGTGTTGCACATTTGGAGAAGACATGAATCGAGAATCAGCGAATACAAACCGGATAGCAGCGGTCCTGTTGTTGCTGGCCCTGGCCCTCAGCGCATGCGTTGCTCCATCACCGGAATCGGCCGGCGCCAGACCGGAGACAGATGACCGCCCCGCGGCGGGAACGGCAAACGTAGTCTACGACGAACTGCCGGACATGGGCGGCGCCGAGCTGGTCGCCGTAACCGGCAACGACTACATCCCACTCAACTTCATCGACCCCGCCAGCGGCGAAGCCGTCGGCTGGGAATACGATGCCGTCAACGAAATCTGCCGCCGACTCAACTGCGTCGTCAACTGGCAGGTCACCGCCTGGGAAGCCATGATCCAGGCCGTCGCCGACGCTCAGTTCGACGTCGGCATGGATGGCATCACCATCACCGCCGAACGCGCCCAGGTCGTCGACTTCTCCGACCCCTACATGAACAGCCAGCAGTTCATGCTCGTGCGCGCCGACGAAACACGCTTCGACTCGCCCGATGCCTTCGCCAGCGACGAAAACCTCCTCGTCGGCGCCCAGGCCGGCACCACCGGTTTCTACACCGCTGTCTACGACATCCTCGACGGCGACGAGGCCAACCCCCGCATCCGTCTGCTCGACAGCTTCGGCGCCTCCGTCCAGGCTCTCATCGCCGGTGACGTCGACCTCGTCCTCGTCGACGCCGCCTCCGGACGCGGCTACATCGGCGCCAACCCCGAAAAACTCCAAATCGTCGGCGACGCCCTCGCCACCGAACAGTTCGGCTTCATCTTCACCCCGGGCAGCAACTGGACCGAACCCTTCAGCGCCGCCATCGCCAGCATGAAGGCCGACGGCTACCTGGACTATCTGAACACGCGCTGGTTCTTCCTGACCGATCCCAACGCCGGCGACGTCTACGACCAATTGCCGGACATGGGCGGCGCCGAGCTGGTCGCTGTAACCGGCAACGACTACATTCCCCTCAACTTCATCGACCCCGCCAGCGGCGAAGCCGTCGGCTGGGAATACGATGCCGTCAACGAAATCTGCCGCCGACTCAACTGCGTCGTCAACTGGCAGGTCACCGCCTGGGAAGCCATGATCCAGGCCGTCGCCGACGCTCAGTTCGATGTCG
Source organism: Caldilineaceae bacterium (assembly GCA_965218625.1). Classification (GTDB taxonomy): domain Bacteria; phylum Chloroflexota; class Anaerolineae; order Caldilineales; family Caldilineaceae; genus Bin5. The sequence goes on along the minus strand of CBDCLG010000009.1, from coordinate 78,384 downwards.
GCATGGATGGCATCACCATCACCGCCGAACGCGCCCAGGTCGTCGACTTCTCCGACCCCTACATGACCAGCCAGCAGTTCATGCTCGTGCGCGCCGACGAAACACGCTTCGACTCGCCAGATGCCTTCGCCAGCGACGAAAACCTCCTCGTCGGCGCCCAGGCCGGCACCACAGGTTTCTACACCGCAGTCTACGACATCCTCGACGGCGACGAGACCAACCCCCGCATCCGTCTGCTCGACAGCTTCGGCGCCTCCGTCCAGGCTCTCATCGCCGGTGACGTCGACCTCGTCCTCGTCGACGCCGCCTCCGGACGCGGCTACATCGGCGCCAACCCCGAAAAACTCCAAATCGTCGGCGACGCCCTCGCCACCGAACAGTTCGGCTTCATCTTCACCCCGGGCAGCCAGTGGACCGAACCCGTCAACGCCGCCATCGCCAGCATGAAGGCCGACGGCTACGACGAACATCTGAACGTAAAGTGGTTCTTCCTGTACGACCCGAATTAGCCTGATATCGGGCCCAGCGAGGTTGGAGGCGGCCGCCGCTCGGCAAGGCCGCTCCTCCCTTGCGCCCGCACAGGAGCCTACCCCCAGCGCGGCAGCAAGCCCGTCATCCGCCGCTCCATGTTGCCGCGAGTTTCCACCGTTAAAATAAGGACACCACAATTCGCAGCGCCCGCCGCCATTCTCCCGCCGACTACCTCGCGCGCCTGCCCTACTGGTTGCTGGCGGCGCTGCTGCTGGGCGTGCTTCTCCTCTGGACGCTGCTGGCCGACGCCGACTACAACCTGATCTTCAACGCGGTCTCGAAAGGCGTCGGCGTGACGCTGTACGTCTGCTTGCTCGCCTACGCACTCGCGCTGGCGGTCGGCCTGGCATTCGGTCTCGCACGCGTCTCGCGCAGCCGCGTGATCTATGAAATCGCCTCGTTTTACGTCGAGATCGTTCGCGGCATCCCGATGCTGGTGATCCTCTTCTACATCGCCTTCGTCGGCGCGCCGGGGCTCGCCGACCTGATCAACTGGACCGGGCAGCAGCTGCAAGCCGCAGGTCTACACGAAGTCGGAAGACCCTTTGCCCAGTTCAGCATCCGCCAGCTCTCCTTCACCAGCCGCGCAATCCTGGCGCTGGTCATCGGCTACAGCGCCTTTATCGCCGAAATATTCCGGGCCGGTATCGAAAGTGTGGAACAGGGACAGATGGAGGCCGCGCTCAGCCTCGGAATGCGAAGGGGCCAGGCGATGCGCTACATCATCCTGCCGCAGGCCGTTCGGCGCGTATTGCCCCCGCTGGGCAACGACTTCATCGCCATGCTCAAAGACTCGGCGCTCGTTTCGGTCCTGGGCGTCCAGGATATAACGCAACTGGGCAGGCTCTACGCCACGAGCACATTTCGTTTCTTCGAAACGTACAACGTCGTTGCCTTCCTCTACCTGGTGATGACGATCGGACTCTCGTTGCTGGTACGCTACTGGGAAAAGCGCTACCCGGCCCAATCGGAGAGTGGGACTGGAGGTTGACGCAGAGCAGATCCGAGCATCGCACGGCGCCTTTTGGCATCGCAAAACAAAAACGCGCGGCGCGCGGTTCGACCCGCACGCCACGCAATGGGAATTCCTGCCACAACCGGAACAGCTGCTCGCCCTACGCCCGGTGCCCCTCGATATCGATGTCCCCTTCGTACGTCAGCGCGTCGTCGCCTTCCTCGCCCGTACTGATGCGGACAATGTTATCGACCGGGGAGATGAAAATTGCGCCGTCACCCTGCGTGCCGGTAACTGCGTTCTTCCGAATGGCCTCCACAACCTCGCCAACCTGGTCCTCTCCAACCACAAGATTGACTTGGATGCGGGGCAGCGTATCCACGATGTAGGTGGCATGCCGACCAGCCAGCTTTATGCCGCTCTGGCGACCATGACCCTGGACTTCAACAGTGTCGATGGCGGGAACACCGATCTCGATCAGGGCCATCCTGACACTGTCAAGTTTCTCATGTCGAATGTATGCCTCGATCTTTTTGAGCACGAACCTTTCTCCTGTCTGCTGAGTTCGACGCACGCCCAGGCAAGCCTGAGATGTGTCTTGCCACACATCTGTTACGAAACATCCTCTCCGGACAAAAGACAAACAGATCGCCTGAATTCAGGGTGAGATGAGCTAATTCCCCGTATGTCAACCCCGCCTTCACAATACAGAACTTACTCGTCAACCAATAAGGGAGTCTCCGGATAAATTTCGAAGGCGACGGCAGGGCCATCCCGTTAGAAAGGCCTGCGTCCTCCGACTCCGACCAAGCCTTACTCAGACCTCCCAGACTCTTCAGACTCTTCAGACTCCTCGGCTACTTCAGCTTCCCCGGTCGCCACACTTTCCCCATCCTCTTCGGAGACTTCCAATGACTCGGAATCCTCTCCATACTCAGCCGTCTCATACCGGGACCTCGCTAGTCACGCGTAGGCGCGCTCGCCGTGTTCGCTGATGTCCAAGCCGATCTCCTCTTCCTGCTCGCTGACCGCAAGGCCCCAGACTGCATCGAGGATCTTCGTCAGAATGAAGGTGATGATCACCGCATAGGCGATCGTTACCACCACGGTCACCAGCTGGATGCCGAACTGGGTCGGATTCCCAAAGAAGAGCCCGTTGGTGCCGCCGACCGCCGCCGTGGCGAATAGACCGGTCGCCAGCGCACCCCACGCACCTGCCATCCCGTGGCAAGCCCACACATCGAGGCTCTCATCCAGGCCCCGCCGCTCGCGGAAATCGATGCTGTAATAACTGATCGGCGCTGCCACCGCACCGATGATCAGGGCAGACATTGTGTTGACGTAGCCGGCTGCCGGCGTGATTGCGACAAGGCCCACGACCGCCCCCGTCACAATGCCCAGCACACTGGGCTTGTTGTCCTTCCAGGAAAGGAACATCCATACCACCGCCGCCGCCGCCGCCGCCGTATTCGTGTTGAGAAGCGCCTGGACCGCCACTCCATCTGCCGCCAGCGCGCTGCCGCCGTTGAACCCGAACCAGCCAACCCACAGCAGACCGGCGCCCAAAACGGTAAACGCGATGTTGTGCGGTTCAATCGCGATCTGACCGAATCCCTTGCGCTTACGAATCGCCATCGAAAATGCCAGCGCCGAGAATCCCGCCGTAATATGCACAACCGTGCCGCCGGCGAAGTCGAGCGCCCCCCAGCGGGAAAAGATGCCGCCGCCCCAGGCCCAGTGACAGACCGGATCGTAGACAAGCGTGGCCCACAAAAGTGTGAAAACCAGGTACACCTTGAACCGGATACGCTCCACAAACGTTCCGGAAATCAGCGCAGGCGTGATGATGGCGAAGGTCATCTGAAAGGCCACAAAGAGCAGCTTCGGAATCGAGCCTTGCACGGCATCAATCCCGATCCCGGACAGCCCAATGTAGTTGAGCCCACCAATCAGGCCCGCCACACTTTCGCCAAAAGCAAGGCTGTAGCCGATGATCACCCACTGAATGCTGATGAGGCCAATCGTGATGAAACTTAGGTTAAGCGTGGAGAGGATATTCTTCCGGCGCACCATCCCGCCGTAAAAGAAGCCCAACGCCGGTGTCATCATCAGCACCAGAGCGGTGGCGACGATGATCCAGGCAGTATCTCCTGAGTTGATGCCTTCCATTTACCCGTTCCCTCCTGTCGCAGGCGAAAGCTGCTATGAAAACTATGGTGGGGTCTTTGCGATGAACAATGCCCTCGCCGGGTCGTCCAACGCCTGACTCACTATATTCACCGAAGCAGGGCCGAAAATCCTATAGGCACTCTGTACAATAGGGGCCCGCTTTCTTTTGTGAATATTGCACAACCAGGAATGGCCGGTCAGCGACATGCCCCAATAAACTGACCCCCTGCGCGGCTTTCCACCGCCGGGGATGTGAAGTTGTCAGATCGGGGCACCATTGACTACAATAGCAGTAATCTGCATCGAGCGCAAGGAGGTCTGAACAGGCCTTTGGGTGCGAAAACCCTCTCTTGCCGGGCAGGAGACGACTTTGCCAGGTTGTGGCATCCAAGGAGGCGACGCATGAGTACAACGAACGGTCAACAGAGAGATGGACAGGTGGAACGGGGAACCTTTGGGGTCAAGGCCGGGCTGGCGCAGATGCTCAAAGGCGGCGTCATCATGGATGTCGTCACGGCCGACCAGGCCCGCATCGCCGAAGAGGCCGGCGCCTGCGCAGTCATGGCGCTTGAACGCGTCCCGGCAGACATTCGCCAGGACGGCGGCGTCGCCCGCATGAGCGACCCGCACCTGATCAAGGAGATCATGGCCTCGGTCACAATTCCGGTCATGGCCAAAGTGCGCATCGGTCACTTCGTCGAGGCACAAATCCTCGAAGCCCTCGGGGTCGACTATATCGACGAAAGCGAGGTCCTGACCCCCGCCGACGAAAGCCATCACATCAACAAGCACAACTTCACCATCCCATTTGTATGCGGCTGCCGCAACCTGGGCGAGGCGCTGCGGCGAATTGCCGAAGGCGCGGCCATGATCCGCACCAAGGGCGAGGCCGGTACCGGTGATGTCGTCGAAGCCGTGCGCCACGCACGCGCCGTCTACGGCGCAATCCGCCGCATTAGCCGCATGGACGCCGACGAGCTCTTCACCTTTGCCAAGGACATTCAGGCCCCATACGAGCTGGTGAAGCAGACCGCCGAGCTGAACCGCATGCCGGTCGTGAACTTTGCCGCCGGCGGCGTCGCCACACCGGCCGACGCCGCGCTGATGATGCAGCTGGGCGTCGACGGCGTATTCGTCGGCTCCGGAATCTTCAAGAGCGACGACCCCGCCAAACGCGCCCATGCCATCGTCCAGGCCGTTACACACTACAACGATCCCCACATCCTCGCCGAGGTCAGCGAAAACCTGGGCGCGCCCATGGTCGGCATCAGCGTCAACGAGCTGCCGGAAGAGGAAAAAATCGCCGAACGCGGTTGGTAGCCGGCCTTCCTTCCACGCGTGATTGAGCAAGAACACGGCGGCGGCAGGCGAATTTGTCAAACCTGCCGCCGCTCGGTTTTCCCGGCCCAAAGGTGCTTTCGAAACACACCGGACTTCACAGCGAGGGGAGCCTGGCCGTCGGTATCGATTCTCTCCATTTCACTGGGAGCTGCAAACCCCCGTTCTCTCGATTCCCGCAACACATGAATTACGGTGACTGATGCACATTCGTGATGATGTCCGGGGTCTTCCATGAGCGCAATTCGCATTGGCGTACTGGCGCTGCAAGGGGCGTTTCGCGAGCACATCAACATGCTGGCGCAGCTGGGCGTAGACGCCGTCGAAGTGCGCCTGGCCAAGCAGCTGGCGGAGTTGGACGGCCTGATCATCCCCGGCGGGGAAAGCACCAGCATGGGCCTGGTCGCCGAACGGTGGGGGCTGGTCGAACCGCTCCGCAACTGGGTGCACGCCGGCAGACCGACCTGGGGCACCTGCGCCGGCATGATCCTGCTGGCAAATGATGCCGCCGGCCAGAAACTGGGCGGCCAGGCGTTGATCGGCGGCCTCGACGTTACCGTCAACCGCAACTACTTCGGCCGCCAGGTCGACAGCTTTGAAGCGGAGCTGAATGTGCCGGCTTTGGGGGATGACCCCTTCCACGCCGTCTTCATTCGCGCGCCCGCAATCACCGCCCTCGCCGCCGGTGTGCAGACGCTCGCAACCGTTGCTGCCGCAGGAGCGGAAAACGAAGAGGTCATCGCCGCCGTCCGCGAGGGCGCGATCCTGGCGACCGCCTTCCATCCCGAACTGACCGGCGACCTCCGCTGGCACCGCTACTTTTTGCAAATCGTAGAAGAATGCAAGGCGTGCAGCGCCTGAACGCAATGCCGCAACCGCCTTAAACGAAGATCGCGCAGGGCTGGCTGGACAAACCGCCGCTCTGACGAAAAGAAAAGCCCGTGAGAAACGCCTTTGTTTCTCACGGGCTATTGTTTGGACTGACTTTCCGGCCTGTCGGCCGGAAAGTCCTACTGGCTCTTCGGCTCTTCAGGCGGTCGCTCCTCGTCCGACCGATCCTCCCCGGCGGACCCTTCTTCCTGCGCCGGCTCAACTTCGTCTTCTACTTCCTCCGGCTCTTCCGCTGGCTCCGAATCTTCCATCGGCACAGGCCCTTCTGCCGGCTCAGTACCATCTTCGGGCTCATTACTATCTTCGGGCTCAGCACCATCTTCGGGCTCAGCACTATCTTCGGGCCCAGTACCATCTTCGGGCTCAGCACTATCTTCGGGCCCAGTACCATCTTCAGGCTCGCCATCCTCCTCCGGCTCAGCCTCCTCCTCCGCATCGTAGACGACCGGCGGCACCGACGTGACCGGGGCCGCCCCGTCCTCCGGCGCCCTCCCAGCCGGCGGCATCGGACCGAACGCGCCGCCGCCAGTCCCGTCGCCGGCAAGACTCGCCAGCTGGCCGTAGAGATGGCTCTGGACGTAATAGGTCACCAGTTGCGAGAGCGGCACGGTTACGACCAAGCCGACGACGCATAGGATCGTGCCGATTATGCTGCCGACCGTGGTGATAATGACGCTGGCAATGACCGTCAGAATGGCAACGATCACCACATTGCCTATGTTGTCGCGCGTCCATTCCCAGATTTCGGAGGCCTGAAGGCCGTCACTGATCACCTCATTTCTGGCAAAAGCGATCGTAAACCCCGGCTGCAAAACGACATATGCGATCGCAACAAGAAACGTCAGGCAGAATGAACAGGCAAGAAACAACCATGCTACGTCGCCGCTATAGCGAAAACTATCTTCAAGGATCCAGCCGAATATTGACAGCGGGACCGAAACGAAAATGACCGGCAGCGCCCACACAATGTATACGCACGCCACCTTCACACCCCGAACAAGGTCGTCGCCCCACTGATTCCACTCCGGCAGCGCAGGATGTACCCCGTCGCGCACATTCTGCAGCAGCCGCACCATGTAGCCGAACAGAATGAAGTATCCGAGGACACCGACCAACACAACGGAGAGCAATGTGCTGACCAGAAGCAGCCCCGTGCCGATCGCGGTCTTTTCGACCCAACGCTCGTCCTCTGTAAAGTAGGTCAATGCACGGCCAATATCCATGAATGCTCTCCTTATTCTAACGCCCGGCGCTGCCGTTCAATGTCGAATCCCTCAACTCAGTTCTGCAATTCTCTACGCTTCCTTGCGGTCAAAGTTTCAAGCCTGTTCGCCCAGAGCGACTGCGATCTCTTCGCGCACCCACGGGTCCTGCTCGCCGGCGAGCAACCCCTGCAGACAGGAAGCGGCCCGCCCATCTTTGTGACGACGAAGGAGCTGGCCCAGCGCCCAGGCCGCATGACCGCGCGCCAGCGCCGAACTGTCCGCCGATGCCGCCTGCAAAGCAGCAAAAGGCCGCTGGGTCCCCCCAGTTCCCCAAGGCAACGCAGACGTTGCGCAACATGCCGGCCCGCTTGGCCCGTTTCAACGGCGACCGCCGCCACCTCTCAGCAAATGCCCGCGGCTCCAGCCAGTACGTCGTCCCCGGGTCGAATCCCTCAAGAAGTGGCGGCGCCACGCGCTCCCGCATGGCCCGCAGACCCTCCAACAAAGGCGTTCGACCGGCCAGCCGCTGATTCCAGGGGCAGACCTCCTGGCAAATGTCGCAGCCAAAAATGCGGTTGCCAAACTGGGAGCGCAGCTGCCGGGGGATCGGTTGACGCGCCTCGATCGTCCAGTACGCGATACAGCGCAGGGGGTCCAGGTGAAACGGACCCACAAAGGCGTCCGTCGGGCAGGCGTCCAGGCAGCGCGTGCACTGGCCGCAGGTCGCCTCCGCTCCTGGGCCCGTCTCCGACCCGTTCGCCGGCAGGCGCCACGTGCCGTACGCCCCGGAGGCGGGCAGACCTTCGATCACCCCTTCGACGCCCGCGGCCGGCACATTCGTCAAATTGATGACCGGATCGCACGCCAGCTTCTCCGGCACAAGCAGCGTCGCCAGAAAGAGCCAGCTGCCTCGACGCGGGTGAATCGTGCAGCAGTTCTTGCCGGTGAAGCCGAGACCCGCGCGATGCGCCCAATCCCTTTCCAGCACCGGGCCGGTATCCACCAGGCCCTTGCCAAGAGTCTGGCGTCCCGTGCGCGCACGCACGAAGCCGTCCAGCTCATACAGAAGCGGACGCACGATCCCGTGGTAGTCGTCGCCCCATGCGTAACGGGCGATGATGCCGCGAGCCGGGTCGTCCAGGACCTGCGGCGGAAGGTCGAACCGGTGGTAGTCGACACCGAGCACGATGAGCGACCGGAACGGCGCGCCGCCCTCCGCCAGGAGGGCGGGACGCCGTCTCTTGTCCACGTGGCGGGACAGGTATGTCATCTCGCCCGCGCGGCCCAGGCCCAGCCATCTGACGAAAAAATCGGCGTGGGCTGCCTCTTCGACGCCGGCGATGCGGCAGAAGTCGAAGCCGAGACGGCGCGCTTCCGATCTTATGGCAGCTGTAAGGCAGCGATCAGACAAGCCTGACTCCGGTTTGAGGCAACTCGATCGTTAGCAATCTCCGGCGCACTCCGCTGGCGCCGTTTCATTTCCAGGCGGTATCCGGCCGAACAGGACTGCCCCATTATAAGGGCAGCCGACAACAGCTTCAAGAGCCCGGTCTCCCCTCGGTCGACCGATCCATATATATGCGTTAAATAATTGGAGAAGCCACAAGTTTGGGTATCGCCTGCAACTGTGCTAAACTGTTTCAGTAACGGCTGGGTCACGCGCCTTGGTATTCCAGCGATGTTCCGGCTATCAACGGGCCGGTCGCGCCTCCTGGGGAGCGTCGCCGCTGCGATGTCGTTATCGACATGCCCCAGCGCAGGGGAAAGGAGTTCGGGAGTACCATATGAGCATAGTCACGGAAGAAAAGACCAAAATCATCGAGGAATACCGGATAAACGATCAGGATACGGGATCGCCGGAGGTGCAGGTCGCACTGCTGACAACACGCATCAACGCGCTCACCGACCACCTGAAGACCCATAAACACGATGAAGGGTCGCGCAGGGGGCTTCTGAAACTGGTAGGCCAGCGGCGCAGCCATCTGGCCTACCTGGCGAGAAAGGATGTAACGCGCTATCGCCAGCTGATTCAAAGGCTTGGGCTGCGTCGATAACTGCAACGGCAAGGGCGGAACAGGCGTGTGTCCGCCCTTTTTCTTGGCGGCATTGCCACAAGAATGCGGTGGCAATGCCGGTGTCATTTTAGTAAGCCATATAATTGGCCTTGTATAGCGTGCGCCAGGCCGCGCGCAGGAATCGGAGGATAAGCCCTGGCCGCGTCCTGACAGGCGCACGAGACCAACGAAAACGGATCGCGCCGCACGATCGCAGATGTACCGGCGCCCAGTGCACTGTATTCGGCAGATTCCTGCCGCCGAGGTCCGGCATTGGAGAATGGACCGAAGCCATTCACGGAAGACCAACTACGCCCCCCAAGCGCGCGTTTCGGTCTTTTCTCCAGTTCCGCACCTCGAAACATTGCGCTGTGCGACCGTTGGGCTGACGGAGAGGGCAGCAGTCTACCCCGCCCGCCTACCCGACAACTGCGTCGCCGCCGGCCGCGACACCTGTCGCGTTGCCGGTTCCGGCATCTGCGCGGCGGCATCAACCATGCGCCCCACACCGCACTGGTATGGCGCAAAGTTCATTTCGAGGTGAACACAAATGGAACAGCCCAGACTGTTTGAAGGCGCCCAGGTCTACTCCACGACCCTGGGCGAGAAAGAGATCAGCATCGAGACCGGCGTCCTCGCCCAGCAGGCCGGCGGCGCCGTAACCGTCCGTTGCGGGGACACAGTCATCCTCGCCACCGCCACGATGGACCGCGGCATCCGCCCCGGCATCGGCTTCTTCCCTCTCACGGTCGATTTCGAGGAAAAACTGTACGCCGCAGGACGCATCCCCGGCAACCTCTTCCGCCGCGAGGGCAGGCCCAGCGAACAGGCAATCCTGCTCTGCCGCCTGGTTGACCGCCCCCTCCGCCCCCTCTTCCCCAAAGGCCTCCGCAACGAAGTACAGGTCATCCTGACCGCGCTCAGCTCGGACAGCGAGCATCTCATCGACCCGCTCGCCATCATCGCCGCCTCAGCCGCGCTCTCGATCAGCGACATCCCCTGGAGCGGCCCGGTCGGCGCCGCCTCCGTCGCCCACGTCGACGGCGAACTGATCGTCAACCCGACCGCTTCCGATATGGAGCTCAGCACGCTCGCCCTGCAGGTGGCCGGCACGTCTGACAACATCCTCATGGTCGAGGCCGGCGCCAGCGAGCTGCCCGAAGAGATCATGCTCGACGGACTCCGCCTGGCCTACGAATCCATGCAGCCCGCCATCAGCACGATCGCACAGATGCAGGCCGATCTTGGAAAGTCGAAGTACGCCGACTATCCCGTCTTTGCCGCCGCACCCGAAACGGTCGAAAGAGTGAACGAGCTGGCCCGTGACAAAGTCATGGCCGCAGTTGGAGAGGAGACCGACCGCGACGAGCGCAAGGCCCGCCTCTCCGCAGTACGCGCCGAGACGTTGGAAGCCCTTGCCGGTGCGATCAGCGCCGACGAGGTCGAAGGCGGCGACGTCGAAGATGCGCTCGACAGCCTCTACAAAGACGCCGTGCGGCGGCGAATCCTGGATGAGGAAGTCCGGCCCGATGGACGCGATCTACAGACGGTCCGCCCAATTCAGGTCCAGGTCGGCAATCTACCGCGCGTCCACGGCAGCGGCCTCTTCATGCGCGGCGAAACACACGTGCTCACGATTGCGACACTGGGCACGCCCGGCGACGCCCAACGACTCTACACGCTGCAGCCGGAAGAAGATAAACGGTATATCCATCATTACAACTTCCCGCCCTATTCGACCGGCGAGGCCTACCCCATGCGGGGACCAAAACGCCGCGAAATCGGGCACGGCGCGCTCGCAGAACGCGCGCTCCAGGCCGTCATCCCCGAAGACTTCCCCTATACCCTCCGCCTGGTCAGCGAAGCAGTCAGCAGTAACGGCTCGACCAGCATGGGCTCCGTCTGCGGCAGCACCCTGGCCCTGATGGACGCCGGCGTCCCCATCGACGCGCCGGTCGCCGGCATCGCCATGGGGCTCGTCCAGGACCAGGAAACCGGCGCCTACAAGGTGCTCTCCGACATTCAGGGCGTTGAAGACCACCTCGGAGACATGGACTTCAAGGTGGCCGGCAGCGAACACGGCGTCACCGCCCTGCAGATGGACCTGAAGATAAAAGGACTTGACTTCGAAATCCTCCGCATCGCGCTCGAGCAGGCGCGGCAGGGGCGGCTTCACATCATGGGCAAGATGCTCGAAGTCCTGCCCGAGTCCCGCGCGCAACTAAGCCCCCACGCCCCACGTATACTGACTGTAAGCATAGACCCCGAAAAGATCGGCAAGGTCATCGGGCCCGGAGGCAAGACCGTGCGCGCGCTGCAGGAGCGGTACGAGGTCAAAATCGATATCGAAGAGGACGGGACCGTCTACGTCTCCGGTCTCAACGGGCTGGCCGCGGAAGAGGCTCGCCGTGAAATCGAGTCCCTCACCGAAGAGGTCGAGGTCGGCAAAATCTACACCGGCCAGGTCGTGCGCGTCGAACCCTACGGCGCCTTTGTCAACCTCCTGCCCGGCGTCGACGGGCTCGTCCATATCAGCCAGCTGGCCGACTACCGCGTCAATAACGTCGAGGAGATCGCCAACGTCGGCGACGAACTGACCACCATGGTGATCGACATTGACCCCGCCGGCAAGATCCGGCTCAGCCGCCAGGCCGTACTCGAAGGCTGGACCGCCGAAGAAGCGCGCGACCGGGACCGCGGCGGACGACGCGGCGGTGGTGGTGGTGGACGCGATCGCGATCGAAACTTCCGCGACGGCGGACGCGAACGCGAGCGCAGCGGACGCAATGGCGGCCGCCCGCGCAGATGACGCCGGTGATGAGGAGCTTCTGAACTCCGCCTCGAACAGTTGCGTGATTGGATGCGATATCGGCAAGCCGGAACGGAACGCGGTCCGACCGACGCGTTCCCGGCCCTAAAATCATGACGGCGAGTCACAATCCAGGGGACCAGGACGGTCCACAGGAATCGGGCCGCAGGGATGAACGGATTCGGGATATGGAGGCGGGACGCGAGGATTCCCGCCTCCACCCCGCGCCCATCGACAATAGCGCCGCCGGGCCTCCGGCAGCCGCTGTGGTCCTGTCCGCCCTCAAGGAGATCGTCCAGATCGTTCTGCCCGCCGTCACGCTGGCGCTGCTCATCCACCTCTTTCTCGCCCAGGCAACCATCGTGTACGGCCAGAGTATGCAGCCCAACTTCCGGCCAATGGAACGTCTGGTCATGGAGAAGTTCACATACTACTTTCGTGGACCGCAACACAATGAAATCGTCGTTCTCGATATGCCCGACCAGAACGCCTTGATGATCAAACGCGTTGTCGGCCTGCCCGGTGACACGGTAGAAATCAGGCAAGGACAGGTCTTCGTCAACGGGAACGAACTCAAGGCCCCTGCCCGACACGGCGATTCGCACGACTCCTATGGCCCCGTCACACTGGCCGAGGACACCTTTTTCGTGCTGGGCGATAACCGCGACAACAGCAATGACAGCCGCGCCTTCGGCCCGGCGCCGCGCGATGTTATCAAGGGTCGCGTTTGGGTGCGCTACTGGCCGCTGACACGCTTTACCGTTTTCCACTAGCCTGAACTGTTAGCGCCCCGCGCGCATGAAGTAACGGAACTGCATTGGAAACGGACGGCCCGGAGAACGCCCCCCTCATCTCTCTCGAATCTCTTCTCTATTTGCTATGAGTTCCAACCGTTGGAGTACAACGACAAAGATCGTAGTCGCTTCGATCCTCGGCTTGGCGGCCTTGCTCCTCCTCTACGCCTTCCGCGTGATGATCCAACCGACCATCATCGCCCTTTTGCTGACATTTGTGCTTTATCAGCCGGTCAGCTGGGTCCAACAGCGCACCGGCTGGAGCCGGGCGATGTCGATTGCCGCAATCTACCTGCTCTTGATCGTGGCGCTGATCATAACCCCGGTCATCTTCGTGCCGCGCGTCGTGACCTCGATCGAGGCCCTTCTGGGCCTGCTCGAGACGCTGGTAACCGACCTCCAGACCGCCGCTCCAGGGCCGCTACTGCCCATATTCGGCTTCAACCTGACCTTCAATAATATCCTGCAGCAGCTGGGTTCAGTCTTCCGAAACGTACTTTCCCAGGCCGGGTCCGGCGCCCTGGAGCTTGCCGGCGCCTTCACGACCGGCGTACTCACCACCATCTACGTCCTTGTACTCGGCTTCTGGCTCCTCAAAGACATCATCAAGCTGCAGCGTATGGTTATGAACGCGCTGCCCCAGGAGTACCGCGACGACGCCCAGCATCTGAGCCACGAACTGGGCGAAATCTGGATGGCCTTTCTGCGCGGCCAGCTCGTACTGGGCCTCGTCATCGGCTTCGTCACCTGGATCGTGATGTCTATCGTCGGCCTGCCCAACGCCGCCGCGCTGGCCCTTCTAGCCGGGCTGCTCGAATTCCTGCCCACCGTCGGGCCCGGAATCAGCGGCGCCATAGGCACCCTGGTCGCGCTCTTCCAGGGCTCGACCTGGCTGCCCATCGGCAAAATCCCTTTCGCCATCATCGTCATGATCTTCTACGTCATCATCACCCAGGTCGAGAGCGTCTACCTCATCCCCCGTCTCGTCGGGCGCCGCGTGCGCCTGCATCCCGCCGTGACCTTTACCGGCATCATCAGCGCCGCGCTCGTCTTCGGCGTGCTCGGCGTGCTGCTCATCACCCCGACCATCGCCAGCGTGCGCGTCCTGCTCAGCTACGTCTTCCGCAAACTGCGCGACCTCGAACCCTTCGAGTCGTCGCAGCAGCAGAGCGATATTCAGATCCCCGGCCTGATCGCCGGCCATTGGATCGAAGGCATCGTCTTCGATCTCGACGGCACGCTCACCCGCCTCGACTGGTCGCTGGCAAGCGAACTGGCCAAACGCTTTGATAGACTTGAGCGCATCTGGCCCTTCGAAAAACGCGAACAGTTCTTCCGCCGCCTCATGGCCTGGATGGAAGGCCCGTCGGTAGCCATCGTCAGCCTTCTGACCTGGCTGCGGCTGCACGACGACGCCCGCCGCCTCATGCCGCGCCTGCACCGTGTCCGCGGCTTCCCCAAAAGCGAGAAGCAAGAGCTCCGCCCAGGCGTGCCCGACCTGCTGACCGAGCTGCGGCAGCAGTACAAAGTGGCCCTGCTTACCACCCGCTCGCGCAAGGAAGTCGAGACTTTCTTCCAGCACGCCGACCTCTCCGAAGAGCTGTTCGACGCCATCGCCACCCGCGATGACCTGCGCAAGCCCACCCCCAACAGCGAGGCGCTCCTCAACCTGCTCGACCAGCTGGACTTGCCCGCCGACGCCTGTCTTGTCGTCGGCGACAACGAGCTGCACCTGCGCGTCGGCGAGGCCGTCGGCGCCGTCCAGGTCGGCCTCCTCTGCGGCATGGGCGGGACGCAGAACTTCGACAACGCCGACCTGATCCTCGACTCCCCCTCAGAACTCTCGCCCTACCTCAACCGCCCCCAGGTGATGGCCAAGTTGTGGTCCTCGTAGCTTCCCCGCTATACATCCGAGCCGCCCTTATGCAGGGAATTCTCCTGGCCGCGCCGACTCCAGGCGAAGAATCTCTTGCCAGGTGACCGCAAGCAAGAAAGCGCCGCATGGATGTCTCGCGTCCGCGGCCGATAGAGCCGCGGGTAAGTCCCGCACATGCAACGACGCGCCGCTGACAATGCGTCAAATCGGCGCGTCGTTCACAAAACTCGATTTCGGTTGGGCAAAGGTTGCCCTGATCCCATCAAGGGGCCGCTTGCCAAGCACGAGCCCTCGCTGCGACTGGCCTATCCCTCCCCGGCGCCGGCCTGATTGGGATGCAGCGTCGTCCCCGGCCACGCCGTCGTCACCTCGCTCACGTCGATCGTGATGCCGTCAGGGTCTTCCACCTTGAACGCCGGCTGCTCAAGATTGTCCGGGTCCAGGGGCGTCTTCCCGCCCAGGCCGTCCGAGAATATCGTGTACCCCATGTCGCGCAACTGGCGCGCCGCCACCGCGACATCCGGCACACCGACACCGATATGCAGATAGTCGAGCATGCCCGAGACGTGCCCAGGACGGTCGTCGCCCTGGTGCTGGAAGACAGCGAAGTTGTGATAGCCGTCGGAAAGGTCGTAACGGACACCTCTCTCCCCGACCACCTTCAAGCCCAGCCCGTCCCGCCAGAACCGGATCGACTTGGACAGATCGGACGCCCGTACGCCTACGTGGATCAAGACACTCATTCCTTTTTCTCCTCTTGTTTTCTTCCTGAATTCACCGGTTGTCGCCGCCCGCGCCCTGGCATTTTGGCAGGCGCCCTTCTGCTTGCTATCGACACATTGTACACGAAAGCAGGATTTGCCTTAATTGCCGTTCGAGCCACGGATCAGCCGGCGCCAAGGGGAGTAGCGCCCCGTACCGCTTTGGAATATACTATGCCAAGACATACCTCTGGATAACGAACGGAATCACCACCTGTTCGCAAATCGAATGCACACGCTATCAGGAGGAGTTCGTGACTGACATGGCTGCAACGCGGCAAGACGAGGCGCACAGCAACGGATCGTCGTCGCCGGCGCTGACCCAGGAACAGAAAAAAAAGTTCAGACAGGACGGCTACCTGATCGTCCGCAATATGCTGCCCCACGCGGCACTGCAACCGCTGATCAGCGAACTTGAAGAGAAGGTGGACAACGCCATCCACGAGGCCGTGCGTCAAGGTCAGCTCGCCGCCGCCGACACCTTCGCCGCCGCGCCCTTCGCCAACCGGCTCGCCCTGGCCTCTGACGCCTGCAAAAACCGCCGATGGCTGTGGCAGACCTTCTTCTCACGCGGCAAACCGATCTCCGCCGGCATGTTCGCCCTGCGCACGACGCCGGCGCTGCTCGACGCCACCGAAGCCCTCATCGGCCCCGAAATCCTCGCCCACCCCCAGTTCGCGCTGCGCCCCAAGATGCCCGACCTCGACCTGCTGGACATCCCCTGGCACCAGGACCTCGCCTACCTCATCCCCGCCGAAGCCGGCGAGACCCTCGTCGTCAACTTCTGGATCCCGCTCGTCCCGGCCACCGCACAGAACGGCTGCATGCAGGTAATCCCCGGCTCCCACCTCAAAGGGCTGCTCGAACACGACATCCTGATCAAGACAAAGGGCCACAGAGGAACAAAAGGCATCCCCGACGCGGCCCTGCCCGCTGGCGATTTCGTAACCTGCGAGGTCGACGCCGGCGACGTCCTGTTGACCATGGAGCGCATGGTCCACCGCTCGATTCCCAACCGCTCGAACACCGTCCGCTGGAGCGTCGACACCCGCTACAGCCGCATCGGCCTGCCAACCGGCCGCTCCCGGGTGCCCGGCTTCGTCGCCCGCAGCCGCAAAGATCCCGACCGCGTCGCGCGCTCCTACCTCGACTGGATACAGAACCTTGCCGATGCCGGCCTCGACCGCTGGGGCCAGGCCCTACCCAACTGAGACACTGAGAGACGCACAGATGACCCAGCACCGCTTCAAAATTGGAATGTACCTGCCCGAGCTGGCCATGCCCTTCGATGAGTCGCTGGCCAAGGCCAAAGAGATCGGCGTCGAGGGCGTCTGGTTCAACACGCTAGGCTCAGATGGGCCGCCGATGCGCGACATTGATGACGCCGCCGTAGACCGGATGGGGGAACAGGTCGCCGGTCACGGCCTCGAGATATTCGTGATCAACGTCGGCAACCCCTTCAAGATGATCCATCTGACCGATCTCGACCTGGATTCGATCGAGGACCACCCCGACTTTCGCCAGGAGATGGACGACCTCGTCCGCTCGATGCAGATGGCCGCGCGGCTGGGGATACGTGCCGTCAACGCCTTCACCTTCGCCTGGCCGGGCGAGTACAGCGCCGCCAAACCGACCTGGCCGATGCGCTGGCTGACGCGCGGCGGCTACATCGCCGACGCCGAAATGGAAAAACTGGTGCGCGCCTTCACCCTGGCATTGGATCAGGCCGAGAAATACGGCGTCGACCTCGCGCTCTCGATGATGCCGTGGAACTATACCAATACGACCGGCAACTTCCGCCGCCTGGCCGAGGCGCTCAACTCTCCCCGCCTCAAAGTGATGTGGGGCCCTTCCGACAACCTCAACAGCGGCGAAGCCGACGTGTCGACCGCCGGCTTCCTCAACATCCACCCCTATCTGCACGGACTCCACATCAAAGACCTGCGCGTAAACAACGGTCTACAGCTCGACTTCGACTACTGCCCACTCGGCGAAGGCGACGTCGACTACCCCGCGATACTGCGCAGCCTGCGCGACCGACGCAGCGATGCGATCCTTTCGGTTGCAACCCACTTTCTGCCCGCGAGCGGCTCGCGTGAAGAGGCGATGCGCATCAACGTCGCCAACCTTAAGCGCATGATCGACGACCTCTGATTTTCCGTCGCACCAAGCGACCCAAATCTGGTTGACTCGGGCTCACATTGTCCGGTTTTCGCGCGGTTTGAAGACGGCTGCTGCTATGGTATAGTATCGCCGAAAAGTGCCGTCTCCGCGCCCAGGACAGCGCCCGTCAGACCCCCGGCGGTTCCGCTCACCGACGCGCACCAGGCGGCGTGCGGCAAACATTGATCGTTTTTTCTGCGCGTGATCCTCTTACGCTTCGCGAGACCAGTCAAGGCGCATACAGGCAAGATCCGTGAACCAATTGCGCCGATCCCTTCACATTTCCATGCCATGGCGCCCCGTCAGGTGCGCCGCCAACATCGCCGTACCCAGCAATGAACTCCGACCCTTGAGCCGTGACTGGACAATTCCGGCCTTTCGACCTCATCGGACATTCGGAACCATTCATCACACAGGAGGATGAAGTCCTACGAAGACGTTGCTGAATGACGCGACACGACCGAGCCGACGCGCCTTCTTGAAAGGAATGTCGGTGGCGACGGGAGGCGCCCTTCTCGCCGCCTGCGCGCCGGGGGGAGGCGACAGCGGCGCCGGCGACGAAATGGCCGACGATTCCGCCATGCAGGAGGCCGTTATCATCAGGTTCATGTCCTGGGCCGACATCTTCGGCGAAGTACTCGAACTTTACAACGAGTCGCACGAAACGCAGGTAGAAATGGCCGTCAACCCGTGGAGCGGATATGCCGAGAAACTGCTGACCCAGTTCGCCGGCGGCACGGTGCCGGAGGTACTGTGGGTGCAGGCGCCCTTCTTCCCCATGCTGGTGCAGCGCGAGGTCTTCGCCGAGGTCGACGGCCTGATCGAACGGGACGGTGTCGACGTGGACGGGCTGGTCGGCAGCCCGTGGGTCTGGGCCGGCTGGCAGGGCACGGCTTACGGCGTGCCGGCGCACGGCGCAGTCCCCCGCGGCCTCGCCTACAATATCCGGCTGTTTGAAGAGGCCGGCGTCGAGCTGCCCCGCTATGCCGACTGGGACATGGCCGAGATGGACGCGGCAGCCAAGGCGATCGCCAGCCCGCCCGACATCTGGGGCGCGGCAACCCCGCCCAACTTGGTCTACCTCGACCTGATCATGTCGAACGGAGGCTCGCTGCTCAACGAGGACGAGACCCAATGCCTGCTCGATTCGGATGAGGCGCGCGAAGTCTTCGCCTATTCGGTCGACTGGCTGCTGGAGTCGGGCGTCTCACCAAAGCCGGCTGAGCAGGAGCTGCTCGGCGAGCGTATCTTCGCCAGCGACAAGATCGCCATGCTGGCCGCGGTTCTCACCGACTGGGACTCCTGGGGACCAACACGCAGGACTACACCATGAGGGCGCCACGCGCTATGGCCAATTATGCCCGGCGGCAAGCGCATCAGCACCGGCCAGTCCCATCCCTTTTCTATGCCGGCCAACACCCCCTATATCGACGAGGCCTGGGATTTCATCTCCTTCTACGTCTGGGACGACGACGCAATTTCGGCGATGATCAAGCTTATTCCGGTCCCCTACAAGTTCGCCGAAAACGCCGCCACACTCGTCGACGGTCCGGTACAGCTGGAGTTCATGACCAAGCCTTTCGAGTACGCAGATACCTTCGTGCCCGAGTACTGGGGCACCAAGCCCACCGAGGTGCAGCGCGCCTTCACCGAAGAACTGGAACTGTTGCTCCTTGGAGACAGCTCGATCGAAGAGGCGACCGACAACATGGTCGCCAAGATCAATGCAATCCAGGCCGAAGAATAGGGTTGGCATACCGCGTGTGATTCCAACGCAGGGGGAGGCTCTCTGCCTACCCCTTTTTTGTGAGTAGCAACTTCCTGGACCCGCCCGCAAGGGAAGGAGCACTATCACGCTGAGGAGGCATTCTATGGGCACAATTACCATGGATCACGTAGCCGTCATGGTCAGCGATCTGGACAGGTCCCTGAAGTTCTATCGCTACATTCTCGGCCTGGAGGTCGTGACGCCGGAGGAACACGGCGGCGGGCCCGTCGACGAAATGACGGCGATGAAGGACACCCACGTGCGCGAATATCGTATGCGCACGCCCGGCGGCGTCAACGGCCAAACGCCCAACGAAGGATTCGGCTTCACCTTCGACCTGATCGAATGGGTCAACCCCAATAGCCCGACAGGCCGGCGGCCAATCCATCACGTGCCCAGCGCCCACTTCTGTTTCGGCGTCGAGGACGTTCCCGCAACCTATGAGCGGCTCAAAGCTGCCGGCGTCGAAATCGTCTCGCCTCCTGTCCGCTTTTCCGGCGAGGGCGAATGGCACGTCCTCTTCTTCTACGACCCGGACGGCAATCTGCTCGAGCTCAACGAGATCGGTACCGGTGTACAGGAGCCGCACGACTACAGCTGGAGCACAGCCTGAACCGGCCACCCGGAAAGCAATTGGCCCGGCCGCGAGGGGCAATCCGCTCCGATGTAGTCGAAACAGGCAATTCACATATTCGTTCTGCAAGGGGACGGCTGCGTTCCCGTAAAAGGAGAAAACGATGGCCAAAATAACGATGGATCATGTCGCAATCATGGTCAGCGATTTGGAAGCATCATTGAAATTCTACCGCGACATTCTGGGGCTGGAGGTCGTCTCCCCCGAAGAACACAACGGTGGCCCCATCGACAAGATGACGAGGATCGACAACGTGCATATGCGCGAGTACCGGCTGCGGCCCCCCGGCGGCGTCAACGGCCATACCCGCAGTTCAGAGCACGGTTTCACTTTCGACTTGATCGAGTGGATCAATCCGGAGAGTCCAACCGGCCGCAATCCCATCCACCACGTCCCGAGCGCGCACTTCTGCTTCGGCGTCGAAGATGTGCCGGCCACCTATGAGCGGCTCAAGGCTGCCGGCGTCGAGCTGGTTTCTCCGCCGGTGCGCTTCTCCGGCGAGGGCGAATGGCACGTCCTCTTCTTCTATGATCCGGACGGCAACCTGCTCGAACTCAACGAAGTCGGCACCGGCGTCCAGGACCCGCACGACTACGACTGGAGCACGGTCTGAACCAGCGCCATAGAGCTCAGACCGGCACAACCGGTTACAGAATCCCTGCGCCCGCCTGTGTTGGCACGGCGGGGCCCAATGAGTCAAAGGATTGCTTATGCGAGACGTAGCATACTGGCCCAAGACTTTTCTGGACGAGGTCGAGGGGCGGACGATCGACGACGGCATCCTCTTCTGGGCGCTGGGCGGGCCGAGTTTCGCCTATCGCACACCCGAAACGATGATCTGGATCGATCCCTACTCCTACGGCACGCCCGACGATAGTGTGCCCGACGCCTACCGCGCCACCGCCATTCCGATCAAGCCGGACGAGGTCGGCCTCGCCGACATTATCATCTCGACACACGATCACGTCGACCACTGCCACGACGGCACCCTCGTTCCGATCGTCAACAATACCGACGCCTTCTGCATTGCACCGCAATCCTCGGCCAAACTGATGCGCGAATTCGGCATCGCCGACGAACGCATCCGCCAGGTCGCGCCGGGCGACACCGTCCAGTTCCGCGATGTCGAGATCCAGGTCTACCCTTCATACGACCCCAACGAGCCACACGCAGTGACCCTCGTCTTCTCGTCTGGAGGCAGAAAGCTGTTCGTCTCCGGCGATACCTGGGACGGACCTGCGATGGCCGAAATCGGCGCGACGCATGACCTCGACCTCGCCCTGCTCGCCTTCGGCCGCACCTGGTACATGGAAGTGGAGGAGCTTCTCGACGTGGCCGAAAAGCTCGGCCCCAACACGCTCCTGCCCTTCCACTGGGAATTCTGGCGCAACCACACCGGCGACATCGGCAAACTGTTCGAGCTCTACTACCGGCAACAGCGCGATTTCGATATTCGGGTCCTGCTGGTGGGTGACTCGATTCACCTGCCGGCAAAGAACGGAGCGTAGCGCCGGCAGCGCGGCCGCACCAGGTCGGAAAGGGTGAACCGATGGGAAGACTGGATTGCAAGTCGGCGATTGTCACCGGGGCCGGGCAGGGGCTTGGCCGGACGACAGCGCTGCTGTTCGCGGCCGAGGGCGCCAAAGTCGTCGTCGCCGACCTGAACCCGGAAACTGCCCGCGACACGGTCAGTGCCATCGAGGACAAGGGCGGCGAGGCCATTGCCGTTGTCGGTGACCTCAGCCACCCCGCCGGCGCTGAGCAAATGGCCGCGGCAACCCTCGCCGAATACAGTCGCATCGACATTCTCGTCAACAACGCCGCGACCTTCGGCAGCGGCAAGAATATTGCCGACATCGAGGAAGAGGAGTGGGACCGCGTCATGCGGATCAACCTCAAAGGCCCCTTCCTCTGCTCAAAATACGTGATCCCCGCCATGCGCAGCCAGGGCAGCGGCAGCGTGGTCTTCGTTTCCTCAATGTCGGGCGTTGTGGGGAACGAGATGCAGGCCGACTACAACACCTCAAAACACGGCGTAATCGGCCTCGCGCGCTGCCTGGCCCAGGATTGCGGCGAAGACGGCATCCGCGCCAACGTCGTCTGTCCCACCGGCATGAACACGCCCATGATGGCGCGCACGCCCGCCGAAAACGTCGCACCCTACGCCGCAATGACGATGTTTTCCCGCTTCGCCGAGCCCGCCGAGGTAGCCAACGCCATCCTCTTCCTGGCCAGCGATGAGGCCTCCTATATCACCGCCGCCGTGCTGATGGTAGACGGCGGCGCCACCGCAATTCAACCTTCCGCCCGCCAGCTGCGCGAAGGCGCGGCCAGGTACATGAGCAGCGGTGGGGGAAATTTTGACTGAAGCGCAAACGACCGGAGGTGTCTGACGGATCGACAAGAGTGAGTCGCTCTTTGAAAACCCAAAGGAGAGGACCATGCGACACAACCTTTTGTTTCGGACCGATGCCAACGCACGCTCCCGCCGGGCATTGCCAGGGGGATCCCTCTGGCTGCTGCTCCTGATTCTGGCCCTTGTGCTGGCCGGCTGTGTTATGCCTGTAGCGCCCGCTGAACCGGCCGCCAAAGAAATGGGGACGCTCGCGGACAAATTGGTTGGGCTCTCCAGCCCCATCCAGATCGAGATCCTGGTCGAGTTCTACGCCGATATGCAGCGCGAGGCCGAGAAACCGGAAAACGACATCGGCCTCGTTATCGTCGATGCCGACGCCGATGCGGTCAAGCAGTTCGGCGACATCGAAGCCTTTATGGCACAGGGCTACGACGGCATCTTCTTCCTGCTGCTGACACCGGAAGGTATGGACGACCTTGTCGCGCGGGCCGTCGATCAGGGCATCTGCATGTTCAACCACAGCGCATCGCCCATCACCGGCAGCACCCAGAACGTGGTGTTGGACCAGCACTTCAGCGGCTACCAGGTCGGCAATTTCGCCGCCGAGTGGATCGCTGCGAACTACGGTGACGCCGAGGAAGTTCAGGTCGGTATCATGGGCAACCGTGCCGACCCCTTGCTCTCTGAACGCACGCAGGGCCTGATTGACGGCGTAGTGGAAAATGCCCCCAACGCCGTGATCGCAGGCGAAGTGGAGGCCATCACCATGGACGCAGGCGCCGAAGGCGCGGCCAACCTTTTGCAGGCCCATCCCGACATCAAGGTTCTCTTGTCATTCAACGACGACGCCGGCTTTGGCGCCTACACCGGAGCCCGTGAAGCCGGCAAAGAGGACCCCAACCAGTTCTTTGTCGGCAGCGCCGACGGCACCAACCTTGTGCTGGACGAAATCGCCAAGGGCGGCATCTACCAGGCCACCTGGTCCTATCTCTTCCCTTACAGCTCGACCCAGTGGATGCGCGATATGCAACGCTGCCTGCGCGGCGAAGACGTACCCCCGACCCGCCTGCAGAAGGGACTGCTGGTGACCGCCGATAACCTGGAAGAGGTCCAGAAAATCGTCGCCGGGCCGCAAGATCCCGACTATCAGTACCTTTACGACGACCCGGACGTGATGGAGTACAGCGACGAACCGCTGATGACGCCCACACAGTAAGGCGTTGAATTGCAGGAGCACCCCGCACTGCTGATGCTTTATCACCGCCGCACCGCTGGTGATCGCCCGAGGCTTGCCCGCGAACCAGCGGCCTTCACGACAACTGGGCGAAGGCCCGGCAAGGTGTCCGCGCTGGCGCGGGGACAACCTTGACTGAAATGCACACGATCGGAGGTGTCTTACGAATGGACAAGAGTGAGTCGCTCTTTGAAATCCCAAAGGAGAGGATCATGCGACACAACCTTTTGTTGCGGACCGATGCCAAAGCACGTTCACGCCGGGGATTGCCAGGGGGACTCCTCTGGCCGCTGCTCCTGATTCTGGCCCTGGCGCTTGCTGGCTGCGTCATGCCCGCGCCCCCCGCTGAACCTGCCGCCGAAGAGATGGACACGCTTGCGGACAAAAAGGTGGGGCTCTCGAGTCCAATCCAGGTCGAAATTCTGGTCGAGTTCTACGCCGACATGCAGCGCGAGGCCGAGAAGCCGGAAAATGATATCGACCTGGTGATCGTGGATGCCAACGCCGACGCAGTCAAGCAGTTCGGCGACATCGAGGCCTTTATCGCCCAGGGGTATGACGGCATCTTTTTCCTCGTGCTGACGCCCGAAGGCATGGACGACCTCGTTGCGCGGGGGACCGAGCAGGGCATCTGCATGTTCAACCACAGCGCCTCGCCCATCACCGGCGCCACCCAGAACGTGGGGCTGGACCAGCACTTCAGCGGCTACCACGTCGGTAAGTTCGCCGCCGAGTGGATTGCGGAAAACTACGGCGACGCCGAGGAAGTACAGGTCGGAATTCTGGGCAATCGCGCCGACCCGTTGCTGATGGAACGCACGCAGGGTCTGATAGACGGCGTATTGGAAAATGCGGATAACGCCGTCATCGCCGGCCAGGTGGAGGCCAACACGATTGAGCTGGGTTCGGCCGGCGCGGCCAACCTTCTACAAGCGCACCCCGACATTAAAGTCCTGCTTGGCTTTGGGGATGATCCCGGATTCGGCGCCTACACTGCGGCCCGGGAAGCGGGCAAAGACGATCCCAATGAGTTCTTTGTAGGCAGCGCCGACGGCACCAACCTTGTCCTGGACGAGATCGCCAAGGGCGGCATCTACCAGGCAACCTGGTCCTACCTCTTCCCCTACAGCTCGACCCAGTGGATGCGCGATATGCAGCGCTGCCTGCGCGGCGAAGAAGTGCCGCCAACGCGCGTGCAGCGAGGTCTGCTGGTAACGGCTGAAAACCTGGAAGAGGTTCAGAAGATCGTCGCCGGGCCGCAGGATCCCGACTTTCAGCATCTCTACGACGATCCCAACGTGATGCGGTACAGCGACGAGGCGGAGATGACGCCGTCGCAGTAACGCCTCGAGCTGCAGGACCCCTCTCCGCCGGCCCGTCGTCGATGGAGAGGTTCGGAAGCACAGACTCTGGCCGCGGCCGCCCCGCAGTATGACCGCGCGGGGCTGTCGCGCCGGGCTTCACCGGATACGTTCGGCTCCGGGAGCGATCGATGACCGAAAATAATGCGCTGGTCCACTGTGTCGGAATCACTAAGTACTTTGGCGGCGTGCAGGCCCTCGACAACTTTTCAATCGACCTGCACCCCGGCGAAATCGTGGCCCTTGTCGGCGACAACGGCGCCGGCAAAAGCACATTCGTCAAGATCCTCAGCGGCATCTATCCGCCCGATGATGGCGAGATCTGGATCGGCGACGAAAAGGTCGAGAACCTCAATCCGGGGCACGCACGCACCCTGGGAATCGAGACCGTCTACCAGCATCTCTCCCTCGCCGACAATCTCGGCGCCGCCGCCAACGTCATGCTCGGTCAGGAACCGCTCCGCTTCCGCATCGGACCGCTGCGCGTGATCGACGAGAAGCAGGCGCTTGCCGAGGCGCAGCGCCGCATCGGCGAGGTGGGGGCCTCTCTCGACGACTACGCCATCCCGGTTCGGAGTCTCTCAGGCGGCCAGCGCCAGGCCGTGGCCATTGCCCGCGCCCTGGTAAAGGCCAACCGCCTGATCATGTTCGACGAGCCCACCGCCGCGCTCGGTGTGCGCCAGACAAAAGCCGCCCTCGACCTGATCCAGCGCGTCGCCGGGCAGGGCGTTGCCGTCATCATCATCAGCCACAATCTGGACGACGTGTTCGCCGTGGCCGACCGGGTTGTCGCCCTGAGGCAGGGACAGACCACGCTCGATAGTCCCCTGGCCGAGACCGACCACGAGGAAATCGTCGCATGCATGATGGGCCTGTCGTTCCAGAGGTGAAATCGGAGCCAATGGCTGAATCAATTTCGAAAACGCGTGTGGGCGGCCTGTTCCAGGGCAGCGGCCGTAACATCGGGTTGGCCCTGGCGCTGTTGCTGGCGCTGATCGTCCTGGCGATCTTCAGCCCCCGCTACTTCAGCTTCGCCAACTTTGTTGTCGTTGCCCTGCAGATGTCCTTCATCGGCATCCTCGCCTTGGGCACCGCGATGCTGATCATTAGCGGCAACGTCGACCTCTCGATCGGCGCAATGTACGGGCTGACCGCGGTCGTCGCCGCGATGCTGGCCAAGATTGTGCCCGCGCCCCTGGCCCTGCTGGCCGGCATCCTCTTTGCCGGCGCACTCGGCTGGTTGAACGGCGCCATGGTCTGGCGCGTGAAGCTGTCGCCGATCATCATCACCCTGGGCAGCCTGACCGCGCTGCGCGGCGTCATCCTTTTGACCACCAATGGCGCTGCCGTGCGCGGCGTGCCCGACCCGTTCACGATTCTGGGGCAGGCGCGTCCCTTCGATGTCCCGATGCCGGTCTGGCTGCTGTTCGGCCTGGCGCTCATCATCCACTTTGTCCTCTCTAAAACGACCTTCGGCCGCTATTTCTACGCCATCGGCGGCAATCGGGAAGCAAGCGAAGCCGCCGGCATCCGCGTACGCAATCTCGTCCTGGGCGCCTTCGCCATCAACGGCCTTATCGTCGGCCTGTCGGCGGTCCTGGCCGCCAGCCGCTACGGGACAGCGTCGCCCAGTTTTGGGGTCGGCTTTGAATTCGACGTCATCACAGCCGTCATTCTCGGCGGCGTCCGCTTCACCGGCGGCGAAGGCAACATCCTCGGCGTCATGCTCGCCGTCGCACTCCTGGGCGTCATCAACAGCGGGTTGGTCTCGCTCGGCGTCAACCCATTCTGGACAGAGATCGTCAAGGGCGCCGCTCTGATCGTCGCCGTCGGGCTGGACCAGATCACGCACGAACAGCGCCAGCGCCGCCGCACACAGTTGGCCATGCAGGAACGCAGCCGCAGCGAACCCGGCACACCCTCCGGTAGCCATATCTGATCAACCATCATCACTTGCTGAAGGGAGATTCACGAAATGAAGGTCAAAGCAGTCGATCACCTCGCAGTCACGGTCAGCGACACCGAACGGTCCCTGGAGTTCTATGTCGGCAAGCTGGGTCTCAGGCAGGTGGAGCAGCACCAGCTGGAAGGGGAAAAGTGTGACGAGGCCGGCGGAACCAACGGTGCGCGCGCCCAGTCAACGCGCCTGGCCGCCCCGGACACCCCCCACATCCTGCTCGACCTGCTCGAATTCTTCGAGCCACCGGGAAACAAGCACATCACCCCCATGGGTTCGGTCGGCTCCTGCCACTTCGCCCTGACAGTGGAGGATCTGAATGCATCGGTGGACGCACTGCGCGCCCAGGGCGTCGAGTTCATCTCTGGCCCTGTCAACTTTGAGCTCACCGAAGGCTCCGTCAGCGTCTGCTTCTGCTACGACCCGGACGGCAACCTGGTCGAGCTGATGGAAGAGTACGAGCACTGAGACACAGCGCTCCTACCCATGGCAAAGCAAACCGCGCGCAATTGAAGAGGTCTGTGGAGCGGTGCGCGCGTTATGAAACAGGTTTCCCTTGCAGGCTGTTCCGATTGCCTGCAAGGGAGCCTCTAGATGTCGTTCGACCGCTTGACGGTCCGCGAAGCAGGGTGCTATACTCAAGCGAATCTGTAGGCGCTGGCGACATTGAAGGCCACCTTCAACAAGGCTGCGGGCGAATCAAGTGGCAACGTGCCCAAGGGCGGTCGCCTCGGAGAATTTCCCTGCGCCCCTCTGGCGTTGAATCTTTCCTGCCCACCACTTCAACGAAAGACACAAAATGAAACTGTCAGAACAACAACTCAGACTGTTCCGTGATTTCGGGTTTCTGGTCTTTCGCCAGCTACTTTCCCGCGAAGAGATGGCGCGCTACAGCCATGAGTTCAACGCCGGGCTGGATTCCTGGCTCGAAGACGGCAAGCACGACGGCAAGAGCCGCCACTACGCCTCCCTGATGGAGGAAAAGTCGCCCTTCATCGCCGGCCTGGCCGACGACCCCCGCTTCGCCGATGTGGCCGAACAGCTTCTGGGAAAGGGTGCGATCGCAATCGCGGTAGACGGCAACTACCACGTCGATGATACGCTCTGGCACCCCGACACGGGCTCGTTGAACTACACCGCCGTCAAGTTCTGTATCTATCCCGACCCGCTGACCGCCGACAATGGCGCGCTGCGTGTCATCCCCGGCTCCCACAACGACCCCTTCCACAGCCGCATCAGCCGCGAACCGGAGACCACCTACAACCTCGCGCAGGCCGATCTGCCGGCCTACGCCTTCGAGTCGCAGCCGGGCGATGTCCTCGTCTTCAACGTTGCCCTTTGGCACGCAGCCTTCGGCGGAGCCATTAGCCGGCGTCAGGGCGTCGTCGTCTACTACGAAGACCCGGATACCCCCGAAGCCACAGCCGCGATCCAGGAACAAATGAGGGGAAATCACAGGGCCTTTGCCAGCGCCGGCCGCCAGATGTACGGCCCACACTGGCGCTCAATCGATACACCGCGCCACCAACGCTGGATCAGGCGGCTGGCCGAGCTGGACGTACTCGAAACAGAAACGTAAGGGAGGAATTGACCGGTGATCAGTTCGGTAAACGTGATGGACCATGTTTCTGTAACCGTGAGCGACATGGATCGCTCGCTGGCCTTCTACAAGGGCCTGCTCGGCATGGAAGAGATCGAACGCCACCGGCTCGAAGGCGAAACGATTTCAAGAATGGCAGGCAAGGACGATGTGATCATGCAGGTCGTGCGCCTCCAGGCGCCCGAGACGCCCGGAATGCTGCTCGATCTTCAGGAATATGTGAAGCCACAGGGCAAGGTCTCGGACGGAAAGCTGGGCGACGTTGCCCACTCTCACATCTGCTTCGGCGTGCCCGATCTCGCCCAGGCCTACCAGGAGATGCAGGCCGAAGGCGTCAAATTCGTTTCGGAGCCGGTCAGCTTCGACCTCGGTTGGGCCATCGTGCATGTCGTCTTCTTCGAGGACCCTGACGGTTACATCCTCGAGTTGATGCAGGTGCCCTACGAGACCAAAAACGGCGAGCATTGACGCGCTCCGGTTGCCCGAGAAAACTGCGGAGGGTGAAGCATGCCGCGCTACGAACTTGAAGGACAGGTAGCCATCGTGACCGGCGGAGGTCGCGGCATCGGCCGCGCCATCGCCCGGCGTCTGGGTCGCGAGGGCTGCAGGGTAGCCGTCGCCGACCTGGACAGGACAACTGCCGGGGATGTTGCCGCCGAAATTCAACAAGCGGGCGGCGAGGCGATGGCGCTGGCAGTGGACGTGACCAGCAAGAAAGAGGCCGATGACATGGTCCGCCAGACGGCAGAG
Source organism: Caldilineaceae bacterium (assembly GCA_965218625.1). Taxonomy (GTDB): domain Bacteria; phylum Chloroflexota; class Anaerolineae; order Caldilineales; family Caldilineaceae; genus Bin5. Next base: position 49,178 of record CBDCLG010000009.1, on the reverse strand, counting down.
CGCTGGGGGAGCCTGAACATCCTCGTCAACAACGCCGGCATCGGCGCGGTCGCGCCCCTGCTGGATACCGACGAAGCGACCTGGGACGCGATGATGAACGTGAACGCCAAGGGCGTGTTGCTCTGCTCGCAGGCCGCGGCCCGCCAGATGATCGAGCAGGGGAGCGGCGGGCGCATCATCAACAACGCCTCCGGCGCCGGCAAGATCGCGCCCGGCAAGGCCGTGCCCCTGGGCGCCTACGCCGCCAGCAAACATGCCGTCGTCGCCGTCACCAAGCAGATGGGGCTCGAGCTCGCCGAACACGGCATCCTCGTCAACTGCGTCTGCGCCGGCATCGTCGATACCCCGATGTGGGACCTGATCGACCGCGAGATCGCCGCCATGCAGGACGTGCCGGTCGGCTCTGTCAAGGCGCAGGCCGTCGCCGGCGTGCCCCTGGGACGGATCCAGCAGCCCGAAGACGTCGCCAACGTTGTCGCTTTCCTCGCCTCCGAAGACGCCAGCTATATGGCCGGCCAGACCTACAACGTCAGCGGCGGCCTCCTGCCCTATTGACCGAGGTGCAAACACGATGGCAAATCGATTGCGGGGCAAAGTAGCCGCCATCACCGGCGGCGGGATGGGCCTCGGGCAAGCAACTGCCGCCCTTTTCGCCGCCGAGGGCGCCCGGATCGTGGTCGGTGAAATCGACGCAAAAGCCGGCCAGGACACGGTCGATCAGATCGAGGCGCAGGGAGGCGAGGCCGTCCTGGTCGAAATGGATGTGCGCAAAGCGGCCGATGCCGAGCGCCTCACCCGCACCACGGTTGAAAGCTTCGGTAAGCTGGATATTCTGGTCAACAACGTCGGCTTCCAGGTCAACAAGGACGTTGTCGACACGACCGAAGATGAGTGGGACCTCGTCCTCGATACAAACCTGAAAAGCATGTTCTTGTGCTCAAAATACGCGGTGGCCCAGATGCGCCGGCAGGACGGAGGCAACATCATCTGCATCTCCTCCCTCTCCGGCCTCGTCGGCAACGGCCTGCAGGCCTCCTACAACGCCAGCAAGCACGGCGTTATCGGGCTCGTCCGTTCGATGGCCGTCGACCATGCCGGCGACAACATCCGCGTCAACGTCGTCTGCCCCGGCTCCATGAACACGCCGCTGACATTGACCATCCCTGAAGAGAAACTGGCCCCTTACCGCGAAGCCAATCTCATGAGACGCTTCGCCGAGCCGGTCGAAGTTGCGCAAGCGCTCCTCTTCCTGGCCAGCGACGACGCATCTTTCGTCACCGGCTCGGTCCTTGTAGCCGACGGCGGTTATACCACGATCTGAAGACCGGGGCGAGGAACGCTTTGGGCTCGACTTACGCCGCACACGGGCGAGGTGCTCGCCCATAAACTCTATCCACTCTTAAAGGAAGACTTAGGAAAAAACCATGGCCGAACGACTGAATGTTCTCTTTCTGCCCCACCCGGTAAAGCCCTCCATGTTCAATCCGTGGGGAGAGGATGTGGTGAGATTGGTAGGCGCCAACCACAACATCACAGTACTCGATTATGATCAGCCGCTGGCGCCCCAATTCAAAGGCATAGACGCTGTCATTGACCACGGCGGTTCGGCAGGCACGCGCGAAATGGTCGACGCCGCCACCGACGCCCGGCTCTGGCAGATCCTCGGCACGGGATTCGACCACTTCGACCTCGAATACTGGAAAACAAAGGGCATACCGACCGCCAACTGCCCCGGCCAGTTCAGCGCCGTCGCCCTCGCCGAGTGCGCCATGATGTTCATCCTGATGCTGACGCGTCAATACAACGTCGCAAGGGAGACACTCGACGCCGGCGAACTCTACGAGCCCATGGGCCTGGAGCTGATCGACGTGAAGCTCGGTCTCATCGGCTTCGGCGCAAGCGGTATCGAACTGGCCCGGCGCGCGAAGCCGTTCGGCATGGATATCATGGCAATCGACATCCGCGAAGTCAGCGCGGCCGAGCGCGAGGAGTTCGGTCTCTCCTTCGTCGGCACGCCCGACGAGCTGGAAAAAGTTGTGGCCGAGTCGGACATCCTCTCGCTGCACCTGCATCTGAACAGCGAGACCCACCACATCATCGACGCCCGCATGTTGGGCCTGATGAAGCCGACCGCCCACATCATCAACGTCGCCCGCGGCGCGCTGATCGATGAGGAGGCGCTTACCCAGGCTTTGGTTGACGGCAAAATTGGCGGCGCCGGCATCGACGCCTACAGCCAGGAACCGCCCGATATCAGCTCGCCCTTCTTCAGCCTGCCCAATGTCATCGCCACCCCACATACGGCCGGCGTCACCGACGGCACCTCGCGCAAACGCGCCCAATGCGCCGCCGACAACGTCGACCGGGTCGCAGCCGGCCTGGAGCCGCTATACCGCATCGATCTTGACTGATGACAAATCGTTCGCGCCCGCAAAGGCAAGACGGCCTCACCCCAAGAGTCATCACCGGCCAATAGTGAGGATTTCCGGTAGAACCTGAATGCCATTCGCGCGGAAGGACAAGCTACTGTGATCGCGACACAACGCCCCCGCATGGGACGGCTGGCCCGGTTCGAAGCCTTGGCCGGATACCTGGCGATCGCCCCCTGGTTTATCGGCTTCCTCGCCTTTGAGCTCGGACCCCTGCTCACCTCCCTCTATCTCAGCTTAACCAAGTTCGATGTACTCACCACGCCCAAATAGGTGGGGTTCAAGAACTGGGACAAAATGCTGTTCAACGATCCCCTCGTCTGGCACAGCCTCAAGGTCACCGCCATCTACTCCGTCGGCGCAGTCAGCCTGGGGCTGGTGCTTGGCTTGAGCTTGGCGTTGCTCCTCAACCAGGATGTCGGCGGCCTCTCCTTCTACCGGACCGTTTTCTACACGCCTGCTGTCGTTTCAGGCGCAGCCGTCGCCATGATGTGGCGGTTGCTGCTGAATCCGGAGGCCGGCGTCATCAATCGCATCCTGGCACTGGTCGGCATCCCGGGACCTGCCTGGCTGTTTGATCGCACTTGGGCCCTGCCCGCCTTCATCGTCATGAGCATCTGGGGCGTCGGCGGCGGCATGGTCCTCTATCTGGCCGCCCTCCAGGGAGTGCCGACCGAACTCTACGACGGCGCCGGCCCGTTTCCCAAGCTCTGGTTCGTCACCCTGCCGATGATCTCGCCGGTGATCTTCTTCAATCTCGTCATGGGCATCATCGGCTCCTTCCAGGTCTTCACCAGCGCCTTTATCATGACAAAGGGAGGACCGGCCAACGCAACCTACTTCATTGTGCTCGGCATCTATCTGAACGCATTAGAATTCCTGAAAATGGGGTACGCATCTGCACTGGCCTGGATGTTGGCGGTAATCATCCTTGTGCTGACCTTGATCGCCTTCCGCAGTTCAGGCCGTTGGGTCCACTACGAGGGGCAAGTCAGGTGATGAGGAGAGCGGCGCCATGACCGAGACGACCGTTGAAAGCGCAGGGACCGCATTCGCCGCCGCACGCAGGCAAAGCTCATACGCCAGGAAAGTTCGCACCATAATCAAACTGGTGATCCACGTCGCGCTGATCGTCGGCGGGTTCGCAGTTCTCATCCCCTTCTTCTGGATGATCTCCTCTTCCCTCAAGCCCGACTGGGAAATCTTCCAGATCCCGCCAACCTGGATTCCGGAGGAGCCGCCGTGGCAGAACTACGCCATCGTCCTTACCGGCGAACGCCCGGAAGGGGAAGGTTCGCGCGCCGGTCAGGGTTGGAGCTTCATGGGATTCATGTGGAACACATTCTACGTAACGATCTGTGTGCTGATCGGCCGCCTGCTGACGGCGTCATTGGCGGCATACGACTTCGCCCGCCTCCGCTTCCCCGGACGCAACGTGCTCTTTATCATCATGCTGACGACGATGATGGTGCCCGGGCACGTGACCATGATCCCGCTCTACATCATCTTCAAGAACCTCAATACGCTCGACACATACTGGCCCCTCGTCATGCCTGTCTGGTTCGGCGGCGGCGCCTTCTTCATCTTCCTCCTCCGTCAATTCATTAACAGCATCCCCTCCGATTACGATGATGCCGCCCGTATCGACGGCTGCAGCTGGCTGGGCGTCTACTGGCGCATCATTTTGCCGATGATTAAGCCAGGCCCTCGGCGCAGTCGCCATCTTCTCCTTCATGGCCAGCTGGAACGACTTCATGGGGCCGCTGATCTACCTCAGCTCGATGGACAAATATACGATCTCCATCGGATTGCATTTCTTCAGAAGCGCCGCCAGCCCCGCCGCGCGTCCGCTCTGGAATCTGGTGATGGCCGCCTCGCTGGTGGGTATGGTGCCGCCCCTCCTTCTCTTCTTCTTTGCGCAACGATATTATATTCAGGGCATCGTCGTTTCCGGCATAAAGGGTTAGCCTCCCCTTCCTGCCACTGTTGACCGCATACACCGCCCCGGTGAAAACCAACGCCCCCTCTCCACAGTACTACCTATGGCCGGCATCGGACTGACCCGGCGCCGGTTCCTGCAGCTGATCGCCGCAGCCGTATCAACCGGCGCGGCCGGCTTCGGATACGCGCGCACCGTCGAGCCCAACTGGGTGGACGTAGAGCCCGTTTCCCTGCCACTGCCGGGCCTCGCCGAACCGCTGTCCGGCCTCCGCATCGCCCAGCTGTCCGACATCCATCTCAGCCGCTACACCTCGCCCGCCAAACTGCTCGACGGCGTCGCGCGCGTCAATCGTCTCAAGCCCGACTTGGTCGTGTTGACAGGAGATTTCGTCGGCCGCGATGCCGCCTTCGCCACCGGAATGATCGAGCCGCTCCGCCGACTCGAAGCGCCCGCCTTCGCCGTCTACGGCAACCACGATCTCTGGAGCGACCGCGCCGCCGTAGGCGCCGCCCTGGCCGAAACGCCCGTCCGTCTCCTCGTCAACGAGAGCGTCGAAGCGGCCGCCGGCCTCACCATCGCCGGCATCGACGACGCCTGGTCCGGCGACCCGCGCCCGCAAGCTGCGCTGCGCGATGCGCCCGCCGGCAACACCAACCTGCTGCTCTGCCACGAGCCCGATTACATCGACAACGTCCGCGCCATCGACGCCCCTATCGCCCTGCAGCTGAGCGGCCATAGCCACGGAGGACAAGTGCGCCTCCCATCCTGGCGTCCCGACGGCGCCGGCATGCTCAGCCGGGCCCACATCTTGCCGCACATGGCCCACCGCTACCCGATCGGCCTCTACCGTGTCGGAAACCATCAGCTCTATACGAATAGAGGCCTGGGCGTCTGGCCCCTCCCCTACCGTTTCAACTGCCGCCCCGAAATTACCATCTTTACCCTTCATCCAGCCTGAGTGGGAAGCTGCCTTACTGCATCGCCGCCGCATCCGCATAGAATAAGTGTTGAGCATGCTGGCAAAGACGATTCCCGTTTTGTTTGACCTGCGGCATTCGTTATGCTAGACTCTCGATGAGAAGCAGCGGTTCTGAGCAGGCTGCCTGAACGGCGAGCGAGGTGTCGGAACTGTCATCAATGTGTTAGGGTCGGTGTGAGGCTCCCCCTGCCTCAAGACTCCCTGGGCTCCTCGCACTCTCCTACAGTTCTTGCCCTCCCGGGACGCAAGAGGAACTATGGATTCCAAACGAGTTCGAAACGGCATGATCTACTTCCTTCTGGTCGTAGCTCTCGGCGCGTTTCTCTACATAATATTGAGCAATCAGGGCAACAATATCTCGGCGTCCGTGTCAATCGCTGAAGTCGCCTCGCTGGTCCGCAGCGGCAACGTGCAGGAACTCCACGTTGACGGCGATGAGGTGATCGCCTTCACAGGTGGCAAACTGATCGCCTCGCGCAAGGAAACCGGCGTCGGCCTCGTCGAAACACTCCAGAACCTGGGTGTAACCGAAGATCAGCTGTCCGCCGTCGATCTGCAGATCGAGGCGCCCAGCGGCTGGGAAGTCTATGGTGGCATCCTCCTGGCCCTTCTGCCTATCATTTTGATAGCTGTCTTTTTCATCTTCATTCTTCGACAGGCACAGGGCGCCGGCAACCAGGCCTTCAGCTTCAGCAAGAGCCGGGCGCGCATGTTCACCGGCGACAAACCGACCGTAAACTTCAGCGACGTGGCCGGCAACGACGAGGCAAGGCAGGACCTGGCAGAAGTAGTAGAATTCCTTAAAGAACCCCAAAAGTTCGCCTCGCTCGGCGCCCGCATCCCCAAGGGCGTTCTGCTGGTCGGCCCGCCCGGCACCGGCAAAACGCTGATGGCCAAGGCCGTTTCCGGTGAAGCCGGCGTCCCCTTCTTCAACATCAGCGGCTCCGAATTCGTCGAGATGTTTGTCGGCGTCGGCGCCAGCCGCGTGCGCGACCTGTTCGAGCAGGCCAAGAAAAACTCGCCCTGCATCATCTTCATCGACGAAATCGACGCCGTCGGCCGCCATCGCGGCGCCGGCCTGGGCGGCTCCCACGATGAACGGGAGCAGACACTCAACCAGATCCTCGTCGAAATGGATGGTTTCGATACCGATGTCAACATCATCATTATCGCCGCAACCAATAGGCCCGACATTCTGGACCCGGCGCTGCTGCGGCCCGGCCGCTTCGACCGGCGCGTCTTGATGGATTCGCCCGACGTCAAGGGCCGCCGCAAAATCCTCGACGTCCACGTCAAAGGCAAACCGCTGGCCACCGACATCGACCTTGAGGTTGTGGCCAAACAGACACCGGGCTTTGTTGGCGCAGACATCGAAAACCTGGTCAACGAAGCCGCCATCCTCGCCGCCCGCCGCAACCGGCGCTCCATCGGCCTGGCCGAATTCCAGGAGGCGATCGAGCGCGTCATCGCAGGGCCGGAACGGCGCAGCCGCATTATGTCGCCCAAGGAGAAGGAGATCGTCGCCTACCACGAGGCCGGACACGCCGTCGCAATGCACGTCCTGCCCAAGCACGACCCCGTACATAAGGTAACGATCGTGCCGCGCGGGATGGCAGGAGGCTACACAATGCCCCTGCCCGAAGAGGAATCCAACCTGAGCACCAGAGATAAGTCTCGCGACGAGCTGGCAGCCCTTCTGGGCGGACGCGTCGCCGAGGAGATCCGCTTCGACGATGTAACAACCGGCGCCAGCAACGACCTGGAACGCGTTTCCAATATGGCCCGCATGATGATTACGCAGTGGGGCATGAGCGAGGCGCTCGGGCCGATTCAATACGGCGAACGCGAGGAAATGGTCTTTCTCGGCCGCGGAATTGCCGAAACACGCAACTACAGCGATAAAGTTGCCCAGGAAATCGACGCAGAAGTGCGCAATTTGGTGAACCAGGCGCACCGCCGCTGTCAAGAAATCCTGACATCCTACGAGGACCGGCTCGACGCAGTGGCCGCCGCCCTGCTCGAACACGAAACGCTGCACGCACCCGAATTCCAGGCGATCATGCGCGGCGAAGACCCGTTCCAATCGGTTGACGGCCTTGAAGAGCCGCTGCCCAGCGGCACACCCGCCTCCGAACGGGACGAAAACGACCTTCCGCGCGAAGAGGACAACCGCGATCAAGAGCTGGGCCTGAGCGGGGGAACCTTGCCCGCACCCGCCTGAGTGGACCGAGCAAAGCGCAACCAAGGTAGCCCACCGGCCGGCGCCTGCGCCTGACCTCGCCCCACAGGGCGGGGTCTTCTCAAACTATCGGCCCGCCGCTTTCCATTTGCCGGGAGATTCAGACCGAATCGTGTCCCGCCTCAGCTACTACCTTGACCGCATGATGCTGGCCGGCGCCCCCGTTAGCCGCTGGGTAAACATCCTTCTCCTCTTTATCGGCGCCTTGGGCGCCCTGGGGCTTGTCCCGGGCCACTGGTTGACGGCAGGGCTATGCCTGCTCCTCCTGGCGGGCTTCTTCTGGCTCCAACGCCACTGGCGCAGCCGTGACTACGTCCGCTTTCAAGAAACGCCGCTGCCGCAAATCACGCCCCAGGCGCTGGCCCCCTCCGACAATGTGCCCATCCATGCCACCGGCTATTTCACCGTGGAGAGCAAGAACGAACGATTCACCTGGTTGCAGGGCTATTTCCGTACCTTCGCAACCCGCGAACACGCTGCAATCTGCCTTGTACAGCCCAAACTGTTTCTATTGGCGCAGTGGCCCGAAAAAGATGTGGGAATGTGGTACGTCTTCTTCTTCCCCAGGTCGGTCCGCAATGTCCGCCACGGTACTGTCACATTCGGGCGCAAGACGCAACCATGCGTGGCGGTCGAGCACGAAATTCACATCCCCAAAAAGGGACGTTTCAGCCGCGAGCGCACTTTGCACGAGACGGTCATCCTCGCCTCGGAAACCGAGGCCGATTCGCTCAGAATCCTCGCCGACCTGCTCCACGACTCGCACGCCGAAGAGGAAAAGGAAGAAGAGAAGCCGCCCCAGCCGGCAGCCGGTCCTTCCTTAAACGGACAAGTGAACGTCCCGATCGGAGCCACCCGCCGCCTGGACTGATCCGGCGGCCAGACCCCGCATGATATCAACCCAGGCCACTCGCCCTTCGTGGGACCAATACTTTCTGCAGATCGCCTTCACCGTCGCCTCTCGCAGCACCTGCGATCGCGCCCATGTCGGCGCCGTCATCGTCCGCCGCAGACGAATCCTTGCCACCGGCTACAACGGCGCACCGACCGGCCTGCCCCACTGCGACGACGTCGGCCACCTGATCGTTGACGACCACTGCGTCCGCCCCCTCCACGCCGAGCAGAACGCCATCATCCAGGCCGCCCTCCACGGCGTCGGCACCGACGGCAGCATGATCTACGTCACGCACCAGCCCTGCCTCACCTGCGCCAAAATGATTATCAACGCCGGCATCCAACGTGTCATCTATGCCGGCCGGTACCCCGACGCCAACAGCCGCCGCTTCCTGCAGCAGGCCGGCGTCGCCCTCGTCCACATGCCGGCGCCCGCAGAGGAAGACATGAACGGGCATGACGCGCAGCCGTCGCCCCGCAAGCAGGACTGACTACGGCGCCGGACCCCCGCTATGCAACAGACCGTGGTCCAACCGGCAGCCACACGCGAAAAGGGGCCGGCTTGAGTTGGACCGTCCCGATCCCCGTCTTATCGTAGTCCGGGTTCTCAACTTCATTGCCCATTGCCGCGAGCTTCTCGAAGAGCACCGTTCTTTCCTCTCCGGCGCCATCGCTGATCACGGCTTCGACAGTGCCGTCGGCCAGGGGTCTGAGCGACGGCCGCCCGCGCTCCCAGTAGACGGTCCGCACTGGCACATTGCCCCCACCCGCCTTGAACGCGCCATCCAAAAAAGTTATGTTGCCGTCGCCGGTAATAATGCGAACATCGCGCCAGCGCCCTGACGCCACCGCAACGTCGCTGCCGGGCGACCGAATCTCCAGCGAGACCGTGCGCGCACCGCCAAGCGGCGCCTCGACGAAGTTGCTGAAACTCTCCGCCTTGTACGTCCCGCTGTCGTAGACCAGCGCCCCGTCCAGGTAGATCTGGAAGGATAGTCCGGCTGAACCGGGAGACAGCGCGGCGTTTGAGTGGACCGCGATCAGGCGGTCGGCGTTGGCTGGCAGACGCAAGCAGGTACGAGAAACGTCGGCGGCCTCAGCAACCTCCACCGCGATCGACTCGGGCCGTAAGCCGAACTCTCCCATCTCCTCCTCGCGCATCGCAAATACCCACGGGCCCGAGCGGACTGCACCGACCGGATTGCCCGCAGAGCCAATCGTGATTCCGGCGCCGCCCTCGCGAACTTCCAGCCCGCGCCGCGTCTCGAAACTGACACGCACCGTCATGCCCGGCCGCCAGTGGCGGCGGATCACGATGCTGCCGTCAGCCTGCGGTTGCGTCGAATCAACCGCGATTGCCTCGCTCCAGGGAGGGCAGCGCAATCGCAGGTCGAACTCGCCCTCGGTAGACTCACCGCAGGTAATCACGGTCGCACTCATATCATCTGCCGGCTCGATTATAAGATGAGCTGTGCCGCCCGCCGTGCTGACCTCTGTTTCCAACGGCACATACAAGTTGACCGCGGCCCGGCCGTCCTCGGCGGTCACTGCATATCTGAGCGCATCCGCCAGGCAGCGCGGGCCGTGATGCGAGCAGCAGAAGTCCCATACGCAGCCGGCGTCGCCCCACAGGCTGCGATGGCCGCACCAGCCCCCGTTCGACGCGAAGTCGAACAGCTGATGATTGAAGAAGATCTGCTCTGCCGCATCAAGGTAGCGGCCTTCCCCCGTTGCCTGAAACAGTTCAAGGCCCAGCATCATCCAATCGGAAACGGTGCACGTCTCGTCGATCTTGTCCCGCCCCTCCTTTTCGCCGCTGAAGAACAACTCGTCGCGGTCCTCTGTGGTCGGCACTGTGGTCGGCTCTCCGCTGCTTTCACCGGCGATGAGCCACTCCTGCACGCCGCCGGAGACGTGCGCCTTCGTGTCCCGCACCCACTCCCAGAAGGAGACCGTCTTCTGCAGCATCTCGTCATCGCCCGTGCATCGCCACACGGCCAGCAGACCGCGATAGATATGTATCAGAATGTGAAAGTTGCCCGTGATACCGCCGTAGTCCTCGCACGGCTTGAGGACGTCTACCTCCTCAAAAATAGCCCGCGCATACTCCAGGGCACGCCGATCTCCGGTCAGGTTGTAGATACGTGGAAAGATATCGAGTGAAAAGAACCAGCGATAGCCCTGATTCATTGGCACCAGCGTATCGGGACGAATGTGGGACCGGCCCGACGCGGGGGGCACGTAGCTGTTGTTCTGCTTGGGACGCACTTTGGCCCCGTGCAAGGGTGACACATTGTCCATGAAGAACGCCACAGCCCGCGCCGCCGACTCCAGCGCGGCAGGGTCTCCGTAGGTGCGGTGCGTCTCCAGCAAGGCATTGGCAATCTGCAACGTGCCCCCGTATTCGGACTGAATGTAGTTGCGCCCGAAGAAGCCGTTCGGCGATTGGAATTCAATCAACCGCTCGACCACCTCTATTATCCCTGAATCCAGGTCCCGAAACTGCGGCATGCGGTGGTAGTGCGCCATGCCGTCCAGCCACCTGCCAACAAAGTCGCCGCCATAGGCCCAGCCGTCCGGGTCTGCTTCGAAATCACGGAATAGCCTGTCCTTGGGCATCCCCGCCAGGTGGCGCACCGACCGTGTCAGAATGTCGCGAAGCTCTCCGCGCGCCCGGATCTGTTCGTAACCAGCCGGATTCATCGACAGTCCCCCTCTCACTCCATTCCCAGCAGTATCGCCAGGTTGCCGCCGAGCACCAGCCCCTCCGCCTCCTCCCCCAAGCCAAGCCGCAGAATAGACTCCACCGCGAAATCCATCGGCACGCCGGGGCCGTTCGATGCGAAGCAGATTCGCTCAGGGCCGAGTTCCTGCACAGCCCTCAAGATGAAAAGAGGCTCGGCCACCGTGTTGGTGCCGAGATAGACGTTGGGAAACACCTTCGCCACCTCGAGTGCCTCGCTCACCCCATCGCGGTAGCCCATGTGCTCCATGATGATCGGCAGCTCGGGATAACGCGCGGCCACCAGCCCAACCTGCGCCGGCGTGCTGTGCCGCGCGCCCGAATGGATGTTCACCACCAGCTCCAGTTCGCGCGCCTTGTCCAGCACCGGCAGCGGCGCCTGGCCGAATATCTCATAGTTGCACGCAACCGACATCAGCTTGAGAATCGGCATGCCCCACACCGTCGCCCCCGTCTCCAGCTCCTCGACCGCAGCCGCCCCGTGCAGCGGGTTGATCTGGCAGCAGCCGATAAGTCGCGGCTCGTCCTCGACAAATTCCGCCAGCCCGCTGTTGTTGGGGTTCGGTATGGGGCCGGCGATCAGAATCACATGGTCGATGCCCCCCATGTCGGCGTCCTCCAGGATCTCTTTGACGCCGTAGACCTTCCCATTGATGGGCTGATCCTCCGTCCAGTAATACTCAAAATCGATACGTTTCATTGCCTCGAACTCCCTGAACTGTGTAGGCGGATTGTAGACCGGTCCGTCGCATATTGCGCCTTTCCCGGCGCGATTTGCCCCGTCTATCTGAGTATACTTGAACTGTATCGCCGTGTCGATGATCACGAACGAGGCGGCATTTGACACTGTGGTTGGAACCGCGTATACTCTCTCGCAACAACCGAACGCGAAAGACCGTGAACCGGAAGAGTAGCGCCCAAAGCGGGTTCCAGAGAGCCCCGGAACGGTGGAAATGGGGCAACTACGCAGGGCGTGAATGGGCCGGGGAGTTGGCCGGTGAACAGTGACAGCTGGAAACAGTGTGAACGGTAGGATCCCGCACAGCACTGACCACACAGTAGCCGGTCCCGGAGACGCCACCGTTATCAGGGCGCCGCGGCCCAGCCAGTGACGAAGGTCCCAAAACTGACTGGCCGCGATGAGTGAGACTGGTGCAGGCTTCCCTTGCGTTTCATGCAGGGGATTTTTTGTTCCTGGCAAGAACCGGTCTAACAAGGGTGGCACCGCGGGCGTCCCAAAAGACCTCGTCCCCTGGCATCGGCAAAAATGCCGTGCCGGGGGACGTTTTCTTTTCAGGCGGAAACCCGCCGCCAAACAGTGAGAAAGGAAGTTACGATGGCAACCTACAGCCCTACGCTGGAGGAAGTTAAAGAGTTGGCGGCCTGCGGCAATACCATCCCCGTTTTCCGCGAGTTGCCCGCCGATCTCGAAACGCCCGTTTCGGTCTATCTCAAGCTCCGAAACGGCGGCCCTTCCTTCCTGCTGGAGTCCGTCGAGAAGGGCGAGCAGGTGGGCCGTTACAGCTTTCTCGGCGTGCGGCCCCCGCTGACGCTGTGCGCCCGCGGAGACCAGCTCGTCGTCGGTACAGGCGACGGCGCCGAGCTGGAACGGCGCCAGGGCGATCCCTTTGCCGCGGTCCGCAGCCTGCTGGCCGAGCGCCGGCCCGTCGAGGTCCCGGGACTGCCCCGCTTCTCCGGCGGCGCTGTCGGCTACTTCGGCTACGACACCGTTCGATTCATCGAGCGCCTGCCGCAGACCGCACAGCAGAAGCTGGCAATTCCCGACATGCTCTTGCTCTTCAGCGACAACCTGGTCGTCTTCGATCACGTCCAGCACAAACTGCTCGTCATCGCCAACATGCGAATCGAGGCGAATGGCGCGCCGGCAGGCCAGAAAATCCGAGCTGCCTATGACGACGCAGTCGCCCGCATCGACGCTATCGTCAGCGACCTGCGTCAGCCCTTCGCCCACCCGAAGAACCCGCGCGTAGACAGCCGCGTCGATTGGAGCAGCAACTTCACCCAGCAGGAGTACGAAAAGGTAGTGCGACGGGCCAAAGAGTACATCGCCGCCGGCGACATCTTCCAGGTCGTTCCCAGCCAGCGCCTCAGCCGCCCAACCGACGCAGAACCGTTCGCCATCTACCGCGCCCTGCGCATGCTGAACCCTTCTCCCTACATGTACTTTCTTGAGTTCAACGACATGGTCGGGCTCACCGAAGACCCCGGCAGCGGCGAACCGCTCTGGATTATAGGCTCCAGTCCGGAAATGCACGTCAGGCTCGAAGACGGCCGCGCCTTTCTCCACCCCATCGCCGGCACCCGCTGGCGCGGCCAGACGCCGGCCGAGGACGACGCCCTCGCCGAAGGCCTTCTGAACGACCCCAAGGAGCGGGCCGAACACGTGATGCTCGTCGACCTCGGCCGCAACGACCTGGGACGCGTATGCGAATACGGTACCGTCCAGGTGCCCGAGATGATGGTGATCGAACGCTACAGCCACGTAATGCACATCGTCAGCGACGTGCAGGGCCAGCTCGCCCCCGGCCACGACGCCATCAGCCTGCTCAAGGCCACTTTCCCCGCCGGCACCGTCAGCGGCGCGCCCAAAGTGCGAGCCATGGAGATCATCGAAGAGCTCGAAGGCCTCCGCCGCGGACTCTACGCCGGCGCGGTAGGCTACCTCGACTACGACGGCACCATGGACACCTGCATCGCCATCCGCACAATCGTCATGCAGGGAAAGACCTGCCACCTGCAGGCAGGCGGCGGCATCGTCGCCGACAGCGACCCCACCTATGAATGGCACGAAACGCTCAACAAAGCCAAGGCCCTCTCCGCCGCCGTGCAGCGCGCCGAAGAAGGATTCGGAAACTGAACGATGCGCCTGAAATCTGCTTCTTCCAAGACTTTGCCCTCCCGGGAGTAACCAATGACACAGAAAAAACGAATCCTCACCGGCGACCGTCCCACCGGCAAACTGCATCTCGGCCATTACGTCGGCAGCCTGCAGTACCGTCTCGCCTTCCAGGAAGAGTACGAATGCCTTTTCATCATCGCCGACCTCCATATGCTGACCACCAAGCCGACTAAGGAAGACGTCGCCCAGATCGGCCAGAACGCGCGCGACATCGTGCTCGACCACCTGGCGATCGGCATCGACCCGCAAAAGACCTCCTTCTACCTCCAGTCGGCCGTGCACGAGATCTACGAAATGCACCTCATCCTCAGCGGCATGGTCACCGTCGAGCGCCTGCAGCAGCTGCCCACCATTAAGGACATGGCCGCCGCCGCCGGCATGGATCAGATGCCCTACAACCTGCTCGGCTACCCCGTCCTGCAGGCCGCCGACATCCTCATGCCGCGCGCCCACCTCGTGCCCGTCGGCAAGGACAACGAGTCCCACATCGAGATAAGCCGCCAGATCGCCCGCCGCTTCAACAACGCCTACGCCGAAGTCTTCCCCCTGCCGGACGCCTACATCGTCGGCGGCACACTCGTCGGCACCGACGGTCAGGCCAAGATGAGCAAGAGCCTGGGCAACGCGATTCTGCTCAGCGACGACTCCGCCACCGTCAGAAAGAGTGTCATGAGCATGTACACCGACCCCAATCGCATCCGCGCCGACATCCCCGGCACCGTCGAAGGCAATCCGGTATTCGGCTATCACGAAACCTTCAACCCCGACAAAGCCGAAGTGGAAGACCTCAAGAGCCGCTATCGCGAGGGCGCCGTCGGCGACGTCGAGGTAAAGACCAAGCTATACAACGCGCTCGAAGCCTTCCTCGAACCGATTCGCGAGCGGCGAGCCTTCTACGCCGAGCAAACGGGGTACACCGACCAGCTCATCTATGAAGGCACCCAGCGCGCGCAGGAGCAGGCGCGGCAAACGCTCATGGAGATGAAGAAGGCAATGGGGCTGACCGGCGTCTGGAACCGCATTCGCCGCGCCAATGAACGCCGCCAAAAGAGACTGGCCAAAGCCTAGAAACCGCCTCCAATGCAACGAATCAGCCAGACCCGGTTCGCGGCCCGAAGCCGAGGGCCCGAAAATCCCATTCACGCCCCGAATTCGGCACGCCTGCTGGCGAAAATGCCCTCCGGCGGCTCAGGGCTGGCGGCCTCCCTTGCGCAGGGATATCCCCCCGCAACACCGCCGCCCATGACCAACTGCCCTCCGACAACAGGTGTTCACCATCCACTATCCACTGCCGTCAGGATTCTGCCATGATCGCGGTCATCGACAATTACGACAGTTTCACGTACAATCTGGTTCAGTTTCTGGGCGAAATCGTACGAGAGACCCCCTTGCCGGGTGGCGAGGAGGCGAACCGTATCCACGTCTGGCGCAATGACGCCATCGAGGTCGAAGAGCTGATGGAACAGCAGCCGAGCCGCGTCATCATCAGCCCAGGGCCGGGAACGCCCCAGGAAGACAGCGGCGTCAGCAACGACGTCATTCGCCATCTGGGCGATAGAACCCCAATCCTCGGCGTCTGTCTCGGGCAGCAGTGCATCGGGCATGTCCACGGCGGCGCCGTCATACGCGCGCCCAGGCTGATGCATGGCAAGGTCAGCCCGATCCACCACAGCGGCGGCGCACTCTTCGCAGGCATCCCAAGCCCCTTTACCGCGACCCGCTACCATAGCCTTATCGTAGAAGAGCCGCTGCCGCCCGATCTGGTTGCGACCGCACACACGGTCGAGGGCGAGCTGATGGGCGTGCAACATCGCACCAAGCCGATCTTCGGCGTGCAGTTCCACCCTGAAAGCATCCTGACCCAGTACGGGCACGACCTGCTGCGAAATTTTCTCAGTATCTGAACGCCGGATTAGATATGATCGATTGGACGCAGGCCATTCATAACTATCTCACCGACGCCCCTTCCAGCCGCTTCCACAATCAGGATGTGACAGTTGTGGACCACTGGCAGGGGCGCGACAATCTGCTCTGGCGCATACGCGCCGGCGGCGGACAGGACGCGGTCGTCAAAATGTTCACCGATGCCGGCCAGGCCCGCAGCCGCCGCCAGTTCAGCGGGCACGAGCAGTTCGCCGCCGCCGGTCTCGCGCCGCAACCCCTTTGGTACGATCGCTATCCCCACGGGCTGCCGCGGCAGCTCCTGGTCTACCGCTGGGCCGCTGGCGAGCCCGTTCAGTTAACCGATCCCCATCACAGGGCCGCGCTCGCCGACACGGTTGCCCGCGTCCACCGCGCCGATCCGGGCGCAGTGCAGCGCTTCAGTCCGCACCCTTTCAACCTGCTCACCTTCTGGCAGATCTGGCAGGCGGGCGAGGGGCCCCTGCAAGCCTGGATCGAGCTATGCGCTGCGCCTCTCCTGGGCGAAATCCTCGCCTTGCTGTGGTCGGCCGCGCACCGGACGGTGGACTCCGCCCTGCAGCAGTTGGGCGAAACACCGCCCGCCCCGGTCCACGGAGAGCTGGCCGCGCAGAACGCCCTCTTCCACGCCGACCGGGTCCTGCTTGTCGACTGGGAATTCTTCGGCCTTGGCGACCCGGCCCAGGAGCTCGCCCGCTTCCTCTTCTTCGAAGGAAACGACTGGGCGGAGCAAAGCCGCGCGACCTGGTGGGATCGCTACGGCCCTTGTCCGGCAGACCCGAGCCTGCCGGACCGGGTTGAACTCTACCTGCGGCTCTTCAGCTTTCAGGCGGTGACCTTTCTGCTCGATGGCGTCCGCCAAGGGGAGATGCCGGCCCGCGCGCCGGAAATATCAGAGTCGGATATTCCGGTGTCGGACAGCCCGGCTTCGACCTACGCCGCCTTTCTCGTCAGCGCGCTGACAGCCGCCGTGCGCAGCTCGCTCGAAATCTGGGAGCTGCCGCCGCTGGGCGAGACAGACGATACCCTGCTCGCCGCCGAAATCGAACAGATTATGAACCTTCAAATGGAACAGCTACCTGTAACTGCTCCGGAGGCCGGCTGAGCGCCTCCGCGCCCAACCGGAATCGCTCTATCCCTTCGGGGCAAGAGGAGGAATACTGATGGCATCACCCATTCATGAAGCGCTGGAGACCGTCTTCGCCGGACAAGACCTCAGCTCCGACGCAGCCGACGCGGCCATGACACAGATCATGGGCGGCGAGTCCACCGACGCCCAGATCGGCGCCTTCCTGGCCGCTCTGCGCAAGAAGGGAGAAAGCGTCGCCGAGATCACCGGCTGCGCCCGCGCCATGAAACGCGTCGCAGTCCAGGTGCGCCCCGCCCTCGACGGGCAGCGCCTGCTCGACACCTGCGGCACCGGCGGCGACCAGGCCGGGACATTCAACATCAGCACCACGGTCGCCTTTGTTGTCGCCGGCGCCGGCGAAAAAGTCGCCAAGCACGGCAACCGCTCCGCCAGCAGCCAGTGCGGCAGCGCCGATGTCCTCGAAGAGCTGGGCGTCGAGCTCGGCCTCGGACCTGAACAGGTTGCAGCTTGCATCGAGGAAATCGGTATCGGCTTCCTCTTCGCGCCTCTCTACCACCCGGCCATGAAGTACGCCATCGGCCCGCGCCGCGAGTTGGCCACCCGCACCGTCTTCAACATACTCGGCCCACTCACAAATCCCGCCAACGCCACCCATCAGGTCATCGGCGTGCCCAGCCCCAATCTGACGATGCCGATGGCCCGGGTACTCGGCCAGATGGGTTGCACCGCCGCCTTCGTCGTCCACGGCACGACCGACGACGGACGCGCAGTCGACGAGCTCACCACGAGCGGCGTCAACCGCTTCAGCCAGCTGCTCGACGGCGCCGTCCACCAAGGTGAACTCTCGGCAGCCGACCTCGGACTGCCCGCCGCACCCCTGGACGAACTCAAAGGCGGAGACGCAGCCGTGAACGCGGCCATCACCCGCGGCATACTGAGCGGCGAACTGCGCGGCCCCAAGCGGGATGTGGTACTATTGAACGCGGCTGCAGCCCTCGCAACCGTCAGCGGCAGCTGGCAGGCCGGCCTTGACGCCGCCGCGCAATCAATCGACAGCGGCGCCGCCAGCGACCTGCTCGACAGATTCATCCAAATGACCCGCAGTTTGAGCGGCGGACAGTGACCCAATGGCCAGGTTCTCGCAGTTGGAGATTAGCAAACACAAAGGACAGGTGCTCGACAAAATCATGTCCTGGAAACGGCAGGAGGTGCAGCGGCTGATCGAGGAGGCGCCTCTCGAACAGCTCAAAGCGCTCGCCGCCGTCGCCGAACCGCCGCTGGATTTCGCCGCCGCGCTCACCGCCGAAGCCGGCGCCAGTCTCATCGCCGAGGTCAAACGCGCCAGCCCCTCCCAGGGGCTCATCGCCCAGGACTGGTCGCCGACCGCTATCGCCGAGACGTTCGCACGCAACGGCGCCGCCGCCATCTCCTGCCTGACCGACGCCCGCTTCTTCCAGGGGAAGCTCGTCTACCTGACCGAAATCAAAGAGCACCTGCTCGCCGCAGAAATTCGCACACCCGTCTTGCGCAAAGAGTTCATCTATCACCCCTACCAGGTCTACGAAGCGCGCGCGGCCGGCGCCGACGCGCTGCTGCTGATCGTATCCGTTCTGGGGAAACAGCAGCTGCAGGAACTGCTCAATCTGACCAATCGACTCGGCATGGCCGCGCTGGTCGAAGTCCACGACGAAGCAGAGGTCGAACGCGCGCTGGAAGTCGACGCGCATATAATTGGCGTCAACAACCGCGATCTGAAGACCTTCGCCGTCGACATCGAGACAACCGCCCGGCTGCGTAAGCGGATTCCAGCGGACAGACTCCTGGTCGGCGAAAGCGGGATCCGCAATCCGGCCGACATGAAACGAATGGCTGAAATGGGCTGCGACGCCATTCTCGTCGGCGAGAGCTTCTGCAAGCTGCCACACGCCGAACGCGGCGAGCAAGTGCGCGAGTTTGTCTGCGCCGGCAGGCGCTGAACCAAGGAGATCCAAGAGCGATCGGCCCATGCCCGGATTGCATTCCTGATGACCGGCACTGTCCTCAACATCATCACCGTTCTGATCGGCGGCGCCATCGGTACGCTGCTCGGCAACCGTATGTCGGCCAGGGTGCAGGAAACGGTCATGCACGGACTGGGCCTGATGGTGCTCGTGATCGGCGTCGTGATGGCGAGCGGGACCGCCAACCTCCTCATCCCCCTCTTCAGTATCGTTGTCGGCGGGGTTCTCGGCGAGCTGATGCGGATTTCCGACGGGCTCGACTGGCTCGGCGCCCAGGCCGAGGCCCGCTGGGGCACGCGGCTGGGTCAGGGCAAAGCGGCCGGCTGGAGCGTAACGCGGGCATTCGTCACCTCTAGCCTGATCTTTTGCGTCGGCCCGATGACGATTCTGGGCAGCATCCAGGATGGGCTGCTGGGCGACTACGACCTGCTCGCCGTCAAAAGCACACTCGACGGCTTCGCAGCCATCCCTTTCGCCGCCAGCCTCGGACCGGGTGTTCTCCTCAGCGCCGGCACTGTAGCTCTCGTGCAGGGCGGCTTGTCCGCCGCGGCAATGGCAATCGGCGGCGGGCTGGGAGATGTGACCCGCCAGACCCCCTGGGTGATCGAGCTGACCGCGACCGGCGGCGTCGTCATTTTCGGCATCGGACTGTCTTTGCTCGAAGTAAAGCGGATCAGGTTCGCCAACCTGCTCCCCAGCATCGCGATCGCCCCGCTGATCGTGTGGGGCCAGGCCCTTACAGGGGCAGGAGTCTGAAAGACAGCTGCTTTAGCCGGCCTGCGGCGATGAAGGAATTCTAAGCGAGTCAAACAATGACGCGAGTAAAGATCTGCGGCATTACCAATTTGGAAGACGCCCTCTGCGCCGCCCGCGCCGGCGCCGACTTCCTGGGCTTCATCTTCTTCAGCAAGTCCCCCCGCTACATCGCGCCCGAAAAGGCCGCCGAGATCACCGCCGCACTGGCCGGCGATACCTCCGCAAACGCCCGGCGCACGACGCCCCACAACGCGCCGCGCTGTATCGGCGTCTTCGTCAACGAAACGGCTGACTTTGTCGAAGAAACGTTGCAGCGCGCCAATATTGACTATGCCCAGCTGCACGGCGACGAGCCGCCCGCAGTCGTCGAGTCGCTGCGCGGACGCGGCTTCAAGGCCCTGCGGCCGACCAGCGCAGCCGAGGCCAGCCTCGATGCCGAGTGGTACGCAGATCTCGGCCCCGCGGACGGCCCCCAGCTCCTTGTCGACGCCTACGACCCCAACGAGTACGGCGGCACCGGCAAACGCGCCGACTGGCAGGCCGCCGCCGAAATCGCTCGCACCTGCCCGCGCCTCGTCCTCGCCGGCGGGCTGACTCCGCACAATATCGCCGCCGCCGTCAACGCAGTACAGCCCTGGGCCGTTGACGTCAGCAGCGGCGTCGAAATCGCACCCGGACGCAAAGACGCCGCCGCAGTCCGGGCATTCGTTGCCGCGGCCAAAACGCGCAGCCCACAGGCTGACCGCGGCAAAGACCAGTGAGGGGCTGAAGCATGGAAATCCTGGGAGGCCCTCTCTTCGCAGTCGCCGGCGCCGGCGAGTCCCACGGCCCCGGCGTAACCACCATCGTCTTCGGCTGTCCCGCCGGACTGCGCCTTAGCCGCGCCGACGTGCAGTCCTATCTCGACCGCCGCCGCCCCGGCAGCAACCGCCACGGCACCCCGCGCCAGGAGGCCGACAGGGTGGTCCTGCTCTCCGGCCTCTACGAGGAAGGTGAAATCGACCGTCTCCTTTCAGGACCGGCAATCGCAGTCGGCGGCGAGTCCGCCTCCGGTACCGAGAGCTACGAGGAAGGCTTCACAACCGGCGAGCCGATCGCAGCGCTCGTGCTCTCCACGTCGCAGCGTTCACGCCACTACGACCAGTTCGCCGGTCCGCGCGGCGAGGTGCGCCCCGGCCATACCGATCTGGTGAAGTATCACAAGTCGCAGGGCTTCGTCGACATTCGCGGCGGCGGCCGTTCCAGCTACCGCTCCACAATCTCGGACGTGATCGGCGGGTCCATCGCCCGCATCTTTCTGAGAGAACGCTTCGGCACACAGATCATCTCTTCGATCTCGCAGGTCGGCCCGCTGCAGACCGACCTGAGCCTGGCGCAACACTTCCAGAACGTGGCGGAGCAGCAACAATCGCAAACAATCGAAGCAGATGCGATCGCCGCGGTCGAAGCCAGGCTGGACGAAGCCGAGATTCGCTCGCTCGATGCAGAGTTCGCCCAGGAGGCCGGGCAGCTGATCAAAGGCACCCGCATCGAGGGCGATTCGCTCGGCGCCGCCGTCGAAGTAGTCGCCGTCAATCCACCGTCTCTGGCCGGCGAGCCGCTCTATCAAAGCCTCAAACTGCGCTTGATGGGCGCCCTCGGCGGGCTGAACGCAGTCCAGTCCTGCGAAGTGGGCGACGGCGTGCGCGTCATCCCCCGCAAGGGCAGCGAGAACAACGACCCGATTCGCCGCAGCGGCTACCAGGCCAACAGCCACGGCGGGCTGATCGGCGGCATGACAACCGGCTCCCCCCTGGTCTGCCGCGTCGGATTCAAGCCCACCTCTACAATCCAGAAAACGCAGCAGTCGGTCCGCAAGAACCTCGATGAAATCGACTTTGCCCTGGAAAAAGGGCGCCACGACCCCTGTGTGGGCGTGCGCGCCGGCGTGACGCTCGAATCCCGGCTGGCCATCGAGCTGATGAACGCTGTACTCATGCACCAGGCCGGACGCGTCGACGCCTCCCAATTTACGCTCTTCTGAATCGCAGCCAGGGAATAAACCTGCAATCGCACACACTTCCATGACGATGCAAACACACGATATCCACATAGCCGACGGCGCCAACCTGACGATCACAGGCTTCATGGGAACCGGCAAAACCACCGTCGGGCGCATCCTGGCCGAGCGCCTGGGACGACGGCTCGTCGATATGGACAGTTGCCTCGAGGCCGAGCTGGGCAAGACCATAGCCGAGGTCTTCGCCGACGACGGCGAAGAGGTCTTCCGCCTGGCCGAGGCCCGCCTCTGCCAGCAGCTGGCGAGCAAGTCCGGTCTCGTGATCGCGACCGGCGGCGGCGCCCTGGTAAACGACGAGAACCGGCAGTCCCTTGCCGAAAGCGGGCCAATCATCTGTCTGACCGCCGGCATTGACACCGTGCTGGAGAGAGTCGAGTCCGTCGAGGACCGCCCCCTTCTGCCGGGCGACCGCGACGAAAAAAGGCGCAACATCGAGAGGCTCCTGCTCAGCCGCCGCGAGGCCTACGCGCGCATTCCCCTGCACGTGCCGACCGACGGCGTCGAAGCCGCAGCAGTCGCCGATCGCGTCTTCGACACTCTGGCCGGCAACAACGAAATCGAAGGCATGACGCGCATCACCGTTCCAACGCCCGAAGGCCACTATCACATCTGCCTGGGCGAGGGAATCCTGGCGCATTCGGGCCGGCTTCTCGCCAATCGAAACCTGGCAAAAGGCCAGGCCGCCATCGTCACCAACGCCGATGTCGCCGCCCACTACGCCGAGACGCTGAGCGATAGCCTCAAACAGGAGGGCTACGCACCCGTCCTCTGCGTCGTTCCCGAAGGCGAAGCGCACAAGACGCTGGCAACCATTCAGGGCCTCTACGATCAGTTCGTCGCCGCCGGGCTCGACCGCCGCAGCCCCATCATCGGGCTCGGCGGCGGCGTCATTGGCGACATGGCCGGTTTCGCCGCCGCTACCTACCTGCGCGGCGCGCCCTTTGTGCAGGTCCCCACCTCCTTGCTGTCGATGGTTGACGCCTCCGTCGGCGGCAAGACCGGCGTCGACCTGCCCCAGGGCAAAAACCTTGTCGGCGCCTTCAAACAGCCCGCAGTCGTGATCATCGACCCCGACGTCCTGGACGAATTGCCCGCGGCCGAGTTCCGCGCCGGACTCGCCGAAACCGCAAAGCACGGCATCCTGGGAGCGCCCGAGCTCTTCCGCCAGCTGGAAGAAGAAGGCCCCACCAACCTGACCCACATGATCGCCGACGCCGTCCGCGTGAAGGTCGACGTCGTGATCGAAGACCCATTCGAGCGCGGCCGGCGCGCAACCCTCAACCTCGGCCACACTTTCGGCCACGCCATCGAACAGGTCAGCGGCTACCGTCTGCGCCACGGCGAAGCCGTCGCCGTCGGTACCGTCGCCGCCGCCCGCATGGCAGTGGCCCTGGATCGGTGCGACCAGTCCACCGCCGACCGCATCGAAAACTGTCTCGAAAGGTTGGGCCTGCCCACGTCGGCCAGCGGCCTCGACCTGGACGAGGTCTACACGATGATGTTCCGGGACAAAAAGCGCCAGGGCAAAATGCTGCGTCTGATCATCCCCCGGGAAATCGGAGATGCCGTCATTATCGACGACCCCGGCGCGGACTTTGTACGCGACGCGCTGGCGTCCGTGCTGACATAACCGCTGAGTTGATTTAACCGCCGCAGCCCGCAATCCGCTGCGGCCGAACCGATTTGCCACAGCCAACACGAGAGCGACCCATGGCGAAAATCCTGGTGCTGCACGGTCCCAATCTGAATCTGCTCGGCACGCGCGAACGGTCGATCTACGGGCACGTTAGCCTCGATAAGATCAACCGCGCGCTGGTCGACGAGGCCGGGCCCGAAAACGAAACCCGCGCCGTCCAGAGCAACCACGAAGGCGTGCTGATCGATGAAATACACGGCGCCCGCAAATGGGCGGACGGCCTTCTCTTCAATCCCGGCGCCTTCACCCACTACGCCTATGCCCTTCGAGATGCCATATCCGGGGTCGCCCTGCCCGCCGTCGAAGTCCACCTGAGCAACGTCCACAGCCGCGAAGAGTTCCGCCACCGCTCGGTCATCGCGCCGGTCTGTGTCGGCCAGATCAGCGGCTTTGGCTGGCGCAGCTACCTGCTGGGACTGCAGGGGCTGCTGGCGCATCTGAACGAGAAACAGGTCGATTGAGTGCAGCCTCGACTCTTGATCATACTGCACTGAACCGGCCCGAACGAATACTGAACCAAGAACGCCCGGCGCGCGCGACCAGCGCGCGCGACATCGCCTACGACACTGATGTCCCGTTTCCGTTGGCGTCTCTTCTGGACGCTCGCCTTACTGAACGTGTTGGCCGTCTCGGCCGTCCTCGTAATCTCCTCGCGCTGGCCCGACGGCTGGTCGACCGCGCCGCCGGACGCCTCGACCGACCTCGACCCAGCCGTCGAATTCGTGCCCACAGCATCCGCCACGGCCACGGCAACGCCAACCGCCGTCAGCACGCCCGTAGCCTCGCAGCCCGCGCCCGCATCGGCCGCGACGTCAATCGAGCTGTGGCACAGTTGGACCGGCAGCGAGGCCGACGCCCTGACCCAAATCCTGACCCGCTTCCTGCAGGATCGCCTCGACATCCGCGTACAGTCGCACTTCGTGGCATACGGCGACCTCGCCCAGGCCTACAACGAGGCCGCCAAGGCCGGCGGCGGGCCGGACCTGCTCATGGCGCCCGGCTGGTGGCTGCGCCAGCTCGCGGCGGAAGACCTCCTGCTGCCGCTGGACACTTGGGTCCCCGCTCAGGAACGGGCCCAATTTGTCCCCGCGGCCGTTGAAAACCTCTCCTGGCGCGGCCAGCTCTACGGCCTGCCCACACACTACGAGCTGGTAGCCCTCTACTACAACAGACGCCTGCTGGCCGATGAGGCCCTGCCGGCCGCCACCGACGACATCATCGACTTGGCGCAGGCCTCGCCCTCCCAGGGAATCGGCATCTACACCAACTTCTACCACCTCTTCTGGGCTGTCCCGGCCTACGGCGGCGCCCTCTTTGACGAAAATGGTCGCGTCGTCCTCGACCAGTCCACCGGGACCGCCGAATTCCTGGCCTGGCTCTTGCGCGCCCAGGAGACGCCCGGCATCTTCGCGGCCCTCGACTACGGCATGTTGATGGACCGCTTCAAGAAGGAGGAATTCGCCCTCCTCATCGACGGCCCGTGGAGTATCCACGAACTGCGCGAGCGGTTCGGCGCAGACCTCGGCGTTGCGCCGCTCCCGGACGGCCCGGCCGGTCCTGCCCGCCCCTGGCTGGGCGCCGACGGCGTCTTCCTCAATGCCGCTGTCCCCGCCGAGAAGCAGGAGCACGCCCTCGCGCTGGCGCGACACATAACCAGCGCCGAGAGCGCGTCGCAGCTGGCGCAGATCGCCGGCCGCCTGCCCGCGCACAAGGACGCCGACCTCGGCGGCGACAAGCTGTTGACAGGCTTTACCTTTCAGGCCGCCACCGCCCTGCCCCTGCCCCACCTCGCCGAAATGGACGAGGTCTGGGGCTATGCCGAAGAAATGATCGCCCAGACGCTCGACCGCGCCGCCGCGCCGGAGGTGGCCGTCCTGCAGGCCGCCACTCTCATCAATGAAGCGAACGGAAAGTAGGCCGTTGGTCTCGGGTCGCGCCGGCGACAGACCGACTGCTTGCAGTTGCCCTCCGTGTCGGATAAATCGGAAAGGGGATTATAATCCAAAGTACGATTTAGAGGTTGACAAGGACTGTTTTTCGGCCATCAAGTGTTCTGCTTGTTCGCTTTGATGGGAGGCATCCCAAACAGGGAGCGGGCAACATTCTCTGGCGTATCGTCAATTTTGAGCGGTTTCTCTGGCCGTCCGCGTCGCCTCTTTTGCGGGCTATATTCCTCATCGCCTAGTCGTTCCTCTGTCTTTTTTCGTTTCCTTCGCTTGGTCATCTGAATTACTCCTGATTATTGCGCGGACTTTTCTCGATGGAAATTGGTAGTTTTGGGCTTGACGAACAAGCCATTGGCTGCTTCGCAGGATTCTCGTTGGACTATTCACGAACCAGTTCGATACGCTTCCCTCTTCTCTTTGTAGGTATGGAAATCATCTTCCTATCGGTTTTGAAGCATTCAACTCTCAAACATCTGTAGTTTATCCCATATCGCCTGCTCGCGGCGGTCCAATCTATGTCGCTCTTCCTGGATAGCCTGCCGCTCCGCTTCGGCAGAATGACAGAATTGATCAATCGTGGTGAGGATTTCGCGGGGAAAGACAAATCGTCGAATATCTGCTTCCGTGACCGTAGTCTGACCACTTGCCCCCGACTCCGCCCGGCGAAACTGCATCTGTCCCAGAGGGGATGCTAAGAGATAGACTATAACAATCGGCGACAATAAGGCAGGACGGAGGATAGCTACATGGCTATCTACAGTGTATTCTCCATCAAGATCGAATCGGCAAGGTTTTCCTATACTGACACCACCATCAACCGTTAGAAGCACGTCGTCAAATCCTACCTTGCGTTGGGGTGAGATCAACTCGAAATCTTCTCGTCTAATATGGCGACAGTGTTCGGGATGTAAAGATAGGTTCTGAATGGAAAGTGTATTGATTACCGGAACCGATTCATCTGTTGCCACCTCAAGGTATTGAGGTTGATTTCCCTTGATAAAGGGCATGGGAAGGAATTCGTTGAGATAGAAGAAATCTTGTGAAGTAACACGTCTCAGTTGGGTACGCTCATCGCGGTTGGCCTGTTTAGAATCACAGCGAAATGAATAAGTCTCGGCAATTGCAACGAGCGAGGAAGTATGTACTTTGGGCCATGCCTTGTTCATATTTCATTGCCCCACTTTATATCACGACGCATGAAGTCGAGTACCAACTGAGGGTGATCCGGAACAACCTGCATCTCATATGGTTCGTCTGAGGTATGCAAATTGTAAATGGTTTGCCCCGATTCCTTGCCTACGAAATGGCAGAGGTGGTTCGGTTTAGGTTTCTCCTTTCTCTTGCTGAGTTTGAAACCTACTTCGGCCACTTCATAGGCTGCAAAAGAATAATCCATTTGCCCAACTAAGTTCCGAAAAATGGTATGAAGACACAAACTCTTGAAATCCGCGGTATTCATTAAGGGACGATAGTATTCCGCCGCCGCCATGCCTTCCCTGTTTCCCCAGTTACAGGACAGGTTTAACAACTCTGGTGATTTACCCCTCTTGCTTATCCACTCCCTGCCAGTGATGATGCCAGCCAGGGCGGACAAGAAACGCTCGGCCACTTCCGAGGCGGATCGGGACTGAGCTTCTCTTTTTGTGAGGATGCGACGAGCCTGACTCAGTGCCCTACTCACAGCTTCTTCTTGATTGGCCCAAGCATGATCCCATGCCGCGATCTGCGACCGTGTCTTCTTCTCTGCAAATAGCAAACTCGTTTGGGTCGGCGTATCAATGAAGACATTCCGGGGGAGAGAGACAATGGCCCGAATATGGAAGAAGCGATACAGCAACAAACGAACACTACTCATGGTCTTGGTATTCAAAAGCGATTCAGGCAAGACTACTGCTAGGCGTCCGCCCGATTTCAATAATTGAAAGCATCGCTCCACAAACAACCCCTCGCTGGGTGTGGTTTTAGGTAGCGAAAACGCCGATTCCAGCGTTCTCTGTGTCTCTACTGGGAGCGTGACGCTAAAAGGGGGATTCGACACGACGACATCGAACCGTTCACAAAGATCGGGAGAATAAACTGCCCGCCCTACAGAACGTGATTGCTCTGCACAAGGCCGCAACCTTGGATCGCCGTACTTGGACAAAGGCTTGAAGGCATCTTCCCTGAAAATATGGGCAGATCCGTCCCCGTGCAACACCATATTAACTTTCGCTGTAACGGCCATAATGAACTTTGGATCAAAACCATAGAGAAACTTTTCGGCCCAGGAATTAGGTTGATCATCGTTGAACTCTTTATTGAAGAAGAACTGTGAGTCATAATCACTGGCAAATTCAGACATGTTATCCCGAACAGTTGCAGTTATGCACCCCATCGCATGGAGGAGAAAAGTGCCTGACCCACAGGCCGGATCGATGACGTAGGGCAATCGGTTTTCTGGGTGGTTGGAAGAATCCCAGATCTCTCTAGTCATTTCCCCTAAACCAAGTGCCTCGATCATGAATCGGACAATGTTGTCATGGGTGAAGTACATCCCGCGATCCTGCTTGAACCCCGCCCGTAAGATTTCTTCAAAGAAGGCACCGATTACGTCTCCATTCCGGGCCGCCCCTTTGGTAATGGAAATCCCCTGAAGTGCTTGAACTACTGACTTAACGTTTTCTTCGGAAAAATCTCTGCGGTCTATCTCGTTCACATCGGAAGCTGATGGATCGACATAGCGTTCATATGCTTGCCGATAGAGAGAGTTTACTCTCTCGAAAACCATTCCCGCGTTTTCCGGTTTGTGGTTGCGATAAAACACCTGAAACTCGTAATCATCTCCCTTCTTGCAAGTACGTTCGTCGTATATCTTTGCCAACAAACACTTCAGCAAATTTTCGAATAGCGTATTGTCCGGGTGTTCGCCAAAAAATTCATTGTGGAACGCTGTTGCGATTGTCCGAAAGTCAGCAGATGTACTTGTGAAGTTGAGATCGAGATCGCCAGCATTTCGATACGGAGTGAACGACAAGTCTTGGTATGCCACAGGCACTTCTTTTGAATGTGGCTGGCCAGCGGCATCCCAGGCATCGAAATCTTTGTATAGAGTATAGTCGATGCAAACGGCTTGAATTTCCGGTGTTGGCCCGTCGGGCATCACCGTCGCATAGACAATGAGTTTAGGTGTTCCGACGAGTGGTGCGGTCCCGAAAAGCTGGTGTCGGATAGCATCATCCTTCTCAACTTCATATTTCGTGGCCGACTTAACTTCTATCATCGCAAAGGGAAGCTCGTCGTCATCCCAAATCAGGATATCTACTTCATCTGCTTTACTTCCTTTGCTGCCGTGGGCAAAATGAATTTCGTGGCCCAGAGAGCCCCTATCGTATTTGTATTTCTCTGAGGCGAGCAACGCGACAATTATTGCATGAGCTAGTTCTTCCGCTCCTGCATTCCGGGTGCGGTTTTCATGGGACTTGATTTCGCGATGATAAGTCACCGTATTTGCAGCACGATCACAAGATACAGTGTCGCATCCTATATCATTCAACACGTCATAGTACCACTGCAAATTTACTTCACTCAGCGTCTTATCCATCGAAGGTTCCACCGCATTGTACTATGTAGTAAGGCATACCAATTCCCTTGCTTTTTCCCTGTGGAATCCAATCGCGCTGAATCTGTGTCGTTTTTTGATTTCCTAGTATGCTGGGCCACCAGCAATCAAATCGGCGTAGCGAAGGCGCTTTCCTGTCATCCCCTGCACCATGTTTTCCATTTGCGCTATCGTGTCTGACGGGCGATCATTATGCCGCCCCGCAAACTCGTCAACGTAGCGGTGAAGGTGTTTGGGGCTCATATGATGATAGGTGCCTGTGTAGCCGCGCTTCAACATGGCCCAGAAGGACTCCAGGCCGTTCGTGTGTGCCTGTTTCCGCACAAACTCACCTACACTGTGTCCTACTGTCTGATGCTCTCTTGGAAGCCCTGAGTACGCTCTGGCCTCGTCTGTGTAGACGGTTGTGTCGGGTGTCGTGTTCTCCACCACGAAATCCTGCAAAGTTTCCTTGTTGGTCGATTCCACAACCTGGGCCTGCACTTCGTTCGTATCACGGCTCTTCATGCCGACAACCGCAGTCTTGCCAACAGTGCCGCGCCCTGCGTTCAGTTTGTCTTTGGCGTGCTTGTTACTTTCCTTGCCGCCGAAGTAACTCTCATCCACTTCGACCTCGCCATCAAACATAGGGCTGACTTCGCTGTAGGATTCACGAATGCGGTTCAGCATATGCCAAGCCGATTTTTGTGAAATCTCCAAGTCGCGATGTAGTTTCATGCTAGAGACGCCTTTGATGCTGGTTGTTACCAAGTAAATAGCAATTGCCCAGTTCTGATAGCCGATTTTTGAACTGTGCATGACAGAATTGGTCTTGACCGAAAAGAGTTTGTTGCAGTCGTTGCAGCGAAATGGCATAGTTGGATGCGAAGCATTCTCTTTGATGTTTTCGCCATCGCAATGAGGGCAACGGATACCATTAGGCCAGCGAGTCTTGATGAACCATTCTTCTGCTGTTTTGTCGTTCGGAAACACCTGAGCAACTGCTTGAGCGACATACCTTTTCTGTAGTGTTTTCCCTTCTGGGCCATGTTTCTCTCCTATGTAATAGCCGATTATAGTACTATTATACATAAAAATTCAGCCCTTGTCAACCTCGGGGTTAAAAACCCCAACGGAAATGGAAGCCAGGTGAGAAACCAAGCGAGAAACCAGGTGAGAAACCATTGCGCAGCAAAGCCGCGCCGTAACGCCATGACGACAGGATAGGACCGCCCTTGCCGACCAGACTCTCGCTGGAGACGCGCCCGCAGACAGTTGTGGCGGGCCTTTACGACCGGCTGCCGTTCCCCAACATCGGGCCGGTTCAGGAAATCGCTTTCGACCTCGGCATCACCGCTTACGACGGCGATGCCAAGCTGCAGGGACTCGTCTTCCAGGGCTATCGCGGCCATCAACTGCTCTTCGAGCAACGCTGGTCCGCCCGCGTCGTCCGAGACCGCACCGGCGAGGCCGATCTGACCATCGCGGCCAACACCGGCCTCGCCGTCCGCAGCCTCCAGTTCCTCCTTCACGCGCATGAACGCCTCTCGCACGTGGAGATTACCGCTGTCGCCCGGGGGCCAGGCACGCCCGATGCCGGCGAAAACGGCGAGAGCCTGCAGGCCCACTGCCAGACGCCCGTCGCCTATCACGAACAGCAGACCGACCTCTACTTTCCGCTCGCGGGCGCATGGTGGACCGTACAGGCCGGCGACTGGAGCGACTTCCACAAGACAGAGGTCTACAGCCAGCCCTTCGCCCTCGATTTCGTCAAGCTGGGCCCTGAAGGCCGCTCACATCAGGGCGACGGGCGCGCGCTCTCCGACCACTTCAGCTGGAATCAGCCGGTCTACGCCGCAGCCGGCGGCAAAGTGGCATACCTCTGTTTCGATATGCCCGACATGGCGCCCGGCGCCATCCCCGACCAGGCCATGATGCGCGGCGACATGCGCCGCCTGCTGGGCAACGCCGTCGCCATCAGCCATGCCAACGGCGAGTTCAGCTACTACGCCCATCTGCAACAGGCCAGTTTAGAGGTCAACGACGGCCAGATGGTCCGGCGCGGCGCCTTGCTCGGACGCGTCGGCAACAGCGGCAACTCGCCGGGGCCCCACCTCCACTTCCACGCCATGAACGGCCCCAATCTCTTCATCGATCAGGGGCTTCCGGTCCAGTTCAGCCACTTTGAAGCCGGCGGCCACTTTTTCGACGAGCCGGTAACGATCCCCACCCGCATGATCGTGATCGGACCGGAACGGGAATAAACGGTGGATGCCCGGGCGAAACCACTGTCCAGCGCGTCCCATATGCGAAGGCGCAGATGAAAACGAGCGAAACTTCGGCAAACGAAAACGGCTTGGCCCAGCCTTCTCTCCATCTCCAGCTGGACGAGGAGCAGTACGCGGCCCTTGTCGAGACAGTCGCCGGCGAAAAAGTTGTGGGCCTTGCGCTTTGGGAAGAATCGATCGCCGACGAAGCAGCTGAAAGGCCGGAGCCGGAGACGCGTTCCCTCTTCGATCTCGACCTCTATCTCGAAAACAACCTGCTCCTGACGCTCTACGGGGCCAGCGCTTTCCCAGATCCCGAAAGCGAACCCTTGCGCGGCTGGCAGCGGGCTGGTAAAATAATGCAATCACTGGTCAGCGAAGGAATTTGGCTGGATGACATCGCGGCGACCGAGGAGAATAATCTCGTCCTGGTCCTGTGCCGGGACCACACGCCGCAGCTATATCTCATTGTCAGCGGCTGGTCCGCCGAGAAGTGGGAATCGCTTCCCGGAGGGCAGTAGCGTGTGCCTCCGCAGGCCCCGCTTTCGGCGGTTGGCGCGATCATCAACATCCCTCCCCCTTCCGGTGGAGGCGTCATACAGAATCAGCAGATACGACCAGAACGGGGAGGTCCCAAGATGACAATTCTGACTGCCGCAACCGTCGCTGAGACAAACACCGAACGCTGGAAAGCGCCCCTTTACGCTGCCGTGGCTGCGGCTGTGGTCGCGCTGCTCATGGCGCTGCTGAAGGGCGTGCCCTTCCTAGTGGCCCTATTGGGTGTAGTGATCGGCGCCGCGCCCATCGTCGGCTGCGATTTTGCCCGCGGCGCCCTCGGCACTAACTGGCGGCCAGCAATTGCTGGTCTA
This sequence comes from Caldilineaceae bacterium, assembly GCA_965218625.1. Lineage (GTDB taxonomy): Bacteria > Chloroflexota > Anaerolineae > Caldilineales > Caldilineaceae > Bin5. The sequence goes on along the minus strand of CBDCLG010000009.1, from coordinate 16,852 downwards.
ATTGGCAACATCCTCTTCCTAGTAGGGTTCATAGTTCTCTTAATTCTCCCTATATCGCCACTAGGCGATGCTTTTGGACTGGTCGTTGTCGCCGCGGGCGTGCTTTCGACAATTGTATGGCCGATTGTAGTTGGCGCTATGAGCCCGAATCAGTCGATTGGCAAATTGCTGCTTGCCAGCATCATCGGCCTCATAGTTGGCCTAATCGTGCTGTTTATCTTTGGTCTAATGCTCGGACAAAATCCTTCAAGCTGGCCCGTCATCGCTATACCAGCTTGGGCCGTATGGGGCGCTGCAGTCGGCTGGGCACTGAGCGCCTGGGGCAAATAACCGAAGAATTTCAGCACTGGGCGCCCCCGCGCCACAAGTGAAACGAATCGACCGGTTCAGCGGGCGGGTTGCAGCGCCCGCTGATTCAATTCTGTACCCGTTGACACAGACCCAACCGCCCGCTGCCGAGCAGCGCGCAGCGCCGAACGCCCAGGCTGGCTTGGATCATGTACCGCGACGCGACCACCCTTGAAGAGATCTACCGCCTGGCCCTGCCCGCAGGATCCCGCATCCTCTGCGGCGGGGAACTGCTCGACCGGCCGGTAAGCTGGGCCTGCAGCCTGCGCCCCAGTCCCCCCGCTTTCTCCAACCTCGAAGGCGAAGAGCTGGCGCTCATCGATATCGACGACCTGCGCCAGATCGATCCCCAGATGCGCCTCGATCGCGTCGTCAACAGCCTGCACCAGGCCCAGATCGCTGCCGTCGGCGTCCTGGGCGATGTGCCCGAAGACGCAGTCGCCGTCGCTAAAAAGAACCAAATCCCCTTGATCGCCCTCGCCGACTCCGAACCGCTGCTGTCGGTCGAACGGACCGTTATCCGTCTCATCGTCGACCGCGGTGGCTACCTCGCCGCCAAGGCGGCCGACCTGCAACGCGAACTGACCCAGATCGAGCTCGACGGCGGCGGATTGGAGATGATGGCCGACCTGCTGGCCCGCTTCTCCGAACAGCCCGTTCTCTTCCTCAAAGATGAAGGCATCCCGATCGCCTCCGCCGGTCTCGAGGCCCTGACCGAACAGCACAAGCGCCGCGTACTGGCCTCTCTGCCCAGCCGCACCACGCTGCGCAGCTGGCTGGCCGCCGAATTCGGCGCCGAACTGTCCGAGAACTACGAGCTGACCGGCATCCTCCACGTCGAAGGAAACCAGCGCTTCCGCCAGCTCGTGGTCAGCCCGGTCATTGTGGCCGAACGAATCGAGGGATACTGCCTCTTGCTGCGCTCAAACGGCGGTCCGCGTCAGGATGTCTCGACCGTTGAGCGGCTGGCCGTGCTCCAGGGCGCCGGCGCGGCCGCGCTGGCCTGGAGCCGGGAACAAGCAGTCGGCGCGGTCGAGGAAAAAATGCGGGCCGTCTTTCTCGATGAGCTGCTCGCCACCGAAATCGCCGACGAAGAGGCCTGGATTCAGCGCGGCCTGACGCTCGGATTCGACCTGACCCGGCCGCACTCGGCCTGGCTGGTCCAGGCAGACGGCATCCAGGACTGGCCCAACGCCCTGCGCAACTATCTGGAGGGCCAGCAAGAGCCGGTACTTATCTCTGTTCGCCCCGAGGCCGCACTGCTCTTCTGGCCGTCAGACAACACTGGGAGCGGGCGCGAGTTCAAAGCAACCGCCAACCATCTGGTTGAGCACTTTACCTCACTGTTCAGCAGGGCCAAGCTCGTGATCGGTATCGGGCGTCCTGCCGCCTCGGTGCGCGACTGGCTGCGCAGCCTGGACCAGGCGCGCGAAAGCTGGCGCATGGGAAACTCCTGGCAAGCCTCGCCGGTGACCTACTTCGGGGACCTGGGACTCTATCAGCTGTTGACCGGGCTGGGAGGAAGCGGCGAAGCTGCCCGCTTTTATCGCAAAACAGTAGAACCGCTGATCTCACATGACCAGAACCACAACGCCGAGCTGGTCGAGACGCTCGAAGCCTTCTTCGCCTGCCACGGCAACCTCAGCCAGACCGCGACCGCCTTGCACATCCACCGCAACACGCTCACCTATCGCCTGCAGCGAATCTCCGGCATCACACGGCTCGACTTCAACGACGCCGACGCCCGGTTTTCACTCCAGCTCGGCCTCAAGCTGCGCCCCGTCATGCACAATCGCGTTCAATAGGACCGGCCGCGGCCGCCCGCCTGTCACTCAACCGCCAGCCCGTGGCTGCCATCCGCCAGTTGCCCGGCCAGCGTGCGCACCTCGCTGACCCAATCGGCTGAACCGGCGGCCTTGACCAGCGCCGAACCCACAACTACTCCCTCGGCGATCTCGGCCACGCGCGCGGCCTGCGGACCGGTGCTGATACCAAATCCGACCGCGAGGGGCAGATCTGTGTGGCGTCGCACCCTCTCGACAAAGCCCTGCAGTCCCGGCGGCAACTCGTCACGCGCGCCGGTAATGCCGGTTACACTCACAAGATAGATGAATCCGGTCGCATGGCGCGCCACCGCCTTGATCCGCTCCTCCGTGCTGGTCGGGGCCAGCATATAGATTGTCGCCAGACCCGCCGCCCGGCAGGCAGGCTCCAGCAGCTCCGACTCGCCCGGCGGCAGATCGGGCACAATCAACCCGTCGACCCCCGCGTCCGCCGCGTCCTGCGCAAACCGCTCTTCGCCGAACGCCAGAATGGGATTGTAATAGCTCATCGCACAGAACGGTTGCTCAACCCCGCGCGCGCGCAGCTCCCGCATCATCTGCAAACAATCGGCCACCGTCGTCCCTCCCATCAGCGCCGCATAGGTCGCCGTCTGGATCGTAGGACCGTCCGCCAGCGGGTCGCTGTGCGGAATCCCTATCTCAAACAGGTCCGCCCCGGCCTCTGCCAGTGCCGCGACGACGTCAAGAGACTGCTGCCGCGTCGGATAACCCATCGCATGATAGGGCATGAACGCTGCCCTGCCTAACCGCTTCAGCTCTCCAAAAAGCCGCTCAATGCGTTTGACTCCGCTCATCTCTCACCTCGCGCCCAAACACGGCGTTATAGACTGTCTCCACCGATTGTCTGCATCACCGTCCCCAGGTCCTTGTCGCCGCGCCCGCTCAAATTGACAAGAATCACCTGGTCCCTCTCCATCTGCGGCGCCAGTTCGAGCACGTAGCCGATCGCGTGCGCGCTCTCGAGCGCGGGGATGATCCCCTCCAGCTCACACAGCGCCTTGAAGCCCTTCAACGTCTGCGTATCGGTGCAGTAGGTGTACTCGGACCGGCCGACGTCCCGTAGCCAGGCGTGTTCCGGGCCGACGCTGGCGTAATCCAGACCCGCCGAAATGGAATGGGTCAGCGCGATCTGGCCGTCGCTGTCCTGGAGCACATAACTCTTGGTGCCCTGCAGCACACCCAGCCGGCCGCGCTCAGGATCGGCAAACCGCGCCGCGTGCGCGCCGTCCTCGATGCCGTGGCCCCCCGCCTCAACGCCGATCAGGCGCACGCTTTCCTCTTCGAGAAACGAATGGAAGATGCCGATGGCGTTGCTGCCCCCGCCCACACAGGCCACGATCGCATCGGGCAACCGCCCCGGGCCGCCCTCGGCGGGGTCCTGCATCTGCGTGTAACACTCCAGCCCGATAATCGACTGAAAATCGCGCACCATCGCCGGGTAAGGATGGGGACCGAGCGCGCTTCCAAGCAGATAGTGGGTCGTCTCCACATTTGTGACCCAGTCGCGTATCGCCTCGTTGATCGCATCCTTGAGCGTCTGCGAACCGCTGTCAACCGAACGAACTTCGGTGCCCAACAGCTGCATGCGGAAGACGTTCGGCTTCTGCCGCTCCATGTCGACCGTACCCATATACACGATGCACCCGATGCCCAGCAGCGCCGCCGCGGTCGCAGTCGCGACACCGTGCTGGCCCGCGCCGGTTTCGGCCACAATGCGCGTCTTGCCCATCTTTCGCTTCATCAACAGGGCCTGGCCCAGCGCGTTGTTGATCTTGTGCGCACCCGAATGGGCCAGGTCCTCCCGCTTCAGATAGATCTGCGCGCCGCCCAGCTCTTCGCTCAGGCGCCGGGCGTAAGTCAACGGCGTTGGCCGGCCGACGTATGTATGCTGCAGATGCGCCAACTCGGCCATGAACTCCTGGTCGTTGCGGGCGTTGAGATACGCCTCTTCCAGTTCATCGAGCGCCGGCATCAGCGTTTCGGGCACATATTTGCCGCCGTAAGGTCCGAAACGCCCGCTCTCGTCGGGCACCGCGCCGAAGTTAACAGATGATGGTGTTGTTAGAGTCATCGGTTCCTCACTGTGCGTATGGCGACCGACGGGCTGCGCCCCGTCATCTGCGCTCAAAAATGATGTTGATCGCCCGCTGCATAATCCCAACGGGCGCCTCTTCGCCGGTCCACTTCTCCCACGCAATCGCGCCCTGGTAAACGAGCATTCCCTGGCCGCCGATCGCCTTGGCCCCATCGGTCGAAGCCAGCTGCAGCAGACGCGTCATTGCCGGAATGTAAACCAGGTCATAGACGATCTGATCCTCGCGAAACTCGACATCCTCCTCCCACGGAAGCCCCTCGATGTGCGGGTCCATGCCTAGCGAAGTGCAGTTGACGATCAGATCGGCGCCGTCTGCCCCGGCGGCCACCCCGTCGGGGAACGTCCCTCCGTCGATCGGAATTTCGGGGAAATAGCTCTGCATCGTCCCCGCCAGCTCGACCCCCTTGGCCACAGTGCGATTGAGAATCCTCACACTTTGGACGCCTGCCTCGGCCAGGCCGTAAACGACGGCCCTGGCTGAACCGCCGGCCCCAATGATCAACGCGCGTTTTCCACCGGGATCGACCCCGTGCGCACGCAGGTCGGCGATGAATCCGGCCGAGTCCGTATTGTCGCCGGTAAGCTGCCCATCCTCGCCAACGATGATCGTGTTGACCGCGCCTATCGCCTCGGCCGCGGCGGTCCAGTGCTGCAAATGTTGCATCACCGCCTGCTTATGCGGCACCGTTACATTGACACCCCGCAGACCCAGGGCCGGCAGGGCCGCAACAGCCTCCCCCACTCGCTCGGGCGCTACACCAAACGCCACGTACCGCCAGTTCATCTGACGCGCCACAAACGCGGCGTTGTGCATCTGCGGACTGATCGAATGGGTTACCGGCCAGCCGAACAGGCCGACAAGCGTGGTCGTGGCGTTGATGTCGATCGGAAACGGGTCCGAATCGACAATATCTTGCTGCTGTTCACTCATTTTGGCTTGCCCGATCCAACTCCTGCACCTCCACCTCGAGCGCGCGCAGCGTCGTCTCGAATCCAGGGAAGCTGTCCGCCGTAACCTGCGCGTTGCGTATCGTCGTCTCGCCGTCGGCAATGAGACCGGCTACCGCCAGCGCCATCGCCAACCGGTGATCGCCGTGGCTGTCCACCCTGTTGCCCCTCAGCGGCGTCGGCCCGTCAACGATGAATCCGTCAGGGGTCTCCTGGATCTGTGCCCCCAGCTTCTTGAGTTCGGAAACGGTCGTGGCAATCCGGTCGGTCTCCTTTACCCGCAGCTCCTGGGCATCCCGTACCACCGTGCGGCCCTCGGCCTGTGTAGCGGCTACCGCCAGGACCGGCAGCTCGTCGATCATCGTGACGATCTGGCCGCCGCCGAACTCCAGCCCATGCAGTCCGCCGCCGCTGACAATCAGGTCCGCAACCGGCTCTCCCCCCTGGTGCGGCCGCTCTCGGCGCCGAATGCTTGCGCCCATCTCCGACAGCGCGTCCACGATGCCCGTGCGCGTGGCATTGATGCCAACGTCCAGGATCGTCAGGTTGCTGCCGGGCAGCGCCGAAGCCGCCGCAAGCAGAAAGGCAGCCGAGGAGATATCGCCCGGAACAAACAGACTCATCGGTTTGAGCGGAGACTGAGGTCGCTCACTGTGTGTCGTGTTGCCGAGCGCAGAGATCGGCGCACCCATCGAGATCAGCATTCGCTCGGTGTGATCGCGGGCCGGCCCCGGCTGGTGGACGACGGTCAGTCCATGCGCGAACAGTCCTGCCAGCAGAAGGCAGCTCTTCACCTGCGCGCTGGCGATCGGCATCTCGTATTCAATCGCTTTCAGGCGGCTGGGTACCATTGTCAAAGGCGCATACCTGCCGCCCTGCCGCCCATGGACCTGCGCGCCCATCGAACGCAGCGGTTCAACGATACGCGCCATCGGGCGGCCGCGGATCTGGGCCGTTCCGCTGAGAACACTCACAAACTCCTGCCCGGAGAGCAGCCCCGCCAGCAAGCGCATCGTCGTGCCGCTGTTGTCGCAATCCAACACGCCCTCCGGCTCCAGAAGACCGTTGATGCCGGCGCCCTGAATCTCCAATTGGGTTGGGCTTATCTCGTCAATGACCACGCCCATTGCCCGCATGATGTTCATCGTCGCACGGCAATCGTGCCCGTCCAGAAAGTTGCGAATGTAGGAACGCCCCTCTGCCAGCGAGCTGAAGATCACCGCTCGATGGCTGATCGACTTGTCGCCCGGAACGGTGCAACGGCCAACCAGCGGGCCGCTATTCCTGATCTTGAGAATGTCTGCCATAAGATAATGAATTAGGTGAATTTGGTATCGTTGGACAGGACTGCGATCGCGCCGGAACCCTCCCCGCGGCAACGCCAGGAACACGACCGTCGCCTGGCGCCTCCGAATGCTGCGCGCTCAGTCGCCCGCCTGCGCTGCCTGCAACCCCTTCTTCTCTTGCCAGGCTGCTCGCACCGACTGCGAGCAGTCCAGCTTTTGGCGTAACGACTCTTCATCTCCCTCCGCCAGCATCGTCCGCAATTCATTCAGATGCCCGCCCAACGCGTCCAGCTGCGCCAGGACCGCCCCCCGATTGGTCATCAGAATATCGAGAAACATCTGCGTATCGCTGGCCGCCACGCGGCTGGTATCGCGGAACCCGCCCGCCGCCAGTTCCCAGACGGCGCTGTCGGTCGCCGCGCCGTCAGCCACCGTATGCACCAGCGCGCTCGCAAGCATGTACGGCAGATGACTGATGGCGGCCACCAGCCGGTCATGGCGGACCGGCTCAAGCACAATCGGAAAGGCCCCGATCGCCCTGACCAGCTCGGTCGCAAGTGAGACCGTCTCCGGCCTCGTGCGCGCAAGCGGCGTAAGCACCCACGGCGCCTGCTCGTACAGACCGCTCTCGGCTGACGCGTAACCCGCCGTCTCCTTGCCCGTCATCGGATGACCGCCGATCGGCTGTATCCTCGGCGGCAGGCTCTCCATCGCCGCGCAAATCTCGGCCTTGGTGCTGCCCATATCCATGACAACGGTTCCCGGCCACAGGATCGGGCCAAGCCGTTCAAGTATCGCCACGACCGCCCGAACCGGCGTCGAGAGTATCACGATATCTGCACCCGCGACGCCGGAACCAAGGTCGGTCGTCGCCAGGTCGACCGCGTTCTCCTCGAAGGAGCGCAGTATAGTGCCGATGCTGCGGGTGACGCCCCGCACCTCGCGGCAGAGGTTTCGCCGCTTCAGGTCCATGCACAGGCTCGCCCCCATCAGGCCAAGCCCAATCACGGTGACACTGCAATCAGACAGAGATTTCATAATCCGTTTCTGAGTTTACGAGACTCCGCAGCCACTGCAATTGGGCCGCGAAAAACCGAAAACGGAAAACGCTCCCTCAGATCTCGCGCCCGACCGCGCCGGCAACTGTGCGCAGCTCCTTCATCAAGTTGCCGAATCGCTGAAAGGTAAGACTCTGCGCGCCGTCGCTCCACGCCTTCGACGGGTTGGGATGCACCTCGATCATCAGGGCATCGGCGCCGGCGGCCACCGCAGCTTTCGCAATCGGGCTCACGTACTCCCACTGACCGGTTCCGTGCGCGGGATCGGCGACAACAGGCAGATGCGTCAACTGCTTCAACACCGGAATCGCGTTGATGTCGAATGTATTGCGCGTGGCAGTCTCGTATGTGCGGATCCCCCGCTCGCACACCATCACCTGCATGTTGCCGTTGCTCAGAATATACTCGGCCCCCATCAGCAACTCCTGGATCGTGCCGCTGATCCCCCGCTTGAGAAAGACCGGTTTGCTCGTCTTGCCGACCGCCTTCAGCAGCGGGTAATTCTGGTTGTTGCGCGCGCCTATCTGGAAGATGTCCGTGTAGTCACCCACCAGTTCGATGTCCTCAGAGCTCATCACCTCCGTGATCACCGGCAGACCCGTCTGCTCGCGGGCCTCGGCCAGATACTTGAGCCCCTCTTCACCCAGACCCTGGAAACTGTACGGGCTGCTGCGCGGCTTGAACGCGCCCCCGCGCAGCACCGCGCCGCCTGCCTCCTTCACCGCATGCGCAGTCTCCAGAATCTGCTCGCGGCTCTCAACGCTGCATGGCCCCGCCATCACGACGATCCTCTCGCCGCCGACAGTGATGCCGTTGACAGGAATCGTCGTTGATGATGGCACGAAGTCGCGGCTCGCATACTTGTAGGGCTGCATGATGCGCACCGTCTTCTCCACGCCATCCAGCACCTCAAACGTGTCCTGCTGGATCAGATAGTCGTCGGCGCCAATGATACCGACAATAGTGCGCGCCTCACCCCGGCTGAGATGCACCTTATAGCCGAGTTCCTCGACGCGCTTGACGACCGCTTCCACCTCTTCCGGCGCTGCGTGCTGCTTCATTACGACAATCATTGATAGATCCTTTCCTGATACAGTTGTGCAGTTGAAATATCAATGTAGGATGAATTCGGCAGGAAGGCGCAACTGCTTACCGGCCTGCTTACTGTACGCTTTGTCAGGCCAGGACTGCGCGCCTCCCGTCGACATCGACAGGCAGGCTCTCCCGTCCGCCGGGCGCAACAATTGTGCGGCCAACCGCCTCGGCGACCTTTCGCAGCCCGCTCATCAATTCGGCAAACCGCTCCGGCTTAAGACTCTGATCACCGTCGCTCATGGCCGATTCGGGATCAGGATGCACCTCAAGAATGAGGGCATCGGCGCCGGCGGCCACCGCAGCCAAAGACATCGGCGGGACCAGCTCCCAATCCCCGGTTCCGTGCGCAGGATCGGCCACAACCGGCAGATGGGAGGCCCGCTTCAATACCGGAATGGCATTCAGATCGAACGTGTTGCGCGTCGCGGTCTCGTACGTGCGAATGCCCCGCTCGCACAGCATCACCTCCATGTTCCCGTTGCTCAGAATGTACTCGGCGCACATCAGAAGCTCCTTGATCTCGCCGCTGATGCCCCGCTTGAGCATGACCGGCCGCTGCACCTTCCCTACCGCCTGCAGCAGACCGTAGTTCTGCATGTTGCGCGCGCCTATCTGTAGAATATCGACGTATTCGGCCACCAGGTCGATCGCCTCGATCGTCATCACTTCCGATATCACCGGCAACCCGGTTATCTCTCTCGCCTCGGCCAGGTACTTCAAACCCTCTTCACCCAGTCCCTGAAAACTGTACGGACTCGTCCGCGGCTTAAACGCGCCCCCGCGCAATACGCTCGCGCCCGCTTCCTTCACCGCCATCGCCGTCTCGATTATCTGCGCACGGCTCTCGACGCTGCAAGGTCCCGCCATGACGACCACCTCGTCGCCGCCAAATCTGATTCCGGCCACGTCAATCACCGTGCCCTCAGGATGGGTCGCCCGGCTCGCAAGTTTGTATGGGTCCTGGATGCGGACCGTCTTCAGCACGCCACCCATCGCGTCGAACGTCTCGCGGCGGACCTGGGTCAGATCGCCGATCAGTGCGATAACCGTATGGTCCTGGCCATAGATTGGCTGTGTCTGCGCGCCGAGCGCCTCGGCGCGCTGGATGACATTCCCGATTTCGGCGGCGGTGGCACTCGATTTCATTACGACGACCATCTCACTCTCCTGATCGATTGTCCCTTTGTGAGCGAACTGCTCTTGAGAATAAAGGGCGCATCAGTTCACCTTCCCGATGCCCCAAACCATCGCAGAATCAAGCCTAAATCTGCAGGCTCGCCTCCTGCGCAAACTGCTCCTGCGTCGGAACCGCCGCCGCCGGGTAGCTGCCCAGCATCTTCACAAATGCTGCCCGGTTGAGTAAACCGAGAACCGCGGCGCTGCAGTCCGGCTCCTGCCAGTGGCCCATAAAATCCAGGTAAAAGACATACTCCCACGGGCGGTTGCGGCGCGGACGGCTCTCCAGCTTCGCCAGGTTGATGTTGCGCTCGGCAAACTCCCCGAGACAGGCATAGAGCGCCCCGGGGCTGTGCGGCGTGGCAAAGACGAGCGAAGTCTTGGCGTTTGGCGTGGGTTCCGCGTCCTCCTTACCGACGATGAAGAATCGCGTGAAGTTGTAGTGCAAATCCTCGATGCCGCTTTGAACAATCTCAAGCCCGTAGATCTCGCCGGCCAGTACGCTTGCAATCACGCCCACATTCGGCTCCGGCTTCTCGGCCAGCTCCTTGGCGCTGCCCGCTGTATCATACCAGGGAATCGCCTCGTATCCGTGGCGGTTCAGAAACCCCTCGCACTGCGCCAGCGCCTGCGGATGGCTGCGAACCTGCTCGATCTTCTCCCCGTTGCCCGGCAGCGTCAACAGGTTGTGCTGCACGCGCAGCAGAATCTCTCCCTGCACGCGAAAGTCATGGTCGAGCAGCAGGTCGTACGCCTTGTTTATGCTGCCCGCCAGCGAGTTCTCCACCGGCACCGCCCCGGCTGTGGCCCGCTCCTCGTCAAGCGCCGCAAAAATGTTCTCAAACGTACGGCAGGGCAACGTCTCAACGTCGGCGCCGTACTGCTGGCGAATCGCCTCCTCGGAGTAGGCGCCGTTCTCTCCCTGAAATGCGACAACTCTCATCGGACTGCTCCAATCTTGCTATCTGCGTAATTGCACCGTCCCACCCAGCCGGTCACCGCCTCCCGCGCGGCCGCTCAGACGCCCCCAGCTATCCTGGCAAGTTGCTCGTCAATCCAGCGGTTGAGTTCGTCCATATCGATCTCCGAAGCCAGGCTCTGGTCGGGACGCAGGCTCTGGGCCGCCTTCAGATAGACATGGTGGATCTCCTCCTGCGGCGTTTCCGTATTCCAGTGGACCATGATCCGCACACACATCGGGACGCTGTCAGGCACCTCCATCTCGTGCCCGCAAAGCAGCGGAACATCCATCCACCCCAGCTGGCGCGCCGCCAGCGCCGGATACTGGCTCACAATATCGCGAGTCGTCGTAAATATGGCGCTGCACACATCAACCGACTCTATCCCGTTAAGACGAATCATCAGCGCCAGGAGTTCACGCGTGCCCCGCAATATAGCCTCAGGCGTGTCCTCTTCAACCGTCGTCGCACCCCGTATTCCTCGACAGATCACGGCTCCCCCCAACTCTCGCCCCGGGAACTCGCCCCGGAGGCGCTGTTAACTCTGCCAACTTGCCCCTTCTTTGCGCTCCCTCACCCCACAGCGGCAGGCAGCCCTTGTCCCCGAACCCGCCTCAATGCCAACAAAAAAAGCGTGGAGTTTGTCTCCACGCTTTGAGTGTTTCTACGCCAGCTGCCCTTACACAGCCCAACGCTCCTCAACCAGCGGAGACGGTTGGTTCACACCGAAATAATAACCAAACCAAAAGTTGCCAAAAGAAAACCCGCGCCACTCATGGCGCAGGTTGCTCGACAACAGCATCTCCGCGGGGCTCGGCCCGTCCAACAGGTTGATCGGCAGGAGCGCATCATCCTCGCTGCAAATCAGATCGGCAATCGTCGTAACTTCGTCAGGTCTTTGTTCGCTCACGCTGTTGAATCGTCCTCGTGTGGGAGCGGCTTTCCTTGGCAAGATTCTAATTGAAGCGAGAATATCACGCAAATCTCCCATTGTCAAATCTCCCACTGTCAATTCTCTCACATGGCGAATTTGCACAACATAAGAACCCCGCCTGAAAGGTCATGCTGGATCAATCACTGAACTGCCCGCCGAAACACGATAATGTCAGAGTCTAGTGTAGACCAGTCGAAGACGACAATTGCCAGCATTTCACCATTCGGCGAAATCCTTTCATCGAGCACTTCAACATCCCGATCGAAATCAGCAGCGACGGCCGATTCTCTCACCACTAATTCTTCCACATTTATCCGAAAGGGAACCGCACCGGCATATGGTACAAACTCTACGCCGTCCGGCAACTCCTGAATTCGCTGCGGCCGGTTGTCGGTAGCCGGATCGTAGACCCACAGATGACCCTCTGTCCTGCTGCAATAAGAATCAGCTAGAGGGTGGTGTGTCGTATAGAAGAGCCTGTTCCTATCATCCCATCCAACCAGTTCGGGCTCGCAGAGATCGACCACGCACCCCCCCATGGTGAAACGAAACTGCGCCCTCCTGACTAAGCCGGCAAGTGCATGTTCCGGTTCAGTAAGCCAATCTACTTCGTAACCCTCATGTGCCCGCAGGGCTTCCACCGTATCGAATGAGCCGTACTTCAACACGACGGCAAGTGGGCTGAACAAGAGACATCCCAAGGGAAGGAGAGCAAGCGTTTTCGCGAACCGTCCTCGCCGCGATACTTGCCAGAGCAACGTGCATAAGGCCAGCCCCCCGCCCCAAAGGAGAAGAAACCAAAGTGGGCTTGTGTAGAAAGCTTCGGCCAGGGGCAGGTAGATAAGAGCTAGAATTAAGTCTCGCCATATATGGACCGGCGCCAAACCCCATCCAAAGAAAAATGGATGCACAAGCCAGGGTCCGCTGATCCCAACCAGGGACAGCAAAAGCAGGACCCACATCGCTGCCCAGCGCGTCCGCGGCGGCCTACCCAGCGCAGAGTCAACCGGTTCGGAGGACTGCATCTCCTCTTTCTCTGCCAACACTCGCTTTCCTCGCTAGAATTGCACGTAAGGGGACAGTATGACCGCCGGCAGTATACCACGAAAGGAGCGCCAATCTGTTCCCCACTTCCGGGGGATGGCCGAAACCCAACGTCAGTACTCTCGCCGACGACCTGTCAATCGCGATCAAGGATCGGAACGCCGCAGCACGACCACCTCAAAATGAAACGGCGACCAGTCCTGGATCACCGCCGCCCTCATCCTGCCGTCCGGCGACACCGATTCCTCGACCAGCCGCCCCCTCCATCCGACGATACTCGTGTCACCGCTCGGGTGTTTTGGCCCCGCACTGACTTCCGTCGAGGCCTCAAAGTCGCCGGGCGGTCCCTCGATCCGCTGAGGCCGGCCGCCGCCGGCCGCATCATACTTCCAAAAGTCACCGCCGTTGCACGCAGCCCAGGGCGCGTGCTCCGTGAAATAGTAGAGCACGTTTTCCCCGCTCCAACCGAGCAACCTGTATTGGCAGCGACCATGGAAATCGTCCAATTCATACTGAGCGCGCCTGATCGCACCTTCCAGGGAGCTCTGAGGCTGCGAAAGCCAAACTGCCTCATACCCCGGCGGCGCCTCGTAGACCTCCAGCGCCTCGTACCTGCCATACATCGCTGGGACCGCCAACGGCGCAACTGCAATCAGGGCCAACGGCACAGATGAAACTGCTCGCGCGACCCGTCCCCGCTGAGCGAAAACCCAAAGCAGGATGCAAAGCGCCAGCCCAACACCCCAAAAGACCAGAAAGGAACTCTGACCCGCAAAGAAAACCAGCTTCGGAATCAGGAAGAGAATAGCCAGCAGTGGACCCAGTATGGAAAGGATCCTCTCCAACCAAAGCGGCATCGTCTCCACATAATTCTGCAAAACCCAGTCGCCATAGACGCCCAGGATAAGAGGCAAGAAGAGGACCCACATAAGGATCTTCAGAAAAGTGGACCGTCTCGACCCGTCCCGTCTGCGCCGTTTGAAGCGCTCCATCTTCTTCCTCTCCCGACAATCTCGGCAGACCCATCCAGTACATCAACCTCGCGGCGCCCCCATCAAACCGAAGCCCGCCTTCCAATGCGCCCGCCGGTGACATCCCGTTGCCGTAAAAAAGCGCACCGCCAAGCCATCCGTCCACTTCTCCAATACGGGGTCGATCACGGATCGATTCGCCGAACGACGACTACCTCATAATGTAGCACGGAAGCGTCATTGATGACGAGAGCCCGCATCCTGCCGTCCGGCGACGTGGACTCTTCAATTGCACGTGGATTCCAGAAGGTCTTTCCCTGGCCGATCGGTTGTCTTGGCCGCAATCGACTGCTCGGATGACGCAAATTGAGCTGGCTGACCTCCGTCGCCGGCACAAAACCGTCAGGCAGAGAGCCGGTCCGACGAGCTCGGCCGCCGATTGCCGGGTCGTACGCCCACAAGGTTCTCCGGCCAAACGGCCCGAAGGAACTGAAGTAGAGCCGACCGCCTTCACTCCAGCCATGTAGCTTGTACTCATCATCATAGTGATACGTATCCAGCTCGTATCGGGCGCGTCTGATGGCTAGCCCGAGGCTTCCCCGTGGCCGCGAAAGCCAGATCACTTCCCCGCCCGGCCCGAGTCCATGTGACGGCAGAGGCGCGTGCCCGTACATTCCTGTCACTGCGATTGGAGCAAACAGGAGCAGTCCCAGCGGCACGACCGAAACTGCCCTCACACTCCATCTGCTTTGTGAAACAAGCCAGAGCCATGTGCAGGTCAGGAGACCCACACACCAAAAGACAAGAAACGAAATCTGACCCGTATAGAACAATAGAGCCGGGGCGAGAACAAAAACGTAAAGTAATGGGGCCACAAAGGTGACGATAATGCCCCCTATCCCGGTCATTGGCGCATCGAGCGCCTGCAGCAGCCAGTCGCCATATATGCCCAGCAGCAGCAGGACAAACAGGAGCCACATAATGCCCCGAAGAATCGCTGCCAGACCCGGCTCTTCTTCAATGATTGGTCTGAAGTAATGCATTTTCTCAGCTCCAGTTCCGCGGACAGGATTCGCAATCGCCTCGCCTCTAGGCCCTCCGGCGCTCTCGAACCCGCCGACAAATCGGCATTGCGCTTATGCAAGCAGTCGTTCTTCTGAACCCTGCGCTGGCGCGCCGCATATCACCTCTACTGCGATATGGCCCAGGCAGCTGTGAACGATTCGGAGCTCCGCCGCCCAGACGCCCCGCCCAAATTCACGCTGGTCGCCCCGTTGAAACACAGACTTTCTCCGCCGGAAGAGTTCACAATGCACAGTGGCGGCGGGTCCGGGATGACCGGGAAAGAGGCCACCTCGTCGCTGCAGTCCACTGGCATCGATTCATAGGATGCCGCCTGCTCCTCCCTACCGTTGTGACGAGCCGGCACAATGATCTCTGACGACAGTAGATCGGCAGCCGATAGCATTGGAAAGTCGATATTTGGACGATTCTCATATTCTCTTGCATAGGACCCGATCAGTGTCGCAAGTTCCCCCCTATCCTCCAGGCATGCCTGGTCGGCCGCCAGAAAGACGCCCATGTAGAGCGTCGTCACTTCCATCGGCCCACTGTCCCTGCCGAAAGCTTCCGCCAGCTTCAAACCCCTATCGCGCGCGATGGCCTCCTCGGCCCAGTTGAGCAGCCATCCGTCTTCCACCGGGTTCTCTCCGCAGTAGATGATGATTTTGCTGCCGGAGCCGTGGTATGCCACAAATACGGCCTCACGGTTGGGTTCGCACGGTTGGTCAGGATATTCAGAAACGGGTGTGGGGATTATCGCAAGAGTTGCCGGGTCAAATGTGCAGCCCGACAGCAGTAGGATCGCTGCAAACGCTGAAAAAATCTGCTTCGTCATCTCGTCGTCCCCCTTTGGACGGCACTCGTCATTGAGTGATAAACATGCGGCGGCAGGCCTGGAAGCCTGTCCGCCGGTGACCTCTTTACTTCGGTGGCCCCTCCACAAAATTGGTGAACGGCTCTCTCATCTGGCTCCGTCAGCGCCCATGTGTCCGAGACCAAAACTCGCAGTTCGGGCGCTCCCTCCTACATTGAACGCTTCCGCAGACGGCCACTCTGTGAGACCGAATACAACTTGCGAAATTTACCGAAACTGGAACGACCTTGCTTCCGCCGCTGAACCCTGCCAACCGACATCATTCAATCTCGAATCCCGGCTGGTAGTAGCTCCCGTTTCTGTACGTGTTAGCTCCCGACCATTCCCCAGCCTTGCATATCTCTTTCCCTTCCCCGAAAATAGCAGCTAGCCGTCAACCAGACGACCGGATGGCCGGCAGTTTTCCGACACGCGCGCGCCGCATTCCCAGCGTACTTTCGCCCGGCGCCGTCTTCCGTCTTCACGCACAACCCCAGGAGGAGAGGCATGCAGATCTCGTTTTCATTGCAGGGCAGAGTCGCACTGGTTACCGGCGGCAACGGCGGCATCGGGCGCTCGATAGCACTGGGCTACAAGGCGATGGGCGCCACCGTCGTCGCCAGCGGCCGCAATCCGGACAAGAACGCCGCCGTTGCGCAGGAGCTCGGCGACGGACACGAAGTGATCTCCCTCGACGTGCGCGACGAAGGAGCGGTCGACCAGGCCATCGCCGCCATCGCCGAACGTCACGGCAGGTTCGACATCCTCGTCAACAACGCCGGCATCGCCCGCCGCACCGACATCCTCGACATGGATACCACCGACTGGCATGCGGTCATCGATACACACCTGAACGGCGGCTTCTACTGTGCCAAAGCCGCCGCCAAAGCCATGGTCAACGCCGGCAACGGCGGCAAAATCATCAACATCGGCTCCATGTATTCCATCTTGGGGCCCCCCAACGTCACCAACTACGCCGCCGCCAAAGCCGGCCTGCTCGGCCTCACCCGCGGGCTCGCCGTCGAGCTCGCCGTGCACAACATCCAGGTCAACGCGCTCCTGCCCGGCTGGCACAAGACCGACATCAACCGCGACCTGCTCGACGGGCCGCTGGGCGAGGAGATACGCCACAAGACCCCCGCGCGCCGCCTCGGTACAGCCGACGACCTCGCCGGCGGC
>CBDCLG010000008.1:0-233748 GCA_965218625.1 Caldilineaceae bacterium | reverse complement strand
CGAGCTGATCGAGACGCGTATCGAACTGTCCGAGATCCTGCCCGCCGGGACCGGTCATATCATCCTGCACGTGGAACCGGTTTCCAGCTCGAAGTTACCTGGGAGGAAGTTTCGCCGGTTATCAGCTGGGTACAGGCAACCGGAATCGGCCTGGACGCGTTCGTCGATGCAGAGGGATTTCTCGTCTGGGCCAACCGTCTCGAGGACGGCGCGCCGCTGTCCGGCGTCGAACTCTCATTATGGCCTGAAAATGATGTTGTCGCGACCGGCGACGATGGTATCGCCTGGCTGCCGCGGACGCAGGGCGCCAAAATGCTGATCGGCCGAACAGAAAATGATGCCGCCCTGTTGCCGGCAGGTCGTCTCAGTATGTCTGGGTCCTCTATGTTCCTTGTGTATGCGGACGATCGCGCCTGGGGTCGAGTCAGGCCGTGGGAGGAAAGGAACGAGTTTCGATACTATGTCTTCGACGATCGCGGGATATACCGGCCTGGAGAGGTGGTGAGCATAAAGGGGTGGATGCGGCAGATCAAAGCCGGGCCGGACGGCGACGTGGCCTTAATTCCAGGCAGCGAAGGGCTCCGGATAAGGTACAGTGTACAGGGCAATGGGGGTGTTACGTTGGCCGCAGGCAGCGCGCCGCTCAACCCGCTGGGGGGCTTCGATTTTCAATTCGATCTGCCCGAAGAGATGAACCTGGGCCGGGCAAGGATTGAGCTGGGGTGGGGCGGAGAGTTCAGGTACTGGCACACGATTGAGGTGCAGGAGTTCCGTCGTCCTGAGTTCGAAGTCAGCGCGCGTATCAGCGAAGGCCCCCATATTGCCGGCGGTCACGCGCTGGCGACGGTGAGCGCCAGCTACTTTGCCGGCGGCCCCCTCGCTGCAGCTGAGGTCGACTGGTCGGTCGAAGCGCGTGAGGGCCGCTACAGCCCTCCGAACTGGCCCGGCTTTGCCTTCGGCAAGTGGTCTCCCTGGTGGCGCACAGATGGCTTTGGCTATGACTTTTACGATGAGTTCGGCCATTACATTCCACTCGATCATGTCCCCGGTATCCTTCCTCCGGAGGACTCCTTTTTTGGTGAGGAAGGGGCGAACGGCTTCGGTGGTTCAACGTTCATCTCGCGCACGGACATGAGCGGCGCTCATACGCTGCGCATCGACTTCCTGGGCGGCGATAGTGGGGTGAGACCTTTCCCTGTGAGCATCGGCGCCACGGCCACCGTCATGGACCTGAACCGCCAGGCGTGGGGCAGCCGCGCCGACCTCCTGCTCCATCCGGCAGACCTGTATGTCGGCCTGCGCTCGGCCCGCAACTTTGTTGAAGGCGGTGAACCGTTGACCATCGAAGCCGTGGTGACGGACCTTGACGGCAACGCCATCAAGGGGCATCCCGTCGTGCTGCGCGCGGCCCGGCTGCAATGGGGCTATCGCGACGGCGAATGGCGTGAAACTGAACAGGACGCGCAGGAATGTAGCGTGAAAACGACGGCCGCGTCCTCGCCCCACGACACCGAACACGGATTTGCCGCGTGTTCCTTCGCGGCGACGCTGGGCGGCGAATACCGCATCACGGCGATCGTCGAGGACGGCGCCGGGCGGCGCAATCAGACCGAGTTGACGCGCTGGGTGAGCGGGGGGCGGCGTCCGCCAAGCCGGGCGGTGGAGATGGAGCAGCTCGAACTTATCCCGGACGGCGACAACTATGCCGCGGGGGACGTCGCCCGGATACTGGTGCAAGCCCCATTCTTCCCTGCCGAAGGCCTCGTTACCGTGCGGCGCGAGGGGCTTGTCTCCACCGAGCGGTTCACGATGGACGGGCCGACCCATACAGTGCAGCTGCCGATCGAGGAGAAGCACATCCCCAACATAGATGTGCAGGTAAACCTGGTCGGATCGACTGCGCGCGTGGATGACGAAGGCAACGAGACTCCCCTCGGCGCCGCCGCGCCCAGCCTACGCGCGCGGCCGCCTGAATCTGTCGATCCCGCCGCTGAGCCGCACGCTGCGAGTTGATGCAGTCCCGCGCGCGCAGAAGTTGGAACCGGGCGCAGAAACAACGATCGACGTGGTGGTGCACAACGCAGAAGGTGAACCGGTCGCCGACGCCGAGTTTGCCGTCGTTGTCGTTGATGAGGCGATCCTGGCCCTGACCGGTTATGCGTTGATTGATCCCATAACTGTGTTCTACAGCGAACGCCTGGACCTTGTCAGGAATTTCCATAGCCGCGCCGGTCTGCTGCTTGCCGCGCCTCTGGATATGATGGCTTGGATGACTGAGATGGTTAAGCGCGGCGTCCCTGTGGGTGCGATGGCGGCGGCGGCGCCAGCTGCCGATGTTGAATTGGCAATGGGCGCCGATCTGGCCGAAGCGGCGAAAGCGGCCGGAGGCAACGTGGAGTCGATCCTGGTGCGGAGGAACTACGAACCGCTGGCTCTCTTCGCGCCGGAGGTGCGCACTGACGCCGACGGCCGCGCCAGCGTGCCGGTTACTCTGCCGGACAATTTGACCCGTTACCGTGTGATGGTGGTGGCGGTGGCCGGGGGCAAGTATTTCGGCAGCGGTGAATCGAGCCTGACGGCGCGGCTGCCGCTGATGGTGCGCCCTTCCGCGCCCCGGTTCCTCAACTTCGGCGACAGTTTCGAGCTGCCGGTCGTGCTGCAGAACCAGACCGGCGCGGCGATGGAGACACACATCGTCGTGCGCGCGACCAACGCCGATCTGATGGCGGAGAGCGGCGGGAGCGGAGCAGCCGGCTATGCGGTGACGGTTCCCGCTAACGACCGCGTCGAGGTGCGCTTCCCGACGACGACGGCCAGCGCGGGCACGGCCCGTTTCCAGTTCGGCGCGATCGACGCCAACCAGCCCTCGATCGCCGACGCGGCCGAGGTCGACCTGCCGGTCTACACGCCCGCAACCACCGAGGCCTTTGCGGTCTACGGCGAGATCGACGGGAGCGGCGCGGTCCTGCAGACGCTGCGGCCGCCCGCCGAGGCGAGGCCGAACTATGGCGGCCTGGAAGTGACGGTCTCCTCCACCGCGCTGCAGGCGTTGACCGACGCTTTCATCTACCTGGCGCGCTACCCCTACGGGTGCTCCGAGCAGATCGCGTCCCGCATCCTGGGCGTGGCCGCGCTGCGCGATGTGCTGGCGGCGTTCGACGCCGAGGGGCTGCCCCCGCCCGCCGAGATCGAAGCGACGGTGCAACGCGACCTGCAGACGTTGGCGGGCCTGCAGGACGACAGCGGCGGTTTCCCCATCTGGCGGCGCGGCGGCGCAGTCTGGCCCTATCACAGCATACACGTCGCCCATGCCCTGGCCCGCGCCCAACAGAAGGGCTACGCCGTACCCGAAGAGATGTTGAGCCGCGCGCGCGATTACCTGCGCAATATCGAGGAGCAGTTCCCATCCTGGTACGGACTCGACGCGCGGCGCGGGCTTTCCTCCTATGCCCTCTATGTGCGCAAACTGTTCAACGACAGCGATCCATCCAAGGCGCGTGCGCTGGTAGGCAGCGCCGGCCTGGAGAACCTCCCGCTGGAGAGTGTTGGCTGGCTGCTCTTTGTGCTGACCGGTGACCCCGCCTCGCAGGAGACGGTTGAAGAGATGCGGCGCTTCCTCAACAACCGCGTGACCGAGACGGCCGGCGCGGCCACGGTCGCCTCCGGCTACAGCGACGGCGACTACCTGCTGCTCCATTCCAGCCGCCGCGCCGATGCCGTGCTGCTGGAGGCGCTCGTGGTCGATCAGCCGGACAGCGACCTGATCACCAAGCTGGTGCGGGGCCTGCTCGGTCAGCGGAAGGCCGGTCGGTGGGGCAATACGCAGGAAAACGTGTGGGTGCTGCTGGCGCTGGACCGTTACTTCAATGCATTTGAGGCACAGACGCCCGACTTTGTCGCTCGCATCTGGCTGGGCGGGCAGTACGCCGGCGGGCATACGTTTGCGGGCCGCAGCGCGGAAAACGTGGAGCTTGACCTGCCGATGGCGTTCGTCCGGCAGAGCGCGCTGGAGGCGGGAGGCGATGTGCCGCTGATCGTGCAGAAGGACGGCGAGGGGCGGCTCTACTACCGTCTTGGATTGCGCTATGCGCCGGCGGACCTGCGTCTTGAGGCGGCCGACCACGGATTCAGCGTCGAGCGCATTTACGAGGCGGTGGACGACCCGGAGGATGTGCGCCGCGACGGGGACGGCGTATGGCATATCCGCGCCGGCGCGCGCGTGCGCGTCAGGCTGACGATGGCCGCGCCCGCGCGCCGCGTGCACGTGGCCCTGGTGGACCCGCTGCCGGCCGGGCTGGAGATCCTCAACCCTGAGCTGGCCGTCAGCGGTGACCTGCCGCAGGACCCGAACAGCAGCCGCAGGGGCCGCTGGTGGTGGTGGAGCTGGTATCAGCACCAGAATCTGCGCGACGAGCGGGCCGAAGCCTTCACTTCCTACCTGTGGGCCGGGGTCCACGAGTACAGCTACATGGCCAGGGCGACGACGCCCGGCGTTTTCGTTGCGCCGCCTGCCAAGGCGGAGGAGATGTACGCGCCCGAGACGTTCGGCCGGTCGGGAACGGATTGGGTGGTGGTGGAGGTGGACGAAGAGTGAAAGGCCGGTGGCGGCCGGCTGCGCGGCGGCGCCGTTGTGTTGGGCGAGGATGGGACCGGCTGTGTCCCGAACTGGCCCGAACTGTCCCTGATGGGACCGGTTGTGTCCGTGGCAGGTGATAATTCGGGGACAGAAAGGGTATCGATAGGGTATCGGATGGTACATTTTGCCCTGATCGGCCTGATATTCGGAAAAGTTTTCGGCGCCTCGTGACAGGATGTCGTAGCGACAGTTCGTGACAGGAAGCCCAAGTTGACCATTTGTGGCCACAAACGCGCGTTTGTGGTCTTTTTAGTTGCTGAAAGTGCGCAGGCGCAGGGCCAATGGGCGCGTTTTGGCGCATATTTGACGGTCCTCGTGACAGGACATGGCGTGGTGGGTCATTTGTTCTCCGATGCGCGGCGGCCGGTCAAGGGTTGCCCTGCGGTCGGTCGGCGTTCGCCGGGCGAGGGCGCGGACGGCGGCGGCGTTTTCCAGGGCAGAGCAGCGGTCGGCTCTTTGCGCGCCGCGCCCGGGTCGTGGGCGACGAAGCGAAGGCGGACCAGGCCGTCGCCTCTGTCGTCGAGTTTGCCTCCAATACCGCTCAAGGCGGCGGCAGCGACGCGACAGGCCTCTGTCTGCTCCTCGTCGGTGCTCGGCGCCGGGTTGACGCGTACCAGCGCCCAGACGCCGTCGGCAACGCTGCGGGCGGCCAGTGCAACGGCTGGATGAAGACATAGCGTTTCAATTGCCACCTCCTTGTCGCGGCCGGCGGGAATCCTGTCGAAGTCGAGCGCGACGAAGCCGGAGTGCTCTTGGAGCCCGGCCGGATGTCGTCGTGAGAAGAGCCCGGCGGGCGTGATGATTGGCAAGACCTGCTTTCTTTTCCGGTAGCGGTCGTCCTTGCCGTGGGCGGCGTAGTGGGCGCGCAGTTGCGCGGTGAGCGCCTGCACGTCGCGCAGGTCCCCGGCCGGCGCGTCGTTGCGGGTAATCCAGCTGTGCAGCTGGTCGATGGTTATGCCGCTGCAGGGCGCGGCGCGGCCGGCTTGTGGGAAAACTGAAAAGCGCGGGGCGTGCGGCGTCGAGCGCGGTGTGTCTGATGTAGACTGAGAGATTTCTGTGGTCATGGGAACCGTAGCATCCTCTCCTGTCGTCCAACCCGATTCCTTACTTGAACTGTAACATAAGGGTTTGGTCGGCACTGTCAGTATTCTCCCTTTGCCGGCGGGCGCGTTTTGGCGTCTGCGGCTGGGTATGCGGGCCGGGCAACGGCTGTGTGCCGGCGGCGGCTTGGCGGGTCTTATCTGTCTTGCGGGTGGCGGCGCGGCGGCTCGATCCAGAGGGGAAGGCCGAAGTGCCGGGCGAACTGTTGCGCGCAAAAGCGGATGGCGGTACGCAGCGCGGCTGGACAGTCGTCGGCGTAGAGCAGCCGCGAGGGCAGGCGCTGACCGGTGGGCGGAATCCAGAGCAGGGCTGCGTCGTCGGGCGGCGTCTGTTTCGGCAAAGGCGCGTCGCGCGCGCCCAGTTGGATGAAGTCCTTGTCTTTGTGGGGCGTATTGGCTTTGAAGTGGATGACGCTGCCGCGGGCCAGGTCGAGCAGCGCTTGCCGCGTGTGTGCGGCGCAGTAGTGTTCGCCCGGCAGTGCAGGGCGCTGGCAGGCGGCGCCGGCGCGCGTGCGGCCGCGGCAGAGGAGGCCTTCGTCGCGCCAGCGGCGCTGGTTCTGCTGGTAGGCGCGGCGGGCGGTGTCTGAAGCGGCGGCGCGGCGTTGGGCCTGGGCCTGTTTGTCGGCGCGCGTTCTCGCTCTGCGGGCTTCCCGCTCCTCCTGCAGGGCGTCGTGATTGAGGCGCCGGCAGTGATGGAGGTCGTATTGTGCTGCGCGGGCGACCCATTCGTGCTGGCGGCACCAGGTACGCCAGCGTCCGGGCAGCTTGGCGGTGTCGGAGTCTTTGAAGCGGCGGTAGGCTTTTTGGAGCGACCTGTCGAGGCCGAGGTGGAGGTAGACGACGAAGGCGCGATAGGCTTGGGCGCTTTCGCCCGGGCGGCGTTCCCAGGCGCGGGGGCCTGAATCTGGCGGCGGGTCCTGCTCCGGTTGGGGCGGGTCGAGGGCGTCGGCAGGAGAGGAGAGCAGGTCGGCGAAGTCCTGTGCGGGCACGGGCGCTTGCTTGGGGGGCGCGGCGTCGGGCTTGAAGGAGAGGATGTCTTTCAGAGTCCGCTTGGCGTCCCGGAGTCTCTGCATGTCGCTGCGCCGACTTTGGGCGCGGTCCACTGCGTCTTCGGTTGCGCGCTGTTCGTCGCGCTGTTTTTTGCGGCGGCGGTTTTCCTTGGCGCGGCAGGAGGTGCAGGCTTTGCGGTGGTCGTCGCGCAGCTGGCCGCACTGGTAACAGCGGGTGGGGTCGGTGCGCCAGGCGGCGCGTTCGCGCTCTTTTGTCTGGTACCAGTGGCGCAGGCAGAGGCCGGCGCTCTGGGCGGGTTTGCGGCAGTCTTTTTCGGTGCAGGTGGACATGGTCGGCCGGCCTGTATGCTGTGTTCGACGGTTGCTGGCAGACGCTGTTTTGAGGTCTGTAAGTACAGCATAGCAGGCTTGCGGGGCTCTTGCAGGAAAGTTTCTAGTTTTTGGTTTTTAGTTTTTAGTGGGTTGGCGGTGGGGGGAGGTCGTGGGTGGGGGGCGATGTGGGAGCGTTGCGGTTAGTGGTCTGCGGCCCAGCGGGCGGGAGGCCACTCGTTGATCTCCTGCCCCAGCGCGCGTGCCAGCCGGGCGAATGATGATGCCAGTTTGCGGAATGAGCGGCAGCGGCGGTAGGCGTCGGCCAACGAGAAGAGTGCGGTCAAGGCGGGCTGGTCGGTCGTTTCAAGATAGGATGCGCCGGGCTGCATTCGTTCTTCCAGGTGGGCCTTGGCGCCCGCCTGTATTCCCTCCGGGCTGTCGTAGCCGAACCCGCCGGTTATGTCACAGCCCATTATGTCGCGTCATACCGCCGGGAGCTCTTCATAGACGGCAGCGACCAGAACGGTGAATCGCGTCGCCTCGATACCGAACCGGTCGTTGAAGCAGACGCGGGCGGCCTCCATCTCAGCGCGTAAAATGGTCCGGTGATCCTCTGCTATATCCCTGCTAAATATCCACGTCGGTGGAGGTGGCTGAACGCCTGTCGCTCATGGCGCAGGGGTCGGCGGTCAGGGATTCAACGATTGCGGCAGGTCCAAAAGAGTGAGAGCACTCTGGGCAAAGAGAACTGCCGGCGCCAGGAGGACAAGCAGGGCGATGACGAGCAGGGTGTGTTTCATCTTGTGTCTGCTCCGATCTGTGCTGAATCCCAGAGGTTCTCCACACACATCAAGGAGCGAACCGACTCTGTGCGTCAGGCGGCCAACCGCTGGCAGGTCAAGGCGATGATGCAGCAGCGGCCCATGCGTAGCAGTGGCCCACGCGTATCAGCGGCCTGGCCGGCGCTGCTGTCCAGGCCACCGATACGATGCCTCGCCCTCACTTGCTCCGGTTCCCATCGTTGCCCGATCCGCGGATGACGACCTGTTACCGCCTGGGCCTGTGCGCTGCGGCTTGCCGTCATCAGCGGCTTAACAGTCGGGCAAACCCAGATCCTCAAGGTCGTGCGTACGGGCCGGCAGACTCTTCAGCGCCGCGGAAATGCAGCCGGTCAACGGATTGTTCGAGAGTTCCAGTTTCTTCAGGTTGGAAAGCCTCTCCAGTTCAGGCGGAACTTCGCCTGTCAACTGATTGGATGCCAGCAGCAGTTGCTCCAACTGGAAGAGGTTGCCCAGTTCTGCCGGTATCTCGCCCGTCAGCACGTTCTTTTCGAGTTTGAGCTGTTTCAGCTGGGTGAGGTTGCCCAGTTCGGGGGGGATTGCGCCGCTCAAGCTGTTGCCGTCGAGCCAGAGGAGTGTCAGGGCCGACAGATTGCCCAGCCAGGGCGGCATCTGACCGGTCAGCCCGTTGCTGCTGAGGAGGAGGGAGTTCAACCGGGAGAGAGCGGCCAGCGCCGCCGGAATTTCACCGGTCAGTTTGTTGTAGCTGAGGTCGAGCACTGTCAACCCGGTCAGATTGCCCAGTTCGGGCGGGATTGCGCCGAGCAGCTGATTGGCGTGGAGCGTCAGTTCCGTCAGCCTGGCCAGGTTGCCCAGTTCGGGCGGGATAGGCCCGCTCAACTCGTTGAAGGCGAGATCGAGCCCGGTCAACCTGGATAGTTGGCCCAGTTCGGCAGGTATCTCGCCGTTCAAGTCATTGCCGCTGAGATCGAAGATTGTCAGCTGGGAAAGGCTGCCCAGTTCGGCAGGAATCCAGCCGGTCAAATCGTTGTTGCCGACATCCAGAACCGTCAGTTGGGAAAGGTTGCCCAGTTCGACAGGTATTTCACCGCTCAACTCGTTCCAGGCGAGTTCCAATACTCTCAGCTTGGAGAGGTTGCCCAGTTCGGGCGGTATTTCGCCGGTGACATCGTTGCCGGTGGCGCTCAGGTCGAGCGTTTCCAGTTCGGACAGACTGCCCAGTTCAGGCGCCAAGGCGCCTGATATTTCATTTTCCAGCACAAGCCGTATGACGCGGGTGGGATTTCCGCCGAGCGTAACACCTTCCCATTGGGCCATTCGTGTGTGTGCCGACCAGTTCAGCGTCACGTCGCCGGACAAGGTGTCGCGCGCGGCCAGCAGCGCCTCGCAATCGGACACAAGCCCGGGGTTGTTGGCGGCATCGGGGACGGCGGCGCCGTTGGCGCAGGAAACGAGCGCCGGACAGTAGGGCAGCACGAGCCTTTTCAGATCTCCTTCCTGCACATGGCGCCACGTATCCGGGATGCAACCCGTCAGCTGGTTGCCGCTGAGGAATATCGCTTTCAGCCGCGCAAGGCTGCCCAGCGCGGCAGGAATCTCGCCGCTCAAGTCGTTGCTTTCGAGAAGCAGGCTGGTCAGTTTGGAAAGGCCGCCCAATTCGGAGGGTATCTCACCGCTCAGACCGTTGCCGCCGAGCGATAGCCTCTCCAGCTTGGAAAGGCTGCCCAGCCAGGAAGGCACCTCGCCGCTCAGATCGTTGTAGGCGAGGAGCAGGGTCTCGAGCGAGCGCAGTCTGCCCAGTTCCTGGGGTATCTCTCCGTTCAGGTCGTTGTGGTTGAGCCACAGATCGCGCAGGCTGGAGAGGTTGCCCAGTTCCGCCGGAATCTCACCGCTCAAATCCTTATTGCCACTGAGTTTCAACGCTTCGAGACGGTTGAGGTTGCCCAGTTCCGGTGGAATATCGCCGCTCAGTCTGTGCCACGAAAGGTCGAGCACTCTCAACCTGGTGAGGTTGCCCAGTTCGGTAGGTATCGCGCCGCGCAACGCGAACGTGAAATCGGGTTGCCCGGTCATGTCGGAGAGGTCGAGCGTTTCCAGGTTGGAGAGATTGCCCAATGCGGCCGGAATCTCGCCGCTGAGCAGGTGGTTTTCGCTGAGGTTGAGCGATATAAGGCCGGCGAGCTCGCCCAGCGCGGCCGGCAACTCACCGGCCAGCTCATTTCCTTCGAGATCCAGGCTGGCTACACAGCCGTGCGCGCCGGTGGTGACGCCGTGCCATTTCGCGACCGGTTCCTCGCTCAACCAGTGCCTGTTCTGTCTCCAGTTATCTCCGCCGGTGGCATTGTAGAGCGCGACCAGCGCGTCGCGGTCCTGCTGCGCGCAATCGGCTGTTGCAGCCGTAGTCGGAGAGGATATCTCCTCTTTTTCGGCCGCGTTCATGCGTGCGACCGCGAGAATCTGCACAAGCTCCATGTCATCGTTTTCTACCGCCATCTGCAGGGGCGCGACGCGACGCCCGGCTTTGGCGACAATCTCCGTATCCTCGACGTCTATCTCTGAACCGGCAGCCGCGAAAAGCTGCGACAGCTCCTCTACGTCGATGGGCACGGCGCTCTCGCTGAACGATTGCACGCTGACATCGGCGCCGGCTTCGATGAGTATTTCCACAAGGCCGGCAGCCCCGTCGGATACCGCGATGTGAAGAGGTGTAACGCCGCTCTCGTCGCGGGCGTTCACATCGGTGCCGCTTGCGGCGAGACAGGCTACCCATTGCGCGTTGCCCAACCGCACCGCATCATGCAGGCCCCGCAATTCGCCGCAGCCGCCGGCTTCCGCAGCCAGTTCATCAACGGTCCAGCTGCCATCGTCTGCTTTGCCGGCCGATACGACGGTGGAGGAATCTATCTGGGATGCGTGACAGACGACCAGTAGGGATGGATCAAACAGCACGATGCAGGCTGATTCGGAGCCGACGACGAGGCTGGTGCCGCTGCCGCTTACATGGCAACCTTCTCCCAGCGCCAGCGTCATGCCCACTTCGCAGCTCCGCAGAGCTGCGTCGGGCGGGAGGGCGGTCGTTTCTTCGCTCTCCTCATCCTTTTCCTGCGCGGCTGCGGCGCCTGCCATTGCCAGGGCAAGCGACACCGACGTCAGGAGTAGAAGCGCAGCCAGACAGAAGGCTACGCCCCGTTTGACCGCGCGCGTCTTCACATTGCTCTTCATCTCTAGCCCCCTCCCTTTTGGTGATTGACAACCCTTCCTTCGCGGCGTCCACGCCTCCTTCGTCTGCTGCATGGATGTCCGCCCCGACCTCCCAGCAGCGCCTGGATCACCCGGGCGCCATCCCGCGGCATATCGATTGGGGCGCGCCGCGTACCCCCCTCAGACTCGGCACTCCGAACTCGGGTCAGTCAGCTCGCGTACGGGTGCATTATGTTTGCATAAAGGCAAACACGGACCCGGCCGCCTTCCGTTCCTCAGCATGAGCGTAAACTGTGGTTGTGGAGTTTGCCGGGTACGCGCACGGGGCGCACAGAAGGCTGGCCGGACCGGGCTTACGGTCGCCAGACGCCGAGATGGGATCTCAGGCGAAAAACCTGGCACTTCACAATTATACCCAATTTGTGTAAGATAGTTATGAGAATCTGACGAACCTAGGCATAAATTTTTATGAATTTTGGCCGGGTCGGGCACAACAGCCCCGGAATGGGCCGGACCCCGGCGGCGTGTCCAGCTGGTGCGCAGGCGCGGAGGCATCAAGTCTGCTGAAATTCAAAGGAGATGGCGAGACAATGCGAGCGGAAGAGCTGGCGCGAGAGAATGCAACGCTGCGTGAACGTCTGTCCAGGCTGAGTGAGGCGAGCCATCGCATCAACGAGAGTCTGGAGTTCGACACGGTCCTGACTGGCGTTCTGGACAGCGCCTGCGCGTTGACCGGGGCCAAATTTGGCGTGATCACGCTCTTCAACGATGCCGGGCAGGTGCAGGACTTCGTCACCCACGGAGTAACCTCGGATGCGGCGCGCATGTTTTGGACCATGCCGCACCACATGGAGTTCTTCGAGCATCTTGGCAAAATCTCACAACCGCTGCGCGTTGCAGATTTCCAGAACTATGTCAGGGCGCTGGGTCTTCCCGAGTTCACGCCACCGGTGGAGATAAGCGCCGTCCTCGCCTTTCTGATGGCGCCGATACTCCATCTGGGCGAGCTGGCCGGTCACATCTACGTCGGCGAGAAAGGGGAAGGCCGTGAATTTACGCGTGAAGACGAAGAGGTCCTGGTCGTGTTCGCGTCGCAGGCGGCGCTGGTCATCGCCAACGCGCGCCGCTACCGCGAGGAACAGGAGACCAGGGCCTACCTGGAGACGCTGATCAACACCTCGCCGGTCGGTGTGGCGGTCTTCAACGCCAAGACAGAGGAGCTTGTGTCGTACAACCGCGAAATGGCGAGAATGTTCGGGAGCCTGAGAACGCCGGGCGACTCGCCGGAGCAGCTTCTGAAAGCGATGACGATTCGACGCGCCGACGGAAGGGAGTACACTTTGGAGGAAGTCCCTGTCGGCCAGGCGATAAGGGAAGGCGGACCTGTGCGCGCCGAGGAGATCGTATATTCTGTGCCGGACGGACGCTCTTTCGCAGCCCTGGCAAACGGCAACCCTATCCGCGCGCAGGACGGTGAGATCATCTCCTTCGTCTTCACCCTGCAGGATATGGCGCCGCTGAAGGAGTTGGAACGGATGCGGGCCGAATTCCTGGCGATGGTGAGCCACGAGCTGCGCACGCCGCTCACTTCGGTGAAGGGCTCGATTACGACGCTGCTCGACCCCTCCGCCTCTCTCAATCCCTCTGAAACGCAGCAGTTTTACCGGATCATCGACACGCAGGCCGACCGCATGCGCGCGCTGATCGCCGACCTTCTCGACGTGGCGCGTATCGAGTCGGGCACGCTTTCGGTCTTCCCCAAGCCCACGGAAGCGGCGGCGCTTGTGGACGAGGCCGACAGCGCCTTTCGCAGCGGCGGGGGCGAACACGAACTGCATATCGACCTCGAACCCGACCTGCCCTGGATCATGGCCGACCGGCTGCGCATGGTCCAGGTGCTGAGCAACCTGCTCGCCAACGCGGCCAGGCACTCGTCCGACAGGTTACCCATACATGTGCGGGCGTTGCGGGAGGGCCTTCTCGTCGTGGTCTCGGTCTCCGACAAGGGCAAGGGCATCCCGGCCGCGAGTCTGCCGCACCTGTTCAGGAAATTTTCGCGGCTGGATGCCGAAGAGCAGGGCGGCGACACCGGCCTGGGGCTTGCGATCTGCAAGGGGATCGTGGAGGCGCACGGGGGCCGCATCTGGGCCGAGAGCGGGGGACCGGGTCTGGGAACGACGGTTACCTTCACGGTCCCGACCGTCGAACAGCCTGGGAACGTCGCGCCTGCCAGGTCCTCTGAACCTTCGGGCCGCTCTGCGCTGCCGGCGATGAAGGAGCGGGTGCGCATCCTGGCGGTGGACGACGACCTGCAGGCGCTCAGGTATGTGCGCGACGCGCTGGCCAAGGCCGGCTACACGCCGATCGTGACCGGGGACCCGCAGGAGGCGTCGGCCCTCATGTATGAGAAGAGGCCGCAGCTGGCGCTGCTCGATCTGATACTGCCGGGAACCGACGGCATCGAGCTGATGCAGGAGCTGCTGGCGATAAACGAAGTGCCGGTTATCTTCCTGTCGGCCTACGGTCAGGACCAGCTGATTGCGCGCGCGATCGACATGGGCGCGGCCGATTACGTAGTCAAGCCGTTCTCGCCGACGGAGCTGACGGCGCGCATCCGCGGCGCATTGCGCAGGTGGACCGGCCCCGACCCGGTGGAGCCTTTCGTTGTGGGCGAGCTGGTCATCGACTACATCACACGCCAGGTGACGCTTGCCGGTGAGCGGGTGCGGCTGACTGCGATCGAGTACCGGACGCTGGTCGAGCTCTCGCTCAATGCCGGCCAGGTGTTGACCTATGAATATCTGCTCAAGAAGGTCTGGAACGTGGATAGTCACGGCGACCTGCGGCCGATGCGCACGGCAATAAGCACGCTGCGCCGCAGGCTGGGCGACGACGCCGACGATCCGACCTATATTTTTACCGAGCCGCGCGTCGGCTACCGCATGGCGAGGGGCGATGCCGGCCGTAGTTTGTGACGGGCGCCTGGTGTTGTGTGCGGGGCGGTTGAAGCTGGGCTGGGCGGTTTTTGCGGGTGGGGATCGCGTCGGCGACCGGCGCGTTTACGGATCGTGTGGTTCTGTGATCACCTTGGTCTTTTTTTGGGTGTATTCAGTTATTGATCCCTCAAAGGGGTCACCCAATTTACTTGCCTGGGCGAAGAACAGTGACTTTCGATCCAAAAGCGATACGAATTTCACGAAATCCATATAACGCCAAAGCACGGTGTCAGATGGTGGTGTCCTGAATGCTGGATGTGATGTGTACATGATTCTTGCTCAGGCTGTGCCACTAAGTATAAGTTAGAAAGCGTGGCGGTCGAGAGCGCTTGGTTTGTTTCGGTCGTCTTCGTCCTCTCTCTTCGTAACCACTTTTGCACTACCAATATATGGCTACAATCTCAGTGTCAATATGCTTCATAGAAGCATCGTCCGAGGTTCCCCCCGATTTATCCAAAGACTTCGACTTGTCGCTAGACAGATCTTTCAGCAAAAATGAAGATGTGATTTGCTGACGAATTTTGTAGGCTACCTCACTAGATGTCTCTACTCCCAATGACTCGTCTAGCCGATCCTTCAATTTAGCGAACACTTGTCGTCGCCCCTCAACATTCTCTGTCCATCCTGATTCAGCCCCGACTTCCTCAAGAAAGTCATCGGCTGACTCAGGCTGTAGTGTTCTGTCGTGATGACTAGCCAGTAACTCTAAATACTTTCTTGCCATAGCCACACTTTCTTCCTGACTCTCTTGTTGATCAGGTTCTGGAACATCTGGCTCCGACGAAGCACTCAAAAACCTCTTAACTGTGTCACGAAATTCCTTAACAGCCCTGTCAAATTCTTGGTTCCACCCCGTCAACACTTCAACTGCTTTGATTGGATTCCACGTGTCTCCTAGACCCTCTGTTGCTAAACGACAGAAGACAGTAAACTTAGACTTCGAAAATAACACGCGCCTGATGTCCTTCCAGTAAAGATCGTCCTGAGTAACACCTACCAAGTATACAGCATTGGTTTCGAGACAAGACTCGCTTTCAACTTGCTCAAGCAATGAGCGATGAATCAGAACTTCCTGATCTTTTATGCGGGCCGCCTCATAATCGACAAGGCGTCCTTGAATTGGAACCAATCCAACCAAGAGCCCGTCAAGAACTCGTACCATCTCCGCCGGAAGATGACTACTATTATCCGTCGTAGTATCTCGAAAACTCTCGCTGTCCTCTAGCATCTTGCCCAAAACGCGCATCGCTGACGCAACAGCAAAAACGGACTCCGCCTCTAACTCAACTTCTACTTCCAGAATGTCTCCTCTGCGAATGTTTGCGAAATCCACAACCCATCTGCGGTACTTCCTCTTGCCTACTTCAATGTCCTCAATTGACTTTATCTTCGGAACCAAATCTGATTCAGAAAGGGTCGTCACAATCGCAGCCCGTTCACTATCATATAACTCCTTGAAACTGGTCTGAACTGTCGCTTTACTCAAGACTTGAGAATCCGAGAAATGCCCAGACTGAATACTGGCATTTACACCGCCATTACTCTCGCCCCATCCTAACCCCTTGTTCGAGGACCTACTGGTGCCTTCGGCATATTCGGTTGTGATCTTTCCCTTCCGCGCTGCAAGTAGACTGTAGACAGAAACCTCGTCCAAATAAATGAACTCCCGCAACTTGCCCGCAAATTTTTTTGAAGTCAGTCCATGCCGTAAGCGAGACACCAACTCCTTCAGTTTAGATAACAAATTCAATTGCTTCCTCCTTCTTGTTTCATCTTGCTCTCGCGACTTCGGGAGCAAGAAACACGTTCAAATCCTCCCAGGTAGTCCTCCAAGCCAATCCTATGTCGGTCTTCTATGGCTGCCAATAGCGCCGCCTCCCTCCAAATGTGTGACAATTCGGCCGCCGACCACCCCTTAGTTCTGGAAGCAATTGCTTCGTGAGGAAGCGACCCCTCAACACTTAACCGACGACTAGCCTTCATCAGTATGTCCTTGCGATCATCTATGTCAGGATATGGAAACTCGATTTCCCAATCAAATCGCCCCGGCCTCCTGATCGCAACATCTAAATCCTGCGGACGATTGGTCGCCGCTATGACGACTACTTGAGTGTCTCGTGCAAAACCATCCATTAAAGTCAATAACTGTGCGACAACACGCTTCGATGCCTCATGTGAATGATCCCCCCTCTGACCAGCAACACTATCTATCTCGTCAAAGAAAATTATTGAAGGACTGTCAGCTTTGGCAACTTCAAACAATCGCCTAAGTAACTCCTCGCTTTGCCCATACCATTTGCTGAATATCGCCGGCCCCGAAATGCTGAAAAATGCGACACCGCTCTGGGCAGCTATTATTCGGGCCAACATAGTCTTGCCTGTACCAGGCTCCCCCGTAAATAGAATCCCTTTTATCGGACTAATCCCAATCTCAGAAAAAATCTTGGCCTTCAATAGCGGCGTCTCAATCAGCTCACGCGCACGAGCGACGACCAACGAAAGCCCCCCGAAATCCTCATAACTGAGACCGTCCACGCCATCACCCTCCTCACGAAATAGATTTACTGTCGCCTCATTTATCTCCGAATCATCATGGTGCTTAAGAGAAAGTTCAGACAACACCTTTGTCACACCACTTCTTGTCCCAGCTATGACCGCATTCCCCTTCTCGTAACTCACCTGGGAAATAGTCGGAACCTTCCGAAATCGACCGCCTGAATCAATTATCGTGACATCACTATCCTTGAACCTGACGTTCCCTACCAATAATTCCTCTGTCCAAGTCTCTCTTGGAACCCTGTTCACCATTGACGGATTGTTCTCTGAATCCCAGACAATGTGAATTACATCTCCAACCTCAAACATCTCCCCTTCTACCTCTACACTTGCCGCCGCCCCATTCTGCAACTCAAGCCAATGAAGATCATTCGAGTCATCAATCGACCGAACTCTCGCAAGTGTTCCCACAGAACCAAGTGTCGCCTCTGTCATCCCCTCTCCCCTTCAAATCCAAAACAATAAACCACCAATTGATACCTCGACCCAATTCGAAAGTATAGCGCGAATTCAAAGAAAAATACAATCCGCCACACCCCACTCCAATCAAAACAACCCAAAACCATACCAGTGAACCAAAACCGTGGGAACCCACAAAAAAACAAGAAACCCGCCAGTACTGTCTCTGGCGGGACCCTCGACAGATTCTAGGTTGTCAATCGATCTGTGAGATTTCAGAAGTCTCACATCGCAGATCGTGATTGTGATTCTATGAGTCGGATTGCAGATAGCTGCTCCTCAGATGAAGGGATATCAAGTGTTGCGCACTTGAAAAATGCACCTTTATTCCAAGTGCCATTGTCGGCATTAGAAGAGTACTCCTTAAATAGTCCTTTCTGAGTTTGAAAAACCCATTGGAGTGATACTTGATAACTTGTGTTTGGCTTTCTTGTTAAAATGTATGCGTCATCAGTCATGGTGTAATCGCCACAAGGAAGGTAATTGATGTGGCCCGCTTTTCCCTTTCTCACAATGTGAATCCCTTCATCTGAAATAACCTTGATTTTGCGACTGGCATTTTTGGGGTCTTGACATTGGTAAATTTGAACCATATGGTTGGCCCCAATCGTTAGACCACAAGACGGGAAAGATAAGGTGCATTTAGGCGAATGCGGCCATCTCTGATAGGCCAAGGGGGGTCTGCCGCTATCAGAGCATCGACTGTTCTTCAGCCTGTGTGGGATAATTGAGGCATCAGGGTAGTCACTCGAGGGTCGAAAGGGTGCGAACAGTCGGTTAAACTCAGGTCTTGGGTCAGTGCACGATATCCCAGCCATGAACCTGTCATGCAATGTCCTGCGCAATCTATTCGATTCGCACCTTAGCTCGCGGTCCACTTTGGGGCCAAGCTCAAAGATTCCCGATCGTTGGGGGTCGACCATTTCCTATCAGCGCTTTGACGATAGAGACGACCATTTCTTTGCTCGTTATATTGAGAATCAGTTTATACACCGTTCCGAGATGCCTGAAATGTCGTCGGGTCTATTGAAGAGATTCCGTGAGAGCATCTTTGAGATTTTCAGCAATGCTGTGTGGCACTCACGCACTCAGTTGGGGATATTCAGTTGCGGACAGTTTTTTCCCACAAAGGGTCTACTGAATTTCACCGTAGCGGACCTGGGCGTCGGCATGCGGCAGAACATACAGGACTACGTTGGGCTTGATCTTGCGGCGGAGGACGCTATTGTCTGGGCCACGGAGGAGAACAACACGATCAGGCGCGGCCCCATTCCGGGAGGGTTGGGACTGAAGTTACTGCGCGAATTCATTGATTTGAACGGTGGATGCCTTCAAATTGTCTCGGATGCGGGCTTCTGGCAGACTAAGGATGAAAGAGTTTCGACCGCACGATTGGGCCACCCGTTTCCGGGCACGGTGGTGTACATAGGAATCAATACGGCAGATCTGAACTCCTACTGTCTGACTTCGGAACTGGATGCCGACGACATCTTCTGAGGGGCCCAATATGTCAAGCGAAGTGAAGATATCCGTTTATGAGGTAGTGGGAAGTTCTCTTTGTGTGGCCTCAGATGACGGGCAGAAGGTGCATAATCGCCTTGCCGCCGTGATTGGCGCGGGGCACCGTGCCATACTTTCGTTTCACAACGTCTCAACCTTGACCTCAGCTTTTTTGAACGCCGCGATCGGCCAATTGTATGGGTCTTTCAGCGAGGAACGGATCCGTTCTCTGTTGAAGGTTGAGGAGATGGCGCCGGAAGATGCGGCGCTGTTGAAACGCGTTGTAGAGACGGCCAAGCTGTATTTCAAAGATCCTCAGAGGTTCGAACAGGTGGTTCGAGAGACGCTGGAGGACGGGCAGGATGGCGCATAGCGCGGCCCAGGAGGTCAGTCGTTACACCTTCAGCGCCAAAGACGGCCTGTTCCTGGATGCCAACATCTGGTTGTTTCTGTACGGTCCACAACAGCCCCGCGCTCAAAGCTACATTAAGACTTACTCAAACGCGAATGGGCGAATTCTAAACGCCAAGAGCAGGATATACGTTGACGTTCTAATCGTTTCAGAATTCGTCAACCGCTATGCCAGGCTGCAACAGAATCTTTTCGCGCCCGGCAGTAAATTCAAACAGTTCCGCAACAGCCCCTCTTTCAAATCTGTGGCCCAGGATATTGCCTTCAACGTCAGCCGCATTTTGAAGCACTCTTCACGAATCGAAAGCGGTTTTGCAACATTGAACATGTCAGATTTGCTCAACGATTTTGCCGCTGGCGCTTCTGACTTCAACGACCTGGTCATTGCGGAGTTGTGCAAGAATAATGGGTTGAAACTGGTCACGCATGATGGTGACTTCAACGCTCCGGGCATATCCGTTCTGACCGCGAATCGAAATCTGCTGTAGTATGCGGTTGTTCTGCCCCACTGATTTCCCCGTACGCGATTCTCGACCTGTCTGACAGTGTAGCAGAGATACGGAATTGCGCGCGGCCCCGCGCTGGAAACCATCATACTTGTCCAGATTGGCCAGTCGCTGCGCGGCAGGCTGGGCGACGACGTCGACGATCCGACGTATATTTTCACCGAGCCGCGCGTCGGCTACCGCATGGCAAGGGGCGATGACGGTCGTAGTTTGTGATGGGCGCCTGGTGTTGTGGGCGGGAGGGTTCGAAAGTGAGCGGCAGGTCGGTGGGCGCGGGCTGGTTTCTGGGGAGAGGGCGCGGGCGTGTGGGAATCTGCGGGGGCCTGCTAGGCGGCTCTATCGACGGGTTTACCTCTTGTGTAGGTGGCGTGGAAGATCTGCTCCTGCAGCCAGCGGCGGAAGGTCTCGTTGTCGCTGAACTGTTTGAACAGCTCGGTGTGGTCGGCGAGGAGGGCGGTCATGGCGCGTTCGAGGGCGCGGTCGTGCTCGACGCGCGCGTTCTGCTTGTCGGAGTTGGCGATCGCGTTCCGGTAGGCCTGGTCCGCGGCCACTTTGCGGGGCAGCTCCTCGGTAATGACCTGCTGAATCTTGTCCTCGTCCGTCCACGCGATGTTGCCGAAACGGTCGTTGAAGTCGCGAATGATGGCAGACAGCAGCTCGAGCTCGGGCTCCGGCTTGTGGCCGCCGTTTTCAACGGGGACCGGCCCGATTTCGACGTCCTCGTCGGCGAGCTGGATCTTGCGGACCTGCTGCTTTTCGGTCCGGTAGCTGTCCATGTCGATGGCCTCAAGGATGCCGCGCGAGAGGTCCTCTTCTTTCGGCGCGGGCAGTTTGAGGACGAGGAAGTGGAGGAAGATGGAAAGTTTCTCCCACTCGGCGTTGGTGTAGGGCAGGATGGCGGCCAGAAACTCGTAGGTGCGCAGGAAGGATTTGGCCTTGCCTTTGAAGTCGACCTGGCCGTCTTCATCGAGCTCATTGAGGTAGAGTTCGACACAGGTGTCGAGGACCGGGTCGAGTTGCTCGCGGGGCACGCCGTCGAGGTAGCGCGCGACGAAGCGGTCGATCTGTTCCGGGCTGTAGACCTGGTAGCCGTCGAGCGCGGCCTTGAGATCGTGCAGCTTGTTGGGGTCGGTCTCGTCGGCGAGGATGGTGGTGCGGTAGTAGGGCTCGAAGGCGTCGCGGATGGTGTCGATCTCGTTGGAGAAGTCGAGCACGAAGACGTCGCGCTTCTTGGTGTGGGCGCGGTTGAGGCGGGAGAGCGTCTGCACCGCCTTGACGCCGGCCAGCACCTTGTCGACGTACATCGTGTGCAGGAGCGGCTCGTCGTAGCCGGTCTGGAACTTGTCGGCGCAGACGAGGAAGCGGTAGGGGTCCTGCTGGAAATTGTCGGCGATGCGGCTGGAGGGGAAGCCGTTGAGACTGGCTTCGCTGACCTTCTCTCCCTTGTATTCGGGTTCGCCGGAGAAGGCGACGAGGGCCTGGTGGGGGCTTTTGCGTTCCTGCAGGTAGGCGCGGATGGCGTGGTAGTAGTGGATGGCGCGCTGGATGCTGTCGGTGACGACCATGGCGCGCGCCTGGCCGCCGAGTTTGCCCGGCGCGAGCACCCGTTCGTGGAAGTGGTCGACCATGATTTCGGCCTTGAGGCGGATGGCGTAGTCGTGGTCTTCGACGTAGCGGCGCAGCTTTTTCGACGCGCGGCGGGTGTCGAACTCGGGGTCGTCTTCGACGGTTTTGACGAGGCGGTAGTAGCTGTCGATCGGGGTGTAGTGGGCCAGCACATCCATGATGAAGCCTTCCTGGATGGCCTGTTTCATGGTGTAGCTGTGGAAGGGGAGGAAGCGGGTGGCGCCGCCCTGGGGATCGGGGGCGCCGAAGATCTCGAGTGTCTTGTTCTTGGGTGTGGCGGTGAAGGCGAAGTAGCTGGCGTTGGGCAGCAGCTTGCGGCTTTCCATGAGCCGGTTGATCACGTCCTCGGTGGTCTCCTCCTCGGCCTCGGCGCCGGCCTCGCCCAGCGCCATGTTGAGCGCGGCCGCGGTGCGTCCGCCCTGGCTGGAGTGGGCTTCGTCGATGATGATGGCGAAGCGGTTGTGGCGCAGCTCGTTGCCGATGTCGTCGAGGATGAAGGGGAACTTCTGGACGGTGGTGATGATGATGCGCTTGCCTTCCTGGAGCAGCCGGCGCAGGTCCTTTGACTTTTCGGCGTGGCCGACGATGGAGCCGACCTGGGCGAACTGTTTGATCGTGTCCTGGATCTGGCGGTCGAGGAGGCGGCGGTCGGTGACGACGACGACCGAGTCGAGCAGCGGGCTGCCCTCCTGCTCGATGTCGATCAACTGGTGGGCCAGCCAGGCGATCGAGTTGGACTTGCCGCTGCCGGCCGAGTGTTGGACGAGGTAGCGGTTGCCGATGCCGGCGGCGGAGACGTCGGCCAGCAGCTTGCGCACGACGTCGAGCTGGTGATAGCGGGGCCAGATTTGGCGGGCGCTTTTCTTGCCGCCCTTTCCGCCCTTGATCTCGATGCGCTGGGCGTAGTTTTCGATGATGTTGGTGAGGCTATCGCGGGTGAGCGTCTCTTTCCAGAGGTAGTCGGTCTTGAGCCCGTTGGGGTTGGGCGGGTTGCCGGCGCCGTCGTCCCAGCCGTGATTGAAGGGCAGGAACCAGGAGGCTTTGCCCTGCAGGTGGGTGCAGAAGCGCACTTCGTGATCGTCGACGGCGAAGTGGGCGAGGCAGCGGCCCTGGGCGAAGAGGGGCTCGCGCGGGTTGCGGTCGCGGCGGTACTGCTCGACGGCGTCCTCGACGGTCTGTTTGGTGAGGCTGTTTTTGAGCTCGAAGGTGGCGGCGGGCAGGCCGTTGATGAAGAGGCAGAGGTCGAGCGCGAGCTGGCTGTTGTCGTTGCTGTAGCGCAGCTGGCGGGTGACGGAGAAGCGGTTGTGGCCGTAGCGGAGCTGCGCCTTCTTGTTGCCGGGCGAGGGCGTGCCGTAGAAGAGGTCGACGTGGGCGTTGAGATGTTTGACGCCGTTGCGCAGGACATCGACGGTGCCGCGTTTGTTGATTTCGCCCTGCAGGCGGGCGAGGAATTTGCTCCGCTTGGGGCTGTCCTCGCTGTGCCCGGGTGTGAGGCCGAGGGCGGCGCCGGTCTCCGGCTGCGATTCGTGCAGGAAGAGAGCCAGCTGCGCCAGGTCGACGCAGTGTTCGCGGTCGTAGTCTTTGGGGAAGCCGCCGAGCCATCCGGGTCCGTAGGCGGATGGGCGTTCGACCATCGTGGATGGCTTGTTCGGGTCGCAGGGATGGCCGGTGAGGGCGGTGCAGATGAGGGCTTCGAGGCCGAGTTCGGATGTATCGGTGGTCATTGGGTAGTTTTCAGTTGCTAGTTTTCAGTTGCCAGTTTTTCCAGTGTGGCGAGCCAGCATGCGAAGTGCTTGCACTTCGCGCGCAGCGTGGGCAGGCCGATCTTCGCGGCCGTGATCGGTCCGGCGGATGTTTTTCTGCCTTCGTATTCGGGTACTTCGCGGATGATTCGCTTCGACGGCGCGGTGGTGGCGCCGTCGTTGACATGTTCAGGCGAAGGGAAACGGGCAACCGCGGTTGCGAGTCTCGCTATGCCGTCGGCGGAGCCGTCAAACTGGGCGTGAAGCTTTCCGGGATCGGAGAGTAACAGCGCCTCGAATTCGTGTAGTTGAATGTAGGGGATGAAGCGTTCATCACCGATGTCCTCTTTCAGGGCGTCTTCCAAGGCCTCAACGCGGCGGCGGGGATCGTCATTGGCGGCGGCCTCGTAGGCGGGAAAGTCTGACGGAAGGCTGTAGAGATCGAACATTGTGGTGAAGCGGACGTCCGGGTTCCGGTCCTGCTTTAGCCAGCGCGTAATGTCATTTCGGCCCTTGGCGTAGGTGGTGAGACCGCCGCGGTATTTCCTGTCGCGTGTCCTTCTGGTTGCGACGACCCGCGCGCTCGCGCTGACAGAAAAGCTGCCCAGGTGCGGCTTCAGGATCCGATTGACAAAGGTCTCTTCGGTCTGTCCTTCCGCTATGACATTCAGCCGCACGTAGATCAGGGGCGGCCCCCGATGACGTTTTTCTCCCACAGCTCGGAGAGGGAGTACTCTTCGAGCCATTCTTTTAGCGCTTCTGAGTCTTCCAATCTTCGGAAGGTAGACTCGCGGCCTTCGCGTTCGACGACGACGATGTCGGACGGCTCGAAGCAGTCGACGAGGGCGGGCGACTGGGTGGCGACGATGATCTGGGTCTTTTGTGAGGCGGCGCGGATCAGGCCGCCGATGATGTTGATAGCGGCGGGATGGAGGCCCAGTTCCGGTTCGTCAATGATGAGAAGGTCCGGCAGCGTCTCTTCCGGTTGCAGGAGCAGGGTGACGAGGGCGATGGTCCGCAACATGCCGTCGGCGGCCTGGGAGGCGGTAAAGACCTGGTCGCTTTCGGTTTCGCGCCAGGCGAGCAGCAGGTGATCGTGGTCGGGTTCAAGATAAAAGTCCAAAAAGAAGGGCAGGATCAGGCGGAGGGTATCGACGATGCGCTGATAGGACCTGCCGTCTCTCTTCTGCAAGCGATAAAGAAATGGCGCGAGATTGGAACCGTCATATCGAAACTCTCTGGTAGTTGTAATCTCAGCCTTTCTGCGAAGATAGGATGTAACTGAAGTGTCGTGAAAGTGGAAGGTAAACATATTGCGTAAGGCTTTGACGATGGCGGCTGTAGTATCGTTGTAAGTCTCAGGATTCGCGAGCAGCGATACGCCATGGCCTGCCCCCAGCGTTTGCCAGGAAGCTTTGCCGGTCTGATCGCCATTTGTCACCCGATATCTTTCATCGGCGTAGATGAGCGTGTCGTCGGCGGCATAGGCGAGTCGAAAGTGGTAGTCGATCTCGCCGGCATCAATATGAAGCCTAAGCCGGGCATCGATTTCGGGCGTTATCGCCGGGCCGTCGTGCAGGAATTTGCTGGCACCGCCCTGGGCACCCACAAAGTATTGCAAAGTGACGGTACCGTACGTCAAAGGGTAAAGCATGTGAAAGAAGGAGAGGAAGTTGGACTTGCCGGCGCCATTGGGGCCGATGAGCACGGTTAGTTGACCGGGCCGGAAGTCGTCCAACTCGCGGATGGTCTTGAAGCCTTTGAGGGTGATGCTGTCAAGCCTGGTTCTCATGCTCGATCTGTGTCCCGGTCTGTTTCCTGGTCATCTCTCTCTTCGCCGTCTTTTTCGTGCTGGCGGACGGGAAGTTGCAGTTTGGCGAGGTCATGGAAGAGGCCGCGGCGTGCGCCAGTCCAGTCGAGGAGTTCGGGGATGTCAGAGGTGTCGATCTGGTCGTCGGGCAACTCCTGAAGGACTTCGGGCTCGGCCTTGGGTTTGGCGTTGAGCTGTTGGTTGTTGGTCATCGTTCCCCGCGTTGGGCCAGGAGATGCTGGTCCAACGCGCGGCGCAGACAGGAGTTGATGGCTGTCTGGCGGCTGACATGCAGCTCGGCTGCCAGCTGGTCGAGTTCTTTCAGCATTTCCTGCGAGATATCAACGCGGATGCTGGCAAGCGGCTGCTTCATTTCTCCCTGATTGGTGAAGAAGCGCGAGATATCGAGGCCGCTGTCGGCCATGTCTGCGATTTCATCAGCCGTCGGT
Source organism: Caldilineaceae bacterium (assembly GCA_965218625.1). Lineage (GTDB taxonomy): Bacteria > Chloroflexota > Anaerolineae > Caldilineales > Caldilineaceae > Bin5. Next base: position 208,634 of record CBDCLG010000008.1, on the reverse strand, counting down.
CTTTCAGCTGAACTCTTCATATAGTCTCCGTTCCTCGTTCGTTGCTCGCCAGAGCGTCACTAAGTGATAGTACTCTCCCTCGACGTCTTGTCTCACCTCGTAGATCAGGGAATACAGCTGTCTGTTCACCCAACCGATAGCGCGATACTGTTCCGGATAGTCCGATCTGCGGTCTTCATAGTATGGGTGGGAAAAGATTTCCTGCGCTTCTTCAAATCCGATTCCCCTCTTCCGGTTTTCTCCGAGACGTTTGCTCTTATCGCGGTCGAAAGTGAAGCGCATCGTTGTCTTGCTTCTACAGTATACCTTACTGGTACGAAGTTTTCATGCCGATCTGTTCGGCCGCGGCGCGGACGTCGAGTTTGCCGGTGACGACGTGGGCGATGAGGCTGGCTCGGCGGACGCTGTCGGGGAAGGTGGAGAGAAGCAGCAGACGGCCGCCGTCCAGGGGCTGGCGCCAAGGGCAGGGGATGCGTATGTTTGCGGCGTCGCGGGGCGCGGATGATGGAAAAGGGAAGGCGTATCGCTCTTGTGGATAGCGTTGCCGGGACAGAGGGGGCCCTACTTGCTGTTTCTCTCTACCCGCACATAAACCGGCTCCTGACCGAAATGTTTCAGTAGAGCATTCATCTTTTTTAGGGAGTCGATCTTGCTTAGGTTGGCTTCTACAGTTAGAGGCGTTTCCGCAACAGTTTTCGGGTTGTGAAATTTTTTCCCCGATGGATGGACTGCTTCGGTATGGACCACATGACTATACTTACTCGAAAAGGCCGACATATTGTTCGTTGTCAGTATTCCTTTGGCCCAAAGCCACGCTACTGTCTTAAGAACCAAGTCATACCAGAACTGGGTTGTATGTTCACTGCCATCTGGGAACCTAATGGCCTTAGGACAGTTGGTTCCCTCAGAAGCGGAGAACCGTGATAACGGAATCCATTCCTTCGGATCAGGTGGCGGTGGGACCGGGTCTGCATCAGGAAGCGGGAAAACTATTGGCTCGCTCGCCTGTTGGGCCTGACCTGAAGACAGGTTGGGCCGCCAGAGCAGTAGGAGGTTGAGGGCGCAAAGATAGGAGGAGGAAGTCGAAATCCTTAAATTCAGTAGTTGCTTATCCTTCAATGCGCTGGGATGGAATACATCGTAGAGTTCCCACTGGTCGCCGTCGGTAATGCCAGCGTACGCTATCCCTGCCATCGTAGTGTAGGTGACCATCTGAGTAAGGTGCTGTTGCAACGGTTGGCCCAGTCGCTTGGCTTCGATGGCAGCGGTAGGGCACCCACCCTGACCCAGCAGAGCATAGTCAGCTTTGCCTCCACTGGCATCGTACTCCGGAGTCACAAGGGAAGGGTCTGACGTATCCCACCCGAGGACTTGCAGCAATGGATCGATCAGCGCCATGCGAGTCCGTGTTTCGTTTTCTTTCAGAGTGGAGTCATGGTCTGTGATTCGCTGTTTCAGTGTATCAATGACTTCGATCAACTCGTCGAGAAGCATTGCAGCTCTCCTGCGTTCTGGAGGTGGTATCAAGCAGTTCAAGCTGGCCGCGTCGGACATCTGGTTGTGGCGCTCCAGGTTTCTGGCTCGGCGCGGCCATAGTATGCCTTCTTTGAGTGAATTTGACAACGAAATATTGAATCAGAGGGAGGGGAGTAGGGCTGGGGCGGGTTGGTCGAGTTGAAGGGAGGGCGCGATCAAGAGAAGCGCGCTTCTCTTGATTTCAGGATGGTATATCAAGCGAATTCGAAGAGAGGTGCTGTCATTGCCGGTTGGCGCTGCTCCTGGAGGAGGCCTTCGATTCGACGAACTGTATCGGGTTTGAGAAGCGCGTCGCCGCATAGGGAACAGACGTCGGCGGGAACATGGTCGATGACGACGACCTGGCCCTTGTGCCCGACGGTGTGCATGATCGTATGGTGAGCCCCAATCGTTAGAACACAAGACGGGAGAGATAAGGTGCATCCAGACGGATGCGGCCGTCGCTGATAGGCCAAGGGGGGTCTGCCGCTATCAGAGCATCGACTGTTCTTCAGCCTGTGTGAGATAATTGAGGCATCAGCGTAGTCACTCGAGGGTCGAAAGGGTGCGAACAGTCGGTTAGACCTTGGTCGTGGGTTGGTGCACGATATCCCAGCCATGAATCTGTTATGCAATGTCCTGCGCAATCTGTTCGATTCGCGCCTTAGCTCGCGGTCCACTTTGGGGCCAAGCTCAAAGATTCCCGATCGTTGGGGGTCAACGATTTCCTATCAGCGCTTTGACGATAGAGACGACCATTTCTTTGCTCGTTATATTGAGAATCAGTTTATACACCGTTCCGAGATGCCTGAAATGTCGTCGGGCCTATTGAAGAGATTCCGTGAGAGCATCTTTGAGATTTTCAGCAATGCTGTGTGGCACTCACGCACTCAGTTGGGGATATTCAGTTGCGGACAGTTTTTTCCCACAAAGGGTCTACTGAACTTCACCGTCGCGGACCTGGGCGTCGGCATACGGCAGAACATACAGGACTATGTTGGGCTTGATCTTGCGGCGGAGGATGCTATTGTCTGGGCCACGGAGGAGAACAACACGACCAGGCGCGGCCCCATTCCGGGAGGGTTGGGACTGAAGTTACTGCGCGAATTCATTGATTTGAACGGTGGATGCCTTCAAATTGTCTCGGATGCGGGCTTCTGGCAGACTAAGGATGAAAGAGTTTCGACCGCACGATTGGGCCACCCGTTTCCTGGCACGGTGGTGTACATAGGAATCAATACGGCAGATCTGAACTCCTACTGTCTGCCTTCGGAACTGGATGCCGACGACATCTTCTGAGGGGCCCAATATGTCAAGCGAAGTGAAGATATCCGTTTATGAGGTAGTGGGAAGTTCTCTTTGTGTGGCCTCAGATGACGGGCAGAAGGTGCATAGTCGCCTTGCCGCCGTGATTGGCGCGGGGCACCGTGCCATACTTTCGTTTCACAACGTCTCAACCTTGACCTCAGCTTTTTTGAACGCCGCGATCGGCCAATTGTATGGGTCTTTCAGCGAGGAACGGATCCGTTCTCTGTTGAAGGTTGAGGAGATGGCGCCGGAAGATGCGGCGCTGTTGAAACGCGTTGTAGAGACGGCCAAGCTGTATTTCAAAGATCCCCAGAGGTTCGAACAGGTGGTTCGAGAGACGCTGGAGGACGAGCAGGATGGCGCATAGCGCGGCCCAGGAGGTCAGTCGTTACACCTTCAGCGCCAAAGACAACCTGTTTCTGGATGCCAACATCTGGTTGTTTCTGTACGGTCCACAACAGCCCCGCGCCCAAAGCTACATTAGGACATACTCGAACGCGTATGGGCGAATTCTAAACGCCAAGAGCAGGATATACGTTGACGTTCTAATCGTTTCAGAATTCGTCAACCGCTATGCCAGGCTGCAACAGAATCTTTTCGCGCCCGGCAGTAAATTCAAACAGTTCCGCAACAGCCCCTCTTTCAAAACCGTGGCGCAGGATATTGCCTTCAACGTCAACCGCATTTTGAAGCACTCTTCACGAATCGAAAGCGGTTTTGCAACATTGAACATGTCAGATTTGCTCAACGATTTTGCCGCTGGCGCTTCTGACTTCAATGACCAGGTCATTGCGGAGTTGTGCAAGCATAATGGGCTGACACTGGTCACGCATGATGGTGACTTCGACGCTCCGGGCATATCCGTTCTGACCGCGAATCGAAATCTGCTGTAGTATACGGTTGTTCTGCCCAACTGATTTCCCCGCACGCGATTCTCGACCTGTCTGACAGTGTGGCAGAGATACGGAGTTGCGCGCCGCCCCGCGCTGGAAACCATCATACTTGTCCAGATTGGCCAGCCGCGGCGCGGACATCGAGGATGGCGATGCGCTCGGCCGCGGCGCGGACGTCGAGTATGCCGGTGACGACGTGGGCGATGAGGCTGGCGCGGTATTCATTCAGCAACTGCACAGAACGTCTCACATAATTCCGAAAACGAAACTCAAGTTGCAACATTTCTGCTATCCGCACTTGATCTCCAATGGGTGGCAGAGAAATCCTTTCCTTCATGAGAGTTCTGACGTTGAGTGGTCTGTTCCGACCAGCGGCTCCCCTTGAATGGTGGTCGAGGATAAGTTGGCCCCAGTCAGTTTGGAAGAAAGAGAGCAGAAAACCTGAATCTGAAATGCCAGGTTTGCCTCGAAGGAGCGGAAAACGATGGCTCGCGACACATCCATGTTCGACGTCGCTCGCCAGAGCAATCGCTCCTTCCCACGCAAACTGCCCACTAATTACCAAATCGCCCTCTTCGATCCAGAAGAAGTCGGAATCACCTAATTCATCGCCTCTTTTCGGCTCTTTGAGGAAAGTCCCGCGCCCACGATTGTACAGACCTATTGGAGTATAGCTCTCGTCGCTTGTACGTTTGACTGGCCTTTCGACTAAATCCACGACAGCTTTAAGCCTTTGGTTAGCCGTACCTGAAGACTGTAACGCTTCTACTGTGGCAACCTTGCGCTTTTCTTGCAGGAGGGCGATCAGCTTCTCTTTGGTGTCGATGTAGCGCTGGATGCGGCGGTCGACATGGTCGAGGTAGCGGGCGATGGCGTGTTGTTCTTCAACAGGAGGTTGAAGCAGCGGGATTTCCAAGAAGGCCTGAGGATACAGCCGAAGGCGTGAAACAGTAATGCCGGTCGATCGTATGAGGTATTCCACCCTATATGATTCTGTACGGAGCAAGGGATCCATGAAATCCTGATTTAGCCTTGCGCCATCGGTAGGACGATATACGTTATAGGATGGGCTTACTAAGCCGACCTGTCGTGCCACGCCGATGGCTGCCTTATATGCCCACATCGTATTGATTACGATATCCCCTGGCCTGCACAGCTTATATCCAATATTGGTCTCAGCTCGGAACATAGTGACGTTTATCTTACGCGGCGTCACCCCTGTCTTGTGGGACACAGACATCAGCTCTTCTGCTCCTGTACTGGAGCGTTCATTGGCTTCACGGTAGAGGTATTTGGCCCGTCGCACTTCCCACTGCGCGGGTACATCGCCTAGCCATTCGACGTCGGAGGGTTTGTAGGCAGGGTAGGGCTGGATGTAAGTAGACAAAGAGGACTTTTGGTTCACACTGGAACACGAATGGCCAAACGCTCTCGCACTTCTTGGTAAATCTGTATTGGAATGTCGACCTCTTCCTGCATCTCCAGGGTAACGGCTAAGCCGAATCGTATGGGTTCTTGACTCTTTGCAGCGTCGTCGCGACAGTTAACCTTGATGACAAGGTTTTCTCCGTCCTCGAAAGGTATAGCCCGGCTGTCTTCGAAAACTTCATGTTGAACTGTTCCCCGCTGTGAGGCGCTGCGAACCGCGTCAATTCCCTTCTTGTGGATATTATTCCACCTGGGCGGAGTAAACCAGAGATGGGCCGCACGGTATTTCTGGTTTGTGCATTTGATTGGTGTTAACCAAGCTAAGGTGATAGTCAGGCGACGTGAGTCAGTTACAGGAGACAGGCTGGGAGGCAGAGGAAAACTGAACTCAAATCCTTCATCGTCGTTTAGCTCGCCGAAGCCCAGCACGGTGACACGTCGCTCTGTACAAGTCAGGACCTTCGACAGCTTCACAGTTCCGTACCCCAAGAATCGACCAACGTATTCCCGAAAAGTACGCTTGTTTTGCGCATTTTTGAGAGCTTCCTCATATGGTATCTGTGCGTTCGCCCTGGAAGCGCCATGGACAAGCAATGCTTTCGCCAAGACGACATCGTATCTTTCAGGAATGTCGGCGTCATTTTGGTTGCGAAGCTGCTCGATCATCTCGAAGATAGAAACTGCAGCTCGGGAGGCGAGGGCGGCGGCATTGCTCGTGCCGCGCGCGTACACGGTCTGGTCCAACAGCCCCTCGTCTCCTGGCGTGGCAACGCGCTGACCCGGCGGTCTTGGAAAGTCATGTGGCTCCAGGGTAGCTATGTCGCGGGAGGAGTCAAGCCTTCTGGTCAGGAACTGCCTACCGCCGGGAAGGAGAATTTCAGGTTTAATGGCACGACGGAATCCCGGCCCTTGTGAATTGTATACGGCGGGAAGATTCGTGCTTACGAAGGGGTCGATCAGATGATGAAACTCCGGGAGGGTTGAATAGTCCTCATGCGCGGCGGCGACGGTAAGACCGTTCAAGGTTTCGGCTGGCGATAGCAGCCGTCTGTGCCGATTATCCGTGGCGATGGCCTGCAGTACGGCCCGCTCCCGCTGCTCACTCGTAAGGCTGTCTAGTTCGGTCCGTGGAATGTTGAGTTCAATAGGTCGAACATGGTTGCCGGCGCTGACGATAAACAGCACGTGGTACTTCCATGCCAACCAATCAAGGAGCCTGGCCCAGGGACTCATGTCTCCGTCAAATGGACGCGTCGGATCGCCCACTGACAAATTGATGATGCGAACGCTACGGGCTGCGGGGGGTTCGCCGTCTTCAGTCTCGAAAAGCCTCCGTACCGCTCGGTGGAGCAAATCAACTGGCAACACGTCATCAGGAATCTCTTCGAAAAATCGGTTGTTGATTGTAGGTCGAGGTTTCAAAATAGGTCTGGCGTACAGAGTACGTCTTATCGGCTCCTGTTGTTCATTCTGGTCGCCTTGGCAGATGAGCGAAGCCATGCCGGTGCCGTGGACGCGTTGGTTGGCCTGATAACTGGCTTCGTACCCGTCGGGGTCGTCGACTTCCAGCCATTCCTCAAGAAGCTTGTGCCTCGCCAAAGGCATACCATCAAATAGGGCCACAAGCGGGTCGCCTTGTGGAGGTCCGAAAAGTAGGCCTTCCGGCAGCGTCTCTGTCTCCGCCGTTTCATCAAATGGACCAGTTGTACACTGGCCCACCGGACGCAAATGCATGATGCCGTCGTATTGGAGCAACTTGGCACGATCGAAAACTTCTGCTTGGCGAATGATCTCTTCAATATGAGATCGGCGAGCCCGTCCCAAAATTGCATGATATGCAATTTCAGGAATTACGCATTGCTGAATAACTTCACCATCCAACTCTGTAAAAACGTTGCGGAGGTAGGATACATCCTGATCCCGACTTTGTGCGTCTTGTCTGAACCACAATTCAACTTCAAATGGTATGATCTCTTGTCCATCTTGCAGGCGCTCGTGCCAGTCATCCATTATGCCGGTATCTCTAATCCTGTCCATGGCGCCCCAAGGTCGGATCTCACGGAGTTGAAAAAACGCCCTTTTCAAAGGGGCCAGACCATAAGGGAAGGTCATGTCAAAGTCGGCCTTCCACTGCTCAAAAAGGCTGCGAAGCTGCCGGAGCGCCTCCTGGTCGGTCATGACCAAGAAAAGTTGGCCTCGCAGTGACTTTTCGGGGTCGTCGTTATCTATGAATCCGTCACCTGGCGGAATGTCGAGCAACTCGCTTTCGCCCAACCATTCCAGGCCTGGCACTCTTCTTATTGCGTTGTAGAAGCTATCAATTGAGCCGACGGTTTCGAGAACCAATACTTGTTCCGGCTGAAGACCAAGCGGATTGTCGCGGAGAGCGAGGCTTTGTCGATCCAGAGCTTCCTGGAGCCGTTGAAACTGCGGCGTCAATCGTATCGCTTGTTCTGAAGGAGCCGGGAACCTAAGTTTGTCTGGGCCCCCGCCACGCTTTGCGCGTTCAGCCAGAGTCGGCCGGGGAAAAACAAGCAAGTGATAGTTTATCTCGGCCATAATTACAAAATTGCGCCGTCAATTGGGGACTCATCGAGCACGAATTGTTTCTTCCAGAGTCGTAGCCGTTGCTCCACGATTGCTTTGCTGTCGGCATCAGGCTGGTTTAGAACGACTCTTCGCAGTACGTCGGTACCGAAATCTTCGATTTCGGCGTAGCTTAAGCCGCGCAGGCGCTGTGCAAGACTGCGGGGCGAGAAACCCAATGGATGGCCTGTTCGCTGCTCGAAGCGTCTGAACCACTCTTCGATCTGTCCCTGTTTCGGCATTGGCAACTCTAAGCGGATCTGAAAACGACGCCAGACGGCGCGGTCAAGCAGTTCAGGATGGTTACTTGCCGTAACAACCACGACGTAGCTGGGAAGTTGGTCGACTTGAAGCAGGAGCGAACTGACGACGCGCTTTATCTCGCCGGTTTCGTGAACATCACCTCGTTCTTTACCGACTACGTCGAATTCATCAAAGAAGAGAACGCAGTGTCTCGATCGTGCGTGCTCGAATACCTGGCCGATGCGCTGGGCGGTTTCGCCGAGGAAGCTGCCAATGACGGCTTCGTAACGAACTGCGATCAGCGGGACGTTGAGCGCATCGGCGATCGCTTCTGCAAGCGTAGTCTTGCCATTTCCGGGCGGGCCGACGAGCAAGATGCGATTGCGCGGCTCGAGGTTATACGATCGAAGAAGGTCGGCACGAAATTGCTCTTCTACCAATTCTTGAATGGTCGCCTCTGCTTCCGGGGGCAGGATCACATCGCGTAATTCGCGTGCCGGAATCACCTCAGTCACAAGGGGTTCGGCATTTTTGGCCGATAGCGGTTTCGCCAGATTCGCGCGATAACCATTTGTCTGTAGTTGCGCAAGAAGGCGATCAGCCAAGATGGTGTGTCTTTTTGCTCGCTCCTCCGCCGCCAGCGCTTCGACAGTCTTCCTAAATTGTGCTTGCTCACCACGTGAGCCAGCTTGCACCAACTTAAGAAGCAGATCTGCTCTCGCCATAGTTAACCTCCTTTCTCCGCACGGATGGCATCTCTAGGCTGTGCCACCTCCCTCTGCCGACAGGAAGCACTGGGCGACCAATAACTATCGGCCGTTGTGCTTCAGAAGATACAGGCGATTTCGCGGAGGATTCGAGCGCTTAGAACCTACTACAGCTGTCTGTATGTGTTGTTTCGTCTGGCCGGGAGCGGAAACGGAAACGGAAACGGAAACGGGTAACCATCATCCATTGCAGACCGTCGCTCTAGCATGATCGTCTGACAGGCTCATTGTAGCGGCTGATTCTAATTTAGCACACTCGAATAAAATCTGGGTCAAAGAACAGTCTTGCTCACATTTCGAATCTTCCCATTCGCGCACATTCCTCAGCCGCCGACTTCACTCCGTAGCATAGTGGTCAACCGCTTTTGGCGCTTATGGTGTGGACTTCAACCCCCTCCCGTGATCTCTCCCCCAACAGCCCCTCGGACTCGCGCTCAAGGGCGCGGATGTCGGCCCAGGTCTCGCCGGGCGTGCGCATGGGCTGCGGCTGTGGAAGTAGCGGGTGAAGCTGATCTCGTAGCCCACCTTGACGATGTCTCGAGATTCGCCGCACCTTCCGACACGCGGGCAGGTCGCCGAGCCGGTCGACGCCGGAGGGCTTGTAGGCAGGGTAGGGCGGGAGGTGGGGGGCTGTGGACGTCTCTTCCGGTCGCCTCGCGACACGGCCGGAATTCACTACGCGGTGACCCCGACAAGTCGGTGAATATCCAGAGTGCTTGACTTTTGGAAGTCTTCCAGACCAGGATACTGCTTGTCGGCGTTGCGGGTAAGGAAGAGTTGTTCCTTCTTACCCAGCGTTTCCATGGCTTCGTGGACGACAAAGCTAATGAACTGAAGCTGAGCCATCTGAAATTCGAGCAAGGCAAGGGCTACGACTTTGGCCTTGTCGTTGCTGTGTACTCCAAACACGTAGAAGCTCCAGCTTTCGAAAGTCAGAGACCAGTCCACGCTGGTAGGGTAATCCGCAAGCGGAAACAGGTCGGCGGTGGGAGAAAATGTCGCCAACTGCGCGGTGATGTAGTCCTCCAGGTCGTCGTAGAAGAGGCTGCGAATATTCTCTCGCGTCCAGTAGCGCATGTTGCACATTTTTTGGGCACAGCCTGCGAACTGGAAGATACCTTCGGGAAGCTTGTCCAGAGGCGTATCCAGAAAGAGATTTCCGTCTTCAAAGGTGACGCCGTTGTTGATGAGAATGCTATCGAAGATCTGTTGGCGGGCAGCGGTTGAGATATCGAATGTGTAAGAGAGACGCATCAGAGTCAGGCCGTAATCACAAACGCGGACATACCCGTCCCCTTTGGGACTGTCCTGCAGGTAGATTTCTACCATGTCGCCGTCTTCGTGGTTAATGGGCAGGATAAGTTGGTGGTTTCCGGGACGCCGCTCGTACAGGTCGAAGCCGGCTGTCAGGGGACGGTTCAGGCACTCTCTTACTTTGGTGATGTCCATTTCAGGTCCAGCCCCAATTGATTGCGTAGTTCGGGGAAATGCCTCACATAATCGACTACGCTTAAATCGTCAAAGAAAGCTGTGAGAGCTTGTTCAAATGTGGTGTAACGATCGGTGATCTCTCGGTAGTTTTCTTGCGGTTCCTTATTTCCGGACGCCAGCGCGCGTGCGGTTATGCGGTGAATGTGAGACTTGGCGTAATGGCCGTCCGGCTGCCGACTGGATTCACCATGTGGACCGTTATAGCGGATAAGCGTAATGGTTCCCAAAAATTTGATGTTGGTCTGGTAGCGCAGCCCTATCGAAAAATTTTCGATGAATTTGCTGCTCTGTCGAAATGAACACGAAAAATTTGGCGCTGTTATCCGAAAGGGCCTCCAATTCCAGATCGCAGCGTTTTTGGTTGTTTTCTTCTCTGTACACCTCCCTGGCTGGCGTTTTCCTGGTGATCACCTTTGGCAAATCCAGGAGGTCCTGGATTTGTTGGTCGGTCAGGATCGGTTTTTCCGGGAGTGTGTCTGCATTATAGGCCAAGCGAGACTCCAGTTCCAAGGGTTCTGATTGCCGACGGTTCTTTCTCTGTGTTCGACAGGATGCGCGCTCGAGTCGCCTTTCGACAGGCCCTGCTCGTGGCGATTGGGCTGGGAAACGCCGATGCCTGTGGAATCTACACCCCGCCCGTGATCTCCCCCAGCAGCCCTTCGGACTCGCTCTCGAGGGCGCGGATGTCGGCCCAGATTTCGTCAGGGGCGCGCAGCGGCTGGGGCTGGTAGAAGTAGCGGGTAAAGCTGATCTCATATCCCACCTTGACGCTGCCGGGGTCGTACCAGGCGTCGGGCGCATAGGGCAGGACCTCGCGTTGGAGGAAACCTTCGATGCCTCCTTGTTCCAGCAGCGGCGCCTGCTCGCTGTCCTTGAGGTCGGGGTCGGGCGCGTACTCGACAACGCGCTGCCGGCCGTCGATCTCGACCGGGAAGAGGCCGCGCAGCGGGTCGGGCGCGGTGGCGGCGGGATGGATTTTACGGATGACGGGCGGCGCGGCGGGGTCCGGTTCGGCGCTCTCGCGCAGCTGCTTGATCTCGCGTGCCTTGTAGACGCGGGCGGGGTCGATGCCGGGCAAACGCAGGGGCCGCTCGACGCTCAGCTTGTGGTAGCCGAAGGCGGCGTTGGGGAAGATCTTCGACTGCGGCGTCTCCTCGAAGGCGAGGAAGGCGTCGCTGATGCGCTGGATGTCCTCTTTGCCCAGCTCGCAGTTCTTGTTGCCGAGGTTTTTGCGCAGCGGCTGGAACCAGTCGCTGGCGTCGATCAGCTGGACGTAGCCCTGGCGTTGGGCCGGCTTGCGATTGCTGAGCAGCCAGATGTAGGTGGCGATGCCGGTGTTGTAGAAGATGTTGAGCGGCAGGGCGATGATCGCTTCGAGCCAGTCGTTTTCGATGATCCAACGGCGGATGTTGCTCTCGCCCTGGCCGGCGTCGCCGGTGAAGAGCGAGCTGCCGTTGTGGACCTCGGCGATGCGGCTGCCGAGGGGCGAATCCTGCTTCATCTTGCTGAGCATATTGGCGAGGAAGACCATCTGGCCGTCGCTGGAGCGGGTGATGAGCGAGAACTCGGGGTCGCCGTCGTGCTCGACGAGGAAGCGGGGGTCCTTGAGGTTGCTCTTGCCGCCCATGCGCTCGAGGTCGCTCTTCCAGCTTTTGCCGTAGGGCGGGTTGGAGAGCATGAAGTCGAACTCGCGGCCGGGGAAGCCGTCGGCGGCCAGCGTGGTGCCGTAGTGGATGTTGTCGGCGTTGCGGCCCTCGCCCTTGAGGATGAGGTCGGCCTTGCAGATGGCGTAGGTCTCCGGGTTGACCTCCTGGCCGTAGAGATAGATCGAGAGGTCCTTGCCGGCGGCGAAGCGGTTGAGCGTGTCCTCGGCGACGGTCAACATGCCGCCGCTGCCGCAGGCGCCGTCGTAGACGAGATAGGTGCCGGACTGGACCCGGTCGGCGACGGGCAGGAAGACCAGGTGGGCCATCAGCTCGACGACGTCGCGCGGGGTGAAGTGCTCGCCGGCCTCCTCGTTGTTCTCCTCGCTGAAGCGGCGGATCAGCTCCTCGAAGACGGTGCCCATGCCGTGGTTGTCGAGACCGGGCAGGCGTTCGTTGCCGGCGGCGTCGAGGACCGGGTAGGGGCTGAGGTTGACGGAGGGGTCGAGGAACTTCTGGATGAGGTAGCCGAGCGCGTCGGCTTCGATCAGGGTCGGGATCTGGTTGTGGAAGCGGAATTTTTCGAGGACCTCCTGCACGTTTTCGGAAAAACCGGCGAGGTAGTCTTCGAAGTCGGCGCGCAGCTGCTGGGCGCGGCCGCGCGCGGTGAGGTCGCGCAGGCGGAAGCGGGAGGTATTGTAGAAGGCCTGCTTTGCGACCTGGCAGAGCGCGGCGTACTGGTTTTCGAGGCCGGAGGCGTCGAGGCGCACGTAGACGTCGCGCAGCACGTCGTCGGCGATGCCCCAGATGAAGTTGCTGATGTTGAGCGTGCTCACCGGCTTTCCTTCGTGCGCAGGACATCATCCCTGGTGGGTTCGAGGACGGCGTCGAGGCGGCGGATGACGGTCATGGGCAGGATGACGTCGCGGTATTTGCCGCGCACGTAGACGTCGCGCAGCACGTCGTCGGCGATGCCCCAGATGAAGTTGCTGATGTTGAGCGTGCTCACCGGCTTCTCCCTTGCCGTTGGAATGCGGCGCGCGGCGCGTGTACGCGCGATGACTGTCCGGCCAATATCAGACGACAATTATGGCACAAGGGGGCCGGTTCTGCCAGAAAATAGGGGTGGGTTGGGCAATGAATTGCGCGGAACGGGACGCCGGCCCTACGGCGGGTCGACTACCGGTACGTTGTGGGCGTTGGTGGCGGTAACCAGCGGGCCGTAGACCCAGCCGGTGCGGCCGGCAGAGCTGATCTGCCACCAGTCGCCGGCGCCAGGGCTCTTGCCGGTGATGGCGAATCGTTCGCCAGGCGCAGCCGTGCCTATGATTGCATAGTTGGTCCCTGGACCTGCGCGTACGTTCATGCGCGTGTTCACTGTTAGCCACGGAGCCAGGGAGGTCGGTATGTCGGCGGTATGGGCCTGGCCGACAGAGATGACGTACCCGGCTGGCGCGTGCGATCTTGGATGTATGTTTGTTACGCGCAGGACGTACTCCCCAGTATGGGGCGCCTGGAAGATGATACGTGCGTCGTGCCCGAACAGGCCGCCGCCGCTGTATTGATCTCTAATCTGTACCGCCAGCGTCTCTCCCTGATAACTCCACACATCGAGCTGAGGATCGGCCAGGATGGACCGCACCGCAATATCGACCTTTTCGCCTCTCTGTAAGTGCAGGAAATAGTAATCGATGTCGGTTGGGAAATCGATATTGCCGTGGTAGGTCTGTCCAACCTCGAGTAAATGGCCCAGGTCCGGGTCATCGAAGCGCACAAGCCGGCGGTTTGAAACCAGGGCAATCTCACCTGAGATCTGCGATAGGAGCAGGAAGAGCGGGCTATTGCCCCTGGTGACAAAGGAATATGAACCGGTTTCACCTTCTGCGAGTGTGTTGCCATAGATGTCGACGAGCCGGAGCCCGACGTTGTTTGCGCCGGCAAACCCGAGTTCGACGGCTGTTCCGTGTGGTTCGTTGATTATGTAGGCTTCGCCATAGTCGCGCGGTGCGATTCTGTGACGCAGGGCGCCGCCCTCCAGGTCGAGTTGTCTCCTGCCAAGGCCGGACGGGTCGCGGCCGGCGATGAGCTGGCGGATGCGCGGCACTATGTCGGCGGAGGAGGCGGCAAGACCGAACTCGTCGAAGGCGCGGAAGCCGCTGATGCCGATGACGGCGCCGCTATCGGAGACGAGCGCGCCGCCGCTCTGTCCGCCTGTGATTGCGGCATCGGTCTGGAAGAAGGTGATGCCGACCTGCTCCCACTCGCGCATTCGTGAAAGGATGCCGCGCGTCATCGTTGTTTCGGGATAGGTTTCGACCTCGGCCGGGTAGCCGACCAGGTAGAGTTCGGCGCCGACCGACATCTGCTCGCCGTCGAGCATGGGCAACGGCTGCGCGCGCGCGTCAACCGGCCCAAGGACGGCCAGGTCAACCAGCAGGTCCCAGCCGATCACCGGCACATTTCTGAAGTCGGACCCATCGGGAAAGACGACGCGCACCGAGTCATAGGGCCAGACGACATGGGCGTTTGTCACGACATATCCACCCTCGATGAGCACGCCGCTGCCATGACCTTTCCAGGTATGGACGAAAGCGATGGCCGGCGATACGCTTTCGAAGATCTGGGCCGAGGAAAGCTTTTGCCCGGTTGCCCTGGCGGTCGATGCCGTCAGCTCGCAAAAGGGCAGGTCGAGACGCTCGATGTCGTTCTCCTCAACATTTTTCCAGATGGCGGGCAAGCAGCCGCTCAAGCGGTTGCCGGCGAGGAAGAGCTGCTGCAGTTTGGAGAGGTTGCCCATCTCTGGCGGAATGTCGCCGCGCAGGTTGTTCATGGAGAGGCCCAGCCCTGTCAGTCCGGTGAGCTTGCCCAATTCGGGGGGAATTGATCCGCTCAGGCGGTTGTCCCAAAGGCTGAGCATAGTCAGAAAGGAGAGGTCGGCCAACTCAGGGGGAATTGGACCGGTCAACCGGTTATCTGCGAGGTGCATCCACATTAAGTTGGAGAGGTTGCCCAACTCGGGTGGAATCGGCCCCCTCAGCTGATTGGCGTAAAGTCCTAACTCCTCCAGGTTGGCGAGTTTGCCCAGCTCTGTCGGGATGGGACCGTTCAGCTTGTTGTCTCCCAGGTGCAGCGTTTCCAGGTTGGCAAGCCGACTCAGCTCCGCCGGGATCGGGCCGGTCAATTCGTTGCTCCAGAGCTCCAACTCCACCAGGTTGGAGAGGGCCCCAAGTTCTGACGGAAGCGGACCGCTCAGCTGGTTCTCTGAGAGGTACAGCATTTCCAGGTAGGGAAGGTTTCCCAGTTCGATGGGAAGGGCGCCTTTCAACTCATTGTCGGAGAGGTCCAGTTCAACGACGCGATCGTTCTGGTCTGTAGTGACGCCATACCAGGTCCCGATCGGATCATCGCTCAACCAATTGGAGCTGCTCGTCCAGCTGTCGCCGTCGGCGGCCTGGTAGAGGGCGATCAAGGCGTATTTATCTGTGCAGATGGGCAGACCGGCTTCGTCGAGATCATTATTCTCAACATTCTGCCAGATTTCGGGTATGCATCCCGTCAACTGGTTGTCTCTGAGGTACAGCCATCCCAGGTTAGAGAGTCTGTTTAGTGTTGGTGGGATTCTTCCGGACAGTCGGTTGTTTGACAGGGACAACGCTTCCAGCTGGTCGAGGTTTCCAAGTTCTGGGGGAACGGTTCCTCTTAACCGGTTCCCCCAAAGCACGAGTGCTACCAGCTGGTCGAGGCTCCCAAGTTCTGGGGGAATCGTCCCTTCCAATTGGTTATCTGAGAGAAAAAGCTCTTCCAGTTTGGTGAGCATCCCAAGCTCTATCGGAATCGGTCCGTCAAGTTGATTGGAGTAGAGCAACAGAAGTGTCAGATTTGAAAGGTAACCCAATTCAGGCGGGATCGACCCGCGTAGACGGTTTTCTGCAAGGCTCAGCGTCTCCAGCCTGGTAAGGTTTCCCAGCTCGGTTGGAATAGTCCCGCGCAGATCGTTTTCCGAAAGATCGAGCTCAACGACGCGATCGTTTTTGTCCGTGATGACACCGTACCAAGTTCCGAGCGGCGCGTCGCTCAGCCAGTTATCGTTTTGAAGCCAGTTGTCACCGTTTGTCGCTTCGTACAGGGCAATAAGCACCTCTCGATCCGAACAGAACGGTAAAGTGACATCGGCCAGGTCGTTTTCATCAACATCGCGCCAGATCTCCGGCAGACATCCACTCAGCTTATTGTCTGAGAGGTGAAGAAGGGTCAAGTTGGTAAGGTTCTCAAGTTCGGGCGGAACCGGACCGCTCAGTTTGTTGCCCCAGAGGCTCAGCCCTTCAAGGTTGGTGAGATTGCCCAATTCCGGGGGAATCGGACCGCTCAGCTGGTTGGTCCCGAGGCCCAACTGGGTAAGTTTGGTGAGATTACCCAGTTCGGAGGGGATCGGGCCGCTCAATTGGTTACCCCAGAGGTAGAGCAATTCCAGGTCGGTGAGCCTGCCCAGCTCCGGCGGAATCGGACCACTTAGCTGATTTTTCGAAAGTACCAGCCATCTCAGGTTGCTGAGTTCGGCCAGCCCTGGCGGAATTGTGCCGCGCAGTTTGTTATCGAAGAGGACCATCCCCGCCAAGTTGGTGAGGTTACCCAATTCTGATGGGATCGTCCCGCTGAGCTGGTTTTCGATGAGCTCCAGCATTTCCAGGCCGATGAGGTTGCCCAACTCGGGTGGAATTTCTCCTCTCAGCTGATTCGCTGAGAGCTTCAGCAGTTCCAGGTTGGAGAGGTTGCCCAATTCTGGTGGTATCGTTCCTCTCAACTCGTTCTGCGAGAGGTCCAATTCAACAACGCGACCGTTGCGGTCTGCAGTGACACCATGCCACGTACCGACCGGCGCGTTATCGAGCCAGTTCCTGTTGTTCTTCCAGTTGTCGCCATCAGTAGCCTGGTAGAGCGCGACCAACGCTTCTCTGTCGGTGGCTGCGGTCGTCTGTGTACGGGAAGATGCGGAAACGTGAGGAATTTCCAGCCCAAGGGTCAGGGCAAGGACAGCGATTACGGCAATCGGGATTCTGAAAGGGGACTTCATGGGTTTGCGCCTGCTTGGTGGGTAACGTGTCGGTCGGAAAGGCGTCCTTTTTGTCAGAGGAGGCGGTGAGTGGAAGTCAGTCTAGCATTAGCACTTCAGTTCTAGCAAGTGGCAGCCGGCGCGGCGGGTGATATAATGGTGGATCTTGCGTGTTGCAGCGTTTTCCCCTGCGCTGCCGGGGCTTTTTCATGGTTGCGGAAGAGCGCCGAATTATCCTATCAATCCAAGGGGGAGTGTCGCTGATGAGATTCAGGGAAAGATGTGTGCGGGTCGGCGGTTGCGGGCGGGGCGCGGGCGGTTGGGCGGTGCGGGTGTTGTGGGCGGCGACGGCGGTCCTGGCGGCGGCGGCCTGTACGTTCGCGCCGGGGCAGCTGGAGACGGCGCTGTGCTCGAACGGCGTCGCGGTGGAGGAGCCGGCGGAGAACCCGGGGCTGGTGGCCGACTGCGCGGCGCTGCTGGGGCTGAAGGCGGGGCTGGCCGGGGATGCGGCCCTGAACTGGAGCGAGCAGCTGTCGATCGACGGGTGGGAGGGCGTGAGCACCGGCGCGGAGGAGGATGCGCCGGCGCGCGTCACCGAGCTGCAGCTGGACGGGCGGGGGCTGACGGGGGAGATCCCGGCGGGCCTGAGCGCGCTGTCGATGCTGGAGGGGCTGTGGCTGCACGACAACCGGCTGACGGGCGAGATCCCGGCGGCGCTGGGGGCGCTGGTCAACCTGGAGTGGCTCTGGGTCTACGACAACCGGCTGACGGGCGCGATCCCGGTCGAGCTGGCGGCGTTGACGCAGCTGAAGGGGCTGGGGCTGCACGAGAACCAGCTGACGGGGCCGGTCCCGGCCGGTCTGGGCGGGCTGGCGGAGCTGGAGTGGCTGCGGCTGGACGGAAACCGTCTGACGGGCGAGATCCCGGCGGCGCTGGGCGGGTTGGCGGCGTTGAAGGGGTTGGGGCTGCATAGAAACCAGCTGACGGGCATGATCCCGGTCGAGCTGGGCGGGCTGGCGGCGGTCGAATGGATGCGGCTGGACGCCAATCATTTGGAGGGGCCGATTCCGGCGGCGCTGGGTTCGCTGGCCAACCTGGAGGGGCTGGGTCTGCAGGAGAACCACCTGGAGGGGCCGGTCCCGCCGGAGCTGGGCGGGCTTGCCAATCTCAACTGGCTGCATCTTTTCAACAACGACCTGGTGGGCGAGATTCCGCCGGAGCTGGGCCGGTTGGAGAACCTGGAGTGGCTGCGCCTGGATGGCAACGGTCTTTCGGGCGCGATCCCGGCGGCGCTGGGCGAACTGGTCAACCTGCGCGAGCTGCGCCTTTCGGACAACCGGCTGACCGGCCCGATCCCGGCCGCGTTGGGCTCGCTTTCGAGCCTGGAGTGGCTGCGCCTTTCGGACAACCAGTTGTCGGGCGCGATCCCGGCGGAGTTGACCGGCCTGAGCAGATTGCGGGAGCTGGGGCTGGCCGACAACCGGCTGACGGGCGAAATTCCGGCGGCGCTGGGCGATCTTCTTTTCCTGGAGGGCCTGGGCCTGGAGGGGAACGGGCTGACGGGCGCGATCCCGGTCGAGCTGGGTGCGCTGGCCGACCTGGAGTGGCTGCACCTTGCCGACAACCGGCTGACGGGCGCGATCCCGCCGGCATTGGGCGCGCTGGCCAAGCTGCAGTGGCTGCGCCTTGAGGGCAACCGGCTGGCGGGTGAAATTCCGGCGGCGCTGGGCGAGCTGCATGATCTGAAGGGTTTGGACCTGGAGGGGAACGGGCTGAGCGGCGCGATCCCGGCGGCGCTGGGGCATCTCGACAATCTGCGCGAGCTGGGGCTGGCCGATAACGAGCTGACGGGGGCGATCCCGGCGGCATTGGGCGCGCTGGACGACCTGCGCGAGCTGCGGCTCGACAACAACGGGCTGACGGGCGAGATCCCTGTCGAGCTGGGCGCGCTGACGAATCTGCGCGAGCTGGGTCTTGCGGAAAACGGGTTGACGGGCGAGGCGCCGGCGGCGCTGGACGGGTTGGTCAATCTGCGCCGGGTGCGGCTGGCCGGGAACGGGTTGAGCGGCTGTCTGCCGGGGCACTGGCGTGAGGCGGGTGACAGCGATTTTGCCGAGGCGGGGTTGCCGTTCTGCGGGGGGTAGCGGCCGGCGGCGGGGCCGGCCTTTTGCTCGGTCATTCGGCCGTTACGCCGCGTTGACGGCGTAGATGCGGGCGTCGCGCAGGGAGAAGCGCAGGCAGATCTCGCGCCCGGCCAGGGCGGACGTGTCGCGCTCGCGCCAGCGCAGCGGCAGCGCGGCGCCGTCAACGTTGACGAAGAGGCATTTCTCGCGCTCGTAGCCCTCGATTGGGTGGCCGTTCGGTTGGCGCGCTTCGACCATGACGTAGGCCTGGTCGGGCAGGAGCGTGCCGGTGCCGCTCTGGAGATTGACGGTCAGGGGCTGCGCGGGCGCGGTGAAGAGGGGCGTGGAGAACTCGGCGTTCGACTGCGCGCCGACCCAGGTGATGCGGTCGACGGGCGTGCTGTAGCGGCGCATGGTGTTGTATTCGAGGAAGCAGAGGCGGCCGTCGACGACGAAGGGAGTGCAGGTGGTGAAGACGCCGGCGTGCATGTTGCGGGCGGGGCGCTGCCAGCGCAGGCCGTCATGGCTGACCCACCATTCGTAGAGCAGATGGGGGCCGTGCTCGCCGATCATGAGCGGGCTGCGGGCGTAGTTGCGCATCAGGCCGACGAAGCGGTCGCGGTAAGGGAATACGGTGAACATGTAGAGCTCGAGCTCGGGCGGGTCGTCGGCGTCGGGCTCGATGAAGTTCTCGAGCCGCGACCAGTGGAGGCCGTCGTCGCTGCTGCGGATGGCGAGGACGCGGCGTTGGCCGCGCGGGTCGTCGGCGCCGATGCTGTCGGGGTAGGGGAAGTGAAATGGGCGCAGCACGGCCTGGTAGCAGCGGTATTTGCTCGTGCGCGGGTCGTAGATGGCTGAGAAGGCGTCGTTGCCGTCGCGGAAGGCGGGGCCGTGCTCCGATTCGCGCCAGTGCAGCCCGTCGGCGGAGAAGGCGGCGCCGGCGTTGTGGACCGGATGAAAGCCGGGCTGGTCTTTGCCGGCCGGCGGGGGCCCCCAGCCGGTGTGGAGCATGGCGTAGCGCCGTTCCGGGGGCGCGGCGGGGTTGTGCATGACTGAGAAGATGCCGCCGTAGTCGATCAGCACGTTGGGCGACTGCGGGTCGGGGACGATGCCGAGGTCGGGCCGTTCGAAGTGGATGCCGTCGCGGGTGCGGGCGTAGCAGACCTGCCATTTCATCCGGGCGGGGTCCCAGCCGGGGCGGGTCAGGCTGAAGGTCTTGTTGCTTTCGGAGTGGCTGCGGGCGCTGGCCTGTTCGGTGCTCAGACTCTTGGTGAGAAAGGGCGCCGGGCTGCGCCGCAGGCTGTACCAGACGTGGATTGTGCCGTCCGCGTCTTGCAGGGTGGTGAAGGCGAGGGCCTGGGCGAACTGGTTGAGGTCCTCCTCGAGGCCCTGGGGCGGGTCGGGGTCTTTGCGCAGCGTGCAGCCGCCGGTCTGCAGCTGGCCGCGCGGCTCGTGCACGTCTGCGAGCGACATGAAAAGCAGCGGAAGGGTCATCGGCCGTCTCCTCTACCGTGCGGCTATTCCGTGCGGCGCGCTACTGCCAGTCGAACACGGTGCCCAATAGCCGGTTCGGGGTGTCGCGCAGGGTGTCGTAGATGCGCCGGGCGTCGGTCAGCGGCACGACATCCTGGAGCAGGGGCGCGATTTCGATCAGCCCGCGGCGCACGAGCCGGCAGACGTTGGCCAGGTCGTCGCGGTCGTAGCCGGTGTTCTGGCGGATGTTGATCTCGTGGGCTTGCCCCAGGTTGAAGGTGTAGTTGACGTTGAAGCGGCCGGCGATGAGCATCAGGCGGCCGCGATGCTTGAGCGCGCGGATCAGCCGGTCCTCCATGCCTGCGGCGCCGGCGGCGTCGATGAGCGCGTCGTAGGCGCGGTCGGCGATCTGTCTTTCCCAGCCGTCGCCGGCGACGTCGAAGACCTCTTCGGCCGCGCCGATCTGCCGCGCCAGCTCGAGGCGGCGGCGGTCGATTTCGCAGACAGCGACGCGCGCGCCCATGGCGTTGGCGATCTGGGCCGCCATCTGGCCGATAAAGCCCTGGCCGGCGATCAGGACCCGTTCGCCCATGCGCAGGTCGGCGTGGCGGCAGGAGTGCATGGCGACGCCGGTCATGCCGAAGAGCGCGGCGTGGGTGGGTTCGACCTCCGGCGGCAGTTTGATGAGCAGGCCGTCTTCGCGCGCGACGACATGTTCCATGTGGTCGGCGTTGATGTAGACGAGGTCGCCGGCGGCAAGCTCGGCCGCGTCGGGGCCGGTCTCGATCACGCGCCCGACGTGTTGATAGCCCCAGCCGGCGGGCAGCGCGTCGTCCGGGTGGGCGTAGTTGCCGCCGACCAGGTCGTTGTGCTCGGTCCCGTTGGTGATGCCGGAGTAGACGGTGCGGCTCTTGACCTGGTTGCCGGTTGGCGCCGGCGGCGCGGGCCAGTCGTTGACCAGCAGCTTTTCGCGTACCTTGTCGGGCCTGAGCCTTGTGACCAGTGCGTGCATGGGGCGGTCTCCGGGCGTCAGCTTCGCCGGGCCGTCCAGCGGATCGCGCGCGCGACCGTTTCGGCGAAGCCGGGATTGGCCCAGGTCAGGTTGTCGTGGCCGGACTGGAAGCAGACGACGCGGGCGCGCTTGTGGGTCCTGGCCCAGGCGATCGCCTTCATGCTCATGGGGTGGTCGGCTGTCAGGAGGATTTCGCTGTCGGCAGCGGGCTCGTCCATCACGTAGGTCTCGTCCTCCATCTCCCAGGCGCTGCGGCCGGCGGTGATGGGATGTTCCGGGCTGGCGATCTCGATGCGGACTGTCTGCTCGGGGTGGTGGCGGAAGCTGCGGTTTTCGATGCCGGCGATTTCGTTCCAGGCGTGCCACTGCGGGTAGGCGAGGATGGCGTGGTGGAGGAGGATGATACCCTGCGCGGTCTCGCCCAGGTGCGCGAGTGCGGTCTCCGGTTTTCCGGCGTACCAGGGTCCGTCGTCGCTGGGGCCGTCCATCAGCATCGTGTAGAAGAGGGCGACGTCGTAGCCGTCGCGCAGCTCTGCGCGTGCGGAGGCGAAGTCGTCCATGTGCTGGATGTAGGCGTCGACGCCCGGCAGGCTGCGGAAGAAGCGGTGAAAGTTGCGCACGTCGTAGCCGTGTCCGCCGGTGATCACCGCCAATTGGATAGGGTTTTCCGCTGTCCTCTCTGAGGCCATGTCCGGTTCCGCTGCGGGGTGTGAAAAGCGACGCTGGGGACGAAGGCGTTCTCCGTCCCCAGCGTTTTTCCGTGCTGTATAAGGGCGGGCGGCAGATGCGTTACTGTGCGCGCGCCAGGGCGGCGTTGTAGGCGTCTACGATATCCTGGGCGCCCATGTCCTCGATGGTCGAGGTGAGCACGCCCCAGGTGTCGTCGTTGATCTCGAGCTGGCCCTCGATCATCTGCTGGACCGTTTCGAGCAGATAGGTGTCGATCGGGGTGCCCAGGCTGGCGGCTACCTCCGCCTCCTCCTCGTTCAGAATGATGGAGGGAAGCGGGTCGCCGTAGGAGCCGCTGGGATTGATGAAGTTATCATCGATCCAGCGCCAGCCATCGGGGAATTCGGGCGCGGGCCAGTCGGCCATCAGGCCCCAGTGCGGTTCGGCCTCGGGCCACCAGACGCGGGCGAGCGAGCCGATGTCGTTGATGAAGGCGGACTCGTTCGTCATCGCCGGCGGGGATTCGGGGATCGCGCCGCTGCAGTAGTGCTTCTCCTTGAGGCTGGGATGGCGCTGGATGGTATCGGTGTAGCACTTGCTGCCGTCGGCCCGATAGGTCCAGTCGACGCCCTCTTTACCCTGGTAGATGAGGAAGCGGCCCTCGGTGCTGAACAGATAGTCGATCAGCCAGACCGAGGCCTCGATCTCGGCGTCGGAGGAGGAGGCCGAGATGACGAGCGGGTTGCCGAGCCAGACGTTCGAGGGGGCGGGCCAGAGGATCTTCTCGTCGTCGATCGTCAGCGACATGACGGGGTAGAACTTGCCCTGGTCGATGCCGGCATTGGCGACGCACGAGTAGAAGTGCCAGCCTGTGTTCTCAAGAATGGCCCCGGCCTCGCAGGTGCCGCGTGCCAGCGCCTCCCAGTCCGGGTCGCTCATGGTGGCGTATTCGGGATGGAGGACGCCGTTCTCCCACATCCAGTTCATGAACTCGACCGTATGGCGGAAGCGGGACATCAGCGGGCCGTACTCATACTGCTCGGTGTAGGGGTTGTAGTAGACGGTCAGGTCGGTGCCGAGCCATCTGGCCCAGTTGGAGGCGTGGCCGGTGAAGCCGTTGCGGCTGGAGATGACCGGGTTCCCGCCCAGCTGGTCCTTGAGGCAGAGCATGGCGTTCTTGAGGTCGTCCAGGTTCAGAATGGCGTCCCAGTTGCCGTTCCATCTGTCCTCGATGATGCCGCACTGTTCGATCAGGTCGGCGCGCAGTTGCAGCCAGGGCCGCAGCTGGCGCAGGCGTCTGACCTGGGCCACGCCGTAGATGTTGCCGTCGGGCGAGGTCATCAGCCGCTCCATGTCGGGCTGTCTGGCCATCTCGGCGGCGAGGTTGGGCATCTGGCCGGCGTCGATGTAGTCGCTGAGCGAGACGAAGAGCCCTTGCGGGCCGAACTCGTGCGCGATGTCCATCGGTGTGCCGGTGGTGTCGGCGGGCAGGCCGAGCTGCATGATGTCCGGCAGGTCGCCCGATGCGAGCGTGGTGGCGATGCGTTCGCCGAGGAACTCACGCGGGATCTGGCGGAAGGCGAAGTTGAAGCCGGTGCGGTCTGCCAGCAGCTGCATCGAGTAGGTCTCGGGCGTGATGTCGCCGAAGACGCCTTCGGGCGCGAGCATCAGCTCGAGCGCCAGATCTTCGGGCTCGGCGGCCATCTGCTCCGCTGGCATACAGCCCACGACCAGCATGCTCAAAACGATGAGCAGACATATGGATGACGACAGGCTGAATCTTTTCATTTTTTTCTCCTCGATGGTGGAAGCAACGTGAATCGATCGTACAAACGAGCCTTCGTACTCCGTACTGCGTAATGCGCAAGGGCAGGGGAGCCGCCTGCGCTGCCAGGACTTACCCCTTTATCGCGCCGACCAGTGTGCCTCTCACAAAGTATTTCTGCACGAAGGGGTAGACGAGCAGAATCGGGGCGGTGGTCACGATGACGGTCGCCATCTTGACCTGTCGGAAGAAGGATTTGGCCTGCAAGGTGTCGCTGTAGTTGCCCTGGACCACGTCGCCGGTGGCCCCGCGGATCAGCATGCGCCGCAGCATGATGGTCAGGGGGAATTTCTCCGAGTTGTTGAGATAGAGCAGCGGGTTGAAGAAATCGTTCCAGACGGCGACGGCGACAAAGAGGGCGATGGTCGCCAGGATCGGTTTGGACAGGGGCACGATGATCTGCAGCAGGATGCGAAAGTCGCTGGCGCCGTCGACGCGGGCCGCGTCCTTCAGTTCGCGCGGGATGGTGGAGATGTTGGCCCGCACGAGGATGATGAACCAGAAGTTGAAGGCGACCGGCAGGACGATGACCCAGGTGGTGTTGAGCAGGCCATAGCCCTGGTAGGTCAGGTAGGTGGGGATGAGGCCGGCGGAGAAGAAGAGCGTTAGCCCGAGGATGAGGCTGATCGGACCGCGCAGGCGGAAGCGCGGCTCGGAGAGGGGGTAGGCGGCCAGCAGGCAGGCGATCAGCGTGAAGGCGGTGCCGAGGACGGTGTAGGTGATCGAGTTGCGGTAGGCGCGCAGGACCGAGTTCGAGCGTGCGATCGCCTCGTAGGGCTCCAGGTTGAATCCGATCGGGAACAGTTTGACCGACTGGCGCCAGACGGCCTCGCCGTCGCTGACCGAGATCGAAAAAACGTAGAGCAGCGGGTATAGCATCAGGCAGCTGAACCCGATCAGGAAGAAATAGTTGAGATAGTCGAACAGCTGCATTTTTCTCAGGGTATGCACGTTTTACTCTCCGCTACCACAGACCTTCGCGGTCCTCATTGGTCCGTTTTACGATGTAGTTGGCGGCGACGACCAACAGGAAGGCGATGACCGAGTCGAACATGCCGATCGCCGCGCCGTAGCTGAAATCGAACTTGATCAGCCCGCGGCGGTAGACATAGGTGGCGATGACATCGGAGACATTGTAGGTTGCCGGCTGTTGCAGCAGGAAGACGCGTTCGAAGCCGACCGAGATGATCGACGAGACCGAGAGGATCAGGGTGACGCTGATGACCGGCAGCAGGCCGGGCAGGGTCACGTAGCGGATGCGCTGCCAGCGCGATGCGCCGTCGACGATCGCGGCCTCATACAGTTCGGGCGGGATGCCGGTCAGCGCGGCCAGGTAGATGATCGAACCCCAGCCGATGCCCTGCCACAGGACCGAGCCGATGAAGAGCGGGCGAAACCAGGCCGATGTGCCGAGAATGCGCACTTTTTCCCCGGTCAGGGCGACTGCTATCTCGTTGACGATGCCGTCGAAGCCGAAGAAGTCGTAGATGAGGCCGACGATGACGACGACGGCGATGAAGTGCGGCAGGTAGCTGATCGATTGGGTGACGCGCTTGAACAGGCCGTGCTGCTGTTTGACCTCGTTGAGGAGTACGGCGAAGACGATCGGCAGCGGGTAGGAGATGACCAGCGTCCAGAAGCCGAGCACGACCGTATTCTTGACGACGCGGAAGAAGAAGGGGTCCTCAACGAACTTGAGGAAGTTCTCCAGCCCCACCCAGGGGCTGCCCTGGACCCCGGCGACGATGTTGTAATCTTTGAAGGCGATCTGGAGGCCGTAGAGGGGGTAGAAGCGGAAGAGGAAGAAGCCGACCAGCACGGGCAGGATCATCACATAGAGCTGCCAGTTCAACTGCATCTCTCTGTTCAGACGCATTCGCCAGTCACGCAGGATCGCCCGGGGCGCGGACGGCTCCGAAACCAGCGCGGCGCCTATGGTTGCATCGTCTCTCATGGGGCTACCTTGCGATCGGCGGGAAAGCGGGCGAGAATCTCGCGGGCGAACAGGACAGGATTGGAGAGTGGCTCGATCCTGGAGCGCAGCATAAATGAAGGGCTATTTCAAGTCAAGTAAATGGAAATAGGGAATTAAAAATTTGATTAGACGATAGTGGTTTAATCATAGTCATATGCTGGAGACGTGACTATGAACTTCATTGACCTGTTTGACCTGTTCCCCGATGAGCGGTCCGCACGCCAGTGGCTAGAGGATATACGCTGGCCCGACGGCAACAGACGTTGCCCCTTCTGTTCAGGACAAGGCACCTATCACGTCCAGAACGAACCGCCCCTGCCCTACAGATGTTCCGACTGCCGAAAGCAGTTCAGCGTCCGCACCGACATGGTGATGCAGAACAGCAAGGTCCCCCTGCGCAAGTGGACCATTGCTATCTACCTGCTTTCCACCGCCCGAAAAGTCAAACTTGACAGTTCCGAAACAGTGGCCTAAAGTCTTGCAGACTCCTAGGGGACCCCATCCCCGACATCACCATAACCTAGGAGGAGCGACCCATGACAGAACATGACCGAAACATGAAGAAACCCAAGCGTAAGCGGGGCCGGCCCGCGAGGAACAAGATCGAGCCGATTGACGCCCCGCCTGAAGAGATCGCCCAGGCACTTGTCCGGGCGGCAGAACGCAAGGCAGAGGAACGCAGACTGGAGGAGGCGTGAAGTGACGCGTCAACAGTCAAGTCGGGAGACGCTGATTGAGGCCAGACTAAACAAGATTGAATCCAGTCTTGAAATAGTAGCAGAAAACCAAGTACGATTCGACAGGAAACTTGATCGTTTGTCTGAGGAAATAGCCGAAACCAATAAGGCGATCAGGCAGACAAACATTTCAGTCGACCAGACAAACACTGCGGTCAGAATGTTTGTGACGGCAATACTGGCCAGAGAAGAATAACCGGCCTGACAGACGCCGACACAGACAGGTCGAGTAGCCCGCCAGCATTCTTGTTGGCGGGCTTTTGGTTCCTACCAGTTGGGATCGGAGGCTGCCCGTTGGGCCATGGCGCCGCAAAGTTCTATCAGTCCCACCCCTCTCTGGATCAGGTTGGAATCATGGTTGCCACCACAGCGTCCATTTCCCTCATAGCCCAACAAGGGGGCGCAATGCGTCCACTCATCGGGACTATTCGACTATGAGAGTAAAACGCTGTGGACGTCGCTGCCTTACCACCAGGAAGATGTGGTGTCTAATCGGGTATATAATTCCCAAAAAATAGGCATGTGCGCAGGGCGGGAACTGTGCTAAAGTGCCCGGGCAGCCATATCCAGCGGAGGGAACTGCCGAGATGCAACTGACAACCGTCGAAGCGATCAGGGTGCCGGGCGACGCCGGTCCACGCGTGCGGACGGCGGCGGACGAACTGGCGCGCTGGGTTGAAAAGCTGGGCGGGGCGCGGCCAACTGTCGGCGCGCGTGCGGCGCAGGCGCGGGTCGTCGCCTGGCTGGACGGCGGCGGGCGCGATCTGAAGCCGGAGCAGTTTCGCATCGAGGTGGAGGACGGCGACGCGCTGCGCATCAGCGGCGGCGATGGGCGCGGCGTGCTGTACGGTGTGCAGGAATGTATCGACCGCGCCCGGGCCGGGCGGCCGGTCGCAGCGATGACCGACGGCCCCCATTTCGCGGTCCGTGCGCTGCGGATGTGGGAGACGCCTTCGAACAAGGTCTGGTGTCTGCCGTTCAAGAGCATTCTCGATTATGACAAGATGCTGCATCCCGAGGAGCAGCCCGAGTACCTGGATTTCGCGCGGCGGCTGCTGGCCATGCGGGTGAACAGTCTTGGTCTCTTCGCCCAGTACGCGGCGCGCGGCTCGCAGTTCGAGCGCTGGCTTTCCCACGCCGAGCCGGTCGAGCGTTTTGCCCGCTTTCTGGACCGTTTCGGCGTGACGGTCGGGCTGTCTCTCCACTATGCCGAGCCGGACGAGGACGGCGGTTACGGCAGTGTCTGCCCCTTCTCGGATGAATTGCGGGCCAAGTGGCGCGACTTTGCCGCGCGCCTGGCCGACGTCATGCCGAGCGTGCGCAACGCGATCGTGTGGGGAGCGGGCGAGAACGCGCCCGGCCCGCACGAGGACGACTGCGAGCGCTGCCGCGCGCTGCCGGTACGTGAGCGCGTTCTGGCCGGTATGCGTTTGGTCAGCGATGCCCTGGCGACGATCGACGGCGAGCTGCTGTGGCCGGCGGTCACGGACCAGGCCGCGTACGCCAAGTCGGAGACGGAGATGTTCGGAGATTGGGGGGATGAGATACCGCCGAATGTGCGGATTGCGCCCTGCCATCTTTACTGGGACTTTCGCCCGCCCTACCCGCCGCATCCGATCTGGGGCCACATCGGCAATCGACCGGGGGAGCGGTCGCCTTACGTATTCGAGCTGGCGCTGGTGGGGGATACCGCCGGCCTGAACTTTCTGCCCTGCTCGATGGCGCACCGCTGGCAGGAGGAGTTTCTCAAGGCGGCCGCCAAGGGCTGTGAGGGATTTGACGCCAACCTGGGCGTGAATCCCGACTATGTGGACCATCCGCTCAATCTCTCCAACTGGTATGCCTACGGCAGGTTGTGCTGGGACCCCCACCTCGACCCGGACGAGATTTTGTCGGAGTGGCTGACGATGGAGTACGGCGCGGCGGCGGTCGCGTTCCTGCCCGGCCTGAAGCAGACCTTTCCGGCCGCGATCGGCGCACTGTTCAGCCGCAGCGGTCTGACCCAGTGTCACAGCTACGTTGCCCGCTACAGCTATCTCGACACACGCCTCAACGGGCCGTGGCGCATCTGGACCGACTACCTGCATCCGGGGATGGACCGCGCCGGCGAAGACGTTCTCGGCCTGGAGCTGCCGCTCGACGCCTATCCTGAGGAGGAGCGCGAGGCGCTGCGCAACGATCCGTGCTATCAGCTTATTTTCAACCGTGTGCCGCTGACGCCTGCCTATGCCGACGAGCTGATGGCGGAGAAGCGGCCGGCGATCGGCCACATGGAAAAGGCGCTGGCGGCGTGGCGTCAGCTGGAGGGCGAGGTAGAGCCGGCCTCCTTTGCCCGCGTGGCCGGGCTGCTCGAAGGCAACGTGAACGACGTGGGCATCTTTGTGGACTGCTTCGGGCTCTACCTGGACTACAAGCTGGGGCGGCTGGAGACGGGGCAGATCGAGGCGGTGCGCGCCCGTTACGCCGGCGTTCCCAAGGGTGAGGCCACGGCGGGCTCGCCCTATGACGGCTGGTTCTGGGACCATTTTGGCTGGCAGGGCACCTACCTGGAGTTCCTTGAGGACCTGGAGAAGATGCTGCGCGGTGAATCGCTGGGCCGGTTCCTCGCCGCAGGCGCGACGGAGAGCCAGATGGAGTGAGCGCCTGTGCGGCGCAATGCGCGGGGGCAAACGAGACGCACTCGGAGTGGAGAGGGGCGCATGTCGAACAACGGGAAGATCCCACAGTGGCAGAAGGCGGGCGTGGTGTCCACCGTCTCCAGTCCATATGCCGCGCTCAGACCTGTTCCGGTGCAGGCGGTCAGGATGGGCGACGGCTTCTGGAAGGCGCGCATCGGTGCCGGCCGGCGCAACGGCATCCCGGCGTACCTGGACTGGCTGGACGTGGACGACCAGACCGCGCCGTTCCGGGCGTACGCGGCGGGCGACAGGGCGGGCATCGGCGCCGGCCTGGAGACGCTCAAGGCCAATCCGACGGGGATGAACCGCACGCGCAACGGGCATTCGTGGCGGGCGAGTTTCCATAAGTGGCTGGAGGCGTGCGCCTATTTCATACATTCCGGGCATGATGCGGAGACGCGCGCGCGGCTCGACCTGTTTGTGCGCGGCGTTGTGCGCGCGCACGAGGATGATGCTTTTTGGGCGATCTACTATGGCGACAGCTTCGAAAAGTCGTACGGACTGGGCTCGCCGGGCCATCTGATCCAGGCGGCGATCGCGCACCACCGGGCGACCGGCTCGACCGAGTTCCTGGAGTGCGCGCAGCGTGTCGCCGACGCAGTTTGCGAGCGGTTCGGGGGTGAGGATTTTGCCGGGCACAGCGTGATCGAAATGGCATTGGTCGAGCTCTACCGCAGCACCGGCCAGGAGCGGTATCTCGCCGGCGCGCGTC
Source organism: Caldilineaceae bacterium (assembly GCA_965218625.1). Lineage (GTDB taxonomy): Bacteria > Chloroflexota > Anaerolineae > Caldilineales > Caldilineaceae > Bin5. The sequence continues at coordinate 178,506 of CBDCLG010000008.1, read as the reverse complement.
ATTTTCTCACGCCGCTGCTGCGGCAGCCTCCGGTTGTGGGCTCCCCATTCCGCGGCTCTGCCAGCAGGCACGTGGTGCGGCAGACCTACCTTTTGTGCGCCGGCGCCGACTACTATGCCGAGACCGGCGAGCGGGCGTTCCTGGACAAGCTGACCGCTATCTGGGGCGACATGGTCGCGGGCAAGCTGCATCTGACCGGCCAGCTGGCTGTGGATGCGGAGAACATCGAGATGACTTGCAAGGAGGCGTTCGAGCTGCATGCGGGCGTTTTCCGGTTTCTGCTGGGCACCGGCATGGAGACGTGCGAAGCGATTGGAAACGCGACCTGGAACTGGCGGATGCTGGCGCTGGCAGGCGCGGCCCGCTACGCCGACCTGATGGAGAGGACGCTCTACAACGGTTTTCTGGCGCACGTGTCGCTCGACGGCGCCAGGTTCCATTATCTCTGTCCGCTCTCGTCCGACGGCAACCACTGGCAGCGTACACCCTGGGCCTCGACGTCGACCGGTTGCTGCCCGCCCAATGCGCTGCGCATGCTCGCGTCGCTGCCGGGTTATATCTTCAGCACGTCGCAGGAGGGCGTATGGGTCCACCTGTACGACGGCTGCAGGATGGAGTGGCGGCTGCAGGACGGGACGAAGCTGCGCCTGATGCAGGAGACAGAGTATCCGTGGGAGGGCGAGGTTACGATCAGGCTTGACCCTGCGCGGCCGGCGGCGTTTGATCTGTTTCTGCGCATTCCGGCATGGTGCCGCGCCGCATCTGTGCAGGTGAATGGCCGGCCGTACGGGGGCGATGTTGCGCCGGGCTCCTATTGCCGCATCGACAGGGTGTGGCGCAAAGGCGATGTTGTCAGTCTGCGGCTGCCGATGCCGGTCGTCGCGGTCACGGCCGATGCGCGCGCCCGGTACTACGAGGGCAAGGTTGCGCTGTGTCGCGGCCCGCTTGTCTACTGTGTCGAGAGCACTGACAATCCCGGTCTCAGTATGTGGGGCGCGTGGGTTGGGCTGCCGGCGGGGGATGGCGTGGGCGGCGGCGAGCTGACCGGGCATTACCGGCAGGCTGCGCTGCTGGACGGGTTTGCGGTGGATTACCGGCAGGATCTTCTGGGCGGGGTTGCCGCGCTGCAAGGGCCGGGCGGGTCGTGCGATCAGGCGGCCGGCAAGCTGACTTTCATTCCCTACTATGCCTGGGGAAACCGGGAGAGCAGGTCGTCGCTGCGGACGTGGATAGACGGCAGGGCGCAGGGAGAGGAAAGGGAAGATGCAAGCCAGACGCCTGGTCTGTAAGGACGTTGGCCGGATAGAGTGGGAGAGTTTCGAGATCGCGGCGGAGCCGGCTCCGCATGAGCTGGTCGTCAGGTCGGTCTGCTCGCTGATCAGCGCGGGCACGGAGCTGGCGCTGTACAGAGGTACGCACATCGGTTTTTCGCAGTCCGACTCGCCGCTTCTGCCCCAGGAGCTGGGCTACGCCCTGGCCGGTGTTGTGCAGGCGGTTGGCGGCGCGGTGACGGGGTGGGCGCCGGGCGACTGGGTGGTGGCCTACGCAGCGCACGGCGATTGGGCGGTGTGCGATGTACGCACAACCAAGATCTGGCGCTTGCCGCCGTTGGTCTCGTTCGAACAGGGGGCCCTGGCGGTGATGGGCGGCATCAGCGCGGTGGGTGTGCGCCAGGGCCGGGTCGCGCTGGGCGAAACGGTGGTCGTCCTGGGGCTGGGGCTGGTCGGCCAGTTTGCGGCGCGGCTGACGCGCGTTGCGGGCGCGCGGCCGGTGATCGGGGTCGATTTCTTTCCCAGGCGGGTGGATGTCGCGGCGGCAGCGGATGTACGGGCGTTCAATCCGGCCGAGATCGACGTCGGGCAGGTGGTGGGCGATCTCACCGATGGGCGCATGGCCGAGGTGGTGATCGAGGCGACCGGCAATCCCGACGTGATACCGCAGGCGCTGGCGCTGGCGGGCGACGGCGGGCGGGTGGTGCTGCTGGGCAGCCCGCGCGGCACGGTCGAAATCGATCTCTACGCCGTCCACCAAAAAGGTGTCTCGCTGATCGGTGCGCACGCCCGCGTTTCCGGACATGCGCACACGGTGCGCGATCCGTGGACGCGTGAGCGCAATCTTGAGCTGGTCATGCGTCTGTTTGCGGACGGTTCGCTGTCGGACGAGGGGTTGATCAGCCACCGCGTGCAGCCGGAGGCGGTTGGCGAGATATACGAGAAGCTGATTGAACGCCCGCGGGATTATTTGGGTGTGCTGATCGAATGGGCGGGGACGAACGCGTAACTGTCTTTGCGCGGGCGGCGGCTGCTCTGTTCAGAGCCGGCCGAATTCGCATAAATGCACCTTATTTTTCGGAAATTATACGCTTACCTTCACAGATTTTCGCTGCGAGGCCATGATCTTGTAGTAGCACACTAACGAAAGGGGGTGGTCAGAAGAATAAACGCGGTATCAAATAGAGTAGCGAAGACAAAAGCCTAACACAGATTGGGAGGCTCTTACAATTTGGGGGGTGTTCTTGCTCTTTGTCGGGGAGGGGCCAGTTCGGATGGCGGAGATGAGTAATGGTAGTTCCGCTCTACTAACCTTTCTTAACCCCAGACCCTTCGTTCGGGGGATTTGCGGGAGGTTCTTTCGGGGTATTTGGACCGGCAGTTATCTGATAGCCATGTTGTTGTGATGGGCCTGACGCGGGTCGTTTTTCAGTGGTAACACGGCGAGGTGTTGGCGGTGATTGTGGGCGTTGAGTTGGTCTATTTCTCCTGCTCATGCTCATTCTCCTGCAGGGGGACATAAGGCCAGAATTCGATTGTGCTGATTTCATTGGTGGTGATCAGGACCCCTCTTTCCTTCAGCGGCTTCCAATCACCTTCACTACTTATATCATACATCCATTGAATATACAAGTCTCGGTCAATTGGGTTAGATGAAGCAAAGGACTCGCTACTCATTATACCTCCAACCATGTTGCCGTTTTTCAGGGTTACGAGGACCCATTGTTCTTCTGTAGTGCTGATGAATTTCCAATCCCATGCGGTTGGTATTGGATGGATCGGAAAGAGTTTCAATTTGCTAAATAAGCCACGCACATAGTCTCTTTGTGTGTTGACCCCCAGAAGTATCCCGATGATGATAGGGCCAACAATGAACACAAGAAAAAACCCAAGCCCAAACCATGAGCCTGCTATTGCTCCAGGGAAATACCGGATAACAAGGGCGTCGTAAATGACTGAGATGGTCAAATATGAAAGTAATCGCTCGTCGTCTTGGTGATGAGGGGTTGTCACGAATTGCGAGCGGACATATAAGGCGATAAAACCGGGTATGAGATAAGCGAGGATTGAAGCAACGTCACTTGGGGTGAACGAAGTAGGCATTGTGTTTTGGGTCCTTTCGACTGGGATGCGACGGATCCTGAACAGGTCTCTTTATTGGGCGTGTATTCGCCTCTTCAATACAGGGTAGATACCGTACCGCAATTCAGGTTGGAAAGCTACCTGGTGGGTCCGCCATGGAGCGTGTGGGGAGAGTGGTGGAACCTCACACCTTCCCAGATTGCAGCTGAGAAAGAAGCCTATCCGAACGCCTTCCCCATGAGTAAAGAAAAGGTTTCCTACTATTGCAGAAGGGGACATCCGTATGGCGCGGACTTTGAAAACGGCCTGCTGTACGTGTTGGTAGGCAGCGCTCGTTGTACGGCGGGACACCTAGGCCTGGAGCCATTCACGATAGATGGAGGGCTCTGGATAGTCGATGTCAAGGACGCTGCTCAACCGACAGCGATTGGGTTCATCGCTATGAGCGACGATCCTGAAGATGTGAAGGTGGCCGGACAATATGCTTATGTCGTTGAGTTTTATGAAGGATTGAAGATTGTGGACGTGTCCGATCCTGGCCAACCGACGCTCGTTGGTGCACATGATGTGCAGGGTATCCCAAAGAGAATTACCGCAGGAAACGACACTGTTTACGTCGCTGGGTACTTTAGCTTGCAGATATTCGATGCCTCCGACCGGTCCAAACCAGCACGCACAGGATATGTGAAGGGCTTCGTTCAGGTTTATGACGTAGCAGCCCATCGTGGTTACATCTATCTGGCCGGAACCAGCAGAGTGGCAGGTGGCCTTCATGTCCTTCGTCTGATTGATCCGCAGGCGCTGGAGCTGGCGGGCGACGGCGGGCGGGTGGTGCTGCTAGGCAGCCCGCGCGGCACGACCAAGCCGACCTCAGCTTCGGGAATCCGCTCCTCTGCTATCCGATCCAACGCAGCCGCCGCACGATTTCGTTCAGCACCGGTTTCAGCGCGGCGAATTGGTCGCGGTGAATGCTGAACCCGAGCGCGGCCAGCGTCTCACCGTCCGGCGAGAGGAGCCAGACCTGCCAGACTTCGCTATCGGTCTCGTATTCGCGGTAGCGGACCGATACGACCTCTTCGCCTGACGGCCTCAAACTGACGGATGTTGCAACGCGGGCGGGCTCGATGCTGTAGGTGTGCGCGGCGGCCGCCTGTGCGTAGTCATCCAGGGTGCGGCCGTTGGCTGCGAAGGAAAAGACCAGCGCGAAGTTGCTCGCTTCGCGGTCGGTCCGGCCGGCGTGCAGGCCAAGCCCGGTCACGGCATCGTCGCGGCGGTAGGTCATTGTCGACACCATCCGGCCCAACCCTGCGACGTTGAACTGCTCGCTGTCGTACCGTTTGGCGGCGGAGAAGAGGGCCAGGTCGGCCGCGGTGGGCCGCGCCGGGTCGAAATAGCGCCATGTCGACGGGAAGGAGACCGACAGCCCGTGTGCATCATCGTCATATTTGAGCCAGCCGGTCCCGTCCGCCAGGGGTACATCTTCCGCGTCCGCGGACGCGGTCACATAGTCGCTATGCAGCCAGGCCAGCTGGCCGCTGAACACGATCTGCCACCATTCGCCGCTGGCATTTCTGCTGATCGCGTCGAACTGTTGATCGGCGGCCGCGCCGCCGATGACCGGATGGTCGGTGCCCGGCCCCCTGCGCACGTTCATGCTCCGGTTGATGGTCAGCGTCGGCCCGGAGTGGGGCTGCAAGGCAGGGTCCTCCAGCCATTGGACGCGCCGCACGACCTCGTGCAGCAGCCCTTCCACCCATTCGGAATGCTCGCCCCAAACGTCGTAGGTAACGGTCAGAAAGGTCCCGCCGTCGGGAGAGAGCAGGACGACCTGCCGGCCGTCGACGTTGGCGCCGGGGACGGTGACGACCCGGTCGCGGAAGGCGCGCACGCCGTCGATCCGGTAGCGAATCGTTGCGGTCTGCTCGCCCCAGGGCCGCAGCCCGTGCCCGATTTCGATGCTTTTGACCAAAGTCAGCCCGGAGGCTTGCAGCTGTGCGGCCAGCTCGCGTGCATAGGTCTCCAGGCTCCGGCCTTCGCTGGGAACGGCGAGGAGATGGAAGCCGTTGGTCTCCAGCGGTGCGGCGTTCGGGTCGAAGGGGAAACCGGCACCGGCGAAGAGCTGTTCCTGCCCGGCCGGCGTCAGCGAATCGACATAGCTCTCCCTCTCCTTGAGCAGGGCATCGGCCATCTCGGCGTCGTCAAGCTGCGGACGCAGGGCGCGAAGCTCCTCCTGTGAGGAGGCGAAGAGCCACCCATTCGGATGGAAGATCTTCAAGCCGTGCCCCTCGACCTCGACCTCCGGCCAGCCCTGGAACGGGCCTCCTGAGGACAAGGGGGTGTCTCCAACCGGCAACACCAGCGGGTTGTGGATCGATATCAGGGGCGCGGCGGGCGCGGGCGCGCTGATTGGAATTTCGGGTCCTGCAGTGGCGGGAACGCAGGCGGTCAGCAGGAGGGAAACAATCGCTGCGATCGCCCGACGGGAAGTGCGATGTTTTGCAGCCATGATATTTCCTTTCAAATTTCCACAGTCGGCTCGAAGCGCAGGGTCCTATCGCGTCTGAGCGCTCGGAAGTGTCGGGGAGGCTTCCCGGTTGCGCCGGTTTTCCGAGATTCCGGTCACCCTGCAGGTCTGCAGCAGCCTCGGAGTAGCGGCCTGCGTATCGTTCTCGAGTATGGGCGTTCTCTTCCGGCCTGCTTGCGCCACGGTCTGATGCGTCGACAGTTTCATGGGTTGTCTTGGCGGTCATGGTGATGCGGGCGCGTCTCCCTGGAGAAAGTCCAGCGCCTTCTTCCCGGCTTCTCGCAGCGCGCGACGGGCAGGTTGTCGATGGCGCTGATCTGAACCGGCGCCAGGAAGAGGAAGGACACCTCCCTTATTTTACCACCGACGGTCAGTGTCAGAGCGAGCGCGTAAACGCCGCCCTGCAACCGATAACGGGAGATCGCCTGTTGGATTGCTTCGTTGCCGCTGACGGCGTCGGTCTTGAAGTTTACGATGACGAAGCCGTCTTCTTCTTCGAAGAGCCGGTTGATGAAGCCTTCGACGGTGCCGTCGCCGACGGGGGAGCAGATGTCGTTGGCCTAGCTGAATGACAGCACTTGGGGCTCTTTTGTGCCCGCTTCCGATGACGCATCACAAAACATCTTGACGATCGCCGGATGGCAGGTGAAAACCAGGACCTGGTGGGTGGCAGACAGGTTCGTGAACGCGACTGCGGCGCGGAACGCCCTCTCGGGATCGAAGTTCACGAGAACCTCGTCGACAATGACGGGAAGCGGCTCCGTTCGCTGACCAAGGTCGCGGATCAATCCAAAGCGGAGGGCCAGGAACAGCTGCTCGCGTGTGCCGCGGCTCAGTTCGGACGGCTGCTTGCTCTGTCCACTGTCATCCGTCACCGTGATCGTCTGTTCACCGAGAGGCGCGTACAGCCGTTGGTACCGTCCCCCGGTGATTGCAGCGAAATCCTTCCGGGCATGACGAACAACATCCGGCTGCCGCTCGCGCTCGAACTTTCGGCGCGTCTCATTTAGCAGATTGTGGGCGAGGGTGAGCCGCGACCAGTCGTGCGCGTGGCCCCTTAACTGCTCCAGGAGGATGTTGCGCTGCATGCGCAGCCGCGACGACTCCTCCTCGCTGGCGAGGTTGGCGAGATCGGTCTGGATGGAACCGCGCTCGGTCAGCAGCTCATCATGTTGGGCGCCGACAGCGGCCTCTTCTTCCTCCAGCGCGGCTATCTTATCGCTGATCGACTGAAGGTCTGTTCTTTGGAGGTCGGCTATGAGTGACTGCAGCGGTTCACCCGGGCCGCTGAGACGTTGAAGCTGGTTGCGCGCGGCTCGGGACCCGGTTTCGAGTTCTTCCCGCTTTTCTGTCTGTTTTGCCCGCACGCGGAACTCTTCGGCGTTCCCGGCTCCGCCGCTTCGGAACAACTGCTCAAGTTCCCCCTGCGCCTCTTGAAGTTCGCCTGCGCGCTCTTCCAGTTGACGCCTGGCGGCCTCCATTTCCGATTGCGCGCTGGTCCGTCTCCTGTCATGCTCCCGGACTTCCTCAAGCAACGCGACGAGCCTGTCAGCTGCCGCGACAACTGCGCGCTCGTCGCTGCGGTCGAAGGTGACGTCGAAGGCCGACGCAAGCGGTTCGACGTCCGCGACATGCTGGGCGATGTCATTTTCGATATCCTTGATGCGCTGCCGGAAGCTTTGTAACTCGTTGAGCTGGTTGCGTCCAAGCTCGATCTGTCGCTGAAGTTCGCCGGCGGTCTCCGGCGTGAACGTATCGAGCAGACCGCGGGCATTCAGCCAGTTCTGCCACTCGTGTTGCGCGGAAACGAGCTGCCGTTCTGCGTCTTCGGCGGCAGCGGCGGACTCCTCGACATGAGTATGCCGCTGAGCCGTCAGTTCCTTTGCAGCGTCGAGCGCTTCGGCGATACGGGTCCACTCCTGCAATCTGTCTGCCTCTTCGTCGAGCGACGCTTCTGCTGCAAGGATGGACGGCTCGTCGATCTTTTCCAGTGCAAGGGGCGCAGCTTCGTGCGTCATCGTGGAGTGGAGACCCTGAATACCGGCTTGTGCACGTTGCAGCGACTCGCGGGTGGTGGAAGCGAGGGGCGATTCCCCGGTACCTGCAAGGCGGGCTTTGCCTGAAATGTACAGAAACAGGGCCAAAGCGCCGAGCGCGACGGCGGCCGCGATGCCAATGAAGAGCGCGGTTCCGCCAAGAACCAGCCCTCCGACCGCGAGTGCAAAGCCGGCAACCAGAGCAGCGGCGATGGCTTTGCTATGGTCTGCCTCGCCTGGCGGGCGTTCCGTGCTTTGCAGGCTGTCCAGCTGATTTTGCAGATTCAACGCGTTCTGCCGCTCGCGGTCGAGTTCGTTGAGTCGCGACCTTGTCGTGCGAATCAGGTTGCGGCGCAGCCTTATCTGGTCGGCATCCAGGGACGGCCTGCTGATGGACTGAAGCTCACTGTCAGCCTTTTCCTCGGCGGTGACTGCCTCCTGCAATGCGACCTTGTTCTGGTCATGCGATGAACTGTGCCTCGAATGTGTTTCGGAAGCGTCGTGCAACCTGTCGCGGTACCCGGCGATCTCCTGACGCACGGCGATGGAGAAATCGAACTCATCCAGGCCTGTTTCATTCCAGTCCGGTCCCAGTTCTCTCAGTGTTTTAGCGAGAGTCCTCTCGCGCTCTCTCAGTTCAGCCATCCGCTCCGGCAAGTCTCTGAACAGACCGATGAAATCTTTTCGTCCTTCCTGCAGATGCCTGATGTCGGGCTCGTGTTGAAGAATGGTCTCGTGTTCGACCTGAGTTTTTGCTGCTCGTTTTGCCTCTGCAACCTGTTCTTGCGCAGACGTAAACTCGCGTCGTGCGTTACTGACGCGCTCATCTAACTTTTCCAATCGGGTAATGCCGTCCACCGGGAAATCTTCAATCGCCGGCAAAGAGGCCAAGAGCTGTTGTGTCGATTCCAAGTCGTTCCATGGGTCCCAGGCGCTCTGGAGAATCTTCTGACGGGCAAGGCGCGACTGAATCTGTTCCCGGCGAGCAGCCAGGCCTGCGAGTTCGGTCTTGACCTGCTGTTGACGGGTGACCAGATCCCCGTACCTGCCTGCGCTCTCTTCGACTTCTCTCAGCTTATTGTCTATGTCTTGAAGCTGTTTGTGGGCATCATAGATTTTCTGGCTGCTTCCCCGATTGAGAAACAGATTCTTTCGCTCGGCCCCGATTGAATTTATGACGCTCGGCAGCGAGGTCACGCCCATGCCGGCGCTGTAGATCTGGTTGTTGACGTTTGCATCTCTCAGCAACTCGCTGCTGTGGAGCTCGTCGAGGGTAAAGGCGAAGACCTGCTCGAACAGGTCCCTGGAGTTGTTGCCCAGCATCTGGGCGAGCACCGTCTCATTCAGCGGCGCGCCCGTTTCTGAGGTAAGGGTGACCCCCGCTGAAGGGCTCCCTTTGAACCGGCTGACATCGGTCCGAAGGCCGTCTTTGGCGATAAGGGTTACACGTCCTCCGTGGCGGCCGCCTGCCAGCGGTGGGTAGTCACCGGGCGCGCGTCGAAATTCGAACAGGACCGCTCGGATGAACTCCAGCAGTGTGCTCTTTCCCGCCTCGTTCGGCCCGTAGAAGACGGTTACCGGCTGTTCCAGCGGCCCGAAGCTCTTAGCGGCGAACTGCCCGAATCCGTCGATGAATATCTCGTTGATTCTCATTCATCATCTCCGGCGAGCCGGTCGACGACAATCGCCTCGGCCTCGTCGATCAAGGCGGCGAAATCGTCACTGCTGGGAACACGGTCCGACAGGTACTTTCTGTACTGGCGGTGTTGGTAAAGGTCTGAAAGGCTGTCACCCAAACGTTTGAGCAGCTCGGGGTCGTTTTTTGCTCGATCCACTGTCTTCAGCAGTTCGGCCAGAAAGTCGGAACCTTCGATACGCTCCTGTCGGTTAAACGGCGCGGCCGTTTCGTCTTCGATGCGCTCGCACCAAACGAACGGCGAATGCCGTACCCATTCGCCGTTCAGCTCCTCTATCAGACCCTCGATAATGTCCGGCTGCCGCAGAGTCCGATGCAAACTGCCCCGCCCGGCCAAAGTTATTTGCAGCACGACCGGCCGGCCGTCAGCGTCTGCCTGGACTTCGGTCATACTTTGATCGAGACTGTCCAGCAAATTCTGCTCAGTCTCCATCGGGGAGATGTCGAGGCGGGAACGCTTCCACCGCACGGTGTCCACGGCTCTGAAGTCCAGCTGTACGTTTTTTGCCTCGTCCACCTCTACAAGGTACACACCGCGCTCACCGCCCTCGTTCGGATGCCGGCCCTGGGCGTTGCCCGGGTAGACCACGGCAGGGGACTGCTGGCTGAGTATCTGCCGCGTATGGACGTGGCCCAGCGCCCAGTAATCGATTCCGGACGATCTGAGATCGTCCAGCGAACACGGGGCGTAGGAGGCGTGACCGGTGTTGCCGTCAACGTTGGTGTGCATCAGACCGATTGAAAAGCCGTTGGAATCGACCGTTCCGAGTCCTCGTAACAAGCTGTGATGGATGTCGCGCGTCGGGTAACTGATGCCGTGTACGACTGCACGTTCGGGTTCATCCTCAAACACCGGCGCGGCTTCGAACTCTGCGACGAAGCGCGTACAGCTTGGTGGATAGTCAAGGCGCGCCTCCCAGCCGTCGAGAGGATCGTGGTTGCCGTGGCAGACAAAGGAGCGAATGCCGGCATCGTGCAGCTGCCGCAGGCCGGCGACGAACTTGAGCTGCGCGCGCAGGCTCCGATCAGACGAATCGTACACGTCACCCGCGACGAGCAGGGCGTCGACACTTTCGTCGATGCAGAGTTTGATGATGTTGTCATACGCGCTGAAGGTGGCATCGTGCAGCGCGCTGGCTACGTGTTCGGGGGCAACGGCCTTTATGCCGACAAAGGGGCTGTCGAGATGCAGATCAGCCGCGTGTACGAAGCGGAGAAGGGCCATGTAGTCCTGTCAACTCCGGGTGGATGGATGGGAAATTATAGCCGATCGGACCCTGTATCACTAATCGGCCTTCCTGAGCGACAGAAGCGCAGCGACATCGGGTGGGCTACTCCTTGAACAGGGCCAGGGCCTTCTCCCTGGCCTCTCGCATGGCGGCGGGCAGGTTGTCGATGGTGCTGATCCAGTTCGGTTTCAGGAAGAGGAAGGAGACCTCCTTCACCTTTACAGCGGTCGCTTCAGTCAGCGCGAGCGCGTAGGCGCCGCCCTGCAGGCGATAACGGGAGATCGCTTTTTCCATGCTGTCATCGGAGCTGAGGGCATCGGTCTTGAAGTCGACGATGACGAAGCCGTCCTCTTCCTCGAAGAGCAGGTCGATGAAGCCTTCGACGATGCCGTCGCCGACGGGGCCGGCGACCGGCGTTTCGCGCCACCAGCGGCCGGATGCCAGGGCGCGCTGCACGAGGGGGCTGGCGCGCGCGCCGCGCACGAGGCGCGCGATTTCGTCCGCACGGTCCGGCACGCCCTCGGCCGCGGCCTGCGCCCGGGCGGTGGCGTCGAGATTTGCGCCGGTGCTCAGATCGACTACCTGCAGCACGGCGTGGACGGCGCGGCCGATGCTGGTTCCGGCGCGGCCGCGGCGCCAGGGTTCGTCGGGGATATCCTGCTCCTCCTTCGCTTCCTGGGCGATGCGGGTGGCGGCGGCGGCAACCGGGCGGGCGCGCGCGATGTAGGTTGCTGTGCGCTCCTCTTCCCACTGCTCTCGCGCCTCAGCGGTGTCGCGGTCGAGCGCGGTCGTGTCGGCGCGCGATCCGGGGGAATCTGCGGCGGGCAACGGGGTGGGATGGAACGGCTGCCAGAGATGGTCCGCTCCCTGCATGAACTTGGCGATGTGGGCTGCCGGCGACTTCAAGTCCCCCGCTTTTCGGTACAGGCTGACGATGAGGTGATCGCGGGCACGCGTCGCGGCTACGTACATCAGGCGCACCTGCTCCTCCTCTGCGCGCTCTTTTTCCGTGGCGAGCAGCTCGGCATAGCCGGCGGTCTGCTGCACCTTCTGCCCCGAACCCACTTTCACCTCGACACGTCCGCCCAAGCGGTCGAAGAGCACAGGACTGGTCCGGTTATTGGGGCCGAAGTTCAGCCCGGCCAGGAAGAGAATTGGGAATTCGAGGCCCTTGGCGGCGTGGACGGTCATCACGCGTACTGCGCCCTCGTCGGACTCCTGCACAGCCGTTTCGAGCGCCTTCGCTCCTTCTTCCTGCTGCCGGGCCGACCAGGCGATGTAGGCGCGCAGCGAAGTTTCACCGGCCGCGGCGAAGGCGCGCGCGCGGTCGATGAGGAAGTTGTAGCGCTGCCAGCGGCCGCGCCACTGACGTTCGTCGAAGGCCAGCTCGCGCAGCCGCCGGGCGCGCACAAAGCGTTCGATCAACGCGGCCGGGGCGATCCACTTGCGGTCTTCGTGGAACTGCTTGAGCGCGGCGAGCGCTTCGGTGACGCGCGCCGGCGGCGCGTCGCTGCCGGCAAGGTAGTTGAACTGTCCGCCGGCCTCGACGAATTCGAGCAGGTCGGCGTCGGAGCAGGCGAAGGCGGGGGAGCGCAGCGCGGCGACCACGGCGACCTGGTCGGTCGGGTCGTCGATTGCGGCGAGACAGTTCAGCAGGTCGCGCACCTCCTGCGTCTCGTAGATCAGGGACTGGCTTTCGAGCCGGTAGGGTATGCCGGCATCCTCGAAGGCGATCTCGAGCGCAAGAAACGACGCCCGGCGCGGCATCAGGACACAGATGTCGTTATATTCGGCGGGGCGGAGCGCGGCGCGGCCGTCCTCTGAACGGACCTGCCAGCCATCCGCGATCGCGGTCTGTATCGCGGCCGCGATCGCCTCGACCTCCTCCTCACGCGCTACTCCCACATTCCCCTCGACTTCGCCGCCCATACAGCGAACGGGCGGCGGCTGGCCCTGATACGGCACCGGCGAGAGCGGCGCATAGCTGGCCTGCGCTTCGCCCGCCTCCATCCACTCGGCGAAAATGTGGTTGACCCAGTCGATGACGGGTGAGAGCGAGCGGAAATTCTGTGAAAGGACCGTCCTGGCTCCGCCGACAGCCTCCTGCATGCGCTCGACCTGTTGAATGTCGGCGCGGCGGAAGCGGTAGATCGACTGTTTGGGGTCTCCGACGATGAACAGCTTGCCGGCGGCGGGCTGCACGGCGCGCCACTCTTTGGGTCGAGCGTCGGCGTCGGCGCGGCCGGGGGCATCTTCCGCCAGGAACATGGCGATCTCGGCCTGCAGGGGATCGGTGTCCTGGACTTCGTCGACCAGGATGTGGGTGTAGCGGGCGCGGAAATGGTCGCGTGCTGGCAGGCTGTCGCGCAGCAGGTTGCGGGCGAGCACCAGCAGGTCCATGAACTCGACTTCTCCGGCCCTTTTGCGGTCCTCGGCATATTCGAGGGCAAAGCGTTTGAGCAGTTCGAGTACCGGAACCAGGGCCTGCGCCTCCTCCGCATCGCGGTTGGCAGGCGTGTCGAATGCAGCCCCGGCCAGCAGATCGTAGTTGTCGTTGAAGCTGACAGCGATTTGACGGAGATGGTCCAGGGTCATGCCCACCTTGAGCGCGGGGCGCAGCGCGTTTTGCGCCGCGGGGTCGTCGAGCGCGGTGTCGAGCCACTTCGACCAGCAGTTTTCGAATGCGATCTCGGCTGCGACCTCGTCGCGGAGGGTGAAGCCGGGCGGCAGGCCCGATTCGAGCGGGCGCTCGCGCAGGAGGCTGCCGGCGAAGCTGTGAAGCGTCTGGATGGCGGCCTGGTCGAGCTCCTCGACGGCGCGAATGCAGTTCGCGCGCTGCTCCTGGTCCAGGCTGTCATCTTCGGCGGCCCTTTCGAGCGTCTCGCCGATGCGGCTGTTCAACTCGGCGGCGGCGGCCTCGGTAAAGGTGATGGCGGCGATGCCGCCGATTGTGGCCCGGCCCGTCTTGATGAGCGCGGCGATGCGGTCGACGAGGCTGCGGGTTTTGCCGGTGCCGGCGCCCGCCACCACGACCATGTTTTCGTCGAGCCGTTCGACGATCGCGTCGCGTGCGGCCTGGTCGGAAGGGGTGATCATGGCTTTGCCTCCCCTTCGGCCAGCGCGGCGTAGTCGGCCAGGCGTGGATCGCCGCGTTTCTGCCGCCAGTGCCGCTCGCGCCGCGCCGGGCAGAGACTTTTGAAGTCGCAGTAGCTGCAGTTGCCGGCATTGTTTCCCGGATTGGCGGGGAAGAGGCCCTCGCCGATGCCGTCGCTGATGGTCCCCACGGCATCGGTGAAGGGGTTAAGCATTTTTTCAAGAGGGGCCGCGTTTCGGGGGGGACGCAACGCGAATTTTTCCTTCGCCGACACGAACCAGTAGGCGACAATCACCTCGACCCCGTCGCCAAGCAGCTGCCGCGCGGCGAGACCGTACACGGGCAGCTGCAGTCGCTTGCCGCGCTGGACGGGGTCTTTGTTCATGTTGGCGTAACCGCTCGTCCCGCCCGTCTTGTAATCGAGCACGAGCGCGGTATTCCCGTCTGGCGAAAGGTCGATGCGGTCGATGAAGCCGCGGAAGCGGACCGTGCCGGTTTTTGGACTCGACCACTCGACGGGGTCCCGCGGCACTGTATCGCCGCGACGGTGCTGGACGGGTCCGAAAGCGTCTTCAACTGAATGGGGCGAGACGCCGTATTTCTTGCGCAGTTTAAGATCCGCTTCCAGGAAGCCGAGCAGGTCGCTGCGGATCTCCTCCTGCGCCACCTCCCACAGGAGCTGTTTGCCGGTCACGCCGCGCTGCTCGGCATCTGCAAACAGGTCATCCGCGATCTGCATGAGAAGCCGGTGCTGCTCTTCGCTCCAGGGCTGGTTCGGGCCGGGAACGGTTTCCTGCCGCTGCACTGTGCGGATGAACTTTTCAAGGATATCGTGAACGACCGATCCGCGCTCCATCGCTGAAATCGACGCGAGCTCCTCCGGCTGTTCGAGCGCGGCGAGGCCGAGAACGTTGGATAGAAAGTACCTGAAGGGACAGGTGGCCCACGTCTCAAGCCGCGTCGGCGAGAAGATCGCGCTGTTGGAGAGGCCGATGCGCCCGGAGGACGACGCTGCCCCGGAAAGGTCTCCGTCCCAGTGCGTCAGCCCGGCGTTTTTCCTGGCCCCCTGCATGTCCAGCGCCCTCGCCATCACGGGTTCGGACGCGGCCAGGTGGTGCTCGCGAATGCGGTTGCCGCGGTCGCGCCAGCGCCACAGGCGGTGGAGGTCGTAGTCGTGGAGGTCGGCGGGCTGCGACCCGGACAGGCCGCTGATGCCGGCCTGCGCCGATGCCACCTCTTCGAACCACGGCTGTGCACGCAGGGCGGCGAGCTCGTCGGGAGAGAAGAGCATTGAGGGGTAGATGGTCGAGCCGTACAGTTGGGAGGCCGCTTCCAGGAACCAGTGCGACGGATGCTGCGCCCTCTGGGCGATGTTGTTGCTGCGGGGGAAGGTGAGGACGGTGGCGGCTGCGGCCGATGCCGCGGCGAGGAAGGCGTAGCGTTGGGCGGCCGCGCCGCGCCGCGCCGGGAGGCCGGCGCGCGTGCGTTCCTGTTCCGGCAGCAGGGGATCGTCGGAGGGCCGCGGGGGCGCCACGCCTTCGACCATGCCGATCAGATAGACTCTGTCGAAGCGCATTCCGAGAGCGCTTTCGACGGGGCCGACGAAGAGGCCTTCGCCCAACGCGCCCGTTTTGGCGGGGGAGCGCTTGAGCGTTTCGTCGAGCGCGGCGCGGAAATCATCGAGTGTAACGTTTTCCTCGCCGCCGAGGGCCGCCAGCTCCGGCAGATCGGCCTGCAGCTTTTCCAGGTTTATTTCTTCGTCAGGCGGGAGCGCGTCCGTGTCGAGGTATTGCGCGATCAGGTGCCCGGCCCAGTCGACGAACCGGGGCCATGTGCCGCAGCTTTCGGCTTGGATCAGATTGTCGTGCAGCCGCAGCATGAATTTCTGTAGAGCCCGCGCCTCGCTCTGTGTCTGTTCCACCAGGGTCCGTTCTGCCTCAGGCAACTCCCCGTCCCGGTCACTGCCGGCCCGCGCCTGGCGCGCGGCATAGCCTGCAAGACGGTCGCGCCATTGCTCTATTCCGGCGACGACGCCGGCGTCGCGCGAGAGCGCGTCCCAGCGTGCGGGGCTGTATCCGGGCCGGTCGGTCTTTACGGGGCAGGAGGTGAGCCAGCGCATGACCTCGACCCTGGGCAGATCGCCGCCGGCCAGGTCGACCATGCCCTTGACCATGCGCCCGACCGCGGTCGCGGCCAGCCTTCCCGGCGGCGGACCGGCAGTCGGCAGACCGGCGATTGCGAACTGCTCTGCCAGGAGCGAGGCGTAGGGCTCCTGCTGCCAGTAGAGGACGGCGATGCGCGCGAACGGCGTGCCCGCATGCGCGGCCGCGGCGATCTCCCGCACCACGCTGCGCACCTCTTCGCGGATGTCCGAGGCGATCAGCAGCTTTGACGCGCGCGGGGCGCGCGACGGGGACTCTTGCGGTCCGGGGAGGCGCGTTGCGGGGGCCATGGCCCCCGCAAGCATGGTTTTGTCGGTCTCTTCGTCACCGGTGACGCCCAGGACTGTGGCGCAGTTCCCCGCGTTGCGCAGGGCCTGCAGCAGTTTCTGCTCGCCCGGTGTGAGGTCGTGCGGCAGATAGGCGATCACCGAACCGAGCGCGTCGAGCGCGCTGGCGCCGCCTCTGTCGATGGCGCCGGCGGCGGCTTCGGCGAGCGTTTCGCGATCATAATGGGAGGCGGTCAGGTTGCGAAAGCGTGCGTACAGGCGGACGATTTCGGAAAAGATCTTCCCCTGTCGTTCGAGCGCGGCGAGCGTGTCGGGCGCGGCGTAGCGGAGCTCGCGGAATGTTCTGCGCAGGGCGGCATGGAAGGAGGGGTGCGCCCGGAAAGGTCCGAAGGCGCCGGCGGCCGCGCCCGCCGCGCGGCGCACCGCGGCAAACTCGATCAGGGGTTTGAGCGGTCTCTGCCCCGTGGCCGCCAGCTGCGGCGCGCCCAGCAGCTCGGCGAGGCGGGCAAGTCCCTCAAAGCGCACGTTGACAAGGCCGTGCCGGCCGATGTCGCGGCGCAGGTGGAGTCCCGCGTAGGTCGTTGGCACGACGACCGTTACGGGGGCGAAGGGGTCGTCGTTCTGGTATTGGCGCAGAAGCGCTTCCAGGCGTTCCTGCGCCCGTTCGATAGGTTCAACGAATACGGTGGAATCCTGCATCGATTATCTCTCCGTTATGGGGCGCGGGGGGCCATGCCCGCCGATGTCACGTGTCGCGCGGTAGGGTTCCTCCATCCATAAAGCCAGGAGAGCCGCCCCTTTCAGGATGAACCGTTCCCGCATGGTGGACTCGCCCAGGCGGTAGAGGAAACGCTCGCAGGCGTAGCGGACGAGGAAGAGTTCAAATTCGGCTCCAACGTTTCTTGCCTTGTTGAGCAGACGCGCTCTGATTGAGGCGGCGGCATTTGCGGTCATAGGATGCCCGCCTCCAGTATCGACCTGAGGCGGCGCGAGGGCAGAACCTCGAGCGTGCGCGCCAGCGCGGCGATGGTCACTTTTTTGTCCTGTAGCGCCTCTCGCAGCGCCTCCAGCGCGGCCTCTCGCCCGACCAGTCGTTCGAACCGGAAACAGTCAACCACCGTTCGCGCCGGGGTCGTGATGCGTGCGGGCACCGCTTCGAACTGCGTCTCCTCGACGCCATAGGTCCAGGCTGCGCCGCTAAATCGGAGCAGGCGGACGCCCACATTGGTCAGCGCAGGAGGTTTTGCCTTGTGCGGAATGGCGATCCAGACCTGATGCGGGAGCTGTGTGCCGATACCATGCACCTGGAGCGCCGAAAGCAGACAGACGATCGAGTTGGGAACGCGGGCGCAGACGGAGGCGATCGAGTAGCGCTCGGTCGGCTCGGCCTCAGCAAGCCGGTAGAGACCCCAGCCGATGCGTTCGACGGTTTGGTCCGCCTCAAGCTGGCGCAGTCTGTGGTAGGGGATTCCAAGCGGCTCCAGTTGGCTGGGCCGAAAGAAGTTGCCGATACCGGCTTGGTGAAGGATCTGCGCATTCAGTTCGGCGGTCATTGCGTGTCGCCCCTGTCGAACCGGTGATGGCCATTGCCGGCATTGTACAGGGCCGCAGCACTGTTGTCAATTTAGGTCGGCATTCTGATGCACTGTGCCGACTTTTTCCATCACAAACGGACAGGTATCACAGAGCGAATGCCGCAGACAAAGCGGCCATGCTGTCGCGGCAGGTCCCCAAGATCGCGCCTCCCGCGCATACGCGCGCTAAAGCCCCGGTCTTTTCCAGTACTGCATTGGAAAAGCGGCGCTGGGGATCTGGCGCCAATTGCTGGGACCAGGGTGCATTCGATCCGACCGTTGCCGGGCGATCTCCGAGAAGGCGCAGGATCTGTCGCGCATCCGGTGCGGGGACTGGAGTATGGATTGCAAAGCCGGTTGTCTGAAGAAGCGCTCTCGCGGCGGGTATCGTCTGTTCGTCGCGGGGGAATGCCTCCCGCACAAGGGAGGGCCGCAGGCCCGACCGCCAACCCCTACACGGAAAGCGCGACACCGAGAACGTGGACAGGGTCCCCTCAAACGGCCCCGGCGCCGAAGGCCCCGCGCACCGCGATCTTGAAGGCCGTCTTTCCATCCAGCTCGTAGTTGCCGTTGAGCGCGTCGAAGCCCTCGCGCACGCGCTCGAGCGGCAGCTCATGGCTGATGACGGCGCCGAAGTCGATGTCGCCGCTCTCCATGACCGACACGGCGCGGATGAAGTGCTCATAGCGGCTGCCCCAGACGCCCTCCAGGCGCAGGTTGGGGCGCAGAAAGTGGCGGTTCGGGTTGACTTCGACGGCGCCGATGTCGACGAAGTGGCCGGCCTCGACGAAGACACCGTCCTGCTTGACCATCTCCAGCCCTTCGGGGAAGGCGGGCAGGAAGCCGGCGGCCTCGATGACCACGTCGCCGCCGGCGCGGCCGGGCGTCATCGCCAGGACGCTCTCCTTGCGCTCGCCGGCGTCGGGCACGGCGCCGATGTCGACCGTCTCGTGGGCGCCCAGTTTGCGGGCGAGCTCGAGGCGGCCGGCGGGCCCGCCGATGACGATCAGTTTGCCGGCGCCGCTGATCCTGGCCGCGATCATGCACATGATGCCGATCGGGCCGGAGCCCTGGACGATGACGGTATCGCCGATCTTTATATCGGCGCGCAGCGCGGCGTGGACGCCGATTGTGAAGGGCTCGGCCAGCACGCCGACCTGGGGCGGCTTTTCCGATTTGATCATGCAGCGCATCGGGTCGGTCAGGTAGATGTAGTCGGCGAAACCGCCGCTGAACGGCTCATCCGGGCCGCGGAAACCGTTGGCGATGCCGCTGTTGCGGGGGTGGAAGACGACGCGGTCGCCCTCCTTGATCGGCGTGCCCAGGTCGTCGGTCGTCACCCCTTGGCCGAGCGCCTCGATAATACCGACGTTCTCGTGGCCCAGGAGCTTGGCCGGCTCGATGCCCTGCTGCCAGTAGTGCAAATCGGTGCCGCAGATGCCGGCCAGCTCCTGCCGCAGCAGGACCGTGCCCGGCGCCGGGTCGGGCACCGGATATTCGCCGACGGTAAAGGTCTGCCCCTCGGTTACAACTGCTTTCGACGTCCGTGCCATGCTTGCCTCCGCTGAAAAGCCGGAACTCGTGAAAAGCCGGAACTCGGAACTCGTGAAGAGCCGGAACTTGGGACTTGGAACTCGGAACTCGGGACTTGGAACTCGGAACTAGAAACTCGAAACTAAAAACTAGGAACTGAGAGAGATCAGCTGTGGCTGGGCGACGCGGACCAGTTCGGCTATGGTCAGGCGCAGCATTGTTCGGTCGTCGCCGCCGCCGGCGTAGACGTCGCCGGCGGGCAGGGTTTCGATCGAGCTGTCGAGCAGGACGGGCGCGGCGCTGCGGTGGCCGAAGGGGGGCACGCCGCCGGCGGGATAGCCGAGCAGCTCGAGCACGACATCCGGCCGGGCAAGCTTGATGCGCTTTATGCCGACGCCGTGGTGGTCTGCCAGCGGGCGCTTCTCGACGCGGCGCTCGCCGTGGCTGATGACGATGAAGGGCGCGGGCGGCGCGTCGGGTTGCCCCGGGGTCTGCGCCAGGAAGAGGAGCGTCTTGAGAATGCGCTCCGGTTCCACGCCCAGGGCAGCGGCCGCGGCCGGCACGGTCGGCGTGTCGCCGATGTCGCGCAGCAGGTGGGCTTCGATGCCGTGCTCGTCGATGTAGCGTTGCAGATCGTCCGGTGTGCGCATAGGCGTTCCTGTCGTTTTTGCGGCGCGGGGCAGCCCGCTGTCCGGGCGCTGGGCGCGCAGTCGGGGCCGCCGCGGATCCATGCCCGCAATCTACCAGCAGACCAGGCGTCGCGCAAACGGGGCGGGCTGCGGCGGCTGGGAAGCGGTAGGCGGGACCGGGGCCGCCGCCGGAACTTTTGCTGGAAATTGGCCGCTGGAAATTGGCCGCCGCGGACCTGCCGGTATTGGCCTGCAGGTGGCGCGCGAGTTCCCGTTATGATAGCATATCCTGGAGGAGGCGAGTTGGGCGTCGCGCCCCACAGCGGCGTACAAGGCGGACCTGGATATGCCAACCACATCGATTCATGGAACACCGGACTACGCCGAGCTGGATGCGCTGGGGCTGGACCCATCCGAGGTCATCTATTTTTCGTCCAACATCAACCCCTACGGCCCGCCGCCGTCGGTGGTCGAGGCGGTGCAGGAGGAGATCAGCCGCTCCTTTCTGGCCCGCTACCCCGACAGCCGCAGCCAGCGCCTGCGCGAGAAGATCGGCGCCTTTCACGGCCTGCCGCCGGACGCGGTGCTGGTCGGGAACGGCACCGCCGACCTGATCTGGCTGCTGGCGCACGCCTACGGAAACAACCGCAACGCCGCCATTCTCTCCCCCACATTCAGCGAATACGCCGACGGCGTCATCATGGCCGGCGGCCATCCGGTCTACTTCCCGCTGCCCGGCTGGCAGCGTATCTACGACCCCTCCGCCTCGCGCCGCAGGGCCGGCGGATTCGGCAACCGTTTCGCGCCGGCGGGCACGATAGTTGAGCAGACGCGCAAGGCGCTCGAAGCCGCCTCGCCCTGGCTCGTCTTCATCTGCAACCCCAACAACCCGACCGGCGAATATCTGACACCCGGCGAGTTGCGCTATCTGTGGGAGGGCGCGCCGGACGCGCTCTGGATCGTGGACGAGGCCTACGCCGAGTTCACCGAGGACCCGTGGAGCGCGGCGCAGTGGGTGTTGTCGGCGACGAATGGCCGGCCCGCGCGCGGGCCGGGCTGGATCGTGCTGCGCTCGATGACGAAGGATTTCTCTCTCGGCGGGCTGCGGCTGGGCTACCTGCTGGCGGCGCCGTCGACCATCGAACGGCTGCAGGATGTGCAGCCGCCGTGGAGCGTCAACGGCGTCGCGCAGCTGGCCGGCCTGGTCGCGCTCGATGAGCTGACCTGGCGCGAGGAGACGACGGCGCGCCTGCGCGAGAACACATGGGCGCTGCAAGAGGGCCTGCGCGCCTGCGGCTACGCGCCCCTGCCGACGACGGTCAGCTACTTTCTCCTGCCGGTGGGGAATGCCAAGGCGATGCGCGACAAGCTGGTGGCGGAGCGCATGTTCGTGCGCGACTGCACTTCCTTCGGCCTGCCCGACCATATCCGCATCGCGGCGCGGCCGCCGGAGGAGAACGCCCGCCTGCTCGAGGTGATGGCCGAGTTCGCACGCCTGCCGGACGGCGCACCTACGAACGGACACGACAACTAGGGTGCATCCAAGATTTTTGCGTGAAGGTTAGCGGTGACAAATAGGGCTCGTTGACATTTGTCTGAACTGTGATTCAAGGGATTCATATGATGGACATGATAAACGGCGCCGGCGCTCAGACAGCCTGCAAATGTCGCCTCTCTCTGATAGTCCTCTGAAATGTCGACGGAACCTGACCACTGGCAACTGACCACTGACCACTGACCACTGACCACTGACCACTGACCACTGACAACTGGCAACTGACAACTGACCACTGGCCACTAACCACCAACCACCAGCCACTGCAGTCATGCTTGAAGCCGTTACGTTTGATTTCTGGGATACGATGGCGATCGACGATTCGGACGAGCCGAAGCGGCGTGCGCTGGGCCTGCCGAGCAAGGCGGAGGCCCGCATCGAGCTCTTCGCCAGCCACGTGACGCGCAGGCACCCGCAGATCGACCATGAGCAGGCGGTGCGGGCCTATCAGCACGCGCATCAGAACTTTCAGCAGGCGTGGCACGAGGAGCAGCGGACGCCGGGCATGGCGGTGCGGATGTACGACGCCTACGAGTTCCTGGGGCTGCGGCCCGGCCCGGGACGGTTCGCGCAGCTGATGCGGGAGGTGGATGAGCTGGTGCGCGAAATCGAGACGATGGAGGTGCGCATCCAGCCGGACTTCACGCCCGGCGTGCACGCGGCGCTTGAGGAGCTCTCGCTGCACTACAAGCTGGGCATCATCTCGGACACGATCCACACGACCGGCCGCGGGCTGCGCTATCTGCTGCAGCGGCAGGGTCTGCTGCGCTATTTCAACTACATGCTCTTTTCCGACGAGATCGGCGCGTCGAAGCCGGAGTCGGAGGTCTTCCGCCAGGCTGCGCTCGGGCTGGGCGCGGCGCCGCACCAGATCGTCCACATCGGCGACCGCGAGAGCAACGACGTGGCCGGGCCGCTTTCGATCGGCATGAACGCGATCCTCTTCACCGGCGTCAAGGACCGCGGCAGCGCGTTGACGCAGGCCAGTACGGTCTGCGGCACCTTTGCGGCGCTGCCCGGGACGGTGCGCCGCCTCTCCGCCACAATCAGACCTCCCGCCGGCCCCGGGTCCGAAACGTGGAGCCCTCGTTGAACGAAACATACGAAGCGCTGGCCGCGACGTTCGCCGGCCATTTTCCCGCGCAGCTGAAAGGCCCGCGCACGGTCGGCCGCGAGGCCGAGTTCCCCGTCGTGGACGGGAGCGGCCGCGCGGCCGATGTCGCGCAGCTGTGGCCCCTGCTGCAGATGGCGCCGGGCGATATTTTGAAGGCCAAGCGCGACGCGGTCAACAGCGAGCTGCCGGTTGGCCTCGACGGCGCGAGCTACAGCTATGCGCTGGAGGTGGGCCGGGGCACGATCGAGCTGAATGTCGGCCCGTGCGACACGCTTTTCGAGCTCGAAAAGCTGTTCCGCGCCGGGCTGGCGCGGCTGGTGCAGGCGGCGGGGCTGCTGGGCTGGCGGGCGCTGGGATACGGTGTGCAGCCGCTGACGCGGCCGACGCGCGCGCTGCTCTCGCCCAAGCAGCGCTACACGGCGCTGGCCGATATCATGGGCGCGGACTGGGTCTGGTACACGGTGACGGCGAGCGACCAGCTTCACGTGGACGTCAGCCGCGGCGAGGCGGTGGCGATGCTCAATTTCGCCAATCTGATGGCGCCGGTGGTGGTGGCGCTGTGCGCGAATTCGCCGGTTGCGGGCGGCGCGTTGACGGGCAGCTGCTCGAGCCGCGAGGCGCGCATGGTCGATGCCGCGCACGGGCACCGGCACGGGATGATCGCCCGCCCCTACGTCGATTTCACGGATTTTGTGGCAAGTCTGAGCGGGATGCGCTCGCTGCTGCGCCGCGAGGGGGCGCGCCTGCTGCCGGATGGACGCGCGTTCAACGAGGTGCTGCGCGAGGACTACGGCCTGTCAGCCAGCGGCACCGGCCAGCGGCCAGCGGCCACTGACGACTGCTTTTCCGCTTTTCTGCTGCACGATCACTATATCTGGCACAGCGCGCGTTTGCGCACGGCCTACGGCACGGTCGAGCTGCGGCCGGCGTGCCAGCAGCCGCCGCATGAAGCGATGGCTGCGGCGGCGCTCTACCTGGGGCTGGTGGAGGGGCAAGGGGAGATCACGGCGTATGCGCAGAGGGCGCTGGCGCCGGCGCAAGAGCCGAGCCTGGCCGGATGCTGGCCCGGCATGATGGCATACCATCGCGAGGCGGTGCGCGACGGGCTGGCCGCGGTGGAGCCGGCGTCGGGCTTTCTGGCGGAGGTGCTGACGCTGGCGGAGAAGGCGCTGGCGCGGCGGGGGCACGGTGAGGAGCGTATGCTGGCGCCGCTGTGGGGGCGGCTGGCGCGGCGGGAGAATCCGGCGCAGTGGGTGGGGCGGGTTTTTGATGCGGAGGGGGTGGAGGGGTTGGTGGCGGTTTGTGGGGTGGGTGCTGGATGAGAAGGGGGGCTGAGTTTTCCGCTCACTGGAGGGAAAGCGGTTTACCTCACTCTCCCCGCTTCCATGCTGCATAAGCCAGGGACTGGTCGATATCTTCCCGCTCAAGATAGGGGTAGGCTGCCACGATCTCCTCGGCTGTCCGCCCGGCCGCCAGGAGGCCCATGATGGTTCCAACCGTTACGCGCAGGCCCCGAATGCATGCTTTGCCACCCATGACGGCGGGATGGAAAGTGATGCGCGGGAATGTTTCCATGCTTTACCTTTGTGCCTGTGTGCCAAGCGCGCGGCGCCGCAGTCCTTACCCTATGCTGTGATTGTATCTACGATTCAAGAGGGTTGCAATTCTGTCGCAGGGAGCGGTCCTGGGAGCTGGCGGTGTTAGGGGTGTTTTCGGAATGAGAAGGGGGGATTAGTTTGGCGTCGCCGACCGCTCTATTGGCTGCCGTGGGCAGTTCCCGGTCTGCCTCGCGTGGTGATATACATTTCCCCTCAAGAGAGTTACGTTGACAACGGTCGGCTACCCTGCTGAAGGGATGATCGAAGGCGGTGTGACTTTTCGGCTGGTTGACGGAGAATGGGGCAAGGAATTCACTGAGGCTCTCTGCGAGGGTTCCAGTGAGCTTCGCATCATCTGCCAGTTCATTAAGTTGGGCGCCCTTCAGAGGCTGCTGGAACATAACCCAAAGAACGTTCAGGTGTCAGCCTGAACAGGCTGCATCGTGACTGGACTATTCCCGCCGCCAGCCAACCCCTGCACGCGCTCGACGCGCACGCGTATGTCGTAGAAGCAGCCCGTCGCGCCCACGTCGGTCGCGGGGGACGCGGCGGGCTGTCTCCGATTCGCTGTCGTCCTTGGGTCTCAGCCCGAGAAGGGATTGTGTAGTTCCACGCCGAACTGGCTGAAGTCGCGCACATTGCGGGTGACCACCGTCAGCCGGTGTACGATGGCTGTGGCCGCGATCATGGCGTCTTCGGCGATTGTGTCCGATCTTCTGTGCATGAGGCGCGCCCACTCCCTGAAAGCGGACGCGTCCATGGGCAATACACCATAGGTAGCCAGGACTCTGTCCAGCCAGGCTTCCAACTCCTCCGCTTTGGCGCTGTCCTGCTCGCGGGTGATCTCGATGCCGGCCTGTATCTCGCCAACCGTAACGGCAGACAGGAAGAGCTGCTCTGCCGGCGCCTCCGTGATCCAATTGAGGACGGCGCCATGGGGACGGCGGCGACGCAGCTCGGAGACCACGTTGGTGTCGAGGAGATACATGGCGCTACTCCACGGCCAAGGGCGTCCGGCGGCGATGCTGCCGGCGCGGCGGCGTAAGGTCGTCGGTCCGCGCCTCAGGCGCGAGCAGCAACTCCTTCAGGTCCGGCCTGGTCATCCGCTCCAACCGCCGCCACTGCTCGATGGGGAGGAGCACAGCGGTTTCGACGCCGCGCCTGGTCACAACCTGCGGCCCTTCGGCGAGCGTGGTATCCAGCAGTTCGCTGAACCTCGCTTTGGCATCCTGGACCGGCCATCTCCTGCTCACAGTTCACCCCAGTCTCTGTCTGTCTGACTAGATACCTGACTAGCTGACAGTCTAGTATGAACGGTCAGCGGTGTCAAGATGGACACAGGCTCGCTCTGTATCTGGGAGCGGGCGGGCTTTGCGCTTCCCAGCAAGGCGGCCCGTGATCTGATAGACCTGTACGCGCGTTCGGGTGAGACAGGTTTTGTTCACTGAATTCGTACCAATTATGGTACAGTAGACCTCCGACCAAAACACCACATTCACATGCGGGCAGGTGGAGTGCCAGGTCCGGTTCGGAAGCTACGGGGCGCTGTTACATTCTGCCAGCGAACTGACCCCTCATGGGGCCGGTGATCTGCTCAGTTGTACAACTGAGCTTGTTGTCTGATTCCTGGGATCCTCGTCAACAACGAGTGGGAACGACCTCCTGAAACGGTAGGATGTACGCTAATGGATATGACAAACGGCGTCATTCGGTTCAGCGCCAGCGATCTGGTAGGCCATCTGGCCTGCCGCCATCTGACAGCACTGAACCTGGAAGTGGCGAGCGAGCAGCGCGCCGCACCCAAATATTGGGACCCCGAGTTGAAGCTGTTGCGCGAGCGGGGGCTGGCCCACGAAGAGGATTACATCGGTCACCTGGAGAGCGAGGGGCGTGAAATCAGGACGATCTCCAGGGTCGGCCTGGACGCGGAGACGGTGGCGGCCACCGAGGCGGCGATGCAGGCTGGCTGCGACGTCATCGTCCAGGGCGCGCTGGCTCAAGGGAACTGGGGCGGCCGCCCCGATATCCTGTGCCGGGTGGAGACGCCCAGCCGACTGGGCCACTGGTCCTACGAGGTGACGGACACGAAGCTGGCGCAGGAGACGAAGGGTGGGACGATCCTGCAGCTTTCACTTTACTCCGACCTGGTGGGCAGGGTACAGGGAGAGCAGCCGGAGTACATGTATGTGGTGTCGCCTGACCCCAAGGGCGAATTCGTACCGCAACAGTACCGCGCCAACGATTACGCGGCCTACTACCGGCTGGTGCGCTCACACCTGGAAGCGGCGGTGACGGCGGATTCTCAGGCGGAGACCTACCCGGAGCCGAGGACGCATTGCAGCATCTGCCGCTGGAATTGGGAGACGTGCGAGCCGCGACGGCGGCGGGACGACCATCTTTGCTACGTGGCGGGGATTTCATCGGGGCAGATGGAGGTGTTGCGGGGACGGGACGTAGATACGATGGAGGGGCTGGCCAAGGAGCCGATTCCTTTGACGTGGAAACCCGAGCGGGGCTCGCCGGCCAGCTATGAACGGATGCGGGAGCAGGCGCGTGTGCAGGTTGAGGGAAGGCAGAGCAGGCTACCGGTGTACGAGACGCTGGCGCCGGAAGAAGACGTCGGGCTGGCGTTGTTGCCGCCACCGGCTGAAGGGGATGTTTTCTTCGACTTTAAGGGTTCGCCGTTTGTGGGCGAAAAGGGGCTGGAATTCCTGTTCGGCTATGTCTGGGTCGACGGGGCGGGGGAGGAGCGCTACACGGCATGGTGGGCGTTGGACCACGCGCAGGAGAAGCGGATTTTCGGGGCGTTCGTAGACTGGGTGATGGCGCGCTGGCGGCGCTATCCGGGCATGCACGTCTACCATTTTGCGCCGTACGAGCCGGCGGCGATGAAGCGGCTGATGGGGTATTACGCGACGCGCGAGGCGGAAGTGGACGAGATGTTGCGGGCCGGCCTGTTTGTGGGTCTCCAACGGGCGCTGCGCGGGGGCGTGCGCGCGAGCGTGGAGAGCTACTCGCTGAAGGAGATGGAGAAGTTTTTCGGGTTTAAGCGGAGTGTGCAGTTGAGGGAGGCGAACTCGGCGCTGCTTGGATTGGGCGTTTGCCTGGAACTGGGCAGACCGGAAGAGATCGAGCCCGAACACAGGCGGACCGTGGAAGCGTACAACCGGGACGACTGCGTTTCGACGCTGCGTCTGCGGGACTGGCTTGAGGCAGTACGGGAAGAGATGGTAGCGGGCGGGGCGGAGATCGGGCGGCCGCAGCCGGGGGAAGCGGACCCGTCGAGACCGTTGTCGGAACGGGAGGTGATGATCCGGGATCTTGGGGCGCGCATCGCCGGCGAAGAGATTCCTGAGCTGGTGTCGGAGCGGAGCAGGGAGGAGCAGGCGCGCTGGGTGCTGGCCAACATCCTGGATTGGCACCGGCGGGAGGAGAAGCCGGTCTGGTGGGAGTTCTTCCGCCTGGACGAATATACGGCCGAGGAGCTGCTCGACGAGAACGCGGCTCTCGCCCAGCTTTCCTTTGACGGCGAGGCCGAGGACACGTTCGGAAACCCCGTCCTGCGCTACCGGTTCCCCGACCAGGACACCGACCTGCGCGGGGGTGAGGCGATGCACATACCGGGAGAGGGTCGCTTCGGTACGTTGGTCGCGCTTCATGCCCGTGACCGCGCGGTGGACATCAGGAAGCCGCGCAAGCCGGTCGAGAGTCACCCGGAAGCGCTTTTCGCCCATGATCTCATACCCACGTACGCGCAGAAAGATGCCCTTGTCCGCGTCGGCGAGCACGTGGCCGGCAGCGGGATCCGGGCAGACGGGCCGTTTGGCGCGGCACGCGACCTTCTGTTGCGCCAGCCCCCTCGCTCCGGCGGACAGCCACTGCGGCGGGCGGGTGAGGCTGCCTTGGACGCGTCGCTGCGTATCGCGGGCAGACCCGGCTTCGGCGTGCTGCCGGTCCAGGGGCCGCCGGGCGCGGGCAAAACATATACGGCGGCGCGCCTGATCTGCCGGTTGGTGGAGAACGGCGCGCGCGTGGGCATCTGCGCCAACAGCCACAAAGTGATCAGGAATCTGCTTGATGGCGTGTTGGAAGCGGCGCAGGAGGATGGGATCGACCTGCGGGCGGTCCAGAAGGTCAGTAGCCTACCCAAGGGCGAAGTAGACGACTTTGACGGGCGCTTGACCGTAACAAAAGTCAACCCGGAGGTGTTCGCCGCGCTCGACCGCGACTGCCAGGTCGGGGCCGGCACGGCCTGGCTCTGGGCCAGGCCCGAAGCGGAGGGTAGCATCGACGTCCTCTTCGTCGACGAGGCCGCCCAAATGTCGCTCGCCAACGTGTTGGCGATCTCCCATGCGGGGTCGGACCTGGTGCTGCTGGGCGACCCGCAGCAGTTGGACCAGCCGACGCAAGGCTCCCACCCGGAGGGCACGGAGCTGTCCGCGTTGGGGCATCTGCTGGGCGAGCGCCAGACGATCGGCGCCGAAGATGGTCTATTTCTTGAACAGACCTGGCGCCTTCATCCCGACATCTGCGATTTCACATCGGAGATATTCTACGAAGGGAAGCTGGAGGCGCGGCCTGAACTGGCGAGACAGCGCCTGATCGCGTCAGGCGAACTGGGCGGGACGGGGCTGCGCTTTCTGCCGGTCCCGCACCAGGGCAACGTGAACGCTTCGGACGAGGAGGCCGTGCAGGTGCGCGCCCTGGTCGACAGTTTGCTCAATCAGAAGGCAAGGTGGGTCGACCGCACGGGGCAAGAGAAGGCGATCACGTCGGATGATATTCTGATCATTGCGCCGTACAATGCCCAGGTTTTTCGAATTCAGAGCCTGCTGCCCGGCGCGCGCGTTGGCACGGTGGACAAGTTCCAGGGGCAGGAGGCGCCGGTCGTCATCTACTCGATGGCCACGTCGACCCCGGAGGAAGCGCCGCGCGGGATGGAGTTCCTGTACAGTCTGAACCGGCTCAACGTGGCCACTTCGAGGGCGCGCTGCGTCTGCGTTTTGGTCGGCTCGCCGGCGCTGCTTACGCCCCAATGCCGCACGCCGCGCCAGATGCAGCTGGCCAATGCCTTCTGCCGCTATCGCGAGCTGGCGGTTGAGATTTCATTGTAGGCGGTTTTTTGACGGAGGCGCGGCGCGTATTGGACTCGACTACGAATGATCCCGGGAGAGGGGAGCATGACACCGACTCTGATCGAACTCATCGACCGGGTGCCCTGGCGCGAGGCGGTTACCTATCGTGACACCTGGCCCCACGAGTACGTGCTCAGCAGAAAGGACGGCCAGCGGGCCCTGATCGAGGCGGTATGCGCCCGTTTTCGGGCTGGAGAGGGTGTGAGCTGCCGCTTCTTCAATATGCGTAACACCTATCTCTTTATTGGAGACTACAAATACTGGCTGATGACCGACTGCGACGAGATCGACCTGGACGCTGATACAGATTACGTGCTGAACCGGGCGCGGCTCTACCGCGACCGCCGTGATTTCCTGATTCAGCCGGGTGACACCGGCAAGCCTGAGGACTATCCGGTGAACCCGCCCAGGCCGCTGTCCGGCTGACTACCGCCGCCCGCAGTCTCCCACAGGCAGTTCGGCAGCGCTTTGCTTACTCACGCGCGCAGTATCTCTTCGTACTTCGCTCGCTGATCCTCCAGCCAGTTTGCCGCTGCCGACGGCAAAGGAAATACGACTCCGAGAGTTGCATACATACGACAGCCGCATGTGAAGCTTTCGGCCGAGGGGCTCTCCTGGCTGAGCGAACGGCTACAGGCGGCGTTTGATGCCCATGGCAACGTCTCGCAGGCAAGTCTCGACGAGCTGGGCTGGCCGGACTCCTCGAATATTTCTTCGCCACAATCCTGAGTTTGGTAATCGAACGTTCTGCTTCGGTAGTCGTCCGGTATCACAACGATTCGCTACCATGCGGTCTAGCTATTGAAGCAAGTTGTGCGGAGGCCGCCTTCCACTATTTGTTTGAGTCGTTCAACTTCAAGTCATTCAGTTCTTTGTTGATGGCAATGAGGAGGTCTTCAGGGCCCTGCTCCTGAGCTAGAGTCTTCGCTTGCCTCAAGTCCTCTACTGCATCCTCGTATTCTTCAAGGGATTTTCTAGCCAGTCCTCGATAATAGTAAGCAAAAGCATCTCTTTGATCGAACCGTAACGCAATATTACAGTCTGCAATCGCTGCCCTATGGCAACCAAGTCCATGCTTGGCAGCGGCCCGATTAACGTAAGCCGAAATCAACGGATTAAGTTCGATTGCTTTGTCATAGTGTTTTTTGGCTTTCTCGAATTCATCTCTGTTCAGGTAGGTGTATGCGATATAGAACTCTGCGTAAGCGGGCTGGTGTTTCTCTTGATTCTGAATGTAACCAAAAACATCGTTGTAGATAGTCTCCGTAGAGATTCCGTGATGCTTTGTCAGGTAGTCCAAAGCCACCTTTTTCAAGTCAGCGGGAATCGAGACTATCTTTACAGAGTTTTCATCGATATAGCCGCAGGACGCTTGAACAAATATACTCTTCTGCGAGATGACTCGGCTGTTTTGATTCTTCTTTGGCGATTTTATTTCCTGAGGCCTTGACGCCTTGTCAAGCAGAACTATTCGGCCATCTTTTGTGAAAGAGCTGTCACAAGCGAAGAACAGAGCAATCAGATAATCGCTGGTGAAGTCTATGAGATTAGTTTTCCCGCCGAAGTGCTGCAACTCGGTCAGAATGTCTGTTTCGTCAGAAAAGGATGTGTATGCCCTGACTTGCTCCAGCATTTCTTTCTGAGCGTTTTCAATATCAAAGTGCTCCGTGTCTATTGTTTCTTCATACTGCCGATACAGGGTAGAGGATATTCTAGTATAGTTTTTCGGTTCTCCTCTGTAGATGTAATCACCCTCAAAGGATTTTCCCACGATCTCCTGGAGTAGATCGAACACTCTTGAATTCAGTGGCTCATGCCGGCTCATTAAGAACTCCCACGAGCGGATGCTATTTTCGGGTGCATAACAAGAGCGTCAGTCATATATTTGCGTAACTCTTTGGAACGGGACTTCATGAATTTCCTTCCACAACAGCGATTTCTTCATCGGTCAGTCCGTACAGGTCGTACACGAGCCAGTCTATCTCAGCTTCAAGTTCGCTGGTGTTGGTGGACGGGTCGGTATTCTTAGCAGTCAGGATGCGGTCCACAAGTTGGTTGAAAGGGAGTTGTTCCTCTGACGTGAGTTTGGGGACAGGCAAGCGTTCGACATGTACTTTTTCCCAGTGGAATGTGCCTGTGCCAGAAGTCGGCAACGACCTCTGCATAAACCATGCAACCAGCTTAGCGTTTAATGTCGCGCACAAGTATCTCAGAGAATCTCCGCGTAGCATATAGACGGCATTGATACATTGAACTTCGTCCTTGACATACGCCACTGTCCCTTCTTTAGCAACTCGTCTCCAGAAAAGCTTTTCCTTCTTAAACTCTTCATGGTATGCGCAATCTCGAAGGTTATAGGGTGTTATGCCCTTGTCTTTCCTACTTTCTAGGTGGTAGGAAAACTTGTCAAGATGCTGTTTAGCACCCTTGTATTCGGTAACATCTACTGGTGGCACAGTTTCGTAACCGTTATGCGTATCGATTAACCAGAAGCGTTCCCATTTTGCTTGAAAGCGTTGAATGTCCTTACCTCGCATTACAGGCTTCAGGATGTTCTCGGATTTAGGATCCTCGCCAATTATCGCTTCTCTAGTCTCATCGTCTATGACGAAAGCAGCATTATATCCTGTCTTAATCCCATACTTTATGGATATATCCCACTCGTTCAGCGATGTGCCGATGGCTTCCATCTTATCAATAATTCTTTGTTCAGTGGCCGACAAGGCGATCCAATGTCTTTCTCCGTCGACACGCAATGACCCCCACACGTCTTGCTCTGGGGGGAATCGTCTGTCGTGGAGCCGATCCATATCTACGGCGATGCCGGTTTCCTCGCTCTTGCCCTCCCGCACTATCAGGATGCAGGTGTCCACGATCGCATTCTCGAAAATGTCCTTACCCATTTCTAGCATTCGCAAGGGTGTGTGGTTCTCCGAAAAGAAGCGCCGCAGGCGCTTGCCATATTCCGCCTTCAACCAACTATTGGACGTGATGTAGGAAAGAAGCCCTTGCCCCGGCTTTAGCAAGTCGCAACCCTTCTCAAAGAAAAGTAGGTATATGTCACCTGTAGATGCGAAAGTACTATAGCCGGCGTCCTTGTAGACTTTGCCCAGTTTGCCGCCGTCCTTTGACAACTGGATATAGGGAGGGTTGCCGAGAACTACATCAAACCCCTTAGCGACACCAAACATGTACTTGGCGTCGAACCAATCGGCGGAGAAATTCTGGTCGAAAGGGGTCCAGCTAGCGATCCTTTGAGCATTTTCTAGGCCTGCCAGGAAGTCTTCTCTCTTTGTTCTGTAGCTCTGCAACAAGTCGTTCTTCAGCTTGGCAGCTTGAGTTGGATTCGGAATCTGAGCGACTTTGTTCTCTATCTCACACTGCCGTTTCTCGTCCCAATCCAAGAGTTCATCTTTCAAAGCTTGTTGTAGTTGTTCGCTAAGGCTGTCCCCTTCGCGGATATAACTCACCTTTTTTTGTCTGGAACTGGGTAGAAAATACCTTTCTCGATTTGCGGTGATTTTCCTTTGCAGCCGTTGGATGGTGTCTTCCTGGAGGAGGGGTTCTGCGATGGACAGGTCTAAGCCGATAAGCGTGTTTGCTGCCACAAATTTAGTCTCCAAATTTGGCAACGGCTTAATGCCAAGGTTTCCGGCGCTGGGGTCGGGTTCCTGCTCAATCGCCAGAGATATGAAAAAGCGTAGCTTGGAAATCTGGCAGGCAATGGGCTGTATGTCGACACCGTAGATGCAGTTTTGGATCAGATAGAGTTTGCGTCCGAAGTCGGAATCGCGGTACTGCTCAAATGTTGCGCTAATCTGCTCCAATTCGACATTTCTCTCTGCTTGCTCAGGTGTTTCAAATGCCGCCGCAGCCCTCTGCCCCGCCAACTCCTTCTGCAGACTTTCCCACAACGTGTTTTGAGGGTCAAGGCGTCGCAGCGCCAACGTCAATTTGTGCAAAGCGCCCATCGGAAATGCACCGGAGCCGACCGCCGGGTCAAGCAGCTTGAGGCCGGCAATGGCGCGCACCAGGCCCTTCCTTTCCGTTTCTTCAAAGAGTTCGTGGGCGTCGTCGAAGGCGTCCTCATAATCCAGCAGGTAGCTAAGACGCTCTTTCCAGAATTCGGCGTCTCCGTCCGGAGGTGGGCATTTCTGGGCCAGCGACGCGACCAAAGACTCGTCCACTATGTAATCGACTATCGCCCGCGGGGTGTAGTAGGAGCCGGACTCCCTGCGGGCGTTTTCTTTGGATTCCTCGACATTGGCGGCTAGCAGGTTCTCAAAGACTTTTCCAAGCAGTTCCGGGTCGAGCGCAACCTCCTGTTCGGCGGGCGTGTTCTCCTCGACGGTGAACTGGAAACGGTCGAAAAGGCTGATCAGCCCCTCCTCTTTATCAAAAAACAGCCAGTTTGGAATCGACAGGATATCGAACTCTGTGCGTTTTGGATCGATCACGTTGTCAGTGAAGCAGTCGATTCGGTAGCCGCCCTCCCCGGTCGCCTCATAACTGTCCAGGCAGTCGAAGAGGCCGCCGTTGATGAAGGGTGTCCGGTCAAACAGTTTCCTAAGTCCTACAGGGTCGGAGATTTCTTCCTTGAAACGATATAGGGAGGGTTCACGGTGATCATCACGTGATCTCGTGCTGAACCTACGCGTTGCAATCTCGCTATTCAGGGTGGCGAAAAAGAGATTTTGGAGGACCGCGCGGTAGTAGGAACTGCCGTTTTGGCTGTCGTAATCCCGTAGTAGTGGACGAACTTGCGCTTCGACAAATAGCTCCGGCGCGATCAGCCCCTTCTCTTTAATAAACCATACGAATAACAGGCGCGTGATGAGGCGGATGACATGCTCTTCCGGCTTCAGCGTCTTGACTTGATTGTCAGGAAATCTCGCCTCTTCGACCGCACGTTCGAACCATGTGAACAGCTGTTTGTAGAAGCTTCGGTTCAGTTCTTCTGTGTCGAGCGCGTCCAGCCAGGCGTCGAGCAGACTGTCAAAGTTGTGCGGCTTGTGACGGTCGTTCATCCAGGACAGACGTTGGGACAAGGCCAGCTTGTGCAGAATATCTCGGTGGGCGCGGTGGGGAGATCTGGTATCTATCTCGCGAATGAGCGAGACATTTCTCAGTACTCGGCGATTCTGATCGCGCTTGTGCTTGCGACGACGGACGAAGGCAAGGGAAATCAGGCCGCTGGCGGTCCTGAAAAGTACAACAGTAGGCTGATTCAGTCGCTTGTTTACTTCGCGTGTGAATTCGGCATATTTGCCGCGGGAATAGTTTCGGCCGCGCAGTTCGACGGCGATGAAGATAAAGCTATACTCGTTTCCCTTGTCAAATTCACCCGTGTCGAGCACCGAAGGTTGCGACTCAACGATTTCTGAGTCGGTTATCTGGAATAGGATACGTACAGATTTCGTGTCTTCGCGAAGACGCTCCTCCGATTTTGTCCCAGGATTTTCGGCGGCGAATTCCCTTATGAAGTCGTTGACAGGGCCGGGCAGCTCCAATCTTCGCTCGCTGCGATAGCCGAGCGTATCGAGCAGGCGGCGCCCCGCCACTACCAGGTCCTCCTGCGCAAAGGTTGCCAATGCGGCTTCGATTTCGTTCAGAATGTTGCCGGTCGTCATCACCCTCTCCCCTGTCTTCCCGGTCTCATTTCCGCGGCAGTATGACCAGCCAAGTCACCAGCTCAAAGTTCTCAGCGGCGGTGGGCGACGCGGAGGCTTTGGGCAGCTTGAAATCGCCCGAGCCCTGCAGACCCAACCCCGTGAGCTGGGTCTTGTCGTGGGCTTGGCTTATATGTCCGATAGCTTTGTTGAGCCGGTCGTTGTACGCCGCCATATCGCGGCCGTTGTCGGTCTGGCGGTTGAACCTGTCGCACAGTTCGTTGATCGCCTCCGTCTTGCCGAGACTCAACTCCTGGAACAGGTCGAGAGTCTGTCTGACACTGGCGCAGCCGTGACCGATTCCCCCGTCCTTGCGTATGTGGACGAGATAGAAGGGGTGAACGGGGCTGGCGGCCTGCGTCTGCTTGTCCAGGTCGGCGTTGCGCTGCCGCAGTACCCAGAGTACGCCCGCGTCCTTTTCGTTGTCGACCACGGCGTACGCGCCCAAAGGCGTCTGCTCTAGTTCCTCCCGGTTCTTCTCCAGGTAGTGCAACAGCTGTGTGAAAAACTGGTCGAGCGTAAAGTCGCTCATCGTCACCCCGTCGTCGAGCTCTTCGAGATCGAGGTCCTCGTCCAGCAGTTGAAGCAGCTGCTGCGCGCGGAAGTTGAGCTCGCCCTGGATACCTTCGAAGTTGTCGAGAGGATTCTCGTCACCGCTGGCCGCGGCATCGGCAAGGGCCATGCGCGCCTCAACGCGCGTTTGCAGGCGCAGATACGCCTCCATCTCCTTGGTCGGCCAGTAGTTGATCATGCGCACGGCGTTGCTCTGACTGCCGATGCGGTCGATGCGTCCGAAACGTTGGATGATTCGGATCGGATTCCAGTGGATATCGTAGTTGAGCACGGTGTCGCAGTCCTGCAGGTTCTGGCCCTCGGAGATGCAGTCGGTGGCGATCAGAAGGTCGATACCGCAGCCATTGTTGCTTTCGCCCCGCCCGCGGGCGACCGGCGCAAAGTTGTCGAGGATGCCGTTGAAGTTGTTGGCCCCGGCCATTGTTCGCGTTGCATCCCCGGAGACCATGGCCATGTTCAGGTTCTGACAGGCTGCCAGCTCCTGCAGGTGGTCGTAGAGATATTCGGCCGTATCTTTGAATGTGGTGAAGACCAGCAGCTTGCGATTCTTGCAGCCGTTGCGGTCGGTGGTCGGGTTGGCGGCGCGCGCTTCGATCTGTTCCTTTATCTGCGCCAGCTTGCCGTCCCTCTCTGGAGTAACCTGGGCGACGCTGGCGTGGGCTTCGCTGAGAGTGTCTCTGTCTTTGCGCAGCTCCTCCTTCCAGGTCGCGAGATTCAGGTCGGCCAGGTTGAAGGGATGGCGGGCGCGGTTGATGAGAAACTCCTCGTCATCCTCGTCGTCGTCCGGCAGCGAGTCGGCTACGTCGTCCTTACCGGCCTGGCGGCTCTCGAAACGGTCGATCTTTTCCAGCAGCGCATCGATCTTGCCGATGGTGCGCTCCAGAGTCAGGGTGAGTGAATGGGCTGAACTTTCCAGCCGCTTGAGGAAGTTGGTGCGGATCATGGCGATCAGAAAACGTTCGCGGTCGGCCTGGTTGAAATTGCGCTTCTCCTTCTCCTCGGCCAGTTTCTGCAAACCCTTCTGGCTAATGACATAGTCCGAAGGACGGTAGATTGAAAGTTCAAATTCGCTGATTTTTTCAGCCAATTTCTTATAGGACAAGTCGCCCTGCGCGTCGGTTGGGGGATAGACGTTTTTCGGTTTCTCGCGGTCGGGGAAGCGCCCGATACGTTCGATCTCCTGGGCGTAGTAATCCTCGATCTGCCGACGTGAGCGCGCGATGGAGACGCCCCCGAGTAGCCGGTAGAAGTCACTGCCCAGGCTGTCGAGAAGGTTTTTCTTGTTGCGTTTGCCATTGACCGGCGCCTGGGTCTCCCAATCCTTGAACTGGGTCTGGGCGCGTTTGAGAAGGCTGCCGATGTCGGAGATGCCGAGACTCTCGCGGAAGCTGTCCTGGCGGCTCTCGGTCATCAAGTGGATCTGGTTGCGCAGGTCGATCAGCGAGGTGTTGACCGGGGTGGCCGACAGCATCAGCACCTTGGTCTTGGCGCCCTTTCCGATCACCTCATTGAGCAGCCGCTCATAGCGTTTGCCCTCGTGGTTGCGGAAGTTGTGCGACTCGTCGATGACGATCAGATCGTAGTTTTGCCAGTTGAAATTGGCGAGGTCGATGTCGCCAGCCCTGCCGCTGTCACGCGAGAGATCGGTATGCGAGAGCAGCGAATAGGCAAAACGGTCATCCATGAAGGGGTTGCCTCTGTGCCCGGTGTGCGCCTGGTAGAGCGACCAGTTTTCCCGCAGTTTGCGCGGGCACAGCACCAGCACGCGCTCGTTGCGCAGTTCGAAATGCTTGATCACGGCCAGCGCGGTGTAGGTCTTGCCCAACCCCACGCTGTCGGCGAGGATGCAGCCGTTGTGACGCTGCAGCCTTGTAATCACGCTCAACGCGCCGTCTTTCTGGAACTGGTAGAGCGCCTTCCAGATGGCCGTGTCGCCGAGACTCAAGTCGCCTGTACGGCCCTCCTGCGCGAGGCGGGCCTCGATCTCGTCGCGGAAAAGTTCGTAGAGTGTCTTGTAGTAGATCAGTTCGGGCGCGTGTTCCTTGCCGATGCGTGCAAGCGCGTCGAGTACCTGCTGCTTGACGTCCTCGGTCAAGCTGTCGTCGGCCCAGATGCAGTCAAACCATTCTTGCAGCTCGGCGAAGATTTCAAGGTCGTCGCTGGCAAAGTTGATCTCGATGTTGGGCTGGCTGCTTGCGCCGAGGCCGCGTTGGGTAAAGTTAGAGCTGCCGACAATGCTGCGGACGGGCGGGGAAGTCAGGTAGAGCTTGCCATGCAGGAAGTTCGCCCGGGCAATGGAACGGATGCGGACATTGTCTCGGCTTACCCATTCTGCGCAACGCTGTGCCACGAACTTCTGGTCCAACGCATGTCTGGGATCGAGACCCTTTTCGGTAACGTCGAACGACTTCGGCTCTGCTGCACCCGGGTCGACATCGTCAATCGACGACGGGTCGCCGTAGAGAAAGCGCACATCGCCGACGCTGTCCAGCGCGTCGGCCAGCACCTTGTATCCGAAGATGCTGAAATAGGCCGATACCAGCCGGAATTCATTGCTCTTTTCCAGGTGCTTTTGCAGGTAGTCGGCGACGGTGTTTGTTCGGTTGTCGAGAATATGTCTGTGTGCCATGGCAGGAGTCGGTGGTAGTTTCCAATAGCGAGAGTGCCGAGAGAATTGCTCCATTGTATACCATTATTTTCACTTTTCCTTGTGGGCCGGTGTCTGTGAGCAGGTAGGCTCTGCTCATTCATCACAATTATCCTCATACCGCTGGGAAGCCTCTAAGAGATGACTTGATCCCACGTCTCTTGGCTTTGAGTTCCAGTCTGATTTCGGGGGTCGATTCGAGGCGTACATAATATGCCCGATCAACAATAGCACCTTCGGAAGCAACCACTCTTTCCAAAACTCCCGATAGGCGGTTGTTCATGGTATGTTTCTCGAGTTACAGTTGTTCTTCTTGTCGTGAAGTGTCGGATAGGATAACAAGCAATGAAGCGTGTTGCAGAAGCGGAGAGGCGTTAAGAGAGGTTAGGACGAAGGGGAACACTGCTGCCATGCCTTTCATTGAGCCAATTAAACAAAACCGTGGTGTCGATGTTGACAGCGAACTCGAAAGAGAAATAAAGCAAGTTCTTAAGTCGCTTGACGCAGAAATTGAAGAGTTGTCTCGGGCACAGGGATTGAATCGGGCCAACGTTCGGTTCCTGCTCCCTCTACATGTTTGGATAGTGGTGAAGGACACAGAGGTTCTCGTTGTCTCGTCAGTTAATGACCACGGAGGCGTACCATTTTGGCGGGTCCTTGATTACTCGAATCAACCATTCGATTTGGAAATGATCCATCATTTAGTTGAAGATGGTCTGGGCTTTCCAGACCCTTTCAGTTTTCATTTCCCGCGCAGCCTTCTTTTCGCAGAAGAAGAGTCGAGACGCGAGGATATATCCTCTTTGGCATCGAAATGTATCGATTTCGAAATCGAAAGAATGGAGAAACTGAAGCGAATCGTGAAAATAGAACCCATCTTCCAAGGCAGAGACTTTACCATCAACGAAGAATTGGTGTTCGTGTTGATGCCATTTGACGAGCCATTTGACGAGGTTTTCGAAGACCACATTAGACCAACAGTGAATAAAATAGATGGACTAAGATGTATGCGGGCTGACGACATATATGACAATCGAGAAATCATGGAGGCCATTTGGCGTTTCATCAATGAAGCGCGAATCATTATTGCTGAACTGACCGGCAGGAATCCCAATGTTTTCTACGAGACCGGTATAGCGCACACTGTCGGCAAAGAGGTCATTCTTATCACCCAATCAATGGAAGATGTCCCATTCGACCTAAGGCATCTCAGGTGCATCGTGTACCAACGCACTGCCAGAGGCTGCAAAAGACTTGAACAAGACTTGGAAAATATGATTCGCGCAATATTGGCTAGGGTCGACTGACCTAGCAATAACTACGAGCCTCCAACTCATTGGATGGTCTCGACATTTCTCTTGTTGTTTCGGTCTCCCATTGGGCGGTTGCAACACATTCAGAAATCCCTTTTTCGGTTATTCCTGCCAATTTCGTTATCCATGAGCAAACTGCTCATTGCCTTGGCCTAATTCTTCTCCTCTTCTTTCTCCTCTTTCCTAATTTGTGTTTCCATCCACGTCATGTTTTCTCTTGACATGATTTCTTCGGTTCTCTGCACGAGGAGTCGACTCGCATTTTCGGCATACTCGTATTCATTTACTTTGGCTATGTAGAGGTGTTTTTCTTTTTCCAGCGTTCTTGCAATTGTTCTGTAACTGATCCAGAGTTCTTGAAACCTGAAGGTTTTGAGCGAGGACGTGACGACAGCCAGGACGACGGAGAGAGCGACGGTGAGCAGTCTTAAGTCATCGGGGGCCCACGCAATCATGGCCGGGACGACAGGGGAAATGGCAATTGCGGTCCACTGGAGCCAGTGATAGATTCGCTTGTTTTGGCTGGCTTTCTTGTTGTACCAGTCTAGTTGCGGTTCGAGTCGTTCCTTCAGGTAATCGTCGAATTCTACTTTGTTCATTTTTCGGTCTCATTGAGGAGAGATGCTATGGGAAAGGTTGCCCGGCACAAGGTCTTCGTCAGTTTTCACGGCGACGACATGAAGTTTAAGGATGCCTTCATCAGGATGATGGGATCCAACATGGTCAACTGGTCAGTGGAGATTGGAGATATTGATGACTCCCTGGGAGAGGAGGCTATCAGGCAGAAGATTCGAGATGAATTCATTCGAGAGGCAACAGTGACGGTTCTTCTCATAGGCAGGTGTACGTGGCAGCGGAGGCAGGTGGATTGGGAGATTGGGGCGAGTCTGAGAGACACAGAGCCGAACCCACGATGCGGTTTACTTGGAATATTACTCCCGACTCATCCAGATTTCGGGAGGGCGGGGCATAATCCCCATCTTTTTCCGCCCAGGTTTGCCGACAACATAGAGGGGCCTGATCCATTTGGTTTGATAAGGAGATGGCTGGTAAATCAAGGTCACATTCGTCGATGGATTCATAAGGCATATCTAAGGCGGAAGGGGGAGCCACCTGACAACAGTAGGCCTCTGTTTGTAAATAACCGGCGTGGTGAGTGTTTGAAGGGGTGGCAGTAGTGGAGGTAAAGCGGGGCAAACTTTTGGAGGGTCACTTTAAGGGCCGAAGAGATGAAACCCACCAGGGGTTCAAGCCTACTCCGCTTGGGGCGAGCATAGCGAAGGTGGAATATTCTGTCAACGGTATTTTTCGGTTCGTGTGGGGAGGGGGTGGGGGAGGCATTGGTTCGCTATCTATGGTTCTGCGGGTGCTGCAGTGGAATATGCAAACGACATTGCTAGTGATGAGGATGTAGGAGAAGTCGGACGATATAGCAGCGGTTTAGGATAAGGCTGGCCGTAGCTATAGTGAATTGCTCGATCTACCTTCTACAATTGCCTGATCGCTTTCTATCATCGGCGCCGAAGGCGCGATCCATCTTGACTGCATACCTGCACAAATCGAAACCCAGACAGGCGGAACGCTTGCAGCGCAAACCGAGGTTTGTGTTAGCTACCGAGTGTCGTCGCCGTTTCCTGACCGCCGTACTGCCCCTTCACAAGCTGGGTGAATTGCTCTATTATACACCTTAGCTTGTGGTTCAGTTTTTGGGGCCCACTTCAGACTACCGGCCATCGCAGTCTCCCATAGGCAGTTCGGCAGCACTTTAGGTTACTCACGCGCGCAGTATCTCTTCGTACTTCACCCGTTGATCCTCCAGCCAGTTTGCCGCTGCATCCCAGCTCCAGAAGTTGCGTGTTCCTCCATCACAAACGAACGTTGTGGCGAACCGCCAACTGTCTTCTCCAAAGTCTATATTCTCGAATGCCTCTTCGAATTGCGGCCAGCACTGGGCGATACGCCGGTCAACGACTTTTTGGGGGTCGCTGAACTTTGCCTGCACGTATACGCCGACAGTGCTGGTGCCCAGCCACTGCTTGAT
Source organism: Caldilineaceae bacterium (assembly GCA_965218625.1). Classification (GTDB taxonomy): domain Bacteria; phylum Chloroflexota; class Anaerolineae; order Caldilineales; family Caldilineaceae; genus Bin5. The sequence continues at coordinate 136,744 of CBDCLG010000008.1, read as the reverse complement.
GTAGAGGCCCGCCTCATCGATCCAATAGCGGGGATTGGAGATGCCGTACCCTTGGAGGAACCGCTGTGCCTTTGGCGTGTCTGGCCGCACTTCGGCGTAGTTTTTCCAGAAAGCCCTCCGGAATCTGACGTTTTGGATTTTACTCGGTTGATACATGCCATTCCCTCCCTGCGTCGTGCCTGATAAATCACATCATGCGTGCAATTATGCCCCTGACCTGAAGCTCTGCAAACTGGATGACAAATCACAGTCGCAATGACTGTGTCCTAGTCTTGTGTCGCTTAGGACACTCCCAACCCCGTGAGAATAGTCCGCTGCTTCTCTGCTCACCTATTCTGGTTTTCCTGTCACGAACCTTATCGTCTTCAATTTGACCGTCTCACCCTGTCGACTAATCGCGCTAGCTCTCGACGGTACGTGGCTTGATCTGAGCGTGAACATCTTGATTGGATTGGCGCGAAGTATGGTAAGATCTTCTCTCGCCACAATACTAAATTCACTTGCGGACAGGTTGTTACCGGGGCAGTTCAGAAGTTATGGGGCGTTGTCAAATCCTGCCACCGATCTGACCCTTCAACTACCTGGCGATTTGCTCCATTATGCACCTTAACTCGTGGTCCAGTTTTTTGGGGCCCACTTCACTAGGAGTTGTACCGTGTTCCAGACGAATCCGAGAAAACTTAGTGATCTCTTGAGCGCGGCGCATGAGGGGCGACTACAGTTGCCCGACTTCCAACGTAGCTACGTCTGGGGAGATGAGGATGTCCAGAGTCTCATAACTTCGGTCGCCAAGGGATACCCCATAGGTGCTTTCCTGTCGCTCCAAACCGGCGGAAAAGTCGGATTCAAGCCACGCCCTTTGGAGGGTGTTGATGGAAAAAACGAGGGGCATTCTCCCCCCGAAGAGTTACTGTTGGATGGGCAGCAGCGGCTTACTTCACTCTATCAGGCTATCTATTCCAAGGACGCGGTGACTACCCTAAATCCGCGCGGCCAAGAGGTCGATCGCTTTTACTACATCGATATCCCGATGGCGATAGTAGCAGGAGCGGATATAAGGAATGCTCTCATCGGAGTACCGGCAGACCGCATCCTCCGAAAAAACTTTGGGAGAGACGTAGATGTAGATCTGTCTGCCCGTGACAGGGAGTATGGGCGACACGCGTTCCCACTCAACGAAGTGTTTCCATATCCAGAAGATTGGCTTAGCGCTTGGGAAGAATACTGGAGGGACCGAGGAAAAGCTGTCTACGACTGGAAGAAGGACTTCACGCTTGGAATTGTCAGGCGGATTCAAGAATACGAGATACCTGTGATTCGTCTAGGCCAAGAGAACGGGCGGGAAGCAATATGTCTAATTTTTGAAAAGGTTAACACAGGGGGCAAGCCCCTAGACACATTCGAGTTGCTCACGGCGATCTACGCCGCCGAGGAGTTCGATCTTCGTGAAGATTGGAGTGGTCCGCTCGACAAGGCCAAACCGGGGCGACGAGAGAGAATTCTCGGTCTGCCTAATCGTATCGATGTGTTGGGGGGAGTATCCAGCATTGACTTTCTACAGGCGTGCGCGTTGATTCACACGCGTGAAGTACGTCTTGCAAAAGAGCGAGAGGACGTTGAGGACAGACTTCTACCTCAAGTGAGTTGCAACAGGGAATCGCTTCTAGCCCTCCCGCTGGAAGCCTACAACAAGTACGCCGACGCCGTTGAGAGCGCGTTCCGCGAAGCGGCCAGATTTATGCACGAACATAAGATTATTTCGAAAAAGGATGTGCCGTATGCACCGTTGCTTGTCGGGCTGGCTGCTACCTTCGCATTCCTTGGACGAGCGGGGCGTACCGTCTCGGTTGAGGACAAGAAGAAAATTGAGCGCTGGTTCTGGTGTGTAACGTTGGGCGAGGTCTACGGGTCAGCCACTGATACATTGCTTGCTCGCCATGTGCCGGAGCTTATCATGTGGATAGGCGACACTGGACCGTCGCCGGATGTCCTGAGGGATGCAGCATTCCAGCAGGAACGCTTCAGGTCGCTCAGGAGCCGACGGTCAGCAGCTTATAAGGCTATCCACGTGTTGCTGATGGGGTACGATCGTGGATGCAGTGACTTCATCACAGGTAGGGCTACAAGCGTGATGACGTTCTTCAGTGACAGAATCGATGTCCACCACATTTTTCCCGTATCATGGTGCAAGAAAAACGGCATCCCGGACAAGGTCTATGACTCGATAGTCAACAAGACGCCTCTTTCGGCCGCAACGAGTGGGTTTATCGGCGGCGACCCCCCATCGAAGTATCTGAAGCGCATTGAGGAGAAGTTTAATATGTCGTCCGAAACGCTCGACGACGTCCTCCGAACACATCTGATAGAACCAGACCTTCTCCGCAAAGATGATTTTGAGGGGTTCTTCAATGCCCGAATGGGGGCGCTATCTGACATTGTATCCAAGGCAATGGGCAAGCCGGTCGTAAAAGAGCAGGGTTCTAACGAAGTTGAGCGGGATGCCGAGGTACCTGAGGAGGAGGATCAGGCGGTTGCGGTCGATCTGATTGACATGATTCGCGATGGCGAGTCCAATGTCGTCGAGTTTAAGTCAACGCTTCGTACGAACCTTCATACTAGCAAGTCTGACAAGAGAATGGAATACACAGTTTTGAAGACATTGGCAGGTTTCTTGAATACAGACGGTGGAACGCTTGTTATTGGGATTACCGACGAAGGCGAACCGGTAGGCATCGAAGTTGATAATTTCTCAAGCCATGACAAAATGAGCCTGCACCTGACAAATATCGTGAATTCTCAGCTGGGGCCGAACGCTATGACCTTGATTCACACAAGCTTCGACGATTTTGAAGATAGTCGTGTTCTCGTCGTCAGCTGCCCGAGATCGCCAACCGAAGTTTATGTAAGAGATGGCAATGTGCAACGGTTCTATGTTCGTACGGGTCCTTCCACAACCGAGTTGACAGGAAGCGAAATGGTTGAATATATCGGCCAACGGTTTGGGCTGTAAGCAAACCAATTCGATTGGTTATCTGTCCCTCTGCAGCGCCTGCTATAGAGCATTGAAGCTCATTAGACGGAGGTCACTATGAAGACGCTCTCTCAGAACGTTTCGAAGGTTTGTATGCAAACAGATAGGATAATGTGGGACGCATATGACCAAAGCAAAGAAAATTATTCCCGAAGTGGCATAGGCTATCTTGAGTTTTCACGGAGACGGGATAAAGAGTTACGCGTCAGCGAGCAGGAAGCACGCTTTGCATTCGTTGAGTCGCTATGCCAGGAGAGCCTCAGATACTCGGTTGAGGTTCCCACTACGAAACGTTACGCATTTAGCGGTGAATCCAGGAGTGACCAGTCTGCCCAGACCGACCTTCAGGTACGGGAAGGGGGCCAACACAGAGTCAGCAACGTCGAGTTCAAGTCGAAAGGAATCACTCCTCGGGCCGGTTGCGAAACAAAAATGCCAATCTACAAGGATGTTGAGAAGCTAATGCGTGAGCCTGTCTGGGGGCTATGGTTTCACCTTTTGAAAAGTGTCAACAGGTCAACCATTCCCAACCTCCTTTGCGTTATAGCAGAACAAATCTCCAAAGTTAAGACACTACATACAGATATTGATACACCAGGGTTGACTATCCACATATGTGTATTGGAGCAAAAGTTTTCCTTGCAAAAGGATGTGCCACTCTATCTTAGAGATGTCGACTTGGCCGAGCTTCTTCACGTCGAATATTGCGTGTCAAAAGGGAAACTGACAAAGGACCGCAATTTCGACAGATGGTGTTTTGCGGAAGGGTGAGCTTGGCCCCAAAAACTGGACCACAAGCTAAGGTGTATTAGTGGAGCAGTCCGTCAAGCCTGTGGAGGGGCAGCACGACGGTCAAGAAGCGGCGGCGACACTCGGCGGCCTACAAGCTTCGGATTGCGCTGGAAGCAATCTCAGCTTCGATGAGGTCAATATCTACTCAAGCAAGAGCATGCGCCTCGGCACACACCGTGTCCTACGTCCCGTCATCCTGCCCTATCGCATGACGCGCAGCAGCCGGGGATATACCTTGTATGAGCGGTTCGAAGGGGGTGGGTAGTCCGCAATCGAGAGGAAAAACAGAGAGCAGGCGCGCCGCTTTCCCGTTTCAGTTCACGGCTCAACAGGGAAAGCATTCAATTCAGCGATTACGGCGCCCGCCGGCAGTTGCGCCAGCACATCCAGATACCACCACCAATGTTCAGGCGTCACTCCCGTTTCGGTCTCTCGCCAGCGCGCCAGATCGGCGATGGCCTGAATCGCCCGATAAAACAGATGCGCCTGTTGCAGCAAACTCTTATCTGCGTTCGCCAGCCGTGTCCGCTGTTCAATCGTCAGTTGATCTTCAACACGATGCAACTCACTTCGGGTCATAAGCATCTGCAGATGCTCCATGCCGCTGACATCGGGAAAGTCAAGGTCTGTCTCATACGCAGATAGGTTTTTCTCGATAGCGGTCATGACAGGACCTTCGCCCACCTGCGCGCGTATCGCATCGCGGTATCTCGGTAGAAGACAACGATGACCTCAGCGGCCCATTGTAGTACGACACGGCCGGATCGCAAAGGGTAAGCACTGAACAGGCACGAGCCGAAATCCCGCTGTTCCCACTTCGCCCCACTGTTGAGAGAGAGCTGAAAGTCCGAAAATCGTCAACGGCCGGTACTCGAAACTCGAGATTCAGCAGACGGCTCAACAGAGAGAGCACTGCTATGCGCATCGCCCGCGCGCATCCGCCCGTCCGCATCCCCCACCCCCACGCCTGCACGATCTACTATTGATCTACGATCCGCCCACGATCGATCTACGATTCTGACGGGCTCTGTCCCCTGCGTATACGCATAGCCGCCGGCAGGGCTACGCGTTCCCGGCCCGGCGCAGTCCGGGAACGCGCCTCGCTACACTGGTAACCGGCCGTGTGGAGGCGCGCTGCCGGGCTTCGATGCGCCGTGACAGGCAGCTCCGTGTCCTCTGCGTCGCCCGCAGCCGCGGGTTGACCTCGCGAAACGGCCCGTCTTACAATAACTGTTCCTTTATTCTGACGGACCTTTATTCCATCCCCCGGCAGAGTGCCAATCTCCCGCCGCCGCGCGCCGGCAGACAGCGCCGGCCAGCGGCATATGCACCGCAGACAACAGAAGAGTCCGCAAGCACAGCAACGCTTGATCTCGCAGCGGACGGACCGTCGGCGAACGCTTCCTCGGCAGGACCGGAAGGAATCGTTCATTCTTATGCGCTATGACAGGAAAGCTCGCCGAACGGAGGGATTGAGATCATGCGAATGCCAACCAGATTGCCGGTTGTGATGCCGCGCGCGGTCGGCGCACTGCTGCTGGCCGCCCTGGCGGTCATTTTGATTGCCCGCGCCCAGACAGCCTACGCCCAGAGCCCGTTCGTTTCGATTTCGATCGGGGAGGGCTCTCTGGCCCAGGGCGAAAGTACCTGGCTGGCTGTTTCCTTCCACAATCTGCCGAAGGCTTCCGATAACGAATACGAGCTGGCCGACCTCACATACCGCATCGACCTCGAGCGCAACGACAACGGGATGTGGGTCAATGCCAACTCGTGTTCAAGCAGTGTGGGCGGCGCCAGCAGTTTCAACCCGGTCTACCGCAATCCCAAGACCGTCATCATTTACAACTTCACCATTACCAGGAGCTGCCAGACGGGCTCCTACAGGGTGAACGCGAGTGTCAAGAGGAACGGCGAATCCTCCGACCTGGGTTCGGACATAAGAGAGTTCACCGTCACTGCCGGGCCGTCGGTCACGGTCAAGCTGGGCTCCACATCCCTTAACCGGGGGACGACCGGCAGCGTCACGCTGGAATTCCATGACCTGCGCAGCGGCGAGTCCTACAGCTACAGCGCCTACGTCATGCAACGCAGTCCCGCCAACTACGCAGACGGCTGCTCCGGTTCCGGGCTGGGCACCTAGAGCCAGAACATCGCGCTCGGGACTGTCGACGAAAACCCCGAAACGCGCAGCGGCCAGACGTCAGCGTCATGTCCGACCGGCAACTACACCTTGTATCTCAGGCTGTATGATGCCTCCAATAGCGAGGCGGCCTCGGCAACCGCCAACTTTTCGGTCGTCACCGATCCCAGCGCAACGCCGAGCACGCAGATCGAGTTCTCGGCCAACAGCGACGACGCCGATACCGCGATCGACGTCACCATCAGCTTTATCGATCTGCAAGGCGACAGCAACACTTCCATCAACTACCGCTCCGCCGTGACGCAGCGCAGCGGCGGCGCAGACGCGGACAGCTGTGAAGGGAACTTTATCGGTCACTCGACCCAGACCAGCGTGACCCGCAATCCGCTTGTGCATAACGGCACAATCGCGGCCGCCTGTCCCAATGGACAGTACACCCTGACGGCTACCGTCACCGACAGTTCCAACAACGAGCTGACCTCCGCCAGCAAGAATTTCAATATCCCCTATTCGTCGCCAGTCCGTCGCAGTGGTGGCGGTGGCGGCGGCGGCGGCGGTGGCGGCGGCGGTGGCGGCGGCGGTGGCGGCGGCGGTGGCGGCGGTGGCGGTACGCCGGGGGGCGGTGGTACACCGGGCGGCGGCACACCGGGCACGTATACGACCTATCCGTCGACGTATATACCGTCGCAGCAGCAGCAGCAGACCGGGCCGGTGGCGATCACGCAGCCGCCGGTTATGAACGTACGCTCCGGGCCGGGGCTCGAATACGATATCGTTACGACGGTGCCGCAGGGCACGTATGCGACGATCGTCGGCCTCGATCCGGCCGATGACTGGTACCTGGTGCAGATCCCCGGCGTGGCAGGACAGGTCTGGATCTACCAGGACCTGACCACGCTGGTGGGTTCGCTGGCGGGCGTGCCGCGCTGGACGCTGGCCGAGTTGGCGCTGCTTCCCGGCGGCGGCAGCAGAGACGCGCGGCCGCTGGCGGTCACCGTGCCGTTCATCATGAACGTGCGCACCGGTCCGGGGCTTGACTACGACGTGGTGCGCACGGCGCCGGCGGGAACGCGGGGGTATATCCTGGGCATCGACCCGACCGACAGCTGGTTCCAGATCGAGCTGGACGACCTGGACACGCTGGCCTGGGTCTACCAGGACCTGACGACGGTGATCGGTTCGCTTATCGGGGTCAAGCGGGTCACGGAGGCGGAGATCGCGCTGCTGCCGGCGGCGATCACGCAGCCGCTGGTGCTGAACGTGCGCTCGGGGCCGGGCCTGACCTACAACATTCTGACCACGCTGCCGCAGGGGACGTGGACGCAGATCACCGGTGTCGACACGCTGAACGAATGGTACCGCGTCCGGGTGGACGGGCTGGACCAGGCGGGTTGGATCTACCGCTCGCTGACTAAGATGGCCGGCGGCTCGCTGCCCGGGCCGATCCAGATTGCGTCGGGGGAGGCGCCGCCAGTTACGGCCGGCCAGCCGGGCGGCTCGATCACGGTCGCGCTGTCGTTGCCGCTGGCCGGAGGCGTCAATCTCGCGGTCAGCTGGACCGACGGCGGGGCCTGCACGCAGCTGTACAAGCTCTATCACCGGTCCAACGCCGATTCAACCGCCTATCTTTCGTTGGAAGCGGCCGCGACCGCCTCAAGTCTGAACTCGCAGGATCTGCGCTTTGCCTCGCTGAACGGGGACAGTCTCATCTCGGCCTGGTGCGGGACGAACAGCGCGGGCCGCAAGGTCGCGGAGGTGGAGATCAACCCGACGGTGGAAGGCACCTACAGCTCGGTGTCGCCGTCGGACGGGGGGCTTGCGACGGTGCCGGCGCGGTGAGAAGGGCGGTTTTTAGTTTTTGGTTTTGAGTTTTTAGTAACTGCTTGAAAATCCGGAACTCGGAACTCGGAACTCGGAACTCGAAAACCAACTGCTGACCCTGGCAAATGCGACAGCTTGTCGCATTTCGACCGGGGGCGGTCTGCCTATTCTCGCGCGGGCACATGCAGTTCGAGTTTCGGTCGTTCCGGCCGTTCGAGTTTCGAGTTCCGGCCGTTCCGTGGATAAAGCCGTTGCGGTTTCCGCAGTCCGAGTTCCGAGTTCCGAGTTTCGGTCGTTCCGGCCGTTTCAATGACGCGCCTGCGTTTCCCGCAGGCGCGCGAGGCGCAATAGATTGTCGAACTCGGCCTGAAACGCGGCGATGATCGTGTCTGGGTCCGGCGCAAGGCCGCGGTCGGTGATGAGTCCGATATTGACCTGCCCGCCGTAGCTGAATATGCTGATACCCACCCCGATCGAGCCGGACTGCGGCACCCAGAAGACGATCGTGTCGAGAAGATTGCCGGCAAAATAGAGCTTGTGGGACGGGCCGGGCACATTTGTCAGGACCACACTCACCTTGTCGGCATAGTAGCTGCGAACGCTCCTGGCGATCTTATCCGACACAACGCCCAAGCCGGCGATAGCCTGATAGGTCACCATCGCTTCAGGCGACCGTTTGATGGCGTCCATGTGGCGCTTTGTCGCAAAAAGCCGGTCGATGGGATCGGCGATGCCGATCGGCAGGGGGAGATAGACCAGGGCGAATCGATTGGTTAGTTTCGTATCCTGCGGTCCACGGATGTCCACCGGAACCATGGCCCGAACTGTTTTGCCGTCCGGATTGTCGCCACGCGCTTCGACATACCGACGCAAAGCGCCGGCCATTGCGGCCACCAACACATCATTGACCGTCGCCCCCATCCTGTTTTTCACGAACTTTACATCATCCAAGGGAATCCCCCTGGACCAGGCAACCGCTTTGCCGACCCCAACCGCACCTTTGAAAGCCGTTTTGTCGTCCGTTGTCATCAACGCCAGCTTGGCTAACACAGCGATGAGCTTCCCAGCCAGCTGTCCGCCCCTTGCCGCCAGAGACAGAAGATTGGCCAGCTGTCTGACCCCCTTGCGGCCTTGCGGCAATGTCGCCGTCCCTGGACGAGTCGCGGCGCGGGGCGCGGGACGTCCCTTTCTGAGGAGGCCCGGCCGCCGCCACCGGCGCGCGCCGCGCGCCCTGCGCAGACCCGTCAGTCAGGGAGAGCAGCACCCTTACGAGCGCTGCTCCGTCGCCAATACAGTGGTGAATACGCCCGAAGAAGACACTGCCGCCCCCGTAGCCTTCAATGAGCGTAAACCTCCACAGCGGCCGATTCAAGTCTAAAGGAGCGATGAGCAGTCGAGCTACGGTATCGTTGAGGGCCTTCTTATCCCCCGGCGAAGGCAGAACGATGCGCCCAACGTGCGCGCGCAGATCGAACTCCGGATCGACCTCCCAATAGGCGCGGGGTCTGAGGGCGCCGCGATGCTCTACCACGCGCTGGCGAAAGCGCGCGTGAATCAGAAGACGCTCCTCCAGCACAGCCAGCACTTGCTCATATAGCAGCGGCTCTTCAAAGATCCAGAAGCCGTTGATCACCATCGGATTGGTGGGATCGTCCATCATAAGCCAAGCTCGATCTACGCTGGACATCGGTTCGCGGCCGGCCATTGGCGTTTCCTTTTCGAAACCCGAAACTCGGAACTGCCGGAACTCGTTAACATCCGGAACTCGGAACTCGGAAATCAAAACCCGAAACTCGGAGCTCGGAGCTCGGGCTCGTTGACGTTTCAGAAGACTATTCAAACAGGCAACATCTACAGGCTGTCTGAGAACAGTTTGGACTCTGATTCACCTGATTCTCGTGAACGAAGTCCGCTTCGGGAGCCAGCGGCGTAAATCATGTCCATCATGTAAATCAGTTGAATCACAGTTCAGACCAATGTCAACGAGAACTAGAAACTCGAAACTAACAACCAGTCCTCGGGGGTGTCTACGTCGGTCAGCCATTTCTCGGGGGTTTCGATTGCGTTGAGTTGGGCGGCGTGTTGTCGGAGGAGGGCGCCTCCGCCGCGGTCGCCCTGGACTTGGCTCAGTTGGGGGAAGAAGCGCCGGTCGAACAGGGCGGGCGCGCCGCGGATGGCGCCGTCTACGGCCACGGCCGCGAGGTCGTTGCCGGCGCGCCAGCTTTGCCACAGCCGCCGCAGCAGCGCGGCGGGCAGGCGCGGCTGGTCCACCGGGATGAACAGGGCGGCCTCGCACGCGGGCGGCAGTGCCTTCACCGCGGCGCGCACCGAGCCGGCCTGGCCGTCCTGCCAGCCGGGGTTGAATACGGTGCGCAGGCGGGGGCCCCATGCCGCGCGCAAGGGGGCAAGCGCCGTTTCCACTCTGTCGCTGACCGCGCCGGTCACCACGATTGTCTCGGTCGCGCCGCTTTCGAGCGCGCTGCGCGCGGCGTGCGTCACCAGTGGCTCGTCCTGCCAGGGCAGCAGCTGCTTTGGCTCCCCCATGCGGCGGCTTTCCCCCGCGGCCAGGACGACCGCTGTGGTCGGTCCCCAGCGCTCGCGAATCGCGGTCTGGCTCTCTTGCCCGACCGCGCCGATCAGCGATGGCTGGCCATCCTGCGACAGGTGGTGCGCGATCTGCCGCGCAGCGGCCAGCCTGGGGGCGTCCTCGGCTTTGTTCAGGAGGGGGACCAGCCTTGCGCCCGGGGGCCGGCGCGTGTTGCCGTCCGGCATTTCCTCGCCCGGCGCATAGGGTTCGACCAGGAGGCGGGCGAGCATGCGCGGCGTCAGGCGCGTTGACGCGTCGGTTTCCTGCAGCAGCGCGCGCACCCGTTCGGGCCGGTGCAGGTACGGCTCGTCCAGGGGCAGCCCCAGCCCGTCGAGGCCGGCGACCGGGACCAGGTGGGTGGTGCAGTCGGGGATGACCGGCTCGTGCGGCGCCGGCGCTTTTACCGGGCGCTGCCGGCTGCCGTCGCCTTCGACCGCGATCAGGCTGATGCCGAGGTCGCCCGCGCGCGACGCCAGGGCGTCGACGGTTGCCGGCGGCAGTCCCTCGCTCTTGGCGCCGGAAAGCGAAGATGCCAGCAGGCAGTGCCCGTGCCGCGCCAGGTGGGCCTCGAGCGCGGCCCAGTCGATCGCGTCCTGCGCGTGCGCGTCAACGACCAGGCGGACCGGGGCCTGCATCGCTTGTGAGGTGAAGATGCGGGTCGTCGTGGTGGTGACGACGCGCCGGCCTGCGGTCGCGGCCTCCGCGGCCAGCCGGAAGAGCGTGCTCGTCTTGCCGCCCGCGCCCACGAGCGTGACAACCGCAAGCGCGTCCGCCGGTAGGCGCAGCGCGTGATGAAGTTGCATAGGGCGTCTCAAGCGTCCAATGCAAATCCCGTTCGACACCGGGACTTTGCGCGCGCGGCGCGCGCAGGAATCGTGGTCGTCTCCCCTGCCTTTACAACCCGCCGCCGTCACCAAGAACCAGAAACGAAAAATGAAAAATCAAAACCGCAACGACTAAGCCTGAATGCAAAAGGTTTCTTCTATCACAGCCGAAAGCAGTCCAAACGCGGCCCTTCGTGTGAATTCGTGTCCTTCGTGGATCGTTGAGCAGTTGCAGGCTCCATTGTCAGGACAGTTGACGACCAAAGAACGCCAACTTGGACAAGTGGCTTGGTAGTTACCTCGGAACTCGGAACTCGGAACTCGGAACTCGAAACTCGGAACTCGGAACTCGGAACTCGGAACTCGAAACTCGGAACTCGGAACTAAAGTGCTTCCCTAATGGAACCAAGAATTTCTTCCCGACGAGCGTGCGGTTGAAATGCCCGTGAATTCAACGCGCCCCTTTCCGAGAAGTCGGGGTTTCAAAAGGGATCTACTTTAGAAACTAAAAACTCGGAACTAGAAACTCGGAACTAGAAACTAAGAACTCTCGCCCCAGTGCCCGTCGATCTCCCGCGCGCCCGCGTGCATCGCCAGCAGCAGCGCGTCCTGGTCGACCGGCAGGGCCAGGCAGCGGACGCCGACCGCGTTGTAGATCGCGTTGGTGATCGCCGGGCTGATCGGAATCGAGCTGATCTCGCCCACGCCCTTGGCGCCGTACGGCCCGTCCGCGGTCGGGTGCTCGACAATGTAGCTGTCCATCTTCGGCGTCATCTTGATGCCGGGCATCTTGTACTGCCCCAGCCGCTCCGTCCAGGGAATGCCCTTTTCGACGATATAGTGCTCGGTCAGCGCGTTGCCGATGCCCATCACGATCCCGCCCTCGATCTGCCCCAGAAGGCTCTGCGGATTGATGGCCCGCCCCACGTCGTGGGCGGAGACCACCCGCTCGACCGCGACCTCGCCCGTGTCGGTATCCACGCTCACCAGCGCCGCGTGCACCGCATACGAGAAGGCGAAATGCATGTCGCCGCCGGTTCCCAGCGGCTGTGTCTGCGGCGCCCAGTACTCATAGCGCAGTTTCGGCAACCGGTTCTCAGCCAGCAGCGCGTTGACCGCGTCGGCGAATGTGATGCTGCGCGTCGACCCCGGCAGGATCCCGCCAGCGCTGCCGTTCGCGCCCTCCACCGGCAGCGCCGCCCCGTGCATCTGCGCCAGCCGCCCCTCATCGACGTAGGCCAGCCCCTCGTGGAAGGCGATCACCTCGGGGTGCGTGTCGAATTTTTCGGCCAGGACATTCTGCATCTGCTGGCGCATCGCCCGCGCGGCCAGCCGCGCCGCGTTGCCGCTGACATAGGTCTGCCGGCTCGCGGTCGACGGTCCGCCGTCGGGCGTCACGTCGGTGTCCATCACCGTGACGCGCACCTTGTCGAACGGCAGACCCAGCTCCTGCGCGGTGCAGGCCGCCAGCACGCCCACCAGGTTCTGTCCCATCTCGGCGCTGCTGGTGCGGATCGCTGCCGTTCCGTCGGGGAAGACCTCGACCTCCGCTTCGGCCTTGTCCGGCGCGCCGCCGCCCAGCCCGGTGTTCTTGTAACCGGCCGCGATGCCCCAGGCGTAGCGCTTGCGGCCCACCTGAACGGAAGACCACGGGCTCGAAGACGGCGGCCCCTCACTATCCACTATCCACTGACCACTATCCACTGAACTTCTGACCTCCGCCTCGACCCTGTCGATACATTCGAGCATGCCCACGCTCTCGCGCAGCTCCTGGCCGGTGGCGGTTGTCGTGCCCACGTGCATCACATTCTTGCGCCGCAGCTCGGTCGGGTCCATTCCCAGCTCCGCCGCCACAATGTCCATGTTGCTCTCGATTGCAAAGGCCGACTGCGTCACGCCGAAACCGCGGAACGCGCCGCTGGGCGCGTTGTTGGTGTACATGGCGTAGCAGTCGATTTTGGCGTGCGGCATCGTGTACGGGCCGGTCGCGTGCGTGGTCGCGCGCGTCATCACCTTCTCGCCCAGGCTGGCGTAGGCGCCGCTGTCGCCGTAGAGCTCCGCCTCCACGGCCACCAGGCTGCCGTCCCGTTTTGCCCCCGTTTTGATGCGGATGATGGTGGCGTGCCGTTTGGGGTGGAAGATCAGGCTCTCCTGCCGGCTGTAGAGGACCTTGACCGGCCGCCCCGTCACCTGCGCGGCCAGCGCGGCGTGAATCTGGCCGGCGATGTCCTCCTTGCCGCCGAAGCCGCCGCCCATCAGCGTGCCGATGACCCGCACCGCCTCGTCCTCCAGGCCCAGGCTTTTGGCCACCTGCCGCCTGTCGCTGTAGGGGATCTGGCTGCCGACGTAGACGGTCAGCTTCGCGTACGCCTCGCCCGGCAGGGGCGTGCCCTCCAGGTTTCTCCCGCGGCCGTCGGAGACCGTCGCAACGTACCCGGCCGGCACCGCCACCGCGCACTCCGGCTCGAGGAAGGCGTGCTCGGTCATCGGCGTGCGGTAGGTGCGCTCGACGATCACGTCGGACTCGGCGAAGCCCTGCTCCACCTCCCCGTGATGCACCTTGATGTGCTTGATCAGGTTCCCGCCGGCGCGGTCGGGGTGCAGCTGCGGCGCATCCGGCTGCAACGCATCGCGCGGGTCGGTCACCGCCGCCAGCACCTCGTACTCCACCTCGATCAGCGCCAGCGCATGGCGCGCGATCTCCGGCGTCTCCGCCGCCACCAGCGCAATCGCGTCGCCCACATAGCGGGCCGGATATGCGCCCCCGGCGAAGACCGGCCAGTCGTTTTCCACCAGGCCGTGACGCGGGTCGCCGGGCACGTCCGCGTGCGTCAGCACCGCGTGCACGCCGGCGAGCGAGCGCGCCCTCCCCGTGTTGATTTTGCCGATGCGCGCGTGCGGATGTTCGCTGCGCAGGGTCGCGCCGAAGAGCATCCCCTCGAAGTTGTAGTCGTCGGTGTAGAGCGCCGCGCCGGTCACCTTGTCGACCGCGTCCGGCCGCCCGTACGGCTGCCCGATCTGCGACAGCGGCTCCATCACCTCGGGCAGCTCCGCCTGCGCCATCCGGCCGGTGCGCATAAAGACGCCGGCCGCCTTCACCGAGCTGATGATCGCCTGGTAGCCCGTGCAGCGGCAGTAGGTATCTTTCAAACACTCCTTAATCTCGACCTCGCTCGGCTCCGGGTTTTCGTCCAGCAGCGTCTTCGCCTGCATGATGAAGCCCGGCGTGCAGAAGCCGCACTGCGTCGCCCCGTGCTCGACAAAGGCCGACTGCAGCGGGTGGAGCGCGAGCGCGTCCTCCCCCTGTTGTGTCTGCGCCAGCCCCTCGATCGTCAGCACATCCGCGCCCTGCGCCTTGAACGCCGGGTAGATGCACGAGTCGACCGATTGGCCGTTGACGATGACTGTGCAGCAGCCGCATTCGGCCTCATCGCAGCCGATCTTCGTGCCGGTCAGCCCCAGGTCGTAGCGCAGGACCTCCGCCAGGTAGCGGCTGGGCGCCACGTCGAGGACCTGCTTCTTGCCGTTGACGGTGAGGAAAAGTTGCGTCACAAGTGTGCTCCTGTTGGCGAAAAAGCCGGTGGCGGGCGGCCGGCAGGCGGCCGCGGCAAACACGGTCAAAGATGGTTCAGATACAGCTGTGGATGGTTCAGAAACCCTCGCGTGACGGTCACGTGCTCCAGCGTCTCCCAGTCCACCGCCTGCGGCGGCGACCGGTCGAAATCCAGGATGGTCGCGCCGGGGTATGCCATCAGGATCGGCGAGTGCGTCGCGATGATGAACTGCGCTTCGCGCGCCACCATCTCCTTCAGCAACGCCAGCAGCCCCACCTGGCGCAGGGGCGAGAGCGGCGCCTCCGGCTCGTCGAGCAGGTAGAGGCCGTCCGGCGCGAAGCGGGCCTGGAACAGCGCCAGGAACGCCTCCCCGTGCGAACGCCCGTCCAGCCCCGGCCCGTAGCGCTCCTTGATTGCGGCGAGCTGGCCGGCGTAGGGCATCTTCGCCAGCCCCTTGGCGAAATCGGAGCGGCCCGCGTACTCGGCGTCGACGCTGGCCATCTCCGCCTGCAGCTCGGCCTCCATCTGCGCCATGCGCTTGGCAAAGCCGAAAAAGTCCTCCGCCCGCAGATAGAAACCGCGCCCGCTCTTTCTCTTCCAACCCAGGCGCAGGTGCCTGGAAAGCTGCCGCACATCCGCCAGCGACGGATCGCGCCCCGCCTCCTCCGCGCCCACCGTCGGCAGGCCCACGCCGGTGGCGATCGCCTCCAGAAAGGTCGACTTCCCGCTGCCGTTTTCGCCGACCAGCACCGTCACCGGCGATTCAAAAGAGAGCTGCTCCAGCTGCGCGATGACCGGTACATTGTAAGGGAATCTCTCCTCCTGGGGAAAGGAGGGCCGTTTTTCAACCGAGGCGAGGTGGATCATTACTGCAGTGGATAGTGGTTAGTGGATAGTGGATAGTAACTGCGAACTGCAGTGGTCAGTGGTCAGTAGCCAGTGGTCAGGAACGTCAGAACACCAGCGGATGGCGGTTAGTGGATAGTAACGGCAACGTCAACTGCGGCGTTAGGGCACGCAACTGGTGTTCACTAGCCACTAGCCACTAGCCACTAGCCACTAGCCACTAGCCACTAATCACTGCCGTTCACGCGCCCGCTCGACGGCTGTGCGCAGCACGCGGCGCAGGAGGACGCCGATCATCTCGCGGCGATAGTCCTGCGATGCGCGGTACTTGCTCGTGCGCAGTTTGGCCTGCGCCTGCGCCGCCGCCACCGTTGCCTCCACCGCCGCCTCGTCAAATTTTTCGGCTGCGGTCAGCGCTGCCTCTGCGTCGGCGGCGCGGAACGGGATCGGGCCGGCGGGGCCGATTGCGATCGCGGCCTCCTCGACCCGGTGCAGCTTTTCATCCAACCGCACCTTGGCGGCAATGCCCAGGATCGGCAGCGCGACCCCCTGCGGGCGCATGATGCGGTCGAACGCGTTGCCTTCACGCGCCGCGGCCGCTCGAAAGCGGAAGGCGTGCAGCATCTGGTCGGGCGCCAGCCGGTTGCGTCCCGGTCCTGCGAAGATCGAAAGCAGCGGCTGCCACGAATGATGAACGCCCTGCCCGTTATGCGCGGCCACCTCGACCTCGGCCTCCAGCGCCAGCAGACCGATCGTGCCGTCCGCCGCCGGCAGCGCGTGCGCCACGTTGCCGCCCAGCGTCGCCACATTGCGCACCTGCGGTCCGCCGATCACGCCGCAGCTTTCGGTCAGGCAGGCGGCGTGCCGGCGCAAGAGCGGGCTTTCCTCGATCTGCGTGTGCGTGATGCCCGCGCCCAGCACGATCCAGCCCTTCTCCTGTGCGATGCGGTCGATGCCGGCGATCTTTGTCACATCCACCAGCGCCTCGATCGGCGCCGCATCTTCCGCCTCCATATCGAGGATCAGGTCGGTCCCGCCGGCGATGATGCGGGCCTTCTCCTTGTGCGCGTGCAGCAGAGACAGCGCCTCCGCAACGGTTGTCGGCGTATGATACGCCCGCCACCTGTGCATATTGCTCTTACCTGCGAACGGAAAAAATATCAACGAGTATAGCACAGCAGGAAAGGATCAGATAATCGCATCGGCGGCGGGTTGCGTCCATTTTGAACAGGTGTCTCCTGTCCTACGGTTCGGGGGCGGGCGGGCGTAAATTGTGGGGACCGGTGTGCGTGGGAGTTGCCGCCGCCGGCGGTTCCCTGACCGCCTCTCGGGGTGATATTCTTTCTTCGTTAACCCGAGTTCGGAGTTAGATTAGGGCGGGCAAGAGAGCCAAGTCTTTGTCAGAGAGATGGAGAGATGGCTTCTTGGGTTGCCAAGTGTAGGCAATCAGACCGGCGATAAGATTGACGATAAAGTTGGTCGTGCTGCAATGGCGGGTGTGTTCAATCTGCGGGATATTCTTGAGCTGGTCAGCGATGGTCCCGATGACGAAGCGCTTACGCGTGAGCAGCTTGTCTTCGAGAACAACGAGTCGATTCTGCATGTTTTTGCGGATGGGCGTAATCAGTTGCAGTCCGCGTGCGAAGAGTTGTGCAAAGAGAGCTTGGGAGAGATAGCCGCGGTCGCCGACCAACTTACCCCATAGTTTCCTGGTCATTTGCGGGACCGGTTTGCGGTCATCAATGTTGCCGGGCGTGAGTTGAACCGCCAGCAATTCACCCTTGTCATTGACAATCAGATGGAGCTTGAAGCCATAGAACCAGCCCATGCTGCTCTTGCCGCGCATGGCCATCTCGGCAAAGTTCCGGTGGCGGACGATGCGCCGGTTGTGGCAGACCGACAACGGGGTCGAATCGATGAATGCCACCCCTGTCTTCTGGCCGAAGCGCACACGCAGATAGAGACACATTGCTGGCAGGGCTGACGGCATTAACTCCACAAAGCGCGTGTAACTGACCAGAGCAGGGAATTCACTGCGCATATGCTCACATACGTGCTGCGTATAGTAGGCCTTGAAATCACGACAATGCGACTGGTGAAAGTGAATCAGAATCGTCATCACTTCACGCAAGCTCAACCGCGGGGCCGGCCCTCGCTTGCGAGTCACGCCTAACAGTTTGGCATTCTCCCGTGTAACCAACCACTGACAGAAATCATCGACATGACAGACCAGTTTGAGTATACTCATCCTTGAGCGCCTTTCTTTGCTGGAGAATTGTTGTTGGAGAACTTCAATTCTACCAGCTTGATAAGGCGCTCACTTACTCCGAATTCAGGTTACATTATCTCTGTCAACCGGGCCGGCACGACCGATACGCAGACGTCCCTGAGGCCGCAGGCGGTGATAGTCTCTCCGATAAAGGTACGCGCAGGTCCGGGCACCAAATATGTTGTCACCGGCACGGCTGAACCGGGCGAGCTCTTCCCGAGCACCGGCAAGAGCCCCGGCGCCGGCGACTGGTGGCAGATCAGCTATGGCGGCCGGACCGGATGGGTGTACGGGCCGCTGGTTACCGCCACCAATGCGCACGGCGTGGAGGTAGTCGACCCGCCGTAGCGCTGGCGGGCTCGGCCAGGTCCGCCGCGGCGACTGCTGCCTGCCGCCCGCCTGGCAGGAAGTAGGCGATAATGACTTGGTGCAAAAGGGGCTTGCGTTTTGTGAATAGTAGTGGGTGGGGCGTGCGCCCGCTGTGGGGGTTTTGCGTCACGCCAGAAGCGGGCAGAGCCTCAGGCCATCGCCCAGCCTTCTGAGAGGAGTTCCGCCTGTTGCAGCACCGTCTGCGTGGCCTTCTCCTGCTTGTCCGGCGGATAGCCGTACCTGCGCAGAATACGTTTGACCATGGCCCGAAGACGGGCGCGCACGTTCTCGCGCAGCGTCCAGTCAATGGTGACATTGCCGCGCACCATTTCGACCAGTTCGCGGGCGATGGCGCGCAGCGTAACGTCTCCAAGCACCTGCACCGCGCTGTCGTTTGTTCCCAGCGCGTCGTAGAAGGCCAGTTCATCATCCGACAGTCCCAGTTTCTCCCCGCGGGCGTTGGCTTCGCGCAGCTCCTTGGCAAGCGCGATCAACTCCTCGATAACCTGCGCGGCCTCGATGGCACGGTTCTGGTAGCGCCGCAAGGATTGTTCCAACATCTCGGAGAAGGAACGAGCCTCAACCACGTTCTTGCGTTTCCTGACGGAAAGTTCCCCTTTGAGAAGCTTCTGCAACAGCTCCACAGCAAGATTGCGGTGCGGCATATCCTTCACCTCGGCCAGGAACTCGTCCGACAGCACCGAAATGTCGGGTTTGTCCAGACCGGCCGCCGCGAAGATATCGATCACGCCCTCGGAAGCCACCGCGCGCGAAAGAATCTGCCGCACTGCCAGATCCAGATCTTCCTCGTGACGGGCAACACTAGCGGCAGGCTTCGACAGCGCGGCCCGCACCGCCTGAAAGAAGGCCACATCGTCGCGGATGCTCTGTGCCTCTTCGTGGGGCACGGCCAGCGCGAAGGCCTGTGAGAGTTCCCGCACTGCCGCCAGGCAGCGGTCCTTGCCGTCCTCCTGAGCTAGGATCTTCTCCTGGGCGGCCGGCAGCAGGTTCAGGCGCTGGGCAGGTGTGCCCGTCGTCCAGACGCTCCAGTCGAAGCCGTGGAACAGCCCGCAGCAGACATCGTACTTCTCCTGCATGACCGCGACCGCTTCCGACTGGTCAACCGCGGTGCGCCCTTCGCCGCCGCTCTCCGAATAGGTGGCGAGCGCCTGCTTCAGGTCCGGGGCCAGCCCCAGGTAGTCCACCACCAGGCCGCCCGGCTTGTCCTTGAAGACACGGTTCACGCGGGCGATCGCTTGCATCAGCCCGTGCCCGCGCATCGGCTTGTCCACGTAGAGCGTGTGCAGGCTGGGCGCGTCGAACCCCGTCAGCCACATATCGCGCACCAGTACGATCTGCAGCGGATCGTCCGGGTCGCGGAAGCGATTGGCCAGCTCCTCCCGCCGCGCTTTGTTCCTGATGTGCGGCTGCCAGTCGACGGGATCGGACGCCGAGCCTGTCATCACCACCTTGATAGCGCCCTTGGCGTCCTCTTTCTCTTCCCACGCCGGGCGGAGATGCACCAGCTCGCGGTAGAGGTCGATACAGATCCGCCGGCTCATGCACACCACCATCGCCTTACCGTGCATGACCTCCAACCGCTGCTCATAATGGGCGACGATATCCTCGGCGATCTGGCTGAGCCGGTTTTCCGCGCCGACGACCGCCTCCAGCTGCGCCCACCTGCTCTTGAGCTTCTCCGTGCTCTCGGCCTCCTCGCCCTCGGTGATTTCCTCAAATTTGGAATCGATGCGCGGCCGCTCGCGTTCGACCAGCGCCAGCTTGGCCAGGCGGCTCTCGTAGAAGATCGGTACGGTCGCCCCGTCCTCAACCGAACGCTGAATGTCGTAGACGCTGATGTAGTCGCCGAAGACGGCGCGCGTGTTGGCGTCCTGCAGCTCGATCGGCGTCCCGGTGAAACCGACGAAAGAGGCGTTGGGCAGCGCGTCGCGCATGTGGCGGGCGAAGCCGTCGATGAAGTCGTACTGGCTTCGGTGCGCTTCGTCCGCGATAACGACGATGTTGCCCCGCTCCGAAAGCATGGGATGGGAATCCCCTTTCTCTTCGGGGAAGAACTTCTGGATCGTCGTGAAAACCACGCCGCCGGCGTTGACCGAGAGTTTGCGGCGCAGGTCGGCGCGGCTCTGCGCCTGCGTCGGCGGTTGGCGCAGGCGCTCCTGGCAGCGCGAGAATGTGCCGAAGAGCTGGTCGTCGAGATCGTTGCGGTCGGTGAGCACGACGATGGTCGGGTTCTGCATCGCCGCCTCGCGGATGATCGCGCCGGCGTAGAAGGCCATCGTCAGGCTTTTGCCGGAGCCCTGGGTGTGCCAGACGACACCGATGCGGCGGTCGCCCGGTTCCCCGCTCGCCTGCGGCCTTGTCTCATAACGTCCCCCGTTCTCGGACACTGCCAAGCCTGCCTGCTGCAGCCGGGCCGCCCTGAGTGTCTCGTCCACAGCGACGCGCACGGCGTGGAACTGGTGGTAGCCTGCCATCTTCTTCACCAACGCGCCGCTGCCATCGTCCTCAAACACGATGAAGTCGCGCAGAAGAGCGAGAAAGCGAGACCGCGCAAAGACGCCCTCCAGCAGAACCTGCAACTCGGTCAAATTCGTGTCGGCCAAGGTCTCACCGCTGACCGTGCGCCACGGTTTGAACCATTCCTTGCCGGCGGTCAGCGTGCCAATGCGCGCCTCAAGCCCGTCCGAAACGATCATGGCCGCGTTCATGGCAAACAACGCAGGCAACTCGTCCTTATACGTCTGGAGTTGGTTCCAGGCCGTCCAGATGGTGGCCTCCTCGTCGGCCGGGTTCTTCAGCTCGATGACCGCCAGCGGCAGGCCGTTGACGAACAGCACGATGTCCGCGCGGCGCTTGTTCCGGTTTTCGGTGACGGTGAACTGGTTGACCGCCAGCCAGTTGTTTCTCTCGGGATGCTCGAAGTCGACGACGCGCGCCTGCGCGCCGCGAATAGAGCCGTCCTGCGCGGGGTATTCGACGGTGACGCCGTCTACCAGCAGGCGGTGGAAAGCGCGGTTGCGGGCTGCCAGTTGTGGGGCCGGCGGGACGGGTGAGCTTGCGGAAAGCGTCGTCGAGGGCCGGGCTGGGGAGTTCGGGGTTGAGTGCGGCGAGGGCGTCGCGTAGCCGCTGCTCCAGGTAAACCTGGCCGTAGTCGGAGCGTTCAGGGGTTGGGGCGTCAGGGGCGATCTCCGGACCGTATGCGACGTTCCAGCCGGTGGTCTGCAGCCATTCAAGCGCCGCCTGCTCGACGTCGGCTTCGGTGAGGGTCGTCATGGGGATTCCCACGGGTTGACGACGTCCAGAGCAGCAAAGTCTTTGACATTGCGCGTTGCCAATATGAGATTATGCACGATTGCTGTACCGGCAATCAAGGCGTCGGCCAATTTCAGCTTGCGGCCTGCGCGACGCGCCTGGGCCCGCAACTGCGCGGCATGTTCTGCGACCGCGCGGTCCACAGGCAAGATACGGCTTGTGTGACGCTCAATGAATATCTGGTAGAAGGCGCTCACTCTGTCGCGGCGCTGACCGCCTGGCATATTTTGCACACCAAATTCCAGTTCATGCACAACAATTACCGATAGCCAGAGATCGTGCTGTCGGGTCAGGAATGCGATCACCTGCGGGGCCGGCGGTTCTTTGGTCAACTCCGAAACCACATTCGTATCGATGAGGTAGCCGCTCATTCGTCTTCTGTGCTGACAAATGGGATCTCGCGCTCAGATTCGTCGCGAGAGGGAAGTTCAATGTCGATTCCGCGCGGCATGTTCTCCACCAGCCACTGACCGAGATGCTCTACTTCGCCCACCCATTTCTGCGAAAGCCGGTTGCCATATTTACCGCTGGCTTCGAATCGGCGCAACAGCATCAGTTCGAGATACCACTGCCCTAGGTTCCAGGCCTCATAATAGGCTCTGGAAGAGAGGCGACCACACTTCTGGCTGGGGTGAACTACCTCATTACGCATTTCAACCAGCGCGTGCGGGCCATGTTTCCAGCCGTGTTCGGTTGCCAGCCTTGCCAATTCGGGGCAGGAATCCGGCGGGATGGGGAGCGCCTCTTTGACGATTCTATTTTTCACGAGCGCCTTGGCGATCCATGTGCCGGTTTTCTTGTCAGCTTTCTTGCCAACAACCTCGTGTGCCATTCGTTCGAGCGCTGCCTGGGTCAGGATCAGTCCCCCGTCCAAGCCGACGCCGTGGCCTCTCCCCAAGTTGCTGTCCAGGTACAGGCTCACAACGGTACGCAGTTCCTCTTCGGATGCCCGATACCAGCGCCAGAAGCCCGGAAATACCTTCGCCAGCAGGTGGCTATGGTTTCTGTCAAACCACGAGGGCGGATCGAACCACGCTGTCACCCTGTCGGATCCCCAACGCTCCCATGCAACCTGCCCATCGCGGCTTTTCCCTTTGACCAGGGTCAGCCCGCAGTAAGCCCCCCGGGCAAAGGACAGGAACAGCGATAACCCGTGGAGAAGCCGCTCAACATCGGCAGTTGAAAAATCAGCGCCGTCAGTGCGTTCTATCGTTCCCGAATGGGTGATGCCATAGCCGCCGGTCGTATCCAGTTCCTGCTTGACTTCGGACAGGTTGGGCGCTGCGGTGATCTCGATCAGCCAGGGGTCGGCATGGAGTTGTACGTAATCAACTCTGTGTTGAGACTTCCCGTTTTTCCCGGCGATTCTGAACTGTTTTCCCAGAAACTTAGGGAAATTGAGAACGTCGAACTCTACACACGAGAGCCTCTCTCCGGTGTGGTGGATGGAAATTGGTTCTCTCTTTGGAAAGAGAGACATACCTGCTTGGAAATTTTCCGGGTCCCAATGAAAAGTGAACTGCCCGACAATGAACTCTGTCTCTTGGTCGTGAACTGTTGCGGTTACGTAGTCTTGCTGGAAATCGGCCAGCCCGACATTCGAATTGCGCAAATCCAAATCGCATTTGATGACGAGACGCGGGCTGGGCAACATGCGCAAGACAGCCTCGGCGGGCCTGTCCACACACTGACCGTTGACGTCGAATCTGATGCGGGTTTGCGCCAGCGGAATTGCCTCGTTCGCTTTATATTGCATGGATGCGCCTCACTCCTGCCTCATCACTCCGGCGATCTTGCGCTGCAGTGGCCCAAGTACGGCCGGTCTTGATCCGCTCCGTTTCGCGTTCCTTCTGCTGTTCTCTTGCAGCCCATCATAGACTATGGAGGCAACCTGCTCTAACTGGTCTGGGCGGACGGCCGTGGTAGTACACGGTCTTTCAGTCGAGGGGTGAACCGGGAAGAGCGATCCGCTCGACTCCGGCTTCGGTGAGAGTGGTCATGGGGCTTCCCCCGTTCGACCGGTGCCCGCGCTGGTAGGGGCAACCCTCGTGGGTGCCCTCGTGGGCGCCCCTCGTGGGCACTACCGATTCGACGCCGGCTTCTTTGAGGGTGGTCAAGTCTTATCCGCCCCCAGGCACCTTCTCCTCTAAAGATAGTATGGCCTCTACGTACTCGGGAAACTCGATCTCCCCGCTTTCCAATTTTTCTCTGAGGTCCGGTCTAGCAAGTTCCTTTCTATTCAGTTCTTCATAGACATCATCAGGCCAGATTCTCAACTCGCCCAGAAATACCTTCTCGGTGAAATCGTAGAGCAGGTTTCGTAACTCTTGCATTACAACGAGAGTCCCGCCGCGCTGCTGGCAGGTCTTATCGAAAGAAATCACACTTTGGCTACGCCAAGACCTTAGGCTTCTAACGTGAAACACGCCTTTGCGCACTATCTCCATGCCATCGAAAAACTTCCCGCTACTTCCCAGATCCCTAAGGAAATCCTCCAAGATCGGATACTCTAGTGTTGGTCTTATTCTCTTTAGCGCCCAGTAATTCCCGAGCACCTGAAACAACAAAGAGATGACAATCGTTGTGATTGACCTGTTGTGGATACTCAACTGATGTTCACCAGGGTTTGACCATAAGAAGCCCAAGTCATCGCCCTGGTAGTTAGATGTCTCTATGACTGAACGGCGCAAAAAGGCGTCCACCATAGCCAGATTGGACCTCATAGTGAAAAATATGGGCACCGCCTTCCAACTGGTAGAAAAGTTACCTTGCTCAGGTATCATCCGAATTATCTCCTCGCAACAGTGGCAGTAAACGCCTCAAATAATCCTTATAGATATTCTCGGCTTCTATCAGAAGAGTCACCAAATGCTTGTTGTCGTCTTCAGAATACTTTTCTATAAATCTTTTCTGTTCATCTAAATTGTCGTAACGCTGATACAGTATCGAATTCCTGAGTGTTTCCAAAGTCCGCACAAATTGATGGTTTTCACTACAGAACCTATCAATCACGTTGTCTTGAAATATTGGATCTCGTTTGGACAGCTCCCGGTATTTCTCGATTATTGCAAATAACAACGACAAAGCTATCTGCAAAGGACCAAAGTGATATTTCTCGATTTCCAACGGTGCGTCCCCTAGCATCTTGGCATTTACGCCACCGATCTCTTTTGCCGTCTGAACTTGAAGTTGTATAAGACTCTCTTGCTCCTTTGGTATCTGTGAAAGTTCAAGGGCCTGCATCGTGTTTTCGAGTTGTAAATGTCTATCATAAGCAAGATTCAACGAACTTCGCAGGAAATGAGAATGTTGGACCAATGCCTCGTACTCAGTCTTGTATTTCATAACGAGTTTCCTTCACTAGCTTCCATAGCCACCCTTACCTCCCCCGAAATCAACTTCGGCAGTAGCACATCCCACCGCCAACAATACCGTGAGATTCAGCGACGATTAGGCAAACCTTTATTTCTCTGCTGTTGTCCGGAACATCCCTGCTTCCTCACCCAACAAGGACTCGATCAGATCCCGTGAGCATCCAGCTATCACCGTACTCTGTTGATAAATACTCTTGTTGATTTCTCGAATGTGTCTGTCGTTTGCGGAAACTACCTTGTCACGGTCCCCAGGACAAGGGGAAACGGCCACGTCGCGAGCGAGCGGTAACCAGACTTCAACTGTAGGATCAGCCAGGTGAGACCGTTCAGGATTCGACATCTTCACGACAGGGTTGCTTCCGATAACGAAACTTCGCTTTAGCTTCGGTTTCCGGATTACGGCTACGCCGATTCTTTTCTCTGAAAGAATTTCAAACACTTCTTTGACATGTGTCATTCTTACACTTTGGATGCTGCTATTCCTGAAGAGTCTTTCCATTGTCTCTTCATCGTCTATCATCGATTGTTCAAGATCAGTAAGTGGTCGAAACTGTCGTATGAAATCAATCTCTCTAAGTATCTCCTGACGAAGCTCTTCCTTATAGTTCGTACGCGTCTCGGGAACGCGTACGAACAGATTGTAGAAAAACCTCACCCAGATATCTTTTTCGTCTGGCGACAGGTTAGGAGGGTTTCCCCGTCGAGCAGCATTAGTAATCTTCTCGAGCACTGGGCTTGCGTCACTCTCAAGAGGCGCGAGAAACTGTGTTTCCACGGAAACGTCCCGTGTTCCGTCTTCTTCCTCTTGCGAGTAAAAGTGTCGTCTTACAAAAGTCTTTTTCGGATCTTTTTTCTGAACACCTTTGTCAGGATGATGCTTGTCATAGACGAACAGCTTACCTTCTTGATTCGCAAACCGCTTCGATAACATCTGCGGAATGTAATGGTGGTTCTTAGGTCTGCTCATAGTTTGTTCCTCTTATGGTGAGCCTCAATCTTTGGACCACAAGACGGGAAAGATTAAGATGAATTCAGACGGATATGTTGTATTCTGATCGGCATCGGGCGGTCTGCCGACTATGATGTGATGCGGCTATGGACGTTTTGCCGATCGTCTTCGGTTTGGCAGATGGCGGCGCGCTGGCGACGGTCATCTGCACGGAGCGTGAGGACGTGCACTGAACAACGGCAAGGCATGTCCCACGATTCTGCCCCAGTGGACAGCGGGTGGAAACGGCGATATCTGCTATCCACTGGGGTTGCGACATTCGTCAAGGGACAAAGGCAGAATCTCGCTCTGGAATCCCTTGTACGTCACCTCCGGCTTCTTGCACGGCCTCATTTACAATCTGATAGATTTCGTCCATGAATTGGTGCACTGGCATATCCATCACGGATGTAACAGTAGGCGCTGCTGCCTCATAAATGCGTGCCATCCGGTCCGCCCTGTCATAACTTGAGCCCGACCCCCTCAATTCGAAGGCCTCTTCCCAGCCGTTAGAAGGGTCTACAATCAGACGCCGGTTCGCTAGGGTATGAATACGCTCGGAGACCTGCCTCCTTATTCCGTCGATGGCAGCTTGTTTCTCGCTTTCATCCTCCGGATGTCGGTTCCAGCCGTCAGGATGATCCAGCCATAGGGAGATGCTGTGCTGCAGTTCGCGGACCAGATCTGCGACCGGACGCAGTCCGCTGTACTCACAGTTGTCCCATCGGAAAGCGATACGCCGACACAACGCCTTTATGCGCGCCCAATGCTCTTTGGCGATACCCTCGTAATAGCTGAGACCCAGGCGGCCCCACCATGGATTCTTGAAGCCATCGGTTGCGTCTCGAAGCGGGAGGGCCAACTTCGCAAAGTGGTAGACTGGCGCGGCCTCCGGAAGGTCGGGACGTTGGGCCGACTCCTGCATCACTGCTAACAGTTTCCTCATTTCATTGACGATACCACCCGGAATCTTCCTCGTTGGTCCATCCAATCCGCCCAGGTAAAAGTTGTTGTCTTCCAGTTTCTGCTCCAGTGTTTCCGAAACCGGGGCTCCCAGGGACTCGCGCAGGTGGCCAATAGCGTTGTCTATGGAAGCACGAACGTGCGCTCGTTTCTGTTTGAAGCTCCTAAGGTTGTCCCCCTTCACCTGATCAAAGTGCGTAAAGGCGACAGCGAGTTTGTGCCCGTGGCCGCTGCTGCCAACCGACTTGAGAAGCTCCATCGGGGCGGCCTGCATTGGAGATTGTGCCGTATCCACCAGTAAAATCATCTCCACGTCGGCAAATTTTCCCGTTACCTTGGTGGAGATGCTGGTGGCTTCCTTTGCCGAATGCCCCAAGCCCTCGCCATCCAGAAGAACCAGACGCTGGTCATCCTCCCGCAGCGCAGAGGCGGGATAGAAGGCGCCGCTCACGCGGATACCATTCACCAGGGGTGTCAGCAAGCGCCCAAACTGCCGGTAGTCATTACTGCTGAACCAACGCACCTGCTTCAAGAACATATCCCGGTCTTTTTCCTCATAACGCCAAATGGCAGGCCAGTCGGCGACGCGTTCAAGTTCGCCTACTGTTACCGCGTCGAACCGTTCCTTGATGGATTCAATAATGTCGAGCGAGAGTTGACCGAAGGCCTCAATTTCGTACAGGAGGTCCGAGAATTCGTCCAGCCATGCCTGACGCCGATTTGCGCTATCCGTATCCTGAAAGTCGCCGCGCTCCACCTTCATTCTGTTGCGGCCTTCTTCAGCTATTTTCCTGATGCGAGCAACAGATTCTCGCAAAAGTTCAGCGTTCGCGGCACGTTCGGCATCGGAGACAGCTTCGTCTGCCGCCAAGAAGTCTTCGTCAGTAGATTCAAAATCCATATCGAATTGATAGTCTGACTCGTCCTCCTCAAGATCCGGCTGATTCTGCGGCCATCCGCCCAATATGTAGGATAGCCGGAAACGTTGTTCCCGGTGCTCTAGCAACGCTTCAGCGATTTTCGAATCGTCGTGTTGTAGATCTTGAATTGCGGCAGCGCACGCCTCCTCCAAACACTCGTCAACCGCGCAGCGTGCCTCGTGTTCGGTCATAAACGTAATCGCCGATCGGAAAGGACCGGCTTTTATTATTATCTCTATGTCAGCCGTCGTAGTTTTGGCCGTTGATGTGGAAGGGAACCGGTCTCGTCTGTGGTCGGAACCGATGAGGTGTCGCAGCAGGGTGGTCTTGCCGGCGCCCGTTACGCCGACCAACATTACCCTCGCATACCCTTCGGCCGGGGTGGGGAGCGGAATAACCTCATCTCGTAGATTCTTTGAATTCATCACGCCTACTTCAATTCCATCGAAGAAAGCCGAAACGACCGGCGAGGCAAACTGTCGCTCAGCTTCCATTCGCCTATCCAGACTCCACCAGGTTGGATCGGCCAGCAGAACGTTTAGCTGCGCAACCAAGCGGTCGGCTTCGACATCATCCGTTGAGTTAAGGCCCCGCCTGATTTTCAGCCCATACTTACCGCGGGCATCTTTTCGACGGGGGTGCCTGAACGTTACACTCCAGCCTGGCCGGCGTGAGCGCGTCTTTGTCGCCTTGTAAATCTGAGCAGACATTTCCTCTCCTGTTCGTTGTGGCTTGTTGTACCATACGACTATCATATACGATCTTGGCAGTCATGTCAATCCCAATGGTACAACATGGAATAACGATCATGTCGAGAATCCTGCCCAACGGGAAGGGAGTGGAAATCTCGGAGCTAAGGCAACCCCCCGCCACGCCATCCTGAAAGTCCACAGAGAGTGCCGGCCCTGGCGGGTGCAGATAATATCAATCATGCTGACGATATCTCCGTTGCGTTACCTGCAGCTTTCCACCAATAAGCTTCGGCAATAGCATGTCCCGGAGAGCTGCGATGGCGCGAGATTCATGAATGCCCGAGACGATGCTGTCCGTCCAGTTCTGGATCTGAAAGGTAAACGCTTCAGCCAATTCGCGGCCCGGAAGAGCAATCGCGTAGCGTGCCATGTCACTCCACTTGGTACGCGGCATACGCGTGCCTGTCGACGTTGAATCGGTGTATTCCACAAAAGCAGTGCTGGAAATGTGACCAAGCACGAAACCGAACCAACAGTCCGCTGCTGGCGCGACGACCACGATGTCAGTTGAACACACTCCATCCAGCGGCGCGATTCCTACTTTGTGGAAGTATGGCCGCAGCTTTCCAAAGAGAATATCGCATCGCTCGAATCTGAATTTGTTGCTGCCCACCCCATCTGCAACATCCCAGTCCGAGAGGGCAATACACCGTCTAGGCATATGCTCCAGTGCGATAAGTGGCGTTCCAATCTCGATTCCCGAAGGCTTGACACTGATCCTTGACTCCGTTGCAACGTCCCCCAATGCCGTCACACCCCACCCATCCGGAATCTCCCCCAACTCCGAGTCCACCATCCCTTCGGGAAAAACATCATACAGCTCCGCCGGCATCCCCGGCAGAGACTCACCGCGCCGCCAGCGCCCCTCCATCTTCGCGCGCACCGGCTCGAAATCCACAAACCAGCACTTGAACAGCGCCCGCGCCATCTCCTCCAGCGTCTCATTCATGCGCCGGTTCAATTCGATCTTGTCGTCCAGCGTACCGAGGATGTGCGCGATGGCCCGTTGCTGGGCTTCATCCCTCGGGGCTCTGAAGGGTGCTGCCGTCATTGTTGAAGCACTTGCATTTGGCTGAGCGGACTTATCGCCTAGGACACCGTGAATAAAATCCCAGAATTCTTTTGACTTGAGATAGTAAGCAAGGAACCGTGCGTCAAACTCAGGTTTTGCCTGTAAGCGAACCAAATACGATGCAAACACGGATGGTGGGGGATCACTCACATAGGCACTCGTACCTGTTGATGCCCCAGTCCTTGCTATGACGATGTCACCGTCGTGAAGCCGGTATTTCGCTACCGTGTCATCATCAGCTTCGACGTGCGGGACTGTATTCCAATCGATCGATCCAGATACGATGTCCGTAATGCGAAGGAATTTTGGCCCATCCGAACGGCTTGACGCAGACGCAGTCAGTCCGTAGTTGATCGAACCGCACGCCTCTGCCACAGTGCACTGAATCCAGTCGCCCGCCGTAGTCCCATCCCCATCCACGGGCAGGAGCACTTTCTGTGACTCCACGATCTTCCTGAAGGAATCGCCGATCCGGTTGAGGTCCAAGACGTCAACCGTGTAGGGGAGTGCCGAGTCCTCGAATGCGTCCTTCAACGCTCCGAGCACTTTGTGGCTGAGCTTGCTTTCGCCCTCTAGGGCTAGGTCCAAGTCCGAGGAGTCCTTGGTGGTCCAGTTGGCGCGGCTCCCGAAGACCCAGACCTTGACGCCCGCAGGCAGATGCTTGAGCAGGATCTCCTGCACGATTTCGAGCTGGTCGGGCCTAATATCCACCGGGCTAGTCAAGGGACTCGTTCCTCTCAAGAAGTCGATTCAACAGATAGCGGGCCTCTTGCAGGAAGTCTGGAGCGCTCTCGAACACTTCCTGCGCCTTCTCTTCGTTGTAGGTGTGACTGGTGGTGCCGCGGTTCCTGCAAAACCCAAGCCACTCCGGGAGCTCGGACCTGAGAAGGGCTTGCCTATAGGCTTCGCGGATGACATCGTTGAAGACGAGCTCGTCGATCTCCGCCGGATTGCGTTCTTGCGCCGCGTCGGCCAGCGCAACCGGATTCCGGGGCGCTCCTTGCGTTGGCCGTCCCTACCCGGCACAGTCCACAGCCGCACCGGTCGGCCGTCCCTGCCTGCGATGATCTCTTCCTCCGCGTTGAGCATTCGATCTTCTGCATCGTGGGCAAGGCGTGGACGCGTCGGTTTCAAAGGCCTAGTCGCGCCAGATTATCAGCAATCGCCCCGTCCAGCCTGTTCGACTCCTCCTGCTGCTCCCGCCACTGCGCGGCCAACTGCGCCATCTTCTCCCCAAACGGTACACCGTCATCCTCCTGCGGCGCCGCGCCGACATAGCGGCCCGGTGTCAGCACATGCCCGTGCTTGCGGATCTCCTCCAGGCCGGCACTCTTGCAGAAGCCGGGTACATCCTCGTAAGCCCCCAGCCCCTCCTTGCCGCGCCAGGCGTGGTAGGTGTCCGCGACGCGGGCAATATCCTCCGGGGAAAGGTCCCGGTTGGCGCGGTCCACCAGGTGACCCAACTTGCGCGCGTCGATGAAGAGCGTTTCGCCGCGGCGGTCGCGGTCTTCGGCGCGGCCGCGCGCGAGAAACCAGAGACAGGCCGGTATCTGCGTCGAACGGAACAACTGCCCCGGCAGCGCCACGATGCAGTCGACAAGGTCCGCCTCGATGATCTGCCTGCGGATCTCGCCTTCATTCGACTGGTTGGAGGACATCGAGCCGTTCGCCAGCACGAAACCGGCGATGCCGCGCGGGGCGAGGTGGTATAGAAAGTGCTGCACCCAGGCGAAGTTGGCGT
The DNA here is from genome assembly GCA_965218625.1 of Caldilineaceae bacterium. Classification (GTDB taxonomy): domain Bacteria; phylum Chloroflexota; class Anaerolineae; order Caldilineales; family Caldilineaceae; genus Bin5. The sequence goes on along the minus strand of CBDCLG010000008.1, from coordinate 105,368 downwards.
TGCCCACCGGCGGCACGCCGTACTGCCAGCGCTTGTCGTCGCGCAGCCGCTCTCCGCCCCAGTCTGAAACATTGAACGGCGGATTGGCCAGGATGTAGTCGGCGCGCAGGTCGGGGTGGCGGTCGTAATGGAAAGTGTCGCCGTGCTCGATCAAACCCTCGATGCCCCGGATCGCCAGGTTCATCCTGGCCATGCGCCAGGTCGTGTAGTTCGACTCCTGCCCGTAAATCGAGATGTCGCTCCTGGCGCGGCCGCCATTACCATTGCCCGTGGCGTGGGCGCGTATGAACTCGACCGACTGCACAAACATGCCCGATGAACCGCAGCATGGATCGTAGACGCGGCCTTCGTAAGGCTCCAGCATCTCCACCAGCAGCCGCACGACGCTGCGCGGCGTGTAAAACTCACCCCCCTTCCTGCCTTCGGCCAGGGCGAACTGCTCCAGGAAGTACTCGTAGACGTTTCCCAGCACGTCGGTGGCGCGCGCAGCCGCGCCGCCCACCTTGATGTTGCTCACAAGGTCTACCACCTGCCCCAGCCTGTTCTTGTCCAACGCCTCGCGCGCGTACTCCTTGGAGAGCACATCCTTGAGCGCCGGGTTGTCCCGCTCGATCGCGGCCATGGCTTCGTCGATAGCCTGGCCGATGGTGGGCTGCCGCGCCTGGTCTTGCAAGGCCGGCCAGCGCGCTTCCGGCGGCACCCAGAAGATGTTCTGGCCGCGGTATTCGTCAGGGTCCTCGGGGTCCGCGCCTGCCTCCCGTTCAGCCTCCAGCTGCGTGTGGACCTCCTCGAAGGCGTCGGAGATATATTTGAGAAAAATGAGGCCGAGAACGACGTGCTTGTACTCGGCTGCGTCCATGCTGCCCCGCAGCGCGTCGGCCATCTTCCAGAGTTCCGCCCTGTAGTCGGGCGCGCCGTCGCCCCCAGTCGGGCCGGTCTCCTGTTTTTCGCCCTTGCGCCTCTGACGTGTTCTGGTCACCGGTCTGCGCTCCCGCCGTAGTCTTCTGGTCGTCCGTTCACCTTAAACGAGCGATTCCTGCCCCGCGGCCCGTAGCCGTCCTGCAACGGGAACCCGAAATCGCCGCTGACTCGCTGACAGACGATGGCAAAAAGCCATATTTGCATGTTTTCTGAAGTTAGCGTGCTCCCGGGGCTCGAAGTTCTGCCCCAGAATATGCCCTCAGGCAGTCAAAGTCAACATCGGACAGGCGCTTCAACTTCCAGGTCTCCTCACCTTTCAAGTTCATGTGTAATCCCTCTGCCGGCAGGCCATCGCCGCCGCCAAACCCGTCTACGCGCTCGACTCTCCCCACAACGACCATCTCATCGCCTTGGGCGCGCGAACTCTCTACCCGGAGGAACCGGGAGCGCTGCAGGTCCCTTCCTCCTGATTCCATCTCTTATTGTCAACAGCCGCCAGAAACGGCATAATATTGCCGCGCTGGGGAAGCTTGGAGCGTAACCATCGCACCACCATCAGAACGCAGGAGAGTTGCAATGCTTCTTGACGAGTTGATCGACGTTATTGATACGCTGAAAAAACGAATCACAGACCATGGCCCCTCTCTGAAAGAAAACGAAACACGTACGCGCATGGCGCTGATCGATCCATTGCTGCAAGTCCTTGGGTGGGATACGTCAGACCCTTTCCTTGTGACTCCGGAGTACGATGCCAGTGGAGGCAAAGCTGACTATGCTCTGCTGGGTCAGGGTGGGCGCCCTACCGCTGCCATCGAAGCTAAGCGACTGGGCCAACCGTTGCAGCAGCACCTGATGCAGGTGGTCAGCTGCTGACCTGCCCCCGATGCTTGTACCACCCGTTATGTTAGCTCGACAAGCACGGGGACAGGGTCGGCAGGCAAGAGCTCCACCTGGGCGCCGGTTGAGCAGACGGCTACAGGCGTCACACCGGGACCGATCAGGGCCGTCACCTGATGGAGCAGGCGTGTGTCAGGCTTGACCGGACAGGGGTTGCAGCATAGAATGATTCATAAAGCCTCAATATTGCACCAAAGGAGGCAGTGCCCTTGAATCAGATCACGGTCAGAGGATTTGACAAGGAACTGAGCGCCTGCCTGCGGCGCCTGGCAAAGCGGGAGGGGCTCTCTCTGAACCAGGCCGCGCTCAGGCTTCTGCGGAAAGGAGCCGGTCTGGCAGATGGTTCAGGCCATGGGGATACTGTGGGCAGGTCATTTGACCATCTGATAGGGGGCTGGACCCAGGCGGATGCGGATGAGATGGAGGCCGCGCTCGAGGAGTTCGAGACCATTGACGAGGCGGCTTGGAGATGAGGGTTCTCCTGGACTCCAACGCCTACTCTCTGCTCATGCGGGGACATGGAGAGGTAGCGGAACTGGTGCGGAGGGCTGAGGAGGTTCTGTTCTCGGCCGTTGTGGTCGGAGAACTGATGTACGGCTTCCGGCGAGGCAGTCACTTCGAGCGCAACGCCGCCGACCTCCGTTCATTTCTCGACAGCCCCTACTCGTCCTTCGTAGAAGTGGGCCCTGTAACCGCAGATCGCTACTCCAGGATAGCTGTAGGATTGAGGGCGAAAGGCCGGCCCATACCGATCAACGATGTCTGGATAGCCGCCCACGCCATGGAGACCGGCGCGGATCTGGTTTCGGCGGACGGTCATTTCGAGTACGTTGAAGGGATTGTCTGGGTGCAAGTGACGGTAGCTTGATCGGAAGCGGAGACTGAAAGGAGCAAGGAGGAAAAAGCAGCTACAGCCCCTCAGGCCGGCGGCAGAGCGGTTCGTGCTCTGTTCCGAGCCGGCCGCATTCGCCTGAATGCGCCTTATTTTTCCCTTTACGTGGTCTATCGATTGGGGCCAACCACATATAACAGTTCCGCGAGTTTGGTAAGTCCGTCTATCAGATTTTCGATGATTGGGAACAAGCAATCAGTTACCCACCCAAGAACTGTCAACAAAAGGAAATAGATAACCAAGACTGCAACACGGACATGAGTCCGTTCCTCTGGCCAAGGCTCGATGAAAGCGCGCACGCCGAAGTAAACGGTGAATCCGACAAATATAATGTTTTCAGGCCAATCACCACGATCACAAAAAAGAAACGTCACAAGGAATCCAACAAAAAATGATGTAGAGGTCCTTAGTCAACACTTTCTTTTCAGTCATCTTTGGGTGGTTCAGACTGAGGGCTATAAGTGAGATTCCGTGGGTGATAGTTGGTCGTTCCTTCTACGTATTCATTGACCTCATAGACAGTTTCGATATATGTCAATTGATTGAGTGCATAGGCCCCAGGAACGACGGCTTGGGGACCTCCGGCTGCTTTGACGGCAACTCCTGAGCGTTCCCAGCCCGTTGACTCAAATGCCTCCACGAATGCCGGCCCTTGGCTCGCCGCCGCCCTCGCTCTACCCCACCTAGCGGCTCACCAACATGCCGTCGAAGAGAGGGGGAAATCGGAACTTCAGCGCGATCCTGACTACATTTCGCTTATCATGTTGTCCGTGACAAGGGAGAAGTTCGGGAAGATCTATTGTTCCCGATTAACATCATGACACCGTTCCCGGGCGCGGCTATGAAGTCTAACTAGGAGCGCTCCTTCTCCAGTAAGGATCACTGTATCCGAATAGATGGTTGTATAGCTCCTATCGGCTTTAATAAGCCAAGGGCAAATGACAAAAAAGTCAATCCCAGATTCTCTCACCATGCTAAAGGAATACTTGAAATCTTCTTCCTTCTCAGCTGGGGACCATGGCCTTCCTAGGCCTGGGATGACATTCAGTCTGACATCTCCTACCCAACCGTCTTGGCTTGGGGCAAGCCAGAAATCTCGAGCATCATGCAACGCTTTGAGTTTCTCTCTGACTTCCTCAGGAGCATCGGAAATGATATATACGGAGGAGATCCAACTCGACGCGATGTCATGCTGACCGCTGAGTCTGATACCGTGCCGTTCCTCCACGATGTCAACTTCAAGTGCTGTTACGAACTCCTTCGCAAAGCCCCTCAGGCTGTTTTCCCTTTGTTCCGTCGTTTGAAAGCAACCGGCCAGCAAAACTGACGCCAACAGAAGAACGAGCAAGTTTAGCCAGGAACGGTCTGTTGAGCCGCTCATCTCATCCTCCTCTATATCTGTAACTGCCCTTCTCCATCCTTGCATTTGGAGGCAGCTGCAAGGCACATCGGAATCACAAAAGAACGCCCGCCGCGGGATGTGGGGGCGGCGGGCAACGGGGTCTTGGACAATGACATTCCGGGATTCAGACTGCAGGGCCTTATGGATAGTTCAAACGGAAATCTCCTTATAGTCCCCGGGCTGCATCCCATCGACAACGATCCGAATATCCTCAATTCGCAGCTGCATACGCGGCCAGGAAGTCGATCGTAGAACGAGAATCCCCAAGAGTCTCCCGGTAAGATTTTGCTGGTACCGTATGTTCTGGTCTGCAGTAATCAGTAGCTGGTAGCCATTCTCCTCCGCTTCTGTCAGCAGATCGCCGTTGCGCAGGTCAGACCATCCTCGTTCATAGGCGGTATCCACCGAATGCCCGGCCAGATGGTGGCGCAGGGGCGCAGGCGTACCCTGATCAAACAGAATCTTCATGGATGAACTGAATCTGTCAGGGCTCTCACTTCGTGGTCCAGGGCGGCCTCGACCTTCCATCTTTCTACGCCAGGGAACCACTCCAGAAATTGCTCCATTGTGGCTCCATCGCGGAGATTTTCAAAGAGGGCGGCGACGGGCACGCGCGTTCCGCGAAATACCCAGGCCCCGCCAAGTTTGTCCGGGTGGCGTTCGACAGCGTTACACGTATCCCAATACTTCATGTTGTCATCTCTCCTTCGCAGCGCTCGCCCCGCTGGCGCAGGATGACCCGGCGTTTGCCGGAACGACGGAGGAGGTCGCAGCGGACGGGATGCTACATTTACTGACGCGGTTGCCTGTCAAGGGCGCAGCCCGATGCGCGGTCTGTAGTATAACCTAATGGTATGAAATTTTCATGCCGGCCGCCTCGGTCCAGGCGTGAACGGCATTGCTGGCGCCGTCGTACCACGCCCGGCCGCGGATAAGCCTGGCCGCATCGCTCCCGCCGCAACCGTCGGCCGGCTGCTCGCGCCCCACCAGTCAACGTTGGCATCAACCCTCCCCTCCCGCCGCGCAGCCCGTTTCTCCCCGCGAGCCAACCCGCGTGCGCCTGGCATAACCGGCAACCGGTCACCGGCAACTGGTCACCGGGCCACTGCAGCGACGGATTTCCCCTCATTCCGAGCAAAAACCCCGAAAACGTGCTATGCTGCCATCACAGAACTGAACGCAGCGCCTGCGCGCAACCATCCCGGAAGACGCCCAGGCCGTCGTCTATGCCGGCGCCGTATGCACACAGGTCAATGTCCTGTCACGAAGAGTCCGCCGCAGTTCCCGCAACGGGCCAGCTGTCCTGCTACTGCGCCATCTTTATGTCAGTCAAAGGTCGCAAATGCACCAAAAACGGTCACAGAAAGAGAATTTCCCTTTCCTGTCATAAGAGTCAACAAAAGCATCCTGACACGGAAGTCCGAATATCAGGCCATACTGGGCAAATCATGCCATCCGATACCCTTTCGATACCCTCCATGCGGACACAACTGTGGTCCACCATACCGGCCTACCCTTGAGGCCCTGCCCGCATCTCCGCTGTTTTCAGGACTCATCACGATTAACGAACACGCCGGCAGCCGCTCGCCCGCCACCGGCAACTGACAACTGACAACTGGGCAACTGGCCACCGGCCACCGGCCACTGACCACAGGGCTATCCCATTGCGCGTCGTACTCATCAGCAAAGCGCTCATCGTCGGCGCATACCAGAAGAAGGCCGAAGAGATCGCCCGGCTGGGCATCGACCTCACCGTCCTCATTCCGCCCAGCTGGCGCGACCGCCGCGGCGCGCAGCGGGCCGAGCGCCTCCATACCACCGGCTACGAACTGCGTACGATCCCCATCCTATTCAACGGCGCATATCACATGCACCTCTATCCCACTCTGGTGAGAGAGCTGCGGAAGCTGCGGCCAGAGGTTGTACATCTGGATGAGGAGCCATACAATTTGGCTACAGTTCTCGGTGTCCGCGCCGCGCGCGCCGTCGGCGCAACGCCGCTCTTTTTCACCTGGCAGAACCTGTTGCGGCGCTATCCTCCTCCCTTTGGCTGGTTCGAGCGCAGCGTCTACCGCGCCTGTCCCGCCGCCATCGCCGGCAACGCCGAGGCCCGCGACGTTATTACGCAAAAAGGCTACCGGGGAGAGATCGTTGTCCTGCCGCAGTTCGGCGTTGACCCGGGCATCTTCCGACCGCACGAGGAGGGAGAAGATCGAGAAGAGAGAGTCCGGCCCGCTTCCGATTCCGAGCCCTTCCATATCGGCTACGCCGGCGGGCTGCTGCCCGAAAAGGGGCTCGACCTGCTGCTGCGGGCCTGCGCCGGGCTGACCGGCGACTGGCGGCTGACCCTGGTGGGCAGCGGCGAGGAGCAGGAGACGCTGCGCAAGCTGGCCGCAGACACGGGCATCGCCGACCGGACTACGCTCGGCGTCAGCCTGCCCAGCGCCAGGATGCCCGAATTCTACCGCTCGCTCGACCTGCTGGTGCTGCCCAGCCGTACACGGCCCAATTGGAAGGAGCAGTTCGGGCGTGTCCTGATCGAAGCGATGGCCTGCGGCGTGCCCGTGCTCGGCAGCGACAGCGGCGAAATCCCCCGTGTGATCGGGGACGCCGGTGTCGTTTTCCCGGAGGAGGACCTGGAAGAGCTGCGTTTCCAGTTGCAACGACTGATGGAGGATGCAACCGCGCGTAAATCCCTGGCCGCAGCCGGAAGAGAGCGTGTGCTCGCCCGCTTCACCATGGCGGAGGTCGCCCGCCGCACGGTTGCCGTCTACAACACGGTCGCCAATGGTCGCTAGCCCGTGGTCGGTCATTTCGTTTATTGCCGGAAACGATGAAAGTCGTCGTCAACGCCCAGCTTCTGCATACGGGCAGCAGCTACCGCGGCGCCGGGGTCAGCAGCTACGCCCGCAATCTGCTCACAGCCCTGGCTGCGCGGACCGGCGGACACGAACTGACGGCCTTTCTCAACGACCGCAACTTCCGCTGGCCCCAGGGGCAGAAAGGGCTGAATCTGCGCTACACCCGCTGGCCGGCCGCCGCGCCGCTGCCCCGCATCATCTGGGAGCAGACCGTCCTGCCGCTGGCCGCACGGGCGGAGCAGGCCGACCTGCTGCACGGGCTGGTAAACACGCTGCCGCTGGCGACGACCGTACCCAGCGTTGTGACCGTCCACGACCTGAGCTTTTTGCGCCTGCCGGATCGTTTCCCCCGGCTGAAGCAGCTCTACCTGGCCGGCCTTTGCCGTGCCAGTGTCCGCAAGGCACGGCGGGTGATCGCAGTCAGCCGCCAGACCGCCGCCGACGTGCAGTCACACTTCGGCGTGGACAGCCGCCGGATTGAGGTGGTGTATAATGGGGTCAGCGAGCGCTTTCGTCCTCTGCCCGCCGAGGATGTTTCCGACTTTCGCCGGCGCATGGGGCTGCCGCCGCGATTTCTGCTCTATGTTGGCACGCTGGAGCCGCGCAAGAACCTGCCCCATCTGCTGCGGGCCTACGCCGAGTGGCAGGCGCGCAGCACGGCCGGGCGCGACGCGGCGCTGGTCCTGGCCGGCGCCAAAGGCTGGCACTACCGGGAGATTTTTGAGTTGGCAGCCGAACTGGGATTGACCGGGCCTACAGCAGGCGCCCCGTTCGAGCAGGGGCGCAGGGTTCACTTCCCCGGCTATGTGCCCGAGGAGGACCTGTGCCTCTGGTATAACGCCGCCGCCGCCTTCGTCTATCCCAGCCTGTTCGAGGGTTTTGGCCTGCCGCTCCTCGAAGCGATGGCATCCGGCACGCCCGTCATCTGCAGCGACGCACCCAGCCTGCAGGAGGTCGCGGCTGAAGCGGCGCTGATTGTCCCGGCGCAGGACCGGCCGGCCCTGGAAAACGCATTCGAGCGTCTTTTCACCGAGCCGGGCCTGGCCGCCGAACTACGCGGCCGCGGCATCCGCCAGGCAAGCCGCTTCTCCTGGCGACGGGCCGCGGCAGAGACGATCGATGTATACGAGTCCGCACTGCATCGCAGCGAATGAGCAGCTCCCGTATTGACCAATGGTCACTGAACGCACGCCGATGACGACCGTACAAACGAAGCAGCGCCAGGGCCATCGCACTGCCCAGATGCCCCCTGGCCCGAGCGGGATGAATGGAGAGGCAACAGGCGTTCCTGACGGGAACCGGCTGATTGACCTCTATAACCGGGTCCCGTCGAGCTGGTGGCCGGCAACCTTGCGCGTCAGCGATCTGCTCCTGACCGTCATCGCTTTCGTGCTGGCCTACTGGCTGCGCTATCGTTTGCAGTGGTTCCTCGCCGTCGACCCGGCGCACCAGGCCGAACTGGTCACCTATCTGCCGTTTGGCCTGGCGCTGGTCTTTCTCCTCTTCTGCTCGTTTCAGTTCTCGCGCGTCTACCGCTACCGCCGCGACCGCACCTGGCTGGAAGAGGTCTACAGCATCGCCAGCGCCACGACGATCGGCGTAGTCGTCCTGATTGTGCTCAACCTGGCCTTCAGGCAGCTTTCGTACAGCCGTCTCATCTTCCTTTACACGGCAGTGCTGGTGACGCTGCTCTTAGGCATCAGCAGAGCGTTCATCTACACTGTGCGCGGATACCTGCGCAATCGGGGCGTCGGCCTGGAGCGCGTTGTGTTGGTCGGTGTCGGCGAAGTCGGGCTGATGGTCATGCGCACCATCGCCGCCCGCCCCAGCCTCGGCTACGAGCTTGTCGGCTTTCTCGACGATAACCCGGAGAAGAATCGGACCGACATCGGCCGCTTCCAGGCGCTCGGGCCGCTGAACAATTTCACCGCCATTTTGCAGAACCACGCCATCGACACCGCCATCATCTGCCTGCCCTGGAAGAGTCATCGTGCGGTGGCGCAGCTGCTCTACATGTGCGAACAGCGCGGCATCAAGGCGCAGATCGTGCCCAACTTCTTCCAGCTGACCAAGAATCAGATGCAGGTCGAGCGGCTCGACGGCATTCCCCTGATCACCACGCGCTCGGTATCGATCGCCGGCTGGAATTTTTTCGTCAAGCGTGCGCTCGACGTGACGTTGGCGACCGTTATGCTGGTTGTCGGGCTGCCCTTCGCCGCGCTGATCGCGCTTTGCGTCCGCTTCAGCTCTCCGGGGCCGATCTTCTATTCCCAGACCCGCATCGGACGCAACGGACAACCGTTCAAGATCCTCAAATTCCGCTCGATGATCGCCGACGCGGAGGAGCAGCTCGACGACATCGCCGACCTCAATGAAGCCTCAGGTCCGCTCTTCAAGATGCGCGACGACCCGCGCCGCACCTCCCTCGGCCGCTTCCTGCGCCGCTTCAGCCTCGATGAGATTCCCAACCTCGTCAATGTTCTGCGCGGCGAGATGAGCCTCGTCGGGCCGCGCCCCAACGTGCCCGAAGAGGTCGCCCAATACAAGGACTGGCACCGCAAACGCCTCTCCGTCAGCCCGGGCATGACCGGGCTGTGGCAGGTCAGCGGCCGCAGCGACCTCACCTTCGATGAGATGGTCCTGCTCGACATCTACTACGCCGAGAACTGGAGCCTGACCCTCGACCTGGGTATCATGCTGCGCACGCTTCCGAAGGTGTTGGGCGGAGAAGGGGCTTATTGATGCTGGTTTTTAGTTTCTGGTTTTCAGTTTTTAGTGAACTTCAGAACTGCAGTGGATAGTGGATAGTGGATAGTGAACACCGGTTGCGTGCGTGGGTGTCGTTGACGTAACTGGCCACTGACTACGGGCCACTGACTACTGGCCACTGGCCGCTGCAGTTCGCCGTTGCCGTTACTAAAAACTGAAAACTCAAAACTGAAAACTCAAAACTGGAAACTGGTCTTCGATGCTTCGAATCCTGATTGTGATGAGCGATACAGGGGGCGGCCACCGGGCCAGCGCCCAAGCTCTGCAGGCAGCATTCGCGACCCGTTTCCCCGGCCGCTTTCAGGTCGAAATCGTCGACCTGTGGACCGACTACACGCCCTGGCCGATCAACCGGATTCCCCGCCTATACGGGCCGATTGTTGCCCGTGTGCTCTGGCTCTGGAAGTTGCTCTGGCTCCTTTTCGAAAAGGAGCGCGCCCTCTCCGCGGTACTGCGCCTGGTCTACCCGTTCTGCCGCAGCGGAATGCGCAGGGCTTTTCATTCGCACCGTCCCCACCTCATCATCTCGGTGCATCCGCTGATGCAGTATCTCTTCCTGCGGCTGCTCGAACAGGAGGGCGCGCAGGTTCCCCTGGTGACGGTCGTCACCGACCTGGCATCCTTTCATCACGGCTGGTTTCACGCCCGCGCCGAGCGCTGTTTCGTCGCCAGCGAGACTGCCGCCGCCGCGGCCCGCCGCCATGGCCTGCAGCCGCGCCAGATACGTCTCCTCGGCCTGCCCGTCCGCTCCGCTTTCGCCGAAACCCTGCCGGACCGTGCGACCGCGCGCGCCAGCCTGGGCCTGACCGATGGCGCGTTCATTGCGCTGCTGGCCGGCGGCGGCGAGGGCATGGGTCCGGTCGCGGCGATTGCCCATGCCGCGGCCGGCCGGCTGGCCGCGACGGGGAGAGACGCGCAGCTGATCGTCATCTGTGGCCGCAACCGGCGTCTGCGCCGGGCGTTGCAGCGCGCCGAATGGCCGCTGCCGGTGCAGGTGCACGGCTTCGTCGACAACATGCAGGCGTGGATGAGCGCCGGCGACTGCATCATCACCAAGGCCGGCCCGGGCACCATTGCCGAGGCGCTGATCTGCGGGCTTCCGATCCTGTTGAGCGGTTTCATCCCCGGTCAGGAGGAGGGCAATGTGCCGTTTGTGGTCGAGAACGAAGTCGGCGCCTTCAGCGAGTCGCCTGAGGGTATTGCCGATATTGTAGGGTCGTGGGCAAGTATAACCACTTCCTGCTCAACGGTTAGGCAAGAACGAAATGTCGAGCTGAACTGCCAACAACCATGCATGGCAGCCCGCGCGCGCGAGCTGGGGCGTCCGCACGCTGCGTCTGATATTGTCGATGAGATTGCGGGGCTGATGGATGGGGAGAGCGCGCTGGGGTGAAGGCGGCCGCGAATTCCGTTATCCCATGTATTTGTCGTCACCGTCGCTTGCGTTCTTCCATGATCAGAGTCGCTGCCTCCACGCCCAAGTCGGTTGCGGGACGTTCGGCCAAATGTTTGCGCCACTCCCAGCGTGTCAACTCCCGCTCTATGGCCTCAAGCGCCACCGCGCTCATTGTGCGGTTGTTTTCGCGCGCGTGGCGACGCAGTCGCTCATGGAGAGAATCCGGCATGTTTTTGATCTGCAGGTTAGCCATATAATGATTCTAGCATGAGCATGAATTCCCCATCCTGAATTACAAGCTTGCTCCAATATCCATTCCATCTTGCCATCCGCATAGCAAGACGCGACAATCTGGCCGTAAACTGCCAGGACTCTGTCGGTCGAACAATGTTCTACGCATACCCGTGTGAATTTACCCTCAACGAAGATGGAGGCTTGCCAGCCGGTCAGGGATCAGCAACGCGGCTGCGCAGAAGCTGATCGACCTGGAGCATAACTCTCCCATTGACCAGCTACAGAAGGCGCCCCAAGCACTTGGGCACAGTTTAGTTGTCGAGGTGACTGCCGTCTGACAGCGAAGAGGATCGACACCGTCTACTTTGAGGACGAATTGAGAGCAACTGGCTGCTCTGGGATGGTTGAGTACCCGATCAGCTATATCGAGCTGGGCGTCGTGAACCGTTCAACCTTGATCTCTTTGTTTCGTTCGCGGGCCTGCCATAAATCATAGGCTGTCTGCAGGCCCAGCCAGGTCTCCGGTGTAGAGCCGAATGCCTGGGACAGCCGCAGCGCCATCTCTACCGACAAATCGGCCTTCCCGTTAACCAGGCCTGACAGCGCCTGCCGGCTCACGCCCAGCCCCTGTGCCGCTCGCGTCACCGTCAGTCCCAACGGTTCAAGACATTCCCATCTCACGATCTCGCCCGGATGGGGAGGGTTGTGCATGGGCATCATTTTACCTCTTTAGATCTTCGCTATTGAATGCTGCGCTTCCATCTGTAGTTTAGGCGGGACCCTGTCGTCCGTCAATCGACACGCCCACAATAGTCCAGCTGGTGCGCCACGTACGCCAGCTCCCCACGTGCGACCTGCCGCCGCCGCGTCGCCAGCCATGCCTCGAATGCGGCCGCGTCCAGCTGCGCATGCCCGCGCAGTGTCGACTCGACGAAATGCAGGATGCAGCCGAGGAAGTAGGCTTCATCGGCGGGGTAGGCGCCGCTGACTGGGTGCACGACCCAGTCCGAGCTGCCGGCCGCCAGCACTTCTGCCCCGCATTGTTGCAGCGCATGGAAAAGCCTGCGGCCGGTGCGGCTGTCGCCCGACGGCTGCCCGTCGGTGATGCGCGTGTCCATCGAGTGGTGGTAGAGCGTCTCGATCTGCCCGTCCAGAGTCAATTCCGGCAGAAAGAGTGTCGCGCCGTCGAAGTTGATGCTGAAATAGAACAGCCCGCCCGGCCGCAGCATGCCCAACAGGCTGGGCAGCGCCGCCGGCAGGTGCAGCAGGTCCAGCAGCGCATGGGCGATGAGCAAGTCGAAGCGCTGCCGGTTCTCCTCCCGGGCGGCGAATTCGTAGAGATCGGAACTCTGCAGATTGAGCCCCAGCCCCGATCCGCCGCGGGACGTCAGGGGCGCCAGCCGCGCGCTCGCCGCCCGGATGTTGCTCTCCTCGCTGTCGATCGCGCTGTACTCCGCGCGCGTGAACAGTCCCCACTCGACACAGCGCTCGACCATCGTGCCGATGCCCGCGCCCGCCTCCAACACGCGCAGCGGCCGGTCCGCCGGCGCCGCCGCGCCCACTGCCTCCGCCAGCGTCTGCCAGACATGCCGGTTGAGCGCGCGGTCGTCCACGCTGCGCTTCGCGGCCAGATAGCGGATGAAGTCGTACATGGTAGTTTTGAGTTTTTGGTAACGGCGAACTGCAGTGGTTAGTGGTCGGTGGCCAGTGGTCAACGGCAACGGCGAACTGCAGTGGTTAGTGGCGGTGGCCAGTAACGTCAACGGCAACGGCGAACTGCAGTGGTTAGTGGTTAGTGGCCAGTGGTCGGTGGCCAGTAACGTCAACGGCAACGGCAGAACTGCAGTGGTGGCCGGTGGCCGGTGGCCGGTAACGTCAACGGCAACGGCGGCCGCGTACGTGCGTGGTGTCCACTCGGGACTCGGGACTCGGAACTCGGGACTCGGAACTAGAAACTGGAAACTAAGAACTGCCGAACGGCCGCCGCGGAGTCCGCCCAGCGCGGATGGGAAGCGAACCGGTGACGTGCGTTTCGGCCCAGGACGGCCAACCGCTGCCTGTCCCCTGCCAAGGCGGACAGGTGCCCGGCGATGCCGTGCGCGTCGGTCGGCTCGACCAGAAAGCCGTTGACGTCGGGCCGGACGATCTCACTGCCCGCGCCGTGAATACCGGCCAGCGCTGGCAGGCCGAACGCCATTGCCTCCAGGTAGACGATGCCGAACCCCTCGTATGAGGACGGGACCGCCAGCACGTGCGCGGCGCGGTACTCCTGCGCCAGTTCACGGTCGGATACGCGTCCCCGCAGACGGATATTGGCCTCCAGTCGGCCGGCTGCGATCTGCCGGCGCAGCCCGGCGCTGTAACCGCCATCGACCGTATCGTCGCCCACCACGTTCAGCTGCCAGTCGCTCGGCGGCAATCGTGACAGCGCGGCGATCAGATGGTGCAGCCCCTTGCGCGGGATGAGATTGCCCACGTAGAGAACGCGTAGCGGGCCGGAACTGCTTTCCCTGGCGCGGATGAGCTCCTGCGCCGCGACATCGTCCGGTACGGCCAGGTGGTCCGCGGCCGGGGAGGCGACGATGGCGGGGAGCCCCTTTATCTCGCCGCGCAGCGCCTCCACCGCCTGCCGCGTCGTCCGGCTGTTGAAGATGAAGCCGTCAAGCGTGCGCAGATAGGAGCGCTCGACGCCGCGGTACAGGCGTCGGAGCCAGCCCGCGTGCGCTTCGCTGCTGCGCAGGTGATGGACGATCCCGACGAATGGATAGGGTCTGGGTTGGAGCCGCCGGTTGAGCAGCGCCAGCGATGGATGGTTCAGCTCATCCTGCAACAGGATGTCGATGCGCAGGTCGCGCAGCCGCCGGTAGAGCAGCGCCGAGAAGTTGTCGCTCAGATGCGCCGGGTAGCTGCGCCAGGGGAGGGATATGATCTCAACTGAATCGCCGGCTTCGCGCAGATGCTCGACCAGCTTGCGGTCGTAGAGATAGCCGCCCGAAAGCGTGTCCGGGGAGCCGTAGATGAGCAGGCCGATGCGCATGGGGAGTTTTTAGTTTCCAGTTTTTCGTTCTTAGTGAACGTCACTTGCGTACGCGGCCGCTGGGGCCGTTGCAGTTACCGAAAACCAAAAACTGACTACCAAGAGCTGCAGTTTGCCGGCGCTCGGTCTCAAACAGCCGGCTGCCGTAAGCGGTGGTTCAGCGCTCGACGCGGTAGGAGGCCCAGGCGATCTCGTTTTCCCAGATGCGGGCTGTAACGGCACTGATATTGTTGGCGTTCAGATTGCCGGAAAAACTGTTGGCGACGATGCGGCAGAAATGCTCGATGCTCGGGTTGAGTGCTTCGAACTCCGGCAGCTCGTTGAGCGTCTTGTCTCGGTAGCGGGCCACCAGCCCTTCCAGCAGCTCCTCGACGTGCACGATATCAACCAGGTAGCCGTGCTGGTCCAGCTCCGCGCCCTCCAGTTGAAACTCGAGCCGGTAATGATGCGAATGCCACTCGTTCTCCGGTCCCCAGTCGCCGCCGATGAGGAAATGCTGGGCGACGAAATCCCGCTGTACTGCCAGTCTGTACATTGCTTCTTTCCTTTCGAGCCAGCTCTTTGCCTAAGGCTTCTGCCGGCGGTCGCGACCATCCTGCCAGGAACTGGATTATGCGAAGGAACCACCGTAGTCCAAAATCACCTGCAGGGTGTTCTCCGGCTGTGTGTCGATCATGGCGTAGGCCGCCGCGGCCTCGTCGAAAGGAAAGCGGTGGGAGATCAGCTTCTCAGCCGGTAGATCGGCCAGCAGCCGCCACGCGCTTTCCATCCGCCGCTCTTTCGTCCAACGTCCGCGCAAACGGGGCGCTACCGTACTTACCTGGCTGCTGATCAGTCTCACCCGGTTGCGGTGAAATGAGCCCCCCAACTGCAGGCTGGCGGGTTTGGTCCCGTACCAGGAACCGACGACGATGCGGCTGTCGAATCCCGCCGTCGAGACGGCACTATCCAGGGCGGCGGGCTGGCCGGAAAGTTCGTAGACCAGATCCGCTCCATCTCCGACCCCGCGATCTGCAACTGCCTCCCGCAGCCCTTCTGCGCCGTCCGCATCGCTGGGATCAATCGTCGCGCTCGCGCCCAATTGTTCAGCCGCCTCTCTGCGATGTGCGAGGGGGTCGACCGCGATCAGCGCCTCCAGCGGAAAGCGGGCCAGCAGTGCGGTCGTCAACAGACCGACGACGCCCAGCCCCATGACCACGACCCGCTCGCACACGAGCGGCTGGCCGTCCATCACCAGGTTTACCGCCGTCTCCGCATTGGGCAGCAGCGCAGCCTTCTCCGGCGCCATGGCCTCCGGCACCGGCAGCAGCATCTGTCGGCTGGCGCAAAAGTGACTTTCGTGAGGATGAAAAGCGAAGTAGTGCCTGTCCTCTTTCTCTGAGGCGCTGCCGCCAGCGGGTCTACTCTCCGCTGTCCGCCGGCCACTGTCCTCTGCACTGATACGCCCCACGCAGGCATACCCGTATTTCAGGGGGTAGCGCACCGCGCCGGTCAGACCGGCAATCGATGCATCGGCTGCCATTCCGTCAGGGACCTGTCCCCGGTAGAACAGCATTTCCGTGCCGGCGCTGATCGCGGATACCACCGTCTCGATCAGCAGTTCGTCCCCTTGCGGCGGGGCCATCTCCTCCGTGCGTACTTCGACCGCTCCCGGCGTTGTGAACAGCACTGCGCGCCGCTTCACGCAACTTCACCCCACAGTACCGTATCGCCCGCCAGCTGGACCTGCTGGACATTATGCAGACGCGGCGTTGCCGAGCGGAAGGCATCCTGCCCCTGCGCCGGTTGGATCAGCCCGTATCCGCCCAGGAAGACCGGCGCAATCGTGATCACGGCATAGTCCGCCAGCCCCCTTTTCAGGAAGCTCGTCAAAGTGCGTGGCCCCCCTTCGACCATCAGCGAGCGGACGTTCTCCGCGCCCAGGCAGCCGAGCAGCGCAGCCAGCTCCACGCGGCCAGCGTCATCTGCGGGCAGGGTGAGGATGCGGGCGCCGGCGCGCTCCAGTCGCCGGCGGCGGGAGCTGTGCGCGCCCACGGGGGTGGTAGCGATCCAGGCGGGGCGCTCGCCGAGCAGAAGGCGGGCGTCCGGCGGCGTGCGCAGATGGGAGTCGAGGATGACCGGCTGGGGACTCTCTCCGGGGGCGAGCCGAACGGTCAAGGCCGGGTCGTCGGCCAGCACCGTGCCGATGCCGACCAGGATCGCGCTGTGCGCGGCCCGCAGGCTGTGGGTCATTGTCAGCGAGGCCGGCGCGCTGATCGGGTGGGACGTTCCCTGGCGCGTGGTCAGGCTGCCGTCCAGGCTCTGCGCGTAGCTGAGTGTGACGAATGGAGCGCAGCCGTGCGAGCGGCCTTCTATGCGCGCCCGCAGCCCCTCGAGTTGGGGCCGGTATCCTTGCGCCGGGTGCAGCTGCCCATCCGGTTGATTTTGGCCGTTGAGCTGGATGATGTGGCGCATGCGCGCCGCCTTCGTCTCCAGGTAGGCGCGGCTTTCAGGGTTGGACGGCGTCTGCAAGGGGATCCGTTCCTGGACCGCGATGCCCAGTGCGGCAAGCCCCTCGATTTTGGCCGGGTTGTTCGTCAACAGGCGAATGGAGCGCACGCCCAACTCCTGCAGAATCAGCGCTGCCGCGGTATAGTCACGTTCGTCGGCCTGGTGACCCAGCAGCAGGTTGGCGTCAACCGTGTCGTAGCCCTCGTCCTGCAAATTGTAGGCGCGCAGCTTCTCCTCCAGGCCGATGCCCCGCCCCTCCTGCCGCAGATAGATCAGCGCGCCCCGGCCTGCTGCGGCAATTGCCTCTATCGCCTGCGTCAACTGTTCACCGCAATCGCAGCGTTGAGAGCCGAGCACGTCGCCGGTGAAACATTCCGAATGGATGCGGACGAGCAGGTCTTCGCCCTCGGTGTCGCCTATCACCAGGGCCAAATGGTTCTTGTCATCCCATTCGCTGCGGAAGTGATGCAGGCAGAAGACGCCGTCCGCCGTGGGAATACGGGCGGTGACGGTGCGTCTTACTGCAGTTTTCAGTTCTGCGTCTTGCGTTTTTAGCATGACTGCAGTTTCTAGTTTTTCGTTTTGAGTTTCTAGTAACTGCAACTGCGTTGACTGCGACCGTCTCGTGCACAACTGGTGTTAGAAAAGACAAGAACCGAGACTAAGAGCTCAACCAAACCTTTCCTCCAGCCAGGGGTCTCCCTGCATGTGGTAGCCGTGGCGTTCCCAGAAGCCGGGCCGGTCGCCGCGCATGAATTCCAGTGCCCGCAGCCATTTGGCGCTTTTCCAGAAATATTTCTTTGGCACCAGCAGCCGCAACGGGTAGCCGTGGTCCGGTTCGATAGGTTTGCCCTGATAGAGGTAGGCCAGCATCGTGTCGTCGTCGTCGAGTACATCGAGCGCGATGTTTGTGGTGTAGTCGCCGTCGCAATGGGCCATCACGTGCGTGGCAGCCGGGTCGACTTCAATGTGGCGCAGGAATTCCCGCCAGGGGACACCCGTCCAGGTCGTGCCCAGCTTGCTCCAGCGGGTGACGCAGTGGATGTCGACCGTCTGGGTCTTGACCGGCAGCGCCATCAACTCCTCCCACGAGAAGCACTTATCCCCGGCCAATCCGAAGATACTCAGCTCCCACCTGTCCAGCGAAGCATATTTGACCGTCGGGCCGTAGGTCAGCACAGGAAATTTTTCGGTCAGAAACTGGCCCGGCGGCACCCGCTCCTCGCGCGGTCCACTGGGCAGATTCTTGACCCGCTTCAGTCGCTCGACTTTGCGGAAGGGATTTTCGATACGCATGCTTTTTTCTCCAATCTGTGGATCGTGAACCTCTGTCCACGATTCCGCAGCGGCAGTTCTAGGCGCCGTCAGCCGCTCGATACCGTTTGAGCACCAGGGATGCGTTCTGCCCGCCCAGCCCGAATCCGTTGCAAAGGCCGGCGTTGACCTGGCAGGCGCGGCTGACGTTGGGCACGTAGTCGAGGTCGCAATCCGGGTCGCGCTCATTGTAGTTGATCGTCGGCAGGATGCGTTGCGTCTGCATCGCCTGCACGAGCACGGCCGCGCTCTGCGCACCGGCTGCGCCCATGGCGTGGCCGATGCTGCTCTTGATGCTGGTGACCGGAATATTGTAGGCATCCTCGCCGAAGATCCGTTTAATGGCAGCGGTCTCCGATTTATCGTTCAAAATTGTGCCGGTGCCGTGGGCGACGATCCAGTCGATCTCGTCGGTGCCGAGGCCGCTCTCGCGCAGCGCGATGCGCATACATTCGGTTGCGCCATGCCCGCCCGGGTCGGGCGCGACCATATCGAAGGCATCTTCACTCAGCCCGTAGCCGGCGAACTCGGCCAGGATCTGCGCCCCGCGCGCCTGCGCATGTTCCAGCGTTTCCAGCACAAACGCCGCCGCACCTTCGCCGACGACCATGCCGTCCCGGTCGCC
Organism: Caldilineaceae bacterium; assembly: GCA_965218625.1. Taxonomy (GTDB): domain Bacteria; phylum Chloroflexota; class Anaerolineae; order Caldilineales; family Caldilineaceae; genus Bin5. The sequence goes on along the minus strand of CBDCLG010000008.1, from coordinate 86,530 downwards.
GCTGAACGGGCGGCAGGCGCTTTCGGGCTCATCGTTACGCCTGCTGGCCGCGCCGAGGCGGCTGAACGTGGAGATCGCCATCTTTGTCAGATAGCCCTCTGCGCCGCCGGCCAGCATTACATCCGCATCCCCGCGCTGGATGCGGCGCGCGGCCTCGCCGATGCTGGTGATGCCGGTGGCGCAGGCCGTGACCTGGCTGTTCGTCGGCCCGGTGATGCCGCACTTGATGGCGATAAAGGTGGGCGCGCTGCTGATCAGTGCGGCGGTGGCGTTGGCCGGATTGAAGCGTTTGGGGCCGTTTTCCTCCAGCTTGCGCCCCTCCTCCTCCACAATATCCCAGCCGCCGAAGGCAAGACCCATCTCCACCCCGACGCGCGAACGATTTTCCTCCGAAAGATCGAGACCCGAGCGCGCCAGCGCCTCCTGCGTTGCCTTCCACGCCAACTGCGTGCCTCGGCTCGTGCGCCGCACGTCTTTGCGGTCCATGTACGCACGTGGGTCCCAATCGTTGACCCGGGCCGTTATCTGTGTCGGGAAATCGGTCGCGTCCCAGTGGATGATTGGTCCGGTACCTGACTTTCCGGCGGTCAGCCCACCCCAGGAGCTCTCCAGATCGTGTCCCAGCGGCGTCACCATGCCAATTCCGGTGACGACGACGCGCCGGGCGGAGTCTGTCTCATTTCGGTTCATCTCAGTGAAGACCAGTGAATAGTGAAGACCAGTGGATAGTGGATAGTGAAGACCAGAACACCGGTTTTTAGTTTCTAGTTTTTCGTTTTTAGTAACTGCAACGTCAACGGCAACGACGGCCTCGTACGCAAATGGTTTTCAACTCAAAACTAGCAACTCAAAACTAAGAACTGCCGTTAACGCATTGTCAGGGCCATGACCGCTTTCTGGGCGTGCATGCGGTTTTCCGCTTCATCGTAGACGATAGATTGGGGTCCGTCGATGACTTCGTCGGTGACTTCGATGTTGCGGTCGGCCGGCAGACAGTGCATATAGAGGGCATTGTCGTTGGCCAGGGCCATGCGGCGGGCGTCGGTGATCCAGTCGCTGTACTGGCTGCCGATGCGGGCGCTTTCCTCGTCGTCATCGGTCGTCAGCAACGCGCCCCAACTCTTCGGGTAGAGAATGTCGGCTCCCTTGAACCCGGCATCGAAATCGTCGAGAATTTCGAAGCTGCCGCCGTGCTGCCGCACATTGTCCTCGGCCTGCTGCACGATGTCGGGCATCAGCTTGTATTCCGGCGGATGCGTCAGCCGCACGTTCATCCCGAAACGGGTCATCTGCAGGACCAGGCTCTGCGGCACCGAGATCGGCTTCTGGTAGCTGCTGGCATAGGCCCAGCTCACATTGATCGTCTTGCCGCGGGGATCGCCGACCTTCTCGACGATCGTCATCAGGTCGGCCAGGATCTGGAACGGGTGGTAGATGTCGCACTGCATGTTCAGCACCGGCGCCCGGCTCGCCTCCGCCACGCTGTTGATGTACCCGTTGCCGATGCCCCAGTCGCACTGGCGGATAGCGATGCCGTCGTAGTAGCGCCCGAAGATTTCGCCGATCTCCTTGCCCGTGTCGCCGTGGCTGATCTGTGTTGTTTCGTGGTCGATGAAGGCCGCGTGCCCGCCCAGCTGCGCCATGCCCGCCTCGAAGCTGGAGCGCGTACGCGTGCTGGTGAAGAAGAAGAGCATCGCCAGCGCCTTGTCGCGCAGGAGCGGATGGCCGATCCCCAGCGCACGCTCCCGCTTGAGCGTAAGCGCCACATCCAGGACCGTCTCGATCTCCTCCTTCGAGAAGTCCATATCGCCGATAAAACTGCGCCCGCGTAAATCCGTCTGCATACAAGCCGACTCCTCTTTCCAATCTAGGGGTTTGCCATCCAGTTCTCAGTAACTGCAACTCCACTTCGTTCCTGAAGTGGAAAGCCAGCTCCCCACCACGCGCGGCGCGGCCGGAAATTGAAAACTGAAAACGAAATACTACAAACTGATCCTCGTTCCTGTCTCTCCTGCCAGCGCCCGGCGTAGATTCTGCGGATTCGTGATCAGACAGCGGGCGTGTGGATTGCTGCTGTTTTCCAGGAATTCGATGCAAGCGTCGATTTTGGGCTGCATGCTGCCGGCGGCGAAGTGGCCCTCTTCACGATACCGTTTCGCCTCGGCAACGGTGAGTTGGGTCAGTTCGATCTGCTGCGGCGCGCCAAAGTGGAGGGCCACCTTTTCCACGCCGGTGCTGATCAGAAAGAGGTCGGCCCCCAGATCCACCGCCAGCAGGCTGCTGGCCATGTCCTTGTCGATAACGGCGGAGACGCCGCGCAGTTCGCCGTTGGGGTCGCGCACAACCGGTATGCCGCCGCCGCCGCAGGCCACCATCACCCAGCCCATATCGATCGCCTGACGAACCGCCTCGATTTCCACAATTTCCACCGGCCTCGGGCTGGGGACAACCCGCCGCCAACCGCGCCCGGCGTCCTCAACAACATGCCAGCCCCTGCTCTCAAAGGTGCGAGCCGTCTCTTCATCCAGAAAGCTGCCGATCGGCTTGGAAGGGTTGTCGAAGGCCGGGTCGTCCTCGTCCACCCGCGTCTGGGTGATGATGGTGGTCGTCTCACGCCCGATCTGCCGCTGGCGGAAGTCGTTGTTGAGCGCCTGCTGCAGCATGAAGCCGATGCTGCCCTGTGTGTCGGCGACGACCAGGCTGAAGGGGATGGTGTGGACTTCGCCGAGGGCCAGTTCGTTGCGCCGCAGGATGAACCCCACCTGCGGCCCGTTGCCGTGCGTGATGACGACGCCCTTCCAGCCGCTCTCGATCATGCCGGCAATCTGCCCGGTCGTCTCCTGCACGGCATCCCACTGGTGGACGATTTCCGGCCGGCTGCTGTCGGCGATCAGCGAGTTGCCGCCGATGGCGACGACCGCCAGGTCGATTGTGAGCTCAGCCTTGTTTTCGGCAATCATTGGGGATTCGCGAACAGACATTGTTAGCTTCGGTGTACGAATACGCGTTCAACTTTCGGGAAGCATGAAGGGTCCCCTGATTATATGAATCGGCAGATGAAAAGTCAATGCCTCCAGCCCGCTGGGAGGCAATCCCTTTTTCGTCTCTTCCGGCCCATCCCTAAACTGCATCCTTTTCCCACACCCGCGCCCCTATTCCTGCAAACAATCGCGGCGCTGAGGACCGTCCAACCGCCTTTTCGTAGACGGATCGTACAGGAATTGCCCACAACGTATTTTACGGCCGGTTTCAGTCGATTTCACGGCCGGAAAACGGCCCGATACCAGTGTAAGCGACCGGCGATCCGTCAAGAATGGCGCGCCCGTTCCGGCCGGTTTCCGGTAGCGGAAATCGATTGACCAACCGGATTTCAATGGGATATAGTTTTTCTGTAAGGGTATGCAGGCCCGTCCCGTCAGCCGCCCTGCACCGATTTGACCGTTTCACGCAGGAACGCGACCGACTGGGCCAGCGCCGCCTTCGGCTCACCGGCAATCCGGCATTCGTACGCCAGGTAGCCCGCGAAGCCGACGTCGGCCAGGGCCTGAATCCCGGCCCGCCAGTCGATGTCGCCCACGCCCGGCTGAACGCGCGTATTGTCCGCCACGTGGATATGACCGATGTACGGCCCGACCTTGCGGATCGTCGCCGGCGTGTCGACCTCCTCGATATGCATGTGGAAAAAATCGGTCAGCAGCGCCACGCCGCGAGGCGACCCCGCCTTCTCGATGATTTCCACGCCGTGCTCCTGCCGCCGCAGCAGGTGCTGCTCGTAGCGGTTGAGAGGTTCAAGCAGCAACAGCGTGCCATGACTGTCAGCGAACGCGGCCAGCTCGCGCGTGATCTCGACCAGCAGATCTTTTTCCAGGGCGATTGCATCCTTCAGCGGCGAGAGATCCGGCAGCCGCGGCGGGCCGAAGATCGGCGGCACAATCTGACCGGCCGCACCGAAGTAGCCGCACGCCTCCAGGTTGCGCCTCGATTCATCGATGCTGGCCTCCCGTTTCGCCCGGTCCGGGTCCAGCCAGTCGAATGTCGTCTGGCCGCAAATCGAGGAAATACGCAGCGTGCGATTGCGAAACGCGGCCTCGTATTCGCTGATGCGATCGTAGAGGCGTGAACGACCTTGGATTTCCACTCCGTCGATCCCGAACGACTCGGCGCAGTCGAGCTTCTCGTTCAAAGTTTCGCCCGGCAACAGGTTTTCCTGAATTGAGATCTTCACGGTGTCTCCTCCAAAGGTCAGATGGCGCGAGGCAAGCGGCCTCGCCGCCGGAATGACAATGCGCGATCTAATGCGCGATCTACTGTGCAAGTGAAGCGGGGACAGTGCCAGACCGGGCCGTGCCCAGGTCTTGCCAAGTGCTCACAACGGGAGGCTGTTTTTCCACTGTCGCGTACCATCAGACTGCGTCATTTGGGCCCGACCGCAGAGCGTCGAACGGCGTTCACTCGTGTCAATTTCCGGGTATGACGGCGTTCAGGGGCGCGGCGTTTGGGTGTCTCAGAGCAGGGGTTCGTGCTATACTCAATTAACGGGTCACGAGGCCCGTTGTTTCGTGATTTGCCTCTCAGCAAACCTGCTTACCCGCTGTCGAGGCGCCGGACGGACAGACCGCTGACTGTTCAACAGGTCTCTGTTGTAAAGCGATGAGCCACAGTTCACATCGCCCCCCTAATTCAGGGGCACACTCGCAAGATTCCGCCTCCGACGGCGGCCAGGCCCACGGGCCGGACCCCTCCGAGCAGCATGCTTCCGATCCAGGCGGTTCACACGCGCTCGCCCCTCACCGGCGCCGGGTGCTGGCGGCCAGGCCGGAAGTCATTATCGAGATCCCGGCGCCCGTCAAAAAGGGGCGGAGATTTGTCTGGCTCAGCGCGGCGATTGTTCCTCTGATCATCACGGTGGTCGCGCTCTCGGCCCTGGCGATTCGCTCCCAGCGCCTTACCAATGTCGGGCAGGAAGCAACGATTGAGGCGCTGGTCAAGTTGCGCCTGGCCCAGGAGCGGGCCAGCAGCCCGCAACAGGAGATCAGCGCTGCGCTTGAGGCAACTGTCGAGGCCCGCGTCGCCATTCGTCTTGCCGAAGAGCGCGCCGTCCTGGCGGAACAGGCCGCCGCGACCGCCCCCTCTGCCGGCGAACCGGCGGCCAGCGCCCCCACCATTGCTGCGCCGCCCGTTCCCGACGAACCCGCGCCCTTCTATGGCGAGGCCTCCGTCGCCTTGAATCTCCGCAAGGGACCCGGCCAGGCATACGACTCGCAGGAGTTGATTCCCGCCGGAACGCAGCTGCATCTGCTTGGCCGTACCGTTGACAGCGGCTGGTTCTTCGTATCCAAGACCGGCGGCTCAAGCGCGGACGAGACCGGATGGGTGGCCGCCTGGCTTGTCACCATCCCCGAAGACGGAGACCCGCTGCGGCTGGCGGTCTTCTCCGCTGTTGCGCCCTCGAGGCCGAGCGAGTAGCAGCCCGAAACCGCGTGCGCGCCGGCGCCTTGTCACCCTACAGCCCCAGCGCCTCGTCGATCTCCTCCTGGTAGCGCCGCACCGCGCCCGACAGCAGCTCCTCCATCTCGACCGCACGTCCGATCGCGGCCGATTCGTACGCGCCCAGTATCGCCGCCACCGCGATCATCCCGTCACGGCCGTCCACCTCCGGCGCGCGTCCCTGCAACACCGCCTCGCCGAAGTCGTGATACTCGATTGCCAGCAGCCTCGCGTCCAGCTTATACTCCGCATGCGAAACGCCCGGCAGCGAATAGACCACGCCATCCGCGCCGAACAGCCGCGCCGTGATCTCGTTCAGCGAGAAGTCGGGCAGCAGGCCGAGGATCTCCTTGCCGTGCAGCTCCTTCCCCTCCAGCCGCAGCCGAACAGACCCGCCGGTGCGGTCGCGCGGCACGTCGAGCGCGCCCCAGCGGCCGTGAACGCTGCGTTCGAACCGTCTGCTGCCCCTGCCGCCGCCGACATGGCTGAACTGCACCGTCGCCCCAGACGCCATCGCATACTGCGCCAGGATCGAGTCCTCGCCTGTTGCTTCGATCGTCTCCGGGTAGGTCGGTGTCTGTTCCCGGTAGGAGATCAGCGGGTGCTCGTCGGCCACCGGCCGCTGCCGCACCGGCTCCACGATCAGCCCCCGCCCGAAGATGCGCCGGTATTCGCCCAGGTAGTAGCGGATAATGTCGGCGTAGTGGACGCCCATATCCAGGCCGATCGCGCCCTTTTCCTTGATATGCCGCCATGGCGTCGCCGACATCCGGTCGCCGCCGCCCAGCGACGTCTGGACCATCAGGAACGGGTCGCCCAGCAGCCCGGCGTCGATCACCGCGCGCACCATCCGGTTCACCGGATCGCGCCGGTAGTTCTCGGCCGTCGCCAGCACCGTTCCGCCCTGCGCCGCCGCGTCGATAATGCGCCGGCAGGCTCGGATCGTGATTCCGAGCGGCTTCTCGACCAGCGCGTGCTTGCCCGCCGCCAGCGCAGCCGTCGCGACCTCGTGGTGGCTCGACCCGTCCGTCACAACGTCGACCGCCGCAATGTCCGGGTGCGCCAGCATTTGCTCCAGGTCGGTGAAGACCAGCGGCCTGCGCTCAAACAGGCGCTCGACCTCACCAGCCACCCGCTGCGCGTTGTCGCGGTTGATGTCGCAGACCGCCATCAACTCCACGTTCGACAGCCCGGTCTCCTCCAGTACGTGATACGCGATCGTGTGGCGATGCCCCATCCCGCCGCAACCGACGAGACAGATGGGGACGCGTTCATTGCTCTGGCTCATAGCTCGCAGTCAGCCCCTCGTTGCGAATTTTGAACTTTTGGCGAATCCCCGCGCACGCGGCAGCCGCCACAAACTCAAAACAAGAAACCAAAAACTAGAAATTGTCACTACATAAGGCGCGAGATCTCGTTCTCCTTCGCCGTGATGAACTCCAGCAGCACCGGCACCCCTTCCTGGGTCTTCTGGATACCGCGCTCAATTGCAGGGATGATCTGGTCCGGCGTCTCGATCCGCTCGCCATAGCCGCCGAACGCCTCCGCCATCTTGGCGTAGTTGCCCGAGATGTCGGTCGAGCCGTACTTCTCCTGCGAGACCGGCATGATCGGGATTTCGATCGCCATCGAGAAGTTGTTGAACAGCACCGACAGAATCGGGATGCGCTCGCGCACTGCGGTCTCGAAGTCCATGCCGGTGAAGCCGATCGCCGCGTCGCCCCATACGTTGATGCACAGCTTGTCCGGGCAGGCCAGCTTCGCGCCCATTGCCAGCCCCAGCCCGTAGCCCAGCTGTGTCGTCTTGCCCCAGCCGATGTAGGAGAGCGGCGTGATTGACTTCCAGAACGGCGACAGCTGATCGCGCGGGCTGCCGGCGTCATGGGTGATGATCGTATTGGGGACATTGACCGTCGCGTACAGGTCTCGAATCACCCGGTATGGGGAGAGAGGCGATTCATCGCTGTCGGTCTTGGCAGCCCATTCGGACTCCCATTTCGCGTTGGTCGCTGCGATTTCGGCGGCGACGCCGGCCTGGCGGCCGCGCGGCGCTCCCCCCAGCCGCTCCGAGACGGCGGCGATCAGCGCGCGCAGCGTCAGATCGGCGTCTCCGATCAGGGCGTGATCGGACGCGACATCCTTGTTAATGTCAGCCGGGTCCAGCGTTGCGTGGATGATCGTCTTGCCCGCGGGCATGCGCACGCCGAAGTTGGTGAAGCTGAAACTGCAGCCGATGCCGAAGATCAGGTCGGCGTTGTTGAAAAAGTCGGCGACCGCTTGCGTATGCGAGCGGTTGGCGGAGCCGAGGCTCAGAGGGTGTGTCTCCGGGAAGGCGCTTTTGCCGTTCAGCGTCGTTGTAACGGGCGATTCCAGCAGTTCCGCCAGCTCTTTCAGCGCGTCCCAGGCCTTGGCGTAATGTACGCCCTGCCCGGCGTAGAGCACCGGCCGTTCCGCCGCCACCAGCATATCGGCTGCCTTTTGCACGTCGGCCGGGTCCGGCCCGTAGCGCACGCGCTGCACCGGTTGGTAGTCGAACTCTTCAATCTCCTCTGTTGAGATGTCGGCAGGGATCTCCACCAGCGCCGGGCGCGGCCGTCCGTTGCGCACGGCCGTATACGCCCGCCGGATCGCGGCGGCCGTCATTTCGGGCGTCGTCAACTGTTCGCTCGACTTCGTGACCGAGGCGTAGCTCCGCGCCGAGTTGAAGTTTGGCTGGACCTGGTTGACCGCGCGCGGATAGCCGCCGGGCAAAACGAGGATTGGCGCCGAATCGCCGAATGCCTGCGCGACGCCGCCGAATGCGTTCTCCGAACCGGGGCCGGACTGCATGGCGAAGACGCCGATCTTCTCGCCCGAGCTCAAACGGCTGATCGCGTCAGCCATGTGCAGCCCAATGCGTTCCTGCCGCACGATCACTGTGCGAATGTCCAGCTCGGCGGCGGATTCGATCAGGGCATTCACCGGATAGGCGAAAAGGATTTCGGTGCCCTCTTTCTTCAGACATTGGGCGATCGCGTCAACGACTTTCATGCTTCTCTCCTTGGTAGGTTTTCAGTTGATGCTTTCTGGTTCTCGGCAAGACCGCGGCTTTCGGTCCCCGGCAGTGCCAGATTACCAGGAACGCGAAACTCGTATCTGCTAGTAGCCGAGGTCGACACTGACGGTATTGTGCAGCGGTTCGCCGTTCAGGTAGCGTTTCAGGTTCTCTTTGAGAATGCGTGTGACATTGGCGCTGGTCTGGTCGGATCCTGGCGAACAGTGGGGAGAGAGGAACAGATTGGGCGCATCCCACAGTGGATCGTCGGCCGGCAGTGGTTCGGTTGCCGCCACATCCAGCGCCGCGCCGGCCAGCTTGCCCTCCTCCAGCATCCGGATCAGCGTCGGTTCATCGAAGGTGCCCCCGCGCGATATGACGATGAAAAAGGCCTCCGGCTTCATCAGCCCCAGCTCCTCCGGACCCACCATGCCCCGTGTCTCCGGCGTGATCGGTACTGTCACGACCACAACGTCCGACTCCCGCATCAGGGCCGGCATTCCGTTCAGCAGCTGCAGGTCGGAAACGTAGTCCGGCTTTTCGACGGCGTGCGCATCGACGGCGATGACGTCCATCTCGAAGGCTGCGGCCCGTTTGGCGATGTGGCGGCCGATATGTCCCAGCCCGATGATGCCCATCTTCAGGCCGGCCAGGCCGAACAGCGGCTTATCAGGCGGGTTCTTCCACTCGTGGCGTTTCTGCGCCTCGTATATGCTGTCGAAGCCGCGTGCGATGAAGACAAGCATGCCCATCGTGTGCTCGGCGATCGTGCTCGCATGCGCGCCGCGCGTATTGCACACCGTTATCCCCCGCTCCGCCAGCTCGGGCGCGTTGCGCATCCATTCCACGCCCGCGCTCGCCGACTGGATATAGCGCAGGTTCGGCGCAGCTTGAATCTGGCTGCTGTTCAACGGCCCGTAGGCGACTTCAGCGTCGGCCGCGTTCGCCGCAATCTCTTCTGCCGTTTCGGCGAACACAAACTCCACCTGAGGAAACTCCTCCTGGAATAGCTTGGCAAAGCGTTCGACCCACCGCGCTGTCATCAGAACTTTCATTGTGCGCTCCGTCATTTCTTTGTGCTGTGATTGATCTGTTTGTGGGATGGATTACGGCTGTTGGATGCGTCTACGGCGCGACCGCCAGGCCCGGTATTGGCGCTGTCGGTTATTCCTTGCGCATTTCGGTCATTTTCTGGAGTACGGCAGTTGCACGCCAGTTTTCATTATACACCAGAACAGCCGACGGGCAGCATATGCGGACAACCGCCGGGCTTTTGCCAAACGACGGCGCATCCCCAAACGGATCTACCGGATTTGGGCCTCAATCGGGCGTGTGCTATAGTTGGCGATTATCGTATGGGGGATTAGCTCAGTTGGCTAGAGCGCTACGTTGACATCGTAGAGGTCACTGGTTCAAGTCCAGTATCTCCCACTTGGCGGCGCCAAAGCGCTGCAATGGCCGATTCGTGACAGGGAAGCTTCGTCTAAAGGAGCAACTGGCAGCAGATTGAACTTTTCTCTTCGGGCTGGCGTCTTAGCTGAAGAGCATACTTGTTTCCGCTTCTACCGAACATTCCGCACCGGACCGACGCGTGCAGGTTTGTTCGGTATATTTCTGTAGACATTGCATGTTGAGAGTCAGAAGGCTGAATCGAACCTGTTTCAAAGAAGATCAGGTCAGGAGGAAAATGATGCGTAGTACTCGGTTGGTGATGGGATTGGTTGTATTTTTGGCAGCGGCCGTAGCGCTGGCCGGTTGTCACTACAAGCTCCCTCCTCATCCGAAAATGGAGCGCCCCGACTCTGCCTGGCGGACCAGCAAGGCGGACCGAGCCGGCTACACCGTGCATATGGTCGAAAAGGCTCTACGTCTCTACAAGGCCAAAGGCCGCGAGGCGACTGTCGCCTATTACAACACGCCCGAAAGCGTTGACGGCGAATGGTATGTATTTATATTTGACGAGAGTGACCAGCTCATTGCCCACGCCAATCCCGATCTTATCGGAATGGACCTCAAAGGCGATCTCGGTCTCGATACGACCGGCTACCGTTTCGGCGACCTGATGTTGACCGCCAACGAAGAGGGGCTCTGGGTGGACTACGTCTTCGCCAATCTCGTATCCGGCAACCAGGAGTACAAGCACGCCTACGTCGTGCGCCACGACGGTCTGCTCATCGGCTCCGGCTGGTACCAGGTGCTGCCCGATGTCAGCCGCAGCGCCCCCACCAAGGCCGACCGGCCCGGCTTCACTGTCTCAATGGTTGAGCGGGCAATTCAGCGCTACGAGAGCGAGGGCCGCGACGCCACCGTCGCCTACTACAGTAGTCCGGAGAGCGTTGATGGCGAGTGGTACGTCTTCATCTTCGACGAGAATGAAGTTGTCATTGCCCATCCCAACCCGGACATCGTCGGCACAAGCCTCAGGGGTCCTGCCGGCGTGGATATCGCCGGCTATCGACACGGCGAAGCAGTTGCCGGCGCCACCGAGGACGGCCTGTGGGTAGACTATATCTACCTCAATCTTGCCACCGGCAACCAGGAGTACAAGCATACCTGGGCCGTCCGCCACGATGGGTTGATCTTCGCCTCCGGCTGGTACGAAGTCTTTCCCAAGTTGGGTTCCGGCGTCACCAAGGCCGAACCTGCTGAATACACGGTAGCCATGGTCGACAAGGCGGTCCGCTACTACCAGTCCCATGGCCGTGAGAAGACCGTCGCCTACTACAACACGCCCGAAAGCGTCGACGGCGACTGGTATGTCTTTATCATAAACGAGGACGATGAGGTGATTGCCAACGCAAACCCGGACCTTGTCGGCCAGGATCTGAAGGGCGATCTGGGCATCGATGCCACCGGTCATCGCTACAGCGACCTGTTGCCGAGCGCCACCGAGGAGGGGCTGTGGGTAGACTATGTCTTCGACAATCCCAACACCGGTGAGGAACAGACCAAGCGCTCCTGGGTCATCCGCCACGATGGCGTACTCATAGGTTCCGGATGGTACGAATAGAATCTCGACCGTTTCACAACATATCAGCAATTCGAGGCAGGGGCGCTCGTGTGGGCGCCCCTGTTGTTCTACTGTGCTCGCAAGGCGAATTGGTCGTGCGAGTATTCGTTGCGACAGGTGATTCATGCTGATTGACGGGCTTTCCCATGGGGACGCAATACGGGCCGCGGCCGCTGCCTATAATGGCAAGCACGAGCGGCTGATCGATCTTTGCGTCGCCGTCCAGCAGATCCCCGCGCCCACCGGCGCCGAGACCGAGCGCGCCGCGTGGGTCGAAGAGCGGATGCGCGCCATCGGCTTGGCCGACGTCGAGCGCGATGAACTGAACAATGTCTATGGCCGCGTTCCCGGCCTGCAGGCACGTCCTGCCCTGCTCGTCTCGGCCCATACCGATACCGTATTCCCCGGTGAGACCGACCTGCGCCTGCGGCGTCTCAGCAACGGCTTGCTGCGCGGGCCGGGCATCGGCGACAATTCCACCGGTGTGGCCGGCCTGCTCACTTTGGCCGAAACATTGGTCGAACTTGCCGCGCCGCCGGTCGACATCTGGCTCGTGGCCAACTCGATGGAGGAGGGGCTGGGCGATCTGCGCGGCATGAAGCGCGCCATCGACCGGCTCCACGCCGACGGCAGCGCGCCTGCCGCAGGGGCGCGCGGCGTCCTGGGCGCGGCGCTCGTGATCGAGGGCATGGGTCTCGGACGCATCGTCCACCAGGCGCTGGGCGTGCGCCGCTATCGCACTTCCGCCGCCGCGCCGGGCGGCCATAGCTGGGGTGATTTCGGCGCGGCCAGCGCCGTGCACGGCCTCGTTGCCGTCGCCGAGGAGATCGTGAGTCTGCAGGTGCCCCACACGCCGCGCACGACCTTCAATATCGGCCGCATCGGCGGCGGCACTTCGATCAATACCATCGCCCAGGAAGCCTGGATGGAACTGGACCTGCGCAGCGCGTCACCGGAGACGCTCATCTGGCTCGATGGACAGGTGCAGCGCATCGTCGAGCGCCGTGTCGACGCGCACCGCGCCCGCGACGACGGCCTCACCTTGCGCCACGAACAGATCGGCCACCGTCCCGCCGGCGAACTTCCATTCGAGCATCCGCTCGTGCAGGCCGCTTGCACAGTTCTGCGCGAACTTGGCATCGAGGAGCGCAGCGACGCCCGCATGAGCAGCACCGACGCCAACGTGCCCCTCAGCCGGAATATACCCGCCGTCTGCGTCGGTCTCACCGACGGCGGAGACGTCCACCGCCTCAGTGAATGGATCGACCCGTTGCCGCTCGTAAAGGGGATGCAGCAGCTACTCTACCTTACCTGGTGGAGCGCTGCATGGTTGACTACGCGCAGCGCATGTACTGTCAACAGCGATCAGCGCGTCGCTGGCAACCGGACACAGTCAATCCAAGGTTTCCCAGGAGCAAGGTAGAATGGCCATACAGATAGACGATCTCTACAAGATTCGCCATAGCGCGGCCCACGTCATGGCCCAGGCGGTGCTGGAACTCTATCCCGACGCCAAGTTCGCCATCGGGCCGCCGATCGAGAACGGCTTCTACTACGACTTTGATCTCGGTCGCGACGAAGAGGGCGCGCCGCGCACTTTCCGCAGCGACGACCTCAAGGCGATCGAGAAGCGCATGCGCCAGATCATCGGCGGCAAGCACGACTTCGCCTATCGCGAGGTCAGCGCCGGCGAGGCGCGCCAACTCTTCGCCGACCAGCCCTACAAGCTGGAACTGATCGACGGTCTTGACGAAGGCGAAATCGACGAATACGGCAACGAGGTGACCGAAAAGCCGGTCATCAGCACCTACAAGCACGACACCTTCGAGGACCTGTGCCGCGGGCCCCATGTCGAGCACACCGGCAAGATTGTCGCCGACGGCTTCCGCCTTCTCAGCGTGGCCGGGGCCTACTGGCGCGGCGACGAAAAGAACGCGATGCTGCAACGCATCTACGGCACGGCATGGCGCAACCGCAAAGAGTTGAGGGGCTACCTTGACCAGATGGAGGAGGCGCGCAAGCGGGACCACCGCAAGCTGGGCCGCGAGCTGGAGATCTTCATCTTTGAGGACGAGGTCGGGCCGGGTCTGCCCCTGTGGCTGCCGCGCGGCTCGGTCATCATCGAAGAGCTGGAGCGCCTGGCCAAAGAGACCGAAGAGGCGGCCGGTTATGAGCGCGTGCGCACGCCCCATCTCACCAAGGAGGACCTTTTCCTGCGCAGCGGGCATCTCGCCTTCTACAAGGACAGCATGTACCCGCCGATGGAGATGGAAGGGGTCACCTACTATGTAAAGCCGATGAACTGCCCCATGCACCACAAGATCTTCGGCTCCAAGTTGCGCAGCTATCGCGAGCTGCCGGTGCGCCTGGCGGAATACGGCACCTGCTACCGCTATGAACAGAGCGGCGAGCTGTTCGGGCTGATGCGCGTTCGTTCGATGCAGATGAACGATGCCCATATCTACTGCTCGGAGGAGCAGTTCGCGGCAGAGTTCATGCGCGTGATCGACCTCTACAAGATCTACTTCGACCTGTTTGACATCGATCGTTACGTCATGCGCCTCAGCACGCACCATCCCAAAAAGCTGGGCCAGAAATATGTCGACAATCGCTCTCTGTGGCAGAAGACCGAGGAGATGGTGCGGCGTGCGATGACGGAAGGGAACGTGCCCTTTGACGAGGAGCCGGACGAGGCCGCCTTTTACGGCCCCAAAATCGACGTTCAGATCTGGAGCGCGATCGGCCGTGAGTTTACGCTTGCCACCAACCAGGTCGACTTTGCCCAGCCTGAGCGTCTCGATCTCTCCTACATCAACGCCGACGGTGAGCGCGAGATCCCCCTCTGCATCCACCGCGCCCCCCTCGGTACGCATGAGCGCACGATTGGTTTCCTCATCGAACATTACGGCGGCAACTTCCCTGTCTGGCTGTGCCCGGAACAGGTGCGCGTGATCCCGGTTACTTCATCGCACAACGACTACGCCGCGCGGATCGAAGGACGGCTGGCCGGCGCCGGCGTGCGCGTTGCCTCCGACCTCAGCAGTGACCGCATGAACAACAAGATCCGGCAGGCCCAGAACATGAAGGTCCCCTATATGCTGATCGTGGGCGACCGCGAGGTTGAAGAGGAGACCGTTTCGCTGCGCAAGCGCGACGGCACGCGGCAGAACGGGATGCCGGTCGGGGCGTTCGTCGAACTCGTTACAGAGCGCGTCGCCACCCGCGCCAAGACACTCTGAACTGAAGGCAAAACGTGACGATCCGGGCAGGGTGGGCGGGTGGGGCCGTTCGTCCCACTGCGCCGCTCTGACCAGAGGCCCGACCGCAGCGGGGAACCATATTGCGCCTGCGTCCGTCTACGATTTTGCGCTTGACGTGTACCTTTGGAACTGATATACTGCCAACGAGTAAACAGTTGGACCGTCTACCACTGAAGTGCCCTGGCAGCAACCCCTCTCTCAATACGTGGTTCAACGCAGCGCCACTTCGTTATTTGAGCGCGAGCCATCCCACTACCGATTGCGGGAGACGGACGATAGCGCCTCTGCTGCTGAGGGCAACATGCCAAAAGGAGAGTGAGTATTAGCAGGAACACCACACGAATCAATCACCGGATTCGTACACGCGAAGTGAGGGTCATCGACGAAGTCGGGACACAGCTCGGCGTAATGGATGTGCAGGACGCGCTCCAGGCCGCCGAGGAGCGAGATCTGGACCTGGTAGAGGTGGCGCCCAACGCCAATCCGCCCGTCTGCCGTTTGATGGATTACGGCAAGTACCTCTACGAAAGGCAGAAGCGTGAGCGTGAATCGCGCAGGGCCCAGAAACAGATCGAGATCAAGGAAGTGCGGCTGCGGCCCAAGACCGGTGAACACGACATTCAGGTCGTCCTCAACAAGGCGAGAAAGTTCCTGAATGACGGCGCCAAGGTACGGGTGCGCATCCGCTTCCGGGGACGCGAGATCGTCCACCGCGACATCGCCCTCGAGTTGATGAAACGGGTCACCGAGGAGCTGGCTGAAGAAGCGGTCGTCGAATCCCATCCCGGTTTTGAGGGTCGCAGCATGGTGATGCTTCTCGCACCGGCCGCGTAGCGAACCGTATCGCCGGCGGCACTGTTCATTCCTTCGCCGTGCCGCCGGGCGAAAATAGCCGTTTGTGCGAACCGCCTGCTCTTTTTTGGGCATGGCGGTCGTCTATGCTATCATCCATTGCTTGCACGCCGCCTTTTGTTTCGCATCCGCGGACGGGTGTTTTCGTGCTCAATGCATGTCAACAGAAAGGTTCAATGCGTCCCTTCTCGGGCGGGGCGCGGAAGCAGCCGGGACGAACTATGCCAAAGATGAAGAGCCATAAGGGCGTGCAGAAACGTTTTCGCGTCACCAAGAACGGCAAACTGATGCGCCGCAAGCAGGGCGGAAACCATCTGCGCCGCAAGAAGCGCAAGGTCAGTGAATATCGTCAGAAAATTACCAGCAAGAACACCGGTCAGGCCAAGTTGATCAAGAGCATGGTCGCCTGACCGGCCATCGTACAGCCATAGATGCTGATGGGGCGCCTGGCTTCCTGCGGGATTCCGGGCGTTGTTTTCGCCAGACAAGAGGATTCGACCGATGCCACGCTCCAGACCCAAAGTATACGCGCACAGACGGCATAAGAAGGTGCTCAAATTCACCAAGGGGCAGTTCGGCAGCCGCTCCAAGCTCTTCAAGCGCGCCAACGAGGCGATGCTGCGCTCGCTCGCCTTTGCCTACCGCGACCGCCGCGCGCGCAAGCGTGATTTTCGCCGCCTCTGGATCACCCGCATCAATGCCGCGGCGCGCCTCAACGGCCTCAACTACAGCCACCTGATCTACGGCCTCAAGCAGGCCGACGT
Organism: Caldilineaceae bacterium; assembly: GCA_965218625.1. Classification (GTDB taxonomy): domain Bacteria; phylum Chloroflexota; class Anaerolineae; order Caldilineales; family Caldilineaceae; genus Bin5. The sequence goes on along the minus strand of CBDCLG010000008.1, from coordinate 70,123 downwards.
CGAGGTCGATCGCAAAGTCCTGGCCGACATCGCGGTGCGCGACGCCGATGGATTCAGCGCCCTGGCCGAGCTGGCCAAGAGCCATTTGAATTAGCCCTGGCCGTCGGACCGTCAGACAATTCAGTGTGTTGATTGCAGAGGCGATTGCCTCTGCTTTTTTCGTCCGAAGCGTAATTCTGGCCGCCGCTGCAGTCCGCTCGCGGCCGCCCCGTGCCAACACAGTCGCAATGAAAGAGATCACGAGCGCCGGCAATGCGCAGCTCAAACTGGCGGGCAAGCTGCAGCGCCGGCGCCAGCGCCAGGCCCATGGCCTCTGCCTGCTGGAAGGATTTCGCCTGGTGCAGGATGCGCTGTCGATGCGCGCCGCCTTCCACACCTGCTTCATCACCGCCGCCGCCGCCGGCGCCCGCCCTGACCTTGCGGCGCAGATCGAGGCGCTCTGTCCTCTCTATCTGGTGAGCCCGGAGCTCCTTGACCGGATCAGCGAGACCGTATCGCCGCAGTCGATCGTCGCAGTTGTCGCCATACCGCAGCTGCCCCTGCCTTCCGCCGCCGCGCTTTCCCTGGTCCTCGACGGTGTGCGCGATCCCGGCAACGCCGGCACGCTTCTGCGCACGGCCGCGGCCGCGGGCGTCAACCAGGTCCTGTTCGGGCCGGGCTGTGTCGATCCCTTCAACGGCAAGGTCATGCGCGCGGCGATGGGCGCCCACTTTCGGGCGCCGCTGCGCACGTTGGAAAACTGGGACGCGCTTGGGACGCTGCTCTCCGCCGGCCCGTCACTCTACGTTGCCAGCGCGCAGGGCGGCCTGCGCTACGACGAGGTCGATTGGAGCAGGCCGTCCGCGCTCGTACTCGGGAGCGAGGCGCACGGCGCGAGTCCACAGGTCGGCGCCGGCGCGCCGACGGTGGCGATTCCGATGGCGGCGGCGACCGAGTCCCTCAACGTCGCCGCGGCCGGCGCCGCGATTCTGTTCGAGGCCGCGCGGCAGCGGCGGACGGTGAAGACAGCGTGAAAGCGACAGCGTGCAGCGGATTGACAAGCTTTCGGGCCGCGGGATACACTTTTAAGGAGAGGAAAAGACAGCGGATCGCGCACGCCTGACCTTGTCACAGGCAGGCCTTTTTTCGGTAGCGCGCGGGGGCACGAATGGAACTGACGAGTTTGCTCGGTTATATCCTGGTTGGTCTGTTGTTCGGCTGGATAACCATGACACTGGTTGAGTGGGTCTGGCATCGCGGCCGGCGCAGGCGCATCGATCTGGCCATGGCCTCTTCCGGCTTGCGGGGCGGTCTCCAGATGGGCGGGCGGGACGCGCCGGTCGGCGGTGATACAGCTGCGCCCTCTACCCGCGGCCGCGAGAAAGCGCGGCCGCGGGCTGAAAAACCGAAGCGCGGACGCGCGAAGCGCCGCAAAGCGCAGCTCCAGGCCAACCGGCCCGACAACCTCACGGCGGTCCACGGCATCGGCGGTCTCTACGAGCGGCGTCTCTACCAGGTCGGTATCTTTACCTGGGACCAGCTTGCGCGCATGGACGCCGGATCGCTGGAGGAGATCACCAGGGCGCTGCCGGGCAGCAACACGCGCGCCTGGATCGAGCAGGCGGGTGAGCTGGCGAAGGCCAGCGACCGCGTCGGCGCGGACTACGATGGCCCGCTGCCCGAGGACCTGACCCGCATCAACGGTATCGATCAGGTGTACGAGGATGAGCTCTACGCCGCCGGCATTTTCACCTACCGCCAGCTGGCGGAGCGCGCGCCGGACGAGCTGGCGCGCATCATCCCCGCGCATCTTGCGGGCGACCATCTCGACTTCGCCGGCTGGGTCGCCCAGGCCGATTCCCTGCGCGACGACTACTACGCTGACGAGCCGCCCATCCTTTAGTCCGTACTTTCGCGGCTGAATGCGCCCGCGCTCTGTTTTTGGGCGTCAAAGTTTGCCCGGCCCGGTCGTCTGGACTAGAATGGGGGGCTGTTGTCGCGGGTCCCTAGCTCAATTGGTAGAGCAACGGCCTTTTAAGCCGTGGGTTCTGGGTTCGAGTCCCAGGGGGCTCATTTGAGGGGGAAAATGCAGAGCGTATGCTCTGCATATTTTTGTTTTTGTGGCGCTGTTGGCACACGCACTGTCGTCCGCGCGTCATTTCACCTCTAGAACGTAACTTATTCGCTGATACGGTCCTGCTCAGGATCGGCAGCTCGTGAGGGATCAGAAGCCTCAAACCGTTCCGCGATATGCTTTAAGCTAGCAACCACGGAATCCAACACGGCGTCGTATTCGACTCCGGTCGGCAATTCTATCGGAATGCAGTGTCTTCCGTCCTTCGTCCTCCATTTTACTACCTGGGTCTCGGCCAACCCGGCCTCTAGAAGTCGTTCGTGCTCCTGGTATGAGAATAAGAGCCACAGGGGCGTATTGCCGTGTTCCGCCCATGCGTCCAAGATGAAACCGAACCACTCTGCCACACCACCGATTTGGATTCGCCGCCCGTAACCTTCCCACCTTACTGATCTTCCCTTTTTCTCCAGGAACTTGTCGGCTACCCCGCTGTCACATGCATCGTCAACAAGCGTTAATAGACCCAGCACACGTCTAGGGAATTCCGGCCCCAAATCTTCCGAACGCCAGGGAACAAAAGTGTCAGTGTCCATCCGGTTGGTGAGGCCGCGCAACTGCTGAATATCAGCTTCAGCTGCGGAATCTCCTTTCGATTTGGCTCGCGTTTCCATACGCTCAAGCAACTCGGCCCAACTGGTCAAAAGCAGGTAATGCTCTTCCTCACCTATTTTGGCGGAACACAGTTGCCTGAGTCCCGATTTGTCGGACAAATTGAACTTCTCTTCAGCCCGCAGGAGAAGCTTCGGCCACAACATTGAGATCCGTCTCGCAGGGGCGACAAACAAGAGCGCGGCAGGCCGACCTTGCGGCAACTGTGTCAGATACTGATTTGGCTGGTTAGGGGTCAGGCCGGCCCAGAACTTGGCTTCAATCAGTACCTGCTTAGCTTTTCTTTTGTCAAAGCCGACGAGGTCCAGACGTGCCCCTTCTTCGTCGATTACCTGGGTCTGTACTCTATCTATGGGACCAATTTTCGCCTCTCCGAGTCGTGCTATCTCCTCCAGCGCCTCGCGGGCTGCCTCAGAATTGGACAGAATATGTCCCAGCGATTCAACAGCTACATCTTCTATGCGGTGTGTGAACCTTGGTGCAATATGCGCGAACAAAGTCGTTTCGTTTGACATGATAAGGGGCCTTTCTTGAAATTCGGTTGTTGGTATGGTCTACAGGCTTTTGCAAGTCAACTTCCCACTGTGCCTATTCCGATCGGATATTCCCAATGCTAAGGCGATTGGACCTCGGCGTCCATGCGGCCACCGAGTTTGTGTAGCTGTCTGATCTTTTCTTCGGTCGACCTGTCCGCGGCTTTACTGGCTTTCCACTCCATCAGGCCCAGCAGTTTGGCCCAGCTTGTCAACATCAGGCGGCGGTCTCCGCCGGATACTGTGGCGGCGTGCAGGTCGCTGGGCGTTGTAACGACAAAGAGCTGAAATTCCCTGTCCGCTCGCAGGTTCAACTCTCCCCACAGCGATTCCAGGCGTGCGGCCGGCGCCACGAACAGGACCGCCACAGGCCGACTGCGCGATTGCTCTTTGAGCCGTTTGAGATACGCGTTCGGCTGGTCTGGCGCCACCTCGGCCCAGAACCTGGTCTCGATCAGCACCCGCTTGGCGCCGTCGTCGTCAAGACAGACGAGGCACGGGGAGTTGCTCTCTTCGCCCGTTGCCTGGGCCCGCACCTCGGCAATCGAATCGACCGGCGTACCACCCTCCCGCAGGGTGTCGGCCAGCGCCTCGCGGGCTGGCCCGGAATTGGACAGGATATGCCCCAACGCCGCGACCGCGGCGTTTTCTGCGCGTTGCGGGAAGTGGGACATGCTTTGGACGAACAAATCCGTTTCGGTCGACATGCTCGATACCTTCCCGGTATTCCGGGCATCCGGACCGCCTGGCATGGTGGCTGCTGCTGTGGGGACTGACTATACAACGCCGGAATGGCCAACGCAATCCACACCCGGCATCAACCCAAGCGAAATGCCTGCATTTTTCCGGTCTCCCCCTGCCTGTGGTACTGTGCATCCGTCCCATGTCTGCATAGCGATTCACTAACCACTATTCACCAACCACTACCCACTGCAATTCCATGACACCGACTGCTGCGGACGTTGAAAACAAGGTCATCCTCATCACCGGCGGCGCGCAGGGCATTGGCGGCGCGGCCGCGCGGCTGTGCGCGCAGCGCGGGGCCGAGGTGATCATCACCGACATCAAGGACGGGACAGGCGAGGCGCTGGCCGCGTCGCTGCGGGGCGAGGGCTGCAAGGCGCGCTATCAGCGGCTGGACGTGCGCAAGCACGAGGACGCGCAGCGGGTTTTCGGCGACGTGAAGGCGCGTCATGGCCGGCTCGATGTTCTGATCTGTTCGGCCGGCGTTCTGCAGGGGCCGATGCTGATGCCGGACGCGTTCCCGGTCGAGGTCTTCGACGAAGTGCTGGCGGTTAACGTGCGCGGCGTTTTCCTCTGTGTCAAGGAGGCATACCCTCTGCTGGCGGAGAGCGGGCGCGGCGTGGTCCTGCTGGTCGGCTCGGGGGCCGGCGTGCAGGGCGCCAGCTCCTCAATCGCCTACGGGACCAGTAAGGGCGCGGTAAACGGGATGGGAATGACGCTGGAACGACACCTGGCGCGCAAGGGCATCCGTGTCAACGTCGTCTGTCCCGGCAATATCGAGACGGAGCTGAAATTGAGGCAGATGCGCGAAGCGGCTGAGGCCCAGGGCCAGGCCTTCGATCTGGAAGATGCGCGCGCCCAGCTGGGCGACCCGGAAGGCGTCGGCGCGCTGCTGGCCTTTCTGGCCTCTGACGACGCCCGCTATGTGAGGCGCAACCTCTTTACACGCTGACACCTCTGTGAGCAACCATTCGACAAGAGTGTCAAGCACACCTAGCGTTGCCCACTTTTTCCTCCTGAGTGCCCAGGGCAATCGCATCTAAATCTGGACGCCACAATATCCCGCGAAGGGCGCCCACAAAGGGCACCCACAAGGGGTGCCCCTACCAATTGTCATTCGTTTTCGGCTGAAAAACCGATCGCCAGTCGCCGAAAACCTTAAGAATTCGCGACCGCGCACTATGATTTGCACTGTTCTCGGCGTTTTTTTCTGAGTTGGGCTCGAATCAGGTAGTGTCGCGGGGTCTTGACCCAATTAGATGCAATCGCCCTGCCTGAGTGCCACTTCTCTGTGAATCTCTTTTGCGGTTGTCGTATAATAGATCGCGCAGCAGCCAATGTAGGCGATCCCATCTGGAGAGATTTCGTATGTCGATAAAAATCGCAATGATCGGGGCCGGTTCGATCGGCTTCACCCGCAAGCTGATGCACGACATCCTGGCCGTGCCCGAGCTGGCCGATACCCGCTTTGCCTTCATGGACATCAATGCCGGCAACCTGGAAATGGTGATGCAGCTGGCGCAGCGGGACATTGACGCAAATCATCTGCCCGCCACCATCACCCCGTCCACCGACCAGCGTGAAGCCATTGCCGGCGCCGACTACGTGATCTCGGTCGTGCGCCAGGGCGGCCTGGATGCGTTCCAACTGGACATCGACATCCCGCTCAAATACGGCATCGACCAGTGTGTCGGCGATACGATTTGCGCCGGCGGCATCATGTACGGCCAGCGCACGATCCCGGCGCTGCTGAACATCTGCGACGACATCCGCGCCGCGGCCAAGCCGGATGCGCTTTTTCTCAACTACTCGAACCCGATGGCGATGAACGTCTGGGCCTGCAACCGGTACGGCGGCGTGCGCACGGTCGGTCTCTGCCACGGCGTGCAGGGCGGTCACTGGCAAATCACGCGCTGCATCGAAGAGTGGGCCAGGCGGGGAGGGCTGATCGCAGCCGACGAAACGCTGCACCGCGACGAGGTTGATATCGTCTGCGCCGGCATCAATCACCAGACCTGGTATATCCGCGTGGAATGGCGCGGCATCGACATGGTGCCGCGCATGTTGGATCTGTTCGAGGGCCATTCCGAATATCCCACCACCGAAAAGCTGCGCATCGACATGATCCGGCGCTTCGGCTACTACACGACCGAATCCAACGGCCACGTCAGCGAATATGTGCCCTGGTACCGCAAGCGCCCTGACGAGATCAACGACTGGATCGACCTTTCGCGCTGGATCAACGGTGAGACGGGCGGCTACCTGCGCGTCTGCACCGAGGGGCGCAACTGGTTCGAGACCGATTTCCCCAACTGGCTCAAACAGGAGCCGCCGCGCATCACGCCCGAGCGCCGCAGCGAGGAGCACGGCTCCTACATCATCGAGGGGCTGGAGACGGGACGCCCCTACCGCGGCCACTTCAACGTCATCAACCAGGGCCATATCACCAACCTGCCCGACGGCTGCTGCATCGAGATCCCCGGCTATGTCGACAAGAACGGCATCAACATGCCGATTGTGGGCGACCTGCCGCTGGCGTGCGCGGCCACATGCGCGGCCAGCGTGCAGGTGCAGCGTATGGCGGTCGAAGCAGCCGTGCACGGCGATGTCATGCTGCTCAAGCAGGCGATGCTGCATGACCCGCTGACCGCGGCCGTCTGCAATCCCGAGGAGATCTGGCAGATGACGGATGAGATGTTGGTGGCCCAGGCGCGCTGGCTGCCGCAGTACCGGCAGCAGGTCCCCGCGGCGCAGGCGCGGTTGGACGCGGCCGAGCGCGACAGTACGCGCGCGCGCCTGCGCGAAGGTTGGAAAGGCGCGGCCCGACTGCATACCAAGAGCGTCACCGAGATGGCGCAGGACAAAGCCGCAGCCACGCTCAATGCCGCGGCCGCCGACAAAGGCGAAATGACAAAAGAACCGGCCTGATTCAGTACCAAAGAGAGAGATGGCAATGCAACTGACGCGGGAGCAAATTGATAGTTACCGCCGCGACGGCTTTCTCGTCGTCGAAGGGCTGCTGGATGCCGGAGAGGTCGAGGGGCTGCGGAACCGCCTGCGCGAGTACACCCACGGCGGGCGCTCACAGGAGCAGCTCCAGGTGCAGATCGAGCCGCGCGTCCAGCGGGGTGAACTGCAGGTCGAAGCGCCGGGCGACGGCATCCGCAAGATCGACGGCCTGGTCGAATCCGATGATCTTTTCAACGCGTTGGGAAGCAACGGGAACATCATCGGTCTTCTCGAACAGATCGTCGGTCCGGACATCAAAATGTTCCGCAACGCGTTGCTGTTGAAGCCGCCCGAAGTCGGCTCAGCCAAGGGCATGCACCAGGATTCTCCCTACTGGCCGATCGAGCCGATGGACCTCTGCTCCTGCTGGTTCGCATTGGACGATGCTACCGCTGAGAACGGCTGCATGGCGGCTATTCCCGGCAGTCACAAGTGGGGGCCGCAGCCCCACATTGACGTGACCGACGACTACGTGGTGGACCCGGACTATTACGACGAGGCCGATATGCGAGCTGGCGCCGGTGAAGGCCGGCGGCGGGCTTTTCTTCCACTCGCTGCTGCTTCACTACACCGCGCCCAACCGTTCCGACCGCTGGCGCCGCGCGATCGCCCTCTCCTATATGTCGTCGCGCTCGCAGTACACGAGAGACGGCGAGGGGCCGGTCTTTCACCACATCCAGGGCCGGACGTTCGACGGCTGCGTGCGCTGACGACAACTGCTTTCCGTGATTCGGCATTGGTGAGTTCACCCAAGTCGATTCGCGCTGTTGAGAACGAAGACCCGGTTACTGGGACCGGGTAAGGAGTGAAAAACATGCGGGTACCGTCAGGAAGACCGCATGAAAACCGAGGCAGTGGAGATGGATACAACACCGGCGGCGGGTATGTTCAAACGCGCGATCTCCGGCGAATCGGTGGTCGATTATTTCGTCAGGTCGCCTTCTCGGCCGGTTGGTTACCGTCACGCTCAACCCCTGGAAGACCGATCATCTTCCGCACTCCTCCTCCGGCAGGCACACCTTGCTCGGCCCCGGCAGGGCGTGAGCTGGATGACCGAGGCAGTGGAGATGGATTTCGATGTCCAACAGGGCCTCTTCCTCGCGACCTTGCGCGGCCCGGGCAAGGCCTACCTGCAGACGATGCCGATGGGCAAACTGGCGCAGAAGGTTGCGCAGTATATGCCGCAGGTTGGCGGGGATGGCGCCAGCGGCGGCGGCAACGTCGATCTGGGTCAGCTGTTTGGGGGGCGCTATCGTGGACGCGACAGCGGTGAAAGGTGCAGGCACGCCTATCGTCTTGGCCAGAGCGATTCGTCGCTTGATCTGCGTGATGGATAACCCATGCTGGTGTCACCTGTACAGTGGATCTATTCCGCCAGATGCTCCACCGTAATGGACCGGCGGCAGTTGAATATCGTGGACGCGAATCGGCGGCACGCCTATCGTCTTGGCCAAGCGATATTGCGTGATGCCCAGCCATGCAGTATCTCCGCCAGATGCTCTCCCGGGTGAATCGGTCGGCCGGGCCAGGAGAGGCCTCCGTCGCGGCGTTGTACCCAGCTTGACTTGCCGTGTCCGTTGATTCAGCGGACAAAGATTTCCTCCTCATCCACTGCTGAACAGGTTATCGTGCAGCGCGTTGGCGTAGCGGTCGATATTGCGTTCGCGGCGTCTGCCGCCGGTCTCGTCGAGCATGCGATTGCGGGGCGCCTGGCTGGCGGCGCCGGGCACCTGTGTCGCGCCCACGCCCGGCACATCGACCTGGTATGACGCGGGCGCATCGGCCTGCCGCAGCTTGAGGATGCTGTCGGCGAGGGCGGCGCCGGCCTGTTCCTTCTGCTTCAGCGCGGTGCTGCCGATCAGGTTCTTCAGCTGGGTGATGATCCCCAGGATGTCGTGGGTCGGTTTCGTGCCCGCGCCGATCATCAGTCCTGTTACCAGAATGTCCCACATTTCCGGGACCTGGTCCAGAAAACCGGGTAGCGTCTGGCCGAGATAGGCCATCAGGCGCATGCCGCTGAAGTTTGAGACGACCACGCCGAGGAAGATGCCGGCCAGGAGGCTGGTGCTGCGTTTGAACGCGACATAGCCGGGCGACTTCAGATCGCTGGGCCGCCAGCCAAAGAAGCGCAGCGCGCCCCATTCCAGATAGTGCCACCCCAGCTCCAGCATGCGTTCGATGCCCGCGGCCGCCCCGACCAGCGGTATCATCGCCGGCACGACAGGCGCGAGCTCCGTTTCCACCAGTTGCACCAAACCTGCCGCCAGCGCCATTTTCGGCAAGGCTACCGCCGCCAGCAGGCCGCCCAGAACAGTCAAGCCCAGCCGTCGTATATGTCGTTTCCTCATAGCCTTCTCTCCTGCTTTCGTTCTCCCCGGGCTTCCCGGGCTCTGCTTCTCCACGCGTCTACGACGGAGAACCCGCCGCGTACCGCTCCGCCAGCTCGACCAGCAGCCGCACGCCGTAGCCCGTCGCGCCTTTGGGCGTTTCCGCGTTGATCCGGCTGTCGGCCAGCACCATATTGGCGATGTCGAGGTGCGCCCAGGGGTAACCTTCGGTGAAATGCTGGATGAACTTGGCGCTGCTGCTCAATCCGCCTTCCCGCCCCGCGCTGTTCTTCACCTCCGCCATGTCGCTCCTGATCGGCTTTTCGTACTCCTCATCCATCGGGAAGGGCCATAGCCGCTCCCCGCTCCGGTCACCCGCGGCCATCAACGCCTGCTGCAGCGCGCTGTCGTTGCTGAACAGGCCCGCGCGCACGAAATGCCCCAGCGCGGTCCCGACCGCGCCGGTCAGCGTGGCCAGATCGACGGCCGCGACTGGATTGAATCTGGCCGTGTAGGCCAGCGCGTCTGCCAGAATCAGGCGTCCCTCGGCGTCGGTGCTGATGATCTCCGCCGTCTTGCCCGTCATGCCGGTGACGATATCGCCGGGCCGGAACGCCTTGCCGTCCGGCATATTTTCCACGCACGGCGCGATCCCGATCACCCGCCGGGGCAGATTGAGGCGCCCAACTGCCTCCATGGCGCCGATCACCGCCGCGGCCCCGCCCATGTCGCTCTTCATCTGCCACATACCGCCCAGACGCTTGAGACTGATGCCGCCGGTGTCGAAGGTGATGCCCTTGCCGACGAATACCAGCGGCGCCTCCCCGGCATGGCCGGCGGGCGCGTGCTCCAGAATGATGAACCGCGCCGGATTGGCGCTGCCTTCGCTGACCGCCAGCAGAATGCCCATGCCGGCATCCTTCATCGCGGCCTCGTCCAGGACCGTACTCTTGAGGCCCACGTCGGAAGCCATGGCTTCGGCGCGGGCGGCCATTTCCACGGGGGTCAACACATTGGGGGGTTCGTTGACCAGGTCGCGGGCCGTGTAGACCGCCCGCGCGATCGCCTCGCCTCTCGCCACCCCCCGCTCAATGTCGGCCAGTTTGTCTGCGCTGTACTCGACCACAGTGCAGCTCGTCAAGCCCTGGGCCGCTCCTTCGCGTCGATACAGTTTGGGGCGGTAGCCGGCCAGCAGCGTTCCCAGCGCCACCTCCTGCGCGGCCGCGTCTGCGTCGTGACCGGCAATGCCCGCCCCGTGCACGATCGTGGCGATCGTTTTGACGCCCTTCACTCTTGCCGCGGCCTGCGCGCCCACCGCGGCCGCCCGCCGAATCTGCGCGACGCCGAACTGCCCGCTGCCGCCCAAACCGACCACCAGCACGCGCGGGGCGGTCAGCCGCCCGCGCGCATAGAGCAGGGCCGTCGTCTCCGCCTCGCCGGTGAAATCCTCCGTCGCAATCAGCTGGCTGATCTCGCCGTCCAGCGCCCGGTCCACCGCGCCCGTCGCGCCGGCGGGCGCGCCCACGCCGGCAAACAGGTTGACGACGATCAGGTCGACCTCCGCGTCGGCGATATTCCCCTGTTGAACCCGTAGCTCCATTTCCAAAGTTCTCTGTCCTATGTCCTGCGGTCGGTGAAAAGGCCGGCGGCCCTGGCGTTTTCGTGCCGCGGGCTGCCGGCTGCCGGTCTTACAGATTTGCGCGCAGCCGGGTCGCGGCGGCTTCCAGAATCGAATCGGTTTTGCAGAAGCAGAAGCGGGCGACGTTTGCAGCCAGGTGGCTGTGTTCGGCGCTGTAGAATGCGGAGGGGGGAATCGCGGTCACGCCGATCTCCTTTGTCAGCCAGCGGCAGATCTGCACATCGCGCAGGTCGTCGGTCGGCAAAGGCGCGTCGAGGTCGGTCGTGTCGACGAGGATGAAGTAGCTGCCCTGCGGCGTTACCGGCGGGAATCCAACATCGTTGAGCGCCGACAGCAGGATCTCCCGCTTGTCCTGGTACATCTCGCTCAGCTCGCTGAGATAGTTGCGCTCGTCGACCTGCTCAAAGGCCGCGCCGACCGCCTCCTGCAGCGGTGTCGTCACCGCGAACGGGATCCACTGGTGTGCCATCAGCACTGCGTGCGCCAGCGGTTCCGGCGCAATCGCCCAGCCGATCTTCCAGCCGGTGACCGAAAATGTCTTGCCGGCGCTGCCCAGCGTGATCGTACGCTCCCACATGCCGGGCAGCGTTGCCATGCGCACGTGCGGCGTTCCGTCGTAGGTCATCCACTCGTACACTTCATCGCTGAGCACCAGCAGGTCATGCTCCTGCGCCACCTCGGCAAGGCTGAGCAGCTCCTCACGGCTGTACATTTTGCCTACCGGATTGAGCGGCGTATTGATGATGATCAGCTTGGTCTTCTCGTTGATGGCGGCGCGCAGCTCGTCCATGTCGATACGCCAGTCCGCCGAGGTGGCCGCGCCGGGCGCGGGGCGCAGAGGGATGTAGATCGGCGTGCCGCCCGCCATGATCACCGATGCCGGATAGCTGTCATAGAACGGCTCGATCAGGATCACTTCGTCGCCTGGATCCACCACCCCCTGCACGGTGGCGAAGATGCCTTCGGTCGCCCCGGTGGTCACCACGATCTGCGTCATCGGGTCCAACTCGCGGCCAAAGACCGGGCTGTAGGCGGCGGCCAGGGCGTTGACCAGGCGGGGATGACCGGCGCTGCGCGCGTACTGATTGTGGCCCGCGGCGAGCGCGCTGCGGGCCGCTTCGATAACGAAATCCGGCGCGGGGAAGTCGGGAAAGCCCTGGCCCAGGTTGATTGCATCGTATTCGAGCGACAGCGCCGAATACTCGGCGAAAACGGTCGTGCCGAAGGACTGTACCCGAACGGCTGCTGGTGTTGACACGGTGGCGCGTTCCTGAGAGCGATACTTGTGATTAAGGTGATGGGCGACTGCGATCTGCGGGATCGGAGCCAATCAATTTTGATGATAGCACAGCGAGTCGGGAATGTCATCTGCACTCGCGCTGACAGCCGTCATGCGATTGTCTGCCGCGCGCCTGCGCCGGGGGCCCTTCCGGGGCATCATTTGCTCAGAAAGCGGCCGCTGTGGTATCGTCACAGTAGCGTCAGCCCGCCCGTTTCATGCCCCCGTAGCTCAGTGGATAGAGCATCGGCCTCCGGAGCCGGGAGCACAGGTTCGAATCCTGTCGGGGGTACTTCAGCCAGCCGCGGCTGCTGTCCTTCTGCGCGAGGCTTCGCGCCGCCGGCCGCTGACCACCGCGGTCGGACTCCTCAACGGAACAGATCCCGCTCCGGCGGACGTTGGATGGCACGCGCGGTCGTATGCGCGGCATCCGGCGGCGTGTACCCGCGTATGATCGCGGCCGGGCGACCCTCGCCGCTCTGTCCCATCACCAGCGACGCGGCCGCGCACAGCTCATCGGCAATGCACTCCTCGCTCGCCCGCAGCTCGTATCCGTACAGGTCGGTCAGTCCGCGCTGATCCCAGACCGCCGGCAGGCCGGAACAGCCGATGCAGACGCCCACCGTTCCCATCCTCCACGGACGCCCGTGGCTGTCGCTGATCAGGACCGCGATTTTGGCGCTGGTCCGCGCCCCGATGCGGCTGCGGATCTCGCCGGCGCTGGCGTCGGCGTCGGCCGGCAGCAGCGCGACCGTCTCCTTCTCCTCCGGCGCCACGTTCGAGTGGTCCAGCCCGGCATGGGCGCAGACCCAGCCGCTGCTCTGCTCGACGATCAGCACGCCTTCGCGCGCACGGATGACCGCGGCGCTGTCATCCAGTACCGCCTGCACCACGCGCGCGTCCTTGCCCGTCTCTTCCGCCAGCCGAACTGCCTCTGCGCCCGGCTTCACCTCCGCCAGCCGCACGAGGCGACCTTCGGCCTTGCTCACAATCTTTTGCGCCACGACCAGGATATCCCCGGCGAGCAGCGGAACGCCTCCTGTCTCGGCTGCTTCGACAATGAGGGCCGCGACATCATCGCCCGGCTGCACGAGCGGTATGCCCGGGATGGGGATGATTTGGATCTGTCTTTGCTCAGCAGCGTTGGATGAGCCCTCGCTCGCAGGCTGTGGGCTGGCGTCGTGGGAAGGGCTGCTGTTCATCAGAATCCCAACTCCTCGGTCACGGTGTCGTCGCTTCTGCCGAAATGCCAGTGCAGAAACGCTTCCAGCACGCCACCCCCCACCGCCAGCGACTTGTCGGAGATGTGGAAGGCGTGCCCGGGCTTGCTGCGCGGGTCGAGGTCGCCGATCTTGAGTTCGGCCTGGAGGGGAACGCTTTCGTGGATCAGGCCGCGCAGCACGCCGTCGAAGGGCGCCAGCAAAGTCGTCTCCTCGCCGCCGGCCTGCACAACTTTGCCAAAGGGCTGCGCCGCCGCCAAGCGGTCGCCGATGCGCGCCAGGGCGCGAAAGCTGCCTGCCGCGGGGGCACGCAGCACACGCGTCGTCGCCGCATCAAGCCCGGGCAGAGCGCCGGGTGTGCCGGTGTCGGCTGCGGCCGCTCCTTCCCAGATTGCGCGCCCCAGATTGTGCCCGCGGTTGGTCTCGATCACCGCGTGGCAGTCGACGCCGGCTTCGAAACCCGGCCCCAGCGCCGCCACGAACGGCGCGCTCTCCAGCGTCGTGCCGGTATTGCATTTGGCCAGAATCGCGTCGACAACCGCCGACGGCGCCAGCTCGTCGATGGCCCCGGCCTCCGGGTCGACCAGGACCGGGATCTCACCCGCCTCCAGCACCTCCGGCACATCCGCAACCAGGGCCCTGCGTGCGGTGACCCCTTCCACTTCGTGCTCATCGTCGTACACGGCTTGCGCAAAAGCGACCGCGCGCCGCACCGTCAGCGGGCGCGGCAGCTCGGTCATCACGACCGGGATGCCGCAGCGATGGAGCCGCCACGCCACGCCCGTCGCCAGGTCCCCCGCGCCCTTGACCAGCGCAAGCAGATCGTCAAATGGGGATTCGCTCTTCATCTCGCTGTCATTGTTGACGTACTCTTCAGCCATCAGTAGTATACACGGGCCAACAGAAAGCATATATCATAGCGCAGGCAGTTGCAATTGCCTGAGCATTTTTCGTTGTAATCGCTTTGCGGTGGGTAGATGCGATTCGGAGCGGAGCGGAGTCGATGACGGTCGTTCTTGCGGCTGACGAAACGGAGGCGCTGGCGCGTGCCGCCGCCGCGCTGGAGCAGGGGGCAGTGGTCGGCGTGCCGACCGACACGGTCTACGGGCTGGTCTGTCTGTGCAGCGATGCCGCGGCGATCGACCGTCTGTTCGCGGTGAAGGAGCGGCCTGCCGAAAAGGCGCTGCCGGTCCTCCTGGGCGACGATCAACAGGCGCGGGCGGTCGTCGAGGGCCCGCTTCCACCGGCGGCCCGGCTGCTGATGGAGCGCTACTGGCCCGGTCCGCTCACCCTCGTGCTGCCGGCGCGGCCGCATCTGCCCAGCGCCCTCACGGCAGGAAAGGGGACCGTCGGCGTGCGGCTGCCCGCGCAGCCCTTTCTGCGCGCGCTGGCCCGCCGCGTCGGCCCCCTGGCCTCCTCCAGCGCCAACCGCAGCGGCGCGCCCCCGTGTGCAACCGCCGCGGCCGTGCTGGACCAGCTGGACGGCCGCATCCCCCTGCTCGTCGATGCCGGACCGACGCCGCTCGCCCAGCCCAGCACCGTTCTGGACCTGAGCGCTTCGCAGCCTGAAGTGCTGCGGCCGGGGCCGTTAAAGCAGGAGGCGCTGGCGGCCGCCTACGCGGTTCAGGAGATGGAGGGATGCGGCAGGACCTGCCAGAGAGGCCGTCCACGTGGCTGAGCAGCTGGCTGAAGAGGCTGCACGGCTCTGCATCGGCATCGACGCCTCGCGCAGTCTACGGCCTGAGCCGACCGGCACCGAGCGCTACTCGCGCCAGATCATCGGCCACATGCTCGCCGCGCGTTGCGACCGCTATGCCTACCGCCTCTATGCGCCGAAAACGCCGGCCGGGCATGCGTTGCACGGCGACGCCCCAGCTGCTGGCAACCGGTCCGCCCTGACCGTTCGCACGCTGCCCGGCAGATGGCTGTGGACCCACCGGACGCTGGCTTGGGAGGTCAGCCGCAGGCCGCCGCACGTGCTCTTTGTGCCCGCCCACGTTGTGCCATTCCTGCCCCCGCGCCTGTTGCCGGCCACCGTCGTGACCCTGCATGACGCCGGCTATCGCTACTTCCCCCGCTCGCATACCGTGTTGCAGCGGCTCTACCTGGAGCTGTCGACGCGCTGGAGCGCGGCCGCCGCCCGCCGTGTCATCGCCGTCAGCCGGCAGACGGCCAGCGATCTGCAGCGGTTTTACCGCGTGCCGGAGGCCAAGATCCGCGTCGTCCATGAGGCGCCGACGCGACCGGCCGCCGCGCCGGAAGAAGACAGTGACCGTGCGCCTGTCTACGCGCGGCCCTTTGCCCTCTACGTCGGCACGATCCAGCCGCGCAAGAATCTGTTGCGGCTGATCGAGGCTTTCGAGCGGCTGACGCAGCAGCAGGAGATCGGGTGGGACCTGGTGCTGGTGGGCCGCTGGGGCTGGCTGAGCCGGGAGTACGAGCGGCTTGTCGCGGCCAAAGGACTCGCCGACCGCGTCCATTTCCCCGGTTATCTGTCTGACGGGGCCGTGGCCGGGCTGATGCGCGCCGCGCTTTTCTTTGTCTTCCCATCCTTATTCGAGGGTTTCGGCCTGCCCGTGCTCGAAGCCCAGACCACAGGAGCCGCCGTCATGTGCGCCAACAACTCCGCCCTGCCCGAAATCGCCGGCGACGCCGCCTTGCTGGTTGATCCCCACGATGTCGACGCCATCGCGGCCGCGATGCTGCGCCTGAGCCAGGATGAAGCCCTGCGCCAGGAGCTGATCGCCAAGGGCTACGAGAACGTCAAGCGTTTCTCGTGGGAAAAGGCGGCCAGGGAGACGCTGGCCGTGCTCGAGGAGGCGGCTGGCAGGGGGTGAGATCTGTGCAGGAAGCGGAACTGGCGTCGGTGCGAATTCTGGACGTACGCGTCGACTGCGTCGATTTCCGGCGGACTCTCGATCTCATCAGCGGCTGGATCGAGCAATCGAGAGCGCAGGGCCCCGAGACCACCGGCGCAGACGGGGAGGGCGTGCAGCGACCGGCAGCCGGAGATGCTGCCGACAACTCGCCGCCGCCCGAGACCCACTGCGGTGTTGTGCGCCAAGTCTGCACCGTCAACCCTGAATTCATCATCGAAGCGCGCCGCCGTCCCGCCTTCAGTCGGACGCTCGCGGCCGCCGATCTCTGTACGCCGGACGGCGTCGGTGTGCTGTGGGCCGCGCGGCGGGCGGGGGTACGCCTCAACGAGCGCGTGACCGGTTCCGACGCAATCTACCGCCTGTGCGAACGGGCGGCCGTACAGGGGTGGCGGGTCTTCTTCCTCGGGGCGGCCGCCGGCGTGGCGGAGCGCGCGGCCGCGGAGCTGGCGCGTCGCTACCCCGGCCTGCGCGTCGCCGGAACATTCGGCGGTTCGCCGGCGGACACCGACTGGCCGCAGATTCGCCAGCAGCTTGTCGCAGCGAGGGCCGAGCTTCTTTTCGTCGCCTACGGGCATCCGCGCCAGGACCTTTGGATTTACCAACACAGGCGCGAGTTGCCCGTCGCCGTGGCGATGGGCGTCGGCGGCGCCTTCGATTTCGTCGCCGGCATCACCCCGCGCGCACCGCTTTGGATGCAGCGCCTCGGCCTTGAGTGGCTCTTCCGGCTGGTCCGCCAGCCCTGGCGCTGGCGCCGCATGAAAACCTTGCCGCGCTTCGTCCTCTTGGTTCTGCTGGAACGGACGCGTCGATAATCCACATCACACCGAGCAGTTCGTTCTTTACGATCCCTTTGGGGTTATCCAGGGCAATCGCATCTAAATCAGGACGCCAAAATATCCCACAAAGGGCGCCCACAAGGGGCGCCCCTACCAATTGTCAATCGTTTTCGGCTGAAAAACCGATCGCCAAAAGGGCTGTTTTCGGCTGTTTTTTCGGAGTTGGGCCTCGAATCAGGTAGTGTCGCGGGTCTTGGCCCAATTAGATGCAATCGCCCTGCGGGGTTGTTGACCAGCCCTTGCGGTTATTCAAGTCTTTGGTATACAATTCGACTACAAACATATATAGTATATGTCCTTTTTCCTGAGGAGCCGGCAGCATGTCACTTACCCAACGGCAGTTGAATCATTTCGATACGTTTGGCTTCCTGGTTTTCCGGCAGCTCTTTTCGCCCGAAGAGGTGCGTGTCATCAGCTGCGAAGTGGACACCGGCCTCGACGACTTCCTGCCCGACAACAGCGAACACGACCGCATAACCAGACACGGCGACTCCCTCATGGACGCCAACACCCCCTTCATCGCCTCCTTGCTCGACGACGCGCGCCTCGCCGACGCCGCCGAGCAGCTGCTCGACAAGGCCGTCATCCCCGTCGCCACCGACGCCAACTATTTCGTGGGCGAAACCGGCTGGCACGTCGACAATCCCAATTTCGATTACGCGGGGGTGAGATTCATCTCCTACCTCGAACCGCTCGACGCGAAGAGCGGCGCGTTGCGCGTCATCCCCGGCTCCCATCGCGAACCTTTCCACAGCCAGATAAAGAGAGACACCCAGCCCGTCTTCGGCGTGCAGCCCGATGAGTTACCGGCCTTCGCTTTCAGCTCCCAACCGGGTGATGTGCTCGCATTCAACTATTGGATCTGGCACGCCGCCTTCGGAGGCGGCGATCACCGCCGCATGTTTGGCGCCGTCTACTATGAAGACCCGCAAGCGCCCGCCGCGATCGCAGGAATCCAGGCAAATTTCTCAGGAATCCACCACAGGCATTCGCAGAGATGGTATGGTGGACATGCCGTCTACCCCAAATACTGGCGCTCGTTGGACAATCCACGCCACCAGCGATGGGTCCGTCGCATGGACGAGCTTGGCATCCTGGAGACGCCCGGCTTCGAAGGCGGCTGATCGCGCATCCCGGTTCGGCTGTCGAGCTAACCAAAAGGAGGTGATGCCCTGGAACCGACGTGGTCAAGAGACTGAGTCTGGTCGAGGACGTTTTCCCATCGTGCGGTGCGAAAAGTCAGGCATTCTGTATGTCCCTGGTTCCCACAGCAAGGGACATAGAAAGGATTCAAAATGTCCAGCACCAATGTCAGCAGACGTCAATTCCTCACAATTGCGATGGCGGCGGGAGGTGGCGCTCTGGCAGCCGCCTGCGTCCCTGCGGCTGCCCCTATGCCCGGCGACGAGGCAGCATCCGAGAGCGCGGAAGCCCCCGCCATGGAGGCCCTGGAGCTGAAACTGACCACGCTTGGGGGTGTTGGTTGGCCCGAGGCCATGGAGATTCTGGCCGCAGAGCACGAGGAGAGAACCGGCAACAAGGTCGTCCTGGACCTGGTCAACTGGCCCCTCCTGGACACCGTGCTACCGGCACTCGCCGCCGGCGAACCCCCTGACGTCTACCACGACCACAGCACCAAGTTCTTCAAAATGTTCTCCGAAAGCACCGTCCTTACGCTCGACCCCTATGTCGAGGCTGGGGACTGGTCACCCGACGACCTCAGCCCGATGGACATGCAGGCCCACACCTGGGTCGATGGCTCCATCAAGGGCGTTCCCCTGTGGACTGACCTGTCAACCGGCCACTTTTTCGCTTACCGCGAGGACTACTTCGACGAGGCCGGCATTCCCCGCCCAACCTCGCACGGCGGCTTTGACTCCTACGCTCACCTCTGGGACGTCGCCCAAAAGCTCACCCAGACGGACGCCAGCGGCAACGTTTCCCGCTGGGGATGGTCGAGCGACATCGCTTACGTCGGCTTCCGCATCCTCAACCTTGTGCTCGACCTCGGTGGACACTGGTGGGACGAGGGCAAACAGGAGTTCAAACTGACCAGCGACGAAGTGATCGAGGCCCTCGACACCTACCTCATCGAACCCATCAGGCTCGGCGCCGCCTATGACGAGGATCAGGCGCCTGAGCAGTCGCGCAATGAGCAGCTGCCCGAAGGCGTCGCCGCCATGTCCTCCAGCACCTTCTCCATCAGAACAGCCGAAGATTCACACCGCGACGTCGCTGAAGTCATGGCGCACGCCGAGGCGCCCCCCATCAACCCCGACCTGCCTAACGAACAGCGCCACTATGTCGGTTGGGGCGGCTTTGGCGGCCTCATCCCCGCCGCCCTTTCCGCCGATAGGCACCAGGCCGCGTTCGAGCTTGCCGAAGCCCAGCTCAAATCTGCCGCAACCACGCAGGCGATTCACCGCCACATCGGCCCGCCCGGCGCCAGCAAGGAATATGTCAACGACCCCTTCCTCGAAGAACTCAGCGGTGAGACCCGCTACACCGCCGCCACCGTCGACATGTACAAGTGGCAGATGGCCCGACCGGGCGCCTTCTTCGGTTGGCAGTGGGGCGAACTGGGGATGGCGAACTGGCTCGGCGGCCCCCGCTGCTATGGCGGAATCCTCGATGTCACAGCAGAGGCGGCCCAGGCCCGCTGCGAGCAGACCGGCAGCGTCATTTCCATGAAATTGACCGTCGAGGAGATTGCCGAGGAGTGGCAGGAATTCGCCATGCACGGCTACAAGAATTTCTTCCTCCCCTTTGTCGAAAGTTAGAATTCGTGTAGCGCAAGCGCTCGACATCTGTCACCGTTTCCTCTGTCACCGTTTCCTCTTGCAACGCGCTGGGGCCAACGCCCCGTCGACTTGGCCCCAGGCGTTGCAGGACCTGATCGCAGGGCAATGACAAGACCTCAAAAGGCGCTACTTGCCCTCATCGTCTGCCTTCTCTCATTCGCCGGTGGTCAACGCGTCCTGGCCCAAGGCCCGGTCGACCCGTATCCCAGCTACACCATCGACAGCACCGGCCGCCCTATCCCGATTCCCGCGCCTTACGTTTTCGATCGTGTCATCGAAGGGCTTGCCCTCGGAATCGGCGAATTCACGCTGCCCAGCGACATCCTCATCAATCGCGCCAATGATCACCTCTATGTCGTGGATACCCGCAATGACCGCATAATTGAACTCGACGACCAGCGGAGGGTCGTCCGTCTCCTCGGCCCCGAACTCGCTCTCGACGGACCGCAGGGCATCTACCTCGACAGCCGCGATAACACCCTCTGGATCGCCGATACCGGCAACGACCGCATCATTCAGATCACCCCGGCCGGAGAGCAGCTCCAAGAGTTCGGGCTCCCGCAAAGCGACGTTTTGGCAGAGATAAGGTCCGCCGCCCCCAGCAAAGTCCTGGTCGATAAGCGCGGCTACATCTATTACCTTGAAGGCACCGGCGCCGGCATGCTCGTCATGGATCAGCAGAACCAGTTTCGCGGCTTCTTTGGCATCAACAAGGTCGCCTTCAGTCTGCGCTGGCTGTGGGCCCGTTATCTCTCCACCGAGGAGCAGCGGGAGAAAATACTGCTGGCAAAGCCGACCTCACATTCCGATATGTTTCTGGCGGATGACGGCTTTATCTACTCCGCCGTCGCCGGCCAGCTGCAGCGGCAAGTTCAGAAGCTCAGCCCGGTCGGCATAAATCTTTTCGTTGAAAAAAACCTCGAACAGCAACTCTACCAGCGCAAAATATTTGGCGAGCGCCGCCGCAGCTGGGAGCCTGCCGCTCGTTTTGTCTCCATCACGGTAGACGCCGGCGGCACCGTTACAGCCGTTGACGCCAGCCGCGCCCGCATCTATCAATACGACCAGGATCGCAATCTCCTGTTTGCTTTTGGCAGACCAGGCGTCGGCCCAACCGAATTCGGCGTCGCCAGCGAAGTTGACATGGATAGCCGCGGCTTCCTCTATGTCCTCGATACAGGCCGGTCAAGGGTCTCCGTATTACGTCCCACACCCTTCGCCCGTCTCGTCCACCAGGCCAGCGTCCTGCAGGGCGACGGACGTTACGGCGAGGCCGCGGCCGTCTGGAAACGGGTCTTGGGCCTCGCCTCAGGTTATGAATTGGCCCACAGCGGCCTCGGCAAAGCGGCCTACCACCAGGAACGTTGGCGCGAAGCGATGCGCGAGTACGCGCTCGCACGCAATCAATTGGGCTATTCCCTGGCTTTGCTCGAGTATCGGCAGGAGGTGTTGCGCCGCAACATGGGCTGGATGGTCGGCGGGTTTCTCGCGCTCATGGTCGGCATCCTCGCCTGGCCTACCCTGTCCCGGCTTCGTCGGAAAGTGAAATCGTCGTTACGTCCCTTCGTCCGTTCATCCGCCCGGCCAATCGACCACACCCCTCTTCGATCATCGCCTGAGCGCTCCCCAGCCCGACTGGTGTTGGGCGTCCTGGTACGGCCTATAGAGACCTTTGACGCGCTGAAGAACGGTCACTCATTGTGGCCGGCCCTCCTGATCGTGGGTCTGGCAGCGCTCGTCCGTCTGGCCAGCCTGGCAGTCATGCCCTTCCACATGCGGGCCACGCCCGTAGTCGGCTCCATCTTCGACTGGGCGCGCCTTTATCGACCTGTCGCCGCCAGCCTACTGCCCGAACTGCACTGGGAAGAGGCCAGCATTCTAGTTGAAATGCTCCGCATCATTCTGCCCTGGCTTCTCTGGACCTTGGCCAACTACGGCGTGTCCGCACTTTTCGACGGCGAGGGAACCCTGCGCGGCGTCGTCCGCACTACCGCCTATTGCCTCGTGCCCTATATTGTTTTTGCCCTGCCAATCTCGCTCCTCGGCTACGTCCTCACCGCGCGCGAGCGGGGACTATACGAATCGCTGTGGAGTGTCGTGTTCTATTGGATTCTATTCCTCCTGGTCATACAGCTCAGCACAGTTCACAATTATTCCGGAGGCAGAACCGTGCGTGTCGGAGCGCTGGCCGTCTTTGGCATGGCCGTGCTTGGCGGTTTCATCGGGCTGGTTGTGCTGCTCGGTCGCGCGGTTGCCAGCGTCGGATGGGAGATCGGTTATGAGCTCTTGCGAATCATCCTCTAGCCTGTTCTCAGCCCTGCGCATTGCCTGTTGCCTGTTGCGCATCACCGGCCAGGCTCTGTCACCCATCCGCTCCGGCCTGGCTATCCTCCTGCTCCTGGTCGTAACTTCCCCCGTAGCCGCCCAGGACGAGGAACCGCCGCTCAAGGACGCCCGCTCTATCGTCGACCGCGTCCCTGCTGGCTACAGCCTCATGGCGCAAAGTGAGTTTCTCGAGCTTTACCTGCACCCCCAATCCGCCCACATTGCCATACGCGACCTGCGCGCAGACCACGTCTGGTTGAGCAACCCCGCATTGCCCCACCCTGAAAACGTCCCTGACAGTCTGCGCACACCATTTGAATCAATCTTCTTTGCCTTCTTTACCAAGGAACTTTCTACGCAGATGCGTCGTGAAGTCAGCCTCGCCCACGTCCCCCGACCGCAGATTGAGCCGTCTTCTCTTGGTGCAACCGTCCGCTACGATATGGAGGCGCTCGGCTTTTCAATCACCCTGCGCTATGAACTGGGCCCCGACCATCTTGACGTCACTGTCGACGAGGCCGGCCTCGAGGAATCCCCCGATCACCTCCTGGTCGCCATCGACATCCTGCCCTACCTCGGCGCGACGCCCAATGGCATGGACAACCCGGGCTACTTCCTTCTTCCCGACGGCCCCGGCGCGCTTGTCTACCTCGACCGCCAGCAGCCCAGCTACCGCAAACGCTTCAGCGCGGCAAGCTATGGCCCCGATCGTTACTCTTTTGCCCGTCCATCCCAGCAGCGCACACCCCTGCCCGCCTTTGGCATTGTCCAACCCCCTCCCGCAGCCGGGGCATCGCAGGCCGCGGTGCTCGGTCTGATCACCACCGGCGCCGGCGATTCTTCCTTGGAGGCGACTATCGGCACAGAGCCACTCTCCTTCAATACAGCCAACCCCCGCTTCATTTATCGCCGTCTTTATGAGTCCCCCATTAGCGAGGGTGAGTTCAAAGGGCAGTTCGAATCAAAGGGAGCAGGCGGCGACCGCTCCGTCCGTTATTTCTTCCTGGCCGGCGAACAGGCCGACTGGCTCGGCATGGCCCACAGACTGCGCCGGTATTTCATCGAAGATCGCGGCGTCCCCCGTCTGCACTCCTCTCCCAGCGCAACGCAAGCCGACCGCCAACCCGCCGCGGCCGCTCTCCGTCTCCGCCTCGTGATGGGCGCCACCAAGCCGGGCCTGCTCTGGCGCAACTTCGTCACAGCTACATCCTTTGCCGAGGCAGCCGAGATAGCAGCCCTCTATCACGCCGCCGGCATGACCAACCTTGACGTCGTCCTCGTCGGCTGGCAGAAAAACGGCTACGAGGGCAGTCTGCCGGTCCGCTGGCCGCCAGACCGCCGGCTGGGCGGCGAACGCGGACTGGCAAGCCTGGTCGAGGAACTTCATGCCCTCGGCGTTCGACTCTTCCTTGAAGATGACTACACCCTGGGCCTGCTGCGCAGTCGCGGCTTCTTTCCCGTTACCGACGTGATGATCCAACCCAACCTGCTTCCAATCAGCGACATGGTGCCATCGTCCCTCTTCGATGTCGTGCCGCCCTTCTTGCGACGGGGTCTCTTCTTCCTCAATGCCGACTTCGCCAGCGATCGCTATCTTGCGCCGGATCTTTCCCGTATGGCCGGGCTCGATGTCGACGGTTTGGAGTTGCGCTGGGCCGGCGAGCTGGTCCTGAAAGACGCCAACCCTTGGCGCGGCCTGGATCGCAACCAGGTCCCGGCAGCTTGGCGCACTCTGCTGCAAACCGTCGTCGATGCCACCGGCTCCGTCGCCGTCCAGGGCGGCAATGACTATGTCCTCGGCATAGCCGATACCGTCACCCATTTCCCCCTCGACCGCAGCAACTATGTCTATTTTGATGAGACGGTCCCCTTCTATCCCATCGCAACGCATGGCCTGGTGCGCCTGTACGGCAGAGCGACCAACCTCGACAGAGACCCTGAAAGAGATTTCCTGCGACGCCTCGGATACGGCCTTTTGCCCGTCTATGAATTGACCTACCGGCAGCCCATTGTCCTCGCCAGGACGACCTACTCTGAACTCTATAGCTCCCACTACCTGGACTGGGTTGAGCGCGCCGCTGCCGAGTATGAGGTCGCAATTGGCCAATTGGGGCATACCGTCGATCAGTTTATTGTCGATTACAGCCAGCTTGCCCCGCAGGTCTTTGAAACCCATTATGAGGACGGCACACGCGTCATCGTCAACTTTGGCGACAAAACCTACGTGGACGCCGGCCTGCGCGTACCGGGACTGGGCTATGCTGTTCTGCGGCGCGACTGAATGGCGCCGCCGCCGGCTTTGCGCGCCTTCTGCCAGAGGCGCGAAACTGGAAGAGCCGCCGTCCCCTGGCTAACTTCTGAAGACCTGGCTCAGCCTATGCTTACCGCAATACAACAGAACTGAGGAGCGCAATGTACGGGCAGAAAATCAGTATGGTCTGCGGGGATCAGTACCTCGACCAACCGGAACGGCTCTACCGGCGCATCCGAGAACTGCGCGGCGGCCCCTTTCACCTTGTGCAGCTATACATCTGGAATGCCAAGTATATGGTCGACCACCCGCGCGTCGTCGAGGTCGTCGAGCGCGCGGTCCAGGTGGCGCACGACTGCGGCCTGCGCGCCGGTCTGATGATCGCCGGCAATGCCCTTGCCGAACTCTGGCATCCCTTCCTTTTGCAGCACCCCGATGCCTTCGAGCAGGCGGTCATTCCACTTCGCACGGTCGTCAACGCCGGCCGCATCGAAACGGTCGCGCCCAGGGTCTCGGCCTTCCCGCAAATGGCCATCAAGAATCAGTGGCTGACGTGGCCCGTCTACGCGGGCGTTCTCGGCGCTTACGCGCAGACTAGCGAAGGCGCATGGAACAGAGTTGCGCTCAACGATGTCGCGGCCGAATTCCAGGCATTCCGCGACTCGGAGCTGGAGGATCTCGCCTCAAAAGGTTTCGCGCATGGAAATCTGCCCCCTGCGCAACGGCGCGTCCGGGCCGGCGTCGATCTTGCGGACGGCACAGAGGTGCTGGTTTACGTCGCGTGGGAACACCGGGGCACCTGCGACATCTCCCATCCCGCCATGATCGAACAGCTGCGCAAGACCCTGACCGCCTTCCGCCACATTCCCCTCGATGGCATCGCCTGGGACGAACCGATAAAGATGGCCTGGAATGAGGGATATGCCCTGGGCACCTGCTTCCTCGACCGCTACCGACAAACCTACGGACGCGACCTTCTCGACGAGTTGCCGCTTCTCGATGAGGACGACCCTCACGGACGCCACGTCGTTGTCCGTCTGGACCACGGACGCATGATCGGCCAGGTCGTCCAGCAGCTGATCGACACTCTGTGCGCCACCGGGCGGGAGCTGTGGGGCCGCGACGTTGCAATCGGCAACCACTGCACTTTCCAGGGCGAAATCGCCGCCACAGACCTGCGCGCCAATGGCGCCGACTACTACGCCCTCCACCACAACATGTCGGCAGCATATGTCGACGCTCACTGGCTGGACATCTACGGCGGCTCCCTACGCTCGGGCTCCCGCTCACCCTACTATACCGATGTCCTGGCCGCCTCCCTGCGAAAGTACCATCCCTCCCGCCGCTGCTACTCGATGTCGTGGGGCGTTGGCGCGCCGTCCGAGCCGACTGCCTTCTACACACGCGTCATGGCCATGTTCCGCGTGAACTGGAACTGCTACGGCTATGGCGATGAAAGCGGACCTACCCCCCACCTCTTCCCCGACGATCCGGCCTGGCCGGTGGCCCAGGAATGCGCTCGCCTAATCGAAGCCTGCGACCGCACGCTCGGCGCCCTCGAACGGCGGCCATCCCTCGCCGTCTGGCATGGCGTTGAGGGTACGCTGGCCGCGCGCCATTGGACCAACCACATGGCCAAGGCCGCCTACCTCAACCTCAGCCTGGCCTTCGTCGACAACAACCTTCCCTTCGACTTCATCCCCACCGCCGCAATCGAAGACGCAATCGCCTCCGAAGGCTGCCTTAAGACGGAGGAGGATAGATACACCGCGCTCCTGATTCCCTACGCCGCAACCATGACCCCGCGCATGTGGCGGCAGCTGCATGCGGCCATTGCTGCCGGCGTCCGCGTCCTGTTTCTGGGCCCGCCCCCTACCCACCTTACCGACGGCTCGCCGATTTTATCCGATTTCTGCACCCTGATTGGGGCCGACATTCAAGGGGAGGCAGCCTACTGGCAGGCCTTCGAGCGCCGCTATGGACAGCTCGATTGGACGGCGAGGGAGCCGTATGACTTTGCGCCTCTGCCTGCAGTTGAAACTGAACGGTACCTTTATGACCGCGAAGGCCAGCCGATTGGCATGACAGGAAATCGCCCAAACTGCATCTACATCCCGGCATGTGACCCTGGCGAGTCACTTCTGGCCGTTTTCCAGGCAGATTGGAAGCGGGGAAAGGTGGAGAACGCCGATGCGTCAATGTTGTGGCAACTCTACGAAGGAAGAGACCAACAGGCCCTCGTCCTCTGCGCGCGACAGGACCAAAGGCTGAGAGGAGATTTGAAATTCGCCGGGCACAGCATAACCATCTCGGGCGCGGCCGGTTTCGCCATGATCTTTCTGGACGGCCAGCATACGGCACGGGCCGCCACAGACGCCGCCTGTTCGATCGAAGTGGACGGAAAGCCGGTCACCGTCGAACGGTTTTTGTCCGCATGACTTGCACGCCTGGTCAGTTGTCTATCGGCGGCACGCCAGGTGTATCAAGTGCGCCAAGCTCGTCCATGCGCCGGATCCAGGACTGATGGCGCGGGTCATCCATTGTTCGCCAATACTTCGGGTACATGTGGTCGCCCCGCTCGGTCGAAGATATGTGGTTATTCGCCATCTGGTCACGGAACGCCTCTACACTTTCCGGCGTCTCCGGGTCGGCATAAAAGTTCACCTCCATCATCCGCCGGCGCGTGCCGCCGCCGAAGGATGAGTGCCACAGCGGATGCAGGAATACCAGCGCATCGCCCGGCTGGGACTCAAACGCGTAGGCCGGCATTTCATTTGCCTGCACGCCGAAGGTCGCGTCAGTTTCATGTGTCAACTTGCTCTGCCCCCACAGCGGATTCCGATGCGAACCGGGTATCACCCTGAGCGAACCGCTTCTTGCGCCCAAAGGATCAAGATAAATCGTGAACTTCACGCCCGAATAATCGAGACTATGGCTATCCGAATGCCAGCGCGTGTCCCCCGTGTAGTAGTTGCCGGCGATGCCGATGCAGATAGCCGCTTTGCCAAGCAACTGCTCGGCGACATCGGCAAAACGCGGGTCGTCGCCCAGCGCGGCAAGAGTAGGCGTATCCGCATCCATGAACAGGCGGCCAAGCCTCGTCTTGCCGTCGTACTCCGCGCCCGGCGGCAGCAGAGATTCTATCGCCGCGTTGAATTCGGGGTTGATTCGCTCCAATTCCTCCGCCGTCAACTGCTGGCGCAGGATCAGGAAGCCAAAGGTATTGAAATGGTTTACCTGCTGCTCACTGAGTTGCATGTTGAGACCTCATTTCCTGGAGCTGCTTGCATCATGGACCGCTTCTTTCAAGCTGTTGTAACACGTGCGTGCCAGCATGTCAATCTCAATCGATTTCATTGAATATATATCATTTCCCGGACATCAACCACGCTATCGCGATGCTTTCCGCGCCTGCCCCGCCCGCACGCGGCGCACAGGCGGGGACGGGACGGCCGGAACTCGGAACTCGGAACTCGGAGCTCGAAGCTCGGAACTCGGAACGGCTCGCCCCCTTGCCTTCAACTGTGTTGCATTATACAGTATTTACCCTACAATACTTGCCTACAGTTGTGCTGTGCGTATGCTGATGCGTATCTCTTTCGTCCGGACCTCGGAAGTCCGCAAGGCCGCCGGCCCTTCGCAGTCAATCTGGCAAACACCTTCCTACACCTCGTTTGCGAGTGGGCCGCAGATGGAAGAAAGGGCTGATCATGCTCGGGCAAGCCATTAGCATCATCTGTGGGGATCAATACCTCGACGAGCCTGCCCGGCTCTACCGGCGGATTCGTGAGCTGCAAAGTTCTCCTTTCCACTATCTTCAGCTTGTTCCCTGGAACACAAAGTACCCGATCGACCACCCGCGGGTCATGGAAGTCGTCGAGAATGCGGTCCAGGTCGCCCACGAATGTGGCCTGCGAGCCGGCCTGACCATCGCCGCCAACGCCCTGAGCGAGTTCTGGTACCCCTTCCTGCTGGACCATCCGGACGCCTTCGAGCGCGCCGTGATGCAACTGCGCACGCAGGTCAACGACGGCCGCATCGACACCGCGGCGCCAAATGTGTTCGCCTTCCCCCAGATCGACAGCAGAAATGAATGGCTTACCTGGCCCGTCTTTGGCGGTGTGCTGGCCGCTTACATGCTGAGCGCGGACGGTTCATGGGAACGGGTTGCTCTCCGGGACGTGGAGGCAATCCACCAGGGCTACCAGGACCCCGGACTTGAGCATCTCTACGCCAAAGATCTGCCTCACGGCACGCGACGCCGCTTGCAACGCCGCATCCGCGCCGCCGTTGACCTGCCGGACGGCACCGATCTCCTCCTCTACGTTGCCTGGGAGCACCGCGCCGCCTGCGACATCTCCCATCCGGCATTGAAAGCCCGTTTCCGAAACGTGCTGACCGCCTATCGCCGCGTCCCTCTCGATGGTATTGCCTGGCATGAGCCGATAAAGTTGGCCTACAACCAGGGCCATGCCCTCGGCTCCCACTTTCTGGATCGTTTTCGCCGTGAGTACGGTCACGACCTTGTCGAAGAGCTCGTCCTCCTCGACGAAGACGATCCCGGCGGACGTCACGTGGCGGTCCGCCTGGCTTACGGGCAGCTGATCGGTCGCATCGTCCAGGAGTTGATCGATTTAATGTGCGCCGAGGCCAGGGAGCTGTGGGGCGAAGACGTCTCCATCGGCAACCACTGCATCTGGCAGGGCGGCGGATCGATCACCGACCTGCGCGCCAACGGCGGCGACTACTTTGCCCTGCATCACAACATGTCGGCGGCTTACGTCAGTACTGCCTGGGGCGACTCCGCCCGCACATCCTGCTACACCGACATCCTGGCCGCCTCCATGCGCAAACGTCATCCCTCCAGCCGCTGCTACTCGATGTCCATGGCCTGGGACGCCGGCGAGACGCCCGAGCCGGTCGCTTACCGCAACCGTGTCATGGCAATGTTGCGCGTCAACTGGAACTGTATGGGCTACGGTGACGGGGGCGGGCCCACCCCTCACCTCTTCCCGCATGACTCCGCCTGGCATGTAGCGCAGGAAGGCGCTCACCTGATTGAGTCCTGCGATCGCCTCCTGGGAAAACTTGAACGGCGGCCCTCTCTCGCCGTCTGGCACGGCGTCGAAGGCATGCTCGGCGCCCGGCACTGGACGAACTGGCTCGCCAAAGCCGCCTATCTGAACCTGAGCCAGACCTTCGTTGAGAACAACCTCCCCTTTGATTTCATTCCCACAGAAGCCATTGAGAACGCCGTCATCGCAGACGGACGCGCGCAGATGGGCAACGACGCATACACGGCGCTGCTCGTCCCCTACGCCGCCACCATGACCCCGCGCATGTGGGAGCAGCTGCAGACCTTCATCGCCGCCGGTGTGCTGGTCCTCTTCCTTGGGCCGCCACCCACCCGGCTCACCGATGGAACTCCGATTCTCGCCCGGTTTTCTCAACTTATCGGCTCCGATATCGAGGGTGAGTCGGCATACTGGCAAGCCTTCGAAAGACGCTTCGGGCGGATCGATAGTACCCCGCAGGAGCCGTATCCGTTCGCGCCCATGCCCGAAGTTGACGACGAACGCTCGATCCATGATGCCGGCGGGCAGGTGATCGCGGTCAGGGGTCTGCGTGAGAACCTGGTCTACATCCCGGCCTGCAATCCCGCCGATCCGCTCCTGGCCCTTGTGGAAGAGGATGCGTCCGGCGCGGTTGAGGATGCGAACAGTTCGATGCTGTGGCAGCTCTATGAAGAGGAAGACGGGCAGTGTCTCATCCTCTGCGCCCGGCGCGGCCGCGTTCTCAGCGGGAATGTCACATTCGCCGGCCGCACCTTCACATTCTCCGGGGGCGCACGCCTGGCAATGATCCATCTGGACAGCCGGGGCGCAATCCGCTGTGCCGCCGAAAACGCGTCCACGGTCGAAGTTGACGGCCGTCCAATTGAGGTCGAATGGCTCTCCGTACCCGACAGGGCCCCGCGTTCGCAAACGCAAGAACCGGCCGCGGAACCCGCTTCGAATCGGGCGGATATTGCCCGGGATTCCCGCACCCGCGTCCGACACCAGCACATGGTCTGCGACCTTCCCGCCTATCAGACTCGCGCCGCCTGGGAGGCCAGGGCAGAGCAGCTGCGCCGGCAGATCCTCGTCAGTGCGGGGCTTTGGCCAATGCCCGAAAAGAGGGCGCTCAACCCCCAGATTACGGGCCGAATCGAGTGTGAAGACTACACAATCGAAAACGTATACTTTGAGAGCGCGCCGGGATTCTACGTCACCGGCAATCTCTACCGCCCCAGGCACAGCCAAGCTCCATTCCCCGGAATCGTTTGCCCCCACGGCCATTTCCGCCATGGCCGTCTCACGCACGACGATGGCTGCTCGATACCGGCCCGCTGCATCAGCTTCGCCCGCCAGGGATATGTCGCCTTTGCCTATGACATGATCGGCTACAACGACAGCTCGCTTCAGGCTCCCGAGATGGCCGGTCACATGGATGGCAAGCCCCGCTACCGCCAAACTGCTCTCTTCGATCGAAAAGGCTTCCTCTGGGGCATCAGCCTGATGGGAATGCAACTCTGGAACAGCATCCGCGTAGTCGATTTTCTCTCGTCCCTGCCCGATGTCGACCCGCAACGCATCGCCTGCACCGGCGCTTCCGGCGGCGGTACGCAGACCTTCATGCTCGCCGCCATCGACAAGCGGGTAAAGGTGGCCGCGCCCGTCAACAGGATTTCCGCCCACTTCCAGGGCGGCTGCATGTGCGAAAACGCACCCAACCTGCGCCTCGACGGCTGCGACGTCGAGTTTGCCGCCATGATTGCGCCCCGCCCCCTCCTCATCGTTTCCGCCAGCGGCGACTGGACCAGAAGCACGCCCGATGTCGAATTCCCCTTCGTGCAGCGCATCTACAGCCTTTATGACGCAACCGCCAACGCCGCCACCGTGCAGGTCGACGCCGGCCACAACTACAACCGGGAAAGTCGCGAGGCCGTCTATGCCTGGTTCGGCAAATGGTTGCTGGACAGGGAAAGTCCACCACAACAGTTCAGGGAACGGCCCGTGGCGGTCGAACCGCCCGCAAAAATGCTGGTCTTCCCGGATCGCAAGCTGCCCGCCGCCGCCGCGAACAGTCATCAGCTTATGGCCAATTTCATCGGCGATGCACGCGCCCAAATCCAGCTTCTCCAACCTGTGGACGCAGCCAGCCTGCATGCCTACCGTGAGGTGATGGGCGTAGCCTATCAACATGCGGTCAACGCCCTCCAACCGCGGCCAGACGACCTCCGGATTGAAGAGATAGACAAGGACGATCGCAACGGATATCATCTCGAACGGCTTGTCATGGGACGAAAACAGGTCGGTGAGCGGATGCCCGCCCTGCTTTTCGCGCCGCAACGCGCCTCGGCAGCCGTTCTAATCGTTCACCCCGCAGGCAAGGACCGCTTGACGGAGGAAAATGCTCCCGGACCCCTTGTCGCCAGGCTTCTCGATCATCGCTTCAGCGTCCTTGCGATCGACGCTTTCAGGACAGGCGAGCTTGCCCCGCTCCAACGCGACGGGAGCCCCTACGATTTCCTGGCCTTCAATCGCACCGACACCGCCCTGCGCGTGCAGGACATATTGACCGCTATCGCATACCTGAAGACGCACGCGCCTGTCGTTCACCTTGTCGGCTTGGGGCTGGCCGGCCTGTGGGCTCTCCTGGCTCGCGGCCTCACATCCGACGTCGCCCTCACCATCGCAGACGCCGCCCGCTTCGACTATGACGACGACAACCAGTGGGTAGAGAGCTTGTTCATCCCGCACCTGCGCCGCGCCGGCGACTTGCGCACGGCTGCAGCTCTCGCCGCGCCCGGCAGGCTGTTTATACACAACCTGTCGGCCAGCTTCCCTGCCGGCTGGTTTCGCAGCGTCTACGCCGCAGGCGGCGCATCCGAGGCATTGCGCCTCCAGCCGGAAGAGGCAGGTGTCGCTTCCATACTGGATGCGCTTTCAGAAGCAACCTGATGGAGTAGCAGGAAAGGAAAGGCACGATGCGCCTGAATCTGAAAAACCAACAGATCCTATGGGGGTACATTTTCATCGGTCCCTGGCTCATTGGCGCGGCTCTCCTGTTCCTCTGGCCGATGGGACGCACACTCCTTTTGAGCTTCCAGAAGGTCACCGATCTGGCCTTTCTCCAGACTGAATGGGTCGGTCTCGTCAACTTCAGCGACATTCTGTTTACGGATGTAGGCTTCATTCCCGCGCTGCTCACAACCATGAAGGATGTCGTGATCAATGTGCCCCTCATCCTGGTCTTTTCTCTGTTGATGGCGCTCCTTTTGGCCCAGGTCACGCGCGGCCAGACCTTTCTGCGCGCCGTCTTCTTCCTGCCGGTCGTCATCGGCAGTGCAGGCGTCATTCAGCAGCTGCTCGAATACGGCGCCAGAGACGAGCTGGCGTCCGTAACTTTGGGGCCCCTCCTGCAGACGATGGGCGAGGGCGGCCAGGGTACAACGATCATGGCGCCGATCAAGCTTGTGGTCAATCGGCTGACCGTGATTATCTGGCACACCGGCGTCGAAATCCTGCTCTTCATTGCCGGGCTTAAGAGCATTCCCCCAAGCCTCTACGAGGCGGCACAGGTCGACGGCGCCACCGCGTGGGAGTCCTTCTGGAAGATCTCCCTCCCCCTGCTGTCGCCCGTTATACTGGTCGCCGCCATTTTCGCCCTGGTCGACCTGTTCACCGATCCACTCAACAACGTCGTGCTCTACATTATGGATGTCGGTATCCGCCGCCAGGGGCGCCTCGAGTCCGCCGCTGCTTTGGGCGTCCTCTACTTTGCCGTCGTCTTCGTTGTGCTGCTTCTGGTCACCCGCATCGCATCCAAACTGGTCTTTTATGCTGGGGAGAGGCAATGAATAGCGCAATCGTTGACGCACGCTACGCAGTCATCGCTGCCGCGCGCCGCTGGCTTGGCGCCGGTTTATCGTTTTCAGGCAGAGGCCGCCGCCAACGCATCGTCAGCTTCCGCTCCCTGGGCGTGATCCTGCGCTGGATCGTCCTGATCGAGTTTGTATTCGTCTTCTTTTTTCCCGTCCTCTTCATGTTCACAACCTCGATCCAGACTTTGAGCGAAATCAATAACCCTTCCATTCGCTGGATTTCTCGCGATCCGACAGCAAGAGGTTACCAGCTGGCCCTGCTCATCATGGGCTATTTCCAGGGCTTGCGCATCAGTGTCCTCACCAGTGTCCTCGCCGCGCTGGGCCAGACCTTCGTCGGCGCCATGGTCGGGTATGGCTTTGCTCGCCTTCGCTTCCCCGGCCGCGACCTGCTATTCGGCTTTCTCCTGTTCACCATCGTCGTGCCTGGACATACCATCATGATTCCGCAGTTCATGCTCTACCATAAGCTCAATTGGCTCAATACCCTTGTCCCTCTGTTCGTTCCCGCCTTTGCCGGCTGGGGGGTGCGGGGCGGCATTCTCTTGATCGTCTTCCGTCAGTTCCTGCGCGGGCTGCCGCATGAGTTGGAGGATGCAGCCTGCGTCGACGGGGCGGGCCCGTTCAGAACCTTCTGGCAGATCATGTTGCCCCTGGCCAAGCCCGCGCTCATGGTCGTGCTCGTCTTCTCCCTCACCTGGACCTGGAACGACAGTTTCATCCCCTGGCTGGTCATCCAGAACCAGGAGTTGATGACCCTGCCGCAGCGGTTGGAGATCTTCACCTGGTTGATTCGCTCCGGTTTGGGTACCGTCGGTCTCCCAACCCATTTTGAGCCAAATGTCTTCATGGCTGCCACCGTGTTGGCTATAATGCCGGTGCTCGTGCTTTACGTTTTCGCCCAGCGGCACTTTACGCAGAGCATTGACCGCACCGGGCTGGTCGAGTAGAATTGAGCTTGAACAACAGTTGTCCAGTTCATGCGTGCCTATTTCCCAAGTGCGTTCACACTGGAAGCCCGCGCATTATCCGTGCAAAGAATCTTGGTATCGAACGGGATTCGCTTTTGAGGCGTCGAAAAGGAGGCCCAAAAATGCAGGAGAAGCAAAGCAAGAGGATGAGCCGGCGGGATTTTCTGCGTGTTTCGGCAGTGAGTACGGCAGGCATAGTGGCAGCGGCTTGCGCGCTGCCGGCGCCGGTGGCGCAAGAGGCCGTGGAGGAGGCCCCGGCAATGCAGGAGGCGATGGAATTCACGTTGCTCAGTTTGGATGGAGTCGGCTGGAACGAAGCGAACACCGTGTTGATCGAAGCCTTCGAGGAGAAGACCGGGCACAAGGGCAAGCTCTGGGGAGCGGGATGGCCCATCCGAAATTCGACGCTCCCGGCCATCGCCGCCGGCACGCCGCCCGATGTCTTCCATGACATGCCGGGGCAGATATCCCACTTGTACGCCGATGGCACGGTTGGGAGCCTCAACGCCCTGGTGGAGGAGTCGCCGTGGGATCCCGAAGACCTTAGCCCGCTTGACATGCAAGCCTGTACCTGGTTCGGGAAGATCAAGCAGATGCCCTTGTGGCACGACTTGTCCGGACAAAGCTTCTATGTCTACCGCACGGACTTTTTTGACGAGGCGGGCATTCCCCATCCGGACAGGTACGGTGGCTGGGAATCCTACGACCAGATGTATGATGTGGCGCAAAAGCTCACCCAGCGGGACGCCAGCGGCAACGTCTCCCGTTGGGGATGGTTTTGCGCGCTCGATTTTCAGGTGCTCAGCAAGGTGCTCGACGAGGGTGAGCACTGGTGGGATGAGGAAAACCAGGAGTTCACGCTGACGAACGACGCGATGATCAAGTGGATCAACAAGCTCTACTTCGAGCCTCTCGAACTCGGTATCAGCGCCAACGAAGAACAGATGCCCGCCATGTCAGATGTTGAGATGCTGACGGAGGGGGTAGTCGCCATGACAGACCGTTTCTTCACCCTCCACATCGCCGAGGACGCCGGCCGCTCGGAGATCGAAGTGATGACCCACATGCAGTCACCCCCGACCTTTGTAGGACAGCCGGACGAAGATCGTCATTACACCGGTGGGGGCGGCTGGGCCTGTGGCATCCCCAGCGCGGTCGCCGGCGACAGGCTCCAGGGAGCGTTCGATCTGGCTACGGCTCAGTACAATGCGGATGTCGCGCGTGCGTTTCACCGATTCGTCGGCCCGCCCGGGGCCTTGAAGAGTTACGCAAACGATCCCTACCTCGACGAGCTACATGAAGAGACGGTGTATGGTGCCGTCACTGTGGACATGTACAGATGGCAGGTGACGCATCCAGGCGTCTTTTTCGGTTGGGAGTGGGGCAACAT
This sequence comes from Caldilineaceae bacterium, assembly GCA_965218625.1. GTDB lineage: Bacteria > Chloroflexota > Anaerolineae > Caldilineales > Caldilineaceae > Bin5. The sequence goes on along the minus strand of CBDCLG010000008.1, from coordinate 34,271 downwards.
AACAATGCCTGGCTGGCCGTCGGGTCGCTGCAGTGGAGGCGCTTACGTTGGTGACAGTGCAGAAGCGGCCGCCGCGCGCTGTGAGCGCGGGAGTTGGGTTTCAGGCAAGTATACCGCCGAGGAGTTGGCCGAGGAGTGGCAGGAGTGGGCCACGCGCGTGCGCAAGGAGTGGTTCGAGTCCCTTGGTATCGAGGTCTAGCTCCGCCGCAGCCGTCTGATCAAGGATCATCCTGGGGTCAGGCTCTGCCTGACCCCAGGACATTTGAGGGCCTGTCGTGATGTGCAATGTACAGAGCTGACAAACATACTCGTAGATGCAGCCTTCAGAAGAATCCAGGCGGCATGTGCGGCAAAAGGGGGCTGCGATGAGGGCCGTGTTCCTGTATTGGTCGTTGATCGAGCGCGAGCCGGAACGCGTGCTGGATGATCTGGCCGAATTCACCGGAATCGACACCTTGCTTATCTACGTGTGGATTAACACTCCGCAGGGGGACCGGCTGCTGCTGCCGTCCGCCCCCGACTTCGGCGATTCCGATCTAACGGCGCCTGTCGTGAGCCGGGCAGAGTTCGACTCTTTCTCCGCCACGCTGGAGATGGCGAGAGCGAAGGGATTTCAGGTCGGCGTGCCCGGACATACGATCATGATTCCGCAGTTCATGCTCTACCATAAGCTCAACTGGCTCAATACCCTTGTCCCTCTGTTTGTACCCGCCTTTGCCGGCTGGGGGGTGCGGGGCGGCATTCTCTTGATCGTCTTCCGTCAGTTCCTGCGCGGGCTGCCGCATGAGTTGGAGGATGCAGCCTGCGTTGACGGGGCGGGCCCGTTCAGAACCTTCTGGCAGATCATGTTGCCCCTGGCCAAGCCCGCGCTCATGGTCGTGCTCGTCTTCTCCCTCACCTGGACCTGGAACGACAGTTTCATCCCCTGGCTGGTCATCCAGAACCAGGAGTTGATGACCCTGCCGCAGCGGTTGGAGATCTTCACCTGGTTGATTCGCTCCGGTTTGGGTACCGTCGGTCTCCCAACCCATTTTGAGCCAAATGTCTTCATGGCTGCCACCGTGTTGGCTATAATGCCGGTGCTCGTGCTTTACGTTTTCGCCCAGCGGCACTTTACGCAGAGCATTGACCGCACCGGGCTGGTCGAGTAGAATTGAGCTTGAAGAACAGTTGTCCTGCGCATGCCTGCATATGTCCCGGGTTGTTCCTGCATTGGTAAGCCTCACTTTTCCTCGCGCATAACGTCTTGATTTCGTGCTTCGCTTGCTTACGTAGCATCAAAAAGGAGGTCCAGAGATGCACAAGCAAAAGAGCAAGAGGATGAGCCGGCGGGATTTTCTGCGAGTTTCGGCAGTGAGTACGGCAGGCATACTGGCTGCGGCCTGCGCGCAGCCGGCGCCAGTGGCGCAAGAGGTCGAGGAGGAGGCCCCGGAAATGCCGGAAGCGATGGAATTCACATTGCTCAGTCTGGATGGGGTCGGCTGGAACGAGGCGAACACCGAGTTGATCAAAGCCTTTGAGGAGAAGACCGGGCACAAGGGCAATCTCTGGGGAGCGGGTTGGCCCATGAACGACACCTTGCTTCCGGCCATCGCCGCCGGCTCGCCCCCTGATGTCTACCATGACATGCCGCTGAAGCAAGCTGAGCTGTACGCCAACGGCACAGCTATGACGCTCAACGACCTCGTGGATGAGTCGCCGTGGAGTCCCGAAGACCTTAGCCCGGTCGACATGCAGGCCTGTACCTGGTTCGGGGAAATCAAGCAGATGCCTTTGTGGCACGATTTGACCGGACATAGCTTCTATGTCTACCGCATGGACTATTTCGACGAGGCGGGCATTCCCCATCCTGCCAGGCACGGTGGCTTGGAGTCCTACGACCAGTTGTACGACGTGGCGCAAAAGCTCACCCAGCGGGACGCCAGCGGCAATGTCTCCCGTTGGGGCTGGTATCGTGCCCTCAGCTTTTCTATCCTCTCCAGGGTGCTTGATGACGGTGAGCACTGGTGGGATGAGGAAAACCAGGAGTTCACGCTGACGAACGACACTGTGATCAAGTGGATCAACAAGCTCTACTTCGAGCCTCTCGAACTTGGCATCAGCCCGAACGAGGAACAGACGCCGGACATGTCGAATGTCGAGATGATGACGGAGGGGGTGGTTGCCATGACGGACCGTTTCTTCACCCTCCACATTGCCGAGGATGCCGGCCGCTCGGAGGCCGAAGTGATGAACCATATGCAGTCGCCCCCGGCCTTTGAAGGACAGCCGGATGCAGATCGCCATTTTAGTGGCTGGGGTGGCTGGTCCTGTGGTATCCCCAGTTCGATCGCCGGCGACAGGCTTCAGGGAGCGTTCGATCTCGCTACCGCGCAGTACAATTCGGATGTCGCGCGGGCGTTTCACCGATTCGTCGGCCCGCCTGGCGCCTTGAAGAGTTACGCTGACGATCCCTACCTCGACGAACTGTATGAAGAGACGGTGTATGGCGGCGTCACTGTGGACATGTACAGGTGGCAGGTGTCGCATACCGGCGTATTCTTCGGTTGGGAATGGGGCAACTTGAGCATGCCCAACTGGCCGGGAAGCCGCTGCGGCGGCGGCGCTTACGTTGGTGACAGTGAAGAAGCGGCCGCCGCGCGCTGCGAGCGCGGGAGCTGGGTCTCAGGCAAATACACCGCCGAGGAGTTGGCCGAGGAGTGGCAGGAGTGGGCCACACGCGTGCGCAAGGAGTGGTACGAGTCCATTGGTGTCGAGGTTTAGCTCCAGCGAAGCGGTTTGTTGATGGACCGGCTTGTGGTCAGGCAGCGCCTGACCACAAGCCATCTACGGGCCGGTCCCGACGAGCAATGTAAAGAGCTGACAATCATACTCGTAGATGCAGCCTTGAGAAGAATCCAGGCGGCATGTGCGGCAAAAGGGGGCTGCAATGAGGGCCGTGTTCCTGTATTGGTCGTTGATCGAGCGCGAGCCGGAACGCGTGCTGGATGATCTGGCCGAATTCACCGGAATCGACACCTTGCTTATTTACGTGTGGATTAACACTCCGCAGGGGGACCGGCTGCTGCTGCCGTCCGCCCCCGACTTCGGCGATTCCGATCTAACGGCGCCTGTCGTGAGCCGGGCAGAGTTCGACTCTTTCTCCGCCACGCTGGAGATGGCGAGAGCGAAGGGATTTCAGGTCGGCTGCCATTTCTCCCCGCTGTTCACATACGGCGAAAACCTGGCCTCGCTGCGCAACCAGGCGCTTATCCAAAAGGCTTTTCACGAGTATCCCCATGGCAACATGGTCTGGGCCTGTCCCAACAACCCGGATACGGTTCAGCTCGCAGCGGGGATTGTCCGCAGCGCGGTGGCGGCCTGGACGCAGGCCGGCCTGTTGGAACTGAACCACGTCGAGTATCCGCTGTGGCCGACAAATGGTCTCGGTTCCCTTTTTACCTGCTTCTGTCCGCACTGCCAGGAAGCCGCGCAAGCTGCCGGCATCGATCTTCCGTCGTTGAAGCTTGCGGCCGCGTCGCTGCTCGAGGAAATCACAAGCGTCCCGTCGCCGGACGGACCGGCCCTTTCCTCGCCGGCAAATCGCGTGCTCAATGCCATGCTCAGACGCCCTCAGATCGCGCAGTGGCTGGCCTTTCGCATGACCTCGATGACGCAGTTTGTGCGAACGGTCACCGCCGCGGCACGCGAGGCAGCCGCGCAGTCCAACCCTTCCCTCAAAATCGGATTGGACTTCTTCCTTCCTTCGGCGGCCAACCTCTTGGGTACCGATTATGCCGATCTATACAAACTGTTCGACTGGGTCTCGCCCAAATTTCCCGACTACCTGACCGGTTCGATCGTGCCCATGATTGCCGATGAGTTGAACCCGTCGGGCGACCCGGCGAGGACCTCCGCGCTACGAGAGGATATGCGGCAGATTCTCGGCGCGGGAGAGGGGCCGCCATCCTACGAACCCACTCAGTCCTCAGCCGAGGAGTTGCTCTACCACAACACGTTCGACGCCGCCATTATCGATCGCCAGATGGGCTATCTGAGCAACCTGGATGGCACGGTCCCCTCCTATCCTTGGGTCTGGTTGTACAATCGCGACCTCGCTGGCTTGCGAGAGAAGTTTGAGGCGCTGGACCGTAACGGGTTCGAAGGCTATTGTATCTGGCTTTGGGAGCCGGATATGACAACCGCCGCTTTGAAGGAGACCCAAGGCATCTTTTGAGGGCGGGATAGTCGCCCTGTCCCCGCATACAAGAGAGGTTGAGTCATGCTCGGTGCTACCAAAGATATGCTTCTGCCTACGGCCATCGTCGGTTCGATTCCACGTCCGTCATGGTATACCGACAGTCTGCACGGACGCCCCTTCAAACAGGCCCTCAGCGACCGCAGCTTTCGCGAGCAGTACATGGATGCAGTCGGGGCCTACATCCACGACCAGGCCAGCGCAGGGCTGGACATCGTGACCGACGGCGATGCCCGCTTCGACAATGACGTCGGCGGCCGCGGCTGGTTCTTCTATCCCCTGGAGCGGCTCGGAGGGTTCGGCGGAAGCAACGACGTCGTCGAACGTTGGATATCCTATTTGCAGCCGGGCAGAATCCTGTGGGAGTTAATGGAGGCCTACCAGCAACCCACGTTGGTCGATAAGGTCACGCCCGGCCCCTGGCAGTACACGGCAATATGGAAGATCACGCAGCGCTTGACCGACAAACCGGTCAAGTTCGGCGCCATCAGCGTCGACAGCCTCTCCCATATGATCCGCAATGAGGCCTATGACAACGAGCGCGACCTGCTGGTCGATCTGGCCGACATTGCCAACAGCGAGTACCGTCAACTGGCGGAGGCCGGCTGTCCAATCATACAGATCGAAGAGCCGCTGCACCACATTATGGTCCACGATGCCGACACCGACCTCGATCTCCTGACCGAAGCCTTCAATCGCCAGGTGGACGGCGTCAACACCGAGATCTGGGCACATACCTGTTGGGGCAACCCCGCCCAACAGACTGCCGAGGGCAACCCCTCCTACGAACCTGCCCTCGAAGCCATGTTCGAGATGAAGGCCGATGTCATTACCTTTGAGTGCGCCAGCCGCGGTGGGTCGGACCTGCCCGCAATCGGGCGGATCAGGTCGGACAAGAAGATCGGCGTCGGCGTCATCAGCCATCTACGCACCCAGGTCGAGACCGCAGAGGATGTGGCCGGCCTGATCCGCAAGGCGCTGGAGCACATTCCGGTCGAGCGGCTGATCATCACCACCGACTGCGGCTTCGGACGCGAGGGACTGTCGCGCCGCATCGCCTATTACAAAATGGTGGCCCTCGTCCAGGGCGCCAACATCGTCCGCCGCGAGCTGGGCCTGCCTGTCGCCAAAGTGCGCGCCGCCGACCCCGGGCTCGCCTTCGGTCGCACCGGCTGATTTCCGGTCTCAGGAGGTAGCGATGAGGATCAATACGGCAAAACAGCGCATGCTCCAGGGAAAACCCGCCCTCGGGGGCGATGTCATGTTCGGGTCACACCTGGCCGCCGAGATGCTGTCACGCGCCGGCTTCGACTATGTTCTTGTCGACAACCAGCACGGCTTCTGGGACGATGAGAGTTCAGCGCTCGCATTCAGGAGCATCTGCCTGGGCTCGGCTGTGCCCATGGCGCGCGTTCGACTGAACGACATGTCAGCCATCGGCGGATTGCTCGACAGAGGCGCGCTGGGGATCGTCGTGCCGATGGTCAACTCGGTCGAAGAGGCGCGCGCAGCCGCCTCAGCCGCCCGTTATCCACCCAGGGGCGAGCGTTCCTGGGGGCCGGTTGGCGCGGAGTTCCACGGTGAGGACTACGGAAGTCGGATCGACGATGAGGTGCTGCTGGCGGTTCAGATCGAGACCGCCCAGGCCGTCAGCTGTGCCGAGGAGATCCTGGCGGTCGATGGCATCGACGGCTGTTGGATCGGACCGAGCGATCTGGCGAAATCAATGGGCGTAGATCCCAACACAAAGGAGGGCGCCGAAGCTCGCGATGCAGCCATCCTCAGTGTGTTGGAAGCCTGCCGCAAAACAAACAAGATTCCCGGCATTGCCGCGATTGGCGACTCGCAACGTTGGATTGAACACGGGTTCGTTTTTGTAACCGTTGGCTATGATGCCTGGTTCATGATGAACGGGGCCCATGAAATCTTGCGCAACCATGGCCGCCTTTGACGGACAACCTGCTTTTGCCGTCTTGTCGTCCGGCCATTGGAGGCGCGCGGCAGTTCTCTGCCCTCCCGTTTCTTCCTCAAATTGACGGGTCTGATACCCCGGCGCTAACGGTTTCCAATCGTGAAAGCATGCGCAGCCGGTCTGCCTGCGACAGGTGCGGCCACAGCTGTTTCAGAAATGTTTGCAAGCTCTCTTCCGGCGTCGCATCGGTCGTGTTCAGCGTGAAGCGGCGGTAGATCAACGAATTGTCGTACTCCTCTCTGAAGCGATCCAATACGAGATCCACATCTTTTTCCTGCATGATGCTCCTGGCGCGCGGCTGTGCGCGCATTCGTTCCCGAATCAGGTCCGCCGACGCTTCCACCAGAACTATCACCGTATCCGGCCCCAACTTCATCACCTCGGCATCCCAGGCCCTCGCTCTCAGCCGCCGGTCGGCGAACGTCCCCACGTCGCCGTAGCCGTAGTAGAGCGGCGCGTAAACCGCGTCGGCGTAGTACCAGTTGATCACCAGGAAATCGTCCTCGGCGTAAGAGCTCGGGTGCAGGTGGCGCCAGATCATGTGCCGCTGGAACTGCTCGAGCAGCGAGGGCGTCAAAGCCAGGAGCTGCTCCTGCTCTTCCTCGGCGAAATGATCTGCGGCCCCTTTCCCCGGCACCACCGCGCGATCGTCTGACTCACTCCGTACCACCAGGTGTTGGTCCACCTGCGGCACGACGAAATGATTGTGCCAGCGGACGAACGGAAGCTCCATCGTTTTGATCATCCATTTTGAGAGCTCCACCGCAAGCGTCGTCTTGCCGGCGTATTCGCAACCGATAATGATTAGTCGCATCGGCAACAGTTCCTTGTTTAATCTTGCCCCCGCTGACCGGCAACCCCTCGCATCCAATCCGTCATCGCAGGCTTCCACCTGGCTGTTTGCGCGACTCAGGGCGCCAGCACAACCTGCACCGCCTGACTCTCCCCGCTCGTGAACAGATCGAACGCCTGCTCCCAATCCTGCAGCGGGAAGGTGTGCGTTACCAGCGCCTTCACGTCCACCATACCGTTTGCGACCAGCTCGTGCGCCCGCGTAAAGTCCGGCGTCAGCCAGCCCCGGTTTGCCTGCACACTCACTGCCCGCGTTACCAGCAGACGATGCGGGGACAGCGTAATCTCTACCGTAGGGTCGAAGTGGCCTTCGATGACAATCCGCCCCAACGAGCCGACGATCTCCATCGCCAGTTCGGCTTCGGCGCGCGAATAGCCGCAGACGAGGACCGCGTCGGCGCCGCGTGTGCCCAGAATTTCAGAGAGACGCGACCGTGTCTCGGCCTGCTCAATATCGACCGTGTGCGACGCGCCGAGGCGTTCCGCCAGGTCCAGGCGCCGGTGACCGGCGCCGGCCATCACCAGCGTTGACGGCGATTCCAGGCGCGCCACCTGCAGCGCCAGCAGCCCGATCGGTGTTGCGCCGACGATTACGACCCGCTCCGCCACCTCCAGCCTCGCGAGCCGCACTGCCGCCACCGCGCTGGCCAGGTTTTCCACCAGGCTGCCTTCTTCCAACGTCACATGGTCCGGGAGCCGGAAGAGGCAGCGGGCCGGCGCCACACAGTATTCAGCCAGCCCACCGTCCAGCGTGAAGCCCAATATCCGAAAATTGTCGCAGTCATGGACGCCGCCTTTGCGGCAGCTCGGACACTGGCCACAGAGCACATACGAGTGCACCGCAACCCGGTCGCCGGGCGCGAGATAGCTTACGTCCGCGCCGCACGCTTCCACTACGCCCGCGAACTGGTGGCCGGGGATGACAGGATATCCATGCCGGAGCACGCCCTCGCGCACGCGCACATCGTTCATGCAGAATCCGGTCCGCGCCACCTTGACCAGCGCCTCGCCCACGCCCGGCGCCGGTTTGGGCCTGTCGGCCAGGCCGTATTCCCCCGGCGCGGTTGCATACAAAGCTTTCATAGCAGCCCCATCGTGCGAGAACCCTCATCCGAGAGCGGCAGGAAGAAGGTCCTTCCCAGCGGACACCGTATCAACCGGCAAGAGCCAGGCTTCTACTTGAGCCCCAACTCCAGGATCGGTTTCACCATGCCTTGGATACGCGGCCTGTCACTGTACAGGAACGATTCTTCGTGGAAATGGTCCCTTGGCGTGGCCTGCATATCTTTGGCAAACACCTTATTGTTCTCATACCCCCGTTGCAGGTAGGCGAAGTGTTCGTCCTCGGTGGGTTTGGCCCCGAAGTTGAGCGTGAACATCCGGCGACCGGTGCGCCCGCCGAACGAAGCGTGCCAAAGATTCTGGTCGAAGAAAACGACATCCCCCGGCTCAGAATCCAGCGGAAAACAGGGTACATCCCGCGGCGAAGCCGAAAACGGCGACAGGCTCGCGTCCGCCCGTTGATCTTTCAACGGATTGAGGTCATCGTGCAGCGGCGGTTTGTGAGAACCCGGAATCACCCGCAAACATCCTGTATCCCTGGCCACCGAATCCAGATAGAAGACCACCTTGATACGCAGGTAGTTCATCTCCGATCCATCCGGATGCCAGCCCGTATCATCCACGTACAGGTTGCCGGCCGAGCCAATCCAGGCGAAGCCGGGGCCGAGATACTGTTCGATCGCTTCGTAGATGCGATCATCTTCGGCCAGTTTTCGCAGCGCGGCCCGCTTCTCAATAAATCCAAACAGGGCTTGCCGCTTCTTCCCTGGAAATGGCTCTCCCTGCCGGTCCTCGGCCAACATTTCGTCAAACATACGGCTGAACTCTTTCATCTCCTCCGGTGAAAAGCCCTGCCGCAGGACGATAAAGCCGAACGTCCTGAAATGTTCCAACTGCTCAGGCGTTAGCATTGCTCTCCCCTTTCCTGGTTTGCGCAAACCGGTTTGCCATGTTTTAGATCGCGTCGTCCGTCTTCAGAATCGCTCCCAGATCAGATGCTGGGCAATGTGCGGTACGGGGCCGGTCAGAAGCGGGTCCTTCGTCATAGCCATATAGTGTCTCATCTCTTCGCTCAAAGCAAGGACAGTTTCCCTGTATGCCGGATCGCCTTGGGCAAGCGGGCTGTTCTTCACCGGAACGCCCTTGTCCATCAGATCGTGCATTGTTCTCGGCGGCGCCAGGTTGTTTTGCTCATGCGGGTCCCGCTCAAGATCGTACAACTCCTCCAGCGGCGCCTTGCTTTCGTAGGCTTGCGCCAGCACCGCCCGCCCGGCCAGGCTCTGCGTGCTATTGATCTCAAACGCGTGCGGCACGAAAAAGTTGCGGATATACTTGAAACGCTCTGTGCGGATCGCCCGCAGCGCGAAATACATCCCATGCCAGCTGCTTTCGGCCCAGACCTGCTTTCTCGGCCTGTATTCGCCTCCCACCAGCAACGGCAGAAACGAGCGCCCGTCCAGATCCGGCGGAATCGCGCAGCCCACCAGCTCCAGCAGCGTCGGCAGCATGTCCACATTGCTGATTAGCTCGTCGTGCCGGACGCCGGCCGGCACAGATCGCGGACAGCGAACCACAAACGCCGTTCCCATCCCCGCGTCATACAGACTCCCTTTACTGCGCGGAATATCTATCCCGTGGTCTGTGGTGAAGATGACGAGCGTATCTTCCTCCAGGCCGCGTTCGCGCAGCGCGTCAAGGATCTGCCCGACGGCCACATCCAGTACGCTGGTTATCACGGTGTACAGGTCGGCCAGGTCCTGACGAATTCCGGGCAGGTCGGGCAAGTAGGGCAGCGCCCGAATCCGATCCGGATCGTATTCCTCCCGATAGGCGTCGATCGGGTGTTCGACCATGCGCACCACCTGTCCGCGGTACGCCTGCGGATTCTCCTTTCTGCTTACGTACCGGGGGAAATTGCTACGGGGCGTCTCCGCACCGGCGATGAACCCGCCCAACGGGATGACCCGATGGACCTCGTCGAAACCGATATCGGCGTAAAACGGGCCGCTGCTCCCGTCGTACTCTTCGATAAACTGGAGCACCCTGGGCACAACATCCAGCGCGCTGTTTGTGGCCGATCTGATCGGACGGGTGAAACCGCGTTTGTCCTCGTTCGCAGACAGCTGGAACCCGAAGGAGCAGGTCTCGTAGCCGGCCTCTGTCAAATATTCTGCAATCGTCCTGATTCCCGCATCTATTGACCACCCGAACTGGGCGTGGCCCCACATCCCGTTGCGCAACGGGTAGATGCCGGTTATTCTGCTGCCGCGCGAGGGAGAGCAGGTCGCGGCGGTACTGTAATGGTTGATGAAGAGCGCGCCCGCGGCGGCAAGCCTGTCAATGTTCGGCGTTCGCACATCCCAGCCATAACAGCCCAGATGCCGCCCCAAGTCGTGGCAATGGATGACCATTATATTGGGGCGATTGCTCCGTGTGTCCATGTCGGCGAAACTCCTCCCCTGCAAGGAACGGCTGAACGCGCCGGCCAACCTGAACTGCCTGTATGGAGCGGCCAGTCCTGCTCATCTACTCCACAAGGCCGGTGCGGTCGACGCTTTGCGTGAAGTAGCGCTGCGCAAAGATATAGACAACCAACATCGGGATCACCGTCAGCGTCACCCCTGCCATCAGGATGTTCTCCTGCAGCTCATACACGCCGAACAGCCCCTGCTCCGTCGCCAGAAACCACTCTACGAAAGCAAGCATGCGCTGCGGAAGCGTCAACAGCTCCGGTTTGCGCAGCACCATCGACGGTACAAACAGGTCGTTCCAGTTCCAGACCAGCGAGAAGAGGAAAACAACCAGGATACCGGGTTTGGCCAGCGGCAACATGATCTGCCCGAATGTCCGCAAAGGCCCCGCGCCGTCGACGTAGGCCGCGTCTTCCAGCTCGAACGGCAGTCCGCGGAAGAACTGCCGGAAGACGATCAGCAGGATGCCGCCGCGCACGCCGAAGCCCAGCCATGCCGGCACGATAAGCGGCAGGTAGGTATTCATCCACTTCAACTTAGTAAACAGGATGAATTGCGGAATCATCACCGTCTGCAGTGGTATTACGATCGAGAAAAGGAGCACGCCGAACAGAAAATCGCGGCCGGGAAAACGCATGCGCGCAAACCCGTACGCGATCATGGCGCCGACCAGCGTCTGACCGACCGCAGCCAGGACGCTCGTGGCGGCGCTGATCCCCATTGCTTCCATGTACTTGAGCACCGTATAGGCAATTTCATACGACTGCAGCGATGGGCTGCGCGAGATCCAGTGAACCGTCGGGTTGTTGAGCTCTCCCACCGTCTTCAGCGAAGTCGCGACCATGAAAATCAGGGGAAAGAGAAAGACGTAGATAAACTCAATCAGCACGACCCAGCGCAGGATGTTGCCCCCGGTTCGAGCCGCGGACCGCCAGTGTCTACCGCGCACGCGCGCACGCGCCACGCCGCTGCCTTTCGGACCGGCCGTCGCGTTCATTGTCTCTCCCCCATGTAAAAGACCAGCCGCGACGAAATCCGCACAAGCAACATGATCAGCAAGAATATGACGACAAAATAGACCCAGCTGAGCGCGGCGCCGTAACCCAGGCGCAGCTGTTCACGGAGGCTGATGTCCATGATGTAGTTGACGACCGAATTGAGCGGATCGGTGAACGAGTCGATGATCGTGTAGATCGCGGCCACCAGCATCACCGGCGACAGCATCGGCAAGGTAATCTTCCAGAACTCCTCCCACGCGGTCGAACCGTCCACCTTCGCCGCCTCGTACAATGACGGCGGAATGCTGTTCAAGCCGGCGATGAAGAGCAGAATCTGCACGCCGGTGTGCCAGATGATCAGCGTTAACCGTTCCACGACCACCTGGACCGGCGCGACAATCCCCTGTTCCTCCCCGGTTGATTCGCCAAGGCCGGCCATCAGACGCTCCATCGTGCTGTCGATGATCATGTCACCGGCGCCGGCCTCAAGCAGCTCGGTGATCACGCCCGAGCTTCCGATCACCACCGGCAGGAAGAAGACCGCGCGTAAGAATGTCTGCCAGCGGCCGACGCCCGTCACCAGCAGCGCCATCATCAATGAGAAGACGAGGATCAGCGGCAGGTTTAGCGCCAGGTCTCGCACGCTGCCCAGCAGCCTGGGCAGAAATCGGACATCCTCTCTGAACGCCTCCGAGTAGTTGTCCAGTCCCACCCACTGGGTCTGCAGATCGATAAGGTCCCGTACGCTTTCGAAGCTGAGCAGCAGCGAGCGCAGCAACGGCCATAGCAGCAACACCGCCGCCCCGATGACCCAGGGCGTGACGAAAATGTATCCCCAAATGATCTCCTGCTTCCTCAGGCTCAGATTCATCGCGCGCGTTACTCCTGGCTTGCGATTGCATACCCCAGCGGCTCGACCTGCACGCCGGCACCGGTGTACTGTTCGTCTCCGTAGTTGACGACCACGCGCGTCCTGTCTTCGTAGGTAGTCTCGAACACCTGCGGCGCGAGCTGGCGATGCCCGACGATGAATTGGTCTACAGTATGGCCCAATCTCACTACGGCTACGTCGTACTCGCGTGCGGCCCGCTCCATCCAATGCAGGTATTGGGAGCTGTACAGCTCGGGGTAGGTCGTCCGCACGAGCACAAGCGGCTCCCGATAGGTCAGCTCATAGGCGGGCAGCATCCCGTATTCCATACGGCGCAGGAAGTCCCGCTGCGGGTCGTCGTCCAGATTTGTCGGCTCTCCGTAGAGGCGCACCAGGCCGTGCGCCGCGATCGGAAAGAAGGGCACCGTTTCGTCGGCGAAGACATAGTTGCTGCGGTAAAGAGGGAACTGGGTGATCGTGTCGGCGATGCCCAAAAGATAGGCATTGCCGCCCTGCGCGGCAACCGACCCCATCGCATCAGCCGCGATTGAAAGCATTCGCCGCCATGCTGCCACACCTTCGCTGCGTTGCAGCGGATGTATCGGGTTGGCATCCGGCAACAGCAGCTCGCCCGCCCAGCGCAGCTCCAGCCCATCCACGCCAAGCGCGGCCAGTCGCGGCGCTTCCGGCAGCAGATAGCGCTCGGTCGCGTAGACCGCGTTCAGGAAAAACCGGTTCCGCCTCAGCTCGCGCGGCACCTCCTGGCCTAGACCGTAACCGATCAGATCGCTTACCGGCAGCAGATTCGATTGCAGCACTACGTCGGTAACCGGAAGGAAGCCGCCATTCTCGAGAATCGCCAACGTAAAGTCGCTCTCAAGGAAGATTTTCGCTCCCAGACCTTCCCCGGCGCTTCGCAGTCCGTGAACAGCTGCAACCAGGTCCCGCAATCCCTGCGTGCCGCCCAGATGCCGGTCGGGCGGCAGGCGCTTGGGCAGGTTGCCTTCATAGCCGTCGTTCTCCCACCCCATCAACACCACGTCCAGCTCGGTCATATGCGCCGCGTGGAAGGCGCGCACGATTTCCTCCGCCTCGTCAAAGCTGGTCGCAGTTACGAATCGCCGCCATAACAGACCCGGCTTCTCGGCGCCCATCACCAGCCGCAGACGCAACGCCGCCCTGCCCGCCGCGCCCGTTGCTCCGTCCGAACCCGAGCCCAGACGACGAACACCGCGGTCCTCGGTCAGGTGTTGACGCAACCTCTGCGCCATCCCCACCCAGTTCGCCTCCTCACCCGCCAGGAAGAAGAACCGTATGGCGCGGTCGCCCTGCACGCTTTCTGACTGATAGTACTGTTTGAAGACACCCTGGCGCATCGGGAACTGCGCCAGCCGGCGATAGATAAGACGTATATTGGCGCGGCTGAAGGCCAGCTCATTGTGGCTGACGTTCGCTTCAATCGACGTATCCCCCGCCCCCACTGTGGCAACGCCCAGCACCGCGCCGCCTTCCGTCTCTTTCTCTCCATCCGCGGCACTGGCTGCAGGATGCACAATGCCGAAGGCCGCCAGCGGCGTATGCTGCTCCGGTGGCTGGCCGAAAAAGTAGGTATGCGAACCGTAGGCCGCCGCGCTGAACTTGCTGCGGGTGCCGGGCTGCGCCCCACCAACATAGGTCAGCGCGCCGGGGCCGTCCGGCAGGACGAAATAGGCTTCCGTCTCGGCCAGATAGGGCGTCGCTCCCAAATAGGGCAACAGTTCGATGGCGACAAACTTGCTCAGGTCCGACTCCACCAGCGCGGCTTGATCGAGCGAGACATTCAGATAGTCGGCTCCCAACTCGTAGCGCAGCGCAAGAGAGACTTCCAGCTCTGCCATTTCGTACGTCACGACAACGCCATTCGTAATCGGTTCAATCCTGAATTCGGATACATTGGTCACGCTGTTCTCGCGGCGCGCCTGCGTGCCCTGTCCGCGGGTGAAGAAGGCAAAAAATACCGACCCGAAATGTTCGCGCAGGCTGGCCGGAACTGCTTCCGACTGAGTTTCAGACGGTGTGCTCAGCCAGACTCGGGACGAGCGCCGGTCGCGTACTGCAATGCGCGCCGTTTCCAACTCCATGTAGAGCTGCAGATGGCTGCTTTCCGCCACCAGGCTGTAACCCGCGGGGACCTCGACCACCAGAGACCGGGCGTTGCGCAGCGGTTCTTCTTCCTGGGCCAGGGCCGTGCTGGCGGCGGCCAACAGAAAGAGGAGCAGACCGGCGCAGATCAGCCCCCTGTTGCGGGTGAACGCGCTACAAGTAGAAGATGAGAATGCCCTCATACAGGAGTTCTCCCAAAAAGGTGAAAACCTCACCGCCAAGCAGACCCACCAATAGGATCGCGGCCGCCAGAACTGCCATGCCGAAGGTCATCCCCATCCCGACCCCCAGCGTCTGCAGTGCCGCAAAGTTATGCACGCTGTAGACCTGAAGCACGAGGAGGAGAAGCACCCAATAGAAGACGATGCCCCACAGCGTTTCGTACAACCCGCGCTCCTGCGCCGTCATCCCGTGGCTCATCAACGCGATTGGCACGGCGAACACAATATATGGCACCAGACAGAAAGCGGTCGTGCGCATCACCCCGCGGAATGTGCCCTCGCCGTCGAACAGCGTCGACACGCCATAGCTGGCGGCCGCCCACAGCAGCCAGGGAACAACGATGCGCAACACCTCGACGAGCAGGTTTGCCTCCTCCCAACGCAACTCCGGCAGCAGATAGGCGGCCACTGGACGATACAGCCGCACCCAATTCGCCACCGAACCTGCCGACGGCGTGGCTCGCATGTGAAAAGCCAGCAGCATCAGGCTGAGGACCCGCACCAGTGCCGCGGCCGCCACCAGCGCCACAGCCGGCCACAACGCGTGACCGGTCTTCAGCAGCTCAAACGTCTGGACCGGTTTTACGAGGATGCCCAGCAGCGGATGCAACTGCCGTTCCCCGTAACGCAGCTCGGCCGGCCTCGTGCTGCGGACCGGCCGGAGAGCGGACAGGGCCGGCCAGAGGATCACGAGCAACATGAGCCCGAAAACGCCCGTCACCAGCCAGCCCATGTTGCGGCGCAACAAGCCCTGCCGATGCTCATAGAAAGCCAGCGAATATCCCAGCTGATCGCGGGCCAGCGCGTAGGCCTTCATCGCCTCCTGCCACTGTTCCTTATGGTAATGCGCCGCCCCAATCCCGCTGTGCGCCAGCTCGTAGTGTGAAGCCTCCCTCAAGACCTGCTGCCAACTCTCGGCCGCCTCTTCATAACGCCCATCAAATTGCAGCGAACTCGCACGATGAACCAGCTCTGCAAAGAGCGTCGGCTGCAGCACATGGATCACCGCCCGGCCCGTATCCAGCACATAGAGCCGGCCGCGACTGTCCACCTCGACCTCGGTCGGCACGCCAAATTGAATGTGGCTCGTCCCCAGGCGGCCGAACGCCATCAGCAAATTGCGGTCCTGGTCGTACTGATAGATGCGCCCGGAATTGCTGTCGATCGCGGTCACCGTGCCGACCGTGTCCACCGCCAGGGCTGTGAACCGCGCCGGCGGTTCCCAGTATCGCCGCTCCTCGCCGAAGATTCGGTTCTGGTAAAGTTTTTTTTCGAGGCTTTTCTCAATGAAAATGTTGACACCGACCGGGCTGAGCTTCTGAATTTGCCGCGTCGCCTCACCCGCCACGGCCGTGTAGATGAAACCGTCGTCGCCCAAATACATATCCGAATGGGAGGTGGGCTTGGCCAGGAGCAGCTTTTCCTTCTGCTCCTCGGTTGCCATGTAGCGCGCCCACAGCCATCGCAGACTGAATCCCAGCCGGTTGGCGCCAAAAAAGCCCCGGAACCTGTTCTGACGGTCCATGACGATCATGCCGGCGCCGGACTGTTCCAGATAGTAGATATATCCGCGCTTGTCCACCAGGACCTTGCTGGGAGCCGCGCTGTCGATCTCGGCCAGCACGTTGCTTTCAGGTGGGCCGAACTCCGACAGCAGCTCCCCGTCGGCGGTCATCTGGAGGATACGCGCGTTGCCCGTGTCCGCAACCCAGAGCGTGCCATCGCCCCTGTCTCGAAAGATTCCGCGCGGCTCATTCAGCGCCTGTTCAACTCCGAGCTGGCGCACCACCCGCTCCTGCGCGTCCAGCTCGATGATGCGGTCATTGCCGGAATCCACAATGTAGAGATGCCCGTTGTCCCGGTTGATCAGAATGTCGCTCGGCGCGCCAAAGTCGCCGATTCCCAACGAGGTCCCCTCGATAACATGGTCCAATACATAGGGGTCCGGGATCGGGACGCGATACCCGGTATTGTCGACATAGTAGCTTCGATAGGGCGCGATCGTTCCTTGCGCCTCCACCCGCACGGCGCCAAAAACAAACAGCAGGCAGACGAGCAGCGCCGCTCTCTGCGCAATCACGATCCGGCTCATTTTGAAAGCTGCTGCCCAGGCGGCCGCGCGCATTGGTCGAACAGCCGGTTTGGTACCGGCGCGGCCGCGTCTGCCGCCTGGCCGCGCCCGTGCTGTTCGCGTCGCTCGTTCAGGCTGGCATGGCGAGAATGGAACTTCCCTGCGCGCAGTGGAATGTCCGTCTTTTGGGGTGTGAACGGTTCGAAATCGAACCGCGCCTTCTTGGTTCCGCCGTGGCTGGCGCCAGGCAGGCATAACGCCGCTTTCGTGTCAGAATCGGCTAATTCGTCTGCCACAAACTCCTCGTACTGTACAAAAAGGCCGACGACAAGAGAGGGTCCCTTCAGTTCGCATGGGTGTACAACAGGCGAAGGAAGAAAGACAGAATTTATTGTGGGATGCTGTCCGCAGTCATCCGGAGGATCGCATCAACGACCGGCCACTTTCCCGGATCGCGTCTCCGTCCGACCGGTCTGATGGCTCGAAACGGATGCCGGACAGATGCGCCCTCATCCTGCAAACAGGCTTCGAAAACGCCTGGAACCAGAGAGCATTCCTCCGGCCCCAGGCTGACAAACATCAACAGAGATTCGGTCGGCGCCGTTACACCTCGATGCCGATGCTTTCGTAAAACTCCTTGCGCGCCGTGGTTGCTTCCTCCTGCCATTCTTCGGCAATCTGCTCGGGCGTAACCTTGCCGCTGGCGATCGAACCTGTCTGCGCGCAGCGCGCCTCGCCCTCTTCGCCCCTACAGCGCGCGTCGGGGTAGAACGCCATCCCCAGGTCGCCCCACTCCCAGCCGCCGAAATCGACGCCAAAGTCGGCCTCGATCTTGTACTGGAACGCGCGCAACTCCGTCACACGGTCAGTCTGCGCAATCTCATCCAGAACCGGGTGGTCCCGATAGGAGCGCAGCGCCGAACCCGCGCCTACCGTCTTCTGGATCTCGGCTGCGACGTCCAGGTCGACCACCTGAATCATGCAGAGTTCTCCCGCCGGCACACGCTTCTCCTCGGCCACCGTGCGCACCATATGCACATGCCAGCCGCCCACCTTGATGTTGACCGGCGTCACGCCCGGCACCATCGTCGGGTTCACGTAGGGCTCGATCACCTCCGCCAGATCCCACATTTCGTCCGACTTGATCACGTTGACCGTTTCCAACCAGGGCTGCATCGCGACGACGCCTTGGGTAAGGCGTTCATGCCACGCCAGACCGGGATCATGGGCTTCATCATAGGAAATGCCATACTCGAAAATTGGATCGAAGAGATGGTTCTTGATCGCGTTGACGGTTTCGTCCGATGTCAGGTTGAACGCCTGCGAGCCCTCGTCCCACCAATGCGATCCCTGCTCCTTGATCGCGCCAAGGATGCGCGATCCCGACCACTGCGTGCTGGCGTCGAATCCCCAGCGTGTGACGTTGCCGCTGGCATCCCGCTCCATAACCTTGGCAGCGGTCTCGTAGAGGTCGGCCCACGACTCAAAGCTGTCCATCGCCGGCGGCCCGGGTACACCGGCGTCATCGAACAGGTCTCGCCGGTAGAGCCCGATGTAGAAAACAATGCCGTGCCAAATCGGCATCCCGAACTGTCTGTCCATCAAATAGCTCGCCAGCAGGTCGCCCTCAAAAAAGTCGTCAGTCGTCAGCCCCGCTTCCTCCATGAAGCTGTTCAGCGGCAGGAAGGTCTCCTGCGCATACAATGGGACGATCGCGCGCGGAAAACTGACGACCGTGTCCGGTGCCGTACCCGCCGCCAGCGTCGGCGGAAGCGCCTCTATCGTGTCGTTCACCAGCTGCACTTCGACTGTGTGTCCCGTCTTCTCCTCAAACGCGGGCACGACCGCATTCGCCACCGATTCGAAATTGTAGGTGTTGCGAGTCATATACGAGATCGTGACCCCCTCGGCCATCGCGCCAGCATCCTCCTCCCCTTCCGGGGCCGATGGAGCGACCGGCGCGGCACACGCCGCCAGCGCGGCGCCGCCGGCAGCCATCGCCAGACCCTGCAAAAACTGCCGTCTCGATACTTTCCCGTTAATCATCTGATCTCCTCCTTGCTTTGCCCGAATGTGAATTCCGCCAGATACGAAAATCCTGCGCACGGACTACGAAAAACGCGTTTCGTCATTTAGGAAAAGAGGATCAATTGACGATATGTACGGTCAATCGATATTGTAAATCTGTTGTGTGGTGGCCCTGAGGGCGGTCTGACGCAGCGCGCCGGCGTTGTCATGCTGCGGGCGCCTAACGGTGGAGCGTGAGCGAAAGCGTACGGGGAGACAGTTCATCGAGCACGCGGGCGACATACCTGCGGCCGTTACAATGCGCCGCCCGGCCAATCAACGTGGGCTTCATGCAGGCCGGCCAGGCGCCTCATGCTCTACTTGTCCGACCGGTGACATGGGGTCCCGAACAACTTCCCCTGGGACCAGTATAGCATGAATTTACAATGATATAAAGTACACTTGAAAAGCAGGCAGGGCAATCGCATCTAAATCTGGACGCCACAATAACCCACGAAGGGCACCCACAAGGGGTGCCCCTACCAATTGTCATTCGTTTTGGGCTGAAAAACCGATCTCCAGTCGCCGAAAACCTTAAGAATTCGCGACCGCGCACTGCAGTTTGCACTGTTCTCGGCTTTTTTTCGGAGTTGGGCTCGAATCAGGTAGTGTCGCGGGGTCTTGACCCAATTAGATGTAATCGCCCTGAAAAGCAGGGGGCGCTGCGGAAGCGGGTGAGTCTCCGGCATTCTCCACTTCACGGGTCCGCAGGCGCGCCGCTCACTCGAGCCACCGCCCGACCTGTTCGGCGATGCGGGCAGCCGCGCTGGCGGCGTCCTGCTCACCTGTCAGGACCCGGTTCACTTCGGTAAAGCAGACCAGCGAAATCTCGATATAGTGGCGGCCGGTCCTCGCAGCAGGCCGCGCCACCGCATGTTCGCGCAGACTCTCCTCGATCTGCTCGGCCGGCCCGATGCGCGCCCGCACATCCGCATCCGCATAGAGCGCCGGGACCGCCGGAACCGTGCCGTCCGCCAGCGCACGGCGCCGCTGCGCGGCAATGTCCGTCAGGCAGCGCGCCGCGGCTGCGGCTGCGTCCGGGTTGCGGCTGTAACGGCTGACACCAATCTGCTGCCCGCCGATCACGCTGGCATGGCGCGCCGCCGTACCTTCCCCCTTGGGCAGTCGCGTCACGCCAAACAGGTCGCGGACCGGGCTGTCTTCGGCCTGGCCCAGCGGATAGGCGTAGGGCCAGTTGCGCATGAAGGCCGCATTGCCCATCTGGAACAGCGCGCGCGCATCCTCTTCCTGGTAGACCGTCACCTCCGGCGGGCTGATCTCGCCCACCCACGAGGCCGCCCTGTCCAGCGCCCGCGTCGCGCCGGCATCCTCGACGGCCAAACGCCCCGCCGCGTCGACGATCGGTTCGCCGCCCTCGCTTACCAGCCACTCGACCGCGTTGACCGTCAGACCCTCGTACACATTGCCCTGCCACACGTAACCCCAGAATGCGTCGTTTTCGAGCCGTTCGCCGGCCTGGATCGCCGCCGCCATCTCCTCCAACTCGCTCCACGTCGCCGGAGGCTGCGCGTAGCCGTATTTCTCCAGCAGGTCGGCGCGGTAGTAGAGAAGGCCGACGTCAGCCATCTGCGGCAGGCCCACGAGCGCGCCGTCAATGCTGTTGTTTTCGAGATAGATGGGGAAGTACTGCTCGCGCTCTTCGGCCGGGAGATGCGGATTCAGGTCGAGCAGATGGGGCGCGAGCAGGCCGGACCAGACAACGTCGAAATCGATCAGGTCGATGTCATCCGATTCGGCCGGCAGGAATTGGCGGTAGAGGCCCAGGCGGTCGAGCGGATCGGCCGGCGCCGGCAACAGCTCGATCGGCATGCCGACCTGCTTGGCGCAGCGGGCGACGATCTCGGTGTCGATCTGGCGTACAAATGCCGGGCCCATCCAGCGCAGCCTGGCTGTGGCTGTTGCGGCCGGCGTTTCGGCTGCGGGCGCGGGTTTCTCATCCTCCGCCGCGCCGCGGCAAGCGCTCAACAGCAGCGCCGCGCAAAAAAGCGCCGCGCACACCTGAGATATGCTGGTTCTCATTACGCTTTCATTTCCTGGCGCCGGCGGTCGAACATTTCAGGACTGCGCCGCTTCCGTATTCTGCACGAACGTCACCACTGCGGTCTCCCCGGCGTCCAGTTGTACGTCGGCGCTGACCGGCAGATCGGGGCTGTGGACGCGGTACATTCCGGGCGCAAACGGCCCGAGCTCGACGCGAAAGGGCGGCTCGGCCCCACCTGTCTTGCGCGCTTCCTCTCCGCCCTCCATATTCTCCACGACAACTGTCAGCTCCGGCCGCGCCAGCCACTGCACGTGGATCAGCCCCGGCGCCTCCGCCGCCTTGCGGACGCGCGTGTGATGGCTCCACTCGGCCGCAGGCCGCGCCAGCTGAATGCTGAGCCGGTCCCCGGCATCCAGATGGATCCCCCGCCGCTCGAATCCTTCGGCGTAGAGGTCGTAATCTCCTGCCGGCAGGCAGTCAAACGCAAAAACGCCTGACGGTTCGACCTCCGTCACATAGCGCTGACCGCGTGCATCCAGCAGCGCCACTTGCTGCCCCGGCCGGCCCTGTTTCGCCGCCTGGAGATCGCCCTGACGTTCAGCGGTCGTGCCCTGTAGTGTCTGACCCTGCAGCAGAGCAGGCTCCGGCCGTGTCGGCAGCGCGCAATCCGGCAGCAGAAAGAGCTCGCGCCGCGCCGCGTTGCGCCCATCCAGGGCCACGGGACGCGGGTAGCGCTGCAGGTGTCTGTCTTTGACATCCAGGGAATATGCGCCCGCGGGCAGCCCGCTGAACTCAAAATGGCCGTCCTCGTCCGCTTGCGCGAACTGCTCGCCAGGCCCCGTCCCCTGCAAGCGCACAATACGTACGCCCTCGCCATCTACTGTGCCCTCGATGCTGGACTGCCGCGGCGGCGCTCTCTTCTCATCGTGCGAGTGGACAAAGCGAACGTCGGTCACCATGCCGCGGTTTATGGGCGCCTGGCAGCTGACCGGGGCCGCCCCTTTTGCGGTGCTGGCGCCCCCTTCCGCCAGGCCCAGCACCTCCAGCCGGTAGCTGTCCGAGGGCAGCGGCCCCACCTCGCAATGCGCCGTCCGGCCCTCGGCGCCGCGCGCCAGTTGAGTGACCCAGCTCTTCTGCTCGCTGCTGCCGATCCGCAGTGCCGGCGTGCCTGTCCGGCCTGCGCCCGCCGCATCCTCGGCGCCTTGGCCGCGAACGGGATCTGCGCGCGGCAGAAGCTCTACGCTGCACGTCAACATGCGCCCGTGCTTTACCGTCCGTTGCTCGATCTCGAAGCCCCATCCGTAGACCGACAGCTCGCATTCCGCTTTCTGGCTGGGCGCAAGCTCGACTTCGTCCACGCGGCTGCCGGGCGGGCTGATTACCTCCAGGCTGTAGCGGCCGGCCGGCAACTCCACAAAACGGAACGCGCCGCTTATTTCCGTCAGCGACTCGTAGGCGAAACCGTCGCCGTGCGTCAGGCGCAGCTGTGCCTCCGCGCCGCCGCGCACCTTGCCGCTGATCACGCCCTCGCCGCCTGGTGGCAGCCCGTTCGCGGGCGTGGACAGCGAGAGGGCCTCTTTCGCCTCTGTCTCCGCTTCAGGCTCTTCTCCCCCCGCCGCCTTTCTCGCCCGTTTCGGCTCCGCCTTGAGCAGCGGCACGATCGGCAGCGTTGACCAGCCGAACGCTTCAGGGCCGTGAGGCCCTCCAGAATCCGCCTCCTCCGAAGCCTCCTCCACCAGGTGCATTGGGCTGTACCAGGCGCTCTCTTCGTCCACCGGGCCTTCTCCCTGCAGCGCCTCATGCGCCAGCAACCAGAACGCGGTACAGAAGTAGTAGTCCGGCGGGGACGCTGAATGGCGGCTGGTCCCCATCATCGCCCGGCAGATCTCCAAGGTCTGGGCCATGTGCAGCATCGGTGTCGTGGCGGGGTAGCGAGGGTCGGCGTTTTCGTTGATGAGGTAGCCGTTCGCCGTCGACAGAATCGGCAGGCTGCGGCCGACCAAGGCCTGCACCTGGTCGTTCAGCTCTTCAAAAGCGCGCCAGTGCATCCGATGCGGCGGCAGCGGCGGCGGCTGGCTGCGGGTCACGTTCGCCAGCGCCGCCGAAAGCTTCGTCCGCCAGTCATTGGCCGCGTCGCTCGTCGACGCGACAGGCTCCTTCGTTTTGCTTGCCAGCCGGCGGCGCAGGTCGTTGATTTCTTCCATCGACCTGCCCTGCCACGGGTCTTCCCGCCGCGCTTCTGCCGCCAGCGCGAGATAGAGTTCACGCGAGAGCGGCGCGCCCTCGCGATGGGCCGCATCTTCAGGATACTGCGGCGGACGGTTGCTCGAGTAGTTGTGGATCGCCAGCCAGACCGGCTCGTCGAACAGCGCGTCACCGCCAACCCGCTTGATCTCCTCGACCAGCTGCCAGTCGCTTCCCGGCCTCAGCGCGGGGATCGCGGGCAGCCCGCCGCGCGCCAGAATCGCCTCCATATTCTCGACCGCCGCACGCGCCGTCACCTCGACGGCGTCCGGCGGCAGCTTTTCCTGCGGCCACAGCGACGTCCGGTCCGGTTCGCTGTCTAACTCGAAGTAGCGCACCCCCGCGTCGAGCAGCAGCTCGACCTCCTCCAGCTCCGCGGAAGACAAGGGGCCGGGACCTGGGCTGGCGCGTACAATTTCGACCACCGGCATGATGCGCGCGGCCAGCAGCGTCGGCGCCAGGTGCAACGCATTCCGCTGCCCCGCAATTTTGACCCATTTCACGCCCAGTTCGATCAGCTCCGGCAGCCAGAACTCCTCCACCATGTCCGGCGTCGCCGCGCTGACGCCTGCGCACCAATGGATTCCGATGCCGGTATCATCTTCCGGGCGGGGATAGGCTTCCAGTTCCATGAGCTGGGATTATACAGTGGTTGCAGCACTCTGGCTAGTGTCCGGCGCATCACCGCCGCAGGCCATGACGCCGGCCGCTGCCCAGACGGACAGTCCGCGTAACCGTGTGTGAATAGATTGCCGATCTGCCCGTCCGTGCTGTAAACTTTACCCCTGATTCATCCGACCTGAGTGATGGCAGGATTTCACAACACAGGATTTCGGAACGCAGGATTTTACAAGCAGGGACAGTTCGCGTGAACTGCATGAACTGCCGTCGAAGTCGATAACTTTGTAGCCTGGCGTACACGCCTTTGCCCGCGTAGACGGCATAATTGAGGAATGTGCCGATTCATCGGTGCGCGCGCAGGTCGAACATGGCCCGGAAGGCGTTTGCGCGGCGGCGGGGACCCAATCTGCCGCTCGCCGTATGCTACCTGTAAAAGGATATCCCCATGCAAGAAGTGCAAGATGTCGCCAAACGCATCATTGCCAATGTCGAGCAGGTCATAATTGGTAAGGATCGTGAGATCCGGATGACGGTCGTCGCGCTGCTCTGTGAGGGCCACCTGCTCATCGAAGACGTTCCCGGCGTAGGCAAAACGATGCTGGCACGGGCCATCGCCCGCACCGTCGGCAGCACCTTTCGCCGCATTCAGTTTACGCCCGACATGCTGCCCAGCGACGTCACCGGTGTCAGTGTCTTCAACCAGAAAACGCTCGAGTTCGAATTCAGGCCCGGGCCGATCATGGCGCAAATCGTTCTCTCCGACGAGATCAATCGCGCCACGCCCAAGACTCAGTCCGCCCTTCTCGAAGCAATGGAGGAGCGGCAGGTCACGGTTGACGGCACCACCTATGACATGGCGCGGCCATTCCTCGTCCTTGCGACCCAGAATCCCATCGAATATGAGGGCACTTTCCCTCTTCCGGAAGCCCAGGTCGACCGCTTTCAGATGCGCATTCGACTCGGCTATCCCTTGAAAGCGCATGAGGTTAACATTCTGGGTTTGCAGTCGCAAATGCACCCGATCGAAAGCCTTGAAAGGACCGTCTCTGTGGACGAACTGGCCCAGGCCCAGGAGGCGGTGCGCGATACCTATGTCGACGACAGCATCAAGGAGTACATTGTCGATCTCGTAACCACAACCCGCGACCATCCCGACGTCTATCTCGGCGCAAGCCCGCGCGGCAGTCTTGCGCTTTTTCGCGCCGCGCGGGCGTGGGCCGCTGTCGACGGGCGCGAATACGTGTTGCCCGACGACGTCAAGCTCCTGGCTGGAGCCACGCTCGCGCACCGCTTGATCGTCAGCCCGTCGGCGCGCATCAAGAACGTCGACGACGCCCAGGTGATTGAAGACGCCCTGGCCCATACACCGGTGCCGGGCAGCCGCGTCCGATCCCGATAGGCCCTATCCACAGTGGCCGGAGGCCTGTCCTCAATGACACCGCCTTACCTGGTGTTTCACAAGCCACTCGTCACTGGTCACTGGTGTTCATGTCGTCACGTCTCATCTTTCTTCTCGTTGCACTGATCATCGCCTGGGTTTTTGCGCTCAACAGCGGGCGCACTCTTGCCTTCAATCTCGCCTATCTCCTGACCGGCATCCTCGCTCTCAGCTATTTCTGGTCCTGGAACAGCACGCGCGCCGTTCATATCAATCGTCATACACGCGCCCGGCGCAGCCAGGTCGGGCAGTTCTTCGAGGAGAGTTTCGAGGTCCGCAATCAGGGGCGGTTGCCGAAACTGTGGCTGGAGGTGCGCGACTTTTCAACCGTCCCCTTCCATGGCGCCAGCCGGGTCGTCAGCCATCTCCGGGGGCGCTCGCGTCATCGCTGGCAGGTCCGCACATACTGCCAGCAGCGTGGCTACTACCGCCTGGGGCCGATGCGGCTCTTCAGCGGCGACCCTCTCGGCCTCTTTGCGGTTGACGAGACGTTGAGGCAGACCAGCGACCTCATCGTCTATCCCGCCACCGTCTCCCTCTCCACATTCCAGCCCCCCGCGGCGGACCTCGCCGGCGGCGACGCTCTCAGCCGCCGCGCGCAATACCTGACGACCAATGTCTCCGGCATCCGCGAATACGCGCCCGGTGACAGTTTCAACCGCATCCACTGGCTCTCCACCGCACGTACCGGCCGCCTCATGACCAGGGAATTCGAGCTCGACCCCGCAGCCGACATCTGGGTTTTCCTCGATCTGAACGGCGTGGCGGTGCGCAGCCTGCCCTGGGAGCTCTCACCCCCGCAATCGGGCATTTTTGCCCTCACCAGCCGCCCGGACAGGCTCGAACTCGCGCCCAGCACGCTGGAGTACGCCGTTACTGCCACCGCCAGCGTCGCCCGCTACTTTCTTCTGCGCAACCGCGCCGTCGGCATGATCTGGCACGGCAGCCAGCGCTATCTGTTGCAGATCGATCGCGGCGAGCGGCAGATGCGAAAAGTGTTGGAGGCGCTGGCGATGGTTTCGGCCGAGGGGCTTATCCCCTTCGATCAGCTGCTTGTGACCGAGGGCGTGAGGCTGAATCGCAACGATATGATCCTGGCCGTCACCGCCGACCCCGACCCGGCCTGGGTGCGCGCGCTGCGCGAAATCCGGCGGCGCGGCGTACACAGTGTCGCGCTCGTGATGGATGGCTCGACTTTCGGCGGTGAGGATTCCTACCAGGATCTCGCCCACGAGTTGGCGATATCGAACGTCCCGTCCTATCGCCTCCAGCGCGGCGATGACATCGGCGCCGTCCTCGGCCGTCCTCCCAATGGCGAGTGGACGGGAGAGCAGCAGCCTCTTTAACTACTCTCGCGGACGATCAGTTGCGTGTCGTTGATGTGGGGTGTGTCCAGGTCCGACTCGCTGACCTGCTCGTTGATCAACTGGAAAAGCGTGTGGATCGCCAGTCGCGGCTGGCTGTCCATGTCCCGGTGTATCGTGGTCAGCGGCGGGCTTGATACGCTCGCGTCCGGCAGGTCGCCAAAACCGACAACCGCCAGGTCGTCCGGCACCGAGATTCCCGCTTTGCGCGCGCCGCTCAGTATCCCCAGCGCACGCACATCGCTTACACAGAAGACCGCGGTCGGGCGCCGGGGTAGTTGCCAGATGTTCTGAAAGGACTGGATCCCTGCCGAAAGGACCCCGCGCGCATGCATGATCTGCACCGCCGCCGGCGGCAGTCCCGCTTCGGCCACCGCTTGCGTGAACCCTTCCACCCGGCGCTCCATCAACGGAATCACGACGCCGTCCTGCCGCGGCGTCATCGTCGCGATCGCGAACTGCCGGTGCCCCTTCGCCAGCAGATGCTGCGCGGCCGCGTGCGCGCCGCCGCGATCGTCGATGTTGAACGTCGGCGCGTCAACGTTTTCCGCGCTGTCCAGCAGCACGATCGGTCGCGACGAGCGGGGCAGCGCCTCGGTCAGCGGATGGGCGCGGTGAATGCCGAACATGAGAAAGCCGTCGGCCGCAATCGATGCCAGCCACGTCAAAGACGCGATCGAGTCGCTGCCCGACCGCGGCTCGCGCCGCCAGATATCGTGCATCGACGCCAGCAGAATCCGCATCTCTTCGCGGTCGCACGCCGCCCCGATTTCCCCCAGAAAATGGGTGAAAAGCGGATCGTGCAGCATCCAGTTCAGGCTGGTAGGCACGAGCAGGCCGATCGAATTGGTGCGGCCGGTGGCCAGCGTGCGCGCAACCGGATGCGGCTGATAGCCCAGGTGCTCGGCCGTGTCGAGGATATGTTCCCGCGTCGTGTGGCTCAGCTGGTGCGGGGCGTTGTAGGCAAATGAGACCGCGGTCGGCGACACGCCGGCATGGCGCGCCACATCGCGCAAAGTGACCCGTTTCCCCTTTCTGCTCACCGTCCCACTCCCATGCAATTTCGCGGCAGCCAGGACTGCCCGCTGTCTACCAGGAGCTGATCTCGAATCCCGCCTCGCCCAGCGCCGCTTTCTGCATCGCCAGCAGCTCGTTAATCCCCATCTCTGCCAGCAGCATCATCGCGTTGAACGCGCCCTTGCTGAACGGCTCACCTTCGGCCGTCCCCTGCGCTTCGACAAACTGCCCGCTATCGGTCATCACGACGTTAAAGTCAACATCCGCGTTCTGGTCCATCTGATAGTCCAGGTCGAGATAGGCCTTGCCGTTCAGGATGCCCACGCTCACGGCTGCCACCTGGCGGATGAGCGTTCCCGGCTTGGCCCGCTTCTTGCGTTCCAGGCGTTTGACCGCCAGCGCCAGCGCGACGTAGCCGCCCGTGACCGCGGCCGTGCGCGTGCCGCCGTCAGCCTGGATCACGTCGCAGTCGACGATGATCTGCCGCTCGCCGAGCCTGTCCAGGTCCACCGCTGCCCGCAGGCTGCGGCCGATCAGACGGGTGATCTCCTGCGTCCGCCCTTTGGGACGCATCGTCTCCCGGTCCACGCGCTGGTGCGTGCTGCGCGGCAGCATCGCGTACTCAGCCGTCACCCACCCGTGGCGCCGCGAGGAACGGTGCAGCCAGCGCGGCAGCCGCTCCTCGACCGAGGCGTTGCACAGCACCTTCGTCCCCCCCATGCTGATCAGCACCGAGCCTTCAGGGTGGAGGATATAATCAAGTTCGAATTGGACCGGGCGCAGTTCGTTCTCGGCCCGCTTTTGCTCTGCCACGCGTCGTCAACGCTCCTTTCACGCCTCGCAGCCGCGCATCTCTGCGCCGGCGGACGCGCACATCAACCCGCCCGAATGTGAGCGCAATCATACGCCCTTACGCAGCGGGACGCAAACCGGCAAGTTGAAAAGGTTATGGGGTTTGCACGACCTCGAGTCCTGGAATCCCGCTGAAGTCCCTGTCGTGGGAGGCCAGCGGACAGTTCAGCATGATAGCGGTGGCGGCGACCCAGGCGTCAGACACCTGCAATGCACGCCCGGCAGCCTAACGATCAAGCTGGTTATTCCTTTCGGCCCTCGTCACGGCCGGCGTGGATGCTGCGGACGAACTCATCCACGTCGAAGGGCTCACTGGCGGTAACCAGATTGTCCGAATCAAGTATTTTCGGATTTGGATCGTTCAGGAACTGTTCCATAACAAAGGGCTCGCCCAATGAGCGCGCAGCGGCAATTTCTTCCACGCCGATAGTCGTCCAGTTGCCGCCCTGGTTGAACGCCCCGCGGCCTCTTATCTCCACATACTGTGTCGCCAGACGCAGCATGTCCTGGGCGTATTCGCCCCCAAAACGCAGGCGCACGTATGAGCCACTGTAATCGTGCAGTTGAGCCGTGCCTTTGTGCCAGTTCACCTCTTTTAGCCAGCCGTAAAGGAGAGCTTCTTCGCCCTGCACCGTGGAGCGGGCAGCGCAGTGTGGGCGGGTTACCTCAGTTTTGCGATGGGTTTCTGCGTTGCCCAACCATAGCCGCACGTTCTCGGGAAGCGCAGAGGCCATGTCGTACAGTCGGTCTGTCACCGCTGTCGGCAGCGTGGAAACCTGGCTGCCATCCCAATTGCATATGGCGGTGAGCGCCTGAAAGGCGTGATCTTCGAGGGTGAGTTGCCCGTCAGGCTGTGGCATGGCAAGTTCAGCAACCAATGAGCCCGGCCGCACGGCAGTCAACTGTAAACGGCTCTGCTCGCGTACCCAGCGGGGCGGTTGCCCGGGTCCGGGACGGCGCCCTCCCAAGTGCTCGACCATCAACCGCATCGCGTCCTGCATGCCTGTCAGCGTTTGGGTAAAGGCGTCTACCGGCAGACCATCTTCGCCCACGCGCGGTCCTTCAAACGTGAGAAACAGTCGATTCATCTGCGCGACCTCCTTTCGGCTGTCAGTTCTTTCAAACGAGGTCCTGGTCAACGAGGTCGTCCAGCGTCGGGGCACCCGCCTTGGGCAGCGTGATCGTGTCCATGCTCATCACGGCGTCGATGATGTTCAGCAGAAACCAGGCGTCGGTCGCGCCCATCCTGAACAACTCCGGCTTCGCCCGCGCCGTATCCCGCATGACGCCCAATCCATCCTGGTACGGTTCGAACGAAACGATCCGCTCCAGCCTGACCCGGAACCCCTTACGCTGCCCCTTGAAGTAGATATGTTTCGTCGTGATGCCGAGCGCGCCCGAGTCGGTGTGTTGCATCGAAGTCGACGCTACCTGGCGGCCCCGAAACGCGCTGGGGCGCAGGTAGACACCCTTGGCGACGCGGAAACTGACGCCCAACGAGCCGCCGCGGAACTCCCGTTGCGTCACCTCTTCCAGGTAGTCCACGCCGTCGAAGAGCCACAGCATCTCTTCGCTCTTCATCAGGTTGAACGGCAGCCGCAGCCCGCGACGCTCGAAACGGGGCACCAGGCCCTGTTCGCTGAGCGCGTTCAGCAGCGACATCATCCTGAACAGCGAGAAGTGGCCGCCCCGGTTGAGCTGCCCCGCGCCGAGATTGTGCTGGGCGCGGTAGCGGTTGAGCGCCCGTTTCTCCTTGTTCGACAGAAAGTGGTCCTCCATCGCCGCCTCGACCGCCTGCCCCCAACCTGCGGCCAGACTTTGGGCCACCGACGACGCCGAACTGTCGATGTAGGCGGAGGAGGCGATCGCTCGGACCCGGTCGGGAAGCTGGTCGACGCCAATGCCGTACAGCGCGGCCTCCAGGCAACTCTGCCTGATCATGTCCAGTCCCCGTTCGTAGGCGGCCTCGCACTCTTTGTGTTCTTTGCGCAAAAAGCCGGCCGACTTTCCGCAGTATTTGCAATCGCCCATCTGCTCAACTCCCCTCACGCTAACGTGTCGCGCCCAGCCGGCAGCGCGCTCGCCTGGCCCTGCCTCTTGCGTCCCCTGTCACCCCGCCGCCTCGACACCGTTATCAACCGGTGTGTGACGGCTCGAACGTGGCAGCATGGATCATAAACGATTTCGCCGCACCGTTCAATATCACTCCTCCATGGCGTCCCTTCACGCCCGCAGGCGGCAACTGTCGCGCCGCCGGTCGCGTGCCTGCTTTCCCGAATCGCCAAATGGCCGCTGCTTTGATGAATGCTAACGGAATTTTTTACTACGATACGTATACGATCTGTCTACGAAAAAGACGGGACGTCATCTCTACGCCTACGTTTACCCGCCGGTCCAGATGCCGGATGGCAACGTCTTTCTGATGTTTCACCCGGCCCTCTACACTGGAGACAGGCGGTCCTGGTCCCCGAATCGGCGCGCTGGTGGGTGAATGCAGGGAACGGAATAGGGTATTCGAAGGCCGGCTCTGATGATTGACAGAGCCAATCTATCGATCTAAGATCATTTTCCTCACCATGCCGAATTGGCGAGGAATTATTGCGAATTATTTTTCATCATTGGTCTGAAGAATTCACGAAAGCAGCCGCCGCGAGGAGCGGCTCAACAACTGCGGAGAGGACGGAGGCTTGACCCCGATCTACATCCTCATCAGCCCAGTGGGCGATGCTTCGGTTTCATTGTCATCACCGGATTGCGACAGCCCCGTAGATTTTTAGAGCGGTTCATCTTCCCGCTCCCCTTTTTTCCCACAATCGCATAGCTGACAGACACGCACTCGTTGCGCTGAGTGAGTCTTTACCTGTTGCCGCCAATACTCCGACAACTCGGAGTCAGCGACGACCGTTATTCGAGACTCTCCAAAATCGGCGAACGCTCCATTGGCAGGACCAAATGGAATTGTTCACTATTTATGCGCTCAGCAGGAACGCTTGCCGACAGGAGAGAGGTGAAGACGATGCGAATACGAACCGGACGGACGGTCATCCTCATGGTCGGGGTTGGCGCATTGTTGGTTGCTGCCCTGGCAGTGCTCATCGCGCCCCGCGCCCAGATTGTCCACGCAAATCACGGACCGTTAGTCGAAATTGATCTGAACTCCTACAAAGGGGAAACGCAACAGGGACAGTCGCTGGCGCAATATACCTTCTGGCATTTTCAAGACATAACGTGCACTAAGATAACAGGCAAGCACAGTACAGCGTTCCAAGACCCCTGTTTCCATCGCAGCGAGATCTACGGGCGTGATGATATTTCTCAAACTACTAATCTCGCTCCCCAATGTGGGATAGGTAGTGATCGCAGCTTTTCGCAAGGGACCGGTGTCAAAAAAGTAATCCGGTACGGTCAGAATACCATTTCCTCGAGCTGTCCCACCGGCCTGTACTCGTTGACAGTCTTTTTGTTGGATTCCCTAGAGACGCCAGTTGCCTCCAAGTCCGTAGAATTCGAAGTCATCGCGCGACCACCCCCGCCCACATCCACGCCCACACCGAAGCCGTCGTCTGGCGGTGGTGGCGGCGGCGGTGGCGGTGGTGGCGGCGGCGGTGGCGGTGGCGGCGGCGGTGGTGGAGGCGGCGGTGGCGGCACGCCGGGTGGTAGTACACCGGGCGGCGGTGAGCACGCCGGTCGGGACCTCGACCTTTGTCAATACCCCGCCGCTACAGACGTCGCAGCAGACAACCGACCCGTACGCGATCACCCTGCCTGAGCAGATGAACGTCCGCTCCGGTCCCGGTTTGACCTACGACATCGTAACGACGGTGCCGCAGGGGACGCAGGCCAAGATCGTCGGCATCGCCCCGGACAACGAGTGGTACCAGGTCGAGATTCCTGGTGTTACGGGCCAGGTCTGGATCTACCAGGGGCTGACGACGCAGGTCGGTTCGCTGGTCGGGGTCAGGCGGTGGACTGCGGGGGAGATTGCGCTGCTGCCGGGCGGCGGCGGCGGCGGAACAGTGCCGCTGGCGATTACAGTGCCGATCACGATGAACGTGCGCTCTGGGCCGGGCACGGACTATGACGTGGTGCGGATCGTACCGCAGGGGACGCAGGGGCGCATCTGGGGTATCGATCCGAACGACGACTGGTTCCAGATTGAGTTGGAGGGTTTGGACACGTATGTCTGGGTCTACCAGGACCTGACGACGGTACTCGGGATCGCTGGCGGGCGTACGGATCTATACGGCGGCGGAGATTGCGCAGCTGCCGGCGCTGATCACGCAGGCGCTGCTGCTGAATGCGCGTTCGGGGCCGGGCACACAGTATGAGATCCTGGCGACGGTGCCGCAGGGGACGTGGGCGCAGATCACGGGCATCGACACGCAGGGTGAATGGTACCGTGTGAACTTGCCGAATCTGGACCAAGCGGCGTGGATGTCGCGGGACTACATCAGGGTGGCGGGCGGCTCGCTGTCGAACCTGGTCAGGATCGCGATGGGAGAGGGGCCGTCTTCGGGGCTGTTGAGCTGGATCACGGTGGAGCTGTCGATGCGGGACGCGGGGGGCGTCGATCTCGAGGTGAGCTGGGTCGATGCGAGTGTCTGCGGCCAGCTGTACACGCTCTATCACCGCACGGACACGGAGAGCGCCACCTACCTGTCGCTGGAGACGGCGGCGGTATCAACGGGGGAGAACGCGAAGAGCCTGAGTTTCAGTACGATGACCAGGCGCAGCCTGATATCGGCGTGGTGCGGGACGAGCAGTGGCGGGCGCGAGGTGGCGGAGGTGGAGATCGACCCCGGGGTGGCGGGTACGTACAGTTCGCGGCCGCGGCCTGGTGGCGGCCTGGCGTCGGCGCATGTGCGCACGGACGACGGCACGCGCTGAGGGCGCGATACGAGCGGCCCATTGTTCCGATCCTTTTTGATGTGACAATCGCATAACTGACCGACACGCACTCGCTTTGCAGCGCGGTTTTTGGCTGGCTGCCTCCGGATCTCCGCGGAAACAGGAGTCAGTTGAGGGTGCTTTCCGAGGCTCTTTCAAACCGGCGAACGCTTCAGAGGGTATGGGCAATGGCATTGTACATACCTCAGGCGTTCAGCAGGGAAACTCGCTGAAAAGAGGGGTGAAGACGATGCGAACGGGAACCAGACGGCCGCTCTTTTTCTTGTTCGGGGCAGGCACGTTGTTTCTTGCTGCCCTGGCCATATTCGTCGCGCTGAGGGCGCTGACGGTCTATGCCCAGGATGCCGGACCGTCGGTGGAGATTGATCTGAATTCTTACAATGGGGATGCAACACGTGGTCAGCTCCTGGCACAGTACACCTTCAGGAATTTCCAAAGTATAAGGTGTGATGCGAATGACGGGAACGATCACAGTGTAACGTTCGATGACCCCTGTTATCACCGCACCGAGATTTACGATCGTGACGGCACGAATCGGGTTAGCCAATGTGAACGGGGCTTGGGCGGGAATCGCAGCTTTGAGAAGGGCGACGGAACTGTGAAAGTGTTGGGTTCCGTTCAACTCGGTGTGCTTCCCTCGAGCTGCCCAGACGGCCAGTATATGCTGAAAGTCATCCTGATGGGATCAAACAAAGTGGAGGTGGTCCATGGGACCGCCTACTTTGGCGTCGGCGCGCCGGCGGATCCGACCCCGACCCCAACCCCGTCACCCACACCTGCGCCCAGGCCAATCAGAAGGTCCGGTGGCAGTGGAGGCAGTGGAGGCGGCGGAGGTGGCAGCAGCGGTGGCGGAGGTGGCAG
>CBDCLG010000007.1:0-50447 GCA_965218625.1 Caldilineaceae bacterium | reverse complement strand
GCACTGCCGCAAGAGATCGCCCATGTGGGCATGATCAAAGTTAATACCTGCAACTTTCCAGCTCATATTGACGTCTGTATTCAACTGGGCAATTTATTGAAAGGCACCGGGGAGATGCGTCTGACGCTTGCGGTCCTCCGCATCTCCCAAAGCGGTTGGGGGAAGAAAATCTGTTTCAAACAGCCGTAACTGCATTGGGCAATGTCCAAACTGCCTGCCCGCCGCGGGTCGACTGCTCTGTCCGCTTGCCTTCCCTGAGATTATCGCAAAATTCGGGAGTTCGTGTCAATGGCGCCTTGCCTTGGATGTCACTTTCCAAGATAATACGCCGCAAATGAGGTTGTCAAACTGCGTCGGCGGGCAGAGGGACTCACTCATACTAAAATGACCGACTCTTTCTATTCAATGTATCATCATGGATTCATCCGCGTGGCGGTCTGCGTTCCGCATGTCCGCGTTGCCGACCCCGAGTTCAACACGGCGCAAACGCTGGGGCTGGCCGCGCAGGCTTCGGACGCCGGCGCGGCGGTCGCCCTTTTCCCTGAACTGGGCATATCCTCCTACGCCATAGACGACCTCCTGCAACAGGATGCGCTCCTGGACGGCGTGACTGCGGGTATCGCGAAGATTGTGGAGGCCAGCAGGGAGTTGTCGCCCGTCCTCCTGATCGGCGCCCACTGCGCTTCGAGCACCGCCTCTTCAACTGCGGGATCGTCGTCCACAGAGGCCGCATCCTCGGAATCGTCCTGAAGACATATCTGCCCAACTACCGCGAGTTTTACGAACGCCGCCAGTTCAGCGCTGCAGGCCACGCGGTCGGCAAGGAGGTGCGTTTCCTGGGCGAGACCGTTCCCTTCGGCAACGATCTGATGTTTCGGGCCGGGATTCTCGCTGCAGAGCGCGCAGCCGACCAGGGCGAGCCGTCCGTTGTCGGTGCGGGAGGATTCACACTCCACGTGGAAATCTGCGAGGATGTCTGGACGCCGGTCCCGCCAAGCTCATACGCGGCGCTGGCCGGTGCGACCGTCCTCGCGAACTTGTCCGCCTCGAACATCACCATCGGCAAGGCCAACTACCGCAAGGACCTTTGCGCCAGCCAGTCCGGCAAGTGTATCTCCGCCTACCTGTATTCGGCCGCCGGCCCGGGCGAATCGACCACAGACCTGGCGTGGGACGGCCACGCGCTCATCTATGAGGACGGTGAACTGCTGGCCGAGTCCGAACGCTTCGCCGACCACGAGCAGGTCATCACCGCCGACATCGACACCGAGCGCCTGGCCCAAGGCCGCATGCGGCAGACCAGCTTCAACGATGCCGCTGCGCTGCACCGCGGGCAGTTGGAGAAGATTCGCACAGTAGAATTCACTTTCCAAACGCCACAGCTCGCAAAGAGGGAAGATAGCGCCGACCTGTCGCAGAGCATCGACCGCCTGCACCGCAAGATAGAACGCTTTCCCTTCGTGCCCAGCGACGCCGTGCGGCGCGACGAACAGGCCTACGAGGCCTACAACATCCAGGTGCACGGGCTGATGCAGCGGCTGCGCGCCACCGGCATCGAAAAGGTCGTCGTTGGCATCTCCGGCGGACTCGACTCGACGCAGGCCCTGATCGTGGCCTCACACACGATGGACCGCCTCAAGCTGCCCCGAGCCAACATTCTTGCATTCACCATGCCCGGATTTGCCACCAGCCCGGGTACGCGCACCAATGCGCACCGCCTGATGGAGGCGTTCGGCGTCAGCGCCCACGAGATCGACATCCGCCCCGCGGCCATGCAGATGTTTCGCGACATCGGTCACCCGTTCGCCGAGGAGGACCCCGAGTACGACATAACATTCGAGAATGTCCAGGCGGGTGAGCGCACGAGCCACCTCTTCCGTCTTGCGAACTACAACGACGCCCTGGTGCTAGGGACCGGCGACCTGAGCGAACTGGCGCTGGGCTGGGCCACATACGGCGTCGGCGACCAGATGAGCCACTACAACGTAAACGCCTCGGTACCGAAGACACTCATTCAGCACCTCATCCGCTGGATCATCGCCACTGCGCAGTTCGACGAGGCCGTGAGCCGCGTTCTGCAGTCGGTCCTGGATACGGAAATTTCGCCGGAGCTCGTTCCGGGCGATGGGACGTCAGACGGACCGGCCCAATCGACCGAGGCTAAGATCGGGCCTTATGAACTGCAGGACTTCTTTCTCTACCACATTTCCCGCTACGGCCTGCGGCCGAGCAAGGTCGCGTTCATGGCGCTGCAGGCGTGGGGTGACCGCAGCCGGGGTCCATGGCCCGAATTCATGCCCGATAGCAAACGCAACGAGTACGACCTCGCGGCGATAAAGAAGTGGCTCGAACTCTTCCTGTTCCGCTTCTTTCAAATCAGCCAGTTCAAGCGGACTGCCGTTCCCAACGGACCTAAGGTCGGCAGCGGCGGCTCACTCAGCCCGCGCGGGGATTGGCGCGCGCCCAGCGATTCCTCGGCTGCCGCCTGGCTGGCCGAACTACGCAGGAACG
Organism: Caldilineaceae bacterium; assembly: GCA_965218625.1. Lineage (GTDB taxonomy): Bacteria > Chloroflexota > Anaerolineae > Caldilineales > Caldilineaceae > Bin5. Next base: position 47,936 of record CBDCLG010000007.1, on the reverse strand, counting down.
TGCCGGAGTTAGATTAGGTTGCGGAAGGAAGGAGAGGGTCAGGCGTCGCGGCGCCGATTGCGGGGCCGTCGGTTGCTGCGACGGCGGCGCTGCTGCCTGTCTTGCGAGACCGGTTTCTGGGCTGGCAAGACCGGCGGCGCATGCAGCGAGCCCTGGTAGAAGTCGTCGACCAACATCGCCAGCAGTGTCTGCCCTGCCTCCGATGCCAGCCACTCATCAACCAGCGGCCGGAAACGGCGCATCCGCTCGCTCTGCAAATTGTCGCGGCCGCGTAGTTTGGCCTCAAGAAGGGCAGTAACCCGCTCCGAAACGGTAGCCGCGGACCTCTTCGTCGGTGGGCAGCTTCCGCTCCTCAAGTGGAATACCGAAGCGTTTGGCGATCCGCTCCATCTGCGTTCGTTCATCGAAAGACGCTGTCAGCGAGATTGCAGTGCCGGTGGCCCCTGCGCGCGCGGTCCGCCCGGCGCGATGGATGTAGGCTTCGGGATCCTCTGGCGGCTCGTACTGGATGATATGGGACAATTCGGGAATGTCGATGCCGCGTGCGGCCACGTCGGTTGCCACCAGCAGTCGCAACTTCCCTTCGCGCAGCCGCCGCAGGACCCGCTCACGCTCCTGCTGACTGAGATCGGATGTCAGCTTGTCGGCATCATAGCCGAAGCGCTGCAAAACGATCGTCACATAGTCAACAGTGCGCCGCGTCGTGCCGAAGACGATGGCCGAGGCCGGGTTTTCGACCTCGATCAACCGTACGAGCGCCCGGTCCTTTTTCATGCCCGGCTCTGCATACAGGACATGCTCGGCCTCTGCCACGTGGACCCGATCGCGACTCAGGCTGAGAAAATCGGGCTGTGACAGAAACTGCTGCGCCAGTCGCATCACATGGGCCGGAATCGTGGCCGAGAACATCGAGCCTCTGATCCGGTGCCTGGGCAGATAGGTTTGCACCTGCAGCATGTCGGGATAGAACCCCATCGACAACATACGGTCGGCCTCGTCGAAAACCAGCAACTGCAGATCGTCCAACTGCAGCGTGCGCTGCAGCAGATGATCGAGGATGCGTCCCGGCGTGGCCTATCACCAGCTGTGCGCCGGCGCGCAGCGCTTCGATTTGAGGGCCGTAGCCGACGCCTCCGTATACGGCGATGCTCCGGACACCGGCGACGCGTCCCAGTAGTTCGGCCTCTTTCGACACCTGTAGTGCAAGCTCGCGCGTTGGCGCCAGTATCAGCGCCTGGCAGGCCTTCTTGCCCGAATTGATCTGATGCAGAATCGGCAGCAGGAAAGCGCCGGTCTTTCCGCTGCCCGTGCGCGCCTGCACCATCAGGTCTCTACCCGCGAGCAGATAGGGGATCGCCCTCGCCTGGACGGGCATCAGCCTCGTCCAACCGGCGCTGGCCGCGGCCGCCTGCGCCTCCTGCGGCAAATCGTTCAGGCTGATGGCCGGCAGGGCGTCTTCCGGTTCGACAAGGTCGGCGGGATCTACGTTTTCGTCAAACGGACCGGGTCCGGGTGAAGGACGGGAGTCCGCATTGTTTTCGGTCTGGCCTGGAGCGATATCTTCTGACATGAATGCCTTTCTCTCGCGAGATCAAAGTCACCAAATGCATGAAACGTCGCGGTAAAGTCGACTTCATTCTACTCTGCAAGCGGGCGAGCGCATAGAAACCAGCGGCGCCGCGCCTTCAACATGCGGCAACGAGACCGCGAATGCATTCTGATTTAATTGCTGGGAATGGAAGCCGGCGCAGACGGATCGGCTAAATCAGACCGAGGCGGCAAACGGCGGTTCAGGCGGCAGGGGAAGAGAGACCTGTTCCGACAGGGAGGACGTAAGCCCGGAGGTGGGAGCTGTCGCCGATCGCCTGAAAACTGGAGTTTACCGCTCAGTTTACTCGTCATATTCGACGACAATGTCATTGCCGATCACGCGCACGGGGTAGGTCTTGACGCGGACCTTGGGATCGACCAGGCAGCGGCCCGTTGCGATATCAAACGGCCACTGGTGCCACGGACAGCGCAGCAACTCGCCGTCGCCGTCGACGGTCAATTCGGCCGCGTAGCCGGATGGAGGCGCCTCCGCGCCGATTCGGCCGGACAACTCGCCCGTGCAGAGTGGGCCGCGCTTATGCGGGCAGATATTCCGCAGCGCGTAGAAGTCGCCCTTTACATTGAAGACGCCGATGCCGGCGCGGCCGCGAAACGGGACGACGATCCTGCGCTCCCCCGGCGGGATCTCCCACACTTTGGCGACGACTACGCGTGTCACTGCAGAAGGTCCCCCATTCGCAGCATTTCGAGGGCATTGTCGGCAAAGATGCGTTGGTGCGCTTCGGGCTCCAGTTTTGGAAAGGTGGTGACCGGATCGTTCCAGTCGAAATGGGGAAAGTCCGAACAGTAAACCAGCGTTTCGTCGGCGTGCATCATCTCCAGGAATTGATAGAGCTGCTCAGTGCTTTCGGCCTCGTGCATCGGCTGCGAACCGACGCGTATGTGCGCGCGGAAATACTCGCTGGGCAGGCGCTTCAACCACGGCGTCTGATCGCGTATCGCCTTCCAGTCGGAGTCCATGTGCCACATCACGGCGACGGCCCAAAGCTGCTGCGCTTCGGTCAACGCGAACATCAGGTTGGGAAATTTTTCGAAAACGCCCCTCGCAGATCAGCGAAGCGGCGTGTGTGCTGGCGACATAGGGTCGGCTCATGCGCGACTCCATGTAGTAGGTTGGAAAGCCGAGCGGCGTGGGCGTCGTACGCGCGGCGCCGCCACCGCCGCCGATGTGGGCGATGACCGGCAACCCGTGCTCCTCGCACGCCTCCCAGATTGGGTGATAGAACCGGTTGCCGAAGGGCATGCTGGTGCCCATCGGAATCATGACGGCCACTGTGTCCTTGCGGCCGGCGAGCCGCCTGATCTCGGCCGCAGCCTGGGCCGGGTCCGAAGGTGAGACAAGGATCGAGTTGACGACGCGGTCATCCCTGTCAAGCCAATGTTCGATGGTCCAGTCGTTGAACGCGCGGCATAGAGCTGCGGCCCAGTCCGGGTCCGGCAGCCCCGTGTATCCGTAGAACGGGGGCGGCCCGGTCAACAGCGCGTAGTCCACGTTCCAGGGATCGAGGTGCTCGCGTTGCAGAAACTCAAGCGAAAAATTGAAGTCCCGCTCCTTCAGGTTGGGGTCCTTCAAATCGGGTCGATTCGTGCGGTGAGGGATGTTGGAGTAGCCGGCGCTTGGCAGGTGCAACCCCTGGTCGAGCAGATGATTCTGCCAGAATTTTGACAGATAGGGCAGCAGCTGTTCGGGCCGTTCAAAGTTGTGATGGACGTCGCAGTCGACGATTTTGACGCCTTCTTTCTCCTGGCCCGTCCAGCCCGGCGCGGTGATTGGGGTTGCTCCTGGCTTGCTCATCGAACTGCCTCCTTGAAACCTCGCGGCCGCACTCTTCAAAGGTAACGAACACAAGTTGGATGAATGCTATGCATTGGCCGAGCCGGCGATACTCGATCCCGCCGGCTCTCGTCTGAGCCAAACATCCCGCTGCGGGAACGGAATGACGATGCCCTGTCCGTTCATGTCCTGGTAAATGCCCTCCAGGATTTCGCTCAGAGAGGAAAGGCGCTGGGTTGGGTCATCGATCCAGTATTGGATACGAAAAAGCAGCGCGGAGTCGGCGAATTCAACCAGAAATGTACGCGGCTCCGGATCGGGAATAACAGCCTCGTGGCCGACAATGTTCGAAAGCAGAATCTGGTGCACCATGCCAATATTCGACCCGTAGGCGACGCCTATATGCGACTCGATGCGCAGAACGCGGTCCGACTTCGTCCAGTTGTCGAGTCGCTGCGAAACCATAAGCGAATTAGGAACGATCACCTCCGTATTGCTGAAGGTCTTTACAATCGTGGTCCGCAGGCCGATCTCGATTACCGTTCCGCGAATGTCGTCGACTTCGATTACGTCGCCGTCGCGGATTGTTCCCTCCATCATCAGCACCAGGCCTGCGATATAGTTGCTTGCCAGCGTCTGCAGACCGAGGCCCAGTCCGATGCTCAGCGCGCCGAGCGGCACCAGGAATATCGTCAGGTCAATGCGCAGAAAAGACAGTGAAGTATAAATGCCGGCGACAAGGATGGTCAGATAGACGGAGGAGCGAAGGAGATGCTTATTCGTCGCCGTCAAATTGAGGCGAGGCTCCAACTTACGCCTGAACTGCCCGGCCGCCACCTTCGCCAGAATATAGAAGAACAGTACCGACGCGACCGTGAGGAGGAGGTCCGCCAGAGTCAGGAACTCCCCTTGCACAGTTGCCAGAGGCGAGGTCAGAAAACGGCCGATTCCGCCCATCAGGTGCGTCCAGTTCGCTGGCTAGGGCAGCTTGTAGAAAGCGCGGGCATTCTCGGCCATGATGTCTCGCCTGGTCTCGAACGGGAGCGTCGCCGGCAAGGCGCGATCGGGCGAGTCAAAGTCCCAGTGCGGATAATCGGTCGCGAACATAAGGTGGCTGCCGCCGTCCATCTGCTCAAGCAGCTGTTCAAAGTGGCGCTGATGGCGAGGTTCCTCCATCGGCTGCGTGGACAGCCAGAAGTGCTCGTGCATATACTCGGACGGCGCCCTCTTGAGATAGGGCGCTTCCGCGCGCAGAAGCTTCCAGCTCTGGTCCAGGCGCCATGCCAGCGAAGGAAACCAGGCAAAGCCGCCTTCGATGATGACGACCCGCAGCCCAGGAAAATGCTCAAATACGCCTTCGCATACGAAGCTGGCGACCTGCGCCTGGAACGCCTGCGCCATGCCGCAATGGTCCTCGATGTAGTAGGAGGGCCATCCGCCGGCGGTAAGTGGATGGCTGCCGCCGCCCCCGAAATGGATGCCGATCGGCAGGTCGTATTCGAGCGCGGCCTCGTACAATTTCCAATACCTGCGCCTTCCGAGCGGCTCCTCAGTCCGCGTCACCAGCAGGACCTGCACAAAGCCGTCGTGATCGCCCACCCGGTGGATTTCGGCGGCCGCCAGTTCAGCGTCCTCGTAGTTGACGACCATCGAGGCCCGCAACCGCGGCTCGCGCTCCAGCCATTCGGCAATCTGGTAGTCGTTGATCGCGCGCGCCAGCTGCGCCCCGTACTCCCGGTTAACCTGTCCGCCGGCCCCTGAAAGAGGGTTCAGGATTGCGCAGTCCATGTCCCAGGTGTCGAGCAGCTGCTCGCGCATGAACTCCAGGTCCGTGCCCGGGGGGCGGCCGCTGGGAGGCCAGGAATCGGTGCGAGCGGCGTTCGGTTGGGCGCGCGGATATCCGCCGCCGTAATAGCTGCGCAACCCGAACATCTTGTGATGGTCCAGCCATTCCGGCGCCAGATATTTGCAAAAAACCTGGTCGAAGAAGGGGTCGTCATAGCCGTCGAAGTTGTGAATGTCGGTGTCGATTACCGCCAGCCTCGTCTTTTTGTCGGCTGTCGGCCTTGCATCCATCTCCAGCCCCAGCGTCATGTCGAATCTCCTCAAAGTCGAAAGAAGGCGCGGGCATTTTCTGACCAGATGTTGCTGTTGAGCGGTTCGGGCAGCGCCACCGGCCAGGCCTCATCCTCGTCATCGTAGTGCCGGTGCGGGTAGTCGGTCGCAAACATCAGCATCGTGTCCGACTCCATCTGCTCGACCGTCTGGTGGATGTACCGTGGATCCGGCGGTGCGCCGACCGGCTGAACGGTCAAGCGAATATGCTCCCGAATGTAGTCCGACGGCGGTCGCCTGACCCAGGGCGTATTGGAGCGGAGGCCCTTCCACTCCTTGTCCAGCCGCCACATCAGCGAGGGCATCCAGATGAAACCGCCTTCTATCAGGGCCATGCGCAGTGCGGGATGACGGTCGAAGACGCCCTCGGCGATGATGCTGATGACTTGCGATTGAAAGACTTGCGCCATGCCCGCGTGTTCTTCGAGATAGGTAGACGGCCACCCCACCGGTGTCGGCGGATGGCCCGGCGCGCCGCCGAAATGAATGCCGATGACAATGTCGCGCTCGACTGCGGCCGCGTAAAGGGGATCGTAGTAGCGATTGCCGTATGGAATGTAGGACCGCACCGGCAGTATGGCCTGAACAAACTGTGGATGGTCGCCGAAGCGATGGATTTCTTCAGCCGCGCGTGCAGGTGCCTGGCTGGGCACGACCAACGAACCGCGCAGCCGCGGCTCCGGTGTCAGCCACTCGTCGATCTGCCAGCGGTTGGCAGCGGTTGCCAGGTCCACAGCCAAGTCCTCTTGCTTGATGCTCTGCACGCGGTAGGCGCAGTTCAGGATGCCTATCTCCGTGTCAAACGGTGCGAGCGCCTGCTCCTGCACAAGTTGCAAACTGGAACCTGCCGCCCCGCCGTCGGGCGGAACGCTGCCCGGTCGCGCCGAGGTGGGCGCGCCGCGCGGATAGTCGTTGGCGCTCGGGCCGTCGAAAGCCGAGTTGACGATGTAATCGCGCCAGTAGTCGGCCAGATAGGGCGTCAGGTCTTCTATCGACGACACCTCGTTATGGATGTCGCAGTCGATTACACGCCGGGGCGAAGATGGATGCTGCTTGCCGGGCCTGTCCTGGACAGCATCCTGCCGATGCGGGCTCTGCCCGTTGCCGGAAGGTGGCGTCCGCGCGGCTGATGAGGTCGGCTGGGAAGCGGGCATATTGGCTTCCGAAGGTATTGTAAGTGGGCCGATCTGCGGCCTTGCCCAGGTTGTATCTATCCTGCTTCCCGGGTGGGTGAATTGTAGCGCGAAGCCCTTTCCCAGTCAAGAGTCGCGCCGGAGCGGCTTGCCGCAGTGCAGTTCGTCCACTATAATGCTGGCCCAATGCCAGCCGGCGTCGACCCCGCCTCCAGGACCGTACCATTGATGGACCCAAGCCGCCAGCCCCGTCAGCGACTGCTCTACCTGCACGCGCGCAGTCCCAGCGTCTTTTCCGACATTCTAGGATACACACAGATTGAGCCGACCGAGGGCTTTCAGGTTGAGATAAGCGGCGGCGAGTTTGAATGGCCCTACGCGACCGTGCATGACGCGCTCGTTGACGGCTGGCAGATCGTCCAGTTTCCTCACTTGCAGTCCCCTTTCAGCGACACCGACCTGGACGTGATCGGCTACGAATTCATCCTGCAGAAGATGGAGGTCGTCCCGTGATCAGCAAAGAGCATCTGCTCAGCGACGTAGAGGTGGCCCGCTTTCTGGTCAACGGCTATCACCTGGTTGAACCGGATCTATCCCCCGGACTGAATGACGATATTGCCGCGCGACTGGATGATCTAGGCACCAACCCGGGTGACGCCATCGCTGAGACGGTCCCCGAGCTGTGGCAGGTGCTCGAACATCCTTCCGTGCGCGGCGCCCTCGTAAGCCTCCTGGGCGAGGGTTATACCGTCAACAGCCACCGCCACTGGCACTGCAAACTACCGGGTTCGGGACACATGCAGTGGCACCAGGATAGTACGAACAACCGCAGCATCACAATCGACCGGCTTCTGGGTCTATACTACCCGCACACGATCAGCGCTGAGATGGGACCGACCGTTATCGTTCCGGGTACGCAGTTTCGCAACGCCCCGACCGACAGGATGTCCACCTACAGCAACATTCGTGGACAGGTCCCGCTAACTGTGGCCGCCGGGACGGTCGCCTTCACGCACTATGACTTGTGGCACGGGACTGCCAGCAATCGCTCGCCCATCAAGCGACACATGATCAAGTTCCTCTTCAATCGGACCGCCGACAACTCGGCTCCGACTTGGGACCACGATCCGGCCGAGCTCAACAGACCGCGTGATTGGAATGCCCGCGGCGAGGCGCAGGATGTTGTCAACACTCTCACCTTTGGCAATCCCCTGGGCGTCTCTCAAAGCGATCATTACAAAGAGCGGCGCATCCGACTCGCCTGCTGGCAGACACTCCTGGGGCATCCGGCTGCAGAAGATCAGAGGCGGCTGCTTAGGGAGCGGGCGCGTTCAGGGTTATGGGTTCGGCGACGCGGGGCCTGGGTGGGCCGAACGGTCCAGTTGTAAAACGCCCCGTTGGACCCTCTTTAAGGTGTAAATGGAGAAGAATGGACGATCTTTCGACTTTCAATCGTGAGCGCTGGAACGGCCTCGTGCGCGCCGGCGTCCTCTATTCCCGGCCTAAGCTCAATTTGGACGAGGAAACGGCGCGGGAGATGGTGGATGAATCCGGCCTGCTCGGCGACGTCAGCGGCAAGCACGTTCTGTTACTGGCCGGCGGCGGAGGCCAGCAGTCGGTTGCTTTCGGACTGCTCGGCGCCCGGGTAACCGTGCTGGACCTCTCCGACGAGCAGCTGGCGCAGGACCGGCGGGCGGCAAAACACTATGGCCTCGCGACCGAGCTACACCAGGGCGACATGCGGGACCTCTCCCGCTTCTCGCAGGACGCATTTGACATCGTCTACCAGCCCTATTCGATCAACTTCGTGCCGGATGCGCAGCCGGTCTTTGCCGAAGCCGCCCGTATACTGAAACGGGGCGGGCTTTACCACGTACAGTGGCACAATCCCTATACACAGACTTTTGACCCGGATGACTATGATCCCAAGAGGGGCTATTCTTCGAATTCAATCTACGCCGACGGCGAAATCGACGCCGCAGCCGTCTACGGCACGGCCAACTGGAGCGTAAGACTCGAAGACGGTACGACCAGGGAGGTGCCCGGGCCGCGCGAGTTTCGCCACACGATGCGCACCTTTATCAACAGCTTGATTGGCAACGAGTTCGAGATCCTGGCCTTTGAGGAGCACCGGACATACGAGCAGGACCCGGAGCCCGGCACCTGGGAGCACTACAAAGCGGTCAGCCCTCCCTATCTGGCCTTCTGGACGCGATACCGGAGCGGAGGTGTCAGATGATCACGTTGATTGAAGCTCTCAACTACCGTTGTTTGCAATACATATCGAGACCGCTCAAACCCTTTCACGTCCTTGTAGGGCCAAACGCCTCGGGCAAGACGACATTCTTGGATGTTGTGGCGTTCTTGCAGGACATAGTATCAGACGGATTGAACGCCGCCTTGGAGAAGAGGACTAGCAATCCACAAGAACTCCTCTTTCGTCGGCAAGGCGAAACAGACTCGAACTGGCAATCGAAGCGCGCATACCCGAGGAACTGCGTCTGCAAACCGCCAGGCCGGAGCTTGACACGGCACGATACGAGGTGTCTATCGGATATGACGAGACAGAGCGTCAGTTCGAGTTCAAAGCAGAAAAATTCCTGTTGAAGGAAGCCGGAGAGTCAGTTGCCGAGGTGCGCCAGCTGTTTCCGATAAGTTTTCTGGCTCCTGAAACGCTTGTTACACCAAGAGGCAAGCGAGGAAGAAAGGTAGTAATAAACAAGGTGCCTGATGGAAACGACAATTTCTATAGCGAGGCATACGACAAGCCGGGAAAGGCTGGGCTCCATCATTCAGACTGGGTACTCGGAGGTCAGCCCTTGGAAATCTTCCTGCAGACGAAAGGGCACTCCCTGTCGCCTCATGGTTCAGAGATTACTTGAGACAATGGCGTCCAACGATTCATATCTGAACAGCCTTGATCATCAGACGGCCTAGTCCTCCAACGAGAGTAACAGGGTTCTTGTCAGACGGTTCCAATCTCCCTTGGGTGGTTGAGCGCTTGCGAACAGCAAGAATCCTGATAGGGTACGACAGGATTGGGTCGCTCACATGCGGACTGCCCTCGCCGACCTGACAGGATATCACAACTATCGAGCGCCCGGAAGACAGGCATCGCTACATGGTGTACGAGTATGCCGGGGGCCTTAGAGTGCCTTCGTGGCTGGTCTCTGACGGGACGCTCAGGCTAACCGCTCTCACGCTGCCTGCCTATCTCGCCGATCTAAAGGGTATCTACCTGATCGAGGAACCAGAAAACGGCATACATCCGGGTGCAGATTGCTTCACGGCGTTTCAGTCACTGTCCTCAATGTATGAAGCGCAGATTTTACTGGCGACTCATTCGCACAGTTGTGCTTAACGCAGCCGACGTTGAGGATGTCTCTGTGCTTCGCCAAGGATGACAGTTCTGGCTCGAACTGACATTGTCCAAGGCTCAGAACACCCTATGCTGCGCGACTGGCAAGGTGAAGCGAATCTAGGGCACTCTACTTGCTTCGGGAGTCCTGGGGTGAAGGACCTTGTGATTCTCGCATCGGATAAGAACATCGAACAGGCGCTTGAGAGGCCTGCTTGGAAAGGACCGCGACTCGTTGCGGATTCAGGGCAGTTGACGCGGACGTCTTTATCGTGCATCCGGAGCGCGACCCAGCCTGTGCGAGGCGCGGGAGTTGAATTCCTGAGCGCAGGCCAGAGTTTCTCGAATCAGTTTCGTTATGGCCTGCTGGTATCTTCGACTTATGAGGGAAGTGGAAGAGAAAGTCTTGGATCCCCCACATCAATCTGAAGGAGGAAATCAACACCGAGTTTGCGCGGTCGGGACCTTGGGGTAAACTGGCCAAAGCAATTCGTGCTGGTTTCAGAAATAGAGAGCCTGGGGCTGGGCCGATTCTCCTCACGTAGAAGACGTAATCGGGTTGGCGGGACCGGCAGCCCAGCCTCAGACAATGGCTGCATGAAGAAGAATGGCTAAAGGAGGGTCAGAGGAAGCCCGATCGTCCCAAAGAGGCATTTGAGGAAGCCCTTTGGCTGGCAAGAAAACCTCGCAGTTCTTCCCTTTATCTGCAGATTGCGCGGAGGGTTTCGTTGGCCCAATGCGAAGATGGTGCTTTCCGAGAACTCCATAGGATACTGAGAGATTGGTTTCCTACGCTGGAATGAGCCTTGGCGGCTCAAAAGGTCAGCCTCGTTCAACACACTCAAGACCCAATCCTTTACCAAACAGGAAACTTGAACGGGTCAGCAGTTTGCTCCATCTCCTGCCGCAGGAGCGCGCGATGTTCGGCTACGTTTTCCTGATAGGCGGGCTGATAGGCCAGGTTATCCGTTTCGCCGGGATCGGCGTCGAGGTCGAAGAGGAGTTCAGGGCGCGCGCCGTGGGAGAAAATGATGTACTTGAATCGGGCCGTGCGGATCATTCGACCTTTTTTCGTCACGTCGTCCCTGAAGGCCTGCAGCTCTGACACGATGGAGGAACGGCCGGGCAAGGTGGGGTCTTCGATTAGCGGGCGCAGGCTGTGCCCGCGTGCACCCTCGGGAGACGAAGTGCCGGCGTAGTCGCACAGAGTCGGCAGCAGGTCCAGGCCGGAGACGAGATGCTCGCGGTCAACTCGGCCCTCCGGCACGGCGCCGGGGAAACGTACCACGAACGGCACCTTGACCACCTCCTCCCACAGCATCAGCTTCGTGACCCACTTGTGCGCGGCCACGCCCTCCCCGTGGTCGCTGGTCAGTACGTATCAGCGTATCTTTTCTTAGCCCGCTTTCCTCCAAGGCATCCAGCAGCCTGCCAATCTGTAGGTCGACCCGCTCGGTCAGCCGGTAGTAGGCGTAGAGGTAGTTGCGCCATTCGGTTTCGTCCCAACGTGGGCGTGAAAGCAATCTCAGGCGCGTAGACGGCGCGCCGGCGGCACAGACCGACAAACTCCGGCTCGTCCGACAGCGGCTCAAAGTTCGCCGGAAGGGGCGGCAGCTCGCTGCCCGGCGCGAATCTCAAGAAACTCCCTTCGGTCCATGCACCAGTAACAGATATCATGCGGATTGTGAAGCGAGGCGACCAGCAGAAACGGCTGGTCCGTTTCGCGGTCTGAAGGCTTCTGATGACGCAGAAACGCCACCGCGTCGTCCGTCCAAATCGGGTCGGTGTCGGTACCCAGCTGCTGAGGTACGCCTTCAGGGTGCTCGTCGCCGAGATACTCAAAGCCGGGCCCTTCGCTCGTCTCTTCAATTCCCTTGCGGTATTTTGGGCCGAGGTGCAGCTTGCCGGCATAGTAGGTCCGGTAGCCGGCTTTGCGAAAGTGTGCGCCCATCGTCGGAATTCCCGGCCGTATTGGGGGGTCGGTGACCTCGACGCCGGTCTCGTGCGGCATGCGGCTGGTCAGGAGGCTGCTGCGCGCGGGGCTGCATACCGGAAAGGTACAGTAGGAGTTCTCAAAACTCACTCCGCCGTGGACGAGAGTGTCCATGTGCGGCGTGTGCAGATGAGGGTTGCCGTGAACGCCGATCGCCTGCTGCGTCTGCTGATCGGTCAGGATGACGAGAATGTTGGGCCGGGTTGTCATGCATTACTCCAAGTCAAGAGTGACGGATTCAAGCCTACAGGAGGACGGAGCTTGTCGGCCCGTCTTTCACCTGGGCAAACCAGGGAATGGCGGGTTGGTTACACCGCAAAAACCCTATGAGGGAGTGTACCTATTGGAACCTAGAATTTCTTCCCGACAAGCGTGCGGCCGAACCGGCCGTGAAGCCTATGTGCCCCTTTCCCGAGAAGTCGGCGTTTCAAAATGGACTTGCTATTGTCTCCCTATGAAACCGAAAGTTTCGATTTTCTCAACCACTCAGATCGATCCTGGTTCGTGCCGCGGATGTTCCCATAATTTGCATGTTTGTGATACTGACGCGGCGGCTGTTCGGCGCCTTTGCCTTATGGGACCGAACTCCTCTCGTTTTGGCGTTAGAGGGGGACATAGGCTCCCCCAATGTCCCCCAATATCGCCCTAAATTTTTTCCGGCGGGGGACGTAAGACGCCGGAAGTGGCAGGTTTTCGGGCGAATTTCGGGCATAATTCGGCGGTTGAAATTGCATGATACTTACAGTTTAGCAGGTATTTTGGGTTCTTGATTTTTGTGAGAATGGTGCCGGTTCGGTTGGGCCGTTTTGCACAATGGTGACAGCGTAGCATGGTCGGGGCGCTTTTGCACGGTGTTTCGCCCTTTTTCGTCATTTTTCGTCGTGAGCCGGTCGTTTTGGGGGATCTTCAAGGTGCGAGGCAGGGATGGCAGCGCCTGGGTTTGGGTGATGTGTGGCTGGTCATGATCCTGGTGTAGCTCGTGCAGTTGGCTTTTGCACGCGATTGCTCGTTAATAATCTATTTTTCCTAGTTCGTCTTGATATTACATGCTGGTCCATCTTCGAACCGCGAATTCTCAGAGAAGCAGGAGCCTGGAATCATGGGCGATTGCCCTCTGCGCCGTTGGGCATAACTTTGGATTCCACTAGGAAAACAGTTTCGTTTGGCGAACCGGGTCTCCTCAATTGCTGAAGACTCTCATCACTTCACCTAACGAATCTTGCGAAAACAGGTGCGATGGAAGACAATCTTTGCACAACTTCATGTATGTGCGGGGATTCCCACTAAAGGATTAGATTCATACGATTGGAGCGCTACCTGTGCTTACGAAACGGTTCGGCAGACTCGGTTGGCAAGTGTCGGCGGTGGGGTTGGGCGCCTGGAACATCGGGAACCAGTGGGGCGAGGTTGACGACGCGACAGCCTGGAACACGGTTCGAGCGGCTTTCGAAGCCGGCATGACCCTGTTCGATGTGGCCGAGTCCTACGGCATCCCCAACGGGCTGTCCGAGTCGCGTGTGGGCCAGGCGCTCAGCGGCATCCGACACAAGGTCATACTGGTCAGCAAGATCGGCAACTGGGGCCTGCGCAGCGGCAGCGAGATTCCCAAGACCGGCGTGGACTCGATTCGCATCTCCGGCCATGCCATACTCGGCCGTCTGCGAACCGACTGGGTTGACGTCATCCTGTGCCATAAGGGTGATCTGGCCGACCCAACCGTCTATCTCGATGGGTTTGAGGCGCTGAAGGATGAGGGCTGCTTGCGCGCCTATGGAATCTCGACCAACGACCTGGAAGTGCTCAAGAGATTCAACCGTGAGGGGACATGCAGCGTCGTGCAGGTGGACTACTCACTGCTGAACAGGGTAGCCGAGAGTGAGTTCCTGCCCTACTGTCAGGAGCACGACATCGCCGTGATGGTACGGGGCCCGCTGGCGAAAGGACTGCTTTCGGGCCGCTACGGAGATGATGCCGTCTTTACAGACTCGGTCCGCGCCAGTTGGAACCCGGGCGGCGCACAGCAGGACCAATTCAAGTCGCGCGCAGCGCGCGTGCGCCGGCTGTCCGAGCTCGTTTCGCCGGGCGAAGAAATGGTCCAGGCGGCAATTCGCTACACGTTCAGCCATGAAGCCGTCTCGGTCTCGATCCCCGGCGCTAAGTCAGCCGCGCAGGCGCGCATCAATGCTGCCGCCGGGAATCGACATTTGTCGAGCGAAGAGGTCGCAGAGTTGAGGGAGGCAACTGGCGACTGAAGTAGGCGTTCATTGAGATTCCCCGACTCTGAGGGTTGTCAAGAATTCTGGACTTTTTTTCAATTGAGGCTTGAGAGAGCCGACTTAGGAACACATGATGAAGATAACCGATATCAAGACGTATCCGGTCTGGGTCGGCCAGCGCAATCAGATGATTGTGAAAGTGGAGACGGACGAGGGTCTGCATGGCTGGGGCGAGGCCGGCGTTTCCGGGCGCGAGCAGGCCGTGGCGGGCGCGGTCAGACATTACCGCGAGTTTCTGATCGGGCGGGACCCGTTGCGCATTGGCGCGCTTTGGCAGGAGATGTATCGCAGCCAGTATTTTGAGGGCGGTCGCGTGCTGACGGGCGCGATCTCCGCAATCGACATCGCGCTCCACGACATAGCAGGCAAGGCGCTGAACGTACCTGTCTACCAATTGTTGGGAGGCAAGCAGCGGGAATGGGTCCCCTGCTTCGCCACCACCGGCGGAGGCTCAGAGCGGGAGTTCGTGGAGAACGTCAAGCTGCTGGCCGATCTTGGCTGGCCCGCGATTCGCACGGGCATGGCCGGCGGCCGGGCCGAGGACGAGCCGGAAACTGTCTATGAGCCGCGCGAGTCGTTGAGCGTGACCGCGCAGTGGCTGACCGCGGCACGCGCTGCCATTGGCCCGACGCCGGTCCTTGGCATCGACTATCACCACCGTCTGAGCGTGGCCGAAGCGGCATCTTTCTGCCAGCGCATGCCCAAGGGAACGCTGGATTTTCTTGAGGAGCCGATCCGCGACGAGACCCCGGCTGCGTACGAAGCGCTGCGCAGTATGACCGACGTCCCGTTTGCCATAGGCGAGGAGTTTTCCAGCAAGTGGCAGTTTTTGCCTTATATCGAACGCGGCATTACCCAGTTCGCCCGCGTTGACGTCTGCAATGTCGGCGGCCTGACCGAGGCGATGAAAGTCGCGGCGATGGCAGAGGCCCACTACATCGACCTGATGCCGCACAATCCGCTCGGCCCCATCTGCAGCGCGGCTACAGTCCACCTCGCCGCGGCCGTGCCCAACTTTGCCTGGCTTGAGGTGCGCGTATCTCCGACCGAGGAGGGCCGCTTCTACGATACCGACTGGTTCCCCACACAGCCGGAGTTGGACGGCTACCGCTACCTGGCGCCGGACGGACCGGGACTTGGCGTCGAGTTCAATGAGGAGCGCGCGCTGGCCGAAGAGTTCCGCTTCTGGGAAGCGCCCCATCTGAGCCGCCGCGACGGGTCGTATACAAACTGGTAGCGACCGGCGGGACTGCTCTGACGCGCAGGTGCGCGGCGAGCGAGTCCCTGACGAAAAGCAGGCGCTGGGGAGGAGGCAAGAACCACAATGAATGTCAGGCAGGCAGTACCGTTCTTCAATGTATCGAACATGGAAGACTCGATCCGCTACTATGTGGACGGTTTGGGCTGCCAGATCAAGCAAAAGTGGGAGCCTGACGGCAAGCTGCGATGGTGCTGGCTTACCCTGGACTGCGCGGCGCTGATGCTTCAGGAGTTCCCGACCGAAGGGCATGACTCGTGGAAGCCGGGTGGGATTGTAGGCGAGGGCGTGACGATTTGCCTTATTTGCGATGACGCACTGCGGCTTTATCGCGAGGTTATTGCGCGCGGCATTGAAGCGACCGAGCCTTTCGTGGGCAACGGCATGTGGGTCACGTCGCTGACCGACCCGGACGGCTACCGGCTCGATTTTGAGAGCGATACCGATGTGCCGGAAGGAACGCGTCTTGGCGATGTATCGGCATAGGATTCCTTTACGAACGAAGGGGGCCGTAATTGCCTGTTTCGTTCACTGTCCCTCGCCGTCCGCCGCTTGGGCGGGTGCGGCCTCGTCTGCCGCGAGGAACTCTTCTCGCGCACTCTCAACGAAGCGCCCCACGCTGAAGCCTGAAGCTAGCACGTAGAAAGGTGATTCGGAAGACTTCACCACGTAGTCGGGACCTTCCTCGTCCTTGGCGCCTATGGTAAGCGTGCGCGTCAAGCTGCTCTCTCCAGCAACGTCGGTCACCAGGGTCAATACGGCGCTCGGCTCGTCCATGCCGAATGTGGGCAGTTCCGTCACGCCCAATGGCTCGACCATGTGCAAGTTTGTCACAGACGGGAGCATGGCGAAGAGCTGGCCAACGTTGAACGCCTCGTCTTCTTTCAGACCTTCCATCTGCCACTGGCCGGACTCGTTCTGGGTAAAGGCGAGTGTGCCGCTGGCATTGGCAACTTTCAAAGCTCGAATATCCGCCTGCACCGCCTGGAAGTAGAGTGTGTCGATCCAGTTGTAGATGGCTGTGTCCGTATCGGCCCCGCTAAGGCTGTCGACGAGGTATACCGCTGTTTGCTGGGCCGCTCTGACGTGCGTTGCGCCGTAGTGCGGAGAGGTGCCCAGGTAGAGGGTGCTGCGCCCGCCATCGGCGAGCCTGACCTCTACTCTGCGTACAAAACTTTCTTCGGCTACGCGCAGACGCGGGCGGCTGGACTCACTCCTGGCAACGAGACGCGAGGTATTCAGGTCTGCGAGCGCGTTCAGAAATGTCTCAACCCTGTGGTTGACAGCTGGATAGCACGAAGAAGACAGTTCTTCGCTGCATTGTGAAGGACCTGTCGGCTCTTCCTCCCCGCCCGGAGACAATAGAACCCACCACTTGTCTTCGTTTTTCGCCAATTGAATCTGCTCCCCTGCTTCGTCGGCGATCGAGAAGCCGGTGACCTGGTCGACGCTCATGTCGCCGAAAATGGGTACAGGCTCCGATGCAGCGTCTGCACGCGGCCAGTATACCCATAGAAGGATGCCGGTTTGCAGGAAAAGCAGGGCCGTCAGCCAGATGAGTGCAATACGTTCGCGAGGGCCGCCTCCACGAAGGATGCGCCAGATCTCGCTCCGGCCTGTTGATCTTTGCACCGCATTTGAGTCGTGTGTCACGCTACGGTCCGGTTTTCAGTCTCGTACTCTATCTGTTTCGCTTTGGGACTCGACGTGACGGGTCAACGGCCCAGATTCGATCGGCTGCCCCTGCCGTTTGCGCCAGCGCCAAAGGAAGGCCAACGCCAGAAGGGCCGCAAGAGCAAGCAGGTAGTTGACAAGCTCCCAGGCCGACTGCTGCGGCGGCGCGAGGGGAAAGAGAAGAGGCGCACCGCCGCCGCGCGCACGAATCGTGAGCAATTCCAGGTCTTCAACGCTCCAGTCGACCGCGTTTTGCATCAGGAAGAGGTTGTTGAGGAAGCGATCGCTTCCCAGTAGGTTGCGCGAAAGCTCGAGCACGAAGTCGTCAACGAAGTGAGCGCTGCCAAAGACGACGAGGCGCGCGTCGGCGACACTCTGATCGAGAAAGACGCCCGGCGCATCAGCGGGTCCACTGTCCGAGGTTGGCGCAGGTACGTCCGCTGTCCAGGGCGATGGCCTGTCGCGGAAGTAGCTCTCGAACGGCCCCTGGACTGCGACAGCCAGCGTGCGTGGCCCGACCTCACCTTCAATCGGGAATCCGAAGTCGGGGTATAGCGCAAAGTCGGGCTGGATATTGGTGTCGCCCCTAAGCCAGGAGAACGCGGTCGACCTGAGCAGATCGGTTGCTTCCCGGTCGGCATTTTTGGCGGCGTCGAGTGTAATCGGTGAGGTCCAGTTGAGCGTTACCGCGTTGAGACCGGCCAGCAGCGGATGGCCCCGGTCCATTCCATCGCTGCGCACGTCCACGAAATAGGGATAGGGGACCGTCTGAATCTCGCGTACTGTTGCCCCGTTGGCCTGGCGTTCAATGGCTATGGGGAATGGTTCATTCTGGGGATCCATCACCAACATCTGAGACAGGTCGATACCATAGTGCGCCAGCAATGTGCCCAGTCCGCCCTCCACCGGGGAAAGACGCAATTCGCCGCTGAACGGGTCGGGGGTGAACGAGTGGCTTGCGTGGGCGACCACGACTGAGCCGCCGCGCATCAGATACTGGTCGACAGCGTAGCGCGCTTTGTCACTCATTCGCTGGGGAGCGATAAGCAGCAGCACATCGATCTCGGCGGGAACCTGGCCCGTCTCAAGATCGGGCAGTTGAAGAGCATATTCGCTGTGCAGCTGCTCACCGATCAGATGCCAGGAGGAGAGCTGCTGGCGAGGCTGACCGAACGCATCGGCGGCTGGGACAGGCGTGGGCGTCCACAGACCGACAACCTTGAGGAAGCCGGGCGCGCCGCGTCGCAGCCCGGCTTCGATTGCGGTGCGAATGCTGCCTTCGGTCAGGTCGCCGGCGGGATAGAGGAGATCGACCCGGCCGCCGACCTGCAACAGCATGTGCAGGAAGTAGCTGTCTGCGGAAAAGAAGGAGACCGGATAGGGCTGCAGGCCATAGTCTTCAAGCAGCATCTGCCGGTCCAACGTTGCGCTGGCCGCGTCAGGATCGATTGTCTCGAAGGTGAATTTACCCCCGGCCTCGGCGCCGATTTGCTCGGCTGCCGATACGATGATGGAAGGCGCGTCCCGGACAATATCCGGAAGCAAGGCAGGGGTGACGATCAACCGCAGATGGGCCGGTTCATCCAGCGACGATAGAATCGCCTCCACGCTCTGGAAGCCGTAGACAACCCGCTTGATCGCGCGCGTGAGATCATATTCGAGATTGCGGAAGCCGACTTCGACGCCGCCGTCACGATGGGCAGTGAGCGATATCAGATCGTCAGCGCCGAGAGTGACGCTTTGATCGCCGTAGCGGACCAGAATATCGAAATAGGAGTTGATAACCGAAGACTCGTAGCGATCGGCGACCCGGAACGGGGTGGGTTGAATGCCGTAGGTCTGGTTGGCTTCGGCCTCGATCTCAGGGTGGAAGGCTGGGTCTATGACTTCCCCGCTGAGACGGCCGCGGGCTGCAATCTCGTACTCGCGCAGCATGTCGGCGAGCTGGGGCGCGAGCGGCGCCAACAGCGGATGTGTCTTGCCGCTGACATAGGCTCGCACCAGCAGCGGCTCCTGCAGTGTACCCAGCAGGTCCGTGGTAGCTGAGGAGAGCGTGAAGGCACGCGTAGCGGTCGTATCCGCGCGCAGGACCCGCAGCGGATGGAGCCAGACATTGGTCAGGACGAGGTTGGTCGCAATCAGGCCTGCGAGGAGGAGCTTTTGCAGCCTCCTTGGCCGCGCCGGAACGCTCCGGCTCCAGCGTTTGGCTTCGAGGGAGAGCACATTCAGCATCAGGAATGTCAGTGTCAGCGACAAATAGTAGACTAGGTCTCGCAGATCGATGACGCCGCGCTCGATGCTTTCGAAACGGCTGCCTGTGCCGAAGGCGCGCAGCACGTTCCCAAGCTGCGTGCCGGTGAAGTCGGTCAGGCCGCGTGTGCCGATAAGATAGAAAGTTCCGCCCAGCAGGAGCGTCGAGATCAGTGCGACCAGCTGATTGTCGGTGCGGGAGGAGAGACAGAGTCCGATCGCGGCGTAGGCGGCAGCGAGCAAAAGCGCGGCCAGGTAACCGGCCCAGACGGGACCCCAGTCGAGATCGCCGAGGAGCGAAACGGTCAACGGCAGGGGCAGCGTCAGAGCCAACGCTGCCAGCGCCATGATCAGGACGGATAGGAATTTGGCAAGGACCAGCTGCGATGTCGCGACCGGCAAAGTGAGAAGGAGCTCAAGTGTGCCGGTGCGCTGCTCCTCACTCCACTGCCGCATTGTCAACGCGGCCATGAGGAAAATGAGCAGGAGAGGCATCCAGCGAAAGAGGGGGCGCACGTCGGCCAGGCCCCGCAGCCAGAAGCTGTCCAGCCAGAAAAAGAGGTAGAGAGTTACGGCCAGGAATGTCCCCACAAAGATGATGGCGACCGGCGAGCCAAAATAGATGTCCAGCTCTTTGCGGAGTAGGGAGCGAACTTGCCCCATGTGGAAAGTCTCCGGCGGATTGCTCCAGTCGGCGAGCGCGTTCTGGCGGGCGAACTGTGGACGCGTCTTCCTCTACATTGTGTTACTGCCCCATAATTCTTCGGGGGCGTCTTCAAGAGATCGTTCGCGCCCTGCCGCAGCGGCGCCGTCTGGCGCCGTCGATAGGGACGGGGCCAGGGCCAGCTGATTGAAAACCGACTCAAGCGCGCGGGTATCGTTTCGCAACTCGCGAACCGGCCAGTCCCGCTCTTTGGACAGGAGGAAAACCGCCGGCGCCAACTCCTTGTTGTCTCCCGCGGCAATTCGATAGAGGGCGCGCCCTTCATCAATGGCCTCAACCTTGACGGCCTCCACGCCGGGAAGCTGAAGCAGGGCCGCCTCTCCCCCTTCAACCCTTTCATCAAGTGTAAGCAGGACGCCGCGGGACTCGGCAAGGTCGGCGATACGCGCGTCGGCTCGCAGTTGTCCGTTTATCAGAATAATGGCACGGTCGCACAGCGTCTCGACTTCCGAAAGAATATGTGTCGAAAACAGGACTGTACTGTTCCCGGAAAGCCTCCGAATCAGGTCGCGGATCGTTACGATCTGCGTGGGATCGAGGCCGATGGTCGGCTCATCCAGGATCAGCAGCTGCGGTCTGTGCAGGATCGCTTGCGCCAGGCCAACGCGCTGGCGCAAGCCCTTACTGAGCTGACCGATCGGCTGCGTCAGCCGGCCGGTCAGCCCGGTCGCGTCAACGGCCTGAGCGATCTGTTTCGCTTGTCGGTCCTGAGGCACAAGGCGCAGGTCGGCCATCAGTTGTAAGTATGCCTGCACTGTAAGTTCGGGATAGAGGGGCGTGTTTTCAGGCAGGTAGCCGATTTCCGCTTGGACGCGGCGGGGGTCTGCGATCACATCGACCCCGCCTACAGTGGCATAGCCGCTGTCCGGTTCCAGATAGCCCGTCAGCGCCTTGATCAAGGTGGTCTTCCCAGCCCCATTGGGCCCGAGCAGGCCGACAATTTCCCCGTCAGCGACGTCAAATGAGACGCTACGCAGTGCCTCGACCGTCCCATACGACTTGGAAAGACCTCGTACTTGAATCATTCCGACTCTTGATGCCCTTGACTTGACGTCAGCACAGATAACCGGGGCGGAAACTTCACGGAGCCATTATACATAAGGAGTTGACGCGCTCGGAAAACTGATGGAGCGTCCAATGGGCACTCGCGAAAACGACGGGCCTCCGCTGCCGGGATGGAAAGGGAGGCCCGCTTTTGCGCTGCAATAGAATTGACTTAGAAAGGGCGTCTTCAAAAACCAGGTTTGTCGGAGTCATCTCCTCGAACTGGATCAGTCGTCGGCATTCGCGGGCCGCTCCAGCGCCAAAGCGTCGGACGACGGCTGTTCGGGCAGGGAACTGTAGGTGCCGGCCTGGGTCGGGTCGATCTGGACTTCGGCGACCTGCCGTCCCCCGCTTCTCGATCCGCACCAGGCGGATATGAAGCTGCTGACGGGCAGCGTCTCGAAGCTCAGGCTCTTGGAACCGTCCGTAGACGAAGTCACTGCCGTTTCAAGCGAGAAGTATACCGACGAATCGGAGCTGGCCCGGTAGTAGAGATTGTAGACCTGGGCGCAGGCGCTGGTGTCGGTCCAGGTCACATCGAGGTTGATGCGGCCGTCGTCCGGCAGCGACAACTCAATCGTTATCGAGCTTACGGCCGGCGCCTGTGAAGCAGGCGGCGGTGAAGCTGGCTGCTGCGGACTCGCCTGCTGCTCACTTTGTGGCGGCGAGGCGGCCGTTGCCGGAGGAGAACCATCGCCCGCGGCAATCCGCGTCACGCCGGCCAGCGGGCCAACCAGGCGTGTCAGGTCGCGGAAGACCCAGGCCTGGCCGGCAACCCCGTCCAACTTGATCCTGAACCAGTTGGAGCTGGCGCTGATGCCAAGTATCTGGTACCACACGCCCGGGGAGATCGTCGTGACGATTCCGTAGCTGGTGCTCGGCCCAGAGCGCACGTTGAGGACCGGGATCTGAGAAATCGCCGCCGGGATCATGGAGATCTCTTCAGCCGTAACGCGCTTGACACCGAACAGGGATCCGACCAGCACGGTCAGGTCCTCGAAGATCCAGCCAAGCTGGTCGAGCCCGTCAATTTCGACCAGGTACCACTCATGCGCCGGATCGATGCCCAGGATCCGGGCGCGCGTTCCCTGACCGACCGCGATCACGACATTGTAGTTATCGCCCGGCCCCTCGCGCACGTTGACGAGCGACGAGTAGGTTATTGCCAGTGGCCGGTCGCCCTCGTTCGCGGTGCCGGGTTGTTCAGGTTGAAGCGGCTGGACGGGCTGACCGACCTGCCACGTTGGGATCTGGCGCACGTTTGCCAGCGAGCCGATCACCGTTGCCAGGTCCTTGAAGATCCAGGCCGGCTCGGTCAGGGCATCCAGCTCGACGTAGAGCCACTCGTTTTGCGGGCCAATGCCGACAATCTCTGCCTGCGTGCCTTGCGGTACGGACATCAGGACGTCATATTCGAGGCCCGGTCCGCCGCGGACATTGAGGAGGTAAGGCACGGTGATGGCGAGCGGCTTGTCGCACACGACGGCAATTCCGCCAAGCTGAGTCTGCGTGTACTGCGGGACCGAGGCGAGAGACCCGGTCACCGTGGTCAGACTGGCATAGACCCAGGCGGGCTGGCTGAGAACGCCCAGCTGCACCAGGTACCACTGATGGTCCGGGCTGATGCCGACAATTCTGCCCTGGGTCCCGCTGGGAACGGTCGTCAGGATGTTGTAGGTCAGGCCCGGACCAGAGCGGACGTTCAGCAGATTGGGCTTGGTGATGGCAAGCGGGCCGTCGGTCGGACTGCCAATCGAGTCGATATCGGACTGGGTCAGGAAGGGGACCGTGTTAATGTTGCCTTGAACTGTCGTCAGGTCCTGGTAGATCCAGACCCTTCCTGTTATCCCCGCGATCTCGACCTGGAACCAGTCATCGGTCGAGTCGCGGCCGTAGATGTTGGCGCGGGTACCTGCCGGAACGGTGGTGATAACCTCGTAGGTCAGGCCCGGCCCACGGCGCACGTTGAGGAGGTAGGGTGTGGTAATGGCTACCGGCACATTGGTGGGCGCACTGCTGATCGGCGTCAGACAGGGATTGGAGGAAACGAATTTGTATGGATTTCCTCCGCTGTTGCCGCTGTTGTAACCTGGGCTCTTGACAGTGGTGCCGCCATTGTTACCGCCATTGTTGCTGCCGCCGTTGCTGCCGCCGTTGCTGCCGCCGTTGCTGCCGCCGTTGCTGCCCCCGTTTGTCGTGGACGTGGTAGTGGGTCCCGTTGTTGCCGCCGTTGCTGCCGCCGTTGCTGCCCCCGTTGTTGCCGCCGTTGCTGCCGCCGTTGCTGCCGCCATTGCTGCCGCCATTGCTGCCGCCGTTGCTGCCCCCGTTGTTGCCCCCGTTGTTGCCCCCGTTGTTGTTGTTATTGTTATTGTTGTTGTTGTTATTGTTGTTGTTGGGCGTGTTCGAGTGCCAATTTTCGGCCACGTCGATCTTGAACTCTACGCTGCTCCGGTCGTTGTCCTCGTCGACGACCGCGTAGGTGACGGTGTAGTTGCCGTCCCGGGTCGGTGTTCCCGTGATTATCTGGGTCGACGTGATGAAATCCAGCCCGGTCGGCAGGCCTTGCGCGGAGTAGACGAGCGTACCGTCGCCTCCGGTCGCGGCGGGCAGCTGTTTCTCCAAGGGGTCGCCCCGCCTGGCCCTGAAATCTTCAACATCCTCCAGAGTGGGCTGGCTGTCCGGGCTAACGATAATGTCGAAATCGACGCTGGCCGTGTCGCCGTCTTCGTCCTTAGCGCCGTAGGTGACAGTCTTAGTAACTGGTGAAGTCGGTGTTCCGGAAATCGTACGCGAGTCCGATGCGAAGGTGAGGCCGTCCGGCAGATTCGTGGCAGTGTAGGTGATTGGCAGGTCGCCGCTGATCGACTCCGGCAACACTTGGCTGAAGGACGAGTCCACTCTGGCGTCGAAGTCGTCAATACTGTTAAAACTCGGCATCAGGTCGTCCCTGACCTGGATGGTAAATGACTGGCTCGCGACGTCAAGGTCCGTGTCGGTAACGGTGTAGGTCACGCTCACATCCTCTACCTGGGTAGGCGTCCCTTCTATCATGAGGTCAGAGTCATTGAAGGACAGGCCGGTTGGTAGGGGGGTAGCCGTATAGGTATAGGGCGCGTTGCCGCCCGCCGGGCGGGGAAGTGTGAAACTGAAGGGGGAGCCCTTGCGCGCGAATTGATCGTCGATCGGCTGCAGCGTAGGCTCAGTGTCGCCTTCGCTGACGGAAATCTCAAATTCGACGCTGGCCGTGTCACCGTCGGCATCGGTCACGGTGTAGGTGACGTCGACGTCCTCAATTGTTGTGGGCGTCCCGGTGATAGTCTGCGACGACTCGATTGAAATTGAGACCGGCGGGCCGCGGGCTGGCCGTGTATCTGAATGGCCCTCTGCCGCCTTCGACTTCGGGCAGCTCGAGGGTAAAGAGCGCGTCCTTCGTCGCCATAACATCAGAGACATCGGCAAGTGAGGGCTTCAGGTAGACGACGATGTCGAAGGTCTTTTGAACCTCGTCGCCGTCCTCATCGGTCGCGGTGTAGACCACACTTGTCGTGCCGTCGGTCGTAGGCGTCCCGGTAATCGTGCGCGAGCTTTCAATGAATACGAGTCCTGCGGGCAGGGGATCCGCGGTATATCCGATGTCGCCGTCACCGCCGGTCGCCGCGATCAGATCTTGGGTGAACAGGTCGCCGACCTTCGCGTTATAGCCTGGGATCGTTCCCAACGCAGGCTGATTGTCCCGTTCGATCGTGATCCTGAAGGACCGGGTGGCCTGGTCGCCGTCTTCGTCGGTGACAACGTAGGTGACATCGGTGTTGCCGTGCGTGGTCGGCGTTCCCGATATTTTGAACTGTGCCTCGTTGAAAGTGAGGCCGTCCGGGAGCGTCGTCGTAATGTCGTGGTCCAGATCGCCGTCGCCGCCGCTGCCCTGCGGCAACGACTCATCGAAGGTGGATCCTACGCGCCCCGTGAAGTTGTCGACGGCAGCCAGCGTGGGTTGATTGTCCGGCTGGATGACGATCTGGAAGTCATGGCTGTCGGTGTCACCGTCCTTATCGGTGACTGTCAGGGTTACGGTGGTCGTGCCGTCTTCAGTTGGCGTCCCCTTGATCTTTACGAGGGAGTCGATGAATTCAAGATCTGCCGGAAGCGGTGAGGATACCTCGTATTCGAGCGTCCCATTTCCGCCCGTTGCCTGTGACAGAAATTTTGCGAAGTGGGACCCCACTCTTCCGGTAAGGTCGTTTTGCGGGTCCAGCACCGGCTGCAGGTCAGTGGTTATAGTGATTATGAAGCTCTGCCTGGCCACGTCGCCGTCCGTGTCGGTGGCGGTGTAATCCACGTGTCCGATGCCAGGGGTCGGGGGCGTGCCGGTAATGGTGCGCGTCGAGGCGATGAAGGTAAGACCGGCCGGCAGCCCCGTTGCGTCATACTTGAGGGAGCCGTTGCCGCTGGACGCGGTCGGCAGTTGCTGGGTAAAGACAGAGTCTTCCAGTCCCGTGTAGTTGGGAATCGTAGTCGAGCCGAAGGTTGGCTGGAGATCTTGTTCCACGGTTAGACTGATGTTGACGTGGGCCGAGTCACCGTCGCTGTCGGTCACAGTATATCTGACTGTGAAGATGCCGTGTTCGGTCGGCGTACCGTGAATCGTACGGGTGGATTCATTGAAATCAAGGCCGGCCGGCAGTCCGGTGGCGCCATAGGTGAGCGCTCCGTTGCCGCCAGAACCCTCCGGCAACTGCTCGCTGAACCAGTCATTCTGTCTCGCCGTGTAGGACGGGACATTCTTTGGCGCCTCTGGTTCCAGGTCGACCGGGTTGCCGATGGTGAAATCAGCGGATGCCGTGAGGAGCTCGTTTTCGTCAGCGTCTTTCAGGATGACCTTAATGGTGTAGCTGCCCTCCGGACAGTTTGAAGGAATGTCGCCGCCGGAAACTCCGGGGTTGCCGTGGAGCACACCCCCAACATCGATATCATAAAGCCCGTCTTTGCAGGTGTCGGGCGCGTCAGCTCCGTCCTTGGTAAGTTCGGAACGGTATTTGACCGATTTGCCTTCGTAAGACGCCAGGTCGTAAAACTTTGCCGTATATCTTATCTCAGTGCCTACCTCGACGGCGTTGCTTGACAGTATCATCTTCGCGAAAGGAGTCGCATTGGGATCGGTGGTGACGACGAACCCTTTCTTGGCGGTCATCAGTTCGTTTTTGGAGGAATTCCAGAGTTGAACTGTCAGGGAGTAGGCGCCGGTTTCACATGTGTCGGCGACCTTGGCGTCGATTTCGACGGTTCCGTCAGGGTCCTGACCATTGATCGAGCCACTGGGTGAATCCGCACGATTGCTTAAATGGTTGTTTACGTCGCTGCTCTTGTCGACGTTGCCCAGCCCCGTCCCTTCACATGGATCTGCATAGTTGCGAGAATCTGCCGAAATGATCCGCATAACGTCGGCGCGGTAGCTGAGACCCGACCGGTCCTGCAGATTGTTCAGGTAGCTGAAGTCCAGGTCGATGTCGATCTCATTGCCGCGATAGTAGGGTCCGGCGGGAAATTCGATTGCGACTCTTGGCCCATTGATGATGGTTAGACTGTTGGTCGTGGTGACAAATACTGTGTTCGTGGAGCGATACCGCGCCGTCGTCACGACCCGGTACGTACCGACGGGACAGTTTCTTCTCAATAACGAGGTTGTCAGTCCCGCCGAAAACCAGAATGTCGTCTCTCCACCAGGTGTCGAAGGAGTAGTTCCTGCCGAATAAACTTGGGGTGCAGTCGTCTTCGTCGACCCAGCTGCCGTCTGAATCGCGCTGCAGGTCTAACCTGAAATCGACATCGGGGTGGAATGCGGAATCGTCGTTGGGGTCCTGCGGCATATTTCTGAACTCGGCCACAAGGTACGTCTTTCCCCCCTGGGGCAACCTGTTCTGACCAATCGAGACAACAGCAGATGAGCTGGATTGGGCGTAGGCCGTTCCCTGGCGCGGGGCGAGCAGTGAGATCAACGAAACGACCAGCACGAATGCCAGCCCAACCGCAATACAAAGCAGCGTTCCTTGGCGCTGTCGCATCAAGTTTCCTTTTCCGCTATCTGACCGTTTCTTCCCCTGCAAATTTCGGGGAACCAAGAATATCACAAGAGTCCTACTCAAAATCTATAAGAGGCAAAGTGGCTGTGTCAAGCGATCCGGCTTTGCTCCAGAACGTACATTTGCCAGATAATAGCGTTAGTTTCTCTCCCTGCTCATTGTCCTCTACCAGAGTAATTTCGCCGGTCGTGACGGCCCATCCGCCGGTTGCGGCGATGGTTTCCGATGTAACTGGCAGCCTACGCCCATGTAGTCGATACGCGGACGTAGTGAGGTCGTAGGGCAATAGTCACGGCTACATAGGCAGGGCGTAAACGGAAACGCCCGCGGCCCAGCGACCCGTTTGTCGGCTTCAATTTGAAATTCAGACGAGAATAGATCGCCGTTGAACTGCCGGCATTGCGAAGGTATTTGTCCATTTCAGCGGTCGGGGGAGTCCGTTGAAACTGCTGGATGGCCTGACGCCTCAAACTAGACTTCCTTGGCCGCTCTTGTCCTGTCACAAGAGACCGATTTGGGGCTACTTGGGCGCCGATATCGGAAGGGAGCAAAATCGGTCTGGCAAAACATGGCGCCGAAGACTGCATTGTCGAATTTGACAGGTGCCGCCTCTTCGTGCATAATCGCATCATTCGAGAGACGCGGGTCGTAAATTTTGTTCGCAGACATTGCAGATTGACGGCCCGGGAGGCGGTACTTATGAATCACACGAGAGCCGCACAGCAGTTGCACTGCATAAAGAGCAAGAAGCGGATTGCAGACTAGCCTGTCTGTTGTTTGCGCCTGCTCAGTCGTCGTTGAGGTAGCAACCGGCCATTCCAGACAGGATGGACCGGTTTTTTGTTGTCTGTAAGTTCGCCGGGGAGCGTGCGTATGAGTCTTGAGAATTTCGCCATTATCGAATCGACATTGCGGGAGGGCGAGCAGTTTGCCAACGCGTTTTTCGACAGCGGTCAGAAGGACGAGATCGCGCGCCTTCTGGACGCGTTCGGCGTCGAATACCTGGAGCTGACATCGCCGGCGGCCAGCCCGCAGAGCCGCGCCGACTGCGCCCGCATCGCCGCTCTGGGGCTGCGAACGAAGTTGCTCACGCATACGCGCTGCCACCTGGACGACGCACGGCTTGCGGTCGACACCGGCGTCGACGGCATCGACGTGCTTTTCGGCACCAGCAGCTATCTGCGCGAGTTTTCGCACGGCAAGTCGATCCGACAGATCATCGACAGCGCGGTGCAGGTGATCGAGTTCATCAAGAGCCAGGGGCTGGAGGTGCGGTTCAGCAGCGAGGACTCGTTCCGCAGCGACCTGGTCGACCTGCTGACCGTCTACCGTGAAGTCGACCAGATTGGTGTCAACCGGGTGGGAATCGCCGACACCGTCGGCATCGCCACGCCGCTGCAGGTGCATGACCTGGTGCGGACGCTGCGCGGGGTCGTCTCCTGCGACATCGAGTTCCACGGCCACAACGACACCGGCTGCGCCATCGCCAACTCCTACTGCGCGCTGGCGGCCGGCGCGACGCATGTGGACACTTCCGTGCTCGGCATCGGCGAACGCAACGGCATCACACCGCTCGGCGGACTGGTGGCGCGCATGTACGCGCTCGATCCGCAGCAGATCCGCAGCAAGTACAACCTGCCGATGCTGCGCGAGGTGGAAAACTGCGTTGCCGAAATCGTGGGCGTCGACGTGCCGTTCAACAACTACATCACCGGCTACACCGCCTTTACCCACAAGGCCGGCATCCATGCCAAGGCGATCCTGAACAATCCCGACACGTACGAGATCCTGGACCCAGCCGACTTCGGCCTGACCCGCTATCTACACATCGCCCACCGCCTCACCGGCTGGAACGCAGTCAAGCAGCGGGCCGAGCAGCTGCAGCTGGACCTGACCGACCCACAGGTGAAAGAGGTGACCGCGCACATTAAGAACGAGGCCGACCAGCGCAAATTGAGCCTGGACGACGTCGACGTGCTGCTGCGCGAATACCACAGCCGCGCGGTGACCGTCCAAAACACGCCCGCGTAGAGGGATAGCTATGCAGCAACAGCCTATTTCTGAGCCAGGCGCACAGGCAGGCAGTGAAGGAAACGCCGTGCCGCGCACTTTCGCGCAGAAGGCGATTGCACGCGCCGCCGAACTGGACTCGATCGAGATCGGCGAAGTGGTTGACGTACGCCCCGACCTCGTCTTGAGCCACGACAATACGGCGGCCATTCGCGAGATCTGGCGCCAGTTCGGGCAGGAGCGGGTCGCGATACCGGACAAGCTGGCGATCACGCTCGACCACGCCGTGCCCGCGCCGACCACGCGCCACGCGCAGAACCACGCCGAGATCCGCCGTTTCGTCCAAGAGCAGGGCATCCGCCGCTTTTTCGAAGTCGGGCGGGGCATCTGCCACCAGGTCCTCAGCGAGGAGGCGCTCGTGCTGCCGGGCCAGATGATCCTCGGCGCCGACAGCCACACGCCCCATTTCGGCTGGCTGGGCGCGTTCGGCGCCGGCATCGGCCGCAGCGAAGTTGCGGCGCTGTGGGCGACCGGCGAACTTTGGCTGCGTGTGCCGGAATCGGTCCAGATCGTCCTCGAAGGCGACCTGCCGCCCGGCGTCACCGCCAAGGATTTCGCCCTGCGCATCATCGGCGATTGGGGCGCGGACGGCGGGCTGTATGCATCGGTCGAGTTCAGCGGCAGCGGCATCGAGGCCCTGAGCGTCGACGGACGCATGGCGCTGGCCAACATGATGGCGGAGTTCGGCGCCAAATCGTCCTACATCGCGCCCGACCGCAAGACGCTGGCCTACCTGGAAGCCGCTCTGCAAGGGAACGGCGCCGATGGTCCTGCGCCCGACGCCACGCACAGCCAGTTGTTTCCCGACGAAGGGGCCGAATATCGCGCCGTGCACCGCTATCTCGCGTCCGACTTGGAGCCAACCATCGCCTGCCCGCACACCGTCGACAACGTCGTGCCGCTCTCGCAAGTGGCAGGGGTGCGCGTGCAGCAGGCGTTCATCGGCACCTGCACCAACGGGCGGCTGGAGGACATCGCCGCGGCCGCGCAGGTCGTGCAGGGCCGCCGCGTGGCGGCAGGAACGCGACTGCTCGTGATCCCGGCGTCGAGCATCGTGCTGCAGGAGGCGCTGCGAAAGGGATACATCGAGACGCTGGTCGCGGCCGGCGCGGCGATCGGCACGCCGGGCTGCGGCCCGTGCATGGGCAATCACATGGGCGTGCCCGCCACCGGCGAGGTCACCATCTCGAGCGCCAACCGCAATTTCCGCGGCCGCATGGGCACCAAGGAGGCGGAGATCTACCTGGCGAATCCTGCGGTGGTGGCGGCGTCCGCAATCGCGGGGCGGATCGCCGACCCGAGAAACTTAGGTTGAGGAGAAATGGTGGGAATCAGGGGCAGGGCCTGGAAATACGGTGACAACATTAATACGGACGTGCTCTTTCCCGGCAAGTATACGTATACGGCCAAGGGGCGCGCCGAGATTGCCGGCCGTGCATTGGAAGACCTGGACCCGGCTTTCGTCTCCAATGTGCGGGCCGGCGACCTGGTCGTCGGCGGACGCAACTTCGGCTGCGGCTCCAGCCGCGAGCAGGCCGCGACCTGCCTTGTCTACAACGGCGTCGGCGCGGTGATCGCAGAGAGCTTCTCCCGCATCTTCTACCGCAACGCCATCAACAACGGCCTGCTTGCGATCGTCTGCCCTGAAGCAGCGCAGGCGATTCACGCTGGAGACACGGTAGAGGTCGACGTGGACCAGCGTGTGATCAGATGCCCCGGCGGCAGCTTTGCCTTTCCTGCGCTGAGCGCAACTGTACAAGAGATTCTGGATGCGGGTGGACTGGTGGAGCAGGTTAAGCGGCGGCTGGCGGCCGAAAGACCAATATACTGAGATCGCTGTGGAAATGGTATTTCGGCTTGACGGGCGATGGGCATAGCAGTGCCGCCCAGGTGGCTGGCGCGAATTCCGTTCTACATTCAGCGGCTGCGATGGCGCGTTCTCACGCCGCTAACCGTCGGAGTTCGTCTCCTTGCCGTGCAGGATGGCAACGTTATCCTTGTCAAGCACACCTACACGGATGGCTGGTATCTGCCGGGCGGGGGCGTGCAGGCGGGCGAAACTCTGGTTGAGGCCGTTCGGCGTGAAGCGGCAGAAGAGACCGGCGCGGTCCTGCACGAATTGCGTCTGTTCGGCGTTTACAGTAGTTTCTTTGAAGCAAAGAGCGACCATATCGTCCTCTTTTGCTGCGAAGATTTCGAAAGAGTACCGAAGGAAGCATGGGAAGTCGAACAGGTTGGCAGTTTCGCTCTCGACGACTTGCCTGATGGCACATCTCCAGGGACACGCAGGCGGATTGCAGAGTACGCCGGCGGCGCAAGCGCTGTCGTCGCACGTTGGTGAGCGAATATGGAAACGGGTCTCAATACAGAAGCCTCTTCGGAAACAGATCGGGAGAATAACCATGACTATGCAGACCATAACGACAGTGGCCGAGTGCCCGGAATGCTTTGGCGAAGTGGAGCTCAAGGACGTGATGCAGAATGAAATCGTCCAGTGCGGCGAGTGCGGCGCCGACCTCGAGGTCGTCGAGGTCGAACCGGTGACGCTCGAGCTGGCGCCGGAAGAGGACGAAGACTGGGGAGAGTAGTCCAATGCGGGTAGGAATCCTCTACAGCCGCGTGCGCGCGGAGGAAAAACTCCTGTTCGAGGCGTTCACACAGCGGGGCGCAGAGTTCGACCTGCTCGACGACCGCAAGCTGGTCTTCGACATTTCCGGCGGCGAAGAGCCGGCCGCGGCCTGCGAAAACTACGACGTAATCGTCGAACGCTGCATCCATCATGGCCGCGCGCTGGTCAGTCTACGCATTCTCAACGACCGCGCGATCCCGACCGTAAACTCGGTCGAGGTTGCCGACGTCTGCGGCGACAAGCTGCAGACGACCAGCGCGCTCACCGCGGCCGGCGTCCCCTCTCCGCGCACCAAGGTCGCCTTCACGGCCGAGAGCGCGCTGAATGCGATCGAGGAGATCGGCTACCCGGTGGTGATGAAGCCGTCGATCGGCTCCTGGGGCCGTCTGCTGAGCAAGATCAACGACCGCGAAGCCGCCGAGACGGTCCTGGAGCACAAGGAGGTGCTTGGCACGTACCACCACAGCATCTTCTACATCCAGGAGTACATCGAGAAGCCGGACCGCGACATCCGCGCCTTCGTCGTCGGCAACGAGACGATCTGCGCAATCTATCGCGATTCCCCCCACTGGATCACCAACACCGCGCGCGGCGGCCAGGCCTCGGTCTGCCCGGTTTCGCCGGAGTTGAACGATCTGTGCGTGCGCGCGGCAAGGGCGGTCGGCGGCGGCTGCGTCGCCATCGACGTGCTGGAGGACCCGGCGCGGGGCCTGCTGGTGAACGAAGTCAACTACACGATGGAGTTTCGCAACAGCGTCCAGCCCACCGGCGTCGACATTCCCGGCCGCATCGCAGACTTTTCGCTGCGCGTGGCGCGTGACGGCTGGCAGGCGGCCAACGAGTAATCGAGAATGGCAGAATCTGATTTGCAGCCGGGCAGCGAACCCGCATCCACAGTCTCGATCCTCGGCGCCAGCGGATACGCCGGCGGCGAGTTGCTGCGTCTGCTGCTGGACCATCCACACGTCGAGATCGGGCAGGTAACGAGCGAGCGCAACGCCGGCTCCTTCGTCCACTTCACGCACCCGAATCTGCGCGGACGGTCGCAGCTGAAGTTCGTCAGCGCGGCCGAGCTCGGCCCCTGCGACCTGCTGGTGCTCGGCCTGCCGCACGGCGGCGCCATGGGCCGCATCAACGAGTTCAGTTCGCTGGCAGGGCGCATCGTCGATCTCAGCGCCGATTTCCGCCTGCGCGATGCCCAGGCCTACGCAGAGTGGTACGGCAAGGAGCACGCCGCGCCTGCCTGGCTGGACCGCTTCATCTACGGCCTGCCGGAGCTCTACCGCGATCAGATTCTCGGCGCCCGCTACGTCAGCGGCGTGGGCTGCAACGCGACCGCGACCGTGCTGGCGGTCTGGCCGCTGTACGCCGCCGGGCTGGCCGACCCTGCCCGCGACCTGATCTGTGAGGTAAAGGTTGGCAGCAGCGAGGGCGGCAACCGCGCCGGCGACGCTACCCACCATCCCGAACGCGCGCGGGCGATGCGCAGCTTCGCGCCCACCGGCCACCGTCACACGGCCGAGCTGCTGCAGGCGCTGGCGTCGGCCGACGGCGACGACTACAGCCGCGTACCCGCGCACATGAGCGCGACCGCGGTCGATAACGTGCGCGGCGTGCTGGCGACCGCGCACGTTTTCGTCAAGCCGGGCGTCAACGAGCGCGACCTGTGGCGCGCCTACCGCCAGACCTATCGCGGCGAACCGTTCGTGCGCATCGTCAAGGAGAGGGCGGGCATCTACCGCTACCCTGAGCCGAAAATCCTCACGGGCAGCAACTACGCTGATGTCGGTTTCGAGCTCGATGAACGCACAGGCCGCGTCGTTGCCCTGTGTGCGATCGACAACTTGGTGAAGGGCGCGGCCGGCAGCGCGCTGCAGAGCATCAATCTGATGTGCGGCTGGGACGAGACGACCGCGCTGGGGTTTCCCGGCCTTCATCCGATTTGAAATGCCTTGCGGACCTGTGATCAGCCTCGCGCCCTGAATGCGACAGCGGATGCGAATTGCTAGAGCGTCTCGAAGTGGATACGGCCGAGGGCCGACGTGAACGGGCCGGGAAAAGCCTTCGCCTTCCTTTGGACGCCGGGCAGAAGGCGGATTACTTTGCAGCTGCACGGAAAGGCAGAAACGGCTGCGATAACGCTACGCGACCAGCTGGCCGCGAGCGAAGAAGTAGACGGGCGCGTGGCTGGCCGCGGCGTGAAGATCGAACGCCAACCGCGCCGAGCGAGTCAAAAGGGAGCATTTGCGCCGGTATTTTACGGCTTGCTCGCCGACGAGGGCGACCACTGCCGCCTGTCGGGCCACGTGCAGCTGCGGCCTGTCGGAAGGCTGTTCATAGGCGTCTGGATCGTGATGAGCACCCTGTTGGCGCTGGCGCTTCTGGTGGCCGCCGCCCTGCGGGCAACACCGCAGAGCGCCGCCGCCGACCTGCTGCCATTGCTGCTGCCGGCCCTGCTGCCGTTCCTCGGCCTGGCGTTCGCGTCCTGGCAGCGGAAAAGGGGGCGTTCGGACGAGCAGGTCCTGCGCAGTTGGCTGGAAGGGCTGAACCGAGCTGGAGCAAACGTAAGCGATGAAAGGGGATAGGACAAGATGACGACCGATACCCATTTGAGCATGGCGGAGATGGAGCGTAATCTGGACGGGATTCGCCGTTCGCCCAGAAGCGAGGGCCGGCTCAGCCTCATCGTCAGACGCCCGAGGTCGGGAGAGCGGGAGGTGGCGGCGAATGCGGAGTTGTCGATCGAAGAGGGGCTGGTCGGCGACAATTGGAGTACACGCAATCCCGGCGCCCCGCTTGATCCTGAACGGCAGCTGACGATCATGAACGCCCGCGTTGCCGGCCTGCTTGCACAGGACGAGTCCCGCTGGCAGCTGTTCGGAGACCAGCTGTATATTGATCTCGAGCTCAGTGAAGAGAACCTGCCGAGCGGCACACGTCTGGCCCTGGGCGGCGCGGTGATCGAAGTGACGCCGCCGGACCATACCGGCTGCAAGAAATTTGCCGAACGCTTCGGCGTGGACGCGGTAAAGTTCGTCAGCTCGCCGGTGGGAAAGGAGCTGCGCCTGCGCGGCATCTACGCCAAGGTCGTCCAGCCCGGCCCGATTCGGGCCGGAGACGCCGTGCGCAGGCTTTGAAGGCGCCTGGAGAATTCGCATACTTCGAATCCCCAATACAGTCGTCCGCCGCCTCAGGCGCCGCAATATGTCCCACCCGCCGCGGCGTGGTACAATGAAAGGGCTGCGTATTATCCGTTACTAAACCGGATTTGAGGCATGACGACGATCCCCGCGGACCTGCAGACACCGCTCCGATCGAGCAAGGGCAACAGCTACCTGTGGCGCGCCTTCCGGCGGTTGCGGCCCTACTGGCGGCTGGCCGCTCTAGCCTACCTCGCCCTCCTGGCATCGACCGTCATCATCCTGGCAACGCCCCAATTCATCCGCTGGATCGTGGACCGCGGCATCCGGCAGAACGACCTCCAGATGCTGACCTGGTCGGTGCTCCTGCTGCTCGGCCTCACCGTCGCCCGCGGTGTCTTCACCTTTTTCTCCGGCCGCTGGACCGAGGTCGCCTCCCAGGGCGTCTCGTACGACTTTCGCCATGACCTCCACGCCAAACTGACCGAACTTTCCTTTGCCTACCACGACCGCACCGAATCGGGCCAGCTTCTATCGCGCGCGATGCAGGACGTGGAACGGCTCCGTTTTCTGACCGGACGGTCATTCCTGGGGCTGGCGAACGGGGTGATCCTGCTGGTCGGCACGGCGGTCGCGCTGGTCGTCATGAATCCGACGCTGGCCCTGCTGGCCCTGCTGACGGTCCCGGTCCTCGCCCACAGGGCCATGCGCTTCGGCGTCCATTACCGACCGCTTTCGCAGGAGATCCAGCAGCAGCTGGCAGTCCTGACGACGCGGCTGGAGCAGAACCTGCGCGGCGCCCGCATTGTAAAGGCGTTCGCGCAGGAAGACGCCGAGATCGAACGTTTCGATACCGAAAACCGCAAATGGTTCGGGCTGGCCGAAGCCACCGCCAGGCTCACCGCGGTGAATATGCCCATGCTCGACCTGATCGCCAACCTCGCCACCGTCATCATCATCTGGTACGGCGGCCTGCAGGTGATTCGCGGCGGGCTGACCCTGGGCGAGCTGGTCGCATTCATCACCTATCTGGCGCAGCTGGCCGCCCCGATCCGCCGCCTGGGGTTCATCATTCCATCGATCGCCATGGCCAGCGCGTCAGCCGAGCGCGTCTTCGAGATTCTGGACGAGGAAACGCAGGTCGCAGAGGCCGCCGACGCCGAGCCCCTGCCGCCGCTGCCGGGGCCATCTGCGCTTCGAAAACGTCTCCTTCAGCTATGCCCGACCCCACAATGTGCTGCGCGACGTCTCTCTCGATATCCAGCCGGGCCAAGTGCTCGCGCTGCTCGGGCCGACCGGTTCGGGCAAATCATCGATCATCAACATGATCCCGCGTTTCTACGACCCGACCGAGGGACGCATCCTGCTCGACGGCCACGATGCCCGCGGCGCGACCCTGCATTCATTACGCAGTCAGATCGGCATCGTGCTGCAGGAGTCGACACTATTCGCCACGACGATTCGCGAGAACATCGCCTTCGGCAGGCCCGACGCCTCTGAAACCGAGATCATCGAGGCGGCGGAGGCCGCGCAGGCGCATGAGTTCATCGAGACCTTTCCCGACGGCTACGACACGAAGGTGGGGGAACGGGGCGCGACTCTTTCCGGCGGCCAGCGGCAACGCGTCGCCATCGCCCGCACCCTGCTGACCGACCCTCGCATCCTAATCCTCGACGATGCGACCTCAAGCGTCGACACGCATACAGAGCACCTGATCCAGATAGCGCTCGCCAATCTGATGAAGGGGCGCACATCGGTGATCATCGCCCAGCGGCTCAGCACTGTACGCCTCGCCGACCTTATCCTGATGCTGGAGAAAGGTCGGATTTCGGCCGCAGGCAAGCACGCGGATCTGCTGGAGAGCTCGCCGTTGTACCGTCACATTTATGAGCAACAGTTGACCAAAGTTGAAGGCTGACAGGTAGATACGCGGCATTCCCTTTTGCCGCAACTCAAGAACCACTATGTCTTTTTCAATTGGATCGGCAGGACGAAGCGGAGGACCGCAGAGCCTGCTGCGAGAGATGGCAAGCGAGGCCGAAGGCAAAGCCTTTGACGGCCAGGTCTGCGCCGGCTGATGACCTATCTGCGGCCGCATCGCACCAAGATGGTCATCGCATTTGTCCTCATGCTGGCGGTGACAGGCCTGACGCTGGGCATCCCGCTACTTCTCAAGGTGGCGATCGACCGCTTTATCGCCGGCGGCGATACCGGCGGGCTGGCGCAGGTCTCAATCCTGATGGCGGTGATGTATGTGGCGCTTTACGGCGCCGCCTCCGGCCAGCGCTTCCTGCTCTCGTGGGTAGGGCAGCGCGTGCTCGCCACGCTGCGGGGCCAATTGATG
This sequence comes from Caldilineaceae bacterium, assembly GCA_965218625.1. Taxonomy (GTDB): domain Bacteria; phylum Chloroflexota; class Anaerolineae; order Caldilineales; family Caldilineaceae; genus Bin5. Next base: position 10,466 of record CBDCLG010000007.1, on the reverse strand, counting down.
CGCCACCTGCAGGCGCTTTCGCTCGGCTATCACAGCCGCCACATCATCGGCGTTACCATCTCGCGCGTGATCAGCGACGTCGCCGTCATCAACGAGCTGCTCTCCCAGGGACTGATCGCCCTGATCGGCGACATTCTGGTTCTGATCGGCATCGTCGTCGTTATGCTCGCGCTCAGCCCGACGCTCGCCCTACTCACTTTGCCGTCTTCCCGCTGATGGGGCTCGCCACATACTGGTTTTCGCGGCGCGCCAAGGTTGCCTTCCGCCAGACGCGGCAGAGCGTGGCCGCGGTGGTCGGGACCTTGGCCGAGCATCTGACCGGCATGCGCGTAATCCAGGCGTACGCGCAGGAAAAGGCGATGCGCAACCGCTTCGATACCGCCAATCAGAGTAACCGCAGCGCGTTTATCGACGCCATGTCGCTCTCCTTCGTCTTCCTGCCGACCGTCGAATTCCTCGCCGTTCTGGCGACCGCGGTCGTTCTCTGGTTCGGCGGGCGCGCGGTGGCGCAGGAGACGCTTGAGCTCGGCATACTGGTCGCCTTCCTCGCCTACGTCACCCGCTTCTTCCAGCCGGTGCAGGAGCTGAGCCAGCTCTACACCACCATGCAATCGGCGATGGCCGGCGGCGAACGCGTCCTTGAACTGCTGGACGCGCGGCCCGACGTGCCCGATCCCGCCAACCGCAAAGAGATGCCCGCCATCAGCGGTCGCATCGAGCTGCAGCGCGTCAACTTCTCCTACGGCGAAGAGATTCCGGTCCTGCGCGACGTCGACCTCCTGATCGAGCCGGGGCAGACCGTCGCCCTGGTCGGCCCGACGGGGGCCGGCAAATCGACCATCGCCAACCTGGTGGCGCGGTTCTACGACGTGAGCAGCGGCGAGGTGCGCATTGACGACGTCGACGTTCGCACCGTCACGCAGCAGTCGCTGCGCCGTCAGACCGGCATCGTGTCGCAGGAGCCGTTCCTCTTCGCCGGTACTGTGCGAGACAACATCCGCTTCGGCCTGCCCGAAATCGACCCAGCAACCGTCGAGTCGGCCGCACAGCAGGCGAACGCGCATGAATTCATCGCCGATCTCCCGAACGGATACGAAACGAAAATCCAGGAAGGCGGCGCCAACCTGTCGCTGGGCCAGCGTCAGCTGATCTGCATCGCACGCGCCGTCCTGGCTGACCCACGCATCCTGATCCTCGACGAAGCCACAGCCAGCGTGGACACCGCAACCGAGGCGCTCATCCAGGAGGCGCTCGACCGGCTACTCAGCCAGCGCACCGCCATCGTCATCGCCCACAGGCTCAGCACGATCCGCAAGGCCGACTTCATCTGCGTCATGCAGGACGGCCAGATCGTGAGCCGCGGAAGTCACGAGGAGCTGCTGGCAGAAGGGGGCCTCTACGCCGAGCTCCACCGCCGCCAATTCATGGAAGAGCAGTAGTTCCAGCGACGGCCCTCCCGAAGCCTGTGGCCGCAATTTCTGGAATGCGGGCCCTGCAAGTAAGGGCTGCTTGCGCCCCACACGTCCGCGGCGGCCATTCCAAACAGGTTGCCTTGCAAGAGGAAACGCCAGCATGTCATCCCGACCGAACGTTCTCTTTCTGATCGCCGACGACCACCGCGCCTCCGCCATCGGCGCCTACGGCGACCCGACCTTGCGCACTCCTCACCTGGACCGGCTCTGCTCAGAGGGGACCTCCTTCCACCGCAACTGTCAGATGGGAGGACTGCGGGCAGCAGTTTGCGTGCCGACGCGCGCCTGCGTTCATACCGGCGCCCACCTGTTCCGCGCCACTCTCAACAACGACATCGAAGACCACCAGGGCCTGCAGACGCTCGATCCCGGCCATACGTTTCTGGCGGAAATGTTTCGCAACAACGGCTACACTACCTTCGGCACAGGAAAATGGCACAACGACAAGGCCAGCTTTGCTCGCTCCTTCAGCGACGCCAAAAACATCTTCTTCGGCGGCATGGACAGCCACTTCGCCGTGCCGGTGCAGGACCATGATGCGAACGGCGAATACGACAGCAGCCGCCAACGCATTGGCGACGGTTACTCGACCGACCTGTTCGGCGATGCCGCCATCCGCTTCATTGACAGCCAGGACGGCAGCCGGCCCTTCTTTCTCTACTGCGCCTTCACCGCGCCGCACGACCCGCGCACGCCGCCGCCCGACTGGGCCGGCGCCTACTCGCCCGAATCGATGCCGCTGCCGCCCAACTTCATGAGCCAGCATCCTTTTCGACAACGGCGACATGTGGCTCCGTGATGAGCAGCTGGCCGACTTCCCCGCACCCCTGAGGGGACCCGGCGCCATATCGCCGAATACTACGGCATGATCTCTGACATGGACGATAAGATCGGCGAGATCCTTGACGCGCTGGCGCGAAACGGCCTGGCGGACAATACGATCGTCGTCTACACCGCCGACCACGGCCTCTCCGTCGGGCAGCATGGCCTGCTGGGCAAGCAGAATTTGTATGACCACAGCGTGCGTGTGCCGCTCATCATGCGCGGGCCGGGCGTGCCGGCCGCCAGGCAGGTCGACGCCCTCACCCACACCTACGACGTCTATCCCACGCTTTGCGAGCTGGCAGGGCTGGACGTCCCCGCGCACGTGGACGCCCTCAGTCTCGCGCGGCTGATGGATGGCTCCGCCGCCGAAACAAGGCCATACCTGCACTCTGTCTACCGGCATGTGCAGCGCATGGTGCAGGACCGTGAATGGAAGCTGATCAGCTACTGCAAGAACTGCGGCGAAGGCAGCGAAGGAATCGACCGCACCCAGCTCTTCCATCTCGCCTCCGATCCGTGGGAGCTGGACGACAGAGCCGGCGACGACGACGCGGCTCCCGTGCGCGAACGTCTTGAGCAGGAGCTGGCCCGCTGGCAGGTTGAGGTCAACGATCCCTTGATTGCAGGATGACCGGGAGACGCGCAGCGGCTCGCGCAGGATGCTGCAGGAGGCCTGGTTCGATCTCACTTTCAGGCGCGCCGGCCGGCCCCGCAGACGACAGATTCGTCCTCATCACGACTGCGCCAGAATCGATGCCTAACTCCTTCATGCGATCTGCTGTTTCCGAGAGTTGCGCATGTTTCCAATGTGTATATAATAGTGCGAAATGCGGACCGATTCACTCGCTTGAAAGCAGGTCTGGCCCGAAAATGAGCCTCGTTGCCCTGGTAAACACGACTGTTACCCTCGGACTTCTTATGGCTGGTCTCGTAGCCCTTCTCGTAAGCGGCTTGAGGCCGTGTACGGTTGGCGAAGGCGCAGAGGCCAGGGCGTAAGGCTTCTCGCTCAGGTCAGTGCAGACCCTTCCTCAACCGGGGAGGGTCTTTTTGTATATGTTGATTCGGTCTGCACGCCGGCGCCGCAATCTGCAGAATCCGTGTAACAGCAGGGCTGAGCAGGCGTCGGGAACTTGAACTAAGAACAGCGGGCAGGAAACGGTTGAGTCAGATTGCAGGAGGGGTCAGATGGCGCTAGCCAAAAGAGAACCTACAGACAGCGGATACGATCTGGGGCCGCAGGAGTTTACCGGCTCGCAGATGATATGGGAAGCGCTCTTGCGCGAAGGGGTGGACCTGGTGTTCGGCCACCCGGGCGGCGCGATCCTGCCCGCCTACGACGCGCTGGCCGAATACGAAGGCGACGGCCGCATCCATCATGTCCTTGTGCGCCACGAACAGTGCGCCGCGCACATGGCTGACGGCTACGCCCGCGCCACCGGCCGCGTCGGCGTTTGTATCGCCACCAGCGGGCCCGGCGCCACCAACCTCGTCACCGGCCTCGCCACCGCCCAGATGGACAGCGTGCCCGTCGTCGCCATCACCGGACAGGTCCCCACCAATCTGCTCGGGACCGACGCCTTCCAGGAGTCGGACGTGGTCGGCGTTACCCAGCCCGTCTGCAAGCATAATTACCTGGTCACCGACATCGAAGAGCTGCCGCTGGTCATGAAAGAGGCCTTTTACATCGCCCGCGAAGGCCGGCCCGGCGTCGTCCTGGTCGACATCTGCAAGGATGTGCAAAACGAGACCGGCACATTTCGCTACGACTATGACATCAACCTGCCCGGCTTCGAGCCCTGGCCGGAATACAGCGTCGAGTCGGTCCAGGAAGCAGCGGACCTGCTCAACCGCTCCGAACGCCCGCTCATCCTCGCCGGCCACGGTATTCACCTGTCGGATACAAGCCGTGAACTGCTTCATCTGGTCGAAAAGGCCGGCATTCCGGTCGTGACCACGCTGCTCGGCACCGGCAACATCCCCGAAACGCATCCGCTCAGCCTGGGAATGGGCGGCATGCACGGCGAGGCATTCGCCAATCGCGCCGTCCAGGCCTGCGACGTGCTCATGGCGATGGGAATGCGCTTCGACGACCGCATCACCGGCCGACTGGACCGCTTCGCCGCCAAAGCCAAGATCATCCATTTCGAGCTCGACCGGGCCGAGGTGGGCAAGAATATCGTCCCCGACGTGGCCGTGATCGGCGATCTGGCTGAGACCCTGCCAGCCTTCCTCCCTCTCGTCAAGGAGCGCAAGCACCAGGAGTGGGTGGCGACCCTGGACGAATGGCGCGCCGAGACGGACGAGGCAGACATCATCCAGTTCGAGGTCGAAGAGCTGATTCCGCCCTACGTGATCCGCCAGCTGTGGCACGCCACAGAAAAGACCGACCGGCGCGTGATCGTCGTCACCGACGTCGGCCAGCATCAGATGTGGGAAAGCCAGTACTACATCCATGAACGCGCCGGCATGCTGCTTACCAGCGGCGGACTGGGAACGATGGGCTACGCGTTGCCTGCCGCGCTCGGCGCGCAGATGGCCGACCCCGAGGCACTGGTCTGGTGCGTCGCCGGCGACGGCGGATTCCAGATGACATTGCAGGAGCTTGCCACGATTCAGCAGGAAAAGCTGCCCGTCAAGGTGGCAATCATCAACAACGGTTTCCTGGGCATGGTGCGCCAGTGGCAGCAGATCTTCTACGACAAGCGCTACGTCGGCACGCCTGTCCTCTCGCCCGACTACGTGAAGTTGGCCGAGGCCTACGGCATTCCGGCCGCGGTCGTTCGCCATCCGAGCGAAGTCGTACCCGTGTTCGAGCAGGCGCACGCAGCCGAAGGGCCGTATCTCGTCGACTTCCAGGTCAAGGAAGAGATCAACGTCTACCCGATGGTTGCGCCCGGCGCCGCGGTGGACGAGCTGATCCGGCGACCGAAGCCGGGCCGCGTGCAGGGCTACAGCGGGGTACAGCCTGGCTGGTAGCGCCGACCCGAATTCAATGCCCATTGCTGATAGAGGGCCAAGCGCCGATCGCGAGGAAAACAAATGCAATATACTCTCGTCGCCTGGATGCGCGACAAACCCGGCGTGCTCAACCGTGTGTCCGGCATGCTGCGCAGGCGCAACTTCAACATCGACAGTCTCCAGGTCAGCCACAGCGAGACGCCCGGCATCAGCCGCATGACCTTCGTCGTCGACGGTGACGAGCGCGTGGCCGAACAGGTCGTCAAACAGCTGCGAAAAGTCGTCGACGTTACCGCGGTCGAGGACATCACCGACAGGCTGGCAATCCTGCGCGAGCTGGCGCTGATTCGCGTGCGCACGACGCCCGAAACGCGCGGCGAGATCATGCAGTTCGCCGAGATCTACCGCGCCCAGATCGTCGACGTCAACGCCGAGAACCTCGTCGTGCAGGCGGTCGGCACCGAGGACAAAGTCGATTCGCTGATCGAGCTGATGCGGCCCTTCGGCATCGAGGAGATGGTCCGCACCGGCCGCGTGGCGCTCTGCCGGGGGGATGAGCGGCCCAAGCGCAGAAAGCAGCAGACGGCCATCTTCAATGCCGCCGCCAGTTTGAACGGTAACGGGCGCGATGAGCAGAAGTAGCGGAGGAAACCAAAGCTGGCGCAGATTCGTCTATACAGGTTGTAGAGTGGCAGGCGGCGCGGTCGCCGCAATTCAAACGAAATCATTTTCCCGGAGGATACAGTGGCAACGATCTACTATGAGAACGACGCCGATATTTCCCGCATCAACGGCAAGAAGATCGCCGTAATCGGCTACGGCAGCCAGGGGCATGCCCACGCGCTCAACATGAAGGACAGCGGCCAGGACGTCCGCATCGGCCTGCACGAAGGCAGCCGCAGCAAGGCCAAAGCCGAGGCCGACGGCCTGCGCGTCGTGAGCGTCGCCGACGCCGCCCGCGAAGCCGACACGATCATGATCGTCATCCCCGACCCGATCCAGGGCAACGTGTATAAGGAGCAGATCGAGCCCAACCTTGAGCCGGGCAACACCATCATGTTCGCCCACGGATTCAACGTTCGCTACGGCTTTATCGCCGCCCCCGATGAAGTCGACGTGTCGATGGTCGCGCCGAAGGCCCCCGGCCACCGCGTGCGCGAGGTCTTCGTCGAAGGTTCCGGCGTTCCCGCGCTCGTCGCCATCCACCAGGACGCCACCGGCAACGCGCTCCCCAACGCCCTCGCCTACGCCAAGGCGATCGGCTCGACTCGAGCCGGAGTCCTTGAGACGACCTTCGCCGAGGAGACAGAGACCGACCTCTTTGGCGAGCAGACGGTCCTCTGCGGCGGCGTCAGCGAGCTGATCAAGGCTGCTTTCGAGGTCCTCGTCGACGCCGGCTACCAGCCCGAGATCGCCTACTTTGAATGTCTACACGAACTCAAACTGATCGTCGACCTGATGTACCAGGGCGGGCTCAACTACATGCGGTACAGCGTCAGCGACACCGCCGAATGGGGCGATTACAAGAGCGGGCAGCGCGTCGTCACCGAGGAGACCAAGGCCTCTATGCGCAAGATCCTGGCCGAAGTCCAGTCCGGCTCCTTCGCCGAGGAGTGGATGGACGAGTATCACGGCGGCGGCAAGATCTACTACGAGCGGCGCCGCAACGAACAGAGCCAGCAGCTGGAGACGGTCGGCAAAGAGCTGCGCAAGATGATGACCTTCCTTGACGCAAAGGAAGTCTGAGCAACGCGAAGTGCGAGTGAGAAGTGCGAGTGAGCTGTCGGGAAAGGAGGTGATGGACATGGATGATGGCCTTAGCGACCTTATGCGATTGGACGATCGGCGCGTCGCGACGGCGGCACTGACCACCCCCGGGCGACGCCGAAGAGCAGTTCCGTCATCATTCGATCGAGTCACCTCTGGAGGCAACCTGCCATGACGAACACAATGGATGAAGCAGGCCAGGACGGCGCGGCTTCCGGCGATGAGCCGGCAGCCGACGTTGACCAGTTCGGCATCGACGACGTCAGCCGCTGGGCGAGCCAAGTCGCCCAGGGCGACACGATTCTCGTTTTCGACACCACCCTGCGCGACGGCGAGCAGTCCCCCGGCGCCACCCTCAATGAGCAGGAGAAGCTCGAAATCGCCCGCCAGCTCTCACGCCTCGGCATCGACGTCATGGAGGCCGGCTTCCCGGCCGCGTCGCCCGGCGACTTGAACGCGGTCAGACGAATCGCGCTGACCGTTGGCCGCACGCCCCGCGTCGATGGCGAGGGCAATGCCAGCGCGCCGCCCATCATCGCCGGCCTGGCAAGGGCCAACAAGAACGACATCGACAAGGCCTGGGAGGCGGTCCAGGGCGCGGTGCGGCCGCGCATCCACACCTTCCTCGCCACCAGTGAAATCCACATGCAGCACAAGCTGCGCATGTCGCCCAACGAGGTGCTCGAAACGGTCGGCGACATGGTGCAGTACGCCCGCAGCCTGTGCGACAACGTCGAGTTCAGCCCCGAAGACGCCGGCCGCAGCGACCCCGAGTTCCTGGTCGAGGTGCTGACCGTCGCCGTCAGGGCGGGCGCGACGACGCTCAACATTCCCGACACCGTCGGCTACACCACGCCCGAAGAGTTCGGCGAGTTGATCAACTATCTACGCGAAAACGTCGAAGGCGGCAAGGACGTAATATTCAGCGTCCACTGCCATAACGACCTGGGGCTGGCGACGGCCAACACGCTCGCCGGCGTGCAGAACGGGGCGCGACAGGTCGAGGTCACCATCAACGGGATCGGCGAAAGGGCCGGCAATACCAGCCTCGAAGAGACGGTGATGGCGCTCTACACGCGGCAGACTGTCTTCGACCTGCGCACCAACATCCGCAGCCAGGAGATCCACCGCAGCAGCGACATGGTCAGCCGCTACACCGGCATGGTCATCCAGCCGAACAAGGCGATCGTGGGCACAAACGCCTTCGCGCACGAGGCCGGTATCCACCAGGACGGAATGCTCAAGAACAAGCGCACCTACGAGATCATGGACGCCGACACAATCGGCCTCCACCAGAGCCGACTGGTGCTCGGCAAGCATTCGGGCCGCCATGCGCTGGGCGTGCGCCTGCAGGAGCTGGGCTATCATCTCGACCGCGAGAAGCTAAACGAGGTCTTCCTGCGTTTCAAGGAGCTGGCCGATAAGAAGAAAAGCGTCACCGACGCCGACATCGAGGCGCTCGTGGCGGACGAGCTCTACCAGCCGGTCGAGATCTGGGAGCTGCTGGGCGTGCAGGTGCAGTGCGGCACCAACATGACGCCCACCGCGGTGACGACGCTGCGCAACAACGGGAGCGGCGAGGAGATCACCGAGGCCAGCTTCGGCTCCGGCCCGGTCGACGCAGCCTACCAGTGCATCGACAAGATCGTGCAGCGCCCCAACGAGTTGACCGAGTTTCTCGTACAGGCGGTGACCGAAGGTATCGACGCCAACGGCGACGTCACCGTCCGCATCGAGGCGCCCGACGGCCGCGGCCACAGCCGCACCGCGCAGGGCCGACCGCGGCGGCGGCTTTACAGCGGCCGGGGCGTCGACACCGACATCATCGTCGCCAGCGTCAAGGCCTACCTGCAGGCGCTCAATAAACTGTGCGCTGCCGAAGAGGCCGACGAGTCCACAGTCGCCATTGCGGCCGATGATACGCAGGTGGCTACTGTCGGGATTTAGAGGGCTTTGACAATAGGAAGAGCGGCGAATCGAGTTTATTCGATTCGCCGCTTTTTTGACTGCGATTGGAGTGTTGCAACTAGACATATCGTTTTTCGAGTCAAGACTGACGACAAAGCGGATTCCCCCATGCACACCAACCATATAGCAAGAAAGAGAACGGGCCGCTGCGAGAGGAAATCACGTCTCGCCGGCCTGTTTCTCGTTGTCCTGCTGATCTTCGCCCTTGTTCCTGCGCGCCCTGCTTTCGGCCAGAGCAACCCACAGACATACACATTTGCTGAGTGTGAGGATATCGAAGAGGGGATTCTGCTCAGCGAGCTGAACAAGATAGTTAACCTGAATTCGGAGTAAATGAGCACCTTATCAAGCTGGTAGAATAGAAGTTCCCAAACAACAATTCTCCAGCAAAGAAAGGCGCTCAGTGATGAGTATACTCAAACTGTTCTGTCATGTCGATGATTTCTGTCAGTGGTTGGGTACACGGGAGAATGCCAAGCTGTTAGACGTGACTCGCAAGCGAGGGCCGGCCCCGCGGTTGAGCTTGAGTGAAGTGATGACGATTTTGATTCACTTTCACCAATCACGTTATCGTGATTTCAAAGCCTACTATACGCAGCACGTGTGTGAGCATATGCGCAGTGAATTCCCTGCTCTGGTCAGTTACACGCGCTTTGTGGAGTTAATGCCATCAGCCCTACCCGCAATGTGTATCTATCTGCGTGTGCGCTTCGGCCAGAAGACAGGGGTGGCCTTCATTGATTCGACCCCGTTGTCTGTCTGCCACAACAGACGTATCGTCCGCCACCGCGTCTTTGCCGAGGTGGCCAAGCGCGGCAAGAACAGCATGGGATGGTTCTATGGCTTCAAGCTCCATCTGATTGTCAATGACAAGGGTGAATTGCTGGCGGTTCAACTCACGCCCGGCAACATTGATGACCGCAAACCGGTCCCGCAAATGACCAAGAACCTATGGGGTAAGTTGGTCGGCGACCGCGGCTATCTCTCCCAAGCTCTCTTTGAACAACTCTTCGCACGCGGACTGCAATTGATTACGCCCATCCGCAAAAACATGCAGAATCGACTCGTTGTTCTCGAAGACAAGCTGCTCACGCGTAAACGCTTCGTCATTGAGACCATCGTTGACCAGCTCAAGAATATCTCACAGATTGAACACACCCGCCACCGCAGCCCAACCAACTTTATCGTCAATCTTATCGCCGGGCTGATTGCCTACACTTGGCAACCCAAGAAGCCATCTCTCCATCTCTCTGACAAAGACTTGGCTCTCTTACCGGCCCTAATCTAACTCCGAACTCAGGTTAGTTAAGGCAGTTTTCGACGCAGAGGAAAACGATTTGGACTATCAGTCAATCGTTGACCGCAAGTGGACCGAACTGGGCATGGGCCAGGTTGTCGACTCAGCGGTTGACAAGGCCGCCGACAAGTTGCTGGATGAAGAGGGCTTATGGGATCGGATAAAGTCGGGGTGGCACT
>CBDCLG010000006.1:0-12792 GCA_965218625.1 Caldilineaceae bacterium | reverse complement strand
TTTGGCCGAGAAAAACCGCTCCTCGAAGATCCACGGGATAAACATCCTGTCCCCCGGCCACAGGTTCAGCGCCCGACAGCTTGTCGTTGTCGATCCAGGCCAGCACGCCCTCGGGCGAGTCGATCATAGACCCAGTCCAGCGCGGCGCGACAAAGAATCCAGATATACCAGTCGGCCTCGGCGTCAAATTTGGGAAATGTGATCTGGCCGCGCAGGACCGGGTCGCGGCAGACCAGGCCGCTCTCCTCGTAGACCTCGCGCACCACGCACTCTTCGGGCGATTCGCCCGGCTCGAACTTGCCTCCCAGGCCGTTCCACTTGCCCTGGTGGTAGTCGTTCTCCCGCTTCACGCGGTGCAGCATCAAGGTCTGGCCGGGCCGCTGGACGTAGCAAAGCGTGGCGAGCTTCAATCCGTTCACGGCCATTGTCAGAACTCCGCCAGCGCCTGGGCGCGCTCGAAGATCTTGGCCGCGCTGGGGCGGTAGGCATCCTCGAGCGGCGGGCTGAAGGGAACGGGGATGTCGAGCCCGGTCAGGCGTTCGACGGGCCGCGTCGAGCCACTCGAACGCCTCCTGCGCGATCAGCGCAGCCACCTCGGCGCCGATACCGGTATTGCCGGTTGCGCTGTGAACGATCAGTACTTTGCCGGTCTTGCGCGCCGTTTCGAGGACAGCCCTCGGTGTCCAGCGGCTTGAGTGTGCGGAGGTCGAGAATATCTGCCTCGATGCCCTCCTCGCTCAGTTGCTCCGCAGCCTGCTGCGCCTCTCGCACCTGAGCCCCGTAGGTGATGATCGACACGTCCACCCCTTCTCGGACCGTCTGCGCCTCCCCGATCGGCACCACGTAATCGCCCTCGGGCACCTCGCCGCGCTCCGAACGGTAGAGGATTTTGCTCTCCAGGTAGATGACCGGGTTGTTGTCGCGGACGGAGGCGATCAGCAGCCCCTTGGCGTCGGCGGGGGTCCCCGGCGCCACGACCTTCAGGCCGGGCGAGTGGGTGAACCAGGCCTCCGGGTTCTGGCTGTGAAAAGGTCCCGATTCCCAGCCCCCCGTCGCACGGCGCGCGGATGACCCACGGGACTGCGCCACCCCAGCGGTAATGGTTGGTGGCGGCGAACTGGACGATGCTGTCGAAGCCGCTGGTGATGAAATCGGCGAACTGCATCTCGATCACCGGGCGCATGCCCATCAGCGACATGCCGGTGCCCATACTGATGAAGGCGTTTTCGCACATCGGCGTGTTGAAGATACGCTCGGGCGGATACTTGTCGGTCAGCGGCTTCGTGACTTTGAACGCGCCGCCGAACGGGCCGGCCACATCCTCGCCGAAAATGACCACCTCTTCGTCGCGCGCCATTTCAAAGTCGAGCGCCTCGGTGATGGCCGCTATGTATGTCAATTCGCGCGTCCGGCTCATCGTGCTTCTCCCCACAGTTCCCGCTCTGCTGCGCTCCGACTGGCCTTGTGAGAACTGTTGGGCGCCATTTTACCATAAGCGGGCCGCGAACGCGCCCCCCGCTTGGGTTGTGTTATACTGGCGCGGAAGCCTCATTGGTGACCGGTTGGACATAGGAAGATCTGGCGTGGGCGTAACGCAGGTGACGGTAACCATTCGCAACCCGGCCGAGCCGGACATGGCGTGGGAAGGGTTGTTCCTGGTCGATACAGGCGCGATCGATTCGCTTGTGCCTCGACCGCACTTGGAAGGCGATCGGGCTCAAGCCGAAGGGGCAGCGCGTTTACGGTCTGGCCGACGGGACGGAAGTGCGGCTTGACATTACCACCGGCGACATCGAGTTCATGGGAGAGATCGTCGGTGGCACGATTGTGTATGGCGAAGCGGACGCCGAACCGCTGCTGGGCGTGACTGCGCTCGAATCAGTGGGAATCGAAGTTGATCCGCGTAATCAAACGCTAAAGCGGCTGCCTACGACGAGACTGAAGGAGATTGAGGTAGCGGTGGAGGGAGATATAGCGACGTGCGGGTCCGACAATTGGACGGGGAGGTCGTAAGGCGGCACGAACGCCGCGCCGGCGGGAACAACCATTTCCTCGAGGGCGAAGGCCGCCACATCCTGGAGCAGTCCGCCGGTGGCGGACTTTGCGGCGATGAAACAAGGTTTTCGACAACTGTCCAAGAGGATGCGACTGCAAACGAGAGACCGAACTCATACACCGTCACATATCCTTGTCCGCGAAGATCGCGATAGCGATCACAGGGCTAGTTGATGCGGTTGATGGTGGACGCCCGAGTGGCCAAAAGGGGGTTCGTGTATGAAGAATCGTCCCGCTAAAGAACAAGAGTCCTGATCAACAATACGAAATCGATTAGCGAGAAAGACCCAATGCCAATGCCCGCCGTCCCGCCGCCAGCCAATGACGGGAGCCATCCCGAGTACATGCCGTCAGGCGACAACTGGCAAGCGCTCAAACTGATTTCGGAAACCACAAAGCGCTCGGTTGAAGGTTGCGCGCCCCCAGATCGATCATCTGACCGCCCTGCTGGAATGTCACAACGAAGCGGCGCTTTTCCTGCGCAAACGCGTGCATGGCAAAACAACGCTGTTCCAGCACCTGGTGATTGCCAATCATCTCTCAGCTTCCATCTTCCTGAATGATTCCCTGCACCTTGTTCTAATCGGGTCGCTCGCCAGCTTCAAACGTACTCCTGAAACCTGTTGTCGAGATCCTCCTGGAATTACAGTATCTCACGCGGTTTCCGAACGAGGCCGAGACCTACTTCGATGAAACGAAGAAACGCAACGCAAGGCCAAGCGGAAGCAAGGCTGCCGCAAGTCCCGGGGGAACTCTTCGATTCAAACCAAATTGAAGAAATGATCAAGCCATTGAGGTCCCGCAAGGGGCAGGCCGCCGACAGCTTCGATGAGCGTTTGATCAATCAGTGGCAGTTGCTGGCGGATGCAGCACCTAACCCTTCGCCCGAACTCCTGGGCACGACCCAGGGGGGACAACAGGTGGAATGGAGCAAAACGCTGGGTGCGCTGGAACAGGTCGCCTTCGACGCCGCCAGACAGCTGTTTGAGATCGACGAAGACTTCGCAAAACTCTTCGATCGGGAACAGGACTTACACAAGAGAGTACTGAACCTTTCCTTTAGCGGGGCCGCCACCTCGTTGCTGGGCTGAAGTGCAGGACTGTGTCAACGCCTGCCCTGCCAACTCGCCTCACCGAGGCTCATACTTATGCCCCTTGCGCCTGCACCTCTTCGATAGTCGCAGCGCCCGGAGAACGCGATGAACATTGAAGTCAGCCTCGATAGACTCCCCGGAGGCTGCGGTGATGACGTCGACATTGGGGTGGGCCTGCACGACCCAGCGCCATCGCTAGTTTGGACAACGAGGCACAAAAAAGATGGTCACGGGTTCCGCGACTTCGAATCAAGAGATGGAGCAGGAGGGAACGAGAAAGGTAAACAATATGCCTGCTGAAATAATCTTTGAAGTAACGGAAGCCGTCGAAGGAGGATACGATGCCAGGGCCTTGGGGTACAGTATCTTCACACAAGGGGGGGACTGGGCCGATCTGAAAGAAATGGTCAGGGACGCAATTCGTTGCCACTTCGAGGATGAGTGCATGCCCAAGGTAGTAAGGCTGCACCTTGTATGAGATGAATTGATCGCTGTTTGAGGCTGCCCAGAGACCTGTCAGGCGACGATTTGACCAAATTGCTTCAGCGTTACTATGAGTACCGATTCCTCTGACGGAGATTCGGCCACATTACCTTGGGGGTTCTAGCCAGCAATTCAGAACATCGACTGACAGTTCCCCGCCATCGGTGGATTCGGGTCGGCACCTTGAATTCGATTCTGTCCGCTGTGACTGGACATTTGGGGTTGTCACTGGATGATGTAAGGCGGAAGCTCTTCGGGTAGTTGCCAAACAGGAGGGGCAGTTCCTGAAAAGTTGACCCACAATCCGAAGGAGCATTGAGACTGTGTAAGAATGAGTGAGAACAGGGATGCACACGATGGTCCAGAATGTCCCAGCCACCGAAACCTTTTGCAGGTCAGATTTGGTAATGCGTCGAATTCCAATTCCTGTGGGCTCTATTCGCCTCTAAAGATAAACGCCCGGAGAACCCAATGAACATAGAAATCCGCCATCAGAATTTCCGCGCCGTCGTCGGCGATGACGTACAGTTCGAAGAGATCGGCAGCGGCTTCGAATTCACCGAAGGGCCGATCTGGCACCACGTCGAGAAGCACCTTGTTTTCAGCGATATACCGGGCAACATCATGCGGCGCTGGCGCCCGGACGGCAGCATCGAGACGTGGCGGCAGCCGAGCAACATGGCCAACGGCAACGCCTACGACATGGAGGGCCGCGTCGTCACCTGCGAGCACGCGACCAGCCGCATCGTCCGCGCCGAGGCCGACGGGTCGGTCACAGAGCTCGCGACCCACTACGCCGGCAAAGAGCTCAACAGCCCCAACGACATCGTCGTCAAGCGGGACGGCTCAATCTACTTCACCGACCCCGGCTTCGGTCGCATGGAGTACTATGGCAAGCCGCGCGAGCAGCAGCTAACCTACCAGGGAGTTTACCGGCTCGACCCGGAAAGCCGCGCGCTCACCCTGCTCGTCAGCGGCTTCGACCAGCCGAACGGCCTCTGCTTTTCGGTCGACGAGTCGCAGCTATTCGTCAACGATACGATGCGGGCGCACGTGCGCGTTTTCGACGTCGATGAAAACGGCACTCTGGACAAGGGGCGTGTCTGGGCCGAAGTGACGGGCGATCGCGACGGCGTACCGGACGGCATGAAGGTCGACAGCGAGGACAACCTCTACGTCACCGGGCCGGGCGGCATCCACGTTTTCGGGCCGGACGCCACCAGTCTAGGTGTGATTTACACACCGCAGGGCTGCGCCAACTTCTGCTGGGGCGAGGAGGATATGAAGAGCCTGTTCGTCACCGCCGGCGCTTCGCTCTACCGTCTGCGCGTCAAAGTCGCCGGCAGACACGCATTTTAGACTGAGCCCGAATCGGAAAGGGAGCTTCCCTTCCCCAGCCAACCGAAGGAAGAAGAAATGATCGCACTCGACGTATATTTCAACGCCAAATCAGGCGATGACGCCGAACTCGAAAGAGTAATTGTAGATGTCTGGATGGAGGCGATGAAGCAGCAGCCCGGTTTCATCAGCGCCTCTCTCATGACCCCGCTCCCGCAGGAAGAGCTAGACGCGATGGGCGCAGCCAAGCCCCCCTTCTCGCACGAGGTCATCTCATTCTGGGAGAACGAGGAACAGCGCCAGGCTTGGGTGGCGCGCGACATTCACCAGGAGGTGTGGCCGCAGGTGGAAGCCGTAGGTGATTGCATGTACACCGTCTCAAACTGCGACGAGTCCTGGAATCTTTAGGATTCGTTGATGTGTCAGAAAACCACACAAAGAGGCGGTAACTACAGGCCGTTAGAGAACAGTTTGTACTCTGATTCACCTGATTCTCGCGAACGAAGCCCGCTTCGCGAGCCGGCGACGTCAATCATGTCTATCATAACAATCAGATAAATCACAGTTCAGACAAATATAAGCGAGCCCTTGTACCTGGGGGCTGCGCTCCTACGTGCCGCTCCCTCCGACCCCTTCCTCCTGAAACTGCGCATCGACAACGGCCAGGATCGCCACGTTGACGATGTCCACAACCTCCGCACCCGTCTCCAGCACGTGGATCGGCTTGCCCATTCCCACCAGGATCGGCCCGATCGCCTCGGCGCCTCCCAGACGGTTGAGCAGCTTGTATGCGGTGTTGGCCGACGCCAGCTCCGGGAAAACCAGCACATTTGCGTCCTCGATCGCGCTGAACGGATAGTGCCGCCGCATCAGGTCCGGCACCACCGCCACGTCCGCCTGCATCTCGCCGTCGATCTGCAAGCCCGGTCTCTGCTCCTTCACCAGCTCCGTCGCCCGTTGCACCTTTGTCACCTGCGGATGCCGCGTGCTGCCGAAATTCGAAAAGCTCAGCATCGCCACGCGCGGCTCTACATCAAACTGCCGCGCCACGTCGGCCGCATTGATCGCGATCGACGCCAGCGTCTCCGCATCAGGGTCGATGTTCACCGTCGCATCGCTGAAAAAGTAGATGTTGTCCCGCACGATCATCAGGTAAACACCGCTCAGCACGCCCCGGTCCGGCGCAGTGCCCACCGTCTGCAGCGCCGGACGCAGCACATCCGGGTAGTTGTAGGTCAGCCCCGCGACATACGCCCCCGCGTGCCCGTGCAGGACCATGGCCGGCCCGAAATAGTTGGCCTGGCGCAGCAGCTCATTCGCCCGCGGCAGCGTCACCCCTTTGCGCTGCCGCTCCTGGTAAAACGTCTTCGCATACTCGCGGTTCATCGGGTCCTGGTGCGGGCTGATCACCGTCGGACGGTAGTCCAGCCCCAGCTCCTCGCACCGGATCCGCACCACGTCCGGATTGCCCAGCAGCATTGGCGAGCCGATTCCCTCCGACTCGACCGCATAGGCCGCGCGGATAATCTTCGGATGTTCGCCTTCGCCGAACACGATCCGCTTCGGGTTCTGTCTCGCCTTGCTCTGCTGCGTGCGCATCACCTGCACGCCTTTGCCTATCCGCAGCGCGAGCTCGTCCAGGTACGCGTCCAGGTCGATACTACGCCGCGCAACGCCCGTTTCCATCGCCGCCTTCGCCACCGCCGGCGCCACCCACATCAGCACCCGGCTGTCCAGCGGCTTCGGTATAATGTAGTCTGGGCCGAAGCGCAGCGTGTCCAGCCCGTAGGCCCGCATGACGCTGTCCGGCACGTCCTCCTTCGTCAGGTCGGCCAGCGCCCGCGCCGCCGCCAGCTTCATCTCCATATTGATCGCCTTGGCCCGCACATCCAGCGCGCCGCGGAAAATGAAGGGAAAGCCCAGTACGTTATTCACCTGGTTGGGAAAGTCGCTCCGGCCCGTCCCCATGATCACCGTATCACTGCGCGCCCCGACCGCATCCGGGTACGGGATTTCCGGGTCCGGGTTCGCCATCGCAAACACGACCGGGTTCTCTCCCATCGAGCGCACCATCGACTGCGACACCGCTCCCGCCACCGACAACCCGATTAACACGTCCGCGCCGACCAGGGCATCCCCCAGCGTGCGCGCATCCGTGTCGCTGGCGAACTCCTCTTTCCACTCGTTCATGTTCTCCATGCGGCCTGCGTAGATCACCCCGCGGCTGTCGCACATGATGATATTTCGCTTCTCCGCGCCCAGGGCCACATAGATGTCGGCGCAAGCGATCGCCGATGCCCCTGCCCCGTTGATCACGATCCTGGCCTCGTCCAGCCCTTTGCCGGCAATTTCCAGTGCATTGACCAGTCCCGCCCCAGAGATGATAGCCGTCCCATGCTGGTCGTCGTGGAACACCGGGATGTCAAGCCGCGCCTGCAGCGTCTGCTCGATCAGAAAGCACTCCGGCGCTTTGATATCCTCCAGGTTGATGCCGCCGAACGTCGGCGCGATCAGCTCGCAGAACCGCACCATCTCGGCCGCGTCCTCCGTGTCCACCTCGATGTCGAACACATCCACGTCGGCGAAGCGCTTGAAAAGGACCGCCTTCCCCTCCATCACCGGCTTCGACGCCAGCGCGCCCCGGTTGCCCAGCCCCAGGATCGCCGTCCCGTTGCTGATCACCGCCACCAGGTTGCCGCGCGCGGTATACTCGAACGCGTCCTCGGGCCGCATCGCAATTTCCAGCACTGGGTGCGCAACCCCCGGCGAATAGGCCAGCGACAGGTCCGTCTGTGTCTCCATCGGCTTCGTCGGCATGATCTTCAGCTTGCCCGGCCGCCCGTCGGCGTGATAGTCTAGTGCGTCCTGCTTGGTCAGCGTCATTGCGTTTCTCCACATCTGAAAAATCCGTCTAATCTACCCATTGTATGTCAAGTGGCGAGGATCCGCACGTAAGCGGCCGTCCACCTGCGGCGCGGCGCGTGTCAAAACTATGCGAAATCATGCGCCTGAAAAATTGTTCCGGTCCCCTTCACTGTGCTATACTACGTGCGCTCCAGGGGACATCCGGCCTTCGTTTCCCGGAATGGCGGACAATCGCTCTATAGCCCGCCTCGCCCATTTACCCCTGCAATGCGGCGGGCGTGGCCCTGGAAATCTACGAACAGCAAGGCAGGTTCTATACGAATGGCAACCACAGCTGACGTATCGAACGTCAGTACAGAGCGGATGGCCAGCCCGCTCTCCGTCTTGGGCGCCGTCTGGCGCTCATATTTCTTCCGCAAGTTCCTGCGCGCCCTCGCCACGATCTTTATCGTCACCACGATCATCTTCTTCCTGGTGCGGTTGTTGCCCGGCAACCCGATCGAGATCTATGTCAACCAGCTGATCGTAACCTACGGCATGCCGGTGCACGAGGCGCAGGACCAGGCGGCGGCCCTGTTCGCCATCGACCTCGATGAGCCCATAATCCTCCAGTACTTCTCATACCTGCGAAACCTGGCGCGCGGCAACTTCGGCCAGTCCGTCCTGTCGCCGGGCACGACCGTGACCGAGGTCATCCTGCGTTTTCTGCCGTGGACGCTCTTCAGCGTTGGCCTGGGGCTGCTGATCAGTTTTACCGTCGGCGTCCTGCTCGGCGTCATCATGGCCTACCGCCGCGACAGCTTCCTCGATCATGGCTTCACCGTCATCAGCTCAATCATCAGCTCCGTGCCGGACTTTCTGATCGGCCTCCTGTTGGTCGTTTGGCTCGGCGTCCAGTGGAAGATCATTCCCTTTGGCGCTATGCGCGGCGCCTACTCCTCCGGCATGGTTCCCGGCTTCAATCTCGAGTTTTTCGCCGACGCGCTCTTCCATGGCGCACTTCCCATCTCCACCTACGTGCTGACCAGCGTCGGCTTCTGGATGCTCAGCATGAAGAGCAATACGATCAGCACGCTGGGCGAAGACTATGTGACGATTGCCAAGGCGCGCGGCCTCAAGGAGTGGCGCATCACCACCGCCTACGTCGGCCGCAACGCCATCCTGCCCCTCTTCACCATCCTGACCATCCGCGTCGGCTTCGTTGTCGGCGGTTCGCTGCTTGTCGAGCAGATTTTTGAATACGGCGGCATCGGGCGCATGTTGGGGCAGGCGATCAATCAACGCGACTATACCCTGATGCAAGGTATTTTTCTGATCATTACTTTTTCGGTGATTTTCGCCAACTTCTTCGCCGATGTCCTGTACGGCTGGCTCGATCCGCGCATCAAGCTGCAGGACAACTGAGTTAACCAAACCGGCCGCGGCGGCCAACCGTGCGGCGGTTAGGAAGTTCGCCCGATGGACGTGGGAGCACAAAGATGACGGCAGACAGCATCAACTACGAGCAGACCGACAGCCTCCTTGCCAGCGCGTGGAAGGGACTGCGCCTTTCGGTGCGCCTGCTGGCCTACAACAAGGTCGGCTTCATCGGTTTCCTCGTCGTCCTCTTCATGGTCCTGCTTTCCTACGCCGGACCCCTGATCATCGAACTGGACACAAAGACCAAGATCGACAGAATCTACATCACACCAACGCTCGAACACCCGCTTGGGACCGATCACCAGGGCCGCGATATCTGGTCCCAGATCGTCAACGGCGGTAAAGACGTCATCTACGTCGCCTTTTTGGCCGCCCTGATCTCAACCGTTATCGCCGTCGTCTTCGGCACCCTAAGCGGCTTCATCGGCGGCTGGGTCGACGGCGTCGTCATGTCGGTTACCGACATCATCCTGACCATCCCCCAGTTTCCCTTGCTCGCCGTTCTGGCCGCTTTCATCTCGCTCAACAGCCTGACGCTGCTCGGCGTCCTGATGGGCCTGCTCAACTGGCCGACGCTCCTGCGCGCGCTGCGCGCCCAGGCGCTCTCTCTCAAGCAGCGCGACTTCATCGAGGCCGCCCGCGCCCTCGACCTCGGCGTCTGGCACATCGTTCTACGCGAAATGGTGCCCAACATGATGCCCTACATCGTCGTCAGCTTCGCCCTGGCGATGACATTTGCCGTCTACCAGCAGGCCGGGCTCGTCTTTCTTGGGCTCGTGCCGATTTCCGCCGGAAACTGGAGCGTGATGATCCAGCTGGCGTGGGTGCGCGGCGCGATTTTCTACAAGGACAGCGTCTGGTACATCATGGCGCCGATCGTCGCCATCGCCATCCTGCAGCTGGCCATTATATCGATGACCCGCTCGCTCGAGCTGGTCTTCAACCCCCGCCTGCGGGCCAGCGAGTAAAGCGGAGACCGCACAACACTGCCCATGAGCCAGACCACCGACCTTTCCTGGCGTCAGAGTACCGACGAAAACGGCAGCCAGCCGCCCCTGAGCCTGCAGAACGTCCACGTCAGCTACCGCACACGCAAGGGCAGCGTCCAGGCCGTACGCGGCGTTACTCTCGACCTGCATGCCGGCGAAAGCCTCGCCCTGATCGGCGAAAGCGGCTCCGGCAAGACAACCCTCGGGCTGGGAATCGTCCGCCTCCTGGTCGATACCGCAGAGGTCAGCCCCGGCCGGATCATCTACCGCCGCGACGGTCGCGAGCTCGACGTGTTATCCCTCGCCGAAGGCCCCCTGCGCGAGTTTCGCTGGCGCGACTGCGCCATGGTCTTCCAATCCGCGCTCAACGCTTTCAATCCCGTTCTAAAGGTTTGGGACCAGGTCTGGGATACTGCCAAGGCCCATCGCTGGACAGACCGCCAGGAGGTGCGCGAGCGCTTCCTCGACCTGCTGCGCTTCGTCCAGCTCGATCCCGACCGCGTCATCAACTCCTATGCCCACGAGCTCAGCGGCGGCATGAGGCAGCGCACCCTTCTCGCCATTGCGCTCCTGCTCGATCCGCAAATCCTGATCCTGGACGAGCCGACCACCGCCCTCGACATTCTCACCCAGCGCACCATTATCGACCTGCTGCGCCGGCTCAAGGAAGACCTGCACTTTACCATGCTCTTCATCTCGCATGACCTTGCCATCGCCGCCGAACTGGCCGACAGAGTGGCGACGATGTACGCCGGGCAGGTCGTCGAGCTGGGTCCCGTCAGCGAAATATTCTACCGGCCGCGCCATCCCTACTCGCTGGGGCTGATCCGGGCCGTGCCCACCGTAACCGGGGGCTTCGAAGAGCTCTCGTCGATACCGGGCTCGCCGCCCGACCTGATCAATTTGCCGAGCGGCTGCAAGTTTCATCCCCGCTGCCCCTACGCCAGCGAGCGCTGCAGCAAGGAAGAGCCGGTTCTGGAGCGCGTCGGCGACAACCATTTCGCCGCCTGCTGGCACACCGACGCCGTCCAGGAGGACATCGACCGCAACGGCCTGCGCGTCAGGAGGGCGGCATGATCGAAAAGATTGATTTGAACGCGCGACAGCAATGGGCGCGTACATTTGACACAGCGCGGCCGCAGGAGGCCGCATTGCATGGCGCCAATCATTGAACTGCGCAACGTAACCAAACAGTTCGGCAGCGGTCGCGACCGCGTCACCGCCGTCGACGCGATATCGCTCGACATCGAAGCGGGTGAGATCGTCTGCCTTGTCGGCGAGAGCGGATGCGGAAAGAGCACAACCGGCCGCATGGTTGTCGGTCTGCTGCCGCCCACACAAGGGCAGATCCTTTACCAGGGGCAGGACATTTCGGCCATGGAAAGAGCCGACTACCAGCAGTACCGCCGCGCTGTCCAGATCATCCACCAGGATCCCTACGCCTCGCTCAACCCGACACAGACCGTGCGCCAGATGATCACCGCGCCCCTTCTGCGCCATCAGACCGAGCGCGGCGGGTCAACCGCCAACGGCAGCGGCCGCAGGGGGAAGCGCCGCGACGCCGAACGCAGGGCCGCGGAGTTGCTCGAAATCGTCGACCTTACGCCCGTCGCCGACTTTCTCGACAAATATCCCCACCAGCTGAGCGGCGGCCAGCGCCAGCGCGTCTCGGTTGCCCGCGCCCTGACCGTCGAGCCGAAATTCATCGTCGCCGACGAGGCTGTCTCGATGGTCGACGTCTCGATCCGCGTCAGCCTGCTCAATATGCTCTACCGTCTCAAGGACGAGTTTGACGTCACTTTTCTCTTCATCACGCATGACCTCGCACTTGCCAAGTATTTCGCCTGGGAAGGACGCATCACCGTCATGTACCTGGGCCGCATCGTCGAAGAGGGACCGACCCCCCGCCTCATCACCGATTCGCGGCACCCGTATACACAAGCCCTATTGGGCGCTGTTCCCGAAGCCGACCCCGAACTGGCCCAGAAGAAGATGCACGTCGAGCTGCGCAGCGCCGAGATTCCCAGCCTCCTGAGTCTGCCCGACGGCTGCACTTTTCACCCCCGCTGCCCCTATTTCGTGCCTGGCAATTGTGACGCCGCGGTGCCAATTCTGGAACAGATCGCAGACGGCGGCACGGTAGCATGTCCGGTGCGCAAGGCGGAGTCGATCGAGTTGATCTGAAGGGGCGGCAGGAGACTCTTTAAGTACGGAAAAGCTGATTTGGTCCATGGACCCAATTTTAGGCAGAGCAGCCTTCCATATCGGCTTCTACATCGCCTTTGTCGCCGGCGTCATGCTTTTCTTTCTCGAAAAGGGCACCCCCGAATATGTTATAACCCAGTTCAGCCTGGCCATCGGTCTGGTCTACCTGCTTGTCGTAGCATTGCTCGTGCGTTGGGGAAGGAGTCGAGAGCGGTGACCCGGACGGTCGCCGCCGGCGTTTGGCCTCGCTGGCAGCGCCGCTCCATCCCTTAACATAAATTTTCAAATCTTGAATCCCGAAGGAGGGAACACTGTGAACCGAAGATTCCTACTTGCCATCGTGC
>CBDCLG010000005.1:0-47621 GCA_965218625.1 Caldilineaceae bacterium | reverse complement strand
GCCGCCCCACTCGGTTAGGTAGTTTCCGTCTCTGTCGTAGACGAGGATGGCCGGGGGTTTGCGGCGGGGCGATGAAGACGCGGTCCTGCGAATCGGTCGCCACGGCCGGCGTTACGCCGCCGAATGCGCGACCGTGCGGTCCTTGTCCCCAACCCTCGACGACGCTGAAGTTGTAGTCGCTGTTGTTCGCTGCCATCTCTCCTCCTCTCGGGCCTGGTTCTTGGTTTGCGGAGACATATGGGCGGCCTCTCGCGAGACAACTGTTCAGAATATGTGTCATATTATGTTACAGTGGCCGCGTGCTGCAAAGTTTCGGCGGTTGGCGGGTGGACCGCAGAATGGCGGCAAATCGTGTCTTAAGCGGGACGTTTAGCCAAAGGAGACGGATCATGAAGCGCAAGATGGTCGTATTGGGCGTTGTTGTTGCACTGCTACTGGTTCTTGGCGCGTCCCAGTTGAGCGCGGAGAGCGTGCTGACACTGGAGGGGCTGGCGACGGCGGTGACCAGGCTGACGATCGGCCAGGCGGCGCTGGACGCGCGGGTTTCGGCGCTTGAATCGCAAGCCTTGCAGGGCGATGCCGTGGCAGCGGCGCACGAGGCGATGCCCACGAGTGACTTTCAGCAGCGCGTTTACACGCTGCGCGTGGTCACCTTTGCGGAGTCGGAGAACGAAGGGCGCTCGACGCTCAAGCTCTCGTATGCTGAAACGGAGCAGAGGGCGATCAATGCGCGCATACGGGATGTGAGCAGGTCGTTTATCGACGACTACCGCGAGTTTGCGGCGCTGCAGGAGGCGAGTTACCAGGAGGAGCTGAAGGAGACGGGCGCCGGGCCGGCGTCGTTTGTGACGCACTACATTCAGCGGTTGGAATTCGCGGTGGCGAATGGCAGCATCATCTCCTTCTCGGTGGAACAGTCGATGCACACAGGCGGGACGGGCAGCACTGTGACAGCCGGCTACATTTTCAATCTCGAGGATGGCACGGAACTGCCGATTTCCGAGCTCTTCGTGGACGAGAGTTACCTGGAAAGGCTTTCCAGCCTGGCGCGTGAGAGGCTGGCTTCGCAGCTGGGCGAATCGGCGCCGGAGTCGATATTCGAGAGCGGCACCGCGCCGGAGGCGGACAATTTCGATACGATCCTGTTCGATGAAGCAGGCTTGGTCCGCGTGAAGTTTGACAAGTACCAGGTTTCCAGTGGGGTAGCGGGCGTGGTCGAGATGTATCTGCACATATCCGACCTGGAGGACCTGCTCAGGCCGGAGATTCGACTCTTGATGGGCCCTTGACGAGGAGGAGGGAGAGTAGGACTCGGGCTGGTGAAAGTTTGGTATGTTAAGGAGCCTGCGCTGGCGCTTCGGTTGGGCGATGCTTGACTACGCTGTTCGGCGCAGACTCTTTTGATTTCTTTTGCCGGCCCAGCTTCTTCTGTCTTGCCTTAACTGCTTTCAAGCCAACAGCGCCTTCTGGCTGCGCAGGGCAAATGATTTGGCATCAATGGCGCGTGCTGTGGCCAGCACCCCATCGAGATGATCGCATTCGTGCTGCAGCAATTCGGAGAGGTCGTCTTCAAGGTGCATCGACTGTTCCCGCCACTCTCGGTCGAGAAAGGTGATGCGGCAACGCCTGTGCCTTTCCACCTTGACGATCAGGTCGGGAAAGCACATGCAGTCATCCCAGAGGGTCAACATGTCGGCGCTTTGCCGGTCGATGGCCGGGTTGATGAAGACGGTGGGCGAGTTTATGTACATGTAGACGAGCCGTTTCATCACCCCGATTTGCGGTGCGGCAATCGCGCGGCCGACGCCGTATTTGCGGCGGAAGTCGAACAGGGTGTCGTGCAGGTCCTGGATGACCGGTTCGAGGTCTGCGAGTTCCTGTCGCCGGACGGGCTCGCTGACCTGATACAGTTTGGGATGCCCGAGCAGGAGTACTTTTTGCACAGTCATGTGGTTGTCCTCTCTCCTGGCAGGTGGTCACACCGCGGCGGTCAAGTTGTCAAAGGAACCGTTCGCACAACTCCGGGTACAGTCGTTCAAGGTCGTCTTCGTCCCAGGGCTCGCCGGCGGGTTCGGACGGAGAGGGTGAGTCGACTGATTCGTAGGGAAACTCCTCGCCGGTTTTGCTTTGGTAGGCTTCCTGGGCAACGTAGAGGATGTCTTCGCACTCGTTTTCGTCGGGCTCGGCGTAGTCGCCGATGCCGGCCGGGTTTTCGAGCGCGGCCTGAAATCGTTCTTTTCCCTGCGCGATGAGCCAGCCGCGGAAGTATTCGAAGCCGTCGTCGGAGCTGCCTCCGTTGACGATGTAGGCTACGGCCCAGAGGTCCCACCGGTAGGATTCAGCCAGCAGATCCTTTATGTGCCGGGCAAAGGAGACAGTCTCGTCGGGCTCCAGGTCGAGGAGGAGGCCGGTGAGAGCGGGCGCGACATCGAAGACGGAGTCGGCCTCAGAGCGCGCCTGGTCAATCAGAGCCCAGAAGGCGTTGCGATTCATCGGTTGCGTCCTTTTTCGAAGGGCGCCTGGGGGCAGGCCAACGGTGCGATCGGCGTATCAGCTGTTGGTGAATTGCACGAATTCGAGCACATCCGGGTTGCAGATGTCCTTGGGTTGCCGGTCGTTGAAAAAGTCGAGCACGGCGGCGACGGCCATGCTTTCGATGCGGGCGCGGCCCTCGATCGTGGTCCCGGAGGAGTGCGGGGTGGCGATGATTTTGGGATGTGTGCGCAGGCGGGAGGAGGCGGGCGGCGGCTCCGGGTCGAAGACGTCAAGGCCTGCGCCGCCAATCTGCTCGTTGTCGAGCGCGTCGAGCAGTGCGTCCGAGTCGACCAGCGGGCCGCGTGCGAGGTTGAGAAGGATGGCGTGGTTCTTCATCTGGTCGAGGCGGTCGGCGTTGATCAGGTGACGGGTTTCCGGCGTTGAGGGCGCGTGCAGGCTGACGAAGTCGGCGCTGGCGATGACGGTGTCGAGGTCGGCGAGCTCGACTCCGATCTCAGTGGCCCTATCCGGTGAAATGTAGGGGTCGAAGGCGATAACGCGCATATTGAGTCCGCGCCCACAGATATGGGCGACCCGTCCGCCGATACGTCCCAGCCCGACCAGCCCGAGCGTCTTGCCCATGAGCTCGGCGCCGAGGGGCACAGCCCTGGGGGCGAAGTCGCCGGCGGCCAGCTGCTCCATTCCCGGTTTGACCTGTTTGGCGACGGCCAGCATCAGGGCGACGGTGTGTTCGGCGGTCGATTCGGTGGGGCCGTCGGGCGTGTTGCAGAAGACGACGCGGTGGCGGGTGGCGGCGTCGCTGTCGACGTTGTCGATGCCGATGCCGGTGCGGACGATGATGCGCAGATTGGGCAGCTGGTCGAAGGCGTCGGCGTCGTATTGGAGGGCGGAGGAGGCCAGAATGGCCTGGGCGGGCCTGGCGCTGCCGAAGGGGTCGTCGGGGTCGGCGACCAGTTGGGTGATTGAAGCGGGAAAGGCGGAAAGGGCGTCGGAGAGCTGGCGGGCCTCGCTCCAGACGTGGGTCAGTTCAGAGATGTTCATCCGATCGACTCCAATGGGGATGGGAACAGACTATATGTTAAATGTTTGTTTCAAGAGGATGCCGCCAGGTCAGACCCTCGAATCGACCAAAGTCACGATCAGTTGAAATCCAGGTACAACCTGATTCGATTGCGAGTGCGGCCAAGTAGGCGTCTGGAATGATGTTGCCCTTCGCGCCGGAAGCCTGGCATAAGCTGCAGAATATTTCCCAGTGTCTTGAAGCGGGTTGAATCATCACACAGTTGGCCTGACTTCGGACTTTATCAACGAATGTCAACGCCTGGTTCAAGGTACTGGGTGGAGCAAAAATTCGCGGATGCGTAACGATTCGAATGAATCCGCTCAGGACCAGGTCGGAAATTCCGTAATCTTCCGCACTGTTTATGAGGCCTTCCAACCAGCGCAAGTAGGCAAGGTGATTCGGGGACTCTTCTCTATGGGCGTAGACCAAGACATTTACGTCAGGTAGAATCATCCCCTTCTTCCATCAGGTCCAACAAAGAGGATGTATCGTCCAAGTCAATGCCGGGTCTCAGGCCTCTGCCTTTCACTGTTGTCAGAGAGATCCATGGGCGCTCGGCTTGCAAAGCGCGCCGGTGCAACATCTCCCGCAAGGCGTCTTCGACGACAGCGGTAAGAGTTTTGCCTGAGGCAGAGGCGTAGGCCTTTACATTCGTGAGTAAGTCTTCGTCCAAACGGACTGTAGTGCGCATGACTCAAAGAATAGTATGTCAGCGCAGATATGTCAACCAAATTGGCCTTGCTGAGTCGTCACTGTGAATCGCATGACGCGCCGTGCTTGGCCGGCCGGGGTCACATCGGCAAAGCCGGCGCGGCGGTAGGTGTCCGGCGTGCCCATGTAGGTGTAGGACGGCGAGTCGGGGGCGACCGGATAGCCTTCGACGATGGCCGCGTTGTGGGATCGGGCGTAGTCGACAGCGGCCTTGAGCAGGGGGCAGGTCAGTCCCTGGCGGCGAAAGCGGCGGTCGACGAATAAGCAGGTCACCGACCAGACGGCGGCGTCGTCGAAGCGGGGCAGGGCGCGGTATCGCTCGAGGGCGGCGTGGGATTCCCGGGGCGCCACTGAAAACCATGCGACCGGCTCGTCTTGGTGGTATGCGAGAATACCGACGGGCGCGCCTGTGCGCACTAGGTTTTCGAGGGCGGAAACACGCTCTTCCTTGGTAGAGCGGCGGAAGTCGGCGCTGGTCATGCGCCAGCGCATGCAGGAGCAGTAGCGGAACTTGCCGTGGCACTGTGAAAAGGCTGCCAGGTCCGGCAGTCTTTGCGGCGATATGGGATGGAATTGGAACTGCTTAAAGGCCTGGTCTTCCATATCTTCAGTGGCCAGGTTTTCTTGGAGTAACACGAAAACAGAAAGGGCCGGTCAAGAGATGGCAGGCTGTCCAGGTTCTCTGTTCAGCCGCACTCACTCTACTGGATTTTCTCATCATGGGACAAATCCGGTCCGTCAGGGTACGAAAAACAAACAGCGCGGATTTCTTCGTTCGGTTGTGTCAGTCGCGGGAGCAATCGGCGCGGATTCAGCTCGGGGTAAGATCGAATCTCCGGCGTCTTATGTGCGTGGCCCGTAATGTCCTGTTCGTCCTTACCTGCCTGGGAAAGAGTGTTTGGCTGCACAGGGTCAATGTAGTATAATTACCCACGAGTTACAGGCTTGAACAAGCCGCTCTCTCCTATTCTTCGTCAAGCGGTCTTTCTTGTAGAATCTGGTCTGAGGGGCGGTTCTGCCCAATGGCAATTTCACTTCGGACAGTTTCAGAACATTTGGCAGCAGTTCGTCGTTGCGTCCGATGCGAAACAGGGTTTGGCAATAGGAATTGGAAGCAAATTTTCAGCCGTCCGAGAGGTCCGCAGAGTGGCCGCTTACGGTCGGTCAGCGTTCAACAACCCGGTGTGGTCTGCGGGTCGGGCCGGGGGGGCGGCATTCAACTATCGGTTCCCGGATTTCAAAGGAGGAAACTCATGCAAATGTCTACTCGGCTCTTAATGTTGACGACCGTATTGGTTCTAGCGGGGGTCCTGTCGGCCTGTGTGGCGGGGCCGGCGCCGGAAGCAGGAAGTGCGGCCGACGAGGCGATGGAGGAGGAGGTTGTCGAGATCACCTGGCTGCAGTGGTGGGTGAATGAATGGGGCCCCGACAATCATGGCAAGTTGATCGCCGACTTTGAAGCTGCGCATCCCAACATCAAAGTAAAGGTGATCGATGTACCGTGGCCGGAGATGGCGGGCAAGCTTCAGGCTGCGGCTGCGGGTGGAAGCGAGACCTATGATCTCTTCGGCACTGAGTCGACCTGGATTGCAAGTTTGACGAAACAGGGATTCATTGAGGACCTGACGCCGTGGCTTGATAACGATCTCGAGTTTGCGGCCAAACTGACGCCGACGACGCCGATGAACTTCCTGGGCAAAACGAGAGGTCTGTGTCTGTACCTCATCCCTTATCAGTTCGCATATAACGTAGATGTATTTGCTGAAAAGGGGCTGGAGCCGCCAACCAACTGGGATGAGTTTGTCGAAGTCCTGGAGGCGCTGCGAGACGAAGAGACAGGCTCCTACGGGATGAGTATGCCGTTACAGGCTGGGGGATTCCTGCTTCTGCGCTACTTTAACTTCCGATTGGCCCAGTTGGGCGGGCAGATGCTCGATGCGGATGGAAACGTAGCGTTCAACTCTCCCGAGGGTGTCGCGGCGATGCAGTGGTGGAAGGATTTCTATGACATGGACCTGGTTGTTCCTGGGTCATTCGGCGAGGACCAGGCGCTGATGCTTGAGTTTGTGGCCACTGGACAGACTTCGGCGATCATCGACGGCCCGTTCATCTGGACCAAGGCGAAGCAGATCGATCCCGACATAAAGATGGCCTACGCGCCTGCTTGGCGGGACGTGACGGGCGGCTATTCGTGGGCTTGCAGCGGTATGGGCATAGCGGCCAATTCTCCCCACAAGGAAGAGGCGTGGGAGTTCTTCAAGTACATCTATTCCGACGAGGTTTCGCTCAGCATGACAAAGACGGTCAGCCTGTTGTGGGCGACGAACGCGGCGGTCGCTTCGCTGGAGGACTCGGACGATCCCATGTTGCGGTACATTCCCGACTTCGCCAACCAGGATCCCGAGAATAATATTCTCTTCTCCCCGTTGCCTGAGGCCCAAAAGCTGCGTGATGCGTTCAAGCAGGCTTTTCAGCAGGTCTTGGCAGGGGAAATGGATGCTCAGACCGCATTGGATGAGGCCGCCGCCATCTGGCAGGAAGAGTTGGACAACGCACAGTAAGAGGTTGCGGGCGGAACTGATTCGCTGGTAATTGGTAGCAAGAGGAATCGGCCAAAAGTGTAAAGGGTCGGGCCCAGCATCCGATTTGGGGCCTTGCAGGACTAGGCACCCTGCAAGGCCCTTGAATTCAGTCCATTTCAGGGTCGTAACCGCCGCTGAATGACAGAGAGTCTCCGCATGCCTGAAGATGGGACGACCGGTCCAATAGCCGCGGGGCCGTCGGAGAGTGCCAAGGCAGGTCAAGCTTCTCGACCTCTGCCCTCCTCAGGTCAGAGAGTCAGTTGGCGGTCGCTGACCGGTTATTTTTTCGTCGGACCGGCGCTCCTGTTCCTCCTTCTGGTAAGCATTTTTCCCCTGCTGCGTACACTGCAGATGAGCCTGACAGACGTCGATGCCGGCATGCTGAAGGTTGTCGGCCTGCGGCACTACGTGGAATTGGTGCAGGACGAATGGTTCTGGAATAGTTTGAGGAACGTTTTCGTATTCACGGCTGCTTCGGTTGTTCTGCACATTTCTATCGGGTTGGGGTTGGCGCTGTTACTCAACGAGACGTGGTTCAATACCACGTTCAGGAACTTCATGCGCGGCCTGTTGATCCTGCCCTGGGTCTTTTCGACGGCTGCTTCGGGTCTCATGTGGACCCTGCTCTACCACCCGTTCGGCCTTCTCAATTATCTGTGGGTTGGTGTTCTGGGGCAGGAGATTCCGATAGAGTTTCTTGCGAAGCCGGGTCTGGCGATGGCTTCGGTGGTAGCGGTCAACACCTGGAAGTCCTATCCGTTTTACATGATCATCATACTTGGCGGGTTGCAGAGTATACCGCCGGAGCTGTACGAGGCTGCCAAAGTTGACGGGGCCAACGCCTGGCAACGATTCTGGCACGTCACGTTGCCGCAGCTGCGTCCAATCCTTATTGCCATTTCGACGATCGACATAATTACTACGATAGGCCACGTCGATCTGATCAGAATGTTGACCAAGGGAGGTCCGCTGAGAACCACAGAGACCGTTGCCTATTACATTTACAACACGGCGCTGCTGGATGGCAATCTTGGGTACGGAGCGGCGGTCAGCACCTTGATGCTCTTTATGCTGGCGATCATGATTGTGGTCTATCTGCGGCTATTGTCGCGAGGTGGTGAATCGGGTGAGACGAGCTTCTAGCAAGCGTTTGCGGCCCCGGATCCTGATTCATCAGGTTGTCGTCGTCGGGCTGACTATGATTTCAGCGATCGTCATCCTTACACCGGTCGTATGGATGGTGAATGCTGCGCTGCGGCCGATAAAGTATGTGCTGGTTTACCCCCCTCAGCTTGACCCCAGCCAACTAACATTCAAGTTCATGGCCTCGTTGATCGAGAACGAGAAGTATCGAGGCTTTTTCGTCAACAGTTCGATTCTGGCGCTTTCCACGCTGGTTATCACGATAGTACTCGGTCTTCTGGCGGCCTACGGCTTTTCCCGTTTCAAGATGGGAGGGGGCCGCATCATGTTGCTGGGCATCATGGCCCTGTTGATGCTGCCGACCGTAACGTTGATTGTCCCTTATTTTCGCCTGGCGTATCTTGTCGGCCTGTATGACACGCTCTTTGGCCTAATCATCGTGAATACGGCCTTCATCCTGCCAATCAGCATCTGGCTGTTGAAGGGATACATGGACGCTATTCCTGTCGATCTTGAGGAGGCGGCGATGATCGATGGGTGTACGCGTTTGCAAGCGATGATGAAGATATTGGTTCCGCTGACTGTCCCAGGAATTATCAGCACGGGCACGTTCGCATTTATTTTTGCATGGAACGAATTCCTGCTGGCCG
Source organism: Caldilineaceae bacterium (assembly GCA_965218625.1). Lineage (GTDB taxonomy): Bacteria > Chloroflexota > Anaerolineae > Caldilineales > Caldilineaceae > Bin5. Next base: position 38,976 of record CBDCLG010000005.1, on the reverse strand, counting down.
TGACACTGACAGACTCGCCCAGTTCGCAGACGCTTACGATCGGTCTGGCGGCATTTTTCGGCCAATTTGTCCGAGACTGGAACTCGATTATGGCTTTGTCGACGGTTACCAGCATCCCGCTGATGATTATCTTCGTCGTCTTCCAGCGCTGGGTCGTGCAGGGCATGACGAGCGGCGCGGTCAAGTAGGAGACGGGAGCAGTTGCTCGCCAGGCAAGGGGCGAATGCGCAGCGGTTTTCTCGCTCCGGCTTTTCAGTAGGCGATTCCGGAATCAGATTGAAATAGACCGGCTACATCCTATACCTCAGGCGAGCAGCGACGATCCATGCGAGCGGTATTGCGCTTGCGCGGAGGCGGGCAGTGGTGAGAAGAAGGTCTCCCATTTCCGGCGTCCTGTTGTGAGAGGAGCTTTTCGATGCGCATTGCAGTTGCAGGTATCGCCCACGAGGCACTAAATTTTTCGCCTGTGATCACGACGCTGGAGGAGTTTCGCGTCTGGCGGGGCGAGGAACTGTTGCAGGGGGACAGCCAGTTTGCGCCGTATGCAGCAGGGGTCTCGGGCACGGGCAAATACCGTCCCACCTATGACACGCTGGCCGAGATGATGCAGGACATGGGGGTTGAAGCAGTGCCGATTTTGCACGCCAACGCGCTGGCCCCATCGGGTATGGTGGAGGAGCGTGCTTATCTTCAGCTGCGCGATGAGATCGTTGCCGGGATTCGGGCGGCAGGCCATCTTGACGGCGTCTGCCTGATCCTGCACGGCGCGCTGCTGGTGGAGAATATCTGGAGCGGGGAGACCGACTTGGTGCGATCGATCAGAGCGGTTGTCGGGCAGGAGGTGCCGATCGCGGCGCGTCTTGACCTGCACGGCAATCTGACAGAAGAGTTCGCCAATAAGACGGATATCTGGACGGTCTACCGCACGGCGCCCCATCGCGATGCGCCGCAGACGCTTGAGAGGGCGATGAAGCTGCTGGTGCGCTCGATACGCGAGGGGTTGCGGCCGCGGCCGGCATTTGTGCGGGTGCCGCTGCTGCTGCCCGGCGAGATTTCGACGACCGACGTGGAGCCGATGAAGTCGCTGCTGGCGCGCGTTGGTGAGATCGAGCGGCTCGAGGGCATTCTGACGGCGGAGATACTCGTCGGATTTGCATGGGCGGACGCGGCGCATGCGAGCAGCAGCGTCGCGGTCATCGCCGAGGACGAGGCGCACCTGCCGCGGGCCCGGCGGGAGGTGAAGCGGCTGGCGCAGGCGATGTGGGACGAGCGGCACAACTTTACGTTCGACCAAGAGGTGGCGGCCTCGGCCGACGAAGCGATCGACCTGGCCCTCGCGGCGGCGGAGAGCACCGTTTTCGTTGCCGATTCGGGCGACAATCCCACGGCCGGAACGCCGGGCGACGTGACCCATTTCCTGGCGCGTCTGCTGGCCAAGGGGGCGCCGGACGCAGTTCTGGCGGGGATTCCCGACGGGGCGGCGGCGCGGGTCTGTTTCGAGCAGGGCGTGGGCGCGACGGTCAGCCTCAGCCTTGGCGGGAAGCTGGACAGCGCGCACGGCGGGCCACTCGAGGTAACCGGCGTTGTCGAGCACGTTTACCGGCCACAGACGGATGCGATGGAGGCGGGCATTGCGACGCTGCGAGTGGGCGGCGTGCGGATCCTCATTTCGGACAGGCGCCAGTATTTTTCGACGCTTGACGACTTTCGCCGGGCGGGCGTGGAGCCGCTCGATCACAAGATCGTGGTTGTCAAGCTCGGATACCTGATGCCGGAGCTGCGCGACGCGGCGCCGCGCGAGATTCTGGCCCTGTCGCCCGGCTATTCCGACATGGACCTTAAACGGCTGCCGTACAGGCAGGTGACGCGCCCGGTGTTTCCACTTGACAAGGGGTTCGAGTGGCGGCCGGTGATCACCAATGTCGCGGGTTATGGCGGCTGAGGTGGAAGGGGATGCCATGAGCAAGATCAGAATCGGAGTACTGGGGACGGGCACGATTGTGCGCGGCTCTCATCTGCTGACGCTGCGCGATCATGCGCGGGCGGAGGTCACGGCGGCGGCGAATCATCGGTCCGAGTCGCTGGAGCGGCTGGCTGTCGATTTCAACATCGGGCGGCTCTATACCGACTTCGGCGCGATGGCGGCCGATCCGGAGATCGACGCGGTCGTCGTCGCGCTGCCAAACTACCTGCACGCGGCTGTCACCATTCAGATGCTGGAGGCAGGCAAGCACGTGCTGTGCGAGAAGCCGATGGCGATGTCGGTCGCTGAATGCGAGCAGATGATCGAGACAGCTCGCGGCAGCGGCAGCAAGCTGATGATCGGTCACATGTGGCGCTTTGACCGCGAGATCGTGTGGCTGCGGGAGCTGGTCGCGAGCGGGACGTTGGGACGGGTATTCAAGGTCAAGTCGCATGAGGTGCTGATATACGACCTCTATGGCGATGACCCGCCGTTGGACAGCTGGTTCCTGGACCGCGCGCTGGCCGGCGGCGGCGGCCTGACCGATATGGGCATTCACTCCTTTGATACGCTGCGGTTTCTGCTTGGCAACGCGCGTCCGATCAGAGTTTTCGCGACCGCCGGCACCTATTTCAAGGATATCGAGGTGGAAGATACGGCGACGGTGATGCTCGAATTCGAGGGCGGGGTGACGGCGCTGATCGAGGCGGGCTGGTACAATCTTCACGCCGATGAGCAGCAGGGCTACACGCAGGTCTTTGGGGATAAGGGGTACGCCACGGCGGTGCCGCCCGAGCTGCGGACGTATGTCGAGGGCGAATGGAGCGTGATCAGGCCGCGGATTCCGCCGCGCCAGCAGCAGGAGGACCTGCCGGCATTTCAGGCGCAGATAGACCATTTCATCGACTGTATTGTGAACGACCGGGAGCCGTTGCCGGGCGGCGAGGACGGGCTGTGGGCGGTGCGGATGCTGGAAGCGGCTTACCGATCAGCCGAGAGCGGCAAGGCAGTTGAGATTGCAGGGTGAGATGGGGCGTATTCGGTTGAAATCAGGAGGAAAACTGACATGGCCGGTCCGGGAATGGAGCTGATCGGGGAGGAGGAGGTTGAGGAGGTCCTGGAGGTGCTGCGGGCCGGCTATCTCTATCGTTACGGCATTTCGCTGGGCGATGGGGTGGATCCGCGTTTCCAGGGAAAGGTTTACCAGCTGGAGCGGCAGGTGGCCGAGCATTCAGGGGTGGGCTATGCGGTGGCGGTCAACTCGGGAACGTCGGCGCTGTTGTCGGCGATGGTGGCGCTGGGCATCGGTCCGGGGGACGAGGTGATCGTACCGGGATTCACATTCGTGGCCAGCATCTCGTCGATCGTCTATACGGGCGCGGTGCCGGTGATGGCGGAAATTGACCGGACGTTCAACCTGGACCCCGAGGACGTGAAGGCCAAGATCAGCCCGCGCACGAGGGCGATCATGGTGGTCCACATGATGGGCAACCCGGCCCGTTTGCAGGAGTTGAGGGAGATTGCGGATGAGCACGGGCTTTATCTGATCGAGGACTGCTGCCAGGCGTTCGGCGCCGCGTACCGGGGGAGGCCGATCGGTTCGGTCGGCGATGTTGGCGCGTTCAGCTTCAACATCTACAAGACGATCACGGCGGGGGACGGCGGCATGGTGATCACGGATGACGAGGAGGTATACAATAGGGCTTTCGCGTTCCACGATCAGGGCCATGCGCCGCTGCGGCAGGGCGTTGAGATCGGCAAGCGTCCGTTTCTGGGGCTGGACTTTCGCTTCACGGAGCTGCAGGCGGCGGTGCTGCTGGCGCAGCTGCGTAAATTGCCTGAGCTGATCGACCGGCTGCAGACGAGAAAGCGGCAGTTTAAGGCGGCGATCGCCGACCTGCAAAACCTGGAATTTCGCGAGGTGCTTGATCCGGAGGAGGAGATCGCCACGATCCTGACGGTGATTCTGCCGGACGCGGAGGTGGCGGAGAAGATGGCCGCGGCGCTGGAGAGCAAGGTTGTGGCGGAGGCCGGCTGGCATGTCTACAACAATATGGAGCATGTGTTGGAGCAGCGCATGGCCACGCAGTTGCATTGCTCGTTCAGTTGTCCTCATTACGCGGAACGGGGCGGTGAGATGCGTTACCGGCAGGGGATGCTGCCGCAGACCGATGATCTGTTGGGCCGTTCGATCAACATCAGCATTGGTGTATCGGACGTGGGCCTCGGCTCCGGCTTCGGCGTGACGATCAACGACGATCTCGACGTAGTCGCCGAGAGGGCGGAGGAATTCCGACAGGTCGCGGGGCGGTATCTGAACTGATGCCGGCTGGGAGCTGGAGAATGGTTGACAGTGTGGGCGCTGCGGGCGAATTGTTTGCGGATTGACGAGAGCGTCTCATTCGGTAAGATTGAAAGGCAAGTGCAGACAGCAAACAGCGCTCCTCTGGGTGACTAAGAAGAGGAAGGTAGAGCGTGACTGCAAATGTTGCAGAGCTGGCCGAATCTTTCGCCCGCGACGGGTTTGTCGTGGCGCCTAATCTTTACAGTCGGGCGGAGGTCAAAGTCTTCAAGGAGGGCATTCAGCGTATTGTGGAGGATGTCAGGCGGGAGGCCGCGGGCGAGGACAGCCCGAAGGCGATGCTGGACGCGACGGGTGTCTATGTGGGTCTGGCCGGGCGCAGCGGCCTTTTCCGCAGGGCGGTGCGCGACAGCCGGCTTGTCGATATTCTGGAGGCGATCATTGGCCCCAATGTCGAGTTTCTGAGCGACAAGGTCGTTTTCAAGGATACCGAGCGGCACGTGGCAAGTCCGTGGCACCAGGACTGGCCGTATTGGGAGGGGACGCACAAGATTTCGGTCTGGGTAGCGCTTGATGACGCTACGCCGGAGAACGGCTGCCTCAAGTTTCTGCCCGGGTCGCATCTGGGCAGCCAGGTTCATGACGGCGCCAGCAGCGACGGATCGGGGTTTGGCCACCGGGTGCGTGCGGACATGGTGGACGAAGACGCTGCGGTCACGGTGCCGCTGGAGGCGGGCGGCGCGGTATTATTCCACGACCTGACGATGCACTCGAGTCATCCCAATACGGTGCGTGGTGAGCGCTGGACGTGGGTGCCTACCTATCGCGATGCGCTGGCCGATGATCCTGAGTATGCGTTTGCCGTCGCCAACGTGGTCGTGCGCGGGGTTGGGCGCGAGCGAGGCAGGCTGGAGGCCAGAGCAGGTGCAGGTCTTTCTGTAGCGAGCGTCGGCGTCGGCCGGCAGGTTGTCGAAGCCGGCGCTGGCGACGGTGACCTTGTTCGAGTTCAACCGCGTCTGGAGCGATTACCTGGCGCCGCTGATTTTTCTCACGCGCCAGGAGCATTTTACGATCGCGCTGGGGTTGACCTGTTTCCTCGACCGTGACCGGCCGCTGTGGAACCTGGCGATGACGGGGAACACGATGGCAGTCCTGCCGGTCAATCTCGTATTCGTTCTGGCGCAACGGGCCTTCATCGAAGGGATCACGCTGACAGGCATCAAGGGTTAGCCGCGGCGGCCGCGAGTTTCCGGCAGGCCGGCTCTGCATCCACTATTTTCCCAGAAAACAATTTATGTGTGGGTCAGAACGTCCCGCGGGGGCGCGTCTTTCGGCGTCTGCGCGTTCTATCTGCCGCCGAAGCCGGTCATGGCGATGCCCTGGACGAAGTAGCGCTGGGCGACGATGAAAATGGCGACCATTGGGGCGTCAGCATGACGGTGCTGGCGGCGAATACGACTTCCCAGTTCTTGGCGTAGGAGTCGTTATAGGCGCGGATGCCGAGGGCGAGGGGCCACTTGTCCATCGAGTTGATGTAGATGAGCGGGTTCATGAAGTCGTTGTAGTGCTGGATGAGGGCAAAGACGGCCACGGTGGCGATGACCGGCTTGGAGAGGGGCAGGAGGATTTGAACGAGGACGCGCAGGCGGTTGGCGCCGTCGATTTCGGCGGCGTCTTCCAGTTCCAGGGGGATGCCGCGGAAGAACTGGCGCATGAGGAAGACGTAGATGGCGCCGATGCCGCCCCAGTAGGGCACGATCAGCGGCAGCCAGGTGTCGATCCATTGCAGGTTCTTGAAGATGAGGAAGCGGGGCACCAGGGTCACGATGTCGGGCAGCATCATCGTCGCCAGGAGCAGGCTGAACCAGAAGTCGCGGCCGGGCCAGCTGATGCGGGCGAAGGAGTAGGCGACGAGCGCCGACGAGACGACGGTCCCGGCGACGGCAAAAATGACGATGATCATCGTGTTGATGATGAAGGTCGTCAGCGGCAGCAGCGAAAAGGCCTTGACATAGTTGTTCCAGTGGGGGTCTTTGGGCAGCCAGACGATCGGGTGGGCGAATACCTCGGTCGACACTTTGAGCGAGGAGGAGAGCATCCAGAACGTGGGCACCAGGAAGGTAACCACGAGGAGTGTCATGAAGAGCTGGAGCGCGCCAAGGCGGACGACCTCGGCCTGGGTCCGGGTCGAGTCGCCACGCGGGCGCAGCTGTGCGCCTGTACCGGCTGTGGATGTCTGCCAGTCGGGAGTCAGCGCCTGTTGTCCGGCCTGCGCCCATTGCGGGTTCTGACGTCCTTCCGCAGACTGGGTCTGCCTGTCTGACGTCATGCTCAGTCACCCTCTTCGTAGTAGACCCAGCGTTTGGACATATAGAACTGAACAAGGGTAAAGCCGACGACGATCACAAAGAGCTCCCAGGCCAGGGCGGAGGCATAGCCCATTTTGAAGTATTGGAAGGCGTTGCGATAGATGTTGAGGACGACGAATAGGGTTGCGTCCTGGGGTCCGCCTTCGGTCATGATCATAGCGGGCACGAAGGTCTGGAATGAGTTGATAATTGCGATGACCATGTTGTAGAAGATGAGGGGGGTCATGAGGGGCAGGACGACGTAGCGGAGGCGGCCCCAGGCGCCGGCGCCATCGAGGCTGGCGGCCTCTTTGAGCGAATCGGGGATGTTGCCGAGGCCGGCGATGAAGATGACCATCTGGCGTCCGATCATCCAGAAGGACATGAAGATGAAGGCCGGTTTTGTCAGGTTGGGCTGGAAAAGCCACATGCGCGGCTCGATGCCGAACCAGCCAAGCGCCTCGTTGAGAATGCCGAATTCGGGGTGCAGCACACGCTGCCAGACGACGGCGCTGGCGACGAGGGGCACGATAATCGGCATGTAGAAGCCGGCGCGGTAGACGTCGCGGAAGCGTATTTTCTGCGTCAGGGCGAGGGCGAGCGAGAAGGAAATGGTCAGCTGAATTGGTACGGCGAAGATGGTGTAGAAGGCGCTGTTGTAGAGGCTGAGGTTGGCCTTCGGGTCCTTGAACATCTGCGTCAGATTGGCGAATCCGACGAACGAGGGTGCGCTGAGCAAATCCCAGTCGACGAAGATGAGGTAGACCGCATAGAGCATCGGGAAGGCGATGAAGACCGAGAAGCCGATGATAAAGGGCGAGGCGAAGAGGTAGCCGGCGATCCAGTCGCGACGCTGGCGTTTGGAGATGCGGGGTGCGGCGGTTGGCGCAGTGGTTGCGGCCATGCGTGGTCCTGATGGGGGTAGCGGAGGAGCCCGCCACCCCCTTGTTTCTGCGAGAATCGGTTATCCCTGCTTGGCCCAGTGGGCGTCGAGCAGGCCCTGGACGCCTTCGTTGACCGCGGGGACTACTTCGGCGGCGGTGGCGCTGTTGGCGAGCATCGGGTCCCAGCCGACCGGCTTGGCGACCTCGCTCCAGATCTGGCCGCGCGAGACGCCGCCGATGACGTCGACCTCGGAGCGCAGGAAGGCCTGGCTGAAGGCGGCGGCGTTGGTGACGCCGAAGCGCTCCTCGATGGTCGGGCCCCAGAAGTTATCGACCAGCGGCGCGGTGTTGGGGATGCGGCCGGTGATGGTCGAGTAGATCTTCTGGCCGTCTTCGCCGCCCATGTAGTGGACGAAGTCCCAGGCTGCGTCCACCTGATCGGACTTGGGCACGCAGACGCCTTCGGCCCAGCCGCGGTGGGGCCGGCTTTCGTCGGCCATCTTGGGCATGAGGACGACGTCGAACTCGATTTCCTTGCCCTCTTCGCGCAGCTCGGGGCTGTTGAGGCGGGGGAAGAACCAGGGGCCTTCGTACTTCATGGCGGCGTTGCCGGTGTCGATGGTGTTGGTGCCGCCTTCGAGGTCGGCTGGTGTGGGTGAGATGCCGAGGCTGTACATGAAGTCCTGGGCGACGAACTGCAGGATTTCGATGATCTCGGGCTGGTCGAACATGGCGGTGCGGGGGTCGACCAGGTTGTCGAACTCCTGGACGCCGGTGGCGCGAATCCAGTGGATGTCGCGGGCGTAACTGCCGTTGGCCTGGTAGCCGTACATTTTGGAATCGCCGTCGGCGCTGGTGAGCTGCTCGGCGATGCTGACGAACTCTTCGAAGGTCCAGTCGTCGGTGGGGTAGGCGATACCGGCTTCGTCGAAGGGAGCCTTGGCGTAGAACATGACCATGCAACCGGACTGGAGGGGGATGAGGTAGCGGCTGCCGTCGCGGCGGGTGCTGAACTCGATGCTGTCGACGCCTTCGGGATAGGGCCCGGTGAAGTTATCGCGCTCGATGTAGGCGTCGATTGGGGCAAGGAGGCCGGCATCGCTGAACGGTTGCCATTCCCAGCCCTGGAAGGAGGCGATTTCGGGAACGACGCCGCCGGCGAAGGTGGTCTGAAGCTTTGTGTAGTAATCTACGCCGGTGCCGCTGATAGACGGCTTGACGGTGACGTTGGGGTTCAGACCGGCGTAGGTGGTGGCCAGTTCTTCCCAGGCGGGGATGTCGGAGGCGTCGCCCCAGGCGAAGAAGTCGAGTTCGATCTCTTCGGCGGGCGGGGCTTCGCTTGCGGCCGTGCCGCCGCCTGCGGGTGCGGGGCAGGCCGCCAGCAGCAATGATGTGGAGCCGATGCCGATGCCTTGCAGGAATGCGCGGCGGGAGAGTTGGCGCTTCTTGCTCCGTTGGACGACTGTCATGGATTCCTCCTCCAGTTGGTCAAATTGGAACTGATTCTGCGTGTCAATTGTCGGTGGACGGGTCGCTGCAGGCAGCTGCTCGCAGGAGTTTAAGAACTGTCCTGCCGGACCGCACCGCATAGGATACATCACGACTTGCAATTCGTCACATTTTGGGCGCGTGGGTGATCCAAGCGCCAGTTGGAGCAGCCTCTCTTAACCAACCGCTGACATCCCTTTCATGTGCCACTATTCTGGCGGGGCTGGCGCTTGGCGGCGCGGTGGCGTTGAACGTGCTGTGGGCGGGCCCGGTGAGCGGCGCGTCGATGAATCCGGCGCGTTCATTCGGCCCGGCGCTGGTTTCGGGCGTTTGGACGGCAGACTGGATTTACCGGGTCGGGCCGACAGTTGGGGCTTCGCTGGGGGCGTTGGCCTACGAATTGGTGCGGTGGAGCGAACCTGGGAAGGCCAAGGCCTGAACGGGACCGGGCTGCGGCTTCGAAGTTCCTCTGTGGGGACCGGGCACGGAATTGCGTTGCCCTCTGTTTTGTATTTCGCTTTCTTAAGCGACATCCTGATAGGGGCCGCGATTGCCGGGCGGGAGCAGGGCGGCGATCTGGCGCATCGTATCCTGGGTCAGGGAGTCGAAGCGCTGGCGCCGCTGGCGACGGGGGGTGTCGTCGGGGATCGATAGGGGGCCGAAGGGACGGCCGACGCGGATGAGGACCTGTGTGCGGCGCAGACGGCGGAGGTTGACGAGGATCTTTTCTGTTCCCAGGATGGCGACGGGGAGGAGGCGGGTCTGTGCCTGTGTCGCGAGCAGGCCGATGCCTGACTGTGCCTGCACGAGGTTGGCGCTGAGGCGTGCGGTGTGGCCGGCGATCTGTTCGATGCGCTCGCCGCGTTCGCGGGCGGCGGCCATGCCGGGGTCGATGCCTCCTTCGGGGAAGACGCCGATTGTGCGTCCCTCTTTCAGGGCGGCGATGGCGGCGCGCATGGCCTTGCGGTCCACCTGTCCGCGCCAGATGGGGATGAGATTGAAAGTGCGGCTGAGGAAGCGGAAGAAGCAGACGCGCTCGGTCTCGATGGCGAGCAGGAAGACGATGCGCACCGGCAAGTAGATCATCATCAGCGGGCCGTCGAACCAGCTGAAGTGGTTGGAGACGAGGATGAGCGCCTCGCTGCGGGGGATGTGCTCGAGGCCGGTGACGGAGACGGAGATGAAGGGGCTGCTGATGGCGCGGCCCATGAAGACGAGAATCGACTGGAGGATTGCCTGAAGAGCGGCGAACATTGCCTGCTCCTTGTCGGGGTTAACGCGGCAATGGCGCGCGCGGGTCGATCAGTCCGCTATCGTGTAGTTCCTGCCACATCGCGGCCGGCGTCTCGACGTCCCAGACGGCCCTGTTTTCGACGGCTTCGGCGGCGTTGGCCGAACCGATGACGACTGAAGCGATGGCGGGATGGGAGCGGGCGAACTGCATGGCGGCCACGTTCAGGGGCACGCCGTGCCGCTGCGTGACCTCCTGAACTCTTTCGGCTTTGGCCATGATGTCAGCGGGCGCGTCCTCGTAGTTGTATTTGGCGCCGGGGATGGGGCCGGTTGCGAGGATGCCGCTGTTGTACACGCCGCCGAGGACGATGCTGACGTCGTTTTGTGTGCACCAGTCGAGGAAGTCGAGAGAAGTCTGTTCGAGTAGGGTATAGCGGCCGGCGAGCAGGAAACAGTCGACGTCGATCTGGCGGGCAAACTCCCATTCCGCTTCCCACTGGTTCATGCCGGCGCCGACGGCGCCGATGACTCCTTGTGCGCGGAGGTCGACCAGCGTGGGGAAGGCCTGGTCGAGGGCCATGCGATAGTCCTCTTCGGGGTCGTCGACGTCGGGGTCGTGCACGAGGAGGATGTCGACGCGGTCCATTTGCAGGCGTTCGAGGCTGTCCTCGATGCTTTTCATGACGCCGTCGCGGGAGTAGTCGAAATAGATGGAACGGTCGGGGCGGATGATGCGGCCCACTTTTGTCTGGATGATGACGTCGTCGCGGGGGATGCCACGTATTGCTGCTCCGAGCCGCCGTTCGGCTTCGCCGCCGCCGTAGAGGGGGGCGGTGTCGAAGAAGCGGACGCCGCCTTCGTAGCAGCTTTGCACGGTCGCGTGCGCATCGGCGTCGCTGAGGGTGGCGTAGAGATTGCCGATGACTGCAGTGCCCATGCCCAGGCGCGTGACGCGCAGGCTGGTGCGGCCGACGGGCGCTGACGGGAGTGTATTCGCTGTCATGAAGCTGCTCCGTGAGGCGACGCGAGCTTGCTGTGGGCGGCGGTGTGAAGGGGACCCCGGGACTGTTCCGGCCCGGCAGGCCTGGGTATATATTGTGCCGTAGCAATTCTACAACATTCGCAACCGTTATGCCATAAGCGACCGTTCGGCTATCAGGGCATCAGCGTGGATGACTACATGGGCCAGGCGCGCAAAATCGCGCCGCTGCTGATGGCGGACATCGCCGCGGGCATTCTGATGGGCGCGGTCTTCTTCTGCGTGGGGGACGACGACGGCAGCGGCAGCTGGGACACGTTCGAGCTCGAGGGGGAGCAGCCGTTCGCGCAGCTGCTCGGCCAGGATTTCGGGGGTGCGGCGGCTGGGGCGGCTGCGGCCGCGCCGAAGGCGGCGACGCTGTGGCAGGAGTGGTACAACACGGACGGCAACGAGCACGTCAAGGAGCCGCCCGCGCGGCAGGGCGCGGCGTTCCTGGCGCATGCAACCGCGGTAACCAAGACGAAGGTGGACATCGCCCGCGCGGTCGAGCTGGGCATGCCGAAGGCGGTGGCGGACGCGCTGGAGCAAGCGCCGCACGGGCAGGATACGCCCGGCCATATCGAGTTGACGGCTGCGAAGCTGGGCGCGGCCGCGCACCGCATCGCGGCGGTGAAGGCGGTCGAGAGCGCGGGCATGGCCTTCGGCGCGCCGGGCCGCGCGCTGGTGCGCCAGGAGGTGCACGAGTGGCTGCCGAAGGTGCCGGACGAGCGCAGCGGGTGGGCGCAGAGCGTCTTTCGCGTTCAGGATGGCGTCGAGCAGGTGAACGACGGCGCCGGCAACTGGGAGAGCGTGCAGGCGAAGGACCAGGCCGGCCGTTGGCAGGATTTGACGCTGGCCGCGCAGATCGCGGGCGACCTGGCGTTCGAGTGGACGAGCATGGGGCTGTTCCAGATCCTGGGCCTGCACCATGCCCTCTTCGGCTACGCGAACGCGCGCAACATGCTGCAGGCTTTCAGCCACTCGGAGAAGGCCCAGTGGCGCGCGTTCGAGCAGTTCATCACGGCCGACAGCGCGCTGCACAAGGCGCTGATCGACGGTGACGCGGCGACGTTTGCGTTACGATACAACGGGGGGGTCGAGCCTTACCGGCAGCGATTGATCGACGCCGGCTGGTAAACGGCAGTGTTGGTTTCCGAGTTCCAAGTTTCGGCCGTTGCACCAGGCGCTGGCGGACGGCGACGCGGCGACGTTTGCGCTGCGGTACAACGACGGGGTCGAGCCTTACCGGCAGGATCCTACTCGGTCTCGCGTGAACACGCGCAGGTCGAGTTCCGAGTTCCGGCCGTTAAGCGAGTTCCGGCAGTTAAGCAGTTCACCGGACTCATTGCAGCTGTTCTTGTTGCATCTTCAAGGTCAGTCATCACAGGACGCCGGCAATGACACTTCGTTGAACAACTCCGTAACCAGCGTCACGACAGTGGGATCGTATTCGGCGAGCGTGGTCTCTTCCTCCACCAGAGAATCCGGTACCGAACCCAAGACCCAGTAGAACACGCCTTCGGCAAAATATTCCTGCCAATTTGTTCGCGCGTACTGATATTCCCACAGTTCTCCATTCAACATCGCCCGGTATGCGGCTCTGAGACGGTCATTGAAGTCCTGTCCGCCCGTCTGATCTTCAGTTGCATAATGCGCAAGGTGCCCGATTTCGTGGACTATCGTCTCGCAATACGGGTCCGCTGCCGGCACGCCCGCCAACCACCCGACGACACGTTTAGTTGCATAACCCAGTGAGTCGTTCGTACCTGTGAATTCCGGCAACTGGACGACTCTGCCTTTCTCTTCGTCATACTTATAGATCGATATCTGGGCATTGTTGGCGACGAGCGTGGTGAGCAGGTCGCCCTTGAGCGACGAGACCATACCGCTGACCACCCCGCGCGCTTCGACCATCTTCGCGTCCGAAACCTCGCTGGGGGCGACGATGGTCACGCCGCTGACGTTGACATATTTCTGATAGAAGATATCAAGCCCCAACGATGCCGGCGGCGGCGGAAACTGGTGCGTGCCTATGACGGCATGAACCCGGTCCGACCAGTTCCCCCAAACGCCGTTCGAACCCTGCGCCCGGACCTGGTAATAGTAGTTTCTGCCGTCGGTCTGCACGGTGTGCGTGTAGCTTGTGCTGGTCAACGTCCCGCCGAGCGCGCCCCATGCGCGGTCGAGGCTGTCCCACGCCCGCAACGCGTAGCTGGCCGCATCCGTCGCCGCATCCGTCGCCGCATCCCAGCTCAGCGCGACCTGGCTGCCGGAGACCGTCGCCGTCAGGTTCTGGGGCGTGCCCGGCGGCGTCAGCGTCGCACTGTCCGAACACGAAGGCAGATTGAGGCTGTTCAGATGGGTGGTCACGACGCTGTTCGAGCCCGCCGCAATCTCCCCGCCCGGCAGGCACAGCCCGCTGTTCCCGCCCAGCGACAGCGCCGTCAGGTTGGTGAGCAGATTCAGGTTCAGCACCGGCCCCGTCAGCTGATTGCTGCTCAAATCCAGGCGCGACAGGTCCGTCAGCAGGCTCAGGTCCATGATCTGGCCGCTGAACTGGTTATTGCCCAGGTTGAGCTTCTCCAGCTCTTTATTTGCGCTCAGGTCCGGCAGCGACCCGCTCAGCTGGTTGTTTTCGGCGATCAACTCCCTCAGTTCGGTCTGCGCGCTCAGGTCGGGCAGCGACCCGCTCAACTGGTTGTCGCCAAGCGTGAGCTCGCGCAGCTCGGTGAGCGCGCTCAAATCCGGGATCTGCCCGCTGAAGCTGTTTCCCTCCAAGTGGACCTCCTGCAGCAAAGTCAGTTTGCTCAGGTCCGGAATCTGCCCACTCAGATCGTTGTCGTTCAAGTCCAGATACTTCAGGTTGGTGAGCGCGCTCAGGTCCGGGACCGTCCCGGTCAGTTGGTTATCGTCGAGGGAAAGGACATATAGATGGGTGAGCGCGCTCAGGTCCGGGACCGTCCCGGTCAACTGGTTGTTGCCCAGGTACAGACTGTCCAGCTCGGTGAGTGCGCTCAGACTGGGGATCGTCCCGGTCAAATCGTTACGGTGGAGTTCCAACACCCACAGGTTCGCGAGTGCGCTCAGACTGGGGATCGTCCCGGTCAAATCGTTGAAGCTGATCTTCAGCTCCCGCAGCCTGGTGAGCGCGCTCAGGCTGGGGATCGTCCCACTCAAATCGTTGTGGTCCATGTGCAGAAACCGCAGATCGGTGAGTGCGCTCAGACTGGGGATCTGCCCGCTCAGATCGTTGAAGCTCAAGTACAGATACTTCAGCTTGGTGAGTGCGCTCAGACTGGGGATCGTCCCGCTCAGCTGATTGAAGTTCAGGTACAGATGCGTCAGGTTGGTGAAGGTGCTCAGGTCCGGGATCGTCCCGCTCAAATCGTTGCGATCCAGGTACAGGTTCTCCAGCTCGGTCAGGGCGCTCAGGTTCGGGATCGTTCCGCGCAGCCCGTTGTCTGTAAGAAGCAGCTCCATAACGCGTCCGTTTCCGTCTGTGGACACGCCGTACCAGGTCGAGATCGGCTCCTGGCTCAGCCAGTTGGTCTTGTTCTGCCAGTTGGCGCCGTCGGTGGCGTTGTAGAGCGCAACCAGCGCCCCTCTTTCCGTGGTTGCAATCGTTGTTGTGTCTGTAATCGTCGCTGTGGCCGTAGGCGTGGCTGTGGCCGTAGCGGTAGTCGTGGGCGTGGCTGTGGCTGTGGCCGTAGTCGTGGGCGTGGGCGTGGGATCTGAACAGTAGAACAGACCAAGCCGGTCCAAGTCTTTGTTGGCTACATTGCGCAAGACATCGGGAATGCATCCGCTCAGTCCGTTGCCCGAGAGGTAGAGGTAAGTCAGGTTGTCCAGATTGCCCAGCTCGGCCGGAATCGTCCCGCTCAAATCGTTGTGGCTCAGGAACAACATTTGCAGCGAGTCCAGGTTGCCCAACTCGCTCGGAATCAACCCGCTCAGTTCATTGATGTGGAGCACGAGCATGGTCAGGTTGTCGAGGTTGCCCAACTCGGAAGGAATCGAGCCGGTCAGGTCGTTTTGGCCGAGCTTCAGCACTTTGAGCGAGCTTATATTGCCGAGTTCGGACGGGATCGAGCCGCTCAGCTGGTTGTTGGTGAGATACAAATTTTGCAGCTCTTGAAGGTTGCCGAGTCTTGCGGGGATCGAGCCGCTCAACTGGTTGTTGCCGAGCGACAGGAAGAGCAGGTTGTCGAGTGCGTCAAGCGAGGGCGGGATGGTGCCGCTGAGAACGTTGCCGGGAAGGCTGATGTTGGTGACGTTGCCGTCTGAGTTGGTGGTGATGCCGTGCCAGGTCGAGAGCGGCTCCTGGCTGAGCCAATTGGTGTTGTCGGTCCAGTTGGCGCCGTCGGTCGCATTGTAGAGCGCGACCAGCGCCTCCCTGTCCGTAAGAGTGCTGCCCTCAACCGTGGCCGTCGGCGTGGGCGTGTCAGTTGGTGTCGGCGTGATTGTCGCAGTGTTGGTAGGCGTAGGCGTCGCTGTAGCGGTCGGTGTATCAGTCGGCGTCGCGGTCGCGGTTGGCGTGTCGGTTGGATCGGAGACGGGCGGGTCGACCGCGTCCGGCGCTTCGATCGAAAGCGTCAAATCGGTCGGCGCGCCGCCGTCGTAATTCTGCACGCGCAGCACGATGTGGCCGCCCGTCGGCACGTCGACCGTGACCTCCTCGTCGCCGTCAGAGCTCCGGTTCTGGTCGTCCCAGGCGCTGCCGCGGTTGTCCTTGCCGTAAAGATCGAAGTCGTGGCCGGTCGGCGACGCGTCGGTCGTGATCGTCCATTCACCAGCGCGGTTGCCGACGTCCCAACGGAAGTACTTCGACTGCCGCGCCCGCAAGTCGACGACGACGCTGCGTATCGAATGTGCGGTCACGCCGGTCGGGTCGCTGACAATGTACGGGTCGGACTCGGTTCCCGACCCGCTGGACATCATGGCCTCCGGCGTGGCAGTGGGTGTTGGCGTGTCGGTCGGTGTCGCCGTTGGCGTGTCCGTCGGTGTCGCAGTGGGCGTGTCCGTCGGTGTCGCCGTAGGTGTGTCCGTCGCCGTTGCCGTGGGTGTATCGGTCGGTGTCGCGGTGGGTGTATCGGTCGGCGTTGCCGTTGGCGTGTCGGTCGGTGTCGCAGTGGGCGTATCCGTCGGTGTCGCCGTAGGTGTGTCCGTCGCCGTTGCCGTGGGCGTGTCGGTCGCTGTCGCCGTGGGCGTATCGGTCGGCGTTGCCGTGGGCGTGTCGGTCGCTGTCGCCGTCGGCGTGTCGGTCGCTGTCGCCGTCGGCGTATCGGTCGCTGTCGCCGTCGGCGTATCGGTCGGTGTCGCCGTGGGCGTGTCGGTTGGATCGGAGACCGGCGGGTCAGCCGGCGCTTCGATCGACAGCTTCAGATCGGTCGGCGCGCCGCCGGCGTAGTTCTGCACCCGCACGACGATGTGGCCGTCGGCCGGCACGTCGACAGTGACCTCCTCGTCGCCGTCCCCGCTGCGGTCCTGGTCGTCCCAGCTGTTGCCGCGGTCGTCCCTGACGTAGAGGTCGAAATCGTGCCCGTTCGGCGACGCGTCGGTCGTGATCGTCCATGTACCGGCCCGGTCTCCTACATCCCACCGGAAGTAGACCGAGTCGCGTGCATTCAGATCGGCGACGTAGCCGCGTATCGAATGCGCCGATACGCCGGCCGGGTTAGCGATGATGTACGGATCGGACGAGGTCCCCGATCCGCTCGACGTAAGGGCCTCCGGCGTGGCAGTAGGTGTCGGCGTAGCGGTCGGTGTCGGCGTATCGGTCGGCGTCGGCGTATCGGTCGGCGTCGGCGTATCGGTCGGCGTTGGTGTAGGCGTCGGCGTTGGCGTATCGGTCGGAGTCGCTGTCGGCGTGGAGGTGGCTGTAACTGTCGGCGTGGCCGTAGCGTCGCCACAGAACAGCAGGTTGAGGCTGGCAAAGTCGCTATCGGTAACTGTCCGCAAGGCCTCGGGAATACATCCGCTCAACTGATTGCCGGTGACGTACAATAGAGTCAGATTGACCAGTTTGGCAAACGAAGCTGGAAACGGGCCGGTCAGCTGGTTCGAATCGAGGTGCAAGTGCTCCAGCGTCCTGATGTTGCCCATTTCGCTTGGAATCGAACCGCTCAATTCGTTACTGCCGAGGTACAGGCGCGCCAGGCTGTCGAGGTCCCCGAGCGCCGCCGGAATCGAACCGCTCAGCTTGTTGCCAGAGAGGATCATCCTCTCCAGGTTATCGAGGTTGCCCAGCTCAGCCGGAATCGTACCGCTCAAACTGTTGCCTCCGAGCTCCATCCTCTCAAGGGTGTCGAGGTTGCCCAGTTCGGCTGGAATCGAGCCGCTCAACTCGTTGCCTCCCAGGTACAACCATTCCAGGCTGGCGAGATTGCCCAGCTCAGCCGGAATCGCACCGCTCAGATTGTTGGCTGAGATCAACATATACCTCAGGCTGGCGAGGCTGCCCAGCTCAGCCGGAATCGAGCCGCTCAACTGATTGAAGTCAAGGCCCAGATAGTACAGGTTGGTGAGGCTGCCCAGCGCGCCCGGAATCGAGCCGTTTAACTCGTTGTAGCCAAGTTCCATATATTGCAGGCTGCTGAGGCTGCCGAGCTCGCTTGGAATCGCACCACTAAAACCGTTGCTGCCGATTCTCAGCCTTTCCAGCTTGACCAGGTTGCCCAATTCACTTGGAATCGACCCGCTCAAATCGTTGCCATGGAGGACCAGCTCCTTCAGCTGGCCGAGATTTCCCAGCTCGGCTGGAATCGAACCGCTGAAATCGTTTTCAGCAAGGTCGAGAACTGTCAAGTTGGCGAGACCGCCCAGCTCGGAGGGAATCGCGCCGCTAAACTCTCGGTTCCCATACAGGTCCAGCACGCGTAGGTTGGCGAGGTTGCCAAGCTCGGGCGGAATCGAACCGCTCAACCCACTTTTTTTGAGGCGCAGTTCCTGCAGGCTGTCGAGGTTGCCCAGCTGGGCGGGGAGCGAGCCGTCCAAGTCCGAATTCCAGCTGAGGTCCAGCACCAGCAAGTTATCGAGGTTGCCAAGCTCCACAGGAATCTCTCTGACCACACGATTGAAACTCAGGTCCAAATGCTTCAGGTTGTCGAGTCTGGCCAGCACCACAGGGATCGTCCCCGCCAACCAGTTGCGCGAGAGGCGCAGCTCGGTCACGCGCCCATTCTCGTCGGTGGTGACACCGAACCAGTCTCCGATCGGCTCGTCGGAAAGCCAGTTGCCGCTGTGCGTCCAGTTATGGCCTCTGGTGGCATTGTAGAGGGCAACCAGCACCTCTCTGTCGCTGGGGTCAGCCGAAATCGTTGCCGTAGGCGTGGCCGTAGCCGTAGACGTCGGCGTTGACGTGGCCGTGGCTGTAGCAGTCGGCGTGGCAGTGGGCCCTGGATCCTCGCAATACGGCAGACCTAAGCTGGCGAGGTTGTTTACAGGTATAAGGTACAGACTTGCCGGTATGCACCCACTCAGCTGGCTGCCCTCAAGTGTGAGGTAACTGAGGCCGGAGAGGCTGCCCAGTTCGGCCGGAATCGAGCCGCTGAACTGATTTCGCGCGAGGGCCATATACGTCAGGCTGGCAAGGTCACCCAGCTCTGCCGGGAGCGAGCCGCTCATCCGGTTGAACGAAAGATCCAACCTTCGTAGGCTGGCGAGGCTGCCCAGCTCCCTCGGAATCGAGCCGCTAATCTGGTTTTGAGAGAGGTCCAGATATGTCAGGCTGGCAAGGTCGCCCAATCCTGCCGGGAGCGAGCCGCTCAACCGGTTGAGCGAAAGATCCAACCTTTGTAGGCTGGCGAGGCCGCCCAACTCTGACGGGATCGGTCCCGGCAAATGGTTGTAGACCGCGTAAAACTCCTGCAGGTTGGCGAGGTCGCCCAGCGCAGCCGGAATCGGTCTGCTTAGGATGTTGTGGCTTAGGTTCAGATACGTCAGGCTCTCGAGTTTGCCCAGCGCGGCCGGTATCGAACCGCCCAGCCCGTTCCACTCGAGGTTCAGATGGGTCAGGTTGGCGAGGTCACCCAAGGCGACTGGTATCGTATAGGTTCAGACCGTTGTGACCGAGGTCCAAATGGGTCAGGCTGTCGAGATTGCCCAGCTCCGCTGGTATTGACCCTCCCAGTTCGCTAAAGTTGAGATCCAGATAGCTCAAGCTGTCGAGATTGCCCAGCGCAGCCGGTATCCTACCGCCCAAATGGGTATCATGAAGGTCCAGATGTGTCAGGTTATCGAGGTCGCCCCACTCGGCCGGAATCGGGTCGTTCAGCCAGTTGTCGCTGAGGTCCAGATACGTCAGCTCTTCGAGATCGCCCAGCTCAGCCGGCGGCGGGCCGTACAAACGGTTGCCCGCCAGACGCAGCTCGGTCACACGGCCGTTCGCGTCCGTTGTGACCCCGTACCAGGTCCCTATCGGCTTGGAACTGAGCCAGTTATCGTCATCCGTCCAACTTGGACCGCGGGTAGCGTTGTATAACGCGACCAGTGCGTCCCTGTCCGGACTGATGTCGCCCTCAACCGTGGCCGTGGGCGTCGCTGTAGCTGTGGCAGTCGGCGTGTCTGTCGGCGTCAACGCATTGAAGTGGGCCGTTACCGCGTACTCATAGGTGTTTCCAAAGTCGACGTCACTATCTTGGTAAGACGTCGATGTGCTCCCAACGCGGTACGTGACCGTGACAACGTCGCCCGCCTCCTCGTGCCTGCGCGTCACAATGTAGTGACTGAGCGAGCCGCTGTCCGGCGCGTCCCACGTGACGAGAATCAAATCTTCGACATAATCCCACGAAGGCGTGATCGACTCTGTCGGCGCCGCCGGCCCGCCGGGCGTCGGCGTATCGGTCGGCGTTGCAGTCGGTGTGTCGGTCGGCGTTGCCGTGGGCGTATCGGTCGCTGTCGCCGGCGTGCCGTGCGTATCGGTCGGTGTCGGTGGGCGTGTCGGTCGGTCGGTGTGTCGGTCGGCGTCGCGGTCGGCGTATCGGTCGGTGTCGCCGTGGGCGTGTCGGTCGCGTTGCCGTGGGCGTATCGTGTGTCGGTCGCTGTCGGTGTCGCGGTCGGCGTGTCGGTCGCTGTCGGTGTGTCGGTCGGCGTCGCGGTCGGCGTATCGGTCGGTGTCGCCGTGGGCGTTCGGTCGCGTGCTGGCGTATCGGTCGCTGTCGCTGTCGGTGTGTCGGTCGCTGTCGCTGTCGGTGTGTCGGTCGGCGTCGCGGTCGGCGTATCGGTCGGTGTCGCCGTGGGCGTGTCGGCCGGCGCCTCGATCGATAACGTCAAATCGGTCGGCGCACCCCCGTCATAGTTCTCAACGCGAAGGTGAAGGTGGCCGCCGGCCAGTACGTTGACGTCGATGCGCTCGTCCCCGTTCCCGCTGCGGTCCCGGTCGTCCCAACTGCTGCCGCGGTCGTCCCTGCCGTAAAGGTCATAGTCATGGCTGGTCGGCGACGCATCGGTCGTGATTGTCCACCTGCCGGCGCGCTCGCCGACGTTCCAGCGGAAGTGGACTGACTGGCGCCGATTCAGATCAGCAACGTAGCTGCGTATCGAGTGCGCGGATACGCCGGTTGGGTCGCTGATGATGTAGGGGTCGGACCCGGTTCCCGACCCGCTCGACGTGAAGCCTTCAGGCGTTGCCGTCGCTGTCGGCGTAGGTGTAGGTGTAGGTGTCGCCGTCGGCGTATCGGTCGGCGTCGCGGTAGGTGTGTCGGTCGGCGTCACCGTCGGTGTTGCCGTGGGCGTGTCTGTTGGCGTCGCAGTCGGCGTGTCTGTAGGGGCAACATACCGCACCGTCGCTTCAGAGCGGTTGGACAGCGGCTTGCCGCCGGCCGTGCAGAGGCTGCCCTCTGCCGTGCAGAGGCTGGTGGCCGGCAGGATGACCCACACGTCGACGCCCGCATCCGGCGCAACCGTGATCTGCCACAGGTCGCTGCGGCTGTCCACCTGCTGCGCGCCGGTCACCGTGCCGCCGGTCAGGAGCAGAGCATGGTCGCGCAGATCGGCCGCGCTGGTATCGATCGCCTCGCTAAAGGCGATGCGGAAATTGAACGACCCATCCGAGTGGCTTGCCGGCACATCTTCAAATTTCGCGGTCAGTCCCGGCGTGGCCGTGGGCGTTGGCCGTCGCCGTGTTGGTGGGTTGGTGTAGCGGTAGCCGTCGCCGTGTCGGTCGGCGTTGGCGTCGGCGTGTCCGTCGGATCCGAGATCTGCTGGACAGACACCGGCGGCTCGATCGACAGCTTCAGGTCCCTCGGCGCACCGCCGTCGTAGTTCTGCACGCGCACCACGATGTGGCCGCCGCCGGCACGTCGATTGTGACCTCCTCGTCCCCGTCCCAGCTCCGGTCCCGGTCGTCCCAGCTGTTGCCGCCGCGATTGTCCCTGGCGTAGAGGTCGAAATCGTGGCCGTTCGGCGTCGCGTCGGTCGTGATCGTCCATTCGCCAGGCCGGTTGCCGACGTCCCAGCGGTAGTAGACCGAATCGCGCCTGCTTCAGGTCAGCCACATGGTCGAGTATCGAATGTGCGGTCACACCCGGTCGGGTCGCTGATGATGTAGGGGTCGGATGAACTGTCCCCGACCCGCTCGACGTGAATCCTCCAGGCGTCGCTGTCGCAGTCGGCGTCGACGTCGGCGTAGATGTGGCTGTGGGTGTCGCGGTCGCGGTGGGCGTTGGTGTATCAGTCGGCGTCGGTGTCCGGTGGCCGCGCCTTCCCCACAGAACGGCAGTCTGAGTGTGTCGCAAGTCGTTGTCGACGGTCGCGCCACGCACTGGGCACGCAGCCGGTCAACCCCTCATTCGCAATGTACGCTTCAGCCAGTCCGGTGATGTTGCCCAGCTCGGACGGAATCGCCCCGCTCAACCGGTTGTTGGCGATTTTCAGAAACTCCAAAAGGTTGGCGTTGCCGAGTTCTGACGGTATCGACCCCGTCAACTGGTTTTCGTGGACATACAGGAGTCTGAGCATTCTCAGGCTCCCGAACTCTGCTGGAATCGACCCGGACAGATTGTTGTTGTCCAGATGGATATAGGTCAAGGAATAAATGTCGGCCAGCTCGGCCGGAATCGTCCCCGTCAACTGGTTGTTGCTGAGCGACAGCGTGTCCAGGCTCCCCAGGTCTCCGAGTTCGCTCGGAATCGTCCCCGTCAACTGGTTGTTGCTGAGGTACAGCCAATCCAATTCGTCCAGTCGCCGAGCTCGGCCGGAATCAACCCGCTCAACCGGTTGTCGTTGAGCATGAGCTGCGACAATTTGTCGAGATTGCCCAGTTCGCTCGGAATCGAACCCGTCAACCGGTTATCCTGGAGATGGAGTTTCTGCAGTTCTTCGAGGTTGCCCAGTTCGCTTGGAATCGTCCCACTCAACACGTTGTGGTTGAGGCCCAGCCTCACCAGCGCGCCGAGGTCACCCAACTCGACTGGAATCGACCCCGTCAGCTGATTGCGCATCAGGAGCAGATCTTCCAGGTCTTCGAGATTGCCCAACTCGGCTGGAATCGACCCGCTCAGCTGGTTGTACTGGAGATCCAGAAACTCCAGGTCGTCGAGGTCGCCGAGTTCAACTGGAATCGAACCCGTCAACTCGTTGTGGTTCAGATACAAGCCCTTGAGATTGTCGAGGTCGCCCAACTCGCTCGGTATCGTCCCCGTCAACTGGTTGCCCTGGAGGCTCAACTCTTCCAGTGCGCCGAGATCGCCCAGTTCGCTTGGAATCGACCCGCTCAACTCATTGCTGTTCAGCTGCAGCTTCTTAAGGTTTTCCAGATTGCCCAACGCAGCCGGAATCCACCCGCTAAACTGGCTGTCGTATAGGTACAGCCTTTCCAAGTTGTCGAGTTCACCCAGTTCGCTTGGAATCGACCCGCTCAACCGTGTGTTGCTGATGTGCAGTTCTTGCAGACTGTTGAGATTCCCCAGCGCGGCTGGAAGCGTTCCCGTCAGCTGGTTGTTGTAGAGCTGCAGGCTCTGCAGTTGGTCGAGGTCGCCCAGTTCGCTTGGAATCGACCCGCTCAACTCATTGCCCATCAACGCCAGCCCCGTCACCCGGCCATTGGCGTCGGTGGTGACGCCGTACCAGGTCCTGAGCGGCTCCTGGCTCAGCCAGTTGTCGTCAACCCTCCAGTTGGCGCCGTCCGTTGCGTTGTAGAGCGCGACCAGCGCGTCCCTGTCTGTGGCCGCGCTGTTGCCTTCAACCGTGGCCGTCGGCGTGGGCGTGTCGGTCGCAGTCGGCGTATCCGTTGGCGTCGCGGTTGACGTCTCCGTCGGCGTCGGTGTATCGGTCGCCGCAGAGGCAACGTCAGCCTCGAACGTAGCGCTCCAGCTGCCTGAACTGCCGCTATATCGGGCGCGCGCCTTCACCTTGTAGCGCACGCCCTCGTCCAGCCCAGTAATCGTATACGAGTTCGTTGTCGGGAAGGCGTTGCCCGACAAGTCCGTCCACGACTTGAAGCCCTCACCCGTCCGCGCCCAGCTCAAACGGTAGTCGGCCGGCGTCTCCACCGGCGCATCCCACGTCACCTCCAGCACGCCGGCCTGGCTGCTCACAAGCCGTACCGCAGCGATCGAGCGGTCGTCCCCGGGCGTTGGCGTCGCAGTCGCCGTGGGGGTATCGGTCGGTGTCGGAGTTGCTGTCGGCGTGGCCGTAAACGTCGGAGTTGGTGTCGGGGTATCAGTCGGTGTCGCCGTGGCCGTCGGTGTCGTCGTAAACGTGGGCGTGGCCGTCGGCGTGTCAGTCGGTGTCGCCGTAAACGTCGGCGTAGCAGTAAATGTCGGCGTGTGCGTCGGGGTCGCCGTCGGCGCAGCCATAACGTCCGCCCGCACCACATCGCTCCAGCCGCCGGGCCGGCCGTCGCCGGTCCCCTGGTAGCGGGCGCGCACCTGCACCTTGTAGCGCACGCCCCCGTCCAGGCCGGTAACCGTATACGAATTTGTCGTGGGGAAAGGCGTTGCCCGAAAGGTCGGTCCAGGTCGTGAAGTTCTCACCGTCCCGCGCCCAGCTCACGCGGTAGTCGACCGGCGTCTCCGTCGGCACGTCCCACGTCACCTCGAGCTCGCCCGGCTCGCTGCTCGCCAGCGCCAGGTTGTGGACCGCCTTCACGTCCTCCTGCGCCGACGCATCCCCCACCACCGACAGCAGCGCAACACAGACCGTCAGCAGCGCCGCCACCAGCAATATTCCCATACCCTTTGCGTTAAAGAAGAACCCGCCAATCCAGGTCTTCTTCATCCGCCCGTCTGGAAACATCTACCTCTCCCCCTGCCGCACGCGGAAACGCCGCGGCGCGAAGTGGACGTCGGATAGAGAAACCGGCCCGGAATTCGAAAAAGTGGCCGCTGCGCGCGCGGTCCGGCGCGAACAACTGGATTGTCGGTGGAAAGGGGGCTGCTGCTTCAGGGGGACTGGTGTCGGCGCAGGTTCATGCGCCATCCATTCAGGACCACATGCCGAAGAGAGATAAATGAGTGCCTGACCAGCAGCCCGCCGTGGAGGATTCATAAGAAATAATAAGCTCGTTGGCCAGACCGGCTTGTCAAAAAATACAGATATTACAATGACGCCATGACAATAACCTATGTTCCCAGAGCCTGTCAAATCCGATTTCAATCATCGAATACAGCGTAAGCGGCGCGCGCCGGCGCCTTGGTTCAAACGCTATCTGGCATAAGGCCCTGCCAGCGTCGAGACCCCGTTGGAAAAGGCAGAAGCGTTCGCCAGGTATCAAAAGCGAGATGCCCGTAGTAGCCAGGTCACCGCTCTCTTCCGCGCTGTTCGTACGTTCTTCGCTGCCCTTTTGCGGTTGTTCGGCGTTGGGCCGCGCGCGCCATCCATGCATCCGGCGAAGCGACGGGCGCCGGCGAAGCAGACGGGCGCCGGCAAAGGCCAAATCGATCACAGCGCGGGCGAAATCGGAAAGACGTTAGCGATGGTGGGGATGCGATCAGGGCGGGATGGTGTCAAGATGGTTGCCCCGCCAAACCGGGGCAATCCCATCTAAATCCGGACGCCAAAATATCCCACGAAGGGCACCCACAAGGGGCGCCCCTACCAGTAGTCATTCGTTCTCGGCTGTTTTTTCGGAGTTGGGCTCGAATCAGGTCGTGTCGCCAGGTCTTGACCCAATTGGATGCAATCGCCCTGTCTCTCTATCCAATTTGGATGCAATTGCCCTGGTTCGGCTATAATGCCAGTTGAAACTAAGAGGGGCAGGCCAGGGCAATGGCATTCACGGTAGAGCATTTCCACCAATTGACGCAGTTACTTTCCGAGCGGCCAGAGTGGCGGGCGGAGTTGCGACGCATCCTGCTTACGGATGAGATTTTGGAGATGCCACGCGTGCTGAGCGCGCTGGCAGCCGCGCAACAACGCACGGACGAAGTTTTGCAGCGGCTGGGGGCGCGTCTGGAGGAGCTGGCTGAGGCGCAGGGACGGACGGAGGCGCGTCTTGAGGCTCTGGCTGAGGCGCAGGGACGGACGGAGACGCGCCTGGAGGAGCTGGCAGAGGCGCAGAGACGGACGGAAACCCGGGTGGAAACTCTGACCAGAGAGGTGGGCGACCTCAAGGGGATTTTGTTGGAGAGCCAGCACAGAGATCGTCCCTTCCAGCATTTTCGGGGGATCGTACTCAAGGCGCGGACGGTACCGATAGAGGAGCTGGCGGCGCTGACCGACGCTGCGGTTGCAGAGGAGCGGCTATCGGAGGCCGAGGCCGAAGAGATAGAGCTGGCTGATGCTGTGGTGCGCGGCCGCGATCGCCGCACGCGCGAGAATCTTCATCTTGTCGTCGAGAGTTCCTGGGGCGTTGGCGAAGACGATGTGAGACGGGCGGCGCGTCGCGCGGCGCTGCTGGCGAACACGGGCGCGGCCACGCGGCCCGTGGCGGCGGGCAAGTGGGCAACACCGGAAGCGCACAGTTCAGCCGACGAGCTGGATGTGTGGCTGGTGGTAAACGGACACGCCCTTGCCCCCGGCGACAGAGGATAGACTTTCCCCTTCGGAGCCAATTGAGCGCAACTTCACCGCGACAACAGCTGGGCGTGGAAGGCGTCGAGCCGGGGCAGGATCGCGTCCCAGGAGAATTGTTGTTCGACAAAGGCGCGGGCGGCCTTGCCGAGCGCGCGGCTGCGCTGGCCGCCGCCGGCCTGGTCGCGCAGGAGTGACAGGACGGCGTCGGCGAAGTCGCGCGGTTGGTCGGCGATTAGGAGATGTTCGCCATTGCGCACGGGAATGCCCTCGACGCCGAGCGAGGTGCTGACGACAGGCCGGGCGCAGGCCATTGCCTCGAGCACTTTGAAGCGGGTGCCGCCCCCCACTCGCATGGGGGCCAGATAGATGGCGGCGCGGTGAATATAGGGCACGATGTCGTCGACGGCGCCGGTGATTTCGACGCCGGGCAGTGCGCGCAGTCTGTCGAGGGCGGGATGGGGCGACATGCCGGCGATCAGGAGGCGGGCGGCGGTTGCGCGGCGAATGTTGGGCAGCACTCTTTGTCCGAACCAGAGCATGGCATCGACGTTGGGGCGGTAGTCCATTTTTCCTGTGAAGACGAGGGCCGGGGGGTTTTCTGAGGGGAGCGGGTTCGGCTGATAGCGGGAGATATCGACGCCGTTGGGCACATTGACAATCGGCTGATCCGGCGCGAGCGAGGCCAGCGCATACCGGTCCGGTTCGCTGACGGCGACGGCGCCGGCAACGGCACGGCAGAAGGCCCTTTCGTAGCGGTACAGTTTTTGCCATTGGAGGAAGCTATAGCCGGCGGCGTGCCAGCGTTTCGGGTTGGAGGCGTCCATCAGGGCGGCCCTTTTTTGCAGCAGGAATTCGACGTTGTGATTGTCGAAGACAACGGGCGGGGCGCCGGCGGGCGTCTGCAGAATCTGGAAGCCGTAGGGGGCCATCTCGATGCCTTCGACCTGCACCAGGTCGTAGCTTTCTTCGGCCAGCATTTGCTGCAGTTTTGTTTGGGCCTGTTTGTGGGCAAGGCGGAGGGCCATGTCGGGCCTGGAGGCGAGCAGAGAGTCGCGCAGGCGGCGTTTGAGCGGGCGGTGGGGCTGGCGGAAGGACTCTACGCGGGCGCACATGCTTTGGAGTTCGGGAGCGGGCTGGTGGTTGTCGTGTGGAGACAGGCAGGAGAAGAGATGCAGTTCACAGCTGGCGGCAAAGTGGCGCAGCAGGTAGTAGTTGCGGAGTGTCGTGCCCTGGCGGGGCGGGAAGGGGGATTGGGGCGTGAGCAGGAGGAGCTTCATCGCCGGGCTTCAGATGGAGGTCGGGTGTGCCGGCGCGTCGGGAACCGGGGATTGGTCGCGGACCGCGCGATAGACTGCGAGTGTTTCGGCGGCAGCCCGCTTCCAGCTGAAGACGGAGGCGCGCTGCAGGCCTTTCTGGCGCAACTCCCGGTGGAGCTCGTCGTCGGTCAGGAGGCGGTGGATGGCGACGGCGATCTCCTCCCAGTCGGAGGGGTCGACGATGAGCCCGGCGTCGCCGACGACTTCGGGCATGCTGCTTGTATTGCCGACAATTGTTGGTGTGCCGCAGGCCATTGCCTCGAGCGGTGACAGGCCAAAGCCTTCGTAGAAGGCGGGATGGACATGGCAGCGGGCCCCGCTATAGAGCTGGGGGAGATCCTCATCGGGCACGCGGCCGAGGAAAAAGGCGCTCTGCTGGAGGTCAAGCTCCTCTACGCGACGGTAGATTTCCTCGTATAGCCAACCGGGTTTTCCCGCCAGCACGAGTCCAATTTCTCCGACATTGTAGTGTTTGCGGAGATGGTGAAAGGCGTTGAGGAGGCCGCCGATGTTTTTGCGGGGTTCGATTGTGCTGACGAAAAGGATGTAGTTTTCGGGAATGCCGTATTTGGCCTGCATTTCAAGGCGGGATTGCGCCTGCGGCAGAGGGCGGCAGTAGGAGGCCGCGGATTCGTGAATCACACTTATTTTATTGGGCGACGCGCCGAGTTGTCCCACGACATCGTTCTTGGTGCTCTGGCTGGGCACGATGATGTGACAGGTACGGCGGACGGCGCGATCGATCTGGCTGTAGTAGGCGGCGTGGGACTCGGTAAGGAAGTGTGGCCAGCGGAGGAAACCGAGGTCGTGGACGGTAATAACCGATGGGACCCTGTTGTAGAATGGCGGGATAAAGTCGGTGCTGTGGAGGAGGTCGAGCGGATGAAGGGCGAGTTCCCAGCCCAGCATTGGCTGCTCGACGCGCCGGTGTACGGGTGTGAACAGCGTCCGCCGTCGAAAGTTCGGCGCAAGGACCAGTGGCTCCCGGTGTTTGCGGTGCTGGAAAACTGTATACATTGTTTCCCGGTCCAGCTGTGCAAGCTCTTCTATGAGATGCTTCGTATAGCGACTGATACCTGCCGGCTGATGATGGACCAGCCGGGCGTCAATGCCAACTCGCATAGTCTCAATGGAACGTGAAAGGGCCAAGTCGTTTTTTGCGGTCCCTCCAAATGACTTCAGCGCGCAGCAATTGCCCGGCGCCCAGGGAATCGCAGTCCGGGACAATACTGATTGACCCGAAAAAATTCGATTAATTGTAACATCCCCCGCATTGGGGGGCAAATGCAGGTTCAATCCCCCTCGTCTCGAATTGTTTTGAGTTCGATGATTGTACCCAGAATTTTTTCGGTATCGAGGTAGGCCCATACCGCGCCGGGGTCCAGCGTGGAGCCGCCGCTCTGCGTGACTTCGACTTCAAGTACGCGGGCGACATCGACAGGGTCGGGCACACGGAAGAGGAGGTGGTGCAGGCCTCCGCCCTTTTCTTCCAGGAACTCTGAATAGATATTGGCGCCCTCGAGCGGCTGGATGAACTCGATTTGGACGGCGCCGGTCTCGATAAAGGCGAGCCTCATGCGGAAGTTTCCGGGCCGTCCGCGATAGGTGGAGCCGGCATCCAGGCCGCTGCCTTCGGGGGGCCAGTCAATGACCTCGGCCGGTTCGAGGGCGAAGCGTTCTGTCCAGGCGTTGGCCGCGGCGAGCGCGTCATGGACGACGATGCCCACCTGCACGACCGATCCCAACTCGATTTTGCTCATGTTGAACTCTTATCTGATTCCAGAATTGACGAATACAGGGCCGAATTTAGGCTTGATTGCCCAACTCGAATTGGCAATTCTGTGCGATAATACCAACAGTCAGTTCGGAGGCCAAACATGCTCGCAGGAGAGTAGCGATGATTATTGAGGATATCAGGACGACAGTGCTGTCCGTACCCCATCTGCCGGGATTTCAGGATGCGACGATTCGTCATATCGTACCGGGCCGCAGCCAATGTTTCGTTCATGTTTACAGCGACCAGGGCCTGGTCGGGCTGGGCCTGGGGGGCGGGACGACGGCGGCGCGCGAGGTTATTGAGCGGACGCTGAAGCCGATTCTGCTGGGCCAAAACGCTTTGCATATCGAGAAGCTGTGGGACGAGATGTTTTGGGCGGTTCGGGGGGTCGGCCGCAAGGGGCTTGCGTTCAGTGCGCTTTCCGCCGTCGACATCGCGCTCTGGGACCTGAAGGCCCGGTTTTACGAGACACCGCTTTACCGGCTGCTTGGGCCTTACGTGGAGACGGTTCCTGTCTATGGCAGCGGGGGCTGGACGCATTTTTCGCAGGATGAGCTGGTGGCGGAGCAGTGCGGGTACGTCGAGCGGGGCATGAAGGCGGTGAAGATGAAGGTTGGCAAGGATTTCGGACAGAGCGAGCGCGAGGACGTGGCGCGGCTGGCGGCGGTGCGGGAGGCTGTGGGCGCGGAGGTGGAGATCTTCATCGATGCCAACAACGGCTATTACGCCAAGCAGGCGATTCGGATGGCGCGCACGTTTGCGGAGTATGATGTCGGCTGGTTCGAGGAGCCGGTGCTCGCCGACGACATCGAGGGGCTGGCGGCTGTGGCGAGGGCGATCGAGATTCCGGTGGCGACGGGTGAGCATGAGTACACGAAGTATGGATTTCGTGAGTTGATCGCGCGCGGCGGGGCGGACATTGTGCAGCCGGACGTGGGCCGGGTAGGCGGCATCACGGAGTGGATGAAGGTAGCGCACCTGGCGCATGCTTTCAATTTGCCGGTCGCCCCGCACGCCTATCAGCTGGTCCATCTGCATCTTGCCTGTGCCACGCCCAATCTGAAGATCGTCGAGTATTTGGGCACGGTGGAGGCGGCGGACCGCATTTTCTACAGTTCGTTTGACGAGCCGTGCGATGGGGTCTGGTCGCCCGATCCGGGCAAGCATGGTCTCGGTTTGGAGCTGGACCCGGTTGCGGTCAAACGGTACGCGGTGTAGAGGCTGGAGGGGGTCCACGAAGGGGCACGAATTGACACGAACTGACACGAAGGAGCACGGTGGGGCAGCGATGCCTCGGCACAAAAGGCGTGATGGAATGGTGGGGGTGTTGAAGGAGGCCCTAAGGGCGTTCGCGGTCTGAAGTTTCTGGGTTCCGTTGATATTTCAGAAGAATGTTCAAAGAGGCGACTATTACAAGCTGTCTGAAAGCAGTTTGGACTCTGATTCACCTGATTCTCGTGAACGAAGCCCACCTCAGGAGCCAGCGCCGCAAATCATGTCCATCATATAAATCAGTTGAATCAAAGTTCAGACAAATGTCAACGAGCCCTGATCTCATGTGGGGGCCGGATTGGATTTGTCGGGGGCCCAAGCTGGCAGAGGTACCTCTCCGAAACTGAGCGGGGGCTGGCGAGGCGCTGTTTGTCGTCACCGTCGTACAAATGGTATAATTGCCGTCCCGGGATGTCCGGCGCGGCCGGTCTTCCCGAGGCGATGATCGCGCGCTGTGCCTCTCTGCCGATCGAGCAGAGAGGCGGGAGGCGTCGTATAGCCGGGCGATCGGGTGGTGTGAGCGTGTCAGACGCAGGACTTAGTGTTGGAAGAAAGAAAAATGGATAATGCCCAACTAGCCCAGATGGTGACTTGGCTCGACGAGGAGCACCGCCGCGACCGTGCGGAGATTTCGCGTTTGCAGCAGCATATTGAGAGCCAGGCGGGGGACATTGTAGAGCAGAACCGGCGCGTTCAGGAGTTGGAGGGGCGTCTGGCGAGTACGATCGCCCAGCTGGGCCGGTTCACGCAATTGGAGCAGCAGATTGAGAGCGTCAAGCAGGAGTTTGGGCTGCTAATCGATCGCGCCGAGGAGGGTCGGGCGCAGGCGAC
This sequence comes from Caldilineaceae bacterium, assembly GCA_965218625.1. Lineage (GTDB taxonomy): Bacteria > Chloroflexota > Anaerolineae > Caldilineales > Caldilineaceae > Bin5. The sequence goes on along the minus strand of CBDCLG010000005.1, from coordinate 7,592 downwards.
GCGCGAACACGAGCGGGGCCGTCTGGCAGACCGGGAGGCGCTGGCGCGCGAGATCGGTGAAGTGCGCCGCGAACTGCCGCGGATTGGACGGGTCGAAGAGGCGGTGGACCTGCGGAAGGGTGAGGAAGAGCGGCTGGTCGACATGATTATGGAAGGCCGCAATCAGATCAATCTTCTTGCCAAAGACATTGAAGAGCGGACGCGGCAGATACCCTTTTTGAGTGAACAACGCTCGGGCGATGCGAAGCGGATTGTCCAGTTGCAGCAGGAGACGGTCGAGCTGTTCAAACGGACGGAGGCGTTCAGCGGTCGGTTTTCGATTCTTGATGATGCCGACCGGCGCATGAACGCTGAGATCGAGCGCTGGCGGCCGGTCTTTGGCGAGGTCAGGGAGGAGCAGCAGCAGTTCATGGAGAAGATGCGCGTCGAGATTGTCGAGCGTTTGCAGGTTCTGGCGCGTTGGCAGGAGTTAATCGACGATCAGCAGACGGTGGTTACCAAGAACGAGGAGCGGATCCAATCCTTTACGCAGACGATCGATACGGCCCGCCGCGCGGCCGCGACGGTGGCGGAGTTTCAGGAGACGATCCGCCGCGACCAGGTGCAGGTACAGGAGCTGCAGCGGCTGGCTGAAGAGCGGATGCGGCGGGAGATGGAGGAGTTTCAGGAGGAGTTTGACAAGAAGAGCCGCCGGAACGACCTTCGTCACGAGCATCTGTGGAAGGAGCAGGAGAAGAGCAACAAGGAGTTGTTGGACCATCTGCCGCCGATTCTGCATGATCTGCGGGTGCACGAGGAGATGCTGCGCCTGTTGTGGAAGCTGCAGGAGCAGTATGGTTCTCGATACATCAGCGCGGCCCAGCTCTGGCTTGACGGTCTGCAGACCTCGTTGGAGGAGCGGGACGAGACGATGAAGGAGCTGGAGGAGGAGTGGCAGAAGCAGCGCCGCACGGCTGAGCTGTACGCTCGCCAGAGCAACAATACCCACCGCAGCGCCAGCATCGTATCCGGTGAGCCGGCGCAAAACCGCGCCTGATGCGCGTAATTGCCACTGCGGGCCACGTGGACCACGGCAAGTCGACGCTGGTCCAGGCCCTGAGTGGAATCAACCCCGATCGTTTAGAAGAAGAGAAGCGCCGCGGGCTGACTATCGTGTTGGGCTTTGCCTGGATGGAGCTGGCGATGCCGGACGGAACGCGAGAGTCGGTCAGCATTGTTGACGTACCCGGCCATATTGATTTCATCAAGAATATGCTGGCGGGCGTTGGCAGTGTTGACGCGGGGCTGCTTGTGATCGCGGCGGATGAAGGGGTTATGCCGCAGACGCGCGAGCATCTTGCTATTCTCGACCTGCTTGCGCTCCCCGATGGTGTCGTTGCCCTGACAAAAGTGGATCTTGTGGATGAGCCGGAGTGGCTTGATCTTGTCGAGCTGGACATCCACGACATTCTGTCCGGCACGCGTCTTGAAGGCGCGCCGATTGTGCGCGTCAGCGCGCAGACCGGTGCGGGACTGGAGGCGTTGCGGGGAGCGCTGGCGGGCAGATTGACGGCGCTGCCGCCGCCGCGCGATCGCGGGCGCCCGCGCCTGCCGGTTGACCGGATATTCAGCCAGCCGGGTTTCGGCACGATCGTGACGGGAACGCTCAGCGACGGCGGATTTGCGGTTGGGGACGCGGTCGAGATACTGCCGGACGGGCCGTCGGGACGGGTGCGGGCGCTTCAGAGCCACAAGCAGAGCATCGGGCGGGCGTTTCCGGGCAGCCGCGTGGCGATGAATGTGAGCGGTGTGGCGACGGATGAGATCCGGCGCGGGCAGGTGGCGGTAGCGCCGGGAAGTCTGCGGGCGACGCGGCTGGTTGATGTTTCGTTCCGTCTTCTGGCAGATGCGCCGAAGCCGCTGCGCCACAACCTGGCGGTCGATTTTTTCAGCGGCGCGGCTGAGAGTCCGGCCCATGCGCGGCTGCTGGCGACAGAGGAGCTGTTGCCCGGCGAGGAGGGCTGGCTGCAGCTGCGGCTGGAGCGGCCGGCGCTTGTGGCGGGCGGGGACCGTTTCATTTTGCGGCAGCCGTCGCCGAGCGTCACGCTGGGGGGCGGTGAGGTCCTGGACCCGCACCCGCGGCGGCGCTATCGACGATTCGATCCTGCGGTGGCGGCGAAGCTGGAGACGCTTGCGCTGGGCAGGCCGGATGAGATCGTGTTGCAGAGCCTGGAACGGGAGCCGCTGCTTTCGGAACAGGAGCTGATCGCGGCCAGCGGGCTGGACAAGGAGGTCGCAGGCGAGGCGATCGGGCAGCTGCGCGACGGCGGGCTGGCGCAGGGGTTGGACGACGGGCGAATGCTGATCAGCGGGTCGGCTTATCAACAGATCGTTGCCGAGATGCAGCAGCAGCTGGAGGAGTTCCACGGTCAAAGTCCGCTGCGGCAGGGGATGTCGCGCGGCGAGATACGCGGCCGCCTGCAGGTTGTGGGTGCGGCCGGGGTGCGCAAGGAGCTGCCGCAGCGGGTTTTCAATGATCTTGTGGTTCAGGCGCAGGCGGATGGGGTCGTGGTCGGCGAAGAGAGCACGATCCGGCTGGCGTCGCACACGGTAGCATATTCGTCTGAGCAGCAACGTGCGGTCGACCGGGCGCTGGGGGCGTACACGGCGGCGCCGTTCAGTCCGCCGAACGCGATCGACACGCTCAAATTGCTGGACGGCGATGAGGATCTGCTGGAATCGCTGGTGGAACGGGGTGTTTTGGCGCGGCTGCCGGGCTCGGTCTATTTTCGGGCCGAGGATTTTGCTGTGGCCGCGGAGAAGATTATTGAGCAAACGCGGGCGGAGGGCAGGATCACGCTGGCCGACGTGCGCGATCTGCTGGCGACGAGCCGCAAGTATGCGCAGGCGCTGCTGGAGGAGCTGGATTCGAGGCGGGTGACGCGTCGCGTCGGGGATGAACGAGTGCTGCTGGGGGGGGAACAGTGAGCGGTATGGCGTATCGCCGGCTGGGTGGCACGGGTCTGAAAGTTTCAAGGCTGTGCCTGGGTTCGATGCAGTTTGGCTGGACGGCTGATGAGGAGACGAGCTTTGCGGTCATGGACGCGTTTGCCGCGGCGGGCGGGAATTTCATCGACAGCGCGGACATCTACAGCCGCTGGGTGGAAGGGAACGGGGGCGGCGTCAGCGAGGGGGTGATCGGGCGCTGGATGCGGTCGCGCGGCAACCGCGGGCAGATGGTCATTGCCACGAAGGTGCGGGGACAGATGGGGCCGGGGCCGAACGACCAGGGGCTGAACGGGAAGCATATCGTTGAGGGCTGCGAGGCTTCGCTTCGCCGCCTGCAGACGGATGTGATCGACCTGTACCAGGCACACTATTTCGACGCGGAGACGCCGATAGACGAGACGTTGGATGCGTTCGACCGGCTGGTGCGGCAGGGCAAAGTGCGCTATATCGGCTGCAGCAACTATCCGGTATGGCGTCTGATGGAGGCGCTGTGGACGAGCGACAAGCAGGGCCTGGTGCGCTACTGTTCGCTACAGCCGCACTTCAACCTGGTGCACCGGGCGGAGTTTGAGCAGGAGCTGGCCGAAGTTTGCGAGGCTTGCGGACTCGGGGTCATTCCATACAGTCCGCTGGCGGGCGGTTTTTTGACGGGAAAATACAGTCGTGAGGGCGCGGCGGACAGTGTGCGGGCCGAGAGCGTACGCAGCCGCTATTTCGACGAGGCCGGTTGGAGGGTTTTGGATGCGGTGCGGGCGGTTGCGGCCGAACTGGGTGCGTCGCCGCTGGCGGTCTCGCTGGCGTGGCTGCTGGCAAGGCCGGGGATAACGGCGCCGATAGTCGGGGCCAATACGGTGGAGCAGTTGCGGGGTAGTTTGGCCGCGCTCGATTTGCGGTTGGAACCTGAGCATGTGGAGATGCTTGACGAGGCGTCGGCGTGGTAGGGGCGATGGCCGCGGCGGGTCCGGGTTTTTGCGTTCTCAGATCAACCGCAACTGCCGGTCTTCGGATTTGGGGCGGGAGCGGCGGGGTTGGGCTTGCCGTACCTCCTGCAGGGCGACGGCGATGTCGGTAACGAAGGAGGAGACGCGGTTCTCCATCGACTGGCCGAAGAGAAAGCGGCGCCCGGCGTGGGCCAGGAAGAGGCGGCGCTGGGCGCGTGTCATGCCGACGTAGAAGAGACGCCGTTCTTCCTCGATGTTGATGTCGCGATTGGCTGGCAGATAGGGCAGGAGCCCTTCTTCGCAGCCGACGACGAAGACTACGGGGAATTCCAGCCCCTTTGCGGCGTGCAGGCTCATGAGGGTCACGCGATCGGCGCGCCGATCGTAGTGATCGGTCTCCCTCTGGAGCGCCATGGTCGTGAGGAAGTCCTGCATGCGGTTGCGGAAAGGCGCGGCCCGGCGCTTGATGCGGTCGATGCGGGCCCGTTCGGCGTCGCTGTACTTGGCGCCGCGCAGCCGCGCCCATCCCGGCGCGGCGGCCTGAATGCGCTCGGCGACCTGCGCCGAGGCATTTTCTTTCAGGTCCTCCACCAATTCGACAATAGTTTCTTCAGTTAACGCCCTCTTCGATCCCTTCATAATCCTGTCCCAGTGGACAGGACTCTCCTGATTCTGGGTCAACGATAGCAGGGCCATGATTTCACGGACTGGCTTCTGTTCGGTGAGGGACGTTCCGCCTATCCTCTCGTAGGGAATGCCGGAGCGGTCAAAGGCCTCTTCGAGCAGTCTGCCCTGGGCGTTGAGGCGGTAGAGAACGGCGAAGTCGCCGAACGTCCGGTCTTCAGGAGGTCCGCCCTCTTCCAGCCTGCCGGAGTCGAGCGAGAAGTAGCTGGTCCCGCCCACCATTTGCTCGATCTGATGGACGACGTATTCGGCTTCGGCCCGGTCGGTGGGGGCGCGGTAGACGTCCAGCTTGATCTGGTCGGCGAAATTGGCGATCAGCTCGGTGGCCTGGTGGTCGGGATTGCGCGAGATCACCTGTGCTGCGGCGTCCAGAATTGCCTGGGCTGAGCGGTAGTTGCGCTCCAGATTGAGCCGTTGCGCGCCGGGGAAGTCTTCGGCAAATGAGAGAAAGAAGCGGTGATCGGCGCCGCGGAAGCCGTAGATCGCCTGGTCGGGATCGCCGATGACGCAAAGATTTGAGCCCGAGGCTGCGAGTCGTTGGAGCAGCCGGTACTGGGCGGCGTTCACGTCCTGGTATTCGTCGACCGAGATCCAGCGGTAGCGTTCATGCAGCGTCTGCAAAGTAGACGTGTCGGTCTCGAGCAGCTGGACGGCGCGCAGGACCAGATCGTCGAAATCGAGGGCGGCGGCCGCGGACAGCGCGGCATGGTATCGTTGCCAGACGTCTTCGCCGAGGGACGGGGCGTCGCCGGGCGGATTGTCGCTTTCCAGTCCGTTCTTGCGCGCCGAAATCGCGTCCAGCGCCGAGCGCAGTTCTCTGGCGGAGAGCTGCGGGCAGGCGCGATTCAGCAGCTGGCGCCGGTCTTCCTGGTCGAGAATTGTGAAGGCGGGCGAGATCCCGATCAGTTCGCCGGAATCACGGAGCAGTTCGGCTGCCAATCGGTGGAATGTGGCGACGGTTACCAGGGCAGCGCGCTCTTCTCCCAGGAGCTGCTGCAGGCGTTCCCGCATCTCTTCGGCGGCGCGATTGGTGAAGGTCAGCGCCAGGATTGACGAGGGCGGCGCGTTGAGATTCTGGACCAGGTGGGCGATGCGCACGGTCAGGGTGCGCGTCTTGCCGGTGCCGGGGCCGGCGACGATGGCCAGCGGCGATTCGGTGTGGGTGGCTGCGGCCCGCTGCTCGTCGTTGAGCTGTTGGAGCCAGTTGTCCAGCGGCTGCGTTCCGGCGAGATCGAGACCCAGCGTGTATTGCCCGGTCTCCTCCATGGCGAAGGTTGCGGGCGGGATTACCGGATCTTTTTGTGGGGTGGTCGGCTTGGCGGCGGGCTGCGGCGGGGGAGCCGGTCTCTCTGTTTCCCTGGTCGGTTGCCGGGGAGCTGAGTCGTCGGCGAACATGCCGATTTGGAATGACGAGAGGCGGTCGGCGTCGTCGGCGAACATGCGGATCACGCCGTATTCGCCGTCGTAGCCGCTCTGGGTGTGGACCTCGCCGGCTCTCATGCGACGGATGCCCTCCGCCAGGAGCGGCGTGCCGGCAGCGCCGATATCTTCCAAAGGGAGTTCGCGCAGAATCGTCAATTCCGGCCCCAGCCGGCCCAACAGGCGCAGGTACTCGGCCTGCACACGCTTGGAATTGGGGCCGACGCCGAGGAGCTCTCCCAGCGCTTCGGGCAGGGGGATGAGGCTGGCGAAGGGGGCGGCCGAAGGCGGATGAAAGCCGTGGTCGCGGTCGGCCAGCTCCGCGACGCGGTGGTATACGCCGACCGTGACCGGCTTGCCGCAGTTGGAGCAGAGCCCCTCGTGTGCGACGGTTGTCACCGGCTCCCAGCAGATTCCGCATTTGCGGTGGCCGTCGAGGTGATATTTGCCCTCCTCGGGGAAGAATTCGATGGTGCCCTGGAATTGGTTCGGATCCCGGCTGCGGAGGGCGTCGAAGAGAGCGTCGTAGGACAGGTCGGTGTCGAAGAGGGTTGCTTCGCGGGCGAGTTTGGGCGGCGAGTGGGCGTCGGAATTGGAGATCAGGGTGTAGTTGTCGAGCCAGGAGACGCGCCAGTTCATGGGCGGGTCGGAGGAGAGGCCGGTCTCGACGGCGAAGATGTGGGAGGAGAGATCGCCGAAGCATTGTTCCAGCGAATCGAAGCCGGACATGGAGCCGAGGAGCGAGAACCAGGGCGTCCAGATGTGAGCCGGGACCAGGTGGCAGCGGTCGTCCACCTCGAGCACGATTTCCAGCAGATCGCGGCTATCCAGGCCGAGGATTGGCCGCCCGTCGGAGCGGATGTTGCCAATTTTTTCCAATTCGGCCTGGAGGAGGGCGGTGGCCTCGACCGTCGGTGCGAAGACGATGTTGTGAACTTTGCGGGTCCGGTCAAACTTCTTGTAGATGTTGCTGATTTCGCCGCCGATGAGAAAGCGGACTGTTGCGCGGCAGGCGGCGGGCACCTCGTCGGCGAGTGCGGCCGCGTAGTCTGACTTGAGTTTGAACAGTCCGTCTTCGGCCGGCTCCAGCTTTTCCTGGAGTTCCTGCAGCCAGCCGGGGTGGGCGATGTCTCCCGTGGCGACGACCTGGACGCCTTTGAGCTGGGCCCATTTCCAGAGGTGCTCAAATGTCAGGTTTTTGCTGGTGGCGCGCGAGTAGTGGGAGTGCAGATGGATGTCAGCGACGAGCTTCATTGGTTCTGCCAGCTGTCCCAGTAGGTCCTGTCGCGCATTGGTTTGCGTTTGGCGGGGCGGAAGTCATCGCCCTTGAAATAGGCCACGGGCAGGAGAGCGGCCTGGGTGATGCCGTCCGGGATACCCAGCAATTCGGCGATGTCCTGCTCGTGCTGGAGATGCAGGGTCGTCCAGGCGGCGCCGAGTCCACGGGCTCTCAGTGCCATCATCAGCGACCAGGCGGCGGGCAGGATCGAGCCGTAGAGGCCGGCCTGCGATGCAGGCGCGGCGTCGTCGGGGCGCCCTTCGATACAGGGGATTATCAGC
>CBDCLG010000004.1:0-146463 GCA_965218625.1 Caldilineaceae bacterium | reverse complement strand
ACAGCAGGATGAGCAGGGCGGGCCCCAGCATGAGGACCATTTCGGAACCGAAGCCCTGGGGGCCGCTCAGATCGATCTTTTTTCTGATCACGCCATAGATGCCGAAGGTAGAGGCCAGCGAAAGCGCGATCCAGGGCAGCTCGCCGCGGCTGAGCGTCAGGTAGAGGACGCCGGCAGCAGCGACGAGGACGGCTGTTTTCTGGCCGCCGCGCAGACGTTCGCCTAGAAAGAGGCTTGCGAGCAGGACGCTGAGCAGGGGGTTAATGAAATAGCCGAGGCTGATGCGGGCGACGTAGCCGGTGTTGACGGCCCACATGTAGGTGAACCAGTTGACGAAGGTGAGGAGGGATGCGGCGCACAAAAGCAGGAGGGTACGGGGGGAGCGCCTCAGTTTGTATAGCCAGGTACGATCTCTCAGAATGGTGAGAAGGAGGAGCATGGTGACCGCCGTCCAGACCAGACGGTGGGCGAGCGTTTCCAGCACGGGCAGGTCCTGCAGCTGCTTCCAGTAGATGGGAAGGAAGCCCCAGGTCCCGTAGGCGAGGAGCGCGTACAGGTAGCCGCGAAGTGACGAAATCTTCATGCGGGCGGAGAAAAGGAGCCAAGCGCCCATCTGCTCGGCAATTGTTTCAAGTTTGCCTGCCTCGCAGCAGGAGACGGTGCCGGGCCACCGCTTCAACCGCGGACCGGCTCCAGGGCATCTTGTGGTAGGCGCCTTCGAGCCACATGGGGATCTGGTCGGCGTAGTTGCGGCTGACAGGATGGCCGGACTGGCCGCTGGCGGTGACGCCCAGGGCGGCGTCCCAGTTGCCGATGTCGAGAATCTGTCTGTAGCCGGCATGCACCTGCACGAGGCCGGGAGGCAGTTCCGGCATGGACCCGGTCTGGTTGGGGGTGGCGCCGTCACCGCCGATGGGGTAAGGGCCGCGATTGAATAGCCAGCCGAGGATGGGCGCGCTGCCGAGCGTATGGCTGTAGCGGACCTGGTGCATTTTGCCGTAGGCCCATTTGCGCGGGGTCGGGTCCACCTCGCGGCGCAGTCGATGCACGGCCAGTTTGAGCGCGTCCTCTATCAACTCCTCTCTTGAGCGGCGGCGGCCGCTGACGGCGTCGGTATACCAGGGCGACTCCTCGTGGTCTCGCAGCAGCTCGAGGAGGCGCGTCTCGGCGCGCAGCATGAAGCCGTTGATGAGAAAGATGGGACTGTTGCCTTTGCCCAAATAGGCCTCGGCCGTCTTGCCAAGCTTCTGTCCAAAGACCAGGTCCAGAAGGTGGAGAAGCGTATAGCGAAAGACGAGGGCGGGCCCGCTCTCCTGGTCCATGCGATAGCCCCAGTCCTGGAGCATATTGACAGCGACGCGCACGTGGGGGTCGTCGCTGAGGTGGCGGGTCAGCAGAGGCGTCAGCGCCTCGGCGTAGAGGCTGGTCACATCGAGTTGAATCTGCTCCATGTCGCCCAGCGAGAGCCGTTTTTTCTGTCCCAGCATCTCCTCTATGCGCCGGGCGCGCCAGCCGGGCATCGTTTCGAAGGTGAGAACGTACGGGTAGTCATCGCCGGTAATCTTGTTGTTTGCGGTTACTACGAGACCGCTGGACGGGTTCAGCAGCCGGGGCAGCTCGTCTTCCGGGATCAGCCCGTCCCACTCGTAGTCCTTGCACCAGCCGGGCACGGGGACGAGGCCATTGCCGTTGCGGCGGATTGGAACGGCGCCGGCGAGGCGGGTAGCGACGTTGCCTGCGCGGTCGGCGTAGACAAAGACCTGGGAAGGCGCGCTCCAGTCGGCCAGCGCTTCGTCGAACTCCTGCCAATTTTGGGCGCGGTTGACGCGCAGGACGGCCCGAATCACCTTGCCCCGGTCGTGGCCGATCCAGCGGAGGGCAAGGGGCGCGATGGTCAAAGCGGGGTCGTCGGGGAAGCCTTCGGGAGCAGTCTGGGGATCGAGGAGACCGCTGAGCAGAGGGCCGTGGCGGGTGATCGCGACCTCTTCGACGTGGGGGTGGGTGCGGTTGCGGAGGTAGATCTCCTCGCGGATAACGGTTGCCTCCTCCCAAGCGCCCTCGTATTCGAAGCGGGGGGGCTTGCCGGGCTCGTTGTGTGGGTGCGGGCGCTCGATGTAGAGGTCCTGGACGTCGGGGAAGGCGTTGGTCATGCCCCAGGCGATCTGTTCATTGTGGCCGATGATGATGCCTGGGGCGCCGGCGAAGGAGGCCCCGCTGACATGGAGTTCGGGTTCGTGCGAGCCGTCCGGCGGTGTGCAGGAGAGGTGCATTTCGTACCAGGCGCCGGGCATGGTCATCACGAGGTGGGGGTCGTTGCAGAGAATGGGACGGCCGCTGGTTGTCTTGGCGGCGGAAACGGCCCAGGCATTGCTGCCCTGGCCCATGCCCTCGCCGCCGAACGGCAACCAGTCCTTGAGCTGCTCGTATTCGTTCAGCATAAGGCCGGCGGTATGCAGCATGCGCATTGACTCTGCGCTGCCGGCTCCTTCGGAAACGGCAGGGTTGCTGGCGGGATAGTCGGGCTCCAGGTCGGCGGCCAGGGTAGCATCCAGCTTGGCCGCGAGCTGGACGCGGACCAGCTCGCTTTCCCAGTTGATACAGAGACTCCAGGCCACCATTTTGCCGAAGGCGAGGATGTCCAAGGGCGACCAGGGCTGCGGTTGGCGGCGGAGAAGGTTGAATTCTGCGGCCAATTTGCCGCGGCGGCTGCGGATGTAGGCGTTGACGCCTTCGCAATAGTGGTTGAGGTTCTTCGTTGTCGCTTCGTCGAACGCGGCCAGCTCCGCTTCGGCGGCGCGGCGAAAGCCAACGATGCGGCTGAAGCGATCGGCGTCGAGCGCGATCTCACCGAACAGCTCGGACAGGCGCCCTTGGGCAACCCTCCGGTTTTGCTCCATCTGCCAGAGCCGGTCCTGGGCGTGGACGAAGCCCTGGGCCCGCCACAGATCGGCCTCGGTTTGGGCGAAGAGATGGGGGATGCCGTGCTTGTCGCGCAGGACTTCAACGGCCGCGTCGAGTTCGGGCAGATCCAGATCGCCTTCGTGTTGGGGCGCGGGCCGCTGGACCAGCCACCAGTAGATGTAGATGATGAGCCCGCCGCCGAGGAGAATGACGACAAAGAGGACAGCGAGGACGAGGATGACGGTAGTCGGGTTCATGGTCTTGCGTCTGGAGGGTTTCACTGGGCTCTGGTTCCGTAACGGTTCGAGTTCCACTGCCTCTGCTGGACTGGCTCTCGGGCCCGTGATGGCCGCCGAATCCGGTCCGTCGCACGCTTCCTCGATTCTAACACCTGTGATAAAACCAGGTGAAATCCAGGAGCCATCCATCTGGTCCGGCTGTACGGGCGCCGGCCTTTCGGGCCAGCGGAACGGCGCGACCCGGGCATGTACCGGTTATCCCATGCGCACCGACCTATTTGACTACGACCTTCCGAAGCGCTTCATCGCCCAGGCGCCGGCTGAGCCGCGCGACAGCAGCCGTCTGCTCGTGCTTGAACGGGCCACGGGGCGCGTCGAGCACCGCAGGTTCGGCGAGATCGGCCTGTTTCTGCGCGCGGGCGATCTTCTCGTGGCGAACGACAGCCGTGTGATCCCGGCACGACTGCGCGGCCATAAGCCGACGGGCGGCGCGGTGGAGGTCTTCCTCCTACACAAGGTGGACGACGATGGCTGGGCGTGGCGTTGCCTGGTGCGCGGCCGGGGGCTGGGCGCCGGCGCAGAGGTCGAGCTGGACGCCCGCCCGGTGCGGGCGCAGATTGTATCGGAAGAAGGCGGCGGGTTGCGGACGGTGCGGTTTTCGGAGCCGATAGGGGAGGATCTTTCGACCCTGGGAGAGATCCCGTTGCCGCCGTACATTCGCGACTTCAGGGGAGACAGGGGGCGGTATCAGACGGTGTACGGCCGGGTCGAGGGCAGCGCGGCCGCGCCGACTGCCGGTCTGCACTTCACGGCGGGGCTGCTGAGGGACCTTGCTGAGGGGGGAGTGGGCTGGGAGACAGTTACCCTGCACGTGGGGTTGGACACGTTTGGCCCGGTCACAGCTGAGCGGGTATCGGGGCACCGGATTCACCGGGAGTGGGCGGAACTGCCGGCGGCGGTGGCGGAGGCGGTCAATTCGGCGCGGAGGAAAGGGGGCCGAACAGTTTCGGTGGGAACGACGTCTGCGCGCACGCTTGAGTACGCCGCTACCGGCGCGCAGGGGATCGAGCCATACGGCGCGGACGGCGGACGAGAGGCGGGTGTTGCCCCATTTGCGGCCGAGGTCGATCTGTTCATCTACCCGGGTTACAGTTTTCGGGCGGTTGACGCGCTGCTGACGAACTTTCACCTGCCGCGCTCGTCGCTGCTGATGCTCGTGAGCGCTTTTGTCGGCCAGGCCCATGCAGTGGATGTGGACAGGGGACGGGAGATTCTCCTGGACGCGTACGAGACGGCGAAGAGAGAGGGCTATCGCTTCTACAGTTTCGGTGATGCGATGCTGATAGTATGAAGGGCGTTTGCTGTCGCCGCTCAATGCGGCTCGTTCAGGCTGCGACCGGGGCAGGTGGCGTGGATGGGGCTGTCGCGTAGAGCGGTTCGCGGTGGGCGCGGTCGTGCAGGTCGGCGATGGCAGTCTCACCCTGAGCGGCCATCCACTCCTGGAGCTCGGCGCGAATCAGCTGGATGGCGTCTTCGCCGCGCTGGTAGATGGCGCTGCCGACGCCGACGACGGTGGCGCCGGCCATCAGCATTTCGACGGCGTCCTGCCCAGTGCTGACGCCGCCGGTGCCGATGATGGGCGTGTGGGGACAGGCCTTGCGGGCGTCGTAGACGGCTTTGAGCGCGATCGGTTTGAGTGCGGGGCCGCTGATGCCGCCGCTGCGGTTGGCGAGCACGGGCTGGCCGCTGTATGGGTCGATGACCATACCGGGCATGGTGTTGATGGCGCAGAGGGCGTCGGCGCCGGCGTGCACGACGGCGGCGGCGATGCGCCCCACGCTGGGGACATTGGGCGCAAGCTTGACGATCACCGGGATCTGGGTTTCGGCAACGGCTTCCTTCACGTATTGGGTCACGGCGGCGGCCGAGTCGGCGTTGGCGGCGAAAGGTTCGCCGAAGCTGTCCTCAACGTTGGGGCAGGAGATGTTGACCTCGATGCCGTCGGGCCGCGCCTGGGAAACGCGGCGGGCGACCTCGCCGAACTCGGCGGCTGTGCCGGCAAAGATACTGGCCAGCACGAGAACGCCGCGCGGCTGCAGCCGCGCCCTGGCTTCTCGCAGCAGGCCCACCTCCTCTTCCACGCCAGGGTTGGCCAGACCGATGGCGTTGAGAAGGCCACCGCCCCAGTCGATGCAGGAGGGGTTGACATGGCCGCTGCGCGGGACCGGGCCGCAACTCTTGGCGGTAACCGCGCCGCAGCCGTCGGCGGCGGCCCGTTCGAGCAGGCTGACCGTCGTGCCCCAGACGCCGCTGGCCAGCACCAAGGACGAGGAGAGTTCGCGGTCGAGAAATGTGACTGACAGATTGAGATGGTCCTGGCTCAATTTGCTCACACGCCTCCCTGTTCAGTACTGAACGTCGCGCCGCCGGTCATCGTTCCTGATTCCAACAAAGACTGTTGAATCTCTTGGGGTATGTGTTCTGTGGCCGCCAAGAGCTGCAAGACCTCGTTAAGGGCGAGAACGCTGTGAACGCGGATGCCGACCTTCTGCAAGTTTTCGATACCGCCTTGCTGCCGGTCCAGCAGCACAATCGCGTCCTCGACGACAAGCCCAGCGGCGCGAAAGAGATCGACTGAAGTTACGATGCTACCGCCGGTTGTAATCAAGTCTTCGATGATGATAACCCGCTCACCTGGCTTCCAGATGCCCTCGATTTCCTTACCCAGGCCGTGGTGTTTGGCTTCCTTACGATTGAAGATTAGGGGAACGCCGCTGGCCAAGGAGACTGCGGCGCCGATTGGCAGCGCGGCGTAGGGGATTCCGGCGATGCGGTCGCAGTCGAGAAATTCCAGTAACTTAGCGTAGGCGCGCGCTGCAGACTGCATGAGACTCGGCTGGCTGATGAGCAGGCGCAGGTCAATGTAGAGTGAAGACCGTCTGCCACTTGCTAGAGTGAAGTCGCCGAACTGGAGTGCACCTAATTCTGCCAAGCCAGTGATCAATTCTTTGTGCTGATGAGATGCCGGCGGAACCGAGGCGGTGTTCTTTCCTCTCGGCCTCGAACGCAGCGGAGCCCTGTCCCGGTTGATTCGCTCTCTCAGCTCTTGCGCGGCACGACGCTGGTCCTCCGACTGGGTAATGCTGCGGGTGGCGGCAACGAGCAGACCCAACCCGTCGGCGCGCAGGCCGGCTAACAAAGCCGCTTCCAGGTCACCGCCCTGAGCGCCTATGCCCGGCACGAGCAGCCAAGTGTCAGGCGCGACGTTGCGCACGTCGGCCAGGGCCTCAGGATAGGTGGCGCCGACGACCAGTCCTACAGACGGCGACCAGCTAACCGCTTCCTTCGCCACTTGCATAAAGAGTGGCAGTCCCTCGCTGCCCACGGAAAGTCTTTGCAGGGCGCCTGCGGCGGGGTTGGAGGTGTGGCAGAGCACAAAGAGCCCTTTGCCTTCGTAGGCGGCGAATGGCGCGATGCTGTCCTGTCCCAGATATGGACTGAGCGTGACGGCATCTGCGCCAAGCTCATCGAAGCAGGCGCGCGCGTAGGCGGCCGCGGTGGAGCCGATATCGCCGCGTTTGGCGTCAAGGAGCACGGGAATCTCTTTTGGAACCGCGGCGATTGTCTGGCGCAGGAGGGCCATGCCCGGTTGGCCCAACGCTTCGTAGAATGCGATGTTGGGCTTATAGCAGCAGACCAGGTCGGATGTGGCCTCAATGACGGCGCGGTTCCAGCGCAGGAGCGCCTCGCAGAGATCATCAGCTCGATGATCTTCGGATTGGTCAGCGGTCACATTGCTGCCAGACTGTGCGGGGACGCGAAATTGTGGGGGGCAGGCTTCCGGCGTCGGGTCGAGGCCGACGCACAGGAGCGTGTCGTTGCGGCGCGCGGCCGCTTCGAGCTTGGCAAAAAAAGACATCCGGCATTCTCGCAGAGACGGAATGGAACCGCGCATTGCCATATTTTGCGCGATTTTGCCCATGCTACGCTACGGGGGTTGATCGGTCAAATGGAGGAGGCTACACGGCTTGTGTACTGATCGGGTGCGATGGAGGGCAGTAGTTTACAAGGCGGCCAGGGCGACCAAATCTGCCTGCTCGAGTTCGGCGGCCAGCCTTTCTTCTCTTTCAGCGGTTACGGGCTCTTGCGGCAGACGGGGGTCGCCGCAGTCGAAGCCGAGGCGTTTCAGTGCCACGCGCATGGCGGCCATAACGCCGTGTTCGATCATCACTGCGGTCAGGCGATTGGCCCGCTTTTGCAGTTCCAGGGCCTGTGCAACATCACCTGCTTCATAACTCTCGCGCATCATGCGGTAGGGGCCGGGCATGACGTTGAGCGTTGTACCGATGTTGCCCGGGGCGTCCATCATCAGCGCGAAGAGGCACTGTTCGTCCATGCCGGAGAAGATGGTCCAGCTCTTGTCGTGCGGGAGTGCGTCGCCAAGTTCGATGATCTGCGCCAGCTCGAACATGCTTGGGCCGGTGTACTTTGCGCCGGAAATGGTGGGGATGCGGCAGAGGAGCTCGCGCATCAGCGAAACTGCGTCGTTCTGGCCGCCGAAGATGTAGGGGAAGAAAGGGAGGCCGGGCGCGGCTGCGGCGATCGCCTCGTAATGGCGGTAGCTGGCGTCGAGGCCGCCGAGGTAGACGGGCAGCACAGAGCTCACGCCGTCGGCGCCGGTTTCCTGGGCGTGGGCGGCAAGGGCGACGGCTTCGCGGGTACTAATGCTGCCGACGTGGACGATGGTCGGGACGCGGCCGCCGACCTGCGCCACAACCGACTCGACAACGGCGCGGCGTTCGGCGGGGGGCAAGAGGAGACCTTCCCCTGTGCCGCCGCAGAGGTACAGGCCATCGACCTTTTTGTCGAGCAGCCAGTCGACCAAGTCACTGAGGACGGCTATGTTGACGCCGCCGTCGGCGGTTGCGGGGGTGACGAGCGCCGGCCAGGCGCCATAAAATGTACTGTCCATGTTGGATCAACCCTTGATGGAGCCGAGCATGATGCCCTTCACGAAGTAGCGCTGGATGAAGGGGTAGATCATCAGGATGGGCGCGGTGGTTACGACGATCATGGCGGCCTTGAGCGATTCGGCCGGCGGCGGGTCGATCAGCTCGGTCATTTCTGCAAGGCCGGAACCGTGCCACGATGCCGAAGTCGAGGACGCCGCGCAGGCCGCCGGAGGGCGTATTGAGGTAGATGGCGGCGTCGAACCAGGAGTTCCAGTGCATGACCACCAGAGACCGATGGTGGCGATGACTGGCATGGAGAGCGGGAGGTAGACAGCCGGTGAGCGGGTTGACTGACGGCGGCTTCTTCCAACTCATCGGGGATGGCGAGCATGAAGTTGCGCATGATCAGCAGCCACCAGGGGTTAATCAGTGGTGGGAGAATCGGGACCAGAAGCTATTGAGGAGATGCGCTTTTCGGAGGACAAAGTTGGGCAAGGCCGGAAAGAGCATGGTGAGAAGATGAACATCGTGATGGGGACGCGGCCGTGAGATTGCGCTTGCAGAGGACGTAGGCCAGCGGGAAGGTGAGGAGCAGATTGACCTGTGCCGACGGTGACGCGTCCTAAGGAGACGCCAAGAGAGTTCCACACGAGCGAACCCTGCCCAGCAGCAGGTTAACCAGGTGATCACGGGCTTCTGGGGATAGAGGATGAACAGGCCGGCGGCGTACTCTTTGCCGTGATCAACGAGGTGGAGACGACCGCAGAAAGATAAGTGTCGGAGGGCGAGGAGAATCCAGTCGAACAGCTTCTCGCCTCGGGAAAGGGCGGCGGAGGGCCCAGTTCTGGGAAATCTTATTGGCCATGTACATTAGAGCGCAGGCCGAGAACGGACTTGGACCGCCGCAGAAATGTATCTCAGACCGGCGCGGTAAACATAGGTGTCCATGAAACGGAGTAGACCGACGGCGAATTCTGCTCGAAGCCGGCGTCCAACATGCCGCCGATGCTGATAATCACGATGGCCAGGGTGACATGCCATGCGCTGAAAGCTTGGCGCCGTCCATGGCGGCGGCTTCGACATTTCGGGGTTTATGGTGGCCATCGCTGCCAGAAAGATGATGCTGTTCCAGCCGGCGTGCTGCCAGATGTCCATGGTGACGATGATCGAGCGGAAGAGGTCTGGGTCTGTCAGATAGGCCTTGGGTTCGCCGCCAAGCGCGACTACGAGTCAGCCCGCCCTCAGGATGGGCGCGCACGATTCCGGCTGCCACGACCATTGAGAAGAAGTGCGGCAGGTAGGAGATGGTCTCGGTGCGTTGGAAAAGACTGGCGGACTTCGTTGCCCAGAATGATGGGCACTCGGAAGCCGAAGATCGGCTTGTAGAGTCTGATCAGCTACCGTGTTGCGCATCACATTCCAGAAGAAGATCGAGTCGAAGAAGTTGCGAAAGTGCTTCAAGCCAACCCAGCGATCGAAGCGGAAGATATCGGTTATTCCCAGGAAGGGGTCGTACCTGGAAGGCGATGATGACGCCGACCATGGGAGATACCTGAAGAAGTATCGCGGCCAGGGCGTAGAGGAAGCGGTCGCGCTTGATTGGCGCGACTTCGCGCCACCCTGCGCTTCCGCCCAAACCTGGCTGATCGCCGCCCAGGTTTTGCATCTGTCTGCCTCCAGAGCGGGGCGGTTGAAGAGGAGAGAGGCAACAGAGCACCTCTCTCCTCAGTTCAGGCAGGGTGCCGGAACTGCTGGGTGTAGAGTTCGAGCGATCGATGCCTGCGGTCGTGTCCCACTCGGACATTGGGCGTAGCTGCCGGAGATGAACTTGATGCTCTCCTCGTCCATGAAGCGCTCGAGGTCGACCTCGCCGGGGAACTGCGCGAATGGAGGTGCCGTTGAAGCACGTCGAAGTCGATGGGCATCGCCGGCCGCCGTCGTACTGGTTCCAGTAGGTGTTGATGTGCTTCCAGTGACGATTCCAGAAGATGCTGCCGTCGTCCTGTTCGATCTTGACCGCGGTGGCCCATGTTTCCGGCCCCAGCCCCAACGTAATCTGGTAGTCGCGGCGAGTACTTCTCTTCGCAGACGGAGCTTCCCGCGGTGTACCAGCGGGCGATCTTTTCCGTCTGGTCTACCCATTCCCAGTCCTCGCCTTGGATGCCCCAGGAAGCGATGAGGTAGTTGGTCACGTCGTCCGGGCCACGGTGTAGAGCCAGTTGACATACTTGATCACGGCTTCGGGATGCTCGGATTTGCGCGCGATCATGTAGGCCTGATTGGAGCCGGCGTTGTTGGTCTTGGCGATGCCGGAGGGACCGACGATCTTGAGGGAGAGGATGTAATCTTCCTCGACGTAGCCGGCGTCGCGTCTGATATCAGACCACCAGCCGGTGATGCGTGAGTACCAGCCCAGCCAGAGGCCGATGGTCAAGGTCTTGAGCATCGAGCGGTAGTCGGGGTTGGCGAAGGACTCCTGCTGCAGCCAGCCGTCCTCCCACCACTGGTTCATCTTGGCCAGCCAGTCGGGATAGCCCTCCTGCAGTTCGGGCGGCTTGAGCATGTTTGTCGCCCGGGTCGATCCAGCGGGAGTAGCCGTGATCGGTGAAGGCGCCAAGCGTGTTGTACATGAGGTGGCGGCGGCCCATCGTGGTAATGATCGCTTCGGGGTTGTTGCCGCGCATGGCGAGATAGGCGTCTTCCATGCCATCCCAGGTGTCGGGCACGTCGAGCCCGGCTTCGGCCAGCCAGTCGGAGCGGAAGTAGGGGAAGTGCGTGTGACCCATCAGGCCCAAGCGGGGATAGCCCCAGGTTGTGCCTTCAAAGTCCTTCATCATCTTCCAGTCCAGGGGGGAGTGACCGGCGAGGATGTCCTGCCCGCCTGCCTCCAGCAGGTCGTCGAGCGGATGGACGATGCCCTTGAAGTCGGGCCAGGCGCCCTCGAAGACGTCGAGGGGCTCGGTGGCCGGAAGCGATCAGCAGGTTGAGCTTTTCGGTCCTGGCGCCGCCGGGGGGCAGCAGGTAGGCATTGACCCGCACTCCGGTCAGCTCGAGGAGGTGGTCGCGCACGGCTGCGGTGCGTTCGGGGTTGCCGCCGCCGGGGCAGGGCGTGCTGGTCGCCACCCAGATGTCGGGGGGCTCCATCTCGCCGTCTTCGCCCATGGCTGCGGGTGCGCCGGCCGGCACACAGGCGGCCAGAGCAGCGCCCGTTGCCGCGAGGCCCATGCCCTGCAACAACTGGCGTCGATTCAGCTTTTGGGTCGTCCACAATTAGTGCTCCTTTCACAATGGATTGGATGGACGAACCGAACTTCACTAGAAACCAAGTAGACCTGGCGGCTGGCGAAAAACTACAGCAAGGCCGGCCTACGCGAAACGCGAACAGTCTGGCAGTTTGGCCAGGTTGTGTCTCGTTCCGACCGTTCTGCCTTCCTCTATTGTGCCAGACTATGCGGGCTGCATCTCGATCACGGGTGTACCGTCCACTTCGACCCAGCGGCCGCACAGGTCTCCGCCCTCGCTGACATCCAGCTCGACGGCCGTGCCGTCCATGCGCAGGACGGGATGGAAGTATTTTGCGACTTCCTGCGCTTCGCCGGCGATGTAATGGCCGATGAAGGCGCGGCGGAAGCGGTCGTCACTGGTATTGGGGTAGCTGCCGTGAACGACCTGCCCGTTGAAGAAAACGACATCGCCGGCCTGCATGATGACCGGGTCCGGCTCGCAGTTGTCGGGCAGGTCGACGGTTACATCGGTAAAGCTGACGGATGTGTCGGCCTCAGCTGAGCACAGCATGGGCCAGCTGTGGCTGTCGGCCACCATGCGCAGGCAGCCGTTTTCCTCGTCGCAGTCATCGAGGGCGAGCCAGGCGGCGATGCAGGTGCCGGGCTGGACGCGCAGGTAGTGCTGGTCCTGGTGCAGGGCCTGGCCGCGTGCGCCGGGCGGCTTGAAGTAAAGCATCGTCTGCACTGCGAACGGCTCGCGCCCCAGAAGGTCGGTCATGCAGTCGCGCAGGCGCGCATCGAGCATCCACTGCAGGCTGACGTCGTCCCAGCGGTGCATGTGGATCATGCGCGGGAATCGTTTCAGGGGGTCCTGGCTGCCGTTGTCGACGCCTGCCGAGTCGCCGGGATAGCTTCCGGCGGCGCGAAGCGCCATGAAGTGGCGGCTGTACCGGCTCACCTCCGCGGCGGAGAAGAGTTGGCGAACGTTGAGATAGCCCTGGCCGTCGAAGAGCCGTTTTTGTGTTTCGGAGAGCATTGACCGTAGTCTCACGTGCTCGATGGGTATCCGGTCTGACTTGCCTGTTCGGTCGTTAACCGGCCAATCGGTGGCCGGCTCTCAGGAACAGTCTTTTCGTTGTGACAGATGTAGCGGACGACTCTGGGTCCGAATGGAGTCTGGCACAATTCTACGCATATTCGTGGAATGTGCAAAGTTTGGGCATGTGTGGCACGGCGCGTGCTGCAGTGGTCGGTGGCCAGTGGCCGGTGAAGTGTTAAGCGTTCAGCAGGGAGTGGAGGGACTACAAAATTAACTGCTTTCTTGCAGACCCTGCGGGACGTGGAGAGAAGAGTCAGTCGCTGAGTTCATCGGCTTCAGGCTGTGTGCCGGTCCCCGGTTCGATATGGGGCTCGACGCCGGATTGAGTCCGCCAGGCTGCTGGCAGCAGGGCCTCACATTGTTGACGCAGGGGCGGCGGATCGTAGCCGAGTTCGTAGGCGCGGCTGCTGTCGAGGGTGACGTTGGCCGAGCGGGCGGCCAGGGACTGCGCTGCCTGGTGGCCCGCGTATGTATCCAGCAGGCTGACTGGAATGGCAAGCTGCTCATCCAGCCCCAGGATCTGCAAGATCATTAGTCCCAGCTCATAAATGCTGATGGGGTCGCGTCCGCCGAGGTGCAGATGGCCGACGGCGCGTTCTATCTCGGCGATGTTGACATCGTCTTCGAAGCCGCCGCCGGCCACCTGCAGGAGGCCTTGCGCGGCAACGGCCGCGCTGACCGGTGTGCGGATGCCATCGCCGAAGAGCGGGACCTCCTGGCCGGCGCGAAAGGCGGTTGTCATTTTGTGGAAGAAGGTCTGACGTCCGAGGCGGGCATATCCGATCAGCATGGGCAGGCGGCAGATGAGTGCGTCGCCGTAGCTGGTCAGGATCCCTTCTTCGGCCAAGGCTCTGTGCTCGCCGTAGATGTTGATGGGGGTGGGGGGGTCATCTTCGCTGTAGGGGGCCTTGGCGCCGTCGAAGACCAAGTCGGAGGAGGTGAAGACAAATGGGATGTCTGTGTCGCTGCAGAGGGCGGCCAGGTTGACCGCCGCGAGCATATTGATGCCGAGGGAGTCGTCCGGGTACTGTTCACAGAAGTCGAGGTCGTTGATGGCGGCGGCATGGATAACGGCGGCCGGCTGCACGTCGGCCAGCATTGCTTTGGTCTCGCTGAAATCGGTCAGGTCGACGCGCCCGTTGTCGATGTCGCCGAAGAAGAGCTGCGCGTTGCGGCGGGTCGTACGGTGGTAGGTCCCGATTGGGCGCCAGCGTTCCTGCGCGGCCTGCAGGAGATGGGAGCCGAGGAAGCCGGTCGCGCCGGTGATGAGCAGCTTTGGCGCCATTTCACCAGCGCCAGATCTGGTTCCAGGCGGCCATCCAATCCGGGCCGGCGCTGTGAACGCGATAGGGCGGCTCGAGGCGAACGCCGGTGCGGCCTCTGAAGGCGTCCAGGTGGTCGGGGCTGCCCACGTCGAAGGTGATGGTTGTGGGGTTGCTCAGCTCGTATGGGGGGACGGCGCCCAGGTTTTGGAGGGCATTGCGGGCGCCTTCTTCTATCATCTGGCGGGCGCGAACGGGCGGAATCTGGCGGGCGGCGTAGCGAGAAAGTCCCTTTTTGACGGCCACAGTGGTCAGCCCGTCTCCCAGGAGGCCAACGGACTCTCGACAGACGGCTTCGTCGCCGGTCACCAGCAGGACGGGCGCGCCGTAGTAACCGCAAAGGGCGGCATTGATGCCGACCTCGCCCACCTCCTGGCCGTTAAACCAGAGGTGGCGCCAGCGAACGGTTGATATCGTGTGGCTGAGCACGCCATCAGCTGTGCCGGCTTTGGCGTGCATGCCCACCAGGAGCACTGCATCGCAGCCGCTTTCGAGCATATCCACGTAGCGGCTCCAGGTGTGGTGGGCGACCCATTCGCAGCGGGGATCGAGCAGTTCGGGGACAAGCGAGTTGAAGGTCCACGGGCCGCCGGCTCCGTGACAGTCCACGACCACGATTTCGCTTGCTCCGGCCGCGACTGCGCCGCGTACGGCGGCGTTGATCTCTTCGGTGTAGAGGCGGCGGCCTTCCTCGTACATCGACTCGCCGCCGTTGACCTGCTCCCAGGCGACGATACCGCTCACACCTTCCATATCGGTCATTATCTGCACGCGCATCGGGTATCTCTCTAATCAGCGTTCCGCTAAGATTTCTACAGCGCGCTTAGCGAGAGTTTCCTGAGGCCGGCAGAACTGTCGCACCCGGCATTTGCGGTCAAATTCTCTCTACAGCAGGTTTTTGGGCCCAGTCCACGGGCACGGGAGCGGGAAGCGGCCAGTCCCGGACGGGCTCGAACTCCTCCTGCGCCCTTGCCTCTTCGGCTTGACGGGCGCGCTCCTCGGCGACACGACGGGCGCGAATTCCTCGCTCGATCGAATCGTCGACGCGCTGTTCGATCTGTTCCCAGCTCTGTTCGAGCGCCAGCGCGGTTTCGGTGATCAGCATCGCTCGCGCCTCTTCGAGCGCTTCTCTGTCCGCCTCGGTCAGGTACTTGGCCGAGTCGCGCCAGGTCAGGTCTCGCACTGCTGACGCGACCTGATTCGGGTATCCCGAGTGAATCTGCTTGTGGATGTGGGAGCGCCGCAATCTGAACTCGTCGGGGAGGTCGACGGGAAAGGACTCGAGGGTTTCGAATACGCTGAAGATCAGCCCGGCTGGCATGACGGGACGAACACCGATCTGCTCAAGGCGGGGTTCGGGCAGGTGCACCTTCAACCGATTGCGAATGAACTCGATTACGTAATAGCGCTCAAAGCCCTTGACCAGCTCTTCCTCTTGAAACGCGATGATTTTGCCTGCGCCGTGTGCCGGGTGGATAACACTCTGCCCGATCATAAAGCTCATTTGACTCTCTCCGTTCCTCTCCTGGTTGACACCGGTGCTGGGTTGATATTTGGCGCCCCGTGCTGCCGCTCTTCCGGCGCTACGGGGGTCTTCCCGTTTGATCGCGGTCCCCGAGGCATTCACAAATCGAAGATTGTCCGGCCTGACATTCTTCAGCTTGCCAATGTAGGCGAAAACAGGATTGGCAACAGTTGCTCAAGGGTGCAACTCCCGTTCGGCCTGGCCCCGAAGTAGTGCGATTCTTAAGGTTGCTGATGGCGGCTGAAACTGTCGAGAATTGTTCCGCCATCTCCATACACTATTGGGGACTAAAGGAAAGTTCATATTAGCACGATCCAGGATGGCTTTCAATCAAACTTGCTTATACACCTGTAAGCAAGAGAAGGGGTTGCCATCGTATTGGGAGATGGCCAAAATACACTGGTAGACGCATGTAGGAGGAGGGTCAATGGCAGGTCTTTGTACCGTGAGCACTATGTGAATTGGTAACCGATGATTGGTGGGCGAAATGCCTACGATGTATCTACGGCGCACGAAACGGCCCCAATTCGAGGCGGTCGGAAGGCATAAGGGGCGGCGTTGGCGTGCGGTTGTCCACGACCCCGATGGGTCAACGTCAGGCGACGCGAATTGGGCTCAAGGAAGAGTCTGTTGGGATGTTTTGAGATGGAAGGTTACTACGCCGGAAGGGACGGGGATGAAGAGAATCTCTTGGGCGGGTCGCAGGAATCGGTCGGTAGTTCAGACCATCTGGTAGCCGTGCCAAAGGAGGAATGTGGCCAGACCGCGCCATGGCCGCCACACCTCGGCCATGGCGTCCATTTCCTGTTTGCTTGGCCGGTCGGCGAGGTTCTTGACTTTCTGGGCGCCGAGGATGACGCCGAGGTCGCTGGCGGGCCACGCATCGGAGCGGCGGAGGGCGAATAGCAGGTAGATTTCCGCGCTCCACGCGCCGATGCCTGGCAACGCAGTCAAGGCGGCGCGCACTGCATCGTCGTCGCTGCGGCCCAACCGGTCGAGATCGAGCTGCTTCTCGACGAGCGCGGTGGCCAAGGCGCGTCCGTAGCCGGCCTTCTGGCGACTGAATCCGATCGAGCGCAAAGATTCGTCGTCGAGTGTCAGGAAAGCGGCGGGTTGGGGCGGTCCGATGGCGGCGCAAAGTTTCTCGTACATGGCGGCAGCAGCCGAGCGGGAGACCTGCTGGCCCAGGATGATTTGCAGCAGGGTCGCGAAACCTGGCGGCTGCTGGCGGAGTTTCGGCGGCCCGAACCGCTCTATAAGTCGCGCCAAGTCGGCGTCCTGTGCCGCCAGGTAGGTCAGTCCTTCGGTCAACGTTTCGTCGCTCAAGATGATCATTGGTTCCTCTGTGCCAGGCTGGGTTGCACGGCTGCGCCGCAAGCTCACAGCACGTTGCTTGGGGCTGCCAGGGTGCGATGCAGGTAGCGGCCGTCGCCGGGGCAGCCGACGAACTCTTCGTCGCGCACGATCACTTTGCCGCGTTGCAGGACCGTGCGCGGCCAGCCCTCCAGTTTCATGCCTTCGAAGGGAGTCCAGCCGGCGGTTTCGTGAAGCGCTGCCGAACGCAGCGTCTTCGCCCGTTTCGGGTCGAACAGGACGATGTCGGCGAGCTGACCAGGCTGCAGCGCGCCGCGGTCCTGGATACCCATGCGACGGGCGGGGCTCGTGCAGCAGGCCGACACCCACTTGGTCAAAGCCAAATCTTGTTCCTTGACGCCGAAGTGGTGTAGGAGCGCCAGCCGCGATTCAATTCCAGGCAAGCCGCCGGGCACGTCGGCGAACGAGGAGTGGCGCTTTTCGGCGCGCGTCCACGGGCAGTGGTCGGTGCTCACGATCTCCAGCGTGCCGTCGCCCAGGCCGCGCCACATTGCATCCTTGTCGGCGGCTCGGCGCAGGGGCGGCGCGCAGATGAAGAGGTGGCCGTCGTCGCAGGTGAGATGCTCGTCTGCGGTCAGCAAGAGATAGTGCGGGCAGGTCTCGGCGCTGATGTCCACGCCTCTTGAGCGAGCGGCTTTCACCGCGGCCAGCGCGTCGGCGGCGCCGACATGAAAGATGTGAAGGGGACAGCCGGCGAGCGCTGCGATCTCTGCGGCCCGCTGCACTGCGCTTGCCTCCAGCCCGGCGGGGCGTGTGCGCTCATGCCAGATCGGATCCGAATGTCCGGCGGCGACAGCATCGGCGCGCAGCGCGTCGAGGAGCGGGCCTGTCTCGCTGTGCAGGACGACGCCACATCCGGCTGCGGCCACGGCGCGCATCACGGTCAGCAGGGCGACGTCATCGAGCATCATCCGTTCATAGGCCTGGTAGAGCTTAAACGTGGCGCATCCTGCCGCGGCGACAGCCGGAATCTCGCGCAGCCGCTCGGCCGATTCGGCGTGCGTGGCGGGGATGGTCATGTGCAGGCCGTAGTCCACGGCCACGCTGCCATCGGCCTCGGCGCGACGCTTGCGATAGGCATCGATTAGCGTTTGCCCCGGTTGAGGGTCGATGAAATCGACCACCGTGGTCGTACCGCCGCAGGCCGCGGCGACCGTGCCGGACTCGAAGCTGTCGGTGCTGATCAGCCCGTTCAGCTGCATTTGCAGGTGCACATGGCAGTCCACGCCGCCGGGGAGCACGAAACAGCCGGACGCGTCGATTGTGTGCGCGGCGTTCAGGTTTTTCCCGATGGCCGCGATGCGGCCGCGATCGATGGCAAGGTCGGCAAGCGCAGGGCCGGAGGGCGTGATGAGTCGCCCGTTCCTGATTGCCAGCTCATGCATAGTCGGGATGGGGCGCGCCCCATGTGCCGCTGAACACCTGCCGGGACAGCGGATTGCGGCTGCGGGGGGCCAGTTCGCGGTCTCGTATCTCCTCAGGCAGTCCTGACGGGTCGGCCAGATAACCGATTGCGGCGGAGACGACCGGTTCAAATCCTGCGGGGATTGCGAGAGCCTCCCTGGCCTTGTCTCTGCGAAAACCGCCCATCTGGTGGATATAGAGACCGCAGGCCATTGCCTGTATTGAAAGGTGGGCGATGGCCTGGCCGACATCGTAGTGGGCGTAGGGGTTGGCGCGGCCGGCGTCATCGGGTTTCGGCTGTGTCACGGCGATAAGGAGGAGAGAGGCGTGCTGGGCCCAGACCTGGTTTCCTTCCATAAGGGTACCGAGGATACGGGCAAATCCTTCGGGATCGCGGTGGCGCGCGGCGATGACAAAGCGCCAGGGCTGCAGGTTGCGCGAGGAGGGCGCCCAACGGGCCGCTTCGAAGAGGCTTCCGAGTACATCAGTCGGAATCGCGCGGTCGGCAAAGGCCCTGGGGCTCCAACGGGAGGCCAGGGGCTCGTGGATTGGAAAGGTGGTGATTGCACGTCGGTCCGGGTTTGGCACAGAATTTCTCCTGGAAATCAGCTTGGTTGGATGCGAAGCAGGACACAGTCGGTCTCGGCCTGGAGCTCGAATGCTCCCAGAGCGGCGGGAAGGAGCAGCCAGGAAACGGCTCGTAAGGCTACGGGCGCGCCGGCCCAGCGCAGCGATGCGCTGCCGGAAAGGGCGGCCCAGATTTGGAAGGTGTCCCCGGCGCAGATGTCGGACCAGTTCGAGCCGGGACGTCCGGTCAGTCGTTCGACCTGAAAGTATGGGCAGGCGGTCGCCGTTCCGGCAGGGGCGCGGAGAGCCGGTGCGGACGGACCGCCAATTGTCCGCAGATCGGAGAGTAGCTCGCGCGTCCACCCGTCGGGAGAAGAAAGGACAGGGGGCCGGGCGATTTCGAGCTCTGTCATGTCCCAGTCGATGACGTCCAACGCCTGGCGAATGTGCAGCGGCCGGGCAGCGCCGTCCGTACCGGTGCGGCCCCAATCGTAGAGGCGGTAGGTCGTGTCGCTGTTCTGCTGGATCTCGGCCACAATCGCGCCGGGCCCGAGCGCGTGGACTGTGCCCGCGGGCAGATAGACCGCGTCGCCGGCGCGGATTGGCACGCGGTGGAGCAACGGTTCGATGGCGCCTTCTGCGGCGGCCTGCGACAGCTGCTCAAGGTCGACGCCCGCCTTGAGACCGTAGATCAGCTCGGCGCCCGGTTCAGCGTGGAGGATGATCCACAGCTCGGTCTTGCCCAGCTCTCCGGCGTGCTCGCGGGCGTATGCATCGTCGGGATGCACCTGGACCGATAACCAGCGGGTGGAGTCCAGAAGTTTGACCAGAAGTGGAAAGTTCGGGGACCCCGCCGCCTGACCCATCAGCCGTTCGCCGAGATATTCATTCAGTGCGGCGAGCGTGTATCCCGCGAGGGGCCCGGACGCGACTTTCGACTGGCCGTGTGGGTGGGCGGCAACTTCCCAGCTTTCGGCCACGATGCCCGGGGGGATATTGCGGCCCAGCTTTGTTCCGAGGTTGCGGCCTCCCCAGATGTAGTCCTTATAGACCGGCTCAAAGGAGAGTGGGTATATCTGGGGGGTGAGAATCTGGGATTGGACGTGGGGAGAAGCCTTCCCTTCCGATTCTTCGACCGGGTTGCTGCCTTCGTCTCTCCCGGCCGCACTTGTTTCCCGGCTTTCGTCTTCATCCGGAAAGGGGGGCAGGTCGAGCATCTTGTGCCAGGCGTAGTTGCCGAGGATGCGAATTGAGGCGACCACTGGGGCCGCCAGGACAGCGCCAAGCAGCCCGGCGAGGGATGCGCCCATGATTACACTGACAAGGACGAGCAGCGGGTGCAGGTTGAGTGCGCCGCCAACGATGCGGGGAACGAGCAGCGTATTCTCAATCTGCTGGATTACGACCATGACCACTGTCACCGCCAGCGCGAACTGAAGCGGCGTCATGCCGAATGATTGGCTGCTCTGGAAAAAAGCGACCAGGATGGCTGCGCCCGCCCCGATAAGCGGGCCGACGAGCGGCAGGAACTCCATGGCGCCGGAGAGCAGCCCAAGGCCGAGCGCGTTGTCCACGCCAAGCGCGCCAAGAACGACACTGACGAGCACGAACATCACCAATGCAAGCAGGGCTTGTCCGCGCATGTAGGCCCCCCAAACCTGGCTGATGCTTTTCGTCAGGCGCTCGGCGTCCTGTCGGTAACCGGGCTTGTGGGCGACGTTACCGATCATGCCGCCGATGCGGGGAATATCTATGGCTACATATATGGAGATGAGGAATATCAGGAAGACCTGGCCGAGGACGGCCACTGTGCCGGTCACAACGCTAGCGGCAAGGCTGCCTCCGCGACTTAGAAGGGGCTGGAGCAGACCGAAGGCCTGGCCGAGCACCTCTTCCCAGCCGGGCAGCTGGGGAATGAGACTGGCGACGGGCAAGGTCAGCGGGCCAAGCGAGAGGCTCTCGGGCAACTGTGTCAGCAGGGTCTGCAGCTGGGCTACGGCGTCGTCAAACCAACCGGGCAGCCGGCCGGAGAGGTCCATGGCCTGCTGAAAGGTAGTGACGCCCACGAGCGAAAAGGTCGCCACAACAATGAGAGCAAGGACCAGGTAAACAAGGAGAACGACAGCGACGCGATTGAGGAGCGTGCGCCGGTCGATGAAGGAGATCAGAGGATGGAGAAGATAGGCCAGCAGTCCGGCCAGCACCACCTGCTGCAAGAGGCTGCGAAAGACCCAGACCAGCAGGCAGGCCAGTGCCAGTGCCGACACGGCGACGATTGCCTTGGTCGTTGTGTTCCAGGGAGGAGAAGTTGAATGCGCCATCTAGTCTCGTGCGCCTCTGACGTGGCTAAAGGATCTTCAAATTGGCTATGGAGGCCATAAACTTCTTGACGCCCAAACCGGGAAATGCGATCGACACTTCCTCTTCGCCGCCGATTACGATGCTGTCGATGACCGTGCCGACTCCGAATTTGGGGTGCTCCACGCTCTGGCGGCGTTTGAATTGCGTTTCCGCTTCGGAAACAGCCGGCCGGCGGCGGCGAGCACTTCGTTTTGACCAGTCCTGTTGGCGGCGTTCTTCCTGGTCGGAGGAGGCTTCCCTGCTACTCCCGAAGCCAGCTGATTCCTGCGCGCCGCTCAATGCGCCCCTCCACCGGCCTAATGCTGCCTGGTCATCCAGCCAGCTTGTTGAGCGCTCATATTCGGCCGCATAACGGCCCTGGCGGTCGACCTTTCCCCGCAGCAGGTCGGCGGGGATCTCGTCGAGGAAGCGGCTGGTCTCCTGCATTTCACTGCTGCCCCACATTCCTCGTCGGAAAGCATGGACCAGGTAGAGCCGGCGTTGAGCGCGGGTGATGCCGACGTAGGCCAGCCTTCGCTCTTCCTCCAAGTCATCTTCGTCATCGCTGTTCAAACTGCGCGAATGGGGCAGCAGCCCCTCCTCCATACCGACCATGAAAACGACAGGGAATTCCAGCCCCTTGGCTGTGTGCAGCGTCATCAGGGTCAGGGCGTCCTGGCTTTCGTCCAGGTCGTCCTGCTCGCTGACGAGGCTGATCTCCTCGAGGAAGAGCCCGAGCGGATCTTGTCCCGGTTCCAGTTCGTCCGAGCCGGGCCGATATTGGGCGGCGACCGCTCGCAACTCGTTGATATTCTCGAATCGTTCTTTGCCTTCTTCGCTGCCGTCGTGCAGGCGGTCGAGGTAGCCGCTCTCCGTCAGAATCCGGTCCATGAGAGTGGCAACGCTCTCGTACTTTCCCTGGGCTGCGATCTCCACCCAGGACGCCAGAGACTGGGCAAATCTGACAAGCGCCTTGCGGGCGCGAGCGCCGAAGGGAGAGGGCGAGATTGCATTACGAGCAGTGGCCGGAAAATCTGGGCGGCTGTCGTCCTCTTCCTTCTCCACGAGAAATCGCAGGGCATCCCATTCGCTGACAGTGGAAGAGGCGGCCCAATCCTTCAGGTCGGCGTAGGTGCGCTGGCCGATTCCCCGCGGGGGCTTATTGATAATCCGGTCAAGCGCCACTGTGGCAGAAGGGTTATGAACAAGCCGCAGATATGCCAGCACGTCCTTGATTTCGAGGCGCTCGTAGAAGCGGGTCGCCCCTACCAGGCGGTACCGCACGTGCCGGCGCACGCAGGCCTCCTCAAGCGCCCGGCTCTGCGCGTTCGTGCGGTAGAGCACGGCCGCCGCCCCCAATCCCAGTCCACTGCGATCGCTTATCCGAGCGGCCTCGTCGAGCACATACTCTGCCTCTTCGACCTCGTTGTAGGCTTCATGGATTGTCACCATGCGGCCAGCGCCGCTGTCCGTGTGCAGTTTCTTGGGCGTGCGATTCGCATTTTGGGAGATGACAGCGTTGGCTACGTCCAGGATGCTCTGCGTGCTGCGGTAGTTCTGTTCTAACAGAACGACCTTTGCCGCGGGATAGTCACGACGGAAACGCAAGACGTTGCGGTAGTCGGCGCCGCGGAAGCGGTAGATGGACTGGTCTTCGTCGCCGACGACAAAGATGTTGTTTTTGCCTTCGGGGGCGCCGACCAAAAGTGCCGCCAAATCGTACTGGGCGGTGTTGGTATCCTGGAACTCGTCTACCAGCGCGTATCGCCATTTGTTCTGATACTTGCGCCTTATCTCCTCGTTCTGACGCAGGAGAAGTACGGCGTGCATCAGCAGGTCGTCGAAATCCATCGCGTTGTTGTGATGCAGAAGATGCTGGTAGCGGACGTAAACTCGGTCGCAGATTTCCTGCATGTAGCCATCGGCCTGCACTGCCTCGGGCGACACGAGCGCGTTTTTCCAGCTGCCTATCTGTCCTAGAATTGCCCGGGGATTGAATCGTTTTTCATCAAGGTCCATTTCCTTGAGAATTTCGCGAATGAGCGACAACTGGTCGGCGCTGTCGTAGATGACCCAATTGCGTTGAAAGCCGACGGCATCGACCTCGACGCGCAGGACGCGCGCGCAGACGGAGTGAAATGTGCCAATGGTCAGACCATCAAGGTTACGCCGCTGTCCCGGTTTTGCAGGGGGGAATTTGTGCCCGATCAATGAAACAACGCGCTCGGCCATCTCCCGGGCGGCCTTGTTGGTAAATGTCACCGCCAGGATATGCCAAGGATCGATATTCTGTTCTTCTATCAGATAGGCGATGCGGCGGGTGAGGACGCGCGTCTTGCCCGAGCCCGGGCCTGCCAGCACCAGCACCGGCCCTTCCGTGGCGCGAACGGCCTCTTCCTGTTGCGAATTCAGTTCGGAGAGAATCTGGGACATTTCGAGAGTTGTTCAACTGGCAACGATGTGTCGCTGGCAGGTGGGTTTCGAGGCGTTTGCTGCCGCGAGAGGTGTGGCGATCACCACTCCTCCAGCTGGAAGCTTTCCCCGTTCAAAAGCGTACGTAGCTTTCGTGGCGCTCGGCTGAAATATTGCCCTCTTCAACTGCCTGGAGCACCGCGCAGCGTGGTTCGTGGTCGTGCGTACAGTTGGGAAAGTGGCAGTCATTGACGTACGGCTTCATTTCGACGAAGTAGAAGGCGAGGCTGCCTTGATCGATCTCATACGGCGCAAGTTCGCGGATGCCGGGTGTATCTGCGATGAAGGTCTTCTCACCAATGGGCAAGCGAAAGAGCTGCGCGCCGCGCGTCGTGTGCCGGCCCTTTCCTTCGAAATTTCGCAGGTCCCCGACCCGCAGGTTCAAGCTGGGATCGATAGCGTTGATGAGGGCGCTTTTGCCCACGCCGCTCGGCCCGGTCACCACCGTAAGTCTGTCGAGCAGCAGGTCGCAAAGCTGACGGAGGCCGGACGATGGCGCGATCTCGGCAGAATCGTGGTGTCGTACGGCTTCCTTGGCCTGTGTGGCGCTGACATAGAGGAGCGGATAACCCAGCTCTTCGTAGACGCGAAACTTGCTGCGGGCCGCTTCGAGGCCGGTCAAGTCGATCTTATTGATGGCAATGGCGGCCGGAAGTTCGTTGGCCTCGGCAATCGCCAGGAAGCGGTCCAGCATCCGCAGATGGGGCTCCGGCTCCTTCACTGAGAAAACGATAAGTACCTGGTCGGGATTTGCTACGATTACGTCTTCTGCCGGCCTGGTTGAACCGGGCAGCTGACGGCTCAGCGTCGAATCGCGCTCTTCGACCGAATCGATCAGGCCGGTGCGTCTACGTTCCAGGACGACCCGTACCCGGTCGCCGACTGCGACAAGGGTCAGGTCTTTGGTTCGTTCCTGCAGCAGCCGCCCGCGCACGCGGCAACTGATCACTCTTTCGTCCGCGGTGGTTACATCAAAGTGATGTCCTCGGGCGCGCGTCACGACGCCGGCGACGGTCCGCTCCCTTTTCTTGGGTTTCGGCTTGCTCTTGGCAGGCACATCGAAGTAGTCTTCCTCGAAGACTTCATCCCATCCCTCGTAGGCATCCGGACTTCTGGGCAAAGTTTTCTCCTGGGCGCGATTTAGGTGCAGATGTTGCACGCCGCCTGAAGGCGCGCCTTCACCGCCACAAGTGTATCAACTCGTCAAGAGATTTGGCAACACGCTGGTTAATTCGTAAGCAAGCGCGAATCAGCGCGGCGAATTCGGCTCCTTCTCCTGGCAGCAGGGAAACCCGGTTTGCGCACGGCAGACCTCGTGCGGGACGCCCCGGAATGGAAGGCCAAACTCTGCCAACAGGCGGAGCAGGTCGGCCGCGGGCATTCCCATCACGCCGGCGGGGCAGCCTGACAGGCTTTCCACAGGTCTGAAATGCTTATCCTGAATGGCGTAGGCGCCGGCCTTGTCCATGGGGGCGCCGGCTGACACGTATTTTGCAATTTCGGCGTCGGTGTAGCCGCGCATCGTTACAGTTGTTGAATTGACCACACAGCGTACGGCCTGGCGGGAGACGCCGGCGAAGCGGACAACTGCCACGGCTGTGTGGACATAGTGGCTGCGGCCGCGCAGGCGCTGCAACATTGCCCGCGCCTCGTCGGCATTCAGTGGTTTGCCAAGCGATTCGCCGTCGAGGGCAACAACCGTGTCGGCGCCGACAACGATTTGTACCGTTTGCGAGGTGGGCCCGTTGTCAACGGAGAAGCCGATTTCATTCCGGGCGCGGCCTTCCTGCACGAGGCGTTCGCCGACCGACAGCGCCTTGGCCGTGGCAAGCCGCTCCACCATTGAAATCGGAGTTTCTCCCGGCGCCGGGGCCTCCTCAATGTCGGCGGGCTGGACTGAGAAGGAGATGCCAAGCTCCTGGAAGAACTGTCGTCGACGCGGGCTGGCCGAGGCAAGATAGAGTTTGGGAGGGGCCATCAGGCGCTCCGCCGATCTTGCAGAAAGAGAAATGGTGAGGCCAGGACGGCGTGAGCGGGGCACACGATTCAAGACCCGCCGCAGTTGGGGTTTGCGTGCGATCGCGTCGATTGACAGGCCATTGTTGAAATTTGCGTTCGACAGGCGCCTTTGGCGGGTACCTAAGAACTGTGTTCGCGGTTCAACATTCTAAGAGGTGGTCAGTCTTCCGCAAAATTTTCCGGTGCGGCTTCAGCAAGGTATGATTGGGCGGCCCGCAGGAATTCTGCCAGGTCTTTGCAAGGGATTCCCGCAGATCGGACCCCAGGAACAGCACAGGGCCACACCGTGAGCAGGCCAACGCCCTGCACACCGAATCGTTTTGAGCATAGAGAGCCAGCAGTACATATTCGGTCAGGAGCAAGTCGATGGTCAACCGTGAGTCAGGCGGGAAATCGTCCCGCGTTCGAATGGCATTTATCGGGGGCGGCGGCATGGCACGGAG
Organism: Caldilineaceae bacterium; assembly: GCA_965218625.1. GTDB lineage: Bacteria > Chloroflexota > Anaerolineae > Caldilineales > Caldilineaceae > Bin5. The sequence continues at coordinate 120,582 of CBDCLG010000004.1, read as the reverse complement.
CCACGCCCGCCGCCTCCTCAAGCAGCAGAATACAACCGAAATCAGTATGGTATGCGAGCCGTCGGCGCAGGCCTATGCAGCATTTTGTGAGCTCTTCGACGAAGCGGGTCTGCCGCATCCGCCCAACGTGCCGGAGTTGGAGGATTTGTTGCAGAGGAGGGAACTTGACGCGGTCTTCATAATCACGCCGCACGTATTGCACTTTTGCCAGGCAAGCGCCTGCCTGGAAGCCGGGCTGGATGTGTTGTTGGAGAAGCCGATGGTGATGAACGCGCAGGAGGCGGTCGCGCTCATCGACGTGCAGAGACGAAGCGGCCGGCTTCTGTCGGTGGCTTTCAACGGTAGTTTGTCACCGCAGGTGCGTACCGGCGTAGAAATACTCCGCTCGGGCAGGCTGGGCAAGATTCTGAATATCAGTGCAGTGGTCTGGCAGAACTGGCTTGTCCCCACAAGCGGTCTCTGGCGCCAGGTGCCGGAAATAGCCGGCGGGGGTTTCATGTTTGACACCGGCGCACACATGCTCAATACTATCTCCGATCTGGCGGGCGAAGATTTCGCAGAGGTGGCTGCCTGGACTGACAACCAGGGCGCTCGCGTCGACATCCTCGGAGCGGTAATCGCCCGGCTGGCTTCGGGTGCGCTTGTTTCGATGAATGCGGCCGGCAACACCGACTGCAAAATTGGTTCGGACGTGCGCGTATTGTGCGAGAAGGGGATGTTGCAGACCGGCGTTTGGGGCGAGCGGCTCCTGATACAGGGGCCCGATGACGAGGCGCTGACGCCGGTCGAGCTGCCCGAATCGCTTGGAACATGGCAGCAGTTCCTGCGGGTGCGGTCCGGTGAGATGGAGAACCCCTGCCCTCCGGAAATCGGTTTGCGCATGGCCCGCCTTTGGGATGCGATTCAGGCCTCGGCGGCACAGGGGGGCTGTCCTGTTCAGGTTGGTGCTTGCAATTGAAGTAGATCGGCGGGCAGAAGGCGCTGCACTTGGCAATAGATGGAGGAATAAGGATGGGCGACATTCGCGTAACGGTCTGGAACGAGTATCAACACGAAAAGGTAAACGAGTTCGTGGGCGGGATCTATCCCGACGGCATTCACGGAGCCATCGCCGAAGGGCTGAGGCAGCACGGGTTCGATGCCGTCCGTACTGCCACGCTGGACGAGCCGCAGCATGGCCTGACTGACGAAGTCCTGGCGGAGACCGATGTGCTGACCTGGTGGGGTCATCGCGCCCACGCGCAGGTCAGCGACGAGGTCGTCGAAAGGGTGCAGAGTCGTGTCCTGCAGGGCATGGGCCTGATCGTTTTGCATTCCGGCCACTTTTCGAAGATCTTCCGCAAGTTGATGGGCACGACATGCAGTATCCACTGGCGTGAGGCGGACGAGAGAGAGAGGATCTGGGTGGTGAAGCCATCGCACCCGATCGCGCACGGCCTGCCGCCCTTCTTCATTAACGAAGAGTGTGAAATGTACGGTGAGCTTTTCGACATTCCAACCCCCGACGATCTCGTGTTTGTCAGCTGGTTCGAGGGTGGCAATGTGTTTCGCAGCGGGGCGTGCTTCCACCGCGGCAACGGCAAGATCTTCTACTTCCGACCGGGCCATGAGACCTACCCGATATTCCACAAGCCGATCATCCGCCAGGTGATCGCCAACGGTGTGCGCTGGGCGGCGCCGGCGGGCGGACCGGCCTTTCCGTACATTGAGCCGGGCTCGGTGCGCCACATCGGGATCAACGAGAAGGAACCGCACGAGACGATTTCAGAGAAGGGCTCTCTGCGGGAGAGGGTAGGCTAACGGGAAAGTTGCGGTGAGTCACGTTTTGCGCATTCAGCCGGCGCGCCGGGAGCGGAAGACTGCTCTGCAGAACTCTCGAAGCAGAGGTCGGAGGCGGCTTCCTCTCCTGGACATTCTGCTTCAGATACTGTTGCAGGCGCGTGGTACCCAGCGGCAGCATGCGCCCGTCTTCGCAGCCAATGGCACCCCCTGTAGGAATCGAACCTACGACCGACGGATTAGAAGTCCGTTGCTCTATCCTCTGAGCTAAGGGGGCGTATTTAAACTGCGAGGGTGGCGCTATCGCCCGACCGACTTTCTCTGCTGATGCACCTTCCTCTCTCTGCGCCAGCGCCTTCCCGCAAACTGGCAATTCACGAGAATCATGCTTTGAAACACCGACGAATCGTTACTCGGCCTCCTCATTCTCGCCGTTCTCTCCGGCTTCGGGCTGGTCCTCGCCGAAGAGCGACATATTGGCGGGCCGCTGCAGCAGGCTGCCCATGCGAACGCGGGCAATCACGGCCAACTGGGGATTGCTCTCGGTAGCCAGTTGGTATGCTTCCTCGAAGAGACCGACGGCGGCGCCGGTGTCTCCTTCCATTTCGGCTACGCTGGCCAGGAGAAAGTAGCCTTGTGGATTGGTGGGTTCCAATGAAACTGCTTCGTTGCCGGCGATGCGCGCTTCCTCCAGGTCGTTGACGTACAGCCGGATGGCGCCGAGCGACCACAGATATGCCACTTGCTGATCGGCGGGCACCAACGCCCTGGCCTCCTCCAGAGCCTCCAGCGAGCGCTCGCTCTGCCCCAATTTGTCGCGAACGACCCCCTCCCAAATCAGTAGCTCGGCGTCGGGCTGCGTGAGCTGGGCTTTGGCCTCTTCAATGGTCGTCAGCGCCTCTTCCCAGCGCTGCTCGAAGGAGAGTTGCTGCAACGTCGTGATTGCTTCAGACGCTACCACCGTGTTGGGATCCGGTGGAATGACGTATGTGAGCAGCGCCCAGATGACTGCCAGCACCGCGGCGATCGTTCCGACCGTAATGCCTAAACGACGGATCAGGCGGCGTCGAGCGGCTGCGACAACCGCATCGAGCTTCCACCACAGTCCCTCGGCCGGTGGATTGGCCTTGCGCAGCTGGCCCAGCCCGCCGGCCACGTCAATCGTGCGCACGACGCGGCCAGCCTCGCGGGTCAGCTTACTGAGGAGACTGCCCCAGCGGGTCTGCTCCGGTCTCAGGTCCAGACCGCTCGTTTCCAGCAGCGTGAAGCTCTCTTCGATCCTGTCCATCAGCTGCAGGAACGCTTCTACATTGTCCCTGCGCAGCAGAACGATGAGGCGTTCCGCTTCGGCTAGATCTTCACGCAAGCTGGTGGCCAGGCCCTGGCGCTCTTGGCGAACCGAATAGGCCATTACAGCTTGGCCTCCTGTTCGACCTCCCGTCCTCCATTTTGTTCGGGCTGGCCGATCGCCGGAGCGGGCAAAGTTGCAGGATCCGGTACCAGGTTGGCATCCGCAGGTTGTTCGCGCACCAGAACCGGTGCTGACACTGGAGGCGGGAACGTTCCGTTGCCCATTTCGGCGTTGGCCAGTTCTTCTTCCCGTTGTATCTCGCGATAGACTCGATTGATGCCGGACTTGATCTGGCTCTCGATCTTTGCCTTGCGCTCCAAAGGCACAGGGAAGAGCTCCAACATTTCGCCGACGAGGCCGCTTTTGGCTTCGTTCTTGGTCTTACCCGCGCGGTAGTAGTCGCGCACACGCCGACGCTTATTGCGAATGTACTCTTCCACTTTTTCCGTGTCATCCGGACCGCACACCGGGCCGTGGCCCGGGACCAGCATCTCGGCGCCCAGAGAGCGGATCCGACGCAGCGCTTCGATCCATTCAAGCGAATCGGCCTGGGCCATGTAGGGATGTTGGTCCACCCACAAAATGTCGCCGACGAAGGCGATCTTTTCCTCCGGCAGCCAGGCGATACTTGTAGCCGGCGTATGGCCGCCAACATAGATCAGCTTCACCTCACGTCCTCCGTACTGTAAACGTGCGCAGTCGGTAAAGGTGACATCGGGCAGAACGATCTCAATATTGGTCAGCTGTTCCTGGATATCCGGCTCCCGCTTGAAGCTGTTATAGACGCGTTCCTTGAAGTTCTCGGTATAGCCCGACATCTCTTTGAACGCGCGCTCGTGGGCGATCACCGTCGTCGGCAGGAAGTACTGGTTGCCCAAGGCGTGGCCGCGGTGGTGATCGGTGTTGAAGACATAAAGGATTGGCTTGTCCGGAGATTCCGATTCGATCTGTTCTCGCCAATCTTTGGCCTGTTTTGGGATCAAAGGCGTATCAATCAGGATCAATCCCTCGTCGGTCACCACGAAACCCGGCGTACAGCCGCGATAGACGGTGTTGATGAAAACACCCGGCGCAATTTCCTGCCGCTCGCCCAAGCCCGTAACTCCAATTCTGAATGATGCTCTGCGTCTGGCTGGCATAACAATGACCTCTCTTCAACCGAAGAGGAAAACGTAGACTGACCCCGAAGACGACAATCTCCATGCCAGTCTCGCCCAACTCAGTCCGAATTGCGCCCTGAAGTGTACATTTCAAAGTGCCGATCTGTCAAAGGATGCCGGGCCGCGCGGACTGGCGACAGATGTAGGAGCTCGCACTGGAGGGACGTGCGCTGATGGAGGGCGGCGGAGGGCGGCTGGCAAGTGTAAGTAATCGCAGCTACATGCTATAATGAAGGCTGACGGAGTTGCCTCGAAATTGGAGGCGGTTTTCGGCTGAAACTTCGCCGCGAACGGAGGGCGGCAAATGGTCTCAGATACACCGGCTCGTCTTGGGGTACTCACCAGCGGAGGCGACGCTCAGGGTATGAATGCAGCCGTGCGTGCGGCGGTGCGGGCGGCGCTGGAAGTTGGAGCGGAAGTATACGGCATTTTTGAAGGGTTTCAGGGGATAATCGAGGGAGGCAGCCTTATCCGCCCTTTTTCCTGGGACTCCGTTGGCGGCGTGCTGCAGAAAGGCGGGACGCTCCTGGGTACGGCGCGCAGCCCGGACTTCCTCAACCGTGAAGGGCGTAAGAAGGCCGTTTACAATCTGATCCAACTCGAGATAGACCGCTTAATTGTCATCGGCGGCGACGGCAGCCTCACGGGCGCGCAGGTGCTGCGCGAGGAGTGGACCTCTCTCATCGAGGAGTTGGTCGCTGAGGGACAGCTTGCGCCGTCGGCAGCTGAAAAGCACAGTTTTCTGGCCGTAGCCGGACTCGTCGGTTCGATCGACAATGACATGTTCGGTACGGACCTGACGATAGGAACGGACTCCGCCCTACACCGGATCACCGAAGCGCTTGATGCCATCACCAGCACTGCGGCCAGCCATCAGCGCGCCTTCGTCGTTGAGGTTATGGGACATCATTGCGGCTACCTGGCGCTGATGGGCGCGCTGGCATCGGGCGCGGACTTTGCCCTGATCCCCGAGAGCCCTCCCAATTTGGACGAGTGGGAAGAGAAGATGTGTTCGATTCTGCGTTCCGGCCGCGAAATGGGGCGGCGGGACAGTATCGTAGTAGTGGCGGAGGGCGCGCACGACCGGCATGGCAAACCGATCTCGAGCGGATACGTCAAGGACGTGTTGACCAGGTACCTGGGCGAAGAGGCGCGGGTGACAGTGCTTGGCCACGTGCAGCGGGGTGGTTCGCCCAGCGCGTATGATCGAGTGCTTGCGACGCTGCTGGGCGCTGCGGCGGCCGATGCCGCACTCAAGGCGAGGCCGGGCGATGAGGCGGTGCTGATCGGCATCCAGAACAATAAGATTGTTCATAAGTCGTTGACCGATTGCGTAGCGCAAACGAATGAGGTCAACCGATGTATTCATGCGTGCGACTTCGAAGAGGCGATGCAGTACCGCGGCAAGGCCTACATTGACTCTTTCCGCATCCTGCGGACGCTAATTCAAGCCAATCCACGCCCTCCCCAACCGGACCAGAAAAGGCTGCGAGTCGCAGTCATGACGGGCGGGGCGCCGGCGCCGGGCATGAATGCCGCCACCCGTGCGATGGTAAGGCTGCTGGAGGACAGCGGCCACATACCGCTCGGCGTCAAGAGGGGCTGCCGCGGCCTGATCAACGACGACATTCAGGAGATGAACTGGATGTCGGTCAACGGTTGGGCGCCGACGGGCGGATGTGAGCTTGGCAGCAGCCGCAAATGCCCGGAGGGGGCGGAGTTGTACGCCGCCGCTCAAACGTTGGAAAGGCATCGGGTCGACGCCATCGTGATGATCGGCGGCTGGGCCGGCTATCACGCCATTCATCGGCTCTACGAGGAGCGGCACAACTTCCCGGCCTTCAATATCCCACTGCTTTGCATTCCGGCCAGCATCAACAACAATTTGCCGGGCTCCGAGTTGAGCATCGGCGCCGACACGGCCCTCAACAGCATCGTCGAAGTCGTGGACAAGATAAAGCAGTCCGCCGTGGCTTTCAACCGCTGTTTCATTGTCGAGGTGATGGGCCGCTATTGCGGATACCTGGCGTTGATGAGCGCCATTGCCACCGGCGCGGAACGCGTTTACATGCATGAGGAAGGGATCACGCTGAGGGACCTTGAACAGGACATCGAACTGCTGAAGCAGGGCTTTCAGCAGGGCAAGCGCCTGGGCCTGATGATCCGAAATGAGTCGGCCAACTCTTTCTATACCACACCGTTCATCGCGGCTCTGTTTGACGAGGAGGGCGGCGACCTGTTCGAGGTGCGCCAGTCGATTCTGGGGCACCTTCAGCAGGGGGGCAACCCGTCGCCGTTCGACCGGATCCTGGCCGCGCGGTTGGCGTGGGAGGCAGTCGGCCGCATAGAAGAGATGGCGCTGCGGCACCAGGCCAAGAGCTATGCCGAGGTGGGGGCCGCGTGTTTAGGCATCCAGGAGGGAGATGTCAGGGCAACTCCGCTGTATATGGTGCCGCGGCTGATGGATGCCGAACTCCAACGGCCATATGAGCAGTGGTGGATGGAGTTGCGGCCGGTGGCGCGCATGTTGGCGCAGCCCGGCCCTGCGTACTTCCGTCAGGCGGAACTGGAGGGAGAGGCCAAGTTGACGAGGAAGGCGGGGGAGGCGAACGGTCTTTGACAGATTACAGCTCCGTCACAACTGAGCTTAAGAGCGCCTATGACGCACGCGCTGAAGAACGGGACACCCGCCCGGTCCATGCGTGGAAGCAGGAAGCGTGGACAAAGTTCCTGGGTCGTTTGCAGGTCGAAAAAGCTGGCAGCGCGCCTGAAGGTCGGCAGGAAGGCGGAGGGGAAGGGGCGATCTCGCTGCTGGAAATCGGGGCAGGTACCGGCCAGGCCGGTCGTTTCTTTCAGGATGCAGGTCTGGCCGTCGTTTGTACCGACCTTTCGCCGGAGATGGTGCGGCTGTGTCGAGCGAAGGGGCTCGAAGCATACGTGATGGACTTTCTGCACCTGGACTTTCCGAGTGGCCGCTTTGACGCGCTCCTGGCGCAGAATTGCCTCCTGCACGTACCCAAGGTTGAGTTTGGGCGGGTACTCAAAGCGATCGGGCGTGTTGTTCGCGCCGGCGGCCTCCTCTTCATCGGAGGCTATGGCGGACAGGAATTTGAGGGCGTTCGGGAGGAGGACCACTATGAACCGAAGCGTTTCTACGCGCTCTACACGCACGGGAGATTGCGCTCGATCCTCGAATGTCATTTCGACATCGTTGAATTCGAGGTGATTCCAACCGATGGGGGGCGATTCGGCGACGTTCAGGCGATCACGCTTCGCAAACGCCCGCAGCAAGCATAGTGCGCGCACCATGACCACGACTGTTCTCTTCCTCTGTACCGGCAACTATTACCGCAGTCGTTTTGCCGAACATTATTTCAACGCCCTGGCCAGTCAGAGGAAACTGGCGTGGCGGGCGGAAAGCCGGGGCTTGCAGCCAAGCATCGAGAACATAGGCTGTATTTCGTCGTATGCGCTGGCGCGACTGCGTTTGCGAGGAATCGAGCCGCCACAGCCTGTGCGCCCGCCGCTGGATTTAGAGGAAGAGAATCTTGCTGCTGCGGCAGTCGTCGTCGCGGTCAACGAAGTGGAGCATCGACCGCTAATGCAGGTGCGCTTTCCCCACTGGACGGAGCGGGTTCGCTATTGGACGGTACACGACCTGGATGTAACCGATGCAAACTCAGGGCTGGCCGCGATAGAGCTGGCGGTGCAGGAGTTGCTCGCCGAGCTCAGCGCACTTTGAGGACGATCTTGCCGATATTCTCGTAGTTACGCATGACTCCATGCGCCGTGTGGGCGTCGGCAACAGGAAGGACGCGATCGATCACCGGCTTGATCGCGCCGCTCTCGATCTGCTTCCAAAACTGCTGACGGAAGCGGCGGATGATCTCGGCTTTTTCTTCAACAGGGCGGGTGCGCAAGACGGAACCGATCAGGCGGGCGCGCTTTCCCATGAGTTGACCAATGTTGATCTCCGCTTGTGAACCGCCGAGGGTCGAGATAAAGACCAGGCGCCCCCTCACTTTGAGCAGGCTGACGTTAGATTCCAGGTAGTCTGCCCCCACCATATCGAGAATCAGATCGACACCTTCACCGCTGGTAAAATCGCGCGCGGCTGCGGCGAAATCGTCGGCGCGGTAGTTGATTGCCAGATCGGCTCCCAGTGCGCGGCAGGTCTCCACCTTGTCCGGCCGGCCGGCCGTGGTGATGACGCGCCCGCCGGCCTGCTTGACCATCTGGATCGCCGCTGTACCCACGCCGCTGGCGCCGCCATGGACCAGGACCGTCTCCCCCGCCTGAAATCCGGCCTCCATGAAGATATTGACGTAGGCGGTCAGGTAGACTTCAGGCAGGCAGGCGGCCTCTTCGAAGGACCAGTTGGAAGGGATGGGAAGCAGAAGGCGCTGGTCAACGGCGACGCGCTCGGCGTACCCGCCCCCTGCCAATAACGCACAGGCAGTGTCACCTGGCTGCCAGCCCTGCACGTCGCCGGCGACGGCCTCGATTTCGCCCGACATGTCCAGCCCCAGGATGTGCGGCGCGCCGGGGGGCGGCGAGATAGTTGCCGGCGGCCTGCGACAGATCGGCGCGATTGAGCGTCGTGGCATGGATGCTGACAAGCGCCTCGCCCGCGCGCAGGACGGGCTCATCCACCTCGCGCCAAGAGAGCAAGGGGCCTGTTGGCGTCTGATCGACTTCGATTGCGTGCATTGCGTCCTATCTCTTCGTGTTGAGGTCTTGTCGGATGTTGGTGTCGGCCTTTGCCGGCACAAGTGGGACTGTCTCGACTCGCCGTTGGTGGAAACCGGCGAGGGACACTCTGTTGGTTTCCTCACTGATAGGCCAGCGACCCGTCGGGGCGAAGAAGGAAAGGACGATGCCACGAACGGCCCGGTTGCGCGGCGAGGGCTTCCAGGTTCAGATCGATGCCGAGGCCGGGCCGTTCCGGCAGCTCCAGGTAGCCGTCCACCAACTTGACGGGCTCATCCACGATTTCGGCGCGACGGCCTTCGTCAGCCTTATATTCAAGCACCTCGAAATTGGATGTGCTGGCGGCAAAGTGGACGTTGACCGCGGTTGCGACCGGCCCACACGGGTTATGCGGCGCGACGCTGGCATAGTGGACTTCGGCCATGGCCGCGATTTTCTTCATCTCCCAGAGTCCGCCGGTTATGCAGATGTCAGGCTGAATGATATCGACGGCGTGATAGCTGAGCAGCTCGCGGAATTCGTGGCGGCTGTAAAGCATTTCGCCGGTTGCAATCGGCACGTTTACTTTCTGGCTGAGCTTTGCCAGGGCCTCGTAGTTTTCCGGGCGCAGCGGCTCTTCGACGAAGAAGGGTCGCATTGGCGTTACGACATCGCAGAGTTGCGCCGCGCGCCCGATCTCGAGGATTCGGGCGTGGGGATCGAGACCGATGTCAACATCGGGGCCGACAGCATCGCGCACGGCGGACACGCGGCGCTCGGTCTCGCTCAGCACCTTGTTCCAGGGCATTTGATGCCAGTCCGGGGGCAGAGGTCCCATCTTCAGCGCGGTATAGCCGTAGGTCTGGACAAGTCGCCGGGCGTCGTCGGCCAGCTCTTGCGCAGTGTTACCGCCAACGCTTTGGTAAACGCGAACGCGATCGCGCGCCTTGCCCCCGACCAGGCGGTAGACCGGCAGGCCCGCGGCTTTGCCAGCGATGTCCCACAGGGCGTGCTCGATGCCGCTGATGGCGGCGTTGACGACGGAGCCGCCGGGAAATCTTCCGCCGGCATACATCAGGTGATACAGGCCCTCTATGTCGCGAGGGTCGCGGCCCACCAGCCATTCCTCGAAGTCGTGTATTGCCGCCACCGTCGCCCGGTCCGGCCCACAGGAGAAGGGTTCACCGACGCCGTGAATCCCTTCATCGGTGTGGATGACAACATACGGGATCGAACGGTGGTTTAACTCGGTAAGATGTGTGTCGATGCGAGTTATTTTCATGTTGCTCGCTCCTGAATTGGATTGCAGCAATTATCGAACAGGACTTTTGCCGTGTCAAGCAAGTAAACCTTTGTGCCTCTGTTCCGATTGACAGATCGCTGCGCCTATGATTAGATCGCAGCGGGAAGTTTGCCCATCTTCCGCGCCTTTGCCTGTCGACTCGCTCTCCTGTCCTGCCGGACGCCCGCGGTCCGTTTCTACGTCCAGAAAACGAATTCGCCACAATTCACAAGTTCCGCCAGGAAGCGCCGTTCGATGGACCGGATGGAGATCCAGATCGCTGTTGCCAAAGTCTCGAAATATGCCTCCAGCGAAAGCGGGGACACTGTGGAGGTGGTCGAACGGCCCCACGGCGGCATCAGCATTGTCGTTTCGGACGGTCAGCGCAGCGGGCGCAGCGCCAAGGCGATCAGCAATCTCGTTGCGCGCAAGGCGATGAGCTTACTGGCCGAGGGTGTTCGTGACGGCGCGGTGGCGCGGGCCACGCACGACTATCTGCGGACGCATCGCGGCGGCAAAGTCAGCGCCGAACTGGTCATCGCAAGCGTCGACCTGGTAACCGAGACGCTTGTGCTCAGCCGCAACAGCCGCTGTCCGGTGCTGGTGCAGAGGCAGGGCGAAATCGCGTGGCTGGAGGAGCCGTGCGACGCCATCGGCATTTACCGCAACACAAAGCCCAACATCGTCGAGCTTCCTCTCGCGCCGGGATTGACGGCAATCGTTTTCACCGACGGCATCTGGAGCGCGGGGCACCGCAGCGGTGGGTCTATGGATGTTGCCGGCGCGGCTGCGCTGGGCAACGCCGGCAGCGAAGATTCCGAAAACGGGGCCTGCGGCAAGAGCGCAAAAGAGATAGCCGACCGCGTCCTGGAGGCGGCTTTGGCGTTGGACCGCGGTCGGCCCGGCGATGACTCGACGGTCCTTGTCGTCAGGGTGGAAACGCATCAGCAGGAGCAGAAGGTACGGCGCATGGAGCTTTCTTTGCCGATCTAAGCTGCTTCCCCAATGAAACTCCAGGGTATCTGCCCAACGGCCGCGGCGGCGGATCGCCCTTGAATCCGGGCAGCCCCTCTTCTTCTTTTCCGTCGTGTGCAGAGTGACCCCTATGAGACACCTAAGACGAATAACGAATGTTGACCAACATGACGAAATCGCGTGCAACAGCGCCCCGACCATGCTACGCTGTTAGCGTCATGGCTGTTAACGTCACGAAAAACTGCCCAGCCGAGCCGGCCCTACTGGCGCCAAAAGCAAGAACCCAGAATACCTGCTACACTGTTCGTATCATTCAATTGCAACCTCAGAACAATGCCCGAAATTCGCCCGAAATACCGCCAATTCCGGCGCCTTACGCCCCCTGACGGAAAAGGATTTGGGGGGACATTGGAGGACATAAGTCCCCCTCTACTGAAAACTCGAAACGAACAAGACGTCCCCTCCAGAAAAAATGTGATTTGGACGACTTTGCTCGCCAATATAGTTCAAGACGAGAGTACCTCTGTCCCGTAGGACAAAGGATCCAGACGAGCGCTGCATCAGATTCACACACACGCAAACGATGGGACCAACAGCCAACAAAAAACTGGACGGATCTGACGGGTTGAGAAAAGTCGAAACTCTCGCTTTTGTGAGGAAATTCGTTTAGCTTCCGCAGAGAATCGTTCCGGCCGCCGATGGGGGCGGCACAATGGAAACAGACCTGGTCAAGGTTGCAGGCGTCAGCGCCGCGGGGAAGACAACCCTTGTGGCGGAACTGAGACAACTCGGCTATAACGCCCGTCCCGTGGCCCAGGAGCACAGCGAAGTGCCTGATATGTGGCAGCGCATCCGCCCGCCGGAGTGGCTCGTCTTTCTGGACGCGGACCTGCCCTCTCAAGGGACGCGGCGCCCGGACGTCAAATGGAGCGAACCGTGGCGGCGGACTGAGTTGGAGCGGCTGGAACACGCGCGCGGCCATGCAGACCTGCTCATCGACACCAGTTCGCTGACGGCGGAAGGAGTTCTGCAGCGGGCGGTCAGTTTTCTACGCGTGAATGGGGTCCAACCGGCGCCCGGGCCGCTGGCTGAGCTGCCGAGAACGGGAGGTGTGTGGCGCCAGTCCTGAAACGGGACGGGCCGCAAGGGTTGACAGTTGCCCTACGCCGTGCTACAAGATGGCTGCCGGCGCCAGAGGCGCCGGTCGCTGGGGCTGGCGTGCCGAGGAATGTGCCAGACCCATCTCACGTCCCACCTTCTGTGCTGCCTTACAAAAAAGGGAAAAAACCGAGTCCGGTTAAAGACACCTGCTTGGAAAGGGCACTAAAATGTCAGTGGAAGCCGTTAAGAGGTTATTCTCCTACAACCAGTGGGCCTGGAAACGGGTCTTTCCCAGCCTGGAGACGCTCCCGGCGGAGGACTACTTTGCCGAGCGCCCCTTTTTCTGGGACTCGCTGCACGGTCTGGCTGTCCACGGCTACGGCGCCGAGCGGGCCTGGCTGCAAAGAATCGGAGGCAACAACCCGTCCCGTCTTGTTCAGCCGGCTGAATTCGATAGTTTGCCGACTTGAAGGCCGCGTGGGAAACGCTTTGGGACGAGTGGCAGGCGTACGTGGACGCGCTCACTGCGAGCGAACTGGACCGAAAGCTTCAGTTCCGCAATACGGAGGGAATCGAGATGTATCTGCGGATGGATGACGTGCTGCGCCATGTTTTCAATCACGCGACAGAACATCGGAGCCAGATTACACCTACGCTGGCGCAACTGGGCTATCCGACTGAGCCGCTCGACTACGCCCGATTTGCGAATGCGCAGAGTTGATGGGAGCGGCGGATTGGGTGGTCGATTGTTTGCCGTCCATGTGAAGGAAGGTGAGAATGCGATACACGGCTGAGAACATTTTGGTCGGCCGGCAGAGTAGTGCGGACGATCGGGGTTTGATTCTGGAGGTTACGCCGCAGAGCGCCGGATGGGAGTTCATATCGTTTCAGGCGCGGCGGCTGGATGCGGGCGGGACCTGGACGTTTGACACTGGAGAGAACGAATTTGCGTTTGTCGACATGAGCGGGCGCTACCGGGTAGAAAGCAACCGCGGCAATTGGGAGGGGATTGGCGGGCGGGCGGATGTTTTCAGCGGCGGCGCGCACGCGCTCTATCTGCCGCGCCGCACACAGCTGACGGTGACGGCAGAGGAGGGGGGCGAGTTCGCGGCTACGTGGGTGCCTACTGACGAGGACCACGAGCCGTGGCTGATCAGGCCAGAGCAAGTGGCGGTCAGCATCCGCGGGGGCGACAATGTGAGCCGCCAGATCAACGACCTGTTGCCGCCCGGTTCGCCGGTTCATCGCATTGTGCTGGTCGAAGTGTACACGCCCAGCGGCAACTGGAGCAGCTATCCGCCGCACAAACACGACGTCCATATCGAGGACGAGTCGGGCGGATTGATCGAGGCCGACCTGGAGGAGGTCTACTTCTACCATATTGACCGTCCCGAGGGTTTCGCCTACCAGCGGGTCTATACCGATGAAAACTCTCCGATGCACGCGGCCGGAAATCCCATCGACGCGCTGGTGCGGGTGGGCCACAACGAGGCGGTACTGGTTCCGGAGGGCTACCATCCGGTTGTTAGCATGCCGGGATACACGACTTATTATCTGAATGTCCTGGCCGGGAGCGCGCAGAGCCTGGCCAACCAGGAGGACCCGAATTTCGCCTGGGTCAAGGACAACTATGCCGGCGTGGATGAACGGCTGCCACTCTACTGAACAGGACAGGGTAAACCGATCATGACGACTGATGACCGCGCGAGGACCTACGACTCTCTCCACATGGGGAGGTCGTCGATCGACCTGTACAGCAACGATGTCGGCGCGCCTTTTTCGGAGATTGGCAGCTTTGCGGCCTATGTGGGCGGCTCGCCGACCAACATCAGCGTGGGCGGGGCGCGGCTGGGATTGAAGACGGCGCTCGTCACCGGCCTGGGAGAGGACCCGGTTGGTGATTTCATCGCAGATTTTTTGACAAAGGAAGGCGTCGATTTCAGTTTCAGCCCGCGCAAGCCGGGTCACCGCACCAGCGCGGTCGTCCTCGGCATCGAACCGCCGGACCGCTTTCCCCTGGTCTACTACCGGGAGAACTGCGCCGACATCGAACTTACGATCGACGACGTGCTGGCGTCGCCGGTGGCAGATGCCAAGGTTTTTCAGTTTGCCGGCACCAATCTGAGCAAGGAGCCGAGCCGCAGCTCGACCATGTTCGGCGCCGAGTATGCCCAGCAGGTGGATACGACGGTCGTCTTCGACCTCGATTTTCGCCCGGACCAGTGGCATGATCCGAGGGCGTTCGGCGTCGTAGCGCGTTCGGTGCTGCCGAATGTGGACGTCGTAATTGGCACGGAGGATGAGATCAATGCGGCAGTGTTGAGCGACGCCAGCCAGATGTCGCTGACGCATTCGCAGGTGTCGGACGCGAAGGTGGAGGGCGACGTCAAATCGGCGATCAGCTGGCTGCTGGAGCTGGGGCCGGAGGCGGTGGTCGAGAAAGTGGGCGCGCTTGGCTCGCGCGTGCATTTGGCCGGGGGCGAAGTGCTGGAAGCGCCCGGCTTCCCGGTGGAGATCTACAATATCCTTGGGGCGGGCGATGCGTTCGGCGCCGGATTCATCTACGGGTTCGTCAACGACTGGGGCTGGCAGCGGTCGGCGCGGCTGGGCAACGCGTGCGGCGCGATCGTCGTGCTGGCGCACGGTTGCGCTAATTTCATGCCCACGTACGACGAGGTGATTGCTTTTGTGGAGGAGCGGGGCGGGTTTTAGGCAGCAGAAAATTACTTGGCATTCACGAAGCTTTACGACTTTCGCGCAAATCTAAAAGCGTCGGTCTGAGACGCTGGCTGGACTGGAACCCAATGGGTGTTGTCTCGATCTCCAAGTTAATCGCGAAGAATTACAAGAACCTCCGTATGGAAGACGGAATCGACTTTGGCAAACTCACCGTCTTCATGGGCTCCAATGGTTCAGGGAAAAGTAATGCGATTTCGCTCTTGCAGTTTCTCCAGGATTGTGTCGAAGCACAAGGCACATTTGACCGAAGGGGACGTACTAACTTCGAGGATGCCGTCTTTAGGCTTGGGTGGACAAGAGTCCTGGACGGATCCTTACACTCACCCTCAACTGTAGGAATCGAGTTTCATTTCGCAATTGATGGGAAGGAAACTGTCTTGGGAGTCGATCTCTTAGTCCAAGACATCCGGCACCAAGTGCTCTTAGAAAGGGAGGTGCTATACGCAGCCGAAAGTCAGACTGGTGAGCCTAATCATTACTTTATGCATAGCAGTTCAGAGGGCAGTAATTCTGGCTCCGTTGCCATCTCTTTCGCACCGGGCAGTCTCAGTTTGGAATGGCTTTCCCGTAATCACGTGTTTAACTTGAATGACGTGCCGGCCAATGAGCTGATGTTGTCTTCGCTCCCTCGCATTTTGGAAGAGACTGCTTTGCCTCCCGGAGCTGTTCCAAAATATGGCCCGCGAGGTGTAATACTGGACAGAGCAACTTCGTGGAGATTCTATCAGGCAAACAATATGGATTTGGACCGTATTAGGATGTCTGACCCAAGACTGGGCCAAGGCGATTACTATGTTTCGGTGACTGGGGAAAACTTAGCTCTGGTTCTCTTCAATCTCAATCAGGCAGAGTATGAATTTGAGGAATTCGTAAGTGAAGCTTTTGGGGACCTTCTACCCATTACCAAGAGACTGAGAGTTGTACCAATAGGAAGATATGCTCTGACCATCGAATGGTATGCTGAAGGCTATAACGAACCCTTCTTACTTAGCGACATGTCGGATGGCACCATTAGAATGCTATGTTGGGCAGTCATCTTGCACTCTCCGAGACCACCTACTTTGATAGTCATTGAAGAGCCAGAGTTGGGAATCCACCCTGCCTGGATGCCAATTCTGGCGGATTGGATTAAGAGGGCAACGCAAAAAACGCAAGTAATTGTGACAACCCATAGCCCAGACCTCTTGGATCACTTTACCGACCAACTTGACGACGGCTACATTTATGCGTTTCAAAGAGATTTCGAAAGCCAGAGCCACTTCAAGCCTAAGAGGCTCGACAGAGATGCGATATCTGGTTGGCTTGAAGACGGCTGGCAGCTTGGCGACCTGTACAGGGTAGGAAACCCAGCGGTTGGGGGGTGGCCGTGGTAGTGTGGGTATTCGCCGGAGGCGGAGAGTCGGAAGTGAGGGGACTGATTCCATTTCTCGAAGAAAACTATGGGGAGCACACATTTCAGCGCAAATCTCCCATCAGGAGAAAGCCCAGTCCGCGCCCTTCGGCGGAGCCTGGTTACGGAAGGACAGGAAAGAGCCTGGCAGATCAGATTGGCAAGCTCCTCTCGGAATCGCTAAAGGGACAAGAAGACTGTAACCTGGTCCTCGTCATCGATGACTTGGACTGTCATGATCCGAACGCCCGACAGCAGCTATTTTCTGCCGCCGTAGGGCAGGTTGGTGAAGCGTCTGAAATTTCTTACTTTGTCGGGTTTGCCTCGCCCGAAATCGAAGCGTGGATCGTCGCCGACTGGGGCAACACGGTTGCCAAAGATCCGGATTTTCGGGGATGCCATCAAGAGATGCAGCACTGGCTGAGTACGCAGCGGTCCGTCCACTTTGATGACCCGGAGTCGTTCAGCCACTATAACCCGGACAGAAGTGCCTGTCATGACAATTTTTCGGCGGCCCTTGTCGCTTCTTCCATCGAGTGCTGCGACCGCGTCAGGTATTCGAAAGCGACCCACACGGCAAGATTTCTGCGGCAACTATCAACAGATGTCGTCAGTCAAAAGTGTCCACAATTTCGGAAGTTGCATGCCCGACTTTCGCAACCACAATAGGTAGGTAAATCATGCAAGTACGAGTCGCCTCTGCCCCTTGCTCCTGGGGCGTTCTGATGAAGGACACGCCCAACGTGCCGCCCTATGATCAGGTGTTGGATGAGATAGAAGAAGCCGGCTACACCGGCACTGAGCTGGGGCCGTACGGCTATCTTCCGTTCGAGATTCCCAAGCTGCGCGACGACTTGGAGCAGCGCGGGCTTATCCTCACCTCGGCCTTCACGATCTATAACTTTCTGGACGCCGAAGCGGACGAGGGAACAACTCGGGAGGCGATGGAGACGGTCGAGGTGCTGTCGGCTTTGGGCTGCAAACACCTCGTGCTGTCGGACGTACTGTTCGGGGTGGAGAATCGCGCCCAGCGCGCCGGCCGTATCCGCCAGGAGGATTCGCTCACGCCATCGCAGTGGGACCGGGTCGCCCGCAATGTTGACGCCTTCGCCAAAATGGTCTACGAAGAGCACGGAATGAAATGTGTGGCCCATCCCCACGTGGGCGGCTACCTGGAGACCGACTTCGAGATCGACGCCCTGCTGGAACGCACCGACCCCGAGCTCGTCGGTATGTGCTTCGACATGGCTCACATCGCCTATGGCGGCGGCGACCCGGTCGCGGTGCTCGACAAATGGCGTGAGCGCACCTGGTATCTGCACATCAAGGAGTGCGACACCAACGTGCGCAAGCAGGTAATCGAGCGCGGTGGGGACTATTACGACGGCGTCGAGTCCGGCGTCTTCCCCGAGTTAGGGAAAGGCACGATCGACTGGCAGTCGATAAACCGCATCCTGCACGAGATCAACTTTGACGGCTGGGGCACGGTTGAGCAGGATATCATGCCCGCAATGGGCATCGATGCCCTCGGCAGCGCCAAAAACAACCGGACATTTCTGCGCAACGAGCTGAATTGGTAACAGTCCTCTCCAAAGAGGAGCGGATTGCAGTTCGACGCGCCGGCCAGTGTACGTTCACCTCACCTGATTGGAGATCAAGACCATGTCAACCGATCCCAGTTCTCTCGAAGGCAGGTACGCAGTCGTCACGGGAAGCACGCAGGGGCTCGGCGAGGCGACGGTCCGGCTCTTTGCCGAGCGCGGCGCGGCCGGGATCATCGTCAGCGGGCGCAACGCGGAACGCGGCGAGGCCGTGGCGGCGGACCTGCGGGCGGGCGGATGCAAATCGCATTTTGTACAGGCGGAGTTGGCCGATGCAGACGCCTGCCGCACGATCGTGGCCGCGGCGGACGAGCATTTCGGCGAGCTGCACGTGCTGGTGAACTGCGGCGCGCTGACTGTGCGCGCCAACATCTGGAACACGACGCCGGAACTTTTTGACGAGATGATGGCGGTCAACGCGCGCGCGCCGATGCTGCTGATGCAGGATGCCTGCAGACTGATGCAGCGCGAGGGCAACGCCGGCTCAATCGTCAACATCTCGAGCGTGGCTTCCTACGGGAGCGTACATATTCTGCTGCCGTATACGGCGTCAAAGAGCGCCCTGAACGTGATGACCAAGAATGTCGCGTATACGGTCATGCGCCACCGGATCCGGGTCAATTCTCTGGCGATTGGCTGGATGGACACGCCCAGCGAGCATACGATTCAGCGCACTTTTCACGGCGGCGGGGATGACTGGCTGGAAAAGGCGGAGAGCACGCAGCCGTTTGGCCGCCTGTTGCAAACGGAAGAAGTGGCGCGGGCAATTGCCTTCCTGGCGTCCGACGAGTCGGGGATGATGACGGGCAGCGTTGTCGACTTCGACCAGTCGGTGTTGGGGGCCGGGCCGGTCTCGCAGCCGCCGCCGCTGGATGATCCCCACTGGAGCGACGGTGTCCTTGACTGATTTGCAATTGGATATGACTCCTGGCTCGTACAGCTTTGTCGAGCGGGAATAAGAAGACTTTAGCCGCCGCCAAACAGCTGAGGCCCGGGTGACCTGACGGTGAGGGCAAAAGGCTGGAAAGACACGGGGGCGGCAAGGAACGGAGCCGTATGAGCGGAACAGTCAATGTTGGCCTGGTCGGCACAGGAGGAATGGGGGGACGGCACGCGGCCAACCTCAACGACTCGGTTGCGGCGGCCAACGTCGCCGCGATCATGGACGTTGACACGGCGCGTGCCGAAGAGGTCGCTGCGCGCTGCGGGGGCGCCGCCGTCTACGGGGACGCCGAGGCGCTGATCGCAGCCCCGGAGGTGGATGCCGTTCTGATCGCGGCGCCGGACCGCTTTCACGCAGGGATTGCACGTTCCTGTATCGCGGCTGGCAAGCCGGTGCTGTGTGAGAAGCCGCTGGCGACCAATGTCGCGGATGCGAGACTGGTAGTCGACGCCGAGGTGGCCGGGGGCAAGAGGCTCGTGCAGGTCGGCTTCATGCGTCAGTATGACCCGGCGCACGTCGCCGTCAAAGAGGTAAGCGACGGCGGTGAGCAGGGTAAGGCGCTCGTCTTCCGCAGCGTCCACAACAACCCTGAGAAGGCCGCGATTCGGCCCCTGTCCGACGTCGTAACCAATTCGGTCATTCACGATATTCACTCGGCACGCTGGATGATGGGCGAGGAAATCGACCGCGTGCATACCACATATATCCCATCTTCTTCCGACCATCCGGAGAGTGCGCGCTTTGTCATGGTCCAGCTGCAGTATCGCAGCGGCGCGCTGGGCGCGCTTGAGTGCAACTCCGAGGCCGGATACGGTTACGAAGTCATGGTGAGCATCACGGGGGAGACGGGCGTGGTGCAGACGAGCCCGCTGCAGAGTCCGGTTGTGCGACACAGGAATGCCCGGCGTCAATGGGTTGAGGAGGACTGGCTGCAACGCTTCCAGACGGCCTATCTCAACGAGGCGCAGGCGTGGGTGCAGTCGATTGTCGACGGGCAGGCCACGGGGCCAAGCGGTTGGGATGGATACGTCTCGATACTCGTGGCCGATGCCAGCATTGAATCGGGACTGAAGGGGGCGCCGGTCGACGTGGAGGTACCGGAGAGACCGGCGATTTACGGGTGAGAACGGAGCGGGGCCGGAAGAGGGCCGTAGCCTGAAGGGAAGCCGGAGGACGATAATGAAGACTGAACGATTGACGATGGCGCAGGCGATTGTGCGCTTTCTGAAGAACCAGTACAGCGAACGCGACGGCGTGGAGCAGCCTTTCTTTGGCGGCTGCTTCGGCATCTTTGGCCACGGCAATGTGGCGGGGATGGGGCAGGCGCTACAGCAGTACCCCGACTTCCGCTATTACCAGACGCGGAACGAACAGGCGATGGTGCATACGGCGGCTGCCTACGCAAAACACAGCAACCGGATGCGGACCCTGGTGTGCACGACCTCCATCGGTCCCGGCGCGACCAATATGGTTACGGGCGCGGCGACGGCGACGATAAACCGGCTGCCGGTGCTGCTGCTTCCAGGCGATATTTTTGCCCGCCGCAATGTGGCGCCGGTGCTGCAGCAGCTGGAGTCCGAGCACAGCCAGGACATCTCGGTCAACGACTGCTTCAGGGCGGTCAGCCGCTATTGGGACCGCATCAACCGGCCCGACCAGCTGATCACATCGCTGATCGAGGCGATGCGCGTGCTCACCAGCCCGGCCGACACCGGCGCGGTTACGGTATGCATTCCCCAGGATGTGCAGACTGAAGCCCATGACTATCCGACGGAGCTATTTGATAAACGGGTCTGGCGCGTGCCGCGCAACCGGGCCGACAGCGGGGCGGTTCAGCAGGCAGCAGCCGCGATCCGCGCGGCGCGCAAGCCGATGATCATCGCCGGCGGCGGCGTCCTCTACAGCGAGGCGACCGATGCATTGAAAGCGTTTGTCGAGCGGTTCGGCATTCCCGTGGGCGAGACGATGGCGGGCAAGGGGTGCCTGCGCTATGACAATCCCCTGTACCTGGGCGCCACCGGCGCGACCGGCACTTTCGCGGCCGAGCAGGTTGCGGACGAGGCGGACCTGGTGATCGGCATCGGCACGCGTTACAGCGATTTCACTACCGCCAGCAAAACGGCCTTCAAGAATCCGGATGTCAGGTTCGTGAACATAAACGTGGCCGAATTTGACGCCTACAAGCACAATGCTATTCCACTGGTAGGGGATGCGCGCGTCACGCTGGAGGAGCTGTCGGAACTGCTGGCCGGGTACCGCAACAGCGACGAGAATGTCGCCCAGGCGCAGCGTCTGCACGAGGAATGGGAGGCGGAGGTCCAGCGCAACTACGACACGCACACGGCGGAGAGCGGGCTGCCCTACCAGGGCGGGCTGATAGGCGCTGTCAACGAGCAAGGCGACCCCGACGCGGTGATGATCTGCGCGGCAGGCAGCCTGCCGGGCGATATGCACAAGCTGTGGCGGGCGCGCCATGCCAAGCAGTATCACCTGGAGTACGGCTACTCGTGCATGGGCTACGAGATCGCCGGCGGCCTCGGCATCAAGATGGCGGAGCCGGAGCGAGAGGTCTATGTGATGGTGGGCGACGGCAGCTATCTGATGATGAATACCGACCTGATCACATCGATCCAGGAGGGCTACAAGCTGACCGTCGTTCTGATGGACAACAGCGGTTTTCGCTCGATCGGCGCGCTCAGCCGCGGGCTGGGCCAGGAGGGTTTCGGCACGCGCTACATCTACCCCGACCAGGTCGAAGCGCGCCATCGCAACGGCCAGTCCTTCAACGGCCTGCCTACGGATGAGGTCGGTTACGATGTCGACGTGCTGCCGGTTGACCTGGCGACAAACGCCGAGAGTCTCGGTTGTCACGTGATACGATGCCAGAGTGTGGACGACCTGGTGCAGGCGCTGCAGGATGCAAAGTCGATAGACAAGACGACGGTGATCTACGTGCTGAACGATCGCTACCTGGGTGTGCCGGGCTACAGCTGGTGGGACGTGCCGGTGGCGGAGGTGAGCGAGATCGACACTGTCAGTGCGGCGCGCGAGGAGTGGGAAGAGATGCGGGCGCAGGAGCGGTATTACATTTGATTGCCCCGTAGAAACGGAGCAGGAATGTGTGGCGCCGCGAGACCGGATTGAACTTCATGTATGGACCGATGGGAATCCGTGTTCTCGTGGATTTCAAGCACGGGGAAGGAGATGTTGAATGACTGTGACACTGCCACCGGAAACGGCGCCGGTGGACAACTACGAATCGGAGCGTGGGAAACCCATGCCGAGTTACAATCAATATTACGTACAACTGCAGTTGCAGTACGCTCTACATGAGGCCTGCGGAGAGAAATTTCTGGTGGGAGGGGAACTCACGCTAGCCACTGAACCTTCGACAACCCCGGACATCTCCATCTGTAACTTTCGGCAGCCTGACTGGTTGCACGACGAAGTGAGAACGGCGGATCCCCCGGTGACAGTGGTCGAAATATTGTCGCCCTCCCAGAGCGTCAACGAGGTTATTCCCAAAATTGAGACGTATCTGCGATTCGGAATAGAGTCGGTGTGGATGGTGCAACCACCCTTGAAGCAGATAGCGGTCTTCACCTCGAACATGGAACCACAGGTCTTTGTTGAGGGCGAGGTCGTCGACCCGACCCTGGATGTCCGCATCGATCTGGAGGAGATCTTCACAAGGAAGAGGAAAGTGAAATGACACAAGTACAGGAGCTTCTCAACTTCGTAAACGGCCAGTGGCAGTCCAGCGGCGCAGGAGAGGCGCTGGACGTGCACAACCCGGCCACCGGCGGCGCAATTGCGACGGTGGGCCTGTCGCCGGCCGCCGAGGTCGATGCGGCGGTGTCCGCCGGGCTGGCGGCCTACAAAGAGTGGCGCGAGACACCGGTCGTGGACCGCGTGCAGCCGCTCTTCAACCTGAAGATGCTGCTTGAAGAGCATTTGAACGACATCGGGCAGATCCTTACGAACGAGTGCGGCAAGACCTTTGTCGAGAGCGTGGGCGAGCTGCGCCGCGGCATCGAAAACGTGGAAGTGGCTTGCGGGACGCCCTCGCTGATGCAGGGTTGGAACAACGAGGACATCGCCAGCGGCATCGACGAGCACATGCTACGCCAACCGCTCGGCGTTGTGGCCGCGATCACGCCGTTCAATTTTCCGGGCATGATCCCGCTCTGGTTTTTGCCCTATGCCGTGGCTACCGGGAACTGCTTCATCTTGAAGCCGAGCGAAAAGGTGCCGATGACGACGCAGAAGCTTTTCGCGCTGATCGAGGAGGCGGGATTTCCGCCGGGGGTCGTGCAGCTGGTCAACGGCGGCGCGGACACGGTGAACGCGATCCTGGACCACCCGGACATTCGCGCGATCAGCTTTGTCGGCTCGACCGCGGTGGCGAAATATGTCTACAGCCGGGCCACGGCCAACGGCAAGCGTGCGCAGTGCCAGGGCGGGGCTAAGAATCCGGTGGTCATTATGCCGGACGCCAACATCGAAAGCACGACGCAGATGATGGGGGACTCGGCCTTTGGCTGCGCGGGCCAGCGCTGCCTGGCGGTTTCGGTTGCGGTGACTGTGGGTGAGGCGAAGGACCCGTTCACGGAGGGCATTGCCGACCTGGCAGCCAGCCGTAAGGTCGGCTACGGAATGGACGGGGCGACCGAGATGGGCCCTGTCATCACACAGGAGAGCAAGGCGCGCATCGAGGGCCTTATTGATGACGGCGCGCGCGAAGGCGCGCGTGTCCTTGTGGACGGGCGGCAAAGGAGTGTCGCCGGATACGATGACGGCTATTGGGTCTTTCCTACGGTCCTGGACGCGGTCGACCCTTCGAGCCAGATCGCGCGCACCGAGATTTTCGGCCCTGTCCTCAGTCTTATGCACGCAGACACAATTGACGATGCAATTGCGTTGATCAACGATCGCAGCGTCAGCGCCTACGGCAATATGGCCTGTCTTTTCACCAGCAGCGGCGCGACCGCGCGCCAGTTCCGTCACGAGGCCGACGCCGGCAATATCGGCATCAACATTGGTGTAGCCGCGCCGATGGCATTCTTCCCTTTCAGCGGCTGGAACGAAAGCTTCTTCGGCGATCTGCACGCGCAGAGCCGTCACGGGATCGAGTTTTACACGCAGACCAAGGTTGTAGTCGAGCGCTGGCCGCAGGAGTGGAGCCGCAGATTCTGAGCCGGCTCACCGAGGCCGCGCGCGCAGCAACATCGCAATGAGGATGGGGGTTCATGGCTCAAGAGATTGGTATTGGCGTCATTGGCATGGGCTGGATGGGCACGGTTCACAGTCGTTCCTACCGGCTGTTGAATGACCGCTTCCACGACAGCGGGATTCGGGCGCGGCTGGTGATCTGCGCCGACGACGTGCCGCACCGGGCAGAGGAGGCCAGGATCTCGCTTGGGTTCGAACAGTCGACGACCGACTGGCGCGCGGTTGTGGACCACCCGGAGGTGCAGGTCGTCAATGTCGCCGCGCCGAACTTTCTACACAAGGAGATGGTAGAGGCGGTCACGGCGGCGGGAAAGCACGTATTCTGCGAGAAGCCGGTGGGCCGCGGCCCGCAGGAGACGGCGGCGATCGAACGGATGGCGCGCGAGGCCGGCGTGATGAGTTTTGTCGGTTTCAATTATCGCTGGGCGCCGATGGTGCAGCACTGCAAGAATCTGATCGAGGAAGGAAAGCTCGGCCAGTTGACGCACTACCGCGGCCGCTTCTTCGCCATGTACGGCAGCAATCCCTACGGTATGTTGACATGGCGGTTCAAGCGGGACGAGGCGGGGCTGGGCGTTCTGGGTGACATCATGTCGCATACGGCGGATATGGCGCATATGCTGGTCGGGCCGATTCGACGCCTTGTCAGCAATCGCCGCGTGTTCATTCGCGAGCGGCCGCTGCCGGTGCCGGGCGAAGGTACGCACTTTTCGGTGGGCAATCCGGGCGACCCCACCGGCGAGGTCGAGAATGAGGACTACGTGGGCGCGTTGGTTGAGTTTGAAAACGGCGTACAGGGCAGTTTCGAGGCTTGCCGGGCGGTCTTCGGCCCGAAGTGCGAGATGTCGTTCGAGGTCAACGGCACCGAGGGCGCGGCCAAGTGGAATTTCGAGCGCATGAATGAGTTGGAGCTCTACGCTCCGGGCAGCGACGGCATGCATGACGGTTACACAACGCTGCTGGGCGGGCCGGCACACCCGTGGCACGCCCGGTTCAATCCGGGCGACGCGATTGGCCTGGGGTATGAGGAGTTGAAGGTGCTGGAGGCGCACAACTTCG
Source organism: Caldilineaceae bacterium (assembly GCA_965218625.1). Lineage (GTDB taxonomy): Bacteria > Chloroflexota > Anaerolineae > Caldilineales > Caldilineaceae > Bin5. Next base: position 95,281 of record CBDCLG010000004.1, on the reverse strand, counting down.
TGATGTCGATTGCCGAAGGCGTACAACGGGCGCCGAGTTTTGGCGACGCCCGCCGCCTGGCCGAAGTGCAGGAGGCGATGGCCCGCTCGTGGGAGAGCGGTGGGTGGGAGGATGTAAGTCCGATCGAGGAATGAGGCGCCGGGCAGCGTTGCGTTTGTGCAGAACGCGCACGGCCTGACTCCGTGCCTTCACGGTTGCGTCCCGTGCCGGCGCCCGTTGCGGGGCCATCGATCTGCAGAGCTGCTGCACGCCGATACATCTCAATGGGAGAAGTGAAATGTCAAGAAATGTACGCGTGGGTGTGGTCAGCACCAGCTGGTGGGCAGATTCGATGTATTTGCCGGCGTTGTCGCCGCATCCGCTGGCTGATGTCGTGGCGGTCTGCGGGCGCAACCGGGAACGGGCCGATGCATTTGCCGAGCGCTGGCAGATTCCGCAGGTCTATACGGATGTTGACACGCTGATCAACAGCGGTGAAATCGAAGCATTGGTGGTCGCGTCGGGTCACGAAACACACTATCCGATCACGATGAAGGCGCTCAACGCAGACCTGCACGTGCTTTGCGAGAAGCCGCTGGCGCTGTCCTATGCGCATGCGGCTGAGATGGCGGCGCTGGCGGCCGAAAAGGGACTGATACACTGCACGCCTTTTACCTACCGTTTCATGCCGACGAACCGCTACATCAAGGAGCTGCTCGACGAGGACTACATTGGCAAGCCCTTTCATCTGAACCTGCGCTACTACACAGGTTACTCACGAAAACCCGGTTACAGCTGGCGGGATGACCGGGCCTTTGCCGCAACCGGCGTTCTGGGCAATATCGCATCGCATTTCTTCTATCTGGCGTATTGGTGGTTCGGTGACGTAACCGATGTGTTTACTTTGACGGGCGAGTTCATCGAGCGCCCGGAGGTCACGCCTGAGGGCAAGCCGTATGAACGTACGGAGGACGCGGCCTACACATTGTTGAAGTTCGCCAACGGCGCGCAAGGGCTGGTGCATGCGTCGTCGGTCTGCACCGAGGAGACGGTGTTTGGCCAGAGGCACGAGTTTGACCTGCACGGCGAGGACGGCACGCTGCGCAGCGTGATCGATTGGGTGGATGGACAGGAGGTGCACGGGACGCGTGGAGGTGAAGGGCCGACTCGCCTTCTGCCTATGCCGGACCACATTTGGGGCAAATTGCGGCGCGACACGGTCCACAATACGTATCGCGACGTTTTTCGCGTCGAGGACCACATGACCCGAGGCTGGATCAACGCGATTGCCGACGGACAGCCTTTCAGTCCCAGCCTCGAAGACGGCGCGATCGTGCAGCGGATCACCGATGCGGCCGCTCTGAGCGGGCGTACTGGGCGGTGGGTCTCGCTGGAAGAGATCAATTGAAGGCGGCGGGGGGGGTTGATGGGCGATACAGTACGATTTGCGATCCTCGGCGCCGGTCGGATCGGGCAGATCCACGCGGAAAACCTGACGCGCTACATTCCCGAGGCGGAGGTGGCGGTCGTCGCCGACGTTGTCCAAGCGGCCGCACAGGCGACGGCAGAGAGGTTTGGCATACCGGAGGCCAGCAGCGAGCCGGCGGAGGTCTTTGCGGACGACGCCATTGATGCCGTCGCGATCTGTTCGAGCACCGAGACGCACGCCGATTTCATCATGCGGGCCGCGCGCGCTGGCAAGCATATCTTTTGTGAGAAGCCGATCGCGCTGGACCTGGCCGCGGTAGACGGGGCGCTGGCGGCCGTGGCCGAGTGCGGGGTAAAGTTGCAGATCGGCTTCAACCGCCGCTTCGACCCCAACTTCAAGGGCGTGCGCGACGCGGTTCGCAATGGTGAGGTCGGCGAACCCTATCTCGTGCAGATCACCAGCCGAGATCCTGAGCCGCCGTCTATCAGTTATCTTGAGCGATCGGGCGGCCTGTATCTGGACATGATGATCCATGACTTCGACATGTGCCGCTTCCTGCTCGACGACGAGATCGAAGAGGTGACGGCGAGCGGCGCTGTACGCGTTGATACATCCATCGGCGAGGCGGGCGACATCGACACGGCAGTGGTCACAGTGCGTTATCGAAGCGGCGCACTTGGTGTGATCACAAACTCGCGCCAGGCCGTCTATGGCTACGACCAAAAGGTGGAGGTCCTGGGATCGAAAGGCTCAGTTCATTGCGAGAACAACACCCCGGACCGCGTCATCCGGCAGACCGCGACGGGCGTAGTCCATGCCAAACCGCTCTACTTCTTCCTCGAACGGTACAAGGCCGCTTACGCCGACGAACTGCGTTCATTCATTCGTGCGATTGTGAACGACAACGACGTCGAGGTAACCGGGCGCGACGGTCGGGCGCCTGTCGTGCTGGCGCTGGCCGCTGGAATCTCATATAGAGAGAAGCGCACGGTCGCCGTCAGCGAAATCGCCAGCTGAACTCTCCCTCTGCGGTGCGGGCTGCGGACATCCGGGTCGACCCTTTAGGCATTTCCCCGCAGGTCACGAACTTTCTGCATCCAGCGGCTCCGTAGAACAAGCATCCAGTCGTTGCTACATTAGCGGTCCTTCCTGGGAAGTTTGTCTTTGCAAAATCCCAGGCGGCCCTGTTCGAATCGCGGACAGGGAACTTTTGATCTGGACTGGGACGGCGAGGCGCCCGCGATCGTCGGCAGCTGCACATTGGCCTGTTCGGGGCGTAAGAGGGAAGCGACTCCGGATGCAGACGGCCTGTCCCAACAATTCAGCGTGCTATTATTGATAGTCGACCCGTGTGGTACACTTGTGAGACCGGGTTGTACCGCCCTCTGATTCGATCACGTCTTACTGTGGAAAGACAGCCAGACACGAACGGACGCAGGTTTCATGCAACGCATACGCGCCAGTTTCAGACGCACTCGCTCGATTTGGGAATGGAAGGGCATTGTCCGCTCAAGAACAGTTTTTGCGGCCTCCCGAAGACGTTTCGCGTTCATTTCGCTCATGCTGGTCCCAATCGTGGTCGCGCCGGCGCTGCTCCTGCTGACTGCTGGCTGGGCTAGCGCGGGCGTAGAGGCGCGCGCCGGGGAAGGGGACCTGCTGTGGGCGCCGCCCTTCTCGTTTTACAAGTCGTACTCAGATTCCGATTTGCGTCAGGCCGCCGTCACGCCAACGGCGACGGCGACAGAGACGGCCACACCGGCGCCGACCGCGACGCCGACCGTAACGCCGACCGGAGCGGCGCTCTCGATCTCTGACTTTGGCCTTGCTTTCGTCAACTCGGCTGAGACGAACAGCGGCACGCAGCGGATCCAACGCGGTCTGGATACCGGGGTAACGATGGACCGCTTTCCGATCTACTGGGAACAGATCGAGAAACGGCTGGGTGAATTCACGTGGACCGGGCAAGACAACGCGATCAAGGCCAACGAGGCCCTGGGAATGGACACGCTGGGCATCCTGCTGGGGACGCCGCGTCAGTACCGAATTGGAGGGCGTGCCGTCAGCACATCGCTTGGAGGCTCGTTTGCGCAGGTACCGCCGGACCTTGCCCCTCCCGCCGGGGATTGCAATGTGCAGGAGGCGGGAGGCGAGTGCGACGTCATAGGAGTGACTAACTATGTCCTGGACGAGGTTCAGGGGGCCAGCACGGAAGGCGGCGAAACTCCTTACAATCCGCAGCTGAGGGCGCAGGCGGGCAACTGTCAGCGTTCGGACGGACCGCCGGCTCCCTTCGGGCTTTGGAATCCCATATTCACCAACGGCACTGACGAGCCATCGACCGACACGCGGCTTAGCCCGACCAATCCATGGGCGCGTTTTGTCGGCGCGGCGGTCTCGCGGTACAAGCCGGGCGGAACGGCGGGAACCAATATCCGCCATTGGGAGATTTGGAACGAACCGGACCTGTGCCACTTCTGGTCCGGCTCGCCGCGCGAGTATGCCCGCCTCCTGAAAGTTGCCTATATTGTCATCAAATGGGTCGACCCACAGGCTTTTGTCGTCTTCGGCGGCCTGGCCCACTTTGCGAATGGCAACTGGATGCATCAGATGCTCAATGAACTCAAGGCGGACTCGTTGAGCGCCAAGTATAACGGATTCTTTGACGCGGCGGGTACACACCACTACTCCCTTGCTTACGTTGGCTACCAGTACACGTCCCGTGTCCGCAAAGCGCTGGACGGCCGGGGGTGGCAGGACAAGCCGATCTGGATTACGGAGAGCGGCGTGCCGGTGTGCAACGATTATCCGGGCCCGACTTGTCCCAGCCCCTGGCGTGCGACCCCGGCCGAGCAAGCCTCCTACGTCTGGCAGAACATCGCCTATACCCGGCTGGCTGGTGGTGGTCCGATCTTTCATTTCATGCTGCATGACGACTGCGGCAACGTTGTCGCGGTCGACTCGCCGGACGGATTTGGGCTTGCCAAGAACGAGAATTCCAGTTTCTGCTCGCCGTCGAACGCAGAGACTCGATTGGCGTATTCGGCCTTTGAGCTGGCAAACGAGTACCTCACGAATACGGAAGTCTCCTGGGGCGATATCGACCGCTTTCTTGTACGCCGCGTGGCGTTCTATCACGCTGAGACGGAGGAGCGCCGGCTGTTGACGTGGGCGCTGAGTTCGCAGCAGGTTACCGGCAATATCCCGGCAACGGGAACCAGTGCGCGCATGATTGAGATGGACGGCACGGAAACTGCGCTGACTCCGACGGACGGAATCTACCAGGTCACCCTTGAGGGGGCGACCAATGCGAACTGGCCTGACGGACACGGGGGCTACGGCAGGGGTATCTTCGGCAAGCCGGTCTTGCTGATCGAAAAGGACACATTGGCCCCGACTGCATCAATTGTCAATATGCCGACCTATTCGCCGCTCAATTTCACTGTGACATGGCGGGTAAACGACTGGGGCTCGGGCGTAAAATGGGTAAAGGTCTATGTCAAAGCCGGGGACGGCGATTGGTCGTTGTGGAAGGAAAGCGCGGCGGCCTACGACAGCGCAATATACAACGGGGAGGTGGGCGAGAGCTATAGCTACAGCATCGAGGCCGAGGACCGTTTGGGGCACAAGCTTGAGGGGAAGACCGTTCTGGCGGAAACGACGGTGGCGGAGAACAGCGTCGTGCAGGGCAAGGTCATCAATCCCGCGGGCGAAAACGCGGTTGGCGTCCGAGTACAAATTGGGGATAAGACGGCTACCACTGACACAAACGGCCGATTCGCGATAGACGTGCCGATAGGAAGCTGGAATATATCGGTCAACGGCCAGCTGTTGATTCGCCGGAGGGACTTCAGCACCAATGACTCTCTTGCATTGCTTTATGCGCCCAGTACGAACGCGATAACGAACGGAGATTTTGAGAGCGACTTCAATAGCTGGACCAAGTCGGGCAGTTCAACTTCGGCGATAGAAGGGCAAACGGGTACGTCGGACCATGCATTGCGGCTGGCCAGCGGGTTTGTACCCAATGACGGCGTTCCCGGGACTGAAGGCAGTGACGGCGGGAACAGTACGGTATCACAGCGCGTTACGGTGCCGACGGGCAGGCCGTACCTGGCTTTTGCTTACCGAGTCGAGACCGATGAACCAACCGGCGGGGGCGACGGGTTCGAAGTGATTGCAGTGCAGGACGGCCAGCCGGCGAACTATATGCTTGTCCAGAGGACAAGCAGTGGCTGGCAGTACCGTTCGTTCAACATGATCCAGTACGCGGGCAAAGAGATCACGCTCATTTTCAACGTTTATGAGACTTCGCCGAATCGGCGCACGAGCGCGCTCATCGACCTTGTTACGCTGAGCGACGTACCCTCACAGACAAGTCAAAACAGCGGCGCAGCGGCCAGACCACGTCCTGCCGACGCGACAGCGCCGGTTGTTTCGCCGCCGCCGACCGGGCCGGCGGCGGAAAGTGGCTTTCGCATCTTCCTGCCAGTCGTGAAACGGGAGGAGTGAAATGCCGCCGATAGGCGGCGGAAGCGTCAAGCTGCTGCTGCAGGCGCACCTGTGATTGCAGTTACGTAATCTCGTCCAGGCCGACCGATTCCTCTTCGGCGGAGAGTTCACGCCACAAAAACCAGGCCCCCGCGCGGCGCTGACCCTTGGGCGCGCGGTCGTAGTAGAGGTCGAACAGCCGCCCGCCTTTCGTTCGAATGCGATAGTAGACGCGGCCTTGCCCCCAAGAGCCCTGTGTGCGCCCGCTGCGAACGTAGTAGGGAGGACGTCCGCCCTGCGTTCGGATCTCCGGCTTGCCGTAGCGGTGCCACATGGCCAGCATCTCGCTCACCGCATGCAGCTTTCCCCGCCAGCGAAAGGACTCGGGGACGGGTGGTTTCTTTTCGAGCGAGAAGCCGCTTGGCAGCGTAACCGAAATCTCCTGCCCTATGAACTTCATGGGGTTTCCAGTCGACGCCAACCGGATCTTGAAGGCGATACGATCAGTGACTGGCTACGGGCTGCTGGCGTCCGCCCAGACGCGCATCAAGTATTGCGAGTTGCGCTACGGTCGCGACGAACAGCAACGCGGCAACGCCATAGACGGGTGCGAAGCCTACTGCGCTCACGAGTGTGAAGGCGAAGAGGGGCCCGACCGCTGACCCCAGGTCGGAAGCGGTGGCATAGGCGCCAACAAACATCTGTGGCTGCTCAGTGACAAGGGCCGCTTGATTGGCGTAGGCGTCAAGCACGACATGGACGCCGGTACTTAGGATGAGAACGGCCAGGAGCGCGAGAATGGACATGCTCGTGGATATCCATAGCATGGTCGCCAGCCCGAGGCAGAGCAGGACCATGAGGACGATGGTCAGGCGGATACGCCCGACCCAGTCGGCCAGGGTACCGATAACCGCGCCAAAGGCGAGGTCCGAAAACCAGCGCGAGCTGACAACGATTCCGGACAGGACGCTGACTTGCAGCCCAAATTGGACCGAAGCAGGACTGTTGTCGAAACGGCTGGCGACAAAGATGGAAGCGGTTGCGATCAGGATTGAATTCAGGAGCAGCTTGAAGAATCCCACCAGCAGGACCGAGCGTTGCAGGGGATCGGAAACTGCGGAAACCAGCGTTCGGTGACTTGTGGCGAGAACAGTGCGCCAGCCCGCAGTTTCGGCCGACCGACCGCTGCCTGGTGCGGGCGGCGGCGACGCGCTGGCTGGCCAGTTGAGGCCGAAGGCAATCGGTATCGCCAGCGCCGACAAGGCGGCAATCGTCCACACGGTGACTTCATAGCCGAAGTAGCCGAAGAGAAAGCCGCCAAGCAACGCGCTGATGCCGCTGCCGCCGCGTACGATACCCCATGATATCCCCATCAGGCGGCCGGCATCGGCGTTTTTCCCGGTCCAAATCGACTGATATGTGCCCTGACGCAGGCCGGACCAGCTGATTCCCCAAGCAAGGCGTGCGAGCAACAGGACGACGAAGCCCCAACCCAGCCCGTATCCGGCGGTTGTCAGCACGCCCAAGATGGCTGAAAGGACAAATGCCTTGTAGGGCCCGATTCGGGTGAACACCGCGCTCAGCCAGGTGTTGGAGAAGAGGCGGATGAGGCGATTTGCGCTCAGGAGGAGGCCGACCTGTACCGGGCTCAAACCCAAATGGCCCGCGGCCAGAGGTAGGATTACGTAGAGCAGCGAGTCGCCCATAATGGCGAATCCCACGGCTCCGGAAACAATCAGAACCAGTTTTGTGGCCGACTTTCCGTTCGGGGCCGAAAGGTCGGAAGTTGGTTCGTCGGCGGGCTGTATCTCGGGTCGGGGCATATCGGCCGGCAGTAGTCTGGTAGGAGGTTGGAATTCAGCCAATTGTAACATATCGCCGGCGGGTGAGAGCATCCGGGGGCCGGTGGATGGTATTGACATAGTTCGCATCAACCGCTAGTATCAGGAGGAAGCAAAGCGCATTCTTCAGAGCAGTCGTTTTCGTTTTAGGACAACTCCCCATTCGGTCGGAAATGCCCAAGACATCGATGGATTATCGAACGTTGGCACGGCTATCTAGACCGCCATTCCAGGAGGGACAAAGTGATTGTAAACACAGCCAAACAGAAGATGCTCGCCGGGCAGCCCGCTTTTGGATTCGGCTTGGCGATGGGGTCGGCTCTGAACGCGGAGCTGTTGAGCCGCAGCGGTATCGACTTTATCATGATTGACCGGCAGCACGGGTCGTGGGGGGAGGACAGCGCCATCGCCGCGCTCGTCGCCATCAACGGCAGTTCCGCGATTCCAATGGCGCGCGTCGCCCGCAATGACTACACTTTCATCGGCCGCTTATTGGATGAGGGCGTGCTCGGCTTGATTGTTCCGATGGTCGATACGCCGGAGCAGGCGCGGACCGCATCGGACGCCTGTCATCTTCCGCCGGCGGGCAAGCGCTCCTGGGGGTGGGGACGGGCGAAATTATATGGAGATGACTACGCCGATTGGATCGATGAGCAGCTCTTTGTGGCGGTCCAGCTGGAGAGCGCCGAGGCGGTCAACAACGCTGAGGCGATACTGAGCACGCCGGGCATAGACGGCTGCTGGACTGGCCCGGGGGACCTCTCGCTTTCGTTGGGATTCCGCCCGTCGGAGATGGACGACCGCGAGGAGCACGCACAGGCACTTGAGGCGATTCTGGAGGCGTGCAGGAATACGGGAAAGGTCCCCGGCATTGCCGGACGCAGCGTTGACGATGCCATCAACAGGGCCAAGCAGGGGTTTCGCTTTGTGACTGCGGTCAATGACGGTGGCCTGCTGGAGTCGGGCGCAAAGGAAGCTGTTTCCCGTCTCAGCAGCGTGACGAGCTAGAACGAGGCCGCGAAACAAGGTCTGGCGGATGATTTCCAACGAATGGAAGTTCGGCCGTTAACGAGCCACAGCCATTCAGAGACCCATACGAGCGGCACAATGAACAATTCATCAGATTTTCTCGTCGTCGGCGCCGGCATCTTCGGCGTGACGACGGCGCTGGAGTTGCGCAGTCGGGGTTACGGAGTCACTCTGATCGATCCCGGACCGTTGCCCTATCCGCTGGCCGCTTCGACCGATGTCAGCAAAGTTGTGCGCATGGAGTATGGCGACGATCTGCAGTACATGCGCATGGTGATTCGCTCGATCGAGGGCTTTCACCGCTGGAACGAAGAGTTCGGGGAGAATCTCTATCACGAGACGGGTGTGATGGTCGTCTCCAAGGAGCCTATGTCGGGCGACGACTATCTCGAGAGCAGCTATCGTGCGGTGCTGGAGGAGGGACTAAAGCCGGAAAGGCTCTCCGCGCAGGAGATTGGGAGGCGATTTCCAGCATGGGACACCGGGCGTTACGTGGACGGGTTCTACCATGCTCGCGGGGGCTATGCAGAGAGCGGCCGGGTCGTAGGCAAGCTGGCGGAATGGGCGTCGGAGGCAGGCGTTGCAGTGCGGCCGGGACAGACCGCTGATGAGCTCTTGTTCAACGGAAGCCGCGTCCAAGGGGTGCGAACGCGTGAAGGGGAGACCTTTGCGGCTGACCACACTGTGCTGGCAGCCGGCTCCTGGACGCCTTGGCTGCTGCCGGAGCTGCAGGGGGTAATGACCGCGACAGGCCACCCTATCTTTCATCTGAAGCCCAAAGACCCGGCTTTATTCACGCCACCTGGATTTGTTGTTTTTCTGGCCGACACGCCCAGCACCGGCTGGTATGGATTTCCGCTGTTACGCGAAGGGATCGTCAAGGTTGCCCGGCACGGAGGCGGGCCCGCTCTCCATCCCGAACACGACGAACGGGTCGTATACGAGGAGGACTTCAACCAGATGCGCGTATTCCTGGAGGAATCGATGCCCGCGCTTCTGGATGCCGAGATTACGTACACACGCCGCTGCCTTTACAACGACACTCTCGACGAGCACTTCTGGATCGACCGGCACCCGGAGAAGGAGGGGCTTAGCGTAGCAACCGGGGGAAGCGGCCACGGCTTCAAATTCGGGCCGGTCTTCGGTGAATTGATTGCCGACGTTGTAGAGTGTAAGCCGAACGACTGGGCGCCAAAATTTCGCTGGCGCGAGTTGGACCCGGAGACGCAGGGTATCGAGGCGTCCCGTTTCCATGGAGATGCGGAGGAAGTTGGATAGGGGCGGCACAAACCCTCACAGGGGCCGCTCAACTGTCCGTTCCTGTCAGCAGAACCATGTCCTCCCGTTTTGAACTTGCAGACTATGACCGCGCGGCGGGTTTTGTCAGCGTGCAGGCGGGACGCCACGCCGCCCGACTCTCCGAAGGGGACCCAATTGGCCTTGTGCTGGGCAGCGGCCTCAACGCGCTGGCGCAGTCGATAGAAGACGCGGTCGCGATTCCATACGGGTCGATTCCCCATTTCCCCACCAGCACCGTCGCGGGGCATGAAGGGCGCCTTCTGATCGGGACCCTGGCCGGTCAGATAGTTTTGGCGATGCAGGGCCGCTTTCACTTGTATGAAGGTTATTCGGCGGCGGAGGTCACATTTCCCATCCGGGTAATGCGCCGCCTGGGCGTCGGTAGACTGATCCTGACCAATGCTGCCGGAGGTCTGAATCCTGAGTTTTGCGCCGGCGATCTGATGCTGATCGTCGACCACCTGAATTTGGTAGGAATGGCTGGCCACAACCCGCTGTTCGGCCCCAACATCGGGTCGTTCGGCACCCGTTTTCCTTCGATGACCGAGGCGTATGCGCCGTCCATGCGCCGGCTGGCACTGGAAACGGCCGCCGAGTTGCAGATAACGCTGCGCCAGGGTGTGTACGCCTATCTGGCCGGCCCCAATTTCGAGACGCCGGCAGAGGTCCGCTTCTTACGCCGGGCGGGCGCCGACGCTGTAGGGATGAGTACAGTGCCGGAGACAGTTGTAGGGATCCATGCCGGCATGCAGGTGCTCGGCATAAGCACGATCACAAATGTAGCGATCGATCAGCTCGATACCGACCGCGACACCGACCACGAGGAGGTCCTGGAAACCGGCCAGCGGGTCGTGCCCCTACTGACGGACCTCCTTACCGGCATCCTGGAACGGTTGTAGCGCTTGCAAGCACTGTCACGGTTGCAGCAGAACTGTTCAGTCGGTTCGTATGCTTCGAAGCGCCATTTGCACAATTTGATTGTGCAAGCTACTTGGCGGCAACGCCGCTTGCGGCAGCTTCTTCAGCCTCCTGTTCCACGATGGTCAGGTCCGCATCCTCGGGGCGTTCCTCCCGCATCTGTTTCACAAATTCGATGTGAGCCGGTTGCCGCACAAATCCCATGCGATCGTTGATGTCCAGAATCACTTTGTTGTTCGATTCGTTCCAGGTACGAATCTCTTTGAATCCCTGTTGCCGGGCGAATTCGACCGACCGCAGTTTGAGCGCCGTCGCGATGCCGCGTCCGCGGTGCGAGCGAACGACGCCGGTCAGGCCAACATAAAGAAGATGAGGCTCGGCCTTGCTCAACCAAACATCTGTTGAACCGACGTATTCGCCTTTATCCAGCGCGACGAACCAGGCGTCGGGAACGAGGTTGGTGCGTTCCCAGACTTTTTGGAATTCCTCGAACGGAACCTTCGTTGGGGGCTCAGAGTTGGGCAAATCCTTGACGATCAGCCATTCCAATTCATAGAGCTTGCGATCCCGCATCGGATCAGGTTCCAGTTAGACAACGGATTTGATTTGGATGCCCCGTTCGGCCATACGTCTCGAATACCGCTGCCACACTGAGGGATCGAGGCTTTCCGTATTCAAACGTGATTCCCAGTCACGCATTTTCTCGGTGAAACCTTGCTTGAGGGCAAAGCGGACGCCGTCCCCGTAATCTTCTCTCGTCCTCGTGCGCAATCGCAACGGGTCGAATTGCTCAACCTCGCGGCAGAGGCGTTGCCATAGTGCGGTCCCCGCTCCGCGATTTCTGTATTCGGGGAGCACGAGTACACTCACCGAGAGTTTTCCCGGATGGTTAACCCAAATGGACTGGGTGTAGTAGGCGAAGCCGATGGCTTTGCCGTCAAGCTCGGCGAAGTACCGGCCCCACTTTTCCGCCTTTGACCTCTTCACGTCCATTTGCTTCCACTCTTCCACAGTTTCAGGATAGTCAGACCAGACGGCATTGCCGATAGCGACCGCCAACCGGTAGTCCTCGTTATTCATTTCCAATGGTCGAATTGTAATCAAGGTAGTCTCTCCGTGCGTAAGATTCTGCGAAATCCGGGGGTTGATGGCGGCGCGACAGCCAATTCGTTGGAATCAATTCCCCTGGAAATCGGACTTGCTCTCGAACCAATCAAAAAAACCGTGGAGCGGCAGATTCGCGCATCCACGGTTCGGAAAACAGGTCAGGGCCGGCTCAGCCGGCAGGCGCAGCTCTTCCCGTTAAGGATGCATAACAGCCGTGTACCATAGTCATGTTCGTTCGCATCGTGTTCGCTCCTCTCCGTAGGTTTTCGGCGGTGGCGCCTGCGAGAGCAACCAATTGTCACGAAGACGCCCGATCCGAAACGGGGCGCGGACGCACTGTATCACGCGACGCAAACCGGGCCAAAACCGGGGGGCCTGCCGATCGGGCGGAATCCTCTATTGAAGCGGGTCGGTCTTTATGCTTTCCAGAACCCTGGCCTCTTCGGCCTCCACGATTTTTGCGATCCGATCGACAACGCTATCGAGTGGGAGCTCATGCGATTCCCGGGCGCGGCGCAACTTCATTTCGGCGACTCCGTTCTTTACGCCCCTCGCCCCAATTGTCAGGCGAACGGGAATGCCGAGGAGGTCGGCGTCATTGAATTTCACGCCTGCGCGTTCGTCGCGGTCATCGTAAAGCACTTCAATGCCGGCCTCCGTCAGGTCGGCATAGACTCGCTCGGCGGCTTCGATTACCTCTGGCGTGCGTCGAGTCGCGAGACTAACAAGATAGACGTGATGAGGCGCAATCGTCATTGGCCAGACGATGCCGTCTTCGTCATTGCTGGTTTCGATGACACTGGCCATCAGGCGCCCAGCGCCGATGCCGTAGCAGCCCATGACCAATGGGGCACTTTTGCCGTCTTCGTCCAGGAAGACTGCCTCCATCGCCTCGCTGTACTTTGTGCCCAGCTTGAAGATGTTGCCTACTTCCACGCCCCGCACGGACCGCAGTGAAGCAGAGCAGACGGGGCAAGGATGTCCGTCGGCGGCTGCTACGACGTCAAGGATGAGATCAGGCTTGTAATCGCGGTCGCAGTTGACATTCTTGATGTGCCAGCCTTCGCGATTGGCGCCTGCAACGAGGTTGGCGCTGCGGGGGATCAGATCGTCGACCACCAGTACCACGTCTTCCCGCCGGATTCCGACAGGAGAGCCATATCCCGGCTCTGCGCCTATCGCCCTGATTTCTTCTGGCTGCGCGGGGCGCAGCTGGCGCGCCTTCAACGCGTTCGACAATTTTGTTTCATTCAACTCCATGTCCCCACGCAGGACCACGAAAACAAACTGTTGCTTCTCCCCTCCATCATGCTCGATTGTTGCCACCAGAAACAGCGCTTTGGCGGTGCGACTCTGAGGGATTTCAAGAAAGTCCGCAAGCGCAGCGATCGTATCTACTCCGGGCGTGGAGACCTCCGCCATAGGCAAGGGCTCTGCATCTGCAGCGGCGCCGTCCTCCGACTTCGTGAATGTCGCTACCTGTCGGTTTGCTTTGTAGCCGCACTCGTCACAGATCAGCAGTGTATCTTCGCCAACCGCTGTCAGCGCCATGAACTCATGCGCCATAGTGCCGCCCATCATGCCGGTATCGCTCTCAACCGCGATCACGTCCAGCCCGGCGCGTCCAAAGATGTTATAGTAGGCCTGGTAGACGAGAGGATAGTAGTCGTCAAGGCTGGCGTAGCTGGCATGGAAGGAGTAGCCGTCCTTCATTGTGAACTCGCGTACGCGGATCAGACCGCCGCGCGGCCGCGGTTCGTCGCGGAACTTCGTCTGAACCTGGTACAGCATCACCGGCAGCTGCCGATAGCTGCTGATGACGCCGGCGGCCAGTTCAGTAATCACCTCTTCGTGCGTCATGCCCAGGACCAGCGCACGGCCGCCCCTGTCGGTGAGTCGAGCCAAGTCATCGCCGATCTCGTACCAGCGCCCCGTGCGCTTCCACAAGTCGGCTGGCTGCACGACGGGCATGACGATCTCCTGCCCGCCAATGGCATCCATCTCATCCCGCAAAATCGCTTCGATCTTCTTCTTGGCGCGCAGTCCCAGGGGCAGGTACTCGAAGATGCCGGCCGCGACCTGACGCACCAGCCCCGCCCGCAGCATCAGCTGGTGGCTGCGCACGTCCGCATCGGCGGGAGCCTCCCGCAGCGTTTGGAAAAATAGTTTTGACATCCGCATCAGGGTCAGTCCTCATTCTGTAGCTTGTCGTTGGTATCAAGTCCAGCAACGTCGAACGATGGCGGGCGCCAGGGGCAGGAAGATGTCAACCCGAAGATTCGCCATCGCTCCAATTGGAGTCCTCCACTCGCGGCCGCGCGCTGCTTTCAGCGAGTGGAGGATGTCGGGCCTGGGGAAGGTTTGCGGGGGCTGAGCTCTGAAGGCAAGCTAGAGGTCGCCTCGAACGGGGGTGGCCGAAGGGCCAGCTGGACCAGTATGCAACTTTCGACAACGTCCAGACCGTGTTCACGGGCCCAGTGAATTGCTCGGGCACTTTCGGCGCCGGGCTGGAACCAGATAGCCTGTGCACCGGCTTCACTGGCCTGTTGTACGACGGAAGGCGCTTCGTGGGGTGGGACAACCATATTGACAACTGCGGGCGGTTCAGGAAGATCGAGTAGAGAGGCATAGGCGGCATCCCCCTCGATCAAGTGCTCGCGGCGGTTTACCGGATAGACGCGGTAGCCTGCATGTTTCAGCTTCAGATAGATACGATTGCCGTATTTTGCGCGGTCGTTGCTGGCGCCAACCACAGCCCACGCCGGCTCCTCGACGTATTTCTGAACCAGGATTTCGATTTCCTGCATTTTCGCACCCGTTGTGAACAGTTCTCGATAGCGAGGCCTGCGGCGGAAGACCACCGTTCCCGCTCTGTTCCCCAAACAAGTATACTTGCCCCCGTTTGGACGTGTCAAAGTCAGGCGTTACCGCCCCACGGCAATCGCATCTAAATCCGGGCGCCGAAATATTCCACGAAGGGCGCCCACAAGGGGCGCCCCTACCACTTGTCAATCGTTTTCGGCTGAAAAACCGATCTCCAAAGGGGCTGTTTTCGGCTGTTTTTCGGAGTTGGGCTCGAATCAGGTAGTGTCGCGGGTCCTGGCCCGATTGGATGCAATCGCCCTGGTTACGGCCACAACGGGTATCTTCCTGTTCATCCACCATCCGCCAAGAGCCAGGCCTCTTTGGCTTGCAGGTCCGGCGCTCCGGTCCATCATGGGAAACGAATTATATTAGACCTCATTGCCAACCGGATGCCCCCTTTGATATAATTGGAAGACATCCAAGAGTAGCGTAGCCCCCGCATCTCGATGACCAAGATCGTCTCGGAGAACGTAACGCAAGGCTGAGGGGTTATCAGGAAAGGAGAGAATAGAGCCATGTCATTGTATGATCAGAAACCATGGGTGGAGAAGTACGAATCAGGTGTGCCGGAGGCCATTGAGTATAACGGCCAGTTGACGCACGAGATGCTGGATGCTTCGGCCCAGACCTATGCAAATCAAGTTTCAACACGCCTGTTGTTGTCATACCTTCCCCTTGGTATCACTGTTCAGGCCACGCAGACGTACGCCGCGCTCAAGGACAGCGTCGACCGTCTTGCATTTGCTTTCCGCAAGATTGGACTGCAGCAGGGGGACCGAATTGCGATCATGCTGCCGAACATCCCCCAACAGGTTATTTCCTTTTTCGGTGCGCTCAGGGCCGGGTGCGTTGTGGTCAACACCAATCCTACCTATACGCCGCGGGAGCTAGGCCATCTTCTCGAAGACAGCGGCGCCACGGCAATCATCGTCCTCAGCGGTTTCTATGATCGGGTAGCGCAGGTTAAGGACGGCACCGACCTTAAGCACATCATCGTCACCGACCTGCCCGAGCCGCTCGGTTTTCCCTTCAACAAGCTGGTTGAGAAGAAAGTGCGCAAAGCCGGCATGATGGTCGATGTACCCGACGGTCCAGGCGTCTGGAGGTTCGACAATCTTATCAGTACGAGCGAGCCAGACCCGCCGACCATCGACGTGTCGCCGGATGACGTTGTGCTGTTCCAGTACACTGGGGGCACGACCGGTTCGCCGAAGGCCGCAATGCTGACGCATCGCAACGTCATGTCCAACGTGCAGCAGATTGAGGCTTGGTACCGGGACTTGCAATACGGTGGCGAGAAGGTACTGGGGGCGATTCCGTTCTTTCATGTTTACGGCATGTCGGTGGCAATGCTCTTCTCCATCTACACGGGTGCGGAGTTGATTGTAACGCCAGACCCGCGCCAGACCGATCTGGTGCTGGAGATCCTGCAGCGGGAAAAGGTGACGATGTATCCCGGCATTCCCACGATGTACACTGCGCTCATCAACCATCCTAAGGTCGATGATGCCGACCTCAGTTCGATCAGGGCGTGCCTTTCCGGCGGGATGTCGCTGCCCGGTGAAATACAACGCCGGTTTGAGCAGCTTAGTGGCGGCAAGCTTGTTGAAGGATATGGCCTGACCGAGACCTCTCCCGTCGCTTGCGCCAACCCGATCAACGGGATGCGAAAAGAAGGCTCGATTGGTTTTCCTGTACCCAGCACAGAGGTTGCGATTGTCGGCCTCGATCCGAATGAAGATGGCAAGTATGAGCCCGTACCTGCGGGGGAAGAAGGCGAACTGATCGTCCGCGGTCCGCAGGTAATGAAGGGCTATTGGAAACGGCCCGAAGAGACAGCTGAGGCGATCAACGAAGAGGGATGGTTTCACACGGGCGACATCGCTCGTATGGACGAGGACGGCTGCTTCTACATTGTGGATCGAAAGAAGGACCTGATCATCGCCAGCGGATACAACATTGTGCCGCGAGAGGTCGAAGAGGTGCTATACACGCACGAAAAGGTGCAGGAAGCTGTTGTGGTGGGCGTACCCGATACGGTCAGAGGCGAGAACGTCAAGGCTTACATTGTGTTGAAGGCTGGCCAGTCGAGCACGCCTGAGGAGATCACCGAGTTCTGCCGTGAACAGCTTGCGCCATACAAGGTGCCGCGGCTGGTGGACTTTCGCGACGAGCTTCCCAAGAGCCAGGTGGGCAAGATTCTGCGACGGGTGCTGCTGGAAGAAGAAAAGCAGAAGCAGGCCTAGGCGGGGCTTGTCACGCCCGCGGGTAGCCGCGGGCGTGATGCGCGGCGCTGTTGGAGCCGATTGCAGGTGGGGCGCATTTGACAGAATCTTCGTCAATTCGTATGATTGCAGGTGTGCGCCCCCGTGGTGGAATTGGTATACACAGCAGGTTGAGGGCCTGTGCCCTTCAGGGCATCTCCGTTCGAGTCGGAGCGGGGGCACCAGAGACGAGATGCGTGAGAAAACCACTCACACATCTCGTTTTTAGTTATGCGGACCTGGCGGCGTGTTGGAAGGCGGCCATCCCCGGATAGTAGGCGACATCTCCTAACTCTTCGTCAATTCGCAGTAGTCGGTTGTACTTGGCGACCCGATCGCTGCGCGCTGGGGCTCCGGTTTTGATCTGCCCCGTATTGAAGGCAACGGCGAGATCGGCAATGGTGTCGTCTTCGGTCTCGCCCGAGCGGTGGCTGACCACAGTTGCCCAGCCGGCGCGCCGGCTCATCTCAATTGCATCGATGCTTTCCGTCAAAGTGCCAATCTGGTTGACCTTGCAGAGAAGGGCGTTGCAGGCGCTTTCGTCGATGGCCCGCTCGATCCGATTCACATTCGTCACGAGAAGATCGTCGCCAACCAGCTGCACGCGCCCCCCAATCCTGGTGTTGAGCCGCTTCCAACCTTCCCAGTCGTCTTCAGCCATGCCGTCTTCTATCGATACAATTGGGTAGCGGGCGCTCCAATCTTCCCAGAGGTCGACCAGTTCATCACTCGACAGCTCTTTGCCTTCGATTTCCAGCATGTAGCGGCCTGACTCCTCGACATATAGTTCACTGACGGCCGGATCGAGAGCTATGTACACATCGTCGCCGGGCCGGTAACCGGCCTTCTCTATCGCCCGCAGAATCACCTCAATCGCAGCTGCGTTTCCCCCCAGACTCGGCGCGAATCCACCTTCGTCGCCGACGTTGGTCCCGAAGCCTTCTTCGTGAAGAACGTCTTTGAGCGCGTGATAGATTTCTGCGCCCCAGCGTACGGCTTCGGCAAAGGTGGGCGCCGCAACCGGCATGACCATAAATTCCTGAAAATCGGTGCTGTTGAGCGCGTGTTTGCCTCCGTTGAGGATATTCATCATCGGTACCGGCAGAGTCCTGGCGTTGACGCCACCCAAATAGCGATACAGAGGCAGGCCAACCGCTTCGGACGCGGCCCTTGCCGCCGCCAGGCTGACACCGAGAATTGCATTTGCTCCCAGTCTTCCTTTGTTCTGCGTGCCGTCCAATTCGACCATGTGTCTGTCGATGGCGGCCTGATCCAGGGCGTCCGCACCTTCCAACTCTTCGGCCAGGATACCGTTGACACTTCCAACCGCCTTCAAAACACCTTTTCCACCATAGCGGGTTGTGTCGCCGTCGCGCAGTTCGACGGCCTCGTGAAGGCCGGTGCTTGCCCCGCTGGGAACTGCGGCACGGCCTGTGGCGCCGTCGCTTAACTGTATCTCCACCTCGACGGTCGGGTTGCCGCGGCTGTCCAGAATTTGACGCCCAACGATTGTTTCTATGAAGGTCATTTCTCTGCCCTTGTTTTGGTGCGCTGACGCGACGACCCAACAAGAGGTGAATACGCTCGTTTGCAGGAACTCGGCGTCAATCGCATGCCGTTGCTCCCGCGCCCTTGTGCAGTCAACTTCCTGCTTGACAAAGGCTTACTGCTGCTATACGATATTGCGTTGGCATCAATCTTGCAAGTTGAACGTTGTGCTTAGCGTAGTCGAAGGCCGGCGAAATGACATTCATATACCTGGATCATTCAGCGACGACCCCGCTGCGTAAGGAAGTTGTGTCGGCGATGGAACCCTATTACGGCTCGACCGATCCCGCGCAGAGCGCAAAATTCGGCAACCCGTCGAGTATCCATCATGCAGGAAGGGCGTCTTATGCCGGACTGAGCAATGCCCGGCGCACGCTTGCCGAAATCCTGGGCGCCGATAGCAAAGAGATAGTCTTTACCGGTTGCGGAAGCGAGAGCGACAACGCGGCGCTACGCGGGATCGCGCTGGCCCGGCGAAAGAGGAACGGAGCCAGCCGCATCATCACAACCCCGATCGAACATCATGCAGTCCTGAATACTGTCGAGGACCTGCGCGAACTGTTCGGCTTCGAGGTGTCCATGCTGCCTGTGGATGGCGACGGCCTCGTGGAAGCGGATGACTTAGCGGAGGTAATCGGGGACGGCTCCGACGTTGCGCTGGTGAGCGTAATGTACGCCAACAATGAAATCGGCAGCATACAGCCGATCAGTGAGCTAGGGTCACTGTGCCGGGAACGAAATGTACCCTTTCACACTGATGCCGTGCAGGCGGCAGGAAAGCTACCGCTCTGCGTGAATGAGCTAAGTGTGGACGCCCTGAGCGCCAGCGCTCACAAGTTTTATGGGCCAAAAGGCGTCGGCTTCCTTTACCTTCGACGGGGAACTCCTTTTCGTCCTTTCCTGACCGGCGGCAGCCACGAAGGCAGGAGGCGAGCCGGCACGGAGAATGTGCCCGGAATTGTAGGGATGGCCGCGGCGCTGGCTTTGTGCGAAGCTGAACGCAGTTCTGAGATGGCGCGTTTGCGCTCCTTGCGAGATCGGATTATCGAAGAGACGTTGGGGGCGATTGATGGGGTCAGGTTAACCGGAAGCCCTTCGCTGCGGCTGGACAATCACGCCAGTTTTGTATTGCGGGATGTGGAGGCCGAAGGCATTCTGATTGGCCTGGATTTGGCGGGCATCGCGGCCAGCAGCGGCAGCGCCTGCACGAGTGCTCGCCAGCAACCCAGCCACGTACTCGAGGCTATCGGCATCGCAGCCGCTGACCTGGCTGGAGGTCTGCGGCTCAGTCTCGGCCTAAGCAACACGGGTGAGCAGATCGACAAGTACCTGGATGCCTTGCCGCGAATCGTTGACCAGCATCGACAGGCGCTTCCGCCAACTCTGTAGCAGTTGACAGAGGCCCCAACGTTTCCGGCCAGGTTCGCTCGAGCAGAACTCCGAACGCCGTCGTTTCCTAATTGTATGCAAGGCTTTCCCCAGGCGCAGTTTCAACAATCGCCTCAACCCTCTCACGACCTCAGGCTGCTGGGGCTTCTCAGCCTGGACTTGCCAGCAATCGTCAGCCTGTTGTTTGTTCTCGGCGCCCTGATCCCATCAGCGCTTGTTCTGACCCTTGGCTATTTGCCGGTAGGGTTCTTAAATACGGCGTTGGGGCGCGGCGACATGGACAGACTTGTGTTCGGGAGCGGAGAGACATTCCTGCTGGTAACTGCGGCTGGCGTTGTCATATTTCTGGCCGGGCCGACTTTCTTCTGGCGGGTCCACCATTTCCGCCGGATATTGCGTTACACCACGTTGGTCCCGGGGCAGATCACTCGCCTCGACGTAAACATACTTGAGTTCCGCGTTGACTATGTGTACCGGTTCCACCAGAGAGTTTTCTCAGGCCACAATTCGATACGCCGAAATCACCGTCGAGAGCGGCGCGTCAGCTTGAGGCCGGGCCATAACATCACCGCGCTGGTAGACAGCTTTCAGCCGGAAGCTTCGCTAGTGCTGGAACTATACACAGACGTCGGCCACCTCCGGTCAGAGCAACGATGACCGATAGAGGGCGGGGCCATCTCTGGCAAGCCAGCAGTATCATGTAACGCCAACCGGTTCAAGGCGTTGCGCGATTGACGATGCGCGCATTGCACTCTTATTGCGCTATACTTTGTATAGCATGGACCTTGACTGGACGTACAAGCCGCGCCGCCGGCGTCGTAACGGGTGTATCGTTTGGAGCGGTTTGGCAGTGCTTCTGGCCGTCTATTTGTTCATTCAACGCCCGGACTGGCTCGTGAGGCAGCCGCCACCGCCGTTGACGACCCCAACCCCCAGCGCGCTGTATTGGCAGACAAAGGCGGAAGCGCACATTGCCGCCGGCAACTTCGGTGAGGCGGAACCTGCCCTTGAGCGGATGGCCGAATTGGAGCCGGAGAACGCTTACCCGTTCGTCGCGCTGGCAGAGTTGCACTTGATGGGTCGGAGGGTCGAGCAGGCCTTCGAACTATCGGAGCTGGCGGTACGAGTCGATCCTGAGAATGTTTACGCGCTGACCATCCACGCGCGTGTGCTCGATTGGCTGGGCCGCTATGATTCAGCCAGCGATTTCGCATTTGAGGCCCTGGAACTTGAGCCGGACAACCCGGACGTGCTGGCCGTTTTGGGTGAAATCTATACCGACGTGGGCAATTGGGCGCTGGCGCAGGAGTATCTGGACGAGGCGCTGGTAATCGATCCTGAAAATGTACTCGCTCGGCGCAACTACGGGTACCTCTATGAAGTGCAGCGAGACTTCGAAGGTGCAGTCGAAGAATATAGCAACGCGATAGAGCTGGCGCCTCAGCGCCCTGATCTCTACATCGAGAGAGGAAGACAGTTCCAACATCTTGAGGACTGGGAGGCGGCGATTGAGAGTTACGCCAAGGCCGTAGAGGTAGGCGAGAGCAGTTTCGCGTTGGATGCGCTCGGATGGGCCCTATTCCTGAGCGGCGACCATTTGCAGGCTCTGCGGATTTCGAGACGCGCGGCCGAGTTGGACCCGCAAAACGGCATTGTGCTGGCCCACTTGGCCATGGCCTACTACGCCCGCCTCAACTTCGAGAGCGCGGCGGAAACGATGGAGAAGGCCTTCACCTTTCTGGATGACGACGAGATCAACGCCCAATT
This sequence comes from Caldilineaceae bacterium, assembly GCA_965218625.1. Lineage (GTDB taxonomy): Bacteria > Chloroflexota > Anaerolineae > Caldilineales > Caldilineaceae > Bin5. The sequence continues at coordinate 73,358 of CBDCLG010000004.1, read as the reverse complement.
CACCCTGACTTTGGGTCTATCCCATATTTACAAGAAGCCGCAAGAGTGCGAACGGGCACTCCCCTGGCTGCATAAGACGCTCGAGTTTGCGCCGGGATTGCCCGCTGCCTATCTAGGCCTTCGCAGGTGTGCCGCCGGTGCGTAAGATTTACGAATTTCTCCTGGTTGTGCGGCGCGGAGTTTCGTTGTTGCGAGTTGGATTCTGAGAGACACTCTTTTAATCCCTATTGTCACCTGACATGTCATACAACCGCGCGCGCCTGAAGTCCTCACTGCCTCGCCCCACGATTGCGGCACCGACACGCGATAGCGACAAGCGCCCACCCGCGGCCCCACAACAGACCGCCTCGCCATTGCGACCACCCCCTTCGGCGGAGCGCAGCGCCTTAATCAGGGAGAGAGTCGCAACGCGCACGGTGGCTTCCAAGCGGCGGTTGCAGCGTCCCGACACGCCTTTGAGGGTGTTGCAACAACCGATCCAAGCGGGGATGCGCAAGGTTTTCGACCTGCGCCGGCTTTTGTTCGTGGTGGGCCTTACCTTGATTGTCCTGCTCTTGCCGACGCCGGCGGGATTGAGCTTGGGGGGGCATAAGGCGCTTGCTCTATTCGTATTTTCCGGCCTGATCCTGGCTTTGGAGCCGGCGCCCTTGCCTATTGTTGCGTTGCTGGTGCCGATTGTGCAGATTGCCTTAGGGGTTGATGACGCCGGCGGCGCGTTTGAGCCGTTCGGAACGCCGGTCGTCTTCCTCATCATGGGCAGCCTCTTTCTCGCTGAAGCGTTGCGTAAACACGGTCTCACTCGTCGCCTTGCGCTACATGCGATCGTCGGCAGCAGAGGGCGCTTCGGTCAGCTTCTCTTAGCTCTTATGGGCATCACAGGCGGGCTGAGCATGTTCGTTCTCAACACCGCCACGGCCGCCGTTCTGATACCGGTCGCCATAACGATTGCGCAGCAGGTCCCCCGCCCGGAAGATGGGCGGAAGGCGCTGTCCGTCTTAATCCTGGCCATCGGGTACAGTTCGAGCATCGGAGCAATCGCTACGATCATGGGGAGCGGCGAAAATGCTATTGCCAGCGGCCTGTTGCAACAGCTTTACGGATTCGGTTTTGTTGACTGGATGAAGTATGGCCTGCCAGTGGCGCTGCTGCTGATACCATTGGCCTGGCTACTGCTGCCGCGGCTATTCGCATTGCCGAAACTGACAATCGACATCGAACCGGCGCGGCGGGAGATCGAACGGCTGGGAAGGCTTTCCGGACCGGAACGGGAAATCATCGCCGTGCTTCTCATTTCGGTGAGCCTGTGGGTGGGGGGCGGCTACATCGAACATTTGCTGAAGCTGCCCACCACACTGTTGAGCAGCGCAGTAATCGCCATCGGGGCGGTGGCCGTCCTCTCGGTCGAAAAGATCGTAGATTGGAGCGACTTGAAGGGCGTGAACTGGGGCGTCTTTTTCGTAATTGGCGCCGGGCTGACGCTGGGTGATGCCCTGGAAAAGACCGGCGCGAGCGCCTGGTTCGCCGATCTGATGGCGCCGACTTTTGAAGGGCTGCCCTTCGTTCTCGTACTTGGTGGCCTGGTCTTGCTGGCCTTTTGCATCACGCAGTTCATGAACAACGTGCCGCTGGGCGCGATTCTGGCGCCGGTTTTGATTACGCTGGGCCAGGCCTCTGCGATCGATCCCTTGCGCCTGGTGTTCCCGACAATATTCGCGGTCGCGCTCGCATTTGCCCTGCCGAGCGGTTCCGCGCGGATGATATTGATTGCGGTGACCGGGGTAGTGAACAGGCGTGAGATGTTGCGCGTCGGCCTCATCGTCGGGCTGGCCTGCGCTGGGGTGATATTTCTGTATTTCTATACCCTCAGCCGGTTCGGCTGGATCTGAACGGAAACGTAATCGTGGTTTTGGGCGAGGGACAATTGGCTGCTTCGATAAACGGCGAACCGTTTGAGAATACAGAATCCAAGAGGTGAGACCATGCGAGTCTGGCTGATAGGCGCCGGCAACATCGGCAGCGTCGCCCTGCGCCAACTGCAGAAAAGCTCATCGGTCGAAATATTCGTCAGCGACCCGTCTGACCAGCCGGAGGCGGTGCGCAGCGGGCTGATCGAGCGCGTCGACCTGGTGGAAAACATCACGCCTGTCAACGTCAACGAGATCGCCCGCCGTGTGCGGCCCGATCTGATTTTATTGTCACCTGGCATTGGAGAACAGGGCTTTGGGGCGATTGAGGGCAGCAAGGCCCTGTCGGAGGCGCTCAACTACGAGATAGTTATCGCGAGCGAGTATCCCTGCCTGATCCTGTCGTTGTCGAATCAAAGTTGAATGGTCATTCTGATTGAGGGTTGTTGCCATCTGGCGCAGTTCTCACGCGGTGAATCATGACGAATGAGAATCCGAGCATCCTGCACAATCTGGGTGTTTATCGATTGCGGGGATTCAGCGGGCGAAGCGCAGAACTGAACGCCTTGTGTCAGTGGCTGCTCGAAGCGCACGAACAGCCCGCCCTTGCGATCAGTGGCGGGCAGGGCAACGGCAAGAGCACAATCGCGACTGCTGCCGCCTGGAAGACGATTCATCACTTCCCGGACGGGATCATCTGGGTGGGGGCCGCGGGCGGGGACAGGTTTCGCATGTACGACATCGTGCGAACGCTGGACACCGTACTCGGCACGACTTTAACGAGGGTAAGTGAGGACCGGTGGGGCATTGGCATTCTGGAGCAACTTTACCGCCGCCGCCGTTTGCTTATCCTTGACGAGCTTTCGGGCGCAACCGACGGCGAGATCCAGACGTTGGCCGACATTATCGGACATCTCCACGATTCCGGCGGCCAATCTCACATCTTGCTGATCGATCGCGACATTCATCCTGAGTTCAGCGATTTGGTCGACGACAGGCACCTGCAATTGGGGGGGCTGTCACTGGCCGAGGCGGTCGGCTTCGTTCATGCGCGGGCGCCGGAGCGCGTTCGGGATACCGCTTTACGAAATATCGAGAGCCTTTACAAGCGCACCGGCGGCAGACCCTTGAGTATGCGCCTGGCACTTGGTCTGCTGGTTGATCTGGGGCTGTGGAGCGATCTCGACCAGCTTCTTGACGAACTGCCTGCGACCGACGGCGCGGTCGAGATGCCGAGCATCGCGGCCTTTGCGGTGGAAAATTTCGCCGCCTTTTGGCCGGAGGCAGGCCTGATTCTGGACAGAATGGTCAGTGCCGCAGGCGGCGCAACCTACCAGGCGTTGACGGAGCTGTTTACGGTTGGTATCGGCGCCGAAGCTGAGAAGCGCCGGACGTTTGAGGCGCTGGTGGAACGTGCGCTGGTCGAGGTGGACATATTCAACCGCCGCATCGTCGTGCAGCCTGTCGTCCGCCGCCATCTTGTCGAAGGCGCGGTGATGCTTGGTGAGGACTGGTACCGCCAGCACTCGCGCTACTATTTGCAGTTTGCTCAACGATACCAGGAGTTGCCGATCCAGCGATGGCAGGCGATCGACCCATTTTGGGGCAATGTTCATTGGGGCGCGGACTGGGCCACGGACCGGGTGGAGCGGCTTTTCGGGCGGCCTGTTGAGGAGCTGATTAGTGAGCCGTTGGAAAACGAGGGGCTGCCCGATATGCCGATTAACTTCCTCGAAGTGCGGGACGACCTCAAGCTGATGCGAGATTACGCGCTGGCGCTCGCGCACTATGCCTTTTGGCGCCACCCTCCCGGCATCTGGCGCTGGCTTTGCGGGGGCGGCGTGGCTGCGATTGCTCTTGGCGATGTCGACGATTTTGGATTGATGCTGGCAAACATAGGGCGTCAACGCTTCTTCAATGGCGAGGTCGTGGAAGCGATCGAATGGTTGCAGCGGGCGCTGCGGATTTTCGACGAACGGGACATGCTGATGGCGATGGCCTATGGGCATACCGACCTGGGCACGTCGTTCCGCGTGTTGGAAGAGCCGCGTCAGGCGCTGGACCACTTCTGGCTGGCTTTCGAAGCGGCGGCCCAACTTGGCGATCCACGCTCGCTGGCGCCGGCTTACATGAACCTTGGCAGCGCGTATCTCAGTCTGAACAACTACGAGCGCGCGGTTGAGCATCATCGCAAGGCGCTGCGGGTGGCGCTTCGTTTGGGCGATGAACAGCTTGTCGCCAGCGCGCACAACAACCTGGGGCTGGCGATGGAAGGGATGGCGATGTACCCCGAGGCGCAACGGGCATACGAATCCGCTTTAACAGTTTTCCAGCGCAACCGCGACGATGCCGGCATCAGCACCTGTTATAACAACCTGGGTTCGGTGAGCTACGCCAGGAACGAGTTCGCCGCCGCGCTGGACTGGTACGAGAAGGACCTGGAGCTTTCCGACCGCCGCGGCGCATGGATGGACAATGCGGCCACCCTCCACAACTTGGGTCACGTGGCGCTAGAGCAGGGCAACTACGAGCAGGCGACGGCATACTTTGCCCGCAGCCGCGAGCTGTATGCTGCCTTTCAGCTGCAGGAGTATGTTGCCGAGGAGGACGAGATGATCGCTTACGTCGACGCTGTATCCTCGCCGGGCCGAAATTAACGCTAATAAAACGCTTACATTTCCCAACGATCGGAATCTTGTCATGCGACGGGAACTATGCTACACTTTCTGATGGTTTGGCACTCAGGGTAATTGAGTGCCAAGGGGCTTGAGCTTGTCCTTACTGCGCAAGGCTTGAGTCGAGCGATGCGAGACAGGTCAGGATAGTTGGTCATCGTCGAACCGAATTGCCCGTCAACAATTGACGGGCAAATCAAATTTACACCGTTAACCAATCAGGAAGAGTCGCAAAGCAAGGAGGAAGGTCGCATGAATCTCAAGCCGCTCGGTGACCGGCTGGTAGTCCAGCCTCTGGAAGGGGAGGATCAGACTTCCACGGGTATCTATCTGCCGGAAACTGCCAAAGAGAAGCCCCAGCAGGGCGAGGTGGTCGCTGCGGGTCCCGGCGGGCGGGACGAAGTCGGAAAACGCATCGATATGGAGGTCTCCGTCGGAGACATCGTATTGTACGCGAAGTATTCCGGCACCAACATCAAGCTGGATACGACCGAATATCTGATTCTCAAGGAATCCGATGTTCTGGCGCTGGTTGAAAGCTAGAAGTCCCTACATTCGAAACTGAAAGGGTTCAAATTCCCCGCCACTGAAGAGCGGGACAAACCGGAGGAGATAGACAGCAATGGCAAAGCAAATTGTGTTTGAAGAGGAAGCGCGCCGCAGCCTGAAGCAGGGCATCGACGCCCTGGCGGATGCGGTAAAGACCACACTTGGCCCCAAGGGCCGCAATGTGGCGCTCGACAAGAAGTGGGGCAGCCCGACCGTCACTCACGACGGCGTCACGGTCGCCAAAGAGATCGAACTTGAAGACCCGTTCCAGAACATGGGCGCGCAGCTGCTCAAGGAAGCGGCAACGAAGACAAATGACGTCGCCGGCGACGGGACGACGACTGCCACCGTACTGGCCCAGTCGATTGTAAACGAAGGCCTGAAGAACGTTACGGCCGGCGCCAACCCGATGCTGCTCAAGCGGGGCATCGAGGCCAGCTCCGACGCGATTGTCTCCGCCCTCAAGGGTATGGCGATCCCCGTGGCGGGCCAGGAAGAGATCGCCCAGGTCGCCAGTAACTCCGCGGCCGATTCGCAGATCGGCGATCTGATCGCTGAAGTGATGGCCAGGGTCGGCAAGGACGGCGTCATCACGGTCGAGGAGAGCAAGGGTCTGCAGTTCGAGACCGAGTACGTCGAGGGTATGCAGCTGGACCGCGGCTACCTCAGCCCCTATTTTGTCACCAACAATGAGCGGATGGAGGCGGAGCTCGACGCGCCTTACCTTCTGATCACGGACAAGAAGATCAGCAGCGCGCAAGACATCGTGCCCCTGCTTGAGAAGCTGGTCCAGGTCGGCAAGCGCGAGCTGATCGTGATTGCCGAGGACGTGGACGGCGAGGCGCTGGCCACTTTGGTGCTGAACAAGCTGCGCGGCATGTTCAACGCGATGGCGATCAAGGCGCCCGGTTTCGGCGACCGCCGCAAGGCGATGCTGCGCGATATCGCCATCCTGACCGGCGGGCAAATGCTGTCGGAAGAGGTTGGCAGGACGCTGGAGAGCGCGCAGCTGGAGGACCTGGGCCAAGCTGACAAGGTGATCAGCTCGAAGGACGCCACGACGATTGTGGGCGGCCACGGCGGCACCGACGAGATCCAGGGTCGGATCGAGGAGATTCGGGCCGAGATCGATACGAGCACGAGCGACTACGACCGCGAGAAGCTGCAAGAGCGGCTGGCGAAGCTGGCCGGCGGCGTTGCCATTCTGCGCGTCGGCGCCGCGACCGAAACCGAGCTCAAGTACCGCAAGACCCGCGTCGAGGACGCGCTGAGCGCCACGCGCGCCGCGGTCGAAGAGGGCGTTGTGCCCGGCGGCGGCGTTGCTCTGATCAACTCGGTCCCCGCGTTGAACAGTCTGGACATGGACGATGCCGACGCGGCGACCGGCGCCCGCATTCTGAGGCGAGCGCTCGAGGAGCCGATGCGCATGATTGCCAACAACGCCGGTCTGGACGGCGCGGTTGTGATCGAGAAGGTGCGCGGTCTGCACGAAGGCGGCCATGCCAACACGGGCTACGACGTGATTCAGAACGACTATGTCGACATGATGGATGCCGGTCTGTCCGACCCAGTGAAGGTGACGCGCAGCGCGGTCGAGAACGCGAGCTCGATTGCAGCGATGATCCTGACGACGGCGGCGTTGATTACGGACATTCCTGAGGAAGAGAAGCCGATGCCAGCGGGTGACCCCGGCATGGGCGGGATGATGTAGGTTCGGTTGGTTTGTGGAAGTGAATTGAGTTCGATAAAGGCGCCGGGGATGGCATGTCCCCGGCGTCCTATTTGCGAGTACTGACTCTCTGGCTATCCGCCAGCACTCACGCATGCCTCTCACTTATGGGAGTCGAGATTGTCCAAGTTCAATTCATTCCAATAGTTGGAGTAGTAGCCTCCGTGAGCATCCCATCCCGACGCTGAAAGACGATTGAGCCCTTCACCTACCGTTGCCCTAAGCTCGTCTGCGTCGGCCATTCCTGTAATTGTCGCAAGATTCAAAAAGTGCTTGTGCTGGCTGGCGCGGATGAAGAACGGGTACGCACCATAATGCGAATTATAAAGAGTGAGTTGAGGAAACCACCTCGCAGTAGGAGGGATTAGAGACATCAGCAGCGCGAGCAGGTCGGCCTGTATGAGCTCAGTAAATGGTAGATCTTCTCTGTTAGCCTGCCTGCGTACAACCTCTGCTGCAGGGCTCAAATACTTTGTATTATCGGTGGAAAGTGTTGAGTTCAGGAATTCGGCTTTCGTCCAAAAGGAACCGAAATTGATGAACGGACGTCGCTGATAATATGTTGCTTCTGATGACAGGTAGCTCGAAGTAAGAACCTCATTTAAGTCCTTATAGGCGCGCGTTTTCAAGAGAGCCGCAACAATGTATAGGAAAGTCTCGTACACAAAGATTCTATGTGCTTCAAACCAAGTCTCGTTCCACGTATTCAGCTCCTCGGGACGCGCAGCCAAGTCTCCTAATCTTTCTAGCAAATAAACTAATGCTTCAGAAAAGCTCTGCGATGGTGAGACCTCGGATTCAAGAAGAACCCAATCAACAACATGGTCTCGAACTGGGATTAGCTTTCTACAATCTTCAAGCACTTTTTCGCCAAAGTTCTCGACTTCCGGTCGTTCTCGCACTCGTAACTCGTCAGCGAACTGAATGCAAGCATCAAGAAACTCTTTACGATACAGGGAAAGCGAGGGCTGTGCCTCCAAAATCGATCGCCGCAACAGATCGTACTTGTAGCTTGCAGGGCTTGGTGGTGTAGAAGTGGCTGCCACGTAAGCAGGAAGGGAGCCGACCTTTGGTTTCTCATGTTGCGGCTTACCGCAAAGTTGTCGGACTAGCCCCTCCCAATTCTTGTTGACCATTTCAGAAGAAGAGAAATCGATCCAAATCCTCGACTTTAGGAATACTGGGAGACAAGGCGTGCCGTCGCCTATAAATTCGCACATGATCGGTATGAACTTGGTCTGCTCGACTTGCTCGTAGATTTCTTGAGAAATAATCTGAGATTCGGTTCCCACTCCTTTCTTTCGATCGTCCGCTTTTTCAACATAACCCCGGTCGCAAAAGATCAAGACATTAGTCACAGTGGGGTCATTGACCATCTTCTCCATAAAGACGTACTTGTCTTGTCCGCCTTTGAGGTCATAGATATCGACGATCACATCAACGCCATCCAACAGGAGACGATCAGACCACGATTTCACCAGTTCTTGATGCTGCTGAGTCGTCCAGCTGTAGGAGACAAAGACCTTCGGATTGATTGTCTCAAGAGTGTCATCAGTAGTCTCTTCCATTCTCTTTTCCTTCATAAGAATCGCCCTTTTTCCCGCAGCTTCATGGCTGGTCACTCTGTTAAGCCTGCGAGATTTGAGCGCATTTTCCCTAAGCCTCAGAGTAAATTCTCAAGCGCGACGCTGAACCGCTCCTGTATCGGTGAACTCAACGTCTGCCCCTCCCCCGCAAATGCCGCTAACCTGACATCCACTCTCGCACCGAAGCAGCTCCATGATCGTCTTGGCGTGGGAGTCTACAATCCAGTACTCTTTGACCACGCGTAGGACGTCCAAGTCAAGCTTGAACGTCCGATCGCGCTCGTCTGTCGGCCGATCGAGAATTTCGACCACTTGGTCGGGCGCGCCCTGAATATTCTCAGACGTGAGGACGTGGCTTCGCTGGCTAGAGACGAAAAGGATGTTCGGTTCAACCACAGTCGTGTCCGACAGCACCACGTCAGTGGGCCTGGGTTAGACGTGCCCCAACTTGCGCTCACTTACGAATCGCGCCACCCTAAACAATAGATTGCCGAGGACACGCTGATGATAGACCAGCGGCGTCGGAATCTTTGTCACTGCCCCGTCCAGAAGTTCGTAGCGTTCGTCTTCAGGTGTCTTTGCGTAGTCGGCGTATGGGAGTTTGGCCTGTGCGTCGGTCGCATTGGACCCCATTGGTGGATGCGGCAAGAAAAATGAAGGCGAACTCGTCGGCGAGGCCGACTACCGGAGCAGAGCGACTCCCATAATTGGAAAATGCCGATCAAAAGCGAAGGCGTCGGAGATTCCATACGTCTGACACATAACGAAGCTCGTGCAATCGGTGTATGACAGTTTCTCGGAACTGTACTGGCGAAACAGCCGCTTGGCTTGCTCAAAGGCCGACCCGTCGATTCGTGCTACCACTAAGTCATTTGTTCCTTCAGCGCGTTCAATCGTTTCGAGAAAACTGTCCGCTGCCGGAAAGCCCGCATCATATCTAAGCCGGGTTACGCTTTCATCGATTACATAATCTGTCGTTAAGATCTTCGTCTGCTGCTGCCCCAGTTCACTGTAAATCACTCGTGCGTCCGTATGATGTTGATCTCTCGCATTGAAAAGGGCGATCCAAGCTCCGCTATCGACAAAAATCATGGCTTTGTACGCAGTTCATAAATGAGATCATCATGGTTGACGGAGCCATCGGGTGAACCGGCATCCACGAATCCAACCAACTCATCAAGAATCGCGTACATTTCCTCCGATCTGTTCTGTTCGGCATGCTTAACGCGTCCTCCCCGCACGAGAAGGATAAGGAAGTTGAGAAAGTCCAGCGCCTGCCAAAGGATTCCGGCGAACACATCGTGCAGATTCTGGCCTTCGATATCGAACTGTTTCGCAATCTTCTTGTATCTGCTTCCTTTGCGATGAGCCGAAGAACTGGAGCGCAGACTCTGGAGGTTACGCAAGAACGCGATATGCCCGGCGGCGCCTTCGACGTTGCGGGATGCCAGCACAGCTTCGAGAAGCGCAATGCTGCCCTCCCCTACTCCTTCTTTCTGCTCCTCCGAAAGCAGTGAATTCAGGCGTTTTACATGCAAAGAGTCGATCAGTATCTTGGCAAGGCTCAACACCAACTCATCAAAATCGCGCTGTTCGTCCGCGGCCGGGATGCGTAAGCTGTCAAGGTGGTGCTGGTCGCCTGAGTGCAACGGTTGTAACAACTGCCAACCCAGATGTTCCTTGCACGCCTCTATCAACTCATCGTAACGCTGCTTAAACAGGAGGTCAGGGCGATCTGAATCGACGTGCAGGGCCAGTAACTGACGCTTGTAAAATGTTTCGCTCATGCTGCCCGATGGCGGGATGTTGTGCGCTCGCCAGTGAAGCCGTTCATTGTAGGGCAGGTCTCGCCCGAGGTCGCCCAACCAAGCGCAGACCTTATCATCATGTTGGTTGTCAATCGCCATGACCCACAGCCGGCCACAGTGCAGCAGCGAATCCGCCACAGAATACTTGCTGGGCTGTTGGTAGTACTTGTCCAAGACCTGTCTGCGAAAATGCACAGGAGTCAGGTAATTGGGCACATGAGGATTTACGCCAAAGTGATTTGCCAGAGCGTCCGGATCGGATGTGAACGAGACCTCATCCCCGTTTTCATCGACATCGATGATGAATTCGACATGCTTCTTCTCCGGTTCCTTGGCAAATCCCGGGAAACCACTCTTGGACTTTGGCAGTGGTTCGGCAAGCCGATTGCCCAGCAGTTGACTCAATGCCTTGTAACTGCGGACATCAGGGGAGTCATGACACGAGAGTCTCCACGAGACACTGTTGTCTCGCTGCACAGTTCGGCCCCCTTTGAGACCGAGTTCTACCAGCGAGCGCTCCGAATATTCCAGATAGTCGTACTGGATCCACAGGTGCATCTCTTTGACCGCCAGAAATTGGCGAATCTCCTTAAGTCTGATCTGAATGCAGTCCGACTTGACAAGAATCACCGTGTCTTCACTGCCATCGTCATCGATCTTGATGTATTCATCCGTCTTTCTGTTGTGATATAGATTATGGAAAAGACGGAACTCTTCGGATACTTCCATATAGTCATCCCGCATCTCGCCAAAGTTGCGTTTTATGACCAGAGGTTCGCGCCCGCAATCATCCCCGTAGCGGATGTAATCAGTCTGCTCCCGGCCGTCTCGGTAGCGCTCAACCGCGCCGGGCATCCCCAAATCCACCTTCAAGTCCCACCTCAAAGTTGAGAGCGACCTCTCCACTTGAGCAGATGGAATCAGAGCGCAATAGATAAATTGACTGGAAGGGCCGTTTCTGTCTGACCGGTACACCGTTACCATGTCGGTCAACTTCGGCTCATCCCGCAGAAATTCAAGCGTCTTCTTCTGCGATAGCCTGGCCCGGTCTGAACTGATACTCATAGTCCGTTCCTTTACTTCTCAGAATATCTCCTCCAACGCGACGTTGAACCCCGTCAGCGTCGGCGAACGCAATGTCTCCCCCTTACCGTAGACTCCCACCACCCCGAACCCGCCCTCCCCCCGCAACAGGACCGTAACCGTCTTGGCGTCAGAGTCCACGATCCAGTACTCTATCACGCCGTGCTGGGCGTACAGATCGAGCTTGACCGTCCTATCGCGCTCTGCTGTTGCAGGGGAGAGAATCTCCACCACCAGGTCCGGCGCGCCGCGAACGTTCTCACGCGTGAGGATCTGGCTTCGCTGGGAGGAAACGAACAGAACATCCGGCTGAACTACGTCCGTGTCCGACAGTACAACGTCGGTGGGGGCAGCAACAACCGTCCCCATCCCTCTCTCGTTTACATATAGATAGAGACGGGAGGCCAGTGCCATTGAAATCATCTGGTGGCCTGTAAGCGGTGCTGGGGGCATGACCAGCTCTCCGTTCAGAAGTTCGTAGCGTTCGTCATCCGACGTTTTCAGATAGTCGGCGTATGTGAGTTTCGTCCCTATGTTCAACACTTCAGGCCTCCTTTAAGGAAGCGAGGGGTATACGCCTCTCTCACTCGCTCCGGTTCTGCGCCCAGTATAGCACAAGGGTGCTACCAGTAGGAAATAAGTTAGAAGAGTCGTCACGACTCTTCCGCTTCGTACCCATACGCCGGCAGCCCCGCCACAATCTGCAAAGTCTCCAGGCTCACCGCGATCACCCTACCAAGCAGATTGACGATGTACCGGGGGTCGTCGACCCGGTTCGCATCGTTCACGATCCCGCTGCGCTTGTCCGTCTTCACCCGGTACTGGTCAACCACCCACTCCAGCGCCGAGCGGTTGCCCAGTCGGTAGTCGAACGCCTCCGCCGGCACCCCACTCAGCGACAGGAAGCCGTTGTAGCGGATCTGCGTCCTGTCCTTGGAGAGGCGCATCTTCTCGACGCGATAGTCGAGCGTCTGCCCCGGCGTCTCAATCTCGTCGAGCGGATAAGGGGGCATCTCTTCATAGTTGACGTGGACCTCCGCCAGGCGCGCGCCGGCCGCCGCGAACGCGCGGAAGTCGGGCGCGAAGGGCAGGCGCGGCAGTTCGCGCTTGAGATTGGCCTGATAGCGTTCGCGGTAGTCGGGATGATGCAGCAGGCCGTATACGTAGTGGAAGATGTCCCACTTGCTGATCGAATCGTCCTGGTAATGCGCGCGGAACCGCGCCAGCGCCCAGTCGGTGATGTTCTCGCGGCGGTTGCTGCCGTCCTCGTCGTAGGTGTAGAAGGGGAAGCATTGAGAGCCACTTTGTGGTAGCAGATTGGGAATCCTATCGACCATCAGCGCGAACATCGGCCAATCAGCACCGACTTTTAGCCAAATCACCCGATTCTCAGTTTCAGTCTCCGGCGTGGGGAAGATAGACGGGAAGACGTACAACATATCGTCCATCGTCCTGTCAAAATAGAGATTTGACTTGGTAAACGGGCGATAGAGAGATTCTCTTACCTTGTGTCCAACGAATTCAGCGAGTCGGCCTCGCTTCAACTTAGCCTTCAGGTCCCGGCTCCAACTTATACCCTTGTCATCATACGGTACAAATTCATCAACATTGACGCCCTTGCTCCCAAGCCGTTCCCATTTGAACACCTGCTCATTGTAGGTTTCGATCGTCCGGGACATATTTTTGATAAGCACGTTGCGAGAGAAGTTGTACGCCCACGCATCGCGGCCCGTGCTGATGCCGCGGCTATACACCTTGAATACCACATCTACCGCCTCATCTTTGCCCGCCTTTGCTTCCCTGCTTCCCAGCGGGATAAAGGTTTCAAACTCGGCGTGGAGACCCTCGGTCAGCCATGTATGCCGCTTGTCCGGCGTAATCCTGGTCCAATCGAAGTTGCCGCACTGCTGCCTTTCATCGAGATAACGATACTTCTCCTCCTTGCGCCAGTTCTCTTCTACGCGCGCGTAGAAGATTTCTGCCGGGGCGTCCGCCCTAATACGTTTCTTGACGAAAAAGCTGATGCTGACACCGACCTGAATGCCAAAAACGTTGTGGGTCGTGCCTGACAGCTTGGGATTCTTGCGCACGTTCCCACCCAGGTCGAGAACGTAAATGGCGTCGAAATCGTTTTCAAGATGTTTGCGCATTCCATCGGTCGCAACACCATCGAGAAAGCCGCTGTTGCTCACGAACGCGACAACCCCTTCATCGCCGATGCGGTCCGCCGCCCACCGAACTGCCTTGACATACGGATCGGAGAGCGCGTTCTTGTTGGTCGCTCTGGAGTCCTTCGAATAGGTCTCCCGCACCCGCTTGTCCATCGTTTTGTACTTGCGGTTCTTGTTGTTGTCGTTCTCGTTGACCTGCCCCACGTTATACGGCGGGTTGCCGATGATGACGGTGATCTCCTGCCCCTGCTGCGCCTGCACACGCGCCGTGTTCTCCGGCGCAAACAGGCCCATCTGGATGTCCTCGGCCAACTCAAACGTGTCCACCAGGCAGATGCCGGCGAAGGGCGCGTACTGGCCGGTCAACTCGTAGTACTCGTGCTCGATGTTCATGGCCGAGATGTAGTAGGGCAGCAGCATCACCTCGTTGCAGTGCAACTCGTGCGCGTACTTGTGCGGCAGGCGGCCGAGTTTCCCGATCTCCCCCAGATGACGCATGACCCGCAGAATGAAGTTGCCGGTGCCCACAAACGGGTCCAGCAGATGGACGCCGGGATCGGCCAGTGAGCGCCGAAACTCGCGTTGCAGCAGCGCCTCGACCGAACGCACCATGAAATCGACGATCGACTGCGGCGTGTAGACGATGCCGTGCGTGTCCGCCACCTCGACCGAAAAGCCCTGGAAGAACTGCTCGTAGACCGTATTGAGAAAACCCTGCTTCTCCGAAAAGTCGTTAATCGTTGCGGCCGTCGTTTCAATTGCGCCGTAAAAGCGGTCCAGCGGGCGAAAAAAGTCGCGGCGGCTGAAGCGCTGGCTGGTCAGCGCGCGCGCCGCCTCCTCGATCTCGCGCGCAATAACGTTGCGGTTGACGAAGTCCGGGTTGTCGAAAACCCGCCGGAAGATGCGCTCGGTCAGCAGGTGCTGGATCAGCATCTCCTCGACCGCCTGGTCGGAGATGTTGGAGTTGATCGCGGCGCGACAGAGATCCGCGAATCTGCCGAATGCGTCGATAAAGCCCTGGTTGCCGCGCCGTTCGCCCTCGATCAGTTCCAGCAGCGCCGCGGCCAGTTCCGGCACCACCGCCTTGAACTCCTCAACCGCCTGTTGCCAGCGTTCAAACGCCGGCGGCTGGTACGCGAAGAAGGCGCGCAGCCCGGCGACGAGCGCGTCCGGCTCGCTGGCCGGCGCGTCCCACACCCGCTGCCCCTGCTGGATAACAACGATGCGCGCCGGCGACTGAAAGAGAATGTTGTCCTGCGGATAGCCGGCGTTCAGCTTGCGGCTGATCTCCGCGTCTAAGTCGTCGGCCGCGTCCTTGGCCTCCCAGTAGCCGCGTGCCAGCTTGAATTTATCCAGCAGCGCGCCGTCAACTCGGATGGTCTGTCCGCCGCGAACGGTGCGAGCGTACTGCTCCGCCAGCGTCCAGCCGAACGGTTGCGCCGCGGCGCGCAGCAGATTGGCGAATGCAGGCGCGACCGCGCCTTCATGCACCGCGCCGAGCTGGGTCAGTCTGTTCACTTCAGCGAAGTAATCTTTGACGACTTTGTGTCTGGATTTGAGTCGGAACATGGGCGGGTCCGGGTTGAGAGAACTGAGAGCTACGGACGAATCTAGAATTGTAGAGGCCGAGAATTCAATTCCTCGTACGGAGGAGGAACAGATTTCCCACCAAAGCCTCTCTATTTCTCAGGGCCCTGCTCATCTTCCAAGATCCCTCTCATTCAGGCTCTCTGTTGGCGTCGGCGCGTCAAGACTTGCTTGGGGCCACTCTATCACTTGGGTATGTGGAGACAGCTCCCAAGTCTCCCCATCACTGTCCCACCGCGCGAGCTTGACTGCCAGCCTAGGGAACGGGGACTCCAAGAACCGGTGAAACCGAGCGGCGGATTCCTCGTCTTCCAGTATGGGGACCAATACGCCATGTGATTGTGTACCTGTCCGGATTAAGACATTGAACCCCCAATACTTGCTTTCACTAATACACAATAAGACCATATTGTCCGCCAGCGTGCCCTCGGAATCAAAAGACATTTCAATGACAGGTCGAACTAAGCTCTGATACTTTTTGAAGTGTACTTTGGCCTCCTCGAGAGCGCTGTGGCGCTCCATCCCCCTCGTCTTCAGAAAGAAGTCACCCAAGATTACCTTGCCCAGGAAGTAACCGCCATACGACAGTGCATACCGGTAGCCGAGCAAATGAAACAAAGTTAAGTGAGCCGCCTTGAGGCACGAAGCAAGAGCGGCAAGCCGCAAATCCTTGTCAACTATGACTTGGGTTCTTCCACCTGGAACGTTTTCCATTTCATCGGGCGAAATCTTCAGCGCTAGTCTTACAAGGCCGTCGGGGGAGTCAACATAGAATTCCGAGTGCTGCTCTGGCACAACCCCTCGAGGTCTGTAGTGCTCTACCGACTGGCCGTCTATGACGATCTTAGGTTTGAATTGTCGGGACAGATTTCTGTCGGTCAAAATCTCATCAGCCTGAAGATCGACCTTTTGTTCAAGCGCCAGGAAATCTCCTTCAAACAAAGTTCCGTAGTAATTGTCAACGTCCTTGCGCTGGACGGTCCACGAACGGTCTGCATCCTCTGTAGCTCGGTTGATCACGTGTCCGGCACATAGCTCAGTTTCCTCGTCTTGATGCAGAATGGGACAGTAGAAGAATTTCCAAGAACGATTGGAAACTGATTCATAGTCGGCCCGCAGTTGCGCTAGGCGGTTCCGGATTTGTGCGTTCATTAATATCTCCCTATCGCGAATACACTGCACTCACGGAACTCTTCCCTGCGAGGTCCAATCGCCTCTGCAGGTCCAGCCAAAGCTGAGAATCAGTCCCGAACCAGTGCCCGAAGAGCCTTGAGACGTGTCAGTGGTTACGGAGCGCTTGCCCGCAACGATCTGTCCAATGCGATTTGGCGGCATGTCAATCTGGCAGCCGCACGCCATCGGGAACGCACCCATTTCCTCAAGCCCATCTTTCAGAATCTCTCCAATATGTACAACTCGATTCTCCGCAGTTCACCAGCCTCCTATACGGAATACTCATCCCTGCTTACCGAGAAATACCCGCCGCCTGCGCAAGACTGGCACAACGTAACGCCATCCACCATTACCTCGCGCTCGTTGATGATCTCTTCGCCGCAGATTTCGCACTTGGCGCGGGCGCCGGCGCGGCTGACGATCGCGGCGACGGGTTGCGAGAGCTTGACCCGCTGGATGGTGAGCAACTCTTCGTCGGGCATGCGCTGGTAGCCGTGGAGCATGGCGAAATAGCGGCGCGTCTGCTCGGGCGCGTAGCGGTGCGCCTTTTCGCGCACGTCTAACTGCGGGGCGACGCGCAGCGCCTGTTCCGTCTTCACGTTGATGAAGGTGGCCGCCATCTTGCCGTAGTCCTCCACGCGCAGGGTGCGCCGACCGACCGACACGCCTGTGACGGCCTCGACGCCGTCGACGAAGCAGCCGTCGGTTTCGACGATCACCAGCAGCCTTTTGTCGGTGCGAGGCACTTCCTGCTCCAGTGCCCTGGCCCCGGCGATGGCGGCGCGCGCGCCCAGCACCTGGCGCGGGCAGAGATGCTTATGGCGGGAGGAAGCGAGATCGAGCGCCTTTTGCAACGCCGGCTCGATCTCCAGTTCTTCTATTTCAGACAGGGTGGCCATCGCGGCATCTCCTCGTGTGCTAAGCGCCCAGGTGAAGGTTGGCTCGGTCCGGCCGGAGGCGTATCGCGGACTCAAGCGCGTGGCGCCATTATACCACTCCCGGCCCACAGCGAACTTCTATAGCAGCAGGACCGCAGGGCAATCGCATCTAGATCCGGACTCCAAAATAACCCACAAAGGGCGCCCACAAGGGGCGCCCCTACCAATTGTCAATCGTATTCGGCTCAAAAACCGATCTCCGAAAGGGCTGTTTCCGGCTGTTTTTTCGGAGATGGGCTCGAACTAGGTAGTGTCGCGAGTCTTGGCTCAATTAGATGCAATCGCCCTGCTATTGCAGCAGGATCGTGGGCGAATAGGACAGCTTCAGTCGACGCGAAGGGGGTAGCCCCGTGTCGGAAGCCCTGCGGCTGTGTTAGAATACGGCCATGATGGACAAGGCAACATTTGGCAAGGAAGGCATAAACCCATCCGAGACGACGGTCGTCGTCGCCATGAGCGGGGGCGTCGACAGCTCGGTCGCGGCCGCTCTGCTGACGGCACAAGGGCATCGCTGTATCGGCGTTATGATGCGCTTGTGGGCGGAGGTGTCGAGCGGCGAAGGCTCGGGAAACAAGTGCTGCGACGAGGAGAGCGTGGACGATGCCCGCCGCGTGGCCGATCAGCTGGGCATGCCTTTCTATCTGATCAATGTCGAGGAGCCGTTCAAGCAGAAGGTGGTCGACCTCTTCATCGATGGCTATAGCGCGGGGCTTACGCCCAACCCCTGTTTGGCGTGCAACCGGCATATTCGCTTCGACTATCTGCTCAACTATGCCCGCCGCCTGGGGGCGGATTATCTGGCAACCGGCCACTATGCCCGCTTGCGGCGGCAGGCTGACGGCAGCGTACATTTGCTGCGAGGGATGGACGCACACAAAGATCAGTCTTATGTGCTGAGCATGCTGGGGACGTCGGAACTGAACGACCTGCTCTTCCCCGTTGGGGACTACACGAAGGAAGAGGTGCGGCGGATGGCTGAGACCCGCGACTTGCCGGTCCACAGCAAGCACGATTCGATGGACCTCTGTTTCGTGGTTGATGACGACTACCGCCGATTCCTGCGTGCGTGGGCGCCCGACGCGATGGAGCCGGGCGCAATCGTCGATATGAGCGGGAAGGTGCTGGGCAGGCACCACGGGCTGCCAAACTACACGGTCGGGCAGCGCAAGGGGCTTGGCCTGAGCGGGACGGCCGCGCCGCTCTATGTGGCCGCCCTGGACCACGACCGCAACCAGCTGGTCGTAGGTCCGGCGGAGGCGGTGGGCAGGACGGAGATGTTTGTGGAAGGGGTCAACTGGACGCTGGGCAGGCCGGCTGGGGCAGGAAGCCGCGTACAGTGCCAGATCCGCTACACGGGCCGTCCAATTGACTGCCGGATTTACCCACTGGAGGACGGCTGGGTACGCGTTCTGTTCGGGGCGCCCGTGAACGGTATCAGCCCGGGCCAGGGCGCCGTCTTTTATGACGGCGAGCAGTGCCTGGGCGGCGGACTGATCGCGCACAGGGGCAGTGACAAGGTGACAGTTGGAGGCGTGCCGACGGTGGGTCAGCAGGTGAATTCGGGAAAGTAGAGTCAGAGGAGTTCTGTTGGTTCTCGGTGCGCCGCTCATGTCACTTTCGCTCAATCCGTCAATCCTGCTGGCAACCCTGATGGCAGCGGGCTACGCTACTGTTTTCCACCTGTGGACGGGACGCTCCCTGCGCGATCTGCTGCTGTTCCTGTTTACGGCCGCGGCCGGGTTCGGGTTGGGGCAGTGGGCCGGGATCTCTCTGCAGTGGGGGATTCTACGGGTAGGCGAGCTATTTCTCTTGGAGGCGACGGTTGCATCGGTGCTTGCCCTTATTCTTGTCAGGATCCTGACAGATTAGCCGGCAAATGTTTGCGGGCCGGCTCGATTGCGCTCCAGCCGCAACGGCAATTGTCAGTTCGGCCTCTTTGAAAGGGAGACCGTCGTGATCAGCGCCACAGTTCGGGACATCGCGATAATTCTCGTCGCCATAGAGATTCTGATCATGAACGGGCTTCTCATCGTGCTCGTCTGGCAGGTATGGCGCCTTATCAAGATGGTCAGAGCCGAGCTGAAGCCGGTAATCAAAGACGGTCAGGAAACGGTCGGTACGGTGAAAGGCTCGGCAGAATTTGTCAGCGCCAGCTTTATCAGCCCCATAATCTCCGCCAGCAGCAGGCTGGCCGGGCTGCGCCGATCTGCGCAGGTCATGAAGTCGGAACTGGAGAGTTCGATGGGAGCGGTGGCGCCGTCCCAACGGCGTTCAGGAGCCGCTGATGGAGACGGTTCGCGACCCGAGCCGGAGGACCAGCCTCCGGTATCCTGAGGAGAAGCAGACCCCATGTTCCCGCTGAGACTGGGGTCCTACTGCTGCCTCCGCCCAAAGCGGAACCGGTTCAACGGTTTTCCGCACCCTGCCGTTACAATTGCCAAAGTTCAGTAGCAGGTCGGTTGTCGGATTGAATTTGACGATTCGGCGGGACTTTTGCACCTGGTGCAGCCAGAGGCTGCGAGTCAGGTATCGTGGGGCAACCCGCACACAGGCGAATGGATTTTCGGGAAAGAGCATGAACTACTGGCAGACCGACCTGGTCCGTTTGCGGGGCGTTGAGCCGGAGGATGGGGAGACATTCTGGCGCTGGAACCAGGACAGCGGGATGGCCCGCGATCTGGATTTCGTTTGGCCGCCGGTTTCGATTGCACAGGTGCGCCGGTGGGCGGCATCAGCGGCGGAAAAGAAGCTGGAAGGCGACAGCTTCGATTGGGTCATCGAGAACAGCGAGGGTACACAGGTAGGCTTTATCCACACACACGATTGCCATCCCCGCAGCGGCGTTTTCAAGTACGGAGTCGGCATTGAGGCTCGCCATAGGCGCAGGGGCTATGCCGCGGCTGCAGTTCAGCTGGTGCTGCGATACTATTTTCAGGAGCTGCGCTACCAGAAGGCAAACGTTCAGATGCACAGCGAGAACAGGGCCTCGCGTGCGCTGCACGAGCGGCTTGGATTTGTGCATGAGGGCACGATACGGCGGGCGGTATTCACACGGGGCCGTTATCTGGATGAGTTCTGCTACGGTCTGACTATCGAGGAGTGGGAGCAGCGCTACGGAGAAGCCGGGCAATGACTCTGTCCCCCTGCGCGACGCGCGTTGACGTGCGAGCCGCCGACTGGCCCTCACGGCTGCGAGAGATGCGGCGCCGGTTGGGGAACCGGTCTACACTTCTGCCTCACCACTTTTTGGAGGTTGTTCTTCCTAAGATTGGGGGCTCTCTCTTTACCTTGAAGGACAAAGGGGCGGGCGCCGGGTCGGAGGTATCCGGCTTCGCCTTCCTGCTGCCGCGCGACGTCGATTCCCACGGCGCCGTCTACACGCTACGCTACGAGCACGCGGCCGGTACCCCGGTTGGCGGCGCGGAGGAGGTCACCGCGGCCGTGGAAATGGCTCTTGCGCCAGGCGACAGGACTGTCTTTTACCGGCCGGAAGCAGCCCGACATTTCAAACCGACGCACGAAGAAATCGAAGGCGTTGACTGCGGCCGTCCTGATGCGGCGGAGGCGGCTGTCATTCGTTCGATGCAGCAGTCGATCTGGCACAGTCCACCGGACGGGCTGTACCCCAGCGATCTGCATAGTGACGAAGCGGGCACGGGCTCCTCCCTGGTGGCGAGGATGGACGGAGCGCTGGCCGGTTTCCTGTTGGGGTTCTATAGCTTCGGCCGCGGTCAGTCGGAAGGATGCGAGGGGACAGGCGGCCGGGTGCGGCAGCTGGAGTCTCAGCTGCTGGCCGTCGCCCCGGAACAGCGGGGACGCGGCATCGGTCAGGCGCTCAAACGTCTTCAGGCACGTCTCGCCCTTGCGGAGGGCATCGAACGGATCAGCTGGACGGCGGACCCACTGCTCTTCGCCAATGCGCTTCTCAATTTCACACGGCTGGGCGCAGTAGCCGGCGAATTTCAGCCCAACCTCTATCCGTTTAGAAACGAGTTGAACCGCGTCCCCGCGTCACGGCTCAATTTGCTGTGGCCGCTGCGCTCGCCAAAAGCGCGGACGGCGCTAGCGGGAGCGGGCCAGGCCGCCCCGCGGGAAATTGGAGAGGACCCTGAGCTGACGATTGTCAACCGGGCGGACGGTTCGCCGGTATTTGACGCCGAGACTGCCTGCGTCGCCATCGAGATACCTGCCGATTGGGTTGCTCTGCAGCGCGCCGACCGGACGGCTGCGCTGCGGTGGCGGGACGTCACCAACCGGCTGCTAGATAGCTACCTGGGTTTGCGGCCGGGACGGTATGTCATCGTCGATGCGGGTGTCAGCGCGTCGCGGCGCTATCTGATCGGCGAACGTGTGGATGACAGGCTGCTGGAGGAAAGAATAGGGGGGACAAACTGAGACTGCTTTCCGCGGGCGTCTGACCTGGGCAAATTGCAGATCGTGATGGAACTGACGGCTCCTATACCAGCATGCGGTCGATCTCCTCGACGTGGCGCGTGCTTCGGGCCTGCACGGCGGCGCGCTTGCGAAGAAGGCGCGGCAGCCCGAGAAGACCGGCCGCCTGTCCGCGTAACCTGGCGCGCGCCGCGCGGCCGCGAATGTTACGCAGCGCGTCGGCGGCAATCGAGAGTTGAGCGGTGAAGATCTGCTGCGCGTGACGCAGAAGAAGCGGGGTCGGCATGTTTTTTGCCAGTGTCCAAAGCGTATTGCGGCCGACGTAGAAGCTGCTCAGTCCGTCGCCTCCGCTTGCGCCCAGCTTGTGATAGACGCGCGCGCCCGGTGAGAAGACGGTCTGCCAGCCCATGAGTTGCGCTCGAAACGAGAAATCAGCGTCCTCCAGGTACATCCAGTAGTCCTCGTCGAAGCCCTCAAGCGCCTGCCAGAGTTCGCGGCGCACTGCCATGGCCCCGCCGCAGCCGCCAAACACTTCCTGCGAGCCGTCAAACTGGCCGCTGTCGATGGTCCAGACGCCGCGATTGCGGGGAATGCCGTCCCGGCCCATCATGTCGCCGGCGGTGTGGATTCGATCGCGTTCATCGAAGAGCAGCAGTTTCGCGGCCACGATTCCAGCGCGGGGATGGGCGCAGATGGTCTTGGCCAGTTCGGCCAGGAAGGCGGGGTCCGGTTGCGTATCGTTGTTGAGCAGCACGATCACCCTGCCCAATGCGGCGCTGGCGGACCGGTTTATCGAGGCGACGAATCCGCGGTTTTGCCTGCTCGCCAGTATCCGGGCCTGGGGCGCGTTTTTCTCTACCCAGGCCACGGAGTCATCGCTGCTGGCATCGTCAGCAAGGATGGTCTCGAAATCGGTGAATGACTGCGCGTTCAAACCGGCAAAGAGATCGGGAAGGTGACGGCTGCCGTTATAGTTGGGAATGATGACCGAAATGAAGGGCGGCGAACTTGCAGCTTTTGCCGACGGGCCAGATTGGTACATTTGGGTTCCTTCGTTCATGGTGAGCCCTGATTCAGGTGCTGAATTCAGCCCGCACAAAGTCGGCCAGCGCTTCGCGCCAGTCGCGCAGACGAATGCCCAGGGCCGCGCCGGCCTGGTTGATCAGAACCGCGTGCGGGGGCGGCATCGTCGGCCGCGGCCACTCGTGTGCGGCGATGGGCGTGACGGGCAACGACTTGCGCCCGGTCAAACGCATCAGCTCCACTGCCCATTCGTAACGGCTGGCGCATCCGTCGTTGACGAAATGGTAGATGCCAAAGCGCCGCTTCTCGAGCAACTGGACAATCGCGGCAGCAACGTCCGGCGCGTAGGTCGGGTTGCCGAACTCGTCGCTGACAACGCGTAGCGCCCCCAGCCGGTCCGCGGCCGCACTGATTTTGGCGGGGAAATTGTCGCCGCCACGCGCGTACAGCCAGGCCACTCTGACGATGTAGAGGCGATCCAAACAAGCTGCAATGGCATGTTCACCTGCGGCCTTGCTGCGGGCGTATACGCTGCCGGGCGAGGTCTGCTCGTACTCGCGATAATAGCGTCCCGCCTCACCGGGAAATACTTCGTTGGTGCTGATCTGCACGAGATCGGCGCCGCAGCGCGTGCATCCTTCCGCCAGATATTTGGGGCCGAGCGCGTTGACGGCGAACGCGTCTTCGGGGGCTTCCTCGGCGCCGTCAACATCGGTCCAGGCGGCGGCGTTTATGACAACGTCGGGGCGTGCTTCCGCTACCGCAGTGGCGATGGCCGGGTCTGCGATGTCATGGCCGGGACGCGTCCAACATGTCAGCCTGTCTGCGGAAGCAAACTGCGAGACCAGGGCACGTCCAAGTTGACCATTCGCTCCGGCAATCAGGATGTGAGGCATTGCAGTTCCAGCGTTTCCCTGTCTTATACGGAGTGGCCTGTCGTGCGGTCCTCGCCAGTGAATGCGCTTCAGTATACCCGACGTTCCAGCTTGTTCGGCAATTGCAGAGCCCCATCAAACCAGGGCAATCGCATCTAAGTCCGGTCGCCAAAATATCCCGCGAACGGCGCCCACAAGGGGTGCCCCCTACCAATTGTCAATCGTCTTCGGTTGTCAATCGTCTCCGGCTGAAAGACCGATCTCCAAAAGGGCTGTTTTCGGCTGTTCTTTCGGAGTTGGGCTCGAATCAGGTAGTGTCGCGGGTCTTGGCCCAATTGGAGGCAATCGCCCTGCCGATCAGACGAGATGCAAAGGGGATTGCGCCGGTTCTGGTTATGGAGCTTTTCCCATCCCGCAGTTTTGTGGCAGATGACACTCAGAAGTTTTCTATGCAAGACCTAACCGGCGTTGCCGGCTTGGGCCAAAAGGGGCTCGACCAGCTCCGGCAGGCGGCTGTGCAAGGGGAAGAGATCGTTGTAGCCAACATGCCCGCCGTAGCGCTGGATATGGAGCTGGAGCAGCGGATGGGAAGGCAGTGCGGCGATGTCATCCGCAGGGATGATGGGGTCATTGTCGGCAGTCAGGATCGTCAGAGGGACGGACAGGTCGGCGATGTCGCTCGGCTGCACACGATAGGCGTGCAGGTATTCATCGACATTGTTGTAGCGATCTGACTGCTTGATCAACCAGTCGCTCATCTGCCGAATCGTGGGGAGGGATTCCAGGCCGGCAAAGTCGTACAGGTCGGGAAAGAGAAGCTGTTTCTTACGCAGGGACCTGAGCCAGCAGTTGCGAAAGTAGGTGCGCAGGAAGGCGTGTTGATCCAAAAGTGTGCAGGTGCGCTGGGGGTTGAGCGCGGGATTGACAGCGATTGCCCGGCGCAGGTTGGGAATCGGGTCGCGAGCGTTGCGGAGAACCATTCGCACGACAAAATTGCCGCCAAGGGACGCGCCGATGAGAAAAAAGGGCCGTCTCCCGGCCCAAGAGCCGACCTGTTGCGCGGCGGCGTGGACTTCCTGAATCAAGGTTGCGTAGAAGAGGCCTTTGTTCAGGTGGTGCGTCGGCCCGTGATCGCGCATGTTCAGGCGCAGAACGTCATAACCTGCGCGAACCAGCGCGCTGCCCATCGAAAGATTGTAGGCCGAATGGCTGTCTCCTTCCCAGCCGTGCAGCAACATCGCCAATCCGCGCGGCGCGCCGGCGCCGTCCGGGCCGAATCGTCCTGGCGTGTAGAAGCCGAGCAGACGCACTGAGCGGCCAGGATCGAAGCCCGAGTAATCGGGACCGGCGTCCAGCAGGACCATCTGCTCACCTCTGGTTACGAGGTGAGCGTCAGACTGAATATGACGACTCAGAATGGTCTGCATATTGCCGTTGCGCAAGAGAATATGGGGCCGGTAGTTGCCGACCGGGTTATGCGATCCCATCTTCACCTGATTTGCTGTCGGATTCATCTTTTCGCTTTGCGTGTTTAGCAAACTCCGTCCCAGTGAAAATCTCTTCGTACGTATTCGGGAGGCACACTTCGCGGCCCGGAACGGCAGATTTTGCGCCACTTTCGAACTCTTTGCACAATGCACAACATTGCGCTACAATTCTATGATATTATTCTCGGGCGGCTCCGGATGTCAGTTCGTATGAAATCCGCAGCCTGGCAGGCGGTGGCCACACCCTTATTCCGTGCCACTTCTGCATTCGTGAATTATACTGTATCGGAAGATGAGGTCTTATACAATGGTTGATCAGGTAACGCGCCTTAGACCGGAGGCGAACGGGATACATCCCGACGGCGTTCCGCCGGCGACCGTCGAAACTCCACCTCTCGAGTCATTTCTAAACGGACTCGATGATGTCGTCGATCCGTTTTCGCAACGAATCGAGGCCTGGTGGGAACGCACAAAGGAGGCCAAGGCCAACGACCTCTACTACTACTTCCAACCGGTAGATGCACTGGAGGGGCCTTGGGTACATACAGAGGGCAAACGCAAATTGATGTTTGCCACCTACAGTTACCTGGGGCTGATCAGTCACCCGCGCATTGTGGCCGCGGCCAAAGCAGCGGCCGACAAGTACGGCACGGGCACGCACGGGGTGCGCATACTGGGCGGCACGTTGGACCTGCATACCGAGATGGAACGGACGATCGCTGATTTCGCCCGGCGCGAGGAGGCTATCGTCTACAGTTCAGGTTATGTGACCAACCTGGCGACGGTCAGCACCGTGGTAGGGAGAGGAGATTGGGTATTCTCCGACAGGTGGAATCACGCCAGTATCGTGGATGGCTGCCTGCTGGCGCGGGGCAAGTTTGCTCGCTTCCGTCACAATGATATGGATGACCTGGAGAAGCAGCTGCGAAGTGCGCCGGAGAGCGCCGGCAAGCTCGTAATCGCGGATGCGGTCTTCTCGATGGACGGCGACATTTTCAATCTGCCTGCGGCGCATGAGTTGTGCCGCCGCTACAACGCCCGGCTGATGCTCGACGAGGCTCACAGTATAGGCGTTCTGGGCAAGACCGGACATGGCATCGAGGAACACTTCGACATGTACGGTTCTATCGATCTGAAGATGGGCACGCTCAGCAAAGCGATCCCCGGAATCGGCGGCTATGTTGCCGGAAGCCAAAAGTTGGTTACCTATCTGCGCCATACCGCGCGTGGATTCGTGTTCAGCGCTGCCTTGCCGCCCTCGGTTGCTGCAGCCATCACCGAGGGTTTTCGCGTGCTTGAAGATGAAGGCACGGAACGCAATCGCGTCCTCCTCCGCAACGCAAAGCAGTTCACCGGCGGACTTCAGGCCGCCGGCTTTGACACCGGCATGACCGAGTCGCCGATTGTTCCAATTATGGTCGGCACGGAGGAGCGCGCATTTGCGATGACGAAGTATTGCCAGGACAATGGCATCTTCGTGTTGCCCGTGCTGCCTCCGGCAGTCAAAGAGGGCACGGCCCGCCTCAGGGCCAACGTTACCGCCGCGCACACAACAGAAGACATTGAATTTGCCTTGAGTGTCTTCATCGAGGCAGGACGCCACATCGGCGTCATCGACTGAGGCCACTGGCGGAAGGGCGGGCCGCATGCACGCTCGCCGTATCCGCGCGTCAAGAAACCAGCAGCTTAGCCGCGATGAAACATGTCGTCTCCGTCAGCCTGGGTAGCAGCCGGCGCGACAAGCGCGTCGAGACTACCTTACGCGGGGAGCCGATCGTGTTGGAACGGATCGGCGCCAATGGCGACCAGAGGCGAATGCGGCAGCTGTTTCTGGACTACGACGGCCAGGTGGATGCTTTCGGTTTCGGCGGCGCGGACTTGGGCCTGGAGGTTAACAACCGCTACTTTCCCCTTCACTCAGTTCGCAGTATCGTCGCGGGTGTCCGAACTCCGGTGGTGGATGGGGGCGGCATCCGCGCCGTTGTCGAGCGTCGAACCGCGGAGCAGTTGCAGGGGCGCCTGCCTCCCCACGCCAAACGTGCGCTCTTCTGCGTCGCCGTAGGCCGCTACGCCATGGTTCGGGGCTTTCTCGACGAGGGATACGAGCCGCTGTTCGGCGATCTGGCCTTCGGATTGGGCATCCCCGTATTCCTGCGCAGTCTCGGCGCTCTGCATACGCTGGCCAGGGTCCTGCTTCCGATCATGGCCCGACTTCCCTTCGAGTGGATATACCCCACCGGCGAGAAACAGAATCAGATCATACCGAAATTCGAACGCCAGTACCGGTGGGCTTCGGTCATTGCCGACGACTTTCACTATATCAAGCAGCATTTGCCGGCGCGGTTGGATGGCAAGACGATCGTGACCAATACAACAACCGACGAAGACGTTTCACTTCTGAAAGAGCGGGGCGCGTCCCATTTGGTGACGGTCACGCCCAGGCTTGATGGGCGCAGCTTCGGCACGAATGTGATGGAGGCCGCCCTCACGGCCCTTGCCGGTAAGGGGCGTTCGCTCTCAAATGCAGAGCTTGAAACGATGTTGGACGAGAAGGACTTGACGCCTACCATCCTTGCGCTCAACTGAAGCCCGCCAGCTGGGGGACATCCAAAGAAACGCCGCCTGCATTCTCGGTACGATTGCGGATTCGGCCATCGCAGGCCCGCTATGGGGCAACACCTTTCGGGACCAAAGCAATCAATGAAAAAGAGGACTGTAATAGCGAACGCCGAGTGCCTCGTTACGATGAACGCGCAACGTGAGGAGATCGCAAACGGTGCGCTTGTCTTGGAGGATGAACAGATCGTGTGGGTGGGCCCCACCCCTGACTTGCCGGCCCAGTTCACGGGCGAAGCCGGCGAAGGGCCATCTTCCATCGAGAGATTGGACGCTCGCGGAAAGCTCGTCCTGCCCGGTTTCATCAACACGCATCACCACTTCTTCCAGACGCTGACGCGGGTTGTGCCCGCCGCGCAAAATGTGGTGCTTTTCGACTGGCTGGAGGCCCTCTATCCAATTTGGGCGCGCATTCGCCCGGACGATGTCCGTGTGAGCACACAGTTGGCGCTGACGGAGCTGCTTCTGAGCGGCTGTACAACCAGCAGCGACCACCATTATCTTTGGCACAACGGCTCACGGCTCGATGACCAGTTTGAGGCGGCGGCGGAGATCGGCGTCCGTTTTCACGGGGCCAGGGGCAGTGTCAGCCTGGGCGAAAGCGATGGGGGCCTGCCCCCGGATTGGATGATTGAGAAAGAAAACGAGATTCTGACAGAGTGCCGCAGATTGGTTGAAGAGTTTCACGACGCCTCCCGCTATTCCATGCGCCGGGTCGTGATTGGGCCGACCAGTCCGTTCAGCGTTACTCAGGACCTGATGCGTGAGAGCGCGTCCTTAGCGCGTTCCTTCGGGCCAGAGATGGATGTACATTTGCATACGCATTTGGCGGAAACGCTCGATGAAGAGGCGTTTTGCATCGGGAAGTACGGTTACCGGCCCGGGACGTACGCAGAGATTGTGAATTGGCTAGGGGACGACGTATGGCATGCCCACTGCGTTCATCTCAATGAAAGGGATGTGAATCTCTTTGCCGACACGCTAACAGGCGCGGCGCACTGCCCGACAAGCAATATGCGCCTGGCCAGCGGAATTGCGCCGGTACGGGCGATGCGCGACGCGGGGGTGCATGTTGGTTTGGGCGTGGACGGCAGTGCGAGCAACGACGGCAGTAACATGCTGGAAGAGGTGCGCCAGTGCCTGTTGTTGCAACGGGTGATGGGGAATCCCAATGGAATGACGGCGCGCGAGGCGCTGGAAATCGCAACGCTCGGGGGGGCGGCGGTGCTGGGCCGCGATGACGTGGGCTCGCTCGCGCCCGGGATGGCAGCAGATGTAATCGGATTCGACCTTTCGGCCCTGACCTACGCCGGCGGCGCCGTGCACGATCCTGTAGCCGCGCTCGTTTACTGCTCGCCGCGGCCGGTCGACTTTGCGTTCGTCAACGGTCGACTTCTGGTCGAAAAATCCGAGCCGCAACATATCGACGTGCCGTTGCTCGTGCAACGCCACAACCGCGCGGCGGTAGCGCTCATGCGCCGCGCGGAAGGCGGGTAGCCGCCTCGATCGGCGCACCAGGGGCGTTGGTTCGTGGTCGGTTTCATTGGGCATTTCTGCCGGGATTGGAATGATAGGTTCTCTGAACGGCGGACTCGGCGGACCCAGCCTTTCAGCGCTCGGCGATGCGATTCACAAGTATTCGGCGCGGGGACTCCGATACCGCCGCGCCCAGGCCCATGGATCGCCCCTGAGGCCCTTCTCCGCCACGCAAGTCCAGGAGAATGTTTCGGTCGCCAGGACACGTTTCAGGCATACTACTTCCAATCTCTTCGCTCTTCCAAGCGCATTCGGCTGGCGCTGCGCTTTAGAAGGCGCACCTTCGTTTTCTTAACTTCTCCTCTCTTGAAACCGGCTTCTCGTCCCGGAGGAAAACCATAGCTGACCCGAGCCTTGGCGACAGGCTTTCTTGGGGTTGGGCTTGCGCATCCAGGTCGCGCGGCGTATAGTACGCATCATATTCTGACGATTGCCAATCCAACTTCGCTCATGCGCGGCCAAACGGTTATTCTCACGCACGAACACGCCGACTTTGACGCCATCGCGTCGCTGTTGGGCGCATCGCTGCTTTTTGCTGAAGCGCAGCCCGTCCTGCCTCACAAGATAAAGCGGAATGTAGCTGGCTTTCTATCGCTATACCTCAACCAG
This sequence comes from Caldilineaceae bacterium, assembly GCA_965218625.1. GTDB lineage: Bacteria > Chloroflexota > Anaerolineae > Caldilineales > Caldilineaceae > Bin5. Next base: position 43,617 of record CBDCLG010000004.1, on the reverse strand, counting down.
TTTCCCTTCGTCGAGCCGCGTCATTTGCCGCGCGGTCGTGTTGAAAGAGCGATTCTGGTCGACACGCGCAGCTATAACGCGGTGAAGGGGATGGACGAGAACACCGACTTTCTGGTCATCGACCACCACTCCGTTGCGCACACACCTCCACCTGGCTGGGCAGTATGGCAGGAGTCGCTGGGGCCGCACACGACAGGGGCCAACGCCACCCTTTTGGTTGAGCGGCTTATGCACCAGAACAGGAGGCTGTCTTCGCTCACCTCCACACTGCTTGCCCTGGGTATTTATGAGGATACCGGAAGTTTGCTCTATGCTTCCACGACACATCGGGACATTCGCTGCGCGGCCTGGCTCCTGGAGCAGGGCGCGCGCCTGGAGGTCGTTCGCCGCTATCTTCACTATCCTCCGACCGCGGCGCAACAGGAGTTGACCGCACAACTGACGGAAAGCGCAGAGCACTTGACTATTGCCGGTCGAAACGTAGTACTCGCCATATCCGAGGCCCTTCGATACGAGGATGAGCTAAGCGGGCCGGCGCAGGCATTGAAAGACCTGTTTGACCCGGATGCCCTATTCGTTGTCGTAGACGTGGGGACCCACATCCAGGTTGTCGCCCGCAGCAGCAGTGACGCGGTAAACGTCGGCATGGTTGCCGAGCAGCTCGGTGGCGGCGGACACAGGCGTGCCGCGGCGGCGGTGCTGCAAGACGCAACTCTGGCGGAGACCAGGCGCCGGATTGTCGAACTGATTCAAAGAGATGCGAGTCCGCCTGCGACCGTCGCCCAGATCATGAGTAGAGGCCGACCACATACGCTGGACGAGGAAATGTCAGTCACGGCGGCGATGGAGCGGATGAAGAGGTACGGTCATGAAGGCTTCCCCGTCCTGCGTAAGGGCGGCAGAGGTCCCGGTCGGCTGGCGGGAATTCTGACGCGGCGAGACGCCGACCGCGCGCTGAACCATCGGCTGGGCGCTCTTCCCGTGCAGAAGGTAATGCGACAGGGGAGCTACACAATCGGAGCCAGCGCGCCCGTTGGTGAGCTGCACCGGCTGATGATTGACAGCGGGTGGGGTCAGATCCCGGTTGTGGACGAAACAGGCGCGCTGACAGGCATCGTCACGCGCACAGATCTTCTAAAGCTTTGGGGCGAAGATGGGGAGGCGCACGCGCAGATTCCAGACCTCAGCCGTGAACTCGGGCAGGCCTTGACTGAAGCGCAACATGCGCTTCTCAGGATTGTCGGTGAGAGCGCGGCAGAGATGGGACATGCTGTGTACATCGTGGGCGGGTTTGTGAGGGACCTGGTATTGGGCCGCGTCGACACAGGCCGCGCGTCTTGCTTCATCGACATGGATTTGGTTGTTGAAGGCGATGCCATCCTTCTGGCGGAGCAGATAATGGCCAAGTGCGGCGGACGGCTTGTTACGCACGACCGCTTCGGCACTGCCAAATGGATTCTTGACGAGCCGGACCATCCTTTGACCTGGTTGGGCCTGCAAGGACTCGACAAGGAGGAGCGACAAAAGGCCATACCGTCGCATTTCGACTTCGTGACCGCTCGAACAGAGTTTTATACCGAGCCAACCGTACTGCCAACTGTCGAGCAGGGCAGCATAAAGCTGGACTTGCACCGGAGGGATTTCACGATCAACACCCTGGCCATCGCTTTGACGCCGGACCGCTGGGGCGATCTGTTGGATTTCTACGGGGGACTGACCGATCTGCGCGCCGGACAGGTGCGCGTTTTGCATAGCCTGAGCTTTGTCGACGACCCGACGCGCATCTTGCGAGCTGTCCGATACGAGCGACGCTTCAATTTCAGCATCGAGACGCGAACCGAGGAGCACTTGCTGGACGCAGTGCCGCTCCTGGAACGGGTCACGGCGGCGCGCATTCGACAGGAGCTGGACCGAATTTTTCAGGAAGCAACGCCGGAAGAAGCGATCTTGCGTCTAGACGAATTGGGCGTACTCAAACAGATTCATCCCGGCTTACGCGCCGGCGCGGCATTTTCCCGCAACTGTGCCGCGCTGCGCAGCAGGTTGGCAGCTGCACAGTCAGTCGGGGACCGGTCCAGGACTTGGGAATCCGATTTCTGCATGGGGGATGGCCAGGAACAGGTCGGGACGTTGACCGCGGCGAAAGCTGCTCGCCGTGAGAGCAGTGAGTCAGGCTCGGAGACGCCCATCGAACGGCTGTATTGGGGGTTGCTGGTCTACGATCTACTGCCCTCGGCGCCTGAAAGCGAAGGTAGTCCCTCTGCCGTAGCGTTGGCCTTGAGCGAGCGGCTCAGGCTGCGGGGAGAGACTCGCCGGCTGATGCGACAGCTCCAGCAGTTGAAGGCGTGTTTGCCGGTCCTGGTCGAAGAGAAAACGCTGCCCAGCGCGGTAGTCCATGTTTTGGACAAGGTGCAGCCGCTGGCGCGAATGCTGCTCTCGATCCTTGAAGATGACCCGTTACTGCGAGAGCGCTTGCAGAGCTATGCGCAGTTGTGGCGTCACGTCAGCCCTTCAGTGGACGGCAAAGAGCTGGAGAAGCTGGGCTTGGAGCCTGGCCCGATTTACGGCGAGATCCTGGGCAGGTTGCGTTCGGCGCTTCTTGATGGAGAGGTAGAAGCGGGAGCGCCCGAATGGCAGTTCGCCAAGGCAATCATGGATGAGAAGGTAGAAGAATCTGTTGAATAGGCAATAGGGCTCGTTGACATTTGTCTGAACTGTGATTCAACTGATTTATTTGATGGACATGATTAACGGCGCTGGCTCCCGAAGCGGGCATCTTTCACGAGAATCAGTTGAATCACAGTCCAAACTGTTTTCAGACTGCCTGAAGATATTGCCTCTTTGAATCGTCTTCTGAAACGGCAACGAAACCTAATTCGACGCGCCACGGGAAGGAAATCGATGAGAATTACAGCGATCAAGCCGATTCTCGCCCAGGGAGAGCGTCGCATCTTTGTCTTCGTCAAGGTCGAGACCGATCAGGCGGGGCTGGTTGGATGGGGTGAGGCTACTGTCGAGGGAAAGCCGCGGGCAGTGGCGGGATGTGTCGAGGACATGGAGCCGATGGTCTTGGGGTATGACCCACTGGAGGTGGAACATTGCTGGCAGATACTGTATCGCGGCGGCTTTTGGCGCCAGGGGATTATCGGCCTGTCCGCCCTTTCCGGTATTGACCAGGCGCTTTGGGACATAAAGGGCAAGGAGGCGGGGAAGCCGGTTTACGAGCTTTTGGGCGGCAAGGTGCGGGACCGGGTGCGCATGTACACGCACTTTAGCGGGGATACGCCGGAGGAGATGGCCCAGAGTGCGCAGTCCAAGGCGGCCAAAGGCTGGAACGCAGTCAAGACGGTGCCTGTGCCGATAACAAACGTATTGGATGGTGTGGTTGTCCTGGACGAGGCAGAGGCTGGTCTGCGCGCTGTACGGGAGGCTGTCGGGAACGAAGTGGACATCCTGCTGGATATGCACGGGCGGGTGACGCCCCAGATGGCGATCCGCTACGCGCGCCGCTTTGAACCGTATGAGCCGTTCTGCATGGAAGAGCCTGTGCAGGCCGAGAACCCGGCGGCATTGGTCCAGGTGGCCAGGGCAACCAGCATTCCGATCGCCACCGGCGAGCGGCTCTTAACACGCTGGGGGTTCCGCGAAATCCTTGAGACCGGCGCGGTCAGCCTGCTGCAGCCGGACGCGTGCCACGCAGGCGGCATCAGTGAAGTGAGGCGCATCGGCGCGCAGGCCGAGGTATACTACGCGGGGCTTGCGCCCCACAACCCATACGGGCCCATCTCGACCGCGGCCTGTGTTCAGGTAGATTTTGCAACGCCCAACTTCGTAATTCAGGAGATGGTGGACCCGGATGACATGCCGATTTCGATGACCGAGTTTGTCGAAGAGCCTCTGACGGTGGTTGACGGCCATATTCTGCCGCCTGACAAACCGGGCCTTGGCGTTGAGGTTAATGAAGCCGCCTGCGCCCGCCGCGCACCGGACTTCGGCTCGGCGGCTGTCCAGAACTCTTATCGCTCGTACCTGGTCCGCCATCGCGACGGGGGCGTTGCAGATTCATAGCAACTTTTGGCGAATATTCGCGGCATGCAATAGAAAAAGGACTTAGTGCGGACCGGTCTCATGGCTCCAATTCTTTCGGGCAAACGAATCATGCTGGGCATAAGCGGCGGCATCGCGGCCTATAAGTCGGTGACGCTGGCCAGCCGCTTTACGCAGGCAAACGCTTTGGTGGACGTGATTATGACGCACTCGGCGGCAAAGTTTGTGGCGCCGGTGACCTTTCAGTCGATCACCCAGCGCAGTGTGGCGACGGATACGTTTGAGTTTTGGCATGACGCGGGGCGGCTGCGTATCGGTCATGTGGCGCTGGCCCACGCGGCCGATCTGTTCATCATAGCGCCGGCAACGGCCCATACGATTGCCAGGCTTGCTTTGGGACTCAGCGACGATTTGTTGAGTATCACCGCGCTCAGCTACAAAGGCCCGATGCTGCTGGCGCCGGCGATGGAAACGAATATGTGGACGCACCCGGCGACGATGCGCAATGTACAAACTCTGCGCGATTGGGGCGTTGATTTCATCGGTCCTGCAGAGGGGCGTCTGGCATCAGGTGAAGTTGGCGAGGGGCGGGTGGCGGAACCGGAAGAGATATTTGAAGTGGCCTGCAAGGTGATCGGGCGCGGGGGCCCTCTCGACGGATTGCGAGTCCTGATCACCGCCGGCGGCACTCGAGAGCCGATCGACCCGGTCCGCTTCATGGGCAACCACTCTACCGGCAAGATGGGCGCTGCGCTGGCGCGGGCGGCACGTGACCTGGGGGCGGAGACCGTCCTGGTCCACGCGCCCCTGGCAGTGCATCCACCGGGGGGTGTAACGCTGGTGCCCGTTCATACAGCCCACCAGATGTACGGGGCGGTCATGGAGAGGTTACCTGAGACCGACGTCCTGATTGGCGCTGCTGCAGTGGCAGATTACCGGCCAACAGACAGTGCAGACCGCAAGTTGAAGAAGTCACCCAAGCAGCAGATTATCACGCTCGAAAGGACGCCGGACATCCTCCAAACTGTCGGTGAACAACGGGTGGAGTCCCGGCAGCAGCCGCAACTGGTCATCGGTTTTGCTGCGGAGACGGATGACCTTGAAGCAAATGCGGTCGACAAGCTGGAGAGGAAGAACCTGGATCTCATCGTCCTCAACGATGTTACTGCGCCGGACAGCGGGTTTGCCGTGGACACAAATCGCGTCACGCTTTTTGAGCGGGACGGCAGCCGTGAGGCCTGGCCGTTGATGAGCAAGGATGAAGTCGCCCAGGCGATCATGCAGCGGGTTGTGGCGCGGCTGGGGAGGCGTAATTGGAAGAGGCCGAAACGGCCGTCTGAAGTTGACGAGTCGTAGGCCTGAGGATAGCGGCACCAACTAAATTTGGTTATGCCTGTGGCGCCTTACCGGCGAGTAAAAAGGGCGCGATGGGTCTCACCAAGACCCAGGAATGGCTGAAATCGGCCGGCATCAGGCGCGAAGCCCAAGCGCGGACTGCGGGGTCGGGTCCCCATCGCACTTTTCGCCGGTCCGATAGCGCGGCGTGCGACCCCAGTCACCTCACTCTTCATCCACCTCGACTACCACCCAATCCGTTCCCGACCTTCCAAAAGTCTCAGGCGCGTACATCTCTTCAGCCTTGGCCGGAGGCGCGACGAAGGCGCCCGGAGTCGTGGCCCTTGCCATGTAGCTGTACTCATAGACCCCTGCCCAAAGATACGGGGTGAAGGCTTCGGCCCGTTCGTCGCGCAGGTTCTGGTGCTGATACCAGCTGCCCCACCACCAGCGCCCGCGATTTCGGTCCGGCTCTTGCGGCAGGTCTCCGGTGACGGCAAGTTCCGGGTTGAGGATCTCCAAGCCTGCCGGCAGCGGGTCGACCAGCGCTACGTGAACGCGGCGCGAGGGCGCCGCCATCGTCAGTTTGACGCGTACGCGGGCGCCGGCGCGAATGTGCCATACGCCGTCTTGGTCACGGCGTACATCGGCTGGATCGTCGACAGCTTCGTAGACGCGCTCGACGGCAAAGCCGTGGTCGGCGGGGGCGAGGCTGAGGTCTTGCGGGGCGTAGCGCAGGCCCAGCCGGTAGTAGAGCCGCCCCTGGCCTTCTTTGTGCAGGACCAGGGGAAGGTCTCTGTCCGTCCCGCTCACGCTTGTCCGGAGGTACTGCATCGGCAGGTCAAGATTGACGCTTTCGGTTGAGCGGCCTTTGAATGTATGGCCGCCTGCGAACTGTTCACCCAGCCAGATTCGGGCGACAAAATCGGGCGTCAGCGACTCGAAGGTGTTGAAGTAGCGGTCCATCGCCAAGAGCACCCATACATTCTCCTGCGTATTGCTCCAGCGGCCGGCGGTGCGATGCCCCAGCAAACCGCGCACCAGCTTTGTGATCAGATCGCTGTCGGGTTGGTCGACGACGAGGGCATCCAACAGTACGGCGTCGGAGCGGCGGTCGGAGTGGAGCAGCAGGTAGTCGCCGTCGCTGTAGGCGGATGCGACCGTGGCCGTGGCGGCGGTCTCGGTCACACGGTTGTTGAGAAAGCGCCGAATCTCGTCGACCGTCTCGCGCGAGGCCGGGTCGTCGCTCAGCACGAACAGGAGCCAGCCGACGCTCTCGAGCGAGAGGTTTTCCAGGCCGGCGTCGTCGATCAGCCTTCTGGCCTTTGATGGGTCATTATCGCCCAAATAGGCACGAGCATACAGGGCGTAGGAGGATAGGCCGCGCCGGACATCGGCGCCGTACCAATGGGGGAAGTGGTCCTCGACGCGGCGCAGGTAGTCCAGCGAGCGGCTCACCATTTCGCCGGGAACTTCGTAGCCCTTCCTCCGGGCGCGGGCCAGGGCATGGGCAACGTGGATGCTGTGATAGGGCCAGACTTCGCCGCCGCGCCGCCAGATGGGGAAGCCGCCGCTGTGGTTCTGCATGGCCTGCAGCATCTGCAGGTCGCGTTCCATGGTCGTTTCGATCTCCGCGTGGGACGGCAGCCCCTCCGCGTCGAACGCGGTCAGGACATCGCGCAAGGCAGCCACGCCGAGGATGCGGGAAGCGATCTGCTCGGAGCACCCGTAGGGATAGCGGACCAGGTAGATGTAGGCGTCGGTCAGCGCCTGCAGCGCGGTGGCGGAGATGGTCAGTTCGAGGCCGCCGTAGTTGGGCACTGCGTCGGGCGGGGGCCGCAGAGGCTGCAGTATCGCGCCGCTGGCGTCGATCTCTCCGTAGACGGCGAAGGCTTCGGTGGTGGCTGGCGTGTAGACCGGCAGTTCGATCTCGGCTGCGTCGGCAGAGGAGGGCTGGTTGGCGACAACCGCGGCGAGCTGGAACCGGGCCGTGCCGGCGCCGGCGGTCGTTGCCGGGAAGCGCACTTCGACGCGGTCGTTGGCGGGAACGGTCAGCGCGTAGCCGGCTGCTGCGCTTTCGCCGTCCCCCGCTACCAGGTCGGCGTTGGCAGCACGGACGACCACATGCGTGACCAGCGGCTCGTTGGTCTGGTTCTGGAGGACGACCGGCAGCTCAAAGCTGTCGCCGAAGTTGAGGAAGCGGGGCGCGGAGGGCCGCACCATCAGCGGCAGACGCGCGGTCAGGTTCGACTCCGCCGTGCCGAAGTATTTGCCGCCGGCCACCGACACGACCATCACGCGGTAGCGGGTCAGGTTGTCCGGCAGTGTCACCTTCACACTGGCCTGGCCGTTTGCGTCGGTACGCTCTTCGGGCGCAAAGAGGGCCAGGGGATCAAAGTCCAGGCGGAGGTGAATCTGTTCCGCCCCGTCTCCTGACTCTGCTGCGGATTCGGCCATCTCTTCCTGCACTGCCATGTCGGCCGATGCCGCCGGCGCGGCCATCGCAAAAGCCATCGCCCTCTGCTGCATCACGGGCGTGGGCGGTGGTTGCGGGGTGCCCGTCGGTGAAGGTCCAACCGCCTGCAACGACTGCGGACTTGCGAGCTGCAGTGCTGCCCGGTTGTGGTAGTCGCCCACCCCGGGACCGCGTTCGCTGTAGAAGAGGTTGACCGGGTCGAGCAGCCGGTAGCCTGTCAGAGCCAGAATCGCTTCGTCCACCACGACGACGGCGAACTCAGCACCGGCAACGGGATTGCCGGCTGCGTCGCGCACCGTCACGTCGACTGTTGTCTCCCCGCCGGGCTCCAGCCTGTCCGACCGCGGGGCCGCGGTGACGTGCAGCCTGCGGCTGAGCGGCGGGACGGCGAGGTTCAACTGTCCGCTGGCGTAGGCAGAGCGACGCGGCAAGGCGAGCAGATCGTTGCCGGCGTCGTCCACGCGTACGGCCGATCCGACAAGGTCGACCTGGACATAAACGTTGGGGAGGTATGCATCTTCTATCGGCACGAGCAGCGTATGGGTCGGGCCGTCCATCGTGAAGCGTTCGCTGGTCACAAGGCCGTCGCGCTGCAGGGTCAAGAGGCCTTCGGCTGGGAAGAAGGGGGCCTGCACAAGAATCTGGGCGGTATCGCCGGGGGCATAGGTCTCGCCATCCGGTATCAGCTGCAGGTGCTCCTGCTCGACGTTGCGGCTCGGGGGCCGTTGACCACCGCTCACCCAGCGCGTCAATTCGGTGAGATTGCTGCGGCCGGCATCGTCAACTACGGTCGCGCTGATGCGATACTCTCCTCCCAAGATGGTTTCGAAGGTACAGTTGGCGAAGTCGTGCCCCTCACTGTAGGGATCGGAAGCGGCCGAGGTCTCGGTTGTGCACTCCTGAACATCCTCCTCTTTTTCGCGCCATCTGCCGTCGTGGAATTCCCAGGCGACCCGCGCGGCGCGGACGGCAACGCTATGTCCTTCGATCGGGCTGCCGTCGATATCGGTGACCACAATCTCGATAGGGAGGGGCTCGCCCTGTTCGACAAAGTAGCGGTCAGTGCGCAAGCCGACGTAGCGGTCGGCCGGATGCAGCAGGAGGTTGGCGCGGCTGGACCAGGCTTGGCGGTTGACGTCGAATACGGTTGCGGTGGCATCGAGGTGGACCGGGAGATTTCCGGCGGCGCTGGCGGCCTTCAGCGGCAGGGAAATCGATGCGCAGGTTGTGTTCGCCGGCGGCGTCGGTGCGGGAAGAAAAGGAGGCGTAGCCGAGGTAGCTGTAGTCTTCGTCATGTCTCCACCAAGGCGACCACTTTCCGAAGACGAAGCCGGACCAGTTGGGGGGCTCGTAGAAGCCCGACGAGGCCTCGACTCCCCATTCCACGTCGGCGTTGGGCAGGGGACCGCCGGCAAAGTAGGCGGCGCTTACGGCCGCGAGGGCATGGCCGCCGGCGACGTGCGGTCCTTCGCTTACACGCGCGCTGACTTCAAACTCGGGACGGCGGAATTCCTGGACCTGAAACTCATGATAGTGGCGGGCGTCGTCCGAACGCAGGGAGCCGGACGAGGGCTCCAGCTCGATCCAGGCGTACCCAAGGTTTACGTTTTCGGGAAGCTCGAATTGGAAATGAAATCCACCCAAGGCGTTGACGGCCGTTTCTCCTGCGCTAATCTGATTGCGAGACGAATCATGGACAGTGAAGGAGAGTCGCCGGGCCGCGCCCTGCGGGAACAGGCCCAAGTCGCCTTCCGGCCCGGGCTCGATGCGGCGGACCCACCCTTTGACGCTGACGGTCTCGCCTGGGCGATAGATCTTGCGGTCATCGAAGACGTAATAGCGGACCTCGGGGCGCAGATCCCTTCGTGACCAGCCTCTATCTCCCCCTTCATCCCAATGAAACGCATATTCATATCTGGGCAGAAAGGCGACATCGTCGTTGTGGCTGGCTATCAGAAGCTGTGAAGCTCTCGACCGCAGCGAGAGTCGCGCTGTTCCGGCCTCGTCGGTTGTGCCTTGCGCGCCTGTCGGCCAGAGACGCACGCTTACGCCTTTTATCGGCTCGCCGCCGGCCAGTTGATTGGCCCACACGAGCATCTCGTCGGCATCGACAAAGGCGTCGAGGCCCAGACGCGTAACCTGTACCCATCGTGTGACGCGCATCTCGTTCAGCCGCCGGTTGAACGGGTCGCTGGCTGCGGCGGCGGTGACCCATTCCGGTTCTACGACCAGGATCAGATGGCCGGTATCCCCTTCCAGCGCGTCCGACAGATCGATGCTCGTCTCGATCAACTGATCATCGGCGCCGTCTATTTGCAGTGTGCGTTCGAGGACCGGTTCGCCGGGGGGATCCTGGGGATCGCCGCGCCGGTAGTCGTTCTGCCACTGCACATAGGACCCGTATTGCTCGGGCGAGACGCGAAAGGCGCGCACTGTGACAGATTGGAGGTTGACCGTGTAGACGGGGAAAGCAGGCCGGGCGTAGGGATCGAGAGTGGTTACGGGGCGGTCGCTGCCTGCAGTCAGAAGGGCCTGGGCAGGCCCGATGCTGAACTCAACGCCCAGGTCTTCCGGCAGTGACTGGCCGAAACTGTCGGAAAGTTCAGCAGAAACGGTTACTTGGTATATTGTTCTGCCAGGCCCGACGGCTTGTATTTCGATGCGATTGCCATACAGATCATAGGAGGCGGCCTGCGGCTCAGGTTCGATGGTGAAGAGCGCCGGGTCGAACTCTTCGGCATCGATGGGATTGTTGAACTGCAAGAACCAGGCTGCGCCGGGAGGACAGTCGCCTTGGTAGCCGCAACCCGTGCGCCTCAGGGCAAACGGTGGGAGCGTCTGGAAGCTGAAACTCTGCGGGTGGGCGGTGACGAGGGGGCCTTCCTCGGAGGGGGTGCCAGCGGGAAAGGTCACGGTGACGGTCGTGTCGGCTGGGAGAGTTTCTGCGGCTACGAAGGCGAGCCAGCGGTCATGGGGGGCCGCGGCGATCAGCCTCTTTATGCGCGTGTCGGAGGCGATCTCTTCCTCGTTTGCCAGGCGGACGGCGAAGCTCTGCCCGCGGGCGGCAACCTGCGCGAGCTCGACCAGCTTGGCTGGATCGATGCGCTGATCAAATAAGGCAAAGAAGACTGGATCCAAGGGTAACGGGCCGCCTGTCGGATGGCCTGTCTGCAGGGTGGGCGGGGGCGTGCGGAAGCTCCAGGTCACGGTCTCGTCCAGGGCGGCTCCTGCGGCGGACTTCGTTCCGGCAGGGATTTCAACCGTGTACTCGGTCGCCATCGGCATGCGGTCGAGGCCGTCGGGCGCGGCCTCGAAGAAGAGTGTCCTGGCGCCGACCCAGCGCCAGTTTCCGGCAACGGCCGGTGAAATGACGGCTGGGAAGTCGTCCTGGCCCAGCTCCTGCTGGCTGGTGAGCGCGACCATGGGCTGGCTGAAAGTGACACTCATCTGCGGGGCAAGCGGAACATCTCCCTGCGGCGAATAGCGCAGAACCTCCAAAGGCGCGTCGCTGTCGTAGCCAGGCCGGGAGGCGTCCTGCGGCGGAGGAAACGGCAGAGCAATCTCCTCGCCGGGCCGGGGCGGGGGCAGACTCTCTTCGGACAGGCGGGCCTGCTCGACATCGCTCTCTTGGGCCTGAATGGGGGGCAGGCGGTCCAGCAGGCTCTGCAGCTGCGCGGGGGTGAGGTCCGTTGTGTGGGCGCGAGGAGGCCGCGCCTCGGCGCCGTCCCAGCCGGGCTCGCCTTCGCTCAGGGCGAAGGGGAGCGGAGCGGAATCGCGGTCCTCTATCGCTATGAAATCATCCTCATAGTAGACGGGTTCACTGTATTCGGAGCCACCCGACATGCAGCTGAGGGATGCCAGGGCGAGCATCAGAATCGAGATGGCCAGGGCTGATCGGCAGTTCATGGAATTGTTCTCCCAGAAGGGGCGGGTTGAATCTTCGCGGTTTCCCCCTCTAAAGGGCCGGCGTTCAGGGTGCGTGCGAGAAAGGGTCCGGGCATGGTTCAATTTCTTGGATTCCGAATCGGTTGCGGTCGTTCGAAGAAGCTCCTGTCGTGTTACGGCGCCTTCCGGTCCCGCTTTGGCGTGCCTGTTCTATATTGGTTTCCCTGCGAACATTGTCGAAATTTGTCATAGGAAAAACTGTCTTTTGGGTCTGGCGTGCGATGGGCTGTTGCGGGCGTTTTTGGTCCCGGCTCGTCGCGCGAAGGCGCGCCAGGTGTTTCTCTTTTTTCGGAACAGCTCTGTGACGTCAAAGGGCGTAATCAATCGAATTTCGTCGCTTTTGTCTCGCCGTGCGATATTCTTTCTGCTCGGTTTTCGGGAGAAATCGGGCAGGTTTGGGCGGGTGAGAGCAGGGTTAAACAAAATGAGTCCCTTGGCGTTGCCCGGGCCGGGTGCGGGGCTCTGCGGACGTCTGTGGCTGGGGACGTCTGTGGCTGGGGGCGGTCGAGCCATGGAGACTGGCGCGCCGGGTTGTCGGTACGACGGGTCGGGCGTCGGTTCGGGAAAGCTTGTTCGTTTCTTTGTTAAGGACCGGTCTGCAACGTGCTGGCGGCGACGCGCGGGTGCGTGTCGTATTATCGTACTCCAGTTTTGGGGTCTTTTGCAAGGGTGTGGGAGAAATTGGCCTGTCGAGATCTTTGCGAACGGAAGCGCATATTCTGGTCTTGTCTCTTCGTAAGCGGTGTGGTCGGTGCGGCGGTCGGGCGCGGCCGACCGCCGTTCCAATCGGGTTGCACCTGACTAAGGACATGTGGCGGGACAACCTGATTCCCGTACGCCGGGCGGTTTTCTTCAATACCAACGGCAACAGCATGTACCGCCGTTTCGGCCTCCAGAGGCGCTGCGGAGCTGACGCTTTCGCCCGCGTCTTTTTGCTCAAGCAAGGCACAGGTGAGGGTCGCCAGAGAAGCCGAATGGACCAATATGGCCGGAAAGATTGGGCGGAACATGGTTCGCACCTCCCCAGGGGCCGACCCGGCAGCGGCCGGACTGGCAAGACCCTTGCGATCAATGTGTTGCGGAACTTTGGGCGCGGCACTGCCGCGAGAACCAAATGTCAGATGCCAAGCATGGAGCGTATCAGGGGAATCGACTCCGCGCCGAGATAGGCGACGAGGACGTGCTTGATTATCTTGCCGCTGATCACGGGCAATAGAAAGCGGTGGAGGGGCAGTCGAATTGCTCCTGCCAGGATTCCCGCGACATCAAAGAGGGGCGTTGGAATAATTGCGAGGACGAAGAGGACTGGTATGGTATAGCGCGTCGTCAACCTGTGAAGTCTCGAATTGACGCCTCGCTGACGAAACATGTCGCTGCCGGTCGCCCCTGCCAGATAGCCTGACAGTTCCCCCAGCCCGCTGCCGCAGCCGGCTACGATCCCGAGTATTACCGGATTGAGGCTGGCCCCCAGTGACAGCACAACGGCCAGACCCGGGGCGGGCAGAATGACGGTCGCGTTGGAGATCAGGCTGATCAGGAAGCTACTCGCATACCCCCAGTGGCTGAAACGTTGGACCAGCTCGTCATTGAGGGCCAGCCAGATGGACCCGGCGGTGATTGCGAGCAGCGCGCCGACCTGCCACACCAGGTGGAGCGAATTGCGCGCCGGGACGGCCTCCGAGGTCTCCTCGCCGGTTGTCACGGCTGCTTCGCCGCCCGTCATTCGGTTCAACGCGTTCCGCCAAAACCCTTCACTTCGGGTACGGCCCATGGGCAGAATTCCGAGTTGGTCGTCCCTTACACCTTTCTAAGGGCCGATGGAGGACATCAAGAGACAATCTCAGCTAATTTCCGCCAAGGCGGGCTATTGCTCAGCTTGTTCGATTTCGATGGTCATTAGCAGATCGCCCGGAAATTCGGACGCGCCTGCAGCCATCGGGTCCCTGATGGTAAGAGAGAACAGTACGTTGGCGCCGTCCACGACCTCGCCGAAGATCGTATGCTTGCCGTTCAGCCAGGGCGTTTCTGCGAAGGTTATGAAGAACTGGCTGCCGTTCGTATCCGGCCCGGCGTTCGCCATCGCCAGGAGGCCGGCGCGGTCGAACTGTAAGCTCGGAACAGTTTCGTCCTGAAACTGGTAGCCGGGTCCTCCTGCGCCGCTGCCGGTGGGGTCTCCGCCCTGGGCCATGAAATTCTCGATCACGCGATGAAAGTATGTGTTGTTGTAGTAGCCGTCGCGGGCGAGGAAAACGAAGTTATTGACAGTCACGGGCGCCTGGTCGGCGAAGAGGCGCACGCGCATGTCGCCTTTCTCGGTCTTGAAAGTGGCGTAGTACACGGCCTCGGTGTCGATGGTCATCTCAGGGACGGCGTCGTACATATTGTTGCGGTCGGCTGGTTCGAGCGCAGCCGCTTCGCCGTTCGCAGCCTCCGCCGGCTCACTCACAGGCTCTGCTGTCTCGCTCGCCGGCTCAGCCTGTTCACTCGCAGACTCTGAAGGTGCGCCGCAGGCGGACAGGACGAGCGCGGCAAACAGGAGTAGCGTCAGGAGCTGGCATCCCCGGCCGCGGCGGTGCAAAGTGATCAGATCAAAGGGAGAGACCGGAGTGCGGGTGGATGAACGAGAAGAAAGCCATGTCCGATTGTTGAGCATGTTCAAGATAAATTCCTTTCCTGGGGGTCATTGTTCCGGTGTTCTGGTAGCGGTTGCAGCCTCGTGGTCGGCAGTCAGCTTTTCCAGTCTCCACAGGGCGTAGAGTGCCAGGAGCAGGATGGCCAGGGCGACCATGAGGGCCTCTTGCAGGTTTGCCTGGGTCAAGAAGACGGATGCCAGCCCGGTTGCGCCGGCGATAAGATAACAGAGAAGCACGGCTTCGCGCTGGCTGCCTGTCACAAGGGCGAGTCGGTGGCTGACGTGGTCCTTGCCGGGCGTGGTGAGGGGATTCTTGCCGCGGCGGAGACGGCTGACGAAGACCAAAGTTGTGTCGAAGATCGGCAGGGCCAAGATGAAGACTGGAATCATCCAGGTAACGCTGGCGCTGTTCATGGGGAAACGCAGTTTGATGGCGACGGCGGCCAGCAGGAAGCCGAGAAAGAGGCTGCCGGTATCGCCCATAAAGACACGGGCCGGATTCCAGTTATAGACCAGAAAACCCAGGCATGCGCCGCAGAGGGCGGCGGCCATCGTTCCGACCAGGTATTGGCCGCTCATTGCGGCGAGGAGGGTGAAGAAGGCGGCGGCGATGGTTGCGACTCCGCTGGACAGGCCGTCCATATTATCGAGTAGATTGAACGCGTTTGTGATTCCGATGACCCAGAGGAGCGTCAGAACGATGTCCAGGACGCCGTGGAAGAGGCGGACCTGGACACCGCTGATCACCAGGATCCCGGCGGCGGCGAGTTGGACGGCGAGCTTAACGTAGCTCTTCATCCCGCGCCTGTCGTCCAGGGCGCCGGCCAGACTGACAAGCGTGGCGCCGACGAAGATACCGACGACCTCGTTAACGTAGCGGCGTTCCCCCCACAGGGCCAGTGCCGCGATGAAGGCGATGTAAATGGCAGCGCCTCCCATCAGCGGCACGGGGGCTGCGTGAATCTTGCGCCCGGACGGGTGATCGAGGATGCGCAGTCGCAGGGCGGCCAGGCGGACCAACGGTGTACCGCCGATTGCGATAATCAGGGCACTGGCGGCCATCAAGAGGAAGGGGCTCACGCTCTTGCTCGGTTCCGGGTGAATGCCATGTTATTCAAGGGAGTCAATGAAGGCCTGGATGTCCGGCTTCCTGTCTTCGGGCGCGAGCGCCAGGGCTCGTTGACCGAAGTGAAGGGCCTGCTCAAGGTTGCCCAGTTCTCTTTGGAGATCTGCCAACCTCAGGGGCGTTCGATAGTCAGTGGGCCCCAGTTCGAGCAGCACCTGCAATTGTGCAGCGGCGTCGGTCAATCTTCCACTTTCATGATACACGTCTGCCAGCAAGTTGTAGATATCCGTGTTTCCGCCGCGCGCCTGGAGGTCATTTTTGAGCAGGTCAACGACCCGGTCTGCCCAGAGAATGGCCTCTTCGTGGCGCTCAAGTTGGATGTGGAGAATGAGCAGGTTGCGCAGCGTTCCCAGGTTGTTTTGGTCGATGTCGATGAGTTGGCGATTGGTTGCAAGCGCTCCCTCCAGGTCGCCTGCCTGGGATTGCGCTACACCCAATTGGCTGAGCAGGTGTAGATCTCCCGGCAGGCTGTCCAGACCGCTGCGCAGGGTCTCCATCGCCTGTTCGGGGCTGTCCATCCGCCTGTACAACTCTGCCAATAGCACGTAGGTGGTCCCGTAGCGGTCGTCCAGGGAGAGACTGTGCTGAAGAGTCTCTTCCGCCTCCTCCATCCGATCGAGTAAAGCAAGCGTATTGCCCTTCTCGTTCCAGAGATGGGCGGCATTGGGGCTGAGGGTCAAGGCGGCCTCATAGTGCTGCAGGCTGCTTTCAAGGAGATTCAGGCGCGTTTGCGGGTCATCGACCTGGTCGGACCAGTTGCGATAGAGGCGAGCAAGATTGGCAGCGTGATCTGTGTTGAGCGGGTTGACCACTTGTGCTCTTTGCAGAACGACCTCGGCGTATCGCAGCAGGTCTTCCTTTCCCATCTGCTGCAACTGTGAGCCTTCGATGGCCAGGGCGTCATGCAGAGAGAGATCGGCCGGTTGAAAGTGGGAGCCTTGCGCGGGGGCGTCGGACACTTTTGCCAACAGGCTGCGGCCGTAAAAGAGCATGTAGTAATCCTCGGCTGGCCGCACAGCCAGCGCACGCCGATAGAGGTCGGCGCTGACTTCCCAATTGCCAATATTATCGTAGATTTGTCCCTGTTTGTAATAGACATCGGCTCGCACCTGGGCGATGTTGACATTGCTCACGATGAGAAAGGCGACGATTGCAGCCAGGAGTGCGCCGGTTGCCGCGGCCAGGGTCCGGCCCGTGGAGGCCCGCCTCCGGTCAGGACTTGAGCGCCAGGCAATCACCAGACCTGCGCCAAGACACCAGAGCAGAACGGTCCAGGTAAAGAAGCTGTAGTGCCCTGCGATTTGTTCGAGAAGTTGGCCGATGTCGTCAAAAGTTCTGTTTCGCAGCAGACGAAGGGCGAAGAGCAGCCCGTACAGTAGCCAGCCTAACAAGAGGGCAAGGAGGTAGAGGCCCAACGGCTTCATCCATGTTTGGGCTGCTTTTGACATCCCTCCGGACTCAGTAGCGGCGCCTTTGCGCTTGGGAACAGAAGAGGGGTTCGCCACCGGCCTGGACGGTCCGGGGGCCGGCCGCTGCAAATTGGCGGTTGAGGTACCCAAGACAGCAGCAATCAATATTGTAAAGAGAAACAGCCAGAACACGGGTGAGCCGCCGCTCGGCCCCTGACCCGTCTCAATCATGGTCAGGCTTCTAAAGAAGATCGAAAGTGCATTGGTAGAGCCTTGCACGTCTCTTACATAGAGTAAGACTACAGTCCACAGCACGAGGAGGTCAGGAAGCGCGTTTGCCGGGATGGATTCGAGAGAGAAGAGTCCGGAAGCATTGCTCCGGCGCGGCCTACGGCTCGATCTGGAACGGGGCGGGCGTCGTTCTTCCCTGGCTCGCTGTGGGTTCACGGTCGATCCGGGTGCAGCGGACAACTCCTCGCCTGCGAACGACCCGGGCACGAGCCATCTCATCCCCAGCGCGAGCAGCAGTGCGGCGATTATCCAGAAGTAGGTGCGTGTGGCTGCAATGGCGATCCCGAAGTGAATCTCCACGTAGTGGGCGATGATGGCGGCAAAGAGGGCAACGATGAGGAGCTGGCGGCGCCGCTCGTCGGGGGCTGTCTGCGACTCCGGCTGTATGAAAACAGCCAGTGTGACGTAGGCGATCAGTCCCAAAACGAGGCCGGTTGGCCAGTTCACTCCCAGGAAACCGGCGCTGACACCAAGCGCCAGGAAGGAGATGCTGACGAGGAGTCCACCTCCAATGGAGAGGGAGAAGAAGAGGGCGGCATCTCGCCGGGAACGGATCAGCCCCAGCCAGCGGAGCGCCCAGAAGAAGATCGAGAGGAAGAGTAGGGAGTTGGCAAGGAAGCCCAGGCCGCCTGTGATGGCCAGGCTGTCCCATGTCTCATTGTGAGACCGGTCCGGTGTGCGGTTGCGGGCCTCCCACTGGGCGAGCTCCGGCTGGTAGAACCGGTTATAGGCCAGCCACATTGCTTCGGGCCCATAGCCGATCAGGGGACGCAGGGGATTGAGAGCATCATCCTTTCCGTCGGGGAAGGTCAAAGGTTCATGGGGAGCGACCAGTTCGGCCACGCCCTCCCAGATGAGAACGCGAACGCGGCCGGTGCCGGTGCTGCTGTCCAAAACGGTTGCCAGTCGGCCCCAGATGGGAACCTGTCGGAAGCCGGTGCCCATGCCCGTCGTATTCAGGAGAACAAGGAGGAGGGCGCCGCTTGCGCCAAGCCACACCCAGGTTGCAGTCCATGCGCGATAGTTGCGGGGGCGTAGTCCGGTCAGGAGCAGCAGCACGAAGATGTAGAGTCCGACGGCCAGGCCCAACCCGGGGCCGCGGCTCTGCGTCCAGACGATGGCAATCAGTTGGACGACAAGCACGAAGAGGTAGCAACCGCCGGCCAGGATGCCTGCAAGTGTATGGTCTGGTCCGGGAAGCGGCCCTTTCTCTGTTTCATCCGTTTCTTCGGCTCCTTGCGATCCGTTTTGAAGCAGGTAGACAAAGCTTGAGACGGTCCTTTCGAGCGTGAGGAAGAAGGCCATGATGAGGTAGGCGGCCAGGAAAATGGCATTGCCGGCATTGGCGGCGACGCGTGTTACGACATCTTCACCCCATGGCAAGGGATCCCTGCCGAAGTGCTGCGTAACACCGTAAATGGCGATGGGCAGGCTGGTGAGGACGATGGTGTGTTGCAGGCGCCGCAATTGAGAGGGGTGGCGTAAGTGGGCCACTGTCAGAAGGGCGATCATGAGATAGCTGGCAAAGGTGTAGGCGCCCTGCAGGCGGTGATACGAGCCCCACCAACTTACGGAGGGGGAGATGCTGAGAATCGTACTGATTGCATAGGAGACAATGAGAAGGGCGAAAGGCAACAGCAGCGGCTGTTTCCACAAGCCGGCCAACTGCCTCCTTCCGAAGACGAGCTGTGCGCCGCTTCGTTCGACTCGCTGGCCGCGGCTGGCCGCGGCGTCTTGCCGTGCCGGCAGCCAGAGCCGTCCGCCGTCGAGAAGCTTTACGAGGTAGGCCAGGAGCATGACGAGCGCGATGGAACGAAGGAGGCTGATTTTGTCCGGCTCGAAGACCCGGCTGGAATAGACGTTGAAGAAAAGCGGCGTGACGATCAGGGCCGCCAGCCAGCAGGCCTCAATTGCGGATTCGCAGTAGTTCTGGATCTTCGAGCGTTGCATCCTTTTCCTTAGATTTCATCAACAGTTTGAGGACAACCCAGTTGAGTGAATTTGTCGGCGACATCCCAATGGACAGGCAGACACAGTCCGCTCATTCGCGTATACAAGGACAGGCCGAGGTCGCTAAATCTGAGTAAGTCCTCCAAGTCTTAGTAGCGTATTGAGAAGTGATTTGAACTCCTTACATTCCCCGGCGGCCACGCCAAGGTCCTGACCCTCCAGAATTGCGCTCATTTCTATCGGTTTCGTATACCTTCTCCTGGCACTTCGGTAAAGTTCCTCCAGCTGCTTTGAAGGAGGTCTTATGCTGTTAACTGCTTCAGGATTGCTCCCTGGACGAGCCCTATTCAAGCTGATTCAACGACAAATGACTTCCCAATATGGTATGAGCCAGGCTTCAACATCATATTTGGCGGCATGAGCATAGAATCGCTGGTCGTCTCCCACGGCATCACGCAGAAAAGTCTTGGCCTCTATCGCCGATGAGAATTTTGGGTAGACATCCAGCAGTCCGACCACGGCCCGAACTTTCTTATTCCGTAATTCCAATTCAAGGCGCTTGCGAAGTTTTCTCTCTGTCGGGTGCCCGCCAAAAGACTTCGTTCTCAGGGCCAGCTTTGGCATCTTCTCCTTTTCTGCTCTTTCGTCGAGGAAACGTTTCAGGTGCCTCTTTAGAGCAGTTTCGGTCGCTCCTTCCACCAGCAATACTACTGTCACGGACGCCCTCCCAAGGTTTCCGTCAGCCAGAGTTGGTCCAACGTGTATTCCTGTAGCCACTCTTTCAAATCGAGCGTGTCTGCCCAAGCAAAACTTGTGCGTCCCTCTTCCTTGTCCAGTACAAGGATTTCCTCCGGATCCAGCCAACGAATCAGTTCAGGCGAATGTGTAGCTACAATGTACTGTCCTCTAACTGAGGCGTCCTGAAGCAAACCTGCCAACAATTTGAGCAACTCGGGGTGAAGGCTGACCTCAGGCTCGTCAATGCAGGTTATCGGAGCGGGAGCAGGCGAAAGAAGAACGGTCGTCAGCCATAAGAAGCGCAGTGTTCCCTCCGAGAGTTCGTCGGGATAAAGTGGACCCTCAACTCCCTCTTGGTACCAGCCAAGAGTTACCTGGCCTGACCCAACAACTGGAAACTCAAGACGACGGAATCCTGGAAACCCAATCCTGAGAACATCCTCGAGTGAACGATACGGCCCTTCGTACGAAGCTCTAAGGTTATAGAGGGCCGAGAAGAGATTCTCGCCGTTTGGACCCGGTCGAATCGTCGGCGTAAGGGATTGGGGTAAGCGAACGACCGAACGCGGCTGCACATCCAGGAAGCTGTAGAACCGCGCTTGCGCCAGGGCACTACGCAGTCTCTCCGGTTCTATATACATTCTTGGAATCTGCGCCAACGCTAATTCACTGTTGTGGTAACTCCAAGTTGGAGCGACAAAACCTGTTTCGCCAGGTTCCGCATATCTCACTCTCTCATTCCGAGCATCAATGTAGCGATATGGAGTAGGGGCCTCTGGCTTAAATCTTCTCTCCAGTTGCTCAAGGCGAATCGGATGTTCCCGCAGGTTGGCGTTGAGATGGACACGATAGATCATCTCCTCCTCGCCTCTGAAATCCTCGGAATGGTAGGACCACTCAAACTCCATTTGACCCGGCGCCCCCTGCAGGCGCGAAGCCATCGAATTCATGCCTCCCTGCTGTTCAATGGCCTTGGCCAGGTCTTCTTGCATTGCCTGATTGAAGAGCCAGAGCAGCTCCAAAAGAGAAGTCTTCCCACAACCATTTGGCCCAATCATGACCGCCAGCGGGCGAAGCGGCACGTCAATATCAAGAAAACTCTTGTATCCAGACACTTTAAGCTTAGTAAATTTTTGCATTTTTGAACTCCTTTAACTCTTCTCTACTGCACCCCTTCTTCCCACTTCGATTGTAGGGCCTTGAAGGCCAGCGCGGGGCGATTGGCCCGCCTCTCGTGATGTCGGCCGGTATTGTAGGTCAGGATAAGCTCCCGGCGGGCACGGGTGATCCCCACGTAGAGAAGGCGAAGTCGCTCTGCGGCCACCTCGCGGCGGGCTGCGCGCGTTGCTTGACCATCGGGGAACTCGTCGAGCGTGCCCATGTGCAGCTGCTCGGTCTGGGCGAGCGCCTCGGCGGTCAGATTGAGGCTGTCGCGCACAAACCAGCGCTCACCGCGGTAATTGTCGTCGTCGCCTCCGCCGGGAAAGTCATATTCGCTTAGCGACGTCAGATAGACACGGTCCCATTCCAGGCCCTTGGCCGCATGCATAGTGGCGATTGTCACCTCGCCGGCGGGCGGGTTAAAGCCGTAGGCGCCCTCCACGAAGTTGAGGAAGCGCCTGCTATTTTGCCCGATGTCGCTCAAAGTCTGCCAGATTTCTTGCAGGCGGAGGTCGGGCCTGTCGCGAACCAGCCTTGCCAAGTGGACGGCTACGCCGTGCGCCAGTGCCAGTTCCGCTTGTTCCACGAAGAGGTCCTGTCCGAGTGTCAGAACCAGTTCATCAACTGGAAGCTCTGAGGCCTCGCTCCATCGCCGCAGCTCGGTACGAAACAGTTCAACGACGGTTCGAAAGCCCTGATAGTCGTCGATCCAGCCGATTCCGCCTACCCAGTCGTCGCCTGCCGCAGGAAACAGGAACCGCTCCGGCTGGCGCAGCCGGCCCAGCGCTCTGCCAAATGTTTGCACCGGCTTCGGCCCGTCGGACCCCTTTTGCGACGCCTCATCTGCGGCGGTTTCGGCGTGCTGAACAGCGTTGCCAGCATCCGCGCTGCCGGCAGCTACGGGAGGAGACAGAAAGGCCGCAATACCGGGATGGGAATCGACAACCATTTGGCCGCGCCTGGGCCACCAGACGTTCGCCCAGACATCCTGCAGGTGCTTCGGATTGTGAGGTTGACCGACGAAGCGCAACAGCGTTGTCAGGGCATCGATGGCGTTACGCGTTGTGCTGCTCGTACGCAAAAGAGCGTCGTTGTAGGGAATTGATGCCTGGTCAAAGGTTTTTCGAAAGTCTTCACCGCGAAAGTGGTAGGGAACGAGCACGGCGACGGTCTTATCGGAATTGTCAGGCAGCCAGCGGTGCAGGCTCCTCCGGATGTCTCGCACTTCTTCGTCGGGTGTGAGTGCGCGGTTGTAGAAATAGACGACTGGTTCGCCGGGAGGCGGATTCGCCTGGGGGTCGTCCTTGCCTGTGGGCCGAATATGAGGGGGCGACAGCGCCTCGTCGGGCGAGAGGAACGGATGCTCCAGCCGGGCCCAATCGATCAACTGGTTTGCCAGATCGATAATTGGCAGTGCGCTTCGCCCGGAGTTGGGAAGGGGCAGTTCTTTCACGTTCTTTTTGGCCACAAATTGGCGCAGGTGTTTGGGGTCAGCGCTGGTGAAGGAGGCGTTTATCGATTGATTGGGATCGCCGACACGGACCCAGTTGCCATGTGCGGCGGTCAGCATATTGAGCATCTGTTCCTGAAGGGGACTGCTGTCCTGGGCCTCGTCCTCGAGAACGTAAGGCCATCTCTGCTGTAAGCGGGCGAGGAAGTTGTCGTCGGCTTCAAGCGCCTGCAACGCCAGCAGTATCAGATCGTTGAAATCGACTCCGCCGCGGACGGCCAGCCCGCGTTGGTAGTCCTTGTAGACCTGTAAGCCGAGTGAGAGCAGCGGCCAGGTACCTGATTGCCGGTTCAGGGCGTTTTCCAGCGCGGCGGCGTCGGTACGCAGATCCTTCGCCCGGCGAATTACTGCTTCGGCGATGTCTTCAGCGGCTTGGCGGAGTTGCCGCTCCATTACAGTTCGATTGCTCAAGTGCTCGGGCTTGATCATCCCGCTCAGCAGGTCAGGATGGGCCTGCAAGTATCTATTGACCGCCTGCCGTTTCATGTCCTGGCTGGTGCGATCGTCGACAATGTCGAAGCTCTCGGAAAGGCCGACAAGTCCCGGCCGCTCGCGCACGATGTCGTGGGCTAAACTGTGGAGCGTACGCACGCGGAAGCCGCCCGGGAGGAGGCGCATGCTCTGGATTAAACTGTTGATGCGGGCGCGAAAGTTTTCTACTGCTGCGTTTGTGAAGGTGACAACCAGCACCTCACGGCTTTCGATGGGCCCGGAGCCTGCCAGTCTCTGAACCAGTTGGGCGGCCAGCAGGCTCAGCGTAAGAGTTTTGCCGCTTCCGGGCACTGCGCTCACGCCAAGCCGCCCAGACTGGTACCGGAGTATCTCCTGCTGCGCCGGGCGGAGCTTCAATTCGGCGGCCATGGACTTGTGGTCAGTTGGCTGGATAGAAGAACTGTCCGGGACGGTGAGAGCTAATCTCCCGGGCGGCGTTCGAGGCTAAGGGTTCGCTGAATCGGAGAGGAAGAGCGCGCTGTTGTCAGGCAAGCTGGCCCAGCACTCTCAGTACGCCAACAAATTGGCCCTCTGCATCCAGGCTGGCATGGGTAATCAGGGCGGGGGCGGAGCGGCCGTCCTCCAGTTTGACTGTCATTTTGCGGTCTCTGTGGAGCTCGACCATCATTTTTGACGCGTTCAGGTTTCCCGTCTGGTAATAGATGCGAACGCGTTCGCCTGCCGGGTGGTTGTCGCTGCCGAATTCGACGACCTTTACTTCATCGAGCACTGCAACCGGCTCAATCATCTGGTCCAGGTAGAGCATCGCTTTCATGGAAAGCCTTTCGCCATTTCGACGCGAAGCAGTTCTATTGGCCTGCGTCCCCAAACCCGGGAATACGCGTTTGTCACACGTTGCTGTGCCGCATAACCATGCGCGCGGCAGGGCAGGGGTCAACTGCAAGCAGGTTCATTCTAGCAGAAAGCCAGAGGCCGGAGCAAACCTACGGTCACTTACAGCAGGGCAATCGCATCTAAATCCGGACGCCAAAATATCCCACGAAGGGCGCCCACAAGGGGCGCCCCTACCAATTGTCAATCGTTTTCGGCTGAAAAACCGATCGCCAAAAGGGCTGTTTTCGGCTGTTTTTTCGGAGTTGGGCTCGAATCAGGTAGTGTCGCGGGTCTTGGCCCAATTAGATGCAAGCGCCCTGTCAAATACAGGAGGCAATCGGGGCAGAATGAGCGGGGCTTCCGCCTGCTGAAAGTGGCAGAGGACCCTCGCTTAGAGGTTGTTTCGAGCAAGGACAGCCGCGGCAGTTCAGGAGGGCGTCCAGGCCCTTGGCGCGATGCCTTCGACGTTGGTCTTGACGTCGACTACGGCTGGTCGGCCGGCATTGAATGCCTGGTCCAGGGCGCCGGCGAGTTCGCTGTGCTTGTTGACCGTCAGTCCAAGCGCGCCCATTGATTCGGCGATCCTGGCGAAATCTGCGTCTTCGAACAGCCAGAGCTCGTCGGAGCCGGCGGTGCGCCCTCCGTAGGTATCCTCGACACCGCCCTGTTCCTGGTTGAGCGAGTGGTTGTTATTGACGAGTATGACCGCGTTTATACCGCAGCGGGCGGCTGTTTCAATTTCGGCGAGGTGGTACCAGATTCCGCCATCGCCGGTGAAGCAGAGAACAGGGCGATCCGGCTGCGCGCACTTGGCGCCGATGGCTGCGGGCAACCCCCACCCGAGCGAACCTGCGCAGCGGATGTAACTTTGTCCGGGATGCTTCAGATCCAACATTGTGCCGGTCCAGATGCCGGCGTGGCCGGTATCGGAGACCAGAATCGAGTCGGACGGCAGGTAGTCCGCGAGATCGCGGCAGAGGCGTTCGGGGCGCATGGGGAGGATTTCTGAGTCGACGTGCTGGGCGACGTCTGCTTTCCAATCCTGGACGAGTTCCTGGATCCGGGCGATCCAAGCTGTACGCGCGGGGGCGGGGAATGCGCTGTCGATCATGCGCCGCAGGCTGCTCTTGACATCCCCTTGCAGGCCCACCTTAACGGGATAGTTGCGCCCTATCTCCTCCGGGTTGATGTCGAGCTGGATGATGGGCGTGCTCTGGGGCGGGATCTGGTAGAAGTGGGTCACCTGTCCACCGGCATGGCTGCCGATGAAGAAGACGAGGTCGGCTTCATTCACTACTTGATTGGAGCAGGCGCGCGAGTATGACCCAGGCACGCCCACAGCCAGCTCGTGGTCGCTCGGGAACATTGCTTTGGCGTTCAGCGAGGTGGCTACGGGAATGGAAAGCTTTTGTGCCAGCTCGATCAGTTCTGTGCGGGCGTCGGAGGCCGTCACGCCGCCGCCAGCGACGATGACGGGTCGTTGGGCACCCGTGAGCAGCTGAAGCGCAGCCTCGATTTGGGAAGGTTCCGCTTCGGGACGGAAGGGTGGGAGCCTAGTAAAGGCCTCTTCGACGATAACCTCAAGATCAGCTTCTTCCTCCATCACCGCCTGGCCGGCGATACCTTCCAGCTCGATGTGGGCTGGTCCGGGGGTACCGGTCGTTGCCACGCGAAAGGCCTGGCGGAGATAGACGGGGAGGTGCTCGGGCGTGGAAACGTAGGCGCTGTACTTGGACACAGCCGAGAAGGGATTGATGTGATCGACTTCCTGATAGGCGTGGCGTTTCTGATTGCTGAGAAACTCGCGGCCGGTGACGGCAACGACCGGTGAGCAGGCCAGGAAGGCGTCCTGCAGGCCGGCGGCCAGGTTGACTGCGCCGACGGCTTGCGCCATGCAGAAAGCGGGGCCGCGGCTGGTCCGGGCGTAGGCGTCGGCCATGTAGGCGGCTGCTTTTTCGCCGTGGGTCTGCACTCGTTTGATCCCGAGCCTTTCCATCTCCATGAGGGCGCGCGGGCCGATATAAGGCATGAAGAATACATGGGAGATTCCGTAACCATGAACTGTTTCGGCGACAAAGCGGGCGCCTGTCATGCTTGGCATGTTCTCTTCTCCTGATGGACTCGGTGGGCATGCAGAACCATTGCAGCGTTGACTCAGCCAATTCATAACATTTGTTGGGCAACTTTGCAATCCTTCCGGCCGAAGATCTGCCTTCCCAACCCTTAAGCGGTCCACCTGGAGGATGTGAGGTCGGGTGTTCTGGCAGCTCGGGTGCGGGTGACAGTTGCAGCGAAGCATCGAAGGCCAGGGCAATCGCATCTAAATCTGGACGCCATAATGTTCCACGAAGGGCGCCCACAAGGGGCGCCCCTACAAAGTCTTGCAGTTTCCGGCAGTTTTTTCGGAGTTGGGCTCGAATCAGGTAGTGTCGAGGGTCTTGGCCCAATTGGATGCAATCGCCCTGTCGAAGGACTCTCACTGTTGAGCCTGCCAGCCGGTCGTGCTATGATCGGCGCGAACGGAAGGTTGAGGCAGAGTTATTCGAAAGGAACAGCGTGTGTCCAGAACACTAAAGGTCGGGGTTGTCGGGGTCGGCGGCATCGCAAAGGCCCATATGCCGGGATGGGCCGCGTCGGAGGTGGCGGAGGTCGTTGCCGGGTGTGACATTTCGATGGAGGCGCTTGAGAGATGGGGCGGGCTTCACGGCGTTTCCAATCTGGTGCAGGACCCTGCCGAACTCTTCAGCGACAAGGATATCGACGTAATTGACGTGTGCACGCCGAATCGATACCACGCGCCGATTGCCATTGGCGCCCTCGAGGCTGGCAAGCACGTTCTATGCGAAAAGCCGCTTGCGCCGACGCCGGCGGAGATAGGCCGGATGATCGAGGCCCGGGACCGGGCTGGAAAGCTTCTGATGACCGCGCAGCATTTCCGATTTCGCGGAGATTCCCAGGCGATGAAAGCCGAAATCGCCACGGGTGTTCTGGGTGAGATCTACCATGCGCGCAGCTGGATGTTACGCAGGGCCCTTTTGCCGGTACGCCCCGGTTTCATTTACAAGAAGCACAGCGGCGGCGGCCCGACAATCGATGTCGGCGTGCACATTCTGGACCTCACGCTCTGGTTGATGGACAATCCGCGGCCGGTGGCTGTCTCCGGCGTCGCGAAGGCGCTGCTGGCGCAACTCGAGGGGGCATTCAGCGCCTGGCGGCTCGCCCCTGTCCCGCAGGACATGGACGTTGAGGACTTTGCTGCCGCGTTTGTCCGCTTTGAGAACGGCGCGACCCTCATCCTGGAGACAAGCTGGCTGTTGCACCACGACACGATGAACGAGGACACGCAGATCTGGCTTTACGGCAGCGAGGGAGGGTGCCACTGGCCAAGCGCCAAGTTTTTGGAGACGAATTACGAGACGAAGCAGTTTTACAACCGATTCCTGCAGCGGACGCAGGACAGGATGGAGCCGCATGCGCTCGAATGTGTAGCCTTCGCGCAGGCGATTGCCGATGGCGCTCCGTCGCCGGTGCCGGCTGAACAGTCGCTGCAGGTCCAGGCGATCCTCGATGGCATTTACCGCAGCCAGGCGGAGGGTAAGGAAGTGCCGATCGGGGATTGAGGGCCTGCAAGCCATGAGGGGCCGTGGGCTGTTTTCGACAGCACACGCAACTTTCCAGGCGGCGGTGCGTAGAGTGTTGTCAAGAACGCAAAACGTATTGGAGAAGATGACGGCTTCTCCGCCTTCTGCCCTAAGGAGTAAGTCATGAGCGAGTCAACGCCGAATCAGCCAGCAGAACCGACCGGTGCAACGGTCGACGAGAGCCCTGCCACCGAGGTTGAGCCAGAGGTCGCTGGCGCGACCATTGCCGTGGAGACGGCGGAAAGCAAGACCGATAGCAGCGCTGCTTCCAGGCGGGCGCCTTGCCTTTTCCGCCACCCTGAAGAGAAGCTGGTCGGCGGGGTTTGCGGCGGACTGGGCGACTGTTTCGGCATCGATCCAATTTTTGTGCGCATTATGTGGGTAGGCTTGACGCTCGGCACTGCCGGCGCGGGTCTTTTCGCCTACGCTGCACTGTGGCTGCTGCTGCCGGTAGGCACGACGGGCGAGGGTGAGCGCTCGCCAGCCACATTTGAACTGAACCAGCGGAATGTTGAAAGGGCGGGGCTGCTGTTGGTCGTAGCAGGCAGCCTGTGGCTACTGGCAAATCTGGGGATATTGCCAGCGCTGTGGGGCATGTTCTGGCTCCTGGTCCGGCTACTCTTCTGGCCGGCGCTGCTGATCGGAACGGGCCTGCTGCTGCTCAACAATCGGAAGGCGTGGCGCAGCAGATTCCTTGGCGCGCGTGCCCAGGTGCAAGGAGGAAAGAGACGGGCTTCTTCCCTGTTTAGCCGCGAGTCGGCCAAGAGCGGGCTGCGAAGGGCGAAGGCCAGCATTCCTCTCAAGCGCAGCCGCGAAGACAGACTGGTCTTTGGTGTTTGCGGTGCCATTGGCAAGGCCATTGGGCTGGACGCCAACCTGGTCCGGCTGCTCTGGGTCGCATTCGCTGTAGGCAGCCTGGGGACGCTGCTGCTGGTGTATGTGCTCGCCGGCTGGATCCTGCCGGAAGAGACGCCGGTACTGGCGGAGGTCTATAGTCCAGAGCCCCAGGATGTAACCATCATAGACGGCAGGGTTGGTTAGCGCTATGGCGGCGGCGCTTCCATCTGGCAAAGCGGTGGCCATCGCCGGTATGGCAAACAGAGTGAGCCCTGGAGGATTCTGCTGTGGGTAAAGCCGAAAATCTCGCAGTTGGCCTGCTTGTCGGGGCGGCCATTGGGGCGGTTGCGGCCTATGTCTTTGGACCCTCGCGCAGGACTACTTTCGACGCCGGATACCAGTCTCGCTGGGACCGTGCTTTGGCAGAAGGGAAGGAGGCCGAAGCAGCGCGGAAGGCAGCGCTGGAACGGGAGCTGGCGGAGGCGAAGCGTCGCAACACACCTGGACAACTCTGACTCGGCTGCCTTTGGGGCTTTCACAACACGTGCATCTGCTCGGATTCACGCCTAAATCTGACATTCGGGGCAGAAGTGAGTGCTGCGTTGGCCCAGCACGATGCGTCTGATGGGCGCATTGCAGTGAAAGCATGGTTCGCCGCCGCGGCGAAACACTTGGAACTGCTCTTGAAAGCCGCCTTTTCCCCCGGTCGGGGGCGCATAGTTTTGCAGCGAACTGCCCTGGGCCTCTATCCCCGCCTGCAGCACGTCGCGCAGCCCTTGATGAAGCCGCACAATCTCCCCGGCGTTCAGCTGGCCGCCGGCGCGTCGCGGATCGATACGCGCGCGGAATAGCGCTTCGTCGGCGTAGATGTTGCCGACGCCGGCGACGATGGACTGGTTGAGCAGCAGCGATTTGATGTTTGCCGTGCGGCGGGCCAGTACCTCCTCAAGGAGCTGCGGCAGGAACTCTGCGGCAAGCGGCTCCGGGCCCAGCTTGCCCACGACGGATTCCTCGTCGGTCACCAGCCAGATTCTGCCGAATTTGCGGATGTCGCGAAAGCGCAATTCTTCGCCGGTATCCAGTTGAAAGACAACGTGTGTGTGTTTGTCCGCGGGGGCTATTGGCAAGTCTGAGGTGGCCGCGACCGAGGCCGGGTCATGTTCCAGCGCGCTGGCAGCCGGCCCGTGGATGCGTAGCTCGCCGGTCATGCGCAGGTGGACGATGAGCGTTTCGCCGCTATCCAGGCCAAACAGCATGTATTTGCCACGCCGCCGAAACGAAGCAAAACGCCGGCCGCGGACCAGGTCAGGAAAGATCGAAGCATCAGGTGCGGCTATGGTACGGGGCCATCGCACCTCAGCTTCGAGGATCGTCTTGCCGTTGAGCAGGGGCTTCAGCGCGCGTACGTAGGTTTCGACTTCGGGCAGTTCAGGCACTGCTATTGCGGGGTCTGCGCCGGCTGAGCAGCCAGAGCACAATTATCGCCAGGACCAGAACGATGCGAGCGGACCTGAGCAGGGAACGCAGGGAATACCAGTTATTCTCCGTTTCTGGAGGGTCGAAGACAACCGGCGGAGTCGATGCAACTGAAGGCTGCGTAGGCTGGGGTGTGGCCTCGCTCACCTTCGTGGCGCTTTGGTCGCCGGTCGTTGGCGTGCCTTGGGTGGAAACCTCTTCGCTCTCCGTGTCCGAGGGGCTTTCCCCAGTCGACATGACTCCAATGCCGCCGTTTTCTTGCTCCTCGCGAACGGCGGTACCACTGCCTCCGCTGGTTGAGGCGGTTCCGCCCACGAGGGTCACCTGAATTTGCGGCGTTGCGGTCTGGGCGGACTGCTGATCGCTACCGGTCGCAAGGGTACCGACCTGGGGCTGTGGCAGTGAGATATCGGCGGCGACGACGACCAGCAACAGGACGGCCGCGGCCATAGCCGCGTTGCGATACAGCGGATTCCCGCCAGCGAGGAAACTGAGTATGCGCTGCCACGGAGTCTCGGCTGGGGGGGCTTCGATCCCGGCCGCATGGGAACGGTTTGCCCGTGCGCGGCGTGCGCGCAGAACGTCCTCGACCTGGCTTTCGGCCAGAACAAACGAACGGGGCAAGGCGGCTTTCGGCAACTCGCGAAGCAGGTCCACCGTACGGCGCAGGGATTCCACTTCCCAGGCGACCTGTTCGCTGGCCGCCATAGCCGTCTCGACCTGAAGTCGTTCCTCGGCTGTGACGTCCCCGTCTACGTAGGCCGCGATCAGGTCTTCGTCGATCGAATGTGAGAATTGTGCCGACATTGTTTATGGCTCTGAGGCGCTGCTGACCTTCTTGAACAGTTTTGCAGACTGACCGCGTCTGGTATGCCGGCCTACGGGCTCCCTTCCAGGTTGCCGGTTCCAATGGGGAATCCGGGCCGGAGAATTGAGTTCCCCTACTTCCTAGAATGACGATAATCGGCTGGCAAAAGTTCCGTATGCTGGTTGAGATAATCCCTTACACGGCCACGCGCCCTGCTGATGCGGGATTTTACCGTACCGACGGCAACGCTTGTGATGTCCGCAATCTCCTCGTAGGCGTACCCTTCGATGTCGCGAAGAACAATCGTCGTACGCAGGACTTCCGGTAAGGACGTAATTGCGGAGCCGATCAGGGCCTGCAGCTCTCTTCGTTCGGCGAACTCCTGGGGGGATTCGCTGCGGTCGGTTAGTTCTGCAACGTACTCCTCCTCGACCGGCATATCATCGAGGCTTTCCGTCGTTTTCCGCTTTCGATGGCGCAGGTGGTCGTAGCAGGTGTTGACCACGATGCGCGTCAGCCAGCCCTTGAAGCTCCCGCCCCGGTAGTTGTCCAGCCCCCGAAACGCCTTCAAAAAACTATCCTGAATGGCATCCGCGGCCGAGTCAGCGTCATCGAGAAGGCGGTAGGCGACATTATAGCCAAACCCCTGATATTCGATAACCAGTTGGTTGAACGCCTCCAGGTCTCCTTGCTGCGAGCGTTCTATCAGATCTTCCAGGTTCATTTCCTGCCCGCTTTAGCACGCGAACGGCGGACTGTGCGGCCTTCCAGCCCTCTCTATTTCGATGCTGCGCCACGATAGACGGAAGTCGGTGGACTGTCCGCAATGGTTGTCAATGGAAGCGATTTACGCTCGAGAAGCGGAAGTAATTCGACGTCACTTGACTGAACGGACGCCGAACCGCTATACTGCATTTGGGCCGAAGTGGCGGAACAGGCAGACGCGCACGACTCAAACTCGTGTGGGGAAACCCGTGTGGGTTCGACTCCCACCTTCGGCACAAGAGATCGGGGGAAGGTTGTGCCCGGAATGGGAATGGCTGCGCTGCCATCGCGGCAATTTCCCAGGCAGGTACCAGGCCGGTCGCCAGGGGACACTTATAAAGCCGGTGGTCTGCGCTGAAGGCAGGCCGTTTTGTGTCCCTCGCCGAAAGTGAACTACCCATTTTACGCGGGCGCCTCGTCCACTTCGTTCGACAAGATCAGGTCAGGAAATATTATAACAGTTACGGAAATGAATCTCCAGTATTCTGGATATCCTATCACTTCTCCTGTTGTTTGATCAATGAAGAAGCGGTCTCTATCTCCGGGAAGCTTGGGGATGGTGCGTGCAGGAGGCGCGTCTTTGGAGATTGGGTAGGTCTGCAATGTTGGGGAATTCAGACGGTGCGGCTGAGGACGGTTGATATCCATTGGATAATTAACAGGTAATCAGGCAGAATAGAGGAGAGTTCTGCGACAAAGCCATCGCGTTCGAAAGGAGTCTTCATGTCCGTCGAATTCCTGCGCGCAACGCCACTATTTCAAGGCTTGTCAGACGAAGAACTGCGGGAGGTTGTTGTAGTTTTTCGCGAAGAGAATCAACGCGCGGGCGCTGCCATATTCCGAAACGATGAGACCTGCAACGAACTTTATTTGATTCGCAATGGCTTTGTCCGCTTGCTGGACCCGGATGGCTCAGTGCTGGCGACGCTGGGCCCGGGAAGTTTGTTGGGTGAAGCGGAGTTCCTGCGCGGGCTGGCCCACAATACAAGCGCGGTGGTCGCCACGGATGTACAGTTGTGGGCTTTACCGGACGCAAACTTGCGGAGTTTGTTGCAGCGTCACTTCAACATTGGCGTAAAGCTCAGCCAGAACTTCGGCGAACAGATCGCGCAGTTGGAAGACTATCTGGTGGCACAACTTGCCAAAACGCGTGCGCTTGGAGAGTTGCCGCACAAGGTACTCTGGCCGGTTGCAAGAAGCATGCAGCCGCACCAGCTCGAGCGAGGCAGTTTTCTCTACCGGACTGGGGAGCAGGCCGAGGCGCTGTTTCTCCTGGAGAGGGGAACGCTTGAACTGCAGCCAACACCGACGCCGGAGAATTCCAGCCCGAATACAAGCTCGGTGGAATCGGGAAGTCTTTTCGGGGTGCTCCCACTCTTGACAAACAAGCCCTACGACTCCAGCGCGTATGCCGCGGAGGACTGCCTTATCTGGACGTTACCGGCGGCTACGTTTTACAGCTTGAGCAGCCAGTTTCCCTTGCTGCGCCGCACGCTAGGGCGCCACAGCCGCGGCCGTCTAAGTGTCGCGGACCAGACCCAGGCGGTTGTGAGACTTGCCCAGACACCTCTTTTTGCTCAGCTTGAGCCGGCCAACTTGCACGCGATCGTTCAGCGGTTGGTCCTACAGCATGTTCCGGCGGGCGAGCCGATTTACCGTTTGGGAGATCCGAGTGACGCTCTGTTTCTGGTTGACCAAGGCGAAGTGGAGTTGACCGCGGAAAACGAGAGTGGAGTCCTGCAGGAGCTGGCTCGAATCGGTGTCGGCAGCTTCTTTGGCGCCATGAGCCTGCTGACCGGCGAGGACCGCCTGGAGAACGCAACTGCTATCCGCAATACGAATTTGTGGGTGTTGTACAGAGCAGATCTTCAGGAGTTGGTGGGCCTTCATCCTGCCATAGGATCGGCCCTTGATCAGGCGGTTTCAGCGCGCCTCAGCGCGCGTCAGGACACGATGGACGAGGGACGTCTACGCCGATTTCCGCTGCTGACCGACCTCTCCTCGCGCGAGCTCAGGGAGGTCGCACGTCATTTGCAACAAGCTCATATTCGTGCCGGCGAGCAGATTTACCGGGCAGGTGCGCCGAGCGACGCGCTCTATTTCATTGAAGGTGGAATTGTCCGGCTGCAGCCGGTCAACGGCGCAGGCAGCTGGACGCGCGGTGAGGGAGAAATCTTTGGAGAAAAGGCGATTCTTTCTGACGAACCATACGGGCAGAGCGCCTTTGCCGAGACAGACCTGGAGCTGCTCCTCATTGAGCAGCCTGGGCTGGACGCTCTCAAGTCGCGGCTGCCAGCGCTTGCATTCGACTTAAGTCGGATTCTGAGCCATCCGGTGGCAGAAGGTGAGGAGTTTGCGGGCGTGCCCCAGCAGCGCGCCGGCGATGCATCCGACGCATACTCCGATCCAGAGTACGGCCGCCAAGCCTCGACACGTCCGGACGAATTTCCTCCCCCACGTTTCCGCCGCGGCGGCGGAAACTGGTTGGGAAATCTCAGTGCCTGGGCGAAAATACGTCTTCTGCTGGTCGTAGTCCTGCTGCTGTACCTCGTCGGTTACGTCGTGCCAACTCTTCTTGGTCTGTTCCCCTGACCTGTTTCCTGCCTGGGCCACCAGGTAACTGGAAGTTCCAGAGGAGGTCCGGGCCAGGAGAAGCAGCCATGCCGGAGAGAGGGCGCCTGCAGTCTTGTCATGTGCGCGCTCATCACCAACCCTTCGCCAGGATAGGCCACTCCAGCTCAACTTCTCCGTTTCTGTGACCTACCACACGCGCAAAGAGATTATTTGAGACGCAGCAGTGGTTGGCGAGCACGGTGACCCGTTCGCCGATCTCCGGCTTGCGTGCGCAGCGGGAAACGTCGACGTGGCCGTGCTCCTCCGACAGCTTGAAGAGTTCCGCCTGCGGATACTCGATGATCAGTCCATGGCCGGATGACATTCTGGCGCTGTCCGCGGCCAACGACTTGCCGCCCGAATCCAAAACGACCCGATCCTCGGTTGGCCGGCTGACGACGGTTGCGAGCACGGAGTATGAGCATTGATCCAGGGTCATTGCGCCGGCATCGACCAGGTTACGGTCGCCGTAGACGTACATGCCGGCCCGATATTCGGTGAATTCGGTGAACTCATGGGCCTGCCACATTACGAAGGAGCTGCCGCCGCTGACCCGTTCCGCGGCCAGCCCATCCTGGGCGAACAGCATCTTTGACTCGGCCATAAAGGCGTTGGCTTCCGGGTTGCAAGGGTATACCATGAGTCCGCCGAAGCGCAGGTTGGCGGCGCTGTCGATCTGCCGGGCGAGAGCGCGCACGCCTTCGGTTGTGGTCACACCGCAACGTTCATAGCCACCGTCCATTTCAACCAGGACGGGCAGAATCGTGCCTTCCTGCGCGGCGGCTTCGGCGTAGCCTTCGACCGTGCGGGCGGAGTCGGCGGTGACGCTGATTCTGGCCCGACGCGAGAGAAGCATCAGCCGTCTCAATTTGGTCTGGCTGAGCAAGTTGTAGGGCAGGAAGATGTCGTGGATGCCTGCGCTGCACATCACTTCTGCTTCGCCCAAGGTCTGGCAGGTGATGCCGACAGCGCCCGCCTGCATCTGCATGTGGGCGATGGCCGGGATGCGGTGTGTCTTTATGTGGGGGCGGTTGTCGATGCCGTGCTTGTCCAGGTAGGCCTGGAGCCGCTCGATGTTGGCGGAAAGCCGGTCCAGATCGACGACTGCAACCGGGGTATCAAGTTCTTCGATTTGCATGAGCATTCCTCTGTTCGACGATCAGCAACAGGACCAGAATCAGTTCAACAGCCTTGGTAAGAAGACCAAAGCCGTTCTCCAGAGACTCTAATTGGTTGAGCACAAAGTAGGCGATTATCGTAACGGCCGTGTAGGCCACAAGCGCCCAGCGAATGGTGGTCCTCAAGTTGGCGAGTCGGGGGACCAGGTAGAGGGCGACTACCAGTGCGATGAATCCCAGCCCGTTGAGGATGAAGATGGGGATCCCATCCTGGACGCCAAGAAACAGATGGATCAAGCCGGTCAGAAGCGCGAGCCCCATGATACGGTATGACTGTGCATTCAAGGATCGAAATTCGTCCATCATCTTGAACCTCCTTTCTTGGGCCCGACACGGGGACGCCGACGCGTTGCATAGGTCGGGCCACAGTATAGTCTCACACAATTGTTTTTTGCTCAACGACCGGCT
The DNA here is from genome assembly GCA_965218625.1 of Caldilineaceae bacterium. Classification (GTDB taxonomy): domain Bacteria; phylum Chloroflexota; class Anaerolineae; order Caldilineales; family Caldilineaceae; genus Bin5. The sequence continues at coordinate 7,945 of CBDCLG010000004.1, read as the reverse complement.
CGGTCAGGGCAATCGCATCTAAATCCGGACGCCAAAATATCCCACGAAGGGCACCCACAAGGGGTGCCTCTACAAATTGTCCATCGTTTTCGGCTCAAAAACCGATCTCCAAAAGGGCTGTTTTCGGCTGTTTTTTCACAGTTGGGCTCGAATCAGGTAGTGTCGCGGGTCTTGGCCCAATTCGATGCAATCGCCCTGCCGGCCTGGTACGGCCCTTTGGACCGGCTACTCTTCTACGACGGCGCCTATTCGCAGCCAGCGTTCTTCCGGGATCCAGAGGGTGAAGTGGCCGCTCCCCAGGACTATCAGCAGTGATGAAATGAACAGGAGCGGGAGTCCCAACGCCGGTTGGCCGCCGAAGGCATAGTCGACGTAGGAGGCTAAGCTGACAAGGCCGGATGCCGATCTTGTGGCAAGCCCCAGCAGGACGGCGAGGCCACCGAGCGCGCCGACCAGAGCGATGAGCAGATTCGCGGCCGCTGGCAGATGGGATGCACCGGAAAACAGGTTCATCACGAGAAGCGAGACGAGCCCCGCGGCCAGGATTCGCAGACCAACCGGCAACCACAAGAGCGACCACATCTTCAGTCGGGCGCGCCAAATCGTGTAGGTTGAATTGTCGGGTCTTATCCATCCGACGGTTACAAGCCAGTCGCGCACAAAGCTGAGGGTAACCGCGCCGCCGAAGACTGCGCCGACGACATAGGTTTCAGGCGGTTTGAAGATCGGCCAGAGCACGGTGGACAGAAATATCATGAGCAGGCCAGCGATTATGCGCCGCTGATTGCTGTCCGTCATCGGGTGGTTAGGCAGTCCTTTGCGTGTCCGCAGCAGCATTCCTCCGACAAAGAGCGGACGCGCCAAGCCCACCAGCAGAAAGACCAGGGGCAGCTGCCCGTATTGCACGGCAAGCATGCACGCGACAAGCACTCCTAAACCGTCGAATTCCATGTCAAGCGTCTCGCCCAACCGCGAGACACGGTCTGTCTTGCGTGCGACATAGCCGTCAAAAACGTCGGTGACGCTTGCTGCCACGTATAGCAGTGCTGGCAGCCAGTCCATCGGTCCTCCCGGCCGGGGAAGAAGGAGGAATCCGGCCATCCAGGCGTAGGCGAGGCCGCGGTAGATTGTCAGCAGGTTGGCGGGGCCCAAGTCCGGATACAGCTGGTCCGAATTGGGGTGGTGATTCTGGTGAAGGACGCGGCGCAGGTACCAGAATTCGCCGGCAACGACGACTGCTGAGAACATGAGCCAGCGTCGTGCGTTGAAGTCGGTGTTTTGGGCTGTGAACCGCAGAAGCAGCACGCCGACGAGCAGGGTCACACTGCAAATCAACGTAAGCCGCCTGGCGCTTTTCTGCAAAAGCGCGAACTTTTCCTCTTCTGTCATCCGGTTCTCCAGGTCGGTAGGGCCGTGCGCGCCACCATAGCATAGTATGGCGCAACGCTCAATCTCAAGCCACCGGTCACTGCCGGCCTGGGCTGCCTGGGAGTCCGCAAAATGATTGGTTTGCGCTTGTTGTCCTGTGCTATGATGGTATGAATCGACGACCATTTGTTGGGAGAAAGACGTGTCGAATCCCATCCCGTTGGTAATCCATGCAACGCATGAAGCGGGCACAAAGGTGGGCGGCATTGGCTCTGTTCTCAAAGGGCTATTGGGCGCGAAAGAATACAATGAGCAGATTGCTCGCACCATACTGGCAGGTCCGATGTTTGGCTGGGATGCACTCCAGATGGAGCGGCTCACAAGCGCAGATAACGGGCTGCAGATCCGATACAGCAGCCTGCACGGGATTTTCCACGGGATCAGCGAGGCAGTTCAATTGGCACTGCGGACAGTTGAGCAGACCTATCAAGTGGGGATTCTTTATGGCGTTCGCCGATTTGGGGAGGTGGAGCACGAAGTCTTGCTGGTTGATGCCAGCAACCCGTCGCTGGAGCAGGTTTCGAGTTTCTATTTCTACCTTTGGGAGCACAATGGCATCGAGAGTCAGCGATATGAGCATGATTACGAATACAGCCTCTATGTCTCGATCGCCCAGCCCATTTTTGAGGGCCTGAAGGCGCTGGAAGTTGACGCGGGCCTCTCGCCAAACGAGCGGGTGATCATAGCCCACGAATGGCTGGGAATGCCGGTTGTCTTCGCGGCTCAGATGAACGAGCCGGAGCAGTGGCGTACGGTCTTTTATGCGCATGAATTGGCGACGGCCCGCCTTCTGGTTGAAGGTCACAGCGGCCACGATACCCGTTTTTACAATGTTATGCTGCGCGCCAGGGAGTCCCATTTGCCGCTTGAGACTTTGTTTGGCGACCAAGGCGCGCATTTCAAGCACGCCATTGTTCGGCAGGCGGTGCATTGCGACGCGATTTTCGCCGTGGGCGACTTGGTGAGAGAGGAGCTGCGCTTTCTTGGCGGGCCCTTTGCCAACTGCAGGATCGATCTCGTTTACAACGGAATCGACGCGGAGGTCAACACGGCGGCGGAACGGCGGAACTCCAGGCGGCGTCTTCGGGAATACTGCAACAGGCTGCTTGGCTTCAAGCCCGACTACGTATTCACGCATGTGGCGCGGCTGGTGCCATCGAAAGCTCTGTGGCGAGACACGCGCGTTATGATGCATCTGGAACAGTTGTTGCGTTCGGCCGGTAGGAAGGCAGTGCTGTTCGTGTTGGCCACCAGCCAGCCGGCCGGCCGGCCGGCAGAGCAGGTGCAGCGCTGGGAGGCGCTATACGGGTGGCCGGTAGAACACAGAGCCGACAACGGCGACCTGATAGGCGAAGAAGCGCCATTCTTTTTCGGCAGTGTGGAGCCTTTCAATCATTTCGCTCGCAACAGCCGAATCGTATTGGTCAATCAGTTTGGCTGGAGCCGGGAGCTATGCGGCACACGGATGCCAGCAGCGATGGAGTTTCAAGATATCCGCCGCGGCAGCGACGTGGAGTTTGGCCAAAGTATCTACGAGCCTTTTGGCATCGCGCAGGTTGAGCCGGTCAATTTTGGCGCGATAGCATGCGTAAGCAACGTGTGCGGCTGTATCGGTTTCCTTGAACAGGGGGCCAGGGAACTTGCGGGGCGAGGGTTGTTGGCGGGCGAAACGGTTGATGGGCAGCCCTTGCGGACAGAGGCTGACGGCGGATGGCCAGCCGGCCCAGGAGAATCGACGTTTATCAACGACAAAGGCTTCCCGCTGGTCGTCGCCGACTCCATCGGTCTGCCAGAGGAGGAGGCGCCGGGTTCAGCCCAGGAGGCGCTCGCGATCGACCGGAAAATGCGGGAGAACATCGAGGTGCGCAATGCCGAGGTTACCGCTCGGCAGATCTTCGAACGCCTGCCCTCCCCACGCGGACGGGTCGCGGAACGGATCCGAATCGGAAACGACTTGGCCGCAAGCATGAGTTGGGAGGCCGTAGTAGATAGCTATTTTTTGCCGGCGTTGAAGAGAGTATGCCTCTAATCCCGCCTGCTGCGAGCCGGAAAACGGATTCTGGGCTGTTGGAAGGGTCCTCGACCGGGCGTTCTGACAGGCTAGCGGGGTATGGCGGCACCCATCATTGGGCATTTAACGAGAGAGTAAGTGAAGGGCGCTGAAAGTTGACCGGGTCCTGGTTCACGGATGACGAGGCCTACCTGTTCGGTGAAGGGAACTTCCTCTACAGCTTCCGCAAGTTTGGAGCGCATTACCGGTCTGTGGACGGCGTCGAGGGTGTGCAGTTCGCGGTTTGGGCGCCGAATGCCCAAGGTGTCAGCGTAATCGGCCACTTCAACAGCTGGGACCCTCAAGCCCAGCCGATGCAGGCTCTGCGCGAGGGAATCTGGGAAGTCTTCGTTCCGACTGAGCTTGCGCCGGGAAGCTCCTATAAGTATTCGATTCAGCTCCCGCTTGTGGATTTCCGGATTGACAAGTCTGATCCGTACGGATTTTACGCCGAGGAGGCCCCGGGCACAGCGTCCCGCGTCTGGCCGCTGGAAAGGTACGGGTGGGGGGACGAAAAATGGCTTGAAGAGCGTGCCGGGAGGCAAGCGTTTAACCAACCCCTGAATGTCTACGAAGTCCACCTGGGCAGCTGGCGGCGAGCGCCGGAAGACAATAGCACACTCGGCTACCGGGAATTGGCCCACCAACTGGTCGCCTATGTGCTGGAGATGGGCTATACGCACATTGAGCTTCTGCCGATAACCGAGCACCCGTTCGAAGGGTCGTGGGGCTACCAGACGACGGGATATTTCGCGCCAACCAGCCGCCTGGGAAGACCGGACGATTTCAAGTATTTTGTCGACTATTGCCATAGGAACGGCATTGGCGTCATCCTCGACTGGGCGCCGGCCCACTTTCCCAAGGATGCCCACGGTTTAGGCAATTTCGACGGCACACCCCTATATGAATATGAAGATCCCCGCCGCGGCGAACATCCTGACTGGGGCACGAAGATATTTGACTACGGGCGCAACGAGGTTCGCAATTTTCTACTGGCAAGCGCCTTATTCTGGGCGGAAGAGTATCACATCGACGGGCTGAGGGTAGACGCAGTGGCGTCGATGCTCTATCTGAACTATAGCCGGGAGGAGGGGGAGTGGGTCCCGAACCAATATGGCGGGCAGGAGAATCTCGATGCCATCGCATTTTTGCGACAAGCCAATGAGATGCTACATGAACGGGCGCCGGGAGTCTTGACTATCGCCGAAGAGAGCTCGATCTGGCCCAGGGTTACCCGCCCCGCCGATGCCGGGGGCCTGGGATTCGATTACAAGTGGAACATGGGCTGGATGCACGATACGCTGAGCTTTTTCGAGATGGACCCGCTGGACCGCAGAACCAATCATCGCCTGATTACCTACAGTTTGAGCTATGCGTTCAGCGAGAAATTCATCCTCCCGTTAAGCCACGATGAGGTCGTCCACCTGAAGAAGTCGATGATTGGCAAAATGCCCGGTGACTTGTGGCAGCAGTTTGCACATCTCCGCCTCTTCTTCGGCCTGATGAACGCACATCCGGGCAAGAAGCTGACGTTCATGGGAGGAGAGTTTGGCCAGTGGCGGGAGTGGACGGAGGTGGTCAGCCTGGATTGGCACCTCCTTGAGCAAGCCGACCACCGGAATTTGCAGCGATTTGTGAGAGACATCAACAGGCTCTACTGCAGGGAAAATGCGTTACACCAGGTCGATGACAGCTGGGAAGGGTTTCAGTGGGTCGACTTCCAGGACGCCGATCACTCGATCATCAGCTTTTTGCGCCGGGATGCCGAAGGCGAGAACAGCATTCTCGTCGTGTGCAACTTCACGCCCGTGCCGCGACACGGTTATCGCGTCGGGCTGCCCGGGCCGGGCCGCTACGATCAGATTCTGAACAGCGATTGGGCGATCTATAGCGGCAGCGGGATAGACAATCCGTTTCCCTTGAAGGCTGAGGAGATACCTTGGCAGAACTCTTCATGGTCCACGATTATGGAACTGCCGCCGCTTGGCGTCTTGTATTGGAAGAGGGTGGAAGAGTCGCTGGAAAGGGAGTGAATTGCGTTGAACATCGATGAGTCGACGGCCGCTTCAAGCAAGGTAAGCGGCGCGGCAGTCGCCGGCATCAGCGGCTTGACCGCTCGCACCGTCTTCGGCACGGTGGCGGCGCCGCCTGGTCATGCCTTCACACTCACGTGCGATGAGGGGATGGTCGGACCTTGGCTGGCAGAAGGAGCGGAAGTAGACGGCCCATTTCTTGACGCGACCGATTGCATTCTGTTGCCCGGTTTCATCGACGTTCACATACATGGAAGCGGCGGCGCGGATGTGATGGACGCGACGCCGGAGAGTCTGGCTACGATCAGCAATTTCCTTGTTCGTCACGGCGTTACCGGCTTCTACGCAACTACCGTGACCGCCTCGCATGCCGATACGCTGGCCGCAGTTTGCAATGTAGCGAGATTTTGCAGCCAGGCATGTTCAGACGAGGGCGCGGAATCCCTTGTTGGCGCGCGCCTTCTTGGCGTCCACCTGGAAGGGCCATACATCAGCGGAAAGTTTCCCGGCGCGCAGAATCCGGCCTTTGTTCGTCCGCCGTCTGCGCTGGAGTTTGAAGAGCTACTGGACGCGGGGCCGGTGCGGATGATCACGCTTGCGCCGGAAGAAAGGGGGGCAGGGACGCTGATCGAAATGGCCCTGGGGTCGAACGTACGCGTTGTGCTCGGCCACACGGCGGCCACGTTCGATGAGGCCAGGGCGGCCGTTGACGCGGGCGTTTCGCAGGCCACGCACACGTTCAATGCGATGAAAGGTCTGCATCATCGCCGGCCCGGCACGGTGGGAGCTGTGTTGAGCGACGACAGGATATACGCGCAGCTAATCGCTGACGGAATCCATGTGCATCCGGCGGCGATGCGCGTATTGGGCCGGTGCAAGGGGCCGACACGCGCGATTCTGATCAGCGATGCGATACGTGCCACGGGCATGCCCGAAGGGCGCTACGATATGGGCCGGCTGCCGGTCATCGTCCGGAACGGCGCCTGCCGATTAGAGGACGGGACGCTTGCCGGTTCGGTCCTGACGCTGGATGCGGCGCTGAGGAATTTCATGTCGGCTACGGGCTGGCCGCTTGTGCAGGCCTGGCCGACAACAAGCCTTTCCCAGGCACAGGCGATGGGGATAGATGACGAAGTGGGCCGCATCAGCAGGGGGGCGCGCGCAGATTTGACGCTCTTGGACACGGAGTCGCGGGTCGTCGCCACAGTTGTAGGCGGGCGTCTCGCATATCTGCGGGACGACTGGCGGCTGCAGGGCACAGCAAATTAGCGGCTACGCGTGAACTTCGGTCGCCATTGCGCTCGCCGCGCCTCCGGCCAGGAGTGCCTCGCGCACCGGGCCGATTTTCTCCGGCTCAACCATTGCGATCAGATTGCCGCCGCGCCCGCCGCCGCTCAGCTTTGCACCGGCCGCGCCAGCCTTCTCAGCGATGTCGATGAGGCTCTCGAGGGAGGGTGCGCTGACGTCAAGCTGACGCAGGAGCCGCTGATTTTCCCGCATCAGTAACCCCAGGGCCGCCAGTTTCCCACTGGCGATGGCCCGCCTTGCCTCTTCTGTGATAGCGCCGATAGCATCGAAGATCGCGTCGTAGCGCGCGGCGTCCTCCCGCCGCGCCGCGCGCACATCGGCCACCACTTGGCCGGTGGGACTGGCGATGCCGGTGTCGGCGATGACCAGGTGGAAGGGTCTGGCGATGTCGAATATCTCGGGTGGCCTGCCGCGGACAAACCAGACGGGCTGCTCGTAGACTACGACGGTATTGTCGATACCGCTTGGCGTGGCGTGATGTATCTTCTCGACGGCATAGACGATGCGGTTAACAGTTTCGGCGTCGGGACAGCCGCGGAAGGTCGGGGCATAGGAGAGGACGGCCCGCGCGAGCGCCGCGCTGACGGCGGCGCCGCTTCCCATCCCGCCCGCAATGGGAATGGTGCTGGTTACGGAGATGTTCCAGTCCGGTTCGCCATTGAGGCCGGCGGCCTCCAGGGCCAAGCGCACGGCCGTTGCCAAGGGGTCGTCCGGCGAAGAGGGCAGGCGGATGCGTGCGCCGATGTCGGGGGCAGAGATGGTGCAGCCCGATCCAGGCGCCGCGTTTTCGATGGTGGCGGCAGCCTGTACTTTGGTCACGGGGACGGCGATGGCCGGTCGGCCGTAGACGACTGCGTGCTCGCCGAACAGGATGACCTTACCCGGCGCAGTTGTTTTGGCGCTGCTCAAGCGTTTGCCCACGTTGGCGTTTTCCTCATGCATCGGAGGGTGCGGCGGCGGGTCCGGCCTCCGAGAGCCCCAACCGGATCGCGTCGGGCCGGTCGGTGATGACTGCATTGACGCCCAGAGCCGCCAATCGACGAGCCTCTGCGCCGCAGTTCACGGTCCAGGCATTCACGTTTTGACCGCGGCGGCGGGCCGCAGCCATCAGGGAAGGGTCTATGGA
>CBDCLG010000003.1:0-131447 GCA_965218625.1 Caldilineaceae bacterium | reverse complement strand
CGGCCGCCGCACGCGCTGCCGATGATGCCGTCCAGCCCGACGTTTGTTGGGATTATGCCTCCCATTTCCCGCGTACGCTCGACCCATGTGTCGACGTAGTCAATGACCCAGTCCCGGTATTTCTGCTCGTGGGCGAGCATGTAGGCGTTCAGGGGCAGGATTGTGGCGGCGAGATTGATCGGGTGGTCGCCGACGACGTCGTTGTAGTCCTTGAAGTGGGCGACCATCTCATCGTAGCTGCGTTCGCCGTGGCCGAGGCGGAAGCGGCCTTCGACCTCGATCGGATCGCCGGCCCAGTCGAGGCCGGTCGCCTTGCGAAGGAGAGGGCCGCGGCTGCCGTTGAACATGCTGCGAATCAGCTTGCGCTTCGGGATCATAGTTTTTGGCGATCGGGTCTTCGTCCATGTAGAAGCCGGCGAAGCGGCGGCAGCGCCGTTGAAACTGGTCTGTCGTCGGGGTCGGACAGGCCCTGCAGGAAGAAGGCGGAGAAGCCCTCGCCGTTGTGGAACCAGTCGAACATGACGGGGAACTCTTTGAAGTACATCCCGTCGCGAGCCATCGGGAACTTCGACGGTTTTGGCCTCGGTGTACTGCTGCAGATGGCCTTCCCACCCGAGCTTATAGAGATCGAGGATATCGTCGGCGCCGCCCAGGGCGTGCAGAACTCGTCCAGTTGAGCAGGTTTTCGGCGGCGTCATCGGGTCCGTCGTCGCCGCCCCAGCGGGGGACGCAGAGCAGATAGCCGCGCTGCATCGAAGTAGTGGTCGAAGAAAGCGCGGCAGCCCTCAGCCTGCGCGCGCAGTAGCTTCCGTTCGAGCAGCGCCCAGTAGGGGGGCGGCATCGGCGTGTCAATGGCAACCGTCGTGGTCATTTGTGGGCCCTTCATCCTTTAAGTGTGCTTGGCTGTAGTTGTGGTTCTGCGTGGTCGAATCTGCGACGCTATGCCGTTCTTCCCGTTGTTTGCCAGCCCACGAAGTCACCAAAAGCGACACAACCGCGGTCAGACCCCGCCTGCACTGCGACGGTGATGCGGGGACCAACTGACTCGCCTCAGCGATCCGGACAGAATTTCGCCCGGCAGCCCGATCCCCTGCGTGAGCGCGACCGTGCTCATGGCCCGCCCGCGCATTTCGTTGCTGGCGCCGGTCAGCAGAATGACGTTACGCATCGTGTAGAAACCGGCCTGCCCGACCCCGGCCAGGAACAGCAGTGCGATGGCCAGCGAGAAGAGTGGAGACAGCGCGAAAACTGCCCAGCCGGTGCATTGCAGCAGAGCGCCGGCGGCGAAGATCGCGCCGAATGTCAGCCGCCGGCGCAGGCGGTGGGTCAGGTAGAGCCCGGCAAAGGTGCCGAGGCCGTAGCTGGCATTCATCAGGCCCAGTCCCAGTACCCCGCCAGCGAAAACGTCCCGGGCGAATACCGGCATCAGACTCAGCGCGGGGAAGACAAATGTGTTCAGCAGCGCGGAGACGACGGCCACGACCAGCAGGGGACGGTGGCCGCGAATGTATGTGAATCCTTCCCCCATCGAGCGCCAGACGGAAGTTGCCGCCACTGAGATCGTTTGCGGGACCTTTTCCCGGCCCAGCCAGGCCAATATCGCCAGGTTGAGCCCGGTCAGAACGATGAGCGCCCCCAGCCCGCCTGCCGTGCCGTACAGTTCCAGCAGCCAGCCGGCCAGGTAGGCGGCAATGCTGTTCATAATGCTATGCAAGAAGCTTTCGAGCAGCATCGCGTCGGGAGTCAGGCCGCCGCCGAGCAGGTCCGGCACCAGGGCGGCGCGCGCGGGCGCGTCCACCGTCCAGGAGGCGCCGATGATGAACGCGGCCGCCCCCGATCTGCCACACGCTCAGCCTGCTGCCGGCAAAGAGGAGAAGGAGAACGAGGCAGGACAGGAATATGACGAACTGGCTCACGGTCAGCGTGTTGCGCCGTCCCAGCCTGTCGCCGATGATGCCGGCGAAGCCGCCGAAGACGAGCTGGGCAGCCCGCCGCCAGAAGGTGAGCAGGGTAACCGCCAGGGCCGAGTTGGTCATGTCCAGAACGACGACGCCGGCCACGAAGACCCAGATCGCGTAGGTCTGCCACCAGAGGGCGCTGCTGAGCAGAAGGCGCCGGTAGCTTGGCTGGGTCAGGGGCGCAAACAGGCTGCCCATACCCTCCTGTGCAGGCGTCAGCCGGCGGCTCCGTTCGCGGCCCAGATCGTTCCCTGCTGCATCATGCGCTGCACGGCTGCCCGCTGGAAGGTGTCGGAGGTGTGGCCCAGCGTCGTATAGAAGACCCTGCCGTTTCCGTACGGCTTCACCCACGCCATCGGATGCGCTTTGTCGGCCCACTGCGCGCTGGCGAGGATATGAATGGCGGGGTCGAAGGCCGTCATGTAGATTTCGTCCTCGACTTCGAAGTCGTCGATGCCATCCATGACCGGGTGGGCGCCGTCCTCAACGTTGACGGTGAATGTCAGGCCGGGAGGATGCCAGTTAGCGTGCCCGCCGATCAGGTCGACCGCCTGTCCGCCGATCCACCAACCGGTGCCGTGGATGCCGACCAGGCCCTTGCCGCCGGCAATGAACTGGAACAGCCCGTTCTCCTGGTCGGCCGACAGTTCCGAATGGTAGGTTACGGAGCCGTCATCGTTTCTCTCGGACCTGGTGAAGCCGGTGCCCAGCACGCAGACATCATGGTCGGCCAGGCTGGGCGACGCAAAGACCTCCTTATCGTCGGTAAGCGTTACCTCTATCCCCGGGTCGTCGCCGAGGAACGCGCCGATCAGCGCGGCGCTCTCGGCAAAGCCGTGATTGGCGCCTGAAAGTACAAGAACCTTCGTCATCTGTCTGCCTTTCTCCTGTTGTGCGGAACGGCGGGAGGCCGGGTCGGTCTTGTCGCCGCCGCCGTCCGGATGGTGTGGGAGTCGACCGGTCAATTCTCCGATGGCCGGCTGAGACTGAAGTTGAGGCAATCATAGCATACGCGCTTCATTGTTTCAATCGGAACTTGACTCAATCGAGCAGCAGGGGCATGATGCACCGAACGCCGCTGAAGCTGAAGCTGTGGCCGTTGCGACACGGTTCAAGGGAGGAACGATGACAGGACGCGCGCTGCAGGGTGTTTTTCCAATTCTGGTTACGCCGTTTGACGAGGGTTCGCAGATCGACGAAGAGAGTCTGCGCGGCCTGATCGAGTTCAATCTCAGTGCCGGGGTCCACGGGCTGGGCGTGGCGCTGGGGAGTGAGGTCTTCAAGCTGACCGAGGCCGAAAGGGCGGCGGTGACGCGCATTGTGGTTGACCAGGTGAGGGGCCGAGTGCCGGTCGTGATCAACACGGGCGCGCACGGCACGGACCTGGCCATACATTACAGCCGGATGGCCGAGGAGAACGGCGCCGACGCGCTGATGGTGCTGCCGCCCTCCTTTTTCCCGGTCGGAGCGGACGCGATCGTTGCATACTATCGGGCGATTTCTGACGCCGTGCCGTTGCCGATCTTCGTGCAGGACCTGCCGGCTTCGCCGATATCGCCCGCGCTGGCGCAACGCCTGGCGGAAGCGTGCCAGTGGGTGCAGTACATCAAGGTGGAGAGCCTGCCGGCGGTAGAAAAAGTGGCGGCGATGGCGGCGCAGGCCGGAGACCAGCTGACGATCTTCGGAGGCGCGGGCGGCGACTATTTCATCGAAGAGATGCGCCGCGGCTCGGTCGGCACGATGCCTTTCTGTACGCAGCCGGAGGCCTTCGTCGATATCTGGAACCGTGTGCGGGCCGGGGACGATGCCGGCGCCCGTGAGACATTCAACCGCTATCTTCAGCCGGTAGCCCGCCTGACGGCCCAGGGCACGAGTCTCTTCTACGCGGTCCACAAGGAGATTCTGCGCCATCGCGGGGTGATTCGGACGGCGAAGGTGCGCGAACCGGCCTCGCCCCTGGACGACATGACGCGGGAAGAGCTGGCAAGCCTGCTCGCGGAACTCTATCCAATTTGAGCCGGCCTCAAGCACAGGACCTCTATTTCACAGGCGACCCTGCCGAGGATACCCACGAATTAGAGAACAGATGAAAATCGTTGACATTCAGGTGATCCCCTTTCGCGTCGAGCGCAAACAGTTTCATCATGGCCGCTTTCTGGCGCCGGACGAAGTCACGCAAACGCTGACGAGGATCGTCACCGACGAAGGGGCGGAGGGTTACTATTTCGGCGGCCACGGCCACGGCGACGCCGACGGGCTGCCGGCGGACGACCGCGCCGCGTTTCAGGGGCGTCTGAAGGAGTTCGTTGCTGGCCAGGACCCGTACGACCGCGAGCGTTTCTGGCACTGGATGTGGGTCGCCAACATCCCCGAGCACCTGTTGAGCATCCTGGACTGCGCGCTGTGGGACCTGCAGGCGCGGGCGGTCGGCCTTCCCCTATACAAGCTGCTGGGCGGCTGCCGCGACAAGGTGAAAGCCCACGCCAGCACTTTTCCCAACATGGGCAGCGTTGAGGATTACGCCGCCCACGCGCTCGCCTGCAAGCAGGAGGGTTACACGCATTACAAGATTCACCCCTACTACTTCTGGGACCCCGTGACCGAAGAGACGGTTCCGGGCCGCCCCTCACACATCGAAAAGGATATTGAGGTCTGCCGCGCCGTGCGCGCGGCGGTCGGCGGCGGCATGGTGCTCAGCTTCGACCCCTGGGGCACCTACCGCACCTACGAGGAGGCCTACAAGGTGGGGCGCGTCCTGGAGGAGCTGGACTTCTACTGGTACGAGCACCCAATGAACGAGTACCGGGTGCAGCCCTACATCAAGCTGTGCCGCGAGCTGGACATTCCCATCCTCTCGCCGGAGATCGCGGCGGGCAGCCTCTACACGCGCGCAGACTGGATTCTGCGCGGGGCATCCGATATGACGCGCATCGACATGCTGCGCGGCGGCATCACCGGGGTGCGCAAGATGGTGGCGGTGGCCGAGGCTTTCGGCGTCAAGTGCGAGATCCACATGAGCGGCTTCGCCAACCTGCACATTCTCGGGTCAACCAGCGAGGACACGTGCGAATTTTACGAGCGGGGTCTGCTGGCGCCGGGCGTCGACTGCAACACGCCGCCGCCCTACCTGGAAGATATCGGCGACCGCATGGACGCAGGAGGTTTCGTCCATCTGCCCCAGGAGCCGGGCATGGGCTACAGGATCAACTGGGACTACATCGAAGACAATCGAGTCTGATGAATCTCCTGAATTGACCCGGCCGCAGCCACTCAGTTGCCGGTTACGCGGCACGGGGCAGCCGGGCGCCGGTTCAGAACTCGACGCCCAGCTTGACATTCTCCTCGGGCGCGGTGGCGATCTTGGGATAGGCCTCCAGCAGGTCGTCAAAAGGTACGACCGGCTGGACCACCGTCTCCGACTTCAGGCTGCCGTCGCACAGCAGCCGCCACACGACTGAAAAGAGCCGCGTCTCATCCCAGTTCGGGTACTCCGGGTTGGGCTCGCTGCAGGCGCGTGAGAATACGATTGTCGGCCGGTTGAGGTGGGCCTCGGCGCCGAAATCAAGACCGGCGGGATAGCTGCCCGGCCACGCGCCCGCGACCACGGTGCCAAGGTAGGCGACGCCGCGCAACGCGGCCTGCAGCGCCGTGTAGTGGCCGCTGTAGTCGACGCAAACGTCGGCGCCGCGGTCCTCGGTTGCCAGCTTGATCTCCAAACCGGCATCGCAGGCCGTTGGGTCCAGAACGATGTCTGCGCCGCATTCCTGGGCGACGTCGCGACGAAGGGGTATCGGGTCGACGGCGATCACCGGGTAGGCGCCGGCCAGCCTGGCCAGCTGGACGACGAAGAGGCCGATCGCGCCCATCCCAAATACCGCCACCGCGTCGCCCAGCCGGATATGCCCATCGCGCACAGCGCCGAGGGCGAAGTCGGCCGGGTCGAGGCAGACGGCGGCCTGCCAGGGTACGCCGTCCGGTAGTTTGCGTACGCGCTCGGCTTTCCAGACATGCTCCTGGCGGAAAGAGCCGTGCGCGAAGACGGTTTCGCCGGCGCGGATATTCTCCACATCCGGCCCGATTTCGACCACATCGCCTACGCAGATATTGCCCAAGCCGCCAGGGTATTTGACCATCTGGCTTTCCTGCGTGAAGAGGCGCAAATTGCCGTCGTAGTTGCCGCGATGGCCGGCGTAGCCCTGGAACATCGCCATCTCCGAGCCATGTTTGGCCGCGCCGAAGCGGCTGAGGACGCGAACTTCGTCTGGTGCGAGCGGCGGGCTGTCGTAGTCGCGAAAGGCGGCTTCCATGCGGGCGGGGGCGATGAGTTCTCTGGGCATGTTGCGTTCTCCGTTGGCTTGTCAGTGCCTGTGCTATTGGGCAGTAAACCATTACTGGACAAGAAACAATTCGACTACTGAAGGTCCGCTTCTCCAAGGCTGCCAAGACCTGTCTATCGTTGAAGGGCGAAGTGTTCTCTGGCCAGACGGGACATCAAGCTACGCAATAGTTCAGCACCTGGGAATCTAGAGAATTGTACCTTTTCCGTCTCCCCGCGGCAATTGCTCTACGCGGGCCCCCGTGCTATCCTACGGCCAAACTTCCGGCACTGGCCACCACTCTCATTCTCCCATGCCCCTCTGGCTAACCCGTAGTGACGTCCAAAGGCTAGTCGACATGCCGGCGGCCATCGATGCCGTCGCCGACGCGTACCGCTTGATCTACCTGGGCGAGGCGGAGCTGCCGGTGCGATCCAACATTCCGATCGCGGCCCATGACGGCAGCCTTATGACGATGCCGGCCTACCTGGGCGGGGACGTCAACGCGCTCGGCGCGAAGCTGATCAGCTTTTACGGGACCAACCCTGCGCTACGCGGTATGCCTGCGATCCAGGGAAAGATCGTCGTCTTCGATCCGGAGACGGGCGGGTTGCAGGCCTTCATCGACGCTGAACTGGTAACGGCCTTGCGTACCGGCGCGGCCGGCGGCGTCGCGGCGCGATACCTTGCTCGGGCGGATTCCCACACGCTGACGATCTTCGGCAGCGGGGCACAAGCCCCCTTTCAGGTCGAGGCTGTCAATTGCGAGCGGCCTATCGATCAGGTCCTTGTCCTGTCGCGCCAAAGTTCCCATGCCGAGGCATTGGCCGCGTCGATCGTGGGCCGGTTCGGCGTGTCGGCCCAGGCCACAGTCGATATCGATGAGGCTGTCCGGGCGGCTGACATCGTCGTGACGGCAACCAGCGCGCACGACCCGCTCTTTGGCGGCGGGCTATTGCGGCCCGGCGTACACGTAACCGGCATCGGTTCGCATGTGCCCGATGCCCGCGAAGTCGATAGCTTGACGCTACAGCGCGCCAAGGTAATCGTCGACCAGGAGAGCGCCTGCCTTGCGGAGGCCGGCGACCTGATCCAGCCGATCCGCGCCGGCCGGTACGACCGGGGCCAGATCTACGGGGAGATTGGCGCGATTATAGCAGGCGACCTGCCCGGGCGCAGCGACAACTCCGAGATCACATTTTTCAAGTCGGTTGGGCTGGCGGCGCAAGACCTGGCAGTGGCCAGTCTGGTCTACCGCAGGGCCCTGGCCGAGGGCGCTGGCTTCCAGTTGGAGGAGTGACCCATACGATGGCCGCAGCAACGAAAAGGCGTGAACCGGAGCTCGTTCCTTTTAGGGCTGACGATCCCAGGCATCTCTCGTGGGCAGTGGAGCTATGGGACGACGCCATTGGCAACGAGCTTCCCCTCTCCCAGAGGTTCTTGCAGTTCAATCTTAAGGAAGATGTTGGTGTCGTGCGCGGCGGGCGCATTGCCATGGCGTCGGGCCAGCCGGCCGGATTCGTGCTGTGCAGCGCGCATCCCGGCGCGCCGCCGCCGATGCGCGCAGACGTAGGCTGCCTCGATGCCATCGCCGTCGCCCCTTCGATGCAGCGGCAGGGAATCGGGACCGCGCTCCTGCGTTGGGCCGAAGGCTGGCTAAGCGAACAAACGGCGGCGGGTCCCGATCAGTTGGAGGAGGAAAACCGGGCAGCCCGAATCGTTGTAGGGGGCAGCTTGCGGCCCTTCACGCCCGGTGTTCTTGTCGACACGCCCGCGGTTCCCTTCCTCCTCGATAACGGGTATGAATACGGAGACCACCCTGTCGAGTGGGACGTTGCCCGCAGCCTGAGCGACTATGCGTCTCCGCCGCTGCGCGCGGGCTCGGGGGCGGCCCGGCCTGCCCAACCCGGCCAGGAAGAGCAGCTGCTGGCCTTTCTCGCGCGCGAGTTTCCCGGCCGCTGGCACTGGCTGGCGGAGAGATTCCTGGAAGAGGGAGGGCGCATCTCCGACTACATGTTGCTCTGGACTGAGGACGGCGTCCACGGGGCGTGCCGCCTGACATTTGAAGACTCGCGCTGGCCGATCGACCGTTTCTACCCCTTTGGACTGCCGCGCCCCTGGGCCCAGCTGGGTTCGATCGGAATCAGCGAACATCTGCGCGGGCAGGGGCTGGGCCTGACACTGCTGGATGCCGGGCTGAGGCGGCTGCACAATGGTGGCATCAACGGCTGCGTCATCGACTGGACCACGCTGCTAGATTTCTACGCGATCTGCGGTTTCACGCCATACAAGGAGTGGGCGCAGCTGTCGAAGGACGTGGGAGACCGTGAAATCGACAACTGACAAAACGGCGGGATTGGTTGGGCGAGAACGGGCTGACAGGCGCGCGGCATGAGAGTTGCCGGTCTGATCAGCGGTACTTCAGCCGACGCGATCGACGCGGTCGTTGCCGAGATTTCGGGCCCGGTCGAGCAACCGCAGCTGCGACAGCTTGCCTTTCAGAGTAGACCGTGGCCGCGGGCGGAACGCGAACTGATCGAAGGTCTGATCGCCGGCCAGGGCGATGCGCGGGCCCTGTGCCGTGCGGGCTTTCTCCTGGGAGAACAGTTCGCGGAAACTGCAATTGGCGCTATCGGCAGCGCGGGGCTTTCTTTGACAGAGGTGGACCTGATCGGCTCTCACGGGCAGACGGTCTGGCATGACGTAGGGCAGGACGGATCTGTCCACTCTACTTTGCAGATCGGCGAGCCGGCCGTGATCGCCGAAAGAAGCGGGATCACGACAGTAGGCGATTTTCGCGTGGCCGATGTTGCCGCCGGAGGCCAGGGGGCGCCTCTGATCCCCATATTCGACCAGACCTTCCTCCGTCCGGCGCCGGATGCCGGCGGCTGCCGCGCCCTGCAGAACATCGGTGGCATCGGCAATGTCACTTTTCTGCCGCCGCGCTGCGCCACTACCGCACCAATGGCCTTTGACACGGGGCCCGGCAACGTGCTGATCGACTGGGCCGCCGCCCATGCCTCGAACGGCGCCAAGGCCTACGATATCGATGGCAGGCTGGCTGCCCAGGGCCGCCCAGACGGCGACCTGGTCGCGCGCTGGCTCTTGCATCCCTACTTCGAGCTGGCACCACCAAAGTCGACCGGACGCGAACTGTTCAGCCGCGCCCTGGCAGAGCAATATCACGCGGAATCCGCCGCGGCCGGGCTGACGGCGAACGACTTCGCAGCGACGGTCACGGAGTTGACCGCGGCCTCGATCGCGGACAGCTACCGCAGGTTCGCACCGATGCCGGTATCCGAGCTGATCGTATGCGGCGGCGGCGGGCACAACCCTGTGCTTCTCGCCCGCATCGAAGAACAGCTTGTCCGGCGAGTCGGACGACGGATTCCGGTTGTCCGCTACAGCCAGTTACCCAACGTCCCCGGCGATGAGGACTCCAAGGAGGCGCTGTGTTTTGCCATGCTGGCCTGGCTGACGGTCCGGGCGGCGGCCGGCAATGTCCCGGCCTGCACGGGCGCCGTCGGACCGCGGGTGCTTGGCAAAATCGCGCCTGGGCGAAACTATCGACAGCTGATGGAAACGTTGTGGGGCAATCGCGCTTGAGGGCTCTGTTCTGGCTGTGGCCATTTCGGCAGGCCAATCTACATCATCGAGACCGGGTCGATATCGATGCGCCAACCGAAGGGAATGTCGATGCTCCGCAAAATAGTTGACGGATCAGCCGCCCTAATGATGATCTGCCAGCGAAAGTTGCCGCGAAAGCGGGCGTAGGGAGCCGGGGCCGGTCCGAGCAGTTCGGTGCCTTCTCCCCAGACTCCTAGTTCCTCGGCGCGTCGCTGGAGGTTGATCGCCATTCGCCTCGTTTGCTCTTGAACCGTTTCCAGCTTCTTGTGCCAGAAGATCAAGCGAGCGATTCGGCCCACCGGGGGATAGAACTGTTCGTGGCGGAAGGCAATCTCTTTCGCGTAGAATGCGCGGTAATCGTGGGCGGCAGCGGCCTGCAATGCGTAATGCTGGGGCGTGTAGCTCTGAAA
This sequence comes from Caldilineaceae bacterium, assembly GCA_965218625.1. Lineage (GTDB taxonomy): Bacteria > Chloroflexota > Anaerolineae > Caldilineales > Caldilineaceae > Bin5. The sequence goes on along the minus strand of CBDCLG010000003.1, from coordinate 121,136 downwards.
GATGACGCGGCCGCCCCGTTTGCTGCGCCCGGCACGGCCGGCCACCTGCATCAAGAGCTGGAAAGTGCGTTCCGCCGCGCGGAAGTCGGGCAGATAGAGGCCCACGTCGGCCGAAACGACACCGACCAGCGTTACCAGCGGCAGGTCCAGCCCCTTAGCAATCATCTGCGTGCCGATGAGCACATCGGCTTCATGGTCTGCGAACCGCGCGAGAATCTGCTCGTGGCTTCCTCTGCGGCCTGTCGTGTCCCTGTCCCAGCGCAAGAGACGGGCGCGCGGGGAGATCTGGCCGACAAGCTCCTCGATCCGCTGCGTTCCGCTACCGAAATATCGGATTCTCTTGCTCCCACAGTCCGGACATTCGGAGGGGACCGGCTCGCGGGCGTTGCAGCGGTGGCAGATGAGCTGGACGGCGCGTTCGTGGAAGGTGAGGGGCGTATCGCAGCGCGTGCAATTCGCGACCAGGCCGCAGTCCCGGCACATGACGAAAGTATGGGTCCCGCGCCGGTTGAGGAACAGGATGGCCTGTTCGCCGGCGTCGAGGACCGTGTGAAGCTCGGACTGAAGGCTGCGGCTGAAGATGCTGCGATTGCCGGCGCGCAGCTCCTGGCGCATATCGACGATCTCGACGGGCGGAAGCGATGCGTACGCGGGCGCCTCAGCAAGCGCCGCCGTTTCTGACGTGCCGATTCGCAGTGATTCTTCGTGTCCCAACACCCGGTTGGGCATTTGCAACAGTTTCAACTGGCCCTTTTCCGCCTTGTGATAGGCGTCCAGCGAGGGCGTGGCGCTGCCGAGAATCAGACCGCTGCCGGTGGCGCGCGCCATCTGTTCGGCTACAGTGCGCGCGTCGTAGAAGACCGTGAAACTGCCCCATTCATCGGTATCCTGTTTGTAAGTCGATTCATGCTCTTCGTCGATTACGATGAGTCCCAGCCGCGGCATGGGCGCGAAGAGGGCGCTGCGAGCGCCGATGATTACGTCGATTTCGCCATCGCGCGTCTTGCGCCATACGTCATAACGCTGACCGCTGTTCAGCCCGGAATGGATTACGGAGACGCGGTCGGGGAAGCGTCCGGCAAAGCGGGCAACCGTCTGCGGCGTCAGCGCGATTTCCGGCACCAGGACGATGGCTTGACGATTGCGCGCCAGTGTTGCGGCGATAGCGCGCAGGTAGATTTCGGTCTTGCCGCTGCCGGTCGCCCCGTGCAGGAGATAGCAGGCGCTTCGTATAGCAGGCGCTTCTTCGCTGCTGCAGTTCGCCTTATCCGCGGCGCCCGATGCTGCGATTTCACCCGCGAACAGACCTTCGTTGATCTCATCCCAAGCGCGTTGCTGCTCTTCAGTCAGCCGGGGAGGGTGCGTGACCGGGTATGTGCGTCCCATGAGCGGGTCCCGGTAGCGCAACCTTTCTTCGATTCGGACCAGGCCGGCCTGCTGCAGCTGGCGTAAACTCTTCAGGTCTGTGTCGACCTGCGCGTAGAGATCCGACTTCCATATCGGTCCCTGGGCCTCTGCCAGTGCCAGTAGAACCTTCTTGTACTTCAGGGAGCCTCGCAACTTGAAGACTACCTCTTCTGTTGCTGCGGGCGGCGAAGACAGAGTCACCGAACCTTCGAATTGGTGAATTAACTCCTTCTCTTGCAGCCCTGAAATCGCGCTGGCCGATTTCAAATCGCATTCGATCTTCAGTTCTTCCAAGGTTTTCGGGCGGTTCGGCTCGGAAAGCAAGGCGGTCAGAACTCTGCGCCTGCTTAGTATCGTGGCCCAATTCAAACAGGCTTCTCTCGAATCGCGGCCGGCGCGATCAGGAGTTCGATCTGCTCTTCGCGCTTGGCGCGGACCCTTGACGGCGAGCCTTCTCTGCTGAGGAGGCCGGGTGTCAAGAAGAGTTTGACCGCCTCGGAAACAGGAGCAATGTAGTAATCGGCCACCCAGAAGGCCATTTCCAGCTGGGCGCGCGTGAGGACCGGCTGCGGGCGGGCGAGACGGGCGACGGGCTTTGTCTCAACGTGCGAGGACGGTGCGGTCCTTACGACAATTCCCTGTACTTCCTGCGAACCGAAAGGGACCCACACCAGGTGGCCGGGGTGAACTTTTCCCCTCAGCGCCGGCGGCAGGTGGTAGTCGAAAGTCTGATACTGGGCCGCGCCGCCGCTGCGCTGATGTATCGACTCGGCGCCGCGATTGATCGTCGAGGATTGGCGGTCGTCATCGACTTCAATCCCACCAAATTCAACAGCGGGCGGTGGGGCTTCTTCCTGCCTGAACGATCGCCGGATCGGTATATTGACGATCACCTCGACGAATTCATCTTCTCCCCGAAATTCCGGCAGGTCCGCGGCGATTCGCTCACTTGTTCTGTCGTTCATGCCTTCATTGTAAGGCCAATAGAGTCATGCCGCCAAGCAAGTCGACTGCTTCCAGCCTGGGCTTCGGGCAGCCTTGCTTGCGGACAATATTCGTCTGTGCAAGGGCAAATTCGCGAGGAGGCCGACCTGAATGCCAGGACTACCAACGGCGGCGACGCTGGAATGTGAGCAAGCGCGTGAGGCGGAAGATCAGTGCATATACATACTCCTGCCAGAGGCCGACCGGAAGCGCAATGGCAGCCGGCAGGAAGGTCGTCAGCGGGTGAATTCGAAGAGATGCGTCGAGGCTATTGAAGACAACGGCCAGGATTGCGAATATCAACAATCCCAGGACTACGCCCATCAGCGGCTGGATGGTTGTGCGCAGGATGTATTGATCGTCAAACTCCTGATGAATGCGCATGCGCTCCACGAGGAATGAGATGGTGCCAAGACAGCCGCCTGCCCCCCCTGCCACGACTGCCCAGAGCGCGGGAACGAAGAGAGTCTCCTCCCATCGGAGTCTGGCCGCGGCGCGGCTCACGATTTCATCGATGATTTGCGGATAGAGTTGCAGCGCTGCGCCCAGGCCGCCCAGGACCGCCAGCCACAGAACGAGCCGCCAGACCGTTCGCAGGGCCAGAAGTCTGGATCGCCCGCGACTCATCCTCGCTCGGTCGAGGATCAGGCGCGCTTGCTGAATGTTGTACTCGGCCCGCCCGATGCGGTGCGGCTCCGCAAGCACGATCTCCCTCGCCTCTCGCAAAAGAGAGAGGGCGTGGCCCGTGTTTTCCCTGCGGACTTCCCTGTGGCGGTTGATCGCCTTGAACAGACCTGCGATCTCCTCTTCAACAACCATGACGTCGGTTGCAGTCACGTCGAACCTTGCACCGGCCACCTGGCCGAAGGCCGGCTGCGTCGCACCAACGGGTCTGTCCAGGACGGAAGAAGACTGAGCGCGATGCCGCTCAATCGGATAAGCCTCTACCGAATCCGTCTCAAGGAGGGGCGGCACGACGTCAGGCGGATCGTAGGCGTCGCCATCGGGCGTTGACATTCCAGAATAGCGGGATGCAGACTCGCTGGAACCATGCGATGAATGCAACTCGGCAAACGTCTCGGACGCGTTCGGATCTGGGGCAGAACTGTTCGGCCCTACCGGTGTCGGACCCTGAAAGGGGACAAGCGCGTTGCCGCCTGACATGTCGCGGCCATCCAGCTCCGCGTCACCAGACCTTCCCGTGTCGTTGTCGCTATCCAGGGTAACAGGAAACGACGGTCCGTCGAATGCCGTCGGCGCCTTCACTTCCATTGCCATCCCGTCGCCTTCATGGGCTTCGCTGGGTGGCGCTTGGACCGTGCCCGTGGCGTCGATATCGTCGCGAGACCGTCCGTCGGCCTTTCCAGTTGACAACTGCTCCAGCAGGTACTCGGCCCGCTGCCGGAGAGCGGCCAATTGCGCGGCCGATTCCTCCAGCAATTCCAGGGAAGGAGGTTCCTCCCGTTCATCGTCTGTCGGTGTTGGGGCCTCCGAATCCGGCTCGGGTCCCAATTCGCCCTCGAGCCTGGATCGGGAAGCGTTCTCTGATTCAAACATCAAGACTCGCGGCGCCTCAAACTGACCTTTAGGGGGAGCGCTGGAAATTCTGGACTTTCAAGAGAAAGTTCGCAAGAACTCCAGCGGTCGATAGACTTCTACTATATCATACGCGCTACAGGAACGAAAAGAAGCATCATTTTTCGTTCAATCAAGGGCTTCTTGCCTCCCAGGAGAGTGAAGCCTGAACCTGTGCAGGAGAAGAGAATGGCGCCTTGCCGAAAGATGACCGGTGCTTGGGCCAAGGCCAGTCATGCGTCCCCCTGTAAATGTTACCACGTTCGCAATACAGAAGCCATAGCTTCATTCTCGGACAATTGAAAATCGTGGGAGATTTGACAGTCCTCTTCGATACCGCTTATAATAGAACATTGGAAGCGGAACTGAAATGCTAACTCCGAAGGAGTAGAAATATGCCCAAGCGAACCTGGCAGCCAAAGGTTCGAAAGCGGTTGCGTACGCATGGCTTCCGCAAGAGAATGCGAAGCCCGGGCGGGCGAAACGTCCTGAAACGGCGCAGACAGAAACAGCGTACACAGTTAGCCGTCACACTGTCAACTCGCAAGCGCGAATTTTAGTGAAAGGCGTGCGTCGGGTCATTGCCGCGGCCCCGAAAGACGGCAGGAATGGAATGGTTGGGAAGAGAGGAAGGACGGCTCAACACTCGTCGGCATTTGGCGGCCCCTCGTACACAGAGGAAAGTTCCCGATTGAAACCTGTGGAAGCAAACTGTTGTGAAACGACGCTTCAGGGTTCGCGACAATGAGCAGTTTCTGGAGGTGCGTCGTCGGGGCAGGAGTTACAGCAATCGCCTGGCGGTGTTGTGTTTACTTGGAAACGGGCTTCCTTACAGCCGCTTCGGTTTCTCAGTCAGCCGGCGAATAGGGCCTGCCGTCGTGCGAAACGGCGTGAAACGCCGGATGCGCGAGGCTGTGCGTCTGCGGATGTCCCTGATCGAACCCGGCTGGGACTGCGTCTTCATAGCAAGGAACCCGATCCGAGACGCATCATACGGCAAGATCGACGAGGCCTGCGCGCAACTGCTTCGCCGGGCATCGCTGGCCAACGTCAATCGCTCCCAAGAAGAGGAATGACGCTCGGGGAGAATCAGGTCTTGCGAGCCGTTTTCCTGCAGCTGATTCGACTATATCAGCGTGCGCTGTCACCGTTTCTGGGGCAAAACTGCCGCTTCCATCCGACCTGTTCTCAATACGCGTATGAGGCGGTAACAAAGTACGGCGCGGCGCAGGGGATTTGGATGGGCCTGAGGCGAATCTGCCGCTGCCACCCCTGGCATCCCGGAGGTTTCGATCCGGTACCATAGATTGCACCTGCAAGAGTCGCTCTTGAACGAATCAGGTGTAGATTCAGGCAGGTGGCGCACGAAGAAAGTTCGACGACCGGAGCGGGCCGGGAAGCGCGTCTCCCAAATTGGGACAGAGATCAGGCATTGGATGCGATAGCAGCAAATGCTTCGAAGAGGAGAAAGACTGTGAAACGCAGATGGATAGTTTGGCTCTTGATCCTTGTGATCGCTGCCCTTCTTCTGGGGGGATGCGGAGTTCCGCGTGAAGGCGTGGAGAATTGGGATGAGGCGGTGCCTGATGGCTGGTGGCAGTCGTTCATTGTCTTTCCTCTTGCAAAGTCTCTGCTCTGGCTCAAAGGGGGCTTGGAGAGCCGGGACTTCCCCTATAGCTGGGGCTTTGCCATCATTATCTTTACGATCATCATCAAGATGATCGCCTTTCCACTGACGATGATCCAGATTCGGAGCATGCAGGCGCAAAAGGAGCTTCAGCCAAGACTACAGGAACTGCAGAAGAAGTACGGCAAGAACCGCGACAAGATGGCGCAGGAGCAGATGAAGATGTACAAGGAGGCCGGTGTCAATCCGCTCAGCGGATGTCTGCCAATGGTCGTCCAGATGCCGGTCCTCTTCGGTCTGTACTCGGCGCTCGTCGCTTTGGGGAAGGACCTGACCAACGCCCCCTTCTTTTGGATTCCCGACCTTGGATTTCCCGAGTTTACGCGCGGGCTGGCATGGATTCCTGAAACGTTCAATGCGGGCGAATATGGGACCCTGGCAGCCTACCTTGTTTTGCCCGCGCTCCTCATGGTCAGTCAGTTCTACATGCAGCGCATGACGACCGCGGCCACACCGCCGGGCGGTGACAAGCAGGCCGGTATGATGAAGCAAATGACAACGATGATGACTCTGATGTTTGGGTTCTTCACGTTGCAGGTTCCGGCAGGACTCTCCCTGTACTGGGTGACAAGCAACCTGCTGCAAATGGGTCAGACCTATATTGCCAACTACATGGGTGGGGTGAACAAGGCCATGGCCCCTGCAGCACCACAGGCTGTTGCGGCCACGGCAGCTGCGGCGCCAGCGGAGGTCGTCGCGACGCCCGCGCCTGCACCGAGCGGGGTCAGAGGCGAAGCGAAGAGACCCCCTCACCGCCGACGAAACCGTCGCAACCGAAAGAGAAGATGAGATGAACAGAAGTCAGAGCTACGAGTTCGCGGCGAAGTCAGTGGAGGATGCGGTAAACGATGGCTTGGGACAACTCGGCCTCTCCCGCGAACAGATCGACGTCGAAGTCCTTGAAGAGGGAAGCCGAGGCATTCTCGGAATCGGCGCCACCGATGCTCTCGTCCGAATAACACCGAGGACTGAACCTGAAGGGGATGAAGTTCAGATCGGAGACTCCCCCGCTGCGTCGGAAGCAACGGATTCTGAACCAGAAGAAGCGCTTGGCGAACTCGCCGACAACGATTCTGCACCTGCTGAAACCGATTCGCGATCTTCGGACGAAGATGCCGCCTGGCAGGAACAGGCGAATGAAGTTCAAGTTGAAGCCGCGCAGCCGACGGATGGTGACGCCGAATTAGAGGACCTTGCTTACGACCTTTTGAGCCAGATGTTGCAGAAACTGGACATTGAGGCCGAAATCGAACTCTCCTGGCTGGATGATCAGGAAGATAGCGACCCCCCGCTGAATCTGAACGTTGTCGGCGGGGACCTGGGCCTGCTCATCGGTCGCAATGGAGAGACCCTTGCCAGTATTCAGTACCTCATTCGCCTGATGGTCAATCAGGAGTTACATCGCTGGAAAAACATTGTGATTGATGTCGACGGCTACAAACAGCGACGCGCAGAGCAGTTGAGCCAGTTGGCCAACCGCCTGGCCGAACAGGTAGTCAGTTCTGGTCGTCCTACATCGCTGGAGCCGATGCCGGCAAACGAGCGCCGCCTCGTCCACATCGCACTTCGCAACCACGAACACGTATATACGGCAAGCATCGGAGAAGACAGTCGGCGCAAAGTGCAGATCCTTCCCAAATGATAGGCGGCCGCCCTAATCTTGCTTCGCAAAGTCAATGTCAATCGATCTTCTTGCGATAGGGACCGTCACCCGGGACATAGAAACCGCCGATCCCACCAGCGTTGACTACGTCCTGGGCGGCACGGTCAGCTTCGCCGCCGTCACAGCCGCCCAATTGGGGTACAAAACGGCAATCCTCACCCGCGCCGGAGATGATGTCGACCTGACAGTCCTGCATGGGATTGCCTCCGTTCACGCTCTACCCACCGAACGGACAACTACTTTCGCCAACTTGTATTCGCCCGAAGGACGCGTCCAATACTGCTACACCCCGTCGGCCCCGATCGCTGCCATGGACATCCCTCCTCAGCTCAGGGCGCCGCGCATCGCGCTGCTCGGTCCTCTCGCCAATGAAGTATTGCCTGACGTAGCCGCAGTATTCACTCAAGATACAATAGTCGCAGCTGTGCCCCAGGGCTGGATGCGCCGTTGGGACCGCGACGGCAGAGTGTTTCCAAGCGCCTGGACCACGATGGCGGAGATTCTGCCCCACCTTGACGCGCTCATCTTGTCGATAGAGGACATCGACGGCGAGCTTCAGCTAATCGACAAGTTCCTGAACTACACTTCGCTTGTTATACTCACCGAATACCGTGACGGCAGCACGGTTTACCGGCGCGATGGCGCCGAAGTCAACACAGTCCCAGTTCCGCCGCGGCCGGCCGACGAACTGGATCCAACCGGCGCCGGTGACATCTTTGCCACGGCTTTTCTTCTGCGGCTCGCAGCAACAGGAGACCCGCTTGACGCCGCCCGTTATGCCAATGTCACCGCGTCTTTCGGCGTAGAGGCGCGAGGCGTTGCAGGCATTCCAACAGAAGCTGAGGTGCTGGCCTACATGGCGGATCACCCCTGGCAATACTGCGGACCTGCAGGGGCGTAGGCGGGCATGGATTTCGATCAGGGACGGGCTTGGCGGCGCAAGTTGCATCGGCGTGCCGCCCGCGTTCTGGCCTTGCCGCCTGGAGTTGGGACGTCAAGCAGCCAGTCCGAGGAATTCAGGCACCCTTGAGGCATGACCGCACAAATCTTTGCAATTGCAAACCAAAAGGGGGGCGTAGGCAAGACGACAACCGCCGTCAACCTCTGCGCTTACCTGTCGAGAGCCGGCTGCCGAGTTCTCCTGGTTGACAGCGACCCGCAGGCAAACGCAACAACGAGCCTGGGAGTCAATCCGAGAGCGCCGCGTTCGAGCCTCTACGAGACTCTGATCGACCACGCGCCTGTGAAGGACGCAATCACGCCTACCGTCCATCCTGGACTTGAACTCGTGCCGGCCAATCTTGATCTGGCCGGCGCCGAAGTCGAAATGGCCGCCCGCATGGCTCGCGAGCAACTGTTGGCAAGCGCGTTGCAACCCCTCCACCAGGAATACGACTACATTGTCATAGACGACCCGCCCAGTTTGGGTCTGATAACGATCAACGGCTTGACTGCGGCCGATGGAATCGTCATTCCCGTTCAATGCGAATACCTGGCCCTGGAGGGCCTTAGCCAGCTACTCGAAACGATTCACCAGGTCCGCACCGTTTTGAATGCCCGCCTGCGGGTAGCCGGCGTCCTGCTCACGATGGCCGATGCCCGCACCAACCTCAGCAATCAGGTCGTTGAAGATGTGCGTCTGCACTTTCCCCAAGAAACATTCAGTACTCTGATCCCTCGCTCCGTGCGCCTTGGCGAAGCCCCGAGTCACGGTCAAACGATTTTGCAATACGCACCCGAGAGCGCCGGCGCACTGGCATACGAAGCGCTGGCCGGCGAATTCATGCGCCGCTTTCCGCTACAGAGGGTCGAGCTGGAGAAGCAGAAGGCTTTCCGGCGATAGGAGAGCGGTGCCTTCCGACACTGGGGTGGAGGACAGATGAGCCAAGATTCACGCTTTGACAATCCGAGTCAACGCCGGCGTCAAGGGTTGGGACGAGGTTTGGGCGCTTTGTTGAGCCGGACCGCGCCCTATGCCGACGAAGAGGGCGATGAAGCGCAATCCCAGTCTGAGGGGAGCGGCGTCCTTGAGTTGCCCATCGGCGCCATCCAAGCGAATCCGCACCAACCGCGGGCCCGCTTCGGACCGGGAAGTCTGACCGAGCTGGCAGCCTCGATACGGGAGCACGGGATCATCCAGCCGCTGATAGTGACCGAGAGTCCCGACCAGCCGCAACGCTACTGGTTGATCACCGGCGAACGCAGGTTGCGCGCCGCGCACCAGGCTGGGATTTCGACCGTGCCCGTGATCGTGCGCGAAGCGACGTCCCAGCAGTTCTTGGAGCTGGCGTTGGTGGAGAACCTTCAGCGGGCCGACCTGAGTCCGCTGGAGGAAGCCGCTGCCTATGACGCCCTCGTAAACGAGTTTGGCTTGACCCAGGCCCAGGTCGCGGACCGCGTCGGGAAGAGTCGCTCTGCCGTTGCCAACGCTTTGCGTCTTCTGGGCCTCCCCGCCGCGGCAAAGAGCGCTCTGAACGACGAGCTGATCAGTGCAGGCCACGCGCGCGCCTTGCTCAGCCTCGAGGGCGAGGAAGATGTGCAGAGGGGGCTGGACCAGATCCTTGCACGTGAGTTGAGTGTCCGTCAGACCGAGGGGTTGGTCCGCCGCTGGCTGGAGGAGCCGGCTGCCGCAGACCCGCCCGAGGAATATCCTCACATTGAGGCCCAACTTCGCTTCTGGGAAAACCGCTTCCGCGACCGGCTGAGTACGAAAGTGAGCCTGGAGAGGAAGGCGGATGGAAGCGGTCGCCTTGTAATTCACTTCTACAGCGACGGGGACCTGGAAACGATATACCGTGAAATCGTCGGCAGCGAAGTGGATTGAGACCGGGAGAAGCGTCTGACTTTTGCGCCAGACGTTGGCAAGGCTGCACCGCCGGAGAATCGAATTCACGGCATCATCCATAATGTAGGACCTGTACGGTTATGCAAAAATGGGCGACCAGTACTGCAAGCGATTGAATGGAGAACAGGAGGTGGTGGCCTCACTGCTCGATGAGGCTCTCGCCGAGCTCCCGGAAGGGCTGTTGCAATTCGTTCGCGGCGAGCTGTCCGGCGAGCAGATACTGGCTGGGGTTGTTCTGGCTTCGGCTGCCCCCGAGCGCGATTCGGAGGAAGCCCTTTCCCGCCGGGCCGCTTTGGCCGCTGCCCTGGAGCTGCTGCAGATCGCTCTGAGAATCCATCGCCTGCTCTTGATAACGGAACATCCAGGGGCTATTGACAGCTTTCTGCTCGGCGGCACGATCCTGGCCGGAGACTATTGTTTCAGCCGGGCTGCAGTTCTGGCATCCCTGACAAATCACCCCCAAGTCGTCAGGGTTTTCGCCGAATTGCTGAAGGAAGTCAGCCAAGCAAACCTCCGCCGCGTCATTGACGAAGAGTGCGTCGATTCGGAGGACCATCGCGCCGATGAACGCGAGGCGCTGTTCCATAGCGGCGCCCGCGCCGGCGTACTGCTGGCGGGATTGGGAGCGGAGGAACAGGAGATTGTGACGGCGTACGCCTCGCAGCTGAGTCGACAAAAGCCTGGTCACGCTGCGCCAAAGCCTGGGGCAGTCTCCGATGAGACTCGGGTTGGCGAGCTGCCGAAGTACCAGAGAGACCGCTGGCGCGCCGTCGTATCTGCAATTGGGTGATGGGGGAAAGTGGCCGGCAACTGGATGGGACCTGAAATGCAAGGACGGGTGCTCCTGCTCACGACGCCCAACAGCTATCGAACGCGGGACTATCTCGAAGCTGCAACGCAGCTCGGAATAGATGCTGTCGTTGCTGTCGATACGCCCCAAACCCTTGCTGATGAATGGAAATTCCGCATGGGCGTGGACTTCAGCAAACCCCGCCAAGCGGCAGAGCTTCTCGTAGGCGCGCTGGCTGAAGCTGAAGACTCGGCAGACACGGGCGGGCCGGTCGATGCAGTCCTGGCGCTGGACGACAGCGGCGCAAGAGTCGCGGCGCTGTTGGCCGAGCGGTTGGGGCTGCCCCACAACAGCCCTGCCGCGGCAGAGGCAGCGCGCAATAAACATCGAATGCGTTCGATGCTGGCGGCCTGCGGGGCGCCTTCGCCGACCTTTGCCGAGTTTCGCACCGACCAGAACCTGAAAGAGATTATTGCCCTGGCAGAGACGCAGATTGGATATCCGTGCGTCATCAAACCGGAGGAGCTGAACGGCAGCCGCGGCGTGATTCGGGCCGATCTTCGTTGTGAGTTGGCAGCGGCAGTAAGGCGGCTGACGGCCCTGATCGGCGAAGGCCAGCCCTTCTTGATCGAAAGCTACATCCCGGGCGTTGAGGTTGCGCTGGAGGGGCTGCTTGATCGGGGCCGGCTGCATCTTCTTGCCCTGTTTGACAAGCCGGATCCTTTGGAAGGCCCTTTTTTTGAAGAGACGATCTACGTTACGCCATCCCGCCTTCCGATCGACGAGCAGGAGTCCGTCGTCGAAGCCGCCGAGCTGGCGGCACGCGGTTTGGGCTTGCAAACGGGCCCGATTCATGCCGAGCTGCGCTTGAACGAAGACGGGCCGTGGATCGTGGAGGTCGCCGGGCGCACGATTGGCGGCCTGTGTTCAAGGATTCTGCGATTTGGCATGGAGGTGGGAGGCGGCTGTTCGCTGGAACAGCTGATTCTGCGGCAGGCGTGCGGGTTGCCACTGGAAAGCATGCAAAGGGAGCTTCAGGCCGGCGGCGTAATGATGATTCCGATACCGGAGTCAGGCCTCTTGCGGGCTGTAGCGGGCATTGAAGAGGCCAGCGCGGTGCCGGGCGTCGAGGATGTGCAGATTACGGCGAAAGTGAACCAGTCCCTTGTGCCGCTGCCCGAAGGCGACGCCTATCTGGGGTTCATTTTTGCGAGGGCAGCCACACCGGCGGAAGCCGAGGACGCCCTCAGACAGGCGCACAGCTGCCTGCAGTTCGAGATTGTCACGGAGTTTGCGTTGAAGGTGTAAGGGGAACCGCTATTTGCGGGGGGCTCCCTTGCCGGCGGGGACGCCCTTGCCCGCGCCGGGCGTACCTTCCGGCGTCCAACCCTCCGGCATCTGCGCACCCACGCCGAAGAAAAACTCTTCCATCTGCTGCATCAGGAAGTCGCGCGCCTGCGGATCGCCGAGGCTGAGGCCGTAGTGATTGATCAGCACAACAGAGTACTGCATCCACATATCCCAGGCCGTTTGCGAGATGCTTTCGAAGATCCGCTGGCCCAGTTCGCCGCCGTAGGGGGGCGTTTCCAGGCCCGGCAACTCCTGCCCGATCTTTGCGCAATTTACCATTTGAGCCATAGGTATGCTCCGGGGCCTAAGGGAGAACTGTTCAGGGCCCCATTATAAGGCCAAGCCAGAGCCTCTGTCAACAGTCATGCGCGTCCTGTTCCTGGGAATGTCCGCTCCGTTCAGTCGAATTGTGCTGGAAAGGCTGCTGTCCTCCGGCGTTGACATCGCCGCCGTCCTGCTTGCGGGCGCGCGCTTTCGTCCTCTTTCGCAGGGGTTCCGCCACGGGTCTGCGCACCTTGAATCGAGAGACACACCTACTGAACTGCCTATTTTGAACCCTTACGTACCGCTCGGCGCCAACGACAGGAGTTCCGGCGGCGCCTTCGCAGACGGAGTTGCCGCGACGAAGCCGATAGGTCTCGGGAGTCCGGTGGGCACAGTTCCTTTGGCGAGCCTGGCCGAGATCGAGCTCTTCGAGTGCGATGAGGTCGGCACCCCCGAAGTCATGGAATTCATGGCCGGTCTCGACTTCGACATCGCCTGCGTGGCCTGCTGGCACCGCCCGATACCTTCCCGTGTGTTGGCACTGCCGCGTCACGGTTTTCTGAACGTACACCCATCGCTTTTGCCCGCCTACAGGGGGCCGGAGCCGCTTTTCTGGCAATTTCGAGCTGGCGAAACCAGGACCGGGGCCACGGTGCACTGGATGGATTCCGGGCTGGATACCGGTGATATCGCTGCCCAAGAGACGGTGCGGTTTGCCGACGGAATCCGAGCGTCCGAGGCCGAAGCGATGTGCGCGTCCGTCGGCGGCTGGCTGCTGGCAAAGGCTGTGAACGCACTCGAGAAGGGACGGCTGGAGCGGCGCCCTCAGCTGTCGGGAAGCTATTTCCCGGCGCCGTCGCTCGATGACTTTGCTGTGGACAGCGACTGGCCTGTGCGGCGGGCCTTCAACTTTGTACGTGCGGCCGCAGAATACGGTTTTCCCTTTCACGTCGTGGTTGACGGTAAGAAGTCAATGGTTCGGGGACGCAATCGCCTGGCATGACGGCGACGCTTCGGTTCCGGCAATGGATGGCTGCGTTGGCGATCCACTTCCGCGATGGCGTATTGCGGGTTCAAGAATGTCCCGGTCCCAATGAGCTGATTTCCACGCCGTCGATCGACATGCGACAGGCGTTCAACAGGGACAGCCGGGCTGTCTATTGTCGGGTCTCTATCGCGCAAAAGGAGTATTCTGATGTCAATCATGCCGGTCCCGCCCGGGATGAAGATAGCGGCGCAACTGTCGCCGGACGCGGACGATGATGAACTGCAGTTTGTCAGACAGATGGGCATCGATTGGGCCGTCTGCTGGACTGACGGGGAACGGGCCGGCTACGACTACTACGCGCGCACACGAGAGCGATTCGAAGAAGCCGGCGTCCGCATCTACGGTTTCGGCAACCGGGATGTCCACAATCAGGACGCCATCGTGCTGGGGCTGGACCACAAGGATGCAAAGATTGAAGAGTACCTGGACCACTTGCAGTCTCTGGGCAGAGCCGGCATTCCGTATACAACCTACGCTCACATGGCGAATGGGATCTGGAGCACGGAGCGTGAAACGACGCGGGGCGGCGCGTCCGCGCGTGGATTTGATTTGGCCAAGGCCGATGCCGGTCACTGGGGCGGAAAGGAATACTTTCTGCCCTTCACCCACGACCGTGTATACTCTCAAGATGAAATCTGGGAGAACTACCGTTACTTCGTTTCCCAGGCCGCGCCGGCCGCCGAGGAAGCCGGCGTTCGCATTGGCATACACCCCGACGACCCGCCTCAACCTGAACTTGGCGGCGTGCCGCGCTGCATCTTCAGTAGTTTCGCCGGCTACGAGGAGGCCATGCGCATCGCCGACAGCCCCAACGTGGGCATCTGTTTCTGCATCGGCTGCTGGCTGGAGGGAGGCGAACTGATGGGAAAAGGCGTCGAAGAGTCGCTGCGTGAGTTTGGGCAGCGCGACAAGCTCTTCAAGATTCACTTCCGCAACGTGGACCGACCGCTGCCCCACTTCGTCGAGACGTTCGTTGACGACGGCTACTTTGACATGTATAAGGCAATGAGGGTACTGGAAGAGTCCGGCTTCGACGGCGTGCTGATCCCCGACCACATTCCTTCGATGGCGAACGACCCACGGGTCGGTACGGCATACACGATCGGCTACATGAAGGCGCTGCTGAGAAGAGCGCAAGAAGAAGGGAAAGTGCAGGTGCAACCATGAACACAGTTGGAATTCTCAGCCCCGGCGACATGGGGCATACCGTCGGACAGCGGCTGCGCGAGCACGGCTTGCGCGTGATCGCCCACCTGGGGGACCGCAGCGACCGCACGCGTCAGCTGGCGGCAAAGGCTAGAATCGAGGAGGTCTCTTCGTACGAAGCGCTGGTGAAGGAAGCGGACATCGTGCTGTCGATCCTTGTGCCGGCGCAGGCGGCGGACGCGGCGCAAATGGTGGCGTCGGCGTTGAACAAGACGGGCGCCGAGCTTCTCTATGCCGACTGCAACGCCATTGCGCCGCAGACGACGCGCAGCATCGGCAAGGTGGTCGAAGAGGCCGGCGGCCATTTTGTCGATGCCTCGATAATCGGGCCGCCGCCCCGCCGGGATGGAACGACCCGCTTCTACGCTTCGGGCACTCACGCGGAGAATCTTGCACGACTCAACGAGTACGGACTCGACGTGCCTGTCGTCAGCGAGCGCGTTGGCGACGCTTCCGCCGTCAAAATGTGCTATGCGGGGCTGACCAAAGGACTGACGGCGCTCTGTACGGAGCTCCTGGTTGCGGCCGAAGCATTGGGTGTGCGGGGTGCTTTGTTCGACGAATACCGCACCAGCCAGGCTTCCATGTTGCAGCGCATGGAGGGTGGTTTGCCAGGCATGCCGCCCAAATCGCGTCGCTGGGTCGGCGAGATGGAGGAGATCGCCTCTACCATGGCATCGGTGGGTCTGACGCCGAAGTTCCACGAAGCGGCTGCCGACATGTACCGCTTTGTCGGCGGCACGTCGCTCGCGGACCGTACGCCAGAAGAAGCTGACGCACCGAATTTGGAGGAGATGCTTCAGGTCCTGGCCAACGATCTGAAGGCAGATTAGGGTTTGCTGAATTGCTGTCGAGCCGGGGCGGCGAAGCGGCAAAGGGAGGCAAGCGGTGTGACGCCGCCATTTCCGAAAGTGGCTGGTGATGCCAATCGTCTGCGGCAGAGCACGGCCGGGAGCTCGCCCTCCCGGCCACCGGCTTCTTTCGCCGTTGTCAACAGGAGGCAGGCTGGGCGGCAGGCCAATCGCATCTAAATCTGAACGCCACAATAGCCCACGAAGAGCACCCACAAAGGGCACCCACAAGGGGCGCCCCTACCAATTGTCATTCGTTTTCGGCTGAAAAACCGATCGCCAGTCGCCGAAAACCTTAAGGATTCGCGACCGCGCACTACAGTTTGCACTGTTCTCGGCGTTTTTTCGGAGTTGGGCTCGAATCAGGTAGTGTCGCGGGGTCTTGGCCCAATTAGGTGCAATCGCCCTGGGCTGGGCCGTGAGCTCTACTGGTCCGGGTCTGATATCCTCTCCCTCACCATTTCGTGCCCTTCGAACAGATCGCGCGCGACAGCCCCCTGGCTTTGCGCCGGCGGTTCAACCCCCAGGATGTTACAGATCGTCGGGACCACGTCTACGGCGTGAATGTAACCAAGGCGGTCTGCCGGTCGCTCATAGCCATGTTTGAGACCAGGTCCCGCCAGCAGAAACGATCCGAACGTTGAAGAGAACCCATTGTCCGTCGGGATGAATCCACCATGATGCGCGCCGTACACCAGCGGGGCGCCCACATTCCCGCCGCCCTCGATCCCCAGCCACTGTGAGTAATAGCCGCTCACGTAGTCGTGGTCCCAGGCAAAAATGACGTCGCCGCACTGGTCGCCCCACTGTCCCAGCAGATAGGCGTCCCGCTTAGGCAAGGCGATGGCGACCGGCGTCTGGCCCGTTTCTTCGTCCACCCATGTGCGCAGAGCGGTAAGCAACTTGCGCTCGATCTCATCGAATGCCGGCCCTGGCTGCGCGTTGATCGTTATGTCGAAACCTCTCTTGGAAAGATACGCCGTCGTCTTCTCCCAATCAATCTCTCCACGCGGGACCTGGTCCTGGTCCTCGGCCACTGCATCCGGACCCCTTTTTAGCGCCAGAAACCCCTGATCATGTAAAAACGTGCGGATGTTTGCGATCCGTACGTCGGGGTATGCGCCGTGGTCGGCCAGGATGCCAACATAGACCTCATCGCCGGAACTGCCTGCGCGGTCGGCTGCCCCGTACAGGCGGCCGAGGACACGGTCGCCCACCCCGTAGGCGCGTCTGAAGTAGTCCAGATACTTGTCCTGCCTGTCCGGATCGAAGCCGGGACAGACCGGGTCAACATCGCCGAGGTGGATATGGTTAAGATAGTCGTACAGATGCCAGTGGCAGGTGAAGTAGGAGCAGCCTCTTTCATGGAGCATGAAATTGGCTACATCCGCAAACCAAAGCCCCTGGTATTCGCATTCCTCCAGGGCGGTATCGAAGTCGGTCATGCCGGCGGTGTATGGGACCATCGAGGCATGTTCCTGGTAAGGTCCGAAGCGTTCGATCAGCTCCGCCGCCAGCTTGTCGTCACCGTAGGTGAATCCGTCGGCATAGGCAACCTGCGTTCGATAGAGTTTCAGGTCCCTTCCGTCCGGGGATAGTTTCAACAGCTTGAAACGGACCGCCGCCCGCTGGTCACGCCCGCCGATCCTGAAAGTCTCGACTGCCCAGCCGCTCCACTCGCCAAGATTGGCCTCTGCGACCAGATCGCTCGCGTCCCGGCTGCGGCAGATCAGGACCCGGTCATAGCCGGCGCTGCGGCTGCCCAGGGCCAGGAGAAAGAACGGGTTCGCGTCGCCGCCCACGCGGGCCTCGACGGTGAACTCCGTTGCCAGGGCAGGTGGTCCGCTCTGCGGCAGGTTGCTCCAGCCTTCGGCCGGAGCCAGCGGGGAGATGATCTCGACGCTGCGGGGACCGCTGATCGCCGAGCCGTCATGTCCCATCGCGACCTCGCCGGCCGCCGAAGCATCGGTCGTGTATGCCTGCGCCGCAGCCACTTCGAAGTCGGTCTTGTGGTGGCTGGGATGGCCGAAACCGTCGATGACATGACCCATTCTTACGCCGGATGGGTGGGCGCCGGGGTAGTGTACGGCAACGCTCTTGAGCCCGGCCTTTTCCAGTGCATTCCAGATTCGCTCGGCGTTGTTTGCGCGGCCGTCAAAGCTATCGACAAGTCGGTCGCGCGCGGTTCGATCGGATTTCGGGCCGACAATTGTCTGCCAGGTGGAGACGCCATGCGTTCCCGTATGCGCCCCGGTCGAAAGCGTTGCCCAGTTTGTGGGCGTCCAGACCGGAAAGGAAGGGAAGGTCTGATTGACCGTGCCCTCGCGCAGCAGACGGCTGAAATTGGGCAGACAGCCCTCGGCTGCGAAGAACTTCATCATCGGCGTGATGAAACCGTCCATCCCGTATGCGTAGATCTTCTTGGGCATCGTCTGGAAGTTGCTCCTTGTATGTGGAGGGAGGGCAGGTTGACCCCCTGCATTCGACGAACAGATTGCACCGGCCCATCCTGGATTCGCCAAAGTGTCGGGCGATCCGGCCTGTGGCCGGCCTGGCCTAAAAGGCCCCCACTACGGTCATGGCAACGGCCGCAATTGCAACAAAGACAATCATCAGGGTCAGCCAACCCCCCAGGAGAATTCCGGCGAAGGCGAAAGTGCTTGGGCGCTTTGCCTCCACTGGGTCTGACAACTCTCCGTCGGCTTTCCGTGTCTCGGTCTGCCCTTCTTCGGCACGCTCTTCCCTGGCCTCTTCCGCCATCACTCCTTCTCCTTGTCGAATTCAAGGTGCAGCCAATCCCGCACCGGTTGGCCGGCATTATAGCACGGGAGAGGACTGCTTGCACGACTTTTGCCGTGCTGCCTGGCGCGCTACAATGGACTTCGAAACTGCACAGAACCTGCCAGGAGCCGCGGAGGAGAGGATGGATTTCATTACATTTGGACGGACCGGTTTACGCGTAAGCGTGGTTGGCCTGGGCGCTGGCGGCCCGAGCCAGCTGGGAAGGAGAACGGATCGCAGCGAAGAAGAGTCGATCGCGCTTGTGCGCCGCGCGCTCGAACTGGGCATAAACTACATCGACACCGCCGAGAACTACGGCACGGAAGAGATCATCGGCAAGGCCATCCGCGGCTTTGACCGGGACAGCCTTGTGCTGTCGTCAAAGAAGGGCGCTTCCCGCAAGGGGGAGCCGGTGGAGGCAAAGGCGTTCGCCGAAGGCGTTGAGAACAGTCTGAGACGACTGGGCGTCGAAACGATCGACGTTTTTCATTTCCATGGTCCCACGCTGGATGAGTACCCGCGCGTCGTCAACGAGCTGGTTCCCGTCCTCCTGGGCCTGCAGCGGGCGGGCAAGATCCGTCATCTCGCGGTCAGCGAACGATTTCCGGCTGACCTCGAGCATGGCGTCCTGCGCCAGTCGATCGCCGACGATATCTTTGACGTGGTAATGGTCGGATTCAACATTCTCAATCAGACTGCGCGTGAGGCGGTTCTTCCCGAAGCCGCAAAGAAGGGCATCGCAACCGAGTGCATGTTTGCAGTCCGCAGGGCATTTTGCAGACCCGCCCGATTCAGGGAGATTCTGGCCGAACTGAGCGACTGCGGCGAAGTCGACGCCGGCTTGGCTGGCATGACGGACCCGCTGGCCTGGGCCCTCGACGCCAGCGATGCCCGCGGCGTGACCGAGCTCGCCTACCGGTACTGTCGCTATGAGCCGGGCATCGACCTGGTCCTCACAGGGACCGGCAATGTCCAGCACCTGGAGGAAAACGTGGCCTCGATGCTCAGACCGCCATTGCCCGCAGAGGTTAAGCAGCGTCTTGGCAGGATGTTCGGTCGCGTTCGTTCGGCTACAGGGTGGTAATCTGTCGATGGGACCCGGATTTCATGTCCTGTCGAGGAGAGCGACGCGACCGCTGCTGCCATCAACGCGCAGACGCTGGCCGCTGCGCAGGATCTCGGTCGCCCGGGCTACGCCTGCGACAGCCGGAATTCCATACTCGCGCGCGACGACCGAGCCGTGCGTCATCATGCCACCCACCTCCATCACCAGTCCGCCTGCGGCGAGAAAGAGCGGCGTCCAGGCGGGGTCCGTGCCGGGGCAAACCAGGATTTCTCCAGGCTGGAGGTTGGCGCGGGCGGGATCAAATACAACCCGAGCAGTTCCCTCCACCGTACCCGGCGAAACCCCAGAGCCAATCAGCAGCCCGCCTTCCGGACAGGAAGACAAAGCGCCGCCGGCAACGACAGCGGTACCGTCGCTGAGGAGCAGACGCGGGATAGGCTGCCGCCGCTGCTCTCGTTGATAAGCAGCTCTGCGCATCTGCACGAGCCGCCGCCAGTCGCCCGGCGCGTCCATCGCCAGCACCTTCAGCTCCTTCAGCTGTAGAAAGAAGAGATCGCCGGCACTATCGAGCACGGCGGCCTCGACCAGCTCCCGCCCGCTCTCGAGCAGGGCAGCGCGCGCGATTCCCATCATTCGGATTGCTGCAAACTTCGGGCTCTCAGGGAAGCCGGCAAGGGTTCGAACGCGTTTCACCAGCCAGCGAACCAGGCCGGCGCCCAACGGTGTTCCGAATCTACGGGACGCGGCCCTCGCCAGGCGCTCCTCCGCCCGCGCTGCTGCGGTCTGCCCGGCACGGAAAACGGCGTCCGGCATTGCGCTTGGGTCCTGAATGGTCAGAAGAGCTTTCAGCGCGCTGAACAGCGGAGCCGGGTCTTCCCGCCATCGAGGTTGGCCGAAATCGATCTCTGCCGGGCCGCGCATTCCGTATCGCGCCAGAAAGTCTGCTATCGGCGCCTGCATTGCGCGATGCAGTTTTCCTTCCCGGAACTCCCGGGCAAGCGCGTTGGGGTCGGCGTCCACGAAAGCTGCGGCCCCTGCCCGGTCCCCCTGCATCCGCCTGGCAACCTGCCACAAGGCCTGGTCCATCTCAGTCGTCACGTTGTCTGGCAGGCTGCGGTTGAGGTCGAAGACGATCCGGGGCTGAACGTCTTCGTCCGCTTGCGCCAGGACCGATGCCAGGCGGTGGAGTACAGACAGCGACGCCATTCCAGCTACGATGAGCGGCATGAATAGCGGCGCCAAAACAGGGAAGACCTGGTGGTAGCAAAGCTGTTCGCAGATTTCGACCCGCCCGGCCAGCGAGTGGGCAGTCCTCATTCTCTCTTCTACTTCTTCTATCTTCGTCTCCACCGTACGACGAGCCTCGCGGGCAGCCGCCTCCGGCTTCAGCAGCGCTCCGGCCAGAGATCTGATCATCCGTGAGACAAAGGGGCCAACGCGGCGAAGCGTTTTCGGTCGTATTCCACCTCCCTGGAGACGTGGGTCGACAGCCAGCTCGCGGACCGCATCGGCGGCGCCCGGCTCTACCAGGGGGAAGAGTCTCAGGAAGATGCGGCGGCCGATGTCATTGCGCAGGGCGGCGGTCGCGTCGACCCACGGTCGCTCTCCCGCGATACGGATAAGCGCCTGGCTATCGATCGTGGCGTTGTAGCCGGCGAGTTGGGCGAGACCGGCGAACAGCCCTCGGATCATCTCCTGGCCCATCGGCGTGAAAAGTCCCTGGACGCCCTGGATGGCGCCCATTGAGACATAGACGCGCAGCGCTACGTCTCCTTTGTGCGGCGGTATGGGAAAGAGCGAGGTGATCGGGCGGGACTGCAGCAAGTACAGTTCACCACCCGCATAGGCCCATTCGATGTCCTGGGGCGAAGCGAACATCGCCGCGATTTGCTGTCCTGTCTCCGTCAACGACCTGATCTGGGAATCCTCTATCGCCTGGCGGTGCGGATTCGCAGTTTCCGTCGTCGTCAGGCCGCCGCCCTCCTTGCCGTGCATGGCTTTGGCCTTTGCGCCAACCTGCTTTTGCAGGATTTGGGCGCTGTTGCTCTCAACTACGAAGTGGTCCGGCTCGATCTGCCCGCTTACAAGCAATTCGCCCAGACCAAATGTTGCGTCAATGACAGTTTCAGCGCGCCGGCCCGTCAGTGGGTTGGCGGTGAAAAGCACGCCTGAACTCTCGCTCGGCACCATCGCCTGTACGACCACGGCAATAGCAACGGATAGATGGTCGATGTTGTTGCGCGTTCGATAGGCGATTGCACGCGCAGTCCACAGGCTGCTCCAGCAGCCTGCAACGGCGGCCAGCAAGCCGTTTTCGCCCTGTACATTCAGGAATGTGTCGTGCTGGCCGGCAAAGGATGTTTCCGGCAGATCTTCGGCGGTAGCCGAGGAACGGACGGCCACAGGGGGCCTGCCCAATGCCGCATTGATGTACGGATAGCGGCCGTGATGCCGTCCGGTATGGCGCCCTGGTTGATGCGGGTGCGCAGGCGCTCTGAATGCGTGGCGAGCGCAGCGGGATCGTCGGCGTCGATCGAGGCCAGCTCTTCGACAATTGCGCCGGCCAGTCCCGCGCCGTTTACAAAATCTGTATAGGCGGGGACCGCAACGGTGAATCCCTCCGGCACGCGAAATCCACCATTGACCAGCCTGCCCAGGTTCAGCGCTTTGCCGCCGACCAGCGGTAGCGCCGCGTTCGGCGAATTCAAAGGTAAACAGTAGCGGCTGCCTGTTTGAGAGAGATTCTCAAGATTCTCTTTCACCCTGTTTCCTTCACCTTGCAATGGATGCGGCCAGGGCAAAACAATACTATAGGGCCGGCCCAACATCAAGCGCTGCGATCGTCGGCTACAGTGTTGACGACTCTTGTCGATTTCGGTATCCTTGAGGGGTACCTTTTACCCCCATTCCTTCCCATAAGGAGAATTTCATGCCAAAGGAGAATTCACCCGGGCCGGCGCAGGTGGACGTAACAGTTGTGGGGGCGTCTCTACCCGCTTCAGAGGCGATTCTTACTGCAGAGGCGTTGGCCTTTGTCGCTGAACTGCATGTTAAGTTCGATTCCCGACGCCAGGAGCTTCTTGCCGCGCGGGCTGCCCGCCAGGCCCGCATCGACGCCGGTGAGGCCCCCGGCTTTTTGGCAGAGACAAGCGACGTCCGTACAAGCGATTGGCAAGTAGCCGGTACGCCTGACGATCTGCAGCGGCGTTGGGCGGAAATCACCGGCCCGGTCGACCGCAAAATGGTGATCAATGCGCTGAATTCCGGCGCGGATGTTTTCATGGCCGACTTTGAGGACGCCAACTCACCGACGTGGGCAAACTGCGTGGACGGCCAGCTCAACCTGTTCGATGCCGTGCGCCGGGAGATACGGCTGGAGGACGCGGCCAGAGGGCGGGTATATGAACTGAATGACGAGATCGCAACGCTTCTGGTGCGGCCGCGCGGCTGGCATCTTGTCGAGAAGAACGTCCTGGTCAACGGTGAGCCGGTTTCGGCCAGCTTGTTTGACGTGGGGCTGTACGTCTTCCACAACGCGGCGGAGAGGCAACGCCGCGGAACTTCATGCTACTTCTATCTGCCCAAACTCGAAAGCCACCTGGAGGCGAGACTTTGGACCGAAGTGTTTGCGCACGCGGAAGAGGCGCTCGAGATCCCGCATGGCTCGTTTCGAGCTACTGTATTGATCGAAACGATTCTGGCCGCGCTTGAAATGGAGGAGATTCTCTATGAGCTGCGGGACTATTCGGCAGGGCTGAATGCCGGTCGTTGGGACTACACCTTCAGCGCCATCAAGAAGTTCGCAAAAAATGCAGACACGGTATTGCCGGACCGGGCTCAGGTGACCATGACAACGCCATTTATGCGCGCCTACACCGAGCTACTGGTCCGGACGTGCCACAAGCGGGGCGCACACGCCATCGGTGGAATGGCCGCATTCATCCCAAGCCGTCGCGATCCGGAGGTCAACGAGCAAGCGCTGGCCAAGGTGCGCGCTGACAAGGAGCGTGAATCCGGTGACGGCTGCGACGGCACATGGGTGGCCCATCCCGACCTTGTCTCGCTGGCGCGTGGGATTTTCGGGGAGGTAACCGGCGGCTCGCCCCATCAGAAGCATCGCATGAGGGAGGATGTGTCGGTAACGGCAGAACAGATCCTGGCCGTCGGCGTACCCGGCGGGACGATTACCGAGGACGGCTTGCGTACCAACATCGATGTCTCGCTCCAATATCTGAATGCCTGGCTGCTGGGCAACGGCGCCGCGGCAATTTACAACCTGATGGAGGACGCGGCCACCGCCGAAATCTCACGCTCGCAGATCTGGCAGTGGATCAGACATCAGGCCAGGTTGGAGGACGGCCGGCCGGTTACAAGAGACCTGTATCGACAGATACGCGATGAGGAGCTGAAAAGGTTGGGTGAATATGGACCGGGAAGGCTGGAGGAAGCGGCGGAAATTCTTGACCGATTGATCCTGACCGATGACTTCGTCGAGTTTCTTACGCTGATTGCGTACGATTATCTGAACTAAAGTGATCCCCCCTTGGAACCGAGAGCTTCACATTTCCCGACCGGTCAGATCCGATTACGAATTTCCACGAAGGGCTACGAAGAGAGCCCTTCGCGTTCGATCGCGCCCTTGGTGGATCTTCCCGGCAGCGGCCTGCCAACTGTTCACTTGCGGCTGCCATGAGCAGAAGGTAGAGGAGAGGACGAGGATGCCCGCGCCCGGCGCCGCGCCTGCAGAGAGGCCCGTGCGCCCCTGCCCTTATGGGACAGCGCGGTTTGCAAAAGGATTCATGCCGGCCTTACTGACAGCAGGACAGTCGCATCAATAGTTTGCGTATTTCCCATCGCGCGCGCAGTTCTGATAGACTGTGGAGTGTTGCCGCGCCAAGAATCGCCTTGGACGTTATGCCCGCCGAATCGATGTCGAAGTGCAGTCGCGAATTGCTCACCAGGATGGCTCGCGAGCCGTCCGAAGATCTGTACCTGCTCCTGCGCGTTAAGGAAGCCGGGCAGGTCCAGCGCGCCGCTATCGAGAGTGCCGGATTCGTCATCCGGCATCAGACGACTCTCATCCCCTGCTTTGCCGTCAGCGGCCCGGGACTTGCATTGAACGCGCTATTGAATGAGCCGTGGCTGGTCCGTGTTGAGGAAGACAGGCCGGTCGAGGCTCTCTAGCCTCCGCCCGATTTGTAGAGAGCGCGCCACAAAGTTCGATTGTCAAGATTCGGGAATTGAGGGCGGCGAATTGGGCCGTCAGAGGGTGGACTTTTTGCGACCGTCTGCCCTTGCGGATGAATTGCCCTGTCCGTTTGGACCGGCTGAACGGGGGCATTGAGAGCCAAGTTGAGGACTGCGCAAGAATGTATTCCGACAAATTTCCCGCCCACGTCCGCGATGTGATCGAAAGGGCCAGGGAACTGAACGATGAAGTACAGGTAATCGTCAGGTTTCACTCCGAAGCCGGTCAGCGCGACATTGGCCGGCTGACCGCAGGAATCGGGGCGATCAAGGTCAACCAGGAGTTCAGCCTGATTCCCGCAACAGCCCTCTCCCTGGAAGTTGCGACACTGGACGAACTCTCTGTTTCGGACGACGTGGCCGAAATCTGGCTCGATGAGGACGTTCACATTCTGCTTGATGTGTCGACTCCCCACATCAGGGCTCCGCAGGTCTGGGAGCAGCTGAGAAACGACGGCGAGGGCGTCACGATTTGCATTGTGGACACCGGCATCGACGCCACCCATCCGGACTTTGCGGGACGAGTTGGTCTGACCGCTGACTTCAGTGGCAAGGGCTCGGCGGCGGACGGCAACGGCCACGGTACGCATGTTGCCTCGATTGCCGCGGGAACGGGCGCGGCCAGCGGAGGCAAGTACATTGGCGTAGCGCCGGGCGCAACGATCATGGCGGCCAAGGCGCTGGCCGACAACGGCAGCGGACGCATGAGCAATGTGATGGCCGGGCTGGAGTGGGCCGCGCAGAATGGCGCCGACGTGCTCAATCTTTCCCTGGGCAGCCGCGGCGCCAGCGATGGTTCCGATGCCCTCAGCACAATGTGCAACGCAATCGTCGATTTGGGAAAGGTGATGGTCGTTGCCGCCGGCAACAGCGGCCCCCGGCAGCGCACGATCGGCAGCCCCGGCGCGGCGGAGAAGGTGATCACGGTCGGCGCGTCGACCGACCAGGACAGTGTTGCCCGTTTCAGCAGCCGGGGCCCTACTGCCGACGGACGCATCAAGCCGGATGTCGTCGCGCCTGGCAGCCGGATCGTGGCCTGCCGCGCGGCCGGCACCTCGGTCGGCCAGGTCGTCGACGATCACTATACGACGGCGAGCGGTACCAGTATGTCCTGCCCGCACGTGGCCGGCCTGAGCGCGCTCATGCTCAAGGCCGACAAAGGGCTCGAGCCGGCAGCCATCAAGAAGATGCTGATGGCTACATCGGTCAACATCAACATCTCCCAATCCGGGCCCACGCCTGAAGACAAGTATATTCAGGGTGACGGCCGCATTGACGCTCTGACCGCGGCGCAGTATGCAGATACGGGACAGCAGCCTCCGCCGCACAAACCTTCGCTTCCGGTCCCGGCGCCCCCGAGCCCCAATCCGCCCCCCGGCTGCATGGCCGCAGTGATCAATCTCTTCAGAATCGGCTAGCCGACCCGGCTGGGGTTTGTCCGCATCTGCCTTGCCAGACCGCGGCTGGAATGGCAGAGTTCTGGACGGTCGCCTCGTAGACGAAAGCCGCTTGCCCTTCGAATGCCCAGAGCGGAAGACCACACAACAGCGCTGGAGGAGCGGGCGCGCAAACGCGAGTCGATCGGCCTGCCGCCCAACCGGCCCAAGGCCAAGACTGCTGTTGCAAGCCCGCCGGATGCGAAACCGGCAGTCCCCGTTTGGCTGATCGCACTTCTGATCGCGACCCTCATCGTCGTAGCGTGGCGCGTCTGGTACGCGTCGCCCTTGGGGGCGGACCCAGCCGGGGGCGAGAAGCTTTCACCGCATGCGGAAGAGCGCCTGATCGCGCGCGACGACTTTTCCGAGCCCTACTTCTCGCTGCCGACCCGCGCAGATTCAGAGTCCGAATTCTCCTACGTTGGCGACCTTTACCAGGTCCGGATCAAGCGTCCCGGAGCCCTGGCATGGGCGGCGCTCGGCGTGCCCAATCTGGGGGCGTACAGATTGGAAGCGGACCTGCGCCTGGGGCCGCAAGCGGAGTACGCCTGGGGCTACGGAGGGCTGATTGCCCGCTACCAGAACGACGACAATTTCTACCTCTTTGTGGTCGACAACGAAGGCAATTACCAGATCCAGCTGAAACAGGACGGCGCGTGGCGGACGGTGCGGGCGTGGACACAACCCAACTCTCTGACCGAAGGCACCCAGAGGAGAGTGTCGGTCGTTGACGATGGGGCGGTTCTCCTGTTCGTTGTGAACGATGCGGTGGTCGACAGGGTGCGGGACCCGCAGCTACCCGGCGGAGATGTTGGACTGGCGGTGGGCGCTCGCAGTCAAAGCGAGGCCAAAGGACTCTTCGACTGGGTGGCTCTCTACGAGTTTCCCCTGGCCGAGTAGCCGGCACGTGTCCCCAGGTGGGGGCGCCTGACCGACTGCGCCGCATGCGTACTCAGTCGGCGCGTGCAACCTTTCAAGTTGCGGTTAAGGGAATCTCTCTCCCGACGACATCAAATGCCCTGATAGGCGCGTCTGCCACCGGCGTGTCAGAATAGGCATCGCGGAAGAGAGTCCAAATCATCACGTCACGCGGGGAGCCGTCAGTTCCCACGGCCCTGCGGCCCAACGTCGCCTCAAGCACAAACCCCAGTTTGCGTGGTATGGCCGCGCTGCGCACGTTTGCCGGGTCGCAATGGATCTCAACCCGTTCGACCTTATGGACCTCGATCGCGATGCGGGACAGCGCGGCCGTGGTCTCCGTGGCCAGCCCCCGGTTGACCTGGTCCACGTGAATCCAATAGCCGATCTCCAGGGCTTCGCCTGTCAGCCTTTTGTGGAGCCCCGTTCCGCCCCAAACTGCGGTCTCGTCAGAGGAGAAGATTCCGTAAATGTACTCTTCGTCGAGGTCGAAAGCCGCTCTCCAGCGGCGCAGCAGCGAGATCTTTTCTTCCAGTGTGGACGGTTCGCCCGACGCCCAAGGCATCCATTCCCGCAAATGGTCAATGCTCTGGGCGGTGGACCGCAGGAGCAGCTCTGCGTCCTGCGGTTGCCAGCATCGCAACACTGTTCGTTCAGTCCCGATGCGGTAGGCGGGTCCTGGTCCGGACGACATAGGCTTGTTAAGAAACTCGACCGTTGGCTGGCAGGCTGGGGGCGCCGGACCTACTCTCGTAATTCTTCGGGTTCTTGCTCCGAGCCGGCCGGCGCCGGCCGGCCGGTTGACCACTCGACGGCAATCGGTTCGGGCTCCTTGCGCATAAAGACCAGCTTGCCTTCCGCTCCTTCTTCGCCGGCCTCGAAATCGATCACGACGTCATCCCCCGTCCGGTACTCCCCGCGTAACAGCCTCTTGCTGAGCTCGTTCTCGATTCTTTTCTGTAACAGCCGCCGCAGTGGTCTCGCCCCGTATTCGGCATGGAATCCGGTGTCGGCGAGGTGATCGCAAGCTGACTCCGTCAGTTCAACGTGGATGCCCAGCTCATCGACACGCAGCGAGATCTCTTCCATCAGCAGACTCACAATGTCTCGCACGTTCTCACGTGTCAGCGGGTCGAAAATAATCGTCTCGTCAATCCGGTTCAGAAACTCCGGCCGGAAGAGCCGCTTCATCTGCTTGCTGTACTCGCCCTGCACGAGCGTGCTTTCGTCGAGCTCCGGCGTAGAGAAGCCGAGCGGTCCCCGCTTAATCGACTCTGCGCCGACGTTGCTGGTCATAATGACGACAGTGTTGCGGAAGCTCACCGTGCGTCCTTGCCCGTCGGTCATGTGGCCGTCGTCCATGATCTGCAAGAGCGTATTCCAGACCTCCGGGTGCGCCTTTTCGATTTCGTCAAATAGCAGCACCTGGTAGGGCCGCCTCCGCACCTGTTCGGTGAGCTGGCCGCCCTGTTCATAGCCGACGTAACCGGGCGGGGCGCCGAACAGCTTGCTGACGGTGTGCCCTTCTCTGAACTCGCTCATATCGATGCGCAGGAGCGCGTCGTCGCTGTCGAACAGGAACTCCGCCAGGACTCTTGCCAGCTCGGTCTTCCCGATTCCGGTTGGCCCCAGGAAGAGGAACGTGCCGATCGGCCGGCGCGGGTCCTTCAAACCACTGCGCGCACGGCGGATTGCATCGCTCACGGCCTCGATGGCCCGTTCCTGCCCGATGATGCGCTTGCGCAGCGACTCTTCCATGCGCAGCAGCTTTTCCATCTCCTCTTCGAGCAGGTCCATCACCGGGATTCCGGTCCAACTGTGTACGATTGCGGCGACGTCGCTGGACTCAACCACGTCGTCGAGATTGGTCTCGGCTTTCCAGGCTTTCAGCGCCGCCTTGAACTCCTCTTTGAGCCGCGCCAGCTCGGCCTTGGTCTGGGCCGCCTTTTCATAGTCCCGTTCAGTCCAGGCGCCTTCCTCGATTTCGGTCAATTCAAGAATGGCGGCCTTGGTCTTCTTCAGATCTTCTGGCATGGCGTGCATCGCCACCCGCAGTCGGGCTGCAGCTTCGTCAATCAGGTCGATGGCTTTGTCGGGCAACTTTCTGTCGGCGACATAGCGATGGCTGAGGCGGACAGCCTGTTCCAGCGCTTCGTCGGTGTAAGAGATGGCGTGATGATCTTCGTAACGCTGCCGCAGCCCGCGCAGGATTTCGATGGCGTTCTCAATGTCCGGCTCTTCCACGTAGACCGGAGCGAACCGGCGCTCCAGCGCCGCGTCTTTCTCGATGTGCTGCCGGTATTCGTCCAATGTTGTGGCGCCTATGCACTGTAACTCGCCGCGGGAGAGCGCCGGCTTGAGCATGCTGCTCGCGTCCAGAGCGCCGGCCGCGGCGCCGGCGCCGACAACGGTGTGCAACTCGTCCACGAACAGGATGATCTCGCCCTCGCTGCGCCGAATCTCATCCATTGCCGCCTTCAAGCGTTCTTCGAACTCGCCGCGAAAGCGGGTGCCTGCGATCATCGCGCCCAGGTCGAGTGAGACCACCCGCCTGCCGGTTAGAATCTCCGGCACGTCGTTGACGGCAATCTGTTGCGCAAGTCCCTCGACGATCGCCGTCTTGCCGACGCCCGCCTCACCGATCAGGACAGGGTTATTCTTGGTCCGCCGGCACAGGACCTGCATCACGCGGATGATCTCCTCCTCGCGGCCGATGACAGGGTCCAGCTTCCCTTCGGCGGCGGCCTGGGTCAGGTCGCGGCCGTACTTGTCCAGAACCTGGAATTTGCCTTCACCGTCCGGCCCCGTCACCCTCTGGCCCCCGCGCATCTCATCGATGGCGCTGTACAGCCGCTCCTTGGTCACCCCCGCATCGCGCAGGATATTGGCGCTGGGCGTATTGCGTTCGCTGGCTACGGCCAGAAGGATGTGCTCCGTGCTGATATATTCGTCCTGCAGCCTCTTGGCTTCTTCGCCCGCCACGCTCATCACACGGTTCAGCCGGGGCGTGATGAATACCTGTACGGTAGGTGGACTTCCGAAGGGTGCGCTGCTTGACTTCGGCGCTGCGGCGAGAATGGCCTCCAACTTGCGCGCGATTACGTCTGCAGACGCGCCAACATCCGCCATGAGCTGGGGAACGGCGCCTTCGGGCTGTTCTATCAATGCCAGAAAAATGTGTTCCGTGTCGATCTGCGAATGCTTATATTCATGCAGAATTTCCAGGGCGCGCGTCGCTGCCTGCTGGGCCTTCTGCGTGAATCTGTCGAAGGGCATCATAAGATTTTTCCTTACCGATTCGGCGGAATCATCACAAGATTCCATTTGTGGCGCGATTCAGGCGGACATGCCGCCAACACATAGTAAATCATTCTTTCATCATCATTAGAATTGAGCAACGTTAGAATTTCCTTATGAGAGCGGAATCCTTCCCCTAACGCGAATTTCTCAACCTGTTTACCTTAGAATTATTCTAATCAGGACTTGACAGCCTGCTCTGCGGGAAGTAGAATGGCAGCTGAGTTTAGATTGGTTCTAATTGGAAGCTGAGGTATTGCCCATGTCTGTTCGTTTCATCGAAACTCTCAAGCGCGCCGGTCTGCGAGTTACCAGCCAGCGAGCTGCGGTTTGCGAATTTCTCGCGCAAACCAGGAGCCATCCTACGCCGTCACAGGTCTATGAAGCCGTGCACCGGCAGCACCCCGAGATCAGCCAGGCCACGGTCTATAACACGCTCAACACCCTGCGCGACCTGGGCGCCATTGTCGAAATCAGCGCCGGTACCGAACACACCCATTACGAGCTGGACGCAT
Source organism: Caldilineaceae bacterium (assembly GCA_965218625.1). Taxonomy (GTDB): domain Bacteria; phylum Chloroflexota; class Anaerolineae; order Caldilineales; family Caldilineaceae; genus Bin5. The sequence goes on along the minus strand of CBDCLG010000003.1, from coordinate 90,206 downwards.
CGCCCCACATCAATATGGTCTGCCTGCGCTGCCACCAGGTGACTGATCTCGAGGAGAACCTGGCGCCGGACATGTTGATGGACAGCATCTTCCAGAATTCCGGCTTCCGCGCAACCACCTTGCAGGTGCAGGTGACCGGATTCTGCCCCGATTGCCAGCAGGCCAAACGGGAGGAGATAGGAAGATGGCTGCGCGGCCCGGTGAAGCGGTCGGAACGTTCGCCGGCCGGGTTGCGCCGCAAGCTGGACGCAAAACAGAGCAGGGCATGAGTCGAGAGGTGGCAAGTATGTCCACGCGTTCCTTTGAACGGACGATCGAGAACAGCAGAGGCCCCCAGTCGCCCATTTGGCATTCTTCCTGGGCCGCATTGTCGGCTGAGTTCTGGCGCAGCAATCCAGAGCTGCTGCTGTCTGCGGTTACACTGGCGGCGCTGCTGGTTGGCTGGCTGGGCGGTTCCGTGTTCGAACTTCTGCCCCGATGGCTGGTGGTCGTTATGGCACTGGTCGCCTATGCGGCCGGAGGGTTTTCCGGCATAAAGTGTGCGCTGGCATGCGCGCGGCAGGGCGTTCTGAACATCGAATTCCTCATGATCGCTGCCGCCCTGGGAGCGGCCGTCATCGGCGAGTGGGAGGAAGGCGCACTGCTTCTTTTCCTGTTTTCTCTCAGCGGGGCGTTGGAGTCGTTCGCCTTGGACCGCACGCGCCAGGCAATTGCCAGGCTGGCTGAACTGCGCCCTGACACGGCCCGGGTGCGCCTCGAAGACAGCGTTGTTGAACAGAATGTCGAACTGCTTGCAGTCGGCGACATCGTTGTCGTCAGACCGGGTGAGCGAATGCCGGTGGACGGCACGGTGTTGCAGGGAACGACGCACGTCGACCAGAGCCCCATAACCGGGGAAAGTATGCAGGTGTACAAAGCCGCCGGAGATGCGGTATTCTCGGGCACCATCAACGGCAGCGGCGCAATCGAAGTGCAGGTCACGAAACTGGCATCGGAAAGCACGATAAGCAAGATCATCGGGCTGGTGGAGGAAGCGCAGGAAAACGCCGCGCCGACCCAACAGTTTATCGACCGCTTCAGCCAGCCCTATACCTTGGCCGTGATCGCCGCTACGATGCTGGCGATTCTGCTGCCCCTTGTCTTTGGAAGCGAGCCGTTTGACCGCACGCTGTACCGGGCAATGACGCTCCTGGTGGTGGCAAGCCCCTGTGCGCTCATTATCAGCACACCGGCATCAATCCTCAGCGCGATCGCCGCTGCCGCGCGCGGTGGCGTGCTCTTCAAAGGCGGCGCCCACCTGGAGAGAGCCGCCGATCTCGACATACTGGCCTTTGACAAGACGGGTACGTTGACCTGCGGAGAGCACCATCTCACCGACGTGGTCCCGTTCAATGGTTACAGTGAGGAGGAAGTCATTTCCATTGCCGCCGGCGCCGAGAGCCTGAGCGAACATCCGATAGGCCGGGCCATTCTCAGTCGGGCGCGGGATATGGACCTCGCGGTCGAGACGCCGAGGGACTTCCGCGGCGTCGCCGGGCATGGTGTGCAGGCCGTCTTCAAACGGGACAGGCACGAGGAAACGGTCTACGTTGGCGGCGCCAAACTCTTCGAGAGCGAGGAAGTCCAGTTATCGCCGGAGGTGCGCAAGATCGGCCGGCAACTGCAAGGGCAGGGCAAGACGGCAATCCTGGTCGTTCGGCGCAGCAGCTCATTGGAAGAGCCGAGGGTTTGGGGGCAGGCGTCCGGGAACGATGCGCCGTCCAAGGCGACAGCTTCCGGCGCACCCGGCAAAGACTGGAAAGCCGTCGGCTTCATCGCCGTCAGCGATACACTGCGCGTCAACGCGGCCGAGACGGTCGCGGACCTGAGGGAGATGGGGGTAGCGCGCATAGCGATGCTGACAGGAGACAACCGGGATGTAGCCGAAGCGATAGCGGCGGAAGTCGGCCTGCAGGATGTCTACCCGGAGCTCCTGCCGGAACAAAAGGTTGAAATCGTCCAAAAGTTGCGGGAATCAGGGAACGTCGCCATGGTCGGTGACGGCATAAACGACGCGCCCGCCCTGGCGACATCTGACCTCGGCATCGCCATGGGCGGCGCCGGCACCGACGTTGCCCTGGAGACAGCCGACATCGTGCTAATGTCAGACGATTTGGGCAAGCTTCCGTTCATGCTGCGCCTCAGCCGTCGCGCGCGCGACATTGTGCGCCAGAATATCTATGTTTCTGTGGCTGCGATCTTGACCCTGGTTTCGTTGACGGTACTGGCGCCAATCCTTCTGCCCGATTTTCGTCTGCCGCTGCCGGTCGGTGTCCTCGGACACGAAGGCAGCACTCTGATTGTCGTCGTCAACGGGTTGCGAATGCTTGTCATGCGCCCGGAGTAAGTGGATGGCAGGCATCTCGCACGCCGGGCTAACCGAGGGGAGGAAAGGATTCAGGTAGCGTGCGCCTGGCGCCGAGTACCAGGCAAAAGACAACAAAACCCGCCAGAGCGACCAGGAGCTGCCAGACCGAGAGGCCCAGGAAGGGCGCCGTAGCCAATACCACGCCCGCGAAAATCTCGGGCGCCAGCCAGAGTGTTGGAAGTTTTCTTAACATCGCCAGATCGATGCCTATCCAGGCGCTTACGCCCCCACCCACCAGCAACCCGGGCCTTAGCACCGCCAAGGCGTTTTTTGCCGCAGAACTGTTCCCATAGCGAATCTGCGCATCCGGGAACTGGCTCTCATCCAAGGCGGCAGTTATCTGCAAGGTGTTCATTTCCACCACGACACCGAGCATGAAGAAAACGGCAGCGATGATAATCAGTCCTGACTGCATGATGGTGCTGACCCTGTAGGCGGGGGAGTAGCTGTACATCAGGGTTACCAGCAGCGTCATCCACGCGAGGACAGCGAGCAGCCAAATCCAACCGCCGAGCGTAAACTGAGGCATGACAGCGGTAAGCCAGCTTTGTTGCTGCTGCCCCTCGACCAATAACCTATAGCCAGGCAGCAGAACGACTAGCGAGTAGATGCCGGCGGCTAGAAACGTAACGCCGGCAAAGCGTGCGGCGTAAATTAGCTTCATCAGCCTATTGGCCGCCTGCGCCAGGACTGTGCAACTGTTCGTCGACGTCATGGCCGGCCGGGGTTGGCCCACCGTTTGCTGGCGGTGCGGCGCCGACCTGCGGCGCGAGCCGCAGGCTGCGTATGAAGTCCGCTGATTTCAGTCGACGCTCCAGTACGAAGACCAGGTAGCGGTGCAGAACCTCTTCGACGGCTTGCGCCGTGGCCTGTCGCAGCCGCACGTGGCGGACCTCCGGCCACTCCACACGCGTCAGGTGGCGCAGTATCTTGAGGACCTGCGGCGCGATGGGTTCGGCGCCTTTCAAGGTCTGACCGCATCCGGGGCAATAGACGCCGCCGGCCTGCAGGTGTAGATAGTTCTTCACAGCTCGCAGCCCCTCCCCACAGCCAAGGCAGTCGAACAGCTGAAGCTGAAAGCCCATCAGCACAAGCAATTTCAATTCAAACCAGCGCAAGAGCAGTGCTCCGTCTTCTGTATTTGCATCGAGTTCGCGCAGAGAAAAAAGGAGCAGATCCCACAGCGGCCGGTTTTCGTCGTCTTCGCCGCCGAATGCGTCGACGAGCTCGCAAATGTAGGCGGCCTGGCTGATGCTGTCCAGGTCGGCCCGAAGACCCAGGTAACTCTCGACCGTTACACTCTCTGTGATTATGTCCCACGTGCGGGCCTGGGCAACGAGGAGATTGGCGTGGTTGAACAACTCCAGGTGGCCGGCCTTTCGGCTCGCGGTCTTGCGCGCTCCTTTGGCAATGAGAAAGCGTTTGCCAAACGAAGGTGTGTAGACCGTCAGGATCCGGTCGGCGTCGCCGTAATTCCGTCTCCGAAGGATTACCGCCCTCGTGCGGTATGCGTGGCTACGCTCCGCCATGAGTGGCTCGCAGGCCTGGGGCCCGAACTGTCGTGGTTTCTGCGGGAAACATGCTATATCGTCCGGGGGCTGGGCGGAACTGCCTTTGAATGGCTGGGCCGTTCTCGCCGCGAACTTTGTTGCGACCCGATTATAGCCCCTTGCCCCGGGGTGGACAAAGACGCATCACCCAGACGGCGGGGCATTCGCATCTTTATCTGGACGTCGAAATATCCCACCGAAGGGCACCCACAAGGGGTGCCCCTACGATGATTTGCTGTTTTCGGCAGCTTCTTCGGAGTTGTGCTCGGATCAGGTAGTGTCGCGGGTCTTGGCCCAAATAGATGCAATCGCGCTGACTCCGACGGCAGGGCTATCGCTCTCTCGGAATCTCTGTTCAAATGGACAATCTCTGATGTTTCGATGCAGGCAGAGGCACAGGGGCCGCGGCTGCCGCAGATCGGGTCAGGGGATCAATCGCTCTTTTGTGCGCCGCTGGTCATCTGCCTCGGTGGCCAGCATGTCGAGCTGTTCCGGCGTGCCCAGGGCGATAAGCGTATCGCCGCTCCGCAGGGCGAATTCAACCGAAGGATTGACGAAGATTTCGCCGTCTGGCCGCCTCACGGCGAGAATATTGGCGCCGATTCTGCGGCGGATCTCCGTACTGTCGATGGTCTTGTCACGCAGCGTTGAGCGTTCACTCAAGCCGATATCCTCGATCAGAATGTCCACTACGCCGCGGTGCATGACAACGTCCATGAACTCCAGGATGTTTGGATGGATCAACTGGCGTGCCATGCGTCGACCGCTGGTCACGTAGGGATTGATGACATGATCGACGCCGGCGATCTGAAGCTTCCGTTCACTCTCGTGGCTATTGGCCCGCGAAATGATGGTCAGGTCCGGGTTGAGCGAACGCGCCGTAAGCGCCACATAGACGTTATCGGAGTCGTTCGGCAGACAGCAACAGATCCCGGACGCCCGCTCGATGCCCGCCTCAATCAGGACCGCGTCATCGGTGGCGTTTCCTTCGACCAGGATGACGTCCAGGTCCTCCATATCAGGCGCCAGTCCGATACGGGTCTCGACGACAACAAGCCGGACGTTGTTCACGAGGAGTTCGTTGACCACCTGTTCTCCGACTCTTCCGAATGCGCAGACGATGAAGTGGCCTGTCAGCTTTCCAATTCGATTTTGCATGCGCCTTCTCCACAAGAGGTTGCGAAACTCTCCGGCCACGATGAAGTCAATGACGGTGCTCAACGTGTAGGCCGTGATTGTGACTCCCATGATGATCATGAAGCCGGTAAAGACGCGCCCGACCGCCGAGAGCGGTCGGATCTCACCGAATCCAACGGTACTGACTGTGATTACCGTCATGTACAGGCTGTCGGTCCAGGGCCAGCCCTCGAGCAGCAGGTACCCGGTGGAGCCCAGCGCCAGCAGCGACAAATAGAGCGCCGTCGTGATAAGGAGATGACGGTAGATCTTCCGCTCAGCAGCCGACTGCGCCGCGATCCCTCTCCTGTTTGGTTCGGCACGACGCCTTGTCAGCATGGAGTTGTCCGTTCTTGCCGCTGGTCTTCCTGATGACCGTGAAACGATGGTGGCGTGCTGGCTAACTCTTATCGGGGAAATGTGCGAATGCTGACCGGGAATTCATCTGGCCTGGCAGGTTGTCGAACCGTGTACCGGCGCGGAATATGGCGCTAGTCCCGGCGAATGCAATCCCTCTTGACATACACCGGAACTGCCCGGCCGCGCTTGCGGAATTGCACCGACTCATAGAGCCTCTGGGAGTGACGGTTGCTCTCCTGCGTATTGAGCAGAACGCGGTAAATGCCCAGCGAGCTGGCATGACAAAGGCTTGAAACCAGCAGCTGTCTGCCAATGCCGAGATGCTGCGCATGCGGGTGGACAGCAAGCCTCACGAGCTGAGCGGATTTCTCGTCGCGCCTGTCCCCATCCGTGTACAGGTTCAGCGCAGCGTATCCCACCCTTTTGCCATCCCGGACTGCGACCTCAACGCGACATTCTTCGTACAGGTGGGCCAATTCGGCAACGCCCATGCGCCAGAGCGGTTCGAATGCGGCTGCATCCACGCGCGCAAGGTGCGGAAAGTCGGAACGATCCGCTGGGAGCAGACGGGCCGGCCGGTGTTGCGGCTGCGGGACCGGTCCTTTTCTTTCGTAGAAGCGAATCGAGTCGCAGTGCGCAAAACCGGCTTCACTCAAGCTGGCTTGCAGCCAATTCTGGTCGGTCAAAGCGTAGAACAGCTGACCGGCCGGCCGGGCTGGCAGCGTCCGCCCGGCACACTCGAAGAGCGCCGAGAACTGCTCGCGGGCCTTGGCCCCCGGAAACTTCGTGGCTGTTGCCAGCAGGGACACCCTGGCAGGGGCGTCGGTGGAATGTTCATCGGCGAAATCTTCTTGTTGCAGGACCACGAAGCCCGATATCTTGCGCGCATCAACCTGGACGGCTGCCCCGGAGCTCCCTTGAAGCAGACCGGGCAGGTCTTCGGCGCCTACATTTGCGAACGAGCGCGAGCCGCCGTCAAGCAGACGGCGCATCTCCGGCAGGTCTTCCGATTGGGCCGGGCGGATCGAAGAGGGATTCATCTGTCGATTTCGAGCGTCTTGCGGTTCCCATATACCCGATCGTAGTATTCCTGGAACTCACCGCTGCGAATCGGTCTCCACCACGACTCATTGTCCCTGTACCAGCGGACTGTCGCCCGAATGGCCTCTTCCGGGTCGTGTTCCGGTTCCCAACCCAGGGCCATCACTTTGCCCACGTCCAGACTGTAGCGGCGGTCGTGTCCTTCGCGGTCTTCCACGTGTTGAATGAGGCTGCGGGGCGCATTCAGCTCGTCGAGCAGAATCTCCACCATGCCCAAATTGGTCATTTCGCGGCCGGTGCCGACGTTGTAGGCTTCGCCGAAACCGCCTTCTTGCAGGATCAGAAGTATCGCCGAGCAGTGGTCAAAAACGTACTGGTAATCACGCATCTGCTGGCCGTCACCATAGACGGGCAACGGAAGGGAGCTGAGCGCGTTCGTGATAAAGAGAGGGACGACCTTTTCGGGGTACTGGTAAGGACCGACGTTGTTGGCGCCGCGGCTGATCGTAACCGGCAGACCGTATGTGACGCAGTAGGCGTTGACGAAAAGGTCCGCGCTGGCTTTGCTGGCGGAATAGGGGCTGCGGGGCGCCAGGGGATCGCCCTCGCCCGAGCGGCGGTTCCCTTCGATATGTCCGTACACTTCGTCAGTGCTGACCTGGTGGAAGCGAAGGTTTCCGCGCTTGCGCGCCGCCTCGAGCAGGACGTAGGTCCCGAAGACGTCGGTGCGGACAAAGGAGTCAGGATCGAGTATCGACCGGTCCACGTGGGTTTCGGCGGCGAAATTTACGATTGTATCGATGTCAAACCGGGCGACGGTTTCTTCCACCTTCGAGGCATCGCAGATGTCGCCGTGCACAAATGCGTAGCGGGCGCCGAAGCGGCTTTCGACCTCGGCCAGGTTTTCGAGGCGACCGGCATAGGTCAGCTTGTCGTAAACCGTAACTTGCACCCCCGGCTTGTTACGCAAAAGGAAGCGTACAAAGTTACAGCCGATGAAGCCGGCGCCGCCGGTTACCAGGATGTTTTCCATCAGAGGACCCGTCTCGTGCGCCCCATGCGCTATCTCTCTCGCCAGCTGGCGCTTTCCCACGTACGCCGCAGACGACGCACGCGGTCCGGTTGACGGTAGGCCGGCAAGGGGAACTCGACGCCCAGCGTCAGGGTCGGCAATTGGCGCAGCAGGGGCAAGAGCCGCTCGTCCAGTCCCGGCGGCGGGGGCATGCGCCAGGCCCACTGCCAGCGCGCCTTCTCATCGCCCCCCGCGGTCGAGCCCAGGAAGCCGATGTCATTCCACAACTCGCGCCGTGCGTCGGACACGATAGCGACTAGCTTGTCCAGGTAAGCGCACATTTTCGGCTGTTCAAACTCCAGGAAGTGCGCAGTGAAGCTCGAGCAATGTTCCGCTCCGCGCGCGAAAGATTGCGCCGATTGATAGGCGGGGAAAAACTCTTGCGCCCAGTATTGCTCGACGCGCTGAAACGAAGGAAGCAGCATATCGGCATAGAAGGTAACATTCACAGTGCTTACCCGCTCCTCCAGCGCGATGAGACGGCGGGCATGTTCGGGCCAGAGATCGAAGAAGGCCGAAATGTCAAACTCTTTCCATTCGCCGTAAGCCTTCGCCATGCGGCGCAATCGATCCGCGACTTGGGACACAGTCGTCACTGCTGTCTTGGATTCCTTGGCGCCGGTATGATTCTGGACAAGATAGGCCGGCGCCAGTGTGCGCGTTGAGAAGACCTGTGTAGAGGAAGCGGGCAGTGGGCAGCGGTCGATCTGGCGGATCTGGGCCGCCAGGGCAGGCACGCTGCGAATGAGGCTACTACGCGGCTTCCTGCTGAGGTTGCGCGGCCGGTCCCCCGTCTTTCCGTTCCCCATTACTCCGGCGCCTCCCTGAACTCCTCTCGAAGCAGTTGCATAAGATATTTGCCGTAGCGATTCGTCTGAAGCGCCTCTGCAAGGGCGCGAAATTGGTCCCGGCTGATAAAGCCCTTCCTCAATGCGATCTCTTCCGGGCATGAGATCATCATTCCCTGCCTTTCCTGTAAGGCGTGAACAAAGTTGGCCGCCTGGAGTAAGGATTCGTGTGTACCGGCGTCCAGCCAGGCGAATCCCCGGCCAAGCGTTTCGACCTGCAGCTCGCCGCGTTCCAGATAGAAATTATTGATGTCGGTAATCTCGATTTCGCCGCGTGCGGACGGTTCGAGCTCTGGGGCGACTTCCACCACCCTGTTGTCATAGAAATAGACACCGGGCACGGCAAAGTTGGACCGCGGACAGGCGGGCTTTTCCTCGATACTCAACGCCTTTCCGGCGGCATCGAATTCCACCACGCCGTACCGGCTGGGATCGGAAACGGGATAGGCGAATATGCACGCGCCTTTCTCGATGGCCGCGGCGGCCTGCAGTTTTTCCGGCAACCCGTGACCATAGAAGATGTTGTCGCCCAAGGCGAGGCAAACGCTCGAATCGCCGACGAAATCTCTGCCTACAACGAAAGCATCGGCAATGCCGCGCGGCCTCTGCTGCTCGACGTAGGCGAACCGTACCCCCCACTGTGCGCCATCCCGCAAGAGCTCTCGGTAGAGGGGCAGCGCAGTCGGTGTACTGACGACCAGGATGTCCCGAATTCCCGCCAGCATCAGCATCGAAAGCGGGTAGTAGATCATCGGTTTGTCGTATACAGGCAGAATTTGCTTGCTCAGACTGGTCGTCAGCGGATACAGGCGCGTTCCGTGGCCGCCAGCCAGGAGTATCCCTTTCACCAAAGATCTCCGAAACCAAGTGCGACTGCCTTTACAGGCATGAAATCAGAAATTGAGACGTCGTCCCCTCCCGCTGCAACATCGATCCCTGTCGTCTGACTCGGCGGCACAAATGGAATGCAGGCGCCTTCGATTCGGTCCAATTACTGCCCGTACTCTCCGCCAACCGTCGCGGTCTCGGCCTCCAGCAGCACGGCGCCGACAATGTTGGCGCGTACTCTTTCCAGCACTTCCTTGGCACGCTGGGCGTGCTCCCTCTTGGTGCGCCCGGCTGAGAAGGCCAGAAGCGCGCCGTCCACCTGGCTGGCCCAGAGTGCTGCATCGGTGACAGCCAGGACCGGAGGGGCATCAACCAGAACGTAGTCAGCCTCGCTTGTGAGGGCGGTCAACAGCTCGGCAAGCCGGTTGTAACTGAGAAGGGCGACGGGATTCGGCGGAAGCGGTCCGGCCGCGAGAAGCCTGAGCCGGGAGACGCTCGTCGGCGTCAGCGGAGGTTCCCCTCCGCCAAGCAGCCAGTCTGACAGCCCGGAATCGCTGCTGACCTGGAAGATTTCATGTTGCTGCGGCATGCGCAGGTCGCCGTCAACGACGATTACCCTGTCTCCGGCCTCCGCCATGACAACGGCCAGATTTGCCAGGGCTTCACTTGTCCTGGTTTCGGCATCGGGGCTGGTAACGAGAAGAGAACGGAGTGGTCTGTCGAGGGCCGAAAACTCGATATTGGTGCGCAAACTCTGGTAGGCTTCCGCAGCCGGACTGCGCGGTGCGGAGATGGTCACGAGCGTATTGGACATCGGTTATTCCTCAAGTTCCTGTTGTGCATTGATACCCGGAAGGCCGGTGCTGCGCAGGATGCACGCAGACAACCCACCTGGAAGCTAGTCGGTCCCCAGTTCAGCGACTGCTGATGCCGGCCTTCCTCTCTTCCGCTTGTCTCTCCCGGAGGGCGCATTGTCCGTCGTCACCGGGATTGCGCCCAAAACGGGAATTGCGAGCGTCCGCTCCACGGATTCCTTGGTGCGCAAGAGCCCGCCCTCCACCAACATGATCAAAAGGATCAGCCCGATCCCAAGCAGGAGCCCGAGCACGCTGCCGGCGACGGCATTGACGAGGGGCCGCGGCTGGTACTGTACGGCCTGGATCGTCCTGGTGACCATCTTGACCTCAATGCGATCGCGCTTGTCCTGCTGCGCGTAGTATGCGGTCCGCTCATCGACGAACCAGTCCGCCCAGGTCTTCACCATGTTCTCAGCCACGATTCTGTCCCGGGATCGGGCTTCAAGTCTTAAGGTAAAGTTCTCAGACTCCGGCATTACCTGTGTCAGGCGCAGAAACTCGTTGGGGTGCATATCCAGCTGCGCGCGGGCGATCACCTCACTTGCCACCTCGTGCGTGCGCAGATTCAGTGCGAAATTCCGCATCAAGTCCTTGGCCGTATTGCCCAGCCCCCAATCAGGCCGGGCAGGAACGGAACTGACCAGTACAGTCGCTCTGAACATGTCCTCCTGCAAAAAACTGACGCCGTATGAAAGCAGACCGGCCAAAACAACCGCCAAAACAACGATCCAGCCGTATCGTCGAATTACTCCGCCATATTCCTGAAACATTGTTCCCTCCGTCTCGAAAGACGCCCCGGCACACCGGTCCGCGCGCCAAGCGCCCAGCAAGCGCAGCGCAAAGAGTCTTCGATCACTATGACCTGGGCCTGCGCGGCAAGGCGGCGCGCAGAGTCATTCCAATATTGCCCCGCCTGGGCACGGCTGCCAACACGGTAAATCCCATCTCTTCCAGCTGCTCGCGGCGGCGCACTGTATCGTCGACATACTCCCGCAAGAATGCGATCCCGATGCCGGCAATGACCGCCAGGATTATCCTTAGCGGCCATTCGACTCGTTCGCGGGCACTCTGCCCTTGCCGGTGCACCACGGGGGAATCCAGGACCGCAACGCCGGCGTCGTCCGTCCCCAGCTGGGCGAAGTACGACTCGGCGTTCTCCTCCAATTCAGCCACAGTTGCGTCGGCAATCGCCTGCAATTCGTCCGCATCGTGCCAAGTGAATGTAAGACTGATGATGCGATGCTGTTCACCCGTATTTGCGTGGCCTCGAATCAGATTGGCCGGGATGCTGAGGCCCTTCTCGGTGAGACGGGCATTGACAGCCCTTGCGAACATCTCCGTGGCCAGCACCTCACTGAAATCGTCCACCAGGTACTCGCTTGTCATCCAGGCGTAGTATCGGGGATCGTAACCGTCGGGCTCCTCGATGGGTAGAACGCCGACAAGCAGGCGCATGGTGACGCCGTACGAAGGGGGAGGATCCTGCCAGGGCCGCAACTGCGCTGCGCTCAAAACCGCTACCAGAACAGGCAACAGTACGGGGGCCACCCATCGCCTTCGCAAAATCGCCCAGTAAGCGCGCAGTTCCATGCGTTGCAATCTATCCTTCGTCGGTCATCAGGCTGGCGACCGTGACACCGTCATCGCCTTCTCCCAGCGCGCCGGGGCGGTACTTGCTGACCAAAGGATGTCCCTGCAGCGCAGCCCGCACGGCATCCCGCATTGCCCCGGTCCCTTTGCCGTGAATGATCCGCACCCAGGGCAGATTCTCCAGATAGGCGTCATCGAGATAGCCTTCCAACCGCTGCAGTCCTGCCTCGACACGCTCTCCCCGCAAATCCAATTCGGTCGTAGCAGGGGCATTGCCGTCCGAGCCCGGCTTGGCTGAGGTCTGGAGCGTCACGGCGCTCTCCGATGCATTCACAGGCGTCGCCTGGGCTTTGCTGCGGAGCTCCAGCCGGCGGACCTGCAGCCTGAGGCGGAAGTTGCCTACCTGAACGTCGGCCTCGTCGGCGGCTCCGTTGCGAAGGTGAACGCCGAGGACTTCGCCTGTTGCCTGCAGATTGGGCACAAAGACGCGGTCGCCCTTTTCTATGGGGCCGCTAATCCGTTCCCCCGCCGATTGCGGGGCGGCGACCTCCTGCTCGACACGACCGTCGGTGTCCGTTTCCCTTTGCCCAATGACCTCGCGGGCCTCTGCAAGAAACCGAGCATGCGCCGCGCCTGTGCCGGCGCCGCCCTTTGCCATCTGGCGGCGGAAGTTTTCGATTTCGCGACGTATCTCGGCCAGTTCGTTCTGCATCGTATTGCGCGTATCGGCAACGACCTGCCGGCGCGCTTCTTCGATGCTCGCCATCTGATAGCGCAGATCCTCTTCGACGACCTGTGCGTGGCGCTCACGCTCTTTCGTCTGCTCGAGCACGCGTCGAGCCTCCTGACGCGCTCGCCGTACGTCCTCAAGCATGCCCTCCACCTCGAGGGATTCAGGCCGGACAATTCTTTCGGCATCGTCAACGATGACGGGGTTCAGTCCCAGTCGCCGGGCTATCGTCAGGGCGTTCGAGCGACCGGGAAGCCCGATGCTCAATTCGAAGGTCGGGCTGAGGTTTTCGACATCGAATTCGACCGAGGCGTTGCGTACGCCGGCCGTGTTGTGGGCGTAGAGCTTCAAATCGCTGTAGTGGGTCGTTGCAAGCGTCGTTATTCCCCTATCGCGCAGATTTTCCAGCAGGGCCGCGGCCAGAGCCGACCCTTCTTCCGGGTCCGTTCCCGCGCCTAACTCATCAAGCAGAACGAGACTCCGGGGGTCCGCCTCCTCCAGGATGCTGATGATGTTGGTCATGTGGCTGGAGAAGGTGCTCAGGTTCTGCTCAATCGACTGTTCATCGCCGATGTCGGCGTAAACGCCTTCAAAGACCGACAGTTCGCTGCCCTCTTCGACGGGAATCATCAACCCGGACTGGGCCATGAGGGTAAGCAGGCCGACGGTCTTGAGCGTGACCGTTTTGCCGCCCGTATTGGGGCCGGTTATGACCAGCAGGTAGCAATCGTCGCTGAAATAGACATCGATCGGCACGACCGCCCCCGGATCAAGCAGAGGGTGACGGGCCTGATGAAATTCCAGGATCGAACCGGGATGTTGAATCGTACGTTCTTCGTTGGACTTCTCGTCGATTCCAGCGAAAATCTCGGCCTGGTTCTGACTGAAGGGAACGACCCTGGGGGCAGTAGCGCCTAACTCAAGTGCGTATTTGGCCTTGGCAAAGGTGAAATCGAGTTGTGATAGGACCTGCACATTCCGGTTGATGTAGGCCCCTTCCTCGGCCACGAGGTCCGAGAGTTCGGTCAGGATGCGCCGGACCTCCTTTTCCTCGTCCAGCTCCAGCTCTCTCACGGCATTGTTTTGCTCGACCACGGTCAGCGGTTCGATGAAAAAAGTTGCTCCGCTGGCCGACTGGTCGTGCACGATCCCCTGAATCTGGCCCTTAAACTCCGAGCGGACGGGAATGACGTAACGTCCCTGACGCTGGGTGACGATCGACTCCTGCAAGTAAGGTGTTATCTCGACGTTTTGCACCAGCCGGTCGAGCGTGCTGAGAAGCCGGTCCTGGGCCACGCGCAGCTGCGCGCGAATGCGTGCCAAGTCCTCGGAGGCGCCGTCAACGACTTCGGCGCGGTCGTTGATGCAGCGACTGATTTCTCCGATTACATGTTCGCAAGGCTCGATGGCGAAGGCGATATCTGCCAGGCGCGGAAACTGGCGGCTGAGGCGGGTCAACGTATTGCGCAGCGTCCGTGCCCGCATGAGGGTTGTCCGCACGTTGACCAGCTCGGTCGGGATCAATATGCTGCCGCGCTCGGACTTGGCGATCAGTTGGCGAATGTCGTGGACGCCGCCGAAGTACATGTCGGTTTTCTGTTCGAGCAACCTGCATGCTTCGTCGGTCTGCTCCATCCATTCGCCGATTGTGCGCAGATCGTCGCTGGGCAACAACGAAGTCGCCAGCTCTTCGCCCCCGGAAAAGGAACAAAAGGTGGCCAGCCTATTGAGAATCTTATCGTATTCAAGGACGCGAATCGTATGCGGATTCATCGCTTGCCACCGCGCAAAAACAGGAAAAGCACGCGGCGATCATATCACAAGGCGCGCCTTCAATCCAAAGGATCCGGCCACTCAGGTGCGTTGATGTCGAACCGGCAACAAGCGAATCGCACGCGAGGCGCGTCACGCCCGATAGCCCAGCCTGCGAAGATGGTTCTCATTGCGGCGCCACTTCTGCAAGACCTTGACCCAGAGTTCAAGGTAAACCTGCGTCCCGACCATCTCCTCGATTTGCAGGTCGGGCCGCCCGTCCGATCTCGCGGATCATCGCGCCCTTGCTTCCCAGCACGATGCCCTTATGGCTATGGCGTTCGACATAGATTGTGGCGGCGATGTGTGTCATCTCCGCGCTGCGCTCGTTCCACTCGGTGACCACCACTGCAAGGCTGTGCGGAATCTCCTGCCGCAGTAGAAGCAACGCCTTTTCGCGTACCATCTCGGCCGCGATGAAGCGCATCGAGAGGTCCGTGACCTGTTCGCTGGGGTAGAAGAGGGGTCCGGGTGGGAGGAGTTCGGTAAGCGACGCGACTAATTCTTCTGCGCCGTCACCGTTGATTGCGCTCAGGAGGAAGACCGGCGTCGAGTCCTGTCCTTTCTCGGCGGCGAGCCAGTGGAGCAGCGCGGCGTATTCGGCCTTGCGCGCGTCGATGTCGCCGCCCTGCCAGACATCCCATTTGTTGGCTCCGATCAGAAGGTTGGGCAAATCGGCTGCCCGCTGAATCTCCTCCAGGCGTTCGGCGATCAACCGGTCCTCGCTCGTTGGCGGCGAATTGACGTCGACGAGCCACAGTATCAGGTCGGCATCGTTGATGATGGTCTGTTCGGCCACATTGACCATGTGTTTGCCCAGCTTGTTGCGGGGTTGGTGGATGCCCGGTGTGTCGAAAAAGATGAGCTGCGCGTCTTCGTCGGTACGGATGCCAAGAATCTGATCGCGGGTCGTCTGGGGCTTGTCGCTGGTGATCGCGATCTTTTGCCCCAGAAGCAGGTTGAGGAGAGTGGATTTGCCGACGTTGGGCCGGCCTATGACAGCGATGAAACCGCTGCGGATCTGTGTCTGCTGCCGGACGGTATCGTCGGCCAGGGTATCCGGATTCTGCATCAAATTGGTCCTCGATCGCGGCTTCCGACCAGGCAAGTCCGAGATAGTGAAGCGCGGTACGCCCTGCAATTATAGCATAGGGCCGTGCGCCCGATTCAGAAATCCAATGGCGGAACGGAAAGGCGGAATCGGTAGACAGGCGTAACATGGCTGGCGCCCATGCCGGGTCTCGACCGAGGTGTGGCTGGAAATCGCTGAATTCAGGTTGAGCGGCGCCCGAGCGAGCGGAAAGCTTGAGGTAAGTTGCTGGCAGCAAGGAGGAGGGATAAGGAGAGGAGAGTGGATCGGACAGGACTCGAACCTGTAACCCAGGAGTTATGAGCTCCTTGCTCTGCCATTGAGCTACCGATCCCACCTTGAAATTGGAGGCCCGAGAGCGGGTAGCGGGGATCGAACCGCATCGTCGGCTTGGAAGGCCGGCGCTCTACCATTGAGCTATACCCGCAAGGTCGGGGAGAGAGGATTTGAACCTCCGACCCCAGCGTCCCAAACGCTGTGCGCTGCCAGGCTGCGCTACTCCCCGTTTCAGCAGTACTGCATTATAGCCGCTCACCGCGACAAAATCAACAATTGGACTCTCTGGCCAGGGCAAACGCATCTAAAACCGGAGGCCAAAATATCCCATGAAGGGCGCCCACAAGGGGCGCCCCTACCAATTGTCAATCGTTTTCAGCCAGGATACCGAACTCCGGAAGGGCGCCCACAAGGGGCGCTCCTACAACGATTCGCTGTTTTCGGCTGTTTTTTCGCTGTTGGGCTCTAATCAGGTAGTGTCGCTGGTCTTGGCCAAATTAGATGCAATCGCCCTGCTCTCTGGCAGCGCGGCAGCGCCCCCGCGACTTGCCAGCATAGGCTCGCGGGTCTATGCCAGCGCGACCTGCCAACGGTCCGAAGGAGAAGCGCCGGCAATTGCAGCGCCGGACCTTGCCGCGCCGTTCTTCATTTGTGCCTCACAGCGAACGGCCAGGCCTTCACGTTTCACTCGCAGCTCCATCCAGTCGAGGACTGCGATAGCGCTCGTGTATTCGGCGACGGCGGCGCACCAGGCCCCCTCGCTGGCAAGACTGTCTCCGAATTCCACGTGCGCCCTTTGTAACAGGTACTCCACATTGCGAAAGCCCGGATCGCGCTGGTAGAGCTTCTCCAGGATACCGATCACTCGCGACCAGTCCGCGCCCCAGTAGGTCTTGACATCAACGTATCCGGCGGTCATGTTGCGTTCATTGCGGACATCGCTATCGGTCGGCCTCAGCTCGAGGGCACTGTCGAAAAGTTGTACGGCCTCTTCCAACTGGTCGGCGCCGGCCCTTTTCCTTCCGAGTTCGACATAGGCACTGAATAGCGCTTGGACCGCTTCCTCGGTTCGAAAGTCCGGCTGGGCGGCCTGGATGCGGAGGAAACGGGCGATGGCTTCCTCCAGGTTGCCGGCTCCCAGCTGAGCAAGCGCTTCGTTCCATTCCAACTCGATTGGACTTGGCCCGGTCTGCTCAACCGGTTCGGCCGCAGCCGTCGGCATCGCCTCCACTGTGCTGATAGCGTGGAGAGCAGAGGCATTGCGGGCGTCCAGCTGGAGGACCGAATTGTAGGCGGCAAGGGCCTCCTGTCGCCGTCCTTCATCCAAATAGTCCGAAGCCCGCTGCAGCAGGATGGCAACGTGCTGCCTCTTCTGGGCTTCCCCCCGTTGCAGGCCGTCCCGGTAGCCTTGAACGACCATGAAGAAGACGAAAAAGAGGCCCAGGCAGGAAGACGCAGCGACGATGATCCAGAAAACTGAAGGCGCTCTAACCGCCGCAAAAGTGCCGGCGCTGTCCTGTTGTTGGGTTTTCATTGCCATTTGTCTGTTGGGCGTTACGAAAACTCAGGAAGAATGGTACGGAGCTTTCGGTATCTGCATTCAAGCCGTCGACGTCAGACCGCTCTCAGAGGTTGGCGTCCCGGCGCAATTTCGCGGCCTTAGTCGTATCCTCCCAAGGAAGACTGATGTCTTCGCGCCCGAAATGACCGTAGGCGGCTGTTTGGCGGTAGATCGGTTTCCGCAGACCCAGGTCGCGTATGATTGCACCGGGCCGCAGGTCGAAGTGTGCTTCAATCAGCTCGTCGATACGTCTGTCGTCAACTTTGCCCGTGCCGAAGGTCTCGACGTTCACGCTCAAGGGCTGTGCGACTCCGATGGCGTAGGCAAGCTGGATTTCGCAGCGATCGGCCAGGCCGGCTGCGACAATGTTCTTGGCTACCCAGCGGGCTGCATAGGCGCCGCTGCGGTCGACCTTCGTACAGTCCTTGCCGCTGAATGCACCCCCGCCGTGACGACCCATGCCGCCGTAGGTATCGACGATGATCTTGCGCCCTGTCAGTCCGGCATCGCCCATTGGCCCGCCGACCACAAAGCGGCCGGTTGGGTTCACGTAGATCAGCGGTTTTTCCCTCACCAGCTCAGGAGGCAGAGCTGGCATAATGCACTCTTCGATCAGCTCGCGTTCTATCCTTTCCTTGCAGACATCCGCCGCGTGCTGCGTGCTGATCAACACAGTATGGATGCGTTTCGGTCTGCCGTAACTGTACTCCACGGTGACCTGAGACTTTCCGTCCGGACGCAGCCAGGGAAGCACGTTGTCCTTCCTCAACTCCGCCAACCGGCGGCTCAGCTTATGCGCCAGGAAGATGGGGAGCGGCATGAGCGTAGCCGTCTCGTTGCAGGCGAAGCCGAACATCATGCCCTGGTCGCCGGCGCCGATCGACTCGATTTCATCCTCCTCGCTGTCCATCCTCTTCCGACTTGAACTCATGGGCCCGGTCTACGCCGAGGGCAATGTCGGGCGACTGCGAGGCGATGGCGACCTGAACGCCGCAGGAGTCGCCGTCAAAGCCCTTTTCACTGCTGTCGAAACCGATCTCCTTGACCACCGACCGCACAAGCTCGTCGTAGTTGACGGTTGCCCTGGTCGAAATCTCACCAAGGAGCATCACGAAGCCGGTCTTGACGGCGGTCTCACAGGCGATGCGCGCGTTGGGGTCCTGGCAAATAATGGCGTCTACAACGGCGTCGCTGATCTGATCGCACATCTTGTCGGGATGCCCTTCGGTCACCGATTCGCTTGTGAACAACAGCGAAGGGGCGGTCATGAAAGTACTGCTCATATGTTGGTCTCCTGACTGCCGCACCATGCTGGGGCGGGTCCAGTTCCTATTCGGCAGTGCCCAGTGTCCATTCGTTCAGGTAGGCTTCCTGTTCGGGCGTAAGCGTATCGATCTGCACGTCCATTGCGTTGAGTTTTAGCGCGGCGATCTCCCGGTCCAGCTCCTCCGGCATATCGTAGACATTTCCTTCCAACTGGTCGGCATGCTTCAGCAGGTACTCGGCGGCCAGGGCCTGGTTGGCAAAGCTCATGTCCATGACGGCGCTGGGATGGCCCTCGGCCGCGGCCAGGTTCACGAGGCGTCCCTCGCCCGCTACGTAGAGCCGGCGGCCGTCTTCCAGCGTGTATTCGTCGAGAAAGTCCCGCACTCGCGTGATCTTCACCGACATCTCTTCGAGCGCCTTCAGGTTGATCTCCACGTCAAAGTGGCCGCTGTTGGCAAGAATTGCCCCGTCGCGCATCTGCTCCATGTGGTGGCGGTCCAGCACGTGAATGTCCCCGGTCGCGGCACAGAAAATGTGGCCAACCTCTGCCGCGCGGGCCATCGGCATCACCTGAAAGCCGTCCATTAGCGCTTCCAACGCCCGCATCGGGTCGACTTCGGTGACGACTACGATTGCGCCAAGCCCCTTGGCGCGCATGGCGATCCCTTTGCTGCACCAGCCGTACCCGCCGACCACGAATGTCTTGCCCGCCAGGAGCACGTTGGTCGCGCGGATGATGCCGTCCATCGTGCTCTGTCCGGTCCCGTAGCGGTTGTCGAAGAAGTGCTTCGTCATGGCGTCGTTGACGGCGATAACGGGGAAGGCCAGCTTGCCCTGGGCAGCCATCTCTCTGAGGCGGATGACGCCGGTTGTCGTCTCTTCGGTGCCGCCGACGACATTGTCCAGGAGATTGCTGCGCTGCGTATGGAGCATGGCGACCAGGTCCATGCCGTCGTCCATGGTCAGGTGGGGCCCGGTGTCGAGCGCGGCATTGATATGCTCGTTGTACTGCCTGGTCGACTCACCCTTGATGGCGTACACGGGCATCTCGTAGTATGCGACGAGGGCCGCGGCGACGTCGTCCTGCGTACTGAGCGGATTGCTGGCGCAGAGCGCGATTTCGGCGCCGCCGGCGAGCAGGACGCGCATCAGATTGGCGGTCTCGCTGGTGACGTGCATGGCGGCTGCCATGCGCACGCCTTCGAAGGGGCGCTCGCGTTGATAGCGTTCTTCCAGCAGGTCGAGCACGGGCATCTCTTTGCCGGCCCACTGCATGCGAAATCGGCCTTTTTCGGCCAGAGTGATGTCGGCTATGTCGTAAATGACCTGCTTAGCTGCGCTGTTCATGGAATCAATGACTCCCGAAAATGTGTTGTGAGAGATTCCTTCTGGTCCGACACTTGTTGTGTTTCGTCGGAAGCGTATTGGGCTCTCTTTCGACTTTCGAAAAAGCAAACTGGAGGTCTCAGCCTTTCAGAAACTGGATTGAATTGCTTCACCTTCCTCTTCATTGGCGGCAGTGCCAACACGCACCGACGCCGACAGTCAAACCGTCGAAACCTTGATAGCTGGCACGGCTTGCAAGGCTTCTACGCCTTCGCCTCTGAGAGATTGTCTACACCCGCTCTCCCCAGACCAACGCTTCGCCAAAGGATTCCTGGTAGCGCCGGAGGAACTCCGCCGGGGTAAACCGGTGGTTGGTCGTTCCGACCTGCTCAAGCACGTAGGTGGCGCAGAGCGCACCGACGCGGCCGCAAACATCGACCGGCAGACCGACGCTGTGGGCGGCAAAGAATGCGCCGCGATAGGCATCGCCGACGCCGGTCGGTTCGGCCACCCTTTGCTGCGGCGGCGCGACCGGAATTTTGAACTCCTCGCCGTCGCTGCAAATGTAGCTGCCGACCCGGCCTTCGGTCACGATGAGCGTGCCCACCTCGCGCAGAATCTGCTCCTTCGACCAGCCGGTCTTCTGCTGGATGACCTCGAACTCATAGTCGTTGACCATCAGCCAGCCGGCGCCGGGTATGCTGGCGCGCAGCGCCTCGCCGCTGAGGCGGGCCGTCTGCTGACTGGGATCGTAGGCGAAGGGGATACCCAGGTCGCGGCACTCGCTCGCGTAGTTGAGCATTGCCTGCGGATCGTTGGGGCTGATTATGACCACGTCGGCGTCGGTCAGCCCGCGGTCAGCCAGCGAGATCTCTTTGGAGTCGCTCATCGCGCCTGCGTAGAAATTGGCGATCTGGTTCTGTTCCTCGTCGGTGCTGACGAAGAAACTGGCCGTAAATTTGTGCGGGATTTCAACGATATGGTCGGTGCGGATGCCGTTCGCCTGCAGCCAGGCCGCGTAGTCGCCAAAGTCCTGGCCGACCGTTCCAAGAAGTATCGGCTCGCCGCCGAGAAGTTTGAGCGAATAGGCGATGTTGGCCGCGGTGCCGCCGCGCTGCCGCACCATGTCATCCACAAGAAAACTGACGCTCAATCGCGTCAGTTTTTCCGGAATGATCTGATCGGTAAAACGGCCGGGGAAGGACATCAGATAGTCATAGGCGATCGAACCGGATACGACGATTCTCATGGTAGTTCCATCTCGATCTCTTGAATGGCATGCGCGGGAGCGCAACCGTCGCTAAGATTCAAGGCTTCTTTCCTCGAGCCTGGTCTCGGTTACGCCGTCAGAGCCGCCTTCGACCAGGTAGGCGGACGCAGATACGCGTGAAGTCACGACGCCGGCTAGGTCCTTGCCCCGAAAATGTAGCGCCGCGTGGTCATCGACGCCGTAGCCGGGCTTGATTTCGCCCCCGGCAACCATGCGACGGTAACTGGGCCTGCGTTCGGCCTCGCCGTCGTAATGCGGCGAGCAGCTGCCGGGCAGAAAACCGAGGCAGTCGAGGGCGCTGAGCTTGCCCGGGATGGAGTCGGTGAGCCCCTGTTCAAACCAGCAGATGGCGCCGGCGCTCACGCCCGCCAGCACTGTTCCCTGCTCCCAGGCGGCGCGCAAAATACAGTCTAACCCCCAGGCACGCCACAGCGAGAGCATCGACAGCGTGTTGCCGCCGCCAACATAGATGGCGTCGTGCGCCAGAAGAAATCCTTCGATGTCGGCGGTATGGGGCTGGAACAGTGACAGGTCTGCCGGCTGTGCGCCAAGCGCGAGAAAATGGCGATAGAAGCGCAGGACATAGGACGGTTCCTCCCCGCTTGCCTGGGAGAGAAAGCAGACGCGCGGGCATTCGGCCGCAGCCAGGTCCAAAATATAACGGCTCAGCGACATGTCTTCGCGGCAATCGGATAGCGTATGGCCGCCGAGGGCAATGATCTGTCTCAATTCGTCCTTGCCATCTGGCACTGAAGCCTATTCTCCGCAGGCGCGCGGCCTGATCTCCCGTGCGCACTGTGGCGGGCGCGAGGCGCGCGAGAAGCGAAGGAATTCAGCTATGCCTGCTCCGCCGAGATCCACTTTACCGAACTCGCCGGCGTTTCGTGGCGCAACAGGCCGTCGATCAGCTCGGCAGGGTCATCGGAAACAACCAGCAGCGACCGATATCGGTCTGCGATAAACCCCTGGGCAATCTGGTACCGGAGCATCTGTAGCAGGTGATCGAAGAAGCCGTCTACGTTCAGCAGGCCCATCGGCTTGCTGTGGATACCCAGCTGGATCCATGAAATCGTTTCGAACAGTTCTTCCAGCGTGCCGATGCCGCCGGGCATGGTTACAAACGCGTCGGACAGCTCGGCCATGCGAGCCTTGCGCTGGTGCATCGTTTCGACAACCTCGAGGTTGCCTATCGTCTCACCGGCTATCTCCTTCGCCGCGAGCGGACCGGGAATGATCCCGAAGACTGTTGCGCCGCCTGCATATGCCGCCCGGCTGACCGCGCCCATCAGGCCCAGGTTGCCGCCGCCGTAGACGAGGCCATAGCCTCGCCGCGCAATCTCCGCTCCAAGCGCCTCGGCTTGCTGCGTATAGATGCCGTCTGCTCCGGGGCTGGAGCCGCAGAAGACGCAGATGTTAGAAAAGCGGCTGGCCAGGTTCATTGTTGCCTACTCCTCCCCGCCCGTTTCTCTTCGATTGCCGCCCGTCCGCGCTCCACCGCAGCCTTCAGGCTCGCCGTAAAGGGAGGGTAGCAGATACCCTCCTCAGTCACGATGCCGGTGAGATAGCGGTGGGGCGTAATGTCGAAGGCAGGATTGTAGACGGGTACGTCGGTCGGTGCGATCGGGCGCCTGCCGATTTCAGCCACTTCCTCGGCGGCGCGCTCTTCGATGGGAATCTTGTCGCCGTCGGACAACGCCAGATCGACCGTGCTCGTAGGGGCGACGCAGTAGACGGGAATCCCGTTTTCGCGGGCGACAACAGCCAGTTTGTAGGTGCCGATCTTGTTGGCGACGTCGCCGTTGGCCGCAACCCGGTCGGCGCCGAAAACGACGACATCGACCTGCCCCGTGCGCATCAGGTGGCCGGCGGCGTTGTCCGCGACCAGGTGCATGGGCACCTCGGCGCGCATCAGCTCCCAGGCCGTCAGCCGCGCACCCTGGAGGCGGGGTCTTGTCTCGTCCACCCAGACGTGGACCTGTTTGCCCTGCTCCTGGCAGGCGTAAATGACGCCCAGGGCGGTGCCGAAGTCGACCGTTGCCAGCGAACCGGTATTGCAGTGGTGCAAGAGGTTGGCGCCGTCGGGTACGACAGCCGCGCCGTTGAAACCCATGCGGCGGTTGATCTCGACGTCCTCGTCGGCCAGCGATTCGGCTTCTGCCAGGAGGGATTGGGCCAACTCCCTTACTTCCACATGAGAGGGGCCTGCTTCCTCGACGATCTGTTCTGCCACTCGCAGGAGACGGCGGGTCGCCCAGGTCAGATTGACCGCGGTCGGCCGCGCCGCGTCGAGCGTCTCCTTGGCCTGGCGCAGCTCATCGAGCAGGCTCTGGCCGTCGCCGGCCGCGCTGATGTGCGCGGCGAGCGCCATGCCGTATGCGGCTGTCGCCCCGATGGCGGGCGCGCCGCGCACGTACATCTCACGGATGCTGCGAGCCACCTCGGGGACCGTATCAAATTCTGCGATGACCTCCTCGCTCGGTAACAGACGCTGGTCGATCATCTTCACTTGCCCGTCCTGCCAGAAGACGGTGCGCATAGGATTTTCCCTTTTGCAAAAAGAAACCCCTCCAATGCAGACCAGAGGGGCGGCGAGGCCGAAATTGTTCTCATCTTTCGAGCCGCAATGGGCTCGTCGGAATTGGCACCGAAAGAGCAAACCGAGAGACGTCGATCGGCGAAACGGCGGCAGCAGGAGAGCCGCGGGCGCCTTGCTCGCGCCCGGCGGCAGTCCGGGGCGAGCCGTTCGCCAGTCAACAACCGTCAACCGGGGCTCCGGCAGGTTGCCGGGGGATCACAGGGCCGTTCCCTCCCCCCACTCTGGATAAGAGATTTCTGTTTCTAAGGTGCAACGGGAACTAGAGTAGCACAGGCGGTGAATCGGTGTCAAGGGCGGGACATGGATGTGACAGGGCAATCGCATCTAAGTCTGGACGCCGAAATGTCCCACGAAGGGCACCCACGATAGGCGCCTACGATGGGCGCCCCTCCCAATTGTCAATCGTTTTCGGCCAGGAGACCGAACGTCGGTAGGGCGCCCACAAGGGGCGCCCCTACAAAGACATGCTGTTTTCGGCGGTTTTTCGGAGTTGGGCTCGAATCAGGTAGTGTCGCGGGTCTTGACCCAAATAGATGCAATCGCCCTGCTTGGATGTGGGGACGCTCGGGCGCCAGAAGGACGTGCATTGCCGGCTTCGAAAGAGACTGACCGGTTGATCTGGGCACGGGCTCGCAAAAGTGTGGCCGGACCGGCATTCGGATGAGCGTTTACGAGCATTTGTGAGTGTTTACGTGTGTTTGCGACCTTTTTCTTTGTAATTTGCGACTGTTCCCGGGTAGTTGCTTTGGCTCGGGCGAATCGCAGGTCGGGGCGCAGCGGCTGGCCCGCGCGTGTCGCCGGACCCAAGTGCTGAGGCCTGTGGTGCAAGCAGGGTACAGGCTTGACACTGTACCCAATTAATTTCATTTAAAAGAATTTCATTGGATTCAGATGAACTAATGGGAAAGCGCGGCCAATTCGTGCGGCTGAATTCACATGCCGCCTGCGTCCTGTCGGTGGTCCGCGATGATCGCCGCTAAAGGGAATGAAAAGGATTCAAAGAAACTTTCCGATCCGGTTCACGTACTGGCATATGAGCTGCACTATCCCGCTTGCCCGTTACTGTTATAATCTCTCTGCCAAAGGGATGCTCGGTCACAATAACAACAACCAATCTGCCTTAAGATCTTTTCCATGGACGCCCCAGTTCTCTCCGCCCGCCAGCTGCACAAACAGTACGGAAGTTTCACCGCCGTAGAAGACCTGACATTCGACGTCTATCCGGGCGAGATCTTCGGACTTCTCGGTCCCAATGGCGCGGGCAAGACGAGCACGATCCGCATCCTGATGGACATCTTCAAGGCCGACTCCGGCGAGGTCGAGCTGCTGGGCAGCCCGCCTGGCCGCAGCCGCGAACGGGTCGGCTATCTGCCGGAGGAGCGCGGCCTGTACCGGGACCAGCGGGTAATGGAAGTCCTCGTCTACCTCGCCCGGCTCAAGGGCGTGGAAAGTGCGACCGCGCGAGAGCGGGCCGAGGCATGGCTCGAGCGCGTCGAGCTGGCAGACTGGGGCAACAAGCGGGTCAAGGACCTCAGCCGCGGGATGCAGCAGAAGGTGCAATTTGTGGCGAGCCTGCTCCACGATCCCGATCTGCTCATACTGGATGAACCGTTTCAGGGTTTGGACCCGGTGAACGTGGAGCTACTGAAGGGACTGATGCGTTCTCAGATCGGCGAAGGCAAGTCGATCGTGCTGAGCGCGCACCAGATGAACCTCGTCGAGGAGCTGTGCGACCGGATACTGCTGATCAATGAAGGTCGCGCCGTTCTCTACGGGCCGCTGAAGCAGATAAAGAGTGACTACGCACCCAACTCGGTGCGCGTGCGCGCCGCCAATCTGCCCGATGACCTGCCCGGCGTTGCCGGTTACGATCGCAGCGGCGAGGCAGTCCTTCTAACCCTCGACGGTATCGGCCCGCAGGACCTGCTGGCGATGCTGGTTGCGCGCAACATCGAGGTGGAGAGCTTCGAGCAGGCCGCCGTTCCCCTGAACGATATCTTCGTCGCAGTTGTCCAGGGCCGGGACAGGGAAGAGTAGGCGACCCCTTCCCGGGCGGGCCCGGGTTGTCGGATAGTTCGGAGTGGCAAGAGATTTGGACAAGGTACTCACAATCGCGCGCCACGAATACTGGGTAAACGTGCGCCGACCGGACTTCATCATCGTTACGCTGCTGGTCCCGGCGCTGGGCCTGATCGCGTTGATCGCCGGCGTTTTCTTCGGCCGGCAGACCGGCGGCGCGATTGTCCGGCTCTTCGACGACGACCTGCAACACACGGCCCTTGTCGATCAATCCGGCAGATTCACGCCGATGCTTTCGCAGTTCGAGGAGGAGTTCATCGTCTTCGCCGATGAGCCGGCTGCCCGCGCAGCGCTCGATGAGGAAACCGTAGTGCGGGTCGTCATTGTTCCCGCTGCCTATCCCGGGCAGGAAGACATCCGGGTGATTTGGGGGGGCAGCAGGTTTTCCGGCAGCGGGACGGGCGGGCTGCGGTCATTCTTTATGGCGCATCTGGTCGAAGATATCGAAGACGCCGGGCTGCGCGAGCGCTTGCTGGACCCGTACGACGCGCGGGTCGAATTCACGAGCGAGGCAGACCAGGAACCAGGAGGCGTTGTGGCCAGGGTGCTGGGCTACGTGGTCCCGTTCATATTCGCGATCCTGTTGACGATAACCATCTTCATCTCGTCCGGTTATCTCATACGCAGCGTCGCCGAGGAGAAATCGAGCCGCGTCATCGAGATCGTTCTGTCCTCTGTAACACCGCAACAACTGCTGGCGGGCAAGGTCATCGGCCTGGGCGGGTTGGGGCTGACGCAGGTGTTTGTCTGGCTGGGGTCGGGGTTGGGCCTGGGCGGCGGCCTCGCCCTTTTGGCCGGGATTGTCCTCCCGTTCTTCACGCGCGGCGAGGTCTTCGCGCTGGCCTTGCTCTACTACATTCTGGGCTTTACCGTCTACGCCGTGCTGATCGGGGCGATCGGGACGCTTGGGAGCAATTTTCAGGAGAGCCAGCAGATTTCCGGCATCGTCACGCTCTTCGCGGCGATCCCACTGATGTTTCTGGGCGTATTCTTGAACAGTCCGGACTCGATGTTGATCCGTGCGCTTTCCTGGTTTCCGCTCACCGCGCCGACCTCGATGATGTTGCGCCTGCCGCTTGGCGATATACCGTGGGTCGACGTGGCCGTCAGCATTTGCGTGCTGCTGGCGTCGACGCCGTTGATTATCTGGCTCGGCGCCAAGATATTCCGTCTTGGCATGCTGATGTACGGCAAGAGGCCGGGCATTCTGGAGCTTGTGCGTTTGCTGAGACAGGCGTGACGCAGTTCATTTTCGAAGACCCAGCCACAAACGCCAACGGGTGCGAGGAGCGGCGTTCGCAATCCGCCCTTTCAGTTCGCGGCGGCCGCAAGCAGGTCGACCAGGCGCTCCAAATCCGAAGGGCTGTTGTACGCCTGCACCGAGATGCGGATGCCGGTGTGCCCGCGTTGCTGTCCCACGGGCACGACGATGCGGTTTTCTTCCAAATGAGGCCGGTAGGTATCGGCGCTCTTGGGTAGGAGCACCAGTCGCATCTGGGCCCACATTGCCGCCGGGCTGACGGGCGGCAGACCGGAAAGGTTGAGGATGCGCTCCTCACACTCCGCCAGTAGCCGGTGACAGGCCGAACGCACCATCGGCCAGTCGTTCTGTTCCCAAAAGTCGATGGCTGCGGGGACACTGAGATAGGCGGCAGGGTCGATCGTCCCGGACCAGTTGAAGTTGTCCAGGAAAGGCGACGGCCCGGGATTTTCGCTGCGCCATCCGTGGCTGACGACGAGCGGCTCCAGCAGATGTTGGCGGTCGGGGCGGGCGTAGAGAAAGCCGGCGCCGCGCGCGCTGCTGAGCCACTTGTGGCAGTTCCCGCAGTAAAAGTCGGCGCCGACCGTTTGCATGTCCAGGTCGATCTGCCCGGGCGCGTGCGCGCCGTCAATGACGGTCAGGACCCCCGCCTCCGAGGCGCGGCGGCAGATCTCCTCTACTGGCAGTATCAGAGCGGTCGGCGAGGTGATGTGGCTGAGCGAGATCACTTTGGTGCGCTCGTTGACCCCGTCCCAGATTTCCTCAACGGCCTGTTGCGGGTCGGTGACCGGCAGCGAGACATGCCGCCTGACCAGCCGGGCGCCGCTCTCTTCGCATTTGAAACGCCAGGCGCGGTCGATGGCGCCGTACTCGTGATCGGTACTCAGAACTTCGTCGCCCTCTTCCAGCGGCAGTGCGCGCGCGACAATGTTCATCCCGTAGGTGACATTGGGAACAAAGGCAAGGTCGTCACCCGACGCATTGATGAACGCGCCCAGCTTCTGTCTTGCCTCCGCCAGGAGGTCCGGCGCGCGCCGCCCCAGGAACGCCACCGGGTTTGCCTCCAACTCACGCTGCCAGCGCTGGTAGACCTCGAACACCGGCCGCGGGCACTGCGCCGAAGCTGCCGTGGTTCAGGTAGATGATCTGCGGGTCGAGCAGATACTCCCTTGCCAGATCGGGAAGCGGTAACGCCAGGGACACCTGCTATTCTCCGAAATCCGCGCGGTCGAGCGCGCGCTTCAGTTTTACAGCGTACGGCAAGCGCTGAGGAGGACTCGTAGGCGTTCGCTCTGCCGAGCGAAGGTAGAGCTGGTCGTCCACGTAGCGGGGAAAGACGTGCAGGTGAAAGTGCCAGACGTCCTGGTTGCCGGCCGGTTCGTTATGTTGACGCGTGGAGACGCCGTCGCAACCGTATGCCGCCTTCATGGCCAGCGCGATACGACGGCTGGCCCCGAAGAGCGCAGCGCCAAACTCGTCGGGAAGTTCGTAGATATTTTTCGTGGTGGACGTTGGGGACGAGGATCACGTGGCCCGGATTGCGCGGCCACCAATGCGACGAGATGAAGCCGGTACCGTGCCTGTCTCGCAGGGACGACGTCGGCCTGTTTCGTGTAGCAAAAGTCGGGCTCCGCACCTGCGACGACAGCGCAGAAAGGGCAAAGATAGCCGGGCGGCGCATGGTTGTACACTTCAGGGCTACTCCAGTCGGGCCAGTCCGTCATCGATGACGGGCGCCAGCTGGCTCATCCGGGTGAGTGCAGCCGCCATCTGTTTGCCGAAGCCGCTCTTGGTAAAGCGGACCGGCATGCTCAGCCTCTCGGACAGGTTCGTGCGCGAAAAGCGCAACCCATCGACATTCCAGGCCGAGGCGATCTCTTCCATTTGTTCGACGGTCAACGCGTTGAAGCGTTCGCGGTCAAACAGATTCCTGTGACCGACGTGCAGGTCGATCGACAGAGTTTTGGCGGCCAGGTTCTCCTCGGTGAGACCAAACTCGAAGTGGATCCCGTCCAGGCCGTAGTTGAACCAGCTGCCCTTGGCGACCTGCATATAGATGCCGGCATGGTAGGGACCGATGAACGACGTCCAGCCGCCGGCCGCGTACCAGTCGCTGGCGCTGAGCTGGCGCAGGACTTTCATGCACTGCGGGTGCTGCTCGATGAACAGCTGCCAGCTGGGTGAGACTTCGGTGGACATTCTCGCTTTCTCCTCTTAGACCGGTTTTCGAGAGTGGGCGCAAACCGGTTTCTGTGTCTGGTCCTTCGCCCGACCAAACTGCCCTGGCAAGCTCTTTCTTACGTCAGGTGGGGCGAAAACTGCCCAATTCAGGAGTCCCCCATCAGGGTTCCAGCTGGGTGAACTGTTCTCCAGTTAACTCCGCCGAGATCTGCCACAGCCGCGCGGCCGCCTCCTCGTCGTAAGCGTGGTCGCGGGCGGTTACCTTCCTGGGAAAGCCGCGATACTCCTGCCGCCCGGCCGGCCCGAAGTAGTCGCCGCCGTTGACGCCGGGCGCGGTCGCAGCGTAGAGCTGCGGCAAGGCGCCCTGTTCTGCGTTCTGGCCGAAGACGGGGATGAGCAAGCGCACGACCAGGTTTGCGGTTCTCGCCAAAAGTATGTTGGTGTCGTCCCTCAGCTTCTCCATCGAGACCAGGCTGGTGGAGGACAGGCCAGGGTGCGCGGCGACGCTGATGGCCGGCGCCCGGCTGCGGGAAAGACGCCGCTGCAGCTCGAAAGTGAAGAGCAGGTTCGCCAATTTGCTCTGCGAGTAGGCGTTGAAGCCGCCCTTGCCCTGAAGATCGTTGAAATCCAGGCGCGCGTTTCTGTGCGCGATACTGCTCACGTTGACGACGCGGCCGGCGTCTGAATCGAGCAGCAGGGGAAGCAGCCGGCTGGTCAGGGCAAAATGGCCCAGGTGGTTGACGCCGAACTGGAGCTCGAAGCCCTGGGCGGTTTCCCGGCGCGAGAAAGCGGACAGCCCGGCGTTGTTGACCAGGATGTCCAGCCGTTCGCACTCCTCGTTGACGGTCGCGGCGCAGCGTGTGACAGATTCAAGATCGGCCAGGTCCAGCTCGACGAGGGTCAGCTGCGCGCCGGGAAGCTGCTGGCGTATTTCCGCCGCGGCCCGTTCGGCCTTGTCAAGCGAGCGGCACGCCATCAGCACGCGCGCGCCTGCCGCCGCCAGCCCGCGGGCGGTGTGATAGCCCAGCCCGCTATTTGCTCCCGTCACCAGGACAACGCGGCCCGATTGATCGGGGATGTCGCCGTAATTCCAATTGGAGTTCAAGAGCCTGCTCCTGAAACCTGGCGGCACTCTGTCGAGTAGGGGCATCCGCCGCAGATGCCTGCCTGCAAGAACTGCCGCCACTGCCCTTGAATGGCCGAGTGCGGCATCGTCTGCCTATCATACAGGTCAGCAGGCCGATGGCCAACAAAATGCGGGTCCAAAACACAAAGGCTTTGGCCGAAACAGTTGGCGGCGACGGCTGGTTGACGGACCACGTTGACACCAATAACGTTTCAGCAAAGGAGTAACTCCGGTCGGCACGAGACGCGCCTAGACGAAGCAGTTCTGTGCAGCATCTGGAGATTCTCTGTCTCGCCGGCAAGATGGTACAGTCAGCAAGTGCAGTTTGGAAGTGGGCAAGCAGTTGACGGGAACCGGTATCGACACCGCCGCCGGCCTGTGCTAAACTGTGGCTTGTTGCGAATTTTTGCAACAGATATGACTATCATAAGCCACCAGCCTGGCGAAAGGGTTCCCGCTGGTGCTTCACTCGCTTTGGATTCTCGCGTCGCTCCTGGCAACTCTGTTCCTCCTCACCGCTTGCATACCAGCCGCGCCTGTAACGACTGACGCCCCCACCGACGAAGAACGCCCGCGCGTCGTCGTTTCAGTTTTGCCGCTCGCAAATATCGTCTACAACATCGGTGGCGATCGCATTGACCTCGATGCCATCATGCCGCCCGGCACCGCCCCCCATACCTTCGAGCCCAGGCCCTCCGATGCCGTGAAACTGGCGCAGGCCGACCTGATCTTTGTCACTCTGGCGGAACACGATCCCGACAACAGGGGCTACTATGAGAGCAACTTTAACGAGTACGCTGCCCGCCTCGTTGCTCTCGATGAAGCCATCCAGGCCGCGACGGCGACGATTCCCGAATCGAATCGCAGACTGCTCACCTATCACGACTCGTTCGGCTACTTTGCCATCCGCTACGGTTACACCGTGATCGGCGGCATCCAGCCGAACGACACGTCCCGGCCGTCTGCCAAGGAGGTGGCCGCGCTGATCGACCAGCTGCGCGAGGAAGGCGTGCCTGCCATCTTTGGCTCAATTCTCTTCCCGGCAGACGTGATCGACCAGATTGCCTCCGAGACCGGCGTTACCGTAAGCACTCTGCTGGACGACGGTCTGCCCGGCGGGCCCGATGACCCCGAGCACACCTACATCGGCATGATGGTGGAAAACATGCGGACGCTGGCCAGTACGTTAGGGGGCGACCCCTCCCTGATGGATGGCATAGATGTCGGCAACGTGCCTGACAGCGAATAAGGAGGTTGTAGAGAGTGAATTCAGAGAGGTTTCTCGCCTCGTTTCGCTCTCTCCTTTTCCAACATAAGCTGCGGCGCGTCAATCTGTGAAGAGTCGGCAGAGAGAAATGGGGAGTGAGGAGTGAGGAGTAAGAAGCGTTTCGCTCCTCACTCCCTTTTCACTCTTTCCTTCCAAGGCAGACTACATGCGGCCACTTATCGAAGTTGCTGGCGTCGATTTCGGCCATGGCGCCTTCAACGTCCCGGATGAAATCGATCTGCTCTGGCATCCCAGCCAGTTCGCCGGCCTGGTTGACCCCATGAGAGCTGCGCTGCCCGCGGCTATCGCCACCTCAGCCTCTCTGAGCTCGTTGATCACCTGCTCTGGCGTATGTCACCTCTTGGCCATCTTTCCCCATTTCTGCGGCCCCATACTAAGATAGTACCTGGACCAGTTTTTGGGGGCAGGTCACTGACAGGTCTCGCAAGCGCCGGAAGGTTGTCATCGACTATCGGTGACCTGATGTCCGCTGGTCTGTTCACTGTGCTGAGTATCAATCAGATTAGCAAGATGAAAATGAAAGCGAGTGTGTTTTGAACCCGAAATCTGATCTCGAACCCATTCCCGTGACCATCATTACCGGGTTTTTGGGTTCTGGGAAAACCACGCTGCTCAACCGCATTCTTCATGCAGAGCATGGTCTGCGCGTGGCGGTGCTGGTGAATGACTTTGGAGCCATCAATATTGATACGCAGCTCGGTGTGGGTATGGAAGAAAACACGATCAGCCTTGCCAACGGCTGCACCTGCTGCACCATCCGGGGCGACTTTCTCAAAGCCACACGCGACCTGATCCAGCGTCCGCAGCCACCCGAATATATTCTGGTTGAAACCAGTGGTGTCTCCGATCCACTCGAAGTCGCGCTTACGTTTCGAGCGATCCAGCGCGTGCAGATTGACAGCATCCTGACCGTGATGGATGCCGAACAGATTCTGAGCCTCGACAAGCGCCATGAGGTGCTGTCCATCCATCAGGTCGGCATGGCGGATATCGTCATCCTGAATAAAGTCGACCTGGTGAATGGGGCACAGCTTCAATCGGTGCGGGATTACATCCGGCAGATCGTCCCCCAGGCACGCATCATCGAAACAACCCAAGCAGACGTGCCGCTTGAACTGCTGTTGGATGTGGGTCAATTCGAAATCAAGCGTTTGACAAGCCGCCAGCCACACGATATTCATGTTCATGCCGAAGATGAAGGACATGAGCATGAGGACAACGAACATCACCATCAACATACAGACCACACGCTGGTTTTGAGCACCTGGAGTTGGCGCAGTTTGCAGCCTGTCTCATTTCGCGCCTTGCAACGGATGGTCAACCGCCTGCCTGAAACGATCTATCGCGCAAAAGGGATTTTCTTTCTGGCGGATGCCCCCGGTCAAAAAGGGGTTTTGCAGGTGGTAGGCAGACGCGCCAGCCTGACCTTAACTCAGGATGGTTGGGAAAATGCAGCGCCCCACTCGCAGCTCGTCGTCATTGGTACAGAGGGGCGTGTTGACGGGGACAGTTTGAACCGGCGCATGGAAACCTGTCTGGCAGTCAATGCCCCGAAATCAGAAGGGGAATATATCACGCGCACCGTCAATGAATGGCTGCGCCAGCGGCTGCCCAGCACATCATGAACTGCGATTCAGGCGGGACACCTGATATGGAGAACCATCGTTTCCCGGTGCCAATGACGATTCTCAGCGGCTTTCTCGGCGCAGGTAAGACCACCCTGCTAAACCACATCCTGCACGGCAATCACGGTCTGAAGATCGCGGCGCTGGTGAACGACTTTGGCGCGGTAAACATTGACGCCCAGCTGGTCGTCGGTGTCGAAGGCGATACGGTCAATCTGTCGAACGGCTGCATCTGCTGCACGATTCGCGGTGACCTGCTGAAGGAAACCCTCAAACTGCTGCGGCGGGAGGATCCCCCGGAATACATCATCATCGAGACCAGCGGTGTATCCGATCCTATCGCTGTCGCCAATACCTTCCTGATGCCTGAAACCAAACCGTTGGTGCGGCTCGACAGCATTCTGGTCGTCGTGGATGCCGATCAGATCCTGTCACTGGATGAAGAAAACTTCGGGCTGGCGCTGGATCAGATCGCGGTCGCGGACATCGTGGTACTGAACAAAGTCGATCTGGTCACGGCAGAGGTACTGGAAGAGATCCAAACCGATCTGATTCGACGCATTGTGCCGAGAATGAAGATTAGAAAGGTCTTTCTCAACGTAGTGGACATCCAAACCGATCTGGTTCGACGCAATGTGCAGGAAGCGCGCATTCTGGAAGCGACTTACGGACGGGTGCCGCTGGGACTGGTGCTGGGTGTGGGCAAGTATGCACCGGAACGCCTGCATCGGCGTGCCGAGCGCGATGTGCATGTGCATGGCGTGGATGATGAACACGATCACGATCATGATGACGGGCATCACCATGACCACGCTGAGGCCGGACGTCACCACGATGAACATACCGACCATACGCTGGTATTCAGCACCTGGAGTTGGACGACGGACAAACCGCTGTCGCTGAAAGCACTACGTGGGATGTTCGAGGAACTGCCCAATACCATCTACCGCGCTAAAGGTGCAGTTCATCTCCATGATATGCCGGAAAACAGGATGATTCTGCAAATGGTGGGCAAACGCGCCAGCCTGACGCTGGCTGATGAATGGGGGGATGGGACGCCCAGCACGCAGATTGTTATGATCGCCTCGCATGGTGGGCTGGATGTTGAGGCGCTGCGCACGCAGTTGGAAGCCTGTATCGTCGCGGATACGCGCCCCGCTGCCGATACGCAGAAGACCGCCAAAACCGAATGGACGCGCAAACGCCGGTAAGCCGCATACGCGAAAGAGAGAACGACTATAGGAAGATGGTTCGAAAACTGACCTGCCCCTGATGTTTTTACCACCCGTCGATGTTAGTCCGACAAGCACGGAGACAGGGCAGGCAAGAGGGCCTCAGGCGCCAGCGGCCGCAAGCCCAGAGTGCTGTGCGGTCTGACCCGGTTGCAAGTCCGCCTGTACCGCTCCGTCAGCACGCGCACCTCCAGCAATGCATGGAAGACCTCCCCGTCCAGCAGCTCGTCCGTCAACTTCCCGTTGACACTCTCGATGCAGCCGTTCTTCCACCGCGACCGGGCTCGATGCAGAGCGTCCTGGCTCCCACACGCCCAAGCCACTCGCGCACAGCCCGGGCCGCAAACTCCGGCCCGTTGTCCGAGCCAATACGGTCGGACACGCCTCTGAACACCATCAACTCGGCTAGCACCTCCGTCACATCGGCAGAGCGTATGCTGCGGGCAGCCCGCCGCGCCAGACACGCCCTGCCGTATTCGTCGATGACGGTCAGCAACCGCACCTCTGTGCCGTCATTGAGCCTCACGTGCATCAAGTCGCAGGCCCAAAACGACGAGTTACGCGGCATACATTGGGATGGGCGGGCAATGGATGGAGCCATAGCGAAGGCTCTGCTCGGGAGGTGAAGTCCGTTGTTAGGTTGAACCCGAGAGCCTTTGACATACCGTTCTGTCGCGTTACAATGGCCGGAACGTTTCCCTCTCGGTCCAATACTCAACAGCCGGCGGGCTTCGAACAGGCGCGCAGGCCCCGTCGCTTCCCAGGGGAGTTCTTCAGCCGGTCCATGCAGAAAGGCAGATGCAGATGACGCTGCGAAACTGGTCGGAAAACGTACAATTCTCAGCCGCGCAGGTCCACGCGCCCAGGACGGTGGAGGAGTTGCAGGAACTGGTGCGGGCCAGCCGCAAGGTGAGAGTGCTCGGATCGCGCCACTCGTTCAACGACATCGCTGCAATCGACGCGCAAATTAACGCGGGCCACAATGGAAAGGTCACGGCTCAGGACCCGCCCGACCCGGCGTCGAGCGCATATGTCTCGGTGGATTGCCTGGACATTCCTGTGACCTTCGACCCGAAGCGAAACACGGTTACCTGCGGCGCAAGCATCACCTACGGTGAGCTTTGCCAGCGCATGCACGTGCAAGGCGTCGCGCTCAGAAACACGGCCTCCCTCCCGCATATCTCGATCGGCGGAGCCTGTGCAACCGCGACGCACGGCTCAGGCGACAACAACGGCAACCTGGCAAGCGAAGTGGAAGGGATGGAGCTGGTAGCGGCGGACGGGGAGCTGCGGTCGCTGACGCCAGACGGCGGCGGCGAAGGGTTCCTCGGCGGCGTCGTCGGCCTGGGCGGGCTGGGGGTGGTGACGAGAATCACGCTGGCAACGGTACCGGCCTTCGCAATGGAACAGACGGTGTACGAAGATCTGCCCGTCGCTGAACTCTATGATAATTTCGACGGGATTATGTCGGGCGCCTACAGTGTTAGCCTTTTTACCGATTGGCTGGGAGGTACGGTAAACCAGGTCTGGTTGAAACGAGAGCTGGGCGCGTGGGCGGACTGGGAAAGCGATGCCGACACGGGAGCGGCCGGCAGCAATGGGCCGCCCGCCGGGAACGCTTTTTTCGGCGCGCGACCGGCGCCAACCCACCGGCACCCGGTAACCAGGTTTGATCCAGACCCGTGCACACCGCAAATGGGCATTCCCGGCCCGTGGCACGAGCGGCTGCCCCACTTTCGGGTCGACAGTACGCCCGCGAGCGGTGACGAGCTTCAGACAGAGTATTTCGTGCCGCGCGACTGCGCCGTTATGGCATTGCAGGCGATGGAGGGGCTCCGCGATCGTCTGGAACCGGTCCTTTGGATTTCGGAGGTTCGTTCAATCGCCGCGGACCGGTTGTGGCTGAGCCAGAGCTACGAAACGCCGGCAGTTGCCTTTCATTTTTCGTGGAGAAAAGAGTGGCCTGCCGTGCGGGCGCTGCTGCCAGTCGTCGAGGAGGCGCTCGCACAGTTCCAGGTCCGTCCCCACTGGGGCAAGCTGTTCTCGCTCTCGCCCGCGCAGCTGCAGGCGAACTTCTCGCGCATGGCCGACTTCCAGGGCCTCTTGCAGTCATGGGACCCGGAGGGGAAATTTCGCAACGGCTATGTCGACCGGCACATATACGGGCAGGCGGTCTGATCGGCGCGTGGGCGCCAGAGTTGGGGGGGTGTTCAGCCTCGCGGCAGCGACTTGAGAAAGCGGGGCGCGACGAGAAAACGAAGTGCACAGCTGCCCCAGTGCAGCTGCCGCCAGCGCGCGATTTCCAGTTCGAAGTGGGCCACGGCGGCGGTGGGGAAGCGCAGATTCAGGCGGCTGTCGGCGCCGGCGCAAAGGCCGGACACGAGTTGTGCCACGCCCGGGTTATGACCGACGAGGAGGACATGTTGTGCGCTGTCGTGCGTCTCCTGCAGAACATTGAGCAGGGCATGGGGCGCCGCGGCGTAAATGCGGTCGTTCCAGCCGATGTTGCGCGTGTAGCCTATCAGATCGGCTACTGTTTCCGCGGTCTGGCGGCTCCGCAGCGCCGGTGAAGCCACGATCCAGTCGGGCGGTTCCTTCGCCGTTGCAAGCAGGTGGCTAACGCGCTGCAGTTGCTTGAATCCGCTCTTAGCCAGCGGGCGGTCGATATCGCCGCCGGATGCGCCCAGGGGCTTGGCTCTCGCGTGCCGCAGAACTGTCAATCGTCTGTAGTCCATGATGTCAACATCCGAGTCGCGCAGTCGTGTACTTTCAACCGTTGCGGGAGGGGCATTCTTATTTTAGCCGGGGCTCAAGTTCCAAGTCAAGGCGTCGCGCGGTGTTGCGTTTGGGCCGCTTGCAAAAGCCAATTTTTCGTATCAGGAATAGGCGGCGCATCGCGCGTAGTGTATTCAAGAAAGGACCAAATACAGGAGTGCCATTCGCTTGATGCTGACCGGTTTTCAGTGGACATGGTAGTTCTCCTGCTGGTGCGGGGCATCTGTCATCTGAGTGCGGTCTCAGTGTCGAGAGGGTGAGCTGGTTGAAACGGGGCAGAGGATTTGAGTAAGGCAAAAAGGGCTTTGGGGATTGCGGGCTGGATTTTGTTGGGCACTGCGGTCGGGGGCGTAGCAAGCAATGTGATGGGCTCAGATGAGGAGGCGTTGCGTGTGACGCCGGTGGTGGTGACGGTATTGGTTACACCGGCGGTCGCGGCGACGGCATCGGTAGCGCCGGAGGTTGTGGCGGCAGTACTGGTTACGCCGGAGGTTTTGGCGACGGAGACTTCCGTTGATCGTAATGGTTCTGGTGGGTTGGCGCCGAAAGTGGTGGTGAAGAACTATGGCATGAGGATTATGTCGGGTCCTGGGTCAGCTTATAGCATTTTGGGGCACGCGATTATGGGGAGAGAGTATAGGATTGTGGGGCGGAATCAGACGGGTGACTGGTGGAAGATCGATTTTGTGGACAACAGGGGCAAGGAGGCGCACGGGTGGCTGTATGCGCCCTTCGAGACGGCTGTGAATACCGATTCGGTCGGTGTGGTGGAGGCGCCGCCGACGCCGACGATCTGGGTGTTGACCACCAATACGCCAGGTGCTGATTGAGTCCCGGCGATGTCCTCGCTGCGGTACGGAGACTTGAAGACGGCGTGGCGCCAGGGTTTGTAATTCCCATTTGAGAGGTCCGACCTGCCTGGTCAGGATCCCGGGGTAAGAGGAACAGGAGGATTGCATGAGGGACTGGAAACCGACGATCGCAGTGGTCGGCGCCGGCGCGATGGGTTGCCTGTTCGGGGGCCTTCTGGCCGAAGGCGGGCTGGACGTGACCCTCGTCGACGTGTGGCAGGAGCACGTGGACCGCATAAACAGGGACGGTCTGCGCATGGTCGGTTACGGCGGCGACCGCCATATTCCGGTGCGGGCGACAACCGACCCAAGCGGAATGGAAGCGGTTGACGTCCTTTCTGTGCAGTGCAAGGCGCCGTACACGCAGGAGGCAGTCCGTCGCGTGCAGCATATCCTGCGGGCGGACAGCGTTGCGATCAGTTTTCAGAACGGATTGGGCAACGAAGAAAAGATAGGCGAAGTGATCGGCATGGAACGCGTCCTTGGCGGTGTGACGGCGCAGGGTGCAGCGATCGACGGGCCGGGCGTGGTGCGAAACTTCAGCGATCTGCCCACGCACATCGGTGAAATGGCCGGGGGTCTGAGCGAGCGCGTGCAGCGAATTGCCGCGGCTCTCGACGGGGCCGGTCTGCAAACATCGGCCTCTCCCGATATTCGCCACACCATTTGGAAAAAGTTTATGGCGAATATTGCCGTCAGCACTACTTCGGCCATTGCAAATCTGACGATCAAGGAGGTCTTCGCCGTCCCCGAACTGAAGGAGACGGCATTCGAGGCGCTGGACGAAGCGGCCGTTGTGGCGCGTGCCGAGGGCGTCGACCTGGATCCGGCCGAGTCACGCGAGGTGATCAATCAGATCGCCGGCCCGGGCGGCAGCGGCGACAACAAGTCCAGCCTGTGCGTGGACATATTGAACCGGCGCCCATCCGAAGTCGATGTCATCAGCGGCGCGGTGGTGCGGTTGGGCCGCAAGCATGGGATTCCCACCCCGGTCAACCGCACATTGGTGGCGGCGGTGAAGGGGCTGGAAAGCCACTATCTGAGTTGAAACGTGAAGCGAAACAAGGTCATCTCGCTGCAGGAAGCCGCCGCGCTGGTGCCTGACGGTGCGACGCTGGGGACGGTTGGCGGGGGCGGCGGGCTGGTGGAGGCCGACGCGCTGCTGGCGGCCATCGAAGAACGTTTTATCGCGAGCGGCCAGCCGACAGGACTGCGCGTCATTCATTCGCTGGGTATCGGCGATCGCGACCGGCGCGGGTTGAACAGACTGGCCTACGAGGGGCTGGTACGCAAGGTGATCGGCGGCCACTGGATCTGGTCGCCGCGCATGCAGGCCCTGGCCAGAGAAGAGAAGATCGAAGCATACGTGCTGCCTGCGGGCGTGACCGCGCAGCTGATGCGGGAGATCGGCGCCGGCCGGGCCGGCCTGATTACGCACGTGGGCCTGGGCACCTTCGTCGACCCGCGCCAGGACGGCGGGCGGATGAACCGTTCCGCCGGGGATACACTGGTCGAGCTGATTGAGATTGAAGGACGCACGCTGCTGCGCTACCTGCCGTTTGCGGTAGACGTGGCCGTGCTCAGAGGAAGCTACGCCGACCCCGACGGCAACGTCAGCCAGGAGGAGGAACCGGCCAACCTGGAAACGTTCGCGATGGCGCTGGCCGCCCACAACAGCGGCGGCGCCGTCATCGTGCAGGTGCGCGGCCTGGTCGAACACGGGCAGCTGGCCGCGCGCGAAGTACGGATTCCAGGGGCGCTCGTCGACGCGGTCGTGGTCGTGCCGGACCAGCCCCAGTGCCATGCCTTCTTCTACGATCCCACGATCTCGGGCCAGGCCAGGCCGGTCGCAACTTCGACAGACGGCCGCCAGGAAGGGTCGGAAGGCGCTTCAGCACCCGACCAGCGGACGGTGATCGCCGGGCGGGCCGCCCAGGAGCTAACTGAGAATGCGGTGATCAATTTCGGGTTTGGCATTCCCGACGCGGTTGCCAAGTTGGTCGCCGCGCGCGGCGAGACCGACCGCTACTATCAGACGATCGAGCACGGCACCTTCGGCGGCACGCTCCTGGACGGCGTGCTCTTTGGCTTCGCTCGCGACGCCAGCAGCATGATCGACTCGCCCTCCCAGTTCGACTTCTACGGCGGCGGCGGCCTCGACATCGCCTTTCTCGGCTTCGGCGAGCTGGACCGGTCCGGCAACGTCAATGTTTCGCGATTGGCCGGGACGACGGTCGGGCCGGGCGGCTTCATCGACATCGCCCAGAACGCACGCAAGGTCGTCTTTTGCGGGACTTTCGAGACCAAGGGTACGGAGTATGCCATTGACGCGAGTCGCATCTCTATCAAGCGCTACGGCAAGGTGCGAAAGCTGGTCGAGGCCGTCGATCAGATCACCTTCAGCGGGCAGCAGGCGCTGGCAAGCGGTCAGAAAGCGCTCTATGTCACGGAACGCGCCGTCTTTGAGTTGACCGAAGCGGGCATGCTGCTGAGGGAACTGGCGCCCGGCATCGATCTGCAGGCGGATGTCCTCGACCGCATGGGTTTCACGCCAATCCTGCCGCCTGAGATTCCGTCGATGCCGCTCTTGACCGCTGTCTGACCGCGATCGTCCCTAGCGGCGACGCCAGGACGGATCCACAAACCAGAACAGGGAAACAATAGTGAATTCCTCTTCCGATCCTTGCACAAAGTCTGATGTCGAAATTGACGCCTTGACAGGTCTGCCGCCCCGGCCCGGGTTCGATGACGTGCTGAAGGCACAGAAGGTGCTGCGCCGCTTTTTGGCCCCTACGCCGCTCTACAACTACCCTGCGCTCGATGCTGTTGCGGGCGCCGAGGTCTGGGTCAAACATGAGAACTACCTGCCGATCGGCGCATTCAAGCTGCGAGGCGGGATCAACTTCATGGCCCAGTTGTCGGCGGAGGAGCGCGACCAGGGCGTCGTAACCGCGTCCACGGGCAACCATGGCCAGTCGGTCGCGTACGCCGCACGCCTTTTCGGGGTGAAGGCGGTGATCGTCGTGCCGGAGAACGCCAACCCTGTGAAGCTGGTGGCGATGCGCGCAAATGGGGCGGACGTGCGTCTGTTGGGCGAGGACTTTGAAGCGGCCAAGGAGCACGGACAACGGGTTGCTCAGGAAGAGGGCCTGCGCTTCGTCTCTTCGGGCGATGAACCGGCGCTGATCGCCGGGGTGGCGACGCACACGCTTGAACTGCTGCAAGAGCAGCCCGATATCGAAGCCGTAATCGTGCCTCTGGGCGGGGGCAGCGGCGCCTCGGGCGCTTCGCTCGTCGCCAAGACAATCAACGCGCGCATTCGCACGATCGCGGTCTGTGCCGAAGCGTCTCCGGCCGGCTATCTGACCTGGCGCGACCGGGCGCGGCGGGAAGCGCCCAACCGAACGGCCGCGGAGGGGCTTGCGACCGGCGCACCTTTCATGCTGCCGCAGACGATGCTCTGGGACATGCTGGACGACTTTGTGACGGTTTCCGAAGTTGAGATGTTCGCAGCCGTGCAGACCTATCTGGAAAAGGCCAAAACACTGGCTGAACCGGCGGGCGCCTCTCCTCTTGCCGCCCTGTTACAGCTCGGGCAGGAGCTGGCCGGCAAGAAGGTTGCGCTTATCCTCAGCGGCGGCAATATTTCGCCCCAACAGCTGCGCATGGCGCTGGACGGTAGCTGAGTTCCTTCGCGGGCGGGAAAACGGCCGCGGCGTGTTCGGTGCGAATGGGGTAGCTACTCGCTGGCCGGCAGCGGACTCTCGCTTTCGGCGTCCTCTCCGCTGTCGTCAAACGCCCGTAGCAGCTGCTGCAACGCTTCCATATCTTTTTCCCCGACAAACCCGGGCAGCGCGCGCGCGTTTTCCAGCAGGGTCTGCCCGAGCTGGCTCTGGGCGAACATGCGCAGGTCCTCTTCGAGCGGGTCGGTGATGCGGTGGTCGGATACGATCCTGCC
Organism: Caldilineaceae bacterium; assembly: GCA_965218625.1. GTDB lineage: Bacteria > Chloroflexota > Anaerolineae > Caldilineales > Caldilineaceae > Bin5. The sequence continues at coordinate 48,174 of CBDCLG010000003.1, read as the reverse complement.
GTCCTGCATACGCAGGATGCGCTGGGTCGCCTGCGCAACGCGCCGGTCATGCGTGACCACCACGATCGAGGTCTGCTGGCTGCGGTTGAGGTCGGCGAGAAGCGCCATGATCCCCTCGCTGCTCTGGCTGTCGAGCGCGCCGCTCGGTTCGTCGGCCAGAATGAGGGCGGGGTCATTGGCCAGGGAACGCGCGATCGCGACGCGCTGGCGCTGTCCGCCGGACAGCTGGCTCGGCAGATGGCCGGACCGGTCTCCGAGGCCGACGAGGTCCAGGAGATGCGCGGCCCGCTCCCTGCGCTTGCGGCGGCTCCCCAGCTGGCCCTGCAAGGGGACCTCCACGTTTTCTAGCGCCGTCATCGTCGGCAACAGGTTGTGCAGCTGGAAGACAAATCCCACCGTACGCGCGCGGAACCTGTCAATGTCCTTCAGCTCGGACAGGTCCTCTCCGGCCACGCGCACAGTGCCCTCGGTCGGCTGGTCGAGCGCGCCGAGCAGATTGAGGAGCGTGCTCTTGCCGCAGCCGCTCGGGCCCATAACCGCGACGAATTCGCCGGTCTGCACCTCGACAGAGAGCTGGTCGAGCGCACGCACTGCCGTCTCGCCGCTTCCGTAGACCTTGGTTACACCTTCCACACGGATGATCGGTTCGGTCACTACCCGCTTCCGGATAACAGCTGCAATTCGAAGCTCTCTGGGCCGGTTCAGCCGGACGTGCATCTGCCGCCCGGTTCCCGGCTTCGCGCAAGCCGCCGCTACTGTTGCGGCGACACGAGTATGTTGACAAAGGCGGTCATACCCCAACGGAGGCCCTCGGCCAGTTGGGGCACTTCCACGTGGATGGTGAAATTGGTGCTGCCCTTGTCACTGGTGCTGACGGGGGCGATGTGGGTGATGACGCCGGCGAACACCTGGTCCGGCAGCGAGTCGAACGTCACCTCGACCTCCTGGCCGTCAATCAAATGAATGACGTCGGTTTCGCGCAGATCGGTCGTCTCGACGTGCATCTCTTTCGTGTCTCCGAGCAAGATCAACGCCTGGCCCGCGGTGACCAGCTCCCCGGTCCGTACGTGGACGGCGCCGATGCGTCCGCCGAAGGGGGCGACTATCTGGCCCTGCTGGACCTGGGCCATGGCGTTGGCGAGCTGTGCCTTTGCCGTACGGATGCGGGCTTCGGATACGGCGATCTCTTCGGGCAACGCGCCTTCCCTCAGCCTGCGCAGGCTGGCATGGGCGCTGGCCAGCGCGGCTTGCGCCGACGCAACCTCGGCTTCGGCAGCCGGCATCCGGCTCTCGGCCATTGCAACGCGCGCTTGCGCCTCCTGGATGCGCGCTTCGGCTACCGCCAGCTGCTGTTCGGTGGCGCCCTGCGTCGCGACGGCATATTCGGCTTGGGCGGCCTCCAACGATTTGGTTGCCTGTTGCAGCTGCAGGGCCTCCAGTCGCGTGCTGCCGATGCTGGGGTCGCCCAGTACGGCGTTATACGCGGCCTGGGCGTGGTCCAGCGCGGCCTGCGCGACTTCGACTCGCGCGGAAGCGGCGGCCCGCTCCGCCCCGGTGGGACCGCCCGAAAGCTCGTTGAACTGCTCCAGTGCAATGAGCACTTCAACCTCGTAGAATTCCACCGTCTTCTGCGCCTCCAACAGCCTGCCGGCCGCCAAGGAGACCTGCGCCTCTGCAGTTGCCACCCCGGCATCAGCAGCTGCGATTTCAGCCTCGCTCGCGCCTGCCAGTAACTTCGCATGGCTTGCTTCGGCTTCGGCCACCGACGCGGACGCGATCTCGACCAGGCCCCTGGCTGTCGGGCTGTCGAGCTCTACAAGAAGATCGCCCGATTCTACCCAGTCCCCTTCCCGGACCTGCAGCGCCCGCACCAGGCCGCCTTGAAGCGGCGCCAGGTTGGCCCATCTGGTCGGCAGCAGGTTGCCCGAAGCCCAGATTACAGAATCCAGGTCGTCTGCGAAATCTTCGACGGTCTCGGCTTGCGCGTCCCCGGCCGCTGAACCGGAACCCTGGGCGAGGAGCGAGGGGTCAACAAATGTTACGTAGGCCCAGCCGCCGGCGGCCAGAACGACCACCAACAAGAGAGCAATCCAAACAGGTTTCATGGCTCACCTTGCAGTACAACTGCCCTTCCGAAGAGGGCGGGAACGCCGGATGCATCTTCGCTCACTCATACCGCAGCGCTTCGACCGGCAGCAAGCGACTTGCTCGCCAAGCCGGAAAGAATCCACCCAATACGCCCAAAACGAGGGACAAGCCGACGGCAGTAACGAAGGTCCCGGGCGACCATGCGGGCCGCAGCATGAAACTGCCGGCGAAGGGAATCGCAGCCAGTCCGCTGAGAAGCGCGACCGCCCCGGCCGAGCCAAGCAAGGCTGAGAGCAGGCAGAGCAGCATGCTTTCCTGCATTATTTGGGAAAGAATGCGTTTGCCGGGCCAGCCCAGGGCCCGCAGGGTACCGATCTCACGCGTGCGTTCATAGATTGACATGACCATGGTGTTTGCAACAACGATTCCGCCAACGATCAGCGCCAGCATGCCGATGCCCGCGGCGGCTCCCTGCATCGAAGCGATGTCATCGGTGTTCTGCGCAAACTCGCTGCTGATGCTGGCGCGAACCTTGGGAAAGCGGCGGTTGATGGCATCCTGAACGGCCTGGGCCATGGAGGGCTCTTTGACATTTACAAAGAGGAAACTGACGTTGCGCGGCCGGTTCAACAGCCGCTGCGACTCCCGCAGAGCCAGCATGCCTCCGCCGTCCTCCCAAGCGACGCCTGTCTCATAGATTCCGACCACCTTGTAGCGGTTGTTGAAGAGCGTCAGCGTGTCGCCTATACCCAGGTCGTAGGATGAAGCCGCGCTGCTGCCGATTGTAATCTCCGAAGGCCGCTGCACGCGGCGCCCCGCAAGCAGCTTGTAATGCTGCATTGACGCACTGTTGGGATCAAGCCCCTGGATGATGAACATGGGCAGCTCCGGCGTCAGCACAAAACCCAACACCATCGGACTGACCGATTCGACCTGGGGCATGGCCTGAATCTGGCGCACTACCTGTTCGTCTACGCTGCTGAGAGACATATCGGGCACATCGCGCTGCATGACGGTGATATTGCCGGGGCTGCCGCTGCCGGCGAGGTTGTTCATCTGTCCGATCAGGCCGGCAGTTAATCCGCCCAGCATGACGAGCGTACCGACGCCAACGCCGATGCCGGCCGAGGCCAGCAGCGTGCGGTTGCGTCTTCGCCACAGGTTTCGCAGGCTCTGGCTACCAATCCGGCTCAAACGCCCGCCCTTGAAGTCGGAGGCAGAACCGCCTTCGTATGAGAGCGCTTCGACCGGCCGCAGTCCCGCTGCCCTCCACGCCGGGTAAACGCCTCCGACCAGCCCCAGAACAAGAGCTGTGATCATGCCCTGCATGAAGATTTCAGGCGTAAAGACACCCTCCAGAAGCACGCCCATGCCCGGTATTGCACCTGTCAGCTTGGCCAGCCCGACGCCCAGAAAGATGCCGACGACACCGCCGGCCGCGCTGAGCGCGAGCGATTCGCCCAATATGATGCGCAGGACGCGCCACCGGCTCCAGCCAAGCGCGCGCAATGTGCCAATCTCGCGCGTGCGTTCGAGGACGCTCATCACCATCGAGTTCATCATGCCGAGGCCGCCGATGAAGATGGCGATGGCCGCAATGCCCCAGGCGAAGCCCTGCAACATCTGCTCGTACTGCTGATTGGTCTCCCGCTCGCTGGTCTTGCTCACTTTCAGGTCGAGGTCGAGAGAATCTATGCGTTCAACAACGGCGTCGGTGTCCTCGCCGCGGCGCAGGCCCACTTCGAACAGGCTGACCTTACGCTCGTATTGGGCCACTGCCTGGGCGTCTTCCAACAAGAGGACGCCGCCGGACTCCTCTATGCCCTGGCCGGTCTCGTAGATGCCAACGACTCGATAGGGCGTCCCGTAGAGACGCAGGTTATCGCCGACCGTGACATCGATCGACTCGGTTGCACGCCGGCCGATAATGATCTGGCCGGGACCGCTGACCGGCTTGCCGTCGACGATCCGGTAGTGGTCCATGGCCGTACTGCCGAGCTCATAGCCGAAAAGGAGAAAGAAAGGAAGTTCCTCGGTGGTAACCCAGGTATAGACGCCCGGCTCCACCCGTTCAACGCCGGGGACGGCCTGTAAGCGTTCTCCGATCGTGTCCTCAAGGCTGCTGAGCGCCGGGTCGATCGCGTCCGCCTGTGTGATAAGCAGGTCGTTGTTGCTGCCGCCCACGGCCGTGGCGAAGTTCGACGAGATGCCCTCGGCTATCGAGCCAAGCGCCACTACCGCCGCGACCCCGATCGAGATCCCCAGGAGAGTCAGGCCGCTGCGGACAGACCGTCGCATCAGGTTCTTGACAATCATGGCAGGGAAACCTTTGCGTCGAACTCCTTGAAACGGTTGCGGCAGAGCCTGGGCTATGAAGGCCAACGAGGCCGCCAAAGCCGTCCGGCGGGCGGCGCCACGCTACTCTACTGGCAGCGGCGCAACCTGCAGCAGACCCGCCATATCACAGGCCAGGGCGTGCGCCATCCCCGCAACCACGAGCAGCACGGGGCCGTCGAACGGCGCTCTCTCCCGCAGATGTATCTCGACGTCCGGATGCAGGCCGAGCGTGCCCAGGTAGGCGAGCCGCTCGCTGTCCTGGCTCAGTACCTGGACCAGTCTGTACGTGCGTCCCGTCTCGGCACGGGACAGAGGAAGGCTGGGCGTGTGGTTGATTTCACCACTCTTCGATGGTATCGGGTCACCGTGCGGGTCTACTTTGGGGTAACCCAGAGAGGCGGCAATCGCATCCTCCAGGGACTCACTGATTACATGTTCAAGGCGTTCGGCCTCGTCGTGCACGCGGTCCCAGGGAATGTCGAGGGTCTTGTGCAGGAACAGCTCCAGCAGGCGGTGATGCCGCAGGACTTCGAGCGCAACGCGTCTGCCCGTGTCGGTCAGGGTGACGCCCTGGTAGCGTTCGTACACAACCAGGTCCATCTGCGACAGTTTTTTGACCATGTTGGTGGCCGAAGCCGGCGTAAAGCCGATGTACTCCGAAAGGGCGGAGTTGGTGACCTTTTGCCCGCGCGTCTCCAGCAGGTAGATCGCTTTCAGGTAGTCCTCGTGGTTCGAGGAGAGGGGGCTGCTTATCTCCGACGCGTAATTTTTAGTCATGGCTAAATTGTAGGCGATTCGACTACTATTGTCAAGGTTGGGAAAGATTCGATTGGAGCGACGTGGGAGAGGCAAATGGTGGCGCGCAGGACAAGCGCAGGGTGTTGGAGTTCCTGCTTCCAATAGGAATCGGCTATCGAGGAATCAGGTAATGTTCTCCGTCAAAATGGATGAGGTGATCGGGAGCATCCGCAATCCAAACTTCCGTCTCCCAGGAGATTTCGTTTAGATATCGCGCCAAGTCGGAGCGGTGCAGAAAGGCGGTTACATAGATCAAGTTGGCTTTAGCCGACCCGAACAACCGAAAGAGCTCATCGTGACGTTTGCCATCCACCGGCCCATGACTCGTTACAGCCTCGATCAGGAATAGCCAGTTTTTCTCTGGCAAATATAGGGCGACGTCCGGCATCTTGCCATGAGAGTCCACCGCGACACCCAATGACTTCAAAGTTTCTCGGTCAAAATATGCCCACTTTCTGCCGGTATCGCCCACATAGATTAACATGCCGCCTGCTACAAAACGGGGAGCAAACGAATCAACAATCGCTTTGATTAGTTCGCTGTGCTTGCCTGGGGAGATATTGATTTCTTGATTTCCGTCTACTGATATCGGGATGAGGTGCATTTTGCGTTGCCGCAAATAGCGGAGCTGCAATCCAGGGCGGGCCAGTTTGTAATTGGCCAGCTTGCTCCACCACCCCGTCGTTCCGTAAGATCTGACGAGCGCCAACGCTTCAGGCTCAATTTAATAGCACCACTTGGGACTGTTTATGGGACGGTCAGGTTGATCAGGATTAGGAACAGCCAACGCTGCCTCCATAAATTGGTGCATAGTCTGCTTGCGGAAAGTTTCACGCGTGTTTGGGGCATAATTGCGATTGTAATTCTCGCTGCACCAATTCATTATCGGGGTTATGCCAATCAGGGGATTCTGTGCCCTCTCCCAAGGTGTATGGGGCTTGAGGTCCAAGAGAGCTAGCAGCGCCAGGGCAGACCTAGTGTTCCGCTGCGCGTGCGGAAAACCCAGATGTCCTAACACCTCGATGGCTTCCCTAATCCTCTGTTTCTCTGGGCTTTCGACCTGTTCGGCCACCTAGAACAGTTCCTGCGAGATCCATGAATCGATCTCTTTCTGGGATGGGGAAGCAAATCCCTTGATGCGTTCACTTAAGCTCACCAATACTGAGAGATCGGGGTATCGAAGGGTAAGCAGGTCCTTGACATTGACCTGAGTATGCCCGTTAAACTGCCGAAAACACACATCGTAGAAAGTCGAATTCAGGTAGACAGCCAGTCCACGGGCAACGGATTGCGATAGGCCCTGCCTATTGCGATGGAAAACGTTGAGGTGATTCTCGAATCCAATCTTTTCTCCGGGAACCGCGCTTGGATCATGGATGGAAGCTACGATGCGCCGGCGCTCCTCTTTCGAAGAGAACCGGCGCACGACGGTGTAATGACCGTTTTGATAATACCATTTCTGCGTTGATTCCACGTCCATGATCGCGTTCGCTTTCTTTCGGTCGTTCACGGGCCAGACAACAAAGTGGCTCCTACAATGTGCGGGGTAGACCAAGGGCACTGCTTTCGGTTCAGGATTCTTGCACAGATACTTTCTCAGCCGAAAATCGACAACAGGACCGGTCGATGCGTTTATCCCCAGGTCTTGTAGTGAATTGGGCAGGGCGTGCATTCGATCGGCGAAGTGCTGGTCTTCCTCATTCGCGACAATATGAAAAAACATTCCCGGAGATTGGGGTACGATCCGGGCGAAATCCACGCTACGACTCCTCAACTCTGAAAAGCCCGCGTCTTCCGATACTGAGACTGCGACATGTGACTGTGATTGATTCTTCACAGCGTGGAAAATGACGCTCTCCTGCAGCACTTCATCATCACTGAAGGCGTCTGTTCGGCTCTCGAATACGTGAATCCGCCTTAGATTCATTTCGTCAAGCAAGAGTTCTCGAAAAGGTCTGAAATAAGGGCCGTTGCAGAAACTGCGAGGAGTAATCGCCACCAATTCCCCCTCGTTCGCAAGCAACTTAATTGCTAGTGATAGAAAAGCTGTGTAGAGATTACTCGTTTCTATCCCCACGGATTGCAACTGCCGACGATGGACAGACGCACTGTGGATCTTCTTGTAGGGAGGATTCATTATGACATGCGTGAAACTTAATCCGGGCGTTGAATTGGCGAACAGCGGCCCCGCGATGGACAGCAATTGGTTGGCGCAGGTCTCGATAAAATCCATCTGCAAGAATTCAGAAGAGAACCCAATTCCGGCGGTGTCACAGACTCGCCCGCAGTCAACCAGTGTCGTTTGCAGGTTTTCAGTCATGATAGGGTCAAGTTCGTACGCTGTCGCTTCAATCGAAGGGACAACAGACTTGCGTTGACAAAATTCTTCCACAAACGCGGCGGTCAAGGATCCTACGCCGGCGCCAGCATCCAGCAGGCGCACAGGACCTACCCTGTCTTTGTCGAACAGGGAAGCCATGAACTGTGCCACCGGACGCGCGGTCATAAACTGGCCGTAAGCTGACTTTCTCTTTGGGTCAAGCCTGCCATTCGTAGCAAGCCGGCGACAATCCACCTGTTCAGTTAGGCTGAGCATGATTTGCGTTCATCGATTGAACGAACAGGAAACAATATGTCAAGGATTTACAGCTGCCCCAGGCTGTAGTTGGTCCAGTCCATGAGCGCCTGCTGGGAGCCGTAGATGCGGGCAGCTTCTTCGATGCCGTTCTGGACGCGGGAAGCGGCAGTGTCGAGCTGGCTGAACTCCGGCGGGCCGTCCCCGTCACTCTGGCCCGCAGCGAGGCCGTTGGAACTTTCCGGTTCCTCGCGCCGGCGGTAGAGCCCGTCTGCCCCCAGCAGCCAGGCCTGGCGGCGGTCCTCAAGGCAGGCGTTGAGGATGCGCTGGAGCTGCTCCTGCAGGGCCAGCTCCTCCACCGGCGCAATCGCCTCCACCCGTGCGGTCAGGTTGCGCGTCATCCAGTCGGCGCTGCCAATGAAGTAGAGCGGCGATCCGTCATTGGTGAAGCTGTAGATGCGGTGATGCTCGAGGAAGCGGCCAATGACGCTTACCACTTCGATGTTTTCGCTGATTCCGGGGATGCCGGCCTGGACGCGGCAGTTTCCGCGCACGATCAGGCGAATTGGCACGCCGGCCTGGCTCGCCCGGTAAAGCGCGTGCGCGATGACCGGGTCGTCGAGGCCATTCATCTTGGCGATGATGCCGGCCGGCCGGCCGGCCAGGGCGTTTGCGGCCTCGGTGTCGATCAGCTCGACGAATCGATCGCGCATGTTGACCGGGGCGACGAGCAGGCGGCGAAAGTGGCGCTGGCGGCTGTAACCCGTCAGGAAATTGAAGAGGTCCATCAGGTCGGCGCCTATTTCCGGGCGTGATGTGAGGAGCCCCAGGTCGGTGTAGAGCCCTGCCGTCTTGGGGTTATAGTTGCCGGTGCCGATGTGGGCGTAGACCTGCAGGCCGTCCTCCTCCTCGCGCACGACAAGCGTTGTCTTCGTGTGCGTTTTCAAGCCGACCAGGCCGTAAGCCACGTGGACGCCGGCATCCTCCAAGGTGCGGGCCCATTCGATGTTTCGTTCCTCGTCGAAGCGGGCCTTCAATTCTACCAGGACCGCGACCTGCTTGCCGCGCTCCGCGGCCTGGATCAGGGCCCGCCCTACGGGGGAGTCGGCGCTCGTCCGGTACAGTGTCTGCTTGATGGCCAGGACCTGGGGATCTCTGGCCGCTGCCTCGATGAAGGCCTGTGTGCTGGTGGCAAAACTGTGGTAGGGATGATGGAGCAGCACGTCACCTTTGCGGATGATAGAGAAGATGTCAGCGGGGCGGGTCTGGCTGCCGGCGCCGGCGAAGGCAGGATGCGTCTGCGGCGTCCAGGGCTCGTTCTTGAGATGAGGCAGGTTGACGTCGCCCAGCGGTAGCAGATCGGCAACGCCCAGCGGGCCCTTATGGTGGAAGACATCGGTGTGGAGCAGCTCCATCTCCTGCATCAGGATGTCGCGGATGTCGTCAGGCATCGATTCGGCGATTTCCAGCCTCACAATCGGGGCAAAGCGGCGCTCGCGCAGCTCCTCGCTGATCATCGCAAGCAGGTCATCGGCCTCCTCTTCGCTGCGGGCGATGTCGGCGTTGCGCGTCACCCGGAACGGGTAGGCCGCGATCAGTTCCATCCCCGGAAACAGCGCGGCCAGATTGTGGGTGATCACCTGTTCGAGGGGCACGAAGTCGAGCGAATCGTCAACGGTGACCCAGCGGGCGCGGTTAGAAGGCACTTTGACGCGGGCGAAACGCTGCTCGCGGCTGACCGGGTCCCGCATCTCTACCGCCAGGCTCAGGCTCAGGTTGCTGATGAATGGAAACGGATGGCCCGGGTCCACGGCCAGGGGCGTCAAAATCGGGTAGATTTCCCTTCGAAAGTAGGCGGCCAGCTCCTCCTGTTTCGGGGCGGGCAGCTCGTCATAGGCGACGATGCGCATTCCTTCCTGGCGCAGCGCCGGAAGAATCTCCTCCAGCAGGGCCTGTGCCTGACATTGCACCATCGCATGGACGTGCCGTGCGATCAACCGGATCTGATATTCCGGCGTCCAGCCGTGAATTGTAAGGTTTGCGACGCCGGCCGCCTGCTGCCGTTTGAGCCCCCCGACGCGCTTGAGGAAAAACTCGTCGAGATTGCTGCTGGTGATGGCGATGAACTTGAGCCTTTCCAGCAGCGGGTTGCGGGGATTGAGCGCTTCGTAGAGGACCCGCCAGTTGAAATCAAGCCAGCTCAGCTCCCGGTTGTAGACCTCAGGAGAGTTCGCAAGCTCCTCGAGCGCGAAGTTGGTCAAAGGCTTTGGGTAGGGCGGATAGGCTGAGACCGGCGGCATACTGGTCTCTCCGTCAGGCTGTGCGCGCCATTCGTAGGCCCGAGGCGTCTCGCCGTCAGTTACGTCATCGCTGATCAGCTGCTCGACTGAAGCCGGGAGCCCGTCCTCTTCGTCGAATCGATAGGTGTAACTGTTCATCTGGTCTGCCTCCGACTTGCCTTTCGGAAAGCGTTGCGCTACACATGGTGCTAGATGAATGGCGCGCAGGCCCCGCCCGTCGTAGACGAATCTGGTGCGATTACGGTTCAAACTCGGTGAGTCGCTTCAATTCTAGGGAAAACGCGCCCAAATGCCAAATGCGTGCGTGGGCACTCCCATTGACCGCAACGCCGGGGCGATTACGCGACCGGGTACGCGGGGCGCTGCTGCCAAGGGATAGGCCAGCCAGTTATAGGACATACAATGTCTGAAAGTTTATTGATCGTAGTTCTTTTCATACCCTTCATCTTGATCCTCCTCCTGGCGAACCTGGCCGACAAGCGGCGGTTGGGCGGAGAAGAGAAGAGCTCCCTGGCCGGTCTGGCCTATCTGCTGCACATTGTGGTCTTTGGACTGCTGACTACGGTCGGCATAGCGCTTCACGCACTTGGGCTGGTCGTTCGCTTGAACAGCCAGCTCAAGATGGAGATGATCGAAGCCGTGCGGGAAAGCGGACTGGCGTCAACGGATGGCGTTGAGGCCCTGCTGGGAAGGATGGAACCTCTCGGCATCGCACTTTGGGCGCCGGCCCTGGTAGCCCCTCTCCTCCTGCTTCCTCCGATCCGAAGATTGCTGGCCAGGCTCATCCCGATTGATCCTCGCAGCAGCGTCCATGCGGTCGCAATCTCCTATGTTCTGCTGAGCGTTATCAATCTCACCTTCACCTTGGCCGTTGGATTGGAGACGCTGGCGGACATTTCCGAGGCGACGCCCACGGGTACGGGGTCTCTGATCTTTTCCCTATGGTTCCAGCAGTTGATGTTTGCCTTATTGGCCTTTCTTGGCGTGGGATGGTTGACCCGCCGCAGTTGGCTGCAGTCATTGGAACGGCTCGCCATCGTCTACCCGCGTCCGATTGAGATTGGCATCGCCATTGGCGTAGCGCTTGTGCTGGTTCCGGTAATCCTGGCCCTGGCAACCTTTGCGGCACAGTACGGAATGGGCATTGATGAGGACGTGCAGAGGCTTTCGGAAGCTCTTCTCGGCCCGCTGGCCGGCTCAATTCTCGGGATTCTCACCCTGGGACTGGCAGCCGGCATTGGGGAAGAGACGCTATTCCGCGGTGCGTTGCAGCCCCGATTCGGGCTTCTCTTTACCAGTGTCCTGTTTGCAGTTTTCCACAGCCAGTACGGCATAACCTTCTCGACTCTTGCGGTGTTTGTCGTAGGGTTGATTCTGGGCCTCTTGCGCCAGCGTTTCAACACAACAACCTGCGCGATCGCGCACGCAGCTTATAACATCATCCTGGGCATATATTCCTCATATGGACCGGGCTTCTGACCAGGGTACACCCCAAGGCAATGGCATCAAAATTGGTCGCCAATATGTCCCACGAAGGGCACGCACAAGGGGCGCCCCTACCAATTGTCAACTGTTTTCGGCCAAGGAACCGAACTCCGGAAGGGCGCCCAAAAGGGGTGCCCTTCTACAATGATATGCACTGTTTTCGGCAGTTTTTTTGGAGTTGGGCTCGAACCGGGTGGTGTCGCGGGTCCTGGCCCAATTTGATGCAATCGCCCTGCAAGCCGGACAGAACCTGGTATACACCCCACCGAGCCCGCGTTCCCCCAACGCCTTTGCCCTACTCACATGCCGCTACGGCAGATGCAGTGCCGCCCATCCATTGGAAAGCAAAAACAGTTCTTGCTACCCTGAACTCACGAATTGTGAGCGGACATCGATTCTAACCCGCCGGGATTCTGCCCAACCCGCCCACTCTCGGTCTGCTCCCCACGTCGGCGCGTAGCCGATCGGAAACTGCATAGACGTGTCATCACAACTTTTCAGTACCTCTTCCGCCCGTTGCGCCTCCGGCAAATCCATAGACAACGCATACTTTCGCTTTACATCCACAACCCGCTTCACAAACCAGCACCGGTTCGCGTCGGGCAACCAGTCCGCCAAATCCTTGTCTGCCTTCTTTCTATTCACGTCCGGACTTGCTAGAGTAAGGTTCAATACGTCCCTCGCGAAACGCCTCTTCACAGAGGGACTGTCAGCACATAGACCACTCCTGTGCGCCTCGCCGAGTGCCACGATGTGATCCGTTTCGACCTCGTTCAAGCTCGGAAAGAATTCGACAGTATATGGACTATACTTTCTGCCGCCCATCCCATCTATGATTTTCTTTTTCAGACTTGACGAGTAAGCATAATCGCGTCGGTCGTATGGGGGGCAAAGCCTGTCCGGCCCTATAACGATTCCCTTGAGAAGCTCCGGCGTTGGCGCGGGAGGCTGTGGCGTAGCAGTCGGCGAAGCGCGCGTAGGCGCTGGAACAACAACAGTCCCAATCGAAAAGAGCACACGTGGTGTGTTCGTCCATGTCGGAACCGGACGAAACAGTTCCTGTGGACCTTCAACGTCATCTCCCGCGTCAGCACACGCTACCGCAGAGAAAACAGAGACAGCCAAGCATATGACAGCCAGAGCCTTCAAATTCATCGCCCACCCTCCCTATCGACCCGATACGCCACCTCGTCCCACCCAGGGCAATCGCATCTAAATCCGGACGCCGAGAAGTCCCACGAAGGGCACCCACAAGGGGCGCCCCTACCGATTGTCAACTGTTTTCGGTCAAGAAACCGAACTTTGGAAAGGCGCCCCTACAATGATATGCACTGCTTTCGGCAGCTTTTGCGGAGTTGGGCCCGAACCAGGTAGTGTGGCGGGTCTTGGTCAAATCAGATGCAATCGCCCTTGGGAGACCGGCAGGGCAATCGCATCTAAATCTGGACGCCGGGAAGTGTCACGAAGGGCACCCACAAGGGGCGCCCCTACCAATTGTCGATCATCTTCGCTCAAGAAACCGAATTTTGGAAAGGCGCCCACTACAATGAAATGTACTGCGATATGCACTGCTTTCGGCAGCTTTTGCGGAGTTGGGCCCGAATCAGGTAGTGTGGCGGGTCTTGGCCGGATCAGATGCAAACGCCCTTGGAATACCGGCAGGGCAACCGCATCTGAATCCGGACGCCGAAATGTCCCATGAAGGGCGCCCACAAGGGGCGCCCCTACCGATTGTCAACTGTTTTCGGTCAAGAAACCGAACTGTGGAAGGGCGCCCCCTACATTAATATGGCCTGTTTCCGGCAGCTTTTTGGGAGTTGGGCTCGAACCAGGTCGTGTCGCGGGGCCTGGCCCAATTGGATGCAATCGCTCCTAGGGGTACACGCGGCTGACTTGCGGTCGCCACCGCATCATGATAGAATGGAACCCAATCTTCCTTAAGCGGTTTACAAAAGCGATTTAGCTAAGACCTTTCGGCCGGCCGGATCTGACGCCTCGTGAGATTTCCCATGGCGAAGTGGCGGCGAAATCTATATCTGTTGTTTGCCGTGCAGGTCCTCTCGGTGGCCGGGTTCAGCCTCGTCTTTCCCTTTCTGCCCCTCTACGTGGAAGAGCTGGGCGTAGCCACGCGCGGCTCCGTCGCCTTCTGGTCTGGCCTGGTCTTCTCATCCCAGGGCGTAACCATGATGTTGTCCTCCCCGTTGTGGGGGAGTATCGCCGATCGGTACGGCCGCAAGCCGATGCTGGTCCGGGCCACGATTGGCGGCGCACTGATGGTCGTGCTGATGGGCCTGGCCCAAAATGCGGAACAACTGGTACTGATCCGCACGGTCCAGGGGTTGTTGACCGGCGTGGTTTCGGCGACGAGCGCGCTGGTGGCCGCAATGGTGCCGAAAGAGAAGTCCGGTGAGTCACTCGGCCTGATTCAGACGGGAACGTGGGTGGGCGTTGCCGTCGGGCCTCTGATCGGCGGCCTCGTGAGCGAGGCGTTTGGCTACCGGGCCAGCTTCTGGCTGACAGGCGCGGCGCTGGCGCTGGCCGGCGTGGCGGTTATACTCTTCGTGCAGGAGGAATTTGAGCCGCCGCCGCAGCGGGAGCGGGTCAATTTTTGGGAGGGCTATCGCAAGCTCCTGCGGGCGCCCGATATGCCGTCGCTCTATTCGGTCTCATTTCTCCAGAGCCTGGGCCGTTCGGTCACGATGCCGGTCATGGCCTTCTTCTTCGTCGGCCTTCTGGCCACGAGCGAGGGCGCGGCGGCCTTTACGGGGCTGAGCATGGGCGCCAAGGCGGCCGTCGGCTCGGTCAGCGCGGTCTTTCTCGGGCGTCTGAGCGACCGCGTCGGCCGCGAAAAGGTGCTGGTCGCCGGCGCGGTCATTGCCGTACTTGTCTATCTGCCGCAGGCCTTTGTCGTGCATGCCTGGCAGCTGCTCTTCCTGCAGGCCCTCACCGGCATAAGCGCCGGCGCCATCATGCCGGCCACCGGTGCGCTGCTCAACATGCGCACGACGCATGGCACGCACGGCGCGACATTCGGCCTGAGCAACAGCGTGAATGCGGGCGGACGCATGGTTGCGCCGCTGCTCGGGGCGACTCTCTATCCTCTGATTGGTATGAAGGGCGTTTTTGGAATTACTGCCCTGGTATACGCGGCACTGGTCCTTGTCGCGCTCTACATCTGGCGCAAAAGCGTTTCCTCTGCGCACATTCGACCTATCCCGCGCGCCGCCGGCGACTGACACATCGCAAATAGCATTCTGCCTGGACGTTTTGCCGGGGAATGAAAGGCCCGCCGGTCTGCGGTCCCTGCTGATTCGACCCTTCCGGGCAGCCGCTTTGCGGCAGGAGGTCAGTCCGTCGGTGCCCGGGCAGGACCGATTACCTGCCCGTACAAACGTTCCTGCCGCGCCAGCGCACGTTCATACAGAGGACCCGCTTCGCGATCGGGCGTTGCGCTTTGGACCGTTGGCGGCGCCGGCGGCTGGGGCAGTCCGAGCGCCTGCAGGGCCAGGAGTGCCGCGCCGCGACTGGTCGCCTCATCAACGTTGACGAGACGCACCGGTGTCTGCAAGACATCCGCCAGAATCTGGCGCCACAGAGGGTTCTCGTGCAGCGCGCCGCCGCTTGCCACGATTTCGCTGTCAGGCGCAAGGTGCGGCCGCAGCCGGTCGAAGATCAGGCGGAAGCGGAAGGCGACGGCCTCAAGCGCGGCGCGTTGGATGTGGACCGGCGTTGTCGCCGGCGTCATGCCGCTGATGGTGAGGGTGGCGTTCGTGGCCCAGCCGGGCGCGCGCTCGCCGCGCAGAAAAGGCAGGATGGTGAGCCCGTGCCCGTCGGGCTCCAGCCGCGCGGCCTCGGCCAGGAGTTCGCTCGAATCCTCTATGGCCAGCATTTCGTGTAGCCAGGAGTATAGCGAGCCACCGTCGGTGAGGGAGCCGCCGACAAGCCAGCGGCTGCTGTCGATCGGATAGCTCCAAAGTCCATCAGGGATTGCCGGCGCTTGAACTCTCGCCAAAGCAGCGCTTGAGGGTTCCTTACCGGCAGAAATTACGACTCGCATTGCGCCGGTCGTGCCGATCGTCAACGCGATGCGGCGGTTGTCTTCGCAACCGCTGCCCAGGTTGGCCCCCGCCCCGTCACCGACTGCGAGGAAGAATGGCGTCTGCGCCAGTTCGGTCCAGCGCGAGGCCCAGGGTTCGACCAGGCCGGCGAATGTATTCGCATAGTCCTTGACCGGTGGCAGCTGGGCGCGGTCAATGCCGACTCTCTGCACAAGTTCCCCATCCCATGAGAGGGCGCCGCGGTCGAGTAGACCCGTCCAGCCCGCTTCGCTGCTGCTGATCGGCGCGCGTGCGCGCCCTTGCCAGCGGCCCAGGAGGTGGGAAGCGATCGTCTGCCAGCAGGCGACCTGCGCGAGGCGGTCCGGCTCTTCGGCAGCCAGGCGCAACAGCTGCGGCGGCGCGTAGGCTGTGTGGACCGGCGTGCCCGTTCGCTTACAGGTGTCAGCCAAGGCGCCTTCTGTTTCGAGCTCTTGCCGCAGCGCGTCGGCATAGGGGCCGCTGCGCGCATCGGCGTAGGTGTAAACGGGCGTGACCGGCAGGCCGTCGCGATCCACGCCGAGCAAGCTCATCGCGAAACTGGTCCAGGCCACCCCGATGAAGCGGTATTCGCGCCGCCGGCGCCTCAGCCGGGAAAGGCATCCGCCGACCACCTCTTCGGTCAAGTGCACGAGCGCATGGGGATCGAACGTACCGTCGGCGTCCTGTTGCGTCGACCGGGACTCGGAAGCATCGTCGAGACGCTCGCCGTCCGTACGGTAGGCTGACGCCCGCACCGAGGAGCTGCCCAGGTCGATCACCAGGATCAAGTCGGTCGCCGAATCACGCATCGCGGGCCCGGTCCCTTTCTACCCTTCGGCCTCGAGGGCCAGTTCCTCTGCTGTCGGTCCGTTCTGGTTTGTGGCGACGGACAGCGCGGCGAGGTCGTCATGTTCGAGCATGAACTGGTCTGCGGCGCCGGTCCGATAGGCGGCCCTGGCCATGGTAGTCGTAGCGATGGGCTGAGTCACAAAGAAGAGAATTATCAGCGCGATCATGCGGAACATCTGGCCGTCTTCGAGGAAGTGTACGCCGGTTCCCAGCAGCAGGCAGCTGATGCCGAGAGTTGCGGCGACGCCGGCCGCGTGCATTCGGCTGAAGACGTCCGGCAGCCGCAAAATTCCTAGTGCGCTGACAAGCAGAAAGAGCGTACCGACGGCGGCAAGAATGAATACGATCAGGTTTCTGGTCATCGGGTCCATCAGACGTTCTCTCCCGGCGTTGCGTCTTTCTACTCGTCCTCTTGGGGCTGGCGTTCCAGCCACCTGGCGTGGGGAAAGCGTTCCAGGGCGCGGGCAAACATCATCGTACCCAGAAACCCCAGAACGGCTGTGATGATGGCCCCTTCAAGGAGAACAAAGGAACCGCTGATGACGGCGAACAGGACAAAGATACCGACCGCGTGAATTGAAATCAGGTCGAAGGCGACTGTCCGATTGGGCAGGTTAGGTCCACGCAATAGCCGACCAAAGCAGAGCAACAAGGAGACGGAAAGAAGTGACATCAGCACCCGCAAACTCAATTCGAAGATTTCGTTGCTCACCTGGGACCTCCAGCACTACTTGTCTGCGACGTCGAGCTCGACTAGGATGCGGCGCAATTCGAGGAGCGGGAGCTCAAATTTCTCTTTGATTTCAGCGCGGAACCCGTCCGGGCTGGCAACGTCGATGGCATGGACAAGCAACGCGGCCGCGCCGCGGTCGCGGCCTGACGCGATCTGTGTTGGCTTCGAACTGTCGGCATCCGATTCAGTCTCGTTGTCACTCCCTGAGGCAGCTTCCTGGCCGATCATCCCTTCTTCAGACTCTCCATAGGGCCAGAGCTTGCCGCAGACGTCCTCGCCCAGGTCGACGCTTAGCGTGCCCGGTGTAAGTGTGATTACCGTCGCCAGGATCGTAATGTCGAAAGGGTTGGTCAGGGTCAGTGGAACGGCGACAATGCCCGGGCGCAGGTCTGACCCGGCGCCAACTGTCTTTGAGACTACGATGGCAGCCAGGCGCAGGTTGCTCACCAGGATTGCATACAGCACGTTGACGGTGAACCTGGCGGCAAGCAATGCGTAGTGCCCGTACTTGCGCTGTACGATCGAAATCAGGACGAAGCCGCAAAGAAAGCCGATGAAGAGCGCGCCCAGCGTGTAGTCCCCGTTGAGGATGGGCCACAGTAGCGAAATAAAGAGATTCATTACAAGGAGTCGTTGCATTGGTTCGCTGTAGTCTCCGGGAACGCAGTGGTCGGAGCCGCTTAGCTGTTCGAGCAGCTCACGCCCGAATTTCAGGCTCTGTCAGCGCGACGGAACCATGACAAGACCGACGCCGTCAAGCGGATCAGCCCCTTGCGGGAACGGCCCGACGCCGGAACGGGGGGAGGCCCGCAAGGGCAGGGGCCCTGAGAAGCCTTCCGCTGGCGAAACAGCTTCAATGTAGGCCTCACGGTCGAGCGCCTGCAGCGCGACCCGCATCGAGAGGCGGAACGCCGGCTCGCCAAAGACGCCTAGACCCAGGCTGAGAAGTACGAGCGCGGCGATGGGCGTCAGCATCAGTCGTTGTCGCGTGCTGCTCTGCAAAATGCGCGACGGGACCCTGCTGGGCCGCTTGTACTCGCCCCAGAATGACTCGCGCCAGAGGCGCATCATGTTGATCATCGTAAGCAGGCTGGCAAAAACGCTTACGCCCGAAACGAGCCAGTGCCGCCCGTCGAGTGTGATCTGCAACAGGCTCAGTTTGCTGACAAATCCGCTGAAAGGCGGGACACCGGCGAGAGAGATGGCGGCCAGGAAAAAGAAGAAAGCAAGGTACGGCTGCCTGGACACGAGCCCGCCGATTGATGCCAGCCGGTCGCTCCCCATGTGGAGCTCGACGGCGCCGCCCGCCATGATGAGAGCGGTCTTGACAATCATATGATGGCACAGATAGAGTACGGCCGCACCCAGCCCGAAACCGATTGCGAGCCTGTTGCCGCTGAAGGCGACCGCCAGGCCCATCAGCATGAAGCCGACATGGCTGATGATGTGGAAGCTGAGCAGGCGGCGGATGCTCGGCTGAGCCAGCGCGCCGAGCGCGCCGACCAGCATCGTCGCGCCTGCAATCGTCAGCAACGTCTGCCGCCAGTCGACCAGCAGGTCTGGGAAGAAGAGTGTAAAGCTGCGGAACAGGGTATAGACGCCCACCTTGGTGAGCAGGCCGCCAAAGAGGGCTGTAACGGCCGGCGGCGGCGTATGATAGCTGGCCGGCAACCAGAAGAAGAGGGGAAAGATGGCGGCCTTGCTGCCGAACGCGACCAGCAGCAGCCCGGCGAGCAGCGTGTGAACTGCTGGTGAAGCAAGAGAAAGGCGTTCCGCAATTTGGGCCATGTTCAGTGTACCCAAGGCGCCGTAGGCGACGCCGGCCGCGACCAGGAAGACGGTTGACGCCAGCAGGTTCAGGACGACATAGCGGATGCCGCTGTTGGTCTGGGCCGGCTGCGCGCCTACCGTCAGGAGGACGAAGCTCGCCATCAGAAGGACCTCGAAAAAGACGTAAAGATTGAAGAGGTCGCCGGCGAGGAAGGCGCCGTTAACGCCCATCAGGAGGAAGAGATAGAGGGGATGAAAGCCCATTCTCTCCCTGTGATAGTCGATGGTTGCGACCGCAAACGGGTAGACGGCGATCGAAACAAGCGCGGTCAACAGCAGGAGCGTGGCCGATAGACCGTCGCAGTATACGGTGATGCCGAAAGGCGCGGTCCACGCCCCCATCTGCAGGACGAACCTCTGACCTTGCCCAGCGGTCGCTCGAAAGAGGAGAAACGCGACGCCGAGATTGAGACAAAGGGCCAAAGTGGTCAGGGCGATCTGCTGTCGTATCAGCCGGCGCCCACCCCATCGGGCCAGGAGCAAGATGAGGGCAGCAGTCAGCAATGGCGCGGCAACCGGTACCGCCAGCAGATTGGCGCTCAGGGCCATCGGTAGCTGTCCTCTTCCATGGCCGCGGACTCGTCCTCTTCGGAAGACTGTCTTTGGGGCAGACCGGTCAACAGATCGTCGCTGTCGTAGACTTCGTCAATCTCGTATGCCAGCCAGTCGTGCTGGTAGCCTTCGGCGTGCTCGGTAAAGTCGAACGGGTCTCCTTCGCGCAGCAGAGGCACAAACTCGCCATGTACGACGTCGGTAGCGGTGACGGTATGTCGCCGGTTGACCAGGACGATGACAAACGCGGTGATGCCGAAGCTGATTACGATTGCTGTCAGGATCAGGGCCTGGGGCAGCGGGTCAGCCGGCAGCGCCCACTTCAGCGTTTCGGCGTACTCCTTCTTGTCCAGGAAGATGGGAGGGCGGCCCTCGGTGAGCCTGCCGGAGCCGAAGAGCAACAGGTTGACACCGTGGCTCAACAGAGCGAGACCGAGGATGAGCTTTATCTGGCCTCTTCGCATAATCAAATATGTGCCTGATGCGAACAGGCTCCCCACTGCAAGTGCTAGAAGCAATACGATCATGACACCGGCTCTTTGCTTGATGGGTCAGTTTCGACGGTCAGATCGGGCCCGGCGTCCTCCGGCGACAGCGGCGCGCCCGCATCCCCAATGTGAAGCGTTGCGCGGTCGGAAACCTGGCTGAGGCCGAGTAGATAGGAAGTTGCAAAACTTACGACCACGAGAAAAACGCCCAAGTCAAAGAGAATCGGACTTCCGAATTCCACGTGGCCCAAAAGGGGAACATTCACGTCAAACCATTTACCCTGGAAAAAGTGACCGTCAATCAAACCGAAGATACCGGAACAGATGGCAACGGCCAGACCCAATCCGATACCGCTATTCAGATACGGTCCGATGGCGCGTCGCACTCTCTGGTGCCCCCGGCTGAGAATCTGCAGCTCAAAGGCCGCGGCCGCCATCAGGCCGGCGATGAAACCCCCGCCGGGCAAGTTGTGGCCGCGCACGAGCAGGAAGAGTGCCAGCAACAGCAGCACGGGCGTCAGGATTCGGTTCAACAGGCGCAGGTAGAGTTCAGGCATATCGATCCGTTGTGCACTTTTGAGACTTCATTCTTTTATAGGAATCTGATGGATACAAGCTCAGTTGACCCATCGCCATCAGGAGCTATCCTCAAAGGCTCCTCGGGGGCCCACCTGTTTTGCTGCCGTATCTTGCGCCGGATCGGATGTATCCGGCAGCCGCACGCGCGGCGCATGCAGGAGTGCATATCCCCCAAGAGCGGCGATCGCGAGGACAGTGATTTCGCCCATCGTATCGAAGGCACGGAAATCGACAAGAATCACGTTTACGACATTGGCGCCGTGGCCGCCGGGAACGGCGTTGTGCAAAAAGTAACTGCCTATTGTCTGACCGGCCTGCATGACGACGCTGCTGTTGAACAGCACGAGCAAGAAGCCGAAGGCCCCGGCGGCGAGTGCCACAAACACGTTTCGCACCTGCTTCAGGCGCTGCATCGGCGGTCGAGTATCCGGCGGCAGCTTCGTGAAAACCAGGACCAGCAGAACAACGGTCAACACCTCTATCAATAGCTGGGTAAGCGCGAGGTCGGGCGCGCTGAAAAAGATGTAGAACAGGGTGACAGATACACCGACGACGCCGAGGCTGATGATGGCGCCCAGCCGGGTCCGCACACGAACTGTAACGTAGGCGGACACGATGGTCATCAAGAACAGGATCGTTTCCGGTGAGCCGGCGAGCACACCTGTCTCCGGCATGAGGTCGTTCAGGCGTATGTGGCGCAAGGCCGCTGCTACGGGGACAAAGGCAGCGAGCAAAACAAAGGCCGACTGTGTGGCCAGCGTATATCCTTGCGACAACCGGGCCGTGATCTGAGCAAGCGTGTAGATGCCGTTCAGCGCATGCTGAAACAGCAGGACGCCGCGCATCCGCCTGGGCAAGCTGAGCAGAATCCGGCGCAACAGGTGTCGATTGAGGAAGAGGATGATCCCGGCGGCGATGGCGAGCACGCTGGTGAAGAGTGCGGGTGTGAAACCGTGCCAGAGCGTAACGTGCTTGTCGATCGGACCCCCGACAATCGACTCGGCCGGCAACATGAAAAAGCCCGAGAGCGGGCCGAGTAGAAACGGCGCCATCGTCCCGCAGACGACCAGAATGAGCGGCGCGGCGAC
Source organism: Caldilineaceae bacterium (assembly GCA_965218625.1). Classification (GTDB taxonomy): domain Bacteria; phylum Chloroflexota; class Anaerolineae; order Caldilineales; family Caldilineaceae; genus Bin5. The sequence goes on along the minus strand of CBDCLG010000003.1, from coordinate 26,396 downwards.
AAACGGCGCCGCCGGCGCGTGATGGACGGGTGTCGGGGCCCTATGATGCGGCGCGTCCGGCGTCAGTTCGGGAGAATCACCATTCGCGACAGGTCGAAGGAAGGCATCCCATAGAAAAGTCAAGCTGTAGGCGACGAAAAACGCACCTGCAACTGCGGCTGCGCCCAGCGCGACCCATCCTGCCAATTCACCGTGTTCCGCCGCGCCAAGAAAGCTTTCCAGGAGCAGTTCCTTGGCAACAAAGCCGAACAGTGGAGGGAGGCCGGCCATCGAGACGCCGGCCAGGACCGCGATCGCGGTCGTTACCGGCAAACTATGCCGCAGCCCGGCCAGCCGCCCCAGGCTCCTTGTTCCCGTGGCATGGTCGACAATGCCTGCCACGAGGAAGAGAGGCCCCTTATAGAGCGCGTGGGCCAGAATGCCGACGACAACGGCCAGCATTGCGGCTTCAGTTCGGAAGGCCAGGAGCGTGGTGAGGACGCCAAGCTGGCTGATCGTCGCGTAGGCAAGCAACGCTTTCATGTCCCAGAGCCGGATGGCTACGACCGAGCCGAGGAGCATTGTGATGCCGCCAAAAATGAGGAGCGACCACAGCCAGAGGGGATGGTCGCTGAGGGCGGGATGCAAGCGGGCCAGCAGGTAGATTCCTGCCTTGACCATCGTGGCCGAGTGCAAATAGGCGCTGGCCGGCGTCGGGGCCGCCATCGCGCCGGGCAACCACCAGTGAAAGGGGAACTGGGCCGACTTGGTGAACGCGCCCAGCAGGATCAGGACCAGGATTACCGGAAAAAGCGGCAGTTCGGTCAGCCCCGGGCTACTGACAATTTCGCTGATCATGTAGCTGCCGCTCTCCTGGCCCAGGAGGATCAGCCCCGCCAGCAGCGCGAGCCCCCCGCCCGCAGTAACGATAAAGGCGTTGCGGGCGCCGCCGCGGGCGGCCGCCGAATCGTGCTTGTAGCCGATCAGCAGGTAGCTCGTGATGCTGGTGCCTTCCCAGAAAACGAAGAGGGTCAGCAGATTGTCGGCCCAGACCAGCCCCAACATGGAGGCCATGAATGAGAACAGGGCAAGGTAGAAGTAACCCTGGCGTTTGTCATTCTCAAGATAGTAATGGGTATACAGAGCGACAGCGGCGCCGACTCCGGTGATGATCAGTCCGAACAGCAGCGAGAGGCCGTCAAGTCGAAAGAAGAGCGACATCCCCAGGGACTCGATCCAGCTGTACTGTTCAACGTGCACGAAGTGGAAGGCGACCTTTGCGGTCCGGCCGTAAGAGTCGGCCTCCATGAGGAGGTATGGCCCGGCACGCCAGAGCTGCCAGACCGTAATTGCCAGTGGCGGCAACGCGGACAGCCAGCCGGCCCACTTTCGTCTTTCGGGCCGCAATAGAAAGAGGACAGACCCACTGATGAGCAAGAGGCCAATAGACGCTGCTAGCATTTCCTTTTCACTTCACCTGCTTTCCTCGCCTGTGTGCCGCTGCAGGCCGGATGGACAAGAAGCGGATGCTAGGCGGGTTGAAAGGGCTCTTGCTCGAGGTTCCGCTGGAATCCGAACGCGGCAGCTGCCCCAAAACGATCGACGTTCCGGTCAGATGTTCAGGGCAGAGGGCGTCGCGCGCAGGGAGGAGTTTGTCCAGGACAGATTCCGACTCTAAATCGCGGTACAGCGCTGGAGAGAGAAGCACATTCGTAAGCGGGAGACCTCGGCCCGCAAAACCTCAAAGGGACTGTTGCAAATACCGGAAAAAGGCATTTCTGTGTCACTTTTACCACATCTGCTTGCGCTCCCCTAACTTTGGTGGGGAGGGTGTCGGGACACGCCGGTGGGAGCAGCGCGGTTGAACGGCTGTTATTGCCGGGGCCCAAAAAGAGGAATGTGCAGACGCGGTGGGAGGCTGCAAACTGTGCCTGGCTCTGGCCAGACAGGGAACCGGACGGCTTAGCTCAGGTCTCTCCCGAATGGGAATAGGGACAGAGGGATCAGTTTGATGTGCTGTTTGGCGAAGGGGATGCCCAGAATAGTGATCGTCAGCAGCAGCGCCGAGAAAAGATGGGCCAGCGCAATCTCCCAGCCGAACAGGACTAGCCAGAGGATGTTGAATATGATGCGAAGCGTGCTGTTTGCCTCCCTGGCCTCTACGACCTCCTTGCCAAACGGGGCCAGGGTAGCAACGCCAATTTTCATCGACTGCAGGCCGAATGGAAAGCCCACAATCGTCAGGCATAGAAGCAGGCCGCCGATGATATAGCCCAAGGCGGCAAGCAGACCTCCGAAGACCAGCCAGACAACATTACCCAATGTACTCATAGTCGGCGCCTTAACTTGGTGGGCTGGAGCCGCAACTGCGCTTCAGCTGGACAACAAAGCTCACTAAAATATGGTACGCAGGAATCGGCCAGAGGATTCGGTGCGCCGCATGGCGGGCGCCGGCATGGATGGCGCTGTAAGTCCTGCCATAATCTCAACGGCAACGAGTTCCCCCTCGGATCGTCTCGGGCCACTCCCCCGGGGAGAACGCGTCGCCCGGCTTGTATTGTCCGGCCGTTGGCTTCCTTGCGAAAGCGGGAGCTACGACTACCAAAATCGGAAAGTCTTACAGAAATGTAATAAAATTACTAAAACGGTTGACGATGCGGAATAAGTTGCTATACTCAAGAGCACTCAGAGGCTGATATTGGGCGTCGCTGCCTGCCATTCCGGGCAATGCGGCGCCCAACTGGTTTGTCACCTGATAAGGAAACGAATGATTCGGGTTCGTTGCCCTCAGAAGCGCTGCAGTTTCTGGCTCAATGGTTGGTGCGACGCCGACGAAATTGAGTTGGATCCGCTGTCGCTGTCATGTATGACCTTTGATGAAATGGAACTGGCCGAAGAGGAGCCGGCCGCGGGCGAAGCTGAGGACGACGAAGACGAGCGGGACCTGGACTGGGTCGACGAGGAGTCGATTTTCGAAGACGACATGGACGAGAGTCGATACAGTCTTGACGACGGCGATCCCGAGTTCGCCGACGAGGAAGACGACCTGTCGGAAGAAGAGGACCTGTGGCCGCTATGAGGCAACAGCCGCAGATCGGAACAGGTCCGAAAGGTGTGTAAGTCCCAGGGCGTAAGGTTGGCCCATACCGGACGCAGGCAGGACATGATCTCGGCGGTCAAGCGAGCCCAAATGCCAATTTGCACGCTTCATGCTGATGTGGTAAGAAAGCGTATAGACAAACGGAACCATTCCTTGTATAATAGGTCATAGTTCAGCAGGTCAGATGGAGGCACACCAAGAGAGGAGCGCAACCATGACCTTCGAAGCCGCAGTACCGCGATATTCTCCCAAGAGGTCGGCAGGCCACACCGGTTCGTTGCTGCCGGTCAAGGCACGAAAGTTTCTGCCGGTAAAATGGCAGCCCATTCGCCGTCTCCGTCAGCACTTCGGCCCGAGATTCTACTTGGCCATGGCGGTAAGCATCGTCAGCTCGATTAGTTTCCTCTGGGTACTTTTCCTCGCCATCATGGCGGGATGATTGGTCGCAGACGCCACAATCTAACGTGTTCTCATGCTCCCGGCACCTTTGCGGTGCCGGGATTTTTTTCCACCAGGGAAGTTTATCCGGGGGTTCTTGGGGCTACTGCTCGGCCTTAAGGCTCACCAGGTAGGCAACGACCGCATCCAACTCCTCTTCAGTAAAGAGGTCACCGTAGTTCTGCGGCATCACCTCGAGGCACTGGCCCAGGGGACACTCCTCTACGACGAACGCGCCCGGGTCCACGATCGATTCGCGGATGTACTCTTCCGCCGTATATCCCTCCCGGCGGGTGGCCGCCACATCCCCCATAAGAGTCTGATCGGGGCCGAGCATCCCGCCGCCAAAATCGGGCAATCCAGGCGTCACGTGACAGCTGTTACAGCCGGTCTCGGTCATGACGGCAATGGCGAGGTCCCTTGTCGCCGGGGGCAACGGGTCGAGTGACGACTGATCGTCTTCAGGCTCTCCACCTTCAGGATCTCCGTCTTCTGCCGACACGACGATGACAATATCATGCCGGTAGGCATCGCCTTCGAGCGCGATGTGTGCGCCGTCGGCGAACTGCAGCCGCAGCGTGTGTTCGCCCGGCGGAAGTTCGAGGGTCGCGGTCGTCTGCCCTTTGCCGAAGTGGAGGTGCTGTTCATCGGTGGGGATGACCTCTCCTGCTTCGACGAATGGTACATCGACAAGAATGTGGAAGTGTCCCGCCCCTTCGTTAATCTCGCCGGACGGCTCGACTATGAGGCCTGTCGCCTCCATCGTCACCTCGAAAGTGGTGGAGACGGTGGCGCCGTCGGCAGGCTCTGCAAAGCGCACCGAGGGATTTTGCGCGCCTTCCTCGACAATAACGGTAATTGTGTCCCGATAGGCATCGCCTTCGAGCGCGATGTGTGCGCCGTCGGCGAACTGCAGTCGCAGCGTGTGTTCGCCCGCCGGAAGTTCGAGGGTCGCGGTCGTCTGACCCTTGCCGTAGTGGAGGTGCTGTTCGTCGGTGGGGATGACTTCTCCTGCTTCGACGAATGGCGTATCGACAAGAATGTGGAAGTGTCCGGCTCCCTCGTTGATCTCGCCGGACGGCTCTACGATGAGGCCGGTCGCCGCCATCGTCACCTCGAATGTGGTGGAGACGGCGGCGCCGTCGGCAGGTTCTGCAAAGCGCACCGACGGGGCTTGCCCGCCCTCCCCGACGATAACGGTGATGGTGTCTCGATAGGCATCGCCTTCGAGCGCCTTGTGTGCGCCGTCGGCGAACTGCAGTCGCAGCGTGTGTTCGCCCGCCGGAAGTTCGAGGGTCGCGGTCGTCTGACCCTTGCCGTAGTGGAGGTGCTGTTCATCGGTGGGGATGACCACGCCGGCGTCAACGAAGGGTGTATCTACCAGAATATGGAAGTGTCCGGCTCCCTCGTTGATCTCGCCGGACGGCTCTACGATGAGGCCGGTCGCCGCCATCGTCACCTCGAATGTGGTGGAGACGGCGGCGCCGTCGTCTGGCCCGGCAAAGCGCACCGATGGGGCTTGCGCGCCCTCCTCGACGATAACGGTAATTGTGTCTCGGTAGGCATCGCCTTCGAGCGCCGTGTGCGCGCCGTCGGCAAACTGCAGTCGCAGCGTGTGTACGCCCGGAGGGAGTTCGAGGGTCGCGGTCGTCTGCCCCTTGCCGTAGTGGAGGTGCTGTTCATCGGTGGGGATGACCACGCCGGCGGCGACGAATGGTGTATCGACCAGAACATGGAAGTGTCCGGCTCCTTCGTTTATGTCGCCGGACGGCTCGACGATGAGGCCGGTCGCCGCCATCGTCACCTCGAAGGGAGAGGAGACGGCGGCGCCGTCGTCTGGTCCGGCGAAGCGCACCGAGGGGGCCTGCGCGCCCTCCTCGACGATAACGGTAATTGTGTCTCGATAGGCATCGCCTTCGAGCGCCGTGTGCGCGCCGTCGGCGAACTGCAGCCGCAGCGTGTGTTCGCCCGCCGGAAGTTCGACGGAGGCCGTCGTCTGACCCTTGCCGTAGTGGAGATGCTGTTCGTCGGTGGGGATGACCACGCCGGCGTCGACAAATGGTGTATCTACCAGAATATGGAAGTGCCCTGCGTCCTCATTCAGTTCGCCGGATGGTTCGACGACCAGTCCGGTCGCGGCCACAACAACCTGGACCGGCGAGGAGACGGTTGCGCCGTCCAGTGGCTCAAAGAAGGCGACCGACCGGGCAGCAGCGTCCTCCTCTACAAAGACGATAATCGTGTCGCGATACTGGTCGCCCTCAAGAGCAGTGTGGGCGCCGTCTGTGAACTGCAGATAGAGCGTATGCTCACCGGGCGATAGCGACAGTTCGGCCTCGAGGGCGCCGTCGCCATAGTGAAGATGCTGCTCATCTGCCGGAACGACAGACCCTGCCGGAATGAACTCGGTATCGACGAGGATATGGAAATGTCCTGCGCCTGCCCTGACTTCGCCTGTAGGTTCAACCGTCAGGCCCTCAGCCCCCATCTTGACTGTGAAAGTGGGCGGCACGATGGCGTTGGTGGTCGGTTGGCGGAAGAAGACGACAGGTTCCTCGACCTCTTCGGGCGCCGCTACCGATTCGGAAGGCGCAGACTCGCTGGTTGGCGTCTCAGAGTCGGTCTCGACGGCCGCCTCCTGGTCCTCACTGGCTTCCGCTGCGGCCAGCGTCGCTTCGCGTTCGGCATCTCTGGCCGCCTTCAGGTTGGCCCTGAAGGTGTCCACGCCGGCGTTTATGACATAGATCAGGATAAGCAAGCCCAAAATTGGGCCGCCGACTTTGATCAGAGGGTGCACTCTGTCCATCGAATCGCTCCGTATGCGTTGCTGTCTGGCGGCGAGAAGCCTGTGCCGGCCTTTACGCGACCCCAGTCCAGCTGAAAATATTCGATAGAATTATACTGCTTCCCTTTCGGCAGGCAAGAACCGGGGCATATGACGCGCGCCCAAAAAGGCGTCTCGCGTCTACGAAAGAACGCTTCGAGCCTGCCGCGGCGAGGCACGCAGGACGAGCTGCTGGCGCCGCTTCCATCCGGCCTAAAGCGCAACTGCCGCAGCAGGTTGCAAGGTATCTTCGGCGACCTCTGTCATGTCATCGCCATCCAGCTGCAGACTTATGACGCGACTGACGCCGTCGTCGCCCATCGTGATGCCGTAGATGCAGTTTGCGCCCTCGAGCGTGCGGCGATTGTGGGTGATAACGATGAATTGCGTCTGCTCGCTCAAAGATTCCAACGCGTCACGGAATCTGTCCACGTTTGCCTCGTCGAGCGTGGCGTCGACTTCATCGAGAATGCAGAATGGCGTCGGGCTGACGCGTAGAATGGCGAAGATGAGGGCGCCGGCCGTCAGCGAACGTTCGCCCCCGGAAAGCAGGTCAAGACTCTGGGGGCGCTTGCCCGGAGGGCGGGCGAAGATCTCTATGCCTGTGTTCAGCATGTCCTCCGGGTCCGTGACTTTGAGCTCGGCCCGACCCCCCGGCAGAAGCAGCTTGAAGAACCGGGTGAACTCTTTGGCCACGGCGTCGTAGGTGCTCCGCAAAGCGCTCTCCATCCGCGTATCCAACTCGCCGATGATCTTCCTCAGGTCGCGGGCCGCCTCTTCGAGATCTTTCGACTGCGTTTGGAGAAACCCGAAACGGTCCGCCGCCTTTTCGTACTCCTGCGGCGCCTCGGGGTTCACATTGCTCAGGCGCTGCAGGCGGGCGCGAGTCTCTTTGACCTCTCCTCTGAGGTTTGCGGGAAGCTGCTGAACGACGGGGAGCTGGGCTACGAGGGCATGCCAGGGCAGCGGCGGCTGATAGGCCAGGCCGTGCACCTCTTCCATCTCGGCCAATCCGAAGTCCTGGCGGATTTCGCGGCGCAGGCTGTCCATTCTGTCTTCCGCGCGTTGCAGGGCAAGACGCGAACTGTTCCAGGCGGCTTCGATCTCAACCAGCGACTGCTGCATCCCCCGTTCTTCACTTTCCTCCTGCTCCTGTTCCTTCTCGAGAAGTCGCAGCTCCGACTCCCACGGACCCAGCGCGCCTTCGAGTTCTGCCAATTGGCTGCGAAGCGTGCCTTCGCGGGCCGAAACTTCGTGGATTTGGTCGCGCAGGCGCCCGGTCTCCTCCTGCAAACTCTCCAGGCGCTGAAGCTTGGCCTGGGATTGGCTGTCGAGCTGCTGCAGATTTCTGCGCTGGTCGTCGATTAGGGCACGTTTGCTGTTCAACTGTGTCTCGGCGGCCGCGGCCGCGGCTCGCAGGTCGGCCAGCTGGCCGAACAGCTCCTCTGGGCGGGCCTGCGTCGCTGCCTTTTCGGCAAGGCCGACCTGTTCCGCGGCGATTTGTCGTTCCGCGACTGCCATCTCCAGCTGATTTCGCAACGCCTCTTGCTGCGGCTTGAGTTCGCCCAGCTCCTTACCAGACTCATCGAGCATCTGCTTGTGCCACCCAACCGCCTGCCGCGCCTGAGCTGCCTCCAGCCGGGCCTGCTCCGTGGAGGACCGCCGTTCTTGCGCCATCTGGCGGAGCCTCTTTTGGCCTTCCTCAAGTGCAAGCATCGCACGCTTTTCGCCATCGAGCTGCACGCGCAGCGACTGTACTCGATCGGCGGTCAGCTTGGCCTCCTCGCGTGCGCCCGCAAGTTGTGCCGGCAGCTCCCGCGCCTCACGCTCTCTGGCCAGCAACGAGGCGGGCGGCCCTGACTCGCTTTCGCCGCCGGTGACCGCGCCGCTGGGACGTATGATCTCGCCGTCCACCGTGACGACGGTCGGCAGCGGCAGGTTGGCTGCCCTGCGTCCATTTCGACCGGCGCCTGAGTGTCCATTGCGATGCGCGTCGAGGGCCCGTCGGGCAGCTGTCAGGTCGTCGGCGACCCAGACGCGTTGCAGGAGCTGCCTGACGGCCAATCCCACTTCATCGTTGTACCGAACGAGCTCAGCCGCGTTGCCTGCGATGCCGTCCATGTCAGGGGCAGGAATCGGTCTGTCCGAGCGCAGCCGGTCCAAAGGCAGGAAAGTGGCGCGTCCTGACCGGGAACGCTTCAGGAATTCAATTGCGCCGTGCGCATCGCGCCAGGAGCTTACGACCAGGTTCTGCAATGCCCCACCGAGAGCGGCTTCGATCGCCCGTTCCAGCCTGGGCTCGACTTTGAGCTGGGAAGCCACTGTGCCGAGAATGCCGGTCATTGCGCCGCTACGCGATTCCTGCAAAACGGCGCGTACGCCGCTGGCGTAGCCGGCGCTCTCGCTGCGAAGGCGCTGCAACAGTTCAAGACGGGTCTGAATTCGGTCTGCGTTTCTTGCCGCCTGCCGGTGGATTTCCTCACCTTCGCGCAGCGCCGTCTCCAGGGCAGAAATCGACGCCGCCTGGGCGGCGGCCTGGGTCTGGTTCTGGCTGAGCCGCGCGTCGAGCCCGGCAGTGTCCGACTCCTGATTGCTCAGCGCGGCTTCTGCCCGCCCGGCATCCTGGCGTCGAGTCTGAAGCTCTGTCCTCAACCGGACGAGCGCCGCCTCGCCGGCGGACAGCCTATCCTCCAGCTGCTGCAACATGCTTTGCCGTTCGGCAATCCGTCTCTCAACGCGGTTGAGCGCCGCCTCAGCCGCGCGCCGGCGCTGCTCGCGTAGCTGCTGCTCCTTCTGCTGTTCGACGAGGCGGCCCTGCATCTGCTCGACGGCGCGCTGGGCGCGGTGGTATTGGGGTTCGGCCTCTTCGAACGCGGAGCGCAGAGATGCAAGGCGTATTTGACCGGTTTCGCGTTCGGCCTTCAACTCGGCGCATTCCAACGCAAGTTCATCGCGCCTCGCGACAAGCTGGCGGTGGCGTTCTTCGCTTACCGCCAGGCGCCGACCCACCTCCTCCACCTGCTGGCGGCGGCTGCCGACGACCTTCGCCTGTTCATCCACTCTGCTCCGTAGACCGGCGTGACGGGCCCGCAGCGAATCGATGTTCTCGCGTATCGAGTTCAACCGGTCGCGCCGCAACCGGGCGGAGCGCTGATCGACCTCCGCTTTTTGCCGTGCTTCATTGAGTCTGTCGATCGCGCGATGCCACTGGTAACCGTGCCATGTATGCAGAAGGCCCTTCAGGTCCTGTTCGACCTGGCTGCGCTCACGCGCTCGTTCGGCCTGGCGCTTCAGGTAGTTGAGCTGGGGCGCAAGCTCGGTGATGATGTCGTAGACGCGTTCGAGGTTCTGCTGCGTTGCATCCAACCTTCGCAAGGCGACGGCCCTCTTCTGTTGATAGCCGGTAATGCCGGCGGCCTCTTCAAACAGGGTCCGCCGGTCCTCCGGTTTGAGACTCAGGACGCGGTCGATCAGGCCCTGGCCGATCACGACATAGGCGCGATTGCCGAGGCCGCTCGGCGCCAGAAGCTGTGTTATGTCCTGCAGGCGAACGCGCTGGCCGTTCAGCAGATACTCGTTGTCGCCGTCACGGTAGGCGCGGCGGGTGATCTCCACCTCGCTGAAGTCGATGTTGAGCTCGCCGTCGCTGTTGTCCAACACGAGGCTGACCGAAGCCATGCCCAGCCGCGGGCGTCTGTCGCTGCCGGAGAAGATAACGTCGACCGTTTTGCGCGAGCGCAGCAAGCCGAAACTTTGCTCGCCCAGGCACCAGCGCACCGCGTCAGCGACGTTGCTCTTGCCGCATCCGTTCGGCCCGACGATTGCGGTCATGCCGTTGTCGAAGACGAGCTCCGCCGGGTGTGCGAACGTCTTGAAGCCTTTGATCTGTACTCGCTTGATTCTCAACATGGAAGGGTCAGTCGAGTGGAGGGCCGGTCGGCCGGGTCAATACCGTAGGTGCGCCTGGCGGGTCCGCTGGGGGACGGGACTTGGCCGCGAAGATAGAATACAGTCGGCATTTTGATCAGTAAAGGCGTTTTGGCTTGGCGCATAGGCATGTCGCTTCGAGCATTGCCGGCGTCCGTTCCGGCGGACTGACCGTAGGGGACCAAGTGTCGCCGGAGCCGGGTTGATCGCGGGCGGCTCAGTATCCCCAGATGCTTATCCAAAATTCTGGAATCATGAATTCGAGCAGGATACCCAAAAGGCTAAGGATGAGCGATATTTTCAGAAGTCGGCCATGCCTGCTGAGGTAAAAGCCTGGACTCCAGTTATTGGCCAGGAGCGGCTGGGCGAGCAGGACGACGATCCCGGCATGGCCTGCAATCGTCAGCAGGCGCCAGGGCATGAGCCCGACGAAGAGTGCTGAGGGGCCGCCGAACGCCATCAACCCGATGACAAAACCTAGTTCGTTTACTGCGCGTGCGAGCGACCAGACGCCGACGAGGCCTGCAGTGAGAAGGCTGCCGAGGAGGACAAGGAAGGTCTCGCCAAGGCGGAATAAGGGAGTGGCGGTGAGTGGTTCTTGCGGTCCACCGCCGGCGTACAGCCAGAGCACCGCGGCGTCGTAGTAGTCGATTCCATTGTGGAAGGCACGTTCGAAGGGAAGCGGGAGGAGGGCTGTTCCGAAGGCCATAATCAGGAGCTGCAATGCCAGCCAAATCGAAACAACCAGGACTCCCTGGGGCACCTTGCCGCGGCGCAGTGGGATCGCCAGGAAGATCGTCAGGGCGGCCGTTTGCAGAATTGGGAGGAGCGTACGCTGTCCCAAAAAGGCAGGCAAAAAGGTGGTTAGAAAGCAAAAGGCGCCCAGTGTGACGTAAAAGACAGGATCTTCTGTCAGATCATAACGTCGCCGGCTGGTCATGCCGTTGGAACTGCCGTCCGGCGGCGAAGAGACAGGATTAGCCATTTTCCAATTATATCATTGCGTTCAGCGCACAAGCGAAACTGCGAAATCGAAGAAGGTCGGCAGAGGCGAAGTTGCAGACAGAATGCCCCTGTCGCGCGGCGTGCTGTCACTTGCATAGGGGCGCGTTCGAGCATCGAGAACAAAGGGGCTGGCGGAGGCAGTTTCACGGGCCTCCTGTGGTATACTTGCCTGAATACAAAGGGGTCTGGCCGCTGGAGGGAAGAGCAGGCCGAGGCCGGACGGTTGGAAAAGGTCGCTGCGGAGGCTCAATTGAAGGAAGCTTCCCAACATTCGACAGCAAGCCGGCAGGCGGCCTCTTGGCAACCCGGAGGCGTAGCAGCCGTGGTCGCGGCTGCCGGGTTCAGCCGCCGAATGGGCCGGTTCAAACCGCTGCTGCCTTGGGGCAAGAGCTCGGTCATCGGATCGGTGACGGAGGCCCTGAGCCGCGGCGGAGCGTCGCCCGTGCTTGTCGTGGTAGGGCACAGGGGGTCTGAGATCGCCGAGTACCTGGCAGGGGCAACTGCCGACGTGGTGTTTAATCCCGACTATGCCCGCAACGGGATGCTGCATTCCTTCCAGGTGGGCGTCGGGACGCTCATCGGCGAGCACGGGCCGGTGCAAGGCACGCTGCTGGCGCTGGGGGACCAGCCGCACATCTCAGCCGGCGTGGTCCGGCGCATCATCGGTTGCGCGGCCGTGAACGGCGACTCGATCGTAGTTCCCAGCCACAATCGCCGGCGCGGCCACCCGGTATACCTGCCGCGTCGACTCTTCCCTGCGTTGCTCACGATGACGGAAGGGCAGTCTTTGCGGGAACTGCTGAACGATTACGCCGACGAGATCGAGTACCTGGAGGTGGAAGACGACAGCGTGCGCCGGGACATGGATCTGCCGGCCGAGTACGAGGCGCTGCGAGCAGAGTTCGGAGGAACGGAGTAGACCGAGTCGGTCGCTCACCAGGGCGAGGAGCAATGCGCAATTGAACGCAACTTTTTACCGCTATTTGCAGGGCATGCTGGACGAAGAACAGCCGGTAGCCGTGGCTACAATTGTCGAGGCCAAAGGCTCAGTGCCCCGCGAAGTCGGCGCGAAGATGATTATCCATCCGCTTGGCCGGCATGTCGGAACGGTGGGCGGCGGCTGCGGCGAGGCCGACGTTATCCGCGCCGGGCTTGACGTGATCGAGGACGGGCTGCCGCGCACGGTTCACGTGGACCTGACAGAGGATATTTCAATGGACAGCCTGGGCGTCTGCGGCGGTGTGATGGATGTTTTCATCGAGCGCTGGGGCGCGGCCGATGACGGGGCCAGCCAAGAGCACGCGACTTGAAGTTCAGGGTTTCCGCACCGGCGGCTTGTGCGTTACGCCACCCCGCAATCGACCGCTTCAGCTGTCCTCCGGCTCGCTTCTGGGCAAGCGGCTGCGCAGGTGGACCGGTTGCGACTGCGCCCGTACGCGAATGTTGATCATCTCGACGACCAGAGAGAAGGCCATGGCAAAGTAGGCGTAGTTCTTCAGATGCAGCTCCTCCACGGTCTCGTGCAGCCAGCCTTCGAGGACAAGAAGAAACCCAATCAGGATCAGGAACGCCAGGGCCAGGATCTTCATGGTGGGATGCCGTTCGACATAGGCGGCGATCGGCCCGGCGAAGGTGAGCATGACGGCAGCTGCGACGAGCACAGCGGGCACCATCACCCACAGGTTGCCTGAGATCCCCACTGCCGTTATGACCGAATCCAGCGAAAATACGATGTCAATGATCACGATTTGCGCAAGGACGGCAGCGAGCGTTGCCACCCCTTTGGTGACATTGTCATGTTCGGAGGCTTCCAGCTTCTCGTGAATCTCAAAAGTGCTTTTGCCGATCAGGAAGAGGCCGCCGACGAGAAGGATCAGATCGCGCCCCGATACTTCATGGGAGAAGACCTCGAACAGCGGGAAAGTCAGGCGCATGATCCCGGTAATGCTGAAGAGAAGCGCAATGCGGGCGATGACGGCAAGCCCGATGCCGGTAGAACGGGCCCGCGCCTGCTGATGTTCAGGCAGTTTCGCGCTCAAGATGGCGATGAAGATCACATTGTCGATGCCGAGTACGACTTCGAGGACGACAAGGGTGAGAAGTGCGACGAGGTTTTCGGCAAGGAACAGTTCCATTGGGGCGTCCTCAGGTTTGGGCGACTATACGGGTAGGCAGGGCAGCGCCGTGCGCTGCTCGCGGTGCGGCTGTGGGATCGACGCGCGGGGAGGATTCTAGCATTTCGGCCCGCGGATGTCTAGGGGACGGCGTATGGCGACGGCTCGATGCGGGCAGATTGGATGCGGAGGGCTGCGGCGTCGCCGGGCCATGGCAGGCAGGTGATGCAGAGAGAGACTTTGGAAGCGCTGATCGGCTCAGTCGAACGGAGGCAGGCTGTCGGGCTTGCCACAGTGACGGCGGCCGGCGGCGTGTATGCCGGGTCGGCCGGGCGCCATGCTGTTGTGTGGCTGGAGGCGGAGCGCGGCGTTATCGGGACGCTGGGGCTGGGGGCGCGCGAAGGAGACATTCTGGCGGAGGCGCGCGAGGCGGTCGCGCGCAAGGAGCACAGACCGCTACAGTATGCGTTTGCGGAGGGTGACGTCTCCGTCTTTGTGGAGGTGCAGGCACGCCCTCCTCATCTGATCATCGCCGGGGCCGGGCACATCGCGATTCCACTGGCCTCGATTGCAAAGACGTGCGAATTTGAGGTGACGGTACTGGATGACCGCCCGCAGTATGCGCACAAGGTCCGTTTTCCGACTGCTGACCGGGTTGTGGCGGGGCCGTTTCGACCGACTCTGGCAGAACTGCGGCGGGGGCATGAGGTATTCGACAGCGACACCTACCTCGTTCTGGTTACACGCGGGCATCAGCACGACATCGACTGCCTGCTTGAAGTGCTGCACGATCCCGTCGCCTATCTCGGCATGATCGGCAGCCGCCGGCGAATTCGCGCCGTCTTTGAGTTGCTGGAGAGCGAGCAGAACATTCCGGCGTCCAGCTTCGACCACGTCCGTGCGCCGATCGGTGTCGACATCGGCGCCATCACGCCGGCCGAGATTGCGGTCTGCATCATGGCTGAGATGATCTGCGTTATGCGCGACGGGGCGCTTCCCGGCATGAGCGAGCAGATCCAGCAGGAGCGCCTGAAACGGAGGGCGCGGGCGGCGGAAAGCGCAGCCCAGGGCGGGCATAGGCAGCCGGCCGCCGAAACGGGCTAGCGCCACAAGTGGAAGGCTGCCGATTCCAGACGGAAGAACCGACCTGATGCAGCAAACCACTGACATTCGAGCCTACAACCGCTTCGCCTGGGACCTGGCGGTCGAGCGCAAGAGCGTGTGGACCGTTCCCGTCGACGCCGGGACTGTCGCCGCGGCGCGCGGCGGCGACTGGCAGGTCTCTTTGACACCGACAAAGGCGGCGCCCCGGCACTGGTTCCCCGCACTGCGCGGGACTGAAATTCTGTGCCTCGCCGGCGGCGGCGGGCAGCAAGGGCCGGTACTGGCCGCGGCGGGTGAAGCGGTCGGCGCACGTGTGACGGTGTTCGACAACTCTCCTCGCCAGCTGGCGCAGGACCGCCGCGTTGCCGACAGGGAGGGCCTGAATCTCGCCACCGTCGAAGGCGACATGCGCGACCTGGGCGCCTTCGACGACGGGAGCTTCAACCTGGTCGTACACCCTTGCGCCAACCTGTTCGTCCCCGATATACGGCCGGTCTGGCGCGAATGCGCGCGCGTCCTGGCGGCGGGCGGCGTCCTGATGGCCGGCTTTGTCAACCCGGTGCTCTACCTATTTGACCAGAATGCAGACAGCGCGGCCGCGCCCGTGGCGCGCCACAAACTGCCCTATTCCGACCTGTTCAGCATCCCGGAGAGCGAGCGCAAATCCTACATGGGAGCGGGGGAGGCGCTCGAGTTCGGCCACACTCTCACCGACCAGATTGCGGGACAGCTGGATGCCGGTCTTGTTCTGACCGGATTCTACGAAGACCGTTGGGAGGGCCAGCCGCCGGCCGAGCTTACCGACACATATATCGCCACCCGATCGGTCAAAACGGACCGCTACAGGTAGCGAAATAAATGCAGCAACCGTTTTTTGTCTTTTTGCAATGCTGTTTTACAATGGAAGTTGAACCCCAACGCGCGGGGCCGCCGATTGCTCTCCCCAATCAGGCGTCCGAACGCGTAGGGAGAAGTCAGGACATCGTGCCTGGGAGCACGGACACAGAAGAAAGGAGCACAACAAGATGGCGTATGCGCACACGAACTCAAAGGGAAGAACTTACTATTTGCACTCACGCGAAACCACGTTACGAAACGGACGCCAGCAGACGCTCTACTTTTTCGCCAAAGAGGCGAAGGAAGGCGCGCTCGACGCAGTGCCGGAGGGCTTTGAAGTATCCGAAAGCAAGAACGGCCTGCCCGTGCTGAAACGTTCCAAGTAGCGAGCTTGTTCTGCCCTTTCGGTAAGGAGCACAGCGCCTTAGCGACAGTATGGAATTCAACCTCACGCTCGAAGAGAAAATAGAGAGGACTCCCCCGCCTCTGCGCGCGATCATTGACGACTTTCGCAGCATGGAGCCGCGTGAGCGGCTGGAGTCCCTACTCGATTTTGCCATGGGTATGCCGGAGCTGCCCGGCTTTCTCCACGACGCGCGCGACCGGATGGAGCGGGTGCACGAGTGCCAGACGCCGGTCTTCGTCTTTACCGAAATAGTCGATGCCGGCGTGGACGTCTACATCGATGTGCCCAAGGAATCGCCGACCGTGCGCGGGTACGCTGCAATTGTGCAGGAAGGGCTCGAGCGCGCGGCCCCAGACGCTGTTTTGAGTACCCCGAACGACATTCACTACCTCCTTGGCCTGCACGAGGCCATCTCTCCACAACGCCTGCGCGGCCTCCATGTTCTGATGGCCTATCTCAAGCGGCAGCTGACAGAGAAATTGGCGAACGGTGAATAGTGCGCTGAGCGACGTGCCCGGCCTGCGAGTCGGTCACTGGTCCGATCGCGCCCATGGCACCGGCTGCTCGGTCGTATTGACGCCGGAAGGCGCTTGCGGCGGCGTTGACGTGCGCGGCTCGGCGCCCGGCACGCGCGAGACTGCGCTGCTCGATCCCGCCGGCCGGGTGGACCAGGTCCACGCCGTCCTGCTCAGCGGCGGCTCCGCCTTCGGCCTGGGCGCGGCCCACGGTGTCGTGCGCTGGCTGGCAGAGCGGGGCTGCGGCTGGCCGACGCCTGCCGCGCCGGTGCCGATCGTACCGGCCGCGATCCTCTATGACCTGGGTTTCGCCGGGTCGACCACCTACCCGACCGATGAAAACGCTTACGCCGCGTGCGAGGCGGCTTCGCACGAAGACAGCAGCCGCGGCTCGGTAGGCGCAGGGGTTGGCTGCACTGTCGGCAAGCTGCTGGGCCCGACTTTCGCCAGCCGCGGCGGCCTGGGTCAGGCGTCGGCCGCGCTGCCGGGCGGGGTGATCGTGGCCGCGCTGGTGGCGGTCAACGCGGTCGGCGACGTGGTCAACCCAAAGCGGGGCGAACTGGTGGCGGGCGCACGCGATCCGGGTACGGGTCAACTGGTCGACAGCTTGTCTGAGGCCGCCGCCCGGCTCGACTCCTACCTCTTTCGACCGCCTGCGAGCCGGGAAGCCGGGCCGGCTGCGTCCGAACCGGCAGAGGACAATACCACGATCGGCGTTGTAGCCACCAACCTCGCATTGAGCAAGCCCGAAGCGACAAAGCTGGCGCAAATGGCGCAGACCGGTGTTAGCCGCACAACCCGCCCGGCGCATACCCTCTACGACGGCGACTGCATCTTCGCGCTTTCGACAGGTGCGTTGGAGGCTGCCGTCGAGTTGAGTCTGCTGGGCGCCATAGCCGCCGAAGTCGTTGCCGATGCCGTGCTTGACGGCGTTCTCAACGCATCCCCCGCCCACGGAGTGCCAGCCGCGGCCGGTCTGACGCCAAGACCTTTGGCTTAAGCCTCAGTTTCAAGCTTCAAAATGCAGTTGCCAGTTGCCAGTGGCCGGGCTTGTTCGCGCGCTTGAGAGCGACAAATTATTCTCCTGGAAATGCGCAGTCATTGGGGGCAGAATCTGGGGGCGGGTCAGCGGTTGGGTCGGATGCGACGGGCCGACCATTTCTTCTGGCGCCGGGGCCTCTCGGAAGGGTAAATTCTGATAATAGTGCGCTCTTTTGCGCACCCTTGGCGCTTAATCGAGCGCAAGCGAGCACAGAAGGAGGAAGTGTACGGCCAAGATCGTAGGAGTCCTTCTCCAGCTGTCCAGTCTTCCCGCGTTCTTCGTTAGAGAAGCTCCAAGCTCGACCACTGATTTCCTCGCCGGTCCTGAAATGTCAAGAGAAATTATTCGATTGTTAGTGAACAGGCCAAGCCTGGCTGGGTTCTGGATTGCCCAGCCGCAAGAACATCATATGCGATTAAATGGTTTCTTGTAGGAAGTGCCCGAAGCGGGGAACGAACGCTTGGGGGCAGTGGGAGCGGGTGGGTGCGGGTTATGCCCCGCTTTGCAGGACCGGGCCGTCGAGGCAGAGGACGCGGCCTTCGTGTTCGCAGGAGCCGCAGATGCCGATGCCGCAGCGCATGTAGGCCTCCCAGGACAGCTGGCGAGGGACGCCGTAGCGGTCGCCCAGCCTTTCGAGCGCGGCCAGCATTCCGTCGGGCCCGCAGGCGCAGATCAGGTCAAACTCGCCTGCGGTCAGGCGCTCTTCCAGCAGATCGGTTACCCGTCCCTTTGCGCCGGCGCTGCCGTCCTCAGTGCAGGTTAGCATCTGCAGCGCGCTGCCAGCTTTCGCATAGTCGTCGCGCAGATGGGAGAAGTGGTCGGCGTACAGCAGGTCGCGGGCGGAACCGGCGCCGATGACGACGGAGAGCGCGGCCAGGTGCTGAATCCAGGAGCGGGCCAGCCACAGCAGCGGGGCGACGCCGTATCCACCCCCGACGAAGGCGGCGCGCACCCCCGGGCGCGGCAGGCGGAAGCCCTTGCCGTACGCGCCGCGGGCCCAGAGCCGGTCACCCGGCCTCATTTCGTGTAGCAAACGGGTGAACGGACCGACCGCGGTCACCATCACGGTTACGGGGTCGGCGTCGACGAGCGAGAACGGCTTTTCGTCGAAGCGCGGCAGCCAGGCCATGACGAACTGGCCGGGGGCGGCGTCCAGGCTGGCGTCGAGAACGAAGGTCTTCGTGCGGTAGTTGTCCGTCTCAATCGAGCGGATCGAGAACGGCGTGGGGAGATTGACGGTCGCCGACGGGAAGGGTCCGCCCGGGGAATCGCTCATCCCTTCGTCTCGCGAGAGCGGGATTGGTCCGTCAAGAGGCATGTGCTGATGGTCCGCCTTGAGCGGCAGTTCAAACCCGTTCCAGGACCACGACTGGGATGATCCGTTCGGTCTTGGCCTGGTACTCATTGTACGCGGGCCAGATCTCCGCCATCAGTTCCCACAGTGCCGGCTTTTCCGCGTCCGAGGCCGTGCGGGCGCTGGCGTCAAAGCAGTCGGCGCCAACCTGCAGCCGGACCTCCGGCATATCAAACAGATTGAGATACCAGGAGGGATGATTGGGTGCGCCGCCGCGCGAAGCAACGACAATGTAGAATGACGGCTCGCCGCTCTTGCCGTAGATGAGCGGCGTTGTGCGGGGCTCGCCCGAGCGCCTCCCTGTCGTCGTGAGCAGCAGGGTCGGCACGCCGTTCCAGATGTGGCCGTCCTCGCCGTTGGATGCGAGATAGCGTTGAATGTGGTCGGTTACCCAGCCGGGTTGTTGGCGCTCTGTCATTGGTCAGACCTCCCGTTCGAAACGGCCCTGGCGCGGTCAGTTTTTTCCTCGCAACAGTCTAACACAGTTGGGGGGCCGGCACCGCATCCGGTTCCCCTTCTTTGGCTTTGCAATCGCGGCCTGTAAGGAGTATTCTCAGCAGCAGGCAGCTACGAATTGACAAAGGAGGGAAACATGGCCCCTTCAATGATTGCATTACGAAGTAATGGACAGTACAAATTGAGGGAAATGCGATAGACTGAGAACGTATCATAGCGCTTGTAGTGCACTGAGTGGCGCGCGAAAACAGGTGCTTTGTTGGCGTGATTCTGACGGAGGAGCACTCGATTACCGAAGGAATTTCGGAACAACTTGGCCTCGAAGAATTAGTGAAGAAAGCCCTCGAAGAGAAGGAAGTTAATCAAACATGTCCTCGTTGCGGAAATAGTTCCTTCTCCTACTTCGATGTAGGGACAACTGCAATGTTTACTGTTTTCTGCAAGAGATGTGGATTTAAATTGGAACACTTGCTTTCAATCCTCTTAGAGAAAACAGAAGAATAGTCATGAATAAAGAAGTAGAATATGAACGGGCAACTGGGGAAACCAAGGAAAGGTTAGCTGCACTTGAAGAGCATATGCAGCATGCAGCTAACCAAGTGGACATCGCGCGCCTCGAAGGGAAAATCGAAACAAGCGTGGCCGAACTAAAGGGTTTCATTGAGAAAAGCGTGTCCCCATCCGAAATCAAAACGCTCAAACAATTCGTCAATCTATGGGTCGTTGGGGCTACGATTGTCATATCTGTAGTCAATCTCGCAATCAATTTATTCTTGAATTAGCCTCCAACAATTACTAAATCGTCTCCTAAATCGCCCTGGCGCACAAATCGTGTGGGGCGATTTTTTCTTTGTAAGAAAGACGACGTAGAAGCAATCTTTCTCGAGGGCTTTGCAATCGCGGCCTGTAAGGAGTATTCTCAGCAGCAGGCAGCTACGAACTGATAAAGGAGGAAATGATGGCCCTTTCAACGGCGCAGGTTGAGGCATACAAACGCGACGGCTACATTGACGCCATCGATGTGATCGAGGAGCCGAAAGTCAGCGAATACCGGGAGCGCTTCGACGACCTGGAGGCGCGCGTCGACAAGGAGACCGCCCAGATCGGTCTGATCGACTACCATTTCGAGGAGGAGTTCATCTGGGACCTCGCGACGAATCCGACGGTGCTGGACACGATCGAGGCGCTGATCGGGCCCAATGTGCTGCTGCTGGCGACGCACTTTTTCAACAAGTACGGCGAGGGCAAGGATGCGGAGACGTTCGTCGCCTGGCACCAGGACGTGACGTTCTGGGGGTTGGACCCGCCGATGGCGATTACGGCCTGGTACGCGGTGGACGACAGCGACGTGGAAAACGGCTGCATGCAGGTCATACCGAGCACGCACATTTCGGGCGTCCTCGAGCACGGCAAGGCCGAGCAGGCGGGCAACCTCCTCAGCATCAACCAGGAGGTCGGCGTTACGCCGGAGCAGGCGGCAACTGCAGTCGACCTGCCGCTGCGGGCCGGCCAGGTCTCGATCCACGACGGCACGCTCATTCACGGCAGCCTGCCAAACAGTTCGGACCGGCGGCGCTGCGGTCTTACACTGCGCTATGTGCCGACCTGGGTGCGGCAGGCCGAAGAGAACTCGCTGGCCTCGATCGGCGGAAGCTGGAAGCCGGTGCTTGTGCGCGGCGTGGACGCGGAGAAGAACTTCGAGGAGCGGGAACGGCCGTGGTGAACTGCAGTGGATAGTGGATAGTGGATAGTGGATAGTGGATAGTGGATAGTGGATAGTGGATGGTGGATGGTGGATGGTGGATGGTGGATGGTGGATGGTGGATGGTGGATGGTGAAGGAATGATGGGCGGGAGAGCGTGAAGGGGTATGGGAGGGGACAGGCCGAACGTCGTTCTCGTTGACGACCATGGCTGATCTGCGGTGGGTAGTGGGAGGCGGAGATCGGCGAGGCTTGCACGTAACGGACCGTTCGAATTGCCATGAGCCAGACCAACGGTCAGAAAATGCTGGACATCGCCTTCTTTCTCTCTTCACCTTCGCATTCGGAAGGTTTACCCCTCTTTAGCGGGAACAACCAGCTGTGAGAAGGGAGCGCCGGACGCTTGGCGCTAGTCCCGCAACGACCCGGCGCGGAGGTCTTAGCCGTTTCCATGAGAGGCACAAAGAGAAAAAGTATTGTGTCGGATGGGGGGATTGCCTGCTCTCGCAGCCTGCCAGGAGGCTGACCGGCGGGGAACGCGTGTCTAGCGGTATGGGAGGGAGCAATGGATGAAGCGCCGAAGACCGAGAAGGCGGTAGACCTGTGGCGGGCGGCCGTCCTGACGAAGGAGATCGTGGAGATCTTCAGAGGTCTGTTCGATGTGATCGCTATCACTATTGAGGAGACGGGCGAGGAACTGACCGTGCGCATGGGCGAGGAGCGGATCGCCATTGACCCCGGGCTGCCGGACAGTTACGACTTTCTGGTGCCGATCAAGCTGGAAAATGTGCACAATATGGTCAGCCATGTGGCAGACGGCAGGTTGGATGCATTTGAGATTTGGCGAATCATTGGGGTGCTGTTCACACCTCTCACTCGTGAGACGATGCGCAACCCGATGATGTCCAAAACCTTAATGCGGAAGCTGGTCGGGATTGAAGACCTCATACATGTGCAGCTTCTTGGCCCCGAAGCCGAGCAGGTCGCCAATCATACGCTTGCCTTTGCCGGCGGGCAGTGGCTGGTAATCGAGGGTCTGCACGGCCGCGCCGGGAGAACGTTCGCAATGACCGGCGAGGATTGCATCACCTACCAGAAGCAGGTCTTCAAGGCGATCAAGGCCGACACCTTTATGAGTTGGCTAAAGTTTGCCCGCTGGTACGTCAAGTGGCGGCCTGGCGTTTCGTCGCAGAAGCGGGGCAGCTGAAGCGCCGAAGCGCAAACGCGCGTCGCATGGAGGAAGCCAAGGGCATGGACGAGGAGATAGGGACGTACTTTGTATGCGTGGAATCGTAAACCGGATGGGACGAATTCCTGCCTTGCTGATTCTCATGCTTCTTGGCCTAGGATGTGAGCCAAATTCGGGACAAACCATCACCATTTACCGTGAGAAAATGGGGAACGACTGGCCGCTGACGATCGAGAGGGGCTATCTGAATTGCAACTGTGTTGAGCGCGGCGGCTTTCCGTTCTATCGGTGCGTAAAGGGAGCGGTAACGATCATGATGCTGCCGAAAGAGTAACTTACTCGTTGAATGGAGTGCATCAACCGAACTACGTTGTAGCTCCGGACATTGAACCAATTCGGCGAACAGATCCAGGAGATTCGTCGGCCAAGATCGAATTGGGTCCGTTGATTGAGCGCGGTCTTGAGTTGTGTCCGTCGTAAGATATGTAAAAGTGTCGCTGCTTGCTCCGTCAGCCAATGAACGGCAGTAGTCAGTGGTCAGTTGCCAGTGGCCAGTTGCGATTTGCCAGTGGTCAGTGAGTGGCAGAGGAGTTGGAACGGGTGAGGGTGATGGAACGCGACAGGCCGAACGTCGTTTTTGTGCTGACGGATGACCAGGGCTACGGCGATCTTGCCTGCCACGGCAATCCGGTCCTGAAGACGCCGAACCTGGACGCGCTGCACGCCAGCGGCGTCAGGCTTACCGACTATCACGTGGGCCCGACGTGTGCGCCGACGCGTGCCGGCCTTCTTACCGGCCACTACGCCAACAGCACAGGCGTCTGGCGGACCAGCGGCGGGCGCTCGCTGCTGCGCGCCGATGAGATCAGCATGGCCGATTTCTTTCGCCGCGGCGGTTATGCCACCGGCATCTTCGGCAAGTGGCACCTGGGCGACAACGCACCCTACCGTCCGCAGGACCGCGGCTTCGAGACGGTGGTCGTGCACGGCGGCGGCGGCGTGGGGCAGACGCCCGACTACTGGGGCAACTGTTACTTCGACGACAGCTACTGGAACGGTGAGAGTTACAGGCAATACGACGGCTACTGCACCGACGTCTGGTTCCGGGAGGCTTTGACGTTTATCGAGTCAAACCGGGACCGGCCCTTCTTCTGCTACATCCCCACCAATGCGCCGCATTCGCCCCACCTGGTCGAGCCGCGCTACAGCGACCCCTATCTTCCCTTGACGCCCCACAGCGGGCGGGCCAACTACTACGGGATGGTGGCCAATATCGACGAGAATGTCGGCGGCCTGCGGCGCCGGCTCGGGGAGCTGGGCCTGGCGGAGAACACGGTCTTCATCTTCATGACCGACAACGGGTCAGCCGGCGGCGTCGAGGTCGATGAGGAACAGTACGTGGTCAGCGGCTTCAATGCGGGGATGCGCGGCAAGAAGGCGTCGGAGTACGATGGCGGCCACCGCGTGCCCTTCTTCCTCCACTGGCCGGCCGGGGGCTATGCCCGCGGCTGCGATGTGGAGCGGGTGACGGCCAATGTGGATATCCTGCCGACGTTGATCGAGCTGTGCGGGCTGGAGAAGCCCGCGAGTTGCGAGTTCGACGGGCGCAGCCTGGTCCCGCTCCTGCAGGCTGCGATCGGCGAGGACGGTGTTGCGCCCGGGGCAGCCAGTACAGCCGGCGGAAGCGCCGTCCGCTGGCCTGATCGTGCGCTCGTGACCGATACGCAACGCCTGCCCCAGCCTATTAAGTGGCGCAGGAGCGCGGTTTTGAGCGACCGCTGGCGGCTGGTGAATGGCGACGAGCTGTACGAGATCAAGGCCGACCCTGAGCAGCGCCGCGATGTTGCCGCGGCCCACCCGGATGTGGTGGTCGCTTTGCGAAAGGCCTACGAGGGCTGGTGGGCGAGGGTGTCGCAACAGTTCGACGGGGAGATTCCGATCCGGATCGGCGGGCCGGGCGCGAGGCGGCTGCGTCTGAACACCTACGACTGGCACAACGAGGAGCTGGAAGGCGCGTGGAACCAGTGCCTGGTGCGGCAGGGGTTGATCTGCAACGGCTACTGGGAGGTGGATATCGTCGAGGCGGGCACCTACCGCTTCGAGATGCGGCGCTGGCCGGCGGAGCAGGGGTCGGCGATCTCGGCCGGGCTGGCGGGCGGCGAGCCTGTGGGCTGGGAAGAGCTGCGCATCGAGCAGGGCGAGGAGGACGGCGGAGCGAGATCGTGGAGAGAACGGGTGCGGTGGGGCGGGGGCGTTGCAATTCCGGTGCGCCGGGCGCGCATTGCCGTTGACAGTGTGGAAGCGTCAACCGATGTCGGTCAATCCGACGGGAGCGCATCCCTTACATTGTCGCTATTGGAGGGCGCGGCGCACTTGCAGACATGGCTCGAGACCGATGATGGGCGGGAATTAGGGGCCTACTATGTTTATGTGGAGCAGGTCGGGCCCATGTGAATGACCCTATTAAGACAAATAAGCAATCCTCTTCGTGTAAGGCCCGGACCCGGCGGCGACGCCAGCCCTGGATGTCGCCGAGTTGCGGTACTCCTTTGTATTCCGGCAGCCTGTCTGTTCTTTGCTACAGTCTGGCTGGCCTACATTAGCGGGCAAACGCCGTCAAACGGGACCCGAATACGTGTAGACAAATACCTGCCGAAATGTTCGTTAGACCTGGCCGAATCACCCGCGGGTTGGCGGATCCTGAGGAAGCATCCTTTCGAACCCTATGTTCGTGTCCTGCCGGGACGGGCGCTTGGCGGTATCAGAATAGCTTTCGAGCACTATAGTCCCAGACCCCTGAGCGATGGGCCCTACCATGCTACCGGACGTATGGCATGAAATGTTGCTGCTCAGATCAGCCAGAGTTGCATCATCTACATATCGGAGACTGCGGGTTGGTCATAACGCACGTTTCTACTTGCCAATGGTGGAGAAAGACATTTCGCAGGCGGACATCACTGCCGACGAATACAGGTTCGGCGGTTCCAGTTGGTACGTTTCAACGGGAGGCAGAAAGTGTCGTTTCAGAGGCCGTTACGACCGCCTCGTCTCTACAATCGATGCTTCGATTTCACACAATCAGAAAGCCTTGGATGCCTTCGTTCGGATTGTAGAGACCGTCGACAAACAGATGGTCCGGTTCGCCAGGGATCCCAATCTCCCCAAATCGCGTGGGTAAGCGAAATAGAACTCGGGCAAATCACGCCCGTTAGCCAGAATCAACATCCGGCCGGGAAAACGAGAGTCCAGGGACTCTGAATCCAGCAACAGGCACCTGTAGCCGCCAATACATCGCACTCAGATGATGAATAATGTGCGAAAGCCAGCGACACTCAACGAAACATTCGGTCCTTTACATTTTTTCGGTCTTTCTTGGCCACTTTTGGCCATTTTTAGACACTTTTCGCCATCTCGAACCGGCAGAAAAGACCTTCACCCAACAGTGGGCAAAGGAATGACGCGATAGGTTTCCTTCGTGTATCTTCGAGTTCTTCGAGGATCGTCGATCAGTTGCAATCTCCATCTGTCAGGACGCCTGGCGATTGTAGAAGACAGCGTAAGGGAGTTCACTGAAACAGGGCGAGGAGCATGGGTACGGACCAGCCGAACGTTGTATTTGTTCTCACAGACGACCAGGGCTACGGCGATCTTTCCTGCCATGGCAATCCGGTGTTGCAGACCCCCAACCTTGACGCGCTCCATGGGAGCAGCGTCAGGTTGACCGACTACCACGTCGGCCCGACGTGCGCGCCGACGCGCGCCGGCTTGCTGACCGGCCACTACGCCAACAGCACCGGGGTGTGGCACACGATCGGCGGCCGGTCACTGCTGCGGGCCGACGAGGTCAGCATGGCCGATTTCTTTCGTCGCGGCGGTTACGCCACCGGGATCTTCGGCAAGTGGCATTTGGGCGACAACGCACCCTACCGGCCGCAGGATCGCGGCTTCGAGACGGTTGTCGTCCACGGCGGCGGCGGCGTCGGGCAGACGCCTGACTTCTGGGGCAATTGCTACTTCGATGACAGCTACTGGGGCGGCGAGCAATATTCGCAGTATGACGGGTATTGCACCGATGTCTGGTTCAGGGAGGCGCTCAAGTTCATCGAAAGCAACCGCGCCCGGCCCTTTTTCTGTTACATTCCCACCAACGCGCCCCACTCTCCCCATCTTGTCGACCCCCGCTACAGCGAACCCTATCTGCCGCTGACGCCACACGAGGAGCGGGCCAAGTATTTCGGCATGGTGGCGAACATCGACGAAAATGTTGGCGGTCTGCGGCGGAGGCTGGCGGAGTTGGGGCTGTCGGCAAACACGATCTACATCTTCATGACCGACAACGGCTCGGCCGGCGGCGTGGACGTGGACGATGACCAATACGTGACGAGCGGACACAACGCGGGGATG
>CBDCLG010000002.1:0-13717 GCA_965218625.1 Caldilineaceae bacterium | reverse complement strand
GGGCGCGTCCGCCGGGCCTGCCTCCTCGACCGGCGGCGCCACACTCACCTCCACCGGGTCATGGCTGCCGTGGTATCCGCCCTCGAACTTGGCGATCTTGGGCCGGCCGGTGAAGCCCCGCGCCAGCCGGATCGCGTGCAGCGTGGCCTCTGTGCCCGAGTTGCAGAAGCGGACGCGCTCAAGCGATGCGACGCGGCTGCACAGCGCCTCGGCCAGCGCCGCCTCGTTGCCCGTCGGCGCGCCCAGCGCAATTCCGCGCGTGAGCTGCGCCTGCACGGCCTCGTTCACCGCAGCGTTGTTGTGGCCCAGAATCTGCCCGGTGTGATGATTGGCAAAATCGACGCGGCGCCGCTCATCGATATCATAGAGATAGCAACCCTCGCCGCGCTGCATCGTCAGCGGATAAGGGGCGTAGTAGTAGGCCCCCTTCGCGCCGCCCGGCATCGACTCGCAATCCCGCTCGAACTGCTCCAGCGAAGCGGGGCTCTCGGACCTGTAGCCTGCCTCGATGGTGGTTTCAGCCTGGTCCGTGCCCTGTTCCATAGTCTATGCCTCGCTCTGCTCGGTTCCGTCTGCCGATCGTCGCCCAATTTCAAGACGGCAGGCCGCGAACTTTCAACAGCTTATCACGTCTGCCGGAATTACTCGAACCAATAGCTGTAGAGCCCGGCGGCGCCCAGGTTGAAGCGCAGGCGGATTGGACCGGCCGCGGGGTCAGGCAACCGGCCTTGCCCTCGCCAGGCAACCGCTTGCCGCACACTGTCATCTGTCACCGCGTCGGCATCCTCCCGGCCAAATCCCGCTACCGGTCTGCTGTCCGCGTCCAGGACCTCTACCGTGATTTCGCCCCCGTCGGCAGCTGCGTTGACGAAGAGCTGCTCACCCTCCCACAGGAACGGCTCGGTAACGATCGACCCGCCCCTGTCACCGGCATCCAGCGATACGAACCCGTCGCGGCGCAGCGTCGCCAGGCAGATGGCCGCGTGGTCCTGGTCCCAATTGGGTGGCGGCCAGCGAAACTTGACGCCGGTATAGTAGAACCAGAGCTCGTCACCGCGCACGACCGGCGACGACGGTCCCAGCATCTGCAGCGTGTCGTAGGCGCCGCCGCCAAGCGGCGAAGAGTCGATGAATGGCTGTCGGTCTCCCTGGCGCTGCCATGTGTACATATCTCGGCTGCTGGCCAGCTGGACATGATGAAAGCCGTCGTGATTCCTGCCGGTTGGATTGCGCCCGACGTGGTGAAACATCGATGCGAAGCCGATGTAACGGCTCCCGTAGCGCGAGACACTGAAGTTATAGACATCAACACTGTGCTCGTCCGGGTGATTGATGAGCGTTTGCTGCAGCGCCGGGTCGGCGAGCCGCCGCGCGATCACCGCCCGCGCCAGCTCCTGGTCCTCGTCGTCGGCGTGGAAAACAAGCTGCGGTTCGCTCCACTGCTCGAAGTCCTCGCTTGTGGTCAGGGCGTGCGACCGCCCGTGCGGCCCGCGCACCTTGACCGTGGCGATGAAGCGGTGGTTGACCGCGTCGAAACTGAAATTCGGTTCGTCGCCGGAGAGGATGGCGGGCGCGTCATGGCGCCTCCAAACAATGCCGTCCGCGGAAACGCCGAAACAGATGGCGTGATCGGGCACCATCGTGAAACTGATCGCCTTGAAGCGGCGCGCCGGGTCGGGGTCGCCGGCGTCATAGACCACCCCCAGCACCTCCGACGTGCGTGTGTCATCAATCGGAATGGCGACATGGTTGTTGTCGAGCGACCCTTCATACGCCAGCTGGCCGACGTTCGGTTGATACCAGTGCAGGCCGTCGCGGCTCTCGTGGTAGGAGGAACGGCCCTTGTCCGCCTCCATCTTGGCCCCGATCGTCCAGAACTTCCACAGCCCGGCTGCCGGGTCCCACACCGGCGCGCTGCGCGTCTGCGGCCGGTAGGCAGGTCCTCCATCCTTCTGGGCGCGCGCGGCCATGTACGGATCGGTGCGGATGACCGCGCCCTTCTTGTCGGGCCGGTGCATTCTCCTCTGCAATCCGTCGATACGGGCGACGTCAGCGTCATCGAAGAAGAGCTGCCGCTCCCCGCGCGGGAATTTGCGAACTGACTCGGATGCCATGCCGTTCCTCCTTTATTCAAACCAGTAGCTGTACAGACGCGCCGCGCGCAGCCGCACCCGCAGCCGCACCGGGCCTGCCGCGGCCGCGGGCATGCGATCCAGCGCACGCCATCTGACCGCCAGCCGCACGCCATCCTCGCAAACGGGAACTGCGTTTTCCATTTCGAAGCCTGCCAGCGGCTCGCCCGCCGCGTCCACAAGCTCGCACACGATCTCGCCGCCGGCCGCGTCCGCGTTCAGATAGAGCCGGTCGCCCACCCACCGAAACGGCACAGTCGTCAGCGCACCGCCGTCCGCATCGGCGTCCAGCGACACGAAACCGTCGCGGCGCAGCGTCGCCAGGCAGATCGCGGCCCGGTCCGGGCTGGACTTTTCGGGCCGCCAGCGATGCCGCAGGCCGGAGTAGTAGAACCAGAGCTGATCGCCGCGCACGACCGGGTAGGACGGCCCGAGAATCTGCATCGTGTCGTAGGCGCCTGCGCCGAGCGGTGACGGGCCGATGAAGGCAGCGCGGTCCCCCACGCGCCGCCAGGAGTACATGTCTCTGCTGCTTGCGAGCTGGACGTGGTGAAAGCCGTCGTGGTTGTGGTCGTTCCAGGCGCGCCCCGTGTGGTAGAACATCGACGCGAAGCCGATATAGCGGCTTTCGTAGCGCGAGACCGCGAAATTGTAGACGTCGACTGCGTGCTCTTCCGGGTGGTTGAAGACCGGCTGCTGCAATGACGCTTCGTCAAGCCGCGCGGCGATGATCTCGCGCGCCTCTTCCTGGTCCTGCTCGTCGGCGTGGAAGACCAGCTGCGGTTCGCTCCAGTTCTCGAAATCCTCGCTGACGGTCAGGGGCATGGGAGCGCCCGTAGGGGCCCGGCACCTTGACGGTGGCGATAAAGAGGCGGCTGCTCTCGTCAAAACTAAAATTGGGTTCGTCGCCCGAAGAAATAAGAGGAATGTCGACACGCTTCCAGATGATACCGTCGGGCGAGGTGGCGAAGAGCACTGCTAGCTCCGGCGCCATCGTGAAACTCAACGCTTTGTAACGCCGTTCCGGGTCGGGATCTCCCCGGTCGTAGACCGCGCCGAGGATCTCGGCCGTGCTGCCGTCGCCCATCGGGATGTAGACGAAGTTGTTCTCGCGCGTGCCCTTGTATTCCGCCTGGCGCACGACCGGCTGGTACCAGTGGAGGCCGTCGCGGCTTTCGTGGTAGCCCGACATGCCGGCGATCCCGTGCAGCTCCTCCGGCGTGATGGCTACCGTCCATATTTTCCACCGCCGCGCCTCCGGGTCCCAAAGCGGCGCGCCGCGGATCTCAGGCGTCCCGCCGATTGCCGGTTCGCGCCGGATGACGGCCCCGCGCTTCTGTGGCTGGTGAAACATTCTCCGCAGATTGTCAATGTGGGCGACTTCGTCGTCGTCGAGGAAGAGCTGCCGCTGGCCAGCCTGGAAACGAGCGTAGGCGTTTGGGGTCATCGACTGCTTGCCTGTTGAAAACCGGCTGAAGAAAAATGGGATAGTTGCGGCAACAATTCGCGGTTAGCGAGGTGTCAATCCAGATTGGTGCGCGGGTCGAAGGCGTCGCGCAGCGCATCGCCGAAGAAGTTCATCGAAAGTACGGCGAAGGCAATCGCGATCGCCGAAGGCAGCCAGCGCCAGGGCATGTTTTCCAGGATCGGAAGCATGAGCGCGTTCGTCAGGGTTTGTCCCCAACTTGGCGTCGGTTGCTGTACGCCCAGGCCGAGAAAGCTGAGACTCGACTCGGTCAGGATGGCGCCGGCCAATCCCAGCGTTGCGGCCACAACCACGGGACCGACCACGTTGGGCAAAATGTGCAGGAAGATGATGCGCCAGTTCGGTACGCCTGTGGCAACCGCCGCGGTGACGAAATCCTGGCTGCGCAGGCTGAGAAACTGCCCGCGGATCAGCCGGGTCATGCCGGGCCAGCCGAAGATGCCGATGATCACCATGATGTTGAAGATGTTGGGCGGCAGGACCGCAACCGCGGTAAGGATCAGCAGAAAGGTGGGGAAACACATAATGACATCGGTGAAGCGCATGATAACGCCGTCCACGAGCCCGCCGAAATAGCCGGAAACGCTGCCCAGCACCAGCGCGATCGAAGTATAGATGCCGACGGCCACGAGCCCGACCGACAGCGAAACACGCGCGCCGTAGACGAGGCGCGCCCAGACATCGCGGCCGATGGCGTCGGTGCCCAGGATATGTTCGGCGCTGGGCGGCTCGTTCTTCATCCTCAAATCAGTGACCGCCGGGTCGGCTCCGGCAATGAGCGGCGCGAAGATCGCGGCGATGACCAGTAAGACCAGCATGACCAGGCCGATCATTCCCAGCCTGTGCCGGATCAATCGCCGCCAGAATCGCTGCCGGACCGAATCGCTGGCCGGCTCCTGCAGCGAGGTGGTGAGGTCAGAGGCCGCCACAGCCAGACCTCCCCGATTCAGATCGCTGCCTACTGAGACAAGATTCCAGTTTCATTCGAGCCACTATTCTAATCTCAACAAACGCGCGCCGCGCGTCAAGTCCTTGATTTATTCGTAGCGGATTCTCGGGTCGGCAATGGCGTAGGTGATGTCGGCCAGCAGATTGCTCATGAGGACGACGAGCGCGACCATGAAATTGACGGCCATGATGACAGGATAGTCGCGTGAGAAGATTGCCCCCAGCGTGTAGCTTCCCATGCCCGGCCAAGCAAAGATACGTTCGATGATGACGGTGCCGCCAATCAAAAAAGGGATGTCGAGACTGATAATCGTAATCAAGGGGATGAGCGCATTGCGCAGCGCGTGCCCCAGCAAGACCGCTCTTTCGGCCAGCCCCTTGGCGCGCGCGACCGCGATGTAGTCCTGACGGATCACGTCGAGAAGGCTGCTGCGCGCATAACGCATGAAGGTGGCCATGCTTCCCAGCCCCAGGACCAGGGCGGGCAAGACCATGTGGTGAAGCCGTGTCATGAGGGTGGCCTCTTCGCCATAGTTCGTGATGCCCGAGGTCGGGAAAAGATTCACCTTCAATGAAAAAAGAAAGATCGCGCCAATCGCGAAGACAAAGCCGGGCGTCGAAATCCAGAGGAAGCCCAGCAGCGTGAGGAACTGATCGACCCACGTGTATTGCTTGACCGCGGACAAAATGCCAAGACCGGCGCCGAAGAGAATGCCAAAGAAAAGCGACGTTGCGGTCAGCTGAAGTGTCGCCGGCATCCTCTCCAGGATTTCATCGCGAACCGGCGCCCCCGATGCCAGCGACCTTCCCATATTGCCTTGAAGCAAGTGATAGAGCCAGAGCCCGTAGCGCATCCACGGCGGCTTGTTGAGGCCGTAATTCTCGCGCATGGCCTCCATTTGCTCCGGCGTGAAGTTGGCAACGTCGGTCGGCGGGATCAGGGCGTCGACGAAGTCGCCCGGCATCCATTCGGTTAGCACAAAGGTGACAAGCGTCAGACCCAGAAGAATGGGCAGCGAGATCACCAGCCGGCGCAAGATGTAGGTTCGCAAGGCCACGCCCCCACTAACCGAGAGAAGGGAGGGAAGCGTAGGGAGGAGGACCTCCCTACTTCACATCCCACGTCTCTAACGACGATACGCTATCCGGAAACAGACCAGTTCACAGCATTGGCGAAGCCATTGCTCCACGGATAGTACCGGTTCCAGAGGGAATCCTCGTTGAAGCCGCCAACCCGCTTGTTTACCGCCACCGGGCCGATGAACTGCAGGAACGGCATCATCGGCAGCTCATCGTTCAAGCGCCTCTGAATCTGCTCGTGAATCGCCATGCGCTCCTCCAGATCAACCGTGGTCGCGGTCTGATTGAAGAGAGCCTGGGCATCCGGGTCGCCCCACGGTGTGCGGCAGCGCTCCGAATCGGTGAAGAAGGAGTTATACTGCTCGGGGAAGGAGAAACCCCAGCCCTGGTACATCATTTCAAAGTCACAGGCCTCTGCTACCGCGCCGACCGAGGTGCCTTCCAGGTACTGCAGCTGTGTCTGCACACCCACGGCGGCCAGGTTCTGCTGGATCGCGGCCATGATGTCCTGGTGCAGGGCATCGTTATAGTACCAGTTCACGCGTAGCACGTTCTCCGGGTCCCAGGCGCCGTCGGCCTCGGCTGCAGCCAGCAGCTCCTTCGCCTTCTCGGGATTGTACTCGTACTGGTTGAGGCCGTCAGCCAGCCACGGACGCATCTCCATGTAGGAGTTGTAGGGGGTGCAGAGGCCCGAGTAGAGGCCTTCGCAGATGCCGACGCGGTCGATGGCGTAGGCCAGCGCCTGTCGCACGCGCTTGTCCGCCAGAATCTCCGACTCGTAGTTGAGCAGGAAGACGCGGATGTAGTTGCGGTTGACCAGGTGAATGTCGACGTTTTCCAGCTCCAACGACTGTTCGTAGAAGTCCTGCGGAACATTCCAGACATCCAGCTCGCCCTTCTGCAGGGCGATGAACTGGGTATCGGCCGCGCCGAAGTTCTTGAAGATGATGCGGGCCAGCTTGGGGCGGCCGCCATAGTAGTCTTCGTTGCGCACGAGCTCGACGAACTGGTCGCGCTCGGCCTGCACGAACTTGAACGGCCCCGAGCCGATGTTGAGCTCCGGCGTGTACCATGCCGGCGCGTGATGCTCAACGATGTCTTCGGGATTTACCTCGCTGAAGATGTGCGCCGGCAGGATCTGCAGGTCGGTCGTGGCCGAAAGGTGCCAGCCGACATTGGTGTCCTCCAGCTCGAAGACGACCGTGAAGTCGTCCGGCGCGTAGACGCCCGGCAGCTCGTCGGTGACGCCGTCGTAGAAGTCCTGCCCGCCCTTTAGGCTGCTGATCCAGCGGCGCGGGTTGATGTTGGTGGCCTGCGTCAGGATGAGGCGGACCGTCTCGACCACGTCGTTGGATGTTACCGGCTCACCGTCGTGCCACGTGGCGTCCTGGCGCAGCTTGAAAGTGTATACGGAGGCATCGTCCGACACATCCCACTCAAGCGCCAGGTCCGGGTGAGGCGTATTGTTGCGGTCGAGATCGAAGAGGCGGCTGTGCGTCAGCATGGCCGGCGTGTTGCTGCTGTAGCCGTACTGGTAGGTCGGGCGGAAGGGGCTGTATGTTCCCCAGGGCGACCCCGTGTTGAAGGTCATCGTACCGTCGTCATCGATCATGGCCCCTTCTTCTGCCGGCGCCATGGTCGCTTCCGCCATCGGCTCGGAGTCGGCGCCCGGGGCAGCAGCCGGCACGCAGGCAGTCAAGAGGACGCCTGCCGACGTCGCGGCCGATATGCTCAGAAAATCACGGCGGGAGAGTCTGTCCTTTTGCATCGTTTTCTCCGTCTGGTGCTTGTGGCTCGGTCAAAGTGTACTACCAATAGAAAAGAATTGATTCTTCCGGACCTGCCGCTGGGAGTGTGTCAGCCCCCGATTCTTTCACCAAGCTAAGCCTCCTATTGTGATTGGATCGTTGCCGTTGTCTATGGTTTTCGTGGAACTCTTCGTGCACAGGGAACTGCAGTCAACTCGGAATTCGCACGCGTTCTCACGCCAGCCGCGCATTCTCCATCTTTTCGCACCAAAAGCATTCGGGGTTCAGGGCAATCTGATGGCCTGTTGCACTGTTCAGCCCGCGCGCTTCATTGGACGTCCGGCGAGGCAGGAGAGGGGCGTGCTCAAAGGTGCTGAACGCGCCGCATTCTAGCACGGGCGGCAGGCCGTGTCAAAGCAGAGCGGCATCGGGCGCGTCTCCCGGAGTAGGCAGGCGAACCCGGCTTCGTGGACTTTGCAGCTCGCTGAAAAGCCATCTTGCCGCACTTCAAATCCGAAACAAGCCGCTCCCGGCAGGAGAGCGACTTCCAACGCGCACACCCATTCGTCCGCGAAACTTAGGAATCGACGAACTCTATCTGCACCATGCCCAGTCTGACCTCGCCGGAGGGAAGAAAGCTGCTATCGACTTTGTAGTCGGTGCCGGCGCGACGTGCGTGCGGACCGCCCTGCTGCGGGGCCAGCGGCACGATTCTGAGCGGATGCAGCAGCAGAATAATGTCGATGTTGACGTCGAGCAGCACCTCTTCGATGCCGCCCCAGCCGTAGACCTCGGTCAGGTCGCGTCGCGCGCCGAGACAGAGCCACTGCCGCGGGTCGGGCGCGAGCGTGATCGTCTGCTCCGACCAGTCGGGCGTCACGACGAAGGACTGCGACGTCAGGACAAAGTTGATCGCTCTGTCGCCCACCCGCGACTGGCAGTGCAGCCGCAGCTCCGCCCCTTGCAGGTCGACTTCGCCCTTCAAGCGCAAGGTGACGCGGGCGTTGCGGAAGTCGCGCGGGTAGCCGCCGTCGATGAAACGATTGCCGGCAAGCAGCGGACCGTAGGGAGGCCCGGGGTCGGGCTGCGCCGCGGTGTGGAGAATGAAGAGCAGATGGAGATAGCCGCCGCCGGGCGGCGCGTGGTTGGTGTCGATCCCCCACGGGCTGCGCGAAACCAGCGCGCCGTCCTCTACCGTGGCGGGCACGGGCTGGCTCGGCCCCAGCCAGGCGATCCAACCGCCGGCGCCGTCTTCAAAGGTCTCGCAGTAGGTGGCGTTGTTCAATTTGTACCTCCGGTTAGCGGTTGAGAGGGGATGCGCACGGCGCGGCCCGTGTCGGAGGACTCCTTGGCGGCCTCGACGATTTCCATCATGTGCACGGAGTCCTCGATCGGCGCCGGCGCGGGTGCACCACTCCGGGCCGCGTCGAAGAAATCGCGGTACAACGCCTCCGCCATGACACCTCCGTAGCCCGGCGCATGGGGTATGGCGAAGCGTTCACGGCGAACGCCGCCCGTACTCCAGCCGCGCGCTTCGCTGGACAGCGAATAGGTCGAAGTGTGCTCGACTTCGCTCCCTCCCGACGTCTCCTCCTGCGGTTCGAGAAACGGCAGGACCGCGAATCCTGCCGTCCCGCGCATGCCGATGTAGAAGTCGTAGGTGGCCTTGCCGCCCAGAAGGTGGTAGCCGGCCTGGAAGCTTCCCATGCGGCCGCTCTCGAACTTGAGAATCAAAAATCCGGTGTCCTCGACCGCAACCTTCTGCGGGTTCAGGTTGCCGACCATGGCCACTACCTCGACGACCCGCTCCTGCATCAGGTAGAGCACGAGATCGAGACAGTGGCAGCCCAGCCAGGAGAGGATGCCGTGCCCGGCGGTCTGGGGGTCGAAGAGATAGGTGGAGGTGTCCCGGTATTCCAGCAGGCCGTTCAGCAATTTGCCCTCGATCGTCATGACATCGCCGAGCGCGCCCTCCGCCAGGGCGCGCTTGAGGCTCAGCGTCATGGGATGATAACGCCACTGCAGCATCGCGCCGGCGGTGACGCCCTGCCGCCGCGCTAACTCGGCTACCCGGCCCAGGTCGGCGGAGCGGGTGGCCGCCGGCTTGTCGTAGAGGACCGGCAGGCCGGCCCTGACGACCTTCTCCAGGATGGCGGGCGCGTGGTCGGGGCGGGCACAGACGATCACGGCATCGAGGTCGCCGCGTTCCAGCAGCGCGTCAACCTCGGTGTACTTACCGACCACGCGCGCGGACTCGCCGGCCAGGTCCTCTACCTTGACAAGCTCGGTCGCGGCGCAGACATGGATTGTCCCGACTTCGGGCAGCTGGTCCAGGACCAGCACGTGGCCGTTTTCGTGCCCATGGGACGAGATAGCGCCTACGACGAGCGATTCGTTGTCTTTCATGGGCTTTCCTCAGTCGCGTGGCAGCGGAAGCTCGATCTTCGCGCTGCCCTTGGTCTGGGAAATCAGGGCCGCCAGCATAATCTCCAGGCAATCTCTGCCCCGATAGGGAGAGGAGCTGCTCGGCGCGTCGTGCAGCACCATCTGCGCCATCTCCTGCACCGCCGGGATCAGATTGGCGCCGAAGGGGTCGAGGTAGCCCCGCCCCTGCGGAGGCGGCGTCTGGATCGGCGTGCCCTCGCGCTCCTCCGTCTTCCAGGCTGTGCAGTGTCTGTCGGTCAGCCAGAAGCGGCCATTCGGCCCCTGCAGGTCGTACTCGAAGAGCTGCGGCGTCAGCTTGGCGCTGTTGACGATGCCGCGCACCCCGTTGGCGAACTCGATGATGATCGTCGAGCCGGGATCGTACTGCGGGTCCCTTCCGCCTTTGCCGTCGTAGACCGGGCCGTAGTCCTCGAAGCCCTGCTCGTGCGCGGCGATCACCCAGACAGGGGACGCGCCCGCGAAGAAACAGACCCCGTCGATCAGGTGCGTGCCGTTGCGGAACAACATCGAGCGGCGCCCGCCCATGTGAGCCACGATGCGTGTCAGCCCGCCGATCTCCCCATCGAGAACGGCCTGCCGCACAGCCTGGAAGGCGGGAATCCAGCTGCGCGTATGGTCAACCGACATCTTCGTGCCGTTGGCCTCGATCGTCTCGATGATGCGGTCCGCGTCCTTGATCGTGGTTGTCAGCGGCTTTTCGCAGATGACGCCGCGGATACCGGCGTTCGACGCGTCGCAGACGGGGTCGGTGTGCAGGTGGTCCGGCGTGGCCACCGTAACTACATCGAGACGTTCCTTCTCGAACATCTCATGGTAGTTGGTGTACTGATTGATGCTGCCCGGGGCAAGCTCCGCCCGCTCGTAAAAGCGGGGGAACACGTCCGGGTTCAGGTCGCAGATCGCCACCAGTTCGTACTCCGGCGCGCCTGCATACGCGTATCCATGGGAACCACCCAGCCCACCGCCGATGACGGCCGCGCGCAGCTTTTCTTCAGACATGGTAACTCCTTGTGTCGCTCTTTCTTGGTCTCCCGCCGAAAGTCTTTGCCGAGTTGTGAGGTTTTCGTTGCCGGCGGCAACCGGAGGGGATATGGCCCAAATGTCCTCGCCCGTCCTGTCGTCCGCACCTACAGTAAGAATTGTGCCGGTCAGATCGAGCGCTTCGCCCGCGGATTGAGCGCGTCGTTCAGGCCGTCGCCCAGAAAGTTGATGCCCAAGGTTACGAAGGCCAGCGTCAGCGCCGGCACGGCCACGAGCCAGGGGCGGTAGGACCAGCTGCCGATGTTGGACGCGATCATGTTGCCCCAGTTGGCCTGGGGCGGCTGCACGCCTATGCCCAGATAGCTCAACGAGGATTCCAGGACCATGGCGCTGGAAAAGCTGAAGGTGAGGGTAACGATCACCGGGCCGATAGCGTTGGGAAGCAGGTGCCGCAGTGCAATCTTCAGTTCCGATACCCCGACGGACTTGGCAGCTTCGATGTACTGTTCCTCGCGCAGCGAGAAGATCTGGCCGCGAATAAGGCGCGCGTAGCCCGGCCAGGAAACAAAGGCCAGCCCCCCGAAGACAACCAGCAGGTCGAGCCAGGTAGTGTCGGCGAAGAGCGGGAAACCGCTGGCATCATAGATGGCATCGGCCCACGATACGACCGGTTCCTTAATGGAGACAGAGATCAATGCCGCGAGCAAGAGGCCAGGGACCGACATCACGATGTCGATAATGCGGCCGGTGATGTTGTCGGCCAGGGACCCGCCATATCCGGCGTGGACTTTCCAGGGTGGACTGTCGGTGGAATCATGGACTCGGGCCTGAACCGCGCGGCACGTCCAAACAGCGACGGTACTATGCCAAAAGGTTGGTGCATTGTCAAGATTGAAGGGGTGCGGGCGCGGATCGTTCTTCAGTGGCGGCGCCGGAAAGCTTCACCCTCTACCACAGTCCTTGCCAGGTAGGCGTCCGTGTCACGAGCGGAGAAGCGCGCCGGCGAAAACGTGGAAATGTCGACGCTCGGCTCTTCGCCCATGCCCAGCTCGGCCAGCAGTAGTCCGGCCACCGGGCTGTAGGCGAAGCCGCCCGAATGGAAGGCCGCGCCCACCACCAGGCCGGAAAGCTCCGGCAGCGTGCCCAAGACAGGCTCACCGTCGAGCGAGAATGAGATCAGCCCGACCTGTTCGGTCTCCCAGGCCGTCCCGGCCAGCTTGGGGACGAGCGGCGCCAGGTTGGCTGACAGGCGGGCGCGCAGGCTCTGCGGCGCGCTCAGCCCCGCCATGTGAAAGTCCAAATCATCGACGCGCTCCTCCGGGCGATCTTCGGTCTCACCTCCTGCCAGCAGCCGGGCGTCGCCGCTGCCCAAACGCGCAGGGCGAATGTACCCGCCCTGGGGGTTGGCATTGATCGCCGGAATCACAGCGGCCTCCGGCAGCTCGGTAGAGACGTACCGCTGGTGGACAAACGACTTGATCGGCAGCCGCAGCCCGCACAACTCCATGAACGCCCGCGTCCAGGCGTGCACGGCGCAGATGACCGTGTCAGCCGGGACAATTCCGAGCGCGGTGCGAACACCGACGACGCGGCCGCTCTCGATCTGCAGGCCTTCGACGCGGGCATGCTCGCGAATCTCCACACCCAGGTCGCGGCAGCGCCGCGCCAGCGCCGGAACGAACTCGTGCGGCTCGCTGTATCCGCCGAGCTCATCGTGCAGCCCGACCTGGTCCTCCTCCGGAGACAGATCGGGCCAGCGGCGGCGAATCTCCTGCGCGTCCAGAATCTCGTAAGGAACGTCGAAGCGATCGTAGACTGGAAGGATCTCTTCCCGTCCCGGCCACGATGTGGCATCGAAGATGTTCAGACAGCCGACATCCTGGAAGCGGTAGCCGTAGCGTTCCAGGTCGGCGGTCAACTCGCGGTAGAGCCGCAGACTGATCTGCCGCGCCCTGACGGCCGTCTCCGTCCACATCAGCCCGGTAATGAAGCCGGCGGCGCGGCTGCTGGCGCCATCGCCTACCACTCCCTTCTCCAGCACAATGACCTTGCCGGCCCCCTTGCGCGCCAGCTGATAGGCGGCATTGAGGCCGATGACCCCGCCGCCAATTACAATGTATCTGTCCAAAACCGGGCCTGCTTTGCGATTGTGGATTGGCTGATCTGCATTGGAGAGTCTCGGAACTGTGGGACCAAGGTAACATGAAGGGCCCGAGCGGCCAAAGTTCGCGCCCGCCATATCGATCTCCGCACCCTGGCGCAACCTGTCCCTGCACTGCCGTATGGAAGCGGGGCGATTGCATCCAATTGGGGTCAAGACCCGCGACACTACTCGATTCGAGCCCAACTCCGAAATAACGCCGAGAACAGTGCAAATGATAGTGCGCGGTCGCGAATTCTTAAGGTTTTCGGCGACTGGAGATCGGTTTTTGAGCCGCAAACGATTGACAATTGGTAGGGGCGCCCCTTGTGGGCGCCCTTCGTGGGATATCTTGGCGTCCGGATTTAGATGCGATTGCCCTGCGCATTGAAGTTGTCAGAAGGGGCAGTCTCCCCTAAAATGGTAGCGGAGAAGATCTAGTCCTCCGGGACCGTATTTCGTCGGATTTCCCTTTTGAGCGAATTGAGCGGGCAAGTGAGCAACTACGTCGTCAGCGCATCGAGAGCGAGGGTTTGGCGCAGGCCGGAAGACCATCCCTTGCTGAGACATACCGACACCTCTCATCCGGCCCTGCAGGGCAAGTTGGAGGAGGATACCTTCTCGCCGCGGGTCGCAGAGGGCCTGCCCAAAATTTTGAGCGAGAACTCGGAGGACGCGCGCACCTGGTACTATTTCAGTCCCCTGCTCAACGACGAGCCGCAG
This sequence comes from Caldilineaceae bacterium, assembly GCA_965218625.1. GTDB lineage: Bacteria > Chloroflexota > Anaerolineae > Caldilineales > Caldilineaceae > Bin5. The sequence goes on along the minus strand of CBDCLG010000002.1, from coordinate 34 downwards.
CGGACCAGGGTTCTCACGCTCTTGCTGCGCCAGT
>CBDCLG010000001.1:0-45423 GCA_965218625.1 Caldilineaceae bacterium | reverse complement strand
AGGCGCAGATGCCACAGCCCTTCCTCTATCCTGCGTTGGATTTGCCTGCCCCTTGCGCCGGGCTTGAGAAAGGTCTTGACCACGTGACGAAACTGGTCGGCTTCAGGCCTGCCGCAACTGTCGTAGCCGGTAGACTCCAGCACGGCGCCGCCGCCCGATGCTTCACCGGCCCGGCTGTCCTCGACCCAGTCGCCGCCGTTGAAGCGGTTGAATAGCTCAGCAACCGCCTCAGCCGCCTCACCGTCGACTTCGACCGCAATCTCTATCAGCTCGTCGGCGTTCATGGGGATTCAGCCGCAATCCACACTATTTCGCGGCGCGACGGCTCCTGCGCTATACTTTGGCGCCGCGCGCCCATCGTTTGCGGATTCGACCTGAAGTCTACATTCCTTGTCACTGTTCCATGTCATTGCGTGCGCAGTCCTACTTCAACCTGGCCCTCTGCATACTGCTCTGGGCTTCTATCCCAGTTGCCTCGAAGAAGATCCTGGCGGAGCTGAGCAATCTGCAGGTGCTCTTCTGGAGCACGGTCTTCTCGGTCGCGGCGCTGGGGACCCTGGTGGTCGGGCAAGGAAAAATTTCCACGCTTAAGAGTTACGGTCTTCCGAGCCTCCTGAGGCTCAGCTGGCTTGGCTTTCTCGGCGCCTTTCTTTACTACATCCTCCTTTACGGGGCCTTTTCCCGAACTTCGGCGGCCGAAGGGTTCATCCTGGCTTACACGTGGCCGATCCTGGTTTCGGCGTTTGCGGCGCCGTTACTGGGTGAACGCCTTACGGCGGCCCGGCTCTTTGCGATTGTAACCAGCTTTTTCGGGGTGATTGTGATCGTCACGCGTGGGCGGCTGGTAGAGTTGACCGTTACGAGTCTTCCGGGCAATCTGCTGGCGCTGTGCGGCGCATTTGTCTTCGCCCTGTTCTCCGTGCAGGGCAAACGGTCGGGCCATGACCTGACGGTCGCCGCGTTCGTCTACTTCGTTGCCGCCCTGGTCTGCGCTGCAGCTGCGATGGCCTTTTTCGGCTTCACACCTCTGCCTCCGGCCCACATATGGGGATGGATCCTGTACAACGGCCTGCTCGTGAACGGGATCAGTTACCTTTTCTGGTTCAAGGCGCTGCAGCACGGTGACACGTTCGTTGTCTCCAACCTGCTCTACCTCACGCCGGCGCTTTCGCTCCTGTTCGTCCGCCTGTTTCTCGACGAGCCGGTGCACGCGTCAGCGCTGTTCGGGTTGCTATTCATCGTTGCCGGAATCCTGTTGCAGTCCTGGCAGAAGTTTGCTGGCCTTGCCCGTGGCAAGGATTCCCTGTAACGGCAGTCAACGGTTCCGGGTAAGGAGCAGGGCGATTGCATCTAATTGGGTCAAGACCCCGCGACACTACCTGATTCGAGCCCAACTGCGAAAAAACGCCCAGAACAGTGCAAATCATAGTGCGCGATCGCGAATTCTTAAGGTTTTCGGCGACTGGAGATCGGTTTTTCAGCCGAAAGCGAATGACAATTGGTAGGGGGACCCCTTGTGGGCGCCCTTTGTGGGTTATTTTGGCGTCCAGTTGTAGATGCGATTGCCCTGGGTAAGGAGTGGAAGCGTCAGTCGGGGCGGAGAATGCGGTCGAAGAAACCGCGCCGGGGTTCGTGGACCTCCTCGCCCAGGCTTTCGGCAAGCTGGCGAAGCAGCATCTCCTGCTCATCGGTCAGCTCGGTTGGTGTCAGCAGGCGCACGGTAACGATCAGGTCTCCGCGGCCGCTGCGCTGGAGCCGGGGAATTCCCAACCCCGCCTTGCGGAAGCTCTTGCCGGTCTGCGTACCTGCCGGGATGTCCAGGGAGATCGACTCCCCTTCCAGCGTCGGAATCTCCACAGTTGCGCCAAGCGTAGCCTGCGCGATGCTGACGGAAAGCGCCATGTGGAGATCGAACTCGTTGCGCGTAAAGACCGGGTGTTCCTCGACGCCGATCAGGACATAGAGATTGCCGCGCGGTCCGCCGAGCGAACCGGCTTCCCCCTCCCCTGCCAGCCTGATACGCGTGCCGTCATCGACGCCGGCAGGCACGTTTACCTTGATTTTGCGGGTAACGCGGGTGCGTTTGCGACCCTTGCACTGGCTGCAGACGCTGGAGATGACCTCCCCTGCGCCGTTGCAACGGGGGCAGGCCGCGGCTGTTACAATGGTTCCGAAGAGAGGGCTTTGCTGCCGCCGCTGCACCTCGCCGCTGCCGCCGCAGGTGGCACAACCCACGGGAATCGTCCCCGGCTCGGCGCCGCTGCCATTGCAGTATTCGCATTCCTCCATGCGAGGCACATCGATCTCTTTCTCTGTGCCAAATGCGGCTTCTTCGAAACTCAGGGCGATGTCGACGCGCAGATCGGCGCCGCGCCGCGGGGCGCGGCGATTGGTCCTTCCCATGCCGCCAAAGCCGCCGAAAAACTCTTCGAAGATGCTGCCGAGGTCGCCAAAGCCCTGGCCAAAGTCGCTGAACCCCCCGGACCCGCCCAGGCCGGAATGACCGAACCGGTCGTAGACGGCCCGCTTCTGCGGATCGCTCAGGACCTGGTAGGCCTCGTTGATCTCCTTAAACCTGCTCTCGGCTTCGTCATCGGAGTTGACGTCGGGGTGGTACTGCTGGGCAAGTTTGCGGAAGGCCTGCTTGAGGGCAGGTTCGTCCGCGCCCCGGTCCACGCCGAGGACCTCGTAGTAGTCACGCTTCTCACTCATGAAATGCTATTCCCAACTTATGATCCACGCGCACAGGCCGGCCAGCCCTACCGTCGCGCCGATGAGGGCCGCCCACTGCCCGCCGCCGAACCCGACATCGCGGGCGCTGTAGACAAGAATTGCGACAAAGCCGACAGCAAGAATGACCCAGTTGGATATTGTCGTGTGCTCGATCCAGAACCGTCTCAGAAAATTCATCTGCCGTCGCAATTCGCTGCTTTTTCTGGAACCGGCGCGAAAAACTGCCCTAGCGCGCCAGTGTCGTCATTCTGCGCGGGTAGCGCCTCTTCAGTTCGTCCCAGATGGCGTCGAGTTGAGCGTGCAGATCCGTCAGCGTGCCGTCGTTGTCGATTACGCGGTCGGCCTGGTTCACCTTGGCGGCCTGTGGCGGCTGCAGATTGATCATGCGGCGGGCGTCGGTCTCTTCCATATTGCGCACCTCAAGCAGGCGGCGCAGCTGCGTGGCGAAGCTCGAAGTGACGACCCATATTTCGTCGCAGAGCGTCGACATCAACCCGGCCTCCAGCAGTTTGATCGCTTCGAGGATGATCACGGGGGAGTCGTTGTCGGCGATTTCCTGTTTGCCCAATTCGAAGATCTTGGGATGGACGATCTTTTCGAGGCGGCCCAGGTCCAGCGGATTCGAGAAGACGATCTTGCCCAGCTTTTTGCGGTCTATCGTGCCGTCCTCCCTCAGAATCTCTTTGCCGAAGGCGCGCACGACCGCATCGTAGGCCGGCCCGCCCGGCTCAATCACGCGGTGGCCCAATTTGTCGGCGTCGATGATCGTCGCGCACTTCTCGATCAGATATTTGAGAATCGTGCTCTTGCCCGTTGCGATATTTCCGGTTAGGCCGATGACCAGTGATATGCTCGCCATTCTCAAGATTCCTTCTCCTAGTGGTGATTGCCGCCCAGCCTATTTTAGCCCAAGGAGCCGCCTGCTGACAAGCCCATCATGCCGCCATTGACGCCCACTCTTCCATCAACGCTTCCAGCCGGGCCGTAAGTGAGCGGTGCCTTTCCTGCAGGGCGTGTAGCCGTTCCAACTCCTGCGCCAGACTCGCCTCTGCCATGGCGCGTTCCAGGTCTTCAAGCCTGCGCTCGAGGCGCTCGATTCGCTGCTCTGCTTCGGCGGCAGCCTGTTCGCGGCGTTCCGTTTGCTGGCGCCGGCGCCGGTCTGAACGCCGCCTCTCCCATTCGGCCTGGGACGCGCTCGGCCCCGTCTCGACAGGATTCGCCGCTTCGCCCTTATCGTCCTGTGTACGCTCAAGCTGCCACTGCCGCCACGTGCCGTTGAACAGTTCCAACCTGCCCGGCTGGCGGCCTTTTGCCTGATCCACGTGCCAGATCTGCGTGGCCAGCGCGTCGACCAGCGCCCTATCGTGGGTGACGAGCAGGATAGTGCCATTGAACTGGCGCAGCGCGTCCTGGAGAATCTCCTGGCTGTCGAGGTCGAGGTGATTTGTCGGCTCGTCGAGCAGCAGGAAATTGGCGCCTTGCAGGATCAGGCGCGCCAGGGCGATGCGGCTGCGCTCCCCGCCCGAGAGGCTATCGATGGTCTGAAAGACGTCGTCGCCCCTGAAGAGGAACTGACCCAGGAAAGTGCGCGCCCGCACCGTGGGCAGACGCTTTATCTCCAGGAGCGCATCGAGGACCGAATGGCTGCCCTGCATCAGGCCGAAGCCGCTGCCGGTATGGCGTTGTGCCAGGTAGCCGACCTCTACCGCGGCCCCCAGCTCGACGCGGCCGGTAAGCGGCTCCAATTCCTCCAGGATCGTGCGGACGAGCGTCGTCTTGCCGGCGCCGTTGGGGCCGATCAGCGCCACAACCTGCCCCCTGTTCAGGTCCAGGTCGGGCACTTCCAGGACCGGTGTATCGGAGGCGGCCAGCGTCCGCATGGGCCGCAGCCGGCCTTGCGGTTTGGGAAGGCCGCGCCCAGCCGGCGTTGCGCCGTTGCCCGCGCCTGCTGCACTTGCGGTGAGGCGATGTGACCTCGCGCTGAGGCGGCCGTCGGGCGACTTCCTGTCGTCGGAATTGCCATCTTGCCCGCCGTCCGCCGCCGGCGCACTGCCGTAGCCCGCCACCAATCTGCGCGTGCGCAGAACGAGGTCGCCGCTGCGCGAATCCGAACGCAAAGGCAGGCGAATCAGCTGTTCGGCCGGCGGCGGCGGCAGGGCTTCCTGCGCCATAAATCTCTTCAGCCGCGTCTCCCTGCCCTGTGCCTCCTTGGTGCGCTGGCCGGCCTTGTAGCGGCGCACAAACTCCTGCGTATCGCGGATATATTTCTGCTGGCGCTCGTACTCCTTGCGCCAGAGTGCGTAACGCTCTTCGCGCTGCTGCCGGTAGTGGCTGTAATTGCCGCGATAGCTCTCCACCCGGCGGCGGGACAGGTCCCAGATCCTGGTCGCGACCGCGTCGAGAAAGTAGCGATCATGGGAGACTACGACCAGCGCGCCCTTCCAGCCGGTGAGCACGCCTTCCAGCCAGCCCATGGAGCGGACGTCGAGGTGATTTGTCGGTTCATCCAGCAGAAGCACGTCCGGCTCTTCGAGCAAGAGGCGGCCCAAACTGACGCGCGTGCGCTGCCCGCCGCTCAGGTGGGAAAGCGGCGCTTGCCACAGTCCCTGGTCCAGGCCGAGGCCGGTCAGGACAAATCGAACTCGTTGATCGATCAGATAGCCTCCAGCGCGCTCAAAAGCTTCCTGCTGCTTTCCGTAGCGCGCCAGCAGCACGGCCAACTCGGCCTCGCTCTGCCCGTCCTCCGTCATGCGCGCTTCAAGACTCCGCAGCTGTTCACCCTGCGCCAGGAGTTCGGAAAATACAGAGTTCAGCTCGGCGTACGGGGTGCGGCCGCGGGCCGGCGGCGGGTCCTGCGCCAGGAAACCGACACTCGTCTCACGCGCGATGAAGAGGTCCCCGCTGAAACCGGTATCGATGCGCGCAAGCGCTTTGAGCAGGCTGGTTTTGCCCGCGCCGTTCGACCCGACCAGCCCGATTCGGTCACCGCTCTCGATGCGTACGCTGACGTTGTCGAGCACATCGAGGTCGCCGTAGTTTCTGGAGATCTGATTGGCGACGAGAATGCTCATGCGAGATGTCGGTCAAGCGGTTTGCGTTGACACAGAAACGCCAAACTGCGATGCCTCTTCCTTGTACGGGCAGTTGCCCGAGACAGGAGGCGGCGACAGTCTGGCTGTCGAGGGAACTATACCACAGCCGCCGCGCTTTGACGATACGGCAGGCTTTGCAGGAAATTTTTGGACGTATTGCCCGATTGCAATTCGTTCGTATATAATTTGAAGAAGGATCGAATGGCAGCGATTTCCCCCGGACGCGCCTTGAAATCTCTCGTAGACGGGGTGGATGACTCCGTCCGGAGTTACGAAGGCCGGCGGGTCAAGTTCAACACTAAGGAGGTTCCCATGTCCAAGCGGTACACAGTTCTCGGATTGATCCTGCTTGCGGTCCTGGCGCTCGCCGCCTGCGTTGCCGACCCCCCGGCTGCGCAAGCCCCAACGGCTGACGAACCGATGGAGGAGGCGCCCGCAGATATGAGCGGCAAGGTTGTCATTCCCGCCGGCGGGATGATTCGCATCGGCGGCTCCTTTGCCCTGACAGGGCCGATTCCGGACCCGGGCAAGGACGTTCAGTATGGCGCCGAGATCGCGATCGACGATCTCAACGCAATGGGCGGCTTTGAGGGCTTCATGTTCGAGCTGGTCGGTGAAGACGGCGCTTGCGACGGCACGCAGGGCACGAACGTCGGCAACAAATTCGCCGCGGATGAATCGATCGTCGCCGTGTCGGGCGGCACCTGTTCCGGTGAGACGTTTGGGCTGATGCCGATCCTGCAGGAGGCGCGCATCCCCTTCGTCAGCCCCAGCGCCACCAACCCGGATATTACGTCGGCGGACTGCGATGTCTGCAACCGCGTGGCGCTGAGCGACGCCCTGCAGGGCCTCACCGATGCCAACTTTGTCGTAAATGAGCTGGGCCTTACCAAGTTCGCGGTCGTGCACGACAACTCCGACTACGGCAAGGGCCTGGCCGAGATTTTCCAGAACCATCTACTCGAAATCGGCGGCGAGATAACCAGTTTTGAAGGCGCGCAGATCGGGGATACGGATTTTCGCGCAATGCTGGCCAAGGTCGGCGCGGACGGACCGGAGGGCATCTTCTTCGCCGGTTACTCGACCGAAGCGGGGCTGATTGCCCAGCAGATGACCGAGACACCCGGTCTAGAGGACGCGGTCTACATGAGCGTTGACGGCGCCTACACGCAGCAGTATCTCGACGCAGCCGGCCCCGCGGCCGAGGGAAGTTACGTCTCCTTCGTAGCCGGAGCCGACGCTGAAGAGATGAACGCCGAGTTTGACGCCAAGTTCATGGACAAATACGGCGTCGCCGCCGGTGATCTCGGCCCGTTCCACGGCCAGAGCTACGATTCGGTGAAGCTGATCGCGGCCGCCATCATGGAAGTGGGCGAGATAGGCGATGACGGAAGCCTGGTGATCGACCGCGAGGCCTTGATTTCCGCCATCCGCTCCGTCGGCCCGATTGACGGCCTGACAGGCTCTATCAAGTGCGACGCGATGGGCGAGTGCGGCGCCGGCGGTGTGCAGATCTTCCAGGTCGGAGACGGCGATTTCAGCCAGGTCTCCGGCTTTGGCATGGAGTAAACCACACAGAGTGAGGAGAGGGACTCTTGAACGCGCCCCTTCTCCTCACTTCTCCTCTTATCCCTCTCGAAGGCGGGTATGGCAGGTCGATCTACTTCGGCGCGGCCTTTCCAGCTGGATTGGCCCACGATCCAGAAATATGCAATCCGAGCCTTCGGCTTCTCCATCCTCGCGATCGTACTTTGGCGGGTGATCACCGTCGGGCTGGCTGAAGGCTATCCCGCCTCCTTCTGGATATCCCAGGCGTTGAACGGACTGGTCCTGGGCGGTGTCTACGCGCTGGTCGCGCTGGGTTACACACTCGTATACGGCATCCTCTTCATGATCAACTTCGCGCACGGCGAGGTGATGATGATCGGCGGCCTTGCCGGTTTTTTCGCGCTGCAGTTCGCCCAGGCGCGCGGTTGGATGGAGGGGCCGTGGCTAGTCGTTGTCTTTGCCCTGCTCCTGATCATGCTGATCGGCATGGCTGTCTCCGTCCTGGTCGGCGTCACATTGGAGCGGCTGGCCTACCGGCCGCTGCGCCAGGCGCCGCGGCTGGTCCCCTTGATCAGCGCGATCGGCGCCTCGCTGTTTCTGCAGTATTCGGTGCTGCTGATCTTCGGTGTCAGCCCGCACAACTACCGCAAACCCGAACTGATTTCGGGCGGTTTGCGCCTGGGCAACGTCTTCATTCCCTACACGGGGGCGATCATCTTCATCACGTCGATCCTGTTGATGCTGGCGCTCTACTTCATAGTTCAGCGGACGAAATTGGGGCGGGCCATGCGAGCCGTGGCCGAGGACCGCGCAACCGCTTCGCTGATGGGCGTCGACGTCAACGCCGTCATTGTACTGACGTTCATGCTCGGCTCGGCGCTGGCCGGCGCGGCCGGCGTGATGCTCGGCTTTCACAACACGGTCGTCAAATTCAACAGCGGCTTCATACCGGGCTTGAAGGCATTCACCGCCGCGGTCCTGGGCGGCATCGGCAACATTCCCGGGGCAATGTTCGGCGCCATGCTGCTCGGCCTGATCGAAGCGATCGGACCCAGCGCCCTCGGCATTCCGACCCAATACAAGGATGTCATCGCATTCACGCTCCTTGTTCTGATTCTTATCTTCCGCCCGTCCGGCCTCTTTGGCGAAGTGTTGAGCGAGAAGAAGGCCTGAGGAGGGCTCCCCCGTGCCCACAGCAATCAAGACCGGGCTCATCACCTTTGCTTTTCTGGGCTATCTGATCCTGGTTGGAATCCCGGGGCGGACGGGAGGCAACGCGCTGCCGCTGCTGGCCCTTTTGGCCGCGCTCTTCTTCTGGTACCGTCTGCGCCGCGCTTCACCGACAATTTCGGAGTCGATTCCCCTTGCCGGCGCAGCCGGGCAGCCCAAGCCCGGCATGGAAATTGGCGATGGGCTGCAAGCCCAAGCGCAAGCCGCTGCCGTCGCACGGGGAGGGTTTTCAATCCAGGTATTGGGGCAAGGCGCTGCGGCAGGCGCGACGACCGGGCTGCTGATCGCAATCGTAAGCGCAGTTTTCGCCGCCGTCCTCGGCAACGGTGTGGCGATTCAGCCGGTCTTTGACAAGATCGTTCCTGTCAACGTCGCCGCTCTGCTCGGCGTATCGCCCGGCGCGGTCGCCGAGGCGCAGGTGCCGCCGCTGCGCTACCTCGTCGCTGCGCTCTATTTTACGGGCGGCGGCATTCTGGCCGCGCTTGCCATCCTGGCAGGAAGGGCCGACGCGGCGCGCGCGGCAAGTCCAGCCCGATGGAAGGCGCGTCTCTCCGGACCGGCGTTCACCTCGGTGGTTCGCCGGCTGGTGATCGCACTGCCCTTCGCGTTCCTGGCGGTTGTCATCTGGCTGGGGCTGCCCGGTGTCGGCGCGTTCGGGACCGACAGGAGCACGGTCCGCCTGCTGTTCACGCTGGTTGCGACCGGCAGCGGGCTGTTCGCCCTGCGCGCGGCGGGTCCCGGCCGTGAACGGCTCATCGTCTCCGTTCTGCTCGGCCTTGGCGTGCTGATCATGCCATTTGTCCTCGACCAGTTTCAGAACTCGGTCATGGGCATCGTTTTCATCTTTGTCATGATGGGGCTCGGCCTGAACATCGTCGTCGGCTACGCCGGCCTGCTCGATTTGGGTTACGTCGCGTTCTTCGCCATCGGCGCCTACATTTACGCCTTCGTGTCGGCCCCTTTCTCTTCGCCGTATATCAGCGGCCTGCTGACCGGCCTGGGCTTTCCCCCGGACAGCCCTCTGCTCGGCTACTGGATGGCGCTGCCGCTGGCCATGATCACGGCTGCCATCGGCGGCATCCTGCTCGGCATTCCGGTCCTGCGCCTGCGGGGCGACTATCTAGCGATCGTGACGCTGGGTTTCGGCGAGATCATCCGCCTCTTCATGCTGAACCTGGGCGAGCTGACCAATGGGCCGCGCGGCATTCTGGAGATCGCGCAACCAGGTCTTTTCGGGCTTACGCCGGAGGCGGTATCGGGCGGTCTGCTCAGCTCGCAGGGATGGATCTTTCTGCTGGCCCTCGTCAGTTCGGCCCTGATCGCATTTGTCGCGATCCGGTTGAACGATTCCCGGCTGGGCCGCGCCTGGATCGCGATGCAGGAGGACGAGGATGTCGCCCAGGCCACGGGCGTCCATCTCGTGCGGACGAAACTGCTGGCCTTTGCCATCGGCGCGACCTTCGCCGGGCTGGCGGGGCAGCTGTTCGCCGCGCGCCAGATCAACATCTTCCCTGAGAATTTCTCGCTCTTCGTCTCCATCGACGCACTGGCCCTGATCATCGTGGGGGGCATTGGCAGCCCGGCCGGCATCGTCCTGGGCGCGCTCGCGCTCAAGGGGCTGCCGGAAGTGCTGCGCGGGGTGGACGAATACCGCATCGTTACCTTCGCCGCTCTGCTGGTGATCATGATGATCGTGCGCCCTGCCGGCATTTTGCCCTCTTCCCGCCGCCGCTTTGAGGCAGCCGCGCAGGAAGCGGGCGCGAGCGAAACTGCCCCCGAAGCTGGCGGGGCGGTCGGACAGAGGCAGGCAAACGACGACAGGACGGATGCGGCCGGCGAGAATGGAGCGATGCCATGACGGTCCTGCTCGCGGTCCGGGGCGTCACCAAGGTTTTCGGCGGCCTTGTCGCCGTGGACAAGGTGGAAGTCGATATCGAGGCGGGTTCGATCGCTTCTCTCATCGGGCCCAACGGCGCGGGCAAGACCACGCTCTTCAACTGCCTGACCGGTCTGCACCGGCCCGAAGAAGGGGAGATTCTCTTCGAGGACCAGTCCCTGGTGGGCCTGCGCTCCGACGAGATCACGGCTCGCGGCATCGCCCGCACCTACCAGAATATCCGGCTCTTCGGCAGGATGACTGCGCTCGAAAACGTACTTGTCGGGCAGCACTTGCGCTTACACGCGTCCCACTGGAGCGCCATCCTGCGAACGGCCCGGCAGCAGGCTGAGGAGCGGGACGCGCGCGCAACAGGGCGCGAACTGCTCGATTTCGTCGGTCTTGGCGGACAGGAGGGGGTCGTCGCGACCAATCTGCCGTACGGTGAACAGAGGCTGCTGGAGGTTGCGCGCGCTTTGGGAAGCCGCCCGCGCCTGCTCCTTCTCGATGAACCGGCTGCCGGCATGAATCCCCGCGAGACCGAGCGGATGATGGAGCTGATGCACAGGCTGCGCGACGGGATGGGAATCACCGTCTTTCTGATCGAACATGACATGAAGGTGGTGATGAGCGTTTCCGAGAACGTGACCGTCCTGGATTACGGCAAGAAGATAGCCAGCGGGGCGCCCGAAGAGGTGCGTGCGAACCCGAGAGTCGTCGAGGCCTACCTGGGTCCCGAAGTCGCCATGGACGGTCCGTTTGCAGCCGGGGAGCCCTGATCGGTGCTGATACTTGAATCGGTCCACACCTATTACGGCCACATTCACGCGCTCAAGGGCGTTTCTCTGACCGTAAACAAGGGTGAAATCGTCACTTTGATCGGCTCGAACGGGGCCGGCAAAACGACGACGTTGAACACGATCAGCGGCGTGACCGGCGCGCAGGCGGGGGCGATCTACCTGGAGAGAAGCCAAAACGGCGGGCCGGATCGCGCCGGCGCGCCGGCAGAGCCTGGGATCCGTCTTGACCGGCTTGCTGCCCACGAAATTGCCAGGCTGGGCGTCTCGCAGTCGCCTGAAGGGCGCAAGATTTTCGCCCGTCTCTCGGTACAGGAGAACCTGGCGATGGGCGCGTTTGCCCGCGCGGATGCCGACGGGATCCGCAGCGACCTGGCGCGCGTTCTCGAACTCTTTCCACGGCTGGAGGAGCGGCTCACCCAGCCGGGCGGCACGCTGTCCGGCGGAGAGCAGCAGATGCTGGCCATCGGCCGTTCGCTGATGAGCCGCCCCAGCATTCTTCTCCTCGATGAGCCGTCGATGGGGCTGGCCCCGCTCCTGGTCCAGCAGATCTTCCAGATTATACGCGAGATCAACGCCCAGGGGACGACCATTTTGCTGGTGGAGCAGAACGCCCAGGCTGCCCTCCAGGTCGCCCACCGCGGCTACGTTCTCGAGACGGGCAGCATCGTCCTCAGCGGCGACGCCCAGTCGCTCCTCGCCGACCCGCAGGTGGCCGAGGCCTACCTGGGCATCTGACGTTTCCCCGGATCAGAACAAGCTCTCCTTGTCGACAATGTTTCGCAGCGGCTCGCCGTTCAGGTAGCGGCGCAGGTTGCCGCACAGCGTGTCGATGCGGCGCTGGGGCACGTGGGGATTGTCGGCGGCCACATGCGGCGTCAGGATTACGTTCTCCATCCGCCACAGTGGATGACCGGCCGGCAGCGGCTCCTGCTCGTAGACGTCGAGGGCGGCGCCGGCGATGCGCCGGGACTCGAGTGCATCGACGAGGGCGTCCAGCTTAACGACGACCCCGCGACTGATATTGATGAGATAGGCTGTCGGCTTCATCCGCGCCAGCTCCTCCGCCCCGATCATCCCGACCGTTTCTGGCGTTTGGGGCACACAGCTTACGGCAAAGTCCGACTCCGCCAGGAGGTCGTGCAGCCGTTCCTGCGGCCAGAGCGCGTCCAGCTCCAGGTGGCGTCCGGGCGTCGCGTCGGGGCGGGCGTCGACCGCGATCACGCGCATGTCGTGTGCCTTGCCGCGGCGGGCCAGCTCGGCGCCGATGCCCCCCAGGCCGATGACGCCGAGCGTACAATCCCCGAGATGATGGACCGGCGTTCCCTTTCGCCAGACGCCCTTGATTTGGCGGCGCATGTAGAAGTGGATCCCGCGCGCGAACATGAGAATGAAACAGAAAGCGTGGTCGGCGATCATATCGCCATAAATCTTTGCCATGTTGCTGACCACGATATCGCTTGCGGCCAGCTCGGGGAACATGTAATGTTCCAGGCCCGCAACCGGCGTTTGCAGCCAGCGAAGGTTCTCGGCCCGCGCCAGCAGGGCCGGCGTCAGGTCGCCGTACATGCCGACCGCCTGCGGAATCGCGGCCAGCGCGTCCTCTTCGGTCAATGCGTTGACAATCTCCAGGTCGGAGGAAAGCGCTTGTACCTGCGCCAGCTCGCTTGCTGTCAAGGCCGGGTAGATGAGAAAGTTCATCGTTGTGTACCTTTCGTGAGTCGATCGCTTCGTTTCGCGTGCCAGCTCCATTGTAACGAAAACTGGCCGGCAGGCAATGCCAGCGGCGCACCGGCGCCGGTCTCTGTGCAGCCGCGTTGCAGTTTATTCGAGCAGTTCGGACGACCCGATTTGGACAATTGCCTTGCCGCGTTTAGAATACCTCTTTCAGAGGCAGGGACGGAACATGCCGGCGCGAGGAGAGCCGCTGCCCGATTGCCGCTCCGCGTCTCTGCATTGTTTTTTCTATACGAAAATTGCGTTTTGGAGGACAGTATGGCAAAGAAAGGCCCGCGCCAGCTCGTGAGGATGCGCAGCACCGAGAGTCACCACGTCTACCTGACGAGCAAGAACCGGCGCAACGATGACAAGCGGCTCGAGCTGAAAAAATTCGACCCGGTACTGCGCAAGCACGTCGTCTACCGCGAGACCAGGTAGCGCGAGAATTTCTGCCTGAGCGAGTGCGTCAGCCCTCGCACCGTTGCCAGTGAAGGGTGAAGCAGTCCGAGACACGCGTTCCAGCTGCCCAACTGATAGTAAAACGAAACCCGTTGCCGCGCAGGTCAAGCGCAGCGGGTTTTTGGCGTCAGAAACGTGTGGGTAACCCACCGGCAAGGCAGTTGAGAACCAAGTCCACAGAAGTTTTTCGGATAGTGGCGTCAGAGCCCCTTTGATCGAGGGGCCAGAATGATTGGGCCATGTGCCGGTAGCGGCTGTCCGTCACATTATTCTTGAAGCCATTTGGTTGCCCCAAACACGTGCGGGGAAACCGTGCCTTTTGGCACGGGCGCAGTTGTCGTTTGCGAGGGGCGGTTGTTGTTGGGTTGCAATCTGAAAGGCGGATGGCACCAAGTAGAGTGACGTTGCCGGGGTGACGACCATCAGGGGCCACTTTACCCATCGAATTTCGGTACGATTCTCGAATTTGATATGTTCAAGATTTGTGATTCTGTCGTTCTGTTCTTTCTGACTTGCTTCCAGTTTGTCAAACCGACGGGAAATCTCTCGATCAAGAGTTGCTGACATACCTCTCGCCCTTAACTCAAAGGTACTTAAGTGGGCTCGATGGATGCTGCAATCCCTCGTTTTCAACCAATTAATTCCATGATTCAGCTTGTTGTCAGCAGCCAATGGGGCGCAATGCGTTCACGTCCAAGCCTACTCCCTCCGACTAAGTGCAAACTCCTGCTGCTGCGGTTGACTCCACTTAGCTACGAACAGCAAGTGAGGTCAATGTGTTTTGTGCGCGCCGATTTTCCTGATACAATCTGTGCAAGAGGAGGCAAAATATATGACTGTCGCTACAGAAGCTAAGAATATAATTGAAGATAGATCAAAGTTTCTTGAAAACTTCTTGCGTCGTAAGGAAGCAGATAACCCATGTCCACGCTGTGGAAACAATCGTTTCTACGTGCCGGAAGAAAACTTGGGTCCGTTCTTCGTAACCTACTGCTCCAATTGCGGTTTCAAATCTGAGTATCTCGTTTCAATACTCATTGACATGGAAGCAGAGGAATGATGGAAGCAAGCAAAACAGATTCTACGAACGACAGAGCAGTATTTGAGCAAGTTGCCAACCTGAAAGCTCACTACGAACATGCAGCAACTGAAGCAGACGTCGAACGCGTTCGGACAGAAATTGCCAATGTTAGGACAGAAATCGCCAAAGTTAGAGGAGAATCACAAACGGGGATTGCACAAATTCAGACAAGCATTTCTGACCTTAAATCAGAATTGACGAAATGGATTATCGGTGTTGGACTTGCAGCGGCAACCGTAGCGTCAGCCATTGCCTCCATCATCTTAAACATGATTTCATCTTGAGGCGCTAAGTCAAGGCTCTTACTCAATTGATACCTCTAAAGTCAGTTGCCCCCAGGAAAGGCGCCGAGCAGCGTGCCCAGCCATTTGGAGCCATTGGCGTCACTCATATTCCAATAAGCGCTGAATGAGTGCAGCTAGTGGTGCAGGTGCTTGTGCCTGCATTGGTGGGCCACGCCTGCGTAGCCCCGTTTCAGCATTGACCAGAATGACTCGATCCCGTTCGTGCGAACTCTGCCCCCGATGTATTCCCCAACACAGCGATTCACTCTCTCGTGTGCGTACTGGAGAAGTTCCTGGCGGGCCAGGGCATTATCCGTGCAAACGGCTGTTCCGACCGTAGCGTTTCCCCGTATAGGACTATGGAATTCACGGCGGCTTGATCTTTGAATCAACTCAGCCCTGTCACTTCCGTCGTCGCGAGACCTGGCTCCGATAACCGGCAGCTTGCCGACGGTGCCCTGGCCAGATTTGGATTCCTCGCCGGCGTGTTTGTTGCATTCCTTGCCGCCGATATACGTCTCATCCACTTCGACCCTATCTCCCTCCAGTGGCCGCTCAAGCAGTGCCCACCCTTCCCGCAGTCGATTCAACATGGACCCCGCCGTCTCTGCGCCACGCCGATCTTACGGGCCAGCTGGGTCAAAGGGATGCCCATACGGCGAGCCACCACCATCAGTGCAGCAGCAAATCACTTGTAAAGAGGGAGCCGACTTTCCTCAAGTTTCGTTCAATTCCGCACGGAGAACTCCTTGCGTCATTCAGCGCACTTGTAAAATTGCCGCCGTTTGCCACGATAGAAGCGGCGGGTGGGGTCGCAAAGTAGGCACTCGATGCCGTCAGGCCACCACAACGCCCCCCAGACGCCGCACGCGCGCCTATTCGTCAGGCAAAGCCTGTAACATTTGAGACTGACCGTTGTACTTCCTTGCGATCATGATTGCAATCCTCCTCTACAATCTTTCAATCGCGTTATTCGGGTTGCATCAAGCACACAGAACATAGGTTTTTCTTTGGAGGCCATCGGTTGGGGCGAACTGCAGGGGCTGGAGGTTGGCGGACAGGCTTTCTCAGCCCATTTGCGGACCCGCAATTTATGCCGGGTCGCTGCATCAGATCAAAGAATGCGGGGGACGCCGAACTGTCCGCCCGCATTACAATGACCCACCAGGGATTCGAACCCCGAACCCGCGGATTAAGAGTCCGCTGCTCTGCCAGTTGAGCTAGTGGGCCGTTGACCACAAGCCATTTTATTGAGCCCACCGAACCTTGTCAAGTTTCCGGTCTTCGCAAGAGGATCGCATTGACCGGGCCAAGCACCGGAAACCTTCCTCGAAACTTGCACAACAAAGGCCGGTGGTCCAAAAGAACAGAAATCAATATCGCCGCCAAATCGCAACTGCGGAGAGTCCAGACCCATGACAGATCGAAACGCAAAGCTTGAACAGTATGCCCAACTCCTGATCCGCCTGGGCCTGAACCTGCAGGCCGGGCAGTCCCTGGTGATCAAGACGGAGCCCGTCCATCGTGACTTTGCACTCCTTGTGGCTGAGGCGGCCTACGATGCCGGGGCCAAGTATGTCCAGATCGAGTACAGCGACATGCGCTTGCAGAGCATTCGCATTCGCAAGAGCTCGGAAGAGGCGCTGGAGCATCTGCCAGGCTATTTCAAAGAGATGGCGCGCGAGCGCAGAGATGACGGTTGGGCCGCGCTCAGCCTGGTCGGCGAGGAGGACCCGTCGCTTCCGACCCAGCTTGACCCGGCGAGTCTGCGCATCCTTCAGACGGCTGAATACCGCGCTATGATGCCTTGGCGCTCCTCGATGATGGAGATGAAGCAGCAGTGGAACGTTGCCTCGCTGCCCACGCCCGCCTGGGCGCAAAAGGTCTTCCCCGACCTCCCAGCCGGCGAGGCCCTCGACCGCTTTTGGGTCGAGATTTGCCGCATCATTCGCCTCGACACCGACGACCCTTTCGCCGCCTGGCAGGCCCATCTCGACAATCTCGAATCAGCCCGCTCGACGCTACAGGACCGGCAGGTGCGCGCCCTTCACTTCTACGATCCGACGCCTGCCACCGACGGCAAGCCCTCCACCGACCTGACCATCGGGTTGACCGATCATCCCAACTGGGCCGGCGGGGTCGGCGGACTTGGATCTGCCGAAGCCGGCGGCAACGAGAATACCGACGCGCCGCCGGTCTTCCTGCCCAATATTCCCACAGAGGAGCTGTTCACGACACCGCATCGGCTGCGCGTGGATGGGTGGACGCGGACTTCCCGCCCCAGCTTCCCGTTCCGGCGCGAAGTGGCTGAGGTGACTTTTCGCTTCGAAGAGGGGCGCGTCGTCGAGTTTTCAGCCGGTGAAGGCCAGGAAATCTACGAGCAGTTTTTCGCCGTGGAAGGGACGCGCTCCCTCGGCGAAGTTGCGCTGGTGGATGTCTCATCGCCGATCTTCCAGAGCGGTCTCGTCTATTACAGTACGCTATTCGACGAGAACGCGGCCTGCCACGTCGCCTTCGGCCAGGCCTACCCGATCGGCCTGGTTGGGGGCGCCGAGCTGTCGCCGGACGAGTTGAAGGCCGCAGGCGTCAACAAGTCCGACCTGCACCTGGACGTCATGATCGGGACGCCGACGCTCGATGTCACCGGCCACCTTAGCGACGGCACGGAGCTGGCGATCATGCGCGCCGGCCGCTACACACCGGCGATGGTGGAATGAGCGGGAATCTCGCGCTGGAGCCGTTTCTGGGGGAGCAGGGTGTCCTGATCCTGGACGGCGGCCTGGCGACCGAGCTCGAAAAGAGAGGCGCAGACCTGTCGGACGATCTCTGGTCGGCGCGTCTCCTGCTGCAGGACCCCGCGTCGATTCGCCGGCTTCACTTTGACTACTTCGAAGCCGGCGCAGATGTCGCTATCAGCGCCAGCTACCAGGCCAGCTTCGAGGGATTCGCCCGCCGCGGACTCAGCCGCAAGCAGAGTGTCGAACTGATGCAGCGCAGCGTGAACCTGGCCAGGGAGGCGCGCGATCAGTTCCTGGCTGCGACCGATCTTGCCGAAGAAGCAAACCGACGCTTGCCTCCGCTGGTCGCCGCATCTGTCGGCAGCTACGGCGCTTTCCTCGCCGACGGCTCCGAGTATACGGGCGAGCTCGGTCTCTCGAAGAAAGCCCTGATCGATTGGCACCGGCCCCGCCTGGAGGCCCTGCTCGGCGCCGAACCGGACATGCTGGCCTGTGAGACGGTGCCGAACCTGGAGGAGGGAGAGGCGCTGGTCGAACTACTGGCGGAGTACGGGGAGACGCCTGCCTGGATCAGTTTCAGCTGCCGCGATGACGAACGCGTCTGCCGCGGCGAGCCGATTTCCCGTTGCGTGGAAATTGTCAATGGTAGTGCAGCTGTCGTCGCGGCCGGGTTGAACTGTACCGCGCCCGAACACGTAGAGGGCCTATTGAAAAGAGCGCGCGCGGCGACGCGCAAGCCGCTCGTCTGTTATCCCAACAGCGGTGCGCGCTGGGACAGCGCAGCGGGCGAGTGGGTGGCCGGAAGCGGTGTCGTCGATTTCGCCGCCTATGCATCGACTTGGAAGGCCGCCGGCGCCCAGCTGATTGGCGGCTGCTGCCGCACGTCGCCCGAGGACATTCGCAGTTTGCGCCGGTCGCTTCTCGGCGGTTAGCATCGGCCGCGACTGACCGGCCCGCAAGCAAAAGGAGCCGGCCCCCCGCAGGACCGGCTCCCGTCATTTATCGTTCTTCAGCCGTGAAAAAGCGACAGTCTACTCCTCCTCAGCAGCCTCCTCAACAGCCGGTTCGGCGCGCAGCGTAAGCAGATAGGTCAACAGGTGGGCAAGATCCTGTGCGTCCATGTCGTCTGCGAATGTCTGCGGCATTTCGCCGGTGTTGTATCCGCTGACGACAAAGCTGTCGGGATTGGTGATGCTGGTGTAGAGGTATAGCGCCGGACCCGCCTCACCTGTCTGTCGCGCTCGCCCGACCGCGGTATCGGCGATTTCAAACCAGGTTGGCGCGATTTGTATGAGGCTGTCGTCGGTCAGATGGCAACCTGTGCAGCCGTGCGGCACGATCAGCTCTTCGCCCTTTACCGGATCGCCCGGCATCAGGGAGGCGAGGGAGTCCGGCAAACCGGCGTAGATCTCTTCGTCGGTCAGTACGGCGATGCGGGGCCGCGGGGTGGGGGTAGGCGGCACAAAGATCTCGCCCTCTCCCAGAACTACCATACTCGGTGAAATCAGCTGCATACTCGGGTCCGGTGCGCACGCGCTGAACAGGACAATGGCAAGAATTGCGGCAGAAAGCGCAGATTTGAGTGACGTACGACGCACCATTCCCCGTCTCCAACGAATCTGAATCGGCTGATCCCGCAGATGTGGTTGGTAAAGCCCCGCGAATTTGGCACCATTATATAACAGTTGCGCCCCCATTGCCGCATTTTGCAATGCCCGAAAAACAGTTGGCGATTGGACGCCGGGCCGGAAGAAGATCGCCGTCGCAGCGTGCGCCGGCGAGAACACCGAAAGCAAAAAAGGGAGAAGAAGCAGATGAGGAAATTCAGCGAAGAAGAAGCCCGCCGAAGGCTGGTCTCAGAATTGCCGTCCTGGGGGGTTAGAGACGGGGAGCTGCACCGCCAGTACCGCACCGCGAACTGGCGCGTTACGCTGTTGGCGGCCAACGCCATTGGCTTCCTGGCCGAAGCGGCCAACCATCATCCGCGGCTTGTTCTAAACTACCGGTCGATCGACGTCTTTCTGCACACGCATGACGCCGGAGGGCTGACTGAGAAGGACCTGGCCCTGGCACGACAGATCGAGGAGACAGTGAACTGGCCCCCAAGCGAGATGCAGGCCTTCGACCGCCCGCCCAAATACTGGCTACGCGACTGATCTGGAGCGCGGCGCCGGCGTGCAAACCCTTCCGCATGTTGCGCCGTTTGCTCGATTAATGCCTAGGGGTTTCAGATCAACTGCCGCCTGGCTCGGCCATGGACGCGCGCGCAACAAATGCGCTGTGGAGAACGATGCTGCCGGCAATGGCCGCGTTGAGGCTGTCCACGGCGCCCTTCATCGGTATTGTTACGCAGAAGTCGCACTTTTCGCGCGCGAGGCGGCTGAGCCCTTTCCCTTCGTTGCCGACGACAATCGCCAGACGCCCGCTCAAATCGGCCTCGGCAAGCGGGATCGCGGCCGGCTGAATGTCCAGCCCGACCGTCCAGATGTCGCTGTCCTTCAGGAGGTCGATTGTTCGATTGATATTCGTGACCTGCGCCACCGGCAGATGCTCGACCGCGCCCGATGAAGCATTGCTGACCGCGGGTGTGATGCCGGCCGCTCTGCGCCCGGGCAGAACGACCCCGTCCACACCGAACGCTTCGCAGCTGCGGAAGAGGGTGCCGAGATTGCGCGGGTCTTCGAGATGATCGAGGACCAGGAAAAGTGGATCGGCCTTTCTTTTGCCGATGTCCAGCAGGTCATACAGGTCGGCGTAGGGAAACGGGCCGGTTTCGAGCGCCACGCCGTGGGGATGCAGCTGGCTCTGCCGCAGGCGGTCAAAGAGGCCGCCTTCGACGTAGCGCAGCGGGACTTTGCGGCTTTCGGCTTTCTGCACGATTTCGGCGAGGCGCCCTTTGGGAGGAGAATCGGCGACGCCCTCCAGCCACAATCGGTAAAATCGGCGTTTACCTGCACGCAAGGCCTCCCACACGGCGTGGCGGCCGACGAGCAGTTCGCTCATGTGGCGTCCTCGAAGCGCCAGACGGTGCCGTCCGGCGTATCTTCAAGGTGTACCGACAGAGAGGCCAGGCCGTCCCTCACCTTGTCCGCCAGCGCCCACTGCTTCTCCTGGCGGAGGTCGGTGCGCAGCGAGACGAGCAGATCGATAAACTCTTTCGCTGCCAGCGAGTCGCCCTGAGATCCGCCGGCGTCGGCAAGTGAGAGCCCCAACACGCCGGCCAGTTCGCGCAGCGTCTCCTGCGCGGCCTGGAAAAAAGGACCGGAGAGACCGGCCGTGCGCGCCGTGTTGATGGCCCGCACGAGCTCAAAGAGATGGGCCAGGGCCGAACTGGTATTCAAGTCATCGTCCATCGCCAGCCGGAAACCGGAACGGGCCGCCTCGGCAGTTTCGCGCAGACTCTCGGCCTCTTCTCCCACGGTAACGGTCCCGCTGGCCGGGCGCAATCCTCCTCTAAGCCTGGCCGCGCTTCGCTCCGCCGCCGCGATTGACTCCTCCGTAAATGCGACCGGCTTGCGATAGTGGGCGGTGAAAATCAGCAGTCGCAGCGCATCGGCAGAATTTTTCCGCAGGAATTCGTCGATGGTAACGAGGTTCCCCACCGACTTGCTCATCTTCTCACCGGAAAGCTGGAGCATCCCGTTGTGAACCCAGTAGCGGGCGAAAGGCTTTCCGGTGAGGCTTTCGCTCTGCGCGATCTCGTTCTCATGGTGGGGGAAGATCAGGTCGTTGCCGCCACCGTGAATGTCGATTGTCTCGCCAAGGTGGTGCAGGCACATGACCGAACACTCGATATGCCAGCCCGGGCGGCCCGGACCCCAGGGGCTTTCCCAGGATGGTTCACCGGCTTTTGCCGCCTTCCAGAGCGCGAAGTCGGCCGCATTCTCCTTGCGTTCGTCCGAATCGACGCGCGTACCTGCGACCGCGTCTTCCTGCCGGCGACGGCTCAGCTTTCCGTAGTCGCCATCCTTGTGAACGCGAAAGTAGACGCTGCCATCCATCTCATAGGCGTAGTCGGTTTCCCCCAGTTCGCCAATCACCCGAATGATGTTTGAAATCTCGTTGGTGACGCGCGGGTAGGTGTCGGCCGGCTTGATGTTGAGGTCGCTGAGGTGCGTCAGGTATTTGTCGGTGTAGAACTGGGCCAGCTGAAAGGGGTCCTGGCCGGTCTCCTGGGCGCGGACGATAATCTTGTCATCCACATCGGTAAAGTTGGTGACGTAGGTCACGTCATAGCCGCTGTATTCGAGATAGCGCCTGATCATGTCGAAGACGATAGCGCTCATCGCGTGGCCGATGTGGGCGTCGGCGTATACTGTCGGGCCGCAGACGTACATCCGCACGCGTCCCTCTTCAGCGGTCTGAAACGGCTCACGTTTTCGCGACAGCGTGTTGTAGATGCTCAGCGTCATGGGAGTTTCGTCGTGGGGACGCCTGTGAGGTGAATGGGACGGTCCGTCCGCTCAGCGGACCGATTCATAGGCGCGGCGGCGTTCCTGGACCTCTTCGGGGACGGCGAAAATCAGGCGACCGGCGTTGGTCTGCAACACCTTCGTCACGCGCACTGAAATCTGTGCGCCCAGGGACTTGCGGCCCTGTTCGACAACGACCATCGTGCCGTCATCAAGGTAGCCCACGCCCTGGTTGGCTTCCTTGCCTTCCTGGATCACGTGGATGCTCATCTCTTCACCGGGAAGGACGACCGACTTTACGGCGTTGGCCAGTTCATTGATGTTGAGAACGCGCACGCCTTGCAGTTTGGCGACTCGATTCAGGTTGTAATCATTGGTGACGATGGCGGCGCCCAACTCTCTGCCCAGATAGACCAGCTTTTCGTCGACCTGCTGGGCTTCTGCCGGGTCCTGGTCGAGAAATTCGATTTCGACA
The DNA here is from genome assembly GCA_965218625.1 of Caldilineaceae bacterium. GTDB lineage: Bacteria > Chloroflexota > Anaerolineae > Caldilineales > Caldilineaceae > Bin5. The sequence continues at coordinate 22,979 of CBDCLG010000001.1, read as the reverse complement.
TTCTCGATCTGCTGCAGGCGGTCCAGGACTTCAAGCCCCCTCCGACCCCGGTTTCGCCGCAGGACCTCGGCCGAATCGGCGATGTATTGTAGCTCGTTGAGAATGAATCGGGGAACGGCCAGCACCGCCCACAGAAAACCTGTATCCGCGACGTCCGCGATACGGCCGTCGATGATTACGCTCGTATCCAGCAGCATCATCTGCGTGAAGGAGTCGCTCTTGTCCTTGTCGAGGAGCGGCAACTTGGGCAAATCCTGCCGGTCCTGGCTATCGGTCTGAAGACGGAAGAAGGTCAGAATCTCTCGATGGCGCATGACCATCATGGTAACGCCCAGATAGCCCATGACAATGACGCCGACAAATGGCAGAACCGTCCCGAATGGATTGGGGAGCAGCGAGAGGGGGTATGCCAGGAGGGCGGCGATGGTCAATCCGACTGCCAGCCCGACCGTGGCGGCCATGAGCTGAACTGTGGGGATCTGGCGTAAGCTGGAGCGGAGGGCGTTAGCAGGCCTGACCGTCAGCCAGGGAGCGGCGACGAGTCCAATCAGTCCGCTGACGACAATTGCCGGGACGATGATGCGTGCCGATAAGAGCGTGAAACTCTTTAAGGTGTCGACACCCGCAATCTGTCTTCCCAACTCCCATCCCAGCAGGGCAAATATAAGGGTAACCAGTACCCTCAGGAGCAGCCCCCAGCGCATAGACCGGTCCTCCTGACCAGAAAAGCAGACAATATTACCACAGAATCATGATACAACACTTGTCACCAATGCGCAATGCCGGTTTCCGGCACTGTGTTTAGCGCAGGCCATTGTAGAACCATGGGTTTCCGGGTGGCGAAATTCGAAAACGCTTGGCGTGCCTGACAGGTCTGGGAGACGGGGCGCTAACTTTCCTGAAGCGACTGATAGAGCCCCAGTACTTCGCGGGCGTTGTTGTGGGCAGAGTATCGCTGACTGTAGCGGCCGGCGGCCCGTCCCATCTTTGTACGCAGCTCGGAGTCGCGCGCAATCTGCATAATGCGCAGCCCTATGCTGAGATCGTTGTCGGCGGTCAGGAAACCGGTCTCGCCGTCGACAATCATGTCCGCGACGCCAGGGGAGTCGATGCCTATCGACGGCAGCCCCGCGGCCGCCGCCTCGATGAATGTCAACGGATGGACTTCACTTGTACTCGCCGACACGAAGAAGTCGGCCACGCCCAGGACGCCGCCAATGCGCTCGTAGGATACAGGCCCGGCAAATGTCACGCGACCGTCCATTTGCAGCGTACGGGCCAGCTGGCGGCACTCTCTGAGGCTCGGACCTCCGCCTACAAGGAGGAGATGGAGCCCGGGGACCTCCTCCTTAAGCGCTGCGAATATCCGCAAAAGGCGGTCAACGTCTTTTTCCCTGCTCACCCGCCCAACATAGACAGCGACTACGGCGTCCTCCGGGATGCCGTAGTCGGCGCGAGCTGACACCTGGTCGGGTCTGTGGAACTGCCCCAATTCGATGCCGTTTGGGATAACCACAACGCGACCCTGAATTCCCCACGACTGCATCAGCGACGCTGCGCTGCGGCTGGGCGCGATGACTGCGCCGCAGCGCTGGCTGAAACGCTGGAAAAAGGCATGCAAAGCGGTCTCCGAGAGTGTGTCCGGCACGAGCGGCAGGTATTGCTGAACGTAGAGATCGTAGCGTGTGTGGCTGGTGAAAACGAGCGGTATGTCGTAGCGGCGGGCGAATGTCAGACCGAAGCTGCCGCTGATAAAGGGATGGTGCACGTGGATGACGTCCATCCGCTTCAGAATGTCGCGGCAGCGGGAATCCACACGCACCGACAGATGATAGCCTGTGTCCGCAATTGGGATGCTGGGGAGACGAATGACATTGCCCTCGTCTTCGGTCGCCTTGTCCTGCTCAGGGACGAAAAGGTAGACCTGCTCGCCCCAGCGATCGAAATGTTCCTTCAGCAGTCCCACGTGATTGACCACGCCGTTTATGTGGGGCTTGTATATGTCGCTGAACAACGCAATTCGCATGTCGAACAATCCCGTCAGATATTAGATGTGTAAGGCTGCCACCAGTGGGCCGGCCTCTTGCGTCTCCTTCTCACGCGGTCCGCAAAGGGCACCCAGGCCGGCCTGACGATCCGGTTCGAACCGTCTTCTACAGGTTACGCATATACAGGGGGTTTTGTTTCCGCTTTCCTTCCGCTGCCGGTCTCTGCGATGTCTCGAACATCTGCAGCAGGCAGACAAACGGCTGCCCGCGGCAGCCCGCACTCAGTCGCGACCGGCCCCCTGCAGCTGTGCCTTTCGCGCCGCCTTTGGGAGAAGTACACAAGCAAAAAGCAGACGCCAGCCTATGACAAGAAAAGCCGTTATGGCAAGTGCAGTCAGGACAAACGGCAATGTCACCGCGTCCGAAAGGAGGTAGCCTCGAACGGCAAAGGCAATCAGGTCGGCTGCCACGAGCGTAAGCGCCGAATTCAGCAGGAAACGACCGGTTGAGAGATCCGAAGCGCGCCGGTAGGCGCCAAAGACCGGCGCCGCGATTACCCATCCCACCAGAAAGGGCGCGGCGATGCGCGGTAGATTCTCCAGCCAGTCGACGGGCCCCGAACCGGCGTGCACGATTCGCCCCAGGATGACGAACGCCAGGAGTGCCAGCAGGTCGCCGGCGCCCAGCACGCCGGCCGAAATCGGGCTCGATGGACCGTCAACTCCCCGCTGCGAATTCATGGCCGGTGAATGGCGTCCGTCTTCGAACGATTGGACCCAGGTCTGCAAGATTGCTTGCGTACCATTACGGCAAGGCGAAAGGAAAAATATACCGATACTTTCGATGGCCCCAATTCAGATAAGTTTCAGACTTGCCAAACCTTCTCATGGCTTCTACTATACCATATCGCCTGCGGAATTCCTTTTTTTGGAAAGGCCAATCATTCAATGTCCCAGCCGACTGACAGGAGTATTCTGACCGAATTGCGCTGCCTCCGCTGCGGGCAGACGTACGCTCCGGGAGAGCTGGAATACGTCTGCCCCTGCCGCCCCAATGCGGGCAGCGACCTGGGACATCTCGACGCCGAATATGACTACGAGGCTATTCGTTCTATGCGAATTGCCGGTGATGGGGCCGCCGATGGCGGCGGCGTAACCGCTGTCCGCTCGATTGAACGTTGGTGGCCCCTCTTGCCGGTGCAGGCCGGGTCCCTGCCCCCCCTTCCGGTCGGAGATACGCCGCTGCTGCGCGCAGGCAGACTGGCCGCCGCCGTGGGAATCGAGAATCTCTTCATCAAGGACGATGGCCGCAACCCATCGGCTTCGCTTAAGGATCGGGCCTCGGCGATCGCACTTGCCAGGGCACGGGAGACGGGTCGCGAGGTCGTTGCCGCGGCCAGCACCGGCAATGCCGCGGCCGCGCTGGCAGCGCTGGCCGCGTCCGCCGGTCAACAGACGGTAATTTTCGTGCCCCGCACTGCGCCGAAGGCGAAAGTCGCCCAGCTCCTCGTTTACGGGAGCCGCGTTCTGGCCGTCGATGGCTCCTACGACGATGCGTTCGACCTCTGTATCGGGGCGTGCGGTGCCTTTGGATGGTACTGCCGCAATACCGGCTACAATCCATACATGACCGAGGGCAAGAAGACTGTCAGTTTTGAGATTGCGGCCCAGCTCGCGCTGGCAAAAGGGCTGGCGCAGTCGGAGGACGGCGGCACGTTCTACTCTTCTTTCGAGGCGCCCGACGCAGTCTTTGTCTCGGTCGGCGACGGCTCCATCATCGGCGGGGTCTACAAGGGTTTCCGGGAACTGCACCGCCTCGGCTGGACCGAACGCGTCCCGCGAATCTTCGGCGTCCAGTCCTCCGGCAGCGCCGCAATCCACAACGCCTGGCGCGATGGGCTGGACGTTCCCCGGCCCGTGGAGGCCGCAACCGCGGCCGATTCGATTGGAGTCAACGCGCCGCGCGATGCGGTCAAGGCTCTGCGGGCAGTGCGGGAAAGTGAAGGCGCCTTTGTCCTGGTGGAGGACGGGGCGATTCTGCAGGCGATCCTGCCCCTGGCAAGGCTGGGCGGCGTTTTTGGCGAACCGGCCGGCGCCGCCGCGCTGGCCGGCCTTTTGGAAGCTCGCAGGCGAGGGTTGGTGAAAGCCGAAGAGACGGTCGTGGCAATCAACACTGGCAGCGGCCTGAAGGACGTGCCCGCGGCGACCGCTGTGGCAGGCATGCCGGTCGTCATCACGCCGACGCTGGATGCCGTTGCTGAGACGCTCGAGATTTGACTCTACACGTCCAGGGGGCTACCGTCTTGAGATCCGCTCAGACAGGACGGAGAGCTGCTACGGGGCTCGTCAGAGTGGACGAGAGCTGGCTCCCGTTTGCTGCGGCAGGTCAACAGTTTTCCCGGCGCTTCAAAATCCAATGACGCAGTCCCCCCCGTTCTCCTTTCGCGAGTGGCATCTCTTTCTGCTACGATGGTGGCGCGATACGTCCATCTACCCGAATGACTGAAGACTTGCAAAAACTGAAAGAACCGGAGAGAAGGCTGTGAACCGATCGATCGTACCAGGCCCAACCTACGCGGAGATGCGGGATCCCACCCAGTTGCCGGCAGATCTGCTTTCAGAGGCGCTGGCCGCGCAAGAACTCGCGCCGGTAAACCTGTTCAACATCAACTGGAAGAACGGCGGCACCGAGGTTGAACGCATCATCCTTCCACGAGAGTTGACCGGCGTCCAGGCCAATATCATCGTATTGAGCGGCCGCAACTTTCCCAGCGGCTCGATGAAGGTCGGGCCCGCCTACACTACCCTGGCCGAGGCCGAGGCACTGGACGGCCTGCGGCCGGGCGACCGCAGCATCATTGGGCCCAGCACAGGCAACTTCGGCATCGGTACTGCTTACGTAAGCGCCCTGAAGGGCTACCAGGCGATCGTCGTTATGCCGGACACAATGAGCCAGGAGCGGTACGAACGCATACGAAAGTACGGCGGCGACCTCGACCTGACGCCCGGCACGGAATCGGACGTCATCCTCACCCTCGAACGCACGCACAATGAGTACGTCAGCAAGCCCGACCGCTATTTCGTCCTTGCCCAGTTTGAGCTGATGCCGAACTACCGCTTCCACCGCCATGTTACGGGCGACGCGGCGGCGCGCGCCGCCGCCGACGTGGGCAACGGTCAGGTCGCCGCCTTTGTCAGCGCGCCGGGCAGCGCCGGCACGCTTGCAGCGGGCGACTATCTGAAGTCGGCCTATCCTGACGCCAGGACCGTGGCTTTGGAGCCGCGCCAGTGCTCAACTCTGTTCGACGGCGGCCAGGGGCAGCACCGCATCGAAGGCATCGGCGACAAGATGGTGACGCTCATTCACAATGTCTTCAATACCGATCTGCTGATGTTGATCAACGACGAGGAGACGGTGCAGGGCATGGAGGCGGTCCAGTCCGGCGCGGAGGTATTGGTGGAGCGGCTCGGCGTCGACCCGAACGAGGCGCGGGCGCTGCGCGGCAAGTTCGGGCCGAGCTGCATCTGTAACATTATCGGCGCGATCAAGACCGCAAAGCACCTCGGTCTGGGGCCGCAGGACAACGTCGTAACCGTCGCCACCGACAGCTACGATCGGTATCCCTCGGTCAGCAACGACCTCTATAGCCGCAGCGGCGGCAGGCCGGACGAAGATACGCTGGAGATGTGGGCGAAGACGACCTTCCTGGGCGCGTCGCTCGGCGAGACGATCGACCTCAACCGGCCGGGTCAAAAGGAGCGGCTACAGAAGATGAAACGGGACCTGTGGACCCGCTTCGGCTACACCGGAGCAGAGATCGATCGAATGGCCAGCCAGGTCTTCTGGGACGAGGAGTACGGTAAAATCGAGGCGATCGATCCCGCGATCGCCGAGATCCGCGGGACGTTGAATGCAGGGGCTTGAAGCTCAATCGCTCTCGCGGCGGACGGCGTACTTTCCGCCGGCGGCGCTGACGAGAAGCCGCTCTCCCGCAGCTGCCTGGTCCGGCGCGGTGACGATTGCGCCATCCCCGCGCTGGACGATGCTATAGCCACGCGCCAGGACGTTCGAGGGGTTCAGGCTTTTGAGTCGGGCGGAGCCGGACGCCAGTCGCTCGCGGCGCCGGCGCAGCAGCAGCGCCGCGGCGCGCTGCATTCGCTGCTCAGCATCGTCCAGTCTTTGGAGGGCGAGGTCGATCTGGCGTAGCGGTGCGCTCCGTTCCAGACGCAGGCGCAGCGCATCCCAGGCCAGGCGGCCATCCGCAACGCAAGCCGCGCCATCGCCCAACAGCCGCAGATGGATCTGCCGGATATCCTGCAGGACTTCCCGGCGGTCTGGCGTTGCCTCGACGGCCGCCGCGGTTGGCGTCGGCGCGCGTCTATCAGCGCAAAAATCGGCAATCGTAATGTCGGTCTCATGTCCGACACCGGTGATTACCGGCCTGTCGCACTCGACAATGGCATAGGCGACCCGCTCCTCATTGAAAGCCCAAAGGTCTTCAATCGAGCCGCCGCCCCGCACAAGCAGAATCGTGTCCAGCGCTTCGCCTTCAGGCGATCGCCCCGCGCTACCGGCCGCCTCGGCTCCGTTTCGTTCCCCTTCCAAGAGGAGCGGCAGACCGGCGAGTTCCGGGGCCAAGCCGTTCGTCGGGCTCGCGCTTCCGGCATAGCGGCTGGCCGCGGCCAGCGCAGCCGCAATCTGACCCGGCGCGTCCGCGCCCTGCACCTGTGTGGGGAAGAGGATGACATCGGCCAGGGGCCAGCGCTGGCCCAGCGTTCTGAGTACGTCCTGCAGAGCGGCTGCGCCCGGGCTGGTGACGACGCCGAGCCGCCGCGGGACTCCCGGAATCTCCCGTTTGCGTTCCTCGTCGAAGAGCCCTTCAGCTGCAAGCTTCTCCTTCAGCGCCTCGAACCGGGCATACAGCTGGCCGCGCCCGGCCGGCCGCAGTTCGTCGGAATAGAACTGATACCGGCCGCGCTCGGGATAAACGCCAACGTAGCCGTGCGCAAGGACCTGGTCCCCGGTACCCGGCAGCCACGTGTGGCGAAACACGTTGCCTCTCCACATCACGACGTCGATGACCGCGCCGCTGTCCTTCAGGCTGAAGTAGACATGCCCGCTGGCCGCCTTCTTCCAGCTGCTGACCTCCGCCGTAACCCAGATGTCGCTCAGGTTCTCATCTGTCTCGAACAGGGCGCTTATGTGGGCTGTCAAATCGGTAACCGTTACAGGATTCATAGCCATGCATTGTACCACAGCGGCCGAGCCGCCATCCTCCGAGATTGTCAGCAGGGCGATTGCATCCAATTGGGTCAAGACCACGCGACTCTACCTGATTCGAGCCCAACTCCGAAAACGAATGACAATTCGTAGGGGCACCCCTTGTGGGTGCCCTCTGTGGGTTATTTGGCGCCCAGATTTAGATGCGATTGCCCTGGGACTGTCATTATTTCACTTACTTTCTACCGCCGTTTTCTTTCGGCGGACGAAGTCTCTCAGAATGCCCAGCATGTTACAAACGGTGGCCCCATAGCTCCCATCTCCTTCGTCCATCGGATTCGCGAATGGTAGGCAACGGCCTGCCCGGAGGATTTCCCACTCAGGGGCCTGCGGTGCTAAACTCCCTCGTGCACGCCGCGTGACCCGGTCCTCAAGACGAGATGCCCAGGGGAGATTGCGCCTACGGACCGTTCGCCAGTCCCTTTCACGGGCACAACTGCGAGTCACCCGGTCAGCTTTCTACGGCCAATGAATTGGAGCAAGACCGAATGTCAGATCAACTACTGCAATTGGAGCAGACGGGCCGGAAGCAGGAGGACGCCTGCTGCAGCTTGAGCGGCACCGTGCGGACCCCGCGCGACGAGCCAAATGCCATTCGGGCGGATGTGACGTCTTACTATGGCGAAGTCGCCGAGCTGCAGTTGGACGGTTCAACGCAGTCGGACTGCTGCGGCAGCGATCTCTACCTGGAAGAGGACTTGAGTGAACTGCCGGCGGCCGCCGTCAACAGCAGCCGCGGTTGCGGCAATCCGCATGTCATCGCTTCACTGCAGCCGGGCGAGGTCGTGCTCGATCTCGGCTCGGGCGGGGGCCTCGATGTCCTGCTTGCCTCCCGGCAAGTGGGCGATGCCGGCTTCGTCTACGGTGTCGACATGACCGACAGGATGCTGGAGCTGGCGCGGCGCAATGCAGCCAGGATCGGAGCGGCCAACGTCGAGTTCCGCAAGGGCGACCTGGAAGACCTGCCCCTGGAAGATGACACGGTTGATGTCATCATCTCCAACTGTGTCGTCAACCTGACGCCGGACAAGGGCCGCGCCCTGCGCGAAGCCTTTCGTGTGCTCCGGCCGGGCGGGCGGCTCGCCATATCCGATATCGTGGTCGACGGCGAACTGGACGACCTGCCGGTGAGCGAGGACGAAATTCGCGCCGGGCTCAGCTGGGCCGGCTGCATCGCCGGGGCTCTCAGCGCCGGCGAGCTCACGCGACTGCTGGAGGCGGCAGGATTCGAGGAGATTGCGATCACCTTCGAGCACCGCTACAGCAGCAGCGATTTTCTCGGCGATCTCCCCCCTTCGTTGAGCAAACTGCCGGATGCCGTCCTGGCAGAACTGATTCGGCGCTTCACGAGCAGCAGCATCCGGGCCAGGAAGCCGCGGCAGTGATGCGCTGATGGGTCGAATTCAGGTCCGCCACAGTGTATTGACTGCTCCCGCCGGCACGGTCCTGGAATGGCCAGCCGGTCGATTGCGAAGGGGCAATAGAGGTTTCTGCTCTGGCAGGGCTCAGCCCGCCGAAGTTGCCTGCAATACCCAGACTTCAGGCTCCGCCGGTAGATTCTCCCTGGTCAGTTCGACTTCCGGCATCTCCGTCCAAACGACGCGAGACGGTGGATAGCGGCGCGTAAACTCGCGCACGTCCGCCATCCTGGGGAACTTGCATCCGGGCAGGTCGTGGTGCATGGGGATGGTGACGGCGGGACAGAGAAAATCCAGCGCCTCCTGCAGGTCATCGAGCTCGATCGTCGGCGGGCCGCCCGTTGGGACGATCGCGACATCTACGCCGCCCATCTCCTCCAGCTGCCAGCGTTCCAGCCGGTTGCCCCACGTCACCGAAGTGAACCAGGCGGACCCCGTCGACGACAAAGCAGTACATGGCGTTGTCACGCGGCTGCAGTTTGACCCGCATCGACTCCAACGCGGGAACTGCGCTGAAACGAATGCCCGCCCTTGTCACGTGCGACGGGTCGCCTCCCTGTCCCGGAGCATTCTTGTCACCGGGCGCAGACTTGGCGCCTGGATTCAGAATGTGGGTGGCGGTAACGATCTCGGGATTTCCGGGAATCATGGCGGCGTTCGCGTGGGCAGAGTCGTCATCGGAGCTGCGTACAACAATATCAGCGGTCTCGTCGACCGGCGCGAAGCCGGACTTGTGCGGCGTGTATGGATCGGTGATGATGCTGACGCCGCCGCCTTCGATGCGCAAACAGGCGTGGGCGTACCACTTGATTCTCATTTGGTTCCTCTCGTCTGAACGGCGACCCCGGTTTCAGCCCGGAAAGAGCAGGACCGATTTTGTGCCTTCCCCGCTCTGCACACGCCGCACTGCATTCAAAATGTCCTCGAGTCCGCAGCGTGTGGAGATGACAGCCTCGATTTCTTCGGCGTGCTTGCGTACAAAGTGAAACGCACGGCGGAACTGTTCCACGGAAGAGGCGAAGGTGCCGGTCAGAACGATCTCACCGTAGTGGATCCAACGCGGGTCGACCGCGATCATTTCACCGCGCGGGGTGCCGCCGAAGATGTTGAATATCCCCCCGTTGCGCACGAGCGACAGGTAGCTTTCGATGACGCACGGGACGCCGACCGCCGCGATCACCACGTCCGCGCCCTGTCCCGTGCGCTCGCGGACGATAGCTTCAGTATCTTCGCGCTCGGGATTGATGGCCAGGGTCGCGCCCAGCTTTCGCGCGGTAGCCAGGCGCTCGTCGTTCAGGTCCACACAGATGACCTGCGCGCCCAGCGCCTTCGATACGATCGTATGCAGGAGACCGAGCGGTCCGACGCCGATGACGGCGACGGTATCTCCCGCGCGCGTCCTGCACTGGTCCGCGGCCGCAATACAGCAGGAGGTCGGTTCGATCATCGCCGCCAGGTCGAAAGGCATGTCGGCGATGTCCAGAACGCCTCCCAGGCGCACGATTTCAGCCGGAATGCGAACATACTCGGCAAATCCACCGTCGTCGCCGTGACCCAGCCCATGTTCGTGGAGACAGAGGCTGTTGCGCCCCTGCCGGCAGTAGACGCAGTGGCCGCAGGCCGCAACCGGATAAACGGCCACGCGCTGGCCTTCATGCAGGCCGGCCGCTTGCGCGCCGGGTCCGAGTTCTGAAATCGTACCGGCGACTTCGTGGCCCAGGATCGCCGGCAGCTCGGCCGGCGCGCCGATTCCGCCCAGGATCTTGACGTCGGTTGCGCATATCCCCGACGCCCGCACTCTCACGACCAGTTCGCCGTCGCCCGCGCGCGGGCGCGGAACATCGGCGATCCGAATTCTATTCTGCGCGTAAACGATCGCGGCCTTCATCGCCAGGCCTCTCCTCCACGCGCCGGCGGGCGGCGATCTCCTCTTCCAGCGTCTCTTCAAGTTGGACTGTCTGCGGCGCGTATTCGTCGATCTGGCGAATCAGCGCCATGGCACGACCTCGCAGGTGCCGGTTGAACCGTTCGAAATCGGCATCTTCAATTTTGCCGACACTGTGATCGAACGCCAGCTCGCGGACCGCCTGCAAGGCCGCGTCTTTGCGCGTCATCAGTTCGGCCAGCTCCTCAGCGACCGCCGGGGCCTGGTCCGAAGGACGGCGGAACAGAGGCCAGATGACATAGCCGATGGCAGAGGCTGAGACAACGCTGATGAAGAGGAGCAATACCCACATGCGGTCTGGTCTCTATCGTCGCTGGGGCCTTCAAGCAGGTACCTGGCGGGGGCTGGCGCGGTCGGAGAAGACGGAGGAAACCGCCTGGGCCGAACGCACCGGCTGCGGGTGCGGCCAGACGCAGACGACGGTCCCAATGACGACCAGGAGACCCCCGATCCACATCCACATCGTTAGTGGATTGATGTAGATCGTGAAGGTAGCGCTGCTGCCGTCCCCTTGCCAGCCGTTCAGGATCACGTAGACGTCTTCGGCCGGCGTCATGCGCAGCCCTACCTCGCTCGTGGGCTGGTCCGGCGCTTTGTCGTAAATGTTGCGGCGCGGCTGGATCGTTGCCAGGGCGCGGCCCGACGATGAATCCGCAACGAGCAGGTTTGCCCGGATTTCGGTGTGATTGCTCGACCGCCGCGATTCGAGGTCGGTGTAGGTCAGCGTGTAGCCCGCCAGCTCGACCGACTTTCCGGCCGCGAGCGTGACGTGCGTCGTCGACTGGTAGAACTCGTTTCCGATGATGGCGACGCCTATCAGAACGATGCCAAAGTGGACGACGTACCCGCCGTAGCGGCGGCCGTTGCGGCGCAACAGGCCCCAAAGCGCGGCGTGCGGCGGCTCACCCCGGGAGCGTTGTCGTGCGCTCGCGCCGCGCACAAACTCCTGGACGATTGTCGCGGCAACAAAGACGCAGACGCTCAAACCCGCCACAGGAAACGGATTGCGGCTGGTGATGAGGAAGAAGGGAACGGAGACGAGCCCGGCCAGCAACGGCCATGTGAACTGCCGCCGCAGCGCCGACGCGCCCGTTCGCCGCCAGCCCAGCAGAGGGCCGACTCCCATCAGAACGAAGAGCAGGAGAAAGAGCGGGCCGGCCACGCGATTGAACCAGGGGGCGGCCACCGAAATGCGAGCTCCCGTCAGAATCTCGCTGAACATGGGGAAGAATGTGCCCCAAAGTATGACGAACGTGATTCCGGCGAAGAGCCAGTTATTGGCCAAAAATGCGCCTTCCCGGCTCGAAATCGAGTCGATCTCATTCTCACCTTGCAGAAAAGGCAGACGCCGAAAGAGGAGCAGCAGAAAGCCGATCGTTGTTATCGACAGGAAAACGAGAAAGTAGGGGCCGACAGGGCTTTGGGCGAAGCTGTGGACGCTGCTGAGTATTCCGCTGCGGGTGGTAAAGGTGCCCAGGACGACAAGAGTGAACGTCAGCCAGATCAGGGTCACGTTCCACACCTTCAGGATGCCCCTCTGCTCCTGAATGATGACGCTGTGGAGGAATGCGGTCGCGGTCAGCCAGGGCAGGAAGCTCGCGTTCTCCACCGGGTCCCACGCCCAGTACCCTCCCCATCCCAGCTCCATATAGGCCCACTGGCTGCCCATGATGATGCCCGCCGAGAGGAACATCCAGGGGATGAGCGTCCAGCGCCGCACTGTTCGCACCCAGCGGCGGTCCAGCCGCTTGCTCAACAAGGCGGCCACAGCAAACGCAAACGGCACAGTCAGTCCAACCCAGCCCAGGTAGAGCATGACAGGATGAATCACCATCCAGTAGTTCTGCAGCAGTGGATTCAGCCCGCGCCCGTCGGGCGGCACAACGCCGATCTGTTCGAAGGGGTTGGCGCTGAAGACAAGCAGGACGAGGAAGAAAAGCAGCGCGGCCAGCAGCGTCGCGTTGACATAGGGCATCAGCGCGCGCTGCGAGCGGCGATAAGTCAGGGCCGTCGCCGTGCCGAAAAGGCCCAGCAGAAGGGTCCAGAAGAGGAGGCTGCCCGCTTGCCCGCCCCAGATGGCGGCAAACTTGTAGAATGTCGGCAGGCTCCGTTCGGAACTGTTCCAGACATAGCCGATCTGAAACTGGTCGTTCAGGAGGCCGTACCAAAGAATGATCGCAGCCGCTCCAACCAGCGCTGTCACCGCGTAGACTGCATGAAAACTGCTGCCGGTCAGACGCACGGAAAGATCGGTCGCGTTACCGCCTGAGGCCGGCGATTGGGCGCCCGGCAAGCCGCGCCGTACGAGCGATCCTTCCTGCCCGAACCTGCCGCCGCAGTAGCCTGCGACCGTCCCGTAGGCCGACAGCAGCAGGGCAAGCACGAGCACAAGGTAGCCGAAATCAAATATCATCTTGCGCTAGAGCTTGAAGCGCCGCAGCCGCAGCGCGTTGGCTACCACGCTGATGCTGGAAAATGCCATCGCTGCGGCCGCCAGGATCGGGTGCAGTTGCTGTAGAAACGGGGGCGCCCACGAAAACGGCGCCAGGATCCCGGCTGCGATCGGTATCAGGGCCACGTTGTAGCCAAGTGCCCAGCTCAGGTTCTGCCTGATGTTGCGGATCGTAGCGTGGGAGAGCGCGATCGCCTGGGGAACCGTGCGCAGATCGCCCCGAATCAGCGTGATGTCAGCCGCCTCCATGGCGACGTCGGCGCCGGCGCCGATCGCGATGCCGACGTCGGCCTGCGCCAGCGCCGGCGCATCGTTTATGCCGTCCCCCAGCATGGCGACGCGCAACCCCTCCTCCTGCATCGCGCTCACCTGCTCCAGCTTTTGGCCGGGCAGCAGTTCGGCGTGGACGCGATTGATGCCGACCTCGCGTGCGATTGCGTCGGCCGTCGTCCAATTGTCGCCCGTCAGCATCGCCACTGTCAGGCCCATTTTGCGCATCGCCGTTACTGCCTCCCGCGAGCCCTCCTTCACCGTGTCCGCCACCGCTATCAGCGCGCCCGCCCGGCCGTCGACCGCCATCCAGATCGCCGATTTGGCTTCAGCCTGCAACTTGGAAAGGTCGGGCGCAAATCCGTTCAGGTCGACTTCCTCGCGCTCCATCAGACGCAGGTTGCCGAGCAGGATGCGATGGTCCTCCACCAGGGCCGTGATTCCTTGTCCTGTGATAGCCTCGAACCCCGCCGGGTCGGCCAGATTCAATCCATTGGCCTGGGCCGCGCGTACGATCGCCCCACCAAGCGGATGCTCCGAACCTTTCTCGGCCGAGGCGGCCAGCCGCAGAAGCTCGCCCGGCTCGGCGATCGCGGCCAAGCTCTTGGCGGATTCATCCGAAATGGTTGCCTGCAGGGCCGGGCTGACGATCAGGTCTGTGACCGCCGGTTCCCCCCTGGTAATGGTGCCGGTCTTGTCCATCAGCACTGCGGTCAGCTTGTGCGTCTGCTCCAGCGCCACGCTGTTCCGAAACAAAATGCCCATGCGCGCGCCTTTGCCGACCCCCACCATGATCGAGGTCGGCGTCGCCAGCCCCATCGCGCAAGGACAGGCGATCACCAGCACCGCAATCAGCCGCAGCAGCGCGGAAACAAAGCCCGCGCCGGTCAGCATCCATACCGCAAATGTAACGATCGACAACACAATGATCGACGGTACAAAGTAGGCCGCCACCCGGTCAACAACCCGCTGGATCGGCGCCTTACTCCCCTGTGCCTCCTCGACCAACTTGATTATCTGCGCCAGCGCCGTCTCGCGGCCCACCTTCGTCGCCTCGATCCCCAGCAGCCCTTGCCCGTTGATCGTCGCGCCGAACACCTCGCTGCCGATCGCCTTCTCGACCGGCAGACTCTCGCCCGTAAGCATGCTCTCGTCCACCGCCGAGCCGCCCGACGCGACAACGCCGTCGACCGGGATCTTCTCCCCCGGGCGCACAACCACCAGGTCCCCGACCTCTACCTCCTCGACCGGGACGTCGAGCTCCGCGCCGTCGCGCACAATTCGCGCCGTGCGGCTCTGCAGGCCGATCAGCTCCTTGATCGCCGCGCTCGTCTGGCCCTTGGCCCGTGCCTCCAGCAGCTTGCCCAACACAATCAGCGTGATGATAACCGCCGCGGTCTCGAAATACAGGTGCGTTCCCAGCGCGTCGCTGCCGGCGTTCTGCGCAATCAGAACCGCCACGCTGAACAGATACGCCGCCGAAGTGCCCATCGCCACCAGCACGTCCATATTGGCGCTGCGCATGCGTAAACTCTTGAACGCGCCGACAAAATAGTCCCATCCCACGTAGAACTGCACCGGCGTCGCCAGCGCAAACAGCAGCCAGTTTACCCACCCGCCGTGCGCCCACGCGCCCAACAGCCCGAAGTCCCGCCCCATGCTGATCACAACCAGCGGCAGTGAGAAGACCGCCCCGACCGCGAGCCGAATGTACTCGTGCCGGACCGCCGCGGCCCGCGCCGCAGCCTCCACATCTTCAACTGTCTCCGTATTGGGCGCCGGCGCCGAAGAATCGGCGGGCCCCTGCGAACTGTCGGGCTCAGTTCTATCGGCACGGGTAGCGTCGGTCCCGACCACATCGTAGCCGGCCTTACGCACCGCCTCGACGATCGGCGCACGCGCGCCCACGCCGCTGACATACTCTACGTGCGCCTTCTCAGTCGCGAAGTTCACGCTGGCGTAGACGACGCCCTCCGTCTCTCGCAGCGCGCGCTCGACGGTACTGCTGCAATTGGTGCAGGTCATGCCCGTGATCGGCAGCGTCAACGTCAGCGTCGGGATCTTGTAGCCGCCGCGCTTGACCTGCTGACGCACATCGGCCAGCACCTCGTTCTCCTGCGCCAGCGCGGCGTCGTAAACGACGGTCAGCCTCTCGTTGGCAAGGTTGACCGACGCCTCCTGCACGGCTTCCGCCTTCCTGCTGCTCGTCTCAACCGCGGCCGCGCAGCCCATGCAGGTCATTCCGATTATGGGAACCGTGAACTGACTCGTCCCGCTCATTCGCCCAATCTGCCCCGATGCCAGCGAAACGGCTTGCGCCTGCGGTAGACGCAACGGCTAATCAACGTGTATAATGCGGGCCTAATCTCTGACAAGGCCATCATTCAACGGGCGATTGCCCCATCGTCCCGCCTGGCTGCTCCGCCGCAGCCTGCGGCAAACGAATCTCCACCCGGGCCCCGCCCTGAGACCGTCGAAAATCCTACGGCCAGTTTTCACCTTACACTAACATATATCACCGCTTTTCCTGAAATTGATGTAGCGGCGCTACCAGTGTACAGAAACGGCGGATCTTGCCGCTTGCGTCTGACAAAACAACCGCACTCCGTCCTTTTCAGCAGGCGTGCGCCGGGAGGCAAACATGATAACCGAGTTGATCGGATACGCCGACAGGTTCAGCGCCGCGCCGGGCGAAACGGTCCGGTTCATGGTCAGCACGGACCTGCCCCACTACGACACCACGCTGGTCAGGCTCATTCATGGCGACCAAAACCCCGAAGGCCCCGGCTTCAAGGAAGAAGCGTTCGATTCCGCCCTCGGTGAACGGCAAACTGGCCGCAAACAGATCGCCCGCTCAGGCTCCTACGTGCAAGTGGAGGACCATGTCTCCCTCGATCGGCTGCAAAGCTTCACCCTGCAGGCCTGGATCTATCCCACCACGCCTGCCAAAGGCGATACCCAGGGCATCCTGAGCAAACTGTCCGCCGCAGGAAACGGCTTTTGCCTTGCAATTGGCGCCGACGGCAGCCTCGCGCTCCAGGTTGGCGGTGCAGGAGCCGGTCCCGCCGCCGCGAGCACCGGCAGCGCCCTGAGAGCCGGCGAATGGTATTACGTCGCCGCCGCATTTGACGCCGAAGCCCAGACAGTACGGCTTTTTCAGCTGCCGCTCACCAATTGGCCCGCCGACCCGTCCTCCGCCGCAATCGAGCGAAAAGTCAGCGTCCAGGGCCCTCCTTCCAACAGCGGCCCGCTGCTGATCGCCGCCGCCGGCCCCGGCGGGACGCATGCCGGGCGCTACGCCGCTTCCGGCCTCTTCAACGGCAAGATCGACGGCCCCCGCATCTTCAGCCGGACGCTGGAAGAAGACGAGATCATTCGCCTGATGCGCGGGGTACCGCCCGCCGAGGTGGCCGCTTCCGACCTGGTGGCCGCATGGGATTTCGCCGCGGGCGCCTCTTCCGCCAATGTGATCGACAGAGGTCCGAACGCCCGGCACGGACTCGCCGTCAATATGCCGGCGCGCGCGGTGACTGGGCACAACTGGACGGCAACCGAGTTCGACTTCAAACACGCACCGGCGCAGTACGGCGCGATCTACTTCCACGACGACGACCTGGAGGACGCCCGCTGGGAGGCCGACTTCGAACTGACCATTCCGGTCGGTCTGCGCAGCGGCGTCTATGCCGCGCGGCTGAACGGCGACGGCGCCGAAGACCGTATTCCCTTTATCGTGCGACCCCCGCGCGGCGTCGCCAACGCCCCAATCCTCTACCTGATGCCGACGATGACCTACGTCGCCTATGCCAACGACCGCATGGACGCTTCGCAGGATCACCTGGCCGCACTGCCCGAAGAACACATCAACTGGGACCCGCGCGACCTTTACCTCGCCGAGCATCCCGAGTTCGCCATGTCCTTCTACGACCGCCACTCGGACGGCAGCGGCTGCATCTACTCCTCCCTGCTGCGCCCCATGGTCAATATGCGCCCCCAGCACCGCCACCTCCTCACCACCACGCCCCGCCTCCTCGGCGAAGACCTCTATCAGATCGACTGGCTCGACGCAAAAGGCTTCGCATACGACGTGGCCACCGACCACGACCTGCACAACGAAGGGCAGGAGCTCCTCGCCAACTACAAGGTCATGGTCACCGGCACGCACCCGGAATACTGGACCACGCCCATGCTGACCGCGCTCGAAGCCTATCTCGACGGCGGCGGCAGGCTGATGTACCTCGGCGGCAACGGATTCTACTGGGTGACGAGCGTCGACGAGGAGCGGCCTCACATCGCCGAGATCCGCCGCGGCAATTCCGGCACGCGTGCGTGGGATTCCGCGCCCGGCGAGTGTTTCCACAGCACGACGGGCGAAATGGGCGGACTCTGGCGGCATCGCGGCAAGACGCCCAACCGGCTGACCGGCATCGGCTTTACCGCCCAGGGTTGGGGCGACCCGGCGCCCGGCTACACGCGCAAGCCAGGAAGTTTGAACCCGCGGGCCGCCTTCATCTTTGAGGGCATCGCGCCCGATGAAACGATCGGAGACTTCGGGCTCGTCTTCGGCGGCGCCGCAGGCGACGAGGTGGACCGGATCGACTATAGCCTGGGTACGCCGCCGCACACAGTCCTGCTGGCCACCTCCGGTCCACACGGCCCCACGATTTTGCCCGTGATCGAGGACTTCCTCCAGATGAACGCCGAGATGATGAACAATCCCTCGGCCACCGTCTACGCCGACATGGTCTACTTCGAGCTGCCGAACAACGGCGCCGTCTTCTCCGTCGGCTCGATCTGTTGGTGCGCCAGCCTTTCGCACAACAACTACGACAACAACGTCTCGCGCGTCACCGAAAACGTGCTCAATGCCTTCGCCAACGCGGGCGAACTTCCCCCGTCCGCCGGCGAGTGAGGCCTTGATATCCGGCGCGAGCAAGCAAATCGCAACAGGAGAACGCCCAAATGCAGTCCGCCGAAACAGTTGAAGTTCGGAACGGCTACAAAGCCCTATCCCAGGAACAGGTCGCCAGCTTCTGGGAAAACGGTTTCCTCGTCGTCGGCAAAGTGCTCGAATACGACCTCATCGAGGAGATGCGCGCCGAATACGACGCCGAATTCGCCCTCGCCCGCAGCGGCGAACGCCCCATCCGCAACCTGGCCGTCACCGGCGAAGACGACCACGACCACGGCGACGACGAACTGGAGTTGCTCCAGTTCATGCAGATCTCCGAACACAACGTCAGCTTCCACCAGCTCACCTACCATGAACGCCTTCTCGACATCATCGAAGACGTGCTCGGCCCCAACATCCAGCTCTTTCACAACCAGGCCATCTACAAGCCGCCCCACCACGGCGGCCCCGTTTTCTGGCACCAGGACAACGCCTACTGGAAATGCCTGCCCGCCAACCTGGTCAGCTGCTGGCTAACATTCGACGATGTCGACCTGGACAACGGCGCCATGCAGTTCATCCCCGGCTCGCACCTGCGCCCCATGATTCACGACCAGGCCCAGGGCAGCGACGTTCTGCTCGATATGGGCAAACTGGTCGACGACAGCCAGGCCGTCGTCGCCGACCTGCCCGCCGGCGGCATCACCCTGCACCACTGCCAGACCTTGCACCGCACCGCGCCCAACACCACCGACCGCCAGCGCAGAGCGCTCGCCATCCACTACATGACGCCCGGCACCAAGTCCTCCCGCACCAACGAAACGATCCCGGTCTCATTCAGCCACCCCATGCTGCGCATGCGCGTCTGACCCACCCGCACCGGTTGGACGAATAAGTCGGAAACAGGCGGAAAGATACGAGGACGAAAGGGTCCCGGTGAGCGATTTCCTGGCCGTCGGCAACTGCACGCTCGACGATGTCGTCACGCCCGACGGCCGTATCTCCCCGCGCCAGCTCGGCGGCAACGCCGTCTACGCCGCCGCCGGCATGCGCCTCTGGGGCGTAGACGTCAGCCTCGTCAGCGTCGCCGGCGCCGACTACCCCTCCGCCTGGCTCGAACAGCTGGCCGCCGCCGGCATCGACGTTTCTGCCATAACCCGTATCGACGAGCCGCACCTGCTGCGCTCGCGCGCCTTCTACTTCCCCGACGGCAGCCGCACCGACCGCATCGACGAGGCACGCGCCATCCTGCCCGCCCACGCCAGCGAAATCATCGACCTCGAAAGCGAATTCACCGACACCGGCAGCCCCCTCCACCGCCGTATTTGGCCCTCCTTCTGTCCCGACCTCTCCCAGTGGGAGTCCACTGCCCAATGCGCCGCCTTCGCCCACTTCGCGCCCGGCCCGCTCCCCTGCAGCCGCGCCAACGCCGAATTTCTCAAGCGCCTGCGCGGCGAGGATGTAACGATCAGCTTCGACTGGCCATGGTGGGACTGGGACCGGGAAGGACAGGTCGACGCCGACCTGCTCCGCAACATCGATTACCTCCTGCCCAGCATCGAAGAGCTGACCATCCACGCCGACGCCGCCATCAACGAGGAAGAACGCGGCGACTGCCAGGAAGGGCACATCTTCGAAGCCGCCCGCCGCCTGCTCGCCTACGGGCCGAACGGCGTCGGCGTTAAGATGGGGGGCCGCGGCATGCGCCTGCTTCTTAGCGGAGAGCAAGACTGGCGCCAGATTCCCACTTATCCCGCCCGGGTTGTCGATCCAACCGGCGCCGGCGACGCCTTCTGCGGCGGCTTCCTGGTCGGCCTGGCCCGCACCGGCGACGCCGTCCGCGCCTGTCTTCACGGCGCCGTCTCCGCCTCCTTCATCATCGAAGAATTCGGCGTCCTCCACTCTCTGCAGGTCGACGCCGCCGCCGCCAGCGACCGTCTTCGCTCTTTGGAACAGACTCTCTCGGACCGCAATGCACTCGCTTGACATCGCGCCCCTCATCTGGTAATCTCGCCGCAACGACCAGCAGTCCGGTCGGCGTCTTGTCGCCTTCACATCCTCCCGTGATGGGGACGCGTTTTGTTGCCTTCAATTCTCTGTTCACAAACAATTCCAAAGGAGACTGACATGAAACCAGTGCACCGCACGACCTGGCTGGCCCTCAGCCTGGCACTCCTGGTCGCTCTAATGGCCGCCTGTGTCGCGGTACCTGCCGCGCCCGCCGAACCCATGGACGACGACATGAGCGAAGGGCCGAAGATGGGCGGTATGGTGGCCGGCTTCGTCTCGTCCGATCCCAAGAGCTTCGACCCGGCGGCCATCTCCGGCTGGGACCAGGGCGTAATCGCCCCCAACCTGCTCGAAGGCCTCTTCCGCCTGTCGCCCGACGGTCGCGAGATCGAGCTGGCCATCGCCGAGAGCTTTGACGTCTCCGACGACGGCACGACTTGGACCTTCAACATCCGCGACGGCGCCAAGTTCCACAACGGCCGCCAGATCACAGCCGGCGACTTCAAGTACAGCTTCGAGCGCGTCCTGAATCCGGAAACGCGCAGCCCCAAGGCCTGGATGCTCTCCGTTGTCGCCGGTGCGCAGGAGTACAGGGATGGCGCCGCCGACGGGGTCAGCGGCATCACAGCTGTCGACGACAGCACGCTCGAAATCCAGCTGTCCGAGCCGCTCGCGCCCTTCAAGTCGATGCTCGCCAGCATCAACCTGGCGGTCGTGCCCCAGGAAGAGGTTGAAAAATGGGGCGAGGACTTCGGCCAGAACGTCGTCGCCGCCGGGCCCTTCACCCTAGGTGAGTGGAATCTCAACCAGGATCTGACCCTTAATGCCTTCGAAGACTACTGGAACGGGCGGCCCTACCTCGACCAGCTCCAGTTCCGCTTCATCCGCGACGAGAATACACGCATCGTTGAGCTCGACGCCGGCCGCCTCGACGTAGCCTGGGTCCCCCCTGCCCACTGGGCGCGCTTCAGCACCGACGAAGTGTTCAAAGAGAAACTGGGCTGGGCCGAGACCTTCCACACCTCATTCATCACCGTCAACCTCGATAAGGAGCCGTTCGGCAACAATCCCAAGCTGCGCCAGGCCATTCGCTACGCGGTGGATATGGATGCCATCGTTGCCAGCCTCGACGGCCGCGCCAACGTTGCCCATGGCCTGCTCCCACCGGGGCTGCTCGGCCACAATGCAGACGCCGTACTCAACTATCCCAGGAACCTCGAGGCCGCCAAGGCCCTGATGGCCGAGGCCGGCTATCCCGACGGCCTTCCCGGCACCCACGAGCTGATCCTGCCGCCCTGGGGCAACCTGCTGAAACTCTACGAGATCTACCAGGCCAACCTCAAGGAGATCGGCATCAACATCGAGCTCCGACCAACCGAGTTCGGCCCGCTGCTGGAGGCGCTCGACGCTGGCAACTTCGTCCTTGCCTCGACCTATCGCGTCACCGACTACGCCGACCCGGACGGCTTCTACTATCCGCTGATGCACTCTGACAATATCGGCGGCGGTGGCAACGTCGCACGCTACTCCAACCCTGAAGTAGACGCCATTATCGCCACCGCACGCGCCACAATCGACGACGACGAACGCATCCGCCTCTACCGGCAGATCGACGCGATGTTCGCCGAAGAGCTGCCCTACATCCCCCTGATGCACAACATCTACGTCGATGTCTCGACCGCGCGCGTGCAGAACTACGTGCCGTCGCCGATGGATACGCACATGTTCCACCGCGTCTGGGTGGACGAATAGGAACGAGGCTGCGCGCGGCCGCCCCGGGACGGACACAGGGCGGACGCAGACCAATCGCATGAACTAACCGATCAAGCAGTAAACGCCGCACGTCACACTTCAGGTGTGGCGTGTGGCGCGCCTTTCCGGGAGGATGATGCCATGACCCAGGACGCCGATACCTTGGACGCCTATGTGAGCGCAGGGGAGCGCCGCGCCTTCGAGCTGGGCAATCGAGGCCCCATTCGCTTTGAAAGTGACGGCAAACTCGCCCAGGAGATTTCCGACGCCTACTGGCGCTGCGGCTTCTATGTATTCGAAGGCGCCCTGGGCGCCGAGGAGCTCGAAGATCTGCGGTCCGACATGGAGAATGCGTTCGAACGCGCGCCCTACACCAAGGACGCCGACGTTGACGCCCAGGGTCGCCCCGCGCTCGGCAACCACTTCGCGCGCCCTTCCTTCCGCTTCGCAAAGCCGCTGAGCGATCCCTACGGCGGCACCGAGTACAACAGCGGTCGCCATCCCGCCAAGATGGCGGAACCCGCGCCGCCCGAAGACGCCCCCGACTACGTCATCAACAGCATCGCCAGCCCGCTCCAGATCATGGACAGCTGCCTGCGCCTCTACGGCCATCCCCTGCTGCTCGCCGTCGCCGAAAACATCAACGGAGCCGACTTCACGCCCTTCACCGAGTCGGTCATCGTCAAGCGCGCCGGCCTCGGCCCCTCCGTCGCCTGGCATCACGACGGCACTACCCACTGGGACAGCCCTGACTGGGACCAGGGCACGCACGGCTTCAATTTCATGGCCCAGCTCTACTGCAGCACGGCCGAAAACGGCGTCTGGCTGCTGCCGGGCTCCCACAAACAGGGCAAAATGGACATCAAAGCAATGGTCGACGCCAACGGCTCCGACCGGCTGCCCGACGCCGTCCCCATGGTCTGTGAGCCCGGCGACGTCTGCATGGCCAATCGCCAGGCCCTGCACGCCTCATTCG